>CAVQEN010000020.1:0-1172333 GCA_963711535.1 uncultured Actinomycetota bacterium | reverse complement strand
TCTGATACGTGAATGGTCCTTAGCCAGGCGCGCGGCAGCGCCGGCGGAGCCGGCTCGTGGCCCGCCGGTGACTGGGTTTCTGGTCAGGCTGCTGGCTGGAGGGTGACCTGGTGGCCGAGGGCCTGGAGCTTTGCGATCAGGCGGCGGGTCTCCTTGTCGGGGTCGAGCCGGCGGGTGAAGTAGTCGTCGCCGAGTTCGTGGTAGCTGACCCCGCCGGCCAGGACGTGCCAGATGATGACCAGCATGGCGTGGGCGACGACGATGATCGCTTTCTTCTTGGCGGTAGGGCTGTGGTAGCCGCCCCATTTCATGACGTGCCGGTGGTAGAGGGACCTGAGGTAGCCCTGGTGGCGGACGGCAGCCCAGGCTGCCTCGACCAGGACCGGCTGCAGGTGGATGTTGCCGTGCCGGGGCTTGCCGGAGCGCCGTCTGCCCGCCGATTCGTGGTTGCCCGGGCACAGCCCGGCCCAGGAGGCCAGGTGGGCGGCGTCGGGGAAGTACTCGCTGACGTCCGCCCCGATCTCGGAGATGACGGCGGCGGCGGTCAGCGGGCCGATGCCGGGGATGGTGGTCAGCAGGTCCCGCTGGGCGCGAAAGGGCGCCATCATCGCCTCGACCTGCTGGTCCAGCTTCGCGATCATCGCCTCGAGGTGTCCGATGTGGTCCAGGTGCAGGCGGCACATCAGCGCGTGATGGCCGACGGGCCGCTCCGGCGCCAGGGTCAGGTCCGGGATCCTGGCGCGCATCCTGCCCTTCGCCAGATCGGCCAGCACCGCGCCGCGGCGCTCGCCGTCGATCAGCGCCTCGATCATCGCCTGGCCGGACTTGGTGGCGATCGAGGAGGCGGCAGAGTCGATCTTGATGCCGGCGTCCTGGAGCACGTTGCCGAGTCTTTGCAGCTCCGAGGTCCGCGACTGCACGACCTTAGTCCGGTACCGCAGCACGTCCCGGGCGGCCTTGATGTCGGCCGGCGGGATGAAGCTGCCTTTCAGCAGCCCGCACTCCAGCAAGTGCACCAGCCACTCGGCGTCGGCATAATCGGTCTTGCGGCCCGGCACGTTTTTCACGTGCGCGGCGTTGCACACCAGCACCTGCCCGAAGTGCCCGTGCTCGATCAGCGCGTGGTAGACCGGCATGCTGTAAATCCCGGTCGCCTCCATCGCCACATGCGTGACACCCAGCGAGTCCAGCCACCGGGCCGCCTCGGCCAGCACCCCGTAGAACGTCCTGAACGTGCGCTTGACCGTCTGGCGGCCGTCCGGCCCGTCACCGGGCAGCCGGACCGCCACCGCGATCACGTCCTTGCCCACATCCACCGCGGCGCACCGCTCATACAACACCTGCATCCCTGTCTCCCATCTAGCGTGCCAACGGACGCGCACGCCGCCCGCGGAGCCCCTGACAGGTCTAAGACACTGATACTCGCGTTCGCAGCGCAACCGGGGGACACCCGAAGGTGAGGGCTCCAGCGTCAATCTAAAGCACGGTCTCACGAAGCCAAGCGCAACCGACGACGGCGGGCAGCATGCACGCAGCCATTCTCATCCGCCGGGAGCGGCCCGCAGGGCCCATCAATATCTAAGGCGGCTACTCCGAATCCCAGTGTGGCGGGCGGTCGCGGCGGAACCGCTCGTCGTCGTCCGGCTCGGAGTGCTCACCCCACGCGATGTCGGTGTCTTCCCTGCTCTGCACCGGCACGGTCGGCCGGTCCGCGCGGTAGACGAGTGTCCCGTCGTCGAGGTCGGCTGCTGGCAGCGTCGTGCGCTCTTCGTCGTGCTCAAGCAGGTGGATCCACGGCTCGCGATCGCCCTGCCTGAACAGAATGTGCTGGGAGCGCATGACATAGCCGGCGTTGAAGTTGTCCGGATCGGACCACTGCCGGAGCTCCATGTCCTGGTCCTGCGGCCGGAGCTCGGGAAGTACCATCGTGGCGCCCTTGTCCCGCAGGTGGGTCAACAATCGTCCTACCAGGTCGCAGACGAGGTCGACACGCAGGGTCCAGCTGTGACGGAAGTAGCCGAAGATGTACGCCATGTTCGGCACGCCGCTGATCATGATGCCGCGCCAGGTGACGCGCTGAGTGAAGTCGACCGGCTCGCCGTCGACGGTGAATGCGACGTCACCGAGGACTGACATGTTGAAGCCGGTGGCTGTGACGACGACGTCGGCAGGGATTTCCGCACCGGAACTGACCTTGATTCCGTGCTCGGTGAACGTCTCGATGGTGTCCGTGACCATCGATGCCGTTCCGGCGCGCAGAGCCGCGAACAGATCGCCGTCGGGGACGATGGCGATGCGCTGCTGCCAGGGACGGTAACGGGGCGTGAAGTGCTTGTCTACATCGAAGCCCTCGGGCAGCAAGGGGCGCATGGACTCGATGAGGAGTGCGTGCAGATCGCCGGGGGCGTCTCGCGCTGTCTGGGCCAGCCAGTCGGTCTGTGCGATGTACTTGCGCCGGAGGATCTCGTGAGTCCACTCCTCCGGGATGTCGAGGGCACGCAGCGTCACGGCCAGCTCGTCAGTCGCAGGCGGGGCGAAGAAGTACGACGGGGAACGCTGCAGCATCGTGACGTGCTCCGCCGCCCTGGCGATCGCCGGGATCAGCGTTGCGGCGGTGGCACCCGATCCGATGACGACCACGCGCTTGCCCGCCAGGTCCAGGTCGCCGGGCCACCGCTGGGGGTGCACGATCAGGCCCTCGAAGCGGTCCATGCCATCCCAGCGAGGCTGGTAGGGCCTGGCGTGGTTGTAGTAGCCCTGGCACATCCAGAGGAACCAGGTGGTGAACCGCAGCCGCTGCCCGGTGTCGCCACGGGTGACATCCACCGTCCACCGGCGATCCGCGGTGGACCAGCTGGCTGCAGTGACCGTGTGCTGGTAGCGGATGTACTGGCCGAGACCGGACTCGTCAATAACCTCGTCGAGATAGGAGAGAATCGCCTCGCCTGCCGCGATCGACGGGCCGCGCCACGGCTTGAACCGGTAGCCGTAGGTGAACAGGTCGCTGTCGGACCGGACGCCCGGGTACCGGTGAGTCCACCAGGTGCCGCCCCGGTTGTCCTGGGCGTCCAGGACGACGAATGTCCGGTCGGCGAACTGTTCCCGCAGGTGATGCGCCGCGCCGATGCCGGAGACGCCGGCACCGACAATCAGGACGTCGACATGACCGGCGTCCTCGATGTCCCCGTTTCCCTGAGCGGTTGCGGTGTCAGGCGCAGTTGTCGTCATCGGTTCAGCCTCCCAGCCGCATGCACTGATGCCCATTACTCTAGTTCGGGCCTTTTGCCCGGGCACTGGCTCGATGGGGCGCCGCTGCGGGGCGGGTTACGCTCGGGATCATGGAGGAGATGGAGTACTTCTGCACCCAGAGCGCGCATAACCCCGAGTCGCTGACAGTCCACATGAACAAGATGGCTCACGATGGCTGGGAGCTGCTGACGGTCGACTTTGCCATCCGGGGCGAGACCGGGTTCCACACGTTCTTCTGGCGGCGACCGCTGCGCCGCTCCTCCAGCTGACATGGGTGTCGTCGACGTCAGCGGTCAGGCGAACTGCAGTCCGTCGAAGTCGCCAGAGCTTCGCCACTGGTCGATGTAGCGGAAGTACGCGGGCGCGCCCTGCCGGTAGCCGGCCAGCAGCGAGTGCGGTGCCGGGCCCCGGCCCTCGTTGTTGTAGTAGCCGGGCGTGCAGCTGGCGAGGAACGAGGCCATCACCGGGTTCGGCGTCAGCAGCTCCATCCAGGCGTCCTCGGCGTCCTTGCTGACCTCTACGGTGCTGAGCCCCGCGGTCGTCATGTACGACACCACCGCGGCGACGGTCTTGGCTGCGTCGAGCAGGTTGTGCGGCACGTTGGCCACGAGGTTGCCGCCCTGGCCGAGCTGCACGAGGAACGCGTTCGGGAAGCCGTGCACGTGCACGCCGTGCAGGGTCCGCATGCCGCCTGACCAGTGGTGAGACAGCCGGGTGCCGTCACGCCCGGTCAGGTCGAAGCCGTAGCGGCGGATGGGCGGCGTCCCCACCTCGAAGCCCGACGCGTAGATGATGCAGTCGACCGGATACTCCGTTCCGGCGGCGACGACGCCGTCCGGCGCGATCCGCTCGACGCCCTTGCCGTCGGTGTCGACCAGGTGGACGGACGGGAGGTTGAACGCGCTGAGGTACTCGTCGTGGAAGCACGGCCGCTTGCACAGCTGCCGGTACCAGGCTTTCAGCCGCTCCGCTGTCGCCGGATCCTCGACGATCGCCTCCACCCGGGCGCGGATCTCGCTCATCTTCTCGCTGTCGGCGTCCTCGAAGTCCGCGAGCAGGTCAGTGAAGCTCGCCGGCCCGGACCGCGGCGCGGTCATCCGGCCGCGGATCCGCTTGATCAGGTCAGTCCAGCCGTCGCTGACCAGGTCCTCGTCCGGCAGCTCGCCGGCGAACATATTGGCGACGAAGTTGTCCTGCCAGCGTTCCTGCCAGCCAGGCGTGGCGATTTCGGCGAACCACTGCGCGTCCATCGGCCGGTTGCCGCGCGTGTCGACCGACGACGGCGTCCGCTGGAAGACGTACAGCCTCTGGCTGGCGGCCGCCAGATGGGGCACGCACTGCACCGCGGTGGCACCGGTGCCGATGATCGCTACTCGCTTGTCCGCCAGTCGCTCCAGGAGCGCGCCCGACGGGTCGCCGCCGGTATAGGCGTAATCCCACCGGCTGGTGTGGAAGGAGTGGCCGCGGAAGCTCTCGATGCCGGGAATGCCCGGCAGTTTCGGAATGTGCAGCGGCCCAGTGCCCATCGCGACGAACTGCGCGGTGAACTCGTCACCCCGGTCGGTACGCACGATCCAGCGGCTGCGGCCCTCGTCCCACTCCAGATCGGTCACCCTGGTGTGAAACAGCGCATCCGCGTGCAGTCCGTACTGCTTGCCGACGCGGTCGCAGTGGTCCAGGATCTCCGGCGCATGCGCGTACAGCTCGGTCGGCATGTGGCCGGTTTCCTCGAGGAGCGGCATGTAGATCATCGCCGCCGTATCGCACTGCGCGCCCGGGTAGCGGTTCCAGTACCAGGTGCCGCCGAACCCGCCGCCTTTCTCGACGATGCGGACACTGTCGATGCCGGCTTCCTTCAGCCGGGCAGCGGTCACCAGGCCGGCGAACCCGCCGCCGACAAACGCGACCGTCACGTGATCACGCCGGGGCTCGCGCTCGGTCTGCTCGGTGTAGGGATCGGTAAGGTAGTGGCCGAACTGCCCGGTCAGCTCGACGTACTGATCGTTGCCGTCGGGCCGCAGCCGCTTGTCCCGCTCGGCGGCGTACTTCTCCCGGAGCGCCGCGTCCGGTGTCTCAGCCACGCTCACTACCTCCGGTCGCGCTGCGCATTGCCCCGTTACCGGCCAGTACCTTCCGGTGCGTCCATCCAGCCACAGCGGTGTTCGGCTCGTCAAGGCTCGTCCGCTGGCGGCGGCCCGTCAGCTGCGGATCGCAGAGACGGCAGTGTAGATACCGAGCGCCAGCAGGATCAGGCCGGTGATCCGGTTGACCCAGGCCATCGGGATAACGCTGAGGCTCTTGGCGCCGATCGCGACCGCGACCGCGGCGACTGCACACAGGCCGAGGGATGCGCCGACGAACACCAGCACCGGGTCGTAGCGGGCGGCCAGGTTCGCGGCGGTGATCTGGGTGATGTCGCCCCACTCGGCCAGGAAGATGATCGAGAAGCTCATCCCGGCGATGCGCAAGAACGTTGGCTGCCGGGCACCCTGGCGGGCCGCGTCAGCGCCGTCGTGGTGCGAGGGCCGGAAGCTCGCATACCAGAGATAGGCCGCACCTGCGGCGAACAGACTGGCTACCACCCAGTCGACGACTTCGTGCGGCAGCAGGGTCAGCAGCTTCCCGGCGGACACCGCAATGCCCATCTGCACGGTGAACGCGGCCGCCGCGCCTGCCCACACCCACAGCGGACGATAGCGGGAGCCGAGGACGAGCGAGGCAAACATCGACTTGTCCGGCAATTCGGCCAGGAACGTCACTGCGAAGGCGATGCCGATCACCGCAAGCTCAGCCATGAAGGAGGCGTCCTCACCCTCGGGCCCGGCCGCAGGTCCCGGGAGCGGGAGCATCTTCGGCCGGATCAGTCTCAACAGCCGAAGGTCTCGTCCACCACCGTCAGGTGGCCCGATGGCCGGGTGCCGGAGCACCGGGATGGCGGCCAGTCAGCGCGCGGACTACTCCCCTTCACGTCCGATACTACCCGACACCTCCCGGACCGGCAGGCTCGTTAACCACTTGCCTCCGCGTGCCTGCGCCGTGGACTATCGAAGGCGGGCGTCACTGACCCGGAAAGGAGGCTGCCATGTCACCGATGAGCAGCGCGCTTCCCGGCAGGCAAGCCTGACGCTCCGGCCGCGGAACGCGCCCGTCCGTGAGGGACATCACATGTTTGCCATCCGCAGCGTCACTATCGACTGCACGGACTGCTACCAGCAGGCCGTCTTCTGGAGCAAGGTCACCGGCTGGCAGGAGGATCCGGACAATCCCAACCTGCCTGGCGATCCTGAGGGTCGCATTGTCGACGGGAACGGCATCGGCCTGCTGTTCATCCCGGTTCCCGAGGGCAAGACCGTCAAGAATCGAGTTCACCTGGACCTGAGGCCGACCGAGCGCTGCCGGGACGAGGAAGTCGAGCGCCTCCTCGGCATCGGCGCCCGCCTGGTGGACGACCAGCGCTTGCCGGACGGGACAGGCTGGGTCGTGCTGGCCGATCCTGAGGGCAACGAGTTCTGCGTCGAGCGCAGCGCGCAGGAACGAAGCGACGGCTAACTCAGGATCTGAGATCGCCGGGCGCACCCAATGATCGTCAGCGGGCCTGGCGAGCGACCTCCTCGAGCTTGGCCCGGTAACGCTCCCAGTGCCCCTCGTCAAGATCGGGGAGGTTCGTCCGGGCCGGGAGCAGCCCGGCCGAGCCGTCGATTAGCTCGCGCACGATGTCGGCGTGACCGGCATGCCGGTGCGTCTCGGCGATGACGTGCACGAGGACCTGATATAGCGTCACGTCACCGTGGTCGCGCCACCAGGGCACGTGGCCGCGGGCGTCGAGGTCCAGGTCGCTGATCGTCTCGTCAGAATGAACCCAGGCGCGGCGGTACATGCCGGTGATCTGCTCGCGGGACTCCTCCGCCGTCGCCCACATGTCGGCATTGAGTTCGTCGGGGTCAAAGAGCGGCGGATCCGGGAACGGACGCTCGAACGTCTCACCGAAGTAGCCGGTCTCGACCAGGGCGAGGTGCTTCACCAGGCCGAGCAGGTTAGTTCCGGTCGGCGTCAGCGGCCGGCGCACGTCGTACTCCGACAGGCCCTCGAGTTTCCAGAGCATCGCGTCCCGGCCCTCTTGCAGGTACTGCCGGAGGCTGGTCCTCGGATCGGTGATCGTCACGCCCGGTAGTCTGCCACCTGGCCCGCAGTAAGGACGAGGGGATTTGCCGACGATGCCTGAGCTGCCGGACGAGACAATCCGGGCCTTTCTTGACCAGCTTGCCGCCCGGGTGCCCGCACCGGGGGGCGGAGCGACAGCGGCCCTGCACGCGGCGCAGGCCGCAGCTCTGCTGGCGATGGTCGCGCGCTATTCCGAGGGACCTAAGTACGCCGACCACGCTCAGACGGTGGGGCGCGTTCTCGCCGAGGCGGACCGGCTCCGGAGCGAGTGCACAGACCTCGTCGCGGCTGACGCAGGGGCCTTTGCCTCCGTGGCGGCGGCGTACACGCTCCCGAGGGATACCCCCGAGCAGAAGGCGGCAAGGTCGGCCGCGATCGCCGCTACGCTCATCACCGCCACGGAGCCGCCAGCCGGGGTGATCAAGGCCGCAGGCCGGCTGCTCGACCTCGCCGAGGAGCTGCGGACGGTGGCGAACCACACGGTGCTCAGCGACGTCGCAGCGGCGGCCGAGGCTATTCGCGCCGCCGCGGCCACCGGGCGGATCAACGTGGAGGTTAACCTCTCCGGCATCACCGATGCCGCCGCTCGCGAGGTATACGCGGACGTCGTCGAGCGAGTCGACATCCTGCTCGCCCGCGCGGACGAGGTGGCGGCCGCGGTCCGGGCGGAGCTCGCCCGGTGACTGCCCGCGTTCTGGACGGAAAGGAACTCGCGGCAGCACTGCGCGAGCGCGCTGCCGACGCGGTCCGCGCGCTCGCCGGCAGCGGTGTGGCAGCACGCCTGGCGGTCGTGGTGGCCACTTCAGACGAGTCAGCGGCCTGGTACGTGCGCTCGCTGAGCAGGGCTGCGGAGCGGGCCGGGATCGAGTACGAGGTCCTCGATCTCGGCGCAGGTGCTCCGGCTGGCGAGATCGCGACGGCATTGTCGCGGCTGTCGGCCGACCCGCAGGTCCACGGCATCATCCTGCAGACACCGCTGCCACCCGGCCTCCGGTCGGCGGAACTCGCGCAAGCGATCGGCGCGGCGAAGGACGTCGACGGAGCCAGTCCGGTGTCGCTGGGCCGGCTCATGGCGGGGCTGCCCGCGTTCGCTCCCGCCACCGCGCAGGCAGTCCTGCAGCTGCTCGACTTCTACGGCATCGAGCTGCCCGGCCGCCGCGCGGTGGTAGTCGGCCGGTCTGTCGTCGTCGGCAAGCCGCTCGGTGAGCTTCTGCTGGCGCGGGACGCCACCGTGACAATCTGTCACTCGCGCACGCGCAACCTGGCGGATGTGACCACCGAGGCGGACGTTCTCGTGGCGGCAGCGGGACGAGCCGGGCTCATCACCGCCGACCATGTCGGTCCCGGTGCGGTGGTCGTCGACGTGGGGACGAATCCGACGCCCGCAGGCGGGCTGACCGGCGACGTCGACGCCGATTCTGTGACGCGCGTGGCCGGAGCACTCTCCCCCGTGCCCGGCGGCGTCGGTCCCGTCACGACTGCGCAGGTCCTGCTCAATACTGCGAACGCCGCGATCGCCCTGCGCCAGTCTTCCTAGCGCCGCGGGCTCAGGCGGGTCGGCGCAGCTCGATCACGCTGCCGGTCACGCGACCGCCGAAGCTGGTGAGCAGCGCATGTGAGGCAGCATTCGTCGCGTCGGCCTCAGCCGTGACCGCCGTCTGGCCCGTCCCGGCGAGTGGCGCCAGCGCCCGGGCGACCAGTGCGCGCCCCAGCCCTTTCCGGCGGTATCCGGCGAGCACCCCGACGCAGCCAAGTCGCCCGCAGGCGGCGCCGGGCAACGGCTTCCAGATGCGCGCCAGGCCGACGTAGCCGGTCCCCTCCAGCGCTACGCAGTACGTCTGGGGGTCGTAGAACGGCGAATCGTAGGTCTCCTCGCGGAACCAGACCGGGTCGGGCTGCCAGCCGTCCGAGCCAGGGATGTCCGCTCGGATCGCGCAGTCGAGCAGCATCAGCGGCTCGAGGCCGGTCTTGTCCGCGGTGACGATCTCGATGCCCGGCGGGACCTCCGCGGTCACTCGTGAGACCGGGATCTCGTACTCGTTCTCGCGCCGGCTTTCGGCGAAGCCGGCTCCCGTCAGCGCGGGCTGCGCGTCGCCGTCGGTGGCATCGACAGTCGCGAAGCACTCGCCGGCGACGGCACCGGCTAGCGGCGCGAAGGCGTCCGCGCGGCACTTGTCGAAGTACAGCCGGTGCCGTCCGTCCGGGGCACGCCACGGATGCAGAGCACCCACCACCCAGCCGTCGTCCCACGCAAGCCAGTGCTCGCGCTCGCCCGAGTGGTAGTCCTCGTCGGCCCGCAGCTGCACTTCCGGCTCGCCCGTCCAGGCAGCCAGCGCGGCGAACTCCCCCGCGAACCTGGTGATGGTGACCGCCACGTCGGTGACCGTACCAAGCTCCTGCCAGGCCCCTCGACCCATTTTCCGGCGGGTCGCGCGGGCGGGCGGCTAGCGCTCGGCCCAGTAATCGCGCTCCTCCAGCACGAGCCCATCGGCACTGAACCGGAGGAGGGACACGCCCGCGAGGTCCTCATGGCCGCCGTCGGTGAGGACCGTCTGAGCAGACCAGGGCACGGCTGCCCGGTCGCCGTCGACGATCGGCGCGCCGAATTCGCACCGGGCCGACTCCTCCTCAGCGAACACGCGGGCCAGGTAATCAGGCTCGGGATCACGGAACGGGTGCTGCTGCCAGACGGCCTCCGGCGCGTAGAGAGCCGCTATCGCCTCGGCGTCGTGGCCGATCCAGCCGCTCTCCCAGACTTCGGCCCACCGCCGGGCTGCCTCTTTTGTCTCCATGCAGAAACCCTACGAGTGGCTTCTGACAGCGCTGGGTCTAGCCGGGACGACGGGCAAACAGGTTCATCAGGTCGAGCCGCAGCACGTCCTGGCCCTCGGCGTTGATGAGCTGACCGCGGGTTCGCACCAGTCCGCGGTCAGGCTTGGTCCGGGAGACCCGCGACTCGAGGATCGTGCAGCGGATCCGCACGCGGTCGCCGGGCCGCAGCGGAGCCGGCCAGCGGACCTCGTCCACGCCGGGTGAGGCGAGGCCGGCGACGCGGGACACATAGTGATCGACATAAAGCCGGGTGAACACCGATGCGGTGTGCCAGCCGCTGGCGATCAGGCCCTTGAACGGGCCCGCCTCCGCGAACTGCGGATCGAGATGGATGGGCTGCGGATCGAACGTCGCGGCGAAGCTGAGGATCTCGTCCCGCGTCACGGTGCGGTAGCCGTACTCGTACACGGCGCCCGGCGCGTAGTCCTCGAGATACCGGTCGTCGATCGGTGCGGCGAAGTCCTGCTCGCTCAGGGATCGTGTGCTGGTCGTGGAGTTCATCACGACCGAGTCTGACGAACTGACACCGTCGCCGGGGTCACCGCCGGCGCTGCCTGAGCAGGCGCTGGTCGCGCCGATGCTGATGCGCCCTCGTGGCGAAGCCACCCGCCACCCAGAACGCGAACGCCCACTGGCCGACAGCCGGGATGAAGGCGAACGGTATCGAGAGCGCGAAGAAGAAAGCGTTTATCAGCCACGAGTCATCGCTGGCGTCCTTGGCCACCGTCGGCGCCTCCGGACGAAGGAGAGCGTTTCCCCGGATGTGGCGGCTCATCAGCAGGAAACTAATCATCGTGACCAGCTGGACGACCGCATACAGCCCGAAGCGGACGCCGAAGCCGCCATTTCCCGACAGCAGCCTGCTCGCGAACGGCGTGACGACGATCATCAGCAGCCAGATGAGATTGAGCGTGACGATGCGCTGATCAAGTCGCGAGACGTAGCGGAAGAGCCGGTGATGCGAGCGCCAGTGGTTGGCGATGACCACGAAGCTGATCAGGAAGGCCAGGTACTCCAGGTGCCGTTCCGGGGTCCACAGGGCAGCGAGCACGTCCCGGTTGGTTGCGTTCTCGCCGAGGAGAGGCGGGCTCAGGGTCAGCGCCAGCAGCGTAATGGCGATCGCCACGACTGCGTCGGAGAAGAAGATCAGGCGCTCGGCCGCGATGAACTCGACCTCACTGGTGAGATCCCCGGCGTCCTGGTTGTCGTTGTTGCTGGTCTGCTCAGTCATTCGGCCCGCATCAGGTGGGAGGGTTGAATGCGAAGATTACTGTTTCAGTCCGGGAAGGCTCAGGAATTCCCTGGCATTCCGCACCCGGACGATCGACGCGCGAGTTGCCTCGGAGACGAAGCCGGCCGCGGCAAGCTCGTCGATCAGGCTGGCCAGCGGATCCCAGAACCCGGTGGCATCCACCAGCGCTACGGGCTTGGCGTGCAGCCCGATGTGCTGCCAGGTGAGAATCTCGAACAGCTCGTCGAGCGTGCCGAGGCCGCCGGGCAGCGCGGCGAAGCCGTCGGCCAGGTCGGCCATCAAAGCCTTGCGCTCGTGCATGGTGCCGACGACTTCCATCCGGGTAATGCCCGGGTGCGGGATCTCGGCCGCGAACAGCCCGCCGGGGATCACTCCGATGACCTCCCCCCCGGCCGCGAGCGCGGCGTCGGCCAGGGCGCCCATCATGCCGACGCTGGCGCCGCCGTAGACAATGCCGACGCCTGCGCGCGCGAGTCCCGCACCGAAACTGGCAGCGGACGCGGCGTACTCGGGCCGGCTGCCGGCGGAGCTGCCGAGAAAGACCGTGACGCGCATGGTCAGAGGTCCGCCTCGCAGGACCGGCGGGAGAAGTCGCGCAGCGCGCGGAGGAAGTCGACCTGGCCGAACGCCGGCCAGTAGCAGTCGCAGAAATGCAGGTAGGCCCCGGTACCCTGCCACAGCAGAAAGTTCGACATCCGCTGCTCGCCGCTGGTCCGGATGATCAGGTCAGGCTCGGGCTGGCCGTCGCCGGACAGGTGGCGGGCGATGTCGTCCTCGGTGACGGCGGCGGCCAGCTCAGCGAGCGTGACGCCCGCCCCGGCCTTCTCATACAGCAGCAGCCGGACGGCCTCGGCGATCTCCTGACGCCCGCCGTAGCCGACACAGAGCGTGACGTGGCAGCCGGCCGATGGACTCTTGGTGGCATCCGCTGCCTGCTTCAGCGCGTCAGCGGTGCTCGCCGGGAGCATGTCCACGAGCCCGGCGACGTGTACCTGCCAGACGGGGTCGGCAGTGGCGATCCTGGACAGGACCACATGCTCGATGATGTCCATCAGCGCAGCGACCTCGGCGTCGTCCCGCCGCGCGAGGTTCTCCGCCGAGCAGATGAACACCGTGACGTGCCGGATCCCGGCAGCCTGACACCAGGACAGCGCATCCCAGATGTGCTCCGCGCCGTGACGGTGCCCGTCGCTCGGGCTGGCCAGGCCGGCCTGCTTGGCCCAGCGCCGGTTCCCGTCGATGATCAGGCCGATATGACGCGGCAGCGGCCCGCTCGCGAGGCGCTTGCGCAGCCGCCACTGGTAGATCCTGACTGCCAGCTTGCGGAGAGGCATGCGAAGCCTGCGGAGCAGCACGTGGCCGAATCTAGCCGCTGGCGCCTCAGTCGGTCCAGTCAAGATCGGCTAGCCGGTCACGAACGGCTAGCCGAGCGTCCGGCTGCGCCCCCGGAACTCAGCCACGACATCGTCGCCGCGCCGCACGGTGACGTCGTAGATGCCGCTGCGGCCGTAGCGCGCACGCTCGGCGGCCGTGGCGACCAGCACGTCGCCCTCGCGTACCGGCGCGATGAACGTGATGTCGGCGCCGGCCGCGACCGTCACCGTGCCGTCGCTGTTGCACGCGCACGCGAAGGCTGTGTCGGCCAGCATGAACACGTAGCCGCCATGGGCGATCGCGTGTCCGTTGAGCATCTGCAGCGCCACCCGCATCTGCACGACGGCGCTGCCGCGCCCGACCTGCAGCAGCTCCATGCCCACCCCGCGTGACGCCTGGTCGGCAGCGAACATGGCAGCGGCCGGGCCGCGCGGGGCTTCCCGGCCCTGCTCCTGCGCCGACGGCAGTCCCAGCATGCGGCACTCCTGGTGTGCGAAGAGGTTTCCTGCCATCGTAGTGACGGCCGGGACAGAAACGGGGTCTACTGTGCTGATCATGCTGAGCAACCGGCAGCCCGGGACCGTGCTCGTGAACCGCACATTCACTGTTCCGCTTGATCACGCCAGGCCGGATGGCGAGCAGATCGAGATCTTCGCTCGCGAAGTAGTCGGGTCGGACGCGGCCCGGCAGGGCGCCGCGGCGAGCCAGTCCTGGCTGGTGTACCTGCAGGGCGGACCCGGTTTCGGCTCGCCCCGGCCAGTAGGCCGGGAAGCCTGGCTCGACCGCGCGCTGCGCGATTTCCGCGTGCTGCTCCTCGACCAGCGCGGTACCGGGCGGTCCACGCCTGCCACCCGGCAGACGCTCGCCCGCTTCCCCGGCCCGCAGGCGCAGGCAGAGTATCTTGCCCACTTTCGCGCCGACTCGATAGTCGCGGACGCCGAGCTGATCAGGCCGCAGGTCACCGGCGGCGCGCCGTGGGCGGTCCTCGGCCAGAGCTTCGGCGGTTTCTGCACGGTCACCTACTTGTCGAACTCTCCTGGCGGTCTCAGCGAGGCCTTTATTACCGGCGGGCTGCCGGGCCTGGCGAGCCGGGCCGACGACGTGTACCGGCTGACGTACGCCAAGACAGCAGCCAAATGCGCCGAGCACTACGAGCGCTACCCGCAGGACATCGATGCGGCCCGGTCACTCGCCCGCCTGCTGATCACCAGGGCCGGGGCGGGGACACCTGCGCTGCTGCCGGACGGCAGCCCGCTGACGGTCGAGCGCTTCCAGACGCTGGGGCAGGTACTCGGCTCGAGCACAGGCTCGCACCGGCTGCACTATCTGCTGGAGGACGCGTTCGCCGGGGACGACCTGAGCGACACCTTCGCGCAGCAGGCAGGCACCCTGCTCTCGTACGCGTCCGCGCCGCTGTACGCCGTAGTGCACGAGGCCTGCTACGCGCAGGGCGCCGCGACCCGCTGGTCCGCTCAGCGGATCCGGGACGAGTTCCCTGCGTTCGACGCGCGCGCCGCGGTCGACTCCGGTCCGCCGCTGCTGTTCACCGGCGAGATGGTGTACCCGTGGGCGTTCAGCTGCGATCCGGTGCTGGTGCCGCTGGCGGAGGCTGCGGAGATCCTGGCTCATCGGAAGGACTGGCCCGCCTTGTATGACAGCGGCCAGCTCGGGCGGAACGAGGTGCCAGCAGCCGCTGCCGTCTACTACAACGACATGTACGTGCCGGCTGAGCTGTCGGTGCCGACGGCGGCCGCCATCCGCGGGCTGAAACCGTGGGTCACCAGCGAGTTCGAGCACGACGGACTCCGCGTCGGCGACGTGCTCGACCGGCTGATGGCGCTGGCACACGGCGACGCTGAGCGGTGACCGCTCCCGGTAACTCTCGGTGACGGCACGGTCAGTCAATGCCGGTGAGTCCGGGCGCGGGCGGCTACGCTGGACCGATGCCTACCGTGACACCTACCTGTCTGTGCCTGCTCCGGCGCAGCACCGTCGCTGGCCCTGAGGTCCTGCTCGGCCTGAAGAAAGCCGGATTCGGCGCGGGCAAGTGGGTCGGCCTCGGCGGCCACATCGAGGAAGGCGAGAAGCCTGAGGCCGCCGCGGTGCGGGAGGTCGAGGAGGAGTCCGGCCTGTCCGTGCCCGCTGACTCTCTGCAGCACGCGGCCAGCATCCTGTTCCGCTTCCCGCACCGCCCGTCCTGGGATCAGACCGCCGAGGTGTTCGTCACGCCGGTGTACAGCGGTCAGCTGCAGGAGTCCGACGAACTGGTGCCGCAGTGGTTCGCGGAACGCGACCTTCCGCTGGCGCAGATGTGGGATGACGCCAAGTACTGGCTGCCGCTCGTGCTGGCCGGCGAGCACGTGGACGTGACGTTCACCTTCGGCCCGGACTGCGCGACCGTGGAGTCGATGGAGCCGGACCTGACCCGCGGCGCCCCGCCGAAGGTCACTGGTAGGAGATAAGCACAGGCCGTGGCCTGCGGTGGATTGTCTCTCGCGGATCCATCATCGGCGTGTCCTTGACGTAGAAGTCCTTCCAGCCGAAGAACACATGTGGCGGCGCGTTCGCTACGACCGAGTGCCAGGTCTGGTCCTTGGTCAGGGGTGCGCCCTGCCCGTCCATGTTGATCACGATGGCCAGATCGCTGTGGCGGGTGTCCATCCGCTGGATGCCGGTGATCATCGTGAGCCGGAACTCGTGCAGCTCCAGCAGTTTCTGCGGCAGGCGATAGCGGGCGGTCAGCCTGGCGAGCCAGGTGACGACGCTGTTCACCTGGGCGATCCCGACGCTGCCGATCTGGTGCAGCGGAAGCTGGCCGGGCCCGAGCTTCCATTCCGGGTCGAGCGCCAGCCCGACGTTCGGCAGGCGGAGCAGGGTCTTGTACCGCCTGGCCTGGGTCAGCAGACTGGCACGGCCGGGCTGCAGGTCCAGCGTTACGTACATCCCGGCCCTGGTGGCCGCCCGCACCCATGGCCGCAGCCTCCTGACACTGGTCTCGTACGAGTACAGGCCGTTCTTGCCCGGCGACGCCTGCGCGACCGTGGCGATGATCTCGAAAGCCGGGACCACCGGGACCCTGGTCAGCGAGGAGTACTGGGCGGCCACTTTCTTCGCCCGCGCGATACTCGCGGTGAGGCCTTGCTGGCCGAGAGCGCCGAGGGCGGGGGTGCCCGGCGTGCCGTACAAGGCCACGATCCGGCGCATCGGGAACAGCACCTGGCCCCCGCCGGGCAGCTGAACGCCGGTCTCGGCGACGGCGACCCGCGCCGCCAGCAGCCGGGCCGAGCCGAATCCCGCCCCGATTCCCACCACGCGCAGTGGCCTGGCTGCGGCCAGCTGCCGGATCGCGGCCGGGTCAGCCCCGGGGTCATAGCCCGGCAGCGTGATGACACGCGCTCCGGCGACGCGGGCAGTGGCGGATGCCGCGGCGGCGAGCGCGAATTCGCTGCCTGACCGGCGCTGCCGCACAAGCACCGCGACGTGCCGCAGCGGCGTGGCACCGCGGCCGGCTGCTGCCGATCCGCCGCCGGGCAGCGCTGCTGCGCTGGTCACGATGCGGACGCCGGGCAGGTCCGCCGACAGGGCGCGGGCGGTGTTGCCGATGGCCAGGACGTCCCGAGGGCCGAGCGCCTTCACGGCGGCCTTGAGCGCGGCGGCCTGCCCGGCGACTCCAGGTCCGCTGCCGGGCGCCAGCAGCAGCGGAACGTCTGCGCGCCGGGCGATCGCGGCGGCGGAGCTGACCTGGGCGCTGCTCGCATCCTCCGCTGCGACCACGACGGCCGGGGCGACGGCGAGCAGAAGCTGGGCGGCCCGGGCGCTGACGGTCGCCGGCGGCCCGGTCAGGACTGTGGTCACCGGGCTGGGCTGGCGCGTGCGGACACCCGACGCGGTGCCGCCAGAGCCAGCCGTGGCGGCCGTGACGAGGCCGGCCGTCGCGACCGCCGCGGCGATGACGACTAAGACGACGACCGTCCAGCCGCCGGCGCGGGGTACCCGGACACGGCCGGGCCGGGTATCGATGACAGGGGTTCCGTCGTGCACAGCCGCGATAATCGCAGAGCAGGAAGCACCCGGCTTGGCTCTGGACGTTATCGGCTCAGTAATGAGCAACGGGCGTGTTACCGGTTTTGACAGGACCCGTGCCTGGTGCATAGTGCCTGCTAGATCGCGTGAAGTCGGGGTTCGCCCGCTCCTCCGGCGAGCTGGCTGATAGGTAGTTGCCATCAAGCAACCTTCTGACGGTAGGCTCGACAGACGTGGGAGCGATTTCGCAGCAGGCAGAGACGCGGGCAGTGGACGGGCGCCCAGACCGGTACAGGTGGATAGCCCTGTCCAACACGACCCTGAGCATCACGATGGCTACCATCGATGCCTCGATCGTGATCATCGCGATGCCCGCCATCTTCCGCGGCATTCACCTCAGCCCGCTGGCACCGGGCAACATCACCTATGTGCTGTGGATGATCATGGGCTACCTGCTCGTGCAGGCGGTGCTCGTGGTCACGCTCGGCCGCCTCGGTGACATGTTCGGCCGGGTCAAGATCTACAACCTCGGGTTCGTCGTCTTCACGCTGGCCTCGATCGCTCTGTCGCTCGATCCGTTCACGGGCGGGCACGGGGCGCTGTGGCTGATCTTGTGGCGAGTCGTGCAGGCTTTCGGCGGCGCGATGCTCATGGCGAACTCGGCAGCGATCCTCACCGACGCCTTCCCGGCCAACCAGCGCGGCATGGCACTCGGCATCAACCAGATAGCCGGCATCTCCGGCCAGTTCATCGGACTGCTGCTGGGCGGGCTGCTGGCGGCCTGGGACTGGCGCGCGGTGTTCTGGGTGAACGTGCCGATTGGCGTGTGGGGCACGATCTGGGCCTACCGCAGCCTCCGCGAGATCGCCTCGACGAAGAAAGCGCGGATCGACTGGGCCGGGAATTTGCTGTTCGCGGTCGGCGCGACGAGCCTGCTGGCCGCGATCACCTACGGCATCCAGCCATATGGAGGGCACACCACCGGCTGGACGAGCCCGCTGGTGCTGACTGGCCTCATTGGCGGTGTCGCTGTCCTGGTGATCTTCTGCATCGTCGAGACGAAGATCGCCGAGCCGATGTTCCAGATGACCCTGTTCAAGATCAGGGCATTCGCGGCCGGGAACGCGGCGAGCCTCATGAGCTCCATGGCGCGAGGCGGGCTGCAGTTCATGCTCGTGATCTGGCTAGCGGGAATCTGGCTGCCGCTGCACGGCTACGACTACACCGTCACGCCGTTGTGGGCGGGCATCTACATGCTGCCGCTGACGGCGGGGTTCCTCATCGCCGGCCCTGTCTCCGGGTACTTGTCCGACCGGTTCGGCGCCCGGCCGTTCGCGACAGCCGGGCTGCTCGTCGCCGCGCTCGGTTTCACCGGGTTGATGCTGCTGCCGATCAACTTCCCGTATCCGGCGTTCGCGGCGATCATCTTCTGCAACGGCCTCGGCTCGGGTCTGTTCGCCGCACCGAACACGTCCTCGATCATGAGCAGCGTCCCGGCCAGCCACCGCGGTGCGGCCTCCGGCATGCGCTCGGTCTTCCAGAACTCCGGCATGTCGCTGTCGATCGGCTTCTTCTTCTCGCTGATGATCGCCGGGCTCGCCTCGACACTGTCCAAGACGCTCAGCAGCGGCCTGCGGGCTCAGGGCGTGCCGGCCGCCGCCGCCGCGCACGTTGCGAGCCTGCCGCCGGTGAGCACCCTGTTCTCCGCCCTGCTCGGCTACAACCCGGTCAAGACCATGCTGGCCTCGACCGGAGCGCTGGCGAAGCTGTCGCCGCACAGCGCCGCCATACTGACCGGCAAGCAGTTCTTCCCGAACCTCATCTCCGGGCCGTTCCACCACGGCCTGGTGATCGTCTTCAGCGCCGCGATCGCGCTGTCGGTGATCGGCGCGCTGATCTCGGCCATGCGCGGCAAGCAGTTCTACTACGCGGAGCCAGGCGCGGCCGCGGACACCGCTCCGCCTGCCGCTGCCGCCGACGGCCACGTCAGCTCCGGCGCAGCGATCCCGCTCGGCGACTAGGGCATGTCCTAGGCGCGCTCGGCACTTTCCCGACCGGCCCGGTCTGTCGAGATGATGACAACCAGACCGACGGGTGAGGGGTCTTAACTGCCGGAGCCCGGCGCCGCCAGACGAACTGGCGGGCAGCCCGGAGCGGAAACGGGGCAGGCATGGTCAGGCTGAGCAGGCGGCTGGCCGTCACGGTGGCGACGATCGCGGCGGGCGCCGCGGCAGCCGGTGCGGCAATCTGCGGACCGGCGCTGGCGTCGGCGGCAGCTCCGCCGGCCGCGGCCCGGCCGGTGGTGCTGGTGAACTGCCTGGACAAGACCGTCGTCCGGCCCGGCCAGTTCGTGCTCACCTGCGCAGACGGGAACGACTTCGTTACCGGGCTGCACTGGGTGAGCTGGCGCGGGGTCGCCTTCGCCTCGGGCACCGAGCACGTGAATGACTGCCTGCCGGACTGCGCGGCCGGACACACCTTCAGCTACCCGGTGCTCGTCACGCTCTGGCGGCCGGAGGCCCGTCCGGGCCACGTCGGCCAGCAGTACTTCGCCCGGCTGACCGAGATCCGCACTGGCGTCCTGCATAAGGCGAAGGGCAGCACGCTGAGCCGGACGCAGACCTACGAGCTCTGGGGTTCTATCGGCTGACTGGGGCGGCTTGTGACCAGGTAGACTCGGGGGGTGCCCCGATATGAGTACCGGTGCCGCGCATGTGGCGACACCTTCGAGCAGACCCGGCCGATGAGCCAGTCGTCGGACCCCGCCACGTGCCCGCAGGGCCATGACGACACCGTCAAGCTGTTGTCCGCGATCGCCGTGGGCGGCCGCGCCCCGGCAGGCGGCGCTGGCAGTGCCGGCGGCGGCTGCTGCGGCGGTGCCTGCGGCTGCGGCGGCTAGGCAGGTCGGGTCAGGCCCGGTTAGCATTCGATCCGCCGGAGTGAATGAGGATCTTGGCTCGCGTGGACATTACGTGCTCCACGTCCTATCCTGTGGTAGTGGCAAAGCGAAACCTGACCATTCAGCTTGACGACGCGACCGTCCGGCGTGCGAAGATCGCGGCTGCGCGCCGCGGGGTATCGCTCAGCGGACTTGTTGCCCAGCAGCTCAATGAGCTGACAGCGGCTGACGAGCGATACGAACGAGCGCGAGACGTCGCGCTTGAGGCTCTCGGCGGCGCGATAGGCAGGGGAACGCCCATCTGGCGCCGCGAGGAACTTTACGATCTGTGAAGACCTTCATAGATACGAATGTGCTTGTCTACGCCCACGACGCGGATGCCGGTGACAGGCAGGCCGCAGCCAGGGTGCTCCTTGCGGAGCTGTGGGACAGTCGCAGTGGTTCGCTCAGCACTCAGGTGCTGCAAGAGTTCTATGCCGTCGTGACCAGGAAATTCAGGCCGCCGATGCTGCTGGCGAACGCGCGGGCTGTCGTTGCGGCCTACGGAGAATGGTGCGACGTCGCCACCGAGCCTCAGCTCATTGTCTCGGCGAGCAGACTCCAGGAGGAGCACACTCTGTCCTTCTGGGACGCGCTGATCGTCCAGGCAGCCATCCGGGCAGGGGCGGATCGCCTGGTGTCGGAAGATCTCCAGGACGGGCGCCGTTTCGGCGCGCTCAGAATCGAAAATCCTTTCAGCACGTCGACTGACGCTGAATAGGATGCAGCGCTGCTGCCGAGGGTTCCTGGCTAGGCCGAGTAGCGCTCGACCTGGCGAAGCTTGTTCGTCGCGTCGAGTGCGGCGACCTTGTAGGACTCAGCCAGCGTCGGGTAGTTGAAGACCGCGTCGACCAGGTAGTCGACCGTGCCGCCGCAGCCCATGACCGCCTGGCCGATGTGCACAAGCTCGGTGGCTCCGGTGCCGAACACGTGTACTCCGAGCAGTGTGTGGTCGATCGGCGAGACCAGCAGCTTGAGCACGCCGTACGAGTCGCCGATGATCTGACCGCGGGCCAGCTCGCGGTAGCGGGAAACACCGACCTCGAAGGGCACGCAATCGCGGGTCAGCTGATCCTCGGTCTGCCCGATGAAGCTGATCTCCGGGATGCTGTAGATCCCGATCGGCTGGAGCTGGCTGACTTCGTGCTGAGCCTCGCCACAGGCGTGGTGCGCAGCCTGCCGGCCCTGCTCCATTGAGGTGGCGGCGAGAGCCGGGAAGCCGATGACGTCGCCGACTGCGTAGACCGACGGCACCGCCGTCCGGTAGAACTCGTCGACGGTGATCCGGCCGCGCGAGTCGGCGGCGAGCCCGGCCGCGGGCAGGTTCAGCTCCTCGGTCTGCCCCTGCCGTCCGGCCGAGTACATGACTGTGTCCGCCGGGATGCGCTTACCGCTCGCCAGCGCGGCGATCGCGCCCTCAGGGCGCCGCTCGACCGCTGAGACGGTCTCGCCGAACCGGAAAGTCACCGCCAGGTCGCGCAGGTGGTACTTGAGGGCCTCGACGACCTCGAGGTCGCAGAATTCGAGCATCCGGTCGCGCTGCTCGACGACCGTCACCTTGGTGCCGAGGGCCGCGAACATGGAGGCGTACTCGATGCCGATCACTCCGGCACCGGCCACGACCATGGAGCGCGGCACCCGGTCGAGGTGCAGGATGCCGTCGGAGTCGATGATGGTGCGCTCGTCGAACTGCACGCTGGCAGGCCGGGCGGGCTTCGTGCCCGTCGCGATGATGATCTTCTCGGCAGTGACCTCGCGACTGCGGTCGGCGCCGTCGCCGACCTCGACGGCGGTCGGGCTGGTGAAGCGTGCAGTCCCCGTGAGTACCCGGACCCGGTTGCGGGTGAGCTGGCTGCGCACCACGTCGTTCTCTCGGCTCACCACGTGGTGCGTCCGCGCCGTCAGGTCGCCGATTGTGATCTCGTCCTTAACCCGGTAACTCTGCCCGTACATCTCCCGCTGGTCGATGCCAGTCAGGTACAGGACGGCCTCGCGCAGCGTCTTCGAGGGAATGGTGCCCGTGTTGAGGCAGACGCCGCCGAGCATGTCCGGCCGTTCGACGATGCCGACCTGACGGTCGAGTTTCGCGGCCGCGATAGCTGCCTTCTGGCCGCCCGGACCCGAGCCGATGACCAGCACGTCGAAGTCGTACACATCGTCCAGTGTGACGAGAAGTGCCGGAGTTCGGAAGCCTAGTGCTGCCCGCCATTGCAGAGGCCGGCGATGAACATGACCACTCCCGCCAGGAACAGGGAGGCAGGAATCTGATGATTGGCGAAAACCGGGGTGAAGCGCAGCACGATGCCCGCGACGGCAGCCACGCTGCCGGTGATGAGCGCCGCGTCGGCCATCCGGCCCGGCATATGGGTCGGGCAGCTCCAGTCGGCGCCGTGCACCGACCGTGGTCGTCCGCACCGGGTGCAGCGATCCAGGTTGGATGCCTGGCCGGTCCATCTGACGAATTGCGGTGCGGCTCCGGAGCTCATCGGCGCACCTCCCCGCGTCAGAGCCAGCTTACGCGCGCGCTGGTCAGATCGTCAGTGTCCGGAGCGTTGCCCAGCTCGCCTGCCGTGACCTGACTCAGCATCGTGGTCACGGCGCGCTGAACGTCGGGCACCGCCGCGCGCAGCCGGTCAGCGTCCGCGGCCAGCGCGGGGTCGACCACGACGCCCGCACGCTCCAGCAGGCCCTCCAGATCGGCGAGCATGGAGCCGGCCCACTGCACGGGATCTGCGGACAGCGCACGGTCGAACACGCGCCGTCCAGGCTCCCAGCCGTGCATCTTCGGGTGGTGATGCGCCCGGTTCAGGCTTCCGGGCGGCCCGTCCGCGCTCTCCAGCAGGTCGGCACGCCAGACCGGCTCGCCGATGCTGATCGGCCGGGACGAGTAGATGGAACCTGTCAGCTCACCCGGCTCGAGCATCCGGACCTCGAGCCGGACGCCACGCTCCGGTCCTTCCTGGCCCTTCGCCGGATTCGGGTCGATGAAGTAGATGTCGCCGATCACGACGCCGATCCGATCGAAGCCAAACAGCTGCAGCACCTGGAGCCTCCCTGTGATCCGCCGGACGCGGTCCACTTACATCCTTGCCCGGCGAGGGACGGGAGGCTAGCGCGGATCTGGCCGGTCGACGTTCCAGTGCCGGACGACCGACGCGATCCACATGCGCTCGGGCGCCTCTTTCCTGTCGTAGCCGCGCAGGGTCATCCGGCTGATCATCCGCTGGCCGCCGTCATTGTCGCCGTAGAGCAAGTCGACGGTGAGGACGACCTCGTCAGCACCCTCGGGGTCCTTCTTGACGACAGACACGGCCTCGTCGTACTGCGGATCGTCACTGTCCCGGAAGGCGCCCTGCCAGAACCCGATGTCGCCCGGTGCGATCAGGATGTCCCGCCCCTGGTGGCGGAAGCTCTCCGGGTCTGGCCGCGGCGGGCTGATCTCCTGCCCGGCGGTGAAGTGCCAGCCGTGCAGCACCGCGATGCCCGGTCCGGAGTTGCGGAGGGAAATGCCCAGGTAGACGACACCGTTCTCGAAGACGGCGCCGCCGCGGCCGCCCTCCAGTATCATCGGGCGGCCTTCCTGGAAGTAGATCTTCTGCCGGGTATCGTCCAGGTGCGAGATGACCAGCAGTGGCCGCTGGTTGACCATCAGGGCCGCCTGGGCAACGCGCGCAGACTGGTTCGCCGACCGGACAGACGCGAAGGTCGCGATGGCCAGCACCAGCGTGCCGGCCCCGGTCGCGAGCGATGACACCGTGGCAACATCCATGTCCTGGCAGGATATCTGACAGCGCCTGGCCGCCCGGGCAGCTGTCACGGCAGCTCATCTGGTGAGGGAGCGGATGCTAAAATGGTGAACGCGATATTAATCCCGGATGCGAAATAGCTGACGTTTCCGGGAATTCTTGTGTACGTACCCAGCCGGTCCCGCAGTCCGCAGCTGTACTGACGCCGGAGTTACTCAGCAAGGTGGGCGGAGTGGCTGACAACGCGCGCGAGTTCGTGCTGAGCGCCGATGCGCGAGCCGGATCAGACGCGCTGCAGGCATTGGCCGGCGGCGCGAGTCTCAGCGACGGGCTGTCCTGGGCCGCCGACGGGCAGGCCCGGACCTGGCGGCGCGCCTGGCTCGATACCTTCGACTGGCGGCTGTACCGGGCGGGGCTGACGCTCGAGCAGATTGCCGTACCGGACGGGGCCGAGCTGACCCTGACCGGCCGAGACGGTGAGGTACTGGCAGCACAGCGGCTCTCCGGCGGCAGGGCCCCGGGCTGGCCCGCCCTCGTCAGCCGACTGCCGGCCGGGCCGCTGCGCGAGCTGGTCGAGCCCGTCGCCGGGATCCGGGCGCTGGCACCGGTCGCCCGCGCGACGAGCCGGGTGACAGAGCTCCGGGCGCTGAATGCGGAGGCGAAGACCGTCGCGCGGCTGGCCGTCGACCGCATGGCGGTGACGTTCCCGGCCAGGGCTGCTGCCCCGCCGCGGCTGACGCTGACTCCGGTTCGCGGCTACGGCCGGGTGACCGACCGGGTCGGCCGGGTGGTCGGCGGCGTACCCGGGATCGCCGCAAGCCGCGGCACCGCGCTCGAGGCCGCGCTCGCGGCTACCGGACGCCGGGCCGGCGAGCTGCCGGGCAAGGCTGCTGCCGTGGAGCTCAGCGCGCCGATGCCGGCGGCCAGGGCACTGGCGGCGATCCTGACGGCGCAGCTCGACTCGCTCGAGGCGAACGTGACCGGCACGGTCCGCGACATCGACACCGAGTTCCTGCACGACCTGCGCATCGCCGTGCGGTGGACCCGCTCGGCGCTCAAGCTCTGCGGTAGCGCCCTGCCCGCCGGGATCGCCGGGCAGTTCCGGCCGGAGTTCCGCTGGCTGGGCGATCTGACCACGCCCACCAGGGACCTTGATGTCTACCTGCTGGAGTTCGACGCCATGGCAGCGGACCTGATCGGAGCAGCCGTCAGTGACCTGGCGCCGTTCCGCGACTACCTCGAGCGCTCGCGAGCTGCCGAGTACCGCAAGCTCAGCCGCGGACTCCGGTCGCCGCGGTTCGCCCGGCTGACTGCGGACTGGCGGGCTGCACTTTCCGGAGTGCGGGGCTCCCGCAAGCGCCCGACGGTCGCGCAGCTGGCTGCCGAGCGGATCGCCGCCGCACAGCGCCGGGCGCTGCGCACCGGGCAGCGCATCACCGGCAGCTCTCCCCCGGCGAGCCTCCACGACTTGCGCAAGCGCTGCAAGGAGCTGCGCTACCTAGTCGAGATGTTCGGTCCGCTGCACGATCCGGCGCAGCGCTGGCAGGCAGTCCGTGAGCTGAAGGCGCTGCAGGACTGCCTGGGCGCATTCCAGGACGCCGAAGTGCAGCGGACCGAGATCTACCTGTTCGCCACCCGGATGCTGGCAGACCGCACGGTGCCAGCACAGACACTGCTCGCGATGGGCGAGATCGCCGCGGGCCTGGCTGGTCGCCAGCGCGCGGCCAGAGCGGAGTTCGACAGCAGGTTCGCGGCCTTCGCCAGCCCGGCCAGCCAGGCGCGCCTGGCCAGTCTCAGCCGGGCGGCAGTCGCGTGAGGATCTTCGCGACCTACAACATCAAGGGCGGCGTCGGCAAGACGGCCGCGGCGGTGAACCTGAGTTACCTCGCCGCTCGCGACGGCTACCGGGTGCTGTTGTGGGACCTGGACCCGCAGGGCGCGGCGAGCTTCCAGTTCCGGATCAAGCCGCGGGTGAAGGGCGGCGGCAAGGCACTGATCCGCGGCACCCGGTCGGTCGGCGCGGCGATCAAGGGCACCGACTACGACGGTCTCGACCTGCTGCCCGCCGACTTCACGTACCGCAACCTGGACCTGCTGCTCGACTCGGCCAAGCGGCCGGAACGCAGGCTGGCCAGCCTGCTCGCTCCACTGAAGGGCGAGTACGACGTCATCTTCCTGGACTGCCCGCCGAGCATCTCGCTGCTGTCGGAAAGCGTGCTGCATGCCGCCGACCTGCTGCTGGTGCCGCTGATCCCGACCACGCTGTCGGTCCGCACGCTCGATCAGCTGACCGAGTTCGTCGCGGGCTTTTCTGGCCACCGGCCGGACGTACTGGCCTTCTTCTCCATGATCGACCGGCGCAAGCGGCTGCACACGCGCATCGCCGCCGAGCTGCCGGCCGAGCGAAGCGACTTCGCAGCCACCGCGATCGGCGCGCTGTCGGTCATCGAGCAGATGTCCGTGCACCGGGCGCCGGTGACGGCGTTCGCCCCGCGCAGCGTGGCCGCCCGGCAGTACAGCGAGCTCTGGCAGGAGGCCAGGGCCCGCGGCGGGCTTACGGGATGAGCACGATCTTGCCGCGCGTGTGCCCGCCTGCCAGCTCGGTATAGGCCTCGCGCACCTGCGACAGCGGGTACGTCGCGGCGATCGGCACCTCGAGCTTCCCGTCCGCGACCAGCCCGGCGAGTTCGGCGAGGACTGCCGCGCTGGAGCCGACCGCGCTTGCGTCCGCCTTGACGCCGAACTCCTGCACGGCCGCGTAGTTCGCGATCGTGTCGATGCGCGACGGCTTCACGCCCAGGTCGAGTGCCAGCCGCACGTAGTCGCTGCCGACGGTGTCGACGAAGGCATCGACCTGCGCGGCTGCCTGCCGGATGCGGTCCGCGACGCCCTCGCCGTAGCTGACCTGCGTGACACCGTGCGCGGCGAGCCAGTCGTGATTCGCCGGGCTGGCCAGCCCGATCACGGTCGCTCCGGCCAGCCGGGCGAGCTGGACGGCGATGCTGCCGACGCCGCCGGCGGCGCCTGCGACGACAAGCGTGTCTGCCGGCGCGAGAGCGACAGCCCGCACGGCCGCCCAGGCGGTCGCCCCGACGACGAACAGGCTGCCGGCCACCTCCCACGGCACCTCCGGCGGCCGCGCCGTCAGGTCGGCTGCCTTGGTGACGACGTATTCGGCTTGACTGGCCCGCTCGTCGGTCCAGCCGATGACCTCGTCGCCGGCCGCGAAGGCGGTGACTCCGGTCCCGACCGAGGCGACTATGCCGGCCAGGTCGCTGCCCTCGCCAGACGGGAACGTCGCCGGGAAGCGCGCGTCCATCAGGCCGTCCCGGATCTTGGCCTCGCCAGGGTTGATGCCCGCCGCTTTGACCTGCACCAGGACCTGACCGGGTCCGGGCTCGGGAACCGGCACGTCGGCGACGTGCAGTACGTCGACGCCGCCGTAGTGATCGAACCGGACTGCCTTCATGGCAGTACCTCCCTCGTCTGGCCGCCTGACGCCAGTTCTAGCCCGCCAGCCAGGCTTCAACCGTTCCGCCGGCCTGGTTTATGCCGCCCGGCCGGGACGAAACGCTCCCGCAGTAGGGTTACCGGTGACATGCACGCTGTAGGCATGGTGCTGCACCCGAAGCGCGATTCGGCCGAGGCAGTGGCCGCCGTGCTGGACTGGGCTACGCGCCGCGGCATCCAGGTGCTCGGCATCGACTCCGAGATCCAGCGTCTGAACTGCGCCGCCCTCGGGGTGAGCGACGTCGAGCTCGGCCGCCGCTCCGACCTGGTCGTGAGCCTGGGCGGCGACGGCACCATGCTCCGGGCGATGCGGCTGGCCGACAGGCAGCCTGCCCCCGTGCTCGGCGTGAACCTCGGCAAGCTGGGTTTCCTCGCCGAAATCGACGTGCCGGAGCTGCCGGCAGCGCTGTCCGCCGTCGACGCGCGGGAGTTCACTGTCGAGCCGCGGCTTGCCGTAGACGCGACCGTCGGGGACAGCGTCGTGACCGCGTTCAACGACATTGCCCTGGTGCGGTTCCCCGGCAATCCGACCGCGCGGGTGGCCGTCCGGGTGTCGGGTCACCCGTTCGTCAGCTATGCCGCGGACGCCATCGTGGTGGCGACGCCCGCCGGATCGACGGCGTATAGCTTCTCCGCGGGCGGCCCGATCGTCAGCCCGTCGGTCGAGGCGCTGCTGGTCACCCCGGCAGCGCCGCACTCGGCCTACAACCGGGGGCTGGTGCTGTCGGTCCGCGACAGCCTGCTGATCGAGCTGCTGCCGGACAGCGGCGAGCTGGCGGTCGAGGTCGACGGCCAGCTGGCCGCGCGCGTCAGCCCCGGCGACCGGATCGAGCTGCAGCCGCGGCCCGGCGCCGCGTCCGTCGTGCGCCTCGGGCACACGACGTTTTACGAGCGGGCGCGGCGCAAGCTGCGGCTGACCGACTCCGCTGAGATTGTCGTCGACTAAGTGCCAGGCCACCAGGACAGAGACGAGGCACCGCCGGTACGCCGCCTCGGCCGGGCAGACGCGGTGGAGTTGCTGGCAGACCCCGACCGGCCGCGGGCCTGGACGCTGCTCGTCGGCAGCACGCCGCAGTCGTACGTCGACCTCGACGATCCGCTCTACCTGGACTTCGAGTATGTCCGGCGGCTCGGTCACCTGCTGGACCTGGCTGCGCCGGACGGGGCACCGCTGCGGGTGCTGCACCTGGGCGGCGGCGCGCTGTCGCTGGCGCGCTACGTGGCAGCCAGCCGTCCGGGATCACCTCAGCTTGCCGTCGACTCCGACGCCGACCTGGTGTACCTGGTCCGGGAACGGCTGCCGCTGCGCCAGGTCAGCCGCCGGTCGGCTGGCCGCGCGGGCGCACGGTCCGGGCGGATCATCCTGCGGATCGGCGATGCCCGAGAGGTACTCGAGGGCCTGCCCGCGGCGTCGTTCGACGTCGTCGTCGCGGACCTGTTCGCCAGCGCCCGTACTCCCGCGCACGTCACCTCGGTGGAATTCGTGACTGCGGCGCGCCGGGTGCTCGCGTCGGACGGGATCTTCGCCGCCAACGTCGGCGACGGGCCGCCACTCGCGCACGCGCGGGCCCGGACAGCCTCTGCGCTGGCGGTCTTCCGGACGGCGTGCATTGTCGCCGACGCGGCCGTGCTGCGCGGCCGGCGGTTCGGCAACCTGGTGCTCGCCGCCTCGGACCGCGACCTGCCGCCTGCGGACCTGGCCCGGCGGATCGCGGCCGACCCGTTCCCCGGCCGGCTGGCGGGCGGCGCCGACCTCGCCCGGTTCGTCAGCGGGGCCAGGCCCATCACCGACGAGCACGCGCAGCTGTCCCCCGTCCCGCCGCCAGGAGTGTTCGCGCGGTCCTAGGGGCTAGCCGAGGCCATGCAGGAACGTGATCAGCTCGGCGTTTATCTCGGCGGGCCGTTCCTGCTGCGTCCAGTGGCCGCAACCGGGCAGGATGACCGATCTGGTCAGCTTCGGCAGGGCAGCGGACAGGGCATCCGGCCGGATGAATCCGATGACCGGGTCGCGCTCCCCGGCCACGAACAGCGCCGGCACGTCGATCGGCGCGTGCTGCCAGGCGGCCGTGAGTTCCCGGTTGCGATCGAGGTTCCGGTACCAGTTCAGCGGGCCGGTGAAACCGGACGAGGCGTACTGCCCGACGTAGGCGTCGATGTCGCCCTGGGTCAGCCAGCCGGGTAGCTGCCCGGGATCGGCCGCGCCATCGAGGAAGCCGCCGCCCGCGGGGATCAGGCCCATGGAGGGGGCGTCGCCGGACAGGCTGAAGAGGACCTTGCGGAAGGTCACTGCGGGATCCCGGCTGAGCTCGGCGTCGGCGACGCCGGGCTGCTGGAAGTACACCATGTAGAAGCTCTCCCCCAGCGCCGCTCGCAGCGTCGGGATGGGCGGCGCGCTGCCGCGCGGCCGGTAAGGCACGCTGAGCCCGGCGACACCGCGCACCCGGTCCGGCCGGAACAGCGCGGTGTGCCAGGCGACCGGGGCTCCCCAGTCGTGACCGACGACGACAGCCCTGTCCTCGCCGAGTGCGTCGAGCAGCGCGATCACGTCACCGGTCAGATGCAGCATGGTGTAGTCGCCCACGGTGGCAGGATCGGCCGGATCGCCGACTGGCCCGGTTCCGCAGTACCCGCGCTGGTCGGGTGCGACGGCGCGGTAGCCGGCCTCGGCGAGCGCAGTGAGCTGGTGCCGCCAGGAATACCAGCTCTCCGGGAAGCCGTGCAGCAGTATCACCAGCGGCCCCTGGCCGGCCTCGGCCACGTGCATGCGCAGGCTGCCGGCCTGCAGGTAACGGTGCGTAATTCCGCTAGTGTCGCTCTCCGGCTGCGTCATGGCCGGAGGATAGCGGGCGCTGCGGCGGACTGCGATAAGTCGCCGGTATGGCACGTCTTTCTGGCCCATTGAGTACGCAAGTAGGCCCACTTCGGAGCATTCTGTAGGTCAGGGAGTACCCGTATCCGGGATTGCACGACCGCCAGGAAGTGCGCCAACACCAGGCTGCGGGCAGGGAACTGCTCGCACTTCACCGCCCAAGGGGGGCCAGTGAGCCGCAGGCTGCTTCGGCTGGAGATTCCGGTCTTCCCCGAGCGGCTGATGCTCCGCGTTCACGACCCGGTCGCCGACCTGGACTCGCCGAACGGGCTGCTGCCGCCGGCTGACTCCCTTGTCAGCACGGGCCGGGACCAGCTCATCGTCGCCTGCGCTCAGGAGCACCTTGGCGTGCAGCTGACCGTCGAGGAGTGGGACGACGCGCCGCCGCCGTTCAGCGACGGCTACGAGGACGAGGCCAAGTGCGTGCTGTACCTGCGCGGCCAGCTGAGCGTCGACACCGGGACGGCGGAGCGGGCAGTGGGTGCCCTGCGGTTGTCGGGTGGCGTCGGCGACTACGGCGTGCGGATCTACACCCGCAACCGGGCAGCGGCACTGAAGAGCTACAGCGAGCTGTTCCGGCAGTTCTCCGATCCGCTGAGCGACGACTTCCAGCAGGCGCGCAAGCAACTGGAGGGGATGGAGCAGTACCTGCTCCAGCTCTGGCGGGAGTCCTGAGCAAGCGCGCGGCGTCGGTTAGGCGAAAGCGCCTACGAGCCGCTCGGGTGCGCGGACGACCCTGATCCCCGCGTTGCGGATGACGGTGTCGAACGGGGCGGACTGCCGCGGTGGCCGCTGCCGTACGGGCTGATCACGAACATCATGATCGTCACGGCCGCGATCAGGGCAAGCGCCAGCAGCCCGGTGATCGTCTTTGCTCGCGCCGACGTGAACACACCGGCCCGCCGCGCCTGCCCGAATGAAGAGAAGCGGGACGCTAGCTTCGGGTCATCGACGGCGAGCTGCCGCTCCATCTCGTCCAGCATGCGCTGCTCTTCCATCGACAGGGCCACAGCGCCACCTCCGGCCAGACAGTTATGCGTCGCGGGCGGCTATTGCTAGCCGCCCCTCCCCCGATTCTTTACCAGGCCTTTGCCGCCGGCAAGAGGAAGTCGTCAGCTGACTGCCATGTCACGCGTGAGCGGGCCGTAATACCCGCGGACTCGAAACTGTATTTGAGTCACTCGAAAATCTATTCTAGTATCGCCATCATGCGCTGGGATTCGCTGCGAGTAGAGGACGATGAGTCTGCAGGCCTGGCTGCCGGGACGGCCGGCGCGCAGCAGGCGCTCTTCGCCCGCGAGACGGTGGTGACGCGGACCTTCGACACTCCGGGTTTCCGCGGGATCACGTTCCACGAGGTCCATGCCCGCAGCATCATCAGCAAGGTGCCGCAGGCGTCCCGGATGCCGTTCCAGTGGACGATCAACCCCTACCGGGGCTGCACTCATGCATGTGTCTACTGCCTCGAGGGCCAGACGCCGGTGCTGATGGCCGACGGCCGCACCAGGCCCATAGCCGAGGTGCAGGTCGGGGACGCGATCTACGGCACGATCCGGCAGGGCCCTTACCGGCGCTACATCCCGACGACCGTGCTCGCGCACTGGCAGACCGTCAAGCCCGGCTACCGGATCACGCTGGCCGACGGCACCAGGCTGATCGCGAGCGCAGATCACCGATTCCTGACCGGTCGGGGCTGGAAGTACGTCACCGGCGCCGAGCATGGCAGCGCGGCCAGGCCGCACCTGACCGCTAGCAACGAACTTGCGGGCGTCGGCGCGTTCGCCGAGCCGCCCAAGGTATCGGCCGATTACCGGCGCGGGTACCTCCGCGGAATGACTCGCGGCGACGGTCATGCTGACGCCGGTGCCTCGGAAGCCCTCCGGCGGGCCAGCAGGTACCGAGCCGAGCTGGGGACCGGCACCGCTGCCGTGACCTGCGCTGAGTGGCCCGCTGCGCCGAGCCTCGACTGGCGGAAGGGCTTCCTGGCCGGCATCTTCGACGCGGAGGGCAGTTGCAGCGGCGGGATCCTGCGCATCTCCGCCACCGACTCGTCGATTATCGACTGGACCGTATCGTCGATGTCCGCGCTGGGCTTCGATGTCGCTACTGAGCCGGTCACGCGTGCCAGCGGGCTTAGGGTGCTGAGGCTGCGCGGCGGGCTGAAGGAGCGGCTGAGGCTCTTCCACTCGGTGGATCCCGCGATCACTCGCAAGCGGATGATCGAGGGCCTGGCCGTCACGAGCGACGCCCGGCTGAAGGTTGTCTCGGTCGAGCCTCTGGGCCTCGACCTGCCGATGTATGACATCACCACTGGTACCGGTGACTTCATCGCCGACGGCGTGGTCAGTCACAACTGCTTTGCCAGGAACACGCACACCTACCTGGAGTTCGACTCCGGACACGACTTCGACAGTCAGGTCGTGGTGAAGGTCAACGCGCCTGAGCTGCTCCGTAAGGAGTTGCGCTCGGCGCGGTGGGCAGGCGAGCACATCGCGATGGGGACCAACGTCGACTGCTACCAGCGAGCCGAGGGCCGATATCAGCTGATGCCGGGCATCATTACCGCACTGACAGAGGCGAGGAACCCGTTCTCCATCCTGACCAAGGGCACGCTGCTGCTGCGGGACATCGACCTGCTTGCGCGGGCCGCGGAGGTGACCGACGTGGGCCTGAACGTGTCCGTAGGAATTATCGATAAATCGCTTTCCCGGTCTGTCGAGCCCGGCACGCCGAGCCCCGACCGGAGGCTCGCGGTCTGCGCCGCGCTCACTGGGCGCGGGCTGCAGTGCGGCGTGCTCATGGGCCCGGTGCTCCCCTACCTGTCTGACGCGCCGGACCAGCTGGCGGCCGCCGTCCGCGCGATCGCTGCCACGGGGGCGACGCACGTGACGCCGATCGTGCTCCACCTGCGGCCGGGAGCGCGGGAGTGGTTCCAGCGCTGGCTCGTTCAGACCCATCCCGACCTCGTGGACGCCTACCGCGAGCTCTACGGAGCCCGCGCCTATGCGCCGAAGGCATACCAGCGCGAGATCGCCGGGCAGGTTGCCGAGCTAGCCCGTCGCTACGGCGTCGGACGGACGACACCGGCCGGCGCGCGCCGCGTTTCCAGGCCCATGCGAGGCAGCGGGCCCGGGCAGCGCGCTGGCGAGCCGAGCCGCGGCAGTCAGCGGCCCTCGGTGGGCCCGGCACAGATCAGCGCGGCCGTGGCCGCCGAGCCGGAGCAGCTCTCTCTGCTCTGACGCGGATGCACGTGCCCGCTGGTCAGCCCCTCGTCACGGCCGTTTACTCTGTTCGGAGGTCAGGACGAGCAAGGGGGGCACGTGCCAGACACGGAGCGAGTCCTCGCGCGCCCCGAGCCTGCAGCCCGTCGGCATAGCGCATCCGGTCCCGGCGTGGCCGACCTGGCCGCCGTCGCAGTTGGCGGCGCGGCCGGAAGCCTGGCGCGCTACGGCCTGTCGTCGGCGTTCCCGGCGGGTAACGGGTTCCCCTGGGCCATCTTCGCGGTCAACGTGTCCGGCTGCTTCCTCCTCGGCCTGGTGATGGTCTACCTGCTGGAGGTATGGCCGCCGCGGCGGCTGCTGCGCCCGTTGCTCGGGGTAGGCCTGCTCGGCGGGTACACGACCTTCTCCACTTATGCCGGCGGGGTGATGACGCTGCTGACCGGCCACGCGGTAGCCCTGGCGGATGCCTACGCGCTGAGCAGCATCGTGGCTGCGGTGACCGCCGTATGGTGTGGAATGAGGGGTGCCAGGATGGCCGCCGGACTGCCTGGCCGCCTTCGCGACCGGCGGGACCGGCGCGACGGAGGTGACCAGTGAGGCTTCAGGGCCCGGCGCGGCGCATCACGATCTTCATCGGCGAGTCCGACCGCTACCACCACAAGCCGCTGTACGCCGAGATCGTCCACCGGGCGCATCAGCGCGGCCTGGCCGGGGCCAGCGTCTTCCGCGGCATCGAGGGCTTTGGTGCGGCATCCCGCATCCACACCAGCCGGCTGCTGTCGCTGTCGGAGGACCTGCCGATCGCGATCATCATCGTGGACACCGCTGAGCGCACCGAGGAGTTCCTCGACGAAGTCGCCGACCTGGTCACTGGCGGCCTGGTGATCGTGGACGACGTGCACGTGCATACCTACACCGGTGGCGAGACCCCGGCCGGCAGCGCCACCGTGGGCGGCAGCACGCCGTGATCGTCCTCGCTGTGCTGGCGGGTGGCATGATCGGCGCCCCTGCCCGGTACCTCACCGACCGGATGGTGCAGGCGCGGCACGACAGCGTCTTCCCGTGGGGCACCTTTGCGGTCAACATGGCAGGCTCGCTGATCCTGGGCTTCCTGCTCGGCGCCGAGCGACATCTCGGCCTTCCGTCCGTGGTGTTCGCGCTGCTCGGCACCGGCTTCTGCGGCGGTCTCACCACGTTCGCGACGTTCGGCTACGAGACCGTGCGGCTGCTCGAGGACGGCGCCGTGGGCGAGGCTGGCGTGAATGTCATCGGCAGCCTGGCGGTCGGCGTACTGGCAGCCTGGCTGGGATTCCGGCTCGCGGGCGTTCTGTAATCCCCTCGGATGCTGCCGGTGGCCGCAGGTCCCCATGGTCAGCATGGCCGGCGGCCGCACGTAGAGTTGACTGCCGTGGAAGTAGAGCGCAGCAGCCGGGAACGGCCGATGCCGGGGGGCCTGACTGTCAGCACCGTCAGCATCGGCGACCCCGGTGACCTGCTCTCCCGGCTCCCCGGTCCGCAGCCCTCCGCCTGGATCCACCAGGGTGATGGTCTGGTCGGCTGGGGCGAGGCCGCCCGGCTTACACTTCCGGCCGGCGTTGATCGGTTCGCCGCAGGCGAGAAGTGGCTGGCCGAGCTCTTCGACAGCGCCGACGTCCGGGACGAGGTCGGCGTTCCCGGCACCGGTCCGGTGGCATTCGGCAGCTTCACCTTCGATCCGGCCTCCGACGGCTCCCTGCTCATCGTGCCGGCCGTTATCATCGGGCGGCGCGCCGGCATCAGCTGGCAGACGACGATCTCGGCTGGCGGAACCGGGCAGGTCGAGCCGCCGCGTGCGCGGACCACCCCGGCCGAGGTCCGGTGGAGCGACGGGAGCCTGACCGCGCCGCAGTGGGAGCAGGTCGTCGCGGCGGCTGTGGCCAGGATCAGGTCCGGGGAACTGCGCAAGGTTGTGCTTGCCCGCGATCTGCAGGCCTTCGCGTCCGCCGATATCGACATCAGGGTTCTGCTCGAGCGGCTCGCGGAGCGCTCACCCGGCTGCTTCACCTTCTCCTGCGCGGGCCTGGTCGGTGCCACGCCGGAGCTGCTGATCCGGCGTGAGGGCGGCCAGGTCAGCTCCCTGGTACTGGCCGGCACGATGGGCCGCGGCGGCAGCAAGGCAGCTGACGAGGCTCTGGCCAGTGCGCTGCTCGCTTCGGCCAAGAATGCCGAGGAGCACCGCTACTCGGTCGAGTCAGTGCGCGACCTCCTCACACCGCTGTGCGCGGAGCTCTGGGTCGACCCGGCGCCGTTCCTGCTGCAAATGGCGGACTACCAGCACCTCGCGACATCGGTGACCGGAGTGCTCGCCCGCGACACGTCGGCACTCGCCCTGGCAGCCTCCCTGCACCCGACGGCGGCGATCTGCGGCACGCCGACGGAGAACGCGATGGATCTGATCCGCGAACTCGAGGGCATGGACCGCGGTCGTTATTCTGGCCCGGTGGGCTGGGTGGACGCTCGCGGGAACGGCGAGTGGGCCATCGCGCTGCGCTGTGGCGAGATCGACGGCAGTCGCGCCCGGCTGTTCGCCGGCTGCGGCATCGTGGCGGGCTCGCAGCCGGATTCCGAGCTCGCCGAGACCGAGACGAAATTCCGCCCGATGCGCCGGGCGCTGGAGGGCTAGCACTGCCAGACGCCGGGCTGACGGGTGGCGCGGGGCAGCTGCGGGCTGCCGCAGGTCCCGGACCGGCCAGGGCTTTGTAGGCTACGGCAATACCCCCGATGCCGCGTGAGGAAGGACATACCAGCTGTGGCACAGCGCAAGCCCGACGTCGACTGGGTGAACCGCTTCGCCGACGAGGTCATTGCCGAGGCTGGCCGCCGGTCGCCGGGCAGGCCTGTCGTCGTCGCCTCAGGGCTGAGTCCGTCCGGCCCCATCCACCTGGGCAACCTTCGTGAGGTGATGGTGCCGCACCTGGTCGCGGACGAGATCCGCCGGCGCGGTGTCGAGTGCGTGCACATCCTGTCCTGGGACGACTTCGACCGGCTGCGCAGGGTGCCCGCTGACGTGGACCCGTCCTGGGCCGAGCATGTCGGCAAGCCGCTGACATCCGTCCCGGCGCCGCCGGGCAGCTCGTACCCGAACTGGGCTGAGCATTTCAAGGCGCCTATGGCGGACGCGCTGCAGCGCCTCGGCGTTGAGTTCCGCGGCATCAGCCAGACGCAGATGTACACCTCGGGTGCGTACGTGGAGCAGGTCCTGCTCGCGATGCGCGAGCGCGCGCGGATCGACGCAGTGCTGGCGGAGTACCGCACCCGGCCGCGGCCCGCGGCAGCTGCGGTTGCGGCCGGCCTGGACGAGCGGGCCGGCGACGACGCCGCCGCCGAGGAAGCACTCTCTGCGGAGGCCGCCGCCGAGGCAGCGGCCGAGGAGGGATCCGGCGCCGCCGCCGAGGAAGACGGCGCGACGAGCGCAGGCTACTTCCCCTACAAGCCGTACTGCTCGGTGTGCGAGCGGGACCTCACGATCGTGACCGGCTACGACGACGCGACCACCGAGCTCACCTACACCTGCGCCTGCGGGCACCACGAGGCCGTCCTGCTGTCCGACCATCGCAACGGAAAGCTCGTCTGGAAGGTCGACTGGCCGATGCGCTGGGCGTACGAGGGCGTGATCTTCGAGCCTTCCGGCGTCGACCATCAGGCTCCCGGCTCGTCCTTCACGGTCGGCGGGCGGCTGGTCAGCGAGATCTTCGGCGGCGAGCAGCCGATCGGCCCGATGTATGCCTTCGTCGGGATCAGCGGCATGGCGAAGATGTCGAGCTCGCGCGGCGGTGTCCCGACTCCGGCCGACGCGCTCGAGATCATGGAGGTGCCCGTGCTCCGCTGGCTGTACGCGCGGCGCCGGCCCCAGCAGTCCTTCTCGGTGGCGTTCGACCAGGACATCCAGCGGCTGTACGACGAGTGGGATGCGGTCGCGCGCAAGACGGCGGACGGGACTGCCTCGAGTCTGGACGCAGGCTCCTACGACCGTGCGATCCGGACGGCGGCTGGCCGGCTGCCGGTCACGCCGCGCCCGCTGCCGTACCGGACCCTCGCGTCGGTTGCCGACATCACCACTGGAGATCGCGACCAGATGCTCCGCATCCTCAGCGAGCTCGACCCGGCACAGCCGATGACGTCGCTGGACGAGGTTAGGCCGCGTCTTGACTGCGCACAGCACTGGGTCGCCACGCAGCTCGCCGCGGACCAGCAGACGCGGCTTGCCGACGAGGCAGATGCCGCTGCCCTGGCGGCGCTGACGCCCGATCAGCGTACCGCGCTGGACTTCCTGCTGGCCGGCCTCGACGAGCACTGGTCGCTCGAAGGGCTCTCCCGGCTGGTCTACGCGGTGCCGAAGCTGCAGGCAGGACTGCCCGCGGATGCGCCGCCCACACCAGAGCTGAGAGCAGCGCAACGCGCTTTCTTCGCCCTGGTGTACCGGCTTCTGATCGGCCGCGACACCGGCCCGCGGCTGCCGACGCTGCTGCTGGCGGCCGGCCCGGAGCGCATCCGCAAGGTGCTCAGCGGCTGACCGCGGCTGATGCCGCGGCCGGGCACCGGCGGGCCGTCTAATACCCTGTGCGGGTGAAGGCGCTGCTCCTGGAGAACATCCATCCCGAAGCCGCCCGCCTCCTCGAGGACGCTGGCCTCGAGGTTGTCCGGCGGTCCTCGGCGCTAGATGAGGCCGAGCTTGCTGCCGAGCTGCCGGGCGTGGCGCTGATCGGCATACGCTCGAAGACCCGGCTGACGGCACGGGTTCTGGAGAGCGCGCCTGACCTGCTCGCGGTCGGGGCTTTCTGCATCGGCACCGACCAGATTGACCTGACGGCGGCATCGTTGCTCGGGATCGCGGTCTTCAACGCGCCCTACTCCAACACCCGCAGCGTGGTCGAGCTTGCGCTCGCCGAGATAATCGGCATGACCCGGCGGCTGACCGAGAAAGACCAGAAGATGCACGCCGGCGTCTGGGACAAGTCCGCCCGCGGTGCTCACGAGGTACGCGGACGTACGCTCGGCATCGTCGGCTACGGCAACATCGGCGCTCAGCTGTCGGTCGTCGCCGAGGCGATCGGCTTGCGCGTGGTGTTCTACGACACCGCCGACAAGCTGGCTCTCGGCAATGCCCGGCGCTGCCTGAGTCTGGAGGACCTGCTCGAGGTCTCCGACATCGTGACGCTCCATGTCGACGGCCGGCCGTCGAACAGCTCGCTGTTCGGCGAGAAGGAATTCGCCCGGATGCGGCCGGGCTCGCTGTTCCTGAACCTGTGCCGCGGTTTCGTCGTCGACCATTCGGCGCTGCGCCGGAGCCTGATATCCGGCCACCTCGCCGGCGCTGCCGTCGACGTTTTCCCCGAGGAGCCCAAGGCAGCCGGCGAGGAGTTCGTGTCCGTGCTGCGCGGCCTGCCCAACGTCATCCTGACCCCGCATATCGGCGGCTCCACCGAGGAGGCGCAGGCTGATATCGGCGCTTTCGTCGGCGGCAAGGTCGCGGACTTCCTGGCCGTGGGCAGCACCTCGCTGTCGGTTAACCTGCCGCAGGTCTCGCTGCCGCCGCTGGCAGGCACGCACCGGCTTGCGCACGTGCACCGCAATGTGCCGGGCGTCATGGCCGAGATCAACACCGTCCTGGCCGCGCACGGCGTCAACGTCGAGGCGCAGCTGCTTGGCACCCGCGGCGACTACGGCTACGCCCTGACGGACATCGCCATCGACTATCCGCCGGCTGTCGAGGACCAGCTGCGCGCTCGCGACGAGACGGTCCGGCTTCGCGTCTTGTCCTAGGACCTCGGCCGGCGCGATGCCCGGCCCGCGCCGTCGAGCTGGCCCTCAGGAAAGCGCGGCCAAGCGCATCGCGTCACAGGGTCACAGGTGCGACCGCTCGTAGACGGTAATCCGGATATCTGCCGTGGTCGTGAACTGGTTACTGGCAGCGGCCAGGCGGTCCTCGATGTTGCGCGGTGCGTGCCACCGGTAGGGCGTCATGGAGTACAGGTCGTGTAGCCCTGACGGATTTGTGATCACGACCGGGAAGGTAACCGACTGACGGCTGGTCACGGTAAACCACGCACTCGAGTCCGCAAGCGGTGAGCGTGGGTCATGGGGCCGGGCGTCCGGGTAAACCAGGGCGCGCAGGTTGTCCAGATGCGCGGGGCCGGGATGGGCGAGGACCGCGACGCCCCGCGGCCTGATCACCCTGGCCAGTTCGGCCGGGATCACCGGGCTGAACACCACCATCGCAGCGTCGACGCTGCTCCGCGCCACGGGCAGGTCCGCTGCGCTCGCCACCGCGTACCATCCGTCATGGTCGGTGCGGGCGGCTGCGGCCACGGCTGCCCTGGCGACATCGACGCCCTGCACCACCGGGGCTGTGATGAAGCGCGTGTGCCGGCCTTCGCCGCAGCCCACGTCCAGCACCGTGACCGGAACTCGCGCGGAGATCACTTCCGCCAGTGCCGTCGACATCGGGTCGTAAGCGCCCGTGGCGAGAAACCGCCGCCGGGCGCTGACCATCTCCGCGTCGTCACCTGGCTGCCGGCTCCGCCGGTGCTGGGGCAGGAGCAGATTGACGTAACCCTCGCGAGCCACGTCGAAGGAGTGACCGGCGGGGCACTCCCACCGGCGGCTGTCACCTGTCAGCGTGAGTGGCTCCCGGCAAACCGGGCAGCTCCAGGACGCCATCCGGTCGCTCGCCTTCCGGAACTGCATGAACCTCATGATTCCAGGGGTGGCGCTGTGAACGGCGTCCTAGCGTGCGGGTAACTCTCCGGACTTAGCCCGCAAGATAGCTACGGCCTGCGCCAGCGTGCTGTCGTCGCCGGTGTTGCCAGGGAAGACCACGTAAGGCATGCCGATCGCCTCGGCGGCAGCATCGGCGGGCCACAGAACCGAGATCATGCCGGGGAACAACTGTCCGGCTACTTCGGCACGTCGGATTCCGAGGCCGTGCACCGCCACGTCATGCGCGGTGATGCCGCCTTTCGCCAGCACCCAGGCCGGGCGGCCCGCTATCGCCTGGCGGACAGTCCGGGCGACCGCAGCGGACACCTCGCGTGCGACGGCGAGACTATCTGCTTCCCCGGTGCTGCCCGGCCTCCTGCTAACGGCGACTGCACGGCTGGTGTAGAGCACGACGTCGGACTGGCCGAGCGCGGCGACGACCTGGCGGGCGGTCTCTGTCACTACGGCCGGCTGACCGCCGAGAATGGCCGGAACGCTCAGCTCCACCGCGGTGATGCCGCCCTGCCCGCGAAGCACGGCGAGTTGCCGGCTGGTCAGCCCGACGTGGGACCCGACGACGATCAGGCCGTTTCCGCCTGGCCGCGGGCCTGGCCAGAGCTGCCCGTCCCGCAGCGGCGCCGCCGGCTCAGTGCCAGTCAGCGCGCGCACGAACGACGGACCGGTGCGGAACAGGAACGACCTTCCAGCGTCCTCGGCCAGCAGTACGCCGCAGGCGACAGCCTCCAGGTCTGTGTAGGCGGCCGCGTTCACTACCACCCAGCCGCCGCGCGGCAGGCCAGCGAGCAGGTCCGCGACACGCTCCGGACCGCCGGTTCTGATATCGGCCAGGCCGATGCTGGCGACGTCGTCGCGACCAGTCAGTCCGCCGGACTTCTCGGCGATGAAGTCCTTCAGGTCGGACGACGAGTAGCCGAAGGCGCGATCGCGGGCGAATTCGGTCTGCCCGGCGGGAACATAGTCGCCGCTTTCGCCACGGGCCCACTGGATGTCAGAAAGCGTCAGCCTGCCGGCCTCGAGGAAGGCAGGTACCAGAAGGACCGCATCGTAGCCGCAGCCGTGCTCCTCGCGGTGAACTTCCTGCAGCGCTGTCACCTCGGCCACCAGGTGGCCGCGAAGTGTCGAGTCGCTGCGGCTCACCAGCTGGATGCGGCCGCGTCCGCGTGCCGCGGCAACGAGGCCACGCGCCGCCCGGGCGGTAAGCGCGGCTGCTTCCGGCTCCGCCATGCTGCGTGTGTTGGTCAGCGCGAAGCAGGCGGCGGACGGGCGGGTGAGCGCGGCGGCGTAAGCCGTCTCGTCCGCCACCGTGACGACATCCACGCCTCGCATAGCCTGCGACCCGGTCGGGTCGTCGTCCAGCACACCGGTGAGAACGCGGCCGGCCGTCCGCAGAGCACGGACAGTTGCGCGCAGTTCAGTGCCGTCCTGCCGGGCAGGCGGCACACGGCGGAGTATCTCCGCGACGGAAGGCTCGCGGGGCGGCATGCCAGCTGCTCAGCGGCCGGGCCGGCACACGGACATAGCATCACTGTATTCGCGGCTGTCCCCGCGCAGGCTGGAGAGATCGTGGCGAGCGTGGTGATCACCGGAGGCGCGGGCTTCCTTGGCGCACGACTTGCCGGGCGGCTCCTTGAGGCCAGCTCGCTGGATGTAGCCGGCGTCGGGGAGCGGCCGCTGTCGAGGCTGACGCTGCTCGACCGGCTGCCTGCTCCCCCGGACCTGGCGGCGGATAAGCGCGTCAGGGTCATCAGCGGAGAGCTGGCCGATCTCGCCGCCACGGGCGCCGGCCGCGACGAGATAGCTGCGGCGGATGTGATCTTTCACCTGGCCGCGGCAGTGAGCGCGGCATGCGAGGCGGATTTCGACCTTGGCATCCGGGCGAACCTGCGGGCTACCGAGTCGCTTCTCGAACGCTGCCGGGCTGCTCGCGGTGAGCCTGTCGTCGTCTTCGCCAGCTCGCTGGCGGTCTTCGGCGGGTCGGCGGCGCATCCGCTGCCGGCGGTCGTGGACGACCTGACAATGCCGAATCCGCAGTCGAGCTACGGCGCGCAGAAGGTCATCGGCGAGCAGCTTCTGGCCGACTACACCCGCAAGGGCTTCGTCCGCGGCCGGACGGTCCGGTTGATGACCGTCAGCGTACGGCCAGGCCAGCCCAACGCGGCTGCCTCGGGCTTCCTGTCCGGAATCATCCGGGAGCCGCTGGCGGGCAAGCGCGCCACTTGCCCGGTAGATCCGGGAACAGAGGTCGCGATTGCCTCGCCGGCCCGCGCTGTCAGCGGCCTGCTGCGCGCCGCGACGGCGACCGATGCAGAGTGGGCCGACCGGAGCCCGGTCAATCTGCCGGCCCTGACGATCAGCGCCGGCGGAATGGCGGCCGCGCTTGAGCGAGTCGCCGGCCCGGAGACCGCCGCGCTTATCGACTGGATCCCCGACCCGGCGGCGGCTGCCATCGTCACTGGCTGGCCCGCCAGGTTCCGAACCGAGCGGGCAGCCCGGCTCGGCCTTGTCCCCGACCCGGACTACGACTCGATCATCCGGATGCACGTGGCCGAGACACGCCGCTGAGCCCGCGACCTCGCTCCGTCAGGGCGCCGCGGCCGGCGGATCGTAATAGTGGGCGTACTGCCAGCAGCCTGCCCGGACCAGCTCGCTCTCGGTCACCGGGCCGAACCTCCCGGGCGACAGCGCGCCTATGTCGAGCCGCCGCGGCTGATCACAGATCCAGCCCGCCAGTGCCTCGCCGATGGCGGGTGACGACGAGAATCCCGAGCCGTTGCAGCCGCTGGCGACCCACAGCCCCGGAACATCCGGCACCGGTCCGGCGACGAACCGGCCGTCCGGCGTCATCGTGAACAGCCCGCCCCGGTGCTCTGCGACGGTTCCGCCGACGGCCGGTGCCTCCGCCGCGATCTGATCAGTCATCGCCCTCAGGGCCGTCAGGTCCAGCGGCAGGTCGTCAGTGCTGAAAGCGCCGCTCTCGGCCCGCGGGTCGGCCGGCAGCGGTGCCGGCTCGAATCCGCCGGCCATCAGGCCGCCCCAGCCGGCCGCAGGTATACCGCCGCGTCGACGATGCGGCAGATGGGGTCGGCCGGGCTGATGTCCGCGGCTTGGCTGGTGATGAGCAGCTGGTGACGGACCGGCGCGATGGCGATGTCGCCACCAGCGAGCGCGGCGACCTGGCGGGTCCAGGCACCTGCGGCATCCACTACGCTGCGCGCGGTGATGGTGCGCCGCGTGGTCTCGACGCCGGTCACTCCGCTCGCGGACACGGTGATCGCGACAACGGCCTCGTCCTCGAGCAGCACCATCCCGTGGCGCTGGCCGGCGGCCGCATAGGCGCGGACCAGGCTGGATGGTTCCTCGATATACACGTCCTCGGGACACCACAAGGCGAGTGCGCTGCTGTCACCGTCGTAGTACGACACCCGGGCGGCGAGCTCGCCCGGCGCGGCCTCGCGGAGAGTCACTTCCCAGGTCGCGGACTGGCGCGCCTCGGCGCGCAGGTACGCCCGGTGCTCGTCAGTCCGCGCGATGAGGAAGCTGCCGGACTGCTCGACCGGGAGCTCGGCGCCGGCCCACTCGGCGAACGTCAGGGCCAGGTTGATGCTGCGGCGTGCCAGCCGGGTACGCAGTTCGTCCGCCTGCACCGACTTGAACAGGCCGGGCTGCCCGTCCCGAGGCTTGCGATCCGGCTGAGTGCCGCTCGACCACCACGACGTCGCGGCCGAGCAGAGCGGCGTGCAGTGCGGTACTGAGCCCGAGCGCGCCCGCCCCGACAACGACCAGGTCTGCGTCCATCACGCTAGTGTGCCGCAGCCGGGCACTATCTCAGCTGGCAGAATCCCGGGTCATCGGCACTCTTCGACGGGGAAACGCCGGGGACAGCCCAGACCGTCACGGCCCGGATGACACCGGAGCTGGGGGGTATGACCGCAAGCGGCAGTCTGTTCGCCGCGTCAGCCGAGAAGGAAGGGCCAGGATCTGCCATGACCGAGGCACAGCCGATGTCGTTTGCCATCGGGACTCAGGTCAGCTGCGCCGACGGTGCGTGCGGGCGCATCTCCCGGCTCGTGGTCGACCCGGTCGCGAAGGCGGCGACGCACCTCGTCGTCGACCCGGCGCACTGGAGCGGCCTCGGCCGCCTGGTGCCGATCGGGCTTGCCGAGCCGGCACCGGACGGGGTCCGGCTCGCCTGCACCCAGGCCGAGTTCGAGCAGCTGGACTCCGCCGAGGAGACCGAGTTCATCTCGTCGGCCGGGACGTACGGGCCGTACCAGCCTGCCGAGGTCCTGGCGTGGCCGTACTACAGCCTGGGCGGCATCGGCACCGAGGCCGGCATCCCGCCCTCGATCAGCTATGACACGGTGCCGCTCGGCGAAGTGGAAGTACGCCGGGGCGAGCACGTCCACGCGACCGACGGGAGCATCGGGCACGTCCAGGGGCTCGTGGTCGACCCCCTCAGCCGGCACGTGACGCACGTGCTGCTCTCCGAAGGGCACCTGTGGGGACGCAAGCAGGTGGCGATCCCCATCGCGGCCGTCGCTGCACTGGCCGACGACGGCATCCGCCTCACCTTGAGCAAGCGCGAGATCGGTGACCTGCCGCCAGTGGACATCGATCAGGCAAGCTGAGCTGCGTCAGCTGCCGAGGATCTCGTCGGTCGCGGCGTCCGGGGTCCCGCCGAAGAAGCCCTCAAGAACCTGCCAGTACACGCCCGCCGCCGGATCTGCCCGCCAGAACAGCGTCATCGACGACCGCAGCTTCATCGCGTCGATGCCGCCGAAGATTTCCTCGGCACTGCTCCCCCTGGCCGCGCAGACAAGCCCGGCGCACTCGGTCAGCCGTCGCCCGAGCACCGGATGTGCGAGGTAGGCACGCGCTTCCGCCAGTGAGCTGATCGCGTACCGCTGCGCGGCCGGGCTCCGGCCGAGTCCGGCGATCTGCGGGAACACGAACCACATCCAGTGGCTCGTCTTCCGGCCGCGCCGCAATTCGGCGACGGCCTGGCCGTACGCGCCTCCCGCATCCTGGGCAGCGACGAATCGCTCGAGATCGAACAGGTCTGCGGCGGTCATTGATCGTCCTCCCAGCGTGGTCTCGCTCCCACCGTCCCACTGCAGAGTGCCCGCGGGGGCGGCCCGGCCTCCCAAGCCGCCGTTGCCCGCAGCGCGAAATCGCCCCCCGTCCGGCGCCGCCGGATTCCGTACGGACTAGCCTCGTGCCAGGGCGGCCGCGCACGCCTCGCTGAGCGCCCGGCGGAGCTCCTCAACCTCGGCACGGTCCGTGCGGACCTCGACCAGCCGCAGGCCCGATCCGGCGACCGCGGCGGGGAGATCGCCGGGCCGCTGCGCCCGCCGGTGAGGCAGCCCGGCCGCTGTGGCCAGCGCGGCGAGGTCCGCGTCGTGCGGCGTCCCGAAGACCCGCTCGAAGGAGTCGGGGAAGGCCGCCTGCTCCAGGGCTGAGAAGATCCCGCCGCCGTCGTTGTTCACCACGACGATGCACAGGTCCGGCCGCGCGTCGTAGGGCCCGATCATCAGGCCGGGCGCGTCGTGCAGCAGCGCCAGGTCGCCGAGCAGCGCGGTCGCGGGTCCGCCGCCGTCAGCCTGATGCGCCAGGGCAGCGCCGATCGCGGAGGACACCAGGCCGTCGATGCCGCTCGCCCCGCGGCTGGCCAGCACCCGGATGTCGGAGCGCGGGGCCATGAACCGGTCGAGATCGCGGGCGGGCATGCTCGAGGCGACCCAGAGCAGTCCGCCGGACGGCACGAGCGCGCCAGTCTCGCGGGCCACCACCGGCTCGCTGAGACTGCCGTCGGCGGCCAGGACCTTTTCAGCAGCCTCCCGAGCCGCCACCTCGGATTCGCGCCAGCTCCGGAGCCAGCCACTGTCGCCAGGGCCAGTCGCACCGCGGAGCACGACCCGCGCGGCCACGTCGGTCGCCGTCCGCGCCGGGTCGGACCAGCGGCCGGGGCCGTCCGTCAGAACGATGTGCCGGCTGCCGGGCCTGCGGAGCAGCGCCGTCTGCCCGCGGGACAGGCCCGGCCGCCCGGCCGAGATCACCAGCTCGGGCTGGTGCGCGGCCAGGAAGTCCCGCGAGTCGAGCAGATACTGGTAGGCGGTCAGCGCAGCCGGGCCGTGCCGCGCTCCGGACGACGGCTCGGCCAGCAGCGGCCAGCCCGCCTCGGCCCCGAGCCGGGCCAGCCCGGCCGGGTCGGCGGCGCCGTCACCGGCCACCACAATGCCCCGCTCGGTCCAGTCCACGGCCAGCGCCGCCCCCGCCCCAGCGCCGCCCTCTGCGTCGCCTTCGGTGCGAGCGGACGCGAACCGTGTCCAGGGCGCGCCGTCCGGCCGGCCGTCCAGTGGTTCGCACCAGTCCGTGTCGCCGCTCGCGGCCGCGTCGGCCAGGCCAGGCACCAGAGGATCGCGCAACGGCAGATTGAGGTGAACGGGACCGGCGGGGGCTGCCGCGTTTCCTGCCGAAGTAAGCCAGGCCCGGCACGCGAGCGAGCGCCAGTAGGCCGCCTGCCCCGGGCGGTCCTCGGGCACCCCTGCCTCGCAGAACCAGCGGACCGCGTCGCCGTACAGCTTGAGCTGGTCGATGGTCTGGTTGGCGCCGGTGCCGCGCAGCTCGGGCGGCCGGTCCGCGGTGAGCACCAGCAGCGGCACCGCGGACTCGCTGGCCTCGATGACCGCGGCGTGGAAGTGCGCGGCTGCGGTGCCGGACGTGCAGACGACGGCCGCCGGCTGGCCACTGGCCTTGGCGAGGCCGAGGGCGAGGAACGCGGCCGACCGCTCGTCGATCCGCACGTGCAGCCGCAGCGGTGAGCCGGGCCGGGCGGCAGCGGCATGGAAGGCCATCGCTAGCGGCGCACTGCGCGAGCCGGGAGCGACGACCGCCTCGCGCAGGCCGCACCGGATCAGCTCGTCCGCCAGCACCGTGGCGAACGCGGTCGACGGGTTCACGGCCGCCGGGTCAGCCCGGGCAGGAAGTCAGCAGCGGCCAGGATCCGGTCCCGCCACTGCGCCGGGTCGGCCTCGTAACGGGCGAGCGCATCCGGGTCCACCACGGCCGGGCGGACCGGCAGCTCGCCGTCCACCTCGAGGAGCGGATCGGCAGTCACGTCACCGGCCAGCAGGCTCATCGTGGCCAGGCCGCAGGCGTGCGGCAGCTCCGGCAGCGCGGCGGCGAGCGCCACTCCGGCGGCCAGCCCGACCGAGGTGTCGACGGCGCTGGAGACGACCACGGGCAGGCCGCACGCTTCGGCGATCTGAAGCGCCGGCGCGACTCCGCCGAGCGGCTGCGCCTTGAGCACCACGATGTCGGCGGCCCCGGCGGCCCGCACCTTCATCGGGTCCTCGGCCCGGCGGATGGACTCGTCGGCCGCCAGCGGCACGCTGACACGGTGGCGCAACTGCGCGAGCTCGTCCAGCGTGGCGCAGGGCTGCTCGGCGTACTCCAGTCCGAACCGGCTGAGCTCGGTGAGCATGCGGTGCGCCTGATCGACGTCCCAGCCGCCGTTGGCGTCCACGCGAACCTTCCCGTCCGGCCCGATAGCCTCCCGGACTGCTTCCACCCGGGCGACATCGGCACTGCCAGGCTGGCCAGGCTCGGCGACCTTGACCTTGGCTGTCCGGCAGCCCGAGCGGGCCACGATCTGCCGGGCCTGGTCAGGTCCGACGGCGGGAACGGTGACGTTCACCGGCACGCTGCGACGGACCGACGCGGGCCAGCCGACGGCGGCGGCCTCCAGCGCGCAGGCAAGCCACCGGGCACACTCCCGCGGCCCGTACTCCGGAAACGGCGAGAACTCCCCCCAGCCGGCCGGTCCCTGCAGCAGCGCACCCTGGCGCAGCGTCGTGCCACGGAACTTGACCGGCATCGGGATCGCGAACGCGCGCAGTGTCGGCAGCAGCTCACGAACGAGTCCGGCATCGGCGACCGGCGCGGCACCGACCACGAGTTGCCCTCCTGCTGGTTGCCCTGATCTGCGCGTTAACCTTACGACCGTGACCTCAAGGCCCTTGCACGCGGTCCAGTTCCCGCCCTCGGCCGGGGAGAGGACGGTCGCCGCGCTGGCCGCCGCCCTTGACGGCTCGGGCCCGGCCATCCTGCCGCTCGATCCGGACCTCCCGCCGGCGGCTCTCGACCGCGTCCTCGCGGCATTCCGGCCCGCAGCCCTGCAGACCATGATGGAAACGAGGCAGCTCCCGGCCAGTCCCGCCGGCGACCGCGCGGACCGAGTGGCGGACGCTGTGCTTGCTGACGACCGTGTGCTTGCTGACGACCGTGTGCTTGCTGAAGACACCGCGGTCGTGATCGCGACCTCCGGGTCGACCGGCGAGCCCAAGGGGGTGCAGCTGAGCGCGGCGGCCCTGACCGCCTCGGCAGCCGCGTCACTGCGGCGCATCGGGGCTAGTCCGGGCGACAAGTGGCTGTGCTGCCTCCCGGCATTCCACATCGCCGGAATCGGCGTGCTGGTGCGCTCGCTGATCACCGGCACCGAGCCGGCGATGGCCGCATCGGTCACGCCGGAGTCACTGGCCGCGAGTGGCTGCACGCGGGTCTCGCTGGTGCCGACGCAGCTGCGGCGGCTGCTGGACGCAGGTGCCAGCCCCGGCCGGGTACAGACGGTCCTGCTGGGCGGGGCTGCAGCCGCTGGCGGCCTGCTGGCTGAGGCGCACGCGCTCGGCTGGCGGGTGGTGACCACCTACGGGATGAGCGAGACGAGCGGCGGCTGCGTGTATGACGGGGTACCGCTGGACGGAGTGCAGGTGCGCCTTCGGCCTGGCTCCGGCCAGATCGAGGTCTCCGGGCCGGTGCTGTTCTCCGGCTACCTCGGCCAGCCCCGCGAGGAAGCGGCCGCACCCGTGCTCGCGAATGGCTGGTTTCGCACTTCGGACCTGGGGTACTGGCGGCCCGACGGCACCCTGGCAGTGCGCGGCCGGGCCGACGACGTGATCAACTCCGGAGGTGAAAAGGTCGTCCCCGGCGAGGTGGAGGCAGTTCTGGGAACGTGCGAGGGTGTCGCCGACGTTGTAGTAGTTGGGCTGCCGGACCCCGAGTGGGGCGAGGCAGTTGCGGCGTTCGTGGTGGCGACGGACCCGGCCGACCCTCCTGAGCTCGACCAGCTCCGGTCAGATGTACGCGAGGTTCTTTCTGCGCATGCGGCACCTAAGCGGTTGGTATTTGTGGCAGAATTTCCGCTATTGCCGTCTGGGAAGCCGGACAGGGCGGCTTTGCGGCGAATCGGAGTCCAGTGACCTTGCCCAGTGTTTATCACGCTGGGCCGATGCCGCCCGGCCGACGGCACCCGCAAGCAGGCGTAACTGAACGCCGCGGGAACATTTAGCCGCCTCGTGCGTTACAAGATAGTGCCCGCGGTGCTCTCTGCCAAGTCCGCCGAGGGTCCCCGCCGCACAAATTAACTAGCGTGCCCGCCAGGGCGCGGTAACCAGCGCATGCCCGTTATGCGCCCACAAGGGAGGTGTCTCATGCCGAGGACAGCGACGGTACTTGCTGCCCGCGAGGATGAGGAGACCACGACCCACGTGGACGAGCTGATCCAGCGCGGCCGCGGCCAGGGCTATCTGTCCCTGCCCGAACTGCGCGACGCCTTCGAGCAGGCGCGCGTATCCCCGACGGAAGCCCGTTCCATCATTCGCGAGCTGACCGAGGCGGGCGTAGTGCTCGGCAACGAGCCCGCGGATGCTGCGGTAGCCGCGCAGGGCGTCAGCGCCCCGGCCGGACCCGAGGACGCGGGCGCGCCGGAGGACACAAGCGCGCCGGACGACACCGCAGTGCGGCAGGACACAGCCGTGCGGCAGGACACAGGCGCCGGGGCACCTGAGACTGACCTGGATGACCAGACGTCGGTGATGGGCGACTCGGTCCACACCTACCTGAAGTCCATCGGCCGCCGCCAGCTGCTGACCGCCGAGCAGGAGGTCGACCTGGCCAAGCGGATCGAGGCCGGCCTGTTCGCCGAGTACAAGCTGGACAACGAGAAGCGCCTGTCCAGGCAGCTGCGGGCGGACCTGGAGGCTGTTGCCGAGGACGGCAGGCGCGCTAAGGTGCACATGCTCGAGGCAAACCTGCGGCTCGTGGTGTCGGTCGCGAAGAAGTACTCCGACCGCGGTCTGTCGCTGCTGGACGTCGTGCAGGAGGGCAACCTCGGCCTTATCCGCGCCGTGGAGAAGTTCGATTACACCAAGGGCTACAAGTTCTCCACGTACGCGATGTGGTGGATCCGGCAGGCGATCCAGCGCGGGTTCGCCGACTCGGCGCGGACGATCAGGCTGCCCGTCCATGTCCTGGAGATGCTGAGCAAGCTGAGCCGGGTCGAGCGCGACATGCACCAGCGCCTCGGTCGGGAGCCGACTCCGGAGGAGCTGGCTATCGAGCTCGACCGGACGCCGGACCAGATCGAGGAGCTGCTGCGCACCAGCCGGCAGCCGATCAGCCTTGACTCGACGATCGGCGAGGACGGCGAGACGAGCATCGGCGACCTCATCGAGGACGTGGACGCGCCCGAAGCGGGCGAACTGGTGGACCGCCAGCTGATGGCGGACCAGCTGCGCCACGCGCTGGACGCGCTGACTCCGCGGGAGGCCACGATCATGTCTATGCGGTTCGGCCTGTACGACGGCAACCCGCACACGCTGGACGAGATCGGCAAGGCTCTGGGCCTGACCCGGGAGCGCATCCGCCAGCTGGAGAAGCAGTCGCTGTCCAAGCTGCGACACCCGAGTCGCGCGCAGCCGCTGCTGGACTACGCAAGCTGACGACGAGCCGCCAGCCCGTCACAGCACAGCAGATAACCGAAGACAGCCTCGCGGGCCGGCTCCACGGCCGCCCGCGAGTCATCCCGACCAGTGAGGCCGGGCCCGTCCCCCCGCCGGGCCCGGCCACACTGCTGTCCGCCTCGACCCGCGTCGCCCGGCTGCCCTCCCCGCGTTGCCGGCAGGCCCTCCGCGTCGCCTGCCTGTCAGCAATTGGCATATAGCGGACATCCGGGCGGTCCGTCCGCGGTCTCGTCCGTCATCATGGCGTCATGCCGCTGATCCGCACCGCTACGCCTGCCGACTACGACGCCGTCTCCCCTGTCGTGGATGAGTGGTGGGGCCTGCGATTCTCGGCTCGCTCCCCCGACTGTTCTTCGATCTGTTCCACAGCACCAGCCTGGTCATCGACGGCCCGCACCGGCCGGACGCGTTCCTGGTCGGCATCCTGTCGCCGTCCGATCCGGGTGAGGCCTACATTCACTTCGCCGGCGTCGCGCCGCGGGCACGCCGGCTCGGTTACGGCCGCCTGCTCTACGAAGATTTCTTCCGCCTCGCGCGGGCCCGGGGCCGTAGCCGGGTCGCGGCAATCACCGCCCCGGTGAACCTGCGGTCGGCGGACTTCCACCGGGCAATGGGCTTCACAGTCGCCGGCCCGGTAGCCGGCTACAACGGTCCTGAGCACGACATGCTGCTGTTCGAGCGCGGCCTCTAGCCGTTACGGGCTCGCGAGTCCACGAGGGCTCCTTACGCTGTCGCGCCTGCTACGACGCGCGCTATCGTCCTGGGTCAGCCAGGTCCTCCGCGGAGCACCGCAGCAGGTAGCCGGCAAAGGCGGGATCCCGCAGGCGGCCAGCGTCGTGCAGTACCTCACCCGGCACGGCTACACGCTGCTGACCAGCTACCAGCCGGGCAGCCGCTTCTGGCCATTTCAGTGGATCGAGGGCGGCTGGCTGCTCGCGCTGTCGGTGCTGGTCATCGCCGCCAGTGTCTGGCTGGTCCACCGCCGCCTGGGCCTGGCAGCAGGCCGGAGTGCATGTCACCTACGGCTACGGCCCGGGGGATATCAACGACGAGACCGGCTCGTCAGGGGTCAGAAGCGGTGCCGGGTGTGGCAGAACCGGCCGTCGCCTTTCGTGAAGGCCAGCACCTTGGCGGGCTTCACGCCGTAGACCAGGGCTTCGCCGCCGGGCTGGCGGAAGACCCCGTTTCCTGGCTCGAATTGCCAGGCGCCGTTCCACTTGGCGCGCCATGCCTGTGCGAGCCGGGCAAGCCGGGCGCTATCGGTCACCCGGGCGGCGTAGCCCTCGACAACCACGTCCACGCCGTCTGCCCAGTCGTTGCATCCGGTGGTAAGCGCCACGTGCGGGTTGGCGACGAGGTTGAGGGCCTTCTGCTCTCGCGCGCCTGTGCTGAAGTGCAGGGCCCCGTCAAGCCAGACTGCCACCACGGGCGTGACGTGCGGGCGGCCATCCGCTCTGACGGTCGAGATCCAGAACAGCTCGGCATCCTCGATGATCCGCAGTGTCTCGCTCCACTCCGATGCGGCCGAGTCCGGGTCGCTGAAGCGCGGGTCGATCTCCGTCACCGGAGTGCTCATCATGTGCCTCCCTGGTCCCGCTGACAGTCTGCCCGCAACTCGTCAGAAAATGACCACGCCCGCCCCGGCGGGGAGCACGTCGGTGACCAGGTCAGTCCCCGGCCGGGACCTGCCGGGCCGACTCGCGGATGAGGTCGAGCACTGCAGGCTGGCGCATGGCCGAGTTCCGGCGCAGGCTCCCGGTCAGCAGGCCGCCGTCGACGGCGATGGCCTGGCCGTTCACGAAGCTCGAGGAGTCGCTCGCCAGCCACGAGCACGGTCTCGGCGATGTCGGCGGCCGCCCGACCGGCGGATCGGGGCAGCGTCGGCGAGTGCGCCGCTGATGAACTCGACCGTCCGCTGGCCGGCTCGCCGTCGAGGCCGGCGGCGCGGCCGAAGATCGACGTGGCGATAGCGCCGGGGCAGATGGCGTTCACCCGGATGCCGTCCTCCCCCAGCTCGTTGGCCGCGGTCCGGTGTAGGTGGGCGATAGCTGCCTTGGCCGCGCTGTAGTCGTGGCCGGCCTGTTCGCGCGGCGGGCGGCGACGCTCGAGGTGTTGATGATGCTGCCGTGCCCCTGCGGGCGCATCACCCGCCCGGCGGCCCGGATGCCGAGGAACACGCCCCGCAGGTGGACGGCGATAGTCCGGTCCCAGATGTCCATGTCGATGTCGAGAATGCTGCCGATCGAACCGGGCACGCCGGCGTTGTTGAACATAACGTCCAGGCCGCCGAAGGCGTCGAGCGAGGTCTGCACCGAGCGCTCGACGTCGGCAGCGACCGAGACATCGGTGCGGACAAACCGGGCGCACTCCCCGAGCTCAGCGGCCAGCCGCTCGCCGCGCAACTCGTCGACGTCGGCCAGTACTACAGTGGCGCCCTCGACTGCGAACAGGCGGGCAGTGCCCTCGCCGATGCCGCTCGCCGCGCCGGTGATGACCGCTCGCTTGCCGCTGAGCCTGCCCATGCTGGCCACCCCGTCTCGTCTCGCCCGCGCTGTGTCCTGGCCGGGCCGTCAGAAGCAAAACCTGCCATTCGCGGCCAGGACGGGTCAACTGGCCGGCTGCGAGCGGGCCCTACTTCTCCGGGGCCGGGCGGAGTCTCGTCAGCGCACGCTGGCGGATCCGCCTCACCAGCGCCCGGGTCATCGCCCTGCCGCCGACGTCGCTGAGCTGGTCGGCGACGCTCGCGGCGGTGACGCCGCCGGCCAGGAACGCGCCCACGATGGCGTGCACTGCTGCCTCGGCGGGGACCAGCGGGAGCGGCGCTTCGGCCTGGGCAGCCAGCTGGGCCGGCGACGGGAGCGGCGCGGTCACCACTGGCTTGCGGGCCCTGGCGGGCCTCGGCAACCCGTCAGGGTGACCGGGCCGCAGCTCTGCCAGAGCCCCGGGGGTGATCAGCGCCATCGACGCGGGAGCTGCTCCGGCCGCGTGCGCCTCGGCCGGCTAGGCTGGGCCGGCTCGGGCTCGAGCGGCAGCGTGGGGCCGCCGCCGGGAACCGGCCCGGTCAGGTCGGCCGGCAGCTCGCTGAGCGTGGCGAGATCGCCGACCACGCGGACGCCGATGCTCCTGATGTTGTCCGCCATCTCGCCGGCGATCTCCGTGGCACGCTCCACGGCCCAGCCCGGTGTCGTAATGCGCGCTTCGCCGGGGCCCGGCTGACGGCAGGTCTTCATGTAGTACACAGCTCCGTACCGCATGAACTTCGCGTAGTTGCCGTCCGGCCATTCCCGCTGCCTGAACTCCTGGTTGAGCCGCCGGACAATCTCTGTCTCGGCGAGAGTCAGAGACCGGTTGGCAACGTCGTCGGCGAGGGCGAGGAAGCCGTCCGGCAGGCCAAGCATGGCCTCGAAGGTGCGTAGCAGCATCGTCCTGTCGGCCTCGTCGACGACGACGACCGTGACGTTCTCCGGGCCGACGACCGCGGCCCACCGGCCGACGAGGTCGTCGTGCCGGTGCCGCCGCCAGAAGCCCGGCGTCGGGGTTTTCGGCGGCTGCCGCAGGATGCCGGCCAGCCACTCGCCGTAGGGCATCCGGAAGCCGTTCTGCACGTACTGCTGCCACTGCGACGGCATGATCTTGCAGAGCGGCCGGAGGGTGACCACGACATGGACGCGCTCGCCGCCGAGGTCGGAGATGACGCGCGGGATCACGTTGTCCTGCGTTTCAGCGAAGAACTCGCTGCTCAGCACCACCCGCTGGTCGCCAGCAGCCGCGATGGCCTGCACCAGCAGATCCCAGTGCGCGATATCGGGGCGAGGCTCGCCGAGCAGCGCTGGCTGCCCGGTGATCGCCAGGATCGGCCAGAGCGTCTGACGCCCCCGGCCGGGGTAAATAACGCCCTCGACTGCCAGCCGCTCGCGTGCCGCCTGCAGCGCGCCTTGAATTGCTGACGTGCCCGTCTTGTGCGGCCCGATGTGCAGCAAGCGCGCACCGCGCTGGAGCAGGAGATCGTCCGCGCTCATCGGCTCCCCATCCCTCCCCCGGCCTGACCGGCCGCTCGGGCGCCAACTGCGTCCATGCCGCAGGAGTATAGGTAATGAGAGAGCAACGGGCAGGCAAACTCGGGCCTTCCTCAGCTTGCTGTTACCGGACTGAGGCGGTAGATCGGCGGCCGGCGACTCGCTCTCAGAAAGCCGGATCGCGCGTCTTGAGCCAGCTGAGCGCCGTCTCCCCCTGGGCGCGCTGGAACGCCCGCACCGTTGGCAGACCGGGCGGGTCTGGCCGCCGGCCGACGTTCGCCCACATCCCGGCGAGGGCCGCGATCACGGCAGTCACCGCCTGCTGGTCGGCGCCGCGTGCGGCCGGGTGCACAGCGAACAAGGACTCCGGTGCCGGGCCGCCCTGCATAGCCACGCTGGGCAGGAACCCGGCCAGGTCGAACCAGGGCTGAGCCAGGCATGCCCACGGCCAGTCGACGAAGACGACCCGGTCGTCCGTGAGCAGGATGTTGTCGGCTCGCATGTCACCGTGCGCCAGCGACGAGCCGGTGACGCCGGAGCTCCAGCTCTTCTCAAGCTCAGCCAGATCGTCCAGGTGCTCGCGCGCCCACGGATCCAGGCCGGGAGCTCCGGCGCCGCGGCGGGCAGCGCGGGCAAGCTCCTGCCAGCCATTGCCGATGCTGACGAGCCGCTCGGGTGCTGGCGGGGCGCCGACCGGAGCAGGTGTCAGCGCCGCGGCCAGATCCGCCATCGCGCCGAGCACGCGGTCGAGCTCGGCCGGCCGCCATGGATGCGCGGGCGTCCTGCCCTCGATGTCCTCGAACACCAGGACAACCCAGCCGTCGGAATCGAGGGTGCCCAGGAGTCGGGCAGCCGGTGTCGTCGCCGGCAATGCCGCGGCGATCCGTGCCTCGGCCCGGTGGATGTCCGGCGACTCAGGGTTCACGCCGCCGACGGCCTTCACGAACGCGCGCCGTCCGCCGTCCACGATCAGCCGCGCGGCAACACCCGGCGAGAAGCCGCCCGGCTGCGTTTGCGCGCTGACCACGCGACCGCCGGCAGCCGCTCGATCTCAGCCCTGAGCCGACTGGGAATCGCCGTCCACGGAAGCCGCTTGCCCTCCGCTGGCGGCGGCGCTGCCGGAAATGTCATCTGGCCATGATCAGCACGTCGCTGCCGTGTGGCAACCGGGTTTTCGCGCCTGGCACGCGCGGCACTAGCTGCGGCCAGCTGCGCTCGGCGGGAGGGCCGCCCTCAGAGCGAAGTCAGGATCTGCGGTCCGTCCGCAGTGATGGCGACCGTGTGCTCGACGTGAGCCGCCCGGCTGCCGTCGCCGCTGCGCAGCGTCCAGCCGTCCTGGTCGACCCGGTAGCTGTCCCGGCCGCCCGCCATGAACCATGGCTCGATCGCGATCACCAGGCCGGCCTGGAGCTTCAGCCCGCGGCCGGCCCTGCCGTCATTCGGCACTGACGGAGACTCGTGCATGGTGCGGCCGACACCGTGACCGCCGAAGTCGGTGTGCAGGCCGTACCGGGCCTTGCGGGCGACGGCGCCGATGGCGGCGGAGACGTCGCCGAGACGGCCGCCCGGCACGGCCGCGGCGATGCCAGCCGCGAGCGCCCGCTCGCATGCGTCGATCAGCGCAGGTCGGCCGGCCGCGGCGTGCCCACGGCAAGTGAGATCGCGGCGTCTCCCGTCCAGCCGTTGAGGGTGGCGCCGAAGTCGATGCTCAGCAGGTCACCGTCCGCAAGCCGGTACGGAGTCGGGGATGCCGTGCAGCGCCGCGTCGTTCACCGACGAGCAGATCACGGCCGGGAACGGGCTGTGCGCGAAGCTCGGCTGATAATGCAGGAACGGCGAGGTAGCGCCGTTCTCGGCCAGCACCTGGCGGGCGATCTCATCGAGCTCGAGCAGGCTTACCCCTACGGCGGCCCGCTTGCGCATCTCCTGCAGCGCGGTCGCGACAACGCGGCCAGCGGCGCGCATGGCCTCGATCTCCGCAGGTGACTTGAGCTCTACCACGGGTCCATCGTGCCAGTACTACGGTCCCGCGGCGCCGGCCGGCTCCGCAGTCGAAGTCACTCGCCGGCATCAGCTGCACCCGCCGGCGTGAACACGTACGGCGTGGTAGCGGCGACCGCGGCGAAGCCGAGTCGCTGCAGAATCGGCCTGCTCATCGGCAGCGCGTCGACTTGCAGATAGCGGTAGCCGCGCTCGGCGGCCAGGCCAGCCCGGTAGGCAACGAGCGCGCGGAAGATCCCCTTGCCGCGCCACTCCGGCACCGTGCCGCCGCCCCAGAGCCCGGCGAAGTCGGAGTCGGCGACGAACTCGATCCGAGCCGCGCCGACCGGCTCGGCCCCCGCCATCGCGACCACCAGCTGTAGCGAGCCGGGCGCCTCATGGAACTGCGCAAGCAGCCGCGCACCGAGGTCAGGAGACGGGTGGTCGGTGAACGCACGGTCGTGGACGGCCATCATGGCGGCCACCCCCGCCTCGTCGGTCACCGGCGCAAGCCGCACTCCGTCCGGAAGCACGACGCGAGGGTCGATCGATGCGGTCTCGGCGACCAGCATCAGCTCCTCGTCGTCCGGCTCGAAACCGGCGGCCAGCAAGCGCGCGGCCAGGTCGGCGGGCTGGTCGTAGTCGTAGTACTTCCACTCGACCGGCGTGCCCCGGCGGGTGAAGTAGCGCCGCTGCGCCGCTATCGCGGCATCGGCGGTTTCGCCGGTGAGGGAGGACCAGGTAATGCACGACGTCTGATCGCCCGGGGCCAGCCACCGCACGACGCGGTCGCCGGCCTCGACGGTCGCGCCTGGCTCGTCCGCGCTTGCCTTGCGCCGGATCTGCGCGTCGTAGGCAGCACGAACGGCGGCGATGTCCAGGGGTGAAGTCACAGGCTGCAGCCCACCACGGCCTGCTGGCTCCGGGCAACCCGATTAGCCCGCTGCCGCTGGCGACCGGCGCCGGTCTCCGCATACGCTGCGAAAGTAAACGCCGTTAGTGCAATCGGGAGACCCCGTGACCGCAGTCCCCGCTGGTGCCAGCCGCGCCGCAGCCTCCGGGTCGCCCGGCCAGGACGTGACGTTCCTGATCATCGGCGCGGGGTTCGCCGGGCTCGGCGCTGCGATCCGCCTGCAGCAGGCCGGGCACACCGACATGCTGGTGCTGGAGCGTGCCGAGGATGTCGGCGGCACCTGGCGGGACAACACGTATCCGGGCTGCCGGTGTGATGTCCAGTCGAACCTCTACTCCTACTCGTTCGCGCCGAAGCCAGACTGGAGCGAGACGTTCCCGTCGCAGCCCGAGCTCTGGGACTACCTGCGCGACATCGCTGGCAGGCACGGCCTGCAGCACTACCTGCGGTTCGGCCACGAGGTGACGAGCGCCCGCTGGGACGCTGGAGTCTCGCGCTGGCAGGTCGTCACCAGCAAGGGCAGTTTCGCCGCGCGCTACCTGATCACCGCGATCGGATCGCTGGTCGAGCCGTCGCTGCCCGACATCCCCGGCATCGAGTCGTTCGCCGGCACGATCATGCACTCGGCGCGCTGGGACCACAGCTGGCAGGCGGCGGGACACCGGGTCGCCGTGGTGGGCACCGGCGCGTCGGCGATCCAGATCGTGCCGTCCATCCAGCCAGTGGTCGAGCACCTGACGGTCTTCCAGCGCACCGCGCCGTTCGTGGTTCCGCACCCGAACCATCCGGTCAAGCCGCAGGTCAAGCTGCTCTACCGGGTGCTGCCCGCCGCGCAGCGGGCCTCCCGGACCGGGGTCTACTGGATGCGGGAGCTGATGGCGCTCGGTTTCGTGAAGAACCCGCGGATCCTCAAGCGCGCCGAAGTCACCTGGCGCAAGCACATGGAGAGCGCCATCAGCGACCCGGCGACGCGCGCTCAGCTGACGCCGACCTATGACCTTGGCTGCAAGCGCGTTCTTCCGTCGAACGACTACTATCCGGCGCTCGCGAACGACAATGTCAGCCTGGTCACCGAGAAGATCATCGAGTTCCGCCCCGACGCTGTGGTGACCGCTGACGGTGCCGAGCATCCGGTCGACACGGTGATCCTGGCGACCGGGTTCCACGTCACCGACAATCCCTCGTTCGGAATGATTACCGGAACCGGTGGCAGAACTCTGGCGGACGCATTCGGCACCACCTACCTCGGCACGGTGGTGCCGGGCTTCCCGAACTACTTCCAGCTGACCGGCGCGAACACCGGTCTCGGCCACTCGTCGATGCTCTTCATGATCGAGAGCCAGCTGAACTTCATCGCCGACGGCATCGCCACGACAGAGGCTGCCGGGGGTCGCTTCGAGGCGCGGCCCGAAGTCGCGGCCGCCTACAACGCCGAGCTTCAGCGCAGGCTGCCGAAGACCGTCTGGGGTTCCGGCTGCTCCAGCTGGTACCTGGACAGCGAGGGCCGCAACCTCACGCTCTGGCCGGGGTTCACGTTCGAGTTCCGGCGTCGCACCCGCCAGTTCCGGGCGGGCGACTTCACGCTCGGCTGACGGCGCCGCATCGGCGCCGGCGGGCTAGAGCGGCAGCAGTTCCGGGCGCTTCGGTTCCATGCCGTCGCCGCTGGAGGTGCCGCGCAGGCGGCGCCTGAGCCATGGCACCGCATAGGCCCGTGCCCAGGACAGATCCTGCTTTCGGGCAGTCAGCCAGTCCGGCGCCGCTGCCGGGTCCGGGGGCAGCGGCTCGCGCCAGTCCGCCGGGACCGGAATGCCGGCTATCTCGCCGGCTCGCAGTGCGACACGACGGTGCCCGTCCGGTGACAGGTGCAGCCGGTCCTCGCACCATTCCCGCGAGTCGTTGAGCACGCGCATCGACCACAGGTCGACATGCAGGCAGCCGTGTGTGCGCGCGATCTGACGGAGCTGAGCGTTGAACGCTGCAGCTTTCCCGCGGATGAGCCGGATGACCGGAAAGCCGCCGGGGTCGAACCCGGTGAACAGCAGCACCTGGCTGCCCGCCGCCCGTAGCACCGCGACGGCCTGCTCGAATGTCGCGGCCAGTGCATCCGGATCGGCCTTGGGGCGCAGCAGGTCGTTACCGCCAGCCGCGATGCTCACCAGCTGCGGCGCCATCGCCACCGCGCGCGGAACCTGCTCGTCGGCCACCTGGCTCAGCAGCTTGCCGCGGATGGCCAGATTCGCGTACTGCAGGCCCGGCGATACCGCTGCCAGGTGACGGGCGAACCGGTCGGCCCAGCCCTGGCAGGAGCCGTCAGGATAGGGGTCGCCGACGCCCTCCGTGAAGCTGTCGCCCAGTGCGGCAAACGTACCGACGCGCAGGGCCAGCTCTGCTGGCTGCAGCGACTGACCCGGTACCACGGGCGCCAGGTTAGCAGCCGGCCCGCGCGGCCGTCCGCCCGCTATCGGCACCGATAATGGTCGTTGTCCACCGAGGAGGCCGCGATGGCCCGTGTCACAGTCCGTCCGGCCGCGCAGTCCGCCGCGCCGTCCCCGGGGGCAGGCATGACGAGCGAGCCGGAGCTGATGCCGGACGGCTACACCCACCGGACCAGCCGGAGCGGCACGGCCGTCACCAAGGCTTATCAGGGTCCGGACGCGGCCGCGCGCTGCACGCGGGAGGCTGCAGCGCTGACCGCACTGGCCGGGTTCCTGCCCGTGCCGCCGGTCCTGGAGGTCGGGCCCAGCTTGCTGGTGACACGCCTGAGGCCGGGAGTCCACGGCCAGGACCTGATCGCCGCCGGACTGGCCGGCCAGGTGCTCGCCGCCTGCGGACGGATGCTGCGCCAGATTCACCAGCTTCCGATCCCGGGCGTGCTGACTGCCGGGAGTGAGCAGGGCGCGTTTCTGGTGCATGGTGATTTTGGTCCGAACAACGTTCTGCTCGACGACCGCGCTCTGGCCGTGACCGCGGTCGTGGACTGGGAATGGGCGCACGCCGGCAACCCGGTGGAGGACCTGGCCTGGTGCGAGTTCATTGTCCGCCTTCATCACCCGGCTGAGGCGGCGGCGCTGGACCGCTTCTATGCCGCCTACGGCTCGCGGCCGCCGTGGCCGGAGCTGCACCGCGAGATCCTGCGGCGCTGCCAGGAGCTGCTGGAGTTCTGCGAGCGATGGCAGGCGGGCGGTGCGAGCGCCCGAGCGTGGGCTGAGCGGATCGCGCGCGTCCGGTCCTGGACGCAGGGGCCTGACAGTCAGCTGACAGGCTAGGGCACTCAGTTCCCGGCGAGACGATCCAGGCAACCGGAGGTGGGCGCGACATGGCGCAGGACGCGGATGTCATCGTCGTGGGGGCCGGACTGGCTGGCCTCGCCGCGACCGCTGAGCTGGCTGCCGCCGGCCAGCGGGTCATCCTGCTCGAGCAGGAGCCCGAGGTGTCACTCGGCGGGCAGGCGTTCTGGTCGTTCGGCGGGCTGTTCTTCGTCGATTCGCCCGAGCAGCGCCGGATGGGCATCCACGACAGTCATGAGCTTGCCCTGCAGGACTGGCTCGGCAGCGCCGGCTTCGACCGGCCGGAGGACGAGTGGCCGCGGCGCTGGGCCGAGGCGTACGTCGACTTCGCGGCCGGCGAGAAGCGGTCGTGGTTGCACGGCAAGGGCGTGCGCTTCTTCCCGGTGGTGGGCTGGGCAGAGCGCGGCGGCTACGGGCCGATGGGTCACGGTAACTCCGTTCCCCGGTTCCACATCACCTGGGGCACTGGACCGGGCGTGGTCGCGCCCTTCGAGCGAGAGGTGCGCGCGGCGGCAGAGTCGGGCCAGGTCAGGATGCTGTTCCGGCACCGGGTCGATGAGCTGACGCTCAGCGGAGGCGCCATCGACGGGGTCCGCGGCTCGATACTCGTACCGTCCGGGACCGGCCGGGGCGAGGAGAGCTCGCGCGAGCTGGCCGGCGAGTTCGAGCTGCACGCGCAGGCTGTCGTGGTCACCTCCGGCGGCATCGGCGGCAACCACGACCTGGTGCGCCGGCACTGGCCCGCGCGCATGGGTGAGCCGCCGAGGAACCTGCTGTCCGGCGTTCCGGCGTACGTGGACGGCCGGATGCTCGGGATCAGTCAGGCGGCCGGCGCGGCTGTCATCAACCCGGACCGGATGTGGCATTACACCGAGGGAATCCAGAACTGGAACCCGGTCTGGCCGCTGCACGGCATCCGCATCCTGCCTGGCCCGTCTTCGCTCTGGCTGGACGCGCGCGGTCAGCTGCTGCCCGGACCGCTGTACCCCGGGTTCGACACCCTGGGCACGCTCGAGCACATCATGACAACCGGGTACGACTACACCTGGTTCGTGCTGACGAGCAAGATCGTCGAGCGGGAGTTCGCTCTGTCCGGGTCGGAGCAGAATCCGGATCTTACGAGCAAGAGCGTTGTCCGGCTGCTAGAGCGGGTGAAGTCGGGACCGCCCGGGCCCGTGGCCGCGTTCCTTGAGCACGGGGCGGACTTCGTCGTCGAGCCTGCTCTGCCCGCCCTCGTAGCCGGGATGAACAAGCTGGCCGGCCAGGACCTGATCGAGCTTGGGCAGCTCGCGGCGCTCATCGAGGCGCGGGACCGGGAAGTCGCGAACCCGTACACCAAGGATCTGCAGCTCACGGCTATTCACGGCGCCCGGCGGTACCGCGGCGACCGGCTGATCCGGGTCGCGAAGCCGCATCGCTTCCTCGACCCGGCCGCCGGGCCGCTGATCGCCGTCCGGCTGCACATTCTCACCCGCAAGAGTCTCGGCGGCCTGCACACCAACCTGGACAGCCAGGTGCTCGACAGCGCGGGGCAGTCGCTTCCGGGCCTGTACGCGGCCGGCGAGGTAGCCGGCTTCGGCGGCGGCGGGATGCACGGTTATCGCGCGCTGGAAGGGACGTTCCTCGGCGGATGCCTGTTCTCGGGCCGGACCGCCGGGCGCAGCGTGGCGCGGGCGGTCGGCTAGCTACGGCCGCTGGCCGACGCGGCTAGCCCAGGGTGCCAGGTCGAGGAACCAGCGGCGGCCGTGCGGTTACCGGTCACTCCCAGCCTGAGTTCCGGCCAGGCCGCCCGCATAGAAGTCACGGGCACCCGCCACCAGCTCATCGAGCGGCGGCCACCAGGGACCGTGCTCCAGCGTGCGCAGTCCGTCGAGCACCAGCGCAGTCTGGCCCGCCGCGTCCGCGATTCCCGCGAAACCGACCCGCCGCGGCCGGGCGGCGCGCAGCGGTCCCAGGTAGAAGTCGGGACCGGATGTCTGTAGCTGCGGCGAGGTCACGACCAGGTAGTAGTCCGGTAGCTCGAACTGCTTGGCCTGCCAGGCGGCCAGCGCGGCGGCCGTGGCGAGCTCGAAGTCCTCGGCACCCGCCGCCGCGGCGGACAGGTCCCACATCCGGCTCCAGGCGGCGGCCACTGCTGCCAGCGGATCGGCGGGCACGATCGCGTACGTGGATCGCCGCCGGGCGGCCTCGCGCATCGCATCGGCGCCGGATTCCCAGCCGTTCGCTGCCGCCGAGCTCGGTGCGGCCGGGCCGGCCGCGCCGTCGGCAGGCGGCCGGGCGACGGAGATATTGCCGGACCGGGCAAGGCCCGCCAGCAGATTTTCGGAGACGTCGCCGACCAGGGCGACCACCGTGGATGACTCGCGCCGCATCGCGTCGATCCTAGATCTCGCGGGCGACGCGCCCAGCAGCTGGCCCGCGGACCAGAGGTACTACCGGGAGAGATGGTGGCGGGCCGGCAACACGGGGTTCCGTGGCCTGGTCGGGTCCAGCCACCGGATGATCTCGACCTACCTCAATTCCGTAAGCCGCAGGCAGGTGGGCAGTCAGTCCGTGGCTCGGCTGTCTCGCTGCGCCGCAAGCAGCGGGATGGCCGCGACCTTCTCCGCGGTCAGGTCGTCCCAGCGGATGCCGGCTGCCGGTCGCTGGCCCTGTCCCGACCGGCAGTCGATGACGCGCTCGGGCGTCACGATGAAGTCAAGCGGGACGTCGTGACTGGTGACCGGAATCACGCGAGCCGGACGGACTTGCAATTCGTGCACGGTCGTAACGATCACGGTGGCCGGGCCGATCAGCCCGGCGGCCGTGGCGAGTGCGAACTCCAGGTCGGCGAACCCGCCGCCCTTGCCGAGCCTCGCTCCGTCCAGGCCGGCTGCGACGCTGCCCATCACGACGAGCTCGACGGACGACAGCTCCGTCAGCTGGACGCGGCGGGCTGAGCGGCTCGCCCCGCTGATGGACGCGGCCTTCCGCGGTGACTCCGCCAGGTGATCCGGATCCAGGGCGAAGAACGGCTCTGGTCCGGCCAGACGCGGAACGGCCATGTACACGGTCTTGCCGTCCTCGAGGGCACGCTGGCGAACCGGGAGCTGAGCCGAGTCCGGGTTCGCCTTGAGCGTGCCGGCCTTGTGCCACTGCTGCATTCCGCGCAGGCGCTCGGCCGCGGCCTCGGCACCGCTGAAGTTCGGGATGCGCCCGGCAGCGCCGGGGAACCGGGCAACTTTCGCGGCGCGCATCGCGGACCAGATCTCGTCGCGCAGCTCCGACTTAGCCGCCAGCAGCTCTGCCGGGCCGCCGGCGTCAAGGTCGTGGCGGCGCACCGCGCGTGGCATGAGGCCATCCTGCCGCAGGCCGGGCCGGACCGGGGCAAGTGGGGCCGGACATGAAGGTGCCCCGCCCATGGGGGGAAAGTGGGCGGGGCACCGGCGCAGGCAAGGGGGGGGGGGGCTTGCCTGCGGCTTTCGGGGGGCTACGGATGAGGGTCCGCCGGAGAACCTCGGGGGGCGGTGGGGGCTGGTCCTCCGGCGAGCCATTTCGGCCGGGTTGATCAGAAGCCCGGGTTGGCGGTCGTGATGTCGTAGTTCGATCCCCAGTACCACTGCGTGGCGCTCGCACCCGGGACGACGTGCGGCACGCCGGTCGGGTCGGCAATCCAGTAGCGCACGTGCTCGCGCATGGTCGAGGGTAGCGAGTTGATAGCCGAGCGAACTGCCGGCCACTCTGACCGCATGGTGTAGATGATCGGGGTGGAGTTGTCCGCGGCGTCCAGCTTCTGCCGGGTCCAGCTGGCGGCCTGAGTCGGGCTCGCGTCACCAGGCTCGACGTCGAGTGCGTTGGCCTTCGGGTCGGTGCCGCGGGTGTCGATCCACAGCACCTTCTTGCCGGCGACCTGGGCCGGCTTGACGGCGTACCCGCCGTCAGCGTAGGTCGCGATCTCGTGGTGAGCGGGGATGGATGACGGGGTGATCGAGTCGTAGATCTCGTACGGCCGCTCCGGCCTGCTTGCCGGGGCCGCCCTGTGCGCGACCGCCGTCGTGGCGTGCTGAGCGGTCTGGCGAGAACTGCCGGTCCTGTGGTCTGCCGTGGTCCGTGCGGACGAGTACGCGGCAGCGGGAGCGTGAGCGTGAGCGGGACCAGCCAGGGTGGCGGCGCTTGCAGCGCCCGCGCCGGCCAGCGTTGCGGCGGCGGCGCCAGCGAATGCCAGGGCCTTGGCGTGGCCGCGAAGGGCGTTGGTCAGTCGGGCAGTGCGGGGCATGAGGCGTCCTTCCTGTCGGAGCTGCCAGCCGAGGCGGGCCAGCGAACCGCCGGTCACGATCGGTTACCTGACTTCGACGGACGGTCATGCGTAATTGGTTTCGCACTGAGACACAGGTCACTACCGGTGAGTAACTCCGCGCAGCGTTATCCGGACTTAGCCGGTTAACGGGGCGCGCGAGATGCGCAGATCGGGCCATGACCCGGCCGGGCCGGGCAGCCGATCGCGGTCCGAACTCGGGGCGGACCGGCCGGCTTGCCGATAACTCGGGTGTGCCGCGACACTGCCGGAAATATCCTGGTGGCATGGTGTCCGGCTCGCAGCTTCTGGCGTTCTGCGGTCTCGCCCTGGTGGTGATCGCCATCCCCGGCCCGAGCGTGCTGTTCGTGGTAGGCCGTGCCCTGGCACATGGTCAGCGCACCGCGCTCGCATCGGTTGCCGGCAACGAGCTCGGCGAGCTCGTCCTCGCAGTTCTGGTCGCCCTCGGGATCGGCCCGGTAGTGGAGCGGTCCGCGCTGGTCCTCACGGTGCTAAAGCTGGCCGGCGCCGCTTACCTGATCTTCCTCGGCGTGCGCGCCATCCAGCAACGCCGCGTGCGGGAGTTCGCGGACGAGGTAGCGCAGCACACTCGCGGCACGCCGCGGGCGATTGGCGACGGTTTCCTGGTCGGGGTCGCGAATCCTAAGACCGCCATCTTCTTCGTGGCCGTGCTGCCCGGCTTCGTGAGCAGCTCGGCCGGATCCGTGCCGGTCCAGATGCTGCTCCTGGGCGTGCTGTACGTGCTCATCGCTGCCGTCAGCGACTCCGCCTGGAGCGTCCTGGCGAGCACCGCGCGGGCCTGGCTCGGCAGGTCGCCGCGCCGGCTCGAGCTGATCGGCGGCGCAGGCGGCCTGGCGATGATCGGCCTTGGCGTGGCTGTCGCCGCCACCGGCAGGAAGAACTGACGGCAGCCGGGCAGCACGATGCCCGCGCCCTGTTGCGCCCGGACGCGGGCATCAGCTCCAGGCTGGCGTTAGCCGACTGCCCCGGTCAGGATCCGATGTCGATGCTGGGGAAGCAGCTCGGCGTGTTCGCGGTATACGTCGGCGGGCCGACCGTCGGCGGGCTGACGGTCGGCGAGACACTGGGCGGCGCGGTACCGCCGTAGGTCACCGACGCGGTGCACCACAGCTGGCCCGGGTTGACGACGCCGTCGTCGGCAACCGGCTGGTACAGCCGCAGCTGGGCCTCGGGGTTGCCGCCGAACAGGCCGCCGCCCGCGGTGAGCACGTACGGGACGCTCGGGTTGGTGGTCGAGCCGTTGATCAGCTCGAAGCCGCCGTACCTGGTGCCGCCGTAGTGCATGCCGCTGCGGACTACCCACAGGGTCTTGGGGAAGTTGCCGCAGGGCTGCAGCGTGACCTTCTCGCCGTTGTAGGCGGTCCTGGACACCCCGCGGCACAGGTTGCTGGTGACGCCGTAGGGCGTCCACATCACCTCGAACGCCGGCCGGTAGTGGTAGTGCAGGTCCATCGCCGCGCTGATGAAACCGAGGCGGTACAGCACGTACACCGGGTACTGGAAGTTGACCCGCCAGTCCTGGCTCGGCCTGTTGTCGCTGGCCCATTGAAGGTCGACGGTATTCCCGACCTTCGCGACGGAGTTGGCATTGTTGACGAAGTACTGCAGGCCGAACTCAACGTTGAACAGCGGGTCACTGCAGTAGTTGTTGAATGTGCATGCCGGGGTGACGCCTGGCTTGGCCGAGTTTGTCGAGGCCGTTGCCGCCCCGGCCGCCGTGAGGCCGAGCGTCGTGCTGACGGCGACTGCTGCCGTCAGCCCGATGAGCGCTCTCCCATAGCGGTTCCGCATGGGTGATTCCTTCCTGTCGGATGTAACCGGAGCTGACGCCGGAACTCCAGCGGCCCGGGCGGTCAGGCTCGATCAGCTCTGGCAGAACCATTGCGCTGGCTATTAGTTGCGTTAGTAATCCCGCCCTGCCAGTCAGTGATCGAACATTAGCAGGAATATTGACCAGCACGTGACGGGCGTGCGGGAAATTCGAGCGCGGCGCGCACATTCGGGGGCCCAAATACAGGAAACGAACTTCTGATATCCGCAGAATAGTAAATTCGCCATTTGTCTCCCCTGCGCCGACATCGGCGGCAGCAGCGCTCAGCAGCGCTGCAGCGTCGGTGGCTCGGCGCGACCGGCGGGTATGCGCCCAGCGGCACGCCGCAGGCAGGGCTATCGGGTAGCTGATAACAGCCATTGACAGCCCAAAACAACCGGTCCATACTCGTCAGTAACCTTGAGGCCAGCAACGGTTCGGCGAGCCTGAGCTGTGCCGCCATTGACGCGCTGTCAGGTGCCGCAGCAATGCGATACCTGTCTATTCCTGCCTGCCGCAGCGATAACCTTGATGCGGCCCAGTCACGTCGTGAATGTGAGAGGGAGCATGAAAATTCGGCGATCCCATCAGGTCTTCGGCCTGTCTGCCGCGATAACGGGCGCGGCATTAGCACTGATTGCCGGTAGTATGCCGGCTCAGGCGTCTACTCTGCCGCTGCAGGGCGAAGCGCCGGCCTTCCTGAATTCCACGCTCGTCTGGAACTACTCCGCAGCGCCGGCCGGCGCCAACCGCGCCTGCACTCCGTCGGCCGCGCACCCGTTTCCGGTTATCCTGACCGAGGGCACATTCGGCAGTATGTACAACAGCTTCGGCGCTATCTCGCCTGACCTGGTTAACAACGGGTACTGCGTTTACGCATTCAACTACGGGCAGACCATCCCGCTCAGCGGCTTCTACGCGATGGGCAATATCGCCAGCTCCGCGTCTCAGCTCGCCGCCGAGGTGAATACCGTGCTGAGCGAGACCGGCGCAAGCAAGGTAGATATCGTCGGCTGGTCGCAAGGCGGCATGATGCCGCGGTACTACATCGACAACCTCGGCGGTGCTTCGAAGGTCAATATGCTGGTCGGATTCGCTCCGTCGAACTACGGCACGAACCTGGACGGCGTGGTGAACCTTCTCTCTGGCTTCGGAGTGCTGGGCGTGACCTCGGCACTGCTCTCGGTTAGCTGCACGGCGTGCGTCCAGCAGCTCCAGGGATCGTCTTTCCTGACCAGTCTCAACCAGACGCCGACGGTCGCCGGGGTGAAGTACGTGGTCATCGAGACCGCCGATGACGAGGTCGTCACTCCGTACACCAACGCCTTCCTGCCGGCTGCGGCGAACGTCCAGAACATCACGCTGCAGAACCAGTGCCCGCAGGACGCCAGCGATCACCTTTCGATTCCATACGACTCGAACGCGCTGCAGGACATGATCAACGCGCTCGGCCCGGACAGCTCCGGCTTCCAGCCGTCGTGTGCGGCAGTCGGGCCGATTATCGGCAACGTGTAGGTGCCCTGGCCAGAAACGTGGTTGTCCGGGCAGGCGGCGGCCGGCCCGGACGCGCAGCCGGGGCAAGCGGCGCCTTGGCCTGCGCGGCGTCGTTCCGGCTTCCGGCTGGCATTAAGGTGGCGCGCGACAGCTAGCCACTGACCAGAAGGCGCCGCTGTGATGACCAGTTCGCCGGACTCGCGGCCTGCGCGCCAGGTGAGCCTGCTTGCGCGATGCGCGCCCGGGCTCGGCCGGATGCTGCGCCGGGAACTCGCGGACACCGGCGGCGTGACCGTCACCGGTACCGGGTTCGACGGGGAAGCCGACGTTGTCTTCTTCCGCGCCGACCGGGAAGGCCGTCGCTCGGCCGCGCAGTCCCGGATCGCCGACGGCGTCTTCGCTGAGCTTGGCCGGGCCGCGCGCGCGGGCAGTGGTGCCGGGGCTGCCGCGGTAGCCGACTCGATCTGGCAGGCCGATGCTGTGCAGCGTGCCCTGTCGGTCTGGGCCGACGCGCACACGCTGTCGGCCGCCATGACGTTCCGGGTCACCGCGCGCGTCCTGCACGACAGCAAGTTCAGCGCGGCCGGCCTGCGGCGCGCACTCGCGGCCGCGATCGGCGAAAGCAGGCCGCGATGGCGCTTTGCAGCCGATGCGCAGCTAGTGATCTGGGCGGGCGAATGGCACGACGGCCAGTACGCGGCCGGGATCCGGCTCGGTGACGGCAGCGCGGTCGCCAGCCGCGCTGTGGTCGGCGCGTCCGCCGCGAGCCCGCAGGTCCTTGCGCAGAGCCTCGCGGGTGCGCTGGTGCAGCTCGCCGGGCGGCCGAGCCCGCGACACGGTCGCGACAGCGGGTTGCTCCTCGACCCGTGCTGCGGCGCCGGCGCCATCCTTGCGGAGGCAGCGAGGCCGGCTGGGCTACGGCCGGGGCAGACGTGGCCACCTCGGCGGTGCAGGCCGCCGCACTAGTGCCTCGCGCGGACGTTCAGCTCGGTGACGCGCGGGAGCTTCTGGTCCCCGACGACAGCGTGCAGGCGTGCGTCTCGTGGCTGCCGTCCCGCGCGGCGGCCGGCGACTGGCGCGAGTGGGCGGCTGCGGTCCTGACGGAGCTCAGCCGGGTCACTCGGACGGGCGGATCGGTCGTGCTGCTGGCACCGGAACTACCACGCGCCAGCATCCCGTCCGCTCTCCGGCTGCGGCGGCAGGTGCCGGTCAGGATGCCGGACGGTGCCGCGTCCATCTGGGTGTTCCGCCGAGCCTGAGATTTCACCCGCCTGACTGGCGACGGCGGGCGGCGAATTGTCCGGCGCGCGCAGCTGCTGATGCTAACGCTGTGTTAGCGCTTGCGGCCGATGACGAAGTACGACACCGGGCCGAGCAGGTTGACGGCCATCGCGGCTCGCCAGAGGGCCTTGGGCCCGCGAATCTGCTCGGCCGGGCGCCTCCGGATGTCGACGAGCGCAGCGACTTTCAGCGTCAGTTCAGCTGCTGCGGCTGTGAGCAGCATCCCGCGCTGACGATCGGTCAGCTCGGCCCATCGCCGCCCGGCATCGCCGAGCTTCCCGCCTCCTTCGGACATGCGCGTCTCCTGTCTCATGTCAGGCCGTCATCGTGACTCCGAGCTTGCTCAAGGTGTACCGCAGCCAGGCGCGCCGGCGTTGGGATGTTCCCTCGAGGTTAGATTTTCGTGTACTTCTGGTCACACTGCAGCCCGGCTGTGCGCGAAAATCGACGATTCTCGTGCGCGATCGCACGATCACGCTGTGTTACGCCGTTCGCCCGTCAATACTGGGCTATGAGCGAGAATCCGCCGTCAGCCGGGCGGACTGCGGCGCCCGCGCCGGCGGCAAACTCGTGGGACGCGTGTGACGACATAGGCCTAGATAGGCGATTGAAGGGAAGCGGGCGAGCCGTGGGAGTTTGCCCCGTCGACATGGCGGCGATGTGTCGGACCTGCGTGAATGACAGATAGTAATGATCTAGTCGCTCTTGTAGTATCTCGCGGGTGGAGTCGATGCTGTGTCCGGTGCTCATCGGCCGGAGTGCTGAGCTGGGTGCTCTGACCGACGCGCTCGACGCGGCGGCGCAGGGTCATGGCAGTGCGCTGTTTGTCACCGGAGACGCGGGTGTCGGTAAGTCCCGGCTGGCTCGTGAGGCCGTGACCGAGGCGACCTCGAGGGACTTCCTCGTCCTGGGCGGTCGCGCGACCGAATCGGCGGTACCGGTACCGTTCCGGCCTGTGACCGAGGCTCTCATGGGGGCTGCGCGAGCGGGCGTCGTGCCCGACTCGTCGGGCATAGCCGAGTACCGGGCGGCGCTCGGAACGCTGGTACCGGAGTGGAGCCGGCCCACCGACGCGGATGCCGAGGTCTCTCCCGTCATCTTCGGGGAAGCGCTGCTGCGGATGCTGTCGCTGCCGTCTCGTCCCGGCGGGCTGCTGGTGCTGGAGGACCTGCACTGGGCTGACCCGGAGACGCTGGCCATCGTCGAGTACCTGGCTGACAACGTCGCTACCGCGAGTGCAGTCTGCCTCATCACTCTGCGTGACACCGAGCCATCGGCCTGCCTGGACCTGCTCCACTCGGTGAGCGCGCGGCGCGTCGCTGCCCGCATCCCCGTGCCCCGGCTGCGAAGGCGGGCGGTCGCCGAGATGGCGGCCGCCTGCCTCAGCACGCCTGATGTTCCCCGCGCCGTCGGCCGCCTGCTCGCCGACTGCGACGGGCTCCCGTTCGCCGTAGAGGAAATTCTCGCGGCCGCAGTCTCCTCGGGCGAGCTTGTGCATGGTGACGACGGCTGGGAGGTCAACGAGGACGTAGTCACCGGCGTGCCGGCATCGATTGTCGGCTCGGTACGGAACCGGCTCGTCACCCTGGGACCACGAGCTCGCGCCGTCATTGTGTCAGCGGCCGTACTCGGCCGGCAGTTCGACTGGACCCTGCTGCCCGGCGTTGCCGAGACCGGCGAGGCCGAGGTCCTCGAGGCACTGCACGAGGCACACAGCGTTCAGCTGATCGAGCCCGTCACCGCCGACGGCGGCACCTTCAGGTTCAGGCACAGCCTGACTCGCGACGCCATCGTGTCTGACCTCCTGCCGCCCGAGCGGGCAAGCCGGTCAGAACGTGCCGCCGCGGCCATCGAGGCCGCGCATCCGGGGCTGCCCGACGCGTGGTGTGAGCTCGTGGCCGAGCTGCGGGCAGCAGCCGGCCAGCCAGTGCAGGCTGCCGGGCTGCTCCTGACGGCGGGGCGTCGCGCACTGATCCGGGGTGCACTGACCAGCGCCATCAGCGGCCTGCAGGACGCTCAGAAGCTGCTTGCTGGCACGGCCGCCACCGACAGCATGCTCGACGTCGAGATCGACGAGGCACTGGCCGAGGCGTTCGCCCTGGCCGGCGACATCGAGCAGCTTGGCGCACTCACCGATAGCGTCATCGACCGGCTCGCCCGGGCAGGCGCTGACCTGAGGCGGCAGGCGCTGATACGTATCCGGGCCGCCAGTACCCGCCCCGAGGACAACCCGATTGGCGCCGCCGCGCACCTGGCGGAGGCCAGCGCCATTGCGGCGCAGGCCGGCGATCCTGAGCTCGTCAGCCGGGTCGACGCGGTCGCGGCCCGGTATGCCCTGGTGACCGGCGAGCTGGACAAGGCCGAGGAGCTGGCGAACCGCTCGCTTGCCGCCGCCGAGGCGGCCGGCCTGCAGGACTGGGCTTTCGAGGTCGCCCTGGAGTCGCTGGACGTAATCGGCCGACGCGAGCGCACGCGCGATCTGGTTGCGGCCGCCCGGGCCTTCGAGCGAGCGCACCGGATCGCCGACGAGCGCGACCTTGGCGTCTGGCGCATCCGCACGCTACACGAGCTCGCCACTACTGAGCTGCTGGCGAATGGCACGAGCGGCCGACTCCGGGAGGTGCGGGAGCTGGCGCGTCAGGCTGGCATCATCTCGACGGCGACGATCATCGAGCTACAGCTCGCCAATCTCTGGAGTCTTGGCGTAGACCTGGACCTGGCGCTCGCCGCGGCCCGTCAGTGCGAGCGCGGCGCGACGCAGATCGGTGCCCACCGCGTCGAATCGATGGCAATTCTGCTGCAGGGCCTGATCTTCTCCGTCCGCGGCGACGCGGCCGCCGCGGAGCAGGAAGCTGAGCGCGCTGAGGCCATCCTGCCGGGGGACCCCGAGGTCCGGATCACCAGCTGGGGCCAGGTTCGAGTGCTCGCTGCGCTGTTCCGCGACGATCTGCAGCGCGCCGTGCGGGAGAGCGACGCGGCGACGGCCTGCCGGGTCGAGATGCTGAGCGCACCAGGGCGGTCTCGCGGGTTCTACTCCCCGGCTCAGGCTCCCGTGGTTGCACGCGGGCGTTCCTGGGGGCTCGCCGTCCTGCTCAGGGCGGCCTGCGGTGGCGACACTCTCGAGGCCATCGAGAATGCGAAGGCAGCGGGCGCAGCAGTGAGCTGGAATCGCGGCTGCATTGCCTATGCCGAGGCTGTTCTCGAGGGCCGGGCCGGGCATCGGGAGCGAGCCTCGGCGCTGGCTGAGGAAGGCGCCGAGTGTTTTGCGCCGTTCGCGCCCTGGTGGAATCAGCTCGCGCGGCGGCTGGTAGCGCCGGCGGCGCTTGAGGGCGGCTGGGGTCAGCCAGTGGCCTGGATGCGCGATGCAGCCGCCGGATTCGAGGCCAGCGGACACGACCGGCTTGCAGCTGCGTGCCGCGGCATCCTCCGCAAGGCAGGCGAGCGGGTGCCGCGCACTGGCCGAGGCGCGGCGCAGGTGCCGCCGCAGATGCGGCGACTCGGAGTGACCAGCCGGGAGATGGACGTCTTCCTGCTGGTCGCGCAGGGGCACTCCAATTCCGAGATCGCAGGGCGGCTGTTCATCTCACCCAAGACAGTCGAGACCCACGTGGCCAACCTCGTGGCGAAAACGGGTCAGGCCGGACGCCGGGAGCTAGTGGCCCATGCTGCCCGGTTTGCGCGTTCCTGACGGAATCTCGGGCTTGCAGGCTTTTCCCGCCATTCACTCCTGGCGCAGGACTTAACTCAGGCCGCCGCCGCTGCTAGCTCAGGGTGCGCCCGATGTGCTGAAACGCCGGATCGGCCAGGCTACTAGCAAGTAGTTCGTACGGCTAGTTCCTGCAGCACCGGCTCCCCCGGCCAGTTCTGCCGCCTCGTCCCCCGACGTAGCTGGCAGCAGTCCTGTCTTTGCCGGTGCCTGGCAAAGGAGGACTCGTGACGGTCACCGCTGACCCCACCAGCGACCACCGTGAGCAGTTCGATGCTCGATCCGATGCTCGATTCGAAACAGAGGCGATTCCCTACATGCGGCAGATGTTTCCGGCCGCGCTCCGGCTGACCCACGACCGGTGCGACGCAGAGGACCTCATCCAGGAGACCTTCGCCCGTGCCTACGAGAAGTTCCATCAGTTCACCCCCGGCACCAACTTGCGGGCCTGGCTGTACTGCATCATGTCCCGCACCTTCTACAGCGCGTGCCGCACGCGCAGCCGCCGCCCGGCAGAGGTGCTGGCAGCCGACCTGTACGACGGCGCCGACGGTCGTGACGGGCTCACTGCGCCGTCACGGTCAGCGGAAGCCGAGGCGCTCGAGACCATCGGCGACTCTGCGATCATGCAGGCGCTCGCCGAGCTTCCGTCGCCGTTCAAGACAGTCATCTACCTGTCGGACGTCCAGGGCTATCAGTACAGCGACATCGCCGGATTGATGGGCACGCCGATCGGCACGGTGATGTCGCGAATCCACCGTGGCCGTCAGCTGCTGCGGTCCAAGCTCGCCGCGCTCGTGGTGGCACCGCAGCCCGGTCCCGCCCGCTCGAGCGAGCCGTCGCTCGCGTCAGTGCCCGCTGCTCCGTCGCAGCCGGATTCCGGAGCGCGCGACCTGGACGCCGTGCCGCTGGCGGCATGACGGGCACGCTGACTGCTCGCGAGCGCACTAAGGCGCTGCCCTGCGCCCGCCAGCTGGCGGGCGCAGGGCAGTCACCAACGGGTACCGGTATCCGGCATGCGGCACCGAACGGCGATACCGGACCAGAGTGGTTCGTCGGCTGCGCAACAATGACTCATGAGTAAAACGTCGCTCCCGCCGCCGCCTGGTGACAAACCGGTGCGTACTGCGCCGCCCTCGCCGCCCAGCTGGCGGCACTGGCTCTGGCTGCTGGCGCTCGTGATAGCGCTGCTCTACCTGCTGCCAGCGTTCGTGCATCCGACCTCCGCCTCTCAGCTGACGTTCTCGCAGTTCCAGAGCGACGTGACCGCGCACAAGGTCAAGAGCGTGGACATTCCGAGCCCGTCCTCGGCCGGGGCGAACATCACCGTCACCGGGACGCTGACGAGCGGCAAGGACTTCTCGGCGGTGACGCCGCCGATCGAGCAGGGCCAGCCAGTGGCCAACAGCCTGCGCGCTGCGGGGGTCAGCACCTCCTACAGCGCGCCGGGCAGCTCCATCGGCGGCATTCTGCTCGAGCTGCTGATCTTCGTGGTGCTGCCGTTCGGCATCGTGCTGTACCTGTTCCGCCGGATGGCACGGACGACCGGCAGTTCGCTGCAGGGCATCATGGGCGTGGGCCGGGCGAGGGCGAAGGTCTTCGATGCCGAGCGGCCGACCACGCGGTTCAGTGACGTCGCGGGCTACGAGGGGGCCAAGGCGGAGATCTCAGAGGTCGTCGACTTCCTCCGCAATCCAGCCCGGTACCAGCGGGCCGGCGCGATGGCGCCGCGCGGCGTGCTGATGGTCGGGCCGCCTGGCACCGGCAAGACGCTGCTCGCGCGCGCAGTGGCCGGCGAGGCATCGGTGCCGTTCTTCTCGGTGACCGGGTCGAGCTTCGTGGAGATGTTCGTCGGAGTGGGCGCTGCCCGCGTGCGTGACCTGTTTGCCGAGGCCCGCAAGGCGGCTCCGGCCATCATCTTCGTCGACGAGATCGACGCCATCGGCCAGCGACGCGCCGGGAGCGGCGCTGTTGTCGCCAACGACGAGCGGGAGCAGACCCTCAACCAGCTGCTGTCCGAGATGGACGGCTTCGATGTCTCGTCCGGGATTGTCGTGCTCGGCGCCACCAACCGGCCCGAGGTGCTCGACCCCGCGCTGCTGCGTCCCGGCCGGTTCGACCGGCAGGTCGTGATCCCGCTCCCGACGCTGCAGGAGCGGTCGGCCATCCTGGCTGTGCACTGCCGCGACAAGCAGCTGGCGCCGGACGTGGACCTCGAAGTGGTGGCGCGCGGGACCCCCGGCTTCTCCGGGGCGGACCTCGCCAACCTCGCGAACGAGGCGGCGATATTCGCGGTGCGCGCTGGACGTGAGGTCATCACCGCGGCCGACTTCGACGGCGCACGGGACCGCATCCTGCTGGGCCGCCGCGAGGGCTCGAACGTCCTGCTGCCGGAGGAGAAGCATGCGGTCGCCATCCACGAGTCCGGGCATGCCCTGGTGGCCGCGCTCTCGGATCACGCCGACCCGGTCGCGAAGGTGACGATCCTGCCGGCCGGCCAGGCGCTTGGGGTTACTCAGCAGCTCCCGCTGTTCGAGCGTCACCTGTACAGCGAGAGCTACCTCACCGAGTCGCTGGCGGTTCGGCTCGGCGGCCGGGCAGCCGAGCTCGTGGAGATCGGACAGGGCTCGACCGGCGCGGCCAACGACCTGGCGTCCGCGACCGAGCTGGCCGTCAAGATGGTCCGGGAGTTCGGACTGTCCCCGGCACTCGGGCCGGTCGGCTATCCGGAGGGCGGTTCCGTGTTCCTGGGCGGCGGAGGTGGCTCCGGGCTGTCGAGCCGGCCGTTTGCCGAGTCAACTCAGGCGACCATCGACTCCGAGGTGTCCCGGCTCGTGCGCGAGGCCGAGGAGAACGCCGTCGAGCTGATCCGCGCCCATCACTACGAGCTCGGCCAGCTCGTCGCGCTGCTGCTCGAGCGGGAGACGGTCGACGCCGCCGACGTCTACAGGATCGTGGGCCGTCCGGTCCCGGAGCGCCGTCCGGACGAGCTGACGATCGTGCCCCATGCGGCAACTGCCGCCGGCAGCGCGACTGCGGCGAATCCCGGCGGCCCGGCCGGAGCGACGACGATGGCCATGCCAACGGTGCAGGACGAGCGCGGGCGGGACGGCTGAGCAGCCTCGCCGTCTCGGACGGCTAACGCCACCAGGGGCGGGCGCGCAGTTGCGCCAGCCGGCCGGCGCCGGGAATGTCGGCGATGTGCCGCTCCAGGCTGTCGAGGTGATCGCCAACCCACGGCACCTCAGCGCCGTACCCGGCCGCGTCACCGCTCGGCTCCCGCGCGCCGGGCGCCGGGCCGGGCGCGGGGAGCTGCACCTCGGCCGGCGCCTGGCGTGCCGTGACCGGGCCGCCCGACCTGCCCGGCGACCCGGTTGTAGAAGCCCTCCAGGTCAGCTGCCTGCCGGGTGAGGGCAGCGTGCGGCCCTTCGACCTCCGCGTGCGGCTTTCTCCGGCTGGGCAGGCTCGCCAGGGAGTGCGCGGTGAGGCGCAGGCGCATGGTGGCCATGACGAGCATCCACAGGTCAGGCTTGCTCAGCCGCTTGGAGCCCTGCTCGGTGAGGTAGCCGCGAACTGCGTCGTCGAGCCGGTTGCCGGCCGCGATCGTGGCCGCCGCTCGCTCCGGCCGCGTCTCACGATCGCCCAGCTCCCAGCTCACGGCGTCCGCCAGGTAAGCGGCGCCGCTGCGGAAGGCGTCGGCGAGGTTGTCGCCCACGACTGCGGACACCCCGCGCGGCCAGAACAGGAAGCCCACCACGATGCTGACGGCGCAGCCGATAGCCACGTCCTCGACCCGGAGCAATCCGACCCGCCAGCCCGCGGGCACGAGCAGGTTGAACAGCACCACGATCGTGACCGTGAACGCTGCCTGCCCGGCGGCAAACGGCGCCGTCCCCGGCGCGTATGCGGCGACGAGCACCGCGATCGGGAAGGCGATCCACAGCGCGGCCGGGTCCGTTCCTATTCCGACGAGGAGCGCGGCGCCGATGGCGAAGCCGGCGATGGTCCCGGCGAGCGCCCGCAGCGCGGTCGCTCCGGTCGACGAGGCGCTGGTGCGCAGCACCGACAGGGTGCCGAGCGCGACCCAGAACGCGTGCTCGACGTCCGTGATCTTGGCCACGGCCACGGCCGCCGCCAGCGCGACTGCACCGCGGGCGGCGTTACGGAACCAGACCGACCGGAGGCTGGCATCGGCGGTGATGGCGGTCATCGTGGTGGACGGCAGTGCTGTCCACGATGACGGGCCTGTCCACGATGACGGGCCTGTCCAGGATGACGGGCCTGTCCGCGATGACGAGGTCGCGGCCGGAGCTTGCGGCCGGGCGGTGACGTCCGGCTCGGTCAGGCTGGCAACCCAGTTGCGGCGCTGGGTGTCGACCTCGGCCAGCGTCGCCAGGCGGGCGGCGATCAGCGCCTCGCCCACCGCTGCCGCCACGGCGAGGCCGATCGTCTGCGCGCGGAAGGCATGATCGGCGCGCCAGACCGCGGTCTGCGGGTCCGGGGCGAGGCTGTGCAGGTTGCGTGCACTGGCCAGCCGGGCGCGCCAGAGAGGCTCGAGATCCGCGGTCCTGGTGGCGCCGGACATGATGCCGGAGATCTGGTGCAGGGTCCGGGCTGAGGCCCTCAGGAGCTCGCGGTCCGCTCGCGCGGCAGCTGGCAGGTCGAGGTCACCGTCGGCCGCGTCGCTGATCAGCGATGCGCACCATTCCAGCAGGTGGATGAGATTCGCCAGGCCCTGGTCGGCGGCGGCCAGCCCGATCGGCCGGTAGGGCGTCGCGACCCATGCGTTCATCAGCGCATGGTTGGCGGCTCGCACCTCGCCCGCGGAGTCCTGCCTGCCGGTGCCGCTGATCGCCGCGTCGAGATTGTCCGCGAGCAGCCGGGCCAGGCTTGCCGACTGGGCGCGCAGTCGGTCACCGGGCGAGGGCGGCGACAGCAGCAGCACGGCAACCCAGGCCGCCGCGGAGGCGAGCCACCAGCCCTCCAGCCGGGACGGGAGCACGGTGGCCGAGCCCACCGAGGCGATCGGGAGCACGTAGGCGAAGAGGCAGCCGGTGACGCCGGACGCCGCATTAGGCCCGGCTGAGCCACCGTAGAACACCGCGAACGCGACTGGCAGCGTGACGACCGCGGCGAGCCAGGCCGACCCGCTCGCCAGCGTGCCGATAATGATCAGCAGGCTGCCCGCCACGGCCATGCCCAGATGGGCGATCGCCTTGTCCCGGCGTGTGCCCGCGAAGCTGGTCACGATTAGTGTCGCAAACCCGCCGAACACCGCGAACAGCGTCATCTGCGCATCGTCGATGACCTTGTAGGTGATGGCCAGCAGGACCGGGATCACGATGACTGCCCGCAGCGCGCGCAGGGCGGCGGGCGCAGACCAGGTGACCCGCCACCACGGGCGGGCAGCCGGGCCGGGCGCGGGCGCAGCGCTCTCAGACATGTCGGTCCACTCTGTCACCGGCACGGCGCGATATCCCGGCAGGGGCCAGGGCGAGGCCCATTACGCTGGCGCTGTGGCCACCATTCAGGGCAGGACTGCGGAGTCGCAGCGAGTGCCTGCGGCGATGCGGCGGGACGTGCGGGTACTCGGCGAGATCCTGGGCCAGGTGATCGCGGAGTCGGACGGCGCGGACCTGCTCGCCGACGTCGAGGACCTCCGGCACCGGGTCATCGCGGCGCGTCAGCACGATACTGGCGATGGCCACGGCGGCCGGGCTGCCGCCGCCGCCGACGCAGACATCGCGGCACTCGTGGCGCGCTGGCCGCTGGCGCGGGCCGAGGCCGTTGCCCGCGCCTTCACGGTCTACTTCCACTTGGCGAACCTGGCCGAAGAGCACCAGCGCATCCGCACCCTGCGCGAGCGTGACATCGGTGGTGAGCCGGTCCGGGAATCGCTCGCGGCCGCCGTGGCGGCACTCGGCGCGACTATCGGGGCTGACGAGCGCGCAGCGCTGATCGGCCGGCTTGAGGTGCGGCCGGTGCTGACCGCTCACCCCACCGAAGCCCGGCGGCGTGCGGTCACCGAGGCGCTGCGCCGGATCAGCGGCCAGCTGGATGACCTCGACGATCCGCGGCTGGGTGCCACCGCGCACGCGGAGGCGATGCGCCGGCTGCGTGAGGAAGTCGATCTGCTGTGGCGCACGTCAGCGCTGCGCAGCCAGGCCATGCAGCCGCTCGACGAAGTCCGCTCCGGTGCGGCGGTCTTCGACGAGACGCTGTTCCGGCTGGCGCCCAGTGTCTACCGATCGCTCGACCGGGCGCTGCAGGGCGATGAGTCTGGCACGGTGGCACCCCAGGCGCCTGCCTTCCTGCGCTACGGCAGCTGGATCGGCGCAGACCGGGACGGTAACCCGTTCGTCACGGCCGCGGTGACCGCCGAGACGGCCCGGATCCAGGCCGGCCACGCTCTGCGGGCGCTTGAGACTGCCGCCATCCGGATTGGCAGGTCCCTGACCATCGACGCGGTTCTGCTGGCGGCGGCCGCGGTCGACCGCGACGGGGGTTCGGCGGCCGCCGCGACGGCGGAGCTGGACGCGGCGCTCGCCGAGCTTGCTGACGCCCGGCCGCAGCTCCTGGCCGAGCTGACCTCGCGGTCGCCGGGCGAGCCGTTCCGCACGTTCCTGCTGTACACGGTGCGGCGTCTCGCGGCGACGCGCAGCGTCAGGAGCGGAGAGCCGGCCGAGCCCGGACTTGCCTACGCTGCGGCTGCCGACTTCATTGCCGAGCTGCGCCTCCTGCAGCGCGCCCTCGCCCAGTCGGGCGCGAGCCGGCAGGCCTACGGCGAGCTGCAGCACCTGATCTGGCAGGCCGAGACCTTCGGGTTCCACCTGGCCGAGCTCGAGGTCCGTCAGCACAGCTCCGTCCACGCAGCGGCGCTGGCCGAGCTGCGCGCCGACGATGCGCGATCGGCTCAGACGGCTGAGGTGCTGGACACCTTCACCGCCATCGCGAGCATCCAGGCCCGCCACGGCATCGACGCCTGCCATCGGTACGTGGTCAGCTTCACGACCTCGGCCGCTGACATCGCCGCGGTGCATGAGCTTGCCGCGATCGCGTGTCCGGGCGGGCCGCCGGTGCTCGACGTCGTACCGCTGTTCGAGAGCGGCGACGACCTGGCCCGAGCCGTGCCGATCCTGGACGACATGCTCGAGCTCGAGCCGGTCGCGCGCCGGCTCGAGCGGACAGGCAGGCGCCTGGAGGTCATGCTCGGCTACTCCGACTCCGCGAAGGAACTCGGCATGGTCAGCGCGACTCTCCGGCTGTTCGACGCTCAGCTGCGGCTGGCGCGCTGGGCGTCGCGCAACGACATCCGGCTTGTCCTGTTCCACGGGCGCGGCGGCGCGCTCGGCCGCGGCGGCGGGCCGGCCGCGCTGTGCTGGCGCAGGCGCCGGGTTCAGTGGACGGCCGCTTCAAGGTGACCGAGCAGGGCGAGGTTATCTTCGCCCGCTACGGCCATCCGGACATCGGCCAGCGTCACCTGGAGCAGGTCACCTCGGCCGTGCTGCTCGCCTCGGCGGCCGGCCCTGGCACCCCGGCCGACTCCGATCCCGGGGCCGCGTTCGCGCCGGTGACGAAGGCTCTCGAAACCGGGGCGCTAGCGGCTTACCGCGATCTGGTGACCGCAGACGGGTTCGCGGAGTGGTTCGCGTGGCTCAGCCCGCTGGCCGAGATCGGCGAAATGCGGCTGGGTTCACGTCCGGCGCGGCGCGGGCTGGCTGCGCCGGCCGGGCTGGCAGATCTGCGGGCGATCCCGTGGGTGTTTGCGTGGGCGCAGACGCGAGTGAACCTGCCTGGCTGGTACGGCCTCGGCAGCGGACTCGCTGCCGCCATCGCCGCAGCGGGCGGGATCGAGGCAGTCCGCAGCGCCTACCGCGAGTGGCCGCTGCTGCAGGTGCTGCTGGACAACGCCGAGATGAGCCTGGCCAAGACCAACCGCCGGATCGCCGCGCGTTACCTGGCGCTGGGCGGCAATGACGACCTCGCCGGGTGGGTGCTCGCCGAGTACGACCTGACCAGGAAGCTTCTTCTCGAGGTAACCGAGCACGACCGGCTGCTCGCCGGGCGAGCGGTGCTCTCGCGGGCGGTGGCGCTGCGCGACCCGTACGTCGACGCGCTCTCCCATCTGCAGCTTCGCGCCCTGGCCGAGGTCCGGGCGGCCGAGGTTCGCGGTATCGGAGACGCGGAGGAGCGAGCGGCTCTGGAGCGGTTCCTGCTCCTGACGGTCAACGGTGTCGCGGCGGGCCTGCAGAACACCGGCTGACCGCCGCGGCGGTAATCGTGCGCGCCGTGCGGACGGCGCTGGCGATCGCCTCGTCCGCCGAGAGCCGCGCCACGTCGGTGAGGGTGAACAGCGCTTCGGCGCTGACCACGGCGGCGAGGTCCTGCTTGAGCACGCGAAGCGCCGACGGGTGGTCGCGCCCGAGGCTGCCCTCGAGTGGCACGAGCGCGAGGTCGATAAGCGCGAACCGGTAGCCCGGCCGGCTCACCGGAACGTCCGGCCGCACGACCGAAGCCGCGATCATGGCTCGTACGACGCCCTGATGCCTCTGGACGTGCCGCAGCAGGTGCTCGGTCGCCACGGCGATCCGTTCCACCGGGTCGGGGCTGTCCTCAGCGGATGCCAGCGCCTCTGCCGGGCTCGGCCAGCTGCCGTCCACTGCCTCCCGCAGCAGGGAGATCAGGTCGGGAAAGTACCGGTACGCGGTGGCCTCGGAGACCAGGGCGGCTCGCGCGACGGCGGGCATGGTGACCGCGCCGCTGCCCGTGATGAGCTCACGGGCCGCAGCGACGATAGCGGCCCGGGTGCGCTGCTTCTGATTCACCCGCCCTGCGGCGGCAGCCACTTTCATCCCCCCACTCTGCCCGGCGAAGCTTCCTTCGGTCAAGTCTACTCTCGTTATGAGAGTTAACTTGCACGAACCGAGGCAACGCGCTAGCGTCACTCGTGAGAGCCAACTCTTATGAAGCCGAAGGGAAATCCCATGAGCGCTACGACTGCGCATCTCGCTGTCGACGACATCGGACCGGTGGCAGTGACCTATAGCGAGAGCGGATCCGGCCGGCCAGTCCTGCTGCTGCACGGCGGAGCCGGGCCGTTCTCGGTGGCCGGGTTCGCCGAGCGGCTGGCCGCGACCGGGGATTACCGCGTGATCGTCCCGGTGCATCCGGGGTTCGACGGCACGACCCGGCCCGAGAAGCTCGTCAGCATCGCCGGGATCGCCGCGGTGTATGCAGCTCTGGTCCGCGAACTTGACCTGCGCGACGTCTGCGTCATCGGCAACTCGATCGGAGGCTGGATCGCGGCTGAGCTCGCGATCGCGGAGAGCGCCGCCGCCGACAGCCGGCTGAGCTCTGTCGTCCTGGCCGACGCGGCCGGGCTGCAGATCGACACTGCGCCCGTTCCGGATTTCTTCTCGCTGACGCTGGATCAGGTTGCCGAGCTGAGCTATTTCAATCCGGATTCGTTCCGTATTGACCCGGCGACGCTGCCGCCTGCGCGAGTTGCCGCGATGGCGGCTAACCGGGCTGCACTGCTCGATTACGCGGGCCACGAGATGGACGACCCGGGTCTGCGCGACCGCCTCCCGGCGATCACTGTGCCCGCACTTGTCGTCTGGGGCGGCGCTGACCGCATGATCCCTGTCGAGCACGGGCGGGCGTACGCCGAGGGCATCCCCGGCGCGCAGTTCCGGCTCATTCCCGATGCCGGGCATCTCCCCCAGATGGAAACGCCGGACACGCTGCTCGCCGTTGTCCGGGAGTTCACCGCCGCAATCGGGCAGGCCGGGGCATGACGCGGGTCTCGGTCGTCACTCCGGACGCCGGCGAGACAGCACTCACCGGGCCAATCCGGCTGCGCATCCTCGAGGACGGCAGCACCACAGCGCACCGGCTCGGCATCGCCGAGATCACCATCGCGCCGCATACCAGCGGGCCGCCTCAGCACCGTCATGCTCGCCACGACGAGGGCTTCTACGTCGCGTCGGGCACGGCCACCTTCACGGTCGGCGAGGAGTCGTACGAGGCCCCGGCCGGAACCCTGGTGATGGTCCCGCCGGGGGCGCCGCACACCTTCGGCAACGACTCCGCGCAGCCGGTCGTCCTGCTCAACACGTTTACACCGGATGAGTACGTGCAGTACTTCCGGGACCTCAGGGACATGATCGCGGCCGGCAACCCGCCGACTCCTCAGGCTATGGGGATCGTCATGGCGCGCTACGCCACCGAGGCCGCCACGACCTACGCCCGCGAGACGCCCTGAGGCAAAGCGGCCGCTGGCCAGGCAGGTGCGCGGGCCGGAAGATAGAGGGCACGACCCCGTAACTCAGCCAGCGAGCGCGCAGGAGGACCCGGATGCCCCAGCAGATTCCGTACGTCGGCTATCTCAGCCTCGGCGGCGACCCGCACCTGGTCGCGAACGCGTGCAGTTCCTGCGGCGCTCTCTTCCTCGACCGGCGCAACGCCTGCGCGAACTGCGGCGGCCGCGAGTTCGCCAGCAGGCGGCTGGCCAACGACGGCGTCCTCCGCGCGTTCACGGTCGTGCACCGGGCCAGCGCGGAGGTGACGGTGCCCTACGTGTCGGGCATCGTGGACCTGGACGGCGGCGGCGTGGTGAAGGGCAACATCGTCGGCATCGACCCCGAGCCGTCGAGCCTGACCCTCGGGATGAAAGTCCGCCTCACCACGTTTCCGATCGGGACGGACGCCGAGGGCACTCAGGCAGTCGCCTTCGGATATGAGCCCGCCTGACGGGCGCAATCGCGGCGTGCCGTACCGGCGAACCGCTGTGATATCAATGCCCCATGACGAGCCTGGCTGAGCCGGTCATCGGTACCCCGAGCACCGGACTGCCCGAGGTCCTCACGCTGGAGCGGATCGAGGACAACATGTTCCGCACCGTGGTGGTCAGCCAGGAGCCAGCCGGGCTGTTCGGCGGTCAGGTCGCTGCTCAGGCCCTGCGCGCGGCCGCCGAGACGGTGCCCGCGGACCGGCACCCGCACTCACTGCACGGCTACTTCCTCAGCCGCGGTGACGCGTCCAGGCGAGTCCTGCTGACCGTCAGCCGCGACCGTGACGGCGGCTCCTACTCGAACCGGCGCGTGATCGCCGTGCAGAACGGCACGGTGATCTTCAACATGGCAGCGTCATTCCACGCCGCCGAGGACGGCGCCGACTATCATGCGCACGAGATGCCGGAGGTCGAGCAGCCGGAGGACCTGCCGGACAACGAGCGCTGGCACCGGATGCACGGCGTGGAGATCCGGCTGCCGTCGCAGCCGGCGCCAGGCCAGCGGTGGCCGTCGCGGCTGTGGATCAGGTCCCGGCACAAGCTCGACGGCGACATCCTGAACACCTGCGGCCTCGCCTACGTCTCCGACATGTTCACCGGGCTGGCCGCCACGCCGGGGATTACCATCTCCGGTCCGCTGACGAGCATCGATCACTCGGTCTGGTTCTTCCGGCGGGCGGTCCTGGACGACTGGGTGCTGATGGACCTGCAGCCGGAGTCGACTGGCGGCGGCCGCGGCATGTACACCGGGCGGATCTTCAGCCGCGACGGGCTGCTCGCGGCGGGCATCGCCCAGGAGACGCTGTTCCGGCCGTCGGTCGCCCGGGCTGGCCCGCTCGCCTAGCCTGCGGCGGGCCCCGACGTTAGCCTGGAGTTGCCGGGTGAAGGGCTTGCCGATGCCCGGCCCGGCGCCGGGCGGGAGGGCTGCTGACGATGGCCGACTCACTGTGGATCATCGGCGTGGCGATGACGAAGTTCATGCGATACAAGGACAAGGACCTCATCGACCTGGGGGCGGATGCCGCGACGGCGGCACTCGCGGACGCGGGCCTGACGATCTTCGACGCCGACATCCTGGCGGCGGGCTGCCTGTATGATACGAACGGCATCGGGCAGCGCATCCAGAAGCAGATTGGGCAGACGGGCATCCCGGTCTACAACGTGACCAACGCCTGCGCGACTGGTGCGACGGCGTTCCGAGTAGCGGCCATGGCGATCAAGGCAGGCGAGGCCAGCATCGGCCTTGCCGTCGGCCTGGAGCAGATGGGCAAGCTGGGCCTGCTCGGCGCCCGTCCCGCCGGGGCGAAGGACAAGCCGTACGAGCCCGCCGGCCGCTACGGCGCGGTCGGCCCAGTCGAGGGCATACTCGGGACCAGCCTGATGCCGGGCACGTTCGCTCAGTCCGGCATGGAGTACGCCAGCAAGAACGACGGCGTCGGGTTCGAGCAGTTCGCGAAGGTGGCCGAGAAGAACCACGCGCACTCGACGCTGAACCCGCTGGCGCAGTACCAGAAGGCGTTCTCGCTCGACGAGGTCATGAACGCCGAGATGATCGCGTACCCGAACACCCTGCTGATGTGCTGCCCGACGGGCGACGGCGCGGCCGCGGCGGTGCTCTGCAGCGGCGAGCGGCTGGCGTCGATGCCGGCTGAGGTCCGCCGCCGTGCGGTCAAGGTATCGGCCTCGGTCCTGACCAGCGACCCCTACGTCGACGGAGGGTCGGTCCAGTTCGACGTCAACACCCTCACGCGCCAGGCCGCCGACAAGGCGTATGAGCAAGCCGGAGTCGGGCCGCAGGACCTGGACCTCGTGGAGCTGCACGACTGCTTCGCCACTGCCGAGCTGTGCCACTACGACAATCTCCGCCTGTGCCCGGAAGGCGGCGCCGGCGAGTGGATCGACCGCCGGGGACCGTGGCGCGACGGCGAGATCCCGGTCAACGTGTCCGGCGGACTGCTGTCCAAGGGACACCCGCTCGGTGCCACCGGGATCGCCAACATCTACGAAGTGTCCGCGCACCTGCGCGGCGAGGCCGGCGACCGGCAGATCGAGGGCGCCCGGGTCGGCCTGACGCACGTCATCGGCCTGGGCAGCGCCTGCGCGGTGCATATCCTGGAGAAGTCGGCGGCCTGAGCGACCCGATGGCTGCCTTGCTGCGCCCGATGTCGGGGCCCTGTCCCTTCCCCGCCGGGGCCTACGACCTGGCGAAGCTCGGCTACACCGAGCAAGAGTTCCTGCTCACCGGCACCGCCGAGAGCTACGAGCTCAACGGCCCGCGCACGGCAGACGGGCGCTGGACAGCGTCGCCTGCCGAGCGGTCACCGTTCAGCACGCGCGTACTCGTGCGCCAGCCCGCCGATCCGGACGACTTCAGCGGCACGGTGGTCGTGGAATGGCTGAACGTCTCGGGCGGCATCGACGCCGCGCCGGACTGGATGCTCGCCCACACTGAGCTGCTGCGCAGCGGGCACGCCTGGGCGGGCGTTTCCGCTCAGAAGGCGGGCATCGACGGCGGCGGAATGGTCGAGGGATTCCACCTCAAGAAGACCCATCCGGCCCGGTACGGCATGCTGTCGCATCCCGGCGACGCGTGGTCGTTCGATATCTTCAGCCAGGCTGGTCACGCGCTGCGGTCGGCGGGTGCCCTGCCACCGCCGGTGAGCACCCGGCCGCTGCGCCTGCTGGCCAGCGGCCACTCCCAGTCGGCAGCTTTCCTGGTCACCTACCTCAACGGCATCGACGCGATGGTCGGCGTCTTCGACGGCTTCCTCGTACACGGCCGGACCGGCTCAGGTGCGGCGCTCGACACCGGCTTCTCCCCCGGCGGCGGGACCCTCGGGGTCGGCGAGCGGATCCGCGCTGACCTTCGCGTGCCTGTGCTGGTGCTGCAGACCGAGACGGACCTGGTGCTCCTCGGCGGCGCACTCGCCCGGCAGCCCGATGGCGAGCTGCTGCGCACCTGGGAACTGGCCGGAGCCGCGCACGCGGACACGTACCTGCTGTTCGCGAGCGGGCAGGACGACGGCCACCTCGCGCCGGAACGGCTGGCCGAGCTGCTGCGGCCGACGAGGAACGTGCTGATGGGAAGCACCGAATCCGACATCAACAGCGGCCCGCAGCAGCACTACGCGGAATGCGCCGCCATCCACCAGCTGGACGCCTGGGTCAGCGGTCGCGGTGCTCCCCCGGCCGCTCCCCGGCTGGAGCTGGCTGGCGACGCACGCGACCTGGTGCGGGACGACCTCGGCATTGCCGTCGGCGGTATCCGGACGCCGTGGACCGATGTGCCCGGCGCGATTACTTCCGGAACCGGGCAGACGGGCGGGCTCTTCGCGTTCCTGTTCGGCACGACGAGGCCGATCCGGTCCGATGTGCTGGCGGCGCTCTATCCGGGCGGGCTGCCGGACTACCTGGGCCGGTTCGAGGCAGCCCTCGACGGCTGCATCGGCGCGGGCTTCGTGCTCGCGGCCGACCGCGCTGAGATCCTCGGCGTCGCAGCGGCGGCCTGGCCCGGCTGAGGACAGGCTGAGGTCGGCTGAGCCGCCGCGCTCGCATCGTGCGGAAACCTTAGCGCAACGCTGCGTAGCGGCGCCACTAGACGAGACGCACCGTTGCGTCTATAGTCGCGCTCATGGAAAAGCGAGCACTAGACGGAGCGATCCGTCCCGCGGTCGTGGCGAGGGGCACCCTGACGGTTCGGCGGCCGGCTCGTCCGGCGCTAGCGGTGGGAGTCATCGCGCCAGCGGTGGTTCTCGTGATCGGCATGGTCGCCGCTGTCAATCTGGCGCTCCCCACGCTTCAGGCGAGCGCCGCCCTTCACCCGTCGGTGTCCGCGACAGCGTGGATCGTGGACAGCTACACGCTGGTGTTCGCTTGTCTGCTGGTCCCGGCTGGCGCCCTCGGCGACCGCTTCGGACGCAAGAGCGCGATGCTTGCCGGCCTCGGCATCTTCGCGGCCGGGTCCGCGCTGTCGGCACTCGCCCCGAATGTCGCTCTGCTGATGTGCGGACGCGCGCTCAGCGGTGTCGGCGCGGCGCTCGTGCTGCCCGCCACGCTGGCCGTCACGCTTGCGCAGGTGGACGCGCCGGACAGGCCGCGCGCGGTGGCGCTGTGGTCGGCACTGACCGGGGTTGGCGGCGTAGTCGGCAACCTCGGCGGCGGTCTGGCGGTCGAGTTCGGCGGCTGGCGGGCGCTGTTCTGGGCAGGGGTTCCGGTCGCCCTCGCGGCCGCAGGACTCATCGCGGCGCGGGTGCCCGCCCAGGCCCGGCACCGCGAGCCGGTGGACGGCGGCGGCGGACTGCTGCTGACGGCTGGGACTGTCGCGCTGCTGTACGGCGTCATCGACGGACCGGACCTCGGCTGGGGATCCTGGCCGGTGGTCGGGTCGCTGCTCCTCGCGGCCGGGCTGCTCGCGGCCTTCGCGTGGTACGAGGCGCGTGTCGCACACCCGATGCTGGATCCGCGGCTGTTCAGGCTCCCCGCCGTGCGCTCGGGGGCTCTCGGCATCATCGCGCTGTTCTTCGCGCTGTTCGGCCTCTTTTACATCAACGCGCAGTACCTGCAGGACGTGAAGGGCTACTCGCCGCTGCTGGCCGGCGTGTGTATCCTGCCGATCGCCGTCGCGATGCCCTACGCCAGCGCGCGCGGCGGCAACCTCGCCGCCCGGATCGGAACTCGGGTCACGATCTTGATCGGCATGCTGTTCGTCGCGGCGGGCCTGGCGCTGCTGTCCTTCGCCACCGCGTCGACGCCCTACCCGCTCTACGGGCTGCTGCTGGCACTGATCGGCGGCGGCTGCGGGCTAGCGCTGCCACCGCTGTCCGGGACGATCGTTCACGCGCTCCCGGCGAGCCACGCGGGCGTCGGCGCAGGACTCAACAGCACCACGCGCGAGCTTGGCTCCGCACTCGGAGTCGCCGTACTGAGCACCATCCTCACCAGCCGCTTCGCCAGCCACCTGCCCGCCGCGCTGCGGGCAGTTCCCGGAGCTCACGGCCAGGCGGTCCGGTACTCGGTCACATCGGCCCTGCGCTACGCCGCCAGTGCACCGGGTCCGGCCCTTCGCGCGCACCTGCTCGACGGCACTCGCGACGCTTTCACCGGCGGAATGAGCGTCGGGCTGCGCGCCGGCGTCGTGCTCCTGCTGCTCACCACGGTTGTCGTCGCATGGCAGCACCCTGCGGATCTACCTCAATAACTCAGATTTCGCGGCCTCAGTCCTGGCCGAGTACGTCATCAACGAGCTTGTCGGTGAAGGCGCGCGGGATCGGCCCGCCGGTCACCAGCGCGCGGTAGTAGACCGGCCCGCACAGCGCATCGAGTGCGGCGTCGATGTCGAGGCGGGCTGGCAGCTCGCCGGAAGTCACGCCCCGCGTGAGCATCGCGCGCTCTGCGGCGCGCTGCGGGTCGAGATAGCGAGCGTGGAAGGTGCTTGCCATCTCCTCGTCATGCTGCGCTTCCCCGATCAGTGCCAGCAGCACTTTCCCGGCTGGATGCTTTGTGACGAAGCTGGCGACGTTCCGCAGGTACCGGCGCGCATCGTCGATCGCCGATCCGGTGTCGGGAATGGCCAGGCGACCCTGAGCGTCGTCGATCAGGGTGTCCAGCAGCACATCCACCTTGGACGGCCACCAGCGGTAGATAGTCTGCTTGGCCACGCCGGCCCGGGCGGCGATCCCCTCGATCGTGACGCCAGCGAAGCCGCGCTCCACCAGGAGGTCATCGGCGGCGTGCAGCACCGCCACGCGGGCCTGCTCATTTCGCCGGTGCGGTGCACGGCCCCGGACGGAGGCGGCCGTACCGGCGGCGGACGGATGGGACATGGCCGCATCATGCTACCGCAACGCAGCGTTGCGTGTGCGTCAGGCGGACATCTCCCACGGCGCCTGGGGAAGGACCTCGCCGGTCTCCAGCAGCGACTTCAGGTTCGCCAGCACCGCCGGCCAGCCGCGCGAGATCCCGCCGAGCATCTCCTGGTTCGCGAGATTCTCATGGGTCACGGTGAGCCGGACGATGTCGTGATGCGGCTCGACGAGAAAGGTGACAACTGACGGCTCTCGTGGCGGTTCGGCATCGGGGATGTCGTCGAAGGTGATGACCAGGCGCGTCGGGCGCTCGGCCTTGATCACCCGGCCGGTGGCATCGAGGGCGCCTGACCCATCGGCGCGCTGATGTTCCCAGACCGAACCTGGCTGCCAGTCCGAGATGTTGGCGTGCCCCCAGTAGCGCGCCGTCAGGTCGGCATCGGTCAGGGCCTGCCAGATCTGCTCCGGGCTTGCCCGGATGTAGGTGACGTAGACGTAGGTCGGCACGGATGCATTTCCGCTGGTCATGGCATACTCCTCTGCCTGGTTTCTGATGGCACTCATCGCTCGCAGCCGCGGCTTCTCGAACCCCGAGATCCAGCGCTCCTCGATCTCCTGGATCGGCACCGGGTTGAGGTAATGCAGCCGTTCCCGCCCGCGCCGGACGACGGTCACGAGATTCGCGGCCTCGAGGATGTCGAGATGCTGCGTCGCCGACTGGCGCGCCATGTCGAGGCGCTCGCACAGTTCGCCGAGCGTCTGGCCGTTGTGCTCGCGCAGGCGGTCAAGCAGCAGCCGCCGGGTCGGGTCGGCCAGCGCCTTGAACACCGGGTCCATAGCGCTCGCTTCGAGACTCACGCGAACATTATGCAGGTAGTTACCTGCATAATGTCAACCCCGGTCTGTGATCGCGCTCACCGGCTCGCATCCTGACCCGGCACGTTGTCAGCAATCTCACAGCTTCGGCGCGGAGAGGCGGCCTTGCCGCGGTCTTAATCTTGTCTCAGAATGATCACAACTCCGGAAGGCATCCCCAGCGGGCAGCACCTGTCGGGTAGGGCGAGCGGAGCAAAGGAGGGTGGATGCGCCTCGGTCTGGGCCGGTCTGCCCTCATAGTGACGGCCGTCTGCGTTGCTGTGGCCACCGGAGTGGCGCTGAGCCCGCCCGCGGGCACCGTCCGGGCTCAGACAGCCGAGTACGGCCAGACCTCGACCGTCGGCGCGCTCTTCACTCTCAGCTCGTCGGGCCAGCTCGGAACCCACTTCTGCACGGCCAGCGTGGTGGACAGTCCGCGGGGGGACCTGATCGTGACCGCGGCTCACTGCATGGCCAACCGGTCGGCCCGCCAGGTAGCTTTCGTCCCGGATTACGACCAGGGTCAGGCGCCGTTCGGCGTATGGACAGTCCGGAACATCATCACGGACGCGAACTGGGTGTCCGACAGCGATCCGGACGACGATTACGCGTTCCTCATCGTGCACCAGCCCGGCAGCAAGACGCCGCTGCAGTTGCTGACCGGCGGCGAGGTCGTGGGCGTCGACATCCCGGCCGGGCGAATGGTGAAGGTGGCCGGCTATCCCGACGGCACCGACGCGCTGATCAGCTGCCAGAACACGGCCGAGGCGTTCAGCCCCACCCAGTACGAGTTCAACTGCGGCGGGTTCACCGACGGCACCAGCGGCAGCCCGCTGCTCGCGGACGCCGGTCCGCTGCCCGGCGCCGACACGGTCATCGGGGTCATCGGCGGTTACGAGCAGGGCGGCGACACCGATTCGGTGTCCTACGCGGCCAGGTTCAGCACGCGACTGTCGCAGCTGTACCAGGTGGCCCTCGCCGCTGCCCGCCGCTGACGCGGACGCCACCGCATCCAGCTGCCAGGAGAACGTGCGGCGGGCTCGCGGAATACGGGTATGGCTGTTCCCGGGAGGAACGGGCATGGCGGCGGCGGACATTCGCGGGCAGGCGCAGGAGGTGGCACTCGGCTGGTCGCCGCCTGGCGCGCCGGACTCCTGGCAGCTGACCGCAGCCCTGTTCGGGGCGATCGCGGACCACGACGACCTGCACGCGGCGCTGTCAGAGCTGCCCGTTGATCGCCTGCCCGCACTGCTGGCGAGCGCTGCGATCTGCTCCCTCGTGCGCCGTGACCGGCCCGATCCGCTGGCGGCCTACTTCCCGCAGCCGGGCGGCCCGCAGCCGATCTTCGATGCAGGATTCGCCCCGGCCGCCCGGGCATTCGTGTCCGCGAGCCTGCCGGAGATCGCCGCGGTGTGCACTCGCCACCGGTATCAGATGAACGAGGTAGCCCGCTGCACCCAGGTCGCCCTCGGGATCGCCGCCGTGACCGGGCCGGCCGCGCCGCTCGCGCTCGTCGACCTCGGGACGGGCGCCGGGCTTGGCCTGCACGTCGACCGGTACGCCTACCAGGTCGACGGAACGGAAACGGGGCCGCCGGGCGCCAGTCTCACCCTGAGCTGCGCGGTTCGCGGGAGGTACCTGCCGCCGCGTCCTGCCCTGCCGCCCGTCGTGAGCAGGACCGGCATCGAGGCCGACCCGGTCGATCTGGACGACCCGGCTGCGCGCGAGTGGCTGACCGCGTGCGCGCCGCCCGAGGCGGGGGCGCTGACCCGGCTAGCCGCGGCGATCGAGGTAGCGCGGGCGCACCCGGCCCCGGTTGTCGGCGGAGACGTAATCGAGGCGCTGCCCGGCGTCCTGGCAAGTCTGCCGACGGGACTGCCCGTCGTGGTGACCGACTCCTACCTCGCGGTGTTCCTGCCGGCCGAGCGGCGCGCGAAGCTCACGAACATCCTCGCAGCTGCGGGCCGGGTCCGCCCGGTGACCTGGCTGTCTCTCGACCCGCTGGTGCCGCTCGGACCGGCTGGCCGCGACAGCGTCCAGGACCTGCCGCTCCCCCGCGTGCTCGCCGTCGACCGCCGGCGGGCCCGCGTGTTCGCGGTGCTCGGCGTGCGAACCTTCGGTGACCAGGAGGAGACTGCGACCGTGCTCGCCTGCGCCCACCCGTCCGGGCAGTGGGTGGAGTGGCTCGCGCCCGGGCCGGAGGCGCATAGAACACGCGGCGAGACGTGATCGAGGAGGATGAACTGTGGCGATTGCGACGATCAATCCCGCGACTGGCGAGACGGTCAGGACATTCGAGGAACTGACCGAGGACCAGCTCGAGGCTGCGCTGAGCGCCGCCGCGACTGAGGCCGTCAGCTACCGGCTCACCAGTTTCGACCAGCGGGCAACGTGGATGCGCCGGGCGGCCGAGATCCTGGACGCGGAGCGGGATCAGGTCGCGGTCATGATGACCACGGAGATGGGCAAGACTGTCGCTGCCGCCCGGCAGGAAGCCGCGAAGTGCGCGGCCGAGTGCCGCTTCTACGCCGAGCACGCTGCGGGTTTCCTCGCCGACGAGCCCGCGGACGCGACGGCAGTCGGCGCCGCCCGCGCGTACGTGCGCTACCAGCCGCTCGGGCCGGTTCTCGCGATCATGCCGTGGAACTTCCCGCTCTGGCAGGCGATGCGGTTCTCCGCTCCGGCTCTCATGGCGGGCAACGTCGGGCTGCTCAAGCACGCGTCGAACGTGCCGCAGACCGCGCTGTACCTGGCGGACATGTTCGCTCGGGCGGGTTTCCCGCCGGGAGCCTTCCAGACGCTGCTGATCGGATCGGCGCGAGTCGAGGCGATCCTGCGCGACGGCCGGGTGAAAGCGGCAACGCTGACCGGCTCAGGGCCGGCCGGTCAGTCGGTGGCGGCCATCGCCGGCAGTGAGATCAAGAAGGTGGTTCTCGAACTCGGCGGCAGCGACCCGTTCGTCGTGCTGCCGTCGGCGGATCTGACCGCGGCCGCCGAAGTAGCCGCGACCGCCCGCTGCATCAACAACGGCCAGTCCTGCATCGCGGCCAAGCGGTTCATCGTGCACGACGCTGTGTACGACGAATTCGAGGCCCTGTTCGTGAAGAGCATGTCAGCCAGGACTGTCGGCGACCCGCTGCTCGAGACCACGGACATCGGCCCGCTCGCGACCGAGCAGCAGCGTGACGAGGTCGAGGATCAGGTCGCCGATGCCGCCGCGCTCGGCGCGCACGTGCTCTGCGGCGGCGCAGTGCCGGACCGGCCCGGCTTCTACTTCCCGCCGACCGTGCTGAGCGGCATCACGGCGCAGATGCGCGTGCACCGCGAGGAGGTGTTCGGCCCGGTGGCGACGTTGTACCGGGTCTCCGGCCTGGACGAGGCCATCGAGCTTGCCAACAGCACCGAGTTCGGCCTGGGCGCGAACGCCTGGACGAACGACGAGGCTGAGCGCCGGCGCCTCATCCGTGACCTCGACGCGGGCATGGTCTTCGTGAACGGCAACGTGACGTCCTACCCGCAGCTGCCGTTCGGCGGCGTGAAGCACTCAGGCTACGGCCGCGAGCTGTCCGCCCAGGGCATCCGCGAGTTCTGCAACATCAAGTCGGTCTGGATCGGAACCGAGCCCCGCGTTTGATTGCCTCATACTCGGAGTGAAGCAGGGTCCTCACCCGCGAGGTGCCAATGGATGACCCGAACGACCCGTATAGCCGGGATAACTTGTCGTGGAACTGGTCCAGGGGCGGGCCGAGGTGGCGGCCGTTCAGCGGCCGCCGCGGGCCGCGCGTCCCACCTCCGCCGGGGCCGCCGCCGAGGTTGAGTAAGGCCGAGCGCGAACAGGGAAACCGCGCCGAAGCGCGAGCACAGCGGCTGCGCCTGGCTGGCCTGACCAACGCCGGGGTGGTCATCATGGGCGTGGTCCTCGCCGCGGTGGTGGTCGTGCTCGCATTGCTGCTGGTCAGCCATCATTGACAGGAGACGCGGCATGAGCGCGGTCACCGTAGGCTGCTGCCAGCTCGCTCCGGTGCTCGGCGACCCGGCGGCGAACCGCGAGCTCGCCGCTGCGGCCGTGACCGATGCGGCCCGCCAGGGTGCAACGGTCGTCGTGCTGCCCGAGCTGATGTCCAGCGGCTACGTCTTCGCCAGCCAGCAGGAAGCGCGCGCCTGGGCCGAGCTGCCGCCCGCGATCGACACGCCCGCCGGGAGGATCGGCGTGGCCGTCTGCTATGACCTGGAGTTCCCTGAGTGGGTGCGGCTGCCGGCGCTGGACGGCGCGCAGCGGACCCGAACGGCTGGCTGCTGGCCGGCGGCAGCGGCACCGAAGCACCGCAGATCCTGCTCGCCGACTGCGACCTCAGCGAGGCAGCGGACAAGTCGGTGAGCGCGAACAACGACGTGCTGCGGGACCGCAGGCCGGAACTCTATGGCCGGCTGGCACAGGCCTAGCTCCCCGGCGGCTCGGCCTCGGGCCGTCAGCTGCCTGCCTGCTCGCGCGCGTAGGCGTTGAGCCGTTCGAGTTCATCGGCGTAGATTCCGCGCAGAGCCCTGGGCGCGAATGTGCGCTCGAAGAACCCGCCGACGCCGCTAGCGCCCTGCCACGTCGTCGAGATCGTGACCAGCGATGCCGAGTCGCCACGGGGGTCGACCGTGAACGTGGTAACGCTGCTGGAATTCGCGTCGGACTCGGTGAGCACGCGGCCGGGCTCGGGCTCGGCAGCCGTCATCCGGAACTGACGGGTCCGCCCGCCGGCCGTGAAAGTAAAGTGCGTGAGGGTGCCCGCGCCAACCCCGCCCGAGTCCACCTCGAAGCCGGAGAACGCAGGGGGCAGGAACTTCGCGTGGTGCTCGCGCATGTCGGCGATGTAGTTGTAGACGGTCGCTGCGGGCGCATCGATGACGCGCTCAGCGGACACGACGATGGGTGCCATGCTGCCTTGTCTATCACCTGGGCGGCCCCGGGTGGCTGCCGGGCCAGCGCTAGGGTCGGACGTGTGGCGGTGGCTGAATATGACGAGGTCCCCGTTCCCTCGTTCTTGTTCGATCTTGACGGGACGCTCATCGACAGCGTCTATCAGAACGTCATCGCCTGGCGGACCGCGCTGTCTCGCCTCGGTATCGACTTGTCAGTCTGGCGCATCCACCGGCGGATCGGCATGAGCGGCGGCCTGTTCGTCTCGGCGCTGCTGCGGGAGACGGGCCGGTCGCTGTCGGCCGGTGACATCGAGTCGCTCCAGCAGGACCATGCCGCCGAGTACCTCGCCCACATCGACTCGGTCCGCCCGCTTCCCGGTGCGCCGGAGCTCCTCGCGGCGCTAACGGCGCGGGGCGTGCCGTGGGCAATTGCCACCAGCGGCCGCCGGGTGATGGCCGAGCGGGCGCTTCCCATGCTCGGGCTGCCGGACGACGCGCCGATGGTGACCCGCGGCATGGTTCGGCACGCCAAGCCGGATCCTGATCTGTTCCTGGCCGCAGCTGCGCTGATCGGCGTCACGCCCGCGCAGGCGTGGGTCGTGGGCGACAGCGTCTGGGACCTGCTGGCCGCGCGGCGAGCCGGGGCGCTCGGCATCGGCTTGCTGTCCGGGGGCTACGGGCGAGAGGAGCTCGAGCGGGCCGGCGCGTACCGCGTCTACGCTGACCCGGCCGAGTTGCTCGCCCATGCCGACGAGGTCGGTGTCCGCGATCTCACACCGGGACTGACGGACTAGGCCGGGCCTTTTCCGCGAACTTCGCCGTGCCTGGCCGGGAACGCTTGACGAATGAGATGAACGTTCGTTTAATTTTGCTATGGGACGCATCGCCGGAGTCACCGCCGCCGAGACCCGGGACCGGCTGCTCAGCGCAGCGGCTGCCGTGTTCGCCGAGCGCGGCTATGACGGCACCCGCGTGGCCGACATCGCCGCCGCCGCGGGCGTGAGCAACGGTGCGCTGTACGCCCACTTCGGCTCGAAGGCAGAGCTTCTGGTCGACGCGCTGCGGACGCACGGACGGCGGACGCTAGCGGACCTGTTCGCGGCCGATCCGGACCGCTCGGTCACCGAGCTGCTGCTGGTGATCGGCCGGTCGCTGCCTCGTCGCGGCGGCCCGGAAGACGACCTCATCGTCGAGGGCCTCGTCGCTGCCCGCCGGGATGCCGACGTCGCCAGCCCGATGCACGACTACATGAAAGAGCGCGCCGACTGGCTGGTCGAGCTCATCCGCGCGGCGCAGGCGGACGGAGAGCTAGACCCGGCGCTCTCCCCCGATGCGCTCGCGCATTTCTGTCTGCTGCTGGCAATGGGCAGCGCACTCGTCACCCCGGAGTTGCACCCGGTAGACGACGAGGAGTGGAGCACCGTGCTCGGCCGCGTGGTGGCAGGCCTGTCCCGGCCGCAGGCGTCCGGCAAACAAGGGGCAGCGCAGTGAAGGTGCAGATCAACCCGGAGCTGTGCCAGGGGCACGGCCGCTGCTATGACCTCGCGCCCGAGCTGTTCGGCGACGACGACGAAGGCTACGGCACAGTCCTCGGCGACGGAACCGTGACGGACGAGAACGAGCACGACGCCGCCATCGCTGTGGCCAACTGCCCCGAGCATGCCGTCTCGCTGGTCGAGGAGAACTGAGATGACCGTTGACGACCGGTTCAACCGGGACCTCCAGGAGAGCGACGTCGAGGAGCCGCTCGGCGTGCGCAGCGAAATCGTGACCGGCCCCGTCTCTGACTGGGCGACCGACTTCTCCCACCTCGAGCCGGAGTGGGCGGCTGACCCCTACCCGATTCAGGACGATCTGCGGCAGCGCTGCCCGGTCGCGCACACCGACCGGTTCGGCGGCGGCTGGCTTCCGGTGCGCTACGACGACGTCGCCGCGATCGCCTACGACACCGAGAAGTTCTCGTCCCGGTCGATCATCATGAGCAACTTCCGGCCGCCGCACCAGACCGCGCCCATCGGCGGCTCGCCGCCCATCTCGTCTGACCCGCCGTTCCACCACGACGCCCGCAAGCTGCTGCTGCCTGCCTTCACCAAGACGGCAGTGAGCAGGCAGGAGCCGGCCACGAGGGCGTTCTGCCACGCGCTCATCGACGCGTTCGACGGCCGCGACGTGGTAGACGCTGCCGCCGAGTATGCGCAGCACATCCCCATGCGCGTCATCGCGGACATGCTGGGCTTCCCGCCCGAGGACGGCGAGAAGTTCCGGCAGTTCGTGGAGAACACGCTCGAGGGCGTCAACCTGCCCCCCGAGGAGCGCATCGGACGCATGCAGTCGCTCTTCGACTACCTGCTCGACCAGATCCACGATCATCTGGACAATCCGCGTGAGGATCTCACCTCGTTTCTTATCGACGCGGAACTGTACGGGCAGAAGCTGGGGTCATCGCATGTCGCCGGGACGATGGCGCTGCTGCTCATCGCGGGCATCGACACCACCTGGAGCGCGATCGGCGCCTCGCTGTGGCACCTGGCCAGGACACCAGCCGACCGCGAGCGCCTCGCGCGCGACGCCAGCCTGCTGCCGACGGCGATGGAGGAGTTCCTGCGCGCCTACGCGCCGGTGACCATGGCGCGGCTGGTCCGGGAGGACATGCACTGGCAGGGCGTCGACATGAAGGCCGACGACTGGATCCTGCTGTCCTTTCCAGCGGCGAACCGCGACCCGGCTCAGTTCGACCGGGCTGGCGAGGTCGTCATCGACCGCGAGGTCAACCGGCACGCGGCATTCGGCCTTGGCATCCACCGCTGCGTGGGCTCGCACCTGGCGCGGATGGAGCTGCGAGTGGCGCTCGAGACCTGGCTGGAGCGGATACCCGAGTTCACGCTCGCCGACTCGGACGCTGTCCGGTGGTCGACCGGGCAGATTCGCGGGCCGCGCGCGCTGCCGCTGCGGATCAGGTAGCCCGTGGCCGGCACTCGAGGAGCGCCGGTCAGCTAGCGGTGCTGGCCCAGTCGGCCGTGGGCGGACGGTTTGTCCTGTCTGAGTGCCTCCGCACCTGGCACGATTGAGTCATGGATGATCAGCAACCTGCGCACGGCGACGGTGGCTCAGCGCCGACTGCGGCCGCTGGCCCTGCAGCGGTCCCCCAGGCAGACCCCGGGGGCCTGCTGATCGCGGGCAGCCTGCTGGCCGGTCTGGGCCTGAGCCTGGCTGTCGCGTTCCTGATGCACGAAGTCCAGGAGATGTCGCCCAACGGCTACGCCATGAACATCGACGGCGACGTCGTCGCGGTGATCCTTGTTGCCGGGCCGGTCTTCGGGCTTGGCCTGGCGCTGGCACTCCTGGCGCTGATGCCGCCGGGCCGCAGCCAGTCTCCGGGCGCGAGTTCCGCACCGCCGGTGTCGGACATCACTCCCGGCTGACGCCGGGCAGCCGGGCGTCAGGTGCGGATAAGGATCTCGCCGTGCAGCAGGCTGATCCAGCCGTCAGGCTCCGCGGCCCAGTCGCGCCAGGCGTCGGAGATCCGGCGGAGTTCGCCTGCTGTGGCGAGCCCGGAGCTGACGAGCTGCCCGGCAATGGCCGAGCTGACGATCCGGTCGGCCCACATCTCGCCCCAGTCGGATCGGCTGGCCGGATCGCCGTAACACCACGTCGACGAGGAGACGCGGACGTCGCGGCAGCCGGCGGCGCGCGCCCATGCCAGGAGGCGCCGCCCGGCGTCGGGCTCGCCGCCGTTGGCGCGTGCGGCCGCGTGGTAGAGCTCGTTCCAGCGGTCGAGGCCCGGGTTCTCCGGATACCAGACGAACCCTGCGTAGTCAGCGTCCCTGGCCGCCACCAGCCCGCCCGGGCGGCAGACCCGCACCATCTCGCGCAGGGCCGCGACCGGGTCGGCAACGTGCTGCAGCACCTGGTGGGCATGGACGACGTCAAATGAGGCCGCCGGAAAATCAAGCTGGTGGACGTCGCCGACGGTGAAGTCGACGGTGCCGCAGCCCTGCCTGGCCGCCTCGTCCCGGGCGTGCTGCAGCACTGCCGCGGAGGTCTCGAGCGCGGTCACGCGGCCCGGTGCTACCCGGGCTGCCAGGTCGACGGTGATCGTGCCCGGTCCGCTTCCGATATCGAGCAGCGTGAGGCCGGGGCGGAGCTCCGCCAGCAGGTAGGCGGCAGAGTTCCCGGCAGTCCTGGTGCGGTGCGACCGCAGGACGCTCTCGGCGTGGCCGTGCGTGTACCGGGGGGACGTCACCATACGACTGACCCTAATCGCCGGTCACGAGCTGCCTTCGGCAGCCCGGATGCGAAAGACCGGATGCTCGGGAGCGATGCGTTGCACGTCAGCGTCCGGTGAGTCCGGCCCGACACCGCCGAAGAACACGCCGACCTCAGCCTTCCAGCGACGCAGATATGCCCGCAGGATGCCGGTCTTCTCAGCGTCCGGGAGCTCCTGGACCGTGAAGGCCTCGGCGCGACGGCCAAGGACTAGCTCGCCGCCGCCTGCCACGCGGATATTCCGTACCCACTGAGTCTCTCCGCGAGGCGCTACGAGGTAGCGGTTCCCGTCGAGGGTCAGCAGGTTGACCGGGACACTGCGCCACTCCCCGGACTTGCGGCCCCGGACTCGCAGGACTCTGGATCCCCAGACGCTGATACCGGCGCCGGTCAGGAGGCCGACGACGCGGTTGAAGACGTTCCTGGTGAACCATCCCGGTTGCTGGTAATGGGTCATGGACTCATTGTGACAGGCCACGGCATCCGGTCAGGAACGCAATCAGCCGGTTGCGGCTCACGGAGCTGCGCCGGCGAGGTCCGGATTGGCGAACGCGCCCGTGTTCGTTGAATGTATACGCGCAGTATCTACTTCTGCTGTATGCTCGCGGCGTGACAGTTCCCCTCACCCTGCTGGGCTTGCTCGAACGGGAGCCTAGCCATGGATATGACCTCAAGCGTGACTACGACACCTACTTCGGCCGGGGTAAGCCCCTGCCATTCGGCCAGGTATACGCCACCCTTGGCCGGCTGGCCCGGGATGGCAAGGTAAGCGGCGGAGATGCGGAGCCTGGCGCCGGACCCGATCGCAAGCGCTACACCATCACCGAGCTTGGCGCCCGCGAGATTGACGACTGGCTGACGCGGCCGGTCGAGCCGGAGCCGCATCTGCAGACCGTGCTGTTCGCGAAGGTCGTCCTGGCTCTCATGCTCGGGCGCCCGGCCGAGTCCTATCTGGACACCCAGCGCGCGGCGCACGTGCAGCGCATGCGGGAGCTGACCGAGACAAAGCGAACTGGGGGACTCATGGACATGCTGCTCGCCGATCACGGGCTGTTCCACCTGGAAGCCGATCTTCGCTGGATCGACGTGACCTCAGCCAGGCTCAGCGCCCTGGCAGAACTGGTGCGTGCAACGTGACCTCCCTGAATCTCCCGCCCGCGCCAGGTGACCGGGGCGGTCGCCGCAGCCTGGTCAAAGCTCTGGATGTATACCGGTCGTTTGGCCAGACGCCGGCGCTGACGGGCGCGAGCCTGTCAGTGGGCAAAGGAGAGATCCTGGCGATCATGGGTCCGAGTGGCTCGGGAAAGTCAACGCTGCTGCATTGCCTCGCCGGGATCTTCACTCCCGACAGCGGCGAGGTGTGGTTCGACGGCCAGCGCCTGGACACCCTGAGCGACGCCAAGCGGACGGAACTGCGCCGCACTGCCTTCGGCTTCGTGTTCCAGTTCGGTCAGCTGGTGCCGGAGCTGACCGTCACTGACAACATCGCGCTGCCGCTGCTACTCGGCCGGGCGAGCCGGAAGGCCGCGTACGGAGCGGCCGATAGCTGGCTGCCTCGTCTGGACCTGGACGGCCTCGGGGCACGGCGGACTGGCGAGCTCTCTGGCGGCCAGGCTCAGCGAGTCGCGCTCGCGCGGTCACTGGTGGCGCGACCGCAGGTACTCTTCGCCGATGAGCCGACTGGCTCCCTGGACACGCTGACCGGCGAGCTGGTCATGGACCTCCTGGTTGGCTCGGCCCGGCAGGAAGGGACGACCGTTGTCCTGGTCACCCACGATGCACGCGTCGCGGCCTATGCCGACCGCGAAGTCCTGGTCCGCGACGGCAAGGTGGTCGACCGCTCCGACGCGCAGGTCGAGGTGGGCCGGTAATGTTCCGCCTGGGCATTCGCCTGACTTTGCGCAGCGGCCGAGAGCCGTTCGTCCGGCTGGCTGTCACGGCTGTCGCAGTGGCCGTGGGCGTCGCGATCATGCTGGCCGTTCTTGCTGACTTCCACGCCTTCCGGGCTTCCAATAACCGACCCGCGTGGGAGAACACCGCCGGCGCCGTCGTCACCAGCGACTACACGTCCGCATCAGGCTCGGAGCTGTGGAACTACAGCAACGACATCTACCAGGGCCAGACCATCGAGCGGCTCGACGTCGCCGCGCTCGGGCCGCATGCGCCGGTGCCGCCCGGTATCTCGAGATTGCCTGGCAGCGGACAGTACTACGCCTCGCCGGCGCTGGCCGCACTAATCCGCACGGTTCCGGCCGACGAGCTGAGGGACCGGTTCCCGGGCAGGCTGGCCGGGACAATCGGGCCGAAGGCGCTGACGGGCCCGGACGAGCTCGTGATCTACGTCGGTTACGCGCCGGCGAAGCTAGCCGGGCTCCCGGCTACGACTCTCGTCGACAAGATCGCGACCGCGCCGGGGCGGCAGATCTGGACCAGTTACTTCCGTGACGCCTTCGTCGTCGGCGCGCTGGCTTTCGTCTTCCCGATCCTTATCCTTGTCGGCACGGCCACGCGCCTCGCTGCTGCACGCCGCGAGGAGCGGTACGCCGCGCTCCGGCTGGTCGGGGCGACGATGGGGCAGATCGGGGTTATATCCTCCGTCGATGCCGCGGCGAGTGCCTTGCTCGGCGCGCTTCTCGGCACCGGGATATTCGCGCTGCTGCAGCCTGCGCTAGCCGACACCGCCATCACGAGCGCGCGCTATTTCCCGGCAGAGGTAACACCGACCGGCGCCGGTTACCTGATTGTGCTGGTCGGGGTGCCGCTCGCATCGGCCATTTCCTCGCTGGTGTCGCTGGGGCGGGTCCGCATCTCACCGCTCGGCGTGAGCCGGCGGGTGACGCCGACGGCACCTACAGCCGCGCGCGTCTTGCCGCTGCTCGTCGGCCTGGTGCTGTTCATCCTCGGGGTAGCGCTGACCAATGTCACGAGGATCAGCCCGTTTGTCTTCCTGGGCCTGATCCTCGTCTTGATCGGGCTGGTCGTCGGTGGCCCGTGGTTCACCGCCCGGGCAGCATTCCTGCTCAGCAAGCTGACCAGGGGGGCATCGTCGCTGCTGGCCGCGCGGCGGCTGGCCGACAATCCGGCGGCCGCATTCCGGTCGGTGCGGGGACTCGTACTGGCGGTGTTCCTCGGTACGGTTCTGGCCGGGATCCTGCCGGCAGTAGAGGCTATCGATGCCAGCCCAGCTGCCAGCGCGCTCAGCAATGTGCTGCTGGACGGCTTCACCTCAGCGCCAGTGTGCGGGAATAACGTCAACTGCACGGGTGGCGGTTCTATCCCGGCCGGCCAGACTGCCACGCAGCAGCGCATAGCGCTCGAGGGACTGCCGCCGTCTGCGGGAGCGGCGCTTGTAGGCGGCCTGAGCGCGATCAGAGGTACGACCGTCATCCCGCTCTATTCGCTGCCACTGGCCGGCGGTCCCGGCGGTGGCGGTCCCGGCGGTAACGCCGTCGTCAGCTGCGCGGGTCTGCGCGAGCTCGCAGTGCTCGGGCTGTGCGCGCCGGGCCGTACAGCCGTCGAGGTCCCGGCCGGCAACCTGTTCGACGACAATCCGCGTTACAGCACGCAGCCGATCGCCAGCGCGTCGAGTCGTGCGGCCCCGGACGATTTCAGCAAGCTGTACCTGCAGGCCGTCCTGGTCAAGGTAAACAACGCGGCGACGCTGGAGAAGGCCCGTACCTACCTGGTGACCCACGCGACGCAGTCCGCGTCTGGCACTGCGCCACGGACGTTCGGCGAGGCGGTCGAGGCACGCGCGGGAGTTGCCAACACTGTCGAGCGACTTATCTACATCGCCGTGGCTCTGACGTTGATAGTGGCAGGCTGCAGCCTGGCGGTGACGGTGGGCGGGAGCCTGATCGAGCGCAAGCGGCCGTTCACGCTGCTCCGGGTGACCGGTACGCCGACCACGACGCTTTACCGGGTGGTCGTCCTTGAGGCGGTCCTGCCGCTCGCGGCTGCGACCGTCGTCGCCGCGGGCATCGCGTACGGCATCTCGGTGCTGACAGTTGCCGCGATAGCGCCGGCGGGCACCGCGGTACCGGTGCCCGGTCATGTCTACTACCTGACAATGGGAGCGGGCCTGCTTGCGTCGCTGCTGATCATTCTGCTGTCACTGCCGTTGCTCGGCCGGATCACCGCAGCCAGCAACGTCCGGTTCGAGTAACAGTGCTGCGCGCTCCGAGGGCCGCCGTCAGGCGCGTCCTTTAGCGGCCCTCCTGCGCGGGTGCTCGATGATCGCGTCAGGGCCCGGGAACACCAGGCCGGTGTGGCCGTCCTCGAAGTGCACGACGTAAGGCGGCTCGCCGCCTGCCCCGCGCACCTCGGTGATCTCGCCAGTCTGGTCCGGCTGGCCCACGGTATTGCCGTGCACATGGAGCCGGTCACCGACAGTTGCCTGCATCGCGCACCACTTCCTTACCAGATGCCCGATGTGCCCGCCGGCTCGCCGCCGGCCGGCCGGACACGCGTCGCTGCTCTGTCCTGGACCTACCCATGCTGGCCCGGCCGGATACTCGCGTTCGGCGTCAGCGGCGAGAAACTGCGGAACGACCCGATTTCGGACGCCAGCCTGCCGGCGGATCCTCGCCGGCCCGGCCGTCGACGGCCTCGCGGAGAAGGTCGGCGTGGCCGGTGTGCCGCCCGTACTCCTCGATGAGGTCGCAGAGCATGCGCCGCAGGTTGTGATAGCGGCCGCCGGACCTGGCGATGGCGACCGGCTGATCGAGCCCGCCGTCAGCAAGAACCGCCCCGAGCCGTGCCCGCGAGCGCTCGACGGCGCCATCCCACAGTGCGTACAGGTGCTCAGGGCTGTCGCCGGCCGCTGAGCTGAAACCCCAGCCCTTGATCCCCTCCCAGGGAACGTGGTCCCAGGGAACGCCGATCGGCTCGCCCCTCAGCTTGATGGTGAACATGTAATCCTCGGCCCAGGCGAGATGCTTGAGCAGGCCGCCCAGGGTCAGCTCCGACGTCGGGATCCGGGCCCGCAGGCCGGCCGCGTCGAGGTCATCGGTCTTCCAGCGGAACGTGACCCGGAGGCGGTCGAGTGCCCCCAGGAGATGCTCAGGCTCAGTACCGGCCAGGGGTGGTTCCCACCAGTACTCGTCATCGGTCATGAGCCCGACGATAAAGGAATTCGCGGACGCTCTGCTTCCGCGAATCCTACGAGGAACGCCCGCGCCGCCACACTGGCTTGCGCTTCTCCAGGAACGCGCGCATGCCCTCGCGGGCGTCTGGCAGCTGGCTGGTGGCGGCCATGACCTCGACCGCGTAGGCGTACGCCTTGGCCTGGTCGAGGTCGATCTGCGCGTACAGGGCCTCCTTGCCGATGCCCTTGCTCTCGGCGGAGCCCCGTGTGACGCGCTCCAGCAGGCTCATGACCGCGGAGTCGAGCTGCTCCGCTGGCACCACCCGGTTGACCAGTCCCCAGTCGAGTGCCGTCGCGGCGTCGACGACGTCACCGGACAGCGCCATCTCGGCGGCGCGCTTCCGGCCGACATTGCGGGCGATCGCCACCATCGGGGTGTGACAGAACCAGCCTCCGCTCCCGCCCGGTGCGGCGAATCCGGCATTCTCGCTCGCCACCGCGAGGTCCGCTGAAGCGACCAGCTGGCAGCCCGCAGCCGTCGCCAGGCCGTGCACGCGCGCGACGACCGGCTGCGGCACGCTCTGCATCAGGGTCATCAGCTCGGTGCAGGTCCGCAGCAGCGACCGGACGCCCGACAGGTCAGCCTCGGCGACGTCGGCGAGATCGTGCCCTGCGCTGAACACCGGGCCGTTCCCGGCGAGCACGATGCCGAGAGCGTCGCTGTCCCCCACCTGCGTGAAGGCCGTGATGAGCTCGTGCATATGGGCCAGGGACAGGGCATTGCGCCGCTGCGGCCGGTTCATGGTGATGGTGGCGAACTCGCCCGACCGCCCTACCAGAACGTGCTCGAATTCCACGGCCCGACCTCCTCGCTCCCGGTCTTCAGCGTACGACGGGTCCGCGAGCCGCCGGACGCCCGCCGCGCCAGCCCGCGGCTAGCGCTCCTGCTCGGTCGGCCTGACGAGCATCTCGTTGACCGACACGTGGCGGGGCCGGGTGACGATGTAGGCGATCGCGTCGGCGATGTCCTGCGCCGCCAGTCGCTCGCCGAACTGAGACCGGATGCCCTCGAGGATCTCCGGGCGGTTATGCGAGGCGAGTTCCGTCGCCGTGGCGCCCGGCTCGACCAGCGACACCCGGACATACTGCTTGCCCAGCTCCCGTCGCATAGACTCGCTGAACGCGCCGACGCCGAACTTGGTCATGGCATACACGCCGTTGAACGCGCGCGCGAAACGACCCGCAACCGAGCTGATATTGACGACGTCGGCGACCTGCCGCGGCTGGCTCCCGGCCGCGCTGAGCAGATGCGGCGTCGCCGCGTGCGTGCAGTACAGCAGGCCGAGGACGTTGAGCTCGACCATCCGCGACCACTCCGACAGCGGCGCTCCGGCGATCGGCCCGAGAAGCATGACTCCGGCGTTGTTGACCAGCGTGTCCAGCCGCCCAAACTCGGCGACGGTTCGCTCGACCGCTTCGGTCGCCTGCTGCTCCTGCGTGATGTCGGCCTCGATCACCAGCGCCGTCCGTCCGGCTGACCGGATCTCTGCGGCCAGGTCCTCAAGGCGATCCTTCCGCCGCGCCGCCAGCGCGACGGCGGCGCCGTGCTCTGACAGAGACCGTGCCGCTGCCGCGCCGATGCCGCCGGACGCGCCGGTGACGAGCGCTGCGGTGCCCTCAAGAACAGGCGTCGCCATCAGTAGTCCCTCCTCGGGAATTGCAACTCAGATCGGGTCCCACGGGATGCTCTCGTAGACGCTGGTGAGCGCCTCGAGCACCGACGGGCTGATGTGGAGCCGCCGCTCGTCGACCTGCCCCACCGCTGTGATACCCAGCGAGTTGGTAAGGAATACCGCATCGAACGACCGCAGGTCGTCCAGGGTGATCCTCTTGCGGCGCGTCGTCACTCCGGCCGCGGGCAACGCGTGCTCGAGCAGCTGCATGGTGATCCCGTGCAGCTGCGGCGCGTCCGGCCAGCTCACCGCGCCGCCCGCGTACCCGGCGAGATTCGCGGTGGCCGACTCCGATACCGCGCTGCCGTCCTCGGTGAACAGTGCGTCGTCGAACCCGTTCCGCTCGGCAACGCGGCCGTAGTGAATCTGCCCGAACGTGCCCGCATGCTTGATGTGCGGCAGCGCCCGGCGGAACGTCACCGACTGCAGGCGCTGCGGCAGCTCGGGAGCGGCCGCAGCCGGGCGGACTGTCACCATGACCGACGGCTCCAGGCCGGGATCGGCCTGGAAGACATTGACGCGCACCGTGGCGTCAGCGTGATCCCCGAGGGCATGCCGGATATGCCGGAGAACCCGGCTCGCAGGGAGCCCGGTGTCGTACAGCTCACGGGTAGCCGCGTCGAGCCTTTCCAGGTGGCGCTCAAGGCCGCGGGCCGCCCGTTTGCGCACCTGCAGCGCCGTGAAGTGGCCGTAATTGACCAGGGCGGGGAATTGCAGTTCGTCGGCTCGGGCTGGATGACCATCAACCTCGTTCGCCAGCACTGTCACAGTCACCCACGCTAACGGAGTCACGCGGAGACTCAACGCCCGGCCGGAAACGAGGCAGCTCTCGCCCGCCGCCCCTGCCGACTCGCGGTCGGCGGGGCCGGCCCCGGTTCAGGCGCTCCGGGTCAGAGCAGCTCGAGGATGGTGGCGTTGGCCTGCCCGCCGCCCTCGCACATGGTCTGCAGGCCGTAGCGGGTGCCGGTGGCGCGCATGTGGTGCACCAGGGTGGTCATGATCCGGGCGCCGCTGCCGCCGAGCGGGTGCCCGAGTGCGATGGCGCCGCCGTTGGGGTTGAGCCGGGTCTCATCGGCGCCGGTCTCGGACAGCCAGGCCAGCGGCACCGGGGCGAACGCCTCGTTCACCTCGAACACGCCGATGTCGCCGACCGACAGGCCGCTGCGCTGCAGCGCTTTGGCGGTGGCCGGGATCGGGCCGGTCAGCATGATGACCGGGTCGTCACCGACGACCACGGCCGTGTGGATCCGCACGATCGGCGTCAGGCCCAGCTCGGCGGCTTTCTCGCTGGTGGTGATCAGCAGCGCCGCCGCGCCGTCGGAGATCTGCGAGCTGTTGGCGGCCGTGATCGTGCCGCTCTCGGGCCGGAAGGCCGGCTTGAGCGCCGCCAGGCCCTCGACCGTGCCGCCGCGCCGGATGCCCTCGTCTGCCTCGATCTTGTCGCCGGCCGGGTTGGTGACCGGCGTGATCTGCCCGGCGAACCTTCCCTCGTCCTGCGCGGCTGCCGCCTTGGCGTGCGAGCCGAGGCTGAACTCATCCAGCTGGGTGCGGCTGAATCCCCACCGGTCCACGATCATCTCCGCGCCGAGACCCTGGTTGGGGGCGATGCCGTTGTACCGCTCACGGAAGCCTTCTCCGAACGGCCACTGACCCGCCACCGACATGCCCATCGGCACCCGGCTCATGGACTCCACGCCGCCTGCCACGACGACGTCGTAGTGGCCGGCGATCACGCTGGCCGCGGCGAAGCTGACCGCCTGCTGGCTTGACCCGCACTGCCGGTCGACCGTGACGCCGGGCACCGCCTCGGGCCAGCCGGCGCCCAGGACCGCGTTGCGGGCGATGTCGATCGACTGCTCGCCGACCTGCCCGACACAGCCCCAGATCACGTCTTCCACTACGGCCGGGTCGATCCCGGTGCGCTCGGCCACCGCCGTCAGCACATGCGCGGACAAGTCAGCAGGCTGGACCCCCGACAGTCCGCCCTTACGCTTACCCACCGGCGTCCTGACCGCTTCTACGATAACTGCGTCCCGCATGCGACCCTCCCGGGTGACCGAATGCCTGCCCGGTTCCTCCGGGTCAGTCTGAGCTTTTCGGCACGATTGTTAGCAACGGTAGCTAACCGGGGCCGCGAAGGCGAGCCCGGGGCGGCCACGATCACCCCCCCTGACCAGGGGTGGTCTGCGCGCTTGCGGCGGGCCATGCTGAACGGCGTGACCGTCGGGCTGGCTCGCGGTCAGGGAGGGACTCACGATGCTGGACGCGTTCTACGGAGCTTTCTCGCCCGCTTGCTTTGCGCTGCTTGGCTTGTGGCTTGTCGCAGTGCAGCTGAGGATGCGCGACTGGAGAGGAAGCGTTTTCACCTGCGGCAGCGCGGCGACTGGAGCTGGCGCCGTACCTGACGGCGGCGGCCTTGTACGTTCTCATCGGCGTGCTGGCGCTGATCGGCGGCAAGGTCATCGCACGGACGGAGGCCTTCCTGCTGCTTGCGCTCGTGTTCACCGGCTTCAACGGCGGCTGGCTGCTGCTGTTCGACGACGCTCGGCAGCCCGTGCCAGCAGCGCAGGCCGATGGCGCTGCGGCGGCGTCAGGCGGCGTTGCGCCGGGCGGACCGGAGCCAGAGGCTCAGCCGTCCTGACTCCGGGTCTCGCCGAGACGGCCTAGGACTGGGGGGCCGGGTTCGCGGCCGTCGGGAACTGCGCCTCCCGGGCGATGGCCGCCTGGTCGGCGAGCGCGATCGCCATCTGGCCGAGGGCGGTGGGGTGGAACGGCGCGCTCGCCGACAGCCCCTGCACGTAGGGCTGCCGCGAGCAGATCCCGTGCCCCGCGAAGCTTGGCTGCGGCGACAGGAACCCGAACTGGGCCGCTCCCTTCGCCAGTACCTTGTTGAGTGCGCCGAGCCAGGTGCTGAGCGTCTGCACCTTGGCCGCGGTCAGCCCCTGTCGGGTGATGCAGCCGACGTCGCTGCCGAATGGGTTGTAGTAGCGGTTGATGATGATCTGCGGATGGCCGGGCAGGTTGCCGAGCTTGATCAGCAGCTGCAGGTAGCTTGCGCTGAAGGCGTGCAGCTTCTGCTGGAAGTAGGCCGCCGAGGCGCGGTTGTCGCAGGTACCGGAGGCAGCGCAGACCTCCAGGATCGTGGACCACTGCAGGTCGTCGGCGCCGACGCTGACGATGACGACGGACGGGTCCTTGACGTCGCCGGCGGACGCGATCTGCGCCGGCACAGTCTGGCCGCCCTCGGCCTGCGGGCCGAGGAGTCCGTCCGGGATCGTCGCGCTGTCGCAGGCGAGATTGAGGACCTTCCAGCCGTTGGCGCTGGCGAGGTCGGCGGCGTACGCCTCCGAGCTCCGGCCGCAGGCCCTGTCGACCGCTGAGGGGTCAGGGACCCAGGGCAGGCCTGCGCCGGCGGCAGTGGAGTCGCCGATGACGACGGCGTTGACGCCGGTCAGCAGTGGCTCTCTCCGCTGCGCCGGCTCCCTGGCCACTGGGGTGCTGGCGACTAGCTGGTTCAGCGAGTGCACACCGCTCAGCGCGCGCCGCGCGCCGCTGGCGGCCACGCCCACCGCAGTGACGTTGATCAGTTCCGTGGCAGCAAGCGCCACGGCGAGCACGACGAGCGTCGACCTGCGCGGCAGTCGCCGCCAGCCCGCCACGGCACCGCCGAGGATCAGTGCGCCGAGTCCGGCTGCGGCTGCCTCCAGGCTGAAGTAGCGCTCCCAGCCGGAGACCAGGCCAGCGCGCAGCGTCTCTTCGGCCCGGCTCGGGCTTGACGCTTCGACGAAGTTGGTGAGCTCACTGTCGAGCGTGATCTGGCTCAGCTCGAGTCGCGGCCGGACTGGGCCAGGCAGGGACATGACTGTTGGCAGCGTCTGGCCGAAGAGGCTGACCTGGCCGGGGCCGGAGAAGCTGAGTGCAGGCGCCGCGCCGACCTTGATGACCTGACCGGCGAGTGTCACGGTCTGCATCGGCGTGACCGCCAGCGCTGCGGCCATGGAGGCGATCGCGATGGCGGCCGTGCCGAGTACTGCGGCGATGATTCCCGAGGGCCTTCGCAGGCTGAGCAGTCCGCGCCGGCGGTGCGCGCGGTCCGAATCAGGCGCCGGTGGAGAGGCGCTCGCTGCGTGCAGTCTGTTCTCGGTCATAAGTCGCGTCGGGACGTACCCCGGTCTGCGAGCTTACATGCAGGGATTGTGCGGCCCGTCCGGCCGATCCGCAGTGAGATTGCGGTGGGTGGGTATGTTGTCACTCCACGTGCTCAGCCCGACTGCCGGGGAGGCCGGACAATGACCGGACGAATCGGAAAGACCAGGAACATCTTCCTGGTATGGCTGGTGTGGCCGTTCATCACTCTCGGCATCTACCACCTGGTCTGGTGGTACAAGATCAACCGGGAGACCAAGGACCTGGACGACCGCATCGAGGTCAACCCGGCGCTCTCGGTCCTCGCGATCACGCTCGGGGCGCTGATCATCGTTCCGCCCTTCGTCTCCATCTTCAGGACCGGTGACCGGATCGCCCGCATGCAGGCAGGAGCGGGTCTGCCGGCGACCTGCAGCGGAATCCTCGGCCTGCTGCTGAGCTTCGTTTTCGGCCTGCACACGCTGTACTACCAGTACGAGCTCAACCGGACGTGGCAGAACCTCAGTGCGCCCGAGGGCGCTGTGATCACGCTCCCGGATCGCCCCGACGGCGGCATGCCGGGCCCGGATCAGCGCGCTGCCTGACTTAGACAGGGATGGCGGCGCCGTTGACGAGGCCCGAGTCCGGGCTCGCCAGATAGACGTAGCTGCGGGCGACGTCGAGCGGCTTGGGCCAGGAGTCATGGTCGGCGCCGGGCAGCGCGGCCCGGTTCGCCGGGGTGTCGACGATGCTGGGCACTACGCAGTTGACGGTGACGCCGGTGCCGCGGACTTCGTCGGCCGCCATCGAGACCAGGTGCAGGACGCCGAGCTTGGTCACCGAGTAGGCGAATCCGTTGCCGGCCGTCACGGTCGCCGCCCGGCTCGCGGTATGCACAATGCGGCCTTTCCCGGCTGGCCGCATGACCCGGAGCGCGTGCTTGGTGATAAGGGCCGCGGAGAGCAGGTTGAGTTCGAACTGCCGGGTGAGCTCGCCGGTGTCCAGTTCCGCCAGCGACCGCTTCGGCGCGAAGGCGCCGATGGTGTTCACCACCGCCCATGGCACCGGGCCGGTGTCGAAGAGCGCACCAAGGGCGGCGTCGTCGAGCGCGTCGACCTCCAGGTATCCCACGCCGGCCAGGCGGCGTTCGGCAGCAGGCTCCAACCGGTCGGCGCCCCGGACTTTCGCTCCGAAGTCCGCGAAGCATGCAGCGACACCGGCGCCAAGCGCGCCTGTTGCCCCGAACACGAGCACCTCACGGCCCGACAGTGCGGACTCGACCACGTTTCCTCCCGAAGTTCGCTAGTTATCCGTCCTCAGCTATCCGTCCGCAGCGAGGCGACCAGATAGGCGACGCCGAACGGATCGTCGCAGTACCGGACATCGCTGACCACCCGCCGGCCGTCGAGAGCGCCAGCCAGGACCTGCCAGGCGGGCCGCCCGGTCGCCATGAGCTCGCGGGCGAGGCCCGGGTCGAGCGCGAGGAGGGCGCTCAGGTCGCCGGACCGTACCGCCTGCTCGACCGTGGCGTCGAACGGTGCGCTGCGCTCGTCGAGGTAACCCGGCGCCTTCAGCCCCCGCCGTGCGCTGCCGTCCGCCATCACCAGCAACGCGACGCGGCAGGCTCGGCGCGCCAGCCGCATCCCGAGTGCCGCACAGTCGCCCGCCCCGGCGTACTCGCTGACCGAGTGCAGTTGCCGCTCGCCAGCGTAACCAGCCGCGTCCAGCAGCAGGGCGCCGAGCCCGACCGACAGCGGCAGCGGTGCGGCGCCTGGCGTGGTGCGGGACGCCTGGCGCAGGGCGGGAGCGTACGCGGCGAGGTCCAGCTGACCGGCCGGATCCCACGCCTGTGTCTGCGCGGCTGGCCCGACAACCGCCACGACCCCGGGCGCGCTCGCCAGGAGCCCGGCCACCGCGCCGAGGCAGGCCTGCCTCAGCTCGGGGACGACCGGGTCGCCGCCGGTCAGCTCGCGGGCGAGCAGCGGCGGCGCCGCGCACAGGGCAGCTGCGATGATCATCGGTCAGGTAAGTCCCCGGACCGCGCGTGCAGGAGGACGGTCGCCGCGGATCGCCGCGACCATGTCGACGACCTGCCGTGACTCGGTGACCTGATGCACCCGGAAGATGCGGGCGCCGTGCCAGGCGCATACCGTCGTGGCTGCAAGCGTGCCGGGGAGGCGCTGTTCGGGCGGCAGGTTCAGGGTCTCGCCGACGAAGTCCTTGTTCGACAGTGACACCAGGACAGGCCAGCCGGTGTCGGTCATCTCGCGCAGGCGCCGGGTGACCTCGAGCGAGTGCCAGGTGTTCTTCCCGAAGTCGTGTGCCGCGTCGATGATGATCTTCTCCGGTGCGACCCCGGCCGCGAGGGCGCGGTGCGCGAGCTGCTGCACCCGCGCGAGGACATCGGCCATCACGTTGGCATACGCCACGCGGAACGGTCGGGTGCGCGGCGGCTGCTGCCCGACGTGCGCGCACACCAGCGCGGCGCCAAACTCGGCAGCCACGTCCGCGAGGCGTTCGTCGTATCCGCCCCAGCTGTCGTTCAGCAGGTCCGCGCCCGCCTCGCAGGCCGCCCGGCCGGTCTCGTGCCGCCAGGTGTCGACGCTGATCACGACGTCCGGGTACGCCGCGCGGACGGCGCCGATGAACCCCGCCGTGCGGCGGATCTCCTCCGCCACGTCGACCTGCGCGCCCGGCGCCGCCGGGATGCCGCCGATGTCGACGATGTCGGCGCCTTCGGCGATGACCTCGTGGACCCGGCGCATCGCGGCCGACTCGTCCCAGGTCACGCCGGGGCGGAAGAACGAGTCCGGCGTGCGGTTGACGATGCCCATGATCAGCGGCACTTCCGGGGGGAACGAGGTCTGCCCCAACTGCAGCACACCCTGCGCGCGCGGCGACTGCGGGTCAGGCACCGGCCTGCCCGTGCTCGCGCAGCGCCGCGGCCGGCGGCCGCTCGGCCACCGGAACCAGCCGGGAGACCGGCTGCGCCTGTCCGGCCTCGTCCCGGACGAACTGCCACAGCGTGCCCGCGGCGCTGAAGCGGGCCTTGTCCTGGCGGCCGGCGTTCTGGCCGGGGCGGCGGCGCTCGGCGACCATGAGCAGCTCGGCCGCCATCACCGCTAGGTCGTGATTGGCCTGGTGCCGGTGCGCGCGGCTGCCGAGGTCAACCTGAGCGACAGCGTCAAGGCCGTAACCGGAAGCCGTGTCCATCAGCGTTGCCAGCTCGACCCCGTAGCCGACCGGAATGCTGAGCGACTCCATGAGGGTGCGGCGGGCGGCCCATTCCCCGGCCAGTGGCTGCACTACTCCGGCGAGCTCCGGCCACCACAGACTGATGAGGGGCCGGGCTACCAGCTCGGTGACGCGGCCGCCCTCGGTGGAGGTGGAGCCGTCGGACTCGGTGCGCACCCGGGTGTAGAAGCCCTTGACCAGCTGCACCTGCGCGTCGGCCAGCAGCGGCCCTGCCAGACCGGAGACGAAGTGCGGGCCCCAGCGGGTCAGGTCGGCGTCCACGAAGACCAGCAGGTCGCCCTTGGTGACCAGTAGCGATTTCCACAGCGCCTCGCCCTTGCCGGGGTAACTGCCGGCCGACGGCGCTACCTCGGCGGCACGGTAGACGACAGCACCTGCCTGCGCGGCCACAGCCGCTGTGGCATCGGTCGAGTCGGAGTCCATCACGACGAGCTCGTCCACCAGCGGCACCTCGCGCACCAGCGAGCGGGCGATCGCGCCGACAACGCCGCCGACGGTCCGTTCCTCGTTCTTCGCCGGGATGACCACGCTGATCGTCATGCCGAGACGCTGCTTGGCCGCCAGGAGCGTATCTGCTGGCCAGTCCTGCCAGCGGGAGGTGCGGCGGTGCAGCCAGCCCTCGGTGCGCTCGTCCATGACGGTGCCAGCCTAATCACGCTGGTGCTGGCAGCCTGCGGCAGCCCGGGCTCGCCGCGTGCTGCGGTATCCGGCTAGCTGATCGTGACGGCGGCCGTGCCGCGGGTGTCGCCGAGACTGTGCGCGACCTCGACGCTGTACTCGCCCGCTGCGGTGGTCCAGCCATTGTCCCAGGTCTGGAAAGCCCGCTCCGGCAGCTCGATCGTGACCGTCGCGGCCTCGCCGGGCTCGGCGGCAACGGTCGCGAAGCCTGCCAGCCAGCGCTGTGGCCGGCCTGCGTCGGGGCTCGCCGGAGCGAGGTAAACCTGCACGACCTCCCGGCCGGCACGGCTGCCGGTATTGCGCACCGTGACGGTCACCTGCGTGGCGTCCGCGGTGACGTCCCGGTATTCCCACGTCGTGTAGCCGAGGCCGTGACCGAACGGGTAGCGCGGGGCGACTGCCGACCGGTCCCAGGCCCGGTAGCCGATGAAGACGCCCTCGTCATAGGGCAGCAGGCCGTCGTGCGGAGTGACGTCGAGGACCGGGCAGTCGGCCTCGGCGACCGGCCAGGTGGTGGGCAGCCGGCCGCCGGGCTCGGCGGCGCCCAGCAGGACGTCGGCGAGCGCATGACCGGCTTCCTGACCGGGAAACCAGGCCAGGAACACGGCCGCCACGTCGTCGGCCCACGGCAGCTCCACTGGCGAGCCGGCGTTCACGACCACGATCGTGCGCGGGTTGACGGCCGTGACGCGGCGCACCAGCTCGTCCTGCTGGCCGGGCAGCGCGAGCGAGGTCCGGTCGAAGCCCTCCGACTCAACCTCGTCGGTGGTGCCGACCACGACGACTGCGACGTCAGCTGCGGCAGCGAGCGCTTCCGCCTCCTCCAGCAGCTCGCGCGCGCTCGCCATCGGCGCGCCGTAGCCGAGGACCAGGGACACCACGGCGAACCCGCGGACCAGGCTGACCCGCTGGGTGAGCGAGACGTTCACGGTCGCGCCAGCGTCCAGGGTCACCGGTACGCGGCGCTCCGGCGGCGCCAGGAACACGACCGCCAGGTCGTCGGTGTCGGCTCGCACGGGCCCGTCGAACAGCACCTCGCCGCCGACGGTCAGGGTGAAGTCGCCGATACCGCGGATGCCCAGCTGGTGGATGCCGCTGACCTCGGTCGTGAGCGTGCCGGAGATATCGACCGATGCCAGGTTCTCGGCCTCTACTCCGTCGGGCAGCTCCATCCACAGCCCGGCGCCCGTCGCGAGCGGCGTCTGGTGCACCACGGTGCCGTCCGCGCTCCGGAAGGTGGCCTGCATGCCGCTCCAGTCGGGCTTGCCGGCCGGGGACAGCCTGCCGCTGCGCGGGTCCGATCCGGTGGCGTAGGACAGCTTGACCGAGTCCGGCAGGGCGGCCGTCAGGCCCTCGAGCGGCGAGACGATGTGCTCAGGGAACACGGTGGCGCTGCCCCCGCCGAGCACCCGCGCGTCGCGGGCCAGCGCGCCGAGCAGTGCGACGCTGGTGATCGCGGCGGTGTCGAGCGGCAGGACCGCATCCCTGTTGGCGGCCAGGACAAACGATCGCGCGGCTATCTCGCGGGCCAGGCCGCGGCCGTCGATCGGAGCTGGCCGGTGCTGCGGCGGCACGGACTCGGGTGCTCCCTCAAGCGCACCCACCCGCGCGGCGAGCCGCAGCACGCGGCGGACCTGCTCGTCCACGACATCCTCCGCGACTGAGCCATCGCGCACCGCGTCGACGAGACGGGCGCCCCACGGACTGCCCATCGCGGGCATCGCGATGTCCAGCCCGCCGTTCGCCGTCCCGACGGTGTCCCGGGCGGCCAGCCAGTCGGACACGATGGCGCCGTCGAAGTCCCACTCGCCTTTGAGCAGGCCGAGCTGCAGCTCCGCGTTGTCGGTCATGGACACGCCGTTCACGCGGTTGTAGGCCGACATCACGCCCCACGCGCCGGCCGCGACGATCGGCTCGAACGCCGCCAGGTACAGCTCGCGCAGGGCCCGTTCGCTGACTTCGGTGCTGGCGGTGAACCGCTCGGTCTCGAAGTCGTTCGCGACGAAGTGCTTGACGGTCGTGGCGACGCCCTGCTCCTGCACGCCGGTCACGTACTGCGCGCCGATCGCGCCGGTCAGCAGCGGATCCTCCGAGTAGGCCTCGAAATGACGCCCGCCGAGCGGGCTGCGGTGCAGGTTGACCGTGGGGGCCAGCAGGACATGTACGCCCTTGCGCCGTGCTTCCTGGCCAAGCAGCCGCCCGGCCTGACGCGCCAGCGCCGGGTCCCAGGTCGCGGCGAGCGCCGTCGGACTCGGCAGCGCGATCGACGGGTCCGCGGCGCTCCAGGTCACGCCGCGCACGCCGACGGGTCCGTCGGACATGACGATCGAGTCGAGGCCGATCTGCGCCAGCGGCGGCAGGCTCCAGGTGTCCCGGCCGGCCAGGATCGCTACCTTCGACTCGAGGTCGAGCTGCGCAAGGGCGGCTTCGACAGCGGCTTCCTGCCGGACGTTCAGATCGGACATGAGGGACAACTCCTTACAGCGGGCTGCCAGGATCCTAGCCTGGCGCTTTGCCGCTGCCTCGGCCGCGAGCCCGCTAACTGTCAGGCAGCCTCGTCCTTCTCCGACTTCGCGTCGACGACCGTGGTCACCAGCCCGGTCGAGACGTCGTAGACGTGGCCGGACACCAGGACGTTCGCGGGAACCTCCGGGGCCCACAGGACCCGCTCGACGTCGGTGCGGACGGTCCGATCCGGGTCCAGGACCGGGGTGTCGGCAAGCGTTCGCTCGTCGACGCTGATCCGCTGGGCGAACCCGTGCCGGAGCTGGTCATCGGCCAGCAGGGTCGACCCGCAGTCGGTATGGTGAATGACCGCCACCTCGAACCACGGGCCGTCGGGTGCCTTGGTCTCCACCAGATAACTGACGTAGGCGATGTCCCTGAGCACGGCAGGAGTGATCCGGCCGCCGATATTGCGCTGTACGAGGGCCTCCCCCAGCTTGACCCCGAGAGTCTCCGCCGGATCGACCCGGCAGTCGATACACGTGACGATGTAGAGGTTCAGCCGGGGGATGAAGGGCAGCGCAGGCATGTTCTGGCGCGCGTCCGTCCGGGCGAATGCCTGGTTACGGTCAAGAAGCGAAGCGAGGTTCGACATAACCTGCCTCCTCGTGGCTCGGTGAATGCGTCGTGCCTCGGTGATCTGCGCCGGGATGCCCAGGTCGAAGGCCTCGACGGCGGGCAGCGCCGGAGGGACGACGGAGTGCATGAGCACGATGCTAAGCGAGGCGGTCGTGCCTGCCGCGGCCAGGCCACTCGCGCTGACGCTTATGCGACCGCCCGGGCGATGACAGCGAGGCTGAGAACGGCTAGCCGGCGTACCGGAACGGCAGCCGGCCGGCGACGCCGGGCGTGCACGCGAAGATGTCGCCTGCATGCGGCTCCGCGGCGCGATCGGCGGGCGTGAAGTCCTCGCGCGCGGTCGTGATGAACAGCGTGCCGAGATCGGCACCGCCGAATGCCGCCGAGGTCACCTGGCGGGCCGGGACGGTGACGACGGTGTCGAGGACGCCCTTGGGGGTGTAGCGGCGCAGTTCGCCGCTCCCCCAGACCGCCACCCACAGGCAGCCGTCGCCGTCGAGCGTCATGCCGTCGGCCATCCCGTCGGCGGGCGCGATGTCGAGGAGCCGCCGCCGGCCGGACAGTGCGCCGGAGTCAGGGTCGGTGTCGAATGCGTCGATGCCACCCGCCGGGCTGTCGATGTAGTAGAAGGTGCGCCGGTCGTCGCTCCAGTCCAGGCCGTTCGAGACGCTGACGCCGGCGACGAGCTCCGCGATCGTGCCGTCCGGCGCGAGCCGGTACAGGCTGCCGGCCTCGGCCGATTCCTCGTAGGCCTGCCAGCGCATCGTCCCGGCGCAGAAGCCGCCCCACGGATCGGGCTTGCCGTCATTGAATCGCACCGCAGGCGCGTGAGTCGTCAGGCTCCCGACCCGGCCCAGTCCGGTGCCGTCCGCAGCGCAGGTCGCGAAGTGGTTCACAAGTGCGAGCACGAGGCCCGCGCCAGCGGGGCCGCCCGTGGTCAGGCCAGCTGCCCCGACCGGAACGCCGGTAGCGAAGTGGCTGCGCGCGCCGGTCACCGGGTCGGCCGTGTGGACCCGCTCCCCGAGAATGTCCACCCAGAGCAGCACGCCACGGCGGTCGTCCCAGACGGGCCCTTCGGCCAGCTCGCACTGCGCCGCGATCGCGAGCTCGGCGGCGAGGATGCGGGCGCTCAGCTGCTGTCCCGGACGAGCGCGCGGCCGAGGATCAGTTTCTGGATCTCGCTGGTGCCTTCGTAGATGCGGAACAGGCGTGCGTCCCGGTACAGCCGCTCGACGGGCACCCCGTGCATGTAGCCGAGCCCGCCGTGGATCTGGACGGCGAGGTCGGCGGCACGACCGACCATCTCGGAGCAGAACAGCTTGGCCGCACTCGGGCCGATCTTACGATCCGCGTCCGTATCGTAATTGCGGGCGGCTGAGAGGACCATGGCGCGGCCGGCGTAGGCGCCCGTCTGAATCTCGGCCAGCATCGCCTGCACGAGCTGGAACTCGCCGATCGGCCGCCCGCCCTGTCGACTGGACCGCGCGTGGGCAACCGACTCCTGCAGCAGCCGCTCGGCCATGCCGACGCAGATCGCGGCGATGTGTACCCGGCCGCGTACGAGCGACTTCATCGCGGCCGCGAAACCCGCGCCTTCCTGGCCGCCGACCAGCGCGCTGGCCGGAACGCGGACGTCGTCGAAGAACACCTCCGCCGTCCACGCGCCCGCCTGGCCCATCTTGCGGTCCTTGGACCCGACCCGCAGACCGTCGAGTCCGGCCGGGACGAGGAATACCGAGATGCCTTTCGTACCCGGCCCGCCCATGCGCGCGAACACGACGAACAGCTCCGCCAGCGGTGCGTTGGTGATGAACCGCTTCGCGCCGGACAGGACGTAGTGCTCGCCGTCCCGCTCCGCTCGCGTGGTGAGTCCGGACGGATCCGAGCCCGCCTCGGTCTCGGTGAGCGCGAAGGATGCGACGGCCCCGCCGGCGAGCCGGGGCAGCCACTGCTGCTTCTGCTCGTCGGTGCCGGAGCTAACGAGTACCTGCCCGGCGATCCCGTTGTTGGTGCCGAACATCGACCGGAAAGCGGGAGTGGTGTACCCGAACTCGAACGCGAGCTGGACGTCCTCGGTCAGGCTGACGCCGAGGCCGCCGTACTCCTCTGGCAGCGTGTAGCCGAACAGCCCCATGTCCGCAGCTGCTCGCCGGATGTCGGCCGGTATCGCGTCGGTGTCCTCGATCTCCTCCTCGCGCGGCACGACCTCGGCGCGGACATAGCGGCGGACTGCCGCCAGCACGTCGGCGAACTCGGATTCCCTCATCCCCGCAGAGTAGGCCGTCACCGCCACAAGCGGACAGGTGCCTCGAAATGTGCCACGCGCTCCGCCGTGCCGTGCAGTGCCACCCGGCAGAACTGGTAGATGATCGCGGCGGTCGGCGCATGCACGTGACGGTCGAAAAGGGGCAGCCGGATCACCGGCCCGTCGGACTCAGGGATCCGCAGGAACTCGGGTGGCACGTCGAGAGCAGCCAGCGGCACCCGGAAGATGCGGGCTACCTCGTCCGGGGCCCCCGCGGCTCGGTGTCGGCCGCGCCGGCCCAGATCACGACCGGCGTGATGACGTACCCGGACCGCGTCACATAATCGTCGAGCAGGCCGAGCACCGCCGAGCCTGGCACGTGGATGCCGGTCTCCTCGCGCAGTTCGCGGATGGCCGCCTGCTCGGCCGTCTCGCCCGGGTCGCGTCGCCCGCCCGGCAGCGCCCACTGCCCGGCGTGATTGCGGAGCCCCCGGGCACGCCGGGTGATGAGCAGCGTCTCTCCGCTGGCCGACGTCTCGATGCAGACGGCTACCGACGCCTGCTTCAGCTCTGGCCGGTCCGCGGCGATCCGCCGGAACTGGCCGAGATTCGCGGCGAGCTGCTGCGGCTTGAGCGCCGTCGCGCCGTGGTGACTGGGTATGTCGCCGAGTGCCATCTCACCATCATCCACTTCCCGTGTTTCAGCATGGTTCCGCTCGCAGTGGCAAGCGGCGGACGATCTTTCTCTGCTGCTGGCAGATTGCCTTGGCTGCGGGCTGCCCGGCGACCCATCGTGGAATGAGCGAACCGACGCGGAGGCAGACATGCAGGAAGATCAGGCCGTCCCGGGCGGGCCACTGGATGACCAGCTCGTCACCCGGCTGCTGTACCAGCGGATCATCGTTCTCGGCACGGAGGTCGACGACCACATCGCCAACCGGCTGTGCACGCAACTGCTGCTCCTGTCGGCCGACGATCCTCGTGCGGACATCAGCCTGTACATCAACTCGCCGGGCGGATCGGTCAGTGCCGGGCTGGCGATCTACGACACGATGCGGCTGATCCCCAACGACGTGAGCACGCTGGCCCTGGGCCTGGCGGGCAGCATGGCCCAGTTCCTGCTGTGCGCTGGCACGCCGGGGAAGCGCTTCTGCCTGCCGCACGCCCAGGTGCTGATGCACCAGGGTTCGGCTGGCTTCGGCGGCACGGCCTCCGATGTGGCGATCTATGCCGCGCAGCTCGAGCGCACCGGAGCCCTGATGACCAAGCTGACGGCCGAGCATACTGGCCAGCCCGAGGATCGGGTCGAGGCCGACAGTCGCCGGGACCGCTGGTTTAGCGCCGAGGAGGCACTGGAGTACGGGATGGTCGACCACATCCTGGAGCGGGTGGACGACATCCGCCCGGCGGTAGTCGGCCGGATGGCGGGACTGTGACGATGGGCCAGTACACCATTCCCACCGTGGTCGAGCGCACTCCACTAGGTGAGCGCGCTTACGACGTCTACTCCCGGCTGCTGTCCGAGCGCATCATCTTCATCGGCACGGAGATCGACGACGGCGTGGCCAATGTCGTGATGGCCCAGCTGTTCCATCTGGAGGCCACGAGCCCCGACCTCGACATCAGCCTCTACGTGAACTCCCCCGGTGGCTCGTTCAGCGCGCTGACCGCGGTCTACGACACCATGCAGTTCGTCCGGCCGGACATCGCCACGGTGTGCATGGGCCAGGCAGCCTCTTCGGCGGCAGTGCTGCTCGCGGCCGGCGCCCCTGGCAAGCGCGCTGTCCTCCGGCACTCCCGGGTCGCGCTGCACCAGCCGTCGGGCCAGTCGCGCGGGACCCTGCCCGATCTGGCCATCGAGGCGAAGGAGCTGGCGAGCATCCGGGATGAGGTCGACGAGATCCTCAGCGAGTGCACCGGCCACCCGATCGACGTGATCCGCGCTGATACCGATCGGCGGAAAACCTTCACCGCCGCCGAGGCCGTCAGCTACGGGCTGGCCGACGAGATCATCACCACGCGCAAGGCGGCCACGAGGGCGGGCCGCCGGCGCTGGCTGGCTGATCCGCGGCTGGTCAGGCGGCGAGCAGCGAGAGGATCTCGCCGTGACCGAGCGCGCGGGCCGGCGGCTGCTGAGTGGCTGCGCGGTCGTCGGCGAGATTCCGGAGGCGGATGACAGCGGGCTGGCGAGCGCCGTCCTCGGCAAGAAGCTGGCTGATCTCGGTGAGCAGGTAGGCGAGGTCCACGCCCAGCGCCTCGCAGAGCGCCGCCAGTACCTCGGAGGAGGCTTCCTTGCGGCCGCGCTCGAGCTCGGACAGGTACTGCATGGAGACGCGTGCGTCCTGCGAGACCTCCGCGAGGGTGCGGTGCTGATCGCGGCGGGTGCGCCGTAGGACATCGCCGAGGATGGTCCGCAGCAGCGTCCGGGGCGGCCGGCCGCGCTGGCTCTGAACGTGGCCGCCCTGCTGGTCCTGGCCGCTACCGACGGGGTGAAGCATGAGCCAGTCCCTTCCTTGCCAGGGCGCCGCCTGCTGGTCAACCCGACGCTAGCGATCTCGCGATGGCCGGGGAAGCGATTTCGCGGCTGGCAGAAGAGCCCGGTTACCCGCCGGCTGAGCAGTTCGGCCACCGCATCCTCTGCCTCCACCGCAGCCGGGAGCACGGCGGGCAGGGCGGGGATGCCGGTGAGCTGGCCGTCGGCTTCATAGCGCTGGATGAGCCGGGGGTCGATGTACGAGGAACGGGCGACGGTCGGCGTGTCCCCCAGCCAGTCCGCCACACCGCGGATGCCCGCGTTGATGACCGTCTTGACCTTGCGCGGGGTGCTGACCGGCTCGGCGTTGGCCAGCAGCAGTGCCATCAGCACGGTCGCATTCCAGGTGCGGAATTCCTTCGCGGTGAAATGAGCTCCCGCCCGGCCGGCAATGTACGCACTGACGTCGTGGCTGTGCAGCGGATGCCAGCCATCCGGACCCTGCCAGGTGAACAGCAGGTCCGTGCCGGTCTCCTCGCGAGCAAGCCGCCGGACGGTTGGCAGCACCGCCGGGTCGCTGACCGTGATCGAGCGCTGCTTGCCCTCCTTGGCGACGTAGTCGAACACCGCTCCGCCGCGGGTCATGCTGACGTGCCGCTTCTCCAGCGTGGCCGCGCCATAGTGGTGGTCAAGCTCTGCGTACCGCTCGCCGCCGATGCGGAACAGGCCAAGGTCGATCAGCCGCACAGCGCCTGCCGCGACGTGATCCCGGTCCAGCGACCGCCGCCGCAGGTCGCGGAGCGTTGCCGTGCGCAGCCCCGGCAGGGCGCCCGCGAACCGCAGCATGTGCTCGAACTTCTGCTCGTCGCGCTGCTGCCGCCAGAGCTCGTGATAGCGGTACTGGGTCCGGCCGCGACCGTCGACGCCGGTGGCCTGGATGTGGCCGAGCGGGTCGGGCGAGATCCACACCCGGCTCCAGGCCGGCGGAATCACCAGCGCGCGGATCCGGCCGAGTGTCGCCGCATCGGAAACCGCGTAACCAGACGGATCCCGGTAGATCCAGCTGTCACCGGACCGCGCACGGGTGATCCCGGGCGAGCGCGGATCGCTGCGCGTCAGGCCGGCGACCGCCGCAACATCGTTGGTCGGCATAGCCGAGGCTAACACTGTGCTCCAGGTCGGAACACGGCCCGCAGAGAGTTAAGAAACGAGGCTGTCTCGTTTCTGTATATCTCCGGCTCGCGGTCCGTCTGGCGATCAGTGACAAAAACGCAGCGAATTCGGTTACCGTCAGGTGAGCCCTGCCGGGGCGGGATTCGAAGCGGCACGGCTCAGCACGCGGGGAGGGGCGCGGTGGCGAGTCAGCCTGACGATGCTCGCGCGCAGCCGGGTGGCGCGGTCCAGCCGGGTGATGGGGTGCAGCCAGAGAATGCCGCAGCCTCCGAAGATGCCGCGCCGCTCTCGTCCCGGCGACTGCTTGCTGCCTCGGCGGTGCTGGCCGCGCTACTGCTAGCTCCGGCGGCGGCGGGTGCGGCCGGCTACATGGCGTTCGCCGGCTCGCCGGCTGCCGTTGGCGACCTGCACGGCGGCAGGACAGTCGCGCCGGCCGGAACACTGCCGAGTACGACGCCGGGGACGGCCGCAGCGGGCAGTGGCGGTCACTCGAAGCAGTCGAAGCCGGGCACGCGGACGCCCGATCCGGTCACCGGATCGACTCCGAAACCATCCCCGACGCCCACTCCGTCGGCCTCCCCCACGCCGAAGCGCCCGTCGCCGACCTCGTCGCCATCGCCGTCCGCGTCGCCATCGACAACCCCATCGAGTTCGCCGCCGACAACCATTACCGCGCCGCCCACGACGCCTCCGACCACGTCCACGCCTAGCCCGTCGCCGGACCCGTCGCCCTCGGACGGAGCGGTACGCAGAGCTCGCCATGGCCCCGGATCGAGGTAAATCCGCGCAGCTCCAGTGCGCGGATTCACCTCAATAAGCATATTTACCGCAGGGCGGAGCTAAGCAGCGGTCTCGAACACGGCAGCAACGCCCTGACCGCCACCGACGCACATCGTCTCGAGTAGGTAGCGGCCCTCCCGGCGGCGTAGCTCGCGCAGCCCGGTCGCCAGAATCCGGGCCCCGGTTGCCCCGATCGGGTGGCCCAGCGAGATCCCGGAGCCGTTGACGTTGAGCTTGTCCTGGTCATTCCAGCCCCAGCCGGCCAGCACGCCGAGGACCTGAGCAGCGAAAGCCTCGTTGAGCTCGACGAGGTCCATCTGCGCGAAGCTCAGGCCGGTGCGGGCGAAGAGCTTCGCCACCGCCGGCACCGGCCCGATGCCCATGGTGGCGGGCTCGCAGCCCGCCGCAGCCCACCCCGTCAGGTATCCCAGCGGTTCAAGTCCGAGCTGCGCCAGTTTGTGCTCGGCGACGACCAGGCAGGCTGCCGCCGCGTCATTCTGCTGGCTGGCGTTGCCGGCGGTGACGGTGCCGCCCGGCATGATCGCGCGCAGCTTGCTCAGGGACTCGGCTGTCGAGTCAGGCCGGACGCCTTCGTCCGCGATGACCGTCACCGGCTCGCCCCGGCGCTGCGGCACCTCGACCGGGACGATCTCGTCATCGAACATCCCCGCGGCCCGTGCGGCTGCGGCTCGCTGATGGCTGCGCGCGGCGTAGCTGTCGGCGTCCTCGCGAGTGATGCCGAACTGGTCGGCCACGTTCTCGGCGGTCTCGATCATCCCGGAGATCTTGCCGAACCGCCATTCCGGCTGCGAGCGCTCCCGGCCCCGGTCCAGCCGGTCGTACAGGAACTGGCTGCCCGACCGCGCACCCCAGCGCATCGCGGTCGTGTAGTGCTCGACGTTGCTCATGCTCTCGACACCGCCCGCGATGACGACGTCGGCGGCGCCCGTCTGGACCATCATCGCGGCGGTGATCACCGCCTGCAGTCCCCCGCCGCAGCGCCGGTCGAGCTGGAATCCGGGCACGCCGACCGGCAGCCCGGCCTGCAGCGCCGCCCACCGGCCGATGCACGGCGTCTCGCCGTTCGCGTACGACTGAGCGAGGCAGACGTCCTCGATGCGCTCCGGATCGAGCCCGGTGCGCGTCAGTACCGCCTTGATCACGGTGGCGGCGAGATCCTCCACGGGCACGGTTCGCAGACTGCCGCCAAACGTGCCCACCGGGGTCCGCATCGGTGCCACAATCGCAGCTCGGCGCGTCGTCATGAGTGCTCCTTCCGGTCGGCCGCCTCCAGGGCGGCCCGGTGCTCGGGATGCGCGATGGCCAGCATCCGCTCGCGCCGCTGCGCGAGCGTGCAGCCGCGCAAGTCGGCTACTCCATACTCCGTCACGATGATGCCGGCGTCTGCCCGCGCCTGGCTGGCCGGGCCAGTGAGCTGCGTCACGATCCGGCTGGCCGGGCCGGCGGTCGCTGGCAGCGCGATGACCGGGATCCCGCGGTCCGCGCGGGTCGCTGCGCGCAGGAAGTCCGTGGCGCCGCCGACCGCGCCGACATACCGGCCCGCTGCCGTCTCGGAATTCACCGACCCGGTGAGGTCGACCTCGAGCGCGGAGTTGATCGCCACCAGCCGATGCTGCGCGGCCAGCACAGCCGGATCGTGCGTGTAGCGCGTGTCCCGCAACTGGACTGCAGAGTTCCGGCCGGCCAGCTCGAGCAGGCGCCGGGTGCCCAGCAGGAATCCGGTGATCGCCAGCCCGCGGTCGATGGTCTTGCGGGCGCCGGTCACCACGCCGGCCTCGATCAGCTCCGCCACGGCGTCGGTGATGACACCGGAGTGGATGCCGAGATCGCGGTGCTCGCGCAGGCGGCTGGCGATCGCCGACGGGATCGCCCCGATGCCGAGCTGAATGGTCGCGCCGTCCGGGATCAGGTTCGCGACGTGCGCCGCGATGGCGTCCTCGGTGCCGCGTAGCGAGGCTGGCGGAGTCTCCGGCACCGGTCGCGACACCGGCACCGCTACGTCGATGTCCGCCGGCTCCAAAGCGGGGCCGCCCGAAACGTCGGGCAGCCGATCGTTGACCTCGGCGATGACCGTGCGCGCCCGGCCGACCAGCGTGGCGGGGTAATCGGCGCCCGCGCCCCAGCCGAAGCTGCCGTCCGGCCGGGCGGGCGGCACGGCCAGGAGCAGCACGTCGACCCGGGCGCCGAGCACTTCAGGCAGCTCGGAGTAGTGCACGGGCAGGATGTCCAGGCAACCCGCCGCCGCGAGTGCCCGGTTCGCGCCCGCCCCCGAGTAGGAGACGAACGACAGGTAGTCGCAGTTCTCCGCGGCGACTGCCGCGGACCGTGAGATCCCGTGAAAGCACCGCACGCCGCCGAGGTTCGCGCGCTGCGCCGCGAGCAGCTCGGTCAGGGTCAGCGGCTCGGCGCAGCCTTGCCCCCACACCACGAGGTCGCCCGGCTGGACGTACTGCGCCAGATCGAGCGACGCGGCATCGGCGGTGCGCACTTAACGGGCTTCCCCGGTGCGGTCGGCTTCCCCGGTACGAACTGTGTCCCGGAGAAGTCCGGCCGTCGCCAGCGCGAACTGCCTCGCTTCCGGCGACGGCGGCCCGGTGTCGCGCGGCCCGGTGTCGCGGCGCCCCAGCTGCTGGTCGAGCGCGCGGGCAATGAGCGCTGCCGGACCAAGGCCGCGGCGCAGTGCCTCCTGGCCGCCGGCCACCTTCGACACGATTGCCTGGTCGCTGCGGTAGACCAGTGCCCGGCAGGCGTTGAGCACCACGTAGGCCTCGGTGCCGTGCGCCAGGCCCCAGTCCAGCTCGTCGGCCAGGTAGCTGAGGATCGCGGCGCGCGGCACCTCGCCGATCAGCTCCGTCGCAGGCGGCCCGTGCACCGCGTACCCGGCCGCGCGGCACACCACGTAGTGCATGAGCAGGTCCCGGTCCCCCGGATGACTGGCGCCGGGGCCGATCCGCGGTCCGCCGGACTCGCCGGTCACCACGTGCAGCAGGAACGGCCACGGCGGGTCCGCCGCTGCCGCTGCCTGCGCCTGCGACACTACGCTGCACTCCAGGCCGTTGCCGGGGAAGGCCGATTCGGCAAGGACGGCCGCCACCGGGTCCAGGGCATCAAGCTCGTCGTCCGCGACTAGCAGCAGATCGACGTCGCTGCGCGGTGTCCAGCCGCCGAGAACCGCCGATCCGTGCAGATAGGCGGCGGTGAGCTGGCCGTTCGTGACGCCGAGCACAGCATTGACTGCCTGCCGGGTAGCGGAGAGGACGATTTCGGGCGGCACCCAACGGAGTATGTCACTGCGGGCCGGGCGCGCTCCGGCCACGTTTCGGTAAGAATCAGGCGAGAGCGGCCACATACCGCCAGTCGAGAACATCAGCGCTGGCAGTCCGGGCCTGTGAGCGCAGGTGTACGAGTCCGCCGCCGTCGGGCAGGTACTCGACCAGCTCGACGGTGATCGTGCTGCGCAGTGTGTCGGACTCGCGCACCGGCGCGAGGTGGTCGCAGCTGTGCCAGCCGGTCACGGTCACCATCGACGGCAGCGCGCGCGTCGCCTGGGCGAGGGCGAGTCCGATGACGTGGCCGCCGTAGACAAGGCGCTGGCCGCCGGCCGCGTCGGCGTCGTGGTGCACCGACGCGATGTTGAGCGTCAGCCGGGCCAGCTCGGGCGCGCTGGACACGACGTCACCGCCGGCGATGTCGAAGCTCTCCCCGGCGCGCAGGTCAGCGGGGCGCGGGCCGGCCGGACGGAAGTCTGCCAGCCGCCAGCCCCGGACGGCGCTGCCGGGATCAGTGATGTCGTGGCCGACCGCGTTCAGGTTGTCGGCGTGGCCCGTCTGCGCGGCGGGGTCGCGCAGCGGCAGCATGGCGCAGCGCCAGAAGTCCAGCACTGCCTGGCCGTCCTGGTCGGTCGTCGTCACGCGGAGCGCGGCCAGCCCGGTCGGCGCGCGCCCCGCGCGAGGCTGGTTCTGCCGCAGGGCGACTACCTCGGTCGTGGTCCGCAGCGTGTCACCGAGCCGCGGCAGCCGGCGGAAGGCCAGGCCGCGGTAGAACAGGTTCGCCTTGACGTGCTGCGTCACGACCGTCGACTGGCCGATCGCGACGTCCCAGGCCAGCGCCGGCGACGCCAGCGGCTCACCCCCGGTCACCGAACGGCAGAGCGCATGGTCGAGCGCAAGCGCCAGCCGTTCCCCGGTGATGGCCTGATGCGCTGCCGCAAGACCGGAGGTCAGCGTCAGGCCCGGCACGCTGGCGAACTGCTGCCCGACGGCCAGGTCGTCAAAATACGGAGCTGCGGCAAACGGCACTGCCTGCATCGGACTGCCCTCCGGTCAGGAGATTATGGAACGGAAACGCGGTGATAACGGGCCAGCCCAGTCCCGAGCAGCCCAGCCCTAGGGAGTACAGCGTGAGTCTGTCCGCAGAAGAGCAGGCGGTCGTCAGCACAGTCGCGGATTTCGTGGACCGCGAGGTGCGACCGGTAGCGCGCGATCTCGAGCATGCCAACGAGTATCCCGAGAAGCTGATCGCTCAGATGAAGGCCCTCGGGATATTCGGCCTGGCGATTCCGGAGCCGTACGGCGAGGCGCCGGTCTCGACACCGTGCTATGCCGAGGTGACCGCTGAGCTGGCCCGGGGCTGGATGAGCCTGGCCGGCGCGATGGGCGGCCACACGGTGGTCGCCAAGCTGCTGCTGGCCTTCGGGACCGGCGAGCAGAAGGAGCACTACCTGCCGCGGATGGCGACTGGCGAGGTGCGGGCGACGATGGCCCTGACCGAGCCCGGCGGCGGCTCGGATCTGCAGGCGATGTCCACGATCGCCCGGCCGGACGAGGACGGGTACCTCATCAGCGGGGCGAAGACCTGGATCACCAACGCGCGCCGTTCCCAGCTGATCGCGCTGCTGTGCAAGACCGACCCGGACGCCAGGCCGCGCCACCGCGGCGTCAGCATCCTGCTGGTGGAGCACGGGCCGGGCCTGGTGGTGTCGCGCGACCTGCCCAAGCTCGGCTACAAGGGGGTGGAGAGCTGCGAGCTGTCGTTCTCCGGCTATCGCGCCCCGGCGAGTGCGGTGCTCGGCGGCGAGCCTGGGCGCGGGTTCGGCCAGATGATGAAGGGCCTGGAGATCGGCCGGATCCAGGTTGCCTCGCGGGCGGTCGGAGTGGCGCAGGCGGCGTTTGACGACGCGCTGCGATACGCGCAGGAACGGGAGAGCTTCGGCCAGCCCATCTGGAAGCACCAGCAGATCGGGGCCTATCTTGCCGACATGGCGACGAAACTGACCGCGTCCCGGCAGCTGGTGCGGTACGCCGCCGAGCGCTACGACGCGGGCCAGCGGTGCGACATGGAAGCCGGGATGGCCAAGCTGTTCGCGTCCGAGGCGGCCATGGAGATCGCGCTGAGCGCGGTGCGGATCCACGGCGGCTACGGGTACTCGACCGAGTTCGACGTGGAGCGGTACTTCCGGGACGCGCCGCTGATGATCGTGGGCGAGGGAACCAACGAGATCCAGCGCAACGTCATCGCGCAGCAGCTCGTGGCACGCGGCGGCCTGGACCGCTAAGCGCCCGAAGTGCCGGAAGCGGCAGTCCCGGAAGCGGCAGTCCCGGAACCGGCGGTACCGGAACCGGCGGTGACCCCGGCGGCTGCGACCGCCGGGGGCACCGCCCGCCCCGGGTCAGCAGCCTGACGTGCTGCCCTTGTAGACGTACTGCTGGTCGCTGCTGAGGTTCTTCGAGCTGATCGCGATGAGCGGCGTCGGGATGCTCGCCGTGACGTGCTTGCCGTTGATCGCGTTGACAGCCTGCTCGATCCCGTCGGCGCCCTCGAGCGCGGGCTCCTGCGCGATGATCAGCTGCGCGACGTTGGACTGCAGCATCTGCACCTCGGCCGGCTCGGCGTCGAAGGTGACCATCTTGATCTTGCCTGTGTCGCCGGTGTGCTGCAGCGCCGCCGCCGCGCCCTGCGCGGTTACGGTGTTGGCCGTGAACACGCCGCTCAGGTGCGGGTTGGCGGTGATGTCGCTCTCCATGAACGTCGTCGCGGCGGTGGTCGTCGCGGCCACGTCGTTCTGCTCCGCCAGCAGCTTGATGCCGGGGTACTTGGCCGCCATCTCCTGCTCGAAGCCCTGGACGCGCGCGTCGGTCGTGGACGTTCCCTTGGCCATGCTGATGACGGCGACGGTGCCGTTGCCGCCGAGCAGGGCGCCCAGGTTGTCGGCCGCGAGCTTCCCGCCCGCCACGTTGTTAGAGGAGATCCGGGACAAGCCGATCGACATGTCCGTCACCGACGTGTCTACGAAGATGATCTTGGTGCCGTTGTGCTGCACCTTGTCCAGGTCGGAGTCGAGTTTGGCGGTGTCGGTCGGCGCCACTACCAGCGCGTCCGGCTTGGTCACCTGGACGTCGTCGATGAGGGGCTTCTGGCCGGGGACGGTGAAGCTGGGCGGACCGCCGACCTTCAGGCTGACGCCGAGCTTCTTCGCCTCCTGCATGGCACCGCACTCCATCGTGACGTAGAACGGGTCACTGGCGTTGCCGACGATCAGCTGCACGGTCTTCTTGCCGGACGCGGTCGTGGAACCCGAACTGCTGCTGCACGCAGCTAGTCCGAGAGCCGCGACGACCGCCAGGCCGACCACGGGAAGTGTGCGGGGCATGCGATCCTCCAATGGGGTCTTGGGCGCCTCAGGCTGCTCTGTCGCGCAGCCGGCGCCGGAACTGGTCGAGGTAGACGGCGCCGACGAGCACGACGCCGATGGCGACTTCCTGCCAGTACTCGTTGAGCCCGACGATCTCGAGCCCGGTGTTGAGCACCTGCGGGATGAAGATGCCGATGAAGGTTCCGACCATCGACCCGCGGCCGCCGAAGAGGCTGGCGCCGCCGAGCACGACACCAGTGATGACGGTGAGGTTGTCGGTCGTGTGGCCGGTAATGGTGGTGCCGTCGTTGAACGCGAGCGACAGCAGCCGGCCAGCCCGGCGAGCCCGCCGGCCAGCGCGTACACCTTAATCAGGTGGCGATCCACGGCGATGCCCGCGCAGCGGCCGGCCTCCGGGTTCGAGCCGATCGCGTAGGTGTACCGGCCGAACCGCGTGTACGCGAGGATCAGGCCGAAGATCAGCGTGACGACGAAGCTGATGATGATCAGCCAGGAAACGCCGCCGACGCTGCCGAGGCCGATCGTCTTAGCGAGCGGATTCGGCGGCGCGCCCAGGTCGGTGCCGCCGGTAATGAGGTAGCTGACACCGAGGGCGGCGCCGAAACCGCCCAGCGTCGCGATCAGCGGCGGGATCTTCGCCTTGGCGACCAGGACACCCTGGATCCAGCCCCAGGCCGCCGCTGCCGCGATGGCCAGCACAGCGCCGACCAGCACGATGCCCCAGCCGGCGCCAGTTCCGCCGTTGTGGAGGTAGAACTCGTCGGCGATCACGCTGGCGAAGACGAGCACTGAGCCGACCGACAAGTCGATCCCGGCAGTGAGGATGACGAACGTCTGGCCCACGGCCATCACGAGCAACGGTGCGGTGTTCTGCGCGATGAGCGAGAAGTCGTTCGCGGTCAGGAAGACGCCGGGAGCCTTGATCGTGAAGAACGCCATGATCACGATCAGCGCCGCCAGCGTCCAGGACTCGTTGGCGACGAGCGCGCTCCTGCCAATGCGGCGCGGAAGGCTGGGCTCGGGCGGGGTCTGGTCGCGGGTGGCGACCGCCTGATCGGTGCTCATGCGGCGCTCCCGTCGGGGTGCTCGTCAGCTGCGGCGATCTCCAGGGCGCCGGTCATCGCGCCCACGAGCTCCTCTACCGAGGTGCTGGCGGCGTCGTAGGTCGCGACCCGGTGGCCCATGCGCAGAACCTCGACCCGGTCCGCGACGGCGAGCACCTCGGGCATGTTGTGACTGATCAGGACCACTGAGATGCCGCGGTCGCGAACCCGCCGGATCGTGTCGAGAACGCGCTCGCGCTGCAGCACCCCGAGGGCGGCGGTCGGCTCGTCCATGAAGATGACCTTGCTCGCGTACAGCACCGCCCGGGCGACGGCGACCGACTGGCGCTGGCCGCCGGACAGCGTGCCGACCGGCGCGGTCACGTCCGGCAGGCGGACGCCGAGTTCGCGGAACGCCTCGACCGCCCGGTCGCGCATTGCAGCGCGGTTGAGCACCCGCAGCACCGGAATCCGGTAGATCTCGCGGCCGAGATGCAGGTTCGCCGCGGCGTCGAGGTCGGGCGCGAGCGCGAGATCCTGGTACACGGTCTCGATGCCGTAGCTGCGCGCGTCCAGCGGCGACGACATGCGGATCGGGGTTCCGTTGACGAGGATCTCCCCGCGGTCTGGCCGTATCGTTCCGGACATGGCCTTGACCAGCGTGCTCTTCCCGGCCCCGTTGTCACCGATCAGCGCGGCGACCTCGCCGGGCATGACGCTGAAGTCGGCGCCGTCGAGCGCCTGGACGTGGCCGTATCGCTTGGTCAGGCCGCGCGCCTCGAGCAAGGGCGCTGTCATCGGTAAAGATCCTCTTTCGGCTGTTGCTGCGTCTGGCTTCTGAGGCGCCTGGGTTGGTAACGTTCACATATGCGCTTTGTGATTGTCAGGGCGTTTCCGGCCGATGTCAAGGGGGCCGTCACGAGCAGGTACGTACTGACCTGGGAATTTGTATGAACTACAATCTGGTAACGTTCCCAGGAGGTAGCGGGCGATGAGTCGTCCCACCATGCGTGACGTCGCGGCAGCAGCAGGCGTCAGCCTGATGACCGTCTCCCGCGTTGTCAACGGCGAGCCGGGCGTGCTGCCGGAGACGGCAGCACGCGTCGAGCGGGCGATCCGACGACTGGGCTATCAGCGCGATGACAACGCGCGCCAGCTCCGCCGCAAGGGCCAGCTCTCGCAGACGCTCGGCCTAGTGGTCGACGATCTGGCGAACCCGTTCTTCGGCACGCTGGCGAGCGCCGTCGAGGATGCGGCGCGGCAGCGCCAGTACACGGTTCTGATCGGCAGCTCGAACGACGACGTCGTGCGTGAGCGCGAGTTGATCGGGGCGTTCTGCGCGCGGCGGGTGGACGGGCTGATCCTGGTACCGGCCGCCGGGAACCACCGCTTCCTCCGCGATCAGCTCGCCGCCGGGACCCAGGTGGTCTGCGTCGACCGCCGCGCGGAGTCCCTCGACGTCGACACCGTGGTCGTGGACAACCGACAGGGTGCCTTCGGCCTGGTGACGCACTTGCTCGCTCAGGGGCACCGGCGGATTGCCTACATCGGCGACCGCGAGGACATCTGGACGGTGCAGGAGCGGTACGCCGGGTACACCGATGCGCTCGCGCAGTATGGCGTGGTGCCGGAACCCGAGCTCGTCCGGCACGGGCTGAAGAGCAGACGGGACGCGGCCGCGGCCGCTGCCTCGCTGGCAGGTCAGCCGGACTCGCCGACCGCGCTCTTCGCAAGCAACGACGTCATGACGGTCGGTGCGATCGACGGCGCGCACGGCGGCCCGGTGACGATCGTCGGCTTCGACGACTTCGCGCTGGCGGACAAGCTGACGCCGCCCGTGACGGTGGTTGCGCAGGACCCGGCAGCTATCGGCGCGACCGCGGCCCAGCTTCTCTTCGGCCGGATCGGCGGGGACACCTCGCCGCCGCGCGAGGTGATACTGCGCACGAGGCTGGTCGTGCGGGGCTCGACGTCCTAACCCACGCCGGCCGGCTCGCGCTGCGGCTCGCCCGCTAGTTCCGGGAACTCCTCGAGCGGATCCCAGTCCGGCTCGTCGAGTTCCCTGCCTCCGTCGCCCGGCGGCGGAGGAACCGGGTCAGGATCGTCCGGCCAGTGTCCGCCGCCGCCACCGCCCGCGCCGGGGTTGTCGGCGGCGAACAGGCCGCCCCAGGCACCGAGGCCGGCGCCGACGAGCGGAAAGAAGATGAGCACCAGCAGATATCCCGCGCCCGCCTCGCTGAAGCTGGCCTGGAAAACGGAGACGAAGTCCGGTGTGAGTGAGCGGCCGCGTGCTGGTGTCAGCAGCTGGCCCGGCAGCGTCCACTGAATGTTGCCCGCCGTGTGCGGCGCGAGTGCAATGGTGGCGATCCCGAGCAGGCTCACGAGCACGGCCGCCGAGATGCCCATAGACAGGCCGGCGACGAAGCCCTGGCGGCTGCGGATGGCGGCGAGTGGCAGTTCGGCCTGCTGCCGGGTGGTACGGCGGGCTGCCATGATCGCCGTCTTCACGACAGCCAGCAGGATCACCAGCACGAGCGCGATGACCGCGACGTCGGCCAGATCGGAAGTCCAGCCGTGAGAATCGTGCACGTAACCGGCGAGCGGCCGCAGCACGAACGCGGCCACGCCGATCGCGGCGCCCATGGCGGTACCGATTGTGAGCGTTGCCGGACGGATGGGTGCCCGCCGCGAGGTAACCGCCAGCAGTGCGGCGAGGTAACCGGCCAAGACCACGACGAACACGACTTCGCCCACCCACAGGCCTGCCAGCGCGGTGCCGGACAAGCCGGTGAGGTGCAGCCGGACATGTGAGATCAGCAGCATCAGGGTGACGACGATCGCGTCAGCCGGCCGCCCGGACGGCGCGCAGGGTCCAGCTGTTTCCCAGCGGGCCGAACCGGCGGCGAGCGAACGGCGGAACTACGGCCAGCAGCGATGCGACGGCCACGAGATTGACACGGCTGATCCAGATGGCGCTTCCGGCGGCCGCATCCGGCCATGCTTCCCACACGAGTGCGGCGATCGCACACGCTGACGCCAGCCAGCACCAGGCCCTGCGTGGCATCCAGCCTCCCTACCTGCAGCCACCGTTCAGGATAAGGCTAAGGCACATCGAGCCTGCTGGTCATCGGCCGGTAAACTCAAGGTGAGTTGTCTCTCCTGGTTTGGGCAGGCTCGACTCCGGGTATCGAATGGGTGTTCGATCGACGGGAGTGCGCCAGTGAAAGGTGATCGCGTCGAGGTTGTCATCGACGTCGGAGACGGGACCCGCTCCTACGAAATCGCTGCCACGCGCGCCGGACGCCGGGTCGAGATCAGTAACCGCCGGGGGCTCATTGAGGTCAGCGAAGTGACCCGGACGGGAACCCCGGTACGCACGGCGCGATTCATGGCCAGCCGCATCATCTCGATGGTGGAGTTCCCGGCCAGCGACCGCGCCGACGGCGGAGGCGCGTCCGGCCAGTCCGCGCCGGACTTTCAGCCCAACCGCTAACTCACTCCCCGTGCCGGCCCGGCGCCACGCTCGCCCGGCGGGTTAGCGAGATCTGGTGTTGATAACGCGCTCCGGGGTGATGCCAGCTGCCTCTGCTCGCGCGCAGCCATTGTCCAGCCAGTCGAGCTGACCAGGTGCGTGCGCGTCAGTGTCGATGGCGAACGTGCAGCCTGCCTCGGCGGCGAGTCGCAGGAGTCGATCGGGCGGATCCTGGCGCTCCGGCCGGCAGTTGATCTCCACTGCCACGTCGTGCTCGCGGCAGGCCGCGAAGACCTTCTCCGCATCGAACTCCGACTCGGGTCGCCCCCTGCCCAGGATCATCCGGCCGGTGCAGTGGCCGAGCACGTCGACGTGCGGGTTCCCGATCGCTGCCAGCATCCGGTCCGTCATCTCCGGCCCAGGCATCCGCAGTTTCGAGTGCACGCTGGCGACGACCATGTCGAGCGCGCCGAGCAGGTCAGCGCGCTGGTCGAGGCCGCCGTCCTCGAGGATGTCGACCTCGATTCCGGTACGGATCCGGAACGGCGCAAGGTCAGCGTTCAGCTCCGCGACGAGGGCGATCTGCTGCTCGAGCCGCTCGGGCGACAGGCCGTTCGCGACGGCGAGACGCGGCGAGTGGTCGGTCAGCGCAACCCAGTCGTGCCCGAGGGCGCGAGCCGCGGCGGCCATCTCCAGCACAGGGCTCCCGCCGTCCGACCAGTCGGAGTGCATGTGACAGTCGCCCCGCAGGGCCGCCCGCATTCCCGTCCGGACCGGCGGGGTGAAGTCGTCGAGGAGCCGTGTCAGGTAGCCCGGCTCCTCGCCCCGTTCCGCTTCCTCGATAGCGGTGGCCGTCGCCGGTCCGATGCCATTCAGCTCAGTGAGTGTCCGGGTGCGGATCCGCCGCGCTATCTCATCGGCCGGCAGCTCGTCCACAATCTGCGCGGCGCGCCGGAACGCGCGGACGCGATAGGTCGGTGCTCCGGCTCGTTCCAGCTGGAAGGCGATCTGCCGAAGGGCGCGAGCCGAATCCATGCCGAGAGAGTACTCAGGAGCTAGAGCCGCACTTGCATGTGCTTGATGCCGTTGATGAGGATCGAGCGGAGCCGGATGGGTTCGCCGTCGAGCTGGATTCCGGGCATCCGCTCCGTGATCGCCGTCAGCAGGATGCGCAGCTCGAGCGCGGCGAGGTGGCGGCCGAGGCAGAAGTGCGGGCCGCCCCCGCCGAAGGCCACATGCGGGTTGGGGTCGCGGCCGATGTCGAAGGTACCGGGCCCGGCGAAGACGGCCTCGTCGCGGTTGGCCGACGCATAGAACACGACGACCTTGTCGCCTTCGGCGATCCCCTGGCCGCCGAGTTCGGTGTCGCACATGGCCGTGCGGCGGAACAGGTTCACCGGGCTGACCCAGCGGACGATCTCCTCGGCCGCCGCCGGGATGAGGCCGGGGTCGTCGAGCAGCCGCTGCCACTGGTCGGGATGCTCGAAGAGTGCGAGCATCCCGCCGGCGGTGGCGTTCCGGGTGGTCTCGTTCCCGGCAACCGTGAGCAGCAGGAAGAACATGTCGAACTCGGCGGTCGTCAGCGCCTCGCCGTTCTCATTCGGCTGCAGCAGGTGCGTCACGATATCGTCGGCCGGCTCAGCGCGGCGGCGTTCTGCCAGCGCTTCCCCGTAGGCGTAGATCTCCGCGGCCGCATGCTGCTGCGTGCGCGGCATCACCTGGAACTCCGGATCGGCTGAGCCGACGAGCTGGTTCGAGAGTTCGTAGATCTGGTCGCGGTCCTCGACCGGCGCGCCGACGAGCTCGCAGATGACCCACAGCGGCAGCGGCGCCGCGACCTCCGTGACGAAGTCGACGGCGCCCTTGCCCTGCACGTCGTCTAGCAGCGACTCGCAGATCCCGGTGATGTGCTCTTCGAGCCTGCCGATCATGCGCGGGGTGAAGCCCCGGTTCACGAACGCCCGCTGCCGCGTGTGCTGCGGCGGGTCCATGTTGAGCATCATCAGCCGCTGGAACCGGATCCGCTCCTCGGGGGTCTCGCCGAAGAGACACAGCCGCCGCGCTGAGGAAAAGACCTCTGGATGCCGCGACACGTGTGCGACGTCGGCGTGCCGGGTAACTGCCCAGAAGCCGGGCCAGCCTGGCTGCCCGCCGTCATGCCAGAACACCGGCTCGTGCTCGCGCAGCCAGGCGAACTGCTCGTGCGGCGGCCCGCTGCGCTGGTAGGTATCGGGATTGACGAGATCGATCTCCGGCGCCATCGGGACCGCCTTCCTCCCGGCTGCTCATGCCCACGATACGAGCACTAGGCTTCCCGTTATGACCACGGAGGGCGATCTGCGTCTGCCCGACGGGCGGACGCTGCACTATTACGACACCCGAACTGACCCCGATCAGTTCCCGGTTCTGTGGCATCACGGCTCCCCCAACATCGGCTCGCCGCCGGAGCCGCTGTTCGCCGCCGCCGAGACAAATGGCCTGCACTGGATCTCCTACGACCGGCCCGGCTACGGTGGCTCGAGCCCGGATCCGGACCGCACTGTCGCATCGGCCGCTGCCGACGTCGCGGCACTCGCGGACGCGCTGGGAATCGGCCGCCTGACCATGCTCGGGCACTCCGGCGGTGGTCCGCACGCGCTGGCCTGCGCCGCCCTCATCCCGGACCGGGTTGTCGCCGCGGTGAGCGTGTCAGCACCGGCGCCGTTCGATGCCGAGGGCCTCGACTGGTTCGATGGGTGGACACCGGGGCTAGCCGCGGAGAACCGTGCTGCGGTTGCCGGGCGCACGGAACTCGAAGCCCACTGGGCCGCAGCCGAACCCGAGAATATGGACGTGTTCTTCACCGCCGACGACGTCGCCGCGCTGGACGGCCGCTGGTCCTGGGTCGGCCACGTAGCAGGCGAGGCGATGGAGCAAGGTGGTGACGGCTACCTTGAGGACACTCTCGCCGGGGTCCGGCCGTGGGGATTCGCGCCCGCCGATATCCGCGTCCCGGTACTCCAGCTGCACGGTGAAGCTGACCAGATGGTGCCGCCCGCGCACGGCAAGTGGCTGGCCGCTCATTGCCACGGCGCGCAACTGCGGCTGATCGCCGGAGCCGGGCACATCACCGTGCTCGACAACGCGCCGGGTGCACTGGAGTGGCTCGGCGATCACATGGCCGACGCCGCGACGGCGTGACGCCGCCTCACCAGTGAGCCGGCCTCGTCCCCCACGCTGCGTCTCGCTTCACGCTGACGATCACTGCGGTTAGCCTGGCTGCGGAGGCTGCCGATGAACCCGCTGTCCCGCCTTACCGGCCTGGCCATCGATCGCGCGATGGGGCTGACCGGACCCGCTGAGCCTTACACTCTGCACCGCGATGTCGGCGTGCCCATGGCCGACGGAGTTGTGCTGCTCGCTGACCACTACCGCCCGCTGCGCGGCCCCGGCCCGAAGCCAGTCGTGCTGATCCGCTCGCCGTACGGCCGGTCCGGAGTCACCGGCGCGGTCTTTGCCGCGCCCTTGGCCCGGCGCGGGTTCCAGGTGTTCATCCAGAGCACGCGCGGCACGTTCGGTTCCGGCGGCGAGTTCCGGCCGTTCCTGCACGAACGGGAAGACGGCATCGCCACCGTCGCCTGGCTGCGCGGGCGGCCCTGGTGCGACGGCCGGGTCGCCATGACTGGCGGCAGCTACCTCGGCCACACGCAGTGGGCCGTCGCGCCCTACGTTGATCCGCCGCTCGAGTCGGTCTCGCTGAACGTCACGGCCGCGCGAATCACATCCGCGTTCTATGACCACGGGGCGCCCGCGCTCAGCAACGGACTGAACTGGACGGGTCAGATCGGCCGCCAGGAGCGCAACCCGCTCGGGATGCTGCCGAACCCGGTCCACGCTGCCCGGATGCGCAAGGCCCTGCGGAAGCTGCCCCTGCAAGCGGCCGACATCGACGTCGCCGGTGCGCCGGTGGCGTTCTGGCGCGACTTCGTCGGCCATGCCAGCCCCGGCGACGACTTCTGGGCAGGCGCCGACCACGACGGCGCCGACATGACCAGGCTGCCCCCGGTCAGCATGGTGACCGGCTGGTGGGACCTGTTCCTGGCCGAGCAGCTGCGGGACTATGCGGCCATCCGCGCAGCAGGCGTCGAGGCCCGGCTGACCATCGGCCCGTGGCTGCACGCTGAACCCGGCGAGATCCGCGCGATCACGCAGCAGGACGTCGCCTGGCTGAGTTGCCACCTCGACGGCGCGCCGGCGCAGTCGAGTCCGCCGGTTCGCGCCTACCTGCAGCACGCCGACCGCTGGCTGGAGTTCGAGCACTGGCCGCCGTCCGCCTCCCCGACGCCGTACTATCTCCGCACCGCCGGGAGGCTCGCGACCAGCACCGAACCAGGCGACCCGATGCCAGCCTGGTTCGTCTACGACCCGGCCGATCCGACGCCGACGACCGGCGGCCCGGTGCTCACGCCGCCGGGCAAGCAGGCCGACAACGCCGACATCGAGTCTCGCTCGGACGTCCTGACGTACACGACCGAGCCGTTCACCGCCGATTGTGATCTCCTCGGCCCGGTTTCCGCGCGCATCTTCGTGCGGACCGAGCTCCCGTACGCTGACCTCTTCGTCCGGCTGTGCGACGTTGACGAGCAAGGCGTGTCCAGAAACGTGGTCGACGGCGTCCATCGCCTTGGCCCGGACGCGGACCCGGAGGACGAGATCCGCGAGTCGCCGATTGAGTTGTTCCCGACGGGTTATCGCGTGCAAGCCGGGCACCGGCTCCGGCTGCAGGTCGCTGGTGGCGCGTTTCCGCGCTATGCCCGCAATTTCGGCACTGGCGAGGCATTCGGCGCCGCGACCGCAGGGCAGCGATGCAGGTTCGACATTTTCGCGGACGCACAGCACCCGTCATCGATCGTGCTGCCGGTTTATGAGCAAACGCCTTGACGCGTTCCGGGTCACGGCAGAGGCTCAGTTCTGTCCTCACCGAGTTCCCGCCTCGGCTTCACTGCTGATCGAGTCAGGAAAGGATTGCCATGCGTGAAGCCAGCATGCCTGGGTTCGCTCACGTCGGAGGCCGTCGGCTGCGGCGGCTTGTCGCGCTCTTAGCAGCCGTTGCGCTGACCGGCGGCCTCGCTGCAGCGACCGCGGGCACGGCGTCGGCCAGCACAGCGTCAGCCAGCACGGTGTCCGCCAGCACAGCGTCAGCCAGCACGGGCTCGGCGAACACGGCGTCGACGTCCCTGTGCCCGGATGCAAACGTGCCGGCGTTCGGGCCGAACGTCTGCGTCTTCAGCCCCAGCATGAGCCAGTCGGCCATTCAGACGGACCTGAACAACATCTCCACGCAGCAGGTGCCAGTCGCGAGCCAGTTCGACAGCAACCGGTACGCGATCCTGTTCGAGCCCGGCACCTACGGCTCGGCGTCGGATCCGCTGGTGTTCCAGGTCGGTTACTACACCGAGGTGGCCGGCCTTGGCTACATGCCGCAGGACACGGTGATCAACGGTGCCATCGAGGTCTACAACAACCTGTGCACGGCCGGGACGTCGAATTGCAACTCGGACGACAACTTCTGGCGGTCGCTCTCCAATCTCGATCTCAATGTCGACCTGCCGTCCACGACACCCGATTACGCGCCGCCAGTGGCCGACGCTTACGGAGCCGGCTGCGCCAATACTGAGGAGAGCTGGTCGGCGTCGCAGGCAGCCCCGATCCGGCGGGCCATCATCAACGGCAGCGTGGTGTTCCAGGACTACTGCGCGGCCGACGACTATGCCAGCGGCGGCTTTATCTCTGACAGCGAGGTCACCGGCGATCTCGACTTCTACGGCAACCAGCAATACCTGGTGCGCAACAGTGAGATCGGCGGCGCGAACGGGTGCCCGAACGGCCTGTGGAACATGGTCTACTCGGGCGTCGAGGGCGCGCCAGCCCCGGCCTTCAGCGGCCAGTGCCAGCAGAACACTGTGCTCGCGACGAGTCCGGTGTCCGAGGAAGAGCCGTTCCTGTACGCGAACTCGGCCGGTAAGTACGCGGTCTTCGTTCCCTCGGTCGAACACAATACGAGCGGGCCTGCCTGGGCCAGCGGCACCGATGCGGGCTCGTCGGTCCCGGTCTCCAAGTTCTTCGTGGCCAGCCCGAGCACGCCTGTCCTGGCGATCGACGCGGCGCTTGCGCTCGGCAAGAACCTCATCCTGACGCCCGGTGTCTACAACCTCAGCCAGCCGATTCTGGTCAGCCGGCCAGGCACCGTCGTGCTAGGTCTCGGGTTCGCGACCCTCGTGCCGCAGCACGGAAACGCTGCCCTGGTGGTCACCCCCAACACGGGCGTTAAAGTCTCCGGCCTGATCATCGACGCCGGCCCAGTGAACTCTCCGGTGCTGATGTCGGTGGGCGTTCCCGGTCTCGGAGGCGGAACGGCGGCAGACCCGGACGCCATCCAGGACGTCTTCTTCCGCGTAGGCGGTGCGGAGGCGACGCCGGTGTCGGCGACCGTGAGCCTGCTCGACAATGCCGATAACTCGATCATCGACGACGTGTGGGCGTGGCGTGCCGACCACGGCAACGACGTGGGCTGGACGGACAACAAGGGAGCTACTGGCCTGGTCGTCACCGGCGCCGACGTCACCGCGTACGGCCTGGCGGTCGAGCACTACCAGAAGACCGAGGTGATCTGGAGCGGCCAGGGCGGAACCGACGTGTTCTTCCAGAACGAGCTGCCGTACGACCCGCCGACCCAGGCCGACTGGATGGCAAGTCCTAAACAGGACGGTTACCCGGCCTTCCAGGTCTCGCCGGGAGTCAGGTCCTTCCAGGGCTATGCGATGGGGAGCTACGTGGTGTTCATCGACACGACGGCGACCCTGTATGACGCGGAGGCGTTCGAGTCGCCCGACACGCCAGGCGTGCAGTTCCACAACATCTTCGCGGTGTGGATCGGCGGCTCGGGCGGCGACAACTCGATCATCAACGGCACCGGCGGCCCGGTGACCTCCACGAATCCCGGCACGGTCGAGCCGGTCGACATCAGCAGTTATCCCTGACGGATCCGGCGGGGCGCTTCTTGACCGGGCGCCCCGCCGACCTGTGGACGATCCAGAGCACTGTGGGGGCAGCGCGGACATGCCAGCTGACCGTGCGTGCGGGCACGGTCAGCTGGCGTGCTGTGCTGCGGGCGGGTCAGGCGGCCAGGGTGGGGGGCGGGTGGCTGTGCAGGGTTTTGGTGCCGTCGGGGCTGACCGCGGTGGTCGTGCCGTCGGCGTGGAGGGTGAGTGTCCAGCCGCACCGGTGGATCACCACCTGATGATGATATCGGCACAAAAGCAGCATATTGGTGAGGGCGTGGGGTCCGCCCCGGGACCGGGGCAGCAGGTGATGCACGTCGCAGCCCGCGGCCGGCAGGTCACAGCCCGGGAACCGGCAGTGCCGGTCCCGGCGGGTCACGACCCGGCGCAGGTGCAGCGGCACGGTGCGGAAGCTGGAGGGGATCTCCAGCGGCAGGCTGATCCCGGTCACCCGCATCCCGGCAGCCCCGGCGGCGCGGCGGCGCAGCATCCTGGCATAGCCCCGCGGCCCTGACAGCAGCCGGACCGCGGCCTCCAGCGCGTCGCCGAACGGCGCCGCTGCCGCCGACGCGGCCGCGGCGGCGGCCGCTGCCTGCAGCGCTTGGGCCTCGTCGCTGCCGGGGTCGGCCAGTTTCGCCAGCAGCCCGTAGTCGGTCATCCCGGTGATGACCGGCTGCACGACCGCGTCGCAGGTGTCACCGTCGGCGTCGCCGCCGGTCAGTTCGGCCAGGGTGATGTCCAGGCCGAGGCGGACGGGCTCGCCGCCGCGCCGGGGCAGCATCCCGTCGGCCGCGATCAGCCGGATGAATGCCTCTTCCAGCGCGTCGTGCTGCCGCTGGTCCAGGGTCCGGTCATCCTCGGGGCCGCGCCGCTGCGACAGGGCAGCCAGCACCGCCTGCGCCGCCTGGGCGCACCGCGGCGTCAGGTCGCCTTCCATCCGGCCCGCGCCCTCAAACGTGCGGCCCAGCCGCAGCCGCCGGTCCGCGAACCCGTCATCACCGTCGTCGGGCGCGGCGTGCTCACGCCGCAGCTCCTCGGCCAGCCCCGCCAGCCCGGCCAGGTCCGCGCCCAGCCCCGCCGCCGCCAGCAAGTCACCATCGGCGTCATCGCGGTGCTCCTCAGGCAGCCGGTCGCTCCACGCGATCAGCTGCCGGGCCCACGACTCCGACACCATCGCCTCAGCCAGCGCCGCCGCCAGCCGGGGGTGCCGGCCCAGCCGCCGCATCCACCCCACCTGAGCCGCCGCCGCCCGCGCAGTGGCCTGGCACTGCCAGGACAGCCACACCCGCGGTGACCGGTGCCCGTCCCCCGACAGACCGCCCCCCGGAACGCTGAACGCCGCCAGCACCCGCGCATGCGCCGCCACCTGACGCGACTGCGCCGCCGCCAGCACCCGCAGGCAATCCGCCTGCAGGCCCTCCGGCCACAATGCCGCGTCGTCATGAGCCAGAAACTCCAGCCCCGCCGACACAAACGCCAGCGCCTGCGCCGCATCCGACGGCCGCACACCGCCAGCAGCAGCGTACGAGCCTGCCGTCACGTACGGGCGGTCAGCCGAGCCGGAACCAGAACCAGGCCGGGCGGACGCGCCAGCCGCACAACCATCCGAGTAGTCAGACGCGGAGCTGCCGGCAGCCGGGCCGCAACCAGAACCAGGCCGGGCGGACGCGCCAGCCGCAGAACCATCCGAGTAGTCAGACGCGGAGCTGCCGGCAGCCGGGCCGCAACCAGAACCAGGCCGGGCGGACGCATCAGCCGCACAACCGGCCGAGCCGGCCGCGGAACTCGGCGCGGCACCAGCGCTGCCGGCGGCCGGGGAACAAGCCGGGCTGCCGGCGGCCGGGGAAGCGGAAGCCGAGCCGCTGTCGCCGGCCGGGGAAGCGGAAGCCGAGTCGCTGTCGCCGGCCGGGGCGAACGCGCCCGCCGACAACCCGGACGCGGCCGACACGCTGCCGTCCCGCCGGGTCGTGCGGCCCGTCCGCGCCGGCCGGGCACCGCAGCCAGAACCAACAGCGGTGCCCGCGGCGGTTGTGCCCGCGGCGGCAGAAGTGCCGGTGAGCAGCCCGCCGGGGGAGGCGTCACGGTCGACCCCCGGAATGTCCCAGCCCGGATCCGGCATCGCGGCCTCCCTTCCACGGTCTCGGTCAGTTATCCGCTCACATGTTCGATAATACCGGCCGGCAGCGACACCTTTCCGTCCCTATTCGGGCCTGTGGAAAAGCCGAGGCAGACCGGAATGACCTGTGGATCAGCCAGCCCGCAACTCAACTCCGCGGCAACCGAGCCAGCCACCGGCGCGAACCAACGGCAGGGTCCATGGTCCCTGGCATTTTCAGCTAACCGAACGTGAGCACGTACGCCCCGGCTCCTCGCTGGCGGAAGGTGATCTCCAGCGTGCACTCGCGCACAGTGTGGTCTTGCCGCACGAGTTGAGAGGCCGCCATACCGGAGCGCGTTCCCGTCAGCGTCAACGTCTGTTCCGTGCGATCGACCTGGCGTCTCGCCATCGAGGAGGGGGCTAGTCCCTCCGTGAGCTGGTAGGTGCTGCGCTGGCCGAGGTGAGCCTGGGCGGTGCGCGGCCAGTTGATGCAGCTCAGTGCCCAGAAGTTGACGAGGACGACCTGGACGCGCAGCCCGCCCGGGCTGAGTGGCTCGGAGCATGACCACCTACGAACGCCCGCCGAGCGAGGGCATCAGCTGGCGTTCGCGGTGGTCATTTAGCGCAGTGTCCGAAACGTTGCGCGCACCTCCTCGGAAAGCAGCTGCGGCTGCTCCCAGGCCGCAAAGTGTCCGCCCCTGTCGAGCTCGTTGTAGTGGATGAGGCCGGGGTAGGCACGCTCGGCCCAGCTCCGCGGAGCCTGATAAATCTCGCCAGGAAAGACGCTCACCCCCGCCGGGATGGCGACGTTCTTGGTGTCGAAGAACCCGAACTTGTTGTCCCAGTAGAGACGACCCGACGAGACGCCTGTGTTCGTCAGCCAGTAGAGCGTGATGTTGTCGAGGATTTCGTCGCGAGTAAGCTCGCCCACCGGGCTGCCTTCAAAGGCCTGCGTGATTTCACCGTAGCTATAGGCGTCGTGGTTGATCATCCACGCAGCCAGGCCGACTGGCGAATCCGCCACTCCGTACAGCGTCTGCGGCTGCGTGCCCATCTCGACGGCATAGCCTGCGCCCGTCGTGTAGAAGGTGCTGATCTCCTCGAACGCCCGCTGTTCGACTGCGGAGAGACCGGATGGCGGCGGACCGCCGGGGGCGAGCTGGCCGGGAATCGGGAGCGCCCGTACGACTTCCGGCGGTATCGCGCCCGGCATGTTGGTGTGCATGCCGAGGAGTTCCGGAGGCGCCTGCGCGGCCATCAGATCCGTGACAACCGCTCCCCAGTCGCCGCTTTGCGCCACGAAGTGGTCGTATCCGAGGCGCTTCATCAGCTCAACCCAGGCGGTCGCCATATGGTCGGGACCCCAGCCGGGTACCCGCGGCTTGTCTGAGCACCCGTATCCCGGCATCGACGGAATCACCACATGAAAGGCGTCCGACGCGTTTCCGCCATGTGCTGTGGGGTTGGTCAGCGGATCGATGACCTTCAGCAGTTCGATGACTGAGCCCGGCCACCCGTGCGTGAGGATAAGCGGGAGTGCATTGTCATGTTCTGACCGAACATGGATGAAATGGATGTCCAGCCCGTCGATGTCGGTCTTGAACTGCGGCAAGGCGTTCAGCTTCGCTACGCAACGACGAAGTTCATAGTCCGACGCCCAGTAGCGGGCGAGTTCCTGGAGCGTCTCCAGCTGAACGCCTTGTGAATGATCGGGAACGGTCTCCTTGTCCGGCCACCGAGTGCCCGCGACACGCTGCCGGAGGGCCTCGAGCTCCTCGTCAGAGATCTCGAGAGTGAACGGCCGGATGGCTGACTTGGGAGAGATGAGAGATCTCCGCCGGGAGCCTGACAATGTCAAGCAGCAAGCAGCTACCGTGCCTGAACCGCCGTGCAAATCCCAGACTCACCGCGTTGGCATCCTGGGCGCCTCACCTAGGCTGGGTGATATCGCGCCGTGCGGACCAATGATCCGCACCGTCAACTCACCTGGCGAGTTTCTACCATGGCGTGATGTGCAGGGGCCGGGCCGCGGTCACGCTCGGCACGGTGAATCTGCCGGTGCTGATCCACGGCGCCGCACGCGATGGCGGCTCATTTTCGGCGGGGTCTACGTGCCAAACTCAGTCGGCACGAGCTGCTACCTCTGACCCCGGACTCAGGCGGCGGCCCGGAACTCCGCGAGCGGGCTGGCGACCGCGTCCCGCCAGCGCGCGCGGTGCCCCTGCGCCAGCAGCCGGTAGTAGACGACCTGACGCACGGGCGCACCAGGCGGACCGTCGTACCCGCCGATGTCGTGGGCGAGCAGGTAGTGCGCGAATAGCACGCTTCCCGCCTCCCCGGTGACCTGCAGCGGCTCGCCCACCTCGATCGGCGGATCCGGCGGCAGGCGGCCGAGCGCATCGGCCCCGTGCTCGGTCAGGTACTCGCCGAACCGGAGGTGTGTCCCCGGCCAGACCCACAGATTGCCGCGATCCGGCCCAGCGTGATCGGTGAGCCACGCCCCCGCCAGGATCGAGAACGTCTCCGCCTGCCCGTGCGGCACGCGCAGGCTGAGGCCGCCAACGTGCGGCCCGCCGGGGCGGTGCGGCCACGGCGGGATTGTCGTGGCGAGCTGAGCGAAGTCCGGCTCGTCCGGCGGCAGGTCCGGGCGGAGCAGAGCCGCGGCCAGCTCGGCGATCCCCGACTGGCGGTAGAACCGCAGCAGTCCGTGATCGTGTCCGCAGTCGCCCGCCGGGCCGAAACGCGGCCAGAGGAAATACGGCCCGGTGTGCCCGGCAGCGGGGGGCTGCGCGGTCAGCATCGCCGCCGCCGTCCGGCTGCCGAACGCTCGCTGTCTCTCGTCCAGCACGCCCGGGATCACGACGTATCCCTGCGCGCGGAACGCTGCCAGCGCGCTCAGCGAAATCTCGGCCATGCCGCAAGCCCAGCAGGACGGCCTCGCCACGGCAACGGATTTTCGGTGCGACGGCGGCCGGACGGCCGGCAGGTCAGCCTGGCCGCCATCGGCCGTCGCCGTCAGATCGACAGCTTTTCCAGTTCCAGATAGGTGTGCGCTGCCCACGAGACCGGGTCCCGGGCGAAGTCGCGCTGAATGGCCCGGTTATTGATCGCGTTATCGAGTGATGCCATGATCATGGACTCGTCGAGCACCAGATACCGGTGGCCGACTGCGCCAGTGGCCGGGTTGACCGCATCGAAGAACCCGTCGACTCCGTAGAGACCCGGGTACAGCGTTCGCAGGTTCTGGAGGTTCGCGTATGCCTGCTGCGGAACGACATCCAGCGCGATGAACGAGGCGTACGGCGTCACGACGTCCTCGGACGAGCACCCGTAGCACTGCGACAGCCCTTCGTTGGGGTCGCTGGCGGTCGCACCGGTGCCGTAATACGGGAACGCCAGGCCCTCCACGCCGTAGCCGGCGTAATTACCGCTATCGTCCGCGGTGCTCGACGGCGACATGCCCCATACCGGGTAGTGCAGCTCCTGCGTCGCGTACTTGATCTGCACCTCGGCAGTTCTGACATCGGCTAGCCCGAAACTGCGTGTGCCCCAGCTAGTCTCCGGCACGACGATGTTCGGCATCAGGGCCTCGAACATGCCGCCGTCGTAGGTGGGGATGAAAGTCAGGTTGGTGCCCGGGTAGGTGTAGTGGCCCTCCCAGACGTCGAACTTCTCGCCGGACTGCGGATCGGTGTAGGTCTGCCAGTAGCCGCCCATCGGCCACTGACCCTGCCAGGAGAAGTCCGGGTCCGTGGTCTGGCAGGAGGTGAACGGCGCCGGCGGTGGCAGCTCAAGCCAGCTGCGCCACCATACGTTGCCCGGCATCTGATGCAGCCCCATGCCGATGTACGCGGAGATCCGCGGGTCACTGTAGAAAGCACCGTTGTGGTAGTACTCGGTATAGTTGCTGCCCTGGCCAGGCGGCAAGCCCACGTAGTAGCCGCCGTACATCTGGCCCGTGGGCTGATTCCCCGGAATGGCAGGGTTGGTGTTGCACTCCGTCTCGGCCCGGTTGTCGTAGAAGAGACCGAAGTTCATCGGCGCGATGAGGCTGTCAGCCATCGGGGCCAGCTGCGGAATCGCCTCCCGGAGGATGATGAGGCCGGAGGCGTACCAACCGTTGTCGACGTTCGAGACGAACGAGCAGTTGGTGAACGCCGGTGGCGCGTTCGCGGCGCAGTCGGCATCACCTGGATTGCTCAGCACGTCCCCGTTCGTCGTGTCGTACCACTGGTACAGGAAGCCGTCGTAGCGCTTCAGGTGCGCGACCTCGGTGAGGGTGGGCCGCAGCGTGGCCACTGCCTGCGCCGTGCTGATCAGCCCGAGGTCCCGGGCCGAGACGACGGCCCACAGGTAGACGCCGATGTCAGCGGCCGAGGTGTACCGGCCGTAGGTGGTCGCGGTCGCCGAGCCGCCCGCGAACGTGAGGTTGTCCATCGGGAGGTGCGTCGCGGGGTCAAGGTCGACCTGGTAGAACTTCCAGGTGTCGCGGGCGAACGAGAGCAGGGTGGCTCGCTGGGCCTGGCTCAAACCGGTGTAGCGAGTGACCGGATAGCCCGTGGTGCCGCTCGCGCGGGCGTGCTGGGTTCCGGCCAGCAGCGCGACGACGGCCGCGATGATGGCGAGGAAGATTCTTGACTTGGCAAGTCGCAGTGGCCTGTTCATGATGTGCCCCTGTCTGTGCACGGAATGCCGGCAGGCGGCATGCCTGCCGACGAGATGCGTGCCGACGGGGCGGCCCCGGCGGCTAAGTGCGGCCGGCAGCCGCAGCTCTCGCGGATGACGGCCTGCGTAGGCAACACGACCGAGCGCGGTGCGCGGTCCGGATCAGCGATGCGATCGAGCAGCACCCGCACGGACTCCTCGCCCAGCTGCCGCATCGGCTGACGGACCGTCGTGAGGGGCGGCCGGACGTGCCTGGTCGCCGCGATGTCGTCGAATCCGGTAACCGCGACATCAGCGGGGACTCGCAACCGAGCCGACCTCAGCGCGCTGAGCGCACCAATGGCCATCTCGTCGTTGCCGCACACGATGGCCTTCGGCGGCGGACTGCCAGCGACCATCGCCCGCACCGCCTCGCAGCCGCCGGCCTCGGTAAATCCGCCCGTCGCCGACGGCGACTGCGGCACGGGCAGGCCAGCCTGGCTCATCGCGTCGCAGAATCCGGCGAACCGCTCCTGCGAGTCAGGCGACTGCTCGGGCCCGCCGAGGAACGCGATGCTCGCGTAGCCATGGACGGTGATCAGATGTTCCGTGATCTGCCTGCATCCGCTGCGGTTGTCAGCACCGATGTAATCAAGGCCGCTGCCGACGCGATTACTGGCCAGCATCACCACGGCTATGGTGCCCGATATCGCGGCGACGTCTTCGTCCGCCAGGCTGCGCGCCATCACGACCAGGCCGTCCACCTTGCCGGCCACGGAGAAGGCGAGCTTGCGACCCGACGCGGTCAGCGTCGAGGCGATCAGCACCGCGTCGCCGGCCGCAGCCGCTGCCCGTTCCGCGCCGCGGATGACCTGGTCCTCGTACAGCGGCGACTCTTCCGCGGCCTCACCCGACTGACCAAGGCCGGGGAACAGCAGGCCGACGATGCCAGCCCTGCGTGACGCCAGGCCGCGTGCGGAGCCACTCGGTACCCAGCCAAGCTCGGCTGCCGAAGCGAGGACCCGGTCCCTAGTCGCGGCCGAGAAGCCCGTGCTGTCGGACATGACCCGCGACACCGTCGCAGTGGACACCCCGCTGCGCTGAGCGACCTGATAAATCGTCGACCGGTCCGGCACGCTGCGTCTCTCGGCTCGAGTGAGTAAGCGCTTACGTTGCTCATTGCCCACGTAACCACCAGCGCGGATGGCTGTCAATGCTTTCGTCCCGTCCTGAGCGGAACTGTCCCGCGAGGGCGACGACAGCACACATGACTCTGGCTTACCGTGACTTCTCGAACAATCGTCAGGCGCGAAACGAGGCTCATCCCATGGCAGCAGCCCGCAGGCTCGCGCATCAGGTGGCCGTCGTCACCGGCGGGGGTACCGGGATCGGCGCGGCAACCGCCCGGCGGCTGGCGGCCGAAGGTGCTGCCGTGGTCGTGACCGGCCGCCGCCCGGAGCCGCTGCGGGCCATGGCGCGTGAGATCGGTGACCGCGCGGTAGCGGTCGCCGGCGCTGACGCTGCGTCCGGCGCGGACATGGCGGCCGTCGTCGCCGTGGCGGAAGACCGGTTCGGCCCGGTCAGCATCCTGGTCGCGAACGCGGGCGGAGAAGGCGGCGGCACGGCGGCCACTATCTCGGATGAGGCCTGGCGGGCCAGCATGCAGGCGAACCTGGACACCTGCCTGGTCAGCGCCCGCGTATGCCTGCCTGACCTGATCGCGACCCGCGGCAGCGCGGTCGTGGTCTCGTCGATCGCCGGGCTGGCCGCTTCGCCGGAGTCAGTCGGCTACGTCACCGCCAAGCATGCGCTGATCGGCCTGGCGAAGTCGATGGCGCGCGACTTCGGGCCGAGCGGGGTCCGGGTCAACGTGGTGTGCCCGGGCTGGGTGCGGACGCCGATGGCGGACGCCGAGATGGACGAGCTAGCGGAACTGCGCGGTCTGGCCGACCGGGAAGCGGCCTATGCGCTGGCGACCGCGCAAGTGCCGCTGCGGCGGCCGTGCGAACCGGACGAGGTAGCGTCCGCAATCGCGTTCCTGGTCAGCTCCGACGCCTCCGCGGTGACCGGCGCGGTGCTCACGATCGACGCCGGCGCGACGGCGGTTGACCTGCCGACAACCGCCTATGACCTGTCCTGACGAGCGAGCCGTACAGGATCTACCATCGTGGCATGCCCAGTCGCCTTGCCACCGGTACCGCTCGCGACCTCGTCCAGGCCGAGCGTGACATTCGCGGCCGCATCGGTGAGCAGCACCTCGACTTCGCCGCGATGGCGGCAGTGTCGAACATCTACCGCGCGGCCAACGTCGTCCGCAATCACCTGGAGCGCAAGGTACTAGCGGACGAGGATCTGTCCTGGGCGGCTTTTACCGTCCTCTTCGTGCTGTGGATCTGGGGCGAGCAGCAGACCCGGCATCTGGCTGTCGAGGCGGGCGTCACCAAGGGCACGCTGACCGGCGTGCTGAAGACTCTGGAAAAGCGCGGGCTGACCCGGCGGCAGGCGCACGACGAGGATGGCCGGCTGGTCCTGGTGAGCCTGGAGGCGAAGGGCGAGGCGGTTATCGAGCGCTTGTTCCCGGCCTTCAACGCAGGCGAGGCACACGTGAGCGCCGCGCTGTCCGAGCGGGAAAAGGGCCAGCTGGCCGGCCTGCTCCGAAAGATCATCCGGTCAGTCGAGAGCGACTGACCGAAGCTCTGCTCGCGGGGCCGCGTGACCTATCCATTACCCGGCCTGGCGTCGCGAGCCGTTGCCGCTGATGTCGTTTGGTGCCAAACTAACGTCATGACGGCTACGCCGGGCGTCGACCTGACCGACCTTGACATGTGGGCGCGCGGCGTGCCGTACGCCGAGTTCGCTCGCCTTCGCGCGCAGCTGCCGGTGGCCTGGTTCGGTGAGCCCGCGCCTAACTCCGGCTTCTGGTCTGTGCACCGGTACGCCGACATCGTGACCGCGAGCCGGGACACCGCCACGTACTCCTCGGGCCGCGGGGTGTCGTTCGAGGAGCCGACCGACGAGGACATGGCGGCGCGGCGCACGATCATCGACACCGACCCGCCCGATCACACCAAGCTCCGCAAGATCATGTCGGGGAGCTTCTCCCAGCGGGCCGTGGCGGTCTACGCCCGCTTCGTCGAGCAGCTGACCGAGCAGGCGCTCGACGACGGACTGAGCGCCGAGCCTTTCGACTTCGTCGAGGCTGTCGCCAAGCAGATCCCGATCCGGGTGCTGGCCCGCATCATGGGCCTGCCGGAGGCGAACCTTGATCAGTTCATCGACCTTGGCGACCGGCTCATCGCCAATACTGACCCGGATCTGACCGATGTCGTGTGGGGCCGCGACGACACCGACGCCTACCGGCTGTACCCGTTCCGCAGCCCGTACGGCAAGCAGCTGTGGGACCTCGGCCGCGACATCGTGCGCGACAAGCTGCGCGAGCCCGGCGACGACCTGCTGTCGAAGCTGCTGCTGGCGCGCGTCGACGGCGAGGCGCTCAGCGAGACCGACCTGGACAACCTGTTCTCGATCATGGTGATCGCGGGCAACGAGACCACTCGCATCGCGATGGCGCACGCGGTCCTGACGTTCTGCGCGCTGCCGGAGCAGTGGGAGCGGCTCCGGGCCGATCCCGGCCTGCTGGACACTGCCACCGACGAGGTGATGCGGTGGAGCTGCCCGACGCACTTCATGCGGCGCACCACCACGACCGACACCGAGCTCGGCGGCGCGCAGATCCGGGCGGGCGACAAGGTGGTCCTCTGGTACGTGTCCGGGAATCGCGACGACGGCGAGTTCCCCGACCCGGACACCTTCGATGTAGGCCGCACGCCCAACCGGCATCTGAGCTTCGGGCGCGGCGGCCCGCACCTGTGCCTCGGCGTGCACGTCGCACGGCTGGAGGTGCGCATCATGCTCGCCGCGCTGCTGCGTCGCGCGGCCAGGTTCGAGCTTGTGCAGCCGCCGCGGCGTATCCGCTCGAACTTCACCAACGGGCTCAAGGACCTTGTTGTCCGCGTCATTCCGGACTGACAGGCTCAGCCGTTTGCCGAACCGTTTGCCAAGCCTTGACACGCGATCGTTTGCTTCCATACGATCCCGGCATCGATAGGCGGTAGCCGCTGGCACCTGGAGGACAGATGAGTTCCGAGCCGGCTTACGAACGCCTGGGCGCCAAGGTTCTGTCGCTGCCCGACGTGATCGCGCAGTCCGTCGGGTTCATGGGCCCGATCTTCTCCTCAGCATTCGTGATCCCGCTCGTCGTCGGCGTGATCAGCGCGTCAGGGAAAGGCGGCGGTGTCGCCGCTCCGCTGTCGGTCATTATCGCGGCCGTCGGCGTGTTCGCACTCGGCTGGATCGTGTCGAGCTACGCGCGCGAGATCCACTCGGCTGGCTCGCTGTACGACTACGTGACGCGCGGCCTCGGCAAACGAGTCGGAACGGCGGCGGGCTGGCTGTATTACGGCGGCGTGGTCGTGCTCGCCGCGGGCCTTCTGCTGCTCATCGGCGGCTACCTGCAGAGCACCATCCAGGCGGAGTTCAAGATCAGCCCGCTGCCGTCCTGGGCCTGGACGCTGATCGTCATCGCGCTGATCGCCGTGATCCTCTACTTCGGCGTGCGGGTGTCCACGCGCAGTCAGCTCGCGCTGGCGCTGGTCTCGATCATCGTGGTGACGATCTTCTTCATCTCGGTGATCGTCAAGCTCGGCTCGGCGAACAGCGCCCGACCGTTCGAGCCCTCCTCGGCGGCCGACGGCTGGTCCGGAATCTTCTTCGGCGTCCTGTACGGCGTGCTGCTGTTCGTCGGCTTCGAGACGGCCGCGAACCTGGCTGAGGAGACGCCGAACCCGCGGCGTGAGATCCCGATCGCGATCATGGCCACGGCCGGGATCGCGACGGTCATCTACGTCGTCGCCACGTACGTCACGGTCGCGGGCTTCCACTACAGCCTTAAGACCGTCGCCGCGGCAGCGAGCGCTCCGCTGTTCGCCCTCGGAGCGAGCAAGAGCGCAGGCGGCTACGGCGGCACCTGGATCGACCGGCTGCTGGAGCTGGTGGTGCTGTTCGACATGCTCGCGGTCGCCATCGGCTGCTGCGTGTCGGCCACCCGCGGCATCTTCGCCATGGCGCGCGACCGGCGCATCCCGGCGGCGCTCGCTGCGACCTCGAAGAAGCATGGCTCGCCGCTCGGCGCATCCGTCTTCGTGATCGGTATCTGCGTCGTGGCGCTGCTGCTGAACCAGTTCTGGACCAGTCTGTTCGCGCTGCCGCTGACGCCGCACTACTTCGCGATGTTCGCCTGGGGCTCGACGTTCGGCGGCTTCGCGCTCGTAGTCGTCTACTTCCTCATGTGCATTGGCTCGCTGCACAGTTTCGCGGCCGCGGAGCGCCGTTCGTCGATCATCGTGGCGGCAGTCGTCGGTCTGGTGATCACCGGCGGGGCGATCTTCGGCGCGTTCTATAAGGTGACGAGCCCGACGATCGAGGCGCCGTACTACGCGATCGCGCTGCTGGTGATCGGCTTCGCCTCGACGTTCGTGCTGCGCGCCCGCGAGTCGGCCAGCAGCGCGCTGGCGGACCTGAGTGCCAGTGCGTCTCGCTGACGTTCGCTAGCCGAGTAGAGCGTCGAGATTGCGCGGCGCCCGGAACTCCCAGCCGCGGAACTCGGGCGGCCGCGCCGGGTCGAGCGCGATCCGCGGGTAGCGCGCCAGCAGCACCTCGATCGCGATCCGGATCTGGGCGCGGGAGAACGCGTGTCCTGCGCAGAAGTGACGGCCGCCGCCGAAGGCCAGGTTCACCTGGCGCGGGCGGAAGATGTCGAAGCGGTCCGGGTCAGCGAACCTGGTCTCGTCCCGGTTGGCCGCCGACACCAGCGCGCCGACCGGCGCACCGTCCGGGATCACCGCTGCGCCGAGCTCGACGTCGCCGGCGGCCTGCCGCGTCTGCGTGCCGATCGGAGACATCCAGCGCAGGCCTTCCTCGACTGCGGCCGGCAGCAGCTCCGGGTCGTCGCGCACGGCCTGGAGCTGGGCGCGGTCGGCCAGCAGCGCTGCCAGTGTCGAGCCGCCACCGTGGCCCGGCTCCTGCATGCCGCCGAGCAGGATCACCTTGAGTGTCGGCATCACGTAGTCGCGCGGCCGGCAGCCGCCGCCCGGCATGCCGCTGTGCAGCAGGTGCGAGATCGTGCTGTCGTCTCCCGCCGCCTCCAGCCGGCCGAACACCGGCCCGAGCACCCCGTCGATCTCGCGCGAGCAGGCCGAGCCGATCCGCTCGCGCTCGGGGTCTCCCTCGAAGTTGATGACGCCCTGGTGCAGTCGCCAGAACCAGTCCCGCAGCGTGTCCTCGCCGAGTTCGTCTATCCCCAGCACCTGGCCGAGGCTGAGAACCGAGATCGGCTCGAAGTACCCGGCCATCAGCTCGGCGCGCTCCCGGCCGGCCAGGCGGGCGGCCATCCGCTCGGCGATCGGCCGCACCAGGTCGTCGATGTAGCCGTTTACCTGGCGGGGCCGGTACTTCGAGTCCAGGCCGCGCCGCAGGTCCTGGTGGCGCTCGCCGTCCACGGTGATGATCGTCGGCGACCCGAACGTGCGGTCAACCGGCGAGTCCGCCATCTCGGCGGTGAACTGCGCCGGATGCGTGACGACGTACTCGACGTCGTCGTAGCGGGTGACGAACCACAGCCCGACAGCCGGGACGAAGCAGACCGGTGCCTCTCGCCGCAGGCGGGCGTAGACCGGGTACGGGTCAGCCTCCAGCTCGCCGACCGTCACGGACGCGGCGAATGCGGCGATCGTCGGCTCAGCCATTACAGGTGGTAGGCGTACTCGCCAAATTCCCAGTCGGTGACGTACCGCTCGAACCGCTCGATCTCGTTGCGCTTGTACTGCAGGAAGGACGTGGTGAAGTACTGCCCGAGGACGTCGGCGAGCTCGGTGTCGGCCTCCAGGGCGTCGAGCGCGTCACCGAGGCGCACGGGCAGCATGTCCGCGCTGGCCGGGTCGTAGCCGTAGCCCTCGAGCTTGGCTGGCGGCTCGACCTTGTCAGCGATACCGAGATGCACGGCTGCCCCGATCGCGGCGATGGCCAGGTACGGGTTCGCGGTCGCGTCGCCAAGCCGGACCTCCATCCGCGCCCCGGGGCCGCGCTCGGGCGGGATGCGCACCATGGCGCTGCGGTTGTCCAGTCCCCAGTCGATCAGCCAGGGCGCCAGCGTGTCCGGGCCGAAGCGCTTGTAGGAGTTGATCGTCGGGTTCAGCAGCGCGCTGAGCGCCTTCGCGTGCCGCAGCACGCCGCCGATGGCGTACCGCCCCGGCGCCGACAGGCCGTCGGGGCCGTCGGGGTCGCCGAAGACGTTGGCACCGGTCTCGTCGCCGAGCGAGACGTGCACGTGGAAGCCGGACCCGCCCTCGTCGTTGAACGGCTTGGCCATGAACGTGGCGAGCAGCCCGCGCAGTCGCGCGATCTCCTGCACCGCGGACTTGAGCCGGAAGGACCGGTCGGCCGCGTCGAGCAGGCCGGAGTGCCCGAGGTTGATCTCGAACTGACCAGGCGAGAACTCGTGGTTCGCCGCCGTCACCTTCAGCTCGGCGTCGCGTAGCTGCCGCAGCATATGCAGAAGCAGCCCCTGGGGATCGCCCTTGCGGCCGACCACGTAGACGTTGCCGAGCTCATTGGCGTAGCGCTGCCACTGGCCGTCCGGGGCCTGCTCGCAGACGAAGAACTCCAGCTCGGGGCCGCACACCATCCAGTAACCGGCCGCCTCGAGCTGGCGCGCGACGTTTCGCGCGACCGCCCGCGGCGACTCGCCCGCGACCGCGCCGTCCTGCGCGTAGGCCTCCCCCAGGCACCACGCCGCACCCGGCTCCCACGGCAGCGGCGTGACCGTCGACAGGTCCGGGTACACGGTGACATCCGGCAGCCCCGCTGCCAGGCCGCCCTGCACCGGGACGACGTCGCCGCGGGGGGAGGTGTGATAGATCGCGCGGCAGAACGCCAGGCCGTGCTCGACCGCGGCGCCAAGCTCACCGACCAGCACGTCCCGGCCGCGGTCCACGCCGATAAGGTCCGGGTACGACACCCGCACCACGTCGACGCCCTGCTCGCGAAGGTGCTCGGCGACGACGTCAGCGTCCGGTGTCATGGCAGCTCCCGGCCGGGATCGAACGTTTGGGGACGAACAATCGCTTCGCAGCGTAAACGCCGGAGCGGCAGCGGGCAAGCCCGCGATATGTCAGCAGACGGCAGCGTGGTCTACGATCGCAGCTCGTGCGGAAGCGAACGATCTGCGACCGGGAGGCTCCCCATGGCTGACGTGACCGGATTCTTCTACCCCCGGACTGCAACGGGCCGCGCGTCGCTGCTGCCCCCGCCGCCCTGGCACTACTCGGGTGACTTGCTGACGGTGGAGTACCGCACCGACCCGGCGCGGGTAGCCGAGCTGCTGCCGCCGCCACTTGAGGCCGCGCCAGATGACCCCGGTGCCGTCGCCCTCATCTGGGCCGACTGGCAGTCCTGCGGCGACGACGCGCAGGAGCTACTCGACCCGGTGCGCGCGCAGTACAAGGAGTGCTTCGCCGTCGTCCGGTGCAGCTACCGCGGCCAGCTGTACTCACGCTGCGTGTACATCTGGGTCGACGCGGACTTCGCGCTCGTCCGGGGCCTGCACCAGGGTTACCCGAAGAAACTCGGCTCCATCCACCAGACTCGCCCGCATCCTTTCGGCCGGGCGGCGCCGCGAATCGCACCGGGCGGCACGTTCGCCGGGACGCTGGCCGCGGCCGACCGCAGGCTGGCCCAGGCGGTCGTGACGCTGCGCGAGCAGGCGCCCTCGAACGGCTTCGTCAACGTCCATCCGATGGCACACCACCGCTGGCTGCCGTCGATCGAGAAGGGCGGCCCGGACGCGGTGGACGAGCTCGTCAGCTCAGGCAGCGCCAGCGTCGAGGCCGGCCCTGCCTGGCGGGGTGACGCGACCCTCAAGCTGTTCGCCTCCCCGACCGAGGAGCTAGACCTGCTGGCTGTGCGGGAGATCATCGGCGGCTACTACCGCCAGGTCGGCGTGACCTGGGACGGCGGCCGCGTGCTTGACGACGGCCGGACTGTACGCTGATAATTTGGCACCAAACGAACTGCTCGCGGCGCGGTGAGGGCATGAACGCTGAAGCCAGACAACCGGCGGACCTGGCCGACACCCGGCACTGGATCGGCGGTCACCGGGTCTCCTCGGCAGCGACCTTCACCGACATCTCCCCCATCGACGAGACGCCCCTCGCCGGGGTGGCCCGCGGCGGCAAGGCCGAGGTAGACGCGGCCGTGCACGCCGCCGCGGCTGCTTTCCCGGCCTGGTCCGCGACACCGCCAGAGCAGCGCGCCGCCGTACTGCACGCGATCGCCGACGGCATCGACAAGCGGATCGAGGAACTGGCCGAGGTCGAGACCCGGGACAACGGGGCACTTCTGCGGTCGCACCGCGGCAGCGTGATGCCCCGGGTCGCGCACAATTTCCGGTTCTTTGCCGACTGGCTGGGTCAGCTCGACGGCTCCGCGCCCGACATCCGCAACTACCAGCAGCAGGTGTCCTGGAACCCGTCCGGGGTTACCGCCGTCGTCACCCCGTGGAATGCCCCGCTGATGCTCGCGACCTGGCGGATCGCGCCCGCGCTTGCGGCCGGCAACACCGTCGTCGCCAAGCCGCCCGATTGGGCGCCGCTGACCGCCAGCCTGCTCGCCGACATCACCCGCGAGGCCAGGCTCCCGGACGGCGTCTTCAACGTGGTCCAGGGCACCGGCACCGAAGCGGGCGCACCTCTGGTGGCTCATCCGGACGTGGCCCGGGTGTCCTTCACCGGCTCGGTACCGACCGGGCGCCTTGTCGCGGCCGCGGCCGGCGAGCAGCTCACGCCGGTCTCGCTCGAGCTGGGCGGCAAGTCGCCGCTGCTGGTGTTCGCCGACAGTGATCTCGACCTCGCGGTCGGGAACGCGGTGGGCCAGTTCGATAACGCCGGGCAGGTCTGCCTGGCCGGCACCCGGCTCCTGGTCGAGAACTCCGTCGCCGACGACTTCACCGCCCGGCTGCTGGCCCGGACCACGCTCCTGCGTCAGGGAGACCCGCGGGACGAGGCGACCGACATCGGCCCGAGTATCGCGCGCGAGCACCTCGAGCGCGTCGACGGATTCGTGCAGCGCGCGATCGCAGACGGCGCCCGGGTGATGATCGGCGGCGGCGTGAACCCCGACCTCGGCGGCCTGTACTACCAGCCAACCGTGCTCGCGGACGCGTCACCCGGCAGCGAGATTCTCACCGAGGAGGTCTTCGGGCCGGTGCTGACCGTGCAGACCTTCGCGACCGAGGACGAGGCCGTCGCCCTCGCGAACGGCACCCGCTTCGGCCTGGCCGCCACGATGTTCACCGGGGACCGGAAACGTGCCGAGCGAGTGGCCGGCCAGCTCGTCGCGGGCACCGTGTGGGTGAACTGCTTCTTCGTCCGCGACCTTCGGGCGCCATTCGGCGGGGCGCGGCAGTCCGGCATCGGCCGCGAGGGCGGTACCTGGAGCTTCGACTTCTACGCCGACGTGAAGAACACCGTCTACGCGCCCGGGGGGTGGCACCGCGATGGGTGAAGTCGTGGCAGCCGGCCTGCTGGCGCACGTGCCCACGATCATGCTGCCCCGCGACGAGCGCGTCGCGCTGAACGGCGGAGAGGAGATCAGCCTCGTTCCCGGTCTGGAACGGCTGCGCCGCGACGTCTTCGAGACACTCGACTACGACACCGTCGTGGTGCTGGACTCGCACTGGTTCACCACGGTGGAGTTCGTGGTCTCGGCGCAGGACATCCGGGCCGGCCTGTTCACCTCCGACGAGCTGCCGCGCGGCATGTCCCGGGTCCCCTACGACTGGCGCGGCGACCCGGAGCTCGCACGCGCCGTGGCTGCGAATGCCGACCATCACGGCACCTGGGTGACCGCGATCGATGATCCGTACCTGCCGGTCTATTACGCGACCGTCAACTTGTGGGCCTACCTGGGGCGCGGGCTCGGCAAGCGGTGGTTGACGATGAGCAACACCGCGCAGACTGGCGACACCGAGGATTTCCTGCGGGCGGGCCGGGCGTTGCGGGACGCCATCACCCAGACCGACCGGAAGGTGATCCTGCTGGCCTCGGGTGCGCTGTCGCACACGTTCTGGCCGCTCCGCGAGCTGCGCGCGCACGAGGCGAGCGACCCGGTGCACATCCGCACTCCGCAGGCCCGGGCGGCCGACCTGGAGCGGATCGGCTGGCTGGAGGCCGGTGAGCACGCGCGCGTGCTGGCGACGATGCCGGAGTTCCTGCGGGTCCGGCCGGAAGCCAAGTTCGCGCACTACCTGATGATGATCTCGGCGCTGGGCGAGAGTGCCGTGACTGCGCCGGGGCGTCGCTATAGCGAGTACGAGAACGCCATCGGGACCGGACAGATCCACGTGTGGTTCGACCGGCCGAAGGGAGGCTGGACGGGTGCCTGAGTACCGGCGGATCCTGCTGGACGGCGCGGCCGTCCAGGTACTGCGGGACGGCGACCTGCTGATAGCGGGCGACGGCCGGACGGTTGCGGCCAAGGACGCCGTGCACCTGCCGCCGGTGCTGCCGACCAAGATCATCGCAGTGCACCTGAACCACCGCAGCCGGGTCAGCGAGTTCGGCGCGACGCTGCCGCCGGCCCCGACGTATTTCCAGAAGCCGGTGTCCGCGCTCGTGGGCCACGGCGGCGCAGTCGTCCGGCCGGCCAACTGCCAGTACCTCAACTACGAGGGTGAGATCGCCATCGTCATCGGGCGGACCTGCCGCGGCGTGGCCCGAGCGGACGCCGGCGCGTACATCGCCGGCTACACGGTCGCGAACGACTTCGGCCTGCACGACTTCCGGGACACCGACGCGGGCTCGATGCTGCGGGTGAAGGGCTCGGACACCATGGCGCCGCTCGGGCCGGGGCTGGTGACCGACTGGGACTTCCGCGGCAAGGGCCTGCGTACCTACGTGAACGGCACGCTGGTACAGGACGGCTCCACGGACGAGATGCAGTGGGACATGCATTACCTGGTCGCCGACATCGCCCGTACCATCACGCTGAACCCCGGCGACGTCCTGCTGTCCGGCACGCCCGCGAACTCGCGGCCAGTGCAGCCGGGCGAAGTGGTCGAGGTCGAGGCGGACGGCCTCGGACGGCTGCGCAACCACGTGGTCGCCGGCCCGCTGCCGGTGTCGGGAGAGCTTGGTGCGCAGCCGACCGAGAGCGAGGAAGTCGTGTCGACCGCGCTCGGCGGCGACTGGGAGTTCCGCGGCATCCGGCCGCCGCGCCGGTAGCCTGAGGAGACTGTCATGAGCCCGCCGCGGATGTGCCTCGTCCTGAGCGAGAACTGGACAATGACCTCGGGACGGGATCTGCCCGCGCTGGTGCGCTGGGCGCGGGAGGCCGAGGAGGCCGGCTTCGACTCGGTGATGGTCAGCGAGCACATCGTGCTCGGCCCGTCGGCTGGCGCGGACGGCGTGATGGCCAACCCCCGCGAGTACGCAGAGCCGGGCAACCAGGACCCGGCGACGCCGTGGCCGAGCTCGCTCGTGCTGCTGTCCGCCATCGCAGCGGTGACTCACCGGATCCGGCTGGTGGCGGGCGCGGTCATCGCGCCGCTGCGGCATCCGCTGGTGCTGGCGCGCGAGCTCGGCTCGCTCGACCTGCTCAGCGGCGGCCGTCTGGTCGTGCTGCCGACCGTGTCCTGGCTCGAGGAGGAGTACGCGGCCCTCGGCGTGCCGTTCCGCTCCCGCGGAGACCTGCTAGACGAGCACCTTCAGGCGTGGGCGACGCTGTGGCGGGACACGCCCGCGAGCTTCGACGGCGTGCACTACTCGTTCCGCGACGTCTATTTCGAGCCGAAGGCGTTCCGGAAGTCAGGACCACGGCTGTGGCTCGGCGGCGCCGGCATGCACCGCCGGATGACCCAGCGGATCGTGCGCTACGGCGACGGCTTCAACCCGCTGGGCCGGCCGAGCGCAGCGGAGCTCGATCGGCTTCGCGCCGCCATGTCGGCGGCCGACCGCGACATGGCCAGCCTGGAACTTGTCGGCGGCACCCGCGCGGTGTTCCCGGATGCCAGCAGCACAGCCGACCTCGGCCAGGCACTCGCGGTGATGGCTCCGCAGATCGAGGCCGGCTTCACCACGTTCTGCATCAAGCCATCGCAGTTCACCGACGACTCCGGCGACGTCGGCCGGTTCTGCCGCGACGTGATCGCCCGAGCCAGCGCGTTCGCAGTGCGCGGTCCAGGCTAGGACGGCTGGCGGCACCGGTAGCAGCATGCGACGCCCCAACGGGCGGCCTGGACGCGATGGCCGGGTCGAGCGCGAGGAAGACGCCCGTATCAGGGGGTCGTCGCCACATGCTGGCGCCGCGCGAGCGCGATTGGCGCATACCATAGCGTTCGCGGTCGGCTGCGCTGGCTCGACCAAAGGAGCGACGAACGTGGCGCCGAGGACCGTGACTCGCGAAGATCTGGCCGGTGCAGCTCAGGCGGCGTTCGCCACGCGCACACTGGAAGCCGTCAGTCGGCTGGCGGGTGGGACGCAAAAAGGTGTCTACCGCCTGACCATGGACGACGGCACAACGGCGATCGCGTACCTGTGGGAAGAATCGGAGAATTTCTGGCCAGACTGGCCGGGTGTCGGCGACCGCGCTGACCAGTTCACCAACTCTGACGGCGCCGACTTGTTCGAGGCCGCGCATGGCAGGCTCGCGTCCCTGGGCATCCGGGTTCCGCAGATCCATCTTCTGGACCGCGAACGCACCTACTACCCAGCCGACATCGCGATCATCGAGGACCTCCCTGGTGAAGACCTGCTCGCCCTGTACGAGCGCGACCCGATCACGGCTGCGCCCGTGCTGGCCCGGCTGCGCGACGGGCTGGCGGCCATGCGCGACTACCGCGCGGCCTGTCCCGGGAACGTAGGGCACGTTGATGCTGGGGGACAGTCGTACTGGCCGACGTGCGAGGAAGGCGCGCTGGACTTCGCGCTCCGGTGCCTCGCCGAGGCGACGAGGCGGGACAGCCGGATCTCCGATGCCCGCGAGCGGCTTGAGGACCGGCTGCGTGAGATGGCGACGGCAGTACGCCCGCGGGCCGAGTACTCCGTCGTTCACGGCGAACTGGGCCTGGACCACGTGCTGCTAGATGCCAACGGCAACCCGGTCATCATCGACATTGAGAATCTCATGTACTTCGACGTGGAGTGGGAGCAGGCCCACATGCAGATTCGGCTCGGTAACGACGACTGGGCGAACACGGTCGGCGTCGAGGGCCTCGACGAAGACAGGTTTGCGTTCTACAAGCTGACCCAGCACCTGTCCCTGACCGCCGGACCGCTGCGGCTGCTCGACGGCGACTTCCCTGACCGCGCCTTCATGCTGGACATCGCCGAGTGGAACCTCAATGAGGCACTGAGATTCCTTGAGGGATCAGGCCATCGCCAAGCCCCTTGGCGGCCTGGTGCAGCACGCCCAGCTGACCGGTCCGGTTGAAGCCAGCGGCGACGCGTGACCTGCTGACTGTGGCGCGGTAGTGCCCTGAAGCCGTACCGAGCGAAGTCATAAAGCGGACTGGGTAGCAGCGCGCTGACGCTGACACAATGCCAGCATGTCGCTAGCGCCCATTCTGGACGCCTTGGAGACCGATCGCCTCATCCTTCGGCATCGCAGAGCGGACGAGGCTGCCATCTATCGGCAGTTGTGGATGGAGCGGGATCCCCGGGTACCGCCGCATCGGCGGATAAGTCCCGAGGGCCGACCTACGCAGGAGGACTTCGCCGCGCAGATACGCGCAGAGCGTCAGGAGCCGGGGCCGGGGATTCTGGCGGTGGAGCGGAAGGGCACGACCGACGTCATCGGGTATTGCGGGCTGATCTTTCACGGGAACAGATCGCCCGACGAGCCTGAATTGGCCTACGAGTTGCTGCGTGCGGCTCACGGCCGCGGTTACGCAACTGAGGCAGGTCGGGCCGTTGTCACATGGGTAAGCGAGGCGGGCTACGGGCGGTTGTGGGCAGGAGTTCGGGACTGGAATGTCGCGTCGCGACGGGTTCTGGAGAAGCTCGGGTTCCGCGAAACGGGCCAGGTGGAGCGCGACGCGGTCCACGGCGACAGCCTGCTCACCGTACGAGAGTTTCGAACCGTGCCCGGTGTCGGACAGCGCGGATCGACTGCACCATCCGAGCCGACAGATTCGCCGCCTGCAGACAAGCCTTGTTCCTAGGCGTCCTACAGGGCGCCCTTGGCGGCGTGGCCCGCCGGGACCTGCTGCAGCACGATCACCTCAGGCGCGCCGGCGACCTTGCCGGCCAGCCTCGGGTTGAGCGCGGCGAGATTGGCGCCCTTGCTGTGGGTGGCCAGCGCCTCCGGACTCGCCCACTTCTCGATCATGATGAGCCGGTCCGGTGCCTCATTGAGGGTGTAGAGCTCGCAGCCGTCCTCATCGTGCACGTTCGCGATCGTCTCCGCGAACGCGGCGATGACCTCGTCACGGTGTTCAGGCAGCGGACGGATGGTGGCGACAACGACAACGGACATGCAGGCTCCTTAGTGGGCGAAGATCGCGCTCATCGCGGGCGCGATGTCGTGATAGCTGCGCATACTACGCAGTCTGCCGCGGCCGATCCGGGCCAGGTCGCGGGCCAGATCGGAATCCTGCTCGCCGGAGGCGTCGAGCAGCACGTCGAGGCGCGCGAGCCGGGCCGCGAGCGGCCGCGGATCGGGCCCGGCGTTGTGCACGCAGTCCGAGAGCAGCACTACCCGTGCGTCCTGCGCTGGAATGCGGGCGAGCTCGCGCGCCGCGACCTCCAGCGGGAAGGCGATATTGGTCAGGCCCTTCGCCGGGATGCGCAGCATCATCTCCAGCAGGTGCTGCGCCGGAAGCCGCCGGCCGAGGTGGCAGAGCACTGCCGCGTCCGACCAGAACGCCACCACCGACAGATCATCGCGGGCAAGCTCGGCGCCGAGCGCGCCGACGGTCGCGGCCGCTGTGCGGACACGCTCGCCGCGCATCGACCCGGATACGTCGACGAGCAGGACCACGCTGCGGCGAGTGCGCACCCGTTCCCGGACGATGATGTCGTCGTCCTCCGGCACCGGGTGCTCGACCAACTGGTCGATCGTGGCGTCGAGGTCGATGTCGTCTGAGCCGCCGCGATACCGGACGCTGGCCAGCTCGCCGGCGCCCCGGCGAGCACTCGGATCGCGCCGCGGCCGCGGCATGGCCAGCCGTGCTGCGATCTGACGAGCCCGGCGGACTGTTTCCGGATCCGGCTGGGCGTCGTCGGGGATGCTGGCGAGGAGCGTGCCCTGCTCCTGCGTCAGCGCCGGAGCACCGGTGCCGGGGCGCGGCAGGGCGCCGGCAGGACCGGGGCTAACCGGGCCCGTCAGCCCGAAGCCGCCGCTGCCGCCCGCGGACAGCTCGACCAGCCGCGGCTGCTCGTCCAGCACCTTGGGCTTGCGGCGCAGCGGCTGCAGCGGCCGGCGGCTACCCGGCTGGGTGCTTCTCCGGCGCACCGGTGAGTCCGACTCGACTGCTCTTCAACCGGGTGCGGCCGCGGCTGGCTCGAGGGTGAATCGGTCCTCCCACAGCTGCCGCAGCACTGCCTCGGGAGTCGTGTCGACCGTCTCGTCCAGGAAGATGCGCCCCGACAGCGCGACGACCATCGCGTCGTAGACGATCTCCGGATAGCGCTTGTCGTCCGGCGTGACCGCTCCAGCGAGGTCGAGGAGCTGCCCGGCCACCAGCGTCACGTCGATGGCGCCGCGGACGCTGCTGCCCTGCCGCACGTCCTCGTGCTGCCGGGTGGCGCGGGTGACCGCGACTGCGTCGGCGGCCAGGCACCTGTACAGGTCAGCGGCCACCTCCGGCAGCGGCGCCCGGAGGACGACGATCCCGCGCTCGGCCTCGGCGTCCTGATAGCCGATCGCCAGGCGGCACAGCCGGTCGTGCACGGAGGTCGACAGCCGGGTGGTGCCGACGTTGTCGTACGGGTTCATCGATGCGATCACCCGGAACGTCGGGACGGCGGTCACCGTGCCGGCCCGCGGTACCGCGGTCTGCCGCTCGGCCATCGCGGTGAGGAGCGTGTTGACGGTGTCCTCGGGCGCCCGGTTGAACTCCTCGATGTACAGGAAGCCGCCGGAGCGCATCGCCTCAAGTAGCGGGCCGTCGACGAAGTTGTCGGCGCTGTAGTCCTCGCGCAGCACCCGGGCGGGGTTGTGATGTCCGACGAGCTTGGCGGGCGTCAGATCCGCGTTGCCCTCGACAAACACGAGCGGGATACCCCACTCGGCGGTGATCGCGCGCAGCAGCGTGCTCTTGCTGGTGCCGGGCGGTCCCTCCAGGATGATGTCCCGGCCGGCGGCGACCGCCGCCAGCACGAGGTCAAGCTCCCGCTCGCGGCCGACGAGGTGCCGCCGAACGCGGTCGCGCACCTCGCTGACCCGGGCCGCCTGATGCACTCCTGGCACTGTCATGGCTTCTCCTACTTGAGCAGTTCGCCGGCGTCGATAGGCAGCGTCACGCCGGTGACATAGCGGGCCTCGTCGGAAGCCAGCCAGAGCACCGCGTTCGAGATGTCGGCCGCCTCCACCCATGGCACCGGCAGCGCGTTGATCGCCTGGAACCGCTCCCCCACCACTTCCGGAGTCCGCTCGGCGGCTGGCAGGTCGCCGGCGAACAGCTCATAGGTCGCGGAGTTCTGGATCATGTCGGTGTTAACCGTCGTCGGGTGCACGCTGTTGACCCGGATCATTTCCGGCGCGAGCTCCAGCGCCAGCGTCCGCATCAGGCCGACCACGCCGTGCTTGGCCGCAACGTAATGCCCGACGTTCGGCATCCCCTCCAGCCCGAGAGCCGAGCTGGTCAGGATGATGGACCCGCCCCGGCCGCCGGCCCGCAGGTGCGGGATGGCTGCCTTGGCGGCGTGCCAGACACCGGTGAGGTTGGTGTCGATCATGTCCTGCCAGAGTGCTTCCGGGAGCTCGGCCAGCGTCCCGAAGCTGAAAATCCCGGCGTTAGCGGACACGATGTCGAGGCGGCCGAGCTCGGCGACGCCGGCGTCGACTGCGGCCTTCAGGGCGCTGTAGTCGCGGACGTCGGCCTGGCTGGCGACGATGCGCCGGTCCAGTGCCTCGACCTGGCGGACGGTTTCGGCGAGGTCCTCGGGCGTGGCCATCGCGTAGGGCACGGAGTCGACTTGCCGGCAAATGTCGACTGCGATGATGTCGGCGCCCTCGGACGCGAGGCGGACGGCGTGGCTGCGGCCCTGACCGCGAGCCGCGCCGGTGATGAAGGCGACCTTGCCCTCGACGCGGCCGGTCACCGGATCGTGCTTCCGGCATCGACGGTGAACTCCAGGCCGGTGACATACCGGGCTTCGTCGGAGGCGAGGAACAGCACCGCGTTGCTGATGTCGCGCGCCTCGACGCTCTCGACCGGAAGCGTGTTCATGAAGATCGGGCCGAGGTTCGGATCGCCTCCGATCAGCGTTTCCAGGGCACCGAGGCCCTCGCCCATGGGCGTCTGCACGCCGGTCGGGTGGACGGTGTTCACCCGGATGCTGTGCGCGGCCAGCTCGTTGGCCATGGTCCTGGCGATGCCGACCACCCCGTGCTTGGCGGCCACGTAAGGTGCGAGGAACGGCAGCCCTTTGATCCCCGCGGTTGAGCTCGTGCAGATGATCGACCCGCCGCCGGCCGCGATGAGGTGCGGCACGCTGGCGACCATGGTGTTCCACACACCGGTCAGGTTCGTGTCGATGGTGTCCTGCCAGACCGTCGGTGTGACCTCGTCCCAGGCCTGGACCGTGCAGATGCCGGCGTTAGCGCAGACGATGTCGAGCCGCCCGAGCTGAGCCACTCCGTCGGCGACGGCGCCGGTGAGCCCGGCCGCGTCGCGGACGTCAGCCTGGCTGGTGACGATCCGCCGGTCGAGCGCCTCGACCGCGGCAGCCGTCTCGGCGAGCTCCGCCGGAGTCGACATGTGATACGGAACTGTCTCGTAATCGTGGCAGATATCGACCGCGATGATGTCGGCGCCCTCTTCCGCCAGCCGCACCGCGTGCGCGCGCCCCTGACCGTGCCCGGCACCTGTCACGAAGGCGACCTTGCCGGCGACTCTTCCCGCCATAACCTCGTTTCCCTTCTACTTAATGACGCAGCCGGCGTCGATGGGCAGCGTGACCCCGGTGATGTAGCGGGCCTCGTCCGAGGCCAGGAACAGCAGGGCGTTGCTGATGTCGATCGGCTCCACCCACCTGACCGGCAGGGCGTTGAGCATGAGGAAGGTGTCCGTCGCGTCCTCGACGGTGGGATGCTCCAGGTCGGGTCTGAACAGCGCGTATGTTGCCTCGTTCTGGATCATGTCGGTGTTGACCGTCGTCGGGTGCAGCGAGTTGACCCGGATGCTGAACGGCGCGAGCTCCAGCGCCAGCGTCCGCATGAGGCCGACGACGCCGTGCTTCGCCGAGACGTAGTGGGCGATGTTCTCCATCGCCATCAGCCCGGCGGCGGAGCTGGTGAGGATGATCGCACCACCGCGTCCGCCGGCCTTCAGGTGCGGGATCGCCGCCTTGGCGGCGTGCCAGACGCCGGTCAGGTTGGTGTCGATCATGTCCCGCCAGGTCTGCTCGGGCAGCTCGTCGGCCCGGCCGACCGAGGAGATGCCGGCGTTGGCTGACACGATGTCGAGGTGGCCGAGCTCGGCGACGCCCGCGTCGACCGCGGCCTTGACCGCGTCGTAGTCGCGGACGTCGGCCTGGCTGGCGACGATGCGCCGGTCGAGTGCCTCGACCTGCCGGACGGTCTCGGCGAGGTCCTCCGGTGTGGCCATCGGGTACGGCACGGAGTCGACTTGCCGGCAAATGTCGACCGCAATGATGTCAGCGCCCTCCTGGGCGAGCCGGATGGCGTGACTGCGGCCCTGACCGCGGGCCGCGCCGGTAATGAATGCGATCTTGCCTTCGAGCCTGCCGGTCATGTGCCTCATCCCTTTCCACTGTGACGGACGATCTGACTCGGGCTGAAGTCGGCCGGGCGCGGGAGCACCGCACTCAGGTAACGGCGGCAGCCCGCGGGGCGGTGCTCAGTTCCTGGGCCGGGGCGGCGGGGTTCACGATCAGGATGTTGCTGGTGGCGGCGCGGAGCAACTCGCGGCTCGTGCTGCCGTCGATGGCTGCCGGCAGTCCGCCGTGCGTCGGCACGCCGATGACGATCGTGCCGGCGCCGACAGCGGCGGCATACTCGGCCACCATCCGTCCCGCTGCGCCGTGGTCGGCGCCCCCGTGGTCGGCTGCGAGCACCAGGATCTGACCCTCGGCAGGCACCCGGTGCGCGGCCAGCTGGGTCAGGTGCCTGCGGACGAGGGCCCGTGCCGCCTCGAGATCCTCGCCGTCCACCGCGACGTCGCCGCCGACGGCCGCCTCGCGAGCGTGCACGACGTACACAGCCTGGCCGTCCTGCGCGGCGAGGCGGCCTGCGGCCTCGACGACGAGGGTGGCGATCGGCGCGTCGCTGACCGCGGCCAGGATGACCCCGGCGGGCTCGCCGCCGCGCCAGGCCGCAGCGTCGCCGTGAACGGCCACGATGCGCTCGGCCGGTACCGTCGGTGCGCCCGTCTGTGTCGCTGTCTGGGTGGCGGTCGCCCCAACCTGCTCGGCTTGCACCCGCTCGGCGTCGGCGAGCAGCCGGTGCACGGTAGCAAGGATGACGATCCCGGCGGCGACGGCCCCGGCGGCGATGAAGAACGGAACGTGGATGTTGAGGGCGATCACGAGGCGACCAGCGGCATACGGGGCCAGGCCGCCGCCGATGAACCGCACGAAGCTGTAGGCCGCCGACGCGACCGGCCGTTCCACCGGCGCGATCGTCATGACGGCCTGGGTGGTGACGGTGTTGTTGACCCCGATGAAGATGCCGGAGAAGATCACCGCCGGGATCAGAACTGCCCGGTCGGTCGTCCAGACGGCGATGACGAGGATGGTGATCGAGAACAGGAACAGGTTGGCGTACATGGTCCGGGCGATGCCCAGGCGCGCCTGCAGCCGCGGGGCCCCGAAGACCGCGAATATCGCGACCAGCGTGCCCCAGCCCGTGAAGACGAGCCCGAGCTTGATCGGGCTGAGGTTCATCGGGAACGGCGCGTAGCCGAGCACCGTGAAGAAGCCCCAGTTGTAGCAGAGCGCGGTGAGGGACAGGGTCAGCAGGCCGCGGTGGCGCAGTGCCCGGAACGGGGCCGACAAGCTGGTTTTCTTCGCCGGCAGCGGCATCGGCTGCACTAGCACGATCGTCGCGATGAGCGCGATGGCCATCAGCGCGGACACCCCGAAGAACGGTCCGCGCCAGCTGACCTCACCGAGCAGTCCGCCGAGGAGCGGGCCGATGGCGATACCCACGCCGAGCGCCGTCTCGTAGAGCACGATCGCGCCGGCGAATCCGCCGCTGGCAGAAGCCACGATGACCGCAAGTGAGGTCGCGATGAAGAGCGCGTTGCCGACTCCCCAGCCGGCCCGGAAGCCGATGATGCTGCCGATCGAGGGCGATGCCCCGGCTGCCGCGCTGAACAAGACGATGAGGATCAGACCGGCGATCAGCGTCTTCTTGGCGCCGAGGCGGCTGGAGACGAAGTTCGTGATGAGCATGGCCACCGCGGTCACCACCAGGTAACTGGTGAACAGCAGGGTGACCTCGCTCGGCGAGGCGTGCAGTTCGTGCGAGATGGCCGGCAGAATCGGGTCGACGAGGCCGATGCCCATGAACGACACCACGCAGGCGAAGGCGACGGCGAAGACGGCCTTCGGCTGGCGGAACGGGCTGACGGCAGTGCCGCTCATCTACTCTCCTTTTCGTCCTCTGTGAACGGCTCAGTCCCGTATGAACGGCTCAGTACGGCGGGAACGGCCCGGTGCCGTCCCGGTCCGCGCTGGTCAGTGCGCGGATAGCGGGGAGCGCCGCAGCCAGGGCGGCCTGATCGGCTGGCTGCAGCCGGGTCAGCAGCCCGGAGAGCCGCTCAGCCCGTACCTGCCGCCGGCGCTCGACGAACTCACGTCCGGCTGGCGTGATCTGCACCTGCACGACCCGGCCGTCGGCCGGATCGGCGCAGCGCTCTGCTAGCCCCGCCTCGGCGAGGCGCCCGACAAGCTGGGTCATGGCGGGCTGCGTGACGCCCTCCCTGGCTGCCAGGGCGGTGAGGCGCCACGGCCCGGACTGCTCCAGAGTCGCCAGGGTGGCGGCCGAGGTCAGCGACATGCCGCCCGGGCTGAGCCAGCGGATGAGCGACACGAGCCGCTCGAGGCCAGCGGCGACGTCGCTGGCCTGCATGGTTCCTGCCGCAGTCATTTCCATAGGAAATTTATATTATCTACTTATGTTAATCAGCGTCAAGACGCCTGTGTCGCTTCCGCAACCGAATGTGCGCCGGTAGCGTCGAAGAGTCATGCGCACGCGAAGAGCTGCACGAAGTTCGCTGCTCGGGGGCCTGGTCGGGGGAGCTGCTGCGACCGTCGCCGTGCTGGCGGGCTGCGGCAGCGTAACGGCACCTGCCGCGTCTCCGTCGTCCGGCACTTCCGCTGCGGCTTCCTCCGGCAGCGGCACCCCCGGCACGGCAAGCTCGCCGGCGTCGCCTGGCGCGGCCCCGACCGGTGCCTGCGCAACGGCGCCTGCTCCGGCCTCGGGTGCACTGACCGGCCTTGAGTTCGTCTCCCCCGCCGTCGGCTGGGCGGTCGGGCAGCACGTCATTCTCGGGACGACTGATGGCGGCCGGCACTGGACGGTGCAGGATCGCGGCCGGCTCGACCTGCAGTCCGCGGATTTCATCTCTGGCCAGAACGGCTGGGTCGTCGGGACCCGCACTGTGCTCGCCACGTCGGACGGCGGCGTGCGGTGGAACGCGCTCCCCGATCCGTGCATCCGCTCGGTGCACTTCGTCTCGGCGAGTGACGGGTTCGCGATCGCGGGCGGCAGCAACTTCGGTGACCTGGCCGCTCCCTCGTCAGGCGGTGACGTCCTGGCGACGACGAACGGTGGCCAGACCTGGCACACGCTGGCGGCGCCGAAGGATCCGCAGACTGTCTGCTTCAACACTGTGAGCCAGGGCTGGCTCGGCGCTGCCGGACAGCTCTATCAGACGGCTGACGGCGGCAGGACCTGGACTGCCGCGACGGCGGCACCACGCGGCCTGAATCCGGGCTATGTCGCGACCATGGTGGTTGACTGCGCTGGTGACGGCTCAGCCTGGGCGGTCGACGTCGGCCCCGGCGCGGCGTCGAACCAGGAGCCGCAAGTCGGCTATCACGCTGATCTGTCGGGTGCGGTTCCGCTCTTCGCGGAGCAGTATTTCCCGCACCCCGGCGTTCACGTCACCGCGCAGGCGCCGGGTAGCTATACCGGCCCGGTGTCCGCGGTCAGTCCGGGTACTGCGGCCTATGTCGGCTGGTGCCCGGCCTGCGGAGCGGACGGCAGCGTGCCCTGGGACCTGGTTACGGGCACGCAGCTGGCACGCAGGAGCGCAGTGACCGGCCTGACGCAGCCCGAGGGCGCCAGCTTCCTGTCCGGGCAGACCGGCTGGGTTGCAGGGGCCGACGGGAGCCAGCAGCGCATCGTGTTCACCAGCGACGGCGGCCGCAGCTGGCAGGTGCAGTACTCCGGTTAGTCCTCGCCGCGCCACATCGGCTCGGCGCCCGGCGGAAGCGGGACGACGAACGCGTTGAGCAGGAACGAGATCAGCGTGTAATAGCCGCAGAGCGAGACGAGCTCGACCATCCCGGTGTCGCCGAGGAGCGCTCGGGCAGCCGCGTAGGCCGGGCCGCTGAGCTCGCCCGCGGTGACCAGCTCGCGGGCAGCGGTGTAGACGACCCGCTCGTCGTCCGCGGCGAACAGCGGCTCTTCACCGTGGCCGATAGCATCCACGACCGCGTCCGGAACGCCATGCCTGCGGGCCATCGCGGCGTGCGCCCACCACTCGAACTCGGCCTTCCACCGGCTGCCGACGGTGATGATGGCAACCTCGGTCAGGCGCCGCTCGATCGACGAGCCGAAGCGCAGCACCGCGCCGAGCTCGCCGAGAGGCCGGCCCACGTCCGGTGCCGTCACGAACGCGTTGAACGGGCCGGTCAGCGCGCCGTCGGTCCCGGTGAGCTGGTCGCCACGGCTGCCGACGATCTGATCCCAGACCTGCTGGGCGGCCGGACTGAGTACGTCGCGAGGGAGCGGGGGAAGTCTTGTCACTCCTGCACACTAAGGCGTGCGGAACTGGCCGGGCGTCCGGCCCGCTCCGGGCGGGCCCGCGAACGCCTGCGCGATACTGAGCCACTCGGCCGCGACCGGACCGTCCGCCTGCACGGCAGTGTCGAGCAGATGCCGCCGTTGAGTGACCAGCAGGCAGAAGTCGAGTGCGGGCCCGGTCACCCGGTTGACAGCGTCATCCGGGCCCCAGGCCCACAGTTCGCCGGACGGGGCCGTGAGCTCGACCCGCACCGGATCCGGCGGCACCCGCAGCTGGTGCGCCGCGTAGCTGAACGACAGCGCGCCCACGCCGATGTGCGCGACGTGCCTGAGCCGCTGCGTGGGCTCGCGCCGGACACCGACAGTGTCGGCGATGTCCTGGCCGTGCGCCCAGGTCTCCATCAGCCGCGCTGTCGCCGACGAGGCGACGCTCATCGGCGGCCCGAACCACGGCACGCGCTGCGCCGGGTCGAGGCCGGCGAAGACGGTGAGCAGCTCGGCCCGGGCGTCGTCGAACCAGTTCAGCAGCCCGGCTGGCGACATGCCGCGATAGCGCCGGGCGATGTCGTCCGGATCGACGGTTCCGGCTGCGCTCAGCCGCCCGAGCTCGGCAGCGAACTCGTCCGGGTCGGTCGCCGACGTTACCGCGACGCGGTCGAAGTAGGCCAGATGGCTGACCTGATCGCCGATGGTCCAGCCGGGCGCCGGGGTATCTGCAAGCCAGTCCGCGTTCCGCAGGCACGCGAGGATCTCCCGCAGTGCCGCGGTCTCGGCAGCCAGGTCGGCCAGCAGTGCCGTCAGGTCAGCTGGCATCGCCAGCCCTCGTGACGCCAGCCCCCATGACGTGGTCGTCCATCACCACGAGTATCTGTCCCGCACCCACCCGGTCGCCCTCCTTCACCCGTACCTCGGCGACCACGCCGTCGCCGGGCGCCAGCACAGCGTGCTGCATCTTCATCGCCTCCAGCACAACCAGCGGCTGTCCTGCCGCGACCGTGTCGCCAGCTGCCGCGCTGACCGCGATCACCGTGGCCGGCATCGGCGCCAGGAGGGACCCGGCCTGGACTGCTGTGGCTGGGTCAGCGAGCCGCGTGACCTCGGTGAACGTCGCTGCGGAGGCCGGCCCGCTCACGTGCACGGCGCCGGACTCGCTGTTCCGCGACACCCGGAAGACGCGGCGCACGCCGTCGATTTCCACATCGGCCTCGGTGGCGCTGCACGAGCGCACGCTGATCCGCGCGCCCGGCGCCGCGCCGTTAACCGTCGCCACGACTTCCGGCCCGTCGAGCCGGTAGGCCACGACGAAAGGCTGGCCGGAATGGCCGGCCGCCACCTCGCCGAGGGCGAATTCCGCCGTGTGCCGCGTCGAGCGCACGTTGCGCCACCCCGAGGGCAGTGTCGCCAGCACCGGGGCGGCGGCACGGTGAGCCGCCTGCCGGCACAGGGCCGCGGCCAGCGCGTACACGGCCACCGCGGAGTCGTCGGCCGCCGCGAGGGCCGCCGGGTCGTGCCGGGTCAGATAGCCGGTGTCGGTCTTCCCCGCCAGGAACTCCGGCTCGGCCAGGATCCCCGCCAGCAGGTCCCGGTTGGTGGTAATGCCGAAGACCTCGGCCTGCCGCAGAGCCCGCTCCAGCCGTCGTGCCGCCTCCGCCCGGCTGCGGCCAGATCCGATGACCTTCGCGAGCATCGCGTCGTAGTAGGGGCTGATCACCGATCCCGCGGCATATCCCGCGTCGACGCGCACGCCAGCGGACGCCGGGAAGCTGAAGGCGTGCAGCGTGCCGCTTGCGGGAGTGAAGCCGGCGGCGACATCCTCCGCGTACAGCCTCGCCTCGATCGCGTGGCCGGTCAGCCGGGCGCCGGTCACCTCGGCCGGCAGCGGCTCGCCGTCGGCGACCCGGAGCTGGATCTCGACCAGGTCGAGGCCGGTGATTACCTCGGTGACCGGATGCTCGACCTGCAGCCGGGTGTTCATCTCCAGGAACCAGAACCGGCCGTCACCCTCCAGCACGAACTCGACCGTGCCCGCGCCGGTGTACCCGACCGCCTGCGCGGCCGTCACAGCCGCAGCGCCCAGCCGTGCACGCAGCGCATCGTCGACGGCCGGAGATGGCGACTCCTCGATGATTTTCTGATAACGCCGCTGAATCGAGCATTCGCGCTCGAAAAGGTGAACCACGTTTCCTGACGTGTCTCCGAAAATCTGCACTTCGATATGCCGCGGATCGGGCACGAAGCGCTCGGCGAACACGGTCCCGTCGCCGAAAGCGGCTGCTGCCTCGGCGCTCGCCGCCTCGACCGCGGCGGCCAGCGCGGCCCGGCTGGTGACCAGGCGCATGCCGCGCCCGCCGCCGCCCGCCGAGGCCTTCACCAGCAGCGGGAACCCCGCCCGGGCTGCGACGTCGTCCAGCACGCCCGCTGAGGCGCCCGGCGGGATCTCGCCGCCGGGCAGGACGGGCACGCCCGCTGCCGCCATAAGCTCTTTCGCGCGGAGCTTCGAGCCCATGGCCGCGATAACGTCGGGGGCCGGCCCGACGAACGTGAGTCCGGCGGCGAGTACGTCCGCGGCGAACGCGGCGTTCTCGGACAGGAACCCGTAGCCCGGGTGAACTGCGTCGGCGCCAGTGGCGAGGGCGGCCGCGATGAGAAGGTCGCCGCGGAGGTAAGTGTCCGCGGGCGACGCACCGGGGAGACGGACGGCCTCGTCGGCCGCATGCACGTGCGGCGCTTCCGCGTCCGGGTCGGAGTACACAGCGACGGTGGCGATCCCGAGTGCGTGCGCGGTGCGCATGATCCGCAGGGCGATCTCGCCGCGGTTAGCGATGAGCAGTCGACGCATCGGGCCTACATCCGGAAGACACCGAAGCCGCGACGGCCGGCGACGACGTTGGAGTGAGTGGCGGACAGCGCCATGCCGAGAACCGTGCGGGTGTCCCGCGGGTCGATGATCCCGTCGTCGTACAGGCGCGCGGTGACGAAGAACGCGTGCGACTCCGCCTCGATCTGCGCCTCGATCTGCCTGGTGCGGGCTGCGTCCGCGGCTTCGTCGAACGGCCGCCCGGTCGCGGCGGCCGAGGCCCGGCCGACGATCGACAGCACTCCCGCGAGCTGCGCGGCGCCCATCACCGCGAGCTTCGCTCCGGGCCAGGCGAACATCAGCCGCGGATCGTAGGCCCGGCCGGACATGCCGTAATTCCCGGCGCCGAACGACGACGCCATGTTGATAGTCAGGTGCGGCACCGTTGAGTTCGTGACGGCGTTGATCATCTTCGCGCCGTCCTTGATGATGCCGCCCTGCTCGTACTCGGTGCCGACCATGTAACCGGTGGTGTTCTGCAGGAAGATCAGCGGCGTGTCCGTCTGGTTCGCCAGCAGGATGAACTCGGTCGCCTTCTTCGCCTCTTCGCTGAACAGCACGCCGCGGTGGTTCGCGAGGACGCCGACCGGATAACCGTGCACCTGCGCCCACCCCGTCACCAGGCTGGTCCCGTAGAGCGGCTTGTACTCGTCGAACTCGGAGCCATCCACCGTGCGGGCGAGGATCTCCCGCGGGTCGAACGGAACCTTGCTGTCCGGCGGGAGCACCCCGAGAATCTCGTCCGGGTCGTAGCGGGGCAGCGCTGCGCTGCCCGACGGCCGTGGCCCGAGCTTGCGCCAGTTGATCCGGGCCATGATCGCCCGTCCCAGGCGGATCGCGTCGTACTCGTCGGCGGCGAAATAGTCCGACAGCCCGGACACCCGCGAGTGCATGGCCGCCCCGCCAAGCGGCTCGTCGTCGGCTTCCTCACCGGTCGCCATCTTCACCAGCGGCGGCCCGCCGAGGAACACCTTCGCCTGCTGGTCGACCAGGACCGCGTAGTCGCACATGCCGGGTACGTAGGCGCCGCCCGCTGTCGAGTTGCCGAAGACGAGCGCGACCGTCGGGATGGCGAGCGCCGACAGCTCGGTGAGCTCGTGGAAGATCCGCCCGGCCGGGACGAACAGGTCGGCCTGCGTCGGCAGGTCGGCGCCGCCGGACTCGACTAGGTTCACCACCGGCAGCCGGTTGATCCGGGCGACCTCGAGCGCGCGCAGGGACTTGCGCAGGGAATACGGGTTCATCGCGCCGCCGCGGACCGTCGGGTCATGCGCGATGATCACGCACTCGACGCCGGATACCACGCCGATGCCAGTGATCAGGCTCGCGCCGACGGTGAACTCGGTACCCCAGGCGGCCAGGACGGACAGCTCGAGGAACGGCGAGTCCGGATCGAGCAGCAGCTCGACGCGCTCGCGGGCCAGCAGGCGGCCTCGGTCGCGGTGGCGCTGCTGGTAGCGCTCCCCGCCGCCGGCGATGGCGAGCTCGATCTGCTCGTCTAGCTGCGCGAGGGCCGCGAGCTGGGCAGCCCGGTTAGCCCGGTAGCTATCGGACGCCGGGTCGAGCGCGCTGGTGAGGACCGCCACCGGGTCAGGCCTCGTAGTGCGCGGCGTGCCGATCGCGCAGCACGTTCTTCTGGATCTTGCCGGTCGAGGTCTTCGGGAGCTCGTCGACCACGATCACTGATTTCGGCACCTTGTAGCCGTCGAGGTTCTGCTTCATGGTGGCGATCAGGGCGGCCGGGTCGACGGTCTCGCCAGGTTTCGGCACGACCACCGCGGTGATGGCCTCCGACCAGCGCTTGTGCGGTAGCCCCACGACCACGGCCTCGGCGACGCGCGGATCGGCGGCGTAGACCGCCTTCTCCACATCGATGGAGGCGACGTTCTCGCCGCCACTCTTGATGACGTCCTTGTACCGGTCGGCGAACCACAGCACGCCGTCGTCGCCGAATCTGCCGACGTCGCCGGAGTGGAACCAGCCATGCGCGAAGGCCGCGGCCGTGGCGTCCGGGTTCTTCAAGTACTCGGCCATGGTGGACGGGCCGCGATAGACGATCTCGCCCTGCTCGCCCGGCGGCAGCAGCACGCCGTCCGGGGCCATGATGGCAACCTGGACGCCGGTGAGCGGTGTGCCGACAGCGCCCATGTGGGTCAGCTGATGCTCAGGCCGGAACAGCGTCGTGATCGGCGACATCTCCGTCTGGCCGAACAGCAGCGCGAAGTCGCAGCCGAACTGTGTGAGGCAGCGGCGGATCAGCTCGTCGGGCATCGGCGCCATCGCGTAGACGGCCCGGCGCAGGCTCGACATGTCACGGCTGCCGAAGCTCGGGTGATCCAGCGCGGCCCGGTACATCATCGGCAGCCCGAAGACCTGCGTGATCCGCTCCCGCTCGATGAGATCGAGCCAGGCCTGCGGGTCGAAGCCGCGCAGCAGGTAGATCGTCGCCCCGACCAGGACCGCGGGCGTGCAGAAGGCGTTGAGCTGCGCGGTGTGGAACATCGGCATCATGGCCGCGAAGCGGTCAGTGCCGTTCCAGCCGGAGTCCAGTGCGCCCGACATCGACTCCAGGTAGATGCCGAGGTGAGTGCCGACCACGCCTTTCGGGAATGACGTAGTGCCAGAGGTGTAGAGGTAGCTGATCGGGTCGCGGTCGCCGACGAGGCAGGCCGGCTCGGCGGCGTCGGCGCCCGCAAGCTGCTCGCTCGTCAGCCAGTCGCGCTCGGCTGGCTCGGCTGCGTACTGGCCGTGCAGGCCAGGCAGCACGATGACCTCGGTGATCGCGGCAACCTTTCCTACTGACTCGGTCATAGCCGCGACTAGCTGAGACTCGACAGCAAGGCCGCGGGCACCGGAGTGATCGAGCACGTAGCTGACCTCGTCCGGACGCCAGCCCAGGTTGATGGGCACGGCGACGACGCCGAGCTTGGCGCAGGCGTAGTAGAGCGCGAGGAACTCCTCGCTGTTGCCGGACGCCAGGCCGAGCGCGTCGCCGCGCTGGTAGCCGAGCCCGGACAGGCCGTTGGCGAGGCAGTTGACCCAGGCGTTCAGCTCGCCGTATGCCCACTGCCGGTCGCCGTCGACCAGGGCGAGCTGAGCCGGCCTGGCCGCCGCGGTCCTGGTGAGCGAGTCGCCGATGTTGACGCGCTGAATAAGGTTGCGCTCGAGGTCGAGGGCGGCGTCCGAAGCGGAGTCGGGGTCGGGCATGTCGTTCTCCTGTCGCGACCGGCTAGTACGACCGGGGCAGGCCCAGGCTGTGCTGAGCCACGAAGTTGAGCACCATCTCGCGGTTCACCGGCGCGATGCGCAGCAGGCGGGCGAGGCCCCAGTACGGCAGCAGCCCGTACTCGGTGGCGACGCCGTTGCCGCCGTGGGTCTGGATGGCGGCGTCGCAGGCTGCTAGCGCGGCCTCGGCAGCCGCGTACTTGGCCATGTTGGCCGACTCGCCGGCCTGCTCACCCTGATCGTGCTGCCAGGCGGCCTGACGCATCATGAGGGCCGCGAGCTCGGTATCGATCTTGGCCATGGCGAGGGGATGCGCGACGCCCTGGTGTGCGCCGATGGGCTCCGACCAGACTTGCCGCTCCCCCGCGTACCGCGCTGCGGCCCCCAGCACGTGCCGGGCAATTCCGACGCAGAGCGCCGCGCCGGTGATGCGCTCCGGGTTGAGGCCGTGGAAGACCTGCCGGAAGCCGTCGCCTTCCGCGCCGACCAGCGCGGCAGCGTTGAGCCGGACGTCGTCGAACGTGAGGATGAACTGCCGCTCCGGCAGGAGCAGGTCGACGGGCAGCGGTTGCCGGTGCAGGCCGGGCGCGTCGGTGGGCACGACAAACAGCGAGAGTCGCGCGCGCCCCGCCTCGTCGGTACCAGTCCGGGCGACAACAAGCAGGGCAGCGGCCTCGTCGACCCCGGAGATGTAGTGCTTGGTGCCCGACAGCACCCACTCGTCGCCGTCGCGCACGGCCCTGGTGGCGAGACGGTGCGTGTTCGACCCGGCGTCGGGCTCGGTGATCGCGAAGACGACCTTGCTGGTGCCGGCCGCGAGCGGGGGCAGCCAGGTCTTGCGCTGCTCGTCGGTGCCGAACTCGGTGATGACCTCACCGGAGATCGCCGCCGAGACCAGCAGAAGCAGCAGGGGCGTTCCCTGGGCCGCGAGTTCCTCGCACACGATCGCGAGTTCGGTCAGGCCCGCGCCGCCTCCGCCGTACTCCTGCGGGATGTTGACCCCGATGAAGCCCGCCACGCCCAGCGCCGCCCACAGCTCGGCGCACGGACGGTGCTCGGCTGCCCGCGCCGTGTAGTACTTCGGGCCGAAGGACCGGGCGATGTCCGCGACCGCAGCGCGAAGACCCCGGTGCTCGGCCGTCTCGGCGAACTCCACGCTTGGCGTCCCTGACGGCGGCACTCGATGGCATTAGTGAAGAGTCATTCACTAGTCAGCCTAGCGGCCGGGTGCCAGGATGACTAGGTGGCCACCGTAAGACACGCGCCCCGGATCCGCGATCCCGAGCGCAAGCAGCGCATCCTGACGGCTGCGGCGGGCCTGAGTGCCCGGCGCGGTTTTCATGCGATCTCGATGGCCGACATCGGATCCGAGGCGGGCATTGTCGGCTCGGGGATCTACCGGCACTTTGGCAGCAAGACCGCGATCCTCGTGGCGATGCTGGACCGGGTGATGAAGCGGCTGTCAGACCAGGCCGCAGTAGCCCTGGCCGCGGGGGCAAGCCCGGCGGTGACGCTCTCCGAGCTGGTCAGGCACCACATAAGCGTCGCGATCGAGGATCGTGACGTCCTCGCGGTCTACCACCATGAGTCGCACACGCTGCCCGAGGACGACCGCCACCGGTTGCGGCGCAGCCAGCGACAGTACATCGAGGACTGGGTGCGCGTCCTCGCGCCGCTGCGGCCCGACCTGACCGATGGCGAATTGCGGCTCGCGGTGCACGCAGCAATCGGCGCGATCCAGTCCACACTGTTCTTTCGCAGCGGCCTGCCCGACGACCGGCTCGCACAGCGACTGGAAGAGATGGCGCACGGCTGCCTCGGCGTCAGGCCGGCGGCGCACAAGCGTCAGTAGGAGCGCGGCAGTCCGAGCACGTGCTCGGCGAGGTAGTTCAGCACCATCTCCTGCGGTACGGGCGCGATCCGCAGCAGACGTGCCTCCCGCCAGTACCGCTCGACGTGGTACTCGCTCGCGTAACCGAAACCACCGTGCGTCTGGACCGCGGCATCTGCGGCCGCGAACGCTGCGTCGGCTGCCAGGAACTTCGCGGTATTGGCCTGCTCTCCGCACGGCAGCCGCTGGTCGATGCGCCAGGCGGCCTGCCTTACCACCAGCTCGGCCGCTGCCAGCCGCGCGTGGGCTTCGGCCAGCGGAAACGAGATGCCCTGGTTGGCGCCGATCGGCCGGCCAAACACGACCCGCTGCCGGGCGTAGGCGACAGCACGCCGCAACGCCGCCTTCCCGGTGCCGAGCGCCTCGGCCGCTATGAGCGCCCGCTCGGCATTGAGGCCGTCGAGCAGGTAGGTGAAGCCTCGGCCCTCTTCCCCCACGCGGTCTGCCTCGTCGACGTAGAGCCCGTCGTAGCTGACCTCGCAGGAGGCGACCGCGTTCCGGCCCACCTTGGGAATCGCGCGGATGTCCACCGCCGGATCCCTCAGGCGCGCCAGGAACAGCGTTAGCCCGTCCGTTCGCCGCGCGCACTGCCCGGCGGGCGTGGTCCGGGTCAGGAGCAGGACCCGCTCCGATTCGAGTGCCTTGGAGGTCCAGACCTTGCGGCCGGTGACCCGGTAGCCCTCGCCGTCGCGGACCGCGCGGGTGGTGATCGCCGTGGTGTCGGTGCCAGCGTCCGGTTCGGTCACTCCGAACGCCACGTGCAGCTCGCCGCTGGCCACGGCCGGCAGGTACCGGCGCTTGAGGTCATCGGTGCCGTACCGAACGACCGGTTGCATGCCGAATATCGACAAGTGGACAGCGCTTGCCCCGTTCATGCAGGCGCCGGACGCTGCGACTTCCTCGAGAATGACCGACGCCTCGCTGATCCCGGCGCCACCGCCGCCGTACTCGGCCGGGATGGCGATGCCGATCCAGCCGCCGCGCGCCATCGCGTCGTAGAACTCCTGCGGAAACGTGTGCGTGGCGTCTGCCTGCGCCCAGTACTCGTCGGGAAACCCCGCGCAGATCGCCCGGATCGCCTCGCGGATCGGCGCGTAGCCGTCGTCACTGAACTCCACACGCTGTTCCTACACCAGCAAGCTCTCCTGGCGCACCGTCACAGCGGCTGAGCGCGCCAGCGCCTGCCGCTCCCGCAAGAGATCGTGTGGTGAGCCCGGATCACGCGAACCGCGTGAATTCCTACGTCATGACCGAGCCGTATAGACGGCTGCGGCTGCTGACGGCAGCGGCCGGAATCCGGCCCTCAGGTAGAACGGGATGTCGCTGCACACCTTGAGGCTGTCACAGCCGCACTGCGCGAGCCGGTCAAGCCCGGTGGCGAGCAGGTGACTTGCGATCCCGCGACGCTGGTAAACGTCCTCTGTCCGCATCGGCTCGACGAGGCCGACGCCGGTGACGGGGTCGGGCCAGAACAGCCCGTAGCCCGCGAGCTGTCCGTCGGGGGCGAGGACCCGGAGGTCGAGATCACGCCGGTAAAGGGAGCAGCCCAGCAGTCGCCGTCCAACGTCCGGCCCGTTGGGCGTCGCCATGGGATGCGGCTCGCCGGGCTCGTCTGCACGGGACAGCAGCCGGAAGCCCTCAGGAATTGGCGGAACCGGGGGCCGGCTTGCGGCCGGCAGCCAGCTGGCAACGACCCCGCCCGAGCTGTCCGGCCGGTAGTCCGCTGCCGTAACCGCCGCGATCCCCGTAGCGTCGTCATCCCGCACCGGGAATTCGGCTGCCACCGCGGCCGCGCCGAGGTCGCGTGCCTCGCGCAGTTCCTCAGCCCACCGCAGCGCCTCCGCCCAGACGGCCCGAGCATCGGCGCCGGGACCAGCGTGAACATCGCACTGAACGCTGTCGCCGAACTCGGTTCGCACGACCGCAGCGACGGCCTCGCCGTCCGCAAGCCAGAAGAGCTGACCGTCGGCGTCGGTTCGTCGCTCCGTGCGTGACCACCACTGGACGTCGGCGGCTTCCCAGATCCCTCCCGTCGGCGAGGCCAGCCGCATGCGCTCGAGCAGCGCCGTCGCAAGCCCGAGATACTCCTGGCCGTAGACCACGATCGGCCGCGACGTCATGCGCCCACTGTCTGCTCTGTTCGGCGCGCGAGGCAAATTCATTTCGAGAAACGTGGCCGCCGTGGCCGGCAGCCACGGCACCAGCACGCCGGCGGCGTCCTCCTCCAGAACACGCGGTCACAGTGGTTTGACTGACCAGACACTCTCTTATATGGCTGGGTATGCCACGGCCACGGAGTGAAGACCGGCGGAATGCGATCCTGTCGGCAGCGACGCGTGTGATCGCGTCGCAGGGCCTTGGCGCCGCGACGGCGACGATCGCCAGGGAGGCAGGTGTCTCCAATGGTTCGCTCTTCGTGTACTTCGACACCAAGGCGACGCTCGTGAACGAGCTTTACATTGCCCTCAAGACCGAGATGGCGGCGTCCGCCATCGAGGGTCTGCCTGTCGATGCCGGGATGCGGGAGCAACTCCTCCACATGTGGAACCGATGGCTTCGCTGGGCCACCACTTACCCCGAGAAGCGGCGCACGCTGGCGCAGCTCGATCCGTCTGAAGACATCACCGCTGAGACTCACAGGACGGCGAGTCACGCATTCGGCGGCATCGCTGAGCTGCTAGAGCGGGGCACGCCGACGGACCGATGAAGGATGCGCCGCTGGACTTCGTCCTGACCCTGACGTACGCGATCGCCGAGGCGACGATCGACGCGATGATCCGCAGGCCCGCCGAGGCCGACGCTCAGAGCAGGGCAGGGTTCGACGCGATGTGGCGAGTGCTCGCCGCGTCGCCCCTCCCGGCCAGCGCATGAGCACCACCACCGATAGGAGCCGACATGAACAGCACCGCCGCCACGCCGCCGCCCGCCAAGGCCTGGATCGTGACCGGTCCGACATCCGGCATCGGCCGGCGGACCGCGCTTGAGCTCGCCCGGCACGGCACCGTGGTGCTAGTGGGCCGCGACCCGGGCAAGCTCGCGGAGGTGGAGGCGCAGATCCGGTCGCGGCCCGGCGGACGCGCCGTATCGGTGGTGTGCGACTTCTCCGACATCACCAGTGTCCGGCGTGCGGCCACACAGATCATCGCGCTCGATCTCCCTGTCGCCGGCGTGCTGAACAACGCGGGCATTTTCCCGACCACCGCCGCGAAGACCGCTCAGGGGTGGGACGTCACCTTTGCGACGGACCACCTCGGGCCGTTCGCGTTCACCGAGGCACTCGTCCCGCACCTCCGCGACGGCGCGAACATCGTGTTCACCTGCTCCGCCACCGAGGATCCCGAGCGCAAGCCCGCGGTCGCCGCTGGCTTCCGCGGCGGGCGTTACATCTCGGCGGAGGCAAGTGCCCGGGGCGAATGGCAGCCCGGCTTCGATGCCTACGCCACCTCGAAGCAAGGCAACCTGGCCACGGTGCTCGTGTTCGCGCGCGAGACGCCCAGGCTCCGGTTCAACGCCGTCGAACCGGGTTTCAACCCCGGCACCGGACTCGGCCGCGACGTAAACGTCGCCCTCCGCCTCCTGGGGCGGTATGTGCTGGCTCCGCTCGCTCCCTTCGTCAAGTACTGGAGCACCCCGAAACACGCCGCCCGCGTCATCACCGCGGTCCTGACCGGCGAGTCCGATGCGACCGGGGTGTACTACGACGAGAACGGCAAGCCGATGCTCGGCTCCGCGCAAGTGCGAGACAGCGCATTCGCAGACCGGTACGTGGCGCGTAGCAGGCGTCAGCTGGCAAGCCCTTCACAGAGGTGTGCCCAGCCGGGGTGGCCGCCGAGCCGGGCAGTCCGGACCATAACCTGGAACCCAGGGACGGCGGCAGTGCCAGATCAAGGACCACCAGGAGGCGCGGGATGGAGCACGTTGCGCTCGGCGGACTCGACGTCTCCAGGCTCGGTCTGGGAACGATGGGCATGTCGGCCTTCTACACCGGGGCCAACACTGACGACGAGGAGTCCATCCGGACCATCCACCGTGCCCTTGAGCTGGGCATCACGCTCATTGACACTGCCGAGGCGTACGGCCCCTACCGCAACGAGGAGCTGGTCGGCCAGGCCATAACTGGCCGCCGCGACCAAGTCGTGGTGGCCACGAAGTTCGGGCTGATCAACCGGCGGAATGGCGGTGAGCAGCGCGGGCTGGACAGCAGGCCGGAGAACGTGCGGATAGCAGTCGAAGGATCGCTGCGGCGGCTCGGTACCGACCACATCGACCTTTACTATCAGCACCGCGTCGACCCGGCGGTGCCGATCGAGGACACGATCGGCGCGATGGCCGAGCTAGTCCAGGCGGGGAAGGTCACGCACATCGGCCTGTCCGAGGCAGCGCCGGCGACAATCCGGCGAGCGTACGCAGTACATCCGATCACCGCGCTCGAGACCGAGTACTCGCTGTGGACACGGGATCCCGAAGCGGAGGTCATTCCCATCGTCCGCGAACTTGGTATCGGTTTCGTGGCCTACTCTCCCCTGGGTCGCGGCTTCCTGACCGGCCAGATCCGCTCCGCTAGTGAGTTCGACGCCACCGACTTCCGGGCGAGCAACCCCCGGTTCGCGCAGGACAACCTGGAGAATAACCTGCGCATCGTGGCCGAGGTGGAGGCCGTAGCAGCCGAGGCACATGCAACTCCGGCACAGGTAGCGCTGGCATGGCTGCTGGCTCAGGGCCGCGACATCGTCCCGATACCGGGTACACGGCGCGTCCCCAGGCTGGAGGAGAACACGGCAGCAGCCGGCCTCGTCCTCAGCCCGGATCAGCTGGCCCGTCTCACCGCAATCGCTCCCCCGGTGGGCGACAGGTATGCCGACATGTCCCCGCTGAACGGCTGAGGCCCTCCGGCGCTAGCTAGGCCCGACTGTCCTGATCATCACGCAGTTCCTCTGTCCCTTGGGCCGCTGGTAGCTGAAACCGGCCTTCTCGAACAGACTGCGCGTGCCGTTGTACAGGAACGAGCCTGATGTTTTCTTGCCCTGCGTGTCGTGCGGATACGCCTCCACTACGCCGCCGCCCGCTTGCGCGATCAGGTCCAGAGCTCCGCGAAGTGCCACGGCTGCCACGCCCCTTCGCCTGTATGTGCTGTCCACGAAGAAGCAGGTGATCCGATAGTCCGGCAGCTGCTCACGGCCGGCCTCGTACTCCTTCCGGTGGTAGATATTCGGCAGCTCCTCCGGGCTTCCGTACTCGCACCAGGCCACGGCCGCGTCGCTGTCGAACACCAGAGCAGCGTGCGCCCGGCCCTGACGCACCAGGCGGTCCTTCAGGGCGCGGTTGCCCTCGGCGGTCGGCCCCTTCTCCCCGCAGGCAGGTGCGGCGGCCGCCCGGCTGGCCCGGGAGGCATGGAACCAGGTGCACCAGCAGCCGTTCCAGACACCGTTGTGCCGCCCGGCGAGCTCTGCGAAGGCGTCCCAGGTGTCAGGGCCGAGAGGCCTGATCGTGTACTCGCCAGCTCTCAGCGCAGCTTCGGTCATGGCGCCAAGAGTAAAGCCGTTTGCGGACGCAACACGTCCGGGATCCTCGCACAAGCGCTCCTTCGACGCCCTGCCCGGTTACCGGCCGTGATTACCAGTACTGAGTCGTCGCGCCCGAGCTGCTGACGACACCGCCCACAGTCTCAGGCGGCTCGAACACCGACTGGATTGCCACGCGGCCGGGACCCTCGAGCACGAGCCAGATCGACTTGGCCTGCCAGCGGGCGGAGCTGAACCAGTAGTTCCCTCGCGGGTACTCGAAGTGCAGGAACATCCGGACGCTGCGGTCCTTCCAGATCAGGCCGCCCGGCTGGATCAGGATGCGCTCGCCCTGGCGCAGGTCGCGGACGAAGGTATTGCCCGGCGCGTGCAGGAGTAGCAGGCCCGGACCGCCTTGCGCGGAGAAGCGGTCCATGGTCTGGCCGAGCGGGTAGTGGTACTCCTGCTCGTCGCCGTGCTGGGTGGAGTACCAGATTCCGGCGCGTTCCCACTGGTAGCCGATGTTGCCGGTGGCGGTGAGGAAGCGGTGCTCCACGACATCGACCGCGTGACTGGCCGGAAGCGGCACAGCCAGCGTCTCGCCCGGGTGGTCGGCCGAGATGGCGATGTGGCCGGGCCCGCGCGCGGTCATCATGATCAGCGGCATGCCAGCCAGCATCCGGTTCCAGCCGCCTGCCATCTTCATCATGTCGAGCTGGACGCTGGGCTCGGAGTGGAGCAGTACGTGGTGGGAGAAGTAGACCGAGTCCTCGGGGTCGAGCTTCATCTCCGCGACCGGGACATACTTGCCGCTGATCTGGCAGGTAGACCGGTTGAAGTGGATGCGGGCCATGTCGCGGATGGGCGGCTGCTCGGCCCAGCCCGACTTGGTGACGCGCGCCCGGACGTCGGTCGGCGCGCCGCAGTGCGGGCAGGTAGTGCCGCTGCCGTCGCTCGGGATGCGGCAGTAAGGGCAGGTGTAGGTCGGCGTCGACATGTCGGCCGCCTACTCGGTGCCGTGGTGCACGTACATGGACTGGACACCGACCCGGCCGGGACCGCTCATCTCGGCCAGGTACATGTTGTGGCTGCCGAGCATCCCGGTCTTGAACCGCTGCTGAACGGTGTTCATCTGCACCGAGGAGTCCTTGTACAGGAAGCCGCCCGGCTCGACGAGGATCTTCTCGCCCGGCTGCAGGGTCTTCTGGAAGACGTTGCCATAGCCGTGGAGCAGCAGCAGACCCGGCTCGGCGGCGGTGACGAACCGGTCCATGTACATGCCGCTTCCGCCGTGCAGCACGTTGGCGAGGCCCTTGATCCGGACGAAGGAGTAGTTGAGCGAGTGCGTGCCCGCCAGGAAAGCGTGCTCGCGGACGTCGATCTCATGCGACGGATGGATGGGCAGAACGACAACCTCGCCCGTAGCGTCCTTCGACAGGGCGATCCGGCCGGGCCCGTGCGCGATGCTCATGATGTGCGGCATGCCGCCGACCATGCGGCGGGCGCCGCCGCTGGTGTTCATCGCCGACAAGGGAACTTGCGGCTCCTTCCAGAGCATGACGTGGTGCTCGAAGAACACCGAATCGCCCTGTGCCAGCGCTAGCTCGGCGACCGGGACAATCTCGCCTTCGATCTGGCAGGTGGAGCTTGAGAACCGGAACTCTGTCATGTCCCGCAGCCGCGGGGCTTCCGTCCAGCCAGAGTCAGAGACGACGTTCTTCCTGTCCAGCGGCGCGCCGCAGGTGCTGCAGCTGGTCCGCTGCGGGTCGTTCTGAGCCTGGCACCACTGACATTCGATCCTGTCCATCCGGGCAGGCCTTTCTCTTCGAGGGCCTTACAGCGACGCCGCGGTCGGCGCAGCATCGGCAAAACACCGGGGGAGTTGTCCGGGATGACCGAATCGCCGGGCAGCTGATGGCCCCGACGTTTCCCCCGTGCCCCCCGGATGTTCGGACACAGCGGCTGATACAGGCTGTGATCGTAGCCGAGTGCAAGGTCGTTGCTCCGGATAATGCCGCAGGCTGTCCCGGCCGGGACAGCCTGCGGCATTATCCGCAAACTCGGCTGGCGCGGAGCCCGCTGGAGTGGTCAGGCCTGCGGCGGGCTGGCCGGCGTGCCGCACTCGGCGCAGAACTTCGCCGCAGCGCTCAGGCTGGCGTTGCAGTTGGTGCAGTGCTTCTGCGTCGGCGTGCCGCACTCAGGGCAGAACTTGGCGCCAGCCTGGACGGGGCTCTGACAGCTGCCGCAGGCCATCGTGGCGGGCGGGGCTGACGCGGCTGGCTCAGCCGGGGCCTGCTGCTCGGGCGCTTGCGGCGCCGCGGCCTGCTGAGCGCCGGCGGCGGCCTGCGCGGCGTACCCCTGGCCACCGCCGGCAAAGCCGGGGCCGGGCGGCGGCGCGTTGTACGGCGCCTGACCGGGGGCCTGCATCATCTGGCCGGCCATGCCCATCCCCGCACCGAAGAACATCGGCGTCACGGCACCGCCACCCTGGGCCATGCCCTCACCCGCGCCCTGCAGTGCCTCAGCCTGGGCGGCCTGCAGGAACCCGCCCGCCAGGCGGCTGTAAGCGGTGTCACCAGCAAGCTTCTTCAGCCGCACGTTGTCGTCGTCGTCGAGGTTGACGTCGACGTTGCCGAGCCGGGTCAGCGTGATGCCGTAGTCGCTCAGCTCGTGATTGGCAGCCTCGAGGGACTGCGACTCGATCACCGGGCTGTGCATGGACAGGCCGAGGATCGGCCACGTACCGGACATGAGCTGGGTCGTGATGGTGGTGCGGGTGACCTTCAGCAGCTGCTGGGTGACCCAGGCGGTGACGGCCTGGTTGTTGGTGACGTCTACCGTGCCGACGAGGTTGAGGATCAGCTTCGTCGGATCGCTGACTCGCAGCGAGTACTCGCCGAACGTCCGCAGGGTGACGATCAGGCCGCTCTGCGGGTCCTGAACTTCGTCCAGGCGGCCGCCGAAGCGGTTGTTCGGGAACTCGCGCGTGCCGACGAAGTAGATCTCGGCCTTGAACATGTTCCCGCCGGTGGCCCAGTCCACGAACATGCCGAGGAAGGGGAGCTCCTGAGCGTCCAGCGTGTGCTGGCCAGGCGGCAGCACGCCCATGATCTGGCCCTGGCTGGTGAAGACGGCTACGGCGTCTGGCTCGACGATCGCCCGGGCGAACTTGCGGATGTTCTGGTCGGGCCATTTGAAGACAATCTGGCCCTTAGAGGTGTCGGGCGCTGCGATGAACTCACGGCGAGCTTCGTTCAGAAGTCCCATCGGTGTACTCCCCAGTTACCGGAAATGTGACGCTCTCTACCGCCCTGGTCGCGCCTACCCGGATCATACTTCGGGTGAGGGCTCCGTCGGGCCTCTCGGCGAAGGGGCGGGCGGACGATAGGCTCCTGCGCGAAGTCAGGACCTGCGAGCGGAGGCAGGGATGGGAGAGCCGCCAGCCGACGAGGTCGAGGTCCTGACCGGTAGTGCCGGCAGCCTGCGGTGGGCTGTGTTCTGCTCGCCCGACAACGAGAGCCCCGGCTACCTGTTCACGATGCTGCGGGTCTGGTCGGGCGACGACCTGCTGGTGGCCGGGTCAGGCTTCGGCGGGGCGAAGCTGCAGCCCGGAGCACTATTCAGCGAGTGGCGCGGCCGGACCGACGACCTGCCGTTCTTCGTCATGGCCCGGGCGAGCCCGCTGGTCGAGCGTATGGTGGCGACGACCGACCGCGGACTCGAGGTAGAGCTCACGCTGTCCGAGCCCGTCGGGCAGTACGGCCTCCGTTTCGCGGCGGCCGGCCTGCCGGAGGGTTACGAGCCCGCCAGCCTCCGGGCCGAGACTGCCGCCGGAGCGGAGACCAGGCCGCAGCGGATACCGCCGCGCCGCCGTCCGCCAGGCGCCGGGCGGCCAGGTGGCGGTGTCAGCTGACCGCAGCCTCCCTCCCCCTGACGGCATCCCGGCCTGACGCCGCGCGGTCCCGCCGCGCGCGGGCGGGGCCACGCTGCGCTGGCCAGCGCACCGGTCGTCCGGGACCCGGCAGGCCTACCAGAGGCCGAGGAGGGAGCCAAGGACCCGCGCAGCCGGGCCGCCGGCGTCCTCCGCAATCTGCAGTGCTGTCGGGACGTCCAGGTCCCGCGCCAGCGCGGCACGGACTTCACGGACGGCCGCGTCCGATCCGGACCCCGACGGACGGCCGGCCGCAGCATGCAGCGCCTCCAGCCGGCCGCCGCCGCAGCGAGCCCGGCCGACTCGTAGTCCCAGTCGGACGCCCACGGCCGGTCCAGGATCAGCAGTCGGATAGCGGCGGCCGGATAGTCGCCGAGCAGGTCGCTGACGAGGACCAGGTTGCCAGTCGACTTCGCCATCTTGGCGCCGGCCACGGTGACGACACCGGCGCCCAGATGCGCCCGGGCGAACGGCGTGACGCCAGTGAACGCCTCGGTCAGGGCCGCCTGGTACGCGTGGTGCGGGAACCGCAGATCGGCTCCCCCGGCGTGCACGTCGACGGCCGGGCCGAACGCGTGCAGGGCCATCGCGGCGCACTCGGCATGCCAGCCCGGTCGGCCAGGCCCCCACGGGCTCGGCCAGGCGACTTCGGCCGGGCTCTCGGCGGCCTTCCAGACGACCACGTCGAACGGGTTGTCCTTGCGGGTGTCGCCGGGCCGGTCGCCGAACTCGGCGGCCATCCGCAGGCCGTCGTCGCGGCTGGTGCCGGACGCGTCCAGGAAGGCGGCGGCAGTGGCGGCGCCCGCGAAGTACACCGTCCCGTCGCGCTCGTAAGCCGCGCCGCGGTCGATGAGTCCGGCCACCAGCGCAACCACCTGGCCGATGAACGCATGTGCGCGCGGCTGCAGCGCGGGCTCGCCGACACCGAGCGCCGCCATGTCGCGGTCGAAGTAATACTGCTGGATCGCCGCGAACCGGTCGTACGGCGACCCGGCGCGGTCGGCGGCGGCGAGCAGCACGTCGTCGACGTCTGTCACATTGCGGCACGTGATCACGTCCGCGCCAGTTGCCTGCAGAACCCGGCTCAGGGTGTCCACCCAGACGAAGGTGGCGGCGTGACCAAGATGGGTGACGTCATAAGGCGTGATGCCGCAGGCATAAATCCGGGCGCGGCCCGCCAGCGGAAGCGGCGTCCCGTTCAAGGTCACCGTCGGGAGTGCCAGCGTCGTCTCCGTCACCACGCCGACAATACCGAGCCGCATCGGGCCAGGTCAGCCGGGGCCTCGCGGGAAGGTGCCGCCACTTCAGGGGTCGGCCGCCAGCCAGCGGGCACCTTAACGGCCGGCTGCCGGGCGGTGACGGCCAGTGCGCATCAGGTGAAGATCTCGCAGCCTGGAGCAATTCTCGCCGCACCGTCCGGCCGCAGCGCGCGTAAGCAGCGGCATACTGGCGATAACGAAACTGCACTCCACAGTCCGGAGGTGAGACGTGGGAATCGGCGGGGCGCTGGCAGAAGCGCGCAGTGCGGCCGGACTGACCGTCACTCAGGTAAGCCAGCGCACCCGGATTCGGGAAACGATCATCCGCGACATCGAGCGCGATGACTACGCGGCGTGTGGTGGCGACTTCTACGCGCGCGGTCACATCCGGGCGATCGCCCATGTTGTGGGCACGGATCCCGTCCCGCTGATCGAGGAGTACGACGAAGCCCACCGGCCGCCGCCGGACCCGGTCGAGGCTAGCGACGCCAGTCAGGCGCCCGGCTGGCGGATGCCGGGCTGGCACCGGCACCAGGGTGGCGGCAGCACTGGCCACGGCCTCGAGGACCACAACGGAAACGCGGCAGCCCCGCCCCCGGCCAGCCGCAACGGCAGCGGTTCGGGGCCGCTCACAACCGGTAGCGCAGCAGCGCCGATCCGCGTCCAGGCCGATGAGGATACGGACCCGGGTCTGTCGCTGACGCCGGTGGATGCAGCCACGCAGCTCCGCCCAGACAAGACCCGCCCGGGCGGCAGTCACCCGGACGATGGCCGCGCAGCCGCGAACGGCCGGCCGTCAAGCGGCCAGGCGCTGGATGAAACCGCCCGGACCGGCGCGGCAGCTCACGACACGACGGTCCACGACACTGCCGTCCACGACACGGTCGTGCAGAGCCCCACGGTGCAGGACGCGGCTGTCGACGACGCGACGGCTCATGACGCAGCTCCGCCCGGCAGCAGTCGGCCTGGATCGCCACGGGGCAGCAGCTGGGCCGCATCCGCCAGGTCGCGGCTGGCCCGCGCACCCGAGCCGGAGGGCAGCGGCGTGCCCGGCGGGATCACGGCTGCGGAGGCATTCCGCCCGGTGATGCCGCTGCAGCCGCGCCGGACGGGCGGGCGAGGCAGCCTGCTGATCGTGGCTGTCCTGGCGGTCATCGGGCTGCTGATCTACTTGCTCGTGTCCGGCGGCTCGCCGTCGAAGCCCGCTGGTTCCGCGCACCACAGCAGCACCACGTCAAGCGGCAGCCACCACGGCACGAAGGGCCGCGCGTCGCCGTCCGCCTCGGCTTCGGCCTCGTCTCCGGCGGCCCCGCCGCCGGGTCCGCTGACGGTGGCGAGTGCTGCCGCGTTCGGCCCGTCGGGAGCCGGTCAGGGTGACAACCCCGCCGAGGCGTCGCTCGCGATCGACGGCAGCGACAGCACTGACTGGCAGACCGACTGGTACGCGACGTCGAACTTCTCCGGTATGGAGTCCGGTACGGGACTGCTGCTCGACCTCGGGCGCAGCGACAGCATTGCCGAGGTGAAGATCCTGCTCGGCAGCTCGTCCGGCGGGACGATTCAGCTGCGCGCAGGGGACAGCCCGACACTGGCTGACCTGCCGCCGGTCGCGGCAGTCCCGGACCCCGGCGGCTCCCTGACGGTGAAGCTGACCAGTCCGGCCACTGCCCGGTACCTGCTCATCTGGTTCACCGGTCTCCCACCGGACAACTCCGGCACCTACCAGGCGAGCATCTACAACGTGAGCGTGCTGGGGACGTCCTAGCTCGTATTAGCCGACAGTGCCGGTCCAGTCCTCGATCGTGACCACGGCGGCCTGCCGCGGGAACACCTTCTCCACCAGCACTCGGTGCACCTCAGGGTCGGCGTCGAGGCAGCCGTCGGACAGCACCGTCAGGCGGAAGTCCAGATCGGCGGCCTGACGGACCGTTGACAGTACGACGCCGCTGGTGGCGATGCCGGCCAGTATCAGGTGCCGCGTGCGGCCAGCGCGCAGCACGACGTCCAGGTCGCTCCCCGCGAACGCGGAGACGCGTTTCTTCGTCACCACGACATCGCCCGGCCGGGGCGCGACAGCCGGGTGGATCTCGGCACCGGGGTCACCCTCGGCCAAGCGCCCGGTGCCCGCGATGGCGCTGAAGCTCTTGTTATCCGGGCTCACCTCGGGATAGCCGGGCCGGAACCCGACCTTGACGTAGATGACGCTGACTCCGGCGCTCCGGGCCGCAGCCGCCGCGGCGCTAAGCCGGGTCAGGTACCCGCCGTCGTCCGCGGACCGGCTGACGACGTCCAGCTGGACGTCCATGAGAAGCAGAGCGGTATCGGTCACGGCACGATCCTGCCAGTGATGCGCGCGACCTGGACAGCCAGGGGCTCTGCATCGAGCCGGTTGTCGATCACATCGTGCGGGACGGCTGGCGGCGGCAGCATCCGGGCGGCAAACGCCGCGAAGTCCGCCAGCTTTGCGGCGTCACGCTCGAGGCCGCGCCGGGTCAGCCGCCTGCGCAGAGTCTGCTCGTCGGTGTGGACCCAGACCAGCCGCACCGGCTGCCCGCCGAGCCCGGTCACCCACGAGGCCCACTGAGCCGCGTCGTGGATCTGGCTGGTGAACGGGGCCGACAGCAGAACCGGACAGCCGGCCTGCCGGATCTCGCGTGCGGCTGCGGCCAGCCCACGCGGGAACGGTCACGTCGCGAGAGTACCGGCCGCCAGGGTACGAGCGGCTCTGTGCGCCGGCACTGCGGCTAGCCTGGCAGTCGATGCCGACGACCGGGACTGTGGGCGCCGCGGCGGGCGTCATCAGCATGGTGCTGCTGACCGCTGCGGTGGTGCTCGGCGTCCTCCTCGACCGGCGGGTGCGGCTGCCGGGCCAGCCCCGGTTCGCCGGGCTCAGCCTGCACCGCCTGGTCTCCCTGTTCGCGGTCTTCTTCCTGGCTGTGCACATCCTCCTGGCGGTCGCCGGCGCCCGTGGTATCGGCTTCGCGGCCATCGTCGTTCCGGCGGTCTCGTGGATTGGCCTCGGAGCGGTCGCCACCGACCTGGTGATCGTCCTCGTCGTCACGAGCCTGCTGCGGCGCCACCTGAGCCGCCGGGTCTGGCGGCTGATCCACTGGCTCGCGTACGCCTGCTGGCCCGCGGCGATCGCGCACAGCTTCCTCGGCGGCATGCGGTCCGGACGGCTGCTCGACCTGGCAGTGGCCTGCGCGGCCGCTGCGGTGGCGGCAGCGGGCTGGCGGGCGGCCGCCCGCCTGCGGTCCGGGCCTGCGGCGCCGCCCGTGCCGTCGGGGAGGCTGCGGCCGCCGCTGCATAACCCGCAGCCGGGCGACTCCGAGCTCCGGCTCAGCGTCAACCCGATCGCGTGCACCGGACACGGCCTGTGCGCGGAGTTGCTGCCCGAGCTCGTGGCGCTCGACCAGTGGGGATATCCGCTTCTGGCCGACATCGCGGTACCCGTCAGCCTCACCGGCCGGGCTCGCCGCACAGTCACCGACTGCCCGGCCCTGGCACTGCGCCTGAGTCGCACCGGGTGACGCGGCCAGGGTCGCACCTCAGACCCGGAGCTACGATGCGGCCTATGCGCTTCGCGATCTCGATCCCCCAGTTCTACGCCGACGGCGAGTTCGACCCGGTGGCGTTCCGCGGTTATTTCGCCAGCGTCGAGCAACTGGGCTTCGACAGTGCCTGGACCCAGGAAAGCGTCCTCGGTGCGTCGCCGCAGCTCGGGCCGATCGAAACGATGACCTACGCGGCCGCGTGCACCCAGCGGCTGCGTCTGGGCTGCGTGGTCTTCGTCTCGACGCTGCACAGTCCGGTCCACCTGGCCAAGAGCATCGCCACCCTCGACCAGCTCAGTGGCGGCCGGATCGAGGTCGGCATCGGTATCGGCGGCAGGCAGCGGCCGTTCGCGGCATTCGGGATGACCGCCGACCGGTACGTGACGCGGTTCACCGAGGGCCTCGCGCTCATGAAGGCGCTCTGGACGCAGGACCGGGTCACTTTCGACGGCGAGTTCTGGCAGCTGACCGACGCGCCGATGGAGCCGAAACCCGCGCAGAAGCCGTACCCGCCGATCTGGTTCGGCGCGAACAACGAGCCCGCCCTGCGCCGTGCCGTGCGGCTCGGCGACGGGTTCTTCGGCGCGGGCTCGTCGCCGACCGACGCCTTCGCCAGACAGGTGCAGACCGTCCGAGCGGCGCTCGCTGAGGCCGGCCGTGATCCGGATAGCTTCCCGATTGCCAAGCGCCTGTACACCGCGGTGGACGACAACTCCGAGCGGGCGCGGCAGCGGATCAACGACGCGATGGCGCGGATCTACGGCCGTCGCGTACCGTCCATCGAGGCCGCCGCTGTCGCGGGAACGCCCGCCGAGTGCGCGGCCGAGGCCGACCGGGCTGCTGCCGCCGGCGCCGAACTCATCCTGTTCACCACGCTGTTCGACCAGGCCGAGCAGGCGGAGCGCATCGCGACCGAGGTCATCCCCCGGATCGGGTGAGCACCATGACGGAGACGTTCAGGCCGCTGAGTCCGCAGATCTGGACGGATCTCGAGCAGCTCTTCGGCCTGCCGGGCGGGTCGATAGTGCGCGGCTGCTGGTGCATGCACTACCGGCGCACCGGCAAGGACTCCGGCGTGGGCGACGACTGGAAACAGGTCAACAAGCAGGACCTCTGCGACCTCGTGCGGGCCGGTACCAGGCCGGGCCTGATCGGCTACGTCGACGGCAGCCCAGCCGGCTGGATCAGCCTCGGGCCGCGCGCGGAGTACCGCAGGCTGCAGCGCTCGCCAGTCATGAAGCCGGTGGACGACACGCCGGTCTGGTCGGTGGTGTGCAGCTTTGTCGCGAAGCCGTACCGCGGCCGGGGGCTGCAGCACCAGCTGCTGGCCGCCGCGATCGACTTCGCCCGCGACAGCGGCGCCTCGGTGCTCGAGGCCTATCCGGTCGACAAGCCGGACCGCAGCCACGACGACTTCATGTTCTTCGGATCGCGGAGCCTGTACGAGCGGGCCGGGTTCACCGAGGTGGTCCGCCGGTCCCCCACCCGTGTGGTGATGCGCCTGCCGCTCTAACGGAAGCTGACGGCGGCCAGCGTGGCCAGCGCGAAGGTCGCGATGGCCAGCGCGCCGTGGCTAACCGGCAGCAGCGGACGGAGGCTGAGGGCAGGCGGCCGCGCGGTCCCGAGAGCCTCGTCGATGAGCTGCTGGCCGAGGTCCTGGCTGGGCGGCTTCGGCTGCGGTTCGTCGAGTGGCCGGCCAGGGTACGGGGTCCAGATCGTGACCGTCGAGATGCCGAGGCCGATCGCCGGAGCCGCGAACGCCAGCGCGACGAACGCCAGCGGCCGCAGCCCGGTGGCGACGAAGCAGATCCAGCAGATCAGGCCGGCCAGATCGAGGCCGGCGTGCCCGGCGAGCACGGGGACCGACATCGCGTCGGGCGAGCCGGCCAGGCGCTCCCGGCGGGCGCGGTGCAAGCCGCCGGCCGCGAGCCAGCCGCGTACCATCAGAGCGCCGAGCGCCTCGGTCAGCAGCCAGCACGCCAGCGCTGCGACGGCGACCACGACTCAGCTCACCGGCCCGGCCGAGAGCGCCCGCGATACCGCGCGGGCGATCGCCACCACTGCCGGCCGCAGTGCCGCCGGATCGCCCTGATCGGAGCGGGTGACGACCGACAGGGCCGCGATCGTGTTCCGCCGGGTGTCTGTGACAGCGGCGGCGACCGACGTCATCGGGTCGGGTAGCAGCCGGGACGCGATCGCGACACCGTCCCGCCTGATGGCGGCGAGCGTGACCCGCAGGTCGCGGCCGGACGGCCAGATACTCTCGGCCGGATCGAGGGTCAGGTCGCCGGCCAGCACCTCCTCCTGGACTGCGGCCGGCGCGTGTGCGAGCAAGATCAGCCCCACTCCGGTCGAGTGCAGCGGCATCCGTCCCCCCACCCGGTAGAGCACCCGTCCGGCCGCACGAGCGGACAGGCGCTCGACCAGGACAGCCTCGTTTCCGTCCCGGACGGCCAGCAGGACGTGCTGCCCGGTGGAGTGGTGCAGGTCCTCTAGGTACGGCAGCGCGGTCGCGCGGAGCCCGTGGCCGCGCGGTGCCAGCGCGGCGACCTCGAGCAGGCGCAGTCCGATGACGAACTCACCGCTAGCGGACCGCTCGAGCGCGCCCCACTCGGCCAGCTTGCGGGCGATCCGCAGCGCGGTCGGTTTCGGCAGCCCGGCCCGCGCGCTGAGCGAGGTCAGCGTCAGCGAGCGGTGCTCGGGACCGAATGCCGTGAGGATCCGGAATGCCCGGTCCAGCACGGGCTCCCCCTGCGCGAGCCGGCGCCCCCGCATCGGCTGCTCGGCAACCGCCATGCCCGGTCACCTCCGCCCTTGCCCCCGATTGTTTCAGTCAATGAAACTCCTGTTGGCCACCCGGCGGAAGATGCGAAGGATGCGGTGCATGACCGCATTGGTCCCGGTGGCCATCGCTGGCGGCGGGCCGGCCGGGCTGGCCGCCGCTGCCGAGCTTGCGCTGCGCGGGATCGAGTGCGTCGTTCTCGAGCCGCGTCTCTCAGTGTCGCACCGCCGCCCGCGGGCCAAGACCACCAGCATCCGCACTATGGAGCACCTGCGCCGCTGGGGCGTGGCGGACGCTCTGCGCGCGGCCGCTCCGCTCCCGGTGGCCTGGTCGCAGCGGGTGACGTTCTGCCGGACGCTGACTGGCCCGCGGATCACCGACTTCGACGGCGCCTTCGGGCTGACCACAGAGCGCGACGACCGGTTCGCCGAGCCTGGCCAGCAGGTCGGCCAGCCGGTCTTCGAGGAGGTTCTGCGCGCTCATCTTCGCGGGCAGCGGCGCGTGAGCCTGCGCCTCGGGCACGCGGCCGAGGCGCTCAGCGAGGACGACGGCGGCGTCACCCTGACCGTCCGCGACGAGGCAGGCGGTCAGTACCGGCTGCGTGCCGCATACCTGATCGGCTGCGACGGAGCCAGCGGCGTCGTGCGTGACCAGATCGGCGCACGCTACATCGGCCGGTCGGACCCCCGGCCGAACTTCAACCTGGTGTTCCGGGCGCCCGCTCTCGACACGCCGCTCGGCCGCGCCGTTCAGTACTGGGTTGTCGGCAGCCCGGTGACCGGCCTCATGGGCCGGCTCGACCTGCGCGGGATCTGGTGGGCCGGCTTGCCGGGGGTCGACGCCGAGTACGGCCGCGCGCACGCGACCGAGCTCATCACCGGCCTGATCGGCGCTCCGGCGGAGCACGAGGTCCTGGCAACCGATCCGTGGACGGCCCGGATGCTCATCGCCGACCGGTTTGCCAGCCGACGGGTCTTCCTGGCCGGCGAGAGCGCCCACGTCAACCCGCCCTGGGGCGGGCACGGGTTCAACACGAGCGTCGGCGACGCGGTCAACATCGCCTGGAAGCTCGCGGCCGTGCTCTGCGGCTGGGCCGGGCCGGGCCTGCTGGCCAGCTATGACGCGGAGCGGCGCGGCGTCGTCGAGCAGACAGTCGCGAGCGCGGAGGCGAACATGCGCTCGCTGGCAGGTGACCTGCCGCCGGACGCCGCTGTGATCAGGCAGGCGAAGACACCGGAGTTCCATAGTCTCGGCCTGGTGCTGGGCTACAGCTACGCAGGCTCGCCGGCAGTGCAGCCCGGCGCCGCGCCGTCGGCTCCGCCTGACACAACCTGCTACCAGCCGTCGTCGCAGCCAGGTGCGCGCCTTCCGCATGCGTGGCTGCCCGACGGGTCCTCGCTGTACGACCGCATCGGCCCGGACTTCACCCTGGTCGGCCGGCGGACCGCCGCAGCTGGCCCGGTCACCCGGCAAGCGCGCCTGCGCAGAATCCCGCTGACGACCACCGAGCCGCCGCCCGGCTATCCATGGCGCGAGGAGTTCCTGCTGGTGCGGCCGGACCAGCACATCGCAGCGCGGGCGACCGACCCGGGCGACATCGACCTGGCCCTGGCAGTCGGCGCCGGGAGCGGAAACGAGGCCGCCAGTGGCTGATCGGAATTGCTTCGTGATCACGAACGTGCGGCTCGTCGAAGCGGGCCGGCTGAGTCCTCGCACTGCGGTGACGGTGGAGAACGGGCTCATCGCCGCTGTCGGGGACGACACCGCGCGGCCCGGCGGCAGTCAGCTCATCGACGGTTCGGGCGGCGTGCTGCTGCCGGGACTGATCGACGCCCACGTGCACCTGGACGGCCCGGACCGGCTGGACCTGCTGGCCAGCTACGGCGTGACCACTGCGCTCGACATGGCATCGCTGCCGGAGGAGACCAGCGCGCTGCGGGGCCTGCCGGGCACGACGGACATCCGCAGCGCCGGGATCCCCGCGATCGCGCCCGCCAGCCTGCACGCGCATTTCCCCGGCGTCGGCCCGCGCGGCCTGATCGGCGGCCCGGACGAGGCTCAGAAATTCGTGGCGGACCGGATCGCAGAGGGCTCTGACTACATCAAGATCGTCATCGGCAGCCCGCTGGCGGACCACGAGCAGGCGACGATCGACGCACTCGTGGCTGCCGCGCACGAAGCGGGCAAGCTCGTGGTTGCCCATGCGTCGTCGGTCGAGTCGGTGCGGAAAGCGCAGCTGGCTGGCGCCGACATCCTGACCCACGCGCCACTCGACGGTGTCCTCCCGGCCGCCGCGGCCGGGCAGGCACGGGAGGCCGGGCGCGTCGTGATCCCGACGCTCACCATGATGGCGGGCATCGTCGCCAGCATCGCACCACCCGGCACGGACTATGCCCATGCTCGCGCCAGCGTGGCCGAATTCCGCGCGGCCGGCGTCCCGGTACTGGCCGGAACCGACGCCAACCAGAGCGCCGGGACCCCGTCACCAGTCGCCCACGGGCCGAGCCTGCACGACGAGCTCGCGCTGCTGGTTGACGCGGGTCTTACCGCTGCCGAGGCGGTGGACGCGGCCACATCGCGGCCGGCCACTTACTTCGGGCTGGCCGATCGCGGCACTATATCCATAGGCAAGCGGGCCGACCTGGTGCTGATCGACGGCGACCCGCTGGCGGACATCCGGGCGACCCGCTCGGTCCGCCGCGTGTGGTGCGGCGGGATCGAGCACGATGTGACGAGAAAGTAGACCTCATGCGGATTGCGAATCTCCGGCAGCGGCTCAGCCTGATCGCCGGCGACGGCGCCATCGACGTGCACACGGCGAGCGGCGGCCGCTTTGACGCCGATCCGGCAGCGGTGTATCCGCGCTGGCCGGAGTTCACCGACTGGGCTGCGTCGGCGGCGCTGCCCGCCGCGGAGCCGTTCGCGGCGGGCGACCTCGGCTCGCCGTCCCCGGCGCCGCGGCAGGTGTACGGGATCGGGCTCAACTACGCCGACCACGCCGCCGAGTCCGGATTCGCGAAGCCGGACACCGCGCCGCCGGTGTTCACCAAGTTCCCGTCCTGCATCACGGGCCCGCAGGGGCAGATCGCGCTGCCGGCCGGCGGGCACACCGACTGGGAAGTCGAGCTGGTGGTCATCATCGGCCGCACAGCCAGGCGGGTGCCGGCGAGCTCGGCCTGGGACCACGTCGCGGGCCTGGCGGTGGGGCAGGACGTATCGGAGCGCATCCTCCAGCTCGCTGCTACTCCCCCGCAGTTCAGCCTCGGCAAGTCGTATCCCGGCTTCGGCCCGGTCGGTCCGTGGCTGGTGACGCCGGACGAGTTCGGCAACCCCGACGACCTGGAGCTGAGCTGCGCGATCAACGGCGAGGAAGTGCAGAAGGGCCGCACGAGCGACCTGATCTTCGGCGTCGGCGAGCTCATCGAGCAGCTCTCGGCGGTGACTCCGCTGCTGCCTGGCGACGTGATCTTCACCGGCACGCCGAGCGGCGTCGGCATGGGCCGCAGCCCGCAGCGGTTCCTCGCTCCGGGCGACGTACTGACCAGCCATATCGAGGACATCGGCGAGATGCGGCACACGTTCGTGGCCGGATAAGGAGGAAGCCATGAGCCTGCACGGACTGCGCTCGGTCACTATGGGCGTCCCGAACGTGGACGAGACGGCGGCGTACTACGCCGATTTCGGCCTCACCGCGGAGCCGGATCACTGGTTCAGCACCACCGACGGCGGGCGGCAGCTGCAGATCGCGTATGCGCCGACCCGCCGCCTGCTGGCGATGCGGGTAGCGGCCGACGACGCCGACGATCTGGACCGGGTCGCCGGCAGCCTGGCGCAGATGGGCATCGCGAGCAGCCGCGATCCAGACGGCCTCGCGACAGCCGAGCCGGTCACCGGCATGCGCGTCCGGCTGGAGATCGCGCCCCGGCTTATGCAGGAGGAGGTCCCGGCGACGAGCTACAACGGACCTGGCCGGACCGAGCGGCCGGACGTGCGAGCGCCTGCCTTCACCCGGCCCGGCCCGGTCCGGCCGCGCAAGCTCGGCCACGCCGTACTCGGCAGCACCGACCACGACCGGACCGCGGCGTTCTTCACCGACGGCCTCGGCTTCAAGGTGAGCGACCGGATCAAGGGCGCCGCATCGTTCATGCGCTGCTCGACCGACCACCACAACGTGCTCGTGCTTGGCGCGCCCGTCGACTTCCTGCATCACACCTCGTGGCAGGTTGACGACGTCGACGAGGTCGGCCGGGGTGCATTCGCGATGCTGGAGGGTAACCCGGAGCGGCACGTCTGGGGCCTGGGCCGGCACTACGCCGGGTCGAACTTCTTCTACTACCTCAAGGACCCGGCCGGGAACTTCTCCGAGTACTACTCGGACATGGACTGCATCGTCGACGGTCAGCTGTGGACGCCGGAGGACCTGGAGGGCGCCCGCGGCCTGTTCTCCTGGGGCCCGCCGCCACCGCCGTCCTTCCTGCAGCCTGACGACCTGGCCGCGATGATGACGGGAGCGCACTCGACGGGCTGATGAGCCGGTCACCTGGGACTGGAGCGGCTGGCCCGACTTGCTGGGCAGGGACGGTGCTATGACAGCGATACCTGACGGGCCGCGGGTGGCGGCCATCCGCACCCTCGTGTTCGACGTGCTCGGCACGGTGGTGGATGAAGCCGGGTCCCTGCGCGCGGAGGTAAGGACGGCGCTGACCACAGCGGGCGCTGATCCCGGTCATGCTGACGACCTGGTTGCGGCATGGCTCCGGCGCCACGACGAGCTGCTGGCGGAGGTCCGCTCTGGCGCTGCGCCCTGGCAGCCTAACTCCGCTCTGCGCCGGGTCGCGCTCTCGCGGGCCACTGCGGGCCTCGGCGACCTGCCAGACCAGGTGTTCGAGGGCCTGGCAATGGCGGGTTACCGGCTCCAGCCATGGCCGGACTCGGCGGCTGCGCTGCACCGGCTGCGGGCGCACTGCACGGTGGTGGCACTCTCCAACGCGACACTGGCCGAGCTCGCCAGCATGTCGGCCAGCGCTGACCTGGCCTGGCACTGCGTGCTGTCGGGCGAGCTTGCCCGTGCCTATAAGCCGGATCCGGCGGTGTACCGGCTCGCGCTCGACCGGCTCGAGCTCGATCCCGGCCACACCATGATGGTGGCCGCCCATCCGTGGGACCTGCGGGCCGCTGCCGTGCAGGGCATGCGCACGGCCTACATTGCGCGGCCGGGCGAGGCTGCGCCGGATGCTGGGGACGACTTCGATCTGACTGCCGCGAACCTAGGGGCTCTGGCCGCGATCGTGGCGCGCGGCTGACCGGCTACCCGGTCAGGGCCTCACGGGCCCGCCGGATAGACGCGCGCTTGCCGGAGTCCAGGTACTCCTCGATCCGGGTGATGTGACCGTCGGTGATCTGCAGGTACATGGCCGCGTGTAGCTCGACGGGCGTGCCGTCCCCGAGCGTGCCGCGCAGCACGTGCTGCTGCAGGACGCCGTCGCCGACCGTTGCCCGCCTGAGCACGTCGTAGTGCAGGCCGGACACGGCCCGGTGCAGGCCGGTCAGCACCGTCAGGTTGTCATCGACGTTCTGCTCGAGCAGGTCGTCGTTGTGCCAGATGGCGTCCGGCGCGTAGATCTCCCGGAGGGTGCCGATGTCACCGGCCTCCAGCGCGGTGAAGAACCGGACTACGAGCTCTTCGCTGCTGGCTGTGCTCCCTGTGCTGCTGATGGCTCTGCCTCCTGCTCTGCCGGAGCCCTGCTGCCCAGGGCACTGATCACGTGCTGATAACCCCAGTCGCCGCTGACCGGCATCGGGAACACCACTGGCAGGTCGATACCAGCCTGCCGGTACTCGGCTATCCGGGTCGCGCAGGCGTGAGCATCGCCGTGTGCCACGAATCCGGCGGCGACGTCGTCCGGTACCAGGGCAGCGGCAGCGGAACGGTCGCCCGCCAGCAGGCTGTCGCGGGCGGCGCCGAGGCTAGCGCTGTTGCCGAAGAGCCGCGTCACCGACGGATGCAGGATGTACCGCGGCACGACGTTGCATGCAGCTGCTCTGGCAGCTTCGGGGTCGTCGGACAGGCAGGTGTGCACGACGCACACGATCTCGATCGCTGCCGCATCACGCCCGGCGGCCACTGCTGCGGCACGGACCACGCTCGCGGCCTCGCCCGCCTGCGCCGGGGACATCAGGTTCAGGATGACGCCGTCAGCCACGCGGCCGGCCAGCTCGAGCATGCGCGGCCCCAGCGCGGCGAGGTACACCGGCAGGCCGGGCCGCAGCGGCGGGCTGTCGAGCGGCACCACGCCGGTGCGGAACTGCTGGCCGGAAAACGGCCGCCGGCGAGCACCGCGCGCACGACCGCAGCGTACTCGGCGATCATCGTCAGGGGGGGAAACGAGGCAAGTCCGAACCGGCCGTTCATGACTTCGTTCGCCACTCCGAGGCCGAGCAGGAACCGGCCGCCAGCGGCCTGATCGAGCTGGGCAGCGGTCTTGGCGGCGAGCACTGGCGGCCGCAGAGCCGCGTTGGCCACGGCCGTGCCGACCCGGACGTGCCTGGTCGCCGCGATGACCGGGTGGCAGAGCGCGAGAGCGTCGCCGTGGCCCTCGGCGACGAAGACGGCGCTGAAGCCCGCCGCCTCAGCGTCGGCGGCGAGTTCGCCGATGACCGCCGGATACAGTCCGCTGTGCGAGGCGATCGACAGCCCGAGCGGCGCGGGCGGCGGCCCGCTCACGGCACCAGCTCCCCGGGCTCGACATCTGGCGGCTGCGCATCCGCGGCACCCTGCTCTGCCGCCGTCGGCGTGGCCAGCTGCTGCCGCAGCTCGCGCTTGAGGACCTTGCCGGTGGTCGTGCGCGGCAGCGTGGTGACGAACTCCGCCGACTTCGGGCACTTGAAGTGCGCGAGCTGCTTCCGGCTCCAGGCGATGACCTGCTCCGGCGTGGCCTCGCTGTCGCGGGCCGGGATGATGACAGCGTGGACTGCCTCGCCCCACCGGGCATCGGGCAGCCCGACGACAGCGACGTCGGCGACAGCCGGGTGCCCGGCGAGCACTCCCTCGACCTCGGCCGGGTAGATGTTCTCCCCGCCGCTGATGATCATGTCCTTGGCGCGGTCGAGGATGGTGAGATATCCGTCGGCGGAGAGGCTGGCGATGTCCCCGGTCCGGTACCAGCCGCCGTCGGCGAAGGCCGCCTCGCTGGCATCGGGGTCGCGCCAGTAGCCGTCGAACAGGCACTCACCCCGGATCAGCAGCTCACCCGGGGTATCGACGGGCAGGTCCAGGCCGTCCGGGTCGACGATGCGCACTTCCCAGCCGAAACTGATCCGCCCGGCGCTGGCGAGCCGCGGGTTACCCGGCTCGTGGTCCTCGGGCGCGAGCAGGCTGATCATGCTCTGGCTCTCGGTGTTGCCGTAGATCTGCCGGAAGCGGCAGCCGAACGCCTGCAGCGCAGCCGTCAGGGACGCCGGCGTAATCGGCGCCGTGCCGTAGGCGATCTCGCGCAGGCTGGACAGGTCAGGCTGAGTTCCGGCTGCCGTGGTCCGCTCGGTGATCTCGGCGACGAGCATGTCGATGAGCGACGGCCCCGCCGTGAAGAACTCGATCTTGTCCCGCTCGATCGCGTCGATGACGTTCTTCGGAGTGAATGCCGTGTGGATGTGGACCGTACCGGCAGTCAGCAGTGCCTGCAGGCACTGGCCGAAGCCGCCAAGGTGGAAGAGCGGCAGGATCTGCAGGTGGCGCGAGCCGGCGACCTGGTCGCCGATTTCGATGGCGAAGTCCGCCACGCTCATCATCAGGGCGCCGTGCCGCAGCGGGATCGCCTTGGCCGTCCCGGTGGTGCCGCTGGTGTGCACCAGGGCGAGGATGTCGTCGCCGGACAGCCGCGGCCGCGGCGGCAGCTGGCCGGTCAGGGCACCGCCGTCCAGCCAGCCGGCCGGGACGGGTCCGCCACCGCCGATCGCGACGCGCAGCACCGGCAGCGGCAGTCCCGCATCGACCAGGCCGGTAAATTCCGCGTCGGCGGCCACCGCCGCCGGCTGCGACAAGATCGAGAACGTCGCCGAGCTCGCGCGGCGAGAGCCGCCAGTTGATCAGCGCCGGGGTGGCGCCGGCCCGCAGGACCGCGAAGGTCTGCACCAGGAAGTCCGCGCTGTTCTTCGCGACGATGCCGACCACGTCGCCGGGGCCGATGCCGAGGCTGCCCCAGCCGCCTGCGCGACGCTCGTACTCAGCGCGCAGCTCGGCGTAGGTGTAGCGCGCGCTGCGGTCGTCCACCAGGGCGGGCACGTCTGGCCGCACGGTCGCGCGCCACTCGAGCACGTGAATCCAGCTCTGCACCGATCCCCTTCCGTCTGCAGGTGGCATTGTCACAGAAACTGCCGCGCTGCGACAGTCGTCACGTCGTGCTTGCCCTGGGACTAGCGGGCGCTGACCCAGGCGGCGATCAGGTCCGCGGCCTCGTCCCGGGCGCCGCCGGGCTCGGTCAGGTAGTGGTCAGCCTTGATGAACTCGAGCTGCTTGTCGCGGGCAGCGACCGCATCGTAGAGCGCGCGGGCGTCGCTGTCGTAGACGCAGGCGTCCGCGGTTGCGTGGATGATCAGCGACGGCAGGGTGATGCGGCCCAGGTGCGGCGCCGCCGTGCACTGGGACGTCCGCAGACTCCACATCGACAACCAGCTCCGCAGCGTGCTGACGGTTCCGACCCCGAACACCCCGTAGTTGGCTCTCACCGGCTCGCCGAGGTAGCACCAGTTCGGCTTGCGGTCGGACGGCTCGATCGACGGGTCGATCATCCTCAGGTCCGCCCAGCTGCGGGGCACTGCGAACAGCCGGTCGCGGGCCCGGGTCCTGGCGAGGGCGTCGATCTGGCCGAGCGCCCAGTCGGTGATGCGCTCGTTCCGCGCTCGCTGGGCTGCGCGGTAGCGCGCCTGGAACTCGAGGGTGTAGGGCGGGCCATTGGCTGAGCTGAACGGGTCGAGGTCCGGGTCGGCTGACACCGGGTCGGTCTCGTCCATGACCGACGGGTCGAGCCAGTTCGTCAGCACTTCGGGCCGTCCCGAGTGCGCGGCCAGCGCCACGAACAGGTCGCCGGCCTGCAGGTCCTCGACGGCGGTAAGCGGCCGCATGCCCGGCGCGGGCAGTACGTTCGGCGCGACGGCCTGGGACTGATATGCCGCCATCAGCGAGCCACCGCCGGAGTTGCCGAGCAGCACGATCCGCTTCGCACCCGCTTCCTCGCGGAGCCACCGCATGCCAACGCCGATCTCGGCGAGCGCATGGTCGAGCAGGAAATGCGCCTCGCTGCCGCGGAAGCGCGTGTTCCAGCCGAGAAAGCCGAACCCCCGCTCGGCGAGGTAGCTGGCCAGGTAGTGCTCGGAGAAGTCGACGTTGTAGTGGGCGGCGATAAAGGCTGTGGCCGGCCGCTGGTCCGCGGGGCGGTGGTAGATGCCCTGACACGGATGGCCGCCCGCGCCTGCACGGCCGACGACCGGCGACGGCAGCCCGACAAACTCCCTGACAATCCACCGGCTACTCCGATCAGGTCCTAGCGCCGAAAGTGAATCTGAGTTTAGATTTAGTTTCGAGCGTAACGCCAGCCTTGAGGAGGCTTCGATGGACGAATGGCGAAACGAGGAGTTCGACCTAGGCGGTGTCAACCACCTCGCGCTTGTCAGCTCCGACATGAAGCGGACGGTGGAGTTCTACACCCAGGTGCTCGGCATGCGGCTGATCAAGACCATCGACCTTCCGGCCGGCTCGGGCCAGCACTTCTTCTTCGACATGGGCGGCGGGAACGCGCTGGCGTTCTTCTGGTTCCCGGACGCCCCGGACCCGGTGCCGGGCATCTCCGCTCCTGTCACGGTGCCTGGCCTCGGCGAGTGGACCAGCGCAGTCGGCTCGATGAACCACATCGCGTTCAACGTGCCGGAGGAGAAGTTCCTGGAGTACCGGTCGAAGCTCAAGGCCAAGGGCGTGCGCGTCAGCCCGATCCTCGACCACGACGACAGCGAGGCCGGCGTCGCCCGCGAACTACACCCGGGCGTCTTCGTGCGGTCGTTCTACTTCCAGGACCCCGATGGCATCCTGCTCGAGTTCGCCTCCTGGCGCCGCGTCATGGGCCAGCCGGGCGATGTGCGGCACGAGCCGAAGACGGCGGCCGACCGCACGCCGAAGGTGCCGGACGCGGTTCCCGCCGATGCCGTTCCGGCCGGAGCGGTCGCCGTGGGCAGCACCACCGCAGCGGGCTAGGAGGTGCTGTCCCTTCAGCACGTCCTGGACTGGCGCGCGGTTGTCACCCCGGACGCCGTTGCCCTGAGTGACCACCTCGGCGGCGAGCTGACCTATGCCGAACTTGCCGCCGAGACTGACCGCCGCGCAGCCGAGTTCGCGGCGGCCGGCATCGGCACCGGCGATGTCGTTCCGGTGATCGCGCGCAACCAGGTCGGCTGGGTCACGGCCCTGACCGGCCTGATCCGGGCCGGAGCGCTGCCCGCCGCGGTGAACTGGCGGCTTGCCGCGCCGGAGCTGACCGCGCTGCTCCGCTTGGTCGAGCCGGCCGCGATCGTCAGTGATCAGGACTGCGAGGCCGCGGCTAAGGAAGCTGCCGCGGGACTCGACTACCCCGTTTCACTGCTTCTGATCGGTGCGGAACCTGGTCCTGGCGGCGCAGGGGCCGCTGTGCCACCGCGGCCTGCGGGCCGGCTGCGCGGGCCGGAACCTGCGGTCCTGCTGCATACCAGCGGGACGACGGGGCTGCCGAAGCTCGCGCCGCTGACCCACCAGCAGCTCATCGCTGCCGCGACCTTCATGAAGCTCGAGGTACCGGAGGCCATGCCAGGCGCGCGGCACCTCAGCGCGCTGCCGCTGTTCCACCTGGCGGGCCTGGCGAACCTCGGGTACGTCCTGTTCACCGGCGGGCACCTGCACGTGCTCGGCGCGTTCGACCCGGCGGGCTTCGTGGACGAACTGGCGTCGCGGCGGATTCAGCTGACTCAGCTGGTGCCGACGCTGATCCAGGCGGTCACCGATGAGGTGGACGCGCGGACGGCTGTGCCGGACCTGAGCAGCCTGGTGGAGATTGTCTACGGCGCGTCCCCGATCCGGTTGCGGGTGCTCGACCGGGGCGTGCGCGTGCTCGGCTGCCGGTTCCGGCAGAACTACGCGAGCACCGAGACCGGACCGATGCCGGTGACGTCGCTGTCTCCCGCCGACCACGACCCGGCCCGCGGACTGCTCGGCACGGCGGGCCGCCGTCGCTCGGCTGGGAGGTGCGGCTCGGCGAGCGCGACGAGGTCCAGGTCCGGGGCGCGATGCCGCTGCCGGGCTACTGGCGCAATCCCGAGGCCAGCGCGGCGGCGCTGACCCCGGATGGGTTTTACAAGACCGGTGACGTCGGGACGATCGACGCCGACGGCTACCTGACGGTCATCGACCGGCTGGGTGACATCATCATCACTGGCGGCGAGAACGTCTACCCGGCCGAAGTGGAGGCCGTGCTCACGCAGCATCCCGGGATCGCGGATGTCGCGGTCATCGGCATTCCGGACGACACCTGGGGCGAGACCGTTCATGCCGTCGTCGTGGCCAGGACCGGCCCGTACACGGACGGCCAGTTCGCCCGTGAGGTGATCGGCTTCGCGAAAGAGCGGCTGGCCGGGTTCAAGTGCCCGACCGGCGTGACCCTGGTGCCGTCGCTGCCGCGGAACGCCACCGGGAAGGTAGTGCGCGGGCCGTTGCGGGAGCCGTTCTGGGCGGGCCGGGACCGGCGGGTGTCATGACCGCTGGCGCCGGAGCCGTAGGGCATGCGGAGCGGCCCGGGAAAGCGACGCGCAAGGGCCGGGCGACCGACGAGGCCTTCCGCGACGCGGCGCGGCTGGTGTTCGCGCGGGATGGCTACCTGAATGCCCGGATTAGCGACATCGCCGCGGCGGCGGGGCGGTCCGTGGCGTCCTTCTACAACTACTACGACACCAAGGCCGATCTGCTGATCGCGCTCGCCGAGGAGTTCCACGCCGAGGCCACCGCGATGGCGGTGCTGCCGTACCGGGCCGGGCTGCCGGACGCTGAGGCGCTGCGGGAAGCCGTCCGCGGATTCTGGCGCACGTACGCCAAGCGGCGCGGGGAGCTCATCGGCATCTTCCAGGCGGCGATGGTCGAGGGGCGCTTTCGCGACCGCTGGCTGGAGCTGCGGCTGGAGGCGATCACCCGGATAGCCGCGCAGATCCGGCACGCGCAGGCCGAGGGCTACTGCCCGGGGATCGATCCGCTGCTCACGGCATCAGCGCTGTCGGCAATGCTCGAGCACTTCTGCTACGTCTGGCTCGGCCAGGGCGGCGAGAAAGACGTGCCGTTCGACGACGAGGCAGCGGTGCAGTCACTTGCGACGATCTGGGTGAAGTCGGTCTACTGGCGCTGAGCCGCCTGACGCCGGCCGCGACGCCGGTTGCCGGGCATCCTGACGCGCTGGCCGGCTGCGCTGGCCGACTGCCAGGGCGCTGGCTAACGTTGCGAAGGTGGATGACGGGTCGGTGCGAGTATCGGACGCCGAGCGCGAGCAGGCGGTCGCCCTGCTGCGCGAGCACCTGGCAGCCTGGCCGCCTGACGCTCGAGGAGTACTGCGAATGCGCGGACGCTGCCCGCGCCGCTCAGCAGACCGGGCAACTTGCGGCAATCCAGGCCGGAGTGCGGCCGCCGGTGTCGGGGAGCGGCGGAGAGATCAGCGGGCAGCGGGAGGGGGCCAGGCTCGCCACCGCGCTGTTCGGCCACGTAATCTGGCGAGACCGGATGCGGCTGCCCGTCCGGTCGACCGCCGTCAGCGTCTTCGGTGACCTCGACGTCGATCTGCGTGCGGCTGCCATCGAGGGCGGCGAGATCTCGGTGACCGTGGTAGCGGTCGTCGGCAACATCGACATCTACGTGCCGGAGGGCGTCAGCGTGGTGGTGGCCGGTATCGCGGTCATGGGTCACCGCAGGGACTGGGGCCGCGAGGCCGGACGCGCGGACGCGCCTGTGCTCCGCGTGCGGGTCGTCGGGCTCGGCGGGACGGTCGACGTCTGGCGCGTGCCGGCTGAGCTGCGCGACAGTTCCTACACCGAGGTCATCCGCGAACTGCGCCTGCGGAGCCAGCCGCAGCCGCTGGCAAGCTGAGGCCGGCGCCCGCTCACAGTGCCTTGCTACAGAAGGAGGCCGGCCGCGTCACACGTCCAGTTCTGCCGGCTCCGGGTCTTCTTCACCGGTGGCGGCGAGTCCCGTGCCGTCAGCCGCCAGCCCGTCCGCGCGCCGGGGCAGGAAGATGAGCGCCAGGATGGCGCTGACCGCTGCAATCCCGGCACAGGCCCAGAGCATGGTGTCCATGCCCAGCACGAACGCGGACCTAGCCGAGCCCAGCCGCGCCGCCGAGTGCAGGGCGTGCGCGACCGCTACGCCCGCCACGACGCTGCTGCGGGCCTCGGCCGCGACTGCGGCGGTCAAGCCGGCCACGTTGAGATGGCTGCTGTAGACCGAGCCGAGCACGGTGCCGAGGACCGCCACCCCGATGGTCGCCCCGACCTGGCGCATCGCGCTGATGAGCGCCGAGCCCGAGCCGCTGCGCTCGGCGGACAGCGCGGAGAGAGCTGCGTTCATCGCCTGCGGCATCGCCAGCCCCAGGCCGAGCCCGGCCGCGCCGAACCACAAGGCCGCGAATGTGGTGCCGCTGGTCGTACTGGTCGTGGCACCTACCACCAGGCCGATGGCCATGATCGCGAACCCGATAGCGACCAGTGCCTTCGCCGTGGCGAGGGGCGCGGCGACCCTGCCATCGGCCCTGTTGCGCGGGGAGGCGAGCCGGGTGCTGCCGATCATGCCGATGACCATGCCGCCGATCATGGGCAGCAGCCGCAGCCCGCTGCCCATCGCATTCACGCCGCGGACCTCCTGGAAGTACTGCGGCATCGCGAAGAACAGCCCGAACAGGGCGAACGATATGAGCGTGGTCAGAATCGTGCCCCAGGTAAAGCTGACTGACCGGAACAGCCCTAGCTCGATCAGCGGCCGGAGCCTGCTGCCGCCCCCGGCGCCGGCTTGCTCAGCGGACGGCGCCGCCCGCCCGGCGGCCCGCCTGGTCAGCCGCCGCTCCCAGGCGACGAAGCCGAGGAGCAGGACGACGCCCGCCCCGATCGTCACGAGGGCGGTCGCATTGGTCCAGCCGTTCTCGCCGACCTTGATGAACCCGTAGGTCAGCCCGGTCAGCCCGGCGCTGGACAGGAGCACGCCGGCGAAGTCGACGCTCGGGCGCCGTTCGCTGCGCGATTCCGGCAGCAGCAACACGACGGCGGTCAGCGCGATGGCGACCACGGGCACGTTGATCAGGAAGACCGAGCCCCACCAGAAGTGGTCGAGCAGGTACCCGCCGACGATCGGGCCGATCGGGAAGCTGAGGAACGTCGCCGACGTCATCAGCGCGATCGCCTTCTGGCGCTCCTCCGGGCGGAACAGCACGGGGATCACGGACAGGGACAGCGGGAAGATGGCAGCGGCGCCGATGCCGAGGACCGCCCGGGCGGCGATCAGCTCGCCGGTGCTGGTCGCGTACGCGCAGGCGGCCGAACTGAAACCGAACAGGGTCAGCGCTATCAGCAGCACCTTCTTCCGCCCGAACCTGTCGCCGAGCAGCCCGGCAGGCAGGATGGCGGCGGCTAGCACCAGGCTGTACGCGTCGGTGAACCACTGCAGGTCGCCGGTCGAGGCGTGCAGGTCAGTGGCGATGGTGGGCAGCGCCAGGGTCAGGACGGTCAGGTCGAGCCCGACCACCAGCACGCTCGCCGCGATCGCGACCAGCGCCCACCACTTGCGAGCAGAGCGATCTCCCTGCGGCGACGGGGAAACGGCGGTGACCGGGCCGGTACGAGCGGTCATGAGACCCACTATCTTTCGGCAGTTACTACTAACTGACCGTGCCTATTAAACCACCGGACTCCATCGTGCAGTGCAGTCAGCCCCCGCCCGCGGTTCTGAACCAGGCGGTCAGGCTGCGTCCGTGCCCGATGACTCGGAGTCGTCAGGGTCGCGCTGGGTGACATCGAGCGCCACGGGGTTGTCGCCCGGCGAGAGTGAGCGCCCCCGGATGGTGTCGAGGCTGTCGTGCAGCGCCAGCCACACGGCCGTCATGCTGGCGGCGTACGGCGCGTCCCCGCGGATGGTGCCCGCCGCGCTCGCCTCGTCGCCGAGCGCCTCGAGCGTGGCGCGCGCGGCCGAGAGAATGACCGGGTCGGCCGACTCGATCGTGAGGCTGTCATCGCTCACGTGGATGATCATCTGCCGCCTGCCCGCTTCCTCTGGCTGTTCGTCGCTCGTTCCGGTGACATCCACGGTGCGCAGCGCGGACTTGGCCCGGTCCAGGTCGACGCCCAGGGTGGCAAGCACTCGCGCGGCGGCCGAGTCCGCGTCGCCGAGCGCCGCGAGCAGCAGGTGGTGCGAGCCCACTGGCCTGGTGCCGGCCAGGCGCGCGGCTTCGCTGAGGGTGGTGTCGGCGGCCGGCGTCGCGCTGAGCGTTGACTGGTCCTCGGGCGAGTCCGTGCCACCGAAGTCAGCAGGCCCGCGACGCCGCAGCCAGCGTCGGCCCGCGGGGTCCGCCCTGCCGGCAGTGGGCACTGCATCGAGTACGGCCGCGCGAACGTCGGAGAGCTTTGCGTGCTGCTGCAGGATCTGCGCGCCGACGCCCTTCCCCTCGCGGATCACCCCGAGCAGGATGTGCTCGGTTCCGATGTAGTTGTGATGCAGCTGGAGTGCCTCACGCAGCGCGAGCTCCAGCGTCTTCTTCGCGCGCGGGGTGAACGGGATGTGGCCGCTCGGCTCGGACTTGCCGCTGCCGACAATCGCGACGATGTCCTGGCGGGTGCCGTCCAGAGAGATGCCGAGGCCGTCGAGGACGCGGGACGCGACACCCTCGGTCTCGGCGAGCAGCCCGAGCAGGATGTGCTCGGTGCCGATGTAGTTGTGATGCAGCCGCCGGGCCTCTTCCTGAGAGAGCACGACTACGTGCCGGGCACGCCTGGTGAATCGCTCGAACATGAGACTCAGCTTGCAGTGACTCAGTAACCCCGTCAATACCATGCTAATAATAAGGTAATGCGTCAGAGAGGCTCACCGCATGGACTGGGAAGACCGTCTCGACAACTGGGACCTCGAGCTTGAACTGGCCGCGCAGCTCGACGGCTCGGACTGGGTGACCCTGGAACGAGCGGCCGCGGACACCGGCGTCTCCCGGGCTGCCCTGCGGACCTGGTACCGGACCGGCCAGATTCCGTCCCGGCTGGTCGACGGGCCGCATGGCCCGCAGCGCCTCGTTCCCCTCACGATGGTCGCGGGCCGGGCCGAGGCGTCTCCGCGCCTGCGCAAGACCGCGGAACGGCGCCTGGCGGGCGAGGCGCAGCTCGAGATCCTGCGGCACCGGGTCGACCAGCTGGAACTCCGGCTCGCCGCGCTGGAGCGCACCGCAGAACGGCCGGCTCGGCCGACGCCTGCGTCGCTCGGATAAGCCGGACGCCGCTCAACAGTGGTATCAACGAGATGCACAACCCGAACCTGCGGGCAGGAGTCCTTCGCTGATGGAAGCCAGCTACCCGGTGAGCGAGCTTGCGCGCGAGCCGGCGCCGCCGTACCCGGGCGAGGGCAGCTTCGCACTCTGGCATTTCAGTGAGGACGCCTCGCTGAGCCGGTTCCGGCCGCGCGCTCCGGCCGGCGGGGGCCAGCCGCTCGTGTGGGCCGTGGACTCCCGGCACGCGCCGATGTTCTGGTTCCCGCGGGACTGCCCGCGCGGCTGTATCTGGCAGGTGTCCGCGACGTCGGCCGAGGACCGGGAGCAGTTCTTCGGCCAGAGCGCCGCGACCCGGATCCACGTCGTCGAAACCGCGTGGCTGGCCCGCATGCGGGCGTGCCGGCTGTACGCCTATCAGCTACCCGCTGGCTCGTTCCGTCCGCACGACGTCGGCGGCTACTGGGTCAGCGCGGAGCCGGCCGACGCCACCGAGCAGGTCATCCTCGACGACCTGATCGGCCGGCACGCGACAGCCGGCATCGAACTGCGGATCACGCCGTCGATCTGGCCGTTCTGGCGGCGGGTTGCCGGTTCGACCGTCGAATTCAGCGGCTGCCGGCTCCGGAACGCCGGCCCGCACCCTGAGCGACTTACCAGCGGAAAGAGGTCGGAGTGAGCGAGAACGCTGCCAGGCTGGCGGTTCTGATCGACGCGGACAATGCTCAGCCCAGCATCACCGACGGGCTTCTCGCGGAGGTCGCCAAGTACGGCACGGCGCACGTCAAGCGCGCTTACGGAGACTGGACCGGGACGAGCCTGAAGGGCTGGAAGGACCAGCTGCTCGCGCAGTCCATCCAGCCCATCCAGCAGTTCGCGTACACGACCGGCAAGAACGCGACGGACTCGGCGATGGTCATCGACGCGATGGACCTGCTGTACTCGGGCCGGTTCGACGGATTCTGCCTGGTGTCCAGCGACAGCGATTTCACCCGGCTCGCCTCCCGGCTGCGGGAGTCAGGACTGACGGTGTACGGGTTCGGTGAGCGCAAGACGCCTAAGCCGTTCGTAGCCGCCTGCGACAAGTTCATCTATATCGAGAACCTGCGCCCCGCGGCCGTGGCTGAGGCCGGGGCGGCCGACGCGGCACCGGCCGCTACCCGGCGCGCCACGGCCGCTCAGCTGAAGCGTGACGCCGGCCTTGTAGGTCAGCTCCGCAGCGCCGTAGAGGCAGCCTCGGACGACGATGGCTGGGCGGCCCTCGGTCAGGTCGGCACGCTGATCACGAAACAGCAGCCGGACTTCGACTCGCGCAACTACGGGTACGCCAAGCTCAGCGACCTGATGACCGCGACGACGCTCTTCGAGCTCGAGCGGCGCAGCGCCGGCCCGGCCGGCCAGGGGCGATCTACGTGCGCGACACGCGCCGCGCGCCCGCCAAGAAGGCGACCGCCCAGCGTTCGCCGGCTCGGTAGCGCCGGGCTTCCGCTGGGCGCATCAGCGCTCGTCCCCTGAGCCCGGCGCCGCCCGTACGTTTCCGCGGAAACGTATGGATGGTCAGCGCACGCCAGGAGCCGGTCGGCCGCTGGCGGGTTTCCGCGGAGACGCCGGAACCGGCCGCCTGCCGGTGGCTGCCAGCAGGCCGTGCCAGGCGTCGCCCTGGACCGCGGCAGCCGGGTCCGCGGCAGCCGGGAATTGCTGCGTTAGCACCCGCTCGCACAGCTCCGCAGGCGGCGTGAACGCGACGCCGAGACCGCTGAGGGCGTCGTCGGTGTGCACCAGGAGCTCCACGCAGGCGCGACCGACGTAGTCGCTGGCACTGGACGGTCCGGTGACGTGGTATGCGCGCACATCAGGCGGCGTGACCGCCGCGACTGCCGCCAGGCCGGAGGCCGCCGGCACGATGCAGTCGATGAGCTCCTCGTGGGTCGCGTCCGGCCAGCGCGTCACCGACAGGCCGATGAAGTGCTCGCACCGGCTGGCCGGGTACAGGGTGTACTTCGCGGTCGCGCCGAGCATGTGCGTGATTGTCTGCTCCACGTCCCAGTCGAGCGGACCGGCCCGGACCGACCAGTCGAGGCGGACGACCGATCGCAGCGCAGCCTCGGCCGCCGCCGCCGCGGCGACCACGTCAGCCGGGTCCAGCGTCTCCCGCATCAGGTCACCTCACTGCGCGCGTCACGCCTCGCACAGGCAGAACGGATGCCCGGCCGGGTCGAGAAACACGCGGAAGGTTGTCCCCGGCTGGTGCTCATGCTTGGTTGCGCCGAGTTCGAGAACGGCTTTTTCCGCGGTGTCGAGGTCGTCCACGACGACATCGAGGTGCATCTGCTGCGGCCCGTCCTGCGTCGGCCACTGAGGCGGACTGAAATCAGGCACCTCCTGGAACGAGATGCACTGGCCGTCCTCCGCGCTGATCTCAGCCCAGTCGGAGGAAACCTTGGGCGTCCAGTCGAGCAGCGCGGCGTAGAAGGTCGCGAGGACACCGGGATCGGGGCAGTCCAGAACAATGCTGGGGTCACGAGCGATAGCCATGTCGGCACGATACGCGGCATTGCGGACGATCAACATCCGGAATTATCCGGCCACCGCGACATCTGCGACTTGATTGCGGATCTGGCGGGCCTATCGCACCCCCTCAGCCACATCCACGACGGGCGTGTCCACCCGTCGCTGCACATCGGCGGAAAACCGCTCGCCCGGCCCGATGCCTGGTGGCCTGAACGCGGCGTCGCCGCGAGTCGGCACGATCGGCGTCCAGGGCTGATCAGGTCGCGGCGGCGGAGGTGATCGCCGTCCAGGCCTGATCGGTGACAACCCGGGTCGGCTTGCGGCTGAGGATTCCCTCCTTCCCAAATCCCCGGAGCAGCACGTGCACGTGCCCGTCCCCGGCGGGCCGGAATTCAGCGTCGACGACTATCTGCTGCAGTCCGGTAAGGCCCAGCGGCACGGCGAACCGGAGATGGTCACCCGCAGGCAGGGGGATGGCTTTCGGGAACGCCTGCGTCAGCCGCCCGGACACCTGCTCGGCCGAGCCCGGGACGTCACCGCTGCGTTCTTCGACTTTCGTCGTCAGCCTGGTCGCCCCGCGCGCGCCGCCGCGCGCTCCCCCGCGAGCTCCGGCTCGGCTGCCGCCAAGGGAGCCGCCAATCTGGCCAGCGTGAGCGAACAGCTCGATGAGATAGCCCTCGATCTCTGGCGGCACTTGTGACGTTGTATCCGGCATACCGGAAGGCTACTGCCTCAGTCGTCGTCGAGGTCGGAGGCAGCGAACAGCGAGGTGAGCTGCGCCGGGCTGATGTTGCCGCCGCTGCAGACGACGGCGACTTTCCGGTCGGCGAACCGGTCCGGATCGGCGAGCACTGCGGCGAACGCGGCAGCACCAGCCGGCTCGACCAGGTTGCGGGTCTTCTCGATCAGCAGCCGGGTTGCGTCCGCCAGCACGTCCTCGGAGACCAGCACGAAGTCGTCGAGCAGCTCCCGCAGGATCTGCTGCGGCAGCTCGAACGCGGTCCGGGTGGCGAGGCCTTCCGCGAACGTGCTCGTGGAGTCAGTGAGGAGTGCATGTGCCCGCCACGAGCGAAACGCGGCCGGTGCCGCCTCGGCCTGGACCGCGATCACCTGGATCGACGGACGCACCGCCTTCGCGACGATGCAGGTGCCGGCCGCGCCGCTGCCGCCGCCGACTGGCACGACGATGACGTCGACCTCAGGCCAGGATTCAGCGATCTCGAGCGCGTAGGTGCCGACGCCTGAGATGAGGTCGGCCTCGTTTCCTGAATGGATGTAGCGATATCCGCGCTCGGCCGCGACCTTCTCGCACTGCTCCCGGGCGTCGTCGAAATCGAGGCCGGAGAAGACCACGTCCGCGCCCAGCGCGCGCATCGACTCGACCTTCACCGGGTTGGCCCGCTCCGGCATGAAGATAGTGGCAGCGACGCCGAACAGCCGGGCGGCGTAGGCAATCGACTGGCCGTGGTTGCCCGTCGACGCGGAAGCGACGCCCCGGGCGCGGTCGGCCGCGCTGAGCTGGCTGATCAGGTTCACTCCGCCGCGGACCTTGAACGCGCCTACTGGCTGATGATTCTCGTGCTTCACCCGGAGCTCGACGCCGGTCAGCAGGTCGAGTGCCGGGTAGCTGTACAGCGGCGTGCGCGGCAGGTACGGCGCGATCCGCGCGCGGGCAGCGAGGACGTCAGCCAGATCGGGAGTCATGCTGACGTTGTACCAGTGGTCAGGCAAGGTGGACGTACTCGTAGTCGAACGGCTTGCCGTTGATCCCGTTGCGTGGCGGCGCGATCCAGGCGGCGATCTTGCCGCGCTCGTGCACGGGCTGCATGAGCGAGCGGACGTGGGTCTTGTCGACGTCGGTGGGCAACCAGGCACCGTTGCGCTGATCCCATTGGTCGGCGGACAGGATCTCACCGTCCGGTGATGCCTCGATCGCGGCGAAAACTCCGACCTTCCGGTTGAAAGCCACGTGCGGCAGCTTCAGGCGCTGCTGCAGCCCGGCCTCGGCGAGGATCTTGTTCCACCGGTTCACGCCGCTCTGGCAATCCGAGATGTACTCGCGCCGCAGGTCGGTGTTGAGCCCGGTGAGCGCCAGGACCTCGGTCTGCCCGATGCTCTGCTCGCTCGAACCGGCGTCGACGAGAGCATCCACCAGGATCGCGTCACTGGTGAGCTTGTGGTCGTCCTTCCGGCGGTCCTCCATCCAGCGGCCCTTGAGCCCGGCGGTGTAGTAGTTCGCGACGTTCGTCGACGTCTCACCGCCGAACAGGTCGAGCGAGACGGAGTAGTGGAAGTTCAGGTACTTCTGGATGACCGCAAGCGGGATCGCGCCCCGGGCCGCGATCTCGGCGGCGTCGTCGGTGTCGTGCGCCGCCATCAGCTGCGCGGTGCGCTCCACCACCCGGTCGACTCCGGTGGTGCCGACGAACATGTGGTGCGCCTCTTCCTTGAGCATGAACTCGCAGGTGCGCGACAGCGGGTCGAAGGCCGACTCCTTGAGCGTGCCGAGCTGGTACTTGCCGTCCCGGTCAGTGAAGTAGGTGAACATGAAGAACGACAGCCAGTCGGGCGTCTCCTCGTTGAACGCGCCGAGGATGCGCGGGCTGTCCTCGCTGCCGGAGTTGCGCCGGAGCAGGTCCTCGGCCTCCTCCCGGCCGTCACGGCCGAAGTAGGCCTGTAGCAGGTAGACCATCGCCCACAGGTGGCGGCCTTCCTCGACGTTCACCTGGAAGAGGTTCCGCAGGTCATACAGGCTCGGCGCGGTGGCGCCCAGGTTGCGCTGCTGCTCCACCGACGCGGGCTCGGTGTCGCCCTGGATGACGATGAGCCGCCGCAGCTCGGAGCGGTATTCCCCCGGGATCTGCTGCCAGGCCGGCTCCCCCTTGTGCTCGCCGAAGCCGATCGTCCGGCCTGGGTCCCGCTCGGCCAGGAAGATTCCCCACCGGTAGTCGCGCATCGCCACGTGCCCGAAGTGCGCCCAGCCCTCGCGTCCGACGTTGATCGCCGTGCGCAGATACACGTCCTGGGTCGGCAGCGTCGGTCCCATCGACTCCCACCAGTTCAGGAAGTTCGGCTGCCAGGACTCCAGCGCACGCTGGAGCCGCCGGTCGTCGTGAAGGTCGACGTTGTTCGGGATCTTCTCGGTGTAGTCGGCTGCCCCGCCGGCGGGCACAGTGGTCATGACTCAGACTCGCTTCCTGTCGAACTCCGCCCGCCGCCCGGTCCCGTACCGGCGCAGCGCGCCGTCCGGGCCGGCCGCGTTCGGCCGGTTGAAGATCCAGTTCTGCCAGGCGGTGAGCCGGCCGAAGATCTTCGTCTCCATGGTCTCCGGGCAGGCGAACCGGTAGTTCGCCTCCAGGCCGGTGAGGGCGTCGGGGCTGAAGCTCCCGCGCTCCTCTGTCGCCAGCCGGATCTCGTCATCCCAGTCGAGGTCGTCGGGAGCGAACGTGACCAGGCCAAGCTCCGCGGCCTCGGCTGCGTCGAGAGCGTCACCGGTCCGCTTCTCGACCGCTGCCAGGCCGTCGGGATCGCCGAGGAACCGGGTCTGCAGCCGGGTGAGCCCGTTACCCATCGGCAGCGGGCCGAGGTTCATTGGCCCCACGGTAATCGCCGCGGGCTGGGCGCCCGGGCCGACGGCGGCACCGTCAGTGCTGGCGGCGGCAGCGCCAGCGTCCTCGAAGACGCCGGACAGCATGAACGACCGGTCGGCCGCGAGGGCGAGCTCGAGCAGCGAGCCGGCGAAGCAGCTTCCCGGCTCGATCAGCGCGATGAGGCTGCGGCTGGTCACGTCCAGGCGCTTCAGCGTGCGCTTGCAGTAGTGCACGATCTCGTTCGCCAGCCAGTCGTCGCCCTGGCCGGAGAGCAGGAGCTCGTCGTAAGCAAGCACCCGCCGCGAATCCCCGCTAGTGCGCAGCAGCCAGGTGCCGATCTCCGGCTCGTTCGTGCGCAGGTCGAGGACGAGATCGTCCAGCTCCCGCGTCATGGCGAGCGGCCAGAACGCGGCGCCGCGGGCGTGCATGCCATCGGCATCCGGCGCGTCCTCGTCGGGGCCAGTGACCATGATGGTGGCAGTGCCCGCGGAGCGGTCGAGCCGGGCGGTCACCCAGCGGTACCGGATGCTGTCGGCGTCGCGCAGCTTCTGAAGTTCGGTGAGCTCGATTCCCAGGCTCGCTGCTCCGGCGGCCGCGCTGACATCGCGCCCGGAACGCGCGGCCAGCGCGGCCGCACGCTCGGCCACGGCCTGATCGAACCCGGGCCGGGGCGCGACTTCGTCGACCAGTCGCCACTGCACGGCCTTCGCGCCTCCGATGCCTTCAGGCCGGGTGGCGAAGTAGTCGGCGAGGTCACGCCGGACATGCCGCTTGTCGGTCACCCGGGTAAGGCCGCCAGTTCCGGGGAGAACGCCGAGCAGCGGCAGCTCGGGCAGTGACACCACCGAGGAGCGGTCGTCCACGAGCACGATGTGCTCGCAGGCCAGCGCTAGCTCGTACCCTCCGCCGGACGCCGTGCCGTTCAGGGCCGCGAGGTAAGACTGCCCCGAATGCTCGGTGGCGTCTTCGATGCCGTTGCGGGTCTCATTGGTGAACTTGCAGAAGTTCACCTTCCAGGCGTGCGCGGAGCCCGCGAGCATCCTGATGTTCGCACCGGCACAGAAAATCTTGTCCTTGCCGCTGGTCAGCACGACGACCCGGACCTCAGGATGCTCGAACCGCAGCCGCTGCACCGCGTCGTACAGCTCGATGTCGACGCCGAGGTCGTAGGAATTGAGCTTCAGCTCGTAGCCGGGCACCAGGCCGCCGTCCTCGGCGACGTCCATCGTGAGCGTCGCCACCGGGCCGTCGAACGACAGGCGCCAGTGCCGGTAATCCTCCGGGCGCACCCGGAAGTCGACGGGCGCATCCTGCGGAACATCTCGTGCTGCTTTCGGCTGTGTCATCGGCGTGAACCCCACGGGCGCGAGCGAAGCTTGCCTGTGTCAGCATCCTAAGTTCTACAATGACATAAGTCTACGTCAAGGAAACGTAGAATATCGAGGGCGCGGCAGCCTGTAGTGCCGGGCCAGAAAGGTGGCAGTATGCCCGCTTCCGTCGCGGCTGACGCACAGCTCGGGGGTGCTGTTGCCGATCCCGCACTGTCGCGCCGGCATGCCGCCGGGGCTGCGAGCGCGCGCGGACTGCTCTTCACCGTCCTGGGCGAGTACGTGATGCCCGCGGGCGGGCGTGTCTGGACGTCGGCCGTCATCGCGGCGATGGCGCGGCTGGCCATCGAGGAGAAGGCAGCCCGGCAGGCGCTGATGCGCACGGCTGCCGATGGCTGGCTTACGGCCGAGCGCATCGGACGGCGGACTCGGTGGGAGCTCACCGAGGCGGGTGACAGGCTGCTCACCGAGGGCACGGAGCGGATCTACGGCTTCGGCACCGGCCTCCGTGAGTGGGACGGCACCTGGCTACTGGTGCTCGCGCGCGCGCCGGAGAGCGACCGCGCCGCCCGGCATGTACTGCGCAGCCGCCTGACGTGGGCGGGTTTCGGGAGTCCGGGTCCGGGCGTGTGGGTCAGCACGCACGCGGACCGTCGCGAGGAGGTCCAGGCGATCCTCGCCGAGGCCGGGCTGGCGGCCACCGCGCACGTGTTCACTGGCACGCATGCGGGTGGCGGAGACCTGGCCGGCCTGGTGGCGCAGGCGTTCGACCTGGCCGCGATCACCCGGCAGTACGACGAGTTCGTGGCTGAGTTCGCCGGCGCCGATGCAGTGCCTGATCGGCTGGCGCGCAGCATCGAGCTCGTGCACGCCTGGCGGGGATTCCCGTGGACAGATCCGGACCTGCCCCGGCAGCTGCTGCCGGCGCAATGGAGTGGCAGCCTTGCGGCTGCGCTGTTCCGCGAGCGGCACGCGCGGTGGGCACCTGCGGCCCGGGCCGCGTGGCGGGAGCTGTCGGCAGACTGATCCGGCGGTTTCCGCGCGGGGTATCCGGTCCTCTGACGCCCCGCCCCGACCTGCGATCTTTGTTATCCGCTGGTTATTGAGTCGGCATATACTTTGGTTCTACTGTCTTGGTGTGACTTCGGGGGATCCTTCCGAACTGTCCGCCTCAGCCGCCACTCAGCCGAACCACCGTCTCCCGGTGGTCCTTCTGACCCTGGCTGCAGTGGTGTGCCTGGCAGTTGCGGTGGTAACGGGACTGGCGGCACACGCCGACAGCACGCGGCCGCCGACAGCTGCGCAGCGAGCCGCTGCCGCGGCGACGGCCATGGCGGACCGGTGGCGCACGCTGACGGCTGGGCAAATCTTCCCGGCTCGCTTGTCGTACTCCACCGCGCTGCTCACTACGGAGACGGCCAGCAGGACGGGTATCGCTCCCGGCTCGGCGTGCGGCAGAGCCGTCGAGGCCAGCGTCGCGCGGCTCGCGGCCCGCGACCGGTGCCAGGCCGGACTGCGCGCTACCTACGTGGATCAACTGCAGGGCGTGCTCTACACCGTCGGCGTGCTCGCGTTCCCGGGCGCGCGCCAGGCGGCTGCCTTTGCGGCCGGGCTGCGGGCAAGCCTCAGCAACTCGATTGCCCTCCGCGCGCTCGCGCTGCCAGGATCCGTGAGCGCGCTGTTCAGCCCGGACGCCCGGCAGGCTGGCACCATCGGGCAAAAGGGACCGTTCGTGGTGCTGACCGTGGCGGGCTACGCCGACGGCGAGCCCGCCGGGCACGGCCAGGAAGCTCGCCCGTCAGTGTTCGCGCCTGCGGCTCAGCTGGCCGGGCAGATTCTCAGCCCGCTGACCCGGCCGGTGACCGTCAACTGCCACAGCGCGGAGTGGTCATGCTGAGGTTCCGGACGGCGGGCTGGGCGGCGGCGGCGGGCGGCGTGCTCGCGCTCGGATTGGTGCTGGGCGCTCCCGGCCCCGCGTCGGCCCAGAACATCGGACAGCAGGTCCGCGCGGACGACCTCACCGTGCTGCGCCAGATCGACGTCCCAGCGGCGTGGGCACAGAGCAAGGGCAGCGGGGTCACGGTCGCGGTTCTCGATACCGGTGTCCGCCCCAACTCGCCCGACCTCACCGGTCAGGTCACGGTCGGTCCGGACTACACCGCCGGCGCCAATCCGCCGGGCTACAAGCCGCCGCACCTGCACGGCACGTATATCGGCTCGATCATCGCCGGGCACGGTAGCGGGCCGGGGCGGGCGCAGGGCGTGATCGGCGTCGCGCCGGAGGCGAAGATCCTCTCGGTGCGGGTCATCCTGGACGACCAGGAACCGGGCTTCTACGTCTACAACCTGAACGCCGGTTACGACGACGCGATCGCCGACGGCATCCGGTACGCAGTCACGCACGGAGCATCGGTCATCAACATGTCGCTGGGCAGCACCGAGGCTACGAGAAGCGTCCGGGCTGCGCTGGCGTACGCGATCGCGCACAACGTGGTCGTGGTCGCGGCAGCCGGTAACGACGGCACGCGCGGCAGTGCGTTCACGCCGTACTCCTACCCGGCATCGTTCACGGGCGTCATCTCGGTGGCCGCCGTCTCCGGGAGCGGCACGCGGGCGTCGTTCTCCGATCAGAACTCCTCGGTGGTCGTCTCGGCGCCCGGCGTCAACGTGGTAGGCGACGGCCCCGGCACCTCGTATCTGTCCGGCAGCGGAACTAGCCCGGCGTCGGCGTTCGTGGCCGGGGTAGCCGCGCTGATCCGGTCGAAGTACCCGAGCCTTACGCCGGCCAGGGTCATGCAGGCGATCGTCCGCTCGGCACAGCGCCGCCCGGCCGGCGGGTACAGCCCGAGGACTGGCTTCGGCGAAGTGGACGCGGCGGCGGCCCTGACCGCGGCCCGCGAACTGGCAGCGGCCCCGCCTGCGCGGTCGGGCGGACTGCCGGCATCGGGGCGGTTCGGCTCTGCTGCCGGGCCGATCGTGGTGGTCCCGCGCAACCACGGACTCATTGCCGTCCTGCTGGCCGTGTCGGTTGCCGCGTTCCTGGCGTTTGTCGCGCTGGCCGCCCTGGCGGTCGTCGCTGGCCGCAGACGCCGCAACCGCCCGGTGTCGTCCGCCCCGCCGGCAGTAGCGCTACCCGATCCGCCCGCTGGTCCGTCTCAGCCTGCCCCGTCCTGACCTCGTTCGCGTGCACGTCCAGCCGTCATACCTGAGGAAAGAGATGACCGATCTGACCGAGCCGGAGCCCGGCAGCCTTGCTCCGATTCCCGCCGACGCCGCAGAGCCCGGGCTGGCAGCGCCCGAGGCTAGCCCCGGTGGCGGACCACCGCCGGTACCCCCGGCCGCAAAGCCGGTACCGCCGGCCAGCGCGCCGGCAGCCGCGGAACCAGGGTCGCCCGGCAGCGCGCCGGCGCCCGTGGAGCCTGCAGCGGCGGCAGCACGTCCCGCTGTCCCGTCGGCTCCGCGGCGCGGCTGGCGGCTGACTGTTCTCGTCACGTTGATCGTCCTGGGCCTGGTCGGAGTCGCTGGTGGCGGCATCGCGCTCGCGCGGGAGATGACACGCGCGGCCACGAAGGCCGAAGTCGCGGCTGCACTGTCGGAAGAGATCGCCACTCGCTGGCAGCGCCTGCCCGCCGGCACGATCTTCCCGTCGACGATCACGTACCAGAACGCCGAGGGTCATAACGCCACGGCGACTCTTGTCGGCATTGCCCCGCGGTCGACCTGCCGGGCAACCCTCGGGGTGTCGGGCGAGCAGGCGATCCGCTCGCTTGACTGCACCACGATGCTCCGGGCTACTTACACCGGCGGGAACGGGGCCCTGGCCGCAACGGTCGGAATCGGCGTGCTGCCGTCGGCGTCGGCGGCTGGCAAGGCTCTGAGTGACCTGGAGCCGATGCATCCTGCCGCTGGCCTGGATGCGGTGCCCTATAGCGGCACGATCGCCGGCACGTTCACCAACCCTGCGCGCGCCAGTTCGGGGGTCCAGATCGCGGGGCCGTACATCTTCCTCTATACCGCTGGCTACACCGACGGCATGCCCGGTGCCGCCGCTGCTGCGAGCAGCGAGCCCGCCTCGCTCGGCACCGGCATCCTCACCGTGCTGGAGAAGACTCTGACCAGCCACCACGGCAACCCCTGCGCCATGAAGGACATCTCGTGCTGACTCGTCCCCGGATCGCCGCCGCCGCCGGCGCGACGCTGCTCGCCGTGACCGCAGCCCTGGCCGGCGCTTCGCCGGCGTCCGGCTCTCCGGCACGTGCTGCGCGGACCACCGCGCGCTCCGTTGCATCGGCGCCGGCAAGGCCGTTCCGCGCAGCGACCGCGGCCGCCACGACCACGTTTCCGTCCGGGGCGCGCAGTCGCCTGCTGGCGGAGATGCTGCAGGCCTGGCAGATCACCCGCGGACAGGGCGTCAAGATCGCGGTGCTGAGCACAGCCGTGGACCCGGTCACCGGGCTGGCCGGAAAGCTGACAACCGGCCCCGACTATGCCCCGGCCGCTGGTGCCTCCGCCGTCGACGGCACCATCCTGGCGTCGCTGATCGCGGGCAGCGGGCCGACCGGCACCAACCCGTTCGGCACGATCGGCCGCGCTCCGGGCGCCAGCGTCCTGGCCGTGCGCATCGCGGACTTCAACAGCGGCGGCCGCGGCGACCAGTACCAGAAGAACGGCGTCTGGCAGAACATCGTCGCGAAGGCCATCAGGTACTCGGTCAACCACGGTGCTGGCGTGGTCGTTACCTTCGAGAGCGGCAACCAGGACTCTCCCGCGCTGGACGCAGCCGTGGCCTACGCGGTGTCAAAACACGTCATCGTCGTCGGCAGCTCGCTCGACCTGGGCGGCACGCCGAGCAGCCCGGCCTACCCGGACAGCCTGCCCGGCGTCATCAACTTCACCGGGACATCCCTGACCGGGCTGCCGAAGCCGGCGAAGCGGGTCCAGACAACGGCCAACAGCTCGGTCCTGGTCGCCGCTCCGGACAACGTGCTATTCGCGACCGGGCCGGGGAACGATCCGTACACGGCGTGGGGTGACTACTCGAGCACCGCCTGGGTCGTCGGCACGATCGTGCTGCTCAAGGCCGTCTATCCGGACATCACCCCGGCCGAGGTCGCGCGAGCGCTCGCGGAGTCTGCGAGCTACCATCCGGCCGGCGGTTACAACACGAAGGTCGGCTTCGGGCTGATCAACCCGGTGGGCGCACTGCACGCTGCGGCCAGCCTGGTCAAGCTCACCGTGACCGCAGCCGCAGGGCGTGATGCGATCAGCACGAACGCACGGTTCGGCACTCCGCAGCACGCCGTGATCGATGCCGTGCACCACTCGAGCGCGAAGCTCGGGGGCTACGGCGCCGCGATACTCATCGGTCTGATCCTGCTGGTGCTCGCGCTCGTCCTGGCGCGCCGGCGCCGGCCGGCTCCGCCTGCTCCGCCAGCTGCGGCGCCGCCCGCGGCTCCGGCGGACGTCAGTTAAGGCACCTCCAGTGCAGCCAGGCCGCTCAGGTCCACGCAGTTCATCTCGGCGCGCCGGGTGACCAGGAGAAGGACGGCCGTGCAGGTCCGGCAGCGCATGATCGCGCCGGGCGACCGGAAGTAGACGATCGCCTCAGCAAGCTGCCGGGCCGTGCCGCAGAACGCGCAGGTGCCGACAGCGGTTGTCATCTCCGTGCTGAAGATCTCGTTCAGCAGGCCGCCCATGGCGTTGCCGTCGAGTGCGGTGTCGTCTCTGACACCGTTGTCTCGCATGCCGTCGTCGATAACGCTGTCCCCAACGTCGTTCCAGAAGCCGCCGATCATGATCCCTCCGCTCCGCCGTAGCGCTCGGTCTTGACTCGGTCGGGCGGATAGCCGATGCCGACAAGCGCGGCGGCTACCGTCTCGACGAACGGCGTCGGGCCGCAGACGAACGCCAGTGCTTTCTGGTCCGCGGGCCAGGCAACCTGTGACAGCAGCGCGCTGTCGACCCGGCCAGAGTGGCCCGTCCAGCCGGGCGGCTGCTGGCGGGTCAGCGTGCAGGTAACCTCGACGCCGCCGGGTAGGTGGTCAAGCTCGTCCCGGTAGATCACGTCCGGGAGGGAGCGCGCCGACAACAGCAGCCGGACGGGCACCGTGCTGCCGATCAGGCCCCGGTGGCGCAGCATAGAGCGGAACGGCACTACACCCGAGCCGCCCGCTACGAGCAGCAGCGGAGTTGCGGAATCGTCGCCATCCCAGACGAAGTAGCCGCCGATGGGACCGCGTAGCTCGATCTCGTCGCCAGGCCGCAGTTCCTCCGTCAGATACGGCGAGACCTCACCGTCGTCGAGCCGCTCCACGGTCAGAGCGACGCCCTCGGCCGGTGCTGACGCGATCGAGTACGACCGCTCGGCCACGTAGCCGTCGTCAGCAGTCAGCCGGATGTCCAGATGCTGCCCGGCCCGATGGCCAGCCCAGTGCGGCACCTCCAGCTCGATCGTGCGGACCGAGGACGTCTCCGGCCTGATCGCCGCAACGGTCGCGAGCTCCCAGGTCAGTCGCCCGCGTACCGCTGTTCCCGCCATGGGTCTCCGTAGTTGTGGTAGCCGTAACGCTCCCAGAAGCCAGGCTGATCCGACGGCAGCAGGTCGAGGCCGCGCACCCACTTGGCGCTCTTCCAGAAGTACAGGTGCGGGACGAGCAGGCGCGCCGGGCCGCCGTGTTCGGGAGGCAGCGGGGAGCCGTCGTAGCCGTAGGCCAGCCAGGCCTGCCCGCTGGTCACGTCGGCAAGGGGAAGGTTCGTCGTGTAGCCGCCATCGCAGAACGCCAGCACGAACCTGGCCTGATGGTCGACCTGGGCCAGCAGTGTGTCGATGGACACGGCCCGCCACCGGGTACCGAGCTTCGACCATTTGGTAACGCAGTGGATATCCACTGTCACGTCCTCGGCCGGCAGCGCGCCGATCTCCGGCCAGCTCCATGACTTCGTCGTGTCACCGTCCTGCCGGATCGAGAACGACCACTGATCGAGCGGCGTGTGCGGCGTCGGCCCGGCCGACAAAACCGGAAAGTCGGTCGTGACGTACTGTCCGGGCGGCACGCGTCCCGCTTCGGCCTCGGGCTCGCGGCGACGCCCGTGGAAACCACGTGATACAGGACTCATTCCCCCATCATTCCTGCCGCCAGAGGCAGGTAACAACCGCCCTCGGTCGTCAGCCTGTCGCCGCGAGCAAGCTCATCAGCGTGGTGACCGTCGCCCAGTTCCGTGCCGTACCGCCGGACTGAGCCGCGGACCGGGACAGCTGCGCAGCAAGGTCACTGCGACCGAACCCGTCCGGCGCCCTCAGGAACAGCGTGCGGCCGACAATCGCGGCGTCTTCGGCGCTGCCTGCCTCGCGTGCCCGCTGGACGGCACGGGCGACGGCCGCGACGCCATCGGGGCTGATCTCCTCCTGCCGGAAGACTGCGTGCAGTGCCTTCGGGTTCGTCTCATCCGGGTACGGGTTGTCCGCGATCACCCGCGCGAGTTCGGCTGCCGAGATGACCACGACGGCCGGCTGCACTGCGAGCCTGCTGACGATCTCGCGCTCCAGTTCGCCTGCCAGCAACCCCGCATCCGTCCGGGCGGAGCTGAAAAGCAGGTTGCCACTCTGGATGTAGGTAGACACGTTCCCGTGCCCGAGCCCGGCCGCCAGCTCTCGCAGGTCGGCCATGGCGACCTTGTTCCGGCCGCCGACATTGATGCCGCGGAGCAGCGCCAGGTATCTCGGCATCTCAGCACCTTAGCGGCCTGGCCTGCTGATCTCGTGCAGCGTCAATCTCCACATCGCCTCCACAAGGGCGCCATCTGATCCGCACCGGTAAGCGCTGAAGTGAACACGGAGTGGTGCGGGCGCCCGCAAGCTCGCCTGCTCCAGAGCGGGGCAGAAGGGCGGTGCCTGCGGTCGCGGGCACCGCAGGCCCGCCAGGACGTCCGGCTCTCCATCCCATCTTCACAGCGAAGGTTCGCAGTCTCCACCCTCGGCAGGTTGTCTGAGATGTATTCAGCAGTGCAGCACTCTGAGAGGACCGAGTCAGTGGACAGTGGACGTGGAAGTCAGGCCAGGCGCCAGCCGCACCCCGGCGCGCGAAGCACGCAAGTCCGGCTCCCTGACGTTGCCGGGATCCTGGCCAGTCAGGAGCTACCCGCGCTCCCCGCGGACGCAGCCGACCGAATCAGGCGGGCGCTGGCCGCCGAGTCCGTGCGGCGGGAAACGTCGGGCGGCCCGGCGTACACCGCGGACCTCGTTTCCCGTGTTCCCCGGCCGCGCAGCGGCAGAGAACTTCTGCTGCCCGACCATGCCGTGCCCGCTCCGCGGGCCGCCGGGTGAGCACGCTGACGGTCAGGAGGGGGCCCCCATGACAGTGCTGGAGGTCAGAACGCCGCGCCCGCGGCGCGGCACGGTCGGCAGCGCTCGCTGGCGTGCGCTGCTCGAGCAACGCTGGCGCGATCGCCTGCAGGAGCTGACGGAGGTATGCGTCGCCTTTCATGACGCCGGCACACAGCTACCACTGGCCGGGGAGCCGCGCACGTCACTGCGCATGCTCTCGCGCCGCGCGGTTGCCGCACGGCACGCCCTCGCCGAGACTGATCGGGCGCTGAGCCGATTGTCGGCTGGTGAGTTCGGCCGCTGCGAGGACTGCGCCGGCGAGATTCAGTCCGGCAGGCTCCGGCAGACGCCCGAAGCGCGCTTCTGCAGCCGGTGCGCATCCTGAGCACGCGATTCAGGCGAGCGGGAGGGAGAGCGTCAGCTGCGTCCCGCGCCCCAGCTCGCTAGCGGCTGTCAGCGTGCCGCCATGGGCACGGGCCATCTCCGCCGCGATTGCCAGTCCGATTCCGCTGCCGGATGTCTGAGCCGCCTGCCGTCCGCGCCAGAAGCGATCGAAGATCCGCGGCAGGTCCTCGGCAGGAATGCCGACGCCCGAGTCGGCCACGCGCAGGACCGCGAGCGGTCCTTCGGGGCCGCAGTCGACGCGAACGGTACCGCCGGCCGGCGAGAACTTGAGCGCGTTCGTCAGCAGATTGGTCACCACCTGGTGCAGCCAGCGCTGATCGGCGAGGATGAGCGCCGGCGCGAGGCTGCGCTCGAGTGTCATGCCCGCCATCGCGAACTGCCCGGCCAGGCTGTCGGCAGCAGTGGCCGCGATCTCGGCCAGGTCGCACACGTGCCGCGTCAGCTCGACCTCGGCAGCATCGGCGGCCGCGAGTGTCTGAAGGTCGTCGATCATCCGCGCGAGCCTGAGAACTTCGTCCCGCAGCGACCCGAGCTGCTCGGGTGTCGGCTCGATGAGGCCGTCCAGCAGCGCTTCGTGGCCGGCTTGCAGAACCGCGACCGGCGTCCGCAGTTCGTGCGCGACGTCGGCGACCAGGTTGCGCCGGATCTGCTCGTTGCGCTCCAGACGGTCGGCCATCTGGTCGAGAGCAGTCCCGAGTTCCTTCAGCTCCCCTGGGCCGGGTAGCTGACCGACCCGCGCGTCGCGTTCACCACCGCCCATCGCCCGCGTGATGGAGATAATGCGGGCGACAGGGCGGGTCAGCCGTCGCGACACGGCGAGGCCGCTGATGAGCGCGACTAGGGCAGCGAGCCCGGCGGCGGCTGCCACGGCGCGCAGCAGCGCGATGCGCAGTGCATGATCGGCTGAGCCGAGACCGGACCTGCTGAAGCGGACGATCGCCTCTCCGAGTCGCCGCCCGCGCAGCACGACCGGCGCGCTGAACTGGGGCATGCCGGCCTCACGGCCGAAGCTGCCGGAGACCGCCACCCGGTGGCCGCTTGCGTCCAGGATCTGCGCGTCCGCGCCGACGCGCGAGGCCAGCGACAGCGCCGGCGTCAGGTCAGCATCGCGCCAGCTTTTGCTTCGGTCCCAGGCAGCGGCCGCCGCGCCCGCAATGCCGTCGGTCAGGTCGGCCCGTTGCCGGTTCACCAGGTGCGAGATGTCGGCGGCGGCGAACACCGCGATGAGGCCGGTCAGCAGCGCGACAGCGGCGAGCGCCACGCCGAGGAAACTCAGGGCAAGCCGCAGCCCGAGCGTGTCCCGGCTGGCAGGCTGGCGACTGCCGGGCACGCCGTCACTCATCTCGCGCGAGACCGAGCCGGTACCCGCCGCCGAGCACGGTCTTGACAATCTCCGGTTTGCCCTGGTCGCGCTCGATCTTCCGGCGCAGGTTCTTGACGTGGGAGTCGATGATGCGCTCGTATCCCTCGAACTCGTAACCGCGCACCCGGTTGATGAGCTCGAACCGGGAGTAGACCCGGCCAGGGACGCTGCAGAGCGCCAGCAAAATACCCCACTCCGTGGGAGTGAGATCGACCTCGGCACCGCGGATAGTGACGGCTCGCCGGGGCTCGTCGACAACGACGATGCCGCCGCCGTAGCTCACCGGCTCGGGCCCGGCGCCCTGGCCGCCGCGGCGCAAGATCGCCTGCACTCGCAGCACGAGCTCACGCGGGCTGAACGGCTTCGTCACGTAGTCGTCCGCACCGAGCTCGAGCCCGCGGACCCGATCCTCCTCGGCGCTCTTGGCGGTCAGCATGAGGATTGGCGGACCCCCGCCGGACTGCCGGATCTCGCGCGCTACGGTTTCGCCGGAGACGTCCGGCAGGCCGAGATCGAGGATCAGCAGGTCGGGAGATGCGGAACTCACCAGGCTGAGCGCCTCGGCACCGGAGCCGGTGGACAGGACGGTGAAACCAGCTCCCTCCAGATAAGACCGGACAAGTTCGCGCAGCTTGCGCTCATCCTCGGCCAGCAGAATCGTCGCTGCCATCGCCGCTGCTTTACCTCCTGGAGGCGGATAGCCAGGCTTCAGTTTCCGAAGATCGGCTAGACGCAGCGTAGGCGAGCGAGCCTGCGGCACCGATCGCGACACCGGCAACCGATCCGTACCCGCAGGTCAGCGCAGGCAATCGCAACGGGTCAGGCCAACCGTCGCGCGCGGGCTCTGCCCGCTCGCCGTTGCCCGCTGTGCCGTTCGCCGGCCGGGCTTTCCCGCACTGCTTATTTGGTCTTCGCCGGGCCGCGTGACGCGGTGATAATCGAGGGGTGCGGGAACTGCCCGGCGGGACGATCACGATGCTCTTCAGCGACATCGAGGGATCGACTGCGCTCCTGAGCCGTCTTGGTGACCGGTACGGGGAGGCTTTGTCTGCTCAGCGAGTTATGATGCGTGCCGCCATCAGCAGTTGCCACGGCCAGGAGCTGGGGACCGAGGGGGACAGCTTCTTCGTGGTGTTCGAGTCCGCCGGCGATGCGGTTTCGTGCTGCGTGGAGGCGCAGCGGGCGCTGTCCGGCTACGACTGGCCGGATGGAGTGCCGGTCCGGCTGCGGATGGGACTGCATTCCGGCGAGCCCACCCGGCACGAGGACGGCTATGTCGGCCTGGACGTGCACCGGGCGGCGCGAATTGCGGCGGCCGCGCACGGTGGCCAGGTGGTCCTCTCGGATGCGACGTGGCAGCTGGCGCGGTCGCGGTCGCCGGCCGGAGTGTCGGTGCGGGACCTTGGCTGGCATCGCCTCAAGGATATCGAGGCACTGGAACGGATCTACGAGCTCGTGGGTCCCGGCCTGCCGGACCTGTTCCCGCCATTGAAGAGCCTGGGCGCCCAGTCCCGGCTGCCGGTGCCCCTGACACCGCTAATCAGCCGCGAACAGGACCTGGAGCGGGTCTGCGCCGCGCTCGCCCGGCCGGAGGTGCGGGTGGTGACTCTTACCGGCACCGGCGGAGTCGGCAAGACGCGGCTAGCGCTTGCGGCCGCCGCGTCGGTGGATCAGGCGTTCTCGCACGGCGTATTCTTCGTCCCGCTAGCGGCCGTCCGCGACGGCGAGGTGATGTGGAAGGCGATCGCCGAAAGCCTCGACGTCGGCGCCGACCGGCCGGACGCGGTGATCGGGTATCTGAGTGACCGGCGAGTGCTGCTGGTGCTCGACAATCTGGAGCAACTGCACGGTGCGGCCGAGGTGGTGGCCGCGCTGCTCGCGGCGGCCCCCGGCGTGGTGGTGCTGGCCACCTCTCGGCGGCCCCTGCACCTGGCCGGTGAGCACGAGCTGCCGGTGCGGCCGCTGCGGATTCCGGCGGAGACCGGGGCAGCCGAAGTGGCGGCCAGCGGGGCGGTTCGGCTATTCGTCCAGCAGGCCGACCTGGTCCGGCCGGGCTTCGCTGTCACCGAGGGCAACGCCGCCGATATCGCGGCCATTTGCCGGCGCCTGGACGGGCTGCCGCTGGCGATCGAGCTAGCCGCGTCCCGGCTCCGGCTGCTGTCCCCCCACGCTCTGCTGGCCCGCCTGGGCCGCACCCTCGACCTGGCCGCCGCCGATACCGGCCAGCCGTCACGGCGGCAGACACTGCGGGCCACCATCGCCTGGAGTTACGACCTGCTGGAGCCTGAACTGGCCGCCGCGTTCCGCCGCGCCGGGGTGTTCGCCGGGGGCTGCGACCTGGACGCGCTGGCGACAGTCGCGGCAGCCGGGACCGGCGAGGCGACCGGAGCCGATCCGCTGGAAGTGGCCGCTGGACTGCTGGACGTCAGCCTGATCACGGTGACCGAGGGCGCCGACGGCGAGCCGCGGGTAAGCATGCTCGAGACGATCCGCGACTACGCCCTGGAGCGCCTGCAGGAGACCGGGGACCTGGACGACGCCCGCCGTCGCCACGCCCGGCACTACGCCGGGGTCGCCGAACGGGCGGACGAGCAGCTGCGCAGCTCAGGTCCAGGCCACCTTGCGGCCCTGGACCGGCTCGAGGCCGAGCACGACAATCTGCGGGCGGCGCTGGCCTGGTCGCTGGACATCCCGGCTGCCGAGCCGGCCGACAACGACGACAGGGCCGCTATCGGCCTGCGGCTGGTCCAGGCCCTCGCCCATTTCTGGTACCGCCATGGCGACCACCTCGAAGGGCGGCGGTGGCTCGAACGGGCCATCGACCTGACCGCCGAGGACGGCGGGGCACCGCTGGCCCAGCTGGCGCACTGGCTCGGCGTCCTGCTGCAGCAGCAGAGCGAGCCGGCCGCCGCGGTGCCAGTCCTGCAGCGCAGCCTGGCGATCTGGCGTGACCTCGGCGACCGGGACCAGCAGGCACGAGAACTCAACAGCCTCGGCATCACCCATAATCACCTCGGCGACCTGGACACCGCCCGGGCACTGCTGGAGGAAAGCGCCGCCATCTCCCGCGACGTCGGCAGCGATATGCGGGTCGCCGCGGCGCTCACCAACCTTGGCCAGCTCGAGAGCGATGCAGGCAACTTCGACCGGGCCACAGAGGTGCTGCAGGAGGCGCTCGCGATCGACCGGAAGCAGGGGGACATGCTCGGCGTGGCCCTAGACCAGCAGTCGCTGGCGGGGGTCAGCCTCCGGGCGGGCCGTCCAGAGGAGGCCCGCGACCTGCTGGCCGACATGTCCGACTACGTCGCCAGCAGCCGCGACCCCGAGCTCCTCGCCACAACCCTCGAAATGTGCGCCGCCAACGCCGCACAGCTCGGCGAGGGCTTGCGGGCCGCCCGTCTGACCGGCGCCGCGGAAGCCGTCCGCCAGAAGACCGGCATCCCGATCAAGCAAGAGGAACTGCTCGAGCAGTTCCTCGCCCCCGCCCGCGCGGCCATTGCGCCCGAGGATTGGGACGCCGAGCTGGCCGCGGGCCGCGCGCTGAGCCAGCAGCAGGCGGCCAGTCTCCTCGAGTCGCCCGTCCCCCGGAGGGTGGTCCCGAGCGACCCGCCAGCCGGACGCCGAGATGAGGGCGCGGCATTTTGACCGCCGTGCACAGGGATCAGGAAGCCGGGATGTACTGACGGTCGGCGAGCACGCGGGCCAGCGCGAACAGGACCTCGGCAGCGCAGGCGGGATCGCTCTTCATCAGCTCGTCGACGAAGTGACGGCGCAGGACCAGCACCTGGCCATCGGACGCCGCGGTCACCGACGCGCTTCGGCGGCCCGACGATCCGAAGAAGCCGATCTCACCGATCACGTCCCCGGGGCCGATCACCCGCAGTCGCCGGTCACTGTCGTGTACCTCGAACGCTCCGTCGATGATGATGAAGATCTCCCGCTGGGACAGCCCCTTCTCTGTCAGTAGCTGGCCTGCCGCAAGATCCATCAGGAAGCCCTTGTCGGTGAGCTTACGTACCGTGTCCTCGCTGAGCGTCTCAATTATCGATGGGTGCTCGGCCTGCCGAAGGCGGTTGACGCCTTCCCAGACGGCCGCCGTGTCGAACCTAACGGGTGCCGAGTCGGCGTCCAGGAGGTGGGACCAGCGCTCGACGTCCACCGGCGCGCGCTTACCTGGCCCGTAAAAGACGTCCACAAACGGCGCCACGAACGAGCCGACCTGCGCCAGGTACGCGTGATCGCTGGGAATCAGCAGCAGCGGCACTTCGATGCCGTCGAGGGTCGGCACGAGCCGGCTTGCGTAGGTGCGGAAGCCGAGCACCCGGTAGTGGCGCACCAGGCCGGTGGCGCAGTTGATGAACCCGGCATCTGCTGCCAGCTCCCCCGCGTACAGCTGGTACACGGCACACGACATTGAGACCAGCCCGAGCTGCCCGCGATGCCCGGGTTCGATCATCAGCCGCCCGATCTCCGCCGTCGGCATCTCGCGCAGGCCATAGAAGCGCTCCATCGAGAACGTCTCCCAGTCCTTCGGGGGCACCTCCCCTGGTCCCCACCGGCGGATGCGGATCGTGCCCGTCAGTCGGCCAGCGCCGTCGTCGGTGTAAAGCAGCGTTGTGTACGACTTGTCGTCCTCCTCGTCGTGGACCCGCTCTCGGCCGTGGTCGGCGTTGCCGAGCTTGCGGCCGAGCTCCTGCGCGTATACCGAGTACCGGAACGAGAACACCGCCTCGCGCTCGTCAGCTGTTTCGGCGACGTACACCGGCTCGAGCGCGTCGATCAGGTCGGGCATGGCGGCGCGCATCTCCGGCGTCGGCGCGATAACCCTGCTCATCACTCGTCCCCGGCCGACGACCGCGGCGTCTCGGCCTCCGCCCGCGGGCGCGTCCTAGCGCGGCGGCGCGCGGATTCCAGCAGGAACTTGACGCGCGCCAGTTCGACGGCGCGCGCCGTCTCGTTGGCGATCCGGCGGCCTCGCGGCATCACCAGGTCCGGGATCGCCACCTTCACCCGCTTGCGCACCGGCCGGCCGGCGGCGAAATCCAGCACCATCCAGGCTGCCAGCACGCCGAACTGGTCAGCGGTCGGCGCCAGCTGAGGCGCCGAGCCAGCCTGGCCCCTGATCATCGCCTCGGTATAGGCGAGCATCTCGCGCGGGACATCGAGCGGGTCCACCAGGCGCGAAAGGAACTCCAGCGCGTCAATGCCGGCCGGGGCACCATCGAGACGCCCGCCGAGCGGGCGGGTGCTGCCGTCGCGGTAATCAAAGCCGTAGACGACCTGAGTGCCGCCGAGATCCAGCCCCGAGATGACCAGACGGCGCTGCCGCCAGGCCTCGTCATGCAGCGCGCGCTTGGCCGCAATTCCCGCTGGCTCGGTCACGTCAACGCCATCGATCACGACGTCAGTGGTGCCGACCAGCCAGTCGACGTTGTCCTCCGTCACCCCGGCCGGCTCTACCAGCATCTCGACGTCAGGATTGATCGCGGTGGCCCTGGCCGCCTGTACCTCGGCCTTGTTGCGGCCGATGTCCCCGACATCGGCGGCCTGCCGGTTGAGGTTGTTCAGCTCGTAGTCGCCCGGTTCACACAGGACGAAGCGCTCCGCACCCAGCCGCACGAGCGGCACGATCGTCGCCCCGCCAATACTGCCGCAGCCAGCAACGAGGATCCGCGTGGCACGCAACGCGCTCTGGTCATCCCGGCTGAGCGACGGCTGGTTACGCCGCGTCATCTCGCGGTAGTGAGCGGTCTCCGGCCGCGGGTCGGACTGCGCGCGCCGCAGGCTCCGGCGCTGGGGCTCGCGGGTCGGCGACCCGATCCGGAAGAAGGCGATGGGCACGGCCTGCGATGCGGCACCGAACGCCGCCAGCAGGTCGCGGCGGATCTCGGCGATGCTGGTATGCCAGTCGCTGGGCACTGACGGGTCCAGACCGCCGGGATGCGACAGGCCGACCTCAATCGGCGCGCTGTGCAGGGCAAGGGCCAGCCCGGCCTCGGTGACGTCGATCGCGATCTGCTCGAAGCATGCCCCGCCGCGCAGAAACGTCTCGGCCTCCAGCGAGTCGGCGTGCAGCAGGCACACGGCAGGTGCGCTGCGCAGCGGCGTCTCGTCGAGGTCGCGGGCGACCATGTCGGCCACGCGGAGCCGCGCCAGCGCGCTGAACGCGCGCGGACGCATTGCGACGGCCGCGATCCGTGCGGCGACCGTCGGAGTGAAGAACAGCTCCAGGTCCAGGCCGTCGCGGTGCTGCGCGGCGTGCCGGGCGGTGTAGCGCGTCAGTGTGTACAGCTCAGTCTGGGTAGGCCCGTGCATAAGCTTCATTGCCGCGGCGCGCGCAGCGATCCCGGCCGCCCGGTCGATCTCGGCCCGGTCAGTGAGCACCGAGAGGGTGAAGCCGAGGCGCATCGCGGTGGCCTGGAGCTCGTTGATCGCGGAGGCGGCGACCGGATCGGGCCGGTACGCAGAGCGGTTCATCGCGCGGCGGCGCAGTGCGCGCAGCTGGCGGCTTGCTGCCTCGTCCGGTGGCTTCGAGGCGGGTAGCAGCAGTACGTCGGCCGCGACATCATCGGCCGGACGCCAGCGGACCTCGGCATCGAAGCCGAACGCCGTTGCGGCGACGGACAAGTTGGCGACAACAGCGCCGCAGGCCAGGTCGCTCTCGCGGCCGCCGGGATCGAACTCCCTCATAACCTGACGAGCCGGATCGCGCGAAATGCGGAAGCTCCGGCCGTCGACCTGGATGCGCCAGCCCTGCGCATTGTGGGGCGACGGCGCGCGGCTGGCGTAGTACAGCAGACGGTCGCGCACCTCGCGGGTCAGCGCGGCCGGCTCGCTCCTCGCGTCTCCATCGGGACGGGATGGCGCCTCGGTGCTGCCCTCGCCTGACGTGGCTGGACTAACCATCGGCACCTCCTGATTTACTGGCACGCGTGCGGCGAATCCTATCGGCGATAGCCCGGCTCAGCGATGCCCTCGCAGCTAGATGACGAAGCGCTTGGCCAGCCCAGAACGTGCCAGCTCCTCGACGGCCTGGTGATAGCTGATCTCGACCAGCGCGGCTCCGGCCTTAAAGTCCAGGGCGCTGACAGCCGGCAGCAGCGGGCGCAGCAGCAGGTCTACTCGGTCGCCCGCTAGCGCTGCACGCTTGTGGCGGACTCCGGACAATCCCGTGGACCGACTCAGGATGTCGACGAGGCTGGGCACCGGTCGCGGCGGGGCCAGCGGATTGAGGCGATGCCCGAGCAGCCGCCAGGCGGACAGGCCTATGTCGAATGGCGCGGACGTAACCGGTTCCACGTCGGGGACCACGTCGACGGCAACGACCGATCCGCTTCCGATCCGGGCCCGCATGATATCCGCGGGCACGCTGTCTAGGGCGGCGCCGTCGACAAGAAGGTCTCCATCGGCATAGACGGGCGGGAAGATGCCTGGCAGGGACAGGCTGGCCCGCACGGCACGCCAGAGGACCCCCCGGTCGTGGATGACCTCCTCGGCCCGGGTCAGGTTAGCCGAAACACAGAAGAAACGACGCGGCAGGTCCTCGATGGCGGCCGCTCCTATGCCCTCCACGAGGATCCGGTTCAACCTGCGGTCAGAGGACAGCGCGATCAGCGGGAGGGTCGGACGGATGAAGGGGCCAATGCGGGTGAAGGTAGCGACGACTCGATCAAGCTGCTCGGCGGCGGAAAGGCCCTGGGCGCACAGCGCACCCATGATCGCTCCCATGCTCGTCCCGCCGACGACGTCGACCGGCACGCCTGCTTCCTCCAGCGCCCGCAGCGCCCCGATGTGAGCGAATCCTCGTGCGCCTCCGCCACCCAGGACCACTCCGCAGGCGGTGCCGGTGAGCATCCGGGCCAGGCGCGCGACGTCTTCCGGGTGATTACGGCGAAGGTGGTGGTGGTCCGTCACCGCCCGAGATTCCAGCCATCGTGACGTCGCCGATGGCTGGGACGAGTGAACCAGCACAAGCTCGCACCGCAGCGAGTGCGTGGCCAGAGCGCGGGTCTCAACTGCACCGAGCTCGGACTCTGCTTCAGCACCGGCGACGAGCAACGCGACGTCTGACTGGCTCAAGCACAGGCGGCTCCACGCCGTGTCCTCGGCGTCCGTCTGATAGACGACGCACTGATTGCCGCGCTCCACGGCATGCAGCCAGCCGATCAGCTCGTTCCGGCCGGGGTCGTCGGGTCCGCGCTGGGCTGCTTCGGAGCCCAGCTGCTGCGCCACGACGTCTGCGTCGAGCCGGAAGACCGATCCGGTGCGGGCAAGCCGGGCCGTCAGCTCTGCTGCGACCTTGGCCGCCGGACCGGCGCCCCGGCCGGCCGGGACAACGGCGATGGTCCGGCTGCCGCCAGGCTGCGCCTGCGGCCGGTCCACGGCCAGCAGGCGGTCGATGAGCAACCGGGTCATCTGACCGAGCAAGGCCGGAGTCTGCTCGACGAGGGCATCGAACGAGGAAGCGCGCAGCAGCAGGAGCTCACTGTCCCGGACAGCGCGGATCGTGGCCGACCGAGGGCGTTTGCTGAGCAGCGCGATCTCCCCGACAATCGCCCCCCGCGCCAGGTCATGGAGGACACGTTCGGTCGTGCCAGCCGCGACCGAGACCCGGAGGCGGCCGCTAAGCACAAGGTAGAGCCCGTCACCGGGTTCGTCCTGGGCCATGACGACATCGCCGGCGGCCACCTGCACCGGTTCAAGTTGCCCAGCCAGCTGAAGCCGGGTCATCTCGTCGAGCGGAGCGAAAAGAGGATGGGCAGCGAGGAATTCGGCCAGTTCGAGCAGGCGATGCTCGCCGGTTATGTTCTCCGGCATGCCAGGTAACCGTAGCTGCGGTCTCCGCAAACTGTGGGCCAGCCCTGGAGCGGCCGACGCTGTCCAGTCACCGGATTTCCCGCCCGATCGTGCTAGAACTCCGCGAGATCCATTGTCCAAGGGCAGGCTACACGGATAGCTGCTCTCGCCGTTAGCCCTCGCCCATTCGGGGAACCGCGCCTAGCCGCGGGCGGCCTTCACCGCGCTGTCCACTGCGTCGACCAGGTGCTCGAGTGGCACCTTGCCGTCGATGCGCTCTCCGTCGACATAGAACTTGGGCGTAGCGTTTACCCCGTTGCGCAGGCCCTCGGCGATGTCGGCCTCGATCTTCGGTGCATACACCCGGTCGGTGAGCTCGCGCCGGAAGCGCGGAATGTCCAGTCCCACCATCTCCGCGTAGGTCACCAGCGAGTCTTCATCGAGGTGCGAGTACGGCTGCAGCAGCAGGTCGTGCATCTCCCAGAACTTCCCCTGCGCGCCGGCCGCCTCCGCCGCCTCAGCGGCCTGCTCGGCGTGCTGGTGCAGTTGCGGGATCGGGAACTCGCGGAAGACGAAACGCAGGGCATCCGGGTGCTCGTCGGCCAGGACGCGCAGGTCGCGGAAGGCACCGCGGCAGTACGGGCACTCGAAGTCGCCGTACTCGAGGATCGTGACAGGCGCATCCGCGGGCCCCCGGATGTGGTCCGCCGCGGTGATCCGGGGTTTGGTGAATTCCGGCACGAGATCCTCCGCTGTGTCGTCGGTGTGCCCGGTAGCCTAACGCGGGCCGGCCCCGGCGAGCCGGACACCTCGTGTGGCCGGAGTGCCATGGCGTATCTCACGACGATGTCAGCAGGCGCGCCGCGATCAGCTAGGTGGCGATGTCCGGGTACGGAAGCTGCCAGTGCCGCAGCCGCGCCGCGTACTCGCGCTGGAAGGCCAGCGGCTCGGCGTAGTCTCGCTCGAACAGCGCGATGAACAGGGTTAGCGTCAGAAACGGATGGGCGCCAAGCTCGAACAGCGTGACGTAGTCGTGTCCCGCCAGCGCAGTGCGCTCGGTTTCGGTGAAGCTGAGCCAGCTGGACCGCTCGGCGCCGTGGCAGCCGAGGATCCGTCCCGCTTCCTCCTGCTCCCACCAGGCAACTGTCTGGCCGGGGTGCTCACGGTAGCGCTCGACTAGCTCCGGATCGCGGTCGACGGTGTACAGGAACTTGTTCACCAGGTACTTGCTCACGCGGCCGGCGCTCCTTCCGGATACCAGGTGAAGTACGCCTCCATCGTGTGGAACAGGTCGAGCGAGTCGGTGTAGTCCGCTTTGGCGTTCTCGCCCGCGACACCCATCATCAGCAGGAAGTCCATGAATCCGTGCGTCGCGTTGCCGGGCTGCCACAGGCTGTCCAGCGTGACTCCCGCCAGCGCAGACTCAAGATCACCGGCGGCGATCCACTCCACTGCACGCTGGTCGAACTCCGGGTCCGGACCGTGCGGGCCAAACTGCCGCGGGCCGCCCGAGCTCCAGCGACAGGTGACCAGTCCCGATGATGGCCACCCGCTGCTGCGACGGCCACGACTCGACGAGCTGCCGGATCGCGTGGCCGAGCTGGACGAACCGTCTCGGCTGCGGCAGCGGCGGGGCGAAGATGTTGGTGTACACCGGCACGATTGGCAGGTCGGCTTCCGGCCGGAGGGTGATGATCGGGCAGGTGACGCTGTGGTCGATGCGCAGCTCGTTGCTGAACGCCAGGTCGAAGCCAGCGTCCAGGCCGCCGCGCAGCACGTGCTCGGACAGCTCCTCGCACCCGGGCAGGACCATCCTCGGCAGGCCGAACTCGCGCTGCTCGTTGTACCAGTTGGCGTCGTAGACCGGTGCCTTGCCGACCAGGAACTGCGGCATGTTGTCGAGCCAGAGCTGGTGGAAGTGGTCACTGCCGACCATCACCAGTACATCGGGCCTGGCCCGGGTGAGCGTCTGCCGGAAGGCCTCGATTTTGGCGACCCACTCGTCGGTGAACGGCGGGCGATCCTGGCCGGCCGACGTACTCGCGCGGTAATAGAACGGATGATGCGTGGAGGCGATCACCGCTGCGACGGTGGCCATGGGCCGCTCCCGGTGCTCTGTCCGCTAGCTCGGCACGTGCACTTGACAGCGCCAGCCGTACCGGCAACGCTTCCGGACATGCTACCGGTGACCGTTCTGCGGACAGTTGTCCGCCAGCGGGCCGGCCGCCGCTGTCCGCCGCTCTCCGGAGGCTGTCATGACCGAGCAGACTCGCGCCGATGACCTGACGCCAGGGCGGCCTGTGGTGCTACGCGATGCGACCGTCCTGACGATGAACGACGCCAGCGAGATCCTGACCGGCGCGGACGTGCTGGTGACCGGCGACCGGATCGCGGCCGTCGGGCCGGCCCTCGCCGTTCCCAACGGGACTGCCGAGATCGATGCCAGTGACGGGATCGTGATGCCCGGCATGATCGACACGCACCGGCACATGTGGCAGACGGCGATGCGCGGCTACGGCGCCGACTGGACACTGACTCAGTACTTTGTCTGGTACTACCTGCAATGGGGCAAGACCTTCCGGCCTCAGGACATCTACGCGGGCAACCTGCTGTCGGCGCTGGAGGCGATCGATGCCGGGGTGACCACCACAGTCGACTGGTCGCACGGGCTGCAGACTGTCGATCATGGCGAGGCGGCGGTGGACGCGCTGATGGCGGTCCCGGGCCGGTTCGTGCTGGCCTACGGGAACATCCAGCAGGGGCCGTGGGAGTGGTCGGCAGAGCCTGAATTCCGGCAGTTCGTCAGCCGGCGATTCACCCCCGGTGATGACATGCTCGGCTTGCAGCTGGCCTTCGATGTGACCGGTGACCCGGAGTTCCCGGAGCGCGCGGCATTCGAGGTTGCCCGCGAGCTCGGCGTTCCGGTGACGACGCACGCCGGGGTGTGGGGCGCGACCAACGACGACGGCATCCGGCTCATGCACGAGGCTGGCTTCATGACGCCGCAGACGGTCTACGTCCACGCGGCCACGCTGAGCAGTGACTCCTACAACCGGATCGCCGCTACCGGCGGCTCTGCGTCTGTCTCGACCGAGAGTGAGCAGAGCGCCGGCCAGGGCTACCCGCCGACCTGGCGCCTCCGGGAGCACGGGATCCCGGTGTCGCTGTCCATGGACACCAGTGTCTGGTGGAGCGGCGACCTGTTCTCTGCCATGCGCACCACTCTGGGCGCCGACCGCGCGCGCGAGCACCTCGAGGCGCACGGCCGACAGGAGACTGTGACGAACTGCCACCTGCGGGCCGAGAACGTCGTGGACTGGGCGACGCGCGGCGGAGCTCGCGCTCTCGGACTCGAATCGGTCGTCGGCAGCATCGAGCCGGGCAAGAAGGCGGACCTCGTCCTCATCCAGAACGACGACTCGCCGGTGATGTTCCCGCTCCTGAACCCGTATGGTCACGTCGCGTTCCAGGCTCAGCGTGGCGACGTCCGCACCGTGCTGGTGAACGGGCGGGTCGTCAAGCATGATCACCGACTGGTCGGCACTGACCTGACGACCGCGCGGCAGGTCGTCGGGCAGACGGTCGAGTACCTGCGAAGTCAGCTCGGTCCCGAAGCGTGGGCCGACGGAATGCACCCGGAGATTCCCGCGACAGCGGTGCTCGACAACCCGTACACCTACACCGAATGGAGCGCCGGATCGGCTCAGCGGAAGGGCGGCGGCAGCCCGCCGCCCGCCTGAGCCCTCAGCCCCGGCTTGCGACGAGTACGGCAAGCACAGCCAGGACGAGCGAACTGGCCGCCACCGCCCCGTGCAGCCAGACCAGCCGGGAGGGGAACGACCAGGCCGCGGCCGCCTGGCGGCGGACCGCCTGCCGGTTGCGGACGAGCCAGCCGAGACCGAGAAGCAGGGTCGCCAGCAGGATCGCGACTGCGATCCAGGCCAGCGGACGGTAGTGCACGAACGCGAACATCATCCAGCAGGCGATACCGGTCACCGCCAGAGCCGGGTGGCTGAACTCCAGCAGCGGGTGCTCGCCATCCGGTGTCTGCACCCGGACGTGCGGCCCGGCGGGCGGCCTGCCGTCTGGCGCGAGCGGACGGGCGGCCAGCCGCGCGGCGGCCGTTCCCGGCGCGGGCAGAGCTACGGCGGGTGTCGTGGCCACGACCGCTGCGGGGGCGCCAGCGGGGACTCCGCCTGCTGGCACGGTTCTCTGCACATCGCTGCGGGTAGCCGCGCCGCTGGCCGCAACAGCGGCGGACGCCGGAGCGGCGACCGGGTCTCGGCGCGCCGCACCGCCGGCCCGCAGGAGGGCGATGCCAGCGGCTGCCGTGGCCAGCCACAGGACCAGCACCACGATGGCCAACTCTGCCCCCTCTCTCAGCTCGCTTCTGGCCTGACAAGGCTAGCCGACGCTGTGTAGTAGATCGTCGGCAGCCGCCCATGGGGCAGCGAATGGGGATCAGTAAATGGCGGATTAAGGCGAAAACTCTTCATTACGTCTTTGCCTGGACGTTCCTTTTCTTTAGCTTATGTCTTAGTTAGCGGCATACGGTCCCAGACGGGGCGGCCCGCACGCGAGTCAGCAACTCGCGCCGACGACGGCTGTCTCGCTCGTGCGGCCCGCCGCTCCGCCGTAAGGAGGACCTAGGTGACGATTCAGGTAAGCCGACGTCAGCTCATGGCGTCGGCCGGAGGCATGGTGCTGGCGTCTTTCGCGCTGCCGTCAAGCCTGCGGAAGGTTATCGAAGACGCGCCCGCGTCACTGCTCAGCACCCAGCGCTCCAGCGCACCCCTCAACCAGATCGAGCACGTCGTCGTGCTCATGCAGGAGAACCGCTCGTTCGACCACTACTTCGGTGCAATGCCGGGCGTCCGCGGCTTCTTCGACCCGACGGCCATCACCCTGAGCACGGGCAAGTCGGTGTTCTATCAGCCGATTCCCTCGTCCGCCAGCACCGGTATCGCCGGCGGCTACAACCCGGACGGCTACCTGCTTCCGTTCCACGCTGACACCCGCAGCACAAGCGCGCAGGCGCTGCCCTCGAACAGCCACAGCTGGGGTCCGCAGCACAGCTCCTGGGACAACGGCGCTATGGATGGCTTCGTTACCGCCCACCTCGAGGCAGACGGCATCGCCGGCGAGTACACGATGGCGTACTTCAATCGGGACGACATCCCGTTCCACTGGGCGCTAGCCGATGCTTTCACGATCTGCGACGGCTACCACTGCTCGATGATGGGTCCGACCTGGCCGAATCGCCTCTACCTGATGACCGGTCAGGTGGACCCGGCGGGCTTGGCGGGCGGACCGATCTACGGGAACTACGTGCCGACCGAGGGCTACTCCTGGCAGACCTACCCGGAGATGCTCACCAAGAGAGGCGTCTCCTGGAAGATCTACCAGGAGAACGACAACTACGGCATGAACGTGATGGAGTACTTCGACCAGTACCAGAACGCGGCGGTGAGCTCCCCGCTGTACCAGAACGCCATGCGGTTCTATCAGCCCGGCCAGTTCGAGTACGACGCGGCCAACGACCGGCTGCCGACGGTGTCCTGGATCATCCCGACGTCGTACCAGTCCGAGCACCCGGACTACATGCCCGCCGCGGGCGCTGACTTCGTGGCGAGCAAGGTCAACGCCATCGCGTCGAACCCGGACGTCTGGGCCAAGACTGTCTTCATTCTCATCTACGACGAGAACGACGGCTACTTCGACCACGTCGTCCCGCCGACAGCGCCGGCCGGCACGCCGGGCGAGTACATCACCGCAGCGGGCTACTCGGCGGAGGCCAGCAGCCCCATCGGGCTCGGGTTCCGGGTGCCGTGCGTCATCGTCTCGCCGTGGACCGTCGGTGGCTTCGTCTGCCACGACACCTTCGACCACACCTCGGTCATCCGCCTGCTCGAGCTCGTGACCGGAGTCACGAACCCGAATCTCACGCAGTGGCGACGGCAGACGGTCGGGGACTTCACCAGCGCCCTGGGCGTCGGGGCCACCCGCCGGTTCCCCCGGCTGCCGGACACCACGGCGGATCTGGAGCAGGCGGAGAACGAGGTCATCAAGTTCCAGCTTCCGCCGTTCCCGGGCGCCAACCAGACCTTCCCGACTCCGAGCCAGGGTCGCCGCCCGGCACGGGACTCGGCAGACTCTTCGGCAGTAGTAGGAGCGTGATCCGAATGTCGACACCCGAATCATCGCCTGCCGCGCGCAGCCGGTCTGGCCGGCGCGTGCTTCTTGGCGGCGCTGCCGCAGTTGTCCTGGCAGCCGGCGCCACTTCTGCCGTCGTGCTGGCCGGTGCGGACAGCAGCACTCACGCAGGGTCAGCCGCCCGGCTGACAGCCTCGTCGTGTAGCGGCCGGCCGGAGCGGCGTACATCGCCGATGCCGGCTGGGATGGCTTCAGCGCTATCAACACCGCGAACTGCGACGTCGTCCAGACGTACAACGTCGGCGACACCCCGGTCCCCGGCGACTCCGGCGACTACAACTACTCCTCTACCGACGATGCCGTCGCGCTGCACGGCAGCACGCTGTACTTCGCGGACACCGGCAGCGACACCATCTCGGTCATCGACGCTGCCACACTGGACCCGAGTAACTACAACCCGACGGAGACCGACATTCACGTCGGCTTCGACCCGCAGGACCTCACCGTGACACCCAATGGCTCGCAGCTGTGGGTGGCCGACACCGGGCCGCAGACGCAGGTGAACTCGCCGACCGCGATCAGCGTCATTTCCACGGCCACCGACAAGGTCATCCGGACCATCACGCTAAAGTCCGCGCCAGCGCAGATCGCCTTCTCGCCCTCCGGTGGCACGGCCTACGTGACCACTGCGGCGGGACTAGCCAGCTACAGCACGAGCAGTGGCCAGCTGACTGGGTTCGTGCCCGGCCTCGGCGACCCGCACGGCATTGCCGTCTCCCCCAATGGCGGCGCGGTGTACGTCACCAACACGAGTCAGGGCGAAGTCGAGATCATCAACGCCGCCACGGACAAGGTGACCGGGACTATCGGAGTCGGTCAGATGCCCTGGCAGCTCGCCCTGTCGGCGGACGGCACAACCCTTTACGTGGCGGACGCCGACTCGGACCAGGTGTCGGTGATCGCCACAGCGACCGGCAAGGTAAGCGGCACCTGGTCGATCGCCAGCAGGCAGGCCACGCTGGCCCTCACCCCGGACGGCTCACAGCTGTGGGTGGCGGGGATCACCTCGGCAATCGTCACGGTTTTCGACACCGCGACCGGCACCGAGGTCGGCTCACTCAACCTGGGCGGTGACGGAGCGAACTCCGGAGATGGCTACGAGCCGACGGGGATCGTCCTGACCGGCACGCCGACGCCGGGCGCGAGCTCGGCGGCAGTCGCGAAGCCGAACGCCGTGAAGGCGGGCAGCACGACCGGCGCCGGCCAGCACAGCTAGCAACCGCGGTCCGCGCTGGCCGGCCCGGCCGGGCCGGCCAGCGCGGAAACCCGGCTGCCGACGGGGACAGCTCAGCTGGCCGACGGCCGTCGGCTACGCCGGGTCCGCTTGGCCTGGGCGGCCTGGTAGGTGCGCTCCAGCGCCTCCCGGCTGGCGGGCAGGTCATGCTGCGCCAGTACCACGAACAGGCAGTCCACCACGGTGAGCTGGGCGATCCGGCTGGTCATCGCGCCTGACCTGAAGGCCGTCTCGCGGGCTGCCGTCAGCAGCACGAAATCGGCCGCGGCGGCGATCGGTGACCGCGGGAAGTTGGTGATCGCGACGGTGCGTGCGCCGTGACTGCCCGCCTCACGCAGGGCATCGATGGTGTCGGCTGTCGTGCCGGTGTGCGAGAGGGCGACCACGACGTCGGCCGGACCGAGCAGAGCAGCCGAGGTGACGGCCATGTGCGGGTCTGGCCACGCGAACGCCGGCTTGCCGATGCGCTGCAGCTTCTGCTGCAGGTCGAGAGCGACGTATCCGCTTGCCCCGACCCCGTAGATGTCGATGCGGCGCGCCCCCGCGAGCACGTCGACGACCTCAACCAGAGCTCCGATGTCGAGGTGCCGGGCGGTGTCGGTGACGGCCCGGGCATCTGCCTGCGCGATCTTCGCCGCGATGGTGGCCGGGTCGTCGCCGGGCAGGATGTCGTGCGATGGCTCGACGCCGGTCGCGCCAGCCCGGTCAGCGTGCGCCGCCGCGGCGGCGAGGGCAATGCGCAGCTCGGGGTAGCCGCGAAGGCCGACAGCGCGGCAGAACCGGATCACCGTGGTGGCAGATGTGTCGCAGGAAGCGGCCAGCTCGGAGATGGCCTGCATCGCGGTGCCGAACGGGTCCGCGAGCACCTGCCGCGCTACCCGCTTCTCGACTGGTGCCAGGTTAGGGAGCAGCGCGCGGATAGTGACCAGGATGTCGTCTCCGGCATCCGGGCCGCCTGGTTCGACGGCAGCCTGACTGCGCTGGTCGTCCTGACCGCTCTGGCCTATCGTGCCGCCGACTCGCGCCACCGCTGCCTCCTCGTCTCCGGCTGTCCGTCCGGGTCACGGAGCGGCGTGATACGCCGCCTGTCCCCCGGAGCCGTCTGCCTGCGGCCCGGCCGCCGCGAGCGCCGCGCGGACGCTCCCGCCGGCCGCTGCCAGCGCTCGCCGGGCAGCGCCTGGCTCCAGCCCGGCCAGCAGGCTCAGCATGGCGACGCGAAGGTCGCCACCACACCGCGCGAGCTCAGTCCGGCAGTCGACCTCGCTCGCACCGGACGCCTCGGTGAGGATGACGACCTGCCGCTCGCGCAGCTTCTGGTTAGTTCCGGCAAGCGACACCATGAGGTTGGAGTAGGTTCGGCCGAGCTTGATCATAACGGCCGTCGACAGTGAGTTCAGGATCATCTTCTGCGCGGTTGCGGCCTTCAGGCGGGTAGATCCCGCTATCGCCTCCGGCCCAGTGTCGGCGAGCAGGCAGTAATCGGCCAGCTCCGCTATCGGGGCAGCAAGGTTGCTGCTGACCAGGACGCTCAGGGCACCCGCCGACCGGGCAGCGCTGAGTGCTCCGGCCACATACGGCGTGCGGCCGCTCGCAGACAGCCCGATGGCGACGTCGGCGGCAGTGAGCAGGGCGGCAGCTTCGCCGCCGAGCGACTGGCGGTCCTCAGCGCCCTCGACAGCGCGGGCGACCGCTGTCTCGCCGCCCGCATGGTGCGCGACGAACAGTCCGGGTTCTGCTCCGAACGTCGGAACGACCTCGGCCGCGTCCAGCACGCCGATCCGGCCCGACGATCCGGCGCCGAAATAGTGCACACTGCCGCCCTGGCGAAGCCTTACGACCGTCAGGTCGATGACATCAGCCAGGACCGGCAGGGTGCGGGCCACCGCGGCGGCCACCGCGGCGTCCTCCGCGTTGAGCAATCGCACCAGGTCAAGCGTCTGGACGGTGTCGATGTGGCGAGTGCGCTCGTTGCGCATCTCCGTGGTCGACCGGTCCGGCCAGGATGGCTCGGGTGAATCTGGCTGCGGCTGTGCGGACACCGCCACGCTCCTTGGGTACGTCCGGGCCCGACGGCCGAATCCGGCAGGCCCGGCCTGGCTGTCACGGGCGCGCTCCGCGGCTCCGCCTGTTACTGTTTGCCGTCGTGGGATCCAGAATAGTTGCATATTCACATGCACGGCACGTCCGGGTCCCCGGCTGCACGTCCGGCACATCCCGGATGGCATGGACGTGGCCCGGGCCGGCAGCACCGTCCGGAAAGCCGGCTGGAGCTGGCCGGTAAACTGCTCGTTGATGAGCATCGGGTGGGATTGGGCAGCTCCGCTGGCATGACCGAGCGCAAGCCGTCGGAGCTGAGCTTCCGGTCGTGGATCGACCAGCAGATCGACGACGCGGCCCGGCGGGGCGCGTTCGAGAACCTGCCGGGGGCGGGCAAGCCGCTGCCGGACCGCGGGCCGAATGCCGACGAAGCGTGGCTGATGGACTGGCTGCGCCGCGAGGGCGTGTCGACGGAGGACATGCTGCCGACGCCCCTGAAGCTCCGCAAGCAGTCCGCCCGGCTGGCGGAGAGCGTGCACAAGCTCCGCACCGAGGACGACGTCCGCGAGATCGTCGACGAGCTGAACGAGCGCATCATGGCCTGGCGCAGGCTCCCGATTGGCCCGCCGATCTTCGTTCCGCTGGTGGACGAGGATGCGATGCTCGCCCGCTGGCGCGCGGCGCGGACACAGGCGCCTCAGCAGCAAGCTGCGCCGGGCGACGCGGACGCCGCGGCGACGTCACGCCGGCCTCGCTGGCGGCGCCGCGACCGCTGATCCTCGCGCCGGGCTGATCCGGGCCGTCAGACGTTCGAGGCGATCAGCCCGCCGTCGATCTGGTAGACCGCACCGGTGATGTACGCGGCGCGCTGCGAGGCCAGGAAGGCGACCAGGTCTCCGAGCTCAGCGGGATCCCCCAGTCGTCCGGCTGGCACGCCGGAAGCGAGCGCCGCGAGCTGAGGCGCCAGGCTCTCGTCGTCCGCGGGTCCCTCCGGCACGCCGAGCCGGGCAGTGCGGAACCTGCCCGGCAGCACGAGATTGATCGTGATGCCATCGCCAGCCAGGTCCGGTGCGAGTGCCTTCGCCAGGCCCGCGATGCCAGGCCGGATGCCGTTCGACAGGTCGATGCCGGCAACCGGCTGCTTCACCGAACTCGACTGGATGGCGACGATCCGCCCCCAGGTCCGCTGGCGCATCCCCGGCAGCACCGCTCGTACCAGGCGGACGAAGCTGAGCGTGACCACGTCGAACGCCGCCCGCCAGTCGTCGTCCGTCACGTCGGCGAACCGCCCGGTCCGCGGTCCGCCGGAGTTGCTGACGAGGATGTCGACGCTGCCGAGCCGTCCCGTCGTCGCCGCCACTGCGGCTCCGATGTCCGCCTCGCTGGCGAGATCCGCGGCGATAGTCAGCACCTCTGTGCCCGTCCGTGCGTAGATGTCGGCCGCTGCCGCCGCCAGGTCCTCCGGCGCCCGTGCGCAGATGGCGACCTGCGCGCCTTCGCGGGCGAGCGCCAGCGCGGACGCCTTCCCGAGTCCTTTGCTCGCCGCCGTGACAAACGCAACTTTGCCATTCAGTCCGAGATCCACGCCTGAGAACCTATCCGGTCCGGCGGCGTGCGTGCGGCGCGATCTCTCGTGCGGAAAACGCCGCAGTGCGAGGGAACGAGCGAAATACGACCCGACCGAAAGCGATAGATGGGACGCTAATGGCAAAGTCGTGCGTTGCGCTCAGTCCTCGCAACATTTCGGGCCGCTGCATCAGCCGGCCGAGCGGGCGGCCGGCGCTTGACCGCCTCTGCCCGGACACTGTGCGAACGTCTGGTGGCTGCGCCAGCATCCGTCGGCGGCGCACCGCTGGGAGGGGATGCCGTGTGCGACCAGCCGACACTGCAGCGAGATGCCGCCAGCCGAGAGCCAGTCGGGCCGGTTACCGCGGCGAGCGCGCAGGCCGACGAGCCATCCGGAACGCCAGTCCGGGCGGCCGAGACCGACTGTCATCACCCGGCGGCGCGTGACGTCCTGGCCGAGCTCCAGGAAGCCCTGATGCCAGCCATGCTGCCGGTCCTGCGCCAGGCCGGCTGGCAGCGCGCTACCTGGTCGGCGGGAACGAGCAGGCTGCGGGCGGCGACTGGTTCGACGCGGTCCTGCTGGCCGACGGCATCGTCGCCCTGGTCGTCGGCGACGTCGTCGGACACGGGGTGCGTGCGTCGGCCGCGATGGGACAGTTGCGGGCAGTCCTCAGTGACCGGCTGGTTGCCAACGCTGACCTCGCCGACGCGCTCGCGGAAGCGGATGCTTTCGCTGCCCGCACGCCGGGACTGCGCGCCGCGACGCTCACCCTGGCCGCCCTGGATCCGTTCGGCGGCAGCATGCGCTATGCCACCTGCGGTCACCCGCCGCCGCTGATCATCGCTGCCGACGGCCGGACCCGCTTCCTGCCGGCGTCGGGAAGCGGCCCGCTGGGCACCGGAACCGCGCCGGTGCTAGCGCTCGCGGCTCTCGAGCCAGGTGAGACCGTGCTGCTGTTCAGCGACGGCCTGATCGAGCGGCCGGGCCGCACGGTCACCGAGAGCATGACGGAGGTCGCGCGAGTGGCGGCAGACGCTGCGCTGAACCGGGGCCGGCCTGCCTGCGCTGCGCCGAGCGCGCCGGAGCGGGTCTGCCAGCTCACCGTCGACGTGCTCACCCGTGGCGGCTACGCCGACGACGTGACGACGCTCGCAGCGCAGCGACTCGCCGAGCCGCTCCCCGCACTGCAGCTCGAGCTGCCCGCCACGCTCGTGGCGCTCACCACGGCACGGCGGGCGCTGAGCCAGTGGCTGCAACTGGTCGGCGCAGTCAGCGAGGATCGCGCGGCGCTGCAGCTGGCGGTGGCCGAGATCCTGCTGAACGCGGTCGAGCACGCCTACCCCACGGGCAGTCCTGGCGTGATCGGGCTCGACCTGGCGGTCCGCGACGATGGCTACGTCGAGTGCCGCGTCGCCGACCACGGAACCTGGCGGTCGCCCCGGATGGCGGGCGGCGGCCGCGGCCACGGCCTCACGCTCGTCGAGCACCTCATCGAGCAGGTCCTGATCAGTCACCCGCCCCAGGTCTCCAGCGTTCCGCGGGGCACCCGCGGAACCATGGTCACGCTGCGGCACCGGTTCCGCAGCCCGGCGATGCTCGCGGGTCAGACGAGCGCGCGGCATCGCGAGCACGAGGCCGAGCAACCGTTCACGGTCCGCGCCCTCCGTGCGGACGGCCCGGAGGGTGGCACGGGGAATGACGGGGCCTGTGGCCCGCGGGACGACACTGTCCCGGTCGCAGTCACCGGCGCCGTCGACGTGTTCACCGCCGAGCAGCTTAGCCGCGAGCTCCTGACCCTGAGCGGCGGCGGCACCCTGCCGCTGATCGTCGACCTGACCGCCGTCGCGCAGCTCGCGAGCGCGGGCGTAAGCGCGCTGTTCCGGGTGCGCCAGCAGCTCACTGCCCAGCTGCAGGATCTGGTGCTGATCGCTACTCCCGGCAGCAACGTAGCGGCTGTTCTCGATCTGGTCGCCTTGCCGTACCAGCCGGCCGGTGAGGACTGATCTGAACGGACTGATCTGGACGCGCGGCGGCGCCTGTGCGACGCTCCACGCAGTGGCCGCATATCCGGAAGGTCGTGCAGATGCAGACGATTGTCGACCACGCGACGTGGCCGCTTACTGCCGCCGACGAGGGTCTGCACGAGCCCGGCGGCGAGCTGCTCTGGAACGAGTCGTACTACTTCGACTTCGCCGCTACGGACGGCTCGCTGGGCGGCTACGTCCGGCTCGGCCTGTATCCCAACTGGCAGCGCGCCTGGTACTGGGCCTGCCTCGTCCGGCCTGGCCGGCCGACCGTCCTGGTGGCCGATAACGCGCTGCCACTGCCGGCGCCGGGCAGCACCAACCTGAGCGCCGGCAGCCTGACGGCGAGTCAGGAGATCACCGATCCGCTCGCCGCGGCGCGCGTCCGCCTCGACGCCACGGCAGCGCTGCTGCCAGACCCGGCCGCAGCGTACGGTGACGTGACCGCAGCCGAGCCTGGCCGCCTCATTCTCGACCTGGAGTGGCGGACGGCCGGCGGTGTCTACCCCTACCGCGACCTGCCCAGGTACGAGATTCCGTGTGAGGTCACCGGCGTCGTCAGGGCCGGAAGCGAGGAATTCGCCGTCGCTGCATCCGGCGAGCGTGACCACAGCTGGGGCGAACGGGACTGGTGGCAGATCTCCTGGCTCTGGTCATCGGGACGGCTGAGAGACGGCACGGCATTCCACGGCATGCAGGCGAACGTCGGCTTGCCCATCAGCTGGCCTTCGTTCGTCGTGCCGCCCGGCGGCGCCATCGAGCACCGGGCTGGCTTCGCAGCGGAGACGTCGTTCGGCCCTGACGATTTCCCGGTCTCGTCGCGACTGCTCGTACCTCGCACCCCGCTGACAGCGGTACCACTGGCATTCGCTCCGGTCGCGCTGACCGCGCCAGACGGCCGGCGCTCACAGTTCCCCCGCGCGCTGTGCCGGTTCACCGCAGACGACGGGCGCACCGGGTACGGCTGGACGGAGTGGAACCAGCCGCCCGGCTGGCGGCAGCATGACTGGTCGTTCCCGCCCGAGCCAGCCGACGGCGAGCCCGGCCGGTGAGGGCGGCCGTCTCCGGCGGTGACGCCCTGACCGCCGAGTTCCTGACCGGAGCGCTGGCGTGCCATCTGAACGGTGCGCGGATCACCGAGGTCGCAGCGACGCCCATCGGAACCGGCCAGGTGTCCGACAGCTACCGCGTGCGCCTGCGCTGTGACGCCCCGGCCACCCTGCCCGCCACCCTGATCGCGAAGGTTCCGGCAGCGGACGCGGCCAGCAGGAACGCCGCCCGCGCGTTCCGCACCTACGAGATCGAGGCCAGCTTCTACGACGAGGTCGCGCCAGGCCTGCCCGTCTCGCTCGCCCGCTGCTACTACGCCGCCTACGAGCCTGGCCCGGACGAGTACGTGGTCCTGCTGGAGGACCTTGCCCCGGCAGCGGCGGGCGATCAGCTCGCCGGGCTGCACCCGGACGACGCGGCCACCGCAGTTGACGAGCTCGCTGCCCTCCACGCCGCAGGCTGGCAGAGCCCGCGGCTCGCCGCGCTGCCGTGGCTGAACCGGTCAGGCGCGGACTCGGCGGCCGCGCTCGCGGACGTGCTGGTGCAGGTCTACCCGGCGTTCCGGGAGCGGTTCACCTCCCGGCTCGAGCCTGGCACTCTCGGCCTCATCGAGGAGTTCCTGCCGCAAGCGGGCACCTACCTGACCAGGCGCGATGAACCCGCGACGATCGTGCACGGCGATTTCCGCGCCGACAACCTGCTGTTCGGCGGAGCGCGGCCGGTCGTCCTGGACTGGCAGACCGCCGGGTTCGGGGCGGGCACCAGCGACCTGGCCTACTTCCTGGCCTCCAGCCTGCCGGTGGCGGCGCGGCGCCGTTACGAGGAGGTTCTCGTCCGCCGGTATCACGACAGGCTCACTGCGCACGGCACCGACGTCAGCTGGGCCGACTGCTGGGCCGGCTACCGGCGGCACGCCTTCAGCGGCATCGTCATGGACATCATCGCGGCGACGTTCGTGCGGCAGACCGACCGCGGCGACGAGATGTTCGCGACCATGGCCCGGCGCCACGCCCGGCATGCCATCGACCTGGGCGCGGGCGAGCTGCTGTAGCTGCCCGCGACCGGACGAGCTACCGCACCTCGCGCGTATCCGGGTGCAGTGGTGCCATAGCGGCCGACATCTCTTTCTGCCGTACGCGGATTGTGCTCAAGTCGTAGCGTTGAGTCAACAATGGGCCTTGACCTGCGGGGGAAGAGGCAGTGTGGCGAAGGGCAGACTAGCCATGTCCCGTGTCGACTCACGCACCTTCAGCGCCCCGGCCAGCCGCGGCCGGATCGGATTCGGCGGCCGGGGCCGGATGGCGGCTATCCCGCCCGGCACTGCCGGGTGGCGGTGCCCGAGCTGCCGGTTACCTGTGCAGGACCCGGTGGACCTCCGGCTCGGCTTCTGCGGGCGCTGCCGAGATTTCACCGGCATGTGCGGGGCGGGCCGCAATGTTGTCAGCCCGGACGTGATGTCGGTCACGAGCTGGCACCTGCCGTGCACCAGCCTCGGCGCCACGTCATGGCAACTCACCCTGGACAGCGGCGTGGTGACGGCCCTGCTGTGCACGGAACATGACGGCCAGGTCCGGGCCGGCCGGGCAAGCTGGATCGCCGCAGCCGAGCCGGTGGCGTAACGCGCACGGCCGTCCCGGTGGCACCGGGACGGCCGTGCGGTTTTCGGATCGCCGTAACCTGGCGTATCCGCTAGAGCCGCGAGTTCGCGGTCGAGATGTCGTAGTTCTGGCCCCAGTACCACTGCGTGGCCGTAGCGCCCGACACGATGTGCCGGTAGCCCGTCGGATCGGCGATCCACCAGCGGACCTGTGTGCGCATGCTGCCGGGTAGCCGGCTGATCGCTGCCCGCACCGCCGGCCACTCCGATCGCATCGTGTAGATGCAGGCGAGCGAGCTCGAGTCAGCGTGCAGCTTGTGCCAGGCCCAGCTGGCCGCCACCGACGGCGTTGCGTCACCGGGCTCGACGTCCAGCACCGAGGCGTTGTAGTCGGTGCCCTGGGTGTCGATCCACAGGACCGGGCCGCGACCAGCCACATGGGAGGCAGGCACGGCGAACCCGCCCGTCGCGTAGGTAGCGATTCGCTGACCCGCCGGGATTTCCTGCGGCGTCACCGAGTCGTAGAAGTTGAACGTCTGCGGCCGCGCGGGCCGCGGCGCGGCGGCTCGCGACTGGCTGGGCTTGGCAACCGCCGCCACCTTGTCGCGAGTGCCGGACTGCTGCGAAGTGCTGCCCGGGCTGGCTGTCTTCGCGGCCGCGGGATGAGTCGCTGCCGCCCTCGGAGCCGGAGCTGGAGTCAGCGCCGGGGCGGGCGAGTTCGAGGCCAGCGGCTTCGTTGCCAGGGCCTGCACTGTCCGCGTACGCGCAGCCGGGTGCTGAGTCGCCAGCGACGCCCGCGTTCCGCTCGCCGGGACCAGCGGAGTGAGCCGGCTCGCAGAGCTGGCAGCCAGGCTCGAGGCTGAGGCGTGAGTGATGTGGGTGCCGGTCCCGGTCGCGGAGGCCAGCGCCGGTGGCGAGGCGCCGGCACCCGCGACCGCGGCGACCCCGGCGATCGCCGCAACCGAGGCGGCCGCGGCACCCACCTTGATCCGGGCGGGATGACTGGCGAGACTGTGCGCCGTCCGGGACACGGCCGCGCGGGATTCAGCGGCCCGGGTGCGGGCAGCCCGGCACAGGACAGTGCCGGAAAAGGACAGGGGGATACGGGGACGCAAGGCGAGCCTTTCGGCGGGCGCGGGGGCGCGCTCGGCGGACACCCAGTGCGCGATGAGCCAGTGCGGGGGCGCACGGCTCCGGGGAACGCGCGGACGTGACGCGGGTCAGGGCGATGCGGTGCTTCGGGGGCGACCGTCACGTGCCGGGTGTGTTCGGTTACTTAAAGTGAACGCCGCCAGGGTGTCAGTCTTTGCGAAGAATGTCGGACTCGGCGGTATGAGGTGAATCACGTTGCTGCCGGGATGAGACCGCGTCAGTCGTGGCGACCCTAGCCCGGAGGCGCGGTGATCCCGGGCAGTCCGGCCCGATCCCGGCGGCTAGGCCGGTTAACGAGCCTGTACGGCTTGCTCGGTAGTGCTGAGGCTGGCTCCGAGGCGCTCGAAACGCGGCGGCCGGCGCTCGAGGAACGACGTGACGCCCTCGGCGAAGTCGGGCCGCCCGAAGCTCTCGGTCATTAGCTGGCGCGCTTCGAGCTCGGCGGCGAGAAGGCCCGGGTGCAGCTGCTGATAGACCTGCCGCTTCATGATCGCCATAGCCGTCGGCGAGGACGTGGCCGCCAGGTTCCGGACGTACTGCTGGGCGTGCGCCAGTACCTCCGCCCGCGGCAGGGCCTCGTTGACGACCCCCAAGGCGGCTGCCTCCGTCCCGGAAATCTTCCGCGAGGAGAACAGCAGGTCCAGGGTGACTCCCGAGCCCGCCAGGCGCGGCAGCAGCCAGCTAGTACCCCATTCCGCGATAAGCCCGCGCTGCGAGAACGCCGTCATGAGGACGGCATCGTCAGCCATGAAGCGCAGGTCGCAGGCCAGGACGATCGGGACGGCCATCCCCGCGACCGGGCCGTTGATGGCGGCGATGACCGGCTTCGGCACGGCCATCAGGTAGGTGTAGGTGCCTCGTCGCAGGCCGTCGCCGAAAGACTGGTCGCCGGGCTCGGCAGCCAGATCCGCCGCGCTGTCCTCGTCGAGGCCCTGGCCGCTACTGATGGCGGACAGGCGGTTCATGTCGGCGCCCGCGCAGAATCCCCGGCCGGCCCCGGTGATGACGATTCCGACGACCCGCGAGTCTGCCTCAGCCTGGGCGACCGCATGCCGGAGCTCAGTCCCCATGCGGTCGGTCAGCGCGTTGAGCGCGGCCGGACGGTTCAGCGTGATCGTCGCGACCGGGTCCTCGACGTCGTAGAGGATCTCCTGGTAATCCGCCACCCAGCCTCCCTCGCCGATCGCTGCGCTGCGCGCGATGCCAGTCCGGCTAGCTTCGCATACTTCGACTATCCGGCAACATGTCCGGACTGCCCTGACTGGCTTCCGCCGGCGACCTGGCAGTGACAGATGTCATGCCGGACTGGTGACATCAGGAGCTCGCAGCCGGGCCGGCTGCCAGGGACAGTAGTAGTGAGGAACGAGGGACGTACGTACCAGCGGGGGCACGCGCGGACTCGCGGCAGATGGCAGGCAGGACATGAGCACGATGCACACCGGCTACTCCTCGCCGCGGCTGCGGGCGTCGGATTCTGATCGCGATGCAGTGCTGGCGCAGCTCAGCGAGAACTTTCAGGCCGGACGGCTGACCAGCGACGAGTTCGATGACCGGTCGGGGCAGGCGCTCTCGGCCAGGACGGTCGGAGAACTCGACGCGCTCATGACGGATCTGCCGGCAGCTCCCCTCACCGGACGAATGCCGGAGCCGGGACCAGTACCGCTGAGTGGTCCGGTGCCGCCGCCTGCCGGAATGCGTCCGACCGGGGTGGCCGCGCTGGTGCCTCTCGTCGTCATCATCGCGGGCGTCGCGGTTCTCGTCGGCGTGCTGGGCGGCTCAGGCCACCAGCACACCTGGGACATCTGGTGGATCGTGCCGATCGCGGTGCTGATCGTGCGCCGGGCGGTCCGGCACCGGCAGGGCGACGCTAGCGCCCGGGATCGAGGACCCGGACGCGGGCCGGGCATAGGACGCTGGTAAGGCGGTCAGAACTGCCAGGTCGCGGTCGAGATGTCATAGTTCGGGCCCCAGTACCACTGGGTCGCCTGCGAGCCCGGCACCAGGTGCGGGTAGCCGGTTGGATCGGCGATCCACCACCGGACCCTGTTCTGCATCCATCCGGGTAGTGCGCTGATATCCGCTTGCACCTGGCCCCACTGGCCGATGGTCGTGTAGACGATCGCCAGCTGCGTCGGCTGCGCGGTGAGCTTCTGGCCGACCCAGCTCGCTGCGGCCGCTGGTGTGGCACAGCCGGGCTCGACGTCGATGACCTGCGCGGCCGGGTCTGATCCGCTGATGTCAATCCAGAGCACGGGGCCCCGGCCCGCTACCTCGGCGGGCGGGGTCGGATGCGGCCCGTCGGCGTAGGTGGCGATCTCGTGTCCGGCCGGGATGTCCTCCGGCGTTGCTGAGTCGTAGATCAGGTACGGCGCCTGGTGCCGCGCGCTGCTGGCGGCGCAGGCCGAGCGGCGCGGAGCAGGCGTCGCTGACGGGCTGGCGCTCGGCGTGGCCGAGGCGGGCGCCGAGGTAGCCGCGGCCGACGCGCTTGCCGACACCTGCGGCCGGATGCTGCGGCTGGGCGCCTGCAGGGCAACGTCCCTGTGGTCCCGCCCGGCACCCGTGGCGCCCAGCGAGACCCCGGCGGACAGTCCGGCGATAGCTGCCGCCCCGGCCATGGTCGCCGCGGCGACACCGAGAGTTAGCCGGGCTGGCCCGCGGCGCTGCCCGGATCGAAGCCAGGGCTGCTGGCGAGGTCGGCGCTGACGATGGCGGGCAGCATGGCGCGGCTGATGCTGATCATGCTGGGCGGTGCGAGGGGAAGGCAATGCGAACCCTGGGTCGGGCGCACGGGGCTGCGCTCGGCGGACGCCCAGGGCGCTTCCGCTCCGGCCGGCGTGCCGGTCGGGGGAAGAGCACGCGGATGTGCCGCGGGTCAGGGCGACATGTCACCGGGGGCGGCGACCATCGTGCGTGCGCCTGCGCGCTCTCTGTCAGCCACTAGTGGACGACGAAAATCAGTCAGCCGGGGTCGAAACGCCCAAAAAAGGGTCATGAGCTGCGTCACAAGGTGCGAGTGGTACGCGCGATTCGCGTCATAGAGCAGATCCCCCGCCGTGCAGGCAGCTCTGGCTGGGCACTGCGCGGTTTACGCCAGGCCGGGCCTGACCGCCTGATCCGGAGTTGCCCGGGCCGGCGCGGGGAAGGGACAGATCGTGACAGCCGACGGCCCCCGCACGACTCAGCCTGGCGGCGGAAGCCGGGCGGCGGCGTCACGCTACCGGGCCCGTCCTGTCTGGGCGCGGCGCTGGCTGGCCCGCTTCAGCATTCTGCTCGCGATCGCGAGTGCCGCGATTCTGACATTCTTCGGAGACCGGCACAGTCTCGGAATTCTGGCCGTTGGGCTCGTCAGCGTCCTGGTGAGCCTGGCGGCGGCCTTCTGGTTTCTGGCCGGCCGCGGCATTGTCCGGTGGCTCGCGCTCGCGCTGCTCATCCTGTCGCCAGCCGCCGCGATCGCGGCATACGCCCTAGTCGGCCTGTTGTGGGTTGCCATCATTGCGGCAGCGGCGTGGATCTTCGCCGGATTCGCTGCGCGTGCTGCTCTCGCGCCCGATCCGGCTGACTGGACCATGCCTGAGCATGCCCCCCTGCCGTTTGCGGAGCATCCGTACTTCATTATGAACTCGCGCTCCGGAGGCGGGAAGGTGGCGCAGTTCGGCCTCCAGCGCCGGGCTGAGGATCTCGGCGCCGAGGTGTTCCTCATCAGCGGGCCGGGCCACGTGGATGTCGCCGAAGTTGCGGATGAGGCGGTCACGCAGGGCGCGGACCTGCTCGGCGTGGCCGGAGGCGATGGCACGCAGGCGCTGGCGGCGGGCGTGGCGGCTGAGCATGGCATTCCGTTCGTCGTTCTCGCTGCAGGGACCCGCAATCACTTCGCACTGGACCTCGGCCTGGACCGTGAGGACCCTGCTGCCGGGCTCGCCGCCCTCACCGACGGCGTCGACCTGCTGGTGGATGTCGGCCAGATCGGCGCCAAGACCTTCGTGAACAACGCCTCCTTCGGCGCCTACGCGGAAGTGGTACAGGACCCGGCATATCGCGCAGAGAAGCTGCGGTCCGTCCTGGAGCTGCTGCCGGACGTCATGCGCGGCCAGCACGGTAGCCCGCTTGCCGTCGAGGCGGACTCTGCGAGCCTCGAGGCGCCGCAGGCCGTCCTCGTGGCCAACAATCCATACGGGACCGGCGATATCGCCGGCCTCAGCCGCCGGCCCCGCCTGGATCGCGGCGTTCTCGGTGTCGTCGGCGTCAGCGTTTCTAGCGCCCGGCAGGCCGCCGGCCTGGTGCGCGGAACGCGCTCGGCGGGCATCACCGTCCTGACGGCCGGGGAAGTCGTGGTCCGGGCGGCAGAGCCCGAGATCCCGGTAGGCGTCGACGGCGAGGCGCTGATGATGACGGTGCCGGTGCGCTGCTCGATCAGGCCGGCCGCGCTGCGGGTCCGGGTGCCGAGGAAGCGGCCAGGCGTTCCGGCACCTCGTGGCTGGCTGAGCTGGGCGCGTCTCTGGCGGCTGGCCGCACCCGAGGTCCAGAGGGGTACCCGGTGAGAACCGCCTACCAGCAGGTCACCGACGCCGACGAGGTGCCGGGCTGGCTGCTCCGGCTCGCCGTCCGGACTGTTGTCGTGGACGTCGAGCCGCTCGTCGCGACGTGGGACAGCAACCAGCAGGAGCTCGACCGCGGTCTGCAGACCACGGCGGCGATGATCGCGGCCGTGCCAGGCGTGCGGGTCCTGTGCTTTGCCACGAACTCCGATCGCCTGCCGTCGGTGCGCCCGCCGGACGCGGGCATCCGGATCGAGTACCTGGCCTCGGCCCGCAAGCCGCTGCGCACGGGTCCGTATCTCAGCTGGCCCCGGCCGGGGGCTGTTGTCGGCGACCAGGTGGCTACCGACGGGCTGCTCGCGCGGCGGCTGGGCTATGCCTTCGTCCACTACCGGCCACGACGGCGAGACATGCCGCCCGGCCCCTTGCTGCTTTCTGGTGCAGGGGACCTGGTCCGGCCGTGGCTGTTCACCTCGCGAGAGCACGGCTGACCGCACCCAGCGAAGATAGGTGCGTGGTGACGGATTACGATGCCGTGGTCGTCGGCAGCGGGCCCAATGGCCTGGCGGCAGCTGTCACTCTGACGGCGGCCGGCCAGCGGGTCCTCGTGCTCGAGGGGGCCGCCATCGGCGGCGGCTGCCGCACGAGCGAGCTGACCCTGCCCGGCTTCCGGCACGACGAGTGCTCGGCCGTTCACCCACTCGCCCTGGCATCGCCGTTCTTCCGCGCCTTCGACCTGCCCGGCCGCGGAGTCCGCTTCGCCTCCGGTGCCGCGGAGTACGCCCACCCCCTCGACGGCGCGCGGGCCGCCGTGGTCCGCCGGGATCTGGGCCAGACAGCGACCGGGCTTGGCGCCGACGCCGCCGCGTACCGGCGCCTGTTCGGCCCGCTGACGCGGCACGCCGAAGCGATCACCGCGACCGTCCTGTCCGATCTGCGGCACATGCCGCGGCAGCCTGTCGCGGTCGCCCGCTACGGCCTGCCGGCGCTCCGGTCGGCGCAGCGCGCGGCGGCCCGCTTCCGCACCCCGGAAGCCCGTGCACTGCTCGCCGGCGTGGCCGCGCACGGCATGATGCCGCTGAGCCAGCCGCCTACCGCAGGACTGGCGCTGTTCCTGGGGCTGCTGGCCCACAGCGTCGGCTGGCCAGTCGTCGCGGGAGGCAGCGGGCAGATCACTGAGGCGATGGCCAGGTACGTGCGCGACGGCGGCGGCACTATCGAGACTGACCGGTGGGTCAGGTCGCTGCGTGAGCTCCCGTCCGCTCGCGCGGTCCTGCTCGATGTCACGCCCCGCGGGCTTGTCGCTATCGCCGGAGAGGAGCTGCCGGCGGGCTACCGCAGGGCGCTCGGCCGCTTCCGGTTCGGCGGCGGAATCTGCAAAGCCGACTACGCCCTGTCCGGGCCGGTACCGTGGGCGAACCCGGGCTGCCGGGAGGCGACGACACTGCACGTCGGCGGCTCGTTCACCGAGATCGCGCGGGCCGAGGCGGATGTCGCGGCAGGCCGCCACCCCGACGCGCCCTACGTGCTGGCGGTCCAGCCCGGCGTCACCGATCCCGGCCGTGCCCCGGCCGGACGCCAGGTTCTGTGGGCCTACTGCCACGTGCCGGCCGGATCACCGCGGGATATGAGCCCGGCAATCGAAGCCCAGATCGAACGCTTCGCTCCGGGGTTCGGCGACCTGGTCCTGGCCCGCTCGGTGCGGACCGCGGCGCAGGAGGAGGCTCTCAACCCGAACTACGTCGGCGGCGACATCTCGGCAGGCCTCATGACGGTCCTGCAGACTTTCGCCCGTCCGGTACCCCGCTGGAACTCCTACCGGACTCCGCTGCCGGGTGTGTACCTGTGCTCGTCCTCCACACCGCCCGGCCCTGGCGTGCACGGACGGTGCGGCGAGCTGGCCGCGCGGGCAGCGCTGCGCGACGTGTTCGGCATCCGCCCGCGGTAGCGCAGGATGCCGATGCCCCGGCGCGAAGTCGCGCGTTGCTTACATCGGCACCTTGATGCCGCGCCGGACCAGCCAGACATTGGCCGGCCAGGACGTCGCGAAACCGATCATCATGCCGGCCTGCATGAGCAGCCAGAAAGCCGCGGTGTCGGGCATCAGCGCATGTGGCGCCGGAAACAGCACGAAGACCATGACGGCCATCCAGCCGAATAGGCCCACCTCGAACGCGGTGAGCGAAATGACGTCAGCCTTGGCGGCTGCGGTGAGCCCGTCGAGCAGGCCGAGGCCGCGCATCGGCGCGATGGCGAAGTACTGGAACAAGATGCCGAAGAGCAGGGCGAGGACGTAGTCGCCGATGTACTCGGCCCCGAGCGTGGCGCCGGCGACAGTCAGGCCGAGCCAGAAGACGGCGAACTCCGAGATGACGTCGCCCAGCGCGCACCCCGAGCCGCAGTGGCTGACCTCGGTGGCCATGGTCACCCAGCCCGGCCGGCGGCGCCCGGCAGTGTCGCCCGCCGCGGTTGTCTGCCCCGCCTCGGCGGTGCTGGCCGGCGCGCGGCTCCGGCGCCGGTAGAACGCCAGCGCGAACGGACCGAAGTACAGCGCGGTGACGGGATAGACCACGTTCATGATGCCCATCGACTGGCGCCGTCGTCCGATGGTGATGTCTGCGGCGATCAGGGCCGAGCACGCGAAGCAGACGCCGAGATAGGTCCAGGCGAGGACGGTCAGCCAGCCGGGTGCGGCACTCATGCGCTACCTCGCTCCGAGACCGAGCAGCAGGCCGCCGCCGGCGACCGCGGGCGAGCTCGTCAGGAAGATGATCACGCCGTCCGCCGGGGCGATGACTTCCTCCAGCTCGCTGCCGCCGTCGAGCGTGCTGACCGTGCCGACGACCTGGCCCTCGGCGACTGCGTCCCCGGCACCGGCTGCCGGCGTCCACCAGCCGGCCTGGCGACAGTGCACCCACAGGAAACGGCTGAGCTGTGCCGGCGGCACCGTGGCGGGTGCTCCGGGCCGGGGGTCGGCCATGCCCAGCTGCTCCAGTACGGCATGCAGTCCCGCGACGTGCCGGGCCACCGCAGGCTCCTGGACGAGGCCGCACTCACCTGCCTCGGCGGTGACTGCCGGGATGCCCGCGGCCGCCGCGGCGCCAGTGCTGGTGCCGGAGACGGCCCGGTCCGGTCCGGCTGCCTGGCGGATCACGTACGGCAGCCCGTAGGCGGTCGCGAGGTCGTGCGCGCGCTCCTGCGCCGGGCCGGCCTCGTACAGCGCGAACGGCTGCAGTGCCTCGACCAGGTCGCCGCAGTGGGCGTCGATGTAAGCGTCGGAGTCCAGAATGAGGCGGGTGAACGCGTCGTAGGCCAGTCGCTCGGCGAGCGTGCCGGCCGGGTCACCAGGGAAGCACCGGTTGAGGTTCTTGCCGTCTTCGGGTACCACGAACGGCACGCGGGCGGCAAACGCGGTCACGTTCAGCACCGGGACTGCGCGGACGCGGCCGCGGATCTGCCGTGTCTGCAGGGTTGCCAGCCAGCGGCGCACGCCGCTCATCGATGCATACTCGCAGCCATGCACGCCGGAAATCACGGTGAGCAGCGGGCCGTCGGCTGATCCGGCGACCTCGACCAGCGGCACGGCCAGCCCGGCGAGCTCGATAATGCTGCGCGTTACCTTCGGTGGCACGGGTCCTCCTCGGGCCAACGGTAGGAGTGAGGGAGCTGCATCGTGAAAGTTTTCCTGTCCACGGACATGGAGGGAACGGCGGGTGTCGTCGACTGGCAGCAGTGTTCCGGCGACACCGCGGAGGCGGCGGCCGGCCGGCGGCTGCTGCTCGCCGAAGTCAACGCCGCGATCGAGGGGGCAGTTGCGGGTGGGGCGACAGAGATCGTGGTCAACGACTCCCACTCGACCATGCGGAACTTCCCGGCGGACCAGCTGGCCGGCCAGGCTGCCTATATCTCCGGCAGTCATAAGCCGCTCTACATGATGCAGGGCCTAGACGACAGCTTCGGCGCTGTCCTGTTCGTCTCCTATCACGGCTCCGTCGGTGCCAGAGCTGGCCTGTCGCACACCTACAACCCCCGTGCCGTCGTCGAGGCCCGGATCGACGGCTCGGTCACCGGAGAGGCGGGCATCAACGCGCTGGTGGCCGCGCACTACGGCGTTCCGGTCGTGCTGGTGACCGGGGACCGCTGCGCGTGCGAGGAGACCGCGGACCTGATCCCGGGCGTGCGCCAGGCCATCGTCAAGGAGCACGTGAGCAGGCTCGCCGCGTACAGCCTCCACCCCGACCGCGCCTGTGCGCTGATCCGCGAGCAGGCCAGGGCCGCGGTCCAGAGTGCGGCGGCCGCCGCGCCGCCGCCGCTCGACCCTGGCGTGCTCGAGGTATTCGTCCGGACCACCGACATCGCGGAGGCTGCGAGCTGGGTGCGCGGCGTGGAGCAGTCCGGCCCGCGTCAGCTGCGGATCCACGGTCCGGACCGGCTCGCCACCTACCGCTCGTTCTGTGCGGCGATCCTGCTCACCCGCGGCGTGGCGGAGATGGTGTGAGTACCGGACACTGAGCGTGATTGGGGATCTTCCGCTCCGGCCGTCGACGCCCTAGATTCGGTAGCACATTCGCAGGCCGTGGCCACGGCAGGAGGAGCGAGACGATGGCGACTGAGAGTACAGACGCACAGGTCGTGACGACCGGGCAGCCGAAGCTGCGCCGCAACCTCACCGTGTGGGAGGCCATCGGCATCTCCCTCGCCCTGATGGCGCCGTCGATGGCGGCGAGCATCAACCCGCAGGGCACGGCGACCACAGTCGGCCGCGCGGTGCCGATCGCGTTCGCGCTTGCGTTCGTCGGCGTGCTGCTGGTGGCCTACACGTTCGTCCGGCTGACCCAGCGCTTCCACCACTCCGGTTCTGTGTACGGGTTCGTGGGCGCGACACTCGGCCCGTCCGCCGGCGTGATCTCCGGCTGGGCGCTGACCGGCACGTACGCGTTCTACGCGGTGACGACGGCGATGGCGGGCGGCCGCTTTGCCTCGAACTTCCTCAACGCGCTGGGCATCTGGACCAACCCACACGCCTGGTCTGGCTTCCTGATCGGCGCCATCGGCATGGTCGTGATCTGGTTTATCGCGATAACGCCGGCCCGCGGCGGTACCCGCCTCCTGCTGGCAGCCGAGGCGATCACCGTCATCCTCATCCTCATCGTCATCGCCATCGTGTTCGCCAAGCTCCTCGGCCATTCCGGACCCGGCCACCTAGGCGTGACGGGCAAGATTTTCAGCCTGCCGTCCGGAACTCCGCTGACCACGGTCTTCCTTGGCGTCGTCTTCGGCTTCCTGTCGTTCGCCGGCTTCGAGGCGGCCGCGACCCTGGGCGAGGAGACCCGCAGGCCCAACCGCGACATCCCGCGCGCGATTCTCGGCGTGGCGATCTTCGGCGGGATCTACTTCTTCCTCGTCACGGCGGTCGAGGTCATGGGCTTCGGCACGACGACGAAGGGTGTCACCGCCTTCATCAACTCCACTTCGCTGATCGGCGATCTGGGCACGAGCTACGTCACGGCCTGGATCGGCAACCTCATCACCATAGGCGCGATGGTTTCCGCCTTCAGCTGCGCGCTCGCCTGCACCGTCGGCGCCTCCCGCCTGGTGTACGCGATGAGTCGCGACGGCATGCTGCCGGCCAGGCTCAGCCGCGTGTCCGAGCGGCACCGTAGCCCGGTGAGCGCCTCCGCGATTGTGGTCGTCGGCGTGTTCGTCGTGATCGCCTTCACCTGGTTTGCGCTGAACGGTAACCCGTTCACTCTCTTCGAGGAGGCCGGCACGATCGGCACGCTGATCCTGCTCGTGGTCTACATCCTTGCCACCATCGGGATGGTGCGGCTGGTGTTCTTCTCCGGTCAGACTTCCGTGCGCCGCTGGGAGATCATCATCCCGGTCGTCGGAGTGATCGTGCTCGGCTACACGCTGTTCCGTAACGTCTGGCCGCTGCCGACCGGCATCGCCTGGTGGGGACCGTCGGTGGCGATCGCCTGGCTGGTGATCGGGATCGCCTGGGTGGTGGCACGGCCTGCTGCCACCCGGAAAGCCGGCGAGATGCTCCTGCGAGCTGACGGTCTGTCGGCTCAGCCCGCACCGGCGGAAGGATAGGCAGAGCATGCCCCGATCGTTTAGCCCGGTCCGCGGCGCGCAGGAACGTGCCGCCGACGCGCGCCGGGCCGAGGCCGCCGCCCACCAGCTCGAGGGCAGGGTGTCCAGTATCGCGACGACCTTCGTCGACCACAGCGGTGCCGCCCGGGTCAAGGCCGTGCCGCTCAGCGCCCTGGCCCGGGCGGCGCGCTCCGGCGTCGGGTTCTCGCCGGTGATCGACGCCTTCCTGTCCGACGGCAGCATCGATCCTGCCTCCCCGCTCGACCGGCCGGACGGTGACCTGCGACTCGTGCCGGATCTCGAGCGGCTCGCCGTGCTCTCCGAGCCGGCCGGGTGGGCCTGGGTGCCGGGCGACCGCTTCCAGCAGGACGGCTCGGTCTATGCCTGTGATCAGCGGACGTTCGCGCGAGCGCAGCTCGCGGCAGGGCTGGCGGCGGGTATCAGCGCGCTGATGGCGTTCGAGGTCGAGTGGATGGTGGGCCAGGACACTGAGGACTTCCAGCCCGCCTTCGGCGGCACCGGATACGGGCTCAGCCGCCTGACCGGAGGCGGCGCCGCCGACTACGTTCGGGACGTCCTCGATGCGCTCGAGGCTGCGGGCGTTCAGGTCGAGCAGATCCACCCGGAGTACGGACCCGCGCAGTACGAGGTCTCGGTGGCTGCAGAGGACCCGGTGGCGGCAGCTGACACCTGCGTGCTGGTGAAGTTCGTCATCGCGGCCGTGTCGGCACGCCACGGGCTCCGTGCCTCGTTCGCGCCCGCGGTGTTCACCGACAACGTCGGCAACGGCGGCCATCTGCACGCGAGCTTCTGGCGGGACGGGAGCAACGTGCTTTCCGGCGGAAGCGGGCGCCACGGCCTGACACCCGAGGGCGAGTCGATGACAGCTGCCCTGCTGGACGGCCTGCCCGCCCTGCTTGCGGTCGGGGCACCGTCGCCGGCCTCGTACCTGAGACTGCAGCCGTCCCGGTGGGCCGGCGCATTCCAGGTCTGGGGCAGGGAGAACCGCGAAGCAGCGCTCCGGTTCATCCCCGGCAGCGACCCTGCCGCCGCGAACCTCGAGCTGAAATGCTTCGACCTGAGTGCAAACCCGTATCTGCTCGCGGGCGCGGTGCTCGCCGTCGCGCTGGCCGGAGCAGGGCGCACGGCGCAGCTGCCGGCCGAGGTGAGGGGCGATCCGGCGGCCCCCGGCCAGCCGCTGGCCGAGCGGCTGCCCGGCAGCCTGGACGAGGCGGTCAAGGCACTTGAGTCGTCCGGCGAGCTGCGCACCGCCATGGGCGAGGAACTACTGACGACGTTCGCTGCCTCGCGCCGGGCGGAGATCGCGATGGCCGACGGGCAGCCCGCTGAGACAGTCATCGCGCGTGCCCGGTGGCTGACGTAGTGGCCGCTGCCAGCGAGGGTGCGCTCTGCCTGATTGATCACCATGTTCACGGTGTCACGTCCGCCGACCTGGATGACGCCGGAGTCGAGGCACTGCTCACCGAGTCGCCGGCTCACCCTCCGCCGGGCGTCAGGGCGTTCGACAGCCAGCTCGGCTTCGCGGTGCGCCGCTGGTGCTCGCCCGTGCTCGACCTGGAGCCGCACGCCACGGCCGACGCCTACCTGCGCCGACGGCGAGAGCTCGGCAGCACCGAGGTCAACCGCCGGCTGCTGACGGCGGCGCGGGTCCGCGAGTGGCTGGTGGACACCGGATTCCAGAGCGACGCGGTCACCACCCCGGAGAAGCTCGCGGAGCTGAGCGGCACGCCCGCTCGTGCGGTTGCGCGGCTCGAGTCGATCGCCGCCCAGGTGGCGGCGGCAGGCCGCAGCGCAGCCGCTTTCGGCGACGACTTCACGGCCGCGATCCGGGAGGCGGCCACCGGGGCGGTCGGTTTCAAGTCGATCGCCGCTTACCGTGGCGGCCTGGCCTTCGATCCGGCCCGCCCGGGGCCTGCCGAGGTTACGGCAGCAGCCGGAGCGTGGCTGCGATCGCTGGCCGGCGACGGTCCGGCTCGCGTGGAGGACCAGGTCCTCATCCGCCACGGCCTCTGGTCGGCGCTCGACGCCGGCCTGCCGCTGCAGCTGCACACCGGCTATGGCGACCCGGACTCGCGGCTGCACTGGTCCGATCCCGCGCACCTGCACGACTTCCTGCTGGCCAGTCAGCACACCGGCACCCCGGTCATGCTGCTGCACTGCTACCCCTACCACCGGCAGGCCGGCGCGATGGCGGCGCTGTTCCCGCACGTCTACATGGACGTCGGGGAAGCGCTCAACCACGTCGGCGCGCAATCGGCGGTCGTGCTGGCCGAGGCGCTTGAGCTGACGCCGTTCGCCAAGATGCTCTACTCCTCGGATGCCTTCGGCCTTCCCGAGCTGCACTACCTGGGCGCCGTCGGGTTCCGGCGTGACATCGACCGAGTCACCAGCCGGTTCGTGGCTGACGGTGACTGGTCGCCGGCCGACGCCCAGCGGGTCCGCGAGATGACCGGCTGGCAGAACGCAATGCGGGTCTACCGGCTGAGCGATCAGTGACCCCGGCCGATGCCGACGGGCTGGCAGAGCTGGCCACCCGCCTGCGCGGCCTGCTGGCCGCCGAGATCCCGGCCGCCATCGAGCTCCGCCGCGAGCTGCACCGGTACCCGGAAGTCTCCGGAGCCGAGGCCCGCACCGCTGAAGTGGTCGCGAGCGCGATGGGTGCTCCCGATGCGCCTGCTGTTGCAAACACCGGCCGGCTGATCAGGATCGGACCGTCCCGCGGCCCGGCCGTCGGCGTCCGTGCCGAGCTTGACGCCCTGCCCGTACCCGAGGAGACCGGCGTCGCCTGGGCCTCCGTCAACGGCGCCATGCATGCCTGCGGGCACGACGTCCACCTTGCGGCGCTGACAGCGCTGGCCCGCGCTGCGCGCGCCGCCGACCTGCCGGTGGCGCTCCTGGCACTGCTGCAGCCACGTGAGGAATCCGGGCCATCGGGCGCACTCGAGATCGCCATGTCGCCCGGCTTCGCGGACCAGCACCCAGCTGCGGTCATCGGGGTGCACCTTCAGCATCAGCTGCGGGGTGGCACCGTCGCTGCCGCCGAGGGCACCATCAACGCCGCGACCGACGACTTCGAGATCACCGTGACCGGTCGTGGCGGGCACGCCGGGTACCCGCAGCTCGCCGCGGATCCGGTGCCTGCACTCTGCCAGTGCGTCCTCACACTGCAGCAGCTCATCAGCCGCCGGATCGACCCGACGCACGCCGCGGTGCTGTCGGTGGGCATACTGCACGCCGGGCACGCGCCGAACGTCATCCCGGCCACCGCCACTGCGCAGGGCACCATACGCACGCTGGACGACCGCGACCGGGACTTCCTGCGGACCGCGGTCAGTGAGGTGGTGGCTGACACCTGCCGTGCCCACGGCTGCGCGGGCAGCGTGACCGTGGTGCCGCACGAGCCGGCGCTGGTGAACCACCCGAAGCTGACGGCGGCCTGCCAGCCGCTGCTGCGCCAGGCAGGGTTCGCGGTTGACACCCAGTTCCGGTCCTGCGGTGCTGACGACTTCTCCTACTACTGCCGCCGGGTTCCGTCGGTCATGCTGTTCGCGGGCAGTGGCACCACGCAGACACTGCATGATGCGCACTTCCTGCCTGCCGAAGACACGATCGGGCAAGTCGCCAGGGCCATGCTGGCCGGCTATCTGGCCGCCCTGCAGTCGGGCCTGGTGCCGGTGCCCGCTGACACACCGCGGTAGCAGGCGCGCTAACAGAGGTGAAAAGTTAGCGCCGCTGACGACCGAGATAATCGGCCACCATGGAGTTCGCGAGCTTGCCCGCCGGATCGTACGCCGCGACCAGGGCGCGGAAGTCGTCCATCCGCGGGTAGCGGGCCGCGACGTCGGCCGGGCGGAGCGCGAAGATCTTGCCCCAGTGCGGTCGCGGTGCGAAGGGCTGAAGTGCTGACTCCAGCCGGGCGAGGACTGGCAGTACCGCGCGCAGCTCCGGAAGCCAGGTGAAGTGCAGGGCCGCGGTAGCCCGCTGATAGCACGGGCTCAGCCACAGGTCGTCCGCGGCTACTGTGCGGACCTCGCACACCCGGATCACCGGCGCAAGGTCGGCCCGCAGCGCTGCCAGGGCGGCCAGCGCCGCGGGCGCATCCGTGACCGCGATGAGGTATTCCGACTGCAGCTCCTCGCCGGCGCTGGGCACGTACTCAGGCCGGAAGTGCGGCAGCCGATCGTGCCATGGGCAGGCCAGGCCCAGCTGGGGCGTGCTGCTTGAAGCAGGCATTCCGCTGATCGGGTGCAGGTCGCGGTCAGCGGGCCGGGTGCCGAGCCAGCCCGGCGGCGGGGGTTGCTGGCCGTCGGTCACCTTGACCCACACCTGGCTGAACTGAGGGCCACTGAAGGTGGTGACACTGAAGTCGGTGAACAAGCTCACGCTGTAGCCAGCGCTCATGACCTCGGCGAAGCGCTCCGCCGCTGCATCGACCCCGAGACCGGTGTACACGTACTGCCGCACCTCGAACGCCGGGACGGTGTCCAGCGTGAGCGCGGTGACGATCCCCGGCGCGCCGAGGCCGACGACAAGTCCGGCCAGCTGATCGGGATCGGTGTCACGGCTGACGGTCACGAGTTCGCCGTCCGCCCGCACCAGCTCGATCGCGGCGACCACGGTGGCCAGGCTTCCGTTCGCCGAGCCCGAGCCGTGCGTGCCGGTGGCGACCGCGCCGCCGACTGAGATGTGCGGCAGCGAGCCCAGGTTGCGCAGTGCGCGCCCGGCGGCCTGCAGCCGAGGCGCGATGTCGCTGTACCGCAGGCCCGAGCTCACCGTCGCGGTGCCGGCCTGCTCGTTCACGTCGACGCGGGCCGGCAGGCCGGCGGTCGAGATCAGCACGCCATCGGTGTCGGCAAGCGGGCTGAAGGAGTGACCAGTGCCGAGAGCACGCAGGCGCGGCGTCTGACCGACGAGCTCCTGCAGTTCTCCCACCGAGCGCGGTATCAGCAGGCCGGTCGCGTGGAACTCCACGTTGCCGGCCCAGTTCCGCAAGCCGGCAGTGGCTGCGCCTGCGCCATGCACGTGCTGCTCCGCCATGCTCCGCAGGCTAGTCCGTTCCGCCGCCGCTGCCAGGGCCCGGCTGCCGCTCGCCACCGGACCTCTGTCGCAGCTGTGCGCTGGTGCGGCGATGGATCGGAGCCCGGCCAGCTGGCTGACTGGGCCGGGGCCCCGGCTGCACTGGCGGAACCGGCCGGCTGCGGCGGTGCCCGGCCGACAGGGTGAGCCGCTCACCGTGATGGATGATCTCCAGCGGCTCGCCGTCGACGAGTAGGTACTGCGCCTCGTGTCGCGAAACCTCGACCTGCAGCCGCCTGCCGCGGAAGAGAACCATGAACGCCAGCCGGGAGATCCCGTCCGGCAGCCGGGGCGCGAACCTGATGCTTCCGTGCTCGTGCCGCAGGCCGCCGAAACCCTCGACCAGTGCCAGCCAGGCACCCGCGAGCGACGCGATGTGCACCCCGTCCCGCGTGTTGTGCTCAAGGTCCGCGAGATCCAGCAGCGCTGCCTCGCCCAGGTAGTCGTAGGCGAGGTCGAGGTGACCGACCTCGGCGGCGACCACGGCCTGAATGCAGGCTGAGAGCGAGGAGTCCCGCACCGTCAGGCCCTCGTAGTAGTCGAAGTTCCGTGCCATCTGCTCGGCCGTGAAGTCGCCGACACAGGTCATCATCGCCATGACAAGGTCGGCTTGTTTCACGACTTGCTTGCGGTACAGATCCAGATACGGATAGTGCAGCATGAGCGGGTAGTTATCGGCCGGGGTGGCGGCGAAATCCCACACCTGATGCTGGGTGAAATAGGCCGCCTGCGGATGCACTCCGAGCGCCTCGTCGAACGGGATGTGCATGGCGTCGGCGGCGTCCCGCCAGCTGGCTGCCTCCTCCGACCCCACGCCGAGTTCTGCCGCGCGATCCGGGTACTGCTTGACCGCCGCCGCCGCGCTGGCGAGATTGCGCTTCGCCAGCATGTTGGTGTACACGTTGTCGTCGGCGATCGCGCTGTACTCGTCCGGCCCGGTCACGCCGTCGATGTGGAACTTGCCGGAGCTGTCATGATGCCCGACGGAGCGCCACAACCGCGCCGTCTGCACGAGCAGATCCATTCCCTGGCCCTTGGCGAAAATCTCGTCGCCCGTCGCATCCAGATAGCGCGTCACCGCCTCGGCGATGTCGGCGTTGATGTGCAGTGCGGCCGTGCCAGCCGGCCAGTAGCCGGAGGACTCCTTGCCGGCGATCGTGCGCCACGGGAACGCGGCACCCGCGAAGCCGAGCTGCTTTGCACGCTCGAGCGCCATCGGCATCGTGCTGTGTCGCCAGGACAGCGCGCTGACGGCAGCGTCCGGCGCGGTGAGCGTCAGCACCGGCAGTACGTATGCCTCGGTGTCCCAGAACGTGTGCCCGTCGTAGCCGGGGCCGGTGAGTCCCTTCGCCGGGATCGGCCGCTCCTCGCCGCGTGCGCCAGCCTGCAGGACGTGAAACAGCGCGAACCGCACCGCCTGCTGGATCTCGGTATCACCCTGGATCTCGACGTCGGCACGGCCCCAGAAGTCGTCCAGGTACGCTCGCTGGTCCGCTAGCAACTGGTCCCAGCCCGCCTGCCGTACCCCGCTGAGCGCTGCCCAGGCCTGATCGCGGATCGCCTCCAGGGACCGGGCACCCGACCACGCGTAGGAGACGAACTTGATGAGCTGGAGCCGCTGCCCCGGTTGCAGCACGACCGACGCGGTCATCATGGCGCCGTCGTCCCAGACGCGCGTCTCGGTGCTCACCGGTACCGGCGCATCGATCAGGTGATCCATTGCCGCGCCGACCCGCAGCCCGCTGTGCTCGGTCGTGTGCACCAGGATCGCGGCGAGACCTGTTACCCGCGAATACTCGGGCTGGAGCGGGTGCTCGAGCACCGCCGAGGCACGCGGGTCGCCATCCGGCGACGGCAGCTGCTCGTTGGTGAGCATTTCGGACTGCACCGAGATGCGCCGCGATTCCTGCAGCGGTTCCACCTGGTAGCAGACCGCCGCGATGGCGCGATGCGAGAACGACACGATCCGGGTCGAGGAGACGCGGATGGAGGCGCCGACTGGCGACTCCCACTCTGCCTCCCGGCGCAGCGTTCCGGCCCGGAAGTCGAGCACGCGCTCATGTGAGACCAGCTTGCCGTACCGGACGTCAAACGGCTCGTCGTCCACGAACAGCCGGATCAGCTTGCCGTTGGTGACGTTGATAACCGTCTGGCCCGACTCCGGCCGGCCGTAGGCGCGCTCGGAAGCAGGCAGCGGCCGGAGCGCGTAGACACCGTTCAGGTAGCTGCCCGGCAGTCCGTGCGGCTCGCCCTCGTCGAGGTTGCCGCGCCAGCCCACGTGACCATTCGACAACGCAAACACGGACTCGGTCTGGGCCAGCATGTCCAGATCGAGCTCAGTCTCCCGGAGGGACCACGGCTCGACGGTGAAGGAATCTTGCTTGATCACGGCTGCTCCAGCAACTCGGCGAGATCCTGGACGACCACGGTCGCGCCATGCTCGCGGAGCGCGTCCGCCTGTCCGACCCGGTCGACACCTACCACGTAGCCGAACTTTCCGGCCCGTCCCGCCTCAACCCCCGCCAGCGCATCCTCGAAGACCACGGACTCGGCCGGGGTCAGCCCGAGCGCTCGCGCGGCCGCCAGGAACGTGTCCGGCGCGGGCTTGCCGCGCAGCTGCTCCTGCCGGGCAACGATGCCGTCGATCCGTTCCTCGAACAGGTCCTCGATATGAGCCGCGCGCAGGATGTCGCGGCAGTTCGCGCTCGACGAGACGACCGCGCGGCGCAGGCCCGCAGCGCGGACCGCGCGCACGTAGCGCACCGAGCCGTCGTACGCTTCCACGCCATCTGATCTGATCTTCGCCAGCAGGATCTGGTTCTTGCGGTCGCTCAGGCCCCAGACGGTTGGCGCGCCGGCCGGATCGTCCGGAGTGCCCTCCGGCAGGCTGATCCCGCGGGACGCCAGGAAAGACCTGGTGCCATCCTCCCGCGGTTTGCCGTCGACGTAGTCGTCGTAGTCGCGGACTGGGTCGAACGGGACGAACTGCCCGCCCGACTTCTGCGCCCGCTCACGCAGAAAGTCGTCGAACATCTGTTTCCAGGCGGCGTCGTGGACGACGGCCGTCTTCGTCAGCACGCCGTCGAGGTCGAAGAGACAGCCGCGGATACCTTCTGGCAGGCCCAGCACCAGCCCAGCCTACGAGCCGCCGGCACGCGCTGCTGCGGGGGGCGCTGTGACTGGCCCCGCGGGCCGCGACGCGGCGGACGAGAGGGCCGGCAGCTTGCCGCGTTTCCTGCCAAATGCATTTCTTGCCGCAGTCGGCAAGCGGCGCGCCGGGCCGAGCGGGGAGGATGGTGAGCGCAGGCGCCCCTCGCGGACGGCGGGCGCCCGGACAGAGAGGTCAGCGAATGGCCGAGGAGATCCGGCTAAGCGCCGCTGTCATGTTCGTGCGTAATCTCGACCGGTCAGTGGCGTTCTATCGGGAGGTGCTCGGGCTGCGAGTGACTGACACCAGCACGACCGCAGCGTCGCTCGCGGGCGGCGACGGCACGCGGCTGGTGCTGCGGGCGACCGGCGAGAACTCGCCGCACCCGCTGGGCCAGCTTGGCATCCAGTACCTGGTGTGGACAGTACCGAGCAAAGACGATCTCGACCACCGGGCTGAGCTTCTGCGGCGGCGCGGCGGCTTTCAGGACACCCGGAACGACTCTGGGGTCACCGTGGTCGAGGGCCGCGATCCCGACGACGCGGTGATCATGCTCTTGCACGCTGAGGGTGGCCGTGAGGAGATCCAAAAGCTGCCGGCCCGGATCTACGCCTGGTAGTGCCGCCCGGGTTCGCGGATGTGGCTGAGCTCGACCTGGCCGATGATGGAAGCATGCGCTTGTGCACTGCGTTCACTGAGTTCTTCGCGCTGCAGCACCCGGTAGCCCTGGCTCCGATGGGCGGAGCCTCCGGCGGTGCGCTCGCAGCCGCTGTGGCGAACGCCGGCGGCCTCGGCCTGATCGGCGGCGGCCGCCAGGACCAGGACTGGCTGGAGCGCGAGCTTGCCATCGCCGTGGCTCGCACGGACAAGGCGTGGGGCATCGGCTTCCAGACCTGGGCGACCGACGTCGCTACCCTCGAGCGTGCACTGAGCTACCGGCCCAGCGCCGTGATGCTGGCGTTCGGCGACCCGCAGTCACTGGCCGGCGCCGTGACGGCGGCCGGCGTTCCGCTGATCATCCAGGTGACCGATCTCGCCGAGACCCGGCAGGCTGTCGCGGCCGGCGCCGATGTGATCGTCGCGCAGGGCACCGAAGCGGGCGGGCACGGTGGCTCACGCGGCTGGTCGACGCTCCCGTTCGTGCCCGTCGTCGCGGATCTGGTGGCTCCCGTACCCGTACTGGCCGCTGGCGGCATCGCCGACGGCCGCGGCCTCGCGGCAGCCCTTGCCCTGGGTGCGGCGGGCGCCCTGGTCGGGACGCGGTTCCTGGTCGCGCTCGAAGCTCTCACGACGCCGTCGGCGGCGAAGGCGATCATCGAGGCAGGCGGCGAGGACACCGACCGCAGCCGTGTTTCTGACATCGCCCGCGGGTCGTCCTGGCCGGCCCGGTATCCGGCACGCACGGTCCGGAACGCCTTCTTCGATCAGTGGCGCGGGCGGGAGGCAGAGCTCGCCGCCGACGCCACGGCCCGGCAGGCCTATCGCGACGCCATCGCGCGTGCGGAGCTTCCGGCCGATCCGGTCTGGGCGAGTCAGGCCATCGACCTCATCACCGGGATGGCGCCCGCAGCGGACATCGTCGCCGGACTGAGCACCGAGGCCGCTGAGGCGTTCGCCCGGATCGCTCCCCGGTCTTGCTGGCCGCGCCGCCGATTACAGGTACACCGGCGGCCAGAGGTCGTGCTGTGCGGCGATCGGATCTCCGGCCCATTCGTGCATCGCCGCCAGGTTGTCGTGCGCCGGGTACTTCGCTGCCGCGGGGCCGTCCGCGAACGCGCGGAGCACGTTGGCCGCCACCCGCCGAGTGAACGCGGACGTGCGTGCCGTCTCGCCGAACTCTCCCCGCAGGCTGGACATCGACGCGACCCAGCGCATGGTGCCGGTGTTGAACACTCCGGCGCCGCCGCGGTGGGTGTAGTAGGCCGAGTCGGCGTAGCTGTTCACGCCGCGGCAGATCAGCGGCGAGTGCGAGAGCACCTGGATCGGACGCTCCACCGGCCAGTCGGGATTCACCCGGTCGTACTCAATGCCCACCAGACCCGGCACACGGGTGCCCCGCTCGGCGCCGGTGCCGGCGAACGGCCAGGCGTCCGGCGTTGCCACCACGTAGTCCGCGTCCACCGGGTTCGACTCGTACAGGGTGCCGATGAGCGACGACTCCGGGTCCGGGTCGGGCGGCTCACGCCAGTCGCTGGTGACCAGCGCGTCGTCCTTCCCGTACATCGGGTCCTGCAGATAGCTCGTCTTGTAGCAGACGACCAGCCGGGCGGGGCCAAGCCTGGTGGGCTCCAGCCGGGTGCGCCGGAAGCAGCAGTTCGCGCCCAGGAAGGCCAGATTCACCCCGGCGTTCCTTGCCGCCGTGACATGCGCACGCTCCGGCGGTGACCAGTACTCATCGTGGCCGAGGGAGAACAGGGCGCTGGCACCGGTCAGCAGTGCCGGGTCCGCCTCGATGTCCATGCTGCTGACGTAGGCAAGCGGCAGGCCGCTGCGCTCGGCCAGCGCGATGAACTTCCGCTCATGCCACAGGAACATGTAGGCGCCGTTGGCATCGAAGGGCCGGTCCAGGCTCACAGCCAGCGAGCGGCTGTCGTAGTCGGCCGCGCCGCCCGGCCCGTTGTAGAGGTTGTAGCCGCCCCACTGGTTATAGGCCTGCCAGGTCGCCGTGCAGTTCTTGATGACGGTGCGGCCGCCGGTGCTCGCGGACCTCACGGTCACCGGAACGTAGCGCTGCGCGCCGGCCTCCGAGTCGAGACGCAGCAGGTAGGAGCCGGCCGGCCAGTCGTGGGTGGGGATCTGCGGCGACGGGCCCCAGTCGGCCTCCACGGTCCGGGTGTCCTCGACGAGCCGGGCCGCGCGCTGCTGGTGACCGCGGACGGCGGGTGACTGCCACACCAGCCGGGCCAGGTCACCGTGGTACCAGCCCATCCGGAAGGCGCTCACCCGGAACGATCGCGCTGTCGTGGAGGCGTAGAGCGTGATCGGCTCGCCCGGCAGCACGCTGGCCTGTCCGGCATAGCCCACCATGGCGTCGGGCGCTCCGATGTGTCGGATCGCCCAGTGCGGGTCGCCGGGCAGAGCGTTCTCGCTGATGCGATGGTGGCCGGGCACGGCGGTGCTGCGGCTGGCCCCGGCGGCCGCGCGCTCAGTCGGCGAGCAGCCGGCAACGGCGGCAGTGAGCGAACCCGCGGCGGCGGCCGTCGCGGCCAGGCTGATGACGTGCCGGCGAGAGGGAGCCGGCGATGCTCCGGGAATCGCTGTCTCAGGCTGAGCGGGTCTGCGCTCGTCGGTCATCTCCCGCACTTCCCCTGTGCGATTAAGCCCGTGCGATCAGGTGCGTGACGTATCGGCGAACAGCACGCCTGACCCCGGATCTCCGGACCCGAGCACCTGCTCGTTCGGCCGCGGTGCGGTGGTGATGCCCGCGGTGATGCCACGGCGCAGCGCTGACCGCAGTGCGCCCCGGTCTGCGGAACGGGCAAACGTACGCAGCCAGCGCCGCAGCGTCGCCGCCGCGAACAGCAGGCGCTCTGGCACCGCCAGGCCGTCCGACCTGAACGTCCAGATCTTGTTCCGCACCTCGTAGTAGAAGCGGTCGGCGGTGGCTGTCTCGGTGCCGCCGAACGTGGCTGTCTTGTGCACGGCCACGCTGGCCGGGCAGGCGAGACCGATCCGGCCGCGTAGCAGCCGGGTGGTGAAGTCGAAGTCGTCATTCCACAGGAAGAAGTCCGCCCGTGGCAGCCCTGCGACCCGGCAGTCTGCAGCGCTGACCAGCAGCGATACGAAGGAGGCCGAGCGCACAGGCAGGCAGTCGACTGACGCGGCCGCCTGGCGCTCGCTGCGGCTGGCGAACCGCCAGGGCCGCGGGGTGTTCATCGGATGATCGCGACCGTCGGTCCAGATGACGCGGCTGGCCAGCAAGGATGGCAGCCGGCCGGGGTAGTCCGCGGCGGCGGCGAGCATCGGCTGCAGGGCGCCGGGCTCCGGCACGGTGTCGTCGTCCATGAGCCACAGCCAGTCGGCTCCGCCGGCCAGGGCCGCCGACATTCCGCAGGCAAAACCGCCAGCGCCACCGTAGTTCGCCTGCAGGCTGATCAGCTGGACGTCCGGAAAGCGCTCCCGGACGGCGGCAGCGCTCCCGTCGGCCGAGGCATTGTCGACCGCCACGACGAGGTCAGGCGGTCGCGTCTGCGCCCGGACGGCTGCCAGGCACTCGAGCAGCAGCTCGCGGCGGTTGTGGGTGACGATGACCGCCACCACCCGCCGGTCCGCGCGGGTGTCGCCAGAGGACCGGCCCGGTGGCATGCCTAGGACGATTTCCTGGTTCGTGAGCGTTCCATCGCTCGCCAGGCGAAGACGCGCATCTGGCGTACCGACGAGTGACGGCTGCTGAGCTCGCGTACCGTGCGCTTGAGCCGCGGCGAAGCCGCGACGGTCGACTCCAGCCGGCCGGCCAGCCCGCTCGTCCTCGGCTGCGGCTTCACCGCCGGGTATTCCTTGCGGTACTGGTGCAGCACGAGTGCCGCGGTCGCCTCGACGGCGGCCTCCAGAAGGTCCTCGGCGGACTCGTCGGCCGGAGTGACCGGCTCGGCGTCCGCCGCCTGCGGAAGCAGCTCGCCAAGGTCCCCGGCGATGTCCACGCCCGAGCCGCGCAAGCCGTCCACGAGGTCGGCCGCGTGGTCCGCCGCCCAGGCTTGCCGGGAGGCCGGCAGAATCAGCCGCTTCCCGGTCGACCGGGCCGCCAGGACCTCATGCGCCAGGGTCTCCTTGACGTTCCACATGTAGTACCAGTCAGGGATCTCCGCCGGCAACTGCGCGTTCAGCCGTCGCAGGAACTCGACCTCGGCGAGGCCGAGCGACGAGTTAGCCCGGGCGCGGCTGAGGTCGACGGAGCCCGGGTCGACCTGCAGGAGCGACGCCAGCCGCTCCCACAGCAGGCCGGAGCCGGCCTTCTGGTGCGGCACGGTGATGAGGTGAACGTGCTCGCGGGGCACGAACTTCGCCCAGATGTCGAGGATCGCCAGGGTGTCGTGGACCCGCCAGAACCACCACTGGCGCCGGTCCGGCGTCACGGACTCGTGGTCGATGACGTCCCGAAGCCAGTCCTCCCAGCCGAGCGAATTGCGGTGCTTGACGGTCTCCTGCCACTCGGCTGGCAGCAGGGTCGCGATGTCCCGCGCGGTGAGGACGACGTGAACCTCGGCGGGCTGCAGCGAGCGCACCGCTCGCTCGGCCTGCTCCTCGTCGGCGGCGGCGAACAGCTCATGCGAGATCACGCTCGCGCGCGGTGCCTGCCTGGCCTGGCTTGCCAGGATTTCCCACTCCCCCGTCCACGAGCCCGCCGGGTCCGAGGGAAGCTTCTGGATCCCCCGCAGGTCCTGGCTCGCCCGGAAGTGATCTTGCGGGTGGTGGCCGGGAAGCACGATGCCCTGGGTGGCGAGCTCACCCCGATTGCGCCACATCACCTGCTGCAGGAACGTGGTGCCCGTTTTCGGCTCGCCCACATGCAGGAACACCTGGGGGCGCTGCCGGACCAGCCCGGAATGGTCTTCTGTTGTCGTGAGGGTTGTTTCCGGACCGCTACGCGACGCGGCGCGATCACTGACGGCGTGCACTACCTGGGCCACCTTGCCTATGTGCGCGGGTGCGCGCTCCGCCGAGCCGACCTGGCCGACACGCCACGCATCTGTCAGCGGCCACAGTAATCACCGAGATTCCGGTTATTCGCTCTGTCGTAGAACGTTCATGAAGTAGTCAACTCACGGCCAGCCCGGTACCTACTGCTGCTTGCCCCTGCACGGCTATTCTCGTGCGCTTAGCCTGGCCCTATCCCCTGGTCCCGTGGAGGTAGTTACCTCATGCACGAGCCGTTCGCGCTGCTCATGCCGGTTTACGATGGCGACGACCCGGACCGGGTCCGCCGGGCACTCCGCAGCGCTGTCGATGACCAGACAGTGCGGCCGGACCAGGTCGTGATCGTGCGCGACGGGCCGGTGCGGGAGGAGCTCGCGGCGTGCCTGGATGACCTGCTGAACAGCTGCCGCGTCCCGGCGACGTTCGTGCCGCTTGACCACAACGGCGGCCTCGGACCTGCCCTCGACCGGGGCCTGGCCGCGAGCTGGTTCGATGTCGTCGCGCGCATGGACGCCGACGACGTGTCGGTGCCGCACCGGTTTGAGATCCAGCTGCCGCTTATCCAGCAGGCCGACATCGTGGGCTCGGGACTGCTGGAGTTCGTCGGCGACACTGACGATGTGGTGGGTCAGCGCGTTCCGCCGCTGAGCTCGCGACAGATCGCCCGCTATGCACGCGTGCACGACCCGTTCAACCACCCGACGGTGGTCTACCGGCGCAACGCGGTCCTCGCCGCCGGCGGCTACGGCGACCTGCCGCTCATGGAGGACTACGCGCTGTTCGCCCGAATGATCCACAGCGGCGCGCGCACCGCCAACGTGCCCGAGCCGCTGGTCTACTACCGCGTCGGGCAGACGGCCTTCAAGCGCCGCGGCGGGGCCGCCCTCCTGCAGTCGGAGCTTCGCCTGCAGCACGAGTTCCGGCGCATCGGCTTTACCTCGGTTGCCGAGTACCTGCGCAACGTCCTGGTGCGCGGCGGCTACCGGATGATCCCCTGGTGGCTGCGCCGTGCCGTCTACCGCCCACTGGTGGCGGCCCTGTCGAAGAGGCAGAATCTTGGTGGCGCCGAGCCGCCGCAGACGGCGCTGCCGGACTGGGAGTTCAGTGAGGACTGGCGCCAGCCGGACATGTTCGCCGCTGGCCTGTGGGACGAGCCGGCCGTCCCAGCGCGCCAGTGACCGCCGACCTGGTCGTCGTCGGTTCCGGCTTTTTCGGCCTGACGATCGCCGAGCGGTGCGCGGCTGACCTCGGCCTGCGCGTCCTGGTGATCGAGCGGCGGAGCCACCTGGGCGGTAACGCCTACAGCGAGGCGGAGCCCGCTACCGGCATCGAGATCCACCGCTACGGCGCGCACTTGTTCCACACCTCGAATGAGCGGGTCTGGGCGTACGCGAACCAGTTCACGGCCTTTACCGGCTACCAGCACCGGGTGTTCTCATCATTCGGGGGCCAGGTCTACCCGATGCCCATCAACCTCGGGACGATCTGCGAGTTCTTCGGCCGGCTGATGTCGCCGGACGAAGCGCGCGCGCTGGTCGCCGGACAGTCCGCCGAGATCGCGCCGGGCGCGGCCGCCAACCTCGAGCAGAAAGCCATCTCACTGATCGGGCGGCCGCTCTACGAGGCGTTCATCCGCGGCTATACCGCGAAGCAGTGGCAGACCGACCCGGCCCGGCTGCCAGCTGAGGTCATCGCCCGGCTGCCGGTCCGGTACACCTTCGACAACCGCTACTTCAGCGACACGTTCGAGGGCCTGCCGGCCGACGGCTACACCTCCTGGCTCGAGCGGATGGCCAGCCACCCGAGCATCGAGATCAGGCTCAGCACCGAGTTTGCCGACGTGCGCTCGGACGTCGCCGGGCGCGTTCCGGTCGTGTACACCGGCCCGCTCGACGCATACTTCGATTACGCGGCGGGTGACCTCGGCTGGCGCACGCTCGACTTCGAGCAGGAAGTGCTCGCAACCGGCGACTTCCAGGGCACGCCGGTCATGAACTACGCCGACGAGGATGTACCGTTCACCCGCATTCTCGAATTCCGTCATTTCCACCCCGAACGAGACTGGTATCCGGAGGACAAGACCGTGATCGTGCGCGAGTACTCGCGCTTCGCCAGCCGCGGCGACGAGCCGTACTACCCGATCAACACGGCTGAAGACCGGGCGAAGCTGCTCACCTACCGCGAGCTGGCCAGCAGGGAGCCCGGCGTGCTCTTCGGCGGCCGCCTTGGCACCTACCAGTACCTCGACATGCACATGGCCATCGGCTCGGCGCTCAGCATGTACGAGAACAAGCTGCGCCCGCACTTCGCCGAGGGCCAGCCGCTGACTGGCTCGACAGGCGGGTCATGACCGCCATGCTGCCTGCCGGGGGATCGCAAGCCGAGCCAGTCGCGGAAGTCCTGCGCGTGCTGCAGCGGGTCATCTTCCCGGTCGATGACCTCGACGTCGTCCCGCTCTACGTCGAGACGAACCTGGAACGCGGTGCCGCGGAGCTGGCCGCCGAGGTCCTGGCCGAAGGCACGAGCGACACGTCGTTCAGCATTCCGGTCGCCAACGCAGCCGTGGGCGAGATCCAGACCAGCGTGCGGTTCGGACCCGATGTACCGCCGCTGCCCTTCGAGGACGCGGGGCCGCGCAGGAGTGCGCTGATCAGCGCCGGGCGCCGCGTTTCCTTCGGAACTTACTTCAATGCCTTCCCGGCGAGTTACTGGCGCCGCTGGACCAGCCTCCAGCACGTCACTCTCCGCATCCGGCTTGCGGGCGAGTCGACAGTCATCCTCTACCGGTCCACGGCGCGCGGCTTCAGCCACCCGATCGAGACGATCAGCATCACGTCGGACGAGGTCGCGTCGGTCGAGCGCACGCTGCCGCTCGCGCCGTTCATCGACGGCGGCTGGTACTGGTTCGACATCGTCGGCGGCCCGCACGGGACCACCCTCGTCGAGGCGGACTGGCTCGGACTCGCGCCGGACAGGCCGGCCGGGTCAGTCTCGGCATCACGACGTTCAACCAGCCCGATTTCATGCTGGAGCAGCTGCGGGCGCTCGGCGAGGCGACCGAGGTGCACGAGCTCATCGACCGCATCTACGTGGTCGACCAGGGCAGCGACCGGGTAACGAAGAAGCCGGGATTCGCGGACGCCACCAAGAATCTCGGTGACCGAGTACGCGTCCTCGAGCAGGGCAACATCGGCGGGTCGGGTGGCTTCGCCCGGGCCATGGACGAGACCGCGCAGGCCGGCGAGAGCGACTACGTCCTGGTCATGGACGACGACGTCAAGCTCGAGCCCGAAGGCATTGTGCGGGCCGCGACGTTCGCCGACCTGGCGCGGCGCCCGACAATCGTCGGCGGCCACATGTTCTCGCTCGTGGACCGCTCGCTGCTGCATGCGTTCGCCGAGTCCATCGCGCCCTACAAGTGGTGGTGGGGGCGGTCGCCGAACACCCGGTCCCGGCACGACTTCGGCCGCCGGAACCTGCGGAACACACCATGGTTGCACCGCCGCGCGGACGCGGACTACAACGGCTGGTGGATGTGCCTCATCCCGGTGCAGGTCGTCAGGGAGATCGGGCTGGCGCTTCCGGTGTTCATCAAGTGGGACGACGCGGAGTACGGCGTGCGCGCCAAGGCGCGCGACTGCCCCACGGTGTCTCTTCCCGGCGTGGCGGCCTGGCAGGTCCCCTGGGACGATAAGGACGACGCACGGGACTGGCAGGCGTACTACCACCTGCGGAACCGGCTCGTCAGCGCGCTGCTTCACTCCCAGGAGCGCCATGGCGGCTCGCTGCTGACGGAGTCTATGGAGCGCCAGCTGCAGGCCCTGCTGTCGATGCAGTACTCGACCGTCGCCCTGCGGCTGATGGCGATCCGGGATGTGCTCTCCGGACCTGCTCACCTGCACCGCGACATCGCGACCAAGCTTCCGCAGCTCCGGAAGCTCCGCGCCGAGTACACCGACGGCATGCTGGCCGGCGATCTCGAGGACTTCCCCAAGCCCCGGCGGCGGGCGCCGGACATGCTCAAGACGAACACGACGCCGACGAACAGGGTGAACCTCGCGGCCAAGACGGCCGCCGGCGTGCTGCACCAGTTGCGGCCGGTGCGGGCAGGCGCGCTCAAACGACCACAGCTCGAACTGCCGTTCCAGGACGCAGCCTGGTGGGTGCTCGCCCGGATGGACAGCGCGCTGGTGTCGACCGCCGAAGGCGGCAACGTCGCCTGGTACCGCAGGGATAACCGGCTGTTCCGCTCTCTGGGCTGGCGCAGCTTCGTCCTGCACCGGCGGCTGCGGCGCCGGTGGGCGGCGCTGTCCGCGGAGTACCGGGCCGCCGCTCCTGAACTCACCTCGCCGGAGCGCTGGCGCCAGACGTTCCGCGAGTCGGCCGAGCAGAGCGGGTCGTGAGCGCGGCTCGTACCCCGTCAGCCCGTGCCCCGTCGGCGCGGGCCCAGTCGCCGCAGTCGCAGTTGCCGGCGATGGAAACCACGGAGGCGGTCGGCCTGAGCGGCGGGCCGCCTGGCCGGGGCCGCGCCGTTACTGCCGGCGCCGTCCGCGTCGCGCCCGTCCTGATCCCGGCGGTCGTTATGGTCGCGCTCGGGCTGTGGGGTCTTGCCCGCAACTCGGACATGGGAAACGACGAGGTCGCCACGCGCTGGGCCGCCGGCCTGAGCCTGCGCCAGCTCGTCCACCTGCTGCGTCACGTCGACGCGGTGCACGGACTCTATTACCTGCTCCTGCACTGCTGGCTGGTCATCGGCGGCAGCCCGGCAGTGATCCGGGTCCCGTCGGTACTGGCCATGGCCGTCGCGGTGGCGCTGGCAGCGCTGCTGACCCGGCGGCTGACCGGGTCGGGAGCTGCCGGGCTGTTCGCCGGCCTCGTGATGGCCCTGACTCCGAGCATCAGCTACTACGCGCAGACGGCCCGGTCCTACGCGCTCGTACTGGCCTGCGTACTCGGCGCGACCCTGGCACTGCTGCGGGCGCTGGACGCGGAACTCGCCGGCACTCCCGCGCCCTGGCGGCGGTCCGGCGCGGGCGGGGCGTTCACGAGCCGGCGCTGGCTGGTGTACGGAGCGCTCATGGTGCTGGCCATCTACCTGAACGAGATGGCGGTGCTCGCGCTTGCGGCACATCTGGTGACCATGCTGCTTGCCCGGCCCGGACGGGCGGCGCTGCAGCGCTGGCTTGCCGCGTCGGTGGTCGTGGTCGTGATCGCGGTGCCGCTCATTCTGCTGAGCTACACCCAGGATGCGGCTGTCGCCTGGATCGCCCGGCCGGACTTTGCCTCGGTGCGGACGCTATTCCGCGACTACTTTGGCCCGTCGCTCGCCGTCAGCGTGCTCCTGCTCCTCTGCGCTGTCGTCGCGGTTCTGCCCGAGTACGTGCCGCCGGAGCGTAGTCGGCCGGAGGGCAGGAGACCGGACCGGGAGGCTTCGGCAGCCGGTGCAGTCTCCGTGGCGACGGTGGCCACACCGCTGCTGCTCATCCCCGCCGGGCTGCTGCTGGCCGAGTCACTTGTGGCGCCGCCGTTGTATGTCGATCGCTACGTCCTTTACGGCGAGGCCGGGGCTGCGATCCTCGCAGGCGCGGGGGCAGCGCGGGTCGGCCGGTGGCTTGCGTCGCGCACCGAAGGCGATGCCGCGCGGGCCGGATGGCGGACCGTCCCTGCCGTGCTGCCGGGCATTGTCGTCTGCATACTGGCGCTGGTCCTGCAACTGGGCGCGCAGCGCTTCGACCGGACTCCGGCGAGTCGGCTCTTCAACTTCGGCGGCCCGTCGCAGTACATCGGCGCGCATGCCCGGCGCGGCGACGGAGTGCTGTACCTCGGCACACTGTTCCGCAAGACCGAACTGGGTTATCCGGCTGACTTCCGGACGGTCACCGACTTCGGCGTCGCGCAGACCCCGATGCAGGCTGGCAACTTCCGGGGTACCGATAAGCCGTTCAGCGTCACCGGGCCGCTCATGCTCGATTACCCGCGGATCTGGGTTATCGGCGCTGGCGCTCCGTCGGTCCAGCTCCAGCCACTGCTGCTCGCCCAGGAAAGCCAGGTCCTCCAGAGCCACTTCTCCCTCGCGGCACGGAGGCACTACCGCGGTATCACGCTCACCCTCTGGGTGCGCCGATAGCTCCTCGCCTGAGTCAGGCCAGGTCCTCAGTGCTCGCGGCCTCCAGCACGGCGAGATCACGCTCGGCGTATAGCCGGTGCTCCCACTCCTCATTGAGGACGATCAGCAGGCACTCGCGCACAGGGTAGCTGACGGGCCGGGGCCAGCCCGGCCCTTCGACCGGCTCCGTGTCCGCCGCCAGCGACTCGTCGGTCAGGCCGTCGATGACCTCCCGGACGGATGCCATCCGATCGCGCCGGAGCGCCAGCACCTCCGCTAGCGACGGCCGCACCGTCCGGTCGCGGGGCACACCGGGGCTGTCCGCCATCTCATCCCACGGCAGGTCCAGCGGGTCCCACGGCGCCGGGTCGCCTCCGATCGCGCGCCGGACCCAGGAATCGGTGGCAAACGCCAGGTGACGCAGGGTCTCGATGAACGACCATTCGCCGGCCACTGACTCGTGCAGCGCTTCGGGTGGCAGCCCGGCAGCCCGCTCGACGGTGCCGTCCCAAAGCCGCTCGATGATGTCCCAGGCCTCCCGGAATCCGGCCGGCTCCTCCGGGCGCATCCGGGCTCGCTCGGGGTAGCGCCGGTTGAGCTCGGCATCGATCAGCGGCCACACGTCCACTCCATTGATCGTGACGTTCATCAGCTCGCCGTAGATCTCGACGTTCACTAGCTCGACACCGGTCATAGTGACGTCAGCCAGATCGACAGCCTTGAATCTCGCGCCGCTCAGGTCGGACATGACAAACTGCGCGTCGTTCAGTCGGGTCCGCTCGAACCTCGCGCCGCGCAGATCGGATTCGATGAAGTCAGGCATAGACCGAAGCTAGCGGCAGCCGGCGACAGTCTGCCGGCGAGCCTCGGATCCGCCGGGGCCTCATCCCGTTATGGCAGCAGGACCGTGCGCTCGCCCGGTACCTCCGGCCGGCCCCAGACGGCTTCGACGTCTGCCAGACGGGCCGTGTTCACCGGCACGGCAAGATTCCCGGCATCGATCTCGTCTACGAGTGACGGGAGCTCAGCCAGATAGCCCTTCGCTGACACCGCGCCCTGGCCGTTGCCCTGGAGGCGCAAGTTCGCCGACCGGAGCGCAACAGACGGCAGCTCGATGGCGGGACCGGCTATCGCCCCGATCTGGATCCAGTTCAGCTCCCGGCTACGGTCGGCACGCGCGGTCAGCAGCGCCGGGATGGCATTCTGGGCCGGCTTGCCCCACAGATAGTCGAGGACGACGTCGGCCTCGGCGGCCGCGGACGCGAGAGCCTTGCCGGTCGCCTCGACGTCGTCAGTCAGCTGCACGACCTCGTCGGCACCCAATCCAGTCAGTTCGCTCAGACGCTCCGAGTCGCGGCCCGCACCGATCACTCGCCCCGCGCCGAGCAGCCGGGCAACCTGTACGGCCATCGTTCCCGCGTTTCCGGTCGCGCCGAGGATGAACACGCTCTGGCCGGGCTGCAGCGGAACGCGACGCCGCAGGGCGACCCAGGCCGACATGGCCGGGTTCATCGCCGCAGCGACCTTGACCACATCCACGTCAGCCGGCAGCTCGACTGAACGGCGGACATCGGCAATCGCCTTCTCCGCCATGGTGCCCGCGACGTGGTCGTCGGCGAGGAAGTAGATCCGCCTGCCGTCGGCCCGCTGACCGACCGCGTCGATACCGGGGATCAAGGGCAGCGTGCCGGTGCTGGTGTAATGGCGGCCACCCGCTCCGCTGCGGACGCGCGGATGCAGTCCGGCGGCCAGGACATCGACTACGGCCTCGTCTGGGGTCGCCAGGCTCAGGAGCATCGAAGCGCTGGTAGTGCGGGGGCTCGCTGAACGAGGTCACGACCGCTGCATTCATCTGGGGCATGCGAATACACCTCCTGGGTTGTTATCTTGTTTAGTTTGCGCCACGTACCAATATAGTTAGTCCCACGTACTAAATCAAGTACGGCCGCGCGGCTCGCCCCCGATAGCCCTGTAGAAGGTAACCGCCCGTTCGGTTACGCTGGAAGCAACCGGCGGAGGGGCTCGCCGTCACACTCGCGGATTTGCCGCCAACGGTCCCTGCTGTGAGGGCAGGAGGCCGGCGGCGTGACCCCGGAACGCGACGTTCTGTGCGCGCATGTGACCGTGTCCGGAGCGCTCCTGGGTGTTCCCGAGAATTCCGCCGATATCGCCGAACTGGTCAGCCATCTCTATCTCTGCGAGGGCCTGTCCACCTACCGCATCGCAGCCGCGACGGGACTGGACCGCCAGCGGGTCGGTCGGATGCTGGCCAAGTCCGGAGTCCCTGTCAAGCCCAGAGGCGCGGGCCGCCGGCGAGCGGTTGACGATCGGCAGCTCGCAATGGACAAGTCTATGGAACGGCTGTATGTCGACTCAGGCCTCAGCTCCCGTCAGATCGCCGAGATCACGGGGATGGCGGAGCGCACGGTCCGGAGTCGGCTGCGTTCGCGCGGCGTACGGATGCGGACGCGCGGACGACTCAACCGAGAGGACCGGGTGACGATCTCCGCTGAGACCGTCCTCCAGCTATACATAGACGCAGGGCTTTCCGCGGCGGAGGCCGGGAAACTGCTCGGTGTCTCCCGCCATCTCGTGCTGCGTGCCGCCCATGACGAAGGCCTGCCCGTCCGGCTCGGCGGGCCAGAGCCGGCTCACGGCCCGGCAGCCATCGAGCTGGTGGAAGCCCTGTACGCCGATCCGCTCGTACGGCGTGTGCTGGCGCGGCACCATATCTCGCGTCGCCCGGCCGGAGGGCCCATATGGCAGCGGTTTCCGGTCCCGGTGCCGGTGAGCGCCGAACTCGCCGAGGAGTTGTATGTCCGCTGCGGCCTCGGGGTGCGACACATCGAACTGCTGACCGGGCAGCCCGCGCAAACCATTCGCAGGCTCCTGCAGGCTGACGGGATCGCGGCCCGCCCCGCGGGCGGCCGGTCGCCATTCCTGCGCCGGTGGAGAGCCGGGCTGCGAGAAGCTCCCGCGCCTGACCGGCCGTAGCCTGACCGCAGTCGCGACGTCGGCGAGCAGCAGGCGCGTCAAGTTCAGCCCCATCGGCCACATCCTTTACGCCGACCGATGCCGGACTTATGATCGGAATGGCATGCGGCGGAGGGGCTCGCCGAAAATGCGCTAGCCGCCAACGGTCCCTGTTCGTCACTGAACAGGAGGCTGCATGCCCCAGGTCGACTGCGACCTCAGCGCGACCGGTGCCTCTTCTCGCGACAGCACCTCGTCACCGCCTTCTGACGCCGGTACGCCGCGCCTCGCCGTCGCAAAACTCCCGCTGCGCGAATCGCGACATCGCGCAAGTTCACGCGTGCTGCAACGTGCGCTCAGTTACCGCGGCCGGACAACTCCGCGCTGCTCAGCTCAGGCCCCGCTCCGAGCCCGGTGCCGATTCGTCGTGCACCGGGAGCTTGCCCTAGACGCGTCGGCCACCACGGCCGGCCGGTGATAAGACAGGAGATACCAAATGGCGACATCGGGTACGACCGGGACGGCTCCTGCTCAGCCTGCGCCGCCGCCTGGCGAGCGTGGTATGGCGAACCCGGGCCCGTGGGCGGTGACGGCATTCGCCACCACATCGTTCATGCTCGGCATGTTCCAAACCGGGCTGCTGAACTCGGCGGGGCTCCCCATCGTGCTGCCCGCGACGTTCTTCTTTGGCGGCCTTGTGCAGATCATCGTAGCGATCATGGAGTTCACCCGCGGCAATCTGTTCGCCGGAGCAGTGTTCGGCACCTACGGGCCGTTCTGGGTGATGTTCGGCGCGTTCGAGACGCTCTACGCCACAAGCGTGCCCGCCACGCAGCTCAACTCCGCCCTCGGCCTGTTCCTGGCGGTATTCGCAGTGATCACGTTCTACCTGGCGATCGCGTCGCTGCGCACTGACCTGGTGCTCACAGTAATCATCTGGCTGATCTTCGTCGGGCTGGTGCTGCTGTCGATCGGCAGCTGGGACAGCATTGCCAACCTGACCAAGGCCGGCGGCGCGGTCGTCCTGCTCTTCGCCGTACTGGCGTGGTACTACGCGGCCAGCGACATCATCGAATTCACCTTCGGGCGCAAGATCCTCCCGGTCGGACCCCCGGCGCTCAGGTAGGCCTCTACACGCGGAACGGCGGGCGGGCTCAAGTCCAGGGTCCGCCCGCCATGACACTCACTACGGCCCTATACCGATGCCGCTAACTGCGGCCCTCGCGACGGTGAGAGCATCGCCGCGTGCGCTCGACGGGAGTTGCTTGAGGAAACTGGACGTAGCCGGACCTCGATGATGACATCGCCCCTCACGCTCACTCCGTCGGATTGACTACTTCTCTTGGTGGCCGCGGAGTCCACGAGCGTTGTTGTCCGAGGGGCGGGCCAGCGCCTCCGCGGCCTCGTCTGCGCTTCGGTAGGAGCCGGATGGACGGCCTCCGGAGGCTGGTACGGCTACCCAGGTCTGGCCGGGCCGGCCGACGCCGTCGCGCCGGATGTGGCCGATGTGCTCGCCGTTGTAGGTGACGAGCTGGATGACGTCGGACCGGGGCACCAACGGAGCACGGCAAAGGCCACGCGTGCGAGCCAAATCCTCCAGGGCAGCTTCTTCCAGCAGCGCCCAGCCCGTCCGGTAGATGATGCGCTCGGCCTGCTGGATGACGGCAATGGCGTCCTCGTCCATGTCGGGTTTCCGGGCCGGCTAGCGAGTGAGCTTGCGGTAGGTGACGCGGTGCGGCCGGGCGGCCTCGGCGCCGAGGCGGTCGATCTTGTTCTTCTCGTAGGACTCGAAGTTGCCCTCGAACCAGAACCAGGACGCGCCGCCTTCCCAGGCCAGGATGTGCGTCGCGATGCGGTCCAGGAACCACCGGTCGTGGCTGGTGATCACCGCGCAGCCGGGGAACTCCAGCAGCGCGTTCTCCAGCGACGACAGGGTCTCCACGTCCAGGTCATTCGCGGGCTCGTCCAGCAGCAGCAGATTGCCGCCCTGCTTCAGGGTCAGCGCCAGGTTCACCCGGCCTCGCTCACCACCGGACATGAGCCCGGCTGGCTTCTGCTGGTCGCTGCCCTTGAAGCCGAACGCAGCCACATACGCGCGGCTCGGAACCTCGAACCGGCCCGACCTGATCATGTCGTCACCGTCGGAGATTACCGCCCAGACCGTCTTCGCCGGATCGATGCCCGAGCGGAGCTGATCCACATAGGACAGGCCGACGGTGTCGCCGATCTGGATCGAGCCGGAGTCTGGCCGTTCCTCGCCCACGATCATCTTGAACAGCGTGGTCTTGCCGACCCCGTTCGGGCCGATGACACCGACGATCCCGCCCTGCGGCAGGCTGAACGACAGATCCTCGAACAGGGTCCGGTCCTCAAACCCCTTCGTCAGGTCCGCGACCTGGACCACCTGGCTGCCCAGCCGCGGCCCCGGCGGGATCTGGATCTCCTCAAAGTCCAGCTTGCGGTCCCGGTCCGCCTCAGCCGCCATCTCCTCATACCGCGCCAGCCGGGACCGGCTCTTAGCCTGCCGCGCCCGCGGGCTTGACCGCACCCACTCCAGCTCATCCTCCAGCCGCTTGCGCTTCCTGGCGTCCTTCGCCCCCTCCACCTTCAGCCGCGCCGCCTTGGTCTCCAGATACGTCGAGTAATTCCCCTCATACGGAAACGCCCGGCCCCGGTCCAGCTCCAGAATCCAGCCCGCCACGTTATCCAGGAAATACCGGTCATGGGTCACCGCCACCACCGTCCCCGGGTACTTCTCCAGATGCTGCTCCAGCCAGCCCACGCTCTCCGCGTCCAGATGGTTGGTCGGCTCATCCAGCAGCAGCAGATCCGGCGCCGACAGCAGCAGACGGCACAACGCCACCCGCCGCCGCTCACCCCCCGACAGCACGCCCACATCCGCATCCGGCGGCGGACACCGCAGCGCATCCATCGCCTGCTCCAGCTGACTGTCCAGATCCCAGCCACCCCGATGATCCAGCTGCTCCTGAAGCTGCCCCATCTCCGCCAGCAGCCCATCGGAGTAATCCGTCGCCATCAGCTCAGCGACCTGGTTATACCGCTCCAGCAGCGCCTTGGTCCCGGCCACGCCCTCCTCGACATTGCCCAGCACCGTCCGGGAATCATCCAGCACCGGCTCCTGATCCAGCATCCCCACCGTGAACCCCGGCATCAGCCGCGCCTCACCATTCGACGGCTGCTCCCCCCCGCCATCATCCGCAGCAGCGTCGACTTACCCGTCCCGTTCGGGCCCACCACCCCGATCTTCGCCCCCGGCAAAAACGCGAGCGTCACGTCATCAAGAATGACCTTGTCGCCGTGCGCCTTACGGGCGTGCTGAAGGCTGAGGATCTGCTGCACTGGGCACACCTGTCCTGTCACTCAGACAGGGACCGTTGGCCGTGGCGCGATTGCGGCGAGCCCCTCCGCCGGATCCAAGGATACCTCGCCGCCTACTGCGAACGCGGCAGACGGACCGCCGACCGTCGCCAGGCGGTATGGAGGATGCGCTTCGCTTTCTGGAAGCCTCGCAGCAGGCATCAAGTGGCGGTCAGGCCGTACCCGGCGAGCCTGGCGCGCATCCTGCTTACTGAGGCCGGGAGCCGAGGAACTTGACTGGACTAGCCCGCGCGCGCCCTGCCGACTGCTGACCCGCACCTGCATGCCGCTGAGCTGAAGAGGTTTGCCGGTGCTCGCCCCGGTCGTCCTGGCGAGCCTCCGGCGGAGCAGAGTGTCGATGAGCTGCGCCCCGGCTGCTCGGGTGCATCCGGGCTAGTTTGATTCGCGGGCGGCGCTCTGGGCGGTCCGGTTTACGCGCAGATAGGAGCCCAAAGGAGCGGCTGGATAGTTGGGAGCGCTTGCCCCAGGGTGCAGCGTGCCGTCCGCCCGATGCCTGATCCTTGACCTGGTCAAGCGCCGAGCACGGCCTCGTCCTGGGATCACCTCCGGGGTGGGTTTGTAGAGGCCGACCCGGTCGCGGGCACACGACTGCGCGTCGCGGCCTTCTGTCCATGCCGCCAGCCGGGCACGGGTGAGAACTCGCAGGCGCGCCGCATCTGATCCTTCGTCCCACAGCAGCCCGACGGCAGTCGGCCACCTGCACCACTGGCGCGTAAACGCTGAGCTGCCCCGTCCTCGCGCCGACAGGCCGATCGGAGGGCACGCGCATTAGTGCGTGATTGGCGCAGCTATCCTGATGTCGGCGATGGAGCTCGCCCGCAACCGCCGCGTCGGCTGATGGCTCCTTGTGAGAGGAGCAGCCGTGCGTCTTGCGGTGGTCCGCTGCCGTCCCCATCGCGCGTGCCTGCTAGTGGCATTGCCGCCGACCCGAATCAGTGCGTGGCGGTATCGCATATCACCGACCGCGGTACGCCGCCTGGCCGAGGCTCAGGCTCATTCCCCCGGCCATCGTGGAATGACGCGTGTCGAGCCCGACCGCCTGGCCAGGGACAATGTCGCGTGCTGCGGGTCGGAACGGGCATGGCGCGGTGGCGCGTGCGCCGGGCGCGGCCTCACCTGGTCTGACCACCCCAGGTATCTACCTGACCGACATGCGCTCCATTGCGTACGCGCTGCGCCGCTCCGGTCGAATCTCGAAGACGCAGCGGAACGTATCTGATGAAGCTACTGCCTGGTCTGCCCCAGCAGCCTGGCGCGCGAATCTGAAGAGAGGTAACCAAGTGAACTGTCTGATCTGTGCCCGGGCCGGTACCGAGCGGACCGCAGTCGCGTTGTGTCCGAACTGCCGGGCGGGCCTCTGCCCAGAGCACGTGCTGGAGACTGCACGAACGGCAGGGCCTGGCGGGATGAACTTCGCGTGCGGGCACCACACCTGGGACCCGACGTGGTCGCCAGCACCCCAGCGGCCTGGCCAGTAGGGCGCGTCTCCCCCGCATGGCACTCTGCAATGGAGTCAGCGGATTTGTGGCCGCCCGGTGATGGAACCGGGGCGTTGCGTACGTGACGCCCGATTGCCAGCGGGGGCCGATGGTTGCCGTTTCGTGAATGCGCTGCAGCACGAGGGCCGGAGAACGTCGACATCGGCATCGAGGTCACTGCGCTATCCGGAACGACTCGGCCGCCTGTTCCCTTCCGAGGGGACGGCAACGGCTCGAGCGACTCCGGGTTGGCGGCACCCGCTGCGGGCGTTGACACGGGAACCGTCGTGCCGTTGCTCGCCGAGTTGCCGGGGTTCCTGCAAACGCCGATCCCGTCACGAGCCGGCCGAGCCGCTCACACCCGCGCGGAAAGCTTCCAGACGAACCTCGATACCGCCGCTGGGTGGGACCAACGCTTGCGGCCACGCCGAAGAGGTGCTGCGCGTCAGGCTCCCGGTGCTGCTTGACCGCGCCACGTGATGGCGGCCGCGCGGCGCACCTGGCCTTCCGGCCAGTCCCGCGGCCTGGACGATGCTCCCCCAGGAGGGCTGGCCGGCCCGCTGCCCGCCGTCGGCACGCGAGCGTGGTCGGCCTCAACCTGCTGTCGCGAGGTCACCGCGCGCCTGCCGCCGGTCGCTCGATCCGGGCGCCCAGAAAAGACTATCCGTCGCTGACACGCCTGTCGGCGACTAGATCGTTGACCGGTATTTCGGCGCAGGTCATGGCGTGCCGCGACACGCCGTCGTTGATCCGTGACTGAGAGGAAACTGGATCTTAACCGGGCACGCGGCAGCACCCGGCGGAGCGTGAGCGGAGCCGGGTCCGTGCTGGGCCGGCGGTCAGGCCGCTGCGGGTTCGACCGTCACTGTGTAGCCGAGCCGGGCGAGCCGGGCGATGAGGTTGTCCTTGTAGTGTTCGGGGTTCTGGCGTCTGGTGTAGAAGTCCTCGCCGAGCTCGGCGTAGGGCTCGCGGCGTTCCAGGATTGTGTAGATGATCAGGATGAGGGTGTGGGCGACGGCTACGGCCGCTTTCTTTTTCGCCCGCGCGCTGCGCTGCCCGCCGAAGCGCCGGACCAGGCGGTGGTACTGGGCGCCGGGCCGGGTGCTGGTGCGCGAGCAGGCCCAGGCCGACTCGATCAGGGCGGTGGCCAGGTGCTGGTTGCCGTGCCGGGTGCCGGCGGGGCGCCGCCGGCCGCCGGACTCATTGTTCGCCGGGCACAATCCGGCCCAGGACGCCAGGTGGTCGGCGTCGGGGAAGAACGACATATCGGTGCCGATCTCGGAGATGATGACCCCGGCGGTGAGCCTGCCGATGCCGGGAATGGTCATCAGCAGGTCACGCTCCGCGGCGAAAGGGGCCATCAGCACCCCGGCCTGCTGCTCGACGGTGTCGATCAGCTCGGTGAGCTCGTCGATGTGGCGCAGGTGCAGCTTGCACATCAGGGCGTGGTGGCCGCTGAACCGGCCGGCCAGCGCCATGGACAGGTCGGGGATCTTGGCGCGGAGCCGGCCGTGGGCCAGGCCGGCCAGCACCGTGCCGCGGCGTTCCCCGTCGATAAGGGCCTCGATCATCTCGCGGCTGGAGGCGCCCATCACGTCGGAGGCCACCGAGTCGAGCTTGATCCCGGCGTCTTCCAGTGTCCTTTGCAGCCTCTGGATCTCGCTGGTCCGCGACCCGGCGAGCTTGGCGCGGTACCGGGTGAGGTCCCGCAGCTCGGCGATCTGCGGGGCCGGGATGTACGATCCGCGCAGCAGCCCGCATTCGAGCAGCTCGCCGAGCCAAGTGCAGTCAGCCGCGTCGGTTTTGCGGCCCGGAACGTTCTTGACGTGCGCGGCGTTGCACTTGATCACCTCGAAGTCCCCGAACTCCGCCAGCGCGTAATACACGGGGTTTGAGTAGATCCCGGTGCTTTCCATCGCCACGTGGGTGACCCCGCACTCGGTCAGCCACGCGCACATCTCCTTCAGCACGCCGTAATACGTCTTGTACTTGCGGACCTGGCTGCGCCGCTGTCAACGGCCAAGTTGCGGTCCCCGCTGGTGGCCAGTTAAAAGTCCCCACCCCTCGGGTTGATCATTTCTTGTTCAGGGCGGTTCCTCCTCCTGAGCTCGGGCCTGGCGCATGCGGTAGGAATCGCCGGCTGTGACCACGACGTTGGCGTGATGGAGCAGGCGGTCCAGGAGGCTGACGGCGGTGGTGTGCTCGGGCAGGAACCGGCCCCAGGATTCGAATGGCCAGTGGCTGGCGACGCCGAGCGCGCGTCGTTCGTAGGCGGCCGAGACGAGCCGGAACAGCAGCTGGGCGCCGGTGTCGTCGAGCGGGGCGAACCCGACTTCGTCGACCAGGATCAGGTCGTTGCGGAGCAGGTTCTCGATGATGCGGCCGACGGAGTTGTCGGCCAGGCCGCGGTAGAGGGTCTCGGTCAGGTCGGCGGCGGTGAAGTACCGGACCTTGTGCCCGGCGTGGACGGCGCCGATGCCGAGGGCGACCAGGACATGGCTCTTGCCCGTGCCGGCCGGCCCGACCAGGCAGAGATTCTCCCTGGCGGTGATCCATTCCAGGGAGGCGAGGTAGTCCAGGGTCGGGCCGGGGATGGAGCACGCGGACCGGTCCAGCTCGTCGAGGGTCTTGATCACCGGGAACGCGGCGGTCTTCATCCGGGCCGCGGCGTTGGAGGCGTCGCGGGCGGTGATCTCGGCGTCGATCAGGGTCCGCAGCAGTTCCTCGGGTGCCCACCGCTGGGTCTTCGCGGTGATCAGCAGCTCGGGGGCGAGCTGCCGCATGGTGGCGAGCTTGAGCCGCCGCAGCCCGGCGGCGATGTCGGGTGCCAGCGGCGGCGCCGCGCGGTCATCGTGTCCGCCGGGAAGCGCTGCTGGCGGCCTGGCGGGTGCCCCCAGGATCGCCGCGACGGCGCTCCACGGATGGCCGGCGCGCCGGGCCGCGGCCACAGCCTGCCGCAGCCCGGCTCGGCCTGCCGGCAGGCGTCACGGGCAGCCGCGATCTGCAGCAGGGCATCCGGTCGGGCAGCCACACCGGCGGGACGCCCTTGCCGAGGGTGGAGCGCCGCTGGTCGCAGGAGGCGCACAGGGCGAGCTGCCCGTAACAGACGATGGCCAGAACCTGGCAGTCCGGGCGGGCACCCGCGTAGCGGCATGCCCGGGCCAGCCCGGACGTCAAGAGATCCTTGACGCTGGCTGGGCGGTCGGCGCCCGGAGCGGCCGGGCGGTCATGACAGGGCGCCGATCGCGTAGTCGGCCAGCGGCCGGACCGGGACAGCGGGCAGGTCCAGGATCAGCGCGTCACCGGCCGGGACCCGGGGTCCGGGCACGCCCGCCCCGGCGGCCAGGATCGACCGCACGTCGGCGGGCCGCCACCGGCAGAACGCGACCGCCCGGTCCAGCGCGGCGAGGAACTCCTGCTCGCCGTGCGCTGCGCGCAGCGTGTTCAGCTCGGCCAGGTCGGTGCCCAGCCGGGTGCTGCCGGCCGCGGCGGCGCCGGTGATGAACGCCTCGGCGACCGGGCCGAGCGAGCAGAACTCCTTCTCCGCCGCGGTCTTCGGCCGCACCGCCCGGCGCGGCGTGTCAGGCCGCGGCCCGCCGTAATGCTCATCGCGGACCGATGCCTCACCCGGCGCGACCAGGGTGTGCTCGGCGACGACCTCCCCGGTCCCGGCCATGATCACCAGCAGCCGCCCGTCGTCGGTGCGCAGCCTGCACCTCGGCGCCGATCAGCCGGACGGGCACGGAGTAGCGGGCCGATCCGAACCGGACGCACGACAGCCGGTCGACCTTGCGGGTGATCATCTTGCCGATGCTGGCCCGCAGCGACGGCAGCGGGGCCAGCAGCTCCCGCTCGGTCAGCATCCGCTCGGCCGGCACCGCGCAGATCTCGCTGTGCACCACGCCGTTGACCTCGGCGCACCACGCCGCGGCCGCGGCGTTCGCCGCGGTCAAGTCACCGAACGGGGCCTGCGGCACCATCAGATCGGCCTTGGCATAGCCGACCAGGTTCTCGACGATCCCTTTCGATTCCGGGTCCGCGGCCTCGCAGAAATCAGGCCGGAACCCGTAATGGCCGGCGAAGCGCACGTACTCGGCCGTGGGCACCACGACGTTGGCGACCACGCCGCCTTTCAGGCAGCCCATCCGGTCGGCCAGCACCTTGCCCGGCACCCCGCCGAGAGTCTCGAAGCACTCCGCCAGCATCGCCAGCGTCGTCTCGGACCGCTCGTCGGCGGCGAACCGCACGAACCGGACCCGCGACCACGCCAGCACCGCGCAGAACACGTGCAGCCCGCCCTCGGCGCCCCAGTCGATCACCAGATGCTCACCCGGCGACCACACCGCCGGACGCCGGCCCCGGTGATGCTCACGGCGCCACGCCTGCTTGCACTCGGCGACCAGCCGCCGGAAGTTCCGCGCCGACCCCGCGTAGCCCGCCGCCCGCGCGGCCGGCAGCAGCCGCTTCGCCGAGATCCGCCCCGAGCTGGCCTTCACCCGCGCGGCCACCAGCTCCGCGACGCCATCGTAGTTATGCCCCCGCGGCGAGCGCGCCGGCACGCCGCCGGCCTCATGCCGGGCGATCACCCGCTTCACGGTCTTGTGCGTCGTGCCGCTGATCACAGCGGCGCCGCGGTAAGTGCCCACCTCTCGGTAGGCCGAAATGATGTCCATCCGTTCCCTCGCAGACTTCAATGGAAGCTCCCCGGGCGGTGCGGTGACTGGCTGACACCGCCACCGTCACCGCCCGGGCCTCAACCTCCGGGACGACACGACGAACGAGGGATGGGGACTTTTAACTGGCCACCAGCGGGGACTCGACCCGGCCACACACGGGGACTTTCTCATGGCCATGGACAGCAGCTCACCCGGATGCTCGCCGGGCGTGCGCACGCACACCGCGATCTCCTTCTTCGCCACGTCGATCCCCGCGCACCGCTCATACACCACCTGCATAACGCCACCGGCCCTTCCGTCAGGGCCAGGACGACTCGGGCGGTCGCCTGCGGCCGCGCCGGCCCGCATCACCACGCGCACGCCGGCTGTGAAGCCCCGCTGAGAAAAGGGAAACTGAGACACGCGCTCAAGGCAGCAACCGGGGGTACCCGTAAAGGGGCTCCAGCGTCAATCTAATTAGCGCCCGCGAACGGACCAAGGCGAACCAACGTCAGCAGACGGCGCACGCAGCACCAGGCTGACTCCCAGCCCTCGCCTTGTCCACCCCCAGTCCATACGGGCGACCAGCGGCTGCCGACGGCCACCTCGGCGCCCAGTTTCATCACAGCGGGCGGGCCGAAGGCCCAGGGAATCTAATAGATGAAGAGTGTCCAGGATCGGCGTGTTCACACACGTCTGACCTTGGGAGTCATCGTGATCGCCGACCTGGACACTCTTCTGACCGCACTTTACGTGGAGCTGACCGACCGCGTCATCCCCTCGCGGGGAACGTGCCGCCGCGGGCCGGGCCGCCCGCCGGAGGTGACCGACGCCGAACTGGTGTGCCTGGCGGTGGCGCCGGTGCTGCTGCGCTATGACGACGAGCGGCACTGGCTGCGTGCCGCAGCCTCGCGGGTTGGGCACCTGTTCCCCAGGCTGCTGGCCCAGAGCGAGTACAACGACCGGCTCAAGAAAGCCGGGCCGCTGATGGAGGCGGCGCTGCGGTCACTCGCCAGCCAGACTCCCGGGTCGGCGGAACTGCTGCGGCTAATGGACGGCACCCCGGTGCCGTGCGGGCACTCGGTGGTCACCGCCCGGCGCTCTGACCTGTCCGGGTACGCCGGCTACGGGTACTGCGCGTCCCACAGCCGCTGGTACTGGGGATCGAAGCTGATGCTCATCACCACCTGCGACGGGACCGTGACCGGGTTCGGGCTGGCCAACCCGAAGCTGTTCGGCGAACGCGACGAAGTTCAGCAGATGCTTACCGCCCAGCCCGCCCGTCAGCCGCGGCCGGGCACCACGATCGTGGCCGACAAGGGCTTCGCCGGAGACGACTTCGAGAAGTTCCTGGCAGGCCCGGAGCCTGGACCTGACCCTGGTCCGCCCGGCCCGCAAGAACCAGAAGCCCTGCGGGACCTTCCCGAACTGGCTGCGCCAGCGCGTCGAGGCCATCATCTGGACCCTGAAGAACCAGCTCGGCCTCGAACGCCACGGCGGCCGCGTCCCCGCCGGGCTGTGGGCCCGCACCATTCAGCGGCTCCTCGCCCTCAACGCCGTCATCTGGCACAACTGGAGCATCGGCGCGCCCGTCAAGCGCTCCCTCATCGCCTACGACCACTGACCTGCCCGCATTTCCCGGTCAACGATCCAGCGAGGCTCCGCCTCTGACCGCCGAGGCACATAGCCCTGCCTGCGTGGACGTGCAGGCGGGCCGGGCTGATGCTGGGATGGTAACGGCGCTTGCTGGAGGCGGTTGCCATGTCGCATGTGGTCACGGTCCCGGAGTTGCTCGATGGTCACACGGTGCTCGACGTCGAGTCCTGGACCGGATCTACCTGAATGGCTATGTGCCGGTACTGCAGGTGGGCGGGCAGGTCTTCACGTTCTTGCATGATCACCGGGGCATGCCGATCGCCCCTCCCCCGGCGGTGTTCGCTCAGATCAGCGGCCGGTTCCGTCAGGCGGTCAGCCGGTTCGCTGAGATGAACGACATCCCGGTGGTCACGTTCACCAGGGGAGTGCGCAAGCTCGATGTGATGCAGCGGTACTTACGCGCCGCGGCGCGTGCTGGCCAGCCAGGGGGTGGCGGCGATCGGCCGGGCGGAAGAATTCCAGCTGGTGTGGGATGCGCGCAAGCGTGACACTGACCCGTCCAGGCCCCCGCAGTTCTTGTTCGTCAAGGCCGAGCGGCGGGTGACCTGCTACTACTTCTATGTCCTCGACGAGGAGCGGGGACCCGGGTTCATCAAGATCTGCGCCTGCTTCCCCTATCCGGTGAAGATCTGGGTCAACGGCCACGAGTGGGCCAAGCGCCAGCTGACCCGGGCCGCGACCGGGTTCACCGAGCTGTCCAGCGGGTTCGCCTCCTGCGACGACCCGGCCGGGCTGCAGGCCACCTGCGATGCGCTCGGGCCCGCCGACATCCAGGCGTTCTGCGACCGGTGGATGTCCCGGATCCCGGTGCCGCTGACCGCCGACGACCAGGCCGCCGGGTACTGGCGGGAGCTGTCGATGCGGCAGGTCGAGGTGTCCCGCACCATGGTGTTCGGCGCCCCCCGCCACGCCCGGGCGTTCTTCGAGGCGCTGATCGCCGACAATCTCGACCTCGGCCGCCCCGAGCACGTCGAGATCCTCTTCAAACGCTCACCGCGGGGCCGTAAGCCCCGCGACCCGGCCGGCGGGGAGTTCCGGACCGCGATCGACCGCGCCAGCCAGGGCGTCACGATCAACGCGTTCTGGCGCCACTCGCGGGTGAAACAGTACCTGAAGGACGGCCGGGCCCTGCGGGTCGAGACGGTAGTCAACTCGGCCGAGGATCTCGGCTGCCAGCGCCGCCTGCATAACCTCCCCGAACTGCAGGCCCGGGCGCGTGCGATCAACACCCGGCTGCTGCAAACTGAGAAAGTCGGCCAGGGATGTGTCTTCGATAGTCCAGCCTTCGCGCGGATATCGCAGCCCACCCTCACGCAGGATGGCCGGAGGGCCCCGGGACTACGGTTCGGCGACCCTCGAGTCATGGCCCTGGCCGGCACCCTCGCCAGTACGCTGTTCGCCGTCACCGGCATCACCAACAAGAGCCTGCGCGCCTTGATGACCGGCATGTGTTCGCCGCCGCTCAGGATGTCCATGATGGCGCCGCTGAGGATGAGGACGCCGGGGGCATGAAGAGCCCCGCCCGGCGGTGTCCGGCGGGGCTGTGTGGACAAGGTGTCGGCGTGGTGGTCAGTCTGTCGCGGCGGCTTCCTCGCTGATCGCGGTGCGGGCGGAGGATTCGTCGACGATGGTCTTGGCGGCGGCGCAGGCGGCGAGCAGCGCGGTGATCGCGAGCCGGTTGATGGCGCGGGGCAGGCCGCGGGCCTGGGCGTGAATGACGCGGACCGCGTCATCGCTGAAGATCGTGTCGGACCGGCCTGCCTGCTCGAGGTGGCGGCGGATGTACCCGCCGGCTTCGGGCGGGGTGAGCGCCGGGGATGGGATGTGGTAGCGGAGCTGGACGCGCTGGTCCAGGGCGGCCATGTCGCCGACGCGGAGGCGGCGCCGCAGGGTGGGCTGGCCGATCAGCAGGACCGTCAGCGGCGACCCGGAGTCGAGGTCGCTGTTGGTGAGTTATCTGGATCTCCAGATAACTCACCTTATGCCGGCAACGCGATTATGCGGCGGCTGCCAGGGATGGCCTGGCAGCCGTTTTCACGTGTGCCTGGTGATCGGCATAATCACAGGCTCTCGAGGAACGCCAGGAGTTTGTCGGGTGGCCGGTACCTGCCTGTCTTCGTGTTCGGCGAGGTGATCCGGGCGAGGGCTTTTTCCTTGAGCTGGAGGTCAGCATGAATGTAGGGCTGGGTGGACCTCGGGCTTTCATGACCTAGCCACAAAGCAATAGTTACGGGATCGACCCCGCCGTGCAGCAAGGCCATGGCCGCCGAGTGCCGTAATACATGTGGCGTTACGTGCTTGCTCTCGATTGAAGGGCAGATCGCTGCCGCGGCTGCGGTGTGCCGCTCGACCAGGTCCTGCGCGGCGTCGGATGACAGCCGCCGCCCGGTCCTGGTCGGGAACAGCGGGTCAGCGGGGCTGCCGGGCTGCTCGCGGAGCCATTGGCGGATTATGGCAGCGACATTGGTGGTGAGCGGCGTGACGCGGTCCTTTCTTCCCTTCCCGTGGCATCGGACGGTCGGGCCTGTCCCGGTCTGGACATCGCCGCGGGTCAGGCCGGTGAGCTCGGTGACCCGCAGCCCAGTCTGGATGGCGAGGGCGAGGAACGCGCGGTCACGCCGGCCGTGCCAGGTTGTGGTGTCGGGGGCTGAGATCAGCGCCGCGGTCTCGGGGGCGGTGAGGAAGGACACAGTGGTCCGGCCGTGTTTTTTGGCGGGGATCGCCAGGACCCTGGCGATGGTGGCGGCGTGCTCGGGATGGCGCAGGGCGGCGAATTTGAAGAACGACCGGATGGCGGCCAGCCTGGCGTTGCGGGTCCGGGCGGTGTTGCCCCGGTCCCGCTCAAGGTAGGACAGGAAGCCGCTGACCAGCCCGGCGTCCAGGACGGCGATGTCCAGGCCGGCCGGCGTGGTGCCTGTCTTGTCCAGTGCGTAGCCGAGGAACAGCCGCCAGGTGTCGCGGTAGGAACCGATGGTGGCCGGACTGGCCTGCCGGTGGCCGGCCAGGTGCTGGGTGAAGAATGCTTCCAGCGTCGGCGCGAGGAGTGTCATGACGCCGCCTGGCTGTTCTCCAGCCGCTGCGCGGCGAGGCTGAGCAGCTCGGGGACGCTGTGCAAATACCAGTAGGTGGAGACCGGGCTGACGTGCCCGAGGTAGGCCGACAGCAGCGGCATCCTGGCCGCGACGTCGCCGCCGTCTCGGTACCAGCGTGCGAGGGTCGCGACTGCAAAGGAATGCCGTAGATCATGAATTCTTGCCGGGTTCACGGCGCTGGCTCCGATCCGGGTCACCGCGGTGATCCGGCGGAACTCGGCCTCGGCATGGTGCCCGATGAGCCTGGTCCCGTAAGCGGAGATGAACAGGGCCGGTGCTGCCGGGACTGGGCGCAGCGCCCGGCGCCGCTGCAGGTAGCCGGCCAGCGCGGCGACCACGGTCGCGTCGACCGGGATCCGCCGGCTCTTGCCGAACTTGGAGTCGCGGATCGTGATCGTTGCCTCATCGAGGTCGGCGTCGGCGTCGTCGAGGCGGACGGCTTCGCCAAGGCGCATGCCCGTGGCGGCGATCAGCCCGAACAGGGCGGGATAGGTGACCGATGGCAGGTGCCAGCGGTGGCGCCCGGCCGCTTCGAGCAGTCTGGCGATCTCGCCTGCGGTGAAGATATGGGGCTCGTGCCGGCTGCGGCGGGCGTCCAGCAGACCCGCTGGCGGGACCTCGGCCGAAGGGTCGGACGCGGCGAGATAGCGGGCAAAGCCGCGCGCCGTGTCCAGCCGCTGTTTCCACCGGTGCGGGTGCGCGTCGCGGGGCAGCATCGCCCACTCGACAGCGGCCTGCGTGGTCACCGTGGCCAGCCCGGCCTCCTCGAGATAGCAGGCCAGGCTGTCCAGCAGCGCCCCGTATTTCTCCATCTTGAAGCCCATCGCCCGCCGCAGGGCAAGGTAGGAGCGGACCTGGCCGCGCATCCCGGTCACCGGGCTGTCTCCGGCCACGAAGCCATCACCGGGCCGAGTTCGCCGGGGTCGATGGTGCCGTACCGGGATGTCGTGGCGTCATGCTGATGGCGCAGCAGCTGGCCGATCTCCGATAGCGGCGCCCCGGCCCGCCGCAGTGCTGTCGCGGCGGCGTGGCGCAGCTGGTGCGCGCTGGCCGGCTGCAGCCCGGCCCGCAGGCAGGCCCGCGCCACGACGTTGCTGACCGCTGACGGTGACAGCGGCCCGTAGGGAGCCCGGACGTGCAGGAATAGCATCCCGCTGGCTTCATCCCGCGGCCGGGCATGCGCGCAGTAGCCCGCGATCGCGGCGCCGACGTCGGCTGGCAGCGGCATCTGCTCGTCATGCCCGCCCTTGCCGCGGACGAGGATCTGGCCTGATCGCCAGTCGATGTCGCCGGCGCGGGCGGCGGCGGCTTCCCCGGCCCGCAGCCCGAGCCGGGCCAGCAGCATCACGATCGCGTAATCACGCCGGCCGGCGTGCGTGCCCCGGTCGCAGGACGCGAGGATGGCGGCCACGTCGCCCGGCCGGATCCGGCGGGTCAGCGGCGGCCGGTGCCAGCCCGCCACTGCCGGGACGGCCCCCTCCAGCCGGTCGGGGATGAGGCCGCGCAGGTGCAGGAACTTCAGCAGCTGCCGGACCGCGGTCACCACGTTTTTCAGCGACCCGGTTCCGCGTTTGCTGCTCTCGGCTATCACGAATGACCGCACAGAATCGGCTGTCAGCCCGGCCAGGATGCCCTCGCCGTGCCCGGGGAGCGAGTTCAGGAACCGGCGCGCGGACACCGTGTACTGGGCCACGGTCTGCGGCCGCAGGCCCCGCTCGCCGGTCAGGTAAGCGCCGAACTCGGCGGTCAGGATCCCGGCCTGGTCACCGGCCGCTTCCGCCGCGGGCGGCGGTGCGGCGCCAGCCTCGCGGAGGAAGGCAAGTAATGTCGCCATGCCGCGCGTGCCGCGGAACCGTGACCGGCCCCTGGACCGGCGGTCCTGGATGAACGCGGACACCATCGCGCCGGTCAGCCCGGATGCGTCCAGCCCGTGCGAGCTGAGCCACCTGCTGACATCTGCCAGCAGGTGAAGGTAGAACATCTGCGACCACGGCGAGAACCCCCGGGCGGCAAGCGCCGAGCGGAACCCGTCCGCATGCCCGGCCAGCGGCCCGGTGACCCTGACCTGAGAAGGACTGCGAGCAGCCACGCGAACTCCTCTCCCGAAAATGGCGCCCAGGCGGGCACCGTCATCACCAGAGTCGGCCGCAGCGGCCATGAAAGTCACTCACGGAAGCCGACAGGAATTATGCCGGGAAAGCTGGCAGTGCAATCAATTGCCAGAAGGAGGACCGTCATGCAGCCCCGGCATAACCGCGGTGCCTCAGGGCGCTCCTGCCGTTGACCACGGTGCAAAGAAAGGCCAGCTCCCGCGGGATCCGGCCAGGCCCCGGTCACGCCGTGGCAGTGACTGCGATCAACCGGTCAGCGTCCCGGCGCAAGGCCGCGGCGAGCTCGCCGCGCGCTGTCTCGGCAACCCCGTCCGGGAGCTTGCCACCATCCGCGGCCAGGTCATCAGCGGCGTTGCCGATGTATCTGGCCGCCCGGCGCAGCAACGCCGGCGGGAACTTGATCCCTGCCGGATCGCCCGGCCTGCCCCGGCGCGGCATCGGCAATGACCTGACCGAACGCCGACAGCACCTGCCCGTAAGTGGCAACAACGTCGCCAAGGCGATCGGGCGGCTCGTTCGCCGCGCGGACCTGCATTGCCTCAGCCAGGGCAGCGACGATGACCCCAGCCAGCACACCCGTCAGCGGAACTGTCCTTGGCACCTCCATCAGATCGGCGCCCGGCTGCTCACCAGCGAACTCGAACAGCATCCGCCGCGCCATGTCCCTGACGGTCTCCTCGTCGAGGTACCTGCGAGCCGTCAGCTCGGTCACCCTCATCAGCGCTGCCACAGCGCGGACCCGATCGGTGATCAGCTCGCCGGCGTGCCGCCGAGCCAGATGCATGCCGCACGCAGCGAGTTCCTCCACCAGCACATCGACCTTGGCATCCAGCCACGTACGTCTCGGCACAACCGAAGTCTGCCACCCATCCGTCCGCGCCAGCGGGCCTCTGACCCCAGGCAAGCTGCGGCACTCGGCAGCCATGACCACGCTAAACGGCGGGCTCGACCCGTAACTATCGCCTTATGGCCAGCTCACGAAACCCAGGGGCGGCCTGTGATTATGCCGATCACCAGGCACACGTGAAAACGGCTGCCAGGCCATTCCTGGCAGCCGCCGCATAATCGCGTTGCCGGCATAAGGTGAGCATGCGGACCGCTTCGAGCTGGTCGTGGGTCATCAGGTGCGATTCGTCGATTGCCAGGACGACATTTCTGTTTCGCTCCCCGGCCTCGGTGGCCAGCGCGGCCTCGACCTGCGGGATGAGGGTGGCGTGGTGGAACCGGGGCGCCTGCCCCGGCGCGATAGCCACCGCGCCGTGCAGGCCGCGCACGCCGACTTGCGGGTTGGGGAGGTAGATCAGGGTGTGGCGGGATGCGTCCAGCCCGCTGACCGCGGCGGCGGCACGGACGGCCACGGTCTTCCCGGCGCCGACTTCGCCCGTCAAGATCCCGAGGCCGCGGGCGGAGATCAGCCAGCGGAGCCGGGCGACGGCCTCGCCGTGGGCGGCGGAGCCGAACAGGCCGGGCACGGGGACCGCTGCGGTGAACGGCATGACGGTGAAGCCCCAGTGGGCTTGCAGGGTGTCTATCATCAGGTTTTCTCCGTTCGGGGTGTCAGCTGCCGTTGGCGGTGGTGATCGCCCGGGTGATCAGGGTGAGGTTGGTGTGGTCGAGGCTGCCCAGGACCTGGCGCAGGTGCACGGGGATGCCGGGGTCGGCGAGGCTGGCGGCGATCCGAAGTACCGCCTGCTCGGAGGCGGAGCAGGGCAGCCAGCCGGCGTCCAGGGCGTGCAGGGCGGGCCGCCAGCGGATCACGGCGGCGGGCTGGCCGCCGAACAGAGTGGTGCTGGTGGCGATGAACCGGCGGAAGGCGCGCTGGTGCAGGAAGTGGTCGTGGCGGGCGAGCAGCTCGACCGCGGCGGTGTCGGGGCACAGCCCGGCGGCGGTGTCTTCCAGCAGGCACAGCAGCTGGCGGGCGGGGATGACTTCGGCGTTCACTGTTCTTCCTCCTGATGTCCGGGCCGGCCGTCGGCGGCGGCCTGGTTGCCGCTGCCGGCGAGGGCGGCGAGGTTGAGCTGCTGCCCGGCGGCGGCCTGCCCGGCGGCGGTGACCAGGGCCAGGTAGTCGATGCCGGTGTATTCGACGGGCCGGGGGTCCTCGTCGGGCGGGGCCTTGGGGTGGGCGTGCCGGCCGATGACCTGCGGGACGGCGGTGCCGACTTTCCGCCCGGCCCAGTACACGGTCAGCTGTGTCATGTCGAACGGGTCGAAGACCAGCTCGACCTTCCGGCCGGTCAGGAACGGGTCGACGGAGTACTCGTTGCCCTCGACGGAAACGGTGGCGGTCTTGCGGACCAGCCGGACCGCGGACCAGGCGAACGCCTCGCGCAGCACCGCCGCGTCGGGCACGGCTGCCGGGCCGGCGGCCTCATAGCGGGCCTGCGGTGCCTGCCCGGTCTCGGTGTGGGCTCGCTGGTGATAGACCTCGCGGACCCAGTGATCCAGCAGGTCGTTCAGCTCGCCGAGATCGGTGACCGGGTGCCGGGCCGGGTCACCGGCGTCGCCGGTGACCTCGACCAGGAACTGCTGCTGGATGGTCTGGAATACCTTCTCGATCTTGCCCCTGCCCATCGGCCGGCCGGGCTGGCTGTGGACCAGCCTGATGCCCAGCACCGCGCAGGTCCTTTGCAGCGAGGAGTCAGCGAAGCAGGCTCCGTTGTCGGTATATAAGGTGGCGGGGATTCCGTGGCGCGCGATCGCGGCGCGGAGCACCCCGGCGAACCGGACCGCGTCCGGGCGGCGGACGAACTGGTGCCCGGTCAGGAACCGGGATCGGTCATCGATGATGCCGGCCAGGTGGCAGGCCCGGCCGGCGACATCGGGGCCGTTCATCAGGTCCGCGGTCCAGATCTCGTTCACCCGGTCAGCCTCAAACCGGCCGTAGGCCTGCGGCGGCTGCCCGCCGGGCCGGGTGGTCAGCTCCCGCGCCTCAAACCAGCGCTGCAGGGCCCGCTCGGAGGGTGCCCAGCCCAGCTGGGCGGCCAGCACCCGGCGGACCTGCGCGGCGGTCCGGGCCGGGTTCTCCTTCTTCAGCCCGACTGCCAGGTCCACGACCTGCGGGTCGGTCCGCGGCGTGCTCTGGCGGGGCGCGGGCACCAGCGCGTCGAACCCGCCGGCCTTCCGCGCGGTGATCCACCTGTCGATCGTCTTGCGCGACACGCTCACCGCGGTGCCGGACGGGCCGGGATGCTCCCGGCCGGCCAGCCCGCGGACGACCTGGCCGCGCTGGCGTGATGTCAGGGCACCGTCCATCGCCGGCTCGATCAGCGACCACCGCCACAACGCGATGGTCTGCGCCCGCTGCCGCCTCCCGGCGGCTTCCCGGTCTGCTGCCGTCATCTGCTTCCTCCTGCGATCGCCGTCAATCAGGACTTAACGGCGACCCTGGCCGGCCCGCCCGGCCGTCAGGAAGAGGAAACGGCGGCCACCGCGAACAGGGTCGTGTTGCCCGCCAGGCCCGGCACCGCCGGGGCGAGCAGCATGCCGCCGGTCAGGTGCGCGGCGACCTCATGCGCCGCCAGCGTGTCCAGGCCGAACCGGGCGCGCAGCCCCGCGGTCACCCCATCCAGGACCGCCAGCGCATCACCGGACGGCGACCCGGCCGGCAGCACCGGCCGGGCCTGCGGGTCCGCCAGCGGCAGCAGCCCCGTCAGCTCCTGCCGCAGCTGACCTGCCCGCCCGGCGAACCGGGACAGCCACGAGCCCGCCGTCGAGACCGGGACGCTCCAGCACTGGCCGGGCCTGCCCGGCACCGGCAGCCGCAGCCGCGCAGCCACCGACGCGACCTTTAACCCGGCTGCCCGCAGAGCCAGCGCCGCGAAGATCACTGGCGCCGCGTACCTGCGGCGCGACAGCAGCCAGGAAGGCAGCAGCACATGCGTCCGGCCGCAGACCCGGCAGATCCCCCGCCGCGGAGCCACCTGCGCCAGGCGTGAGGTGCCCCGAACTTCCCGGACAGTCCATCCATTAGGATGGGCAACCTGGAAGGTAAGAAATTGCCACGAGCAAAGAAGAGCTTCTCGTCCGAGTTCAAGGATGAAGCCGTGAAGATGGTGATCGAGACGTCGCGCCCGATTGCCAGAGTAGCCAAGGAGCTCGGTATTAATGATGGCACCCTCGGTAACTGGGTGAATGCCTACCGCCGTGACCACGCCGGCGAAGAGCCGCCGCTTTCCGTGAGCGACCGCGCGCGGCTGCGCGAGGTCGAGCGGGAGAACCGGGAACTGAAGATGGAGAACGACTTCCTGAAAAAAGCCGCAGCGTACTTTGCCAGCGAGCATCGGTGAGCGACAAGTTCGAGTTTATCGACGCGGAGTATGCGGCTTATCAGCTTTCGGGCGAGAAGTACATTCCCTCGATTGTGAAGATGTGCCTGTGGATGGCGGTGTCGCGGTCGGGGTTCTATGAATGGCGGGCGGCGCCGGAATCAGCGACGGCGAGAAGGCGGACGGAACTCGGGCTTTACGTGCGGAAGTCATTCGAGGACTCGGATGAGACGTACGGGTACCGGCGGGTCCACGCGGACCTGCGGGCCTGGGGGGTGCCGGCCGGGCCGGAGCTGGTGCGGTCGGTGATGCGCGAGCTGGGCCTGGAGCCCTGCCAGCCGAGGCCGTGGCGGTTCAGCCTGACCGAGGGCGACGGCCAGGAGCACGACATTCCCGACCTGGTGAACCGCGATTTCACCGCGGGCGCGCCGGGCGAGAAAATGGTCGGCGATATTACGTACGTTTCCACGTGGGAGGGCTGGGTTTACCTGGCGACGGTGATCGACTGCCATACGAAAGCGGTCATCGGCTGGGCGGTCGACAATAACTACAAGACACCGCTCATCGAGCAGGCTATCGCGATGGCGGCCCGGAATTACCGGCTCGCCGCCGGGGCGATCTTTCACTCAGACCGCGGCAGCAACTACACGTCAGCCCAGTTCGCGAAGACACTGAAGAAATACAGCATCCGGCATTCCGTCGGGCGCACCGGTATCTGCTATGACAAGACGTTGGTTCCATACTGCGCCTCCTGGCGTTGGTGGGGTGAGAACCTGACTTCGGGTCAGGTTTTTCGGGGAGTTGGTTTTGCTGCTGGCAGGCTGAACCGTTGCTGGGCTGCCTGCCTGCTGATGTCCAGACGGCCGGCGATCGCGGTCCATGAATGGCCGTGCTGTCGGGCGCGGGTGACCGCCGCGGTGATTTCGGAGTCGGCGGTGGTCAGCCGGTCGTGGGCCTGGCCGAGCCAGTCGAGCACGCTGACTGGATCCGGGCTGGTGATGGTGGTGGCTGGCTGTCCCTTGCCGAGGGTGGAGCGCTGGGAGTCGCAGCTAGCACATAGCGGCACGGTGCCGCGGCGGACGACGGCAGTGACCTGGCAGCCGGGACGACTGGCCGGGTCGGCGGCGTAGTGGCACAGCCGCCCGGTCTTGTCAACCACTCTTGACACCGTTGCCTCCGGCTGGGGAGCTGGCCGTGGCTGCGGCTGGGTCGCCGGAACCGGGAACCCTGCCGGCGAGGCTGCTGCCCTGGCGTCTGGCGAGCCAGGGGCTGGCGGGGTCGGGCGGGTCGAACAGCGGGATGTTCTTGTCGTTGGCCCGGTGTGCGGTGAGCAGTCCGGCGCGGCGCCAGGCCTTGATCGTGGAGGGATGCACGCCGAGCTGGCCTGCGATCTCGGGGAGGGTGAGAAGCCCGGCTGCGCGGAGCCGGTCGAGGTGGCTGGGCAGCTGGTGGCTGCGTCTCAGCTCGAGCACGATCCGGCCGGTGAAGGGCTTGCCCGTGCCGGAGCGGTACCCGGCGGCGTTGAGCGCGGCGGCGGTCTCGGCGTCGGTGCACTGGCCGAGGAGCCGGTCGAGTTCGGCGAGGGTGTCCGGCCTGGTCTGGCGGAGCTGCCAGCCCGTCGGCGGGATCGGGATGGCCAGGCTGGTGGTCTGGCCGCCGCGGAACCGGACGCCCAGGTGGATGCGGTCGGTCTTGGTCATGGTGACGTCGTCGATGAGCAGCCGGGCCATCCGCTTGCGCTCGCGCTGCGGGGTAGCCGGATCTGACCACAGGGCCGGGAAGTCGGCGGCCAGATCCCGGATGCGGGCTTTGTCGTGCTCGGCGAGCCCGGCAGTGGCTGCGGCGTTGTCGTAGTCGTCGCGGGCGGCCTGCAGTGCGCGCAGTGCCTGGTTCCAGTCGGCTTCCAGGCTGGTGGCGACGAGCCGGTTGCCGGGGTCAACGGCGAGGTAGCGGCGGCGGGCCAGGTCGGCGCGGTGGCGTGCGCGCTCGACATGGCCGGCGCGCATGGCGTCGGCTTCGGCTGCCCGGTTCTCGATCTCGGCCTGGACAGTGAGAGCGACTTCGAGGGTGAGCGGGGTGAGGGTTTCGAGCAGCAGCTGGCCGACCGCGGTGTCGGCAGCCCTGCCGGGGATGTTCTGGCAGCGGCGCCCGGCGTTGTCGATGCACTCGCGCATGCACTGGTAGTCGGGCACCTCGGTGCCACCGCGGCTGTGGTAGGCGATGGTCATCCGCCGCCCGCATTTCCCGCAGACCGCCAGGCCCTGCAGCAGGGCGGTGCCTTCGCGGGCGGGCCCGGCGGCCCGGTCGGTTCCGCGGGCGGCGGCGTTGCCCAGCAGGGTCTTCTGGTTGGCTTCGTAGGTTTCCCAGGTGATGTATCCGGGATGGGCGCCGGGGATCAGCGCAGTCCACTGGTCACGGGGCACATTTTGCACGCTGGCTTTCCCGCCGGCGGTCGTTGTTCCGCGGCGGCGGCCGTAGGCGAACACGCCGGCATACCGGGGATTGTGCAGAGTGCGCAGCACCTGGGTGTGCGTCAGCGGCGCCCAGGCCAGCTCGCCCTTGCGCGCTCCTTTGCGGATACGGACAGGGAACAGCAGCTTGCCGCCGTTGAACGCCGTGACCACGGCGCGTGCCGAGCCGGTCCTGGCGAACACGGTGAACAGGTGGCCGACCGCGTCCTGGACGCCGGCGTCGGGGTCGAGGACGACATGACCGGCGCCGTCGTAGACCAGCCCGACCGGCAGGGGCATCTTCAGCTCGCCGCGTCGGGCTGCCGACAGCTGCCCGCCGCGCAGCCGGGCGCGGATGAAATGCAGCTCGGCCTCGGACATGGTGCCCTTGAGGCCGAGCAGCAGCCGGTCGTTGAACTCGCCGGGATCATACAGGCCGTCCTCGTCACAGATCAGCGTCGAGGACAGCGCGCAGATTTCCAGCAGCCGGTGCCAGTCGGCGTTGTTGCGGGCCAGCCGGGACACCTCCAGGCCGAGCACGATCCCGGCCCGGCCCAGGCCTACCTCGGCGACCAGGTGCTGGAAGCCTTCCCGGTCGGTGGCGCTGGCACCGGAGCGGCCCTGGTCGGTATCGATGGTGATGATCTGGCCGGCGGGCCAGCCCAGCGCCGCGGCGCGCTGCCGCAGGGCGTACTGCCGGGCGGTGGACTCGGTGTTGTTGAGGACCTGCTTGAGAGTGGACTGGCGGATATACAGGTAGGCGTTGCGGGCCAGGTGGCCGGCGGTCACCTTCGCCGCGTCGCCGCTCACCGGTGCTCACCGGCCTGCGGCCAGGCATGACAGGGCCATGCCAGCAAGGACCGCGACCATCTGGTCGCCGGCCACGGCCGCCGGGCGGGCCGCCGGCCCTCCCGCCCCGGGTGCCGGCGGCGCGGCGGGCAGGGCCTGCCAGGCGTGCAGCCACGCCGCGAGGCCGCGGTGCTGCAGCACGCCCAGGCCGTGCCGCCATCCGCCGGGGTCGCCGGCCAGCACCTGCGCGCGCAGCTGCTCATACCGGGCGACGTCATCGCCGGGGCCGGCGCGCTCACCGCTGCCCTCCGCTGCTTTTCGGGGCGGCCGCGCGGGCCAGCGCCCGTTCCACCGACCGGGGATGCACGGTGACCCCGAACCGCGCGGCGATAGCCTCGGCGAGCCCGGCGCTGGTGAGCGACGGGTCTTCGGCACGCTGCTGCATGGCGAAGGCGACGACCTCGCCGGTGAGCTTGTGCGCCCGCCGCGGCCCGGGCCGCGCCGGGACCAGCCCGGCCAGCCCGCCGGTCTCGACGGCGGCGGCTGCCTGGTAGAACGACGGCCGGGAGAACCCGAACGCCGCCGCCGCTGAGCTCACCGGCTGCCCGTCGGCCCGGGCCCGGCGGACCATCTCGTACTTGACCTGCACCAGGTCCCGGGGATCGAAGAACTCCGGCCCGGCCGCGAACGCCTCGTCGCTCACCGATTCGGGGCGCGGGTTCAGGCAGCGCGCCTCCCGCAGTGCCGCCTCTTTCGGATCTTCCCGCCGTGGCGCCATGTCACTACCTCCTGAATCACACGATTGTAATTTTAATTATGCCGCTACCTGTCGACCGCCCTGGACGACACGCTGGATCTGCCTGCGGATATCTGTTCTCAGGGCTGACCGTGCTCAGGACCAGCCTGAGAGCTACGGCATAATCCGATTAACACTAGCGGCAGAATTCGCCTTACACTCCGGTCACGGCCCGGCAGCTCCGAAGCCGTCCGCCAGCTGCGCCAGGGCCAGCAGGTCCGCCGCCCGGAACGGGCTGCGCCCGGCAGCCACCGTCACGAACACATCCGCGCCGGCAGCATCAGTCCAGCCCACCGGAAGCGAATGCTGGATGCCGTCCAGGTCGAGGAAGAAGACCCGGTCATCCGCCCAGGTCTGGCGGACCGCGACGAACACGAACTCCCGCCCGGCCCACGGATGAAACGGATGGGTCACCCGCACCATTCGCAACGCAGCATCGGAATCGGGTGCATTTGACGACGCGGGATAATGCGATGGCCGAGTCGTTCAATGCCGCGCTGAAGAACGAGCTGGTCCACCGCACCCAGTATCCGACCCGGGAGCACGCGCGGCGTGACATTGTGAGGTACATCGAATTCTGGTACAATTCAAAGCGCAGGCACTCCGGGCTTCAGTATAAGAGCCCGCTGCAGGTCCACAACGAGTACCTGGAACGGCAGTCCACAGCGTGAGTTAACCACAAATCCGCTGTCCGGAATGTCCGGGGCAGATCAGCGAAAGTCGCGACCCGCCGCAGCCGGGCGTGCCCCCACGGCCGCAGCATCCCGCCGCACCAGCAGAACAGCTGCCCGAATGCCAGCCGGGCCTCGACAGACTCTGCTGAACCTCGTACCGTCATCACCGTGGTGCCACCTCGCACCGCCCGGACGGCCCTCCTGGTATCCACGTCAAAGATTCAGGGAGGGCCGTCGCTTATGCCGACATGGCCACGGTGACGCCGCCCACCACCACCCGCCCGTCACATAGCGCAACTCACACCACGACGACACCGTCAGTGACGGAGAACCCCTGCTACACGGACATCCTCAGAAGCGGCGGACAGGCATGCTCGGCACCGCCTACAGCGTCAGCCAGGCCTCCTATGACCTGGCCCGCCTGTCCCGCAACGGCATCGTCACCCGCATCCCGCACCGCAACCTGTATGCCCTCACCCCCGACGGCCTGCGGTTCGCGGTCTTCTGCACCAAGGTCCATGACCGGGTCCTGCGCCCCCTCATGGCCGGCGACCAGCCCCAGGCCCCGCCCCCGCTCCGCGACGCCCTGCGCGTCATCGACCGCGAGGTCAGCCGCCGCCTGGCCGCGGCACGACTCCCGGCAGCCGCCTGACCAGTCACAACCCGCACCACATCCCCAGATACCCGGCCGGAAAACTCAAGACAAACGTCAAAGTCCTCATGACCTAGCTCCGCTAGATGGCCGTACGTGGCGCGGGTGCCGCACGGGCGATCGTGGCCGTATGGCACACCGCCAGAAGATGTCCGCTCCCTCCCCTCGGCCGGCCGCAGCGGGCAGCGTGGGATGCATTACTGCGCAGCTATGCCGGCAGGCGCGACCCATAGCATCCCGCTCACCAGGAGAACAGGGACCGAGCAGGTCAGCGCGGCCCGGTCCGCCACGCGGCCGAGAGTGCTCTTGCGTCGGCCTCCGTTGCCGTGACGTCCAAGGACGAGGAGGTCAAACCCGTGCTCCTCGGCATAGCTGGTCACAACGTTGCCAGGGCTGTCCCCGCCGGAGGACACGATCTGGACGCTCGTCCGGAACAGGTCTTCCGGTGGGGTGGTGCGCACCAGCTCGCCTAGGAGCGCATCTGCCTTCGCGCGCAGCCCGGCGCTGTCACGGCGCTCATTGTCGCCGTCCGGATGCAGCGCCCGCGGGAGTACGCACAGAACCACCAGATGCCCGCCGTCGCGACCGGCGAAGGCTGCCGCTACATGGAGGGCTACGGCCGCATCGGGCGAGCCGTCAAAGCCAACCAAGACCCTCTGGAACCGACCGACAGCCCTCACCAGCATTTCGCCTCCAAGATCCCGGGTACCTACCGGATCGCGTAGAGGCCATCAGCGAGTTCGCAGTCATGGCGAGCCTCATCACCGCCAGTCATTATTGCGGCGTAGCCGCTGGCCAACAAGCACCGGAGACCGCGCCGTGGCATTTTGACGCCAGTCCGGCGTCGGACACCAGGCCGGCGTCAGACACCAGGCCGGCGACGCACGCCGACCTCCGCACCGGTCTGGCTGCCGCCGTGCCGATGCCCGCAAATCAGGACTGCGGGTATGATCTTTACAGGCGATGAAGCCCGCCTGAAACTGCCGCAAGGGCTAACGGCTTCTACCGATTCGGAGCGGTGGAGGCTAATGGTGAACTGTGCGCAGCCAGCTAAAAGCTCGCCTGTCGCAGTTGATGGCGTGCTCGCAACTGGCGGACTGCTCCCCGCCGCGGCCACCGCGGACTTTGAGAGCATCCTGTTCGACCGGCCCGGGGTTGGCTGTGGCCCTGGCAGCCTGGAGGAGCCAGAGTTTTTCTCCGACCTGAACCTCGACCAGGTTCTGGACGCGATAACCGCAGGCCATGAGCAGTACGAGCTAGAGCCGTTCTTCTACGTGCCGTTGCAGGATGTCGAGGCCGTTGACTACCGGCATGAGGTCCTGCGCGATCTGGAGAAGCACGAGGTGCTAGAGCCGGTAAGAAGGTTCGCAGAGACTATGCGCAGCATGGGCGAGCATCTCGTCCAGGTTCAGAAGCTCCACTACCAGTTGCAGAAACAGACCTGGTTCCTCGACGCGGCAGTGGTCTATTGCGATGCGGTGAGCGGACTGACGCAGGAGCTTACGGGGTCCGGGGTCACCTCGCGCGGCTTTAGCCGGTTCTACGATTTCCTCACCGACTATGTCAGCTCGGACCGGTTCACCTCGCTGGCCGCCGAGACGCACACGCTGAAAGACGCAATTGCGGGAATCCGATATGCGGTTCGGATCTACGGAGCTCGTGTCACGGTCAGCCGCTATGACGGTGAGCCGGACTACGGCGCTCAGGTGGAGGACACGTTCGCAAAGTTCGCGCAGGGCGCGGCGAAGAGCTATCTCGTGGCCCTCCCCGAACTGGCGGGCATGGACCACATCGAGGCCCAGATCACCGGACTGGTAGCCAGGCTGTACCCTGACGTGTTCGGAAGACTGGGCGACTTTTGCACCCGGTACCGGGACTACCTCGACCCGGTCATCGGGCGGTTCGACCGCGAGGTGCAGTTTTACCTTGCCTACCTTGAGCTGATCGGCCGTCTCCAATCGGCTGGCCTGGACTTCTGCTATCCGCGCGTCTCAGCTCAGTCGAAGCAGATCTTCGCCGAGGACACCTTCGATGTCGCGCTTGCGGAGAAGCTAGTCCCCGGCCGCACAGTGGTCACCAACAACTTCCGTCTGATGGGACGGGAGCGGGTGTTCGTGGTCACCGGCCCGAACAATGGCGGCAAGACGACCTTCGCACGTACCTTCGGCCAGCTGCACTACCTGGCGAGCCTCGGCCTGCTTGTCCCCGGCGGCAGCGCTCAGCTGTTCCTGCCCGACCGCCTCTACACGCATTTTGAGCGCGAGGAAAACATCGAAACGCTCCGCGGTAAGTTCGACGACGAGCTCGTCCGGGTGCACCAGATCCTGCAGCAGGCAACCGGGGACAGCGTGATCGTGATGAACGAGAGCTTCAGCTCGACCTCGCTGACCGACTCACGGTTCGTCGGCACTGAGGTCATGCAACAGATCCTGGATCTGGGCTGCCTGGGCGTCTACGTCACCTTCGTCGACGAAATCGCCTCACTCAGCCAGGCGACGGTAAGCATGGTCAGCCAGATCATGCCCGAGAACCCGGCTGAGCGGACCTTTAAAGTCCTGCGAGAGCCAGCCGACGGCCTGGCCTACGCCTCGGCGCTCGCCCAGAAGTACGGCCTCACGTATGAGCGCCTGACCGAACGGATCGGCTGATGAAAGTCTTCCTCCTCCACCGAGACCGGGACTTCGCCGTCCGGCCGGAACTGCGGGACCCGATCTTCGACGCAATGCTCAGCGGCGACCTGTTCGCGATCGCCAACCTCAGACGCGAGCTGGAGCGCAAACGGCAGCCCGGCCCGGCGCTCGCGCTGTCCGGAAACAACGCAGTGCTGACTCAGGATCTCGAACTAGAGACGCTCTGGAACGTGATGGCCGCCGGCGACGAGTTCCTGTTCGAGACGGCCAAGCGGGCAGTCCTGTCGAGCCTGACAGACCCTGACGGCATCGCCTACCGGCAGCAGGTGCTCGCGGACTGCCTGGAACACCCGATGGTCGCCCGCGAGCTTTATGACCTGGCGGTCCAGGCGCTCGAGAATGAGCGCAAGGCAGGCGGAATGTGGTTTCGCGCCAGCCCGGACACGATTCTCAGCCGCTCGGTGCAAGTGCTCAAGCTCCAGGTCGGAGTGCTCAGGCGCCTGCGGGCAGTCGCCGACGAGCACGCAGCGAGTTTCCGTTCCGAAGGCTTCACCCGCTTGTTCGCGATGCTCGGCCAGGAGCTTAGCGACGACTACCTGGAGGCTGTCGGGCATCATCTGCAGGAGCTCGAGTTCAAGCGCGGCATTTTCGAGAGTGCCGAACTCGGCAAAGGTCTCAAAGGCCGCCGCTACGTCGTGCGGACGCCAGGCGAGCAGCGCTGGACCGACCGGCTCCCGTTCGCGAACCGCTCAGACAGCTACAGCTTCACGATCCCGCCCCGCGACGAGAACGGCTTCAAGGCTGCGGCGGAGATCCGCGGGAAAGGGATCAACCTCGTCGCCAACTCCGTGGCGCAATCCGCTGACCACGTCAAGAGCTTCTTCGCCATGCTGCGGCTCGAGCTAGCGTTCTACCTCGGCTGCCTCACCCTGCACGACAAGCTCGCCGGGAAAGGCGAGCTGATTTGCTTCCCCGAGCCGTTCCCCGCCGACGATCCGACCCTCGCAGGGAACGAGATTTACGATGTCTGCCTGACGCTCCACCTCGAAACCCGGGTTGTCCGCAACGACATGGACGCGGACGGCAAGTTGCTGATCATGATCACCGGCGCCAACCAGGGCGGCAAATCGACGTTCTTGCGCGCCATCGGGCTAGCCCACCTGATGATGCAGGCAGGCATGTTCGTCGGCGCCAGCTCATTCCGCGCGGGCGTCTGCACCGGCATCTTCACCCATTACAAGCGTGAAGAGGACACCGCGATGGAAAGCGGCAAGCTGGATGAGGAACTGAACAGGATGAGCCAGATCGCCAGCCAGATCACGCGTCACTCGATCCTGCTGTGCAACGAGTCATTCGCCTCGACCAACGAACGCGAGGGCTCGGAAATCGCGCGGCAGATTGTGAAGGCAATGCTCGACAAGCAAATCAAGGTCTTCTTCGTCACCCACATGTATGACCTCGCGCACGGTTTCCACGCTGAGCAGTCCGGCAAGGCCCTGTTCTTGCGCGCCGAGCGGCAGCCAGACGGGCGGCGGACCTTCAAGCTAGCCGAGGGCGAGCCGCTGCCGACCAGTTATGGCCAAGACTCCTACCAGCGCATCTTCGGCACCGCCACGCTCGTCCACTAGCCACGCAAGTCCGGCCAGCCTGGCCCGATAGGGAGATGCGGCGCGGGCAACGCGCCCGCCGGGCAATGCGAGCCCCTGGGCAGTCGGCTATCTGAGCGATCCCAGGATGATGCTGGCCCCGTTCTGGGCCTATCGCTCAGCCGTGTTCGTTGTCACGCGCAGCATTCAGGCGAAGTCTCGGCCTTGGCCGCCAGCAGGCCCGAGATTTCGATCTACGAGGCACGCTTATCTCGGTGAGGCCGGACGGCCCGCACGGCGTCACCGCGCCGTCAGATGGCCTCACCAGGAATTCGCCAACAGACAGCGAAGCTGTCCTGTCCGTCGCCTAGCGTCACTGCCGCGTCGGCGACCGCCATCGGGCTGGCCGAGATGGCCGGCGTCCAGCGCCGGGTTGAACCGCTCGATCCGGCTCAGGTAGAACGCGCTGAGCTTGTCTGCTGTCAGTGCACCTGAGGACAGCGCCTTGCGGAGGGCTACCGCGGTGGCCGTCCTAGCGGTCAGGCTCGATCCGCCAACCGGCCCCCGCGAGGCTTTCAAGTCCCTGCACAGCTACCTCCTGCAGTGCGCCTAACGGCGCGTTTCATCACTACATGGGCCCTTTAGGAGTTGAGGTCGCCCGGGTGTGCACGTCCGCAGGCGCGTGTATGGTCTGTTCGAGCAACCTATGGCGAGGCCCCACCCGCCGGACTCGGCGTCATGCGCAATCCCGCCCGCCTAACTCGGCCTCTGCGGCCGGCGCGAAGAACGGAAGGCGCGGCTTGAGGTAACCACGCAGCTGGGGCTCAAGGAGGAGGCGAGTAAGACCAATCCTCAGTTTCCTTCGCGAGGCTGGGTCGCAGCGACCGGCAGACCGCAGGCTGGCAAGTAGGTGCGCGCACCAGCGGAAGGAGTTAGCGGTGAAGCTTTTCGCCGGAGGTTTCCGATCGCAGTGTCTGACCTATACGCATCCATCGAGTTCTACTGCAAGGTTATGCAGTTGCGCGCCTATGCCACCGACGGCACCTTCGCGATGCTCGGCTCGGCTGTCGGCCGACCTAGCCGAGCCCTAGCTTCTGGCATTGCGGGCACTGGCGGCCGGAGTGGCATCTGCATCCCGCTGGCGGGGCGATCGCGATTAAAGCCCTCTTCGTCCGTGTCGATCCTGGTGATCTCGATGGCCTGGAGGAGCGGCTCCAGCAGGTCGGCGCCTTCCGCGAACGGCACAACGGAGAATTCTATGAAATGGTCAGCGCCCACAGTCCTGACCCGAACGCGCTGGGCTTCTGGGCCACCGATCTCTCCATGATCTCCACCGGGCGACATTCGCTCCGCCCTCGGCCTACTTCCTGGACAATTAGCCGGCAGGCCGAATCGAGGTGGGCTTGGACCCGGCCGATGGCGGGCTCGCCGGTCACCTGGCATCACCAAGGCGGTCGCCACCACCGGCGCTCAGCAGGTGCGGGACGGCGACCAGTGCACGCTCACGACGTTCCTCCCCACGTAGGTCACGGCCCGGACTTACAACTGTCGGATAGGTTACTGCGGCCTACCGATCAGCTTCAGGCGATGCGAACTTCAGGCGTGCATGACTCTCGCCCGACGATCAGCCATCTGCGCTCGCGGTGGGCGACGCGCTACGCGGATGCTGTGATGGGACGCATCCTGCAAGCGGAGTAGCTCGGCACTGGCCAGATCCGCTGCCCTCGCTCACGCCGGCCAGTGCAATCAAGACACACGCCAGCGCCACGACAATGAGCATCCAGCCAACGAGGACTGTACCCGCCAGATGGCTCCGGACTGGGCCGGCACCGCGCCTCCTGCCGAGACCTGCGGCGCATCGGCGCCGAGGCAGTCTCGAGGATCGCGTGCGCCATAGCTCGTGCCAGTGCACCCGCTCGCGGGAGGGCATGTCCTCGCCAGCGTTGAGGCGCGAGAACATCAGCAGCAAGCTGACGAGATGCGGATCTTCCCTGCTGAGCGCGTTGGCGGTGGAATTCAGAGCTTGCCGCTCCCGTGCAATCATGGCCAGTGAATCGCTGCATGCATGCAGCACACTGTGTGCACACAGCACGCCGACACGGACAGGTTAGTCATGATCGCCCTCCACCTCCGCGTGCGTACGTAGCCACGCCGATTCGGTAGAGGCCATCAACCTGAACCTAGCCGCAGGCATTTCGCGAGCCCCATCGCGTTAACTCATTTTACTACCTGCCGAAAGCTCCCCTCAAGCGTCCTATCCCGCTGATCAGTCACTGCGGTCGCGCGCGTAAACTTGAAGGTGGTGATGGAGCTCGCCTCGCAAATGCCGTAGCGGCTGATGGCTCCTTTAAGCGGGAACAGGAGACCGCATGGCCATCAGCTTGCTGTGCCCGTCGCCCGATAGTGACGCGGGTGAGTTCTACCCAGCCGACAGCGCCTTCCTTGCTGATCTCCGCATCGACCAGATCGTCGCCGCGATAGCGCGTGACAGGGAAGAGCACGATCTCATCACCGATCTGCTCTGCCGGGAAGTTCACGACGTCGATACCTTGCAATACCGGCAGGAAGTGTTCCGGGATCTCGACGATCCGGCGCTGCTTGGCGGAGCGCAGGCGTTCGCCGAGCAGATGCGCCAGGTCCGCGTCCATCTTGCCCAGCTGCCGAAGATGGACTCGATCCACCAGCGCCAAGGGTGGATCCTCGATGCGGCTGGCCTGTACTGCGCCGCGGTCCGGTCGCTCGCCGCTCAGCTGGACTCGGCCCCTGTCACTTCACGCGGCCTTCTCGGCTTCCGGGACTATCTGTCTGCCTACATCGACTCGCCAGACTTCACGGCACTTGCCGCAGAGACGGCTAGCTGCCAGGCTGCGCTGGCGCAGGTCACTTACGAGACGCGCATCAAGGGCGGCCGGGTCGAGGTCAGCCGCTACGCCGGAGAGCCGGATTACAGCGCGGAGATCGAGCACGTTTTCAGTCGTTTCCAGCAGGGAGCGGTGAAGGACTACCGGGTTGCCTATCGCGGGTGGCCTGGCATGAACCACGTGGCCGCCCAGATCACCGAACTCGTGGCGCGGCTCTTCAGCGCCGAGTTCGAGGCGCTCGCGGACTACTGCGCGCGCCGGTCAGGCTTCCTGGACGCCTCGGTGCGCCAGTTCGAGCGCGAGCTTCAGTTCTACCTCGCCTGCCTGGCGTACATCAGGCCACTCCAGAAGGCCGGCCTGGCGTTCTGCTATCCGGATCTCGACCCCGTTTCCAAGAACATCGGCGCAACCGCGACCTTCGATCTCGCGCTTGCAGCGCGCCTGGCAGCCCGCTCAGGCCGCATCGTTACTAACGACTTCTTCCTGAGTGAGCCGGAACGCGTCATCGTCGTCACCGGGCCGAATCAGGGCGGCAAGACAACGTTCGCCCGGACCTTCGGGCAGTTGCATCACCTCGCAATGACGGGCTGCCCGGTTCCGGGCAGTTCAGCCAGGCTCTTCATCGCCGATCGGATCTACACCCACTTCGAGCGAGAAGAAGACATCTCCAACCTCAGCGGAAAGCTCGAGGATGACCTCATCAGGATCCAGGGTGTCCTGCGCAGCGCGACCTCGCGCAGCATCGTGATCATGAATGAGATCTTCACCGCGACCACGCTCAGCGACGCCACGTTCCTCGGCACCAGGGTCCTCGACAAGGTCATTGAGCTCGACCTCCTCTGCGTGTACGTGACCTTCATCGACGAGCTTGCCTCGATGGCCCCCACGATCGTCAGCATGGCGAGCACGATCGTGCCCGAGAATCCGGCCGAGCGTACCTACAAGGTCGTCCGCAAGCCCGCGGACGGACTCGCGTACGCGCTCGCGGTCGCCCGCAAGCACCGCGTCACCTACGGGCAACTCAGGGAGCGGATCACCTCGTGAAGGCACACCTGCTCTTCGCGGACCAGGACTTCGCCTGGGACCGCGAGCTGCCAGCCAACTCCGACGACCTGGTCCAGGATCTCGAGCTCACCACTGTCCTGTCCGTTATGGCGCAGGGAGACACGTTCCTGTACGACACCGCCGCCAAGGTTGTCCTCGCGGGCCTCACCGACCCCGGAGCCATCCGGTACCGGCAGCAGGTGCTCGCGGACTGCCTGGCCGAGCCGGCAGCCCTCCGGCAGATGTATGACACGGCCCTCGGGGCACTCCTGGACAAGCGGAAGCTCTGGGGTTACGCGGCGCACTACCCGTCCTCGATTCTGTCCGCCGCCGTCAGTCACACGGAGGCGCTGGTCGCGCGGCTCCGGCAGCTACGCGAGATCGCCGACGCCACCGCCGGACGGTTCCGGTCCCCGGGCCTCCGCACCTTGATGAGCTCGCTGCAGGCGGACCTGGACGACGAGTACTTCGAGACGGTCCAGGAGCATCTGAGGCAGCTGCGGTTCCGCGACGGCGAGCTGATGAGCGCCAGGCTGGGCCGCGACAACAGCGGCGTCGACTTCGTGCTGCGCTATCGCAGATCCCGGAAAGGATGGAAGGAGCGGGTTGGCCTGGCGCCGCGCTCGTCCTACGCGTTCACGATCCCGCCCCGGGATGAAGCTGGCGGCCAGGCTCTGTCTGACATGGTCAACCGCGGCGTGAACCAGGTCGCGAATGCGCTGGCGCAATCCGCCGACCACATGACCAGCTACTTCACGATGCTGCGCGCTGAGCTGGGCTTCTACCTCGGCTGCCTCAACCTGGCAGACGAGCTCGCCGCGCGCGGCCAGCCCACGGTGTTTCCCGAGCCGGTCGCCCCGCAACCGGTGCGGTTCCGCTGCACTGAGCTTCGCGACATCAGCCTTGCTCTGCGTATCGAAAAGGTCGTCGGCAACAACGTGACCGCCGACGGGAAACCACTGGTGATCGTCACCGGCGCTAACTCCGGGGGTAAGTCGACTTTCCTGCGAAGCGCGGGACTGGCCCAGCTGATGATGCAGGCCGGGATGTTCGTCACCGCTGGCTCCCTCAGAGCCGGGGTCTGCCAGCACGTCTTCACTCACTTCATCCGAGAGGAGGACGCCGACATGATCAGCGGACGGCTCGACGAGGAACTCAGCCGGATGAGCCGCCTCGCCGACGACATCAGGCCGCACTCGCTGGTCCTGTTCAACGAGTCGTTCGCGGCGACCAACGAGCGCGAGGGATCCGAGATCGCCCGGCAGGTCGTGCGGGCGCTGTTGGAAGCTGATGTCCGGGTCATATTCGTCACCCACCAGTACGACTTCTCCAGCCGGTTCTACGGAGAGGATCAGAGCCGCGCACTGTTCCTCAGAGCCGATCGCAGGGCAGACGGCGAGCGGGACTTCAGGCTCGTCGAAGCCGAGCCCCTGCCGACGAGCTACGGCGTCGACTTGTACTACCGCATCGGCGGCTGGCTGGACGAGGCCTGCCAGCGAGCCGGGACGGCGGGAGGCTGGCCTGACCGCGGGCGATCGCCCGGCCTGAATGGTGCCCGCCGTCAGGCGTCAGTGAGCAGTCGCGCGCTGATCCCGAACAGCCGTAGTTCCGCGGCGAGGTCCGCCTGCCTGGCGAATGCCTCAGCGTCGCCGCACGCCAGGGAATCCCAGCACAAGTCATCGGCAATGGCCATAGCGTGAACAGTGGCCTCACCGAGAATGCCGACCGAGCCGGTCTCCACCATGGACCGCAGCCGCGCCAGATCACGTTCAGGGGCGCCCGCAGCAACTGACTCAAGTCTTTCGAAACACCTCTTCGTGGCGCGAACAAGCGCTTTCCCCGCCTGCGGGCAACTGCCCGCGCGGCACTGCGCGCAGTCCGCCAGTCTCTCGCGCTATCGCAGGGACCGTTGGCGGCTTCTCCGCGGTCTACGGCGGGCCCCTCCGCCTATAACGCGAGACTTGCCCTTACGCCTCGCGCGGGGCAGACAGGCCGTCGATCTCGGCCGGAGCTCGACTCAGCCATCCGAGGCCAGGAGGAGCCTGACCCGTTTCGGCAGCGCCCCGTATACTGGGGATAAGCGGCCCGACGGCCGTGCGGCGATGGAACCCGCCAGGGCGTGAGCGCCCGAATGCCAGCCGGCCGATGGTTCCTGTTCCCGGGCACATGCCGTGGAGGATCAGGAAATGTCGGCTTCAGCTCCTCTTCCTGTTTCGCACCCTGACCGATTCGGCCGGCTCTGGTGGCTTCCGCCGGGCGGGCATGGCAACGGCCTCGATGACGCTGCGTGGGCGCCGATCGCGGACGTCGATGCCGTCCTTGTCGATCCGCTGTTCCGCGCGTTGCGAGTGGCCGGCGTACCTGCATATGCGGCTCCGGTCCGGAGGTCGGCTCGTTCGCCGCGTCGCCGTGCACTCATCCCGTCCGGGCGCTTCCGCGTCTGGGTCGGCACGAGTGCCTACGGCCGGGCCGAAGAGGTCCTGTTGGTCACGCTGGCCTCGCTCAAGGGGGGCCGAGCGCAGTGACGAGCCCCGAAGAGATCGAGATTCGCTGTTCGGCCGTGGTGTTCCGGGGAGACAAGGTCCTCTTGGTCCACCGCACGCTCGGCGGGGCTGACGACTGGGTCCTGCCCGGCGGGACGCCGCGCTACGGCGAGACCATGGTCGCCTGCGCGCGCCGCGAGATTCTCGAGGAAACGGGCCTGGCAGCGGAGCCGACCAGGGTGGCCCTGGTGCTGGAGGCTATAGCCCCCGACACCGGCATGCACACGCTGGACCTGGTCTTCTCGGCGCGCGAGTACGGACCGGTCAGGCGTCCCGCAGAGCGTGAGCCGGGGCTCGATCCCGCGTTCCTGCCGGTCGGTTCGCTGAGCGACATCGAACTGCGGCCGCCCATCGGCGGCCACCTGCGCAACGCGTGGGCGAGCAGGCAGCGGTCAGCGCCGTACCTCGGCAACCTGTGGCGGCCCGCCGAGGCCGCGGCGCGTGTCCGGCGAGGCCGCCGATGAGCGTCAGCGTGCTGTTCCGCGACCCGGGAGCGAGCGCGCCACTCGACGTGAACGCGCCTGCGCACTTCAGCGATCTCAACCTCGACCAGCTCGCCGGGGACCTCACCTCCGATCGCCAGGAGTACGCGCTTGACCCCTTCCTGTACCTGCCGCTGTCCAGTCCGGAGGATGTGCTCTACCGGCAGGCCGTCTTCCGCGACCTGGACAGCGCCCCCCTGCGCACCGCCACGGACGCATTCGCGGATCGGATGCGGGACATGCGGGATGTGCTGGCCCAAGCCCGCGCGATGCATGCCCAGCTCCAGCGCTCCCGGCTCTTCGTCAACGCGGCCGTCATCTACTGCGAGGCTGTCGAGTCGCTGCAGCAATACCTGGCATCGGCGTGCCCCGCGTCGGACGGGCTGAGGAACGTCAGCGCTTACCTCACTAGCCTCGTTGCCGGGGACAACCACATCACCCTGCACCGGGACGCGGCCCACATCGAGGAAGCGCTGACGGCCATCACTTACACAACTCACCTGAGGGGCAGCCGGGTCAGGGTCAGCTCGTTCGACGGAGAGGCCGACTACAGCGACGCGGTCCGCGCAACTTTCAGCAAATTCGAGCAAGACAATGTACCGCGGCGCCGGTCCAGGTTCCGGGAGCTGGCAGAGGTGGACCACGTCGAAGGCGGCATCCTCGAGCGGGTAGCCCAGGTCTTCCCGGCCGCCTTCGGCGCGCTGACCGCGTTCTTCTCGGACCGGCAGGGCTTTATCGATGCCGCTGTGGCACGGTTCGACCGGGAGGTGCAGTTCTACCTGGCTTACCTGGATTACGCCGAGCCCCTCGGTTCGGCCGGCCTGAGCTTCTGCTATCCCGCCGTATCGGCCACGCCGGGCGAAGCGACCGCCTCCGGTGCCTTTGATCTCGTCCTTGCCTCAAAGCTGGCTGAAGACAGGCAGCGAGTCGTCGCCAACGACCTCGCCCTTGCCGCAGACGAGCGGATCCTCGTGGTCACCGGACCGAATCAGGGCGGCAAGACCACCTACGCCCGGATGATCGGTCAGCTGCACTACCTCGCCTCGCTCGGCTGCCCGGTCCCAGGCACGGCCGCGACGGTGCCGCTGCCCGATCAGATCCTCACGCACTTCGAGCGCCAGGAGGACATCGAGACTCTGAGCGGCAAACTGCAGGACGACCTCACCCGGATCCGCGGGATCCTCGGCCAGGCGACCGCACGCAGCCTGATCATCCTGAACGAGATCTTCACCTCGACCACGCTCGCGGACGCGCTGGCGCTCAGCGTGCGCATCCTCGAACAGGTCACGGCCGCGGACTGCCGCTGCGTCTGCGTGACTTTCCTCGACGAGCTGGCATCCTTTAACGACACGACCGTCAGCATGGTTGCGTCTGTGACCGACGGTGATCCCGCTTCGCGGAGCTTCCGGATCGTCCGCCGTCCCGCCGACGGCCTCGCCTACGCCGAGGCCGTCGCCGACCGTTATGGCCTGACCTACGAGCAGGTCAGAGAGCGGATGAGCGCATGAAAGCGCATCTGCTCTACGCCGACCGAGATCTCGACTTCGATCCGGAAGCCGCCGTCGCCGAGTCCGATCTTGAGCAGGATCTCGAGCTGGGCGTGCTGCTGGCCGCGATGGCGGGCGCCGACGACTATCTGCGGGCGATCGCCAGGACCGTGCTGCTTGACGGCCTCCGCACGCCGCAGGAGATCGCCTACCGCCAGGACGTCCTGGATGACTGCGTACGCCAGCCGGATATCCCGGTGGGGATCTACCGCCTCGCAACGCAGGCGATCCAGGCTGAGCATCAGGTCTGGGGTGGGCTGTTCAGCAGCGCCAGCTACACCCTGCATCGATCGATGCAGGTCATGGAACTCTTCGTGGCTGCGCTCCGGCAACTGCGCGCGCTCGCGTCCGAGCACCGGGAGCACGTCACGTCAGCCGGGCTCAGTCAGCTCTTCGACATGCTGTCCGCCGAGCTGAGCGACGAGTATCTCAGCGAGATCGAGGACCATCTCGCCCACCTGAGGTTCCGCGGTGGCATGCTGCTCAGTGCCCGGCTGAGCAACTCGAACAAGGGAACCGACTACGTACTGCGAAAGCTGCCCGACAGCAGGCCCGGTATCCGGGGGATGCTGTCGCCGGGCCGCGGCCGCCCCGGGTTCACGCTCGTGGTCGCCGATCGCGACATCTCCGGCCAGCGCACACTGTCCGACCTGCGCGACAAGGGGACTGACCTGGTGGCCGACGCGCTGGCTCAGTCCTGCGCCCACATTCTGAGCTTCTTCGAGATGCTGCGCCGCGAGTCCGCGTTCTACGTCGGCTGCGTCGCGGCGCACGAGGCTCTGACCGCGCGGGGGCAGCCCGTCTGCCGGCCGGTCGCGCTGCCCGGCGGCACGCATCAGCTCGACGCGAGCGGGCTCTACGATCCCGCGCTGGCGCTGACCCTGGACGGGACTGTCGTCGGCAACGAGGTCGCCGCTGACGGCGCGGCACTGGTGACGGTCACCGGGGCGAACCAGGGCGGCAAATCGACTTTCCTGCGAAGCGTCGGCCTGGCGCAGCTCATGATGCAGTGCGGCATGTTCGCGCCAGCCCGCTCGTTCCGCTCCAGCATCTGCTCAGGCATCTTCACGCACTACAAGCGGCCCGAAGACCGCAGCATGACCAGCGGCAAGCTCGACGAGGAGCTAGCCCGGATGAGCGAGATCACTCGTGTCATCCGTCCCGGTGGCCTGCTGCTGTGCAACGAGTCCTTCGCCGCGACCAACGAGCGGGAGGGCTCGCATCTCGCGCGGAGCATCACGCGCGCGCTGCTCGACTCCGGCGTCAGGGTCGTTTTCGTCACCCACTTCCATGACCTGGCATCGGGTCTCTACCGGGACGATCGGGCGGACGCCTTGTTCCTGCGGGCCGTCCCGGAGGCGGACGGTACGCGCACGTACCGGATCACCGAGGGACCGCCGATGCAGACTGGCCACGCAGCCGACGTCTTTCAGCTCGTGTTCGGCGAGCCGCTGGTTCAGACAGCGGCCACCAGGTAAGCGACGAGCACGGCCACGAAGACATACAGCAGGTAGAGGTTGACATCGCCGGACTGCAGCGGCCGCACCAGGTCGGCCAGCCACTCGACCGCGCGGATCACGGGCTGGTACAGATAGCGTTCGAACACGGGCGTCGCAGCGGTCTCGTAATGCACGGGCCCGGACCGGCCAGCTGGATCGTCAGATGCGCGCTCGAGGGACACCGCCGGGCGGTAGAAGGCCGCGAAGGTGACCCGTGTCGGCGCCGAGAAGGTCATCGCCGAGTACTGCATGCGAGGCTTGAACGCGACGATGCCGCCGTCCCAGACCGGCACTGTCGTGGATCCGCCCCGTACCCGGCCGGCCCGGTAGATCAGTGCGGGTACAATTAGCACGGCTAGGAGGAACACGGTCAGGTACGTCGGGGAGAAGCCGGAGAAATCCGTGTGGGCGGGGATCACTGTCAGCTTTCCGGGCAGCAGGATGGGCCTCAGCCCGATGCCGGTCACGGTCCGTACCGCGCGTGCCATGGCGACCAGCAGGACGGGTGCGCCGACAGCGAGAGCAACGCAGACAACGGCCAGCAGCGCCGGCCCGACAACCGGCTGAGCACGCTCGGTCGCTACCGCAGCCTGACGGGTCCGGGGCATCCCGAGGTAGGGGATTCCGAAGCCTCGGACGAACGCGTAGATCGCCAGCCCTCCGGTCAGTCCCAGGGTAGCGGCGGCCAGCACGATGAGAATGCCGACGAGGTGGCTGTGAGTCCGGAAGCCCTGGAACAGGCCCTGGAAAATCAGCCATTCGCTGACGAAGCCGTTCAGCGGCGGTAGCGCCGCGATACCCAGCGTGCCCACGAAGGCGATCACGCCCGCCCTCGGCATCCGCCGGGCCAGACCTCCCAGCCTGTCCATGTCCCGGGTGCCGGCGGCGTGCTCGGTAACTCCCGCCTCCAGGAAGAGCAGCGTCTTGTAGCAGCCGTGATTCAGCGTGTGATACAGGCCCGCCAGCAACAGGAAAGCCCACAATGCGCGCTGGCCGTAGGCAAGGAACGTCATCGCGGCGCCGAACGCGGTCACGATTATTCCGATGTTCTCCACGGTCGAGAATGCCAGGAACCGCTTAATGTCCCGCTCCGCGAGCGCATAGAGAATACCGACGGCCGCTGTCAGGGCACCGATGCCCATAGTGAGGATGCCGCGCCAGGCCGGGCCGTCCGGCATCAGCCGGAAGGCGAAGAGAGCGATTCCGTACACACCCAGTTTCACGATCAGGCCGGACAGAAATGCAGAGCCGTCGGCGGGCGCAACCGGATGGGCGGCCGGGAGCCAGACATGCAGCGGCACGAGTCCGGCCTTGAAGCCGAACCCGCACAGCGCCAGCAGGTAAGCAGTGTCGCGCCAGTCAGCGGGCACTCGGTGAATGCGAGCTGCAATGACGGCGAACTGCAGCGACTGGGTCTTCACCGTCAGGATCGCGAATGCCGCGACGATGAGAACGAAACCTACCTCCGAGAGGGCCAGGAACCAGAACGCGCCGGCGGCCACTGGCCGGCTTCGCGGATTGCGCAGGATAAGGAGGTAGCACAACAGTGCCATGGACTCCCAGGCGACCAGGAACGTCACGACGCCGCCGGCGGCAAGGACCGCGAGGCTGGCAATCAGCGCCAGGTTGTACGCGCATAGGTAAACCGCGGTCCCACCTGACAATTTCTGGTGGTACCGAGGTAGGTAGAGGCCAATCGAGACCGCGACGATGCCCAGCAGCATCGCGAAAATTCCGGCCAGGCTTGATCCTTGCAGCTGGAGGCTGCCGACGACTTCGGTGCCGCCGGGGGATATTAGCCGGGTGTCCCCCGTCAGCAGCGTCGCGATACCTCCGGCCACAGCCGCGGCACCGCCTGCCGCGGACAGGGCGGCGCAGGCCTGCAGACCAGCGCGCGACCTACTGCCGGCTATCGCGGCGATCGCGGCGGCGAGCCACAATCCGCCGGCAATCCCGAACGCAACAAGACAGCTCATCACTCACCGTCCGACGTGAAGCTCACGCTGCCGACCCGGGCAGCCAGCCGGTCGACCGCGATCATCAGGCCGTGCAGGAGCGCCAGCGGACTGGGCGGACAGCCGGGAATCCAGACATCCACCGGAAGGACCTGGTCAACGGAGCCATAGCTGAACGCGTCCGGCTGGTAGACACCGCCCAGAGCGCAGGCGCCAGTGGCGACGACGAGCTTGGGCTCCGGCATTGCCCGGTACGTCTTGTTGGCGGCCAGGCTGAAGGCCCGCAGCATCGGGCCCGTCACGAGCAGCAAGTCGGCATGGCGCGGCGCCGGGGTGAAGAAGAAGCCGAGCCGCTGCAGGTCATAGTACGGCGCGGCGAGAAGGCGAATCTCCTGCTCGCAGGCGGCACACGAGCCGGTGTCCAGCGTCCGAATGTGCAGGCTGCGGCCGAACAACGCCGCCACCTGGCGGTGCAGCGCGGTAGCTGACGCCGCTACCTCGTCCGCCGCTTCCGCCTGCCCGGCATCGTGTGCGGTCATCGGGCAGTACCGGACAGAATCGGTATCCGCTTCACCAGGTCCGGCCGGCTGGCGGCGGCCAGCTCGAATTCGCCGCTCGCCGTCACGGCCTCGGGTACCGCCTGCCGGCAGCGGCCGCACGCTGTGCACTTGCCTACGTCGAAGACAAGGTCTCCGTCAGCCACCGCCAGGGCGGAACTCGGGCAGACCTCGGCCAGCCGCAGCGCCCGGTCCTGGCTGAGCTGCTCGGGCCGGAACGCCGGCGGCGTGGGCAGGTCGTCGGCGGCAGGCTCGGGCCGCGCCGGATAGCGCGTCGTCACCACACCGCGGCGAAGCCCGTTCAAGAACCACTGCGGCATTGCGCTCCTCCCAGAGTTGTCCTACCGAGCCGTCCCCGCGACGGTCAGCCAGAAGCTCGCCTCGATGATCGGAATGTCGGTGAACACGTTCTGGGCCCGGCACGCGTCATCGAAGCCGCGCCAGTTCCGGACGGCGGCCGGCCGGATGCGGGCGCGGCTAATCCGCCCGGCGCGATCGAGCTCAAGCCACGCCAGCGACTCTCCGCGCGAGGACTCCGCCCAGCCGAGTCCCGTCCCCCCCGAGTGCGCAGTGCCAGGCTCGGCCTGGCGAGGCACGTCGGGGAGCTGGCCATGCCCGGAACCGAGATCGCCGGCAAGCTCGCCGATGAGTCGCACCGACTCGGTCGCCTCTGCCAGCATCACGCGGAGGCGGGCCAGAGCGTCACCCGTCGTCTGTACCGCCACGGCGGGACGGTGGTCGCGGTACGGGCCGGAAGGATGATCGACGCGCGCATCCGTGCTGATGCCACTCCCGCGCAGGACCGGCCCCACCAGGCCCAGCCTCGCGGCCTGCTCAGCGGTAACGATGCCGGTCGCCTCGAGCCGGTCGACGAACGAGTTCGTACGGAGCAGGAGCTCGGCCGTTCTGCGCAGCCCGTCGTAGGCAGCCGGAAGTAGCGCGTGCAGCGCGGGCACGTCCGGCGGGCGTCCACAGCCGCCGACGGCCACCACTCCGAACAGATACCGGTGGCCGAAGACCCGGGCGTTCAGCCGGAGGAACTGCTCGAGTGCAATCTCGGCAGCGGCGCGCCCCACGGCCAGTCCGCACGCCTGACACAGCGCCGCCATCGACGCCGCGTGGTTGTAGAGCCGCTCAAGCTCAAGAGCGACGCCCCGATACGTCTGCGCGGTATGGCCGGGATCGACGTCGAGTGCGGTCTCGGCCGCAGCTGCGAAAGCCCAGCCGTTGCCGACTGCGCTGAGGCCCTCGACACGCTCGGCGTAGAAGAGTGCCTCCTGCGGGGTCTGACCCTGAGCCCGGTACTCGAACCCCCGGTGCTTGTGCCAGGTCAGGAGGTACACGTCGACGACTTCCTCGCCGCTGGTGACGATGCCGTAGTACAGCGACTCCACCCCGACCTGACGCACGGGGCCGAACGGGAATTCGAATGCCTGGCCGCCAACGGTATGCAGGGCATGGACGTCGGCAGCAGGCTCGCGCGGTGCTGCACCGAGCCGCGGCAGCCGGATGTCATGTTGCGGCGGCACTGCCACCCGGTTGAGCGGCTTGCCGCCTGCGGGCCTGATCCCGAACTGCTCGTAGATCTCGCATTCCTCGGTGAACGCCGCCGGCGTGATGTCGGACAACGCCGGGTACTGCGGACCTGCCACTGCGGACTCAGTCACCACGTAGCGCTGGTCGCCGTCCAGTGCCCAGACCAGTCGCAGCGTCACCGGGTCCGAGCCCGCTGCGAACATATCGGCGAGCCTGGTGCCCGGCAGCTCGGCCAGCCGCGCGGTGGCGCCGCTCAGCTCGGCAATGCTGACGGCTGCGACGCCGACGGATTTCGCGGGATCCGCTAGCACCTCCGGGAGCGGCGAGCCGACCCGGCTCGAGGTTGTCATAGGAGGACCGCCATCGAGTGCCGGAGCACTGTGTCGAGCCCGGCGGGAATCCAGACGCCCAGGACGAGCACAGCCGTAAGGCCGACGAGGACCGGCACAGCCGCCGTCAGCCTGAGCAGCCGGCTTGCGTAGGGACTCGCTGCTGCAGCCGCTGACGGGCCGGCGGGCTCCCCCGTCGCCATGCCAGCAGTCGTGCGGGCGAATGCGATAAAAGCGACGGCCAGCAGTCCGAGCAGGAACAGTGGCAGCACCGGGCTGGCGTTCGCGAACCCAGCCCGCACGATCGTGAACTCGGACAGGAACAGGCCAAAGGGCGGGGAGCCCAGAACCGCGAATGAGCCGAGCAGGAGCACCGCGCCCGTCAGCGGCGCCGCGGTCAGCACACCACTCACTCCGGCCGCCTCGCGAGTGCGGTAACGCAGTGCTACGTCCCCGCTTGACAGGAACAGCACCGCCTTGGCGATCGCGTGATTGAGCGTGTGCAGTAGCGCACCGTATAGGCCCAGAACTCCGCCGAAGCCCAGCGCCACCGCGATGATTCCCATGTGCTCCACGGACGAGTAGGCGAAGAGCCGCTTGAAGTTACCCCGCCGGACCATGAACAGAACCCCGATCGTCACGGACAGGAAGCCGAACACGAGCAGGACGACTCGCGGAAAGGAGTCACCCAGGCCTGCGCGGGCAATGGCGAGGAACCTGATGATGGCGTACATGCCGGTGTTAAGGAGCGCCGCCGACAGCATGGCGCTCGCCGGGCTTGGCGCTTCGGCGTGCGCGTCCGGCAGCCAGGTATGCATCGGCGCCAGTCCCACCTTCGTGCCGTAGCCCACGACAGCGAGCAGGAAGGCGAGCCGCAGGCTGGCTGGTGCGAGGGAGTGCGCGTGCGCAAACAGGTAAGGCCAGGTCAGCCCCAGGTCGGGCGCGAGATGCAGAGCGCTTGCCGAGTAAAACAGGAAGAGGGTTCCGGCCAGCGCGATCGTCACCCCGAGCGAGCTGATGATGACATACTTCCAGGCTGCCTCCAGGGAGCCCGCCTTGCCCTCCAGGCCGACGAGCGCCGCGCTTGCCAGCGTGCTGGCCTCGATGAGCACGAAGAGCAGCCCGAGGTTCCCCGTCTCCAGCGAGGCCAGCATGAGCGAGGCGAACAACCCGAAGAAGATGTAGTACAGCCGGACCTGAAAGCTGCTCAGCCGTCCCGCCTCCTCTTCGGCGGACAGGTAGCCGACCGAACCGACGGCGGCAAGCAGGGTGACCGTCGCAACGGTAAACAGGAAGAAGCAGCCGAGCGAGTCGACGTACAGGAAGCCGCCGATCGCCTCGAGCGGCGGGCGGTGCAGCTGACCGGTCAGCAGCCAGACCGCTGCTACCAGCGACAGGACTGCGCCCGCTGCGCCGGCCCAGCCAGCCCGGCGGCCACGCGCCCCGAAGGCTGCCGTGACCGTCCCGGCTAGCGGTCCGGCCACGATGAGCGCCGCGAGACCGATCATCCCTGAAGCTCCTTCAGTTCGCCGGCGCTCGCGCTCGCGAGCTCGCGGGTAAGGCCCGACACGAAGACGACCATGATCAGGACACCGGCGACGAGGTCGAGGAAGATCCCGGCTTCGACGATGAAAGGAAACGTGGCCACAAGGGTGATCGCCCCGAGGAAGACGCCGTTCTCGACGATCAGCCAGCCGATGAGCTGCGCAACGGTATGCCTGCGCACGACCATGGCCAGAGCGCCCAGGAGGATCACTGCGGTTGACAGCGGCACGACTGCAGCCGCCACGACCCCATGCGGGAGCAGTTGCGGCCGCGTGACCAGGTATGCGAACGCGGTAAGCGCTCCCCCGGCGATCAGCGACGTGGACAAGCCGGTGGACAGCGCCGCGTCTCGCTTGAGCTCAAGCCGCCTGATGAGCAGCCGCCGCGCTGCGACCGGAATGGCGATGCCCTTGATGGCGAGTGTCGCAATCGCGAGAATCCACAGTTCCGGGCTGCTGAAGGCGTAGGCGGCAACGCCTGCGGCGAAGGACAGGACGACCGACTGAGCACCGTAGTAGGCCACGTAGCGGTTGAACAGCTTCGAGGCGAGGCACGCAAACGCGAGCAGCAGAATAAGTACGCCGGACAGGTCAAGCAGGACCCCGGCGACGCTCGTGGCGGACAGGCTTTGCATTGCTCACGCTCCGATCACGTACGACGTCGCGATGCCCACGAGGGCGAGCAGGAAGGCTGCGCCGAGGAACTCGGCGATCCGGAAGAACCGCAGCTTGGCAAACGAGCAGTCGATGATCACGATGGCCAGTCCGCACAGGCCAAGCTTTCCGGCCAGGGCCGGTATCGCCAGCAGGGCGCTGCCGATGCTGACTCCGTTCCCGAGACCCCAGGGGAGGACGAAGACGTTCATGAAGATCGAAGACAACAGAAACAGCTTCATCCAGCTGCCCCACTTCATGAGCGCGTAGGCACGTCCGGAGTACTCCAGGACGCGGCTCTCCTCGATCATCGAAATCTCCGTCGAGCCGCCGTGACTGTCGATCGGAATGCGGCCGTTCTCGACCAGCACGATCATGAAGAAGGCCAGGAGCCCGAGCAGGTGCGTGGGCAGCACCAGCGCATAGGGGGACGCGGAGATGGCGTGGTTCATCAGGTACGGGTTGTCGGACGCGGACACGACCCCGACCGTGAAGAAAACCAGGATCAGCGCTGGCTCCGCCATGCTGCCCGCCCAGCTGGCCCTGCTCGCGCCGAGGCCGCCGTAGGGACTGGCGGTATCCAGGCCGGCCAGCGAGGTCATGAAGCCGGCGAGTGCCAGAACAAATGCCCCGCCGATCAGGTCAGCTAGGAAGGCGAGTGGCAGCGGCTCGTTCGTCAGGATGGGAACGATGACGGAAACCGTGAGGTAGCAGCCGAAGGTCACGAAGGGCGTGATAGCGAAGATCCACGAGGCCTGATCGCTGACGGCACTTCCCTTGCGAAGTAGCTTGGCCAGGTCACGATAGGGCTGAAAGATGCTCGGCCCGCGCTTGGACTCGACGATGGCCTCGGCTCGCGCCAGGACACCCGCATAGAGCGGCGCTCCTGCGAGCACAACGCCGCTCTGCAGAATTTGCACAACCCACGGGGTCAGCAAACAGGCCTCCACCTGATCCGGGACTCAATACGGTCCGCTCAGGTAGAGGCCATCAGTCAGGAGACCTGACGTTACGCGAGCCTCATCGCGTGATCATTGCCCACAATACACAGCACTACGGGGCCGCGATAGCTGCCGCGCGGGGCAGTCGCAGCCCTTCGGCAACCTGCACGGACTTCAGCACGACGAGGACCTCCGGCGCGAGCTTTCCGAGTTCCGGCAGGAAAGCCTCGACCCGCTCAGACGAGTCGGCGATCTCGATCAGGACCGGTTCGTACCCGCTGCGGCCCAGCAAGCCAGGCTTCCCGACGACGGTGGAACGGCCGAATCCGGCAAATCCGTGGATGACGGTGGCGCCGGCCACCCCAGCCTGGCGAGCGCGCTGCACGATCGCCTCGTAGAGCGGCTGGCCATCGATCGTCTCCCCGCAGCAGAGGAAGACGGAGACGCGGACCTCGGTGTGCCACCGGATCGGTGCCGATGCCCGCTGCGAGGTGACGCGCTCGCCACGCCGCATCACTGGGCACTCAGCAACAGCACCGGGACCTGGCAACCGTGGGCAGCAGCATCGGCCACACGGCCCAGCCGCGATCGGCGAGCGGTCCCGTCCCCGCGCCGGCCGAGAACGAGAATGTCGAACCCGTGCTCAGCGGCGTAGTCGCTGACGACCTGACCGGGGTTCGGACGGTCCGAGAACACGACCTGCACGCTTGTCCGCACGGCACCCGGCGGTCGCTGATTCTGCCGCAGCTCCGCAAGCCGGTTCTCCGCGAGGGAGCGGAGCGCCTCGCTCTCACTGGTGTCGGGCCGCTCGCCTTCATGCCGGGAAGGCTGGCGGAGCACGGAGAGCGCCACGACGTGCCCGCCGCCTGCGCAGGCGATGGCAGCCGCCACCCGGAGTGCCTCGAGAGCGTCGGGAGAGCCGTCGAAACCGACGAGCACCCGGCGGAACGATGGCCCGCTCATCAGCAGCGCCACGCCGCACTCGACCTGATCCGCTGACAGCCATTCACTGATGGCCTCCAAACTCCCCCGGCAGACGGAGAACTGGATAGAGGCCATCAGCGAATTACTTCGCGGTTATGGCGAGCCTCATCGCCATGAGTAATCTTCCCGGCAACGCAGTGAGTACACAAGGCCTGCGGCCCGGACAGCGGCGCGCGCACATTGACCGTGCGCCTGTCTGCTGTTTGACTAGCCGAGGCGATGGGGCTCGCCCTTCCAGGTTCGCGACATAGCGCTGACGGTCCCTACTTCCGTTGACGATGCACCGGAGGCTGGAATGGCGCAGGTCAGTGACGCTGACGTTCTTCTGCTGTGGCGCGCTCTGCGCGCCTTCCGCTCGGGCGGACGGCCGGCCTGCAAGCCGCGCGGCAGGTCAGCGGTCAGCGAATGTCCGCTTCAGGGCAGCTGCCCGCGGTGGCGGACGGGCGTCGATGACCGCGAGGCGATCTTCGAGGAGACTCTCGAGCAGACCGAGGCACGCCGGGCGGCCTGGCCATGCTCCAGAATTCTGGATGTGCTGGGGCCCGGAGTTAACCGGATCAGTGCGGGCTGAACTACGTCACGTGCGCTGGAATGCCGCCGCAATGACTTGCTCCGCAGCGCTCCGGTCCTGCCAGCCACGAACGTCTGTCGCCTTGCCCGGCTCGAGTTCCTTATAGATGTCGAAGAAATGACTGATCTCGTCGCGGATGTGCGCCGGCACGTCGGGGAGGTCATGCAGATCGGCGTAACGCGGGTCACTCGCGGGCACCGTGAGGATCTTGGCGTCCGGCCCGTTCTCGTCCGCCATCCAGAAGACGCCAACCGGCCGCGCAGTGAGAAAGCAGCCGGGGAAGGCGGGCTCACCGAGCAATACCATGGCATCGAGGGGATCCCCGTCCTCGGCGAGGGTGTCGGGAATGAAACCGTAGTCGAGCGGATACCGGGTCGCGGTGAACAGCATCCGGTCGAGTCGGATGCGGCCAGTCTCGTGGTCCATCTCGTATTTGTTCCGAGAACCCTGCGGTATCTCGATAACGACCTCAACCTCCATGAGGCGATTCCTCTCCTTGTCGTGCCGCGGCGGGGCAGCGCTTCCCCGTCATCGGGTGAGCTTGCGGTAGGTGACGCGGTGCGGCCGGGCGGCCTCGGCGCCGAGGCGGTCGATCTTGTTCTTCTCGTAGGACTCGAAGTTGCCCTCGAACCAGAACCAGGACGCGCCGCCTTCCCAGGCCAGGATGTGCGTCGCGATGCGGTCCAGGAACCACCGGTCGTGGCTGGTGATCACCGCGCAGCCGGGGAACTCCAGCAGCGCGTTCTCCAGCGACGACAGGGTCTCCACGTCCAGGTCATTCGCGGGCTCGTCCAGCAGCAGCAGATTGCCGCCCTGCTTCAGGGTCAGCGCCAGGTTCACCCGGCCTCGCTCACCACCGGACATGAGCCCGGCTGGCTTCTGCTGGTCGCTGCCCTTGAAGCCGAACGCAGCCACATACGCGCGGCTCGGAACCTCGAACCGGCCCGACCTGATCATGTCGTCACCGTCGGAGATTACCGCCCAGACCGTCTTCGCCGGATCGATGCCCGAGCGGAGCTGATCCACATAGGACAGGCCGACGGTGTCGCCGATCTGGATCGAGCCGGAGTCTGGCCGTTCCTCGCCCACGATCATCTTGAACAGCGTGGTCTTGCCGACCCCGTTCGGGCCGATGACACCGACGATCCCGCCCTGCGGCAGGCTGAACGACAGATCCTCGAACAGGGTCCGGTCCTCAAACCCCTTCGTCAGGTCCGCGACCTGGACCACCTGGCTGCCCAGCCGCGGCCCCGGCGGGATCTGGATCTCCTCAAAGTCCAGCTTGCGGTCCCGGTCCGCCTCAGCCGCCATCTCCTCATACCGCGCCAGCCGGGACCGGCTCTTAGCCTGCCGCGCCCGCGGGCTTGACCGCACCCACTCCAGCTCATCCTCCAGCCGCTTGCGCTTCCTGGCGTCCTTCGCCCCCTCCACCTTCAGCCGCGCCGCCTTGGTCTCCAGATACGTCGAGTAATTCCCCTCATACGGAAACGCCCGGCCCCGGTCCAGCTCCAGAATCCAGCCCGCCACGTTATCCAGGAAATACCGGTCATGGGTCACCGCCACCACCGTCCCCGGGTACTTCTCCAGATGCTGCTCCAGCCAGCCCACGCTCTCCGCGTCCAGATGGTTGGTCGGCTCATCCAGCAGCAGCAGATCCGGCGCCGACAGCAGCAGACGGCACAACGCCACCCGCCGCCGCTCACCCCCCGACAGCACGCCCACATCCGCATCCGGCGGCGGACACCGCAGCGCATCCATCGCCTGCTCCAGCTGACTGTCCAGATCCCAGCCACCCCGATGATCCAGCTGCTCCTGAAGCTGCCCCATCTCCGCCAGCAGCCCATCGGAGTAATCCGTCGCCATCAGCTCAGCGACCTGGTTATACCGCTCCAGCAGCGCCTTGGTCCCGGCCACGCCCTCCTCGACATTGCCCAGCACCGTCCGGGAATCATCCAGCACCGGCTCCTGATCCAGCATCCCCACCGTGAACCCCGGCATCAGCCGCGCCTCACCATTCGACGGCTGCTCCGCCCCCGCCATCATCCGCAGCAGCGTCGACTTACCCGTCCCGTTCGGGCCCACCACCCCGATCTTCGCCCCCGGCAAAAACGCGAGCGTCACGTCATCAAGAATGACCTTGTCGCCGTGCGCCTTACGGGCGTGCTGAAGGCTGAGGATCTGCTGCACTGGGCACACCTGTCCTGTCACTCAGACAGGGACCGTTGGCCGTGGCGCGATTGCGGCGAGCCCCTCCGCCGTGACTCAACGCTATCGCATCAGTGCAGGCCCGCCACTACGGCCAGGACTGCTAGCAGGGCGATCAGCATGTAGGCCAGGTAGGCATCCAGCCTGCCCGACTGCAACCGCTGTGCGAGCCGCACGAGCTGGCGGAACGGCCGCCGGAGCGGCAAGTACAGGTACTCCTCGGTGACCTCGATCACGTCGGAGCTGAACCCGACGTGGGCCGCATCCGCGCTGTGTCCGTTCGCGGCGGCGGGCGAACTGTCGTACCGGGTCACGGCGCTTCTAGTGTGCAGGATCGCGGCCAGCACGCGCCGGGTGGGGTTGGAGAAGCCGAAGGCCGTGTAGCTGCCGTGACCGGTCACGCCCGCTGTCGCCGATCGCCAGGCGGGCACCCGTCGCACGCGCACGAGGCCCTTGCCCGAAGCGAGCAGCGCGACGATCACCACGGCGGCGAGCAAGAGAGGCATCATGATCCACAGCCAGGTCGGCGACAGGATCGAGAAGCCCGCAAAGACGGGCTGAAGCACCCACGGTGACTTGAGTGCCGCCGCCACCGCGTGCGCCGGGACGACCGGCGTCAGGCCGGAACTGATGAGGCGGATCTCAAGCGGCGTCAGCGCGGCCACGGCCAGGCAGGCAGCCGCGAGCAGCACAATGCCCGCGCGTCCGGCCACGCCGCTGTCATGGCGCTCGCCAGTGCCGGGCCGACTCGGCTGCCCCAGCACCACCAGGCCGATAATCCGCACGAAGGCGACACCAGCGAATCCGGCCGTCAGCGCGACGGCCGCTCCGGTGACCGCCAGCACCAGCCGGTCGCTGAGGCCGGCCACCCGAAACTGCTGCATCAGCGCCTCGAGAAGAAACCACTCGGAGACAAACCCGGCGGTCGGCGGCAGTCCCGCCAGGGTCAGGCTGCCGATCGCGAGTCCGGTGCCGCTCCAGCGCGCCCGCCGGACCGAACCGCGTAGGTCATCGAGGTTGTCAGTGCCCATCGCCGCCTCGACACCAGCGCTCGACACGAACAGCAGCGACTTCGCCGCGGTGTGCGCGACAATCTGCAGCGTCCCGGCCAGGAGGCCCGCCGCCATGAGCAGGCTGCTGCCGTCCGCCGCACCGACCAGGGCGACGCCGAAGCCCGCCAGGATCAGCCCGGCATTCTCGACGCTGGAGTAGGCGATTACGCGCTGGAGGCTGGTCTGAACTGCCGCGTGGGAAATCCCCAGCACGGCAGTGATGCTGGCCAGTACCAGGAGGATGTCCGTCACAGCGGCGGGGGGCGGGCCGAGCAGCGCCAGCGTTCGCCACAGCCCGTAGAAGCCGACATTGACCGCGACTCCTGCCATCACGGCGCGGGCCGGTCCCGGTGCAGCCGCATAGCCGCGCGGCAGCCATACCTGGAACGGCACGAGCCCCACCTTCACCGCGAACCCGGCCAGCAGCAGCACGCACGCCGTCGCCCGCAGGCCTCCGGACGGCACCCCGGCAAGCGCGGCGAGCGACAGCCCGCCAGACCTGGTCACCAGCAATAGGAAGCCCGCCAGCAGGGCAGCGCCGCTCAGCCGACCGAAACTCAGCGTGATCAGCGCGGCAGCAGAGCGCCCGCGCCGCTCGCGCTCGAAGCCGGACAGTAGCCAGAAGGCAAGGGTCAGCGACTCCCAGCCGAACAGGAAGGTGAAAGCGTCGCGCGCCGTCATGATGACGGCGACGGCGCCCAGTGCGAGTGCGTAGCTGGCTCCGAGGCCGCGGCGCGGCGGCGCGGCGGCGGTCCTGGCCCAGGAGGCAAAGGCCAGCGACACCGGCACGGCCGCGCCGAATGCGATCACCAGGAAGAGGCCGGAGAGCCGGTCAGCAGCCAGACCGTCCGTCCGGCTGAAGACCGGTAGCCCGGCCCGGCTGGCAACCGTCACGCTGCCGAGGAAGTCGCTGCCCGGCACTGCGACGGACCGCGCGGCAAGTGCCCCCGCGCCCGCGGCCAGCACGCAGGCCGATCCGGCCGCGCCGACCAGGTAGGGCAGCGCCCGCCACCCCGCGTGCCGGGCTCCCATCAGGATGTCAGCGGCTGCCGCCGCGGCAAGAAGTATCAGGCCAGCCGCCAGGACTGCGCCGAGGCTGCTCATCGCTCACGACCCGCGGCGACTCCCCGGCGACCGGGTTCGGGCAGCCGGCCGAGCGCGAGCAGAATCGCCGACAGGATCGCGAACGGGCTCGGCGGGGATCCGGGAAGCCACACGTCGACCGGGACGATGGCCCCGACTCCACCTGCCGTCGCGTAGGACGGGCTGATGAGTCCGCCGCCGCACGCGTCGGTCCCGACGGCGATCACGACCTTGGGGCAGGGCATCGCCTCGTACGTCTGCCGCAGCGGCTCGGCCATCCCGTGCGCGCCTGCTCCGGTCACCAGCAAGATGTCGGCGTGGCGTGGGCTCGCAGTCAGGAATATGCCGAGCCGGTGGATGTCGTACACCGGATTCAGCAGGGCCAGGATCTCCCATTCCTCGCTGCCGTCCGACCCGGCGTCGACGTGCCGCAGGTGCACCGAGCGCTGCAGCGCCCGGGTACGCTGGCGCAGCCCGGCGGACAGCTCTGCCAGCGCGGCTGGCGACTCAGCCGGCGGTACGATCAGCTGCTCCCTGCTGAGCGTGGCCGAGTGCACTCCTGCGCCCCAGCCGAAGATCTCCGGGTGGCGCGCGATACACCGGCCGCACTGAATGCATGCTCCCTGGTCCAGCTGGACGTCGCCCGGTCCGGCGAGGCTAATGGCCCCGGTCGGGCAGAGTCCGTCGACATCCAGGTCCGTCAAGCTGACCGCATCCGCGTGGCGCAAGACGACCGCAGGACCCCGGGCCGCAGCAGCGTACTCGTCAGGATGCCGGGGCCAGCGGGTCGTCAGGACTCCCTGGCGCAGGCCTCGCAGTGGCCACATCTCAGCTCCTCGCCATCTAGCCAGCCACGCCGGCGATCGAGAGGCCGAAGCTGGCCTCGATGAACGGGAAGTCGGTCAGGATGTCTCCCCGGAACACCTCGTGCATCAGCACCAGATTGTGGAAGGAGGCCGACCGGACCCGGCAGCGCGTGAGCATGCCACCGGTGATGCTGACGTCGTACAGCACCTCGCCGTGCGGTGCCTCCGCCCAGCCCACCGCCCGCCCGTCCGACACGTCGCACGCCGTGCGGAGCTGCTCATCTCCGGTCTCGGCAAGCTCGTCGGTTGCCTGGCGGAGCAGGTGGAACGAGCTGGCGATGTCGTCCACGCGCACCTCGAGCCGGGCGAGTGCATCACCTTCCTGCCGGGTCGGCACAGCGAAACCCAGCGATCCGTAGGCCGCGTACGGGCGGTTCTGCCTCGGGTCGTCTTCATAGCCGGAAGCCCGGCCGATCGGGCCGAGGGCACCGTGTTCCCGCGCCCGGCCCGGCGTCAGCGGTCCGGTGCGCCGGAGCCGGTCGAGGAACGATGCCGTTGCCATGAGGAGCCTGATGTCCGCGGTCACGCGCCGGTCGAGCACGCCGATGGCCGCCAGCAGATCGCCGGCCGAAAGACGCGGCAGTGCTGAAACGCCACCGGGCACCACGACACCCCGGCCGAACCGGCTGCCGCACAGCTGGCCGGTGAGGCGCAGTACCTCTTCCTTGTGCCAGCCAAATCTCGCTGTGGCCACCGCGAGCCCGGAGCCGTCGGCGAGACGCAGGATGACGTCCAGGTGCCAGGCGAGTCGCTCGAGCTCGGCATGCAGGACCCGGACGAGCGTGGCCGGCCAGGGCGCGCGGGTGCCCGCCGCACGCTCGACCGCCTCGCAGTAGGCCAGAGCATGCGCCACCGACGCGACACCTTCGGCTCGCTCGGCGAGCAGGACGGCCTCGTCCGCCGCCATGCCCTCGAAGCGCTTCTCGATGCCGCGGTGCTTATAGAAAGTCCGCAAGTTGAGATGCGGGATCTCCTCGCCGGGCGTCTCTACCAGGTATTCGATCGACTCAACCACGCCGGACCGCACCGGACCGTGCGGGATCGTGAACAGTCCCGGCCCCACCGCATGAAGTGGCACCAGGCCCGGATCGGGCTCGATGAACGCCGGATGGATGCCGTTCCCCGGCCGCGGCAGTACCGCCGACTTCGTCGGCAGCAGCAGCGGCTCGAGGCGCGGATGGCCGACCGGGATCACGCCCAGCAGGTCGTGGATCTCCCGCTCGTACCAGAACGCCGCCGCCACGCGCGGCGTGAGCGCCGGATAGCGGTCCCGTCCGCTGGCCACCAGCACGTCGAACGTGCTGAAGCCGCCAGTACCAGCGAGCTGCGCGGTCAGCAGCACGCCGTCCTCGCGCTGGGTGCCGAACAGGTCAGCGAGGCCCGTGGCCGGGATCTCGGCGGCGAGCTTGTCCCACAGCGCCGGGATGCTCGGCGCCACCTCGTAGGCCGTGGCCGTCATCGTGCGCCCCGGCTCAGCAGCGCGACAGCCCTGCTGAACAGCTCGGTGAGCTCCGCGGGCGGGTGGATGCCCAGGATCAGCAGTGCGAGTGCGCCTGCGACAACCGGAACCACCATCCACGCGGTCGGCTCGCCGCGGGGCAGTGTTGCCGCGGCAGCTCGCGCAGCCGCCGCCGCGCGGCCGGCACTCCCGGCCGCAGTGCCGCCGGACTCCCGGTGTGCCGCAGCCGCGGACACCAGTTCGCGGTCGGGCTGCGGCGCGGGCCGGGCAGGCTCCATCAGAATGCGCGTGACGGAGGCAGCCAGGCCGAGGAAGGCGACGGTCACGCCGATGATGAGGATCGTGGCGAGAACGTAACTCCGCGACTGCAAACCGCCGGCGACGATCTCGAACTCGCTCCGGAACAGGCCGAACGGCGGCATCGCGCCGAGCGCGAAGATCGCCAGCACGAACAGCGGCCCGCTCCACGGCAGCAGGTCAAGTCCGCCCCGGATTTTCGCTATTCGCTTCGTGCCGAACTTCTGGACAAAGACACCCGCGCCCATGAACGCGTTGCCCTTGGCCGCTGCGTGCCCGAGGACATGCAGGAGCACACCCGCGAGTGCGACGGGCGCGCCGAAGCCCACCCCGATTGCCAGGATGCCCATGTGCTCGACGCTCGAGTACGCCAGGAGCCGCTTGATGTCGCGCTGCCCGAACAGGTACAGGGCAGCGAGCAGCAGGGACGCCACGCCGAAGACGAGGAGCACATCGCGCGGGAAGCGGGACCCGAGGGCGGCCGCGCTGACCTGGTAGTAGCGGAGGATCGCGTAGAAGCAGATCGCCAGCAGGGAGCCCGACAGCAGCGCGGACACCGGAGTCGGTGCTTCCGAGTGCGCGTCCGGCAGCCAGGTGTGCACCGGGAACAGGCCCATCTTCGTGCCGAAGCCGAGCACCGCCAGGACGAAGGTGAGCTGGACTGCCGTATGCGGCAGCCGGGTGGCGACGCCCAGCAGCTGGGTGAATCCCAGGTCGTACGACTGGCCCAGAACGTGCGCGCCGGCGTAATACGCGAAAATGGTGGCGAGCAGGGCAAGGCCGAGCCCGGCCGACGCGAGCAGCACGTACTTCCATGCCGCCTCGGCGGCGCCGTCTGTGTTCTCGATGGCCACGAGTAGCGCCGAGACGACCGTGGTGATCTCGATGGCGACCCACAGCAATGCCAGGTTGCTCATCAGCGGCGCCGCGAGCATCGCCCAGGCGAACACATTCAGGCCCACCCAGAAGCGCCGCGCATACCGCCGCGGCTCCTGGTCATGGCCGCCGGCGCCGTGCCCCGCCGACAGGTAGCCGACGCTGTAGATCGCTACTGCCGCGTACAGGAACCCGGTGGCGAGCAGGAACACGGCGCTCAGCGCGTCGACGCGCAGCAGGCGCGCGTACTGCAGTTCGCGGTGCGCGGCCGTCGGGATCAGCGCGAGCACCAAGCCGAAGCAGGCGACACCGCTAACGGCAGTGATCGCGGGAGCGATGCGCAACGGGATCCGCACGCAGAGCAGGGCGGCGGCGGCGGGCAGCGCCAGCAGGAGCACGAGGACGGCATGCATCGCGCTACCCCCTCAGGCTCGTGATATCGGCAGTGGACATCGACTCCGCCGAGCCGTGGTGGACACGGATCAGCAGTCCGAATACCACCGCCGCCACGAGCAGGTCGAACAGAAACGCGACCTCCAGGATGAGGGGCAGCCCGGCCGCCACCACCAGGGACGTCAGCGAGATGCCGTTCTCCAGCGACAGGAAGCCGATGGCCTGCGAGATCACGTCCCGCCGGACGATCATCAGCACGAAGGAGACCAAGACGACGGCCATCGAAATCGCCAGCGCAGTCGCCGGCAGGACAGGAGAATGGATACCGAACCTGGCCGTGGTGAAGAATCCGAACGCAGCGACGGCGATCGCGACGAGCACGGTGCTGGCCAGGCTCAGCGCTCCGGTCCCGGCGATGTCGCTCCACCGCGGATCGCTGCCGGTCAGGCCGATGCGCCGCAGCAGTCTGGTCAGCACGACGGGCACGATTACTGCCTTCAGCGCGAACGACAGCGCTGCCAGCGCGTAGAGGTCGGGCAGGTGCCGGCTCGCCGCCACCACCACCCCGAGCACCGAGATGAGCGCTGACTGCGCCGCGTACAGGCGGACCTGATCGCGGATCAGGGCCTGGCGCAACATGCCGAACTCGGCGAGCAGCACGCCGAGCGCCACGACGTTGGCACCGCCGTCGAGCGCGCTCGGCGCCGCCACGGTTGCCGCGAGCAGTCCCGGCATCAGCCGCCTCCCAGGTACAGCGTGAAGACGGCGAGCACCGCGAGAAGAAACGCGGCCGACACGAATTCAGTGATCTTGAAGAGGCGCAGTTTGGCGAACGAGTTGTCGATCACCGAGACGACGACGCCCAGCAGAGCTGCCTTGCCGATGAGGGCGGCGATCGCGAGCAGCACTGACCCCGCGTCCGGAGTCGAGGCAAGCCCCCACGGCGCGACGAAGACGTTCAGCAGGATCGTGTAGAGGATCAGCTGCTTCATCGCCGAGCCCCACTTCAGCAGCGCGAAGTAGGGACCCGATGCTCGAAGGGACGTGCCTCCTCGATCATGCCGAACTCGTTGGTGCCGGTGTGCGTCTCGACGGGTATCCGGCCCGTCTCGTAGAGGATCACCATGAACAGCGCCGCCGCCGCCAGCAGGTGCGCCGGCCGGACGATCTGGCCGGCGGACGAGCGGACCGTCGCGGCGAGCGCGTAGGGCAGGTCGGTGCCGGTGACAAGCGCGACCGTGAACACCACGAACAGCACCACAGGCTCGGTGATCGCGCCGAACGTCTTGGCGCGGCTTGCCCCGAGCTGCGCGTACGGGCTTCCGGTGTCCAGCGCTGCCAGCGCGACCATGAAGCTCGCCAGTGACAGGATGAAGCCGCCGCCGAGGATGTCGCCCATATACCCGAGCGGCAGCCCGAACGTCGTCAGCACCGGGATGAGCAGCGGCACCGTCAGGTAGCACATCATCGCGACCGCCGGGCCAGCCAGGAACACCCAGCTGGATCCGCGCGGGGCAAGCGCTTCCTTACGGAACAGCTTGCCGAGATCGTAGTAAGGCTGCAAAATGCGCGGCCCCGTCCGCCCCTGCAGCCGTGCCTCCACCTTGCTGATCACTCCGGAGATCCCCGGCGCAGCGCCGGCAATCGTGACGACCTGCAGGCACTGCACGAGCGGGATCGGAAGTACGCCGCTCATGCAAGAACTTCCGGCGACTGCGTGCGGGGCACCGCTCCAGCCGGCAAGACGACGGGCGTGCCCGGACTATCTTTGCCGGGCGGCTCCTGGGATTCCTCACTCACCGGGCGCTCCTCTTCCACACAGGTACAGCGAACCTAGTGGTAGAGGCCATCAGCGACATAAGTCTGCGGTTAGGGCGAGCCTCATCGCCAAGCCCTATTTCTAGCGCATTGGCCGTGCCGGCTGCAATTCAAGGACCGGGCCGCAATCCAGGGGCACGGGTCGCTCAGCGCCGCCCGTACGGCAGGTCAGGCCTGGTCCGAGCGATCTCGAGCAGCCGGTTGTACTTCGCCACGCGCTCGCCGCGGGCCGGGGCGCCGGCCTTGAGCTCGCCGCAGCCGGAGCCGACGGCCAGGTCGGCGATGAACGTGTCGGTCGTCTCGCCGGACCGGTGTGACACGAACTGGGCATAGCCAGCTTCGCGGCATACGGCCATGGCCTCCAGCGTCTCGGTGACAGTGCCCACCTGGTTGATCTTGATCAGCGCGGCATTGCCCGCGCGGCGGCTGATCCCCTCCCGGATGATCGCCGGATTGGTCACGAAGATGTCGTCGCCGACAAGCTGCACCCGGTCGCCCAGCGTCCTGGTCAGCGCGGTCCAGCCGGACCAGTCGTCTTCTCCCAGCCCATCCTCGATGAGCCAGACCGGGTACCGGTCGGCGATCGCCTCGTAGCGCTCGATCATCTCTGCCGTCGAATGCCACCGTCCCGCGACGCGGTACCGGCCGTCCGCACCACGGAACTCACTCGCCGCCGGGTCGAGCGCGATCGCGATGCCGCTGCTGCCTGCCACGTATCCGGCCTCCTTGATCGCTTCGACGAGCAGATCAAGGACATCTTCCGGCTCCGCCAGCTCAGGCGCGAATCCGCCTTCGTCGCCGAGACCGGTGCTGTAGCCGCGCTGCCCGAGCAGCGTCCGGAGCGCTCCGTAGACCTCCGCGCCTGCGCGCACCGCTTCGGCGAAGGAAGGCGCGCCGAGCGGCGCGATCATGAACTCCTGGAAGTCAAGAGCGTTGGGCGCATGCACGCCGCCGTTGATCACGTTGAAATGAGGTGCAGGCAGCCGGGGCTCCACGCCGGGCGGGCTGAGCCACTGCCACAGCGGCTGGCCGTCCGCCAGCGCGAAGGCACGTGCGCAGGCCATCGAGACTCCGACGACGGCGTTCGCCCCGAGACGCGACTTCGTATCGGTGCCGTCGAGTTCGATCATGCACTGGTCGATATCGCGCAGGTCCTGCCAGGCTCGCGCGCAGAGGCTGGCGGCGATCTCCCCGCCGACGGCCGCAGCCGCCTGCAGGACGCCGAGCCCGCCGAAGCGGCTGCCGCCATCGCGTCGCTCGACGGCTTCCCTGGTCCCGGTCGACGCGCCCGACGGCACGCCAGCTGATCCGGTGATGCCGCCCGAGAGCGTTACGGTCACCTGCAGGGTCGGCCGCCCCCGGGAGTCCAGCACCTCCAGGGCGGTCAGCTCGCTGATCGATTGCGGTTCACGTGCTGCTAGCCAGCTCATTCTGTCCTCGCTTCGCTCGGTCGGTTGACGATCAGCCACAGGGTGGCCCCGGCAGGGCGGGCAGCCCGGCGGCTATGGTGATGCACAGGCGGGCTCGGCCCGCCCGGCGGTGGATCCCGCCGCGGCACGCACCGGGTACGTGCCGGACGCCTTCTGGCCAATGGGTCCTGTGCGGACGGACGCGAAGGGACGCCTGTCATGGCCGTAGCGCAGGATACCTGGCAGGACGCAGCTAGCCACGCGGGCGAGTGCCTGCTGGCAAGCGCGGCGCTGTGCCTGCTGACCAGCGCGAGCACCCGCGAAGTTGCAGCCGGCACGGTCGCGGCTGACACGGTCGCGGCTGACACGGTCGCGGCCGGCGTGGACCGCAGGGTGATCTCCGGTCTGCCCGCCGCCCGGAGGGCGCCGCTGGTGGCGCTCGCACGTGCCGTCAGCGGACTGGCGGAGCCCGGGCCGGTCCTCGCAGTTTTGCTGCTCGCCGGCGCCGGCGCGGCATGGCGCCGCGACTGGCGCGCAGTCGGCCAGATCTTCCCCGTGGTCGCTGCGGGCACAGTAGTGCGCCGCAGACTTTCGGTGGTCATCGGCCGGCCGCGGCCGCCGCGATCGCTCTGGCTGAGCGAGCCGGAGGGGTTCAGTCTGCCGTCGAAGCACACGACCCTGGCCGCGCTCACCGCGGGCGCTAGCGCCGCGGCCGCCGGCGGGTCCGATCGCCACCGCCGGGTGGCGATGCTTGCCGCGGCCAGCCTGGTCGGAAGCAGCCGCGTGTATCTGGGCGTGCACTGGCCGAGCGACGTAGTGGCCGGCTGGCTGTTCGCGGTGGCGTGGCTGAGCGGCGGCGCCGCGGTCGGCGACATCTACCGGCTGCTCAGATCGGACCAGGGCTGGACCAGGGCAGGCGGTCCGGCCAGCAGCCGGAGAGCTCCCGCGTAGGCGTTCGCTTCCTCTGCCGTGATGAGACTGCGGCGGAGGGCCTCGCGCTTCAGCGCATACTCCCGCATGTCGCCCGCGAGGCGCCGTAGCGTGCTGGCCAGGCCCCCGGTGAGGTGAGCTGCGGCTTCCGGCGTGCAGCCAGATTGCAGGATCAGTGCCACGTGACGCAGGCACAGCGAGGCGGGCATGTCCGCTGCCGCCCGCGGCGCAAGTCTCCGCACGGCCTGACCTTCAGCAGCGGTGAGAGCTGCGCACGCCGTGCAGGCCGTCAGGCTGGCCAGGTCGCGGCCAAGCTCCGCCGGTGTGCTGGCCTGAGCCTCGAGCCTCTCGATCGCACCGGCGGTCGCGCTGGCGAGCGCGGAGTAACCGGCCGAGATCCCGACCGGTGAGGCCAGCTGCGCGTACTGCCAGGTGTGCAGCGGACAGAAGCCGCCCGCCCGGGCATGCCTCGCCTGCTCGCTTTCCTGGCTCGCGAGGAGGTACTGATGCTGGGTCAGCAGCGCCGTCAGCATCTGCTCGAGATCCCGGCAGACGGCACAGCTCACCATGCCGTCTGGATCCGGGGTCGGTGTCGCTGTCAGTGTCGGTGTCACGGCTTCTTCGGCCGGCTCGCCCGGCGGCCAGGTCGCCAGGGAGCCAAGCAGGCCGGCCGTCCGCTCGCGGAGGTCAGCCACGGTCTCGAGCGCGGCCACGTCCGGCTCCCCTCGCAGGTATTTCAGGAACTGGTCAGCTTCGTCCCGTGCTCGTGCCGCGCTCTGCTCGGCCAGCGCGGCGCACCACCTCCCCACGAGGGGGAGGAAGGCAGCCTGAGCCTGGTCCGTGAACTGCGCGGCGGCGTCGTCTGTGAGGGCCGCGAGCTGCTGAGCAGAGTCGCCGGTGCTGCCCCGAGGATGGGCGCGGCGGCGGCGCGTCCGCGCAGGGTCGGGCTGCGGAGGGGCCTGCCAGCCGATCACGGGCGCGGGCAGCACGGGCAGGTCACCGGCCGACCAGCCTGCGTTCGCATCGCCCGGCCCGACTGTGGCCGGGCCGAGTCCCGCCAGCTCGGCTCCGGTGGCGCGCGGCGAGCGCGACAGGCGGACGATCGAGCTGACATCATCCGCGAGCCGGGAGATGAGCGCATCCTGCAGGTCAGCGGCACGCTGCTCCAGCCACGCCGCGCTGACTGGCGCACGGGCGGGCTCCTGCGCGCTGACCACGGCGACGAACTCGTCTTTCCATGCTGCTCGCCGCTCGGCGAACAGCGCCTGCACGCAGCCGGCCGCATGCTCGGCGAGGGTCGCTCCCTGCTGGCGCAACTGCTCGAGCACCCCGTCGATGGACGCCGCAAGCCCAGCCTCGATGCGCGGCTTCCCCCAGTCCCCTTCCGCCGGAAGCAGCCCGGCTCGCAGGTCGCGATCCTGCAAGTCGAGAAGACTGAAGACCGCGCGGGCCAGGTTGCTGAGCGCTACGATGCCACGTTCCCGGGTCAGGAACAGTGTCAGAGCGCTGCGCAGCGCTCCGACACCACTCGCCGGCGTCTCCCCAGCGCCGCTGGTTACAGCGGTCAGCGCGTCCAGTGCGGAAACGCCGAAGACCGGCGGCTCTGGTCCCGGCAGGTTCTGCCGGGACCAGATACGGGCGAACCCCTCGACCTCCGCGGCGTCGGCGGCCGAGACAAGATCTCGCTTGTTGAGCACCACGAACAGGGGCCCGGCAGTCTCGGCCGCCGTCCGCAGAAAGGTTGTCTCGGCCTGCGTGAGCGCGGAGTCGAAGCTCGTCACGAAGACCAGCGCGTCAGCCCGCGGCAGGTACTCGAGCGTCGCTGCCGTGCCGGCTCCGAGGGCGGATCCAACTCCGGGGGTGTCGACGAACTCGAAGCCGAGCCTCAGGAACGGTGCCGGGATCTCTACCTCCACCGAGCTGACACGGCTGCGGGTGCGGTCGGCGCTCTGGCGGGCGATGAACCGGGAAATCTCGCCGACCGGCACCTCGATCGGCAGGCCGGCGACGCTGCTGCGCACGAGCGCGCGCGGCCGCGTGCCGTAGCGGACAGTAGTCACCACTGAGGTCATCGGAAGGGCGCCCATCGGCAGGTAGGGCCCGCCGAGCAGCGCATTCATGAGCGTCGATTTGCCACGGCTGAACTGGCCGGCCAGAGCCAGCTGGAACTGGCCCGATGCCAGCCGGGTCAGGAGCGAGCGGACGTCGGCTTCTCGCTGGCTGTCACCGTACCTGCGAGCCAGGTGCAGCAGCGCCCGGGCAATATCGGCAAGATCGAGACGCCGCTCCTGGTAGTTTCGCAGCCCGGCCAGATCCGTGCTCACGGCGCCGGCTTCCGCGCTCTGCTGACTGCGGCCAGGGCAGGCAGCCCGGCAAGCTGGCTGGCGACCGTGAACGCCGTCACGGCGCCGAGCGACACATCGAACAGGAAGCCGATCGCGATGCTGCCGAGTACCCACGCTGTGCCGTAACACGCGGTGAAGAGCCCGTAGGCCGAAGCTCGGCGGTCCGGCCTGACCATCGGCGCCACGGCGGCCGGAATGATGGATTCCTGTACCCCCATGCCGAGGCCCCACAAGGCAACGCCGGCGAGGGCGGCCCAGGTGCCGCCCAGGAATACCAGGGGCGCGTAGCACGCCGAAGCGACCGTGAGCGGGATCAGCGCCCCGATGCCGGCCTTGTCGAACAGTCGGCCGAAGATCAGCGAGCCCGTTCCGCTCACCGCCATCGCGACCGCGTAGAAGACCGGGATGACGGGCACCGGAACCGTCTTCGCCTGCTGGAAATGAAACGCGATGAGCGGGAAGTCAGCCAGTCCGGCAGCCACAAGCGCGGTGCCGCTGAGGTAGATCCAGAACCGCCGGGACAGGCCCGATGCCTCAAGGTGGTCCGGGCCTGCCGACAGATCCTGCGGCCGCGGGAAGAACCGCCGCGCAACCGCAACAAACGTGAGGGTGACGACGGCCGGGACGGCGAGTGCCGCAAACGCCAGCTGGTAGTCGTGCTGGCTCAGTGCGAGGATCAGGGCCACCAGCAGCGGGCCGAACATCGCGCCGAACTGGTCAAGTGCCTCGTGGATGCCGAAGCCCCGGCCGTAGCCCATCTCCTGTGCGGCATGGGACAGCATGGCGTCCCTGGGAGGATTGCGTGTCGCCTTGCCGACGCGCTCCGCGATGATGAGAACCGCCGCGGCCTGCCAGGTTCCGGCGATGGCCAGGAGCGGGACCGCAGCCATCTGCACGACATAGCCGCTGATCGTGATGGGCCAGTAACGACCCGTCCGGTCCGCGCTACGCCCCGAGAAGAACCTGAGTCCGTAGCCCAGGAACTCGCCGGCACCGCTGATGATGCTGATGGCGAGGGCCCCGGCGCCGAGCGTTGCCAGATACGGCCCGATGACGGACCGCGAGCCCTCATAGGTGAAGTCAGCGAAGAAGCTCATCACTCCGACGGTGATCACGAACCTCAGCGCTGGTGACGCTTCCCGGATGCTACGCATCTCACCCGGCCAGACAGCCGCCGGAGACCGCCCCGTCCAGGAAGACCGGAGCTCGTCGCCAAGCGCCGGGCGCCTGCCACCCCGTTTCCTGCTCGAGTGCCCGGGGCGGAGCAGCATGCGCACGGACGAGCTCGGCCAGCAGGCGCGTTCCGTGAGCGAGCGCTGCCTGCACTGCCGCATCGCCCGCGCTAGCGTCGCTCCGGGCCAGATCCCGGACGTGGCGGCAGCACAGGCCGTCGTCCGCGGCGAGCGAGCCAGCCGCCTTAATCGGCCCGGCGATCTTGCCGATCTCCCTGGCTCCGGCAGCATGTGCGCCGCGGCAGACAGGGCAGTCCGGTTCCGCGAACGCGTTCCGCGCGCGGGGGGACAGCCAGCCGGAGGCAAAGCCTAGCCTGCGCGGCCGGCCCGCGAACGCCTGCTGCAGCCGCGCGGCATGGCTGCCCGCCTGCCCGGCCAGGATCGAACTCCCGTTGCCTCGTCCGCGCACCACGTCGCGCAGGTGCGGCGCGCAGAGCGCCGGGGGCGTCTCGGACTCCGTGCTCCCTGCGCCGCCCGGTACCGTAGCGGCAGCCTCGCCAAGCAGCGACCGCTCCGCGGCGGCCGCCGCCCAGCACGCCGGGCATACCCAGCGGTCAGCGGTGCGGTGTGCGGGCACGGCCGCAGCGTTCGCCTGGCGGTCAGCCTCGTCGGGATCGGAAAGGCCAGCGAGAATCTGCAGGCTCACCGTCTCCTGGCTGAGCTGCGACAGCATGAACCGGGTCGGCCACAGCAGGTCGAGCTTTCTGCCCTGCCGCGCAAGCGCGCGCAGATGTGGCAGGCACAAGCCGCCATGCTGCTTGTAGGCCTGCCGGTCCTGTGCCATCACATCGTCGACCAGGATGGCCAGAACGCGGTCCGCAGCCCGCTCCGACTGCTCGCACGCCAGGCACGGCGCCGGCCGGGCCAGCGGATCGCGCAGCGCAGCCTCGACGACATAGCGGTAGACGGCGGTCAGCCGAACGCGAGCACCGGGCTGGGCGAGCAGACGCCGGGTGTGCGGCGCGCACATTCCGCGCGACGCGCAGAGCCGGCCGAGCAGGTCAGCGTCGTAATGGCCGTCCGCTGCGAACCAGGCAAGATAGCCGTCACTTGTCTCGGCCACGTGGCGGCAGACCGGGCAGCCCGGCCGGTCGAGCAGGCCTGCCGCCGATCCGAGGAGCATCGACGGCCCGCGCGGGACGGGCGCAGCGCTGGGCAATGAGTCCTCCGCCATTTGTCGCTGACGCGTTCTGGCAGAGGCCATCAGCCGCGGTGGCGGTTCTGGGCGCAGGTCCCAGCCGGGAGCCTCATCCGGCTTCGGTAGCCTACCGCCGGTCAGGCCGGCTGACCATCCGGAGCGAGTTCGGCGAGCAGGGCACGCAGCCGCGCGCCGCGGTCGGCGAGTTCCGCTAGCTCGCGTTCGCCCTGGTCGGCGGTCGACGCCCGGATCGCCGCCGCACGCTCCAGAGCAGCCGCCAGCCTGTCAGTGGTCTCCGCATACCGGCGGCGAACCTCGCCGCCGAGGTTTCTGCTCGCCTCGCTGAGGCGGAACTGAAGGTCGCCGCGGGCGCGGCCCACGTGCACGTCGGCAAGGTCCGGAATCTGCTCGAGAACCCGCTGGCGAGCGATCTTGCGGCCGAGCTCACCAGGGACACGGCGGCGCACCGCGCCCGCGAGTAGCTCAGCCTGGTCAACCTGCTCGGCCACCACGTAGAAGAACCGGCGTCCACTCGCCAGCCGGCTGCCCGGACTCGGCAGCGTCAGGCGCACGCCCAGCAAGTCAGCCGCAGCCTCCCGCACGGCAGCAAGCTCGGCCTCGAGGCCCGCGCACAATCTCGCGTCGATCTGCTGCAGTCCAGCCTCAAGCTCGGCTGCCTGCTCCTGCCGCCACGCCTCGGCCGCGGCCACGATGTCGCGGGTGAGCTCCGCGCGGCCGGTCCGCTCGATCTCGGCAGCAGACTCGCCGCCCAGCGCTGTCTCGCTCAGCCTGCGAGTGATGCTGGCCGTCACGTCAGCAGCTATCTGCGGTCTCATCCGGTCGGCAGCGGCGTTCAGGGCGGTCAGCAGACGGCGAGTCTGCCCGGCGAGCGTGTCCTCCGCGTCCGCCTGATGCTCGCGAACTGACGCCAGCCGCGCCGCGAACCCGGCAGCCTGCTGTGCCGCCTGCTCGCCCGGCAGCCGCGCTGTCTGCTGCGCGAGCGTCATCTCGTCGAGCATCAGGCTCGCGACTCGCGCCGCCTGCTCGCGCACGGAGGTCTCCAGGTCGCCGATGCGGCCGGCCTTCAGGTACGACTCGAAGTCCGCCGCGAACCGGGCCAGTCCCCGGCTGCCAGCCGGCCCGAGGCCCCTGGCGGAGACTGCGTAGACCGGCTGCTGCCGGCCGAGAGCCGCGGAAACGACCTGCTCGGTGAAGGCCAGCGACTCAGCCAGCTCCGCATCGTCGAGATAGTCGATCTTGTTGAGGACGACGAACAGCCGCACGGACAGCCGCGCGACCTCGGCCAGCAGCGCTCGCTCGCTCGCGGACACCGGCGGATCAGCGGACAGCACGAAGATCGCCGCGTCCATGCTCGGCAGGACTGCCTCGGCCGCTGCGGTGTTGTGTGCGTGGACAGAACCCGTGCCCGGCGTGTCGACGATTTCAGCGCCGCGGGCAAGGACCGGCGCCTGCGTGCGCACGGTGATCGACTCGACCCGTCGCGCGTTCCCCGGGTTACCCCGCTCGGTGCCGAAAGTCTGCAGCGCGTCCAGGGCGAGCGTCTCCAGCCGACCGTCGGCGAACGCAACCTCCGCCGCCTCCGGCACCCCGGAAACGACGGTGGTCGGTACCGCCGTCAGCGGCGTGACGCCGGTCGGGAGCAGGTCCCGGCCGAGCAGGGCGTTGACGAGAGTGCTCTTGCCGCGCTTCGCCTCGCCAGCCACCAGAACCCGAAGCCGCGACGACGCCAGCCGCTCGCGCAGGGTGGCCAGGCTCTCCCGGTCCGCATCACCGGCCAGGCCGGCCAGTTCGTCCAGGACTTTCGCCAGATGTACAGCCGCCAATGGACCCGTCCCTACCTCAGTCGGCAGGGACCGTTGGCGGCGAACCGCGATTCGAACGGCGGGCCCCTCCGCCGCTATCTGCTTCCAGGCTAGCGAACCGGGCCGACGTCAGCCGCCGGCCACCCGTCATCGTGTCAGCCGAGCCAGTGCGCCGCCACGGCCATTGTGCTGAAGTGCACGGTGAAGCTTCCGCCCGCAGCGTCAACGGCGTCGCCGACCGCACTCAGCAGCTGCGCCAGCTTGTCCGGCGCCAGCCGGGTATAAGCGCCGAGCGTCGGCAGCTGATCGAGCCAGGCCTCCTTGGAGTAGGTGAAGTCCCAGTCGTAGCGCCACCGCTCCGATTCGCCGAACCCGCGCGTTTCCTGGAGGCCCGCGGCAGCGGCGTCGCTCATCTGCGTGTAGGCGTCCACCACGTCGACGCGCCTGCCGGAGCCCGGCAGGTCCGGCACGATCGTGCGGGTAATGGCGGCGAAGGTCTCCGCCAGGTCAGCCGGCGGCTGCCCGCCGTTCCAGAACGCGGCAAACAGGCCGGGCCGGAGTACCTGCGCCGCCTTTCGTGCACCGTCTGCGGGATTAACCCAGTGCCAGGACTGGCCGGCCACTACCGCGTCGAACATCCGGCCGGTCGGATCCCAGGACTCGATCTTCGCCTCTTCGGCTGGCAGACCGAACTGCCGCCCGACGGCTGCCATCCGCCCGTCCGGCTCGACGCCGAGCACACGGCATCCGCCGTCCTGCAGCTGGCGCCCGACGATGCCGGTCCCGGATCCGACATCGAGGACCTCGGGTCCGGGACTCTGGGCAATAATCCGGTCGATGAGCGCCTGCGGATAGCGGGGCCGCGCCCGGTCGTACCGTTCGGCGTCGGTCCCGAACGACTCGGCCATCTGGCGCTGCCGGTGGAGCTCGCTCGCCGTCGAAGGTTGTGCGGCCGCAGGCTGGTCTGCCGGAGGATGGTCTGCGGGAGGTATAGTGGGCATGCGCCCACTCTAGTGGGCATCGGCCCACGAGCAAGCCGGGTCTGTTAAGCCAGGAGAGGAACGCCCGCAGTGCCCACCGGGGTGGCCATTCGCGACGTGCGCGAGCAGCTGTTCGCCGCAGCCGAGCGCGTACTGCTCCGGGACGGACCGAGCGGGCTGACGAGCCGGGCCGTCACCACCGAGGCAGGCTGCGCTAAGGGCGTGCTGCACCGGCACTTCGCCGACTTCGACGCGTTCCTGACCGAGCTCGTGGTGGCGCGCGCAGAGCAGATCGGCCGCCGCGCCATCGAGCTGCGCGACTCGGCCGGTACCGGCACGGTTGCCGGCAACGTGACAGAGGCGCTCACGGAGTTGTTCGGGTCCGTGGCGCTGGAGATGCTGAGTCTGCTCACCTCGCGGAACGAGCTGCGAGCGCGATTGCGCGAGGCCGGCGCCGGCCGGCTGCCGGTTCTGCGCGAAGGCACGGTCATGATCAGGTCCTACCTCGAGGCCGAGCGCGACCTCGGCCGGCTCGCAGCCGACGCGGAAATTCACGCCATCGCGCCGATGCTGATCGGCACCGCTCACCTGATGTTCGCCGGGCGGGACGGCGCTCCGCTCGAGAAGAGCACCGTGCACACGATCGTGACCACTGCCCTGGCTCCCGTCCTGCCGGGTGAGGAGCCCGGTAGCAGGCTCTAGGGTGCTTCTGCGGCCGCTACCCCGATGCGGCCCGGCACGAAGGAGCGAACGTGGAACTTGCCGACAGTCTGCGTGGCGACATCGCCGGGCTGCAGCCCGCGATGGTGGAGCTCCGTCACCAGCTGCACCGGCGGCCGGAGATCGGACTCGACCTGCCGGAAACGCAGCGCGCGGTCCTCGCGGCGCTGGACGGCCTGCCGCTCGAGATCAGCACGGGCGAATCCTGCACGTCCGTCACTGCGGTGCTACGCGGGACCGGCGAGCGAGCCGGCGAGACGCCGGCCATGTCTGCTGCGCGGCGACATGGATGCGCTCCCGGTGCAGGAACTCGCCGACGTCGAGTTCCGCAGCACCGTCGACGGTGTCATGCACGCCTGCGGTCACGACCTGCACACGGCCATGCTCGCCGGAGCCGCCCGGCTGCTGAGCGCGCACCGGGATGCGCTGCACGGCGACGTGGTGTTCATGTTCCAGCCGGGCGAGGAAGGGCTGGACGGCGCCGGGCACATGATCACCGAGGGCGTCCTGGACGCGGCCGGACCCCGTGTGCAGCGTGCCTTCGGCGTCCACGTCAGCTCTGCCGATCAGCCCCGGCACCAGTTTTCGACCCGGCCGGGGACGCTCATGGCCGCGAGTGACTGGCTCTCGGTGACCGTCGTCGGCGCGGGCGGGCACGGCGCAGCGCCGTTCCGCGCCAAGGACCCGGTCGAGTGTGGCCGCCGAGATGGTGACGTCGCTGCAGACAATGGTCACCCGCCAGTTCGACATCTTCGACCCCGTCGTGATCACGGTCGGCAGCTTCCATGCCGGAACGAAGCGCAACATCATCCCCGGCGAGGCCACGTTCCACGCGACCATCCGGTCGTTCTCCCGCGAGGCCCGCGCCGCGGTCGAAGCGGCGTCGGTCCGGCTGTGCCGCGACATCGCCGCCGCGCACGGGCTCCGAGCCGACGTCCGCTACCGCAACGAGTACCCGGTGACTGTCAACGATCCCGGCCAGACCGAGTTCGCGGCCGCCGTGGTGACCGACGTCTTCGGCGCGGAAAGGCTGACGATCGAAGAGCACCCCGAAGCCGGCGCGGAGGACTTCTCCCGTGTGCTCGAGGCCGTCCCCGGCTGCTACCTCTTCCTCGGCGCCTGCCCGCACGAGGACTATAAGTCTGCCGCCGACAACCACAGCGCGGACGCGCAGTTCGACGACTCCGTCCTGCCGGATGGCTGCCTGCTGCACGCGAGCCTCGCGATCAAGGCGCTGGAAGAGCTCACCGGCCGCGTATAGCGCTAGGAGGCGTCGGCGGCAGCCTGGCCGATCAGCCCGGCCGCCGCGATCAGGTCAGACTCGCCCGGGAAGGCATAACCGAGCAGCAGCGCCGGCGGTGACGGCGCCAGCGCGGTGCAGTGCCGGTGCAGCTCGTGCAGGCCGACCCCGAGGCTGCGTGCGCGGACGGCAGTGTCCCGCTCGCTCATCCCGGCTGGCAAGTGCGCCAGGAGGTGCAGCCCGCCTGCCGGGCCGGTCACGGTCACCTGCGGAGCGAACGTCTGCAGAGCTTCGACCAGGACCGCGCGCTTGCGCGCGTAGCGGCGGCGCATAGCCCGCAGGTGCCGCTCGAGAGCTGCGTCCTGGATGAACGACGCCAGCGCGACCTGGTCGAGAGTCGGCGGCGTGACGCCGGTGACTCGCAGGACGCCCTCGGAGTCGTCGATCAGGTGCGGCGGCGGCACGAACCAGGCCAGCCGAAGCGCCGGCGCCAGCGTCTTGCTCGTGGTGCCGACGAACGCAACCAGGTCGGGCGCTAGTCCCTGAAGCGCGGCGATGGGCTGCCGGCCGAAGCTGTACTCGACGTCGTAGTCATCCTCGACGATCAGCGCGCCCCGTGCACGTGCCCAGGAGATCAGGGCGGCGCGGCGCTCCGCGGTCATGGCCACGCCAGTCGGATAGTGGTGCGCCGGCGTCATGACGACCGCGTCCGGACTCGCCGTCGCCAGCTCCGAGACCACCATGCCGTCCGCATCGACGCGCACGGGGACTGCCTCCAGGCCAGCCTGCTCGACGGTGTACTGCTGCCAGCGCCAGCCCGGGTCCTCGATCGCGACCCGCCGGGCACCCCGCCCGCGCAGCACCTGCCACAGGACGGTGAGCGCCTGGGACGCCGCGCAGCAGATCACGACGTTCTCCGGCTCGGCGACGACGCCCCGTGCCCGGGCCAGATACCCGGCAATCGCGTTCCGCAGCTCGGGCATGCCTCGGTGATCACCGTAGGTCAGCCGCCCGTCGGGGAGATCGCGCAGCGCGCGCACAAGCGCTGCCTTCCACCGTGCACGCGGGAAGGCGCGGAAGTCAGCCAGGCCCGGCCTCAGCTCGTACCGGAACAGCTCGTGCGGAGTGAGCTGGCGCACAGGCGCCGGGAGTCCGGGCGCAGATAGCTGCGCCACGGTGGTACGCGACCCGCGGCGTGCGGTCAGGTAACCCTCGGTGACCAGCTGCGAATAGCTCGCCACGACGACGCCGCGGGAAACGCCGAGCTGGTCGGCGAAGTCACGACTGGGCGGCACTACCTCCCCCGGCGCCAGCAGGCCCGAGCGAATGGCCGAGCGCAGCGCCGACTCGAGCTGCCTGCGCCGGGGAATGCCTGGCTCGAACATGACGTCCACCGAGCCGACGCTACTGGCTGCCGGCGCGCGGGCTGGTCGGATTGGTCTTATTTTTCTGGCTGCAATTGGTCTCAGTGAGAGAACCAGTTGGGCGCTACGCTGGCGAGCGTCCCGGTCCGCACGCGGCGAAGCCGACCGCCGGCAGGAGGATGCCGTGGCACCGATCCGCGTGCACGAGTTCATCAGCCTCGACGGCGTGATCGACACGCCGAGCTGGACGGCCGACTTCGGATCCGATCCGAGGATGGGCGAGGCCATCGGCCAGTGCATCGCCGCCAGCGATGCCATCTTGCTGGGCCGGAACACGTTTCAGCTGTTCGAGCCGTCCTGGCCGGCCGGGACAGCGAAGGACGACCACCCGGGGGCGCCGTTCTTCAACGAGACCAGGAAGTATGTCGTGTCGTCCACGCTGCCGACAGCAACGTGGCAGAACTCCGAGGTCGTCGGAGCGTACGACACAGGCAAGATTCAGCGGCTCAAAGACCAGGCCCTGCTAGGCCTGTACGTGAGCGGCAGCGCGACGCTGGTCCGTGCGCTGCTCGCCGACGGACTGGTGGACGAGCTCCATTTGTTCGTCTACCCGCTCACGCGCTCGACTGGCCCGCGCCTGTTCGACAATGGCGTGCCGCCCGCCCGCTGGACGCGTGCGGATGCTCAGCTGTACGACAACGGCGTCGTGTACCTGCAGCTCATCCCGGCCGCCTGACCGGCAGGCGCGGGCCAGGCAACCTTTCCCGCCGCCCCGGCGTGCAGTAAGTGTGCGCACAATACTGCGAGGACCGTGGTGCTGAGCGAGGCCGTGCCCTGGGAGGCGAGCGGCCTGGACGAAGGGCTGAGGCCGAAGATCTTCTGCAGGGTGCCTACGAACGTGCCTACCGGCACTGGCCGCGCGCTGCGGTGTGGGCACGGTCAAGAGTCAGGCTGCCCGCGGCCTCGCGCGCCTGCGCGACATCACTGCGGACGCCTCGGGGCCGTCCGGGAAACTGACGAAGGGGGTGACGCGCCATGACCGAGTTCGAGGACAGGCTCCGGGCGGCGATGGCGTCCGCTGCCAGTCCCGCCCCGGCGGGACTGCTCGACGCCATCCGCAAGCGTCGCCGCGAGCACCGCCTGCGGGTCACTGCGACGGTGGCAGGTGTCACCGCCATGGCCGCGGTCGGCGCGCTGCTGGCCCTTCAGCTCGCCGCTGCCGGCTCCGCCGCGGGACCCGGAAGCCACGGTGCGCCGGCTGCCCGCACGGGGACGGTGCCTGGCTCGGGACTCGGCGGGCTGCACCTGACCAGTCGACGGCGGCACCGGGGACAGTGCTGCGCGCGTGCAACTCCGCCGAAGGCGGCACGCTGGGATCGGACTGGAAGGCGCAGAGCGTACAGGCCGGCCTGGTCTGGTTCATCTCTGCGAAGCCGCCGGCCGGAGCGCAGGTCAGCCACGAGCTGAAGCGCGGCACCCTCGACGCCTCCGCCATGGCGATCGCGGTCAGCAACGGGCACACCGCGATCATCACCGCCGGGCCTGCCACCCATGCGCGCTTCCGGTTCCTCGCCAGCTTCCACTCGGGCAACGCGCCGTACACGATGACTGACGGAGCTCCCGGACTGACGCTGTCGGGCTGCGCGTCCGGGCCCATCGGCACCGGCATCCCGCAGAGATACGCGCCCGGCCTGACCATCTTCTGGGAGGGCTACGTCACCGACCTGCGCGGCTGCATTCCGGTTGAGGTCCGGACGACGCCGCACGGCACGCCCGTGCGTGTCATGATCGCGGCACCTGGCTGCACCTAGTAGTCACCTAGCCCGTCAGATCATCAGCACAAGCATCAGGGCCATGGTGACTCCCATGGCAATGCGGCAGGTTGTCGCCATGCGGGGATCGAGAATCCCGCGAACCACGGCGGCCGAGGCAGTGGCGCTGCTGCCCGGTGCCGTGCCGCCCGTCGTGCCGCCCGTCGTCGCGGAGGCGGCCGTGCTCGTCGCCGCCGTCGTGGTCATCGCCGCGAGGCTGTCATCGGCAGGCCCCAGTGCGGCCAGGGCCGGCCCGGTGCCTGCCGCCGCGACGGCTATCCGGTGTCGCAGTCCCGCGGGCACGGCGACGTCACCCGGCCCGGAGCGACCACGGCCGGACTTGCTGACCTGGTCGATATCCCACACTGCCCAGCCCGCCATGATGAGCACGAACGCCAGGCCGATGGTGGGCACGCTGAGCGTTCCCATGCTTCCGCCCATCCCGGCCATCCCGCCCATGGCCGAGCCGGCGCCGGCAGCCGGGCTGACTGATGGCGACGAACATGTAGATCATCGCTGCGCCGTGGATCAGGTGAGGCACATGGTGAGTGGTGAGGACGGATGTCAGGTCCCTGCCCGTGCGCGCATCGCGCACCACTTGCCAGCCGAACCAGGCGGTGATGACCGCGAAGACCGCTACCCAGACTGCGTTAGGCAGTGTTTTCAGACCGCTTGCCAGCATTCCCGCCATGGCGATGCCCATCAGGACGTGAGCGGCGTCGATGTCGGCGTCGGGCGCCGACTGCGCCCACGGCCGCTCTGCGAGGAGGCGGCCGGCACCGATGCCCGCGACTACCAGCATGAGGGCAGCGAAGATGTCGAGGATCCAGGCGGGAATCATGGCTGCACTTCCTCCGTGGCATCGGGCATCCTGACGCCAGCGCCGGACGCGGGCCAGTACGCGAACGCCAGCAACGTCAGCAGCAGACCCGAATTCGGGTCCGTTGCGCCGCCGGCCAGGATCGTCCCGAGGTCCTGGCCAGCGACCCAGATCACGAGCGACACAACGATTGCCAGGACCACTGCGGCCCTGGCCAGGCCGGGCGGCAGGAAGACGCCGACGGCAACGGCAGCGAGCAGGATCGCCAGGACGACAGATGCCGCCAGGCCCTGGTGGGCCAGGAGCCCGGCCGCTCCGCGGTCGAGAGCGGCGAGCCAGCCCGGCTCGCCGCCGGCCATGCCGGCGATCATGTCGTGCAGGCCCTGAGCGGTGCGGTTGGCCGCCGTCACCGCGAAGTAGGCAAGGCTCCCCCACAAGATCAGCCAGAGTACGCGCGCGGTCGCCGGGCCGACGGCGCGCGCCGCGACGAAGCTCGCCCGCCCGGCCCGATCCCGGGCCGCCGGCCACAGCAGCACGGCAAGCAGTGCGTAGATGATCACCGCACCAGGCGCGCCGTTGACGGGGCTTGCCCCGCCGCTGAGAATGCCGCCGAGGCCCTCGCCGAACCACCAGACTGCCAGCGCCCATACCACCGACGCGGCAAGGGCTGCACGCACGGTCGGCCGGTACGCGATCCCGATGCCCAGCAGCAGCTGGATCGTCGCGAACGCGAAGTTGGCGGGGACGGTATGCTGCTCGAGGATCCGGGCCGCCCAGTTGATCGGATCGGCGATCACTGCCGGGTTGCCCGGCGCGGTTGCGGCCAGCATCTGCCCGAATCCCCGGCTGAACATGAACGACTGGTACTGCAGCACGCCGTCCAGGAGCCAGATGGCCGCCAGCCCAAGCTGGAGTATGCGGCGGGCGTCAGGCACGCCAGCCTGTCGCACTATCGCGCTCGCACTGGGTCTGGCGAGTGTGTCGCCGGGTATCGCAGCGCTGTTACTAACCATGATTCAGCTCCACTCAATGAGCCGTTTCTTTTGGATGCCCATCCGGAAGTCATCCTGGGCGCGAATGGGAGTTTAGAACGTCGGCTTGTGGCGCGCAACTTTGGCCTTGACCTGCAGATATCTCGAATAACAAGCACACCGGAAGAGCGCTCGATAACCCCGCCGGGGTATTGAGGAAAAACCCCTGGGGGGTAATTCTGAAACCTGTCGGGGGTATTTCCGATAACCACTGTCCGGGATCCGCCGGGCCGCTAGCCGTAGCCCTGGTCACCAGTGCCGGGCGGCCAGGGCCGGCCGGAAGTGGCAGAATGCACGGAGGTCATCGGCGGTTCACGCATCCCGGGTGGCAGCTGAGCCGCCCGTCGGCAGATACCGCCTGCCGGCAAACCAGGTAGCGGAGAGAACGACATGACAAGCCCGGCCGCGCGGCTGCTCGGCTTCCTGATCCTGCTGGCGATCCTGTTCGCGGGCGCGTACGCGGCGGGCGCACGGCTCGGCCCGGTGACTCTGACTCACTCGCAGCCGGGGAACGGCCCGATGCAGATGCACATGGGCACGGGCAAGAGCACGGCGCCGGAGGCATCCCGGTGACCGTGTCAGCGCGGCAGAACGAGATCGCGGCCGAGCCAGCGAGCCCGGTACTGCTGGAGTTCGTCGTCGGCGGCATGACCTGCAGCTCGTGCGCGGCAAGGATCGAGCGGCAGCTGAACCGGCTCGACGGCGTGACCGCCACCGTCAGCTATGCAACCGAGCACGCCTACATCACCAGTGCCGGCGGACGCGGGCCGGCAGAACTTGTCGGCGTCATTGAGACCGCCGGGTACACGGCAGTACTCGCGGGCGACCAGCCGGACGAGTCCGTCTCGGACGCCGCTACCCGGGCAGCCGGCGTGCGGCTGGCGGTCTGCCTGCCGCTGGCGATCGGCACGATCGTGCTCGCGATGGTGCCGGCCGCGCAGTTCGCCGGCTGGCAGTGGGTCAGCCTGCTGCTAGCCGCGCCGGTCGCGACCTGGGGCGCATGGCCGTTCCACCGCACCGCCTGGCGCGGGCTCGGGCACGGTGCCGCGACCATGGACACCCTGGTCAGCCTCGGAGTGACGACGTCCTTCGGCTGGTCGGTATATGCCCTGCTGTTCGGCGGCGCGGGCGACGTTGGCATGCGGATGCCGTTCGTGCTCACCTTCGGGCTGGCCAGCGGTCAGACGATCTACCTCGAGGCGAGCGCTGGCGTCACGACGGCAGTGCTCGCCGGCCGCTACCTCGAGGCCCGTGCCAAAGCGCGGTCCGGGGGCGCGCTGAGCGCTCTGGCAGCGCTCGCGGCCAAGGACGTCACCGTCCTGCGTGATGACCGGGAAGTGACGGTATCCGCCACCGACCTGCGTCCCGGCGACCTCTTCGTCGTCCGGCCGGGCGAGAAGATTGCCACCGACGGCCACGTTTCGGGCGGTGGTTCGGCCGTTGATTTTTCTATGCTCACCGGTGAGTCCGTTCCCCGCGAAATCACTGTCGGCGACGAGGTCACCGGCGGAACGGTGAACCTCACCGGGCGCCTCATCGTGACGGCCGCGCGGGTGGGCGGCGACACCACACTGGCCCAGATCACGCGGCTGGTCACTGAGGCCCTTGCCAGCAAGGCCCGGGCGCAGCGCATCGCGGACCGGGCGGCGGCGGTGTTCGTTCCGTGCGTCATCGCCATGGCCGCCGTCACCCTCGGCTTCTGGCTCGGGGTCGGGCTGCCGGGTGCCAGCGCCTGGAGCGCCAGCGTCGCCGTCCTGGTCGTCGCCTGTCCATGCGCGCTCGGGCTGGCTACGCCGGCGGCGCTGCTCGCTGCCCTCGGCCGGGGAGCCGAGCTTGGCATCCTCATCCGCAGCGCCCAGTCGCTGGAGACGATCGGCCGGGTCAACGCGCTTGTTCTCGACAAGACCGGCACCCTGACGACCGGCACGATGACCGTTCAGGCGATCACGACGACGCCCGGCTGCGACGATTCCACGGTGCTCCGGCTTGCCGGCGCGGTCGAGGCTGCCTCCGAGCATCCGGCCGGCCAGGCCATCGTCATCGAGGCGGTGCGCCGCTGCGGGCCGCTGCCCGCGGTCACTGACTTCGTCAGCACGGCCGGGTCCGGTGTCCGCGGCCGCGTCGACGGACGCGAGGTGGTGATCGGCCGCGCCGGCATCCTGACTGCGGCCGGCCTGACCATTCCGCCCGGGCTGAGCGATGCTGCCGCGGCGGCAGCGCGGGCGGGAAGCACCGCGGTCCTCGTCGGCTGGGACGGCTGCGCGCAGGCGGTCGTCAGCGTCGGCGACTCGGCGCGGCCGGGTGCGGCGGCGGCGATTTCACGCCTGGGGCGGCTCGGGCTGGTGACCTTCGTGCTGAGCGGCGACAGCAGCGAAGCCGCCGGCGCCATGGCCGGACAGCTTGGCATTCCGGCGGCGAACGTGTTCGGGGCTACCGAGCCTGCCTGCAAGGCGCGTGTGGTCCGCGAGCTTCAGGACTCGGGCTACACCGTCGCCATGGCCGGTGACGGCGTCAACGACGCGGCCGCCCTGGCCGCAGCCGACCTGGGCATGGCGATGGCATCGGGCACTGACGCGGCCATCGGCGCTGCCGACCTGACCCTGACCAGGACCGACCCGGGAGTCATCGCCGACGCCATCCAGCTCGCCCGGGCGACGCGCTCGATCATCCGGGTGAACCTGGCCTGGGCATTCGGCTACAACGTCATCGCGATACCGCTCGCCGCGCTCGGCTACCTCAATCCGCTGTTCGCCGGCATCGCCATGTCCGCAAGCTCGCTGATCGTGGTGTCCAACAGCCTGCTGCTGCGGCGCTTCCGGCCAGACCGGGGCCTGCGGTGACTGCGCCGGCCGCCCCCGCCGCCAGCGCGGGAGCCGGCGTCCGGGGACACGCGGCCGAACTGGCCCGCGCGGCAGCCGCGCCGCTGATCTGCGGGATCGTGATCATCCTGCTGCTGGCGACGTGGGTGATCGGCGGCGGGGGCGGCGCGATCAGCCGGGTCCGCGTGGAGGTCACCCGGGCGAGTGTTCCGATGATCTCCTACACCCGAAACGGGGCCGCCGGGAAGAATGCCTCCGTCTACCTCACCATCCGCAATCTCAGCAAGACGCCGGACGTGCTGCTGTCGGCGGCCAGCACGGCCGCCGCGGGTGTTGTCGTGACCCGTCACGTGACGGCGCAGCCAGCCGCCGCCACCCGCGGGATCGCCATTCCGGCCGGCGGCACGCTCACCCTCAGCCCGTTCGCCGCCGACCTGGTGCTCATCCGGCCGAGGTCACTCGTGTCCGGCCAGGACGTGGTGATCACCCTCCGCTTCCGGCACGCCGGGACGGTGACCATCGACGCCACCGTCACGCCGCCGGGCACGCCATGAGGGACTCAGCGGGTGCTCGCCTCGGCGGGCGGCGTGATGTTAGCCGGAGTGAACTGCGCGAGGTCGTAGATGCCCAGCGCCTGCTCCACGGCAGCGACCCGGCCGAGCATCACCGTGAACCCGTCGCGGCCGAACTGCTCCTGCTGCAGATCAGCGAAGTGCTCGCCGAGGTCGCCGATCTCGGCGGGCGTCAGCAGCGACCGGTAGGCCGGGTAGACCACCGTGTCCTCGCGGGCCTCGTGCGGCTCGTACATGCGCACGAACGCCGCCATGGCAGCACTGACCCGTCCGGCTGCCGGAGCACTCAGCGCGCCGCTCCCCCCGGTGTCAGCCAGAATCAGCTGGGTCTGCTGGCGGCCGCGAGCATGCTGCAGCAGAAGCGTGCTAATGGTCCCGTCGAGGCGGCCGCTCGCTGCAGCCGGGGGAACACGTAGGCCTCCTCGAGAGCCTCGTGGAAGGCCTCGATGTAGTCATGAACGACCAGCGCGGTCGCCTGAGCGTGGCTGGCCTCGACCGGCAACCTGGTGGCCTGAGCTGCCATCAGGTGCCGGTAGATCAGCAGAATCCGGATCAGCAGGCCGTGCTCGGTCATCAGGTCCTCGCCGGGCGTCGGCACCCGCAGTGCCTGATCGGCCGCCGCGGATGTCGTCGCGGAATCCGCACCATGACCGGTCGCGTCACCCGCCGCGAACCCGCCGGCGAACGCGCCACCCGCGACCGCGACGGCGCCGGCACTCAGCAGCACCGCGCGCCGCGTTGGCCTAGCACCCGGCGACGGCTGCTGCGTCATCCCGGGCCTTCGCTCAGCGGGTTACCGGACGGCCGCATCAGGTACCAGACCCCGCCGTTCAGGTCGATGCCCTGACCTGTGTCCTGACCTGGCTGGACATCCCCGGAGTAGGTGTAGAGCGGCCAGCCGTTGTAGGTGACCACACGTCCGCCGGAAGGATCGGGGTCCGAGCCAAGCAGTGCGCTCCGGACTCCCGACCCGGCCACCAGGCGTGCGCTGGCGGAAATCTTCACCGGTGGCCAGGTGGCCGCGCACAACCCGGTGCAGGTGACCTGCCGCTGCGCGTCGGGCTCGAACATATACAGGGCGTGTCCGGTGCTGCTGACCAGGACAGTTCCGGCGCCGGCCAGGCTCCGGGCGCGGATCGTGACGGCCGGCCGCGGCCGGCCGATGAGCTGCCTGCGGGATGGCCGGAGCTTGCCGACGAGGAGGCGCACCCGGCAGCCAGCGAGCCTGCCGCCGCCAGGACGGCCACAAGACCTGTCACGATCCGCCGCGAGGCCGCCATCCGCTCGTGCCCACTCGTCCCGATCATGATACTTTCGTCACTTTCGTAGTCCAGCAGCGTACATGCTTCCCGGACGCCGTTCCGCGCGGCTAGCCTCGACCTGCGACCTGCAGCTACGGTCTGACCTCAGCCGTACTACAGTTCGTAGTGCCTGTGCACGCTAGCAGACTGCCAGCGCTAGCTGACTCGCCCCTCCGACCGCGTTCCCGCGCCGCGAAGGACGGCCCCGATGCCCGGAATGAACACCGGCCTGAATGCCGACGATCCTACGGTTGTCGCGGCGTTCAAGCTCGCTCTCCTGCACCAGGGGATTGCGGCAGTTCTGCTGTTCGCCGTGCTCGCCCTGGCGTGGGTGAGCGTGCGCGAGTTCCTGCCTGCGGGCCGGGGCTCCGCCGATCGTGCTGCGCTGTCGGGTCCGGAGGCACCCGCGCGGCGGCTTCTGCGCATCAGCTTCGGCGTTCTGTGGATCATCGACGGCCTTCTCCAGGCGCAGCCCGGCATGGCAGTGGGACTGCCGTCGCAGGTGATCCAGCCCACGGCGGCCAGCTCGCCGACGTGGGTGCAGCACCTGGTCAACTGGGCCGGAACGAGCTGGTCCTACCACCCGATCCAGGCCGCTGCGGGCGCGGTCTGGATTCAGCTGGGCATCGGGATCTGGCTGGTGCTCGCTCGCCGCGGCACCATGTCGCGACTGGCCGGACTCACGGCGGCAGGCTGGGGACTTGTCGTGTGGGTGTTCGGCGAGTCGTTCGGCGGCATCTTCGCGCCCGGCCTCAGCTGGCTGACCGGGGCACCCGGCGCTGCGGCGTGCTACGTCGTCGCCGGACTGCTGGTGGCGATGCCCGAGCGGCGCTGGCAGTCGCTGCGGACGGGCCGGCTGATGCTGAACTGTTTCGGCGCCTTCCTCGTCGCGATGGCACTCCTGCAGGCATGGCCGGGCCGCGGTTTCTGGCAAGGCGACAGCCACGGGCAGCCTGGCGCTCTGACCGCGATGGTCCAGTCCATGGCGGCGCAGTCACAGCCGACTGGTATCGCCGACCTGCTGTCCGGCTTCGCCTCGCTCGTCCGCGCGCACGGCTTCGCCGTTAACCTGCTGGCCGTTGTGGTGCTCGCTGCCCTCGGAGTCGGCCTGGGCAGTGCGCGCCCCCCGCTCGCGAAGGTGGCGCTGATCGGCCTGGCTGTGCTCGGCCTCGCCGACTGGGTGCTGGTGCAGGATCTTGGCATTCTCGGCGGACTCGGTACCGACCCGAACAGCATGATCCCGATGTTCCTGCTGGCCGCAGCGAGCTATCAGGCGCTCACGGTCCCCGTGGTATCCGCGGCAGCCGCGGAATCCCCGGCAGAGGTAACGGCCGCCGATGCGGCCGGTGAACCTGCTGCGGCTGACTCTGCGACTGCTGACGCCGCCCCCGCCGGGTCGGCGGCCGCAGCGCCGAGCCCGCCGCAGACACGGCGCCGCGCGCTGCGGCCGGCGCGCCTCCTGGCCGCGTTCGCGTCCGCGCGCCTGGCAACTGTGGCGGCTGCCGGTGCAGTCGGCGTGGTCCTACTCGGGGCTATCCCGATGGCGGCCGCCCAGGCCAGTAGCTCCGCGGCGCCAATCCTCGCGCAGGCACTGGACGGCTCGAGCGCGCCGCTCAACTCGCCTGCGCCCGGATTCACCCTGACCGATCAGTCGGGCAGGACAGTCTCACTCGCCAGCCTGCGCGGCAAGGCCGTCCTGCTGACGTTCCTCGACCCGGTGTGCGTCTCCGACTGCCCGCTGATCGCCCAGGAATTCCGCGAGGCCGGACAGCTCCTGGCCAGCCAGCGCGGCCATGTCGAGCTCGTAGCCGTGAACCTGAACCCGCTCTACCGCGGCGTCAGCTATCTGCAGGCCTTCGACCAGGCGGAGCACCTGGCTGGGATCCCGGACTGGCTGTACCTGACTGGCTCGGTGGCGCAGCTGCGCCCGGTCTGGAAGAACTTCGGCGTGGTATCGGAAACGCTGCCCGCAGGCGCCATGCTCGGCCACAGCGATGCGGCATTCGTGATCGGTCCCGATGGCCGCATGCTCGAGGAGCTGGACTTCGATCCCGGTCCCGGCACCCAGGCCACCGTTGCCTCGTTCGCGACCGAACTCGCGAACGCCGCTCAGAGCGCGCTGGGGCAGTCGTGATCCGGAGTTTGCAGGCCCGCGGCCTCGCCTGCCTCACTGCGGCGGGCCTAGCTGTCCTGTGCGCGGCGTGCGGAAGCACAAAGGCCCCGCCCTCCGGGCACGCTGGGGCCCCGGCCGCAGCGCCCGCGCAGTCACTGGCCTACTCAGAGGCAACAAGCGAGGCGACCTGGGCGGCGCTGCCCATGGGAGCGGCGTCGGGGCCGAACGAGTTCTGGCAGCTCTTCCTGCTGCCGACTGGCCAGCACACCTGGCGGCTCGACACCCCGCCCGACATCGCCACCAACGGCGCGATCGAGCTCGGCGGCCTGTCCGGCACTTCACTGGTCGTGGGGATCAGGCCCAGCCTGTACCTGGGGTACTCACCGGTGAGCCTGACGGACAACGCCGGCGCGACCTGGACTGCCGGACCGCCTGCACAAGGCCTGGCCAGCGTGCCCGACGCCCTGGCCGCCACCGGGCAGGGCAGTCACATCCTCGCGCTCACCACCACTGGCGAGGTGAGTACCGCGGCCGCGACGGCGACCCGCTGGACAAGGCTCACGACGGAGACCTCGCTCGCCGCGACGTCGGCCGGGCGGGCGTGCGGCGTTGATCAGCTCACCGCAGTGGGTTACTCCCCCGCGTCGGCTCCGCTCGTCGCTGCCAGCTGTCGCAAGCCCGGCCAGGCCGGCATCTTCACCCTGGCCGACGGCACCTGGCGCTCCGACGGGCCAGCCCTGCCGGCGCAGCTGTCCGGCAGTACGGTTGCGGTCGTGCGCCTGGTGACGTCGGCGGATCAGACCACCGCGCTGCTCCTCGCGACTGACGGCACTCGGCGTGAGCTAATCGCAGCCTCGGTCGGCGACGACGGGAGATGGACGACGTCTGCGCCGCTGGACCTGGGCGCGTCGGCGATCCGGACGACGAGTTTCGGCGCAGCGGGGGCTATCGCCCTGCTGCTGTCCAACGGCCGCGCGGAAATACTCGCCGATGGCGCAGGCACATGGAAGCAGACTGAACCGATCCCGTCAGGTACGTCGGCAACTATCGGGCTGCCCGGCGACGGCCAGGCGGACGCGCTGACAGCAAGCGGGTCTCTGCTTACTGTCTGGCAGCTCGCTGCAGGAGGCCAGTGGGTAAAGGCACAGACTATCAAGGTGCCGATCCAGTATGGGTCGTCGAGCTGACCTCGTGATGAGCGAGCGCCAGGCAGCGCGCGCCGGGCTAGCCGGCCAGCTCGTATCCCGCTTCCTCGACAGCAGCCCGCACGGCCGCCAGCTCGGGCTCCTGATCCGCTGTCACGATAACCTTGCCACCATCAAGATCTACAGCCACGTCCCGTACGCCCTGAATCTTCGAGACCTCGGCATGCACCGCGCTGACGCAGTGGCTGCAGGTCATGCCCGTGACCGCGTAGACCCTGACCGCATAAACGCTGTGCTGCATAGCGGCATCGTAGCGACACCGGAGGCCGCATGAGCACGGCCCGGCTGACGACAGCCGCCGGCCGTCGGCCGATTCTCTGCCGGGCACCGAGACCGAGACCGAGACCGAGCTGGTCATCGGTGGCATGACCTGCGCAGCCTGCGCGGCCAGGGTGGAGCGGAAGCTCAATGCGCTGCCAGGCGTCAGTGCAAGCGTCAACTTCGCCACGTCGCGGGCGACAGTGCTCCGGCCGCCGTCGGTCGCGATCGCTGACCTTATGGTGGCGGTGACGCAAACTGGTTACACCGCCGCGAGCGCCCGTCCGTCCGCGGAGACCGGCAATGCCCCGGACTCGGGTCCTGCAGCTGACCAGCAGGCATACCTGAAAAAGCGCCTGGTCCTGGCCGCAGTGTTCTTCTTCCCGCTCTCGGATCTGTCAGCCGCGCTGTCGCTGTTCCCGGCAGTGCGGTTCCCCGGCTGGCAGTGGGTCCTGGTGGCGCTGGCCTCGCCCGTGGTGCTCTGGGCGGCCTGGCCCGTGCATCGCGCGGCGATTCGCAATCTGCGGCACGGCACCCTCACCATGGACACGCTGGTCTCGCTCGGGATCGCGGCTGCCACGGCCTGGTCGCTGGTCGCGATGTTCGCGCTGGACGCGAACGACCACGGGCACAGCGCCCGGTACGAGCTCGTCCATGGCTCCGGCGGCGGCATATACCTGGAGGTGGCCGCCGCGGTGACCACGTTCCTGCTCGCGGGGCGGTACTTCGAGGCCCGCGGGCGCCGTACTGCGGCCGAGGCGATGCGCGACCTGGCGGCCGCCGCCGTCTCGGAAGTCTGCGTCGTTCATGCCGACGGCTCGACGCGCGAGATCCCGGTCGCCGAGCTGCGCCCGGGAGATGTCTTCATGGTCAGGCCGGGAGAGCGGATTGCAGCCGACGGCGAAGTTACTTTCGGCCAGTCGGAGATCGACCGGAGCGCGATGACCGGCGAGTCAGTGCCGGCCGATGTCGCGGTCGGCGACTGCGTCGCGGCCGGCACCATCGCGGTGGCGGGCCGGCTGATGGTACGCGCAGACCGGGTCGGAACCGACACCCAGCTTTCGCAGCTCATCCGGCTCATCGAACGGGCGCAGGGGCAGAAAGCCGGTGTTCAGCGTCTCGCCGACAGGATCTCCGGCGTCTTCGTGCCGACGGTCCTCGTCCTCGCAGTCGCGACGCTGGCCGGATGGCTAATTGCGGGCAGTAGCGCCGAGCATGCCTTCAGCGCCGGGCTCGCCGTCCTGATCATCGCCTGCCCGTGCGCGCTCGGGCTGGCGACGCCCGCCGCGCTGACGGTTGCCTGCGGTGCCGGAGCCCGCATCGGCATCTTCATCAAGGGCTATCCGGCCCTTGAGTCGTCGCGGCGGATCGACACAGTCGTCCTCGACAAGACCGGCACCGTGACGACCGGGACCATGACCGTCGCGGGCCTGGAGCTCGCGGCGGGCACCAGTCGCGCCGAGTTCCTGCGCCTGACCGGGGCGGTCGAGCAGGCATCTGAGCACTCGGTGGCCCGCGCCCTGGCCGAGGCCGCCCGCGCGGAGCCCGGCGAGCTTCCGCAGGCGGAGGACTTCACCGCGCTCCCCGGACTCGGGGCCAGCGGGCGAGTCGGCGGACGCGAGATCATCATCGGCCGCGCGCGCCTGCTGGCCGACCGTGGACTGGAGCTTCCGGCACCGCTCCTGGCGCAAGCCACGGACTGGGAAACCGGCGGGCTCACCGTGGTCCTGGCCGGCTGGGAAGGTCAGGCTCGCGGCGTCGTGGCCGTCGCCGACGCGATCAAGCCGTCAGCCGCCGGCGCGGTCGCGGGCCTTCGGGCCCTGGGTCTGCGCACGATACTGCTGACCGGCGACAACAAGGCAACCGCCGAGACGATCGCCGCGCAGGCGGGCGTCGACGATGTGCTCGCCGAGGCTACCCCGGACGGGAAAGCAGCGTTCATCCGCGACCTGCAGGCAGGCGGGCACCAGGTTGCCATGGCGGGCGACGGCATCAATGACGGCCTGGCGCTCGCGACTGCGGACCTCGCACTGGCCCTGGGATCCGGGACGGACGTCGCCGTCAGCGCGGCGGACATCATCGTTCTCCGCGATGACCTGCAGGCCCTGCCCGAGGCTGTCCGCCTCGCTCGGGCGACGTACCGGACGATCCGCCGGAACCTTGCCTGGGCGTTCGCCTACAACGCCGCGGCGCTGCCACTGGCGGCCGCCGGGCTGCTCAATCCGCTCATTGCCGCGGCGACCATGGCACTGTCCTCGACCTTCGTTGTCTGGAGCAGCCTGCGACTGCGCACCGCCGTCAGGCGATAACGACCGGAGGCCGCAGTGTCCGTGACCACCAGTCCGGTGAGCAGGTCACCCGCGCCGGCGCGTCCTGTCCTGGTCGTGGTCAGCGGGCCCATTGCCGCGGGAAAGACGACCCTGGCGCATCGGCTCGCCCGGTCGCTGGGCTGCCCGGCCATCTGCCGGGACGAGATCAAGGAAGGCATGGTGCATACCAGCCCCGGTTTCGTGGCGTCCGAAGGTGACGAGCTGACGAAGCGCACGCTGCCGGTGTTCTTCGGAGTCGTCGAACTGCTCGTACGGGCCGGCGTCAGCACTGTCGCCGAAGCCGCGTTTCAGAACCATGTGTGGCGGCAGGGCCTTGAGCCCTTGCTGGGGCTGTCGGATCTGCGGATCGTCCAGTGCGTCGCGCCGGCCGAGGTAGCCCTTCGCCGGGCGCGGGAGCGCGCGGTCCGCGATCCGGTGCGCCGCGCGCACGCTGATCCCGGCCCTGAGCGGGACGCTGCGGACTTCGCCCGCCAGTACGCGGCGTTCGCCCGCCTGTCCGTCGATGCACCGTCGATCGACGTCGACACCACCGACGGCTACCGGCCTCCCGTCACCGCAATCACCGAGTTCGTCAGGTTTGCACTCAGGTAAGTGGCTCACCGCCGTCGATGTGCAGCGTCTGGCCGGTCAGGAACGTGCTGGTCATCGCGAACAGCACTCCGTTGGCGATGTCGTCGGTGGTGCCGATCCGGCGGGCCGGGTTGCGAGCGCTGATCTTGGCGAAGTAGTCGGCCTTGCCCTGCTCGCCCAGAGCGTCCCAGGCCCCGGTATCGATGACGCCCGGGGATATGGCGTTCACCCGGATCGGCGCGAGCTCGAGCGCCAGCGAGCGGGCCAGCGTATCGGCGGACGCGTTCGTGATCGCGACCGCGAGCGTGCCGACGGCGATCTTTGCTGCCGCGACGCCGGAGAAGATCGTGAACGAGCCGCCCGGACCCATCCGCGGGGCGAGGTGCTTGGCCAGCATGAGCGGGCCGATGACCTTCGTGTCGAACGACAGCCGCACAGCGTCGCGGTCCAGGTCGGCGATCCGGCCGCGGGCCCGGCTCGAGGCGGTCGACACGACATGGTCGATCGTGCCGAGCCGCTCGCCGAGCGCGGCGACCGACTCCTCGTCGGTGAGATCCACCATCTCGGTGGTGATGCCGGGCTCTCCGGCGTACGCCTCCTTCAGGGACTCCTGCGCCCGTCCTGCCGCGACAACCTGCGCTCCGGCATCACGAGCAGCCATGCAGATCGCCCGCGCCAGGCCGCTGCCGCGGCCGACCACCAGTGCGGTCTGATTCTCCAGGGGTCCGGTCATGTCAGCGTCCTTTCGAGGAAGGGGCGGATGTAGCCGGCCGCGGCGTCGAGCTGGCTCTCCAGCAGGAAGTGGCCGCCGTCCAGCAGGTGGATCTGCGCGGACGGGGCGTCCTCGGCAAAGGCGCGGGCACCGTCCGGCCCGAAGATCTCGTCGTTGCGGCCCCACACCGCGAGCACCGGAACACGACTGTCCCGCAGATAGGCGTGCAGGTGCGGGTAGAGCGGCAGGTTCGTCGCGTAGTCGGCCAGCAGCGCTAGCTGGATGCGGTCGTTCCCGGGCCGGGAAACGAGGTCGAAGTCGTGGTGCCACGTGTCCGGGCTGACCAGGCTGTGGTCCGGGACGCCGTGCACGTACTGCCAGCGGATTGCGTCCAGCGTGAGGGCCTGCCGGAGGGCTGACTCGGTCTCGGCGCTCTGCTCGCGCCAGTACTTACGGACCGGCTTCCAGAAGTCCTCGGTGAAGCCAGCTTCGTAGCCGTTACCGCTCTGCGTGATGATCGCCGTGATCGCCGCGGGGTCGGCCAGCGCGAGCCGCCAGCCGACAGGCGCGCCGTAATCCTGGACGTACATCGCGTAGCGGGTCAAGCCGAGCTGACTCAGCAGGCCGGACGTCAGCTCGGCCAGTGCGTCGAAGGTGTACCCGAAGTCCGCGGCCGCCGGTGTGTCCGAGAAGCCGAATCCGAGGTAGTCCGGCGCGATCACGTGAAAGCGGCCGGCCAGCACCGGGACGAGCTCACGGAACATGAACGAGCTCGCCGGAAACCCGTGCAGCAGGACGATCGCCGGTGCCTGCGAAGGACCGGCTTCCCGGTAGAAGAGCTGGTGTCCGTCGACAGTGGCGTAGCGGTGGTGCACTGCAGTCATCGGAATTGCCCCCGGAATGAGCGACTTCCTACGAGCCTGCGGCACGACGCGCCGGCGTCGAATCCCCCGGTGGCTAGCGAGCGCGGGCCAGGACCCGAGGGAGCCGCGCGGATCGAGCCGGACCAGGATAGGTGTCATGTCAGCCGACGGCAGTGCTCCGGCGCAGCAGTTGCCCGGCCTGAGTGGCCGCCAGGCGGAGCTGCGGCAGCTCGCCGGGCTTGCCGCGGCCGTGCGAGCGGGTCAGAGCCGCGCCCTCGTGCTCCGCGGTGAGCCCGGCATCGGGAAGACCGCTCTGCTCGACTGCCTCGCGTCCGCCACTAATGACTGCCGGGTGGAGCGGGCCGCCGGCATCCAGTCCGAGATGGAGCTGGCCTTCGCGGGCCTGCATCAGCTCTGCACGCCGGTACTGGACCACCTCGATGCCCTCCCGCGGCCGCAGCGTGACGCGCTGGGCGTTGCGCTCGGTGTCAGCACGGGACCCGCGCCCGATCGATTTCTCGTGGGCCTGGCCGTGCTGAACCTGCTGTCGGCGGTCGCAGCCGAGCGGCCGCTCCTGTGCCTCGTCGACGATGCGCACTGGCTTGACCAGGCATCGGCTCAGGTCCTGGCCTTCGTTGCCCGTCGCCTCGAGGCCGAGACTGTGGGCCTGGTATTCGCGGCTAGCGCCCGTACCCGTGAGCTAGCTGGCCTGCCCGAGGTCGTCGTTCAGCCGCTGCAGGAGTCCGACGCGCGCGTGCTCCTCGACGAGATCCTCGCGGTGCCGCTCGACGAGCGCGTGCGTGATCAGCTCATCGCCGAGGCGCGCGGCAATCCGCTAGCGCTGCTCGAGCTTCCCCGTGGCCGGACGTCGGAGCAGCTGGCAGGCGGATTCGGGCTTCCGATTCCGGCGGCCGGGCCGCCAGCAGCGTCGAGGAGAGCTTCCGCCAGCGCATCCAGGCCCTCCCGGGCATGTCGCGCACCCTCCTGCTCGTCGCCGCGGCCGATCCCACGGGCGATGCGGCGCTGGTGTGGCGGGCAGCTGCCCGGCTGGGCGTCGCTGCCGAGGCGGCGGCACCGGCAGTCGACGCGGGCCTGGCCGAGTTCGGCACCAGAGTCCGGTTCCGCCATCCCCTGGTGCGGTCTGCCGCCTACCGGGCTGGGTCGACACGGGACCGTCAGCAGGCACATCGCGCCCTCGCTGATGCGACCGACGTGAGCAGCGATCCCGAGCGCCGTGCCTGGCATCGCGCGCAAGCTGCCGCCGGGCCGGACGAGGAGGCCGCCGCTGCGCTCGAACAGCTGGCGGCGCCAGCCCGCGCGCGCGGCGGCGCCGCGGCGGCGGCGGCATTTCTCGAGCGCGCAGCGACCCTGACGCTTGACCCGGCAGAGCGGTCCCGTCGAGCGCTCGCGGCGGCGCAGGAGAAGGTGCAGGCTGGGGCCTACGAGGCCGCGCGGGAGCTGCTGAGCGTGGCGGGCTCGGGTCCGATGAGGCCTGCGCAAGTGGCAGCTGCTGACGTCGTCCGTGCCCGGCTCGCGTTCCTGACCGGCCGGGGCAGCGACGCGCCGGCCTTGCTGCTGGCGGCGGCCGCGCGTCTCGAACGGGCCGACCCGGCCCTCTCCCGCGCCACCTACCTGGAAGCCTTGTCCGCGGGCATCTTCGCGGGCCAGCTCGCCGACCCTGACGGCAGCCTGCGTGCGGTGGCGCGGGCAGCGGCGGCAGCGCCGCCGGCGCACCCCGAGCGTGCACCCGATCTGCTGCTCGACGGGCTCGCCGCTTATTACCTGGACGGGTATGCGGCGGGCGTGCCACTACTCCGCAGGGCCCTCGACGCGTACGGACCGGGCCTGTCCGCCGACGAGGAACTGAGGTGGTCGTGGCTAGCCTGTCTTGCGGCCCTGCACATCTGGGACGACGGCGGCTGGGAGCTGCTCTCCCGCCGCTACCTCGAGCTTGCCCGCGCGGCCGGCGCGCTGAGCGAGCTCCCTCTCGCACTGAGCATGCGCGCCTTCAGGCTCCTGATGAACGGCAAGGTCTCAGCCGCGGACTCACTCGTGACCGAGGCAATGGCCGCGACCGCTGCGACTGGCGGGAAGCTCGCGCCCTACGGGGCGCTTTCCGTGGCCGCGCTGCAGGGTGACGAGGTTAAGGTGGCCGCGCTCGTCGATGCCACGTCGCGCGAGGCCACTCAGCGTGGCGACGGCGCCGGGATGGCCGCCGCGGGCATGGCCAGCGCCTTGCTGTACCTCGGCGGGGGCCGCTATGCCGAGGCGGTGACCGGAGCCGAGCTGGCGACCGCCAGTCCCGGCACGATCGGCACGCCGCCGTGGGCGATCTCCGAGCTGATCGAGGCTGCCGCCCGGAGCGGCAAGTCCGATCTCGCTGCCGATGGCTATGCCCGGCTGGCCGAGATGACCACCGCCAGCGGCACCGACTGGGCGCTCGGCATGCAGGCGCGTGCGCACGCGCTGCTCTGCGATGGCGAGGATGCTGAGGACCAGTACCGGGAGGCGATCGCCCGCCTCAGCGCGACAGGTCTGCGCATCTGCCGCGCCCGTGCGCATCTGCTGTACGGCGAGTGGCTGCGGCGGGAGCGGCGCCGCACTGATGCACGCGATCAGCTCCGGACGGCTCACGGCATGTTCGAGGGTATGGGCGTGGCCGCGTTCGCCGAGCGGGCCCGGCGAGAACTGAGCGCCACCGGCGAGACTGCCCGTAAACGCGCCCCGGTGACCGCGAGCACGGAGCTGACCGCGCAGGAGACGCAGATCGCGCGGCTTGCCCGCGATGGCCTGTCGAACCCGGAGATCGGCACCCGGCTCTTCATCAGCAGTCATACCGTTCAGTACCACCTGCGCAAGGTGTTTGCGAAGCTCGGAATTACCTCACGCAGCCAGCTTGACCGGGTGCTGCCGCGCGACAACTAGCCACCGGGGGATTCGACAGCGCCGGGCGCTCGCGCAGCCTGGAGGTACGCACGCATGAGGGAGGACTGCAGCATGGTGACGTGGGACAAGGTGACTCGCGACAACGTCGTCACAGCGATGAGAGAGTATGACCAGGTCGGCGCTGCGAAGTTCTTCGCTGAGCACGGCTTCGGCCCGACCACGACGTATGACCTGGTCTGGGAGAAGCGGCGCTATCCCCCGAAGGCCGTGCTGGGAGCCGCCTACGAGTTCGCCACCGGCGATCGCCTCGCCTCCGGCGACTTCGAGGGCGGGAAGAGCGGCGCCGTGCGGGTGCTCGGCGGCCTCGGCTTTACCGTCGTCCCGAAGGCAAGCTAGCCGGCTTCCGCACTGCCTCGCTGGCCGCGGCGTCTCCGGCAGTAAGCGAGCTCAGCTGGCTTGTTATCCTGGTTGCTGGTGCGCCGGGAAGTCTGGTCGGCACGATATCCGCACGTCCGCCGTGCGGCCCCGCCGCTGATCGGATCCCGATGATGACGCTGACACGTGCGAACCGGCCTGCCGGGTCAAGGCCAGCAGCGCCGGCGCGCGCGTGACGGCAGTCGCGGTCTTCGTCCTCGGCGCAGCTGTCAGCCTCGGCACGAGCTGGCTCCTGGTATCCCGCCTCGAGCGCATCGGCGAGCGGCTCGGGCTCTCCGAGGCACTGCTCGGGATCGTCGCGGCCGTCGCCGCCGACGCTCCGGAAATCTCCGCGGCTGCCAGCGCGCTCGCCAGCCATCAGCAGAGCGTCGGTGCAGGCGTGGTGCTGGGGTCGAACGTCTTCAACCTGGCAGCGCTGCTCGGACTCGGCGCAGTCGTTGCGGGCCGGATCTGGCTGCACCGCAGAGTGGTGGCGCTGAGCGGACTGATCGCGCTGTGGATCGCCCTCGTCGCGGTACTTGCAGTGACCGGCACGGTGCCGGTGGACTGGAGCCTGCTGCTGGCGCTCGTCGCGCTGGCCGCCTACCTGGTCCTTCTCGGCACCGAAGCTCAGGGCCTCAGCTGGCTGCCGCTGTCCGGGCGCTTGCGGACCTGGCTGCGCTCGGCCGTTACCGAGGAGGAGATCGAGCTCGAGGACGCTATCCGCCCTGCCCCGGCGCGATGGCCCGACGTCGTGGTCGCATCGGTCGCGCTCGTCGTGGTGGTAGCGGCGAGTGTCACGATGGAACACGCAGCCGCCGACCTCGGCACCCGCTATCAGATCCCCGAGATTATTACCGGCGGCCTGATCCTGGCCGCAGTCACCAGCCTGCCCAACGCCGTCGCCGCTGTTTACCTCGCCAGCCGCGGTCGCGGCGCCGCGACGCTCAGCACCGCGCTGAACAGCAACACGATCAACGTCGTGGCCGGCCTGCTGCTGCCGGGCGCCATCCTCGGCCTCGGACCGGTCTCGGGGCAGAGTGTCCTGGTGACGCTCTGGTATGCCGGACTCACCCTGGTGGTCCTCGTGCTCGCTTACGGCTACCGCGGCCTGAGCCGCAAGACGGGCAGCCTCATCGTCGTCGCCTACCTTGCATTCACTGCCACTCTGCTCGCAACCGCCCGACCGTGAGCAGGATGTCAGCTTTGCAGCCAGGTGAGCAGGTCGGCGTTGATGGTGGCGGCGTGGGTGGTGGGCATGCCGTGCGGGTAGCCGTGGTAGGTCTTCAGGGTGCCGTTCTGGACCAGCTTGGCGGACAGCGGCCCGGAGTCGGCGTAGGGCACGATCTGGTCGTCGTCGCCGTGCATCACCAGGACCGGCACCGAGATTTTCTTCAGGTCGGCAGTGAAGTCGGTCTGGGAGAACGCCACGATCCCGTCGTAGTGAGCCTTCGCGCCGCCCATCATGCCCTGCCGCCACCACTGGTCGATGACCGGCTCGATCGGGGTGACACCGGGCCGGTTGAAGCCGTAAAACGGCCCGGCCGGCAGATCCCGGTAAAACTGGGACCGCCGGGTAGCGACCTGATCCTGGAACCCGTCGAACACCGACCTGGGCAGCCCGCCCGGATTCGCGGGAGTCTGCACCATCAGCGGCGGCACCGAGCTGATCAGCACCGCCCGCCCGACCCGGCTCTCGCCATGCCGGCCGATATACCGGGCAACATCCCCGCCGCCCGTCGAATGCCCCACATGAATCGCGTCCCGCAGATCCAGATACCCCGTCAGCGCCGCCAGGTCATCAGCGTAATGATCCATGTCATGCCCGCCGCTAGTCTGCTCCGACCGGCCATGCCCGCGCCGGTCCGCCGCAATCACCCGGTACCCGCGCAGCAGAAACAACATCATCTGGGTATCCCAGTCATCAGCCGACAGCGGCCACCCGTGACTGAACACGATCGGCTGCCCGCTCCCCCAGTCCTTGTAGAAAATCTCCGTGCCATCCGCCGTCGTGATCGTGCCCATGGTGCAGCTCCCTTGGTAGTCGTGCGGTGACTATACGTAGGGCTAGGGGGATGGGCGGAGCCAGTGCCCGGCCTGATCCTGGAGACTGGCTGGGAAGATGCTCTTCGGGATGACTGCATGCACGGCCTTGGGTGGCGCAGAGCTGTAAGCCGACGCGGTCTGGTGGGCGTACTGCGTGACCCGGAAGCTGACGGCCATGCTGGACAGCGCGTAGGCCTCGGACTCGGTGAGCTCCGTCGCTGTGGACAGCCAGTGGATCACCTCGCGCAGGCATGCGGTCAGCGCGTCGTCGAGGTTGTCAGCGAAGCCGATCAGGATCCAGCTGTCGGCCGTCTCGACCAGGGGCAGCCGCAGGGCGACCTGCTGGTGCAGGTCGTAGCGGATCTCCAGGTTCTCCGCAGCGGTCTCGATCGCGGTCTGATCTACCACTCCGTCACCCTGCAGGGCGTGCACGTCCCCGATCCAGATGCGTCCGCCGGGTTTGGCGACCGGCAAGAACAACGACGATCCGACGCGAAGGTCACGCAGCACAAGGTTGCCGCCGTACGGCCCGCCCAGGATGGCGCTGACCTGGTCGTCTCCCGCTGGCTCTACCGCCATGACACCCAGGAAAGGCGCCATGGGCAGCTGGATCCCGTGTGTGTACTGCGCCACGCGCCGGTCGTCGTCAAAACGGAAGTAATGCAGGTAGGGCGCGGCGAAGTCACTGGGCAGAGCTCCGACGCCGAGCGGGAAGGAGTTCCAGCCCCAGTCGATGGTGCGCAGCGCCTGCGTCGTGCACTCCAGGACGTCACCTGGCAGGGCCCCGGTGACCGCGACCGGGCCGACCATGGAGTAGGGGCCATGCGGGTACCGATGCCGCAACGGCTCGCGCTCCGCGAAGGTCATGCCGTAGACGGCCTCGTTTCCCCAGTGCGTCCAGGTATGCGGGTAGCGGACGGTGTCGCCCGGCGCCACGGTTACGACGGCCGGCGCGGACGGATCCAGGTAGCCCGAGCGGACAGTTTCGCTGCTCGACGCGACGATGTGCGTGCTCATCCTGTGCTCCCGCAGGGTGTCAGGGCCGCTGCCGTAGTCAGCTTCCCGGGTTTCCGGCAATCTCTCCAACACATAGATGTCATCACACTGATATCTCTAGAGCATGGATCTTCGTCAGCTGGAGTACGTCGTCGCGATCGCGGATACCGGCGGCTTCACGCGCGCCGCACGCCGCTGCCACGTCGCGCAGTCAGCGCTCAGCAGGCGGGTCGCTCAGCTGGAGACAGAACTCGGCGCCGACCTCTTCCACCGGACGACGAGGGAGGTGCGGCTCACCGGAGCCGGGCGCGCCTTCATCCCGGCTGCGCGCCGCGTCTTGTCGGAGGCGGCGGGTGCCCGTGCCGCCGTCGATGCGGCCGCCGGGAGCTACCGCGGCCAGGTGAGGCTCGGAGCAACTCAGACCGCCAGCGGGTGCCTGGACCTGGCTGAGCTGCTCGGCGAGTTCCGCCGGCGCTTTCCCGGTGCGAGTGTGCTGGTCACAGCAGGCCCGCGCCAGGAATTGCTCGCCGCAGTGGCGGACGGCGAGCTCGACATCGCTCTGGCCGCCAGCGGCGGCACCGTGGGGGACCTGAAGTTCCGGGCGCTGCTCACCGACGAGCCGCTCGTTGCTGTCGTCGGCCGGGATGATGAGCTTGCCCTGCGCAAAAGCGTCTCGCTGGCGGAGATCGCCGCTCATAGTCCTTGCGTGGAGTTCCGGCCGGGGACCGAATTGCGGCGGCGCATGGACGCCGAGTTCCTCTCCAGGGGACTCACCCGCACGATCGCCTACGAGCTGGGCCAGCTGACGGAGATGGTGCGGTTTGCCCGCGCAGGCCTGGGGACGGCCGTCGTGCCCCGGTCGTTCACCGCCGGACTTGCCGCCCCGGCTGGCCGGACCGCCAGAATCCTCGGCCTCACTGACGACCTGGCCATCACCGTCGGTGCCTACACGCGTCCGGACGTCACGCTGGCCGCGGCCAGAGCGCTACTCGACCTGGCCGTTGCCAGCCCCGTGCCCGGCTAGCGCCCGGGCCCCAGCGAGGCCGATGATGAGCTGTGACGTCCGGGCCAGCCGGCGACTCCGGCCAGAAGCACTACGACGAGGTCGTGCAGTTCGGCGGTGGCCGGCCTCCTCGCGCGCGGTGGCTGCCTCGTCTCTTCCTGGCTTGCCTGGTCCTCGCCGCCGCGGTCGTACTTCTCGTACGCGGCACGGCTGACCACGGCCACCCCGCGGTCCGCCCGACGCCCCGCCTGCCGCCGCTGCGCGTGACGACGACCGGCCGCCGTCTGCTCGGCGTGACCGCCGGCTGGGAGCTGTTCGTCCGCGGGCCGGACGATCTCGTGCGCATCCAGCTGGCACAGGGACGAGTCATGCCGACCTTCGTTCCGCCGCTGGAGTCGGCGAATCCGAATGTCGTCTTTGTCATCGGCGCACACGACGCCATCATCAAGTCGGCGGATTACGTGCCCGGCTATGTCGTGCCGGATGGCCGGCAGGCCCGCCAGCTTGGCCAGTCGGTCGAGTACAGCGGCTCGATGGTCCCCCGCTCGGCCGGAGCGCTGGCGTTCTGGCTGGCGGATATCTCACCGTCCGCGCCCGCGCTGTGGCTCACTACGCTCGCCCGCCGACGGTCCGGCCCGGTCATCCGATTCTCACCGGGAGGACCGCAACTCGTCGCTACTGCGGTCTCCGACGGTCGCGGTGGCGTCCTGCTGACCTCCGATAACGCGACCGTCTACGACGCCGGGCCAGGCTGGGACCGGCCGGTGCCCGGAACGGTAGTGGCGGTCGGGCCGGCGTCCTGGCTCGTCATGACCTGCGACGTCAGCTACCGTCAGTGCCGCGACCAGGTCATGGACAGCGCTACCGGGGCGACGCACCAGCTGCCGGGCCGGCCATCCGCGGCACCGGCCCCATGGGCCTGGCCGCCTCTCGGCGTCATCGCCCCGGACGGCAGCGCAGCTGCTGTGGTCGGAGACGAGCGCGACGGGCAGCTGCCAGTCCAGCTCGTAAACCTCCGGTCGGGGCTCACCAGGAACCTGCACGTCGCGCTCGGCAGTAACGCCAGCGACGAGTCCATGGCCTGGTCTCCCGACAGCCGCTGGCTCTTCGTGGCCGCCGCCGGCGGACATCTGGTCGTGATCGACGCGCAGACCGGCCGGCGCGCTGATCTAGGCGTGCAGCTGCCGCCTGTCGATCAGGTCGCTATCCGGCCATAATTGCGGTCACGCACTAGCCTGTCCGTGTGACAAATGCCGCCGCGGCGTTCCATCAGCTCAACGGCGAGGGCTGGCGCCAGGTTGCCGAGCTGGGACTCGCCCTGGTCCTGTCGGCGGCCATCGGCATGGAGCGCGAGGTACGCCAGAAGAACGCCGGCTTGCGCACGCATACGCTCGTCGGCGTCGGCGCGGCGTTGTTCATGCTCATCAGCAAGTACGGATTCACTGACGTCCTGCAGCCGCGCCTGGTCGTCCTGGACCCTTCCCGGATGGCAGCGCAGATCGTCACCGGTGTGGGCTTCCTGGGCGCCGGGCTGATCTTCGTCCGCCGCGACTCGGTACGCGGTCTCACGACCGCCGCGTCGATCTGGGTCACCGCTGCCATCGGCTCGGCCTCCGGTGCAGGTCTTCCCGTGCTCGCGGCGCTCACCACGGGCGTCTACTTCCTGGTCGTGCTGGGGTTTCCCGTCATAACCCGCCGTCTGCCGACATCGGCGGGAGCGATCTCCGCGCTGCGCGTGACCTATCCCGACGGGCGCGGCATCCTGCGAACGCTCATCGCCGAGACGACCAGCCGCGGTTTCGGCATCGACGACATGGCCACCGAGCCCATGGGCCAGAGCCCGGAACAATCCGCCGGGCACGCGATGGTCCAGGTGACTCTCCACGTCCACGGCAGACAGCCGGTCACTGATCTGGCCGCGGCGCTGTCGGAGCTCGAGGGCGTGCATGCCGTTCTTGCCACGGACGCTAACGCGGTCGACGAGTAGCTTCGTGAGTTAACTGCCGGAGCGGGTCGCCCACTGCCACAGCGACCAGGCGCACCGGCATGCTGCGGCGAAGATCAGCAGTCGGCCGACCGCCGCAAACTCAGCGACCTCGACCTCGCTGAACCCGTGCCGGAGGACCTGAGTGAGCTGAGCGGCAGCACCGATCAGCAGGCCCGGCCCCGCGGCCGCCTGCCCGAGCGTCAGTGTCGTCAGCACACTGACATGACGCTGAGTAACCCCGACCGGTTGACACGTCTTGCGGTTTGCGTCTCAGCGACCGCGCATCAGCCCGCTCCGTCAGGCGGGAACTCCGCCGGATAGGACTCGCGAAAGTCCGCTGAGCGGCCGACATCGGCCCACGTGCGGTCCTGCGCGAGAAGCTGCTCGTCGAGCCGGATCGATGCCTCGACTGCGGTCACGCCGAGCGGAAGGTGGTACGGGATGTCGCGCCGCCGGGCGACCTGGACGAGAATCTCGGCGGCGCGATCCGGATCGCCGGGCCCGTCCGGATTCTGCCGCACCCGGGTATTCATCGCACCGACGGTGGCCGCGTACTCGTCCGGGACCTCGCGCACGATCATCGAGGAACCCGCCCAGTCCGTTCTGAAGCCACTGGGCTCGACCACGAGTACCCGGACGCCGAACGGCGCCGTCTCCGCCTGCAGTACCCGGCTGAACCCGTCGATGGCGAACTTGGCAGCCTGGTAGGAGGCAATGCCCGGCGAGCCTCCAACGCGTCCGCCCGTCGACGAGAACTGGATGACCAGACCGCCGCCCTGCTGGCGCAGCACCGGGATGGCGGCCTTCGAGACGTTGTAGACACCCCAGAAGTTCGTCTCGAACTGCGCGCGGAAGTCCACGTCGTCGGTGGTCTCGATCGGCGAGACGTTGGCGTAGCCGGCGTTGTTGACGATGATGTCGAGGCGGCCGAAACGGGTCCGCGCCTCCGCGATCGACTTCCGTGCGGCGCCCGCGTCGGTGACATCGAGAGCGATTGGCTGAATGCGGTCCCCGTACTCGGCGACCAGGTCGCTGAGCTGCTCTGGCTTGCGGGCCGTCGCGGCCACCTGATCGCCGGCGCTGAGCGCCGCCCGTACAAGCGCACGGCCGAAGCCGCGCGAGGACCCTGTGATGAACCAGGTCTGCGGTACGTGAAGCTCCATGGATTTAGTAAAACATCGTTCTCTTAATAATACAACTCCGTTGCGTTATAGTGAACTGGTGATGGCAGCAGACTTCGAGCGGGCAGACTTCCAGCGGGCCCGCAGCGCCTCAGCGAAGCTCCAGCGGGAGGTGGCGATCCTCGATGCCGCGCGGGCCCTCGGCGTCAGGCAGGGCATCCGCCAGGTCACCCTCACCGGTATCGCCGAGCAGGTCGGTATGCACAAGTCCGCTCTGCTGCGCTACTTCGAGACGCGCGAGGAGATCTTCCTGCGCCTCACTGCGGACGGCTGGCGCGAATGGTCGGCTGCTCTGCGGGGCGAACTGGCCGTCCTGGCCGACCGCGCCGACCCGGCCGCCAGCTCGCCTGCTGACACAACTGGCAGCGTCGGCGCTCAGGTCGCCCGCGCGTTCGCGCGCACACTGGCCGCCCGCGGCACGTTCTGCGACCTGCTCGCGCAGGCGCCGCTGAACCTGGAGCGCAATGTCTCGGTCGAGGCCGTGCTCGCCTTCAAGCTTGTCACCGTGGCCGAGGTAGACGCGATCGTCGCAGCTGTATGCCTGCTGCTCCCCCGGCTGACCGAGCGTGACGGTGTCGACATCGTGGCCGCCGCGACCGCGCTGTCGGGCGCCTTCTGGCAGATGGCGACGCCAGGCCCGGAACTGACGGCGGTCTACCGGGGCGATCCCCGACTCGCGCACGCCATCGTGGACGTGGAGCCCCGCGTCGAGCGGCTGCTCACGGCCATGATCGCCGGACTGGTCGACGGCCACCCTGGTCTACCTGGGCATAACGGTGAATGACCAGACCGCGGACGGGCGGCCATGCCCCGTGCGGCCTGCGTGGCGGCTGTTGCCCGTTTTGCCTCGGATAAACGGGGAATATCTCTCGCTTGGTCGAGAACTGCACGCCCGGTCGAGATCTGCTCGCCCGATACGGCCAGACCAGCCACGAAGAATCTGAGAGGTACGGCGCAAGCGCGGTATGGATCCAGCAGGTAGCTCTCCGGTCGGGGACGATCAGCGAGTTCGCCCGGACGACCGCAGTCTCGTCGTGGTCGCCAGCAGGCTTCCAGTCGACCGCGTCGAAGAAACAGACGGCGAGACCAGCTGGCGGCCGAGCCCTGGCGGGCTGGTCACCGCCCTCGAGCCGGTCATGCGCGAGTCTGGCGGTTCCTGGATCGGCTGGACGGGCGACGCAGGCCCGCCCCTCGCACCGTTCACGGTGGACGGGCTGAGGCTGGTCGCGATCGGCCTGTCCGAGGACGAAGTGCGGGACTTCTACGAGGGCTTCTGTAACGCCACGCTGTGGCCGCTGTACCACGACGTGATCGCGCCGCCTGTCTTCGACCGTCGCTGGTGGCAGACCTACGTCCGGGTAAATCAGCGCTTCGCCGACGCCGCGGCGCGGCAGGCGGACCCCGGCGCGACCGTCTGGATCCACGACTACCAGCTCCAGCTTGTGCCGCGGATGCTCCGCGAGCAGCGCGACGACGTCCGGATCGGGTTCTTCAACCACATCCCGTTCCCCGGCTACGAGATCTTCGCGCAGCTTCCGTGGCGCCGTCAGGTGGTCGAGGGACTGCTCGGGGCCGACCTGGTCGGATTCCAGCGGCGCGGGGATGTCGCGAACTTCATCCGGGCCTGCCAGCGCGCTACCGGAGTGACCACCCACGGTCATATCGTCCAGGTGGGCCAGCCCGGCCGGGTGCGCGAGGTGCAGGCTGCCTCGTTTCCTATCTCTATCGACGCAGCGGGCCTCACCGAGATCGCGCAGCGTACCGAGGTCAGAAAGCGGGCCACGGAGATCCGGCACGCGCTCGGCGACCCTGAGCTGGTGCTCCTCGGCGTGGACCGGCTCGACTACACCAAGGGGATCCTGCACCGCCTGACCGCCTACGGGGAACTCCTGGACGAAGGGCGGCTCGGAGTGCAGCCCGTGCTGGTCCAGGTGGCCAGCCCGAGCCGCGAGCGGGTGGAGGCCTACCGCGAGCTGCGGGACGAGGTCGAGGTGACCGTCGGCCGCATCAACGGCAAGCACGGCGAGATCGGGTACCCGCCGGTCAGCTATCTGCATCAGTCCTATCCGCGCGAGGAGATGGCGGCTCTGTACCTCGCCGCCGACGTCATGCTGGTGACGCCGCTGCGGGACGGAATGAACCTGGTCGCCAAGGAGTATGTCGCCTGCCGCTTCGACGAGAACGGCACGCTGGTGCTCAGCGAGTTCACCGGTGCGGCGGACGAGCTGACCGGTGCATTCCTGGTCAATCCGCACGACATCGAGGGGCTGAAAGACGCGATCGTGGCGGCGGCCACCACCCCGCCCGCCGAGGCGCGGCGCCGGATGCGCGCCATGCGCCGGCGCGTCCGCGAGCACGACGTGGCCCGCTGGGCCCGTGACTTCCTGCGTGCCCTGAGCGAGTAACCCGAGCAGGTCCGCAGCCCGATCGACCCAAGCAGGAATAGCCGCGCCCTCATTTTGTTGAGGTACATGCAAACGCATATATCTTTAGCGGTTCGAGCCTGGAGGCGCGGCATGCAGTTCGGCATTTTCTCGGTCAGCGACATCACCAGAGATCCGGTGACCGGCGAGACGCCCAGCGAAGGCGAGCGGATCGACGCCGTTGTGCAGATCGCCCAGAAGGCGGAGGATGCCGGACTCGACGTCTTCGCGATCGGAGAGCATCACAATCCGCCGTTCTTCTCGTCCGCGCCCACTACGCTGCTCGCCTACGTCGCCGCGAGCACCAGGAAGCTGATCCTGTCGACGGCCACGACGCTCATCACGACCAACGACCCGGTGCGGATCGCCGAGGAGTACGCGATGCTCCAGCACCTGTCGAAGGGCCGGAACGACGTGATGCTCGGCCGCGGCAACACCGCGCCGGTGTATCCGTGGTTCGGCCAGGACATCCGGCAGGGCCTGCCGCTTGCGCTGGAGAACTACAACCTGCTGCACCGGCTGTGGCGCGAGGACGTGGTGGACTGGGAGGGCAAGTACCGCACGCCGCTGCAGGGGTTCACCTCGATCCCCCGCCCGCTGGACGACGTCCCGCCGTTCGTCTGGCACGGCTCGATCCGCACGCCGGAGATCGCAGAGCAGGCTGCGTATTACGGCGACGGCTTCTTCGCTAACAACATCTTCTGGCCGAAGGAGCATTACATCCGGCTGATCCGCTTCTACCGGCAGCGCTACGCCCACTACGGACACGGCACCGAGAAGCAGGCGATCGTCGGCCTCGGCGGCCAGGCCTACATCGCCCGCAACTCCCAGGACGCGAAGCGCGAGTTCCGGCCGTACTTCAACGAGGCGCCGGTCTACGGGCACGGGCCGTCCATGGAGGACTTCATGGATGCCACACCGCTGTCGGTAGGCAGCCCGCAGGAGGTCATCGACAAGACGCTGACCTTCCGCGAGCACTTCGGCGACTACCAGCGCCAGCTGTTCCTGGTGGACCACGCCGGCCTGCCGCTGAAGACCGTTCTCGACCAGCTTGACCTGCTCGGCGGCGAGGTCGTTCCCGTTCTCCGCAAGGAACTCGAGGCGCGCCGCGACCCGGAGGCAGCGGACGCCCCGACGCACGCGAGGCTGGTGCGGGCCAGGTACGGCGACCACGCCCCGCGTCAGCCGCGACCGCACGCCAATCGCGGTGACAACGTCACCGGCCAGTCCCCGTACCAGGACTCCGGCCCGGAGGTCCAGGCCGAGTACCCGCAGCTGTGATGACCGGCGGCACCCAGCCGGGCGGCACGCAGCCGGGCGGCACGCAGCACGCGAACGACGCGTGGGAGGCTCTGCTGACCGCTCACGCGGTGCTGATGCGCGAGTTCGCTGCCGAGGACATCTGGGCCGAAGCCTCGATGCGCGAGTACGACGTGCTCTACACGCTGGCCAAGTGCGCGGAGCCGGAGCGCATCAGTGACCTGAACCATCGCGTGCTGCTCAGCCAGCCGGCACTGTCCCGGCTGGTGGCGCGGCTCGTCGACCGTGGCCTTGTACGGCGCGAGCCGGACACTGCCGACGGACGCGGGATCCGCCTCTCGCTCACCGGGGCCGGGCGCGACCTCCAGCGCCAGATCGGCCGGCGTCACGCCCGCAGCGTCGCTCATGCGGTCCGGGCCCGGCTGACCCGCCCGGAGCAGGCGGAACTGGAGCGGATCGGCCGCAAGCTAGCCGGACGAGCCGCCGACTCGCGACCTGCAGCAGCCGTCACCACCGAAGAGGAAACCGAACACTCATGAACCCGGACAGCACCAGGCCGCTCAGGCTCGCCGTCGTGAGCGCGGGCACGTCCGCGCCGTCGTCGACGAGGCTGCTCGCCGACCGCATCGCCGACGGCGCCGCCACAGTGGCGCAGGCGCACGGCCGGACTGTGATAACGACCGTCGTCGAGCTCCGCGAGCTCGCTACGGACATCGCCACCGGGCTGGTCACGCAGCTGACCTCGGCGAAACTGCGGCAGGCGATCACGGCGCTCAGCGAGGCGGACGGCATTGTCGCCGCGACGCCGGTCTATAAGGCGGGGCAGAGCGGGCTGTTCACCTCGTTCTTCGACATCCTCGACGACGACCTGCTCATCGCGAAGCCAGTCGTGCTGGCGGCCACAGCCGGCACCGCCCGGCACTCCCTGGTCGCGGATGACCAGATGCGCTCCCTGTTCGCCTACCTCCGGACCATGACCACGCCGACGTCGCTCTTCGCGGCACCCGAAGACTGGCAGGACCCGGCCCTGGCCAGGCGCATCGAGCGGGCTGCCGTCGAACTCGTGCTGCTGATGGAGAGCGACATCGCGCAGAAGATCAGGGATGAGTCCTGGCAGAGCTACCAGCATGAATTCGGCGGCGACGGCGGCGCCGAGGTCTCCGTCGACCTCGACACCGAGCTCATGCGCCTGGCCACCGGCGGATCGGCTACCTAACGACCCTGCGGTAGATCGCGACGGCGTGAGGCCGGCGATGATGGTGCGCGTGCCTGACTCTGATGGCGGGGGCGGCCGGCTGGCGCTGTCGGCCCAGCTTTCTCATCTGCTCGTGGCCTTCACGGTCGAGCTGGACAACGAGTTCGAGCACGTGATGCCGCACCGTACGACGCGGCATGGCTCGACGGGCGGACGGCCCGGTGCGCCGTGGCTCGTCTCGTATCCGATGTGGGTGCACTGCCTGCGCTACGTCTCCGAGGACGGCATCCGGGTCGGCGACCTCGTCCGCCAGTCGCGGCTCACCGCCCCGGCGATGCGAACTCTCGTCAAGCGACTCGCGGCCTGGTGGGGCTACCTCACGGTCAGCGGAGCCGGCGAGACGGGCAGCAGGACCGCGGCAGCGGCGCGGGTCGTGCGCCTGTCCGCGGCGGGTCAGCAAGCGCGAGATGTCTGGCGGCCGCTCGAGGCCGAGATCGAAGCACGGTGGCGCGAGCGCTTCGGCGCTGCGGCGATCGCGGAGCTGCGCAACGCACTGGCAGCCATCGCCGGCCAGCTGGAGCTGGAGCTGCCGGACTATCTGCCTGTCGGGGAGCCGCGCCTCCGGGCGAGCGGCGGTGAGAACGACCTGGCGGCGCTCGGTCTGCCCGCGCTGGTGTCGAAAGTGCTGCTCGCTCTTGCCCTCGACTTCGAGAAGCAGTCCGACCTCGAGCTCGGGATCTACACCGCGGACCGCGTCTCCAGGCTCGCTGTCACCGCCAGCGTCCTGCGAGTGCTCGACGACAGCGGCGTCCGCGTCTCGGCGCTCCCGGCCCGGACCGGAGTCGCGCGGATGGCCATCGACAACTGGACTGGGATTCTGGCCAAGCGCGGGTATCTCGAGGTCGGCACGCCTCCGGGTAGCCGCTTCACGATGGCTCGCCTCACCGGCGAGGGTCAGCAGGCCCGGGAGTGCTATGTGCGCTGGGCAAACGAGGTTGAGGTGCGCCTTACTAAGCGCTTCGGCCCGGCCGCGTACCCGGACCTGCGCACAGCCCTCCAGCCGATCGCGGGCGACGCGGCTGCCGCCTCGGTGCTGCTCCAGGGCATGCGACCGTACCCGGACGGCTGGCGCGCGCAACTGCCCGCTCCGTCGAGCCTGCCGGACTATCCGGTGCTCTCCCTGCGCGGCGGCTTCCCGGACGGCAGCTGACCCGGCGACAGCGGAGCGGCGGCCTTGCGCAACGGTACTTACTGCCTGGAGAACGCCGCGTCGAACGGCGCCTCCGGCAGTTCCCACAGCAGGGACCGGACGAACTCCACGGCCTCGGCGGCACCATGCAGCCGGTTCATCCCGGCGTCCTCCCACTCGATCGAGATCGGCCCGGCGTAGCCGATCGCGTTGAGTGCACGGAAGGCGTCTTCCCAGGGCACGTCGCCGTGGCCGGTCGAGACGAAGTCCCAGGCCCGGCGGGGGTCACCCCAGGGCAGGTGCGAGCCGAGTACGCCGGCCCGCCCGTTTCGCGGCCGGAGCCGGGTGTCCTTGCAGTCCACGTGGTAGATCCGGTCGGCGAAGTCGGTGATAAATCCGACTGGGTCGATGTTCTGCCACATCATGTGACTGGGATCCCAGTTGAAGCCGAATGCCTCGCGGTGGCCGATCGCCTCCAGCGCGCGCACGCTCGTCCAGTAGTCATAGGCGACCTCGCCAGGGTGAACCTCGTGCGCGAAGCGGACGCCCTCGGCGTCGAACACATCGAGGATGGGATTCCAGCGCCGGGCGAAGTCCTCATACCCGGCCTCGATCACTGTGGCGGGCACCGGCGGGAACATTGCCACGTACGGCCACACCGAGGAGCCGGTGAAGCCGACAACCGTGTCGACTCCCAGCTTCCGGGCTACCCGCGCCGCGCGTTTCATGTCCTCGGCGGCACGCTGCCGGACGCCTTCCGCCTCGCCGTCGCCCCAGATGTACGACCGCAGGATCGCCTCGTGGCGGAAGTCGATCGGCGCGTCGCAGACCGCCTGGCCCGCGAGGTGGTTCGAGATCGCGTAGGTCTTCAGGCTGTAGCGGTCGAGGATCTCGAGCCGGGACGCGGAATAGGCGTCGTCGGTATCGGCACGCTCGAGGTCGAGGTGGTCGCCCGAGGCGGCGATCTCCAGCCCGTCGTAGCCCCAGTCCCGTGCGAGCCGGGCTACCTCCTCAAACGGCATGTCGGCCCATTGGCCGGTGAACAGAGTGACCGGGTGCGTCGATGCGGCCATGTACTCAGCCTTTCGTGTCGTGAGCCCTGTTTCAGCCGTCCGTGGCTCAGCTCAGCTGACCGCCGGGACATCGGTCCAGGTACGGTCCGCCGCCGAGGCGAGGACGGCCTCGGTGAGCTCGGCGGCGCGCAGCCCGTCCGCGAACACCGGCATGCCGTCGCGCTGCTCACCGCGGATCGCCGCGTAGGTGTCCGCGACGAACGCAGTGAAAGCGTCCTGGTAACCGAGCGGATGCCCGGCCGGCAGCACGGAAAGGCGGGCTGCGTCTGGTGCTGCGGCCGCGGGGTCGCGCAGCAGCAGCTGAGAGCCCTCGCGCCGGCCGATCCAGAGCTCCTCCGGGCGTTCCTGCTCGAAGCGCACGCTTTCCCGGCTGCCGTGCAGTTCCAGGATCAGCGCATTCTTGCGGCCGGCCGCGAGCTGGCTGATCAGCACCGTGCCGAGCGCGCCGGAGCTCAGCTCGACGAGCAGCGCGGCGATGTCCTCGTTGGCGACCGTGCCCCCGGCTCCGCGCTTGTCGAACACGGTCCGCGTCCGCGCGGTGAGGCGCCGGATGCGCTCGCCGGTGACGAACTCGAGCAGGTCGCACACGTGGGAGCCGATGTCCGCGAAGGCGCGCGAGGGTCCGCCGGCCGCGGAGTCTGTCCGCCAGTTCTGGTCGCCGGGCTGCAGCAGCCAGTCCTGGAGGTAAGCGGCGTCGAGCGTCAGCACGGTGCCGATGGCCCCGGCCGCGACGAGCGCGCGGGCCTGGCGCACCATCGGGTGGTAGCGGTACACGAAGGGAACCGCCCCGACCAGTCCCGCTGCGCCTGCCGCCTCGGTCAGCCGCCGCGCGTCAGCAGCGGAGGTGGCGAGCGGCTTCTCGCAGATCACGTGCAGGCCGCTGGCCAGCGCTGCCAGCGTGTGCTCGGCGTGGTCCTGGTTCGGGCTGCACACGTGGACGACATCGAGATCGCCGCCGCGCACCAGGGCGGCCGCGTCCGCTTCGGCGCGCTCGACCCCCAGTTCGGCTGCAGCCGCGCGGCCGCGCTCCGGTGAGGAACTGGCGATGGCAACGAGGCGGGCCCGCGCCGCCCGGCTGGCCCGCGTGTGCACGGCGCCCATGAAGCCGCCGCCGATGAACCCGGCCCTCATTGGCGCCGCCGCGGGCTCGGTCGCGGGTGCGGTCGCAGGCTCGCTCACAGCGTCAGTATGAACGGGTCCCGGTCCTCCGGCACCAGCGGAATCGCGCCGACGGAGCTCTCGACGGGCACGGTCTCGCCCGAGGTCACTGCCTCGTCGATCGACACCAGGGTGTCGAGCACGTGGTAGCCGACTTCGCCGTTCGCAATGTGCGGCTCACCCGACCGGATGGCGCGTGCCATGTCGAGGACGCCGATACCGCGCCCCGTCTCGATCCCGACCGGGACGACCGTCTCCCACTCACGGTCGCCGCCGTGAGCCTGAGCCCGGGTGATCCGCACGGCTCCGGCGAAGGCATTCGGGTCGGGCATCGTGAGCGTGGCCTCGGTACCGGTGATCTCGACCACGCCGGTACGCGTCAGGGGCGAGTCGAAGCTGAACACGCTCTGGCTTACCTCACCGCTCTCGAACTGCGCGAGCGCTGCGACGTGCGTGGGCACCTCGACCGGGAACGTGGTGCCTGCGCGCGCGCCGGACTGGATCGTGCGCACCTTCCGGCTGGTCGAGCCGACGGCCGCGACGCGGGCTACCGGGCCGAAGAGGTTCACCAGCACGGTCACGTAGTACGGGCCCATGTCATACAAGGGCCCCGCCCCGCGCGCGAACAGGAACTCCGGGCTCGGGTGCCAGGCATCCGGTCCCGCGTACTGCATGACGGTCTGCGCAGAGAGCGGCGTTCCGATGTCACCACGCGCGATGGCGCGCCGGGCGGTCTGCACGCCCGGGCCGAGCACGGTGTCGGGCGCGACGCCCACCCGCAGGCCGGCCGCAGCCGCCTGCTCGAGCAGCGCGCGGGCACTCATCCGGTCGACCGCGAGCGGCTTCTCGGACCAGACATGCTTGCCCACCCGCAGCGCCGCCGAGCTGACCTCGGCATGAGCCGCCGGGATCGTGAGGTTGACGACGATCTCGACGTCCGGGTGCGCCAGGACGGCAGTGCCTGTCCCCCACTCCGGCACTTCGTATGTGGCGGCCTGTACCTCAGCCCGGCCGGTGTCGATGTCCCCGACGATGACCACGCGGACATCGGGGAACGCCGCCAGGTTCTCCAGGTACTGGTTGCTGATCACCCCGGCGCCGACAAGGCCGACGCCGACGGGCTGGCTGCCCATCAGCTAATGCCCCGCTCCGCCAGGAAGCGGATGCCCTCCGCGATCCCGTCGAAGATATCGCCGTCGTAGTGGTCGAACTCGATCACGGCGTACTCCGCTGCCGGCGCCGCATCCAGGATCGCCCCGATCGGCACCTCTCCCTGCCCGAGGGGTACCTGCCCCAGCGAGCTCTGGTCGACGGGAGCACCGGAGGAGAAGGGGTCGTCGATGACGGGCCCGTCCTTGACGTGGATCGCCCGCACCCGGGAGCCGAGCCGCGTGAGCAGGGCCGGGACGTCGTGCCCGCCGGCCGCGGCCCAGAACACGTCGACCTCGAGGATGACGCCGTCGTCAAGCTGGCCGGCGAACAGCTCGAGCGCGCTCACGCCGTCGAAGGAATGCGCGAACTCCTGCGAGTGATTGTGATAGCCGACCGTCAGCCCGTGGCCGGCCGCCTCGACTGCCGCATCGTTCAGCAGCGCCGCCGTCCGGGCGATGTCCGCCGGGTCTGCCCACCGCTCCGGCGGCACGAACGGGTCGATCACGATCTGAACGCCCAGCTCCCGTGCAGCCTCAAACGTCTCCGCATGGCCCGGCACCGGACGGCCGCCCATGGACTGGCCGGGCGACAGCAGGGTCGCATGGCCAGTCGGAGCGGACAGGCCGTGGCTCTTCAGCCGGGCTGCCAGCCCGGCGGCGTCGCCGACGAAGCCGAATGCTTCCACGTTGCGCACGCCCAGATCAGCCAGGCGGGCCAGAGTCGCGTCGGGATCGGCGGCCAGCTCCTGGCGCGCGGAGTACAGCTGGACAGACATCTTCGGCACGAGCACGCTCCCGTATTCCTGATCGAAGGCTCCCGCTCCTCAAAAACCGACAATACTGTCGGTATCTTGAGACGGGCAAGAGCCTGGAGGAAACGGCGGTCAACTTTGACGACACGCACTAGCAGGCCGGCGGGGCGTAACTATCCCAAGGGCCAGCAGAGGCGAGCGCAGATCATCCAGGCTGCCTTCCAGGCGTTCAGCGCGCTCGGCTACCGCAACGCCAGCATGCTGCAGATCGCCGCCGACTGCGGTGTATCTCGTGCCGGGCTGCTGCACCACTTTCCGACAAAGGAATCCCTGCTCGAGGCTGTCCTCGAAGAGCGCGACCGGCTGGACAGCGAGCGCTTCTTCCCCGGCGGCGCAGCAGGCCAGAGCGGGCTGGAGTTCTTCGCCAGCATGGTCCGGCTGGTCGCGCACAACCAGGCGAATGCCGGTATCGTCAGCCTCTTCGCGGTGCTGTCCACCGAGGCAGCTGACCCCGGCCATCCCGCCCACCAGTATTTCGTCGCCCGCTACGAGCGAACCCGCACGCAAGTCCGGCGGGCGCTGCAGGACCTTGCTGCCCGCGACCTGCTGCGCCCCGGCGCGGACACCAGCGGGCTCGAGACCGACCTCGTCGCCCTCATCGACGGCCTGCAGATCCAGTGGCTCCTGGCGCCCGAGAGCGTCGACATGCCTGCGCGCCTGCGCGCCCGGCTGAGCGACGTCCTCGTCCCCGAGCTTCCCTGACCAGCGTCCGGCCTAGGTCGCGAACGTGCGCGCCGCGTCGGCGACGAGCTGGCAGCGCCCGGATCTGTCAGTCTTGGCGATGAGGCTCGCCACGTGCGACTCCACCGTCTTGCGTGACAGGCACAGCCGCTGAGCGATCTGGCTGTTCGACAGCCCGTCGGCGACGAGCCGGAGGATGTCCATCTCGCGGGCGGTGATGCCCTTGCTCCGTAGGGGCTCCGGGACGCTCGCACGCCTGCCGTTGACCGGCGCCGCCGCGTGCCCGGCTCGCCTCAGGGTGGCCTGGCACGACGCCGCGAGCTGATGCTGAGCCGACTCGGTGAAGCTGGCCGACGCGTCGTGCAGCCATCGCACCGGCTCACCCCAGCTGTGCTCGAACGCCGACGGCGCGACGAGCCAGCGCGCCAGATGGTTCCATCGCGGCGCGAAGGGCGTGAGCATCTCCTCCGCCCGGGATGCAAGCGCTGTGGCCTGCCGCAGGTCTCCGTTTCGCCCGGCGATGACGGCATCCGCGTAAGCGAAGAAGCCGCGATTCCATTTCATGGCCAGGCTCTCTGCGCGCGCCCGGTCGAGCGCCGCGGGACCGTCCGGTCCGGTGATCGCATGCAGCAGCGGCCAGAGCGCCCAGGCTAGTCTCGGCGCGTTCTCCGGGACGTCGTCCGCATACGCCATCGCGATGTCGCTTTCGCTGAGCGCGCTCGCTACGTCATCGCGGGAAAGCGATGCTGCCACCCGCACCAGGCCGTGCGTCGTGAAGAGGATCTCCGCGTTACCCGGCATGACGCTCTCGGCCCGCCGCGCCAGTGTCTCGGCGGCCTCAGGATCTCCGTCGATGGCGCTGGCGAGCGCCTGCGCGGTGATTGCCAGCGCCTCCACGCGGGCCGCGCCGATTCTGCGCGCCTTCTGCTCGCACCGGCTGGTGAGTTTCCGGGCCTGGTCAAGGTCCGTCCCGAGCGTCTGCAAGAGGCCGAGTTTCAAGTCGATCACCGCGGCAGCCGACAGTGCGCCAGACGCGTGAGCCAGTTCGCCGGCTGCGGCGAGTTGCCGGCCGCTCCCCTCGTCGAGCATCTCGATGGTCCCGAGCTCGATCAGAGCACCGACGCGCTGGGTCACGCTGCCCGCGTCGGTGGCGATCTGGTAGGCGCGCTCGAAGGCGCTCCGTGCCGCGGCGATGTCCCGGACGCGTTCCTGCCGGCCGATGACCTGCAGCGCCTCGACCGCGTTGTCGGCGGCCCAGCCCGTGAGTCCCGCTGAGACGGCAGCGTCAAGCGATGACTGCGCCCGCTTGATCGCGCCCTCGAGGTCACCGCTGTCCGCGGCGCAGCGGGCCGCCTCGGCATCGGCGGAGCTCGTCAGCTCGTTGTCCCCCAGCTGCCCGCCGAGCTCCCGGCCAGCGTCCAGCTGCGCGACGGCAGCGTCCAGATCCGGCTGATGAACTACCCGCGCCGTCATGATCATGAGCTGGGCTCGCCTGCGCTCCTCGACGGCCGGGTGCTCCAGCACGGCCATAATCCGGCCGGCGGCGGCGGCGAGCTGTGGCGCATCCCCGATCAGAACCAGAACCCGGAACAGCGCCTCGTCGATATCCAGGTCCAGAATCGTGTCGGCGCCGGGCGTCCTGGCGAGCGCTTCCGCTGCGGCCTCCAGCAGCGAACGCGCCGCCATCAGGGCACCTCGCCCGGCAGCGCGGCGCCCGGCCTCGAGCATCAGCGTGGCAGCGCGGACATAGTTGCCAGCTCCGGTGTGCAGTTCGGCCGCAATCTCGCACCAGTCATCGGGCAGCCCGGGATGATCACGCTCAATCGCAGCCGAGGCGCGCCGCGACAACTCCGCCCGGTCCGGTGCCAGCAGGCCGTCCAGGACAGCACGGCGCGTCAGACTGTGCCGGAACCTGAACCTGCGCTCGCCGCTCTCGGCCGCCTCGACCAGCAGGGCATCGCACGCCCCGTCGAGCGCGGCGCTGGCGGCGTCCGCGGGCACATCAGCGACTGCGAGAAGCGAGACCTCGTCAAACTCGATGCCGAGTACTGCTGCTGCCTGCAGGACGGCGCGCACGTCAGGTCCGAGCATGGCGAGCCGCTGCGCTACCGACCTCGTGATGGAAACGGGCAGGCTCGCCGCCGCCGTCTTCGGCGCCGCCCGGCCGCCGGGCGTCGCGCTGTCGTCGCCTTCTGACATAGCCGCCAGAACCTCCTCCACCGCAAAGGGCAGGCCCTCACACTCGTCGAGCAGCTCGCGGACAGCCTCCGGCATCGGCGCGCGGCGATCGCATGCCGCGGCCATCAGCTCGACGGCAGCAGGCGTCAGCCTCGGCAGCGTGATCAGGGCGGCCCTGCCGCGTGCCTCGGCAGAACGCGCGAAGTCGAGGGCATCCGAGAGCTCGGAGTCCCGGACGGTCGCCAGGCAGACGACACCTGCCTCGCTCACCTGGTCGGTCAGGTACCTGACAACGGCCAGGGTCTGCTCGTCAGCCCACTGCAGGTCCTCGAGGACGAGCAGCGCACTGGATCCGCCACACGATGCCAGGAGGCGCAGCAGTCCCTCGCCCATGATCGGGCCAGATGTCTCGGCGCCGGCGTCCGCCGCTGCGGGCCGCCACTCCGGCACGAGCGAGCCCAGAGCGGCCCGATACTCACCGACCTTGTGCAGGTCAGGCCGGAATCCGGCGCGAGCGGCGCGCATCAGCGCCTCCGTGACCGGCCGGTAGGGGATGCGCGCTCCCGAGTCCGACGCGCGCCCGGCAAAGACCCGGCTGCCCCGCGATTCGGCTAGATCAGCGATTTCTCGGGCAAGCCGGGATTTTCCGACGCCCGGCTCGCCAGCCAGGAAGATCATGCCGCCGTGCTGGTTAGCAGCGCGATCCAGCACGGCCGTGAGCATCCCTACTTCGGTGTCACGTCCGACCAGGACCGGGCACAGCGCTGTACTCATTCCCGGCCAAGGCTACAGTCCGTAGCTAGATGTTCACAAATAGTTGCTCGCGCGTCAGTAATGCGCGGCTGGCGTTGACTCAGTCGTCCCAGCGCCGTCTGGAGCGACCGACGCCGCACGCCGGCGTGGCCGCGGGCGCTGCCAGAGCAGGACTCCGCCGGCCAGGGCCGCCAGAACCGATGCGAGGGCGACCATCTCCCAGCCGTGCCGGTACGCCGTCAGCGTTGCGCTCGTCCCGTGCGGCGTGCCGAGCACGGCGACGAGGGCGGCGACGCCGATGGCGAGCCCGACCTGGCGCAGCATCGTCACGACCGCCGACCCGGTGGCGAACGCGTGCGGTGGCAGCCCAGAAGTGGCAGCTCCCATCAGCGTGGGCAGCGTCAGGCCGACACCGACGCCCGTCAGGAGCATGCCGCCGAGTGCCTCGCCGACATAGTCGGGCGCAGCGCCTATCGACAGGGCCCACCAGGCGGCTCCGGCGGCGAAGGTCAGAGATCCGGCCGCGATGACCGGGCCGGTGCCGAAACGCGCGATGAGCTTGCCCGCAACCAGGAAAGAGAACAGTGGCACCATCAGCGGGCCTGGAGCGATCGACAAGCCCGTGACCAGTGCCGACCAGCCCCACACGTCCTGCGCGAAGAGGACGCGCGACAGCAGCATCGCGCCGAAGGCGACCGAGAACACGATCGCGACGATGCTGGACCCGGTGAACATCCGGGAAGTGAACAGGCGGCCATCGATCAGCGGATTCCGGTGGCGCGCGCAGTGCAGGCCGAACAGCCCGAGGACAAGGGCAGCCCCGGACAGGCAGCCGATCGTCGCGGCCGAGCCCCAGCCCCAGTCGTTTCCCTGAACGAGCCCGAGCGACAGTGCTGAAACGCCCGCCGTCACCAGGACCGCGGCCAGTGCGTCGGGCCGGGACACCGGATGACCGGCAACTCGCGGCAGGCGCCGCCAGCCGACGACGAGAGCGGCAATGCCGACAGGAACGTTGACCAGGAAGACCCAGCGCCAGCTCACCGCGACAAGCAGCCCGCCCGCAACGGGTCCGAGAGCGGCCGCCAGACCGCCGACCGCAGTCCAGGCGCGGACGGCGCCGTGCCGGCGCTCGGGGGCGGCGGTCGCGAGCACCAGCGAGAGCGATGTGGGCGTCAGCAGTGCGGCTCCGGCGGCCTGGATCACCCGGAAGGCGACGAGCATCGCCAGATCGCTGGCGGCACCGCACGCCGCCGAGGCGACGGTGAAGATCAGGACGCCTAGCAGGAAGCCGTTCTCGCGCCGGCGGCCCTCGGACAGCCGGCCGAAGAGCACGAGCAGGGCGGCATAGACGATCGCGTAGGCGTTGAGCACCCAGGACAGCTCGGCCAGATTGCTTACCCGCAGATCCCGCGCCATGTCGGGCAGGGCCACGTTGACGATGAACAGGTCCAGGCTGGCCAGCACGACCCCGGCGCAGACAATCACCAGGACAGAGGCAGCCGAGGCGTCAGCGCGGCGGCGCAGCAGCGAGTGCATCAGTTGGTACTCCACGGTGCCGAGGCTGGCTATGGAAAACTGTAGTTAGACCTTAACAGCCTGACTTCGGTCTCCACAAGTCAGGTAGGATGAGTGACGTGCCGGATTTCACCCTGACTCTGACGGGACGCCTTGATCCGCGCTCGGGCTGGCGGGCAGCGCAGTGCCCGATCGCGCGCGCGCTCGACGTCGTCCGCAACCGCTCGGCATTCCTCATCCTGCGCGAGGCCTTCTACGGAACGACGCGCTTCGACGACTTCGGCGACCGGGTCGGCATCAGCGAGTCGGTCGCCGCCGCGCGCCTCAAGGACCTGGTCGCCGCTGGCCTGCTCGAGCAGCAGCCGTACCGCAATCCGGGCGAGCGGACGCGGCAGGAGTACCGGCTGACCGAAATGGGTGCCGACTTCCTGCCGGTCCTCGCCGCCATGATGCAGTGGGGCGAGCGATGGCTCGGGCCGGCCCGCGTGCGGATGCAGCACCGTGGCTGCGGCGGCGAGGTGCGCGCCGAGGTACGGTGCGCGAGCGGTCACGAACTCACGCCGGCCGACATCGAACTGGTCCCAGACGGCCCGGACCCGGCAGCCTGAGGTCTAGCGCTGCTGCCACTCGTCGGCCAGCAGCTGATAGGACCGGATCCGGTCGGCGTGCCGGTGCGTGATCGTCGTGACGATGAGCTCGTCCGCCTGCGTGCCATCTCTGAGCTGCTCGAGCTTGTCGGCGACCTGCTTGGGCGTGCCGACGAACTGAGTGTCTACCCGGTCCGCCACCAGCGCGCGGTCGTCCTCCGTCCATGGATGTGCCCGTGCCTGCGCCGGGCCGGGGAACGGGATCGCGCCCTCCGCGGTCCGGATGCTGCGAACCCACAGGCCGTAGCCGGAGGCAAGCTCCCGCGCGGTCGGCTCGTCCGGTCCCACGACAACGTCAGCGGACACGCTGACGTACGGCCGGCTCAGCTCGGCCGACGGCCGGAACGCAGACCGGTAGCCCTCCACTGCCTCCAGCACCGTGGCCGGGCTGACGTGGTAGTTGGCGGCGAACCGGAGGCCGCGTTCGCCGGCGACCTGCGCGCTCTCGCCGCCACTGCTGCCGAGGATCCACACCTGAACGCCCGCGCCCTCGCCCGGGTGGACGTGCGCCCCGATGCCGTCGGCAGAGGCAAAGGTGCCGGCAAGCAGAGCCAGGACATCCTCGACCTGCTCGGTGTAATTCTGCGGCTCGGCGCCCGGAAGCTGGAGCAGGCGCTTGTGCAGGGCCAGTCGCGGCGAGGCGAGCAGACGCTCCAGCGAGAACCGGGGCGGGATCAGGAGCCCGTTGCCATCCGCCCCGGCCGGCTCGGCTGCCAGGGGTGTTACCGCAGCCGTTCCACTCTCCCCTATGGCAGCCTGGCCGGGGCTGGCGGCCGCGCCCGCTTTCGCGGCCGCCGGGCGCCCGCCGGACCGGCCGAGGCCGAGGTCTAGCCGTCCCGGGTACAGCGCGTCGATCAGGCCAAACTCTTCCACCGTCGCCAGGGCGGTGCGGTGGCCCATCTGAACGGCGCCGGATCCCAGCCGGATCGACGAGGTTGCGGCAGCGGTCAGCGCGATCATGACCGCCGGCGAGGTACCCGCGACGCCGGGGTTGAGGTGATGCTCGGCGAACCAGTACCGGGCATAGCCGGCCCGTTCGGCCTGGCAGGCCAGATCCAGGCTGTTGCGCAGGGCCTGCGGCGGCGTGGATCCGGCCGAGATCGGGACGAGGTCCAGGATGGCGAGCGGCGTGCTGGTCATGACGATGGTCTCCTGTCAGCCCGTGGTGGTCAGTCCGGGAGCGCTCGGTTCGCGTTCGCGTGCAGGTTCGGCCGCAAGGCCAGGGCCGTCGAGACCCACGGGCCCCCAGGGCCACGGCGGATCAGGAATCTCGCGCCGCAGCACCGGTGCGATCTCCGCCTGGAACAGCTCAAGCGAATCCCGGTGCTGGGCGTTGGTCAGGCCGCCCGCGTCCGCGTGCAGGTGCAGGACGCTGTGCCCGAACTGCTCGTGGTAGCGGCGGACCTTGTCGATGACCTGCTGCGGGCTGCCGATGAGCGCGGAGCTGCGCGCCACGAAGTCGTCGAGGTCGGTGAAGACCGGTTCGAGGCCGAGCGTGCGCTGGAACGCCCGCTGGGCATCGAAGATGGGCCGGTAGGTAGCCAGCGCCTGCTGCGAGCTGGCGGTCGCGTAGTAGCCGGCCGAGCCCGCGCCGACCACGGCAGCAGCCGGATCGTGACCGTAGTGCTCCCACCGCTCCCGGTAGTACCGCACCGGCTCCGCGTACGGCTCGATCGGCTTGGTGACATTGGCGGAGAACAGCGGGTCCCCGTATCGCGCCGCAAGGTCGACTGATTCCCGGCTGGTGGCGCTGCCGTGCCAGACGCGGATGGGCTGCTGGAGCGGCAGCGGCCACACCTCCGCGTCGTTCAGGGCTGGCCGGAAGCGCGGCCGTGCGGTGACCCGGTGATGCCGCCAGATATCGCGGAACAGCTCATAGCTCTCGGCGTTGCGGTCCCACTGGTCGTCCGGCGTCACACTGAACAGCTCGCGCTGAGCTGCCCCGTTTCCCTTCCCGATGATCAGCTCAAGGCGGCCGCCGGACAAGTGATCCAGCGTGGCGTAGTCCTCGTACGCCCGGACGGGATCGAGCAGGCTCAGCGTGGTCACTGCCGTGAACAGCCTGATCCGCGACGTCAGCGCGGCGACGTGACTCAGCACGACCGGCGGCGACGAGGAGATGAACGGGCGTTCGTGCCGCTCCCCCACGCCGAATCCGTCGAAGCCCAGTTCCTCGGCCAGGCGCGCGTTGTCGAGCACCTCGGCGAACCTCGCCGACGTCGGCTTCTGGGCCCCGGTCAGCGGGTCGGGCGCGTGCACGATCAGCGTGATGAGCAGGAACCTCATGAGGCCGCCCTCCCGGCTGCCACGGCGGAACCGAGCGGCGCCAGGCCCAGATGATCCCGCAGGGTGGTGCCCTCGTACTCGGCGCGGAACACGCCCCGCTCTTGCAGCAGTGGCACGACTGCGCCGGCGAACTCGTCCAGGCCGCCGGGCGTGATGTGCGGCACCAGGATGAAACCGTCGCTGGCGTCGGCCTGCACGAGGTCGTTAATGTCGCGGGCGATGGTGGCCGCCGAGCCGATGAACGACTGACGGCCGGTCACCGCGATGATGAGCTCGCGGATCGACAAGTTCTCCGCGTCGGCCTTCTCGCGCCATTCCCGGGCTGTGGAAACGGGGTCGCGGTGCATGCGGACGCTGGCACGGCCGCGGGCGATCGTGTGCTCCCCGACCAGCGGGTCGATGTCGGGCAGCGGTCCGTCCGGGTCGTAGCCGGACAGGTCCCGGTTCCACAGCTGCTCGAGGAAAGCGATCGCGGTGGCGCCGCTGACCTGCTGGCGCCGCACCTCGTGCGCGAGTTCCGCCGCCTGCGCGTCGGTCTCGCCCAGGACGAACGTGGCGGCCGGAAGGATCTTCAGCTCGTCACGCGTCCGGCCGTACTTCGCGAGCCGGCCCTTGACGTCCGCGTAGAACGTCTGGCCGTCGGCCAGCGTGCCATGCCGGCTGAAGATCGCGTCGGCGCTTGAGGCTGCGAACTCGCGGCCTTCGTCGGAGTCCCCGGCCTGGAAGATGACCGGGCGGCCCTGCGGGCTGCGCGGCACGTTGAACTGCCCGGCGATGTCGAAGTGCGCGTCGTGATGGCCGAACCCGCCCGCGTCGGCGTCGGTAAGGAACACTCCCCGGTCCTTGTCGGCGACGATTTCGCCGCCGTGCCAGGAGTCGAACAACTCCCGGGTTGTGTGCAGGAACGTCCGCGCCCGGCCATAGCGCTGGTCTTGCGGCAGGAAGCCGCCGCGGCGGAAGTTCTCCCCGGTGAAGGCATCCCAGGACGTCACCACGTTCCAGGCGGCGCGGCCGCCGGACAGGTGGTCCAGAGTCGCGAACTGCCGCGCGACCTCGTACGGCTCGTTGAAGGTGGAGTTGATGGTTCCCGCGAGCCCGAGCCGGTCGGTGACCGCCGCAAGCGCCGCGAGGACGGTAAACGTGTCCGGCCGCCGACGACGTCCAGGTCGTAGATCGCGCCGTTCTGCTCCCGGAGCCGCAGCCCCTCGGCGAGGAAGAGGAAGTCGAACTTCGCCCGCTCGGCCGTCTGCGCCAGTCGGGCGAACGAGGCGAACTCGATGTGGCTGCCGGAGCGGGGGTCGCTCCAGACCGTCGTGTTATTCACGCCGGGGAAGTGCGCGGCGAGGTGGATCTGCTTGAGCGGCCTGGTCATGGCTGGACTCCTCGGGTGTCGGTGGTCAGACGGCCGCATACCGGCTGGCCGGCCGGGACAGGCCGAGGAGGCCGCGCAGTGTCGTTGCCTCATAGCCGCGGCGGAAGACGCCCCGGCGCTGCAGCTCGGGAACCAGTTCGGTGGTGATGGCGAGCAGATCGTCGGGGATCGCGCCGGGCCGGAGCCGGAAGCCTGTCAGCCCCGCCGCGCGCCACTCCAGCAGCAGCTCGGCCAGTTCGGCTGCGGTGCCGGTGAAGATGGTGGCGTCGCTAGTGAAGGCGGCTCCAGCGAGGTCGTCGAGCCGCGCCTTGCGCCCCTCTGCCGCCGCGGCGTCCGGCCCGAGGAACACCACCAGATCGGCGAGCACCTGCGGCCGGTCCTCGCCCGCGCGGCCAGCGTCGTGCGCCGCGGCGTCGATCTCCGCGACGATCTGCCCGGCGTGGCCTGCATCCCGCGGCGTGACGAAGCCGATGTCGGCCGAGGTGGCGATCAGGCCGTACGGCACTGCCGCGTGGCCGAGTGCCGCCACGACGGGCTGGCCCTGCGGCGGGCGCGGCGTGATCGACGGCCCCTTGACGCTGAACCAGCGGCCAGCGAAGTCGATGTAATGCAGCTTGTCCCGGTCGATGAACCGGCCGGTCGACGCGTCCCGGATCTCGGCGTCGTCTTCCCAGCTGTCCCACAGCCGGCGGATAACCTTCACGTAATCGGCAGCCTCGTAGAAAAGCTCGCTGGTCAGCTTCGCGACAGCGTCGGGCCTGCGCAACGCTGCCAGCGCATCAGCGCTGAGCGGCGGAAACTCACGGCGGCCGAAAAGGGCCGCGTCGCCGGGCGAGGCCGACACCCGGACGCGCGCGCCCGCGCGCCCGCTGCTCACGTAGTCGAGCGTCGCGATGGCCTTGGAGATGTGGAACGGCTCGGTGTGCGTGACGATCACCGTCGGGATCAGGCCGATGTGCTGTGTCACCGGGCCTACGCGCGCGGCCACGAGCACGGCGTCGAGGCGGCCGCGGACCTGGTCCGTCCGCGGCTCGGCGACGCCGTACCGGGCCGAGTGGAGCCCGAGGCCGTCCTCGAACGTGACGAAGTCGAGCAGCCCCCGTTCCGCCTCGCGGACGACGTCGGTCCAGTACCGGGCGCTGAGCAGTTCGTCCGGGCGCGCGAGCGGCTCGCGCCACGCGGCGGGATGCCAGCCCGTGCCGTCGAGGGCAACGCCGAGATGCAGATGCTGGGATGGTGCCGCGGAGTTCAGGACTGTCTCCCATCGGTCATGACCCGGAGGCGCACCGGGCGAACAGATTCATAGTATGTCGATAGGTTTTATGGCGTAAGCCCGACGCCCTCTTGCCTCACTTGTTTGCTACTGTTCAGTGGTAAGCCTAGTAAGTCGCTAGGCTTTATAGGCTGCGATGCACAGGACAGAGGTCTCGGGATGGCTGACACGGGAATCCGGGTGGTCACGCCGGCCAGCAGCGCGACACTGAGCGGGAGCATGCTCAGCGTGCTGCGTCTCGGGGAGCTCGCGCAGTCGACCGCGGCGGCCGAGCACGTCTGGCGGCCGGTCGTGCGGTTCAGCCCGCAGGGGCGATGGTTCTGCAGGCTGGATCTTACCGAGGACTACGAGACCTGGCTGCTGAGCTGGCTACCCGGCCAGCACACCGGCTTCCATGACCACGGCGACGCACACGGCGCGTTTGCCGTGGCTGACGGCGAGCTGCACGAGACGCTGGCGACGCCCGGAAGCCGGCGTATCGTCGAGCGGGTGGCCCGGCATCGTTCAGTGACACGCTTCGGCCGGCGGCATCTGCACGACGTCGGCAATGTGGCCCTGAAGCCTGCCGTGAGCGTGCACGTCTACTCGCCACCGCTTTCCGCCATGCGCAGGTATCAGATGACGGACGCCGGACTTGAGCTCATCGGGACCGACCGCGCGGAGATGGACTGGTGACCCGCCGATCGGGAGCTAAGTCGATCGACCAGGTGCTGACCGAGGCCAGAGGCCGCCTGGTCCGGCTCGGCCCGCTGGAGGCCCGGCAGGCCACGAGTGCCGGGGCCGTACTCGTCGACATTCGCCCGCAGGCACAGCGCCGTGAGGAGGGCGAGATCCCTGGCTCGCTCATCGTCGAGCGGAACGTGCTCGAATGGCGGTTCGACCCGCAGTCCCCCGCGCGGCTACCCGTTGCCGACTATGACCTGCTCGTCATCGTCTTCTGCTCGGAGGGCTACACCTCGAGTCTCGCCGCAGCTTCACTCCAGGATCTCGGACTGCACGGTGCTACTGACCTGGCCGGCGGATTCCGTGCCTGGGAAGCAGCCGGCCTGCCCGTGACTCACGCGGCGCTGGCGTAATAATTTCCTAGTGCCAGCTGCGCTCGGTGCGCGGGCGGTCAACACGGTGATGCCGGTGATCAGGGAGCCATAGCGTGGACGTCAGGATGGCGACTGACGCCGGACATCCCGGCCAGCCGAATGAGGACTTCGCCGGGGCTGTCCCTGGTGCTGTCGTGCTCCTGGACGGTGCGGGCATCCCCCGAACCGAGTCGATCTGCCGTCACGGTGTCGCCTGGTACACCCACCGCCTCGGCGGCACGCTGCTGGGCCGCCTGTCCCGTGCCGACGGCCGGGACCTGACGGCGATTCTCGCGGCGGCTATCGACCAGCTCGCCGCCGAGCATCGCGGCACCTGTGACATCACCAACCCGAGCAGCCCGCAGGCAACCGTGGCGATCATCCGGACGGCCGGCGGCCAGCTGGACTATCTCGTGCTCGCCGACTGCTTTGTGGTCCTCGGTCAGGGCCCAGGCGGCCCGCTGGTCATCACCGACGACCGCGAGGTCACGGCCAGGCGCGTCTGCTCGGCGCCGCTCGTCGGCGTTGCAGCCGGGACCGCGGAGTATGACTCCGTCCGGGACGACTGCATCACGGCGCTGCAGGCGAGACGGAACCAGCGGGGCGGTTACTGGATCGCCAAAGACGATCCGCACGCGGCAGAGGAAGCGTTCACCGGCAGCTATCCGCTTCGCGAGCTGGGCGCGGCCGCGCTGCTGACCAACGGCGCCAGCCGGATTGTCAGTCCGTACGCCCTGACGAGCTGGCCCGGCGTCCTGGAGCTGCTCTGCGCCGACGGGCCCGGCGAGATCATCCGTCGCATCCGGCAGGCTGAAGGCGACAGTTCCGCAGATCCGGCCACCGCCGTCCCGGACGACGCAACCGTCGCGTACTGCCCCTGGCTTGACGACGTCGATCAGGCTCAGCCCGGATAGCGAGCAACGCAGCGCCGGTCAGGGCCCGTGCAGCCAGCGCAGCATGTCCGCGGGCGCGAAGCTCGCCGCCCGCGCGTAGTAGTGCGCCAGCTCGTCGTCAGTCAGCAGTTCCTGGCCGGCTCCGGAGGTGCCACGCCGGAAGAAAGCCGATGGGCTCTTCAGGATCTGCCCGGCGCCGGTGATTCCCGCCGCTGACTCCCGCATGCTGGCGAACGTAGCCGCCTGCACCAGCGCTGGCCATGCCGACTCCGGCACGGCGATCTCCAGGCGGGCCGCAAGCTGGTGCATCTGATAGGCAAGATCGGCGCTCAGGTCCGCGTAGTGCAGGAGCACGATGTTCGGGTCTGACTTCCTTGCCCAGGCATCTGAGTCGTGCCAGAGCACGCCGCGGATGGAGTCCATCTCCTCGTGCTGGCTCGCGTCGTTGTCGATCCAGTCGAGCAGCCAGTCCCGGACGGGCTTGCGCGGCCGGTCTGGCTCCATGGTGGCGACCTGCCCCGTAGCCTCCTCGACGAGCTGCCGCTGCCGGGCCCTGTTGATGTTCTCGCCCTGGTAATAGAGGGAGACCGCGGAGTCGAGCGGGTGCCGGCCGGTGACCAGGTAGGTCGCGCGCGGATCGAGAGGGATCCCGTCTAGCGGCGTGTGGGTCTTGATGAACCGGCGGTGCTGCTGCGCCTCGAGCCGGGCGACCACTTCTTCCCGGGGTCGCGTGAGCCGGTCCAGCCACGGCGAGAACCAGCCGACCGGGGCTTCCAGGTCTGGCGTCTGCAAGATGAGCAGCGCGCAGATCATCTGCACCCAGGTAGTTCCGGTCTTCGACCGGGAGCTGATGACAATGTCGCCGTGCCGGAACGGGAAGCCGTCCCAGCGGGCGCTGTCCTCGTCCGCTGAGGTGTACCGGACAACGTCATGTGCCACCCGACGATGTTATGTCCGGTTCCGGTTCCGGCCCGCGGGCTGGGCGCTAACCCGGGGTCTTTTCCGCGAGCGCCGAGCTCTCCGGAAGGCCACGATAGGCCTGTGAGAACCCACGTAGCACTGCTCCGGGGGATCAACGTCCTCGGCCGCAACAAGGTTGCGATGGCCGATCTCCGGGACGTTGCTGCCGCGCTCGGGCACCGTGAAGTGACGACGTATATCCAGAGCGGAAACGTGGTGTTTGCCGCTTCCGCCACTTCCGCTGACAACTCGGCTATCGCCGACGCGCTGGAGACCGCCGTCGCCGAGAGGTTCGGAGTGCGGCCCGCGGTAGTGGTCGTGTCGCGTGCGCAGCTGCAGAAAGTGATCAGCGCCAGCCCGTTCCGGAAGGTTGTCGACCCCAGAACCTTGCACGCTGTCTTCCTCCGGGAGACTCCGGCTGCCGACGGGGTCAATGCGGTCGCGGCCGCCGTCGAGCGCGCGCAGGCAAAGGGGAGCCGGGATGATGCCCGCGTCATCGGCCGCACCGTGTACTTGTGGACTCCCGATGGCTTCGCTCTCAGCGTGCTGCGACGCGAGCTCGACCGTGCCGGACCGCTGAGAACGCCGGTGCACACAGGTACCGCCCGGAACTGGGCCACTGTGCAGAAGCTAATGTCGCTTCTGGATCAGTAACAGGCCAGGACCGGCCGGCCATACTCGGCGCCCTCGCGCGGCCGATGGCACGCGCACCGAAGGTCATTCGCCCGGAAAAGGGGATCCATGTCCAGACTTGACCCGCGAGAGACGATGATCACGCTCCCGGACGACATTCGGTGGCACGTCCCTGACGGGGCACCGCCGGACAGTGTGGCCGAAGCCGTCCTGGCCGGCTCCGAGAAAACCGAGGGCACCTACCTGGTGCTGATGAAGTGGTATCCCGGCTGGATGAGCGCGCCGCACACCTACGTGACCGATCGCTTGTGCTCCGTCATCTCCGGTGTGTGGTGGTGCAACAGCGGGCCGGACTTCGACCCGGGCAACGCTGTCCCCGTCCCGGCCGGAGGCTTCGTCCGCCGGATTGCCGGAACGCCGCATTACGATGGCGCGCTCGCCGGGGCCGCCGAGCCCGCCGTCATCGCCGTGTGCGGTACCGGGCCGGTCGGGCAGGCCTGGGTAGACCCGGCGCAGCCGTCGCTGCGGCGGCTGTAAACCGGCCGCTTCTCGGGCCGGGACCCGTCCCCTGGGACTTCGGCGGTCAGGGCCGGGACCATCGGCCCTGGGCAGGCCCTGCCGGGCCCGCTTGAATAGAGGCAGACAGGTCCGGGGCCGACTGCGCCTCGGCGGCACGTCAAGGAGGCGGAAAGCCATGGCTGATGCAGGTTCGCCGGGATCGAGCGTCGTGGTCGGCATTGACGGCTCCGCAGGTTCGCGGGCAGCCCTGAAATGGGCGGCCGGGTATGCCTCGGCAACCGGCGCGACGATCCGGGCCGTTAACGCGTGGCACTACCCGCCGGCCGGCCTGGTGCCTGCCGGACCCGAGCCGCGGGCGATCACCGCCGAGGTCCGCGCGGACAGGCAGGCGACACTGGACGAGGTCGTGGCCGACGTCTTCGGATCGTCCGATCCGGATGGCGTGACGACGGTCATTGCGTACGGGCATCCGGCGCCGGTTCTTGTCGAGCAGTCCGCGGCTGCCGACCTGCTCGTGGTCGGCCAGCGTGGCCACGGCGCGTTCACCGGGATGGTGCTCGGGTCGGTCAGCATTCACTGCGTCACCAGCGCCCGCTGCCCGGTCGTCGTGGTCCGCGGCGAGCGGGACTAGTTCCTGGGAGACGACACGATGACGACGCTCACTTATCTGGAGGACATCGAGATGCCACGTCAGATACGAGCACTGCTGGCACCCTGAGAGAAGCGCTACGACCTTGCCCTGGAGGCACGATGACCGACGCCGACAATCCCGCGACGGACCTGGGCAGGCGTATTGCCGATCAGCGGCAGCGTGCCGGGCTCACGCTCGACGAGGCCGCCGAGCGGGCCGGGATGGCGGCTGGCTACCTCGGCTACCTGGAGTCCAGTCCTGCCCCGAACCCGAGCCAGGCCACGCTGACAAGGCTCGCGGCCGCGCTCAGCGTAACGCCGGGCATGCTTTCTGGCGCTGGCATGAACCTGCCGCCAGGCCAGCGCGAGGCGGCTGACAGTCCTGTACTGCACAAGCTCAGCGAGGCCGAGTGCAAAGCGAGGATCGCTCCCGGCGGGGTCGGCCGCTATCTCTTCGTCGAGCCAGGCCGCGGTCCGGTCGCGATACCGGTGAACTACCGGATGGACGGCGACGACGTCGTGTTCCGCACGGCAGGCGATGGCAGCATCGCCGGCAATGTCGGCGAGCAGGCGGTGTCGTTCGACGTCGACCACCTGGACGAGGTACTCAGTGAAGGCTGGAGCGTCGTCGTGACGGGGACGGCACGAGTCATCACCGACCCGCGCGAGAAGGAACGGGCAACCGCGCTGGACATCGCGCCCTGGGCTGGCGGTGACAGGGACACCTACATCCGGCTGACGCCGCGCGAAATGACCGGCCGCAGCATTCGCGTAACGGGGCGGCCCGCCAGCTCCGCCGCGCCACGAAGCCGCCAGCAGCATCGCTGACTCTCGCTCACGCCTCACTGTCCTCGGGAGTTGTCCATCCGGAGTCGGCTCGTTCGTCGCCGGTACAGCGAGTGACTAAATGCCTGTGTGCTCCGCGCGCAGCGGGTCCGGATCGGCGACATGAGGCATGAGCGCGTTCGGGGGGATGCTGCCGAACTTCCCGGCCTGGAAGTCTTCCACCGCCTGCCCGAGCTCGGCCTTGGTGTTCATCACGAACGGCCCGTACATCTCCACTCGCTCGCCGATTGGCTGGCCGCCGAGGACGAGCACTTCGAGGGCAGGGCTGCTGGAGTCCTGCCGGTCGTCCGCCTGCAGCCTGAGCCAGTCGCCGGCATTGAAGACGAGAAGCTGGCCGCCGCGGACCGGACGGCCTTCAGCCCCGGCCCGGCCCGATCCGGCCAGCACATAGACGAGAGCGTTGAACGCCGGATTCCAGGGCAGCTGGAGTTGATGCCCGGCGGAGACGGTCGCGTGCACCAGCGCCATCGGGGTGTGCGTCGAGCCGGGCCCGGCTATGCCGCCGACACTGCCCGCAATCACGCGCACCAGTGAGCCTGCGTCAGCCGAGGCCAGTAGCGTCACGGCGGCTGCCTCGAGCGACTGGTAGGCGGGCGGGATCATCTTCTCTTTCGCGGGCAGATTGACCCACAGCTGGATTCCGTGAAACAGCCCGCCCGAGACGACAAGAGCCTCGGGCGGAGTTTCGATGTGCAAGATGCCGCCCCCGGCGGTCATCCACTGCGTCGCGCCGTTGGTGATCAGGCCGCCGCCGCCGTGAGAGTCCTGATGCGCGAATTCGCCATCCATCATGTAGGTGACGGTCTCGAACCCGCGGTGGGGATGCCAGGGCGTTCCCTTGGGCTCTCCGGGCGCGTACTCCACCGCGCCCATCTGGTCCATATGAACGAACGGGTCGAGACGGGCAAGCGGGACACCCGCGAAGGCGCGGCGGACGGGGAAGCCTTCCCCTTCCAGGCCGGACGGTGCGGTGGTCACAGAAGCCAGGGCCCGCTCGCCAGCCGGGCCGGACGGCCCGTCGAGCCGGGGCAGCTTCAGGCAATCAGCTGTTACGGCAGGCATCTGAGCTCCTGTCGGATCGGCCGTCAGATAAGGCTGCGCGTTCCTCAGTCTTACACGCGCCGCTGGATCGTCGTCGGCAAGCCTGCCTGAGACACCCGACTTAACCAAGGTTGCGGCCAAGTCAACCGGTAACGCCCCAAGCGCGTCGTCTCACTGTCCTTGTGCGGCCGTGAGGACTCCGCTTCTGCGAAAGAGGACCGATGACCCAGCCCTCTGACCCGGGCTTCGACCAGATCCGCGCCAGTGCCATCCCTTCGCCAGGCTCATACGAACAGGCTGCTCCGCCGCCCGCTGCCGGATATGGCTACGGGCAGCAGGGAACTGCAGTAGCGGCAGCGGGCATGTACGCCGACCAGTTGAACGGCCTTGGACTGCCAGCCGGCGTCCAGCTAGCAAGCAGCGGGCGTCGCATCGGCGCATTTTTCCTGTCGATTCCCCTTGCCATTGTCACTCTGGGCATCGGATATGCGATCTGGGGCCTGATCGTGTGGGGCCGCGGTCAGACTCCTGCGTTGCAGGTTCTCGGAATGCGGTGCTGGCGGCCCGAGACTGGGCGGGTGGCAGGCTGGGGATGGATGGCACTGCGCGAAACGGTCGGCCGGATCGTCGACAACATCCTGAGTATCTTCACCGAGATCCTGTCGCTGATCCTGATGCTCAGCACCAGGGACCGCAAGGCGCTGCACGATATGGTCGCTGGCACAGTGGTTGTGTATGACCCGGGCAAGGCCCTCTAGATCAAGGCTGGGCAGACGCCGCCCCTCACGACGCCGGTCCGGCCAGCACCTTGCACGAGGCCGAATAGGGTACATCCGTGAAGAATGGTGACACTGAGACTGCGCTGCTCGTGGAGGTTCCCGCGGCCGAGCCTTACGTAGCGCAGTACCGCTCCAAGCTTGACACCAACGCAGGGCTCGGCATCCCCGCGCACATCACAGTGCTCGCGCCGTTCGTGCCGGCAGGCAACGACTCAGCGGGCACTGGCCTGATGTTCTGCGACATCATGCTTCCGAACGGCTCACCTCGAGCTCAGCCGGGGCTACGGCGACTGACTTGAGGTAGCCCAGGACGGCCATCGCACCGACCCTGCCGATCTCTGATCGAGTGTCTGCTGTGAGCCTCATGACGGAACTGAGATCTGGCGGGCGGTGGGCACGTTCCGCAGTGTTTCCGCTGGGCCGCGGCGGCCGAGGCTAACCAGGACCGCCCACAGCGTTGCGGCGGTCATGAAGATAAGCCCGCTCGGCGCCGTTCTGCGTTCGAGTTAGCGCTTCGTCGTACGCCGCGACGGCGTCGGCGTTCCGGCCAAGGCGCCCGAAGAGGTCGGCGCGAATGGCATGGAGTAGGTAGTACTGTCCAAGGTCCAGTTCGGCTAGCAGCGCGAGCGCGACCTGCGGGCCGTCAACCTCCGCGACCGCCACTGCCCGGTTGAGCCGCACGACCGGGCTCGGCGAAACGGCCAGCAGCTGGTCATACAGGGCCAGCACCTGCGGCCAGTCGGTCGCACTGGCGGTCCTGGCATCGCTGTGCACGGCGCTGATAGCGGCCTGGATCTGATAGACACCTGGCTGATTGCGGCGCAGGCACGATCGCACGATGGCCTGGCCCTCCTCGATCAGCGCATAGTCCCACCGACTGCGGTCCTGGTCGGCCAGGCGTACCAGGACGCCGCGCGCATCGGTCCGCGCGGCCCGCCGTGACTCGCCTAGCAGCATCAGCGCCAGCAGGCCCATGACTTCGGGCTCATCGGGCATGAGCTCGGCCATCAGGCGTCCCAGGCGGACTGCCTCTGCACACATTCCTGCCCGGACGAGCCGGTCGCCGGAGCTGGCCGCGTAGCCTTCGTTGAAGATCAGGTAGACGACGGCCAGCACGGCGTGCAGCCGGCCGGGAAGCTCCTCCTCGGCCGGGACCCGGTAGGGGATCTTCGCATCCCGGATCTTGCCCTTGGCCCTGACCAGGCGCTGGGCCATGGTCAGTTCAGGCACCAGGAAGGCGCGCGCGATCTCGGCGGTGCTCAGGCCACCGAGAAGCCGCAGTGTCAGCACTACCTGAGCTCCAGGGGCCAGCGCGGGGTGGCAGCAGGTAAACATCAGGCTGAGCCGGTCGTCTTGCACGTGCCTCTCCTGATGTGGCTGAGACGCGTCGCTGCCGTTAAGCAAGGCGGCCTGCGCATGACGGTACTGCCGGGATGACTCCCGGCCCGCGCGGTCGGTGGCGCGGTTGCGGGCAGTAGTGATGATCCATCCGGCCGGGCTCGGTGGCAGCCCGGCCGACGGCCAGTGCTGGACAGCCGCGGCGAAAGCGTCCTGAACCGCCTCTTCAGCGAGGTCGATGTCGCCGAACTGACGGACCAGGACTGCAACCGCGCGGCCGTACTCCTCGCGGAAGACGCTCTCGATGCCGGCGGTGGCCAGCTGCGCCATCAGCGATCAGTCCTCAGTTTCGTCCTGGAACGGGCGGACCCTCTACCGGGAACAGGCAGGCGCCCGTCGCCTGCCTGCCCCACTCGAGCGCGGCGTCCAGGTCAGCTGCCTCGATAATCCAGAATCCGCCGATGTGCTCCTTGCCCTCCAGGAACGGACCGTCAGTCATGATTACCTCGTCGCCCGACCCACGAAGAACGGTTGCGCTGCTCGACGGGTGCAGGCCGCCGGCGAACACCCACGCCCCGGCCGCCCGGAGCCGGTCGTTCAGTGCGTTGCAGTCCTGGATCGACTGCTGCATCTCTTCAGAGGTCAGGAGATCCTCGGGGCTCAGGCCAGCCTCGTCGCCGTGATACACGCTGAGCAAATACTCCGTCATTGAAGTCCTCCCTGGTTCGGCACCAGTCCTGGCTGCTCACCGTCTACACGAATGCGATCGGGCCAGATCGACACCGGCCGAGGAAATTCTGGGCTTGCCCCGACAGCGTAGGAGTACGTCAGCCCAACATGACCGTGACGTCCTTCGCTAAGAGTCGCGTGGCGATAGGCGACGAGTGGCTTTGGTCCGTCTGAGAGGCTTGACACATTCCGATAGCGGAATATATTGATGCCGTGGCCCGCGCTTGCACGACCTCCGATGTCTTCAACGCGATCGCCGAGGCTGACCGTCGCGGCATCCTGGACGTCCTCAGGACAGGCGAGAAGGCAGTCGGCGCGATCGTGACCGGCCTGTCGATGACCCAGCCCCAGGTGTCCAAGCACCTGCGGGTGCTCAGCCAGGTGGGACTCGTCAAGTGCCGCGCCGACGGGCGGCGCCGGCTGTACCGCCTGGAACCCGCGCCGCTGCGGCCGGTGCACGACTGGCTGGCCAGCTACGAGCAGGCGTGGAACCAGCGGCTGGACCGGATGGACGACTACCTCCAGCAGCTACAACAGCAAGGAGAGCAGCAGTGACACCGCAGCGGCCGGGACCGGCGCTCGTCGAATTCCCCAGCGAACTCGAGATAGTCCTCACCCGAGACTTCCGAGCCCCGATCGGGCTCGTCTTCGACGTGCTGACCAAGCCCGAGCATGTCCGCAAATGGTTCGCCCCCTACGAGGAACAGGTCACGGTCTGCTCGATCGACCTGCGCGTCGGCGGCGACTACCACATCGTCATGGTGACCGGCGACGGCACCGAGTGCTCCTTCCGCGGAACCTACCTGCAGATCGAGCCACCGACCCGGACCGTCGAAACGTGGCTGTTCGAAGGATGGCCCGACGCCGAGGCCCTCGAGTCGACCGAACTGCACGAGACCGACGGCGTCACCAAACTGACACAGACGCTGGCGTTCCGCGACAAGGCCGGCCGTGACCACATGACCAGCACCGACGGCCTCCAAGCCAGCTTCGACAACGTCGAAGATTACCTGACATCGCTGCTCGACCCACGAGGAACGATCTGAGGTCAGGCGCTTTGCCGGCCCTGAGCTAGCGGCAGGAACAGTTCGTCGATGATCGACAGGATGCGCGCGGGCTTCAGGGGTTTGAGGTCCATCAGCAAGTCGTGGCGCACGAGGTCGAACGGCATGGCGAGCACCGCGGGAGGGATGCGGTCGAGGTCGATCTCACGGCGGTCGTGGGCGCGTCGGTAGATGATCTGGTCGCGCCAGAGTGGCCGGTCGCCGAGGAACTTGTCGCGTACCTGGGCCGGGGTCAGTCCGGTATCGGCCAGCAGCCCGGAGAACGCCGCGGCAGCGGCCACGGCGACGAACCCAGCGCGGGCTTTGCTGAAGGCGGTTAGGTGGCCGAGCAGGTCGCTGCGCAGAGCACCGGTGTCAGGGATCGCGACTGGGTGAGCCCGGCGGTAGTGCTCGAAGGCGGCCAGGACGAGCTCGTCTTTATTGGCCCAGCGGCGGTAGAGCACCGCGATGCCGGTGTGGGCGCGGGCGGCGATCGACTCCATGGTCAGGCTCGCGAAGCCGACCTCGACCAGCTCTTCCCACGCGGCGTCGAGCAGCGCGGATTCGAGTTGCTCGCCGCGTCGGCGGCGGCGGACGTCCTCTGGCGGTGGGGTGACCACGAGTTCTACTTTAGAGAGGATTGCATTCCTTAGCAAGCTCGCCTATGGTTCCTTAAGAGATGGAGTCCACTCTTAGCTTGAGGATGAGCCGATGACCGGGACGGTTGACCGCGCAGATGCCGAGACGAAGCTGCCGCCGCAGGTGAGCAAAGCGTTGATGGCGCTGATCGTTGGCGGGATCGCCGGGATCCTGGACTCGACGATGGTGACCCTGGCGATCCACACGCTGGTGGTCAAGCTCCACTCGACCGACGGCACGATGCAGTGGGTCACTACCGGCTACCTGCTGGCCGTGACGGTCGCGATCCCCATCACCGGATGGGCGGAGAGCCGGTGGGGCGGCAAGCGCGTCTGGATGTCGGCGCTGACGCTCTTCGTGTTCGGCTCGGTGCTGTGCGCGGCGTCGTGGAACGACGCCAGCCTGATCGGTTTTCGGGTGCTGCAAGGCTTCGCCGCCGGTCTGATCTTCCCGCTCATGCAGACGCTCGCCGTGAGGGCCGCAGGCGGGCGCGCCAGCGCACGCCTGATGGCAGCCGTCAGCATGCCGATCGCGCTCGGCCCGATCCTCGGCCCGGTGATCGCCGGGGTGATCCTCAACTGGCTGAGCTGGCGCTGGCTGTTCCTCGTCAACGTGCCCGTGATCGCCGTCGGGCTGGTGCTTGCGTGGCGGCTGCTGCCGGCCGACCGCCCCGACCGCACGGCCACCCGCTCGCGACTGGACGTGATCGGCTTGGCGCTGCTAGCCCCGGCGCTGGCTGGGATCCTCCTCGGCTTCTCGCAACTATCCGAGGACGGCGGGGCCGGCGACGCCGGGGTGCTGGTACCGCTGCTGGCCGGGATCGCACTGCTGGCCGCGTTCATCGCCCGGGCGTCCAGGCCCGGCCAGCGTCAGCCGATCGTGGACATTCGCCTGCTGCGCCGACGCTCGCTCGGCAGCGGCTCCGCGGTTTTGTTCACCGCCGGGGCGGCGATGTACGCCGGCTTGTTCCTGCTGCCGCTCTACTACCAGCAGCTCCGCGGCGACAGCGTGCTCGACGCGGGGCTGATGATGATTGCGCAAGGGGTCGGCGCGCTCGCCGCTCGCTTCGCGGTCGGCAAGCTGGTCGAATGGTTCGGAGCGCGGACCGTGACGATCGCCAGCTTCCTGCTCGCGGCCATAGCTACGGTGCCGTTCGCGTTCGCCGGACCGGGCACGAGCCTGTGGTGGCTGGGAGCCGTGCTGCTGGTCCGCGGGCTGGGAATCGGGGCCGTGCTGATCCCGTCGATGTCGGTCGCCTACCAGGACATCCGGCCGGCAGGCATCCCGCACGCCACCATGAACACCCGCATTGCCCAGCAAGTGGGAGCCTCGTTCGGCACCGCGATCGTCGCTGTGGCCCTACAGTCACTCCTCGTCCACGGCGTTACCAGCGCTTTCCAGGGCGCGTTCTGGTGGGCGATCGGCATCACGATCGCAGCACTCATCCCCGCCGTGGCCCTCCCCGCCGGCCGGACCCCTGGAAAGTCGCACCGCGACGCCTCGGCGAACTCGGTTATCGCCAATCACGCCAAGGTCGGCAACGCAGGCATCCTCGCTGAGCAGGCAGCCACGCCACCCGTTACCTGACACCGGCAGAAACTGTGGCCCGACCGCGGCGCGGACCCCTAACCGGCTCCTAGAGATGTGCCGCTCTCCATTACGGTGGTGAGCGTGCGAGACGTGCCGTGGTGGGGAGTGGTCTCCTCAGCCTCGGCCCCGCTGCTGATGGTCGGCGGGTGGACCGTTGCCGCCGCGCTGCAGCCACACTCCTATAACCAGGTTGCCGATACCGTCAGTGCGCTCGCGGCGCCGGGCGCCGCTGACAGGTGGGTGATGACGCTGACGTTTCTGGTAGTCGGCGCCTGTGATGTGGTCACAGCACTTGCACTGCGGCCGGCACGCGCGTCGGGGCGACTGATTCTGATGGCCGGAGCCGTGGCGGGCATACTGGTCGCGGCTAACCCCGAGCATCCCGGAACCAGGTTTCCGCTCCCGCACATGATCTGGGCAGCGGCCGGGTGCGCCGCGCTGGTGACCTGGCCTGCCGCGGCCTCGCGGCGCGGAAGTTCGGTGCCGTGGGGGCTACGGCCGGCTATATCGGCGGGCGCCGCCGCGGCGCTACTGGCACTGCTTGCCTGGTTCGGCGTGGAGCTGATCACCGCAGGCGGGCAGGCTGGCCTGGCCGAACGCATCTTCGGCGCCGGGCAGGCGCTGTGGCCGCTGGCGGTAGTCGCGTCCTGCCGCCACTCCGCGAACGCCGGCACCAGCCGCGCGCCTGGCCAGAAGCAGCTTTGGCCGGACGTGGCTCGCCGCACGCCTCAGGTCAGGCCATAGACGCGATCGATGCTCACGCGGACAACCAAGCGGTGATCACGGACCATGGCGGCCCGATAGTCGGCCCAGTCAGGGTGGTCACCTTGCACGGCGCGGTAAAGCTCGATGAGCTCCTCGACCGTCGCGTCGTCCGGGTCGCCGGCCACGGGCGACAGGTCGGCGACGCCCTCTGCCACCGCGTAGGTCCAGAAGTCGCGGCTCGAGACGTGGAAACTTGCTCGCGGGTCACGGCGCAGATTCCGAACCTTGGCCCGGTCGTCCGTCGTAGAGATCCGGATGACCCGCTCGCCGGGATCGAAGGCGTAGTTCACGTTGGACAGCTGTGGCCGCGCGTCTCGCCGCATGGTGACTAGGATGCCTTCGCTGCGCTCACCCAGCAGCTTGGCGAAGCGAGGTTCGATCACGCTTGCTCAACAAGTGCAGCCCGCTTAGATGTTCCACTATGCGATCACCCCGCAATCCTGCTGCCCTGACGGTGCGCGGCCTCCTCGCAGCCGACCTGACCCAGTTCCGTCAAGCCCTCTGGAGAATCGACTTGGTGAAAGCCCGAGCCTTCCTGCCTAGCAGCATGGTCGCGGCTGACATCGACAAAGCGGAGCCAATCAGGCCCGCCGAGACGGGGAGAATCGCAATGATGCCTGCGCCTGCAGAGGCCGTGTAGAAGGCGACCAGGACGCCGAAGCACGTCATGGCGGCCTCCAGCCCGACAGCGGCAGTGCGAGCTTTGTTCCTCCCGCGCTCAAGCCGGAGGGCCAGCAGGAAGGAGGTGGCGGACAGGCCCGCGGCCATGGCGATAGCGGCGATGCTCGCTATGACGTACCAGGCCAGCTGCCCTGTGCTGCGCCCGGAAGCCGGCTGCCAGTTCGTCGTATCTGCGCACACCGCAAGAACGCCAAGGGAGACCAGTGCCCACAAGCTTGCCTGGATCGTTAACAGCACGCAGGCGTAGCGCACCGTGGGCGGACAAGTCGAGGCGCCGTGCTTGCCATCAGCTATCCAGCTCATGCCCACATCTTCCCCGACGTCGAGGCACGCCGCCAGACGAGAGCCCGGTCCCGTCTCGCCGGCCCGGTAGCCGCGAGAGGATGACCACGATGCGACTCCCGTAGCCACGCGGGCCACAGTGCGGCCTGGTCAGACGAACAGCGGCTCAGCTGCCGTCCGCTGGGCCAGCGCGCTCATCTCCGTATCGGCCGGCGCCTCGGTGAACCGGCTTGCTGCGACAAGCACTCTCGGGAGCAAGTCCAGGTCCCCCGCACTGCAGACGAACACCTCCGGGCGGCTCAGTGCCCACCACACGGCGAGATCAATGTCGCCCTGCAGCTCAAGCGGCTCGTACCAGGTCGCCCGGGTGTGCGGTCTGCCCGACCACGGGCGCAGCGCGATCGACTTGATCGTTTGCACTGCCACCCGCCGCTCACGGCAGGTCTGGTACAGGGCATTGAAGTTGTCGGCGTAGTACGCATTCTGCATAGTGACGAAGTTGTACGGCAGGAGCACCGAGTCGAAGTCGAACCGCGCGAGGCTGCGGCGGTGCGTCGCAGCGATCTGGCTGCCGTGACCAGTTACCCCGATCCAGCGGATAAGGCCCTGCTCCCGGGCTTCAACCGCAGCCTCGAGCGCACCCCCGGGACTCAGCGCGATGTCCCACTCGATCGGATCGGCCAGGGCGTGCAGCTGCCAGAGGTCAACGTGGTCGACCCCGAGGCGGTCCAGGGACCGGTGGAGCTCGTCGCGCGCCCCGACTGCGGTACGCTCATCGCCCTTGGTGGCCAGGAAGAACCGGTTCGGTTCGCGCAGCAGCCACGGCCGGATGCGCGCCTCCGCCTCGCCGTAGGAAGAGGCCACGTCCAGATGGTTCACGTCGTGAGCGAGCAGCAGATCCAGGGTCTCGTCCGCGGTTCGCTGGGAGACGTGCCCGAGAGCCGCGCCTCCGAAGATCACCCGGCTGCTCTGATGGCCAGTGCGGCCGAACTCCGCCTGTTCGATGGGCACGAGGCCTCCCGAGATGCCAAACGCTGAACCCGACAGTACAGTGCACCGCGGACGCAGCTCAGCCCGACCGCGCCGAAGCGTATAGTCCGGATCACGTGAGCGGCTGCGGGGCCCGGGCGGCATAGGAAGGGAACGGTGTGCCTGACGAGCTTGACGCGCTCGCTGCCCGGCTGACCGACCGTCTGGCCGGACTGGGCAGCGCGCTGATCGCTTTCTCCGGCGGAGTGGACTCCTCGCTGGTCGCTGCTCTGGCGGCGCGGGCGCTCGGCGAGCACGCCCTCGCCATCACCGCCGACTCGCCCGCCCTCGCATCCGGCGAACTCGACGGCGCCCGGTCGGTGGCCAGGGCTGTCGGCGTCAGGCACGAGCTGATCACCACAGCGGAGCTGGAGCGCGACGACTACCGGCGCAATGACCGCTTCCGCTGCTACCACTGCAAGTCGGTGTTGTACGAGCAGCTGACCGCCCTGGCCCGGCGCCGCGGATTCGCCGCCGTGCTGTCCGGCGCCAACGCCGACGACACCGGTGACTGGCGGCCCGGCCTGCGCGCGGCGGCCGAGCACGGTGTCCGCCATCCGCTGCTGGAGGCATCCGTGGGGAAGGACCAGGTCCGGGCGCTGGCGCACCACCTGCGCATCCCGAGCGCAGACAAGCCCGCCTCCCCCTGCCTGGCGTCGCGGCTGCCTTATGGCACTCCGGTCAGCGCCGATGTGCTCTCGCAGGTAGATCGGGCCGAGCTGAGCCTGAAGCAGCGCGGCTACCGCGAACTGCGGGTGCGGCATTTCGGTGATCTGGGCCGGGTGCAGCTCGGCGCAGCGGACCTGCCGCGGGCTGCGGAGCCGGACGAGCGTGCGGAGGTGCTGGCCTGCGTAAGGGCGGCTGGATATCGCCGCGCGGAGATCGATGAGCAGCCGCTGCGGTCCGGTTCACTGAATCTCGACATCACGCCGGTCAGCCGTGTCGGCTGATGGTCCCGGCATGGCCGGAAGGTCGAACAAAGCCGGCAGCGCGAATGGAACGCCGCGGATGCCGGGCACAGTGGCGCCCGGAATGGGGGCCGGGACGGCGGGCGTCTCGTTGGGCGACTTCGCCCTGCTGGACGTAGATCGTCGGCGCCGGACCGGCGTCCCGGAAGTAGTTTTCGGTGAAGGCAAGACTCCGGAGCAGATCTTCGCGCTGCTGGCCCAGTTGCGGGCGAGCGATCCGGAGGCGCCGGCGCTGGCGACGCGCTGCCCCGCCGACGTCCTGGACGGGGCCGCCGCCAGCTTTCCTCGCGATGCCGTGCACGCCGATCGCGTGGCCAGAACGGTCGCCGTCGGGACCTTGCCGCCCGCGCGCGGCCGCGTGCTGATCGTTACCGCCGGCACCACGGACCTGACGGTGGCACGGGAGTGCGCGGCGACGCTGGCCGTGCTCGGTGTCCGCGCGGGTGTCCTGGCCGACGTGGGCGTGGCCGGGCTCGGACGGCTGCTGTCCCGTCTAGACGACCTGCGCGCTGCCGAGTGCCTGGTCGTCGTGGCCGGGATGGACGGTGCCTTGCCGAGCGTGGTCGCCGGACTCGTCAGCGCGCCGGTGATCGGCGTGCCGACAAGTGTCGGCTACGGCGTCGCAGCGGGCGGCCTCGCCGCAGCGGCGAGCATGCTCGCCTCGTGCAGCCCGGGTCTGGTCGTCGTCAATATCGACAATGGCTTCGGCGCGGCCGTGCACGCCGCCAAGATCACCCGTGCGGTTCACCGGTGACGGACCAGCCGGGCGCCGCCTACATCGACGCGACCGCGGGCGTGGCCGGGGACATGCTGCTCGCCGCTCTGCTCGATGCCGGCGCCGACGTGGAGCGGGTCTGCGGAGCCATCGCCTCGCTTGGCGTGCCCGGTCTCGGCCTGCGAACCGAGCCCGCTCGCCGAGGCGGCCTCACGTGCCTGCGGGCCGTGATCACCACGCCAGACGTGGCCGACCGCCAGCGCCGGCTCGCCGACGTGCTCGCACACGTCAGCACCAGTGATCTCCTTCCGGCCGGCAAGGATCTCGCGACACGAGTCTTCCGGCTGCTGGCCGAGGCGGAGGGGGCGGTGCACGGAGAGGCACCCGAGGACGTGCACTTCCACGAGGTGGGCGCGTTCGACTCACTGGCCGACGTCGTGGGAACGGCGGCGGCGCTGGAGGACCTCGGCCTGCTCCATCCCGGTGCGGTGGTCTGCTGCTCGGCTCTGGCAGCCGGAAGCGGATCTGTCACCAGCAAGCACGGCCGCCTTCCGGTGCCGACGCCCGCCGTCCTCCGTATCGCCGCCACGGCCGGCCTGGAGCTGGCCAGCGGCGACCTGACTGGCGAGCGCACCACACCGACCGGTGCGGCCCTGGTCGCGGCGGCGGCTACGCCGGGAAGCTTTCCGGCCATGACAGTGCGCGCGGTGGGCACCGGCGGCGGCAGCCGGGACACCCCGGACCGCCCCAACATCACCAGGGTCGTTATGGGGGTGCCCGTCATGGAACCAGGCGTGAGCGAGGGTGAGGTTACTGTGGTCGAGACCACAGTCGACGACCTCGACCCCCGGCTGTGGCCCTCGGTCCTTCAGGCGGTGCGGGGGGCCGGAGCCTGGGACTGCTGGTGCACTCCGATCATCGGCCGGCACGGCCGCCCCGGACAGGTCCTCACCGCCCTGTGCGCTGAACCGGTCCGCCGTGCGGTAGCCACTGCGATTTTCACTCACACCGGAACACTCGGCGTCCGCTGGTCGCGGGTGAACCGGCTGACCGCCTCTCGGACATCCGTGCAGGTGGAAGTGGGGCCGCCGGGCAGCACCCAGGTCGTTACCGTCAAAGTGGCCGATACCACAGGCGGCCTCGCACGCTTCGGCACAGCCACGGCCGAGCTGGCAGAGGCCGAAGCTGCCGGCCGCGCCCTCGGCTGGCCGGTACGGGCAGTCTGCGAGGCCGCCGTCGCCCGGTATCGCGCCGAGGCAGCAGTCCCGGAGTAACACCGCCAACGGCAGCGGCTGATCATCGGCTACCGGCTCGGTCTCGGCGTGCGGTCTGAGGTCGACGAAGCAACCCTGGTGCCCGATCAGGACAAGTCGATCGAGGAGGGAGCGGTGCTGCCGTGGAACTCCGGCGGCCGGCGGCTGTCGATGTATGCCGCGGGGGAACTCGGGATTCGCCTTGATGTCCCGTACAAGTCGCTGACTGAGCGCGAGCGCGACCTCGTGCTGCATGGCGCCCCCGTGCAGAGGGAGGTCATGCTGCACTCGGGCCGGAACGACCGGACTGTGCGGCTGTCGGTGAACTACGACAATGCCGTCGCCGCGGTCGAGCGGTCACTGCGCAGTGACAACGAGCGCACGCGCCGGTTGGCGCAGCGTTTCGTCATTACCCGGACCTGCTCTGTGTGCCACGGCACCCGGCTTCGGCCCGAAGCACTGGCCTCGCAACTCGGCGGGCGAAATCTCGCCGAGATCAGCATGCTCAGCCTGGACGAGCTGCGAGAGTTCACGGCTGGCCTTCCGGCCGGGCTTCCCGCCGAGCTCAGCCGAGTGACGACTGGACTGCTCGCCGAGCTGAGCGGTGCGCTCACCCCGCTGCTGGACGTCGGCCTCGGTTACCTGACCCTCGACCGGGCCGGCGCCTCGCTGTCGACCGGGGAGCGGCAGCGCATCGAGCTCACCTCTACCGTGCGGGCCAGCACTACCGGCATGCTCTACGTGCTGGACGAGCCGTCGGTCGGGCTGCATCCGCGCAATGTGCTCGGGCTGCGCAAGATGATCGCCGCCCTGGCCGCGAACGGCAATTCGGTGATCATCGTCGAGCACGAGCGGGAGCTGATCAGTTCTGCCGACTGGATCATCGAGCTCGGCCCCGGAGCCGGTGCCCAGGGCGGCCGGGTGATTGCCGCTGGCACCGCCACTGACCTGGAGTCCGATCCGCGCTCGATCATCGGTCCCTTCCTGGCCGGCGCGCCCGGGGTCCCCCGCGACCGGCCTGAGCGCCCGGTCGCCGAGGCACGGATCGCCATCGAGATCGCGGATCTGTACAACCTGCACGACATCACCGCTGAGTTCCCTGTGAACCGCCTGACCGCGGTGGCCGGCCCGTCCGGAGCTGGCAAGACCGCTCTCGTGCTGGACAGCCTCATCCCCGCTGCGCGGGCTCGCATCGGCGGCTCGGCGGAGCCAGGCCACATCCGCCGCCTGAGCCTGCAGGACATACGGCAGGTAGTCCAGATCGACGCCACGCCCATCGGGCAGAACGCCCGGTCAACCCCGGCAACCTACTGCGGGGCATTCGATCACATCCGCCGTGTGTTCGCCGAGTCCGCGTATGCCCGGCGCCGGCGCTGGAAGCCAGGCCACTTCTCGTTCAACACCCGCGATGGCCAGTGCCCGACCTGCCGCGGTCTCGGCCATCTGGACCTCGACGTTCAGTACCTGCCGGACATCACAGTGCAGTGCCCGGCCTGTCACGGCGCTCGCTTCAACGACGCGGTCCTTGCGGTCCGAGTCGACGGCATGACCATAGCCGACGTGCTGAGCCTGAGCGTCCACGACGCTGTCGAGCGCTTTGACGGCAGGCCCCAGGTCGCGGCGGCGCTGCGACCCGTCAGCGATGTCGGCCTCGGCTACCTGAGGCTTGGCGAGCCCACCCCGTCGCTGTCGGGCGGTGAGTCGCAACGCCTGAAGATTGCCTCCAGGCTGCGCAGCAGCCAGAAAGGCGCGCTGTACGTACTTGACGAGCCGACCACAGGCTTGCACCCGCTCGATGTCGCAACGCTGGTGAGAGTGTTCGACCGGCTGCTGGACGCCGGAGCGACGATCATCGTTATCGATCACGACCTCGACCTGCTGGCGGCAGCCGACTACCTCATCGATATGGGCCCTGGCGGCGGACCGGAAGGCGGCCGCATTGTCGCAGCGGGCACGCCCGCTGGTGTCGCACGTGACACGGGCAGCGTGACCGGGCCGTGGCTGGCCGACTTCCTCAGCCTCCCGGCTGTCAGGCGCTGACTCGATCGAGGTCGCAGCGCCCAGGGCGGGCTACCTGCGCCCGGCGCAGTGCGCCTCGAATCTGGCCGTAGGTTCCTCAGCCGAGTATCAGCATTTGCTGGCGGCTGACCCAGTCGGGATACCGGTTCACCATGGCGCCGAACACGCCCTCGTCGGTCAGGCCTGCCTGGCGTAGCTCTCCGTAGTACTCGATGTAGCCGCGGGACTCAGTAAGGACCGAAGGCGGGTTGCCCTGGGTGGGGTCCTTGTGGCCGGTGACGACGGCGGCCGGGATGAGCGCGGCCAGCTTATCGAGGGCGGCGAGCCATTCGGCCCGGCTATCGGGGGTGGTCGCACCGACGTACATGTGGCAGTGGTTGTAGGCGACGTCGCCGGAGACGACCAGGCCCAGGTCCGGTGCGTACAGCGAGGTGCTGTTCACGGTGTCGGTGTGCCCGGTCTCGATCACCTCGAGCGGGTGTCCCTCGATCTCGAAGTGGTCCTCGTCGAAGGGCTCGGGGAGTGGGATATGGGTCAGCGATCTGACCGGGGAACCATGCCGTGTAGGGGTGCGCCGTGGCGCTGCCGTTGCGCATCTGCTCCACCGTTCCCGGCGTGGCCAGCACGCGCGTGTCCGGAAATCGGTCCAGCAGCACGGGCAGCCCGGAGTAGTGGTCGCCGTGGCCGTGGGTGATGCAGATCGTCGCGAGCCGCCGGTCGTGCAGTTCGATCCAGTCGGCGAGCGCCATGGCCTCGCGGATGGTCATGAGCGTCAACAGGACGGCGTCGCACCAAAAATCAGCGCGAGGTACTGGGGTCCCCGACGTAGTGCGGCGACTCCTCTCGCGGCAGTTGCCAACCTCTCTCGGCGCTGGACGGCGGCACCCCCCACGCAGGCGCCACGCAGCCACCAACTCGCCGAACCCGACCAATGCAGCCTGCTGGCGCTCGCCGCACGTGGCTCCAGAAACGGTGACCGGGCGGATCATCTTCGGACCCGACGTTTGTGCTGGCTGGTCGTCTTCCTCTCGGCATTGGTGTCCGGCCAATGTGCGCGACGCGGCACATGTACGTCTTATCTAGCTGCCAGTGAGCTTCTCGATGAGGTTGCTCACCCGGTCCCTGATCTCATCGCGGATCTGCCGGATTTCCTCGATGGTCTTGTCGGCAGGGTCGTCTAGTTCCCAGTCTTCGTAGTGCTTGCCTGGCAGGAGCGGGCATGCGTCGCCGCAGCCCATGGTGATGACGACGTCGGCCGCCAGGACGAACTCCTCTGTCCAAGGCTTGGAGAACTCGCGGGAGATGTCGATGCCAACTTCGGCCATGGCGGCGATGACGGCAGGGTTGAGCTCGGCGGCTGGTTCCGATCCTCCGGACCAGGCGACTGCCCGGTCACTGGCCAGGCGGTTGAACCAGGCCAGTGCCATCTGGGAGCGGCCAGCGTTATGGACGCACAGGAACAGGACGGCCGGCACTTTGCCGCTGGCGGTGGCCTGGGCGTGGGCGAGGGCCTGGAGGCGCTGGCGAGCGAAACGTTCTGCGCCGATGGTCAGCCAGTTGGTGACTGTGGCGGTCGAGGCGAGTTCGGCATAGCTGTCGAGCAGCAGCGCTTCGATCGTCTCCTCGCCGAAGATGCCGCGGAATTCTGTGTGCAGGTCGCGGGCTGCGCTGTGCAGGCACATCCGCTCCGACTGGGTCATGACGTGCGCGGCCATCGTGCACTCCTTAGCTGTGGGGCAGCGGAACGTCTCGGTTCCAGGTCTGGGCGCCCATCTGGACTGCCTCCCAGGGGCTTCCGAGCGGCGGCGTGTAGGACAGATCGAGGTCACTGACAGCCTCGACAGTCATGTGGTTGAAGATCGCGGTCGCAAAGATGTCGACGCGTTTGGCAATCTCAGCGTGTTTGTGGCCGAACAGCTGCAAGCCGAGCAGCTGGCCGGTACGACGGTCGCCAGTAACGCGCATCGTGATGCGGTGGCTGCCGGGGTAATAGGCCTTGTGATCGTCGGCCTCGGATTGGATAGTCACTGGGTCGAACCCGGCTGACACTGCCTCGTGATCCCGCAGGCCGGTGCGTGCGACTGCGTGGTCAAAGATCTTCACGACCTGAGTCCCGAGGCTTCCGGCAAACTGCCGGCTGCCGCCGAGCGCGTTCTCGCCAGCGACCCTGCCTTGCTTGTGGGCCGTGGTCCCCAGCGGGAGGTAGGTCTCGCCGAGCAGCCGGTGATGGGTGATGACGCAGTCGCCGGCGGCCAGGATGTCGGGCAATCCGGTCTGCATCCCACGATCGACCCGGATAGCGCCGCGGACACCGAGCGCAGCTCCAGCCGACACGACCAGGTCGGTGTCAGGCCGGACGCCGGTGACCACCAGAACCATGTCGGCCAGCCGCTCGACTGGTTCGTCGGTGCTTGCTTGTGCTGTGACTCGCAGCCGCCCGGAAGCCCCAGGGTCTGCCCGGCTGATCTGCTGAACGGTGGTGCTGGTCAGGATCTCGATACCGTGGGCGGCCAGCTCAGCATGGACCAGGCCGCCGAGCTCTGGGTCGACGGTGGCCAGCACTTCGGGCAGCTGCTCGATCTGGGTGACTCGCAGGCCAAGGGCGGCTAGGGCCTCGGCCATCTCCAGGCCGACATACCCGGCACCCACGATGACGGCGCTGGCCGGGCATGTCGTCTCCAGGGTCTGCACGACCGCGAAGGTGTCGCCCATAGTGTGCAGCAGGTGCACGCCGTCCTCGGGACCCAGAGCATCAGGCCCGGCGAGTCCGGTGACCGGAGGCCTCACGGGGACAGCCCCGGTGCCCACTATCAGCTTGTCGTAGGCGATCAGCTCGTCCTGGCCATCCGGGCCCGACACGTGGAGCTTGCGTCCTGCGACGTCGATACGGCGAGCGGTGGTGTCAAGCCGCAGCTGCATGCCGGTTGCCTCGAGGTCGGCGGCTGTGCGGTGGGCAAGGTTGCGCCAGTGGGTGACCTCGCCGGACACGTAGTACGGGATGCCGCAAATCGAGAAGTTCGGGTACGCATCCGCCACCACGACAGTGACGTCAGAGGCGGGCTCAAGCTCGCGGGCGCGGAGCGCGGCGCTAATCCCCGCGTCACTGCCGCCGACCATGACCAGGTGCAAGGCTGTCTCCGTCGTCTCGTCAGCGGATCTGGCTGCCCGGCCTGCTGCCAGTGGCAGACGCAGCGCCTTGAATCGGGCCATTGTCCGGATGTCCCGCTGTGTGCGCCTGGCCATGAGGGACGGTCACGTCGGCGGCCTCGGACGGAGTGATGCCGGGATACAGGACCCTCACCAGCCCGACGGCCAGAATTCCTCCGACGATCTGAGCGCCGATGAAACTCGGGGCCGACGACGGAGCGATTCCGGCGAAGGTATCCGAGAACATCCGGCCGACGGTGATGGCCGGATTGGCGAAGCTCGCCGAGGACGTGAAGAAGTACGCAGCACCGATGTAAGCGCCGACCGCTGCCGGGGTCGTGTGGCTGCGGCCCGATCTGGCGAGCGCGAAGATGACCAGCATCAGGCCCAGGGTGGCGACGACCTCGGAGAGGAAATGCGCCGGCGATGCCCGGCCCTTGACCGAGATGCTGACCGCCGACAGGGAGAACATCACGTTCGCGGTGATCGCCCCGACGATGCAGCCGGCCACCTGAGCCGGCAGGTACGCTCCCGCATCCCGCCAGGACAGCCCGCCGAAGGCCGCGTCCACGAACGAGACGACCGGGTTGAAGTGACCGCCCGACACCGAGCCGAACATCAGGATGATCGCGAACAGCCCGCCAGCGGTCGCCGCAGCGTTCTCCAGCAGCTCCAGCCCGGTGTCCCCTGGAGACAGCCGCTGCGCGGCGATCCCCGAGCCGATCACCAGCGCGGCCAGGAACGCGCTGCCCAGAAACTCAGCAGCCATCCGGCGCCACAGCGGGACAGGCACCGCGCTTGCGCCGGGCGCTGGTCGGTCACGTCGTGGCATGCCGGTCCGCCTGACCTCAGGTAGATTGACTGTCGTCGATGTGATTCTAGCCGCTTCAGATTGACGATTGTCAATGAGAGGTCCGGTGTCAGCTATGCGCGAGCCGGTATTGCTGCCGGTGGCTGAGGACGCCTCCTGCGGGCCGGTCGTCGCCGCGGTGCCGCTAGCTGAGGAAGATGCCGCTGCGCTTGCGTCCGTGCTGTCGGCGCTCGCTGACCCGGTGCGGTTGCGGCTGCTGTCAGTTGTCGTGGCTCAGGGCGAGGTGTGCAGCTGCCATCTGGTGGAACCGCTCGGCAAGAGCCAGCCGACGATCTCGCATCACACCAGGGTGCTCGCTGACGCGGGGCTGATCGAGGGCGATAAGCGGGGCAAGTGGACCTGGTGGCGGATCGTGCCTGACCGCCTAGCCTTCGTCCGTGACGCGCTCGGAGCCATCCCGCAGACCCGGGAAGGCCTGCCGGGCTGAAGTCTCGATTCGTCTGATGCCGACACGCGACCACCCAGGCCGCCGCATGAGGGGCTTGGGTACTCGCGCTGTCAGGGACTTAGCAGCAGGCTCCGGCTGACGCGGTCGCCGGGTCTGCCGTCGGCGCGCCAGCGGTCTCGCCGCCGCAGCACTGCGACCCCTGCCCGGTGCTGGCAGCAGAAGCGTCCAGGGCAGCTTCCGCCGCGTCCCAGTTCTGGCTGCCGCTCTCGTCCCAGAAGGTCGGGCTGTCCTCGAGAACGGTGTACACCTCCCATCGCTCGTCGTTGGGTGCGCCCTGCACCCAGAACTTGTTCTGCCTCGCATAGCAGCAGGTCGTGTCGCGCTCGTCGACCGATGCCAGGCCCACCTCAGCGAGACGGGTCTGCTCGGCGTCCACGGCATCGGTGTCGGCGACCTCGACCCCGAGATGGTTCAGCCTGCCGCCCTCCCCTGGGTTCTCCATCAGGATCAGCTTGAGCGGTGGCTCCGTAATCGCGAAGTTGGCGTAGCCGGGCCTGATCTTGGCCGGCTCGGTGCCGAACAGCTTGCTGTAGAAGGCAACCGACTCGTCCAGGTTGTCAACGTTGAGGGCGAGCTGAATCCGACCGGTCATGACCAACCTCCATTATATCGACGTCTGTCTATGTCCCTCAGTCGCCGACCTTGTCACGCAGCATCGACGTCTGTCAATATAGACGTATGTCGATTCCGCTGACGGTGCTTGATCCCGTTGACGCACTGGCGTGCTGCCCGCCCCTGTCTGCCCAGGCGCTCACGCAGGACCAGGCCGAGCAGATCGCGCCGCTGCTAAAGGCGCTGGCCGATCCGGTGCGGCTGCGGCTGATGTCGCTCGTGGCCTCGAATCCCGGCGGCGAGGCATGCGTCTGCGATCTCAACGACGGGTTTGACTTGTCCCAGCCGACGATCAGTCACCATCTGAAGGTGCTGCTCGATGCCGGGCTGGTCGATCGTGAGAAGCGCGGCGTCTGGGCCTACTACCGGATCAGGCCGGAGGCGCTCGACAGTCTGAGCGCCCTAATGGGATGCGGTCCGCAGTAACGATCTGTCACGACAGGGAGGCCAAGCGATGACCAGTCCGGCCGAGCTATCCGAGGTTCGCGACCGCGTGCGGGCCCGCTACGCCAGAGCAGCCGACACTGTGACCACCGGCGGCATCCCCACTTGTGGTGATGACAGCGCGGCCGCCGAAGAGGGCACCGGAGCGGACCTCTACTCCTCTGCCGAGCAAGCCGAAGTACCCGAGGACGCGGTCACCGCGAGCCTGGGATGCGGCAACCCGGTGGCCGTCGCCGAGCTGCGCACCGGGGACACGGTGCTCGACCTCGGTTCAGGCGGCGGGATCGACGTGCTGTTGTCCGCCCGCCGCGTCGGCCCGTCCGGCAAGGCCTACGGGCTCGACATGACCGACGAGATGCTCAGCCTCGCTCGGGCCAACGCTGCCAGGGCAGGCGCTCAGAACGTCGAGTTCTTCCAAGGCCACATCGAGGCTATCCCGCTGCCCGATGCTTCCGTTGACGTGATCATCTCCAACTGCGTGATCAACCTGTCCGGCGACAAGGCCGTAGTCTTCGCCGAGAGCTTCCGGGTCCTGCGACCTGGCGGCCGTCTCGGGGTCTCAGACATCCTTACTGAAGATCAACTAACGTCAGCTGAGCGGATCGAGCGCGGTGATCCCATCGGATGTATCGCCGGAGTTCTGTCATTCGCCGAGTACCGGGCAGGCCTCCAGGCCGCTGGTTTCGCTGCCGTCAGCATCACCCCCTCGCACGAGGTCACCGATGGCATGCACTCCGCGATCATCAAAGCTGTCAAGCCAGTCTGAGCTTGAGGTTCATCCGTGTCTGGGCCGCGTGCCGAAACAGCTGCGTCCGATTCTGAATGAGTCAATCTGCCCTGCTCATTACGGTTGCCGTCCGCAATTAGCCCGTCATCAGCTGATCATTTCCGAGTGCTCCGATAGGTTTCCCGGATGCTCGGCACAGGCTGGACAGAGGCAGTCGCCCTCTCAGCGGCCTTCGTCATCGCGGTCATGGCGAGTCCCGCGGGAATCTCGGGCGCGGTCCTGCTGCTGCCCTTTCAGGTGAGCGTGCTGAGCACGCCCAGCCCGGCGGTCACGCCGACGAACCTGCTTTACAACGTCGTGGCTACACCAGGCGCCATCTACCGCTACTGGCGCCAGGGCCAGGCTGGCGGCCGTCTGACCCGCCTTCTCATCGCCGGAACGCTGCCCGGCGTTGTCGCCGGCTCGATAATCCGCGTGGAACTGTTGCCGGGAGCGCGGGTCTTCAACCTCGTGGTCGGTGCTGTCCTGGCTCCCCTTGGCGCGTGGATCGCGCTGTCGCGGCCTAGTCCGCAAGCGAGGTCCGTAGATCCAGGCCATACACTCGCGGCACCTGTGCTCGTGGTGCTCTCGGCAGTGGTCGGCTGCGTAGGCGGCATCTACGGGATCGGCGGCGGCTCGATCCTCGCGCCAATCCTCATTGGCAGCGGCCGACCGCCTTCGGAGGTTGCTCCCGCCGCTCTGGCCTCCACGTTCGTCACCTCGGTCGCCGGCGTCATCACCTTCACGATCCTGTCCATCCATCAGCACGCGCACGTGGCACCTGACTGGCTAACCGGGATCGCGCTGGGTATCGGCGGCCTCGCTGGCGCCTATACCGGCGCACGGATGCAGTCCCGGCTTCCTGATCTGCTGATCCGCCGGGTGATGGGCGTCTTGGTCCTGGCGATCGGCATCCGCTATATCTTGCTGGGCGCCTGAGGCAAGAGCGCGCCTGCCAGCGGGATCCGCACCTGCCCTAGAGTCCCGGCATTGCCGACGTTCCGGATGAAGGAGGCCGCCAGGCCGTTTGCCGCCGATCAGCGCGCTCACCACATCGGCTACGCCACCCTCAAGGATTCCGGTGGAGACGTGGCCCTCAGGGATGTCACTGGGTTATCCAGGTATGCGCGAGCCATCGCATACCGGCGCTCGATGTGGCCCAATGCAATGTTGCAGGTATGGCACAGCAGTCCGCGCACGCACCGGCCGCATGACCGGTTCCTCTCTTTGCAACACGCATGGTCATGATCCACGTGGATAAGCTGCCCGTCCTTAAACGGCTCGTGGCACGTGGTGAGGTCTTCACATCTGGCCGTGGCCTGCGGGGATGCGCGTTCCTGAGGGTGGTGTCCACGGGTTAAGCGGGCCGCGTCCACGGTGTTACGGGGTGATCTGCCGGGTTCGGGTGCGTGCTCTGGGGTCGCGTGTCCAGCGGGGGTCGGTTTCGAGGGCGGCGGCGCCGAGTTCTTCGAGCTGGCCGAGCAGGTCGCGCAGTCGGCGGTCGTTGTCGATCCAGGTCTGGTAGTCCTCGCGCTGGGCGGGGCTGAGCCACCGGCACACTGTCTTCGCGGCGATCTTGCGGGTCCACTGCCAGTAGGGGCCGTGCAGCCGGGGCGGGTCGGCGCGGCAGGCGCAGTTGCCGCGGCCGCAGCGGGTGCGACGGCTGGTGATGGAGCCGGGCAGGATCATGCCGGTGGCGGCGATGGCGGCCAGCTCGCCGGCGATCTGGCGGGCCCGGGCCTGGTGGCTGGCGGCGACACGCACGCTCTCAGGGTCGCACGGGTCCGTGATCCCGGTCATGTCTTACTGTATATCTACAGTATGAACGCGAGGGCAGCCCGGCTTGGCGATGCCGGCTACATCGGGGCGTGGCAGCCGTCGCCGCCGTTGTGAGCGGCGGAGGCGGCGGCGTTTGCCCGGCAGGTCGTCGCCGGGTGCGGCCCGCTGGGACGTGACCGGGCCAAGAGCCTGCTGTGGGGCGCGTCCAGGCTCGCCGTCTGGGCGATCCAGCTCGGTATGGAGCCGGTACCGGAAGTGCTGCTGCACCCCTCGGTCATCGAGCGGTTCACCGCGCACGCACCGGGGATCTCCGGTGCGGCGCGCCGGACGCTGCGCACGAACCTGCGCTTTGTGGCCCGCCGCGTGGTGCCGCAGCTGGACCCCGCTGATGCGCCGCTGCCCCGCGGGCGGGCCAAGAAGCCGTACACCCCGGCGGAGGTCGCCGGCTACCTGGCCCTCGCCGCTGCCCAGCCGACCACCGGCCGGCGGATGCGCGCCACCGCGCTGGTCTGCCTCGGGGCCGGGGCCGGGCTGATCCGGTCCGACCTGCGCCAGGCCCGCGGCACCGACGTGACCGCCCGCTCGGGCGGCCTGGTCGTGGAAGTCCGCGGCGCGCGACCCCGCGTGGTACCGGTGCTGGCCCGCTACCAGCCCCCACTGGCCGCGGCCGCCTCCTTCGCCGGCGATCAGTTCCTCACCGGCGGCGACAAGCCCGAACGAGGCAACATCACCAACCCCCTCACCCGGTCACTGGCCGGCGGCGGCGGGCTGCCGCCGCTGGACACCAGCCGGCTGCGCGCGACCTGGCTGGCTGAGTGCGCCGCGCTGACCGGCCTGCCCGCGTTCATGCGCGCGGCCGGGATCTCCTGCTGCCAGCGGCTGGGCGACATCACCGCCGGCCTGGATCCGGGCAGCGAGGAAGACGCGGTCGCGCTGCTGGGGGCCGCCGTGCCGTGAAAGTCACGCTGGCGGTCATCGAGGCTGTCATCGCCGGCTCGGGCGCCGGCGATGCGATCGAGGCCCTGCTGCCCGAGGCGGCGCGCAGCCGCCAGCTGAGGGCCGGCACGCTGCTGACCGGCATGATGCTCGCCCTGGCTGACGGCCGTCCCGCTCACCTGACCAGGGTCCTGGAGGCCCTCACCGGCCTGCCCGAGGACGACCAGAAGCGCCTGGGCGTGATCGAGGACTGGAAGAACGGGCCGCACCAGCTCACCTACCGGCAGGTCGAGCACACCAACCGGGTCATCAACAAGGTGCTGGACAAGCAGCAGCCCGACGGTGCCCCGTCAGCCGGCCTGCAGCAATTGTGCGGCCAGCTGACCGAAGCCAGCATCCCCGCCCAGTTCAAGGACGCCAGCACCTCGCTGGCCGTCGACTGGACCGACGTCGAGGCCTGGGCGCGGCCGGTCCCGCACGACAGCGCCGAACCCGGCGCCGATCCCGAGGCCCGGTGGGGGCACCGCAACGTCGGCCGCGCGATCGAGGAAGGGGAGATGTTCTTCGGCTACTATCCTCTCGGCCGCAGTCATGGTGAACGACGAGGACGGTCCCGCCGTGCCCGAGCTGGCACGCCGGATCACGGTCTGCAGCAGCGCCCACGACCCGGCCGCCGCCATCGTCCCGGTCCTGGAAGCCATGACCGCCGATGGCATCAAGCTGGGCGACGTGCTGGCCGACTCCGGCTACTCCCACCGCATCCCCGCCACCTGGGCCAGCCCGCTGCGCGCTGCCGGCGCGCAGCTCGTGCACGACCTGCACCCCCACGACCGCGGCCCCCGGGGAACCCACCAGGGCGCCATCATCTGCAACGGATGTCTGTACTGCCCCGCCACCCCCGCCCCGCTGCTGCAGCTGGTGGCCCTGCCGCCGGCCGCCACCCCCGCCGAGGTCGCCGCGCACGACCAGCAGACCGCCGAGCTATCGCGTTACAAGCTCGGCGCGCACGCCGCCGGCGACGCCGACGGATACCGCCGGCACGCCTGCCCCGCGACCGCCGGCAAGATCCGATGCCCGCTCAAGCCGCCCTCGATGACACTCGGCCGGGACCGGCCCGAAATCCTGTCAGTGCCCGAGCATCCGCCGGCCTGCTGCACCCAGCAGACCATCACCGCCTGCCCGGGGTCGCCCAGAAGACCCGCCAGAAGCACGACTACCCCTCCGCCGGATGGCGGACCTCCTACCAGCGGCGGACCGCCGCCGAGCGGCTCAACGCCACGATCAAGGACCCCGCCGTCAACAGCATCGACCGCGGCTGGATCCGGCTGACTGGCCTCACCCCGCTCATGCTCTGGCTCGCCTGCCTGACCGCCGTCCGCAACCAGCGCATCCTGATCGCCTGGCAGGCCCGCCAAGACGACAACCAGCGCCGCGCCGCCGCCGGACTGCCGCCACGCACCCGCAAACGCCGCCGCGCCCTCGCCGGCACCAGCACAGGCCCCGCGCCCCCATAGCCAGCCGGGAACCCGCACCACGGCAGCAGCCGCCAGCACCAGCACCGCCTGCGTGGCTACACCGCGCCCCCCAGCCCGGCCGACCAGCACAAAACATCCCCGCGCAGCGGCTCCGGACCCGAAAAACACAGCAACCGCGACCGCATCAACGGTCACGGCGAACTGTCAGACCCAGATGTGAACATGGATCCTGGTGAGGTGTGAATACCTCGTGGTGGGCGCAGTAGGGATCGAACCTACGAACCCCTCGCTTGTAAGGCGAGTGCTCTACCGCTGAGCTATGCGCCCCTGCCTGCGGCCCCGATGGACCGCGCCCCAGCGTACCGCTCCGGGGCTGCTCCTGCGGTCGCCCCTCGGGCCGCGCCCGTGCCGTCCGACCGGCCCCGTTAGCTGCGCTCGGCCAGGCTCCGCAGCAGCGCCGCGAGCAGTCGCGCAAGTTCGGCCTGCTCGTCCGGCGAGAACAGCTCGACCAGACCCTGCTCATGCTCGAGCAGCAGCCCGACAGCCCGCTCGACCTCCCGGTGGCCGCGCCCCGTGAGCTCGACCAGCACCGTGCGCGAGCCGGGCTCGGGCGCAAGCCGCCGCACCAGCCCGGACTCCCGCGCCCGGTCGACTCGCTGGGTGATCGCCCCCGCGGTGACGAGGCACCGCGTGCTGAGCTCACGCGTCGACAGCCGGTACGGCTCCCCCTCGCGGCGCAGCGTGCTGAGCAGGTCCATCGTGGCGGCGTCGATGCCGATGGCCGCGAGCGTCCGCCGCCGCTCGTCCGACAGCAGCTTGGCTGCCTGCCAGATCCGCGTGAGGATCCCGATCGACCCGACTGGCACGCCCGGCTGCTCGCGCGCCCACGCCTGCGCAATCCGCGCCGCGCGATCGTCCTGCGTCATAGTGCTAGTCTTGCATACGACGTTTAGCGCTAAACATAGGAGGACCGGAGTGCGTCACGTTGTCGTCACCGGAGGCGGAACCGGCATTGGCAAGGCCATCGCGGTTGCCTTTAGTAAGGCCGGAAACGAGGTCGTCATCACTGGCCGCAGACCACAGCCACTCGCAGATACCGTCGCGGAACTCGGTGCTTCCGCCCGCGCAGTTCGGTTCGACGCGGCCGACCCCGGGCAAGTCGAGGCGGCGCTCGCCGAATTGCCGCCGACCGTCGACGTGCTGGTGAACAACGCTGGCGGGAACACCGACCTCGGCGCACCGGATCCGGTCGCGCTGGCCGATGTCGCGAGAGCCTGGCAAGCGAATCTCGACGCCAACCTGCTGTCCGCTGTCCTGGTCACGACAGCCCTGCGCGACCGGCTGGTGCCCGGCGGCGCGGTCGTCAACTTCAGCTCGATCGGCGCGCACCGCGGCCGGGCCGGCTCGTACGCTGCGGCCAAAGCCGGGATCGAGGCGTGGACCAGTCACACGCTCGCGCCTGACCTCGGCGCGGACCGCATTACCGCGAACGTGGTTGCGCCGGGTTACATCGAGCAGACCGAGTTCTTCCGCGGCAGTCTGACCGACCAGCGGCGGCAGACCCTCATCGACGCGACGGCGAACAAGCGCGGTGGCACGCCGGACGACATCGCGGCGATCGTGCTGTTCCTCGCCTCGCCAGCGGCTAGTCACATCACCGGCCAGACGGTGCACGTCAACGGCGGCGCGCTTAGCGGTTAGCGTCGCGGTAGGCGCGTGTCAGCTTTGCGGGAGCGCAGGCCAGCCAGCCGTCGGTGAGTAGCTCCCGCAGCAGATCCGGGTCCACCTCGCGCAGCTGCACCAGCACGGCCGAGTAGCCGTCGAAGTGCGGGATCGTGAAGACCGGTCCCGCGTGCGCTGCGAGGATCGCTTCTTTCTCAATCAGGTCCTCGGTGCGCACGCCGAGGATCGGGCCCTCGGGCGGAGTCTCGTCGCCGTACCGGCGGATGTCTGCCTTGCTGAAGCCTCGCTCCCAGGCAAACGCCTTCCCCGCTACGAACCACGTCCGGCTGCCGTGCCGCTCCCCTTCGGTCACCTCGGGCAGCTGGCGTGCCAGCTGCGCAACATCCTCGATCTCGACCACAAGCCCAACCGTACTGTCGATCAGCCGTCGAGGTGGCGAAGCGCCAGCGCGGTGACGACATCGGCGACGTCGAGCCGGTTCTGGAGCCGCGCGAGCCGGGCGTCCATCGTGGGCCCCGTCACTCCGGAGACCAGCGCGAGCTCGAAGTGCACCGAACCGACGACCGCTGCCGGGAAACGAACAGCCTCGGGCAGGAGATCTCGCTCAGCCGCCGATAGCTCCCGGACCCTCAGGTAGCCCTCGCACACCGCCGCGATCGGCGCCTCGTCCGGGGTGATCAGCCACTCGTCGGGCTTGTCGTCCGGCAGATTGGCGGCGAGCTGGCATTCGATGAGGCAGGTACCGAGGTCCAGCACAGCCAGACCGAGCCCGGCCATTTCCCAGTCGATCAGCGTGACCGGACCGCTGGGTGCGACCTGTACCGCGTTGCGCGCCCAGGCGTCGCCGTGCACGACGGTTTCCGGCACTGATCCTGCTGCGCGCACAACCGCGGTGAGCGTCTCCCGGAAGCTTTCGTACATCGGCTGCCACTGCGCAGGCACCCGGTCGCGCACGGCGTCGAGGCGCCGGATTGCTGCCGGGACCGCGACGGCCGGGTGGCGCGACGCCAGGCTCAGCGCGCCATCGGCGCACGGGCCGGTGAACGTCTCGTGCAGTGCGCCCAGCGTGACGCCGAGTGCGCGAAGCTGGCTGATGCCCGGCCGCAGTTCTTCGCCGGGCACATAGGTCGTCGCCCACGTGAGCCACTGCCCGGCGACGCCGACAAGCTCGCCGGTGCGGGTGCGCACCGGACGCGGTGCCGGGTACCGGGATTCGGCGAGGCAGGCGAGGGTGCGGGCACGGCCGAGCAGCCAGTCGGCGAGAGTCTCCGCTCCGGTGCCGCGGCCGTGCTCGGGCACGAGCTGGTCAGCCCGGAACGCGCGCATGATCTGCTGTGAGCCGTCCGGGAGCGTCAGCCGGTACGTGACGCGACTCTCGTGCTGCGAGCCTGCGACGACGGCGATGTCCGCTGGGGCGACCGACCGCTCGTGGTACTCGTCGAGGAGCCGGCCGACCAGCGCTGCGTCGGTCACGCGGCCCGGAACTCCCGTAGGTGCCGGTCAGTCACGACATCGCGTACGGCGGTCGTTGCCGGCTCGGGCCCAGCACCTTGGCCAGAGCGCGCTCGACTTCCTCGGCCAGTCCCCCCGCGGCGGCCTCGGTGAGGCTGAGCTCACCGCTGGCGGCCCTGGCGGACTGCCCGACAGCACCGCAGTGCCGGCATTCCACTTCGCCGAGACGGCGGACCAGGTGAATGCTGCCGCACACCTGGCACGTGTCCAGCTCCGATGTCCAGTCGACTGCCGACTGGCAGTCAGGGCAGATCAGTACCTGACGATCCGAGCGCACGCCGCGGCGCCAGGTACTCTCTCCCCGGTCAGGATCGACCTGCCGCGTACCGCACCGATAACAGGGCATCCAGCCTGTCCCGATTCTGCCGCGCTGCCAGGAAACGCTGCCGTGGGAGAACTAGCCGCGAGAAGCCGCGAGCACTAGTCCAGCTCGGCAAGAGCCTTCTGATAGTCGGCGATCTCTCGTGCCTGCGGGATGGGGTTAACAACCTTCCACCGCACGACGCCGTTCTTGTCGATGATGAACGTGCCGCGAGTAGCGACGCCCATCTTGTCATCGAAGACACCGTAGGCCCTGGCAACCTCGCCGTGCGGCCAGAAATCCGCGAGCATGGTGAAATTGAAATCTTCGCGCTCAGCCCAGGTCTTGAGCACGAACTTCGAGTCGACGGACACGGTCAGCAGTTCGACGTCGTCGCGGGTGACCTCAGGGAAGTCGTCGCGGATGGCGCACAGCTCGCCGCTGCACACACCGCTGAACGCCAGCGGGTAGAACACCAGCACGACGTTCTTGTCGCCGCGGAAGCTGGACAGCTTCACCGGCGTGCCGTGTTGGTCAGAAAGCTCGAAGTCCGGAGCCTGCTCGCCGACTTCCACCGCCATAGTTGATCCTCTCAGCGCAGGGTTCTGGGTGAGGAGCCACAGAGTGCGGCCCGGGAGGGAAACCGCGCCTGTTCGTGGCGCGTTTCCCTGGTCGAACTCAGTGTGCCACTACGCTGCGGGCGGACTGTCAGCCGGCCGGGTGCTCGGTCAGCGACGGGCCTTGGGTGCCACCAGCCGGGTGGCGGACCAGTTGCGTCCGGCGCTGACCGTCGAGGTCTGCGACAGGCCCGCCGTCGGTGCCGATTCGCCGATCTCGCTCGGCTCGACGTGTCCGTCGCGCCCGGACTTGGGCGTGAGCAGAACGATGTAGCCACCGTCTGCGAGCGGGGTCAGCGCGTCCACCAGGGCATCGACAAGATCGCCGTCGCCGTCCCGCCACCACAGCAGGACGCCGTCCACGACGTCGTCAAAGTCCTCGTCAACGAGCTCAGCCCCTTCGAGGGCCACGACAGAGTCGCGGAGTGCCTCGTCGGCGTCCTCGTCGTAACCGATCTCCTGCACCACGTGGCCTGGCTTGATGCCAAGCCGCTCAGCCAGGTCACGCTGGTCTTGCGCCTGGCCCGCGGTCGCGCCCACTGAAGTCCTCCTGGTCCTTTCCGCCCCGGCTGCTTCCCCCTCAAACCCGGCACATGCCCAGCGCCGGTGGGGCTAACACAGCCGCAGCGTTGTCGCTGCTCTTGATCGCACAGTTCACACTGGGTCGGCGCAGTGCGCAAGTCACAATTAGTGCTCACTGCTAAATCCCCGGCCCAGCAGGCCATCCGGACGGGCCCGGCAAGCCTTGGGTACGCTGTTATCAGGCCTTAAGTGCCTTATGCGACGCCACAGAACCGCCAGGCCGGACCGCGGCAGGGTGCCCGGTTACCGGCGGGTAGAGATGCGTATCGCGGCACCGCGTATGAGGATTAGAAGAGGACAACCCGATTGGGCATGATCAACGACGACCATGCCCGCAGAATGTGAGGAATCACTCGTGGCCTCCGGACGCCAGCGTTTCTCCATCATCAGCGACGGACTGCCCACCCAGCTGCCGGATATCGATCCGGACGAGACCAGGGAGTGGGTCGAGTCGTTCGATGACGTCGTCCGGACCCATGGGCGGGCCCGTGCCAGGTACGTCATGCTCCGGCTGCTGGAGCGGGCCCGTGAGCAGCAGGTGGGCGTGCCCGGCCTGCGGAGCACGGACTACATCAACACCATCCCGCCTGAGCGCGAGCCGTGGTTCCCCGGCGACGAGTACGTCGAGCGCCGCATCCGGGCGTATATCCGGTGGAACGCGGCCATCATGGTCAGCCGGGCGAACCGGCCCGGCCTCGGGGTCGGCGGCCACATCGCGACCTACGCCTCCGCGGCTAGCCTCTACGAGGTCGGCTTCAACCACTTCTTCCGGGGCAAGGACCACGGCGAGTCGGGTGACCAGGTGTTCTTCCAGGGGCACGCTGCGCCTGGCATCTACGCCCGTGCGTTCCTCGAGGGCCGCCTGACCGAGCAGCAGCTCAACGGCTTCCGTCAGGAGCTCTCGCACCCCGGCGGCGGCCTGCCGTCCTACCCGCACCCTCGGCTTATGCCCGACTTCTGGGAGTTCCCGACGGTCTCTATGGGCCTGGGCGCGATCAACGCGGTCCACCAGGCCCGGTTCAACCGCTACCTGCTGGCGCGTCAGCTCAAGGACACCAGCCGGTCGCACGTCTGGGCCTTCCTGGGCGACGGCGAGACCGACGAGCCCGAGGTACGCGGCGCGATCGGCCTGGCGGCACGGGAGGAGCTCGACAACCTCACCTTCGTCATCAACTGCAACCTCCAGCGGCTGGACGGCCCAGTTCGCGGCAACGGCAAGATCATCCAGGAGCTAGAGGCCAGTTTCCGCGGTGCCGGCTGGAACGTGATCAAGGTCATCTGGGGCCGCGACTGGGACCCGCTGCTGGCGAAGGACACCGACGGTGCCCTGGTCAACAAGATGAACACCACGCCGGACGGCCAGTTCCAGACCTACGCCGTCGAGTCGGGCGCCTACACGCGGGAGAACTTCTTCGGCGGCGACCCGCGGCTGCGCGCGATGGTCGAGCACCTGTCCGATGACGAGATCCGGAACCTGTCCCGCGGCGGCCACGACTACCGCAAGGTCTACGCGGCCTTCAAGGCAGCGACCGAGCATGTCGGCCAGCCGACCGTGATCCTGGCGCACACCATCAAGGGCTGGACCCTGGGGCCGGACTTCGAGGCCCGCAACGCCACCCACCAGATGAAGAAGCTGACCGTCGCCGAGCTCAAGGAGTTCCGCGACCGGCTCTACCTGGAGATCCCCGACGCCGCCCTGGAGGCGGAGCTTCCGCCGTACTACCACCCCGGCGAGAAGTCCGACGAAATCCAGTACATGAAGGAGCGGCGCGCGGCGCTCGGCGGCTACCTGCCCAAGCGGATCGTGCGGGCCAAGCCCCTTGCCCTGCCCGGCGACTCGGTCTACGAGGAGCTGCGCCGCGGCTCGGGCAAGCAGGCAGTTGCCACCACGATGGCGTTCGTGCGGCTGCTCAAGGACCTCATGAAGGACCCGGAAATCGGTGAGCGGTTCGCGCCGATCATCCCGGACGAGGCCCGAACCTTCGGCATGGACTCGCTGTTCCCGACGGCGAAGATCTACGATCCGCACGGCCAGACGTACGAGGCCGTGGACCGCAACCTGCTGCTTTCCTACAAGGAGTCGGCAAGCGGCCAGATCCTGCACGAGGGCATCAGCGAAGCGGGCGCCATGGCGTCGACCACGGCGGCCGGCTCCTCGTATGCGACGCACGGCACGCACATGATCCCGGTGTACATCTTCTACTCGATGTTCGGCTTCCAGCGGACCGGCGACCAGATGTGGGCTCTGGGCGACCAGCTCGGGCGGGGCTTCCTGCTCGGCGCCACTGCCGGCCGTACCACGCTGACCGGTGAGGGCCTGCAGCACAACGATGGCCACTCGCCGCTGCTCGCCTCGGTCAGCCCGGCCTGCGTGAGCTACGACGCCGCCTGGGCGTACGAGCTCGCGTACATCGTCAAGGATGCACTTCGCCGGATGTACGGCTCGACGCCCGAGCATCCGAACGGCGAGGACATTTTCTACTACCTGACCGTGTACAACGAGCCGTACGTCCAGCCTGCGGAGCCGGCCGACTATCCGGGCGGCCTCGAAGCGCTGGAGCGCGACATCGTCCGCGGTCTGTATCGCTTTGCCGGGGCGCCGGAGGTGCAGCATGAGGCGGTCGAGCCGGCCGGTGCCGCGTCCACGACGGGCGAGGTGCCGCAGGCTCAGATCATGGCGTCCGGCGTCGCGCTGCGGTGGGCGCTGGATGCGCAGCGACTGCTCGCGCAGGACTGGGGCGTCCGGGCCAGCGTCTGGTCGGCCACGTCCTGGACCGAGCTGCGCCGCGACGCGCTCAAGTGCGAGGAATGGAACATGCTGCAGCCCGAGGCGGAGCACCAGGTTCCGTGGATCACTCGCGCGCTGGAAGGCCACTCTGGCCCGGTCGTCGCCGTCAGCGACTGGATCCGGGCCGTCCCCGACCAGATCGCGCGCTGGGTGCAGGCGCCGTTCAGCTCGCTCGGCACCGACGGCTGGGGCTTCTCCGACACCCGTCCCGCTGCCCGCCGGTTCTTCCACGTGGACGCCGAGTCGATCACCGTCGCGGTTCTCGCGGAGCTGGCGCGGCTCGGCGAGGTGAAGCCGGAAGCAGTGGCCCAGGCGATCGCGAAGTACCGGCTGGACCTGGCTGTCAGCGAGGCACTGTAAGGACACAATGGGCCACCGGCTGCGGATGAGCGCGGAACTCGGCGACTGGTTCGCCGAGCTCGGCTCATCCCAGCCGGGGTCATCACTGGCGGCGGCGGAGGAGATCGCCGCTTCGCTGGCGGCCGTCCTCGGGGCAGCCGACGAGCCGCCGTGACAGCGCTCGCAATGGTCACCGATCTGGCTGCGGAGCCCGCTGACGATCCCTATGACCACCGCGAGGCCGTCGACGACGCCTATCAGGAGCTGCTGGAGGCGCTCTCGGTCCTGCGCCGCCAGGTCGCTGATGCAGGGTCCTATCGCAGCTCGAGCCGCCATCGCATCACCAAGTCCGGGAGCGAGCCGCTGCCATTCACACCGGTTGAGATTGCGGCGTTCGAGGCACGCGAGCGCAGCTTGCGCGAACAGAGTCAGCGCTATCAGTCCGCGGTCAACTATTTTCGGGCGACGAAGGAGGCAGCGAAGGCGCGCTACACCGCCGCGCAAGCTGGCCGTGAGATTCAGCTGGCGCTGCTCGCATCGGCCGCGGAGGCTGGCCTCACGATCGAGGAGACGGCGAATGTGCGGCGCGACCTCGCGCGCGCAGAGGCGAATCTGGTCGAAGCAGCTGAGCAGATCGCGGCGGCCAGGGCCGAGGCCTCGCGAACGGCTCGCCGGATGCTGCGGGATGCGAAGGCTAATCAGGCTCGCCAGATCGCGATGCACAGCCGCGCGACGCAGAGCGACGGCGTCTCGGCCGAATCAGACGACGACCTTCACGGCGACGCCGACAGTGCAAGCGACCGCGACACTGACAGCGACCGTGACGGCGGCCCTGGGGATGACGCCGACGAGACAGACAAGCCTGTCCCGGCCGGGCTGCTTGAGCTGCGCGCTGATCCGCTGGGCTCCGACGCGCGGCTCCTGTTTGCCGTCGAGCCTCAAGGCACGATCACCCTCCTGGCCGTTCTTGACGACGCCGCCGCTGCGAGCGAGCACTGGGATGAGGCGATCCGGCTCGCGGGCGAACTGCTCGAGGAGATCCGCGCCGACGGCTGGCCCGATACACCTGCCCCCGGTACTGATGCCCCTGACACCGCGGACGGGCTGGTGGCACTGGCCGGAGCGGCCGCGTTTCTCGACAGGTATTTCGCTGGTAATCAATCCGGGATCACTGAGCGTGCAGCCGTCCTCGCAACCGCGCGCACCCTTGGGGGCCTGCGGACCGCCCGGGACATGAGTATTGCTGATGTGGCGACTCGGTCTGGCCTGTCGGCGCGTGAGGTGTGGCAGCTCGAGTCCGACGGCATCCGATCCGCCGATGTCGGGGAGCTGGCGCTCTATCTCGGCGCGCTCGACATGCGGCTCGATCTCAGCAGCACGGACGTGCCGTTGCGCTAGCGGGTAGGCCGAAGTTCGCCGTCGCGGCGATCGGGCGCGCGATTGGCAGGCATCTCAGTCAGCGGCAGATGAGCTACCGCGTCGCTGGGCGACGACGAGCACGCGGCGGGTGATGCAGGCAAAGGCGGCGTTCATCTCCGCGATGCCGGCCCGTTGTTCGGCGGCCTCGCCACCGGACTCGGCGGCCAGCTCGTCGGCGGCAGCGAGCAGCGCCTGCCCAGTTCGTACCTGCCGATCGTGCCACGCCTCGGTTTCCTCGTAACTGATCACCTCGAGTCCGGCCTGGTCCAGCACGGGCCGATGATCGGAGACTTGGGCGGGGCGGCCCGGAGGCTGGCTGTGATAGTCCCAGCTCGTCAGCACCAGCCGACCGCCGGGGACCAGGATCCGGGCGAACTCGGCCGCGGCTGCGTGCTTGCTGGGTGCAAACAGCAGGCCGTCAATGCTCATGACCGCGTGGGCAGAGCAGCTGGGCAGACCAGTGTCGTCGAAACGCCCCTGCCGGAAACTAGCCCGATCCGCCAGGCCGACCGAGACGGCCCGGCGCGAGCCGGCTTTCAGAGCCGCCAGATCGACATCGATGCCTATCAGCCGGGCGCCGGTCACCGCGGCAATCCACAGACTCGGGCCACCGCGTCCGCAGCCTACGTCAGCCAGGCACTGGCCCTCGATTACCCGGAGCTCGCTGGCGAAGCGCCGCAGCTCGATCACGCTGACGTAACTGAACGGGTCGGCCCAGGCGGGGTACTGGGGCCCGTACACGTGCTGCCAGATGCGAGCCCTTACCGGCGAGGCCGGACCGGTAAAAAGGTCTGCTCGAACCGTTCGGTCCAGCGTGCTGCACTGCCCATCAGTGCAATCCTGCCCGGCCGGGGCGAGGGTGGCGCCTTGTTTTGGGCATGAACGACAGGGCTGGTGCCGTACTAGTCTGGAGGCCGTGATTGTTCCGGCCCGCCCCCCGCGCACCTGATGGCGGGAGGCGCGGCGACGGCGCTGCGGCCCCTGAGGTATCGCGGCTTCGCGGTGCTGTGGAGCGCGAGCCTCATCTCGAACGTCGGCAGCTGGATGCAGACCGTCGCCGTCGGCGCGCTGGTGATCTCGCGCACCGGACAGGCGAGCTGGGCTGTCCTGGTGGCAGCGGGCGCGTTCCTGCCGCTCGGGCTGCTCTCCCCTGTCGGTGGCGCGCTGGCCGACCGGCTGCCGCGCCGCCCGGTGATCGCGGCAGGCAACCTGGTAGCTGGCGCCATCGCCGCTGTCATTGCGCTGCTCGTTGCAACTGGCCACGCCACGCCGTACGCGCTGCTGGGCCTGGTCACGCTCCAGGGTGCCGCGTCGGCGGTGATCGGGCCGTTCTCGCAGGCGATCCTGCCCGATCTGGTCCCCCGGTCGGAGTTCCTCGCGGCAAGCTCGCTGAACTCGGCGCAGTGGAACGCCGGTCGCATCATCGGCCCCGCGCTGGCGGGGGCTACGGTGGCGGCGTTCGGGTTCGCGGCGAGCTTCGTCGCGAACGCTGCCTCTTTCCTCGCCGTCGTGATCGCGCTGCTGTTCGTCCGCCTGGCGCCGCCCCCCGGCACGGGTGAACGGCTTGTGCGGTCGATGCGCGACGGCCTGAAGGCAGCGTGGGCGCAGCCGTCCTGCCGGGCCGCGACTGTCGCTATCGGCGTCGTGGCGTTTCTCGCGGCGCCGTTCATCGCACTTGTTCCCGCAGTGGCGCTCAGCGTGTCGCACGGCGGCGCGGGGCACGTGGCTGCCGCCACGGCCGTCCTGACCACTGCACAGGGAGCGGGCGCGGTGGTGGGCGCCCTCCTGCTTCCTGCAGTGGCCGCTCGGATCGACCGCGGCAGAGCGCTCGGCTGGAGCCTCGCCGTGCTGCCAGTGGTGCTGATCGGCTACGGCGCTTCGCGGTCGCTGGTGCTAGCTGCCGTTGCGCTGTTCCTCGTCGGTCTGGCGTACATGTGCGTCCTGTCCGGCCTGGAAACCGTCCCCCAGCTGCACGCTCCGGCCGCCTACCGGGGCAGAGTGCTGAGCTTTTTCCTGGTTGCCCTAGGCGTCGCCTATCCGATCGGCTCGCTCGCCCAGGGGCCGGTCGCCAACCACATCGGCGTCGGCTGGACGACTATCGGCTCCGCTCTGGTCCTCGCCGCGGCCATTGTGCTGGTGGGTCTGCGGTGGCCGCGTTTCGTGCGCGCACTGACGGCGCCCGAGCCAAGCGAGACAGGCGATGTCCCAGCGCCTGACGTCGCCGGCGTGTCCTTCAGCACGCCCCAGGCCGGTCCTCTCGAGGCCGGCTCTGTCGGGCCTCATGCTCCTCTTGCCCAGGGAGCCGACTGCGCTCCTGGCGCCTGTTAGCCGGCAAAGCGGCCGAAGCTGCCGCGCCTGTCCGGCAGTACCGGGTGGCTGACCAGCTTCCAGACCCGCCAGCTGCTCGTCGCGGCCGCGCTCAGCCCCATGACCCGCTGGCACGTCGTGGTCACCGACCCCGACGGCCGCGCGCTGGACAGCCAGCGGCTGCCGCCCTGGCGGCCCGGCCAGCACCTTGGCCGCGACGCGGTCATCGGCCGCGTCACCGTCGCCATCCCGCTCACCGCCCTGCCCCGCAACGCGCCCGGCCTGTGGCTTCCGCCGGACACGCCGCCGATCCTCCAGCGGATGGCCGGGCCGCTGCTGCACGCCGCCCTGGCGGCCGCCGCCCGCTACCGCCAGACCGACGCCGCCGCCGCCGGCGGCTGCGCCCACACCCTCGCCACCGCCGCCTACCGGCCCCCGCCCCGCCTCCGCGACGCCGTCGCGATCCGGGACCGCACCTGCCGGTTCACCCCCTGCGGGCAGCCTGCCTGGCGCACCGACCTCGACCACACCCTGCCCTGGCACAAAGGCGGCCGCACCTGCACATGCGGCCTCGGCGGCTGCTGCCGCACCCACCACCAGATCAAGCAGCTACCCGGCTGGAAACTCCAGCAGATCACCCCCGGCACCTTCCGCTGGACCACACCCGCCGGACGCAGCTACACCACCAGGCCCGACCTCTACCCCATCTGAATGCGATCACCGGAACCGCGACCAGGGCACCCCGGCGGACATGGCACGCTGAGGACATGGCAGTCAAGGCCAGTTCTAACGGCCAGCCCGCCCGGCCGCGGGGCCGGGTGCGCGACGACACCATCGACCGGCTCGAGGCCGCGATGGGCGCGCTCGGCACCGCGGCGATGCAGTCCATGGACCGACGGCTGCCCTGGTTCCGCGCCATGTCGGCCGAGAACCGATCCTGGCTCGGCCTCGTCGCCCAGGCCGGAGTCGCCGCCTTCGTCGACTGGATCAAGCACCCGGAGCGAACCCGCCCCGCCGTCGCCGGAGAGGTATTCGGCACTGCTCCCCGAGAGCTAGCCAGGGCTGTCACCCTCCAGCAGGCCGTCGAGATGGTCCGCGTGATCGTCGATGTCGTCGAGTCTCAAGTCGACGACCTGGCCGCCCCCGGCGGCGAAGCCGAACTGCGCGAGGCCGTCCTCCGGTACACCCGCGAGATCGCCTTCGGCACCGCCCAGGTCTACGCCCGCACTGCGGAAGCCCGTGGCGCCTGGGATGCGCGGCTCGAGGCCCTCGTAGTCGAGTCGCTCGTCCGCGGCGAGGTCGACGACGGCCTGCAGTCGTGGGCCTCCGCGCTCAACTGGTCGTTCAGCCCGGTGACCGTCATCGTCGGCACAGCAGACGAGACCGCCACCGGACGCACCGAAGCCGAGGGACTCATCGACGAGTTCCGGGTACTGGCACGCCGCTCCCGGCTCGACCTGCTGGCCGGTGTCCACGGCACGCGGATGGTTCTCGTGGTCGGCGGCGGCACGGACCCGCTCGAAGCTGCCAGGCACTTCACCGGACGCTTCGGCCCCGGCCCCGTCGTCGTCGGTCCGGCTGCCGCCGACCTGCAATCCGCGGTTTCCTCGGCCCAGGCGGCCCTCGCCGGGATCCGCGCTGCCGAAGGCTGGCCGGACGCACCGCGACCCGTCCTGGCGAGCGAACTGCTACCCGAACGCGCACTGGACGGCGACGAGTCAGCCCGCGCCGCGCTCATCGAGACCGTCTACGAGCCACTGCTCAAGGGCGGAACTGCTCTGCTCGACACCGTGATGACCTACCTAGAGCAGGGGAATTCGCTCGAAGCGACCGCGCGCCTGCTGTTCGTTCACCCCAATACAGTCCGGTACCGGCTGCGCCGGGTGACCGAGCTGACGGGGATCACACCGGGTGACGGCCGGGGCGGATATGCGCTCTGGACAGCTGTCGTCCTGGGGCGCCTGGCTCACAAATACACATGACTTGTAGGCTTCCTACATCTTCTTGCGACGAAACTTCGTTTACTTCGGCATAGGTATGGCGGACTTCTACAGTGCACGCTAGAGGGATGCTCCTCATCGCAGCCCCCGGTCAGGGCGCCCAGACTCCCGGCTTCCTCTCCCCGTGGCTTGAGCTACCGGGGTTCGCCGACCGCCTGGAGGAGTGGTCTGACCTCGTCGGATGCAGTCTGATCTGGTACGGAACGTCCGCCGACGCCGACGAGATCCGGGACACTGCAGTCGCCCAGCCGCTTCTGGTCGCGGCTGCGCTCGCCGCCGCGCTCGGCCAGGTCATCACCGGAGAGCAACCGGTCAGCCGGCAGTCCGTAGCCGTCGCGGGCCACAGCGTCGGTGAGCTCGCCGCCGGCGTCCTCGCCCGGGTGATCTCGGCCGCTGACGCCATGCGTCTGGTCCGAGTCCGGGCTGAAAGCATGGCAGCCGCCGCAGCCATCGAGCCGACCGGCATGACCGCCGTCCTCGGCGGCAACGAGGACGACGTGCTTGCCGCCATCGAGACCGCCGGGCTCACACCCGCCAACGTCAACGGCGCAGGCCAGATTGTCGCCGCCGGCACCCTCGAGCAACTCGCGGCATTCGCGGAGAACCCGCCTGCCGGCGCGCGCCTCCGGCCGCTGTCGGTCGCGGGGGCATTCCACACCCATCACATGGCCCCGGCCACCGACGCGCTGGCAGCCGCCGCCCAGACCATCACCGCAGCTGACCCGTACCGGCCGCTGCTGTCGAACCGGGACGGGGCAGTGGTCAAGTCAGGTCCGGAGTGGCTCGATCGCATCATCACTCAGGTCAGCTCACCGGTGCGCTGGGACAAGTGCATGCAGACCATGGACCGCATGGGCGTGACAGCCATGATCGAACTGCCGCCTGCCGGCACCCTCACCGGCCTGGCCAGGCGCGCACTGCGCGGCATCGAGGTGGTCAGCCTGAAGAGTCCGGACGACCTTGAGGCTGCCCGCGTACTGATTGCCGAGCACGCCGAGAGTCACGACGACCACCATGCGCCGGAGTGGCGGCTCCTGGTCGCCCCGACGGGCGGCAACTTCCGCGCGCCGGGCGGGCATCCGGACTCGGCCGGACCGGGTACCCCGGTCGGGCCCGGGACTGACCTCGGATACATCCAGTCCCGCGGCGGGGATCAGCCGGTCACGGCCTCGTTTCCGGCCACGGTTATCGAATGGCTGGCCGAGGATGGTGATCCTGTCAGCGCGGGCCAGCCCCTGATCCGCCTGCTGCCGGAAACAGGCAACTAGTCAGCACGCACGTACACCGCAGACTCCCCGCTACAGGAAGGCAGCACAGCAGATGCGACTCACCGACGGTCAGCCAGGCGCCCGAGTGCTGGCTTTCGGCGGCTACCAGCCCGCCCGGGTTGTCACCAACGACGAGCTGGCCCAGACGGTCCAGACCAACGACGAGTGGATCCGCAGCCGAGTCGGCATCGCGAGCCGCCGCATCGCCGGACCGGACGAGAGCGTCACGGACATGGCCGTTCAGGCGGGGGGTAAGGCACTCGCCGGCAGCGGCCTGTCCGCGGAGGACGTCGACCTGGTGATCGTCGCCACCTGCACGCCTGAGGTCCAGATCCCGAACGTCTCTGCGTCGGTCGCCAAGCGGCTCGGCATCGAGGCACCAGGCGCCTACGACCTCAACGCCGCCTGCGCTGGATTCTGCTACGCACTCGCCAACGCTGCGGACGCGGTCCGCACCGGCTCGGCCAGGAACGTCCTGGTCGTCGGTGCCGAGAAACTGTCTCAGTGGGTCGACTGGACCGACCGCTCGACCTGCATCATCTTCGCTGATGGTGCGGGCGCCGCAGTTGTCGGACCGGTCGCGGAGGCGGGCGACGCGCCCGGCATCGGCCCGGTGCACTGGGGCAGTGACGGCGGGCTGGCCGACAAGATCTACATCAAGGACCGGGACGCCTTCATCTTCCAGGAAGGCCAGGCAGTCTTCCGCTGGGCGACAAGCGCGCTGGCGCCGATCGCGCTGAAGGCCTGCGAGAAGGCTGGCGTCGACCCTACCGAGCTCGCCGCGTTCATCCCGCACCAGGCAAACCTGCGGATTGTCGAGGCGATCGCCCGAAAGCTCGGCGCACCGCAGGCGCTCGTGGCGCAGGACATCGTGACCGCCGGAAACACCTCGTCGGCCTCGATCCCGCTGGCCCTGTCCCGGATGATCGAGCGCGGCGAGGTAGCCTCCGGCTCCAAGGCGCTGCTCATCGGGTTCGGGGCTGGCATGTGCTACGCCGCGCAGGTGATCACGGTACCCTGACCCCCGCCCTGTCTCAGGGCAGTCACTCATCGAGAAGAAGTCCCGCACAAGGAGAGAGCAGAACCCATGGCCATGACGGAGCAGGAAATCCTCGAGGGTCTCGGCGAGATCGTCGATGAGGTCGCAGGTGTTCCCGCCGACCAGGTGACCCCGGACAAGACGTTCGTGGACGACCTCGACATCGACTCGCTGTCGATGGTGGAGATCGCAGTCGCCGCCCAGGACAAGTTCGGCGTCGAGATCCCCGACGACCAGCTCAAGGACCTCAAGACGGTGCAGGACGTCGTCGACTACGTCCGCCGCGCCGAGGTGTCCGCCTGACGACAGGCAGCGCAGGGCTCACGGGCAGCGGACCCGTGAGCCACTCTGCGGCACCACGGCAGGCCACTACTCGACGAGGAGCAGAAGGACAACAGTGGGTACAGACCGGACACGCGTCGTCGTCACCGGCCTGGGCGCGATCACACCGCTCGGGACCGACGTCCCGAGCACGTGGGACGGGCTCAAGGCCGGGCGGAGCGGCGTCCAGAAGCTGACCGAGGACTGGGCGGCGGAGCTGCCGGCCAGGATCGCAGCCTGGGCAGCGGCCGACCCGGCGACGATGATCGACCGGGTGCAGTCCCGCCGTCTGGACCGGTGCGAGCAGTTCGCGCTGGTCGCCGCTCGCGAGGCCTGGGCCGACGCGGGATCGCCGGATGTCGACCCCGAGCGGCTCGCTGTAGTGGTGTCCAGCGGCATCGGCGGCGTTGCCTCGACGCTGTCGGCCTACGACACCCTGAAGGAAAAGGGCTGGCAGCGACTCTCGCCTTACACCGTGCCGATGCTGATGCCGAACGGCGCAGCCGGCTGGCTGGCAATCGAGCTCGGCGCCAAGGCGGAAGTACACACCACGGTGAGCGCCTGCGCGTCCGGTGCCGAGGCGATCGGCTACGCGATGGACATGATCCGGGCAGGCCGCGCGGACGTCGTCCTGGCGGGCGGCACCGAGGCCGCGATCATCCAGCTGAACATCGCGGCGTTCGCAGCCATGCGCGCGCTGTGCACCACGCGGAACGACGATCCGGTGAGCGCGTCCCGGCCGTTCGACAAGGCCCGCGACGGATTCGTGCTCGGCGAGGGCGCCGGGATGGTGATCCTGGAGTCCGAGGAACATGCGGCAGCGCGCGGCGCGCACGTGTACGCCGTCGCCGCCGGCGTCGGCTACTCCTCCGACGCGCACCACATCGCCCAGCCCGATCCGAACGGCTCCGGGCTCAAGCTCGTGCTGCGACGCACACTCGCCGACGGCGGCGTCAGGCCGGAGCAGGTCGTGCACGTCAACGCGCACGCCACGTCTACCCCGGCAGGTGACGTCGTCGAGGCTCAGGCCATCGCATCGGCGCTGGGCGACGCCGCAGCCGGCGTCGTGGTGTCCGCGACCAAGTCGATGACCGGTCACCTGCTCGGCGGCGCAGGCGCGGTCGAGTCGGTCGCCGCGATCCTGGCGCTCCGCGACGGAGTCGCACCGCCGACGATCAACCTGGAGGACCCCGACGACGACGCGGGCCTCACGATCTCGGCACAGCCGCAGGCGCTCGGCAAGCGCGCCGATGGCCCGATGGCTGTCATCAACAACTCGTTCGGCTTCGGCGGCGCGAACGTCGCCCTCGCCTTTACCAAGGCCTGATCCGTTGTCTTCCCCGAGCGTGCCGAGCGTACCGCCGGAGCAGGACGCCCCCGTTCCCCCCGAGGAGATCGACGTGACCATCACGGACTCAAGGACACCGCTGCGCCCGCAGACGCCGAACGGGACGTCACCGGTGGCGACCGCCCCGGCCAGGCCAGCCGCCGCCGCACACCCTGCCGCCCCCGCCCGGTCCACAGCGGCCGGGCCGCGGCGCGACCCGGAGGCCCGGCTTGAGGCTCTCTTCGACCCGGGCACGCTGGAGCTCCTGTTCCCCGCCGACGACAGCGGAGTTCTTGCGGGAACGGGGTTGATCGACGGAATCCAGTCCGTCGGGTTCGCCAGTGATCCGCGCCTCCAGGGCGGGGCGATGGGCATCGACGGCTGCATGCACATCGTGGCTGCCTACGACCACGCGATGGAGATCGGCGCGCCGATGATCGGCCTGTGGCACTCCGGCGGCGCCCGGATCCTCGAGGGCGTAGAGAGCCTGCACGCCGTTGGCCTGGTGTTCGCAGCGATGACTCGCGCGTCGGGCAAGGTTCCGCAGATTTCGGTGGTCCTCGGCGCGGCGGCCGGCGGCGCCGCCTACGGGCCTGCGCTTACCGACCTTGTGATCCTCTCCGAGCAGGGGCGCATCTTCGTGACCGGCCCCGATGTGGTCCGCAGCGTCACCGGCGAAGACGTCGACATGGAACGACTCGGCGGCCCCGAGCCGCACAGCCGCCGGTCCGGCGTCGTGCACCTCGTCGCACCGACCGACGCCGAGGCGCTGGATAAGGCCCGCCAGCTCGTGATGCTGTTTGGTCATCAGGTGACCTCCGACGAGCAGCGCCTGCCGGACACTGACCTCGGCGCGCTGCTGCCGGACAACCCCAAGCGCGCGTACGACGTGCACCCGCTCATCGGCGGACTGCTCGACGGCCCTGGCATCGAGCTGCACCCGCGCTGGGCGCCCAACATCGTCACGAACCTCGGCCGTCTCGGCGGCCGCACGGTCGGCGTCATCGCCAACAACCCGCTTCGCCTCGGCGGCTGCCTCGACGCCACCTCGGCTGAGAAGGCAGCCAGGTTCGTGCGGATGTGCGACGCGTTCGGCGTGCCGCTTGTCGTCCTCGTCGACGTCCCCGGCTACCTGCCCGGCGTCGGCCAGGAGTGGGACGGAGTGGTCCGCCGCGGCGCCAAGCTGCTGCACGCGTTCGCCGAGGCGGTCGTGCCGCGCGTCACGCTGGTCACGCGGAAGGCGTTCGGCGGCGCCTACATCGCGATGAACTCGCGCGCACTCGGCGCCACGAAGGTCTACGCCTGGCCGGGTGCGGAGATCGCCGTCATGGGCTCTGTCGCCGCGGTCCGCATCCTGCACCGGCGTACGCTGGCCGCTGCCGCGGCCGACGAGCGCCAGAGCGTCGAGGCGGGCCTTGCCGCTGAGCACGAGAAGATCGTCGGCGGTCTGCAGCGTGCTGTCTCGGTCGGCGTCGTCGACGAGGTCATCCAGCCGGACAAGACGCGCCAGGCCATCCTGGACGCCATCGCGCAGGCACTCTGCGAGCGCGGCAAGCACGGCAACATCCCGCTCTCGCCGGCTGCAGGGTGCTGGTCAGTCGCAGGCTGTGCTGATGTGAACAGTCGCAATATCGCGGGTGTAGGTCAGCTGAACATCGCGTAGGCCGGTTGCCGGCCGCAGGTGCGGCGAGCAGGCTGGCGGTGCCCGTTTTCTGTCAGCAATCTGCCCCGCTCGAGGAGCCAGCCCGTGCCGCCGCGGCTTAGTCATGCCGGAATTTCCGCCTTGCAGGTCCTGCGGCAGCACTGGCCCGCCGCCCTGCTGTTCGCACTGGGCATCACCTTGCGGGCGATCACGATGGCGGCCTACCATCCGGCGCTGCTGTACGTCGACTCGCTGAAATACCTGTACGGAGCCTGGCCGGGCTCGGACCCGATCGGCTACGAGGTGCCGCTCAAGGCTGTCCTGCTCGTGGGCGACCTCGGCCTGATGGCCCTGCTGCAGCACCTGCTCGGCCTGGTCGTGGCCGCCATCCTGTACGTGCTGCTCCTCCGCAAGGGCGTGAACCGCTGGCTGTCAGCCCTCGCGATCGCTCCTGTACTGCTCGACGCCTACCAGCTGCAGGCCGAGCAGACGATCATGCCGGACGTCGTGTTCGAGGCTATGGTGCTCATCGGCCTCGCCATCCTGCTGTGGAAGCCGGTCGCATCGTGGCTGACTGTCGCCGTCGCGGGACTGGTGCTCGGCGCGGCGGTCACCGTGCACCAGGCGGGGCTCATCCTCATCGCGCCGGCCGTTGCCTACCTGCTGGTGGCCGGCGGGCCGCTATTCCGGAGGGGAGGCTGGCGGCCAGCGATCAGCAAATCCATCGTGATCTGCGTCGCTTTCGCCGTGCCTGTCCTCGGTTACTGCAGCGTCATGTACGGAGAGCACGGGCACTTCCGGCTGTCCACCCAGGGAAATATCGTCGGCCGGGCTGCGCAGTCCGCGGACTGCGCCACGCTGCGTATCCCGGCCGACGTGCGGCCCATCTGCCCGACCCCGGCCGAGCAGGTCAACAGCCCGGACTGGTTCGAGCACAACGGCAGCTCGCCGCTGCTGACCATCGACGTGCCGCGCGCCCAGCGCAGCAAGCTGTTCAAGGTCCTCGATCACGCAGTCGAGCGGCAGCAGCCGCTACGGGTCGTCGGGAAGATCCTCAGCGACTCGATCCGGCTGTATGAAGTCGACCGGGTCAACAGTCCGGCGATCACTCCCATCACCCGCTGGCAGTTCCAGAAGTCCTACCCGAACTACCTGCCGGAGGTCGCGACCCAGCCGAATGGCAACATCATCGTCGGCGTGCAGTACCGGCTCGGCCGGGGCTTCCACACGCAGCTGCTCAAGCCCGCCTACGGCGGCAAAGCCCAGGTCGATAAGCCACTCGCGACGTTCCTGCACTACTACCAGCTGGACGGCGGCTACACGCCGGGGCCGCTGCTGCTCATCTTCACGCTGCTCGGGCTAGCCGGCTCGATTGTCGCGCTCGTGAGCCGCAAGGCAAGCCAGAGCGAGCGTCAGGTCGCGGTGTGCTGCCTGCTGTTCTTCGTCACGGCCGCCGGGGTGCTGCTGGTGTCGGACATCTACGTGTTCTCCTGGCGCTACCAGCTTCAGGCCCTCACCACGCTGCCGCCGGCGGGCGTTCTCGGCGCCACGGCACTGCTGCAGGCCTTCCGGCGCCGCTCGGCAGCGGGCGCGCCCGCAGCCGAGTCACTCGCTCCTGCCCGGGCCGACGCAACCGCAACGGGCGCGTAGCTGCGTTCTTAACGAGCCGAGGAGAGCGTCGAGATCCTTCTCCGTCCGGACTGAGAGGAAACTGGATCTTAACCGGGCACGCGGCAGCACCCGGCGGAGCGTGAGCGGAGCCGGGTCCGTGCTGGGCCTGGCGGTCAGGCCGCTGCGGGTTCGACCGTCACTGTGTAGCCGAGCCTGGCGAGCCGGGCGATGAGGTTGTCCTTGTAGTGTTCGGGGTTCTGGCGTCTGGTGTAGAAGTCCTCGCCGAGCTCGGCGTAGGGCTCGCGGCGTTCCAGGATTGTGTAGATGATCAGGATGAGGGTGTGGGCGACGGCTACGGCCGCTTTCTTTTTCGCCCGCGCGCTGCGCTGCCCGCCGAAGCGCCGGACCAGGCGGTGGTACTGGGCGCCGGGCCGGGTGCTGGTGCGCGAGCAGGCCCAGGCCGACTCGATCAGGGCGGTGGCCAGGTGCTGGTTGCCGTGCCGGGTGCCGGCGGGGCGCCGCCGGCCGCCGGACTCATTGTTCGCCGGGCACAATCCGGCCCAGGACGCCAGGTGGTCGGCGTCGGGGAAGAACGACATATCGGTGCCGATCTCGGAGATGATGACCCCGGCGGTGAGCCTGCCGATGCCGGGAATGGTCATCAGCAGGTCACGCTCCGCGGCGAAAGGGGCCATCAGCACCCCGGCCTGCTGCTCGACGGTGTCGATCAGCTCGGTGAGCTCGTCGATGTGGCGCAGGTGCAGCTTGCACATCAGGGCGTGGTGGCCGCTGAACCGGCCGGCCAGCGCCATGGACAGGTCGGGGATCTTGGCGCGGAGCCGGCCGCGGGCCAGGCCGGCCAGCACCGTGCCGCGGCGTTCCCCGTCGATAAGGGCCTCGATCATCTCGCGGCTGGAGGCGCCCATCACGTCGGAGGCCACCGAGTCGAGCTTGATCCCGGCGTCTTCCAGTGTCCTTTGCAGCCTCTGGATCTCGCTGGTCCGCGACCCGGCGAGCTTGGCGCGGTACCGGGTGAGGTCCCGCAGCTCGGCGATCTGCGGGGCCGGGATGTACGATCCGCGCAGCAGCCCGCATTCGAGCAGCTCGCCGAGCCAAGTGCAGTCAGCCGCGTCGGTTTTGCGGCCCGGAACGTTCTTGACGTGCGCGGCGTTGCACTTGATCACCTCGAAGTCCCCGAACTCCGCCAGCGCGTAATACACGGGGTTTGAGTAGATCCCGGTGCTTTCCATCGCCACGTGGGTGACCCCGCACTCGGTCAGCCACGCGCACATCTCCTTCAGCACGCCGTAATACGTCTTGTACTTGCGGACCTGGCTGCGCCGCTCACCCGGATGCTCGCCGGGCGTGCGCACGCACACCGCGATCTCCTTCTTCGCCACGTCGATCCCCGCGCACCGCTCATACACCACCTGCATAACGCCACCGGCCCTTCCGTCAGGGCCAGGACGGCTGCGGGCGGTCGCCGGCCCGCGGCCGCGCCGGCCGCATCACCACGCGCACGCCGGCTGCGGAGCCCCGCTCAGAAAAGGGAAACTGAGACACGCGCTCAAGGCAGCAACCGGGGGTACCCGTAAAGGGGCTCCAGCGTCAATCTAATTAGCGCCCGCGAACGGACCAAGGCGAACCAACGTCAGCAGACGGCGCACGCAGCACCAGGCTGACTCCCAGCCCTCGCCTTGTCCACCCCCAGTCCATACGGGCGACCAGCGGCTGCCGACGGCCACCTCGGCGCCCAGTTTCATCACAGCGGGCGGGCCGAAGGCCCAGGGAATCTAATTTGCCAGAACAGCAACGTTACTTGCCAGTGATAGTGACTCCCGGCATGGTGTCACCATGAGCCCGCAGCCCGGTCACCACCACGCCGCCACCGACGACGCGTCGCCCCTCGAGGTCCAGTTCACCCAGGAGTGGTGGGACGAGCGCTACAGCTCCGCCGGTCAGCTCTGGAGCGGCGAGCCCAACAGCCAGCTCGTCGCGCAGGCCGGCGATCTGCCGCCCGGCGACGCTCTGGACGTCGGCTGCGGCGAGGGCGCCGACGCGATCTGGCTGGCGCGTCGCGGCTGGAACGTCACCGCGATCGACATCTCGGCCGTCGCGCTCGAACGGGCGGCCGCGCACGCGCAGGCACGCGGCCGCGAGGTTGCCAGCCGCGTCCGGTGGCAGCGCGAGGATCTGCTGTCCCGGGCGCCGGCTGCGGACCACTTCGACCTCGTTTCCGCCCAGTTCATGCATGTACCTGAGCCGGAGCTCTCAGCGCTGCACCGCAGGCTGGCAGCTGCGGTGCGGCCCGGCGGCACGCTGCTGGTGGTGCTCCACCATCCGGACGACGTGCACGCGAACGTGGGCCGGCCGGACCTGCCGGGCATGTTCCCGCGCGTCGAGGACCTGGCCGCCCGGCTGGATCCCGGCCAGTGGGATGTCGTCGTAGCCGGCGCTGTCGAGCGTGCGGTCACCGACCTGGACGGACAGCCCGCGACGGTGAAGGATGGCGTGCTGCGAGCTGTCCGCCGCTCCTGAGCCGAGCCGCCTACCGGTTGACCGTCCGCATGTCGGCGTAGCGGTCGCCCGACGCCGGCGGGACGTTCTCGTCCAGCCAGGCGATGTCCTCGTCGGTCAGCTTCACGTCCGCGGCAGCCAGGTTCTCCTCGAGATAGGTGCGCCGCTTGGTGCCGGGGATCGGCACGATGTCCTCGCCGCGCGCCAGCACCCAGGCCAGGGCCAGCTGACCCGGTGCGCAGCTCTTGGCGGCCGCGAGCTGCTCGACGGCGCCGACAAGCGCCAGATTGCGGTCGAAGTTGTCGCCGGAGAACCGCGGGAACCGGCCGGCTGCGCGCGAGTCGCCTGCCGGGATGTCCCCGGCACTCCTGAACGCGCCGGTGAGGAAGCCGCGGCCAAGCGGGCTGTAGGCGACGAACCCGATACCGAGCTCGCGCACAGTCGGCAGGATCTCCGCCTCGACGTCCCGGGTGAACAGGCTGTACTCGCTCTGCAGCGCAGTGACCGGGTACACCGCGTGCGCTCGGCGAATGGTCTGCGCACCCGCCTCGGACAGGCCAATATGGCGGACCTTCCCCGCCTGGACGAGAGACGCCATCGCGCCCACCGTGTCCTCGATCGGCACCGCCAAGTCGACGCGGTGCTGGTAGTAGAGGTCGATGTGGTCGACGCCGAGGCGAGACAGCGACGCATCGCACGCGGCCAGCACGTACTCCGGACGGCCATTGACCCCGACGTAGGAGCCATCCTCGCGCCGCTCGTTTCCGAACTTGGTGGCCAGCACGACCTCGTCCCGGCGGCCTGCAATGGCCTTGCCGACGAGCCGCTCGTTGGTGAACGGTCCGTACATGTCGGCGGTGTCGAGGAAGGTGCAGCCGAGGTCGAGCGCACGGTGGATAGTCGCGATGGATTCGGCCTCGTCGCCGGTGCCGTAGAACTCCGACATACCCATGCACCCGAGGCCGATTTCGGATACTGACAGTGAACCCAGGTGACGTGTCTGCATGCCTCCAGCATACCGGAGGAGCCTCCGGTAAGACGTCTGCCCCCGGGCGCGGCACGGGAATGCCAGGCCCGGCTCGCGCGCTGATCTCAGGCATGAACGCGGATCAGACCCCGGACTCCCTTCCCCTCGCTGTGCTCGATTTCGTCGGGATCGAGTACGGCGAATCAGCCTCGTCGGCGCTGGCAGGCGCGGTGAGCATCGCCAAGACTGTCGAGGACGCCGGCTACCGGCGGTACTGGGTCTCCGAGCATCACAACATGCGCAGCCTCGCCTGCAGCGCGCCAGAGCTGCTGATCGCGTACGTCGGGGCGTTCACCTCCCGGATCCGGGTAGGTGCGGCCGGCATCATGCTGCCGAACCATTCCTCGCTCAAGGTCGCGGAGACGTTCCGCACGCTGCTGGCGATGTACCCGGACCGGGTGGACCTCGCGCTCGGACGGGCTCCCGGCACCGACCGGCTGACCGCCCACGTGCTGCGCCGCGGAATGGTGGGCGATGCGGCGACCGAGTTCCCCGCCCAGGTGGGCGAGCTTCTCGCCTTCCTCGGCGACGGGTTCCCCGACGGCCATCCCTACACGCCGCTAGTGGCCGCGCCGGTCATCGAGGAGCGCCCTCAGCTCTTCATGCTCGGTTCCAGCGCTTACGGGCCGCGCTTCGCCTCGGTCAACGGCTTCGCCGCGGTGTTCGCCCACCACATGAGCCCCGAACTGGCGTTCTCGGCGCTGCGCGCCTACCGGCACCAGTTCGAGCCCCGCGCCGAGGGCGACCAGCCCTACTCGGCGATGTCCGTCCTCGCCTTCGCCAGCGAGGACCCGGAGGCTGTGGTCGACTTCGAGGCCGGCTGGACACTCACCCGGCAGAACATCCAGCGCGGCATCCGCGAGCCTCTCGCGCCGGAGAAGGTGCGCGACTTCGCCGCCTCGCAGGAATTCCGCTCGAACCGCCATGACGACGGCCGGATGATTACCGGCGAGCCCAAGGCAGTCGCCGAGCGGCTGCTGGAGATGAAAGGGCAGGCGGAGGCCGACGAGATCGTCGTGGTCACGCCTAGCCTGGACCGCGAACGGCGCAAGGCCAGCTACGCCTCGATCGCCGAGGCATGGCGAGCCGCCAGCTGACCCGGTTAAGACCGGCGACGGTGATCAGCCTGTCGTTTACCAGGAGCCAGTACCATCCGCGCAGTGGCCGGAAGGACTCACACCTAGGCCGGCGCCGGGCGCTCCGCTAGCCGCCGTTGGGCCCTGCGTCATCCGCGGTCAGCGACTCAGCAGCTCCAGGGCTACTGTCATGGCAAGGCTGTCGGCCGAGCCGCTGATCTTCTCGCCTCTGCCGATCTTGCTCGTCAGAACGCCGATCCCGGTCGCGGCGGCGTAAGCGGCGATGAACACCTCGGCGTGCTCAGTCTCCTGCGAAGTGAGTGGCCGCTCTCGGTGGTAGGCGTCGATGAGCTGCCGGACGCGGACCGGGTCGACGTGGCCGTGGGCGTTCCGCCCCCAGACCTCGGTGATCCGGCCCAGGTCATAGAGCAGGAACGACGTCATGCAATCGTCGAAGTCGATCAGCGCCGTGATGGAGCTGGTCTCGGAGTTGACCAGCAGATTGTGCGCGCTGATGTCGTTGTGGACCAGACCGCGCGGAAAACCGCGCTGGTCGTACAGGCCGGTCATTGTCCGGGCGTGGCTGGCGAGGATGCCGGCCACGTCACTGAGGACGGGAAGCCGGGCGTACGGTCCGCTGAGAAACTCGCTGATACGGAGTAGCGGATCCAGCCGGCTAGTGCGGCGGCCCGGAAAGACCGCGCCGCGGGTCAGGGACTGCAAGCGACCTGCGAGCGCCGCAGCCCGACAGCCGAGGTCAAGGTCATCTCCGGCCACAGTGTCCAGCCCGGCCGGATGGTGCCCAGCCGCGAACTCGAAGACTGCTGCCGGACGGCCGCCAAGTTGGCCGGGCAACTGTCCGTTCGTGGCCGGCACCGGAGCCGGTGTCGGGAACCCGCGGGCCGACAAGAACCCGGTCGCTGCCAGCTCGTACTCGACCTCGTTTGCGGTGGCTCTGGCGTACTGGCGGACGACGAATCGCGTGCCCGACGGAGTTTCGACCAGAAGCGTGGTGTTCTTCTGGCCCGCTGTCAGCGCGCGCACCGAGCGGGCTTGGATGCAGCGAGCTGCCAGCAAGGCGACGAGGTCCGGGTCAGCTACCGCCATGATCAGCGAGTCTCGTGGCGGTGGCGCGCCAGTGCAACTCGGCTGTCCAGCCAGGACGGAACGTAGGCTTGAATGGTGTTCGTCGTCGAGAAAGTCTGGCGGTATCCGGTCAAGTCCATCGGGGGCGAGCGGCTCGAGACGGTATCCCTGGATAAGGACGGCGTGCTCGGCGACCGGGTATGGGCCGTGCAGGACGGAGACGGCAGGCTCGGCTCGGGCAAGAACAGCCGCCGGTTCACCCGCATTCTCGGGCTGCTCGGACTGACCTCGCGCTACGACGATCCGGCCGGACCGCCGATCGTGATCGGGCCCGACGCCAGGGAGTACCCGGTGGCGACAGGCGCGGCCGACGCGTTCCTCAGCGAGCTCAGCGGCCGCGAGGTGCATGTACGCAGGGACACTGGACTCCTGCACTTTGACGAGGTGCCGCTCAGCCTTGTCGGCACCGCAACTCTGGACTGGCTGGCCGATCAGGTGCCCCATATCGCCGTAGACGAGCGGCGGCTGCGGCCGAACTTCGTGGTGCGAACCGAAGAGCCGTTCGCCGAGGAACAGTGGGTCGGCAGAGTCCTCCGGATCGGGAGCGCCGAGGCAGTGTTCGACCGCGTCTTCATGCGGTGCGTGATGGTCGGCATGGAGCAGCCCGGCTTGCCGGATTCCTCCGACGTGCTCAAGCGCATCGGCCAGCGAGAAGACAACCCTGTCTGCCTGGCCATTGGCGGCGAGATCATTACTGCCGGGCAAGTCAGCCGGGGGGATCCTGTCCGCTAACGCACGCCGTTGCGGTGGGCGATGGCGGCCGCCTCGGTGCGGCTCGCGGCACCGAGCTTGGCCAGGATGTTGGAGACATGCACACTGACGGTCTTGTCGGAGATGAACAGCTCAGCCGCGATTTCCTTGTTGCTCCGCCCGGCCGCCAAGGCACGCAGCACCTCAAGCTCCCGGCTTGTCAGGATGCTGAGCGGGCTTCCTGGCACTGCCCGCGAGCCAGTCCCCAGCCTGGCCCGGCGGCCGAGGTCGCTCAGCGCCGTCCCGAGCCTGCTCGCGCCCAGCTGGTCCGCAGTCTGCACGGCAAGCTGCCACTCGTGCTGAGCGGCTTCCCGGTCGCCTGACTCAGCCAGAGCCTCAGCCAGACGCCAGCGGGCCTTCGCCGTCTCGTAGACGAACGCCGGACCGAAGGTCTCCGCGACCGCGCGCCAGTTCGCGGGGTCGTTATCATCAGCAGCCCGCCGAAGCTCCGCCTCGGCCCGCGCAAGCCAGCCCCGGCCGTCGACACCGATCGACTCCGGCGCCCGTCGATTGCTGACCAGCCCGCTCCGCGCGACCGCGGCCAGTTCCTCGGCCTCCGCGACGAGGCCGTCCGCGGACTGACCCGCCGCACGCGCCAGCCGAGCCTGATCGGCCAGCGCCGCCAGGCCGACGGCCGCGGGCCGGATGACCTGGGCGCCATAGTCATCGGCACCCCAGGCGAACGCAGCGGCAATCGTCACCCGGACAGCGGCGATCGCGCCGCTGAGATCGCCTGCCCAGTATGCGTCCTCGGCGAACAGCCCCTGGGCGATGTACTGCGCCAGCAAGTCGGCCGTGAGATACGGCTCAAGCCAGGCACGACGTTCTGCGACCCGGGCGCTGCCGCGCGCCACATCGATGAACAGCGCCATCGCGGACAAGCGTGCCTCGGCGATTGTCGATACCCGGACGGGGAACATGTCGGCGATCTGCTGTGCGTGCTTCCAGTCGCCGTCGGCGTAGTGCGCCAGATAGTGCAGGTACTGCAGGTCGAGGCCATGCGGAGCCATGCTCAGACCGGCCTGAACTGCCCTCTCAACGCCGGCGTGCGCGTACTCGGCCGCCGCCGGCAAATCCCCCGACTCCAGATACAGGCGGGCCAGAAGCGTCCGCACCCGGAGCTCCACGCCCGCCATGTCGGCGACGGTCGCCAGCTCGAGCGCCGCGGCACCGGCCGCCTTAGCCTCATCGACCTGACCGGCGCGCTCGCTAATCGTCATCAGGGTGGCCTCGGCATCGGCGGCAAGCCACGGAGCGTCGACGGCGCGGGCCGCGGCCCCCGCCTCCAGAGCGCGCGCCCGCGCCTGCGCGGTGTCGGCGTAGCTCAGCAGTGTCCGGGCATGCGTCGCGAGAGCGCGGGCACGCTCGCGGCTCGGCGGGCTGGCGGGCAGGAGATCGACGGCCTCCGCGGCTGTCGCGATCGCCTCGTCGTCTTCGTCGATATCGAGCAGGAAGAACCCGAGCCGTTCTTTCGCGCGACTCAGCAGACGGAGGTCCTGTTCCGGCTGCTCGGCGAGGTAGCTGACCAGCCGGCGCAGCTGCCGGACCGCATGCGGTCCCTGACCGCTGTCGGCCGCGCTCAGCGCCGACCTGAGGGCGAGCTGACCGCGGCTCATGCCGCTCAGTTGCTCAGGGTCCGGTACGCGGTCCCATAGTGACAGCGCCTGATCGAAGTGCCGCATGCCCTCGGCGGGCGCAGCAAGTCGCCAGGCCTCCTGACCAGCCTCGACCGACGCGGCAAACGCCCCGGGGATGTCGTGACTGGCCAGGCAGTGCAGTGCCAGCTCCGCCGCAGTGCCGGGCACGGCCCGTCGCTGCTGGGAGAGCAGCTCCGCCAGCCCGGCATGAAGCCGGGTCCGCTCGCCGGGCAGCAGGTCGTTGTAGATCGCCTCGCGCAGCAGGGCATGCCGGAACGCCAGCCCGCCATCTCTGTCCGGTACCAGCAGCTGACGGGCGACAGCCCCGCGCACCGCATCCTCGTAGTCAGCCGGCGAAAGCCCGGACGCGCGCATCACGAGTTCGTCGTCGATCCGGCGTCCGGTAACAGCTGCGGCCCGGAGCACCTGCTGCGTGGTCGGCGACAGGTCTATGGTGCGGGCGACCAAGAGGTCGGCCAGGCCGGCTGGCAGCTCGCTGCCCGCCGACGAGGTCGCCAGCAGCTCCTCGGCGAAGTACGGGTTGCCCTCGGCACGTTCGATCACCCGGTCGATCACACGATCGGTCGCGCGACCGGACGCCGTACTGGCGTCGGCGAGCTGGGTGAGGTGCTCGGCCATGGCGGCAGGCTCAAGCGGGCCGACGTCGACAGCGGTCACACTTGGCAGCCGCAGCAGCTCACCAACAACCGGACGAAGCGGATGAGCGCGATGCATGTCGTCAGTGCGATAGCTCACGGCGAGCGCGATCCGCTCGTTCCGCAGCACCCGGCTCAGGAACGTCACCAGATCCCGGGTCGAGCGGTCAGCCCAGTGCAGGTCCTCGAGCACGAGCAGCACCGGGCCGTCGGCCGCAAGCTCCGCCAGCATGCCGAGAACCGCGCCGAACAGCTGCTGCTGCGCGAGACCCGGCAGATCGCCGGGCCGCCGGGCAACCTCCCGGTCCGGCAGCAGCCGCGCGAGGACCGGCCGCGTCGCCAGCGCCTCGGCCAGCGGCCCACTGCTCGCCCCGCGAAGCGCGTCCGCGAGCGGCAGGTACGGAATGGAGTCGGCCAGCTCGGCACAGCGGCCAGACAGCACAGTAAAACCGCGCCGGGATGCCTGCGCCGCCAGCTCCGTCAGCAGGCGGGTCTTGCCGACGCCGGCGTCCCCGCTGACGAGCAGCACGACAGGCTGGCCGCCCTCCGCGTCGCCGAGCAACTTGTCCATCCGCTCGAGCTCCGCCGAGCGGCCGACCAGCGCGCCCCGCCCAGTATCAAGCACGGGATCATTATCCCAGCCCGGTGTGACAGCATCATCCGAGTTCTGACGGGGCTCATCCGAGCTCAGGCTGCCAAGGGCCGGGATGCGCTCAGGTGGTCTGGGCGATCAGCACCGAGCACGGGGCGTGGTGCGCCACCGAGTTCGGCACGCTGCCGAGGACCCGCCGGACGCCTACCATGCCCTTGTTGCCGACCACGATCAGATCGGCGCCAATCTCCTCCGCCAGATCGCAGATGGACTCCGCGGCGGCGCCGCTGCGGGCGTAGGTCTCGACCGTCACGCCCTCTGCGCGCGCCCGCGACGCGTGGTCGGCCAGAACCGACTCGGCCAGGTCGCCCGTCGCCAGACTCTGGTCGTCCGAGCCGGAGGCGCTCAGGTGCTGCGGCCGGTATGCCGACACGACGTGCAGCGAGCCGCCGGTAAGCTTCACCAGCCCGATCGCCTGCCGGACTGCCTCGGCGGCCGTCTCGGAGGCGTCCGCTCCCACCACTACCTTCTGGAACACTTCGACTCCATCCTCGGTGGCACCCCTGTATCGCCTGCGCCGTTTGGCCTGCGCCGCACTATAGCCGGTTTGTCTGCCGCGGTCCGGCCGCTGGGATACCACCTTGATCGCGAATTGATCGCGAATTGTTGCGCTCGCGTGTGACCTAGGCCGGATGTGCCTGCGTTCCGGCCCGGCCGCCAATGTGCGGCGGCGGCTCGAGACCAGGCGGCAGCGCCGGGTCCGGCACCGGGGACAGCCAGCGCGTGTCGAGCGGCAGTTCCCCAGCCCACAAGCCGAGCTCAGCGTCCGGGGTGTCCGCGTCGTCGGGCGGGCCGGTCCGGACCTTGACCGACGCCTCCGCGAGGCTGAGGGCAAGCAGCCGGGTGGCAACAAGCTCCTTGCGGCTCGGCTGCCGCACGTAGTCCCACTGACCAGGAGCCAGGTGCTCGGCCACCAGGCGAAGCCCGGCCAGTTTCTCCGTCGGCTCCTCGACGACCCGCGGCCGCGCGTAGATCATCGCGCTCCGGTAATTCACCGCGTGCTCGAACACCGATCGCGCGAGCACGAGACCGTCGACCACGGTGACAGTGAGGCAGGCCTCCGGAAAGTCTGCAGCCAGGCTCCGGCTGGCCACCGACCCGTGCACGTAAACCTGCTGCTCGTCGAACCCGTAGACGGTGGGGATCACCATGAGCCCCTCCGGGGAGGGCACGCCCAGGTGCGCGATGAAGCCGGCCCGCAGGACGGCGAGCAGCTCCGCCCGGTCGGTGCGGCCCTGCTCGCGCAGGCGGCGATGCCGGGTCCGGGCCGTGGCAGACAGCGCTCCGGTTACGCTCGGCTGACCCGCAACTTCGATATCAGTCACCAATCACGCCCCTGAGAACGAAAAAAGTTGCCGACAGTCTATTCGGCAACTAATTCGGCACTCAACTCCCCCGCTTGGCTACGGCCGCACGGATCCGGTTGACCGGAGGAGGAAAATCAACCGGATCCGTCGCCCGGTTCCCGGCCTAGACGGCCGCGGCCAGGCGCTTCCGCAGCTGAGCGCGGGCGCGGTGCAGACGGGACATCACGGTGCCGATCGGAACGTTCAGCATCTGGGCAATCTCCCGGTACGGGTAGCCTTCCACGTCCGCCAGGTAGATCGTGGCCCGGAAGCAGTCCGGCAGCTCGCGCAGCGCCTGCCGCACCTCGGAGTGGCCGAACTGGCTCAGCACGGCATCCTCAGCCGACGGCTCCGAGCGGCCCGGGCCGGCCGAGGCGGCGGCAACCGGAGTGGCCGACAGCAGCGTCTCGAAATCCGGGCTGAGAACCTGCTCGGGCTCACGCTGACGCTTGCGGTAGCCGCTCACGAACGTGTTAGCCAGGATGCGGAACAGCCAGGCCCTGCCGTTGGTGCCGGGGGTGTAATGACGCAGGCCAGCGTAGGCACGGGTCATGCAGTCCTGCACCAGGTCCTCGGCGTCACTGGGGTTGCGGGTCATCCGCAAGGCCGCGGGATACAGGTCCCGTCGGTGCAGCGCTAGTTCGCGTTCGTAGAGCAGATGATCTTCAACTGCGTGAGCGCTCACGGTCATGAGTGCGATCGCCTCCTGTTGAGGAGGCGGCATAGCCGACCCGGCGCACTCCGGACGGCGCATCGGGGGGAAGCGCCAGACCAGGGGTGTGCCCCACTACTGTCAGTAAGTACGTCTGAACAAGCTTGGCGCGCGGTTCGGGGGGTCAGCGCGCCGCCACCACTTACGTGTGAACTGGATGCATTTAAGTCGCTACTCACCGTCATGTCAAAACCGCGTTTTTGATCACGCTCCGCAACACTGCGGATTCCGCAGCCGACCGCGGACGGCTACCGCAAGGCGAGCTCAACCGCCTGCTGGCGGGACAGCGCCGCTCCCTCACGGTAGGCCTCGGTGAAGCGGCTATCCCCCATCAGCTCCCGCAGTCCCGCCTGCTGGGCGGTGCGCAGCCGCTCCTCGGTCGAGGACCAGGTGATGCTGCCGTCCGTCAGCGAGTAACCGATCCGCAGGTCAGCTGCCCCGAACAGGCGAGCCGCCTTCTCCTCGTCACCCTGCCAGGCGGCACAGCAGGCAGCACCAAACAGCACTTCGCACACGTCCAGCCGGATGCCGCTCCGCCGGGCCACCTGCAGGCAGCGCCGGACGAGAGGCAGGGCCTGCGCGGGCTTGTCCTCGATCAGCAACAGCAGCGCCATGTCCTCGCGGAAGAAATACAGGTACATCTGGTCGCCGAGCACCTCGGCCGCCGAGATGGCCGCCGCCAGGTGGGCCTTGGCCTGCTCGATGCCACCCTCGGCGATGTCCAGCGCGTAGAGCCGGTGCAGCTCGTTGGCCGCCAGCAGCTCGTCGCCGGACTGCCGGAAGCAGTCCAGGGCCTCGGCCCGCAGCCGCCGGTTCTCCTCCGCCGACGGTACGGCGACCGCCAGGCGCTTGAGCATCTCCCCGAGCAGCTGACGGTCCCCGGTAGTGCGGGCAATCTCCACCGCCTGGCCTGCCAGCGCCCGGACCCGGTCGAGGTCACCGTCGGCGAAGATGAGCTCGCTCAGCTGGCCCAGGGCCAGGGCCTGCACCGGCCGGTCTCCGAGGACCTCGGCCATCGCGAGGCCCCGCTCGGCGTAGTCACGCGCCGCGATGCGGGCCCGCGGGTCTGCCTGCAGCAAGAGACCGAGCAGCGCCGAGGTAGTCACCAGCGCGCTCGCGCCGAGCTCCGATACTGCGGGCTCCTGCTCGTCGATCGCCGCCCGCAGGTAGCTGAGCACGTCCGGCTGAGCCCGGCTGATCGCGAAGCGGCGCAGCGCCACACCGAGCCGCATGATCTCCTCGCGCCGGTCGCCGGAGGCCAGGTAGCCGAACACTGCCCGCAGGTTGTCCCAGTCGGCGTCGAGCCGGCGCAGCCAGTAGCCCTGCCGCCGGCCGGTCAGCGCCGGGCCGGCTTCCTCGGCGATCCGGAGGTAGAACGCCGCATGCCGGTCCCGGATGGCGGCCAGATCAGCCTCACCCGCCGACTTGAACAGCTCCTGCGCCGCATACTGCCGCACTGTCTCCAGCAGCCGGTAGCGCACGGCCTCACCAGCCTCACCCGGCCGCGCCTCCAGCGTCCGCGCATCCGCCTTCGTCCGCTCAGCCAGCACCAGGCTTTTGTCGACCAGCGACCCCAGCAGGTCCAGCACGTCGATAACGTCGATCTCGTCGGCCGCGCAGATCGCCTCGGCTGCCTCGAGCTCGAACCCGCCGGCGAACACCGACAGCCGTCGCATCGCCTCCCGCTCGGCCGGGCTCAGCAGGTCGAAGGACCAGTCCACGGTCGCCTGCAGCGTCTGCTGCCGCGGCAGCGCGTTGCGGCTCCCGCCGGTCAGAAGCCGGAAGCGCTGGTCGAGGCGCTCGCTCAGGTGCCGCAACGACATCGAGGACAGCCGCGCTGCCGCCAGCTCGAGTGCCAGCGGGATGCCGTCGAGCCGCCGGCAGATCGTCGCCACGAACGGCGCCGCCGCATCGTCCAGCACGAAACCGGGTGCATGCGCGCGGGCGCGCTCCACGAACAGCTTCACCGAGTCCGACCCGGCCAGGTCCGCTGCGCTGATCGCGTCGCGCGGTGGCAGAGACATGGAGGGAACGCGGTACACACGCTCTCCCTCGATGCCGAGCGGCTCCCGCGAGGTGGCGAGGAACCGCACCCGGGGGCAGTACCGGATGACCTGCTCGCAGAACCGGGCGGCGTCGTCGATGACGTGCTCGCAGTTGTCCAGCACGATGACGACGTCCTGCCCGCTCAGCACTTCCAGCACGGACGCCAGCACGCCGGGCCCGGAGTGCTCGGGCAGTTCCAGGGCGGCGGCGACAGTGGCCGGCACCTGCTCCCCGTCGGTCACCGTGGCCAGCTCCGCGAACCACACGCCGTCCAGCGCCGAGTCCAGGAGCTCGACCGCCGCCTGCAGGGCGAGCCTGGTCTTGCCGCTGCCGCCAGAACCAGTGAGCGTGACCAGGCGCGCGGTCGCGGTCAGGGCGCTGACCTCGGCGAGCTCCTGCTCCCGGCCGATGAACGCGCTGAGCTGGCCGGGCAGGTTGTTCGGCAGATCGGGGTTGTCCAGCGAGGTGAGCGGCGGGAAATCGGCCGTCAGGAAGTCAGCCTCGAGCTGGTACACCTGCTCGGGCCGGCCGAGGTCCTTCAGCCGGTGCGCGCCGAGGTCCCGCAGTGTCACTCCAGCCGGCAGCGCCTCCGACAAAAGCTCCGCGGTCGCGCCGGACAGCAGTACCTGGCCGCCGTGCGCGACTGACTCCAGCCGCGCGACCCGGTTCACGGCCGGGCCGAAGTAGTCGTTGTCGCGCTCCTCGCAGGCACCGGTGTGCAGCGCCATCCGCACCAGGATCGGCCCCTTGGTCGGCCAGTCCTGCGCGGTCAGCGCCCGCTGAGCGGCGATCGCGGCCGCGAGCCCGGCCTCGGCCGTCGAGAAGGCCGCGTCGAACGCGTCGCCGACGGTCTTGAAGATGTAGCCGCCCGCCTGCTCGATCGTGCTGCGGAGAATCTCGTCATGCCGGCGCAGGCCCAGGGTCATCGCGTCCGGGTCGGCCTCCCACATCCGGGTCGACCCCTCGATATCGGTGAACAGCAGCGTCACCGTACCCGTCGGGATCTGCACCGGATTCTGCACGCCCACACGATACGCGTGGCGGGTAACCGGACAGGTCGTGCCGCGATTCCCGTCGTTGCCTCCACAGGCCCGCTAGCCAGTCGCGTTCAGCCAGCGCACCGGCGCGCCGTCACCAGCACGGCGGAACGGCTCGAGCTCGGCGTCCCAGGGCTCGCCGAGCAGCAGGCTCAGCTCCGCCTCGAGCGAGCCGCCGAGAGCCGGGTGCCGCGGCCCGTGCAGCTCTCGGAGGCCGCCGAGCGTGTCCGCGCGACCGCCGCCGGACCGGGCCGAGGCGGCCAGCGACATCGCGGCGCGGAGGCGGTTCTCCGGGATCATGATGTCGCCGTTCCCCGCAATCACCGCGGAGAACGTCCCGAGAGCGGGCGTATGGCTGTAGCGAACCGCGTCGCAGCCCGGGCTCGCATCCTCAGTGGCCTCGAACCGCACCAGGTTCCAGTTGGCCAGCGCCGAGGTAATAGCGCCCGCCGCACCCGGCTTGCCGGTCCACGACAACTCGGCCCGGCTCGACCCTGGCGAGGCAGGCTGATCCACCCAGGGCATTCCGGCGGGCACGCCGAGAACCCCGGCCACTGCCCACTCAATATGCGGGCACAGCGCCGGGGGCGCACAGTGCACGTGCAGCACACCGCGTACAGACACCCAGACCTCCCTGCAGCAAGACGAGGATGCGTCTTCCCCAACGACCTCGTCCGCGCGGCAGTGGTTCCTGGTGTCCTCCGGCAAACATTGTGCCCTACGCCCGGCGCGCGCACCAGCACCGCCGGGATTGACGACGGCGCGCCGCGGCGTGCTTCGATAGAAGCGTGACAACCGCGGCATCTGTCCACCAACCGCGACAGCCAGGGCGGCGCGGCCCCCGCAGCATCCCGGCGACCGAGGCCAGCGGCGCGCTGATCCTCACCGGGGAGATGTACGCGCTGCAGCTCGACCAGCTCGCCGAGGTACTCAGCGCTACATCCCGGCAGGCCCGTGCAGTCGTCGCCGGTGGACGGATCGCGGCCTTGCCGAGAGCGGGATTCTCAGCGCCGGACCGCCCTGGGTGTGGCTGACGCGCGCCGGCTTACGCGACTGCGGCCTGCACTACCCGGCCGCAGCCCCGGCCCTCTCCCGCCTCCGGCACATCCGCGCGGTCGCCGCGAGCCGGCTGGCGCTGCAGTCGGTCCCCGCCTACCGCGACGGCGGCGCGCACTGGCGCAGTGAGCGCCGCCTCCGCTCGCGGCTGCGGATCGCGTCCCGCGACCACATCCCGGACGCGGAGGTGCACTGGCCGGACGAGCCCGCCGCTGCGCAAGCACCGGGGCGGACCCCACCGGAGTGGGCCGGCGAATGCTGGGCAATCGAGGCCGAGCTGACCCCGAAGACGCTCACCCGAACCACCGCGATCATGACGGAGATCCTGAACCGCACGGGCGACTACGGCTGCCCGGCCGCCGAGGCTCGAGTGCCGGGCGCGCCGCCGCGGCATGCCCGCGCGCTCTATCTGTGCTCCCCGGATGCCGCGGGCACCGTGCTGCGCGCCCGCGACGCGCTCGGTCACTTAGGCGCGCGCATCGAAATCCGGGCACTGCCTGCCAGCGCGGCCCTGGAAACGGCGCCGTGAGCCGGCACCAAGGGGCGCGCCGTACCGTTGCCGCCACCGCCGGTGCTGCAGTTGCCGTAACGACCGGCGCACTCGTCGCCATCGGGCTGCTGCCGGTCACCATCGCGGCACTGGCAGGCGTCGCGCTTGCCTGGCTTCGCGGCTGGCCGGCCCGGCGGCTCTACCGCGCCGCCGCCTGGTGCGTGCCCATGATCGCTGTCTGGCTCGCCGCAACGGCGATCACCGCGCACTCCCTCGGCCCTGCGCTTGCCGCGCCGCATCTCGCCTGGGTCGCCATCCGGCGCGGGCGTTACCTGAGTGCAGTCACTATTATCGCGCCGCCTGCCATCCCGCTCGGCCTGCTCGCCGGCGGCTGGATCTGGTCACGGCGGCTGGCTTCGATGGCAGCGCGGTCCGGCGGACGGTCGCCGGCTGCCGCGGCCAGCTTCGACCAGCGCCAGTGGCAGCACCAGGTCCGGTCGGCTCGCGCGCGCATCGCCGCTCCGGGCGCCGTTCCGCTGCTGACGGCGAACGGCGACTTCGTGGCCGGCGCGGCAATCCGCGCAGTCGGGCATCGCGACCGCCCGCTAACGCAGCTGCCGTCGGACCGGCTCCGCGGGCACCAGATCGTCCTCGGCGGCACCGGAACCGGCAAGAGCACGCTGCTGCTGAGGCTGTGGGCCGGCTTCATGGCCACCGGGCTCGCCCGCCACGCCGCCGGACTGGCCGGGCCGCCGCTCATCGTGATCCTCGACTGCAAAGGCGGGGCAGACGCGCGGCGCATCGCCGACCGTACCCGCCGTGTCCTGCGCGATTCAGGGGCCAGAAACGTGGCCATCTGGCCCGATGAAGCTCGCCTTTCGCTGTGGGATCTGCCGGTCCGCACCCTGGTCAGCACGCTGGTCGACCTGATCGAGCACGGAACTGGGGGCGCGGCCTATTACACCGACGTACTGGAGGCCATCGTCGCCCTGGCTGTCGAGGCGCCCGCCGGACCGCCTGCCGGTACCGCCGACTTCCTCGCCCGGCTCGACGCGAGCCTGGCTGGCACTGGCGTATTCAGCAGCCGGCTTCAGCGAGCAGCTCGCTCTCGTGCGCTCGGCCGTCCGGCAGGTGCCGGACGTGGCGCTGCGGTTCCGCACGCTGTTCCGCCGGCTCGGACCGGGGCTGGACGGACCGGGCAGTCTCGGCGATGCCGACGTCTGGTACTGCATCCTCGAGGGAACAGCCGAGATCCCCGTCGCCGAAGCCCAGGCCCGCGCGCTCGTCGACCTGCTGGCCAGTTACGTCACGCAGGCGCCGGGCGGAGCACGCCAGGTGCTGCTCGCTGTCGACGAGTTCAGCGCCGTCTCGCGCCGCCTGCCGATCTGGCAGCTGTACGAGCGGGCGCGCTCGCTCGGGCTGGCCGTTCAGGTATCCGCGCAGAGCTGGCACGGCCTGGCGGCTCGCGAGGATGATCGCTTCCGGCTCGCCGCCACCGCCGAGGGGGGCATCTGGCTGCTGCGGACGCCGCATCCCGATCCGCTGGTGGCGCTGGCCGGGATGGCCGCAGGCGTCGACAGCACCCGGCAGCTCACCGGAAGGCTGCGCTGGAGCCGGGCTGGCACGTCGCGGCAGCAGCCCGTCCCGGTGGCCGATCCGGAGCTAATCCGCCGACTGGACGTCGGGCAGGCCGCCTATCTGGACCGCGGAGGCGCGACGTTCACGCTGATCAAGCGCGTTGTGGCTGGCCCGGCGGCACTCCCGGGCCCAGCGACACTGCCTGGCCCAGCGACACGAGCTGGCCCTTCCCCGGCTGCGACGGCCGGGGCCGATCTGGTCCCGGCGGGGGCAGCTCGGTCAAACCCGGCGTCTCCTGCCGGGCAGATGCCGGACATGGCGATGCTGCCGGACGTCTCACGGCTGCTCGACGCGGCGTTCGGACCGCCGCTGCGTCCGCGCAGCCGGGGGCCGGGGGTCCAACGGCCGAAAGGCGGCCAGCAGCCGGGTGAGCCGTCGTGACGCCGTTCGAGGTCCTGGGCCTGGATGCTGAAACGCCGCTCACCGACGACGATGTCCGGGCCGCCTGGCGCCGGATCGCGGAGGCGACCCACCCGGACCGCGCCGACAGCGGCGACCTGGCCGTTTACGTCGCTGCGGCTGCGGCATACACGGCATTGCGGACGCCGGCGGGCCGCGGCGACGTCCTGGCCGACCTCCGCGAGCGCGAGCTGCGCGATGCGGCAGCTGGCCGGGTGGGTAGCGGCCTCGTTTCCGGCCGGGTAATCCGCCGGATCCGGCTGCCGCTGACCCTGCCGCGCCGGGTGCGGCACGGGCGACCGCTCCGCCTGACCCTGCGGCTGCTGGCCGTCGGCGCGGCCGGCGCCCTCGTGGTCACCGGCAGCGGCTGGACGCCCGGCAGCCTGGCCATCCTGACGGGGGCGGCGACCTGGGCTTTTCTGACCGGGCGGGGCGATCTGGCCAGATAGCGGGCGTGGATGGGCTCTGGTTCGGGGATGTCTGGGTGATGAGCATGCACCCGGCCAGGCAGGGCCACTGACGTGTCGGCCGGGATCGCGCTGACGGCTGCGGTCGGCGCGTCGCTGGTTTTCGGGATCTCCTCGGTTGCCGAGCAGCGCAGCACGCACAAGGTCCGGACGCGGAAGGCGCTGTCACCGCGCATCGTGCTCGACCTGATGCACCAGCCGCTGTGGATCGCGGCGATGGGCGGCACGATCCTCGGGTTCATCCTGCAGATCGCGGCCCTGCGCTTCGGGCCGCTGGCGCTGGTCGAGCCGGTGCTGGTAGTCGCGCTGATCTTCGCGACGCTGATTAACGCACACCTCCGCCGCAGGTATGACCGGAAGCTCTTCGCGGGCGTCATCGCGTGCGTCGTCGGGATTGTCGGCTTTCTGGCCATCGCCCACCCGACAGCGGGGACCTCGCACGTCGGCTTCCTCGTCGTGCTGCCGCTCGGCGCCGGCCTGGTGGGCGCAATCCTCGGCTGTCTGGCGATCGCCCAGCGCAGCACCACTCTGCGGCCGCTGGCCCTCGCACTGGCCTGCGGTATCTGCTACGGCGTCTCGGCCTTCCTCGTTAAGCTCGTCGTCTCCGACGTCGGCAGCGGACTCACCGGGCTCTTCACCGACTGGCCGATTTACGCGCTCGCCATCGTCGGCCCGGCCGGGTTCATCCTCAACGAGGACGCCTACCAGCAGGGGAACCTCATCGCGCCGGTGCTGGCGATCACCACCGCGTGCGACCCGGTGATCTCGATCGCCCTCGGCAGCTTGTGGCTCAGCGAGGACCTCAACGACAGCGCGGCCGGCGTCGTCGGCGAGATCATCTCGCTGATTGTCATGGTTACCGGGATTGTGGTGATCGCGCACCGGGCGCAGCACGTGGCGCCGCCGAAACCGCATCCGGCTGCCCCGGGACCCATGAGCCAGCCCTAGCGGGGCAGGCTGGAAGATAGACCCGGCACACCGGGCGGCCCGACGCGAAGGAGGTAGTCATGCCAGACGAGCGCAGGCACGAATCCGAGGACCTTGAGGACTACTCGGTACTGGACGGCTCCGACACGCTCGACGGCCAGCCCGGCGACGACCCGCTCGACCGCGGCGTTGCCCCGCCGGAGCGCTGGTCGGCGGGTGTCCGGTACGGCACCACCGGGGAAGAGCAGGAAGAAGGCGAGTCACTCGACCAGCTGCTGGCCGAGGAGGAGCCGGACACGCTCACCGACCTGGGTGACGAGGATCTGGACGAGGATGAGGACGGGGCGGAGGGTCCCGGCGAGGCCGACGGCGACGATCCGGCCGAGGAAGACGTCGACGGGCTGCTTCTCGACGACGGGCCCGATCCGCGATCCGGGCGGCTGGTGGCCGAGGACCAGGACTACGAGAGCTCCTACCCCGACTCCGATGCCGACCTGGTCGGTCGCGACGCCGGGATCGACGGCGGCGCGGCGACCGCCGAGGAAGCCGCGGTGCATGTTGTCGACGACGACGACTACGACATTCGCTCCGAGTAGTACACAGGCCCGGACGGGCGGTGAGAGGGCAGCAACCCTCTGAGACAATGACCCGGTGCTGGGCCACGTAGCATTCGTGCTCGCGATGGTCGCGGTCATCCTCGTCGCGAGGACGGTCTCCGACCGGCTCAGCGTGCCGTACACGATCGTGCTGACCGTCTGCGGCCTGATCTACGCAGTGCTCCCCGGCCCCAACCTGCGCCTCGATCCTCATCTCATCCTGGTGCTGGTCATCCCGCCGCTGCTCTACAGCGCCGCCCTGCGGTCGAGCCTGCTGGACATCCGGGCGAACTGGCGTCCGGTCACGAGCCTGTCGGTGGTGCTCGTGCTGGTCACCGCGTTCGCGGTCGGCGCGGTCGTCGCGGCCGTCGTCCCGCGGATCACCCTGGCCGCCGGCCTGGTGCTCGGCTCCGCGGTGGCGCCGCCGGACCCAGTCGCCGCTCTTTCCATCGGCCGGCGGGCTGGCCTGCCCCCGCGCCTGCTCACCCTCATCGGCGGCGAGGGCCTTCTCAACGACGCGACCGCCCTGACGACGTGGCAGGTGGCAGTCGCCGCGACTGTCGGCGGCGGCTTCTCACTAGCGCTGGCCGCGGGCAAGTTCGTGCTCGCGGCGGGCGGCGGGCTGCTGATCGGCGCCGCGATCGGCTACCTGATCCGTCTCGCCCGGCCGCTGCTGCGGGATCCGCTGACGGCCAACACCGTCTCGCTCGCCACCCCGTTCGCTGCCTACGCGGCCGGCGAGGCCGCACACGTCTCGGGCGTGCTGGCAGTCGTCATTGCAGGGCTGCTGGCAAGCCATCACTCGCCGCGCGGTGAGTCCGGTGCCAGCCGTCTGCAGACCGATGCCGTCTGGCGCCTGGCCGACTTCCTCCTCGAGGGCTTCGTCTTCCTGCTGATCGGACAGCAGCTGCCTGCGGTCCTGCGCGGCCTGCGGGACGAGCCGTCCGGCGTGACGGCGGCGGCAATCGTGCTGACTCTGGCTGCGGTGCTCGTCACCCGGCCGCTGTGGCTGCTCGTCACCCAGACCGTGCCGGGCTGGCTCGGCTGGCGGCTCGGCGACCGGAACCCCGCGCTCACCGGCCGGGAGGTCACGGCACTGACGTGGGCAGGCACGCGCGGCGTCATCACGCTCGCGGCGATCTTCTCGGTGCCGCTGGTGACCGACTCCGGCAGGCCGTTCCCGGACCGCGACCTCATGCTGCTGTGCGCGTACGTCGTCGTGCTGGTGACGCTCGTCGGCCAGGGACTGACGTTCGGCCCGCTGATCCGGCGTCTGGGCCTGCGGGCCGACGCGGCCGAGGAAGCGCAGGTCCGGCATGACGCACGGCTGGCCGCCATCGGCGCAGCCGTCAGCACCGTCGACGACATGCAGGCTGATCGCGAGATCCCCGAAAGCGTCGCTGACAACCTGCGTGCTTCCCTGCGCCGTCGGGCCGACCGGTACGACAGGCGGATGAGCATGCTGTCGGAGTCTGAGGGCGTCCTCAGTCCCTCACCCGAACTTGAGGCGGTCATCCAGGCGCAGCACGCGGTCATCGAGGCCCAGCGCCAGGAAATGGTTCGGTGGCGTGATAGCGGCCGCCTGCCCGATGACAGCCTTCGCCGACTGCAGCGCGAGCTTGACCTCGAGGAGCGGAGCCTGCCCGGCGGCTAGTCAGGGCTGATCCTGCGGCACCTCGGGCCGGTCGATGATCCGCACCCAGGTCCCGTCGGCCTCACGGCGGACGACCTGGACGCGCTCCCCCGTGCCGTCGGCAGACGGCGTCGAGGTCAGCGCGAGATCGCCGTAGTGCACCGCGGGACGCGGCGTCTCCCGGGGCAGCGGCAGGGGCAGATGCTGCAGCAGCTGCTCGCATAGCTCCCGGATCGCCTCCCGGCCGACAGTTGCCGAGCCGGGCGGGTAAGCCATGACAGCGTCCTGCGCGTACAGGGCCGCCATTCCGGCCGCGTCCCGCGCGTTCGCGCGGGCCACGAAGAGCCGGGTGATGTCGTCGGGTGTGCGGGCGCCTTCTCTGGCTCCTTCTCGGGTTGTTCGTGTCATCTGTCCATCCCTCCTTCGCCTCTCAGCCTGGTCGCCGACGAGCCAGAAGTCCAAGAGATACTAGATCTGGCTTCTATAATCAGCAGTTATGGAACTCAGGCAGCTCGAATACCTGGTGACGGTGGCGGAGGAACAGAACTTCACCCGCGCGGCGCAGAAGCTGCTGGTCAGCCAGCCCGGCATCAGCGCGCAGGTCCGCCGGCTTCGAGCGCGAGCTCGGACAGGAGCTGCTTGACCGGTCAGGCCGGTCAGTCCGGCTCACTGCCGTGGGCGAAGCCGTTCTGCCGGCAGCGCGCGCTGCGCTCGATGCCGTCGACGGGATCCGGCTGGCCGTCAGCGACATCACTGGCCTGCTGCGCGGCCGCGCGTCGCTCGGTACCGTCTCCTCGCCCAACCTCGACCTGTCCGCCATCCTGGCCGACTTCCACCACCGGCATCCGCTGGTCGACATCTCGCTGTCGGCTGGCACCACCGACGAACTGGCCGGCCAGGTCCGCTCCGGTCAGCTGGATCTCGCGGTCCTGAGCATCGGCGCCGTCGTGCCGGCCGGGCTGGCCGTCCAGGTGGTCGACGACCAGCCCATCGTCGCAGCCGTCAGTCATGACCACGAACTGGCGCGCTTGCGCCGGCGCCGGCGCCGCACCGGCCCGCTGCCGGTGCGCGAGCTGCACGGGCTGCCGCTGATCAGCCTCCCCGCGGGCACCGGCCTGCGGGCGCGGCTCGACGAGGCCTGCGCGGCCGCGGGGTTCCGGTCGGTCATCGCATTCGAGGCCAGCTCGCCCGAGATCCTCGCGGACCTGGCGGCCCGCGGACTGGGCGTCGCGCTGCTGCCGGGAGCGTTCGCCGAGTTTCGCGCCGACCGGCTCACCGTGATCCGGCTCGGGCCGCCCGAGCTGCGCGGCCGGCTCGTGCTGGCGTGGCGCGCTGGCAGTCAGGGCAGTCCGGCAGGTCGCGCGCTCGTCAAGCTCGCCCGCGGCTACCTGCGCCCCGGCAGCGATGCGCTACGGCCGGCGCCAGAGGTCCGTGATGGCGATGCCGAGCTCCGCTAGCAGCCGCCGTAGCAGCGGCAGCGAGAGTCCGATGACGTTGCTCGCGTCGCCGTCGATGCCGTCGACGAACGGCGCTGCCCGGCCGTCGATGCTGAACGAGCCCGCCAGCGAGAGCGGCTCGCCAGTCGCGACGTAGGCAGCAATCTCACTTCCGGATGGCGATCCGAACCTGATCGTGGTCGCCGCGACGCCGCTCGCCTGCCGTCCGGCCGGGCCGTCGATCAGCCAGTGCCCGGTCAGCAGCGTGCAGGCCCGGCCGGACAGCCGGTGCCAGACGGCTGCGGCGGCCTGCGCCGTCGGGGGCTTTCCGAGCGAGTCACCGTCCAGGTCCAGCATCGAGTCGCAGCCGAGTACCAGCGCATCCGGGCGGAGGGACGCCACTGCCTCGGCCTTGCGCTGTGCCAGCACGGCTACCAGATCGGCAGTCGCCAGGCCGTCATGGCCCGCCTCGTCGACGCCGCTCACCACCACCTCGGGGTCGAGACCGGCGTCGCGGAGGAGGCGCAGACGGGCGGGAGAACCGGAGGCCAGGATCAGCGCGGGAGCGGCAGTCACGGTCAGCACCCTAACGGCCGGGGCCCGGCCGGAATCAGTCGCGCCGAGCCGGGGCCGCCATCGTCGGCTGTCACGGCCGCGGGCCGGTCGCCACCGGACGCGCCGGATCAGCGACCCAGCCTGACCAGGACCCGACGTAGAGCGCGGCCGGGACTCCCGCCAGCGCCAGAGCAAGGACCTCGTGTGCGGCCGTGACGCCGGAGCCGCAATAGACGCCGACTGCCTGCCCGTTGCCGGGCGCGACACCCAGGCTGGCGAACCGGGCACGCAAGTCAGCGGCTGGCCGGAACACGCCCTCGCCAGTGACGTTCTCCGCGGTCGGCGCGCTCAGCGCGCCGGGGATATGGCCGGCCACGCGGTCGACTGGCTCGGTCTCGCCGCGGTACCGGGCCGGAGCACGTGCGTCCAGCAGCAGCCCCGTCTCGGCAAGCCGCGCCGCCCCGTCGGCGTCGACCACCGGCAGCTGGCCCGGCCGCGCCCGGAACTCGCTCGTCACTCGGGTGCCGGCATCCTGTACAGCGTCCCCGGCAGCGGCGTGCCCGGTGGTGCTGACGGCTGTGCTGACCGGCTCTCCGGCCTCAGCCCAGCCGCGGAACCCGCCGTCCAGCACCCGTACCTGGTCGTGCCCGTAGTAGCGCAGCATCCACCACAGCCGGGCCGCGATGGTCGCGTCTGAGTCGTCGTAGACGACCACGTTTCTGTCGCTGGTGACTCCGGCGCCGGCCATCGTGGCCTCGAAGTCTTCGGCGGCCGGCAGCGGATGACGTCCGCCCTCGCCTGCCGGGCCGGCCAGTTGCATGTCGAGGTCGACGTAAACAGCGCCGGGCAGATGGCCTGCCCGGTAGCTGTCGATTCCGGGCGGACCACTGAGGCGCCAGCGTACGTCGAGCAGCACCGGGGGCGTGCCGTCGGCAAGCTCTGCGGCGAGCTCCGCGACGCTGACGAGCGGGCTCTGCGGAGCTCCGCTGTCGTGTCGGTCACCGTTCGGGCCGCCGTCTGGGCCGCCAGTCTCGCCTGCCGGTCGCGCTGACATCGGACGTGATCACCTAACCTTCTGCGCGGACTGCCTCCGCTTGTGGATAACTCTGCGATTTCTGTGCGTAACTCGCCGTAGCGCGGTGCGGTTCCCCATCAGACCTGTGGATAAACGCTGCGGCCGACCCGCCGGGTTCACGCTACGTGAGAGAGCAGCGGCACTCGCTGGTCACCCGGCGTTAGTGAGCCGTGCATCCCTACGAGGGCTGACTCTCGCGGTTCCGTTACCGTCGCGACCACTGCTGACGCGCCGCGCGCCGCCGCGACGACATCGCCGATCCGGTCCGCTACGCGGCCGTCGACAGGCCCGAACCAGCCCGCCTCCAGCGCCTCCTCACGGCCGGCCGTCCAGGCGCGGTCACCAAGCGTTACCTGCCAGGCGGCAAGTACGTCGGCTGCCGCGCCCGGCCTCGCGTACACGTGCCGGGCGCGAGCCTCGCCGCCGAGGACGGCGACCCCGGCCCGGAGCTCAGCGACCGAATCCGCGTCGATCCGGGAGTCGGCCGGCACGTCGGTCATGCCGTGGTCCGCGGTGATGTGCAGCGCGGTGCCTGCCGGGATTGCCTGCGCGAGCTGTTCGGCGAGCCGGTCGACGTGCGCGAGCTGGAACCGCCAGGCTGGCGACGCGCACCCCCAGCCATGACCCGTTGCGTCGAGGTCGCCGGTGTAGACCATCGCGAGCGCCCGCGGCTGCTCGGCGAGGGCGGCGGCCGCGCGCGCGACCAGGGCTCCGAGGGTGTCCGCCGACCGGTAGTCGGCGCCGCGCATGGTCGCGACCGACAAGCCGGTCTCACGGAACGCGCGCGCCGCGATCCGGTAGGCGCCGATCCCGGCGGCAGCAGCCCGCTGGAAGATCGTCGGCACCGGCTGCCAGGCCACCGGATCCACCGAGTTGTCCCAGCGCAGCGCGTTCAGCAGGCGGCCGGTCGCGGGCACCCGGATCTGATAGCCGAGCATGCCGTGCTGTCCCGGCGGCTCTGCCGTGCCCAGTGACCCGAGGCTGGTGACCGTGGTCGACGGAAACCCGGCCGCAAGCCAGCACCCGGTCTCGGCCAGCCCGGCCAGAAACGGGGCAGCGGCCCGATGTCGCCGCAGCAGCTCCCAGCCAAGCCCGTCCACGACGAGCAGGCACACGCGATCGGCTGGCGGGAGCCCGAGCACGTTCGACGCGCCTGGCACGCCCAGGGACGCCAGCAGCGACTGGCTCAGATCCGGCAGCGTGCTGTGCCCGTACCGGGGCACCAGCGGCCCGTCGGCGCGCTCGGCCTGTGCCCCTGCTCCAGCCGGCCCAGTCTCCGTCGGCCCAGTCTCCGTCGGCCCAGTCTCCGTCGGACTGGTCACGGGCGGCTGGTCGCCTCGGTGAGCGCGTGTGCGAAGGACACGACCTGCGCGACTGCCTCGGGGCCGTCGGCTGCCTCGCTGACGCGGACTGTCAGGTCGTCGGCGGTTATCGTGCCGGTGTAGCCGTGGTCGGCTTCGCAGTTCTCGTCGCCGCAGTGCGCGGGCTCGATCTCGATGCGCGACAGGACGTTCCAGCCAATCGTCAGCACGACCTCACTCGGCGCCGTCGCGCCCGGCACGTAGGACGCCGGATTCGGGATCACCCTTGTCAGCGCCACCGACGAGATCCGCGAGTAGCGGACAGCCTCCGTACTGGTCTCCGCCTGCGGCCGCGAGTCCGGGTCGGCTTCGTCAGCGGGGTACTCGTCGGTGTGCGAGTAGACCAGCCGCGTCGGCGTTAGCGCCATCACTGTCGCGTGGCGCCGGACCTCCATGCCCGGGTCGAAGTGCGCGTCGTGCACCACGACATACGAGACCACGGGTTCACTGCCGACCGCCGACGAGACGGCGTCGTAGACCAGGCCGGGGTAGTAGCCGCTTCGCTCGATCGCGGACTGCATTCCGCTGGAAGCCGCCTTCACATCGCTCATCCCCCCATCCTGCACCGTCTTCGGTCCCTCCTTCACCACACCGGGCAGAGTTCGCTGTCGGCCGACCTGGCAGGCTCAGGCAGTCTGGCCCGGCCGCGGCAGGTAACGGAGCACTGCGACGTCGCCGGCCCGGCTGAGCCCGGCCAGGGTCATCCGGCCGGAAACTCGCGTCCCGGCGAGCAGCCGCGGCGCACGGGAATCGGCGACGAACACCGGCGCGATCGCCAGCCGGAACTCGTCGGCAAGCCCTTCGGCCAGGAACTGGCTCAGAACGCGGGCGCCGCCCTCGACCATGAGCCGCTCGATTCCGCGGCGCCGCAGATCGGCTAGAACCGCGGCGAGGTCCAGCTCACCGGTGCCCACTTCGCCCGTGCCTGGCGCTGCCGGCACGGGGACAACCTTGGCCAGCCTGGCCAGCCGCCGGACCAGGTCGGCCGCTGCGGCTGGCGGCGCGTACACCAGCGGCAGGTCCGTGCCGCTCGCCGCCCGGTCTGCCTCGTGAGCATCGGGCCCGGCGGCCGGCGGCCATGCGGTGAAGAACCGCGACGCCGGATCGAGGCCGCCACTGCGCGTGATCGTCACCTTGCGCGGGCTGGCCGGCTGCCCGCGCGCCACCCGGCCCGCCCGGCGCTCGGCCGACCTGACCAGCAGGCGCGGGTTATCGCTGCGGACCGTCTGGGCGCCGACGAGGATCGCGTCGCTGGCAGCGCGCAATTCGTCTACCCGGTCCAGGTCGGCCTCGCCGGACAGCACAAGCCGGGTCGGCGTGGCGTCGTCGAGGTAGCCGTCGGCCGACATCGCTGCCGACAGCAGCACGAACGGCCGCTGAGTCACCAGCTCTCCCCTCGGCTGTGTCGCGTCCGGCGAGCCTGCAGATGTCCTGCCGAACCTACCCGTCGCCGTCCCGCGCCGGGACAGACTGCTCGCGCATCTCGTGGCGGGCCGGCTGACCCGTAGGCTCGGGTGCCATGATCTGGGGTGGATTGCGGCTGTGCGGAACGCTGTTGACGGCAGTGCCGTTGCCGGGCGGCCGCACGGCCAGGACCCCGGCCCGGCGGACCGCAGCAGCGGCGATGTACTGGGCTCCCTTTCTCGGGGTCGCGCTGGGCGCTGCCGCGGCAGGCGTGCTCATCGGCTGCGCTGCCGGGCACTCCGGTCCGCTCCTGGCGGCAGTCCTGGCGATCGCGGTTCTCGCTGTCCTGACCCGAGGCCTGCACCTGGACGGCCTCGCCGATTTCGCCGACGGGATCGGCAGCCGCAAGCCGGCCAGCGGCGCCCTGGAGATCATGCGGCGCTCCGACATCGGGCCGTTCGGAGTGGTCACCCTCGTGCTCACGCTGCTGATCCAGGTGAGCGCACTGGCCCGTGCCGAGCAGCTCAGCCGCGGGCCGCTGGCCATTGCCTCCGCGGTCGTCGCCGCGCGGCTGGCTATCATGCTGGCCTGCCGCTTCGGCGTTCCGTCCGCGCGGCCGGACGGACTCGGGGCGGTGGTGGCCGGCACCGTTCATCCGGCGATCGCTGCCGTGCTGGTGCTGGCCGCACTGGCGACGGCCGGCGTCTTCGGCTGGGTCTACCCTGTCGGCATAGCGGTCGGCTTGCTCGTTTCCCTCATCCTGACCGCCTTCGCCGTCCGCCGCCTCGGTGGCATCACCGGCGACGTCCTGGGCGCTCTCGCCGAGATCACGATGGCCGTCAGTCTCCTGGCGGCGGCTTTCTGGTGACGGCCACCGGGCGCGTCTGCTGCGGCCCGCCCGGTGGCATCAGGCGAGCGCCTTACGCAGCCGCGCGGCGTACTCAGCCGCCTCCGCATCGCTGTCGTAGCGCTGCCGCGGCCAGAAGAACCCGCGCAGCCCGTCGCCCTTCGTCCGGGGCACGACGTGCGCGTGCAGGTGGGCGACGCTCTGGCTGACCGCGTTGTTGATCGCGACGAAGGTGCCCTGGCTGCCGAGCGCGGCCGGCATCACTGCGCTGATGCGCTGCACCCGCAGGAAGTACGGGCCGACGGCAGCTTCCGGCAGGTCGGCCAGGGTCACCACGTGCTCGCGCGGCGCCACCAGCACGTGTCCCTTGAACAGCGGCCGGGCGTCCAGGAATGCCACCACGTGGTCGTCGGCCAGGACGATCTCGGCGGGCACCGCTCCGTCGATGATGTCGCAGAACACGCACTCGCTGATGACTCGACCTCCCGCGTCCCGGTTCGCTGGCCCACCGCGGCGAGCCGGCGACCCGGCGGCGCAGCACCCGCTCAACGGGACGATAGCCTGCGGTTCGTGGCAGCGGACGGGCAGCGGCACATCCTGGCGATCGGCGGCTTCAGCCAGCAGGCTGGCGCGGAGCCGCCGCTTCCGGCGCTCATCGGCCACGCGCTCGCGCTCTCGGGCGCCGCCCGGCCTCGGGTGTGCGTCCTCAACACCGCGAGCGGCGACGATCCGGGTGCGTACGTGCGGATGTACTCGTGGCTCTCAGCACGCGGAGCGCGCCCGAGCCACCTGCAGCTGTTCACGATGCCGAACGTGACGGACCCGGCGGACCTGCTGCTCTCCCAGGACGTGATCTTCGTGGGCGGCGGCAGCGTGGCGAACATGACCGCCGTCTGGCGCGTGCACGGGATCGATCAGGTCATGCGGCAGGCATGGGAATCCGGAATCGTGCTCGCGGGCGTGAGCGCCGGGGCCATCTGCTGGTTCGCCGGCGGCGTCACTGACTCGTTCGGACCCGCGCTCCGCCCGTTCACCGCCGGCCTCGACTTGCTGACCGGCAGCTTCTGCCCGCACTACAGTGGCGAGACCGCCCGCCGTCCCGCCTACCAGCGTCTGGTCGGCGACGGCACCCTCGATGCGGGGATCGCGTGCGACGATGGCGCGGCCGCGCACTTCGCTGGCACCGAGTTCGCGGGCATCGTCGCGGACTCTCCGGGCCTGACGGGTTACCGCGTCAGCCCGGATGGCAGCGGCAGCGCGACCGAGGAAGCGCTGCCGGTTAGTATCCAGCTCACCTGAGCACGCGGTGTACCGCTCCGCGAGCGACCGGGGCAGCCGGGTAACCGGGAGGACGTTTCCAGCCGGTGGTCAGCGATCTGCCAGGCTGCGGTTGCATCCTGGCGTCATGAGGTCCGCGCCCGGCGAAGGTTCGCGTCCGGCCCGGCTGCTGGTCGTGGACGATGAGGCGACGATTCTGGAGTTGCTCTCAGGGTCGCTGCGTCTCGCCGGGTTCGAGGTGGTCACGGCAGCCAGCGGCGCCGAGGCCCTGCGCGCCGCCGCAGCGGAGCGTCCGGAGCTGATCCTGCTGGATGTGATGATGCCGGACGGCGACGGGTTCGATGTGATGCACCGGATCCGCGGCGCCGGCTGCGACATCCCGGTCATCTTCCTCACCGCGCGCGACGAAGTACCGGAGCTGGTCAGCGGATTCGAGGCCGGCGCGGACGACTACATCACCAAGCCGTTCAGCCTGGATGAGGTGCTGGTTCGCATCAAGGCGGTGCTCAAGCGCACCCGGCAGGAAGCTGCCGGCTCGCGGCTGGGCGTCGCCGATCTGGAGCTGGACGAAGACGCGCACGTGGTCAGGCGCGGCGGCGCCGTCATCGACCTGACGCCGACCGAGTACCGGCTGCTGCGCTTCCTGATGGTGAACGCGGGGCGGGTGGTCAGCAAGGGGCAGATCCTCGACCACGTCTGGGAGTACAACCCGGCCCGCGACGGCAGCGTGGTCGGCCGTGTATCAGCTACCTGCGGCGCAAGCTCGACCAGGGCGAGCCGCGGCTGATCCACACCGTCCGCGGGTTCGGCTACGTGCTGCGGATCCCTCCGCAGTGATCGGCCGCCTGCGAGCGGGCCTGGCGGGCGCGTCGCTGCGCACCCGGGTGATGGCCGCGGCGGCCCTGCTCGTCGCCCTGACCTGCCTGGTGAGCGGCATCCTCGGCACCACGCTGCTGCGCAGTTACCTCCTCAGCCGAACCGACGCTCAGCTTCGTGACTTCGCCAAGATCGCCGTCCGCAACCTGGACCGGCCGCACCCCGGCCAGCACCAGGCACTGCCCACCCAGTTCCTGGTCGAGGTGATCAATACCAGCGGGCGGATCCAGGTAGCGGCGGGCCCGTTGCACGCGGCGGGCGCTCCGCGACTGACTGCCGCCCAGCTGAGCAAGCTGGGTGTCCCGGTCACGGTCCCGGCGGCAGGCCGCACGGGCGGCTCCTGGCTGCTCGAGGTGCTCGCCCTGCCTGGCGGCCAGCATGCGGTCATCGGCTACAGCCTCGATGGCCTGGACAACACGGTGACCCGCCTGGAGATAGCAGAGGCGCTGGCCGGAGCCATCGCGGTCGCGCTGCTGGCCGGTCTCGGGCTGCCGCTGGTGCGCGCGAGCCTGAAGCCACTGCGCCGGATCGAGGCGACCGCCGCGGCGATCGCGGCTGGCGACCTGTCCCGGCGTATCGATCACCCGCCGGCGGACACCGAGGTCGGCAGGCTGGCCGGGGCGCTGGACACGATGCTCGGCACCATCGAGGCCGCCTACCGCGCACGATCTGACGGCGAGGCGCGCGCACTGCGGTCGCAGGACAGGATGCGGCAGTTCGTCGCCGATGCCAGCCATGAGCTGCGCACGCCGCTCACCTCGGTCCGCGGACTCGCCGAATACGGGCTGCAGCAAGGCCCGGCAGCCAGCCGGGACGAGCTTCTGCGGCTGATGACGCTGATCGACGGTGAGGCCGGCCGCATCGGCAGGCTCGTCGAGGACCTGCTGCTGCTGGCCAAGTTTGACGCCGGGCGCCCGCTGGAGCTGCAGCCGGTCGACCTCGCCAGCATCGGTGCCGAGGCCGTCCAGCGGGCCAGGATCGTGGAGCCGCAACGGCCGGTGGCCCTGCGCGCGCCGGAGCCGGTTGTCGTCTGCGCCGACGACGGGCGGATCCGGCAGGTCATCGACAACCTGCTCGCCAACGCCCGTCAGCACACGCCCGACGGGTCGCCGGTGACCGTAACGGTGACACGCGCGAGCGGTAGCGGTCCGGTCACCGGGCAGCTCACCGGGGAGCTCACGGTGGCCGACCAGGGACCGGGCATGACGCAGCAGCAGGCGTCCCGGGTTTTCGAGCGGTTCTACCGGACTGACAGCGCGCGAAGCCGCGCTCGCGGCGGTGCCGGGCTGGGCCTGGCGATAGCGGCGGCGCTGACAGCGGCGCACGGCGGAGAGCTCACCGTCGAGACGGAACCCGGCCACGGCGCAACGTTCCGGCTGCGGCTGCCGCTGGCGGCCGCCGATGACCCTCCGGCTGAGGCTGGCTCTGCGCCCGCTTAGCCCGGAGACGATGCGGGAAGCCCGGCAGAGACCTCGTAGGCAACCGCAATGAGATCGCAAGGCCCGGCTCGTTGACTGCATTGCGGTGCGGCATCAGCCCACCCGGGCGGCCGGCAGGCAGCCCGTCAGCAACGAGGAAGGCGACAGGATGATCAGCCTGTCACGGAGCGTCAGATCCGCCGCGTACGGCACCGCCGCTCTGGTCGCAGTAGCGGCTGTGGCGGGCTGCGGCGCGAGCTCGTCGGGATCGTCCGGTTCCGGCTCGAGTTCCAGCGGGTCGCACAGCACGTCATTCCGGCAGTGCCTCGAGAAACACGGCGTCACGCTGCCGTCAGGTGGCCGTCCGTCCGGCAGTGGCGGGGCCCCGCACCCGCGGCCCACCGGGTCCGCGGCTACTGCCTTCCGCAAGGCCATCCAGGACTGCGTCGGATCCGGCGGCGGATTCGGCGGGGGCGGGTTCGGCGGCGGCTAGGGGGGGCCACCCGGCTCATCCGGCCCGGAGATCTCACGGAGAGGTAATCCCAGATGTTCATCACGTATCTGCTGCGCGAGTTGCGGCGCAGAAAGCGTCAGGCTTCGTTCATCGCCCTGGGCCTGGCCCTCGGGGTCGGGCTCGTCATCACGGTCACGGCGGCGTCGAATGGCGTCTCCGACAGCCAGGGCACCGTGCACAAGTCACTGTACGGAGTGGGCACCGACATTACCGTGACGCAGTCGCCGACCACCGGCTCAGCCGGCGGGCCGCACTTCGGCTTCGGCGGCAGCCGCACGGCCACGGGCGGCACGAGCATCAACCGCAGCGTTCTGGTGGGCGGCGGGCTGGGCACCCTCAAATCGTCGTCCGTCACCACGGTGGCGAAGCAGAAGGACGTCAGCGCCGCGGTCGGCGCGCTGGTGCTGAACGACCTGAAGCTGTCCGGCTCGCTGTCCGCGGGAGCCGGGCCGACCGGTTCGGTCAACGCGAGTTCCTTCACCGTGACCGGAGTCGATCCCGCCAACGACTCGCTGGGCCCGCTCAGCTCCGGCACGATCACCTCTGGCCACGGCGTCACCAGCGCTGAGGCGAACTCGAACGTGGCCGTGGTGGACAAGAACTACGCCGCGTCGGAGAACCTCAAGACCGGGTCCACGATCGACATCGGCGGGAAAACCTTCACCGTCGTCGGCATCGTCCAGGCTGGCCAGGGAGTCACCGACGCCGACGCCTACATCCCGCTGGCCCGCGCCCAGACACTGGCCTCGATGACGAACGAGGTGAACACGATCTACGTGTCCGCATCGAGTGCGTCCGACATCAGCACGGTGTCCGCCGAGATCTCCCGCGCCCAGCCGAAGGCGACCGTCACCACGTCCGGCGACCTCGCCAGCGAGGTCACCGGCTCGCTCTCCAGCGCGTCCACGCTCGCCAACAGCCTGGGCAAGTGGCTCGCCGTGGTCGTGCTCGCCGCCGCGTTCGGCCTGGCCAGCATCCTGACCGTGTCCGCAGTCTCCCGCCGGGTCCGCGAGTTCGGCACGCTCAAGGCGATCGGCTGGACCAGCAGGCGGATCATCCGCCAGGTAGTGGGCGAGGCCCTCGTCATCGGGATCATCGGTGGCGCGGCCGGAGTGGGCATCGGCTATGCCGCCGCCGCCATCGTGCAGGCCGTCGCACCGCCGCTGAGCGCCTCGACCGCACCGACGGATCCCGGTGGCGGCCAGAGTCCGGTCGCCTCCCGCTTCGTGCATTCCCCTGCCTCGGCGGCGCACACGGTGTCCGTGCACCTGACCGCTCCGGTCAGCCTCAGCACTGTGGCCCTGGCGGTGCTGCTCGCCATCGCCGGCGGCCTGCTGGCCGGCTCCTTCGGCGGGTGGCGCGCCGTCCGGCTCCGCCCCGCGGCCGCCCTGGCCCGCGTTGAGTAACGCCCGGGCCAGCCACGATCACGACCCTCGGAAAGGAAACCCATGTACAAGCTCGCCGGCGTCACTAAGGACTACCGGAAGGGCCGCGGGATCGTCCATGCGCTGCAGGGCGTGGACCTGGTCATCGAAACTGGCGACTGGCTGGCCATCCAGGGGCCGACCGGACACGGCAAGAGCACGCTGCTGCAGCTCCTAGGCGGCCTGGACAGGCCCACCTCCGGGACTGTCGAACTCGACGGCCGCGATCTGGCCCGCTTCAGCGAAGGCCAGCTGACCCGGGTACGCGCACGTTCGATCGGCTTCATCTTCCAGACCTTCAACCTGATCCCTACGCTGTCCGCGCAGGAGAACGTCGAGACGGCCCTGGTTCCGCTGGGCGTAGCCGCGCCTGAGCGCAGAGAGCGCGCCCAGCTGGCGCTCGCCGAAGTGGCACTCGAGGACCGGGCCCGCCACCTGCCGTCCGAACTGTCCGGCGGGCAGCAGCAGCGGGTCGCGGTGGCCAGAGCCCTGGTCAAACGACCCGCCGTGCTGCTGGCCGACGAGCCAACCGGCAACCTCGACGAGGGCACACGAGATGAGATCATGTCGCTGCTCGACGAGCTGTGGCGCGAGCACGACCTCACCATGGCGATCGTGACTCACGACACGTCGGTGGCGCGCCGGGCCCAGCGGATCGGCCTCATGCGCGACGGACGGCTGACCATCGGGGAGTCGGCGGGGCGCGGGATCCCGTCTGGCGCCCGCTCGCGGGCGCCAGTATCCGACCAGAGGCGGACCGGAACCAGCCGCGAGGCTGACGCCAGGCGGTAATCAGCCGCATACGCTAGGGCCTATGTCCGCCCTCTACGCCTGGCTGCGCCGGCACCAGCTGCTTGTGGACGGCGCACTGGCGGCGATGCTCGGGATCCTCAGCATCGGCCAGCTGCTGCAGGGGCCGCCAAAGCAGGTCCCCGCGGCACTCCTGATCTTCCTGCCGGTAGTAGTGCGCCGGAAGTTCCCGGACGCGGCGTTCATAGTGTCAGCTGCGGGCGTGGTGATTGAGCTGATGCTCCGGGCACCGCTGGCGTCCGATCTTGCGCTCCTCGTGCTGCTGTACACGGTTGCGGCCTACCGCCCCAGGCGCCAGTCGGTGACCGCGCTGCTTGCGTGCATGGCCGGCTCGATGGTCTGGGTCATCGTGCGGGTGAACCTGCAGGGCGTCGGCTTCCTCGAGCGGGTCCTGTTCGGCATCGTATTCTTCTGCGGCAGTGCGCTGCTCGCCTGGGTGCTCGGCGACTCGATGCGCTACCGGCGCGGCTACTACGCCGCGCTCGAGGACAAGGCTGCCCGCCTCGAGGCCGAACGGCACGCGCAGGCCCGGGTCGCGGCGGCAGCCGAGCGCGCCCGGATCGCCCGCGAGCTTCACGACGTCGTCGCTCACCACGTGAGCGTCATGGTTGTGCAGGCCGACGGGGCCCGCTACGCGATGCGGAGCGACCCCGACCGGGCCGAGGCCGCGCTTGGGGCCATCTCCGGCACCGGGCGCCAGGCACTTGCCGAGATGCGCCGCCTGCTCGGCGTACTGCGGTCCGACGACGAGCGGTCGGGCCTGGCACCGGTGCCCGGCCTCGGCGCGCTCCGCGAACTGCTCGACCAGGCCAGGGCAGCCGGCCTTGAGGTCGCCTACACGCTGACCGGCACGCCGCGCGAGCTACCCGAAGGCGCCGAGCTCGCGGCCTACCGGGTCGTCCAGGAGTCGCTGACCAACACGCGCAAGCATGCCGGCCTAGCCGCGACGGCGGCGGTCGCGCTCCGCTACGAGCCGGACGGGCTGACCGTGGATGTCACCGACAACGGGCTCGGCATCGCCGGCAGCGAGGGTCCTGGGGGCCACGGGCTTGCAGGCATGCGCGAGCGCATCGCTCTCTACGGCGGGACCGTCGAGGCCGGACCGCTGCCTGGCGGCGGCTTCGGGGTCACAGCCCGGCTGCCCTGCCCCGGACGGATCGCCGATCCTGATGCTTACTCCGGCAACCAGGACAGAAACGTGGCCCCCGTCAGCTGGTCAAGCCCGCCAGCTCTCTCCGGTGGTGGCGGATGAGCTCCACTGAGCCCGGCGCGCAGGGCTCGTCAGGCTGCAGCCTCATCCGGATCATCCTGGTCGACGACCAGGAACTCGTCCGGACAGGATTTCGCATGGTCCTCGATGCCCAGCCGGATATGCGGGTCGTCGGCGAGGCGAGCGACGGCGGCGCTGCGATCGAGCTGGCCCGCAGACTGCCTGCCGACGTCATGGTCATGGACGCCCGGATGCCGCGCCTGGATGGCGTCGCGGCTACCCGGCAGATCCGGCAGGCGGGCGACCTGCCGCGCGTCCTCATGCTCACCACATTCGACCTCGACGAGTACGCGTTCGCGGCGCTGAAGGCCGGCGCGAGCGGTTTCCTGCTCAAGGACGTACCGCCGGAGGAACTGCTGTTCGCAATCCGCGCGATCCATTCCGGCGACTCGGTAGTCGCGCCGTCCACGACGCGGCGGCTCATCGACCAGTTCGCTGACCTGCTGCCGGGAGGTGCCAACTCGCCACCCGACGGCCTGGCCGAGCTCACGGACCGTGAGCGCGAGGTGCTCACGCTCGTCGCGCAGGGATTGTCCAATGCCGAGATCGCAGGCCGCCTGTACGTGTCCGAGGCGACAGTGAAGACGCATGTCGGCCGCGTCCTGGCCAAGCTCGGGCTGCGTGACCGTGTCCAGGCCGTGGTCTTCGCCTATGAGCACGGGCTCGTGCGGGCCGGCCAGCGCCCCTGACGGCTCACGAGCACCAGCTTTTTCTCCAGGTGAGAACCTTGTCTTTCGCCGCGCCAAGCGAAGCACGGCGGATACTCTCCCCCTGATCGCACTACGGGCGGGATGAGCACATGCTGACAGTTCACAACTTCTCGTACGGTCTTGTCACGCCCGTCCTCGGGTACGCGATGTCGTGCCTGGGCGCATTTCTGGGGCTTCGATGCACGGCCCGAGCAGTGGTTTACTCCGGGCGCGAGCGGCTCGGCTGGCTGCTGCTCGCGGCACTGTCAATCGGGACGACGGGGATCTGGGTGATGCATTTCATCGCCATGCTCGGCTACACCGTCCCCGGCCAGGTCATCCACTACAACATCGCCATCACCATCGGCAGCATGTTCATCGCGGTGATCGTCGTCGGAATCGGACTCCTGATTGTCGGATTCGCGCGGCGCACCTGGCGCAATCTTCTGCTAGCGGGAGCTTTCACCGGTATCGGCGTCGCGGCGATGCATTACACCGGGATGGCCGCCATGCGCCTGCCGGCGCGGATGACCTACAACCCGGTGCTTTTTGCCGTCTCGGTGCTTATCGCGATCATCGCTGCGACCGCGGCATTCTGGGCGGCGCTGAACCTGCGGGGCCTCCGGGCCACGATCGGTGCCGCCATGATCATGGGCGTCGCGGTCAGCGGTATGCACTACACCGGGATGGCTGCCATGCACCTGTTCCGGCCCGGCCCCGGCGGCGGCATGGAGATGGCTGGCGGCGGTGCGACCGCGCTGGGCTTCCTGCTGCCCCTCCTGATCGGCATCAGCGTCCTGTCGTTCATCCTGACCGCGACGCTGGCCCTGTCGCCGAACGATGCCGAGATCCGGGCAGATGCTGCCTTGCTGGAGCGGATTGAGCACGCGCGCGGTGAGCTGGCCCGCCAGGGCGTGGCGGTTCCGCCTAGCCCGGTCAGTCAGCAGCTGCCGGGGTCGGCCATCAGCAGCGCGGCTCAGGGCCGCCGCCAGGCAGAGAACGGGGAGCCGTTCCCGCACTGACCGTCAATCCTCCGTGATCATGGTCAGGCCACTCAGCGCCGCGCCAGCAGCAGCCGCGAGGCCAGGATCCCCGCCGATCAGGAGCGGGCTCTGGAGGCACTAGGCTCTGACCGTGACGACGAACCCGCTGACAATCACCCAGGACGACGCACGTAGCGTAGCCACCGGCGCCCTCGTTCTCGGAGTGACGCAGACCTCCGACGGCCCTCTCCCCGCATCTGGCTCCGAGGCAGTTGATGCCGCCTTCGACGGGACACTCGGTGCCACGCTCGCCGCACTCGGGGCAACCGGCAAGCAAGACGAGCTCACGAGGATCGCCAGCTCGGGCCGGATTGCGGCGCCTCTCATTGTCGCCGTCGGTCTCGGCGAGGAAGGCCGCGACGGCGAGCGCGGCACCCTGGAGTCACTGCGCCGGGCCGCGGGCTCGGCGGTGCGCTCCCTGACCGGCGGCACGACTGAGTCGATCACCCTGTCGCTGCCCGCGCGGGATGCCGGCGCGGTCGAAGCCGTGGCGCTGGGGGCTCTCCTCGGCCGGTACAGCTTCACCCGCTACCGCACAGCCAGCAACGGCAGCGCCGTCGGCACCAGCGCGCCGCCGGACCTGCAGATCCTCACCGCGACTGACGGCGCCGGCGCCGCCGTCGGGCGCGCCCAGGCGCTGGCGGACGGCATGAACCTGGTCCGTGACCTGGTCAACACCAGCCCGTCGGACCTGTACCCCGAGAAGTTCGCCGCCGAGGCTGCCCGGGTGGCGGACGCTTCAGGACTCGCTATCGAGGTGCTCGACCACCACAGCCTCGCGAGCGGCGGCTACGGCGGCATCACCGGCGTCGGGCAGGGCTCGATTCACCCGCCCCGCCTCGTGCGCCTGGCCTACCACCACCCGGACGCCACGACGACCGTGGTGTTCGCCGGCAAGGGCATCACCTTCGATTCCGGCGGCCTGTCGCTCAAGCCACCCAAGGCGATGGAGGCGATGAAGTCGGACATGGGCGGGGCGGCCGCGGTGCTCGGCGCTCTTCAGGTCATCGCCGCGCTGAAGCCGAGGGTGAACGTCGTCGGCTACCTGCCCATGGCCGAGAACATGCCGGGCGGCGGCGCGCAGCGTCCGTCCGATGTCATCACGATCTTCGGCGGCAAGACCGTCGAGGTGCTGAACACCGATGCCGAGGGCCGCCTCGTGCTGGCCGACGCGCTCGCGCGGTCCGCCCAGGACAGCCCGAGCCTGCTCGTGGACGTGGCGACCCTGACCGGTGCCCAGCTGGTGGCGCTCGGCCCGCGCATTGCCGGGGTTATGGGCAGTGACGACGACACCGCGGCAGCTGTGGCCGAGACCGCCCGTGCCGCGGGCGAGCAGGCCTGGCCGATGCCGCTGCCCGCCGAGCTCCGCAAGGGCCTGGACTCTCCTGTCGCCGACATCGCCAACGTCGCTGGCGAGCGGTTCGGCGGCATGCTGGTGGCCGGCCTGTTCCTGAAGGAATTTGTGCCCGACGGCGTGCGCTGGGCTCATGTGGACATCGCCGGCCCGGCTTTCCTCGAAGGCGAGGCATACGGATACACGCCCAAGGGCGGTACGGGCGCCGCAGTCCGGATGCTCGTCCAGGTCGCGCAGGACGTGGCCGACGGGCGCTTGTGAGCCCGCGGCGGTAACGCGGGAGAGCAACGGCGCTCCCCCGAGAACATCTGACAAGGAGCACAACGTGACCGAGAGTCGCCCCGAGAGCGGGGAAGCCAGCTACGACATCGTCATTCTCGGCGGCGGCAGCGGCGGATACGCGTGCGCGCTCCGTGCTGCTGAGCTTGGCAAGCGGGTCGCGCTCATCGAGAAGGACAAGGTCGGCGGCACCTGCCTCCACCGCGGCTGCATCCCCACCAAGGCGCTGCTCCACGCGGCCGAGGTGGCCGACCACGTGAACCACGGCGCCAGCTTCGGCATCCAGGCCACCCTCAATGGCATCGACATGGCCGGGGTGAACGGCTACAAGGACAAGGTCGTCACCCGGCTGTGGAAGGGCCTCACCAACCTGGTGGCCAGCCGCAAGATCGACGTCACCGAGGGAACGGGGAAGCTCGTCTCTCCGACCTCCGTCCAGGTCGGCGAGCGGGTGATTACCGGGGACCAGGTCGTGCTGGCCACCGGGTCACAGACCCGCAGCCTGCCGGGCCTGGAGATCGACGGCAACCGGGTCATCACCAGCGACCACGCGCTAGAGCTCGACCACGTGCCGTCGTCCGTGGTCATCCTCGGCGGCGGCGTGATCGGCGTCGAGTTCGCCAGTGTCTGGCGGTCATTCGGCGCGGAGGTAACGATCGTCGAGATGCTGCCGCACCTGCTGCCGACCGAGGAGGAGTCCAGCTCGAAGCTCCTCGAGCGGGCATTCCGCCGGCGCGGGATCAACTTCAGGGTCGGCACCAGGTTCGAGGGCGTTAAGGACCACGGCTCTGGCGTCATCGTCACGCTAGAGGGCGGCGAGACGATCGACGCCGAGTTGCTGCTCGTCGCCGTCGGCCGCGGCCCGGTGTCGGCCGGCCTCGGCTACGACGAGGTCGGCGTCGCCATGGACCGCGGTTTCGTGCTGGTCGACGAGCTCTGCCAGACCAACATCCCGACGATTTCAGCGGTGGGTGACCTTCGGCCGGGGCTGCAGCTCGCCCATGTCGGCTTTGCCGAGGGCATTCTGGTGGCCGAGCGGCTTGCCGGGCTGCCGGTCGTGCCAGTGGACTACGACGGCGTGCCGCGCATCACCTACTGCGACCCCGAGGTCGCCTCGGTGGGCATTACGTCCGCAATGGCAGAGGCCCGCGGGATCGAGTTCACCGAATTCACCTACGACCTGGCCGGCAACGGAAAGAGCCAGATCCTGCAGACCAACGGCGCGGCCAAGGTACTCGTCACGGCCGGCGGCGGCCCCACCCTCGGCGTCCACCTCGTCGGCGCGCACGCCGGCGACATGATCGCCGAGGCGCAGCTGATCGTGAACTGGGAAGCCGTGCCGAACGACGTGGCCCAGCTCATCCATCCGCACCCGACGCAGTCCGAGGCGATCGGCGAGGCCTTCCTGGCCCTGGCCGGAAAGCCTCTCCACAACCACGGCTGACCCGCTGACCGCGCTAAAGTCGACATCACCCGAAGAAGGAGCCACTGCTAGCCATGTCGGTCTCGGTATCGATGCCACAACTCGGTGAGAGCGTCACCGAGGGCACAGTCACCCGCTGGCTGAAGCGCGAGGGCGAGCACGTCCAGGCCGACGAGCCGCTGCTGGAGGTCTCGACTGACAAGGTCGATACCGAGATCCCCTCCCCGGTCTCCGGAGTCCTGCGCGGCATCACTGTCTCTGAGGACGAGACCGTCGCGGTCGGCGCCGAACTGGCGATCATCGACGAGGACGGCGCGGCGGGCGCTCCGGCCGCGCCCCCGGTTCAGGAAGCCGCACCCGAGCAGGCCGCTGCCCAGCCAGCGGCCGCGCCGCCTCCGGCACCTCCCGAGCAGCCCGCACCCGAGCCGGTGCAGCCAGCGGCCGCCGCGGCGCCGCCAGCGTACGAGCCGGTCGTACCCGATTCACCTGCCCCGGAGCCCGCGGCAGCACAGTACGCGCCGCCGGCGGCAGCTGCCCCCGCGTACCAGCCGCCGGCGTACCAGGCACCGGCGTACCAGGCACCAGCGCCGGCCTATCAGCAGCCCGCCCCCGCTCAGCAGTCCGCGGCAGCGCCTCAGCCGGCAGCGGCATACCCGCCGGCCGGCGACGACGAACCGAGCAATGGCCAGGCTGCCGCTCCGGCGCAGTTCACCCCGGACACCGACGGACCGTACGTGACACCGCTCGTGCGCAAGCTGGCAGCAGAGCACGGCATAGACCTGAGTACCGTGACTGGCACCGGCGTCGGCGGCCGCATCCGCAAGCAGGACATCCTCGATGCGGCGGCGCTCCAGCGCGGCTCGGGACTGGCGGCCCCTGCACAGGCGCCACAGCGGGCGCCCGCCCAGCAGCCGGCAGCTCCTCCGCCAGCCAGCGCGGCGCCGGCACCAGCAGCGCCAGCGCCGGCAGCGGCCGGACCGGTTGCCGCGGCCCCGGTGACTGCGGCCCCGGTGACTGCGGCCCCGGCGTTCGCGCCCTCGGCGACAGCTTCCGACGCCGAGTCCACCCGGCAGCGACCCGCGATCGTTCCGTCCAGCCTGCGTGGCACGACCGAGCGGATGTCGCGCGCTCGTCAGGTGATCGCGCAGCGGATGGTCGAGTCACTGCAGACGTCGGCGCAGTTGACAACGGTTGTCGAGGCGGACGTGACCGCGATCGCCCGGCTCCGGGACCGGGCGAAAGCGGCATTCGAGGCCCGCGAGGGCGTCAAGCTGTCGTTCCTGCCGTTCTTCGCGCTGGCCGTTGTCGAGGCGCTCAAGGTGCACCCCAGGCTGAACGCCGTGATCGATACGGCGTCAGGCCAGGTCACCTACCACGACGCCGAGCACCTCGGCATCGCGGTCGACACCGAGCGCGGCCTCATGGTGCCGGTCATCAAGAACGCGGGTGACCTCAACATCGGCGGCCTCGCGCGAAAGATCGCGGACCTGGCTGCCCGCACGCGCGCCGGTCAGGTCAGCCCGGACGACCTGTCCGGCGGCACCTTCACGCTGACCAACACCGGCAGCAGGGGCGCGCTCTTCGACACGCCGATCATCAACCAGCCGCAGGTGGGAATCCTCGGCACTGGCACCGTGGTGAAGCGCGCCGTCGTCGTCGAGGACCCGACGCTCGGCGAGGTGATCACCGTCCGCTCCATGGTCTACCTGGCGCTCACTTACGACCACCGGCTAGTCGACGGAGCCGACGCTGCGCGGTTCCTGGTGACCGTCAAGGAGCGCCTCGAGGAAGGTGCCTTCGAGACCGAGCTCGGCCTGTAGCGGCCCGGAGCGACGGAGGCCGCACGGCTTCCCGACGGGAGACTGCGCATGCGAGTGGCGATCACCGGCTCGGCCGGCCTCATCGGCGGAGCGCTGACGGATGGTCTGACCACAAGCGGTGACAGCGTGGTCCGGCTCGTCCGCCGGGCGCCTGCCGGTGACGGTGAGGTTCGCTGGGACCCGGCCGCGCCGGACGGCGGCCTTCCCGCGGACGCGCTGTCCGGCGTCGATGCGGTTGTGCATCTGGCTGGTGCGCCGATCGCGGCGGGCCGCTGGACCGACGCGCGCAAGAAGAAGCTGCGCGACAGCCGGATCGCCGGCACTACCGCGATCGTCGCGGCCATCCGGTCCGCCGCCAAGCCGCCGCCCGTCCTCATCGCGGGCTCCGCGGTCGGCTGGTACGGCGACACGGGCGATCGCGCTGTCAGCGAGAGCGCGCCCGCGGGTGCCGACTTCCTGGCCAGCGTGGTCCGCGACTGGGAAGCGGCGACCGCACCAGCCGCCGAGGCCGGCGTCCGCGTCGTGAACGTACGGTCGGGCGTGGTTCTCTCGCGCTCCGGCGGGATGCTGCCGCGGATGCTGCTTCCGTTCCGGCTCGGCCTCGGCGCGCGCTTTGGCGCAGGCACGCAGTATCTCAGCTGGATCGCTCTCGCCGACCACCTGCGCGCCGTGCGGTTCCTCCTGGCGCACGACGAGCTTTCGGGTCCGGTCAACCTGACTGCGCCGGAGCCGGTGACCAACGCCGATCTCACTCGGGCGCTGGCAGCCGCGCTGCACCGGCCCGCGCTATTCGCGGTCCCGGCCGCTGCCCTGCGGCTGGCGCTCGGCGAGTTGTCCGCCGAGCTCCTCGGCAGCTGCCGCGCCCTGCCGGCTCGTCTGAGCAGGCCGGCTTCGAGTTCCGCTATCCGGCGATCGGGCCGGCGCTGGACGCCGCGATCGCCGGGCAGTCCGGGGGTTAACCGGATCTGGCCGCGCGCTGGCGTGTGCGGATCGGCTGCCTCCGGGTGCAGCTGTTCTTGCGGCTCGGCGAGAAGGTCGATCAGCGCCCGGTCGGGAGTTACGCCAACCAGCGGAATCTGGAGGAGCTGCGGCACTGGCCCGCTCTCGCCGCGGTAGCGCAGCATGACCGCATTGGTCATGCGCAGCAGGCGACGTGCGGCTACGATCGCCAGCGCCGCGAGCGGAAGCTCGACGATCAGCGCGGACAACAGGCTGAGCTCGAAACCCTTCGTCCGCGCGTCGAGTACGACGTCGAACCAGGCGTCACAGCACAGGAGGGTCGCCAGCACCACCAGGCAGATGATGAGGATCTGCCGCCGTCGCCACGCCGCCCAGCCAGTCGCCGCGAATGCAGCGAGCTCAGCGATGTCGAAGCCTACCCAGGCGCCGCGCCAGCCGCCTGCGCGATAGTAGTGGGGCAGCGTCGTCGCCAGAATGCCGATCCAGACCGCAAGGACGACGCAGCACACGACGATGCCGAACAGCAGGACCTTCCGGCGCCGCTCACTGAGTCTGACGGCATGCGGGCCGGCATCGTCGAGGGCAGCGAGGGCCTGCCGGAGCTGATGCCTCTCCGGCGGGCTCATATTGCACAGTTCTTCGTAGTCGACCAAGCCACGCACCTCCAGCTGCCGAGCGGCAGGATGGCATTCCCGGTCATATGTGCCCGGATAGCCTGAGAGTCACTCCACTGCCAGCTGGCGCCTTTCCCGTGACCGGATCGCCTCCGGCACCCGCACGGCGCACCGCGCTCTGGCTATGCGACGCAGACGGGCAGGACGTCGTAACCACGCAGCAGGAAAGACTGCCGCCGGACTGGTTCCCCGGCGCGCGCGAGCGCCGGGAAGCGGGCCGCGAGGCGCGGAAAGGCGATCGCGCCCTCGAGGCGTGCCAGCGCCGCGCCCACGCAGAAATGCGCTCCGGCACCGAAGCTCAGCGGTGCGCCCTCGGACCGCAGCGGATCGAAGACGTCGGGCCGGGTGAACCTGCGCGGATCCCGGTTGCCCGCTCCGAGGATCGTCATGACCTGATCGCCGTCGCTCACGACGACCTCGCCGATCTTCGTGTCGTACCCGGCTCTCGAGGTCAGCTGGACCGGCGAGTCGAAGCGCAGCACCTCCTCGGTGAACGCGCCTGCAGTGAGCACGCCATCGCGAAGCTGCGCACCGAGCTCGGGCTGCTCCAGCAGGAGCTCAACGCCGTTACCGAGCAGGTTCGTCGTCGTCTCGAAACCGGCCACCAGCAGGAGCGTCAGATTGTGCAGCAGCTCGGCCGCGGTCAGCCGGCCGTCCTGAGCCTCGCTGACCGACAGGAGAACGCTGACCAGGTCGTCCCGCTGCTGGGCTCGACGCTGCGCGGCGAGACCGGTGAAGTAGGCAAGCAGCTCGACGGCCGCGGCATTGATAGCGGGGAGCCGCGCCGGGTCATCCAGTTCGAAGATCCCGGCGATGTCGCGGGCAACCGGCCGGAAGCTCTCCCGGTCGGATTCCGGTATGCCGATGAGCTCGCAGATTACGGTGACCGGCAGGAGATATGCGAAGTCGCACATGAACTCCACAGCGGAGCCGTCGGCGCCGCGCTCGGCCATCGCGTCGATCAGGCTGTCGGCCATGGCCTCGATGGCGGGAGTCAGCGCGGCCACCCGGCGCGCGGTGAAAGCGTGCGCGATGAGGCTCCTGATCCGGGCGTGCCGGGCGTCGTTCAGATTCAGGATCCAGTCGGCCGCCTGCACGAAGGCCGGATGCTCGCGCCAGCCGGGTATGTCGTGGTCCAGCTGATCGGCGTCGGAGACCCGGAAGCCGGGGTCGCGCAAGACCTCGCCGATGGCGTCATAACCGACGACCGCGATCGACCCGGGTGCCAGTGTGATCACCTCGCCCAGCTTGTGCAGAGCGGCGTAGTGCGGATACGGGTTGTCACGTCCGGCGGGCGTACCCAGCGCCGTGAAGACCTCCATCGGACCCATCGCAGCCTGCGTCCCCTCGTCGGCCGTGCTTGCTCCTCACTCACAGACGATAAGTACTATCGCGTCTTACCGTCAAGCTATATCGCGTAGGTCGCGATCGCCGGACCGGCAGCAGCGCGCGATAGGCTCACTGCATGCACGGTGACCTGGTGTTTGCGCGGATCGGAGTTGACGGGCACAGGATCGAGTACTCCGAGGCGTGGGAGCTACAGCGGCAGGTTCACGAGCAGCGAGTTCGCGGCGAGATCCCGGACACCTGTCTGCTCCTCGAGCACGATCCGGTCTACACCGCCGGCAAGCGCACAACCCCGCTCGACCGGCCGGCCGGTGACCCGGGAGCCCCCGTGATCGACGTCGACCGCGGCGGCAACATCACCTGGCACGGTCCCGGTCAGCTCGTCGGTTACCCGATCGTCGCTCTCGACGAGCCCGTCGACGTGGTGGCCTACGTGCACGGCATCGAGGAGGCCATGATCCGCGCCTGCCGCGACTTCGGCGTCCCGGCCGGACGAGTTGAGGGGCGTCGCGGTGCCTGGATCACCGGCGGCGGCCGGCCTGACCGTAAGGTCGCGGCTATCGGCGTGCGGGTCGCGCGCGGCGTGACCATGCATGGCTTCGCCCTGAACTGTGACTGCGACCTCTCCTGGTACGACCGGATCGTGCCGTGTGGCATCTCCGACGCCTCAGTCACGTCGCTGTCGGCCGAGGCTGGCCGGCCCGTCGCCGTCCCGGACGTGCTCCCGGTCGTGGAGACCCACCTGGCGGAGGTGCTCGGCGCCACGGCCGTCCGCAGAACCGACTCGCTGGCAAGCCTCGCCGCCGCTCCGGCCGCCGCCGGAGCCTGACCAGTCAGGGCCCCTGCCGCGGCCACTCCGACCCGGCTAGTCGGCCGTCGGCAGGGCGTCGGCGCCCCACTGCGGCACGTAGCGGGGACAGCCTGAGTCGCGCGCAGACAGCGCAGCCCGAACGCGGTGCAGCCCGAACGCGGTGCAGCCCGTGCGGCGGCAGCAGGCCTGCCATCTCGTCCGCGTCAGCGAACCGGCAGTCCTCGAGTTCGTCCGCTTGCAGCCGGACGTCCTCGAGCGTCAGCAGCGTGCCGCCGTCGAAGATGAAGTACACGACCGGACGCGACGCGGAGCCGTAGGCCGCCTGGGGCACCTGCCAGTCCAGCGACAGCAGGGCACCGACCGGCCGGACGAGCCCGAGTTCCTCCGCCACCTCACGCGCGCAGCCGGCGTGCGGTGGCTCGCGGAACTCGCAGATGCCGCCAGGTAGCCCCCAGAAATCGCGGTAGTTCGGCTTCACCAGCAGGATCTTTCCGCCGCCGTCACCGATCAGCGCTGCCGCTGTCGTCACCACGCCCGGCAGGCTGGCATGCCAGGCCACCGGCTCGGTGTAGCCGTGCGCCGCCATCGCGTCAGTTGTCCCCGCGCCCGGTCCTTGCCAGGTAATCTCGCAACTCGGTAACCGGGACCGGGGTCTGCTCTCCGCTCGTCATGTCCCGCACCGTCACCGTGCCGGCCTGAAGTTCCAGCTCGCCGTAGATGAGCGACCAGCGCGCGCCGGCGTCGCTGGCCCACTTCAGCTGCCGGCCGAGCTTGCCGGACGAGCCGAGGTACACGCTGGCCCGCAGTCCTGCCGACCGGGCCGCCGCCGCGAAGGCAAACGAGTCCGGCCCGAGATCTGCCCGCATCACGGTGACCGCGACGTCGAGGCGGGCCGCTGCCGCGTCGGCTCCCGGCAGCAGGGCCAGAATTCGCTCCACCCCGATCGAAGATCCGGTCGCCGGCACATCCGGCCCGCCGAGCGCCTCGATAAGGTGGTCGTAACGGCCGCCAGAGCCGACCGAGCCTGCCACGCCGTCTGCCACCACTTCCCAGATGGGCCCGGTGTAGTAACTCAGGCCGCGCACCATGCGCGGCGTGAACACGATGCGGCCGGCCGGGAAGTGGCCGGACAGCAAGCTCAGGACGGTGTCGACCTCGTCGAGGCCGGCAATGCCCTCGTCCGTTTTGCTGAGCGCGATCCGCACGCGGTCCGCCGAGTCCGGCGCGGTCAGCGTGGTGACCAGTTCGCCCGCCTGCTCGCTGGCCAGCCCGCGCTCGACGAGCTCGGCGACAACCGCCTCGGGCGCGAGCTTGTCCAGCTTGTCGAGCGAGATGAGCACGCCGCTGCCGATCTCCGGCCGGACGCCGAAGGCCGCAAGCAGGCCGGCCAGCACGCGGCGCGAGTTCAGCAGGATCGTGAAGCCGGACAGGCCCAGACCGGCCAGCGCGTCGTACTGGGCCGACACCACCTCCGCATCGGCGAGCAGCGAGGCCGAGCCGAGCGTGTCCAGGTCGCACTGCACGAACTCGCGGTACCGGTCCTTACCTGGCCGGTCAGCACGCCAGACTGGTCCCATGGCGTACCGCTTGTATGGCGTCGGCAGCTGACTGCCGTAGGCGGCGTAGACCCGGGCTAGCGGCACCGTCATGTCGTACCGCAGTGCCAGGTCCGCCTCCCCCGACGCTTCGTGCTCGCCACGCCGGAGGATCTTGAAGACCAGCTTGTCGCCCTCGTCGCCGTATTTGCCGAGCAGCACGTCCAGGCGCTCGAAGGCCGGCGTCTGCAGCGGCTCGAAGCCGTATCGCGAGAACACCGAGCGGATGACAGCGAACGCATGCTCACGCTGCTCGACATCGCGGGCGAGGAAGTCACGAGTACCTGACGGCGGATCGAACTGACTGGGCATGATCCCTATCGTCGCGGATGGAACCGCCAGCCGTCACATCGGGCTGCTCACCCGCGTGCCGACCAGGAGCGAGTTCTCCAGGTCCGGCAGGACCACCTCGGTCCAGGTCAGATCAGCCGCCCCGGCAAACAGGCTGCGCTTGATATCCGAGCTGCCGGGGTCGGTGCCGCCCGGCGCACGAGCCGGGACAAGGTCGTCCATCACGATCCGGCCGCCGTGCTTGAGCAGTGCGGTCAGGCGGCCGAACACGGCCGGGTCGCGGATGCCGCAGTCGGCGAACAGCACGTCGAACGGCGCGTACTGCGGCAGGATGCCCGCACCGTCCCCGGCCTGGACCGAGATCCGCGGGTCGCCGGCGAGCAGTTCAGCCGCGGCCGCGGCCAGCGATGCGTCCAGCTCGACGGTTACCAGGCGGCAGTCGGCGGGCATGGCGCTCGAGATCCACGCCGCACCGAGGCCTGCGCCTGTACCGAGCTCGGCAATCATGCCACCGTGGCAGCCTGCCGCGAGCATCGCCAGGAACCGGCCAGTCCCGGGCAGGCACGAGGACGGCTGGACCGGTCCTGCCTCCGCGCGGGTAAGCGGGAAGCCGAGCCGGCGCGCCGCGGCGACCGCGCGACTCACGAGTGCGGGAGTCGTCACCGGCTAGGCTCGCCGCCGGTAGGCACGAACGGCGAGCGGCGCGAACACGGCGCAGATGCCGAGCGCCCACACCATCGACTCCCAGGCGTAGGTGCCGACCGGCCCGCCGACCATCAGGCCGCGGCAGGCGGCTGCGAGCAGTGTCATCGGGTTCGCCTTCGCGAACGCCTGCAGCCAGCCGGGCATCGTGGTGATCGGCACAAGCAGGCCGCTGGCGAACACGATCGGGAACATCGCGGTGAACCCGAAAGTCTGCACGCCCTGCGGTGTCTTCACGACCATGCCGATGAGCGCCGAGACCCAGCACATCGCCAGCGCGAACGTCAGGACGAGCAGGCATGCCGCGATGGCGGCGACCGGGCTTGTGGTCACCCGGAAGCCCAGAATCATGCCGAAGCCGACTGTCACGACCACGGAGATAACGTACCGAGTGACGTCGCCGAGAATTGCGCCCGCCAGTGGCGCCCACCGCGCGATCGGCAGGCTGCGGAAACGGTCGAAGATCCCGGCGGAGATGTCCTGGTTGAGCATCAGCCCGGTGCCGAGCGTCGCGAACAGCACAGTCTGCACGAGGATGCCGGGCAGTACGTACTGCAGATAGCCCTTCGGGGAGCCGGCGATCGCGCCGCCGAAGACATAAACGAACAGCAGCAGGAACATGATCGGCTGCAGGCTCAGGCCGATCAGGTCCTCGGAGTTGGTGCGGATCTTCAGAACGCTGCGCCACGTCAGCGTGAGCGAGTTGCGCACGCCCGTCAGCGGGCTCAGGTGCCGGGCCGGACTCAGTGCCGGGACAGTCGCCGTCGTCATCGGGCTGCCTTCGCGGTCTCGTCGGCGGTGCGGATGCTGGCTGCGGCGGCAGACATCTCCAGCTCGTCCTCGGCGCGGTGGCCGGTGAGGGTCAGGAACACCTCGTCGAGGCTGCTCTTGCGGAGACTGAACTCGGCAAGCTCGATCCCGTCCTCGTCGAGCTGGCGGACGATGCCGGGTAGCAGCGAGGCGTTCGCGACGTGCGCAGTGACCTGGCGGGCGCCGGTCTCCGCCACGGGCTCGCTGCCCGTCCACCGCGCGAGGATCCCGGCGACATCACCGAGCCGCCGCGAGTCGGCGGGGACTACCTCGAGCACCTGACCGCCGACCTTCGCCTTCAGCTCGTCCGGCGTGCCAGTGGCTATCACCCGGCCGTGATCGATGACGACGATGTCGTCGGCCAGCTGGTCGGCTTCGTCCAGATACTGGGTCGTCAGCAGCACGGTCACCCCATCGGCCACGAGGATGCGGATCATGTCCCAGACGTCACTGCGCGCCTGCGGGTCCAGGCCGGTCGTGGGCTCGTCCAGGAACAGCACCTGCGGACGGCCGACGAGACTTGCGGCCAGGTCGATCCGCCGGCGCATGCCGCCGGAGTACGTCTTGACCGGACGGCTGGCCGCATCGGTCAGGTCGAACCGGGCTAGCAGCTCGGCAGCCCGTGCCCGCGCCGCCGCCCGGCTGAGGCCGAGTAGCCGGCCGATCATGACCAGGTTGTTGGTGCCGGAGAGCCCGTCGTCGACCGACGCGTACTGGCCGGTGAGGCCGATCAGCTGACGGACCTGGTGAGCATCGCTCACCACGTCGTAGCCGCCGACGCTGGCGTGCCCGCCGTCCGGCAGCAGCAGCGTGGTGAGGATCCGGACGGCCGTGGTTTTACCCGCGCCGTTCGGCCCGAGCATGCCGAGCACAGTGCCGGCTGCGACAGACAGATCGGCCCCGGCCAGCGCCTGCGTCTTGCCGAAGTTCTTCACCAGGCCCTCGGCCCGGATTGCGTCTGTCACTTGTCCTGTCCCTCCCGCGGGTCGCCGGCGCCGAGGATGCGCCCGGCTGCTGCCTGCCACCGCAGCAGCACATGCGGCGGGCCGTGCTGTGCCCATCGCCTCGCCCTCGCTGCCGCCTGCTGCCGGACGCGAGCATGCCGGTCCGCCGCTGCCGTCTGGGCACCCGCGTGCCGCTCGTAGTGCACCCACGCGGCCGGGGAACCGGAGCGGCTCCGGAGCCAGCGCGACCCGGCGATCCGGTCCACGAGGACCCGGTGCCAGCGCTTGATGGTGCCTGTCATGGCGTCTCGCCTTCCCGTCGTCGTCTGGCCACGCGTCGCCGGCCGACCGGCCATGGTCAAGATATATCTCCTCACGGCCGACGGACAAGATATATCTTCTTCCGGCTCCTGCTCGCGGCCGCTAGCCGGAGTTGCAGTAAGCTCTGCGTACCGCGTACCTTGGTGCGTACGCTGTACGCATAGGACAATAACGGAGCCAGGATGGCGGAGTCAAACCAGGTTGGTGAGCGGCCGATCTGGGCGCGCCCGGAGCCCGCGGAGCGGCGCCCGCGGTTTAGCCGGCAGCAGATCGCCGACGCGGCAGTCGCGATCGCGGACGCCGAAGGCTTTGAGGCTGTGACGATGCGGCGGATCGCGCGGTCGCTCGGCGCCGGGACCATGAGCCTGTACCGGTACATCGCCACGCGCGACGACCTGCTCGCGCTCATGGGCGACGCGCTCCTGCGCGACACTCTGGTCGCCTGCGATCTGCCCGCGGACTGGCGCGCGGCACTCGGCGCGATCGCCCGCCAGACCCGCGAGGCTTACCTGAGCCATCCGTGGGCGGTAGCGTTCCTCGGTGACGCCGCCGCGCTCCGGGCTGCCCTGACCGGCCCGAACGGTCTGCGGCGCGTCGAGCAGTCACTGGCTGCCCTGGCCTGGACGCCGATGGACGACGAGGCAAAGCTGGACGTTCTCGCGATCGTGGACAGCTACGTGTTCGGCCATCTGCTGCGAGCGGTACAGGCAGGCCCTGATGACTCCGGAGCTGCCGAGAGTGAGTCCGGTGCAGCCGACTTCCTCGCCACACAGCTTCAGGCAGGCGAGCTGCCGCAGCTGGCGGCGATCGCGGCCAGCCCGGCCTTCGCGATCGTCCGCCAGCCGGAGCATCTGCAGGCCCGGTTCGAGCTTGGGCTGACTCTGCTGCTCGACGGAATCGCCGCCCGCTTCCATTAAGGAGAGCCGATGACAGGGTTCGTCGTGGTACACGGAACGACGCAGTCCCCGGCCGGCTGGGACCGCCTCACCGACGAGCTTCACGGGCGCGGCCACGCCGTTACCGCAGTCAGCCTGCCGGGCGATCAGCCGGAATGGGCGCCAGCCGATTATGCGCAGCACGTAGCCGCGCAAGCCGGAAAGGCCGGTGACCGCCCGGTCGTGGTTGCGCACTCCGGGGCTGGCGTCCTGCTGCCCGCCATCGCTGAGGCAGCCGGCGCCGCCACAGCGGTATGGCTGGCCTACATACCCGACCTGGCCGACGGACACAGCATGCTCGACGACATCGCGACCCAGCGGGATGAAATGTTCCACCCGGACTGGCTGGGCGTGGACCCGACCAGCGACCCGCGGCTCGCACTGCGGTTCCTGTTCCACGACTGCGACGCCGAGTCCCAGCAATGGGCGCTGGGGACGCTGCGGCTGTTCAACCCCGGCCCTGCCGTCTACCAGCACTCGCCGGCCGCCTTTCCGGCCAGCATCCGCCGCGTCGTCATCGCGCCCGCCGCCGACCGCACCCTGCGGCCCGCGTGGATGCGCCAGGCAGCCCGCCAGCGCCTGGATATCGAACCGACGCCGATCGATGCAGGCCACTGCCCGCACGTCTCCCAGCCGCGAGCACTCGCCGACGTCCTCACTGGCCTGCGGGACAATGCCGACTGAGAGTTACAACTGCTTCCGGTACACGCGCGCGGACAAGCCGAGCGCCCCGCCGGGGCCAGGCGGGGCGCTCAGCGCTCTCGGCACGCTGCCGGCAGGGCGGCGCGCTGGGCTTTATCAGCCGGTCGGGCCAGCCGTCAGCGTGACCGTAGCGCTCTGCGACTGACCGAACTGGTTGGTCCACTGGACGGTCACCTTGTTGCCGGGGTGGTAGCCCTCGATGACCTGCTGCACATCATCAGAGGAGCTGATCTGGTGGCCGCCCACAGCGAGGATCGTGTCGCCCTGCGTCAGCCCGGCAGTTGCGGCCGCGCCGCCCTGCACCACGCCAGCCACCGCGACGCCGGACTCCGTCGCGCCCGAGTCCGCGGACTGCGAGCTGACCTCGACGCCCAGGAAGGCAGTCTCACCGATGTGCACCGTGCTCGACGAATCTCCGGCCTCGATCTGCTTCGCGATCGTCAGCGCCTTGTTGATCGGGATCGAGAAGGCAGTCGTCGTGCTGGCAGCGGTGGTGCCGTAACCGCTGGAGTTGCTGCTCGACGCAGCGGTGTCCATGCCCACCACCTGGCCAGCCGAGTTCAGCAGCGGCCCGCCAGAGTCACCGGGCTCAATATCAGCATTCGTCCGGATCATGTTGTCGAGGTGCTCGAGCTGGCCGTCACCCTCGTCCTGAGCGGTGATCGTCGCTCCGGTCCCGGTTACAGTTCCGGTCACCACAGACGGCGTGCCGCCCTTACCCTCGGCATTGCCGAGCGCCACGATCTTCTGGCCGACGCTGACAGAGCCTGAGTTGCCGATCGACACTGTCTTGAGGCCGGAGGCACCGACCAGATTGAGGACTGCCACGTCGTCGCTGTCGTTGTAACCGACGACCTTCGCGGTGTAGGTCCGGTCGTTGCCGATGTCACGCACCTTGATCGAGGTCGCGCCGTCTACCACGTGGTTGTTGGTCAGAATCTCGCCGTTCGAGGTCAGTACCATGCCCGTGCCCTCGGCAGTCGCTTGCTGATAGCCGAGAGTCGAGGTGATGTCGACCAGGCCCGGATCCGTCTGGGTGGCGATGGCCGTCGTGCTCAGCGGCGCCGTTCCCGAGCCTACGGCGGCCCAGGCGGTTCCGCCCGCGGCCAGTGCGACGGCAGTGACGCCAGCCGCGACGAACGCGGCCTTCCGGTGCTGCCTCCGCGGAGTGGCCGCGTGATGGCCAGGAATGCCCTGCCCCGCGCCTCCCTGCCACGGGCCGAATGTGTGCCAGCCCGGCGGGGGCGGCGGCGGGGGCGGCGGCGCGCCGAAGGGCGCGGGTATCCCGTACGGCGCCTGCGCGCCTGACGAATCCTGGGTTCGGAACGGCGGCCGCTCCCCCGGCTGCGCGCCGCCATACTGCTGGCCGCCGTACTGCTGCGGGCCGTACTGCTGCTCGTCGCTTTGCCGCTGCTGGTCGTCGTCCTGGCCGTGCGGGCCGTACCCGGTGCTCATCGGACTTCCCGTCCCCTCACGTCGTCGTCGCACCGTCCTTACTGTTCTCTGGCCGACGGTGCCTACTCGTTAAGAATCGGTCATGCTGCTGAGCCGCCCCTCGCCACAGCCTGAGCGTTGGCTCCCGGTCAGTTGAGGGCAGCCTGAATGCCTGCTCTGGCCGCCGTCAGGTGGGCCGGACGGGGCTGGCGACCAGGCGTACTACGCTGAAAGGCGTGGTACTCGCACCTGACGGCCGTCGTATGCTCCGCCTCGAGGCTCGCAACAGCCAGGTCCCCATCGAGCGCAAGCCCCCCTGGATCAAGACCCGCCTGAAGACCGGCCCGGAGTACACCGGGCTGAAGCAGCTGGTGCGCCGCGAGGGTCTCCACACCGTGTGCGAGGAGGCCGGCTGCCCCAACATCTTCGAGTGCTGGGAAGACCGCGAGGCGACCTTCCTCATCGGTGGCGACCAGTGCACCCGCAGATGCGACTTCTGCCAGATTGCCACCGGGAAGCCCGGACCGCTTGACACTGACGAGCCCCGCCGGGTTGCGGAGTCGGTCGCAGCCATGGGATTGCGGTATGCCACGGTCACCGGTGTGGCGCGCGACGACCTGCCGGATGGTGGCGCCTGGCTCTACGCTCAGACGTGCCGTGAGATCCACCAGGAGGTCCCCGGCTGCGGGGTGGAGCTGCTCATTCCCGACTTCAACGCCGATCCCGGCCAGCTCGCCGAGGTCTTCTCGTCCCGGCCTGAGGTGCTGGCCCACAACATCGAGACTGTGCCGCGGATCTTCCGGCGCATCAGGCCCGGCTTCCGCTACGAGCGGTCGCTGCAGGTCCTGGAGCTCGCCCGGCAGGCCGGCCTCATTACCAAGTCCAACCTGATCCTCGGCATGGGCGAGGAACGCGACGAGATCAGCCAGGCTCTGGCGGGCCTTCGCGAGGCAGGCTGTGAGCTGATCACTATCACCCAGTACCTAAGGCCGTCGGTGCGCCACCACCCGATTGAGCGGTGGGTGCGGCCCGAGGAGTTCGAGGAGCTCGCTGAAGAGGCGACTGAGCTCGGCTTCGCCGGTGTCCAGTCCGGGCCGCTCGTCCGCTCTTCCTACCGGGCAGGCCGGCTCTACCGTCAGGCAATGCAGCGCCGCTCTCTACCGGTATCCTCGCCGTCATGGTGAAAAAGTCCGGCGCTGACGCGTCGAACCCGGCCGACCCCTCGTCGATGGGGCGCATTCAGCAGATCCGCATGGTCGCGGGCATCCTCCGCAAGCAGAATCCGCGTGCTCTGCCTCTGGTGGCACTGGCCGGTGTCGGTATCGCCGCCGTGCTCATCGTGGTCGGCTGGGCCGTCGGCCTGATCTTCGAATTCATCCCGCTGGGCATCCTCGGCGGGGTGCTGGGCGCCATGCTGCTCTTTGGCCGGTTTGCCAGTTCCGCGCAGTATGCGGCCCTCGACGGGCAGCCGGGCGCCGCAGCCGCGGTCCTGCAGGGCCTGCGTGGCGGCTTCACCACGACCCCCGCGATCGCCGCCAACCGCAACATGGACGTCGTCCACCGGACCGTCGGCAAGCCCGGCGTCATCCTTGTCGGCGAGGGCTCCCCGACGCGGCTGCCGAGCCTGCTGGCAGCCGAGAAGAGACGGATCTCCCGGGTCGCGAACCAGATCCCGATTTACGACTTCCAGGTCGGCGACGCCGAGGGCCAGATACCGATCCGGCAGCTCAATCGCAAGATCATGAAGCTACCCCGGAATCTCAAGGGCCAGGCTGTCGCGGAGCTGAACTTCCGCCTCAATGCCCTGCCGCAGAACCTGCAGATGCCCAAGGGCCCGGTGCCGCGGACGGCGCGGGTTCCGAAGGCCCCGCGCCCCCGGATGCGCTGAGCTATCCCTGCACTGACTTCCGCTAGGACGCGCGGATCACCACGGTGCCCGCGGCCTTGTCCTGCAGGCCACGCAGGTCCCGGTCCATCATCATGGCCGGCACCACGAGCATCAGCAGCACGGTGCGGATGAACGCGCGGGGGAAGCCGACCGGCTGCCCGTCCAGCCGCGCGACCCTGATTCCCAGCAGGCGCTTACCGATGGTGAATCCGGTCAGCGCCGTCAGCAGGAAGTCCTCGACTCCGAACACCAGCGGGGTCCAGAGCCGCTGCTGCAGCAGCACGTCGGCGGTGTGGCCGGGGTGCGGGTGGTAGAAGAAGGCGATCGTAATCACGCTGCAGGCGAGCCAGTCGATCAGCAGTGCCCCGAACCTCCGGCTCCAGCCGGCCACCGAGCCGGGGCCGTACTCCGGCAGGCCGAAGTTCCGGCCGGGGTAGAAGTCGTCGTCGGCCCGGGTGGCCGCCTGCTGGTTTGTCACAAGTCCACGGTATCCGCTCCGGCAGGTCCGTGGCTCGGCACCGCCCGGCGTTTGGCGTGCTAGAAACGAGGCGGGCGGTAGCTGGTCGACTATGCCCCGCCAGCGCCCGCGTAACACCGGCGAAACATCGGGGACATGGACTCGAAACTGTCCGTCGGTAACGTCCTTAATGCGCCTGGGGCGCGGCGCGGGCTGGGCCGTGCCAGGCAGCGGGTAACCGGGAGCCGGCACGAATCGCGTCCGCCGCTAGCACTGCGGCGGATCCTAAGGAGAGCTGATGTTCAGAAGCGGCGACGAGGTACTGCGGTTCATCGAGTCCGAGGGGGTGCAGTTCGTCGACGTGCGCTTCTGCGACCTGCCCGGCACCGTTCAGCACTTCACCGTGCCTGCTGAGAGCTTTGACGAGAGCGTCTTCACCGACGGCCGGATGTTCGACGGCTCGTCTATCCGCGGGTTCCAGCAGATCCACGAGTCGGACATGCTGCTGCTGCCGGACCCGAGCACGGCGGTGCTGGACCCGTTCCGCACCCACAAGACTCTGAATCTCACGTTCTTCGTCCACGACCCGCTGACGGGCGAGCCGTACAGCCGCGACCCCCGGAACGTTGCCCGTAAGGCAGAGGACTACCTGCGCGGCAGCGGCATTGCCGACACTGCGTACTTCGGCCCCGAGGCGGAGTTCTACATCTTCGACTCGGCACGATACGAGACCGGCCCGAATGAGGGCTTCTACCACATCGACTCGATCGAGGGCGCCTGGAACACCGGGCGGGACGAGCCGGGCGGTAACCTCGGCGCCAAGCCCGGCTACAAGGGCGGCTACTTCCCGGTGCCGCCGATGGACCACTACACCGACCTGCGCTCGGAGATGGTCCGCAAGCTCATCGACGTCGGCATCACGGTCGAGATGCAGCACCACGAAGTCGGTACCGCCGGGCAGGCTGAGATCGACATCCAGTTCAACACGCTGCTGAAGATGGCCGACAACCTGATGCTCTACAAGTACGTGGTCAAGAGCGTCGCCCGCGCGGTCGGCAAGACCGTGACCTTCATGCCTAAGCCGCTGTTCGGCGACAACGGTTCCGGCATGCACTGCCACCAGAGCCTGTGGAAGGACGGCGCGCCGCTCTTCTACGACGAGGTCGGTTACGCCGGGCTGTCCGACACCGGCCGGTATTACGTCGGCGGCCTGCTCAAGCACGCGCCGTCGCTGCTGGCGTTCACGAACCCGACGATGAACTCCTACCATCGCCTGGTGCCGGGCTATGAGGCCCCGGTCAACCTGGTCTACAGCCAGCGCAACCGGTCCGCCTGCATTCGTGTCCCGATCACCGGCCCGAACCCCAAGGCCAAGCGCCTGGAGTTCCGCGTCCCTGACCCGTCGGCCAACCCGTACCTGGCCTTCGCCGCCATGGTGATGGCCGGCATCGACGGCATCAAGAACAAGATCGAGCCGCCGGAGCCGGTCGACAAGGACCTGTACGAGCTGCCGCCCGACGAGGCGAAGGCGATCCCGCAGGTCCCCGGCTCGCTCGAGGCGGTGCTGAACAACCTCGAGAAGGACCACGATTTCCTGCTTGAGGGCGGCGTCTTCACCCCGGACCTCATCGAGACCTGGCTGGACTACAAGCGCACCAACGAGATCGACGCGATCCGGCTTCGCCCGCACCCGCACGAGTTCGAGCTCTACTACGACGTGTAGCCGTCGGGGGGGCTCTGACCTGGCTGTTCTCGCTGGCGGCCGGATCGGGCCCTCAGAAAGCCAGCAGGCCTCTAGCGAGGCCAGGACCGGAGTCAGTCATCCTCGACATCACGGAACAGGCAAGATCCTGGCGGTAGCAAACGTGCCGTGAGCTTGCGTTCCGTCAGCCAGATGCCACGTCGCCGACACGCTGCCACGGCCCTCGCCTGGCCGCGCCGGGCCAGCTGCGGGTACGAGCAGCCGGCTGACGCGAACCACGAACTCCGGCACGCCGCCGCCGGCCGTACTGACCGGCATCAGAATCTCGGTGCCCGTACCTTGGCGGGCAAGCACCGGAGGACCAGCGACGGTGACCCGCACCGCGGTAACCGGAGTGCTGACCACGGTCATGTCGGCCGTGTCGCTGACGCTCTGGGCCTGGGCCTGCGCCTGCGCCTCGCCCTGGATCAGCGCGACAAGCTGCACGGCGAGGACGGGGTCGGCAGCACCGTCGTAGATCCAGCGCCGCCCGAGCACGCCATGCTCGGCCGTACCAACGAGGCCGTCGCCAGCTCCCTCCAACGCACTTCCGCGATAGGTCATGGGCACGTGGTAAGTCCTCGCCCGGTCGCCGGAGCGGTCGGTCACCGCCATGAACTCGATGCCCACCTCTCCGCGCGGGTCATCGAGCCGGAACCCACCGGCCCGCACCAGGTCCGGCGGGTGCCCGGTGCCGATGTACCAAGGCTGGGCGGGCAGCCAGGCCGTCAGCAGGCCCAGCTTGGTCGGGCTCAGCGTCGTCTGATGGATGACGGCCACAGCCTGCTCCCTTTGGCTGCGCCTGCCCCTAGGACTTCTCGGTCGGCTGGATCTTCTTGAGGTACTCCAGGGCGTCCTCGAGCAGGAGCCGGTTGATGCGGACCTGGTCGGCGATGATGCCGAGCGTGAAGGAGATAAACGAGGCGATCAGCAGCACGGAGCCGATGATCAGCGACTGCAGGTGGTGGCTTCCGAAGACTGACCCGGTCTGCCGGGTGATCGACAGCCACGCAAAGTGTACAAACGGGATCAGGCCAAGGATCAGGAAGAAGGTGCCAATCATCAGGAAGACCGTGTAGGGCTTATACATGACAAAAGCCCGGACAATGGTCTTGCTGGACCGCCGGATGTGCTGCCACGACGACTTGAACTGACGAGAATCGCGAAGCTTAGGATTGGTCTGAATTGGCAGAATCGCAATAGCCTGGCGCTTCTGCGAGGCCTGGATGGTCGTCTCGGTCGCCCAGCTATAATCAGCGATCGGGTTAAGCTGGATCGCGGCATTCCGGGAGTACGCACGGAATCCGCTAATTGCGTCCGGAACCTGAGAGCCGGCAACCAGGTTGACTACCTTGGTGCCAAACCTCTGCAGGACCTTCTTGGCTGGAGAGAAGTGCTCAATGGTGTGGGTCTGGCGATCGCCGATGACTACGTCGGCTTTGCCATCTAGAATTGGCTGCACGAGATCCGGTATCCGCTCCTGCGGATACTGATTGTCACCCTCGGTCAGGACGATGACGTCGGCTCCCAGTCTGAGCGATTCCTTTATTCCGGCAGCGAACGACAGGCTGAGACCCTTATTCCTGGCATGATGGTAGATATGATCGATCCCGTAATTCTTTGCCACCTCCACCGTTTTGTCAGTTGAACCATCGTCGATCAGCAGCGTCTCGATCGTGTCGATGCCCTTGATCTCTTTAGGCAGGCTCTCCAGCACCAGTGGCAGAGTCTCTTCCTCGTTCAGGCACGGGATCATAATGATTAGCTTCATGCCGTCCTCGTTGTCTCGATCGACCCTGCGGCGGTCCTGACGGCCAGGTCCGCAGCCCGGAACGTCCGCGAGTGTAGTAGCTGGACATCGATGCCCATCATGCGCACTCGCACGCTTCGCCTAGCATCGCATCCTCCGCGTGGGCTTGTGGCCGAGTGCGCAGCACGGCCGGCCCCGCCGACGCGACGGCGACCCGTGATCAGTTCCACAGGGCGGAGCTGCGACCTCTGAGGATCTCGGGCGAGCCTGTGACACTGCGGCTACTGGTCTACTAAGTTGGACCGTGATCCTGATTCCTTCCTGTCGGATCTGGCCCCGCCGGGTTTGCGCACCCGGCGGGGTCGCTGTGTTCCGGGCGGCTGTTTCCGGGCCTTGCCTGGTGCGGCCTGGCCGGCCAGGCTATCTCGGTGACCAGCAGCATCGGCGCCGAGGCCGCACGGATTGAGCATGAACTGCGCGCCGCCGGATCGCCAGAACGCGCAGCCGGGTCGCAGAACTACCTCAAGAGCCCGATGCCGTTCGCGGGGACGACGGTGCCCAGCATCCGGGCCATCGTCACCACCTGGCGCCGCGAGCACCGCAATCTGACAGGAAACGAGCTCACCGAGCTCGCGCAGGCGCTCTGGGCAGGGCCAGTGTTCGAGTGTCGCCTCGCGGCCGTCATCCTTCTCACCGACCGGCATGCGCTCCTGACCGCGGCCGATGCGCTGCTCGTCGAGCATCTCCTGCGCACCTCCGGGACCTGGGCGCTCATCGACGGCCTCGCTGCCGACGTCGCCGGCAGCCTCACCGAGCGGTTCCCCGCGACCATGCACCCGGTCCTGGACCGGTGGGCGTCCGACGACAACTTCTGGCTGCGGCGATCCGCTCTGCTCGCCCTCCTGGTTCCGCTGCGGCGCGGGGAGCCAGGAAACCTCGAGCGGTTCGGCCGGTACGCCGACGCCATGCTCGGCGACCGCGAGTTCTTCATCCGCAAGGCCATCGGCTGGGTCCTCCGCGAGACCGCCAGGCGCCAGCCCGACCTCGTGGTCCGCTGGCTCACTCCGCGCGCGAGCCGCATTTCGGGCGTCACGATGCGCGAGGCCGTCCGGTGGCTGCCCGCACCCGAGCGAGCGGCACTGCTCGCTGCCTACCGCGGCCGGAAGACCGGGTAGAGCGGCAGCGCAGGGGCATCCCAGCCGTCGGTCGCCGCAAGCAGCAAGCGCGCCAGTTCCGCCACCGCCGGGAACTCACCGGATGGCTCAAGCTCAGTTAGCAGCGTCCGCCACCGGTACCGCATCAGCTGACGCGTCCGCGGTGACGTCCGCTCCTCGTCCAGCGGGAAGTCACCGGCGATCGATCGCCGCAGGAGCCAGCCCATGGAGTTCATGGACCAGGCGGAGATCCCTCGTCGCATCCCGGCTTGCCATACCTCGTCCCGCGCCAGCTCGGGCCAGATCTCGCTGACCAGCTCCCGGTAGACAGCCTCGGCAGCCTGGCCGAGCCCTTGGGGCAGCCGGAAGACGCACCAGCAGGTGCTGAACGGCATCCGGATATAGGCCGCGTCCAGGAACACCGGGTAGACGCCCGCCGTCTCGAAGTCTAGCAGCCGCACGCCAGCCGGGGTCACCAGGCTGTTATCCGGGCACAGGTCGCCCGGCGAGAAGACGCCGAACTGGCCGGACTGCACCGCTCCGGCGATCTCCGCCAGCTCGGCCGTGAGGCCCCGCGGGGCCGCGACGCCGACCGTCGCTGCGCGCTCCGGTGCGGCGCGGATGCTGTCAGCGAGCTCTGCCAGCGCGGGCCAGCGCGGCTGACCCCGGGAGTAGCGTGCACGCAGGTCCGGCAGCAGATCCAGCCGTTTGCTTGCTGCTACCGCCAGCGACCCGCAGGCGCGCGCCCAGCTCAGCACCGCCTCACCGACATCACCAGCGGCATCCCCGAGCAGCAGATCCGCGAGCGTGGTGCCGTCGCCGAGATCCGACATCACGACGACCAGCGCACCCCGGTCCGCGCCCAGCAGTTCCGGCGCCAGCCCGGTACCCGCAGCCATCGCCAGCCCGGTCCCCTCGGCGGTGAAGCTCCCCTCGCCCTCACGGGTCTGCGGGTATGCCTTCACGATCACCGTGCCGCCAGCCGGGTCGCGGCAGCGCAGCACCGCCGACCGGCCGCTGCCGCCGGCGAGCCGGACCGGCTCCGACAGCGGCCGGTCGGCGGCCGATGCCGCCACCGCGACCAGCTCCGCCTCGCCCGCGAGCTCCGCGGCGACATCGTCAGGCCGCTCCGCTACCGGACGCACGGCCGGGGGGCCAGGCTCGTCAGTTTCGGCCACCACACTCGCCTTTCCGGCGGCCGCGAACGCCGGCGGCCTCGTTACCCGTAAAAAATGCGTTCCATCACGGCCCGGGCCTGACGAGCCGAGCGGCGCCAGTCCTGAACAAGATCCTGCGATCCGCCGGGCGGGTAGCCGAGTACCTGCGCGACCACAGCGAGGTCGGCGGGCAGGGCCGGCAGCGTGTCCGACGGCCGGCCGCGGACCAGCATGACGGCATCGCGGATGCGGCTCGCCAGCAGCCAGGATGCCGTGAGGGTGCCAGCGTCCGCAACCGAGATCAGTCCCGCCGCGCTCGCCGCCGTCAGGGTCGCCGGGGTGCGGGTCGTGCGCAGCGCCGGCTCCGCCCGGGCGTGCTTGAGCTGCAGCAGCTGGGCGACCCACTCCACGTCAGACAGGCCGCCGGGGCCGAGCTTGAGATGCAGCGCCGGCTCGACGCCGCGGGGCATCCGCTCGGCCTCCATCCGTGCCTTGATCCGCCGGATCTCCCGGACCGTGGCGAGGTCGATCCCGCCCTCCGGGTAGCGGATCTCGTCGGCCATTGCCAGGAAGTCCGCGCCCAGTGCCTCGTCACCGGCGGCGAACTCCGCGCGCAGCAGTGCCTGCGCTTCCCAGGCCACCGACCAGCGACGGTAGTAGGCCCGGTAGGACGCGAGTGTCCGCACCAGCGGCCCCTGCCGGCCCTCCGGCCGCAGGTCCGCGTCGACGAGCAGGGCCGGGTCGGGTCCGGGCTTGCCCAGCAGCGCTCGCAGGTGCTCGGCGACCGAGTGGGCGGCCCTGGTCGCCGTTTCCTCGTCGGCACCGGGCAGCGGATCATGAACGAAGACAACGTCGGCGTCGCTGGCGTAGCCCATCTCGTGCCCGCCGAAGCGGCCCATCGCGATCACCGCCACCCGCGTCGGCAGCGGCCCGGCAGCTCGTTCGGCCTCGGCCAGGACTGCCCGCAGCGTCGCCGCGACGCTCACCTGGGCGACTGCCGTCAGCGCCGCCCCGGTGTCCTCGATCCCGGCCAGGCCCAGGATGTCAGCTGCGGCAGTACGCAGCAGCTCGCGGCGCCTAATGGCGAGAACGGCTCTTGTTCCGCCCTCCGCGCTGTCGTGGCGGCGCACGGCCGCGGTGGCCTCCGTCTGCAGTTCCGTGGGCGGCCGTGGCGCGAGCTCCGCGTCCTCGCCGAGCATCGCCACCGCGGCCGGAGCGCGCAGCAGCAGGCCGGTGGCATACCGGCTCGACGCCAGCAGCCGTGCCATCCGCTGCGCCACCAGAGCGTTGTCCCGCAGCAGGCGCAGATACCAGGGCGATCCGCCCAGGGCTTCACTCACCTGCCGGAATGCCAGCAGGCCGGCATCCGGCTCCGGGGCGTCCGCGAGCCAGCCGAGCAGCACGGGCAGCAGTGTCCGCTGCATCGCCGCCTTGCGCGAGACACCGGCCGTCAGCGCTTCGATGTGCCGCAGTGCTCCGGCCGGATCCGCGTAGCCGAGCGCCTCCAGCCGGTCCCTGGCTGCCTCGGGAGTCAGCCGCGTGGCCTCGCCCGGAAGCCGTGCCACGGCCTCGAGGAGCGGCCGGTAGAACAGTTTCTCGTGCAGCTGCCGCGCCTGGGAAGCGTGCTGCCGCCACTGCTCCGCGAGCGTCTCGGCCGGGTCGCCGTCGGGCGCGACTGGCACGCCCAGCTGCATCCGGCGCAGTGCCCGCCCGATCTCGCGCAGCACTGGCGGATCCTCGGGCAGCAGGTGCGTACGGCGCAGCCGCCGCAACTGCAGCAGGTGCTCGACGCCGCGCAGGAACCGGTACGCCGCCGCCATCGCCACCGCGGCCGCACGGCCGACGTAGCCGCCTGCGGCCAGCGCGGCGAGCGCGGGCAGCGTAGCAGCTGCCCGCAGCGTCTCGTCGCCGCGGCCGTGCACGAGCTGCAGCAGCTGAACCGCGAACTCGATGTCCCGAAGTCCGCCCGGGCCCAGCTTGAGCTCACGGCCAGCCGCGTCGGCGGGCAGGCTCGCGACGACCCGGCGGCGCATTGCCTGGACGTCGGCGACAAAGTCGTCCCGCTGCGCGGCCTGCCAGACCAGCGGCGTCACCTCCGCCAGGTACTGCGCGCCAAGGTCAGCGTCGCCGGCGGCGAACCGGGCCTTGAGCAGCGCCTGGAACTCCCAGGTCTTCGCCCAGCGCTGGTAGTACGCCAGATGGCCGGCCACCGTGCGGACCAGCGGACCGTCGCGTCCCTCCGGCCGCAGGTTCGGGTCGACCGGGAAGAGCGAGCCCTCTGGCGTCGATCGCGAGCACACCCGGATCATCGCGCTGGCGAGCGACGTCGCGACCCGTAGCGCTGCAGTGTCGACACCCCCAGCGGCACCTTCAGCGGCCGCTTCAGCAGCCCTGCCCGCGGCCCCCTCAGCGGCACAGTCAGGGGTACCGTCTCCAGCCACGCCTACGGGAGCCGCGCCGACGAAGATCACGTCGACGTCGCTGGCATAGTTCAGCTCGCGGCCGCCGCACTTGCCCATCGCGATCACCGCCAGCCGGGCCGGCGGCATGCCGGGAGGCAGCTCCGCGCGCGCGACTGCCAGTGCCGCCTCCAGCGTCGCGGTCGTGAGGTCGGCAAGCCCGGCCATCACCTGGTCCAGCGACAGCTCGCCGGTCAGGTCCCGGGCCGCGAGCACCAGCAGACGCCGGCGGTAGGCGAGCCGGAGCACGGTCGCGGGATCTCCGCCAGCTCTGGCGCGGTCAGCGGCCGGCTCCGGCCCGGACGTGGCCCCGACCGCCCGCAGCAGTCCGGCGGTGAGGTCATCCTCGGCGTTACCGGCCGGGAACGAGGTCTCCCCCGCCAGCAGCCGCCAGTCACGCCGGTGCCGGGCCAGGTGATCACCGAGCGCTGAGCTCACACCGAGTACGCTGACCAGCCGCATCCGCAGCCGGTCATCGTCGTCCAGCGCGTGCCGCAGCTCGTCGTCCGGCTCCATCCGGGCCAGCGCCGCGAGCGCCCGGTCGGGGTCCGCCGCGCCAGCGAGCGCCTGCAGCAGCGGACTCTCGGCGGCCAGCTGCAGCTCGGCGACAAGGCCCTGCGCCCGGCCAGTGTCAGCGAACCCCATGGACGCCAGCTGCCCGGCCAGCGTCGCGCGCGGCATCTTCACACTCGCACAGTAGCCACCAGGGCCCGGCGCGCCAGCCCGCGGCGCCCGCCACCTGCGCCCGGCGCGCCGGCTAGACGATACCGATGTAGCGGTCGATCTCGAACTGCGAGACCTCGTGCCGGTAGGCCTGCCATTCCTCGCGCTTGTTGCGCAGGAAGAAGTCGAAGACCTGCTCTCCGAGCGTCTCGGCCACGAGTTCGCTGTCCTGCATGGCGGTGATCGCCTCGGCCAGGTTCTGCGGCAGCGGCGCGATGCCAAGGGCATGCCGCTCCGTGGAGGTCAGCGCCCACACGTCGTCCTCGGCGCCCGGCGGAAGCTGGTAGTCGTTCTCGATGCCCTTGAGGCCGGCCGCGAGAACGACGGCGAACGCCAGGTACGGGTTGCATGCGGTGTCGACCGAGCGGAACTCGATGCGGGTCGCGTTGCCCTTGTTCGGCTTGTACATGGGCACCCGGATGAGGGCCGACCGGTTGTTGTGCCCCCAGCAGATGTACGCGGGGGCTTCGCCGCCCGCGCCGGCGATCCGCTCAGTGCCGCCCCACAGGCGCTTGTAGGAGTTCACCCACTGGTTGCAGACGGCAGTAATCTCGGCCGCGTGGCGGAGCACCCCGGCGATGAACGACTTGCCTGTCTTCGACAGGTGGTACTCGCCGCCTGGCTCGTAGAACACGTTGCGGTCGCCCTCGAACAGCGACATGTGCGTGTGCATGCCCGAACCCGGATACTCACTGAACGGCTTGGGCATGAACGACGCGTAGACGCCCTGCTGCAGCGCCACTTCCTTCATCGCGAGCCGGAACGTCATGATGTTGTCGGCCGTGCTCAGCGCGTCGGCGTACCGCAGGTCAATCTCCTGCTGGCCGGGTGCGCCCTCGTGGTGGCTGTACTCCACCGAGATGCCGAGGCCCTCCAGCATGGTGATGGACTCGCGGCGGAAGTCGTGTGCGATACCGTGCGGCGTGTGGTCGAAATAGCCGCCGGAGTCGATCGGCCGCGGCTGCCCGCCGGGCTCCGGCTTCTCCATCAGCAGGAAGAACTCGATCTCCGGGTGCGTGTAGAAGGTGAAACCCAGCCGGGATGCGCGGGCTAGGGCCCGCTTCAGGACGAACCGCGGGTCAGCGTACGACGGTGAGCCGTCGGGAAGCATGATGTCGCAGAACATCCGGCCAGTGCCCGCTGAGTCGTTGCCCACCGGCATGAGCTGGAATGTCGACGGATCGGGCTTGGCGATCATGTCGGCCTCGTACACCCGGGCGAAGCCCTCGACCGCAGACCCGTCGAAGCCGATACCCTCGGCGAAGGCACCCTCGAGCTCAGCCGGGGCTACGGCGACTGACTTGAGGTAGCCCAGGACGTCCGTGAACCACAACCGGACGAAACGGATATCACGCTCCTCGAGCGTGCGCAGTACAAACTCCTCCTGCCTGTCCACCGCCACAGTCTGCCCGCCGCATGTTTCCGGCTTGTTACCCGGCCCCCGCCGGCTACGCGCTCGCCGGCGAACAGGCCCGGACCATCTAGGCTGAAGACGTGGCTCAGCTTCGGATCGGTCTCGCTCAGATCAACGCGACTGTCGGCGACCTGGCGGGCAACAGCGACAGGATCGTCGAGTGGACGATGCGCGCTGCCGAGCAGGGCGCGCGGGTCGTCGTCTTCCCGGAGATGGCACTCACCGGCTACCCGGTCGAGGATCTGGCACTCCGGAAGTCGTTCGTGGACGGCTCGATCGTGGCGCTTCACGACCTCGCGGCCGCCCTCGCCGTCGAGGGCCTGGACGGCGTCGCCGTCGTGGTGGGCTATCTCGACCGGCGACCGGACGCCACGCCGCGAGTCGGCATCCCGGCGGGCTCTCCGCTCGACGCGGCCGCGGTGCTGCACGGCGGATCGGTCGCGGTCACCTCGGCCAAGCATCACCTGCCGAACTACGGGGTCTTCGACGAGTTCCGCTACTTCGTGCCGGGCAATACGCTCCCGGTGTTCCGGCTGACCACGGCGAGCGGCGAGGCGGTCGACGTCGCGGTGGCGATCTGCGAGGACCTGTGGCAGGACGGCGGCCCGGTAGCGGTGACGAAGACAGCGGGCGCCAGCCTGCTCGTGGTCCCGAACGCCTCACCCTACGAGCAGAACAAGGACGACGTCCGGCTCGAGCTGTGCCAGCGCCGGGCGCGCGAGTCGGGAGCCGTGCTCGCGTACGCGAACATGGTCGGCGGCCAGGACGAGCTGGTCTTCGACGGCGACTCCATCCTCGTCGCGCCCGACGGCGAAGTGCTCGCCCGCGGGCCGCAGTTCGACGAGGCCCTGGTCCTCGCTGACCTCGACCTGGCTCCGGCTGACCCCGGGCTGCCGGCCGGGCAGCAGCGGGCGAACGCCGGAGACGGCACCACGATGACCATCCAGCGGATCGAGCTTGCACCGCTGCCCGCCCCGCAGCCCGGCACGCCGCTATCCGCCGCGATGATCTGGCCCCGGCTGCCGGACCTGGCTGAGATCTACGGCGCGCTGGTCCTGGGCACCCGGGACTACGTGCGGAAGAACGGATACGGCCGCGGCTCCGTGCTGATCGGGCTGTCCGGCGGCATCGACTCCGCGCTCACCACGACGATCGCCACCGACGCGCTCGGGGCTGACCACGTCAACGTCGTGCTGAACCCCAGCCCGTACTCCTCGGTGCACTCGGTGGCCGACGCCGAGGACCTCGTCAAGCGCCAGGGCATTCACGCCCGCACGATCCCGATCAAGCCGATGATGGACGGCTTCGGCGCCGGCCTTGACCTGCACGGGCTGGCCGCCGAGAACCTGCAGGCCCGCATCCGCGGCATGATCTGGATGGCGCTGTCGAACGAGGAAGGCCACCTCGTCCTGGCCTGCGGCAACAAGAGTGAGCTGGCGACCGGGTACTCCACCCTGTATGGCGACGCGGTCGGCGCCTATGCGCCGATCAAGGACGTCTTCAAGACGCTCGTCTGGGAACTCGCACGCTGGCGCAACCGGCAGGCGGCCGAGCGGGGCGAGACGCCCCCGATCCCGGAGAACTCGATCTCCAAGCCGCCGAGCGCGGAGCTCTCCCCGGGTCAGCTCGACACCGACTCGCTGCCGGACTACCTCGTGCTGGACCAGCTGCTCGACGACTACGTCGAGAAGGACATGGGCTCCGCGGAACTCGTCGCGGCCGGTCACGATCCGGCGCTGGTCGAGCGCGTCATCCGGCTGGTGGACCGCGCCGAGTACAAGCGGCGGCAGTACCCGCCCGGCCCGAAGATCAGCGCCAAGAACTTCGGCCGCGACCGCCGCCTGCCGATCACCAGCCGGTGGCGCGAGCCGCGGATCGGCTAGCCGCCGCTACAGCTCGACGCTGGTGCCGGGGACGAGGTAGCTGGCCGGGCCGTCGGCCGCCGGCGCGAGGCCGAGCAGGTTCTGCCAGAGGCTGGCGCTCTTGTCGTTCAGCAGGGCGTCGTGGATCCAGAAGCCGCGCTGCGGCTGCACGGCTCGCAGATAGTCGGCCGTGTCACTGAACTTCAGCCACGGTCCGCTGACCGGCACCAGCAGGACAGGTATCGGGTCCTCGGGGACGGTGAACGCGTCACCGGGATGGAACACGGCATCGTCCACGGCGAATCCGGTATTCGCCACGATCGGGATGGCGCTGTCGACCCGCGCGTGGTCGGTGCCGTACGCGTGCACGTCGAACCCGGCGGCCGTGAAGGCGTCGCCGTGGTGCACAGCGTGCACCCGGCTGCCGTAGCCGGCTAGCTGCGCCGCCGCAGCCTCGCTCGCCCACAGCTGCAGCCCGGCGTCGGCGTCCAGCGCCGCCCGGACGGCTGCCTCGTCGAAGTGGTCCACGTGCTCGTGGGTGACCAGCACTGCGCTGGCGCCCGCCAGCACGTCCGGGCCGGCCCAGATACCGGGATCGATGACGAGGCGGACACCGTTCTTCTCCAGCCGCACGCAGGCATGCCCGAACTTCGTCAGCAGCATGCGACCGAGAGTACAGCTCAGCGTGCGGCCAGCCCGCGCAGGAGTTCGTCGACGACCCGGCGGGCGTAGCGGGCCTCAGTCGGCTCGGATCCGTACATGCTCGCGAGAACAGCCCCGTTGAAGAGGAACGTGGCCGCCTCGATATCGGTGTTCTCCCTCAGCTCGCCCGTCGCCACGCCCCGCCGGAGCACTGCGCCGACCAGGTCGAGACGCGGCTGCATGACGGTCTCGATGTAGGTCGCCATGAGCCGCGGGTAGCGGGTGCCCTCGCCCTGCAGCAGGGCGAACAGCCTGGCCCGTCGCGGATCCGCCGCCTCCCGGCAGACGGCACTGAGCAGCGCGATCAGGTCGGCGCGCACCGACCGCCCCTGCGGCTGCGGCAGGAGCGACCGCAGGCCCGCAATGGCATCGACGAGCATGTCTTCCTTGCCGGGCCAGCGACGGTAGATGGTGGCCTTGCCCACCCCGGCCCGGGCGGCCACCTGCTCGATGCCCAGCGCGTCCGGGCCGCACTCGGCGAACAAGTCAAGCGCGGCGGCCAGGATTGCCTTGTCGGCCTCATCACTGCGCGGCCGGCCGGGCCGGCGTCGCTGCGCCGCGCTGCTGTCCATCGCCTGCCTCACCCGTGCGCGAGCCAGGATGCCGGACGATCAGTCGGGGGCTCGCCAGAAAACGATACGAGACATGATCGTATTGCAAAATAGGTCATCCGGCCGGTGAAATGGCTTCTCCCGTCCGGCCCTTATTCTGCCGGCCGGGCAGCCGCGGCCGCGGGCAGAACTCCCTCTGTTCACCAGCGGGCCCGCCATGCGATCATCGGAGGGTCCGGGGACGCCACGAGGGCGCAACGAGACGCGGAGGATGAGATGACTGCTGCTGAGCAGGTCAAGGCCCAGGCCGCTGCCACCACTTCACCAGCCGGCTCCCAAGCCCCAGCCCCAGAGCCGCTCTACGGCGGGCAGTCAGCCCGGCGCCTGACCATCCGGGACATCGCAGCCGCCAAGGGCCGCGGCCAGAAGTGGCCCATGCTCACCGCCTACGACGCCCTGACCGCCTCGGTCTTCGACGCCGCGGGCATCCCCGTTCTGCTGGTCGGCGACTCGGCCGCCATGGTGGTGTATGGCCATGATTCCACCATTCCGGTCACCGTAGACGAGCTGATCCCGCTCACCGCCGCGGTCGTGCGCGGCACCAGCCGGGCTCTCGTGGTCGCTGACCTGCCGTTTGGCTCCTACCAGACTTCTCCGGCCGCTGCGCTCGAGGCCGCCACCAGGTTCCTCAAGGAGACCGGCGCTCAGGCCGTCAAGCTCGAGGGCGGCTACCGGGTCGTGCGGCAGGTGGAGGAGCTCGTGGCCGCGGGCATTCCGGTGATGGCCCACCTCGGCCTCACCCCGCAGTCTGTGAACGCCTTCGGCGGCTACAAGGTCCAGGGCCGCGGCGAGGACGGCGAGCGGATCCTGCACGACGCCAAGGCCCTGCAGGCGGCGGGCGCCTTCGCGGTCGTGCTGGAGTGCGTCCCGGCTGACCTGGCCCGCCGGGTCACCGCGAGCCTCGACGTCCCCACGGTCGGGATCGGCGCCGGCCCGGACTGTGACGCGCAGGTACTGGTCTGGCAGGACATGGCCGGGCTGTCCCCCCGCACGGCGAAGTTCGTCAAGCGGTACGCCGACCTCGCCGGAGTCCTGCGCGAGGCCGCCGAGTCCTTCGCGGCCGACGTGGTCGGCGGAGCCTTCCCGACGCCGGAGTACTCCTACCGCTGACCCGCCCGCGCAGCGCCGGAGACGACGACCAGCCGGTCGCCGTCCTCGATGCGATCTGCCCGCGGGTCGTCGATAGCCAGGACCAGGCCCTGGCGGAGCACCGCGATCAGGCCCGAGCAGGCATCCCTGGCCGAGCTGCCGACTTCGGACGCGGAAGCGGCTCGCTCGGTCAGCTCGAGACCTCCGGTGCGGTCCAGCAGGTCGGTCATGACCCGGCCGGCGCCAGGCTCCACGGTCGCCAGCCCGAGAAGGCGCCCGGCTGCCGCCGAAGAGACGACGACGCTGCTCGCGCCGCTCTGCCGCAGCAGCGACTCGTTCTCGGCCTCGCGCACCGCGGCGATCACGGCCACATCAGGGCACAGCTGGCGGGCCGTCAGCGCGACGAGCACCGCGGTGTCATCCCGGTCCACCGCGATGACGAGCCGGTCCGCAGTGGCGATCTCGGCGAACACGAGGACATCGCGCCGGGTGCCGTCGCCGGTCACGCCCGCCAGGCCGATCCGGTTCGCCCCTGCGACCGCCTGCGGCAGGATGTCAACGACGACGATCGAGGTCACCGGCATGCCCGCTTCGCACAGAGTGGTTACTGCGCTGCGGCCCTTCGTGCCGTATCCGACCACCACAGTGTGGCCTGCCATCTTCGACCTCCAGCGGGAAACGCGCCAGGTCGCCCTCGTCTGCTCGGCCAGCACCTGCAGCGTGGTGCCGATCAGCACGATCAGGAAGACGACTCGGATAGGCGTCAGGATGAGCGTGTTCACGAGCCGCGCCGCGTCGCTGACCGGGACAATGTCTCCGTACCCCGTCGTGGACAGCGTCACAGCCGAGTAATAGAAGGACGCCAGCAGGTTCAGCGGCTGGCCGGGCGTCGCGGTGTCGCGGTAGCCGGACCGGCCGAGATACACGATGACCGTCGTCAGCACGAGCAGCCCGACCGCGAACGCGGCCCGGTTGAGCACGGCAGCCAGCGGCGTCCGGCGGCGGATCGGCAGCGAGACCGGGGTTCCGTCCAGATCCGGGCCGCTCTCTGCACCACTGCGCACGCGAGCCGTCACAGTGAGTGACTGTACCCAGATTGCCCCCAGCTCAGCAGCGGGACTTCAGCGGCTAGGGTGCGGTCCGATATCGGTAATCCGGAGTCCCGCATGGCCCTTATAGCGCCGGTTGATCGACACCAGGTTGGCGGTGAACGCCTCGATCTGCCCGCAGTTGCGCAGCCGGCCCGCGTAGATCCCGCGAACGCCCGGCAGCTCGCTGGCGAGTGCGATCACCAGATCGGTCGCGCTCCGCACGTCGCCGAGCACAAGCACGTCCTGGTCGAGATCGTCGACATCGGCATCAAGCAGCAGCGGAGCAGAGACGTGGTGGAACGCGCCGACGACCGTGCTGCCGGTGAGCACCTCGGCCGCCTGCTCGGCAGCGCTGCCCTCCGGGACGGCGATCGCGTAGGCGCCGTGCGAGTCGAAGGCAATCGGGTTCACGCAGTCGACGACCACTTTCCCGGCCAGCGGCTCGCGCAGCGCCTCCAGCAGATCCCGGTGGCCGTCGTACGGCATCGCCGCAATCACCACGTCCGCCTGCGCGGCGATCTCACCGTTGGCCGCACCGCCCAGCAGCGGCAGGCCGCCGAGTTCGCTCGCCGCACGCTCCGCTCGCGCCGCGTCGCGCGAGCCGATCAGCACCCGGTGGCCGGCCGCCGACAGCCGCAGCGCGAGGCCGCGGCCCTGGTCGCCGGTCCCGCCGAGGATGCCGATCACGAGCCCGGATACGTCAGGTAGGGCGGCCTGCTGAGCGGCCTGCCGGGGTTCCGCCGTCATGCGCCGATCTTGCCAGACGCCGCACTCTAGGCGCGCACGGCACCGGCAGCACAACGGTGCTCCGCGCGCCGAACCGGTTCTGCTGCCGGGCGGGCGATCGGTCGGGCACGATGAACACCTATGGATGCCGATCAGGTCGCGATGCTCCGCGCACTGCTGGCGCCGACCGGCTGGCTCGAGCGCACCTCGTCGTTCGCTCACGCGCTGCGGCGCAGTTCCCGCAGGCTGAACGGCCTGATTGTCCTCGGCTCAGAGGCTTACGAGCCCTGGCATCTCAGCGCGCACTTAGCTGACGAGAGCAAGCTGTCCGGCCTGCCCGAGCTTGCGCCGACACTCGTGCGGTGGCATCCGCAGCCCGGCGCGCCTGCGCATCTGTCGGTCGGCCTTGAGCGACTGCGCGCCGCCAGCCGGGGCGAGACGCTGCTGGTCGTCACCGATGAGCTCGCGCCGCCGGAGCTACTCGAGCGCGTGCACGACGTGCGGCGCGCGGGTGCGACCGTGTTCGCACTCGACGGAGACGACCCGGAACTCGACAGACTGGCCCACGAGGCCCTGCCGATCACTCCGGCCACGGCGCCGGTGTCCTTCGACGCGGCGCAGCACCTGGTGAGCGCCGCTGTCGGCGAGGACGGCGACGCGGTCGGCCTGCGCTACGCCGCCAGCCGCCTCGCCGGTGAGGCCGCTCGCGGACATCGGTCCGGTCGGGGCGACCGCATTCTGCGCACCCGGCTTGCGCGCCTGCTCGACGCCGTCAGCGGCTCCCCGCCAGAGTGAGGTAGATCCGCGCACCCCGCGAGCGCATTTTTACCTCAATCCGGATCCCCTCGGTCCGGGTCGCCGCTGAGCGCCGATTCCAGGAACGCCAGGCAGTCGGCCTGCTCGGCCACTGCCGCGCTCATCGCCTTACCGTGGCCGTGGCCGGCACCGGTGCCCACCCGGATGAGTACCGGCGCCGGCCCGGTCTGCGCAGCCTGCAGAGCTGCCCCGAACTTCAGCGTGTGGCCGGGAACGACCCGGTCGTCGTGGTCGCCGGTGGTCAGCAGCGTCGCCGGGTAGCGGCCGCGCCGTACGTTGTGCAGCGGCGAGTACGCGCGCAGCCAGCCGAACTCCTGCTCGTCGCCAGGGTCGCCGTACTCGGTCTTCCACAGCCGGCCCGCCGTGAACAGATGGAAGCGCAGCATGTCGAAGACACCGACACTGGCTACCGCGGCCCCGAACAGCTCCGGGTGCTGCGTCAGGCACGCCCCGACGAGCAGCCCGCCGTTCGAGCCGCCGGTGATGGCGATCCGGCCGGGCCGCGACCAGCCGGAGCTGACCAGCCAGCGCAGGCACGCGCAGAAGTCGTCGAAGACGTTCTGCTTGCGCTCCAGCCGGCCGTCGCGATACCAGGCGCGGCCGTACTCGCCGCCGCCCCGCAGGCTGGCCCGCGCGAGCATGCCGCCGCGCTCCAGCCAGGTCGCCCAGTCCAGCTTGAAGGCCGGGGTTTCCGAGGCGCCCACCCCGCCGTAGCCGCACAGCAGGACTGGCGCCGCGCCGTCGCGCCGCAGACCACGGCGCCGGGTGAGGAACAGCGGCACCCGCGTGCCGTCCTGCGAGCACACGAACACTCGCTCCGTCAGGTAATCGGCGGCCGGCAGCGTCACCTCCGGGGCGCGCAGCAGTGAAGTCTGACCGGAGCCGAGATCGTGCCGCCACAGGCTGCGGGACTGGGTGAACGACTCCGTCTGGAAGAGCACGATGTCGGTTCCGGCGCTGCCCTCGATCGCCTCGTGCCGCACCGCGCTTCCGGACAGCGTTGACAGCGGGGGTACATCGATCTGGCCAGCCGGGGATCCGTCGAGACCGAATACGCGCAGCAGCGAACAGGCATCGCGGAGATAGTGGCAGACCAGGCGGCCACCGAAGTGGTGCGCCTCGAGCAGCGTGTCCGCCGACTCGGGGATGACCTCGCGCCAGTTCTCCGGTGCGGGCCGGCTGGCCGGCACTCCGATGATCCGGCGGCGGTCGGCGCCGTCGTCTGTCAGCACATAGAACACGTCGTCCTGCGCCGCGACGATCGTCCGCTCGGCAGCGCTGGCCGGAAGAAGCACGCGGAAACCGCTGGCGGGCCGGGCGAGCTCGAGGATCCGCAGCTCGTCACCCGAGCCGAGGCCCCGCGACAGCGATACGATCAGGTAGCTCCCGTCGGTGCTGACCGCGATATCCGGCCACAGTGCTTCGTCCTCGGGCACGAGCACGTCGGCATCGTCCGCCTGGCTGTCGCCAGTCTGGTGGAAGCACACCCGGTAGCCGTGATCGAGGCCGGTGTACTCACGGCCAGGCTCCGGCGTGGCCAGCCGCGTGTAAAAGAAGCCCGAGCTATCCGGATGCCACTGCGCCTCCTCGTTCTTCGACCACCGAACCCGGTCAGCCAGGTCAGCTGCTGTCGCCACGTCCCGCACTCGCCACGTGAGCCAGTCCGAGCCGGCCTCGCTGAGCGCGTACGCAAGAGCCGATCCGTCCGGGCTGACACTCGCCCCGGCAACCGCGACACTCCCGTCCGCAGCGAATTCAGCCGGATCCAGGAGCGCGCGATCGCAGAACTCGGCCGACTCGCCTGCGTACCAGACCTCCTGCTGCGCGCCGGCCGGCTTCCGGCGCTGGAACCAGCGGCCGCCCCGCTCGAACGGGACGCCGGCTGACGGCCGGGCCCAGAGCTCAGCGAGGTGGGACTCGATCGCCGGCCTGCCGGGCAGATCCGCCACCAGCCGCTGGGCGAGCTCATTCTCAGCTACCACCCAGGCGGCGGTTCGAGGACGGGCGAGATCCTCGAACTGCCGGTAGGGATCAGCAATAACCACGCCGTGGAAATTGTCTTTCTGGTCGCTGGCCTCTGGCGCCGGATAACTGATCCGGTCATCGCCGGCGGGCCATTCACTGCTCGTCATTTTGCCACCACCGTGCTATCCATATCCCGTGTCACCAGTTCGCGAATTTACTGCTAATAGTGTCATTGACCTGCGGAAACAGTCAATCACTTGATATCAGCAGAACGGTTAGCGTGACAACCCGGCTTCACCGGGATTGCGCAAACGGCAATTCGCCGCAGTAAATACGGGGACGTGGATTAGCCCGTTCCGCTGCCAGGCTCCGGCGACTGAGGCGCACCGGGCTCGCCGCCTGGCTCGTCACCAGCAGGCTCCGACTTGTCGCCATCGAGATCGACCGACAGCTGGCGCTCGGGCGCCTGCACCGGCCGGCGGCCGTCCAGCTTGTGAATGCCGTAGATCGGCGGCGCGGCCATCCGGGCGAACTGCGCGATCGCCGTACCCAGGATCGTCACCTCGACCACGTGATCCTTGCCGAACGGCACCACCGGGCACCGGCGGTCCGAGATCCGCGTCGACATCTCCCGGACCACCACACCCTCTGCGCCCATGCGCACGAGATCAAGCTCGAGCTCGTTCCGGGCGTCGGTCCGCATCTGCCGGACGAGATCGGTGTAGCCGCCAACTTCCACGTTTCCGGCGGTGAAACGGGTCTGACCTCTGGTCAGCCAGTCATCGTGCCGGTAGCCGACCGCGACACCGAGGGCCAGACCGACGGGAACGAAACCGTGCGCGACGAGCTTGGTGAAGTCCTGGCCGGACAGGTCGGACGCGAACGGCTGCGCGCGGCTTGTCACGCCCTTCGCCGCGACCGCGGTGCCGAAAGCGCGGAACTCCAGGATGTCCTCGTCGTCCCCGAACGGCCCGATCGTCAGCCGCACGCCGATGACCCCGAGACCGCCCAGCGCTGAGCATTCCGCCGTCATCCGGCTCAGGGCCGCGCGGCGCGCCTGGTAGAGCACCGACACTAGCGGGCGAGCCGACCCGATGGCGGCAGCTCCCGACGGCGGGACGATCGCGCCCGGGCCGAGCCGCGGTCCGCTGCCCGGCGCCCGGTACGCGCGGTTGCCCTCGCCGCGGTAGACCGCCAGGCCGTACGGGCACTCCTCGTCGCCGGCGTAGCCGACGTTGTAGACCGCTGCGCCGAGGACCTGCCCGACCGGCTGGAAGCCGACGCGCGAGATCGATGCGAACTCGCTGACGCCGAGCGACGAGCCCCAGCTGCGCACGCTGCGCATCTCGTCCAGCCGGGCCTCCGCGGCTGGGGGCAGTTGTGCTCCGGGCGGCTCCGGCTGGCCGGGCGCACCCGGCGGGTCTCCTGGCACCAGCGGCTCCGAAGCGGGTCAGGCGTCCAGGCTGAGCACCATAGTGGGCGTCTGGATGATGTGGTCGTCGCGCAGCGGCCGAACGGCCGTGCCGATCGCGAAGAACTCGGTCGTGTGCGAGCCCCAGGTGTGACTGTGCTGCCGCAGCTGGACACCGACGATGCCCTCGGCTGCGAGTTCCTCCGCCTCGGCCTGCATCCGGCTCATGGCCAGCTCACGGGCGTCGTAGAGGGCCTGGGTGAACTGCTCGAGCTCGACGTTACGGCCGACGTTGCCCATCTTGCTGCCGAGCCGCTGGTGCGCGATGTGGTACACGCACGACCCCATCACCATGCCCAGCGGCGCGTAGCCAGCCCGGATCAGGGTCCAGAAGTCCTGGCCGGACAGGTCCGAGGTGAACGGCATGCTCTTGTTGTTGCGCCAGTTCGTCACCCCGCCGCCGCCGGCGCCCGGCTCGGCCACGACAGCCGTGCCGACCGCGATGAACTCGGCGATGTCCGCCCCGAACTCCTTCATCTCCACGTCCAGCCGGACGCCGACCACGCCGTCGGCGCCGAGCGCCTGCGCCTCGGCTTCCATCCGGGTCATCGCCAGCTCGCGGGCGTGGTACATGGCGTTGGACAGCACGTCCAGCTCCTGGCTCTGGCCCCATTTGCCGAACTGAAGCCCCACGTGGTAAATCGAGCTGCCGAGTACCAGCCCGACCGGCCGGAAACCGACCTCGCGCACCAGCAGGAACTCGTTCACCGACAGGTCGGACGTGAAGATCGACCCTGGCTGTCCCGGCCGCAGCTCGGCCAGCCGGCGCATGGCATCCTGCGGTACCCCTAGCACCTCGAGATTGGTGCCCTGCTCCTCCGTCATGGCGCTCCTTGGCAGTTTCAGGTCCGGTTCCAGCCGGTTATGTTCGGGCTTGTCACATCTGGGCCGCTGGCTCAGGGCCAAGGCGCACGCGCGCGGCCTGCCGCCGCTGCGGGTCAAGCGACATGATCGCCAGCGGTGGCTTCGCGGCCGCGCGCCGCTCGCCGAAGCGGGCGATCGCCGTGCCGATAATCGTGGCCTCCAGGACGTGGTCCCGGCGGCCTTCCTGCATGGGGCACTCGTGCTCGCCGATTCGGATGTTCATCTCCTGCAGCACCACGCCTTCCGCGCCGTGCCGGGCAACGTCCTGCTGGAGCTGGCGCCGGGCGTCGTGCCGGGTGGCATTCACGAGCTCGGTGTAGCCGGCCACCTCGGTGTTGCCGGAGGCCCAGCGAGTCTGGTTCACCGTCACCCAGTCGTCGTGCCGGGCGCCGATCGAGATGCCGAGCACCAGACCGACAGGCACCCACCCGGCCAGGATCAGCTTGGTGAAGTCCTGGCCGGACAAGTCGGACGTAAACGGCTGCTTCAGCGGCACGCCCCCAGGCGCGCGCACCGCGGTCCCAATGGCCTTGAACTCCAGGCCGCCGGCCGGGAAGCCGTCGATGACGAGCCGCACGCCCACGACGCCGTGGCCGCCCAGCTCGGCGCACTCGCTGGTCATCCGGCCGATGGCCTGACGCCGCGCGTTGTACATGGTCTGCACCAGCGGGCCGTAGGACCCCAGCGTGCCGCCGCTCGAGGTAGCGGTGGCGCTGGTGAACGGCCCGCCGAGCATGCCCATCCGGCCGTAGCCGTAGCTGGAGCCGTAGGCCGGGCACGCGTATCCGCCGGTGTAGCCGATGTTGTACACGGCCGCACCGAGGACCTGCCCGACTGGCTCAAAGCCTGTGCTCTTGATGGCAGTGAACTCATCGGCAGTGAGTGCCGACCCCCAGGTGTGGCTACTCCGGATTTCGGCCATCCTCGCCTCAGCGGCCGGCGGGAGGCCACTGCCCGGATCGTCCACGGTCATTTCGCGCCCCCTTGTCGCGCTGCCTGCCGCTGCGCCCAGCGTACAAGACCGGCCGACCACCGCCGAGCAGCGGAGCCGCCAGAACCGCCCGTTGCCGCAACCACGGGCGCCGCAACCACCGTCGCCGCAACCACGGGCCAGGTCCGGATCAGCTGTCGCCAGTCTCGCCAGGCCAGCGATCCTGCGCTTCCCATTCCTCGTTTCGCTTCTGGACTGTCTCGAGGGCGTGCTCGGCGGCGTCCCTGGTGGGGTACGGCCCCAGCCGGTCCTTCCCCGGACAGCCCGGACCCTGCTCCACCTCGTGGTGCTTCAGGCAAAACCACCAGCTCTTGTCATCGTCCATGACCATTAGACTTCCAGATCATGTCAGCCATCCTCCAGCCTGGCCGGGTTTCTCCGCAGCGCGCAGTACCCGCGGGCATCGAGCGCCCGGAATACGTCGGCCGTCGTGCCCCCCGCCTCGGTGAGAGCGACATTAAGGACGCCGAGACCATCGGGCGGATGCGCATCGCGGGCAAGATCGCGGCGCAGGCGCTCGAGGAAGTCGGCCGGCACGTCACGCCGGGTGTCACGACGGACGAGCTTGACCGGGTCGGGCACGAGTTCCTGCTCGACCACGGTGCCTATCCGAGCACGCTCGGCTACCGCAGCTTCCCCAAGTCACTCTGCACGTCGCTCAACGAGGTCATCTGCCACGGCATCCCGGACGACACGGTGGTCGCGGACGGCGACATCGTGAACATCGACGTCACCGCGTTCATCGACGGCGTCCACGGCGATACCAATGCGACATTCCTTGCCGGGAACGTGGCGGGCGACTCCCGGCAGCTCGTCGAGGTGACCAGAGAGGCGATGATGCGCGGGATCCGGGCGGTCGCTCCGGGGCGGCCGCTCAACGCGATCGGCCGGGTCATCGAGTCCTACGCCCGGCGGTTCGGCTACGGCGTCGTCCGGGACTTCACCGGCCACGGGATCGGCACGACGTTCCACTCCGGCCTGGTCGTGCCCCACTTCGACGACCCGTCGGTCGGCGTGATCATGGAGCCCGGCCTGACGTTCACGATCGAGCCGATGCTGACGCTCGGCACCATCGAGTACGACATCTGGCCGGACGGCTGGACCGTCGTGACCCGGGACAGAATGCGAACGGCGCAGTTCGAGCACACCCTGGTCGTCACCGCCGACGGCTACGAGATCCTGACCATCCCCTGACCCGCGGCTAGGGCGTCGTCGCGGTCTGCGCCGGTGCTGGCGCTGCCGCGACGCGCCGCCGGAGCGCACGCCCGGGCAGGCTGCGCAGCGGCGCCGGGGCGCCCTCGCAGGCCAGCGCCCGGCCGGGTAGCCAGCTAAGCCATCCGGGCAGGTACCACGCTCGCTCGCCGAGCAGCGAAAGAGCCGCCGGGAGGATCACGCCGCGAACGACCGTGGCGTCGATGAGCACCGCGGCCGCGAGGCCGACTCCGAGCATCTTCACGTCGATCATCGACAGCGTGGCAAAGATGGAGAACACCGCCACCATGATGATGGCCGCGCTGGTCACCACTCCCGCGCTGCGGCCGACGCCATCGACGACGGCGTCCCGCGCGGTCGCGCCGCCCGACCACAGCTCCCGTATGCGGCTGAGGATGAAGACGTGGTAGTCCATGCTGAGGCCGAACAGCATGACGAAGGTAAACAGCGGCACCCAGGGCACCAGGGCGCCAAACGAGGTGAAGCCGAGCACGCCCTGCAGATGACCGTCCTGGAAGATCCAGGTGACCAGTCCGTAGGCGCCGCCGACGGACAGCAAGTTGAGCAGGATCGACACCACCGGGATCGTGATGCTCCGGAAGGCACAGGCGAGCAGGACGAACGCCAGCAGTGCCACCACGCCGAAGACCAGCGGCGTGCGCGAGTCGAGCGTCGAGCGCAGATCGTAGTTGGCGGCGGTATTACCGGTCACGGCAAAGCTCGCCCCCGGTACTTTGCCGATCGTGGCCGGCAGGAGCTTGTTCTCGAGTGTCAGCAGCGCGTCCTGAGAGACCTTGCTGGTCCCGTTTCCGGCCAGCGGGACCTCGACGACGAGCGCCTTGCCGCGTGCCACTGGCGCGACGCTGATCCGGCCGTCGATCGCGCCGCCGTGGGCAGCATCCGCACGCAGCGCGGTGATCTCCCGCGCCATGGCCGGGCTGGTGAGGTTAGAGCCGCTTACCACGACGTCCGCCAGCGCCGGCTTACCGGGGAACTTGTCCTGGATATCGGTGAGCACACGTACCACGCCGAGGTTGCTGGGCAAGTCGACGGACGGGTTGCCAATCCGCATGCCGAGTGCAGGCGCCGCGAGTACGAGCAGCCCGGCGACAGCGATGCCGCCCAGCAGCAGCGGGCGGCGAACCACCCGGCGGGCCAGGCCTGCCCACAGCCGCGACGGCTGCGGGTGCGTCAGCCTGCGGCCTAGGTACGGCAGCTGGAGCCGGTCGGCCCACGGGCCGAGCCAGGACAGCAGTGCCGGCAGGAAGAACAGCGAGCCCAGGACGGCCACTCCGACGACCATGATGGTGCCGAAGGCGATGCCGGTGAAAATGTCGATCCCGGTCAGGAACAGCCCGGCCAGCGAGATCATGACCGTGAGCCCGGAGACCAGGATGGCCCTGCCGGAGGTAGCCGCCGCGATGCCGACCACGGCCTGGTTGTCGTGGCCGTTCATCCGTTCCTCGCGCTCGCGGCGCAGATAGAACAGTGAGTAGTCCACTCCGACGGCCATGCCGATGACGAGCACAAGCTCAGAGGTGCCAGATCCGATGGGCAGCCACCGTCCGGCGATGCCGAGCAGGGAAACCGCCGTGACGACCGCGGTCCCGGCGAGCACGACCGGGATCCCGGCCGCGATCAGCGCGCCGAACACCGCGAGCAGCAAGATCAGCGTGAGCGGGATCGAGGTCCACTCGGACTTCCGGAAGTCCTGGCCGAGCAGCGCGTTCGCCACCCGGTTGGTGCTGGCGTCACCAGCCTCGCGGACCAGGAGATCCGGATGCGCTGCCTGGATCTTGCCCACGGCGGCGAGATCGGCGAGCACCGTCGTGTCCGCCCGGGAATTGGGGCCGGCCACGTTGAAGGTGACCAGGGCGGCGGTGCCGTCGCTCGTGACCAGTCCGCGGCTGCTGACGCCGGCCGAGTACGGTGCCTTGATGTCGTCGGCAGCCTGCGGAAGCGCGGCTAGCGCAGCCTGCACCTCGCGCGTCACCGTCTTTACCTCGGCGGCTGCCTGGCGGACTCCCAGCCGCGCATCCGCAGCAAGCTGCCGCTCATCGGTGCGCGCCTCGATCAGCACGCTCTCGGCAGGCGGCGTGACCACGCCGAGGCTCGTAAGCACTTGCTCGCCCTTACCTGCCTGGCCCGGGTCGTACTGCGACACCCCGGTGCCACTGGCGAACTGGCCGGCGATGAACGCCGCTGCCATCAGGGCCAGCCACGCTCCGACCGCCGTCTTGCGATGCCGCGCACTCCAGCAGGCCATCCGCTCGACGAAGGGTCGGTGACGGACACGGCCAGCCGAGCCGTCAGCGGGACAGGAAGAGCTAGAAAGGCTAGGGAGCAGGCGCATGTGCGCTCTCTGGCTCGGGTACGTGGCATCGGGGGGTATCCGCAACCGCGCGCCTAGGGCAGGGGGCAACCGGTCGCTGACTTGCCAAAACTGTAACCCGGCAGAAGCACTGCGTGAGCCGGTATCGCCCCGCCCGGCCGGTTTCTTTACCCTGTCAAGCGCGAGTTCTGAGCGAACCTCCGGCTCGCCCCCGGGAAGTCAGCCCGCCGGGCACCGATGCGGTCGTCGCCCGCCGCGATGACATGATGCTGCGCATGGGTGAGCTGATCTTGATCAGGCACGGGGAAACGGAGTGGAGCCGGGACGGGCGGCACACCGGCCGGACCGACGTCCCGCTGACCGCGGCTGGCCGGGCGGTCGCCGCTGCCCTGAAGGCCGCGCTCTCGGCCCGGCCCATCGTCGCGGTCTTCACCAGCCCGGCACGCCGGGCGGCCGACACGGCCAGGCTGGCCGGCCTCAGCGGAACCACCACCCATCCTGATCTCTGGGAGTGGGACTACGGCGGCTACGAGGGCCTGACCAGCGCACAGATCACCGACGAGCACCCCGGCTGGTACCTGTGGCGCGACGGCGTCATCCCCGGCGACGCTGCGCATCCCGGCGAGACCGTCGACCAGGTCGGCGATCGCGCCGACAAGGTCCTGGCCCGCGTCCGCCCGCTGCTCGGGCGTGGTGACGTGGCGCTGGTGGCGCATGGCCACCTGCTGCGCATTCTGACCGCTCGCTGGCTCGGCCTGGACGCAGCCAGCGGGCGGCTGTTTCGGCTGGATACCGGCACCGTCAGCATTTTGGGCAGCGAGCACGATGAGCCGGTGATCAGCTCCTGGAACGTGCCGCCGGCCAGAGCCGCCAGCGCGTCCTGACCGGGTCCCCGTCTGCGCCGGAGCGGCAAGGGCGGGAACTCGCTAGCGCCCCGCCCGTCCGGCACGCCAGGCTGGCAGCTATGACGACACCCTTCCCGGAGCCCACGCTCCCGGTCGCAAGCCGGGCTGAGGTCTTCACCGGCTACCTCGACTACTTCCGGTCCCGGCTGGTCAGCAAGCTCAGGTCGCTGCCCGAGGCCGAGCTTCGCGCCAGCCGGCTGCCGTCCGGCTGGCCGCCGATCGCGCTGATCAAGCACCTGCGCTACGTCGAGCGGCGCTGGCTCGAGTGGGGCTTCGCAGGAATGCCCGTACCCGACCCGTGGGGGGACGAGCAGGACGGCCGCTGGCACGTCGGCCCCGGTGAGTCCCTCGACGACCTCGTGGCGCAGCTGGACGATCAGGCTGACCGGACCGGCGTCATCGTCGCCGCGCACGATCTCGCCGATATCGGCCAGCCCGGCGAGCGATGGGACGGCGCCCCGCCGGCCACCCTGGAACGGGTGCTGTTCCACCTGCTCCAGGAGTACGCCCGGCACCTAGGGCAGCTCGACATCGTGGCCGAGCTGGCGGGCGCCGAGGTCGGCGAGTAGCCAGCGGCGGAACGCCAGGCGCCCGGCGCGCTCAGGCCGCCCGGTGCATGGCCGCATCCAGCGAACCCGGTAGCTGCAGGAGCTGCGGCGGGAGCCGGGTCGTCGACTCGAAGGCGGCCCGGAGCGCGAGCGTGACCGCGCCATCGGTAAGGCCGATCGCCGGCGTCCCGTACAGGCGGCGCGCCCACCGCGGCAGGCTCGCATATGCCAGCACGTTGACCGGCGGCACGATCAGCCGCAGCGGCCGGAGCGCCAGCGGCAGCCGGGGCGCGAACGACAGCACCAGGGCCCGGCGTGCCTCCGGGCACGCCCGCAGCCGGGGCCGCATCCGCTCGTAGTACGCCGCCAGCTCCGCCATGCTGCCCGGCACGATGGCCGGGCTGAGGCCGACCACCTCGGCGCTGCGGCGCTGCTCGCTGACGAACGCGTCCAGATCTGCCCTGCTCACGTGCACGCCACTACGGCGGGCGATCTCCGCATACGAGCCGATCTCGCCGCAGTGCACCCACAGCAGCAGCTCCGGATCGTCCAGCCGGAAGGTCGTGCCGTCGGCATCGTTACCGGTTAGCTTGGCGTGCACCTTGCGGAGGCGGGCGCCCGCCCGGCTGACTTCCGCGGTGGTGCCGTAGGTACGCACCCGGACGAACTCGACCGTCCGGGTGAACCGGCCCCAGGCCTCGTCGGGGTTGGCGAACGCGGTGTTCTGCCAGGTCCCGAGCATCACCCGGGGATGAAGCGCCTGCACGTACATGGCCCGGACCCCGGCCACCCACATCACCGGCTCGCTGAGGATGCGCCAGGTGACCGACTCCGGCCCGAACAGTCCGAAGTCTCGGGAATCTCCGCGCAGGCCCGAGCCCGGCACCATGGGATCCGGCTGTTCCGGGCCGCGCGTCATTGCGGGCTGGCCTCCTCGGCGACCCAGTCCAGGTAGGACTGCGAGCCTGCCACGATCGGCATGGCGATGATCTCCGGATCGTCGTAGCTGTGCCGCTCAGCCAGGAACTCGGCCAGGTCGTCGAATCGCTCGGCCGGGAGCTTCATCATGATCAGCCATTCCTCGGCGCGCTCGACCGCGTCCTCCCACCAGTACGTGCTGGCGATCGGCCCCGCGACCTGAGCGCAGGCGGCCAGCCTCGCCTCGACCGCGCCCTGCGCAAGCTCCACGGCCTCGGCACGCGAGTCGGTCGTGGTCTGCACCTGGAGGAACTGCGGCCCGGTACCGGCGGAGCGCCGCTGCGGTGGCATGGCCCGATAGTACGCCCGGCCCGCTCGCCGCATCGTCCCTGACGGCTTCGCCGCCACCGCGATAAGGGCTGCGGTTACATTTCGCGCATACGATTTCTCACCGGCTCGCCGTCAGCACCGCACGGAGGTCACCTTGGCCCGTTTCGCCCTTATCGTGAATCCCGTTGCGGGGCACGGGCGTGCCCGTTCGGTCGTCGCGCCCGCGCTGGCGGCGCTGCAGGCGAGCGGCGCGGACTGCACGGTTCGCGAGTCGGTCAGTCTTGAGGACGCGCAGCAGCTTGCCGCCGCGGCCGTCGCTGCCGGAAACGCGGTCGTCGCAGTCGGCGGCGACGGCATGACCGGCTCGCTTGCCGGGATCGTCGCCCGCGAGGGCGGCACCTACGGCCTGGTCCCGGCCGGCCGGGGGAACGACTTCGCCCGCGCGCTCGGCATTCCGTCCGACCCGGCTGCCGCCGCGCGGCTGCTGGCCGCCGGCGCCACCCGTCGGGTCGACCTCATCGGCGTCAGCGCTGATGGCCAGCGCGAGGTGACGGTCGCCGGAAGCGTGTACGCGGGCGTCCCCTCGCAGGCCGGGGAGATCGCCAACGCGACCCGCTGGCTGTCCGGACCGGCGGTCTACCCGGTCGCGGCGCTGCGCGCGGTCGCCGGCTGGAAGCCGGCCCGGTTCGGGATCGGCGGCACGGCCGGCCAGCACGACTTCGCCGGCTACGCGATCGTCGTGGCGAACTCGCCGTACTTCGGCGCGGGCATGCTGGTCGCACCGCCCGCGCGTGTCGACGATGGCCTGCTGGACGTCGTGCTGATGCGCCACGGACCGAAACTTGCTTTCGTCCGCGCGCTGGCGCGGATCAGGGACGGCTCGCATGCAGGGCTGCCGGAGGTCAGCCTGCACACCGGCACTGAGGTGACCGTCACCCTCGACCGGCCGATGCCGGTAGCGGCGGACGGCGAGACACTGCCGTTCGCCGGGCCGCTGCCGGCCGGGCAGGTACTGCGGATCCGGGTCCTTCCGGCCGCGCTGACGGTGATCGCGCCACCGGTCCCGGAGGCCGGCTAGGCCGACGACGGCCCGGCTGGCGGGCCCACGGCCGTGGCGACCGATCGCTCGCCCAGGATCCGCCGGTCCGCGTCTTCGCCGAGCAGCGCGTGCGACAGCCGGTCCAGCATCGCGGCCAGATCAGCGTGCTGCTCCGGTGACCAGCCCGACAGCAGCCGCTCCAGGCCGTCCCGCCGGGCCGCGAACACGCGGTCGGCTGCCGCCGATCCGGCTGGCGTCAGCCGTAGCACGTCGCCGTCGCGCCAGACCATTCCCCGCTCCACCAGCGCATCGACGTACGGTCGCCCGTACTCCACGGTCACGCCTGCCTCACGGGCCAGCGCCGGCCCGGCAACGTCGCCGTGCTTGGCAAGCCGCGCGAGTACCCAGCACGAGCCGCCGGGCACGCCAATGCCGGCCAGCTGGGCGATCCGCTCGTAGCCCTTCCTGCGCATGTCGCCGTTGGCGAGCAGCAGCAGCGCGCGCTCGATCTCGTCCACCGACGTCCGCTCGGCCGAGCCGGCACCGAGACCCTCGCCCAGGTCAGCCGCGCCGGCCGTCTTGCGAAGCGGTACCTCGCGCAGGAACCAGGAGAGGACGAACGCCGCGGCCGCCACTGGCAGCGCGAACAGGAAGATGCGGTCGATGGACGCGGTGTACGCATGCAGCACCGCGGCGTGCGCGGCGGGCGGCAGTGACTTCAGCAGCGCCGGGTTCGCCTGAGCCGTCGCGACGTGGAACCCCGCCGGGAGCCGGACCCCGGCCAGGCCGGTGGCGAGCTCCGTCGCGAGCCGGTTGGAGAACACCGAGCCGCAGATCGCCACGCCGAAAGCGCCGCCGATCGAGCGGAAGAAGGTAGCCCCGGATGTCGCGGCACCCAGGTCCCTGTAGTCGGCCGAGTTCTGTACCGCGATCACCAGCACCTGCAGGATCAGCCCGAGGCCCAGGCCGAGGATGAAGAAGTAGGTGTTCATGACCAGCGCGGAGGTGTGCTCCGACAGCGTGGACAGCAGGTACATCGCCAGCGCCAGCAGTGCAGTGCCGATGATCGGGTAGGCCTTGTACTTGCCGAGGCGGGAGATGAGCTGGCCGCTGCCGACGGAGGTCAGCAGCAGGCCGAGCACCATCGGCAGCAGGTAGACCCCCGAGATCGTTGGCGAGACCCCGCGCACGACCTGCAGGAAGAGCGGCAGGAACGACAGCGCGCCGTACATCGCGAAGCCGGCCGCGAAGCCGATGCCGGCGGCTACGGAGAAGACGGAATTGCGGAACAACCGCAGCGGCAGGACTGGCTCCGCCGCCCGCCGCGCTGACCACCACCATGCGAGCGCGAGGATCACCGCGAGAATGCCGAGGCCGATGATGACCGCCGAACCCCAGGCGTACTCGGTTCCGCCCCAGGAGGTCAGCAGCACGATCGCGGTGGCGCTGCCCGCCAGCAGCAGCGCGCCCTGGTAGTCGATGGTGTGCTTCTCGCTTCTCGCGGTGGACGGAAGCGCCACGGCGATGACGGCGAGCGCGATCAGGCCGATCGGCACATTGATGTAGAACACCCAGCGCCAGCTCAGGTTGTCCACGAAGAATCCGCCGAGGAGCGGTCCGGCCACACTGGCCACGCCGAAGACAGCGCCGAAGGCGCCCTGGTATTTACCTCGTTCCCGTGCGGGTACGACGTCGCCGATGATCGCCTGCGCCAGCACGATCAGGCCGCCGCCGCCGAGGCCCTGCAGGGCCCGGAAAGTGATGAGCTCGATCATGCTGTGCGACTGGCCGCAGAGCACCGAGCCGACCAGGAAGATGACGATGGACGCCTGGAACAGGGTCTTGCGGCCGAACTGGTCGCCGAGCTTTCCCCACAACGGAGTGGAGGCCGTCGTCGCCAGGATGTACGCGGTGACCACCCAGGACAGGTGACTGAGACCCCCCAGGTCCCCGACGATCGTCGGCAGTGCGGTGGCAACGATCGTCTGATCGAGGGCCGCCAGCAGGATCGCCAGCATGAGCGCGGCGAAGATGATCAGCAGGCCGCCGCGGGGCTTGACCGGTGCTGCCGGGGACTCAGTCATGACTGCCTATTACCCGGATCGGGCGCAGTCTTTCTCCCGGCCGGGCAGGGCTCCCCCTGGGCCCGGCCGGGAACTCCTGCTGCTAGTAGCCGCCGCCCGAACTTTCGGGCGAACTCGAGGACGACCGGCCGGCGCTGCCGACGGCTTGGAGCCCGTCGGCGTCATGGCCCACCACAGGCCGCCGGAGGCGTTCAGGCCGTTGCCGCTGACCTCGCCGGGACTGGTGTCAGCCGCGTAGGTGTACAGCGGGTGACCGTCGTACGTGGCCTGCACGCCGCCGGACCGGGTGATCGTGCCGAACCCGTGGGGCAGCGCCATGCCCGCTGCCGCGACTGCCTTGCCCATGACCGGCGGCCAGTACGTGGCGCACGAGCCGGTGCAGTTTGACTTCGTCGACGTGTCCAGCGCGAACCAGTACAGGGTCTGGCCCTTCGCGTTCGTGAGCACGGTGCCCAGCTTGGTGCTGTGCGTCTCGATCCTGACCGTCCCGGCGGCCGTGTTCGTGCCCGTGCCGCTCGATTGCTGCGTCGCCGGCGCGCTCGATCCGCTGCTGCTCGACGGGGCCGCCGAGCTGCTGCACGCTGCCAGCAAGGCGGCGCCTCCGGCCACGACCGGCATCGCCCACCATCGGTTGCGCATGATTGATTCTCCGTTTCTCGCTGCTCCTTGGGCCCCTTAACCCTGGACACGTAGCGCCTGCGAGAAACGTTCAGTGGCGTCAGAAAAGGCTCCTGACCTGGGCGTCAGGAATCCGTCAGGCGCTGGCAGAGCCACCCGAGCGACATCGGGTAGCGGTAGTCGATCGCCGCGTGGCCGGCGTCGAACAGCTCGAACCTGACGACGTCGTCGTGAACTCCGGCGGCGCGCAGCTCGGCCCGGAAGGCCTGGGCGCCGACATCGAGGAAGTACTCGTCGGCGGAGCCGGCATCGATCCAGATCGCCCGGAGCGACCGCAGTGCGTCCGCATAGCGAGGCGCCATCCGGACGGGATCCCAGTCGAGCCAGCGCTGCCAGGTCTCCGGCCGGATGACGCCAGTCCGCGGGTCGAAGGGCAGGTCGATAGTTCCGTCGTCGTTGGCCGAGAAGGCAGCGGCAGCCCCGAGAACGCCGAGCAGGTCACCATCGGCCGGGCTGGTGAAGGCGACCCGCGACCGGAAGTCCGACCACCATGCCCAGATGTCGCCGTCGTAGCCGCGCAGCGCCCGCACGGCCGGGCCGAAGTCGCGGAGGTAGCACTGCTCGTACAGGGCATCACCAGCGTGCGTGGCGAGTGCGCCGAACAGGTCAGGCCGGAGCATCGGCGTGATCATCGCGCCGAACCCGCCACTAGACTTGCCGGTGATCGCCCGGTGATCCCGGTCGGCGATCGTGCGGTACCGCGCGTCCACCCACGGCACGACCTCGTCGCACAGGTAGGAGTGGTAGCGCCCGGTGCCCGGCGAGTCCACGAACTGGCTGCCGCCATACCCGGTCCAGGCGTCGACGTACACGACGATCGCGGGCGGCGCCTGACCGGCGACGAACAGGGCGTCCGCGGTCTCGGGGAATGGCTGCCGGAACGGTCGGCCGGCTCGCCACATCGTGAGGTTCCCGGTGAAGCCCTGGATCACGTACACCGACGGGTAGCGCCGGGCCCCTTCGGCCGCGTACCCCGGCGGCGTGTACACCCACAACGGCCGCTGCCAGGGATCCCCGAGGGGGTTGCCCTGCAGCAGCTCACTGCTGATGACATGCTCGTTCAAAGTGCCCGCCAGCTCGGCAGACCATGGCAGCATGACGTCCCCCGGTAGGTCACGATGGCCCGGCCGCCGCAGCGCGCCGGTACTGTCCAGGCCATCACACCACCGCCGGGCTCGCTCGCGCAGCTGGCTGTGCTCCGGCGGCCCTGGTGGCTTACGGTCAGATAGTGAGCGCCGACGTCGCAGGATCGGAGGATCCCGCCGAGCAGCGCCTCACTCGCGCCATCGCCGGGCTCACCTCATCGCGCTCGGATGTCCGGCCGGCGCCGCACGACGCGATCCGGCCGGGCAGCGCCCTGTCGGTCGCCAGCGCTCTCAGGCTCTTCGACGCTCAGCTCGCTAGCAGGCACCTGGATCTCGCTGCCCGCTGGCTGCGAGCGCGCGGCGCCGGCTACTACACGATCGGGTCCTCCGGCCACGAGGGGAATGCCGCCGTGGCGGCAGCACTCAGGCTCACCGATCCGGCGCTGTTGCACTACCGGTCAGGTGCCTTCTACCTGGTGCGCGCCGCGCAGTCGGCGCCGCCGCGAGACGGGACGGCTGACGTCCTCCTCGGCCTCGTGGCTGCCGCGGCCGAGCCGATCGCCGGCGGCCGGCACAAAGTGTTCGGGCACCCGGAGCTTCACGTGATCCCGCAGACGTCGACCATCGCCTCGCACCTGCCCCGAGCCGTCGGGCTCGCGTTCTCGCTGGCGCGCGCAGGGAAGCTGGGTCTCGCCACTCCCTGGCCACACGACGCCGTGGTCGTTACCAGCTTCGGCGACGCGTCGGTGAACCACTCCACGGCCGCGGGCGCGCTCAACACAGCCGCCTACTGTGCCTACCAGGGGCTTCCGCTGCCGTTGCTGCTCGTATGCGAGGACAACGGCCTGGGCATCAGCGTCCGCTCCCCTGCCGGGTGGGTAGCCGCAGTCGGCTCGACCCGGCCGGGCATCACGTACTTCAGCGCCGACGGCGCCGATCTGGCGGACGCCTACGACACAGCGCTCGCGGCAGCGGACTGGGCTCGCGAGCGGCAGGCGCCCGCGTTCCTGCATCTGCGGACCGTGCGGTTCGGGGGCCACGCGGGTACCGATGTGGAGTCCGCCTACCGGACGCCCGCCGAGCTCACCGCCGATGCCGAGCGCGATCCGCTACTCGGAACGGCGCGCCTGCTTGTGGAAGCAGGGGCGCTGACGCCCGCCGAGGTACTGGATCGCTACCAGGCATCTCGCGCCCGGCTGCTCGCGCTAGCCGGCGAGGTCGCCGGGTCGCCCCGGCTGGCGACCGCGGAGCAGGTGATGGCGCCCCTTGCGCCGCGCCGCCCGGCCATCGTCGCCGCCAACCTCGCCGACCGGGCCCGGCAGCTATCCAGCTCGCACCGCAGCCGTGCGTTCGGCTCTCAGCTACCCGAGGACGCCTGCCCGCTGACCCTCGCCCAGGCGATCAACCGCACGCTGACGGACGAGATGGCGCACCGGCCCGGAATGCTGGTGTTTGGCGAGGACGTGGCACGCAAGGGGGGTGTCTACGGAGTCACCCGCGGCCTGCTGACGGCCTTCGGACCCGGCCGCGTGTTCGACTCGCCGCTGGACGAGCAGTCGATCCTGGGCGTCGCTCTCGGTGCTGGCCTGGCTGGCCTGCTGCCGGTGCCGGAGATCCAGTACCTCGCCTACCTGCACAACGCGGCGGACCAGATCCGCGGCGAGGCGGCCACGCTGTCGTTCTTCTCGCGCGCTCAGTACCGCAACCCGATGGTCGTGCGGATCGCGGGGCTGTCCTACCAGCAGGGATTCGGCGGCCACTTCCACAACGACAACGGCCTCGCCGCGCTGCGCGACATCCCCGGTCTCGTCGTCGCCTGCCCGGCCCGGCCCGACGACGCGGCCAGCATGCTCCGCAGCTGCCTTGCTGCCGCCGAGCTTGACGGCAGCGTCTGCATCTTCCTCGAGCCGATCGCTCTGTACCACGAGCGCGATCTGCACGAGGCCGGAGACAACGGCTGGCTTGCCAGCTACGAGCCGCCCGAGCGGTGGGCTGCCGCCCACGTTCCGCTCGGCCGCGGCCGCCTGTACGGCAGTGGCGACGACCTGACCATTATCTCGTTCGGCAACGGGCTGCGGCTGAGCCTGCGGGCCGCCAGGAGCCTGGCGGCGGACGGCGTGCACTGCCGGGTGCTCGACCTGCGCTGGCTCGCTCCGCTGCCGTACGAGGATCTGCTGCGCGCTGCCGGGGCAACCGGCATGGTTCTGGTGGCGGACGAGACGCGTCGCACCGGAGGGATCTCCGAAACGGTGATCACCGCGCTGGTGGACGCCGGGTTCACCGGGCGGATAGGCCGGGTGGCAAGTCACGACAGCTTCGTGCCGCTCGGCGACGCCGCCGGCACCGTACTGCTGTCGCAGGCTGCGATCGAGGATGCCGCCCGCGACCTGCTGAGCTGAGGCCAGTAGCCGGCGGCCTCAGGCGCGGACGAAGACCGGCACGGCCTCGAATTCGTCGCCCGCGCGGCGGAAGTCCAGCCGGAGCCGCAGCCCCGCGGCCAGGCTGGCCGCATCGGCAGCGTCGCCGTCGCCGATGAGCTGCGCCCACCACCACGGGCCCTCGTCAAGCTCGCCGATGACCAGCACCGTCCGGGGCGGCGCCTGGTCGCCGGCCAGCCTGCCGTAGCTGACCACCCAGCTGACCAGGGTCGCGCGGCCTGCTGCCGGCGCCCACGCCAGCTTGGTGCTCCCGCACGTGGTGCACTGCGCAGCGGCTGGCTCGCTGAAGTGGCCGGCCGGGCAGCAGCGCAGCAGGAACTGGCCGGCCGCTGTTCCGTCGAAGAACTCGCCGGTCGCCTCGTCGCGCTCCACGGGCCCGATAGTCATGCTGCTGCCGCCTCGCTGCCGAGGACCAGCGTGCTGTGGTGGTCGAGCACCCCGCCATTACCAGAAACGAGGACGATGTCGTGCGCCGCCGCCTGCCGCTCACCGCCGTGTCCGCGAGCCTGGATGACCGCCTCCGACAGCGGAGTCATGCCCCACATGTAATAGCCGGACAGCTGACCGCCTGCGGTGTTCAGCGGCAGCTTGCCATCGGGCCCGAGGACGCCGCTGGCGACGAACGGCCCGCCCTCGCCCTTGGCGCAGAAGCCGTAGTCCTCCAGCGTCACCAGCACGGTGAAGGTGTAGCAGTCGTACAGCTCGGCGACGTCGACGTCGGTCAGGCTGACGCCGGCCATGGCCAGTGCCGCCGGACCGGCCGCCGCCGCTCCGGTCACCAGCCCGAGGTCGGGGTTGCGGCGCAGGTAACGGCCGGGATGGGACTGTGCCCAGCCGAGCACGGGTACCGGTGGCTGTGCCAGATCCGCCGCGCGGTCCGCGCTGGTGATGATCACTGCGATGCCGCCGTTCGAGACCAGGCAGCAGTCGAGCAGGTGAAACGGCTCGACGATCCAGCGTGACTCCTGATGGTCGGCGAGCGTTATCGGTGAGCGCAGCTGCGCAGCGGGGTTACGCGCCGCCCAGTCCCGCTGCGCAACTGCGATGTGGCCGAACTGCTCGCTGGTCGTGCCGTATCGCTCCATGTGCCGTCGCGCCGCGAGCGCGTACATGGGGTTCGCGCCGGCGAGTCCGCTGGCGCCGAGCATCCCCCACCAGCCGGCTGGCGCGCGCCGGGTGCCGTAGACCGCGCCCGCTCTGCGCTCGGGCTTCAGCGGGCTGTCGGCAAAGACGCACGCCACCGCACTCGCTATGCCGGACTGGACCGCCATCGAGGCGAACTGCACCATCGCACCCGCTGTCGAGCCGTAGGCCTGCAGATGCGACAGCAGCCTGAGATCGGTCAGCCCGAGGTCGCGCTGCAGGTCGATCGAGATTCCGCCGCTCATGCCCGAGGACGTCAGCAGGCCGTCGATCTGCGCAAGCTGAAGCCCGGCGTCGGCCGTCGCCAGGCGGACAGCTTCGGCCGCGAACTGGGCCAGGCGTCCGTCCGTAGATCTTGCCGAGCTCGGTCATGCCGAGTCCTGCGATGACCGGGCGCCGCGCCGCGGACCCGGAGCGTGGTCCGCCGCCCTGCACTGCCGGGGACGGAAGGGGTGATTCAGCCACTACTGAATCATCGCAGCGAGCCGGCCGGCCTGGCCAGGCCGGCCGGCGTGCCGGGCTGCGGAACGCCAGGTCGGACCAGCCAGGCAGGCCGCTCACCTGCGGCTGAGCGAGCCCTCACCAGGACATACGTAAAATCTGGCCGGCCTGTGATCCGGTCCGGCTGCCGGGGGTACAACCCGGCACGAAGGCATCGACGCGACAGTTCAGACCGCACAACTCGCGTAACAGGACGACCGTTCAGCAGCGCGGCGCGGCAGGTCGACAGCCAGGTGCCGTTTCGCGCCCCTATCTCTGCAACCGATCTCTGCAGCTCAGCCACATCGCGCAGTCATCCATCTCTCGCTGGCCGGGTGCCAGCCGAGGAGGATAGCCATGTCGCTCGGTCGCACAGCTTCGCTCGGTCGTACTGGCCGGAACGGACGCAGCCGCCCTGGCCGGCTGATCGCCGTCACCATCCTGGCGATCCTCGGGCTCGCCGCGGTTGCGGTCCCTGCTCTGGCCGCCAGCTCGAGCACGTCGGCTGGCGTACCGACCGTCGTCCTGTGCGGCGGTTACCACGGTTGCGACCGAGCCGGATACAACAGCTACGGCTACAGCAGGCACAGCCGCACCTCGTACTGGCGGATGTACGCCGGGGACGAGTGCACCAACTACGTCGCCTACGTCGAGGCGACCCACTTCGGCGTTGCGACACCCGGTTACCTGCTCGGCAACGCCTACCAGTGGCCCGCGACCGCCCGCGCTCACGGCGTCCGGGTCAACAAGACGCCGTCGGTCGGCTCTGTCGCCGTCTGGCCAGGCGGCGCGTATGGCATCGGCCCCGACGGCCACGTCGCGGTCGTCGAGAAGGTCGGTCCTCGTCACAGCTACATTGTGGTGTCGCAGCAGCACCTGCTCGCAGTCGCCAACGGCTACGAGTGGACGCGGATCAACGCCGGATTCTCCTCTCGCGTCTGGGAGCCATGGCCGAGCTTCTTCATTCACTTCCGGCTGCGGCGCCACATTCCGGGCGCGCTGATCGCCGGGCTGCACCGCCACCGCGCGACGAAACACCGGCACGCCCGGAAGCGGCACCGTGCTCGCCGACACCACAGAACTCGCCAGCGGCAGCGTGCTCGGCACCATCACCGGGGCCGAAAGCGCCACACCACCCGCCGGCGCCACACCGCCCGCCGACACCACCGCGGCCGGCGCCACACCGCTCGTAAGCGCCTCCGCAGTCACCGCCACCGCAGTCGCCGCCACCCCAGTCGCCGCCACCCCAGTCGCCGCGGCCACGCCCGCCAGCGCCACCGGGCCCGCCAGCGCGGTCGCCATCACCGGGCCCGCCGCCACCGCGGTCGCCATCACCGGGCCCGCCGCCACCGCGGTCGCCGCCGCCACCGGCCCAGCTAGCTCCTGACTGGCCAGTCAGTTCACGACGTTCCCGGCGGACGGCGGGCTTACCGGCGGACTATTGTCACTGCTATGAGCCCACATTCCGCCCCGGCCGGCGGCCCGTCGCTGCCCCAGCATCGCAATCTGGTCACCGAGATCCCTGGCCCGATATCGCGCGAGCTTTTCGAGCGCCGGCAGCGCAGCGTGGCCCGCGGCCTCAGCCATGTCCTGCCAATCTTCGTGACGGCAGCCGGCGGCGGCGTCCTGGTCGACGTTGACGGCAACTCCCTCATCGACTTCGGCTCCGGAATCGCTGTCACGTCGGTCGGGAACAGCGCCGACCTCGTTGTCAGCCGGGTCACCGAGCAGGTCGCGCAGTTCACTCACACCTGCTTCATGGTGGCGCCCTACGAGGGTTACGTCGAGGTGTGCGAGCAGCTCAACCGGCTCACGCCCGGCACGCACGAGAAGCGCTCGGCCCTGTTCAACTCCGGCGCCGAGGCCGTGGAGAACGCCGTCAAGATCGCCCGGCACGCTACCGGGCGCGACGCTGTCGTGGTGTTCGATCACGCTTACCACGGACGCACCAACCTGACCATGGCCATGACGGCGAAGAACATGCCGTACAAGGAAGGCTTCGGGCCGTTCGCCGGCGAGGTGTACCGCGTCCCCATGGCGTACCCGTTCCGCTGGCCCGGCGGGCCGGCCAAGTGCGCCGAGGAAGCCCTGAGTGTCATTACTAACCTGATACACGCGCAGGTTGGCGAGGAGAACGTAGCCGCGGTCGTCATCGAGCCGGTGCAGGGCGAGGGCGGGTTCATCGTGCCGCCGGACGGCTTCCTGCCAGGCCTAGCGGAGTTCTGCCGGGCGAACGGCATCGTCTTCATCGCCGACGAGATTCAGTCTGGCTTCTGCCGTACCGGCCAGTGGTTCGCGTGCGACCACGAGAACGTCGTGCCGGACATCATCACCACGGCCAAGGGCATCGCGGGCGGACTGCCGCTCGCGGGAGTAACCGGCCGCGCCGACATGATGGACGCCGTGCACCCCGGCGGACTGGGCGGAACCTACGGCGGCAATCCGGTCGCCTGCGCGGCCGCTCTCGGCGCGATCGACACGATGGAGAAGGAAGACTTGCCGGCCGCTGCGCGCGCGATCGAGTCGGTCCTGCTGCCGCGGCTGCGGAAGCTAGCCGAGGACAACCCGGTCATCGGCGATGTCCGGGGCCGGGGCGCGATGCTTGCTGTCGAACTCGTCCGGCCAGGCACGCTCGAACCCGACGCGGCGGCGGCGGCCAAGGTGGCCAGGACCTGCCACCAGGCCGGAACGATCGTGCTTACCTGCGGAACCTACAGCAACGTGCTGCGGTTCCTGCCGCCGCTCGTGATCGGCCAGAGCCTGCTCACCGAGGGAATCGGCATCCTGGAGGACGCTTTCTCGGCGCTCTGAGCGCTGCATCAGCGCTCCTAAGAGTGGATGACCTCGGTGTCGTGGCAGAAGTGGACCCGGTCCGGTGCCGAGGACCGGATGCGCTCCACTGAGGCCCGCCAGGCAGATACGTCGCTTGCCTGGCCATCCGGCAGATCGTCCTCGCCGGGTTCCAGGTACTGGCGGGGCGTGTAGGCGGCGTCGCCGACCAGGACGTCGAGCATGCCGTCAGCCGACTCGACCACGATCGACTGGTGACCGACGGTATGGCCAGGAGTGGCGATGGCGCGCAGTCCCGGCAGGATCTCGGTGTCTCCGTCGAGGAGCTCAAAGCGCGCGTTCATGAAGTCGAACCAGCTAGCTAGCTGTGGTGACTCGAGCCGGGCCCGGTCCAGCTCTGTCCGCTGCACGTAGAACGCCGCGTGCTTGAACACGGCGTTCTGACCGCAGTGGTCGAAGTGCAGGTGCGAGTTGATCACCATGCCGATGTCGCCCGGCGTCATGTCCAGTTCCTCGAGAGCGTCGGCGACCGACCGATTGACCACCCGCCAGTCGTCCAGCCACTCCTGAGGTCCGCCGACTCCGGTGTCGACTAGCGCCGCGCCACCGGGATACCGCACGACGAAGCCGTGCACCGGCCACCGGCCGCCATCCACTCCCCGCAGCGTGGCCAGTGTCAGCCGCGTGATCTCCAGCGCCACCAGGTCCTGTCCTCTCCTGCCGCTGATCCTGCCGCTGACTTAGGCGTTTTTATCTGACAAAAAGTGCTTCTTGACGACTTGCAATGCCGATGTTACTCAGAAGTAGACAGCTCACTCGCCTCACCCGCCGCAGCAGGAGCGCCGATGCAGACGAATGTTGCCCGCCACTCCCGACTCATTATCACTAGTCTCGCCGCCTGTGCGGCCGCTCTCGCCGCCCTCGCGGCGGCGGGGCCGGCCCGCGCCCAGACAACGGTCAGCTATCTCGCGCTGGGCGACTCCTATTCGTCCGGCGTGGGAGCGGGGAGCTACACCGGCTCCAGCGGCTCGTGCGACCGCAGCACCAACGCCTACTCGCAGCTGTGGGCCAAGGCCAACGACCCGGCCAGCTACCTCTCAGTCGCCTGTTCCGGCGCCACCACCAGCTCGGTGATCAGTACGCAGCTGTCAGCGCTGAGCTCGGCAACGACGCTGGTGTCCATCACGATCGGCGGCAATGATGTCGGCTTCTCCAGCGTGATGGAGACGTGCGCGCTGGAGTCCACGAGCAGCTGCGTCAGCGCGGTGGACGCCGCCGAATCGGACATGTCGAGTGAGCTACCCGGCAATCTCGACGTCCTGCTCGCTGACATCGCGGCGGATGCCCCGAATGCGCGGGTTGTGGTCCTTGGCTATCCGGACCTCTACGACCTGTCCAAGTCCTCCGGATGCATCGGGCTGAGCACGACCGACCGGACGGACCTGAACCAGGCAGCAGCCGAACTCGACGCCCAGCTGCAGGCGGCGGCGGCGCGCTACGGCGATATCTACGCAGACGTGCAGTCAGCATTCGCCGGGCACGAGATCTGCGACTCGAGCAGCTGGCTGCACTCAGTGAATTTCCTCGACATCGACGAGTCCTACCATCCGACCGCTGCCGGGCAGGCCGACGGCTACTACCCCGTCTTCTCCGCGGCGGCGGCGAGCTGGCGGGTACAGGGCAGACCGGTCCCTGCTAGGCCACGGCTGCACGTGCCACTCGCCGGACACCGCGGTCAGCACGATGCCAGCGACGACGGCCAGCATGACCGCAGGCGCCACCGCGTGCACCAGCACGACGTCGAACGATCTGAGGTACGACGCGGGCACACCCGACGGATCCCCCGGAATGTTGGCGAGCGTCGTCACGGCAAGCCTCGCCAGCACGAACCAGTCGAGCCGCGACGCCGGGTAGAGCACCAGGAGGCAAATGATCATGGCGTCGTACCAGGGCAGCGTATACGGCCAGACGAACAGCCAGGCCACGCTGAGGGCAAGGGCCGGCGATAGCCGGGCGACCCGGGTCACCCGCGGGCAGCCGCAGCAGCAGCAAGATCGTCCTCGCGGCAAACAGCACCACCGCGACGACGATGAGGTACTTCCAGTCGGTCGCGGCAACGAACCGGTAGAAGCTGTCTTGCGTGGTCTTGTCCCGCCGGGCGACGAGGGCACGGAAGGCAGGCATGCCCAGCCAGGCGTACGTGGGCGCCAGGATCGCGAGCCCGCCGGCAGCGGCGGCGGCGAGCGCCAGAAGGGACCGCCGCAGCGCCCACGCGAGCCCGAGACCGAGCAGCAGATAGTCGATCTTGATATCCGCTGCCAGGCCTACAAGCGCGCCCCCGACCAGCGCGCGCCAGATCACTGGCCGCACGTCAGGCCCGCTGCGACCGGCCAGCAGCAGCCCTGCCAGCCCCGCCCCGGCCGCCAGCACGTCAACGTGGCCGCCCGCAATGAGTGCCCAGATCAGCAGCGGGTTCGCGGTCCAGAGCAGATGCGCACGCAGCCGCTGGGCCGGCTGCCCCCGCAGCACGCGATCCAGCAGGAGGGCGACCCCGGCGAATGCCAGCGCATTCCAGACTTTCAGCCACAGAACAACCATGGCCATTGAGTTTCCCCGGAGCCGGGCCGCGAGGAACTGCTCGATCGTCGCGGCGGGCCCGTACAGGCTGACCTGGTGTTCCCAGTGCGTCGGGATCGACGCGCCGAAGACCGGATCCGTCAGCCGCAGGTAGAGCGGCGTGGCCACATACGGGTTGATGCCGAGCTCAGTCAGCCGCCCGTAGGCCGCGTAGTCCAGCGCGTCGGTAGAGCCGACCGCAGGGAGCAGCGCCAGCACGACGACAGCCAGCAACGCCCCGACCAGGATGAGCCTGACCGGACCATGCGCGCCGCGTCGCGCCGCAACCAGGCCAGCCACAATGCCGCCGACGGCCATCAGCACTGCCAGCCACAGGAGGATCACGACGAGGCCGGGCGCAATGTGAACGTGTGCCTGCCAGGGTGGCCCGGACGACGGCATCGCCACCGGCGGCGACATCCAGTCCGGCCTGATCACGGATGCGGCGATCATGATGAACAGCGAGCCGCCGATACCAATCGCGGCGAGCCAGCCGAGTACGCGGACGGACGGGCCGCGCACCACGGCAAGGCCGTCGCGTCGGACCGCGGGGTGCAGCTGCATTGAGTTGGTCATGGTTCCTTAGCGGGCAAGCGCAGCGCGAAGCCACCGCGGGTCGGCAGTCAGGCAGGATTAGGACGTCGCGTCAGGCGGGCAGTCGCCTCGGGCAGATCCGGATTCCGCGGCCCGATCCCCGTGCGCCCGGCGCATAACCGCTGAAACTCAGCGTCGTTTGTACGTTACCCAGCGCCAGTGAAGGCCGAACCAGCCGGTGCCGCAGCGCTGGTAATGCCCTGTTGCGCGTTCGGCAAAGCCGGGCGAGCGTCAGCCCTGGTAGAAATGTCCGATTGCGGCGAGCGCCTCGTCCAGGATCGCCAGGCCCTCCTTGGCCTCGGCGTCGGAGACCGTGCACGGCGGGACCACGTGCAGGCGGTTGTAGTTCGTGAACGGCAGGAGACCACGTGACTTGCACTCGGTGACGAGCGTGTTCATCGCCTCCGAGGAGCCGCCATAGGGCGCGAGCATTGCCCGGCTCGCCCGGTCCGAGACCAGGTCGAGGGCCCAGAAGACCGCCGTGCCGCGGACCTCGCCGATCACCAGATGGCGGTCGGCCAGGTCCCTCAGGCCGGGACCGAGCACCTGAGTTCCGATCCGGGCCGCGTTTCCGACGACGTTCTCGTCTTTCATCACGTCGATCGTCGCGACGATCGATGCGCACGCCAGCGGGTGCCCCGAGTAGGTAAGGCCGCCGGGGAAGACGCGCTCGTCGAACGTGGCCGCGATCGGGTCGGAGATGATCACGCCGCCGGCCGGCACGTAACCGGAGTTGGAACCCTTGGCGAAGACGATCAGGTCTGGCACCGCGTCGTGGTCCTCGAACGCGAACCACCGGCCCGCCCGGCCGAAGCCGCACATCACCTCGTCGGCGATGTAGACGATGCCGTAGCGGGTGCACAGCTCGCGCACTCCCGCGAGGTAGCCCGCCGGCGGGATCAGCACGCCCGCCGTTCCGACGATCGACTCGATCAGTACCGCGGCGATCGTCTCCGGGCCCTCGAGCTGGATGACCTGCTCGAGGTGCTGCAGCGCGCGCTCGCACTCCTGCTCGGGCGTGGTGGCCCAGAACGCCGACCGGTACAGGTACGGCCCGAAGAAGTGCACATGGCCGATCGCGAACTCGTTCGGCCAGCGGCGCGGATCGCCGGTGGAGGTGATGGCCGCGCCGGTGTTGCCGTGATAAGAGCGGTAGAAGCTCAGCACCTTCGCGCGCCCGGTGTGCAGCCGGGCCATGCGGATCGCGTTCTCGTTGGCGTCCGCGCCGCCGTTGGTGAAGAACACCTTCTCGAAGCTGGCCGGCGCGAGGTCAGCCAGCCGGGTGGCCGCTTCGCCGCGCGCCTCGTTCGCATGCTGCGGTGCGATAGTGGTGAGGCGGGCGGCCTGCTCGGCGATGGCAGCCGTGACCCGCGGGTGCTGGTGGCCGATGTTGGTGTTGACGAGCTGGCTGGAGAAGTCCAGGTAGCGGTTGCCGTCGTAGTCCCAGAAATAGGACCCCTCCGCGCCGGCCACCGTGATCGGCTTCAGCGCCTTCTGGGCGGACCAGGAGTGGAACACATGCGCGCGGTCCATCGCGTAGACCTCGGCACCGCGCTGCGGGTCGGCGGCAAAATCAGTCATGGCGGCCATCTTCCTGCCGGGGGGCACACTGCCACGGTGCTCAGCTAGCTGCCTCGAAGCCTAACAGCGCAGGCCCGCGGTCGGCCCTGACACAACGTCGCTGGGCGACCGGCCGACTTTACACTCCGTACTGCGTCCGCCGTCCGGCGAACAGCTCACTTACCTGCCCGTGCGGGAGCCCCGGACTGCGGTGGCCGTCTCTGCCCGTCATGTCCTCGCCCGCCGCGAGGGCGTTGGCGACCGCCTCCTCGGTAGCCTGCACGACCGCCGCGTAGAACGGGTCGAGTGCGCCCCACGGCACAAAGCGCAGCACGTCGTAGTCGTCGCCGCCGGCCGCCGCGCGGGGCCGGGCGCCAGGCGTGACCGCACCCGGATTACCGGTCGAGAACGCCAGGAAGAGGTCGCCGGAGTAGTGCGAGCCGGTCGTGCCGGTCCGCGCCAGACCGAGCGTCACGCGACGCGCGAGCGCCTTGCACTGGCCAGGGAGCAGCGGCGCGCTGGTGCCGACGATGGCGATCACCGAGCCGGCGCCGTCGGGGGCGAGGCTGAAGTCAGCGAGCGGGTTGTCAGCGGTGACCAGCCGGCCGACGGGCACCCCGGCCAGCGTCAGCTCGTCCCGGCTGCCGAAGTTCGCCTGGACGAACACGCCGATCGAGTACTCGGTGCCCGCGTAGCTGACCAGCCGCGACGATGTCCCGGAGCCTGCCTTGAACTGATAGCAGTTCATCCCGGTGCCGCCGCCGACCGATCCCTCGGCGACGGGCCCGGACGCCGCTGCCTCAAGGGCGGCGATGGCGGATTCCTCGGTCACGTGATGGCCGTTGATGTCGTTCAGGTACCCGTCCCAGGTCTCGGCCGCGACCGGGAGCAGCCAGGCGTGCGCGAGGTCCGGGTGGTGCCGGACGGTCCAGGCCACGATCCCGGCGTGGACGACGCCCACGGCATGCGTGTTGGTGATGCCGACCGGTCCGCTGAAGGTCCCCGATTCCTCGATCCACGCCAGGCCGGTCATCTCGCCGTTGCCGTTCTGCGAGAAGAAGCCCGCAGCGACGGGATCGCCGGCACCGGCCGCGCCGCGCGGATGAATGGCGGTGACCCCAGTGCGGACGGAGCCGCCGCGGATCAGCGTCTCGAAGCCCACCTCGACGCCGGGCACGTCCGTGATGGCGTTCCAGCGTCCGGGCGTGCCGGCGAACGGGATGCCGAGATCGCGCGCGCGGACAGGCCGTGCTTCGGGGGGAAGGCTCATGCCGAACGCTGCGCCTACTGGTTCACCGGGAATCCCAGGTTGACGCCGCCATGGCTCGGGTCCAGCCAGCGTGAGGTAACGGCCTTCCCGCGAGTGTAGAAATGGACGCCCTCGGTGCCGTGCACGTGCGTGTCGCCGAACAGCGAGGACTTCCACCCGCCGAACGAGTAGAACGCCATCGGCACCGGAATCGGCACGTTGACGCCCACCATGCCGACCTCCACCTCGTGCGTGAACCGTCGGGCCGCTCCGCCGTCGTTGGTGAAGATCGCGGTTCCGTTGCCGTACGGGTTGCCGTTGATCACCTCGAGCGCCTCGGCATAGCTCGCCGCGCGGACGACCGACAGCACCGGGCCGAAGATCTCGTCCTGATAGGCGCGCATCTGCGGCCGCACGTGGTCCAGCACCGTGGGCCCGAGCCAGAAGCCGTCCGCCGCCCCGCCGGTGACCGGGTGGTCGCGGCCGTCCACGGCGAGCGTCGCGCCGTCCGCGACACCGGAGTCCAGATAGCTCGCCACCTTGTCCCGGTGCTCGCGCGTGACCAGCGGCCCCATGTCCGAGCCCACTTCGTTACCGGGGCCCACGGTCAGGCCGGCAATCCGCTCCTGGATCTTGCCGACCAGCTCGTCCCCGATCGGGTCAACGGCGACGAGCACGGAAATAGCCATGCAGCGCTCGCCCGCCGAGCCGAAGCCCGCGTTCACAACAGCATCCGCCGCGAGGTCGAGGTCAGCGTCCGGGAGCACCACCATGTGGTTCTTGGCACCGCCGAGCGCCTGCACGCGCTTGCCGTGATTTGTCGCCGTCTCGGCGACGTAACGCGCGATCGGGGTCGAGCCGACGAAGCTCACCGCGCGGACGTCCGGGTGGGTGAGCAGCGCGTCGACCGCAGGCTTGGCCCCGTGCACGACGTTGAACGCACCATCGGGCAGCCCGGCCTCGGCCAGCAGCTCGGCCAGCAGCAGCGACGCGGACGGGTCCTTCTCCGACGGCTTGAGCACGAAGGTGTTGCCGCACGCCAGCGCGATCGGGAACATCCACATCGGCACCATAGCCGGGAAGTTGAACGGCGTGATGCCGGCGACGACGCCAACAGGCTGCCGGATGGAGTACGCGTCGACGCCAGTGGACACGTTCTCCGAGAACCCGCCCTTGAGCAGATGCGGAATCCCGCAGGCGAAGTCCACGACCTCGAGGCCGCGGGCTACCTCGCCGGCCGCGTCGGAGGCCACCTTGCCGTGCTCGGCCGTGATCCGGGCGGCCAGCTCGGCCGAGTGCCTGCGGACGAGCTCACGGAACTCGAACATCACTCCGGCCCGCCGGACCAGCGACGTCTCGCGCCAGCCTGGCAGCGCCGCCTTCGCTGCCGCCACCGCGGCGCCGACCTCGGCCGCGGTTGCATAGTCCACGGTGCCGGACACCCGGCCGGTCGCCGGGTTGTAGATGTCGCCTCGGACGGCCGCATCGCCGGTCCATGGCTTGCCGTTGACCCAGTGCGTCCGATGCGTGGTTGCCTGCTCCATGGCGCTGCTCTGCCTTCCGATGCGCTGCTCAGCCCTGTGCCCTCATCGTCCCCCAGGGCCCAGTGTGTCGCGACCGTGCGATCAAGCCAAGTTACGATCTGTAAGGTAACGTGGCCGGGGCCCCGACAGTGTGTACGACGCGTCACGGCCCGGGCGGTGGCCGGGCCCCGGGAGGTGCGGACGATGCTGCCGACCGTCGCCGAAGTGCTGGCTCTCGATCCTGTCCGCAGCGGCGCGCCACGCGTGCTCGCTGGCGGCGAGCGGCTGACCGCTCCCGTCCGCTGGGTGCACGTGATCGAGCTCGCGCAGGCGGCTCACCTGCTGCGCGGCGGCGAGCTTGTGCTGTCCACCGGCATCGCGCTGCCGGAGGATCCGGCCGGACTGACCCGCTACGTCGCGGAGCTCGCTGCCGTCGGAATCAGCGCCCTGGCGGTGGAGCTCGGCTCGCGCTATTCCCGCAGCCTGCCGGCCGCACTCGTCGCGGCCGCCGCTCACCACCAGCTGCCGCTCATCGTCTTCGAGCGGGAGACACAGTTCATCGAGATCACCGAGGCTGTGCACGCCCGGATCATCGACGCTCAGCTGGCTGAGCTGCGGTCGGCTGAGCGACTCCATCAGGTCTTCACCGAGCTCGCGGTCTCCGGAGCACCCGCCGACGAGGTGGTCGCTCAGACCGCGACCCTGGCGGGCTGCCCGGTCATCCTGGAGAGCCCGGCACACCAGGTCCTGGCCTGCGCGCCGCTCGGTGCCGACGCCGCCAGCCTGCTCGCGGGCTTCTCCGGCCGCTCCCGCGCTGCCAGCCTGACCGGCCGGACCGGCTACGATGCCGCGTCCGGCTGGCTGGTGACGGTTGTCGGGGCCCGCGGCGAGGACTGGGGACGGCTGATCATGCTGCGCGGCGAGCCGCCCCGGCCCGGTGACACCGCGCTCATCGAGCGGGCCGCGACGACGCTGGCGCTCGGGCGCCTGCTCGATCACCAGCGGGAGAGCGTCGAACGCCAGGCCCACCGGACGATCCTGTCGGCGTTCCTCGGCAACGGCTACAGCGATCCGGCCGAAGCGGAAGCTCGCGCCCGGGCCCTCGGAGTCCCGGTCGCGGGGCGCCTGCTCGTCACAGTCGTGGTGCGCGTAGCCAAGTCGGCCGCGGCCGCAGACCGCGCCCGGCCAGGCCGGTCTGCCGGTGCCGGCAGCATGGGCGCGGCCGGTCCGGCCGGAGCGACGCACTCTGCACCAGCGCTTGCCGGGCCAGCCCGCGCCGCTAGCGTCGCCGACGCGCTCGCGGACGCGTGCCGCCAGCTGCCTGTCCCGGCACTAGTCGGCTCCCTGGACGACGACCGGGTCGCGGCACTGCTCGCGCTGCCGCCACGGACCGACCCGGACGCGGCGCTCAGGCGACTGGCCGGCCAGCTCCGGCCGCATCTGGCGCCGGAGGACGCGATCGGCGCCGGGTCGGCAGTCGACTCCGTCGCCGGGGTGCAGCGCTCGCTTCTCGAGGCTGACCACGTCGCCCGGGCAGCAGCCCGGTCCGGCGGCGACCAGGCCTACTACCGGCTGCCTGACCTCCGGCTGCGCGGACTGCTCCACCTGCTGCGAGACGACCCCCGGGTGCAGGCCTTCGCCGAACGCGAGCTGAGCGCGATCCTCGTGCACGACGACCGGGCCAGCCCGCGACTGCTGCCGGCGCTGACGGCATACCTGGAGGCCGGCGGGAACAAGGCCGACGCTGCGCAGCGCGCGCATCTGGCCAGGCCGACTCTGTACGAGCGGCTGCGGCAGATCGAGGCCGTTCTGGGTGTCAGCCTCGAGCCCGCTGAATCCCGGCTCTCGCTCCACGTGGCCCTGCTCGCGCTCCAGGCCGCCTCCGGCTAGCCCGAAGTTCCCCGTTATACCCGGTATACGCGCGCCTGGTGCGGGGGAAGGCGGGCGCCGATGCCGGTCACCCGGACCTGCGGAGCGTGGCCTAGTCTGCGACAAGTGGGAGCACTCCTGGTCGCGGGGACGACATCGGACGCGGGCAAGTCGGCGGTGACAGCCGGACTGTGCCGCTGGCTGGCCCGGCAGGGCGTCAGCGTGGCGCCGTTCAAGGCCCAGAACATGTCGCTGAACTCCTATGTCACCCGGGCGGGCGAGGAGATCGGCCGCGCCCAGGCCGCCCAGGCCCGCGCCTGCGGCATCGAGCCCGAGGCGATCATGAACCCGGTGCTGCTGAAGCCCGGCAGCGATACCAGCAGCCAGGTAATCGTGCTGGGCAAGGCCGTCACCGAGACCGATGCCGCGGCCTACTGGACCCGCGGGCCGCGCGAAACCCTGCTCGATATTGTGACGAGTGCTTACCGTGAACTGGCGAACCGGTTCGAGGTGGTGATCTGCGAGGGCGCGGGCAGCCCGGCAGAAATCAACCTGCGCGAGACCGACATCGTCAACATGGGCTTCGCCCGGGCAGCAGCCATACCGGCCGTACTCGTCGGAGACATCGACCGCGGCGGCGTGTTCGCCTCGCTCGCCGGCACGCTCGCGGTGCTCGACCCCGCCGATCAGGCGCTTCTGGCGGGCTTCATCGTGAACAAGTTCCGCGGCGACGTCACGCTGCTCAAGCCGGGCCTCGACATGCTGGAGGAACTGACGGGCCGCGCGGTACTGGGCGTGCTTCCGTTCACCAGCGACATCGGCGTCGATTCCGAGGACGCGATCGACTGGGCGCTGCTGCGGTCCGGCAGCCCGCCGATCGGTGACGACGTGCTGCGCGTGTGCGTGATCGCAGTGCCGCGGATGAGCAACCACACCGACATGGACGCACTCGCCTGCGAACCCGGCGTGGTCGTGCGATTCGTCCGGCAGGCGGCCGAACTCGCCGACGCCGACCTCGTGATCCTGCCGGGCAGCCGGGCGACCGTGCGCGACCTGGCCTGGCTGCGCGAGCGGCAGATTGGCGAGGCGATCGCCCGCCACAGCGCCCGCGGGCTGCCGGTCCTCGGTATCTGCGGCGGTTACCAGATGCTCGGCACGGTCATCCACGACGACGTGGAGAGCGGCGCAGGCGACGTGACCGGTCTTGGCCTGCTCCCGGTGCGGACCGAGTTCGGCCTGGAGAAAGTGCTGGCCCGGCCGCAGCGGACGCTCGCCGACGGAGTGGTCGTGCAGGGCTACGAGATCCATCACGGCGTCATCAGCCGGGACGGCGGCGAGCCGTTCTTCGCCGACGAGGGCTGCCGGGTTGAGGCAGTCGCGGGTACGGTGTGGCACGGGCTGCTGGAGAACGACAGCTTCCGGCGCGAGTACCTCGGCTACGTGGCCAAGGTCGCCGGCCGCAGCTTTACGGTCGCCCGGAACGTATCGTTCGAGTCGATCCGTGAGGCCAGGCTGGAGCGCCTTGCTGATCTCGTTGCCGACCACCTCGACCACGACCGCATCCATGCGCTGCTGACCGCAGGCGCTCCCCCGCTCCCCGAGTTGCGGCTGACCCGCCACGACAGGACCTGATGACGCAGCACCCCGGCGCGGCCACGAAGATCCTCCTCGACTGTGACCCCGGCGTTGACGACGCGCTGGCCATCGCCTACGCCGTCGGCAGACCGGACATCGACCTGGTCGGCATCACCACTGTCGGCGGCAATGTCGGCCTTGACAAGACCACCGGCAACGCCCTGCGTGTGCTGGATTTCCTCGGTGCCGCCGACGTGCCCGTCACTAGGGGCAGTGCAGTTCCGCTCTTGCGCGTCCCGGTGACCGCCGAGCAAGTGCACGGAACCGACGGGCTGCGCGGCGCCAGGCTCCCGGCCCCCGTGACGGCTCCGCGCCCTGGTTATGCCACCGACTTCATCATCGACACTGTGCGGTCTGCGCCGGGCGAGATCACCCTTGTCGCCACCGGACCGCTGACCAACATCGCGCTCGCCCTGCGCCAGGAGCCTGCTCTCGCCAGCAGCGTGCGGGACTTCGTGATCATGGGCGGATCCAGTGCCCGCGGCAACATCACGCCCGCGGCCGAGTTCAACATCGCGGTCGACCCCGAGGCCGCAGCCATCGTCTTCTCCGCCGGGTGGACGGTCACGATGGTGGGCCTGGACGTGACGCTGCAGGCTACCGCGGATGCCGCGGTCATCGAGCGCGTCCGGAGCCTTGGCCTGCGACCGACCTCGTCCTGCCCTGCCTGCTGAGCTACGCCGACGGCGACGAAGCCGGCTCAGCGACAGACCCGACACACGGCCTGGAAGTGCACGACGTCTGCGCGGTCGCGTACGTGGCCCGGCCCGCCGTGCTCGGCTGTGAGGCCGCGCAGGTGATCGTCGAGACGACCGGCCGGTGGACGTCGGGGATGACAGTCACGGACTTCCGCGCCTCGCCAGAGCATCGCAATGCGCTGGTCGCAACCACCATCGATGTCCCGGCGTTCTGGGACTCGGTCCTCGACGCTTATACGGCGCTCGCCGCCACCTTGCCGTAACCGCGCAACCCTGCACCAGCGCTCAGCCGGGACTGTTCTGCGCGGGACTGTTCAGCACAGCAGGCCGGCGGGCACCCGCAGTTCCTCGCGGTCGTACAGCGACGCGACGGCGCCCGGATCATCAGCCGCGCAGGCCGCGGCGATCTCGTCGACGAGCGCGTCGTAATCGGCCCCCGTCTCGCCCCGGTAGGACTCCTCCATCCGCCCCCACTCATCCCAGGGCAGCATCTCCCGCTTGGCGAGCGCGGCCAGGTCGCGGACGGCATTGCCCCGGACCTCGGCCGGCCCGAAGTTCTCCGTGCCGACGACACCGAACTTCCGCCCGTCAGCGGTGCCGGCCCGGACCGCGCTCCAGGCCTCGCCCCCGGTCAGGAACTCGCCCGGTCGCAGGTCGGCAGGAGCCGCGACGAAGTCGTTCTCGAGATGCTGGGTGTCGACCCGCACCCAGCGCTCCTGCTGGCCGCTCCAGTACTCGGTGATCCAGTGGTCCAGGCCGAGGCCGGCCTGGAAGTACATGCCGAAGCCGCAGCGAGCCCGCACCGGGATGCCCCGCCAGCGCAGCAGAGCACAGCTGAGCACCACGAAGTTCCGGCAGGTGCCGACGACGCGCTGCGCGGGCTCGCGCCGGACGGCGAGCGGGGCGGGGTCCAGCTCAAGCAGCCGGGCGATGATGCTGGCAGCCGACCGCAGCTGGCTCTCGGCGAAGCGCTCCCGCGCCAGCCCGAGGCCGTCGGTCGCGAGCGGATGCACCACCAGGCCGGGAACGAGAGCGCACAGTGCCACGGGATCTGCCGGAAGGCCGCTGAGCGCCTGCGTGCCAGCCCGCCGCAGATCGGTCAGCGGGCCTGCGGTCGTGTAGTCGATGGTCGTCACCGCTGTCATAACACAGACGTTAGCTCCCGAGTCGGACACTCGCCAGGAGCCAGATCAGCGCCGGACAGCTAGCGTTGTGACTACTGCGCAGCACCCATCCCGAAGCGCCTCGCGGCGAGGAGGAATCCATGTCACTGGACCCGGCTACCACTGCGGTCGTGCTGATCGAGTACCAGAACGAGTTCACCTCTGAGGGAGGTGTGCTACACGGCGCCGTCGCCGAGGTGATGGACAAGACCGGCATGCTCGCGAACACCCGCAAGGTGGTCGACGCCGCCCGGGCTGCGGGAGCAACAATCATGCACGCGCCGATCACGTTCGCCGCCGGGTACAACGAGCTCAGCAGGCATCCCTACGGCATCCTCAAGGGCGTCGTCGACGGCAGCGCCTTCGTCAAGGACACCTGGGGCGCCGCGATCGTCGACTCCCTCGCGCCGCAGGCCGGCGACATCGTCGTCGAGGGCAAGCGCGGCCTGGACACCTTCGCCAGCACAAACCTGGACTTCATCCTGCGCAGCAAGGGCATCACGACGATCGTGCTCGGCGGGTTCCTGACCAACTGCTGCGTCGAGTCGACGATGCGCACCGGATACGAGAACGGCTATCAGGTGATCACGCTCACCGACTGCACGGCCGCGACCTCCGTCGCCGAGCACGAGAACGCCATCAGTTACGACTATCCGATGTTCTCCAAGCCGATGACCGCGGACGACGTCGTTGCCGAGTTCGGCTGAACCTCGTTTCCGGACTCGTGGCTCCGGTCCTGGCTCCCCGCAGCGGGCAGTCAGGACCGGAGTGTGCGAGCCGGCCTGTCAGCAGCCGTCGTACGGCGCCCACGGCGCCGTACCTTCCTCGGCGTACAGGCGGGCGAACGCCTCCTTCTGAACGGCGACGGACGCCTCACCGGCCGTGCCGGAGTAGCCGAGCGACTGCCAGGTAGACGGCAGCATCCCGAACAGCCCGTCCGGGTCCGTCGGCGTGTCGCTGCTCTCCCGCCATGCCACGCACTGCTCGAACGACGACTCGCCGGCCGTCAGCGCGGCACCGCTGTCGTCACTGTGCGCGGCCGGAACGGACGCGGCCGGGGTCGCCGCTGCCTCCTGCCGAAGGCCGGCGGCGTACTTCCGGTCGAACTGCGCGGCGCGCAGCCCGGGGTCGGCAGGGATCCGCAGCCGCTCGCCGACGGTCAGCACGTCCGGGTTGTGCAGGACGCGCGTGTTCGGCGGGGTGGCGTAGATCGCCTGCCAGCTCATGCGGTGGGCTGCGGCGATTCCGCTCAGGGTCTGACCGGCCCGCACGGTGACCCACACATGAGTCGCGGACTGGCCGGCGGATGCCGCGGACTGAGTGCCCCGGGCCGCCGTCGCCCGGACCGCCGCCGCGTTTGCGCTGTGCTTCGGCGCGGGGCTGGCGGTGTGGCGGGGCGCGGCGTGCGAGGTCGCCGCCAGCGAGATCGCTGCGCCCGCGATAGCGGCGGGCACGACGGCGGCTGTTGCGATGTGAGTGATCTTCATGGGAGGGGTGAGCCTCCTTCGTCCGCCCTCAGCGCTTCGCGGCAGGCCACAGCAAGCGGCTTACCGGACTCACGATGTCGGGCGTGACTAGAGCGCCATGTGCTCTCGGGGAGCCATGGTCATGGTCAGGACATGCACGCGACGACGTCGTCGCGGCCGTGTCGGCGCTCGGCGGCTCCTCTCGTCGGCCGCCTGCGAGGAGATGATCACTGCGGCCTGACTGGGCGTAACTGTCGGTAAGCAACCGCCAGTAGACCCGCCGATCCAGGCATTCTGCCTGGTGAACGAGCAGATTATGAAACAACTCACGTTGGGGCCGATCGGGAATAATGCCGTCTGAGCTGCGCAAACGGGCCCGGAACTCGCTTCGAGTTCCGGGCCTGGCAACGCCAGCGTGGTGCCTGTCAGCAGCCGTCGGAGGGCGCCCACGGCTGCGCACCGTACTCGGCATAGAGCCGGCTGAAGGCGACCTGCTGAAGCGCGACCGGCGCCTGACCGGCGGTGCCGGAGTAGCCAAGCTGCGCCCAGGTAGACGGCAGGATGCCGAACAGGCCGTCCGGATCCGTGGGGGTGTCGCCGCTTTCCCGCCAGGCGACGCATTGCTCGAAGGAGGACTCACCGGCGGTCACGGACGGAGCGGCCTGCGCCGAGTCCTGGCTGCCGGAGGCGGCATCGCTCGCGCCCGCCTCAGCTGCGTGGTGGTGATGGTGACGATGATGGTGCCGGGTCTTCGGCTTGGGCTTGACTGCCTGATGTGCCGCGACCCTGGCCACGTGCCGGGCCGGCGCGTGCGCGGCTGCCACTGGCGCGGCCGATGCCGACGCCTGGGCCAGCGGCGCCGCGACGCTCAGCGCGATTCCGGCCACGGCGGCGGGCAGGACAGCAGCTATTGCAATGGGGTTGATCTTCATGGGGGGCTGGCCTCCGTGTCCGCCCTCAGCGCTTCGCGGGGGGATCTGCGACTCACGTTCTCGGGCGTGACTCGTGCGGACTCGGTTGTCGTTGCTCTCGCAGTTACAACCCGGCCGACCAGGCCAGGTCATCCGTCCGGCGCCGAATATGACACTTGCCACGTTGGCCCGGACGGGGGAATAGCCGACCCGCAGAGTGCCGTGAGTAACTGGCCTGGCCCGGGCATGCTCACCGGCATAGCGCTGCCGGGCAGCGCCGCCTCCTGACGATCGGACCTGGATGCCCACACATTCCACGAACCGGAAGATTCCGGTCAGCGCGGCGCTGATCGCCGCCCTGGCCGGGACGCTGGCCGTGGCCGGCTGCGGGAGCTCCGGCCATCCGGCGGCCAGCCACTCCCCGACGACGGCGCCGGCAGCGGTCCGGGGATTCGACGAGGCAGGAGTGTCTACCGGGACCGGCGACGCCTTCACGCCGGCGGACTGGAAGACCATCCGCGCCGACGGCTTCGCGGTGTTCATCACCGACCCGATTCGCTGGTCGTCCGAGTGCGCCGGGAACGGCTGCTCGCGTGCCGTCAGCGGCTGCACGATCGACCCGTCTGCGGTGGCCCAGATCCAGGATGCCGCGAATGCCGGCCTCGACTATGCCGTCTACGCCCGCAACGTCAACTGCCTGCCCGCGGCTATCACAGGCCTGCCGCCGGCTTTGCGAGCACACCTGAGCTTTGCTGTCCTCGACATCGAGCCCGGGCCCGGCATCCCGCTGACGCCGCTCCTGATCGACCAGGTCACGGCGCTCGGGCAGACACCCGTCGTGTACAGCTACGCAGCAGGCTGGCAGGCCGTCATGGGCGCCAGCACAGCCTTCAGCAGCCACCCGCTGATGGACGGCCAGGCGCCCGGCTCCGGCCAGCCGTTCCCAGCCCCGTACCCGGCCGGCTATCCCGTGCTGCGGCCCATGCCCACGCCGTACGGCGGCTGGTCGGGCATTGCACCGATCGAGCAGCAGCAGACTAACGCGGCCATCCAGGGCTCGGCGGGCACGATCAATGGCCGGGCGAACGCGGTCGACCTGGACTCAGTGAACGCGTCCTGGCTGGCCTCCCTTCCGCACCACTCCTGACCGCGGGGCCCCCGCTTCGGACCGCAGGCGCCGGGTAAGAAGTGGCCGGGGGGTGTGGTGAGCGTTCAGTTCGCGGGGCTGCTCGCGGTCGCCGTCGCCGCCTTCGTCGCCCCGCTGATCGCGCTTGTCATCCCGCGACGGCTGGTGCCGCCGGTCGTCCTGGAGGTACTGGCGGGCATTGCCATCGGCCCGCAGGGCCTTGGCCTGGTCCAGCCAGTAGGCGGCGTCTACGTCCTGTACCTGCTGGGCTTCGGCTTCCTGCTGTTCCTGGCCGGTCGCGAGATCGAGATCGGGCGATTCCGCGGGCCGGCGTTCCGGCTCACCGGCAGCAGCTTCGCGGTCAGTCTGGTCGTGGCCATTCCCATTGCCATCGGGCTGAGGCTCGTCGGGCACGGCGGTGACGTGCGGCTGCTCGTGCTCGCCATCACGGCGAGCTCGCTGGGCGTCATGGTGCCCGTCCTCCGTGACGCCGGCGAGATCGATACCGATTTCGGTCAGACCGCGGTGATGGCCGGCTCCGTCGGCGAGTTCGGCGGCCTGCTGCTGCTCACTGTCCTGTTCTCTGCCGACCCCGAGCCCACCTGGGCACAGGTCGCCTACGTGGCCGCACTCGGCGGCGCCGCCGTTCTGGGCGCGATCGGCCTGCGCCGCTTGTGGCAGTCGCCGTTTCTGCACTCTGCCCTGCTGGCTACCGATCAGTCGACGTCGCAGCTGCGCGTCCGCGGCGCGTTCGTGATCCTGCTCGCATTTTCCGCGCTCGCGCATGAATTCGGCGTCGATGCCCTGCTCGGAGCTTTCGTCGGTGGCGTCGTGCTCAACATCGCCGACACCGATGACCGGCCCGGCCAGGAGCGTTACGAGGGCAAGCTGAACGCGATCGGCTTCGGATTTCTCGTTCCCGTCTTTTTCATCGTGACCGGAGTTCAGTTCGACCTTCGATCGCTCTTCGCGAGCCCATCGTCGCTGGTCCTGGTGCCGGCAATCCTCGCCGGCATCCTCGTCGCGCGAGCACTTCCCGCACTGATGTACCGGCGCGCGCTAGGCACCCGGCCCGCGCTCGCCGCCGGGCTGCTGCAGGCCACCACGCTGACGTTTCCGGTCGTCGTGGCTGAGGTCGGCCGGAGTCTCAGCCTCCTGACCCCGGCGACCTCCGCCGCACTCGTCGGCGCTGCGCTGCTATCCGTCCTGATCTTTCCTGCGCTCGCGCTCGCGCTTCGCCCGTGGACGCCTGCCGGGCCGGCGGCCGCCGAGCCGGAGGCCGCCGGCCAGGCTGCTTAGCTGGCCTTGCCGCTAGCTGCCGAGCCGATGAGGCGGCGACTCAGCCAGGCGGCCGCGATCCCGACGGCGATCCCCACGATCGTGTCGGCGAGCCGGAGGATGGGCTGCTCCCAGGCCTGGTGCGGACTCAGCTGGGACAGCGGCAGCAGGACCGCTGTGGTGATCGCCGCGGTGACCGCCTCGGCGGGGCGGCCGGCCAGGATCGGGATGAGGGCACTGAGGCCGAGCAGCAGCGCGAATCCCCACAGGTGGAACGGCAGGAAGATCAGGTAGAGCTCGCAGAGCACGAAGCTCACCAGCGTGGCGAGCACTCGGGTGACCGCCGCGGTGATGCTCTGCTGGTACGTGCTCCGGGTGACGAAGACAGTCGCGATCGCTGCCCAGACCCCGCCCACCAAGTCGTCGGCGGGTGACACCGAGTGAAGAAAGGTTAGCCAGGTCGCGACGAGCCAGTAGCTCAGCGTGGCGGCCAGCCCCAGGACGCTGCACTCGACGACCGCGGTCCAGACCTGCGTCCGGTCCGGGCGCTGCACGAGATGCATCGCTCCCCTTTCGTGGTCCCGCTGAGCAGGTACCCGGCCGCGCAGAGGCGCTACCGTCAGGAGTCGAAGCCGAGACCCGCCTTGTCGAGCGCGCGAAGCCACAGGTTGCGGCGGCCGCCGTGCTCGTCAGCCCGGGCCAGCGACCACCGGGTGAGCTGGACGCCCGCCGACCGCAGCGGCTCGGGCGGGAACGGCAGCGGCCGCGTCCGCACCAGCTCAATCTCGGTCAGCTCCGTCGGCTCGCCGCCCAGCAGGTCAAGCAGCACGCGGGCGCCGAAGCGGCTGGCACCGACGCCCAGCCCGGTGTAGCCCGCGGCGTACGCCAGGCGGCCGCCCCGCGCGGTGCCGAAAAACGCGCAGAAGCGCGAGCACGTGTCGATGACGCCGCCCCATTTGTGGGTGAACCTAACGCCCTCAAGCTGAGGAAACGTGGCAAAGAAGTGCTCCGCGAGGCGGGTGAAGGTAGCCGGGCGCTGATCCCGGGCTGCCGTGATGATGCTCCCGTAGTAGTAGACCGCGTCGTAGCCGCCCCACAGGATCCGGTTGTCGGCTGTCAGCCGGTAATAGTGGAACTGGTTGCCGCTGTCGCCGACGCCCTGCCGGTGCTGCCAGCCGATGCTCGCGAGCTGCCCGGCGGTCAGCGGCTCGGTCATCAGCACGTAGTCATACACCGGGATCAGGTAGTAGCGCAGCCGGCGCAGCAGCGGCGAGAACGCGCCGGTGGCCAGCGCCACCCGGCGGGCGCTGACGCTGCCGCTCGCTGTGCTGAGGGTGAGCTCGCCCGCCGGGCCGTGCTCAGACGTCACCGCGCGCACCGCGCTGCCCTCGAAGATCCGCACGCCGGCCTCCAGGCAGGCCAGGCGCAGGCCCCGGGCGAGCCGGGCCGGATCGACCGTGGCGCAGCCACGGGTATCCCACAGACCCGCCAGGTACGTCGGCGACTGCACTTCAGCTCTCACCGCCGCGGCATCGAGCAGCCGCATGCCGTCGCCGCTGATGCCGAGCCCGGCCGCCAGCCCTGCGGTCTCCCGCAGGCCGTCCGCCTGCCAGGCCTGGGTGGCGACCGAGAGCTCGCCAGTGCGGGCGAAATCGCAGTCGATGCCGTAGCGGGCAATCGCGGCCTCGATCTCGTCGAGGTTGCGCAGGCCGAGGCGCTCGAGAGTGCCGAGCTCGGCCGGGAACCGGTCGTGCCCGTTGGCGAGGCCGTGGGTCAGGCTAGCCGAGCAGAAGCCGCCGTTCCGCCCGGTGCCGGCCCAGGCCAGCCGGCGGCCCTCCAGCAGGACGACGTCGCGGCCAGGATCGTCCTCGATGGCCTGCAGAGCGGCCCACAGGCCGGTGAAGCCGCCCCCGATGACCGCGAGGTCGGCGACGACGCTGCCGTGGAGGGCGGCCTCGGGCGCCGGCGCGTCTGGCTGGTCCAGCCAGTACGGCACCGGCCGAGCCGCCGCCAGAGCGCCGGCGGCCGGCGAGGTGGTCATGCAAGGCACCGCCGGTCAGCTAGTCGCGGCGATCGGCTCGAACAGCGCATTCCAGGCAGCGAGCTCTTCCGGTGTCTGGAACTGGTAGTAGTTCATAGACCGCTGGCGGTACTGAGGCGTCGGGAAGACGAGCGGCGAGTCCGCGGTCACGCTCGGCGGCTCCCCAACCTCTGAGCGCATGGCCGACAGTTCCCGTGCGGCCCAGCCAGTCGGATCGAGGAGCACCAGCCGCGCGTCCGGAACCGGGCAGACGTAGTCGTTGTAATACTCGATGACCGCCTCGATCTGCGGCTGATAAAAGTAGTCCATCAGCGTCATGGCGTCCCTCGGGTTCTGCGCGTACATCGGGATGCACATGTTGTCAGTCCAGAACATCCCGCCTTCCTTCGGCATCAGCAGTTGCAGGTCGCTGTACCGCTGCTGCAGGTTTGCCTGGAAGATGTCGCCGGAGAAAGCCTGGGACACGACGATCTTGCCGCTCTTGAGGTTGTCGATGTAGTTCTGCTCGTAGTAGCCGCTGACGATGCCGTCGCTCTTCTGCTGCTTCAGCAGGGTCGCTGCCTTGTGCCAGTCCGACTCGGTCGATGTCGCCGGGTCGACGCCGATGGCCAGCAGCCCGACACTGCCCAGCTCGTACGGGTCGCTCATCATGCCGACCTTGCCCGCGTACTGCTTGTCGAAGAGGAGGCCGACGCTGTCGCCGGGATTCTTAACCACCGAGGAGTTGTAGCCGACCGCGGTCCAGCCGGACTGCCAGGCCATGGTGTAGGTGTTGCCGGGATCCCACGGCGGGTTGCGCACCAGTGAGCCGGCGTACGCCTGGAAGTTGGCCATCATCGACTGGTCCAGCGGGATCAGCCAGCCGTTGCTGATGAGCTCGCCGAGGGCCGGGCTGTTGTTCGTAGTCACGATGATGTCGTAGCCGGTGTACTCCTTGTGCTGCAGCGCCGGCCGGATCGAGTTGAAGAACGGCAGGTTCTCGCTGACCGGCTCGGAGTAATTGACGCTGATCCTGGTGAGGTTGGCGAAGTGCTCCAGCGTCGGGTGCTTGCCGCCGAGCAGGTCGATGTAGTCGGGCCAGTTCGCGAAGTTCACGGTGTAGTGCAGCTTCTGCTTGCGCCACCAGGACGCTGAGCCTACTGCCCGCGCGGCCGCTTCGGCCGGCGACTGCCCGCCGTCTCCGCACCCGGCGAGGAGGCCGGTCAGGGCGCCTGCGCCGAGCAGGCCGGCGGCCAGGCCGCCGGACCGCAGCACGCTGCGGCGGGATATCCGCGGGGCAGTCAGGCCGCGCCAGATGGCCGGGTCGCTATCAGGCAGTGCGACGTCTGGCATCGGCAGCCCCTCCCCCCACGTTTGCCAGTCGGACCTTAGCGCCAAAAGCCTGGCGTTCGCGGTCAATACTTCGAAACCCGCAGGTGAGATGGGCACGGGGTTAAGCGTGGCGGCGACTCGTCAGCACGCTGGCTCCGCCGACGAAGTTCGACGTGACGAAGTCGTCGACGGACACACAGGTCTGTGAAAGTAGGTCAAGCGGGCGCGCGTCCCGTTCAAGAACACTGTCCGGGACGAGGTGCTGCTGGTTCAGGTGCTGTGGCCGCTGGACATCGTCCCAGTCGCTCGCGACCCTGTCGTCGCCCGGCCCGCCGCGGCTGTCTCGGCGACGCGTCCCGGACGTGCGTTCAGGAAACATGCCGGCCTTGTCATCCAGATTCCACGACCGGAAGGGTTATAGGGGTGTGAGACCGAAGCGGGCCGGCGACGAGCACGAGTTCGAGGCGTTCTTCCGGGCGGCCTTTCCCAAGACCGTGGCCGTGGCCCGCAGGGTGACTGGGGAGCACGCCGCTGCCGAGGACGCGGCCATCGAGGCGATGGCGAAGGCGCACCTGCGCTGGCAGCGCATCGGCCCGGAACCGTGGCGCGAGCGGTGGGTGCTGCGGGTGGCGGTGAACGAGGCGATCCGCCGCCTTCCGCGCGCCACGCCCGGTACCCGCGACGACGTGGCACCGGGCAGCACCTGGCCCGGCGAGGAGCGCTCTATCGCGGGCAGCAGCCGCGGAACCGCGCAACCCGCGGACGTGTCGGACCCGGCCGAAGGGATCGTCCTGCGCCAGGCCCTCGCCGCCGCCCTGCGACAGCTCCCGCGGCGCCAGCGCGAGGTGGTCGTGCTGCGCTACCTGGTCGGCATGTCGGAGACCCAGGTGGCGCAGACCCTCGACATCAGCCACGGGACGGTGAAGACGCACCTGCGCCGGGGCCTCGCCGGACTGCGCCAGGACATGGACCAGGACCTGAAGGAGGAGCACCTTGCTTCACTCGCGTGATTTTGACACGCCGGAACCCGGCGAGACCGAGCTCCGGCACCTGTACGAGCGTGCCCTGGAGCGCAGCGCGCAGCTGCGGGCCCGCCGGGCGCGCCTACGGGTTGCCGGCGGGACCGCGGCGCTGGCCTGCCTGCTTGCAGTCGGCCTCGTAACCGCCTCGCTCGCGGCCACCACCCCCGGACCGCGGCCCGTCGCCGGCCCTTCGATCAGCCACCCCGCCTGGCGGCTGGTGAGCCAGGTCTCGGCGGCCGGCTCGTCGTGGCAGGCGCTGTCCCCGTCGGGTTACCAGCAGACCTTCTCGCTGGTATGCCCGAGCGACACCACCTGCTACGCCGACTCGGCCGGCGGGCACCTCGAGTACACCAGCGACGGTGGCACCACCTGGCAGCAGGCGGCCGGCACCGGGACGGCGACATCGGGGCCGCAGATCTCGTGCCCGGACGCCCGGGATTGCAACGTCCTGGCGGACATCGCCGGTCGTGGGAGTACATTCCTCACCACCACCGACGGCGGGCAGGCGTGGACCTCCCAGCCCGGCCCGGCGGCGAGCCTGGGCGGCCTGCCTACGGCTCCTCCGAGCCCCTCGCAAAGCGGACTGGCGGCGGACGCAATGTCGTGCGCCACGATCTCGTCATGCGTCGTTATCGCCTACCACGGCGACTTCTCCGGCTCGTTCTCGGAGGTCTTCACGACCTCCGACGGAGGAACCAGCTGGACCCAGGACCCGCTTCGCTCACCATCGTCCGGGGACTACGTGCCGAGCGACCTGAGCTGCACTGGACCGACCTGCGTCACCGTCGGATCGATTGTCGGCCCCTATACCCGGTTCAAGGGGGGACCTGGACAATTCTCCGGGCAGGGCGTCCGGCCCCTGTCCGGAACCGCGTACACCAGCGACGACGGGGGGGCGACGTGGTCGGCATCCTTGGCGCCACCGAGTGCCGCCGACGGGCAAGTCACCTCGCTGACCTGCCCAGACGCCACCGACTGCTACGCCGTCGCGACGGCTGCGGTGTTCGAAACCGTGGACGGCGGCCAGACCTGGCACAAGGTAAGTACCTCCGGGCTGCACGCACCATCGGCTTCCTACCATGGCTGGGGCTTCGGCTCGATGTCCTGCGCCAGCTCGTCGTCGTGCTGGCTCGCCGGCGCCGCGCTGCCGGATCCTCGCACCAGCTTCACCAAGCGGCAGGAGTTCTCCGGCATCGGCCAGGCCGAGGGCCTGCTCGCCTCGACCGCCGACGGCGGGTCGACCTGGGCGCTGTCGACGCCACCCGCCGGGGTCGGCGGGGTGATCGACGTCACCTGCCCCACCACCACGACCTGCTTCGCGCTGGGCGTCGAGCAGACCGGCTCAGCGCCGAGCGACAGCGAGGTGATGCTGCTCACCAACGCCTCGTGACAGACGGGCGCCGCTCTCAGGCGTCGATGTTGCTCATCACGTGCTTAATGCGGGTGTAGTCGTCGAAGCCGTAGCCGGACAGGTCCTTGCCGTAGCCGGAGTGCTTGAAGCCGCCGTGGGGCATCTCCGAGACGAACGGAATGTGGGTATTGATCCAGACAGCGCCAAAGTCGAGCGCCCGCGCCGCCCGCATAGCCCGGCCGTGATCCCGCGTCCACACGCTGGCCGCCAGGCCGTACTTCACCCCGTTGGCCCAGCGCAGCGCCTCCTCCTCGGAGCTGAACCGCTGCACGGTCACGACCGGGCCGAACACTTCGTCCTGGATCATCTCGTCATCCTGCCGGAGCCCGGTCACTAGTGTCGGAGCGAAGCAGAAGCCCTGCTCACCGACCCGGTGCCCGCCGGCCGCCACCGTGGCATGTTCGGGCGCGCGCGACAGGAAGCCCTCGACCCGTGCGAGCTGCGCCGGGTTGTTGAGCGGGCCGTAATAGGCGTCCTCGACGTCGCGGCCGCCAGTCGTCACGGTCGCCACCTTGGCTATCAGCGCGTCGGTGAGATCAGCACTGATGCCGGGGCCCGCGAGCACGCGGGTAGCCGCCGTGCAGTCCTGGCCGGCGTTGTAGTACCCGGCATCCGTGACGCCTTGCACCACGGCCTCGACGTCAGCGTCGTCGAAAACCACGACCGGGGCCTTGCCGCCCAGCTCCAGGTGGACCCGCTTGAGTCCGGCCGCGGCCGCCTGCGCGACCTCGATGCCAGCCCGCACGGACCCCGTGATGGACACCATCTGCGGGATCTCGTGCGACACCAGCGCCCGGCCCGTGTCGCGGTCGCCGCAGACGACGTTGAAAACACCCGGCGGCAAGAACTCAGCCGCGATCTCGGCGAGGAGCAGCGTCGAGACCGGGGTGGTGTCGGACGGCTTCAGGACGACGGTGTTGCCGGCCGCCAGCGCAGGGGCAAACTTCCATACCGCCATCATCATCGGGTAGTTCCAGGGGGTCACCTGGGCGCAGACACCGACTGGCTCCCGGCGGATCATGGAGGTGTGACCACGCAGGTACTCCCCGGCCGACTTGCCCTCGAGCAGGCGGGCGGCACCGGCAAAGAAGCGCAGCTCGTCTGCGAGCGGCGGGACTTCGTCGGCCCTTGTCAGGGCCACCGGCTTGCCCGTATTCCGCGACTCGGCCTCGACCAGGTCCTCAGCCCTGGCCTCGATAGCGTCGGCAAACTTCAGCAGGGCGAGGCTCCGCTCGGCGGGCGTCGTGTCCCGCCAGGCCTCGAAGGCCGTCGCGGCGGTATGCAGGGCAGCATCTACGTCGGCCGGCCCGGAGACAGGCGCCTGCAGGTACGCCTCACCGGTACTCGGATCCACGACATCGCTGGTGCGGCCGTCCGCCGCCGGGACGTACTGCCCTCCGACGAAGTTGGCGAGTACCGGCATACGGCCGGCTCCTGCTGCTCCTGCCACGACGCTCCTTCAGTGGGCCGACCAGGCTTCGGCTACGACCCTGGCAGAGAACAGGACATCTCACAAGTGAATCAGTAATAATTTGGGTCAGAGTCTACGGAATCAGTTGACTTAGCGGTTAAGATGGCACGATGAGGTATGCAAAGGAGGGCTGGGCATGGCACACACGCCAGTGACCCCGCTCAACACGGGAGCCCGGAGCCGGGCGGCCTCAGGCGGCCGCGAGCCGGACAGCCGCATCGTGCTCGATGACATCTCCAAGCAGATCATCGAGCAGCTCCAGCAGGACGGCCGGCGTTCCTATGCCTCGATCGGAAAGGCCGTCGGGCTGTCTGAGGCGGCGGTCCGCCAGCGCGTCCAGCGGCTCATCGACGTAGGCGCTATGCAGATCGTCGCCGTCACTGACCCGATGACGCTGGGATTCCCCCGTCAGACAATGGTGGGCATCCGCTGCGGCGGAGACCTGGAGCGTGTCGCCCAGCAGCTCGCCGCGATGGAGGAAATCGACTATGTCGTCATTACGGCGGGCTCCTTTGACCTGCTGATCGAGGTCGTCTGTGAGAACGACGACCAGCTCCTGGAGATCCTCGGCCGGGTCCGCTCGATTCCGAGCGTTACGGCGACGGAGACGTTCGTGTACCTGAAACTCTGCAAGCAGACCTACAGCTGGGGGACCAGATGACGACGGCATACAGCAAGGACGACATCGCGGAGCTGCAGGAGAAGGCCAAGCGCCACCTGTGGCTGCACTTCACCCGCATGTCGTCGTACGCGGACAGCGACGTCCCCGTCATCGTCCGCGGCGAGGGCCAGTATGTGTACGACCAGAACGGCAAGCGCTACCTGGACGGCCTGGCCGGGCTGTTCGTCAGCCAGATCGGGCACGGCCGCACAGAGGTTGCTGAGGCCGGCGCTCGTCAGGCCAGTCAGCTTGCGTACTTCCCGCTCTGGTCCTATGCGCACCCGCAGGCCATCGAGCTCGCGGAGCGGCTAGCCGGGATGGCCCCCGGCGATCTCAACCGGGTGTTCTTCACCAGCAGCGGCTCGGAGGCTGTCGAGTCAGCCTGGAAGCTTGCGAAGCAGTACTTCAAGGCCATCGGGCAGCCGTCCCGGTACAAGGTCCTCAGCCGCTCCATCGCCTACCACGGCACTTCGATGGGCGCCCTCGCGATCACCGGCCTGCCGGGGATCAAGGAGCCGTTCGAGCCCCTGCCGCCGGGTGGTGTCCGGGTGCCGAACACGAACTTTTACCGCGCGCCGTCCTTCGTGGCCGACGACCTCACCGCGTTCGGAGTCTGGGCCGCTGACGAGATCGAACGCGCCATCCTGCGCGAGGGCGAGGATTCGGTCGCGGCGGTGTTCCTCGAGCCCTGCCAGAACTCCGGCGGCTGCTTCCCGCCGCCGCCCGGCTACTTCCAGCGCGTCCGCGAGATCTGCGACCGCTATGGCGTGCTGCTGGTGTCCGACGAGGTCATCTGCGCATTCGGCCGCCTCGGCTACTACTTCGGCTCGCAGCGTTACGGCTATCAGCCCGACATCATTACGTTCGCCAAGGGCGTCACCTCCGGGTACGCGCCGCTTGGCGGCATGCTGGTCCGCGACGAGCTGATGGCACCGTTCAACGAGGGCCAGGCCACCTTCCTGCACGGCGTGACGTTCGCCGGCCACCCCGTCTCCTGCGCGGTGGCGATGGCGAACCTCGACGTCTTCGAGAAGGAGGACCTACTCGGCAACGTCCGGGCGAACGAGGCCGGCTTCCGGGCGACCCTGGAGAAGCTGACGGACCTGCCGATCGTCGGCGATGTCCGCGGCGACGGCTACTTCTACGGCATCGAGCTGGTGAAGGACAAGGCAACCCGCGAGACCTTCGACGACGCCGAGTCCGAGCGGCTCCTGCGCGGGTTCCTCTCGCACGCGCTGTTCGACGCCGGCCTCATCTGCCGTGCCGACGACCGCGGCGACCCGGTCATCCAGCTGTCGCCGCCGCTGACCTGCACGCAAGAGCACTTCGACGAGATGGAGCAGATCCTCCGCAGCGTCCTGGCGGAGGCCTGGATGAAGATCTGAGCATCGTGGCGCATGCCTGGCGCCGGCTGCGCACTGCCCGCCGTCTCGGAAGTTATGCAGTTGTGACCACTCCGGGGCTAACCAAATGGGCCCTGCGACGTGTCTAAGAAGTGAGGGCCAGGCGGTGCTGCAGGGGCGACCGCCAGGCACGGGCACGCAGGAGGGAACCATGCCGGGCACAGTCTGCAACTGGACCGAGCTTTCCAGCACCAACGAGCGCATTGCTCAGCTGACCGACTCGGCTGCGTTCTCGGCATGTCTCCAGGCGGCAGCTGCCCCGGCTCAGTGGGCAGAGCTAGCCAGCCAGAGCGAACGGCTCGTGGACGCACGCGATCCGCTGTTCCGGCTGGCTAGCTCGGGCCAGGCGGCGACGGGGATGCGCCTCGTCGCCACCGCTGCCTGAGCAGCCGGCCCTTCCCAGCAGCCGGGCCGGCCTCGGGCCCGCGGGGCTAGCGCCCCGGTCCGGCCAGCAGGTCCTGGACGTGCTTGACCGCCTGCTCGACGGGCACGCGCTCCTTCTCCCCGTTGCTGCGGGTGACGACCTCCACGAGACCGTCGGCCAGGTCGCGGCTTCCGACGCTGATCCGGAACGGGATCCCGGTCAGCTCGGCGTCCTTGAACTTGACCCCCGGCCGCTCGTCCCGGTCGTCGATCAGCACGTCGACTCCCGCGGCGCGAAGCTCGGCGTAGATCGCCTCGGCCGCGGCGCGCACGGCCGCGTCCTTGACCGACACCATGATGACGTCGACCTCAGCCGGAGCGACGGCAACCGGCCACTTCAGGCCCGCGTCGTCGTGGTGGACTTCGGCGATCGCCGCCATGGCCCGCTCGACGCCGATGCCGTAGCTGCCCATGATCGGCGTGATGCTCGAGCCGTCCGCGCCGAGCACCGAGACGCCGAGCGCCGTGGTGAACTTGCGGCCGAGCTTGAAGATGTGACCGACCTCGAGCGTCTGCACGAGCTCGAGCGCGGCGCCGCAGCGCGGGCACGGCTCGCCGGCCGCCGCCTCGCGCAGGTCGGCCCACGTCTTCGCGACGATATCCCTGTCGACGTCGACGCCGGTGAAGTGCACGTCATCGGTATTCGCCCCGGTCGCCATCTCCCGCCGGCCGCGCAGCGCCAGGTCGGCGATCACCGGCAGGTCCTTGACGCCGACGGCGCCGAGACTGCCGGGCAGGGCACCGAGCGCTGCCTGGATCTCCGCCGGCTGCGCGGGCCGGATGTCGGTGACACCGGTAACGTCGACGAGCTTCTGGTCCTGCAGCTGGTGGTCGCCGCGCAGCAACACCAGCGTGAGCTGGCCGCCGATCACCTGCACGAGCGTCTTGATCTGCCGGTTCGCGGCGAGCCCGTAGCCGGTGGCAAGGTCCTCGATGGTGCGGACGCCGGGCGTGTCCAGCAGGACCGGCGCGTCCGTTCCGGGGCCGTCCGCCAGCGCAGCCAGGCCCGACGTGGCCTTCTCGAGGTTGGCCGCGTAGTGACACTCGGGGCAGATCGCGACCAGGTCCTCGCCGGCTGGCGACGGGCACATGAACTCAAGCGAGTCCGTCCCGCCCATGGTCCCGTTCGAGGCCTCTACCGCGAACGCCGGAATGCCCAGCCGGGCGAAGATCCGCTCGTAGGCGCCGCGGTGGGCGTCGAACGAGCGGTCCAGGCCAGGCTCGTCCAGGTCGAAACTGTAAGAGTCCTTCATGGTGAACTCGCGCACGCGCAGCAGGCCGCTTTTCGCCCGCGCCTCGTCCCGGAACTTGGTCTGGAACTGGTACCAGAACTGCGGCAGCTCGCGGTAGGAGGACAGCTCGGCTGCCACGGTCGTGAAGATCTCCTCGTGCGTGAAGCCGAGCACCATATCGGCGCCCTTGCGGTCCTTAAGCCGGAACATGACGTCGACGGTCCCCAGCCTGCCGCTGCGCTCCCAGATGCTCGCCGGATGCATGGTCGGCAGCAGAAACTCCTGCGCCCCGATGCCCTCCATCTCCTCGCGGATGATGGCGATGACCTTGGCGCGGACGCGCATCGCGAGCGGCAGCAGCGAGTAATGACCGGCCATCAGCTGACGGATGAACCCGGCGCGCAGGAGCAACCGGTGACTGGCCGCTTCAGCCTCGGCCGGGTCGTCTCGGAGAGTCGGGATGTGCAGCTGTGACCAGCGCATGGATGCAAGCCTCTTCGTCGCGTTCGTGGACCGTCAGTCTAAGGGCCACGGCAGTCCTGCCGATCTCGATCACGAGGCCAGCCACCGGCGAAAGCCTTAACCAGGCACCTATCAGGCTGACCCGATCGCCCGGCCCGGCCGCGCTGTGGTAACTCCCCGTCATGCATCGACGACTTACGGTTAACTAATGCCCTACGCCCCAGCAACGCCCGTAGGAGAACCCCACCATGAACAAGCTCCACCGCGCCCGGCGGCACCGGATCGCGAGCGCATCGCGCATCCGGACAACCGGCGCGCTCGCCGTGACCGCCTTAGCCGTGCCCGCCCTCTGCCTTGCCCTGGCCGCCTGCGGTAGCTCCGGCGGCTCCGGCGGCAAGTCCCCGGATGCAGCCAGCAGCGACCCGGCCGGCCCGATACTCGGCGCGACGTTCAAGGGCACGATCTACGTCAGCACCCCGACCTCGCACCTGACCAGGTCCTTCACCGACCGGGTCGCCGGCGTGCGCAACTGCGCCGATGCGGCCAGGACCGGCTGGGGCGGCACCTTCCACGTGCCCTCGCCGCAGGCGCCGCTCCCCCAGGCCGAGATCGAGATCTCCGGCTTCCACGGCCCCGGCACCTACACCCCGACCATGCTGCAGCATGACAAGGCCGACACGATCCTGCTCACCGGGAAGTCCGGGACCAGCCAGTACGACATCACCACGGCCGTCGCCCGCCGCACGCCCGGCAAGGAAGTGCTCTTCCTGTCCAAGAACGGCTCCGGGCAGCTTGTCTACTCCGGCGCCCACCTCAATGGCGATGCTGGCAGCCCCGAGGTGGCCGGCCTGATCCAGTGGAACTGCACGTCCTAGGCGAAAGCCGCAGAAGGCGCAGACCGGGAGGTCCCGTCGGCACGAGTTTGACCAGTGACTGACCGGGCACGAACTGTGACATGCCGACGGACAGGTCAGCCCGGCGGGTTCTCGGGATAGCCATGGGCATCGCGGCGATCTTCGACCTGACGGGCACGACTGTCTACCGGACGATGCGTCCAGTCCTTCCGCCCAGTCCGCCGGGACATGACGATCAGGATCCGTTCAGCTCGGCGATGAGCACGATCATGGCCGCGCAACCGGAGGCGGCACGTCGTGCGCGTGATGAGAGCGGTGAGACATTAGTCGCATGACTGACACCAACCGTGCGCCTTCGCCGGCCCGGCAGGCGCCAGCCCCCAGCCAGTCAGCAACCCCCCAACACCCGCAGACAGCCGACCCCGGCGAGATCGCCGATGCGGTCGTGAACCGCATGGGCGGCAACGCCACTGAACCGAGCCGGCCGCCCGCCGACCTGACGCCGCCGCCACAGGCGGACAAGTCAGCGGTCGAGCAGGCCATCGCCCTGCGCGAGCAGGCGCCCGAGTTGTACGACCTGTGGCTGAAGATCGCGAAGGACAAGGCCGCCACCGCTAACTACGTCGAGCGGGCACCGTACGAGGTCCCCGAGCGGCTGGCGCAGTCCGGCCGACCCCGCGCACTCGGCGCGCTCATCATCGTGCTGTCGTTCTGCGGCTACCTGGCCTGGCTCGGCGGGCCCGGCCCGTACATCGGCGGCCTCATCGCCATCGGCGACCTGGCGGTGATGTTCGGCATGTTCTTCGGACTGCGGCCCGAGCGGCTGCCTGATCCGCAGGAGACCGAGCGCCTGCCGCCGGCCAAGCGCCGCCGGCTGTTACCGGACCATCTCCGCATGGGATCCTGAGCGGGCCCGGCTTCCACGCCGGGCCCGGCTCGGCTGCGCGGAGGTATCCAGGTGCTCGACGGACGGCTGCTGGTGGATGCGCACGTGCACATCGCGAAGCTGCCCGGCCTGTCCGCCGACTGGCAAGCGTGGGCCGCGGAGTTCGGCAGCGCGGTCCCCCTGGACCGGCTCTTCGACGCCCACGGCACGCCCGTCCCGGCTGCGCTGGACGCGCACTTCGCCGCCGAGGGCGCGGACCACGTGCTGCTGTTCACCGAGCACAGTCCCAAGACCACTGGCATCCAGCCGATCGAGGATGTCCTGCCGCTGGTGCACTGCAACCCGGCGCGGTTCCGCCCGGTTGCCAGCATCAACCCGCACCTGCACTACCCGGTCCGGGCTGAGCTCGCCCGCCAGGCCCATCTCGGTGCCGTCGCCTGCAAGATCCACCCGGTGCACGGCGGCTTCGAGCCGGCCGATCGCATGCTGTACCCGCTGTACTCCTATTGCGAGGAACGTGGCCTGCCCGTCATCGTCCACTGCGGCACCTCGACGTTCTCGGGGTCAGCCAACGCCTACGGCGAGCCCGCGCTCCTCGACCCGGTCTTCCGCGACTTCCCGGACCTGACCGTCGTCCTCGCCCACGGCGGGCGGGGCTGGTGGTATGACCAGGCCGCGTTCCTCGCGCTGATGCTGCCGAACATCTGGCTCGAGGTGTCCGGCCTGCCGCCCGCCCGGCTGCCGGATTACTACGGCCGGCAGCTGCCCCGGCTCGCCGCCAAGATGATCTTCGGCACCGACTGGCCCGGCGTGCCCGGCGTCCAGCGCAATGCCCGCACTCTCGAGAAGGTGCTGCTCGAGGCGGGCGCCACCCCCGACGCAGTCGCACTGGCCCTCGGTGGCAGCGCGGCGCGAGTGTTCCGCTTGTGAGGCGGCCTCGTTTCGTCGCCTGGTCGTCTGTGGTGTCGTGACCGGGGAAGCAAGCGATTGCTCGGGTCTAGCCGCTTCGCCCGGTGCACCCCTAGTGTTACCAGAAAGGCGCTTCGACAATTCGGGAGTGTGGATGAAGACCAGGGCAGCGATCATGCGCGCGACGGGTCAGGACTGGGAGGTCACCGAACTTGAGCTCGACCCTCCCAAGGCCGGCGAGGTCCTCATCAAGTACGTCGCGTCCGGTCTCTGCCACTCGGACGAGCACATCAAGACCGGTGACCTGACCCCGCGCTTCCCGATCGTCGGCGGCCACGAGGGCTCGGGCATCATCCAGGAGGTCGGCCCCGGCGTGACCCGGCTGACGGCCGGTGACCACATCATCTGCTCGTTCCTGCCGGTCTGCGGGCACTGCCGCTGGTGCTCCACCGGGAAGTCGAACCTGTGCGACCTCGGCGCGACCATCCTGGACGGCTGCCTGCCTGACGGCACCTACAGGTTCCACACCTCCGACGGGGAGGATGCCGGCGGCATGTGCATGCTCGGCACGTTCTCCGAGTACGCGACCGTGTCGGAGCTGTCCTGCGTCAAGATCGACGACGACGTGCCGCTGGACAAGGTCGCGCTGATCGGCTGCGGCGTCCCGACCGGCTGGGGGTCGGCCGTGCACGCTGCCGCTGTCGAGCCGGGTGACACGATCGCCATCTACGGCATCGGCGGCATCGGCATCAACTCGGTACAGGGCGCGGCCCTGGCCGGCGCGCGCAACATCGTCGCGATCGACCCGGTGGCGATGAAGCGCGAGGCGGCCGAGCAGCTCGGCGCCACGCACAGCTGTGCGACCGCGGGCGAAGCGGCGCTGCTCATCCACGAGCTGACCCGCGGCGTCATGGCGGACAAGGCGATCGTCACCGCAGGCGTGGTGACCAGCGACATCATCACCGACGCGTTCAACACGATCCGCAAGGCCGGCACGGTTGTCGTGACCGGGCTCGCCGACCTCGCCTCCAATAACATCCAGATCAACAGCTCCATGCTGACGCTCATGGAAAAGCGGATCCAGGGCAGCCTGTTCGGCTCCGGTGACCCGTTCCACGACATCCCGCTCATGGTGCGGCTATATCAGTCCGGCGACCTCAAGCTGGACGAGCTGATCACCACCACCTACACCCTCGACGACATCAACCAGGGCTACCAGGACATGCGGGACGGCAAGAACATCAGGGGCCTCATCCTGCATGGTAGCTGAGTCCGCGACGGCACCGGTCGGCCTTCGCCGGGACCAGGGCAAGGGCCCGGTCCTGAACCTGATTCTTGATCCGGGCCCGGGCCGGTGAGCGGCAGCACGCCGGTCATCGGCCTGCGCCGCGAGCGCGAGGTGCTGACCGTTGCGCTGCAGGCGGCGCGGCATGTCGTGCTCGAGGGGCCGCCGGGAACCGGCAAGTCCACTCTGCTGCGGTCGATCGCGCGTGAGCTCGGGCAGGCGGTGGTATTCGCCGAGGGCAATGCCGAGCTCACCCCGGCGCGGCTGATCGGCCAGTACGACCCGGCGCAGGTGCTCACCGAGGGCTACCTGCCGTCGAGCTTCGCCGACGGGCCGCTGCTCCAGGCCATGCGCGCGGGCGCGCTGCTGTACCTGGAGGAGTTCAACCGGGTCCCCGAGGAGACTCTCAACGTCCTCATCACGGTACTGACCGAGGGCGAAATCGCCGTTCCCCGGCTCGGGCTCGTGCAGGCCGATCCCAGCTTCCGCCTGATCGCCGCGATGAACCCGTTCGACGCGATCGGCACCGCGCGGGTGAGCCAGGCGATCGCCGACCGGATCTGCCGCATCGTGCTGGGCTACCAGTCGGCCGCGGCCGAGCGGTCCATCGTGTGCGCGGTGACCGGGCGGGATGGTCCCGTGGCGGCGTTCGCTGTGGCACTCGGCCGCGCCACGCGCACGCACCGGGATGTGCGGATGGGCGCATCGGTCCGCGGCGCGATCGACCTGGTGCTGCTCATCGACGGGCTGGCGCGACTGCGCGGCGAACCCGAGATGGCGCGGACGACGGCGCGGGACGCGGCCTACGCTGCGCTGTCCGGCCGGATCAGGATCACCGACGGCTGCGACCGCAGCCCGGAGTCGGTCCTCGACGAACTGCTCGGGGTGCTGTGGCCAGCCGACGCCGAACATCCGGCACTCGCGGCCGACGAGCCGGACGGCCCGGATGAGCCAGAGGCTGACGACGCCCCGCCGGGCGGCCAGGGAAAAGCTGACGGCCCGCATTCCGGCGCGGGCCTGACCCAGCAGGCTGGCTCTCGCTCCAGCCTCCGGCGTGAGCGCGGCCAGGGCCCTGCGCGACGCACAGTCAGCCGGGCCGAGCTGGCCAGCAGGCACGAGGGCTTCGCCGATGTGTCGCCGGAAGCGGGCTCGCTCGATGCGGACGCGCTGGCGGCGCTGGTCGCGGCCGACCCGGACGCCGGCTGCAGCGCTTCTCGCCGACCTGAGTCAGGCCACCGACGCCTCGCTGCGGGCGGCGGCACGCCAGCTGGCGGCGCGGGTATTCATCCGGCTCGCCGCCACCGGGCAGACGCCGTCGCGGGGACAGCGGCGGATCCGATCCGTCCTGCGCGGCGAGGGCGATGTCGACCTCGAGCAGACGCTCGACCGGCTTGGCGGAGCGTGGCCACCGCGAGCTGACGACCTGGTGACCCGGACGTGGCAGGCGCGGCGGCGAACGGTGTGCCTGCTCGTCGACTCGAGCGGCTCGATGTCCGGGCTCGCGCTGGCCATGGCCGCGGTGGCGACCGCGGGGGTGCTGCTCGCGGCCGACAGCCGTCTCGATACCGGCGCGGCCGCGTTCGCGGGCAGTGTCGCCGTCCTGCAGCGGCCGGGAGCGCGGCAGCCGCCGGAGGCCATCGTCGGACGGCTGCTCGGTCTGCGCGGTCACGGCCTGACCGACATCGGCGCGGCCCTGCGCGCGGCTGCGGTCCTGCTCGCCCGCGGCAGTCCGGCCGGCAGCGGTCTGGTCGCCGGCAGCCCGGCCGGCACCGGTCCGGCTCTCCGCGCGGCCGACAGGGGTCGGTCCGCCGGCAGCCTGACCGGCGGCGGAGCAGCCGGGAACGGCGAGCGCTGCGTGATCCTGCTGTCGGACTGCCTTGCTACGGCGGGCGGCGACCCGGCGGCGGCCCTCAGCGGCATCGACAGGCTCGATGTGCTGTGCCCGCTGCCTGCCGGCAGCCCACTGGATCCGGAATCGGCGGCCGCGGCAGGGCGGCTGGCCCGGCTCGGCGGCGGCATCAGCCTACCGATCCGGACCCTAGCTGACATACCGCCCGTTCTGGCCCGCTTGTTCTCCCCGCACTAGGCCGCACACTCGAACCCATGTGCCGAAAGCGATGCGATCGTCTCGCTTTTCGCACATACGACGAGCCGACCCGGTCTCAACCGCCCGGCTGCGGCATCCTGGCAGGGTGAGCGAAGCGAAGCCGGACGCGGAGACAACCGGGGAAGCATTGCCAGGCGGGTACGTCTCGGCACCGCGCCGGGTCGGCGACACGGTCCGGCGGCAGCCGGGCCCCAACCCAGGCTTCGTGCACCGCCTGCTGCTCTTCCTCGAGCGGGCCGGATTCGCTGGCGCGCCGCGCTTCATCGGCGAGGATTCGGAGGGCCGGGAGGTCCTCAGCTTCGTCTCCGGATATATTCCGTGGCGGCGGGCCGAGGTCGCGCTGGTCCGCTCGGCGGCGAGTCTCGCGGCAGCCGGGGCACTGCTGCGGCAGTTCCACGACCTGACCGCCGGGACCGCGCTTGCGGTCGACAGCGAGGTGATCTGCCACAACGATCTGAGCCCGCGCAACACCGTTTACCGCGACTTGGGTACCGGTCTTGCGCCCGTCGCTTTCATCGACTGGGATATCGCCGCGCCTGGCGCGCGGATCCACGACGTCGCGCACATGTGCTGGCAGTATCCGGGCCTCGGCCCGGCAGCCGCGCCCGCTGTTGCGGCGCGGCAGCTGGCGCTGATCTGCGACGCGTATCGCCTCGCCGACCGGAGCGCCTTGGTCGACATGATCCTGTGGTGGCAGGACCGCTGCTGGCGCGGCATCGAGGCGCGAGCAGCAGCAGGCGACGCCGCGATGCTCAGGATCCTGGCGACGGGCGCGCCGGAGTCCATCCGGCAGGACTCGCGCTGGGTGGAGCAGCACAAGGCCGTGCTGCAGGCTGCGGTCAGTTAGGCCGCACCGTCCAGCTGGCCGGCGTCGTCGAGGTGAACAGGGTCGTCGAGGTGAGCGGTGTCGTTGAAGCCGCGGACGATCCACCGGTCCTGCGTGACCACCAGGCGCGAGATCGAGGTGTTCTCCGCGCCGAGGAAGGCAAACGGCCGCGACCGCGTTGCCTGCGCCAGGATCGCGCCGATGATGCCGCCATGCGTCACTGCTACCACCCGCTGGCCCGGGTGAGCGGTCACGATCCGCTCGACGGCGGCGCTCACCCGGCGGGTCAATTCGGCGGACGGCTCGGCTCCCGGAATGACGTCCCAGCGCTCTTCGGCTGCCATGCGCAAGCTGACCGGGTGACCGCTGGCAACCATCTTCCGGAAGATGCCGCCCTCCCACTCGCCGAGATACACCTCCCGCAGGTCCGGTTCCACGTGCGGCGTCAGGCCGAGCCGCTCCGCCAGCGGCGCCACCGTCTGCGCAGTTCGCTGCAGTGTGCTGACGTAGATCGCATCAACTCTGGTCGCCGCGAGACGCACGCACACCAGCCGGGCCTGCTCGGCTCCTTCCGCCGACAGCGGCGGGTCGCCGTGGCCGTCCACCAGCGGGAAGAGCGTGCCGTCCCGATACGGCTGCGATGCGCCATGCCGGACGAGCACGACATCAGTGGCGTCCGCCGGCACCTGGTAGCGCTCCTGCCGGAATGCCGCCGGCTCCCGTTCGCCTGTTTCGACCGTCACAGGAGAAACGTACCGAGCGCGCCTGTACGACCAGCGCGGCAGGCCGGCTCGCACTCGGTCTAGGTCCCGGCGAAACCCCAGTTCAGCACGCGGCGGCCGGCCACGATCGCCGACGACGGGTTGCTTGTCGGGCTCGCGTGCAGTACGACGCCCAGCAGGGTCACGCCGTCGCGGGCCGCCTCGAACAGCAGGCAGTTCCCGGCAGCCTTCGTGTCGCCGGTCTTGATTCCGAGCGCGCCGGGGTAGGAACCGATCAGCAGGTTGGTCTGCTTCCACACGTAGCGGTGGTGACTCGAGGTCCGGGCGAGCGAGTACGTCTGCTGCGCCACGATCTCGCGGAACACCTTGTACTTCATCGCGGCCTCGCCGAGCGTGAGCAGATTGGCGGCGGTGGAGTACGTCGAGTGCTCCGTTGGGTACGGCATCCCGTCGAAGCTGGTGAAGTGCGTCTGCGTCATGCCGAGCGTCGCAGCCGTTGAGTTCATCCGCGTGATGAACACCGTGCGGCCGGGGCCGTAAGACGTCGCCAGCAGGTACGCGGCGTCGCAGCCGGACGGCACCAGCATGGCCTCCAGGAGCTGCCGCGCCGTCAGCACGTCCCCGGCGATCAGTCCGGCGCTGCTGGCGCCGTCCTTCTCGACATAGCGGATCGCCGCCTTCGTGACCCGGATCCGCCTGCTCAGGTCGCCGGCCTTCAGGACGAGTAGTGCCGTCATGACCTTCGTAATGCTGCCCATCGGCCGCTCGGAAGCCGGGTCCTGAGCCCACAGCACCGTGCCGGTGCTGGCATTCATGAGCTCTCCGGCCAGGACACTCACCGCAGGGGTGACGGCACGCGGCACCGTGCCACCGATACTGACGGTCCGCGCTTGCGCCACCGGTGCGGCAGCAGCGAGGACGACGGCTGCGACAGCACAGCAGCAGATGGCGCCGGCAGCACCGCGACACAGGCTGGCCGCCACCGCTCTCGTTCCCGCCGCCACTCTGCTGCCCGCCACCGCGCTCACCGCCGGGACTGCGGAAGCTTGACGGACCTCTTGCGGCCGCCAGTCGCGGACGGCGGCGGTACCACGGGCCCGATGTCACCGTCGGGCGCCTCGTCGAGGTCCACGATGACCGGAGCGTGGTCGCTGGGCCCGGTGCCCTTGCGGGCCTGCCGGTCCACCCAGGCCGCCCGGACGCGCCCGGCCACGCTGTCGGTCGCGAGGACCAGATCGATGCGCATTCCGAGATCCTGGTGGAACATCCCGGCCCGGTAGTCCCAGTACGTGAAGATGCGGCGATCTGGCCAGTGGTCGCGGACGACATCGTGGAGCCCGGCCGACTCGATGCTCGCCAGCGCTGCTCGCTCGGGTCCCGTCACGTGCGTCTGCCCGACGTACGCGGCCGGATCGAAGACATCGCTGTCCGTCGGGGCGATGTTCATGTCGCCGCAGACGACCGCCGTGTCCGGACCGTCGCGCACCACCTGCTCCAGTGCGCCGAGCCAGGCCAGCTTGTACCGGTAGTGATCGGAGTCCGGCTCGCGGCCGTTCGGCACGTAGACCGAGTGCACCCGGACACCGCCGCACGTCGCGGCCACCGCGCGTGCCTCCGGCTCCGGGTAGCCCGGCGCGCCGTCCAGCCCTTTGACCACATCGCCGAGCCCTGCCCGGGACAGGATCGCGACACCGTTCCAGCGCGGCTCGCCGTAGACGGCCGCCTGGTAGCCGCGGCTTTCGAGGTCAGTGCCCAGCAGTTCGGCGAACGCGTCGTCGGCCAGCTTGATCTCCTGCAAGCACACGACATCGGGCTGACGCTCGTCCAGCCAGGGCAGGAGCCGGGGCACCCGCTGCTTCACGGAGTTCACGTTCCAGGTAGCAACCCGCACCGCGCCTACACTAGCCGCCATGACAGCCGGCCGCAGTGCCTGCCGGACGGCCGCAGTGTCCATCTCCCGCGACCGGATTCGTCGTACCGGCGAGACGCTCGCGCCGACGAGGAGGAACCGTGAAGTACCTGCTGCTCGTGTGCATGGAGGAGCCGCCTGACCCGCCGCTGGAGACGGCGGAGGAGATCGCAGGCTGGGACGTCGAGGTCGACGACATCAGGCCGTGGCTTGCTGACGTCGACAGCCGGCGGCTCTTCGGCAGCCAGGTCAGCAAGCCCGCCAACGCCGCGACAGTGCGGGTCCGCGACGACGAGACCCTGGTGAGCGACGGGCCGTTCGCGGAGACCAAGGAATGGATGGCGGGCTTCGACATCATCGAGTGCGACACCATGGCCGAGGCCATCGAGATCGCCGCGAAGCATCCGGTCGCCCGGTTCGGAATGATCGAGGTCCGGCCTTTCCGCCCGCTCCCCCGGCAGGAGCCGGTCACCCGGACCTAGCTGGCCCGTCCGGGCTGGACGGAAGGACGCGCTCCGCGACGATCTTCAGCCCTTCCGCGAACTCGTGCGCGGTCGTCGGTTGCTTCGGATCCAGGAAGTACTTGGCCATCAGGCCGATGAACAGCGCGTGCATAACCGGGCCGGCGAGGCGCGACGCCTCCGGCTCGGCTTGCATGTCGATGCCGAGGAAGAGCTCTGAGATGCCCTGGCCCGCGTACGCCTGAACGCCCGCCAGGAACGCCCGCAGGTCGTCGTTCCGCAGTGCCAGGCTGATCAGTTCGAGCTGCACGGCCCACAGACCTGACTCGCCCTCGCCGAAGGACCTCATCGACCGGCTGACGGCCCCCTCGAGCCGCTCCAGCGGCGGACGGTCGAGGACGTCGTCGGAGCTCATCGACTCCTCCAGCGCGTCGGCCCAGTCCCCGATGGTGTCGAAGACGGCCTGATTCATCAGCGCGTCTTTCGAGCCGAAGTGGTAGCCGATTGCGGCCAGGCTCACGCCCGACGCGGCCGCGATGTCCCGCGCGGTCGTGGCCGCATAGCCCTTCTCGAGCAGGCAGCGTTTGGCCCCGGCGATCAGGTCCTCGCGGTTTCCCATGGCGGGAGCATACCTCCGCATCTCACACAACCGTCTTGCACGAACGTATTAGACAACTGTTTCAGACAAGCGTACGGTTCCGGACGAGGCAGCACTCCGCCCTCCAGGCGGACGTCCCTGGAAGCCACTTCGACGGGAGGCACCATGTCCACCGCGCGGTCCGCAGCTCACGTATCCCCGCCCGTCCGGCCGGCGGGCCCGCCCGCGGCAGGCACCCGCGAATGGACCGGGCTCGCCGTCCTGCTGCTCCCGCTTCTGCTGGTCTCGATGGACGTCTCGGTGCTCTACTTCGCCGTCCCGTTCATCAGCCGCGACCTCCGGCCGAGCAGCGCTCAGCAATTGTGGATCTTCGACGTCTACGGGTTCGTCCTGGCCGGGCTGCTCATCACGATGGGCTCGTTCGGCGACCGGATCGGCAGGCGGCGGCTGCTGCTCATCGGCGCGTTCTGCTTCAGCCTCGCCTCGCTCGGTGCCGCTTACTCGCACTCAGCCGGCGAGCTCATCGCCGCCCGTGCCCTTCAGGGCGTGGCCGGGGCCACCCTGATGCCGTCCACGCTGGCGCTGATCCGCAACATGTTCCACGACGAGAAGCAGCGCCGGACGGCCATCGCGATCTGGACGAGCGCCACCATGAGCGGCATCGCGCTCGGCCCGGTGCTCAGCGGGTTCCTGCTCGACCACTTCTGGTGGGGCTCGGTCTTCCTGATCAACGTGCCGTTCATGATCCTGCTGCTGACACTCGGCCCGGCGCTGGTGCCGGAGTTCCCCGCACCGCAGGCCGGCCGGTTCGACGTCGTCAGCGCGGTGCTCTCACTCGGCGCGGTGCTACCGGTCATCTACGGGATGCAGGAGATCTCGGCGAACGGCGCGCGGCCGGCGTACGTTGCCGCCATCGTCGCCGGAGTCGTCCTCGGAGTGGCGTTCCTGGCCCGGCAGGCACGCAGCCGCGCGCCGATGATCGAGCTCGCCCTGTTCCGCAGTCGCGGCTTCACCGGTGCGGTCGCGCTGAACCTGGTCGCCATGTTCGCCATCGTCGGGTTCGCCATCTTCGCCACGCAGTACCTGCAGTCGGTTCGCGGCATGAGCCCGTTCACCGCGGCGCTGTGGTCCATGGTGCCGATGACCGGGACCGTGGCCGGCGTCTCGCTGAGCCAGCTGCTGGTGAAGCACGTCGACCGCGCCTACATCGCCGGCGGCGGCCTGGTCGCTGCTGCAGGCGGCTACGCACTGCTCACCCAGGCGCAGGCGCAGTCCGGCCTGTGGTTCGTCCTGCTCGGCGCGAGCCTCTACGCGGGCGGCGTCATCGCCGCCCTCACCGTCGGGAACGAGCTCATCATGGGCGCGGTCCCGCCAGACCGCGCGGGCGCCGCGGCCGCCGTGGTCGAGACGTCCTCCGAGTTCGGCGGCGCGCTCGGAATGGCGGTACTCGGCAGTATCGGCGCGGCGATTTACCGGTCCGACGTGGCCCGCACTGTGCCGGCCGGCCTGCCATCGGCAGCAGCTGACGCGGCCCGCAACACCCTCGGCGGCGCACTGAGCGTGGCCGGGCAGCTGCCCGCGCAGGTGGGCAGCCAGCTGGTCACGGCCGCCCGGCTGGCCTTCACGCACGGGCTCGACACGGCCGCGCTCGGCGCGGGGATCGCGATGCTCGCCGCCGCCGCGATCAGCGTCCGGTTCTTCCGCGGCATCGAGGTCGTGTCCGAGGGCGCCGGGACCTCGCCGCCCGGACCAGCACCGGACGAGACGACGGCTGTCGACAACGCCGCTTCCCGGCCGGGGCTGGTCCGCGCTGACACCACGTTCCCGTCCTGAGGAGCGCAGCGCGGAGCCGCCGGTCTATCGCTGCGCCGCCGCGAACGCGAACGCCAGCAGCGAGTTGGCGGTGTAATCGTCGGCAGGCTCGACCGACGGCCAGGAGACCACGTTGTCCTCGTACTTGGCGTTCTTGGTGTTGAACGAGCTGAAGTGGCCCGCGCTGCATGCCCGCATGCCGTCGACGGTGCCGAGCCCGACGAAGTTCGGCGGGCTGCTCGGCCCGTCGGTCACCGCGCCGAGCTGGATGCTGCCCTTGCCGGTGAGCGAGCCCGCCAGGTTGGCGATCTCGCTCTGCATGCAGTGCGGGAAGGTCGAGCCCGCGCCGACAACGAACGTGGTGCCCCAGCCGTTCGCGCCAAGGGCGAAGTTCAGCTGCTGCTGGGCGAACGCCGCGAACTGCAAGCCGCCGCCGTACTCCTGGTACAGGGCGTTGGTGATGTACAGACCGAACGCGTGCGGGGTGGCGTCACTCGGGCCAAGTTGCGTGCCGAGCTCGAACGGGTCGCCCTTGGCCCAGTTCTCGCCGAGACGAAGCTGCGCCGCCAGGTCGGCCAGCAGCGCCGACCGCGAGATGAGGCCGGTGCCCGAGCCGGCTGTCTGCTGCCGTGTCGGATACTGGGCCTGCTGCAGCGCGCGCAGCAGCTCGCCCTCGCCGAGCGCGCCGTTGTCGTACAGGTTCAGGGTGTCGCCGCCTGCCGGGTGGCCCTGCTTGATGTAGGCCTGCGCCCAGGTGCTCGCCGTGGTCAGGTCAGCGGTCAGCTGGCTCGCCGGGGCGTGCAGCGCCTCGTCCGCCAGCGCCATCTCGGCCGCGCCCCAGAGCATGTCGCTCTTCCACTCCGTCCCCGGGTAGTAGTCGTTGGGGTAGGCGGTGATGATCTTGCCGACGTCCGTCGTCTTGGCCATCGCGTAGATGCCCCGGGCCAGCGACAGCAGGTGCTCGGCCTCGGGCCGGTTCGTGCGCGCGTCCAGCTGCGCGGCCAGGGCGAAGTCGGCGGCGAACCGCCCGGCGAAGTCGGGGTCGATCTTCTTTCCCGGCGCAGCGGCCTCGAAGACCGGCCGGTACTTCACGTAGTACGCGGTCGGCCCCGGGTTGCCGCCCTTGGCGACGTCCATCTTGTCCTCCGCCTGCGGGAGGAACCAGAAGTTGTAGTCACCCTGGATCGTGTTGCTGGCGTTGCCGTTGCCGATCCCGACCTGGATGTACAGCACCTTCTTGGCCGGGTTCCACAACTTCTCCAGCCAGTTCAGTCCGTAGCTCGCCTCCGGGCCGAGGGTCGGGTAACGGCCGGGGTTGTCGCGCTGGGCGATCTCGAGCAGCCCGTCGGCGTAGCTAGCCGTATACGCGAACTTCTCGTATCCGCCGCCGGCGTCGAACCAGCCGCCGGACACGTTGACCGGCCCGGCGATCTTGCGCAGCTTGCCGAGCAGGTTGTCGTTGCTGTCGTACTTCGGCGCCGCGTAGACGGACGCGTGCCGGTCGGTCAGGTTGGCCGGCTCGCGGCTGAGCACCGAGTGCACCACGTCTGAGCCGTCCCGCTCGGAGGTGAAGTAGCGGACCGCGTTCGTCACCAGCTTGCCGTAATCCGCGCTGGTGCCGCCGACGGTGAACTGCGGCGACGTGGCCGTCTGACCGCCCGCGCTGATCACGATGCGGTACCGGCCGGGCAAGCGCAGCGCGGAGAAACTGAGCTCGTACACCGCGTGGTAGCGCTTGTTCCAGTAGCCGGCGTCGTCGGACGACCGCCCCCGGTACACGACGCCGCGGGTACCCGAGACCGTGAACGTGACGCTCCCGACCTTGCCGGGCAGCATCGCGTACGCGACCTTCGCGCCGTCAGCCGGGTAGGCGACCTGGTTCACGCGGACCTCAGCGGGCACCGTAGCGGCCGACGCCGGACCGGCCCCTCCTACTGCGGCCAGCAGCGGCGTGGCTGCCAGCACTGATGCGGCGACAAGCGGCAGAGCCCGAGCGCGCACGATCCGCCTCCACGATCACGGTTCCAGGGGTAATTCGTTAGGAAACCTACTAAACCAAACCCCCGAGCACAAGAGGGGACCGCGTCTGCCTGCCTGTGGTACTGACGTGGCGAGAGGCGCCGAAGGTTACCGAAGCGGCTCGCTGGAGCCGGGCCGGACTAGGCCCGACTCGTAGGCGAGTACTACCGCCTGGGCGCGATCGCGCAGCCCGAGCTTGTGCAGCACCCGGCTGACGTGGGTCTTAACTGTCTCCTCGGTGATCACCAGGCGGCCCGCGATCTCCGGGTTCGACAGGCCCTCGGCCAGCAGCCGGAGCACCTCGGTCTCGCGCGGTGTCAGCTCGGCGATCGCTACCGACCGGGCTGGCGTGGCGGCCCGGAGCCGCGCGAACTCGCTGATCAGCCGTCGGGTGACGGCAGGGGCCAGCAGGGCCTCGCCGGCCGCGACAACCCGTACGGCGTCGAACAGCCGCTCGGCCGTCACGTCCTTGAGCAGGAATCCGCTGGCGCCGGCGCGGAGCGCCTCGTAGACGTACTCATCCAGGTCGAAGGTCGTCAGAATGATGACTCGCGGAGCTCCGGCGACGGCGGTCAGCTGCCTGGTGGCCTCGATGCCGTCGATGCCGGGCATCCTGACATCCATCAGGATGACGTCCGGGCGCAGGTCGCGGCCGACCTGCAGGGCCTCGGCTCCGTCACATGCGGTGCCCAGCACCGTGAAGTCCGGCTGGGTATTCAGCAGCGCGGCGAAGCCAGCGCGGACCACCTGATGGTCGTCGGCCACCAGGATCTTTACGGACGGCACGGACCCGGTCACGGCGCAGCCTCGGCCTTCGCCGGCAGCGCGGCCTGGACCAGGAAGCCGCCGCCCGGGGCCGCGCCCGCGCGGAACTCGCCGCCAACGGCCGCGGCGCGTTCCCGCATGCCGAGCAGGCCGTGACCCAGCGACGGCTTGCTCGGCTCGGCGGCCGGACCGGGTCCGTTGTCGCGGATCCGGACCTGCAAGGCGTCGGCGGCGTAGTGCAGCTCCACGTCAACCGCCGCTCCCGGCGCGTGCCGCCGGGCGTTGGTCAGTGCCTCCTGCACGATGCGGTAGGCAGCCAGCTCGACGCCGGGATCCAGGGTCGTCATCCAGCCGCTGACGATGAGCCTGGCCCCGATTCCCGAGACGTCCCTGGCATCGTCCAGGAGCTCGTTGAGCTGGGCGAGCCCCGGCTGGGGCTGGCGGTCGGCGGCCTCGACGCCGCTGTCCTCGCGCAGCACGCCGAGCAGCCGCCGCATCTCAGTCAGAGCGGCCCTGGCCGTGTCGCCGATCGCGGCCAGCTGGTGCGCTCCCGCCGCCGGCATCCCCGGCGTGGCGAGCCTGGCCGTCTCCGCCTGTACGGCGATCATGGAGACGTGGTGCGCGACCACATCATGCAGTTCGCGGGAGATGCGGGCCCGTTCCCCGCGGGCAGTGTTCTCCAGCAGCGTTCCCACGAAGGCCTCCGAGGTCGCGGTCTGCTGTACCGCCATGCGGCGGGCCTGGACCGCTGCCCCCGCGCAGGCGGCGGCAGGTCCCAGGCTCGCCGCCAGGACAGCCAGCACGGCCGATCCTGACGCTAGCCCCGTGACGTGCCCGACCGGGGTGATCAGCGCAAGGACGAGGAACGGGATGGAAAGCCCCGCCGCCAGCAACTGCGGTCCGCGCCGCCCGAGCCGGTACAAGGCGATGACCTGGGCGAACAGGCCTGCGATCGTCAGCAGCCGGAGGGCGCCGAGTGATACCAGGTTGGCCGCGCAGATCGCGGTTGCAGCGATCGCAGGCCGTTCCCAGAGAAAACCGAGCGGCAGGGTGGCGGCCAGGCTCGGCAGCAGAACCACGAAGGACGCGAGCAGCCAGCCGGAGGTAGTCACTGCTGCCAGCGGGTCGCTCGAGCTCCCCGGACTCTGGCTCACCGCGGCCGCGATCGCCTGGCCAGCGGCGAGCACGCTGAGCAGGACGGCGACGACCATGGGTGCACGGCGATCGGCAGCCCGCCGTGCCACGTCCGCACGGCGACTCACGGCGACGCGCCGTGCCATGGCGGCGAGGCTGTCGCCCCAGCGTGCTACTCGGCTCACGCTTGCTATTGTCGCCGCCCGGGGTCCGGTCCGGCGTCCCTCCGGATGCGCATTCTCTGATCCCCCGCACGGGGGATGAGGGCGGGTCGCGTCACCCATGACAGGGGCGCCAAAGACGGCTCCGCGGCGGGACGCCTCCGGCCAGCGAAATCCCTAGCGTTCATGGCATGGAAGCAACTATCGAAGTCACCGGCGTGCGGAAGCGGTTCGGGTCCACGCTCGCCCTGGATGGCATGTCGTTCATCGTGCAGCCAGGCCAGGTCACCGGGTTCGTGGGACCGAACGGTGCCGGGAAGTCCACCACCATGCGGGTCATCCTCGGCCTCGATGCGCCCGACCAGGGCAGCGCCCTGATCAGCGGCCAGCCCTACTCCAGGCTGCGGCGCCCGCTCAGCCACATCGGCGCGATGCTGGATGCCGCCGCCCTCCAGCCGGGCCGCACCGCCCGCAATCACCTGCTGTGGCTCGCCCACTCCCAGGGCCTTGGCGCCAGGCGGGTCGATGAGGTGATCGAGCAGGCCGGGCTGACCTCGCTCGCACGGCGCAAGGCCGGCGGCTTCTCCCTCGGCATGCGGCAGCGGCTGGGCATTGCGGCGGCCATGCTCGGCAACCCGCCCGTGCTGATGTTCGACGAGCCGTTCAACGGCATGGACCCCGAAGGCATCCTCTGGATGCGCGGGTACCTGCGCTCGCTGGCCGGGCAAGGCCGGGCCGTGCTGCTCTCCAGCCACCTGATGAGCGAGCTGCAAGACTCCGCCGATCACCTGGTGGTCGCCGGCCGCGGCAAGGTCATCGCCGACACCAGCGTGGCCGAGCTGATTGCAGCCGCGTCCGGCGACGCGGTGACGCTGCGGACCAGTTCGCGGGCGGAGGCGATGACGCTGCTGGCGCACGCCGGGGCCACCGTCGCCGCCACCGGCCGGGACACGCTGGCGGTGACCGGCCTGGCGCCCGAGCAGGTCGTGGCGCAGCTGAGTGAGTCCGGGGTCGAGTTCTCCGAGGTCTCGGCGCACCGGGCCTCCCTCGAGGAGGCCTACATGGAACTGACGAGGGACGCGGTCGAATTCCGCGCACAGCCCCCAGAGGAGCTAGCCCGATGACCGCCACCATCACTCCGTACCCCCCGCCTCAGCAGGCGGGGCGAGACGGCTTCGCGCAGTTGCTGCACGCCGAGTGGACCAAGTTCCGGACGCTGCACGGCTGGGTGATCGCCATCGTCATCGCGGTCCTGCTGATCGATGCGCTCGCGCTACTCGTGCCCCGTGGCGACGTCCAGTGCGGCTCGGCCAGCGGCGCCGCGTGCCTGCCGCACGTTCCGACCGGACCGGGCGGCGAGGCGGTCAACGACAGCTACTCCCTCGCCGCCCAGCCACTGGCCGGCGACGGGAGCATCACCGTCCGCGTGACGTCCCTGACCGGCGTCATCGAGCACAACGGCGGTTTCGTCGGGCCGAACACTCCGCCGAGCAGCCCGGGCGTCGTGCCGTGGGCCAAGGCCGGGATCATCATCACCGACGGCAACCGGCCCGGATCGGCCTACGCCGCGATGATGGTCAGCGGCAGCCACGGCGTGCGCATGCAGTACGACTACACCAGTGACATCGCGGGCTTGCCCGGAGCAGTGTCCGCAGCGTCCCCGCGCTGGCTGCGCCTGACCCGCTCGGGCGACGTGATCACCGGATACGACTCGACTGACGCCCGGCACTGGACCGAGGTCGGCACGGCGCGCCTGGCCGGGCTGACCGGTACGGTGCAGGCAGGCTTGTTCGCCACCTCGCCGCTGGACTTCACGTCGAACCTCCCGTCCTACGGCGAGTCGGGCGGAGGCACGTCCTCCACCGTGGCCACGGGTGCATTCGACCATGTTGACCTGCGCGGAGGTGCGCCAGGCGGCCGGTGGGCCGGCCAGCAGGTCGGCGCGAACCTCATGAACGGACCGCCGCCACCCGGCATCGGATTCCGCCAGGCCGGCGGCCGGTTCACGGTGACCGGGTCCGGCGACATCGGTCCGGTCGTCGCCGCCGGGGTCAACACCGGCTACGACACTGGCACCCTCGCCGATCACCTGCTCGGAGTCATCATCGGGCTTCTCATCATCGTCGTCATCGCGGCGATGTTCATCACCACGGAGTACCGGCGCGGGCTCATCCTCGTCAGCCTGGCCGCCAGCCCGCGGCGCGGCCGGTTGCTGGCCGCCAAGGCCGTGGTGATCGGCCTGGTGACGTTCGTGCTCGGGTCGGCCGCCGTCGCGGTGGCCGTCATCGCCGGCGCGGGGATCGCGCATGCTGGCGGGATATACCTGCTGCCGGTCAGCGGGCTGACCGAGGCTCGGGTCATCCTGGGCACCGGCGCGATGTTCGCCGTGGCGTCTGTGCTGGCGCTGTCCATCGGCACGGCGCTGCGCCGCGGCGTCGCTACGGTTAGCGCGGTCCTCGTGGCGATCGTACTGCCGTACATCCTCGGCGTTTCCGGGGTGCTGCCGGCGACGCTGGCCGAGTGGGTCCTGCGGGTAACTCCGGCGGCGGGGTTCGCCATCGAGCAGAGCGTGCCGCAGTACCAGCAGGTCGCCGGCCATTACGGGCCACCTGACTACTTCCCGCTGGGGCCGTGGTCCGGCTTCGCAGTGCTCTGCGTCTACGCCATTGTCGCCTTCGGCCTGGCGGCCTGGCTGCTGCGCAGCAGGGACGCTGGGGGTGCGGCATGAACAAGTCGATGACTCACGGCAGGAGCCAGACGATGACCATTGCCCGCCACCGGCTACCGCACCCGGCCCGGCCCACCCGGCCGGAGCGTCCCTGGGCCGGACTGTCCGACGCGCTGCGGGCCGAGTGGACCAAGCTGCGGACGGTGCCCGGAACGGCCGGGATCCTCTCCGCTGTCTGCGTGCTGACCGTCGCGGTCGGAGCCGCAATCGCGGCGGCCACCAGGTGCCCTGCCGGTGCCGGCTGCGCCATCGACCCCACCAGGGTGAGCCTGACAGGGATTGAGGTCGGCCAGGCAGTCGTGGCGGTCCTGGCCGTGCTGATCATCAGCGGCGAGTACAGCTCGGGCATGATCCGCACGACCTTCATCGCGATGCCGCAGCGCTGGACGGTGCTGGCCGCCAAGGCGGTGACACTGACGGGCCTGGTTCTCGCGGCCGCCGTGGTCGCGGTGGCCGGGAGCCTCGCCGCGGGGCGGCTGATCCTGGCCGGCAACGGCATTACCGCGGCGCACGGCTTCGCCGTCGTGTCCCTGGCCGACGGGGGAACGGTCCGGGCGGCGGTGGGGTCGGTTCTCTACCTCGCGCTCGTCGGCCTGCTCAGCCTCGGCGTCGCGACGATCGTGCGGGACTCGGCCGCGGCGACCGGCGCGGTGCTCGGAGTGCTGTACGTCCCGCCAGTAATCGCGCTGTTCCTTGGCAGCGAGTCAGCCTGGCAGCGCTGGGTGGAGCGGTATACGCCGACGAACGCCGGCCTCGCCATCCTGAACACCACCGGACTGCGGGACCTGGCCATCGGCCCGTGGGCTGGCCTCGGCGTGCTGGCCGGGTGGGCGGCGGCGGCGCTGCTGGCGGCGGGCGTGCTCCTGCGCCTCCGCGACGCCTGAAATCCCCGGCGGTCAGTCGGACGGCGAGTTCAGGAACTGAGGTCCAGCGGCACGCCCAGGCGTCCGGACAGCCAGCCCGCTCGCTTAAGGTGTGCGGGCGTGAAGGCAGCGCCATCCTCCCGCTCGAAGCGCAGTGCGCCGAGCCGCCCGGAACGGTCAGGCTTCTCTTCGGCCGAGCGGCCGGTGCCGTGGGGGCGGCCGGTGCCGCCGGTCGCCGGCCGCTCCGCGACGAGGCGCAGGCGCGCGCCGTTCGGCCAGGCCAGCTCCGCGACGGCCGCGCCATCCCGCTCGCCTGCACGCTCCTCGGGACGGACCAGTTCGCCGTCGAGCACGTCCCGGAACAGGGTGATGGCGGCGCTGAGGTCACCGACGTAGTGCTCGATGAGCGCGAACTTGCAGGACGGCCCTGGCGCCGGCAGCTCGGGCGGCGGCGGCAGGGCAGGCGGCTGCGCCGGCTTGCTGCGCCACCTGGATCACGATGCCGAAGGCCTCCTTCGGGTGGAGGAACGCTTCCTTCCAGTTCGCGTTGTCCAGCCGCACGCCGACCGGCTCGATCCCGGTCGCGCGGATGCGCGCGAGCGTCTTCGCGATGTCCGGGACGATGAAGTTGAAGTGGTGCGGTCCGGCGCCCCTCGCGGTCAGGAAGCGCTCGAGAAACTCCGAGCCCGGGCTAGCCGTCGGCGTGATGAGCTCGATCTTCGGCCCGGCCGCGAAGCCCAGCTGTCCCCACCAGAATCCGACGTCACCGCCGTAGACCCAGGAACCGCCGAGCAGCCCGCCGAAGAGCTCCCAGCCGTCGGTCAGCACGCGCCCGCCGATCGCGACGTGATCCAGTACTGCCGTCGTCATGAGCTCTTGCCGCGTCGCACGTTAGCGATGCTAACCGGACCGGCCGCAGCGCCGACAGCCGGAGACCGGCCTGGCTCGCGCAGCTGACAGCACCGCGCGCGGCCAGGCCGGACCCTCCGGGACCGCGCATCAGTCGACGAGGTCCTCCAGCGGCCTGACACCCGCGGTGCCGCGGCGCAGCCGCCAGACCAGGGCGCACACGTACCAGAGCAGCGCGAGCGCCGGCGCCGTAGGCGACGACCTTGTCGGCAGCGTGGAACGGGCCCGGCACCGACAGCACGACGATGATCAGCGCACTGTAAAGCAGCACGAAGATGATCACTGGCCAGGCCCACCGGCCGAGCGTAGAACGCGCCGGGGATGGAATCCAGCGTCCGCCGCTTCCAGGCGTATCCGCCCGTGATCAGGAAGTAGATGATGTACGGGATGATCGCGGTCGCGCCCACCAGGGTGCGCGAAAGCGCTGGCCTGCAGGTAGCCGTACCAGGTGATCGCCGATGTCCATGACGGCGAAGACCAGCAGCGCCACGATCGGTGTCTGCGTGCTGGTGTTCACCTTCCGCAGGTACCCGGAGAACGGCAGCATGTTGTCGCGCGACATCGAGTAGGCCAGCCTGGCCTGGGCGCCCGCCCCGACCACCAGGATCGCGAACATCGAGAAGATGACGAACGCGACGAACACCTTGACCAGCCAGCACGGCAGCCAGTAGCCGGCGATCGCCAGCAGCGGCAGCGGAGCCGACTCCACGGTCTTGAGATTCGGGATCGCGATCGTGAAGCCGATCAGCGCGATCATGCCGAGTACCGCCGATCCGCCAACGGCCCAGATCACGCCGCGCGGCACGCTGCGGCGCGGGTCGACGGCGTCCTCGGACATGTCGGCGGCCAGCTCGAACCCGACGAGCGTGAACGCGCCGATCAGCCCGGCCAGGGCGAACGCGTAGATAGTCGGGTTGTGCAGGACCGACGTCGTGTTGCGTAGGATGCCCGCGCCGTACGGCGCGGGCTTGGTCTTCAGGCCCCACAGCATCGAGCAGCAGCACGCCGAAGACCACGGTGCCGATGATCTCGGTGAACACCGCGACGTTGTTGACCCGCGCGGCCACCTGGATGCTGATGATGTTGATGATCACCGGCAGCACCATCAGCATCAGCGCCACCGCGAGCACCAGCCGCGGGCTCGGCGTGTTCACGTTGAACTCGCTCAGCAGCAGCGGCGAGGCGACGCCGAGCATGATCGCGCCGCCGCCGACGGCCATGTAGAGCAGGCCCGGCGAAGCCGACGAACCAGCCGTAGGTCGGGTTCACCAGCCGGGCGCTCCACTGGTAGGCGTACCCGGCCAGCGGGATCCGGGTACCGAGCTCGGCGACGACGAGCGCGATCATCAGGTTGCCGACGCCGACGATCGGCCAGGTCCAAATCGATGCCGGGCCCCAGTACGACAGGCCGAAGCCGTAGTTCAGGAAGATGCCGGTCGTGATCGAGATGATGGAGAACGCGATGGCGAACATCGAGAAGAACCGCAGCGACCGGCGCAACTCGGGCCGGTAGCCGGCCCTTGCCAGGATCTCTTCCCCAGCGCCGCCGGGCGGCGCGACGACTCTGGCCGTCGCGGCTGAATCTTCAGCGCTCATGTGCGGTGCCCTCCTCCTTGGTTTCCTATCCGGACGTCTGTCGCTCCTGGACAGCCGCAAAGCCCTCGTCGGTGGCGGCCAGCGCCGCAGCGATGTCTGCCTCCGTCATCGCCGCTGACATGAACCAGTTGTGCCGCGGGTGCAGGTAGGCGCCTGCTCGCAGCGCGGCGGCTGCGAAAGTGCTGGCCAGCTCATGGTTCCGGTCGCCGGCGAAGCTCAGGAACGGCATCGCGGCCGGGCCGGTGTAACTGACCGCTACGCCGCGTGCCTCGGCCTGCTCGCAGGATCCCCGCGCGCAGTGCTACCCGGCCCGGTCTATCGTCTCGATGGCGTTCTCCGCGCGCAGCGCGCCGATCGTCGCGATGGACGCTGCCATCGCGGACGGCAGAGAACCAGAACGAGCCGGTCACGAAGATGCTCGCGGCGGCGTCGCCCAGGCGCCGCGAGCCGAGCACGGCGGCGAGCGGATGGCCGTTGGCGATGGCCTTGCTCCAGGCCGACAGGTCGGGCAGCACGCCGACTGGCTCCCAGCTCGAGCCCAGGTGCAGCCGGAAGCCGCAACGGACGTCGTCCAGGATCAGGGCCGCGCCGGTCTGCGTGCAGAGCTCGCGCAGCCCGCGGGCGAACTCGGGCTCGACCAGCTCCTGGTCGTAGCCGGCGTCGTGCCTGAACGGGCTGACCACGATCGCGGCCAGGTCGTCGCCAGCCTCTTCCACGGCAGCCTGCACGGACGACAGGTCGTTGAAGGTGTAGTAGCCGAGGTTCGCCCGGTCCGCGGTGGTGACTCCGGCCAGCCGGGGCGTGCACCACGGCGCCGCGCCGTGATAGGCGCCGGTCGCGACGAGGATCTTGGACCGGCCAGTGCCGAGCCCGCGCGATCGTGCAGCAGATCGTGGTGGCGTCGGTGCCGTTCTTGGCGAACATCGCCCAGTCGGCGTGCGCCACGGTGCCGACTAGCAGCTCGGCCAGCTCGACCATGACCGCGCCGGGGCCGTTCTGGCAGTCGGCGAGCTCAGCCTGAGCGCGGGCCGCCTCCTCGACCGCCGGATGCCGGTGGCCGAGCACCACCGGCCCGTAACTGCACATCAGGTCGACGTATTCGTTGCCGTCGACGTCCCAGACCCGGGCGCCCTTGCCCGCGCGCATGAACTGCGGGTACTCGGGCGGCAGCGACGCCGCGGACTGATGCCCGTACATGCCGCCGGGGATCACTGCCCGGGCCCGCCGCCGCAGCTGCTCGTCTGCGCTGCGCGGCCGGACATCCCGGCCGCTTGGCCTGGTCAGCTGGTCAGTCATGTCACTCGCTCCCTCTCGCTGTCGCGGCCGCGATCCGGGCGGCCGCCTCGGTGTTGGCGGCGGCCAGGAAGTCCAGCGCCTGGCCGAGGCTCTCAAGCCCGGCGTCGGAGCCGAGCCCGGTGGCGACCAGGGATCCGCACGCAGCACCGAGCCAGGCGGCATCCCCCGGCGAGCAGCCGGACATCAGGCCGGTGAGCATGCCCGCGTCGAACGCGTCGCCGCAGCCGGTCGTGTCGACGACGTCGACCGGAATGGCCGGGATGTGCAGCAGGTCGCCGCCGGCCGTGACGAGGCAGCCCTCCGCGCCGAGCGTCACGGCGACGCCTGCGGTACCGAGGGCCAGGACGTCGCCGATCGCCTGCTCGATGCCGGCGCGGCCGGTCAGGGCCAGCAGCTGATCGCTGTTCGGGCAGAACCAGTCGGCCCGGGCCAGGGCACCGCTCAGGCGCTCGAAGTCCTGCGGGCTGCCGGGGTGCAGCGTGTCGACAAGGACAAGTGCGCCGCCGTCTTTCGCCGCTGCCACCACGGCGGCGAGATCGTCACCGGCAAGTCCTGCCAGGGCGTCCGGGCCGCCGAGCAGAAGCGCATCGAAATCGGCGAGCCGGGTGAGATCCAGGTCAGCGGCACGCAGCTGGCGCGTCGCGCCCGGCACGTGCAGCGCAGGCCGCTCGCCGTTGGGCCGGATGGGCAAGATGGTCGCCGACGTCTGGGCAGCGGCTGTCCGCACCAGGCCGCAGGTGTCAATGTCATGCGCCGCCAGAGCTGCCAGCAGGATGTCCGCGATGAGGTCCGTGCCGACCGCGCCGAAGCAGCTGACCTTCACGCCGAGCTTCGCCAGGTCGACGGCGGTTCCGGCCGCCGTCCCGGCCGCAGTCGCCTTGATCTCGGTGAGCCGGGCACTGCCCTGCCCTGGCGGGATGGTCTCGACTGGCCTGCCGAGCACATCGAGAATGTGCGGCCCCACCACGGCGATAGCGTGCCGGGTCCTGGCCGGCCCGTCCATGGCGCCGTCGGCCGGGGCGCGAGTCACCCCCTCCGCCGTTCCCCGTAGCGGCGCCGCCGGGACTCGGCAGCGACTTCGTCAAGCTCGGCCGCGGTCAGGATCCGGGGGGAGCCGTGCGCCCGCGCCAGCCGGTACACCCGCGCCAGCCACTCGAGCACGAGGGCGCGATCGTAGGCCTCGGGCAGCGTCGGGCCGTAGCAGACTGCCCCGTGGTTCTGCAGGATCACGGCCCGTCGCCCGTCCAGCGCGGCAACTGCCGCTGTGGCCAGCCCGTCGGAGCCGAACCGGGTATACGCGGCGACGCGTACCGGCCCGCCGAGCCCGGCGATGGCGTAGTGAATGGCCGGCAGCTCGCTGTGCACGGTCGACAGCGCGATGACCTCAGCCGAGTGCGTGTGCACGACCGCACCCGCGTTGGTCGCGGCGTAGACGGCCAGGTGCATCGGCAGCTCGCTGGAGGGCGTCTGCGGCACATCGACGTGCTCCCCGGCGAGCGTGACAACGCAGATGTCCGCCGGCGCCAGCTCGGTGTAGCTGATGCCGGACGGCGTGATCGCGATGACGTCGCCCGCGCGCACGCTCAGGTTGCCCGCGGTGCCGACGGCTAGTCCGTCCGCGACAAGGCGCCCGCAGTAACTGGCCAGTTGCTCGCGAGCCGTTTGCAGTTCGCCGGTGGTGTGCATTAAAACGGATGTTAGACGGACGTCCGACAAAAAAACAGACTCTGTGCGGGCGAGGCTGCGGACTTCCGGCGAGGAGCACGATGCCCAAGATCGTCGACTGGGACGAGCGGCGCGACGAGATCCTGTCGGCCACGTGGCGGGTGATTGCCCGCGACGGCATCGCCGGGGCCACGATCCGCGCGATCGCGAAGGAAGCGAACTGCTCGCGGGGCATCCTTGCTCACTACTTCGACGACAAGGCCGACATCCTCGGCTCCGCGCTGGTGCACTCGCATCGCCGGGTCGGCGCTCGCATGGCGGAGGCTGCAGCCGGGCTGAGCGGCCTGGCGGCGCTCCGCGTGGTCATGCTCGAGGCACTGCCGCTGGATGACACGCGCGACGTCGAGGCGCAGATCGAGATCAGCTTCTGGGGCCGCGCGCTCGGCAACCCCGAGCTCCGCGAACTACAGCACTCCGAGTTCGAACGGCTCTGCACCCGGCTGCGCGGCCACCTCACAGAGGCGGCCGAGCTCGGCGAGCTCGCCGACGGCCGCGATCTCGAGCTGGCCACTCATCAGCTGGTCGTGCTGATCGACGGGCTGTCGGCTGAGCGCGTCCTGTACCCGGACCGGGTCACGCCGGAGCGGCAGGTCCAGATGCTCGACCTTCTGCTGGCCAGCTTCGGCGGCAGGCCAGCCTTCGCTGCGGCGGGCGACAGCGAGCCGGCCGCGAGCCGCGTCCGATCCCGGCCCACGACCGCCGGAGACCGCGAGTTACCGTGGCACGGTGGCGAGTCGTGCTGAGCGATCGATGTCCTTCGGGGCTATCGCCGGCGACTACGACCGGCTGCGGCCCGATCCGCCGCCAGACGCCGTCGACTGGCTCCTGCCGGCACGGCATGACGTCGTCGTGGACCTCGCAGCGGGGACGGGAAAGCTCACCCGCGCGCTTGCTGGCAAGGCGAGCCACATCATCGCCGTCGAGCCCGACGACCGGATGCGCTCGGTACTCAGGTCGCGCTCCGCCGACGTCAAGGTGCTAGCCGGACGCGGCGAGTCGATCCCGCTGCCGGACGCCAGTGTGGACGCGGTCTTCGTCTCCTCGGCCTGGCACTGGATGGACCCGGAGCTTGCCGTTCCCGAGATCGCCCGCGTGCTGCGAGGCGGCGGCCGGTTCGGCATCCTGTGGACCGGCCGCGAGCGCGACATCGGCTGGCTGCATGAACGCGAGTGGTTCCGGCAAGCCCGGGCCGAGCGGGATGCCGACGCCCGGCACGACCGCCGCCCCGTCGCGGAACGTCGCGCCGACCAGCGAGGCGGCGATCGCACGGTGCGTCGGGTACTGCTGCCGGACGGCGCGCCCTTCATCAATATCGAGACGACAGTGTTCCGGTTCTCGCGCTACCTGCCGGTCGCCGACGTCGTGGCCTTGCTGGCCACCTACAGCGGCGTCATCACGGCCAGCAAACAGGCTCAGGACGCGGGCAAGGCACGGGCCGCCGCGGCGCTGGCCGAGCAGTTCCCTGGCGCCGCAGAGCTTCCCGTGCCGATGGTCTCGCGCTGCTGGCGCGCCGACCGGCTCGCGCGCGTCAGCTCCGCGCCCGGCTGACCGCACCGGCGGCCATCCAGACGAGGCGGGACGGGACGAAGCCCGCAGTCAGTTCTGCAACGGCAGCAGCTGCGCGGTGAACTCGCCGATGAACTGCTCGAAGCCGCCGTCCGCCATCACCGCCGGCCGGACCACGAACTTGCTGAGACCCGCACCGATGTACTCGTCGATCATCCGCCTGGCATCGTCCCAGGTTGCTGGCGTCAGCGCGGCCGCGCCGACTCCCGGCCGACGGCGCTCCACGACGCGCGCGAGGTCGGGCGCGATCGGGCCGACGGACAAGCTGATCCCGAAGTGGTCGGCCTCGATCTCCCGACCGGCCGCTGCGGCCGCCTCGAGGATCTGCTCGCGCGCCGCGCCTGCCTCGGCCGGCGTCAGGAAGCTGCCGAGCCAGCCGTCGCCGAGGCGGCCCACCCGGCGCAGCCCGGCGGGCGCGCTGCCGCCGAGCCAGATGTCCAGCGGCCGGGACGGCAGCGGCCCGATGCTGGCACCGTCGACGCTGAAGAACTCGCCGGAGTACGAGACGCTCTCTTCCGTCAGCAGCAGCCGGAGCAGCTCCAGGGACTCGTCGAAAACCGCGGCTCTGGTGCCCGGCACCGGAAACGCTGCTGTCTCAGCGCGCCGCGCCGGCCGGAGCCCGAAGACCGGCAGGACGCGGCGCGGGGCGAGGGCCGCCAGCGAGGCAAGCTCCTTGGCGACGAGTACCGGATGGCGCCCCGGCAGGACGGTCACGCCCGTTCCGACCTTCAGCCGGCTGGTCCGGGCCAGCGCATAGGTCATCCCGACGAGCGGCTCGACGATCTGCCCGTAGACAACCTCGCTGAGCCACAGCGAGTCGATCCCGGCCGCCTCAAGGAGGCCGGTCAGGGACGCCAGCCCATCCGGCGTCGCGTACGGTCCAAGGCTGACGCCGATCCGCACCTTCAGGTCCGCCACGCTGACACCTCCGGGTCAGTTACCTCGGGGTCTGCGGAGCCACTGCTCCGCTGATGCGTGAAGCTCCGGCGGGCCTGCCGCATTCCCGGATCGGGAGCAGCAAGCCGCGCGCGAGCGCACCCGACTCGGCTACAGCCCCGCGAGCGCTTCCCTTAGCGGATCCAGGCCGAGACTTCCGAGCGCCAGCGCGCGCGTATGGAAGTCCTTGAGGCTGAAAGCGGCACCCTGCCGCTGCCGCGCCTCGTCACGTGCCTGCAGCCAGATGCGCTCGCCGAGCTTGTACGCGGGCGCCTGGCCGGGCCACCCCAGGTACCGGTTGAGCTCGAAGCGGAGCATCTCGTCATCAGTCTGCACCCGCGAGCGCAGGAACTCCCAGGCCAGCTCGGCGTTCCAGGTCTCCCCCGGCCGCCAGGCGCTGTCCGCCGGCACCGTCAGCCCGAGGTGCACGCCGAGGTCGACGACGACGCGGGCAGCCCGCAGCAGCTGTCCGTCGAGCATGCCGAGCAGCGCTCCGGGGTCGGAGAGGTAACCCAGCTCCTCCATCAGCCGCTCGGAGTACAGCGCCCAGCCCTCGCCGTGCCCGGACACCCAGCACAGCAGGCGCTGCCACCGGTTGAGCCTGTCTTTCTCGAAGACCGCCTGGCTCACCTGCAGGTGATGTCCGGGCACGCCCTCGTGGTAGATCGTGGTGATCTCTTTCCAGGTGCTGAACTCGTCGACGCCGTCCGGCACCGTCCACCACATCCGGCCCGGCCGGGACCAGTCCTCGCTGGGACCGGTGTAGTAGATGCCGCCGTCCCCCGTGGGCGCGATCATGGCCTCGATCCGCCGCGCGGGCCCCGGGATGTCGAAGTGCGTGCCGTCAAGCTCGGCAATCGTCCGGTCGGCGAACTCCTGCATCCACGACTGCAGGCTGTCACTACCGGTGATCTTCCGCGCCGGGTCAGCGTCCAGCGCCGTGACCGCGTCCTGCAGGCTGCCGCCCGGCACGATCAGGCCGGCCACCCGGGCCATCTCCGTCTCGATGCGGATGACCTCGTTCCAGCCCCAGCGGTAGGCCTCGTCCAGGTCGATCGACGCGCCGAGGAACGCGCGCGACGCCAGTGCATACCGGTCGCGGCCGACGGCGTCCCTCTCCGGCGCCAGCGGCAGCAGATCCGACGTGAGGAACTCACCGAGCCCCGCGGTGGCGGCACTGGCGGCATCCGCGGCCGCGGTGAGGTCGGCCAACAGCGCGCCGCTCGCGCGGGTGCGCTCGACGAGCCCGTGGTAGAAACTCTTGCCGGGCGCCGTCCAGTCCGCGCACTGCGCGGCAGTCTCGATAATCTGACGACGAGCAGAAACGTGGCCGTGCCGGGCCGCCTCTGCGTACGTGCGCTGCAGATCGGCGTAAACAGCGGGCACTGCGGCCATCCGCGCGGCAATGTTCGCCTGCGCCGCCTCTCCCTCCGCCGGCATGAGGTCGAACACCTGCCGGACGCCCTGGACCCTGCTCGCGATCACGTTGACGTCGCCGGTCACCTCGCCGGCGTCGTACTGCTCCACCGCGAGGCCGAGCCGCTCGAGCATGGCCGCGCGGGCCACCTGCTCGTGCTCGGTCGCCGCCTCGGCTTCTGTCAGCGCGGCGACCGTCGCCCTGTCCAGGTCGGCGCGCGCGGCAAAGCCGGCGCTGCTCAGATCGGTCATCTCGTGATCGTGGCCCGCGATTCCGGCCTCGGTCGCCGTGACCGGATCAAGCTTGGCGACCCGTTCCACGTACTTCTCAGCAATGTCGTTGATAACGCCCATAGCGGACACTCTAGCGGGATGCCCCGTGCGGCGTTCCGGCCGCCGGGGCGATGCGGCGAGCGGGCGGCTTGCGGCACCGGTGCCGCGTAGCGCGGACACTGGCTGGCGCCGGAGGCCACGTCTGGCTTATCATTTATCTTGATATCAAGACAGATTGCGCAGGTGCGGCCCCAATGTTCCATCACGTCCAGTTGTCCTGCCCGGCGGGTTCCGAGGATGTCTCGCGCGAGTTCTACTCGGACGTGCTCGGCCTCGACGAGATCGAGAAGCCGCCGGTGCTGGCGGCGCGCGGCGGCTGCTGGTTCCGCGGCAACGGCATCGAGCTTCATCTCGGCGTGGAGGACGACTTCCGGCCGGCTCGTAAAGCGCATCCGGCCATCCTGGTCGCCGGCATCGACCGCTGGGCCGCCCGGCTCGGGGCCGCCGGCTACCCCGCCGAGTTCGACGGCAACTTCCCGGGCATGCGGCGCTTCTACTCCCGCGACCCGCACGGTAACCGGCTTGAGTTCCTCGAGCCGCTCGACGCCGCCCGTTCCTAGCCTTCTTGCCGCAACTGCGGACAGACGCGGACGCCCGAAGCGGCGACCATTACCAGGACCGCCGGCCCTGGCGGTCGAGCGGGCACGCTGATTGAATGCGATCATGGCCGAACCGCCCGCTCCCCTGCGTGCCTGGCATGCCGTCGTCGAGGCGGGCGATCCGGCGCCGCTCGAGGATCTGCTCGCCGATGAGGTGGAGTTCCGGTCTCCGGCGGTGTTCGCGCCGCAGAAGGGCAGGGCGCTCACCACGCTGTACCTGACCGGCGCGCTCGTCGTGCTCGGACCGACGCTGCGCTATGTCGGCGAGTGGTACGACGAGCACAGTGCCGTGCTGGAGTTCGAGGCCGACCTCGAGGGCACCTACGTGCAGGGGATCGACATGCTCCGCTGGGACGCAGCCGGGAGGCTGGTGAGTTTCACGGTCATGGTGCGCCCGCTGCGCGGACTGGAGAAACTCATCGAGTTGATGGCGCAGCAGCTTCAGGCTCACTCGGGCTAACCGGGCCGCGCGGCGCGGCGCGGCGGGGGTCTCCGGCCACGGCGAGCTCGGGAGCCGCACGCCTGCCGAAGTCGCGGTAGCTCTGGGTGCTCAGAGCCCAGACCAGCGTGCCGCCCAGCGACGCCGCGGCGATCTCGAAGAACACGCCGGGACCGAACCGGTGAACGACGAACCCGGCAAGAACCACCGACACCGGGAACATGCCGTAGCTCGTCACGAGCAGCAGGCCGCTCAGCCGGCCGATGAGAGCCGGCGGTGCCCAGCGCTGGAACGCGGTCTGCGCGGTGACGTTCGCGCACATGTTGAGGCCGCCCCACAGCGCCAGCATGGCCACGGCGACCGGCAGACCTGGCGCGAGCGGGACGGACACCACCAGCGGCACCTGGACGAGGAAGATCAGGCCGGCGACCACGGCGGGACGCCGCACGTTGCCGAGCCGGGTAGCTGCCAGCGATCCGGCCAGCGCGCCGATGCCGAACCCGGCGATGAGCACGCCGTAGCCGCCTGCACCGGCGTGCAGGTGCTGGCGAGCGAATAGTGGCAGCGCGACCTCGCCCGTGCCGGCGCTGCCGAGGTTCGCTGCCACGTTGATGGCCATCAGCACGATGACCACCGGCTCCGCGCGGAGGAACGCCCGGAACGTTAGCCCGTCCTGCTCCATCGCGCCCGAATCGGCGGTGGCAGTCGCATCCTCTGCGGTGGCGGGCTCCAGCGCTGCTGCTTCCGCCGGTGACGGTGCGACTGGAGACGGTGGCGTGGCGGGCGAGTCTGCCGCTCCGCCCGGCGCTGTGCGGGCCGCGGCGCGGGCGGCCACGACTGCGCCGAGGCGCCACAGCGTGAGTGCCGAGATCCCGAAGCTGAACGCGTCGAGGCCGAACCCGGCCGCGGACGTCAGTGTCGCGACCACGATGCCGCCCAGTGCCGGACCAGCAAAGGTCGCCAGCTGTGTCCCTGCGGACATCAGCGCGTTCCCGCTCTGGAGCTGATCGTCGTCGACAAGCCTCGGCATGATCGCGTAAGACGCGGGCAGGAACAGCCCCTCGCCCGCTCCCAGGCCGAACGCGATGGGCGCCAGCGTCAGCAAGTCAGGCTGGCGCGCCGCCGCGAGGGCGGCAAGGCCGCCGGCCAGCGCGAGGCGGCCGATGTCGGCGCCCATCATCACGGCCCACGGGCTGAGCCGGTCGGCCAGGTGACCGCCGACCAGGATCAGGCAGGTTCGCGGGATGCCGTACGCGGCCAGAACGGCACCGAGCAGGATCGCGCCGCCGTGGTGGGAGAGCACGTACCAGGGCAGCGCGACCGCATACAGGCCGTCGCCGACGTTCGAGATGAACTGGCCGCTCGCGAGCAGCCGGAACGACTGCGACCGCATCGCCGGAAGCGTGCCCGACCGCCGGGCCAGCGCCAGCAGCGCGCCCCGGCCAGTCCGGCCGCTCACCGGGCGGGCCGCTCAGCTGCCGCCGAGCCACCGTCACCGGACTCGGCACGGTCACGACTCTGGTCCGGCTCGCCAGGCTGGTCCGGAGTATCGGGCGGGCCGAATGTCGGCACGAACTCGATGACGCCCTGAACCGGGCGGGCGCCAGCGGGCCGTTCCTGCCCGGAGAACCGGATGAGCGGCAGGTACAAGTTGCGGATGCCCTCGCGCAGTTCGGCCAGTTCGTCCGGCGTCACGTACAGCACGGTCTGGTCTCCTCCGGCAGCGCGACGCCACTCCGCCGGGTACTCGTCCTCGCGGGCCACGTAACGCTGGCGCGCCTGCGCCCAGTGCTCAGCGAGCGAGTAGTCCAGAAGGCGGGCGGCGGTCGCGGCCGCCGGGTCGTTCAGATCGTCCATCGTGGTCGAAGTGACCACAGCCCGCCAGGGTCGCTCCCGGCCATTGGCGGCTGCAGCCTGGTCCTGCTCCACGAAGCCATAACGGCCGAGCTGGCGAAGGTGATAGCTGCACGCCGACGGCGACAGCCCGGCGGCGGGGGCGCACTCGGTTGCAGTTGCCGGGCCCTCGAGCAGGAGGTGCTGCCAGATCGCGATGCGGGCCGGATGCGCCAGCGCGCGCATGGTCTCCGGGTCTGTGAGCCGGATGGACTTGCCTGGCAGGGCGCCCAGCGGGTCAGCCGGAGGCTCCCCGGACTTGAAAGACATGTTTCAAAAGAAACACTTCAGATCCGAGATTGTCAAATTCACGGCGCCCGGTCAGGTTCACTCCCCTGCTCGCACCCGCTCACAGCGCTCGCTAAAACGCATCCTCGCCACGCTGACATCTCGGCGGCGAAGTTCCCGGTCGTCGCGGCAGGGTCCTACCGCTGCCAGTGGATGGCGGCCATCCGCTCCGGCGTCACGTAGCCGGTGTCGGCAAACCAGCGAGCAGAGTCCTCGATCGCGAGTCGCGCAGGCCGCGACTTGTGACCGATCTCGGCGCGAGCCCTGTCGTCATTGAAGATCATCTTCGTAGTCGACATGCGCGCGCCCTCTAGCGGAACGTGCGGCTCGCGCCCGAGCAGCCGCCCCTCGACAAAATCTGACGCCAGGGCAGCGCCGATGACGACCTGCCGCGGGACCTGGTAGCGCGGCATCGGCAGACCACAGCAGTCCGCCAGTGCCTGCAGGACCTCGCGCATCGTCATGTTCTCGCCACCGAGGATGTAGCTGCGGCCCTGCCGGCCGTGCTCCAGCGCGGCAACGTGACCGAGTGCCAGATCATCGACGTGACAGACGTTGAGCGCGGTGTCCACGTAGGCCGGCATCCTGCCGTTGAGGAAGTCGAGGACGACTTTGCCGGTCGGCGTGGGAGCGCGGTCGCCGGGACCCAGCGGGAACGTCGGCAGCACGACGGTGACGTTCAGCCCCTCGCCGGCAGCGCGCAGCACCTCGTGCTCGGCCGCGAACTTGGTGCGCTTGTAGTGGCCGAACAGGTGCGACACATCGGCGTAGCTGGTCTCGTCGGCGGGCTGACCGTGCCGGGTGCCGTCGAGGCCGAGGACGCCGACAGTCGAGGTGTAGACCAGTCGCTCGACGCCAGCCGCCCGGACAGCGTCGATGACGTTGAGCGTGCCGCCCACATTGACGTCATGGAAAATCTGCGGATCACGGGCCCAGAAGCGGTAGATGGCGGCCAGGTGGAAGACGTACCGCGCACCGGTGAAGGCGGCGCGCACGGCGGCCGCATCGCGGATGTCCACCATCGCCCGGTCGACCTCCAGGCCCCGGAGGTTCGCGTCCCGTCCGCCGGGCTCAGTCACGGCGACGACGCGCGCTCCCGTGGCCAGCACGGCGCGGGTCACCGCCGACCCGATGAAGCCGGCTGCGCCGGTGATCACTACGCGGTCGCCTGGCTCGATCGCCGCGACGGCGGGCATGTAGCCGCCCTCCGGCGCCGCTCCGGCCAGTCCTGTCGCTGAAGCCGAGACCGCGAGGGACTGCGGGACGCGCTCCCGGAAGCTGCTGACGACGGCCGACGGCGCGGCGTCCGCGGCCTCGGCGCCGAGCTGCGCCGGCCCGCCCTGCTTCGCCGCGCTGCGAGCGTCGGCAGCCGGACCGACCGAGGGCTTCGAGCTCGCGATGCTGCGCTGCGACTTGCGGCGCAGTGCGCCCCGCATCATGGTGCGGCCGAATTCGTACGTCAGGCCGGAGCCGCGATGCGCGTCGGCCATGACGTCGTCCAGCGCCCCGATGAAGTAGTCGACTTCCTCGGAGCCGGAGATCAGCGGCGGCAGCAGCTTGATGATGTTGACGTTGTCGGCCGCAACCTGCGTGATGATCCGGTGCCGGTGGAACAGCGGCACGACAACTAGCTGCGAGAACATGCCGGTCCGCAGCCGCTCGAGAGTTCGGAAGCGGCGGGCCGCCGAGCCCGCCTGCGGCTCACCGAACTCGATGCCGACCATCAGGCCAATGCCGCGGACATCCTGGATCAGCTCGTACTTGTCGGCCAGGCCACGCAGCTTGTCCTGCAGCTCCGCGCCAGTCAGCGCGGCGCGCGCCACGATGTCCTCGTCGTCGAACGCGGCGAGGGTCGCGAGGCCCGCGACCATCGCGAGCTGGTTGCGGCCGAAGGTCGTCGAGTGCTTGAGTGCGTCCTCCATGGAGTCGTAGACGCTCTCGAAGATCTTGTCGGTGGTGAGCATCGCGCCGATCGGCACGAAGCCGCCCGACAAAGCCTTGGAAATCGTAATGATGTCCGGCTCGAGGGCCCAGTGCTCATGGCAGAAGAACTTGCCGCTGCGGCCGAGACCCGTCTGCACCTCGTCGGTGACCAGCAGCGTCCCGTACTTCCGGCACAGCTGCTGGGCTGCTTGCCAGTACTCCGGCGTGGCGCAGTACACGCCCTTGCCCTGGATCGGCTCGACGATGAAAGCCGCCACGTCCTGGCCCCGCAGCTGCTGCTCCAGCGCCTCCAGGTCGCCGAACGGAACTGCGGCGCTTTCCAGCAGGGTGCCGAAACCCTTGCGGAATTCCCTGCCGCCATTGAGTGCCAGGGCGCCGGTGGTCAGGCCGTGGAAGGCATGCTCGGCGTAGAGGATCTTGGAGCGCTTCGTTGCCTGGCGCGAGAACTTGATCGCGGCCTCGATGGACTCAGCACCCGAGTTGCAGAAGAACGCCCGGGTGATGCCGGGGTGCGTGCGTGCGACAAGCTGCTCGGCGAGCAAGCCGGGCAGCAGCGCGCAGTCCATCTGGACCATGTTCGGCAGGTCGAGATCCAGCGCCTGATGAAGCGCGGCTTTGATGGCCGGGTGGCTGCGGCCGAGCGCGTAGACCCCGAAGCCGGAGAGATAGTCCAGGTACCGGTCGCCGTTGTCGTCGTAGAGGTAGCTGCCTTCACCGCGAACGTAGTTGCGATCGAATCCGAGGGTCCTGAGCGTCCTGGCGAGCTGGGGGTTCATGTACTGCTCGTGCAGCGCGAAGTTCTCCCCGGACCGTTCCGCGAACGTGCGGGCAACATCGAAGGGCATGCTTCTCCTCGCGCTGGGTCGCTCGTCATCGGCGGTCCCCGGGGTTGTCACCAGGGATTCACCGCCCCCCGTAGTCGACCATCTTCCCGCACGGAGATACAAATTGACCCGTCTTCGCGGCGAAGTCGTGTCTCTGCACGGTCGCCGGCCGCCCCATATGAGCGTAAATTCCGAGTTGCCGGTATTCAGCGGAAGTCGCGAGAGCGGGCGGCGGCGACCACCCGGAGCCGTTCCAGGCGAGTGGCCAGCAGGCTGACTGCTCCGTCCAGCCGCTCGATGCGGCCGTGGATGAGCAGCGCGTTCGCCTCCACTCCGATCCGCCGGAAGCGATGCCAGACGTTCGGCGGGCAGATGATGTTGGCCATCCCGGTCTCGTCTTCCAGGCTGAGGAAGACCACGCCCCGTGCGGTCCCCGGCTGCTGCCGGTGCGTGACCAGGCCGCCGACCAGGACATTCCGGCCGTTCTCCGCCGACACCAGCTGACCGGCGCGCAGCGCGCCGCGCTCGTCGAGCATTCCCCGGATGTGCTCGATCGGATGCGTACCGTAGGTACCGGTCGCCCACAGATCCGCGAACGTCTCCTCGGCCGCTGTCATCGCCGGGAGCTGCGGTGCCGTCAGGCCCAGGGTCGTGCCCGGCAGCTGATCCGCGCGGGCAGTCGCGGCAGCGCCGGCCGCCCACAGTGCCTCCCGCCGGCTCACGCCCAGGCACTCAAACGCGCCGCCCATCGCCAGGGCCTCAAGCGCGGCGACCGGGACCGTGGTGCGCCGGGCGAAATCCTCCAGGTCGGCATACGGCTGCCGGGCCACGATCTCCTCCGCCACCCGGGTGCCGAGATTGCGGACCTCTGACAGCCCCAGCCGGATCACGGGCTGGCCCGGAACTGGTGCTCCCCCGGCAGGCGGATCAAGCCCGGCGGCCACGTTTCCGTTGTCCTCGCTCTTCTCCAGGGTCGCCAGGACACCGCTGGCATTCACGTTCACGCCGCGGACGGTGACGCCGTGCCGGCGCACGTCGCTGATGAGGCTGGCGGGCGCGTAGAAGCCCATCGGCTGAGCGCGCAGCAGCGCGGCGGTGAACGCAGCCGGGTAGTAGCACTTCAGCCACGCGCTGGCGTAGACCAGGTAGGCGAAGCTGATCGCGTGCGACTCAGGGAAGCCGTAGCTGGAGAACGCCAGGATCTTGACGTAGATGTCCTCGGCGACCCCGAGCGGGATGCCACGCTCGGCCATCCCGGCCAGCAGCCGCTCGCGCAGTTCCTCGATCCGCTCGGGTGCGCGCTTAGAGCTCATCGCCTGCCGGAGCCGGTCGGCCTCGGACGCGCTGAACCCGGCGCAGTCGATGGCGATCTGCATCATCTGCTCCTGGAACAGCGGGACGCCGAGCGTCTTGCCGAGGGCATGCTCCATCAGCGGGTGCGGCAGGTCGGCCTCCTCGTCCCCGTGCCGCCGTCGCATGTAGGGATGCACCGAGCCGCCCTGGATCGGGCCCGGCCGGATCAGTGCCACCTCGACGACCAGATCGTAGAACTTTTCCGGCCGCAGCCGCGGCAGCGTCGCCATCTGCGCCCGTGACTCCACCTGGAACACCCCGACGGTGTCGGCCTTCTGCAGCATCGCGTAGACGCCGGGATCCTCCTGCGGGATCGAGGCCAGCGTCCAGCGCACGCCGTGCGCCTGCTCCACCAGCTCGAAGCAGTCCCGCAGCGCGGTCAGCATGCCGAGGCCGAGCAGGTCGAACTTCACCAGGCCCGCGTAGGCGCAGTCATCCTTGTCCCACTGCAGCACGCTGCGGTTGGGCATCCGCGCCCACTCCACCGGGCAGACCTCCCCCACTGGCCGGTCGCAGATCACCATGCCGCCCGAGTGAATGCCGAGATGCCGCGGCAGCCGCTGCATCCGCCCGGCCAGGTCCACCACCGCGTCCGGGACCCCGGCGTCGGGCGGCACCGGCTGGCCGGGTCCGTACTGGCGCGGGCCTACCTGCCGGGACCACTCGTTCTGCTGATCCGGTGAGTAACCGAGCGCGCGGCCAGCGTCGCGGATTGCCATCCGCGGCCGGTAGCTGATGACGTTGGCGACCTGGGCTGCGCGCTCCCGGCCGTACTTTTCGTAGACGTGCTGGATGACTTCCTCACGGCGCTGGTGCTCGATATCCAGGTCGATGTCCGGCGGCCCGTCCCGGCCCTCGGACAGGAACCGCTCGAACAGCAGCTTGTGCTGCACCGGCTCGACGCTGGTGATCCCGAGCGCATAGCAGACGGCGGAGTTCGCCGCCGACCCGCGGCCCTGGCACAGGATGCCGTTGTCCTCGCAGAACTTCACGATCTCGTGCACGATCAGGAAGTAGCCGGGGAAGCCTAGCTGCTCGATCACGCCCAGCTCGCGAGCGATCTGCGCGTAAGCGGGCTCGGAGTGCTCGGCGCCTGCCGGGTAGCGGGCGGGTGCCTTCTGTGCCACCAGCTCGCGCAGCCAGGTTGCCTCGGTGTAATGGTCAGGGACACCGAAGTCCGGCAGCCTCGGCGCGATGACATGGAAGTCGAACGCGCAGTCCGCCGCCAGCTCGGCCGTCCGCTCCAGCAGGCCGGGGTACCGGCCGAGCCGGGCCGCCATCTCCGCGCCCGAGCGCAGGTAGCTGCCGCCGGACGCGGCCAGCCAGCCGTCCATCTCGTCCAGGCTGAAGCGGGCCCGGATAGCCGCCAGCACCTGCGCCAGCCGGGCGTCCTGCGGGGCGGCGTAGTGCACGTTCCCGGTGGCGATGGTGTCCACGCCAGCCGCCTCCGCCAGCGCGGCCAGCGCGTCGTTGCGCTCGTCGTCGGTGGGCTGGTTGCCGACGGTGAGCTCGACCCGGACGTTCTCGCGGCCGAACGCGGCGGTCAGCCGGGCGAGCTCGCGCGCAGCCGCGTCAGTCCCGGCGGCTGCGAGTGCTGCCGGGACGGCGCCCTTGCGGCAGCCGGTGAGCACCACCCAGTGCCCGTCGTGCGCGTCGGCCAGCGCAGCCTCGTCATAGACCGGCAGTCCCTTCTCGCCGCCGGCCAGCTGCGCGGCGCTGATGACCCGGCAGAGCCGCCCGTACCCCTCCGGGTCGCGGGCGAGAATGAGCAGGTGCCGCCCGGCCGGGTCGGGAACGCCTGCCCGCACCGTCCCGGCTGGCCGCCGCCCGGCTCCGGCCGCACCCTCCGGTACCGCACGGCCGCCGGCTGCCACCCGGCTGCCGCGGGCTGTCAGCCGTCCGGGCGGCCGGCGCGCCAGGTCCAGGCTGAGCTCAGCCCCGAATACCGTGCCGAGCCGGATGCCGCCGTCCCGCAGCCGCGCGGCCGCCTGGGCGAACTGGGGCACGCCGTACATGCCGTCGTGATCGGTGATCGCCAGTGCCGACAGGCCTCGCGCAGCCGCCTCGGCTACCAGGTCGGCCGGGCTCGAGGCCCCGTCCAGGAAGCTGTAGGACGAGTGGCAGTGCAGCTCAGCCCAGGGCAGGCCAGGCACAGGTGGCACCGGCAGGCGCGTGACCGGCCGCTCGGGCGGCGGACTGTCGGTCGCGGCGTGCTCCCGGGCCGTCGTTTCCTGGCTAGTCGCCTTGCCCCAGGACAGCCGGCGTTCGAGCTCCCGCCACGGCATCGGCGGGTTGTCCCATCCCATGCCGCCTCCCGTCCGGCAGTCGGCTGGCCCCAGACCACCTGAGGCCCTGTCACCTCACTCGATTATCGTAACGAACATCGATGACAATCTCGCCTTGTACTCGAATTTATATTCGATCCTGCACGATCCCCGTTCTGTCCCGGCGGGGCGTTCCTGCCCGAGCTACCCCAGCTCCAGGATCGAGTTCGCCTCCTCGTTCGTCAGCTCCAGCGATGCGGCGGCGACGTTCTCCGCCACATGCTCAGCCGAGCCCGAGCCGGGGATCGGCAGAATCTGCTCCGACCGGCCCAGCAGCCAGGCCAGGGCGATCTCCCGCGTGCTCACGCCGAGCCGGCGGGCGGCCGTCAGGGCCGGCGGGAGCTTGTCGCTGTCCTGGACCGGCGCCCACGGAAGGAACACGATCGACTCAGAATCACACAAGTCGATCATCGCCTCGGACGACCGGTCACCGAGGTTGTAGCGGTTCTGCACCGAGACGACCGGCACCATCTTCTGCATCTCGCGTAGCTGCTGCTCGGACACGTTGGACACGCCGATGTGCCGGATCTTGCCCTCGTCCCGGAGCTCCGCGATTGCGCCGAGCGACTCAGCGATCGGCACCTTCGGGTCGGGACGATGGAACTGGTACAGCGGGATCTGCTCGAGCTTCAGCCGGCGCAGGCTGCCCTCGCACGCCTTCCGCAGGTGCTCCGGCCGGCCATCCGCCTCCCAGCGACCGGGCCCCGGCCGCACCAGCCCGCCCTTGGTCGCGATCACCAGGTCGTCGGAGTACGGGTAGAGGGTCTCCGCGATCAGTTCCTCACTCACATCTGGCCCGTACGAGTCGGCCGTGTCGATGAAGTTCACGCCGAGGTCGACTGCCTGGCGCACCGCAGCCTTCGCCTTCTCCCGGTCCGGCGGCGGTCCCCAGATCCCCGGGCCGGTGATCCGCATGGCACCGAACCCCAGCCGGCTGACCGTGAGGTCACCGCCGATGCTGATCGTTCCTGCTGCTGATGCGTTCTCGCTCATGCGGGTCGTCCCTTCTGACATGCAGCCGAAGCGGAAGCTGCGCACTCCGGCAGCGAGCGGGCGCGGCAATCCAGCGTCAGGCGCTCACCGGACGTGCGGCGCGGCCTTCGATCAGGCCGCTGCATCCAGCCTAGATCAGCGCGCGCGGCGCCCGGCGAGGTACCGCTGCCGACCGGGTTAACCGGGTGCCCGGACAGCCGGACCGCACTACCGTCGGGGATATGGAAGCCATGCTCGCTGCGGGCGGTGACACGATCTGGGCCGAGGATTCCGGCGGAGACGGGCCAGCGCTCGTCCTCTTGCACGAGGGCGTCGGCGACTCCCGCATGTGGGATCCGGTCTGGGCGGACCTCACTGCACGGTTCCGCGCGATCCGCTATGACGTCCGCGGCTACGGCCGGTCGCCTGCGGCCACGCAGGAGTACACGCTGCTCGGCGACCTGCGGACGGTACTGGAGCACTTCGGCATCGCCAGCGCTCACTTCGCCGGCTGCAGTATGGGCGGTCTCACGACGCTCGAGTTTGCGATCGCGCAGCCCGAGCGCGTGCGCACCCTCGTGCTCCTGTGCCCCGGCATCGGCGGCTACCCCTACCCCGACGACTCTGACGTCGAGGCGCGGTACGAGGCGCTGTCGGCAGCCGGCGACCAGGAGGGGCTCCTCCAGCTTGCTCTCGAGCAGTGGGGCGCAGCCGGCCCTGACCCGCTCGTGACCGAGCTCATGCAGTCGGCACTGAGGGCCTGGGGCACCAGCGAGAAGTTCGAGAAGGAGGGCGAGCCTGTCTATGACCGGCTCGGCGAGCTGAGCGCACCGACAGTGCTGCTGGTCGGTGACGCAGACAACCCCGGCCTGATCGCCAGCAACGAGGCTGCCGCCGAGCGGATCCCTCACTGCGAGCTCATCCGGATGCCGGGCGTCGACCACTACCCGACCGTGCGGGTACCGCAGCTGGTGACCGAGACAATCCTGCGGTACTGCACCGGATAGCCTTCGGACATAACGTCATCAGCCCGGCAGGGCTGGCGAGGAACCGGAGCCCGCCAAGCATGCTCGACCGTCTCGCGATCTTCTCTGACATCCATGGCAACGTCACTGCACTCCGTGCGGCCCTTGAGGACATTCAGGCGAGAGATATCACCAGGATCGTCAATCTGGGCGACGTCATCGGCAAGGGCCCGCGCGGCTCTGAGGCGATCAAGCTCACCCGGGAGACCTGCGAGGTCAGCGTCCGCGGTAACTGGGACACCTTCATCTCGAGCGAAGCCTCGGCCACGGCCGGCGAGCTGGCCCGGTGGACTCGGGCGGAACTGACCGCCGAGGACCGGGCCTGGCTCGGATCCCGGCCCAACGCGTTCGAGCTGGTGATGAGTGGCCGGCGGATCCGGCTGTTCCATGCCTCGCAGGCCAGCGAGCTCGTCCGCGTCCGGCGGCGGCACACGCCGGAGGAGTTCGACGGCATGTTCACGAACACCGAGTTCACCGGACCCTTCGGCGCAGGCGGCGGTAACGTCAACGCGACCCCGGACGTCGTCGGCTACGGTGACATCCACGCCGTCTACCTGGAGACCTCCGGCGGTCGCACGCTGTTCAACGTCGGCGCAGTTGGCAACCCGCTCGACGCTCCGACCGCTCCGTACGTGATCCTCGAGGGCATCACCGATGACGACGCATCGGCACCGTTCTCGGTGAACTTCGTCAGAGTCAGCTACGACATCGAGGCCGAGATTGCGGCGGCCCGCTCCCTCGGGCTTCCGCACGCGGACGCCTATGCTCGCGAACTACGTGACGGCATCTACCGGGGGCGGGCGTGAGCTGCCGGGCCTGGCCGACCGCAGCTGACCGCGCGCGTTTCCGCGGAAACGTGCGGCTGCGCGACCGGTCTCGTGCCGGGATCAGCCTTGGAGCCCGTCCCAGGACCAGTGCGGAATGCGCAGACCGACGGGCACGTCGTCCGCCGACTCGTGATACCCCGCCATGGTGGTCGTCGTTGCCCAGGCGAAGTAGTCGTGCAGGGCCTGCCGCAGCGGCGCCTGCGTCAGCCGAGCGTCGTCGAGAGCCTCGTCAAAGCAAGCGATCGCGCGGCTGTCCATCTCCGCGTGCTCGCCATTGCCGCTGTGGATCCGCACGACCGACGTCTCGTCGCCGTAGCGACAGGAGTAGTCAGCCGGCCCGCCCAGAGCCTCGGCCCAGTAGGCAGCGAGCCGCTGATTGTGGTCGGGACGGAAGCCATGACTGAACGCGTGGCTCACGATCTCGTCGGCCATCACCCGCGCGTGCCACGCGGCCGCCAGACGCTGCAGTCCGTCGGCGCCGCCCGCGGCTTCGTAAAGAGTCGCCATAAGCGCAGCATGTCAGCCGCAACCACGGTTCGGGTGGCTGACGCCCTAGAGCGGTTCGTTGAGCCAGTGCCAGCCATTGTTCTCGTCATGGACAGGCCGCACGACACTCGCCTCAGCGGTGTGAGACAGCTCCGCGACGAGTCTGATGAGCTGGCGGTGGAAGTCTGCCGGCGTGGACCGGTCGCCGGAGGCGGGGGGTGCGACCAGCGTCACCGCTGAGCCTTCGCCGCCTGCCAGCCGGACGGTGATGTTGCCGTTGTAATCACGACCGACCCCGGCGATGGCATCAGCTCGGATGATGTCACTGCCGTCGTCCTTGACCACCCACACGGTTCGCGCGTCCATACACATCACCAGCCGGGTCATCGTGGCGGCACCTGCCCTCCACTGTGCCACAACCGCTGACCACCAGGTTCCGGCGGGAGTTCGCTATCAGCGCCTGACCGCTAGCCTCGCTGACGTGACCACTGCAACCCCTTCGCGCTGGCGGGTGACGACCGGCCGCCAGGACCCGGACACTGCCGCCCGCCTGCTCGCGATGCTGCCGACCTGGTTCGGCATCGAGTCATCGGACGCTGCCTACGTCGAGTCGGCACGCAAACTCCCGACCTATCTGGCCTGGCCCGACGGCGGCGCCGCCGACAGGGCTGGGAGCGGCCCCGTCGGCGTCCTGCTGGCACGGCGCCATTTCCCCGAAGCGGCCGAGATCCACCTGATGGCCGTCGACCCCGCGCTGCACCGCCAGGGCGTCGGCCGGGCGCTCGTCGACGCGCTCACAGCCGACCTGCTGGCCGACGGCTGCCAGCTCCTGCAGGTGAAGACGCAAGGCCCCAGTCATCCCGATGCCGGGTACGCGCTCACCCGGCAGTTCTACCGCGCTCTCGGTTTCCTCCCCGTGGAGGAAACGCCCGATCCGTGGGGCCCGGATAACCCGTGCCTGATCCTGATAAAGGTGCTCGCATAACCTGCGGGCGTTGGCACCGGCCGATGAAGAGGACGCGGACATGCAGGAGTACCAGATCTACCTCGGCGGTCGCTGGCAGCCTGGCGGTGCCGGGATGGCACCGGCGGTCAGCCCGTCCTCGGGCGAGACGTTCGCGTCGGTAGCCGTCGGCGATGCCGGCGATGTCGACGCTGCAGTGGCCGCCGCGCTGGCCGCCTGGCCCGACTGGGCGAGCACGTCGGCGTTCGACCGGGCAGCATGGTGCGAGCGGATCGCGGCAGGCATCTTGCGGCGACGTGACGAGCTGGCCCGGGTGCTGACTCTCGACCAGGGCAAGCCACTGGCAGCCGAGGCCTACGACGAGGTCGACGAGCTTGCCGCCTACTTCGTGATGGCAGGCGAGGACGCCAAGCGCCTGGACGGATCGCTGCCGCCCTCGACATCGGCTGGCCGGAGAATTCTGGCGGCGCGGGTCCCGCTGGGCGTGATAGCCGTGGTAAGCCCGTGGAACTGGCCCTACACCATGGGCGCTGAGCTGATCGCCCCTGCCATGGCAGCCGGAAACGTGGTCGTATGGGTGCCAGCGCCCACGACGACAGCATGCTGCACTGTCCTGGCGCAGGTCATCGCCGAGTCGGGCCTGCCGGCCGGAGTCTTCAGCTTCGTTCCCGGCCCCGGCCCGGTGACCGGCGATGCCCTGGTCGGCCATCCCTCGGTGGCGGGGGTGGGCTTCGTCGGCTCAGTGGCGACCGGCGCCAGCGTTGCGGTCCGGGCAGCCGGCAAGGCACAGCTGCTTGAGCTCGGCGGCAACGGCCCGATGGTCGTCCTGGAGGACGCCGACCTGGACCTCGCCGCGGCCGCAGCGCTCGAAGCCGCCTACTTGTGCGCGGGCCAGAGCTGCACTGCCGGCGAGCGCTTCCTGGTTCACGCGGCCATCCGCGCCTCGTTCGTGGAGCGCGTAGTGGCGCTGACGAAGGAGGAAGTCCGGCTGGGCGATCCGTTCGATCCGGCAACGACGATGGGCCCGCTCAACAACGAGCCGACGGCGGCCAAGTTCGACCGGCATATCGCTGATGCACTGGCCAGCGGCGCCCGGGTGTGCTGCGGCGGCCGCCGCGCCCCGGGCTTCCCTACCCAGCTCTACGCCGAGCCGACGGTGCTCGACGGCGTCATCGCGGGCATGACGATCGAGCAGGAAGAGACCTTCGGGCCCGTCGTCCCCGTCGTCGAGGTGCGATCAGCGGCCGAGGCGCTGGAGCTCACGAACGCCTCGCCGTACGGCCTGACGGCGGTTTTCACTGAGGACCTCGAGCGCGGCCTCGCCTTCGCCGAGCACGCGCGGCCGGCTGGGTCAATATCAACGCATCGACGAACCTGTGGGAATCCCACCTCCCGTTCGGCGGGCGCGCGGGCAGTATCAGCGGGACCGGCCGGCGGACGCTTCCCGATGGAGACCTTCACCGAGCCTAAGCTCGTCACCTACCCGGCGCCGCGGTACTAAGCCTGCCCGGGCCGGGACGGCACCGCGTTCGCGCGCACGACATCGGAGTAGAACTTCGCGCTGTTCTTCGGGATGCGCCGCTGCGTCTCGAAGTCGACGAACACGATCCCGAAGCGCTTCTGGAAGCCCCAGCCCCATTCGAAGTTGTCCAGCAGCGACCACACGTAGTAGCCCGCCAGGTTCGCGCCCGCGTTGATGGCACGCGCAGACGCCTCCAGGTGCGAGCGCAGATACGTGATCCGCTCCTCATCGTTTACCTGGCCGAGCGGGTCGACGTAGTCCTCGGCCGCGCAGCCGTTCTCGGTGACGTACAGCGGGATGCCGGGCGCCTGGCCGGACACCTGCAGCAGCAGGTCGTAGAGGCCGTCCGCGTCCACCAGCCAGTCCATCGCAGTCCGCTCAAGGCCGGCAGGCCGGTATTCCACGACGCCGGGCAGCTCGCAACGGGCGGGCTCCTCGCCGCGGCGCAGGTCGTCCGGGTCGCCCGCACGCAGGAAGACCGGCGAGTAGTAGTTGACGCCGATGAAGTCGACCGGCTGGCGGATCGTCTCCATGTCACCGTCGCGGATGGCCGACTCGTCGGGCAGCAGGACCGCGCGGGCGTCGGCGGGGTAGGTGCCCTGCAGCACGGGCTCGAGGAAGATGCCGTTCAGCTCCGCATCGGTCGCCAGCCACGCCTTCTCGACCTGGTCCGGCTGGGTGCCCTCCGGCAGCTTCACCGGGTGCATGTCGAAGGTGATGCCAACCGGCGTCCCGGCGCGCACGCTGCGCAGCGCCTGCGTGCCGAGGCCGTGCGCCAGGAGCAGATGGTGCGTCGCGGCAGAAGCGGCGGCATCGTCGGTCACGCCCGGCGCGTGCACGCCGTCGCGGTAGCCGTGGCTCGCGACGACCTGCGGCTCGTTGAGCGTGATCCAGCGGGATACGCGGTCACTCAGGTGCTCGGCCACCAGCTGCGCGTACTCGGCAAAACGCTCAGCCGTGCTGCGCACTGCCCAGCCGCCGCCGTCCTGCAGTTCCTGCGGGAGATCCCAGTGATAGAGCGTGACCGCCGCCGTGATCTCGTGCTCCGCCAGCTCGTCGAGCAGCGCCTTGTAGTAGTCGATGCCCTTCTGGTTCACCAGGCCGCTGCCGCCGGGCTGGACACGCGGCCAGGAGATCGAGAACCGGTAGTCCGACAGTCCGAGTGACGCCATCAGCGCAACGTCTTCGCGGTAGCGGTGGTAGGAGTCGCACGCGATGTCGCCGGTGTCACCGTGGCGCACCTTGCCCGGCACGCGGCTGAACGTGTCCCAGATCGACAGCCCGCGCCCGTCGGCGGTCGCCGCTCCCTCGATCTGGTACGCGGCCGTCGCCGCTCCCCAGCTGAACCCCTCAGGAAAAGAGAGGGCGCCGTCGGAGCTCGTCCACGCTGCGGTCATCTGACACTCCTTGTGTTACCAGAACGTTGCTTTGCGATTAATTCGAGGCCTTGACGGCCTCTGCGGCGAGTCTTAGTGTAAGCGCTTAGATCAGGCAATGTAAGCGCTTAGATCATCCGATGTAGGACTTTTAGCAGCCCAGCGCAGCGCCTCCCCTGGCGGGGCAGGCGTCCGCGGGAGCCCCGGCAGTGTGGGGATGTGCAGATGGCGCGAGACCCAGGCATTCCGCACTTCGGCGGTGTGGCATGAGCGCGTCTGACGTGCGCGGCAGCGACGCGTCCGGCGTGGCCGAGCCCGTCCGTCCGGCGGTGCCTGAGCCCACGGCGTCCGGCTTGCGGGAACCGGGCGCAGGCGGCGGGCTGGAGGCCACTATGACCTCCAGCCCGCCGGCCGGACTCGCCGCAGGATCCCCAGCCGCCCCATCCCCCACGGCCGCCCCGCCTTCCAGTGCTATCGCCGAGTCGCCGCCCGATTCCGGCCGCGGATCCGCGAACCCGGTGACGCTGTACGACGTCGCACGGCTGGCGGGCGTCTCCACTGCAACCGTCTCCCGGGTCGTGCACGCCCAGGACCGGGTGCGCGATAGCACCCGGGCGCGCGTGCTCGAGGTCATCGACCAGCTCGGCTACGTGCCCGACGGCGCGGCGCAGAGCCTGTCCCGCCGGCAGAAGAACGTCATCGGCCTCGTCGGCGTCGAGCGCCTCGCGCCGCACCAGTACGACATCGAGTCCATGAGCCTGCTCTTCTACGACGAGATCCTCCGCGGCGTCGAGCAGCGCATCCGCCACTACAACTGGTCGCTCCTGATTACCTATCTGCGCGAGGATAGCCAGGACGACCTCAGGCGCCTTCAGTCGCTGTCCGGGAAGGTCGACGGACTGCTCATCGGCGAGGGCATCGTGCCGTCCGACGAGCTCGCCAGGATGGCCGAGCGGCTGCCCGTGGTCGTCGTCGCGGGCGACCCGGCCGAGACATCCGCCGACGTTGTCACCGCCGACAACCGGTCCGGATCCGCAGCTCTCGTCCGGCACCTGGTCGACGTGCACGGCCGCCGCCGCATCTTCCACGTCGACGGGCCGCACAGCGCGCCCGACGCCAAGGAGCGCCGCCTCGCCCTCGGCGAGGTCGTCGACGCCCACCCGGACGTCACCCTCATCGGCTCGCACTGCGGCCGCTTCAGCGTGCAGAGCGGCGAGGAAGCCGGCCAGAAACTGCTCGCCAGCAGCGACGGCCTGCCGGACGCGATCGTCTGCGCGAACGACCAGATGGCCATCGGCGTTCTGCAGGCACTCTCCCGCGGCGGCGTGCGCGTCCCCGAGGACATGTCCGTTACCGGCTTCGACGACATATTCCCGGGCAGCCTCTTCGAGCCCGCGCTCACCACCGTGCACCAGCCCATGCGGCTGCTCGGCGAGCGCGCCTGCGCGCGGCTGCTGGACCGGATCGCCCGGCCCGACATGCCGCCGCAAGTCGAGCTACTGCCGACCGACCTCGTCCTCCGCAAAAGCTGCGGCTGCCCTGCTCCCGCTGAGCGGCTCACCGCAGCCCGGTCCGGTACCCCCGCCCACACAGGCCCTGCGCTGCATGGCCACCGTCCGATCCCGGAGAGTTAGGAACACCGGCGATGCCCTACCTCCTCCGCCGCCTGGGCTTTTACGTAGTGACAGCCTGGGTCGCGCTGACCGTCAACTTCTTCCTCCCGCGTCTCATGCCAGGAAACGTGGTCGAATCGGTCATGGCCAAGTTCCCGAACCTGCAGCCATCGGCGTACAAGGCCCTCGAGGTGCTTCTCGGAGTCGGGCATCCCGGCTCCATCTGGCACCAGTACGTGCAGTACCTCGGCCACGTCCTGACACTGAACTTCGGTACCGACCTGGCGCAGTACCCGGCCAGCGTCGGCTCGCTGCTGGCGCAGACGATTCCGTGGACGCTGGTCCTGGTCGGGATGTCGACGATCATCGCGTTCGTGCTCGGCACGCTGCTCGGGATCGTGGCCGGCTGGCGCAACGGCGGCTGGCTCGACCGGCTGCTGCCCGGCCTGATGTTCCTGCAGGCAGTGCCGTATTTCTTCCTGGCGCTGATCCTGCTGTACGTGCTCGCGGTGAAATTCCTGCACGTGTTCCCGACGGGCCAGGGTTACGCAGGCGGGCTGATCCCCGGCTGGAACTGGCCGTTCATCTCCAGCGCGATTTTCCACTCGATCCTGCCGGCCTTCACCATCGTCATCACGACGGTCGCCGGCTGGATGCTCCAGATGCGCAACGTCATGATCACCACCATCGGCGAGGACTACGTGCTGGCCGCGCAGGCCAAGGGCCTGTCTTCGCGCCGGGTGATCTTCAACTACGCGGCCCGCAACGCCTTCCTGCCACAGCTGCAGGCTTTCGGCCTCGCGCTCGGCTTCGTCGTCTCCGGCGCGCTTGTCATGGAGATCGTGTTCTCCTACCCCGGTATCGGCAACCTGCTGCTCAGCGCCGTGACGTCCAATGACTATCCGATGATGCAGGCAATCTTCCTGGTCATCACCTTCGCGGTCCTGCTGGCGAACCTGATCATCGATTTCGTGATCGTCGTCTTCGATCCGCGCGTCCGGACCAGGGAGGCGGCAGCCTGATGACGACCATACCCACGATCACGGAGACGGTCCCCCCGACCGAACTTGCCCTGCGCGGGCGCCGCTTCGCCTGGTGGCGGCGGCTCCCGCTGAACGCCAAGGTCGGCGTCATCATCTTCGCGCTCTTCCTTATCTGCGCCATCGTCGGGCCGATGGTGGCGCCTTACGATCCTGGCTTCCAGAACCCGAACCCGAACCTGTCCCTCGTCGGGCCCAGCGCCCAGCACCTGCTCGGCACGACGCAAAGCGGGCAGGACGTGCTGTCCCAGCTGCTGACCGGCATCCGGCTCACGCTGGTGCTTGGCCTGCTCGTCGGCCTGATCGCGACGGCCCTGTCGGTGATCGTCGGCGTCACTGCCGCGTACCTCGGCGGACTGTGGGACGACGTGCTCTCCCTGGTGACGAACGCCTTCCTGGTCATCCCGGCGCTGCCGCTGCTGATCGTCCTGCTCGGCTATCTGCCGCGCACCGGCGAGACGGCAACGATCCTGGTGCTGGCCGCTCTGGGCTGGCCGTGGGGCGCGCGGGTGATCCGCGCCCAGACCCTGAGCATCCGCAGCCGCGACTTCATCGCGTCGTCCCGCGAGTCCGGCGAGAGCGGCTGGCGGATCGTGCTGCTGGAGATCGTCCCCAACGAGGTCAGCCTGATCGCCGCGAACTTCGTGAACACCGTGCTCTACGCCATCGGCGCCTCGGTCGCGCTGGCCTTCATCGGCCTGACGAACCTCAACAGCTGGAGCCTCGGCACGATGCTCTACTGGGCGGAGAGCCAGCAGGCGCTCCAGCTCGGAGCGTGGTGGTGGTTCGTACCGCCCGGCCTCGCCGTAGCCCTGATCGGGACCGCGCTCGTGCTGGTCAACACCGGCATCGACGAGTTCGGGAACCCCCGGCTGCGCGACGCGCACCAGCGCGCCAAGATCAACGGCCGCCGCCTGCAGCCCACTGCCCCGACACCGGTGCTGCTTGCGCCCGGCCTGGCGACGGCGAAACCCGCGACCGTGGCTGCTTTCTCCGGGACCGGCCGTCTCAGCCGGTTCCTCCGGTCGTTCTCGCGCAGCGCCTATCTCGCCGACCGGGCGCAGGCGGTCCGGGCCAGCCAGATCTCCGGGGGGCAGCGATGAGGATCGACCCCGGCGACTACGTTTCCGGCACGACGATGACCGGCGGGAGCGGACCGGCGGCGCGCGAGCCCGCGCTGTCGATCAGGGACCTGTCGGTGGTCTACCGGACCATGAGCGGCGACGTGCGGGCAGTCGCCGACGTGACCCTGGACCTGCACGCGGGCGAGGTCCTCGGTCTCGTCGGCGAGTCCGGCTCGGGCAAGTCGACGCTCGCCTACGGCGCCACCCGGCTGCTGCGCGCTCCGGCTCTCATCACCGGCGGATCGGTGATCTACCGAGGCCGGCGGATGTCCAGGCCCGTCGACATCCTCGGGCTCGCACCTGATCAGCTGGCCAGCCTGCGCTGGCGCGAGATCGCCATCGTCTTCCAGAGCGCGATGAACGCGCTCAATCCGGTGCTGAGCGTCGGCGACCAGCTCACCGACGTCATCCGGCGGCACCTGCGCACACCCCGGCGGGAGGCCACGCAGCAGGCGGGCAAGCTGCTCGACCTCGTCGGGATCCCGCAGTCCCGGCTGCGCAGTTTCCCGCACGAGCTGTCGGGCGGCATGCGCCAGCGCGTGATGATCGCCATGGCGCTGGCCACTGACCCGGAAGTCGTCATCATGGACGAGCCGACGACCGCGCTCGACGTCGTGGTGCAGCGCGAGATCCTCGGCCAGATCATGGAGCTCAGACAGACCCTCGGGTTCTCGATCCTGTTCATCACCCACGACCTGTCCCTGCTGCTGGAGATCGCCGACCGGGTCGCCGTCATGTACGGCGGCCAGCTGATGGAGGTCGGCAGCGCGGAGCAGATTCACCACGAGCCGTCGCACCCCTACACCAAGCGGCTGCTGCGCGCGTTCCCCTCCCTGCACGGGCCCCGCAAGCGGCTAGCCGGCATCCCCGGCACGCCACCGGACCTGCTGTCGCCGCCGCCCGGCTGCCCGTTCCTCGAACGCTGCCTGGACGGGACTGACAAGTGCAAGGAGATTGAGGTCCGGCTGCTGCCGGTTCGCAGCTCCGCCGACACCCGGCATCAGACCGCGTGCCCGTTCGTCCTGCCCGACCAGCCAGACGACGAAGGCGGCACCGCGGGAGACGGTACCCGGCCCCCGGCCCGTGTGCCGTCCGCCGGCCTGTCGTCCGCGGGCGTGTCGCCCGACGGTCCCGCAGCTGAGCCGGTCGCCGTGATCCGGCCCGGCAGTGAGGAGCACGCGCAGTGAACAGCCAGGCAATCGGCGCCGGGCAGCTGCAGCCGGCCGATGATCTGCAGTCCGTGGCCGCGAGCCGCGGCGAGCTTGTGCTGCGCGCGGACGAGCTGAGCAAGGACTTCAAGCTCGGCCGCGGCGAGACCCTGCATGCCGTCAGGGACGTCTCGTTCGGGCTGTACAAGAGCGCGGTCGTGGCGCTCGTCGGCGAGTCCGGCTCGGGCAAGTCCACCGTGGCCCGCATGCTGGCTGGCCAGGAGTCGGTCACCAGCGGCAAGATCTGGCTGAACGGCGAGGCTGTCCGCCCGAGTAGCGGGAGCGAGTTCCGCCGCTACAAGAGCGAGGTCCAGCTCGTCTTCCAGGACCCGTTCAGTTCCCTGAACCCCGCGCACACCGCGCGCTATCACATCGAGCGGCCGCTGCGCCTGCACCACCGCTCACTCTCCCGTGAGCAGGTGCACGAGGCCGCCACAGACCTGATGCAGCAGGTGCGGCTCACGCCACCGGAGAAATTCCTCGCCAGTTACCCGCACGAGCTCTCCGGCGGACAGCGGCAGCGAGTCTCCTTCGCCCGTGCGCTTGCCGCCCAGCCGCGCGTGCTGCTGGCGGACGAGCCCGTCTCCATGCTCGACGTATCGATCCGGCTCGAGATGCTTTCCCTGCTCGACGACCTGCGGACGAGCTTCAGCCTGGCGATGCTCTACATCACTCACGACATCGCCTCGGCACGCTATTTCGCCGACGAGGCGCTGGTGATGTACGCGGGGCAGATCGTCGAGCGCGGTGCCGCCGAGGACGTTACGCAGCAGCCTGCGCACCCCTACACCCAGCTGCTGGTGAGCTCCGCGCCCGACCCGGACAATCTCGGCGGCACTCTCCGCGCCGGTCTTCCTGGCGCGGCTGCCGGGACCGGCACCGCCACGGACATCGCCGGGCGCAATACGCCGGTCGCTGCCGGTTGCCCGTTCAGTGACCGGTGCCCGTTTGTCGCGGACAAGTGCCGGGCGGAGAACCCCCCGCTCCTCCAGCTCTCCACATCGCGGGCTGCGGCCTGCTGGCGCCTCGATGTCGCGGCGCCGGCAGTGCTCGCTGGACGCGAAGGGGGTGACGACCTTACGAACTAGCTCATCCCCACCGCTGAAGATCCGTACTGGAAAGGAAGAAATGAGCGTTTATCGTTTGAGCTCGCGAGGGCTTGTCGGCCTCGCGGTGGTCGGCCTGGTCGGCACCGGGCTGGCGGCATGCGGCTCCTCTTCGCCGAGCTCCTCGAGCTCGACTGCGAGCGCGTCGAGCACGCTGACCATGGAAAGCTCGCCGGAGACGACGATCACCGACGACTTCAACCCGTTCATCTCCACCGGCGCGCCGTACGGCATGGGCGCCACCGGGCTGATCTACGAGCCGCTGCTGCAGTTCGACGTGGCGGACCCCCCGAAGTACTACCCGTGGCTGGCCACCGGATACAGCTGGTCCAACAGCGGGAAATCCATCACCTTCACGATCCGGCAGGGCGTGAAGTTCTCGAATGGCACCCCCATGACTCCGGCTGACGTGGTGTATTCCTACCAGCTGGTCCAGAAGAACGCCGCCATCAACACCGGTGGCCTTCCGATCACGTCGGTGACCTCGTCGGGCAACGACGTCACGGTGAACTTCAGCTCGGCCGAGTACACCAACCTCCAGACGGTGGCCGGCGTGGCCATCCTGCCCGAGGCAATCTGGAGCAAGGCCGGGAACCCGGCAACATTCACCGACCCCAAGCCCGTCGGCACCGGTCCCTACGTCCTGAAGAGCTTCACGGCGCAGGGCTTCACGCTGACGAAGAACCCCAACTACTGGCAGCCATCGAAAGTCAACGTCGACAACGTTTACTTCCCGGTGTACACGTCAAACACCGGCGCCCTGTCCGCACTGTTCTCCGGCGCCATCACCTGGACCGGAAACTTCATCCCCGGCCTGCAGAAGCAGTTCGTGTCGACAGCGCCGACTTATCACCACTTCTGGGAGGCCGCGACCAGCAGCAACGCGCTGATCCCGAACCTCAGCAAGTGGCCGACCAACCAGCTGGCGGTCCGCCAGGCCATCAGCCTGGCGGTTGACCGCAGCCTGCTCGCCTCCGAGGGCGAGGCCGGGCTGGAGAACCCCATCACCAACTCGAGCGGCCTGACGCTGCCGACCTACTCGGCATGGGCTGCCCCGGCTGCCAGCGACACCATCTCGACCTCGGCCAACGCGGCCGCAGCCGACAAGGTGCTCACTGCGGCTGGCTACAAGAAGGACTCCGCCGGCTACTACGCGCTGAACGGCAGAGAGGTTGACATCCCGATCATCGCGCCGTCGGCCTACACCGACTACGCGGAGAATGGCTCACTGGTGGCCGGAGAACTCAAGGCAGCCGGCATCAACGCCACGTTCTCGGGCATCAGCGTGAACAGCTGGGATCAGGACTTCGCTGTCGGCGACTTCACGCTTGCCGAGCACTGGTCGAGTCAGGGCGTGACCCCGTACAACCTGTACGACAACTGGCTGGACGACTCACTGAACAATGGCAAAGCCAACGCCGGTGACTACGAGGGCCTGAAGGACGCCGCGATCGAGACGGACCTGCACAATCTGGCGGGAGACCAGACGACGGCCGAGCAGATCACGGACCTGACGCCGATCATCCAGTACGTCGCCGCGAACCTGCCGGTGATCCCCGTCACGACCGCCTCGGCGTGGTTCGAGTACAACTCGAAGGACTTCGTGGGATGGCCGACGCAGCAGGACCCGTACGAGATCGGGCAGCCGACCGGCTCTAACACCGGAGGCGGCGCCGGGACCGACGAGGTGGTGATTCTGCACCTGAAGCCGCGCAGCTAGTTCCACCGCGCGGTTCGCATGCGGCCCGCCCCCGGAGCTTCCGGGGGCGGGCCGCTGCCGCGCGTGCTGAGCCGAGGGGCGGCCGTGTGGTCAGTCGTAGCGGGCCTCGAGCTGCCAGCTGCCGTCGCGGAGAGCGGCCAGCCAGGCGTTCCCATCCTCGGTGACCAGCTGGAACCGGGCCTGACGCTGAGCGCGCGGCGGATCCCACCAGCGCTCGGTGACGGGCCACGGCCCGGCCCAGGCGGTCACCGCCCGGCGCGGTCCGCCATCCGCTGACAGCCAGGCCGGCGGTGCGGAGATCTGCGCGCGCCCGCTGACCGAGACAGGCTGCCCGGAGTCGTCGGTGATGCTTGCGGTCAGCGGCTCGCCGAACACGGTCGCCGGAGAGGGCGCCGGGATCCGGCCAGGCCACGGGCGATCGGGTGGCAGCTGCGGCTCGCCCGCATCGCCAAACGGGACCAGCAGTACCTGCTCGGCCTGCCGGCGACCGCCAGCGAGAACTGGCCTGGTCACCTGGGCGTGACCGAGCATCGCCTGCACCCGGATAGCCGCGCGGGCGACGCGGTCACTCGGCACGGAGTCACCCCACAGTGCCAGCTGCCGCCCGGTGGCCCGCACCAGCTGATCGGGGATCAGCCGCAGCAGCGTGATCCCGGCCGTGCCGTCCCGCCAGCCGTCGAGCTGCCAGCGCACGCGCTCGGCCACCGCCAGCGCGGACAGCAGCCCGTCGTGCCGCCACAGCCGGCTGAGCTCGCGTCCGTCCTCGCAGCTCACCTGCACCTGAACCCGGACGCAGGCAAGACCCGCGGCCGCCAGCCGGTCGTGCATCTGATCGGCGAGTGCCTTGGCCGCGAAGATCACCGGCTCGGACTGCCCGGCCGGCGGGTCGAACTCCTGCCGCACGGACAGGTCGGCGGCAGGCGGCCGCGGGATCAGCGGTCGCGGCTCGAGTCTGCGCGCCAGCCTGCTGGCCAGCCTGCCCTCCGGCCCGAAGCGGCTGGCCGCCTCGGCCGACGGCAGCGCGGCCAGCTGTCCCAGCGTCTCGATGCCCAGTCGGGGCAGCAGCTCGCACAGCTCGGGCATGCCCAGGACTCCCACCGGCAGCCCGGCCAGGAACTCACGTGTCTCCCCCGGCGGCACCAGCAGCCCGGTCGGCCCCGCGCGGGACGCAAGCCCGGCGGCAAACAGCCCGTCCGCGATCCCGACCTGGCAGGTGAAGCCGCCTTCGCAGACGGCCTCGGCGATCTTCCTGGCCAGCTCTGCCTCGCCGCCGAAGTACCGGGCCGGACCACGCGTCGCGATTGCGCAGACGCCTGGCCGCAGCACCTCCACCTGCGGGCAGAAGTTCCCGACGATGGCAACCACGGACTCGAACTCACGTGCCGCTTCGCTGGCGCGGCTCTCACTGCGGAAGCTGCTGCCGGCGCTAGCGGCGTCCTCGGGCGCTGACTCCGCATGGTCGAGCCAGTCCAGGCAGCGCAGCATGAGCACCCGGTGTGCGGCTGCTGCCCGGCTGCCCGGCTGCCCGGCTGTACTCGTCATGTACGGGCTGTCATCCGCTGCTCACCAGTAGCTCGGCCACGCCGGGGTAACTGCCGTAGGCACCCGCGCCCGGCACGACCTCCTCGGTCACGGCAGCGCCGACTACAGCAGTGCCGACTATGGCAGTGACGGCGCCGTCCGGGCCCGGCAGCCACAGCCACGCCGAGCGCAGCCGCTCTCCCGCCCCCCGGCCGGAGGCGACGACCTGTGCCCGGCGAGCGCGCAGCCGGCCGTACCCGGTGCCGATCCCGGTCCACTCGGTACTGGCTACAGCGAACCGGGAGTACGCACCCGGCCAGTCTCCGGCCACCAGCAGTACGCTGCCGTACCGCCGGGCTGCGGCTTCCAGCTTGTGGCGCAGCTGGGCTGCCGGCTGCTCGGACAGGCGCACCAGCACGATGTCGAACCCGTCGAGCAGGGACGCCACTACCTGCGGCCAGGCTGAGCCCGGCTCCGGGACCAGCAGCAGCCGGTCCGGATCCATCCCGGCCTCGACGGCCGCCTGCAGGCCAGCGGCCGGAATTCCCACGATCGCGCACCAGGCGCCGTCGGATACCGCGCCCGCGGTCAGCGCCAGGGACAGCAGCCCCCAGTCTCCCGACGTGACCACCGACCCGCGCTGCAGCCCGCCTCCGGGCAGCAGGTCCCGCAGCGCCGGAACCACCGGCAGCATGCCTTCACCAGTCAGCACATCGTCCTGGTGACGCACCGGAGACAGCGCGATGACCTCCGCTATCCCCGTTCCCATCCCACCACTATCGAATATGTATTCGATAGCTGTCAAGTCCCGGCATCGCTACTCGCCCATAGATAGCATCACCCTCTGACGCTCGCGCGCACTGCAGGCTTAGCCGAAACTGGACTCTAGTTGTAATGTTGTAATCCCGGCAGGAGCACAACATGGCATCTGAATCACCTCTCGACGCGTACTCGCAGACTGTGGCTGGCGTCGCGGCCGAACTCACTCCGAAAGTCGCCAGCCTCCGGGTCCCCCGCGCCTCCGGCCGGTACCGCGGCGAAGGACTCGGCTCGGCCGTCATCTACACCCCGGACGGCTTCCTGCTTACCAACGCCCATGTCGTCGGGCAGGCCGAGCACGGCACTGCGCTGTTCTCTGACGGCACAAGCGCGGACTTCCGCGTCGTCGGCGCTGACCCGCTCTCCGACCTGGCAGTCGTGCGAGCAGACAAGCCAACCCCCAACCCGGCGACGCTGGGCGAGGCCGACGAACTGGTTGTCGGCCAGCTCGTTGTCGCCGTCGGCAGCCCGCTCGGCCTCACAGGGTCAGTCACGGCCGGCGTCGTCAGCGCCCTCGGCCGCTCGCTCCCTACCAGCGCGGGCGCCCGCGCAAGCCTCGTCGAGGACGTCATCCAGACGGACGCAGCGCTGAACCCCGGCAACTCCGGCGGCGCCCTCGCCGACTCCCGGGCCAGGATCGTCGGCATCAACACCGCCGTCGCAGGGGTCGGCCTTGGTCTCGCCGTTCCCATCAACACGACGACCCGCAAGATCATCGGAGCACTCATGCGGGACGGCAAGGTCCGGCGGGCCTACCTGGGCATCGTCAGCGTTCCGACACCACTGCCGGAGAAGCTGCGTGCCAGGTTCGGCCGCGTCAACGGCCTGCGCGTCGCCGAGGTCGTCGCGGACGGTCCGGCCGCCAAGGCAGGCCTTCGACCAGGAGACCTCCTGATCACCGCCGGCGGACAGCCGGTCACCCGAGCGCAGGATCTGCAGAAACTCATGTTCAGCGCCGCCATCGGGCGTCCGCTTGCCATCACGGTCATGCGTAACGGCGCCCTGGTCGACGTCATCGCCCAGCCGTCCGAACTCGTCGCTGCCTGACGCTCACGCGGTCTCCCGCATCGGCGCGGCAGCCGGCCAGGCGCGGGTGTAAGACAAGATCGTGGCGGATTCCCAGGCACCCGTGGGCCTCAGGGCAGCACGGCGGGCGGGCTGGCCGGCAGTCGCAAGCCACCAGCGCACCGGATGAGCGGCCTGGCGGGGCTCGACCGCTCGCTGTTCGCCCGGTATGCCGTGGCCTGGACGTACCTGATCGCCGTCTGCCTGGCCGAGATCGCCTACGTGCTGCTTCCCGGCCACGATCAGGCCGCGGTCGTGCGGTGGGCCAGCACCAGCGTCCATAACCTGCAGCACGATCCCCTCGGCTGCATCATCGCCTCGGCGTTCGTTACGACCAGCTACCTCCTCGCCTGGCCAGCCCTCATCGCGCTGGCTCTCTTCGGCGCCAACCACGTGCTCGGCAACTGGCGCACTGCCGTAACCTGCGTCGCCGGCCACGTAATCGGAACCCTTGTGAGCGAGGGAATCGTCGGCTACCGGGTCTCGCACGGCAGGCTCCCCGCGTCGGATCGGTACCTGACCGATGTCGGTATGTCCTACATTGTGGCTGCAGCGATCGCCGTCGCGGTGCTCTATGGCACGTGGGTGGCCCGGATCGCGGCCGCGCTGGATCTCGCACTGCTGATCTTCGTGGGCCAGATCTTCGAAGGTCTCAGTCGCCTGCAGGTGTCGGCAGTAGGACACGCCACGGCGATCGCTACTGGCGCCGTCGTCGGCGGTGCCTTTTTCTGGCAACGGCGAGGGAAAGCACGCGCATTATCCGGCCACGCTTCCGTAACGCCGCTTCAGACGGATGCCGGAACGCAACTACGTTGGGGTACATACGCGCTAGCTCTGCGGGTCACGGGCTTTGCGCCGGGGGTCACGGGGCCGACCACCTTCCTGAGTCTCAGGGCTAGGCAGCTTCTCGTTACGGCAGATTGACGCTGACTGCATGAGCTTTGACGTGCCTGCGCGCGGCCGAGTGAACCCCGTCGCGCCCGGATTGCGCCTGTCTGCGCCGTACGGCAGACCGGTGCGCCGCTACGTCTTTGTCGCCGCCGCCGGCATCGGCGCTTCTCTTCTGGTCGCCATCGCGGTGTCCCTGGCGCACAAGTCCTGGATGGGACCACCGCTGCCGATGCCGAGAATCGGCCCGCCGTTCGAGCTGAGCAGCTGGCACCTCCCGCTGGACGACGTGGCGATCGCACTCTGGTTCTCCGCGATCGCCGGCGGAATCGGCGTGGCGGCCGGCCTCGTCGCCGTGCGGCGCGGAGCGCGGCCGCCGGTACGCCTGCTCGTCATTACTGCAATCGTGGCGGTGCTCGCGCTCATGGTGCTGCCGCCGGTGGGCTCTACGGACTCGCTGGACTACATGGCTTTCGGCCGGATCGTGGTTCTCGGCCACAGTCCCTACGTGATGGTCCCGTGGGACCTCGTGCGCGCCCACGACGCAGTGGCCAAGTCCATTCCGTGGGAATGGGGTCGCGTAACGACGCCCTATGGACCGGCGGCCACGATCGAGCAGTTCATAGCGGCCCGGCTCGGCGGCACCTCGGCAGCGCGGATCGTGTTCTGGCTGAAGGCGGCGAATGCCGTCGCGTTCGGGCTGGTTGCCTACGTGGCGGACCGGCTCCTGCGCTCGGATCCGGCGGCACGGCTGCGAGCGCACCTGCTGTGGACCGTGAACCCGCTCATGATCTGGCAGCTCATAGCGGCGGCCCACCTCGACGTCCTCGCTGCGGCAGCCGGAATGCTGGGCCTGGTCCTGGCCGGCGGCTGGCCAGCACGACAGGTCGCCCAGCGGGTGAGCAGCCAGTCCCGGCTGGGCCGCGTGATTGCCGGTGGTGCACTCATCGGCCTGGCAGCCGATGTAAAGATCACATTTGCGCTCTTCGGTCTCGGTCTTGCCTGGTCCCTTCGCCGCCAGCCCGCCCTGTGCGCAGCGGCAGCCGCGGGAATGCTCGCCGTTCTGCTGCCGAGCTACGCCTGGTTCGGGTCCGCAGCCATTCACTCCATCGCCAAACGCGGCGGCCGCACCACGGCGGACAACTTCTACCAGCTGTTCTCACGCGCCCAGCATGGATTCCTGATGGAGCATGTCGGCGTCATCGCGGCTGTGCTCGTGGCTGGGACTGCACTCGTGGTCGTGTCACACCTGCCGGGCCGGGCCGGGGCACAGCCCGCTGTTTTCACGGCGCTGGCTCTGAGCACATCATGGCTGTTCATCTGGCAGTACCAGCTGCCGTCTTACGAGGCGATGATCATCTGCCTGCTCATCCTGGTGCCTGCCACCTGGCTGGACTGGCTGGTGCTCATCCGGCTTACCGCGGCGACAGTAGCCCTGGATCCCGGCAATCCGAGACCGCTGCCGTCCCGGCTGCTCGCGGACATCTCCGCCGACAATCTGCGGCTGACAGTCCCGATCATCCTGCTCGGCGTTGTCGTCGCCCTGGTCGCCGGATGCTTGCGAGAGTGGCGCGCCCAGCGACGCTCCGGCGGCCCAGTCGGCACCAGAGGTGATACAGCCCAGGCCCCGCTAGGGAAGCTGACCTAACAGCTGTCGGCCCGTCCGGGTGCCTGTTGCCGGTTGCGAGCCGAGATATGGCAGATCAGCCAGTAGACCAGGCCCGCCGGGGGGTGGACGCACAACAGGATGCAGAGCAGGCGCCGGTCCAGGACCATGCCAGACCGTGGCGGCTGCTGCTGGGCGACGGGCAGGTCGGCGATGAGATCGCTCAGCTGGGCCCTGGTCTGCGCCGCAAGAGCGGCGCCGGCTCGTTCCCCGAACTCAGCCTGAGTCAGCCGGCCGTCGGCAAAGCTGCGCTGTAGCAGCTCCACTGCCTGGTCCCGCTCGGCGTCGGAGGCGCGGAGGACTGAACCGGCGTGCTGTGTGGCGGTACCGCTCATGCTGGGCTCCCTGGCGGCGGGTCGGCATCCGGACGGTCTTGCAGGTCGACGAGCGCCAGGACCACCCCGGTCCAGGTCCCGTCCGCATCGGGATCGCCGAACCGGGCGGCGAGCTGCTCTATGTAGCCGCGCAGCTCCGCCAGCGCCTGATCGGTGAGCCGGAGGGCACCGCGGCGCAGATCCACCTCGCGGCGGCGGCCTGCCTGCCTGGCCCGGTACGCCGCCGTAATGTCCATCGCAGTGGCCTCCAGCATCGAGCCGAGGAACGCTGCGGTCTCCTCCGGGCTGGCGTCGCCGGGCGGCTCGGTCTGCGCCGGCGCGTAAACCCGCTCGACCTTGCCCCGGGCCAGCGGCCGGTACTCGGCAACCTCGATCAGCCCAGCCTGCTCCAGCTGGCCGAGATGGTAATAGAGGCGGTCCGGCGGCACCCCGGCGCAGTCGGCCAGCTCCCGCGCCGACCGCGGTGCTTCGGCCAGCCATTGCCATAGCCGGATCCGCAGCGGGTCAGCCAGCGCCTTGTGCACTCCGTGCCAGGACTTGAGCGGTGCGCCCTTCTCCAGAGGGCCCGGCTCTTGCGGCTCTGCTGAACTATCCTCCACCTACTGGAATTTATTACAATTACTTTCGCCCGGTCAACCGACATGGGCCGTAAAAGCCACATATCCTCCAGCGCCCGTGACTTGTTACTGGTTGTGACGACCCAATGCCCGGTATATCCTGGTTCTGGAGTACAAAACCAGCGGCAAGTACCAGCACCGTGGTGGCGACCATCGGCAGCCATGTACTCTCATGCCGCGCCGGTCGTGTCCTTGTCACCGCGGCTTGACGGCATCGGCTAGCGGGGCAGCGACCTGGTCGACTGCATCGGATATCAAGCGCGGAGACGACGGGGATCGGGCGGAACGAAGAGGAGCGACTGCGCGTCATCCGGCATCCAGTCGTAGCGGACCGATCCGATCTCTCGCCAGCCCTGCGCCCGATACAAAGCCACGGCGTGCCGGTTGAGCGAGACCACTTCCAGGGCCGCAAAGGCACCGCGTGCTCGTGCTTCCCGCCTAGCAACATCCAGAAGCCGCCCGCCGATGCCGCGGCCTCGCTGCCGCGGAGCGACGAACAACGTCGACACGCAAAGAAGATCCTCGACGGGCACGCCGAGCGTGCCCGCCCAGGCACTGGCGGCTTCGCCTGTGTGCGGCCGGGCGAGGGCCACGTGGCCCGAGATTAGCCCTGAGTCATTGGCGACCCAGGCGGTCACCTGCCTGCCGGCGTTAAGCCACGCGGCCGGGTTCGCGGGCCAGATCAGCGGGTAGCCGTCCTGTACGTGCACCTGCCTGAGCACCGCGACACAGGCGTCCATGTCCGCCGGAAGGCGCGAGCGAATACTGGCGGTATCTGCCACCGGTGCACTATAGCCACCGCAACCAGAGGGCACTCCTCGCCTCGAACATCCTATTCTCGCGCCACCTCTTACCGTGCCGAGCGCCGGCTAAACCCCCCATGGCGACAAGCCGCTCGCCGACCGGAACCTAGTGACTTGCCGCAGGCTCAAGCTTCCTGCGGCGCGCGCCTGCCGCCGCCCTGCGACGGCGCCTGGCCCGTTCGGCTCGCACTGCCAGGACGACGAGGAGAATCAGCAGCGCCAGGCCAGTCAGCACATACAGATTGCCGAGCAGGAGATCAAATCCGCGCCAGTGGTACTCCGCGTAGGAAGGGCGGTCCCCGAATCGGGCGAAAGTCCCCGGGCTAGTGTTCGGCGGGATCCAGATGAGCCCCTCGGAGAATCCGCCGAGATCGAGAGGCTGGCCCCAGAGGAAGCCGGGCCATGCCCCGAAGATCCCCGCTAGCAGGACCGCGCCCGCCAGGAGGGCGCTGCGCACCACTCCCCTGGCCCGGATGCCGTAGACCGCCAGCGCGGTCGCCCCCGGCACGACCCAGACCCAGTGGTGATCCCAGCTGACCGGGGAGACGAGCAGTCCCGTCAGCGCGCAGGTCAGCACGGCGACCGTCCGGTGCCCGGCGCGGTCAAGGATCGCCGCGGCCGCCAGCCCGGCGATCAAAGTCACGGTGGCCACGGCCAGCCAGATCGGCTCGCCACTGGCGATACTGCCCGACAGCCGGGTGATCAGGCCGTCCAGCGACTGATTGCCCTCCCAGCCGACGAATCCGGTCCGGCGGCCCTGCAGAAACAGGCCGTCCAGCCACCACGCGCGCGAGTCGGCCGGAAGGACCACGAACCCCAGGACGACAGAGAGCACGAAGGTCCCGACGGCGACGGCCGCCTGGCGGAATCTGCGGGTCAGCAGCAGGTACGGGATGAACACCAGCGGTACCAGCTTGATCCCGGCCGCCAGGCCGACGCCAGCGCCCTTCCACCACCGCCGATCCGGCTGACTGAGATCCCACATAATCAGGGCCATCAGGACAAGCTCGACCTGGCCGAGATAGAGCGTGCGCTGTACGGGCTCGATCCAGAAGAGCACCGCGGCCAGCAGCAACGTCGCGCCGATCCTGGTCAGGCCAGCCCGGTAGCCAAGGCCGCCCAGTGTCGCCCAGACCGCGCCCACCACCGCCAGAATGCTGACCACCAGCCAGATCCCCTGAAGAACGCCCCAGGATGGCAGCACCAGAAGCGTGAACAGCACGGCCGCGAACGGCGGATAAGTGAACTGCAGATCGTGCCCCGGCCAGTCATACAGCGGAGCGGCAAGCCGCGGGTTGTAGCGCGGCCGATCCTGCAGCGCGACCATGCCGCCGAGCCGGTAAACATGCAGGTCGACGGGATCCAGCCAGCGGTCCGCCGGGTGCGTGGCGATGAAGACGCAGTAGCACGCAATCGTGATGGCGAAGGCCACTGCGCCCGCGATTGCCAGCTGCCGTGGAGACGGCCGCCACGCGGGCGCCGCCGCCACAGAAAGAGTGCGCACGAGCCACGGTAACCCGGCCCATAAAGCACAACCCGCAACCTAAACCAGCGCATTACCAGTGCGTGAAAGGACTATGAGCGGCCCGATACCTGGAGTGCCCAGCTCGGTGGTCGGCATCAGCTCCCGGCTGCGGTCAGGACAACAGTCGCACGCTCGGCCGCCGCTCGCACCCGGGGCACGGGATCCTCCCGAAGGGGCGTAAGCCCGGGCAGCGCTTCGCCGATTTTGCGTTTCGCGATGACCTTCGCGGCCATCTCGCGTACCCGCCAGTGGTCGTCAGCCAGGGCGGCGATGACCGCCTCCGCTGCCTCCGGCGCCCAGGCGTAGAGCAGGCCGCGCGCTCCCCAGACGCGACGCCAGTACTGGTTGCGCTGCCGGGGCCCGTCGTGGATCACGATCGACGCCATCGGGCCACCGAGTGCGAACAGCAGCCCGTCGTCTGCGTCCCGCCCGCGCAGCAGCGCGACGCAGCCGCTCACCAGCGCGGACTCGCCCCGCCGTGCGCATTCCATCTCGATGCTCTGGCGGGGCGTCAAGCCCCAGTCGGATCGCGCTGGCATCAAACCTCCCCGCCGGCGGCCCTCGGACCGACGCGTCCCTAGAACCCCGGAATCACTCCGCTGGCCACTCTGCCGTTAGTCAGCTCCGCCGTTACGTCCGGCCCGGCCCTGGCCCCTGCTTCATGCTGCCGGCTCGCCTGTCAGCACATCCGCGACGGCGAGCAGGCTGACGCGGCTACCGCCGCGGGTGCCCAGATACCAGGGGCCGGCCAGGGCGCGGTCGTGCGTGGTACCGGTGGCCACCACCCGCGCGTCCGGGCGCGCCGCCAGTGACCGGTCCAGCAGCTCACGCTGCCAGTCGTGCCGGTGCGCATCGCACACGACCACCACGAGCGGGCGGCCCGCCGCGACCGCGATGCGCTCGTCCAGTCCAGCCAGGTCGGCGGGTCCGGCGATCCGGACTCCGTCGGTTCCCGGCAGCCGCTCCCGCAGCACCCCGAGCAAGCTCGCAGCCGAGTCCTCGAGGTGCGTACTCATCGGTCCTCCCGCGTCCAGCACGTACGGCGGCGTCCGCAGCGGCATGATGGCTCCCTCCGCCAGCATCGCTCGCCTGGCGATCGCGGCGCCAAGCGCCGGATCAGGAGCAGCCACCGGGTCTGGACGTGCCCAGTCGGCGAGTGCCCGGACGCGCGCCGCGGACTGAGCCACCCGATCCGGACTGACCAGCCCTCCGTAAAAGGCAGCAGCCAGCGTATCCCTGGCCCGCTGCTGTGCTGCCTCGTCGGCCGGGAGGCAAATGAGATCGGCTCCGGCGGTCATTGCCCGGATGCTGCCAGCGGCTGTCTTCGCGCTGTCGCCGATCGCAGACATGCCGAGCGCATCGGTAATGATCACCCCGTCGAACCCGAGCTCGCGCCTCAGCACGTCAGTGACCAGGCGCCGCGACAGCGTAGCGGGGATCTCATCGATCGCCGGGAACATCACGTGCGCGGTCATCACCGACCGGACTCCGGCCTCGATGGCCGCGCGGAACGGCACGAGATCGGTCGCTAGCAGCTCAGGCAGGGTCGCGGCAACCGAGGGCAGCGTTACGTGCGAGTCGGCCGCGGCACGCCCGTGGCCAGGGAAATGCTTCGCGCAGGCGGCGACCAGGTTGGCCTGCAGGCCAGTTACGAACGCCGCAGTGTGAGCAGCGACGCGGCTGGGATCGGCGCCGAACGATCGTACTCCGATGACAGGACTCGCCGGATTGCCGTCCAGGTCGGCGACCGGCGCGAGGTTGAGGCTGATGCCGCGGTCGGCCAGCATGGCTCCGATATTCCGCGCCACCGCCCTGGTCACGGTCACGTCATCCACGGCACCGAGCGCAGCATTGCCCGGGTACGATGAGCCACTCGCGGCCTCGACCCTGGTAACAATCCCGCCTTCCTCATCGACGGCAATGAGAACGTGCGGGTTATGCGAGCGCAGCTGCCGGACAACGGAACGGGTCTCGTCCGGGCTACTCAGATTCGCCGCGAGCAGCACGCCGGCTAGGCCCTCGTCCAGCCACTGGAGCAGCCACGGCGGCGGCACCACTCCGTCGAAGCGCGCGAGCAAGCAGCCTTCGATGCTGGTACCGCCGGCGGACACGGCCATATCGCAACGCCTTTCTTCAAGTCAGCACGCGCGCTCAATCCTCGCGCCAACGGCCTGCGAATCAAACCGGACTGGCCCGAGCACGCCCCGATGAGCAGGGATAGTGGTCCGGGACGCGGCCATCATGCTGGCAGTTCGCGACCTCCGACCCGGGACGCCCGGCGAGCTACCAAGCCGTTTTACTGGCCGTCGGCACTGTCGGCAGTGCCTGCCAGACTATGAGCCATGGAATGCGAGGGCCCGTTCTGGGACGCGGTGGAAGGCAGGGCGCCGTTCCCGGCAGCGGCAGTGACGCTTGGCTGGCAACTGGTTTCCATCAACCCCGAGGAAGGAACGATCGAGGTCGCGTTCACCGCTACCGAGGCGTTCTTGAATCCGGCCGGGGTCATCCAGGGTGGATTTCTCGCCGCCATGCTGGACGACACGCTCGGACCCGCGCTGGTGGCTGGCCTTGGTCCCGGTGACTTCGCCCCGACGACAGATTTGCATGTCCAGTTTCTACGGCCTGCACGGCCAGGTCGCCTGCTCGGACGAGGACGGGTGGTGCGACGCGGTCGCGACGTTGGTTTCCTCGCAGGAGAGTTGCTGGATGAAGAAGGTGCAATCGTCGCGGTGGCCACGGCGACCGTTCAGATCCGAACACAGATGCTCAAGAATTAACCAGGACCGCCGCTGACGCGCAGACGGCCGCCTGCCTGGACACCCAGGAAAGTCAGCTGGCCGTATTACTGGTTGCATCCGTCCGCACGGGCCTGATCTACTGCAATCCTGTATATGCGCCCGGCGCTGTTGAGTGCCTGCGCAGCCGGAGAGAGCGACGACAGGAGACAGCGAGATGCGGGCTGCGCTCATGTTCACCGAGATGGCAATTTCCGCCCCTTCGAAGGACATGACGCTTCGTGCACCTGCTCAACCTCGGAATCCTGGCACATGTTGACGCCGGCAAGACCAGCCTGACCGAGCGGCTCTTGTTCAACGCCGGAGTCATCGGCGAGATCGGCCGTGTCGACGACGGCAATACCCAGACAGACGCTCTCGCGCTGGAGCGACAGCGCGGCATCACGATCAAGGCTGCGGTCGTCTCGTTCCGCATCGGGAACCTGACCGTCAACCTGATCGACACCCCCGGCCACCCCGACTTCATCGCCGAGGTCGAGCGCACCGTCGGCATGCTCGACGGCGCGGTTCTGGTGGTGTCTGCTGTCGAGGGAGTTCAAGCCCAGACCCGCGTCCTGATGCGGACGCTCAACCGGCTCGGCATCCCGACGCTGATCTTCGTGAACAAGCTTGACCGCGCAGGCGCCGGGTTCGAGGACGTGCTGGCGAGCATTTCCGCACGGCTCAGCCCGGCGGCAATCGCGATGGGCACCGCCGACCGCGCCGGCAGTCGCGACGCCCGCTGGACGCCGTACGGCGAGAACGACCCGGCCTTCCGGGCTGTACTGGCCGACCTGCTGACCCAGCGCGATGACATGCTCCTAACCGCGTACGTCGACGATCAGCTGGTGCCGTACGACCGCCTCCAGGCCGCTCTCGCCATCCAGGCACGCGAGGGGCTCGTTCACCCCGTCTACGGCGGTTCTGCGATCACCGGTGCCGGACTGGACTCACTCACCCGCGGCATCGCTAACTTGCTGCCCGTCGCGGCCGCCGACCCGGCTGGCCCCGGTCAGGCGACGGTGTTCAAGGTCGAGCGCGGTCCGGCCGGAGAGAAGGTCGCCTACGCGCGGGTCTTCGCCGGCGCGCTCAGAGTCCGCGACCCGGTCCGGTACGGGGACGGTCAGGCCGGCAAGCTGACGGCGATCAGCGCATTCGACGGAGGTCCGGCGACGCCAGCGCAGTCCGCCAGTTCCGGGCAGATCGCGAAGCTGGGTGGCCTCGCCGACATCAGGATCGGCGACGAGATCGTCGCAGAAAGCGGTCGCGTGCAGGACGTCACAGCCTCCGGCGAGCGCGTCGGATCCGTCCGGCGCGGCGGATCCGCAGGCCGCGGCAACTCGGCAGCGCCCGCCGGCAGCCGGCACTTCGCGCCGCCGACTCTGCAGACCGTTGTCGATCCCGCTCGCCCGGCCGACCGGCCAGCTCTGCACGCGGCGCTCGCCCAAATCGCCGAGCAGGACCCGCTCATCAACCTGCGGCAGGACGACACCCGCCAGGAACTGCTGGTCTCGCTCTACGGCGAAGTGCAGAAGGAGGTCATCCAGGCGACCCTGGCCGACGAGTTCGGCATCGAGGTTGCCTTCCGGGAGACGACCACCATCTGCACCGAGCGCGTGGTGGGCACCGGTGCCGCAGCTGAGTTCATGGATGCGGGCGCCAACCCGTTCAGAGCGACGGTCGGACTGCGCATCGCCCCGGCTACGCCGGGAACGGCCGTCGATTTCCGACTGGAAATCGAGCGCGGCGCACTGCCGAACTCATTCCTCAAGGCGGTCGAAGGCACGGTGCGCCAGACGCTGTCCGAGGGACTCTGCGGCTGGCAGGTGCCCGACTGCGTCGTCACCCTGACGCACTCCGGCTACGTCCCGCCGCCACCGTACGGCTGGAGCAAGTACTCAAGCTCCGCGAGCGACTTCCGGCTGCTCACCCCGCTGGTCCTCATGGCAGCGCTCCGGCAGGCCTGGCACTGCGGTGTGCGAGCCGGTCAGCGGCTTCCGGCTCGACCTGCCCGAGTTCAGTCTTCCGGCCGTGCTGATCACGCTCGGACGGCTCGGCGCGCGGTCAGCGCCCGCTCGCGACGACGGGGCGTCCTGCGTCGTGGAGGGTGAGATCCCGGCCGGGCGACTGCACGAGCTCCAGCAGCTTCTGCCGGGCCTGACGGGCGGAGAAGGCACCCTGGACTCGTGGTTCAGCCGCTACCAGCAGGTGCGCGGCACGCCACCCGGCCGGCCGCGGACCGACCACAATCCGCTGTGCCGCGAGGAGTACCTTCTGCACGTGCAGCGCGGGGTCTGACGCGGCCGCCTGGCCGGACTGTTCTCTCGTGGCGTAGGCGAAGTCACTCGCGCAAACGATAGGTCGGAAGGACACTAGCGGGGGACACGTCAGCGCAGCTCATGGTCACAGAACGGGGGGCCCGGAAATTTCAGCCCAGATTCGGGAATCTAACGTTGACGTCAGGGTTTTAGCTGAAGGGCAGCATAAAACTGTTGGAACGGGGCCTGGCAGACACCGAAAGGCTGACTGCACCGGCCGATGAGCTGGTCCTCGTCGCCGCGACGGCGCTGAGGCAAGGACGGCGGCAGGAGGACATGGACAAGGCCATCGCCTTCGCACTTCTGGCGAGCCTGTGCACGGCCACGTCGTCGATCTGCCAGCGGCTCGGAGCGCGAGACAGCCAGCCCAGAGGTGTCGACCCATGGCTGGTCTTCCGGCTCGCCCGGCGGCCCATCTGGCTAGCAGGGATCGCGAGCATGATCCTGGGCTTCGTCTTCCAGCTGACCGCGCTGCACTACGGAGCGCTTGCCCTCGTCCAGCCTATCCTCGCGCTTGAGCTGCTCTTCGTCTTCGGCTACATGGCATTTCTGGGCTCGCGGACGGTTCGCCGTCGCGACTGGCTCGCAGCTGCGAGCATGTCCGCTGGCCTCGGGTTGTTCCTCTTCGCCGCCTCACCCTCTGGCGGAAGGCAGCACGCTCCGCCATCGCTGTGGCTTCTCGCCGGCCTGATTACGCTCGCCGTTGTCGTCGGCGGCCTCGCTGTGGCATTCGGCCTGGGCCACCGATCGCCTCGCTCTGCGCCGCAGCGCGCCGCGATCCTGGGTGCGCTGACCGGGGTCTCCTGGGGCTTCGTGGCGGCGATTATCAAGGAGTTCAGCTATCACCTGAACCACGGCCTGACCGGGATTTTCACCAACTGGTCGGTGTACGCGCTCATCGGCGCGGGTGCCGCGAGCCTGCTGCTGGCGTCGCACGCGCTCGCTGCCGGACCGCTCGCCGCCTCGCAGCCCGGATTCACGATCCTCGACCCGCTCGCGGCGAGCCTGCTCGGGCTGTTCCTGTTCGGCGAGCACTTCGAGGCAGGCACCATCGATCTGTTCCTCGAGGCCCTGGCCCTCGCGCTGCTGGTCGCCGGTGTCTCCGCGCTAAGCCACAGCCACCTCATCGACGGCGAGGATGACACTCGCCCGGCCGAGGAGCGAGACGAGGGGCGCATGGTCCGTGAATGGCCGAGCACGGGCTAACGCCTGACAAGAGCTGCTAATCAGCATTCCTTGCGCAACGATTCTTGCGCAAAGGACCTTGCGCAACGTATGTTGTTACCCGTGGTGAACGACGCAAGCCCCGCAACTGCCGCCGTGCGGCTTCGTGCTCTGGCCCATCCTGTGCGGTGGAAGCTCATCGACGTGGTGTCGGCCGAGGGGTCGGCTACCGCAACGCGCTGCGCGGACGTTCTCGGCGAGAGCGTCGCCAGTTGCTCCTACCACCTGGGCATCCTCGGCAAGTACGGCTACCTGGAGCGTGTACCGGATGCGCCGGGCCGGGAGAAGCCCTGGCGGGTTACGAGCAGACTCCAGGATGACCTGTCAGCGTCCGAGGATGACGCCGAGGCCAGGCCCGCTGGTGAGGCGGCCGCTGCAGCTTTCCTCGACCACGAGCTTGAGCAGATCAAAGACCGGATGCGCCGCCAGAATTCGGAGCCTGTCGAGTGGCAGGCCGCTCACCTCATCGGCGGTGCCACGATGTACGTCACCGCCAGTGAGCTCAGCCGGATCAAGGACGAGCTGACGGCAATCCTGCACCGCTTTGCCGAGCGCGCCGACGATCCCGGCCTCCGTCCGGACGACGCACGCTCGGCTCGCATCTTTGTCAGCGCCTCCGTCGATCCCCAACGGTGAGATCTCAGTGACAGCCGGACGAACATGACACAGGAAACGTCGCCCAGCGGACTGCGGCAGAACAAGAACTGGCGGTCGCTGTGGCGAGGCCAGTCCGTGTCGATGACCGGCGACGCCATCTTCATGGTGACAGTGATGCTCTGGATCGCCACCCGGCTCGCGAGAAGTAGCAACGGCCAGCTGGCCTCGTGGGCTCCGGCAGCCGTCAGCGGCGCGCTGATCGCGATGGCGCTTCCGGCGCTGGTCGCCGGGCCGCTCGCCGGGGTCTGGGTGGACCGGTGGAACCGCCGCCGGACAATGCTCACTGCGGACGCCGCCCGGTTCGCCCTTGTCGCCTCGCTCCTCGCGCTGCCGCTGGCTCAGCACCAGCTACCCGTCGGGGCCCAGCTCGGGATTCTCTACTCGGTCCTCGCCGCGGCCAGCTGCTTCGCCGAGTTCTTCAACCCGTCGCGCCTCGCCATCCTCGGCGCTATCGTGCCCGCCGATGACCTCCCGAAAGCAAGCGGACAGCTCCAGGCAGCCGCGGCGTTCGCGCAGATCCTCGGGCCGCCGATCGCGGCCCCGCTGCTGGTTACGTTCGGCGTTCAGTGGGCCCTGATTCTCGACGCCGCGAGCTTCGGCATCTCGTTCCTGTGCGTGCGCGCCATCCGGGTAACCCAGCGCCCGGCGGCCGTCGCTCAGGAACGAGCAAGCTTCCGGGCCGAGTTCCGCACCGGGATCGGGTATTTCGCCGGCAACAAGGTCCTGGTCGGCCAGGCAGTCAGCGTCGTGATCCTGATGCTCGGAGTCGGCGCGGTCAACGCGGTAAGCGTGTTCTTCGTCGTGCGCAACCTGCACGCGTCCGCGGGCTGGCTGGGCGCCATCGCCGCGCTGATCGGCGCCGGAGCTGTCGCCGGCTCGCTGGGCGCGGGGGCACTGGCCCGCCGGGTGTCCCTCGGCAGGCTGCTCTGGCTGTCGATGCTCGTCGGCGGAGTGGCGCTCATCGGACTGTCACGGTGTACCGCGCTGCCGCCCGCGCTGGCTGCCTGCCTGCTCCTGGGCATCTCGGTCGGGGTGATCAATGCCATCGACGCTCCGATCATGCTCCGGACTACTCCCGAGCACCTGATCGGACGCGTCAGCGCGGTCTTCAGCCCGCTCCAGCAGATCTCCTCCATTACCGCGATGGCGCTAGCTGGCCTGCTGGCCGGCACGGTGCTGGCCCGGTTCCATACACAGTGGTTGCCGGAATCCACTTCGGCCCGTACGACACCATTTTCGGTCTCAGCGGGCTGCTATTCGTCGCCGCGGGGCTGGCTCTCATCCGGCCGATGCGGGCGCTGCCGGCAGCTCCCGTTGCTCCTGCCGGCCAGCCTGCCGGCGGCGAGTCCGCCGCAGCCACGCCGGAAGCGGCTCCGGCGACCTAGCGGGCCTGGCCGGGCGCCTGTGCCCGTCAGCGGCGCGGAGTCGGCATACCGGATCTCGTAGACGCGCCCGGCGAACCGCGTCAGTGAACTCGCCGCGCAGAGCCTCAATCTCGACGCGATCGGCAATAGGCCGAAGCTCGCTCATCGGCCGGCCCCCCGGGCTTCGTTTCCTGGAAACGTTGGGCGGGTGAACACGGCCCGAATCGTGACGGTGCTCTTCGTCGCGACTGTGCCCATCAGGTTCCAGGTCAGGCCGAAGTCAGCTCGGTTGATCGCGACCTCGGCGTCCAGCCGGACCTCGCCGTCCGGGGACGGACGCCATCGCCGGGAAGGACAACGGCTCAGTCCGGTCACGCACCGTCAGGGCTCCGGTCACGACGACGCCCTGACCGGATGGCCGGATCGCGTCCGTGGTGAAGAGCCAGTCCCCCATTGGCCAGCAGCGCCTGCTGCACCGGTGTGCCCGGCGGTCCCGACGTCGGTGACCCTGACGTTGCCTGCATGATTGTTCCTTGTCACATCGAACGGATTTGAAGTGTCAATCCTAGGACACGTCGTTGCGAAGGAATGTGACCGATGAGCGAGCCGGACTGGCTGACTGAGGGTTTCGAGCAGAACCGCCCCCGCCTCCGGGCGGTGGCCTACCGGATGCTCGGCTCTGTCGCGGAGGCCGACGACGCGGTGCAGGAAGCCTGGCTGCGCCTCAGCCGGTCAGACGCCAGCGGTGTCGACAACCTGAGCGCCTGGCTGACGACGATCGTCGCCCGGGTCTGCCTCAACGCGCTGCGCTCACGCAACGCCCGGCGGGAAGAGCCCATGGGCGTGCATGTGCCCGACCCGGTCGTCAGCCGCGCGGACGCGCCCAGCCCGGAAGATGAGGCGCTGCTGGCGGACTCGGTCGGACTGGCTCTGTACGTGGTACTGGAAACGCTGGCTCCGGCCGAGCGGCTGGCGTTCGTCCTGCACGACATGTTCGACCTGCCGTTCGACGAGATCGGCCCGATGGTCGGGCGGTCCCCCGCGGCCGCACGGCAGCTCGCCAGCCGCGCCCGCCGGCGGGTGCGCGGGGCTGATGTGCAGGCGCCTGACTCCGATATCAGCCGCCAGCGCGAGGCGGTCGACGCGTTCTTCGCCGCGGCGCACAACGGCGATTTCGACGCGCTCGTGACGGTACTCGACCCGGATGTCGTGCTGCGATCCGACGGCGGCACGGCGCAGCCCGATGCCTCGATGGTCGTGCGCGGCGCGGCCGCTGTCGCCCGCCGGACCCTGGCGATCGCGCTTCCCACCGCGCCAAAGCGGCCGGTCCTGGTCAACGGAGCCGCGGGCGTGGTCATCATCCTGGGCGGCCGGCCGGTGGCGGTTCTCGGCTTCACTGTCGCGGGAGGCAAGATCGTGGAAATCGACGCGATCACCGACCCGGACCGGCTCGGCGGACTCGACCCGGCTGTCTACGCCGGCTGACAACGGCGCCTCCGCTCACTGCTGCGTCGCCGCGGCAGGTCATCCGTTGTCTCCGCGCCGCCCGTGGCAATTCTCAGCCTCGCAGTTGCGCCGGACAACCGCGCCTCCGTAGCCGAGCACCTGACTGTCCCGCGCGGAGCTACTAGTTGACGCGCTACCGAGTTGGTTCTAAAGTCTTAACGTCATAGTACTTTGAGGAGACTTCACGTGATCAGCTTCCGGCTCGACGGCCATTCGGTCGTGCCGCCGTACCTGCAGATCGTGCAGCAGGTCCGGCAGGCGCTCCGGATGGGAGTGATCGACGTGGGCGACAAGCTCCCCACGGTGCGGGAAGTTGTCGCGGCGACGGCGGTCAACCCCAACACCGTGCTCAAGGCTTACCGCGACCTGGAGCGCGACGGCCTGGTCGAGCCGCGGGCGGGTCACGGCACGTTCGTGGTGGGCCGCCCGTCCGGTCCCCCTCCGGGCACGCATGCGCGGCTGGCCCGCACGCTGGCCCAGTGGGTCCGGGGCGCGCGCGAGGCCGGGCTGGATGACGAGTCGATCGAGTCGCTGCTGCGTGTCACGCTGCGGGCGGCCGACGAGGAGGAGATCGCGTGACGGAGACACGGGACGCAGCTCCTCCGGTGATCGAGACCCGCGGGCTGCTGAAGCGCTACCGCAGGGTCACCGCCCTCACCGACTGCACGATCACGGTTCCCGAGGGCCGGATATCGGCGCTGATCGGCCCGAACGGGGCCGGCAAGACCACGCTGCTGCGCGTGCTCGCAGGGCTGGCCCGCCCCAGCGACGGTGAGGTCGCGGTGCTTGGGAGCGCACCGCGGCAGGACCCGGGGTTCCTGGCCCAGATCGGCTTCCTTGCCCAGGAGATCCCGCTCTACCGGCGCCTGTCCTCCGAGGATCACATCGGCGCCGGCGCGCACCTCAACCCGCGCTGGGATGCGGCGTCCGTGCGGCAGCGGCTGGAGAGCCTGAACATCCCGCTTGATCAGAAGGTGGGCACGCTATCCGGAGGCCAGCGGGCCCAGGTGGCGCTTTCCCTGACGCTGGGCAAGCGGCCCCGCCTGCTGCTGATGGATGAGCCCGTCGCGGCGCTTGACCCGCTCGCCCGCCTGCAGTTCCTGGCCACCCTGGCCGAGGCGGTGGCGGCCGGCGGCCTGACCGTCGTGCTGTCCTCGCACCTAGTCGCCGACATCGAGCGGATCTGCGACCACCTCATCCTGCTGGCTGCATCCCGGGTTCAGGTGTGCGGCGACATTGACGGGGTGCTCGCTGAGCATCGGGTCCTGGTCGGCCCGCGCAAGGACACCGCAGCCCTCGAGAAGACCCACACGATCGTGCAGGCTACCCACACCGCCCGGCAGAGCACCCTCCTCATCCGCGGCGGCGGCCCGGTCGTCGATCCCGCGTGGGAGTCGGCCGAAGTCAGCCTGGAAGAACTGGTACTTGGCTACATGGGCCAGGACGCCCCGCCGGCCTACGCCCACCTGACCGCGGTTGGAGACGATCAATGACCTGGCTTATCTGGCGCCAGTACCGCAACCAGGCTTACATCGCCGCTGCCGCCCTCGCCGCGTTCGCGGTCCTGCTGCTGATCACCGGCCGGCAGCTCGCGTCGCAGTACCAGTCGGTCCTCAGATCGTGCGCCGCCAGCCATACCTGCGCGAGCACCCTGAGCACGCTGTCCCTCGGTGCTAGCCCCCCGCTGATCTTGCTGATAGCGCTCACCGTAGCGGTGCCGTGCGTGCTGGGAATGTTCTGGGGCGGACCGCTAGTGGCCAGGGAACTCGAAACCGGTACGAGCCAGTTCGCCTGGATGCAGAGCGTCACGCGCCGCCGCTGGCTCACCATCAAGGTCGGCTGGGTCCTGCTCGCCGCAGCGGCCTGGGGCGGCGCGGTCTCGGCTCTCGTCACCTGGTGGTCCAGCCCGCTGAACGCCCTGAACCAGCAGAACTTCCAGCCCGGCCAGTTCGACATCCAGGGCATCGTCCCGGTCGGCTACGCCCTGTTCGCGGCTGCCCTCGGCATCGCCGCGGGCGCGCTGTTGCGTCGAACACTGCCCGCGCTGGGGGTAACCCTCGTTGCCTTTACCTTCGTGCGCCTGGTGATCGGCCAGGACCTCCGCTCGCACTACCTGACGGCAGTCACCATTATCAACAAATTCGGCCACCACCCCCTGACGCCGGGCGGGTCCTACTGGCAGCTCTCGCAGGGCCTTGTGGGCCCGCACGGTCAGCTGCTGAGCACCCCGGCCCTTTCGTCCGGCATGGCCGTCGATGGCGTGCCGGTTAGCGAGATGCCGTCCGCGTGCCGGACGCTTGCCTTCCAGGGTCCGGTCAAGGCGACTTCCTGCCTGGTCGCTCACGGGTACCGCGGAGTTTTCACCAGCTATCAGCCCGCCGGCCGGTACTGGGCGTTCCAGGGCATCGAAACCGGCATCTTCGTGCTCCTCGCTGCCGCCCTCATCGCCGTGACTGCGATCGTGGTTCTCCGCCGCGACGCCTAGCATCCGCCAGCCGAGGAGCACGAAATCATGGACAGACCAGCCAGGGATTACCCGGCCGGCGAACTCCGGGTATCCGACGCCGACCGCGACCGCGCGCTCTCCGAGCTTGCCGATGCGTTCCAGTCCGGCCGGATCACAGCCGACGAACTCGACCAGCGATCCGGGCAGGTCCTGGGTGCCCGCACCGGACGAGAGCTGATCGCCCCGCTCGCGGACCTGCCACTGGATCGGGCTCCCGCGGCACGCGCCACCGGCCTGGAACGAGCCCATCGGGTCTTCGCCACCCGGCTCTCCTTCGCAGCTGGCGTCGCCGCTTTCTGCTTCGCCACTGCCGCTGTGGGCCACAGCCTGAACCTCCGCCCCAGCCGCCAGCAGCTTGAGATCCTGCGGGAAATCGCGGCGCGCCAGGGCATGCCGGTCCCCCCTGCGATACCCCCGAGCCCGGGATTCGACTGGGTCGGCGTGATAACACCGGGCGCAATCGCCGTCTTGCTTGTCACGCTGATCGTCTATCTGCGCGTGCGCCTGGCCCGCGCCGACCGGCTGTGAGTGCTGACGAGTCGACAACCGTGAACCCGCCGATGACCTCCCTGGTTTCGTCGTTCCGATTCGACAGGCCGCCGGCCGATCCCGGGAAGGAAGAAGCGCAATGGCCTCACTAGTCCTGAAGATGTCCGTCTCGCTCGACGGCTACGGCGCGCCAATTGACGGGAGCACCGACTGGATCGCCGCGGGAGACTCCGATGACGCCCTCAGCTGGACTGTCGAAACCGTGAGCAACGCCGGCGCGCACCTCATGGGTGCCACCACCTACGCGGCGATGGCCACCCACTGGCCCAGCGCCTCCGGCCCGTTCGCCAAGCCGATGAACGAGATTCCCAAAGTCGTGTTCTCGGACTCGCTCGCGTCCGCCGACTGGGCCGAGACGACGATCGCCGCCGGAGACCTGGCCGAAACCATCACGCGGCTCAAGCAGGAGCGCTCCGACGGATACCTGCTCGCCCACGGCGGGGCACGGTTCGCCCGATCGCTGGTCGAGACCGGCCTGATCGACGAGTACCGCCTTCTCATCCACCCGGCCGTCCTGGGTGCGGGCGAGCGGATCTTCCTCGCGCCGCTCACCATCGAGCCGATAAGCACCACAGCCTTCAGCGGCGGAGCCGTCGCGCACGTCTTCGCGGCGCACCCTTGACTGGGCGCTCATCTTTCGGACGTCGCCTCAATCGCGTCGAGGTCGCGGATGGCGTAGCGGTGGTGCTCCCACTCCTCCTGAAGGATCACGTGCAGGCAAGACAGGACCGTCTCGGGATATTCGGGATCGTGCGGGTTCTTCCGGGTCGCCGCCAGGTCATCTGACGTAACGGTGGCGAGGAAGCCGCGCACCATGGCGACGCGGTCCGCCCGGACCTCGAGCACGTCGGCGTACGACGGTGTGCCCGTCGCGAAGACCGACATATCGTTGCCGTCAGTCTCGTACTCGACGTTGGGCTGACCGATGGGGTGGAACGGCTGCTCGATGTCCATGATCCCCCGGCCCAGCCACGTGTCCGTGGCCATGACCAGGTGCCGCAACGTCTGCGCGAACGACCACTCGCCGGCGACCGCAACATCGACCACGCCAGCCGGCATCGCCGCGACCCGCTCCAGGGTGGCCGTCCATGTCCGCTCGAGCGCGGCCCAGGCCGCGCGAAGGCCATCAGGGTCTGCGGCACGCCGGTCGGCGCGGCCGGGAAAGCGGCGGTTGAGTTCTGCCTCGATCAGCGGGATCACGTCCACGCCGTTGACGCGCAAGAAGCTCTCGCCGTCGAAGAGCCACGGTGCGTCGACGTCCGCCTCCCGCACGTCGACCGCGCGCATCACGACGCCGGACAAGTCGGCCCGGCGGAACAGCGCGCCACTCAGGTTCGCGTCGACAAACTCCGCCCCCCGCAGGTCGTCAGAGCCAGTGAAGAATGCCATAATTTCTCCCAGCGCTGATCACGTCTTGGCCTGGTAGTCATGCAGCAGCTGGATGACCTGCTGTCGGACCCGGTTCAGGTCCGTGCCGAGCGCCACAAGCACCCGCGCGGCCACGCCGTCGCCCTCGCGGAGGAGGCCGAGCAGGATGTGCTCGGTGCCGATGTAGGTGTGATCGAGGGCCTTCGATTCGACTAGCGAGAGCTTCAGTACGTTCTTGGCCTGCGACGTGAACGGGATGTGCCCGGGTGGCGATTGCTCGCCCCGGCCGGTGCTCTCTTCGACCTGCTGCCGCACGGTGTCCAGGCGGATCCCCAGCGACTCCAGCGCCTTGGCTGCTACGCCCTCGCCCTCGCCGATGAGGCCGAGCAGGATGTGCTCGGTGCCGACGTAGTCGTGACTGAGGGTCCGGGCCTCTTCCTGCGCCCGGACAACCACCCGCCGTGCCCGGTCGGTGAACCTCTCGAACACGCTCCGCGCCGCCCTTCTCACCCGCATCCCGGCCATGCCCGGTGCCACCACGATAGGCCGCCCTGGCTGCAGGTGCGTGCGTCGCTACGCGGGAATCACCCAGAGTCTGACGGCCATGCCCATGCCGAGCAGGGCGACGGTCCAGCGCAGGGCACGCGCGGGCATGTGCCGTGCTAGCCGGGGTCCGATCAGGCTGCCGGCGAACATCCCGGTGCCGAGCGGAATGACCGCCGCCCAGTCCACTGGCCCGAGGATGACGAAGATAAGCGCAGAGACAACCGACGCCACACCGACGACCATGTTCTTGAGCGCGTTCGCCCGGGCAAGGTGCGGCTCGACTGTGAGCAGCAGGAGACTCAGGGTCAGCACGCCCGATCCGGCTCCGAAATAGCCGCTGTATGCCGAGACCAGCAGCAGGCCTGGTAGCAGAACAGACATGCGCGCGCGACTGTCGCCCTTGCGTAGTGACGAGAGCCAGGGCTGAAGAAGCAGCGCCAGCGACCCGGCCGCTATCAGGAACGGAACCACCAGGCTGAAAGCCGTCGACGAAGTAGCTCGCAACAGCACCGCGCCGATCGTCCCGCCCGCCGCGGCTACTACGGCCCAGCCCCGGATCCAGGACGCCCGGCCTTGCAGTTCCGGCCGGGAGGCAAGCGCAGCTCCTGGCAAGCAGGCGGTAAGGCCGACGATGTTCGCAATATTCGCCGGCAGAGCCGGGACGCCGACCGCAAGCAGAGCCGGGTAGGAGATGAGGGAGGTAATGCCGCCCGCAGTCCCCACGATTCCGGCAACCACCCCCGCAGCCGCGACAAAGACCGCTTCCGGGGCCGTGATCATCCGTCAGGCGCGACGCGCTGGACTGCCGGGAAGCGCCTTCTGCTTCTGACCGGTATCTCGTCGTGGACGATAGCGGTATCTTGGTTCTTCATAAACGACGATAGCAGCTACGAGAGGCTCAGGAAATGGCTCCGGACCGAAGCCGCCCGGCTTGGCCCGGGCGAGCGCCTGCCCTCCACACGCTGGCTCATCCAGACTCACCACCTGAGCCCGCTGACGGTTTCCCGCGCCGTTGCCGAACTGAGCAGGGAAGGCGTTCTGGTGAGCCGGCCAGGCGCGGGAACGTTCGTTGCTCAGCACCGCAGCCGTAGCAGTGACCAGCCCGACTACTCATGGCAGACCGTCACGCTGGCGGGCCGCGTTGTCGACACCGCGGGCCTGTCACCGATGGCGGACCCGCCGCACGCCGACGGCGTCATCTCCCTGGCTACCGGCTACTTGCATTCATCCCTGATGCCGCTAGCCGCACTCCGGGCCGGGCTGGCACAAGCAGCTCGCCTCCCGGACACCTGGGAGCGGCCGCCAGCCGCCGGCCTGCACCAGCTCCGGTCATGGTTCGCCCGCGCAGCCGGTTCCGGGGCCGACGCCCAGGACGTGCTCATCACCAGCGGCGGGCAGGGCGCGCTCTCAGCGGTGTTCCGCTCTCTGGTCCCGCCCGGATCTCCGCTCCTGGTCGAGTCACCGACCTACCCTGGCGCCCTGGCGGCAGCACGGGCGGCTGGCATTCAGCCGGCGCCGGTCCCCACCGATCACAACGGCGTCATCCCTGAACACCTCGAGGAAGCCTTCGCCCGCACCGGCGCCCGGGCACTTTTCTGCCAGCCGGCCTATCACAACCCGACCGGCGCAGTACTCGCCGCCGCCAGGCGCCCGGCGGTACTCGCCGCCGCGGCAGCCGCAGGCGCGTTCGTGATCGAAGACGACTTTGCCCGGTGGCTCTCTCACCAGGACCGCCCTCCCGCGCCACTTCTGCGTGACGACGAAGACGGCCGCGTCGTATACATCACGTCACTGACCAAGGTTGCATCACCGAGCCTTCGCGTCGGAGCCGTCATCGCCCGAGGTCCCGTTGCCCACCGCCTGCATGCGCTGCGCGCCGTGGACGACATGTTCGTATCGCGGTCGCTCCAGGAAACCGCGCTCGATCTGGTGAGCCGGCCGGGCTGGGACCGCCACCTCAGGGAACTTCGCCGCTCGCTGGACCGCCGGGCGCACCTGCTGTTCGAGGCTGTCGCTCATCGTCTCCCGGCCGTCGATGTCGCGCTGCCGGCCGGCGGATGCACCTGTGGGCCCGGCTCCCGCGGCACCTCGATGACAGCGAGGTGGCAGCGGCCGCACGCCGCGCGGGCGTTACCGTCATGCCCGGGCGGCCGTTCTTCCCCGCCGAGCCGCCCGCACCGCATCTGCGACTCACCTTCTCTGCCGCGGCGAGCGAAGCCGAGCTCGACGAGGCCGTCCGCCGCCTGGCCGCAGCTGTCCCCGAGCTGACCTCGCCGCGGCAGGCCCGCCACTGACCCGCGCGACGCAGAGGAGCCAGCCTTATTAACTGGCTGCCTTCCGCAGGTGCCTCTTACCATCGGACGGTGATCCACCAGAGCTTGCTGACGGACCTGCTCCAGCCAGATCCCGGCCGCCGTTTGCGCCGCATGCCTGCGAAAGGTAGTGCGTGAAGATCAGGGAGCTGTCAGCAGGCGATGTCCGGGATGTCGCACGCCTGTGCGAGCAGGAGCTGGAACGCGACAGATACGCATCCCTGATCCCCGGCATCCTGATGCGGCGTCCGTACATCGGCCTGATCGCTGCTCACGACTCCGCGATCGTCGGCGCCTGCATCGGGTCTGCGCCGCAGGACGAGTACGGCGAACCGGAGGGCTTTATCGACCTGCTCGTTGTCAGCCGTGCCTCGCATCGGCACGGAATCGGCCGGTGCCTGGCCGGAGACATGGAACGGCGGCTCGCCGACCGCGGCTGCCAGCGGATCAATCTGGCCGGGAACGGGCCTTACTACGCCTGGCCCGGGATAGACATCCACTACACCGCCGCGATCTGTTTCGCCGAGGACCTCGGTTACCGGCGTCAGGAATGCGAAGTCAACATGGATGTCGACCTTCGCCGCGCGCCTCTGGATACGGCGGCTGCCGAACGCCAGCTGCGCTCACAAGGCGTTGTGATCCGCCGTGCTGGTGCTGGCGACGACGGCCCGATGCAAGCATCCCTGGGCTCGACCTGGCAGCCAAGCTGGATCAGCGAGCTCACCGAAGCCCTGCGCAGCAACGACGCAGGCCTTCACGTCGCAGTCCGCGACCAGCAGTACGTCGGGTTCTGCGCCTACGCCCTCAACCGCCCCCACGAAGTCGGCCCCGTCGGCACGGCTCCAGAACTTCGTAAGCTCGGGATCGGCAGCGCCCTCCTCAAACGATCCCTGGCCGACCTCCGAGACCGCGGCCTGATTGTCGCAGAGCTCGTGTGGGCGGGGCCGCTGTCCTATTTCTCCCGCACCCTGCATGCGACAATCAGCCGGGCATTCTGGCTCTACGCCAAGGACCTCAGCGGAACAGACCAGCCCCCGGACTGGAGAGACAGAGCAGGGCTGCTCTGACTCGCGCGGCCGCACTCAGACGCCCGCGGCCGGCTCCTGCCCTTCCGCGACGCTAGCCGTCATGTCGTTGCGGCCAGCCGGTCGCTGCAGCGATCAGCCCGGCCGATTCGTCGGCGGTGTGGCCATCGGTATCTATTCGCACGGAGCCGAGTTGCTCTCGCTCGAATGCGCCATCGACTGATATCGCCTGGCTGGCAACAGCGCGCAGATGATCTTCTGACGCGTCCCGCAGCGGATCGCCGGGCTGAGGCCAGCTGCCGCCAGCACCGCGTGATATGACTCTGCGGGTCAGCTCGTCGGGACCAGCGTGGAGGCGGCAGAGCGTGATGTCCGCTGCGGGCAACGCATCGACGTACGCCTCGAACGCTGCGTTGCTGTCGATGGGGCCGGCGACAACCAGGTGGGTCGCGCCAGCGGCACGATAGTTCCGCCATATGGCCGCGAGGTTCCGGGCCTTGAGCCGGTGGCTGCCCGGATCGTTCCGTGGTTCGGGGCTGATGAAGCCGATCTGGTCGAGATCAACGTAACCGGAGGTGAGACCGGCGTTCAGATACTGCATATACAGGCGGAACGCGATCGTTGACTTGCCGACGCCGGTCGGTCCGCAGATCAGCACGATGTCAGGGTCGGCCCCGATGGCCTCCGGGTACGCGTTCTCCGGGACGGTGACATCGTGCTGACGGAACGTGCCGCTGAACCCTGGCCAGTCACGACAGCTGTCCCGGACAAGCCCGGCCACCTTGATGGCGGGCACGCCAGTGGTCTCGATGCACGCGTCGGCGAAGTCGCTGCCATCCATGCTGTCGGCTTCGCCACGGATCGCCTGCAGCAGTTCGTTCAGATCCTCGCCCTGCCCGTGCTTACTGGTGAATCGCTGCACCACTTCCTCACGGTCGGCCCGTAGCCGGACAACCGTCACATCAGCATCCGGCAGAAGCGGACGCTGGACGCCGAGCACCGGATCGAGGACGCCATTCAGGACGACGCATCTGGCGCCTGCCCGCCGGTAGTGCGGGATCATGGCGCCGACGTTCTGTGCCTTGAGCCGCTCACGACCCGGGTCTTCTGGCGGCGCCGGGTAACACATGCACAGCTGGTCAGTGTCAGCGAAAGCCACCTGGACGCCGGCTCGTGACAGCTCGCTGAAGAGCCGCCAGGAAACCGTGGACTTGCCGACCCCGGCCGGTCCGCAGAGCCACAGCACGGGAACGAGCCCGTCGGTCACCTGACGACCGCCGTGGTAGCTGGGAGGATGTGTGCAGCCCCTGCCGGCTGGGCCACCGAGATCATGGCCGCGATTCTTGACGGCCGCGTCTTCGCAGGCAACCGGTTTTCGGGTCCACGGCGGCGCGACGGCGGCGATGCTACCGCTGCTCGGCGCTCTACCGGGAGATCTTGCGGCGGTAGGTGGCCATGGCGAGGGCGTACGCGACGATGAGGATGCCCAGACACCAGGCGACGGCGATCCAGATGCTGGTGCCGACTGGCTGTTGAGCGAGCAGGTCGCGGATCGTGTTGACGATGGATGTCACGGGCTGGTTGTCGGCGAAGGCACGCACGGGCCCGGGCATGGTGCGGGTGGGCACGAATGCCGAGCTGATCAAGGGCAGGAAGACGATCGGGTAGGAAAAGGCGCCCGCGCCGTCGGTGGTCTTGGCGGACAGGCCGGCGATGATGGCGATCCAGGTCAGCGCGAGGGTGAACAGGACGAGGATTCCGGCGACAGCAAGCCAGGACCCGACTCCGGCAGCTGAGCGGAAGCCCACCAGCAGGGCGATGAGCACGACGACCACGAGCGAGATCAGATTGGAGACGACTGAGGTCAGTACATGCGCCCACAGCACGCTCGACCGTGCGATCGGCATGGACTGGAATCGCTCGACGATTCCGCTGTGCAGGTCCGTGAAAAGCCGCAGTGCGGCGTAGGAGATGCCGGTCGCGATCGTGATCAGCAGGATGCCTGGCAGCAGGTAGTTCACATAGTGGCCGGAGGCTACCCGGATGTCGCCGCCGAACACGTACACGAACAGCAGCATCAGTGCCACCGGCATGATCGAGACCGTGACGATGGTGTCCAGGCTGCGGGTGATGTGGCGCAGGGACCGCCCGAGCAAGATGGTCGTGTCGGCGAAGAAATACGTGGTCATCGCTGTTTCCTTAGCTTTGCGTGGCGGCGTTGCCAGCCGCACTGACGTTGCTGCCCGTGGCGTCGTTGCCGGTGATGGCGAGGAAGATGTCCTCGAGACTCGGCTGTTTCTCGACGTACTCGACTTTCACGGGCGGGAAGAGCTTTTTCAGTTCGGTGAGCGTGCCGCTGGCGATGATCCGCCCGTGGTGGAGGATCGCGATCCGGTCGGCGAGCTGCTCGGCCTCGTCCAGATACTGCGTGGTGAGCAGCACCGTCGTTCCCTGCCGCGCGAGCTCCCTGACGCTGTTCCACACTTCGACCCGAGACTGAGGATCGAGCCCGGACGTCGGCTCGTCCAGGAAGATCACCGGCGGATTCCCGATGAGGCTCATGGCGATGTCCAGTCGGCGGCGCATGCCGCCGGAATACGTCGACACCCTCCGCTGTGCCGCATCCGTGAGCTGGAAACGCGCCAGCAGGTCATCCCCGATGTCGCCAGGGTGCTTCAGATGGCGCAACCTGGCCATCAGCACGAGGTTCTCCCGCCCGGTGAGGATTTCGTCCACGGCGGCGAACTGCCCGGTGAGGCTGATGGACTCCCGAACTTTCGCTGCCTGCCTGGCGACGTCGAAACCATCGACGGTGACTGCCCCTGCATCGGCGGTGAGCAGCGTGGTGAGGATCTTCACGACTGTGGTCTTGCCTGCGCCGTTCGAGCCAAGGAGGGCGAGGATGGTGCCTCGCGCCACGCCGAAGTCCACGCCGCGCAGCACCTTCAGCTTCGGGTACGACTTCTCCAGGCCCTGCACTCGGATCGCCTCGACTGGCTGTGCTGTCATCGGGATTTCCCTTCGTCCTTCGTTTCTGATTCGCAGCGATATTCCGGGGTCAGGCGCCGCGGCCCACTGCCCGCCGGATGAGCACGTCGGCCCAGTTCGCTCGCAGGTGCAACTCGATCGTGCGGTCGCTGTCACCGGCTTCCGGGCCGGGGGTGAGCTCGTTGCGAACAACCCCGCGTGCGGAGACCGCGTCGACCCAGGCGGCGACGCCTGCCGGAACGCCGACCTCGACCTCCTTGTAGGCGCTCTCGAGGCGCAGGATGCCGCCTTCGGCCTCGAGCACGCGGATCGCGCCGTACGCGGTCCGCGCCGTCACGTCGCTCAGCGCTCGCTCAATCGTGAGCGGTCCCGAGGTGACGACGTCGACCTCGCCCGCGGTGGTGCCGAGGGCGAGGGTGCCATGTGCGCCGCGGATACGCGCGGCGCCGGCGATCCGGCCGATCCGCACGTGCCCGTGGGCCGCTGTCAGGTCGAGCCCGCCGTCGACCTCGGCAATGTCGACCTCGCCGTGAGGGGAAACGAGCGTGAGATCGCCGACGCGGTCAGCGCTCACGCTGCCGTACTTAGCGACAATGCGGGTTGCGCCGAGGTCCCCGCTCAGGCGCACGGATCCGTAGGCGACCTCGATCTGGGCGCGCGATCCGGCCGGCAACTCGACGCGCACGTCGACTGAGTCGCGTCCCGGCCCCAGCACCTTGAGGCGGCCCGGCACACGCACGCGCAGGCAGTTGCTCTCGAACGAGAGCGTCGCCTCGCGAGCGAGCGAGACATCGCCGGAGCGGCCAGGATTCGCGGGGGTGACCTCGACGGTCGTGTCGGCGCGGTCCGATGCGACCAGCTCGACGTGACCGGAACTGCCGAGGTCGATGTCGGCGTCGATAGATGTCAGGGACTCATAAGCGGGCATGGCTGAACTCCAGGTGGACGTGACGGACTGGTCCCGCCTCGCGGCGGAACGGCGGATGTGAGAGGGACCGCTGCTAGCGAACCCAGCCGGTGAAGTTGCTTGCGGACCGCGACTCGCGCCGGGCGGTGCGGCGGTTCTTCGGCTCGAGCCCGGCGGCGATCGCGCGGACTAGCCAGGAATTCACGGACAGGCCATCCTCGGCCGCTGCCTTGTCGACGCGGGCCTTGAGCTGATCGGGCAGTCGCAGCGTGGTCCGCGAACTGGCAGTGTCGGCCGCGTCGCCGGACGGCGCAGGCCCCGTGGCGAGATCGGCTGCCGGGGCAGCCTCCTCGAACTCGGCTGTAGATGGCCGCGACACCACAAGCTCGGGGTTGCGGCCGCGAAGGCGCACGTCGACGGAACCGGGCCCGAGCTCCCGGGTGATCTCGCTTGCGGCATCGCTCAGCACCTCCAAGAGCACGAGGCGTGCTGCGGCATCCAGCGCGACGCTCAGGCGTTCCGCGACGGCCCGGACGTCCTCGCCCCCGCTCTCCGCGGCGGCGGCCAGTTGTCCGCGGAGGTCCGCCACGTACCGATCAAGTTCCATGACACCATTATGACACCACTGTGGTGTCAAAGCAAACACCAGTGGTGTCACGGCAATGCAACGGCTTGCCAGACGCCAACGTCGCCTCGGGCACGGTAACTTGACAGCTCACGGGCGGATTGACAGTCGTCGGTTCAGGAGCCGCAGGGAGGACCGGAGCTTGCTGATCGACGGCTCTGATATCGACGGGGCGCTGGTACGGGACCTTCTGCAGGAGCAGCATCCCGATCTTGCGGATCTGGAGCTCCGCGAGGTTGCCGGCGGCTGGGATAACAAGATGTGGCGTCTCGGGCAGCAGCTAGCCGTGCGCATGCCGCGCACGGCTCGGGCCCCGTTTCTTCTCCGTGGCGAGCAGAAGTGGCTGCCGTTGCTCGCCCCGGCACTGCCGCTGCCGGTGCCCGTTCCGGTGCGGGTCGGCGAACCGTCGCCGACGTTCCCTGACACCTGGAGTGTCACGCGATGGGTTGACGGCGAGCCGGCCGACAGTGCTCCGATCACTGATCCTCGGGCGGCCGGCAGTCTCGCGGGTTTCCTCACTGCGCTCCATCGCGAGGCGCCCGGCGACGCGCCGGTCAATCCGGCTCGCGGCGGCCCGCTGAGGAGGCAGAGTTTCGAGGAGTGGCTTCCCGTGACCGCCTCGCGCGGTGTCGCAGCCGGCGCGCGGCGTGTCTGGGAGGACGCTGTTGCAGCTGCCCCGTGGCAAGGCCCTCCGGTGTGGCTTCACGGTGATCTTCATCCGGCGAACGTGGTCGTGTCCCGCGGAACGGTGGCCGGAGTGCTTGATTTCGGTGAACTGTGCGCCGGCGATCCGGCGACAGATCTCGCGGCAGCCTGGGTGCTGCTGCCCGCCGGTAGTGCCTCGCGGTTCTTCGACGCCTACGCGAAGGCGAATGACGCGACGGTCCGGCGAGCCCGAGGCTGGGCCGTGCTCCGCGCCTTTGTCCTCATCCGCATCGGCATGAACGGCGAGCAAGGACTGCCTGGCGGCAAGCCGACCTGGCTCCCCGCGGGCTGGGCGGCGCTCGAGCGTGTCCTGGCCTGCGCTGTTAACCAGCGAGCGTGTAGTGCACCTCCAGGCGGCCCGGCGAGCGGTTGACGGTGATGGCCACGCTGTCGGCTGGCAGCAGCGCGTAGTCGTCGATGACCGGGCTACCCGTGGCGGCAAAGCTGACCCGGTGGCTGAGCAGTGCGGGACTGGACCGGGGCCGGGCAAGATCGCGGGCGTCGCGCGAGCCCAGCGATGCCGGGGTGATGGTTTCGTCAGCGCGGGCGATGGCCAGCCCGTGCTCGGCCAGGATCGTGTAAAGCCCGCGAAGTCCGAGGTCCTCCAGCCCGACGACGCGGGTCAGCGCGGCCGGCAGGTAGGAGGTCTGGACGATCAGAGGCCGGCCGGCCGCCCGCCGCAAGCGGCGCAGCCGGAGCACCTCGCCGGGTGCGCCGAGCCGCGCCGCGACGTCCGCGGGAGGAGTGATGGTGCCGGCGGCCAGAAGCTCGGTAGTGACGCCCGCGTCCTGGGCGCTGAGGTCGGCGCCGAAGCTGCGCAGGCCGCCCAGGTCGTAGGCGTAGCGCGCTGCCACATAGGTGCCGGCTCCGTGGCGAGTCTGGACCAGGCCGTCATCGGCCAGCAGCTGAAGGGCCTGGCGCAAGGTCATGACGCTGACCTCGAACTGGGCCGCGAGCTGCTGCTGGGAGGGCAGCGGGCTGCCGGCCGGCCACTGCCCGCTGGCAATGCGATCGCTCAACTCGCGGTGGATGCGCAGGTACTTGGGCTGCCGGCCGGCGAGGTCGCCGCCGCCTGGCGCATGTGCCCCGCGCTCACCGGGCGCCCGCAGATCAGGATCAGTTTCGGTAGCCATGTGCCACCATGCTAGCGTGTCTTCTAGACTTCTAGAAGACGCAAGGACGGGATGAGAAGGGACGCAATGCCAGCCTCAACTGACCGGCGCGGCGAGCGACCCGTGACCGGCGACGGGTCCGGGGTCACCGGAACCTCGCTCGGATATTTCGGCGATTTTGGCGGCCGGTACGTGCCCGAGGTCCTCATACCGGCCCTGGATGAGCTGCAGGTCGCCTATCAGGATGCGAAGGCTGATCCGGAGTTCGCGGCCGAGTTTGCTCACCTGCTGGCGACGTTCGCCGGGCGGCCGACACCGCTGACCTTCGCCGGGCGGCTCACGGAGAAACTCGGCGGCGCCCGGATCTACCTGAAGAACGAGGGCGTGAACATCACCGGCGCGCACAAGATCACGCACTGCCTGGGCCAGGCGCTGCTGGCCAGGCGGATGGGGCGCAAGCGGCTGGTCGCCGAGACGGGGGCCGGTCAGCACGGACTTGCGACCGCCACGGTAGCGGCCAAGTTCGGGTTCGAGTGCACGGTCTACATGGGCGAGGTGGATATAGCGCGCCAGCGCCCCAACGTCTTCATGATGGAGCGGCTCGGCGCGACCGTCGTGCCCGTGCGATACGGCAGCCGCACCCTCAAGGACGCGGTCAACGCGGCGCTGAAGGACTACATCGCCTCGAGCGCCGACACGCATTACCTGCTCGGCTCGGCGCTCGGGCCACATCCCTACCCGACGATGGTGCGCGACTTCCAGTCGGTGGTGGGGCGGGAGATCATGGCACAGCTACAGCAGGCGGAAGGCAAGCTTCCCGGCTACGTTGTCGCGTGCGTTGGCGGCGGGAGCAACGCGATCGGGGCGTTCAGCCCGTTCCTCCCGCACGAGTCCGTGCAGCTGGTCGGCGTCGAGGCAGGCGGGAAGGGAGACAGGACTGGCGAGCATGCCCAGCGGTTCCCGCATGGCCGCACCGGCATCGTCGAGGGATACAAGTCGGTGTTCCTGCAAGACGATGACGGCCAGCTGTCACCCACGCACAGCATCTCCGCGGGCCTGGACTACCCCGGCATGGGACCCGAGCTGGCCTGGCTTCACGACCAGGGCCGCATCAGCTTCGCCAGCGCCCGCGATGACGCAGTGATCGAGGCAGTTGACCTGCTGGCCCGCACCGAGGGCATCTTGCCGGCGCTGGAGTCCGCGCATGCGGTGGCCCACGTCATCGACCTGGCTCCCCAGCTGGGCAAAGGCGAGGTGGTCGTCATCAATGTCTCCGGCCGCGGCGACAAAGACCTGTTCATTCTCGCCGACGCTTTCGCCGACCAGGAGTTCTACGCGTTCCTCAGGACGGAGGCCGAGCGCCATGGCCAACAGGATTGACGAGCGCCTCGCGGCCCTCGCGGCAGCAGGACGCAAGGGGCTCATGACCCACGTTGTGGTCGGTTACCCGTCGCTGGCGTCCACCAGCGCGCTCATCGTTGCCATGGATGAGGCCGGCGCTGACTTCATCGAACTGCAGATTCCCTTCTCCGATCCGCTCGCGGACGGCCCGACGATCCAGTCCGCCTGCGAGACCGCGCTCGCACGCGGCGCCCGTGTTCGCGACGCCTTTACTATCGCGGCCGAGTCGGCCGCCAGGGTGCAGGCGCCGCTGCTGTTCATGGCGTACGCCAACACGGTATTCCGGTACGGCACGGAATCGTTCTGCCGGGACGCCGCCGCGGCCGGCGTTAGCGGGCTCATCGTGCCGGACCTGCCCGCGGAGGCCGCGCGGCATGAGGGCTATCTCGATGCGTGCCACCGACACGGCCTGCATAACATCGTGACGCTCGCGCCCACCTCGACCAGCGACCGCATGGCGGTGAACGCAACAGTCGCGAGCGGCTTCGTCTACTGCATGTCGCGCCAGGGCGTCACCGGTGCCCGGCTCGGCCTTGCGCCCGACATTCAGGCGTACCTGCAGCGGGTGCGGCAGCACCTGACTGTGCCGATGGCTGTCGGGTTCGGCATCTCCGACCGGGCCCGCCTGGAACAGGTACTGCCGTACTGCGACGTGGCGACGGTGGGCAGCGCGCTGATCGACCGGCTCGCCGACACCGAGCCCGGCGATGTGGCCGTCCAGACGGACACGACCAGGGCATTCCTGCGGACGCTGACTCCCGCCCTTGCCTGAGGCGATCGGCCGGCGGGGTTAATCCTGCTCAGGCAGTGAGAACCACATCGCCAGATGACGGCGTTCCGCGATCGGGAGAGACTAACGGTGTGCAGATCCGGATCGAGGGAACCAGCCTGCCGGGCCGGTCGTGCGGGCCGAGTCCGGACGTCCCTGGCGGCTACCACAACATTCACGTCGGCATTCAGCGCCGCGGCCGGCGGGACGAGCTGCTCGGCCTGACTCCGGGCGACGCGGCCTCCGCGACCTGGACCCTGGAGTGTCAGCTAAGCGCCGCAGGACCTGCCGGTCATGCCGCCGACGTTAGGGGCTCATACATCCAGGGCCCGCCGGGCGGTCGATTCATCTACCTGAACTGGGTCACCATCGACGATGCCGGCAACACCCGCCTCTTCCGCCGGGCGAAGTTGTGGCTCGACGGCGTACCGCCGGATGTGCTCGGCGAGGCTGCCCGGACTGGCCAGCTGGTGGGCCGTCTGGGGCTGACCGACGCCAAGGGGAATCCGACCTGCTCCGCCGGCCGGCCGCCCTCGATCGAGTGGTCCGCCGGCCCGGCCTGACCGGCCGGGCCGGGGATCGGAATTGCCAGCTGCCAATTGCGGGCAAAGGGGCCAGCAACCCATGAAATTAGTTAGGTTGTGGCGACACGACGAGAAGTCTGCCCGGAGGACGGGTCCGTGAGCCAGGTACAGATGACCTTCCGAGCCATCGACGTGGGCGATGGCAGCGACGGGCGGTGGGCCGCGCACCTGCGCACGCTGTTTCCGCAGGCCGAGGGCTCGCTGACCGACGACGGGCGAACCGCGGAAGGCGCCCTGCGAGCCCGAAAGCTGTTCGAGGAACACATGCCCGAGCTGGTGCCACTGCTGGACCGTCTCGCGGAGCGGGTGGACCGGCCGGCAGCCGAGACCTTCCTTACGATGGCTGCCCTGAGGCCGTTCTTCTCCGGCTGCACCCAAACCGGCAGCAACGGCAGGCTGCTGCGGAACTACGACTTCCCGCCGGACGAATGCGAAGCCACCATCGTCCGCTCCCTCTTCCTGCGCCCGATCATTGGCATGCAAGAAGTCGGCTGGGGGCTGCTGGATGGCATGAACGACGCAGGACTGGCGGTCTCGCTGACCTTCGGCGGACGCTCGCTGGCTGGGTCGGGCTTCGCGATAAACGTCGTGCTGCGCTACCTCCTGGAAACCTGCCAGACCGTGACGGAGGCCGTCGAGCGTCTGCGGAAGATACCGATCATGATTCCGTGGAACGTCACCCTCGTTGACGCCGATCGGGCCGTCACCGTGTACCTGGGTCCCGACATCGAGCTGACCGAAGCCCCGGACGCCTGCGCGGCCAACCACCAGCATCTGCCGGTATCGGAAGAAGACGAGCGCACCACCCACACCCAGCAACGGCTGGCTGCGATCCGCGCCTCGGGCGGGGAGGTCTCAGCGATGCTGCGCCCTCCCCTCTATGAGTCCCGGTTCGACGACGGCTACGGAACCCTCTACACGGCCGACTACCAGCCGAAGCAGCGGCGAGTCACCTACCACTGGCCCCTGGAGACCTGGGAGCAATCCTTCGACCGCTTCACAGCGGGATCACGATCCATCACCCTCGTTGACCACCGGTAAGCACTGCGCAGCAAACGACCTTCCGTCACGCGGCCTCCGAGCCTTATGGGCGCACGTCGCCATGACGGCAGTGTGAGGCAGCACTCGTGCCACCGGCGGTCTGACGCCGCTCTTACAGGTCGCGCGCCTGGCTGTGATCGTTCCGGCGCCCGGCCGGTGCGGCGGGTCGCGGGGACGGCTCGCGCCCAGGCTCGCAACGTTTCTCCGAAAGCCCCCGGCGCGCTCGGCGCGCACACGGCTGCGGCCCGTAGAGATCACTCAAACGCGGCATAGCCGCTGGTCGCAGGCTCAGTGTCACACGCCGAGCACGGTTATAAGAAGACGGTCATCAGTGGTTCTCGCCATCGCGCCATGTTAGAACATGTGTTCGGCTACGTAGACTTCTCACCAGTGTGCAACGGAGAGTCAGGCTTTGCTTCGAAGCTCAGGAGAAGAGAAGAAGGCAATGACCGCACCGACGCCGCCCACCTCCACCCTCGTCCGCCCGTTCACCGTCAGGATCTCGGATTCGGAGATCGACGACGTGAAGCAGCGACTGGCCAGAACTCGCTGGCCGGATCCGGAGACGGTGGGCGACTGGTCGCAGGGGGTTCGCGTAGAGAACGCCAGATCTCTGGTCGGCTACTGGGAGCGCGGCTACGACTGGCGGCGTTTCGAGTCCGGGCTCAATCGCTTCCCCCAGTTCCCTGACCGAGATTGATGGGCTGGACATCCACTTCATCCACGTCAGGTCCAAGAATCCCGACGCGATGCCGCTGATACTCACGCACGGATGGCCGGGCTCGATCGTCGAGTTCCTGAAGCTGATCGGCCCGCTGACCGATCCGGTTTCGTTCGGAGGAGACCCCGCCGATTCATTCGACGTCGTCGTCCCGTCGCTCCCCGGCTTCGGGTTCTCCCAGAAGCCCACGGAGACCGGGTGGACTGTATCGCGCATCGCAACCGCGTGGGTGGAACTGATGAAGCGTCTCGGCTACACGAGATGGGCCGCGCAAGGCGGCGATTGGGGTGCCGTCGTCACCACCGCCCTCGGGGCCGCGCAACCTGAGGGGCTTCTCGGAATTCATCTGAACACCCAGTACGCCTTTCCCGCACAGATACCCGACACCTTGTCGCCCGAACAGCGCTACGCCGTGGAGACCCTCGCCCTCTACACCGGCGATCTCGGTGGGTCGAACCACCTTCAGGGCACGAAGCCGGAGACTGTCGGATTCGCCCTGGCGGACTCTCCCGCCGGTCAGGCAGCCTGGATCTACGACAAGTTCCAGTCCAAGACCGACAACCACGGGCTCGCCGAGGACGCCCTCAGCATGGACGTCATGCTCGACGCGATATCCCTCTACTGGTTCACCAACAGCGCAGCGTCGTCCGGCCGCATCTACTGGGAGAACAAATCGGGCACTTTCGCCGGCCCGAAGCTGACGCTTCCGGTCGCGGTGACCGTCTTCCCGAGGGACATCCCGCGCATGCCACGAAGCTGGATCGAAGACACCTACAGCAATCTGATCCACTACGGCGAGGCCGACAAGGGCGGGCACTTCGCGGCCTTGGAACAGCCCGAGATCCTGGTCAGCGAAATCCGCACCGGCCTGCGCGCCCTTCGTTCCTGACGTCAACGCGCAAGCTTAGGAGCGGACGCGTATCACTCGGGCTTCACTGAATCGACCAAAGGCGCTGGGGGTGCAGCATGCCTTACCGTGGCTGAACGGCGGCGTCTACCCGACCCAGGTCGCCGAATGGGCCGGGCACAGGCGTGGACGTGCTGCTACAGTCGCACAAGAGCAGTGCCGCACAAGATCATGAGAGAGCCGCGAATCTGCAGGTCAGGCGGCAGAACCAGGGCTTTCAAACGGTGGGGCGGGTGGGGCTCGAACCCCACGACCGGCGGATTATGAGTCCGACCATCCAGTCAGCTGTTCCATAGCCTCTGAGCTGGGCAAACTATCAGAAGCGTTGTCTCGCTCACCGCTATCTAGGCACGTATTTGGCATGATCAAGATTTGGCTGACGCGAGGCCTGGGCCTGCCCGCCCCGCTGCCGGTACCCAGCCCGATCGTGACCGAGGTCTGTTACATAGCCGAGTCGAGGGTCGGGCCTCGCGGCAAAACTTTCGGGCTCGCTACGCGATGGGGATCACCGGGATGAACATGGCGAGCGGCCCCGGATCACGAGTTCGGTCGTACTCCCGCAGGAGCGCGATATAGCGATCCTTGTCCACCGCCCAGTCATACGGCTCAAGCGATTCGTCGCCTTGTGCCGCGAGGAAGGCGAGATCCGCGAGCAGCCGAGTGGTCCTGCCGTTGCCGTCGATGAACGGATGGATTCGAACGGTCTCAGCGTGCACGGCGATTCCGAGCTCGCGCGCTGTCCAGTCGCCGGTGTGCTCCCAGCGGTAGCGGGCGTTCTCAAGGGAGGCGCGCAGCGCCATGGCGATCTGCTCCGGTGCGATCCCGATGTTCAGCTCGGGTGTGCGGAACCGGCCGGCCCAGGTCCAGATGTCGCCGTAGAGCTTCATACGGAGATCGCGGAGGAAGTGGTCGGAGAGGATCTCGTCGAGACCAGGGCGCCGTCGGCGACTGCGTCACGGAGGTGTTCGGAGACCTCGGCGAGAACTGCCTGCTCGGCTTCGTAAAGATCCGTCTTCGTCGGGTCATCCCCGAGCAGCGCCCGCGCCTGCGCCGTAAGCGCGCCGGCTTCTTCGGGATCAAGCGGTGTTCGCCGTAGCCTGGCGCCAGCGTCATCAGGCTGACTGACGGCGCGCAGCCAAAAACCGCTCAACCTTCTCAGAGCGCACATACCCCGCTGGAACCCCGCGGCGCTCGAGCTCGGCTGATGCCTTCGCTGAGCGGAGGGCAGCACGGCGCAGCGCCTCACGGGTCACGTTCTTGCGCTTCATGCTGCTCACCTCCACTATCGGTTGGTGTCAATCGTACCGCGACACTGGTTGTGACCACTTATCCCGACCCCGAGCGTCCGATTTTCAGGAGGTTTGCCCGGTCCAGCGGTGTCCGTCGCAGCCCGGACGATCAGGTAATTCATTCGTGGACCTGGGACAGACGTCCAGGTCGGTCCGCACGCGGCCACAGTCGTTGTTAGCGCCGTGTTAGCAGACCGACCATCCGCCGCCGCGAACGTCAGCGCCGGCTACTTGACAAGTGAACAGAGGTGCCGAGCCGCGGGACTAAAGTCGCTGACAGCAACTCCCGATGAGCTCGGGAACGTCGTTGACGAGTCGGGCGGCCGCGAGGAGCCTACGCCGGCTCGTCGGGGTCCAGGCCGAGCTGGCGGGCGAAGAAGCCGAGCTGGTCGAGCCAGAGCGGAATCGATCGCGAGACGGCGCGGTTCGTGTGCCCGACGTCGTGTTCCCGGCGCAGCAGGATTGGCTTGTCCCCGACCGGAGCGGAGGTGGCGTGCTGCAGCGCTGCGGCGAACTTGCGGGCGTGCAGTGAGTTAACCCGGGTGTCGGCGTCGGACGCGGTGAGCAGTACTGCCGGGTAGTCGGTGCCCTGCCGGACGCCGTGGTAGGGCGACTGTGCCAGCAGCCAGCCGAATTCCTGCGGGTCGCGCGCCGAGCCGAATTCGATGACGGACAGCGCGCCAGTCCCGGACAGCTCGTCCCGCACCATGTCCAGCGCCGGGGCGGAGCACAGGACGGCGGCGTAGGCGCCTGGCCGCTGGATCAGCGCCATTCCGACGACCTGGCCGCCGGCCGAGCCGCCGTGGATGCCTAGCTGCCGGCCGGAGGTCCAGCCGTGATCGACGAGGTAGTCGGCGGCTGCGTGGACGTCGTCGAAGGTGTTCTGCCTGCTGTCTTTCATGCCAGCCCGGTGCCAGGCTTCGCCCTCCTCTCCGCCCCCGCGCACGTTCGCGATCGCATAGACGCCACCCGCCTCGACCCAGGCGAGCCGGAACGCGTCGAACGACGGGGATCGCGCATGGCCGAACGTGCCGTAGGCGTACAGGATCGCCGGGCGCGGCAGGTCCGGCTGGCCGGATGGCGACAGGATGAACATCCTGACGACTGTCTCGTCCCGCGAGGTGTAGGTGACCTGGCGGACGTGGACCGCGCCGACCGTGACGGTACCGGGAGACGGCGCCCACTCCGTCACCTCGCGGCTGCGGGCGTCGAACTGATACACGGCCGGCGGCGTCCGGAAGTCGGTGTATGAGAACCAGGCGCATGGGCCGCCGTCCGGATGCTCCCGCAGCTGTGTCACGGTGCCAGAGCCGGGAACCGGCACCGAGCCGACCCTTTCGCCGGTCGCCAGGTCGTGCAAGGTCAGCTCGCTCACGGCATGCCGGGAACGGCGGGCCAGCAGCAGCGGCCGGTCCAGCTGCGCGCCGTCGAGAATCACGACCTCGTTCAGGACCGCCTCGGGATCCTCAGGCAGCAGAGTCTGCCAGCCGTCGGGGTCTAGGTGACTGGCGGCGGCGACGCACAGCCGGCGGTTGGGTGCGCCGGCGTTCGTCAGCACATACAGGCGCCCGTCCCGGCCGACCGTGCCGGCCGAGAACACCCCGGCATCGGCTTGAACCGCGCTAAACCGCGGCGCCTCGATCCCGTCCGCCTGCAGGTCGGCCAGGTAGATATCGCCGCGCAGCGGGCCCCAGTCCACGCCAACCAGCAGCCACCGGCCGTCGCGTGATACCGCCGGCGCGGGGTAAGCCCCCAGGGGCAGGTCCTGGCCGAACACCAGGACGTCGCGCTCCGGCTCGGTTCCGACCCGGTGCAGGTACAGCCGCGGGCTGAACCTGCCCGGGCCGCTCTCCGCCAGGCGCCGCCGGTAGTAGAAAGCCTTCCCGCCGGGCAGCCACGCCACCATTGAGTGTGCGGTCCGGTCGATCGGCCCGTCGACCGGCTTGCCCGTCGCCACGTCCATCACCCGCAGCACCGCCTGTTCGCTACCGCCCGCGGAGATCAGGTAGGCCAGCCACTGACCGTCCGGCGAGGGGAACCACGCATCGAGCGTCACCGACCCCGACGGGTCGAGCGCCGCCGGATCGATGAGCATGCGGTCCACGTTGCCGGGCCCGGCTGTCAGCAGCACCGCATGGTCCTGGCCGGGCCCGCGCCGGGTGAAGAACCAGCGGTCGCCCCGCCACACCGGGGCCGACACCATGCCGGAGTCGGCCAGCACGGTGAGCCTGCGCCGCAGCCGCTCCCGCTCCCCGCCGCCGAGCCAGCGCGCCTGCCACCAGGCAAACAATTCGTCCTGCCGCGCGCACCACTCCTGGGTCCGTGGATCGTCGAGATCCTCCAGCCACCGGTACGGATCGGCGACCGGCCGGCCGTGAATCAGCTCGACAAGGTTTAGGCGCTCAGCCTCCGGATAATGGCCAGACGCGGAAAACCCGGAACGTGAATTGCCGTCGCTCAGCATGCTCCCCCCAGGCACGTCGCTGTAGTTACCGGACCTCAGTATGGGACCCTGCGCTCTTAACGGAAAGTACGAAGAGCATGGGGAATATCACAGCCCGTTATCGAAACTCGCGGACTGGCCAAAGCGTTGTAATTAGTGGCTGCACGGACTGCACGCCTTTGGATTAGCTCTGGCGCCGAACGCACCGGTAGCCTTCCCCGCGGTACCTGAAGGCCGAATCCGGTCCTGGCCGTCCTTTCGATAGGCGCCAAACGAGCCGTGGGAGGTCACCGTCAGGAGTGGCGCGTGCGCCATCCGAAGGACGGGCCGCAGGCGCGCTCTTGACGGTGATCTTGCGACGGTTCAAGACTGGAGCGCCGGGAGGACGGCAGCGTTTACATGGCACGCGACCGCACTGGCCCGTCGTGGCACGGTGCAGTCGGCTGCCGGGCACTCAAACGCGCCGACGCCGCCGTGGCCCGGAGGGCCTAAGAGCGGCACGAGGCGCCCAGGCGCGCGACGGTTCCTGCGTTGATGCCGACCAGCTCGGGCGCGAACTGCGCCGCGCTCCTATCAGCGCCGCGTCGCACAGCAACGGTCTAACGCCAGCTGGCAACCGGAGACCGGCGCGCTCGCGCGCCCTTGAAGACGTAAAGAAAGTTATCACCTGTCCGACAACGGACGTTGTCAACGGCTACGCGGTGGCTGTCTGCGCTGGTCAGCGGGCTACGGTTCAGGGTTTCGGCTAGTCGATCTCTGACAACTCAAGTTGTCGAGTCCCGTATGACGCTTTACACAGCCCAGCCGGGCCTTCCAGACCTCCTCGCTGGGCCACTGGTGTGCCCAGGCGGCGGAGACTTCCGCGTAGTCCCGAATGGCGGGCTCTGGGGCCTGTATCTCGATCAGATCGTCGACGACGAATCCACACGACCGGAGCAGTCGGAGCATCTCGCCGTGCGGCATGTTGAACTCGACGCTCGTGCCGTCCCCGTACTGCCGCAGCCCGAACTGTGGACGTACCAAAGCGGCGTCGGCCTGCCCACCGACGGGAATGCACAACGCGAACAGGGGCGAACGCCTGACAAACGCTAGACGCCCGCCCGGCCTGAGCACACGTGCGGCTTCCGGGATCCACCGATGCGGATCGCACCACAAGGAGGCACCGTATTCGCTGATGGCCAGGTCATAGGTCGACCTTCGATGAGGTAGGTGCTCAGCGTCGGCGAGCACGAGCGGGAAAGCGATGCCGAACTCCCGCTGCATCGAGCGCGCGGTGGCCAACTGCTCACGCGAAAGATCGACTCCGACCGGACGAGCCCCGGCGCGAGCGAGCCGCGCGGATACGTACGCGGTTCCGCAGCCGAGTTCGATGGCGTCCATTCCGGCTACATCGTCGGGGAACAAACCCACCTGCGACTCCGGGGTATTCCACAGACCCCAGCAGGGTTCTGTCCGACTCCAGTGGTCGCGGGCCAGGGGCCCATGCCAAGAGGCCGCCTTCTCATCCCAATGCTGGCGGTTCAACGCTACGTGGCCGGATCGGCCCTCGGAAGCGGTCATGGCGTCATTAGACCCCCCGGCCGCGAACCGCGGCCAATCGATTTCTCGACTCCCCGAGTCGAGGAACCCTGACCGCGCCGAACGGCCCGAGCGTGGTACTCACCCCGAGCACAGACCCACAAGCTGGTCCGAGCGCCGTCACCCGCGGCGGAACGCGCCATATGACCGAAGGGCAGCCACCCCGGACTTGACGACGACCGTAGGGAGCACCCCGGGTCTCTCAGACCCCACCGTGACGGCGCTGGTATCGCTGGCGCGCTGCCTGTCGGGTCACACCAAGCTGCTGCGCGATCTCGGGCCAGCCGATCCCAAGGCCGACGGCGCGGTCGACGAGGGCGTCAAGCTCAGCCTCTACCGCGTCTCGTGCAGACCGGGCGCGCTGGAGCCGTTCCAAGATCTCCGTCGAGGATCGCTGGGAAGGCAGTTGCGCCGAGCCCGCGGTGTCCACTGTCTTGTGCTGCGTCTGGCTGGAGCTCGCCTGCCTCGCTCTCTGTGTCGTTCGGCGCCTCGGCTTCCTCATGCCATCAATGATGCGCGACTCCCGACAATGCGAGTTTCCCTCCCAGTCGGACCGAAGAATGCCAGGGGCTCGCGAAAGGCCCGCGCCGAGGGCACACCGGCGCCGGCGTTGGCCGCAAAGTACCGGACCGTGCAATGTGATGCAGATCACATTCTCTTGTCATCACGGTCGCTGGCGGTCAGTAGTGGACGCCTGCGGTCTGTGGCGTACATCAGCGACAGCGCGATACGAAGTACCGGCATTTGCATCGCGGCAGCAATGGTCGCACAGTAGATGTCGGAGTCGTGGAGGCGCCGCCGAAGGTGCCGGGCAGATAGGCCCAGGGCACTGGCGATCTGGAGCACGCAATTTTGCCGCGTGCGAGTAGGCATCGGGCAAGAGCAATGCGGTTCACCGCAGGTCGCTCGCCCATCTGCCGTGATCAACACCTGATACCTGGGTCCGTGTGCCCGCACGTCAACTCAGCCTGGCTGCCCGGAGCAGATGCCGGGACGGTCAGGCGCTCCGAGCAAGACGAGGGCGACGCGAGGAATCCAGTGTTGCCGCACAGTCTGCTGCCCGGAAGGAGCACCACCATGGACAAGCAGCTGCGCCGGTCATCTCGGCTTACCGCACCAGACGACCGGCCCGGCACCAACGGTGGGAGTCATCGCCGTGACCGCCGATGACGACACCAGCCGTACCCATCACCGCGACAAGCTTACGATCGTCGAAGTCTGCGCCGACCTCGGCATCAGCCGCCGGACTTTCTACGAGTGGCGAGCCAAGAACAGAGCACCCAAGTGCATCACGCTGCCGAACGGCAGCCTGCGCATCCGCAAGTCCGAGTACCAGCGCTGGCTGGCCGCGCACGAGGAAGCCGCTTGATGCCGGACGAGATCAGCTATGACGCGCGCGTGTACCGAACTGAGGTCTACAAGGGCAGCGAGGTCACTACCTACCGGGTCCGGTGGAGGGTTGGCGGCAAGCTCTGGAGAGAGGGCTTCCGGACCGCCGCGCAGGCCGACAGCTTCCGCAGTGCGCTGTTAACCGCGGCCCGGCAAGGTGAAGCGTTCAGCCTGGCAAACGGCCGGCCCGCAGCCTGGGAGCGCAAAAAGGCCGATACCACCTGGTATGAGTTCGCCTGCGGGTACGTCGACATGAAGTGGAAGCAGGCATCGGCCAAATACCGCAAGGACATCGCCCGAGCGCTCACCGCGGCGGCACCCGCAATGCTCGGCAACGGACGCGGCCACCCTGATGATGCAATGATCCGGCGAGCGCTACTGCGGTACGCATTCAATGCCAAGCAACGCGACGAGGCACCCGCCGAGGTAGCCGAGACCCTCGCGTGGGTCGCCCGGCATAGCGCCCCGGTGTCTGCGCTAACAGCCGCTGCAACCGCCAGGCGAGTGCTCGATCAGGCGACCGGCAGGCTCGATGGGAAAAACGCGGTCGCGAGCACGGCACGACGCCATCGTACGATTCTGGCCAATTCCATGGACTACGCGGTAGAGCTGGGGCTGCTCGATGCCAACCCGATCCGGGCACTCAAGTGGACCGCGCCCAAGATATCCAGCCACGTCGACCGGCGGAGCGTAGTGAACCCGCTCCAGGCGCGGGCGCTGCTCGAGGCGGTGCGAGCCCAGCAGCCGAGGGGGCCCCGGCTGGTCGCCTTCTTCGCGGTCATGTACTACGCCGGGCTCCGACCCGAGGAAGCGATCAATCTCCGCGCGGAGGACGTCGTCCTGCCGTCCTCGATACACAACGACGAACTCCGGCAATCCCAAGATCCGCTAGACGACAAAGACTGGGGCGAGCTGCATCTGCGGCACGCCACGCCCGACGCGGGCAGCGACTGGACCGATGACGGCAATCAGCGCGATCGTCGGCAGCTCAAGCACCGCGCAGAGGGTGACAGCCGGATCGTGCCGACCCATCCGGAGCTAACTGGGCTACTGCGCGATCACCTCGCGCAGTTCGGCACCGCGCCAGATGGCCGCCTGTTCAGCGGAGTACGCGGTGGCGAGCTTCCCACGATCACTTACCGGCGCGCGTGGATTAGAGCACGCGAGGCCGCGCTCACGGCGACGGAGCGAGCCTCTCCGCTCGCGCGGCGGCCCTACGACCTCCGGCATGCCTGCCTCTCCACGTGGCTGAACGGCGGCGTCTACCCCACCCAGGTCGCCGAATGGGCCGGGCACGGCGTCGACGTGCTGCTGCGGATCTACGCCAAGTGCGTAGTGGGCCAGGACGATCTCGCCAAGCGCCGCATTAGCGAAGCGCTGCGCCAGAACTGAGATGAGGCACATAACGATCTTGGACTTTGGCACGTATTTGGCACAGCGACCCGCATATGGCCACCCGTGCCCGCACACAGTCGCACAGGAGCGGTGCTGCGCAACATCTCGACCGGCCGACGTATCTGCAGGTCAGATGGGCCGGACCTGGACTATAGAACGGTGGGGCGGGTGGGGCTCGAACCCACGACCGGCGGATTATGAGTCTCCCGCCGTGCGTCCCGACCTGATCCGGACTGGTCCGTCTGGGACCGACATCGCAGCTCAGTGCCGAGTCGCCACTCCGAAGCGTCCCTGCGCGCGCCGACACATCCCCGGCCGTCTGCGTCCAATATGCGTCCGTCGGGTCATCTCCGAAACGACGGCGGGCTGCCGCATGCGCGCGAACGCAGCGACAGCCCTAGGCAACCGACCCCATGGAGGTCAGAACCATGCCCGACACGATCCCACAGCCGACGCTGGTCGTCGTCTGCTACGCCTGCTGCGGCGACCCGGAACTCCGGCCGAGGTGTAAGCGGTGCGGCGGCACTGGCGCCGACCCGAACCCAGGGCGTGCGGCATGACCGCGCTGAACGCCACCGCGAAGGCGCGTCTCCGGAACGTGCGGATCAGTCAGACCGGCTGGGCGCGCTACCACGGCTACAGCGACGGCCGCTGGCACGGCGACGTCTGCGGCTGCCCCGACGACCGGTGCACCGGCTACCACCACGACGCCGAAGACGAGTGCGGCTGCCTCAACGTGCTCCTGGACGAGTACGACGGCCCGCGCAAGGACGGTGCGTGGTGAGCGCCGAGCTGTCGGCGAGACTCACGGCCGCGACCGCTGCGCTGCGTGACTTCCAGCGCGAGGCCAACGAGTTCGTTGCCGGCGCCGGAGTCCAGGATTCGCCGCCCGACTGGCACTCGTGGGCCTGGCGGCTCGCATCCGAGCTGGCCGGGCTGCTGACAGTCCTTCGCGAGGCGGCAGCTCCGGCAGCTCCGGATCTGACGCTGGAAGCCCTCGAGGAGGCTTACCCGGACTGGCTGGTCAGCCGCAGCCTGGATATCAGCCGCGGGCAGCCGTACCTGGCTCGCCTGCCGCGCAACTTCAGCGGCAGCGTCCCGCTCGTCGCCCGCCTGGAGTCCCCGGCACTCGAAGGGCTGGCAGCCGAGCTGGCCCGCTACACCGCCGGGCGCGGGCAGTGAACGGCGACAAGGCGATCCGGCGCTCCACCATCGCCGCGGTCACGATCGTGGCGATGGTGGCCGGGTTCGTGTCCTACCGGCACGCACTGCAGGTCGTCCGGGCGCACGGCGAGTCCGGGCTGCTGGCCGCCGCGTACCCGCTCACGATCGACGGGCTGATCTACGCCGCGTCGATGGTGCTGCTGAACGCCGCCCGCCGCGGCATCCCCCGCCCGGCGCTGGCCTACGCGGCGCTGACGCTCGGCATCGCCGCGACCCTCGCCGCGAACGTGGCCGCCGGGCTGCACTACGGGCTGATCGGCGCGATCGTCGCCGCCTGGCCCGCGCCCGCGCTGGTCATCTCCTACGAGCTGCTGATGCTCGTCATCCGGTCGGCTGCCGCGGCTCCCGAAATCCGCCAGCAGCTGGCGGATCTGGCCGCTCTGAACGGTCACGCCGCGGCCGCGCTCGAGCAGTTCGCCGGCGAGCTCGCCGCGGGCCAGGTGCCCGGCATCAGGACCATCCGCGGCCGCATGCACGTCGGGCAGCCGCTCGCTCAGCAGGTGCAGTCGTACCTGCGTACCCAGGTCCGTACCCCGCAGTAGAGCCCGGCGCCGGGTCATCCCGCGAAGAAGTTCCCGGCGCCGGTCTCCAACCTTCCGATCGGAGATCACCAGAATGTCAGCACAACCGCACGACGAGCACGAGAACGTTGTACCCATCCGCCCGGGCCAGCCGGATACGCCGCCGCATCCGTGGGACCGGCCGCCGCAGCGCCGTGACGTGCTGCCCGGCTGGATCCGCGACCGGACCTCGCGCCGCGCCGCCGCAGGATGGGCGTCACGGCACGTCAGCCACCAGATCGCGTTCCACACCGTGCGCCTGCCCAGGCACCTGACCCGTATCGCGGTCTGCGCGCCCCGCGGCCTGGCCCTGGCGCTGTATCACGGCTGGCGGTGGGTGTTCGACCGTGAGGGCCACGATCTGCGGCTGCACGCGGTGGCCACCCGCGACCAGAAGGCGTACGCGACGATGGCGCGCATCCGCAAGGACCGGGTCCGTACCCGGCTGCTGGCGCTGGTGACCGGCGCCGGGCTGCTCGCGCTCCTCGCCGGGATCGTCGCGCTGATCTGGGCGCCGGGCCTGTGGCTGCTTGCCGCGGCCGCTGCCGGTGCCCTGGCGTATCTCGGACGGCCGCGCAACGCGCCGCTGATCGAGCGCGCCGTAATCTCCGCGGCCGCCGAGCGGATCACCCCGGACGTGATCGTGCGGGCGCTGGAGAATCTCGGCCTGGCCGGGATCAACGCCGCGGTCAAGGCCAGCCGCGCGACCGCCATCCAGTTCATCGCGCCCGGTGTCGGCCGCGACGGGCCCGGCTGGCGCGCCGAGCTCGACCTGCCCTACGGCGTCACCGCGGTGGACATCATGGACCGCCGGGACCGGCTCGCGTCCGGGCTGCGGCGGCCGCTGGCCTGCGTGTGGCCTGAGCCCGCGCACGACCAGCACGCCGGCCGGCTGGTGCTGTACATCCTCGACAAGCCGCTCCGCGACACCAAAGCGGCAGCGTGGCCGCTGGCGGAGAAGGGCACCGCGGACCTGTTCCGCCCTGCGCCGTTCGCCCGCGACCAGCGCGGCCGCGCCGTGACCGTGCTGCTGATGTTCGCCTCCGCGCTGATCGGCGCGATGCCGCGGCAGGGCAAGACGATGGCGCTGCGGATCCTCGGCCTGTACGCGGCGCTTGACCCGTCCGCGCAGGTCCGGGCCTGGGAACTGAAAGGCACCGGTGACCTGTCCTGCCTGGAGCACGTCGCCCACTCCTACGGATCCGGCGCCGACGACGCCACCCTGACCGCCTGCCTCGCCGACGTCCGCGAGGTCGGCGCCGAGCTCGACAAGCGCGCCGCCAGGATCCGCAGCCTGCCCCGCGACGTCTGCCCCGAGAACAAGGTCACGCCCGAGCTCGCCGCTAAGCGGTCGCTGGGCCTGTACCCGCTGGTGGTCATCATCAGCGAGTGCCAGGAGGCGTTCAGCCACCCGAAGCTGGGCAAGGAGTTCGACCGGCTGGCCACCGCGATCGTCAAGCGCGGCCCGGCGCTCGGCGTGATCCTGCTGCTCGACACCCAGCGGCCGGACGCCGAGTCGCTGCCGGGCGGGATCCGCGCCAACATCGGCGTCAGGTTCTGCCTGCGGGTGATGGACCAGACCGCCAACGACATGATCCTTCCCACCAGCTCATACAAGAACGGGATCCGCGCTACCGACTTCGCGGCCGCGGACAAGGGCATCGGCTGGCTGCTCGGCCACGCTGACGCCGCCGAGATCGTCCGCACCTACTACTGCGACGCTGTCCAGGCCGACGCGATCGGCCGCCGCGCACGGCGCCTGCGCGAGGCCGCGGGCACGCTGTCGGGGTACGCGCTCGGCGAGCACGAGGCGCAGCTGCCGGTCGTGGACCTGCTCGCCGACGTCCTGGCCGTCACCGAGGGCGCCGAGCGGATCTGGAGCGAGACCATCGCCGCCCGGCTGGCCGAGCTGCGGCCGGAGATGTACCGCGGCTGGGACGCCGCCGCGGTCGGCGACGCGCTGCGGGTCCGGGGCGTCGACGTCGTCCAGATGTGGGGCCAGACCGGCGACGGGCAGCAGGCCAACCGCCGCGGCGTCGCCCGGCAGCAGCTGCTAGCCGCTAGCGCCACTGCTGCTAGGTCTAGCGGCACCGCTAGCGGCCAGGAGGCGCCGTGACCTGGGAACTAGCCGCTAGCGGCCCGATCATGGCCGCTGGCGTTTCCGCAGGACAGCACGTGCTGGCGGCCGGTGACCTGTCCGCTAGGGATCTCGGCGGGCTGCTGCTCCTGGCGCTCATCGCCGCCGCGGTCTACCTGCTGTCGTGCCGGATCTGGCCGTACGCGCGATGCCTCGCCTGTCTCGGCAGCCGGCGCAATCCCGGCTCGAGCTCGAGGCGCCACGGGCGCTGCAAGGTGTGCCGCGGCTCCGGTGAGCGGCTGAGGGTCGGCACCCGGCTGCTGCGGGCATGGTCCGGCGGCAGGTGGCCGCGGTGAGCGCATTCGACGCCTACGAGACCTGCGAGCGGTGCGGCGGCACCGGCTACGCGCACCTGATGGGCCGCCTGTATATCGTCTGCCGCGGCTGCGGCGGGACCGGCGAGCGGCTCAAGACCAGCCGGAAGATCTGGCGCCTGCTGCGCCACGGACTCCCTACCGGAGAGGACTACTGACCATGCCCACCGGAACCTGCCGCTATCCCGGGCATCACACCGGACCCGGCGCTGGTGCGCCGGTCGGGCTCGTCGTCGCGATCGTCGCTGGGGCGCTCATCGTCGCCGAGTGGCGGACCGTGCTCGTGGTCCTGGCCGTCGTCGCCGTCCTGGCCGTCGTGGCGGCCGTCGTGGCGCTCCTGGTGCACTCACACCGCGCCGAGCCCTACGACGCCGCCTGGAGCGAGGCTGAACCGCAGACGCGGCCGGTCCAGGTCACCGCCAGCACGCAGCAGCTGCAGGCGCGCGTCAGCCAGCTCGAGCGGCAGCTCGCCGAACGCCAGGCCATCGCCGCGCCCGTACATCAGCACCTGCACCTGCACGGCCTGGGCGCCGAGGACCTGGCCGCCGTCATCGCCCGCCAGCAGCAGGGCGCTGCGTGGCCAGCTATCGAGGAGGACCACCAGTGATCGCCGTCACCGTCATCGCCGTCATCGTCTGCCTGCTCCTGCATCTCGCTGGCCTACGGCCGAGGCTGGCTGCCTACGGCTGGCCGGGCGCGCTCGCTGTGGACGGAGATCTGAGCGTTGTGTTCAGTCCAGCGGAATCTGCGTCATTGCCGTGCGCGATGCGCGCCAGATGAAAGGGCCGGGCCGGTCGACTAGCTCGTCGATGTCACGCCAGCGGGTCATGAACACCTCGAGCTGTCCCCACTTCGTTGACGCGTCCTGCTGGTTCAGGGCGACCATCTTTGCCCGGTGCTCACGAACGGCAGCGATCTCGTTTCGATTCTCGATGATCTTGCTGTCACGGGTGATGATTAACCAGCCTCGCCGCGCGACCTCGGGAATCCACTCGGTATCGAGCACGGCTGGAGTGGTGATCGGGCAGGCTGGTCGCGCCCGCTTGTAGATTTCCTTGCCTGGGTCACCGGGGTAAGTGACGTCAGGCCGTAGTCCTCCGATGATCAGGCCGAGGCCCCGGACGTCGGCGTCGATGTAGATGCGGACCTTGGCCGCTCGTGGTGTCACGCGGCGTGCTGAGCTTGCTGAGCCAGTTCGTAGCTGTGCGCCCAGCGGACAGCGTCGAGGTCAAGGCCGAAATCTTCGGCGACTTCCTCCACGGATGCGCCAGCGTCCAGCTCACCTGCGATCGCTTCGGTGGAGACGCCCCCCACAGCCGGCCGTCCGAATCGCATCAGCGGGTTAACCCGGACGGGTGAGAAGACATCGTCGGTAGGTCGCCATGCTGTCGGCTCGTCGCCGGACCACTCGACGCGCTCGAAGAACTCTTCGCCCGGCGCCGTAAGCACTGCCTGGCCGTTTGCGACGGCGACCAGACAGAACTCCGCATCAAGGTGACTGCGGTTCTGCAGGTCGATCAGCAGACTGCGACCTGGCCCTATGTACGGGCGCCGGTCGGCTAGCGGGTATGGCACCTGAAACTCGTCGCGGAGCTTGTCGATGAAGTCCCGTAGTTCCCGCAGCGGTACGTCGTGGTCACGCCGATATGACCCCAAGAGCGTCGCCTCGACAAACTCTGCCCAGGTGACTGGCGCGCGGCCGCCCTTCGCTTCGGGGCGGATCACGGGCTTGTAGAGCCGACCGCGCTGGTTGCCCCCCTCGAGCCAGTAGTGGAGCGTGCTGGGGGCAACGCCAAGTAGCCGCGCGGCGGCGGCCTCGGTGTACATCTCCCGGTCGAGCACAGTTATCGACATAGCGCGAGTGTCGCATTGCTTGCACTTGCGGGCGAGCATCAGGGGGAACTTCAGACCTCCCTCGCGTCTCGGGCGGCATCAGATCGACGGGCCGGACATCACCTTCACTGCGGCTCCAGCGCCAGCCGCATCGCTTCCCCCTGCAGCATCGCCACGTCCCGCTCGTCCGCGCCTGCCACCGCGAGCACGATCAGCGAGAGCTGGAACGTGACCCGCCAGATGACCTCCGGCTGCTGGCCCTGGATCAGCGTGCGGACGCCTGCTTCGTCGCGCTGCGCCGCAGCAGCAAGCAGGGCCTGCAGTAGCCGGTCAGAGGCACGATCAGCGTCGGTGTCGGTCACATGAACCTCCCCGGCAGCGCTGAAGACCGACCAACGCCGTTCAGGGCGTTCGACAGGCCCGCGGCGGTCCGGCCAGGCTGCATCTCCAGCAGCTGTGCGATCTTCAGCAGCGCCGCATGCTCGGGAGATGTTGCCCCGGGCTGGCCGGTGAATGCGCGGACCGGGGCGCCGCCCAGGTTCACTCCCCCGCCGATGCTGGATCCTCCGATGCCCTGACCGCCGGGGACCGTCGTGCCGCCGAGACCGCCCATCGTCAGCCCGGAAATGTCGACGTTCCCCGCCGCGCCGCCGCCGGGTGCGCTGGCCAGGCCGGTGATGGTGACGGGCGTGCCGACAGGCATCGCGGACAGCCACTGCCCGAACGTCGCAATGTCCGGCGTGGTGGTGGTGTCATCGGACGAATCGTCGTCCGAGTCGTCGTCGTCTGAGGAGTCGCTGCTGCTGGCCGCTGCCGCGCTCGCCGCCGCGGCGGCGGCTGCTTCTTTCTTCAGCGTCTTGATGTCGGACTGAAGTTTCGGGATCGCCGACCTGGCCTTCGCCAGTTTCAGCTTGCCGGCGGCGATCTGCTTAGCCAGCGCGTCGGCGTCTTTCTTGTCACCGCCGTGAGCGGTCAGGTAGTCGAGCTCGGTTTGCAGCGCCGGGATCGTCACCGACAGTTCCGACACCGTGTTCTGGTCCCTGGCGAGCCTCTGCTGGTCCTGCGCCAGTTTTCCCTCAGCCAGGTACTTGATCCGGGCGGCGAGTTTCTTCGCCGTCGCCCGCCACCCGGTGAGTGTTTTCGCCTGCGAGGTCCGCTGGCCGGTCAGCTTCGAGATCGCGGCGTTCTGCGCGGCTTGCAGCGTCGGCGACTCCGACGTCTTGGTGAGCTTGGTGAGTGCCTTGATCTCGGTTTCTTCGAGGCCTCGTTTCTTCGCCAGGGCGGTGATCTTGCTGTTGAGGGCGTGCCATTTGGCCCGGTCGGTTTTCAGTTCGCTCTCGGCTTTGCCGGTGCCGGAGGCGTAGCCGCGCATGGCGCGCACTGAGGACTGGTGATTCAGGACGTGCTCGCCGCCGTGGAAGCGGACCAGCTCGGGGCCTTTCTCGCCGACCCACGCCCAGCCTGGCGCTGTCCCGCCACTACCCCTGGCATACCCGAAGACGGGGTTGCCGACGAGCATGCTGCCGACCGTCGACGATGCCGACAAGGCGACCCCGCCGGGGGCGGTCGAGCCGAACCGCTGGATGGGCTGGCCGTTGAGCTGCCCGCCCGAGGACACTGCGCCGGTCCAGATCGTCAGGGCCGCCTGGCCGGAGGTGACGGTGGCGCCCTGCTGCACCGACGATGAGATCAGGTCGGTGAGGCTGGACAGGAACGACTGCAGCCCGGTCATCCGGGATTTCAGGCCGGTGAGGAGCCCGTCCATGATGGCCTGGCCGTGCGGCACCAGCAGTACCCGGTCATAGTCGAGGGGGCCTTTGAGGGAGGCGATGTCCCCGGCGATCCGGGACACGAACGACTTCACGTCGTCGTATTTCTCCTCGAGGCCGTGCAGCAGCCCTTCCATGATCGCGATACCGGCGCTGACCAGCCACGTTCCGGCGTCAGCGAACCAGCCTTTGATCATTCCGGGCAGGGATCTGAACCAGGCCGTGACGGAGTCCCAGATTCGTTTCGCGCCGGACTCCAGGCCGCTTATGATCTTGCCGCCTTCGCTGACCAGCCACGAGCCGGCGGAGGCCAGCCAGCCCTCGACGGTGCCCGGCATGGCCTTAAACCAGCTGGTCACCGCGTCCCAGCCGTGCCTGGCGCCGTTCTCCAGGCCGGTGATGATCGACGTGCCTTTGGAGACGAGCCAGTTACCGGCGGAGGCGACCCAGCCTTTGACGTCGCCGGGGATGCGCTCGAACCAGCCGGTGACCGCGCCCCAGGCTTTCTGGGCGCCGGACTCCAGGCCGAGGATGATGTCGTTTCCGGTGCTGGTCAGCCAGTTGCCGGCACCGGAGAACGCCTTCTTGATGGCCTGCTGAGGGTCGCCGGTCAGCCAGCCTGTCTGGCCGCCGCCGCCGAGGAGATCGTGCATCCAGCCGGGACTGCCCGCGTTGAGCACCTGGCCCGGCGTGGCTCCCGCGACCTGCATGCCCGGCTTCACGGTGTAGGTCTGCTTGCCGCCGCCCGCAAGGTTGTGCCACGCCTGCAGCAGCGACACGCCGTCGTGCGTGTTCGGGGCCGTCTCGGCGCCCTTCTTGATCTGGTTGGTTATGCTGCCCTGCTTGTTGACGCCGGGCAGCTTGCTGATCACGTACTTGCCGGCCTTGGAGATGATCCAGGCGGCCAGCAGCGGGATAGTGGCCGCGCCGACGAGTGAGCCGCCCGCGGCCGCGCCGCCCGCGGCCGCCGCGCCTTCCCCGGCTGCCTCTCCGCCCGCGGCGGCCTCTCCGCCGGCGGCGGCCTCTCCGCCGGCGGCAGTGTCCTGCATGCCCGCGGCCTTGAGCATGTTCTGGCTGGCGGTGAGCATCGTGTCGGAGGCCGAGGTCATGTTCCCTGCGGCCGAGGTCATGTTCCCGGCCGCTGCGACAGCCCGCCGCTCTTACCGCCGCCGAGCAGCCCGTCCAGGCCGAGCATCTTCGAGATCTTCGTCCCGCCGGCCTTCAGGGCGGTCAGCCCGGCCAGAAGGCCCAGCACCCCGCCGATGGCCTCCGTGAACGGCTTGATGTTCTTGCTGGTCAGGAAGCCGACGAACTTCTCGATATCGGGGATGGCGGTCGTGCCCAGGAAGCCCGCAAACTTCGTAACCGGGCCGACGAGGTTGTCGCCGATGCTGACGCCGACGACCTCGAGTTTGCTTCGCAGCAGATCGAACTGGGCCTGCGCGGTCTGAGACTGCGCCTGCACATCGGACCCGAAGTTTTTTATGCCGTCGTTGATCTGGTCCTGTTTCTGCTTCAGGGTGCCGAACTGGTTTATCATCGCCAGGATGGCGGTACTGGACCGGCCGCCGCCGAACGCTTTCGACAGCAGGTCCGCGGCCTGCGTGGCCGACAGGCCGGACGCGTCGAGATGAGACTTCAGCAGCCCGATCGCGGAGATCAGGCCGCCGGGCGAGCGCATCGCGTTGCCCAGCGCCGTCGATGACAGGCCGATCGTCTTCAGCTGCTCCGCCGCCGCCGCGGACGGCGCGCCCATCAGGCTGAGCGCCATGCGCAAATGGGTGGCGGCCTGCTGCGCCTGCATGCCCTCGTCGGTCAAAAGGGACATCGCCGACCCGACCGAGGTCAGGGACACTCCGAAGGTTTTCGCCGCGACCAGGATCCCGGTGCCGAGCGAGGAGACGAAGTCCTGCATGCGCATGTTGCCGTGCCGACGATCGCGTTGATCGTCGCCACGGTCTGCGTGAAGTCCTGGCCGCCTTTGACCCCGGACCGCCACGCGCCGACGACAGCGTTGGCGGTGTCCTCCAGGTTCGCCTGCCCCACCGCAGCCAGATCGGACGCTGCCTTGAGGGCCTGCATCGCCTGCACGTTCGACATGCCTGCACTTTTCAGGTGATACAAGCCTTCGGCCAGGGCTTGCGGCCCCTGCTGGGTGGTCTGACCCAGTTTCAGCACCTCGGACGACAGCTGCTTCACCGCGGACGCGGACGCGCCGGTCTGCGTCTGAATCAGCTTCATGGCGGACTGATATTTGACCGCCATGTCGAGAGACGCGGCGCCGACGCCGATCGCTGCGGCTACGCCGATCTCGCTGGCCTTAGCGAACGCGCCGCTCAACGCCTTCCCCATCCGCGACCCGGCCGACGATCCGGCAGTCTCGACGTCCCCGGCCGCGGCGCTTTCCTCGACGCCGCGCTGAACGTCGCCGGCAACTGCCGAGCTGTCGACGCGAGCCGTACAAACGCACTCGCGAGTTCCATGCCGGCCATGTCAGTCGACCTCGTCCGGCAGCAGGCCCGCGAAGTTCTCCCCGACGAAATCGCGCCAGCCCTCGCCAAGGCCTGCCTTGGTGACTTCGAGGATGTCGATGGTCTCGGAGGCGAGCCAGATCGCCGCAGTCAGCACGCCCCTGCTGTCAGGCCGGGCGAACATGGCAGCGAACAGATCACGGGCCGCAGGCAGGTCCCTGGCACGCCATGCGTCAAGAAGCGCCGCAGCGTCCTCGACGTCGCGGCGGGTGATGCCCGGGCACACGGCGAGGACGGTCTTGCTGTCGGCCCGGACAGCAGGCTTAGCGGCCTTGCGGTTAGTCGACTGGCGACGGCTCATCGATGATCTTGCTCGATCATTGGCATGCGGGCAGATCCGCGCCAGAAGATCTTTCGCGACAGCCTGGCAATATCGTCTGGGTGCACGCCAGGTCCAAGGATCTGGTTACAGCCGAAGTGCAGCATCTGCCACTCAGCGTTCGCGCTCGTCGCCATCATCCCCTAGCGGCCCAGATATGCCCCTCAGCCTCCCATTGTGTCGCTAAGGTCGGTCATCTGGCTCCGGCTGCGATCGTGTCGCCGTACTTCCCCGGCGGCATTTCACGCGCCGCGGCTCTACGATCAGCCGCATGGAGCGGCACTCGAACGCTCGGATCTGGGCCGGTCAGGCTGCCTGTGCGGGCATTCCTGACCGGGAATCTGACCCATGGCACCCGGACGATCTTCACAACGCCGACTGGACCCGGGCCTGGATGATCTGCGCGAGGTGTCCGGTGCAGACCGCGTGCTGCCGCTATGGCATGGAGCTTGCGGCCACGGACAGCGTCGGCGGGATGTACGGCGGGATGACGCCCTACGAGCTACGGCATCTCGCGCGGACGATCCTGGACCCCGCCTCGACCGTCCCGGCGCGGGCTTCCGCAGTGAGCCTGCACCGGACGCTCACCAGGGCGTGAGATCACGACCCGCTGCGGACGGCACCCGGCTACGTTCGCCGCTTGCGGGTGACCCCGTAGCGCGGCGGCTCGTCTCCTCGACTGCCCTTGTGCGCAGCCACGTCTCAACATCCCGGAGCCTGTACCGGGACGACCTGCCCACCTGGTAGCGACGCGGCCCGGAGCCGTCCGCATTCCAGCGGTACAGCGCCGACACCTCCACGCCCAGCCACTCGGCCAGCTCGCGGGCGGACAGCCACTCCCGCGGCATTGAAGGCTGCCTCTGCGGCGCATCGCTTGCGGCCGTCCGCGCGGCCTGCAAGCTCGCTGAGGAGATCGGCGAGACGGCGCGCTTCGGCGCCGTTCAGGTACAGGCTCGTGGTTCCATCCTCGTCATGGCTGACAACCGCGACGCATGACATTTCGTGCTGGACGACGAGCGCGAGCTCGATCTTCCAGTCGTCGGGGCCGAACCCGGTCAGGCGGATGCGGCGGCTCGCATGGCTGCCGTCGCAGTTTGCGGTCACGCACCAGGCCGGGCATCGGTCTTGCTGGCCGTCAGTCACGGCGTCCACTCCCAGAGGCCGAGTCGTCCGCGCGCGGGCACCGACTCGGCCCACAGGCGCGGGTTGGCGAGGAGCCAGTGGTAGTTGTCCGGCTCGGCCCACGGTGAGGCGGAGTCGGTAATCACGTCGGTGAGGGTGACGGTGCCGAGGATCATTCCGGCCGGCTGGCGCGCGGGCGCCTCGACTCCGAGCGCGGACAGGAACGCGGGGGCGTCGGGGTTGGGCCGCTGGCTGGCGTGGATGAGCAGCGGACCGCGATAAGACGTCGGCCAGGTCCGGCATTCAACGTCCTTCGCCCCGCTGAGGATCAACGAGGCGAAGGGCTGCCGAATGGAGAGGACTTTCACTGTGCGATTCCGGCGAGCTGGGTGAGGGCGGCGGCGAGATCGCTTGCCTCGGCTGGGGACAGGCGAGCCGCCCATCCGTCGATCGCGTCGGCCAGGACGAGCACCGGACGGCCGCCGGCGTGCTCCAGGCCGAGCACGATGCCGTTGTCTGCGGTCTCGATCTCGACAGGCTGCCCGATATGGTCGTCGTTGCAGGTTTCCGGCTCGGTGCACCACGGCGGGCAGCTGACAGCGTTTGCGGTGGTCATGCTGATCATTGTCACGCCGCCTTTCCGGTGAATGCGATCACTGCTGCCCGGTGGTAACAGCGGCGGCCGTTGAGGCCCGCCCGGCAGTTACATCCGGAGGGCGACGTCAGGTAGTACTCCTGCCCGGTGCTGGAGACGGTCCGAAACACTCCGGCGAAGCCGCTCGGGACGATTCCGAGGTCGGCGATCAGCTCGCGGGCCCGGTCGATCTGGCTGACGGTGAAGTCGCGAAGCGCTGCCGATGCTGCGGCGGCGGCGCGGATACGTGCGCGGCATCCGGGTCCGTAGCCCTTGGCGATCGAGACGGCTGCGGTCAGGATGCGCCCGCAGCGCTGACAGTTGCGCGCTGCTGGCATGCTGGTTGCTACGTCCATCAGTCCTCCTATGACTGCTTGGGCGAGGTCCCGCCGGCGGTGCAACGCTGGCTGGGACCGCTTCAGTTGTTGATCTGATTCTAGCTGATCGGTGCCCGAATTAGGGCTCTTTGACCGATTGTGGAACATCTTTCTGCGCAGCGTAGAGGCCCGCGCAACGACCGCCATCTGCCCCCGTCAAGGTCACTGGATCATCTCTCTCATCCTGAGCGGCACCACCTGCGCCACCCTGGCCTGCTGCTCGACGGTCAGGTCCAGGTCGCCCAGGATCGCGTCCACGACCCGGCCGATCTGCTCGCCGAACATTTCGGCCAGGTTCGCCATCCGTTCCTCCACGCCGCACCTGTGGGCGGTCTCGATCCAGCGGCGCAGTTCCTCGCTGGACTCGCGCAGCAGCACCAGGGCGATGTGCGGTTTGGCTTCCTGCGTCACCTCCTGCTGCGGCGGGCGGCCGGCCGTGCCTGGGGTGACTTTCCGTTTCGTGACACCCCAGGTGAGGTTCTCCGCCGGGACCTCGGACACCATCAGGGAGAACGCCGACACGATCGCCGACCAGCGGCGGATCTCCCTCAGCATCGCCTCGGGGCCGCCGACCTCCTCCAGGTCCAGGGCGATCCGTCTTGCTTTCGCCTCGGCCTCGGTCTGCTGGGCTTGCTGCTCATGGGTCGGAGTACTTCCACCATGGCGTCGGCATCGGCCGCTGCCGACGTGGTCGGTGCCGTGGCCAGGCAGACGACACGGCTTGTGATCCGGTTTCCGGGTCCTGGCGCCGCAACGCTCATGACCATCGGTCTTTTCGGGGTCGCTCATGACCAGTCCCGCCGTAGACGCATCGTCAGTCATGGGCCGGGTCCTCGAAACCGAACTGCCGCCGGAGAGATCGGCTCATGGCCAGGATCGCGTAGGGGACTATCTCGGCGGGGATCTCCAGCACCTCGATCGCCCTTTGCAGGATCGTGTCGGCGATGAGGTTGAAGGCTCGGGTCATCGCGGGGTGCGGATCAGCACCGCGGGCTTCTGCGGTGCGGAGCTGATCTGCGGCGGCCTGTACCGCCGGGTCATTCAGGACGAGTGAGCGGACCTGCTCGTACAACTCGCTGTTCTCAGTCATGGTCGGGGTCATCACCTTTGCGGACGTGACGGTGCATGCGGGCTATCTGGTCGCGGAGACGGGCGGTGAACTGATCGATCGAGGCGATGGCGCCGGGCCCCTGGAGGCCCGCGGCGTCGGCTGCCTCGTTCAGCTCGTACAGAGCAGCGGACAGGTCGGTAAGGATGCTGCTGACGTTGTCGACAGCGTCCGTGAGTCTCCGGCTGGGGTCGGACATAACTGGCTCCCTTGTCGTTGTGACGGTGATCGCTGCGAGACAGCCCCCCACATGGCAATCGTGGCGCCGGTACGCCGCGATGGTCGAGAGCTGCTGAGTCACGACGTTCTTCTTCGCAGGCGATTCGTCCGTGCAGGCTCGATCGGCGGAGGCCACGGACAGGACGGATGTAGCCAGATGCCAGCTGCGACTAGTGCCGGGTCAAGGCTGCGGCGGCAGGCCCGGCACTTCGGCTGGTCGCGGTGCGCGCGACAGCAGTCGCCGGCAGCGTCGACGACAAAGCCGAGCTCGCACCTGGGCCGGGCGGTCATCGGCGCGCCTCGCATCCGCATGAGCCGTCGTTTGCCGCGACGGGCTGATGGCAGACGGGACACCGCTGAACACCTTCGGTGGGACGGCTGCGGAGTTTCCTGCGCTTAGATTGATCAGATGTCACCGGTCCCGGAGCGGGACACGTGACGGACTGACCCAAGTCAGGCATTACCGGTTGCCGACCCGGCATACGGACGGCGTAGTAGGTCTGGCGACGGACTCGCTGTGCATCATCTGCCTGCCGCTGCCGTATCAGCCAGCCGGACTCCTCGAGGCGCGCCAGCTCCCGCGCGACCGTGCTGCGTCCCGCGCCAGCAAGTCTCGTCAGTTCCGCGAGTGAGGGGCTCCGGTCGTCCAGCTCCCCCGTTACCTCATCGGCCCGGCGCGCCAGTGTCAGCATGATCAGGCGGCCGAGCGATGACAGCGCTGACCGTTCGGCCGCGTCGGCGACTTGATCGGCATACCCGCGTGACAGTGCGCGGGGCACACGTCCTGCGTCCATCACGCGTCCGTCCTTTCCATCTGTGCAGGTCAGTGAAGTGCAAGCGGTGTTCCAAACCGCCGGTACGAGAGTGAATCAGCGGCTTGCGAGCTGCCTTCTGCGGGGCTGCCGCGGCGCGGGCTCCGGCCGGTGCCCGATCATGAGGGGCTCCTTGCGTACGAACTAAGAAGAAAGAAGACGCCGGTAGATTTCTGCAGGTCGTCCGCGTGTCGCCTGCCGAACTTCTTCGTATGTGTCATCGGCCGTGAGCTGGGCAAGCAGCTGGTCGAGGACTTCCTTCGTGAGGTTGCGCGAAAATAGGCCGGACACGGCCGAGCGCGTCAGCCCGGCTGAGCCTGCAGCATCGATCGCGCGCTGGATCCGGTCTAGCCGCGGGTCCCGGACCTGCCTGTCGAGCACGAAGCGGGCAGAGGCGATCGAATACCTGACGAAGGCGGCCGCCGCGGCGAGGTCGTCCTTGGCCATGAGCGAGCGGCCCTCCAGCGCAGCGAGCAGGCCCGCGATGCGCAGGCAGTAGGGCGCGGCGCGGCGGGTGAACTCGGCCTCGGCGTGGTCGTCGTCGTCGGCACCGGTGAGTTCGGGGTACAGCTCGGCTATCCACAGTTCGGTGGCGTCGCGGTCGAACTGGATGCATCCGACGCTCTCGGCTTGCTGAATGGCAGAGCCGAGCCGACCGCCGAGCCTTATCCGGACGTCCTCACTGGTGCCTTCGGGAATGGGCAGCAGGTGACTTCGCTCGACGTAGACGGGCAGGTAACGGTTGTAGGTGCCGCCGGACATGTCAGCCTCGGCCAGGCGCAGCCGGAACTCGCGCGGCGTGATGTGCCCGATGATGGCGACATGCGACGCCGATGCGCGCAGCTGCTGCCGGTTGAGGACCGAGAGCGGACGGCCTTCCCATGCCTGCCGCTGGACGGCGGCCAGGGTGCTGCCCTCGCGCTTCGAGCGTGCCATCACCGAGGTGAACTCGGGCTCGATCACCAGCAGGCGCTTGCGCTCGTCGCCGTCGCCTTCGTCGCGGATCCGCTCGATCAGGCCCTCTCCGGAGGACAGCCCGGTCACGGTGATGTCGTCCATGCTGTCGGGCGCCGCCTGACGAAGAAAGACCTCGGAGGCGCCGGTTGCCTCGCCTTTGCGGCCGGATCCGGTGCGGCCCATGAGCAGCGGCCAGATCAGCAGCGGGTGCCTGGTGTTGCCGACCTTCACGTACGGTCCCGGACCGATGATGACGCCGGCTCCGGCCAGCAGCGACGCGTAGATTCCGGCCGGGTCAGCCTCGGTCGTCGGCCGCGCGGCCTCGGTGATGTCAGCGAGGACTCCCGCATACATCGCCGGATCGGCCGCCGGCACCGGCGGTCCTCCGGACTTTGTTCTTTCTTCTTTATTCGTCGCTATAGGTGCACAGGCACAGTGAGACGGGACGCTCCGGCATTCGGCGCACGTAGTACCCAGATCTCCTGGCCGCTCCATCAGCGGCCGGCCGCAAGCGCACCGATCGCTCACGCCGCGCTGCCCCGGAAGTCATCGGGATGCGGGCGCGCGAACGTCTGGCGGGTGCGCCGCTCGCCGCGGACAGTCCAGCGGAGTGCGTCGTCGCTCACTAGGCGCACGGCATCGTGCTGGGCGCGCTTGACCGCCATGCAGCCATCGAGGAATCCGCGCTCGTAATCGTCCGCGTGCGCCAGCTCGCCGACGGCGAAGCCTTCGCTCCAGGCCGCCAGCCGGAGACGCAGCTGCGTATCCATCTGGTCGGAAACCTGCAGGACGTCCCGCATCGCTCTGGATGACGGAGGCCCGCCGGGATCGGACGCTAGACTGCACGCACGTGCTTCGCAGCCTGGCGGCGGCGGGGACGACGGTGTGTGTCGAAGGGCCAGGGTGCGATCCTGGCCCTTTGCATTCGGGCTCATGATGCTCCGCTCACAACAGGTGGCTGTTCAATGCGAGGGCTACGGGCTGGCAACGACTTCGGTCTCATCGTCGGCGTCCATCCCGAGTACGCGCCTCACTGGCGCCATCGGAACTACGATGCGTCGGCCCATTCTGATGACAGGCACCGGAAACGTCCCGTTGTTGAGTCGCACGTAGGTTTGCGTCCGGCTCAAGCCCAGAATCGAGCCGACCGTCACAACGTCCGCCCGAACGCCCAGCGCTCGAACCGCTTCCTCTGTCCACGTCATGCTGGTCATTCGCCACTCCCCTGTACTGAAGCCGGGACGCGTACGCTGGGACACATACGCGGGACAGGTAGGACTCTAACGCGATCAGCGCCGACCATGCAAGACGGGACACTTGCACATCAAGACATGTAGGTGTCACCATGAATGGCGATGCGATACAACCAATGGCGGCTCGACTACCGCCCAGGCGGCTGGATCCGGGCGCGCGACGAGACCGGCATGACCGTCTTCTTTCAGGTCGACCTCGCGGGTGACGTCTCACTCCCCCGCGTGCACGCAACCCTGATGCAGTCGCCACACGAGCCGATCAGCGCCCGATCATGGCGAGGTGCGCCTTTCCGAGAAGTCGAGATGCACTCCCTGTTTCCGGAGGTGCGCGAGCGGCTGGCGCTCCCGGCTGAGATCGGCCCCGTCGACAACCTGAACGACTACTTCGACCGCACCGAAGAGCAGTACGGCTCGCCGCACGGAGGGATTCCGACCGCTGAGATCATCGGCGGTCCCGGCGAACCGCCGGGCGGTTTCACCGCACCGAAACCGCCCGGCGGCCGGCTGACCGATGAGTTCCTTGAGAACGTCGTCGCCATGTACCGCTGGGCGGTCGCGAGTGGCAAGGCTCCAGGGCCGACGATCGCCAAGGCAGCAGAAGTACCCGTTTCGCGGGTTCATCGCTGGGTGAGCGAGGCACGCAAGCGCGGGCTGCTGCCGCCAGCCGTGAGAGGAAAGGCAGGATGAAGGGCTCGAAGTTCAAACGCTGCAGCTGCCCCGAGGGACGCAGCTGCCCGCGACTCAAAGAGCGCCGTCACGGAACCTACGGCTACGATCTGCGCATCCTCACCGGAACAGGAACTCGGTCTCTGCGCCGGATCGGCTTCGAGACCGCGACGGCCCGCGACGCCGCGCTGCAGCAGGTCAACGACCTCGTGCGCCTGGCGGAGGGCGAGAAGGCGCTTGAGGCGAGGATCGGCGATCTCATCTTCGAGCGCAGCAAGCGCGGCGGCCGCCTGCCCGCCGTCGATGACGTGCGCAGGCGACTCGGCCTGCGCCGGGACCTTGCCGCAAGCGAGACATTCGCCGACGCATGGTCAGCCTGGCTCAGGGGCAAGCGTCGCGCCCGGCCTTCCTACGCCCGCAGTCTCGAGCAGATCGGACGCAACTGGCTGCTGCCCATCCTCGCCGACATCGAGATAGACCGGATCAGTGGCGAGCACTGCGCCATGGTGTTCGAGCGCATCGACACCTTCAACGACGAGATTGCGGCAGCGCTGGCAGAGGACAGGACGCCCAGCCTGGTCAGCGACATGCGATCTGCCCCCAAGATCATTGGCGTCGCCACACAGCACCGCATCCTTGCCGCCCTCCGCGCGTTCCTGAACTACCAGTGGAAGCGCGCGCACAAGATCCCGTTCAACCCCGTCTACGCCGTAGAACTCGAGCCGGAGGTCACGCCGGAGGCAGACCGCTGGAGCGCCGGCGAGGCACGACGGTTCCTGACCGCAAGCGTCAGCGATCCGCTCGGGCTGATGTTCCGCATCATCGTCCTGCGGGGCGAGCGCCGCGGGGAGGCAGTCGGATTCCGGTGGTCCGGGACAGACCTCGATGCCGGCTACCTGAGCGTTGAGCGCACTGTCCTCGAACTCGGCGGTCACGTCATCCAGGGCCAGCCCAAGACGGCGACGAGCGCCCGGAAGGTCTGGCTGGACGACGACACGATCGCGCTTCTCCGGGAGCACCGCAAGGTCCAGCTCGAGGCCAGGCTCCGGGCGGGCGACGCGTGGCACGATAACGACCTGGTGTTCTGCCGTCCGGACGGCTCGCCGTGGCCCCCCGACTACGTGTCGCGCAGATTCAAGGCCCTGGCTGCCGAGGCCGGGCTCAGAGTCATCAAGCTGCATGAGGGGCGGCACAGCGCCGCGAGTCTGGCCCACGATGCGAACGTCGACGCTGAGATCAGGCGCCGAACTCTCGGTCACGCCGACAAGGCGATGACGTCGCGCTACACGCATCCCGAGCAGACTGCTTACCGGGCGGCAGCGAACAGTGTCGCCGCCTATGTAGCTGGGGGTGGCACATGACTCCGCGCGTCCGTCCTGCGTCCTTTCAGGGCCAGAACGCGATTCTCCGATGCTCTCGTGCGATGACCTTCCGGGATATTCCCGCAGGTAGATCCTGGTGGGGCGGGTGGGGCTCGAACCCACGACCGGCGGATTATGAGTCCGCTGCTCTGACCGGCTGAGCTACCGCCCCGTGAACGCGTGATCCATTACAGCAGAAGGCCCGGCTGCCTGCCGAGCTGACGGTGCCCGCCGCCATGCCGCACTGGCTACCTGGTGCTGAGCTGCATTGTCATGGCGTGCTCGACGAGCGCGATCAGCGTCGCCTTGGTGGAATTGCGGCCGCGCGCGTCGCACTGCATGATCGGCACCCGGGGGCTGATGGACAACGCCTCTTGCACGTCCTGGACCGCGTGCGGGAAGTCACCGTGGAAGCCGTTGATCGCCACGATGAAGGGGAGACCAGCCGACTCGAAGTAGTCCACCGCCGGGAAGGAATCCGCGAGTCGGCGCGTGTCGACAAGCACGACCGCGCCGATGGCGCCCTGGATCAGGTCATCCCACATGAACCAGAACCTGTGCTGACCAGGCGTGCCGAAGAGGTACAAGATCAGACCCGCATCGAGGGTAACGCGGCCGAAGTCCATCGCCACGGTTGTCGTGGTCTTGTCCGGGGTGTGGCTCAGGTCATCGAGTCCGTCGCTGGCGGTCGTCATCACGGCCTCGGTCGTGAGGGGCGTGATCTCCGAGACTGAGCCGACGAACGTGGTCTTGCCGACACCGAAGCCACCGGCGACGACGATCTTTACTGATGTCATCGCGGCCTCTGCGGTCACCGCAGGCACGGCCCTAGAGCTTCCGAAGTCCACTGAGCACCCTTTCGAGCAGGTTGATGTCCGGGCGACCCTGTGCGTGGTCGATCTGATGTACCCGGACGAGTCCTTCCATCGCCATGTCCGCTATGAGCACTCTGGCGACGCCCAGCGGCATCCTGAGCACCGCTGAGACCTCCGCAACCGAACGCCAGTCACGACAGAACCCGAGGATCGCCTGACACTCGGGGCTGAGCACAGACAGGTCTCGCACCTCGTAGTGAGACGCGGCAACCATAGCCTCGATCTGCAGCTGGGTCCTCGGCTTGGTGCGGCCGCCGGTAACCGCATACGGGCGCACAAGCGCGCTGGACTCATCTGCGGCGCCGCGCGCACCGTTGTCGTGCTGCCAGGGGTCGACGGGGCCAGCCGAGTGGCCCGGGGCATAGTCGAACTCCGCCCCGGTGAGGTCATCGCGATCGACTGGGTACAGGCGGTCGCCTGAGTCCCAGTCATCGCGGCCGTGGCCAAACACGGCAGCCTCCTGTCACTATCTGCCGCCTTCAGCCCAGCCGGGCTGGCCGCCGCGGATATCCGGCGTCAGCGCGGTGCCCACCCGCTCTACCAGGAGGGCCATCTCGTAGGCAACCAGGCCCATGTCGCAATCGGCTGCGGCAAGCACCGCCAGACTCGAGCCGTCGCTGATCGCCATGATGACCAGCAGGCCGCGCTGCATCTCGACGACGGTCTGCGTAACAGCTCCGCCCTCGAAGACGCGTGCCGCGCCCTGGGTCAGACTGGTCAGTCCCGACGTCACGGCGGCAAGCTGGTCAACCCGGTCAGCAGGGAAACCGTGCGAGAACGCCATCGGCAGACCATCAGCGGAGACCACGATCGCGTGCGCCACGGACGGCACTCGCTCCACAAAGTTAGTGATCAGCCAGTTCAGGTCCTGGGCCGGACGGACAAGCGGACTCACAGGCGCACCTTCCTCTCGCGGCATACGCCCGGTCCCTTCGGACGCGGCGGCGCCATGACTACGCGCGGAGCTGCCGGCCGGCGCATCCGCGTTCCCAGATTAAGCATGACCATCTCGGCAAGATCGTGTCACCCTCATCGAGAACCGTCATCCTCATCAGAGTGTCCATCGTCGCCGACAACTGCCGCCCGGCCTTCCCGAATACCGCGCTGGAAGCTTGCGAACCGGTCGCGGGTCGCCGAGGCGGACCGCGCCGGCGCCGAGGCCGTCGGCTCCGGTGCCGCAGTTCCCGGAACGAGGTTCGCCTGCGGCACTCGCTTCGGCAGCCCGGCACCGGTGGTGCCGCCGGTGGCCGGGGAGCTAGCAGCCGCAGCGGCTTCCCAGCCCTGGTCCGCCGCCGACGCGACCCAGGTCACCTCGGGCTCAGCGGACTGCGCATCAAAGTCGTTCTGCCCGCCGCCCCAGCCGGCGTTGCTCCCGCCGCCGTTGCTCCCGCCGCCGTTGCTCCCGCCGCCGTTGCTCCCGCCGCCATCTGCGTAAGCGTCGGCCGATCGCGCCGGCTGACGCGACGACGACGACGACGCGGACGGCGCGGCCGTCGCCGGAACGCCGTTACGACCCCGCCGGAACCAGTCCGACTCCACCGCCTCGAAGATGGGCAGCCGGTTCTCGGTGGTCATGCGCTCGGCTGGCGGTACAACTACACCGGACGACGCCCCGGCACCAGCGAGACGGCTGTCGTCGTGGCCGTTGCCGCTGCCGCGTGCGGAGTCTGCCTCCGGGCCTCGGCCAACGACGGCTGGCTGCCCGAGAGTGAGCGGCTGACCCGGGGACGGCGACTGCGGCGCAGCCGCGAAATCCCGGCCGGTCCGGTCTCCAGCTCCAGCGAAGCTGTCCTCGCCCTGGAACGACCCAGCAGGTGACGGCGCGTTGTCCGCGCCGCCGACAATCAGATCGGCATCGGCAGCGTCAGTGCCGAAGGCGGGCAGCGGGCTCGTCGTGGCGGCTCCGCCCCAGACGGCGTTGCCCGGGTGCAGGCCCGCTCCGGGCACGCGGCGCGGCCCAAGCCCCGTTTCCCGGCCCTGCTCGTCCGGGGCGGCACCGAACCGGGGCGTGCGCGCTGCGTTGATTTCCTGCTCGGCAGGCGAGAGCCCGTCCTCATTGTCACCGTTCATCCCGGCTGGCAGCGCGGGCATCGCCGATGCCATCCCGGTAACCGAGCGGGCCGTCACCGACGGGCCGGCTAGCGACGGGGCCGGGCCGCCGCCTGCCGTGGGAAGCTCGAACCTCCGCATGTTGGGGGCGCTGCCGCCGCCGGTGTGGCTGATGACCTCGTCGGGGAGCCACACCAGAGCAGTCAGGCCGCCTGCTGCGGCCGGGCGCAGCCGGACCCGGATGCCGTGACGGGCGGCAAGCCGCGCGACCACGAACAGGCCCATGCGCCGCGACACGGCGACGTCGACGACGGGCGGGTTGTCCAGGCGCCAGTTGGCGTGCGCCATCTCCTCGGCGCCCATACCCACGCCCTGGTCGGTGATGTCCAGCAGCACGCCGCCGCTGCTGAGCAGGTGCCCGGCGACGGCCACGGGCGTCTCCGCGGAGGAGAAAGAGGTGGCGTTCTCGGCAAGCTCCGCCAGGAGGTGCACGACGTCGTTGACCGCGTGGCCGCGGACCGCGATGCCGGGCTGGACGTTCAGCGTCACCCGCTCGTACTGCTCGATCTCCGAGACGGCGGCGCGCAGCACGTCCACCAGCGCGACCGGCTGGTTCCAGCGGCGGCTTGCGTCGTGACCTGCGAGGACCAGGAGGTTTTCCGAGTTGCGCCGCATCCGGGTCGCGAGGTGGTCCATCTGGAACAGGCTGGAGAGGCGGTCCGGGTCCTGCTCGCCCTGCTCGAGGTCGTCGATGAGGCGGATCTGCCGCTCGACGAGCGACTGGCTGCGCCGGGACAAGTTGACGAACATCGCGTTGACGTTGCCGCGCAGGGCCGCCTCGTTCGATGCCAGCCGCAAGGCTTCCCGGTGGACCTGGTCGAACGCCCGCGCCACTTCACCGATCTCGTCTGACGAGTCGACGTCGATCGGATCGACCTCCAGCGGGACGGCCGCCCCGTCGGAGTCGCTCATGCGGCGGACTGTCTCCGGCAGCCGGACGCCGGCCACCTCAAGGGCGCCCGACCGCAGGCGGCGCAGCGGCCGGACCATGGACCGGCCGACGACTGTGGTCAGCAGCAGCGCGAGCAGCAGGACGATCAGTACGGCTGCACCGATGACGGACGCTGTCACGATCGCGTTCCGGTGCAGTGTCGTCGCCCGGCTGACGGTCGCCGTCACGAGGTCCTGCTCGACAGTCCTGATGCCGCCGAGGGTGCCGGTCGACATGTCGCCGTACCATTCGTTGGCCGTTGTTGCCGACAGGGTCAGCGACCGATTATCAAGGCCGAACTGAATGGCCTGCAGTTCCTGGCTGCTGGCGAAGTTGACGAGGCTGCCCGACACCGAGCTGTTGTAGAGCGCGACCTGCTGCGTCGTGGCGACGCGATCGAACTCGGCGACGTTGGCGTTCTGCTCCTCAAGCGCGTTCTGGACGTCAGTGAGCACCTGCGGGTCGAACGTGCCGTCCTGCGCGAACGCGTAGGCCAGCAGGCCCCGCTGCTCGGAAGCTTCCTCGGCGATCAGCGAAACGAGGTTCAGGGCGCGAACGTCGTTGTTCAGCGTCGGGTCACCGCTGCCCAGTGCGATGTTGTCGTCGATCGCCAGCAGCTGGTCGATCATCGAGGTGTAGCTCGTCATCACGTCCACCACGGGCAGGCGGGTCGCGGTGGCGGCGGTGCGGAGCGGCTTCAGCAGCTTCAGCACGTCGGTGATATTCGCGGCGTCGGCCTGGACCTGGGACGGGTAGCCGCCGCCGATCGCCGCGCTGTCCGCCGCCACCTTCCTGATCCAGGGCGTCGTGAGGCTCTGCTCCTGGGTCACCAGCTCGAGGTTCTGCGGGGCGCCGTCAGCAGTGTTGCGGCTCAGCGTCCCCGGCCGGCCGCCGGTGCCCTGGCCGATGTACAGCATGGTCTGGTCGCGCTCGTCCTCCAGGTGCGCGGCCAGGACCGTCACGTCCGAGCTGAGGTTGGCCAGCGTCTCCACGCGCTGATAGGCCAGGGCGTTCTGGACAGCCGTGACGATGTAGGTACCGCCGAGGATCACGGCCGTCAGCGTCGGGATGATGATCAGCAGCAGCAGCCGCGATCGCACGCGCCAGTTCTTGAGCGACCGCCAGGTCGGCCTCGCGGCGGGCGCCGCCCGGCCCGGACCCTTTCCCGGTGCGGCTCCCTGGGCAGCGGGCCGGGAGCCATTTGAGCCAGCGCCGGCAGGCGCTGCACCGTTCGCAGGTCCCGCTCCGCCATGCGCGGCGCCACCTTGCGCGGCGCCGCCGCCGGGTCCAGCGCCACCGGGTCCAGCGCCACCGGGTCCAGCGCCACCAGGCGCGGGGCCGTCGGCTCGGCGTCCGGCCTGGCTGGGGGCGGCCGGAGCAGCAGTGCGAGCGTTGTTTCCTCGGGACGGCACAGTCTCTGAACCCTTCACCTGTCAGCCGCGGTACGAGGGACCACCGTCTCGGCACGGGGCGCTACCGACACGGCAAACCTCCCAGATAGCGACTCTTCATCGGGTGCAGTCAGTCACAGCCACGGCAACTCTAGCCGGTAACCGGGTAACGTGCGTCAATACACCCACGAATCGGAAAAACCGATGTAACGTGCTGTTTGACGGGCCTCCTGGCAGCAATAGGGTACTCTCTGGCGCGTCGTCTGCGTTCAGAAAACAGTCTGGTTCCCTCGGCGGATTGCCAGATGGGTGACGATAAATCCCAACCGTGCAAGGAGAGTCATGAGGCTTGACCCGGCCGGAGTCGTCCCGAAGCCGAATGCGGGCCGGCGAACCTTCCGAGCCCGGTGCCTGCTGGCGGTGGTTTCTGGCCTGTCCCTGCTCGTCGCCGCGGGCTGCAGCAACTCCGGCGGCGCGGGCGGCGCGGTCTCCGGCACCCTGACGATCGCAGCGGTTCCCAGCGTCGACGATGCCGCTATCTACCTGGCCCAGAAGGACGGACTGTTCGCCGCCGAGGGCCTGGGCAACGTGGTGATCAAGTCCTACGCGACCCAGTCAGCCGCGCTCAGCGCCATGCTGAGCGCCAAGGCCGACATCGCTGCCAGCGACTACGGCGACATCTTCTATCAGCAGACCCAGACCAGTAACCTGCGCATTCTTGCCGACGGCTACGACGCAACTACTGGTGTGCTCGAGGTGCTGACGCTGCCAGGCTCGTCCGTCAAGTCGCCGGTTGACCTGGCGAATGTCAAGGTGGGCCTGCCGGACGAGAACGTCCTGCCGAGCCTGGAGTCCTCGGGCAACCCGGCGAGCCTCGACGCAGCCGCCGCCACCGACGTGCTGTCGGATTACCTCGGCAACGCGGCCGACTCGGTCCAGTGGGACCCGATGCCGGAGGCCCAGGAGGTGTCGGAGCTCGAGCACCACAAGCTCCAGGCGATCCTGGTGAGCCAGCCGTACATCTACCAGGCCGAGAGCCTGGCCGGCGCGACCGAGGTGCTCGACGCGTTCAGCGGCCCGACCGCCAACCTGCCGATGCTCGGGTACGTGGGCACCAGCAACTGGGTCAAGGACAACCCCGCGGCCGCCGCCGACTTCCAGGCCGCGCTGGCGAAAGCACAGGCCAGCGCCGCCCTGACGGGCCAGGTCCAGTCCCTGCTGCCGAAGTCGACCGGCATGAGCGTCCAGGACGCCGACCTCATCACGATTGGCAGCTACCCCACCACGACGAGCGCCACGAGCCTGGAGCAGGTCGTCCGGCTGATGACCAACTACAACATGATCAAGCTGGACGACGCTCCGGACATCCCGCAGATGATCGTGAAGCCCGGCAGCTGAGCCTGGTCCTGACCTGCCGCCTCCGCTGCCTGCCGCGGGCTCGGCGGCCTGGCACCAATGGGGCTGTCTGGCGCGTTAGTCTCTCGTGCGAGCAGTGCGGTGCACGAAAGCGCCGGGGCCGCTGTGGAAGGAGTCCAGGAGGACGATATGGCGACACTGACTTGTCCCAGTTGCGCCGCCAGCGTGAAGCCCGATGACCTGATCTGCTTCACCTGCGGCGCCAACCTGCCCCGGCAGCGGGCCAGGGACGATGACGCACCGGTCGCGAACACCGTGATGCAGGAATACCTCCGGCCTCCAGAGCGGAACAGCTCGATCTCGGCCGCGGTGCTCCGTCTCTCTTTCCCCACCGGAAACGTGGAAATTCCGGCAGGCACCGCTTTGCTGCTGGGCCGCGATCCGGCGGAATCCCTGGTCGCAGCTGCCTTCGCGGAGTATGAGAACGTCTCGCGGCGGCACGCGACGGTCACTGTCGATGACGGCGGTCGCGCCAGTATCCGGGACGAGAATTCGACTAACGGGACGTTCGTCAACGGGGACCGGGTGCTGCCCGGCATCGCGGTGCGGCTCGCGGACGGAGACGTGGTGCGCCTGGCCGCGGATGTCTCAGCCGAGGTTATGCTTCCGCACCAGCCCGATGCGGCTGGCTTCACCGACGCGGACGAGGGCTAGCCCGGTTTCGCCAATCGTGGATGCGGATCTGTCAGGTGCCACAGGCCCGCCAGGCACATCCACGAGGATCAGTGCGACCGCCGCGGCGCGAACCACGGGTCAGTGGCAGCGCCATCGCCGAACCACGGCCGGTATGGGCTCCGCGCGGCTCCTGCCCCGCCCAGCTCACCCCAGTGGCCGAAGTCGCCAGCGTCAGAGTCGCCAGCGCCGGCGGTGCGCCGAGCTGGCTTTACCAGGTCGCGCCGTTCGCCGGGCCCGGCCGGCCCTGCGCCTTCATCACCCGGGTCAGGATTGCCACTCGCCGCGGATGAGCGGTCCGCGCCACCAGCTCCGCCCGCAGCGCCGCCGCCCTCGGCAGCACGATCATCCGCAGCACGATCATCCGCGACCCGGCCATCCGCTGACCGCGCATCAGCAGGCCCGTCCGCGGCCCAGGGGTCGGTCCAGTCCGGTCCGGCGCGAGGCGCATCCTGCGGCCGCCACCAGATATCACTCTCGCTGGTGGCGAGCAGTCCGGCGGCACTCCCCCCGTCCCCGGAAGCGCCGACATCGGCGCGAGCTATCTGGTCGGGCGTGTGCCAGGACGACGGGTGAGCGTCCGGCAGCCGCTCGAGACGCTCGCGCAGCCCCCGGTACCAGCCGGGCGAGTGCCGCTCGGTGACGTCACCGGCGTCGTCCTCGCGGGCGGGCGCCTGGTCCGCAATTCGCTGCTGGTCCGGTAAGCGCATGCCGACGATTGTGCCGCACCAGCCGGCGCGCCGCGAGGCAAGCCGGACAGACCCGCGGGTTTCCCGCCGCAGGGCCTGGAAGTCAGACGGCTGCCATCTGGCCGTAACCTTGGGATCGTGGTTCCGCTTCGTCTCTTTCCCCGTCCGCTCGCATGATCCATTTCGAGCTGAACTGGCAGCAGGCTGCCGGGACTGCGGCCGGCCTGGCCGTCGTCACCCTCGCCCTCCGGGTGCCACGCAAGGACAAGCTGACGTCGGTCTCGACGTTCACCCAGGAATCGGCTCTGGTGCTCGCGCTCTTTGCCCTCTGGCAGTACGCGGGCTCGTTCAGCGTCATGGGCCCGGGCGGCGCCCTCGGCCGGTCGCGGGCGATCTGGCACTTCGAGCGGGCCGTCCACCTGCCGAGTGAGACCTCGATCCAGCGCGTCTTCCTTCCGCATCCGCTGGTGATCCAGTTCTTCAACTTGTATTACGACTCGCTGCACTTCGCGGTAGTGATTGCCTGCTTCATCTGGCTCTTCGTCCGGCATCGTGACATCTACGGTCGATGGCGTACCACGCTGGTGGTCTTCACCGGCATCTGCCTGCTCGTGCAGCTTGTCCCAGTCGCGCCGCCGCGGATGCTGCCGGGTAGCGGACTCGTCGACACCGGGGTCTTGTACCACCAGTCGGTGTACTCAAGCGTGGCCGGATTCGATCCCGATCAGCTCTCTGCCATGCCCTCCGTCCATGTCGGCTGGGCGGTCCTCGTCGCGGTCGCTGTCATCAGCACGGCGAAGTCGCGGTGGCGCTGGCTTGCCGTGCTCTACCCGTGCATGACCACGCTTGCCGTGATCGTCACTGCCAACCACTTCTGGCTGGACGGCATTGTCGCGGCCGGGATCCTCGGTCTCGTGCTGGCCGTGCAGGCACTCGTTCGCCGGGCGCTGACCCGCTGGCAGGCTGCGCGCGCGGGCGCCGGCCTCACGCCGGGCATGGCCGGCTCCGGCGATGAGCTCGCGCTGAGTGCTGGCGGCGAGGGTGGCGGTCCCCACGCCGCTGGTGACCGCGGCGCCTAGTCGTCCTCGACGACAATGCCCAGGGTGTCCGCGAGAACCGGCGCTGCCTGCGCAAGCTGAGCAGTGCTGATGATCGCCCCGCGGAGTGAGCTCGTGTCGATGATCACCCCGAGCTCCGCGCCGCGCAGGTCCGTCTGGTCCATCGTCACCTTGGTGAGGTCCACCCGGGTCAGCTGCGACCCGCGGAAGGAGCACCTCGTCAGGCTCGCGTCGAGGAAGTCGACGTCGCGCAGGACGCAGTTCTCGAACCGCACGCCCGTAAGCCGGGACGCGCGGAAGTTCACCGAGTCCAGCTTGCAGCCACTGAACACGACGTCGCGCAGCTCGGCTCCGAACAGCTGAGCGCCCGCGAGCGCCGACCCGATCATGGTGACTTCGTGCCAGTGGCTCTCGGCCAGGTTCACCGCCGTCAGCCGCAAGTCGCGGGCCCAGACATCGCGCAGCGTCGAGCGCTGCATCTTCGCGTCGGTGATCGATACCTGCCGGAACGCACATTCCAGGAAACGGGCGCTCGGCGCGTTCGCAGCCTCGAACTCTGCGCGCTCGAAGAGCACCGTGTCGAAGGTGCCGTCAGAGTCGAGGTCGTCACCCTCGTGCGGAACGAGCGCGCGAGCATACGGGAGGTCGGCCAGGTCGGGCAGTTTCATCTGCGCAGTGTCCTGTTCTCGCGTGTCTGTTCTCAGTGTGCGGCCGGGCTGCTCACGCAGCGCCGGCCAGGAATCGCCGGACGTCGGCGCGCTCGGCGGCAAGCTCAGCGGCCGCCTCGGCCGGCAGCGCGTCCAGCAGGCCGAGCTTCGCCTGGCCGCCCGCCCAGGTCCAGGTGCCGGCAGCCTGGCCGGCGATCAGCACGAACGGCCGGAACAGCCCGTTCACGGTCACGATCCGCTGGTGCTCGCCGAGGACCGGCTCCCGCGACGCCCATCCGAGCAACACCGGATCAAAGGCACCCAGCAGCCGGGCCCCCGGCAGCTCCGGGTCCGGCTCGGTCCCGTCGGCGAGCTCGGCCAGCCCGTCGGGGCGGTCGCGGAGCGAGGCCGACATCTCGCTGAGCCCGCGCCGCGCCTCACCGAGCGTGACGCCAGCCCACTTGGCCAGGTCCCGATCGGAGGCCGGCCCGTGCCCGGCCAGGTAGCGCTGCGCGAGCCAGCCGAGCGCGACCTCCGGGTCGGGCAGCCGCGGCGGATCGCCCAGCCAGTCCCGCACGTGCACATAGGCGTGCTGCCCGCCGATCATCGGCCCGCGCACGATGTTCCCCTGCAAGCTCGCCAGCATCAGCGTGTGAAGTCCCGCGCCGCCGCTGGCCGGCAATCCCGCCGCAGTCAGCCGCTCGGCCAGCTGCGCGCTGGTGAGCGGCCCGTCGGCAAGCAGCGCCTTCTCGGCGACCCTGGCCCCCTCGTCGGCCGCGCTCGCTGAGATGCCGAGCCGGGCCAGTATGCGGCGGCAGCCCGCCTGATAACCAGGCCGCGCCGTCAGCTTGTGCAGCCACCAGTAATCCTCGCTGCGGACCAGGTGCAGCGTGCCGCGATTGAGCCAGGTCATGAGCAGGGACCGATCGCGGCTGAGGGCGCGGTCGACGTCGGAGGCAGTCTGCCCGCTCGTCCGGGCGCGGACCGCTAGCCGGGCGCCGCGGGCGTCCTGGCCCTGGATTGACAGCAGCCGCTCCGCAACGGCAACCGGATCACGTGCGGGCTCCCCCGCCAGCAGCTGGGCCGCCAGCCGCGCGGCGTGAACTTTGCGGTCCGCTCTCGGCTTGGCCACCCGCCGCGCCGCTGTCTCCCCGGTCGTGCTCGCCACAGCTCTCATGATGGCCGACCACAGTGACAACCGAATAGTGAAGCAAGGACTTGACTATCTGCCTGCGTCTTGGCATACTCAAGTACATGCTTAACCAAGGGCTCGATCTCGACCGGGTGTTCCAGGCACTGGCGGACCCCGGCCGGAGACTGATGGTGGAACGGCTCAGCCGCGGTCCTGCCTCAGTCAGCGAGCTGGGCAAGCCGCTGTCCATGTCCCTGGCAGCAGTAGTCCAGCACGTACAGGTTCTCGAGGCCAGCGGCCTGCTCCGCTCCGAGAAAGTCGGGCGCACTCGCACCTGCCGTATCGAGCCCGCCGCACTGCGATCAGCCGAAGGCTGGCTCGCTGAGCGCCGGACCCTTGTCGAGCGCCAACTCGACCGCCTTGGTGCCTACCTCGCCGAGACGGCCGACTCCACGGCCCGTGATCTGCTGCCCGACCTTGATCAGCCCGGCACGACTTCGCCGGCGCCGTGACCATCGGCATGTGGATCGCAGCTCGTCGTTCCCGCTGGGAACGGCGGCTCGCGCGGCTCGGTGATTATCTCGCCAGCGCCGCGCCCGGCCAGCCCCGCACACCCCGTCCACCGGACACCAGCACCGAAACCGACTCCTCGAGGAGGAACAATGACTGAGCGCTCCGCCAACCACGGCACCTTCGTCATCGAGCGCACGTACCCGATGGCGACGCCGCAGCGTGTCTTCGCCGCGTGGTCCGACTCGGACGCCAAGGCCGTCTGGATGGACGACCCCGACTTCAAGTCCGACGGCAGCGAGACCGAGCTCGAGTTCAAGGTCGGCGGCCACGAGCGCTTCGGCGGCATCGACCCGGAGAAGTCGACGACCTACCGCTACGACGCCACCTACTACGACATCGTCGACGGCGAGCGCATCGTCTACTGCTACGAGATGTACTCAGGCGATGATCGCATGTCGGTGTCAGTAGCCACGGTGGAGTTCGCGCCGGACCGGGACGGTACCCGGCTCACGTACACCGAGCAGGGCGTATTCCTGGACGACATCGACAAGATCGAGGCCCGCCAGGAAGGCACCGAGTGGCTGCTCGACAACCTGGGCAAGTACCTCACCGCGAGGGCCGGCACCTAAGGAACCAGCCGGTGCGCACCAACGTCGCGGTGTCCTGCTCACCTACCGGACGGGCGCCTGACGGGCATAGCTGGCCACGCCGGCACCTCCGGCCGCGATGCGGCAACGGCGGCCGGAACCGGCGTGCCCCGTTTCCGGTCAGGAAGGCCTTTCGCTGTCGAGCGCGGTCATCTGAGCCGCGTCGTAGCGATCTCCGGCGACCGCCAAGCTGGGCACCGCCGCCTCGATCGCGGCGAGCTCATCCGGACTCAGCGTCAGGTCGAGGGCCGCCAGCGAATCCGCCAGCCGGTCGCGGCGCTTGGTGCCGATCAGCGGGATGATGTCCGTGCCACGGGAGAGTACCCAGGCCAGCGCCAGCTGCGCGGTGGTCACGCCGCGACCAGTCGCGATCTCCTCGAGGGCGGCGACCAGCGCGAGGTTGCTCCGGAGGTTGTCGCCCTGGAACCGGGGGAAGCGGCCGAGCGGGCCACCCGCCGCGAACGGCTCACTGCTGCTGGCCGACAGCAGCCCGCGGGACATGACGCCGTAGGCGGTCACGCCGATGCCGAGCTCTCTGACCGTCGGGAGGATCTGCGCCTCAATGCCCCGGCTCATCAGCGAGTACTCGATCTGCAGGCCGGACACCCGGTGCACCGCGTTCGCCCGCCGGATCGTCTCGGCGCCCATCTCGGAAAGGCCCAGGTAGCGGACGTAGCCAGCCTGTATGAGCTCGGCAATGGCGCCTACCGTTTCCTCGATGGGAACGCGGCTGTCGAGTCTCGCGGGCTGGTACAGGTCGACGTAATCGGTGCCGAGCCGGGTCAGGGAGTAGGCCAGCGAGTTCTTCGTCGCTGCCGGGCTGGTGTCGTGCCCGACGAACGCGCCGCGCGGGTCACGCTGGCCGCCGTACTTCACCTGGATGAACACGCTCGAGCGGTCAAGGCCGCGCAGCGCGTCCCGCAGCACCAGCTCGTTGTGGCCCATGCCGTAGAAGTCGCCGGTATCCAGCAGCGTGATCCCGGCGTCGAGCGCAGCCCGGATAGTGGCCGTGCTCTCGTCATCGTCGGCCGGTCCGTAGATCCCGGACATGCTCATCAGCCCGAGGCCGACCCGCGAAACCTGCGGGCCGCCCCGCCCGAGCTCAGTCAGCTGCACCCATGCCTCCGGATGTCGACAAGTAGACAGGCTCTCCCTGGACGTACGTGGCGAGTATCCCGGTGCTGCCGATCTCCGACTTCGGCCCGGCGAACGGATCCCGGTCCAGCACCACCAGGTCGGCCAGCTTGCCGGGCTCGATCGTGCCGGTGTCATCATCCAGGTGGTTCACGTACGCCGAGCCTATCGTGTAGGCCGCGAGCGCCTCGGCGAGGTTCAGGCTCTGCGCGGGCAGGAACGGCTCTGCCTCCGCCCCGGTCGCCCCCTGCAGTGAGCGGTTGACGGCGACGTGGATCGCGCGCAGCGGATTGGCGCTGCTGACTGCCCAGTCGCTGCCGGCCGCGAGGCGCGCTCCGGACCGCAGCAGGTCGCCGAAGACGTACTGGCGCACCATCCGTTCCGGGCCGATGAACGGGATGGTCAGCTCGTCCATCTGCGGCTCATGTGCTGCCCACAGGCCCTGCATGTTGGCGGTGACGCCGAGCTCGGCGAAACGGGGAACGTCGTCGGGGTGCACGACCTGGAGGTGCGCGATGTGGTGGCGGTTGTCGCGGCGTTTGCCTTCCTGGGCCGAGTTCGCAGCCCCAGCCGCCTCGATCGCGTCCAGCGCCTCCCGGACGGCCCGGTCGCCGATCGCGTGCAGGTGCACCTGAAAGCCGTGACTGTCCAGCTGAGTGACGTAACCGGCCAGCGCCACCGGGTCCACATAGGACAGACCGCTGCCGTGGTCGTGACACCCGGTGGGGTCGTGGTACGGCTCGAGCATCCCGGCGGTGAAGTTCTCGGCGACGCCGTCCTGCATGATCTTGACAGTGTTCGCCCGGAAGCGCGGGCCACGACCGCGCTCGCGGCGGGCCAGGATGTCGGGCAGCTGCTCGTCGCCGCGGTTGCGGTCCCACCACAGCGCGCCTTCGACGCGCGCGGTGAGCTGGCCGCTGGCGGCGGCCGCGAGGTAGACGGGGAGCGGATCCGGGCTGCCGAGGTAGTCCCCCACGATCGCGTCCTGCCAGGCGGTAATGCCGCGGGCGTGCAGGTGCTGCTGCGCCAGCAGCAGGCCCGCGAGCCGCTCCTCGAAGGTGAGCTCCGGCACCAGCAGGGCGACCAGGTTGGCCGCGCCCTCGTGCAGCGTGCCCTGAGGACCGCCGTCCGGCTCGCGCTCGATCCGTCCGTCGGCCGGGTCCGGTGTCCGCGCGTCGATGCCGGCCAGCCCGAGCGCGCGGCTGTTGGCCCAGGCGCCGTGACCGTCGCGGTTGGACAGGTAGGCAGGCCGCCCCTGCGTGACCTTGTCGAGCGTGCGGCGGTCCGGCGTGCCGCCGGGGAACCACTCCATCCGCCAGCCGGAGCCGGCTATCCACTCGCGCTCGGGGTGAGCAACGCCGTAGGCAGCGATGCGCTCCAGCGCCTCGTCCAGGCTCACGGCACCCATCAGATTGCAGCCGATCATCGTCACGCCGGCGAAGGCCGGGTGCACATGGGCGTCCTGGAAGCCGGGAAGCAGCGCACGGCCGCGCAGGTCGACGATCTCGGTGGCCTGCCCGATGAGCTCCTGAATGTGCGCGTCGGCGGCCGCGCCCACCGCCGCGATCCGGCCGCTCACTACTGCGACGGAACTGGCCGGGCTGCCATCAGGGGCCGTGGCCGCTACCATCCGGCGCCGGCTCGCGTCGGCGGTGTAAATCGCTCCCCCCGCGAACACAACCTCAGCCTGCTGACCCATGCATTTCCGCCTTTCACTGTGCGTCAGGGCGAGAGACAACCCTTACCATGTCGGGCGGATCAGCCGCGCTGGAAGGCCCGGGCGGGCGCGGCTATTGCTGACGGTGCCGCCTGACTCACTGCCTGTGGCCGCGAGCACTGTCCGCGGCGCCGGGGCGCGTCCTGATGGGGCACCAGTTACGGATTGCTGCCCTGAGCCGGAGCCTCATGGGGCCTTACTCACCGGTCGCTGCCCGTCTTGGGGCAGCCTGCGGTGAGTCACGCCCCGTGGCGAGGCGCTGGTGCCCTGTGCGCGGGCGGAAAACGCCTCGCGCTGACCCACGAGGTGCCGACTAAGCTGCGCCTGTGCGGCGTCCTGCTCTTCTCGGCCCCCTTGCTGACCGGCCCTTCCGGCTGCTCTGGCTTGCCGCGACGACCTCCGCCGTCGGGTCGGCCTTCGTGCCGGTGGCCCTCGCGTTCGCCGTGCTGGGGATCGGCGGTAACGCCACGTCCCTGGGTCTGGTGCTGCTGGTCGGCACCATCGCCGGGCTGCTGTCGTATCAGGTCGCCGGAGTCTGGGCGGACCGGCTCTCCCGCCGCAACCTGATGCTCGCGGCTGACCTCCTGCGCCTGCTGACCGAGGCCGGCGTGGCGGCGCTGCTGCTGACCCGGCACGCCCGCATCTGGGAGCTGGCGGTCGCTGGCGCGGTCATCGCGATCGGCACCGCGTTCGAAGGACCGGCATCGACCGGCCTGGTCGCCGAGATCGTGCCGCCGGACCGGCTGCAGAAGGCCAATTCACTGCTTTCGGTGAGCACCAGCGGCTCGAGCGTCGTCGGCCCGGCCCTGTCCGGCCTGCTGGTGGCCGCTGCCGGACCAGGCTGGGCGTTCGGGGTCGACGCCGTCTCGTTTGCCGGCAGCGCCGCGTTCCTGCTGCTGATGCCGTCACTCGGGCGGGTGCGTGCGGAGCGCCAGCGGTTCCTGACCGAGCTGGCCGCGGGCTGGCGCGAAGTGGCCTCGCGCAGCTGGGCCTGGTCCACGCTGATCGGGAACGCTTTCTCGAACATGACCTTCGCCATCTTCCTGGTGCTCGGGCCGGTTCTAGCCCTGCAACGGCTGGGCGGTGCCTCGGGCTGGGGTTTCGTCTCCAGCGGGATGACGGTGGGAACGCTGATCAGCGGCCTGATCGCGATGTGGTACCGGGCACGACGGCCGATAGCGTTCGGAATGGCCGTGGTGGTCCTGACCGCGCTGCCGATGCTGGCGCTGGCGGCCCGGCTGCCGCTGTACCTCGTCGTCGTGTCGGGAGCCATCGGAATGTGCGGCGTCCTCGTGCTGAATACCAACTGGGACACCGCGATCCAGCAGGTCATCCCGAACGAGCTACTGTCGCGGTTCCGCAGCTACGACTACATGCTGGCCTTCGTCGCCATGCCGGTCGGCTACGCCATCGCCGGCCCGCTCGAGTCAGCGTTCGGTGCGGACAAGGTCCTCGTCGGGGCGGCCGCCGTGGCAGTAGTCGCGAACGCCGTCCCGGCCGTGCTGCCCGCGGTCCGCGCGGTTGTCCGGCATCCCGACGGGACGGTTACCGCGCCGCCGCCGAGGACGCGGGATCGGTCGGCGGATCCTGCCAGCGAGCCGACCTGATGGCCGGGGTGGCGATCACGACGGCGCTGCTCAGCGTCGCGTAGCCGGCCGCGAACGCGAGTATCCGCACCGGACTGATGACGCTGGCGACCGCGCCGATGACCGCGTAACCGATCGAGCCGAGTGCATAGGCGCCGGTCAGCGAGAAGGCTGTCGTCCGGCCCAGCATGCTGGCGGGTACCCGCTGCTGCATGACCGTGGTCCAGTAGGTGTTGAAGAGAGCGCTGCCCGCCCCCGCGGCCAGCGCTCCGGCTGCCACTGCGGAGACGGGAGCGCGCAGGGCGAGCATCAGGCACGGCACCGCATAACCGAACGTGCCCAGCACGGCGACGGCCAGGATCCGGCGCGGCCGCCGGCCGACGATCGCGAGTCCGGTGACGACCGAGCCGAGCGCGAAGGCCGCGGAGATCACGCCCCAGGCACCGGCGCCGCCCAGGTACTGCCGGGCCAGGATGGGGCCGAGGAGCAGGTACGGCGCCCAGGTGAAGAGGTTGAACAGCGCGAACTGCACCGTGGTGAGCCACAGCCAGGTCTGCCCCCGGAACTGCTGCCAGCCGTCCGCCAGGTCGCGCCACGGCGACTGCCGTGTCCTGGCGCCGGCCGGGACATTCAGAAAGGCCAGGCTCAGCACGCTCACCCCGAACGTCGCGGCGTCCACGGCAATCACCACGGCCGGGCTGGTGAGGGCGATGAGAACGCCGGCCAGCGCCGGCCCGGCAATCATGGAGCCGGACTGCGCGACGCTGAGCAGCGCATTCGCGTCCGGCAGCTTGTCACGCGGCGCGATGTCCGCCCGCAGGCCGCCGAGCGCGGGATTGAAGACACCCTCGCCCGCCCCCAGCAGCCCGGCCAGCACGACGAACAGCCAGATCGGCGGCCGGCCCGCGAACAAGGCTGCTGCCAGCGTGGCCTGAACGAGAAGCCGGAGCGAGTCCGTCACCAGCATCACCGGGCGGCGGCCGACGCGATCGGCGATCACTCCCCCGCCGAGCATGACCAGCACCTGCGGCACCACATCGGCGGCGAACACGAACCCGAGGTCGGCCGGGCCTCCTCCGTTGTCGAGCACCGCAAAGGTCAGTGCGATCGCGGACATCGCCGAGCCGAGCAGCGACGTGGCGTAGCCGGCGTAGAAGATGCGGAAATTCCGGCCGGCGAACGGGCCGAGCCGTCCGCTGAGCCGGCCACTGCGCGGCCGGCTACTGGTCACGCCGTCTGCGCCAGCTGCGGCCAGTTCCTCGGGCGCGGCCAGTGAATTCAATTTACTGCGATTCTTATTAACCGCATGAATGCACGTCCGCACAACAGAAACAATGCCAGAATTCCCGGCTGGCCGGCAATCATCAAAGTCCGGGTGAGACCTGAAACACAAGGCCAGCGGCTTGGTATCGCAGTAAATTCGGCGGGGATAGCATTCTCCGGCTGTGCGGTACGATGAAGCTGACCGGGAGCTGTTATTTACTGCGGACGAAACTCCGGGAGGCACAATGAATATGCCGGCCGCCGACCTGGTGCAGGCCGCCGAGTACGCGGTGCCGACCGAGTATGGGGTGCCGGTCGAGTACGCAGTCGCGGTCGACCGGTATCTGGCCGGCGCCGAGCTAGGCGCCGCCTCCCGGCGGGTGTACCGGATCTCGCTCGCGGGCTGGGCCTGGCCCCTCGTCGGCAAGACGGCGCCTGCAGGCGCCAGCCGCCGCAAGGCAAGCCCGCCGATCGTGCCGCTGGCCCTGCTCGACGACTCCGATGCCGGCCACCGGATCGCCGATGCCCTCGCCTGCCGCCGGCAGAGCGCGCAGCTGCGCACCGTCAGCCGGGAGCTTTCCGCACTGCGCAGCGCCATCAGCTGGTGGCAGCACCGCCGGTGGATTGCGAGTGACCCCACCGCCGACCTTGAGCAGTTCGCTGCGCGGCCGGTCGCGGCGCAGCCGCTGACTGATGGTCAGCTGGCCGCGCTCTTCCGGACCCCGGCCGGGCTCCGCGAGCAGGCGTTCTGGCACCTGCTCGTGGACGCGCACCTCACAGCCGACGCCGCGCTCCGGCTCGACGCCGGGGCCGTTGACCTGACCGGCCGCCGCGCCCGGCTGCCGGACGGCCGCCCGGCCGAGTGGAGCGGCCGGACATGCGAACTGCTCGGCTGGCTGCTCGCCGGACGGCGGACCGGACCGGTGTTCCTCACCGATCGCCGGGCGCCGGCCGGCACCACCGCGGCCGATCTCTGCCCGCTGTCCGGCCGGGGCCGCATGTCCTACCGGCGGGCGGCGGAGATCTTCACCGAGCACACCCGCGCGCTCGATCCCGAGGGCCGCGGCTGGATGCTGCACCAGCTGCGCCGCCGCGGATAGAAAACCGGGTCGCGCGACCGGCCCGGCCGTGAGAGGGTCGCCGCATGGCGACGGACCGGGCGCGACCAGCGCAGAACGCGGACGAGCTGGAGATGCTGACCGGCTGGCTGGAGCATCACCGGGGGATCCTGATCTGGAAGTGCGAGGACCTGACTGCCGAGCAACTCCGGCAGCGCGCGGTCCCGCCCTCCACGCTGTCGCTGCTGGGGCTGGTCCGGCATATGGCCGAGGTGGAGCGCGGCTGGTTCCGGCAGGTGTTCCTCGGCGAGGATGTGCCCGATCTGTATGACAGGTCAGCCGACGAGGACGCGGACTTCAACGACGTCGATCAGACCGACCCAGCAGAGGCGTTCGATGCCTTCGAACGGGAGTGCGGGGCGTCGCGGCAGGTGCTGGCGCAAGCCCCGAGCCTGGATGTCCTCGGCAAGCAGGCGTCTGAGCGCACGGGCCAGCCCTGGTCGCTGCGCTGGATCGTCACCCACATGATCGAGGAATATGCGCGCCACAACGGCCACGCCGACCTGCTCCGCGAGCGCGTCGACGGCAGCACCGGCTACTTCTGAGCGCCAATAGCGCGCTCGGCTGCAGTCCGTGCTTCGCCCGCGTCGGGCGCGGTGCATGGACGACGAGCGAAGCTGGGTATCGCTCGGTTCGTCCGCGGACTTGCCGGCGCCTGCCTAGAGCCCCGAGCCCGCCGCCAGCTCGAAGACGGTGTAAGCGCGGCCAGGTCCAGTCTCCTCGATGCTGACGACGGCGCCGGCCGGAACCTCCTGCCGGATCCGGGCGGCGAACTCCTCGGCCTGGTCCGCATTGTTCGCGCCCACCACCAGGAAGCGCCAGCGGCGCACGACCGAGTAACCCTCGCCGGCCAGCAGGGCAGCGAGGGCGACCGAATCGCGATGTGACGGCAGCTGCACCCGGATCTCGAACAGCGCCACGCCTGCCGACAGTGACTCCCGGGTCTCCTCGACGTCGAGCTCACGGCGCTCGCCCTGAACCTCGTCCGGCGCCTGCGGCAGCGGGAGGTCGGCAGCTTCCCACTCCTCGGCGACCGGGTGCCAGCGCTCGACCGCATAGTCGGCCTTCAGTCCGTGCCCGGCCAGGAGATCGGCAACCGATTGCCGGGCGGCAGCAGCGGCGTCCTCGGAGTGGGTGTAGAGGAACAGGTCGTCACCGCCATCGGCACCGACGACCACGCGGCCGCCCAGGCGCTGATGGACCTCGCCCTCGACCTGGTGCATGCTCAGGTGGCGAGCGGCAGTGCCGGCCTGATCGCCGTCGTGCAGCCGGACGGTCACTCGCCAGTCGTTGTCGTCCGTCTGCGCCGGTCCCGCCGCGGCGTCATTCTGCTCAGTCACGGGCGTGACTTTACCCCCGCAGGCCAGGTGCTGCGCACGGCGCCATCGGGCACCGTGCCCTGCCAGCGGCTCTGGCCCGCCAGCCCGCCAGCCCAGCCGGCCCCCGGTAACCCGCTGCCGGTAACCCGGTGGCTCGCGCGCGGGCAGCTGCGACAGAATCCGGGGAATGGAGCTAGCCGACTTCGCGCGCCAGCTTGTCCGGACGCAGCGCTTCACGCTCGGCGTACCGCGCGAGATGACCATCTCGGCCGACGGCGAGCGGGTGCTGTTCCTGCGCACCCGCGGCGGCGAGGATCCGGTCACCTGCCTGTGGCAGCTCGACCTTCGTGCCGGATCGCCCGAGCGGCTCGTGATCGACCCGGCCGCCCCGTGGCATGCCGGCGACGGCGAGCTTCCCGAGGCCGAGCGCATCCGGCGGGAGCGCATGCGGGAGCAGGCCCGCGGCATCGTCGCCTACTCCGCCGATAGCAGCGGCAATCGCATCGCCTTCGCGCTCGACGGCCAGCTGTGGGTCGCCGACGTTGCCGACGGCCGGCCGCAGCTCGTGCCGACGCCCGGACCGGTCGTCGAGCCGCAGCTTGACCCCACGGGCGAGCGGATCGCCTACGTCAGCGACGGCGCGCTGAATGTCGCCCGCCTCGCGGCCGGGACAAGCACGCTGCTGGCCGCTCCCGAGCACGACCAGGTGAGTTACGGCCTTCCCGAGCACGTGGCCGCCGAGTCCATGCATCGCTACCGGGGGCACTGGTGGGCGCCCGACGGCCTCGCGGTCCTGGCAGCCCGCGTGGACAACTCCCCCGTGCAGCGCTGGTGGATCGCGGATCCGGCGAACCCCGGGCTTGCGCCCCGGCCTGTCCGTTACCCCGCGGCGGGCACGCCCAACGCCGACGTCTCGCTGCACCTGCTGCGGATCGACGGCACCCGCACCGAGGTGCGCTGGGACCGGGAGGCGTTCGAGTACCTGACGGCAGCACGCTGGGACCGGCACGGCCCGCTGGTCTCAGTGCAGAGCCGGGATCAGCGGACCGTGGAGATCCGCGGGGTCGACGAGATCACCGGCGGAACCAGCCTCCTGCATACCGAGCGCGACCCCGCCTGGGTCGAGCTCACCTACGGCGCGCCGCTGCGCACTGCGGCCGGCCGCCTCGTCCGCGTTTCTGATCTGACGGGCTCGCGGCGCCTCGTCATCGCCGGCACGCCTCTCACGCCCGACGGCCTGCAGGTTCGCGAGGTCTTCGGCGCCGACGGCGAATCCGTCTACTTCGCCGGCACGCAGGAGCCGACCGAGCAGCACCTGTGGCGGCTCGACGCGGCCAGCGGCGACCTCACCCGGCTCACCGGTACGCCCGGCGTCCACTCCGGAGTGGCCGAGGGCGGCACCGTCGTCGTGCTCTCGCGCACGGAAGCGGGCGTCGCCGCGGCGGCGACCCGGCCGGGGCGGCCCGCTGTGCCGATCGCGTGCCTCGACGCGCAGCCGCTGCTGAGCCCGAGAATCACCTGGCTGCGCGCCGGCTCGCGCGAGCTGCGCACGGCCCTGCTGCTGCCGTCCTGGTACCAGGGAGAAACGAGGCTCCCGGTGCTCATGAGTCCGTACGGCGGGCCGGCTGCCCAGCGAGTGCTGCGGGTGCGGGACGGCGCGTTCTGCGAGGATCAGTGGTTCGCCGAGCAAGGCTTCGCCGTCGTCGTGACCGACGGTCGCGGCACGCCGGGACGCGGGCCTGCCTGGGAGAAGGCGGTCTTCGGCGACACGCTGTCCGCCGCCGTCGAGGACCAGGCGGACGCCCTGCAGTGGCTGGGGCGCCAGTACCCCGACCTTGACCTGAGCCGGGTCGGCATCCACGGCTGGTCATTCGGCGGTGCCCTGGCCGCGATGGCCGTTCTCCGGCGGCCGGAGGTGTTCCACGCGGCTGTCTCCGGCGCGGCACCCCATGACCAGCAGCTCTACGACACCCACTGGCGGGAGCGGTTCCTCGGACAGCCGCAGGACAATCCCGAGGGCTACGGCCGCTCGTCCACGATGACCTACGCCGCCTGGCTCACCCGCCCGCTGCTGCTCATCCACGGGATGGCGGACGACAACGTGGTAGTGGCCCATACGCTGCGGATGTCGTCCGCTCTGCTGGCCGCGGGGCGTCCGCACCGGGTGCTGCCGCTCTCCGGCGCGACCCACATGCCCGAGGAGAGCTCTTTCAGCCAGCTGCTGAACGCCGAGCTCGGCTTCCTGCGGGAGACCCTGGGAGTGGCCGACTCTGGCTGACCATCAGGTTCCCGGGTGACACTGGAGAGATGGAGCTGATCCCGCGTGAGTACGTGGCCCTCCGGGGCGGCGTGCTGAAGCGGGTGTACAGCGTGGAGATGCCGGACGGATCCGTGGTCCTCGGCGACCACGTTGCCTGGCTCGAGAGTCGCGCTGCCCGCTGCTCGTGCGGCAAAGTGTGCCGCGGCTCCGGCCAGACCTGCGGCGATGCCGAGTGCATCGCCGCACTGAGCGCTGCTCGCTAGGCCCGTTGTCTCGCGAGCACCGCCGCGCTCACGAGGACCCGGTGCTCAAGCCGCAAGGCGCCGTCGGCGCAATTCCCCGCGCGCCGGCGGCGCTCCTCCCCGCTACCCCGTTGATCTGCCTTCGTCAGCCTCCGTACCTCAAACGCTGGCAAAGCCGATCAGGCGGCGCATTCCCGGCAGACCAGCTGGCCACCTCGCGTCTCGGCAAGCTGGCTGCGGTGATGTACAAGGAAGCAGCTCGAGCAGGTGAACTCGTCCGCCTGACGCGGAATCACCCGGAACGAGAGCTCCTCGTTCGAAAGATCAGCACCAGGGAGCTCAAGCGACTCAGCGATGTCATCAGGATCGATGTCGATCGCTGTCGAGGACTTGTCCATCCGTCGTGCCTGCAGTTCCTGCAGGCTGTCCTCGGTGACGTCGTCTTCTGTCTTCCTCGGGCTGTCGTAGTCGGTAGCCATCTCGGCCCTTACCCCTCCATCTTTACGTACCTCGTCGCGCGCTTGTAACGCTTAGGACGGCTCGGTTGTGCCCGATTCCGGCGGGGAATTCTGCCACGTCCACGGCAGCCCTACACCTATCCGGCGTACTTCGCCGGCGCGTGTCGCGTGACGGACCCTCAAATTCATGATGAAACGGGGCAATCTTCGGCGCTCGCGTGGCACAGATCACGTACGTCACTTCCTACTCGTAAGTAACTTCTAGGTTCCGGCTCGGTCGTCTCCAGAGGGTGCGTATGGTACGAACCGCACCACACGGTGCGACAGTGCACGTCATTGCGGAGTCCCGGACCATGCCTCAGCACGCACCGCTGCGTCCAGGAGACCCGAGCCGGGTCGGACGGTATCGCCTCGGCGGCCGGCTTGAGGGGATTCCCACCGACGACCCGATCTTCATCGGCCTCGCCCCGGACGGCACTGAAGTCGCCATCAGCATGCTGCAGGGTGACTGGGCGCACGACGCGGCAGCACGCGATCGGTTCGCCGCCGAAGCTGCTGTCGCCCGGCGGGTGCCCCCGTTCTGTGCCGCGCGCGTGCTGGATGCCGGTGTCGACCCGGCCGGGCCCTATCTGGTTAGCGACTACGTCGCGGGACCGTCCCTGCTCGAGCTGATCCGTAGCCGCGGTGTCCTGGACGGCCATGACCTCGAGGCTGTGGGCGTGGGAATGGCGACCGGCCTGGCTTCCGTGCATCAGGCCGGTCTCGTGCACGGCAGCTTCGGGCCCGAGTACGTGATCATGGCCGCCGACGGGTCGCCCCGCGTCGTCGAGTTCGGCATCACGCCGCCCTATGGCACCGCGACGCCCGCAGCCGACATGCTCGCCTGGGCTCAGACCGTCGTCTTCGCGGCCAGCGGCCATCCCGCCGCCGCACTGCAGGACCTGGACGTGCTCTCCCCGCGCCTCCGCGGCCCCGTCGAGGAGTGCCTCGACCGGGATCCGGCGCTCCGGCCATCCGCCCGCGCGGTCGTCCGGAGCCTGCTCGCCGACACTGACCTGCGGGCCGGCCTGCTGGCCGCAGGCTCGCGACACGCCCTGCGACCGGATCCGCGCGCGCAGCCCGGCCTCCCGCACGAGCCGGTCCCGGCCCCGTCCGCTCCGCAGCCCCGGACCTCCGCCCGGCCAGCTGCGGGCCTGCATCAGCGCAGGCGACTGAGCCCGGGCCGGCGCACGGCCTTGCTCATCGCTGCGGTCGTTGTCGTGGTCCTGGCTGCCGCGGGCATCGTGCACGCCGTGACGAGCGGCAGCAGTCAGGCCGGGGGCGACCGGCTGTCCGCCAGCTCGCGCCATAGCGAGCGCTCCACGCCCTCCCCAACCCCGTCGCCCAGCCCCTCGGTGCGCACGCCGGCCGCATTCGCCGGCTCGTGGGCCGGCCTGGTGCAGCAGCCGCCCACCGACACCTATGACGTGACGGTCACCCTGGCCGCCGGCGCCACTTCCGGGACAGTGAGCTACTCGGGCACGAACTTCAACTGCTCGGGGACGCTGACGCTCACTGCCGCCACGGCGTCGGAGCTGAGTCTCAGCCAGGGCATAGTCCAGGGCCAGTCCGACTGCGAGAACGGGCGCGTGACCATCAAGCTGACCAGCGCCGGATCGGTGTGGTTCAGCTTCCACAGCGATGGTCCGACGGCAGCGGGCCGACTGCAGCACCGGTGAGCCGGGCGGGCGCGTTAGCTAGCCGGCCGGAAGCTCGTTCGCCCGCAGGCTCGCGAGCAGGTCATGCAGCTCCGCAAACAGACCGGGGCTGGCGGCGAGGGTCATGGCCTCGCCCGCGGGAGCTCCGTGCAGGCCGCCGGTGACAGCACCGGCCTCACGCGCGATCAGGCCGCCCGCGGCGATGTCCCAGTAGTGCGTTCCCTGCTCGTAGTAGGCGTCCACCTGGCCAGCCGCGACGGAGCACAAGTCGACTGCGGCAGCGCCAGCCCGCCGGATATCGCGTGCCTGCGGCAGCACCGCCGCGACCACCGCGCCCTGCGCCGCCCGCTGGGCCTGCGGGTAGCCGAATCCCGTCGCGACCAGTGCTCGCGCGAGCGGCACGCCGGTTGTGCAGGCGAGCTTCTTCCGGCCGTCCTGCCAGGCTGACTCCAGCCACGCGCCCCCGCCGAGCGTCGCCGTGAAGGTCGAGCGCAGAACTGGTGCGCACACTGCCCCGGCGACGATCTCGCCGCGGACCTCGGCGGCGATGCTGACGGCCCAGTTTGGCAGTCCGTACAGGTAGTTGACGGTGCCGTCGAGCGGGTCCACCACCCAGCGGACCGGGCCGTCGCCGATCTGGCCGCCTTCCTCACCCAGAACGGCATCGCCCGGCCGCGCCGCCAGCAGCCGGTCCCGGATGAGCATCTCCGAGGCCCGGTCCATCTCGGTGACCACGTCGGTGGGACTGGACTTCGTGTCGACGACCGACACCCGGCCATGCTGGGTGATGAGCAGGTCGGCCGCTTCCCCCGCGACTGTGCTCGCGAGCGCGACGAGCTCGGCCGGGTCAGGCGAGACGGACTCGCTCACTGGTCCGCCACGGCGCTGTCCGGCACCGCGCTGTCCGGCACCGGCCGTGCGGCAGCCGGGCGCACGGGCGCGCCGCCGCAGCACCCGGCAGGACACGCACCGTGGCCGGGGCCGAGAGTGCCGAGCGCCAGCGGTACCGTCCCGTCGAGGCGCTCGCGGACCAGGTCGGTGATCATCGACACGAACCGCCAGTCGGTTCCCGGCGTCGCCGCGCGGGCGAACCCCAGCCCCAGCCCCCGCGCTGTCCGGGCCGCCTCGACGTCGAGGTCGAACTTGACCTCCATGTGGTCGCTGACGAAGCCAATCGGCACTACGACCACCTGCCGGGCGCCGCCTGCAGCGAGCTCGCGGAGCAGGTCGCTGATGTCCGGCTCCAGCCACGGCTGCGACGGCGGGCCGCTGCGGCTCGAGTACGCCAGGTGCCACGGCCGCTGATAGCCGACCTCTGCTGCGACCAGGCGGGCTGTCTCCGCTAGCTGCTCAGGGTAGGCATTGCCGGCCGGGCCGCTGGCGGCCGCCATGCTCGCCGGGATGCTGTGCGCGGTGAAGATCAGCTCGGCATCGCCGCCCGGCGGCAGCACCTCCGCGACAGCGGCTGCGAACGCCCCCACGTAGCCGGGGTGATTGAAGTACTGCCGGATCTTGTCCACGACCGGGGCATCCGGGCCGACCGCGCGGCGGGCGGCCTCGATGTCGCCGAGGTACTGCCGGCAGCTGGAGTACGCGCTGTAGCCGGAAGTCACGAAGGCCAGTGCCCGGCGCACGCCGTCCCGGGACATCTTGGCGAGCGTGCCGGCCAGGTACGGGTCCCAGTTGCGGTTCCCCCAGTAGACCGGCAGGCCGATGCCCTGGGCGGCGAAGTCCTTCTCGATGGCGGTCAGCAGATCCCGGCACTGCTGGTTGATCGGGCTGACGCCGCCGAATTCGTGGTAGTGCCCGGCTACCTGCGCCAGGCGCGCGTCCGGGATGTTGCGGCCCGCGGTCACGTTGCGCAGGAAGGGCAGGACGTCGTCGGGTCCTTCCGGGCCGCCGAAGGAGACGAGAAGGAAGGCGTCGTACGCGGACATGCCTCCATCCAACCAGGCGCTTACCGGTACTCCGCCGCGTACTCGGCAGCCAGCGCCAGTACCTCGTTCACGTACCAGTCCGCGTGGTTGTAGTCGAAAATCGCGTCCTGCAGCGATGTCCCTCCGGCAGCCGCCCCGTCGGCGCACAAGAGGCGGGCCGCCGACGGCACCGCGTCGTAGGGATTCAGTACATCCGGCGATCCGGTCTGGCCGAAGGCGTCGATCCCCCATACTGCCCAGGTCGAGGGCAGGAACTGCATCGGGCCGAGGGCGCCGGCGGTGGACGGCCCCACGTTGGTGCCGTCCGCGCTCTCGATCTGCCCGATCGCTGCAAGCACCGTCCACGACAGGCCCGGGCAGTAGTCCGCAGCGGAGTCCTCGAACAGCTGGATGTAGCTCGTCGGCTGCGTTCCCGTCGGTTTCGTGGTGACCGGCAGCTCACCGTTCAGCTGCTCGATCTTTCCGTGCGGGCCCAGGATCATGGCGACCTCCTTCGTCAGCGTCGTCCCGGTGGCGCCGGGTGCGCTGATGAGGCCCGCGACCTGGTGCACGAGTCCGAGCTTCGCCGACTCCGCCTGGTTGACCATGAGGTCCACGCCGGCCAGGTCGAGCCGGGCCGCCATGCCGAACGTCAGGCTCTGCGTGGTCGCGCCGGAGAGCCGGTAGGACGTGCCCGGCTGCAGGTTCAGCTTCTTGCCCGCGGCCGACGCCGCGACGAAGTCGCCGCTCGCCAGGGCCGTCCAGAACGCCTGATCCGAGGCCGTGCGCAGCGGCACCCACGACCGGAAGGTCGACGGGTTCACGCCGATCACGCTGACGGAATGCCCGGCTGCGGTGATCTGCGCGCCGTCGAAGGTGATGAGGTTCCGCACACCGGGGATCTTGCGGAGCCGGGCGACCTGCTGCGCCGTCAGTCCGCTCGGCGCCACGATGAGGAGGTTCGGCAGGATGATCTGGCCGAACGAGGATCGCTTGCCCGCGTCGCCGTCGGTAGTGCCGTTCTGACCTGCGAGCTTCTCCTGGCCGCTGGTGCCTGCCGCGGAACTGCTCCCGCCCGAGCCCGGCAGCGTCATCCGCCGCGACGCATCGGCCGGCGAGGCACTGGCAAGCGCCACACCGAGCGCGACGATGACGCCGAGCGCGCCGATCCGGCTGCCGGCAGGCCAGACGGAACGGTGAGTACGCCGCAGGAAGCGTGCCATAACGTTATCCACCTTAACTGCCGGTTCCCGGCGAGCCCAGGGCGGCTGGGCAGTGCTGCGGCTCCCGGCGCCGCTCACACCGGGGCGCCCGGTGCGGCTCCGGTGCGGCTCACTCGCGTTCCCGGTACCGTCGCAGGCGGAGGTCCCCCACCGAATGAGTCACGTGCCCTGCGGCGTCGAAGCTGGTCAGCTTGAGCCGGAAGATCAAGCTCCCAGTGCCAGCCGCCGGTCCGGCGTCTCCTATCTCGCGCTGCTGCACATGCCCGGCGCCGCGCGGTTCTGCATCAGCGGCATGGTCGGCCGCGCGCCCATGGCGATGTTCGGCCTCGGCACGGTGCTCCTGGTTGCGGCGAGTACCGGCCACTACGCGCTGGCCGGCCTGGTCTCCGGGGCCGGCTCGATCGGCTATGCGCTCGCCGCGCCGCAGATTGCCCGGCTCGCTGACCGGTTCGGGCAGCGCCGCGTCCTGCGACCGCTGATCGGCTTTTTCGCAGTCGCCTGCGTGGTCTTCGTCACCTGCGCCGAGCTGAAGGTGCCGATCTGGCTCCTGGCCGTCACCGGTTGCCTGGCCGGCTGCTCGATGCCGTCGCTCGGCTCGATGGTCCGGGCCCGGTGGAGCTCGCTGCTGCAGGACCCGGCGGCGCTGCACTCCGCGTTCGCGCTCGAGTCGGTCGTCGACGAAATGGTCTTCGTCATCGGCCCCGCGCTGGTGACCGTCCTGGCAACGGCGGTACCGCCGGCCGGGATCCTGCTCTGTGCGGTGCTGGCCGTCAGCGGGACCCTGTTCTTCGCGGCGCAGCGGAAGACCGAGCCGCCAGTGCGCCCGCGGTCGTCGAGGCACGACGCTGCTCCCGGTCTGCGCCCCAGCCGACTTCCGGCGCCGGGCCTGGTCACCATGGCACCGCTGTATTTCTGCCTTGGCGCCATGTTCTCCTCGATCGACCTGAGCACCGTCGACTTCGCGCAACTGCAGGGTTACAAGCCGCTGGCTGGCTTCATCCTCGGCACCTATGCCTTCGGCAGCGCCGTCGGCGGTCTCTGGTATGGCTCGCGGACCTGGCGGGCACGCCTCGAGCGCCGGTTCCTGCTGACGCTCGCCCTGACCGTGGCCGGCGTCGCCACGTTCTGGGCACAGCCGAGCCTGCTCTCGCTCGACGGGGGCATGCTGGTGGCCGGCCTGACCATCTCCCCCACGCTCATCGCGGGCTACAGCCTCATCGAGCGGCAGGCCCCGGAAATCCGGCGGACCGAGGCCATGACCTGGCTGTCGTCCGCAGTCTCGGTCGGCGTCGCTCTCGGGTCGGCGACGTGCGGGCGCATCATCGATACGGTGGGGCCACGATGGGGTTACGGATTCGCAGCAGTCTGCGGCGTGATGGCACTCCTCATCTGCCTGGTGGGGCTCAAGAGGTTGGGTGCGATAGCTGATGCGAAAGCTGCACAATGGGTCAATGCCTAGTCGAATCAGCGGATCAGCGGACGCACCGTGGCGAAACTGGGCGGGTAACGTCACCGCCAGCCCGGCGCGGATCGCTATGCCGGGCACCGCTGCCGACGTCGCCGCGGCCGTCGGGCAGGCCGCTGCGGACGGGCTGACCGTGCGCATGGCCGGCACCGGGCACTCCTTTACCCCGGCCGCCGCAACCGACGGCGTACTGCTGCGCCCGGACCGGCTGAGGGCGATCCGGGCCGTCGACCCATCCGCCGGCACCGTCACCGTCGAGGCCGGCTGCCCGCTGCACGTCCTGAACGCCGAGCTGCTCGCCCGCGGCCTGTCGCTGGCCAACATGGGCGACATCCAGGTGCAGACGGTCGCCGGGGCTACGCAGACCGGCACCCACGGGACCGGCCGGGATGTCGGCGGGATGGCCGCCCAGATCGCGGGCCTGGAGATCGTGCTCGCCGACGGGCGGATCGTCACCTGCTCGGCCGAGGATCCGAGCGGCGGACTGACCCTCCCCGATGGCAGCCCGGCCAGTCTGCTTGACGCCGGCCGGGTCGGCCTCGGTGCTCTCGGCATCGTCACCGCCGTGACCTTCCGGGTAGTCCCCGCGTTCCTGCTCCATGCGCAGGAAGAGCCGATGAGCTGGTCCGGTGTGATCAGTCACCTGGACGAGCTGACCTCGGACAACGAGCACTTCGAGTTCTACTGGTTCCCGCACAGCGAGGGCTGCCTCACCAAGCGCAACAACCGCTCCGACGGGCCGGCCAGCCCGCTGCCTCGCTGGCGGTACTGGCTCGACGACGAGTTCCTGTCCAACTCCGTCTTCGGCGTCACCAGCCAGCTCGGGCGGCGCTTCCCGTCGCTGATCCCGACGATCAACGCGGCCGCCTCAAGCGCGCTCGGCGCGCGGACTTACACCGATGCCGCCTACAAGGTCTTCACCAGCCCCCGCCGCGTCCGGTTCAAGGAGCAGGAGTACGCCATCCCGCGAGCCGCGCTGACCGACGTGCTTTTCGAGATCCGGTCACTCTTCCAGCGCCGCGACTGGCGGATCAGCTTCCCCATCGAGGTCCGGGTGACGCCGTCCGACGACGTGTGGCTGTCCACCGCCTACGGCCGCGACAGCGCCTACATCGCGATTCACGTCTTCCACTCCGCACCCCACGAGCAGTACTTCACCGACGTGGAAGCCCTGATGGTCTCGGCCGGAGGCCGCCCGCACTGGGGCAAGATGCACACCAGGGACGCCGAGTACCTGACCGACGCGTATCCGCGGATGCCGGATTTCTGCGCCATCAGGAACGCCGTCGATCCCGACCGCCGCTTCGCCAACGACTACCTGCGCCAGGTCCTGCCCGCCTGACCCGCGCGATCTGGCTGCCGCAGCCCGAGCATCCGCCGCCCCGGGTGACAATGAGTTACGTGCGATTTCTCAGCGAGCCAGTGCACGACCTGGCCTACAGCGACGTCTTCCTGGTGCCGAGCCGCTCGGACGTCGGATCCCGGCTCGACGTCGACCTGACCACCCGCGATGGCAGCGGGGCCACGATTCCGGTCGTGGTCGCGAACATGACCGCGGTCGCCGGGCGGCGGATGGCCGAGACGGTCGCCCGCCGCGGCGGCATCACGGTCCTGCCGCAGGACATCCCGGTAGACGTGGTTGCCGAGGTCATCGACTGGGTCAAGGCCCGCGACCTGGTCCACGACACCCCGCTCACGCTCGGGCCGACGGCGACCACCGGCCACGCGCTGAGCCTGCTGCCCAAGCGGGCACACGGCGCGATCGTGGTCATCGGCGACGACGAGCGGCCGGTCGGAGTCGTCACCGAGGCCGACTGCACCGGCGTGGACCGCTTCACTCAGGTCGACCAGGTGATGTCGACCGAGGTGCTGACGCTGCCCGCGGGGATCGACCCTGAGCGCGCGTTCGGCCTCCTGCACGACGGACGCCACCGGGTCGCGCCGGTCGTCGACGCCGACGGCCGCTGCGTCGGCATCCTCACCCGCACCGGCGCGCTGCGGGCGACCCTGTATCAGCCCGCCGTCGACAGCCGCGGCAGGCTGCGCATCGGTGCCGCGCTCGGTATCAACGGCGATGTCGCCGGCAAGGCGAAGCTCCTGCTGGACGCCGGCGCCGACCTGCTGGTCGTCGATACCGCCCACGGACACCAGGACAAGATGCTCCAGGCGCTGCGGGCCGTCCGGGAGCTGAGTCCCGCGGTCCCGATCGCTGCCGGAAACGTGGTCACCGCCGCCGGTGTCGCCGACCTGGTGGCAGCCGGAGCGGACATCATCAAGGTCGGTGTCGGGCCAGGCGCTATGTGCACGACGCGGATGATGACCGCGGTCGGCCGGCCGCAGTTCAGCGCGGTGCTGGAGTGCGCCGCCGAGGCTCGCAGGCTTGGCCGGCACGTCTGGGCAGACGGCGGCGTCCGCTACCCGAGGGACGTGGCGCTGGCGCTCGCTGCCGGCGCCTCCAGTGTGATGATCGGCTCCTGGTTCGCCGGCACCTGCGAGTCGCCGGGCGACATCTTCCGCGACGCCGACGGCCGGCTGTACAAGGAGAGCTTCGGCATGGCTTCGGCCCGCGCGGTGCGGCTGCGCGCCGCGGCCGACTCGCCGTTCGATCGGGCCCGCAAGGAGCTGTTCGAAGAGGGCATCTCGTCGTCGCGGATGTACCTCGACGCGCAGCGGCCTGGCGTCGAGGACCTCATCGACTCGATCACGGCTGGTCTGCGCAGCGCCTGCACCTACGCCGGCGCCGACAGCCTCGACGGCCTGCACGAGCGCGCGGTCGTCGGCATCCAGGGCGCAGCCGGCTATGCCGAGGGCATGCCGCTTCCGACCGGCTGGTAGCCAGCCGGGCTCCGGCGCCGCTGCCCGCGCGGGCAGAGCTCCGGGCGGCGATACGATAAGCGCGCCGGCGGGTTCCCCTGATGTCGGCATACATCGCAACTGCCGACCGGCTCCGGGAGTGTCATGCGGGCAGCGCTCCGGCTCATGATTCCTGCCGTGCTGGCGGCGTGCGCCGTCCCGGCCGCTCAGGTCGTCGCGACCCCGGACGCAAGCGCGGCGGTCCACCAGTCCGCAGCCCCGCGGCGGGCCCGGACAGCCAAGCCGGCCGGTGTCGTGGCCGCAGCGGGCGAGATGGTCGACACCACCACCGGGAAGTACCTGTGGAGCCGCGGTCTGGACACCCGGCATCCCATTGCGAGCATCACCAAGGTCATGACGGCGCTCGTCGTGCTCTCCGAGGGCCACCTCAACCGGAAGATCAGGGTCACCGAGGCGGCCGTCCGGTACGCGCAGGACAACTCAGCGGGCAGCGCCGGGCTGCACGCCGGTGACGTGCTGACCGGGTGGCAGCTGCTCGAGGGACTACTGCTGCCGTCGGGGGCGGATGCCGCCTACCTGCTCGCCCGCGGCTACGCGGCCAGCTGGCAGGCGTTCGTCGCGAAGATGAACAAGACCGCCGCAAGCCTCGGCCTGACCCAGACGCATTTCGCTAACTATGACGGCCTGCCCTGGCCGACCGAGTACTCCACCTACTCCAGCCCGCGCGACGTGCTGAAGCTGGGCGAGGCCGCGATGCGGAACCGGGACTTCCGCATCATCGTCGCCCAGCGCACGCACTACATCGGCGCGACAAGCGAGCATCACGCCTACTACTGGCACAACACCGACCTGCTGCTCGGCCACTACCGGGGCGCGCTGGGCATCAAGACCGGCTTCACCCTTGGCGCGGGTTACTGCCTGCTGTTTGCCGCCGAGCGGCACGGCACCGAACTCATGGGCGTCGTCCTGGACAGCACTGCCACCAATCCGGACACCCGCTTCACCGCCGCCGAGCGACTGCTGAACTGGGGCTTCTCCGGCTGACTGTGGCGGTCAGGCGACCGCGTTCGGACTGGGCTTGAGCGTCGTCGCGGTGATTCCCCATCGGGCAATGCGGTCGAGCACCGCGGGGCTGATCCCGGACTCGGCGTGCCCCATGCCAGGGACGATCCACAGTTCCTTCGGCTGCCGCGCGGCCTCGAACAGCTGCTCGGCATGGTCAGCCGGGAAATAGTCGTCCCGGTCACCGTGCACGATCAGCACCGGCGTCGCCTCGATCCGGGCCGCTGCCTCCGCGGGCGGGAGCGGCACGGGGTCCCAGCGGCCCTGGCTGATCCGCGTGTTGATGAACCGCTTTGCCAGCATCCGGCCGGCCCTGTGCTCGACGACCCAGTGCACGCGGCGCATGGACGGCGTTCCCTTGTAGTACCAGCGGCCCGGTCCGCTGACCGACACGACCGCGTCGACGGCTCCGATCAGACCCGCGTGCCGCAGCACGATCGACGCGCCCATCGAGAAGCCGACCACGACGACCTGCTCGTAGCCGAGCTCGCGGACGTACTGCACGACAGTCTCGACGTCGTAAATCTCCTTGTCGCCCAGCGTCGTCGTACCGCCGGAGCGCCCGTGACCGCGGAAGTCGAAGGCGACGACTCCACCGTGCTGACTTAGCTGGCGGACAACCCGCCAGACCTGCGGCCGCTGCCAGTTCAGGGTGAAACCATGTGCCACCACGAAGCCTGTGCTGCGGTCGCCCGGCAGGTGAACCGCCTCGATCGGGACTCCGTCCTGTGTTACGAGCGTCACGGCCTTGATCACAGACTTCGTCATGCCCCTATTGTGCGCGAGCGATGCACCGACCTGGCCACCAGGCCTTCCCGGGCCGGTCCTGCCCGGGGCACGCTGGGTGCTGCCCGGATGTCCGCCCGTGCCTGACTCGCCCGTACCGGAGATGATCATGTCCGTGCTCGAACAGCTCATTTCGGCCGTTAAGTCCTCCGCAGTCGAGGTCATCGACCTGACCGCCCGGCTGGAGTCCAGCACACCCGTCATCCAGCTGCCGCCGCCGTTCGCCAACACCCGCTCGTTCTCGCTGACCGAGGTGAGCCGCTACGACGACCGGGGTCCAGCCTGGTACTGGAACGACATCAGCACCGGGGAGCACACCGGCACCCACTTCGACGCGCCGGTCCACTGGATCACCGGCCGCGACGGTCTCGACGTCTCGGCGATCCCGGTCACCAGCCTCATCGCGCCCGCGGCGGTCCTGGACTTCAGCAAGGAAGCCGCCGCCGACCCGGATTTCCTGCTCGAGCCGGACCACATCCGCGCCTGGGAAGCCGGGCACGGGCCCCTTCCGGACGGCGGCTGGCTGCTGTACCGGACCGGCTGGGACGCCCGCTCCGGCAGCCAGCAAGACTTCCTCAACGCCAGCGAGACCGGCCCGCACACGCCCGGCGTGTCCGTCGAGTGCGCGCGGTGGATTGCTGAGGAAGCTCCCGTCATGGGCCTCGGCGTCGAGACAGTCGGCACGGACGCGGGCGCAGCGCACTCGTTCGACCCGCCGTTCCCGTGCCATGCGGCGCTGCTCGGCGCGGGCAAGTTCGGGCTTACCCAGCTGCAGAACCTGGCGTCCCTGCCGCCGACCGGCGCGGTCGTCCTCGCCGGACCGCTGCCCATCGTCGGCGGCTCCGGCAGCCCGGCCCGCGTACTGGCGCTCGTGGAGCGCTCCTGATGCGCGTCACCGACGCCGTCGCCCGGGCCCTGACCGGCCTGGGCGCGGACACTGTCTTCGGCGTCGTCGGCAGCGGCAACTTCCACATCACTAACGCGCTCATTGCCCGCGGCGCCCGGTACATCGCTGCGCGGCACGAGTGCGGGGCCACAACCATGGCCGACGCGTGGGCGCGGTTGAGCGGACGGCCCGGCATCGTCTCCCTGCACCAGGGCCCCGGTCTCACCAACGCGCTGACCGGCATTACCGAGGCGGCCAAGAGCCGGACGCCGCTAGTCGTCCTGGCCGCCGACGTCAGCGCTGACGCGGTCACGTCGAACTTCCGGCTCGACTTCGACGCGATTACCGGCGGCACCGGCGCGACCCCTGCCCGGCTGCACTCAGCCGGGTTCGCGCTCGACGACGCGGTGCGCGCCTACCGGCTGGCTCGCGACGAGCGGCGCACTGTCGTGCTGGCGCTGCCGCTCGACGTCCAGGCTGCTGAGTGCAGCTGGCCGGGCGACCCGGAGCCGCGGGTGGCGCAACCCAGCCCGCCAGCCGCGCAGCAGGCTGCTGACCTTGCCCGGATCCTCGAGACTGCGGAGCGTCCGGTGTTCATCGCCGGCCGGGGGGCGCGGAGCTTTGCCGCGCGAGCCGCGCTGGAGAACGCGGCCGACAGCTGCGGAGCGCTGCTGGCAACGTCGGCCGTGGCCAAGGGCCTGTTCCGGGGCAGCCCGTGGGACCTCGACGTCAGCGGCGGATTCGCATCACCGCTGGCCGCGGAGCTGATCGGCGGTGCCGACGTCGTCGTCGCCTGGGGCTGCTCGCTGAACATGTGGACCACCCGGCACGGCACGCTCATCGGGCCCCGGGCCACCGTTGTTCAGGTCGACTGCGAGAAGTCCGCGATCGGACGGCAGCGGCGCGTGCACCACGGCGTCACCGGAGACGTCACGCTGACGGCGGAGGCGGTGGCGGAACTGCTCGAGGGCGAGCACTCCCGGCCGGGAAGTGCTGACGGCGGCGATCCCGAGCCGGCCTGGCCGGGCTACCGCTCCGCCGCGCTGCGCGACCGGCTGGCCGCTGAGGTGCAGTGGAGAAACGTTCCGTTCGACGATGCGAGCGACGGAGAACGGATAGATCCTCGTTTCGTCACGAAGGTTCTTGATGAGATGCTGCCCGGCGAGCGCGTCGTGGCCGTGGACTCCGGCAACTTCATGGGCTATCCGAGCATGTTCCTGTCCGTGCCGGACCAGGACGGGTTCTGTTTCACGCAGGCGTACCAGTCGATCGGGCTCGGGCTCGCGACCGCGATTGGCGCCGCGATCGCCCGGCCAGACCGGCTGCCCGTCGCCGCGCTCGGCGACGGCGGGGCCCTGATGGGGATCAGCGAGCTCGAGACGGCCGTCCGGCTCGAACTGCCGATGGTCATCGTGATCTACGACGACGAGGCGTACGGCGCGGAGGTGCATCACTTCGGGCCGGACGGGCTTCCGCTGGAGACTGTGCAATTCCCGCCGGCCGACATCGCGTCGATCGCGCGCGGCTTCGGGTGCGACGCGGTCACCGTCCGCCGGCCTGAGGACCTGGAGCCGGTGCGCGACTGGCTCTCTGCGCGGCCTCCCCGCCCCATCGTGATCGACGCGAAGGTCGTTTCCGACCGCGGCGCCTGGTGGCTAGAGGAGGCCTTCCGCGGGCACTGATCTTCACTGGGCACTGATCTTCAGCGGCGAACAGCCGACCGGGTAACCGCGAAGCGCCCGACTTCGCGGTTACCCGGCTCCGAACGACTGGCTGAGTACGCCGCAGCCCTCGGGGTCAGTCGTTAATCACCTCTGGAGACGCGCCCGCGAGAGCGTCGTGGACCAGCTCGCCGTCCGGAGTTCCGTCGCCGACCATGGCTGGTGCCACGTCAGGCTCTTCCATCGGGTATGCGACCTCGCCGTGCGCCAGGATGTCCCCGGCCTCCAGGACCGGATCTGGGTATCTCAGCGGCGTGAAGAACTTGATCACGCGCAGGATGACGTAGGTGATCGCGCCGTCCCAGACGATGACCGTTGCTGCCGCGCCGAGCTGGATCAGCAGCTGTTTCGGGTGACCGTAGAACAGCCCCGCCGTGGTGACGTTCGGTGTCTTGCCGAGTCCCAGGTACACGATCATGGAGGGATCGGCCAGGCAGCCGACAAGCAGGCCGCCGATCAGGCCGGCGAACCCGTGGGTGTACACGACCCCGAGCGCATCATCGACCTTGTTGAACGGCCAGACCTTCCGCGGCAGGTAGCCGAACAGTATCCAGACGATCGCTGAGGTGACGACGCCGATGACGATCGCGCCGACGCCGTTCACGTACCCCGCAGCCGGCGTGATGCCGACCAGGCCGCAGATCATGCCGTTGACCGCACCGAGGAAGGTAGGCCTCTTCTGCTTGCCCAGGCCCATGTCCATGAAGACCCAGGTCATCATCGCCACGGCTGTCGCAAGGTTGGTGTTCACCACAGCCGCGGTGGCGTCCGCGCCGGCGAAGTACGGGTCGCCGCCGTTGAAGCCGTTCCAGCCGAGCCACAGGATTCCGGCGCCAACCGCGATGAAGAGCAGGTTGTTCGGCACCGCTTTCTCGCGGTCACGGGCCAGGCGCGGCCCGACCATCGCCGCAGCGACGAAGCCGGAGACACCGGCCGCCAGGTGGATGACGTAGCCGCCGGAGAAGTCCAGGGCACCCTTGCTGGCCCAGTAGCCGCCGCCCCACAGCAGGAAGGCATTGACGGTGTAGGCAAAGGTGATCCACAACGGCACGAAGATCACCCAGACCTTGAACTTGATCCGGCCGACAACACTGCCGATAAACAGGATCGGAGTGATCGCCGCGAAGACGAACTGGAAATACACCAGCGAGCCTTGCGGGAATCGGAAAGCCGGCCCGGATACCAGCGGAATGTGGGCCCGGGCCTGTTCTGCCGCCTGCCCGAGGATGTCACCAGGGACTCCCACGAACGTCGATATCCAGGGGGTGCCGAAGCCCATCTTGAATGCCCACAGCACCCAGACGATGAGGGTGAGGCCAAATGCAGCGAACACCATCATCATCGTGTTCACGGCCCACTTGCGCTGGACGATCCCGCCATACAGGACTGCCAGCGCCGGGATGCTCATCAGACCGACAAGCGTCGCCGCGGTCAGCTGCCAGGCGTTATCGCCCGAGCTGAGCCAGCTCGCGTACGGACTAAACACTCTCCGCCTCCAGAGGCTGAAGCGAAGGGTTGCCGGGTGCCAGGCGTCGGCGGCCAGCACGGTCCAGCCGACCGCTTCGGTTCCGTCAGGTACGGTTCATGTCTCCCATGGCCTCGTTTCGGGCAAGTTTCATGACAGTTACGCCGGCCGCACAACGCCGCCTGAGGCCGCCAGAATTGTTAAACCTGTGTTTCCAGCCCCGCCAGGAAGGCCCGGGCGCTGAGACTCCCGGCTCGCTCGCCCGACCCCCGGCAGGCAAATGAGCTGTCCAGCGTGCTCGACCGCCGGAGGTGTCAGCTCGCCCGGCTTGACGGCCGCGTCGGGCGCGGCCAGGCCGATCCACGGGTCACCGCCAGCGGTGCTCATCGAGGTGCCAGAGCATGACACAGGCGCTCAGGTACCTACAGGCCGGCCGTAGGTCACGGCCTCGCGCACCGCCGGGGGCAGAGACTGGGCTAGCTGCGCGTCGGGCTGAGCACCGAGGGAGTCATTGATCGTGGAGAACGCCAGGCGGAGTGCCACGAACGCGGTGATGGCGAAGATCTGCCCGTCGGTGAGCCCGGAGTCGCGGAGCACCTGGATGTCGGCAAGTGTCGTCGCGTTCGGGTCCCGTGCGACCTTCCGAGCCCAGACGGCCATGGCCTTCTCTCGGTCGGTCAGCCCGGCGTCGCTGCCGTTCAGCACTCCGGCCGCGAGAGCGGCGTCCGACGCTTTGCCCAGCTTCCCGCCCCACGCCAGCGAGCAGTACGAGTCACCGAGGGCCGAGGCGGCCGCGGTCACCAGGATCCCGCGCTGGCGGAAGCTCAGGCCGCTCGGTGTGAATGCCTCAGACATCAGCTCGAACAGCCGCGTGAGGGTGTCTGGCTGGTGCGCCCAAAGCCGGGATACGTTCCACACATAGCCGCCGTCTGCGAGGTCTTCGTCGTAGAGCGCCCGCACCCGGGGGGACACCGGGGGCTCGTCGAGGAAACTGGCGCTCATGCGCGTTCGGCTCGATCGGGTTTGCGGGCCAGGTAGCCCACGACGTTGATTTCGGCACGGAGAGGCAAGCCTTCACGGAGCTGCCCCCGAGCCTGCTCGACGGCTGCGCGATGGAACTCAGCCTCGCCGACGTTCACTATTGACTCATAGGCCGGGCCGGTGGCGGCTAGCGCGCGCGCATACAGCTGCGGGTCGGCGAACTCCCACACGAACGGAACATGGAGGCGCTGAACTTCGAGGAATCCATATGACTCCAGAAGCTGCTCGCCCGCGCCTGGTCGGCCGAGCGACACCATCACAGCCTGGTTGTCGACCTTCTCCGCTGCAGCCAGGCGGAACGGCGCCAGCGCCCAGGCCCCGGGAGACACCTTCAGGTGACCCCATACCGTTACGCCGGCGCGCCCGCCAGGGCGAAGAACCCGGTATATCTCGGCAACCGCGCCGGGTGTGGTGCCCCAGATCCCGCGGAAGCTGGTGACAACGTCGAATGACGCCTCGTCCCACGGCAGGGCATGCATGTCGCCGACCCTGATGTCGCATCCCGGGTTCCGGTCCCGGGCCACCGCAACCAGCCTGGCCGAGGCATCGACTCCACAGCACGAAGCACCGCGGAGGCGTGCCAGCTCGATGGCGAGGCCGGACCCGCACGCCACGTCGAGCAGCCGGTCTCCGGCATCGACTCCAAGCCGATGTTGCACCGTGACGTACTCCCGGCAGTTGCCCAGCTCGCTGAGCGTCGCGAAGTCCGCCGCCTTGCGACCCCAGCCCTCGTCCGCCATCGCCCACTGGGAAACGTTTGTGCACGGCGTCGTCATTGCCGCTCCCTTCACGCCGCCCGGCCCTGCGGTGCACGGCTATGCCCAGGTCCGGAAGCGTCAGCTCGCCGGGGGGATGTTGTGGTTGATCCGGAACAGATTATGCGGGTCGTAGGCGGCTTTGACCTGCCGGAGCCGGTCGTAGTTCTCGCCGTAGGTGGCCTTCAGCCGGTCCTGGCCCTCATCGCCCATCATGAAGTTCACGTAGGCTCCGCCGGCGGAGTAGGGATGGGTGGCATCGGAGTAGGCGACGGTCCACTGTTTCAGTTCTGCGGCTCTGGCCGGGTCGGGATCGACGCCGACGATCACCTGCGAGAAGGTCGCGTCCCGGTACGCCCAGGCGGTGTCCGCGGGAGCGACCTGGTTCACGGCGCCGTCGACGGGATAGATGTGCATCGTCGAGTGCATGGTCGGCAGGTCCTCACTGAAGCGCACGTGGGCCTCGACCGCGGCGTCGGGGATGGTCCGGAAGAAGTCACCTCTCCAGTACCACTGCAGCCCCTTGGGGTACAGGCCGTCGAAGGCCGACTGCAGGCCCGGGTAGGGCGCCTCGCCGATTCCGTCGAAGGCTGGCTGCATGGCCCGCACGGGAGCGAATGCTTCGTCCGCAGCGGCGGGGTCGCCCAGGTAGCACCACATCACAGCGCATGCCTTGTGAAGGTGGAATGCCTCGGGGAAGGCGTCGACCGGAGGGACGGTCATGGCGGCGAAGAAGCCGTAAAGGTCGTTGTCCTGCGCCGGAAGGAAGTCCCGGTACCACTTGAGGACGTCGCCCATCGCCGAGATGGGCCACGCCGTGGGGCCGCAGATCACGTTGCGGACAGGGTGCAGGCGGAACGTGAACGAGGTGACGATCCCGAAATTGCCGCCGCCTCCCCGCAGGGCCCAGAACAAGTCAGGGTGCTCATCTTCGGAAGCGCGCACGATGGTGCCGTCGGCGAGGACCACCTCGGCTTCGAGCAGGTTGTCGATGGCGAGTCCGTACTGGCGGGAGAGGTACCCATGGCCACCGCCGAGGGTGAGGCCCCCGACGCCGGTCGAGGAGATGATCCCGGACGGCGTGGCCAGGCCGTGCTCGTGGGTGGCGGCATCCACGGCTCCCCAGGTCGCGCCGCCCTGCACTGTCGCAGTGCGCCGGTTCGGATCGACTTCGACGCCGTGCATCGGGGACAGGTCGATGACGATTCCGCCGTCCACGGTGCCGAAGCCGGGACCATTGTGCCCGCCGCCGCGGACCGCGATGGGAAGGCCGGTGCGGCGCCCGGCATCGAGTGCCGCCTGCACGTCTGCCGCTGTCCCGCAGCGCGCGATCAGGGCGGGACGACGGTCGATCATGGCGTTGTGCACGCTCCGGGCCTCGTCGTAGCCGGTGTCCTCTGGGCTAACGACCCCGCCGGTGATTTTCTCTGACAGTTCAGGTAGTGCGGCCAGCTCGGTCATGGAAACGTCTCCTTCTTCGCTCACGGGCAGCCGGCGTCCGGCGACGTGGCGCCTTATCGAGAACCTAAGGAAAAAGAGCGGACTGGTCATGACCGGAACTGACCTTTTCCGCTCGCGCTGCCGATGGTCAGACCTGACTATGCAAGCACCCCGCCCGTCACGTGATCTGGCGGGTGGCGGCGTACATAGCGGCCTGGGTCCGGTTGGCCGCACCGGTCTTCATCAGGATGCTCCGGACGTGATTCGCGGCGGTATTCGCGCTGATGTGCAGCCGGGTCCCGATCTCCTGATTGCTCAGGCCGCCAGCGAGCAGCCGGAGTACCTCGAGCTCGCGGTCCGTCAGGCCGTCAGGCCCAGCCGGGCGGGCGACTGTCTCCAGGAGCCGCAGGACGCGCACGTGGCCGATCGGCTCGGCGAGCTGGCGCGCCTCTTCCGCCAGGTCCCGGGCCAGTCCGGGCCGGCCGGTTGCCGCTGCGAAGACGGCGTGGCGCGCCAGGGTCTCGCCAGTGTGCACGACCGATCGCATGCGACGGTCCATCTCCAATGCGGCCGCGAAGCACCGGTCGGCCTCGGACTGCTCCCCGAGGCAGGCGGCCACCTGGCCCAGATAGCGCTCGGTGCTCCCGAATACGGCGATCATCGTCCCGCACACCAGGTTCAGCCCCGCGTACTCGCGGAGGAGAGGCCGCAGCGCCTGCAGGGCCTGAGTGTCCCGCACGGCCAGAGCGGCCTCGGTCAGGAACGCCAGCTCCATCGGCCACTGCGCCTCGTTGCTACGAGCCGCCAGGTCTTTGCCCATCAGGTGACGCAAGGCCCGGTGCACCCCAGTCTCGACGCCGAGCTCCGTATACAGGCCGACAAGCCCCGGGACCCAGCGCTGCCTGAACGTCTCGCGCCCGTCGATGTACGGGCGGAAGCGGTCGAGAGTGCCCGTCTCACGGGCCAGCATGAACATCTGCACGCCGTGAGGACCCTCGGTCATCTCATCGCCGAAGGTGTCGGCCTGCTTGAGGGAAGCATCCGCCCACTGGCGCGCGCCGTCGAAGTCGCCTTGCAAGAAGGCCCCGGTCTGCGCCAGATAGCAGTAGACGTGTTGGTAGTACGGCTGGCCGGTGGCGCCGACGGACCGGCGGACGTCCTCCGTGGCGGCGCGCAGTGTATCGGGCCGGCCGACCAGGTAGCTGACTGTAGCCGAGAAGTTGGCAGCGGCTCCGAGCGTCTCGTAGTCGAGCCTCTCCCGAGCCAGGTCGCGGACCGCCGTGGTGCGCTCCAGCTGCTCCGCGGCGAGGTCAGGCGTGGTCCCGTGCCACATGCTGGTACTCAGGGCGTGCACGAGGACCGGCTCGTCGCCAAGGCGGGCGGCCAGATCGGTGGCCCGTGCGCTGACCTGGCGGGCCCGGCCCGTCTCGCCTGCTAGGGCCAGGGCGCGCGCGAGGCTGCCCAGGCCGCGTACGTAGAGCGGATCCTGGTGGTCGAGGCCGCATTCAGCCAGCGCGGCCGAAAGGAGGTCAGCCGCCTGAGTGCCCACCAGCCCGGGTCTCCAGGTAGCGTCCTCGAAGCCGATCGCGGCGGTCAGGCGGACCGGCGGACCGGCAATGGCACACAGCCGCCCGTAGATATCGCGAGCGTGCGGGAAGTGGCAAGCCCGCACGTAATCGGCAGCCGCCGCGAGCAACAACTCGGCGCGTTCCGCCGGGTCGCACTCAGGCAGCTCGGCGGCTCGCTCGAACCACACCGCGGCGTCCTCGAAGGCCAGGCTGCGCTCGGCCAGCCTCCCCGCGTCCCGGCTGTAGCGCAGGGCACGATCGTGAAAGCCCAGGACATGCGACGCGAGGTAGTGGTGGGCCAGCCGGGGTACCAGCGAAGCGTGGGGCGGCTGGCGCTCAAGAGCCTCAGCCGCCCGGGCGTGCACAAGCATCCGCCTCGAGGGCAGCATCCCGTCTAGCACGGCCTGGCGGACCAGGGCATGCACGAACGAGTAGCGGTCACCGGCCGGTCCGTCGGACTCGATCAGGCCAAGGCCCATAGCCACGTCCAGCGAGGCGAGCGTCGTCGCCTGACCGGTTTCGCTCGCGGCCACCAGGGTGGCCAGAGCAAAGGTTGAGCCCAGGACCGCAGCCAGCTCGATCACCGCCCGTACCTCGGCGCTGAGGCCGGACAACCGGGCGGACAGCGTATCGCTGACCGTGGACGGCACCCGCTGCGACGTGCGCAAGGCTGTGATCCCGCCGCGGCGCTCCAGATCTGCCCACAGCTCCCGCAGGAAGAACGGGTTGCCTCCAGTCCGATCCCGCAGCAGAGCTGCGGGGGCACGCGCCTCGCTGAGGGGCAGCCCGGCCCGGAGGCTCAGAAACTCGGCGATGGCCTCGGTGTCCAGGCCACTCAGGTCCAGGCGCCGGACGCCTTCCAGCCGGTGCAGCTCGGCCACCCGTGCTGCTAGCTCGTCGGACCGGTCCGGAACAGTGCTCCGGAAGGCGGCCACCACCAGGAGCGGTGATTCCGAGCAGGTCTGCACGACGTGCTCGAGCATGGCGATCGTCGGCAGCTGGGCCCAGTGCAGGTCGTCGATCATCAAGGCGAGCGGGCGCTCATCGGCCAGGGACCGGAACACGTGGGCGACCGCCTCGAACAGATCCCGGCGCACCCCGTCGGCTCCCGTCATCGGCCCGGCCAGGCTCCGGGCAATGCCGCCTGACCCGCGGCGACAGGAGCAGGAGCTCGCTCCCCTTGTCGGCAACCACCTCGGCCAGGGCGCCCTCCGCGGTCGCCGCGAAAAGATGATCGAGCATCTCGGCGAACGGCTGATAAGAGATGCCGACGTCCGACCCACAGGTGCCGACCAGCACGGTCCCGTCGCTGTCGTACAACGCACCGGCTATCTCGGCGATCAGCCGGGTCTTTCCGGCACCGGGCTCCCCGCCCAGAAAGACGACCTGGCGCCTGCCCGCGGTCACCTGAGACCACACGGCCTCCATGGTCACCAGCTCCAGGCGCCGGCCGACGAGGGGCGCCTGGCGGACCGCCACCAGCCGTGGCGGCAGCGGCGGTGTCCACGGCGTCATGGCGACAGCCGGCCTATCGTGGCCCGGCCTCTCAGATTGCCGCCGTCGCGCCGTCGGGCAGAAGCCGTTCCGTCACCTCAGTTATGACGTCAGCGGGCAGGCCGGCCCGGGCAGCAGCCTGGCGGATCGCGTCTGACGACGGCGCCTCGTAGAGGCAGTACGTCTTGCGCCGGTCGGACGAAAGGAACGAGTACAGCCAGCGGACTCCTTCCTCCTCGTTGATCCGGTTTATTCCGTCGAGAACATCCGAGGCGGCCTCAAGCTCTTCCGCGAAACGCCGCTCGACCATGAAAACGGGCATCTTGCCCCCCACTCCCCTGAAGGCTGTGCCACTGACGATAACCCCAGCCGCCGCCCTCGGACCCGCCAGTCTGCCGCGCGTGCTGCGCACCAGAGAGCAGAGCTTGCGGGAGGCCTGCCGACATGCAGCCCGATTCGGGCATAGCGGACGGCGGACTCGCGCCTCTATGGTCATCCGGCGAGTTGCCCGACGATTTGGGCCCGGCTGCCGATCCGGCACCAGGTGACCCGGCCTTCCGGACTGGCGATGGTCCCCCAGGTGTCGGCGAGGGCATCGACGAGCCGCAAGCCGTAGCCGTGCTCGGCTTCCTCATCGGGAGCGGCAAGCCGCGGCTCGGACGAGCCGCCACCATCGCATACTTGCACCAGGACTCCGGCTGGTCCCGGGCACAGCGCAAGCGTCACAGTCCCGCCCGGCGCTCCCGACTGACTGTGCACGATGGCGTTGGTAACGAGCTCGCTCGCGACCAGCATTACCACTTCCAGCGACGGGTCGGCGTCACCGAGAATCTCATGCGCGAGCCGCCGGGCCGCGCTTGCCGAGTCCGCTGTCCCTGGCAGCACGCAGAGGACCGGCCCTCGCGCCGCACCAGACGCCGCGCCAGATGGCTTGGCAGCACTCATCATGGTCGCCCCGGAATGGTTGGTCCGAATAGGTACGAAAGTGCAGGAACCCCATTAACACGCGGTGACGACCTTAACCAGGCCACCATTACGTCGGTGTTGCCCAGGTGTAACCGATGCGCGCGCCCCGTAGAGATCGCGTCTGGAGCGCAGCACGATAACTGTGTACGTTTCAGGACATCGGCAGAAGCTCAGCCGCGATGGCGATGCAGTTACCCGGGAGTGTGAGCAGCTTTTGGAGTTTCGCATCCTCGGCCCGCTCTATGTCGACGCGGGCAACGGCGCAGCCGTCATCGCGCAGCCGCTGCTGCAGTCCGCGATGGCCGTCCTCTTACTACGCGCCAACCGGACTTGCTCTCGTAGCTTCCTCATCGACGCACTCTGGGGAAACGAGCCGCCCCGCGCTCCCGAGGCGGCGCTCCGCGTCTGCATCAGCCGGCTGCGGCACGCGCTTGGCGACTGCGCCATCCGCCTCGTCACGGCGGGCCCACCAGGCGGGCGCGCTCCCCTGCACCGTCAGCAGCGTGGCTACCTCATCCAGGTCCGCCCCGGTGAACTTGACGTCGACGAGTTCACGGATCTAGCCGCTCAGGGACAAGCAGAACTCGACATGGGAAACGCGGCCACCGCATCAGCAGCCTTCGTGCAGGCTCTCGCGCTGTGGGGCGATCCGCCGCTGCCTGATCTTCCGGTAACGCCCGTGCTTGCGAGTGCGGTCGCACGCCTGACGAATCAGCGGCAGGCGATCGCCGACACTCTCGTCGATGCACGACTCGCCCTCGGCGAGCACGATCAGCTCCTCAGCCAGCTGCGCGCAGCAGTAATCGCCGACCCGGGCCGTGAGCGGGCCTGCGAGCAGCTCATGCGTGCCTGCCACGCACTCGGCCTGCGCAAGGAAGCACTGGAGGTCTACCAGGTCGCCCGTAAGGCTGCGCTCGAACAGCAGGGCACCGAACCCGGCGCCGTGCTGTCAGTCCTGCACCGGAGAATCCTCGCCGAGGAATCGACGACCGACGCTCCGCTCAACCGTCCGGCCCGGGTCGCGGCGCTTACCCCTCGCCTTCCGGGATCACAGACTCCTGCCCCGCCTGCCGACTTCACGGGCCGTACCTCGGAAATTGTCGATATCGTCAGGCGCCTGAACGGTCCCGGCGTACCCATCGTCGTCGTCACGGGCGGCCCCGGAATGGGCAAGACCGCAATAGCCTGCGCAGCTGCTGCGAAGCTCGCGGGCCGCTACTCAGACGGCCAGTTGTATATCGAGCTCGGGGGCCTGGAACAACAACGCGATCCGCAGGAAGCCCTCGCCAACGCACTGCAGACGATGGGAGTACCTGCCCGCGAGCTTCCGATCGCCGGTCCGCCCAGGGCCGCGCTGTACCGGTCGATCATCGCCAGCAGGAAGGTACTGGTGGTCATCGATGATGCGCTGTCGGCGGCGCAGGTTCGGCCGCTCATTCCTGGCACTGCCGGCGCGGGCGTCCTGGTGACAAGCCGCAACCGGCTCGGTGCCCTGGAAAGCGCTTGTGTCTTCGAGATGCATGATCTGTCGGTCTCGGACTCGCTGACGCTGCTTGACCGGGTGGCCGGCGATGACCGCGTCTCGGCGGAACCGATCGCTGCGCGCACCGTCGCAACGCTGTGCGCCGGAATGCCGCTGGCGGTGCGTCTCGCCGGAGTCGTCCTAGCCGCCCGGCCACAGCTGTCGATCGCCGAGTTCGCGCGTGAGCTGGATTCTCCCAGCATCATCGATCTCCTCGCGGCCGAGGATCTCACCGTGCGTGACTCGATTGAACTGAGTCATCGCTTCCTCTCCGGCGCCTCGCAGTCGGCACTGTCGCGCATGGTCATGGCACCGCCTGACGACGTGATGGCGGGCGAGCTCAGCCAAGCCGCCGACAGTGACAACAGCGTTCTCTCCGAACTGACGAGGCTGGGCCTGGTGCGATCTGCCGGCGGCAGCGCAACGCGCGACGACATCCATCCCCTCGTGCGCGCCTATGTGCGGCAGAACGCGAGGCCGGGAGTTCTGCCGCCAGCGCCTGACTCTGAATCCGGGTAGTGCCGGATCATTTCCACGTCCACCGAAACCCGGCGACAGTCTTGTCCAGCGATCGCAGGAAACGCTGAACCGAGTGCTCAGCATCGAGTGCCACCTGTTCCTCGCCCAGAATCCCGCCCTCGACTCCGTCCCAGTGAGCCCACCACACCTGTGCAGGAAGCTTGTCCGGGTGGAACTCCACACGGATGTCCAGATTCTCCATCTGGCGCATGACGGCCCGACGGTACTCGCGTTGTGACGGCGACTCCGGACCGTCCGATGAGCGGAATGTCAGCCAGTAGTCAAGCGCGGTCGTTTCCCCGCGCTGCAGTGTCCGCGCCAGCACTATGTGCGTAGCGAACACGCCAGGCCCTACCTGGTGGATCTGCCCATCCACCTCCCTGCATCCCTGACCGACCTCGACCGTCAGAGCGCTGGTATCACAGAGAAACGGAATCCGATCAACGTCATCAGCGGTCGCCTCGAGGACCTGAATGGTCCGGCTGCGCTCGAGCCTGCCGTCGGCGCCGACATACATGTGGTCGTGTAGCGAAAGGGTCTCATGTCGACGCGGCCCGAGCAGATCCACCACTTCACGCTCGGCGTCTGCTGGCACAGCGTGGCTCCCTGACAGCACGCTGATCCGCCGCGAGCCGCTCTGCAGCTTCTCCAGCCGATCCCGCTCGTGATCAGCGAATTCAAAGGCATCGGCGAACATCTCGATAGTCTGTCTGCCGAGTTGTCTGCCGGATAGAGCCTCCGAGACAATCTCCCGGAGCTGATGCGCACTCGAATGACCGTCCCACGTTGTACGCGACCCTGCCTTAACCCGCTCGGCTAAGACCTCGGCCACTGCCGCCTGATTGATCACATCTTCCCGCGGTCGGGCGACACGCTCCTGCCAGGTCGCACGGTATCGACCAGGCTTCAGCAACAACTGCCGAAGGTACTCGGCCGCAACACGCTGTCCCATCGTGCCGGTCGTATCCGTCACCACAGGCACCATCCCCATGCGTCGCGCGGTCGATGGACTGAGCGAGCACCCGTTAATGAGTTGACTGATCCCACTGGGTTAGTCCCAGGTCCAGTAGAACCCTGCCACTGTCTTGTCGAGTGACCGGAGATACCGGTGGACGGAGTGCTGACTATCCAATGTCGCTTCCTCGCGCTGGACAACGCCGCCGTCGACTCCGTCCCAATGCGCCCACCAGACCTGGGCAGGCGGATGCTCGGGATGAAACTCAACCCGCATATCCAGGTTCTCTGCATGCCGCATTACTGCCCGCCGGAACTCTCGCTCGGCAGGATCATTTCGGTTGCCAGGAAAGCGATAAGTCAGCCAATACTCAAGGGTGATGGTCTCACCTAGCTCCAGAGTCCTGGCCAGCAGGATCTCGGTGAAGTAGACGTCATCACCGATCTGGCGTACTTCGCCACTGATCTCTTTGCCGCCCTGGCCGACCTCGATCGTGAGAACGTTGGTGTCACAGAGAAAAGGGATCCGGTCGACGCCCGGAGAAATAGCTTCGATCACGTGAAGCATCCGTGCCCGGTCGATCCGTCCGTCTTCGCCGACGTAGACATGATCATGCAGCGATAGACTCTGATGATGTCGCGGTCCGAGAACTTCGGATACCTCAGTTTCCGCATGTACGGGCACAGCGTGACTACCGGACATTACGCCGATCGAAGCTGATCCATTCCAGAGGCGCCAGAGACGCCCGGCCTCATGCTCCGAAAAGCCGAACGCATCGATAAACAGAGAGAGTGCCGGCCGGCTGAAGAAGCCGACCGGTCAGCGCTCGGGAGACTGTGTCTTTCAACTGGTGGGGTGTGATGTCGATGTCTGCGGGAGAGCGCGGCGCCGACCAGAGATGGCGGCCTATGACCTCCGCGACTGCCAGCTGGTTGATCGTGCCGCGCCGCTCTCGGGACACATACTGCTCCCAGGATTGCCTGTATCTACCAGGCTTCAGCAGCAATTGTTGAAGGTATTGCGACGCCGCTCGGCGACCGTCCTGCTGCCGCGAATCACCGCGAGGCATCTGACTCATCCCAGCAACGCATTGCGCCTCCATAGCGTCCCCAGCTTACAGAGCGCAAGGCGCGATGCCAGCGTGTAATCTCGGACAAATCGAGCGGGCGGCCTCTCCGCGGCCAAATTGCTACCGTCGCTTCCCTGGGCTTGACCCGCTCACTTCGAGACGCAGTAGTCGATGACGGTCGTGTTCGGGCACGGGGTCGTCTGCGCACTGGCCAGCGTGGTTGTCGCTGAGGTGGCTGAGCCTACAGCCACCGCAGTCAAGCCGAAGCCGCTAGCGAGGAAGGCTGAACTAGCGACGACGACTACAGCGCGAGTACGGATTCTGTTCATGACCTGACCCTTTCCGGCCTTACTCCTGGCGTGAGCCGACATACCCTCGCGTCGATCAGTGAAGGCCGATAATTATATTTTAAAGTGTAAATAGGACTCGTCAATGCGTCTGATCAACCATTATGAGAGGTTCGACTGATTTTTGTTGCCAGCGTGACCAGCGTTGCGCTACGTGGCTCACGTGTGCAGTTCCGGTTGCTCTCAGTGGTCGCGCAACCGGCTCGGAAGCGTCGAACGGGGTCAACTGGTGCCCGCAAAAGCAGTCACGAAGCCGAGTCAAGGCCACCTGACCCAGCGTAACGGCGGCCTTGGCGGGCGGCCGCATTGCGCGCTGAGCTCAGTCCGCGACAAGTTCGGCCTCGAAGCCATCGGAGTTCTCGAGGTAGGCCGCATAGTGCTGCGGTCCGCCTGCGTACGGGTGCGTCTCGGAGAACAGCAGGCGCCACCCGTGCAGCAGTGCCTCGGCGGTGAGCTCGTCGACCTGCCGCCGGCCCGCTACGTGAAACGCGAGGTGGTTCAGGCCGGGACGGCAGCGGTCGTGGCGGCTGGCGGTACGCGCCGGGGACTGCTCGACCACGATGTAGGCGTGGCCGGACTGCCAGCTGCGGCCGCCAGGCCAGTCCTGGAACATCCGGTAGCCAAGCGACGTGAGCAGCCAGCCCCAGCTGACGATCGCGCGATCCAGATTGGGGACCCAGAGCTCAACGTGGTGGATAGCGCCAGTCGGCGGGGCCTCGGTGCTGGCTCGAGCCGTATGCGGCGTGAATACAGAGGCAGTGGCAGCACCCGAACCCTGCCGCGCAACCGGCACCGGCCCGAAAGCGCTCCCGGCACCGGCAGGCGCCTCCGGCGCGGTGCTGGCCTGCTCCTGGCCAGGCGCTTGCTGGATGTCTGCCATTTACTGCGTCCTTGCAGGTCTTCCGTATCTGCCGGGAGGGCCGCAGCCTGGCGCGGCGCGACTCCGGAGACGGACCACGTTACGGCATCTCACCTGGGTCTTCGCCAGGAATCGCCGGAAATTGCCTGAGAAGCGGTTTTAGTTGGCAGATCAGGCCACCGCGCGTCATCCGGAAGCAATGTCCGAGGTCAGGCCAGGGGAGCCGGCAGATTCGCGAGCCTGGCTAGCGATGCCCGGTGGGCGTCTGCTGTGCCGTACCCGATCGAGTCCGCCTTCGCGCGCTTCAGGAACAGGTGCGCCGGGTGCTCCCAGGTGAAGCCGATCCCGCCATGCAGCTGGATCATCTCCTGTGCCGCCTTCAGCGCTGTGTCCGAACAGGCCTGCTTGGCCAGCGCGACGATCAGCTCGGTCTCGGCGGCGTTCTCCTCCCAGCGAGCCAGCCGGTCGGCCGCCGCGCGCGCCACGGCGCGCGCCTGGCTGACCGCGACCCACAGATCCGCCAGCCGGTGCTTGATGGCCTGAAAACCGCCCACCGGGCGCGCGAACTGCTTGCGCTCCTTGACGTACGCGACGGTCATGTCCAGGGCGCGCTCGGCCAGGCCGAACTGCTCCGACGCCAGCACGCCGGCGCCTGCCAGTAGCGCCGCGTGCACCGCCGCCTCTGCCTGCTCGCCCACAGCGATCTGCCGCCCGGGCGCACTGTCGAAGGAGAGATCGGCAAGCTGCCGCGTCTGGTCGAGCGACACGACCGGCACCACGTTCAGCGCGCCGGTCGCTCTCGCCTCGGCGACGTCGACTGCGAACAGCCCGAACGGCACACCGTCCGCGGGCACCAGCAGCATGCCGGCCGGCAGGGCGTCGGCGGCGCCGCGCACCTCACCGGTCAGCCGGTAGATGCCGGGCTCGTCGCCATCGCGCGCACCGGATAGCCGCACCGTTCGCGCAGGGGCCGGGACAGGCGCCGCCGCGAACGGTACCGCCAGCGCAGCAGTCAGCGCACCGCTGGCCAGCTCCCTCAGCAGCGCCGAGTGGCCGACAGACAGCAGCGCCGCCGTCGCCACCACGGCACTGCCCAGGAACGGCACCGGGGCGACCGACCGGCCAAGCTCCTCTGCGACGACTGCGGCTTCACGGTAGCTCGCTCCGGCGCCGCCGAGGTCCTCCGGAATCAGCAGCCCGGCGAGGCCGACGTCGGCAGCCAGGGTGCGCCAGAGCTCACTGTCATATGTCTCCGGTGTCTCCGTGCGGGCCAGCACGTCACGCCAGGCAGCCTTGTCCTCCAGCACGTCCCGCACAGCGGCCCGCAGCTCGATCTCGGTCTCGCTGTACAGCAGGTCGAGCGGCCGCGCGGCCCCTCCGGCCCTGGCCGGGGACGGGGGCTGCGTCACAGTTGCCTCACTCATCGGGGCAGGTCCTCCCACGGGCCGGTGTCGGCGCGGGCTTCCTTCGGCAGGCCGAGCACCCGCTCCGACACGATGTTGCGCAGGATCTCCGACGTCCCGCCCTCAATCGAGTTCCCCTTCGCCCGCAGGAACCGGAAGCCGGGATTGCGGCCGAAGAAGTTCGCGCCCTGCGGCCGGCGCATCGTCCAGTCGTCGTAGCGCAGGCCGTCGGCGCCGTCGAGCTCGACCTCGAACTCCGAGATCTCCTGGTTCAGCCGTGCGAACACGAGCTTCGCCGCCGACCCCTCGGGCCCGGGCTGGCCGGCCGCGAGCTGCTGCCGCAGCCGCGACGCGGAGATCCGCGCGACTTCGGAATCCGCCCATAGCCGCAGCATCCGGTCGTGCAGGCCCGGCGTCCGCAACTCCGGGTGCTGGCGCCAGGTCCGCGCGGCCGAGGCGATCATGCCGCCCTCGCGCGGCATCGCTCCGCCGCCGATGGACACGCGCTCGTTCATGAGAGTCGCCATCGAGACAGTCCAGCCCTGACCGACCTCGCCAATCCGGTCGGCGTCGGGGATCCGGGCGTCGGTGAGGAAGACCTCGTTGAACTCGGCTTCCCCGCTGATCTGCCGCAGCGGCCGCACCTCGACTCCGGGCTGCGTCATGTCCAGCGCGAAGTACGTGAGCCCCTCGTGCTTGGGCACATCCGGGTTCGTCCGCGCGACGAGGAGCGCGCGGCTGGCAATATGGGCGACCGACGTCCACACCTTCTGCCCGTTCGCCGTCCAGATGTCGCCGTCGCGCACGGCCCGCGTCGCCAGCCCGGCCAGGTCAGACCCGGCGCCGGGCTCGCTGAACAGCTGGCACCAGATCTCCTCGCCGGTCCAGAGCGGCCGCAGCCAGCGCTCCTTCTGCTCCTGAGTGCCGTGCGCCAGGATCGTCGGCGCGGCCATGCCCAGCCCGATGCCATTGCGCTCCGGGTGATTAGTCGGCGACCCCGCTGCCTCGAACTCGCGATCAACAACCGTCTGGAGGGAACGAGGCAGCCCCTGTCCGCCGAGGCCCGCCGGGTAATGCACCCAGGCGAGACCCGCGTCGAACCGGGCACGGAGGAACTCGGCCGGGTCGCTGGTCCGGGGGTCATGCGCAGCGAGAAACTCGGCGACCTGCACGCGAAGCCCGTCGGCGTCGGTCGCGCGGCGCCCGTTGGCGTTTACTGTCCTGCTGCCGGTCGCTCCGGAGGTAACGCCGCTTCCCGAGGCGCCGCCGACCGCGTCATCGGTTAGCACAGCGGGCCGCCGGCGACGTAGATGACCTGGCCGGACACGAAGCCGGCGCCCTCGCTGACGAGGAAGGAGATCACGTTGGCGACGTCGTCGGGCGTCCCGACCCGGCGAACCGGGATGTTAGCGGCCGCCGCCTTCTGGAAGTCCTCGAAGCCGATACCCATCCGCTCCGCCGTCGAGGCGGTCATGTCGGTCGCGATGAAGCCCGGCGCCACCGCGTTGGCGGTGATGCCGAACTGCCCCAGCTCGATGGCCAGGGTCTTGGTGAAGCCCTGCATGCCAGCCTTCGCCGCAGAGTAGTTGGCCTGACCGCGGTTGCCCAGGGCGGAGCTTGAGGACAGGTTGACAATGCGGCCGAAGCGCTGGTCAACCATGTGCTTCTGGCAGGCCTTGCTCATCAGGAACGAGCCCCGAAGGTGGATGCCGAGAACTGTGTCCCAGTCGTCGACAGTCATCTTGAACAGCATATTGTCCCGGATGACGCCGGCGTTGTTGACCAGGACGGCCGGGCCGCCGAGGGTCTCGGCGATCTTGTCGACGGCCTCCTGGACCTGCTCGGCGTCGCTGACGTCCGCGCCGACGGCGAGGGCCCGGTGGCCCGCTGAGGTGATCGCGTCGACGGTCGCGCCGCAGTCGCCTTCCTTCAGGTCAAGCACCGCGACGGCGTATCCGTCAGCGGCCAGGCGCTTAGCCGTGCCCGCACCGATACCGCGCGCGGCGCCGGTGACAACGGCTACTCGCTGGGTCGCCTCTGACATCTGTTCCTCCTGCTTGCCTGTGCTTGTCGTTACTGTGCTTGGTGTGCTGTCCTGACCGGGCTACCGGTACTTGTTGAGCTCCCGGTAGGCGAGCGACCGCTTGTGGACCTCGTCGGGCCCGTCGGCGAACCGCAGCGTCCGGGCATGCGCCCACATCAGCGCCAGCGGGTAGTCCTGGCTGATCCCGCCCGCTCCGTGCGCCTGGATCGCCTTGTCGAGAATCCACTCGGTCATCTGCGGGACGAGGATCTTGATCGACTGAATCTCGGTGTGGGCGCCCTTGTTGCCGACGGTGTCCATCAGCCAGGCGGTCTTGAGCACCAGCAGCCGCGCAGCCTCGATCCGCACCCGTGACTCCGCGATCCAGTCCTGGATCACGCCCTGGTCCGCCAGCGGCTTGCCGAAGGCGACCCGGCCGAGGACGCGGCGGCACATCAGCTCCAGCGCCCGCTCGGACGCGCCAATCTGCCGCATGCAGTGGTGGATGCGGCCAGGCCCGAGCCGGGCCTGGGCGATCGCGAAGCCCTCCCCCTCGCCGGAGATGACGTTGGTGACCGGCACGCGGACGTCGGCGAACTCGATCTCGGCGTGGCCACCATGCGTGCCGTCGGTGTAGCCGAAGACGTGCATGCCGCGCTTGATGGTGATCCCCGGAGTGTCCGCCGGTACCAGGATCTGCGATTGCTGCCGGTGCCGATCTGCGTCCGGGCTCGTCTTGCCCATCACGATGAGGATCTTGCAGCGCGGGTCCATTGCGCCGCTCGACCACCACTTCCGCCCGTTGATCACGTAGACATCCCCGTCGCGGACAATGCTCGTCGAGATGTTCGTGGCGTCGGACGAGGCGACGTCTGGCTCGGTCATGCAGAACGCAGACCGGATCTCACCGTCCAGCAGCGGCTGCAGCCACGTCTTCTGCTGCTCGGCCGTCCCGAACTCCGCCAGCACCTCCATGTTGCCGGTGTCCGGTGCCGCGCAGTTCAGCGCCTCAGGAGCGATGAACGACCGGCCGGTCAGCTCGGCAAGCGGCGCGTACTGCAGATTGGTCAGCCCGGCGCCCTGCGGATGGTGCGCCAGGAACAGGTTCCACAGGCCCTGCTTCCTGGCCTCCGCCTTGAGTTCCTCCATGACCGGCGGCCGCTCCCAGCCATGGCCCTGGCTCGCCATCTCGGCGGCCTGCTCCTCGAAAACCTTCTCAGCCGGAATGACGTGCTCGTCGATGAAGGCCCCGAGCTGACCGCGGAGTTCCTCCGTGCGGTCGTCGAATGCGAAGTCCATCTGCTGCCTCCTGCGGGGCCTGAGCACGCCCGGACGACCGGCGATTCCGGACAATGCTACCTACCGGTCGGTACGCCCTCCACGCTACGGTGCTTGCATGGCACTGGTCGAGACCGTTCGCGGTGCTGTGGATAACACCACACTGGGCACAACCCTGATGCACGAGCACGTCTTCGTCCTCAACGAAGAGGTCCGCACGAACTACCCGGCCACCTGGAACGAGGACGAGCGGGTCAACGACGCCATCACGAAGCTGAACGCGCTGGCCGCCCGCGGCTGCCAGACGATCCTGGACCCGACGGTGCTCGGCCTCGGCCGGGACGTCCGGCGGATCCGCCGGGTCGCCGAGGGCACGGAGCTCAACATCATCGTCGCCACCGGCCTGTACACCTACAACGACATCCCGCATTACTTCCGCTACCGCCTGCCCCATCCGGGCCAGGCTCGACCCGATGGCGGAGCTGTTCATCGCTGACCTGACCAGCGGCATCGCCGGAACACCGATCAGGGCGGCGTTCCTGAAGTGCGCCATCGACGAGCCGGGCCTGACGCCCGGCGTCGAGCGAGTACTGCGGGCTGTGGCCCAGGCCCATCGCGAGACTGGCGCCCCGGTGACCGTCCACACCCATCCGCACTCCGGCACCGGCCGCGATGTCCTCCGGGTGCTCCGGGAGGAGCACGCAGAGCTGACCAAGGTCGTCCTGAGCCACAGCGGCGACACCACTGACCTGGACTACCTGTCCGAGCTCGCCGACGCGGGCTGCATCCTCGGCATGGACCGGTTCGGGCTCGACCTCATCACGCCATTCGAGGACCGGGTTGTCACCGTGGCGGCGCTCTGCGAGCGGGGCTACGCCGACCGCATGGTTCTGTCGCAGGACGCGTCCTGCTATATCGACTGGTTCCCGCCGGAGGCAGTGCCGGTGTTCGCGCCGAGATGGCACTTCGAGCATCTCTTCGATGACGTCTTGCCGGCCCTGCGTGAGCGCAGCGTCACCGATGATCAGATCGAGACCATGCTCGTGCGCAATCCGCGGCGTTACTTCGAGGGGTAGCGCCGGTTACCTCGTTTCTGTCAGGTTGAGGGCCTGAGCAGCACGGGTGAGCGCTTCCAGATGTCCGTCGACGGCGCCCAGCCCGGCACCCATGGTATTGACCGAGAGGTGCGTCGCGCCGACGGCGCGCCAGCGGCCGGCGTGATCGGCCAGCTTCTCCTCGGCGCCGTCGCCCCAGCTGATGCGGCCCTCCATGCCGATCCCGGCAGGGTCGCGGCCCGCGTCGGTGGCGGCCTGGTCCACGATCGCCCGGGCGTCCTCGAGCCGGGCGTCCGGCGGCACCTGCGGGAACCAGCCGTCGGCCAGCTGACCGATCCGAACGTAGGCGGGCGGCGACTGGCCGCCGAACCAGACCGGGATCGGCCGCTGCACCGGCAACGGCGCCAGGCCGGCTCCGGTCACCGTCTCGTACTCGCCGCGGAAGGTCACCGCGCGCTCGGTCCACAGCTGCCGCATGAGCCCGACCTGCTCGCTCACGCGCCGGCCCCGGTCGGCGAAGTTCTTGCCCAGGGCCTCGTACTCGACGGCGTTCCAGCCCAGGCCGATGCCGAGCCGGAAGCTGCCCCCGGTGAGCAGGTCTACCTCGGCTGCCTGCTTGGCGACGAGCGCTGTCTGCCGTTGCGGCAGGATGACGATCCCGGTGACTAGCTCGAGGGACGTGATCGCGGCCAGGTAGCCGAACAGCACGAACGGCTCGTGGAACGTGGTGTCCACGTCGTACGGCCCGTCCCAGCCCTGGTGAACGACCGGGTCGGCCCCGACGACGTGGTCGTAGGCGAGGATGTGGCTGAAGCCCAGCTCCTGCACCCGCTGGGCGAATGCGCGGACGGCACCGCGGTCGGCACCGATTTCTGTCTGCGGGAACACGACACCGATATTCACGGGTGACTGTCTACCCGCCCCCGCAGCTTTCGCACAAGCCGGCCGGTGCGCAGGCCGCTCCGCCTGGCCCGCGTGAGCGGCGTCAGCCTTTGAGCGAGCCGAGCGTCGTGCCGCGCATCAGCTGCCGCTGCGAGGCGGCGAACAGCAGCACCACCGGCAGGCTGACGATCACGACGCCCGCGGCGAGCAGCGTGTACTGACTCTCGTTGGCGCCGAAAAAGGTGTAGATGCCCTTCGTGACCGGGAACAGGTTCGAGCTCGCCAGGAGCACCACCGGGCCGATGATGTCATTCCACACGTTGAGCAGCGCATACAGGAACGCGATCAGCAGCGCGGGGCGGATCAGCGGCACGATCACCCGCATGAGGTAGCGCAGGTAGCCGATGCCCTCCATCCAGGCCACCTCGTCAAGCTCGGCCGGAATCGAGCTGATGAACGCCGTTATCAGAAGCACGCCGAGCGGCAGGCCCTGCTCGACATGCAGCAGGATGTAGCCGATCCGGTTGTTGTACAGGTCGAGCATCCGCGCCTCGACGAACAGCGGGATGATCGCGAACGGCAGGAACAGCCCGACGAAGATCAGCCCGTACAGAGCCGATGTTCCCCGGACCAGCCGGCGAGCGAGCGGGAACGCGATCAGTACCGAGAGCAGCGTGGTGATCGCCGCCGCGACTACGGCGTACAGGACAGTGTTGACGAGCTCGGGCGCCAGGTCGGCCTGCGTCCAGGCCTGGCTGAAGTTGCTGAGGACGGGTGACGTCGGCGGCACCATCGGCGAGCGGAGGAAGTGCGCCGGCGATTCGAACGCCATCATCACCACGTACAGGACGGGCAGCAGGAAGAGGATCACCACGAGCAGTGCCGAGGCCGTACGGGAGATCGCGCGCGGGTGGCGCAGGACGCGGCCGGCCATCACGTGAACATCCTGCGCTCGCGGCGGCGCAGCACGATCATCGCCGGGATGGCGACGATGAGCGTCAGGATGAACAGGGCAGTGCTCACGGCAGCTCCGTATCCCAGGTCCGCTGACGTGCCGAATGCCGAGTTGAACGCCAGCATGCCGAGGGTGTCGGTGCCGTTCTGGCCGTCGGTCAGCACGTAGATCAGGTTGTAGGTGGTGAACGCGCCGACGATGGCCAGCAGCAGGTTGACCGATACGGCCGGGGCGAGCAGCGGCAGCGTGATCCGGCGCAGCCGCCGCCACCGGGTGACGCCGTCCAGACTCGCCGCCTCGTAGATGTCCGGGTTGATCGCGCGCAGGCCGCCGATGAAGACCAGCGTGGAGAATCCGAGGTTCTGCCAGATCTGGACGCCGATAACGAGCGGCATCGCGGCGGTCGCCGAGCCGAAGAACGCCGAGTGGATGCCGAATGCGCCAAGCAGGGAAGCCGCCGGGCCTTCCAGCGGGTTGAAGACGAGGATCCAGACGAGCCCGACCACGGTCACGCCGAGCACGATCGGGAGGAAGACAAGCACGCGCAGCAACGAGTTGAGCTTGCTGTCGCCGAGCAGCCGGTGCGCCAGCATGAGGCCGAAGGCATTCTGCAGGATCGTCACGGCTGCGACGAAGATGACCGTGGCGATGATGCCGGATATGAACCCGGGCCGCTCGGTTGTCAGCAGCGCTGTGTAGTTGGCGAACCAGGTGAAGCTCGTGCTCGCACCAGCCAGGCCGGAGTAATTCGTCAGCGAGACCAGGACGTTGGCGGCCGCCGGCACCAGGCCGAACAGAACGTAGGCCGCCAGCCCCAGCAGCAGCCCGGACCACATCGCGACGCGCGAGCCGGTGCTCAGCAGGCGCGCCGGGCTGGCCCGGCGCCGCCGGCCGGACTGCCGGACCGTGGCTGGCGCGCTCGCGGCGCGGGGACTGTCGGCAGCGGTCCCGCTAGTCACGACGCGCAGTGACTAGCGGGACCAGACGACCATCGCTCACGAGGTCTTCCAGTCGCCCTGATACAGAGCCTCGGCCTGGGCGGGTGTCTTGGTGCCGTTGATGACGTCCTGCTGCAGCGTCGGCCAGTTGGCCGGCTGGTCCCAGTACGCCTGCTGCGGTGACAGCACAGGGTAGAAGACGTTCTGGTTCAGGCCCTTGCCGAACAGGGAGCCCAGCGAGGTGGCAGCGAAGCTGCTGTAGGTGCCACCGTTCTCACTCGGCGAGATGCCGGTGATGTCGACATACTGCTCGTACTCCGACGGCTGGGAGAAGAACGCGAGCCACTTCAGAGCCGCGGCGCTGTCCGGCGCGTTCTTCAGCACCGAGATCGTCAGGTTGTCGTCCAGGTCGCCCTGGTTGTCGGCGGGCGTGTTACTTCCCGGCACCGGGAAGAAGCCGACCTGGAGCTTCGGGTTGGCCTGGTGGATGGCCGCGAGGTCCCACGAGCCGTCCAGCAGCATCGCCGCGTCGCCCTTCGCGAAGTCACCGGGCATGCTCTCCCACGGCACTCCGGTGTAGCCCGGCTCCAGGTACTTGGCGATCGCCTTCTCCTCGGTCATCGCCGTAGTGAACTGCGGGGCCGTCCACTTCACGGTGCCCTTCTCGATGGCGGTGGCGAGGTTGCCGCCCGGCGCGGACGGATACCAGACGCTCGCCATCAGCTCGTAGTACAGGAACTGCAGGTAGACCGGCCCGACGTCACCAAGCCCGACAAACAGCGGCGTGACGCCATGGGACTTCAGCGTCTGCAACTCGCTCATGAACTGCGTGTACGTCGTCGGCGGGGTGAGGTGGTACTTGGCAAAGATCTGCTTGTTGTAGAAGACGCCTTCCTGGTAGGCACCCGAGACCAGCCCGTATGTCTTGCCGTTGTATGTCTCAGCCGCGAGAGCCGACTTGGAGTAGTCACTGAGGAAGCTCTGCCCGTTGAGGGGCCGGAACACGTTGCTGGCGGACCAGAACTGCCAGGTGCTCATGTTCTGGCGCGTCGGCTTGAGCGGCATCGCCTGCAGTGGCGCAACGTTCGTGATGATGTCGGCCGTGCTCGAGTCGACCGTCGTCTCCTGCAACGTCAAGTAGGGCCCGTTGACGTTCGCCGCCGTCTGCAGGTCGACTGTGATGTTCGGGTACTTCTTGTGGAACTCCGTGTCGATCGTCTTGAGCGCCGTCACCGCTGGCGGGTTCACCCAGGTGATGATCTTGAGAGTCTGGGCTCCGCTGCCGGAACTACTCGATGAGCAAGCAGCGCCCAGCAAGGCGACCGCAGCCGCGAGGGCAGTAACGCCCAGCCCGCTTCGCAGTCCTCGGCTTCGTCTGGCAGACATGCAGAAACTCCTCACCGTGGTGGCAGCAGTGCCAGCCGGCTAGTCCCTGTTGTTCGTGGTGCGGGCATTCACCGGTCTTGACCCGTTCATGTCACGTTGATACCACAACGTGGGCAAAATATGTAACTAATCTACGACTTCCTGAGGCGGCCGCGGGGAGCGCGGAAGCAGCGGCAGGCGCGCATACAGGCGCGAAGTCAGCTGCCATCGAACGTCTGCAGGCCGGTCACCACCACGAAGGCGTCCGCAGCCGCCTGGACCCGGGCAGTATAGGCCCGCCACTCGGCACCGTCGAAGGCCTCATCGTGGTCCGGGCCGGGCTGGCCGTCGATGATCTCGCGGACGATGTCCGCGTGGCCCGCGTGCTGCGCCGTCTCCGCGACCATGCGGACGATGATCACTCCGAGCGTGGTGTCGCGCTCGCCCTCCGGCCAATGGCTCACCGAGCCGTGCGCGTCCAGGTCGAGCGCGACGATGGTCGCGTCCGCATGCTCGCACGCCCGGTGGTAGAGCCCGCGGATGTCGTCGCTCGACTCAGCGGGCGTCGCCCACATGTCAGCGTTCTGCCAGACCGAGCCATCCTGGTACCACGGCAGCACCTCGGGCGGCCGCCGTCCGAAGGTCTCGCCGAGGTAGGCGTACTCGAGTCCGGCCAGATGCTTGACCAGGCCGAGCAGGTTCGTGCCCGTCGGGGTCACCGGACGGCGAAGATCGTACTCGCTGAGTCCGTTCAGCCGGGACAGCAACCCGGCCCGGCTCTGCGCGAGGCTCCGGTGCAGCTCCTCCTTGATGCCGGTCATGGTCGCCTCCGCGCTCGAGTCCTGCGTGTTGCTCACGACCGGCAGTACATCAGCGCCCTCTGACAGTCCGTTCTGCTATCAGGCCCGGCTATGGCAGGCTCGGACCGCGATCACGAGAAACGGCAGGAGGCAGCCGGTGGAACTGGAGCGGTGGCTCGCAAGCGCGGTGGCGGCGATTCGCGAGTGGGAGTCCGGGTTCGGCCAGTTCGAGCCGCATCCGGCACTTGCCGTCGACGACGAGCAGCTGAGCACCGCGTTCGCATCGCTGGCCAGGCTCACCGACAACTACCCGTTCTTCCACCCGGCCTACGCGGGTCAGATGCTCAAGCCGCCCCATCCCGCCGCCGTCGTCGGGTACCTCGCGGCGATGCTCATCAACCCGAACAACCACGCGCTGGACGGCGGCCCCGCGACAGCCGCCATGGAGAAAGAGGTCGTCAGCCAGCTCGCCACGATGTTCGGCTTCGGCGAGCACCTCGGGCACCTGACCACGAGCGGGACGATTGCCAACCTCGAGGCGCTGTACGTGGCTCGCGAGCTGCACCCTGATCGCGGCATCGCCTACAGCGCGGAGGCGCATTACACGCACGGTCGGATGTGCGGCGTCCTCGGCCTCGAGGGAACGGCCATCGGAACCGACGCCGCCGGACGCATGGATCTCGGCGAGCTCGAGACCGTGCTGGCGGCCGGCCGCATCGGCACCGTGGTGGCCACGGCCGGCACCACCGCCCTCGGGGCCATCGACCCGGTCCACGACGTCCTCGCCCTCGCCCGCCGCCACGGAGTCCGCGTGCACGTCGACGCCGCGTACGGCGGTTTCTTCACGCTGCTGGCCGGACAGGACGGCCCGGCCGGCCTTGACCCGGCGCCGTGGCAGGCGATCGCCGGCTGCGATTCCGTCGTCGTGGACCCGCACAAGCACGGGCTCCAGCCCTACGGCTGCGGCGCGGTCCTGTTCGCCGACCCCGGCGTCGGCCGGTTCTACCTGCACGACTCGCCGTATACCTACTTCACCTCCGGTGAGCTGCACCTGGGCGAGATCAGCCTGGAGTGCTCACGGGCCGGCGCGGCCGCAGCCGCGCTGTGGCTGACGTTCCAGGTGCTGCCGCCGACGCCAGACGGACTCGGTCAGTCGCTGGCCGCCGGCCGCCGGGCCGCGCTGGACTGGGCCGGCCGCCTGCGCGGCTCGGCCAGCCTCGAGCTCTACCAGGAACCTGAGCTGGACATCGTCTGCTACTTCCCGGTCACCGGCGGTTGCAGTATGTCCGCCATCGACGCAGCGTCCGCGCGCGTGCTGCAGGCTGGCATGACGAACACCAGCGAACCGGTCTTCGTGAGCACTCTGCGGGTCACTGCGGATGCGCTCCGCGCGCGCCACCCCGGCGTCACCGCCGACACCGACGGCGCCCGCATCCTCCGCAGCGTCCTGATGAAGCCGGAGCAGGAGTTCTTCGTGCCACAGCTGCACGAGCGGCTGGAGCGCCTGGCTCGCGCGACCGGGTAAGGCTGCGCGCCCCGGGTCGGGATATGTTGGCGCGGTGATCGCAGAAGACTTCCGCAGCCTGCTGGTGGCCGTAGCCAGCGCGGGCGCGGCGCTGACCGGGCTGCTGTTCGTCGCCATGTCGGTAGCGCCGCGGCGACATCTTGATCTCGGCCCGCGGGTGATTCAGCAGATCCGCACAGCAGCGGCGCTGCTGTCCTTCACGAACGCGCTCGCGGTCTCGCTCTTCGGGCTAGTTCCGCAGACCAATGTGGGATATCCAGCCGTCGTCCTGGGCGTAATCGGAGTCGTTTTCACCGCGGCTGCGGTCCGCTCCATCGTCACGAGCCAGTCAGCGGTCCGGCAGAAGCGCGGGCAGGTAGGAGTGATCTTCTTCCTGCTGCTGATCTTCGTAACCGAGCTGATCAGCGGGATTCTGGCGATCGCCCGCCCGGGCAGCAGCGACTGTGTGGAAACGATTGGCTACGCCCTCGTCGTCTCGCTGATCTTCGGCATCTCGCGGGCGTGGGAACTGGTCGGCGACATCGACACCGGTCTGTGGACCTCGCTGGCGGTGCTCGCCGGACGGCCGGTCAGCCTGCGCACTGAGGACGGCGTCCCCGGCGGAGTCGCTGAGCCTGGCGGCGACGCGTCGCCGCGCCCCGAGCCGCCGGCCCCAGATGAGGAACCACGTGGTCCGTATCGGCCGGAGGGCAGCTAGCCGTCAGGCGGCGCCGATGGGCGGCGCCCAGCCCGGCCGCGGAACGAGGCAGAACGGATGCCCCGCGGGGTCGGCGTAGACGCCGTCACCGGGCAGCTTTCTCGCTCCGAGGGCGAGCACTCTCAGGCCAGCGTCGGCCAGGTCGTCGACCATGATGTCGAAGTGCACCTGCTGGGGCACTGCAGGGTCGGGCCAGGTCGGCGGCCTGAAACCGGCCGCCCGCTGAAACGCCAGCCCGGAGGAGGTGTCGCTGGCCGCCACGACGACCCAGTCGGGGTCGCGATAGGTCACCGGCCAGCCCAGCATCTCCGAGTAGAACGCGGCCAGCGCGGCCGGGTCGGGGCAGTCGAACGCGGCGTGATGAAGTCGGCCGATCATGAGTCCATGCTCCCAGCCGAACTGACCTAGCGGAGCAGCAGCTTGCTGATGCGGGTGCCCGCGATCGCCAGGCCGACCAGGCCCATCACACCCAGGTACAGCACGTGCCAGAGCAAGCCCGGCGTCACGAAGCCGAGCGTGAGACCGCGCAGCAGCGCGATGCCCTGGTACAGCGGCGTGATGTCGACGATGATCTGGACCGGCCGCGGATACACGCTGAGCGGATAGAACGTGGTGGAGAACAGGAACATCGGCAGGGTGGCGAGGGTCACGAACTCGAAGTGCTGCCAGCTCTTGATGAATGTGGTTGCCGCCATCCCGGCACCAGCGAAGGCGAAGCCGACTAGGAGCGCGACCGGGATGTCGAGGATCGCCCACGGTGAGTGCACCAGCCCGAGCACCAGCATGATGATCATGAAGGCGATCGCGTAGAGCCCGCCGCGGATCAGTGCCCAGCCGATCTCGCCCAGTGCAACGTCGCCGGACCGCATCGGCGTGGCCAGGGCCGCGTCGTACAGCTTCGCGTACTTCAGCCGGAAGAAGATGTTGAAGGTCGAGTCGAAGATCGCGCCGTTCATCGCGGAGGTGGCGAGCAGCGCGGGCGCGACAAAGCTGGTGAACCCGACCGCGTGCCCCTCGTAGGACACCCTGCCGACGAGCTCGCCGATCCCGACGCCGATGGACAGCAGGTAGAACAGCGGCTCGAAGAAACCCGACGCGAGCACCAGCCAGGTCCGCCGGTACACGCGCGCGTGCCGCTCGATCAGGTGTGCGCTCCCCCGGCCGCCGAGCGCGCCGCGCCGGGCGGCCAGCAGCGCCGGCGGCAGGATGCGCAGCGGCAGGTGCCGCACCGAGCTGGCGAACGTCATCTGCTCAGACATGGAGCCGCCGCCGGTAGGTGATCTGCCCGGCGACGAGGCCGGCGGCCGCGACGATAAGCAGGTAGGCGATGTTGCCGAGCGAGCCGAGCACGTCCGGCGTCCCGAGACTCAGCGAGCGGCACAGCGCGACCCCGTGCCAGAGCGGCGTGATGTAGGCGAGCGGCCTGATCCACCCCGGCAGCTGGCTAATCGGGAAGAACGTGCCGGAGAACAGGAAAAGCGGGATCATCCCGAACCGGAAGATCACGTTGAAGGCCTGGTCGTTGTTCTTCTGCGTGACCGCGAAGGCGTCGAGCGGCGCGGCGAAAGCGAGCCCGGTGAGCACGGCGACCGGAAGCGCGGCGATCACCCAGGCCGACTGAACCGCCCCGAAAGCCGCCATGATCACCAGGAAGACGATCATGTTCATCGTCAGCCGCATCGTGGTGAACATCACATGGCCCCGGAAGATATCTCCGGGCTTCAGCGGCGTGGACGCGGCGGCCTGATACGTCTGCTGCCACTTCACGGCTGAGAACACCGGATACAGCGACTCCCCCACCGCCGTCTGCATCGCACTGGCCGCCAGCAGCCCCGGAGCGAGGAAGGCGAGGTACGACACTCCGCCGAGGTGGGCCGTCCCGTGCTTGTCGACCAGGCTCCCCAGGCCGAGGCCCATGGCGCCGAGGTAAAGCACCGGGTTGAGCACGCTGGAGTAGATCGATCCCCGCCAGGTACGCCGGTAATTGACCAGCCAGAACTGAAACGCGCGGATGGCCATCGTCAGCGGCCCGCCGGTCCGCGGATCCGCTCGCCGGGCCTGGAGCGTGGCGGCGCTCATCCGTCCTCCAGGCGGCGCCCGGTCAGGCGGAGAAAAACGTCCTCGAGCGTGCTGCGCCGCACCAGCGAGGTCAGCGGCTCCAGGCCCAGGCCGCGGACGGCCGTCAGTGCCGCGTCGCCGTTCTCCACGTAGAGCAGGACCCGGTCAGCGAGAACTTCGCGGCGCTCAGCCGGGGCATGGGCGAGCTTCTCCGCCGCCTGGTCATGCTCGAAGGTGCTGAACCGCAGCTCAAGTACCTCCCGCGTCGAGTACGTCTCGATGAGCTCCCGCGGGGAGCCCTGGGCGGCGATCCTGCCGCCGTCCATGACGACCAGCCGGTCACACAGCTGCTCGGCCTCGTCCATGTAGTGCGTGGTCAGGATCAGGGTCACGCCCTGCTGCTTGAGCCGGAACAGCCGGTCCCACACGACGTGCCTGGCCTGCGGGTCCAGGCCGGTAGTGGGCTCGTCCAGAATGAGGACCTCGGGCTCGTTGATCAGCGAGCGGGCGATCGTCAGCCGCCGCTTCATGCCGCCGGACAGTGGCTCGACCGTGTCGCCAGCCCGCTCGGACAGCTGGACGAAATCCAGCAGCCGGTCGGTCCGCTCGCCGATGACCGGCCGGGGCAGGCCGAAGTACCGGCCGTAGACCAGCAGGTTCTCCCGGACGGACAGCTCTACGTCCAGAGTGTCCTCCTGGGGCACCACCCCGAGCCGGGCCCGGATGGCAGGCCCGTCGGTGACCGGGTCGAGGCCGAAGATGGTGAGCTCACCGCCGCTCGGCGGCGAGACGCAGCCGATCATGCGCATGGTCGACGACTTGCCGGCGCCGTTGGGCCCGAGGAATCCGAAGGCCTCACCGCGCCGGAGCTCGAAGTCGATCCCGTCCACAGCGGTGAAGTCACCGAACCGCTTGGTCAGGCCCGTAGCGCGAATGAGGATGTCCGGATCTAGCACGTCCGCGACCCTACCTAAAGGGTCTGTCAGTTCGAAGCGAATAACTCCCCCGCGGACGGTATGGTAACCGCCCAGACGGGCACCCTCAGTGCTTGCGGGGCGGTAGCCTCGTGACCACGTCCGGTGTCAGGCGGCAGGAGGAACAGACCAGCGTGAGCAGCATCAGCGGGCTCTACCAGCGTTTCCGCCACCTGATCCACGAGGGCTTCAAGTTCCTCGTTATCGGGGCAGCCGGCACAATCGTTACCTTCGGGGTTGCGAACGCCCTGCACGACATCGGTAAGTACAAGGCCATCACTATCGCCACGATCCTGGCGACCGTGGTTACCTTCCTGGGCAACCGCTACTGGACCTTCCGGCACCGCCAGGGTCAGGGCACCACTCGCGAGTCGATCCTGTTCTTCGTGCTGAACGCGGTCGGCCTGCTGATCTACTACGCCTGCATCGGGCTGACCGATGCCGCCGGGCTCGGTGGCAGCAAGCTCTGGTACAACGCCGCCCTCGTCGTCGGCACGGTCCTCGGCACGATCTTCCGGTTCTGGTCGTACCGCAAGTGGGTCTGGAAGGCGAAGCAACCGCCCGTTCTGTCCGGCGGGGAGACCGATCACCAGGACCGGGACCAGGACCTCACCGCCTTTGTCGCCGCCGCCCCGGTGCACCGCGGCCCGGAGGCCGACGGCAAGCCCGCGCGCCAGCCGGAGCGCGTCCCGGCATCGCACCGCCGCAGATCCTGACCCCGCGACCCCTCGGGCAGCCGCCACCGCCGGGAGCTCCGGGCCGGAGCTGCTAGCCCCGGCAGGCCCCCGCGTCGGCCAGCAGGCTCGACAGCGGGATCTTCAGGTAGCTGTCAGCGCTGGCCTGGCTGATCGCCCCGACCGTGACGAGCCGGCCCATCACATGCTGCTCGCGAGCCAGCCCGGCTGCCGGATGCTCGATCGGGTCGTCGGTAGTCGGCCCTTGCACGAGCCCGGCTAGCAGCGCCGCCTGCGGCCACGACAGCTGATCCGGATAGACGCCGAAATAGCCGCAGCTCGCCTCGGACAGACCGTAGAACCCGTGGCCGAAGTAGGCCACGTCGGCATACAGCCGCAGGATCTCGGCGCCGCTGTAGGTGTACTTGAGCTTGACCGCGAGCGCTACCTGCTCGGCCTCGGCCGTCGGCGTCATCCGGCCTGGCGTGTAGAGCATCTTGGCGAGTTGCTGGTAGAGGGTCGCGCCGCCCTCGTCGCCCTTACCGGTAACCGCACCGTAAACCACCCGCAGGACGGCAACCGGGTCCACTCCGGGCTCATCGGCGAAGCGGTGGTCCTCCGTGGCCTCGAGCGCGGTCGCGAACCGGAACGGGACCACTACACCTGGATATGGCGCGCCGTGCTCGCGGTCGAACGTCTTCGCGATGTCGCGGGCGTTGTGCGCCGAAGGCGTGGCGAGCATGAGCACGCCGAATGCCAGTGCCCCTGCCAGCACCAGCACAATCACCGTCGTGCCAGTCCGGCGCGCGATCTTGCCCGCCATCCGCCGCCCCGGCGACGGCGGCCGCCAGGATTGCTGGCCGAAGGGCACGTGGCCAGGCGGCGACTGGCCGTTCCCAGTCCCGTTTCCCTGACCCGGTGCCGGAAGAGGCCGGGTTGGGTCGCCGGGCGCACCGGGCTCGCCCCCAACTGCGTGACTGCCCGGTGCCGGGTACCCCTGCTGCGCTGTCTGGGCCGCGCGCGACGCCCGCCGTAGAGAAGTTGACCGCCCCATCGGTAATGCCAACGCCCGCTACGTCCCCGAAGTGCCAGAACTGCCTGCTGGGTTGCCCATCCGGACACGTAACCGCCCGCCCGCCGTAGGGCACTCCGGCCTGGTACCGACCAGTCGGTCTGCATATACTGCTGTATGTGACTGATCTTCATGATCTGAGCGCCCTCGAGCAGGCTGCCGCGATCCGGTCCGGCGAGCTGAGCCCCGTCGAACTTGTCGCGCACTATCTCGGCCGGATCGACACGCTGAACGACCGCCTTGGCGCGTTCATCACGGTGACAGCCGAGCGAGCACGTGACGAGGCACAGGCAGCGACGGACCGCCTAGCCCGCGAGCCGCGCAACGAACTGCCGCCGCTCTTCGGCGTGCCCACCGCCATCAAGGACCTGGCCGCGACCGCCGGAGTGCGCACCACCTTCGGCTCGGGCATCTATACCGGAAACGTGCCCGACACCGACGCACAGTCGGTCCGGCTACTCCGCCAGGCCGGAACCATCAGCCTCGGCAAGACCAGCACGCCGGAGTTCGGCACCTGCTGCTACACCGACAACGACGTCACCGGGCCCGCGCGATCGCCGTGGGATCTGGCCTGCAACGCCGGCGGCTCGAGCGGGGGGTCAGCGTCAGCGGTCGCGGCGGGGCTTGTGCCGTTCGCTCACGGCAGCGACGGCGGCGGCTCGATCCGGATCCCCGCCAGTGTCTGCGGCCTGGTCGGACTGAAGCCGTCCCGCGGCCGGGTGAGCAACGGCGGCAACGAGGGTCCCGGACTGTCGATCCAGGGACCGCTCGCCCGGTCTGTCGCCGACGCGGCCGCACTGCTCGACGCGCTCGCGGTCCCGATGCCGGGCGATCCGTACTGGGCACCGCCGCTGTCGCCGGGCGAGACGTTCCTCTCTTACTGCAGCCGCTCGCCCGGCCGGCTGCGGATCGGGCGCTACGCGACCCCGGCCAACGGCACGACGCCCGACCCGGTCTGCATCGCCGCCTGGGACGAGGCGGCCCGGCAGATGGCCGGGCTCGGTCATGAGGTGGAGGACATCCAGCTGCCGTTCTCGCCCGAGATCGCTGACTGCTTCAACACGGTCTGGGGCGTGAAAGCGCTCGACACCGAGCTCACCGACGCACAGGAGCAGCAACTACGGCCGGTCACGAGGGCCTGGCGCGACTACGGCCGCCGCATGAGCGGGCATGACTACGCCGCCGCGATGAGCACGCTGCAGCTGGCCGCCCGCGCGTCGATCGAGGCCACGGCCGCGTATGACATCGTGCTGACCCCGACGCTCGGGCTGCCGCCGCAGCGCGTCGAGTTCTTCGCCGAGGATGGCGATGTGATGGACAACCTGCGGCGCCAGGGGCTGTTCACCCCGTTCACCGGCGTCTACAACATGACCGGGCAGCCCGCAGTGAGCCTGCCGCTGTACTGGACCGCCGACAGCGTGCCGATCGGCGTCTCGCTGGTCGGTCGCCCGGCGGGCGAAGGGCCCCTGCTCTCCCTGGCCGCGCAGCTCGAGGCTGCCCAACCCGAGGCGGCGCAGCACTGGGCCGACCGCACGCCTGCCTGCTGGTAAGCACGCCCGCTGCTGGCAAGCCTGTGGCGACTCACCTAGCGAACCGCGAGGCCGCCGATCAGCAGGTCGGTAAACAGGCCGCCAACCTGTGGCGCGGACAGCGTGCCGTCGGGGCGGTACCAGGAGCCGAGCTGGTTCACGACGCTGAGGAAGTAGTGCACGACGATGTCTGAGGAGATGTCCGCGCGGAACGTGCCCGCCGCGACGCCTTCGTCGACCAGCGCCCGGAAGCGCTCCTGATACTCGCGCCGCTCCGCGCGCACCTGCGCCTGCTTGTCGTCGGGCAGCATGTGCAGCGAGCGGAAGAACACGATCATGTCGTCGAGGTTGTCCAGGCTCGTCTGCACGACGTCCATCGCGGCGGCGCGCAGCCGCTCCTCCGCCGTGCCCGGCCCGGCCGCGATCTCCTCCAGGTGCACTTTCTGCATCGTGAGCACCTGGTGGTAGACCTCATAGAGCAGGTCGTCTTTCGAGCCGTAGTAGTGGTACATCGCGCCCTTGGTAACGCCGGCGGCGTCCACGATGTCCTGCACAGATGTGCCCTCGAAGCCATGCCGGGCGAACAGCCGGGTCGCGACGCGCAGCAGCCGTTCCTTGACCGGCGGCCGGGCGGCTTTACCGGCCCGTCCGGTGGGTTCCTTCGACCTCACCACCATGTGCCACGCTCCGGCTCACTCGTTGCCGGACCGCTGTCATACCGTCCGGTCGGTCTTAAGTTAGGCATGCCGAGACCGTCCGGTCAAACCCAGCACGTCACCGGCACATTCCGCCGCCTGTTACCCCGCGGCGGATCGGCGAGTTACCCCGTCGGCGAATCGGCCAGCTGACCCAGACGGACGGCGACATCTTCCACCAGATAGCCCGGCCGGAAGCGGCGCGGCCCCGATCCGCCCTGCTGCCACGGACGCGGTCCTGCCAGCGGCCGGTACTCCAGCCCGGCAGCATCCAGCCTGCGCAGCTGCGCCTCGACGCGGTCGGACAGTGCCGGCCGCCCGCCATTCTGCCCGGCCAGCGGAGCCTCCCCCGCCAGCGGAACCGGCCCGCCCGACCACGCTACATCGGCGAGCGCGCAGGCACGCGGGAAGATCATGTACTCGAGCGCGCGCCCGTCCGGGATGTACTCGGTCCAGACCTGGAACTGCGCGCCGATCAGGTGCTCCCGCGCTGACGGCGGCCAGTCCGGCGGCACCGGCGCGAAACTGGCCACATCCCCGAGCCGGACCGGCCCGCCGATGGCGACTGGCTCGGTGGTGCCTCGTTCCTGGTAGTAATCAAAATAGAGCGGCAGTACGGGCGCGGCCACGACATCGTGACCGGCCGCCGCTGCCTCCCGTGCGACCTTCATGCCGCGCCACGCCATGACGACCGTGTCCGCTCGCAGCATCCCGGACCGGCCGCCCGAGCTGGCGAACCCCTCGTCCCAGACCACCGCCCGGACACCGAAGTCCGCCGCGAGGAGATCGGCGAGCTCGCGCAGAAACGAGGCGTGCATCTCCTCGGCGTTCGCCAGGCCGCGCTCGCGGCACAGTGCCGCGACCCGCGGGTCCTCGCGCCAGTGGTCGAGCAGGCACTCGTCACCGCCGATGTGGATGTAGCGAGCGCCAGTCGCGCGGTGCAGCTCGCCGAACACGTCGTGCAGGAAGCGCATCGTCTCAGGCGTTGGCGCGATGAGGTTCGGGAAGATGCCCCAGTCGGGACTCACCTCGTAGCCGCCCGGCGGCGCCGTGCCTGCGCCGAGCTCGTGCAGCGCGGCGAGCAGTGCGGTGCTGTGGCCGGGCAGGTCGATCTCCGGCACGATCTCCATCGCGCGCTGCCGGGCGAACGCAGCGATCTCCGCCAAGTCGGCCAGCGTGTAGTAGCCGCCGTGCGGGATGTCCTCGTAGACCTTCGGCTCTTCGGAGTTGAGGCTGATCCGGGTGCGGCTGCGGTGCGAGCCAATCTCGTGCAGCGCGGGATGCAGCTGGCTCTCGATCCGCCAGCCCTGGTCGTCGGTGAGATGGAGGTGCAGCCTGTTCAGCTTGAGGGCCGCGAGGGCGTCGATGAGCGCCAGCAGCTCGCGCTTCGTGGCGAAGTGCCGGGCCACGTCAATGTGCGCGCCCCGCCACGTCAGCGCTGGCCGGTCCTCGATCTCGGCGCACGGCAGGTCGTACGCAGCGGCTCCGTCCAGCGGCGCCGATCGCCAGGCGTCGTCGGGTAGCAGCTGCCGGATGGTCTGCGCCGCGTAGCACGCACCCGCACGATCGCCCGCGGTGATCGCAATACCGCCGGAGCCGATGACGAGGCGGTACGCCTCGCTGCCGAGACTCTCGTCAACCGCGACGCGGCACACGGGGGCGACCCCGGAGATCTCTCCGGCCGCGGTCCCGGCCGTCCACGGGACCAGGCCGAGGAGGTGACGCACCACCGCGGCGGCGGCCTCAGTCTGCTCGTGCGGACCAGTGCCGCTGGCTACTACGGCCGGGCACGCCGACAAGCTCAGAGTCCCCGCGCGGGGCTCGACACTCACGGGTTGCGGGATCAGGCCGGCCAGGCTCGTGCTCATCTGCTCTGCTGCTCCCATCGGCGGTGTGGGTCGTCCGGGCCGCACACTAACAGCGCAGCGGAAGCGGCCCGACGTCAGGCGGTCGCGGGCCGACTTGCCGCAGGCCCGGGCGGAACGCGCGAGTCCAGCAGGCTGCTCGCGTCACCAACGATGAAGCCCGTGTAGCCGCGAAGGCAGACCGAGGTCTTGCCCTGGATCACCTCACGTGGGATGAGGTAAAGCAGCAGGTCGCCGTCGACGATGAGGAACAGGTCTACGTCGGCGTCGCAGGCGACGAGGCCCGCCTTCGTCGGAGAGCCATCAGGCCGATGGCCGACCCTCACCAGCCATGACCCGTGCCTGTCCCGGAGTGTCGTGCTCTTCACCTGCACGCGCCTGACGGTTTCGCCAGCCCGCGCGCCGACTCGCAATTTTGTCGACGACAGGCCCAGCTCTGGTGCGGTGTCCGTGCGGTAGCTGTCAGCCGGACGCGTGTCGGCGGGTGGACGGAAGACGGATTCGAGCGTCGGTCCGCCAGAGCACCGGCCGACGTACCAGGTGCCCCACTTGCCCCGTCGCGTGCTCGTCTTCACCTGGACGTGCCGGATGCCGCCTGGGTCTCGAGCAGGAGACCGTACGGACGAGGCTCGGCAGGGACAGCGGGCCACAAGCCGCAAAGGAGGAACCACGCGGTTGCAAGCGACTCTGCCGCCTCCCGGAGGTGATGGAGACCAGATCGAACCTGATCCGTCCGGACGACGCGGTCCGTCTCTGCAACGAAGTCGGCAGCTGATCGCTACTCAGACCCAGCTTGGCGGCTCTCGCTTCCACCGCCTCTCGGCAGCGTCGCGATCCCGGACGGAGTTTCAGCGCGGTGAGCACCTGTGCCCAGGTCGTAGTGGACGCTAGCGCCGCTATCAGCTCATCATCACTGCACCGCAAGCCGACTCCGAAGTGGCTAGTGTCCAGGAAGAGCCCCGCAGCTTCGCACTTGACACAACGTGATTCGGGCCGCCTGGGCAAAGGCCCCAGGTTCCTCAGCACCTGCCGCCAGGAGCGGGCGTCGCTGACAGCCCGCCTGCGTATGTTTTCGGCGATCCTAGGACAGCCAACGTCGCCGCTTATGTCGGGACGGCGGGATTTGAACCCGCGACCTTCGGTCCCCCAGACCGACGCCCTGCCAAGCTGGGCCACGTCCCGCTTTTGATCCGAGTTGCCTCGGACGCGGATCAGAGCCTATCGCACCGCAGCTGACGCTAACGACCACGACTCCGACGCGGTCATCGACTCGGCGACGGGACCGTCCAGCATGCGCCGCTAGCTTTTTGCCCGCTGAGTGGTGATCAGAACCGGAACGAACAGCGGAGCCTCATGGACGACCGCCTGGCTGGCCTGGTGCCCAGGCCTGTCTCGGTCCGGCCCGTCCCACTCGCCGTCGTGCAGCACCGCGACTTCTGCCGGGGCGAGCCGTAGCCGATCGCGTCGGCGATTGGGGCGAGGCCGAGTTCACTGTCCCGCAGGTGGTCGCGGGCGAGGGTCATGCGCCAGTTGGCAGGCATGCATCGGGGTCTGGCCGAGCGCGTCCCGGAAGGTCACGCGAAGGCGCCGGGGACAGTCCGCTGATCTTGGCGAGTTCGGGGACTGTCCGTGGGTGAGGTGTCCGGCGTCTCCGCTGATGGCTTGCAGGCTTCCTTCAGCCGGAGATCGGCCGAGGCCTGGTACCAGCCCCGGCGCGGTGGCGCCCCGCCCGAAGCCGATGCGGATGGCGAGGACCAGAAGGATGCCAAGGAGCCGGTCCATCACAGTGGGCTGGGCTCGGCAAGGTCAGTTCGCGGGATAGCAGACCGATCACCTCGTGGAGGGGATCTCCGATGGCCGGACTGGGTGGAGGTTTCCTGCGTGGCGGCCGCTATCTCGGCCCTCACGAGACTGTCTTTTAGCGTCTAGTCATCAGTGAGGGACCAGACCCGCTTGTTCATGGAGTGGCGGAGACGGCGGCGAGGAAGCCGTCAGTGAAGGCGTCGACGGCGTCGTCGAGATCGGGGTGGGCAGGGCCGAAGTGGGAGGCGAGGGCCGGCCGGAAGAGCAGGTGCAGGGTAATGGGGCCGATGAGGAGCTGGGCGAGGACGGGCAGGGGGTAGGGGCGGAAACATCCGGCACTTATCTGCGCGGTGAACCATGCACCGACGCTGGCCAGGAGGCGGGGCAGGACATGCTCGACCCAGATCTGGCCGCCAGACCCAACGCACCGCTGGCCCGGATGAGATGCGAGGTCGGGCTTGACGGACCTGCCCGCCGCCTCGTCTGCCAACCCGAATGATTCCGCGAGGTCAGAGCTCGACATAGCCCGCAGGCCGAGCCGCACTCCATAGCGGCCGACGCGAAAGGAACGGTACCCATGCACAACGAGCCAGCAGGTGACCCTGGTAGCCGAGGAAGCACCATCGCCGGCCTCGCCGACGCCGCGGGTTCCGGCTCGGTCGATGGCCGCACCTTCTGCTGGTCGGCGGTGGGCCTGGCCTTGGAATGGCGGTGGCACGTCGCTTCGCCGTGGGCGGCTACCAGGTCACCCTGGTGGCGCGCAGCGCGGACGGCCTCAGCAGCCTCGCAAGTACCCTGGCCGATTCCGGCGCCCAGGTCAACACCATCGCGGCCGACGCCGGCGATCCCGATGGCCTAGGCGCCCGAATGAGGGAGCTCTATCTCGGAAACGGCGCACCGGGCGCCATCGTCTATAACGCCGTCATGGCGCCCCAGACCAGTTGCTGAGCTCAAGCGTCGCCCACCTCCAAGCGGCGTATTCGGTAGACGTCATCGCTGCGATTGTCGTCGCGCAGGTGGCCGCGCCGGCCATGCGGGCGGCGGGCTTCGGGACCATCCTCGTCACCGGGGGCGGGTTCGCAGATCACCCGATCCCGGCGCTTGCGACCGTTCCCCTCGGCAAGGCGGCTCTCCGATCGGCCGCGACGATGCTGTGCGCTGACCTGGAACCGGACGGCATCCGTGGCCACATTGACCATCGCCGGCCAGATAGCTGCAGGTACCTCCTTTGACCCGGAGCGCATCGCCGAACGCTACTGGGAGGTCGTCCACGCGGACGATCCGTGGCAGGCCGAATTCCGATTTACCGGCGATTAGGCGTCGTCTTTACGAACGGCCGAGGGACGGCTGATCACGGCGCCCACGGCCGCGGTATCGCCGCCGGTGACACCCCCACCGCTAGCCGCAAGGCGGCGCCGTCAGCGGAAAATACGGCATTCCGTGCGTCGACTATCTGTTACTCCGAGCCAGGCGGCAAGCCGCGCGGCATCGGGCAGGACCGGCACCATTCCTCAGTCGCCGGCCGTGGCGGTGTGGGTCCTCCGCAGGATGAGGTGGGCGAGCTGGCCCAGCTGCCGGTACGGATCGGTGGCGCCCAGGCGTTCTTCGACGTCGAGGAGTGCAGCCAGTTCACGAGCATCAGACGGCGGCGCGGGGTCGAGTTCTTCCGGGTCGACGGCGATCCGCACGCCATACCAGTTCTCCAGCATCAATCTGTGCGCGGTCGCGGCGCTGATGAGTGCCCCGAGTTCGTCCGCTCGCGCCGGTGCGCCGATTTCGTTCATGTACCGCATGTCACGCCCCTCGGCGAGAGCCAGGTCGCGTTCGTCGAATGCCGCGAGCGCGGCCTGCCAGTCCTGGCGGGCCGCCGGGCGCCAGAGTGCTGAAGTCGTGGTGCGCGCTGCCAGTGCCAGGAATCCGCCCGGCGCGACATGCGCCGCGAGCTCGGCGATGACCGGCTCGCTCGCCTGCAGGTACATCAGCACCCCGAGCAGCAGCACCGCGTCGTAGACCTCGCCGCCGGTCACCGCTGCGAGGCCGCCGGCCGAACCCTCGCGCAAGGTGACGCGGTCCTGAACTTCCGCAGGCTCGGCGCCGAGCGCGGCCAGGAAGATATTGCGCATGCCCAGGTCGGGCTCGACCGCCAGCACCTGATGACCTGCTCGGGCCATCCGGATGGACTGCGTTCCTTGCCCTGCGCCCACATCGAGGACCCGCGCTTAAGGCGTCCCCAGGTGCTTGTCGAGCTGGCGGGAGATCATCTCTTGCCGCACCACGTTGCGCACGTTTCCCAGCCGGCCAAGCCAGGCCGGACGGCCATCACCGAACGTGCCATCAGCGCCTGCCTCGGGGCGCACTGGCTCTCCCTCCCGGTCGCCATCGAGCGCCGCGCAGTCCGCGGACGTTCCGGCTCGTTGCGTCGATGCCGTTGCTTGCCTAAATGATATTATTTCGTCTTGCTAACGTTTGTGGATGAAAACTACCTGATGGACGAGCTGGTGCGCCTCATCACCGCCACGACTCGGGATACGCAGCGACGGGAGCTGCGGCTGGTCACCGGGCTCGATCTGACGCTGGCCAGTTCACGGTGATGCACCTGCCGGACAGCGGCCGACGGGAACTGCTGGCGTCCGAATTCGCCCGTCGCCTGGGATCGTCTCGGCTGTTCGCGCTGCGCAGCGGAAGTCAATCCGCGCGCCCGAGAGCGACTACAGGCCACCAGCCGCAACGGCCGGCAGCCGAGGAGAAGTCCGTGATAACCGATGTTCGTGGCCCGTTCCGGCCCTGCTGCCCGGGCTACCGGTCCGGCGGATCGGATGGGGTCATGCCACGGTGACCGCGGCCCCTGAGGTAACGCAGGCTCCCGCCCCGCATCGCGTCGCGATCTTCTCGGTCGTGGCCATGGCCCTGCTCATGAGCTCGCTGGACGGGACCATCGTGGCCACCGCGCTGCACGCGATCCAGCACGGTCTGCACAGTTCCATCAACTGGACTAGCTGGGTCATCACGGCGTACTCGGTCGGCCTGGTCCTTGCCCTCTCACTGGCCGGCAAGCTCAGCGGCCGGTTCGGCCGCAGGCGGTTCTTCCTCGCCTCGGTCGCGGTGTTCGCCAGCGCCTCGCTGTGCTGCGGGCTGGCGGACAACATCTACCTCCTGATCGCGCTCCGAGCCGTCCAGGCTGCCGGCGGCGCGGGCTTCACGCCGTCAGCAACGGGAATCATCACCGATAACTTCGGGCAGGCACGCGACAAGGCGGTCGGGCTCTTCGGGAGCATCTTCCCGATCGGCTCGATGATCGGCCCGATCTTCGGCGGCCTGTTCGTCTCGTACTGGTCCTGGCGCGGGATCTTCTTCGTCAACGTGCCGATCGGAATCCTCCTGATCATCTTCTGCCTGCGCTATGTGCCGCGCGACCCCGCCGGGGACAGCAGTGCGCGCGGTCCGGTGGACCTGACCGGCATGGTGCTGCTCGGCGTCGGAGTCCTGGCACTGATGCTGGGCATCAGCTACCTCGGCGAAGCCGGTGCGACCGCCTCGTCGCTGTTGTTCGTCGCTCCTGTAGTCGTCGGACTGCTCGGCCTGGCCTTGTTCGGCCGTCATATCCGCCGTATCCCGGATCCCTTCATCGCACCGCGCCTCATCGCGGGGCGCGGCTTCGGCGCCGTCAACGTAATCAACATCCTGTACGGCGGCGCGGTGGCCGGAATGCTGGCACTCGTCCCGCTCTACGCGGTCACCCGCTACCACATCAGCGTGCTCGGCTCGGGAACCCTGCTCACCACCGAAGGCATCGCGGTCATCGCGCTGTCGACCCTGGCCGCGATGGGGCTGCGGCACACAGGCTACCGCTGGCCGCTGTACATCGGCTCCGCCTGCACCGCGGTCGGCATCGCCGGCCTCGCTATCGATCCCGCCGGACTCTCGCCGTACGCGTGGCTCGCGACGACCGCATGCGTGATCGGAGTCGGCACCGGCCTCGCCTCGCCAGCCAGCCGGAACGCATGCCTGCAACTCGCGCCGGACCAGTCCGCCGCCCTAGCGGCGCTGCGTTCCACCGGCCGGCAGGTGGGGCAGATCGCCGCAGTCTCCATCACTACCACGATCATCGCCCAGTCGGCTTCACCCGGCCAGCTCCAGGCCAAGGTCTTCGTCGCCTGCGCGGTCCTGCTCGTCGTCTGCCTGCCGGTCATCGCCCGCGTTCCCGAACACCGAGGATCCTGGTAAGACGACCCGTAATCGTGACAGCAGACGATCACGGCACTGCGGCTTCAGCGGCGGGGCGAGTGGCAACCCACTGGCCGGCCTGACCGAGAGGTTGTCTACTCCCCGGCGTCACTCCCAAGTGCCTATCTGACTGATTACCAGTGGCCGTGGTGGACGACTTCCTCGATCGGCCGGCGAGCCGGCTGGGCGATGGGCCGCAGCGGGCGATCCGCCGGGTAGCCGACGCCGAGCATGAAGGACATGATGTGCGTATCGGGCACCCCGACGATCGCCCGGGCCTTCGCCTGGTCCCCTACCGACGAGTGCCCGGTACCGATACCAAGATCGGCCGCCACGACCATCATCGCGAATGTCGCCTGGCCAAGGTCATACTGGTCGATAAGCCGCGTCCGTTCATCGGCCGGCTCGGGTACGACCAGCACGATCGCGGCCGCCGCCCTGGCGATATGCGCAGCGCCTTGCCAGACGGTCGCCAGCTCGACGAGCTGCTCGCGGTTAGTGACGATGATGAAGTCCCAGTGCTGCCGGTTCGACGCCGACGGGGCGCGCCAGCCTGCCTCCGCGATCCTGGCCAGAAGGTCGTCCGGCACTGGCGCGGGCGTGTAGCTGCGGACATTGCGGCGGGCCCGAATCGCGTCCCAGGTTTCCATAGTTCACCACCAAGCTGCGGGATCCGGATCTGGCGCCAGGTACAAGACTGCCGGGGTTCCCGCGATTCCCGGCGCCTGCAGCTCGCCCGAGCCTGTCCGTTCCGGGCGCATCCGTCAGATCGATCTATCTATTCATCCGATGGATTCGGTAGACTTTACCTGAGTAGCCGCAGGAGGGCAGATCTCAGGGACCGCAGTCTCGCGCAAGTCGAATCGCTTCCCCTGCTGGTGCCCGGCAGCTTCAGCGATGACGATCCCCAGCCGGGGCTGGAGGACACGCTCCGGCTGTTCGAGCACGCCGAGCGCCTGAGCCTCGACGGCGCGTGGATACGCCAGCAGCACCTCGTACCGAATGTCTCCTCCGCTGCGGTCTTCCTGGCTGCCGCGTAGCAGCGCACGGAGCGCATCGAGCTCGGTACCGCGGTCATCCGATCCGCTACGAGAGCCCGTTCCGTCTGGTCGAGGACCTGTCGTCCTCGGCGGCGCGGAGACCGTCGTGCCGCACCCGGCCGGACCGCAACGGCCGGGGCTCCGGCCGCACGGCCCGAGCCTGGCCGAGCCCCGCCAGGGTAGGTGACCCGGCGATCGAGTCCAGTCGATTGAGCGCTCATAGCGGCTTCCGCCCGGCGGCGCCCTGACGGGTTACTGCCTTAGGCTGCTCGGGTGGCTGACAGTCAGACTGGGACGGCGGGTGCGGCCGCGGCGGAGTGCCTGGACATTCTGGACGAGCATGCAGTTGGCCCGCCCGGCGGGTCTGACCCTGCGGGTCGCCGAACTCGTGCCGGCGGAACGCGCCGTCCGGCCGTGCGACGGCCGGTACGGGCATAGCAGCTCTCGCGGCCGGGTACCTGGCCGCCCGACTTCGGCCGACGACGTGGCGTCCACCCGCTGTATGGCTGAACGCCGGGGTACTGATGCTTTATCCGGCTATCACCGGGCTCTCCTATGCGCGCAGCACATTTCATTCCTGGCCGAACACCACGCGTCTCATGGCTGTGCTTAAACCCTTCGCGGCGTCCAGGCGGCCGGTCCTGTTCATTGGCGAATGGAAAATATTCCCTGAGTACTACCTTGGCGGTGGGCCGGCGACACTGGCATGCTTACGGCCCGCGGCTGCTTCCTTCCGTCAAACAGGGCGTGTACTCCGCAGTAGTAGTCAGGTTCCCGCTATCCTCGGCGTCGCCTTCCGTGGCAACGCGTCTCGCCTCTCCCGCTGCGGTCCGCGACAGCTACAAGCTCGCCACGGTGATTGTCTACAAAACCACCAACCCCAATAACGAAACAGGTGCCTGGGCCGTCTGGGAGCGCGTCAGGTGAGCGCACTGCGGCGGCCCGCGGCCGGCGGGCGGGAAGTTTCTCGGTGCCCGGGACAGGCCGCGCACCAGACGCGCCAGGGATCGTCTTGGCGAGGCTGACCAGGCGGAGCAACGGCTGAGCGGGTCCGCTGGACGCCCTGAAGAAGATCAGCCAGGAGGTCCGCAGCTGGCGGGGGTCCACCGGCAGGTCGGCCTGACCTTCGCAGAAATCGCCCGGCGGATCAATCCGCCCGGCGCGGATTCGAGTGCGGCCTGCCGGACGATACTCATGATCGCGGATTTCGACGCCGTAGGAGTAACCGAACAGCGGGTCGGCCCGCAGCCCGGCGGTCGACGCGATGGCGACGATGCTGCCCTGCCCTGAGCTGTCATCTGCCCGGCCACTGCCTGGAACGTGACCAGGGCGCCCTTCAGGTTGATGTCGAGTAGCTGCTGCCACCGCCGCGGCCAGCTGGGGCACCGCACCCCGGCGAGCGCTCGGGCGATCGCCAAGCCGATGCCGCTCGCCGCGCCAGTGACCAGGACTCGCCGACCGTCGATGCCGATGAGCTCGCCCAGCGTCACATCGGCGGCAGCGGTCACTAGGGCACTATCCTCATGGCGCGCACCGCTGCGGTGGCCGTCGTCACAGGTACAGCCGCTCGTCGATCGGAATGCCCTGCTCCTGGCAGTAGGTCTCGTAGTGATTGATGAACCAGAACACGTCGACTGTCTCGACCACACGGTCTTCTTCGTCCAGGAACTCCAGTGGTCCGTTCAGCCAGAAGAAGGTCTTCATGCCTTTCTCGGAGCGGAGTAGAGCGTGTGCGTCCGGCCAGGGCTCTCCCTGACAAAGTCGCCGGCCTTGGCGATCCAGGAGCACTCGCGGTACAGCAGGTGCCTTCGATCACGAAGCGAGAGACCGGCCCGCGATGCCGGTGCCGGCCAAGCTCGCCGCCAGCCTGAACCGACAGCACGTTCGCTGCAGTGCTGCTGCGGACGTCGAACCTGAGGTGCTTGATGAACACGTTGGGGATGAACGGCACCCAGGTCGAGCCCTCGCCATCGACGTAGCCCTCCTTCATGGCGTATTTGTCGCGCATCTTGTCGACCCGCGACTCAATGTCGATGTAGTTGGAGATGACCCCGTCGCTGCTGGGCATGGCGCACCCCTCTCTGCGGGTGGTGGTGCCGGGCCAGACCGCACGGTAAGGCGCCCGGCTCAGCGGTTCTTGACTGTGAGCGCACCGGTGCTTGACTCTGGATGCACCGGTAACGGCCCATTGACGAGGCCGCCATGACACTGTGTTTCTCGACCGCATCGGTAGATCAGCGGTCCCAGCTGAGCTACTGGCGCGAGGTCGTCTGCGCCACTTTCGTCGGACTTGACGTCGAGCCGCTGCCCGGGCCGACCGCCGGATTTCAGGCCAAGGTTACGGCTCCGAGCCTGGGCAGCAGCGGCCGCAGGCACTACTCCTGAGCGGTCTCATGCTGCCCATGGCCAATACGAGGAGCGTGAGGGAACCGTGGCTGACGAACACTGGCAAGGCGAGCCAGAAGTCCAGGACTTCGCTGGCGCCGAGTCCTACCTTTCGCCGCTGATCGGGGCCCGCTGCAGCGGCAGGGTAGTTGAGGAGCTGCGCAAAGAGAACGTTGCTGCATTTTGCTGCCAAGGACATCTTGCGGGCTGCATGCCTGCCGCGCTGGGCTCTCGGCCGGACCGCAACGGCCGGGGCTCCGGCCGCACGGCCCGAGCCTGGCCGAGCCCCGCCAGGGTAGGTGACCCGGCGATCGAGTCCAGTCGATTGAGCGCTCATAGCGCCGTTCCGCCATTCCGGCTTCCGCCCGGCGGCGCCGTGACGGGTGAGTGCCTTAGGCTGCTCGGGTGGCTGACAGTCAGACCGGGCCGGCCGGTGCGGCCGCGGCGGAGTGCCTGAACATTCTGGACGAGCATGCGGCTGGCTACGCCCGGGTAGCGGTCGCCAACATCGGCAGGGAGTTCCCGTCGCTCCTGGTTCACCTGATGACAGCGCCCGGCGACTTTCCTGCCCGCCCGGCCGAGCGGACGCCCGTGTTCTACGGGAGCCTGGACTGGCACTCCTGCGTCGAGATGCACTGGCTGCTCGTCCGGCTGCTGCGACTGGCCGCGGACTCGGTGCCGCCGGCGAGATCAGGGAATTGCTGGAGCGCCAGTTCACTGCAGACAAGCTCGCCGCGGAGGCGCGCTTCGTGACCGGCACCGATGGCCGGCACGAGCGGCCGTACGGCTGGGCCTGGGCGCTTGCCCTCGTACACGAGATCGCAAGCCTGGACGACATTCAGGCGCGCCGGTGGCTGATCGCGATCGCCCCGCTCGCCGACGCGCTGACGAAGGGCTTCCTGGACTGGCTGCCTAAGGCCACCTATCCGGTCCGCTCCGGCATGCACGCCAACAGCGCATTCGGCTTGTCGGTCGCACTGCCCTTCGCGGCCAGGCAGGCGCAGGCGGGCCTGCCGGAACTGGCGGCGGCGATCGAAGCCAGGGCGCTCGGCTGGTTCGCCGACGACACTGACTACCCAGGCGGCTACGAGCCGTCCGGGCACGATTTCCTGTCCCCCGCGCTGACCGAGGCGGAGCTGATGAGCAGGCTGCTCGCGCAGCCGGAGTTCGCCGACTGGCTGGCCGCGTTCCTGCCAGGGATCGCAGACGGCGAGCCGGCGCCGCTGTTCACCCCTGCGGTGGTCTCTGACGCCAGCGACGGGCAGATCGCGCATCTGCACGGCCTCAACGCGAGCCGCGCCTACTGCTGGCGGCGGATCGCGGAGAGCCTGCCCGGCGGCGACGCGCGGATCGCCCCGGCACTCGCAGCGGCGCGCACTCACCTGGACGCCGCGCTGCCGCACGTCAGCGGGGACGACTACATGGTCGAGCACTGGCTGGCCGCCTACGCGGTGCTGGCTCTGACCTAGCCGGAGTTTCCTGGATAAGTTGATCTTGAGTTTCTGAATCGCCCCGCCATCGGGTGTCTAGCTGGGCAAACAGCGTGTCGGTGCTGGCCCGGGCACAGCATTCTGGTGTATTACCCATATATGGCGTCGATCATCGGGAAGAAGCGCGGCGGGGCGACGTATTACTACCTGGCGGAGTCCGCCCGGGTCGGCGGGAAGCCGCGGATCGTGTCGCAGGAGTACCTGGGCACCGCGGAGGAACTGGCGGCGGCGATGCGCGGCGGCGGCCTGGGCCTGCCGGGCCGGGTCCGGCACAAGGACTTCGGGGCGGTCGCCGCGGCCTGGGGCCTGCTGGAGGATCTCGGCGTGGCCGGCATCATCGATGAGGTGAGCGGGGCTCGGCGGGCCGGCGCGGCCGCCAGCACGGGGACCTACCTGGTGCTGGCGGCGCTGAACCGGGTGGTCGCGCCGTGCTCCAAGCTGGGCTTCGCGGACTGGTGGGCGAAGACGTCCGCGCCGCGGTTCACCAGGATCCCGGCCACGGTGCTGGATCACCGGCGGTTCTGGGACGCGATGCACGCGGTCACCCTGGAAGACCTGGAGGAGATCTCCCGCCGGATCGCCCTGGCGATCGTGGACCTGTCCGGGCTGGACTGCTCGTCGGTGGCCCTCGACATGACCAACTTCGCCACTTTCATCGCCACCGGCAACCAGAAGGCGCCGGTCGCGCAGCGGGGCAAAGCCAGGCAGAAACGGTCCGGCTTGCGGCTGGTCGGCCTGGGCCTGGTCGTCACCCGCGACGGCGGGATCCCGCTGACCTGGCACGCCTACCCCGGCGACCGGCCCGACGTCACCCAGTTCCCGGACATGATCAGCCAGCTCCGCCGCCGGTACGAGGCAATCACCGGCGCGGCCGGCGTCCCGGCCGGGTCTGACGGCCCCGCGGACATGACGGTTGTGTTTGACGCCGGGCAGAACTCCGGGGACAACTTCGCTCACCTGGCAAAGGCCGGGCTGCGCTACGTCGGGTCGGTGCCCGCCTCCGACTGCGGCGACCTGACCGCCCTGCCCGGCTCGCGGCGGGCCATCGCGGACAAGGACCGGTTCGGCGGGCTGACTGCCTATGACACCCGCCGCCAGGTCTACGGCGCCGCCCGGCGGGCCATCCTGACCCACTCACCGGAATACCACGACAGCCAGGCCGCCGGGTTCGACGGCACCACCATGGCCAAGGCCGGGAAGAAACTCGATGAGCTGGCCGCCACCCTGGCCCGCGGCAAGACCCGCCGCCCCCGGGACAAGGTCGAGACCGAGATCGCATCGATCACCGCCAGGCCCTGGGTCCGCCGCGTCGTCACCTGGCAGCTATCCGGCGACCAGCCCCGCGACCTGCGCCTCACGTGGAGCATCGACCCCGGCGCCCGCGCCGCCCTGGAAGAGGAACTATTCGGCAAGCACGTCCTGATCACCGACCACGACGACTGGCCAGTAGCCGAGGTGATCGCCGCCTACCGGTCCCAGTCCGAAGCCGAGTTCTCCTTCCGGCAGCTCAAAGACCGCCGCGTCGTCTCCTTCTCCCCGATGCACCACTGGACCGAGCACAACATCAAAGTGCACGTGTTCACCTGCGTGCTCGCCCTGCAGATCGCCCACCTGATGCGGCTCAAAGCCCGCCGCGCCGGGCTGGACCTGTCCGTCCGCTCACTGCTGGCCGAACTCGGCGGCATCAGCGAGACCATCCTGCTCTACCCCGGCGACCGCGGGCGGCCCAAAGCCCACCGCATCCTCACCGACACCACCAGCGTCCAGGACAAGCTCGCAAAGACCTTCGCCCTCGACCGGTACGCGCCCAGGCGCTGACCTGGGTAATACACCAAACCCAGCCCGCCACAACCATGACCAGCGGAAACAAGCCGAAGATCAACCTATCCAGGAAACTCCGGCTAGGCCAGAAAGGCGATCAGGCCCTGCCCGGCTGCCGCACGGGACTCGGCGCACGCTGGGCACTGTCGTACACGCTTGTCATCTCTCCTCGGCCTGCGCCGCGCCTCGCCTGGTTAGATGCAGGAACCGCCCGCCGGCAGGCAGTCGCCTGCCTGGCCGGCCGCAAGCCGGGTGAGCAGGTTGCGCAGCAGGTACCGCTCGTGTGGGCTGAAGGCATTGAGCAGCTCGGCTTCGGCGTGATCGCACGCCCGGGTCACGCGTGCCTGGATCCGCCGGCCGGCCGTGGTGACCTCGGGGATGCGGGCCCGGCGATCGTGCGGGTCGAGACAGCGCACAATCAGCTCGTCTGTTTCCAGCCGGTCGAGCAGCGAGGTCAGGGTGGTCTTGTCCAGCCCCAGTGCGTGACCAAGCGCCAGCTGAGTCCGCCCTGGTTCGTCTATCAAGGCCGACAGCACGATCCAGTCGCGCACCCCGGAGAGCCCTTGGGCCCTGGCTACCTGGTCAAGAGCGGCTCGCATGCGCTGCGCAACCCGGTGGAGCAGCCAGGTCAGATCGGCTGGCTGGCTGGCTGCGTCGGTGCGGGCGGCCGGCTCTGCGGGCATGCTCTCAGCGTACCCGCGCACGTCACATGTTCTCAGTCCGGATATTCTTGCTTCGGATCACTGTTGTAGCGGCCGAGATACTCGGCTACGCGGTGCTGGCGACCATCTCGGCCTGGAGGTGTTCGCGGTGGGCGAGCACCACAGCTCTGCGTGCCGCCTGACGCAGCGGGCCGATCAGGAGAACAAGACACTCAGACGAGGGAGAAAGCAACATGCGTGATGTGATGCTGCTCGGCAGCAGGCTGGTGCTCGGCGGCTACCTGGCCGTGCACGGCGCCCAGAAGTTGTTCGGCGCCTTCGGCGGCCCCGGGCTGGACAAGGCCGGTGCCGGGTTCCATGCGATCGGGCTCCGGCCGGGCAAGCCGATGGCCGCCATCGCGGGCGCCACCGAACTCGGCGGCGGCGTGCTGACTGCGGCCGGTGCCGCTGACCCAGTCGGCCCGCTGGCGATCATCGGCGCCATGACTGTGGCGTCCGCGACCCACCGCGCCGCCGGTCCGCTCGCCGCGAACCGCGGATTCGAGCTGCCGCTGACCAACCTTGCCACGGCCGCGGCGCTGGCGGCATCCGGGCCGGGCCGGCTCCGGCTCAGCCCGCCGCTGAGTCGTCGTCTGACCGCCGCAGTCGCGGTGGGCGGCGCGCTGCTCGCGGCCGCCTCCGTTGCAAGAATGGTCACCGCAGCCCGCGCGGAATCCGGGTCCGGCACCGCGACGGATACTGCATCGGATGCCAGCACCGAGGCCGACGCCGACCGGGCGTGACAGGTGAGCGCAGGCCGCGTAGAGGCGCAGGCGGCCTGCTCACCCGGCCACGTTTCCGGTCTGGAAGGAAACGTGGCCCGGACGGTCCGCGGACGTCGCATGAGTCGCGCGAGGGTAAACCCGACGATCTGCGGCGCGGGAAACCTCTGCGGCAGAGCCGATTGCGCGGAGGGGCGGCCATCCCGGCTAACCTCGCCTGATATGGCATCGGAACCCGGCGCGCAGCTGAAGATCATCCTGGCCAGCACCAAGCTCGGTCCGGTGCAGCTGGTTCCCGAGGTCCGGATCCACCAGGCCAGCGAGCCGATCAACCTGTGGCAGCACACGGAGCGGGCGGCCGGACGGAGTGGTCTGGATCCGCCGTTCTGGGCGTTTGCCTGGGCTGGCGGCCAGGCGCTGGCGCGCTACCTGATTGATCACCCGGCGGTTGTCCGAGGCCGACGCGCCATCGACGTCGCATCCGGATCGGGCCTGGTCGCGATCGCCGCCGCGAAAGCAGGGGCCGTGACCGTGACCGCCTACGATATCGACCCGCTGGCTGCCGGGGCCATCGCGGTGAACGCCCGGGCAAACAGGGTCACGGTCACGGGCGTTTGCGCGGACGCGTTCAGCGACGGCGGCGCGCACGTCGCTGAGGGAGACCTCGTGCTGGTCGCCGATGCGTTCTACGAGCGCGACCTGGCAGCCAAGGTGACGGCGTTCCTGGAGCACGCGCACGGCTGCGGAGCCACCATACTGGCCGGCGACTTCGGCCGGACGTACCTGCCGCGCGACCGGCTGACTGCGGTGGCGGCGTACGACGTGCCCGGTTTGCTCGTGCTGGAAGGCAGCGATGTCAAGCGCACCACCGTCTGGACTCTCCGGGTCCAGCACGGCGCCGACGTGCAGAAGCAGCGGCCGGCTCGGCACTGATCCGGGTTTCCCACTTGCATGGGACAGGCAACCTCTCGTAGCCGCGGCTTGAGGATCTTGCCGGACGTGCGTCGATATGGCGGGACCCGATCTTCGTCCTTCAGGGAATAGCCCGCGCCCGTGTCGTGCTGTCGCGAAGGCTGGCTCGCTGCCAACGGCAGGCACTCCGGTTTGAGGCTGAGCGCCTCCTGGTGGCAGCCCGAGTCGATGTGGCCCTGGAGGCACCATGACTCAGCTTGCGCGTCCAGACCTTGCGCGCAGCCAATCAGGACGAGCGCACCTGCGCGCTGGCCCGTTAAGCATTGGACCATTGTCGGTCCGCCGCTCGGGGCTTGTGTGGTTTGACCGGCCGGTCCCGCGCTGGACGGCAAGCACGGCCTTGCTGGCGCCTGTTGTCCTCGCCGGGGGCTGGCTCATCGCCGGTGCCCTTCAGCCGGCCACTTACAGCCCGATGCGGCAGACGATGAGCGTGCTGGCCGGTCATGCAGGCACCGACCGGTGGGTCATGACTACTGCGCTACTGCTGGTGGGCAGCTGTCAGATCGCCACTGGCGCAGGGCTGATGGGCGTCCGGGCGCCGGCGCGCATCCTGCTGATCCTGACTGGCCTTTCTACTCTCGGCATCGCCGCATCCCCTGAACCAGCTACCGGGCCGACGCCGCAGCACCTCGCTTTCGCCGTGAGCTGCGCGGCCACCACGGCGGTCTGGCCGCTACTTGTAGCCAGCCGCGCCCCGGCGCGACCGTGGATCCTCAGTATCCGCGGCTGCGCGGCCGTGACCGTGGTGTTCGCAGGATTGTCGTGCTGGCTTCTGATCGCAGCACGCTACGGCGGCGGTGACCTCGGCCTGGCCGAACGGTTGACCTCAGCGGCCCAGGGCCTATTCCCGCTGGTCGTCGCACTCGCCTTGCGGCAAGTCACGCCGGACGCAGGCAACCCAGCGCAGCACCGCCTTGAGCATCTCAGACACTGGCGGGCAGTGAGCCGATAGACGGGCGGTTCCCGACATCAGCGGTTGCGGGTGGCGCGGCCTGCTTGGCCGCGGCCCAGCGCGTGCGGCTCCGCGACCGGTCACGACTGAAGCCGCCGTAGTGACCAGGACATCCAGGCCTTGCGGCATGCTAGTGCCGTGGGCGGCTGAGAATCAGCACGCCAGCGAGCGCAGGAAAGGGCCGGCATGGACGCTGAGAAGTGTTTCGAAGTTGCGCTGGATCACTACCGCAAGGGAAACGAGCTACTCAACTTCCCCGTAGCAGTGCTCATCGAGGAGCAGGCTCTGCATGCCGCCAGGGCCACCGCACATTTCACTGCCGGCAACCTCGCACTGGGGCTGGCCCTCGCTCAGAAAGGCGAAAGCGCGCAGCCAGCACAGGCCGGATGAGTAACCGACGGACCCGGCTAGTGGCTGGCTTCATACCTGGCGACGATGTCGCCGCTAATGCGGCCTCGCTCGGAGACCTTGAGGCCCTGCTCGCGAGCCCATGCGCGCACCGCAGCGCGATCGGTATGGTCACCCCGGTTTGCAGGGCTTGTCCTAGTTGTGCGTCGCTGAGACGGCACCCGGCGTGCGACCTCAACGTAGGGACGTATGGCATTGGAGAACTTCGAGGAGTTCTTCTTCCCGAGGTCGATTTCGTAGGCCGTGCCCTGGTAGCCAAATGAGAACGTGCTTGCATTGTCAGAGCCGTCCAGATCGTCGGTGACGATCACGCTCGTCTTGGTAGCCATGACAAGATCGTCCGGGCGAGCTGCAGTTTTGTCAAAACGCAGCGCCGCACCAACGGCACTCAGTTAGCGAATGCAGTCAGTGGCTGGTTCGCGATCCGTGACGGCGACGATCGCCGCCAGGACGCCGCCGACCGGCCCGCTGAGGCTATTGGCGGCTGCCTGCTCAGCTGGCTGGACCAGGTGCAAGCCGGGTCGGGCCCTGGCGGCCAGGGTCGGCCGGCGAGACGACGCGCAGCTGCAGCATCGCCGCAAAGCGCGCCTCCGGATCCGCCAGATCGATGCCGCCGATCTCGGCGACCCGGCGCAGCCGGTAGCGGAAGGTGTTCGGGTGCACGTACATGGCGGCCGAGGCGGCGGCCACGTCACCGAAGGCGTCCAGCCACGCTCGCAGCGTGTCAACCAGGTTCGTCTTGTGCTCGCGGTCATACGCGAACAGCCGCGCCGTCGGCCCGGTCGGCCGGTCGCCGTGCGCGGCGACGAGGTCGCGCAGCTCGAGCAGAAGCGCCTCGACGTGCACGTCGGCGAGCTGAGCAACCCGCGGTCGGCTGCCGCCCGATGCGCGCAGCACGCGCAGCGCACGGTCGGCGCTGACTCTGGCCTCCGCCAGGGTCGCCGCATCAGGCGCAGCCGGGCTCAGGCCGATCACCGCTCCGACGCGGTCGCCGACCCGGTCCAGGAAGTCGGAGGCGACCCGGGCCACCCGGTCCGCACCGCTGCCATCGCAGGTCACCGGAATCAGCCCGTAGACGACATCGCCGAGCAGCGCGGTCGCGCAGCGCGGATACACGGCGCTGAGGTGCATAGCCAGCCCGTCGCCCAGCCACTGCCGCTCGGCCGCGACGCTGGCGTCGGCCGTGCGCGAGTTCTCCCGGCCGAGAGGCAGGAGCGCGGCAAGGGCGAGCACGACGACCGGCTGATCGGCCAGTCCAAGCCGGCCGAGCGCGTCTCTCGCTCCGGTACCGCCTTCCAGGGCGGTGCTCACCAGGTCGGCCCGGAGCCTGCGCTGCACATCGGCGCCAGCGCGGATGCGCAGCATGTGCAGCGCCACCAGCCGCGCCGCATCCCGGATCGCCTGCATCCGGTCCTCGCTCAGCGGCTGCCGGACTGCCGCCCAGATCGACCCCAGTACCTCGTCGCCGGCGCGCACGGCGACCGCGACTCGGGGCACGCGGAAATCGAGCGTGCCGCCGGACGGCGGCTCGACGTAGACCGGCTCGTCGCTGCGGTACAAGGCGCGGAACACTCCGCGTGCGGTCAGCAGCCGGGAGTACTTCTCCGGCACCTGCCTGCCGAGGATCGTCTCCACTCGTGACTGATCTGCCTCGTCCTGCCGGCCCGAGAACGCGAGGACGCGTGAACTGCGGTCCTCGATCGTGATCGGCGCGTCCAGCAGCGCGGCGACGGCGTTGGCCACCGCGAACAGGTCGCCGGACGGAATGCCGCCGAGGCTCTGCGGCCCAGCCTCGCCCACATCGCCTTCGGCCAGCATGGACCGAAGCAGCGCCGCGAGCTGGGCCCAGGACGCGCCGCGCGTGAGCCCGAGCAGCGCCACTCCGGACTCGGCCACCGCCTCGGCAACCACGTCAGCGCCCGGACCGGGCAGCCGCACCACCAGCCCTACCGCTTGCTGCGCGCCGAGCGAGCGCAGTAGCCGGGCTATCTCCGCTGCCTCCCGGAGCCCGACCCCGAGCACGAGCGCGTTCCGCGGCAGGACCGGCTCGTCCAGCGGGTCGTGGATAACGACTCCCCCGATATCGCCGGGCCGCTCCGAGTCCCCGTGCAGCAGCTCGAGCAGCGTCGCGCCGAGATCATCGAAGACACGGCCGAGACTGGCCTGAGGACGCGAGGTCACCGAAGTCTGCACCATCCGAACCTGGGAGCCGGACATACAGCCTAATTCCCGCGCAGGGTCATAGTGCTATCCACTCGCTGGTGACAGTCACCGCCTCGAGGGCGTCCGGCAGCGGCGCGACGCCGATCCCGGGCCCGGCCGGAACCCGCAGGTGGCCGTCCTCGAGCACGAACGGCTCGGTGATATCAGTGCGGTAGTACCGGTCGGAGGCTGACGTATCTCCGGGCAGCGTAAAGCCAGGCAGCGCGGCCAGCGCCACGTTGGCAGCCCGGCCGAGTCCGGACTCGAGCATGCCGCCGCACCACACCGGGACATCATGCGCCACACACAGGTCATGGATCCGGCGGGCCTCCAGGTAGCCGCCGACCCGGCCGGGCTTGATGTTAATAATCTTGCAAGCGCCCAGCGTGATGGCTTGCGCCGCGACCCGCGCCGAGGTAATCGACTCGTCCAGGCAGACCGGCGTCCTGATTATCCTGGCTAGCTCGGCGTGCCCGAGCAGGTCCTCCTCGTCGAGCGGCTGCTCGATCAGCAGCAGGCCGAACGGGTCGAGCCTTGCGAGCTGCCCGGCATCGGCCAGGGTGTAGGCGGTGTTGGCGTCGACCTGAAGCAGCAGCTCGCCGCCGAAGCGCTCGCGCACGGCGCGGACTGGCTCGACGTCCCAGCCCGGTTCGATCTTGAGCTTGATCCGGACGTACCCGGCGTCGAGGTAGCCGCCGACCACGTCGAGCAGCTCGCCGACGGAGTTCATGATGCCGACAGACACCCCGCACGGAACGCGGTCGGCCGTGGCGCCAAGCTCGCGCGACAGCGGGCGGCCCGCCGCCCGCAGCTCGGCGTCGAGCACCGCCATCTCGACGGCCGCTTTCGCCATCCGGTGGCCCTTGAACGCAGCAAGCGCCAGCGCGACCCCGACGCCGTCCAGGTTCGGGCAGGCCGCGAGCGCGGGAGCCAGGAACCGCCGCACCACGTCCGCTGCTGCGTCGGCGTACTCCGAGGAGTACAGCGGATCAGTCATCGCAACGCACTCCCCCCAGCCCTCGGCGTCTGCGGTGACGGCGCGGACGAGCAGGATGTCGCGGCACGTCTCAGTGCCGAAGGACGTGCGGAAAGGCGCCACCAGCGGCATCTGGATCCGGCGCAGCTCGATCCCGGTCAGCTTCATCGGTCCTGCTCCTTGCTACCTGTCGGCCTGGTGAGGATGTACCAGCCCGTCTTGTCGAACCCCTCGACCCGGCCGCCGCCGACGAGGACCGTGCCGAGGACCTCACGGGTCGCGACCCGCCAGTCCTGAGCGCACGCCGGGTCGGCAACTCGCAGCGCCTCAATGTCTGGCGGTATCGCCATCAGGATCGTGCCGCCCGTCAGAGGCCCGCCGACCGGCTTGCCGTGGTCTGACCGCGCGAGCGCCACGACCGCGCCGCGGGACCCCTCGGCATCGGCACCGCCAGCCCTGATCGTGCCGGCGCAGGCTGCCACCACGTCCGGTGCGAGCAGGTCCCATCGCACGAGCAGCCGGTCGGTGTCCCCGCTGCCGTTGATGCCGTCATTCATGCCGCCGTAGAAATTCGGCAGGTACTCGGCCGCGGTGGCCGCCAGCTTGGTCAGGTTGAAGTAGGCGTTGCGGCTGACGAGCGGGTCGAACGTCCAGGCGATCTCCGACACTCCGCGCTGCAGGGCCCACGCGCGCTGGTGCAGCTTGAGCGCGAAGCCGACGCTCCGGCCGAGTGCGGCCCTCGCCACCCCGGCGATGTGACTGTGCAGGGCAGTCCCGGCCGGCGCACCGAAGAACCCCACGCAGGCGCCGACCAGCTCGTCCCCGTGGTAGGCGCCGCTGACGTAGTTGCCGGCCTTGCTGAGCGCCCGGAGCAGCTCGGTCGTGACCGGGGGATTGTTCGGATCGGGTCGCCAGATCCCGTCGTAGAGCCGGTAGACCGCCTCCAGCTCGGTCAGCTCGGCGATCTCCCTCACGTGAACTCCGGCTGCGCCCGCGGCGGCGCATGCAGCCTGTACGGCGGCCGCTTCCGCATCCGGCTGTATCTGTGATTGCGCCTGCGGCCGGGCGCGCAGTTCAGTCACGGCGAGCCCGCTCGCGATCTCGTCTCCGCCGGTCATCGCGGCCGCGCAGCCCGGGCACGGGTGGCGGGCGAGTCTCCCGCCGACCCCGGCTGTGGCTCGGCGAGCAGGTCGGCCACCAGCGCAGCAAGCAGCGCGGCCCGCGGCGGCAGCTCGGCGACCAGCACGTGCTCGTCCTCGGCATGTGCGCCGTGGCCTACCGCACCGAGGCCATCCAGCGTCGGAGTGCCGGCCCCGGCGGTGAAGTTGCCGTCTGAGCCGCCGCCCACCGCCGCGAAGGTCAGCGGCGGCAGTCCGAGCTCGGTCGCGACCCGGCAGGCCCGGTCGAACAGCGCCGCCGACGCCGACGCGGCGAGCGGCGGGCGATTCGGCCCGCCGGTCACCTCCAGCCGGGCGCCCGCAAGTGCCGGCGCCAGCGCGCGCATGGCAGCGTCCACGCGCTCCTGCTCGGCGCGGTCCCTGATCCGGACGTCGACCGCCAGTTCGCCCTCTGCGGGCACGGTATTCACCGTGCTCCCCGCCGACATGACGGTCGGGGTCACGGTCGTGCCGCGCTGCGGGTCCGCGATCGCCGTTGCGGCGAGCACCTGCCGGGCCAGCTCGACGGTGGCGTTGACGCCGCGCTCTGGCTCCAGGCCCGCGTGAGCCGCCCGGCCGTGTACCCGGATCTGGTAGAGCGACGTGCCCTTGCGCTCGGTCTTCAGCGCGCCGCCGTCTGCCGACGCCTCCAGCACCAGAGCGGCCGCACAGCCGGCTGCCTCGGACTCGATCAGCTCGCGCGAGCTCGGCGAGCCGATCTCCTCATCAGCGGTGACCAGGATCGTCACGCCAGAGCGGCCAGCCAGCTCGGCCGCGGCATGAAAGGCGAGCACAAGGCCTGCCTTCATGTCGAAGCAGCCGGGCCCGCGCAGCACGCCGCCGGTCACGCTGAACGGGATCCGCGCCAGCGTGCCCGGCCAGACGGTGTCGTGATGGCCGAGCAGCAGAACCCGTGACGGCTCGTCGCCGAGCCGCCATCGCAGGTGGGGGCGACCGTCGAAGACGATCCGCTCCGGCGGCTGGCCGAGCTGCTCCGCCCCGACCCTGGCGACGACGTCTGCGCTGACCGCGATCGCGGACAGGTCCGAGGACGGCGACTCGCAGGTCACCAGTGCCTCGATATCGGCGAGCATCGCAGGCAGCCGGGCCTGCATGCGCGACACGAGCGTCATCCGATCCACCTCAGCTGACTTTCGGTGTGGCGCGCACACCGAAATGCACGTACTTCTCGCCGGTCGGCAGCGTGTAGAAGGTGACCGGCGTCCAGGTCTGCGACTGCGGCCCCCTGACCACGAAGAGGTCCTGGTCCACCGCGACCATGGCGTACTCGGTCACTGGCTCGGCCATCAGCTTCGCGAGCGGCCCGGTTACCGTGGTCCGCAGCACCGGGCCGTCGTCTCCGGCCAGCACATCGAGCCGCGCGCTCGCCCGCTCGTAGGTTCCGGCGTGACGCTGCACGTCGGCCTCGACTGGCTCGGCCGGAGGCGCGAGCGGGCGCGGCATCTCGACGTCAGCGAGCTCGGCGAAGATCTCCCGGTACAGGTCCTCGTACAGGTCGCCGGCGCTGCCGCCGTTGGTGAGCAGCGTTACCGCCAGACCCTCGTCGGGCAACAGCCGCAGGAACGCGGACTGGCCGATTGTGTTCCCGTCATGGCCGATCAGGCGGTGGCCGTCCCAGCCGAACCGGATCCAGCCAAGGCCCCACGAGTCACCGAGGGTGTACTTCTCGGGCAGCTCCGCCTGCAGTTCCGTCATCGCCCTGGCGCTTCCCTCGCTGAGCAGCCTGGTGCCGTCGGCCGCGACGCCGCCGGTCAGGTGCAGTCGAGCGAACGCGAGCACGTCGGCAGCCGCGGCGGTGATCAGCCCAGCCGGACCCATCGCTCGCGGCAGTGTCCACACCGGGGCGCGAGCAGGCTCGTCGGTACCCTCGCTCACGTGCCCGACCGCCGTCCGGTACAGCAGCGCCTCCTCGGGCAGCGTGACGGTGTGGTCCAGGGCGAGCGGAGCGAACAGGCGCTCCCTGAGCGCGCTGTCCCAGGTCTCGCCGGTCAGCTTCTCGATCACGCGTCCGGCCATCACGAAGCCGGAGTTGCAGTAGGACCAGGTCACGCCCAGCGGATGGTTCTGCGTCACGTCGCCGAGCTGCGCCACGTACTTCTCGACGCAGTCGTCGCCGCGGCCAGTGTCGGTGAAAACGTCGCCGTCGATACCGCTTGTGTGCGTCAGCAGGTGCCGCATAGTCAGCTGCTTTGTGACTTCGGAGTCGGCAAGCCGCAGCTCAGGTAGGACGTCGGTGACCGGGGCGTCGAGGTCAAGCAGCCCTTCGTCGACCAGCCGCATGGCCACCGTCGTCGTCCAGACCTTGGTGATCGAGCCGATCTGGAACAGCGACTCCGTCGTCGCCTCGACGCCTGTGTCCTTGTTCAGCACCCCCCAGGCTGCCTCGACGAGCTCGTCCTCAGCACCAGGATGGATTCGCAGGATGCCGAGCGCCGCGCCGGGCACCCGGTGCCGCTCCGCCAGCGCCGCGAGCCGCCGCTGCCAGTGCTCGCCGTCGATACGCGGCCGTCGCGCCCCGTCCGCATCGGCAGCGTACTGCTCGACCCAGTCGGCGATGCGACGGTTGAAATCGATCCGGTGCGACGGCCTGCCCTCGAGGATGAACAGGTGCGAGGCGTCCGGATAGAGCACCAGCCGGGTCGGCACACCGCGCTCACGCAGCGCGGTATGCCATTGCTCTGCCTGGCCGATCGGGCAGCGTACGTCGGCAGCGCCGTGCACGATCAGGGTCGGCGTGCGGACCTGGCTGACCTGTGCCAGCGGTGACAGCGCCTCGAACCGGTCGCGGTCGGCCCAGAGCGCACCCCCCAGCTCGAACTCGCTGAGATGGTGCCCGGCGTCTGACGTGCCCGTCATGCTGACCAGGTCCGCTACCACGCCGCCAGCCACGGCCGCGGCGAACCTGTCGTCCCGGCTGGTCAGGTAGCAGGTCATGAATCCGCCGTAGCTGTAGCCGGTTACCGCGAGCCTCGCCGGGTCGGCCGCGCCCTCGGCGACCAGCTGATCGACCGGCTCGAGGAAGTCCCTGGCGTCGGCCTGTCCCCACTCGCCGATCGCGGCGTTGAAGAACCGCTCTCCGTAACCGTCGCTGGCCCGCGGGTTGACGAGCAGGATTGTCCAGCCGCGCGCGGCGAGTTCCTGGTGGTAGAGGTGGACCGGGTCGGCAGCGCCGTTCCAGGCATTGTGGGGACCGCCGTGGATGTCCAGCAGCAGTGGCCGGGGTCCCTGTGCGGCCGGATCGCGGATCAGCCAGCCCTGCACGACCTCGTCGTCGGAGATGGTGAACTCCCGCTCCTCCCGGGCGAACAGCTCCACGTCGGCAAGGCTCGCACCGTGGTCGGTGCGCACGGTCTCTGTGCCCGTCGCCAGGTCGGTCAGCACGACCTCGCCGAACGAGGACGCAGTCGCCAGCACGATCGCGGCGGTGCCGCGAGCTACCGACATGCCCCCGACGTTGCGGGCGGCGCCAGTGACGACCGGCGCAGGGGCGCCGCCCGCGATCGGGACCGAGTACACGTGCGTGCAGCCGCGATCGCGGACGCAGAAGAACACCGTCTGGCCGTCGCCGGAGAGCTGGGGCAGCGCGCCCGGGTAGCCGGGACCTCCTGGCATCAGGTTGCGATCCAGCGGAGCAGACAGGTTGGCGACCGGGCCGCCGTCGAGGGGTACCCGCAGCAAGCCCGCATGACCGACCGAGGCGCCGGGCATGCCAACGACCAGCAGCGCCGACGCGTCCGTCAGCCACACCACCGGGCCCCCCGTGCCGTCGGCCAGGCCGGCCGCCTCCGGCTCAGCCGCGGCCCCGGTGACATCCAGGACGTACACCGGCGCCCGCATCCTCAGGTCGGCATCCGGCGCGGTCGCCGCGGCGAATGCCAGCTTGCCCGAGTCCGGGGACCAGGCCGGGTCGCCCGCGTGCCAGTCACTGCTGGTGACCTGCCGGCATGTGCTGCTCTCCAGGTCGAGCACGTGCAGGTGCTTGCGAACAGTCCGCAGCAGTCCGGCGCCGTCGGCCTGATAGTCCAGCCGGTCAGCCTGGATCGGCCCGGCGGCCCGCCGGGAGCGCGCCTCGTCGTTTTCTCCGGCGACCGCGCGCAGGTCCGCCGCCGCGGCGAACGCGATCTTCGCGCCGTCCGGACTCCACACTGGCGCGCCAGCCCCGAGCGGCAGTGTGGTGAGCTGCTCGGGTTCGCCGCCCGCAGCAGGGAGCAGCCAGAGCTGCGCCGGTCCATCCGGCGCGGCACGGAGAAAGGCGACCCGGCTGCCGTCTGGTGACCAGGCGGGCGCGGTGTCGGCCTGGCCGCGGGTCAGCTGCTCGGGCTCGCCAGCCCGCGCTCCGACTCGCCAGAGCGTCCGCACCGTCCGGTCGGCTCCGGCGTCGCTGGTACGGAGCACGTAGACGACGTGACTGCCGTCCGGACTCAGCGCTGGCTGCTCAGGTACGGCAAACGTGGTCAGATCGTCGATGCGCTGGCGTCGCGTCACCGGTGGTCCCTCCTGTCGTCAAGTGGCAGATTCATCCGGCCGCAGTCATCCTCAGACGCGGCTTGGCTCGGCGGCGTCCGCCGCGGCGAAATGGCAGGCAGCCCGGTGCCGGTGCCCGGCGCCGGCTGGCTCGCCTTCGCGGCAGATGGCGCGGTCCGGCAGCACAAGCGGACCGACCGGGCAGCGCGGGTGGAATCGGCAGCCCGGCGGTGGCTCGTGCGGGTCGGCAGGCTCGGTGTCGGCAACCGCGTTCGCGGCGCCCTCCGTCACGATCAGGTCCGCAGCCGAATCCTCTGGCTGCGGGGCCGCGGCGAGCAGTTCCCTGGTGTAGGGGTGCTGCGGATCGCTGAGCACATCGTCGGCCGGGCCGCACTCGACGATCTGGCCGAGATACATGACGGCCACGATGTCGCTGACGTACCGCACAACTGCGAGATTATGGGAGATGAACAGCATCGACAGGCGGAGCTGGCGATGCAGGTCGCGGACCAGGTTCAGCACAGTGCCCTGAATGGACACATCGAGTGCCGAGGTGATCTCGTCCGCGATGATCACATCAGGCTGACCGGCCAGCGCCCTGGCCAGCGCGACACGCTGACGCTGCCCGCCAGAAAGCTGCGCCGGAAACATCCTGGCGCTCTCGGCCGGCAGCTCAACGAGCTCGAGGAGTCGCGCCGTCTCCGCCCGGCGTTCAGCTGCGGTCCGCCGGAGCGCTCGCGGCATCGCCTCGGCGACGGATTCGCCGGCCATCATGCGCGGATCCAGCGAGGAGGACGGATCCTGGAACACCATCTGCAGCGGGCGGCGCCCGGATTTCACTGTGTGCCGCCGGACCGGCTCGCCGTCCATCAGGATCCGGCCCGCGGTGACCGGGGTCAGGCCCACCGCCGCCCGTGCCAGCGTCGACTTCCCTGAGCCGGATTCCCCGACCAGGCCGACGACCTGTCCGGACGCGACCACGAGGTCGACGCCGTCGACCGCGGTCAGGCCACGCCGCCGGGAGCCGAACCGGACGGTGACGTTGTCAAACCTCAGCTCACTCACTGCGTGTCACCCACGTGGATCGCGGGCTCAGGCTGCACCGCGGGCGCGTGCGACCGTATCCCGACCGCGAGCTCTGGATGCGCCGCAACCAGGTCCGCGTGCCAGCAGGCTACCCGTCGGCCGTCGGCGTCGGTAACCAGCGGCGGGTCGTAGCTGGCGCAGTGCGCGTCGGCGAGCGCGCAGCGCGGCGCGAACGCGCAGCCGTCCGGCAGACTCGCCGGGTGCGCCGGACGGCCCGGCACGACAGCCAGTGGCTGGTTCCGGTCGCTGGCCATGTCGGGCACGGCAGCGAGCAGCGCCCGGGTGTACGGATGCCGAGCGTGGCCGGCCAGCTCAGCGGCAGGAAGTTCCTCGACGACGCGCCCCGCGTACATGACCAGCACCCGATCGCATACCTGCCGGAGCACGGTGATGTCGTGGCTGATCAGCAGCAACGCAAGCGCCTCGGCGGAGCGGATGCCGTCAAGCAGCCGCAGCACCTGCCGCTGCACGGTCACGTCCAGCGCGCTGGTGGGCTCGTCGGCAATGATCAGCGCCGGCGAGCCCATCACGGCCATGCCGATCATCGCCCGCTGCCGCATACCGCCGGACAGCTCGTGCGGGAACTGGTTCGCTCGCCGGCCGGCGCCGGCAATACGTACCGCCCGCAACCGGTCCACCGCCCGCGCCCGGGCCTGGCGCCGGGTCATGCCCTGATGCTGCTCGGCTACCTCGGCGAGCTGGCGGCCAATCTTCTGGGTGGGGTTGAAGGATGTTACCGGATCCTGGAACACCATGCCGAAGGACGTACCGAGGAGCTGCCGCTGCACCTGGCCCGAGCCTGCGCGCAGGTCATGGCCGAGGAACTGGAGCCGGCTGGCCTGCACCCGGCCCGGCTCCTCGATCAGTCTGGCGATGGCGAGCGCGGTAAGTGTCTTGCCGGAGCCCGACTCACCGACGACGCCGACGGCCTCGCCGCGGTGCAGTGCGAGGCTGACACCGCGGACCGGGGTTACCGGTCCGTCCGTACCGGGGAAGGTCACCCGCAGGTCCTGCACTGAGAGCACCAGGCCGTCCTCGCCCGGCGCGTCCGGCTCGGGCGCGGCAGCGTCCTGCATGCCAGTCGCCAGCCCGGCAGCTGCGGCTACCTGGGGCGCCGTCAGCCGCCGGCCGCGCCGGATCCGGTAGGACAACGTCGGCACTCCGAGGCCCTTGGCGACCGCCTCGCCGAACATGTTGAAGGCCAGCCCGGCTACCACGACCGCGACCCCCGGCGCCAGCGCCGCGGCCGGGTGCTCATAGATTCCGTCGAGCCCGTTGCTGAGAAGCTGTCCCCAGTCGTAGGCCGGGGCCTGCACACCGAGACCGAGAAAGGACAGGCCGGCGAACGACAGCAGCGCGGAGCCGGCTCCGATCGTGGCATTGACGACAAGCGGCTCGCCGACGTTCGGCAGCACGTGCCGGAGCAGCACCCGGATCCGGCCGACTCCCGCGATCCGGGCAGCCGCGACGTAGTCCAGGTTCTCGACCCCCGCGACCAGCGTCTGGGTCAGCCGGGCGAAGGACGGCGCGCCGGCGAACCCGATGGCCAGCAGCGCGCCCTTCTCCCCCACTCCGAAGATGACCGCGAAGAACAGCGCAAGTAGCAGCGCAGGGAACGCCACCGTGATGTTCACCACGGCCGTCACAAACCGTCCGGCACCGCGGCCCAGCAGCAGCGGGGCCGTGCCGAGCAGGAGTCCGGCGACGACGCCGATCGCGGTGGCGACCAGCGCCAGCTCCACGGACAGCCTGGTGGCGACAAGCACCCGGTAGAAGATGTCCCGCCCGAGGTCATCGGTGCCGAGCCAGTGCGCTGCCGACGGGCCCTTCAGGATCTGGCTGGTGTCGATCGCGTTCGCTCTGGCCGACCACAAGATCGGCGCCAGCACCGCGAGCAATAGCACCGCGCCGAGCAGCGCGGCCGCGCTCGCGCCGACCGGGGTGCGCAGCACCGCGGCCCACCTGGACCTGCGTGGGCCCTGCACCGGTCAGCTGTCCCTGATCGTCGAGCGCGGATCGATGACCGCCAGCACGATGTCGACGACGAGATTGACCGCCAGCACGCCGATCCCGTACACGAGCACGATGCCCTGCACTACCGGATAGTCCTTGGCCAGGATCGACTGCACGATCGTGCTGCCGAGGCCTGGCCAGGCGAATACGTTCTCCACCAGCACCGTGCCGGCCACCAGCGCGCTCAGCAGCAGGCCGGAGAGCGTGATGGTCGCGGTCAGCGCGTTCGGCAGCGCGTGCAGTAGGTAGACGCGCCAGGGCGGCAGACGCTTCGCCCGCGCGGTTCGGACGTAGTCGGCTTGCAGCACCGCCAGCATCTCCACCCGCAGCACCCTGGCGAGGATGAACGCCGGGCCGAGCGCGAGCGAAAGCACCGGCAGGAAGTACGAGGCCAGCCCGGACTGGCCGGCCACCGGAGTCCAGCGCAGCTGCACGCTGAACACGTACACCAGCCCGACAGCGAGCAGGAACCCGGGAATGGCGGCGAGCAGGACGCTGACCGAAGTGAACGCCAGCTCCGAGGCCCGGTGGCGGCCACCGCGGGTGAGCACCGCCATCACCGCGCCGAGTGGCACGGAGATGACGACTGCCACCACGAACGCGTATACCGAGAGCTCAAGTGTCGCGGGCAGGTGCTCGGAGATAATCTGCGACACCGGCAGGCCCGAGGTAATCGAGGTGCCCATGTTCCCGGCGAACAGATTCCGGATGTAGTGCGAGTACTGCACCCACAGTGGCTCGTTGAGCCCGAGCGCGGCGCGGCGTATGTTCACCAGGCTCTGCGGCGCGGTCAGCCCGAGCGCAGCCCGCACCGGATCGCCGGGGATCAGGTGAATCATCAGGAACGCGGCGGTGACGAGGACCCACACCGACACCAGCAGCCGCCGCAGCCGCCGGCCCGCGAACCGCAGCCAGGCGTTCTCGCCCAGACCGGCCAGCGGTCGGCCGGGGCTCGCCTGCTGGCGGTCCCCGGCCGTCGCGATCGTCACCCTGTCGTCCCTTCCTGCCGCGCTCAGCCGACCATGCGGATCGAGCTGGGTATCACGTCACCGTTGCTGAGCTGGAACGTCGCGCCGGTGCCGAACACCGGGATGGCAGAGTCCACGAACGGCACGACGTCAGCCTGCTTGAACAGCGCTACCTCGGCCGCGTCCCACTCACCGCAGCCGCCCGTACCCGCGATCGACGAGGCCGCTTTCACGTCGCTGTCATAGCTGGCATTGCTGATGCTGGCGAAGTCGGTGCCCCTCGGAGGGGCCGGGCCGGACAGGAAGCCGACCAGGTTGCTGGGCAGCGGGACGCCGAGCGGGATGATCGCTGCGTCCCAGGGCGTACTCCCGCTGAAGAGCACCTGGCTGAGGTCTGCCTGCGTGGCAGTGCTGAGCGTTACCTGCACGCCGATGCTGCCCCAGATTTTCTGCACCAGCTCAGCTCCGGCCTGCATGCCATCGCCGAGGCTAGGGGCGTAGTAGAAGTCGATCGACAGTTTCTTCCCGCCCTTGGTGCGGATGCCGCTGGGGCCGACCTTCCAGCCAGCGGCATCCAGCGCGGCTTTTGCGGCGGCCAGATTGTGCGACGGCAGGTTGGACGCGACTGTGTTCTGCCGGCACGGGCTGTGGCCAGGCTCGACCAGTCCTGCAGCCGGAGTTCCCGAGCCGCTCGTGACAACCTGGCCGAGCTGACTGAGGTCAAGTGCCTGGGTCAGGGCTACGCGAACCGCCTCGTCCGCGCCGGGCAGGCCGGCTTTCTGGTTGTACCAGAGCTCCCCGAGCGGGGCCACCAGCGCCCGCTGGAACAGGTGCCTGGCCTGCACGCGCTGCGCGTCCGGGCCGATCACCGCCGCCGCGTTCACCTCGCTGGCCAGCAGCAGATTCGCGGACGTGGTCATGTCGGAGACGACCTTGACGACCACCTTGTCCGGCAACCCCGCCTGACTCACCTTCCAGTTTCCGGGTCCCCATGCGTAGTCCTTGCGACGGGTCAGCGTGTACTGGCTGCCCGGTATGGCCTGGGTCATGGTGAACATGCCGGTGCCGTCGCCGCCCTCCCGGAGCAGGCTGCGATCCGCCATGCCCTTGGGGCACACGACTGGCAGGCCGCCGAGATCCTGAACGAGGAACGGATCAGGCACCTTCGAGCTGACGGCTACAGTGCCGGCGGTGTTGTCGCTGGTCGCCACCGCTTCCGGCGGCACGTACACGCTGATCCAGTTGGAGTCGTTCTTCGGGTTGGCCACGAAGTTGATGTTCGCGGCGACGTCACTGGCCGTCAGCTTCGTACCGTCCGAGCAGGTGATGCCGTGGCGAAGGGTGAACGTCGCGCTCGTTGTAGTGCCTGACCACTTGGCGGCCAGGCCCGCAGTGAGGCTGCCGTCAGGGGCGATGTTGACCAGCGAGTCGTACATGAAGTCGTCGAGTTGCAGCGCATTCGACAGCGAGGTGAAGTCCGGATCGAGGCTACCGGGATCCGAGCTGAGCACCATCGTGAACGTCTTGCCGTTTAGCAGCTTCTGACTGCTGGTGGTCGTTGCAGGGCCGCTGCCGCTGCCAGCGCACGCGGCAAGCAGCGTCACCATCGCGCCGACGGCGGCGATGCCAGGGATGCCAGGGATGCTTCTCATTCCGCCTCCGACGGGGAGTGAGTGATATGGCCGGGACGGCACTACGATGCGTCCGCGCGCCGTGTGGCCCGGCCGCTGTGAAGGTAAAGAGCCCTGCCGCTGCCGTCGTCACCGACGAAGACATGGGGCATGTGGATGCCGTGCTGAGGCTCGGCGGTCACGAACGTCTCGCCGTCAAGCAGGACGATCTCGTGCCGTTCGATCTGAGAGAGCATCTCGGCGAGCTCGCCCTTGGGCGACTGCTCGACCCAGACGCGGCCGTCCTCGTCCTGAGTGACAGTGACGTCGGCGACATCGCAGCTGTAGGTGCCGAGATAACGGCTGGCGTCGACCCGGGCAGGCTTCGCCGGCGGCACCGGCATGGCCGGCACCTCGACTCCGGCCAGCTCGCGCAGCAGGTGCCCGTACACCGCCAGGTACAGCGCGATCGCGTCGCCGCCATTGGTCAGCAGCGCGATGGCGACGTCCAGCTCGGGGACCATGCGCAGGAATGCGGACTGGCCGATGGTGCCGCCGTCGTGCCCGATAACGGGGCCGCCCGGCCAGTCGAACATCTCCCAGCCGAGTCCCCACGAGGTGCCCATGATGGCCAGCTCCGGAAGCTTGACCTGCCGCTCCTGCATGGCTGCCACGGTGGCGGGCGACAGCACCGCGGTGCCGTCGGGGGAAACGCCGCCGGACATGTGCATCTGGGCGAACGTCAGCAGGTCGCGCGGCCGCATCGCCAGCATCGACCCGGCCGGCGCGTTGGACCGGGCCAGCGACCAGACCGGTGCCGGCTGCGGCTCCGCGTCGGGTCCCGGCTCGATGTGGCCTACGGCGGCGCGGAACAGGATCGCCTCGTTGGCGGTGGTCGCCGCGTGGGTGAGCCCGAGCGGAGCGAAAAGCTGCTCCCGCAGGCAGGCGTCGTACTGCTTGCCCCTGAGCACCTCGACGATCCGGCCGAGTACGCAGAAGCCCGCGTTGTTGTAGGAGAACATCTCGCCCGGCGGGAACAGCTGCGCCACCGAGCCGAGCGTCGCGACGAACTTCTCGACGCAATCGTCGCCCGGACCAGTGTCGGTAAAGATGTCGCCCTCGAACCCGGCTGTGTGACACAGGAGCTGGCGCACGGTAATCTGCGCGGCCGCCTGCTCGTCGGCAAGCTGGAACTCGGGCAGGTAGCGCCGCACCGGGGCGTCGATGTCCAGCTTGCCCTCGTCGGCGAGCTGCATCACCAGGGTTGAAGTCCACAGCTTGGTGATAGACCCGATCTGGAACACCGAGTCCGGGGTCGCCTCGACCTCAGTCGCCTTGCTCAGCAGGCCCGCCGCGACGTCGATGACCTCGCCGCCCGCCGACACCGCGACAGCGGCGCCCGGCGCCTCATGCTCGGCCAGCAGGCCGGGCAGCCGGTCAAGCAGCCAGCTCTTAGTCTCGTCCAGGTTCGACATGAGATGACACTAAAGCTGACGAGAAGCTTCGTATTCGTACCAGGCGACGAGCCACTGGTCACCACCTTGTCCGTGCGCACCAACCGCTCGAGCGCCAAGCCCGTCGCGACCGGCCCCGAGCACCGCGCCGCGGCTGGGCACCGTTACGACTTGGCGGCCCGATCCGATCAGGAATCGAGAAGCGCCAGGCCGCTGGCCAGGCCTAGCCTTCCTTCAGATGGCCGGCACCGAAGCGAGCCCTGAGCGTCGAAAGGCAGTGGCACGAATGCCCGCGAACAATTCCAAGACCGAGACCGACGGCTTCAGCGCCGCGGAGCGTGCAGCGATGAAGGAACGTGCCGCCGAGCTGCGCGCCGAGGGTAAGCAAGGCGCTAAGAAGGCCGACGGGCTGCAGGCAGTGCTCGACAAGATCGCGGAGATGGCGCCGGAGGATCGTGCGCTGGCCGAACGCGTCCATGTAACGGTGACCGCTACTGCCCCGGAGCTGTTGCCCAAGACCTGGTACGGGATGCCCGCCTACACCAACGCGGACGGCAAGGTCGTCGTCTTCTTCCAGGACTCAGGCAAGTTCAGCTTCCGGTACTCGACCCTGGGCTTCCAGGACGCTGCCAACCTCGACAACGGGGACCTGTGGCCGGTGTCGTACGCACTCCAGAACTGGAGTCCGGCGGTGGAGAGGAAGATCGCCGAACTGGTCAGGGCTGCGATCTCTTGACCGCAGCCGCGATCGACGCCGACCCAGGACTGGCCGTGCACTCCGCTTCACCAGCCTGAACGTGCAGCTCCGTGCGGCGGGTCAGGCCCTGCCGCTGGGCGACAATACATCCGTCCACGACCCGGAGGGCCTCGCCACGGCACCGGCGGGCTCGTCCTGAGCAGTGCCCATCACGTCATTGCGATCAGGCCCGGCCGAAGCCGGACCGGACGCCGCGGATGGCGCGCGACGGGAGAGGAACAGGCTGAGCGCCACCGCGAACGCGATGATCTTCGACGTCACGTTCAGCGTCAACGGGATTGGTGCGGAAGGATAAGCGAATCCGATCAGGCTCCAGACCGCGAAGATCACAAGCATCAGCGCGAACCAGCAGAAGGCGGCCCTGGACACCTTCACCATCGGTGACAACGCGAGCAACGCGAGCGTGGTGAGCTCGACCAGGAACAAGGGCGCGAAGAAAAGTACCCGGTACAGCGCCGGATCCGGCGGAAGCGCCGGATAGGTCCTGGACATGACGATGAGGTCAAACGGGAACTCAAAGATCATGGGCGCGGCCGCGGCGCCGATGGCGGCGCTTGCCAGGGCGGCCAGGCCCGCCCCGGCCGCGGCCCGCGATCAGGATGACGGCGAAGGTGACGACTGCGCAGCTGATCGTGACGGGCGTGACGTGGTTCGCGGCCACCGCGCGAAGCAGGTGCTCCTGACGTGCGTGATTGGCATACGCGAACAAGCAGACCAGGAATGCCACGATCGCGCACCCCCAGGCGACGAGCATGAGGTTCCGGACTCCGTCGGCTGGCCTGCGGAGCAGGACCGGCCGCCGTATCCGGGTCCCGGCATACGCCGCGCCGCCGACGGCGGCCAGGAGCGCGCCAGCGAGCCAGACCCTGGCGCTGCCGCCATAGCTGACCCATGTGCCGGACTGAGTCGCGACGGCGTGCAACTGCGCTGCGCTGATAGTCATGACCAGATCCTCTCTCTACTTTGCGGTTCAAAGCTAGTTCGCTTTGCACTGCAAAGTCAACCCCGAGGCGGCCGCGCCATGACTGGCTCTTCGTGGTGTGCGGCTGGCACGAGACATCTGATGCCACACCTCGGCGCGGCTCAAGTTTGCGCCGGCACTTGCACCTATGACCGACAACTCATATCTTTGCGATGTATCGATCCGATACATCGTCCTGATATGACGATTCGATATGACGCGGCCATCACCGCGGCATCATCAAGGAGGCTGGAGATTTCGTGGAGACAACCAGGCACCACATCGAGCCTGCCGCCGGCAGGCTGGGCGTCCTGACAGTGGGACTCGGCGCCGTGGCGTCGACCTTTATCGCCGGCGTCGAGCTGATCACGCGCGGCCTTGCTGAGCCCGTCGGCTCGCTCACTCAGATGGGCACCATCCGGCTCGGCAAGCGGACTGAGGACCGAGTACCGCTCATTCGCGACTTCGTGCCGCTGGCGGGCATCGACCAGCTCGTCTTCGGCGCCTGGGACCCGATCGCGGACACGGCTTACGAAGCCGCGCTGAAGTGCGGTGTGCTCGACCGGCTCGCTCATATCCAGCCGATCGCGGCTGCGCTGAAGGAGATCGAGCCGATGCCGGCGGTCTTCGACCAGAACTACGTGCGGCGGCTGGAAGGCGTTAATGTCAAGGCCGCGACGAGCAAGCGGGATCTTGCCGAAGCCCTCCGCACGGACATCCGCGACTTCAAGGCGGCGCACTCCTGCGACCGGATGGTGGTGATCTGGTGCGCATCCACCGAGATCTTTCTCGAGCCCGGCCCAACCCACCAGGACCTGGACGCGCTTGAAGCCGCGATGGACGCGAACGACACGAGCGTCCCGCCCTCGATGCTCTATGCGTACGCGGCTCTGAAGGAGGGCGTGGCCTTCATCAACGGAGCGCCTAATCTCACCGTCGACGTGCCGGCGATGGTGGAGCTCGCCCACGCGTCCGGTGTGCCCATCGGCGGTAAGGACTTCAAGTCAGGGCAGACCCTGGTGAAGACCGTGCTGGCACCGATGCTGAAGGCCCGCATGCTCGGGCTCCAGGGCTGGTACTCCACTAACATCCTCGGCAACCGCGACGGCGAGGTGCTGGACGACCCGGACAGCTTCCGCACTAAGGAGGAAAGCAAGCTCAGCGTGCTGGACCACATCCTGCAGCCGGGCCTGTACCCCCAGCTCTACGGCGACGTCTACCACAAGGTGCGCATCAACTACTACCCGCCGCGCGGCGACAGCAAAGAGGGCTGGGACAACATCGACATCTTCGGCTGGCTCGGCTATCCGATGCAGATCAAGGTCGACTTCCTGTGCCGCGACTCGATCCTGGCGGCGCCCCTGGTCCTGGACCTGGTGCTCTTCACCGACCTGGCCCAGCGAGCAGGACTCAGGGGCGTGCAAGAGTGGCTGTCGTTCTACTTCAAGAGCCCGCAACACGCTGCCAGCGTCTACCCCGAGCACGACTTGTTCATCCAGCAGACCAAGCTCAAGAACACGCTTCGCTGGCTGATGGGCGAGGAACAGATCACCCACCTGGGGACCGAGTACTACCAGGACTGAACCGCCAGCTCGCTCCCGCCCGGCCGCAGCCTGGCACCCGCGTTCAGCGGCAGGCCGGAGCTGCGCTGGCGGCGGGTCCGAGCGGCAGCGGCCGGCGGGCTACCGGAACAGAGTGGACGATGGACGTCGTGGTCCGGCCGTAGGGGGTGAACCGGTCCAGGATGGCTTCCAGGTCGTCCATGGTCTGCAGGTGCAGCTTGAGAACGTAGCAGTCCTCTCCGGTGACCCGGTAGCACTCGGTGACCTCCGGTGTGGCCCGGGCTGTCTCGGGCACCCGGTGGAGGTCCGCGCTAGTGGGACTGATGCGGACCAGGGCGCAGATCGGGTAGCCGAGCGCGCGCGGATCGATCTCGGACCGGTAGGTCACGACGCCGGTGTGCTCCAGGCGACGGAGCCGCTCGGCGACGGCCGGCGCGGACAGGCCAACCCGGCGGCCCAGCTCGCTGGTGCGCACCCGGGCGTCAGCCTGCAGCTCGGCGAGGATGGCGCGGTCGATCTCATCTAGCGAGATGAAGGTGTCACGCCCGCTGTTCCTTCGTTCCATCTGGTAGGTCATCTCAGCTTCCGTTGTCTGCCTATTCATCACCATCTGTCGATCTTCATAGTATGAGTTCCTGTGAGAGCCGGGCAGGTGCCCGCGGACGGCACGGCTCCGGGTCCGCCGGGCGGGAAGATCTCCAGCCTGCTGAGTCGGCTGCCGCCCACGTACTTCTTCCTGGTGAGCGCGGTGTTCCACTACCTGGGCCCGTCGCTGGCAGTGCTGCTGTTCGCCCGGGTGAGCGTGCTCGGCGTAGCGTGGCTTCGGATCGTGACTGCCGCTGTCGTGTTCGCCGCCTGGCGGCGGCCGTGGCGGCTGATTGCCCGGCTCACTCGGTCCCAGCGCTGGACCCTGCTTGCGCTCGGCGTTGTACTCGCCGTCATGAACGCGGTGTTCTACCTCGCCGTCGACCGGCTGCCGCTGGCCACCGTTAGCTCGATCGAGTTCCTCGGCACGATCGTCCTGGCCGCCGCAGGCACCCGCACAAAACGGAACCTGGCCGCCCTCATCGTCACCATCAGCGGAGTGGCCGTGCTCACCGAAGTCCGGCTCACCGGCGAGCCGGCCGGGTACGCGTTCGCATTCGCCAACTGCGCCGGGTTCATGCTGTACATCATCCTCGCCCACCGCGTCGCCACCACCGCGACCGCCGGCAAGGCCGCCGACACAGCCGGGCACGGCGGCGCCAGCCCGCTCGCGGGAGTCGACCAGCTCGGCGCCGCGATGCTGATCGCCGCGGTGGTGATCACGCCCATCGGGGCCGACGCGGCCGCGCCGGCCTTCGCCAGCCCCGTGCTGCTCGTAGCCGGCGCAGGCGTCGGCGTCTGCTCGTCAGTCGTCCCTTACGTCACCGATCAGCTCGCCATGGCCCGGCTACCCAGGCACACGTTCGCGCTCATGCTCGCCCTGCTGCCCGCCGTCGCGACCATCATCGGCCTCCTCGTCCTGCACCAGGTCCCCACCGGTCAGGACCTGGCCGGCATCGGCCTGGTCATCGCCGGCATCGCTGTCCACCACGACCAGCCGAACGCGTCCGGCACGACCTCGGCCCCGCAAGCAAGCGTCAATCCTGCACCGCCTGACACCTGCCGGCACGCTCACTGGCCGCGAAGATAGGGCGCACACGGGTCCGGGGCCGTGCTTCAGCCGCCTGACTCCAACAAATAACTTCCCTGAAACCTAGGTATAGAGCATTGTTTAAGGGCATTTGCTGTGATGGTGGCTGACGCCGGGCGAGTCGCGGGAGGCATCATGCGGGCAGCAGGCACAACACTGGCAGCGTTGTGCGCGGCAGGCGCATTAGCAGCGGCTGCCCTGCCGACCGGAGCCGCTTCGGCGGCAGCTGAGTCAGCCGCGGCTCAGGTCACGGCATCGTCACCGGCGCACGCGCCTGCCCGCAGCCGGGACTGGGTCCCCTCGACACCGACTTACTGGCCGCAGGTGGTGGGCGAGCAGGCGACCCGCGCGCAGACCATCACCCACGGCGTGCAGGAGTACACGGAGAACTATCAGACGGCCGGCGGCGCGCAAAACGCTCAGATCATGAACGTCAACCTGAGCGACCCCAACCTGCGGTTCGGCATGGTCGAGGCGGGCAACAAGCTGGTCGACCCGGCGGACGAGACGATCTCGTCGATGGCCAGCCGCACTGGCGCGGTGGCAGGCGTGAACGCGGACGAGTTCGCCATCAACACCACCGGCCAGCCGATGGGCATGGTGGTGCAGAACGGCCAGCTCGAAGCGAGCCCGGTGGCACCGTGGCCGGCTGATCTCGAGGTGCTGAACGACGGTCAGATGGACTTCACCACCGAGACCTTCACCGGGACGGCAGATGACACCACCGCGGGCAGCAGCGAGCCGCTGGTCGCTCTCAACCGGATAGACCAGACCGGTCTTACCGCGGTGACCCCGTACCTGGGCGCCGCGCCCATCTCGTCCTCCACGGTGGCTACCGCCACCGTCGCCGGCGACACCCTGACTATCACGTCCGTGAGTAGCGGCGTCACGTCGCTGCCCCAGCTCACCACCGGTCAGGAGGACCTCATCGCCCGGAAGGGCAGCGCCGCCGCCAGCTGGTTGAGCGGAACCGTGCACGTCGGCGACACCGTGACGCTCTCCGACAGCGTGACCCCCTACGGCCTCGGGCAGGTGCAGACCGCGGTAAGCGGAGCCGCCTACCTCGTGCAGAACGGCCAGATGGCAGTGCCGGTCACCGGCGGCGGGGAGAACAACGTCACCTACCCGGTCGTCGGCGTCGGAGTGAACAAGGCAGGCACACGCGCTATCTTCGCCGTGTTCAACGGCCGGGCCAGCGAGGATGTCGCCACCGGGCTCACCAGACCCCAGTTCGCTCAGTGGATGATGGCGCACGGCGCCTACAACGCCATCGAGTTCGACTCGGGCGGGTCCGCGGAAATGGTCGGCAGGCTCCCTGGCCAGCAGCAAGTCAGCGTGCTGAACACGCCGTCCGACGGGGACGAGCGGCCGGTCGCCAACGGGCTCTTCCTGTACACCAACGAGGCATCGCCCGGACCGTCGGCCAGTGCGGTTGTCAACGGCGGTCAGCCGATGACGGTGCTGTCGGGCACGACTGAGCCAGTCAGTGCTTATGCGAGCGACGCCGAGGACAACCCGGCAGCCAGCCCGGTCCAGCTCTCGGTGCAGCCCCAGAGCCTGGCCACCGTCAGCGGCACCACCCTGATCGCCGGGCAGGCCGGGCACGGATGGCTGGCCGTGCGAGCCGGCCAGGCAACATCGCGAGTGCCGCTTACGGTGGCCAGCAGCGCGGCGAGCCTCAGCATGAGCCCCAGCGAACCCGACCTGGAGAACAGCGGAACCCAGCAGTTCAGCCTGACCGGAACTGCAGCTGGCGGCCCGCTGACTCTCGGCAACAAGGACGCGACCTGGAGCGTATCCCCGTCCTCGCTCGGCACCATAACCTCCGGCGGCCTGTTCACGGCCGCGGCCAGCGGAGATGGCCTGGCCACCGTCAGCGCGACCGCCGGCGGAAAGACCGCGACTGCCTCGGTAGCCGTGGGCAGCCAGTCGGTGGTCGTCGACCCGATGACCGACGTGAGCAACTGGGCGCTGAACACGACCAACGGCGCAACCGCGTCGCTGTCGGAATCCACCACCGAGATTGCCAACCCTGGCGATGCCGGCTCAATGGACGTGCATTACGCGATCCCGGCCGCCACCGGCGTCTCGCAGGTCGTCTTCGCCCCCTCCGGCAACCACAACGTCAACATCACCACCTCGTCCAGCGGCGAGGCGCCGGACGCGATCGGCGTGTGGATCAAGGGCGTCGGCGGCACCCCTGGCACTCCCCTAGCGAACGGCGAGCTGACCTTCGCCGAGGCGTGGATCGAGGTTGACGGCCAAGAGGACGTGTTCTATCCGACGACTGTTACCTACGACGGGTGGCAGCTCATCACGGCGGCGATCCCGGCAGGCGCGGAGTTCCCGCTCAGCCTCGATTTCCTCGACTTCCTGGTCATCAACCCGTCGCAGACCCTCACCGGCGATCTCTACGTCGCGGACCTGCAGGCCCTGTACTCGCCGCGGCCGCCGGTGACGCCGACCTACACGCCCATACCGCAGAACCCCCGCTGGCTGCAGTTCACCAGCAGCCCGGCGCAGTTCGCGCCCGGCCGGGTGACGATGGCCGCCTTCGGTGACTCACACCTGACGGCCACCGATCACGACACCACCGGCTCGGTTGTCACGAACGACATCAGCACAGCGCTTCAGGCGCTGCCCGCGAACGCCGCGCCGAACATGGTGCAAGTCGACGGCAACCTCGTCGACCCCGGAACGCCTGCCGACCTGCAATACGGGCAGCAGGTGCTGCAGTCATTCGGGCTGCCGTACCACACCGCCGTGGGCGACTCCGACATCGGACAGGGCGCCAACCCGGAGAACGTGAACTGGACTGCAGTCTTCGGCCCGACGCACTACAGCTACACCGATGGCGCGGCCGAGTTCATAGTGACCGACAGCGCATGGGAGGGACTGCTGCCCTCTGATCCGTATCAGGTGCCGGACCAGGAACAGTACGCGTGGCTGGTTTCGCAGCTCGACGCCAGCATGTCGAAGGTCATCGTCGTGGTCACGCACGCGTCGCCCTACGACCCTCATCCCATCGCCAACAGCCAGTTCACCGACCGGTACGAGGCCCAGATGTACGAGCAGCTGGTCGCCAACTTCCAGGCCAGCCATCCGGGGGCGCATGTGATCCTGCTCAACGGCCAGGCCCGCGGCTTCGCCGAGCAGGTGATCGACCCGCTGGGCACCACGGACCCGAACGGGCTGCCCAATTTCGATGTCTCCGACGCGGGTGTAACGCCTTATGCGCCCACCGACCAGGGCGGCTTCTACAACTACGTGCTGTTCCACGTTCTGCCCGACGGCACCGTCCAGTTCGCCGTGCAGCCGGTGCTTGCCAGCATCGCGGTCGCTGCACCGCAGCCGAGCCTTGCCCCGGGCGCGACCGAGCAGGTGACCGCCACCGGCACCACGCCGACCGGCGACAACCTGAGCGCGCTGCAGGTGCCGATCGCCGACCCCGCGTCGCACCAGTGGTCCAGCAGCGACCCGCGAGTGGCCACGGTGAACCCGCAGACCGGCGGCGTCACCGCCCGTTCGCCGGGCACCGCGACCATTACCGTGCTCTCCGGCGGCATCACCGGGAGCGTCACCATAACCGTCGGCTAGCACGCTTTTGCGAGGTCTGCTCAGGCGACGTCGCGGACCGACAGCATGCCGGTTCCGGCGGCTGCCGGCGGGACAGCGGTCGGGAAGTACAGGCAGCCGCACAGGTCGCCGGTCAGCTGGCGGATCCAGCGCATCCGGTCGGTTGCGGCCTCCGGGTTGTCGCCAAACGCCTGCGCCATGTGGCTGGCACATCCGGGCGTACCAAGGCGCCGGACGGTGCTGCCGATCGCGTCCGCGACCGTCTCGGCCGTCAGAGCATCAGAGGGCTGCAGCGGCGAAGCGAACAGCGCTTCGCAGACGGCTTCGTTCACGGTTATCCCCCTCATAGCGAGCTCCAGTGTGCGGATTCCGGCGCGGATGTCCAGCGCGACTCTCGATTACCTAATGCTAAGACGGCATCACCTACTGTTTCCGTTGCATGATCTGGCTCACATTTCGCGGCGGGGGACCCGATCCTCGCCACCGCGGCCGACGTGAGGCACAGTGAAGAGCAGACAGAACGCCGAGCCACGCGCCGCTGGCCCTCAGCCGGACGCAGGAAACGGCAGGTAACCATGACAATGAGCCCGCGTCATGTCCCGGCAGCGCAGCTCAGGGCGGGCGATGCCGATCGCGATGCGATCCTCACCCAGCTCGGCGAGCACTTCGGGGCCGCCGGCTAACCGCCGAGGAGTTCGACGAGCGCTCCGGGCAGGCACTGAGCGCCCGGACTCTGGGCGAGCTGGACGACCTGATGTGCGACCTTCCGCGCATTCGCGACCCAATGCCGGAACACCGGCCGCCGCCGCCGCGAGGGACGGGCTTCCTCAGCGCGCTGATTCCGGTGGGCGTCGCGGTCGCATTCGTCACGAGCGCGGTGACGATCGGGACTCCTCATCACGCCTGGTTTCCGTGGTGGACCATCCCGCTGGCATTCATCCTCATCCGGAGGGCCACCGGCCGCCGGCACGGCAGCCGGTCCGCCGACCGCCCGAGGGGCTGGCCAGCCGACCGGTAGCCGACCGCGCTGTCTTAGAGGCCCGACTCCTGCGCAGGCGCGACCGGCGAGGGCGCCGAATTCCGCTCTGCATGGACCGGGCATGCCGCGTTGTAGTGCTTCAAGGTGAGCTTCCCGCGGGAATACGCCCACGAGCAGCTGCAGGAGTTCGGCACGTGGTCGGAGGTGATGACCTCAGCTGGGACGCCGCTACGACGCTCGGCGCGGCCTGGCTGGTACGGCACCGGCTGCCCCACGAGGGTAAGAGCGGTTCCCTCGGTCCGGGCTTCCTGGACCGCTCCGTGGCCGAGCGCCAGCCACTCCCGCGGCCTGGCATCTGACGAGGACCGGGGCGCCGCTGGTCGCTTCAAGCGCACCCTGGCTCCGGGGAGCTTGTCACTCGCCCGGCTGTCCATACCATCCAGAATATCCGCCGATCCGCAAACCGGACTGGCTCAGGAAAGCAGGCCGTTGATGGAAACGAGGCAGCAGCCGGTCAGTCGGCGGCGTCAGTGAGCTCTCGACGGGCGCGCGCCGCCTGATTCCGATTCGGCGCCTGATGGGTTGAGGTAAGTCACGGCGAGCTCGCCCTCGTGCATCCCGACGCGGATGACCGCTCCGTCGTGGACGTCGCCCGCCAGCAGCGCGCGGCCGATCCGGGTCTCTACCTCGCGGGCGATGAACCGCCGCAGCGGCCGGGCGCCGTAGACCGGGTCGAATCCCTGGCTGGCGACGAAGCGGAGGGCGTCGTCGGTGAGATCGAGGGTCATCCGCCGGTCGGCCAGGCGGGTGCGCAGATCGCTGAACATCAGGTCGACAATGCGCTCGATTTCCGGCTGGGTAAGCGGCTTGAAGAGCACCACGTCGTCGATCCGGTTGAGGAACTCCGGCCGGAACCGCTGCCGCAGCTCGGCAATGACACGGTCGCGTGCCTCGGGCCTGATCTCTCCGTCTGCCGTGACGCCGTCGAGCAAGTACTCCGATCCTACGTTCGAGGTCATGATGATGACGGTGTTGCGGAAGTCGACAGTACGGCCTTGCGCATCGGTCAGCCGGCCATCGTCAAGGACCTGGAGCAGCATGTTGAACACGTCCGGGTGCGCCTTCTCAATTTCGTCGAAGAGGACGACCGAGTACGGCTTACGCCGTACTGCCTCCGTGAGCTGGCCGCCTTCCTCGTAACCCACGTAGCCGGGCGGCGCGCCGACCATGCGGCTGACCGTGTGCCGTTCCTGGTACTCGCTCATGTCAATGCGGACCATGTTGTCCTCGGTATCGAACAGGGCGGCGGCAAGGGCCTTGGCCAGCTCGGTCTTGCCGACCCCGGTCGGGCCGAGGAACAAGAACGATCCGATCGGCCGGCGCGGATCCTTGATCCCCGAGCGGGCGCGGATGATGGCGTCGGCGACCAGCTGCACCGCCTCGTCCTGGCCCACGACGCGCAGGTGCAGCGTCTCGTCGAGGCGCAGCAGCTTGTCCCGTTCCCCCTCCTGCAGTCGGCTGACCGGGATGCCGGTCCAGCGCGAGACGATCGAGGCAATCTCCTCCTCCGTGACGACCTCCCGGAGCAGCTGTCCGTGACCCTGCTTCGCGGCAAGCTGATCCTCTTCGGCCAGAATCCGCCGCTCGAGTTCTGGCAGCTTGCCAAGACGGAGCTCAGCGGCACGGCTCAGGTCGTAGTCGCGCTCGGCGAGGTCGGCTTCCTGGCGCACCCGCTCGATCTCCTCGCGCAGTGCCTGCACTCTGCGCAGCGCGGCGCGCTCGGCCTCCCACTGGGCCCGCATGGCGTCTGCCTCGGCGCGCAGGTCGGCGAGTTCCTTGCCTAGCGTCTCCAGGCGCGCTCTGCTGACCGGGTCATCTTCCTTGGCAAGCGCGGTCTGCTCGATCTCCAGCCGCATGACCCGCCTGGTCAGCTCATCCAGTTCGGCGGGCATCGAGTCGATCTCAGTGCGCAGCATCGCGCACGCCTCGTCGACAAGGTCGATCGCCTTGTCGGGCAGGAAACGGTCGGAGATGTACCTGTTGCTCAGCACGACGGCAGCAACGAGCGCGCTGTCCTGGATCTTCACCCCGTGGAAAACCTCCAGCCGTTCCCGCAGGCCACGCAGGATGGAGATGGCGTCCTCGACCGAGGGCTCGTCCACGAGCACCGGCTGGAACCTGCGCTCCAGCGCGGCGTCCTTCTCGATCCGCTGACGGTACTCGTTGACGGTGGTTGCGCCGATCATGTGCAGCTCTCCGCGGGCGAGCATCGGCTTGAGCATGTTGCCGGCGTCCATGGCGCCCTCTGCCGCCCCCGCGCCGACAACCGTGTGCAACTCGTCCACGAAGAGCAGGATCTCCCCGTCCGACGCGCGCACCTCGTTCAGTACGGCCTTGAGTCGCTCCTCGAACTCGCCGCGGTATTTCGCGCCGGCCACAAGCGCGCCCATATCGAGCGCGAAGATTTTCTTGCCGCGCAGCCCTTCGGGGACGTCGCTGCGGGCGATGCGCTGAGCGAGTCCCTCGACGATCGCAGTCTTCCCGACTCCCGGATCACCGATGAGAACGGGATTGTTCTTAGTCTTCCGCGACAGGATTTGCACGACCCGGCGGATCTCGGTGTCGCGGCCGATGACGGGGTCGAGCTTCCCGGTCTCCGCGTCGGTTACCAGATCCCGGCCGTACTTCTCCAGCGCCTCGTAGGCGCCTTCGGGTGTCGCGGACGTGACGCGCTGATTGCCCCGGATCGCGGTGAGTGCCTGCAGGAACTTGTCCCTGGTCAGGCCTTGATCGCGCAGCAACCGGCTAGCCGCCGTCTGGCTACCCTGCTCCAGCAGCGCGATGAGGAGATGCTCAACTGAGACGTACTCGTCCTTGAGCCGTCTGGACTCCCGGTCCGCGGCGCCGAGCAGGTTGCTGAGCTGCTGCGTTACAAAGACCTCGCCTGGTGCCGCTCCGGGACCGGTGACCTTCGGCTGACGGCTCAGCTGGGCCTCTAGCTCGCTCCGGAGTCGATCCGGGTCGGCGCCCGCCTGCGCGAGCAGACGGGGGGCAAGGCCGTCCGGCTGGTCGAGCAGCGCGAGCAGCAGATGTTCCGCATCGACCTGGGTGTGGCCGAATCGCTGCGCTTCAGTCTGGGCGTCGTGCAGGGCTTCCTGGGACTTCTGGGTCAGGCGGCTGGCGTCCACAACCGGTCTCCGTTAGCTCGCTAGAGGATCGCTGGGGTCTTGCGTTACACCGCGGGGTTCTTCTGCTCCGCGTCCCGGAGCGCCGACTTCAGTTCTGCTATGCGGTCGAGCAGATCCAGGACCAGGCCAACGGAGGCGTAGTTGACGCTGAGACCCGCACGCAGCCGCAGGATGCGCGCGACTGTTGCGAGCTGGGCCGGCCGGAACCACAATCCCCCAGCCGGGTCCCTGCGCGGTTCGAGCAGGCCGAGCGTCACGAGACGGCGGACCATGCTGGGATGCAAGCCAGCAGCGCCGGCGAACGACTGCAGATCGAGCAGGACATCGGGCGGGGACGCTCTCACGATGCTGTACGTCACCGCTGCCTCCTCGGATCGAACTTCGAAGCCGCGGCCAGCTGCTCGAACAGCCGCTGTTCCTCATCGCTGAGTTCGGGCGGCACCATGATCCGCGCCTCGGCGATAAGATCCCCGGTCTTGCCTTTCGGGTTGGGCAGGCCACGGCCGCGCAGTCGCAGCCGGCGGCCACTCGACGTTCCGCGCGGCACTTTTACTTTCACTTCCCCGCCGGGCGTGTCGACGGCAGCGGTCACGCCGAGCGCGGCCTCCCACGGTGCGAGCGGCAGCGGGACGTGAATGTCGCGCCCGTCCAGGCGGTACCGGCGATCCGGCGCGATCCGGACCACCAGGTACAGGCTCCCGGCCGGAGCGCCCTCACTCCCCTGCCCGCCCTGGCCGGCCAGCCGTATCCGCTGGCCGTTGGTAACTCCGGCCGGAATGGTGACGGTGAGGTTCCGCGAGCCATCCGGGCCGGAAAGCGTAATCGAGCGACGGCCGCCGCGATAGGCCTCCTCCACCGTGAGCTCGACTTCGGCCTCCTGATCGGCGCCGGGAACCCGACCGCCCCAGCCGCCGCGCCTGCGGGAGAACAAGTCCCCGAACAGGTCCTCGAAGTCAATGTCCTCGGCGCTCTCCGCGCCTGGCCAGACCCGCTCGTAGCCGGATCCGGCCGGCCTGCCGCGCCTGCCGCCGCCCTGCCCCCGGCCCGGACCGCCCGGACCGCCCGTTGCCCGTGCCCAGGTCTCGGCGTCCATCTCCTCCGGAACCCGGCGGAAATCGGCACCGAACGTGTCATACCGACGGCGCGTACCGGGATCGTGCAGCACGTCGTAGGCCTCGGCGATGTCCTTGAACCGCTCTTCCGCCGCGGGATCCTTGTTGATATCAGGGTGATGGGCACGGGCGAGCTTGCGGTAGGCCTGCTGGATCTCGTCCTGGCTGGCCGTTCTCGGCACGCCGAGAACCTGATAGAAGTCGCGCGCTGCGGCCATCAGCCCGGTTCCGCAGCCGGCGCCGCGACGATCACCGCCGCCGGGCGCAGCAGGTGCTGGTCATCGCCGTATCCCGGCCGCAGCACGCGGACTACCGTCCCGGCCGGGACAGCCGGATCCGCCTCGGTAGCTACTGCTTCGTGGCGCGCCGGATCGAACTTCGCGCCCGCGTCGTCACGGCGCGGGAAACCGAGATCAGCGATGACGCGGACCGCTTGGTCGCGCACTGCCCGGATCCCTTCCGCCACGGATTTGTCGCCCTCGTCCGCGTGCTCCGCGGCCAGATCGAGATTGTCGAGCACTGGCAGCCACGCCGCCGCGGCGCGCGCCCGTTCCGCGGCTTCCCGCTGGGCTGTGTCCCTGGCCGTACGTTTCCTGAGGTTGTCCAGGTCTGCTACAGCCCGCCGCCACGCGTCGTCGAGCCGGGCGACCTCGGCACGCAATCCGTCGACGGTCGCGGCCAGGTCCTCGCCGTCGGCTGCCCCAGCGCCGTTCCCCTCCGGCCCAGACCCGCCCGGCCCTGACCTGTCCGGCCCTGACCTGTCCGGCCCGGGCCCGCCCGGCTCCGGTCCGGCGGCCGGATGCAGTCGATCATGCCCCGGTTTCGCTTCCGGTCCGGTTCCCCGCGGCCGTGGTGGACCCGCCGGACCGGGCCAGGACCTCTGCCGATCGCTCATGGGACCTCACTCAGTGGTGAACTCAGCGTCGATGACGTCGTCGTCTCCCGTGCCGCCGCCCTGCGGTGCATCCGGGCGACCTTCCTCCCCCGGGGCTCCGCCCGCACCACCCGGACCACTTCCGGCAGCTCCGAGGCCGTGGTACACCTGCTGCAGGTCGGAGGTCAGGGACCGCAGCCGGTCCAGCGGCGACTCCTCCTTGATCGCCTGCCGCGCCTCGCCGACCAGCATCTCCGCCCGCGCCTTCTCGTTCACCGGCGCGGACTCGCCGAGTTCGGTGACGCGGCGCTCCACCTGGTAGGCGGCAGAGTCCAGCTCGTTGCGGGCGTCGACCAGCTCGCGCAGCCGCTGGTCCTCGCTCCGGTTCTGCTCGGCGTCGCGGACCATGCGGTCGACTTCGGCGGTGTCGAGGTTGGAGCTTTCGCTGATCGTGATCTGCTGCTCGGCGCCGGTTTCCTTGTCCCGCGCGGAGACGTTCAGGATCCCGTTGGCGTCGATGTCGAAAGTCACCTCGACCTGGGGTACGCCACGCGGAGCGGGCCGGATGTTCTCGAGCCGGAACCGCCCGAGAACCCTGTTGTCGGCCGCGAGCTCACGCTCCCCCTGCAGGACGACGATATCTACGGCGGACTGGTTGTCGTCGGCGGTACTGAACGTCTCGGTGCGGCGGGCCGGAATGGTCGTGTTGCGCTCGATGACCTTGGTCATCACGCCGCCCAGTGTCTCGACGCCCAGCGAGAGCGGCGTGACGTCAAGCAGCAGGACGTCCTTGACCTCGCCCTTCATGACGGCCGCCTGTACAGCCGCGCCCAGCGCGACGACCTCGTCAGGGTTGACCGTCATGTTCGGGTCCTTGCCGCCGGTCAGCCTGCGGACAAGCTGCTGCACAGCGGGCATGCGGGTCGAGCCGCCGACCAGGATCACCTCGTCGATGTCGTTCGCAGTGACCTTGGCGTCGTTCATCACCTGCTCGACCGGTCCGAGGCACCGCTCGGTGAGGTCACTGGTCAGCTGGTCGAACTTCGAGCGCATAAGCGTGGTGTTGAGGTGCTTGGGCCCGTTGGCGTCGGCGGTAATGAACGGCAGGTTGATCTGAGTCTGGGTGACCGACGACAGCTCGACCTTGGCCTTCTCCGCGGCCTCGAACAGGCGCTGCAGTGCCTGCGGGTCACGCCGCAGGTCGATGCCGTCCTCCCGCTGGAACTCGTCCGCCAGGTAGTCGACGATGCGCCGGTCATAGTCGTCGCCGCCCAGGTGCGTGTCACCCGCGGTCGCGCGCACCTCGACCACTCCGTCGCCGACGTCGAGCAGGCTCACGTCGAACGTGCCGCCACCGAGGTCGAACACCAGCACGGTTTCGTTGCTCTTCTTGTCGAGGCCGTAGGCGAGCGCCGCCGCCGTCGGCTCGTTGATGATGCGGAGCACCTCGAGCCCGGCGATCTTGCCGGCGTCCTTGGTCGCCTGCCGCTGCGCGTCGTTGAAGTAGGCCGGGACCGTGATAACCACCTCGGTGACGCGCTCCCCCAGAAACTTGGATGCGTCCTCAGCCAGCTTGCGCAGCACCAGCGCCGAGATCTCCTCCGGCGCATAGAGCTTGTCCCTGATCTTGAACCGGGCCATGCCGTCAGGCCCGGCGACGACGTCGAAGGACACCGCGTTGATCTCGCTCTGGACTTCGTCGAAACGCCGGCCGATGAAGCGCTTGGCCGAATAGATCGTTCCCTTCGGATTAAGGATCGCCTGCCGGCGCGCCAGCTGGCCCACCAGCCGCTCGCCCTGATCCGTGAACGCGACGACCGAAGGCGTCGTGCGCGATCCCTCGGCATTAGGGATGACGGTCGGCTGTCCGCCTTCCACTGTCGCGATCACGGAGTTCGTGGTGCCCAGGTCAATACCGACTGCTTTCGCCATCGGATCCTCCAGTTTTCAGCCGCTTTCAGCTGCCAAGGTCGACGGGCCAGGCGGAGTCACGTGACACCCCTACCCGGGCCGCGGCGGACATCACGCCCGGGCGATGCTGCCGAGCGGCTCGTCATCCCGGCCGGTACGAATCACTGCCGTGCGTCTGATGTCGCGGGCATATTCATGAAACGTGGCAAGAGCGGCTCCGCTGATGTAGTCGGCTTGCCGCGCATCCACGGTCAGTTTCCGGCCCGGAGGCAGGCTGACGTGCCGGAGTGCGGCACGCTGCAGGTCCTCGGCGGCGCTCCCGGCAATGCTGCCGGCGACCGCGAAATCGGCGTCCTGCTCGGCGTAGAGACGGAACGGTGCCGCGCCGGCGCTGACGTACGGGTGCAGGCAGGCCAGTTCGGCCAGCGCTGCCGGGCCGAGCTCGTCGGCGTCGTAGGCGCACAGGGAGCCGACCGGCAGTGTCCGCGCCTTCTGGTCGATCAGGTACTCAAGCCGGGCGTAAGCGTCACGCTGCTCCGCGGTCCGGGTAACCGAAGTGCCGTCGATGATCGCCCGCACGCCGGTGTATCCGGCAGCCAGGGCGTCGTCGCTGGCGGCCAGAAACGCGACGGCGGATTGCTCCGGCGACACAACACCGGGCGCGCGGTACACGTAAAAGTCCGACAGATCACGTATCCCGGTGCGACCCCGGCGAGCACCGGTGTGGCTAGCGCGCTGCGCGGCAAGTTCCGCCAGCTGGGCATGGAACTCCAGATCACCGGCCGGGCCGACAAACTCCACATACTGCCCGGCGTCGAGCCCGTCGGCCGCGTATTCGAGGCCGCGGGCAGCCAGCTCACGCCGCTCGCGGTAGGCCCAGCACACGTGGCCGAAGGGGACCAGTCCCGCCGCCGTGCCGAGGACGCCCTGGCGCCGCGCGGGCCAGTCACGATGCTCGGCGGCCGCAGCCGCGCGCTCGGCTGACTGGATTTCGAGCATCGACTCGACCCGGACCGCCACCTGCCCGGGGATCGAAGGGTGCACCTGACTGGCCAGGACGCGCGGCAGCGCGGTCAGCCGCTCGACCAGTCCGCGGCACTGCCCGCAGGCCTCAACGTGGGTGCGCAGCCCGCCGTTGTGCGCGCCCGCCGCCGCGAACCTGGCGAGCCTGGCGGCGCCCGGATGCCGCTCTTGCTGCCCATGCCGCCGATGCCGCCGATGCCGCTGAGTCAATCCCCGCCCTCCCGGTCGCTTTCGTACCCAGGGGTAGCAACGAGGAACGGTGATGCGTGCCGCCCCGATCCGACGGGACGCGATGGTGGTGTCGGCCGCGTGGCGTCACAGCGCGCGTTGTGGGTAGTGCCAGAGTGCCGGGTCCGGCATGGCTCTGCCGGTGCCGCGCGCCGGGCGGCGGTAACCATAGCCCTCGGAACGTGAGACGACGACTGTCCGGTTTGCGTAAGTGATCTGGAGGCGACCGCGATGATACTGCCGATGCGACGCAGCGGACAGGGCTGACGGTTGACCGCGCCTGGCTGGGCCGCGGACACACTGGCGATCTTCGGGATCTCCGGTGATCTCGCACGGAAGATGACCATCCCTGCGCTCTACCGGCTGGAGCGGCGTGGTGCGCTGACGTGTCCGGTCGTGGGCATCGCGTCCACCCCGATGACCACCCAGGAGCTGGCCAGCCGGGCACGTCAGGCAATTCAGGACTCCGGCGAATCTGTCGACGATGCCGTGTTCTCCCGGCTGATCGGGAGACTCACCTATCTGGCCGGCGACGCGACCGATCCTCAGCTGTACAAAGCGCTGGCCGTACAGCTGTCCGGAGCCCGGCGCCCGCTGTACTACCTGGCCACGCCGCCGTCGCTGTTCGCGCCGATTGTGGAGAGGCTGGACGCCGCCGGGCTGCTCGCCGACGCGCGAGTCGCGGTGGAGAAGCCGTTCGGTTACGACCTCGCCTCGGCACGGGATCTGAACGCCCGCCTCAGCCAGGTGCTCGACGACCGGCAGCTCCTGCTCGTCGATCACTTCCTCGGCAAGGAGCCGGTGATCGAGATCGAGTACCTGCGGTTCGCGAACTTCGCCATGGCAGATCTGTGGAACCGCACCAGCATCGAGGCCATTCAGATCACCATGGCCGAGGACTTCGGGGCGGATGATCGCGGGCTGTTCTACGACGCAGTAGGCGCACTGCGGGACGTGGTGCAGAACCACCTGCTGCAGGTGCTGGCACTGGTGACCATGGACCCGCCGATCGGAACGTCCGCTGACGATCTGCGGGATAAGAAGGCCGAGGCGCTCAAAACGGTACTGCCCGCCGACCCGCAGCACTGCGTGCGCGGCCAGTATGACGGATACCTGCAGGTGCCAGGCGTGGCGCCGGATTCGGACACCGAGACGTTCGTCGCACTGCGGCTGGACATCGACAGCTGGCCGTGGGCCGGCGTGCCGGTCTTCATCCGGGCCGGCAAGCAGATGCCGGTCCGCGACACCGAGGTGCGGCTGATCCTGCGGCACACCCCGCGGCTGCGGTTCCTGCCAGACGCGGGACGGGTGGAAGCGAACCAGATCGTGCTGCGCATCGCACCCGACCCCGGGCTCCGGCTGCAGCTGTCCGCGCTCGACGAGCATCAGGCGTGGCGGCCGGTGCGACTCGACTCGGCGTTCGCGCACGAGCTGGGCGAGCCGCAGGCACCGTACGAACGGCTGCTGTACGACGCGCTCAACGGCGACGACCGGCTCTTCGCACGCCAGGACGCGGTAGAGGAGAGCTGGCGGATCCTCCAGCCGCTGATCGCCTACCCGCCGCCGGCTCACCGGTATCCGCCCGGAACGTGGGGACCGCCTCAGGCCGACGCGCTGCTGTCTGGCTACCCGCCCTGGCAGCGGCCGTGGCTGCCGGACAGCGGCGGTCTGAATCCGGAGAAGCGTGACTCACGCCGTTAAGCGAGCTCCGCCGCGGCCAGGAACCGCTCCCGATCGATGATGACCCGGTCGATTTCACCAGTCGCGACCAGGCGTCCCGAGTTGTCGGTCGCCTGCACCAGGAAGGTCGAGCCGGCGGCCGACAGCATCAGCTGGCGGCGTCGCGGTGACCTCGATGCTCCCTCCTACACCGGTGGCGCGGAGATGCTCGAGGCGGATCGCCACGCCCACTGTCGTCTCACCAGCGGCGAGGAACGGCGCGGCTGACCGGACGGTTGCCGACTCCAGCCACGCGATCAGCCGCGGCGTGCCGAGGACCGGCACGTCACCGCTGCAAGGTGCCGCCGCAGTGTCGGCGCCGGTTACTTCGTGACGCGTCATCACCATGCGTAGATGCGGGCGGGCAGTTCATGCAGCGGCACCTGGTCGGGCGCCGGATGCGCAACCAGCACCGGGCAGCCGTCGGGGTCGCGGCCCTCGACTATGGTGTAGCCCTCGCCCTGACGAGTCTCGACATAGGCCGAATGCCGCTTCAGCGCTCGCTCAGCCTTGGCCAGGCCGTCCTTCCCGGCGGCCGCCCAGACCACGTACTGAATTCCGGTGCTGCCCGGCGCCCGCATGGCGTCCCGTCCCATCGCCCGCAGGATCAGCGGCGACCGGCCTTCCCCGGCCAGCAGCGCTGCGGTGGCTTCGCGGTCGGTGACCTTCAGTCCGAGCACGTCGGAGTAGAAGCTCACCGACACATCCAGATCGCCGACGTAGACGATCGCCAGGCTGAGCTGTGTCTGTTCCGCCATCCCCCGAGTCTGTCACCTGCAGGAGCGGCGCGGGCCGTCAGCCGCAGCGGACCTCGACGATCCCGATAAGCGTCTTGGCTGGAGCCGGCCACAACCTCCGGCGGGAATCAGCGGGCCGGGTTGCCGGGTGGTCAGGCCCGCGTTCTAAGGTGAGCAGCATGGCGGAATGGAGCTTCCTGGAGTGGCCGGTCCTCCGGCAGCTGCGCTCTGGGGACCTGCTGGGCCGCGGCCCTGCGGTGACGTCCGAGCGGACCCGGAGCATCGCCCCGCGTACGTCGACCGCGGACCGCGTCGTGCAGAGCATTTGCCCGTACTGCGCGGTGGGCTGCGGTCAGCGGATCTTCGTCAAGGACGAGAAGGTCGTCCAGATCGAAGGCGACTCTGACTCGCCGATCTCGCGGGGCCGGCTGTGCCCGAAGGGGGCGGCAAGCGAGCAACTGGTCAATTCGCCGAGCCGCCAGACCAGGGTGCTCTACCGCGCCCCTTACGCCCGCGAGTGGCAGCGCCTCGACCGCGATACCGCCGTGGACATGATCGCCGAACGGTTCATCCAGTCGCGCCGCGACACCTGGCAGCAGCACGACGAGAAGGGGCGCTTCCTGCGGCGCACCATGGGGATCGCGGCGCTGGGCGGCGCCACCCTGGACAACGAAGAGAACTACCTGATCAAGAAACTGTTCACCGCAGCAGGCGCTGTCCAGATCGAGAACCAGGCGCGCATATGACACTCCGCAACCGTTCCCGGTCTGGGAACCTCGTTCGGACGTGGCGGCGCGACGCAGTTCCTTCAGGACATGGCTAACGCCGACTGCATCGTGATTCAGGGCTCGAATATGGCCGAGTGCCATCCTGTCGGCTTCCAGTGGGTAGAAGAGGCCAAGTCCAGGGGCGCGAAAGTCATCCACGTCGATCCCCGCTTCACCCGCACCTCCGCGATCGCGAACAAGCACATCCCGATCCGGGCGGGCTCGGACGTCGTACTGCTCGGCGCACTGATCAACTACGTGCTGACCAGGGACCTCTGGTTCAAGGACTACGTCGTCGCCTATACCAACGCCGCGACCCTGGTGACCGATGGCTTCCGTGACACCGAGGATCTCGGTGGCCTGTTCTCCGGCTTCGACCCCGAGACAGGCCACTACGACCCCTCGACCTGGGCTTACGCGGCTGACGGCGGGAAGCCTCCTGAGGGCGTGCACGAGCACGGCGCCAGCGCCTCCGCCCGCGCCGCAGGTGACGAGCATGGCAGCGGCGGCCCGGTCCTGCCGCACGCCCGGGTACTGCGCGACGAGACCCTGCAGGATCCGCGGACGGTCTTCCAGATTGTCAAGCGGCATTACGCGCGCTACACACCTGAGGCTGTCCGCGATGCCTGCGGGATCAGCCTGGAGGACTTCGGTTACCTCGCCCGCGCGGTCACGGAAAACTCAGGCCGCGATCGCACTACCTGCTTCGCCTACGCGGTCGGCTGGACGCAGCACACCCTCGGCGCACAGTTCATCCGCACCGCCGCCATCCTGCAGCTGCTGCTGGGCAACATGGGCAGGCCAGGGGGCGGCATCATGGCCCTACGCGGACACGCCAGCATCCAGGGCTCGACCGACATCCCGACGTTGTTCAATCTGCTGCCCGGCTACCTGCCCATGCCCGCGGCCGGGCGGCAGGACACCCTCGAGCAGTACCTGGAGTCGATCGCGTCGAAGAAGGCCAAGGGATTCTGGGCCAACGCCGACACCTACACCATCAGCATGCTCAAAGCCTGGTGGGGCGACGCAGCCCGGGCTGACACGGGCTGGGCCTACGACTACCTGCCCCGGCTGACCGGACCGCACGGCACCTACCAGACGGTGACGCAGATGCTCGCCGACACGGTGGAGGGTTATTTCCTTATCGGCCAGAACCCGGCTGTGGGGTCTGCGAACGGCCGGCTGCAGCGACTCGCCATGTCGCACCTGAAGTGGCTGGTGGTCCGGGACCTCAACATGATCGAGTCGGCCACCTGGTGGCAGGACGGGCCGGAGATCGCCTCAGGCGAGCTGCGTGCCGCGGACATCGCCACCGAGGTGTTCTTCATGCCCGCGGCAAGTCACACCGAGAAAGCCGGGTCGTTCACCCAGACCCAGCGACTGCTGCAGTGGCGCCATAAGGCCGTCGAGCCACCCGGCGAGTGCCAGAGCGAGCTCGACTTCTTCTACCAGCTCGGCCAGCGGATCCGGGAAAAGCTGGCCGGCTCGACCGACGACCGCGACCGGCCGCTGCTGGATCTGACCTGGGACTACCCCGCGGGCGAGAGCGGCGGGATCGACTCCGAGGCGGTACTGGCGGAGATCAACGGCTATCACCGCACCGGACCGGATGCCGGCAAGCCGCTGTCGTCGTACACCGAGCTGCGCGCTGACGGGTCGACGACCGCCGGCTGCTGGATCTACACGGGCGTGTACGCGGGCGGCGTCAACCAGGCGGCCAACCGCGTGCCGCGCGGCGGCCCGGGTCCGGCCCAGTCACAGTGGGGCTGGGCCTGGCCGGCCAACCGCCGGATCCTGTACAACCGGGCATCGGCTGACCTGGACGGCAAGCCGTGGAGCGACCGCAAGAAGTGGGTCTGGTGGGACACCGAGCAGGGCCACTGGACCGGCGACGACGTGCCCGACTTCGTGCTCGACCGCGCTCCTGGCAGCAGGCCCGACCCTGACCTCGGCGGCCCGGCCGCGCTCGCCGGCGACGACCCGTTCGTGATGCAGTCCGACGGCAAGGGCTGGCTGTTCGCCCCCAAGGGCATGGTGGACGGGCCGCTGCCCACGCATTACGAGCCGCAGGAGTCGCCGGTCGCCAACGGCCTCTACCCTCAGCAGCAGAGCCCCGCTCGCATCGAGTTCCCGCGGACTGACAACCTCAGCGCGCCGAGTGCGGGTGCGCCCGGGTCGGAGGTGTACCCGTACGTGTTCACCACCTACCGGCTCACCGAGCACCACACGGCCGGCGGCATGAGCCGCTGGCTGCCGTATCTGTCCGAGCTGCAGCCGGAGATGTTCTGCGAAGTCTCCCGTGAGCTGGCCGCCGACCGCGGACTGGTGAACAACGGCTGGGCCACGATCATCTCGCCCCGCTCGGCAATCGAGGCACGGGTGCTGGTCACCGACCGGATGACGCCGCTGATCATCGGCGGCCGCACCGTGCACCAGATCGGGATGCCGTATCACTGGGGCGTAGGAACTCGCGCTATCGTCAGCGGCGACGCAGCCAACGACCTGCTCGGCGTCACTCTCGACCCCAACGTCCAGATCCAGGAGTCTAAGGTCGGCTCCTGCGACATCCGGGCCGGGCGCCGGCCGCGGGGCGAGCAGCTGCTTCGCCTCGTCGCGGAATACCAGACTCGCGCGGGCCTCACGATCGCCACCAGCAACGCGAGGATCACCGACCCCGCCCGCGAGATTATCGACCCGCCGGCCGACAGGAACGGCAGCACGGAGGAGGGCTGGACGCGATGATGAGCAGCGATCGGGCGGCTGGCTACCGTGAGCCGCGGGGGCGGGCCTGATGGGCCAGTTCTCCGGACCGACCGACCCCGCCGCCGACGCGCGGTGGCCGGAGCGAAAGCCGCGCAAGGGCTTCTTCACCGACACCTCGATCTGCATCGGCTGCAAGGCCTGCGAGGTGGCCTGCAAGGAGTGGAATCACAACCCGCGTGACGGTGACCTGGAGCTACTCGGGTCGTCCTACGACAACACCGGGGCACTAGGTGCCAGCACCTGGCGGCACGTCGCCTTCATCGAGCAGGGGCGCGAGCGCATCGAGGAGGCGCGTGAGACCGGCCGCGCCCTGGTCAGTCTCGGCATGCCTGGCGTAGGCGCCCCTGCTCCTGCCCAGCCGTCGCCGGACGACACGACACCTCCGGACACGCCGGAGTTCCGCTGGCTGATGTCGTCCGACGTGTGCAAGCACTGTACGCATGCAGGCTGCCTCGACGTCTGCCCTACTGGGGCGCTGTTCCGCACCGAGTTCGGCACGGTTGTCGTGCAGGCCGATGTGTGCAACGGCTGCGGCACCTGCGTGGCGGCCTGCCCCTTCGGCGTCGTCGAGCGCCGCAGCGACGGCACTGCCGGCCCGAACACTAAGCGCAGCGAGCCAGGCGGCCGGCAGTCCGAGGTGCCGAATGTCGGAGTCGCCCAGAAGTGCACGCTGTGTTACGACCGGATGGTCGAGGGTCAGACGCCGGCTTGTGCGCAGACCTGCCCGACCACGTCCATCAAGTTCGGCGACCGGGACGATCTTGTGGCCGAGGCCCGGCAGCGGGTCACCGAACTGCACGCACAGGGGATGACCGAGGCACGCCTGTACGGCGCCAACGACCTGGACGGCGTCGGCGGCACCGGCTCGGTCTTCCTCCTACTGGACGAGCCTGAGGTGTACGGCCTGCCGCCGGATCCGCGGGTGCCCACCGCCGACCTGCCGCGAATGTTCAGGCGGGCCGGCCTCGCGGCGGCCGCGATGGCCGCCGCCGCCGTGCTCTCGTTCGCGAAGGGACGCTCGTGACGACCTCGGAGTACGACAGCCTGCGGCCGCCAGAGCCCGCTGGTGGCCGGCGTCGCAGGCGCGGAGGGCGATCCAGCTCAGGGGCTGGCCGCGGACCCGGCGGCACTGACGGCTCGCGCGAGATGCCGATGGTGCCCGACGCGGAGTTCACCTCCTACTACGGTCGCCCGGTGGTCAAGCCAGCGCCGTGGGGCAACGAGATCGCGGCTTACCTTTTCCTTGGTGGCCTCGCGGCAGGCTCCGGTCTGCTTGGCGCCGGCGGACAGCTGACCGGGCGGGCCACGCTGCGCCGCAACTCCCGGCTCGCGGCAATGGCCGCGGTCGGACTGGGTGGCGCCGCGCTGGTCCGGGACCTCGGCAAGCCAGAGCGCTTCCTGAACATGCTGCGCACGATCAAGCTGACGTCGCCGATGAGCCTCGGCTCGTGGATCCTCAGCTCCTTCAGCGTCGGCGCCGGCGTCGCGACTGCCGCCGAGCTCGACCGGATGACCGGGGAGCGGCTGCCGCTGGGCCCGCTGCGCAGGGTCCTGAGGACCGCCGAGGGACCGGCCGGATGGGAAGCCGCGGTGTTCGCGCCCGCGCTGGCCGTCTACACGGCGGTCCTGCTCGCTGACACCGCCACTCCGACCTGGAACGCGGCACGCGACGAACTGCCCTTCGTGTTCGTCAGCTCAGCCAGCCTTGCCGCAGGCGGACTTGCCATGGTCACGACGCCGGTGGCCGAGACGGGGCCGGCCCGGCACGCTGGCAGTGCTCGGCGTCACCGGCGATTTGCTCGCCACGAAGCTGATGCACCAGCGCATGGACCCGGTCGTGGCCGAGCCGCTGCGCGACGGCAGGCCCGGCACGATGCTGCGCTGGAGCGAGGCGCTCGCCATTGCCGGCGGCGTCGGGACACTGCTCGGCGGACATCGCCGCCAGGTCGCGGCAGCGTCCGGACTGGCCTTGCTGGCCGCGTCTGCGCTCACCCGGTTCGGGGTGTTCGAGGCAGGCATCCATTCCGCCACAGACCCGCGCTACACGATCGAGCCGCAGAAACGCCGGCTCGCCGCCCGCCGCGCCGCCGGCACCACCGACGATTCGATCACCACGGCCGGCTGAGCGTCCAGGCCACGCCTAGACCTTCCAGTGGTAGCCGACCGAGAAGTCGACCGCCACGGCGTAGGCGAGGTACATCAGCCAGCAGCCGGTGGCGATACGAACGAGACCGAGTGCCTTCTCGCCCAGCTTGATCCCGATCGCGACGAAGAAGTCGAAGAAGTAGACGCCGAACAGGCCGAGAAACAGCAGCCCGACGGGCCAGTCCGTTGCCTTGAAGAACACCGTCGCGCCCATCGCCGAGATGATCATGTACGCCACGCACATGCCCGCGTTCGTGCGCGCGTCGTTGCGGCGGTAGCGATTCCACCCGATCGCGAACCAGTGGATGCCGTAAGCGGAGAACGCGAGGGCAGCCATGTAGAGCGGCGGCGACGCGGTGAATACCCCTAGCCACGTCAGGCCGACGAAGAGGATCACGCCACTAAGCAGCTGACAGAACCCGGGCATCCAGATGCCCCAGACGCCGAGGCTGCGATCGACCCCCTCGTCCCGGGGCGGCCAGTTCGCCAGCTCCTGCGGCCCGTAAATGAGGTACCCCGTTCCGAGGCCGAAGAAGCCGAGCGCGAGTGGCGGGAACGCCGACTGCGCGAACGTGATGTCCATCGTGTCTCCTCGTGAAGTTAATGCGGACGGTTGTGCCGACGGCGCGAGCTCGGGCTGTCACCCAGTCGCGCTGTCACCGGGCGCCTCCGCGAAGAGGATGCTGCCCAGGATGTCCTCGGCGGTCCCCGCCAGACTGCGGGCCTGCCGCAGCCACCAGGCGCTCCATGGCATTGCACACGCTCTGCGCATTGGAGAAATCGGGCACGCCATGCGGCGGTCAGGTACTCCGCAAACACATCATGCGCATCGTCGTCGAATCTGAAACTCCGATGGGGTCAGACTCCGCTGCTCACTTCCGGGCAGGGTCGCGGGGCGAGAGCTCGTCGAAGATCAGGACCGTGTGGGTCGACTCGACCTCCGGCATGGCCTGCAGTTCGGTGAGCACGACGTCGCGCAGAGCGGCAGCATCGGTGGTTCGCACCAGCAGCATGATGTCGTGCTCGCCGGACACCAGCGCCGCATGATCGACCTCCGGGATGCTGAGCACGTGATTGCGCACCCGCTGCCACGACTGCTGCGTGATCTTGAGGAAGACGTACGCGGACAAGCCGTAGCCGTACTTCTGCGGATTGATGGTCGCGCTGTACCCCGTGATGACCCCGGCCTCCTCGAGCCGCGCGACCCGGGCATAGGCGCTGGCTCGCGAGATATGCAGGTCGACAGCCAGCGCGCGCATGGACAGTCTGCCGTTGGCGCGCAGGGCCGCCACTACCTGGCGGTCCAGGTCATCAAGGGGAGCCATTTGTCCACCGGCCGGGTGCCGGGAACCGCTCTCAGTGGTCACAACGACCTAGCCTATGGCCTGCCTCAGACCATCCGTCTCAGATCAGCCTGACTATCTATACGTATGGCCAGCTTCAGCGGAAGAATTTAGGTTTCCGGCCACCTGGAGGCTCCCGCCTTGACCGCACCTTCCACCATGCAGACCCGCGTCGCCGCGGCCCTGCCGCCCGGCGGGGAGCCGCTCCGCCTGATCAGCGCGCAGGGCGAGCCGTGCGGGCCGTCCTCCCTCCTGGGCCTGCCGACGGACGAGACACTCTGCGAGCTGCACCGCCAGATGGTCATCGGCCGCAGGCTGGACACGCAGGCGACAGCGCTGACCAGGCAGGGCCGCCTGGCCGTCTACCCATCCTCGCGCGGCCAGGAGGCATGCCAGGTGGGAGGCGTCCTGGCCCTGCGCGAGCAGGACTGGCTCTTCCCCACCTATCGCGACACTGTCGCCGTCCTCGCGCGGGGTGTCGCGCCTGCCGAAGCGCTGTCGCTCCTGCGCGGTGAATGGCACTGCGGCTATGACCCCTACGAGTACAGGGTCGCGCCGCAATGCACGCCGCTGGCTACCAACACCCTGCACGCCGTCGGCCTCGCCCGCGCCGCCCAGGTCAAGCACGACGACCAGGTGGCGCTCGTGCTGCTCGGCGACGGTGCGACCAGCGAAGGCGACACGCACGAGGCGCTCAACTTCGCCGCCGTCTGGAACGCGCCGGTGGTCTTCCTCGTGCAGAACAACGGCTACGCCATCAGCGTGCCGCTGGCCAAGCAGACCGCGGCGCCCGCCCTGGCCTACAAGGGCGTCGGCTACGGCATGCGCTCGCTGCTGGTCGACGGAAACGATGCCGCCGCCGTCTATGCCGCTGTCCGGTCGGCGGTCGAGGACGCCGCGGCGGGGCGCGGTCCCACCCTCATCGAGGCGCTCACCTATCGCCTCGAGGCCCACACCAATGCCGATGACGCGGCACGTTACCGGGACAGCGGGGAGGTCGAGGCCTGGCTGAGCCGCGATCCGCTGCGCCGGATTGAGGCGTACCTGCGCAGCCGCAGTCTGCTCGACGACGCCGACCTGGCTCGGATCACTGCCGAGGCGGAGGGTCTCGCGGCGCAAGTCAGGGAGGCCCTGGGCGGCGAGCCGGCAGCGGATCCGGCGGACCTGTTCGACCACGTTTACGCTCAGCCCACCCGCAACCTCGCTGCCCAGCGCGAGTTCCTGCTGGCCGAGATCGCCGACGCTGACATGGCAGGCACGAGACAGGAAGACGGATGACCGGGACTCTGGAACGCTCCATTCCGCCCCGGCTGCAGGCACACACGGTACGGACGGCTGAGGCCGGCAGCCCTGGCCCGCGGTCTGCGGGCGGGCCGGGCACAGAGCCCGTCACGATGGTGGCTGCGCTGAACACCGCGCTGGCCGACGCGCTAGCCGGCGACCCGCGCGTGCTGGTCTTCGGCGAGGACGTCGGAACACTGGGCGGCGTGTTCCGGGTGACCGACGGCCTGGCTGAGCGGTTCGGCGACGACCGGGTCTTCGACACGCCGCTGGCCGAGGCCGGCATCGTCGGCACCGCCATCGGCATGGCGATGAATGGCCTGGTGCCCGTCGTCGAGATGCAGTTCGACGCGTTCGCCTACCCGGCGTTCGAACAGGTGACCAGTCACCTTGCGAAGCTCCGCAACCGCACTCGCGGCCGCATCAGCCTGCCGATCGTGGTGCGCATCCCCTACGGTGGCGGGATCGGCGGTGTCGAGCACCACTGTGACGCGTCGGAGGCCTACTACGCGCATACTCCCGGCCTGCGCGTCGTCACGCCGGGCACGCCGGCCGATGCCTACCACCTGCTGCGCCAGTCGATCGCCTGTCCCGACCCGGTCATCTTCCTGGAGCCCAAGCGAAGGTACTGGTCCAGGGAGGCGATCCCGGCCGACACCGAAGCGGCCATCGATCAGGCGGTCGTCCGGCGGGCCGGCCAGGATGTGACGCTCATCGCCTATGGCGCCATGGTGGCCACGGCACTCGAGGCGGCTGCCGCGGCAGCTGACGAGGGATGGGACGTCGAGGTGGTGGACCTGCGCAGCCTGTCGCCGTTCGACGATGCGACGGTCGCTGAGTCTGTGCGCCGCACCGGGCGTGCGGTCGTGGTGCACGAGGCGGCGGGCTTCGGCGGCTACGGCGCCGAGGTCGCCGCCCGCCTCACCGAGCAGTGCTTCCACCGCCTGGAGGCGCCCATCCTGCGCGTCACCGGTTTCGACATCCCCTATCCGCCGCCCAGACTCGAGGAGCACCATCTACCTGGCGTGGACCGGATCCTCGACACCATCGCCGGGCTGCAGTGGGACGACAATGCCTGACTTCCTGCTGCCCGACCTCGGGGAAGGGCTGGAAGAAGCCGAGGTCATCGCCTGGCGGGTGCAGGTCGGCGACGAGGTCACCGTCGATCAGGTTATCGCCGAGGTAGAAACGGCCAAAGCCGTCGTGGAGCTGCCGATCCCGTTCGCCGGCCTGGTGTCGGCGCTGCACGCCGAGCCAGGCACGGTGGTGGCGGTGGGCACGCCGCTCATCAGCGTCACCACGGAAACGCGGCGGTCCCCCGGGCTGCAGGAGCCCGGCGTCACGATGCCTGGCGACCCCGTGCCCGAAGAGGCTAGCGGGAATGTCCTCATCGGCTATGGCACCAGCCCATCCACCCGGCGGGCGCGGTCCGCACGCCGGCGCGCAGGCACTGCCCATGCGGACGCTGCCGCCACCGTCAGGCTCGGACCAGTGCCAGTCATCTCCCCCCTGGTGCGCAAGCGCGCCCGCGATGCCGGGCTCGACCTGACACGCGTCACCGGTTCAGGCCCGCATGGCCTGGTGCGGCGACATGACGTGGACACGGCGATCACGGCCATGCACGGGGCCGACGGCTCTGCAGGGCAGGAGCTTCCCGCCGGTGCCGGGCTCGTGGCCGCCCCGGCCGGCGTCACCCGGCCGTTCCCGGCCAGCGCCGCGGGTGAGGTCCGCATCCCGCTCCGCGGCGCTCGCAAGGCAATGGCCGACAAGCTGGCCCGCTCTCGGCGCGAGATCCCCGAGGCGACGGTCTGGGTCGACGTGGATGCGACCGGCTTGCTGGCGACGCGCGCGGAACTCAACGCACGGGCGCACGACGCGCCGGTCAGCCTGCTCGCGCTGCTGGCCCGGTTCGCCCTGGCCGGGCTGCGATGCTTCCCGGAGCTGAACGCCCGCATTGACGGCGATGAGATCGTCATTCCGCCGCACGTCCACCTCGGCGTCGCGGTGCAGACCGACCGCCAGCTTGTCGTTCCGGTGATCAGGGACGCCCACCGGCTGTCCACCCGAGAACTGGCGGCGGCGATCAGGACGCAGACAGCCGCCGCCCGGGATGGCCGGCTGACGCCGGCTGACATGACCGGCGGGACGATCACGGTGAACAACTACGGCGTCTTCGGAGTCGACGGGTCCGCGGCCATCATCAATCACCCGGAGGTGGCGATCCTGGGAATGGGCCGGATCATCGACCGGCCCTGGGCAGCCGGCGGCGAGGTCGTCCTGCGCAAGGTCACCGAGCTGACGCTGGCCTTCGACCACCGAGTCTGCGACGGCGGCATCGCAGGCGGCTACCTCCGGTATGTCGCCGACTGCGTGGAGTCGCCCGCCGTCGCGCTCGGCGAACTGTAGCGCGCTAGCCGGCGAGGTGCGGCAGGTGCAGCAAGCCAGGGATGAGCAGGCGCGAGCCCAGGACGAGGGCGGCCAGGCACACGAGCGCGAAACCCGCGACCCAGGCGCCGCCCGGCACTCCGGTCAGCCTGCCTAGCTGGTCGGCGTCGGAGGCGCTGACCTGGCCGCGGCGGCGGCTCCGGCGACGCTGGCTCTGCAGCTCCATGACCGCGCGAACCCCGCCCAGGAGCAGGAACCACGCGGCGGCGTACCCGAAGACCGCCTGCAGCGCGGGGGTCGCGAGCCAGCTCACCGCGACGACGGCGCCGGCGGTCAGCAGAACGGCCAGGACGCCGTAAGCGTTGCGGATCGCCAGGAATGTCGCGGCGAGCAGTGCCAGCAGCAGCCACAGCACCGCGGTCACGTGGTGGGCGGCGAGCAGCCAGGCCGCCCCGGCGCCCAGCAGCGACGGAGTCACGTAGCCCGCGGCCGAGGTGATCACCATTGCCGGACCGGTTCGCCGGCCCCGCGAGTACGTGACGCCCGAGGTGTCCGAATGCAGGCGGATCCCGTCCAGCCGCCGGCCACTCAGCACGGAGGCCAGCGCGTGGCCGCCCTCGTGGGCAATCGTGATGGAGTGCCGCGCCAGCCGCCACGCACGGGAATCCGCAACGATCAGCAGCGCGACGACGCCGCTCACCGCTATCACCCAGGCAGGCGGCACGGGCTGAGTCCCGGTGATACGGCTCCACAGTTCGTGCATCGACGCGACTATCGGCCTTCAGACGGCGCGCTTGCTCGCCGAAACAAGCGTCATATGGTGGCCGGGCAGTCCGTACCACGTCCGCCAGTCGAGGTGGCGCACCACGGCGTCGGGGCATCCGGCCTCGCGAATGACGTCGGCGTACCGGTCCGCACGATCATCGACGATGCGCAGCCGCCCGCCGGGGCGCAGTACCCGGACAGCTTCGCGCAGCGCCTTCGCGCGCTCTTCGGAGTCGCTGATGTTGTCGAACGCCAGGCTACTGAGCACCAGGTCGAACGACTCCGAGGGGAAGGGAAGGTCGCGAGCATCCGCATCCACGATGTCGACGCGCTCGCTCACACCTTCAACTGCCGCGTTGCGCTCGGTCGTTGCCCGGCTGTTACCCGTCTGATCTCGCAGGCGCCAGATGTCGGCACCGGTGACGCGCCCCGCGGGAAGCCTGAGGGCTGCCGAGACCAGGACGGCGCCCCGGCCGCAGCCGACGTCGAGCGCCTGCTCGTCGCCGCGCAGGTCAAGTTCATCCAGCAGCTCTCTCCAGATGGATAGCTTCCCCGGCCCGGTGCTGTAGCAATAGCTCGCAGCCGACCCGAGTACCGCGATGCCAGCTAGCCCGACGGCGATTCCGGCCGCTGGCTTGCGTCGCCTCGCTGCCCGCAGGCCGGCGAGCGCGAGAGCACTCTCGGCCAGTACGAAGACCGGGATGCCAGCGTATCCGCCGTCAATGCCGTATCTCGCTCGCTCAGCCACCTCGCCTAGTCTGCCAGAGCGCTGCTGGTACTCGGTCAGATCCTCAGGAGCTCAGCCAGCGGGCGGCCAGACCGGTCACCCAGTCCCGCGCGCCAGCAGGCTCGGCGGGAGGCTCGGCCACCAGTACGAGCTCTGTGATGCCGGCCGCTGCCAGGTCGGGAAGCAGGCCAGGCTCGGCGTCCGGCACCGAGACCGCCAGACTGAGGTCGCGCATGTCCCGGCCGGCCCGCTCGCATTCCTCGGTGAGCGCCGCCACCCGGTCACCGACCGCGGCGGCAGGCACGCCGAAGCCGTACCAGCCGTCCGCCAGTGCCGCCACGCGGCGGAATGCCGCAGCGGTGGTGCCACCCACGATGACCGGAACTTTCCGGTCGCGGACTGGCCGGGGATTGACCCGGACCGACTCGAAACGGGTGAACTCGCCCCGGAATGTGGCCACATCGTGCGCCCACAGCGTGCGGATGGCAGCGATGTACTCGTCGGCCCGGGCACCACGCCGGGCGAAGGGAACGCCGAGGGCGGCGAACTCGTCGGCCGACCAGCCGACACCGATACCCAGCGCGAACCGACCGCCCGACAGCACATCGAGCGTCGCGGCCTGCTTGGCGATCAGGAGCGGCTGATGCTCGGGCAGCAGCAGGACCCCGGTGGCCAGGGTTATGCGGCGGCTGTGCGCGGCGGCAAAGGTCAGGGCGAGCAGCGGATCGAGCCAGTCCGCGTCCGCAGGCACCGCGATCTCCCCGTCGGCGGAGTACGGGTAACGGGACACCGGATCATCGACCATGATCACGTGCTCACCGCACCACAGCGTGGCGAAGCCCAGGTCGTCGGCCTGACGGGCGACGGCCGCCACGATCTCCGGCCGGCTGCCCGGACCAATGCCGAGCACATGCAGGCCGACGCCAATGCCGGTGCCATGGCCAGAAGCAGAGCCGGGCAGTCTCACCCCACGTCAGTACCCAGCGGACGGGGCGGCCTAGCGTCTGGGCTGCCCTTGAGCAAGCCCAGGTATGCTGTGCGGCTATATACGGCTAAACCTCTCGCAGATGCCTAGATCGGTCACCCAGCGCTGATGTCACATAAAGCCCGCATTGTTGGCTGGTGCCTGGTGTCTGCCATCATCGCCGGAGCGCTGATCCCGCTTGCCGGGCTTGGCTTTCGTCATACTGACGCATCTGCCGCCGCAGTTACTCCTGTTCCGACCACAGCTGCTGCCCGGCCGCCGATGGGCTGGAACGACTGGTACCAAGATCGCTGTGCGGTGACCGAAGCAGAGATCCTGGCAAGCGCTCGCGCGCTTGTCAGCACCGGACTGGCCCGTGACGGCTACGACACGGTTGTGATCGACGACTGCTGGATGGCTCCGCAGCGATCGGCTTCCGGGGCGCTGGTCCCGGACGCTGCGACATTCCCCGACGGCATCGCGTACGTCGCCCGCCAGGTCCATCGTCTCGGCCTCAAACTCGGTATCTATGAGTCGGCCGGCACGGCTACCTGTTCTGGACGGCCAGGTTCGTACGGCCACTACACGCAGGATGCGGACACATTTGCCAGCTGGGGAGTGGACTTCGTCAAGCTCGATTCGTGCCATCTGCCGAGCGGAGCGAGTCCAGTCACGCTGTTCAACCAGTTCGGAACTGCGCTCAGTGCGGCCGATCCCGGCATCGTGTATTCGCAGGAGTTGCCGGTGACTGCCGCTTCCGCACCCGGCAGCTTGACGTTCACGGGCCTGATAGCGGCGTCATCGGTCACCTCAAATATGTGGCGCGTCGCTCCGGACGAGAAGCCTTCCATTGCCCCTGGCGTGTCCATCACGCGTCACCTTGAGGCAGACCTGCCGTTGTCTTCGTACGCCTCGCGCGGCCACTGGAACGACCTGGACATGCTGCTCGCCGGGAGCAGCGCGTTCGGCTACTCCCTGTCGGCACAGGAGAATCAGGCTGATGTGTGGGCCATGGAGTCGAGCCCGATGATCGCATCAGGTGACCTGACTTCCGCTGCTGCCGTCACGGTACTGGGGAACAAGAATGTCATCGCTATCGACCAGGAGGGCATTCAGGGCAAGCTGATGGCGACCGAGGGGAGCGTCGACGTGATTTCGAAGCCGGGGTCAGTGATGCTCGTCAATACCTCGTCAGGCCCTGCGGGCGTTCACCTGAAGACGCGGGACCGGCTTGTGAATGTCTGGGGCAACGGCACCCCGGCAGGAACTTCCCACGGATACCTGAACCGCACGCTGCCTGCTTACGGAGTGCTGATGTTCACCACCTCCGCTGCGGCAGGACAGTAGCGATGGCGACGACCAGCACCGGCAGTACTGCGATGAGCGAGCCAGCCAGCAGCAGGTTGTAGGACACCTGGTTGATGTTGGCATGGAAGATCGTCAGTCCCTGGGAGACCATCATCAGGTTCTGCAGGAACGAGATGATCATGAGGCCGCGGTCATCGGCTGGGCTAGCGGGCGGTAAAACCTATACTATTAGTAGGGAACCGGCGCTAGCCAGTCTCCAACACGCGACAAACGATGTTTAGATGGTGGTTGTACAGCACTTGTACAGCACATGAAGACATACCTGCATGTCGCACTCAGCCGGGCTGCGCCAGCGGCATGAGGGGGTGACATGGGCGACCAGTTCGACCTGTTCGTGCACGGCACGGTCTTCTTCGACGTGGTCTTCACCGGGCTCGGCTCACTGCCAGCGCGCGGCACCGAGATCCAGGCGAGCGGGATGGGCTCGTGCCCGGGCGGCACCGCCAACCTGGCCATCGCAGCCAGTCGCCTTGGCGTGCGTACCTCGATGGCTGCTGCCTTTGGTGACGATGTCTACGGCGACTTCTGCTGGTCCACGCTGACTGAGCAGGAGGGCGTCGACCTCAGCTGGTCGCGCCGGTTCCCGGACTGGCACTCGCCGGTGACCATCTCGATGGTGGTCGAGCGGGACCGAGCGCTGCTGACGCACACCCATCCCTCGCCGCTGCCGGCGGCCGAGTTGCTGACAAGCCTGCCGCAAGCGCGCATCGGCTTCGCTCATCTCGATCACGAGCCGCGCGAGTGGTTCGCCGCGGCGGCTGCGGCTGGCATGCTGCTGTTCGCCGATACCGGCTGGGACGGCGATGAGAAGTGGCCGCCGGCCGTTCTCGACCAGCTCGACTGCTTCCACGCGTTCTTGCCCAACAGTGTGGAGGCGATGGCCTACACCCGCACCGACGACCCGCACGATGCGCTGCTGGCGCTGGCTGACCGGGTACCCGTCGCCGTCGTCACCTGCGGCGGCCAGGGCGCCATGGCCATCGACTCGACGACGTCGGAGCAGGAGTGGGTGCCTTCGCTACCCGTCAATGCCCACGACCCGACGGGCGCTGGCGACGTCTTCGGAGCGGCATTCGTGCTCGGCACCCTCGGCAGCTGGCCGCTGCGGCAGCGACTGCGGTTCGCCAACTTGTGCGCGGCATTGTCCACGCAGTACGTCGGCGGCTCGCTGGCCGCGCCCGGCTGGGGCGACATCATCGACTGGCTCGGGCGCACCAGAGCGAAGGCGGCCGAAGGGTCTACGACGGCTGCTGAGCAAGCCGAAGCCTACGGCTTCATCGACGACGTGCTGCCGACCTCGGGTCGCATTTCCGTCCGCCGGGCGCGAGCCACGATCGCCCGCACTTCCGACGCCGAAGCCAGTCACCGCGCATACGCCTGAGCGCAGCGGCCCGAGGCGTAAGCGCGAACCGCGCTACCAGCCCAGATACGGCTGGTGGGCAGCAAGGTAGTCATCGACCAGGGCCCGGGCGCGCGGGTACGTCAGGACGAGCGGGTGGCACATGAGGGCCTGGACCGCCAGCTGCCGGGACTGCCTCTGTGTGGCGTCCACAGTGAGGCGCTCGTAGGTCTTGACCGCCTGCATCAGGGCCAGCTGGGCAGACGGGACCGCTCCGATCGGCAGCGGCCGCACGCCGTGCTCGTCGACAGTGCAGCTCACCTCCACGACATCGTCGTCGGTCATGCCGCCGATCGCACCGCAGTTCGGGACGTTCAGCGCCGTGAAAATCGGCCGGCCGGTCTCGAGGGCTTCGACCACGTCGAGCATCACGGCGGCGTAGCTCTCCTCGTCGTCCGCGCCCCACGCAGCCGCCTCGTCGCCCGGCGTCGCGCCATGCCGGGCCAAGGCCATGTAGGTAGCTGATCTCCTCCGGTGGTATGCGCGGAAGCACGCCAGAGCAGCCCGGGAATCGCCGGCAGGCTGCGTCGCCCGCAACTCGGCCAGCAGGCTGGCCGTCGCGTCTCGCACCTCCTCGCCGCGGGTCACGCCACGGCCGAGGATGTCAGCGACGGCGCGCTCGGCGTCGTAGAAGTAATAGAGGTACTCGTTCGGCCAGACGCCAAGGAGATCGATCAGTCCGGGCTCGAAGAGGCTGAGGCTCGTCTCCGCCCGGAAGGAGGGGTCCGTCGAGGAGGCCGGCCAGCAGGTCGCGGCCATCGTGCTGGACGCGCGAGGTCCAGGAGAGGTGATTGAGCCCGTAGACGTCGGCCCGAAGGTCACGAGCGTCAAGATCAAGGAAACGCGCCACGGCGTGCTGGGCGGCGTTCGCGGAATCGCAGATCCCGATCGAACGCGCAAAGCCCGCATCCCGCAGTGCCTGAGTCACTAGTCCGGCGGGGTTGGTGAAGCTGTAGAGCCACGCATCCGGGCTCAGGCGGTCCAGGAGTTGCGCATAGTGGAGTACTACCGGGACATTCCGCAGCGCCAGCGCGAACCCGCCCGGGCCCGTGGTCTCCTGGCCCAGCACTCCGTGAGCCAGGGCCGTGCGCTCGTCGACGACGCGGCCTTGCTCGCCGCCCACCCGGATGGTGACGACGACGTGCTGAGCGCCCTCCAGCGCCGCCTCGGCCGCGGTGCCGCTCGCAATCCTGACCATGCTCCCGGCTTCGCGGGCCTGCTGCCGGATCAGGGTGCTGAAAAGAGCGAGCCGGTCGCCGTCGGCATCCAGCAGGTACAGCTCGTCCAGGCCCAGCCGCCCAGCCCGGCGCAGCGCTACGGCGGCGAACAGCGGAGAGCGGACACCCGCCCCGATCAGCGTCAGCTTCACGACTGCGCCACGCTACTGAAGCCCTGCCCGGACTGACGTGATGCGCTGAGTGTTGAAGCCCAGCCAGTGCATGCGGCCGACGTAGCGAGCGTGCTCGACCTTGAGGCAGCGGTCCATGATCACCGTCACTCCCCCGTCCTCAGCGATCCGGGCACCCTCGATGCTGATCACCCCGAACTGGCACCAGAGCGCGCCCGCGCGGATCTGCACGGCCTCGCGCGCGATGGACGGCAGTGCCTCCGGCGCGCGGAAGACGTTCACGATGTCGACCGGCTCCGGTACCTCCAGCAAGCTCGGGTAACACCGCTCCCCCAGAATCTCCTGCTCCCGCGGGTTCACCGGGATCACCCGGTAGCCGTGCCGTTTGAGGTAGTAGCCGACGAAGTAGCTGGCCCGGAGCTCGTGAGCGGACAGGCCGACGATCGCGATCGTCCTGGCCGAGTTCAGCACGCGCTGGATGACGAGCGGGTCCTGATAGCGCGTGAGGTCCGTCATGCCGTGACCGCTTTCTGTCCGCTCGAGGCTGTGCCTTTCTCCCCGCTCAAGGCTGTGCCCTTCTCCCCGCTCAAGGCTGTGCCCTTCTCCCCGCTCAAGGCTGCCACGGACGCGAAGCCCTTTTCCAGGTCCCAGATCAGGTCCGCGACGGACTCAGTGCCGACTGACAGGCGTATCGTGCCCGGCCCGACTCCGGCGGCTCTCAGCTCGTCGTCGCTCAGCTGGCGGTGAGTCGTGCTGGCCGGGTGGATGACCAGGCTCTTGGCGTCGCCGACGTTCGCCAGGTGAGACCAGACGGTCAGGCCCCGGATGAAGTTCTGCCCGGCATCCCGGCCGCCAGCACAGTCGAACGAGAAGACCGCGCCCGCGCCGCCTGGAAGGTACTTCGCCACCAGCGGCTGGTACCGGCTGCCGGGCAGGCCCGCGTAGGTCACGTTCGACGCCAGCTCGTGCGCGTCGAGAAACTCCGCGACGGCCATCGCGTTCTGGACATGACGCTCCATCCGCAGGGACAGCGTCTCGAGTCCCTGCACGAACAGGAAGGCGTTGAACGGTGACAAGGCCGCGCCGAGGTCGCGCAGCGTCTCGGCCCGGAGCTTCATCAGGTAGCCGTACGTCCCGAACGTCTCGTGGAACTGCAGGCCGTGGTAAGCCGGGGACGGGTCCGCGACCACCGCGAACCGGCCGTTGGACCAGTTGAAGGTGCCAGCCTCGACGACGACGCCGCCGATGCTCGTGCCGTGACCGCCGATGAACTTCGTCGCTGAGTGGACCACGATGTCGGCGCCCCACTCGATCGGCCTGCACAGGTAGGGCGTCGCGAACGTGTTGTCCACGATCAGCGGAAGCTCGTGGTCGTGCGCAATGGCGGCAACGGTCTCGATGTCGAGGACGTTGCCGCCCGGGTTGCCGATGGTCTCGGCGAAGAATGCCTTAGTCGCGGGCCGGAGGGCCGCCAGCCAGGCGTCCGGATCGTCGGGATCGACCCAGGTCAGGCCCACGTTCATCTTGCGAAGCAGGTGCTTGAACTGGTTCACCGTCCCGCCGTAGAGGGCCGCGGACGAGACCATGTGGTCACCCGGCTGCAGCAGCGTGAACAGCGCGGCGGCCTGCGCCGCGATGCCGCTGGCAAACGCCACCCCGCCGGCTCCGCCCTCGAGATTCGCGACCCGCTCCTCCAGCACCGCGACGGTCGGGTTCATGATGCGCGAATAGGTGTTCCCGTACTCCTGAAGGTTGAAGTAGGCCGCTGCGGACTCCGGGTCCTCGAAGACATAGCTCGTGGTCTGGAAAATGGGCACCGCCCGCGCTCCGGTATTCGGATCGGGTCGCTGCCCGGCATGCAGCTGCCGAGTCTCGAATCCGAACTCGCGGGCTTCCTCCTCGGCACGAGACGGCTGGCCGGTCACGGTGCCCCTTCCTGACTGTGGACTGTCGCCATTCAACGTCACTGTCGCCATTCAACGTCACTGGCCGGCTCCGCTATCGGCCAGGAAACGCCGGATGATCGGCGTCTGTCGTCGCTCCTCCAGCAGGAAGCAGTCGTGGCCGTAGGGCGCATCGATCACCTCGAACTCGACCGGCTTGCCGAGACCGCGCAGCGCGTCGGCGATGTCGGCAGACGCAGACGGAGGGTACAGCCAGTCTGAGCTGAAGGCGAGCAGCAGGGTTCGCGCCGAAACGCCCTCCAGTGCCCGGGCGAGCGAGCCAGCGCCGTGCTGGCGGGCCAGATCGAAGTAGGTCAGGGCGCGCGAGGTATAGAGGTAGGTGTTGGCGTCGAACCGCCGGACGAACGTATCGGCCTGGTGGCGCAGGTAACTCTCCACCTGGAACTCCGGCTCGGTGATCGTGTAGCGGATGTCTCCGGAGGACTGCAGCCGCCGGCTGAACTTGTCTCGCAGCGCCTCAGCGGACAGGTACGTAACGTGGCCGACCATCCGCGCCAGCCCGAGGCCTGCCTCCGGCGCCCGGCCCGTGCCGTAGTAGCGGCCGCCCTGCCAGGCCGGGTCGCGCATGATGGCGTCGCGCGCGATCGCGTTCCAGGCCATTCCCTGGGGGTGGAGGGCGTGGGTGCTGGCGATCGCCACGACGGCGTCGACCTGGTCAGGGAACAGCACCGCCCACTGGAACGCCTGCATCCCGCCGAGCGAGCCCCCGGCGACCGCCGCCAGGCGCTCGATCCCCAGCTGGGTGAGGAACGCCCGTTCCGTCCGCACCATGTCCGCGACCGTGATCACCGGGAAGTCGGGTCCGTACGGCCGCTCCGTCAGCGGGTCGAGGGAGGACGGCCCGGTAGTGCCGCGACAGCCGCCGAGCAGATTCGTGGAGACGACGAAGAACCGGTCGGTGTCGAACGCCTTGCCGGGACCGATCATGCCGTCCCACCAGCCGAGCCTCTTGCCGCCCAGGCCGTCGCGGTCCTCGGCCGCGAACCCGTCGCGCGTGCTCTCGCCGGCAGGCACCGTCGCGAATCCGGCAGCGTGCGCGTCGCCGCTGAGCGCGTGGCACACCAGGATGACGTTGTCCCGCTGCGGCGCCAGAGTCCCGTAGGTCTCGTAGGCGACCTGGACTCCTGGCAGCTCCCGCCCGGAGTCGAGCCGGACCGGCGCTGAGAGGTCGAGATACCTCGTTTCGACCGTGCCCGCAGAACCAGCCGTGAGCGAAAGGCCTGGCTCTGGCATGCGGGTTATCATAACGCCCCCCACCAGGTATATTGTCGATCAAATTTATCTGGAAACTATGCAAGGGATTCGAAGGGGTGGGTAGGGCGACATGACCACGGTTACCAACGGAGTCAATGTCCAGGCGCTGCTCGATGCGCGCGAGGTGCTGAAGGGCGCGCCCGAGGCCGCCCAGTTCACGTGGCGGGCGTCCGCGACCTGGCAAAGCGGTGTGCACAGCTCGATCAAGGTCCAGAGCTTCTTCGGCCTCGGCGAAGAGCAGCAGCACAACGACGAGTGGTCGTTCGAGGCGGACCACCCCGAGGTGTTCGGTGCAGAGGACGGCGGAATCACGCCGATCGAGTACCTCCTGGTAGGTCTGGCGAGCTGCCTCACGGCAGGCGTCGCTTCGGTCGCGGAGAACCGCGGCATTCAGCTGCGCTCGGTGGAGTCGACGGTCGAGGGCGCACACGACATTCGCGGAATCCTCGGGGCCGACTCCGACGTCCGCAACGGCTTCAATGACATCAAGGTGACCTTCACGATCGATGCCGACGCGTCGAGGCAGGAGATCGAGGCGCTGGTCGCCCAGTCGCAGAAGCGCTCAGCAGTCTTCGACGCGCTCACCAACCCGACCAGCGTCACCGTCGAAGTCGCCGGCTAGGACCGGCCATCGAGCACGTCAGCACGGTCGTCATCGGCGCAGGTCACGCTGGCCTCGCCGCAAGTCACTTCCTCAGCAGTCAGTCCGTCGATCATGTCGTGCTGGAGCGGGGTGAGATAGCCAACTCCTGGCGGCGCGAGCGCTGGGACTCGCTGCGACTGCTTACGCCCAGCTGGCAAAGTCGCCTGCCCGGCTATCGCTACCAGGGCCCGGATCCCGACGGCTACATGTCGGTGACGGAAGTGACCGACTTCATCGAGGGGTTCGCGGCGGCCTCCGGCGCTCCCGTGCGGACCGGGGCGAACGTCACGTCGCTGCGGCATACCGGAGACGAATACCGCGTCACGACGAGTCTCGGCGAGATCCGCAGCCGGACAGTGGTGATCGCGACCGGCGCCTGCAATCGGCCGGCGGTACCGCGTTTCGCGGCCGAGGTGCCGCCGGCCGTCGAGCAGGTGACCGCATGGGACTACCGCGATCCCGGCAAGCTGCCCGACGGCGGCGTCCTCGTCGTGGGAGCCTCCGCCAGCGGCGTGCAGCTTGCGGCCGAGCTGGCCCGGTCGGGCCGGCCGGTGACGCTGGCCGTGGGAGAGCACGTGCGCATGCCGCGCACCTACCGGGGACGCGACGTGCTGTGGTGGATGGACGCGTCCGGTGTGTGGGACCAGCGGCACGACGAGATCGACGACCTCGACCGGGCCCGGCGTCTGCCCTCGCCCCAGCTCGCCGGCACTCCGGAGCGGGCGACGCTCGATCTCAACGCGCTTGCCGCGATGGGCGTCCAGCTGGTGGGGCGGTGGGCCGCCGTACGTGACGGCCGGGCATTGTTCTCCGGCGGCCTGCGCAACGTCTTCGCCCTCGCCGATCTCAAGCTGGAGCGCCTGCTCGACGCGTTCGACGAGTGGTACGAGGCCAGCGGGCGTGACGTCGAGGCCGGTCCTGCCGAGCGCTTCGCGCCGACCCGCGTGCCGCAGGCCGCCCGGCTGCAGCTTGACCTGCGCGGCGGCGAGATCCGCTCAGTCGTCTGGGCAACTGGTTACCGGCCCGACTACCAGTGGCTCGACGTGCCGGTGGTCGATGCGAAAGGCCAGCTGCAGCACGAGGGCGGCGTTGTCACCAGTCCGGGGCTCTATGCGCTGGGCCTGCCTGTCCTGCGGCGGCGCAAGTCCACGTTCATCTTCGGCATCGAGGATGACGCGCGAGCGGTGATCGACCACCTCGCGCGCTACCTGACGGCAAGCCGCTGATTCTCTCTGCCACGTTCCCGGACGTGGATCGTCCGCGAATCGTCCTACGCTGCCACGTGACCGACGCCCGGAAACGGAGGCGGCATGGGCGAGCACACGATCAGCGCGCTGAGCACCGAGACCTGGGACGACTTCGCGGCGCTTGCCGAGCGGCACAACGGCTGCTGGAACGCCGTCCACGGCTCGTGCTGGGCCGAAGGTAGTGGCTGCTGGTGCATGCGGTTCCAGCGGTCACGTGCCGAGAAGCATCCGGGCGAGGGCAACCGTGTCCGCAAGGAGCGGCTGGTCAGGGAGGGCGCGGCGCACGCCGCCCTCGTGTTCGACGGCAATATCGCAGTGGCCTGGTGTCAATACGGCACGCCCGAGGAACTACCGAACATCTACCACCGCAAGGAGTACGAGGCGGGCCTCGGCAGACCGCCCGATTACCGGGTTACCTGCATCTTCGTCGACAAGACCTGCCGGCGCACGGGAGTGGCCGGCGTCGCGCTTCGCGGTGCGCTCGATCTGATCGCGCAGGCAGGCGGTGGCGTGGTGGAGGCGTACCCGCAGGACACCGGTATCGAGAAAGTCTCGGCATCATCCCTCTACAGCGGCACCCGCAGCCTCTTCGAGCAGGCGGGCTTCAGCTACGACCGGCCCAAGGGCCGCTACCACTGCGTGATGAGCACGACGGTCCCGCCAAGCTGATCTAGCTCGGGCAGGCAGCGCAGCCGACGGTGTCCCCGCGACCCGCAACACCAACGACTTCGAGGAAACTGGTGTCGAGCTGATCAACCCGTGGAAGGAGCGCGACCGGTGACCGACGAGAACAGCGCAATGCCCGCGACCTTTACCTATCCGTCAGCGGACGGAACGCCCATCACCGCCTACCGGTGAGAGCCGGCGGCCGGCCCTCGGGCGATCGTTCAGATCACCCACGGCATGGGAGAGCATGCCCGGCGGTACGACCACGTCGCGCGTACCCTGACCGATGCCGGCTATGTCGTGTACGCCCAGGACCACCGCGGTCACGGCCATAGCGTCATCGGCGAGCCCGGTGACCTGGGCGACAACGGCTGGACTGCGCTCGTCGCGGATATCGGCGGCCTCAGTGCGGTTGCCAGGACCGAGCATCCCGGCCTGCCGCTCATCCTGCTGGCCCACAGCATGGGCTCGTTTGCTGCGCAGCAGTACCTCCTCGATCACGGCCGGGACGTCGACGGCGTCATCCTCACCGGCACCGCGGTGCTCGACCTGCTGGAGCCGGCACTCGATCTCGATCAGCCGCTGGACCTGGCGATGTTCAACACGCCGTTCGCCCCAGCCCGGACCGACTACGACTGGCTGTCACGCGACGAGGCGATCGTCGACGCATACGTCGCCGATCCGCTCTGCGGCTTCGGTGTCGACACGTCCTCGGCAAAGGCGATGTTCGCCGGAGCACGCCGCCTGGCCGATGCTGACGCTCTCCCCGCGATCCCCGGCAATCTGCCCGTTTACATCGCAGCCGGCGAGATGGACCCGGTGAACGCCGGGCTCGCGCTGCTCACCCCGCTGGCCGAGCGGCTCAGGGGCGCCGGCCTGACCGACGTGACGGTGGTGACCTATCCCGGCGCCCGGCACGAGATTCTCAACGAGACCAACCGCGACGAGGTACTCGGCTCCATCGTCGACTGGATCCGGCCCATCGCCGGGCTGACATTAGCTAGCCTCCGCGAACTCCTCCCCGAGGCCGGGAATAGCCCGGCGCGGGACGCAGTTGCCGCCGACGTGACAGCTTCAGAGCGCGAAGACGTGCAGTTCTGGTTCGACCCGTTGTGCCCGTGGGCCTGGATCACCTCCCGCTGGATGCTGGAGGTGGAGCAGGTACGGCCCGTACGAATCGACTGGCGGATCATGTCGCTGGCCTACCTCAACCTCGTGCAGCACGAGGGCAAGGACCTCAGTCCCGAGTACCTGGAGCGGATGGCCAGGGCGTGGGGACCGATTCGCGTGGTCGCAGCGGCCGCCAGCGAACGCGGCACCGACGTGCTGGGACCGATCTACACGGCGATCGGCACGCGAATCCACAACGAGGGCCGCCGCGAGGATCCCTCGGTGATCACCGAGTCGCTCGCGGAGGTCGGCCTGCCCGCTTCGCTGGCCAGCGCGGCCGAGAGCGACGAGTTCGACGAGCAGATCAAGGCCTCGCACCACGAGGCTTTCGACGAGGTCGGGCTCGACGTGGGTACCCCGGTCCTCCGGATTCGCGGCAACCCGATATTCGGACCGGTGATCACGCCGGCCCCGAAGGGCGAAGCCGCCGGGCGGCTGTGGGACGGCGTGGCGCTGGTGACCGAGGCCGACGGGTTCTTCGAGCTCAAGCGCACCCGGGATCGCAAGCCTTCCTTCGACTGACAGGCATAGCGGCAGGTGGCCCAGCGCCAGTTCTGAGATCGGTCGGCGCTGTCTCCGCGCTGCGCCCTGCACCACTACGGCTGCGGCCGGACATCAGTGACCCGCCACCCGATGGCGCCATTGTGCCGCCGCGGCCTCTCGGCTACCTTCCTGACACCAGCCGGTTTGCTTGTGCGCGAGGAAGGAACGAGCCGTGCCGACGCTCCACGCAGTCGAGTCGACTCCGTGCCCGCAGCTGGCCGCAGCATGACGCTGCCGCCGAGCGACCGCCTCGACATCCTGGACGTCGTCAGCCGAGCTGACAGTGCCGCGACGCGGCGCGATGCCGCCGGTTACGCGGCACTGTTCACTGCCGATGCTGTGCTCGACGGGTCACAGGGCACGCATCCCGCGGCAGAGCTAGGTGAGGCCGTCGGCCCGATCTGGGCTGCCGAGGGCCCTGCGTCCCTTCACCTGACCCTGAACCCTGTGATGGACGTGATTACCAGCAACGAAGTCACCGTCACGTCTGTGCTGCTCATCGTGACACCCGCAGCCCCGATCGCGATCCGGACCGCCGCCGCGATCACCCAGACGCTGCGGCGCACCGACGACGGCTGGCGCATTTCCCGGCGCACTGTTGCCCCGCCTGATACTGCCGGTGAGGCATTCACCGCTGAGGGCTGACGGGCTCGGGACGCGCCGGGGAGAAACATGACGCCTGACCACAGCTCCTCTCAGCAAGGGTCAGCGTGGGCACCGTTCCGCCATCCGATGTTCGCGGCGATGTGGAGTGCTCAGTTCGTCAGCAACATCGGCAGCTGGATGGAGACTGTCGCCGCGCAGTGGCTCATGCTCACGCTGACGGGTTCGGCGACCTACGTGGCGCTGGTGCAGACCGCGGCGGGGCTGCCAGTGGTGCTCTTCGCTGTTATTGCAGGCGTAGCCGGGGACCTCGTCGACCGCCGGCGGTTCCTGCTCGTGACGGAGACCGTCATGCTGGTTGCGGCAGCAGCGCTCGGCGTGCTGGCGCTCGCTGGCCTTGTCACCCCCTGGACGCTGCTCGCCCTCCTGTTCGCCGTCGGGATCGGCCAGGCACTGACCTCGCCTACATGGCAGACGTTGCAGCCGGAGCTGGTCTCTCCGCCCGAGCGCACTCAGGCGATCTCGCTGGGCGCGGTGAACCAGAACCTGGCCCGCGCCATCGGACCTGCCATCGGCGGCCTGCTGCTGGCCGCGACCAGCGCTGGTCCTGTCTTCCTTGTGAATGCGGCAACGTTCGTCGTCGTCATCGCCGTGATCGCCATGTGGCGGTCGGGCACCAGGCCAGCCGACGCTCTCCCGCGGGAGCATGCCGGCGAGGCGGTGCGGGCCGGCGCCCGGTACGTCGCCGCCAGCCCGGTGCTGCGCGCCATCTTGATCCGGGCCGGCCTGTTCATCTTCTTCTCCGCCGCCATCTGGGCGCTCCTTCCGCTGACCGCCGAGAAGCAGCTGCACCTTGGCTCCGGCGGATATGGCCTGCTACTCGGCAGCGTCGGGGTCGGCGTCGTCGCAGGCGCCGCACTGCTGCCGCAGCTGCGCAGCAGGCTTGGCCCGAACGCCCTGCTGACCGTCGGCTCCATCGGACTGGCGGTCGTCGCGCTGCTGATGGCCGCCGTGCACATCTCCGTCGTCGTGGCCATCGCGCTGGCCTTGGGCGGCATCTGCTGGATCCTGGCGCTGTCCACGCTGAACTCGGCGTACCAGCTGTCTCTTCCGGCCTGGATCAAGGCTCGCGGCGTGTCCTTCTACCTGGTCGTATTCCAGGGCGGCAACGCGATCGGCAGTGCGGTTCTGGGCGTCGCCGCCCAGCACGCAGGTCTGTCGCCCGTTATGCTCGTGGCCGCCGCCGGGCTGGCCCTCGGACCGCTCGCCAATCTGCGCTGGCGGTTCCAGAGCATCAACCCTGAGGACCTCCTTCCGGCCGGTGACGTGCCGGAGCCCGCCCTCCCGCCTCAGGTGAGGAACCGGAAGGCCCGGTGCTGGTGTCGGTTCAGTACAAGGCTCTGCCCGGCCAGGCGAACGAGCTCATCACCCAGTTGCGCGACGCGCGATTCGCCCGGCGCCGCACCGGCGCCACCCGGTGGCGCGCCTGGCAGGACGCCGAAGATTCCGACCGCATCCTCGAGCAGTTTGTCGTCGCGTCGTGGATCGACCACCTGCGCCAGCGCGAGCGCATGACGCGCCGCGACCAGAACCGGTTCGACCGTATCCGCGCCCTGACCGACTCCGGGACGCCGACGACCGCGACGCACTGGCTCACCGCCCGCACGCAGCCCCAGCCGCGGCGGCCGCAGTCGCAGCCGATGTCCCAGTCCCAGCCAGGCGATAACTCCGCCGACCCCGCGGCTCACTCTGGCTAACGGCTGCCGGTAACAGATCGCACAGCGGAAAACCACAGGAGGGAAAGGCCGGCATGGGTATCGTCACCACGCAGCACTCCAGTTCCATCGACGGCTTCATTGCCGACCGCCACGGGCGCAGCGCCTTGCTGCACGACTGGTTGCGCGCCGGCGGCCAGAAGAGCCGGGTGAATCCCAACTTCGCAATGCACCCGGTCAACGCGCGGTTCTTCGACGGGGGCGTTGGCCGGTGCGGCGCGGTGATCGCCGGACGCCGAACCTACGAGGTGTCCGGTGGCTGGGGCGGTGCAGGCCCGATGGGCCACCGGCCGCTTTTTGTTGTCACCAGCCGCCCGCCCGACGAGGTCCCGTTGGCCAGCCCGCCTTATACGTTCGTGACCGACGGCATCACTGCTGCAGTAGCGGCCGCCAGGAAGGCGGCCGGGGATCAGGACGTGGTCCTGATGGGGGCGAGCATGGTGCAGCAATGCCTCCGGGCCGGGCTGCTGGACGAACTGATCATCAGCATCGTCCCGGTCCTTCTCGGGTCCGGTGTCCGGCTGTTCGACGATCGTGATCTCGACGGCATCGCACTCGAGGTCGTGAGCGTCATCGATGCACCTGGAGTCACCCACCTGACCTACCGGCTTCGGCGGTAGCGGGCTCGGACTGACCGAGGTCACGCGCAGGGCAGCGAAGCGACGTGAGCCGACACACGCTCGCCTACGGGTGCATGTGTGCGCCCTTGACGATCTTGTCGACGGCGCCGCGTGGGCCGTACACCGCCATCCCGGCCAGATCCAGGTTCGCCTGGCTCACAGCGCGGACTGCAGCCCGGTTGTCCCGGTCGTTGCCCGTCGCGAAGAGATCCGCGGTAAAGACCGAAATGGCGACGCCCCGGCTGACGGCGAGCTCGAAGGATCTCGCCAGGGTCTCCTTGCCTCCCTCGAAGACCAGAACCGGCTGGCGGAACATCGGCAGGTACTCCGTCCCGTCCGCGTCCGCGTAGGGCTCGCCGATCACTTCCGGGTTCCGCTGCCCGATCCCGCTGACCAGGAACGAGGTGACGTCAAGCCGCTGCCACACTTCCAGGTCATCACGAAGGAGAACCGCGATCTTGGTGTCGAACCTGATCGGCTCGCTGTCTGAATCCATGGCAACGATGGAACACCGTTGCCCGACGGCAGTCTTGTACGATTTTTGCATGGCCGACGAGACGCGAGTCCGTGCCTGGCGGCCGGAGGTCCCGGGCGTGGTCGAGGTCTTCCATGCACGCATGACTAGCCACATCTACCCCATGCACGCGCACGAGTCGTGGACGCTGCTGATCGTCGACGACGGGATGATCCGGTATGACCTGGACCGCCACGAGCATGGTGCCCTGGGCCGAGTCGTCACGCTACTGCCGCCGCAGGTCCCGCATAACGGGCGCGCCGCCACGTCCGCGGGCTTCAGCAAGCGGGTCGTCTACCTTGACCTCTCGCACTTGCCGGCGAGCCTCATCGGCCAGGCCGTCGACCAGCCATTGCTGCCCGATCCGTTCCTGCGGCAGCGCATCCACCAGTTGCATTATGTGCTCGGCCAGCGGGGCGAGGCATTCGAGGCAGAGAATCGTCTGGCTTTCATCACCGAGCGACTCCGCTGCCACCTGAGCCGGCCCGGCGACCCCGGCCCGCCACGGCCGGATGTCGGCGTGGCGCGTGACCTGCGTGACTTCATCGACGCCCGTTTCCGCGAGAAAGTAACGCTCCGGGAGGCATCGAGCGCTCTCCACGCCCACCCTGCGCACCTGGTCCGGATGTTCAGCCGGGTGTTCGGGATCAGCCCGCATCAGTACATGACGAGCCGGCGGGTCGAACTAGCGCGACAACTCCTGCTCGACGGAATGCCGCCGGGCCTGACAGCGGCCAAGGCCGGCTTCTGCGATCAGTCGCACCTGAGCCGCCATTTCACGCATCTCCTCGGCACAAGTCCCGGCAGGTACGCCCGAAGCGGTCCGTCAGTCGTCGGGACCAGCAATAACTAATCTCGATAGCCAGTATCGACTCTCAGGGCACGACGACAAGCGGCACGGGCGAATGGCGCGCCAGGCCGACGGCGACCGAGCCAACCACCCGGTGCGTGACCAGAGACGACGCCCCGACCACGATCACGACAGTTAGCCGCGGATCGGCAGCGTGGATGTCCTGTGCGGCCGCGATGAGTTCCTCGACGATCGCGCCCTGGCGCCACTCGAAGCGCCAGTCCACTGCCTGACCGCGGAGTTGTTCCTCGCAGCCGGCCCGCAGCTCCTGTGCGACTTCGTCGAAGTTCTCCTCCAGCTCGCCCACGGCACCGGCCGATAGGGCCGCGACGCTCGGCAGATGGGCGATGTACACCACATCGATCTGCCCGGTCCGGCCCTGCAGCAGGCCAACGGCGGAGTCGAGCGCCCTGGTCGCCGGAGGAGATCCGTCATAGCCGACAACGAGACGAATATCGGCCGGGGTCCGCGTAGGAGTGGTCATCGACGGAGAATAACCCCCTTCCGTCGCCCGCTCCGGACCGGGCCGTCCGGAGCGCAGTCACAGGTTGCGCTCTCGTCCGACCGCCAGGCCCGGCGTACGGGAAACGACCGGCGAGCAGCTGCACAGCGCGACCGGAATCGCCTCGAAACCGTGCTGCAGGCCGTCGGCGGGCAAAGCGTTGTCCGAGGACGGGGCGAATACTGAGCCATCAACAGTCGAGGCCGATGCAGAGCCAGCAGCAGGCGGGGCGGAGGCCGGGTCCGCCGCCGAGGCCGGAGCGGACCCAGTCGCAACCGGGGCAGCCTCGGCCGGAGCAGCCGGGGCCGAGGCAGCAGCCGGGGCGACGACGGCACCAGCCCTCCTCAGCTCAGCTGCCCGCCGCTTCGACGGGAGCAGCAGAATCGAGACGATAAAGCCCACTCCGAGGAGCCCTGCTGACACCGCGAAAGCGAGAGTGTAGCCGTGGGTGGCCGCAAGTGCCGGTGCCAGCGGGCTGGTGTGGTGGGCGACCAGATAGCTCGCTGTCGCGGTCAGCGCGATCGTGCTGAGGGCCGAGACCCCGATCGACCCCCCTACCTGCTGCATCGTGTTGACCAGGGCGGAGGCGACTCCGGAGTCCCGGCGCGCCACGCCGAAGGTCGCGGTGTTGATAGCCGGCGCGAAGATCATGCCGAAGCCCAGTCCCAGGATCAGCAGGGGAGGCAAGACGGAGGAGGCATAGCTGGAGGTCACAGTGACCTGAGTGAGATAGGCCATCCCGCCGGTACCGAACAGCATGCCGGTCGCGATCAGCGCGCGGGGACCGAGCCGGGGCAGCAGCACAATGCTGGAGAGGTTGGAGCTGAGCAGGATGCAGCCGATCATCGGCAGGAACAGCAGCCCGGTGGTCAGCGGCCGCTCGCCCTTGACCACCTGCAGGTAGTAGGTGAGGAACAGGAAAGTGCCGAAGATCGCGATACCGGAGATGAATACGGCAAGGTAGGAACCACCGCGGGTGCGGTCGAGGATCACGCGGAGTGGCAGCAGCGGGTGGGGCGAGTGCTGCTCGGCGACGACGAAGCCGGCTAGCACCACCACGCCGCCGACCAGGCAGCCGAGGGTCAGCGCCGCGGTCCACCCGGCGCTCTCGGCGCGCGAGAAGCCGAAGACGATGAGGAATAGCCCGGCACCGGCCAGCACCGCTCCGGGCCAGTCCATCCGCGGCCGGACGTCGGGTCGGCTACTGCGGATCCAGGCCACGGCACCCGCCACCGCGATCGCGGCGAACACCAGGTTGACGTACAGGCACCATCGCCAGGAGAAGTACTGGGTAAGCGCTCCGCCAAGGATCAGACCCACCGCGCCGCCGCCGGCCGCGACCGAGCCGAACACGCCGAACGCCCGGCCTCGCTCCCGCGGATCCCGGAACGTGCTGACGAGGGTACCCAGCGCAGATGGCGCCAGGACCGCGCCGAACGCGCCCTGCAGGGCGCGGGCCCCGGCCAGGATCAGGAACGAGCCAGCCGCGCCGCCGATCGCCGAGGCACAGGCGAATCCGATGAGGCCGGTGATGAACACCCATTTGCGGCTGAACATGTCCCCGAGCCGGCCGCCAACCAGCAGCAGGCTGCCGAACGCCAGCGCGTACGCCGTCACAATCCACTGCCGGTCGCCGTTCGGGAACCCAAGCTCACGCTGCGCGGACGGCAGTGCGATGTTCACGATCGTGGAGTCCAGCACCACCATCAGCTGCGCGATGGCGACGATCACGAGGATGAGCCAGCGCCGGTCAGGCGCCCCGGCGGGACTGTCCTTCGGAACAGCAGCACTGCCTTGCGGACCAGAAGGACTGCCTTGCGGAGCAGAAGGACTTGCCGACGACATCTCGGGCGATACCCCCCGTAGCGCTAGGCGTGCATCCGAGCCATCCAGAGTTACGCTACGCGCCGCAGATCCGGTCACGTGCGCGCCCCCGCCGAACTATTCGAGCGCTAGCGCACGGCGAACTCCGGATAGACGGCCGGCACCGCACCGATGAGAGCCAGGCATTCCACGAAGAAGTAGATCGTCTTGAAGAACTCCAGCAGATTGCCGTCTTCGAGCAGGACCTTGCGGTACATGACCGTGCGCTGCGCGTCGTAACCGTCGTGCAGCGCCTTCCAGTCCGGGTAGCCCATCCGCAGCACGTACGTCGCATCCAGCGGCTCGTCCGGCCCGACTATCCGGCAGTCGGTGACCGTGCCGCCGCCCCACTGGACGAGCAGGTACGCGGGTCCCTTGCCGAGCTCGGGCGGCAGCTCGCGGCAGCCCAGCGCCCACGACGCCGGATACATGCTCTTGACCAGCTCGAAGAAGTCCCAGTACTCCTGCAACTTGCCTTCCCTGACCTGCTCTGACGGCCCGGCCAGCAGAGTGTCCCGGACGGCAGCAGCCCAGTCCGCGGTGAAGAACTTCGGCTCGGTCATCGCTCAGCCACCTGCCAGCTGCGGCTGCACGAACTGGAGCATCTCCTCAAGGTCCGGCGACAAGTCGATGCCGACGTCGTTGAGCTTGCGCCGCAGTTGCTGGAAGAACAGCGTCGTCACCTCGTCCTCGGTCCAGCCGAGTGGCTCGAAGTAGATCCGGCGGCTCGCCACGCCGGACAGGGACAAGATCGTGCGCAGCGTGTCGTGGATCTCGTTGATCATCGTCGGGTCCTTGCGGACCGCGTCCTGAAGGTATTTCATGCCGCCCTGGACGTGGCGCGACTCGTCCCGGCAGGTCGCCGTGAACCCGGTGTAGTAAGCAGGCAGGAAGCCTCGCCAGCGTGCGTACGACAGCGTCACCTTCATCACCGACAGGGCCAGGACGCCCTCGATCCACAGGAAATAGTTCGTGCCGTAGCGCACCCGCGCTCGCTCGTCGTACGGGTTCTGCCGCACCTCGTCCGCCTGGTAGGCGAGCAACCCGAACGGCCCGACGAAGGTCTCCGACACCCAGGGAAACGAGGCATCGAGCACCTCCATGATGTCGTTACCTTGCAGTCCGACGACTTCGCGGTAAAACCTGTCGAAGAAGACGGTATGCCGCGCTTCGTCCTCGATCTGGGCCGCGATGTGGAGCTTCTCTTCCTCGCTCGCGCCGATCATGAACACCGGCAGCTCGATCTCGACCTGGCGCTCACCGTGGTGGAACCCGGACGAGACGGCGATGAAGGACTGCCGCTCGTCCTCGGTCATCTTCTCGGTCCAGTCGATCTTGTCCTGGGTGAAATCGAGGTCGTAGACGTCCCACCGCTGCTTCAGGTACTTGCGGTAGAGCGTGGTGAAGTCCGGCAGCGACTTCAGGTCCCTGTGCACGTACTCGATGACGTCGTCGATGTCGACATCGAGTACTGCCGCAAGATCTGACTCCTCGATCTCGCGGACCTGTTCGTCACTGAGGGCCCGCGGGCCCTCCGTGAGCACCGCAGTGGGGCTCTTGCGATCCGTCATGCCGACATCCTCCTGACCTGTCGAGCACCCGGGCGGCGCCCTGTCCCTGTAGGTGCTATTTAACGACCGTTCATTTTGATTCGTCAACGGTCAGATTGCCGGCTAGATCTTGCTGAGCATCGCGATCTGAATGAGCTCGGGCAGTTTGCGGTCGGCTGCGAGGGCGCCAATGCGGGTGCCGCCCCAGGCCAGGGTGAGCCCATAGGCGGCCGCGGCGACGAGCAGAACCGGAAGCCGGACCGCCGCCGCCGCGTGCTGGGAAAACTCGATCGCGAAGATAACGGGCAGCACGGCCAGCGCCACTCCGAAGAGGCTGCCGAAGGCAGCGGCCAGCGCCTGGCCGCTGTACCCGTCCGCGCTGCCGGGCAGCGGACTGCCGACGCGCTTCTGGGTCGGGAACGCCATCTCGGCCGTGTAGATGCTGGACAGCCCCAGCCCGGCTCCGATCGCTGCGGCATCGACGGCGGCCGCCAGGAACCCGTCGGACGGGTGACCCGCCGCTGCGGCGAGAACGAACGAGAGGCCGATCGTGAGCGGGAGTGCGATCACCGCCAGCGCGAGGTTATGCCCGGCGAGATAGGCGCGCAGGGCACGGACACCCGTGAGCGCGGTCGCCTCCATGGCGAAGGCTGCCCCGGTCACGCCGACCAGATTGGCGTTGTAGACGCAGAGCAGCATCCCGCCAAGCATCGCGCTGAGGAACAGCCCCACGTGATACTGCGGCGTGCGGATGGTGCTCACCGAGGCGGCGAGCATCACGACCCCGATAATGCACCACCGGACGATGGAGGTCGGCTCGCGGCGCTGGTAGATCAGGTACCGCCCGGCTACCGTGCCCCGGATTCCTGCCCGCGGGAACGGCAGCGACGTCCGCCGTACGGCCGACGACTGCGTACTGGTGTCCACGCTCACCAGCGCGCGGCTGAGCGAGCGCACCCACAGCAGCGCCAGCGCTACGACGATCGCGGCCAGCAGGGCGAGCCGAAGGAGCGCGGTGCCCGCCCGGCCGTCCGAAGCGTCCGCGATGGCATGCGCGGCGAGGCCCGGCGGCAGCCAGCGCAGCCAGGTATCGATGTGCGCGAACGTCTGATCGGTGATCTTGCCCTCCGCAGCCAGCCGCGGCACAACCTGTGCGAAGGCCTCGTACAGGGCGAAAAGCGGGATGATCAGGAACGCGACGAGGTCCTTGCCCCGCCGGGAACGCAGCATCCCGGCCAGGCTCGTCGTGACGAGCCGGGCAAGCGCGATGCAGAACAGCACCTGCAGCACGACCGCGACGACGATGCCGACGGCGCCGCGAGCCAGGCCCACGGTCACGCCGAGCAGCCCGATCACGTTCGCGGCCGGCCAGGCGCCGGTGGCCGAAGCTGCCAGCAGGCCGCCGGCAAGCGGCCGGGTGCGTATCGGATAGAGCGCAATCGTCGCAGGGTCAAGCGTGCTGTCGAGCCCGAAGGCCAGCAGCGGCAGGATCAGCCAGCCGAACGCGAAGACGGTGAAGACCGCGGCGGTCTCGGCCACCCGCGCGCTCTGGTCGCGGAGCACGGCCAGGACGACGAAGGTTCCGATCGCGACAAGCACAGCGAAACTCGTGCTGACGATGAAGGAGATCCGGGCGGGCCGGGACGAGCGCAGCGCGTTCCGCAGGATGCGGATCTTCAGCTGGACGAGGAGCCAAGCCATGACAGTTCCTCCTCACCCGCTGCGCGTGAGCCGACCAGGTCGATGAATGCCTGCTGCAGGGTCTTGCCGCCGCGTACCTCCGCCGTGGTACCAGTGGCGACAATGCGCCCCTTGTCGATGATGGAGACGTGATCGCAGACCTGCTCGACCAGTTCCATGACGTGGCTGGAGAACAGCACGGTCGACCCCGAGCCGGCGAACCGCGTCAGGAGCAGGCGGATCACGTCGGCGGATACCGGGTCCACACCCTCGAGCGGCTCGTCCAGGAACAGGACCGCAGGGTTGTGGATCAGCGCGCAGCCCAGGGCCGCCTTCTTCCGCATGCCGGTGGAATAATCCGCCACCAGCCGCTGGGCGTCGTCAGCGAGGTCGAGCACCTCGAGCAGCTGACTGGTCCTCGAGACCGCTTCGGCCGCGGGCATGCCCCGCAGGCGCCCGGAGTACTCGAGCAGCTCGGCACCGCTCAGCCGCTCGAACAACCGGACTTCGGCGGGCACGACGCCGATGACTGCCTTGGCGGCAGCAGGATCGGCCCACACGTCCAGGCCGTCCGCCAGCACCTGGCCGCCATCGGGCCGCAGCAGCCCGGTCATCATCGAGAGCGATGTCGTCTTGCCGGCCCCGTTCGGCCCGACAAGCCCGGCCAGGGACCCGGCCGCAATCTCCAGGTCGATCCCGGCTACGGCCTCCTTGTCGCCGAATCTCTTGCGCAGCCCGTGCACCGCCATTGCCAGGTCACTCATATCTGCCTCCCGGACAGCGCAGTTCGTCACCAGGAGCTCGCCGTCTCCACCGGGTAGCTTTCCTGTCGCGCGAGCGGATTCCACAGGACGTCGACGGCGGCGCGCTGCGAGCTGGCCGCGCTCGCGTACCGCACGCCGGTCGTGTACCCGGGCGTCGCACGTGCTGGCGGCCGGCAGCCTGATCTCATGGACGTGGCCCAGGCCAGGAACTCGCGGCCTGCCCGCAGGGAGTCTCGCAGTGTCGTCAGCAGCGACGCCTTCAGCGCGGCCCCGCTCGCAGCCGCGCGAACGTCGATCGTTGCCGCCATCGTCAGCAACTCCCGCTGGCGGCTGACGACGCGGCGGAGCTGCGCCGCCGCAGTGGCCACGCTCGTGCAGGACCGCACGTTGCCGACAGCGTGCTGAACGCTGCGGTCGGTGCTCGCGCTCGCGCTGACGATCGTGTGAATCTGCGCTGCCAGCTCCGCCCGGGAGCGAGCGCTCTGGGCGGCGCGGGCCCGGTGCACCGCGCCGGCGACCGCACTGGGCCGTGCCCTGTGAGGCGCGCTGAGGTGCGTCGCGAAATAAGCGGTGCCGACGACTCCGAGCAGCAGAACGAGCCCGACGAGCCCAAGGATCGCGACCGGCGGCACTGGCAGGCGCCGCGATGACAGCCACGATCGCAACGCGGTCGCTACTGCGCTGGCCTGCGGACCATCGCCTGCCTCCGGTGCTGCCTCAGGCGACGACCCGGCATCAGTGCCAGTGCCGGTGCCGGTGCCCGTGGCATTGCCGGGGCGGGTCCCCTTGCCGGGCGACCACGGCACGCTGCGGAAGGTCGGCTGACCGCGCAGGCCTCCGATGATGTCGTCGGGATCGCGGCCGGCCTCCGGCACGGGGTCGAGCCCGGAGTCGAGCCCAGGGTCAGGTCCAGAGTCCGGCACCGCGCCGGGTACCGGGTCAGAGTCAGGCGCAGGAGCGTGCGAATCCTCCGTCATGGCCCGCCTGCTGCCCTCGCCGTCCCGTCTGCTGACCCGGATCGCTGCGCCGGGTACGGTAATCCGGATCGACTGAACTGTAATACCGTCTGCGACGGCGGGCTAGCGCTGATTGCGCGACAGGCACGCGTGACTCAGCACACGTGGCTCAGGCCCAGGGCGGTTTTCCTTATCGGTGCTGCGTCAGTGCCGGGTCACTCGGGTGCTCGGTCAGCGGAGTGGACTGCGCGGTCATCCATCTCGACTGCGGCAGCGACTCGACGATCGCCTGCATGGCCGCGCTGTCGTCGGCGCTCCAGACGCCGATAGTCCGGCTCTCCCCCGGACTGCTGCCCACTCCCCACAGGCGCATGAGGTGTCCCCCGGCCGCCAGCTCGCGGGCACGGACTGCCTCGCGCTGCCGCGTTTCCGTCACGACGGTGTCGGGGGTGCCCTCCGGCGCGATCGTCGTCATGGTGATGAGGTACTCGGTGGCAAACGGCGCGCGGCCCGGCATCTCCGGGTCGTTCGGGTGCGGCTCGAGCGGCCGGACCTCGTCCGAACGCCAGATCCGCAGTGGCATCGAGGCGAGGACCTTCTCCAGGTCGTCATCGTCCAGCGCGGCGAAGAGTCCGATGGACCGCCACTGCCCGGGCTGCAGCCGCGGCCGCCATAGCCGGAGCAGATTCCCCTCGGCGGCAAGCTCGGCGGAGTGCGCCGCCTCGCGCGCCCTGATGTCCGCGACAGTCGCGTCGGCAGTGCCGTCGGGCACGGTCGTCGTCATGGTGACCAGATATTCCATTCCCGTGCCCTTCCGGTCGTTGTCCTCCGCCACCGACGGAGTTACCGGCGCCTGCAGCCAGCCGTTCCCGGGTCAGGCAGCGGTAAAGTCAAGCCCCGCCCAAATGCAGACCGGATTCTGGTCAGCTCGCAGTCTCCCACGCCGCGGCCGGAAAACCCGGCAGCGCTCCGGGCCCGCGCTGTGATTAACTGCCGCAAGCAGTCCGCGACCAGCCCGGGAGGGTAGATGCGCCAGGCGTCCATGTCCGTCGTGATGGCCACTTTGACCTCTCCGAAGGGTATGGCGCGTGCTGCGCTCAAGGCTCAACCTGGGAATTCTGGCGCATGTAGACGCCGGTAAGACAACTCTCACCGAGCGGCTGCTCTTCGCTGCCGGCGTTATCGGCCGCCTCGGCAGCGTCGACGCCGGGACGACGCAGACCGACTCGCTCGCGCTCGAGCGCCAGCGCGGCATCACGATCAAGTCAGCGGTTGCCTCGTTCGGCATCGGCGACGTGACCGTGAATCTGATCGACACTCCCGGCCACCCGGACTTCATCGCCGAGGTCGAGCGGGTTCTCAGCGTTCTCGACGGCGCGGTCCTCGTGGTCTCGGCCGTGGAAGGCGTCCAGCCGCAGACCCGGATCCTGATGCGGTCGCTGCAGCGCCTGCGCATCCCCGCTCTGCTGTTCGTGAACAAGATCGACCGGGCGGGCGCGGACCCTGAGCGGGTAATGCGGGAGATCCGCGACCGGCTCGGGCTCACTGTGGTCGCGATGAGCTCGGCGCGGGCGGCCGGCACCCCGCAGGCCGACGTCGTCCCGGCTGACCTTGCCCAGGGAGCTGGCCGCGGCCCGGGCGCCGGCTTCCGGCTCGCGCTGACCGAGGTTCTCGCCGACCGGGACGACGCGCTGCTGGCGGCTTATGTCGCGGACGAGAGTGCTGTCGGGTACGCGCGACTGCGCCGGGAACTGGCTGCGCAGACGCGGCGCGCCGCAGTGCACCCGGTCTACGTCGGCTCGGCGGTCACCGGCGCGGGCGTGGCCGTGCTGACAGCCGGCATCGCCGAACTGCTGCCCGCCGCGGCCGGCGATCCGGCTGGCGTCGTGTCGGGCCAGATCTTCAAGATCGAGCGCGGTGCGAGCGGCGAGAAGGTCGCCTACGTCCGGATGTTCTCCGGAACTGTGCACACGCGCGAACGGCTGCGGTTCGGAGCTGGCCTGGACGGCAAGGTCACCGCCGTCGCGGTATTCGACCGAGGGCCTGCGACACCGCGGCCGTCGGTGGAGGCGGGCCAGATCGGGCAGCTCCGGGGCCTGTCCCGGATCCAGATCGGCGACCGGATCGGCGAGCCTGAGCCCGGCCAGCCGGAGCATCAGTTCCCGCCGCCGGCGCTCGAGTCGGTCGTCGTTGCCCGCGATCCCGCTGACCGCGGCCGGCTGCGCGCGGCGCTGGACGAGCTAGCCGAGCAGGATCCGCTGATCAACGTGCGGCAGAACGACGAGCGCGAGGAGATTGCGGTCTCGCTGTACGGCGAGGTCCAGAAGGAGGTCATCCAGGCGACTCTGGCGGACGACTACAGGGTCGCGGTGGCCTTCCGCGAGACCACGACGATCTATGTCGAGCGGCCCGCGGGCACCGGCAGTGCGCTGGAGGTCCTCACGTCCGATGACCACCCGTACCCGGCAACCATAGGACTCACCCTCAGACCGGCCCCGCCCGGCTCGGGTGTGACCTTCCGCCTCGACGTGGACCCGCGCACGCTGCCGCTGTACATCTACAAGAACGCCGGAAGCTTCGCGCATGCCATGACGTCCTACACTCGGGCGGCACTGCAGACAGGCCAGTACGGCTGGGAAGTCACCGACTGCCAGGTGACGATGACGCGGTGCGGCTACTACATCGGGGACGGCCCGGCGAAGCAGATCCTCCCGACGCCGCGGACCACGGCGGCTGACTTCCGAATGCTGACTCCGCTCGTGCTGCGGCAGGCGCTGGCCAGCGCCGGAACCGTGGTGTGCGAGCCGCTGGCGTCCGTGCGCCTTGAGGTGCCGGTTACGCGGCTTGGTCCCGTGCTCTCGGCCCTGGCACGGCTGCGAGCAGCGGTGGACGCGCCGCACCTGCGCGGCGACCTCGCCGAGCTCGACGCCAGCCTGGCGGCCGCGTCAGTGCACTCGCTCCAGCAGCTGCTCCCCGGCCTGACCGGCGGCGAGGGCGTGCTGGAGACGTCGCCTGGCGGCTACCAGCCAGTCCGCGGCGAGGTCCCGGTCCGGGCCTGACGTGCCCGAATCCGGCAGCAGTCAGCGTGCCGGTATCTGTGCCAGCGCCAGCGGAGCAGCGGCGACGTCCGCGCGGCCGATGGCGATCTCCTCGAGACTGCGGCCCGATGGCTCAGGAAGGACGAGCGTCAGCGCGAGCCCGGCAACGGAGATACCGGCGGTGAGCAGCAGTGTTCCTCTCAGCCCGAGCGACGACTGCAGGACCGGGAACAGGAAGACGCCGACGAACGCGCCGAGCTTGCCGACTCCTGCCGAGATGCCATGGCCCGTGGCGCGCATGCTCACCGGGTACAGCTCGCTCGGCAGCACGAAAGTCGTCATGTTCGGCCCGAACTCGGAGAAGAAATAGCTGACGCCGTAGACGATCAGGAAGGGCGCGACGGTCGTCGTCATGCCCGGCACCGCGCCAATGATCAGGAAGCACAGGGCCATCATGGCGAAGCCGATGAGCTGCAGCCTGCGATGCCCGATGCGGTCGAGGCGGGCAATCGCCAGAATGTAGCCGGGAACCGCGGCCACCACGAAGATGGCTAGCTGGAGCGCGATCTTGGTCGTTGTCGAGGCGTTCGGGGAGATGAGCCCGAGGATCTGCGGCGTCGAGATCGTGTTGCCGTAGTAAGCGTAGTCGAGCAGGAACCAGCAGCCTGCCGTGCCGGCAAGGGTGATCAGCCAGCGGCGGCTCGTCAGGAATGCCCTGATGCCCAGTTGCGCCTGCCCGTCCGCGCGGCCCTGCACCTGCGCCTGGTAGCGCGGCGACTCCGGCATGCGGCAGCGCAGGTAGATCACGGCAATCGCGGGGACAGCGCCCAGCCCGAGCAGCACACGCCAGACGGTGCCGCCGCTCGCGCCGGAACCCAGCAGCGCGAGCGCGATCAGCGGGCCGATGATGAGGCCGAGCGCCTGTGTCCCGAAGACCATCCCGACGAGCCGACCGCGGTCCTTGCGGTTCGCGTACTCGCTGACCATCACGGCGCTGACCGGATAGTCGCCGCCGACGCCGAATCCGAGCACGAAGCGGAACGCGATCAGCATCCAGAAGGACTGGGAGAAGGCCGACCCGAGCGCACCGGCGATCATGATCGCCGCGACCAGCCAGTACACCCGCTTGCGGCCGGCCTTGTCCGCATAGCGCCCGAAGACGAAAGCGCCGAGGAACGCGGCCGCCAGCATGGTGCTGTTGAGCAGCGCAAGCCGATCGGAGCTGAGGCCCCACTCCTTGGTGATCAGCGCCGACGCGATGCCGATGACGAACAGGTCGTAAGCGTCGGTGAAGAAGCCCACGCCGGACGCGACGACTGCGCGTACCTGAAGTCTGCCCGGCGCCGCCTCATCGAGGGCCGCGATCATATCGCCAGACTGGGCTTCCGCCACTGCGCACCTCGCCGCTCGGGATCGTCATCGACCAGACGGGCAGCCAGGCCCGCACCGCCGAAAGCTAACGAAACTGGCCGACGCGCAACCGAAGCAGAGATGAACGAAAAGTGAACAGACGATGTCTGCCAGACGTCTCAGTTAAGAGCCCGGTGCCGGCCGGCAGCTGGGAAACTGGGATGCCTACCGGACGGCGCTGCCCCACGGCGGCGGCGGATGCATTCTGGCCTGGCAGCCATCGGGGGCGTGCTCGTCCGCGGCCTGCTGCCAGCAGATCTGCGCGGCCAGGTCGAGGGCGTTCTCCGCGCTGACGTGGAAGGCCGGCGCCCCGGACCGGTACCCCTGCAGGAAACTGTCGCCGCGACGGCGCGCGTGCCACCCGTGCGGGTCAAGCCAGACACGCCAGTCGGGAAAGAGACCCGCCAGCGCCTCGAGCCGCGCCCGGGCGAGCACGTCCCACGACTCCGCGGCGCGCCCCGGAACTCCCGGCGTCGGCGGCTCCCCTAGCTCCGCCGCCAGGTGCTCGGCCGGCGGCCGCTCGGCTGCCGGGTGGTGCGGCACTGTCATGACGAGTCCTCACGCTACGACGTGCTGCGCCGCCTTCCTCGATCCGGGAAGGCGGCGCCCTGACCACAGACTGCTGTCACTAGTCTGCAGGTACGATATGCAATTTGCATGCGGGTGCGCATAGGGAGAACTCCCTATGCACCGAATCGTCCGCACGGCTGCGGGCACCGGGCCGGTTGCGGTAAGTGCTGTCCGCGTCACTCCGCCTGAGCCGGCTCCAGGCTCACCAGACCATGCTCAAGCGCGAAGAGCGTGACGCCCGCGCGGGACGAGACACCAGTCTTGGCGTACAGGCTCTGGATGTGGTGATCGCAGGTCTTCGGAGAGATCCCGAGCTGCCGTGCGACCTGCTTGGTGGCGAGACCGCGGGCCACCAGTGCCAGTACTTCGCTCTCCCGCTCAGACAGGCCCGCCGGCCGCGCCAGCGCCGCCCGCGGCTGACCGGCGGCGGCGAGTACTGCGCTGACGATGTCGGCGGTGAACTTCCCGCTCTCCGCGTCGCGGCTTAGCATGTCGGCCGCCACCTCCGCAGTGAGCGCCGGCCGGTGCGCCCGCGGCTCGCGCATCGACTGATAGCAGTCAGCCGCTGCGAGAAGCCAGGCCGTCCGCGGCAGCTCGCTGGCGTGCATTCCGCGGTGATAGCCCGATCCGTCACAGCGCTCGCCGTGCGAGCCGGCCAGCCGGGCGAGTGCGCGCAGCCCGCCGGCCGCATCGAGCACGCGCTCGCTGTGGTAAGCGTGCAGGCGGACGCGCTCGCGTTCGTCTCGCGTCAGCGGGGCGGGCTTCGCCCAGATCCTGGCCGGCACGCAGACCCGTCCGATGTCGTGCACGAGGGCAGCGTGGCGGACGAAGCGCACGTCCGCGGAAGCAAGGCCGGCAACGCCCGCTGCCCGCTCGGCGAGATCGGCAACACCGCGTGAGTGGCCGATCGTCCAGGTGCTCTTCAGGTCCGCGAAGTCGGCCATGGCGGACAGGCAGTCATCGATCTGGGGTGGCCGCAGGACCGGCTGCGGGCCGGGTTCAGCCGCCATCGCGACATCCCACGCCGACGGGAGGTCCAGTCCGGCGAAGGCGTCATCGGTGAGGGCACTGAATGCGGCCGCTGCGCCGGGGTCGAGTCCCAGGCCAGCCCGGTCCGCCACGACCGACCGCGCAGCAGCCAGACCGCCACCCTGCCAGGCCATATCTGCGTCCTGCGCCACGTGCATGATCCGCACGGCCGCCGGAATCTGCTCGCCGCGCAGATCACCGGGCATGCCCTTGCCGTCCCACCGCTCGTACAGGTGAGTTAGCGCGGTCTGGACGTCCTTCGTCAGGCCCATCCGTGCTCCGAGCAGCTGGGCGACATCACAGTGCGTGCGCGCCCACTGCCGGAATTCGGCAATCCCGCCAGCCGCCGACCGCGCCATCGCGGTTACCCGCGGCACGAAAGGGCTGTCGGCATGAGCAACGCGCATGGCGGTCGCAATCAGCCCTCGCCGCGGCCCGAGATACGCCGCCATCATCTGCGGTCGCGCCGCCAGCTCGTCACAGAAGAAGCCGGAATCGACGTCACTGTCCGCCGTGCAGCCGGCGAAGTGCAGCAGCCCGGTGTAGTAGACCGTGGCCTGGTCACTCTCCTCCAGGTCCATTGCCGCCGCGAGCCGGGTCGCCACCACCGCAGTGCGCAGCCCGTGCTCGAGCGGCTGGCCCATCGCGAGGTCAGTGGCCAGCGACAGGACGCCCGCCGCCTCGGCGAGCCGTAACCGGCCGCCGCCAGCCAGGTAGTCGCGCGCCGCGATGCTCGCCGCCATACTGCCAGCTTCTCACAGCCCTGCCGATTCGGCGCTAACCCGCCGGGGCACCATGAGACGGAGACAGATCCGGCGGCCGCACCTCACCCGGCCAAGCGGGATTGCGGGGATTTCCAGGACTGCGTCCGCAGGTCGGCGACGAGCGCGCAGCGCGCGTTCTCGGGAATCCGGGGGGACTCTGGCGATGGCTCTGGAAGCTGCGCGACGGCTCGCCGAGCGCGGGCCAGGCACCACACCTGTCGATCTCACGGTCAACGGCGAGCCCGCTCAGCTCCAGCTCGAGCCGCGTGTCAGCCTGCTGGACGCGGTCCGCGAGCACCTCACCCTGACCGGCTCCAAGAAAGGCTGTGACCAGGGCACCTGTGGTGCGTGCACGGTATGGGTCGACGGGCGGCGAGTGCTGGCGTGCCTGACCCGCTCGAGATGCTCACTACCACGGCAGCCTGGGACGGCGATCAGCTGACCCTGTACGACTCATGCCAGGGCATCAAGGCGGTGCAGCTGACTGTCGCGGCGCTGCTCGAGCTGTCACCCTCGAAGATCCGGGTGCTCACGCAGTACATCGGCGGAGCATTCGGCTGTAAGGCGATGGTCTGGCCGCACGTGACGCTTGCTGCGCTCGCCGCGCAGCACGTCCGCCGTCCAGTCCGGCTCAGCGTGACACGCGGGCAGATGTTTACTTCCTGCGGTCACCGCGAGGAACAGGAGCAGACCATCGAGCTTGGCGCACGGAAGGACGGAACCCTCACCGCGATCCGCCAGCACAAGACGTCGGTGACGTCACCTTTCGACGACTGGGCCGAGCCGGCCTTCGGCGTCGCCTCGCAGCTGTATGAGTGCGCGAACTTCGAGGGCAGGCACCGGCTCATCCACGGCAACACCATGACGCCGACGTTTACCCGCGGGCCGGGCGAGGCGCTGGGCGTCTTCACCCTCGAATGCGCCATGGACGAGCTCGCGTCCGCGCTGGGCATCGACCCGATCGAACTGCGGCTCCGCAACCTGGCCGGCACCGACCCGAATTCGGGGAACCCGTGGTCCAGCTACGGGTTGCGGGAGTGCTTCGAGCGGGGCGCGCAGCGATTCGGCTGGGACGGCCGGAACCCGCAGCCGCGATCAGAGCACGACGGGAACTGGCTGATCGGCACCGGGATGGCAACGGCAGGCTATCCGGTCGCGTTCTTCATGCGGACCCAGCGCGCGAGCTCACCTGTACTCCGACGGCACCGCAGTGGTCCAGACTGCGACGCAGGAATTCGGGACGGGCATGTCCACGGTGCTGACCCAGGTCGCTGCGGACGGCCTGGGTGTCGACCTCGGGAGCGTGCGGCTGGAGTTCGGTGACACCGACATGCCGAGCTCAGGGTCCCCAGTGGGATCCAACGGCGCGATGATGGTCAGCGCCGCCGTGCACAACGCGACCGCGGCCCTTCGCCAGCAGCTGATCGCGCTCGCTGTCGCCGACGGCGAGTCGCCGCTGCACGGCGCTGACCCGGGTCAGGTCACGGTCGCCGGCGGGCGGCTGACGCTGGCGGACGGCACCGGCGAGAACTACGCCGAGCTGATGCAGCGGCACCTGATGGCCGACGCGGAAGCTCTGGGGAGCTGGGACCCGCCGCCCCTGGATACCCCTCACGGGCTGCTGACGTTCGGCGCGCAGTTCGCCCGTGTCGCGGTCGACGCCGAGCTCGGCATCGTTCGGGTCCGGCGTCTTACCGGCGCATTCGCGCCTGGACGGGTCCTCAATCCCCGCCTGGCCCGCAGCCAGCTCATGGGCGGGATGCTCTGGGGCATGAGCCAGGCACTGCTGGAGGCCACGCACATGGACCCCGTCCTCGGCCGCTGGGCGAACACCAGCCTCGGCGACTACCTGGTGCCGGTCAACGCGGATGCACCTGAAGTCGACGTCGAGCTCGTCGACGTACACGACGACGTGACCGGGCCTCTTGGCGTCAAGGGCGCCGGGGAGATCGGGCAGGTTGGCTCGGCGGCGGCCATCGCCAACGCTGTCTACCACGCCACCGGCTACCGGGTCAGCGAGCTGCCGATCACGGTCGAGCATCTGCTTGCCCACCTGTGACCCGACGGCCGCCAGCCCTGGCCGCTCAGGACTGGTGCGTCAGGTGCCGAGCTGCGCCGCGAGGTCGTCGTCGACCACCAGCACGAGCTTCCCGCGGGTGTGGCCCGTCTCGACCTCGCGGTGCGCCGCTGCAGCGTCTTTCCAGTAGAACCGCCGCGACACGTGAATCTCGAGCAAGCCGTCGTCGAACCAGGGCGCGAGCGCGATCAGGCCGCTTCCGCGCGGCTGGCCGTTGTAGGGCTGCCAGGTCACCCGGCCTTCTTCCGGGTAGCTGTCCGCGTGCACGGGTGTGGCGAGCACGGCGCCGTCGCGCGCCGCCTGCGCCGCCGCCGTCAGCGTCGGTCCCGCACACACGAGCACCTTTCCGGCGCCGCCGTCGGTCAGCTGGCGGACCTGCTCCGGCCAGTCGGGCCGCATGTGGTCGAGCACCAGCGACGCTCCCAGCTTGTGCACGAAGTCGTGGTGCTGCTCGCTAGCGGTCGCGATCACGTTCGCGCCGAGCGCGCGCGCAATCTGGACCGCCAGGTGCCCGAGTCCGCCGGCGGCGGCGGTGATCAGCACCGTGTCACCGGCGTGGACGCCCAGGTGGTCCTCGAGGCCCTGCTGCGCAGTCAGCCCGTCGATGGGCACCGCGGCCGCGTCGGCACCGTCGAGTCCCTCGGGAATCGGCGCAAGCTGCTCCGACGGGCAGGTGACGTACTCGGCGTAGCAGCCGGTAAGACCGGGATACCCGTAGACCGGCTCACCGTCCTCGAAGGCCGCCTCGTCGCCGGTGTCACCCACGACGACGCCCGCGAACTCGCCGCCGGGAATGTAAGGCATGCCGACCGGAATCCGCCCGCTGCGCCGCGAGGCGTCCCACGGCCCCACGCCCGCGGCGAGCACCCGCACCAGTACCTCACCGGGTCCGGGCTCGGGGACCTCGGTCTCGCCGACGCGCAGTACCTCGGGACCGCCGGGCTCGGCGACCAGGATCGCTTCCATCGTCATCGTCACTCCTGACTGGCGAAGGTGTCGGCAGAGGTGGTCAGGGGCTGACGAATTCCATCTCCTGCACGTGCGCCTCCTGGACGCGCAGGATCGCGTCGTTGCCCCGGAACAGCACCAGCCAGCCGTCTTCGTGCTCGACTGAGGTGATGTTCTCGAAGGTCTCCCGCACGACGCTCTCGTCGTCTCCGTACACCATGCGGTATGTCGCCATTACTCACACCTCGTCAGGGTCGGTCCGTTAGGTAGCCAGCATCGTGGCGCGCGCCACGAGAGGAACCGTAACTCTCTTCGCCGCCCGCCGTCCTCAGCACCCCACCTTCCCTGAGAGACTCGGGTCACCCCAAGGAGGCCGCAGTGTCCATACTCGACCAGTTCCTGCTCACTGACCGGGTCGCGATTGTGACGGGTGCGTCGTCCGGCCTGGGCGTCGCCTTTGCCCGCGCACTGTCGGACACGGGAGCATCGGTCGTCCTCGGCGCCCGGCGGACCGACCGGCTGGCGGAGGTCGCAGCGTCGATTACGCAGTCCGGCGGACGCGCGATCAGCGTCCCGGTGGACGTCACGGACCCGGACTCGTGCGCGGCGCTCGCCGGAGCTGCCCTGGCCGAGTACGGCCGCATCGACGTCCTGGTGAACAACGCCGGAGTCGGCACTGCCGTCCCGGCCAGCCGGGAGACCCCCGAGCAGTTCAGAGCCGTTGTCGACGTGAACCTCCACGGCAGTTACTGGATGGCGCAGGCCTGCGGACGGCACATGGAGCCGGGGAGCAGCATCGTCAACATCGCCAGCGTCCTCGCGATCACGACGGCCGGCCTGCCGCAGGCGGCCTATTCCGCAAGCAAGGCCGGGCTTATGGGGCTGACCCGTGACCTGGCGAGCCAGTGGACCGGACGCAAGGGCATCCGGGTAAATGCCATCGCCCCCGGATACTTCCCCACCGAGATGACCTCGCAGTACACCGAGGGCTACCTGGCCAGCATGCGATCGCGCATGCTCATCCCGCGGATGGGCCGCCTCGAGGAATGCGCGGCGACGCTCGTGTGGCTCGCCAGCCCGGCCGCCTCCTACGTCACCGGCCAGACGATCGTGGTCGATGGCGGCGTCTCGATCACCTGAGGGCGAGCAGTGCCGGAAACAGTGCTGGTCACCGGCGGCAGCGGCTTCGTCGCCAGTCATCTGGTCGCGCAGCTTCTCGAGCGCGGCTACTCTGTGCGCGCGACCGTCCGCAGTCTTGACGACGCGGCCAAGGTCACGCCGCTGCGCGAGCTCGCTGCCCGGCATGCCGGCCAGCTGGAACGCGGCCAGCTAACACTGCTGGAGGCGGACTTGCTGACCGACGGCTCGTTCGACGAAGCGACGGAGGGATGCCAGACCGTCTTCCACGTCGCGTCGCCATTCCGTATGCCGGAGAGGATCCGCGACGGCCGGACCGAGATGCTCGAGCCGGCGCTGCAGGGCACCCGCAATGTCCTGAGCAGCGTCGCCCGCACGCCGTCCGTGCGCAGGGTCGTCCTCACCTCGACGGTCGGCGCGATCTTCGGCGACTACATCGACGTTCTGAGCATGGACGGCCAGCGCCTGTCCGAGCGCTACGTCAACACCACCAGCACGCTGGACAACAACCCGTACCACTACGCCAAGACCCGGGCCGAGCAGGAAGCCTGGAGCATCGCGGCAGCTCAGGACCGGTGGAGCCTAGTCTGCATCAATCCCGGTCTCGTCCTCGGCCCGTCGTTCACGCCCGCATCGGAGTCCGGCAGCCTGTTCCTCCTCGACGAGCTGTTCCGCGGCTACTTCTGCTATGGCGCCGCCGACTTCAGCTTCACCATCGCCGACGTTCGCGACGTCGCCCGCGCGCACATCGAGGCGGCCGAGCGGCCGGAGGCGGCCGGCCGCTACATCGTCGCCCGGCCGGAGATGCTGTCCTTCCTCGAGATCAGCCGCATCGTGCGGCCGGTCCATCGCCGGGGTTACCTGCTGCCTGCCTGGCAGGTGCCGGACTGGCTCGTGCGCCTCGTCGGCCCGCGATTCGGCCTGACTCAGGACTACATCCGCAAGCACCTGGGCATCCGGTTCAGCGTCGACAACAGCCGCAGTGTCAACGAGCTCGGCATCCGCTACCGGCCTGCCGATCAGACGCTGACCGATCACTACCTGAGCTGGAAACGAGGCCGGACGTAGCAAATGACAAGCGACAAGGCAGTGCAGGCCGGAAAAACGGCGCAGCCCGGAAAAACAGTGCACGCCGGGAAGACAGTGCACGCCGGGAAAGTCAGCCATCGCCAGGCCGCCAGGCTGCTCGCAGAGCGGGACCCGGTCATCGCCCGGCTGGTCGACGCGACCGGACTGCCCTCGTTCCCGCGGCCGACTGAGACACAGTTCGAGATGCTGGTACGGGCCATCACCTATCAGCAGCTGGCTGGCGCGGCGGCGCGGGCGATCCACGGGCGGCTCACTGACGCGCTCGGCGGCGAGGTCGCCGCGGAGCGACTGGCCGCGCTGCCGGACGAGACGCTGCGCGCTGCCGGACTGTCCGCCGCTAAGACCGCCTCGCTGCGTGATCTCGCCGTCAAAGTCCTGGACGGCACCGTGCCGCTGGAGACGCGGGCCCTGGGGCGGCAGAGCGACGAGGAGATCGTGGCTCGCCTGTCCGCGGTGCGCGGCATCGGCAAGTGGACCGCCGAGATGTTCCTGATGTTCGAGCTGCGGCGGCTGGACGTGTGGCCGACAGGGGACCTGGGCGTGCGCCGCGGTTACGGGCTGGCCTGGGGCGTGCCCACACCGACGGCTCGGGAGCTCGACCAGCTCGGCGAGCTGTACCACCCCTACCGCAGTGTCGTCGCCTGGTACTGCTGGCGAGCAGCGGAACTTTACGGCAAGACAGCAGTCGCCCTGCCCGTCTAGCGGCGCTGCCTGTCTAGCGGCTGCGCACCCCGTTCTCGACGCGGTCGCCCAGGTCCTTGTCCACGCTGCGCCAGTACTCGAAAGCGCGCTGCAGCACCGGCTCGCTCACGCCGTCCAGCAGATGACCGACGATGTTGCTCACCAGCCGATCGCGGCCTGCGTCGTCGAGAACGTTGCGGACCATCGTGCCTGCCTGCCCGAAGTCGTCGTCATCGGCGCGCAGCGTGTAAGCGGTCCGCACCAGGTCTCCGTCGGCGTACCAGTAGTCCGGCCGGTTGTCGTCGGTGTCGGCCGCGGGGCCGCCCTTGGAATTCGGCGCGTAGACCGGGTCGGCGACGTTCCTGATGCGCATCACGCCGTCCTTGCTGTAGCTGTGCACCGGCGCGACCGGCGTATTGACAGGGATCTGCTTGTAGTTCACCCCCAGCCGGGCGCGATGGGCGTCGGAGTAGGAGAAGCCGCGCGCGAGCAGCATCTTGTCCGGGCTCAGGGCAATGCCAGGAACGAGGTTGTTCGGCTCGAACGCCGCCTGCTCGATCTCGGTGTGGTAGTCGGTGACATTGCGGTCCAGGGTCAGGCGGCCGACCTCGATCAGCGGGTAGTCGCCGTGCGGCCAGACCTTGGTGAGGTCGAACGGGTTGAACCGGTAGGTCTTCGCGTCGTCGAACGGCATGATCTGCATGTTCAGCGTCCAGCTCGGGAAGTCCCCGCGGCCGATCGCGTCGTACAGGTCACGCTGGTGGTAGTCACCGTCGGCCGACGCCATCTTGTCGGCCTCGTCCTGGGTGAAGAACTCGATGCCCTGGTCGGTCTTGAAGTGGTACTTGACCCAGAACTTCTCGCCTGCGGCGTTCAGCCACAGGTAGGTGTGCGAGCTGTACCCGTTCATGTTTCGCCAGGTGCGCGGAACACCGCGGTCCCCCATCAGGTAGGTGACCTGGTGGGCCGACTCGGGCGAGAGGGTCCAGAAGTCCCACTGCATGTCGTGGTCGCGCAGGTTATTGTCGGCGCGCCGCTTCTGCGACCGGATGAAGTGCTGGAACTTCAGCGGGTCGCGGACGAAGAAGATCGGGGTGTTATTCCCGACCATGTCGTAATTGCCGTGCGTGGTATAGAACCTCAGGGCGAAGCCGCGCGGGTCGCGCCATGTGTCCGGGCTACCCCGCTCCCCCGCGACCGTCGAGAACCGGATGAGCGTGTCTGTCTTCGTGCCGGGCTGGAAAACCGCAGCCTTGGTGTAGGCGCTGACGTCCCTGGTTACCTGGAAGTGGCCGAAGGCGCCGCCGCCCTTGGCGTGCGGCTGACGTTCCGGGATTCGCTCCCGGTTGAAGTTGGCCATCTGCTCGATCAGGTAGTGATCTTGAAGCAGGACCGGACCGTCAGGACCGACAGTGAGCGAATACTCGTCACTCTCGACCGGGGCGCCGGCGTCGTTAGTCGTAAACGGAACCTTCTCGTGGGTCACTGGTCTGCCTCCTTGTTGCCGCCTCGAAGGCCCCTGCCCTGGCTCCGGCCGCGCTAATCACCACTTCCCCGCCGGCTGAGCACGCACCGCGCGCACGGAAGTGGCGATCGGCACCCTCGTCACCTGGGGCAACCCGGCTGACAGTCTTCGTGAATGTGGCCCTGCCCCGGAGCGGGCGCCTGGCAGGTTGGTAGCGTCCGGCTTATGGGCGAACGCGTCGTGCTCGTGACCGGAGGCAGCCGCGGCATCGGCGCGGCCGTGGCGCAGCGGGCCGCTGCAGCCGGCTGGTCGGTGTGCCTGACTTACCGCGCAGACGCAAGCGCTGCCGCATCGGTCGTCGCCGCGATCGAGAACGACGGCGGCACCGCGAGCGCGGTCCGCGCCGACGTGTCGGTCGAGAACGACGTGCTCGCAGCGTTCGCCGCCGCGGACCAACTGGGCCCTGTCACCGGGCTGATCGCGAGCGCCGGGATCGTCGCCCCGAAGGCACGCGTCGACCAGGTCAGCGCCGAGCGGGTAGAGCGCCTGCTCGCGGTCAACATACTCGGGCCAGTCCTGTGCTGCCGCGAGGCGGTGCTGCGGATGTCCAGCCTGCACGGCGGACCCGGCGGCTCGATCGTGCTGGTGTCGTCAGCGGCCAGCCGGCTTGGCTCGGCCGGCGAATACGTGGACTACGCCGCGTCCAAGGGCGCGGTCGACAGCCTGGGCCTCGGCCTGGCCCGCGAGACCGCCACCGAGGGCATCCGGGTCAACGTCGTCCGGCCCGGCATCATCGACACCGGGATCCACGCAAGCGGAAACCAGCCCGACCGCGTTGCCCGCATCGGCCCGACGATCCCGATGGGCCGGGCCGGAACGGCCGCCGAAGTCGCGGCGGCCGCCTGCTGGCTGCTCAGCGACGACGCGGCCTACTGCACCGGCAGCATCCTGGATGTCGCCGGCGGCCGCTAGCGCCCCGCGTCGTCCAGATGGCAGCCGGCCAGCAGCTCGGCCAGATGCCACACCGGCTTGTCGGTGAGTTCCCCCAGCTGAGTCCGGCAGGAGAAGCCGTCGGCGAGGACGACCTCGTTTCCGGTCGTGAAGTGGGCTTCGAGAGCCGGGACGAGGGCCGTGCGCGCTACTGCGAAGCTGAGGTCGTAGTGGCCTTTCTCCATGCCGAAGTTGCCAGCCAGCCCGCAGCAGCCGCCGACCCGGGTGACGGCCGCGCCGGCCCCTGCGAGCAGCTGGGCGTCAGCCTCCCAGCCCATCACCGCGTGGTGGTGGCAGTGCGGCTGGGCGAGGACGGCCAGGCCGGCCAGGTGCGCGGGCGGCTGCCAGCCTGGCGTGGCCGCGAGTAGTTCGGCCAGCGTCAGCACCCGCGCGCCGGCCGCCGCCACGCTCGCGTCGGCGAGCCCGCTCGCGTCCCCCCGGAAGGCCGCCACGCACGAGGGCTCAAGACCGACGACCGGCATCTGCTCAGTGCCGCCAGAAACGAGGGAGCCAGAAACGAGGCCTGCGAGCGCCCGGCTCAGCATGGCGCGCGCAGTCGGGAGCTGGCCCGTCGAGATCCAGGTGAGGCCGCAGCAGTCGCCTTCGCGCGACAGGGTGACGCGATAGCCGGCCGCCTCCAGCACCGCGACGGCCGCGATGCCCGCCCCCGGCCGGAAGTAGCTGGTGAACGTGTCGGCCCACAGCACCACCGGCATGCCGTCGACCGGGCCCTCGTGGCGGCTGAACCAGTCCCGGAACGTCTGGCCGGCGAAGCGCGGCAGCCGCCGGCGCGGGTCCACTCCGGCCAGGCGGGCGCCAGCTGCGGCCAGCACAGGCGCCGACATCAGCGCGTTCACCAGCCGCGGCGTCCGCGACGCGGCCCGGGCCCAGCGCGGCAGCCACCCGAGCGCGTAATGCGCGGGCGGGCGCAGCCGGCCCCGGTAGCGCTGGTAAAGCGCCTCGGCCTTATAGGTGGCCATGTCGGTGCCGGTCGGGCAGTCGGCTGAGCAGGCGCGGCACGACAGGCACAGATCCAGCGACTCGGCGAGTTCAGCGGAGCGCCACCGGCTGGGAACGGCACCGGACACCAGCTCCTGCAGCACCCGGGCGCGCGCCCTGGTGGAGTCTTTCTCGTCGCGGGTGGCCTGATACGACGGGCACATGACCCCGCCGCCCGGTGTCAGGTCGGCGCGGCACTTGCCGACCCCGGTGCACCGGCTGACCGCCGCGCCGAAGTCACCGTTGTCGTGCTCGTACCGGAAGCCGAGCCCGGCCTGATAACTGTGCGGCCGCGCCGGGCGCAGGTCGGCATCCAGCGGGCGCGGGCTGGTGATGACACCGGGATTGAGGATGTCGTCCGGGTCGAAGATGGCCTTGACCTCGCCGAACGCCGCGATCGCCTCGCCCGAGTACATGCGCGGCAGCAGCTCGCTGCGAGCGCGGCCGTCGCCGTGCTCGCCGGACATGGAGCCGCCGTGCCTGGCCACCAGGTCGGCGGCGTCGGTCAGGAAGTCGCGGAAGCGCCCCGGCGCGGTGAAGTCGAAGTCGAGCCGGACGTGCACGCAGCCGTCGCCGAAGTGCCCGTACGGCAGCCCGTGCAGCCGGTGCTCGCGCATCAGGGCGGTGAATTCGCGCAGGTAGCGGCCGAGACGCGCAGGCGGGACGGCTGCGTCCTCCCAGCCGGCGTGGTGCGCACGGCCGCCCTCCGGCCTGGCCACGAGCCCGGCCCCGTCCTCGCGAATTCGCCAGATGGCTGCGGCCTGACGGGGGTCGGCGGCGACCGTGTGCGGAGGGCCGCCCGCGGCCGCGAGCAGCCGGGCGACGGCGTCGGTGAGGTCGGCGTCGGAGGTGCCCGGCAGCTCGACCATCAGCAGGCCGCGGCCGGGCGGCAGGTCGGGCGCCGCCGCCGGGCCGAGCGCCGCCCGTCCGAGGTCGGTGATACCGGAGTCCAGTCCCTCGATCGCGACCGGGTCGAGCGGCAGCAGCTGCGGCACCGCGTCGGCGGCGTCCGCGAGTTCGGGGTAGCCGAGTACAGCGAGAACGGTGCGGGGCGGAGCAGGCCGCAGGCGGACTGTCGCCCGAGTGGTGACCGCGCAGGTGCCCTCGGTGCCGACGAGCGCTTTCGGTACATCGAAGCCGCGCTCCGGCAGGAGGTGCTCCAGCGAGTAGCCGGACACCTGCCGGCCGAAGCGGCCGAACTCGGTGCGGACCACCGCCAGGTGCGAGCCGATCACCTCGCGCAGGGCGGTCAGCGCGCGAGCTTCTGCCAGCGGAGCTTCCGGCATCGGCGAGCTGATACTGAGCAGCTCGCCGGCGCCGGTCACGACGTCGAGCGCGAGGACGTTGTCGGCCGTGCGGCCGTAACGCAGGGCGCGTGAGCCGCACGCGTTGTTGCCGATCATGCCGCCGATCGTGCACCGGCTGTGGGTCGACGGGTCGGGGCCGAGCCGCAGCCCGTGCGGCGCCGCGGCGCGCTGCAGGTCGTCGAGGATGACGCCGGGTTCGACGACTGCTGTCTGCGCGTCCGGGTCGATGCTCAGGATGCGTGTCAGATAGCGGGACACGTCGAGCACGACGCCCGGCCCGATCGCGTTGCCGGCCAGCGAGGTGCCGGCGCCGCGGAGCGTGAGCGGCACCTGGTGCTCGCGGCACACCTCGACGGCCAGCGCGATGTCCTCGGCGGACCTCGGGAATGCGACGGCAGCCGGCACGACCCGGTAGAGCGAGGCGTCGCTCGAGTACTCCGCGCGGCGGCGGGCTGACACGTCGACCTCGCGCAGGCCGCGCGAGCGCAGGTGCGCGGCAATCTCAGGCTCACCAGGCGGCACAGCCCATGATCTCATGGCGTGACAGGCGCCACGGGCTGCCGCCGGCCTTGTGCGGTCATAACCGGCATGCCGCGCTCACCGGTAATGCCCGGAAACGACAGCATCCCGGCGCGACGCTTTACCGCGGCGGGACGACGCGGTGTCCGGCTCCTACGATGGGCAGATGGACGATGCGCCTGCAGCACCCGCTGATCTACGCCCAGATGCCAACTCGGAGGCCAAGGCCCGGCCACGGCCTGCCATTCTCACCGTCGACGACGACCCGGACGTCTCCCGGGCGGTCGCACGCGACCTGCGGCGGCACTACGGCGAGAAGTACCGGATTGTCCGGGCGGAGTCAGGCGAGGCCGGCCTTCGAGGCGCTGCGGGAGATGAGGCTCCGCGGCGATCTGGTGGCCGTGATCCTGGCTGACTACCGGATGCCGCAGCTCAACGGGATCGAGTTCCTCGAGCGGGCGATGGACATTTACCCCGGCGCGCGGCGGGCGCTGCTCACTGCCTACGCCGACACCGGTGCCGCGATCGAGGCAATCAACGTGGTGGACCTCGACTACTACCTGCTCAAGCCGTGGGACCCGCCTGAGGAGAAGCTCTACCCGGTCGTCGACTCGCTGCTGGAGACATGGCTGTCGTCAGACCACAAGCCGGTACCGGAGACCAAGGTCATCGGTCACCGCTGGTCCGCCCGCTCGTCCGAGGTGCGGGAGTTCCTGGCGCGCAACCAGGTGCCGTACAAGTGGTTCTCGATCGACGATCAGGTCGGCCGCGAGCTTCTGGCGGCAGCGCAGGCCGACGCGGAGCGGCTGCCCGTCGTGGTGGCGCCGGACGGCACAGTGCTGATCGAGCCGTCCGAGCCGGACCTGGCCAGCCACGTCGGTCTCGCGACGACGCCGTCGACCGACTTCTACGACCTGATCGTCATCGGCGGCGGACCCGCGGGCCTTGGAGCCGCCGTCTACGGTGCATCAGAGGGGCTGCGCACCGTCCTGGTCGAGCGGACCGCGACCGGCGGTCAGGCCGGGCAGAGCTCGCGGATCGAGAACTACCTGGGCTTCCCCGACGGAGTGTCCGGCGCGCAGCTGACCGACCGGGCCCGCCGGCAGGCCCAGAAGTTCGGCGCGGAGATCCTCACCACCCGTGACGTGACGGGTCTGGAGGTGACCGGATCAGCGCGGACTGTGCACTTCGCCGACGGCAGCTCGATCAGCGCGCACACCGTCATCCTGGCGACCGGTGTCGCTTACCGCCAGCTGACTGCGCCGGGCATCGCGAACGTGACCGGACGTGGCGTGTTTTACGGGTCCGCGCTCACCGAGGCGACGAGCTGCGTCGACGAGAACATCTACATCGTGGGCGGCGCCAACTCGGCCGGGCAGGCTGCGGTCTACCTGGCCAAAGGCGCCCGCTCGGTCACGATCCTCGTGCGCTCCGACTCGCTGACCAAGTCGATGTCGCACTACCTTATCGAGCAGGTCGAGAACATCCCGGCTATCAAGGTGCGCACCTGCACGGAGGTCGCCGAGGCCTACGGTTCCGACCACCTGGAACGGCTGACCCTGCGCGATAGCAAGACGGGCGAGACGCAGACTGTCCCGGCTCAGTATCTGTTCGTGTTCATCGGAGCGGCACCGCTCACTCAGTGGCTGGCGGAAGTGGTGGAGCGCGACGACCACGGGTTCGTGCTGTCAGGCCCGGACCTGCTGGTGAACGGCAAGTCGCCGGCGGGCTGGCCGCTCGACCGGCCGCCCTACCACCTGGAAAGCAGCGTGCCGGGCGTGTTCGTCGCCGGAGACGTGCGGGCTGAGTCAGCTAAGCGCGTCGCCTCGGCAGTCGGCGAGGGCGCGATGGCGGTCATGCTGGTGCATCGCTACCTGGAGAAGCTGTGAGCGGAGAAACCGTGACCGGAGAAACCGTGACGGCGACGGGGTCCTCTGCCCGCTGCAGTGCCGACGAACTGCGCGGGCTGTTCCTGTTCGAGAAGCTCTCGGACGAGCAGCTGGCCTGGCTCTGCCGGGAGGGCAGCGTTATCGTCGCCGGACCCGGCCCGGTCTACACCGAGGGCGAGCCGGCCAGGTACCTGTACGTGCTGCTGTCGGGCACCGTGGTGCTGTCCCGCCGGATCGGGCCCGACGACGTCGAGACCAACCGGGCGTCCAGCCCTGGCGTCTACGCCGGAGCGTTCTACGCCTACCTCGGCGACCGGCTCCCGCAGGTCTACAACAACTCGATGCGCGTGACCGAACGGTCGCGCTTCTTCGTGCTGGAGGCGGCAAAGTTCGCGCATCTGATGACCGACTGGTTCCCGATGGCCGTGCACCTTCTCGAAGGGCTGTTCTTCGGCACGAAGAACGCCATGGAGACGGTCGGCCAGCGCGAGCGGCTGCTGGCGCTCGGCGCACTGTCGGCCGGCCTGACCCACGAGCTCAATAACCCGGCCGCCGCCGCCGTCCGGGCGACGGCGGGGTTGCGCGAGCACGTCGTCCGGCTGCGGCAGAAGCTGCCGGCACTTGCCGACGGCCGGCATGATGGTGCACTGATAAAGCTCCTGGTGGGGTTGCTCGATGCTGCCGCCAGCCGGGTCACGACCGCTCCGGAGCTGAGCCCGCTCGCGGCATCCGACCTTGAGGACACGCTGACCGACTGGCTGGACGACCATGACATCAGCAAGGGCTGGGAGCTCGCCCCGGCGTTCGTGGCGGCTGGCATCGGCACCGACAAGCTCGACACGATCGCCGAGGCCGTGGCCGGAGCTACGACGGGTGATGACGGCGACGGCGGTATGCTCACCCCCGCGCTGCGCTGGCTGGCGGACACGGTGGAAACCGAGCAGCTGCTGAACGAGATCACCGACTCGGTGGCCCGGATCTCCGCGCTCGTCGGCGACGCGAAGCAGTACTCCCAGCTGGACCGCGCGCCGTATCAGGTAGTCGATATTCACGAGCTGCTGGACAGCACGCTTGCCATGCTGAGTGGCAAGATCGGCGAGGGCGTCTCGGTGGTGCGGGAGTACGACCGTAGCCTGCCGAAGATCCCCGCGTTCCCCGGCGAGCTCAACCAGGTATGGACGAACCTCATCGACAATGCCGTCGCGGCCATGGCGGGCTCAGGCACGCTCACCATCAGGACCGCGCTCGACCGGGAGCGGCTCCTGGTGGAGTTCGGCGACACCGGACCGGGTGTCCCGGCAGAGATCCAGGACCGGATCTTCGAGCCGTTCTTCACGACCAAGCCGGTGGGCTCAGGTACTGGACTGGGCCTCGACATCTCCTACCGGATCGTCGTCACCCGGCACCACGGAGACTTGCGTGTCGAATCCGTGCCCGGAGATACGCGCTTCCGCGTGTGGCTTCCGCTGACGCCGCCCGCCGGGGAAGAACCAGGGCCAGCCTCGGATTAGGGCGTACCTCGTGGCCGGCGCGCGACGAACAGGACGCGCCGAGACCCGATGTCGTTTCCCGCGCTGACGCCAGGCCGCGCTGCTGCGTCGAAACCTGCCGCCGCGAGCAGCGACAGCCAGGTTTGCTGGGGAAACGAGCCGAGCCGGTGTGCCTCGGCCACCACGCCGACGGTCCCGTCGGCGTCCCGCAGGGTGAACTCGTACTCGGCCAGGATCCAGTCGTCGCCGGCGACCGGGTCAGACGTCTGCTCGGTGAAGCTCGCCTGCCTGCCTGCGGCGTCGCTGCCGCCACCGGCTCCGGTGCCCGGCTGGAAGGTCTCGGCCGTGTGGTCGGGCGCGAACACCGCAAGCCCGCCCGGCCGGGTGTGCGCGAACGCGGTCGCGATCACTTGCCGCAGCTCCGCCTCTGTGGTCACGTAGTCCACGGCGTCGTGCACCAGCACCGCGTCGAACAGCCTTCCGAGCCGGATGGTGCGCATGTCTGCCTGGACGTGCTTACAGTCGGGGTTCAGCTGGCGGGACACCGCCAGCATCTCCGCGGACATATCCACGAGCGTCAGGGAACGGCCGTCAGTCAGATACGCAGCAACATGGCCGCCCCCACTGCCGAGGTCGAGCACGGACCTTGCCGGCCGGTCCCCGTCGTCCAGGATGCGGGTCAGCAGCTCGGCATCCTCCGCATACTCCGCGGGCGGCGAGATCAGCGGCCACCAGCCTGCTAGCTCACGGTAGAGAAGGTATCCGGTGTCGGGGCCGTGCTGGCCAGGGTCCACGGGTCAGTCGCCGGTCGCGCCGGCGTGCGTCCAGCCCGGCGTTAGCGGGTTCTCGATCCGGTCCGGCTCTGGCCATGTCGACATGCCGTAAATGTAGCCCGTGCCGTCGACCGTGCGTCGAGCTGCCGCCGGCCTGCCGTTTCTGATGCCCGCAGGGCGCCGTCTACCTCGTATCGACCGAATACTCTTGCCCTGGGACTGCAGCCAGTCCTGCTTTGCTTCACAACCAGAGCGCCGGGAGGACGCCAGTGGCCAGGACACCCGAGATTGGCCAGATTCCGCCTGACTTCACACTGCCGGGGGTCGAACTGGCGGGAGACGAGTACACCCGCGGCGAGTACACGCTCTCGCAGCAACGCGGGACGCCGATCGTGCTCGTCTTCTACCCCGGCGACAACACCGCCGTCTGCACCAGGCAGCTCTGCTCGTACACCTCCGGGCTGGAGAGCTTCACCGGCTTCGGCGCGACGGTCTGGGCCATCAGCCCGCAGGGCCTCGACAGCCACGAGCAGTTCGCCCGGAAGTACCAGCTCGGGTTTCCGCTGCTCGCCGACGAAGGGCTCACCGTAGCCCGGCAGTACGGCATCACGCTGGCCAGGGCCGGCCTTCGCCGCTCCGTGTTCGTCATCGATGCAGCCGGGGTGCTGCGCTGGAAGCACGTCACGCTGGTCGGGCTGACTTTCCCGGCCGCAGGTACCATTTCCGCTCAGCTTTCCGATCTCGAGAAGGTTGGTTAATGCGCATCCTCGTCATCGGCGGAACCGCGTTCGTCGGCCGGCATATCGCCCAGGCAGGGCTGGACGGCGGGCACGACCTCACGCTGTTCCACAGGGGCAAGACCGGGGCGGACCTGTTCCCGCAGGCTTTTCACCTGACTGGCGACCGAGACAGCGACCTGTCCGCCCTCGGCACCGGCAGCTGGGACGCCACGATCGATGTGTGCGCCTACTTTCCGCGGCAGGTCCGCTCACTGCACGAGGCACTCGGCGACCGCGGCGGCCGGTACGTGTACATCTCCAGCGTCTCCGCCTACAGCCCGAAGGTGCCGCGCTACTACGACGAGAGCGCGCCGCTGGCAACAGCGGACGATCTCGAGGCCACGGAGATCACCAACGAGAACTACGGCGGTCTCGAGGCTGCGTGCGAGCAGGCCAGCACCGAGCTGTTCGGGCCTGGCACCACGATCATCCGGCCGACTTACGTCATCGGCCCGCACGACAGGTCTTACCGGTTCACCTGGTGGGTCGAGCGGATCGCACGCGGCGGCACCGTCCTGGCGCCGGGTAGCCCCGAAGATCCGATTCAGGTCATCGACACGCGCGACCAGTCCACGTTTCTGGTTGGCCTGCTGGAGCGATCGATCACCGGAACCTTCCACACGGTGAGCCCGGCGCCGCCGTTCGGTTTTGGCCAGATGCTCGAGGAGATCGCCGCGGTTGTCGCGCCGCCGGGTACGCAATTCTCCTGGGTGCCCAGCGACTTCCTGCTTGAGCAGGGCGTCGACGGTGCGGCGCTGCCGTTGTGGCCTGAGGGCGAGGAGGAGGGCGCCAACCTCAGCACCGCCAGTCCGGCCGCCGCCAACGCCGCGGGTCTGTCGCCGCGCCCGCTGCGCGACACCATCGCCGACATCCACGCCGAGGAGGACAAGTCACGCCGAGAGGGCGTCGGCCTAGCGCCCCAGCGGGAGGCCGAATTGCTCGAACTGTGGGCTACCCGCAGCTGACTGCACTGTTCTTGGCCGACGGAGCGGCACCGCTCAGCTACCTGACAGGGGCTGCCGGACGGAGCGGGCCAGCTGCCCGGAGCGTCATGCGCTACCGGGCTGCCGGCCCGCTGACCGCCTGCGACATCAGGCCTTGACGGCCTCGATCTCGAGCTGAAGCTGGATCTTGTCCGAGACCACGACGCCGCCGCTCGCCAGCGGCGCATTGAAGTTCACGTTGAAGTCGCGCCGGTTGATCTCCCCGGTGGCGGTGAACCCAGCGCGAGTACCGCCATACGGATCCGGGCCGAAGCCGTTGAGCTCGAGACGCAGCGGCACGTTCTTGGTGACGCCCTTCAGAGTCAGGTCACCGTCGAGGATGTACTCGCCGTCCTCGACGCGGACGCCGGTCGACTTGAAGGTCATGGTGGGGTACGTCTCGACCTCGAAGAAGTCAGCCGACTTGATGTGCTCGTCGCGCTGCTCCTGGCCGGTGTTGATCGAGGTGAGGTCGATCTCGGCAGTCGCCGACGACTTGAGCGGGTCCTCCCCAGTGACGATCTGCCCGCTGAACGCAGTGAAGCGGCCGCGAACCTTGCTCACCATCATGTGCCGGGCCGAGAAGCCGACCTCGGAGTGGACCGGGTCGATAGTCCAGGTAGCGGCCTCGTAGCCCGGAATAGCCGTTTCGGTGCTAGGCGACGTCAAGTGAATCACTCCCGAAGGCGAGTAGTTACGTGTGATGATGTTGAGTACTCAATGACTACCACACCCTGAGCCATGTTGTCAAACATTCAACTACCTGTTGTATGCTGTCTTACATGGCAGAGCCCGAGACTGGCTGGCTGACAGCCGAGGAGCAGCAGGCGTGGCGCGCCTTCCTGACCGCCACCCAGATGCTGTTCTCTGCTGTCGACGGTCAGCTGCAGCGGGATTCTGCTCTGACACATGGCTACTACGAGATTCTCGTACGGCTCTCCGAGGCGGATGAAGGCGCCCTGCGCATGAGCCAGCTGGCCGAGGCGTCCACGTCGAGTAAGAGCCGCCTCTCCCATGCGGTGGCCAGGCTCGAAGAGCGCGGCTGGGTCGAGCGACTGGACTGCGCCACCGATCGCCGTGGGCAGATCGCACGGCTGACCGAGGCCGGGTTCGCCGCCCTAGAGGCCGCAGCACCCGCCCACGTCGCGCAGGTCCGCAAGTCCTTGTTCGACCACCTCACCCCTGAGCAGGTTGCCCAGCTCGGGGCCATCAGCGCGGCTATCGCCGAGGGCCAGCAAGGCTCGCCAGCTGAGGTCTGCCCGGGCCCTCCGACGGATGACGAGACCGACGCCTGAGCCCTGCCGCGCGATCCGCTAACCGCAGGCCGAGGCTTCAGTGGAGGCCCGGCCTGCGCTGAGATCGACTGCCAGCAGCCGCTGGTACGCGGACATGCCAGCTGACCGTGCGTGCGGGCACGGTCAGCTGGCGTGCTGTGCTGCGGGCGGGTCAGGCGGCCAGGGTGGGGGGCGGGTGGCTGTGCAGGGTTTTGGTGCCGTCGGGGCTGACCGCGGTGGTCGTGCCGTCGGCGTGGAGGGTGAGTGTCCAGCCGCACCGGTGGATCACCACCTGATGATGATATCGGCACAAAAGCAGCATATTGGTGAGGGCGTGGGGTCCGCCCCGGGACCGGGGCAGCAGGTGATGCACGTCGCAGCCCGCGGCCGGCAGGTCACAGCCCGGGAACCGGCAGTGCCGGTCCCGGCGGGTCACGACCCGGCGCAGGTGCAGCGGCACGGTGCGGAAGCTGGAGGGGATCTCCAGCGGCAGGCTGATCCCGGTCACCCGCATCCCGGCAGCCCCGGCGGCGCGGCGGCGCAGCATCCTGGCATAGCCCCGCGGCCCTGACAGCAGCCGGACCGCGGCCTCCAGCGCGTCGCCGAACGGCGCCGCTGCCGCCGACGCGGCCGCGGCGGCGGCCGCTGCCTGCAGCGCTTGGGCCTCGTCGCTGCCGGGGTCGGCCAGTTTCGCCAGCAGCCCGTAGTCGGTCATCCCGGTGATGACCGGCTGCACGACCGCGTCGCAGGTGTCACCGTCGGCGTCGCCGCCGGTCAGTTCGGCCAGGGTGATGTCCAGGCCGAGGCGGACGGGCTCGCCGCCGCGCCGGGGCAGCATCCCGTCGGCCGCGATCAGCCGGATGAATGCCTCTTCCAGCGCGTCGTGCTGCCGCTGGTCCAGGGTCCGGTCATCCTCGGGGCCGCGCCGCTGCGACAGGGCAGCCAGCACCGCCTGCGCCGCCTGGGCGCACCGCGGCGTCAGGTCGCCTTCCATCCGGCCCGCGCCCTCAAACGTGCGGCCCAGCCGCAGCCGCCGGTCCGCGAACCCGTCATCACCGTCGTCGGGGGCGGCGTGCTCACGCCGCAGCTCCTCGGCCAGCCCCGCCAGCCCGGCCAGGTCCGCGCCCAGCCCCGCCGCCGCCAGCAAGTCACCATCGGCGTCATCGCGGTGCTCCTCAGGCAGCCGGTCGCTCCACGCGATCAGCTGCCGGGCCCACGACTCCGACACCATCGCCTCAGCCAGCGCCGCCGCCAGCCGGGGGTGCCCGGCCCAGCCGCCGCATCCACCCCACCTGAGCCGCCGCCGCCCGCGCAGTGGCCTGGCACTGCCAGGACAGCCACACCCGCGGTGACCGGTGCCCGTCCCCCGACAGACCGCCCCCCGGAACGCTGAACGCCGCCAGCACCCGCGCATGCGCCGCCACCTGACGCGACTGCGCCGCCGCCAGCACCCGCAGGCAATCCGCCTGCAGGCCCTCCGGCCACAATGCCGCGTCGTCATGAGCCAGAAACTCCAGCCCCGCCGACACAAACGCCAGCGCCTGCGCCGCATCCGACGGCCGCACACCGCCAGCCCCGTACGAGCCGGCCGTCACGTACGGGCGGTCAGCCGAGCCGGAACCAGAACCAGGCCGGGCGGACGCGCCAGCCGCAGAACCGTCCGAGTGGGCGGACTCATGGGCGGACTCATCAGCCGCACAACCATCCGAGCAGTCCGACGCGGAACTCGGCGCGGCCGCGGAGCTGCCGTCGGCCGGGCCGCAACCAGCACCGGCCCGCGCGGGCTCATCAGCCGCACAACCGTCCGAGCAGTCCGCGGAACTCGCCGCGGCCGCGGAGCTGCCGGCGGCCGGAGAACCAGCCGGGCTGCCGGCGGCCGGGGAAGCGGAAGCCGAGTCGCTGTCGCCGGCCGGGGCGAACGCGCCCGCCGACAACCCGGACGCGGCCGACACGCTGCCGTCCCGCCGGGTCGTGCGGCCCGTCCGCGCCGGCCGGGCACCCGAGCCAGAACCATCAGCGCCCGCGGCGGTTGTGGCCGCGGCGGCAGAAGTGCCGGTGAGCAGCCCGCCGGGGGAGGCGTCACGGTCGACCCCCGGAATGTCCCAGCCCGGATCCGGCATCGCGGCCTCCCTTCCACGGTCTCGGTCAGTTATCCGCTCACATGTTCGATAATACCGGCCGGCAGCGACACCTTTCCGTCCCTATTCGGGCCTGTGGAAAAGCCGAGGCAGACCGGAATGACCTGTGGATCAGCCAGCCCGCAACTCAACTCCGCGGCAACCGAGCCAGCCGCCGGCAGGCTGACGAGCGTCCGCATCCCGCCGGAATTCTCTGGCATCACCGTCCCGCGGCTGGCCCGTCTGGCGCTGCAGTCAGGGGCTCGAGCAGCTCCACCAGTTCGGGGCGATCGAAGTAGCGCGCCCAGTCGAGCGGCGTGGCGTCCTGATGCTTGTCGCGGGCCAGCGGATCTGAACCGAGCGCTAGCAGCCGCCGCGCCAGGTCCAAGTCGCCAGCCTGGGCAGCCGCGTGCAGGGGCGTCAGCCATTTCCCCCGGGCGGGTGTGTCGGTGCGTCCGCGCGCATTCACATCGAAGCCGGATTGAGCCAGCAACTCGACTGCGCCGGGCCGCCCGTGCGCAACGGCCCACACGATCAGGCCCGGCCGCTCGCGCCGGGCATCAGCAGCCGCGTGCGGATGGCGCGCCAGCAGATCCGCAACGCGCGGGCGGTCGGCTGCCAGCGCCGCGGCCGCGAACTCCTCGGCCGGGCTGAGCTCGGGTGCCGGCGCTCCGAGCGCGGTCAGTTCTTCGACAAGATCCGGATAACCGGCCGTCACTGCAAGCGTCGCCGGAGTCACGCCGTCGCCGAACGGGCCGGCAACGTCGACGCCGTACTCTGCGAGCAGGCGCACCCGGTCCGTCATGCCCTGCTCGATCGCCCAGCGCAACTGGCGCCTGACCATCTCGGCAGGGCTGTCGATACGCTCCCCCATCCGGTCCCGCCACGGACCGCCGTCGCCGGTACCGAGGCCGAAGCTGAGGAGCAGTTCCAGGTGTTCCGCGCCCGCCTGGAACATCCGGTTGTACAGGCCCTGCCCGTCGTTCGGGTCTGCCCCGGCGACCAGCAGCAGCCGGGCGAGCTCCCGCCAGTGCGGATGCCGCGGCTGGCGGACCGGACCCTGCTCGCCTTCTCCGAGCACCCCGGTCAGCACGGTGAACGGATAGTGCAGCCCGTGCCAGAGATAGCCGGCATTGGGATCAGCACCCGACCGAAGCAGCAGGCGCGCCGCCGTCATCACCTGGTCGCGCGCCAGGCCGGGATCGTGCCGCGCATAGGCGAGGTAGACCATCGGCTCCAGGCGGTACGGCCCGCCCTCCCGACTCGCCGCGCCAGGGTCGGCGCGCAGGATCCGCTGCATCGCGCCGACGTCAGCCGCAGCCGCTGCCGCGCAGGCGCTGTCTAGTGTCAGGCCTGGCTGACTGCGCAGGAGGGCGAGGCCTCGTTCCCGTCGTTCGGGCTGGTCGTCTTCGTAACTCAGGCAGGCAAGCCGCAGGAACTCGTCGGCCGCGTCGACCGCGGGACCAGAGTTCATCCGAACCGGGAAACGGGCAAACCGGGTGACGATCTCGACGTGCCGTTTCAGCCGCCACCAGCTAGCAAAGCCGTACCGGCGAGCCACCACGAGCTGCGCGGCCTGCAGCGGGAAACTGGCCGCCGCTGGGGAATCCTCCGGGTGCAGCTCGCCGACCTCGGCCAGCGCGACCGGGTCCATCGCCCGGACGGCTCGCTGGAGATCCTTCGCCTGCTTGCGCAGCTGCTCGAAACTGGGCTCTTCGGGAAGGCGGGCAGTCGGCACCGCGACTCCTTTCGCGCGCCTGCGGTCCGCAACATCAGGCCGAAAGGAGGCAGAACAGCCCTGGCATCAGCATTCGTATCAGGCGGGCTCTGCCCTTTCCGCGGACCGGAGGCCACCTGCGGGCCTGCGGTCAATCTACTGCGCTGCCGCCCCCGCGCAAGACCGAAGCCGCGAAGGCGGCATCAGCCAGGCCGGCTAGCTAGCTCTCGGACGGGGTCAGCTGCGCCGCCATCGCGTCGGCGATGGCAGCCGGGCCAGGACCGGGCTCGGACTGCAGTCCGGCGACGACCCCCTCGCGGTCGAGCTCGCTGCGGTTCTGGCTGAGCTTCTGCTTCGCCTCGAGCGAGGTGATGGCCAGCTCAACTCCGACGATGGCCCGCAGTTGCCCGTCGATGTACTCGGGCGGCGCGTCGGTCACCGCCCACGGATGCTCGCGCCCGCCCTCATGCAGAACCGTCAGCCGGGTGACGAACGCGCGCAGCCACTCGGGATCCTGGTGGAAGGCCACCGTCCCGGTGAAGTGCACGGCCTCGTAATTCCAGGTCGGCACGACCCGGCCGTGCCGGGCCTTGCTCTCGTACCAGGCGGGCGAGATGTAGGCCTGCGGCCCGCGCACGATAGCCAGCGCCTGTGCGCCGGGCAATGCGGTCTTCCACTGGTCGTTGGCGATGGCGATGTGCCCGAGCAGCCGACCGTAATCCGGCTGGCTGGCACCGCCGTCAGCGCCGCCGTCGGGAACGCCGCTAGCGTCACCGTCCGCTCCGAACGCGGCAGGCAGGTCCCAGATCACCGGCAGGAGAGTCGACACCGGCCGCGTGCCATCAAACGTGACGAGGTCGGCGGACTGGGCCGCGTCGACGAACGCGGAGATGGTCGCAAGGTCGCTGAGCGCAAAGTGCCGGGGGATGTACATATGTCCAGGGTAGATAATCCAGTTGCCGTCCCGGACACGCAGCCGCCTATGCTGGGGTCAACGCGCTGACGGAGACAAGTAGCGCCGGTCCACGTGAGCATCCAGAGAGCTGCCGGAAGCTGAGAAGGCAGCCTCACGCCCGGGTCGCGAAGACGCTCCTGAGTGCGGGGAGGAACGGCCACTGCCGCCAGCAGCTAGCCTCATGCCCCGCCGGCTCGCCCCCGTGACCGGGCTAACGAGGCCGTCCCGGCCGCCTATCGGCACCCGCGGGCGGCGAAAGTGCGGTGGCACCGCGAGTTCCCTTATCGCCCGCACTCCCAAGGGGTCGCACACATCCCTCAGGGAGCTGTGATGATCTCACGAGTACTCGCCGCCGACGTGCCGCAGCACATCGGCGAGCGCATCAGCACCGCCGGCTGGCTGCACCGCCGCCGGGAGCTGAAGTCCGTTACGTTCCTCATCATCCGCGACCGGTCTGGCCTGGCGCAGGTCGTCCTGCCGCCCGGCACTGCTGCCCCCGGTGGCGAGGAGACCGTGCTGCAGGTGGAGGGCCTGGTGGTCGCGAACGCGCAGGCCCCGGGCTGCGCCGAGCTGACCGACCCGGTTCTGACAGCGCTGTCCGGCCCGGCCGAGGCGCCGCCTTTCGACCTGTACCGGCCCGGCCTCACCGCGACACTGCCCACGATCCTGGACCACGCTCCGACAACGCTGCGTCACGCGCAGCTCCGGGCCGGCTTCGAGATCGCGGCCGCCAGCGCGGCAGGCTTCCGTGCGGCACTGGACGAGCGCGGCTTCACCGAGATCTTCACGCCGAAGATCGTGGAGTCGGCGACCGAGGGCGGCGCGAACGTGTTCGCGATCGACTACTTCGGCCGCCCCGCTTACCTGGCGCAGTCACCGCAGTTCTACAAGCAGGCCATGGTCGGCGTATTCGAGCGGGTGTACGAGGTCGGGCCGGTGTTCCGCGCCGAGCCGCACGACACCGCGCGCCATCTCGCGCAGTACACCAGCCTGGACGCCGAACTGGGGTTCATCGGTGACCACTTCGACGTCATGCCGGTGTGCCGGGATGCGGTCGCCGGGATGGTCGAATCAGTACGGAAACGAGGCAGCGACGCCATGCAGCAGCTCCGCGCGGCGCTGCCCGAGGTGCCGGCCGAGATCCCGCACGTCCACTTCGCTGAGGCAATGGCGCTGATCTCGTCGGCAACCGGAGAGGAACCCGCCGGGGAGGATGACCTGTCGCCCGCGCACGAGCGCTGGCTGGGCGAGTGGGCGCAGCGCGAGTACGGCAGTGAGTTCCTGTTCGTCACTGGGTACCCGCAGAGCGCGAAGCCGTTCTACACCTACCCGGACCGGTCCCGGCCCGGCTACACCAACGGGTTCGACCTGCTGTTCCGCGGCAGCGAGATCGTCACCGGCGGCCAGCGGCTGCACCGCCACGAGGACTACCTCGCGGCGCTGGCCGAGCGCGGTCTCGACCCCGCGCCATTCGCGGGCTATCTGCAGGTGTTCGAGCACGGCATGCCGCCGCATGGCGGCTTCGCCATCGGGCTGGAGCGGTTTACCGCACGGCTCACCGGCGCCGCCAACGTGCGGCAGGTCGCCTTGTTCCCGCGCGACCTGCACCGGCTGAGCCCCTGACCTGACTCGTTCAGCCCGTGGCCTGACCGGGCCGGTCCCGTACCGGTGACCGGCCCGGTCGCCCCCGCAGCGGCCGGGTCAGGCTTCCTGTCCGAGGACAGCGGCGACCGGCCGGCGGGTGTTGATGCGGGCCGGGATGGTCGTCAGGCCGGCCACGACGACCAGTGTGCCCAGCACGATGACGCCCAGCCACCAGTCCGGCGGCACGACCACGCGCCCGCTGCCGCTGGCGGCGGCGAACAGCCCGATGCCGAGCGGGATGCCGAGGATCGCGCCGGGCAGCGCCGGGATTACCTGGGCGAAGGCCAGGCCGGCCCTCACCTGCCGCGGGCTGGCGCCGAGCGCCCTGGCCAGCGCCGTGGAGTGCCGGGCATCCAGGACCGTAGCCCAGGCGGTGACAATCGCGTTGAGGACTGCCAGGGTGACCAGCGCCACCGTGAGGACAAGCAGCATCTGCTCGTCCCGGCTGGCGATCGGATCGCCCAGTCCGGCGGCGGCCCCAAGGCGCTTCTGCCCGGCCAGGTCATGAAAAGCGACGACGGCGACGAGCCCGGTCACCGTGACCGCGATGCTGGCCGCTCCGAGAACGGCCCGCCGGGGCCTGCGGGCGACCAGCCGCAGCCCGAACAGCAGCGGCACCGGCAGCCGGCAGGCAAGCCTGATCAGCGTGCCCCGGCGCCGGGGCGGACGGGCCGCGTCAGCCAGGGCGCTGACGGTGCTGGTCCGGGCGGCCCGGACGGCGGGCACGAGCGTCGCGGCCAGGGCGACGACGAGGGCCACCGCGATGACTTGGCCGGCTACGGACAGCGTCAGCGACGGGGCGCCGGGGGTTCCGACCAGCCCGGAGCCGGGACTGGTGATCAGCGGCGCGCACAGTCTCCCGATCACCAGCCCGGCGATGGCCGCGGCGAGCGCGAGGATGAGGTTCTCGGCCAGCAGCGCGACGGCGACCAGCCCGGGCGTGCCGCCGACTGCCTTCAGCAGGCCGACCCGCCGGGTCCGCTCGGACATCCGGCCGCCGACCAGGACCGCCACGCTGGCCAGCGCCAGCAGCCCGAGCAGCCACGCCCCCGGTGTCAGCACCTGCTGCTCGTCGGTGACCAGCAGCGCGTCCCCGGTAGCGATGGCCTGCCAGGACAGCAAGCTCACCGGGCTCCTCTGCGAGAGCACGCGGTTCCGGTGATAGTAGGCGTTGATGAAAGCCGGCGCGCTGGCCGGCTCGCTGAGCTTGAGGTTGAGAACGTAGGCCGCCGGTCCTGGCCCGCTGGCCGCGGCCAGGACGCGGACGTCCGGCTGGGTAGCCCAGCCCAGGCCGGCTCCGTGTCCCTCCAGCTGCCCGTTGCCAGGAGGCCCGGTGTTGCAGCCGCCAGTGAAACAGAGGTTCGGGTAGGGGGTCTCGGCGGCCGTGACGGCCAGCCCGGCCACCGTGAACGGGCGGCCATTGAGCGTGATCTGGTCGCCGACGCCTACGCCGAGCGCGGCCGCGAAAGCCCGCTCGAGCACGATGCCGCCGGGACGCACCCAGCTGCCGGCTGTCAGCTTCGGCTGATCGACCGCAGCCGCGGCCTGGCCGCGGCCTTCCACCTGGACCGCGACCGAGAGCCCCCGGACCTTCACTACAGCGCCGGCCTCCTCGAACGGACCGCTATGAGCGGTGACGCCTGGAGCGTGGATGAGCGCGGCGGCCTGTGCCGCGATCTGCGCAGCCGCGGTCTTCGGGGTAGGCAGTCCGCCGCCCGGCGGTGCGCCCTTCGGGCCGACACTGACGCCGCCGCCCTCGCCGAGCAGCGCCACCACGTCCGGTCCCCTGGTCGCAGCCCGGGTCTGCGCGTACGGGTGGCTGGTGACTCCGTGCAGGACCAGAGCCATCGTCAGGGTGCCTGAGGCCGCCGTGATGGCCAGCAGCAGCAGCGCAGCCTGGGCCGGGCGCCGCCGCAGGTCGCGCACGACCAGCCGGCAGATCAGCAGGAACCTGCTCATGTCGTCATGCCTCCGCTTGCAGGAGCTCGGCGACCGGCTGCCGGGCCGCGGCCCTGGCAGGGCCGGCGCTGACCGCCGTCAGCCCGGCCAGGGCGAGGAGCACCACAGCCAGAAGTCCCCACACGGACGGGACGACCGATGCGCCGTCCCTGGTGGACGCGGCAATCAGGGCGATGCCAGCCGGGATACCCAGCACGGCACCGGGCACCGCGGCCGTCAGTTGCGACGCCGTCACGCCGGCCCTGATCTGGTCAGGGCTGGCGCCCAGCGACCGGGCCACGGCGAGCGGGCGGCGCGAGTCTCGCACGGTCGTGAGCGCCACGAAGACCGCGTTCACCGCGGCCAGCACGATCAGGACCACGGTGATGACGAGCAGCACCTGGCTCACCGCCGTGTGCACGGGATTCACCAGCCCGCCCGGCACCCGGCGCACACGGCCCTGCGCCAGCATGTTCAGCACGCCGGTCATGGCGGCTACCACGATGGCCACGCTGAGTGCGCTGAACACTAGCCGCCGCGGCCGCCGGCCGGCCAGCCGCAGCCCGAGCAGGAGCGGGGTCGGCAGCCGCCGGGATAGCGCGATCAGCCAGCGGGTGCGGCGCGGCGCGCGGGCGGCGTTCGCCAGCGCAGCTACGGTGCTGGTGCGGCCAGCGCGGCTGGCCGGGCCGAGCGTCGCCAGCAGTGCAACAGCCAGTGCGGCGAGGGTGACGATGCCCACAGTCGCGATCGTGAGAGATGGCGCGCCCGGCACGCCGAGCAGTCCGTCGGCCGGGCTGGACAGCAGCGGTGCGGCCAGCCAGCCAGCCGCGAGCCCGGCAGCAGCGGCTGCGAGCGCGACCGCGAGGTGCTCGGCCAGCAGCACCCCGGCCACCAGCCGTGGCGAGCTGCCGACTGCCTTGAGCAGGCCGACCCGGCGGGATTGCTCAGCGACCCGGCCACCAGCCAGCACGGCCAGACTGGCGATCGCCAGCAGGCCGAGCAGCGAGCCGCCGACCCCGAGCGCCGCCTGCTCGATCTGGAGCTGCTTGGCGTCATGGCTGGCGATCTGCTGCCAGGACTGCAGGGACACCTCGCTGGTACCGCGGGCGTCAGCGAAGGCCGTCGCCCGAGCCGGATCCGCCAGCTTCAGGTTCAGCTCGTAGTAGACCGGGTCCGACCGGCTGATGAGGCTGCGCGCGTCGGCCTCGGTGAGCCAGATCTGGCCGGGCGCGTTGACCGACGGTTCCGCGGCCGTGACCGCGAGGCCGACGACCCGGAATGGCCGGCCGCCCTGTGTCCCCCCGCCGCTCAGCGTAATCCGGTCGCCGACGGCGAGATGAGCCTCGGCCGCGTAGGTGGGCTCGACCACGATGCCACCTGGCCGCACCCAGGTGCCCTGAGTGACCTTCGGCTGGTCGATCGCCGCTGGCGCCTGGCTGCGGCCTTCGGCATTGAAGCCGGTCGGTATCGTCCGGCCGCCTATCCGGAGCACGGGACCCACGACCGGATACGGGCCGCTGAAGCCGGTGACGCCCGGCGCGTTCTCCAGTGCTGTCAGGGCGCCGGGCACACCTCCGCCGTGCGCGGCGCCAGCTGATCCGGCTACCACGTCAGGGCCGTGCGTGACGGCTCTGGTGTGCTGGTACGGGCTGGCCGTCACTCCGCTGAGCGCCAGCCCTAGCGTCAGGGTCGCCGTTGCCGCCGTCACGACGAGCAGCATCAGCGTGGCCTCGGCCCGCCGCAGTCGCAGGTCCCGCCAGGCGAGCCGGCCGATGATCAGCAGTTTGCTCATGTCGTCAGCCGCCGAGCCCGGCCAGCTGGCCGAGGCTTCCGGTGCTGCCGCCTGTCAGCCTGGTCTCGTCGACAAAGGCACCGTCGCGCATGGAGATCAGCCGGTCCGCGGTGGCCGCGATCCGCGCGTCGTGGGTCACGATGACGAGCGTCTGGCCGGCTTCGTGCAGCGTCTCGAAGAGCCGCAGCACCTCCAGTGTCGCCTCGGTGTCCAGGTTGCCGGTCGGCTCATCAGCCAGCACGATCAGCGGCTCATTCGCTAGCGCACGGGCGATCGCGACCCGCTGCCGCTGACCACCGGAGAGCTGCGACGGCAGGTGCCGGGCCCGGTCGGCGAGCCCTACCTGGTCAAGGAGAGCGGTAGCCCGGCGGCGGGCGGTGCGCGCTGACCGGCCTGCTAGCAGGGCCGGCAGCTCGATGTTCTCCACCGCGGTCAGCTCGTCCATGAGATGAAACGCCTGGAACACAAAGCCGACGGCGTCGCGGCGGATAGCGGCCAAGCCGCGCTCGCTCATCTGGTCGATCCGCTGCCCGGCCAGCCACAGTTCGCCTGCCGACGGCCGGTCCAGGCCGCCAACCAGGTGCAGCAGCGTCGATTTGCCGCAGCCACTCGGGCCCATCACCGCCAGCGTCTCGCCCGTGGTCACCGCGAGATCGACATGATCCACGGCGCGTACGAGGCCGTCGTCCTTGCCGTACTGCTTGCACAGCGCGCGAGTGCGCACCATGAAGGTGTTACCGGTGCTGCTCGCGTCGCCCGTGCTGCTCGCGTCGCCCGTGCTGCTCGCGTCGCCCGTGCTGCTCGCGTCGGCTGTGCTGTTCGCGCCGGCTGTGCTGTTCGCGTCGGCAATGCTGTTCACAGCTGTCCCCGTGCCTTTCATCCGCGGGCCCGCCGGCCCGTCCAGTTCCGTTCGCACGCCTCAAGCCAGCGCAGGTCAGCTTGCAGCCGGAGCACGATGCCCTCGAGGAGCAGACCCGCGTCGGATCCGCTCGGTTCGGCCATGGCGACCCGCTGCGCGTCTCGCAAGCGGCGCAGCAGCTCCCGGCGCTGGGCGTCGACGATCGCGATCGGATCGGCCAGCCGCGCGGCCGCCGCGGCGATGAGCTTGAGATGGAATTCGGCCAGATCAGGTCGCGGCCAGCTGACCTCAGAGAACCAGTCGGCGACCCGCTGGTGGCCGGCGGCGGTGAGGGCGTACACCTTGCGGTCTGGCTTATCCGCCGGCCCCGCCGCCTGCTCAGCCGTCACCTGGCCGGCCTTCTCCAGCCGGGCAAGCGTCACGTAGACCTGGCCGTCGTTCATGGCGTCGCCCAGCGGGCCGAGAGCATGGCGCAGTCGCGCGCGCAGCTGGTAGCCATACGAAGGTTCCTTGGCCAGCAGCGCGAGCACGACTTCCTGTTGCATCGGGCGCTCACCTCTAACGGCTAGCTGGATAACGGTTAGGTGGAAGATAACCGTTAGGTGGAGGATAACCGTTATCCAGCCCGGTGCCAACCTGCTTGCCGGAAGTGCTGTCCGGGATTAGCTCACGGCAGCTCGATGACCACCTTGCCCACGGTGCCCGCTTCCACCGCTTCCTGCGCCTGCACTATCTGGTCGAGCGGGAACCGGATGATCGGCAGCGGGGTCAGCGCGCCGCTGCCGAGCGCCCGGTCGATGTCGGCCGCTGCCGCGTCCACGGCCGTCGGCGGCATGCTGTACAGCAGGACGAACCGCAGCGCGAGGTTGGCGGTCATGCACCTGCGCACGGGAAGGACCGGGTCCGACGGCTCGGCAGCGTAGTCCGCGATGTGCGTGCGCGGCCCGGACACGGCGAGGTCAAGCTCGAGGTTCGCGCCCAGCGCAACCTCGACGATGCGGTCCATCTCCGGCGCGAACGCGCGAAGCTGATCAGTAGCATCCGGGTCCTTGTAGTTCACGACCTGATCGGCGCCCGCCTGCCGTGCCAGTTCCGCCTTGTGCGGCCCGCTGACCGTCGTCACCACCCGGGCACCGGAGAACTTAGCAAGCTCGATGGCGTAATGGCCCACCGCTCCCGCGCCGCCCGCTACCAGCACGCTCGCGCCGTCGACAGGGCCGTCGGCCAGCAGGCAGCGGTGCGCGGTGACGGCCGGCACGCCGAGGCAGGCGCCCAGTTCGTCGGATGCGCCGGGCGGAAGTGCCACTGCATGCCCGGCCGGCAGGACACACCACTGCGCGGCTGTGCCGAAGCGGTTGCCGGCGGCCGCCAGCAGGGTCCACACCCGCTCGCCGATCCGGCTGTCGTCGACGCCGGCGCCGACGGCGTCGATCACGCCGGCGCCGTCATGGTGCGGAATCTGGAAGCCGTCAATTGGCCGCGGAGTCGCCCCGGACCGGGACTTGAAGTCGGTCGGGTTGATCCCCGACAGTCGCATCCGGACCCGCACCTGGCCGGGCCCGGGCTCGGGCCGGTCGATCTCGGTGACCCGGAGCACGTCGGCTGCCGCGCCATGGTTTTCGTATAGGGCTGCCTTCATCGGGTTCACCACCGTCGTCGGCACCTCAGGGAAGCTGCGGCGCGATCTTGTCGATCTCGGCTAGCTCGGCATCGGCCGGCTCCCACTCCCCCGCGGCGGCGTTGGCCCGCACCTGCTCCGCCGACGTTGCGCCCGCGATCACCGAGGAACAACCGGGCAGCGCCGCGAGGCCGCCGATGGCGACCTCCAGCAGCGACCTGCCGTGCTGCTCGGCCCACTGCGCAAGTCCCTCCACCACGTCGAGCCTGGCGTCGGTAATGTAGTCGGCGCGGTCGGCGAGCCGGGTCCCGGCCGCAGGCCCGGTGCCACGGCGGATCTTGCCGGTGAGCAGCCCGTTCGCGAGCGGGACGTACGGCAGCACGCCGAGGCCGTACTGCAGCGCGGCCGGGACGATATCGAGCTCGGCCTGCCGCTCCAGCAGCGACCACCGATTCTGCGCGGAGATAAACGGCACGGCGGTCAGCTCGCGCGCCGCTGCTGCTGCGCCAGCGATCTGAGCAGCGGAGAAATTGGAGTGCCCGATGTACCGCACCAGGCCCGCCTGGACCAGCTCAGTCAGCGCGGCGAGAGTCTCCTCGATCGGCGTCACCGGATCGGGAACGTGGAGCTGGTAAAGGTCGATATAGTCGGTCCGCAGCCGGCGCAGGGAGTGCTCGACGGCGCGCCGGATGTAGGCGCGCCCGCCTGTCGCCCCCGCCGCCGGGCCGTATTCCATGTCACCGTGGGACCCGAACTTCGTGGCAAGCACCACCTGGTCCCGGCGGCCCGCGAGCACTTCGCCGAGCAGTTCCTCGGATCGGCCCTTGCCGCCGTAACTCTCGGCAGTGTCGAGCAGCGTCACGCCGCGGTCGATCGCGGCGTCGACCACGGCCCGGGTCTGCTCGAGGTCCAGCCGACGGCCGAAGTTGTTGCACCCGAGCCCGACGACCGAGACCAGAAGCCCGGAGTTGCCCAGCGGCCTGTAACGCATGCAACCTGCCTTCACCGAGATGATCAGGGTCTGCCGGAATCGTACCGGCCTGGCTGCGTGACGGTGGACTGCGCCTCGGACACAGGCTGGCTCCCGGGACACCAATCGGGATTTGTGCGTCGTTGTGGTGAATGATGTCTCACGACGTACTGGCGGCGGAAAGGCGCATTCCATGAACCCGGACACTCCACGGCTGACCGCGGAGCTCGTCGTGGACGGAGCAGTTCCGCAGGAGCCGGCGGTGTCCCCGGACGGGCGCTGGGTCGCCTATGTTGTCGCGCCCGCGGGCCAGCTCGGGGAACGCCGCCTCAGCGCCCTGTGGACTGCCGCCGCGGACGGCAGCTCGCCGCCGCGGCAGCTGACCGCCGGCACCGCGGCTGACTCCGGCCCGCACTGGGCACCGGACTCAGCGTCGCTGTTCTTCCTGTCGGACCGCACTGGGTCTGTCCAGTTGCACCGGATCGCGATCGATGGCGGCGAGGCCGAGAGCCTGACCGAGTGGACGGGCGACATCTACGACGTCTGCCCGCTGGCGGACGGCAGGGTCGCCGTGGTGGCCGCGGACGAGCCGACCGAGGAGGAGCAGCGCAGGCGTACTGAGCGCGATGACGCGATCGTCTGGAGCGAGCAATCCGGCTGCGGCAGGCTGCGGTTGCTTGACGCGGTTACCCGCGAGCTGCACGTGGCAGCCGACCTGGACGGCCGTCACGTCGCCGAAGTGGCGCAGCGACCAGACGGCGGTCAGGTGGCAGTGATCAGCTGGGTGAGCCGGGAGAACGATCCGGGGGCCATCACCAATGAGCTGCACCTGGTCGATCCGGCTACCGGAGTAGTCCATGACCTCGGCCGGGTCGCTGGCCACGCACGGTCGCCGGTCTGGTGGGCCGATCATGGCACCTGGCACCTGGCCTACCTGGCAGAACCCGAGCCGTTTGGCGGATTCGCCGTGTACGACACCGTGGCCGGCACGTCCGCCTCGCCTCGCGACCTGACCAAGGGCATGGACGTCTGTCCGACTGAGCTGGCGCAGGTGGCCGACGGGCCGCCGCTGGCCCTGTTCGACAGCGGGCTCGACACGGAGATCCGCCGACTCGATCCCGGCGTGCTGCGATTCCGATGCCTGTCCACCCGGGCCGGGCTGGCCGAAACACTAACCGCCAGCCGTTCCGGTGCGGTGGTCGCGGTGCTCGCGACCACCCCCTACCGGCCGGCCGATGTCCACGCCGGACCGCCCGGCGGTCCGCTCAGCCAGATCAGCGACACGCGGCCGGAGTTGCGGGAGATTGAGTGGGGAACCCAGGAACGTCTCTCGTATCACGCATCCGACGGCCTCGCCCTCGATGGCTTGCTCATCCTGCCGGCCGGCCGAGGCCGCGCAGACGGCCCGTTCCCGCTTGTCACCCTGGTGCACGGCGGACCCGATGCCCGGTACGCCGACGAGTTCATGCTCGGGCCGCACTGTCCTGGCCAGTGGCTCGCGACCGCGGGTTACGCCGTGTTCCTGCCCAATCCGCGCGGCGGCACCGGGCACGGCCGTGACTTCGCGGCGTCTGTCGTCGGCGCGGTCGGCGGAGCTGAGTGGAGCGACATCCTCACGGGGATCGACATGCTGATCGCCGCGGGTGTGGCCGATCCGGACCGGCTCGGGATTGGAGGCCCCAGTCACGGGGGGTTCATGGCCGCCTGGGCGGTCGGACAGACCGACCGCTTCAAGGCCGCGCTCATGCTCGCCGGGATCTGCGACTGGGGCATGCTTGTCGGCACCGGCGCATTCGGGACGACAGACGCCGCGCTGGCCGGCAGCTGCGGCTGGGAGGGGATGGGCCCGCATCCGCATGACCGGGTCAGCCCGATCTCGTTCGCCTCGAAGGTCCGCACTCCGGTGCTGATCGCGCACGGCGAGGACGACACCAACGTGCCGCTCGGCCAGGCCATCTACTTCCACCGCGCCCTGAGCCGATACGGGGCCGAGCACGAGCTAGTCGTGTACCCGCGCGAGGGGCACGGGCTAGCGGAACGCAACCATCAGCGCGACCTGCTTCTGCGCACCCGTGCGTGGTTCGAACGGTGGCTGACCGATCCTGGCAGCAGATGACGACCGGGACGGCGCGCGCCACTGCCCGCAAATAGCACTAGCGTGAAATCTCATCTGCGATATCATGAGTTAAGCGGCGTTTGCGAAGAAGTGCATTACGCACTTGCATTAGGAGATGTCGTCGGAAAAAGGGCATCCAGCCTCGTACCGTTATGGCGACTGCGCACGACCATGACACGATAGTAAGATCCATGCGGCGCATCGGAGGGAGCGCGGCTGATGTCTGATGACATAACCCCCGGCAGCGCAGGAATCAGCAGAGGGAGCACCGAGGGGACCGGTGCACCTACTGTCCTGCGCATCATGCTCGGAACTCAGTTAAGACGTCTCCGCGAGTCTCGTGGCGTCTCGGCGCAGGACGCGGCGCGCGCTATCCGGGGCTCGGAATCGAAGATCAGCAGGATTGAGCTTGGCCGCAACGCGGTGCGTGAAGTTGACATCGCTGACCTGCTCAACCTGTACGGCATTTCGGACACCGTCGAGCGGGAGCAGCTCCTGACTTTAGCCAGTCAGGCGAACCAGCAGGGCTGGTGGCACCGCTATCAGGATGTGCTGCCGACGTGGTTTCAGTCCTACATCGGGCTGGAGGAGTCCGCGGAGTGCATCCGCAGCTTCGACAGCCAGTTCGTGCCAGGGCTCCTGCAGACTGAGGACTACTCGACTGCGGTCATCCAGCTGGGCTCGTACCCGCCTGACGAGACCGACCGTCTGGTGTACCTGCGTAAGGAGCGCCAGCGCCGGTTCGCCGCTGGCGGCCTCGCCCTGTGGGCCATCATTGACGAAGCCGCGCTGCGCCGGCCCGTCGGCTCGGCCAGCCTGATGCGCGGTCAGCTCGAGCACCTGCTGGGTATTGCGTCCCGGCCGGGACTGACGATTCAGGTTTCCCCGTTCCTGACCGGCGCCTCGTATGCGGCACCGGGCAGCTTCAGCATCCTGTCCTTCGCGACCGACGATCTGCCGGACGTTGTGTACGTCGAGCAGCTCACCAGCGCCATGTACCTGGACAAGCGCGTGGATGTCGAGCGGTACACCGAGGCGATGAACCACATCAGTGCCTCGAGCATGACGCCAGAGCAGACCACCGATCTCATTCGTTCCATGCTCATGGATGTGGAGGGAACCCAGTGACCAGCAGCGCCAGCGGGATATCAGCTCGCGAAATCACCGCACCGTGGATCAAGAGCAGCTACAGCGGTCCGACCGGCGGCAACTGCGTCGAAGTCGCCTTCCTGGCTGGCGGCGACGTAGCCATGCGCAACTCCCGGCATCCCGACGGGCCAGCCCTGATCTTCAGCCGGGCCGAGTGGGACGCGTTCCTCGGCGGCGCCCGGGACGGCGAGTTCAGCCTGCCGGGCTGAGCCTGAAGTCACACGTGCCGCCGGGCTGGATTGCTCTTGACCGTTTAGCTGCGCGAGGATAGGACCGTGCACGACCTCACCAGCTTCGTGGGCGACTACTGGTGGCTCATCTTTATCGTCGGTCCGACCGCCGGCGGGGCTATGCAGCGACACCACAGCCGCAGGCTGCGCATCCTGGCCGCCAAGAGCGAACTAGCCGAGAAGCGCAATGCCGCGCTCCAGCCGCCGCCTGATCCGCAGCCCGTCTGCGGCTGCGGTCACCACCTGAGCTTCCACAACCCGCGCACCGGCTCCTGCGCGGAAGAGGACTGCCGGTGTCAGCAGTACGTGGGCCCCGAGCCGCTCGGTCACGTCTTCGCGCAGCCGATCATCGATCCGGCGCTCATCGATCCGGGCGCCATCGAGTCGCAGCCGTCATAGCCAGCACACCTGCAGACATACGGCCCCCGGAGCGACCATATCGCTCCGGGGGCCGTATTACTCTGCCCCTCCCGGGCTAGCTCACCGGCAGGTCGAAGTCCCCGGCCCGCACGCCGGTGAGGAATGCGGACCACTCTTCGCTGTCGAAGAGGTGAGCAGGCTTGGCTGTGTCCTTGGAGTCCCGGATAGCCACCATGCCACCCGGCAGGTGGGCGACCTGAACGCAGGCTGAGTTGTTGCAGGCGCGGCTGGTGATCCACGCTGCGCTGGACGTGTCGTATTCGGACATGGGTGTTCCTTTCAAATGGATTCTTCCTCTGATCCCTCAGAAATGGACCGGATGAGAAGCGCTGAATCGGCAGGCGGAAGCGCTGTCGCGCGGAGCAGGTCGAATGCCTCCGAACGCGCGCGCACTTCGCGGTCACGTTCTTCGATATACGCCTGGCCGGTCACGCCCTCGGTGTAGACGACGTCGGGATCGAAGCGCTCGGGGAACTCGATAATGGCGAACGAGCCGCCGAGACCGGGATGCAGGCCGCTGCCGAATGTCAGCACCTGCAGCGTGATGCTGGGCCACTGACTGGCCTCGTACAGGTGCTCGAGCTGCTCGCGCATAACGTGCGACGGGCCGACCATCCGCCGGAGCACGGCCTCGTCGAGGATGATCCAGAGCTCGAGCGGATCGGCACGCTCGAGCACGTCCTGCCGCTGCATGCGCAGCTTCACCAGGCGGTCGATCTCGTCGGGAGTCTGCCGCCGGCGAACCGTCGACATGACCGCGCGGGCGTAGTCCTCGGTCTGCAGGAGGCCGTGGACCACCTGAGACTCATACACCCGAAGTGACGACGCCTCTGCCTCGAGGCCGACGTAGATACCGAAGCCCGTCGGCAGGATGCCGTCCCAGACTGCCCACCAGCCCTTGCGGTGGCCTTCGCGGGCCATCTCCAGCAGGACCTGGCGCTGACCGGGATCGTCGACCCCGTACAGCTCGAACATGGAATTCAGATAGGCCGTCCGCGTCGGCGCTTTCCCGGTCTCGATCCGGGAGAGCGTCGATGGCGCGAGGCCAAGGCGCTCGGCAACTTCCTCGAGCTTGATGGACTGCGACTCGCGCAGTCGCCTTAACTCACTGCCAAGGCGACGGCGACGAACCGTTGGGCCGACCGACACTGGCACTCGCCCCCTCTACGGGAAGCTCGCAGCACTCGCAGCACATCCTTCACACGAGAATGGCTGCCCGTGGCACCGAACTTGCGGGACCGTACTTGCGGCACTGACTCACCGACGACGATACACGAATCTGACATGTATCGTGAGATCGCATGTGAGATTTCGTGGCTGTGATTTGTGCCATGCACTTGCGTGGCACGCAAGGTCACTCCATCATTGAAACAGAGCGAAATGGACGACGCGCCGTTCTCGAGGTCGGTATTCTCGGGCTTCGCGCGGGAGGGGAGCGACCGGAATGGCATCCACGGCCACTCGGGCCAGCAACGCTGCCGAGGACCTCGCCGTGATGGCCGGAGCTGCTGTTCTGGGCAGCCTGACGATCCCCGGACGACCCGAGCGCGTCCGCGAGGCGCGCGCATTCGTCACCAAGGCGCTCGGCGAATTACATCCGGCTCTCGACAACGCTGTATTGCTGACCTCGGAACTTGTCACCAACGCCGTCATGCACTCCAGCTCACGGTGCGTGGGGGGTACTGTCAGCATCGTCATTCTGGAGTCCGCGGGCGGACTGCGCGTCGAAGTCGCCGACGAAGGCTCCGATCTCAGCTGCCCGGTCGTCCGCGGTGATGTCTACGCGTCGGACGGACACGGCCTTTTGCTCGTGCAGACGCTGTCAGACCAGTGGGGCTACCTGCGCAACGACGCAAGCACCACCGTCTGGTTCTGGCTCGCGCCCGGTTGCTAGCCGTCCTTCGCTAACCGCGCCCGGGGCCACGGGCCGCCCGGCCCGCCGGACCCGACCGCTTCTCCCGCAGGCGCATGGTGACGTGTATAGGCGTCCCCGCGAATCCGAACTCGTCCCGGAGCTTGCGCTCGATGAAGCGGCGATAGCCAGCCTGCAGGAAGCCGCTGGTGAACAGCACGAAGCGCGGCGGCCGAGTGTCAGCCTGCGTGGCGAACATGATCTTCGGCTGCTTTCCGCCCCGGACAGGCGGCGGCGTTGCCGCGATCAGCGCGGTCAGCCAGGCGTTGAGACGGCCGGTCTGAATCCTGGTCTCCCAGCTTTCCAGTGCCAGCTCGAGCGCGGGCACCAGCCGGTCGACATGCCAGCCGGTGCGGGCGGAGATGTTGACCCGTGGCGCCCACCGCGCGTTGTGCAGCTGCCGGTCGATCTCCTTGTCGAGTGACTCACGCCGGTCGGCGTCCACCAGGTCCCACTTGTTGTAGGCAATAACCAGCGCCCGGCCTGCGTCGATGACCATGCTGATGATGCGCAGGTCCTGCTCGGCCAGCGGCTCGCTGGCGTCGACGAGCACGACAGCCACTTCGGCTCGCTCCAGCGCGCGCTCCGTGCGCAGGGCCGCGAAGTAGTCGGCGCCCTGCGCCTGATGCGCACGCCTCCGGATGCCCGCCGTGTCGACGAAGCGCCAGGTCTTGCCGCCAAGCTCGATCAGCTCGTCGACCGGGTCCCTGGTGGTGCCGGCGACCGAGTCGACCAGCGCCCGCTCCTCCCCCGCCAGCTTGTTGAGCAGGCTCGACTTGCCGACGTTCGGCCGGCCGATGAGCGCGACCCGGCGCGGACCGCCCTCGTCGTCGTACCGCTCCGCGGGCGCCTCCGGCAGTGCGCCAAGCACCGCGTCCAGGAGGTCGCCGCTCCCGCGCCCGTGCAGCGCGCTGACCGCCATCGGCTCCCCGAGACCCAGCGACCAGAGCGAGTGAACCTCCGGCTCGCCGGGCGCGTCGTCCACCTTGTTGGCGGCAAGTACAACTGGCTTCCTTGACCGCCGCAATACGGACGCGACGGCCGCGTCGGCATCGGTAACGCCGACCACGGCGTCGACCACGAACAGCACCGCGTCGGCAGCATCCACGGCGATCCGCGCCTGCGCCGCGACCCGGGCCGCCAGCGATGTCGTGCCCTCGACGGAAGGCTCCCAGCCGCCGGTATCGACCAGAGTAAAGGCGCGCCCGCGCCAGGTCGCGTCGTAACTGACCCGATCACGGGTGACACCGGGGGTGTCCTCGACTACGGCCTGCCGACTGCCAAGAATGCGGTTCACCAGCGTGGACTTGCCGACGTTGGGCCGACCGACTACCGCGAGGACCGGCGCCGGAGCCTCCGGTCCGGCCTGCTCGTCCGCAAGCTCAGCCACGCGAGACCGCCGGGCGCGAACGGGCCAGCCGGACCACCTGGCTGACGACGTCGTCGAGGCCGAGGCTGCTGGTGTCGATCTCCACGGCGTCCGCCGCTACCGACGACTGCGCCGCATCGAGCCGGTCACGTTGTGCCTGCTCGCGCTTGGTGGTGTCTACTGTTGCCACCGGATCCTCGCTCAAGTCGGCGCTCCGGCGCCGGGCGCGGACATCCTCGCTGGCGGTGATATACACCTTGACGGCGGCAGCCGGCGCTACGACGGTACCGATGTCCCGGCCCTCGGCTACGATCCCCGGACCGTCAGCGGCCGCGGCGGCGATAATCTCCCGCTGCAGTCCGATCAGTCGTTCCCGTACCTGCGGGATCGCTGCGACCAGGCTGACGGCGTTGGAGATCTCGCGAGTCCGGATCGGGCCGGCGACGTCGTGGCCGTCTACCGCGATTTGCGGAGCCGCGGGGTCAGTGCCCGCCGTGATCCGCGGCTCCGCGAGCCGGGCGATCACGGCGGCGCGGTCGCTCAGATCCACCTGCTGTTCGGTCAGCCACCAGGTCAGTGCCCGGTACATGGCGCCAGTGTCCAGATACCGCATCCCCAGCTCGGCCGCGACCCGGCGTGCCGCCGTCGACTTGCCCGAGCCGGACGGGCCGTCCATCGCGATTACCAGGCCGGGCTGGCCGGCATAACGCTGCATTTCATCCACGCCGGTAGATACCATCCAGGCAGCTGATTCGGTCACTAGGCGATGTTACCGGCGCTGGCGTTCCCCGGCGGACTCGCGCCGGGTCGCCGCAGCCTAGGACATGACCTAGCGGCGCACGGGCCAGCCTCCGGCCGCCAGCGAATCCGACAGCCGGGCTGCCTCCTCCGGCCGGACCCACAGCTCCGCGACACCGACGGGCAGGCCCGGCGAGTGCTCGATCGTGATGTCCTCGATGTTGATGCCTGCTTCGCCAGCGGCCCGGAACAGCCTTGCCAGCTCCCCCGGCCGGTCCGGGATAACGACCTGCACGGCAGCGAAGCCGCGGGCCGGGCCGCCGTGCTTGCCGGGGATCCGGCCCACGCCGTCGCTGCCGCGCTCCAGCAGGCCGGCAACCTGCTTGGCCGCCTGATCGTCGCCGGCCGCCAGGCCGTCCAGGGCGCCGGCGGCGATCGCCAGGTCACTGGCCACCTCGCGCAGCACGGTCGCGACCGGGCCCGCGTTGGCGCTGAGGATCTGCACCCACATGCCGCTTCCGGAGGCCGCGATGCGCGTGACGTCCCGTAGCCCCTGCCCGGCAAGCGCGAGCGCGCCGTCGCTCGCACGTTCGAGTCGCGCTGCCATCGCCGCCGCGACCACGTGCGGTGCGTGCGAGACGAGTGCCACCCACCGGTCGTGCTCAGCCGCCGATGCCGTCACGATGACGGCGCGGCAGGCGTGCGCAAGCCCCGTTACCTGGAGAATTGTCTGTTCGTCGTTTTCCTTCTGCGGACACAGAACCCAGGGTCGCCCGGCGAACAGGTCGGCTTTGGCTGCGGCCGGGCCGGACCGCTCGCGGCCGGACATCGGGTGACCGGGAAGATAACTGGCCAGATCGCAGCCGAGATCACGGGCAGCCGCCAGCGGAAGTTCCTTGACGCTGGCCACGTCGGTATAGCAGCGCGCGAGCCTGCGGCGCTGCGCGGACAGCAGCGCCGGCGCGACCGCGGCCGGCGGCACGGCCAGCACGGCAACGTCGGCGGGACCGCCGGGCACGCTGCCGGCGGGCATGCTGTCGCCAGGCAGGGGCTGCCCGGCGCCGAGATCGGCCGCGAGCCGGACCGCCGCCGGATCGGAATCCGCCAGCCAGACGCGAACCCCGCGCTCGGCCAGTGCCAGGGCGATCGACGTGCCGATCAGGCCGGTGCCGACTACCACGACGCTGGCCGGGCCGACACTGGCCTGAGCGCCTGCGCTCGTCCTACCGGTCACCGGGCCACTCACTGGGCGATGTCCAGGCGGAGCGCCGCCGCGCCGCGCAGATAGACGTGCTGAATCGCCGAGCGCGGCTTGCTCGTCTCGATGTGCATCATCAGCCGCACGACGCGCGGCATCGCGCCGGGTACGCTCAGCTCGGACGCGCACAGCAGGGGCACTTCCTGGAAGCCGAGCTTGCGCGCCGCCAGTGCCGGAAACTCGGCCGTCAGGTCCGGTGTCGCGGTGAAGATGACGCTGATGACGTCGTCGGTCGTCAGCTCGTTGCGCGTCATCACTTCGGTTACCAGGTCCGTCGTCCCGGCCAGGATCTCTGCCCGGTCGTCGCCGTCTACCTGAACCGCGCCGCGGACTGCACGGACAGCCACATGCCCCTCCTGATTCTCAGCAGCTGGCGGCTCTTACAGGCCCACCGCTCTTACAGACCCACCGCGGCGTACAGGTCGCCGACTTCCTTTGTGGACAGCCGCCTGGTCGTGCCCGGCCGCAGTGAGCCGAGCGAAACCGGCCCGACCCGAGTCCGGACCAGCCTGCTCACCGGGTGCCCGGCTGCGGCAAGCATGCGGCGCACAATGTGCTTGCGCCCTTCATGCAGGGTAATCTCCACCAGCGCGCGGCCAGACGCCTGCTCTACCACGCGGAACTTGTCCGCACTCGCCAGCCCGTCCTCAAGCTCGATGCCGCTGAGGAGCTGGCGGGCCAGGTCACGCCGGACCGGACCGGGAACCTCGGCCAGGTAGGTCTTCGGCACGCCGAACCGTGGATGCGCGAGCCGGTGCGCCAGCTCGCCGTCGTTCGTCAGCAGCATCAGGCCCTCGGTGTCGTAGTCCAGCCGGCCGACATGGAAAAGCCGCTCGGCGACATCGCCGAGCAGGTCGGTCATCGTCGCCCGACCGCGGCTGTCGGACATCGACGTCAGGACACCCGCGGGCTTGTTGAGCGCGACGTAGACGAGATCCTCGCTGGCCGGGATGCGCTTCCCGTCGACCCGGATCACCTGGCGCTGCGGGTCCACCCGAGCGCCGAACCTGCGGACGATCTCGCCGTCGACTTTCACCCGGCCGGCGCCGATCAGCTCCTCGCAGTGCCGCCTGCTCCCCACGCCCGCGGCCGCCAGCACCTTCTGCAGCCGGACGCCGCCGGGGACATCAGTGAGCGAGTCCCGCTCACCGGGCCCGCCATCGCCCCAGTCATCGTCGTCGTGGCCGAGCTCCGCGGCCAGGCTCGCGCCCGCCGCACGCGCGCGGGCGAGATCGGCGTCGCTGAGCCCGCTGATGACGTCCTGGCCTGGCTGGCGAGCGCCCCGCGGATTCCTGCTACCGCGACGGCCCCGCGGACCCTCACCGGAGGCCGTCATGACTCAGGTCCAGGTCGTCGTCCAGATGATCGGGCAGGAACGGGGTCAGCTCCGGCAGATCGGTCAGTCGGGCAAGCCCCAGCCGCTCCAGGAAATAGCCGGTGGTCTGGAAGAGGATCGCGCCGGTCTCCGGGTCGGTGCCCGCTTCCCCGACGAGCCCGCGGAGCACCAGCGTGCGCATCACTCCGTCGCAGTTCACGCCGCGGACGGCCGACACGCGGGCGCGGCTGACCGGCTGCCGGTAGGCCACCACGGCCAGCGTCTCAAGCGCCGCCTGGGTCAGCCGGATCTCCTGGCCCTCGCTGACGTAGCGCTCGACCACGTCGGCGCACTCGGCCCGGGTGTACAGGCGCCAGCCCCCCGCGACCTCGCGCAGGTCGAAGCCACGCTGCTCGGCAGTGTAGGAATCGGCCAGCTCCCGCAGCGCCGTCGCGACCGCCGGCGTCGCCTCCTGCGCGGCGTCGGCAAGCTGCTGCTCCGGCACCGGCTCGTCGGCGACGAGCAGGATCGCCTCCAGGCTCATGCGCAGTGCCGGCCGCGGGGCACTGTCGGCTTCCCCCGTGCTTGCGGCAACGGTGCTTCCAGCAACGGTGCTTGCGTCAACCTCAGCGGTTCTGGCCTCGTCGGGCCCGTTATCCATCGTATTCCTCGTGATCATGGCGGATGTCGCGGTCGCCGTGGTCGGTCCAGGACAGGTACAGATCACCGAGCGGCGCTACCTGGTCCAGGGCGACAAGCCCGTCCCGGTGCAGCTCGAGCGCTGCCAGGAATCGCGCGACGACCTCGTAGGTCCCGGCCGCATCGGCGATGAGCTGCCGGAACGTCGCCCGGCGCACAGTCCGCAGCCGTGCTAGCAGTATCTCAGCCTGCTCCCGGACCGAGGTACGCGGGACGTGCAGGTGGGCCGTCGATACCGCCGGCGGCTCGCGCGGCGCCAGGACGCGTGCCGCGATGGCGGCGAACTCGGCCGCGCCGATGCCGATGAGCACCTCGGGCAGCAGCTCCGCGAACCGCGGCTCCATCGCGACTCGGCGCGGGAACCGCCGCCCCTCCTGCACCAGGCGGCCCGTGAAAACTTCCGCCACCTGCTTGTACGCCCGGTACTGCAGCAGCCGGGCGAACAGCAGGTCCCGCGCCTCCAGCAGGGCCAGGTCTTCCTCGTCGTCGACTTCGCCGGACGGCAGCAGGCGCGCAGCCTTGAGGTCCAGGAGCGTCGCCGCGACGACCAGGAAGTAGCTAGCCTGGTCGAGGTCCCACCCGCCGGCCAGGGCCCGGATGTACCCGATGAACTCGTCGGTCACGCTCGAGAGCGCGATCTCGGTGATGTCCAGCTTGTGCTTGGAGATCAGCGCGAGCAGCAGGTCGAACGGCCCCTCGAACACGTCGAGGTGGACCTGGAAGCCGCTGGCGGGCGCGCCCGGCTCCGGCGCGACCTCGCTCGATTCGCTGGTTGTCATGAGATTCATCGGGAGACTACTGGATCCTCAGCTCGTTTCGCGCAGTCGCTGCGCCAGCAGGCTGTCCTCCCCCGCCGCGTCCAGGTCGGCCAGCAGGACCGCGATCGCCTCCCGGACGAGGCGGCCCCGGTCGGCCGAGATGCCGTATGACCGGAGCGCGAGACGAGCGCGTTCCAGCTCGAGGAGCTCGGGACCGGAGAGGTAGACGGTAATTTTCTGAGGGTGGCTTTCCCTGCCGCTCGCTTGTCGTTCACTCTGTACCGCCGGAATCCTGGCCGGCGGCCGGAGCAGCTCTGCGACTCCTGGCAGGCTTACCCGGCGCGAACGGGACCCGCGGGAACCCCCCGACGCCACCTGTCCAGTACCTCCTTGGCCAGCTCTCGGTAGGAACTGGCGCCGTTGCACGCAGGATCGAACCTGGTTATCGGCTCACCAGCAACCGTAGCGTCAGGGAAGCGCACCGTCCGGCTGATGACAGTGTGAAATACCTGGTCGCCGAATCCCTCGACGACTCCGGCCAGCACTTCGCGGGTGTGCAGGGTACGGGAGTCGTACATCGTCGCGAGCAGTCCGTCGACGGCGAGTTTCGGGCTGAGCCGTGACGACACCTTGTCGATGGTTTCCATGAGCAGCGCGACTCCGCGCAGCGCGAAATACTCGCACTCGAGCGGAACGAGAACCCCGTCGGCGCAGGCGAGAGCGTTCACCGTGAGCAGGCCGAGCGACGGCTGGCAGTCGATGAGGATGATGTCGTAGTCCGGTATCACCGGCTGCAGCACACGGCCGAGGACGAACTCACGGCCGACCTCGTGCACGAGCTGGACCTCGGCTCCGGACAGGTCGATGTTGCTGGGCAGCAGGTCCATGCCGTCGACGCGGGTCTTGATGACGACGTCGTGCGCGGTGAGCGCGCGTTCCATCAGCAGGTTGTAGACCGTGGCGTCTAGCTCGTGGGGCTGCACGCCGAGACCGACTGACAGAGCGCCCTGCGGGTCGAAGTCGACGAGCAGGACACGGCGGCCATGCTCGGCGAGTGCCGCGCCCAGGTTGATGGTCGTGGTGGTCTTGCCGACGCCGCCCTTCTGGTTGCAGACGGCTGCGATCCGAGCCGGACCGTGAACGGCAAGCGGCTCGGGGACAGGGAACACCGGCAATGGCCTTCCGGTCGGTCCCACCAGACCGGGCCTGACCTCGAGGATTTGGGATGCTGTCACAGCTACCGCACCTCCCGGCGGCTAGCGCAGAATGCGCTCACTGGAACAGGGACTCTAGGCGCTGTGCCTGCGGGCGGCAAGCCGCCACTCCGCTCTACGGTAAATGAGCCGCATGCGTCAGATGTGCGAGCCGCCTGCGTCCGTCGCGGTTTAGCCTCGCGCCCGCGGATGCGCGGCTGCGTATACCTCGCGCAGCTTGTCGACGGTCACCAGAGTGTAGACCTGAGTGGTCGTGACCGATGCGTGGCCGAGGAGCTCCTGCACGACCCGCACGTCAGCGCCACCGTCGAGCAGGTGCGTCGCGAACGAGTGACGGAGCACGTGCGGCGACACATCGCTGAGCCCGGCGCGCGCCGCTGCCGCGCGCAGCGCCCCCCAGGCACCCTGCCGGGTGAGACGCCCGCCGCGCGCGTTGAGGAACAGCGCCGGACTCGGCTGGCCACGGCCGGAAGCGGCTGCGAGCGCCGGCCGCGTCCTGACCAGGTAGGCGCCTACAGCCTCGAGCGCGAAGCTGCCGACCGGCACCAGACGCTGCTTGCCGCCCTTGCCGCTCAGCCGCACGGTACACGGAGCAGCGGGCGGTCCGTCCGTCGCCGCCGCCGCCGGCGACGGGACGGCCGCCGCGGCGTACAGCCGGGACGGGGCGGGCAGCTCGATGTCGTCTACGTCCAGCCCGACTGCCTCGGAGATGCGCGCACCCGTCCCGTACAGCAGCTCGAGAAGCGCGCGATCGCGCAGCGCCGCCGGCCCGATGCCCGCTGCCGCCAGCAGCTTCTCGACGTCGCTGACCGGGATGGCCTTGGGTAGTCGCCGGGGCGGCGCGGGCGGCTTGACGGATCTCGCCGGGTTCTCGGGCGCGAGGCCCTCCGCGAGCGCGAACGCGTGCAGCCCGCGGACCGCCACGACGGCCCGGCTGGCCGAGCTGGCAGCGAGGGGCAGGTGGGTCTCGTCACCCTCGCGCAGCCCGGCCAGGAAACCGGCGATGTCCGCGGCAGCGACCTGCTCGATCTCGACCCGCCCGGCCGCGGCCAGAGTTTCCGCATAGCGCTGCAGGTCACGGCGGTACGCCTGCAGCGTGTGCTCGGCGAGACCCCGCTCCACGGCCAGGTGGTCGAGATACCGCCCGATAGCACGGGCGAGGGTGGTCAGCTGAGTACCTCCGCCAGGGTCAGCGCGGGCAGACCGTGTGCCTCGGCGACGGGAGCACAGGTCACGCTGCCCTCGTGCGTGTTCAGGCCGGCCGCGAACGACGGGTCGCGGCGCAGCGCCTCCCGCCAGCCCCGGTTCGCGATCTCGACCGCGTAGGGCAGCGTCACGTTGGTCAGAGCGTACGTGGAGGTGTGCGGCACCGCGCCCGGCATGTTGGCGACGCAGTAGAACACCGAGTTGTGCACCCGGTACGTCGGGTCGGCGTGCGTCGTCGGGTGACTGTCCTCGAAGCAGCCCCCCTGGTCGATGGAGATGTCCACGAGCACCGAGCCGGTCTTCATCCGCGACACGAGCTCGTTCGAGATGAGCATCGGCGCCTTCGCGCCCGCCACCAGCACCGCGCCGATGACGAGGTCCGCGTCGATCACAGCGCGCTCGATCTCGTAAGCGTTCGAGGCCACCGTCTGGCAGTGGCCCTGGTAGATCGCATCCGCCTGGCGCAGCCGGGTGATGTTCTTGTCGACCAGCAGCACCTCGGCCTGCATGCCGAGCGAGATCGCGGCAGCGCTCATGCCGGACACTCCGGCGCCCAGCACGACAACCTTTGCCGCGTACACACCGGAAACGCCGCCCATGAGGACGCCGCGACCGCCGCCATCGCGCTGCAAGTGGTGCGCGCCGACCTGCGGGGCCATCCGGCCGGCGACCTCGGACATCGGCGCCAGCAGCGGCAGTGAGCCGTCGGGCAGCTGCACTGTCTCGTAGGCGATCGCCGTGATGCCGGACTCCAGCAGCGCGTCGGTGCACGCGCGGCTCGCGGCCAGGTGCAGGTAGGTGAACAGGACCTGGTCCTTGCGCATCCGGTGGTACTCCTCGGCGACCGGCTCCTTGACCTTGAGGATCAGCTCGCCGGCCTGCCAGACATCGTCAGCCGACGGCAGGATGGTGGCCCCGGCCGCGATAAAGTCCTCGTCCGGGATCGCCGACCCGGCGCCGGCGTCCTGCTGGAGATAGACCTCGTGCCCGTCCCGGACCAGCTCGTGCGCTCCGGCGGGCGTGATCGCCACGCGGTACTCGTGATTCTTGACTTCCTTAGGAACGCCGACCTTCATTGGCCTTGTGTCCTTCCTCGCGTGCCGATCTGCCCGGCCTGGTGCCGGACGGTCATTATCAGACCGCGGCTGTCAGACCGCGGCTGCGATCACAGGTTCACCGGCTCACCGGGCTGCCGGAGTCCCCGGAAATCTTCCTGCCGAGCCGCATACGCGGACAAGATACCCACGATCGCGACACCGTTGTGCAACTCCCCTGCCAGAACGCGCCGCACCGCCTCCGCCAGCGGAACCCAGGCCACCGTCAGGTAGGCCTCTTCGTCCTGCCGAACATACTCGCGCTGGTCAGCGGCGACTAGCGTCAGATCGCGAGCGAGGAAGACGCGCAGCCGCTCCGTCGAGATGCCCGGAGAGGGCAGGTAATCGGCCAGGACATGCCACTGCCCGGCCCGGCAGCCCGCCTCCTCAAGCAGCTCACGCCGGGCAGCCTCGAGCAGCGGCTCCCCGGCCACGTCCCGGAGCCCGGCCGGTATCTCCCACAGCGTGGCCGCGGCCGGGTGCCGGTACTGGCTGATCATCAGCACCTGGTCGGCGGCGTCCAGCGCGAGGATGGCAACGGCACCCGGATGCTCGACGACCTCCCGGACGACGGCGCGGCCGTCGGGCAGCACCACGGTGTCCTGCCGGACGGTCACGATCCGGCCGCTGGCCAGCACTGCCGACTCGCGGACTGGCCAGCTACCCGGCTCGTCCCGGACCGGCTCGCTCACGCGGTCGCGACGGGACGCGCCGCCGCTGCGGCCACCGGCTCAGCGGCCGGCATGGCGCGGCTGCGCTCCAGCGCCGCCGCCACCAGTCCGCCGAACAGCGGGTGCGGCCGGGTCGGCCGGGACAGGAGCTCCGGATGCGCCTGCGTCGCCACGAAGAACGGGTGCTTCTCCCGCGGCATCTCGACGAACTCCACAAGCCGCCCGTCGGGCGAGAGTCCCGAGCAGATCAGCCCGGCCTCCTCGAGCCTGTCGCGGTAGACGTTGTTGACTTCGTAGCGGTGCCGGTGCCGCTCCTCCACGACCGGTTCGCCGTAGAGCTCGCGTACCAGGCTGCCGTCGGCGAGTACGGCCGGATAGAGGCCCAGCCGCATCGTGCCGCCCATGTCGCGCTCGCCGGCGACCACGTCCTCCTGATCGGCCATGGTGGCGATGACGGGATACTCGGTGTCTGGATCGAACTCAGCGCTGTTGGCACCGGTGAGACCGGCCAGGTCGCGCGCCACCTCGATCGCCATGCACTGCAGGCCCAGGCACAGGCCCAGGATCGGGATGCCGTGCTCGCGTCCGTAGCGGACGGCGCCGATCTTGCCCTCGATGCCGCGCACGCCGAAGCCGCCCGGCACCAGGACGCCGTCGACGTCGCTCAGCTGCCGGGCCGCACCTTCGTCGGTCTGGCAGTCGTCGCTGGTCACCCACCGGATGTTCACCCGCACGTCGTGGGCGAAGCCGCCCGCGCGCAGCGCCTCGGCCGGTGACAGGTAGGCGTCAGGAAGATCGACGTACTTGCCGACCAGCGCGATCGTGACCGTACGCGCGGGCCGGTGCACGCGCCGGAGCAGATCGTCCCAGTCGCTCCAGTCCACGTCCCGGAACGGCAGGCCGAGCCGGCGCACCACGTAGGCATCCAGGCCTTCGGCATGCAGCACCTTCGGGATGTCGTAGATCGACGGGGCGTCCGGAGCCGAGACCACAGCCTCCTCGTCGACGTCGCACATCAGGCTGATCTTGCGTTTGAGGCCGTCGCTGATCGGCCGGTCCGAGCGGCACACGATCGCGTCAGGCTGGATACCGATGCTGCGCAGCGCGGCCACCGAGTGCTGAGTCGGCTTGGTCTTCAGCTCCCCGGACGGACCGATGTACGGCAGGAGGGAGACATGCAGGAAGAAGCACCGGTCTCGGCCGATCTCGTGGCGAATCTGCCGGATCGCCTCCAGGAAGGGCTGCGACTCGATGTCGCCGACCGTGCCACCGACTTCGGTTATGACCACGTCGGTTTCCGGTGTCGCCATCTCCCGGATCCGTGCCTTGATCTCGTTGGTGATGTGCGGAATCACCTGGACCGTGTCGCCCAGGTAGTCACCGCGACGCTCCTTGGCGATCACCTGCGAGTAGATCTGGCCGGTCGTGACATTGGCCGAGCCGGGCAGCCTGATGTCGAGGAATCGCTCGTAATGCCCGACGTCTAGATCGGTCTCCGTGCCGTCGTCGGTGACGAAAACCTCACCGTGCTGGAACGGATTCATGGTGCCGGGGTCGACGTTCAGATAGGGGTCAAGCTTCTGCATGCTGACGCGCAGGCCCCGCAGCTTCAGCAGTCTGCCGATGCTTGATGCGGTCAGCCCCTTGCCGAGGCTGGAGGCCACGCCTCCGGTGACGAACAGATGCGTAGTAGTGACTGGTCGTGACGCATGCACTGGTCGTGGCGCATTCACGGACCCTGCCGCATGCACTGACATTCCCAATGACACTCCCGTGGTCAGATGTTGCGGTGACCCGCTCACCCACGGGGTCTCAGAATATCAGGCGCGGCGCCATACGCTGCGCAGACACGACTCAGCGGCAGGACAAACCGTGCCGGATTTAGGGCGCTAGCGGGTTGTCTGCCGGAAAAGCCCCCGCCCGCTTAACGCCCATTTAACTGACACGGCCGCTGCGATCAGGCTGATCCGGGAACGCTAAGGCCGCGCGCCGGCGAACGGTCTCGCCCACGTCACCGGCCCCGGCTTCGTCCTCATCGCCGCTCTCGCTCTGGCCGCCCTCGCCGAACCGGGCGAGCGCGACGGCGCAGAATACGGCGAGCGCGAAGCCGAGCCCGGCCACGACGGACAGGCCGCGCCGCGTGGTGTCGCCCAGGAACAGCACCCCGACCACAGCAGGCGGCAGGGTCTCTGCCAGCACCACCGCGGCCGTGGCCGTGGTGACGCTGCCGCCCTCGAGCGCAGTGGCATACAGCATGAACGAGACAATTCCGGCAGCTGCGAGCGTGTACGTCGCCGGGCTCCGCAGCAGCTCCAGGGGCGCAAAGCCGGGCAGGATCCGGGCCGAGACCGCGAGGACCGCATAGCCGAGCCCGGCGGTGGCGCCGAGCGCCGGCGTGCGGACGGGGTTCGGGAGCCTGGCCACGGCGAAGCCGCCGAGTCCCACGCCGATAACCGCGATGATCAGCCCGAGCTCGAAAGGCGGGTGCACATGCCGGGCACCCTGGGCACCGGCCGACAAGCCGAGCAGGGCAACGCCGACGACAACGCCAGCCACGGCAATCCACTCGCGCATCTCCAGGCGCATCTTCATGAGCCAGGCCGCGCACACCGCGGTCACCGCGAGGTTTGCCGCCACGATCGCCTGGACCGCGAAGATCGGCAATCGCCGCAGGGCCACCAGCTGAGCGACGAAGCCGACGAGGTCGATGGCGATGCTGATCAGGAAAAGCCATTGCCGGAGCATCCGGACAAGTAGTCCCGGATCGACGCCCTGACCGGCCGACCCGGCGACCTCGGCGGTCCGATGGCTGGCCTGCCGCACGGCAATCGCCTGCATTACCGAAGCAATCCCGTAGCACAGGGCCGCAACCACCGCGGCCCCCAGGCTCGCCAGCATGCCTCGACCCTACGCTGCCGTCATCCGCCCGCTTACCTGCGGCTACCCGGCCCTCAGCGGGCCGGCGGTATCAGTACCAGGGGAATCTTCACCAGGCCGCCTCACACGCCGGCGGCCTGCATTCCGCGCAGCTCGTGCTTCAGCTCACGAATCTCGTCCCTGATGCGCGCGGCAACCTCGAACTGCAGCTCCGCCGCAGCCGCGTGCATCTGCTCTGCGAGCTCCGCGATCAGTGCCGCGAGGTCGGCGCGGGCAGGGCCGCCCCTCTCCCCGGCCGCCGCAGTTGCCGCCCGCGCCCGGGACGAGACTCCGGGCACCGGCGCCTTGCCCCGGCTCTGCTGCCGGCCCGAGCCGCCGAGCAGCTGCTCGGTGTCAGCGTCCTCGCGGGCGAGCTGGTCCAGGATGTCGGCTATCCGTTTCCGCAACGGCTGCGGGTCGACGCCGTGCTCCCGGTTGTAGGCAATCTGCCGGTCGCGGCGCCGGTTCGTCTCATCGATCGCTCGCTGCATCGACGGGGTGACCTTGTCGGCGTACATGTGCACCTGACCGGATACGTTCCGGGCCGCACGGCCGATCGTCTGGATGAGCGACGTGCCAGACCGCAGGAAGCCCTCCTTGTCCGCGTCCAGGATCGCGACCAGCGAGACCTCCGGCAGGTCCAGTCCCTCGCGCAGCAGGTTGATGCCGACCAGGACGTCGTACTCGCCGAGCCGAAGCTCGCGGAGCAGCTCGACCCGGCGCAAGGTGTCCACCTCGCTGTGCAGGTAGCGGGCGCGGATGCCGAGCTCGAGGAGGTAGTCGGTGAGGTCCTCGGCCATCTTCTTCGTCAGCGTCGTCACGAGCACGCGCTCGGACTTCTCGGCCCGGTCCCGGATCTCGCCGACTAGGTCGTCGATCTGCCCCTTGGTCGGCTTGATGATCACCTCGGGGTCGATGAGACCAGTCGGCCTGATGACCTGCTCGATAACCTCGCCGCCGGTCTGGCGGAGCTCGTACGGCCCCGGAGTCGCGGACAGATACAGCGTCTGTCCGATCCGGTCGCCGAACTCGTCCCAGGTCAGCGGCCGGTTGTCGATAGCGCTTGGCAGGCGGAACCCGTGGTCGACGAGCACTCGCTTCCGCGACACGTCGCCCTCGTACATCGCGCCGATCTGCGGCACAGTGTTGTGCGACTCGTCCACGACCAGCAGGAAGTCCTCGGGGAAGTAATCGAGCAGTGTGTTCGGCGGGCTGCCGACCTCGCGGCCGTCGATGTGGCGGGAGTAGTTCTCGATGCCCGAGCAGCTCCCGACCTGGCGCATCATCTCGATGTCGTAGGTGGTGCGCATGCGCAGGCGCTGCGCCTCGAGTAGCTTGCCCAGGCGCTCGAGCTCAGCCAGCCGCTCCTCGAGCTCAGCCTCGATGCCCCCGATCGCCCGCTCCATCCGCTCCGGGCCGGCCACGTAGTGCGACGCCGGGAAGATGTACAGTTCGTCGTCCTCGCTGATCACCTCGCCGGTCAGCGGGTGGAGCGTCATCAGCCGCTCGATCTCGTCGCCGAACATCTCGATCCGGACGGCCAGCTCCTCGTACTGCGGGATGACCTCGATCGTGTCGCCGCGGACCCGGAACGTGCCGCGGGTGAAGGCCAGGTCGTTCCGGGCATAATGCATGCCGACGAGCTGGCGCAGCAGCCCGTCCCGCTCGATGGTGTCGCCGACGCGGACTTTGAGCATCCGATCGACGTACTCTTGCGGCGTGCCGAGTCCGTAGATGCAGGACACCGACGCCACCACGATGGTGTCCCGGCGCGTCAGCAGCGAGTTCGTCGCGGAGTGCCGCAGCCGGTCGACCTCGTCGTTAATCGAGGAGTCCTTCTCGATGTAGGTATCGGTCTGCGGGACGTACGCCTCAGGCTGGTAGTAGTCGTAATACGAGACGAAGTACTCGACCGCGTTCCTGGGCAGCATCTCGCGTAGTTCGTTGGCGAACTGGGCGGCCAGCGTCTTGTTCGGCAGCATGACCAGCACGGGACGCTGCAGCCGCTCGGCGAGCCAGGCGACCGTGGCCGTCTTGCCCGTCCCGGTCGCGCCGAGCAGGACGGTGTCCTTGGCGCCACCCGCTATGCGCTGCTCCATCTCGGAGATCGCGCGCGGCTGGTCCCCGGCGGGCACCATCTCGGTGACCACGTCGAAGGGGGCAACCCGCCGCTGCAGGTCAGTTACCGGCCGCATGACATCACCTCGGCTTGCTGCACCCCTCCACTGTAGGCGGACCCGCCGACAGCCGAGGCTGGGGCGCTAACAGCGGCATACTCACCCGAGTCGCGACAGGTCATCGGTTGTGCAGATCTTGGTAACGGTATTCCGCCAGGGCTGGCCTCATTCTATTTAGATTCCCTGGGCCTTCGGCCCGCCCGCTGTGATGAAACTGGGCGCCGAGGTGGCCGTCGGCAGCCGCTGGTCGCCCGTATGGACTGGGGGTGGACAAGGCGAGGGCTGGGAGTCAGCCTGGTGCTGCGTGCGCCGTCTGCTGACGTTGGTTCGCCTTGGTCCGTTCGCGGGCGCTAATTAGATTGACGCTGGAGCCCCTTTACGGGTACCCCCGGTTGCTGCCTTGAGCGCGTGTCTCAGTTTCCCTTTTCTGAGCGGGGCTCCGCAGCCGGCGTGCGCGTGGTGATGCGGCCGGCGCGGCCGCGGGCCGGCGACCGCCCGCAGCCGTCCTGGCCCTGACGGAAGGGCCGGTGGCGTTATGCAGGTGGTGTATGAGCGGTGCGCGGGGATCGACGTGGCGAAGAAGGAGATCGCGGTGTGCGTGCGCACGCCCGGCGAGCATCCGGGTGAGCGGCGCAGCCAGGTCCGCAAGTACAAGACGTATTACGGCGTGCTGAAGGAGATGTGCGCGTGGCTGACCGAGTGCGGGGTCACCCACGTGGCGATGGAAAGCACCGGGATCTACTCAAACCCCGTGTATTACGCGCTGGCGGAGTTCGGGGACTTCGAGGTGATCAAGTGCAACGCCGCGCACGTCAAGAACGTTCCGGGCCGCAAAACCGACGCGGCTGACTGCACTTGGCTCGGCGAGCTGCTCGAATGCGGGCTGCTGCGCGGATCGTACATCCCGGCCCCGCAGATCGCCGAGCTGCGGGACCTCACCCGGTACCGCGCCAAGCTCGCCGGGTCGCGGACCAGCGAGATCCAGAGGCTGCAAAGGACACTGGAAGACGCCGGGATCAAGCTCGACTCGGTGGCCTCCGACGTGATGGGCGCCTCCAGCCGCGAGATGATCGAGGCCCTTATCGACGGGGAACGCCGCGGCACGGTGCTGGCCGGCCTGGCCCGCGGCCGGCTCCGCGCCAAGATCCCCGACCTGTCCATGGCGCTGGCCGGCCGGTTCAGCGGCCACCACGCCCTGATGTGCAAGCTGCACCTGCGCCACATCGACGAGCTCACCGAGCTGATCGACACCGTCGAGCAGCAGGCCGGGGTGCTGATGGCCCCTTTCGCCGCGGAGCGTGACCTGCTGATGACCATTCCCGGCATCGGCAGGCTCACCGCCGGGGTCATCATCTCCGAGATCGGCACCGATATGTCGTTCTTCCCCGACGCCGACCACCTGGCGTCCTGGGCCGGATTGTGCCCGGCGAACAATGAGTCCGGCGGCCGGCGGCGCCCCGCCGGCACCCGGCACGGCAACCAGCACCTGGCCACCGCCCTGATCGAGTCGGCCTGGGCCTGCTCGCGCACCAGCACCCGGCCCGGCGCCCAGTACCACCGCCTGGTCCGGCGCTTCGGCGGGCAGCGCAGCGCGCGGGCGAAAAAGAAAGCGGCCGTAGCCGTCGCCCACACCCTCATCCTGATCATCTACACAATCCTGGAACGCCGCGAGCCCTACGCCGAGCTCGGCGAGGACTTCTACACCAGACGCCAGAACCCCGAACACTACAAGGACAACCTCATCGCCCGGCTCGCCAGGCTCGGCTACACAGTGACGGTCGAACCCGCAGCGGCCTGACCGCCGGCCCAGCACGGACCCGGCTCCGCTCACGCTCCGCCGGGTGCTGCCGCGTGCCCGGTTAAGATCCAGTTTCCTCTCAGCCGGATTAGCGTGGCTGCCCTTAGCTGAGGCGCGGGCCAGTCTGTCCCGCGCGGGCCGGTCAGTCCCGCGCCGCCCCGCAGTGTCCGCACTCACTACGGGAGATCCTGGAATGCCGCCTGCGCCGCACACGCGGCCAGCCCGACTTGCGCTGACCGGGATCATCGGCAGCCTGGTGCTGCTGGCCGCGCTCGGCCTGCTCGGTCCGTCGTGGGTAGTACCGTACCTGCGCTCGGCCGCCCCGTGGCCGCCGTACTTCCTGAAATACCATCCCCGGCCGGGAACCGTGTCCTGCCTCGCCTGGCTGGCGGTTCTGCTCGGCGCGGTCGGCCTGATCGCCGGGCTGATCGCAGTGCGCCGGGGCTGGCGGCCGTGGCGGCTGCTGCTTGCTGGCTCGGTCGTCGCTGTCCTGCTATTCCTGCTGCTGCCCCCCATCGGCTCGACCGACATGCTGGACTATGCGTCCTACGGCCGGATCGCGGCACTCGGCCATGACCCCTACCAGATGACGCCCGCGCAGCTGCGGCGCACCGGAGATCCGGTGGGCAGGGTCGCGCCTCGCGCCTGGGAGCACGTCCCGTCGGTGTACGGACCGCTGGCCACCGCCAGCGAGCTTGCGGCCAGCAAACTCGCCGGGACCTCGGCCGCGCGAACGGTGTTCTGGCTCAAACTCTGGAACGCGCTGGCGTTCCTTGCCGTGGTTCTCGCCCTGGACCGGTCCTGTCGGTCCGACCCGGCCCGCAGATCCCGCGCTCACCTGCTCTGGTCGGCCAACCCGCTGATGCTGCTTGCCGTGATGGCGGGCGGCCACGTGGATGGTATCGGCGCCGCATGTGGTGTGCTGGCGCTGCTGGCCTTCCGGAAGCCGGGTTTCCGTCCCGCGCTGCTGGCCGGGGCACTGGCAGGCCTGGCGACCGCGGTCAAGGCGCCCTTCGCCCTGTTCGGGCTTGGCCTTGCCATCTCCGCCATCCGGTCACCACGGGAGCTGGCGGGCCTCGCGGCCGGCGGAGCCGCCATCGTGCTGCCGAGCTACCTGCTGGCCGGCCAGCGCGCCATTCAGACCGTGACCAGGACCGCCGCCCGCGCGGCGACTCCCTACGAACCGTGGGGAGCGCTGTACCGGCTGGATGGCTGGTTCCGGCATGACGGCAGACTCGACCTGCTGGCCCTCGCGGTGACCATCGGCCTGGCCGTCGTGCTGCTGCGCTGCCTGCCGGACGGTCCGCCCGACCTGGCCGCTGTCCGGCCGACACTGGCCGCCACCCTGGCGTGGCTGGTCTGCTCGCCGCAGCAGCGCCCGTGGTTCGATGCCATGATCTTCCCGCTGCTGGCGCTGATGCCGGTCACTTCCCTGGACTGGGTCGTGGTCGCTCGTGGCGCCATCGGAGCCGCAGCCGAGCTGCCAGGATTGGCGATCTTCTCCCGGCGACCGGTCTGGCTGCGGCATACCATGCACTTTCAGGTCTTGTACGAAGCTCCGATCGCGCTCACCGTGGTGGCGCTGGTCCTGGTGTGGCTGTGCCTGACCGGCCGCCTGCGTGCCAGCCCGACCGGTGCCCCGACCGATACCCCGCCCGACGACACTGACGGGCCCGATCAGGAGCGTGTCAGCGCTGCCCGGCGGCGCAGCTCGGTCCAGAGCTCGCCCACCTGACGGTCGAGCTCGGCCAGGGAGCCGGAGTTGTCCACGACGATGTCAGCGATGGCCAGCCGCGCCTGACGGCTGACCTGAGCCGCCATGCGCGCCCAGGCCTGCTCGCGGGTCATGCCGCGCAGCCGGACAAGCCGCTCAAGCTGGGCGCGCGGCGGAACGTCCACGACGACGATGAGGTCGTACGAACGGGCCAGGCCGTTCTCCGCGATAAGCGGAACGTCGTGCACGACGACCGTGGCGGGGCCAGCCAACTGCTCCAGCTCCCGCATCCGGGCGCCGACCCTCGGGTGCACGATCGAGTTGAGCGTGGCGAGCTTGGCCGAGTCCGCGAACACAATGTCGCCGAGGACCACGCGGTCCAGCGAGCCGTCGGCTGCGAGTACACCAGGGCCGAATGCCTCGATGACCTCGGTGAGACCGTCGGTGCCGGGCGCCACCACCTCCCGGGCGATCAGATCAGCATCGATCAGTACCGCGCCCTGAGCGGCCAGACGGCGCGATACCTCACTCTTCCCGGCTCCGATGCCGCCGGTCAGTCCGACTCTGAGCACGGCAGCAAACTACCCCTCGCGCCGGAACGGCAACGGGCGCCCGGTGCATCGCACCGGGCGCCCGTCGTGGTCATGCTGGCCGCGGCTGAGGTAGTCCGTGGCCGATGGTGTCAGTTCTGGCCGCCAGACAGCTTGTCCCGCAGCGCGGCGAGCGCCTCGTCCGAGGCCAACGTGCCGGCCCGGTCGGAGTCGGTGCTCGATGAACTGTGGTGCTCGCGAGCCTCGTCGTCTGCCTCGCCGGCAGCGTCGGCCTTGCTGCGTGCCTCGGCCACCTGCGCCTGGTGCGCCTCGTAGCGGGCGCGAGCCTCGGCATACTGCCGCTCCCACTCCTCCCGCTGGGCGTCGAAGCCCTCGAGCCACTCGCCCGACTCGGGGTCGAAGCCCTCCGGGTACAGGTAGTTGCCCTGCTCGTCGTAGGCGGCAGGCATGCCGTACAGCGTCGGGTCGAACTCCTCGCCGGAGGCGTCGCCGGCGCCGCCCTCATTGGCCTGCTTGAGCGAGAGGCTGATTCGGCGGCGGTCCAGGTCGATGTCGATGATCTTGACGAAGATCTCGTCACCCACCTGCACGACCTGCTCGGGAATCTCCACGTGGCGGTCGGCCAGCTCGGAGATGTGAACCAGGCCCTCGATGCCCTCCTCGACCCGGACGAAGGCGCCGAACGGCACCAGCTTCGTGACCCGGCCGGGAACGACTTGTCCGATCTGGTGTGTGCGGGCGAACTGCTGCCACGGGTCTTCCTGCGTCGACTTCAGCGACAGCGAGACGCGCTCGCGGTCCATGTCGACGTCCAGGACCTCGACCGTGACCTCCTGGCCGACCTCCACAACCTCGCCGGGATGGTCGATGTGCTTCCAGGACAGCTCGGACACGTGCACGAGGCCGTCGACGCCGCCGAGGTCCACGAACGCACCGAAGTTGACGATCGAGGACACGACGCCCTTGCGGATCTGGCCCTTCTGCAGGGTGTTGAGGAAGTTCTGGCGCACCTCGGACTGGGTCTGCTCCAGCCAGGCGCGACGGGAGAGGACCACGTTGTTGCGGTTGCGGTCCAGCTCGATGATCTTGGCCTCGATCTCCTTGCCCACGTACGGCTGGAGATCGCGCACGCGCCGCATCTCCACCAGGGAGGCGGGCAGGAAGCCGCGCAGGCCGATATCGAGGATCAGACCACCCTTGACGACCTCGATGACGGTGCCGGTGACGACGCCGTCCTCTTCCTTGACCTTCTCGATCGTGCCCCAGGCCCGCTCGTACTGCGCGCGCTTCTTGGAGAGGATCAGGCGGCCTTCCTTGTCCTCCTTCTGCAGGACAAGAGCCTCGATGTGCTCGCCGGTCTTGACGACCTCGTGCGGGTCCACATCGTGCTTGATCGAGAGCTCCCTTGACGGGATGACACCCTCGGTCTTGTAGCCGATGTCGAGCAGGACCTCGTCCCGGTCGACCTTGACGACGGTCCCCTCGACAATGTCGCCGTCGTTGAAATACTTGATGGTCTCGTCGATCGCGGCGAGGAAGGCCTCCTCGGAACCGATGTCGTTGACCGCTACCTTGGGGGTCGAGGTGGCCTCAGTGCTGCTCGTCATGTGGTGGTGGACTCCGGATACGGACATGGGTTGAGTTGCGGACAGTACCGTGAGCGGCGTGTCCGACAAAGGAAGTCATGGTGTGCGTGACATGCCTGGCCAGCATGACCGACCGCGACCTGCAGTGAGACTGCCACGCGGGCTGCCTGACCATTGGCGGACTGCACCAGAACACAGTGCAGCGTTCAGCATATGAGAGGCCGGGCGGCCGGTCAATCCTGGGGCGGCGAAGCCACCCCAGGCGCGGACCTGCCCTAGTGGGCGGCGTCGGCCCAGCTCCGGCCCCAGCCCATCGAGACCTCCAGCGGCACGCTCAGGTCCGCGGCGCCGCCCATCGCCACCCGCACCAGCGATTTGACCGCCTCGAGTTCTCCGGGAGCGACCTCGAACAGCAGCTCGTCGTGGACCTGGAGCAGCATCCGGGACCGCAGCCCGGCCACCTGCAGCTCATAATTAGCCGCCAGCATCGCCACCTTGATGATGTCGGCCGCCGAGCCCTGGATCGGCGCGTTGAGCGCCATTCGCTCGGCCATCTCCCGGCGCTGCCGGTTGTCCGAGGTGAGGTCGGGCAGGTAACGGCGCCGCCCCAGCATGGTCTGGGTATAGCCGTCCATCCGCGCCCGGGCGACGACCTCACGCAGGTAGTCGCGAACGCCACCGAATTGCTCGAAGTACTCGTCCATATAGCCGCGGGCCTCCTCCGGCGAGACCCGCAGCTGCTGCGACAGCCCGTACGCCGACAGGCCGTAGGCCAGCCCGTAGTTCATGGCCTTGACCTTGCTGCGCAGGTCCGATGTGACCGCGTCGGGCGCCACGCCGAACACCCGGCCGGCCGTCGCCGCGTGGAAGTCGTGCCCGGAGGAGAACGCCGCTGCCAGCGCCTCGTCCTGCGACAGGTGGGCCATGATCCGCAGCTCGATCTGGCTGTAGTCCGCCGTCAGCAGGTACTCGTAGCCCGAGCCGACCACGAAGCCCTGCCGGATGCGGCGGCCTTCCTCGGTCCGGATCGGGATGTTCTGCATATTCGGGTCGGTCGACGACAGCCGCCCGGTCGCGGCGATCATCTGGTTGTAGGTCGTGTGGATCCGGCCGTCCACGTCAGCCATCGGGATCAGCGAGTCCACGATGCTCTTCAGCTTCGCGACGTCCCGGTGGCGCAGAAGGTGGATGAGCACCGGATGCTCCGTCTGCACCAGCAGGCTGGTGAGCGCCTCCGAGTCCGTGGTGTATCCGGTCTTGATCCGCTTGGTCTTCGGCAGGCTCAGCTCGGTGAACAGCACCTCTTGCAGCTGCTTGGGCGAGCCTAGGTTGAACTCGTGCCCGGTGACCGCGAACGCGGCCTGCTCTGAGGACTTCACCTCGCCGCCGAGCTCCGCCGACATCGAGGCGAAATGCTCGGAGTCCGCCCCGATCCCGGCCCGCTCCATCTGCGCAAGCACGCCCACCAGTGGCAGCTCGACCTCCGCCAGCAGCTCGGTCGCGCCGCGCTCGGCGAGGTCGCGGTCGAGCGCGTCCGCCAGCTCGGCAGTCGCCACGGCCCGCTGCGCCAGAGCGCGGGCGACCTCGGCGTCATCGGCTACATCGAGGGTCAGCTGGCCGGAGGCTGGCTCGGCGTCCGTCAGCTCCCGGTTCAGGTAGCGCAGCGCCAGGTCGGCCAGGTCGAAGGACCGCTGCCCGGGCAGGGCCAGGTAGGCGGCCAGCGCGGTGTCGCTGGTCAGCCCCTGCAGGTCGAAGCCGCGGGCCACGAGCGCGTCTATCGGGCCCTTGGCGTCGTGCAGGGCCTTCGGCCGCTCCGGGTCGGCTAGCCAGGCTCCGAGTGCCTTGTCGTCGGCCTCGGTGAGGCGGGTGGGGTCGAGGTAGGCCGCCTTGCCGTCCGGGGCCGCGATGGCCAGGCCGGTGAGAGAACCTGTGCCTCTCCCCCAGCTGCCGCTCGCCGCGAGGCCGGACCGGCCGACGCCGGCCACGTTTCTGGTAAGCCAGTCCGCGACTTCGTCGGGCCCGAGCCTGACCACGTCCACGTCGAATCCGGCCGCCTCGGCAGCCTGCCCGCCGGCCGCAGTGGCTGGCAGGCCGATGCCGTTCGGGAGCGTGGAGTACAGCCGGTCGCGCAGCACGCGGAACTGCAGGGTGTCGAACAGCTGGTGGATCTGCTCGCGGTCCCACGGCACCGGGCGCAGGTCGGGCGGCCCGACCTCCAGCGGCACCTCGCGCACCAGCTGGGTGAGCTGGCTGTTGCGCAGCACGCCCGCCAGGTGCTCGCGCAGCGCGTCGCCCGCCTTGCCCTTGACCTCGTCGACGCGGTCCACGAGGTTCGCCAGCGAGCCGAACTCGGAGATCCACCTGGTCGCGGTCTTTTCGCCTACGCCGGGGATGCCGGGCAGGTTGTCACTCGGGTCGCCGCGCAGGGCCGCGAAGTCCGGGTACTGCGCCGGGGTCAGGCCATACTTCGCCTCGACCGCTTCCGGGGTGAACCGGGCCATCTCACTGATGCCGCGCATCGTGTACAGCACGGTCACGGCCGGCGTGACGAGCTGCAGCGCATCCCGGTCCCCGGTCACGATGAGTACGTCCATGTCCGGCGCCGCCTGCGTGGCCAGCGTGGCGATCACGTCGTCGGCCTCGTAGCCCGCCACCGACAGCCGGGTGATGCCGAGGACGTCCAGCACCTCGAAGATCAGGCTGAGCTGGTTGCGGAAGTCGGCCGGGGACTCCTTGCGCGTGGCCTTGTACTCGACGTACTGCTCGTGCCGGAAGGTCGGCTCGCTGCGGTCGAACGCCACCGCGACGTGCGTCGGCTGCTCGTCGCGCAGCACGTTGATGAGCATCGAGGTGAAGCCGTAGACGGCGTTCGTCGGCTGGCCCGTGGTGGTGGAGAAGTTCTCGAGCGGCAGCGCGAAGAACGCCCGGAACGCCAGCGAGTGCCCGTCCAGGAGCAGGAGCCGACCGCGGCGCCCGCTCCCCGGCTCGGCCCCAGCCGGGTCCCCCGGCTGGCCGGCCTGGACCGCCGGGTCCGGCTGGATGGTCTCGGGTGCTGCTGCCTCAGCCAAGGCTGGATCCTTCGTTGCCACGCCCAGAGTTTAGTGCCGGGGTCTGTCAGTTTCCCCGCCGTTGCGCGGACGGTGGTCGCGCGGTGGCCCGCGCGGACAGCGCCGCTGGTCACCCCTACGCTGGCTGCACCACAGATCACAATTCATCGACATACAGGAAACGCGGAGGCCGGTGTGCACGAGTTGTCCGAGCGCGAGCAGGAGATCCGGGACGCGTTCAACAGCGAGAGCTCGGCGCACCTGGCCGGCCGGATGGGCATCAAGATCATCGAGGCCTCGCCGGAGCGCGTGGTCGGGACCATGCCCGTCGACGGAAACACCCAGCCGTACGGCATTCTGCACGGCGGCGCATCCTGCGTCCTGGCGGAGTCGCTCGGCTCTCTCGGTTCTGCGCTGCAAGCCGGCCCCGGCCGGGTGACCGTCGGCATCGAGATCAACGCGACGCATCACCGCGCCGCGCGCAGCGGCCTGGTGACCGGAGTGGCGACGCTGGCGCACGGCGGCCGGACGATGTCCACGTTCGACATCGTCATCACCGACGAGGACGGCAAGCGCGTCTGCACTGCGCGGCTGAGCTGCCTGCACCGCGACGCCGTTCCCGGCGGCGGCAGCGCTCCGGTTCCCGGCGGGCGCCCGCCGTACGGGCCAGCCTGACCCAGTTCCCGTCGGCAGTCTGTCCCACCGCGGCCGCCCGCCCCGTCAGCCATCGACTCTGACCGACCTCCCGGCAGGGGCGGGGCAGGGAATCAGCAGGCACAAATCCGGGCATCACGGCTGCCGGGCATCACGGCGTGGGATTGGACGGCGTTGTGACCCGAAGTGGTCGGAACCGGGCCGGAAGCCGGCCTGCAGCGAGGCGCAGCTATCGGACGTTTCCGTCATTCGGGCAGCGGAATCCCGGTGTCTTTGCGCGCCGCAGCCGCCCATCGCTAACGTGGATGGAGAGCAAGGCGACCGAGTAGAGAACGTGCTGGCCCGGGGAAGGCCGACATGGCACCAAAGGTTCGTGGCTCATGACCGTCGACCGCTTCCGGCGTCCGGCGGCCGCAAGCGGCGGGCGCCGGTCACAACGGGGGTTGTGTGGCTGGCCCCGTCCGCTTGCCTTCACAGGCCAAGCCCAGTTCGGCCCCACCAGACGCCTCGACGGCAGCAAACAGCCCGGCAAGCGGATCGCATGCCTGGCTATGGCGATGTTCTGGCGAGCTAGCCGACCGGGTTGGTGTCGCCGTCGGCCTGACCCTGACCGTCCGACTGACCCTTGCCGTCCGCCTGCGCCTGGTTACCCGGCTCAGCCGTCGTGCCCGCCTCGCCGGCGGCCGTCTTCTCCGCCTCGGCGAGCACTTCCTCGGCGACCGCGCGCATCGTCTGGCGCCGGTCCATGGACGTCTTCTGGATCCACCGGAACGCCTGCGCCTCGGTCATGCCCTGGGTGTCCTGGAGCGCGCCTTTGGCCCGGTCGAGCAGCTTGCGCACCTCGAGCCGCTCCCGGAGGCTGGCGGCCTCCTTGTTCAGGGCGGCAATCTCGGCGAACCGGCTCACCGCCACCTCGATCGCCGGTACCAGGTCAGCCTTGGTGAAGGGCTTGATCAGATACGCCATCGCGCCCGCCTCGCTGGCCCGCTGGACGAGCTCGCGCTGCGAGAACGCGGTCAGTATGATCACCGGCGCTACCTGACTGGCAGTAATCCGCTCGGCGGCGGAGATCCCGTCGAGGCCGGGCATCTTGACGTCCAGGATCACCAGGTCAGGACGCGTCTCCTCGGCCAGCTTGATGGCAGTCTCGCCATCGGAGGCTTCGCCGGCTACGACGTAGCCCTCCTCCTCGAGCATCTCGCGCAGATCAAGCCTGATCAGCGCCTCGTCCTCGGCGATCACGACGTTGAAGGGGGTCTTACTCACGAGCAGAGCGTACCGAAGACCCGGTACATTGACGTTCAGCGCCTCCGGCTGAGGCGGCGGGCCCCGTTACTCCAACCGGGAGAGAGAGCGGTTTCAAAAGCCGTACAGTGTGGGTTCGAATCCCACCCGGGGCACCAACCAAACGGGGCCGGCCGTAGTCTTACTGGCCCGTATTTCGCGTGCTCGCCTTGGTTCCCGGAATTGTCAGAGCCCAATGTCATGCTTTATCCATGTACAAGCGTGCAGCTCGCGACTGTGCGATGGCGCTCCTGGAGAGCGGCCTGAGCTTTCGCGAGACGAGCCTGCGCACTCACGTTTCTGTCCGTACCTTGCGCGAATGGTATTTCTATCCGGACCGAGGACGACAGAACCTCCATTCCGTGTGCCCACGGTGTGCACCGGTGCCGACGCTCCCAGAGCCTGGAAGCGATTATGCGTACCTGCTCGGGCTCTATTTGGGTGACGGTTGCATCAGCGTCTGCGGCAAGCCTTCCATGGGAATCTGGATCATGCGCATCGCGTGCGCTGACGCCTGGCCAGGCTTGCTGGCCGAATGCCAGGCGGCGGTTAAAGCCGTCCGGCCCGACAACAAGGTGAGCCTCGTGCAGAGCGAAGGCTGCAAGTACGTGCAGGCCTCCTCCAAGCACTGGCCCTGCCTGTTTCCTCAGCATGGGCCCGGCGAGAAGCACAAGCGCAGGATCGCGCTGGCGGCGTGGCAGCGCGAGATCACCAGCCAGTATCCTGGCCGCCTTGCGCGTGGGCTCTTTCACTCCGACGGATGCAGGTTCACCAACCGCGTCCGGCGTCCGCTGGCCGACGGCGATCACTGGTATGAGTACCCGAGGTATATGTTCACCAACGAGTCGCGGGACATCCTCGAGATCTGCGGCGAGGTGCTCGATCGGCTTGAGGTGAAGTGGCGATTCACGCGGCGTAACAACATTTCGGTGGCCCGTCGAGAGGCCGTCGCGCGGCTTGACGAGTTCGTCGGCCCGAAATACTGAAGCTGCCCGGCAAGCTTCGCGCCGGTTCGCCGGTTGCCGATCGCGCCGTACTCGCGGAAGAGTCGGGATCGTGGACTCCGATGTCAGGCTGAATCGCATCGCGTGGGAAGACGCCTCGCAGAAGTACGTGCGCGAGCATCAGGAAACTCCTGGCCCGCTCCCGAGCCGAGTCGGAGCTCACCGACCGCGAGCTCGAGGTCCTGCGCCCGCTCCTGGGGTCGTCGCCCGGCGTCGTACACCTGCAGAGCGGCAACGGCCTCGACGACATCGCGCTCGTCGCGGCCGGTGCCTGCTGGGTCGTGGGTGTCGACTTCAGCGAAGTCGCCGCGACGGCCGCACAGCGGCGCGCCCGGCAGCTGACGGTCCCGGCTCGCTACGTGGTCGCCGCGCTTCCCGGCTGCCCGCTGCGCAGCGAGTGCGCGGATCTGGTCTACACCGGCAAGGGGGCGCTGATCTGGCTGCCCGACATCACGCCGTGGGCGCAGGACGTGGCGCGACTGCTGCGTCCCGGCGGTCACCTCTTCGTCTACGAGGGTCACCCGATCGTGCCGCTGTGGAGCTGGGACGAGGATCAGGCCCGGATCCGGCCCGACCGCAGCTACTTCAGCCGCGGCCACCGCAACGACACCTTCCCCGCTCGCGGTGCGGTGGAATGGCAGCGCACGCTCGCCGAGATCATCAGTGCGGTGATCTCGGCCGGCCTGGAGCTCCTGCACGTCGCCGAATACCCCGAGCCATTCTGGCGGCCCGCCGGCGTCAACGCGGAGGCCTGGCGCGGGCGGCTGCCCAACTCGTTCGCCCTGCTGGCCCGGAACGCCAGCTCCGTTTGCCATTTACTGGTGTCCGGCTGCTCGGCGGGGTCGGTCAGGTAGGACTCCAGGCGGCAGCCCCACTTCTCCCCCGCGTCAGTCTCCGAGACGTCCCAGGACAGTCCGCGCTCCTCCGCCCAGTCGAGCAGGGCCGCAGTGGCGGCCACCAGGGTCGGCGGAGCGCCGGTATGAGTCATCACGGCGAACCGGCCGGCCGGCAGGGTCCCAGCGCGGATCTCGCCGTCATCCTCGACCGGCGATGCGACCGGAACGCCGGCCTCAACCAGAAGCTCTCGCTCCATGTCGATCACGTGGTAGCGGAAAAACGGCGGGCCGGCCGGCGCGACACCGCGAGCGCCGAGCCAGCCGAAGATCTCGGGAAGGCGATCAGCCACCGAGCCGACAGCCGCCATAGTCACCCATGCTGAGATGCCCGCGTACGGCTGGGCCGCTCTCGGCATGATTTCCGGCGCATCGTCCATAGAGTCTCCTTATGGTGAGACGGCTTATTCTGCCAGCCCGGCGTGGTGTCAGCCCGCCATCGTGAGGCCGCCGCTGACGCTCAGCACCTGACCAGTGACGTAGCGCGCCATATCGGAGGCGAAGAACAGCACGGCATCCGCTATCTCCTCGGGCTGCGCGACCCGCCGGAACGGAATCGCCCGGATGAGCCCCTCCCGGATGCCCTCCGGCAGCGTCATGAACAGTGGCGTGTCGGTCGGGCCGGGGCAGACGCAGTTCACGTTGATCTGGTGCCGGGCCACCTCCCGCGCCAGCGATTTGGTGAACGCGATCACGCCGCCCTTCGCCCCCGCGTAGACAGTCTCGCCGCTGCTGCCCACGCGGCCGGCGTCGCTTGCCAGGTTCACGATCTTGCCGCCCTGACCCGCCGCGATCATCGGCTCGAGGAACGCGTGCGACACCCGCACGTGACCCAGGTAGTTGATGTCCACCACCTGCCGCCAGAACTCCTCCCCAGTCGACATGAACGGGCCGGGAGCATCCCAGCCGGCCGCATTCACCAGGATAGAAACGTGGCCGACAGCGCCCATCACTTCGTCCCGCGCGAGCCGGATGGACTCCCCGGAGGTCAGGTCGAGGTACGTCGCGGTGATGCGCTCGTGCGCCGCCGCAGTGCGCTGCGCACCGGCGAGGTCACGGTCGGCTGCGAACACCACGGCCCCGTTTCCGGCCAGGGCCAGAGTAACGGCGCGGCCGATCCCGGAAGCAGCCCCGGTGACCACCGCCGTCTGGTTCGTGAAGTCCATGCACCCTCCTCACTCGCGGGCACACGGACCATACTCCCGGTTGCGGAGCCAGAGTTCGAGGCGACGGGACTAGCTGCTGTAGCGGCGCAGCCAGCTCTGCGGCTGGCCGGACTCGGCCGCTATCGCAGCCCAGGTGCAGCCGTCCGCGCGGCGCCGGGCAACGTACTCGGCGATGCTGCCGAATCCGACGGTCGCTGCTACCGCTGCCGCGCGCTCGCGGGCCGCGTGACGGCGCCCGGCATACAGCTCCGCGGCCATGCCGTGGCGGCGCAGCGCGGACTGAACGGCGTGATGACTGACACCCGCTTCGGCGGCAATCTGGTTGACCGTCTGGTGCCGGACCGCATGCCGGTCTCGCAGGTAGCTGCTGACGTCGGCGAAGTCGAGGCGAGTCAGTACGTCCCGCCAGCGCTCGTCCGCCGCAGCGGCCCGTGCGCGCGCCGCCTCCGCGGCCGCCCACTGCGCGGTAACCGGGTCCAGCGCGGGCAGATGGCGCGAGAGCCAGTCCTTGTGGAGGCCGCAGTCACGGCTGACGGCCGCGAGGCTCGCGCCGGCGGCGGCGCGGGCCCGCACCAGGTCTCCGATGCTGCGGTAGCCGCTCGCGGCTGCCACCCGGCCGGCCGTCTCGGCGATCTGCCGGGCGGCGCGCTCGGCGCTCGCCGCGGCGATCGACTCGCGCGGGACGCGTGCGAGAGCGCTGGCGGCCTTCCGGCGGCGCTGCTCGGGGAGGGGGCGGCCGCGGGCGGCCGCGGCTGCGTCCCGGCTCAGCGAGCCTGACTTCGCCCGCGCGCGCCCGGCCGCACCGCCGTCCCGCACCGCGGGCTCGAACAGCAGCCGGGCCGTGAATGCCGCCGAGCGTAGCTTCCGGGTCGCGCTCCCCTCCAGCGACTGGCCGTACTCCAGCCCGAAGGCTGCGCAGTACTGCTGTTTCGTCCAGCCGTGGCCGCGCAGGTGCGCGGTCACTGATCGCTTCGGCTGTCCGCAGAGATGGCAGACGACAAGATTGCCGTCCGTGACAACCTCACCCACCGGCGCGTAGAACGGCGTGCCGTCGGGCAGGCAGCCCGCCACAGCGCACAGGGCTGGCGCCTTCGGCTCGGGCGCCCGCCGGAGCGCGGTCACCTCCGTCATCACGGCTCTCCCGGAAGATCGGTAGTAACAACGAGACTACTCAGTCCGGCTGCCGGAGTCACTACCACCCGCCCGGCCGCCGTTATGCTCGGGCGCATGCCTTCGCTGCCGGCGCTGTCGCTGCCCGAGTGGGTGGTTCTCGCCGTCATCAGCGAGCGCCCGACCCACGGTTTCGCCATCTCCCTGGTCACGGCGAACGACGGCGACCTGGGCCGCGTCTGGCACATCCCGCGGCCCGTCGTCTACCGGGCCATCGGCCGGCTCGCTGCCGCGGACCTGATCACCGCGGACGGCGTCGAGCCGGGTAACGGCCCGCAGCGCACGATCTACACCGCGACCGCAGCCGGCGCGATGGCGGTGCAGGCCTGGCGGGATACCCCCGTCGAGCATGTTCGCGACGTGCGCTCGCACTTGCTGATGAAGCTGGCGCTGCTGCACCGGGCCGGCGCTGACCCGGCCGGCCTGCTGCACCGGCAGCGCGAGATACTCGCGCCGATCGCCAGCGCCATCAGCACACGGCGGGGTGACGAGCCGGATGGTTTCGATGCGACGCTGCTGGCCTGGCGCCGCGCGAACGCGGCCGCGGCCATCAGCTTCCTCGCGGACATCACTCCGCGCTGATCAGCGCGCCGTCCTCGATCCGCAGCACGTCGTCGGCCAGGTCGTGCAGCGCCTGATCGTGCGTGGCGACCAGCGCCGTGATGCCCTCGGTCGCCACTACCGTCCGCAGCAGCCGCATGATCTGCCGCCCGGTCTCGGAGTCCAGCTGGCCGGTCGGCTCATCGGCGATCAGCAGCTCGGGCGCCACCGCAAGCGCCCGGGCGATGGCAACGCGCTGCTGCTGCCCGCCGGAAAGCTCGTTCGGCCGCTGCTGCGCGTGCCCGTCGAGGCCGACGACGCTCAGCAGCAGCCTGATGCGCTCCTCGCGTTCCGCCCGCGGCGTGCCGGTGATCCGCAGCGGGATGCCGACGTTCTCGGCGGCAGTCAGCATCGGGATCAGCCCGAACGACTGGAAGATAAACGAGACGGTGCTGCGTCGCAGCATCGTCCGCTCCCGTGCGGGCATCGCGGCGACGTTCCGGCCGCCGAGCAGCACCTCGCCGCTGGTCGGCGTGTCGAGGCCGCCGACCATGTTGAGCAGCGTGGTCTTGCCGGAGCCCGACCGGCCGACCAGGGCCACGAGCTGACCGCGGCCGATCGTGAACGAGACACGGCGGACGGCGTGCACGGCGATACCGCCATGGCCGAACGTCCGGCTGACGTCACGGGCCACGACCATCGGGCTACTGTCGTCCAGGCCGGGTGGCACGCCCCGGGTGCGCCCGCTGATGGCGTGCTCCGTCATCGCGCCAGGTCCTCTTCGCCCGAGTCGGCCGCCGCAGCCGGCTGGTCCGGCCAGACGCCGATGTGATCGTCCAGCGAACGCAGCCGGACGCGGTCGCGCATCTGGTGCCGCTCGGTCATGTCCCGTGGCAGCTGCACCCGGCCGGCCCGGTCCAGGACCGCGTACTCGACAGCCTGGCGCACGGTCTTGCCCGACTCGTCGGCCGCGTCGTGCCGCAGCGTCTCCGAGCTAGTCCGGCCGTCCCTGATGGCGACCGTCCGCTGCACCTGGTGCGACACAGCGGAGTCATGCGTGACGACCAGCACGGTGGCGCCAAGCTCGGTATTGGCCGTCTGCAGCGCCCGGAACACGTCCTGCGCGGTGTGACTGTCCAGCTCACCAGTGGGCTCGTCGGCCAGCAGCAGCGCCGGGTCGTTCGCCAGCGCGGTCGCGATGGCCATCCGCTGCTGCTCCCCACCGGACATCGCCGACGGCACCCGGTCCGCGCAGTGCGCCACGCCGAGAATGCCGAGCAGCTCCGTGACGCGCTCGTTCCGCTGCCGCCGGGGGTAGCGGTTGAACCGCATCGGCGTGACCACATTCTGCCTGCCGGTGAGGTACGGCAGCAGGTTGCGCGAGGTCTGCTGCCAGACGAATCCGACCTGCTGACGGCGGTACGTCAGCCGCTCCCTGGCGCCAAGCGAGCCGATGTCCTGCCCGGCGACTTGCACCCGTCCCGCGCTCGGGGTGTCCAGCCCGGCCAGGATGTTCATCAGGGTGGACTTGCCGCTGCCAGACGCGCCGACCATCGCGACCAGCTCCCCGCGGCCGATCAGCAGGTCGAGGCCCTGCAGCGCCTGCACCTCGATGCCGTCGCCGGAGTAGATGCGCACGACCTGGTCGCAGACGACGAGGGCGCCCTCGCCGTACGAGGTCCTCGCCCGCTGCGCCTCCGCGCCCAGCTCGGCGATGCCGGCTGCCGCGGCGATCCCCGGCCCTGTCATGCGAGTCTCCCCATGGTCGTCCTACCCTCCTATCCGAAGGAAACGAGGTGTCCCCCGGCTGGCCGCCACCGTCTGGCCGGTCAGCGTCGCGATCGCCAGGACCAGCAGTGCGATCGCGGTACCGGTCAGCCACAGCGGCTCGATCCGAACCGGCACGCCGGCCGCCGATCCGGTGAACACCGACAGGCTGAGCGCCGGCCCGACAAGCGGCGCAAGCGCCAGCGCGCAGGCGAGCCCGCCGGCCAGCACGGACACGATCTGCGGCAGCGACTCGATGAGGGCCAGCCAGCGGCCTTGCGCCGTCGACATCCCCATCGTCGCCGCCCGGGCCAGCGTCATCTGCCGGGACCCTGCGGACAGCATGAGCGTCAGCAGCAGCACGAGCAGGCATCCGATCGCCGCGGCATCGCCGCCAAGCTCGAGGTCCGTGTACGCGGCATGCTGCAGCGGCGCCTGTTCGAGCGCCGACAGCAGCTGCGACCGGAGCGTGACTTCCGCGCCAGACAGATGCCACCGCGCTACCGTCGCAGTCAGCGCGCCGGTGTCCAGATCGTACCCGGCCACCAGCATCGCGTTGGGCGCTGGCGCGCCCGGCCCGAGCGCCGAGCGCGGCAGCACGACGTACCCGGCGGCACTCAGCCCGGCCGCCTGGACCTGCGACATGGCCGGCGCCGACCCGGTGACCTGGACCCGGACGTGCTGGTAGTTCTGCAGGATGAGGGTGACGGCACCGGGCCCGAGCAGGGAGGCTGCCCCGGCGGATGCCAGCACCGGCACGGGGCGGGCGCGGCTGGCGGCCGCGCCGCCGTGCCAGTCGGCGAACCGGCCGGGCACGGACCCGAGCGGCATCGACGCGCGCAGCGCGGCGTACTGCGCCGGGTCGGCGATCAGGACGTTCAGGGGGCTGCCCGAGTAGCCGCGCATCGCGGGCATCGTCGCAAGCAGCGCAGTGTGCTGTACGCCGGGCACAGCCGCGATGGCCCGCTGCTGCGCGGCGGACAGGCCGACGGGCACGCTGACCACCGCGTCCGCGCCGGCTTCCTGCCAGGACTGCGTCACCTCGCCGCGGATCACCGCGCCGCGGACCATGCCGGCGAACGACACCAGCGACAGCGCCAGCACCATCGCGAAGGCCGGCAGTACCGCCGTGGCCGACACCCGCGCCGCCCTGGCCAGGCCGAGGAACGCCGTCACGCCGGTCCGGCGGCTGGCCAGGAGCAGCAGCGGCCGCACCACCAGCGGGTAGAGCCTGAGCGCGACCATCGCGACCGGGATGGCGAGCAGGATCGGGGCAGCGCTGGCGTACAGGTCCTCATGCCTGCCGACGCCCTGATCCCGCAGCACGATCAGCCCGCCGACCGAGGCGAGGCCGAGCGCGGCCTCGGCGATCAGCCGCCGGAGTGCGGACATCCGGGGCGCCGGCTGGTCCGGCCTGGTCATCGCCGCGTAGCCGCGGTGCACCCGCACGGTGATCGCCGCCGGCCCGGCCAGCGCGACCAGGAGCGTCCCCGCGGCCAGCCACCAGGCGAGCGGCGATCCGCCTCCCGGCGTCAGCAGGACCGCGATCGCGATGCCGGCCGCGATTCCCGGTAGCGCGGCTACCGCACTGCCGGCCAGCGCGGCGATGGCCAGCTGCCGCCGCGACGCGCCCCTGGCGCGCAGCACGGCGAACTCCTCCCGGCGTTTCTCTGCCATCAGCCAGGCGCCGAGCAGCACGACCGCGGCCGCGACTACGGCGAGACTGACCGAGACCAGGTCCATGACACTGGCGACGGCGCTGTTCTGCGAGCTGAACTCGGAGAGCACGTTCGTGGCGCCCGAGCTCAGGCTGACCTCCGCGGCCTCGCCGCCGGGGTACTCCAGCTGGCCGGCCGTGGCGAGCGTGCCGGGCAGGCTGCCTGCCAGCTTCACTGCCTGGCTGGCGGTCAGCCTGCCGAGGGCCATGCTGAACACCCAGGTCAGCTGGATGTCCGGCGGGTTGAACTCGGCGCTCAGCGTCGGCAGCGCGCTGGCGGCTACGAATGCGCCGCCCTGCCAGTACGGACTGCTCCCGGGCGACTGCACGAATACCGGCGCCGCGACGACCTGGTCGAGTTGCCAGAATGGCCCGCTCGCATCGGTCACTGCGACGATGCCCGACACCTGCAGGACCAGGTCGGTGCCGGCCAGCGGCAGCCGCGAGCCGACGCCAAGGCTGAACCGCCTGGCCGTCGCGGTCGTGACGGCGGCCTGCAGCGTGACGGTGGACCCGGCGCGAGCCGAGGCGGTCACGGGCTTGCCGGACGGCAGGGCTCCGGCGACGACCCGCATGCTCGGGACCGGGTTGCTGCGGTAGGTCAACTCGAGGAGCGTCGGATACTTGCCGACCGCCGGGGACTTGTCAGGGAAGCCAGCGAACGGGGTCGTCAGGCCGACCCAGTCGGAGGCTGGCTTACCCAGCGGCACCGACCTGGCCAGATTGTGGCGCAGCTGCGCCTGCGCTGCCAGCAGCTGACTGCGACCGACCGACCCGCCGGGCGCAGCCGCCGACCCCAGCGTGTTGGCGTCCGACATGCCGATCACGGCAGTCTGGATCGCGGGCGTCGCGGCGGCGAGCTGACGGAGCGCCGCCGTTCGCGTCTGCGTGCTCGCTCGCGGTCCCGCGACCGCGGCCAGCGTGCACGCACAGGCGAGCAGGCAGAAGGCGACGGCGGTACCGGACGCTGCGCCTGTCAGCTGACGCCAGCGGGCGGCGATGCGCATCCGGGCACGCCTGCCGACCCCGGTGCCGTCGTGCCTGCCCGTCATCCCGCTGCCTCCGCCGCGCGCAGCTGAGCAGCCGGATCCGGCTGCCGTGTTGCCGTGATCAGCGCCGCCAGCACAGGGATCGCCGGCACTGCGAGCACGATCAGGCACACCCAGGCGATCGGCAGCCGCACGAGGACAAACGGCACGGGCAGCCCGGCGCTCGCCGTGAGGGTGACGGCCGGCACGAGCAGGTGCGCGAGGCCTATCCCGAGCCCAAGCCCCACCAGTGCCGCGGGCCCGCTGATCATGATCTCCTCGAGGCAGAACAGCCTGGCCTGCGCGCCGGAAGACACCCCGAGGGCAGCCAGCAGCGCTCGCTGTACCCGCCGGGAGCGCGCGCTCGCCGCAACGCTGACGCAGAAGCCGAGCGCCGCGAGCACTGCCGCAGCCGCGGCGACGGCGAGCGCGGCCCGGACGGGCGCGGCCGACACTGTGGCATGCTCCAGCGAGCTCGCCAGCGCGGTGGCGACTACCACGCTCGAGCCTGCGGGCAGGCCGGAGGGCGGCCGCCCGCCAGCGGTGCTCAGCCACCAGGACGTCGCTGGCAGCGGGGCCCCGCCTGCGCTGATCAGCGCGTCCTGGAGCGTTGCCTGGTCGGCGATGACGGCGCCGCCTGAGGTCACGGTCGGGAACTGCGAGACGGTCTGGGCCACGTAGGCGGCCACGTTCGTGCCGGCGATGCTGACGGGCACGGACGAGCCGGCGGAGATGCTGTTCGCGCGCAGGAAGGCAGTGGTCGCGATGAGCGGCACGCCGAGCCGCGAGGGCGGAATGGTGATCTGCACCTGTCCGGGAATGCTGGCCATTCCCGGCTGCGGCCGGGTCACTCCGCGCGGGAGCTCCGGGCCGCTGCCCGGATACAAGGTCAGCTCTGCGTCCCGGCCCGCGGCGCCCCAGTTGATGACCGACGGCCGCAGTGATCCGTGCGACTCTTGCTGCTGGCTATCTTGAAGGCCTGGCGCGAAGACCCGCGCCCGCCAGCCTGCCAGCGCCTGGCCGGCCGCGAACGGCCTGCCGAAGGGCGCGGACTGACCGGCGCTCGCGGCAACTGAGCTGAACGTGATGACGGAGTTGCCATCGGCCGCAAGCGCACCGGGGTCCGGCGGCATGGAGTAGGTCACCGAGAGCCCGATGAGCCGCAGCGGGTAGGCGATGCCGGACGCGGCGCCAAGCCGGACGATAAGCCGATGCGGCCGGCCGTCCGCTGGCATCGTGCCCGATGGCAGCGCGTAGGCGAGACCGTACCGGTCCTGGACCGTCACGGTGGCCGACACCGGCCCGAGCTGCCCCCCGGCGCCGCCCGTCATGCTGGCGGTGATCGCCAGCCGCTCCGGCCGGCCAGGTACCGTCAGGCCGGGCAGTCGGCCTGCACGCCGGTCCAGATAGCTCCACAGCCGCGACACCGGGACCTGCTGCGACAAATCGGAACGCATGGTGACCGTGGCGGCCGCCTGCGGTCCGCTGATGGCCAGCAGCTGCCCGTTGCTGAGGGACTGCTCGCCGACCGGCATGGCGGCGGTGACACCCCGCAGCCGGGTGACGCCGGTGACGCCGGACAGCGGCTCCGCGCTGGCGAGCCCGACCCTGACCTGACTACCGGCAGCGAAGGCAGCCAGGTCGTGCACCGACTGCCGCCAGCTCTGGTATTGCGCGAGTGCGAGCGTGCTGGTGGCGACGGCCAGGATGACCAGCAGTGCCGGGCCGCTCTGCCGCACTGGCCTGCGGCTGATCTCCCAGTTGGCCATAGCGGTTCCGAGCTGCCTGCTCCGCGCGGTCAGCCGCTCGAGTCCGCGGGCCGCGAGCGGCAGCAGGCGAAGCGGGATCAGCGCGAGCCCCGCCAGCGCCAGCGCCGGCGCGGCCACGATGACCGGGTCGATGCCTGACCCGGAAGCGGCCGAATAAGTGAGCAGCTCGTGCACACACACGACCGCGAGCGCGATCAGGGCGATGTCGGCGCCGGCGGCGGCAACGGACGCGATCGCAGCCTGGCGGCCGCGGCGCACCCGGACGGCGGCGATCTCCGGCGGCCGCAGCGCCGGCCAGAGCACGATCAGCAGGCAGCCGGCCACCACCGCCGCGGCGGCCAGCCAGACGTCGCCGCCCAGGCTGACCGGCTCTTGTCGCCGCCCGACGACACCAGACAGCACGGCCGCCGCGAGCCAGGCACCGCCGACTGCGCCCGCCGCCGCGGCGATGGCGCACGCCAGCAGTCCCTCAGTCAGGCTCGGGCGGAGCAGCTGCCAGCGCGCGGCGCCGCGGGCGGCCAGCAGCGCCGTCTCCTCGTCGCGGTTGCCCGCCAGCAGCCGTGCGGCGAGCGCCAGGGCTGCACCGGCAAGCAGCAGGAGCTGCAGCCCGCTGATGATGACCAGGGACTGAGCGGCGCGCAAGCCCGCTGCCACATTCACCAGGGTGGCTGGCAGAGCGGTGCTGACCTCGGTATTGCCGCCGCTGGTCAGCGCGGCGTCCGCAGCTCGCAGCCGGGCCGCCAGCGCGGTGAGCTCGCCGGGCTTGAGCTTGCTGACCACCGGGAGCAGCACGAAGGTGGCCTGATTCGGGACCAGGACGCCGCCAGTGCCCAGCGCTGCCGGGCTGACTACTGCCGGGCCGTAGGTGTCGAACCCGCCACCGGCGGACTCGGCGGACGGGCCGATCTCGTTGACGCGCCAGTAGTCCGAATCCGGGGCGATCGCGCGGAAGACCCCCGTCACCCGCAGCGTCAGCGCGGCCCTGGCGCCGATCAGGTGCGTCCGGAGTACCGAGCCAGTCCGCAGGTGCAGGCGTGCCGCTGCGCTGGCGGGCAGTGCGACGCCGAGCGGCTGCCCGGCCGGCGGAGCGGCGGGCCAGCTGCCGCTCATCAGACGCGCGTGCGCGCTGATGCCGGTGATGGAGGCAGCCTGCAGCACCGGAACGTTTCCCGCTACACGCGGGCCCGGCACCTGCAGGTCGTTCGACCACAGCGACTCGGCCTGCTGATAGGGCGCCGAGCCGAACGCCGCGTGCATGCGCCTGGTCACGGCCGCGGTGACCGCCCCGGCCGACCCGCTGGTCTCGGTTGTCAGCGTCACCGCCATCGCCCGGGAGCTCGCCAGCTCCTGCCGGACGGTCACCGGGAGGGCGACGGAGTAGAAGCTGATCAGCGCCGACACCAGCGCCGCCGTGATGAGGACGGACAGCATGAGGCAGCTGACCAGGAGCCAGGCCGACCGCGTCCGCCGCAGCACGAACGGCGCCCGCAGCATCCTCGTCGCGCTCCCTAGTCCCCGTGGCTCCCGTGACCTGGCCGTCACAGAGGCCCTCCCCAATTGGCAGGGTATGTCCGCCACGTGTGGTGCCGGCAAGGTCCGCCAGTGAATGGTTACCTGACCGTTGGCGAGTTGTGGCCGTCGCGGGACCCCGGCTTAGCCCTCCGGGCCCGGCCCTGGCGCAGCGCCCGGCGGGTCCGCCGAGCCGTCCGCACCCGTCAGGCCGATGCGGCCTGCCGTCGCGCCCGCCGAGCGCGCACGGAGGATCGCTGGCGCCTCAGCGGCCTCGTCCGCAGGCGCGAAGGGGCGCTTGAGGCGCCGCCGGTGCTGCGCCACCAGGTACGTGAGCGCGCCGGCGGCGATGACGAGCATGCCAGCCAGGTTGATCCGCACGCCGAGCAGGCGAGGCGAGTAATCGACGCGCAGTGCCTCGATCACCGCTGCTGCTGTCGCCCACAGCGCGGCGTACAGCGCGAACGCGCTGCGGCCCGAGAGCAGGTAACCCTTGCGGATCAGGTAGCCGAGGGCGAGCGCGATGACCAGGTCGGCAGCCGACTCGTAGCCGAACAGCGGCTGGAACGTGGCTGCCGCCTGATATCCAGCCTCCCGGTGCTGCGGCGAGATCGCGACCGCCCACGGCAGGCTGGACGGCCCGCCGTATAGCTGCTGGCTGAACCAGTTACCCCAGACCGAGATCGCCTGGGCGACGCCCAGGGCCGGAGCCGCGGCGAGTGCGACCGGACCGACGTCGACTCCAGTCCGCCGGCAGTACGCCCAGGCGGCCAGTGCCCCGGCGGCAACCGCGCCGGCCACCCCCATGCCGCCGTTCCAGACCCGCAGCAGGTCCGTCCAGTCCCGGCCGGGGCCGAAGTACCGGCCCCAGTTGGTCAGCACGCTGTAGAGGCGAGCCCCGATCAGGCCGACCGGCACAGCCATCGTCGCCACCTCGAGGATCACGCCAGGCCGGCCGCCGGAGCCCCGGTACCGCCGGTCCGTCAGCCACAGCCCCGCCAGCACGCCGAGCACCATGCACAGCGCGTCGGCCCGCACCGGGATGGATCCCAGATGCCAGACCGCGCTGCTAGGACTCGGCAGGTACGCCGCGGGCATGCTGCGACGTTACCCGTTACCGCAAGGGCACCGTGTTACCGCAAGGGCACGGTCGTAGGGGCGATCACCGGCGGCAGCGAGGTGTCGCCGCACAAATACGCGTCCACCGCTGCCGCCGCCGAGCGACCCTCGGCAATCGCCCACACGATGAGCGACTGGCCCCGCCCCGCATCACCGGCGACGAACACGCCGGGGACGCTGGTCGCGTAGCTGTCGTCCCGGGCGACGTTGCCCCGGCTGTCGAACCCGACACCGAGTCCGGTGGCCAGCGGCCCGGCCTCCGCTCCGGTAAAGCCCATGGCCAGCAGCACCAGGTCGCACGGGACCTCGCGCTCCGTGCCTGGCGCCGGCGCGAAGCCGCCCGCAGCCGGCTCCACCTCGACGAGCTCCAGGCCGCGAACCCGCCCGTCGCCATCATCGAGAAAGCGCTGAGTCGACACCGCGTAGACCCGCTCGCCGCCTTCCTCGTGCGCGCTCGACACCCGGAAAATAGCCGGATGCACCGGCCACGGCTGGCCGGGCGGGCGCTCCTCCGGCGGCTGCGGCAGGATCTCGAACTGCGTGACCGACAGCGCGCCCTGCCGGAGCACGGTTCCGAGGCAGTCAGCGCCGGTGTCGCCACCGCCGATGATCACCACGGTGCGCCCGCGGGCGGAGATCGTCGTCTCGGCGACCGGACCCGCCGCCGGATCGGCTGCACCGCGCCGGGACCGGGCCCGGCCGTCCCCGGCCCGGCCGCCGCCCGCGTCGCCAGCCGCGACGACCACCCGGTTCGCCAGCGGCAGGTACTCCATCGCCTGGTGGATGCCGTCCAGCCCGGCGCCCGGCACCGGCAGTTCACGCGGCACCGTGGCCCCGCAGGCCAGGACGATCGCGGCGAAGTCGCGGCGCAGGTCCTCGGCAGTGACATCGCGCCCGGCCTCGGTGCCGCACCGGAACTCAGTGCCCTCGGCCAGCATCTGGATCAGACGGCGGTCCAGGTGCCGCTTCTCCATCTTGAACTCGGGAATTCCGTACCGCAGCAGCCCGCCCGGCGCGTCCGCCCGCTCGAAAACCGTCACCGCATGCCCGGCGCGGGTCAGCTGCTGCGCCGCGGCCAGCCCAGCCGGGCCCGAGCCGATGATCGCGACCTTCTGGCCGGCTGCCAGCGCGGCCGGCGACGGCCGGCGCGGCGGCACCCAGCCCTCCGCCCAGGCCCGGTCGATGATCTCCACCTCGACCTGCTTAATTGTCACCGGGTCGGCGCTGATGCCCAGCACGCAGGCCGACTCGCACGGGGCCGGGCACAGCCGCCCGGTGAACTCCGGGAAGTTGTTTGTCGCATGCAGCCGCTCTGCCGCCGCCCGCCAGTCGCCTGAGTGGACCAGGTCGTTCCACTCCGGGATCAGGTTGCCGAGCGGACAGCCCGCGTGACAGAACGGGATGCCGCAGTCCATGCACCGGCCTGCCTGCCGCTCGGCGGCGTCCGCGCCGAACTCGGTGTACACCTCGCGCCAGTCGGTGATCCGGATGTCGACCGGCCGCCGGGCAGGTGTCTGCCGGGGCGTGGTCAGGAAACCCCGCGGGTTCGCCATCTGCAGCCTCCTCAGCCAGTCGCCGCGGCCATCACGGCCGCGCTCACGTCGGCGCCGTCCTGCTCGGCCTGCCGGGCTGCCGCCAGTACCCGCTGGTAGTCACGCGGCATCACCCGGCCGAAGCGCGGCAGCGCGGCCTCCCAGTCCGCTAGCAGGCCGGCCGCGACCGCCGACCCGGTCTCCGCGTGATGCCGCTCGATCAGCTCCCGCAGGAACCCGGCATCCTCGGCCGGCATCCCGCCAGGTCGGCCAGCTGCGTGTTCACCCGGGACGGGTCAGGATCGAGCAGGTAGGCGATGCCTCCGGACATGCCAGCCGCGAAGTTCCGGCCGACCGGACCGAGTACCACGACCCGGCCGCCGGTCATGTACTCGCAGCCGTGATCGCCGGTCCCCTCGGCCACCGCGACCGCTCCGGAGTTGCGTACGCAGAACCGCTCGCCCACCACGCCGCGCAGCAGCATCTCGCCGCTGGTGGCGCCGTAGCCGATGACGTTCCCGGCGATGACGTTCTGCTCGGCCACGAACCGAGCGGCCGGGTCCGGGGCGGCCACGATGCGCCCGCCCGACAGTCCCTTGCCCAGGTAGTCGTTGGCGTCGCCGCGCAGCCGCAGCGTGATGCCGCGGGGCAGGAACGCGCCGAGTGACTGGCCGGCCGATCCGGTCAGGTTCACCACGATGGTGTCGTCCGGCAGGCCCTCGCCACCCCAGCGGCGGGTCAGCTCGCTGCCGAGCATGGTGCCGACGGTCCGGTTGACGTTGCGCACCGGCAGCTCGAGCTGGAGCGGCGTGCCGTCCGCCAGCGCGCCCTCGGCCAGCAGGATCAGCGTGTTGTCCAGGGCCTTGTCCAGCCCGTGGTCCTGACGGGCGACGCACCGGCGGGCCGCGTCCGCAGGGAGCTCCGGCACATGCAGCACCGGTTCCAGGTCGAGCCCGGACGCCTTCCAATGGCCGACCGCGGCGCGTGCGTCCAGCAGCTCGGCGTGCCCGATCGCCTCGTCCAGCGAGCGGAAGCCCAGCTGCGCCAGGTACTCCCGTACCTCCCGGGCGAGGAACTCGAAGAACCGGACGATGAACTCGGGCTGGCCGGAGAACCGGCGCCGGAGCTCAGGGTTCTGAGTCGCCACGCCGACCGGGCAGGTGTCCAGGTGGCACACCCGCATGAGGACGCAGCCGGCCACCACGAGCGGCGCCGTGGCGAAGCCGAACTCCTCCGCGCCGAGCAGCGCGGCCACGATGACGTCGCGGCCGGTCTTGAGCTGGCCGTCGACTTGCACCACGATCCGGTCCCGCAGGCCATTGCGCAGCAGCGTCTGCTGGGTCTCGGCCAGGCCGAGCTCCCAGGGTCCGCCCGCATGCTTGATGCTGGTCAGCGGCGCCGCGCCGGTGCCGCCATCGTGCCCGGAGACCAGCACGACATCGGCGTGCGCCTTGGCCACCCCGGCCGCGACCGTGCCAACGCCCATCTCGGCCACGAGCTTCACGTGCACCCGGGCCGCCGGGTTCGCGTTCTTCAGGTCGTGGATGAGCTGCGCCAGGTCCTCGATCGAGTAGATGTCGTGGTGCGGCGGCGGGGAGATGAGGCCCACGCCCGGCGTCGAGTGCCGGGTGGCGGCGATCCACGGGTACACCTTGTGACCGGGTAGCTGCCCGCCCTCCCCCGGCTTGGCCCCCTGCGCCATCTTGATCTGCAGGTCGTCGGCGTTGACCAGGTACTCGCTGGTGACGCCGAAGCGCCCGCTCGCCACCTGCTTCACCGAGGAGCGGCGCAGGTCCCCGTTGGCGTCCGGCACGAACCGGCGCGCGTCCTCGCCGCCCTCCCCGGTGTTGGACCGGCCGCCGATCCGGTTCATCGCGATCGCGAGCGTCTCGTGCGCTTCCGCCGAGATCGACCCGTACGACATGGCCCCGGTCGCGAACCGCGTCACGATGCTGGAAACGGGCTCGACCTCATCGAGCGGCACCGGTGCCCGGAGGCCGGCGGGCCGGCCCGGAGGTTGTCGATTGCCTTGTTGTCGACCGTCTCGTCGTCGATGCCGCGGATGCGCAGCAGGCCGCGCAGGGTCATCAGGGCGGCCGACTGGTCGTCCACGAGCCGGGTGTAGTCCCGGAAGATCTTCTCCTGCCCGCTGCGGGTGGCGTGCTGGAGCCTGAACACGGCCTCCGGGCTGAACAGGTGCGGCTCGCCGTCGCGCCGCCACTGGTACTCACCGCCGGTCTCCAGCCGCTGGTGCGGCCGGCCGCCACGGGCCGGGTAGGCGATCGCGTGCCGCCGGCCGACCTCGCGGGCGATCTCGGTGAACCCGATGCCGCCCAGTGGCGACGAGGTACCGGCGAAGCACGAGTCGATGACCTCAGCCGACAGGCCGGCCGCCTCGAACAGCTGTGCGCCGGTGTAAGAAGCCACCGTCGACACGCCCATCTTGGACATGATCTTGAGCACGCCCTTGCCCAGCGCCGTGATGAGGTTGGCGGCGGCCTGGCGCTCGGTGACGTCGCGCAACGTCCCCCGGCGCACCAGTTCCTCGACCGACTCGATGGCCAGGTACGGGCAGACGGCCGCCGCGCCGTAGCCGAGCAGCAGCGCGATGTGGTGGCACTCGCGGGCATCACCGGACTCCACCACCAGGCCCGCCATCGTACGAGTCCGCTCGGCGATGAGGTGGTGATGCACCGCGCCGGTCAGCAGCAGCGACGGGATCGGCGCGAGCCGGTCGTCACCCGTGCCTGGTCCGGCAGTGCCTCGTCCGACAGGGCCGCCCGCCTGCGGGCCGTGCTCGCCGCCGCCGGCCTCGGCGCCGCGGTCGGATAGCACGATGATCCGCGCCCCGCGCGCGATAGCGGCCGACACCTCGGCCCGGATCGCGGCAAGCCGGGCCGCCAGCGCCGCGCCACCGCCGGCCACGTCGTAGCGGCCGTCGACGACGTGCGACGCGAACCCGGTCAGGTCCCCGTCGTCGTTGACGTGCACGATCTTGGCCAGGTCGCTGTCGCCGATCACCGGGAACGGCAGCACCACCTGGCGGCACGAGGCCGGCCCCGGATCGAGCAGGTTGTGCTCAGGGCCGGTCGCACTGCCAAGCGCGGTGACGAGTTCCTCCCGGATCGCGTCCAGCGGCGGGTTCGTCACCTGCGCGAACAGCTGGCTGAAGTAGTCGTACAGCAGTCTCGGCCGGTCCGAAAGCACGGCCAGCGGAGTGTCGGTGCCCATGGAGCCCAGGGGCTCGCCGCCAGTGCGCGCCATCGGCGCGAGCAGGACCCGCAGGTCTTCCTCGGTGTAACCGAACTCCTGCTGCTGCACCAGCAGCACCCGGCTGTCGGGCAGCTCCCGGCAGCGCTCCGGCAGCGTCCGCAGGTGGATCATTCCCGCGTGCAGCCAGTCGCCGTACGGGTGCTCGGCTGCCAGCGCGGACTTGACCTCCTCGTCCTCGATGATGCGGCCCGCCGCGGTGTCGGCCAGGAAGATCCGGCCCGGCTGCAGCCGCCCCTTGCGGATCACCCGGCCCGGCTCGATGTCGAGCACGCCAACCTCGCTGGCGAGCACCACGAGCCCGTCGTCGGTCACCCAGTACCGGCCCGGCCGCAGGCCGTTGCGGTCCAGTACGGCGCCGATGACCGTGCCGTCGGTGAAGGCAATCAGCGCCGGGCCGTCCCACGGCTCCATCAGCGCGGCGTGGAACCGGTAGAAGTCGCGGCGGGCCGGGTCCATGGCGAAGTTGTTCTCCCACGGCTCCGGGATCATCATCAGCACCGCGTGCGGCAGCGACCGCCCGCCGAGGTGCAGCAGCTCCAGACAGGAGTCGAAGCTGGCCGAGTCGCTGACGCCGTCGTCGAGGATGGGCAGCAGCCGCTCGACGCCCCGCCCGGCCGTGTCGGTACCGAGCACATCCGCGGCCAGCTGAGCCTCGCGGGCGCGCATCCAGTTGCGGTTGCCCCGGATGGTGTTGATCTCGCCGTTGTGGGCGATCAGCCGGTAGGGATGCGCCAGCGGCCAGGACGGGAACGTATTGGTGGAGAAGCGGGCGTGCACCAGCGCGATCGCCGAGACGTACAGCGGGTCCGACAGGTCGGCGAAGAACGGCTCGAGCTGCAGCGCCGTCAGCATGCCCTTGTAGACGATGGTGGCGGTGGCCAGGCTGGCGAGGTAGAGACCGGTCTCGTGCTCGGCCCGCTTGCGCAGGCAGAAGGCCTTGCGGTCAAGTGCGATCCCCGACTCGCCGGCGACACCAGAAACGACCAGCTGGACGAGCTGCGGCAGGACGGTTCGAGCCCCGTTTCCGCAGTAATTCTCGTCATACGGGACCGCGCGCCAGCCGGCGACAGTCAGCCCCTCCTGCCGGGCGATCCGCGCGACTCCGTCCTGCTGCAGCGCTGCCTCCGCCGGGTCGGCGGGCAGGAATGCCAGGCCAGCGGCGTACTGACCAGCCGGGGGCAGCTCAAAGTCGCAGCGCGCCCGCAGCAGCTGATCCGGCATCTGGGTGAGAATGCCCGCCCCGTCCCCGGACTGCGGGTCGGCGCCCTTCGCGCCCCGGTGGTCGAGGTTCCGCAGCACCGTGAGAGCCCTGGCGACAGTGTCGTGGCGGCGCTCGCCGGTGAGATCCGCCACAAAGCCGACGCCGCAGCCATCGTGCTCGTTCCTGGGGTCGTAGAGGCCAGTCCCAGACTGAAGGGAGGCAGATGCCATCCAGTGCGCTCCTGTCGTCTCGTTCGCCGCCATTGCCGGAAGCGGTGATGGTGGGGATCGGGACGACACTGGCCCTGTCACGCGGGACAACACTGGCCCAGCTGATGCGCCGCAGCCGCGCACTACTCAGCAGTATATCGAAGGCACCCCGCCGGTTTCAGGCGCCGCGTGCGAACAGAGCAGTACCCCGTCCGGTCATGATCATCCGGGGCTTCCCCCGCTGCCACCGCTCCCGGCACTGCCGCCAGGCCCGCGGTCGGTCCGCAGTGCCGGGTGCGAGCCCGCCGTGACCAGGTCCGCGACCGCGCTGCGCGGGTCCTTGCCGGTCACCAGGCTCTCGCCCACCAGCACCGCGTCCGCGCCTGCGGCCGCGTAGGCGAGCAGGTCATGCGGACCGCGAACTCCGGATTCAGCGATCTTCACAACACCGTCGGGGACGTGCGGCACCAGCCGGGCGAAGATGCCGCGGTCGACTTCGAGCGTCGCCAGGTTCCGCGCGTTGACGCCGAGCACGGTGGCGCCGGCGTCCTTGGCCCGCTCCAGCTCGTCCAGGGTGTGCACCTCGACCAGCGGCACCAGGCCGATGGAATGCGCCCGCTCGACGAGCGACACCAGAGCGTTCTGCTCGAGGGCGGCGACGATCAGCAGCACCAGGTCGGCACCGTGCGCGCGCGCCTCCCAGAGCTGGTACGAGCTGACGACGAAGTCCTTGCGCAGCACCGGGATGCCGACCGCATCGCGGACCGCGGCCAGGTCAGCCAGGCTGCCGCCGAAGCGCCGCTTCTCCGTCAGCACGCTGATGATGCGCGCGCCGCCCGCCTCGTAGTCGACCGCGAGCGCGGCCGGGTCGGCGATCGCAGCGAGGGCACCCTTGGACGGGCTCGCTCGCTTCACCTCGGCGATCACCGCTATCTCCGAGCCGGCGAATGCCGCCATGACATCTCGGGGTGACGGCGCCGCGGTGGCCATTTCCTTGAGCCGCTCCAGGGAGGTCACCTGCTGGCGCGCCGCCAGGTCGGCGCGCACTCCAGCCAGGATGTCGTCAAGCACGCTCACGCGGTTCTGCTGCCCCTCGGGTGGGTTGCACTTGACTGAAAGCGTAGCGAGGGCGCCGGTCTGCGATTGGCCGCCCCCTGCCCGAGCCAGGTCTCCGTTACCGCCCCGACGGGGGAATCGCCGACGTCGGGTCGTCACCGCGGCTGAGCGCCTCCCAGAGCGAGGCCGAATCGGCCGGAGTCCCGGCGGCAGGCGCAGACTGGCGGCCGCCCCGCCCGTCCTGCCGGGCATTCGGGCCGTCGCCACCCTCGCCGCCCGGTGCGTCGTAGCGGCTCGACATCACTGCCATGCGATCGGCCCGCAGGACGACCGCCAGACCCGCCGCGATCATCGCGACGGCTCCGGCTACGACCAGCACCTGCCAGTCCGTGGCGCCGAACAGCACATGCGTCTCCGCCCCGGCCACGTCCGGCGCCGTGGTCGTCGCGGTGCCGCTGCCGTCCATCACCGAGCCCGCGGCCGCGGTCTCCGGGCTGACGTTCGAGCTGGCGGCCGACACCGCGCTGGCTGCGGACAGCGCGAACGCCGAGGCCGCCAGGCCCGCGCCGATCACGGTGAGCAGCACGCCGAAGACACGGCGCAGCAGTCTCTTGCTGGCCAGGATCGCAGCCAGCGTCGCGAGGCCGGCGATCACCAGAGCATCCGCGTACGGCACCAGGGCCGCGCCGGTGACGGTGACCCGGCTGACGGGCAGCGGCTTCGGCAGGATGGTGCGGACGACAGCCCAGCCCTGCCGGGTGGCGAGGAAGATCAGACCGGCGCCGAGCGCACCGAGCAGCAAAGTCACGGTGAGTTCCTGGCGCGGGCTGTGCGGACGCCTCGCCCGCCGCTGCCCGACGACGCTGCTCATGAACCATCCTCTCCAGGAACTCCTGCCGCCAGTAAGGCTAGCGCTCTCCGCTGCGCCCAGCCTGACGGCGGTCCGATCACCTACGATCAGCCTGAGCGTCTGACTCTCCCGCCCGCACTGGAAAAGGAGCGACTCCGTGACTCACGCCCAGGACGAGCGCCGTGCGATCTGTGCCGTGCTGACCGAGCTCGGGCCCGCCCGGCCGACGCTCTGTCAGGGCTGGCAGACGGCCGACCTGGCCGCTCACCTGGTGCTCCGGGAGCGCCGCCCGATGCGGGCGCCGGCATGCTCGGCGGCCCGCTGGCCGGCTACACCCGGCGCGTTCAGTCCGGGCTGAGCGGGCGCATGCCGTTCCCCCGGCTGGTGGACCTGATCCGCAGCGGGCCACCGCGGATGTCCTTCTTCGGCCTGCCGGGCGCCGACGAGCGCCTCAACCTGGTCGAGTACTTCGTGCACCACGAGGACGTCCGGCGCGCGCAGCCCGGCTGGCAGCCGCGATCGCTGAGCGCGGAGCTGAGCGACATCCTGTGGGACCGGCTCGGCCTGGCCAGGTTCCTGATGCGCAAGGCACCGGTGGGCGTCGAGCTAGTCCGCGCCGATGCGGCTGCCGCGCAAGGCAGCCCGGCTGCACCTCAGGCAGGAAACGGGCGCGTGCGCATCACGGTAAAGGCGCGCACTCCGGTCGTCACCGTGACCGGGGACTCAGCCGAGCTCACTCTGTGGGCCATGGGCCGCACCAGCGTGGCGAACGTCCGCCTGGCCGGCAACGACAACGACGTCGCCGCGCTGCGCTCGGACAGCTGGCGCCACTGACGTCCCCGCCGCCGGGCGCTACTCCGCCGCGACGGGCACGGCTTCCGCGGACACGAGCACCGGGTCAGGCCTGATGGTCAGCGTGACCCGGCTGCCGGCCGAGAGCTCGGTCGCGTCCGATGTCGGCAGCTGCGCCATGATCGTGGTGTCACCGAGGTCGACGGTGACCCGGCTGGTGGCGCCGAGGAAGGTCGAGGCGATCACCGTTCCGGTCAGCGGGCCAGCCTGCGCTGCGGCGTCTGCCGCCAGCGTGACCGCCTCCGGCCGGACCAGCGCAGTCACCGGACCCGGCGGCGTCGCCCGGTCGACCAGCGGCAGGTCGTGGCCGCGGACGGTGACGCTCGAGCCGCTGACGACCCCGGCCAGGCGGTTGCTCAGGCCGACGAACTCGGCAACGAACGATGTCGCCGGACGCGAGTAGACGTCAGCAGGCGGTGCCAGCTGCTCGAGGCGGCCGTCCTTCATGACGCCGACGCGGTCCGCGATCGCGAGGGCTTCCTCCTGATCGTGGGTGACGAACAAGGTGGTAATGCCGACCTCAAGCTGGATGCGCCGGATCTGGTCTCGCAGCTGCGCGCGCACCTTAGCGTCCAGCGCGGAGAGCGGCTCGTCCAGCAGCAGCACCTGCGGTTCGATGGCAAGCGCACGGGCCAGCGCGACCCGCTGCTGCTGGCCGCCGGACAGCTGGTGCGGGTAGCGGTCGGCCTGGGAGCCGAGCTCGACAAGCTCCAGCATGTCCGCCGCGCGCTTGCCTCGCACGCTGGCGCCGATGCCCCGCAGCTTCAGCCCGAACGCGACGTTCTGGGTCACGGTCATGTGCGGGAACAGCGAGTACGCCTGGAAGACCATTCCCATGTCACGCTTGTTCGCGGGGAGGCGGGTGACGTCACGTCCCGCGACCGAGATCGTGCCGCTGTCGGCGTCCTCAAGCCCGGCGAGCAGCCGCAGCGTGGTCGTCTTGCCGCAGCCGGAGGGTCCGAGCAGCGCGATGAGCTCCCCCGCCTGAACGGTCAGGTCAAGGTCGTCGAGCGCGCGGACAGTGCCGTAACTACGGCTGAGACCATGCAGCTGAACCTCGACAGCGGTCCGGGCCGTCTCGGACATGGCGGGAATCGTCGAGCTCACGTACTCCACCTCACGGGCGGCCGCGGCGCAAGCGCCGGCCGACATAGGACAGGATCAGCAACAGCGCGAACGCGAACAGCAGCGTGGCTGCCGACGCCGAGAACAGCACCCCAGCGTTCTCCGAGCTGCGGCTGATCTCGAAGAGATTCGTCTGCAGGTTCACGTAACTCAGCAGGTAAGCGACGGTGAACTCGCCCAGCACCAGGGCGACTGTCAGCAGCAGGGCATTCAGGATCGCCTGCCACATGTTCGGCACGATCACCCGGAACATAACCGTCGGCCAGCGGGCACCGAGGCTCCTGGCCGCCTCGGACAGCGTCGTGGCGTCCACGGCAGCCAGCCCTGCCGCCAGCGCCCGGTAGGCATACGGCAGTGCCAGGATGAGGTAAGCCCAGAACAGCATCAGCGCGGACACGTTGTAGCGCTCGATCCGGTTGTAGATCGGCGCGAGGCCCACCACTAGCACGATGGCCGGGATGGTGAGCGGGAGCAGGCAGATGAACTCCATCACCCGGGCGAACCACTGCACCCGCAGCCGCACCCAGATCATGGTGGGAACCACGAGGACCAGCATCACCGCACTGGTGATCACGGCGAGCTCCAGCGTGATCTCGATGGACGACAGCAGCGGCGGGGGCCCGGGATACGACACCAGCTGCGTCCAAGCCGATACCGACCAGCTACCGGGAGTCGCGCCCTCGAGCGAGAACCGCACCATGGACAGCAGCGGCACCACGAAGAAGAGGCCGAAGATCGTGAAGGTCACGTACCGGAAGAGGTTCAGCCGCCGCCGCTGGCTGGCCCGCAGACCGCGCGGCGGCTGCGCGGCGGCCGGGCGGGCCAGCGACTCGGCCCCGAGTGGGGTTACCGCTGCCATCGCGCTGCCCGGCGCTGGAGCATGAAGTAGCCGCTCATCACGATCACCACCAGGACGATCATGCCGAGAGCAAGCGCGTCGCCCTCGTGCACGTTGGCCAGCCCGACTTCACTGATCAGCGAGGTACTGATCGACTGCGGCACGACGTAAGAAATCTGGTCTTCCCAGGCCTCGATGGTCGCGAATGCCGACAGAGCGTTGGCGAACAGCAGCAGGCTCGCACCGAGGAAGGCCGGCGCGAGCAGCGGAGCGGCCACGTACCGCCAGTACTGCCAGGTTGACCCGCCGAGGCTATCCGCCGCCTCGCGCCACTGAACGCGCAAGCCGTCGATGGCCGGCAGGAACACCAGGACCATCAGCGGGATCTGGAAGTAGCAGTAGATCAGTCCGATGCCCCAGGGAAAGTTGCTGTACCAGCTGGCGTGCACTACGAACCCGACCGGGCCGATGGTGGCCAGGAACGCGAACGCCAGCGTGACGCCGCCGAACTGGGCGAGCACGCCCGAGCCCGCCAGGTAGAGCCGGCGCACAAGCCCGTCCGGGTTGCCGGCCGCGATCGCGTAGGACAAGATGGCGCCGAGCGCGGCACCGATCAGCGACGAGATCACGCACAGCTCGAGCGAGCCGGTGAACGCGGTCCGGACCGGGCTGGTATTGAGCTGACTGATGTTCGAGAGCGTCCAGCCGCCGGTACTCCCCTTGAAGGCATTCCAGATCACGATGCCGGTGGGGAGCAGCAGGAAGATCCCGGTGTAGGCAAGGAACGGCACAGTCCCGGCCCAGGCGAGAGGAGGCCGGCGCCCGGCCAGCACGGGCCGGGCGCCGGTCCTCGCGGTAGCGATCGCCACTACTGCTGCCTAGCTGATCGCCTTGGCCCAGTTCGCCGCCAGGTACGTGGCGGCGGCCGTAGCCTGGGCCTCGGAGAGGAAGACCGGCGTTCCGGTCACCGGCGGCAGCGCGGCAGCGGCGGCCTTGTTGATGCTGCCGTTGCTCGTCATCGCCACCTGCTCGGCCGGGCGGGCACCGCCCTCCAGCCAGAGGTTCTGCCCGCCGACCGCAGCCTGGGAGAACAGGAACTCCTCCCACAGCCTGGCTGCCGCCGGGTGCGGCGCGGCCTTGTTGACGGCCTGGTCGTAGAAGCCGCCGAGAGTGGCATTCGCCGGGATGAAGACCTTCCACGTAGCGGCCGGCTGACCCACGACGGCCGCCGTGTTGAGGTAATCCCAGTTGAAGACCACCGGCGTCGTGCCTGCCTTGATGGTGGCCGGCGTCGCCTGGGTGACGTTGAAGTTGCCAGCCGTCTTGAGCTTGTGGAAGAAGTTCACGCCAGCCGCGATATTGCCGGGGCTGCCACCGGAGGCCAGGCTCGCCATCATGACGCCGTTAAGCGCGGCATTAGCCTCGGTCGGGTTGCCGTTCAGCGCGACCGAGTTCTTGAACTTGCTGCCGAGCAGCTGGTCCAGCGAGGTGATCGTGCCGAACTTGGCGGAGTTGTAGCCGACCGACATGTAGCCGCCGTAGTCCCCCACGTACAGGCCGTTCGCCTGCTTCAGGTCGGTCGGGATCGACGCCCAGGTCGCGACCTCGTACGGGGCGAACAGGCCGGTGCTCGCGGTCGCGACACTGTTGCCGACGTCGAGGACATCGGCCGCCAGGGAGGTGCCCTTCTTCTGCTCGATCTGCGTGACTTCCTGCGCGCTGGAGTCCGACGGCGCGATCGAGTTGACCTTGATGCCGTACTGAGCGGTGAAGTCCTTGATGATCGTGCCGTAGTTGGCCCAGTCGTTGGGCAGCGCGATGACGTTGAGCGTGCCCTCCGCCTTGGCCGCCTTGACAAGCGCCGCCATGCCGCCGCCGGACGCGGCCGACGTGGCGTTCGACCAGTTGTAGCCGCCGCTGCCCGACGACGCAGAGTTAGCGCTGCAGCCGGCCGACAGCAGCGCGACGGCTGCGACTCCAGCAAGCGCAGGCACGTACGAAATTCTCACGACCGCCTCCAGGTGATGCCGGTTAATGCCGGCCGGCCAAAAAATGAACGACAAGCGACGGGAAAATGTCTGAACCTTAGCTTTTGGCATGCTGGCGTAGCGCCCGGGCCGCTGTCAAGGGCCGTTACCGACCTGACTCCCATTCCGTGAAAATGGATATCCGTGCAGGTAAGCGCGTTCGTGGTAATGCCTCGCGTTACCCTGAGGCATGACTTCTGCGGGCGAGCCTGGCGGCACGCCAGACCCGGTCACGTCCCGCCGCCGGCGGATCCCCGGCTCGCCGCACGAGGGCGGCTACCGGCCGCTTACCGCAGCCGACGGCGAGCAGCATGTCGTCCGGGCCGACCTGGCCGACCGCAGTCTGCGGCCGGGCTGGCAGCGGTCGGCTGTCCCGCTGCTCGTTCTCGCGCACCTGTCCGACCTGCACGTGATGGATCACCAGTCACCGGGCCGCGCAGAACTGGTGGACAGGTACTCCGACCCCGACTCGCCCCTGCGGACGGCGGTCGGGATCATCGGCACCTACCGCGCGCAGGAGCTGTTCACGTTCCAGGTTGCCGACGCAATGGTGCGCGCAGTCCGCCAGACCGCCGTCGGCCCGGTCTGCGCGGCGCCCCTCGACTTCGCTGTGGTCACCGGCGACGCGACCGACAACTGCCAGCTCAACGAACTGCGCAGTTACATCGGCTTGCTCGACGGCGCCGACGTAGTGCCGGATTCCGGCGACCCGCGGCGCTACGAGGGCGTAGCCGGCCTGACCGTGGAAGACGAGCGTTACTGGCATCCGGACGGCTCCCCCGCCGACCTGCCGAGGACCCGGTACGGATTCCCGGCCGCGCCGGGCGTGCTCGCCGCATCCCGCCACCCTTTCCGCGCGACCGGCCTGGCGCTGCCGTGGTACGCGGTGCACGGCAACCACGACAACATGATGCAGGGCACGGTCCGGCCGGAAGGCGTGGTCGCCGCCTTCGCAGTCGGCGGAGTGAAGCTGGTCACGCCGCGCCGGCATCGACGCCGAGGCGATACTCACCCGGTTCGAGAACGCCCAAGTCGACGCGCTCGCCGAGCTGGCAAAGGGCGCGACACTCGCCGTCACGGCCGATCCGGGCCGCGCCATGGTGACGCGGGCCGATCACGTCCGCGAGCACTTCCGGTCAGCGGGCACTCCGGCCGGGCATGGCTACAGCGAGCAGAACCTCGCTGCCGGGACCGCGTACTACGCATTCGACCACGGCCCGGTCCGCTGCGTGGTGCTCGACACCGTCAACCACCATGGCGGCTGGCAGGGCTCCATCGATGCCACTCAGCTGAGCTGGCTGGAGGCGGAGCTGACGGCGAGCGCGGCCCGGCCCGTCATTCTGTTCAGCCACCATCCGCTGGAGACACTGGTCAACGACACGCGCCCGCCCGGCGCCGGCCGCCGCGTGCTGGCCGACGAGCTGCGCGCGGTGGTGGTCGCCCATCCGTGCGTGGTGGCCTGGCTCAACGGGCACACCCACGTGCACCGGGTGACGGCCATCACTGACGGCGACGGAGCCGGCTTCTGGCAGGTCACGACCGCGTCGCACATCGACTGGCCGCAGCAGGCCCGGGTCACCGAGCTGCTCGCCGTCCCCGACGGGCTCGTGCTCGCCTGCACGGTCATCGACTCCGCGGCGGCCGAGAGTTACGCGGGCGGCACCGAGCCGTCCGACCTCGCCGCCCTCGCGCGCGAGCTCGCCGCGAACGACTGGCAGGTGCGCGATCTCATCAGGCCGGACGGCGGCGCGGGTGCCGGCCAGGCCGCCGATCGCAACGTCATCCTGACGGTCGACTGGCCCCGTGCTGCCGGGCAGCGCCCGCTGCACTGAGTCCTGCCTGCACTGATGCCCGCTGGCCCCGCTACCCGGGATGACCCGATGAGCGCCGATTACCAGCAGATATTTGTGCTTCGGTAGTTCACAGTTCACCTGGCGGGCGCCCGCTTCTTGTCGCACGGACAGTGTTCGTTCACTTCATCTCGCAACGATGCACCCGTCCTGACCCCCGCGAACCGACAGGTCGGAGAGATACATTGCGCAACGGTAAGACGATTGCCGCCCTCGCGGCGGTAGCCAGCACGGCGGTGTTCGCAGCCGCGTGCGGCAGCAGTAACGCATCGAGCGGTGACAGCTCGGTCGACTGGTCGAAGGTCACGTCACTGACCGCGAGTGGTCCTGACAGCATGGCGAACCTTGTGAAGGCCGCGGAGAAGGAAGGGCAGCTGAACGTCATCACGCTGCCGTCCAACTGGGCCAACTACGGCACGATCATGAAGGACTTCACCGCGAAATACCACATCCACATCTCAGACGCGATCCCTGAGGGGTCAAGCGGTCAGGAGATCACGGCTGTGCAGACCGAGAAGGGCCAGAGCCGGGCCCCTGACGTGGTCGACGTCGGCACGGCGTTCGCCGTCGAGGGCGCGAGTGACCACCTGTGGGCCCCGTACAAGGTCCAGACCTGGAGCGACATCCCGGCAATCGCCAAGGACGGCAACGGCGACTACTACTCCGACTACGGCGGCTACGTGGCCATCGGCTACAACCCGGCCAAGGTGAAGATCGCGCCGACCTCGTTCAAGAGCCTGGAGAACCCGGCCTACAAGAACATGATCGGCCTCAACAACAGCCCCACCACTGCAGGCGCGGCGTTTGCCGCTGTCTACGCCGCCGCGCTCGCCAACGGGGGCTCGTACAGCAACATCCAGCCCGGCATCCAGTATTTCGCCCACCTGAAGAAGATCGGAAATTTCGTCCCGACTGCGATTGGCGGACCGACGACCGTGCAGAACGGCACCACGCCGATCCTGATCTGGTGGGACTACCTGCTCGCCTCTGAGGTCAAGCCGGTCGTCCCCGGTTTCAAGATCGTGATCCCGTCAGACGCGAGCTTCGCCTCGTATTACGACCAGGCGATCAGCGCGACCGCGCCGGATCCGGCCGCGGCCAGGCTCTGGGAGGAGTACCTGTACTCGACCACCGGGCAGAACCTCTGGCTGGCCGGCTACGCCCGCCCGATCGAGCTGTCCACTCTGGTGGCCGCCGGCACTGTCGACAAGTCCGCCTACGCGTCCCTCCCCCCGGCTCCGGCCGGCGCGCTGACCTTCCCCACGGAGGCGCAGGACAACACCGCGGAGAGTGTCGTCACGGCCGACTGGGCGAAGGACGTCGGCTGAGTTCATGACTGGTACTGCAACCCAGGCCGCGGTCCCGGAGGTAGTTACCTCCGGGACCCCGCCGGGCCGGAGTTCCCGGCTCATTCGCGCCGCCGTCCGCTGGGTCGGCGTACTGCCCTTCGGGGTCTATATCGCGCTCGGGCTAGCCGCGCCGACCGTCGCCATCGCGATCGCGGCATTTCAGAATTCCAGCACCGGCGCCGCGACCCTGAGCAACATCGATACCGCGCTGCACGGCGAGTACCTGACCGGCCTGCGGACCAGCATTGAGCTGTCGGTCGCCACTGCCATCGTGCCCGGGATATTCGGGCTGCTGGTCGCCTACGCGATCTTCACCGCCAAGCGCGGCAACATCCTCCGCCAGGTCGTCATGACGGCATCGGGCGTGTTCGCCAATTTTGGCGGCGTGCCGCTGGCGCTGCTGTTCATCGGCACGATCGGCACCACTGGCATCGTCACTGGCTGGATCAACGACCTCTTCCATATCCAGATCTGGAACCACGGCTTCAACTTCTACACCGCCTTCGGCGTGTCGTTCGCCTACCTGTACTTCCAGATCCCGCTCATGGTGCTGATCATGCTGCCAGCCCTGGAGGGACTGCGGCCAGCGTGGCGGGAGGCAGCAAACAACCTGGGCGCCGGAACGTGGCAGTACTGGCGCCACGTGGGCGGCCCGGTGCTCTTCCCCTCGTTCCTCGGCTGCCTGCTGCTGCTGTTCGGCAGTGCGTTCTCGGCCTATGCCACCGCCGAGGCACTGACCGGCGGCACCATAGCCCTGACCCCGATCCAGATCGGCGCACTGCTGAACGGCAATGTCCTGGCCGGTCAGGAGAATCTGGGTTACGCCCTCGGCCTGATCATGGTAGCCATCATCGCCATCGTCATTATCGGCTACGCGATCCTGCAGCGGAGAGCCGCGCGATGGCTGCGATAGCGGGCGCCGATCAAGCCGGCACCGAGATCCCGGCACCTGCCACCAGGCCGGCCAGACCCGGGCGCAGCGTGCCGGTGTGGCGCTGGGCGATCTTGCTGATCGCCGCCGCCTATTTCCTGATCCCGCTGTACGCCGCACTGAAATTCGCCGGCCTCAAGGCGTTCACGGAGGTTGTGGGCTACCAGCAGTTCGGCTCTGCTTTCGGCCTGTCGCTGCGGCTCGCGGTCGTCGCGACGGTCCTCACCCTGGTGCTGATGGTGCCGACTACTGTCTACGTGCACCTGCGGTTGCCCAGGATCAGGCGGCTGATGGAAGCCATCACGATCCTGCCGATCGTCATTCCGCCCATCGTGCTGATCATTGGCGTGCTGAAGGTCGCGCCCGGCAGCCTGCTCGGCACCCCGTACCTGCTTGGCCTGGAGTACGTCATCCTGGCGATGCCGTTCGCGTACCGGTCGCTGGACGCCGGCCTTCGCTCGTTCGACGTGAAGACGCTGGTCGAGGCATCCAACTCGCTCGGCGCGGGCTGGCCGACCACGCTGTGGCGGGTCGTGATCCCGAACCTGCGCACCGCGATCCTGTCGGCCACCGTGCTGACAATCGCGCTGGTGCTCGGCGAGTACACCATGGCCAGCCTGGACAACTTCCAGACTTTCCCGGTGTGGATCGTCAACTTCGAGCAGAACAGCGGACCAGTCTCGACGGCGGCATCGCTACTCGCGTTGTTCGTCACGTGGCTGCTGCTGATGTTCATCGTGACCGTCGGCAGCCGCAGTTCGCGCAAGCGCGGCGGCGGCCAGGTGACACTGTTTTCTGTGGCAACCGGACAGACCAGCGCGACCGTGGGAGAGCCTGAATGACCATCAACGCAGCGGCGAGCACACAGGCCGGCAGCGGCCTGGCCGGCAACGCCGGCCACCGCGAAGGTGCGCCGGTGGTACTGCACGGCCTCAGCCGGTCCTTCGGCGCGGTCCGCGCCCTGGACGGACTGACTCTCGACATCGCACCGGGCGAGTTCGTGGCCCTGCTCGGGCCGTCTGGCTGCGGTAAGACGACGGCATTGAGAATCGTGGCCGGCTTCGAGTTCGCCGACACTGGCAGCGTGACCGTCGACGGCAAGGACATCTCGCCCGTGCCGGCCGCCCGGCGTGACATGGGCATGGTGTTCCAGAGTTACAGCCTGTTCCCGAACATGTCGGCGCTCGACAACGTCGGCTTCGGCCTGCGGATGCGCAAGGTGGGCAACGCGGACCGGGCCAAACGAGCCGCCGAACTACTGGACATGGTCGGACTGTCGCCCCAGGCCCGGCAGTACCCGCATCAGCTGTCCGGCGGTCAGCAGCAGCGGGTGGCGCTCGCGCGCGCCCTCGCCATCGAGCCGCGCGTGCTGCTGCTGGACGAGCCGCTGTCCGCGCTGGACGCCAAGGTCCGGCTCCAGCTGCGCGAGCAGATCCGCACCCTGCAGCAGCGGCTCGGCACGACCACCCTGTTCGTCACCCACGATCAGGAGGAGGCACTTTCGATGGCCGACCGCGTCGGCGTCATGAGGGAGGGACGGCTCGAGCAGATCGCCACCCCGAGCGAGCTGTACTCGACGCCGGCGACCGCCTTCGTCGCCGAGTTCGTCGGCACGATGAACCGGATCCCCGGCACCTACGCCGGGGACGACGAGGTCACGGTGCTGGGCACCACGGTGCCGGTGCACGGCGAGCACTCCGGCATCCCGGCCGGCGATGTGGACGTGCTGGTGCGGCCGGAGGGCCTGACGATCGACGCAGAGCCGGCCGGCAACGGCATCGTCACCAGTCAGACGTTCCTCGGCTCGCTCACCCGGGTCAGCGTGCTGCTGTCCGGCGATGTCGCGGTGAAGGTCGACAAGGCCAGCACGGCCGCAGCCGACCTGACGCCCGGCACCTCGGTGCGGATCGGCATCCCCGGCACCGATCCGGTCCTCATCGCCAGCCTCGCTGACCGCTACCGGCCAGCGAGGCTGACGGCCTAGCGGGTGGCTTTGGCGAGCGCCTCGCGAATGTCTGCCTCGCTCGCCGGGTGGCCCTGCTCGTCGCTCAGCGGCCCGTACGGCGGACCGTAGGCCGGCTGACCCGGCTGCTGGCGCCAGCTGTCGGCCAGGTTTCCGGCGTCGACCGCGCCGTAGCCGATCGAGTCCAGGTACTGGCTGACGGCTGCCTTGGCGGCCGGGTTGTCGCCGGCGATCGGCAGGTAGGAGCGGTCGGCCGCGCCGGCCTGCCGGGAGAGCCACAGCAGGTGCCGGAAGAAGATGTTGTTGAATACCTTCACCACGCTGGCACCGGGCAGCTGATGCGCCAGCAGCTCGCTGCTCGTCTCGATGCCGTCGTCCAGCACCGCGATCAGACCGTCTCGTGCCGGTGAGTAGTTGCAGGTGTCCAGGACGAGGCCGCCTGCCAGCGGGCCGGCGGGCAGGCTCTGATACGCCCTGAACGGCACGGACACCACGACGAGGTCGCCCGCCTGCGCCGCCTCCTCGCCGCTGGCGGCACGGGCGAGCGGCCCCAGCTCCGCCACCAGGTCCGCGAGCGTCGCCGGCCCCCGCGAGTTGCTCAGCACGATCCGGTGTCCGGCAGCGATGCTCAGCCGGGCGACCGTGCTGCCGATTCGCCCGCTTCCGATGAATCCAACAGTGCTCATGAAACGCGGTAACCAGCCAGCCCGGCCGCTGATTCCGCGCTACTGCTCTAGCTGGGTGCCAACGCCGACGAGCTGGAGCAGGCCGCCGACAGTGTCAAGGACATGCGGCGTTCCGGCCACGGCCAGCGACTCTGCTGTTCCGGCTCCGGTCAGCACGCCGGCGACGATCCCGGCACCCGCCCGGAGCCCGGACTCGACGTCGCTGGGCGTGTCGCCGACGACGGCGAGCTCGCTGACCGCGCCACCGCCGAGCCGGAGCAGCGCCGTCAGCGGCAAGTCGGGCCACGGCCTGCCGCGACCCGCGTCAGCGGGCGACAAGGCCAGGTCGATCACAGGGCGCCAGCCGAGCGCGTCGAGCAGCGCGTCCCTGGTCACCGGAGCGAATCCGGTGGCCAGGCACACCTTGACGCCCGCCGCTCGCAGCGCGGTGATGGTCTCGAGAGCACCCGGCAGCGGCGCGACCTGCCCGGCTCGCACTGCAGCGGCGTAACTCTCCTCGAAGATCCGGTTACCCTGCTGCGCGCGCTCCTCGGTGCCGAGCAGGCGGCGGAACACCTCGATCTTGGACTGGCCCATCGTGTCCTGGACGAACGCGATGGCCTCGTCGTAGCCGTCGGCGCCCGGTACCAGGCCGAATTCCGCGGCCGCCGCCCGGAACGCCGTCATGACGCTGCCGTCGTCAGCAACCGTCGTTCCCGCCATGTCGAGACAGGCAACCGTGATTTCCCGCATTGTGCTCTCCCAGTGTCCTGAGCCCGGGGGGGCAGCCCGGTGTCGTCAGCCCCCGAATGTTTCCTCGGCGATGGCCGGCGAGCAGGTCATCCCTCGGCCGCCGGGCCCGGTCACCAGGATGGCTCCCGGCGCGAGCTGTGATCGGTAGTACAGCTCTGCTCCGGTGACCTGGCTGTAGACGCCAGCCCAGCGCAGCCTCGTCGGCGGAAGAGCCGTGCCGAGGAGGTGCTCGGCCTTCGCCCGGAGATGGTCATACGGCCCTTCGTCGACGTCGAAGGCGAACGGCTCGTCGTAGCTGTGTGTGTCCCCGATCGTGAGCGAGCCGTCGAGCCGCTGCACCAGCAGGAGCTGGGCTGCTGCTGCGGCCGCCGCCGGTGCCTGCGGGCCAAGCCGCGCACGACCGGGCAAATCGAATGCCGGGTAGTAACGGAGCGAGTCGCCGTCGGCGATCGCGGTGGTCAGCTGGCCGGCGAACGGCTCAGTCTGCAGCATCTGCAGGCGCACTCGCCGGACCGGCGGACGCTCGTATCCGGCCAGGTGCGGTCCGGCGACGCCGGTGTGACTCGCGCCCGTGCACAGCACTACCAGGTCGCCGCGGTGCCAGGAGCCGGTGTGATCGCGCACTGCGTGCGGCGCCACCTCGACCGCCTCGCGTGCGGGCAGCCATTCGTAGCCGGAGCCGCGGCCCTGCAGGTCACTGTGAAGGTAGTCCCGGAGAGCGCCGGGCACGCGACGCGGCTCGACGATGGCATCCCGGCGGCACAGCAGCGCCCCGGCGAACTCGCCGCGCAGCACCGGGTTGAGCGCCGTGGCGGCCGGAGCGTCGAGGAGCTCGAATCCGCGCTCGGCTGCGTCTGGCAGCCCGGCTGCTTCCTTGAGCAGGCCGAGCTCGGCGTCGTCGCTGGCCAGGGTCAGCGATCCGTGCGGGCGGAAGCCGGTGGCCGGCACTTCGGCGCTGAGCTCCTCCCACAGGGTGCGAGCCCGCTGAGCGAGCGCGAGCTCGGCACCCGTGGCCCGGCCGCTGACCCAGACAAGACCGAAGTTCCTGACGCTTGCGCCGCGCGGGCCAGCCTCACGCTCCAGCTGAACGACGTCCAGGCCCCGGCTGCGCGCCTGGACGGCATGCATGGTGCCCAGGATTCCGCCGCCGACGATCACGATCTTGTCTGCCACCTGAGCTCCCTCCGCACAGTCGTGACCCAGCCAATCGTGACGGTATGGCTCGTCGGTGAACAGCGGAAGTCTCGATCACGGCACAGCGGTAACTAGCGGCTGGTGACGTATGTCCCCTTGGCCGGAAGTGTGACGACCAGCCCGCGCTGCCGGAGCTCCTCGACGGCCCGGCGGGCGGTCCCCACCGCTACCTGGTAGTCAGCGGCCAGATCGCGCTCTGCGGGCAGCCTGGCGCCCTCGGGCAGCTCGCCCGCCGCGATCCGGGCCGCGATGTGGTCGGCGACTCCGATGTAGACGTACACCGGCCCGAGAGCGCTGGCGTCGAACCTGGGCACCTTGACCACGAAGATCACCCTAGAACGCTTGTGAACTGCGGAAATCATCCGAACGCGCTCTGCTGCTCTACACTGCTCTATACCGCGCTATGATGGATCTGAAGCAGCCCCGGTATCGCACGGCGCGGGACTACCGCCGGCCGGGGCAGGCAACGGAGGCCGCATGGACAGGAGTGACGCGTCCGCGCTCGCGGATCTGCAGATGCACTGGGACGAGGCCTACGCGATTGGCCTCGACGGAGACATCTGGTCGGCCCGGTTCCACGGCGCGACCGATGAGCTGCGCGCGCACACCGCCGGTGAGCTGCGCGAGCTCATCCGCACCGACTACTGGTACCGCCAGCGTGCCAGCTCGACCAAAGCCGACACTGTTCCAGTGGACACTGTCCCGTCCGAAGACCTGACAGAAGCCAGCTACGAGGACGCTGCCGAGGGCGCGGGCAGCGAGCCGCTCCGCAGCGCCGACTTCGCGGCCATTCGCGGGGAGGGCATGTCGATCTGACAGCTCCGGCTGTCTGATCCCGGTGCGGGCTGCGGCCTGCCCTAGGCTGGTGCAAAGAGCCCAGCCCGCACCGGAGGCCCGCATGACTCACGTCCTCGGCATCGACATCGGCGGTACCGGCGTCAAGGCCGCGCCCGTGGACACGACGACCGGAAAGCTCCTCGCCAGCCGGCAGAAGATCGATACCCCCCACCCCTCTTCGCCCGAGGCCGTGTCCGAGGTGGTCGGCCAGCTGGTGAAGGCGTTCGAGTGGACCGGCATCGCCGGCATCACGTTCCCCGGCGTCGTCATCAACGGTGTTATCCGGACTGCAGCCAATGTCGATCAGAGCTGGATTGGCGTCGACGCCGTGAAGACGTTCGGGTCGGCGACCAAGCTCGCGGTCACTGTCCTCAACGATGCGGATGCGGCCGGCGTCGCGGAGATCGAGTTCGGCGCGGGCAAGAGCGTAACCGGGACCATACTGATGCTGACGCTGGGCACGGGCATCGGCAGTGCGCTGTTCATCGACGGCATTCTGGTGCCGAACACCGAGTTTGGCCACATCCAGATCCGGGGCAAGGACGCCGAGAAGCGGGCGTCCGAGCTCGTCCGCGAAGAACGTGAGCTGAGCTGGGGCAACTGGGCCGGACGGGTGGACGAGTATCTCGAGCACATGGAGGCCCTGCTGTCCCCCGGGCTCATCATCATCGGCGGAGGCGTTAGCAGGAAGGCAGACAAGTTCCTGCCGCTGCTGACCGGCCTCCAGACCAAGCTCGTGCCGGCCACCCTGCAGAACGATGCCGGGATTGTCGGCGCGGCCATGGCCGTCCTGAAGCCGGGCTGCCGGATGAGCACCCCGAATGAGCACTGCCGAATGAGCACTGCCGAATGAGCACTGCCGAATGAGCCAGAAAGCGGCCGGGAAGGCTAGCGGCTCGGCAGGCCGCGTTCACCGTCAATCGGGTCAGCCCCGGCGGGAAGCTCCTGCCCGCTGAGTTCCTGCCCGTCCAGCGGACCCTGGCCCGGCTCCGCCGCTGTCGGGCGAGCGGCGAACGAGTCGATGCCCGGCATCGGTACCGCGGCGCTGGGGTCCGGCTGGTTGCGCGCGCGAAGCACCGCCACGAGCTCGATACCGCCGACAACTGCAGCCGCGGCAAGCGGCCAGAACGCCATGGCGCCGTGCGAACCTAGCGAAATAGGCGCATTCAGCAGCGTACCCGGTTTGCTGGTCGCCAGCAGGTGGTCAAATCCGGCGGCCCCGGACTGCCGATGGCCGGCCCAGGCGCTCAGATATGCCGCCGCGACCGCTCCGGCCACGGCGCCGATCATCGGAATCGCGCCGTAGCGCCTGACGGCGAACAGGTAGGCAAGCAGGCCGATAAGGGCACCACCGGCCAGCGCGATGAAGCAATACCAGCCATCTGCGGCGATAAACGCGCTCGTTTCCGGGTTAGTCGCGTAGGCAGTCGGCGGATGGAGCGTATAGACCTGGTACTGCACGCGCGGTGCCGCAGCCGCCCAGATCACGCCAGCCACCAGGCCGATGACCGCGCTAGCAGCCGCGATAAGCGCAGCAGCCAGCAGCGCGTGGCCCGGCTGGAGGCCTGGCTTCGTGCTGGCGGTATATGACGATGCCGCGCCGCCGGGCGGCGGAAGCATGGTGTTATCAGTCATAACTTTGTAGCAGCGTACGGGACGATCTGACGTACCCGGGTAGCAGTCGGCGCATTACCATGATCATTACCCATCACCTACATGAGAGACACCATGATCGAAGCACGAGAGCTGACAAAACGCTTCGGCGATAAGGTGGCCGTCGATCACCTGTCCTTTACCGTCCAGCCCGGCCGCGTGACCGGATTCCTCGGGCCCAACGGCGCCGGGAAGTCGACCACCATGCGCCTCATCCTCGGCCTTGACCATCCCAATGGCGGAACCGCGACCATCAACGGCCGGCGGTACGCACAGCTGGTGAACCCCCTCCGGGTCGTCGGCGCCCTGCTAGAGGCCAAGTCCGTGCACAGTGGCCGCAGCGCTCGCAATCACCTGCTGTTCCTCGCGCAGACCCAGGGCCTGCCGTCCAGCCGGGTGGACGCCATGCTCGACCTCGTCGGCCTGCGAGAGGTCGCGGACCGGCGAGCGGGCGGGTTCTCGCTGGGCATGAGCCAGCGACTGGGCGTCGCTGCGGCGCTCCTGGGCGACCCGGAGGTACTGCTGCTCGACGAGCCGGTCAACGGCCTGGACCCCGAGGGCGTGCTGTGGATCAGGAACCTGATGAAACACCTGGCGACCCAGGGCAAAACGGTGCTGGTCTCGAGCCACCTCATGAACGAGATGGCCGTCACGGCCGATCACCTGATCGTCATCGGCCGCGGCCGGCTGCTGGCCGACGCCGCGACCGACGAGGTTATCGCCCGCGGATCCGGCCAGTCCGTCCGGGTCAGGACGCCAGATCCAGACCGGCTGACCCAGCTGATCGTCGCTGACGGCGGCAGTGCAGTCCCGGCCGCCAACGGCAATGGCGTGCCGCCGGACGGCGATCAGGCTCCGGCCCTCACCGTGACCGGCATCCCCGCGTCGAGGATCGGCGAACTGGCCGCGTCGGCGTCCATCGTGCTGCACGAGCTGACCCCGCAGCTTGCCACCCTTGAGGAAGCCTTCCTCGAGCTCACGTCCGACAGCCTCGAGTTCGGTCACCTGGACTCGCAGCCTGCTGTTTCCTCCGCCGACGGGAGTTCCCGATGAGCGTGACTGCCACCCCCGACCAGGTTGCGTCCGCGGCACCTCAAGCCGGCCCGCTGGCTTCGGCCACCTGATGCTGGCTGAATGGACCAAGATCCGGTCCGTCCGGTCCACGGTCTGGACGCTCGTGATCTTCGTGATCATCACCGTCGGGCTGACGGCCCTGCTGAGCTGGCTGTCGGTGTCGCACTGGACGGGACCGAACGCTCCCGCCCGAGATGCCACAATCCTCTCCGACCCGATGGCGTTCATCTTCGGCGCCGGCATCGGCCTGGGTCAGCTCACCATCGCGGTCCTGGGCGTCCTGCTGATCTCGACCGAGTACTCGACCGGGGTCATCCGGGCCTCGCTGCTCGCCGTCCCGCGGCGCTCTCTGATGCTGGCGGCCAAGATTGCCGTGTTCACCGCGATCATTCTGGTGCTGGCCGAGATCGTCGCGTTCGCCTGCTTCTTTACCGGCTCGTCCATCCTGCACAGCCGCGTGTCGATCTCGCTGAGTGACACCGGGGTCCTGCGCTCTGTCATCGGGGCCGGCCTCTACCTGACCGTCCTCGGCATCCTGTCCCTCGCCATCGGCGCGCTCCTGCGGCACACGGCTGCGGGAATCAGCACGGCGATCGGCGTGGTCTTCGTCCTGCCGATCCTGGCCGGCCTGCTGCCCAGCAGCTGGGGCGCGCACATCAATGCCTACCTGCCCGAGCAGGCCGGGATCCTGATCACCCACACCCACGAGACCGCCAGCGACCTGCTGAGCCCGTGGCAGGGATTCGGCGTGCTGTGCATCTGGACCGTCCTGCTGCTGGCTATCGCGACGTATCTGCTTAACCGACGCGACGCCTGATCAGCGGCCTGAGGCGGCCGCATGGGCTGCTAGGAGCTCGGCGTAGGCGCGGCTGACGTCGTCGCGGTCGGACGGCTCGTCGACTGTGGTGGCGCTCAGCCGCTCGATCATCATCGCCTGGTCGAGTAGCACCTGCCGGTCAGCCGCCGTCGTCGTGCGCTCCATGATCCGTCTCAGCGCGTCGAGCTGGCGGATCATGATGGCGGGCATGGCCGGGCTTGCCTGCCGGATCTTCTCGAACGCGCGCCGGACTAGTCGCTCCCAGGTGGTCTCCGTGGTGATCACCCGCACCGCTCCGGCGGAGTCCCGGTACACCCGCGTCGGCTGCCACCGGCCGGTGACCTTGGCCAGGCTGTCGCCGATCCAGTCGACGCAGGTCAGCGCTGTGAACGTGTCATTGATCGCCGAGGAGAGGGCGCGGATGCCGATCTCGACGAGCTGATCGACGCCGAAGGAAACATCCTGCGCCAGGGTGCGGTACGGCCCGGTCACGTGCGCGCCCGCCAGCTCGCGAGCAACCCGGCCTGCTGCCGAGGCCGGCCAGACGGCAGCGTACTGCGTGCCCTGCACGATGAAGTGCCCGGGCCGGTACAGGACGTGGATCACAGCGTCGATCTCGGCGGCGATCATGACCAGAGTCTCGTGCTCGATGTACTGCAGGTAGCCGCTGCGCGGCGCGGCGACCACGCCGCCCTGGCCCGTCATGCTCTCGATGAGGTCCGCGGCGAGCTCGGCGTCCGCGCCCTCAGAGTAGTCGCCGGCCTGCAGCTCGATGGCCTGCTGCAGGTCGGCCGCGATGGACGCGATCACTTCCGGAAGCTGAATCTGCACCGCTATGTGGTGCAGGAAGTAAATGAGCACCGCCAGGTCGGCCAGCATGAGCGCCAGCGTCGTCGTGACGCTGATGTGCGGCACGAAAGGTCCGTGCTTGCCCTGGCCGACGGCACCGAGTGTCAGGACAGCGTAGACGAAGGTCGCGACGAAGGTGCCCAGCGTCAGCTGCGTGCCGCGGTCGCGGATGAAGTTGCGCAGCATGCGCGGGCCGAACTGCGTCGACGTCAGCGTCAGGGCGACAATGACGATCGAGAACACCACGCCGACAACGGTGATGACCGCGGCGGCGATCGACGTGAGCACGGTCCGCGCGACGTCCGGGCCGCCGCTGATTGCCCAGCCTGGCACCGCGAAGACGCCGTCGTACGCTGCCCGGTCCAGGGAATACGTGATGCCGAACAGGACTACCGCCGCCGCGACCTCGACAGCGGGCACAAGCCACAGATTGGTGCGAAGCACCTCGCGGCGCCACTCAGACCCGCGCAGCAGCCGGCGGATCACTGGCCCGCGTCCCTCCCCGCGCTAGCTCGGGGGGATCTTACCCAGCCCCTGCCCAGCTCACGCCGCCGTGCTTACGCCGGTTAGCCGACACAGCCGGCCCCAAGCAGCTGCTTGAGGTCAGCCAGCAGCGACGGGGACGACTTGACCCGGAGCTTGTCGTCGAGCCGCAGCACCTTGATGCGGTTCCCGGTCAGGAGACGGAGATGGACCTCAGTCGGCCCGGGATGGGTCCGCAGCACCTCCTTCAGCCGCTCGACCACTGGCGGAACGCACCGTCCCTCCAGCATCGATACCACGAAAGGGCCAGTCTGGCCGACGGTCAGGTCGGGCGAGCTCACCTCCATCGCGATCAGCTTCGGCTGTTCGTCACGCCGGTCCAGACGGCCCTTCACGACCACGACGGCGTCGTCGATGACCTGGCTCATGCACTGCGCATACGTTGCCGGGAAGAACAGCACCTCGATCGCGCCTTCCAGGTCCTCGAGCGTGGCGGCCGCCCACGTGCTGCCCTGCCGCGTCACCTTGCGCTGCACTCCGGACAGGATGCCGCCGACGGTGACGACCTGGGCGTCCCTGTCGCGTGAGCCGCGGTCCGCCTCGTCGTCAGCGGAGCCGAGCAGCTGAGCGAGCGAGCAGTCGGTCGCCGCCGCGAGCACGTGCTCGGCACCCAGCAGCGGATGGTCAGAGACGTACAAGCCGAGCATCTCCCGCTCGAACGCCAGCTGCGTCGTTTTCTCCCACTCCCCGTCCGGAACCGGGACGTCGAAGGTCACGTCGTCCTGACTGTCGTCGCTGCCGAACAGGGAATCCTGCCCGATGGCCTCGTTTCGTTTCACGTCGATGATCGCGTCGATGGCCTGCTCGTGGATCAGCATGAGGCCGCGCCGCGGGTGCCCGAAGGAGTCGAAAGCGCCGGCCTTAATCAGCGACTCGATGACCCGCTTGTTGCAGACGTTGACCGGCACCTTGCGCAGGAAGTCAGAGAAGCTGGTGAACGCGCCTTTCGAGGTCCGCGCCGCGACAATCGACTCGACCACCGAGGTGCCGACGTTGCGGACCGCGGCCATGCCGAACCGGATGTCGCTCCCGACCGGGGTGAAGATCGTCCTCGAGGCGTTCACGTCCGGCGGCAGCACCTTGATGCCCATGCGGCGGCACTCGCTCAGGTACAGAGCGGACTTGTCTTTGTCGCCGGCCACGGACGTCAGCAGGCCCGCCATGTACTCGGCCGGGAAGTTGGCCTTCAGGTAGGCGGTCCAGTAGGAGATCAGCGCGTAGCCCGCCGCGTGCGCCTTGTTGAATGCGTACCCGGAGAACGGGACCATCACGTCCCAGATGGTCTTGATCGCGGCATCGGAGTACCCGTTCGCCTTCATGCCGGCCGCGAACGGCTCGTACTCCTTGTCCAGGATCTCCTTCTTCTTCTTGCCCATCGCGCGGCGCAGCAGGTCGGCGCTGGCGGACGAGTACCCGGCCAGCCGCTGCGCGGCGAACATCACGTCTTCCTGGTAGACCAGCAGGCCGTAACTCTCGCCGAGGACGTCGTCCAGCGCCTCGGCAAGCTCCGGGTGGATCGGCGTCACCGGCGCCCGGCCGGTCTTCCGGTCGGCGTAGACCGGAGCGCTCGCCATCGGGCCGGGCCGGTACAGCGCGATGACCGCCGAGATGTCGCCGAACTTGTCGGCGCGCATCGCCCGCAGCAGGCCGCGCATCGGCCCGCCGTCGAGCTGGAACACGCCGAGGGTGTCGCCGCGGGCCAGCAGCTCGTAGGTGGGCTTGTCATCGAGCGGCAGGTGGTCCAGGTCGATCTCGATGCCGCGGTTGGACTTGATGCCGGCCACCGCGTCCTCGAGCACCGTGAGGTTGCGCAGCCCGAGGAAGTCCATCTTCAGCAGGCCGATGTCCTCGCAGGCCGGGTAATCGAACTGGGTGATGATCGCCCCGTCGGCCTCGCGCCGCCAGACCGGGATGTGGTCGAGCAGCGGCTCCTTACTCATGATCACGCCGGCCGCGTGCACGCCCGGCTGGCGGATCAGCCCCTCCAGGCCGCGCGCCGTGTCGATGACCTGCCGGACCTCGGCCTCGGCCTCGTACAGCGAGCGGAGCTCACCGGCCTCGCCGTAGCGGGGGTGATCAGTATCGAAGATTCCCGACAGCGGGATGTCCTTGCCCATCACCGCCGGGGGGAACGCCTTGGTGATCCGGTCGCCGAGCGCGTACGGGAAGCCGAGCACCCGGGCCGAGTCCTTCACCGCGGCCTTGGCCTTGATCGTGCCGTAGGTGATGATCTGCGCGACCCGGTCGTCGCCGTACTTCTCGGTCACGTACCTGATGACATCGCCTCGCCGGCGCTCGTCGAAGTCGATGTCAATGTCTGGCATCGAGATCCGCTCGGGGTTGAGGAACCGCTCGAACACCAGCCCGTGCAGGATCGGGTCCAGGTCAGTGATCCCGAGTGAATACGCCACGATCGAGCCTGCCCCCGACCCGCGGCCCGGCCCGACACGGATGCCGTTGCGCTTCGCCCACATGATGAAGTCCGCGACGACCAGGAAGTAGGAGCAGAACCCCATCGTCTCGATGACGCCCATCTCGTACTCGGCCTGCTTGCGGCGCTGCTCGTCGTAGCCGTCGGGGAAGCGCCAGTCCATCCCCTTCCAGACCTCTTTGCGCATCCAGCTGGCCTCGGTCTCGCCCTCCGGCAGCGGGTACACCGGCATGAGGTTGGACTTCGTGAAGCTAGCTTCCGCGCGCTCGGCGACCAGCAGCGTGTTGTCGCAGCCGGATTGCCAGTCCTCGTCACTGCGCAGCGCACGCATTTGCTGCGGGGTCTTGAGGTAGTAGCCGTTGCCCTCGAGCCGGAACCGGGTCGGGTCGGCCATGTTGGTACCGGTCTGCACGCACAGCAGCACCTCGTGCGCGGCGGCGTCTGCCTCGCGGGTGTAGTGCGAGTCGTTGGTGACCAGGTAGGGCAGCCGCAGTTCGGTGGCGACCCGCTTCAGGCCCGCCGCTCCCCGGTGCTCGATGTCAAGGTCGTGCTGCATCAGTTCGACGAAGAAGTTCTCCGGTCCGAAGATGTCCCGGAACTCGCCGGCGGCCGCGAGCGCCTGCTGGTACTGCCCCAGCCGGATCCTGGTCTGCACCTCGCCGCTCACGCAGCCGGTGGTCGCGATGATCCCCTTGGAGTACCGGGACAGCAGTTCGCGGTCCATCCGCGGCTTGCGGAAGTAGCCCTCCAGCGAGGCGAGCGAGGAGAGCTTAAACAGGTTGTGCATGCCCTCGGTGCTCTCGGCCAGAAGCGTCATATGGGTATAGGCCCCTGCCCCGGAGACGTCGTCGTCCCGCTGCGCGGGCGTCCCCCACCGCACCGGCTGCTTGTGCGCCCGATGCTCCGGAGCCACGTACGCCTCGATGCCGATAATCGGCTTGATCCCGGCCGCCTGGGCCTTGGACCAGAAGTCGTAGGCGCCGTAGACGTTGCCGTGGTCGGTGATGGCCACCGCGGGCATCTCCGCGCGCTGGCACTCCGCGAACAGTTCCTTCAGCCGGGCCGCTCCGTCCAGCATCGAGTACTCGGTGTGGACGTGCAGGTGCACGAACGAATCCCGGCTGACCGCCATCTAAACGCGCCTCCTGAACGACACGGGTTTCCCTAGTCTGGCCGGCCTGCAGCGGTGCGGTGTCAGGACGCGCCGACACGGTGACCACCATCACGCGGCGTGAGCTGTCGCTGCCTCCAGGCGCTCGGCCTCCACCCGAGCGTTCGCGAAACAGGCCCAGATCGTCTCGTGCAGGTTGAGCGGCTCACCGAGGCCGATCGGGCTGATCGTCTCGGCCGTCACCGGCGCGTCATGCTGGCCGGACATGTCGTCCGAGCCGCCCGGTAGCTCCGGACTCGCGGGGACGAGAGTGCCGTCGGCCCGCCTGAGCTCGAACCCGTCATCGGTGGCCACGACCTGGTAGCCACGCTCGTGGACGATGATGTGATGCGGCTCGCAAAACCCGATCAGGTTCTTCAATCGGGTCTTCCCGCCGAGCGCCCACGGCACGATGTGATGGATGTCCACCTTGCGGGAGTTACAGCCTGGATGCTCGCACCGGTACCCGTCCCGCTCGAGGACCGCGCGGCGCAGCGCAGGTGGCGGCCGCCGCTGACGGCGTCCGACATCGAGCACGTTGCCCCGGCGATCGCGCAGCATCCAGCTCACCATCGACTGGCAGGCGAGCCGCCTCGCTGTCACCGGACTGATCGCGGGACCGTCCTGCAGATGGCACCGCGCCGGATCCGCCGGCTCCCTGACCGCGGCGGCGCCCGCCTCGTCGAACACGTCCATCCCCACGTGCACGATCACCTGGTAGATGTCCGGGTTCGACGAGGTCGCTACCTTTCCGGTCAGGAACCCGGACGCCAGGTGCAGCAGCGCGTCCAGCAGGCTGGCTGGCTCCTGCTTAGCGCCAGACGTCGGCTGGTTCTGCTGCTCGGCCGGCGGCGACTCATCGCCGGAGTGGTAACTGTACAGGTGCTCGAGATCACCCGCGGCAGCCCGCAGAGCCTGGAGCAGCACGGCACCCTCCTCAGCCGGAAGCTGCACGGACATGCTGAACTGCCCGTCCTCCTCAGTCCGCCATGCCAGCCGGCGCATGGCCCTGGCGCGCTCGTCATCCACCGACGACACCCGCCGGTGGGCGGCGACGAATCGCTCTAGCTGCGCTGCCGTCATCGGCCCCGCGAGATCGGCAAGGCCAGCCTCGGTCTCCGGGGTCGCGATTCGCGTCAGAGCCCGGGCCTTCGCATAGGACATCCGCCCGGCGGCAAACTCGGCCTCGATCAGCGGCAGCCCCCGCAGTGCGCGGGCGACCCGCACGTACTCACGAGCAGTGCCGGGCGCGACCTGGCACTTCCACGCCAGCCACGCCGAGCACGACCGCTGCTCCCAGCTCGCCCAGCCGCGGCGCTCGTCGAAGTCGGCGATCAGCCGCAGGAACCGGCACGTTGCCGCCGCCAGGTGGCCGGCCAGCTCGCAGATCTCGGTCTCCAGCGCCTCAAGCGGCACGCCCTCCGCGTCCTCGCCAGACAGAGTGCCAGCCGAGGTTAGTTCCACTGATTCGATCATGTGTTTGATAGTACGCAGGGGCACTGACACTACGCGGGGGTGCGAGCAACGAGCCCGGCCGCGTTTCCGCGGAAACGCTGGCAAACGCGCGCGGTCGGGTGGCGAGGGGCATTCGCAACCGCCAGCTCCTCGGATCCGGCGTGACAGGCCCCGGTGACCGGCGGTGAGGATGTCGAGGAAGGCGTGCGGCGGGGGACGGGGCGGTTTCGCCGAAGGCCGGGACGATGCGGACGCCGAGCCGGGGCCAGTTCCCACAGCAGGCTCAGGCGCATGGTCTCGGCGGTGATCCTCGGCTCGAAGCCGGCAAGCGGGATTCCGGTCTCACGGGCGAGGGCTGGCCGTGGCAGCCAGCTAGCCTCGCCGCCGTCAGCCCGATAAAGATGCCCCCGGCGCGCGCAACCCGCCAGGCCGCCCGGAGACGACCGATGATCGCCGCGCAATGCTGCCACTGGCAACTTGCGCTGCCGGTCGCCACAGGGCAGCTACCTGTCGCGAAAGTCCAGCCCTGGTCTTTCACGCCGTGAGGGAGCTGACGGCGCGGCAGCAACTGTGCGCCGACCCCGAGTCGTCGCCAACCCGTGCGGTCTCCTGCCGTCACGGCTCGCAGAACGAGGTGACGGCGCCGTCGGCGAGGCGCTCATGCTGGCCCGTATCGCGAGCGGTCAGATCACCGACACCGGCTGCGTCTCCGGCCGGGTGCGGTGTCCCCGCGGACCTTGATGTCCCGCCTGAAGGGCATCCTGTGGTTGAAGATCTGCCTGGCCGACAGAGGGAGCAGTAGCACATGCGGTATATCAAGGCACAACACCGCGGCCGTGCCGTCTGGATCACCTTCGACCGGCCGGAAAAGCTCAACATCGTGCATCCGGAGGACCTGAGGGAGCTTCGCGACGTCATTACCGGCGTCGCTTCTGGCGTGCGAGCGATTGTCTTTACCGGCGCCGGGCAGGCGGCCTTCAGCGCCGGTATGAACATAGAAGCCTTCGTCGGCCTGACGCCGGCCCGAGCTCATACCCTGATCGGCGATCTCGCGCAGGTCATGCGCGCCATCCGGCACTCGCCAGTCGTCACGGTTGCCGCGGTCAACGGGTACTGCCTCGGGGCAGCATTCGAACTGGCCCTGGCGTGCGACCTTCGTGTCGTCGCCCGGACCGCGTCCTTCGGCCTGCCCGAGATCAAGGTCGGCGTGCCGTCGGTCATCGACGCCGCTCTGCTGCCCGCCTTCGTCGGGCTCAGCAAAGCGCGTGAGATGGTCCTCACCGGCGACATCTACACACTTGATCAGCTGCAGTCTGAGAGCATCGCCAACGTCGTCGCCGAACCCGGCAATCTCGAAGCGACCGTCGAGGGCTTGCTCGATCGCGTCGCGACACACCCGCCGACTGTGACCGCTGCCCAGCGCCGGCTGTTCGACGTCTGGCTCAACAACCCCCTCGACGCCTCCGTGAACTCCAGCCTCACCGAGTTCGCGAACGTCTTCGCAAGCCAAGACACGCACGACCAGATCGCACGCCACCACAAGAGAATTACCGGATAACGCCGTCCGCGAGATCGCCGTGTCCCGACGAGCTGAATCCGCGCCGGCTGCATCCACGTCCATCTCCAGGAAGCGGCCGAACCCGTTCCCGCCATTGCCAGGTCCCGCACTCCTGTAGGCCCCGGCCATCAGCTGCGGTGCGGCACGAATGCGCAGCGGCAGGTCACTCCCGCGTCAGCTGCCGGAGGTCATGCCCAGCCGGAGCCGAGCACGACCGCGACGTCATGCCGGTCGCTCTGCGTCAGCACCGCCAGCCGCGCGGCGCTGGCGGCCGTGCCCGCGTAGGGATCAGCGGACGCGAGCGAATGCGCATCGGCATGCGCGGGGGTCCGGCCGTGATTCCCCGGCGGATCCGGCTCTCTCATGATTCCGCGGCTGGCGCGGGCGGTCCCGGCGTACTCCGGCCGCGGCGCCGCTGTTCCTGGCCAGTGCCGCGGCGGTGTCGCGGTCACAGCACCAGTGCGGCTATTCCTCGGCGAGGAGGTGAGCGGCGGACGGTCGCCGCAGCGCCTGGGCGGGCAGCAGCGCGGCGGCGGCGGTGACGACCACGCCCACCGCGATCGCGATCGCAGCGATCAGGAACAGCCGGGCGGACAGCTGGCCGGCGAACTCGGCGGCCGCGGCAAGGCCGATCGCGGCACCGGCCAGGGATCCGGCCAGGCCGATGAGCGCGCCCTCGGTGATCACCAGGCGGCTGAGCATGCTTTCGCGCCAGCCGAAAGTGCGGATGGCGGCGAACTCAGCCGCGCGGTCGGTGATGTTGAGGAAGATGACGTCGGCAACGGCCAGCACCCCGAGGGCAACAGTCGCGGCAACGGCGATGTAGTCGACGCCGCGGACCTGGACGGCGACGGCGTCGCCGAGCAGCGAGCCGACGATGACGCCCCGGAACGCGAGGGAAATCGCGGTGACCAGCGTCAGCGCGGTGATGCCGACCGCCAGGCTGATCGCGCCGACCAGCGCCCGGCCGGGCGTCCGCAGGACGTTCACCGCGGCCAGCGCGGTGATCCCGCCAGGCTGGTGCCGCCGCCGGATGCCCAGGACCGCCGGCCGGACCGACTCGACCGGGTCGGCACGGGCTGCGAGCCAGGCCGGGATCAGGCCGGCGATGACCGCGACTGCTACTGCGATGGGCACGGCCAGCACCGCCCGCCCCGGTGAGGCGTGCAGGCCGAGCGCGAACGACAGCGGCAGCGCGGCCACGGCGCCGAGGATCCCTGCAGTGAGGCCGATGGCGGCGAGCTCGCCGAGGACGGCGGCGAACAGCCGCGGCCGGGTCCAGCCCAGGCATGCCAGCACGCCGAGTTCGCGACGGCGGCTCCGGATGGCGGCGGAAGCGGAGTTGGCGACGAACAGGACGCAGACGATGAGGATGAGCGCGAAGAGCACGACGCTGTCCTTGTCCACGGCGGTGAGGATGGCGACGGCGACGCCTTTCTTGACCCAGTCCTCGGACACGGCCAGGGCAGGCTGGCCGTACTTCCCCGCGGGCAGGTCGATGGTGGTCGGCGAGGGTGAGGATCCGGCCACGATGTCGACCGTCAGGTGTGTGCGGACCTCGATCTGCTGCGCGACTTCCTTGATCCGCTCCAGCGACACCGGGTTCGGCCCCGTCACTCCCGTCACCCGAACCCGGATCACGCTGATCGGATCTTTCACGTCCAGGCCAGTGCCGTAATCCGAGTTCTGCAGCGTTGGCAGTGCGGCCAGTGTCGTGATCAGATCGACCGGCTGGCTGACATACCCGCCCAGGTTCTGATTCGGCTGCAGGTCGCCGCCATGCAGCGCCGCGCGACTGGCCGCGTTCGCCGGCGCGGCTGCTGTCGCCTGGTAGGGGCCCAGCGGTACCGCCGACAGCGGGTCAAACTCCTTGATCTTCGCGGAGTCGAAGGTCCCGACCAGTCGCGGCTCCACCAAACTGATGGTGCCGGGCGCACCTGCTGGCGTCTCATGAGGCGTGACGGCGCGGTACTGGGCGTCCTCGTTGTCCACCGAGACCTCGGTGCCGATTTCGAAGGTGAGCGAAAACGCCGACGGCGGATTATGCACGAGCAGCGGCGTGAGGGAGCCGTTCGCGCCAGATCGGTAGCTCGTCGGCCCGACGGTCCAGTAACCCCAGATGGCCGTCGCGTAAGGCGAGCTGGGGAGTTCCCTGAGCAGTTTCTGGTAGGCCTGCTGCGATGTTGTCTGCGTGGTCGCCAGCGTCTGGCCGGCCGCTGCATCCTCTCTGGTCAGCCAGTTTGCGTTCATCGGAGGCGGTGCACTCGGCGTTGCGAGTTCCTGCAGCTGAGTCACCGCAGTCTCGCCGCTCGGGGTGCTGGAGGCGGCCAGGACGGGGAACGTTCCGCCCTGGGTATCCGACGCGGAGTGGCGGCCGCTGTTCTCAGCCAGATAGCTGCCCGACACCAGCGCATGATTCAGCCCGTCTAGCTTGGCCTCGGCGACCGGGTCGATCGCAGCGATCACGACCGGGACCTCCCAGTTGACCTCGTAGCCCGGATTGGCAGGCTTCGTTTTGCCCGAACCGGATCCGCGGCCATTGACCTTGGACCAGCAGGTGGTGCCGGCCTGCGTGACCGGTGAGAAAGGGCTGGCGATGCCGGCCTGGGCGGCCTGGATGGCCTGCAACTGGCAGACGCTGGCATGCATGCCGCCGGGAAGTAGCTCGCTGAATGGTCCGGTGCCCAAGACGCTGGCCCGGAGCGCGCGCGGCGTGACGTAGACGTAACTGGCCGGCTGGGCGATCCGGCTGGTGCCGCCGTCGCTGACCCAGGTGGTGGAGATCCGGTACAGCTGCCGCCCCGGCGCGGCATAGGCACTCGCAGGGAGGTCATAGCGAAAGCCGGCGGTCAGTTCTGTGTAGCCGATCATGGCGATGGGGGCGGCGACGCTGACACCCGGGATGGCGGCAATCGAGTGCCACTGCGCCATGGTGATGCCGCCGTAGAGGCCGGACATGAAGTTGGGCTGGACGGTGTCGGTCTGGGTTTCCAGTTTCGTCCGCGAGTTCTTGGGCCGGACCAGGATGTCGTAGGCGGGCACGAAGTGCGCCGAGACGGTGCCGATGGTGCGCAGTTGCGAGGTCCGCGAGGCGGCGGTCAGCACGGTGAACGCGGTGGTCGCCAGCAGCAGGCCGAGCAGCAGCGCGAGCAACCGGACGGTGCGGAACCGCAGCTGCGACCAGGCAAGCCTGCCCATGGGTACGTCTTCCTTTCGCCGGAGACCTGGTTAACCGAGCTGGCCGACGCTGCGGATCATGTCCTGCGACCGGGTCACCGTCGGTGAGGTCGATGTCATCGATGACCGCGCCGTCCCGGAGCCTGATCAGCCGCTCCGCGTGTGCGGCGACCTGCGGATCGTGCGTCGCCAGGATGACCGTCATCTGATGCTCCTGGCGCAGCCCGGCCAGCAGCCGCAGGATCTCGGTGGCGTTGGCCGAGTCCAGATTGCCGGTCGGCTCGTCGGCCAGCAGCAGCGCCGGCGTGTTGATCAGGGCCCGGGCGATCGCGACCCGCTGCTGCTCGCCGCCGGACATCTTGGCGGGCAGTGACTGCTCGCGGTCGGCCAGGCCGACGGCCGCCAGCAGGGAACGGCCACGTTCCTTCTTGTTGAAGGTCGTCCTGTACGGCAGCACCGGGGCGATGACGTTGTCCAGAGCGGTGAGGGCGGGCAGCAGGTTGTAGCGCTGGAACACGAAGCCGACGGTGCGGCGATAGCCGGCCAGGGCGCCGCCGCGCAGCACAGTGACGTCGGTTCCGTTGCTGGTGATCGTGCCGGAGTCGGGCCGCTCGATCGCGCCGATCATGTGCAGCAGAGTGGACTTGCCCGAGCCGGAGGCGCCGGTCAGCGCTACGAACGCGCCGGGCGTCAGGTCCAGGCTGACGCTGTCGGCCGCCCGGACCCGCTGGTCCTTGCTGACGCCGTAGCTCTTGCAGACAGCCAGCAGTTGGATCGCAGCGCCGGCGTTCTCGGTCATGCTGGACTCCTCCGATGCCAGACCAGGCGATCCGCTGACGGACCAGGCGAACTGCGATTCGTTAACTGGCGCTTAGTCCGGGTTCGGGACTACCCTCGCCTATTACCTAGTCACAATGCAAGAGCATTGCCGGTGTTCTTAGCTAGTCACAATGCAAGATGAGACGCTTTCGTTATCCGTTTTCGCCCAGGAGGCTGACGCCGAGCCATGCCGTTGCACCACGCGGTCCTCGCCCTGCTCGCCGATAAGCCAGCCCACGGATACGAGCTGAAGACCAGCTTTGAGCAGGCCGTGGGCGATCAGTGGGGCGGGCTGAACATCGGGCACCTGTACCAGATCCTCGACCGGCTCGGCCGGGACGGGCTGATCGAGTCCGAGCGCCAGCCGCAGCCGGTCAAGCCGGACCGGGTCGTGCATCACCTGACCCCGGCCGGCCGAGCCGAACTCGGACCGCTGGCTCGCCGAGCCGAGCAAACGGCTGCGCGGCTACCGAGATGACTTCTTCCTCAAGCTGATGGCGGCGGTGCAGTCGGGTGACCAGGAGACGCTCGACGGGGTGCTACGGCGGCAGCGCGTTCATCTGCTCAGGGAACTGCACGGTCTGGCCGAGGCGCGAGCGCAGGCGCCGTCTTCGGTGGTCGGGCTGCTGATCACTGCGGCCGAATTGCATATCCGGGCTGACCTTGGCGTCGTGGACGCGGCCGAGCAGAGCCTCGAGCCAGTGCCAGTGCCAGTGCCAGTGCCATGCCGGCGCCGCCGCAGTCCGCCGGCGCCGGTGGCGCCGATGACGGTGCCGGGGCTGCCACGGACGCTAGTGATGCGTCGCGGCCGGACGCGGCCGCGCAGGCGGGCGGCTAGGCCGGGCGACCTCGAAAGCAAGTGTGTGTCACTGCCAACTGGCCTCGGCCACCGGGGCGGGTCTGGCCCGCCGGGTCACGGCCGCGCAGTGGCTGAGGGCGGAGACCGGCCTGACCATGGTCACGCAGCGGATGCCGGGCCTGCTGCTGCCGCCCGCGCGGACGGCAGCGCTGACCGGCGGGCGTCGCGATCAGCGGCGTCCCCGCCCGAGCGTGGGAGCAGGCAGTCGACCAGCTGTTAGTCGGAGTCCGTCTTGACGTAGCCGAAGAATGCGCGGCGCTTGATGAGTTCGGCGACCTCAGTGGGGACCATGCTTTCCCAGGAGTCGTCGTTTGCCGCGATCCGGCGGAGCACGTCCCGGCTGAAGATCGGCAGGAACTCGGGCCGGTAGTTGTCGAGGTGAACGAAACTGCCCCGCCCGGCAAGATAGTCGTACAGTGGCTGCAACTCTGACCGGACCTTGATGTCGTTGACGGTCTTGAGCTCATCGTCTGGCGATGGCTGGACCGGGTAGACATACAGTCTCAGGTCGTTCTTGAACAGCCGCCCGAAGCTTTCCAGGATTCCACCGGGTAGCTGCGCGTGGTTCTTCTCGTCGAACAGGTCGATCAGGCTCGGAACTCCCATCACGATGCCGATGCGCTCGCTGGTCCGTTCGCCGAGGTAAGCGGCCAGACGGTAGTAGTCGAAGTAGTCGGTGATCAGCACGGTCATTCCGCAGGCGGCCAGCAGCTCCGCGCGGGCGAGGAAGTCTCGCCTGTCCACCTGGGGTCCGCCGGCGAGCAGGTTGCGCATCGTGATCTCGGTGAGTTCCAGTACCGGCCTGCCGGCCACGGCCGGGTCGGCTTCGAACTTGGCCTTTGCCGTCTCGAGCATGTCGATGTTCACGTGCGTCGGCGGCCGGAAGCTACCGCGCTCTACCAGGATCGCTTTCTTGCGTAGCACCTCGCTCGGCTGGAGCACCTCACGGTCAGGGCCGAACATCGCCACGCCGCTCAGCCCGACCTGCACGAGCTTGAGCGCCATCAGCCTGTTGTCCACACCGCGGAACTCGATGCCGCGGAACTGGATCATGTCAATCTCGATCCGGCCGGTGGTCAGGCGGTCGAGGAGGTTCTCGATGAGCTTGTCCGGCTCGTGGTGCTGGAAGAACGCCCCGTACAGCAGATTCAGCCCGACGATCCCGAGCGCCTCTTGCTGGAGCCAGGCTTCGACGTCGAGCATCCGCACGTGCATGACGATCTGGCTCGGCTCATCGTGCGGCTGGGCCTGGAACTTCACTCCCATCCAGCCATGGCACTCGTTGCCACCCTGGAAGCTGCGCGCCACGACCGTGTCGGCGAACGCGAAGAAGCAGTTTTCGTCACCGCGCTTATGACCGAGCCGCTCTACGTTCAGCTGGAACTCCGTGTCGAGCATGCCCTGGAGCCGCCCGACGGACACGTACCTGTCCGCCTTGCCGTATTCGGCGTCGCTCACGGCCATGTCGTAGGCGGAGATCGACTTCGCGACAGTGCCCGCGGCGCCGCCCACCCGGAATAGCCAGCGCACGACCTCCTGGCCGGCCCCGATCTCGGCGATCGTCCCGTACCAGCGCGGATCAAGGTTGATACGCAGGGCCTTCTGATGCGTGTCGGACTCATGAGTGCCCGTGATGAGCTCGGTCATCCGTCTCCCTGCCTGCTCACCCGGCCCGCCGCCACGGTCTGCCACCCTTGTGAAGGGGCCAGCCTCCGACACCAGCGTCCGACGCCGAAAGTGTACTAATTTCGCCGCGGCCGACGCCAGCCCCATGCTTGCGGACCGCCAGCGGGCAGTCAGCCGACGTTTCCGCGGAAACGCGCCAGGAGCCCGATCTCAGGGAGGCGGCTCAGGACTCGGCTTCGAGCACGTCTAGGGCATGCTGCAGATCGGCCGGGTAGGGGCTGGTGAACTCCACCAGCCGGCCGTCGGCCGGATGGGCAAAGCCGAGCCGGACCGCGTGCAGCCACTGCCGGGTCAGTCCGAGGCGGGCGGCAAGCACCGGGTCGGCTCCGTAGAGCCGGTCCCCGACACAGGGATGCCGGATGGCCGCCATGTGAACGCGGATCTGGTGAGTGCGGCCCGTCTCCAGGTGAACCTCGAGCAGGCTCGCCGCCCGGAACGCCTCGAGCAGGTCGTAGTGCGTCACCGACGGGCGGCCGTCGGAGACGACAGCGAACCGGCCGTCCCCGGACGGGTGCCGGGCGATCGGCGCGTCGATGGTGCCGCGGCTCGGGTCGGGATGGCCCTGGACGAGCGCGTGGTAGACCTTGTCGACCGTCCGCTCGCGGAAGGCCTGCTTCAGGACGCTGTAGGCATGCTCGCTCTTGGCCACCACCATCACACCGGTGGTGTTCGCGTCCAGCCGGTGCACAATGCCCTGCCGCTCCGCCGCTCCGCTGGTCGCTATCGTGTAGCCGGTCGCCAGCAGGCCCTGCAAGACCGTCGGGCCGGTCCAGCCAGGGGTGGGATGGGCCGCGACTCCGACGGGCTTGCTGACGACCACGATGTCAGTGTCCTCGTAGACAACCGACATTCCCGGCACCGGCTCAGGAGTTGCCACAACCGGCGCGGGCGGCGGCGGCAGGGTCACCTCAAGCCACTCCCCGGCTGGCACCCGGTCCGACTTGGCCGCGGGATGGCCGCCGAGCAGGACTGCCCCGTTTCCGATCAGGTCTGCGGCTTGTGTCCTGGACAGCCCGAACATCCGGGCTAGAGCCGCGTCGAGGCGTTCACCGTCGAGACCGTCCGGAACCGGCACGCGGCGAGCCCCTGACGTGGTCATCGGCGCATGCTCATCGGCGCTCGCGCAGGCCGTCCAGCCGGATGCCGCGAGCAGAGAGCAGGACCGCCAGGATGCCGCCGCAGACGATCGCTGAGTCCGCGAGATTGAAGACCGGCCAGTGCGGGATCTGAATCCAGTCCACGACCCAGCCGCGGAAGATGCCCGGCGACCGGAAGATCCGGTCGACCAGGTTACCCGTCGCGCCGCCGAGCAGCAGGCCGAGCGCCACCGCCCAGGGCGCGCTGCGGATGCGCCGCGACGACCGCAGGATCACCACGATCACCGTGATCGCGATGAGGGAGAACAAGATCGTCAGAGAGGGAGCGAAGCTGAAGGCGGCTCCGGGGTTCCGGTCCACGCGCAGGTGCAGGAAGCCGTCCAGGAGCCGGATCGGAGTCCGGTTGGACAGCGTCGCGACCACGATGACCTTCGAGACGATGTCGAGCGTGAGCACCGCGACGGCAACGGTCAGCAGCAGCAGCACCCGGCGATGGAGGCCGCCGGCCCGCTGCCCCGCCGGGCTTTGCACCTCGCTGTCCTGCTGGCCGGCAGCGGCCCGCTCAGCGACGCTCCTCGCGCTGCTTGCATGTCACGCACAGCGTAGCCCTGGGAAAGGCCTGGAGACGAGCCTTGCCGATCGGCTCACCGCAGGACTCGCACGTGCCGTAGGTGCCGGCCTCGATCCTGGCGAGAGCGCGCTCGTTCTGCGCAAGCAGCTCGCGGGCATTGTGAGTCAGTGCGAGCTCGTGCTCGCGCTCGAAGGTCTTCGCGCCGACGTCCGCCTGGTCGTCTCCGGCGTCGCCAACCGAGTCGCCGAGCCTGCTGGCGACGTCTGCCTCCGCCCGGTCGATGTCGGCCCGGAGGGCCGCTACCTCGGCGGCCAGCTCACCACGCAGCTGGGTGACCTCGGTCTCGGTCCAGCGCTTCTCTCCCTTCCGCACCGGAAGGGCGGCAGCGCCAGAATGCGCGGTAGCGGTCATTTTCCGCCTCCCTCGGTGTGGCCGGGCTTTCGATCATCTCTGCGAACAGTCACCGGAGGATAAGTGGTGACTGGCGCAATCCGCAAACATACCCGCCGGCAGCGCGCGGCCAACTGCCCATCTTCCGCCTCCCCGCCAGTCGAAGCGCCCGCGCGAGCCGCGGCGGACCGGGTGCGGCGCCGGCCCGTCAGTTATCCTGTGGCCACCATGCCGAGCCCGTTCTCTGCCCTTCCTACCAGCGCTGACCTGCCCGCTCTTGAGCACGAGGTGCTGCGCCGCTGGCAGGACGGCAAGATCTTCGAACGCTCTCTGGAGCAAACGGCAGGCGGCCCGGCCTGGATTTTCTACGAAGGTCCGCCCACAGCGAACGGCATGCCGGGAGTGCACCACATCGAGGCCCGGGTGCTCAAGGACACCTTCCCCCGGTTCAAGACCATGCAGGGCTTTCATGTGCCCCGGCGGGCAGGCTGGGATTGCCACGGCCTGCCGGTCGAGGTAGCAGTCGAGAAAGAGCTGGGACTGACCTCAAAGCACGATATCGAGGCATATGGGATAACGGCCTTCAACGCCCGCTGCCGTGAGTCCGTCTTGCGCCATGTCGACGCTTTTGCCGGGCTCACCCGCCGGATGGGCTACTGGATCGACTTGTCCCGTGCCTACCGGACTATGGACCCCAGCTATATCGAGTCCGTCTGGTGGTCGCTGAAAGAGGTCTTCTCCCGGGGCCTTCTCGTCCGGGACTTCCGGATCAGCCCGTACTGCCCGCGCTGCGGGACTCCGCTGTCCGACCACGAGATGGGCCAGCCCGACGTGTACCGGACGGTCGCCGATCCTTCCGTGGTGGTCCGCTTCCCGCTGCGCGCCCTCCCGCCGTCGGCTCCGGGCCAGCTGGCCGGGGCGGACCTCCTGGTGTGGACCACCACCCCGTGGACTCTGGTGTCGAACACGGCCGTAGCCGTCCATCCGGACGAGACCTATGTTCTCGCCCGCAAATCGGGAGTCGGCGACCGCGTCATCGTCGCCGACGCGCTGTTCGCCCGTGTCCTGGGCGAAGGCTGGCACGTGGTCGACCGCTTCGGCGGGGCCGAGCTGGCCGGCGCCACCTATGAGCCGCCGTTCGATCTCATCGACGTGCCGGACGCGCACCGCGTTGTCACTGCCTCGTTCGTGACGACCGAGGACGGAACCGGCCTGGTGCATCTTGCTCCCGCCTTCGGCGCCGACGACATGGCAGCCGGCCGAGAGCACGGGCTGCCGGTCGTCAACCCGGTCACGCCGGACGGCCGTTTCGAGGATCAGATCCCGCTAGTGGGCGGCCTGTTCTTCAAGGCAGCCGACCCGCGGCTCATCGAGAGCCTGTCTGCCCGCGAGCTGCTGTTCGGCTCTCATCTGCATGAGCACAGCTACCCGCACTGCTGGCGCTGCGGGACGCCGCTTCTGTATTACGCGCTGCCCTCGTGGTTCATCCGGACCACGGAGATCAAGGATCAGCTCCTGGCCGTCAACGAGGCAACCAACTGGCAGCCGCCGACCATCAAGCACGGCCGGTACGGCGACTGGCTGCGCAACAACGTCGACTGGGCCCTCTCCCGTAGCCGGTACTGGGGAACCCCGCTGCCCATCTGGCAGTGCGCGGCCGGTCATTTCACCTGCGTCGGCTCGCTCACCGAGCTGTCGTCCCTCGCCGGATCCGACCTGACCGGGATAGACCCGCACCGTCCGTTCGTGGACGACGTCCTGATCACCTGCCCGGACTGCGGCGCGGCCGCACGGCGCGTTCCGGAGGTCATCGACGTCTGGTACGACTCCGGCTCCATGCCGTTCGCCCAGTTCGGCGCCCCGCTGCGGAACGAGGCGGAGTTCGGCGAGTCCTTCCCCGCCCAGTTCATCTGCGAGGCGATCGACCAGACCAGGGGCTGGTTCTACTCGCTGATGGCCGTCGGCACTCTCGTCTACGGACGGCCCGCCTACCAGAACGTGGTCTGCCTCGGCCTGCTCGTGGACGAGCGCGGCCGCAAGATGAGCAAGCATCTTGGCAACGTGCTCGAGCCCATGCAGCTGCTTGAGGCACACAGCGCCGATGCCGTGCGATGGTTCTTCGCCGTCTCCGGCTCCCCGTGGGCGACCCGGAAGATTAGCCCCGCGGTTCTCGAGGAGATCGTCCGGAAGGTGCTGCTGACCTACTGGAACACGGTTACCTTTTACGTGCTTTACTCCGGACAGGCCAGAAACGAGGAGTCGTCCTCCGCGGCACCTCCTCCGGCCAGTCGGCCGGCGCTCGATCGCTGGCTGCTGAGTGAGCTGAACCTGCTGGTGCGCGAGGTGACCGGGGCGCTTGAGGCATTCGACTCGGCCGCGGCCGGGCGGCGGATCGGCCGGTTCATCGACGACCTGTCGAACTGGTACGTGCGGCGGTCACGCCGCCGGTTCTGGGACGGGCCGGTGACCGCTGACGGGGCGGCGGCGTTCGCTACGCTGGCCGGTGCGCTGGACACGCTGACGAGACTCATGGCGCCGATCACGCCGTTCATCACCGATTACCTGTGGGGTGTGCTGCGCGACGATGACATGCCGGACTCGGTGCACCTCGCCTCCTGGCCGGTAGCCGACGAGTCCCTCATTGACACCCGGCTGGCGGCTCAGATGGACCTGGTGCGCCGCCTCGTCGAGCTCGGCCGGTCCGCCCGCGCCAGTGCGGTCGTCAGGGTCCGGCAGCCGCTGCCCCGGGCACTGGTAGCAGCGCCTGGCTTCGCTGATCTCCCGCCCGAGCTAACCGCCCAGATCGCCGAGGAACTGAACGTCCGGGTGCTCGAGCCGCTGGACGGATCCGATGACGAGCTCGTCAGCCACTCGGTCAAGGCGAACTTCCGCGCTCTCGGGAAGCGATTCGGCAGCGGAACTCAGCCGGTAGCGGCAGCCATCGCGGCGGCTGACCCGGGCCAGCTGGCAGGCCTGCTCCGGACCGCGGGAACCGCACAGGTAACGGTCGACGGCCAGAGCGTCGCCCTGGGACCGGACGACGTCATCGTGACCCAGACGCCGCGAGCAGGCTGGGCCGTGGCGACCGATAGCGGCGAAACCGTCGCGCTGGAGGTCACGATCACCGCCGGGCTGCGCCGGGAAGGACTGGCGCGCGAGGTCATCCGGCTCGTTCAGGACGCACGGAAGAGTGACGGGCTCGACGTCGCCGACCGGATCGCCGTGCGCTGGGCCACAGCCGACCCGGACCTCGCCGAGGCGCTCACCGAGCATGGCGCGCTCATCAGCAGCGAAGTGCTGGCTGTGGCCTTCGCCGCAGGTGACGCGCCCGCCGAGGCAGCCGATCCGGGCGCGGTCCGGCATGACAACGCCGAGCTCGCACTGACGTTCTGGATCGCCCGCCGTTAGCTAAGCTCCTCTGCCCGGCGGTGCCGGTCAGCAGGCCGGCCGACAAGCTGCGAACGACACTCAGGCGCTCGCTTTCTCCGGCCGGCAGGCGCGGCACGGCACGCAGCCCGACGCCTCGGCCTCGGCCAGGCTGAGAGTCTCCAGGTCCTCAGGGCTGAGGAACCGGATGAGGATGCAGTCGGCTGTGTGATACCGCGCGATGCCCGGCACCACCGAGACTTGGCCGGCCGCGCCATCCTTGCCCGCCGGCACGGCATCTTTGCCCGCGGTCGCAGCGCCGGTGCTCATGGAGGCACCGCTCGTGGAGGCGCTACTCGTGGCAGTACTGCTGGTGCCAGGACCTCCGGCGGTGGCCTCTGACGTCGCGGGCACGGCAGACACTGGAGCCGAAGGCGTCGAGGCGGCCGGCGACGGGGCGGCCGGTGCAGCTGATGCCGTCGGGGCGTTCGCCGCCGGAGCGGGGTCAGCCACTCCGGTTGAGGCCGGCTTGCCGCTGGCGGTAGCCGCCGGGTCAGGCTCGGCGGCTACCGGGGACGGCCGGTCCGCTTGAGGAGTCTTGGCCGTGGCTGCCGCCTGGGCTTCCTTCTGCAGTCGCGTCCGGCCTGAACCGGCTTGATTCGCTAGCGATGGCCCGCTCAGAGGGTCGTCCCCGGCTAGCCCGGATGCCCGGGCGGGTACCGGATCCGCAGCGCGGCCGCGCGGCGGGCCGGCAGGTTCGCCGGTGCGAGGTGCCGGAGTAAAGATGTCCGACCCTGTCCTTCGCGTGACCTCCGAAGCTGAGTCGAGGCGCCGCGCCAGCCGGGTTGGGTCGTCGGCGGCCTGGACGGCTTCGGCCGAGGCCGGAAGTTGCTCCTCGCGAGACGGGGCCGCCGGAGGCGGCGTGGAGGGCGTTGCTGACGGCGCAGCGGACTGGCCGGCACGCGGAGGTGCCGCGGGACGCTGGCCTTCCGGACGCTGGCCTTCGGGGCCCTTGGCCGGGGAGGGCGGTGCCGCAGGACCCGGCGCGGACTGACCCTGCGCCGGCGGAGCCTGTGCGGCCGGAACCTGTGCGGGCGGACGCTGCGCGGCCGTTGGCGCGCCGCCGGACGCCTGAGCTACCGGAGGCCGGGCTGCAAGAGATCCCCCGGGAACGCCACCGTCAGGCCGCCTGCCTGTCGCCTCGCGACCACCGCTGGCAGCGCGACGACTGGCGGCGTCCCGGTCCTTGAGGGCCTCGCGGTCGCCGGCCGGCTCTCGTGCGCGGACCGGCTCCGGTCCGGCCGGCGGACGGGATGAGCTCCGCCCCGGCGGCTGCTTCGGCCATTCCGAGTCGGCCGGACTCACGCCCGCGGCGCCTCGACCTGAACTTGCCCGGCCCGCAGTGCCGCGGCCCGCCGCGCCCCGGCCGGATCCTGCCGCGGCCGGCTCGAGGTGGTCCCGCCGCCGACTGTCCTCGCGTGACCGGCTGTCGGTGGCCGAACCGCTCTCCGCGGCTACCCGCGCCAGATCCGGTCCGGCCGCCTCCGCGGTCGCCTCGCTCGTCGGGCCGAACACCTCGTCCCGCCAGATGGCGACGCCCGCGATCAGCATGACGAGCGCGAGCGCCGCCAGCCCGATCGAGACGTAGACGAGAGTCAGCTCGCCGGACACCGCGCCCGCGATGAGCAGACCGATCGCGACGGCCACGACGGACACGATCGCGCCGAACCGGATCACCAGAGGGCTCCGTTAGTCATCAAGCGCAGGCTGCAGATCGGGGCTTACCGCCGGTCGTGCTGGCCTGCGTCCGAGGGGTGGAAACCGCCGCCGTTGTGCGCGACTGGCTCAGGAATGCCCTGGTAGCCGCTGCTCTGGCTGCCGTTCCGCATGTCCAGCCGACCCACGCCGACGCCCACCGGGGATGCCTGCGGCCCAGTGCCCACCGCCGGGAACACGCCGCTGTCGGCTGCACCGGCTTCCAGGTCGCGGAGCTGGCCCTCGAGGTACGCCTTGAGCCTGCTGCGGTACTCCCGCTCGAACGCGCGCAGGTCGTCGACCCGGCGCTCCAGCTCCTCGCGGGACTGGACGAGCGAGCCCATCGCCTGACGGTGGCGCTCCTGCGCATCCCGCTCGAGGCTCTCGGCCCGGGCGCGAGCGTCGCTGGTGACCTGCTCGGCCTGACGGCGAGCCTTGGTCAGGATGTCGTCGGCTTCGCGACGGGCGCGGCCGAGCGTCTCGTCGGCTTCGCGGCGCGCGTCGGCGATGGCCTGGTCCGCGGTCTGCTGCGCGAGCGCGAGCACGCGCGCGGCCGTGTCCATGTTGTCTTCTACCGGACGCGACAGCGCGACTGGCTCAGGCCGCCGCTCAGGCTCGTGCCGGACTGGCTCAGGCTGCATGATCTCGGGGACCTCCGCCTGCGGGGTCAGCGAAACCGGCGGCTTGCCGCGCAGCACCTCCGCCAGCTTGGCCCTGAGCTCCTCGTTGTCCTGGATGAGCTCGTCAAGCGCTGCTTCTACTTCGTCGAGGAAGGCATCGACTTCCTCTTCGTCGTAGCCCGGCCTGAGCCTGGTCGTGCTGAACTGCTTGTTCCGCACATCCGCGGGCGTCAGTGGCATCTCTTCTCCCTGGAGCTTTGTCCCTTATGGACACTACCTGATGACCCTACCGTTACCGGGCGACTTCCCAGAGCACGTAGACCACCAGGAACAGCAGCATGAAGCTGAGGTCAAGAGCCAGACTACCGAGACGGACGGTGGGAATGTAGCGCCTTAGAAATCTCAGTGGCGGATCCGTGGCGGAGTAAACACCCTCAGCTACCACAAGCAGGACGCCAGAGGGACTCCACGATCGCGAGTAGACCTGAATCCAGCTGAAGATCATCCGCGCGATGAGCACGACCAGGTAGACCGAGAGCACATAGAAGCAGACATCTCTGAATATGTTCACGCGCCCTGCCTCACGGGTCTCGCAGGTAACAGGTCCTGCCCTGGCCTGCCGCCCGGCCGGGCTACAGGTCAGCTCTGGTTGAAGAAGCCTCGTTCCGCGATCCGGGCCTTGTCCTCGGCCGCGACTTCCACGTTGGCCGGGGAGAGCAGGAACACCTTGTTGGTCACTCGCTCGATGCTCCCGCGCAAACCGAAGATCAGCCCGGCTGAGAAGTCGACGAGCCGCTTGGCGTCGCTGTCGACCATCTCCGTCAGGTTCATGATCACCGGAGTGCCCTCACGGAAGTGCTCTCCGATCGTACGAGCCTCATTGTATGTGCGCGGATGCAAGGTCGTGATCCTCGCCAGATCCGTCGTCTGCACCTGGCCAGCGGGCCGACGGTCACTGAGCCGGCTTCCGGCCGGGGCATCGGGCAGCTGCGCCTCGGGCCGGTCCTCGTCCTGCACAAGCTCGGCGCCGTACTCGTCGTACTCGTCCCCGTACTCGTCGGAGTACTGATCGTCGTAGCGGTTGTCGTCCTCTACCAGGCCGAGATAGACCGCCATCTTGCGCATCGCGCTGGCCATCTTCTGTCCTCCGTCATGCAGCCCAGGCGGCCCAGCTCAGTGCAGGCGTCACCGGGCCGGTGCTATGCGTCGGACATTACCTGACGAAGGCTCGCCGGCCGCCGAGCAACGCCGTACCGATGCGCACATGTGTCGCGCCTTCTGCAATGGCATCGCCCAGGTCACCGCTCATGCCCGCCGAAATCACCCGGGCGCCTGGATGCGCCGCCCGCACCGTCTCCGCCATTTCGCGAAGCCGGGCATAGGCGGGCCTGGCCGGCTCGCCCAGCGGCGCGATCCCCATGACGCCCGCCAGCTCGAGCCCGGGTGTGGCCGCAATCTGGCCCGCCAGCTCCGGAACTGCCGCCTCAGGCGCCCCGCCGCGGCCCGGGTCCCGCTCCGCCGGGTCCGCTCGGTCGCCGCCAGGATCCAGGCTGACCTGCACCAGGCACTGGAGCACCCGCCCCTGCTCGGTGGCCCGCCGCCCGAGCGCCGCGGCGAGTCGCGCCCGGTCCACCGAGTGCACCATGTCCGCGTAGCTGGCGACGCTCGCCGCCTTGTTGACCTGCAGCTGGCCGATGAAATGCCACCGCAGCGTCACGCCCGCCGCCACGCACGCGGCGTGCTTCGGCGCGGCCTCCTGGTCCTTGTTCTCCCCCACGTCCGCCACGCCGAGCCGGGACAGCAGAATGATGTCGGAAACGGGGAAGGTCTTCGTCACCGCTATCAGCGACACCCCGGCCGGATCGCGACTCACGGCCGCGCAGGCTTCCCCGATCCGCCGGGTCACGGCATCGAGGCTGGCATCGAGCTGAGCCAGCCGGTCCTCGCGGTCGGGGGGAGTCATGGCGAACACTGTGCCATGGCGAACACAGTGCCACGCCTGCCGGTGCCGATCAGTACCGACGGCGATCAGCCGGTCAGCCAGACCAGCCCGGCGAGGCGGCCGGTCGTGCCGTCCCGCCGGTAGGAGAACAGCTCGCCCGACTCGCGCGTGCACCGCCCGTCCGCCTGGACCGTGCCGACGCTGGCAGCTTCAAGCTGCGCGCGCACGCCGGCGGCCAGGTCGAGCCCTGTCGTCCCGGCCGACGTGGCGCAGCGAGCCTGCGGCACGGCTGCCGCCACCCGGTCCTGCATTGCGGCGGGCACCTCGTAGCAGCGGCCGCAGATAGCCGGGCCGATGACAGCACGCATCCGGCCCGGCTCCGCGCCCGCCAGCGTCATCGCATCAACAAGGGCGGGCACCACCCCGGCGACCATGCCCTCGCGGCCGGCGTGGGCGGCGCCCGCGATCCCGGCCACCGGATCAGCGACCAGCACCGGCACGCAGTCCGCGACGAGTACGCACAGCGCCCGGCCCGGCACGTCGGTGACGATGGCGTCCGCCGGTCCGGGCGGCTGAGCTATGCCGGGGCCCAGGTAGCAGACGGCGGCGCCGTGCACCTGCCGCATAAAGGACAGCGCGGCCGGGGCGAGGCCGCACGCGCCGGCCAGGGCCGCCCGGTTGGCGGTAACCGCGGCCGGGTCGTCACCGACGGCGAGGCCGAGGTTCAGCGAGTCGTACGGCGCGACGCTCACGCCGCCAGTCCTGCTGCTAAATGCCGCGCCGACGCCCCGGCCGAGATCGGGGCGGGCGAGCGCCGGGGCGCTGGACGCAGCCAGGGTCACTTCAGGAAGTCGGGAACGTCGAGCTCGTCGTCTTCCTCGAAGACCACGGACTTGCGCCGGGTGCCTGCCGACTCCACCCGGCCGTTGCCAGCGGGCTTCGAGCCCGGCTGGCCGTCCTTCCCGCCGCCTGCTGACCCCGGTGCGTCCTCAGCGCCGGCCGAGCGCGGCGGGGGGATGCTGTCGAGCTTCGCCGCATCCGGCGAGGAGCCACCCGGTGCTGCGGCGCCCTCACGGCCGGAATCGCCGGGAGCGGAGGCAGCGGGAGCCGCCGGCTTTGAGTCGCCGAGCTGGAACGGGCGCCAGTCCGGGCCCGGCGAGCTGCCGGCCGCTGGTGCGGAAGCTGGCGGAGCTGCGGCGGACGAAGACGCGGCCGCAGCGGCGGCTAGCTCCGCCGACGGGAGAGCCGCGCTGTAGGCAGTCGTGCGGGGCCGCGCGCGGCCCGGATTCGGCTCGTCGAACCCGGCAGCGATCACGGTGACCCGCACCTCATCACCGAGCGCATCATCGATGACAGCGCCGAAGATGATGTTGGCGTCCGGCGCGGCCGAGTTGGCCACCAGCTGCGCGGCCTCGTTGATCTCGAACAGGCCGAGGTCCGAGCCACCCTGGATGGACAGCAGCACGCCGTGGGCCCCGTCGATGCTCGCCTCGAGCAGCGGACTGGAGATCGCCATCTCGGCAGCCGCCACGGACCGGTCGTCGCCGCGGGCGGTGCCGATGCCCATGAGAGCCGAGCCGGCTCCGGACATGACCGACTTCACGTCGGCGAAGTCAAGGTTGATGAGGCCGGGCGTGGTGATCAGGTCAGTGATGCCCTGCACGCCGGACAGCAGCACCTGATCGGCCGCCTTGAACGCGTCCAGCACGCTGACGTGCCGGTCCGAGATGGACAGCAGCCGGTCGTTCGGGATCACGATGAGGGTGTCGACCTCACTGCGCAGCTTCTCGATCCCGGTATCAGCCTGCGCCGCACGCCGCTTGCCCTCGAAGCCGAACGGCCGGGTTACCACGCCGATGGTCAGCGCGCCAAGCGCGCGGGCGACCTCAGCCACCACCGGCGCGCCGCCGGTACCGGTGCCGCCGCCTTCGCCTGCGGTGACGAAGACCATGTCGGCGCCCTTGAGAACTTCCTCGATCTCGTCGCGGTGGTCCTCGGCTGCCTTCGCGCCGATGTCCGGATTAGCCCCGGCGCCGAGGCCCCGCGTGAGCTCCCTTCCCACATCGAGCTTCACGTCGGCGTCGCTCATCAGCAGCGCCTGCGCGTCGGTGTTGATCGCGATGAACTCGACCCCTCGGAGTCCTTCTTCGATCATCCGGTTCACGGCGTTGACGCCGCCCCCGCCGATGCCGACGACTTTGATGACCGCCAGATAGTTCTGCGGTGCTGCCACGAGGAGCAAACCCTTCCGCTCGTCTGATCATCCGGAGGGCAACCCCCGGAGTCCCCCCGAGCCCTGCCGCCGAGCTGACACTCACCGGCGCGGGCACTGTCAAATCCGCGCTGTCAAACCTTCACCCTCAACTTGAGATTTAGAGTTATGTCAAGCTGCTGACTGATAGGGACAGTAGGGTTGCGCGCATCCCCAGGTCAACCACTGGTCGACAACCGGGCCGGCGTGTCGCAAAGACGCATCGGACGATGTCGGGCTTGCCAGCCGGCTGCGTCCGTCCTGCGTGCACTGCATCAGCCCGGTGTGCACTGCGTCAGCCCCGCGTCACGGCAGTGGCCGGGTCGCTGACATCGTAATAGCGCGCGTGCTTGCGCAGCAGCACACTCAGCTCGGCTGCCTTCCGCGCTGACTGGCCCGGCCCGCCCCACAGCACCGTGACGCCATCGGCCAGGTGCAGGGTGACGGCCCCGGCCGGGGTAGCCGAGACGGACACGATGCGCCTGCGCACCGGCGACGGCAAGTGCTGCAGCACCAGCGCAGCCCCGCGGACCGCACCACTGCCGCGCAGCACAGCCGGCCGCGGCGACAGCAGCATGAGGCCCGGCGGCCTGCGCCGGGCGTCGCGCACGACCACCCCGTAGCGGTCGACGAGCTCGTAGCCACCGCTGGTCAAGGCGACCGCCAGCACTGGCGTCCGCTCGCGCACCGTAATCACGACGGCATCCGGCCAGGACCGGCTCACGGTGGCCGACAGCACCGGCCCGATCTGCTCGACCCGGCGCGCGACAGCGGTGGTGTCGAGCGAGGCAAGCGGCTGTCCGGTTCTGATGCGTGCTGCCTGCAGCACCTGCGCCGCCGGCACCAGGCGGTTCCCGGTCACCCGGACATGGCGTACCACCAGGAGGCTCGAGCCGAGGAAGGCCCAGGCGACCCCGGCGAGGATGGCGATGACCAGGACGCCGAAGAACGCCGTCCGCCACGGATCCGGGTGCCGCCGGGGCTGATTCGCGCGGGCGGCCGCCGTGCCCGCCGGAGCGGCTCGCGTGCTGGTGGCCGAAGACGGCTGGCCGCTGGTCACAGAGTGCCCGCCCGTTCTGCCAGAGCGGCAAGGATCCGCGGTCCTAGTTGAGTGACGTCCCCGGCGCCCATGGTGAGCACCAGGTCACCGGGCTTGGCCAGGCCCGCGACCGCCGGCGGGATCGCGGCCCGGTCCGGCACGAACAGGGCGCCGCCGCCCGGCACCGCGTCGCTGATGAGCTTCCCGGTGACACCCGGCTCGGGATCCTCGCGCGCAGCGTAGACGTCAAGCACCAGGACTTCGTCGGCATGGCCGAGCGCCGCACCGAACTCGGCGGCGAACAGGCGGGTCCGGCTGAACAGGTGCGGCTGGAACACGGCGATGACCCGGCCCCCGGCCACGACATCCCGTGCGGCGGCCAGGTCCGCGGCAAGCTCGGTCGGGTGGTGCGCGTAGCTATCGATGACCTGGACGCCGTCCGCCTCGCCGGTGAGCTCCATGCGGCGCCGGGCGCCGCGGTAGGCCGCCAGCCCGGCCACAGCATCCGCCACGGCCACGCCGAGCTGAACGGTCATGCCGAAGGCGGCGGCGGCGTTGAGCGCATAGTGGCGGCCCGGCACCGCGATCTCCAGCTGCACCGGGCCCGCGCCGGCCAGCACCGTGCCGGGACCGCCGGTCACGGTCAGCTCGGTCGCCATTCCGCGAGGGACGATGCCGGTGACCCGATAGGACGCATCGGGATCGGTGCCGTAGGTCAGCGCGGTCACGCCGGGACTCACCGCGCTCGCGAGCGCCCGCGCGCCCGGGTCGTCCGCGCACGCGAGCAGAAGGCCGCCGTCGGCGATCTGCCCGGCGAAGGTGGCGAAGGCCGACTCGATCGCCGCCAGCGTTCCGTAGTTGTCCAGGTGGTCGGCCTCGACCGAGGTGACAACCGCAGCATCCGGGTGGAACATCAGGAACGACCCGTCGCTCTCGTCCGCCTCCACGACGAACTCGCGGCCGGCCCCTGGGCAGCGCCGAGGCCGGTCGCGGCCAGGATCCCGCCGATGACGTAGGACGGGTCCGCACCGCTGCCCCGCAGCACAGTGGTGATCATCGACGTGGTGGTGGTCTTGCCGTGCGTCCCGGCCACCGCGATCGAGTGGTACCCCATCATCACGCTGGCCAGGGCAGCCGAGCGGTGCAGCACGCGCAGCCCGCGGCGCCCCGCCTCGAGCAGCTCGGGATTGTCGGCCCGGATGGCCGTCGATACGACCAGAGTGTCGGCGTCGCCGAGGTTCGCCGCGTCGTGACCGACGCTCACCCGCGCGCCCGCGGCGGCAAGCTCGCGCAGCAGCGGCGAGTCGGCGGAATCGCTGCCGGACACCGTGACGCCGCGGCTCAGCAGAATCCTGGCGATACCCGACATGCCCGCGCCGCCGATGGCCGCGAAATGCACCTTCCCGAGTTCACCGACACCTACCGGGTCGGTCGGCGTGACCAGCCCCATAGTCGCGTGCCTCCTTCTGGTTCGGTGCGAGCAGTCAGGTGCGGGGCGAGGCGCCCCTCGGCAGCCTGCGCCGGCCTGGCCGCCGCCGCGCGACCTGCAGCACGATGGCCGCCAGCTCCGAGTCCGCGGACCGGCTGCCGGTGGCAGCGGCAGCCACGGCCATCGCCGTGACGAGCTCGCCGTCGGTCAGGATCGGCAGCAGCGTGCCGGTGATCCAGTCCGGGGACAGGTCGGCGTCGGCGATGATCAGCCCGCCTCCGGCCCGCTCGACCGGCAGCGCGTTCAGCCGCTGCTCGCCGTTGCCGTGCGGCAGCGGCACGTACGCGGCAGGCAGGCCGACCGCGGTCAGCTCGGCGCAGGTCATCGCCCCGGCCCGGCACAGCGCGAAGTCGGCGGCGGCGTAACCGAGGTCCATCCGGTCCAGGTACGGCAGCACCACATAGGGCGCCGGGCCGGGCGGGATGTCCACGTCTCCGGCCTTCGGTCCGACGACGTGCAGAACCTGGATCCCGGCCGCGCGCAGCGCCCCTGCGGCACCGAGCACGGCGCGGTTCAGCGAAGCGGCGCCCTGCGAGCCGCCGGTGACCAGCAGCACCGGCAGATCCGGCTGCAGGCCGAAGTGCGCCCGCGCCTTGTCTGCCAGCGCGAGCCGGTCGAGCTGGGAGATCTCGCGCCGGATCGGGATGCCCGTATACCGGGCGTGCGGCAGGACGGTGTCCGGCTGGCCGGTGCAGACATACCGGGTGAGCCGAGCGCCGATCCGGTTGGCCAGTCCGGGCCTGGCGTTCGCCTCGTGGACGACAATCGGGACCTTGCGCCGCCGCGCGGCCAGGTAGCCGGGCGTGGCAACGTAGCCGCCGAAGCCGACAAGCACGTCGGCCCGCACCCGCTGCAGAATCCCGGCGGTGGCGCTGACTGCCCCCAGCATCCGGGCCGGCACCGATAGCAGCGCCGGGGTGAGCGAGCGCGGCAGCGGCACCGGCGGGATCAGCGCGAGGTCGTAGCCGCGCAGCGGCACCAGGCGCGTCTCCAGCCCGCGTTCGGTCCCGAGGCAGGTAATGGCGACATCGGGGTCAGCCCGGCGGAGCGCATCGGCGAGCGCGAGCGCCGGCTCGATGTGCCCGCCCGTGCCACCGCCCGCGATGACGACGCTTACCATCGGCTGCCTCACACCTTTCCTCGACCGGGGCCACCCTACTTCGGTTTGCCGGGTCAGGGGGCGCGCTGCTCCAGGCCAAGCCAGCGCAGCAGCCGGCGTGGCGCCCCCGGCCCGGCCGCCGTCAGCGCGCGGGCAGCACCAGGCTCAGCCCGGGCGAACGACATGAGCATGCCCAGCGCGGCCAGCGTTACGATCAGCGACGACACTCCGGCCGAGATGAGCGGCAGCGGCACGCCGGTGATCGGCAGCAGGCCGAGGACGGCACCGATGTTCACCAGCGCCTGCACGAGCAGCCACACGGTGATGGACCCGGCCGCCAGGCGGGAGAACGTGTCGGGCACCCGGCGCGCGATCCGCAGGCCGGCGAACGCCAGCCCGCCGTACAGCACGACGACGCAGATGCTGCCGACGAGGCCGAGCTCCTCACCGAGGATGGCGAAGATGAAGTCGGTCGGGCTGTTCGGCACCTGGCCCCACTTCATCGTGCTCGCGCCCAGACCGACGCCGAACCAGCCGCCGGAGCCGAGCGCGTCCTTCCCCTCCACCAGCTGATAGCAGCTCAGGCAGTTCGCCGCGTCGCGGGAGGACAGGAAACCGTCAAGCCGCTCCAGTCGCCAGGGCTGCACCACGATGAGCATGAGAAGCACGAACGCCATCAGCGCGATCATCCCGAACAGCAGTCGGCCCGGCGTGCCGATGATCCACAGCAGCGACAGGAAGATGACGATCAGCAGGAACGTGGTGCCGAGGTCCTGGCCCATCATCACCAGCAGGCACATGACGGCCGCGCCCGGCAGCAGCGGCACGAGCAGGTGCCGCCAGTCGGTGAGCTGTCCGAGCTTCTCCTTGCGCGCGAGCAGGTCAGCACCCCACAGGACGAGCGCCAGCTTCGCCAGCTCGGACGGCTGCACCTGCATGCCGCCGATCGTCAGCCAGCGCTTGACCCCGTCGTCCACATTTCCGAACATGAGCACAAGGACGAGGCCGAGCAGCGAGACCAGCAGCAGCGGGTAGGCGAGACCGCGGAACAGGCGCGGGGGCGCCTTCGCCGCCAGCCACATGAGCGCGAGGCCGGCGAGCGCTCCGAGGATCTGCTTGTCGAACATCGAGTAGGTAGGCAGCCGCTGGTCGATGTCGTAAGCGGTGGAGGTAGACAGCACCATCATCAGCCCGACCGCGAGCAGCAGCAGGCCGCAGCCGAGAACGAGGTAATAAGAGGCCAGCGGCCGGTCGAGCAGGGCCTTGAGCCGCAGTGCGCCGTCGCGCAGGCCGATCACCCGGACGCGCGCTTCCTCGAGCGCCGAGCCCGGCCCGGTCAGCCGGATGCCCGCTGCCCCGGTTCCGTCTTCTCCTGCGTGTCCCTCCCGGCCGATGGTGGTGTCGCCGCGGGACACCGGGCTCACCGCGCGTCCGCCAGCCTGCGCACCGCAGCGGCGAACGCCTCGCCTCGCGCCGGGTAGTCGCGGAACATGTCCCATGACTGGGCCGCTGGTGCGAGCAGCACGGTATCGCCGTGCCGCGCGGCGGCCGCTGCCACTGCTACGACCTGGTCCATGACTCCATCCTCGGTGCTGCTCAGCTCCGTGACGGGGACATCGGGCGCGTGTCGCGCCAGCGCTCGGGCGAATCTTGCCCGGTCAGTGCCGATCAGCACGACCGCGCGCAGGCGCGGTGCGGCGGCGGCCACGACCCCGGCCAGGTCGTCGTCACTGCCACGGAACAGCCCGCCCGCCACCCAGACAACGGACGGAAACGAGGCAAGTGACGCCGCCGCAGCCGCCGGATTGCTCGCCTTGGAGTCGTCGACCCAGGCGACGCCGCCGCGCTCGGCAACCAGCGCGATCCGGTGCGGCTCCGGCTCGAACGCTTGCAGGCCGGCGGCGATGGACTCGGGCTGGTCGCCGTAGGCGCGTGCCAGCGCCGCCGCGGCCAGAGCGTCGGCGACGTTGTGCGGCGCCTGCGGCCGGACCGCCGTCACCGGGGCCAGCGCGACCGGCCCGTCGCCGAACGCGGCGTCAGTCAGCCAGCCGCCGCGGACTCCGAGCTCGCCGGGGGCAGGCTCGCCCAGCCGGAACGCGACAGTGCGGCCGGCCGGCGCCGCCGCCGCCATGGCGACGGTACGCGGATCGTCGGCGTTGCAGATCGCGAGCGTGCCGGCGGCGAAGATCCTTGCCTTGGCCGCGACGTAGGACTCCAGGTCGTCGTGCCAGTCCAGGTGATGAGCGGCCAGGTTGAGCACCGCCGCGGCGAGCGGGGCGATCGTGGCGCTCCAGTACAGCTGGAAGCTGGACAGCTCCACCGCCACCACCGGATACGGCTGCGGGTCGGTGACCACGTCCAGGATCGGCGTCCCGACGTTGCCGGCCGCGACGCTCCGGTGACCGGCTGCTGCGAGCATCGCCGCCAGCATGCGGACCGTGGTGGTCTTGCCGTTCGTCCCGGTGATCGCCAGCCACTGCTGCCGGCCGCCTGCGGGCAGTTCCGGCCGCAGCCGCCAGGCAAGCTCGACGTCGCCGATCACCTCGACACCGGCGGCGACGGCGACCGCCAGCAGCGGCGTGTCCGGCCGCAGGCCCGGCGAGGTCACCACCAGGGCGGTGTCCGGCGGCAGTACCGCTTCCGGGCCCAGCCCGGCGGAACCGAGCCGCACCCGCGCGCCCTGCGCGGCAAGGCGTTCCCCGGCCTCCTGCCGCTCGGCGTCGTCGCGGGAGTCGGCCACCGTCACGATCGCGCCGCTGCTGAGCAGCAGCGCGGCCGCCGACTGCCCGGTGATGCCGAGGCCGGCCACGACGACGTGCTGCCCGGCCAGCCAGTCAGCGCCAGTCATGGTCAGGTCCGCACCCATTCCGCGTAGAAGATTCCGAGTCCGAGAGCGACGCACAGGGCGGAAATCAGCCAGAACCGCATGACGATGGTGGTGTCGGCCCAGCCGATCATCTCGAAGTGATTATGCAGCGGGGCTATTTTGAAGACGCGTATCCCGCGCCCGGTTCGGTACCTCGTCACCTTGAACACGCTCACCTGAATGATCACCGACAGCGTGACGATGGCGAACAGGCCGCCGAGGATGCCCAGCAGGAGCTGGGTCTTAGTACAGACGGCGAGGGCCGCGAGCGCGCCGCCGAGGGCCAGCGCGCCAGTGTCGCCCATGATGATCTGCGCCGGGTGCGCGTTGTACCACAGGAAGCCCAGGCAGGCGCCCAGGATCGCGGCCGCCACCACGGCCACGTCCAGGCCGTCCCGGACCTGATAGCACTGCGGGACCGGGGACGGGACGCAGGAGTTGCGCTCCTGCCAGATCCCGATCAGCACATATGCGGCGAGGACGACGATTGTCGATCCGGTCGCCAGTCCGTCGAGGCCATCGGTCAGGTTCACCGCGTTCGACGCTCCGGCCATCAGGATGACGATCCAGATGATGAACGGAATCGTGCCGAGCGCCGGGCCGAAGTCGCGCAGGAACGACAGGTGCGCGTCCGCCGGAGTGAGGTCGAACCGGTCAGGGAAGTGCAGCACCAGGATGCCGAACACAACGCCGACGATGATCTGCCCGGCCAGCTTGGCGCCGCTGCGCAGGCCCACGCTGTTCTGTCGGAAGATCTTGAGGAAGTCATCGACGAACCCGACCACGCCGAGGCCGGTCATCGCAAAGAGCACCAGGACACCCGATGCGGTCAGCGGATCGTCGGTGGCGAGATGCCCGACGAGGTAGCCGATGATCGCGGCAAGCACGACGACGACGCCGCCCATGGTCGGCGTGCCCCGCTTGATCTCGTTCGACTTGAGGCCCTCGACCCGGATGGGCTGGCCGTAGCCGTGCGTGCGCAGCAGCCGGATGAGGACCGGTGTGCCGAACAGCGCCAGGATGAGGGACACCGCACCGGTGACGATGATGGTCTTCACCGGCGCCGCCTAGGTAGTGAGCCACTCGGCGTAGAAGATGCCGAGACCGAGTGCGACGCACAGGCCGCAGATAAGCCAGAAGCGGATCACGATCGTCGTCTCGGCCCAGCCGATCATCTCGAAGTGATGATGCAGCGGGCTCATCTTGAAGACCCGTCTCCTGGTCATCTTGAAGAAGCCGACCTGGATGATCACCGACAGCGTGATGATCGTGAACAGCCCGCCGAGGATGATGAGCAGCAGCTGGGTCTTCGTACAGACAGCCAGGCCGGCGATGACGCCGCCGAGCGCGAGAGAGCCGGTGTCACCCATGTAGATTCTGGCCGGCGGCGCGTTCCACCACAGGAAGCCGAAGCACGCGCCGAGGACCGCGGCCGCGACGACAGCCAGGTCAAGCGGATCCCGGATCTGGTAGCACTGCCGGGACAGGAAAGTGGTGCAGTCGTTGCGCTCCTCCCAGATCCCGATCAGCACGTAAGCCGCGAGCACCAGAACCGTCGCGCCCGTCGCCAGGCCGTCCAGGCCATCGGTCAGGTTCACCGCATTCGAGAACCCGGCGATCATGATGACCACCCAGATCACGAACGGCAGCACGCCGATCGCCGGCCCGAAATCCCGCAGGAAGGACAGGTGCGCGTCAGCGGGCGTCAGGTCGTAGCCGTCCGGATGCTGCAGCACCTCGAGGGCGAACACGGCGCCGACAACTACCTGGCCGGCCAGCTTGGCGCCGCTGCGCAGGCCGAGGCTCGTCTGGCGGGAGATCTTGATGAAGTCGTCGATGAAGCCGACCAGGCCGAGCCCGCACATCAGGAACAGGACAAGCAGTCCAGAGGCGGTCATCGGGTCGTCGGTGCTGACGTGCCCGACCACGTACCCGACGACGGCGGCGAGCACCATGACAATGCCGCCCATCGTCGGAGTGCCGCGCTTGGTCTCGTGGGATTTCGGTCCCTCGACGCGGATCGGCTGTCCGTAGCCCTTGCGCCGCAGCACAACGATGATCAGCGGCGTGCCGAACAGCGCGAGGAGGAGCGAGACAGCCCCGGTGACGAGAATGGTCTTCACCGGAGCGGGCCCTCCTGCTCCGCCGGCAGCGGCCGTTCGCCGGTGAGGGCGAGGGCGACGCGTTCGAGGCCAATGGAGTGCGACGCCTTCACCAGCACGACGTCGCCCGGGCCGGCCCGCTCCCGCACTGCCCGGACCGCGGCGGCCACGTCGGGGACCGGCACAAGCTCGCCCTGCCAGGCAGACACGGACTTCGCTCCGGTGAGCATAGGCGCGGCCTGGTCGCCGACGACGATGAGCCCGGCCAGGCCGGCGGCAGCGGCGACGGCGCCGATCTCCTCGTGCAGCGGCCGGTCCTCCTCACCCAGCTCGGTCATGTATCCGAGGACGGCGAACGTGCGACGGCCCCGGCCCATGGTGGCCAGCGCTGCGAGGGCTGCCTTGACCGTGTCGGGATTGGCGTTGTAGGCGTCGTTGACGATGGTCAGTCCGCTCGGCAGCTCGGTCACCTCCATGCGCCAGCGGCTCCGGGCCACCGCGGCGCTGAGCCCGGCAGCAATGTCGGCGACCGGCATGCCCAGCTCGGCGGCGAGCGTGGCGGCGGCCAGCGCGTTGCTGACGTGGTGCTCGCCGAAGAGCCGGAGCCGGACCGGAGCGGCGCCTGCTGGCATGACCAGCGTGAACACGCCGCGGCCGAGGTCGTCGGTACTGACGTCCACGGCGCGCACGTCCGCACCGGGCGAGCTGCCGAAGGTCACCACCCGCGCCCGCGTTCGCGCGGCCATGGCGGCCACCCGGTAGTCGTCGGCATTCAGCACCGCGACGCCGTCTGCCGGCAGCGCGGCCGGCAGCTCGCCCTTCGCCTCGGCTATGCGCTCCAGGCTGCCGAACTCCCCCGCGTGCGCGTGCCCGACGCCCAGCACGGCGCCAAGGCGCGGCGGAGCGATCTGGCAGAGCTCCGTGATGTGCCCGAGACCCCGGGCGGCCATCTCCGAGATCAGGTAACGGGTCTGCGCTGTGACCTTCAGCACGGTGAGCGGGTGACCGATCTCGTTGTTGAAGGACTCGCGCGGCGCGACCGTGGGACCGAGTGCCTCGATCAGCTGGGCCGCGAGATCCTTGGTGGTGGTCTTCCCGGCGGATCCGGTGATGCCGAGGATGGTCAGCTGCGGCGACCGGTCGACGACCGCTCGCGCCAGCCGGCCGAGCGCGGTCTGCACATCCGGCACGAGCAGGGCGGGGCCGCCGACCGGACGGCTCGCCAGCACTGCGGTCGCTCCCGCAGCGAGCGCTCGTCCCGCGAACGCATGCCCGTCAGTCCTGGTGCCGGGCAGCGCGGCGAACAGGCTGCCGGGAACAGCTTCCCGCGAGTCGATGACCACCGGGCCAGTCACCAGGGCGGCCGGGTCGGGCACGTCCGTCAGCACAGCGCCGGTCGCTTCCGCAACCTGCGCCACCGACAGCGGGATCACGCATCCTCCGGGAACGAGCTGGTGGGGTCGTCGGCGGCGGGCTCGCCGCCGGTGCCGGGCCAGCCGACGTCGGCCGGGCCGCCCGTCATCGTCGCATCCTCCGCCGCCCGGCGGCGCGCGAGGGCCTCTGCAGCGACGACTCGGTCGTCGAAGGCCACGACCACGCCGCCGACGTACTGGCCCTGCTCGTGGCCCTTGCCAGCGATGAGGACGAGATCGCCCTTGCCCGCCCCGGCGATCGCCAGATCGATCGCGGCAGCCCGATCCGGCTGGACGACAATGTCGGCACGCTCCCGCACTGGGATCTCCACGGCTCCGGCCAGCATTTCCGCCAGGATGGCGAGCGGGTCCTCGGTGCGCGGATTGTCGCTGGTAAGAATCGCGGTGTCAGCGAGCCGCGCGGCCGCGGCACCCATGAGCGGCCGCTTGCCGCGATCGCGGTCACCGCCGCAGCCGAGCACGATGACCAGCCTGCCCTGGGTGACTTCGCGCATGACGGTCAGCAGCGCCTCGACTGCCCCCGGCTTGTGTGCGTAGTCCACCAGCACGGTGAAGTCCTGGCCGCGGTCGACGCGCTCAAGCCGGCCGGGCGGACCCGGGCTGCTGGCCACCCCCGCGACCGCGTCCGCCAGGCTGATTCCGGCCTCCACGAGGCCGACGATCGCGGCCAGCGCATTGGCCACGTTGAACTCGCCGGGCAGCGCAACCGACGCATCAGCCTCCACGCCGCCAGGCCCGATGACCCGGAAGGTCGAGCCGTCGGCTCCGGACCGGACGTCCACGGCCCGCCAGTCCGCGGCGCGACGGCCGTCTACCGAGAACGTCGTGACCGGGATCCGCGCCCCGGACGCCAGCTCGCGCCCGCGCGGGTCGTCGATGTTGACGACCGCGGCGTGGGCGTACTCGGGAGTGAACAGCTGCGTCTTGGCTGCGAAGTACTCATCCATGCTGGCATGGAAGTCCAGGTGATCCTGCGACAGATTGGTAAAGATCGCCACGTCGTAGTGCGAGCCGGCCACCCGGCCGAGGGCCAGGGCGTGGCTCGACACTTCCATCGCCACCGCGCCGATTCGCCGCTCGGCCATGGCCGCGAAGAGCCCCTGCAGGTCCGTTGCCTCCGGAGTGGTCAGCGTGCTCGCCTCGACGTCCTCGCCGACCCGGGTCTGCACGCCGCCGATCAGGCCGGTTCGGTAGCCGCCGGCCCGCAGCCCGGCCTCCAGCAGGTAGCTCGTCGTGCTTTTGCCAGGCCGTCCCGGTGACGCCGATCAGCAGCAGCCGGTCCGAGGGCATCCCGTAAATCCAGGCCGCGATCTCGCCCAGGCGCGACCGGGGGTCGGCGACCACGAAGACCGGCAGGCCAGCGGCGACCGCACGCTCGCGGCCCGCCGGGTCGGTCAGGATCGCGACAGCTCCGGCGTCCGCCGCGGCTTCGCTGAACTGCGCGCCATGCACGGTGCTGCCCGGCAGCGCGGCGTACAGGTCTCCGGGCCTGACCGCCCGTGAGTCGTGGGTGACGCCGGTCAGCTCGCGCCCGGCGGCAAGACCGTCAGCCTGGCCATCGCCGGGCTCCAGGTCCCCGGACAGGCGCAAGCCGAGCAGCGCCGCTAGCCCTGCTAGCGGACGTGCGGGGACGTGTTCTGGGCGGAAGGCCGCTGGCACGGGCAGAGGTTACCTCCCATCACGGCGCGGTGAGCCGGATATACGGCGTCCTGGCATAGTCAGGCGCGATCTTCATGGTCTGCAAGGCGAACTTTGTCACGTCGAAGAAGGCGGGTCCCGCGACCTCGTCACCGTAGTACTTGCCCCGCGGATCCTGGATGTTCACCGCGACGACGAGCTTCGGGTTGTCCGCAGGGACGATGCCGATATAGCTGGAACCATACTGGCAGAGGCACTTGCCCAGGCCGGGGTCCGAGACCTGGGCGGTTCCGGTCTTCGACGCCACCGTGTAGCCGTCGATCAGTCCCCAGGGCTCGCCTGCCCGGGCGTCGACGCCGGGAACCTGCTGCAGCATCGTCATCAGCTCGCTCGCAGTCTTAGCCGTGATCACTCGCTTGCTGGCGGGTTTGCGCGCCGGGGTGAATGTGCCGTCCGCGCTGGTTGTCCCGGCCACCAGCGTCGGCTGGACGCGCACGCCGCCGTTCGCGATAGTCGCGTAGACGCTGGCCATCTGGACCGCGGTCACGCCCACACCCTGCCCGAACGCGTACTCAAACCGGTTGTCGGGGTAATAGCTCGCCGAACCGGGCCGGGGGATCAGACCTGCGCTCTCCCCCGGCACGCCCAGGCCGCTGACGGACCCCAGGCCGAACGCGCGCAGGAAGTCGTACTGCTGCATAGGCGTGATGTGCTGCGCGACCTGGACCATGCCTACGTTGCTCGAGTTCGCGACAATGCCCGCGATCGTGTACCGGACCGTCGGGTGATACTCGGCATCGTGGAAGGTGTAGAGGCCGTCCATCGTGATCGAATACGGGATCGTGTAAGCGCTCATCGGGGTCTGGCCGCCCTCCTCGAGCGCGGCGGCCACTGTGATCGGCTTGAGCGTGCTGCCGGGCGCGAACACGTTGCTCGTGCTGATGTTCTCGGTCGTCGCCAGGCTGGTGATGTTGTCCGGGTTGTAGGCCGGCCACTGGGCCATTGCCAGGATCGCGCCGGTCTTGGGGTTCATCACGACGATCGAGCAGTTGCGTGCGTGCGTCTGCTGCACGCGCTGCTTGCACACCTGCTCGGCCTCCCACTGGATGTCGGACTGGATCGTCAGCCGCAGGCTCTTCGCCGGGATGGCCGGCGTCAGCTTCATCTCGGTGAGCGGAATCGGCTCGTCATCCGTGCCGACCTCGACATCCTCGGTCCCGTCCCGGCCTGACAGCATCGAGTTGTACTCCTGCTCAAGGCCGGCCACGCCGGTCTGGCTGCCGTTGCCCGAGGAGGAGGAGTGCGTGAACCCGACGATGTTGGCCGCCAGGTCCCCGTTCGGGTACGCGGTGGTGTAACTGGCGGTCATGTCGATGCCGGGCAGCGACAGTGCGCTGATCTGGCTCCCGCCGGCCACTGAGATGCCCGTCCCGAGCACCTGATACTCGGGTGAGGTCGGCTGGTCAAGCATGTGCAGGACGGCGGCGGGCGAGAGTCTCAGCGGACCGGCGAGGCGCGCCGCCACATACAAGCGGTCATGCACCGGGATGAGCTTCGGGTCGGCGTACACGGTGTAGGTCTGCTCGGTCATCGCGAGAACGGTGCCGTTGCTGCTGGTGATGTCACCGCGTACGGCCGGGATCTGGATTGCCCTCAGCTGCTGGTCCTCTGAAGCGGTCCGGTAGCTCGCGGAGTCGAAGCCCTCCATCTGGACGAGGCGACCCGCGAAAACCGACAGGGCGAACGCCATGCACAGCAGCGTGATGCGCAGTCGGCGCCCCGGACTGGCCCGGCGCAGCTCGGGCACTGGCGCGGAAGCTGCGCGCCCGCCTGACCGCGAACCTGACCGTGCGCCGCGGCCCGTGCTGATCAGCCCGTACTGATAGGCACCGCGCGCCGCTTTGAAGCGGTAGGTGTCGCCGCGGTTCTGACCGCCGCGGTTCTGACCACCGCGGTTCTGACCACCGCGGTTCTGACCACCGCGGTTCTGACCACCGGGGCCGAGGCCCGGCCGGCCCGCTCGCCGCACCTGGTCGCCGGGCCTGATGGCGCGCCTTGACGGCCCGGCCGGCCCGCGTGATCCGCCCGGAACAGGCCCGCCCCGCCGCCCCCGGCCCGGTCCGTCCTCGCCGTCCCGCCCCCCTGGCCCGGTCACTGGCCTGACCCGGCTGTGGTTCCGGTGTGCTTGGTGGTTCCGGAGTGCTTCCCAGCTCTGCTGTGCCTGGCATGGCGGTGAGAAGCCTGCTTCGGCTGAGTAAGTGGCTGCGTCGTCGGCGTCGTGGCCGTGACACTAGTCGCCCCGGCGTCGCCCGCGAGCACGTAGGTTCGATGCTTGCGCAGGTCGAGGATGCTGGTATCGGTGACCGTCCGCATGCCGAGCTGGTAAGCCCGGTCCGCGATCTCCGCCGGGCCTGTCTCCCGCTGGATCTGACCCTGCAGGTTCTGCTCTTGCAGCGCGAGATTCGCGTTGCGCTCCTGCAGCTGGCTGATGCGAAAGCTGGCGGCGCCGAGGGTGGTGTTCACCACCAGGAGGCAGACCAGGCCGCCGCCGAGAAGAGCCAGCACGAGCAGCACGAACGGCATTCGCGGCAGCGTGACGCTGACGGGGAACGCGTTCCGCGCGGTCGCCCGGGTCGTGGAAGTCGCCCGGGCGGTGCCGGTCGTCGCGGTCCACGGCTGCGAGGCGGACCACGGTGGAGAGGAGGTCCGCGGTGGCGCCGTGGCGCGGCCGGCGTCCGGCTCTGCCTCGTCCCGCGGACTGCGGTGCGGCGCGGCCGGGCCGCCGGCCGGCTCGACAAGGTGCAGCCGCCGTAGCAGCGGATGACCAGCGCCCCTGCCAGCTGGCTGGCCGGCGGACCGAGAGCGGCTGGCGGCACTGCGGCTCTCGGCACTGCGGCTCTCGGCACTGCGGCTGGCGGCTCGGCCGGCTTCATCCGCGCGAGCTGCAGGCGCTGCGTTCGCGGGCCGCCTGCGGCGCGTGCTGGCCCTGGCCGCAGCGATGCGGCTGGCACTGTCCCGGCTGGCACTGTCCCGGCTGGCACTGTCCCGGCCGGTCCTATCCCGGAGGACGCCGGCTCGGCTGGAGCTCCCTCGACGCGCGTCTTCCGGCGGGGCGCTCAGCCGCGCAGACCCCGGCCGTGCAGAGCCGGGCCGTGCAGACGCCGGCCGGGCGGACGAAGGCCGGGCTGACTGATCCCCACTCGGCTGTCGCTGACCCGGCTGCAGACGGTCTGGCGACCACGCGCCATCGCTCGCGGCGCGGGCTGGCCTTGGGGGCCGGCGCTCCTGGTCGAGCGTTGGCGCTCCGCCGCGGCCACCGGATGCCGGGCGCGCACGCCAGCCCGCCGGAACCCGATCCGGCCGGCCTGACGGCGTGCGCAGCCGGCGCGGCGCCTGAGGTGTGGTGTCCATCCGGTGAGTTCGCCCCTCCCTGTACGCCGGGGCCCCGACCCCGGCGCGACCTGCATCCCGTTCCTGCCGTGTCGTCATGCCGCTGCCTTGATCCGCTCGGCAGCGCGCAGCCGGGCCGGCGCTGCCCGCGGGTTCGCCGCGAGCTCAGCCGCTGCCGGCCGCTCGGCGCCGCGGGTCAGCAGCCGGAACTGCGGCCGCGCAGACTCCAGCGGGACCGGCAGCCCGCTGCGGAGTCGTGTCAGCCGACCGCGCCGCGAGCGCCCGCTTGACCGCGCGGTCCTCGAGCGAGTGGTAAGCGAGGGCAACGATCCGGCCGCCGACCGCCACTGCGTCGAGCGCCGCTGGCAGTGCCCGGTGCAGCGCGGCGAGCTCCCCGTTGACCTCGATCCGCAGCGCCTGGAAGGTGCGCTTGGCCGGGTTGCCCCCGGTCCGCCGGGCGGGCGCCGGGATGGCCTCGCGGACGAGCTCCGCGAGCCGGGAGTGCTGGTGAGCGGTCTGCGTCGCCCGCTCGGCGCACCACCGCGTCAGCGATGCGCCGGGCGAACCGCTCCTCGCCGTAGTCGCGCAGCACCCGGGCAAGCTGGTCGGCCGGGTACGTGTTGAGCACGTCGGCGGCGGTCAGGCCGTCCGCCTGGTTCATCCGCATATCGAGCGGAGCGTCGCGGGAGTAGGCGAAGCCGCGGCCGGGATCGTCCAGTTGCGGCGAGGAGACTCCGAGGTCGAACAGGATGCCCTGCACTCCGGCGTGCCCAGTCCGGGCGAGAATCTCGGGCAGTTCGTCGTAGACGGCCTGCACGAGCGTCACCCGGCCAGCGAATGCCGCCAGCACGGTCGATGACTCGTCGATGGCCGTCGCATCGGTGTCGATGCCGATGAGGCTGAGTCCGGGGTGAGCAGCCAGCAGTGCGCTCGCGTGCCCGGCGCGGCCGAGAGTCGCGTCCACCAGCACAGCGCCGGGAAGCTCGAGAGCAGGCGCGAGAAGCTCGGCAACCCGGTCACGCATGACCGGCAGGTGTGCGGCCGCAGCCGTTCCCATCGCGCCCCCTCGCTCGCTCCTCGTCCGCCGCCTGACGGCGGCCTTTCGCCCTGCTGCCGAGATGCCCGGCCAGGCCCCCATCCGCGCCACTGCACTTCATTGCACTGACGGGCCGCAGTCTCCGCCTGACGCCGGGGAAGTGACGTCAGCCGGGTCGCGGCCCTCCAGCACGGGTGGAGACCTCGCCGGGCATCCAGCGCACTGCTACAGCACTCCTGGCAGAACCTCCTCTGATGCGTCCGCGAACGCGTCCTCTTGCTGCTCCAGGTAGCTGGTCCAGGCCGTGGCGTCCCAGATCTCCAGCCGGGTGTTGGCGCCGATCACCACGCATTCACGCTCAAGGCCGGCGTACTCCCGCAAGCTCAGCGGGATCGTGATCCGGCCCTGCTTGTCCAGTTCCTCGTCTGAGGCGCTGGCGAAGAACACGCGGCTGTAATCCCGCACGGCCTTCGCGGTTACCGGCGCGGTCCGCAGCGCATCGGTGATACGGCCGAACTCGGGCACCGGGAACACGTACAGGCACCGCTCCTGGCCCTTGGTCAGCACGAGGCCCTCCGACAGCTCGTCGCGGTACTTGGCGGGCAGGATCAGGCGGCCTTTCTCGTCGAGACGAGGCGTGTGGGTGCCGAGAAACACCCGCCTCACCTCCCCAGGTCCCCCACCAAGAGCCCGCTGGACGCCTATCCCGCCCCACGGCTCACCACTGTACTCCACTCTCCCCCACCGTCAACGACCTCAACCCGCTGACCGGCCATCACCGCCACGACTTGCCAGGTCAGGGGAGTGGAGGAAGGTGGAGGTGAAGCGCCGGAAAACAATCCGGCGAGAATAGTCACCTGAGCGTTACGGCGCCGAGATGGGAGCGGGATCGCCGTCAGGCATACAAGGACGTACTGTCTGAACGGCACGGCTGATGCGGGGAATCGCCAGGAGGGCGCGTGGTTACGGACACCGGCCAGCAGGCTGACCGAACTCTGGACGAGCTGGTGGAAATCGCGCGGCAGGTCGCCGCAGCGGTGCAGACCGTCATCTCGGGCAAGCCCGCAGCCATCCGGCTGGCACTGACTGTGCTGTTCGCCGAGGGGCACATTCTGATCGAGGACGTGCCCGGCGTCGGCAAGACGCAGCTCGCCAAGGCACTCGCGAAGTCCATCGACTGCTCGGTCCGCCGAGTGCAGTTCACGCCGGACCTGCTGCCCAGCGACATCACCGGCGTCAGCGCCTACAACCAGGAGCTCAGCGAGTTCGAATTCAAGCCCGGCCCGGTGTTCGCCAACATCGTGCTGGGCGACGAGATCAACCGCGCCTCCCCGAAGACGCAGTCCGCGCTGCTGGAGGCGATGGAAGAGCGACAGGTCACTGTCGACGGCAGCACGTACCAGCTGGACCGGCCGTTCATGGTGATCGCCACCCAGAACCCGGTGGAGATGGAAGGCACGTACCCGCTGCCGGAGGCACAGCGGGACCGGTTCATGACCAGGATCTCCATCGGCTACCCGGACCGGGTCGCGGAGCTGGCCATGCTCGACTCGCACGGCGGCGGCGACCCGCTGGACCAGCTGAAGCCGGTCGCGCAGGCCACCGACGTGCGCGCGCTTGTCGCAGCGGTCAGGGACGTGCACGTTTCCGGTGCCATCCGGCAGTACATCATCGACCTGGTCAACGCGACCAGGACAGCGGCGGAGCTCCGGCTCGGCGCGTCACCACGCGCAGCCCTGCACCTGCTCAGGGCCAGCCGGGCATTCGCGGCGCTCGACGACCGCGATTTCGTCATCCCCGACGACGTCCAGGCGCTAGCCGTGCCCGTCCTCGCGCACCGGCTGCTGCCGAGCGCCGAAGCCATGGTCGGCCGTGAACTGCCTGACCAGGTCCTGGCCGGCATCGTCCGGCGGCTCCCGCTGCCGAGCCGTTAGGACCTGCTCCAGCCCAGTTAGACTCGGGAAAAGAGCAGCCGGAAGGGATACGGAGATGCGGACCTCGCTGCTCGCCGGGATGACGACCCGGGGGACCTCGTTCCTCGCGGCCGGCATCGCCGCGACCCTGGCCGGCTACGTGCTCGGCGAGCGCGGCCTGTTCTGCGTCGGCATCGCAGTGCTCGCCCTGCCGCTGCTGGCGGCCGCGGCCGCCCGCCGCGGTCAGTACCGGCTGGGAACCAGCCGGATGATCAGCCCGCCCCGGGTCCCCGCTGGCCACAGCGCAACGGTGACGCTGCGCCTCGAGAACGTGTCTCGGGTGCCGACCGGCCTGATGATGGCCGAGGACACAGTGCCGTATGCGCTGGGCAGCCGGCCCGGTACGTGCTCGACAAGATCGAGCGCGGCGGTATTCGCGAGCTTACGTATCAGCTTCGCTCCGATCTGCGCGGAAAGTTCGAGATCGGCCCGCTTCAGCTGCGCGTCGCTGACTCCTTCGGCCTGGTCGAGCTCAACCGCTCGCTGACCGCCCGCACGCCCTTTGTCGTCACGCCCCGGGTGGTGCCGCTGTCGCGGACGGTGATCAGCCGATCCTGGGCAGGCGAGGGCGAAGGCCGGGCCCGGCTGGCCTCCACTGCCGGCGAGGACGACGTGATCCCGCGTCCGTACCGGGACGGCGACGAGCTGCGGAGGGTGCACTGGCGGTCGACCGCGCGGTACGGCGAGCTGATGGTCCGCCGCGAGGAGCAGCGCTGGCGTAACAAGGCGACTGTGTTCCTCGACGGCCGCACGATCGCTCACCAGGGCAGCGGGACGACCTCCTCCTTCGAGACGGCGGTCAGCGCGGCGGCATCGCTCGGCGTTCACATCGTGCAGGAGGACCTGACCGGCCAGCTCATCACCGACTCGGACGTCATCCGGAGCGGTCCGTTCTTCGAGGACCGGCTGCTGGACGCGCTGGCGGTCATCAGGCCGTCGCCGAAGCGCGACCTCAGCCGGTCGTTCACCGAGCTGCGTGCATCCGCATCCGGCGTGATCCTCGCCGTGCTCGGAGCGTGCGCCGTCGAGGAGGCTCGCCTGCTCGCCGCCTGCCGCACCGAAGGCAGCCAGGGAATCGCGCTCCTGCTCGAGGTCTCGACCTGGACCGACGAGGCGCTCCGGCGAGAGCGAGAGGCCGCCAGCGAGCACGACGAGGGCAGCCCGGGGAGCCAGGCCGCCGGTGACTTCCCGGCCGTGGCTGACCCGGTCGCCCGCCCGCTGACGGCTAAGACCGCCGCCGCCGCCGGCGTGCTGCGCACCGCGGGCTGGCACGTCACGGTCATCGACGCCGCGACCCCGCTCAGCGTCGCCTGGCAGCGGCTGCCCCGCTCAGCCGAGATGCTCGTCTCCGCAGCTCTCGGGGAGACCGCGCTTACCAGCGGCCGGCCGTCATGAACCTGCGCCTGACCGTGACGGCGGCGATCGCCGTCTTCCTCGCCTCGCTGGGGCTGAGCTCGGTGATCGCCAGCGCAGGCTGGATCGCCACTGGCTTCGGCGCCATCGTGATCGTCGCACTGGCCGGAATCGTGACTCGCCTGCCCAGGGTGCCGTCAACGGCAACCACCACGTTTCTGGTCCTGATCGTGGTCGTCCCGCTCATGACCCGGCCGGGCTACGCGGGCCGCCTCGGGGCCGTCGCGCTGATCGTGGCCACTGCACTGAGCGCCACCGGCGTGCGGCCGCTGCGTGCGTTCGCCGCGCTGGCCTGCTATGCCTCCGCGCTGCTGATCTACTTCACGCTCGCATACGGGCACGTGCAGGCGTACGGCCACGTGATCCCGAGCCAGGCCTCCTTCGTCCAGCTCGGCAGCCTCTGGCACCAGGCGTTCAGCGAATTCCGGTACGCCCCGCCTATCCCCGACCTGTCTGCCGTCAGCATGGTGACCGCGGTCGGGATCGGCCTGGCGGCGATCTGCGTCGACATCCTGGCCGTGCGGCTGCGACGGCCCGCCGTCGCCGGCCTGCCGCTGCTCGTGCTGTTCAGCGTGCCGATTGCCAGCAACCTGAAGACCTTCGGCCTCCCGCAGATGGTGATCTTCGCGGTAGGCCTGGCCGGCTACCTCGCGCTGCTGTCCGCTGACGGACGCGAGCGCCTGCGGATGTGGGGACGGCTGGTGACCTTCCGGCACGTGCAGTCGCCCGACGAGGCCGGTTCCGGGCCGGACACGCGTGAGCTCGCGGCGTCTGGCCGGCGAATAGGCCTCGCCGCCATCTGCCTGGCCATCGTCGTGCCGATCGTCCTGCCGTCGGTGACCGCCCATGACCTGTTCGGAACGCACCCGGGCAGCGGCAGCGGCGACGGCGGGACGGCTGGCATCTCGCCGCTGCTGAGGGTCGCCTCCCTGCTGCAGGGCAAGCCGCAGCCCGTGTTCTCGTATACGACCACCGCCGCCAGCCCGCCCGAGCAGTACTTCCAGGTCTACGCGCTGAACTACAGCTCCGGCCAGAACAAGTGGCTGCTGATCGGCCAGAGCAACTCGGGCAACCGGGCTCTGAAGCGCAGCCGGCTGCCACTGACACCTACCGGTGTCACCGCGAAGACGCCGCTGACGACAGTGACAACCCGGGTGCGGGTCAGCGCGAAGGACACCGGGGAGGCTGTCCTGCCCCTCCCCTACGCGCCGTTCCGACTGTTCGTCGGCGGCTCGGGCTGGCTCGAGGCACCAGACTCGCTCGAGGTCCTCGAGCACGCAGGTCCCGATGCCGGGGCTGCAGTACACGGTGGTGAGCAGGGAAGCCGACCCGAAGGCAGCCGACATCCCGAACCTGGCGGTACCTGCGGGCATCGAAGCGCAGTACGGCTCCTATCACGGTCCCGACGCGAGCCAGCTGCGGACGATCGCGCTGCGTCACACCGCGAGCGCGATTACCCCGCTCCAGCAGGCCCTCGCGCTGCAGAACTGGTTCCAGTCCGGCGCGTTCACCTACACGCTGCATCCCGGCCTGCCCTCGGGTGACTGGCTGAAGGCCTTCCTGACCACCGACCGGCGCGGGTTCTGCAGCCAGTTCGCCCAGGCGTTCGCCGTCCTCGCCCGCGAGCTTGGCATCCCGTCCCGGATCGCCATCGGGTACACCGGCGGCACCGCGGGCAGTGGCCGGACCTGGCAAGTCACCACGGCCGACGCCCACGCGTGGCCGGAACTGTACTTCGCGGGAGAGGGCTGGCTGCGATTCGAGCCGACGCCGCACGGATCGCGGGGCCAGGACACTGCCGTTCCGCCCAGTTACGCAAGCGGCCCGGCCGGCGGCGGCGCTGCTCCGCTGCCCAGCTCACCCATTACGAACCCGGGATCGTCCGCCAAGGGCAGCGCCGGCCGGAAGCACCCGGGAACGAACCGCTTCCAGCAGCAGGCCGGCGACAACGGCGCTCCGGTCGCCGCGGCAGCAGGCGGCAGCGATCTCGGCTGGGCGATCGGCATTCCGGTGGCGATCTTCCTGCTGCTGGCCTGGCCGGCCCTGACGCGGCTCGGCACCCGGCGCCGCCGCTGGCGCAAGGCAGCGGGTGACGCTGACCTGGCCCATGCGGCCTGGCGGGAGCTCACAGACAACCTGGCAGACTACGGTGCGCCTCCCGCGCCGGGAGAGACACCGCGAGCGGCGGCCCGGCGGCTGACCAGCGAGCCGGCCGGCCTGAACCAGGCCGCGCGGGACGCCGTCGGCAGGATCAGCCGGGCCGAGGAGCGCGCCCGGTACGCGCCGGTGGCGCTGCCCGGTGACGGCCTCCGAGCTGACAGCGTCACGGTGCGGCGGGCACTCGCCGCGACCGTCTCACGCCGCGACCGGATCCGGGCCCGGCTGCTCCCGGCATCGACGCTCCAGGCGGCCCGGCGGCTCGCGCAGCGGGCAGGCGAGGTGCTGAGCTGGCTGGACTCGTCCTGGCCGGCTCTGCGGCGGCAGCTGCGATCACTGGCCGAGCGGTAGCGACTGGCGGCGGCGGGCTGGCGGCTCGCTAGCGGTTATTGCCCTCCTGGCGGCGCCGCCAGCGTTCCTCAATGCGCTCCATCAGGCCGCTGTTGGCCGCGGCCGCCCGGGCGGTCGACTTACGGTCGCGCTTCCGCCTGTGGTCCGCCAGCGTCATCCCGGCCATCCGGCGGTAGCTCGCGATCGCCCAGACACCGCTGACCAGCATGACCGCGAAACCAGCGGCCTGAAGCCAGTGGTACTTGAGCACAATCCCGGCCGCCAGCGCGCCGGCGCCGATGAGGAAACCCGCGCAGGCCTGGAAGACTCTGCGCCGGTAGTGGACTTTGGGGTCTTTAGACCGCATTGCCCGAGCGAGTCGCGGATGCTCGGCGTAGAGCGCCTGCTCAATCTGCTCGAGCTGGCGCTGCTCGTGCTCCGAGAGCGGCACTGTGCCTCCCATCGACCCGGTCTCGTGCGAACCGCACAGGGACCCTTGCCTTCACGCCCAGAATACGAGCGCCGGGGCGCCCTGTGGAAGGGTACACGGGCACCGGGACTCGATCCGGCATATCCTGGCTACGTTCCGTTAGTACCTGCCCAGGTCACCGCCCCCGGCACGGCCGGACTGGTCGCGGTCCACCAGCGTCGCCGGACGGATCGCATCCGGGCCGAACCGGCCGGTGATCCGGTCAAGCGCCGACTCGGCATCGCGCCAGGACCGGTCTTCCCCGAACGCCAGCTGGGTGGCCGAGGCTGCCGCCGTGACCAGGCCGGAGGCCCGCACGCCGACTAGCCGCAGCCTCGCGGAGCCGCTGAGGCCGGAAGCCGCGTACAGCGCGCACGCCGTGGCATAGATCCGCTGCGTTTCACTGACGGGCTCCGGCAGGGTCTTCGACCGGGTAATAGTAGCGAAGTCCGCCTTACGGAGCTTGACAGATATTGTCCGGGCAGCATGACCCGAGGCCCGCAGCGAGCCCGCCGTCCGGCGGGACAGCCGGAGCAGCTCCCGCCGGACTACGGCCGGATCGGTGACATCGGTCTCGAACGTCTCCTCGGCGCCCACGCTCTTGTCCCGGACGGACGGCTCGACGCTGCGTTCGTCCCGGCCGCTCGCGAGCGCGCTCAGGTGCACGGCGGACGCCTTGCCAAGCTCGCGCTCGAGGGTGGCAAGCGGGGCCGCGGCGATGTCGCCGACCGTGCGCAGTCCCAGCCGCGCCAGCACCTGGCCGGTGCGCTCCCCCACTCCCCACAGCGCCGAGACCGGCAGCGGATGCAGGAACTGCAGCGCCCCGCCGGCGGGGATGACCAGCAGCCCGTCCGGCTTGCACTGCACCGAGGCCAGCTTGGCAAGGAACTTGTTCGCCGCGATGCCGACCGAGCAGGTGATGTGCTGCTGCTCGGCGACCTGCCGGCGGATCTGCTGGCCGATCTGAGCTGGCGGGCCGAGCAGCCGGGTCGCTCCGGCGACGTCGAGGAACGCCTCGTCAGGCGACAGCGGCTCCACCGCCGGCGTCACGGCCCGGAATATCGCCATGATCTCGCGCGACACGGCCGAATAGCTGCCGTGGCGCGGCGGGATTACCAGCGCCGGGGGGCACAGCCGGCGGGCACGCGCCATCGGCATGGCGGACCGGACGCCGAAAGCGCGCGCCTCGTACGTCGCCGAGAGCACTACGCTGCGACCGGACAGCCCGCCGACAATTACCGGCTTGCCCGCCAGCTCGGGGCGGTCCCTGATCTCGACACTGGCGTAGAACGCATCCATGTCCACATGCAGGATGTGGCAGCCAGTGTCGTCGCCTGGCGGCTCGCCTGGCGCAGGCCGACGGCCGCGCGGAGTCTGCGCCGCCCGTCCCATGGGCTGACTGTAACGCCGGCGGCTGACAGTTCTGCCGGAGATTACAGCGTCATGGTGGGCTTGAGCTCGAGCAGGCGGGCCAGGAGCCCGTTGACGAACGCGGACGACTCGTCCGTGGACAGCTCTCCGGCAAGAGTCACTGCCTCGCTGATCGCGACCGCGTCCGGAACGTCGTCCTGCCAGAGCAGCTCGAAGGTGCCCATCCGCAGGATGCCGCGGTCGACCGCGGGCATCCGGTCGAGTGTCCAGCCGTGCGCGTGCGCAGCCAGAAGCTCGTCGATCTGCTCCCGGTGCTCCTGCACGCCGCGCACCAGCTCGGCCGCGTAGCCGGAAACGGGCGGATCGGCGGCCGCCGTGCGCTCGGCGAGCAGCTCGAGGACTGGCACAGACCGCACGTCGGCTTCGAAGAGGACGTCGAGTGCGCGCTTGCGCGCCTTGCTGCGTGCTGCCATGACCGCGCCTGCCCGAGCCGGACCCGGTGCCTGGTCAGGCCCGGCCGAGGTAGGCGCCCGAGCGGGTGTCCACCCGGATCTTCTCGCCGGTCGTAATGAACAGCGGCACCTGGATCTGCGCGCCCGTCTGCAGGGTGGCCGGCTTCGTGCCGCCGGTCGACCGGTCGCCCTGCAGGCCGGGGTCCGTGTGTTCGACGGTCAGCTCGACCGCCGCCGGGAGCTCGACGTAGAGCGGGGTGCCTTCGTTGAAGGCAATAGTCGCCGTCTGCTCCTCGAGCAGGTAGTGAGCCGCGTCGCCGACCACAGCGGCCGGAATGCGCGGCTGGTCGTAGTCAGTCGTGTCCATGAAGACGAAGTCGTCGCCTTCGCGGTACAGATACTGCATCTCGCGCCTGTCCACGCTGGCGACGTCGACGCGGACACCGGCGTTGAAAGTCCGGTCCACGACCTTGCCGGACAGCACGTTCTTCAGCTTGGTGCGCACGAAGGCTCCGCCTTTACCCGGCTTGACGTGCTGGAACTCCACCACGGTCCAGAGCGCGCCGTCGAGGTTGAGCGTCATGCCGTTCTTGAAGTCGTTCGTGGTGGCCACGTCTGTCCGTCTCCTGCATGCGTCCGGGAGCCGGCGCCCGGTCAGAGCACCAGCAAATCCTTGGCGGTCGTGGTGAGTATGTCCGCGCCGGCCGGGGCCCGGACCACGAGGGTGTCCTCGATCCTGACGCCGCCCTTGCCCGGCAGGTAGACCCCGGGCTCGACGGTGACGGGAATTCGCTCTGCGAGTGTACCCGGCCGTCCCGGTGCCATCATCGGCGCTTCGTGCACCTCCAGGCCCACGCCGTGGCCGAGACCGTGCCCGAAGTAGTCGCCGTACCCGGCGGCAGCGATCAGGTCGCGGGAGACCGCGTCGACGTCGGCCGTTGCTGCTCCCGGCACGGCCGCGTCGACACCCGCCTGCTGCGCGGCCAGCACGAGCGCGTACACCTCACGCTGCCAGGCGGCGGGCTGGCCGAGGGCGACCGTCCTGGTCATGTCGGCGTGGTAGCCGCCGAACTGCGCGCCGCAGTCGATCGTGATGAGATCACCGGGCTCGAACGCCCGGCTGCCAGGCGAGTGGTGCGGGATGGCGCCGTTCGGCCCGCTGGCCACGATCGTGTCGAAGGCGAGCCCGTCCGCGCCGAGATCGATCATGGTCCGCTCCAGCAGCACCGCGACGCTGCGCTCGGTCCGGCCGGGCTCGATCGCTGCCAGCAGGCCGGCGAATGCCTCCGCGGTGATCGCGCACGCGCGGGTCAGCAGCTCGATCTCGGCCTCGTCCTTGACCATCCGGAGTTCCTCGACCAGATGGCCGATCGGCACGAGCTCCGGCGCGCCTGCCAGCTCGGTCAGCGCCGTATGGCGCTCGACGGTCATCTGCTGTGCTTCGAAGCCCAGCTTCCGGTAGCCGCGGCCGGCCGCCAGCGTAGCCAGAGCGGGCTCGAGCTGGCGCTCGGTAGCCAGCTCGATGTCGGCGCAGTCGCGCTGTGCCGCCTCGGCGTACCGCGAGTCGGTAGCCAGCACGGCCGGCCCGGCGGCGGGAAGCAGGATGGCGGCGTTCGAGCTGACCAGACCGGACAGGTAGCGGACGTTAGGCAGGCTGGTGATGAGAGCGGCGTCGGCGCCAGTCTCGGCGATCTTCTGCTGCGCGGCGGCGCGGCGGACTGCATGGATTTCGGACATCTTCTGACTCTAACGACTACGGCTGTCGGCCCGCTCCGGCACGTCGTCACCAACGATCACGCCGCCGCCGCGGCTCCAGGTCAGGTAGCGCCAGGCCAGGTTCACCAGCGTCACCAGCCGGTTGCGGTTGCCGAGCAGGTAAATGAGGTGCAGGCCCAGCCAGGCGAACCAGGCGATGGTGCCGCGTAGCCGCACCCCGCCGCGCAGCTCGACGACAGCCGAGCGCCGGCCGATCGTCGCCATCGTGCCCTTGTCGTGGTAACGGAACGGCCGCGTCGGCTCACCGGCCATCAGCCGGACGATCTGCTCGGCCGCGTGCCGCCCCTCCTGGATCGCGGGCTGCGCGAGCTGCGCCACCGGATCGGTCATGCTGATCGAGACGTCACCAGCGGCGAAGACCCGGTCCTGGCCGGTGACCCGCAGGTCCGGGCCTACCTCGATCCGGCCGCCCTTGCCGCGCGGCAGGCCTGACGTCCAGTTCTCGTCCGGCGCCGAGATGCCCGCCGCCCACACCGTCAGGTCACTGCGGTGCTCGCTGCCGTCGGCGAGCAGCACCGACGACGGCCGGACTTCCTTGATCGCGGTGTTGAGCAGCACGTCGACCCCGCGATCCGCCAGCTGCCGACGGGTGTACTGCCGGAGGCTGTCCTGGTAGGGCGCGAGCAGCGCAGGGCCCATCTCGATGAGCCGCACCTTCAGCTGGGACCGGTCGATCTGCGGAAACACCGCGGGCAGCGCGACATTCCGCAGTTCCGCCAGCGTGCCGGACAGCTCGACGCCAGTGGCGCCGCCGCCGACGACCGTGACGTCAAGCTCGGGCGCAGTCAGTCCCTCGTTACGCCGCTCCAGCGCGTCCATCAGCACGTTTCGCAGCGTCACGGCATCGCGCCGGGTGTACAGGCTCAGGCTGTACTCCGCCGCGCCGGGCACGCCGAAGAACGCCGCACTCACTCCCGTGGCCAGGATCAGGTAGTCGTAGCGCAGCTTCTCCCCGAGGGCCAGCGTCGCTGTCTGGCCGGCCAGGTCCAGTTCGGCGAGCTCGCCCTTGCGGAACCGCGCGCCCCGGCGGCCGGTCGCCGACCACAGCGGGTATGCCACGTCGGCCGCCGTCAGCCCGGCCGTCGCGACCTGGTACAGCAGCGGCTGGAACGTGCTGTACACGTTGTGGTCGACCAGGGTCACCTCGGCGTTCGCGCGCCCGAGCACGGCGAGTGCCGCCATCCCCGCGAACCCGCCGCCGACAATCAGCACCCTGGGGCCGTCGCCCGGCTTGCGCCGTCGCCTGACTGCCATCACGCTCCCGCTCTCGTGGGATCAGCATTCTTGCCGGCCACGATGGCCCTGCCCGTCACTGGCACGCCAAAACGAGCGAGACGGGCAGGCTTATCCGGCCATGTCCCGAATCTGCTCGATCAGCGCGAGTCGCTCAGCGTGCGTCGCCGGCCATCGGCGCGACGTTCAGCGTCGTGACACCGGACTCCCGCATCGCCGCAACCCGCTCAGCAACGAACGACTTCGGGCCAATGAGGGAAACGTGCTCGAGCAGTTCCTGCGGTATCAGCCCGGCAGCCTCTTCCTTCCGGCCGGCCAGATAGGCGTCCTGGATTGCTGCCGCCTCCTTGCCGTAGCCATAGCGCACCGCCAGGTTGTTGTAGAAGTTCTTGGTCCGGGCACCCATGCCCCCGATGTACAGCGCCTGCACGGGCCGGAGGAGGTCGATGAGGCCCTTGACGTCGTCCCCGATCGCGAGCGCCGTCTGCGCGAACACATCAAGCCGCGGCAGCGACGGATCGCGCTTGGCCTTGCCGGCTGCGAGCGACGCGCCCCAGACCTCGCCCGCCTTCTCCGGGTAGTAGAAGATCGGCTCCCAGCCCTCGGCCAGCTCGGCCGCCATTTCCACGTTCTTCGGGCCCAGCGCAGCCAGGATGATCGGGATGCGATCGCGTACCGGGTGGTTGATCAGCTTGAGCGGCTTGCCGAGGCCGGTGCCCCGGCCCTCGGGGAGTGGGATCTGGTAGTACTTCCCGTCGTAGGTCAGCCGCTCGCGCCGCCACACGGCACGGCAGATCTCGATGGTCTCCCGTGTCCGCGCCAGCGGCGCGTCATACGGGACGCCGTGCCAGCCCTCGATCACCTGCGGCCCGGACGCGCCGATGCCCAGCGAGAAACGGCCGTCGGAGACGTAGTCGATGCCTGCCGCCGTCATTGCGGTCAGCGTCGGCGTCCGCGAGTACAGCTGCATGATGCCCGACGCGAGCTCGAGCCGGTCGGTGACCGCGGCGAGGTAACCGAGCTGGCTCACCGCGTCGTAGCTGTACGCCTCGGGCACGAAGACGATGTCGAGTCCGGCCTTCTCGAAGTCGGCTAGCTCGGCCGCGGTCTCCCGGAAGCCGCCCGCGTAGTTGATCGCCATCCCGATGCGCATGCAGCCGCCTCTCCGTGTTCCAGCTCAGGGATGAATCGTAACTGCCACGGCCAGATCAGCCCAGAGCTGCGGCGGTGCGGAACCGTGCGCACTGCCGCGGCGTCCAAGAAGCGACAGCTGGCCGCGAGCGCACGGCCGGCGCGGCAGCGGGAGTGGTCATGCGAGCACCGGTGCGGTCATCGGCAACGGTAGCGCCGCGAGCCAGCTTGCGGTTCCTCGCGGTCGCGGCCCTGGCCGCCTCCGCGATCGCGCTCACTGCGTGCGGCAGCGAGCCAGCCCCCGCACCGCCTCGCACCCCTCAAGCGCTGACAGTCCGGCCCGCGCCGGCAGACGCGCGGGCCCGCGCTACCGCTTATGCCCGGCAAATGCTGACCGGACTGCGGCTGCCCCCCGGCGCCCGCCGTCGGCCCTGGCCCACCAGGCCGCCCGCGATCCTGAGCCCGGCGCAGCCGCTGATCCTGTCCGACACCGTCGACGAGAAGGCGATGTACCAGCTGGGCTCCCGGCCGGCCGCCGTCGAGGCGTTCCTGCTCGCGCACCGTCCGGCAGGCATGAAGGCACCGGGCTCCGGCGACACCACGCAGTCTGGCGTACCGACGTCGTTCTTCGTGACCGACTCCCCGGCCACGCTGCCGAGCGGCATCTACACTGCCGAGGTCGACCTGACGTTCGCGGCCGTTCACGGCGGAACCCTGCTGCGCGTCGACTCGTTCGTCGCGTGGTTCCCGTCACGCGGCACCGCGCGCCGGCTGAACCCCGCCGGCTACACCGCGGTCACGATCCGCTGGCAGCACGGCAACGCCGTCACGAGAAGGACACTGACCTCCCGCCGTGCGGTGCGGCAGTTCGTCGGCCTCTACAACGCTCTGCACGGCGCCCCCGATGCCGTCACGAGCTGCCCGGCGGAGGAGCCGGCCCGGACACGGACACCTACCAGATCGTGTTCGGGCCGGACACGGGGCGCCCGGCGTAGTCGTCTCGCCCTCGGGCTGCCTGGTCGTCGGCGTCCGGATCGGCGGCCGGGCGGCAACCTCGCTGTATCCGGCGGCATCGCTGCTCAGCGCGGCGACGCGCGTCATGCGCCAGCGTTAGCCGCAGTCTCGAGCAGCACGGCGATCGCCCGGAGCGCCAGCTCGTAGGACTGCACGCCGAAGCCGGCGATCGTGCCGTCGGCGACGCCGGACACCACGGAGTAATGACGGAAGCTCTCCCGGGCCGCCGGGTTGGACAGGTGCACCTCGACCAGCGGCGCCCGCCGCATGGCCAGCGCGTCCCGCAGCGCATAGGAGTAATGCGTGAACGCCGCCGGGTTGATGACAACCGGCAGCTGCCGCTCGAATGCCTCGTGCACCCAGCCGATGAGCTCGGCCTCGTCGTCAGTCTGGCGCAGGTCCGTCTGCAGCCCGAGCTCGGCACCGAGCCGGGCGCACGCCGCCGACACGTCCGCCAGCGTGGCCGAGCCATAGATCTCCGGCTCGCGGGCGCCCAGCATGCCAAGATTCGGGCCGTTGAGCACCAGCACCGTCGTCATCGGCTAGCACACCTCCGCGTAGGCGAGCTCGAGCAGTTCCTCGGACGGGCCGGCCATGATGGCGGGCCGGGCGAGCCCGTCGAGCACGACCATCCGCAGCTGCGACGCGCGCGCCTTCTTGTCCACCGCCATCGCCGCCTGCAGCCGCGGCCAGGCATCAGCGCGGTAGCGAACGGGCAGGCCGACTGCGGTCAGCACGGACTGGTGGCGCTGTGCCACTGCCGCGTCAAGCCGCCCGGCCAGGCGCGCGAGAGCTGCCGCGAAGCACATGCCGATCGCGACGGCCTCGCCGTGCCGCATCCGGAAATCCTCGACTCGCTCGATCGCATGGCCGAGCGTGTGCCCGTAGTTGAGGAATTCCCGCTGTCCGGACTCACGCAGGTCCGCCGAGACGACTGCGGCTTTCATCGTGATCGCGCGCTCGATCAGCTCGCGCTCGTGCGGGCCGCCGGGGCGAGCGGCTGCCGCCGGGTCGGACTCGATCAGGTCGAGGATCACCGGGTCGGCGATGAACCCGGCCTTGATGACCTCGGCCAGACCGCTGACGTACTCCGGCAACGGCAGGCTCGCCAGCACCGACGTATCGGCCAGTACTCCGGCCGGCGGGTAGAACGCGCCCACGAGGTTCTTGCCCTCCGGCGTGTTGATCGCTGTCTTCCCGCCGATCGCCGCGTCGGTCATGCCGAGCAGTGACGTCGGCACCAGCACGACCCGCACTCCGCGCAGCCAGGTCGCGGCGACAAATCCGGCCAGGTCTGTCACCGCCCCGCCGCCGACGCCGACGATCGCGTCGGCGCGGCCGACGCCGGCGGCGGCCAGCCGCGACCACAGGCCCGCCGCCACGCCGATTTCCTTCGCCGCCTCACCGTCGGGCACCGGCTCGGGCTGCACGGCATATCCGGCCCGTGCCAGCGCCTGGCCCACCGGCGCGGCGACGCTGGCGAGCCCGGCCGAGTGAACCACGACCACGGTGCGCACCTCCGGACCGACCAGCGACGGCAGCTCCGTCAGCACACCGGTACCGACCGCGACCTCGTACGGGTGCTCGCCGCCGACCGTGATCCTGGCGGCCGTCACTGGTCCGCGCCAGGCGGGCCACCCCGCTCGATCGCATCGGCGATCTCGGCCGCGATCTCGTCCGGCTTGCGCTGGTCGGTGCTGACCGTCAGCCAGGCCACACCTTCGTAGACCGGCAGCCGCTCGTCCAGCAGGGCCTTCAGCTGCGCGCGCGGACTGGTGCCGATCAGCAGCGGTCGCGCCCGGTCGAGCCCGACGCGCTTCACGAGCTCGGAGAACCCGGTCTCCAGGTACACCACGGCGCGGCCGGCCAGGCGCTGCCGCGTTTGCTCGTCCATGACCGCGCCGCCGCCGAGGCCGAGGACGCCCGGCGGCCACGTTCCGGTTCCGGTGGACAGCGCAGCCGCGACCGCCTCGCGCTCCCGGCGGCGGAACTCCGGCTCGCCGTCGGTGATGAAGATCTCGCTCACCGGCTTGCCCGCCGCCGCCTCGACAACTGCGTCGGTGTCGGTGAAACCGACCCCGAGCCGCTCCGCGAGCGCCGCGCCGACTGTCGTCTTCCCTGCTCCGGGCGGTCCGACGAGGATGATCTGAGGGAACTCCGTCACCGGATCTCCATGGCCTTGAGGTAGGACTCCGCATTGCGCGCGGTCTCGGTCACGCTGTCGCCGCCGAACTTCTCCAGCAGCGCGTCGGCAAGCACGAGCGCGGTCATGGCCTCCGCCACGACGCCCGCGGCCGGGACCGCCGTCACGTCGCTGCGCTGGTTGATGGCCTTCGCCGGCTCGCCCGTTGCCACGTCGACCGTGGCCAGCGCGCGCGGCACGGTCGAGATCGGCTTCATCGCCGCTCGCAGCCGCACCGCCTCGCCTGTGCTCATGCCGCCCTCGATCCCGCCCGCCCTGTTCGTGAGCCTTCGGATTCCGCCGTCGCCGCCGGAGATCTCGTCGTGCGCCAGCGAGCCACGGCGGGCCGCGGTGGTGAAGCCGTCGCCCACCTCGACGCCCTTGATCGCCTGGATGCTCATCAGCGCTCCCGCGAGCCGGCCGTCGAGCCGCCGGTCCCAGTGCACGTGACTGCCGAGGCCCGGCGGCAGGCCGTAGGCGATGATCTCGACGACGCCGCCCAGCGTGTCACCCTCGCCGCGGGCCGCGTCCACCTCGGCCTGCATGGCAGCGCTCACGGCCGGGTCGGCGCACCGCACCGGGTCGGCGTCGATCCGCTCGAGATCCTGCGGTTCCGGCAGGTCGCCGGCCGGCGCGCGGACGGAGCCCAGTGCCACCACGTGGCTGACGATCTCCGCCCCGATGACCTGGCGCAGCAGGCGGCGCGCGACCTCGCCGAGCGCCACTCGGGCCGCCGTCTCTCGCGCGCTGGCCCGTTCCAGGACGGCGCGGGCGTCGTCCGCACCGTACTTCTGCATGCCGGCCAGATCGGCGTGGCCGGGCCGCGGCCGGGTCAGCGGAGCGTTGCGTGCCTGGCCCGCGAGCACATCTGCGTCGACCGGATCGGGTGACATGACCGTTTCCCACTTGGGCCACTCGGTGTTGCCGATCCGGATGGCCACCGGGCCGCCGAGCGTCATGCCGTGCCGGACGCCGCCGGTTAGCTCGACGTCGTCCTGCTCAAACTTCATCCGGGCACCGCGGCCGTAGCCAGCCCTGCGCCGGGCCAGGGCAAAAGCCAGGTCGGCAGTAGTCACCGCGACCCCGGCCGGCACGCCCTCGCAGATCGCCACCAGGGCGCGGCCGTGCGACTCCCCTGCCGTCAGCCAGCGCAGCATGGTGTCGATCCTGCCAGACCCGCGCGACTGGTGTTCGTTTGCCTGTCAGCCGGCCGGGTATCCCGCCAGAGCACTTCGGGGGGAATGTTCGGCCGGGGGAGAACGTTCGTGCGCCGATTGCGGCGATGTGCCGCTTCGCTGGGGCTGGCTGCCGGGCTAGCCGGGTCCACTGTGCTGGGCCTGGCCGTGATGGCCACGGTGTCGGCCGCCCTGATGGCCTCCGATGTCCCGTCCGCGCTGGCGGCACCGGGCAGCGGCTCGTCGGGTCATACTGTCGGCTCGGTCTCGCCGTCCACGACCACGCCGGGCAGCCGGGTCACCTTCGCTGTCGCCTGCGCCAGCGAGGACACCTCCTCCGCGACCCTGTTCGGCCAGACGCTCGGGCTGCCGGAGCAGATCCCGATGAACGCGGGCGACGGCGACGGTGATTTCGCCATCACTGTCACGCTGCCGGCAGGTATTGACCCCGGTGTCTACCATCCCGACATCGACTGCTCGGACGGCACCTCGACCTCGGTCCGGCTGCGGGTGACCGAATTCCCGGCCGCGGGCGGCGCGCAGACCGGCGACGGCACCACCTCGACGACGACCAACACCGGACTGTCAGCGGCCGGCCTGGTGCTCATAGCGGTCGGCGCCGTCGCGGGCGGCATCGCGCTGCGGCGGCGGTCGGCGGGCCGCTCCCAGGGCCCCGGGGCCTGACCGGATCCGCCCCGCACGCCGACACCGGGCTCCGCGCAATACACCGCGCATACACCGCGCTTACCCGGGCCTGACCGCGGCCCGGGCCGCTGCAGCCAGCGCGCTGATGTCCGCGGCGTCCGGCACCCGGGCCCGGTTCACCCGCCCGGAGACGCAGGCCAGCCAGCATCTCCAGGCCGCGAGCCAGAGCGGGCGGATCCACAGCACGCCCTCGAGCCGGTCAAGCTCTTCGCCGGTGAGCTGCTGATGCTGGCCGTAGCCGCGCAGCACCTCGGCGGCACCGCCCGGCCCTGCGCTGTGCAGGAGCACGGCCAGTGACGCAAGGCGCGGCCCCGTGCCGGCGCCGGCCCAGTCCACCAGCACCGGCCCGCCGCCCGCAGTCAGCACGTTGACCCGCGCGGCATCCGGATGGACGAACGACTCGGGTAGCCCGCGGCCGTCGTCGCCGCGGGGAAGCAGCGCCCGCAGCGCCGCGTAGGTCGCCGCATGCTCGGCGGGAACGCGGCCGTCGACGTCCGCCAGCATCGCCGCGGCGGCGGCCAGATCCTGCCCGGGGCCGCCCTCGTAGTCGGGCAGATGGTGCAGTGAGCCAGCCGGGCGGCGGGCTGCCGCGTCCTCCGGACCAGAACCGTCCGGGCGTAGCGCGTGCAGCCGGCCGAGATAGTCGCCGAGGTCCCGGTCCGCGGCCGGACTCCGCGGCCAGGGCTTGCCGGGCACGAATTCGGTCACCAGCACGGCCCGGCCGCCGAGTTCGGAAACCGGACCGCTGACGGCGCACCGCTCGGCCGCAAGCCCGTGCCGCTCGGCGAACCGCAGCACCTGCGCGTCGCTGCGCGTGCGCTCAGCCGGCCGCGCGGTCAGGTGCATCCGCGCGACCCAGGGCGGCCCGTCGCGCCGGTCGACCCGGATCACGCCGGCCGCCAGCTTCGTCACGCCGGCGACCTCGATGCCGTAACGGCGCTCGAGATGCCCGGGCAGCTCCTCGTCGCCCGGCCGCCGGTAGACGTCCCTGATCACGGTGCCGATCCTGGGCATCGTCGGTGGCCCTCCCCTGCTTTCGCGGCCGCCGCTGCGGCCGGATGTCCGTGGTAGCGTCGGTGATGATCTTTGCGCGGGAGCTCGCGACGTCCTGCTGCGTGTCGCCGCCGCCCGCCTCAAGCATGCACGCCCCGAGTTGTCCGTCACCAGCGTGAGTTGTCCGTGAGCAGACAGGTAATCAAGCTCGGCTCGAGTTCCATCGCCAGCGCGGACGGGCTCGCTCTCGACGTGATCGCGGGGCTGGTGAGCCAGATCGCCGTGGCCCAGCGGGCCGGGCACGAGATCATCCTCGTGACGTCGGGTTCCGCCCGCCTCGGCCGGCAGCTGCTCGCGTTCGAGGGTCCGACGGCAAGCGCTGCTCCGGCGCTGCAGTCGCTGATCGGCTCGGTGCGGGCCGCCATCGGCAGCCCCGGCCAGGACGATCTCGGCCTGAAGCTGCAGGACGTGCTGCGGCCCTATGAGAGCGGGCCGGGTTCGGGGGCGGGGGCCGGAGCTCGTCCGCAGGCCGCCGGCACCGACGCTGCGCTGCCGTCGGCGGTCGGGCAGCCGGCCCTGATGGCGATGTACCGGCAGCTCGCTGCGGCGGTCGGCGTCGAGGTCTGCCAGATCCTCGTCTCCCGCAGCGACCTGGCCTCCGCGCGCGCCATGGGCGATCTCGGCCAGTTGCTGCGTGACGCCCTGGGCCGCGGGCTGCTGCCGATCGTGAACGGCAACGACGCCACCGACCCCCTCGCTGCGCTGGACAACGACCAGGTCGCGGTCGCCATCGCGGTGGCCGCCGAGGCATCGAGGCTGCTGTTCCTCACCGACGTCCGGGCCGCCTACCGCGACTCCAGCCTGAGCGAGCGCCTCGCCGGCCTGACCCCGGCGCAGGCCCGGGCGGTCCGCGTCACAGCCGGCGGCGGCGGGCGCGGCGGCATGGGCTCCAAGCTCAGCGCGGCCGCGCGAGCCGCCTGCTGCGGAGTGGAAGCCGCGATCGGCTCCGCCCGCGAGCCGGACGTCGTCAGCCGCAGCCTCAATCCCCGTGCCCGGATCGGCACCGTCGTCCGCGCCGCGGGACCGCCGCTCGAGCCGGCCCGGCGGTGGATCGGCGGCATTGCCTATTCCGAGGGCTCGCTGCAGGTGAACCGCGAGGCCGAGGAAAGCCTGCGGACCGGGAGCACCCTCTTCCTGTCCGGTGTGAAGCGCGTGGACGACGACTTCCCGGCCGGCTCGGTCGTGGAGATCGTGGACGTCCGCCATCCCGAGCGCGTGCTCGGCCGCGGCTCGGTCGCCCTGCCGTCGGCGATCCTGCGCCTGCTGCGCGCCCTGTCCCCGGCCGAGGTCGCGTGCGTGCTGTCGATCCTGCTGCGCCTGCGCTACTCCGGCGGCGACCCGCCGGCGCTGCGCGACCCGCGCCGCTTTCCGGACTGCCGGGAGCTCAGCGGCGGCACGTCGCGCGCCAGTCAGGAGGCGTACGCGCAGCTGGCGGCATTCTCACCGGAGCGCGTCGCGGACCTGGCCGACTCGCTTCAGCTCGCGCAGCCGCACCTGTGTGCCACGTTTCTGCTCGACAAGGGATTCCTGCGCGGTGAGGTACCGGCGGCGCAGTCCGCCGGCCGGGTCGTGCGCAGCATCCACGCCGTGCACCGGGAGTCGCTGGTGGTGTATCCCGCCTAACGCGCGCCGGCGGGCACGACGACGTACTGCCGCAGATACAGGTCGCGGAAGGTGACCGGCCCCCGCGGCCCGGGAACGACGTCGATGTTGATCCCGGTCTCCGGCAGCGACAGCAGCCTGAATCCGTCCAGGAGCCGCGTCGTGGCATTCCAGAACGCCCCCGTACCGGAATAGATGTCCAGGAAGCGGCGCGCGGCGACCGGGTCGGAGGCCACGATCCCGGCCGCCAGCCCGGAGGTCTGGGTGTTCGCGATCTCGGCAGCGTCGGCGGCGTCCTCCGCGGGCGCGATGGTGATCGTCGCCTCCGCCCCGTCCTCCACAGCCCACTCGTGCCCGAGCGGATGCGCGTGCGGCGGGAGCGACACGCGGATGCGCAGGCGGTCAGCCAGCGCTGTGACCGGCGGCAGCAGGGCGTCCCAGCGGCCGCGCTGCACGAGCAGCAGGTTCAGCCGGTTGCAGACGCCGAGCCGGTCCAGACTGCGCTCGATCAGGGCGAGCGCGAGGTTCACCTCCGCAGACTCGTCGAGGTACAGGACGGCCCCGCCATCCGCGTGCGCGAGCGTCCGCACGCCGTGCAGCGCCGCCTCCCGGGCAAGCTCACGGGTGCTTTGCCCGCTGCCGCGCAGGATCGCGAGCGGTATCAGGTGCGGCTGGCGAACAAGGGCAAAGGCACTTTCCCGGCCGGGAACGCGGACGAGCTGAATCGCCGCCGCATCCAGACCGGCGGCCGTCAGGGCCGGGCCGACGACCTCGTCGATGAGCACGGCCGCCGACCCGATGGCGCTCGAGCCGGTACGCAGGACTCCGGCGTTGCGCGACTTGATGAGCTGAGACGCGATGTCGATCACCACGTTCGGGCGGGCCTCGAAGTTCGCGCCGATGACTCCGACAGGGCGCCGCCACTCCTGAAGCTCGAGCCCGTCAGGCAGCTCGCGCACAGGCTGGCTTACCGGCTCGGCGGGCACGCCCGCCAGGATCCGCAGCTGATCGGCCGTCGCGTCCACGCGCGGCGCGTCGAGCGTGAGGCGGTCGAGGAAGGCGTCTGCCAGGCCGCCGGCTTTTCGCGGCCCGGACATCCTCGGCGTTGGCCGCGATGACGATCGCGGCCCGTTCGCTGAGCCGTGCAGCCATGGCCCGCAGCGCTTCGTCGAGCTGGCCGGCGGCAGCGTCCCGGAGGGCGCCAGCGGCGGCTCGGGCGGCCTGTCCGGCGGCGGCGACGGCGGCGTCGGCGGCGTCGCCGGCAGCTGACTCGGTCATGCTGCGAGGATAGCGACTATGTCCGCTGACCCTCTGACTCACGACTCTGCCGCGGCACCGCTGAAGTTCGGCCTCGTCGGTACCGGCCACTGGGCGCGCTTCGCGCACGCACCGGCGCTCGCATCCGTCCCCGGCATCACCTTCACCGCCGTCTGGGGGCGCAACGTCGAAGCGGCTGCCGGCCTGGCTGCGGACTTCGGCGTCGCTGCGCACGCCGACTTCGACGAGTTCCTCGCCGAGGTCGATGCCGTAGCTTTCTCGGTGCCCCCTGATGTGCAGAGCGAGCTGGCCACTCGGGCCGCCTGGGCCGGGAAGCACCTCCTGCTGGAGAAGCCGGTGGCGCTCACCGAGCCGGCAGCCGACGCCCTGGTGAGCGCGGCGGACGGCGCCCGCGTCGCCTCTGTGGTGTTTTTCACGTCGCGTTTCCAGCCGGACTCGCACGCGTGGCTGTCGGACGTGGCCGGGCCGGTGGCTGGATGGGCGGGAGCGCGCTCTGGCTCGCCACCGGACACACTCCCGGCAGCCCGTTCGACACTCCGTGGCGCAGGGCGAAAGGCGGGCTGTGGGACCTCGGCCCGCATGTCGTCTCGCTGATGTGGGCCATCTTCGGGCCGGTCGAGTCGGTGACGGCGGACGCCGGCCGCGGCGACCTGACCCATCTCGTCCTGCACCACCAGGGCGGCGCGACGACGACCGCGACGCTCACCCTCGGCGCGCCCGAGGCGGCAGACGGCTTCAGCCTGCAGATCTGGGGCGACCAGGGCCGGTCATCGATCCCGCAACTCGCCGACGACCCGGTCGTTGCTCTCCGCCTGGCGCTGACGGAGCTGGCCGGCAATGCCCGGTCCGGCACCATCGGCCACCCGTGTGACGCCCGTTTCGGGCGGGATGTCGTGCGCGTGCTGGCGTGCGCGCAGGCGCAGCTCGACGGCAACTGACGGGTCTGCCGCAGGCCGGATCCGGATCGGTCTAGTGTCGCCAGGAGGGGCCTGATTCGGATCTGCCCGGGAGGCGACATGACATCGCAGCTGAACCCCTACCTCAACTTCAACGGGAACGCGCGCCAGGCGCTGGAGTTCTACGCAGCGCTGTTCGGCGGCGAGCTGACGCTGACGACCTTCGACGAGCTCGGCAATTCCGGACCGGACGCCGAGCGCATCATGCACGGCGCGCTGAGCGCCGACGCCGGCTACACGATCATGGGCGCCGACATCATGAGCGACATGGACTACGAGCCGATCCGGGGCACGTCGGTGAGCATCAGCGGCAACGACGCAGAGCAGCTGCGGCGCTACTGGGTCGAGCTGAGCGCAGGCGGCTCGATCTCGGTCCCGCTGGCCCGCCAGCCCTGGGGCGACGAGTTCGGCATGTGCACCGACCGGTTCGGCGTTCCCTGGATGATCGACATCGTGCAGCCGCAGGGCTGACTCGGCTGCCGCTGGCCGGGCCTACCCTACTTCTTCGAGGCCTGCTCTTTCGAGGATCGCTGGGCCGTCGCCAGCTTCCGGCGGGCGGTCTGCAGTGCGCGGCCGGCGGCGTCGCGGTCGCGGTGGGCCTGGCGCGCGTCCCCGGCCAGCTGCGCGTCTTCGTCTTTCGCCTGCCGGAGCTCTCGCTCCAGGTGACTAATCCGCCGCTGCAGGAATTGCCGCTGCTCCGTCACGGACGTCAGCCGATGCTCTGCCGCAGCCTCGGCCTCCTCCGCCTGCGCGGCTGCCGCCTCGGCCTCGCCCAGCGCATCGGCGGCCGGCTGCTCGGCTCGGCCGGCCCCGCGGCCGGCCTTCGCTCCAGTCGCAGACGCCGGGGACCGCCTGTCACGGCCTGCCTTATCCCGCGCCCAGGTACCGCCGGCCCGCGTCGTGCGCGCCTCGGCCGGAAGCGCCACGGCCGCGCTGAGGTCCACCTCGCCGATCCCCGCGTACGTCAGCGCCTTGGTCAGCCGGCCCGACAGCACTGCCGCCCGTGCGCCGGCGTCGGCGAGCGCGGCTTCGAGCGTGGACCGCACCTCGCCCATGACGACCGCACTGGCGGGCTGCCCGCCCCTGGCCGCCACGTCGGCAACCGCAGCGAGCAGCTCGTTGATGACCTGGCGGCGCTGCGCGGACAGCTCGCGCAGGCGGTCTCCGGCGAGCGTCCGCTGAGCTTCCCCGAGCGCCTCCCCGACCTCGGTCAGCCGGCTGAGCTGGTCAGGCGCCGTCCGGCTGAGCTGGTTCACCAGCCAGGCGCTCGCCGTGGGCCTGGCGAGTTTCCTGATAGCGGCAGCCTCATCGCGCTGACCGGCCGCGCGCACTTCGCGGGCCCGCTCGTCACGCACCGCGGTGAACTCTGCCGGGGGAAGCGCGTAGAGCTGGTCAGCGACGTCGGCGACCGTAACTGGCTGCACACTTCATGATCGTAATACCCGGCCCAGTGCCGGGCGGGCCGGCGCTCGATCGGCGCACTGCCAGCGCCATCTCAGGACGGCGGCCGGACCAGGACCGCGACGCCGGCCCGGACCCGGCCGCCGAGGCGGACCGTCGCGGCGTCCGCGATCTGGCGTGCCAGCTCGGCCGGCACAGAGCCGGTGGCGCCCTGCGGTGGCGCCAGCTCGAGCGTGAAGTCCAGGCCATCCTCCGGCGCGCTGAGCTTCACCCGGATGCCCGGTGCGAGCTCGGCAGCTACCTCGGCGACCTGCTGCCAGGCGTCCGGGTCCTGGTACAGGGCGGGCGCTTGCATTCCTGCCGCGAGCGCAGCGAGCCTGGCGCCCTCGACCGCCAGCGTTACCGGGCCGGCGATGTCGATGATCACTGCGCAGGACTCCTGCGCAGCGGCCTGCCAGACCGAACCGGCAGGCAGCGGCACCGGCCGCGCCGCCGGCTGCCAGCGGCGCACCGTCTCCGCCGACGTGAATGCGGGCAGCGCCCGGCGGCCGTCGCCGCCGACGATCGACGGCATCGCCATCTCGCTCGACTTCTCGCCGTGCGCTGCCGGGACGGGTTCCCCGGCCAGCACGGGCTCATCGGCCAGCACGGCGACGACCGGAACTAGCAGCCGGCTGTCCGCCAGCGCCGTCAGGGCCGCATGCTCACTGCCGGTGCCGGCCGCGAAGGCAGCCAGGGCCGCCACCACGGCAGGATCGGCTTCACCACGGTCATCGCGGAAGCGCTCGTCGCCGCCTGCAAGCTCAGCCATCGCGGTCACTGTACTGGCGAGCACTGTACTGGCGAGCGCCCCACGGCACGAGGGCAGCCATCGCATGTGCGGAATCTGCCGTAAATGCGTCACTTTTCGCACATGCGTTTGAAGCTAGCCGAACAGACCGGCCGCCGCGAGCGCCGGGGGAACGGTAATGTTGCCCACGGTGCCCGAGAGGTCGAGAAAGCCCAGACCACAGTGCATTCCGCGATAACGAGAGTTCGGTGAATTTGCAGGTAAGTCATGGCACAGTGGACCGGAGCCCAGCAGGTCAGAGCACAGGGGAACGCGTGAGCCAGGTCAGCCAGGGCCCGGGAGCAGTCGAGCCCGGGACGCTCATGCACAAGCCGATTCCGCCGCGCATGGTCGAGCCTTACCTGACTGGCCGGCGGTCGATTATCTCCGGGTTCGTCTACCGTGTCGCGGACTCCCCCGCTGGTTCACCGCGTGACTTTCACCGGATGTTCGGACTCGGCTACGAGGGCTCCGACTTCAGCCCGGACATGGCCGAGATTTACCTGCTCCGCTGGCGGGCAGTCGGCACCGAGGCCTACCGGGTGCCGTACTCCGCCGAGCGCGGCGGCGACTGGGCAATGAAGCCCCCGTTCACTGGCACTGGCTTCACCCCGGCGCCGGACCGGCGCGTCGCCGAGTACTTCACGGACCCGATCCCGGTGCCGGTCGGAGCCGAGATCCACCGGATCGGGATCGACAAATCCGACTTCATCGCCCGCTATGACGGCCAGGCCTGGCTCCGTCCGGCAGAAGGGTCGCAACTGTGCGCTACCGGCTGATGGCGACGTATCACGGTTCTCCGTTCGAGGCCGGAATCGGGCCGACCGGCGCGGACATCGTGCTGTTCGCCGCGTGCCCGCCGCCCGAGGACCTCGGCTTCGAGCCCGCCACCGGACACTGGCGCAAGCAGTTGCGGATCACCGACGTCCAGGCTGTCTGGGAGTCCCGGCCTGTGGGCACCTTCCGCGGCGAGCGCTGCATGGTCCTGGACGACCTCGGTGACCGGCTTCACATCGGCTACCTGGGACATGACGGCTACAAGGCAGAGCAACTCGGCTACTGGCAAGTCGATCGCGGCGTCTTCGAGCTCGTCGCTCCGCGCACCGAGGTGAGCGAGATCCTCGAGGAGCGCACGGAGCTCGTCCGGGTATCCGAGTCCACCGGGTCGATGCCCGTTCTGCGACCCGCCGGCCCGCCCGGCTACCACACCTCGGGCAGTTATGGCATCCCGGATATCCCGGCCGGCACGCCGTCCGCCTATCGAGCCGTGCCTGACGACACCACGGGAGTGGCCGTGCCTGTCACGGCGGAACCTCCGCTGCCACTCGAAGCGCAGGCCCTCCAGGCAGCTACGGCCGCACGCAAGCCCCGCCAGAGCCGCCGCGCCGCCCCCCCGGCTGCTGCCCCTGCGCCTACCGCGGCCTCGGGACCAGCCGCCGGGCCTGCCGCAGCGCACGCCACCGCACCTGACTCCGGGATCGGCCGGCCGCGCGACCCGCAGCCGGCGCAGCAGGTCCAGGCTGGCCGCCGCCGGATGGCGACTGAGCGGCCGTTTGCCGACCTGGCTGGCCTGGCCGGGATCCCCGCCGCCAGCTACGCGGTTGGCGAGGAGGTCGAGGGCGCGCTGTGCCTGATCCAGGCCGGCAACGGGTTCGAGGTGTTCCACTCCGCCGGCGGCGCCCGGCATGAGCTGCAGGTCTTCAGCACCGAGGAGTCGGCCTGCTTCTACCTGTTCGGAGTCCTAGCGGCCGAGGCCGTCCGGAACGGGACTCTTGCCCGGATGCCGACCGGTCGGCCAGCCTGACGCATTCCGGGCGCTGCTCCTCTTACCGGGCAAACGGCCACTCCGCGCGCTCACCACCGAACCGGGCATGACCGATCCGCAGCCGGGAATGACACTCCGGCGAACGTAGCGGAACGGGGAATGATCGTGTCGCCAGGTGTGCCTGCAGGCCGGACAGCGTAGCCGCCGTGCTACGCCGGACCTCGTGGCTCCACCTGTCCGCAGTTGCCCTGATCGTGACCGGGGTCGCCTTCGCCTTCGCCGGGCACGACACGCTGCGGTGGGCTCCGCCGCCGGTACCGCCAGCCTGGGCGGCCACGGCTCGCGGCATATCCGGCGACGGCTCGGTCACTCATCACCAGGCGACGGGCAGCAGACCACAGGAGTCCGTTCCCGTCAGCGTCGACATCCCGGCGATCAACGTCCGCGCCCGGGTGATCTCCCTCGGGCTCAATCCGGGCGGCACGATAGCCGTACCGCCGCTGTCCGCCGCGGCGAGACTCACCAGCTGGTACGACAAGGGCCCGGCTCCCGGCCAGCCGGGCGCGGCAGCCATCCTCGGCCACGTCGACGCCAAGGGCATCGGGCCGGCTGTCTTCTACAAGCTGGGCAACCTCCGGCCAGGAAGCAAGATCTACGTGCGGCTGCGCAACGGTCAGACGGTGATCTTCGAGACCTACTCCGTCGCGCTCTACCGGAAGACGGCCTTCCCGACCGCGAAGGTTTTCGGCTACACGAGCTGGCCGACCCTGCGGCTGATTACCTGCGGCGGCTTGTTCGACCAGCAGACCGGCCATTACCTCGGCAACGTCGTGGCATTCGCCAGCTATATCGGCAGCCGTCGCTGAATTCGTTTCCCGCCGCCAAGACAGAAACTGCATAAACTCCTGAAGATGTCGTGACCATCTGTCTGACCTGCAGCAATGGTCGCGAACTAGCATGCTTACTGCCGCGGCATCCGCAGTTGCCGAGCCAGCGGAGCGCCTTTCACAACATTCCAGAACGTCAAGCTTCCGCATTCGCATGCTTTCGGGGGAACAGTGAGAACTATTCTGCGGCCAGCCATTCCGGTGCTGGCCGGACTTCTTGTCGCCGGCACAGCGGCGGGCCTGCTCGGCGGTTCCGCCAGCGCCGCGACAACCGCAGGCGGTCGCAGCGCGACCGCACCGCTCGTCACGCACGCCCGGAGCGCCGATCACCGGGCGCGCAGCCACGCCAGGCGGGGCTGGCCCGTCGTCCGCCAGGGCGCCCGGGGCGAGCGCGTGGTCACCATCCAGTACCTGCTGGCTGCGCGCGGATACCGGATCCGGGTCGACGGCGTGTTCGGCCGGGCGACCAAGGCAGACGTCCGGAACTTCCAGAAGGTCCGGCACCTCACTGCAGACGGTGTGGTCCGGCAGCGTACCTGGAGCCGGCTCATCCTGGTAGTGCGCCTTGGCAGCCGCGGCGCAGCTGTCCGGGCCCTCCAGCACAGCCTGCGCTACGCCTACCACTACCGGATCACCGTGGACGGCATCTTCGGCCGCGTGACCCGCGACGCGGTCAGGAAATTCCAGGCCAGGTACCACCTGGTCCGCGACGGAATCGTCGGATACCGGACCTGGCGCGCGCTCGTCCGGCACGAGCGCTAGGCAGCACCACGCCGGCCGGCGGCAGAGCAGCCGCCGGCCGGTGAGCCCCCGGCGGGAGCCGCCGGGCGGGAACTGCCGAGTACCTGCGGGCTTACCGAACTTCGCACGGGCGGACAGCCGTGACAGCTAGGGTGCGAAGTGCTGGCGGGGCTGAAGGTCCCCCGCTCCCCAAGCAGCCCCGCCGGCATCTTCCCCGCCACCTGTGCGTGCCACAGTTATGCCATGGCAGAGCCGATCCTCCCGCTGACGGGCACGCAGTTCGACATCGCAGCCGGCGACTATCAGGCCACCATCACCCAGCTCGGCGCGGGCCTGCGCACGCTGACCTACCTCGGCAAGCCCGTCATCTTCGGCTATGAGGCTGACCACGTGCCCCCGGCTGGGTCCGGTCAGCTGCTCGCGCCCTGGCCCAACCGCGTCGACCACGGCCGGTACACCTTCGGTGGCGCCGCCTACCAGCTCGACCTTTCCGAGCCCGCGCTCGGGAACGCCATCCACGGCCTCACCCGGTTCGCGACGTGGGATCTCGTCGCCCGGTCCGACGATCAGGTCGAGCTCGGGCTGCGGCTGCTCGGCCGGCCGGGCTACCCGTTCTGCCTCGAGTTGCGGGCCCGTTACCAGCTGCGCGCGGATGCCGGGCTCGAGGTCACCGTGACGGCACACAACGCCGGCGTCAGCCCCGCGCCGTACGGCCTGGGACAGCATCCTTACCTGCAGGCCGGCGCGGACCTCGTCGATCACTGGCACCTGCAGCTGCCGGCCACGCACTGGCAGCCGGCCGACGACCGCGGCATCCCGGACGGCCCGCCGCGGCCCGTGGACGGCTCGCCCTATGACTTCCGCAAGCGGCGGCCGATCGGCACCGTCTCCCTCGACCTCGCTTTCACCGGCCTGCTGACCGGCGCCGACGGCCGCGTCCGGGTGAAGCTCACCGGCCCGGCTACCGAGGTCGAGCTGTGGGCCGGTCCCGGCTACCGCTGGCTGCAGGTATTCACCGGCGACCCGCTCGGCCCGGATATGCGCCGCCATGCCGTCGCGGTCGAGCCGATGACATGCCCGCCGAACGCGCTCGTCACCGGCACCGACCTGATCACGCTCGAGCCGGGTAAGGCCGCCACGCGCAGCTGGGGCGTCCGGGCGATCGCCTTCATGTAAGAAACGAGGCCGACCCGGCCAGCCGCGCAATCCGCTCGAGGTCTTCGGGGGTGTCGATATCGTCCGGGCTGCCAGTGTCGCCGCACTCGACGCTGGTGATCTCCTGCTGGTGCGCAAGCAGGAAAGGCCGCGCGCCGACATCCCCGGTGGCCAGCGCGATGACCTCCGGCCAGTGCTCCCGGCCGATGAGCACCGGGTTGCGCGGCTTCCCCTCGTAACAGGCAACGGCAATGCTGGCGCCCGCCGCATGGGCGATGATCAGGCGCGCGACCGCGGCCGCCCCGACGAGCGGCTGATCGGCAAGCGCGACCACCGCCGCCGCGCACGAATCCGGAACTACGGCCAGGCCAGCGCGCAGCGAGCTACCCATCCCGGTGCGCCAGTCCGGGTTGTGTACGGTGATCAGCTCAGCGGCGACCGGGTCAGCGGCAATCGGGTCCGCGGAGACCGCAGTGTCAGCAGCAAGCGCAGTGTCAGCACCAAGCGCAGCGTCGCGGCCACCGGGGCCGGCCTCATCCGCTGCCCCGGCGTCAGCCGCGGGAGCATCAAGCCGCCCGGGCCCGGCCGCGCCCGTCACTACGACGACCGGGTCGGCCCCGCCGGTCCGCAGCAGCGCGATGCCGCGGCGTGCGAGCGACTGGCCGCCGAGCACGATCAGCGCCTTCGGCTGCCCCAGCCGGCTCCCGTCGCCAGCGGCGAGAAGGACTCCGGCCACGTTTCTTTCCGGCACCTCAGGCAGTCCGCTCGTCGGCAACTCCCGGCGCCTGACGGTCACCCGGCGCCCGGTGGTCGCCCGGCAGCTGACGGTGGTGGATCCGGCCGCTGGTGGCGGTGAGCGGCTGGCCGGTGCCGCCCCAGCGCAGCTGGATGAGCTCGGCCGCGATCGCGATGGCGGTCTCCTCCGGCGTCCGCGCCCCCAGGTCGAGTCCGATGGGCGAGCGGAGGCGGGCAAGCTCGGTCTCGTCCAGGCCGGCTTCGCGCAGCCGGGCCAGGCGGTCGGTGTGCGTGCGGCGGCTGCCCATGGCGCCGATGTACGCGGCCGGGCGGCGCAGTGCCACTTCGAGCAGCGGGACGTCGAACTTCGGGTCGTGGGTGAGCACGCAGATGACCGTGCGCTCGTCGGTGTCGGTGCCGGACAGGTAGCGGTGCGGCCAGTCGGTGATCACTTCGTCGGCGTCCGGGAAGCGCGACCTGGTGGCAAATACCGGGCGCGCGTCGCAGACGGTAACCCGGTAGCCGAGGAACTTGCCCGCTCGCGCGACCGCGGCAGCGAAGTCGATGGCGCCGAACACCAGCATCCGCGGCGCCGGAGCGAAGGACTGCACGAAGATCGCCAGCTCGTCGCGGCGGCGCTCGCCGTCCGGCCCGTACCGGCGCACGCCAGTCAGGCCCTGAGCAAGCATGCCGCGGGCGTCGTCGTCGACCGCCTGGTCGAGGCGGTCGCTCGCACCGAGCGTCCCAGTCGCGGCCTCGTCCTGCCAGATCACCCGCCGGGCGCCGACGATGCCGGGACCCTCGATCACGGTGGCGACCGCGACCGGAATGCGGTCCCGGACCGCGCCGGCGATCTGGCCGAGCTCGGCATACCGCTCCCGGCCGGCCGGCTCGACAAAGATGTCGATGATGCCGCCGCAGGTCAGGCCAACGGAGAAGGCGTCGTCATCGCTGATGCCGTAGCGCTGCAGCACCGGCTCACCGCTCGCGGTGACCTGGTTCGCAAGCTCGTAGACGGCGCCTTCGACGCAGCCGCCCGAGACGCTGCCGACAACCTCGCCGTCCGCCGACACGGCCATGGCGGCACCCGGCTCGCGCGGCGCGCTGCTGAACGTGCGCACGACCGTCGCGAGGCCGAACCTCTCGTCCGCCGCCCACCACTGGGTAATGGGCTCAAGAATGTCGCGCACTGACCGCTCACCTCTACCGCGCCAACAACGCCAGGATCAGCAGTCTTCCACGGGGCGCGCCGGCTGCCCGGAGGGCGGGACCGGTCCGTTGCGCCGGCCCGCTCTGCCGACCCGCTGTGCGGGGTCCTGAGCAGGTCCTTTGCGTGTCCGCGTCTACCCGGTTCGGTCGCGTTTCTTAGGGTAGCCTAAGCTACCGCGGGTTAGGCGAGGCTAAGCTCAGCTCAGGCTGACCTGGATTTCGGAGACGGAGCGCATGACGAGACAGAAGGACCCGGGCCGGGTCGCGGCAGCCGGCGATGGGCAGCCCGCTGCCCTGGCGATGGCTCCGGGTCGCAGACCGATCCGGCACACCGCCGGGCTGGTGCTGGCGCTGAGCCTGGCCGCCGCGCCGATGCTGGCAGCCTGCGGCTCGGCCACTGCGCACGCGTCCGGCTCGCCGGCTCATCTTTCGGCCACGTGCGCGCAGGTGAGCGCGGCGCTGTCGGACGGGCCCGATCCTGGTGCCGACCCTGTCGGATACGCCGAAGCGCAGATCAAGCCGCTGCGGGCGATCACCACCAGTGACAGCTCGCTGCGCAGGGCGATCGGTGCGCTCGCAACCGCCTACGCAGACGTGTTCGACAGTAACGGCAAGAACGCCTCCGCCACGAAAGCGGTCGCGAGCGCCAGCAAGAAGCTCGACGCCATCTGCCCGGGAGCCGCATCATGAAGCGCCTGACAACCGTGACGACCACGGCCGTCGCCACTGCTGTCGTCCTCGCGGGCGGGGCTGTGCTCAGCGCGTGCGGCAATTCGGCCGCGAGCAGCGGGACCACGATCACGCTGTACAACGGCCAGCACGAACAGACGGCTGACAACCTCATTACCGCGTTCGAGAAGAAGACCGGCATCCATGTGGTCGTCCGCAGCGACGACGAGGATGTGCTCGCTGACCAGATCACCGCCGAGGGCAGCAAGTCGCCCGCCGACGTGTTCTTCACCGAGAACTCCCCGCCGCTGGAGAGCCTGCAGGCCAAGGGACTGCTGTCGCCGGTGGACAGCAGCACGCTGGCGAACACGCCGGCCAAGTACGACTCCCCGCAGGGTGACTGGATCGGTGTGTCCGCGCGAGTCAGCGTGATCATCTACAACCCGAGCCTGATCTCGGCCAGCCAGCTGCCCACGCACGTCACCCAGCTCGCGGACCCGCAGTACAAGGGCAAGCTGGCGCTGGCGCCCGGTGAGACCGACTTCCAGCCGATCGTCACCGACTTCCAGCGCGCCTACGGCACCGCGGCAACGCTGACCTGGCTGAAGAAGATTGACGCCAACGCGGCCGGGCACATCTACCCGGACAATGAGACCATTGCCGACGAGGTGAACCGCGGTGCGGCGGCGTTCGGGATCGTCAACCAGTACTACTGGTACCGGATGCGCGCCGAGATCGGCACCAGCAACATGCACTCGAAGATCACCTACTTCGCGGCCGGCGACCCCGGATACGTGCTCGACGTGTCCGGCGCCGCCATCCTGAAGTCCAGCAAGCACCAGGCCGCGGACCAGAAGTTCCTCGCGTTCCTGGTCAGCAAGCAGGCCCAGGAGATCATCGCCACGCCCGGCAACGGCCCGGACTCGTCGCTGAGCTTCGAGTACCCGATCGCCGACGGAGTCACCTCGAAGGCGGGCGAGACGCCGTTTGCTCAGCTCAAGCCGTATCCGATTACGATCGGGGGGCTCGGCGACGGCAGTACGGCGATCTCGCTGCTGACCAAGGCTGGCCTGTTGTGAGCGGTACCGCGCAGTGAAGACCATCGCGGTTCGCCCCGCGTCGCCCGCCCCGCCTGCCGCCACCCAGGTCCCGGCCAGGCGGGCGCGACAGCCCGTCGCGCTGCTCGCGATTAGTACCGCTGTCGCAGCGCTGCTCGCGGTGCCGCTCGTGTTCCTGCTCATCGAGTCAAGCGGCGCAGGCGTCAGGACGATTGCAAGCCAGATCTTCCGGCCGCTGACCGGCACGCTGCTCTGGAATACAGTTCAGCTGACGGTCGTAGTCACGGTGCTGTGCGCCATCATCGGCACTGGCATGGCCTGGCTGGTCGAGCGCACTAACCTGCCCGGCCGCAGGGTGTTCGCGGTGCTGCTGGTCGTGCCCCTCGCCGTCCCCGATTTCGTGGTCAGCTTCGGCTGGAGCCAGCTGTTCATCTGGGTACACGGGTTCCGCGGCGCCGTTCTCGTCATGACCCTGGCGGTTTACCCGCTGGTCTATCTGCCGGTAGCCGCCAGCCTGCGCGCCGCCGATCCTGGCCAGGAAGAGGTGGCGCGCAGCCTCGGCGTCGGCCGGCTGCGGACGTTCGTCCGGATCACGCTCTCGCAGGCTAGGGGTGCCATCCTCGGCGGCTGCCTGCTCGTTGCGCTCGTGCTGCTGGCTGAGTACGGCGCCTTTGAGATGCTCAGCTACCAGACGTTCACCACGGAGATCTTCACCAACCTCAACTTCGACGTGATCCCCACCGCCTGTGCCCTGTCGCTCGTGCTGGTCGCGATCAGCCTGGTCGTGCTGGCCGGCGAAGCGTGGTCGCGCGGGGGCGGTCGGGTCGCCAGATCCGGGCCCATGACTCAGCGGGTGATGCCGCCGCTGCAGCTGCGCACCCCGGCCAGGCTCCTGGCGTTGGGCGCCGTCTGCCTGCTGGTCCTGCTCGCGCTCGGGATCCCGGTCTACGAGAGCGTCTACCTGATCTTCCAGGGCGGCGTGCCCTCGGTGACGAACTCGGTCAGCGTCTCGATGCTCGATGCAGCCTGGCATACGGCCGCTTACGGCGTGTGCGCTGCAGCCGTCGACACGCTGCTGGCGCTGCCGGTGGCGGTGCTGGCTATCCGGCACACCGGAAGGGCCCGCTACTTCCTCGAGCGCAGCACCTACCTCGTGCTGGCGATGCCCGGCATCGTCATCGCCTTGGCTCTCACGTTCTTTACCGAGCGGTACGCGGATAGCTTCAGCTACCAGACGGCCCCGCTGCTGATCATCTGCTACGTCATCATGTTCTTCCCGCTGGCGCTGGTCGGCGTCAAGGCGGCCGTTGCGCGCGCTCCGGCCAGCCTGGACGAGGTGGCCCGGTCACTAGGCCAGCGCAGGCTGGCGGCTTTCAGCCGGGTCACGCTCCGGCTCGCAGCGCCCGGCCTCGTCGCGGCGTTCTGCCTGGTATTCCTCGAGGTCGTCACTGAGCTGACCGCGACCTTGATCCTCGTGCCCACCGGCGTGCAGACGCTGGCCACCCAGTTCTGGAGCTACCAGACAGCCGGTTCGTACGGTCAGGCTGCGCCGTTCGCGCTGGTGATGATCGCCGTCGCCGCCCTGCCGAGCATCGTGCTGGGCCGCTTCTTCAACCGTTCGGCAAAGGCGCGAGGATAGGGACTTATGAGACAGCTCGCGGTCGCCGGACTGCACAAGTCGTTCGGCACGCACCAGGTTCTCGCCGGCCTGGACCTCGACGTGCCCGCCGGTTCTTTCACAGCCATTCTCGGGCCGTCGGGCAGCGGCAAGACGACGCTGCTCCGGCTGCTCGCGGGATTCGAGCGAACGGACGCCGGAACCATCACCATCGGCGACCACGTTGTCGACGGTCCGGGCGCTTACGTGCCACCAGAGCGCCGCCGGATGGGCTACGTGCCGCAGGAGGGCGCGCTGTTTCCGCATCTGACAGTCGCGAACAACGTGGGCTTCGGCCTGCCCGCGCGGGAGCGGCACGGCTCCCGCACCGCGGACCTACTCGAGGCCGTCGGGCTGTCCGGCATGGGCGGCCGGTACCCGCATCAGCTGTCGGGCGGTCAGCAGCAGCGCGTGGCGCTGGCCCGCGCGCTTGCCATCCAGCCCGAGGTGGTCCTGCTGGACGAGCCGTTCGCATCCCTGGACGCGCACCTGCGGGCCAGCGTCCGCACGGATGTCCAGCGCATCTGCCGGGACGCCGGGACAACGGCCGTTCTCGTCACGCACGACCAGGACGAGGCACTGTCAATGGCGGACCGGATCGCCGTGCTCCGCGATGGCCACATCGTGCAGTACGCGGAGCCCGAGGACCTGTACAGCAGGCCAGCTGACCCCGCCCTGGCGCGTTTCGTCGGCGATGCGAACCTGCTCGAGGGTCGTGTCGGCGACGGCGTGCTAGCCGGGATGGTGGCGACCGTCCTCGGGCCACTGCCGCTCGAAGGCGCGGTCGCCGGGGCCGGATCCGGCCAGGTCACAGTCCTCATCCGGCCGGAGCAGCTGGAGCTGTCGGCTTCCCTGGCGTCCGCCTCAGCTGACGGCCTGACCGGGCGGGTGATCGCCTGCGAGTACTACGGACATGACGCTGTGGTGCGCGTCCGGCCCGACAACGGCACAATCGGCCCGGAGGTCATCGTCCGGACGACCGGCAGCCCGCAACTGCCTGCCGGCACTCCGGTCACCGTCCGGGCGCGCGGCCCGGTCGTCGCCTGGACGCGCTAGCCCCGCCGCGTTTCCGCGGAAACTCGGGCGTCGCCGCTATCGAGGGTTGCTGTAGATGCGCGTCGGCGTAACGAGCACGACCGCTCGGCGCTCGGCTGCCATCACCCGGTCGTACTCGGTCCAGTCGTCGTGGGTGCCGCCCGCAGCAGTGAACACCTCGCGGCGCAGCAGCCGCAGCCGCTCGCCGTCGACACCCGGTGCCGGGTCGTCCGGGCCGATAATGCGCGCGGTGCCCTCGACGGCAGCCCACTGCCAGCCGGCCCGGAAAGTCAGCGTGATCTGCGGCCGGACCCGCAGGTTGGCCAGCTTGGCCGGGCCGTAGGTGACGAAGCCGACGACATCCTCACCGGTTTCCGGATCCGATAGCACCCCCGCGTTGACTACGGAGCACTGGATCGTGGCGTCTGCGCGAGCTGTCGAGATCACCGCCAGGAAACTGTCGCGGCTTGCGATTTGCGTCACATCGGACAACGTGGTCATCTGTTCTCCTGCCTGCTCACGGGATCGTAGCCCGGCGGTGACGCTAATACCGGGCTGCGCCAACGCGGTAATCCTGGCACGCTGGACAGTGTGACGATCTCCATTGCCGCCCTGGAACAGGCGGCAGCGCCGGGCTGGCGCGCCCTGGAGTCCGATCAGCTGGGCAGCTGGCTGCTGCGTGCGTCCGAGGGCTTCACCGGCCGGGCTAACAGCGCGCTCGCCACCGGCGAACCTGGCCTGCCGCTCGCCGACGCGGTGGAGAAGGTCCGTGGCTGGTACGGCGAGCGCTCGCTGCCCCCGATGATCGCGGTACCGTATCCGCTGAACGGGCCCGGCGACAGCAAGCTTGACCATCTGCTGTCCGCGCTCGGCTGGACCGTCCGGGCCCCCGCAACCGTGATGACCGCCAGTACAGCCGACGTGACGCCGGCCGGAGCGCCGGACGTTCTCGGCATCGGGATCGACTCTGAGCCCGATGCGGCGTGGCTGGCCCGCTACCGCTATCGCGGCCAGGAGCTCCCGTCAATCGCGCGCGAGCTGCTGACCTCGGCACCGTGGCAGGCGTTCGCCTCGGTGCGCGCCGACGGCAAGACGATCGCCATCGGCCGCGTCGCAGGAGCCGGCGACTGGGCCGGGCTGACTGCCATCGAGGTCGATCCGGCCCGCAGGAGACTGGGACTCGGCGCCACCGTCACGACTGCGCTCAGCAGGCATGCGGCCCAGCACGGCTACCGGAACATCTACCTGCAGGTCACCGACGACAACACCGGCGCCCGTGCGCTCTACCGGAAGCTTGGCTTTACCGACCACCACGGCTACCACTACCGGGTCGCGCCCGCCTGACCGCTGCTGCGCAGTCCTCGGCAATGTATACGCCACCGGAGCACGAGGACGAAGAAAGACACTGTTAACGAGGCACTGCGGCGAGTAGTACAGGATGAGATCCGAAGAAGCCACGTTGACGAGTTGGCTGGCGGAGCACTTCCTGACCTTGCGGACCCGGAAGTCATGGCTGCTGCATGGCGGTAACCCGGTTCCTGGCCGATCAGTACGACGGCGATTACGAGCGAATTGGCAGGCTGACAGATCAGCCGACCGAGTGGATAGTCCCGCGAGGAACCGCAGACTGACGGTCCGGCCACTGCCCGTCACTACGGGCAGGACTGGGCTAACTCCGCAGTGAGCGCAGCACCAAAGCTGTCTCCAGCGCGGCTACCACGGCATCCCAGCCCTTGTCCTCGGCGCTGTCCTGCGCCCCGCTGCGCTCACGCGCCTGCTCGAGGGTGTCGCAGGTAAGCACCCCGTTTCCGACCGGACGGCCGGCGTCGAGGGCGACCCGGGTCAGGCCGTAGGTCACCGCATCGCAGACGTAGTCGAAGTGCGGTGTACCGCCGCGGATCACCGCACCGAGGCAGGCGACGGCGTCGTGCCGGCGCGCAAGCTCGGCCGCGACGACCGGCAGCTCGACCGCACCCGGCACGCGGACAAGCAGCGGCTCGGCGATGCCGCATGCTCCGGCCGCGGCGACTGCCCGGTCCACCAGCCGGTCGGTGATCTCCGCGTGCCAGCGCGTCGCGGCGATCGCCAGCCGGAGCCCGGTGGCATCCACTACCTGTCCGTCCGGGCGACCGCCGCCGCTCAACGCAGGCCCGCAACGCAGGCCGAGGAACCATCCTGCAGCGAGGCCGGCAGATTCTCGATCTGGTGCCCGAGCCGGTCCCGCTTCGCGGTCAGGTAGCGCAGGTTCTGCGGCGTGGGTACCGACGGGAGCCCGACCCGGCCGGTCACGTCAAGGCCGAAGCCTGCCAGCCCGCTGACCTTCGCGGGATTGTTGGTGAGCAGGCGCAGCGCGCCGACGCCCAGGTCCGTCAGCATCTGAGCGCCGGTGGAGTACTCGCGCGCGTCGACCGGCAAGCCCAGCTCGGTGTTCGCGTCCACCGTGTCCGCGCCGCCGTCCTGCAGCTGGTAGGCCCGCAGCTTCGACAGCAGGCCGATCCCCCGTCCTTCGTGGCCGCGCAGGTACAGCACGATGCCCCGGCCCTCGGCCGCAATGGTGGCCATCGCCGCGTCGAGCTGTGCGCCGCAGTCGCACCGGAAGGAGCCGAATACGTCTCCGGTGAGGCACTCTGAGTGCATCCGTACCAGCACGTCCGGCCCGGGAGCGGTGATCTCGCCGAGTACGAGTGCGACGTGCTCAGTGGCGTCGACCGAGTTCAGGTAGCCGATGGCGCGCCAGTCGCCGTACTGGTTGGGCAGGCGCGTCTCAACGACCCGGCTCACCACCCGCTCGTGCTGGCGGCGGTAGGAGATCAGCTGCTCGATCGAGATCAGCGCCAGGTCATGCTCGTCCGCGAAGGCGCGCAGCTGCGGCAGCCTCGCCATAGTGCCGTCGTCGTTGACGATCTCGGCCACTACCCCGGCGGGTGTGAGCCCGGCAAGCCGCGCCAGGTCGACGGCGGCCTCGGTGTGCCCGCGGCGCCGCAGCACGCCGCCGGGCGTGTAGCGGAGCGGGAAGACGTGGCCAGGCCGGACGATCTCGTACGGCTCGGTCGCCGAGTCGGCCAGCGTCCGGATGGTGCGGGCGCGGTCGGCAGCGGAGATGCCCGTCGTCACGCCGTCGCGGGCGTCCACGCTGATCGTGTAGGCAGTGCGCATCCGCTCGGCGTTCTGCGTCGTCATGAGCGGGAGCTGCAGGCGGTCCAGCGTCTCCCCTGGCATCGGCACGCAGATCACGCCGCTGGTGTACCGGATCATGAAGGTCAGCAGCTCGGGCGTCGCCTTGCTGGCCGCGAAGATGATGTCACCCTCGTTCTCCCGGTCGGCGTCGTCGACGACGATCACCGGCCGGCCAGCGGCGATATCCGCGACAGCCCGTGCCACATCGTCCAGCTGCGAGTCGCGAGCCGCGTCCGGACCGCCGAGCGGGCTCACTGCATCCTCCCGGCGATCAGGCGCTCCACGTACTTGGCGATCATGTCGACCTCGAGATTGACGACCTCACCAGGCTGGCGGCGGCCGAGGGTCGTGCGCCGGAGGGTCTCCGGGATGAGGCTCACCTCGAACCAGTGCTCCCCGTCCGCATCGCCGAGCGCCGAGACAGTCAGGCTGATCCCGTCGACGGCCACCGAGCCTTTCTCGATCAGGTAACGGGCAAGCCGGGGCGGAACCGAGATACGGACGGCCTCCCAGTCGGCGGCAGGCCGCCGGACCAGGATGACGCCAGTGCCGTCGACGTGACCCTGAACGATGTGCCCGCCCAGCCGGTCATCAGGTCGCATCGGCCGCTCGAGATTGACGGTCGCGCCGGGGGTCAGGCCGCCCAGGCTGGAGCGCTCCAGCGTCTCCCCCATCACATCGGCGCTGAACTCGCCACCGGCAGTGCCAGTCACGGTGAGGCAGACGCCGTTGATGGCGATGGAATCGCCGCGGGAAGCATCACCGCTGACGACCGGTCCGCGCACGATCAGGCGAGCCGAGTCGCCGTCGCGCTCGATGCCGACAACCTCGCCGAGCTCTTCCACAATCCCGGTAAACACCGTGTCCTCCTCCGGAGCCCACATTGCCTGTACTCGGGCTCCGGGGGGATGCGCTGACTGCGCAAACGCGGACCGTCCGCCGCCACCTGGTCATCGGTGACCGAACGACGAGCCGCGCACGTGCTGCCTCCCATCCGGACTTTAACCGTCGGTCCCGGAATTTCACCGGGTCAGCCAGCCGATGGCTTCGGCTGGGTCGCGGACTGTCACCGCCGGCTCGGAGTTTCACCGACCCCGGAGCACGTGTACTACTGCCAACCAGTGTGCCACGCCGGGCATTCCGCTGTCGCCCGCCATGGGTGTGGCCCGGGTCACCGTCCGCAGACCGGGATTCTGAGCTTTACCAGGGCACCACGCCGGCGTCCTCGAAGAACCCGCCGGTCGGGCCGTCGTCGGGCAGAGTGGCGAGCCGGACGGCGATCGCCGCGCCCTGCTCGGGGGTTCGGACGCCGCGGAAGCCGTTGAGATCAGTGGCGCAGTAGCCCGGGCAGCCGGCGTTGATCAGAACGTTCGTGTCGCGCAGTTCCTTGGCGTACTGCACGGTCACGGCGTTCAGGAACGTCTTCGACGGCGCATAGGCGGCAGAAATCGGGCCCGTCTCCGCACCGGGAACCGACTGCCGGGTCAGCGAGCCGACGCTGCTGGACATGTTCACGATTCGCGGCGACGCCGACCGGCGCAGCAGCGGCAGCATCGCGTTGGTGACCCGGATGACGCCGATCACGTTGGTCTCCACGGCCGTCCGCACGACCGCGGGATCGACCATTGTGGGCTGCTGCGGCATGCCGCCGGTCACGCCGGCGTTGTTCACGAGCACGTCGAGACCTCCGGCCTGCTCCTCGACCAGCCTGGCGGCTGCGGCCACGCTCGCGTCCTCGGTCACGTCGAGGGGAACGCCGAACGCGTCGACGCCCGCTGCACGCAGTTTCGCCACGGCAGCCTCCCGGCGCTCGTCGTCCCTGGCGCCGACCCCGACGCGCCAGCCGAGGGCGCCCAGGCCCGCCGCGATCTCATATCCGATTCCCTTGTTCGCACCGGTGACCAGCGCGATCGTCTGTCCGCTCATGCAGTCAATCCTGTCCGTGCCCGCCGCGTTGCGTCCAGCACCGTCTCGGTGTGCAGCGATACCTGCCGGGTATCGGCCGGGCCGCACGTAACCTGGCTGCATGGAGACGCGGGAGCTGCGGTACTTCATCACCGTCGCCGAGGAGCTGCACTTCGGGCGGGCCGCGCAGCGGCTCGGGATCTCGCAGCCTCCGCTGTCGCGAGCGATCCAGCAGCTCGAACGGAGGCTGGGAGTGGCGCTGCTGGAGCGCACTGGCCGTGCCGTCACCCTGACCGAGGCCGGGTCGGTGCTGCTGCACGAGGGCCGGGCCGCCCTCGAGGCCGTCGATGCCGCCGACCGCCGGACCCGGCGCGTGGCCCTCGCCGCGGCCGGCCAGCCCGGCCTGGTCCTCGCCACGAAAGCCGGCGCGACAAGCGAACTGCTGTCGAAGCTGCTCGACGCCTACGCCGCCGAGCCGGGCGCGGGCACCATCGATGTGCTCCTGTGCGGCATCGCCGAGCAGGAGCGGCTGCTGCGCGACGGCCGAGCTGACGTCGCGCTTCTGCACCTGCCGTTCGACTCGGCGGCCGGGCTCGACACCGAGGAGCTCAGTACGGAAGGGCAGGTCGTGGTCCTGCCAGCCGGACACGCCCTCGCCGGCCGGGCCTGCCTGCGGATGACCGACGTCGCTGCACTGCCCGGCCTGCCGATGCCACGCTGGCCTCGCTCCGACGGCACCTACCCGGACGGGAGCGGTCCGCGGGTCCGGGACAATACCCAGCTCTACCAGCTGATCGCTCTGGGCCGGGCTTCAGCCGTCCTGCCGGAGTCGTGCCGGTCCCATCTGAGCCGCGACCTCGCCGCGGTGCCGGTGCTCGACGCGCCGACAGTGACCACGGTGATCGCCTGGCCGCGGCACAGCCGGTCCCGTGCGCTCGCCTTGCTCGTGCGCGTCGCGATAAGCCTCTAGCGGAGCCGCCGGCCGCCACGGCGGGCGGCCGGCGGCACCGTCACGATATTCCGGTGTTGGTATTACCCCGCCGCGCGATGGCGTCCAGCGTGACCGCCGCGAGCAGCACCAGGGCTGTCCAGATGTACTGGCCGGCAGCACCCAGGCCGAGCAGGTCGACACCGTTGTAGATCACCGCGACCACGAAGCCGCCGAGAACCGCGCCGAGCATCCGGCCGCGCCCGCCGAACAGGCTCACGCCGCCGATGACGGCTCCGGCCACCGAGTACAGGACGTACTGGCCGCCCTCGAAGTCATTCGACATCGAGCCCAGAAACGATGCGTACAGGATGCCGGTGATTCCGGCGAACAGTCCGGTCAGCGTGAACGCCAGCACCCGGATCCGGCTCAGGTTGATGCCCGCCCGCCTCGCCGCCTCGGCATTCCCGCCGATCGCGTACAGGTAGCGGCCGAACTTCGTCCGCATGAGCAGGATGGTCGTGCCGCCGAGCAGCACCAGCACGATCGGCACCACCCAGGGCACGCCTTCCAGCGGCTGGAAGGCGCTGCCCCGGTTGACGTTCAGGACGCTCACCAGCACTGCGCCGATCACGGCCATCAGCCCGATCTTAAGCAGGGTCACGCCCAGCGGTGGTGCGACGAGACTGTTGGCTCGCCTGCGCCGGTCCCGGTAGATCATGAAGACCCCGCCGAGCACGACAGCGGCTACCAGCACTATCCAGCCCGCAGCCGGGCTGAGATTGTCCGCGGTGAGGCCGTTGATGAAGGCGTTGTGACTGGAGATGACTCCGCCGTTGCCGACCGCGCCCGCCACGTCGAACAGCCAGATCAGCACGCCGTTCAGGCCAAGCAGCCCGGCCAGCGTGACGATGAAGGACGGGATCTTGAGCCAGACGATGATCAGTCCCTCGATCGCGGCGATCGCCATGCAGACAGCCAGTCCCACCACGATCGCAAGCCAGGTCGGGAAGGGACTGTGGACCGACACCATCCAGACGGTGACCGTGCCGCCGATCGCACCATTGAACGCGACGGACAGGTCGATCTCGCCGAGGAGCAGGACGAAGACCTGCGCCATGGCGATGGTGACGATCCACCCAGCCTGCCCCATCAGGTTCGCGATGTTGGTCGCGGAGAGGAAGGACGGCTGCGAGATCTGGAAATACGCGCCGAGTACGACCAGGCCGATGATGACCGGAAGGGCGCCGCTCTCGCCGCTGCGCACCCGCCGGAGCCAGACGCGCAGGTACTCGCCGAGCGAGTTAGTCATGACCTCCGGTGCGGCGGTCACCGCGATCTCCGCGGCTTTTTCCGTCGCCTCGGGCTGGCCGGCAACCGCGACTGCGCCCGGCTTCTCGTCCCTGGCTACCTCGTCGTCATTATTCCTGGGTGCCATTACTCAGCCCTCCGAGCCACTGCTCACGCCCGGTGAGGCAGCTGGCTCAGCGCCGCCTCCGTTGCTGCGGCGGGTCACTGACCCGGTGGTCATGTACTCGACGACCGACTGAGAGTCGAACTCTGACGCAGGGCCGACCGCCGCTAGAGTGCCAAGGTACAGGACGGCGATCCGGTCAGCCACTCTGAACACGTCCGTCAGGTTATGCGAGACCACCAGCACAGCATGGCCGCGTGCGGCCAGCGTGGAGATCAGGTTCAGCACCAGCTCGGTCTGGGTGACACCGAGCGCCGCGGTCGGCTCGTCCATAATCACGAGCTTTGCGTCCTGCATGACCGCCTTGGCCACCGCCACGGCCTGCCGCTGCCCGCCCGACAGAGAGCCGACGGGCTGCCTGATCGACCGCACGGTGGTCACCGAGAGATCGGCCAGAGTCTTCTTGGCGGTCAGCTCCATGCTGATCTCGTCCAGCAGGCCGAAACGCGTCACCTCCCGGCCGAGCAGCATGTTCTGCACGATGTCGAGGTTGTCGGCCAGGGCGAGGTCCTGGTAGACCGTCGCGATCCCGAGATTCGCCGCTTCCTTAGGCGAGTGCAAGTGGACAGGCCTGCCCTTCCACAGAATCTCGCCGGTGCTCGGCTCGTGAATGCCCGCAATGCACTTGATCAGCGTGGTCTTCCCGGCCCCGTTGTCACCGACCAGAGCGGTCACCTTGCCGACCGGAATATCCAGATTAATACCGGTCAGCGCCTGGACCGGCCCGAACGTCTTCCCGATGTCCCGCAACTGCAGGAGCGGTCCGTCACTATCTACCGTGGTGCCGGGCGCAGACGACGCCGCGCCCGCTGTCGCGGGCGCGGCGCCATCCCCGGCGCTGCTAGCTACCACCGGGCCGTCCAGGCCCGACTGTCAGCGTGTGCTGTCATCAGGAGATCCCGTACTTCGTGCAGTCGGCGGCGAAGGAGCCCGCGCAGATCTGTGACGCCGGCACGAATCCGTCCTTCACGATCGTCGACTGGACGTCCGGCCCCGTGACCCACTCGGGGGTCAGCAGGATCGACGGCACGGGCTTGTTGTTCTCGTCGACGTCCTTAGCCGTCCCGTTCACCAGCGTGGACGGCGGCTTGATGCCGGCCCGCAGGTACATGGCCAGTGCGACTGCAGCCTGTGCCTCCAGGTAGATCGGCTTGTACACGGTGCCGCACTGGTAACCGGAGATAATGTTCTGGATGCCGGTGAGCGTGGCGTCCTGGCCGGTAATCGGCAGCGTGTCCGGCTTGACGTGCCGGGTCTGCAGGTAGTGGATGATCGGCGCGCCGTTCTCATCGTTGGGCATGAGCACGGCGTTGATGTTCGGGTACTTGGTGTAGGCAGCCTGGAACTCGGTCAGCGCCACCGTCGGCGTCCAGGTGCCGGCCGGGTTGACGACGTCCTTGTAGGTGCCGTTCGCGAAGTACGGCTTCAGGACCGCGTCGTAGCCGTCGGCGAACAGCGTGGCGTTGTTGTCGGTCGTGGCTCCGTGCATGACCATGACCTGAGGCTTCTTGACGTGCCAGGCAGCGATGCAGCTGACCAGGCCCTTGCCGAGCAGGGTCCCGACGTAGGTGTTGTTGAAGCTGTCGTAGTAGGCGCGGCTGCCGCCAAGCGTCAGCCGGTCGTAGTCGATCACGGGCACGCCGTGCGACTTGGCATAGGACTCGATCTTCGCGCCGACACCGGAGTCGAGCGGGTCCATGATGAGGACCTTGGCGCCCTTGGTGATGTCGGACTGGGCGTCCGAATACTCGGTCGCATCGCTGCCCTGGGCGTTCTGAATGATGATCTGCGACGGCTTGAGGCCCGCGTCCAGCATGGACTTCCGCAGGTACGGCGCGTCGAACTCGACGTACCGAGTCGAGCTCACGGTGTCCGGCAGGATCGCGGCGACGTCTCCGGATCCGTGAGATGCCAGGATCTTGATCTTCGACATGGCCGAGAAGTTCAGGCTGAACGACTTGTAGCTAAGCTTCGGCACCTGAGATGCGCTGAGCTTGCCTGAGGAACCCGAGGAACTGCCGCAGGCGGCGATGAACAGCGCCGCGCTGCTGGCGATGGCCACAGCGGCCACTGCCTTGCTGACTGAGCGCAAAAAAACCACCTCGTCTTAAGGCGGGACGCCGGCGGCGAGACACTTCACTCGGCCCGCCAGGCTGTCGCGCGTAGGGTCATTCGTCTTCCGAAGAAAACTCTAGGGCGCTATCGATGAACGGCTCCGTTAACATCCGCGTAACCTCGTGAAAATACCGTTAACGAAATTAGCGCAGGTCAGCGAGTTACAGCCGCACCCGAGGATCTCATTCTGTTAATTGTGACCGGGCCGTCGACCCGTCCGGCCGTAACATCAGCTGCTTCCTTTGCTCCCGGTGTCAGTCCGCCAGGATCCGGTACCCGGCGCGCGGCTGCGTGACAATGAGCGGCGTGCTGCTGGTCTCCAGCTTGGCCCGCAGACGCCGGATGTAGACCCGGACGTACTCTGTCTCGGTCTCATAACCCGGTCCCCAGACACGCCGGAGCAGATGGGCGTGGCTGAGCAGCTTGCCGCGGTTCAGCGCCAGCTCGCGCAGCAGGGCGAACTCGGTCGGAGTCAGGTGGATGGCGATACCGTTGCGGCTGACCTGCTGGTCAGCCAGGTTGATGACCAGATCAGCGATTGCGAGGACGCCGGGCGTCTCCTCGGCAGCTCCGGCCGACGGCCGGGTGCGGCGGAGCGTCGCGTGGATCCTGGCCAGCAACTCCTCGATGCTGAACGGCTTGGTCATGTAATCGTCCGCGCCCACGTTGAGCGCACTGACCTTGTCACGCTCACCGCCGCGCGCCGAGACCACGATGATCGCGACCGATGATCGCTCGCGAATCTGCCGGCAGAGCTCGAACCCGTCGATCTCCGGCAGCATGAGATCCAGCAGCACGATGTCCGGGGCCTCGGTCTCGAGCAGCCGCAGGGCGCGCAGGCCGTCGGCCGACACGATGGTGTCGAAGCCGCGGACGGCCAGGTTCGACCGGATCAGGTCCACGATGTTGGGGTCATCCTCGACCACTAGCGCGCGGGTCGCTGCCTCCGTCATCATCTGCGGCCGCCAGGACCGGCCTCGTCGCGGTTCGCCACCTCAGTCACCACCTGTGCCCGCCCCCGCCCCTGCGGGTGCCACGGCGGCGGGAAGACCGTTTACTGCTCCGGTCCCCGCCACGGCCATGCCGGCGACAGTCTCTCCGGCCACAGCGGCCTCGGCATCGGGCCCGGCAGCGCCGTCGCCGGTCAGCCGCATCTCCGCCTCGATCGGCAGGCAGATGCGGAAGCAGGTGCCGCGCGGCTGGGCGACCAGCTCGATCCGGCCGCCGTGAGCAGCGACGATACCGCGCGTGATCGACAGGCCCAGGCCCGCGCCGGCGGTCGGCCCGCGGCGGCGCCGGGCAGACTCGAAAGGCGCCCTCGCGACGTCGGGGCTAAGCCCGGTGCCGTCGTCGGCAACGGTGACCTCGACGTGCTCCCCGACCGCCGTGGCCGTGAGGAGCACCGTCGTGCCCGGCGGGTTATGCCCGACGGCGTTCGCGAGGAGGTTGACGAAGACCTGCTCAAGCCGGTCATGATCGGCCCAGATCACCGGCAGATCCGACGCGCAGGACATCTTGACCGGCGGCGAGACGTCGGGCGGCAGGCAGGCGACGGCAGCCTCGAGGACTAGCGGCACATCGCACCAGTCGCGCTGCAGCCGGAGGATGCCGGACTCGATCGCCGAGAAGTCCAGCAGGTCGTCCACCAGCCGGCCGAGCCGCGCGGACTCGGCGGCGATCCGCCGGAGGAACCGGTGCTGCGACTCCCCGTCCCAGGTCACATCCGGCTGCAGCAGGCTGGACGCGTAACCCCGGATGGCCGTGAGAGGCGTCCGCAGCTCGTGGCTGAGCCGGGACAGGAAGCCGCGTTGCAGCTCCTGCGACCGGCGCAGGGTCAGCGCCTCCTGGTGGGCGACCGAGGCCTCCTCCCGCTCCAGTGCCAGCTGCAGGGACCGCGCAGCGTCCTCCAGCAGCGCGGCAGCATCGCCGGGCTGGGGTCCAGTGCGCCAGCAGGCCACGAGCGCCGCGCCGGCGCCGGGCGCCGCGAACGGGACCGTCAGCAGCCTGCCCGTTCTGCCGACCTGATAGACCGCCACGTCGTTCTCGCGAGCCTGCCCCAGCACGCCAGCCGCCGTCTGGACGAGGTCATCGCTGACCTCAGCGGAGGCACCGGCCGCAGCCCGCACCTCGGCGTCCTTTCCGGCGGACTGGATCACCAGCGCGGCCTCGTCCGCCTGCAGCCCGCGGCACAGTGCCTGCAGCGCGACCCGCAGGCTCTGGCTGACCGGGAGGGGCCCGGCCAGCGTCTCGAGCATCTCCCGGATGGTCTCCAGTACCCGGTTGCGCGCAGTCACCTCGTCGAGCAGGATGTCCCGCTCGATGGCGCTGGCGGCGTACCCCGCATACAGCGTGACCAGATCGAGGTCATCCCGCTTCGGAGCACCCGGCGCCGTCCGGAACACCGTGATCACGCCAGCCAGGCCGCGCGGCCCGAGCACCGGGACCGACCACGACCCGCCGACCCGGGCCAGCCGGGCCAGACTCGCGAAGGGCACCCAGCCTTCGCCTGCGCGCACGTCCTCCTCGACCACCGGCTCACGGCGCGCGGCAGCGAGACCCACCGGCCCGCCGCCAGCACCGATCGGCAGTCGCGCCCACGCTGCCTGCAGCAGCTCGGGCAGGCCAAGCGACGCGGTGCAGACCAGCTCGTCTCCGGTGGCCAGGTGGATGCACAGCCGCTCGGCGCCCAGGGCTGCCCCGAGCGACGACAGAATCAGCGACAGGCTGGACGAAGGATCGGCGCTGACGAGGCGCCCGGCGAGGCCGTGCAGCCTGGTCAGCTGACTGCGGGCCGACGAGTCGGCGTCCTGGCCAGACAGAAGAGCTACGACGTCGTCCGGGTGCACCTCACCCGGCCGGACGTCGGCCACAACCCGGCCGTGCCGCAGCACTATGATGCGGTCCGCCAGCCGGAACATCATGTCGATGTCATGACAGGCGAGCACGACCGACGTCCCGTGCTGGCGGAGCCCGGCGATAAGCTCCTCGACCTGCCGCGACATGGCGACGCCGAGCGCCGCGGTCGGCTCGTCCAGGAGCAGCAGCCGCGGCCCGTGCGCCATCGCCCGCCCGACCGCGACGAGCTGGCGCTGACCGCCGGAGAGCGTGCGGATGCCGCGGGTCGTCGCGGGCAGGCTGATCCCGAGCTCGGCGAGCAGCTGGCCCGCCTCGGCATGCATCCGCACCTCGGAGAGCATGTGCAGGCGCCGCTCCCGCCCGAGCAGGAGGTTCGAGGCGATGTCCAGGTTGTCGCACAGCGCGAGGTCCTGCCAGAGGACGCTGACGCCCTGGCGGGCCAGCGCTCCGGGCTCGGACTGGACGGGCTGGCCGTCGATCCTGATCTCGCCGCTAGTCGGGGTGATGTCAGCGCCGATGCAGCGGACCAGGGTCGTCTTGCCGGCGCCGTTCTCGCCTGCCAGAGCGACGACCTCGCCGTCGCGGACCTCCAGGCTGACCCCGACCAGGGCCTGCACGGGCCCGAAGCTCACCGTCAGGTCGCGGATCGCCAGCAGAGGCGGCGGCTTCGGGTGCCCGCGGCTGACCTCGCCGGTCAGGACGGCGTTGTCAGCGTGCGTTCGCGCTGCGGCATTCATGAGCACATTCTGTGCCCTGCGCCTCATCTGCCACCAGCGGCAGGAATGCCAGGGCTGACATAAGTCCGCACATCAGCGCAGGTCAGCACATGTTTCAGGAAACGTAGTCTAGGTGTCATCGCTGCCGACGACGCTAGTCGCCAGGATGAGCACCCGCAAACCGGCCAGGCGCCCGGGTACTCAGCTGCCTGCCGCCGGGCTTCATCTTTCCGCGGCCCGGGCCGTCACCCGGACTGGTCGCGCCGTGCCTTCGCCCGCCGTTTACCCTCGTGCATCGCGGCCACCCGGGCGACCGGGATCGCGTGCCCCTCGGCAATTAGCCCGGCGGACAGTTCCTGCGGCACCGGCATCAGCTCCGCCCACCGGTCCCGGCCGGCCAGCTGCCCGGCCGCGTTCGTGACCGTGAAATCGGCCGGCTGCACCTGCGGCAGGTCGGCCCAGTCGAGCGGGAACGACACGGTCGCGCCTGGCCGCGCGCGCGGGCTGTAGGCCGCGGCAACGGTCGCTCCCCCGGCCCGGGTCGCGTCGATGAAGACTTTCCCGCCGCGGTCCTCCCGGAGGAACGCAGTTGTCGCGATGTCCGGGCGCAGGCGCTCGCCCCGGACGGCGATCGCGCGGGTGACCGCGGCGGCGTCCTCGCTGCTGACGCCGGGGGCGAGCGGCACGAAAATGTGCACGCCCTTGGATCCGCTGGTCTTCACTGCGCCCGCCAGTCCCGCGGATTCCAGCGCCTCCCGCACGACCAGGGCAGTCTGGACGACCGGGGCGAAGCCAGCGCCGGCCGGCGGGTCGATGTCCAGGACCAGGAAATCTGGCTCGCTCCAGCGCCCGGCCCTCATCAGCGTCGGGTGGTACTCGACGGCGCGCTGGTTGGCGAACCAGAGCAGCGTCCGGCGGTCGTTGCACAGCGCGTAGGACACCTCGCGGTGCGAGCTCTCCGCCCACACCGTGACGGTCTCGATGAAGTCCGGAGCGTACTTCGGCACGTTCTTCTGCATGAACGGCGCCTGGCCCGGTCGCACCCGGATGACCGACAGGGGCCGGTCGGCGAGCACCGGAAGGATGAACTCCGCCACCGCGTCCAGGTAGTCGATGAGGTCGCCCTTCGTGGCGTTCGCCCCGGAGAACAGCTCGTCGGCGGTGTGGGTGAAGCTGATCCCGCCTCGTTTCTCGCCCTGATCGGCCGGGTCTGTCACGGCCCCGCCTGAGCCGCCAGCGCCAGGTCGCGCAGGACTTTCACAGCGCCTGCGGGATCGCGCGAGCCGTAGACGGCCGAGCCGGCCACGAACACGTCTGCGCCCGCCTCGGCGCAGCGGCCGATGGTCTCCTCGCTGACGCCGCCGTCGACCTGCAGCCAGATCTCGCCGCCGTGGGCGCGGGTCAGTGTGGCGGCGCGGTGGATCTTGGGCAGCACCAGGTCGAGAAACTCCTGGCCGCCGAAGCCCGGCTCGATCGTCATCATGAGCAGCATGTCGATCTCCGGCAGCAGGTCAGCGTACGGCTCGACCGCGGTCGCGGGGTTGAATGCCAGGCCGGCCCGCGCGCCCGCCGCGCGGATGGCGCGAAGAGTCCGGACCGGGGCGCTCGCGGCCTCGGCGTGAATGGTGACGTTGCGCGCACCCGCCTCGGCGTAACCCGGAGCCCAGCGATCGGGGTCCTCGATCATGAGGTGGCAGTCGATCGGCAGCCGGGCGTGTCGCAGGAGCGCCTCGACAACGGGCAGGCCGATGGTCAGGTTCGGCACGAAGTGGTTGTCCATGACGTCGACATGCAGCCAGTCGGCGGCGTCCGCGACGATGTCCGCCTCCTCGGCAAGGCGGGAGAAGTCAGAGGCCAGCAGGCTCGGCGCTATCTGCACGCTCACAACCGCCGATTCTAGGCCCCGGCTCGCGGGCGAGAGCGAGCGGTGGCCGGGCAGCCTCGCACGCGATCACATCGGTCATGACTCGCCCCTGCCCGCGCTTCCGCTTTCGGACGCAAGGGGAGCTGGCCCCGCTCGATGCGGCAGAACAGCACTCACAGCCGTCGGGCTCGTGCAGCCCTCACATCCGGGATCTCAGCACGTCGAACTCGCAGCCCGGCGAGGACGGGTCGAAGCCGTGCTCGATCAGCCAGCGGGCCGCCTGCAGGCTTCGCAACGACCACCACCCGCGGATCACGTCGAGGTCGACGTCGGTGCCGTAGCCGGCGACGACGTCGCCCAGGTGCTCCTCGTGTCCGAGGGTCAGGATGGCGAGATCGTGCAGGGCATCGCCCTGGCTCGCCCCGGACCAGTCGATCACGCCGGTGATCTTGTCACCGTCGACGAACACGTGGGTGATTTGCAGGTCACCGTGCGTGAACACCGGTGTCCACGGCCGGAGCGCAGCCTCGGCAACGCGGCGGTTGCGCGTGACCAGGTCAGCGGGAAGGACGCTGTTCGTGACGAGCCACTCGCATTCGCCGTCGAGCTCCGATGCGATCTCGTCGAGGCTCTGACCGGGCCATGGCGGCAGCGGCGCGTTGTGCAGCATCCGTGCGGCGGCTCCCGCCGCGGCCCACGCCGCCGGCGAAGCGGCCGACGGCTCGCCGAGGCGGCCGAGTGCCCTCCCCCGGAGGGCCGCGAGCGCGAGCACGGGCGGCTTGCGCCACAGGACCTCTGGAGTCGGGATCGGCGCCAGGGCAATCGCCTCGACCTCGATGTCGGTGTTCCTCTGATCAGCGTCGACCTTCAGGAACACGTCGCCGACGCGCAGGGTCGCGCGCTCGTGATGGGCTACGACGATCTTGACCTCTTCCACGTCGGCCATTGTCGAGGGATGACCACCGGATGTCGCCGGGTTATCGCGTACGACTCCGCTGCTGACCGCGTCCCGCTGCCCGGCGGGGGCGCGGATTCCGCGATTGCGGCGGTGTGCAGATATAGACGTGGCCGCCCCATTCCTGGTTGCGGGCGCCGTACGGATTCGACAGCGTGGCCGCCACCCGGACGCTGGTGAAAAACTGCCCGAGGTAGGCGGCGTAGCCTGTGGCGTCGGCGGGCCCTGGCGCGACGGCCACAATGGTGGTGGCGTGCGGGTTACCCGGTCCCCACCACCACTCGCTGTTCTGCGAGCTGACGGCGGTCGGCGGCCCGGTCCCCTGGCCGAGCTCGTTGATGGCCCCGGCCTCGCCGTAGTTGTCGGCGAAGAGCACGGCGCGGGCGCGCTGCCCGGGCGGCAGGGATGTCCATACCGCATCGACGGTACGCACGAACTGGGGCCAGCCGACCTCCTCGCGCAGGAGCGAGTTCCAGCCGATGTCGGCGGGCGGAAGCACCGGCAGAACTAGCGGCACGTACACCGCCGTGGTGACCGCGGTGGCCAGCAGGAGATTGCGCAGCCGGCCAGGCCGCGCCTGCAGCCACCCGTCGATGACCACGGCACCCGCGGCGAGCAGGTACACATACGCGGCGCCTAGGTAGTACCCCTTCGCCCCGGTGGTGAGCGCGAACAGGACGAACAGCAGCCCGTAGGCCCACGCCAGCGCCCGCCACAGCGGCCGCCCGGACCGCCACAGGCACCACAGGCCGATCACCGAGACACCCGCCAGGGACAGGGCTGCGATGCCCAGCTGTTCGATGACCCACAGGCCGACATTGGCCAGTCCGCCGTTTTCCCGGCTGAGCGCCTCGGTCATGGCGATCGTCGCCCACCCGTGCTGTGCCTGCCACCACAGGTCGGGAACCTCAAAGGCCGCCGCGATCGCCGCGCCGCCTGCGAACCAGCTATTCCAGATCATCCGGCGGCCGCCGCTGAGCAGCGCGCCGATCACCAGCGCTATGGCGAAGAAGCCCATGCTGTGGTCGTCGGCCACCCCCAGGCCCGCCACGAGGCCCCCGGCCAGCCACCAGCGGCAGTCACCGGTCCGCCCGATCCTGACCACGACCAGCGCCAGGCCCGCCCACGCCAGCAGTTCGTAGGGTGTCGTGTTCGCCAGCCGAGCGGATCCCAGCAGCACTGGCGTCGTGGCCGTCCCGACCGCGGCCAGCAACTGCGCACGCCGGGCGCCGCCGAACTCACGGGCGGTCAGCCCGCCGACCACCACCGTGGCCCACGCCGCCAGCGCGGGCCACAGGCGCAGGCCGGGCAGCGACACCCCGAACAGTTTCAACGACACCCACGCCAGCACCGGCGCCAGCACCGGCTGATCAACATAGCTGGCCTGCAGATGCCGGGCACAGTCCAGGAAGTACAGCTCGTCGCGGTCAAAGCCACACCGGCCCGACAGTGCCATCAGCACGGCGAAGACGATGCCGCCGACCGCGATTACGCGCCGGTCGAACGGCCCAGGATGCGGGGATCGTTCGTCGGGGTCCGGTAGCCGGGCGCTGTCATCCCACCCGATCATCTCCTTGAGCCGGGCCAGCAGCGCCGAGTAGTCCCCTAGGTCCGCCTGGCTGCCAGACAAGCTGCTACCGCCCGAGAATCCGCCTTGCCCGGAATGGCTCAGCGCTATTGTCTTCCCGGCCAGCCGCATGCGCGCTACCCGTCACGTAACCGTGACCGCGCTGACTGGCAGGCCCGCCGGGTCTTCGCTCGCGGGGTCACGGATGCGCTGCCGCCCCAGCCCGCTACGACCGGGCGTCTGACAGACACAGCAACTCAGACTCATGGTCAGCGGCACGACCATGATCATTCCCGGCAAAGCTGACGTGCACCCCGGAACGCCGATCGACATGCGGACTGTCGCAGGCGGCCGCTAGTTTCGGTAGCGCCCCGCTCCCCCGATCGTCAGGAGGCCGCCATGACTGCCATGACCAGCTCCCCGGCGAGCACCGATGCTCCCGACCGGCTGCTGGACCGGGTGCGCAAGCTGCTGGCGAAGGCCGAGGCAGAGGGCGTTACCGCCGCCGAGGCGCAGGCGCTCACAGCCAAGGCAGCCGAGCTGATGGCCAAGTACGGGATCGACCGGGCCCTGCTGGCTGCCACGCGGCCGGAGACCGACAAGCCGGACAACCGCCTTGTCGACATCTACAACCCGTGGGCGCGGGTCCAGGCGCACCTGCTGTGCGGCCTGGCCGCGGCGCTGCGCTGCCAGTGCATCCTGCTGCCCGCCGACTCGGGGCAGCGCGTGCACGTGTTCGGCTACGCCTCCGACATCGAGCGGACCGACGTGCTCTACACCTCGGTTCTCATTCAGATGTGGCACGGCCTGGCGGCGGCGGAGGTGCCAGCCCGAGCAGCGAGCGTGCGGGCCTGGCGGCGGTCCTGGCTGCTGGGTTTCGCTGCCGCGGTGATCGGCCGGGTGCGGTCCGCCGAAGAGCGAGCCGAGCGGGCCGCCGGTGCCAGCACCGACGGCGAGTACTCGCGGGCCGCGCTGGTGCTGGCCGACCGCTCGATGGTCATCCGGCAGAACGTCGCCCACGCGTACCCGGTTACCAGGACGGCGCGGGTCACCTACACCGGCACCGGTTACGGAGCCGGCTACGCAGAGGGCAAGCGCGCCGACATCGGGACAGGGCAGGTTGGCCGCAAGACTGCTCGCGCTCTCGCCCGGTAGCCCGGTTTTAGTGCGATCTTTCGCACTTTGAATTCTTCATCCAGCCATTCCCGGTCATTAACGTAATGGTCGGCTCGCTGCCGTGGTCCGGATGGATCGTGCTGGATGCAATGACCGGCACATCCCGGATGGAGCAGGCCTATGCCCGAACTGACCAGACGCCGCCTCCTGACCACCGCAGCGGCGACCGCAACTGCTGCCTTCGCCGCAGAGTTCCTGCCCCCGAGCGTCCGGAAGGCGCTCGCCTCAGGGCCGGCCCACGGCACAGGGAAGCTCAGCGACATCAAGCACGTGGTGATCCTCATGCAGGAGAACCGCTCGTTCGACCACTACTTCGGCACGCTGCCGGGAGTGCGCGGCTTCTCCGATCCGACCGCGATCACGCTGTCAGCCGGCAAGTCCGTGTTCTACCAGCCGGACCCCGACAATCCGGACGGCTACCTCCTGCCGTACCACCTCGACACCAAGACCACCAGCGCGCAGGCGATCCCGTCGACCAGCCACGCCTGGCAAGTGCAGCACGGTGCCTGGAACGACGGCGCCATGAACAACTGGCTCCCCGCGCACCTCAGCGCCGACGGTGTCAACGGTCCCTACACCATGGGCTACTACACCAGCAACGACATCCCGTTCCAGTTCGCGCTGGCAGAGAACTTCACCATCTGCGACAACTACCACTGCTCGGTCCTCGGCCCCACCTGGCCGAACCGGCTCATGCACATGAGCGCCTGGATCGACCCGCAGGGAGTCGGCGGCGGCCCGATCATCAGCAACGTCGACCCGGTCCCCTACGAGTGGCAGAGCTACCCCGAGGCCCTGACCGACGCCGGGGTGAGCTGGCAGGTCTACCAGGAGATCGACAACTACTCCTGCAACCTGCTGGAGATGTTCAAGAGCTTCCAGGGTGCGCCGGTGAGCTCGACCCTGTTCCAGAGCGGGCTCCGCGTTTTCAGCAACGGCCAGTTCGAGTGGGACGCGGCCCACGACCAGCTGCCTACGGTGTCCTGGCTTGTCCCGACCAGCTACCAGTCCGAGCACCCGGACTACACGCCGGCTGCGGGCGCGGACTTCGTGGCCAGCAAGATCGAGGCTATTGCCTCCAATCCCGATGTCTGGGCCAAGACGGTATTCATCCTCAACTATGACGAGAACGACGGCCTGTTCGATCACGTCGTACCGCCCACTGCGCCTGCTGGTACGGCAGACGAGTGGATCGACTACGGCACCTACGGCAATCTGCCGATCGGCGCCGGGTTCCGGGTGCCGTGCATCATCATCTCGCCCTGGACCCAGGGCGGCTGGATCGCCAGCGAGACGTTCGACCACACCTCGGTGCTGCGGTTCCTCGAGCTCCTGACCGGCGTGCAGATCCCGAACATCACCGCCTGGCGGCGCCAGACGTTCGGCAACCTATCGTCAGCCTTCGGCTTTCCGGCGTTCCCGAGTGCGGTGGGGCAGCTGCCCGGCACCAAGGCGCAGCTCGCTGACGCCGTGTATGAGGTGAACAACCTGCCCGAGCCGGTCTTCCCTACCACCAGCCAGACGGTCCCGGTGCAGCAGACCGGGCCGCGGCCCCGCCCGCGCACGACCACGCGCGGGAACTGACCGGGCGAAAGGAGAACCTCACATGTCAGCAGACTCTGTTCGTCCCAGCGCCACCTTCCCGGCCGGAGCACCGGCGGAGCCCGGAGTGCCGGCGGAGCCCGGAGCGCCGCGGGAACACCGCAGCACTCGCCGCCGGCGCATCGTCCGGCTGTCCTGGATCGCCGGAGCGGCTGTCGTCGTCCTGGCCACGCCGGCAGCGGCGTTCGGCATCGCGCACGGCCTGAGCCCGAACCACGGCACCACGCCGGCCAACACGCCACAGAGCCCGGTGAAGTTCCAGGCGGGCCGCCACTCTACGGTCGGCCGCACGTCCTCTGGTGCCACGCCGTCGGCGTCCGGCACGAGCTACGAGGCCTACGTCGCCCTGGCCGGCGGCTCGTCGGTAGCGCAGATCAGCGTCGCCACTGACACCATCGTGGCTGACAGCATCTCAGCGGACACTGCTGAGGGCGTCGCCGTCACGCCGGACGGATCGCAGCTGTTCGTGGCACAGACCGGCCAGTACTCCGTGGTGGCAGTTGACCTGGTGACCGGCGCGAAAACCGCCATCGAGGTTGGCGCCTACCCGCAGGACGTGGCGGTCTCGCCCGACGGCAGCACTGTGTACGCGACCCTGACCGGCGGAGACACCGGCCCCGGCGGGTCCAGCCAGGTCGCGGTCATCAGCACCGCCACCGACGAGGTGACCGCTGATATCACGGTCGGAGCGGGACCGCACCAGGTCGCGTTCAGCCCGGACGGCAGCCGTGCCTATGTCACGACCGAGCAGGGCATCACCGTCATCAACACGGCGACGCAGTCGGTCGCCGCCCGGATCGCCATCGCGACCGGTGCTCAGGGCCTTGCCGTGACCACCGACGGCTCGACCGTGTACGCCACCAGCCCGGGCAGCGGGAAGCTGACCGTCGTCAGCACGGCCGGCGACCGCATCGTCGCGCAGGTGGCAGCCGGCGCCGAGCCATACTCCGTCGCCGTCACCCCGGACGGCAAGACGGTGTACGTCGCCGACACTAACTCCGACTCTGTCGACGCCATCAGCGCGTCCAGCCTGAAGTCCGTCGCGACGATCAGCGTAGGCGGCCTGCCCGGCGTCGTCGCCGTCGTGCCGGACGGCTCGCAGGTGTGGGTCGGCAACGTCTACAACGGCAACATCTCGGTGATCGACCCGGCAAGCAACACCGTCGCCGGCACGATTTCCGGCGGCACGGGAACCGCCACGCTGAATGCCGCGCCGCTCGGCATCGCATTCGTCGCCGTGCCCTCCGCGTCGGCGTCCTCGACGCCGTCAGCATCCGCCTCACCCTGACCGGAGCAGGACGGGCCCGGAGCTGCGAGGCTCCGGGCCCGCCTGAGCCAGCCAGCCGTCAGGCGGCCCGGCGGCGCAGCAGCGCCAGGAACATGGCGTCCGTGTCATGGACATGGGGCCAGAACTGCGCGTAGCGGGTGTCGGCACGGCAGGCAAGGTCGGGTACCTCCGCCAGTAGCGCCGGCGCGTCGAGCACCTCCACGTCGTCCCGGCCAGCCAGCACGTCAGCGACGACGTCCGACGTCTCGGCCGGCAGCGGCGAGCACGTCACGTAGGCAACGACTCCGCCAGGGCGAGCCGACTCGATCGAGGCGCGCAGCAGCTCGCGCTGCAGCCCGCCGATCGCTGCGACATCCGCTGGCAGCCGCCGCCAGCGTGCCTCCGGCCTGCGTCGCAGCGCGCCCAGCCCAGAGCAGGGGACGTCCGCGATCACCCGGTCGAACAGGCCCGGCGCCCAGGCTGGCCGGGTGCCGTCCGCCGTGATGACACGGGCGGCATCCGCGGGCGCCGTCGCCGCGGCAACCAGGCGTGCCCGGTGCTCGCGTATCTCGCTCGCGAGGACGCGGGCACCTGCGCCTGCCGCGAGACCCGCCAGTAGCCGGGCCTTACCGCCCGGTCCCGCGCATACGTCAAGCCATCGCTCGCCCGCACGGCTGCCGGGCGCCCAGTCCAGGCCAGCACAGTCGAGCGCAGCACGGGCGAGGGCGAGGCCGACGAGCTGGCTGGCCTCGTCCTGCACGCCGGCCCGGCCCTCGGCAACGGCGGCAACGGCCGCCGGATCTCCCTCGGACAGGTATCCGCCAGCCGGTGACCAGCGTGCTGGGGCGCAGCCCGCCGCCGTCAGCTCATCCTGGCTGGCCAGGCCGGGGACCGCGCACAGGTGGACTGCCTGGCGGCGGTTGTCGGCCGCCAGCAGCGCCTCGGTCTGCGGCAGGCCGCCGCTGGCGGTCTCGCCGAGAGCGGCAGCGAATGCCTCGACCACCCACCGCGGATGGCTGTAGCGCACGGCCAGCGAGCCAGGCAGATCGCGGTCCGCGGGCGGCGCCGCAATCTGCAGCCAGGCCAGCAGGTCCCGGCTGGCGACGCGCCGCAGCACCGCGTTGACGAAGCCAGCCGGGCGCTGCCCGGCGACTGCCTTCACCAGGTCCACCGAAGTTGCCACGGCAGCATGCGGCTGCACGCGGGTGGCCAGCAGCTGGTGCGTGCCGAGCCGCAGGACGGCGCGGACCGCCGGATCGAGCGCGGCGAGGTCCCGATCGCTGCAGACGGCGAGTATCGCGTCGTAGCTGCCCTGTCCGCGCAGCGTTCCGTAGCAGAGCTCGGTCGCGAGAGCCGCGTCCCGGCCAGCCAGCCCGCGCTGCCTGATGAGCTGGGGCAGGAGCAGGTTCGCGTACGCATCCCGGCTGTCGACCGCTAGCAGCGTGTCGAGCGCGACGCGCCGGGCCGGGTCGGCGGCCGGGCGGGCGCCCCGCCGCCGGGCAGGCGTCCCGCTCACGTCAGCTGAACCTCGCGGACGGACCCTCCAGATGAAGGCCGCGGACCCAGTCAGCAGCGCTCATCTGCCGCTTGCCGTGCGCCTGCACAGCACCGAGCTCGACCGGTGAGCTGCCGGTCCCGGCCAGCACTCGGTTGCGCAGCACGCGCAGCTCGCCGGGGGCAAGTGGCGCCGCGGCCTCTTCCCCGCTAGCGGCGACGACCGGCCAGAGCTTGACCCGCACTCCGGCTAGCTCCGTCCAGGCGCCCGGCTCTGGCGTGCAGGCCCGGATCTGCCTGCTGATCGCCAGCGCCGGGGCCCGCCAGTCGACCTCGGCGTCGGACGGGGTGATCTTGGGCGCCAGGCTGATGCCGTCGGCCGCCTGCTCGCGCGCCTCAAGCTCGCCCGTCTCGATGCCGTCGAGGGTCGCCACCAGCAGCTCGGCACCGGAAGTACTGAGCCTGCCGAGCAGGTCACCCGCGGTGTCGTCTGGCCGGATGGCCTCGGTGACAAAGCCGAATACCGGACCCGCGTCAAGCTCACGCACGATCTGGAAGGTCGTGGCGCCGGTTATGTCGTCGCCATGCAGGATCGCGTGCTGGACCGGAGCCGCTCCCCGCCAGGCGGGCAGCACGGAGAAATGCAGGTTGACCCAGCCGCGCGGCGGAATGTCGAGCGCGCTCTGCGGGATCAGGGCGCCGTACGCGGTGACCGCGCAGCAGTCGGGCGCGAGGTCGGTCAGGCGGGACTGGAAATCAGGCTCGGAGGGCCTGGCCGGCTGAAGGATCTCCAGCCCCGCCTCGGCCGCGCGAATCGCGACCGGGCTCCGGCCGAGCTTGCGGCCGCGGCCGGCCCGGGCATCGGGCCGGGTGACCACCGCGACGACGTCGTGTCGCGACTTCAGCAGCGCGTCGAGCGTCGCAACCGCGGCTGCGGGGGTGCCCGCGAAGACCAGCCGCATGCGCTAGCGCGCCTTGCCGTCGGTCGGGTGCGGCGACACCTTCACCAGTGGCACAGGCTCACCCCACCACTCCGAGGCCCGGATCTCGGCCATGGCGAGCTTGCGCTGCACCGGATCCAGCCGGTCGATGAACAGCACGCCGTCCAGGTGGTCGGTCTCATGCTGGACGCACCGCGCGAGCAGGCCAGAGCCCTCGATAGTCACGGGCTCGCCGTGCACGTCGAAACCGGTGGCCACGACGCCGTGTGACCGGCTCGTCGGGTAGGCCAGACCGGGGAAAGACAGGCATCCCTCGTCGTCCACCTCCAGCTCCTCCGACAGCCGGAGCTGCGGATTGATGAGGTGTCCGACCACGTCGTCGACGCAGTAAGCAAAGACGCGGAGGCCGACCCCGATCTGGGGGGCTGCCAGCCCGACGCCGGGAGCATCCATCATCGTGTCGGTGAGGTCCTTCACCAGCTTGTGCAGCTCGGCGTCGAAGCTGGTGACCGGGTCAGCGGGCGTGCGGAGCACGGGGTCGCCGAACAACCGGATCGGCCTGATGCTCACTACGTTCCTCCAGCCGTGCGCGCCTGATCCCCGCATCCCGCGGCGGACGGCGCAGCAGTGATCAAGTCTACGAATTCAGCTGAGCGTCGCCTGCACCTGGCGAGCGTGCCTTGAACGCCGCCTTGCGGGCAGCCCGGGCGACACCGGGATCGGGGTGATGCTCGCTGAGCGTCGTCAGCAGGTCGATCACCGCCGGGTGCCTGACTTTCCACAAGCCCGCAACGATCTCGGCCTGCGCTTCGGGCGCGACCTCCGGCAGCAGCTCGGCGACCACATCTCGCGGGTCCGCTTCCTCCAGCAGGCCCGCACCAAGATCCACCAGCAGCCAGGTGCGGTCAGCCTGCCCGAGGTCGGCGTCCTCGCCGTGCTCATGCAGCCACACGGCGGCGTGTGCTCGCAGCAGCGGCTCGCCGAGAGCCGCGCGTACTTCCCCGGCCGCCGCCGTGCCGATCCGGTCGAGCACGGCGAAGGCGGCTCCGCGCAGGCCCGGCGTGCCGGCCCCCGCGGCGGCGATCAGCTCCGCGGCCGCCTGCTGCTCAGGCCGGCCGATCAGCCACTCGCTGATCCTGGACTCACCGTCCTCCGCGTCGCAGCTGGCCAGGGTCATCAGCAGGCCGACAGCGCCATCTCGGTCGGCTGAGCCGAGGACGGGCACGTGCCAGCCCTGGGCCAGCAGCCTGCGGTGCACGCCCCAGACACCGAGGGGCGACAGGATGACGGTCAGCCCGCCCGCAGTCTCCTCGGTGCCAAGCTCCACGACGCCGAGGTCGGCAAGCGTCTCCAGTGCATGTGAGAGCGCCGCGGCCTCGTCGGGATCCGGCACCGGTCCGGCCGCCTGCGCCTCGTCTGCCGCGGGCAGATTGCGGCTGCCAGCGGCAGCCGAGTACGCGTCGAACAGCGCGTCGATTCGCACCGGGGCGCCGACCGTATAGAGCGCGGTGGCGAGGCCGTCGAGTTCCTCGGCAGCTAGCAGTGCGGCCAGCGCGCCATCCCACTCCCGCAGCACGTCCTCCGCGCTGGCGGTCGCGAGCGGCACGGTTCCGCGGTCCCGTGTCCCCGGCCCGCTGGCTGACTCGCTGGCAGCTGCCACGACCTGCCAGGCAGCGTCCAGCTCGTCCACGGTCAGCTCCAGCGCGTCCGCGGCAGCCCGCGCATCGCTGCCGTCAAGCACCCGGCTCGCTGCCACGTCAGGGCGCTGCGCCGCCCACGAGCCCAGGGCCCGCGCCGCCCGCAGCAGGGGCGCGACCCGGGCGGCCGCGGCCAGCTCGTCGCGGGGAGCGAGCCTGACGGGCGGCATCCGGGGCCGGTCCTGACGGGCCCCGGCGTCATCCTGCCCGCCCGGCTCGGACCGCGCTTGCTGGCCTCCCGGTGAGTTGGTCACCCAAGTACCCTACGGCCTGAACGGTCGGTAGTCAGATCAGCGAAGCCGGGTCCAGCTCGATGCGCACCGGTCCGGCCGCCTTGGCCGCGCTCCGGGCAGCCTGGCCTGCCCGCAGCGCCAGCGCCAGCTCTGTGCCCTCCTGCCGCCGCACCCGGACCAGGTACCGGATCACCTCCGCAGGGTCCGCGGACTCACCGCCATCGCGCCGGCCCCTGCCCTGACCGGCGGGCAGAGGCCCGAGCAGTTCGCCGCTGACGGGGAGCGTGACCTGCGCCAGCAAGGATTCCACCGCCGCCGGCGGGCCGCTGACGGAGGCCATCCGGGCGGCAGGCGGGAACCGCAGCTCCGCGCGCTCGGCGAGCTCCCGCCCTGCAAAGGTCGCCGGGTCCCACCGGATGAGGGCCTGCACCGCTGGCTGGGCGGCGTCGGCGACGATCACGACCCGTCCGCCGGCGTCGCCGGGCCGGACGAGTGCCGCAGCGGACATCCACCGGCGCAGCGCCTCTTCTGCGGCGCGCAGGCTCGCGACGCCCAGGAGCGCCCAGCCGTCCAGGAGCACGGCGGCGGCATATCCGTCCTCCGCCACGGGCTCGGCCCCTGGCGTGGCGACGACCACTGCCGGGTCGGGCGCGACGCGCTCGAGGACCTGTGCTCCCCCGGAGGTCACGACGGGCGCGGGCGCGAACGCGCGGCCGAGTTCCTCGGCTGTCCGCCGCGCACCGGTCACCAGCGCGCGCAGTCCCCGGTGGCCGCACTCCCGGCAGCTGCGGCTGATGGCCGAGCCGCACCAGCCGCAGCGCAGTGGCGCCTGCGGCGCGGGCAGCTCGGCGGGGCCGCCGCAGTCGCATCGCGCCCGGCTGCGGCAGCGCTCGCAGGCGACCGCCGCCAGGTAACCGCGCCGGGGTACCTGGAAAAGCACCGGGCCGTCCTGCAGAGCCGCCCGCGCCGTCCGCAGCGCGATGCTCGGCAGCCGGGCGGACCTGGCCGCCTCGTCCCGGGCCAGCTCCTCCTGCTCGCCCGCAGCCTGAACGGCCGGTGCTACCTGCCGGATCGTCGCCCGCGCTGCCGCAAGTGGCCGCGCCCAGTTCGTCTCGATGGCCAGCGCAGCCTCGGCGGTCCGGGCATATCCGCCGAGCAGCGCCGCGGCCCGGGACTGATAAGCGCGCAGCGCCAGGACTTCCCTGGCATGCGGATAAGGCGCGCGCGGCTCGGAATGCAGGTCGTTGCCCTCGTCCCAGAGCACGACCAGGCCGAGATCGGCAACCGGCGCGAACATGGCGGACCGTGTGCCGGCCACAACGCGGACCTCACCTCGCGCCGCTGCCAGCCAGCGCCGGTAGCGCTCGGCCGGGCCGAGGCTCGCGGCCAGGGCGACGTGCCGTCCGGCTCCGAGCGCGGCGAGCAGGGCAGCGTCAGCGAGCGCAAGGTCACGGGCATCAGGAACGACCACCAGAGCGCCCCGGTCCGAGCGGGCGGCAGCGGCCACCGCCTGGGCGACCTCCTCCGGCCAGCGCGGCCCGGGCAGCGCCGACCACACTGCCCGCGGGCTGCGGCCGTCCGCGAGCGCGGCGAGGAACGACGGCCCGTCCGGATAGCGCTGCCACGCCGACCTGGTCTCGCCGCCGCCTTCCCTGGCGTCCCCGAGCGGGCCTTCCCCGGCGGGCCCTGCCGGCGGCGGCCCGTCCTCTGGCAGCGGCCCGGGCGGCGCGAACTGGCCGGGTGTCGAACTCGCGCGAGCATGCCGCGGCGGTATCGCGAGCCGGAGCACGTCCGCCAGGGTTCCGCCGTACCGGTCGGCCACCGCGCGGGCAAGCCTGGCGATCTGCGGAGTCAGGACCGGCTCGGGCGAGACCACGCGCTCCAGGAAGCCCAGCCGGCCTTCGTGGTCGCTGTCCTGCAGGCGCTCCAGCACGAAGCCGCCCGTCAGCTGGCCGGCGAACCGGACGCGTACCTGGCTGCCGGGGACGGCAGCGCTGGCCAGCGTGTCCGGCACCAGGTAGTCAAACGGGCGGTCGAGGTGCGGCAGCGAGATGTCCACTGCCACCCGCGCGACCGGCAGCTCAGCGGCGGGCTGCCGGACCGCGCGGCTACGGCCGCGCTTCGCCCGCCCCGTCTTCTGCGACTGCTCCGCCTGGAGCACCTGACCCGACACGCTTCTGTCCTACCAGAGCCCGCCGACTGCGGCCCGGCAGCCGCTGAAGCACCGGGCGGATCAGCGCGGGCAGGCCTGATTCAGCACCAGCCCGTCGGCCGCCAGGCGCGACGTCAGCGTGGCCGGAACCGACCGGCCGGCGGTGACGTCGCCGCGTGCGAGCTCCAGGTCACCGGCCAGTGCGAACAGCGCCGTCCGGACGGCAAGCACGCCGGTGCCCGCCGCAGCCGCGTTGGCCCGGCCGACCGCGACACTGAGGTCAGCGGCCTGCACCGAGGCGCCGGAATGGCTGCTCAGGTCGGTCATGACCCGGGCATACGCCTGATGCACCGCGGCCGGATAGGTGCAGGGCTGTGCCGAGCTTCCGGATGTGGCCAGGACGACCACCACGATCACGACCGCCCAGGCGAGCGACGAGGCAAGTGCCAGCACCCCGGCCCGCCTGACCGGGTCACCGGCGCGGCTTTGCCGCAGTGTCACAGCGCCGGCGACGAGACCCGGAATTACCAGCGGCACCAGCCCGGCGATGACCACGGTCCGGGCCGGCGAGGGACCGCCGGAGCTGGCACTGGCCTCCCCCGTCGCGCCCCGCCGGGGTGCGGCACCAGCAGGGCCCTGTGCCGTCGGCCGGGATCGCCGCTGGCTGGCGGGCCCCGGCCACGGCCCGTTCTCCCAGGGCGGTGGCGATGCGGTCAGGCTGCCGGACGCATCGCCGGCCCACGGCGGGGCTCCGTGCGCTTCGTGCCGTGGCTGTGGCACGTGCCGCCGGGCTGCCTCGTCCTCGGCGTCGGAGACCGTCATGGAATCCGGCAGCAGCCCAGCCCGGCCCGTCGGCAGGAACCACTGGGCTGTGTCCGGCTCGAGCATGCCGCCGTCGTCGCCGCCTGGCTGCCAGTCGCCGGACGCTGCGGCTGACTTCGGCCCGGGCGCGAACCACGGATCGGGCTGGTCGCCGTCCGCCGGCGCGTTCCCGCGTGCGCCCGCGGCGCTCTCCGGCTCCGCGGCGGTACCGGGCTTGCCAGCCGGGCGGCGCCGGTCAGACGACGTCATCCATCACCAGACCAGGATCGGGATTGGCTTCGATATAGACAGAGATAGTAGAGCAATGCCACAACAATGTCCGGATATCTACAAACTAGCCGATACTGATCTTAGGTTCCGTGATCAGGACAAGCTGCACACCATGCACCGTGCGACCGGGCAGGAAACTACGCCCCCGCCGCTGATCGCAGGGCTTCTGCCCGGTCAGTGCGCTCCCAGCTGAAGTCCGGCTCCTCGCGGCCGAAATGGCCGTAAGCGGCAGTCTGCGCATAGATCGGCCTGAGCAGATCGAGGTCGCGGATAATCGCTGCCGGGCGCAGGTCGAAAACCTGCAGGACGGCATCCTGAATGCGCTCCACCGGGGCCCGCTCGGTGCCAAAGCACTCGACGAACAGTCCGACTGGCTTGGCCTTGCCGATCGCATAGGCGACCTGCGCCTCGCACCGGTCCGCCAGCCCGGACGCGACGACGTTCTTCGCGACCCAGCGCATGGCGTAGGCAGCGCTGCGGTCTACCTTGGACGGATCCTTGCCGGAGAAGGCGCCGCCGCCGTGCCGGGCCATGCCGCCGTAGGTGTCGATGATGATCTTGCGGCCGGTCAGGCCCGCGTCACCCATCGGGCCCCCGATCTCGAACCGCCCGGTGGGGTTCACCAGCAGCCGGTAGCCGGAGGTGTCCAGGTCCAGGCCCTCGAGGACAGGCGCGACGACGTGCTCGCGGATGTCGGGAGTCAGCAGCGCGGCAAGGTCGATCGCCGGCGCGTGCTGCGTCGACACGACCACGGTGTCGAGGCGGACGGGCTGATCGCCCGAGTACTCGATCGTGACCTGGGTCTTCCCGTCCGGGCGGATGTAGGGGACTTCGCCGTCCCGCCGCACCTTCGACAGCCGGCGAGCCAGCCGGTGCGCCAGCATGATCGGCAGTGGCATCAGCTCCGGCGTGTCGCGGCACGCGTATCCGAACATCAGGCCCTGATCGCCGGCGCCCTGACGGTCCAGCTCGTCGGATCCCTCACCCTCGCGGTGCTCGACAGCATCTCCCACGCCGAGCGCGATGTCCGGAGACTGCGCTCCGATCGACACCTGCACGCCGCAGGTGGAGCCGTCGAAGCCCTTGGCCGACGAGTCGTAGCCGATCTCCAGGATCTTCTCCCGGATGATCCCCGGAATGTCGACATAGGTGTCGGTGGTCACCTCGCCGGCCACGTGTACCTGGCCGGTCGTGATGAGCGTTTCCACAGCCACCCTGCTGCGGTTGTCACCCTTGAGCATCCCGTCCAGGATGGCATCGCTGATCTGATCCGCCATCTTGTCCGGGTGGCCCTCGGTGACGGACTCCGACGTAAACAGACGACGAGCCACTCGACACCTTTTCTTTTGCTTGATTCTGAGCAGCGGCTCGGGAACGACTCGCCGCCGGGGATCTCCGCGATCCCCGCCGAATTGTACCGGGCAGGGTCCTGCGACCGCCGGAGACCAGCATGTTTGCCCTAGCCGAGCCGCCGCGCGACGACGTCCCAGATCGCATCGGCAATCTCGTCCTTGGGCGCCCTCGGCAGCTTGACCTCGGCGCCGTCGGCACTCAGAACCGTCACCTCGTTGTCGGGAGTACCGAAGGCAAGCCCGTTTCCTACCCGGTTGAGCACGAGCAGGTCACAGCCTTTCCGCGCCAGCTTGGCGCGGCCGTTCGCCAGGACGTCGGAGGTCTCCGCGCCGAAGGCGATGATCAGCTGGCCGGCCCGCGTGCGGGCGGCCACCAGGTCGCGCACGATGTCCGGGTTCTCTGTCAGCACGATCGGATCAGGCGCGGCGCCTGCCTTCTTGATCTTGACGTCGCTGCGGGCGGCGGGCCGGAAGTCGGCGACCGCGGCCGCCATCACGATCGCGTCTGCTGCCGGTGCCTCGCGCAACATCGCCTCGCGTAGCTGCCCGGCCGACGTGACGCGGATCACCCGGACGCCAGCGGGGTCGGCCAGGTCGGTGTTCGCCGACACCAGCATCACCCGGGCCCCGCGGGCCGCCGCGGTCCGGGCGAGTGCGTAGCCCTGCCGCCCGGATGACCAGTTGCCGAGGAACCGCACCGGGTCGAGTTCCTCGCGCGTGCCGCCAGCGGACACCAGCACGGTCCGGCCGCTGAGGTCCGCGGCCAGCGCGCGGTGGCCGCGGGCCAGGATCCGCTGGGCCACGGCGAACAGCTCGGCGGGCTCGGGCAGCCGGCCGGGACCCGAATCCGCGCCGGTCAGCCTCCCTGACGCCGGGTCCAGGACGATGCTGCCCCTGGCGCGGAGCGTCTCGACGTTCGCGCGGGTCGCCGGGTGCTCCCACATCTCGGTGTGCATCGCCGGGGCAAACACGACCGGGCTCCGGGCCGTCAGCAGTACGCCAGTCAGCAGGTCGTCGGACGTCCCGGCGGCGGCGCGGGCGAGCAGGTCCGCGGTGGCCGGCGCCACGAAGACAAGGTCGGCATCCTGACCGAGCCGGACATGCGGGACCTCTTGGACGGACTCCCACGGGGTGACCTCGACCGGCTGGCCGGACAGCGCCGCCCAGGTGGCAGCGCCGACGAACTCAAGCGAGGCCGGAGTCGGTACGACGCGGACCTGATGCCCGGACTCCGTAAACAGCCGCAGAAGCTCGCACGCCTTATAGGCCGCGATCCCGGCGGAAACGCCCAGGACGATACGCACAGTTAACCGGGCCGGCGAACAGGTCTCAGGCCTGCTCTGCGCTCTCCGCGGTCAGCAGCCGCTCGCTGATCTCGCGCAGCGCGATCGACAGCGGCTTCTCCTGGACCCTGGTCTCGACCAGCGGGCCGACATACTCCAGGAGGCCCTCGCCGAGCTGGGCGTAGTACGCGTTGATCTGCCTGGCGCGCTTCGACGCCATGATGACCAGGCCATACTTAGAATCCACGACCTGGAGCAGATCGTCGATCGGCGGATTGATGATGCCTTCTACGGCCGGAGTCGCTGCCAACGTGTGCCTTCCAGATCTCGGTCAGTGGCGCCAGATCTCGGTCAGTGGCGATTGCCAGACTGGCCGGCTAGGTCCTGGCGGGCTCGATCCTGCCCGGCACTGCCATACTGCGCCGAGATCAAGGCTACCAGCTGCTCGCAGACATCCTCGACAGATGTGTTCACCAGCGTGATGTCGAACTCGCCGCTGGCGGCGAGCTCGCTGCGCGCCGCGTCGAGCCGCCGGCTGATTGCCTCCGGCGACTCAGTGTTCCGCCCGACCAGGCGCCGCTCGAGTTCCTCCCACGAGGGCGGGGCCAGGAAGATCAGCAGCGAGTCCGGGACTGCCACGCGGATCTGCCGGGCGCCCGCGACGTCGATCTCCAGCAGCGCCGGGACTCCCGCCTCGATCCGCTGCTCGACGGGTGCCCGCGGGGTGCCGTAGCGATTGCCCGCGAAGCGGGCCGACTCGAGCAGCTGGCCGCCCTCGGCCATCGTCTCGAACTCACCGTCGCCCACGAAGAAGTACTCGCGCCCGTTCTGCTCGCCGGGCCGCGGCGCCCGCGTCGTGACCGACACCGACTGCCAGATCCACGGGCACTGGCGACGGAGCCGGGCAGCCACCGTACTCTTCCCTACCGCCGACGGCCCTGACAGCACCGTCAGCCGGGCCTGGACACTGCCAGGCCCGCAGACCGGAACTGTGCTGGCCGGAACTGTCCTGGCCGCAACTGGGCCCACCGGGATGGGGGCGCCGCGGCGCAGCCCGCGCGGCTCGGCTGCGAGCATGCTTCCCGCGGCCCCCTCCCTGCCTCGACCGTCGTGCGTCAGATATCTCCGCCGAACTCACCCTCCAGCGCATTGCGCTGGTTGGCGCCCAGGCCGCGGACGCGCCGCGATTCCGCGATGCCCAGCCGCTCCATGATCTGCTTCGCCCGCACCTTGCCGACGCCCGGCATGGACTCCAGCAGTGCGGACACCTTCATCTTGCCTATCACATCATCGGTCTGCCCCTCCTTGAGGACCTGGGGCAGAGAAGTCGAGCCGTGCTTCAGCCTGTTCTTTACCTCGGCACGATCCTTGCGAGCCTGGGCAGCCTTCTCAAGTGCTGCCGCCCGCTGCTCGGGAGTAAGTGGAGGAAGAGCCACGCGAGGTCACCTCGGGTTTCGTATCGAAAAAGTCTTTCCGCGAGGGGAAACTAGCGAGTTATGCCCGACTCGGCAACGCAAACCGGCGTTTGCACCGCCACAAATCAGCCAATATGACGCCCCGTACAAGTCCGTGCACCCAGCGTAGTTGTATTTTCGCAGGTCGTGCAAGGTTTTTCGCTTTCTGCGACACATCGCATGCTCGTGCTCGGTGCCGTTAGGAAGCACTATCGATCCGCTAATGAACCGCGATTAACGTAATCTCACGCACCGCGAGCGCTGCCACCCCAGCGCAACGGGCGCGCGGCCGCTGGCCTGCAGCGGGTCGCTCCCGCACTCCGCGATCTTCGGCTGCCGTACGTGTGCCGTCGTGCGCCGGGCGGCTCCGGCCGAAGGCGCCGGCCGTGGACCGCGGCATTCCGCAGATAAAACGCGGGGCCAGCCTCCGTCAATAACGAGAACGTGTTCTCGTTATTGACGGATAAACCGCCGCGCCGCCATTGGCGCGCGTTATCGCCGGACGTCGCGGGGACGATGGCCGGCCAATCCATTCCGGATGCGGGGCCGGCGGGCACCTAGCGCCGGGCAACCTCCGCGCGCCGCAGCGAGGCCCCGATCGCCGCCGCGGCCGCTCCCGGGTCTGCCGCGCCGGTGATCGGCCGGCCGATCACGAGCAGGTCCGCGCCTGCGCGCAGTGCCTCCTCCGGCGTGGCCACCCGTGCCTGGTCGTTCAGCGCGGCGCCGGCGGGCCGTACGCCGGGCGTGACCAGCATGATGTCATCGCCCACCTCGGCCCGCACCGCGGCGACCTCCTGCGGCGAGCAGACCAGGCCACGCGCACCGGACTCGACAGCCAGGGCCGCCAGCCGCCGCGCGGCCTCGCTCACCGGGCCGGCCAGCCCGATACGAGCCAGGTCCGCCTCGCCGAGCGAAGTTAGCACGGTGACGGCGACGATGCGCGCGTCCGGGGCCGCTTCGGTCGCGGCGCGGATGGCTGCCGGTCCGGCCGCCGCGTGGACGGTCAGCAGCGCGGGCCGCAGCCGCGCGACCGCCCGGGCAGCGCCAGCCACGGTAGCCGGTATGTCGTGCAGCTTCAGGTCGAGGAAGATCTGCACGTCGCTGGCGCCGCGCACCGAGGCAACGACATCCGGCCCGTACCGCAGGTACAGCTCCAGCCCGATCTTCAGGGTGCTCACGTGCGGCGCGACCAGGGCAGCCCAGCGGGCGGCGGTGTCCAGGTCCGGGGCATCGAGCGCGACGGCGATCGGGGCGCAGGTGGTCATCAGCTCCTCCTTACTCGGGCGTTCGGGCTGAGCGCGCGCCCGGTCATGGCGTGCGCCTGGTGAGCGAGGCCAACCACGTCGGCGAGCCGGTCGACGCCGCGATCGGCCAGTTCCTCCTCGAGCTCCCGCAGGATCCGCGCGCAGGCGGCCGGGTCGTGGAAGATCGTCGTGCCGACCGCGACCATCGAGGCGCCGGCCAGGATCAGCTCCAGCGCGTCGCGCCCGGTGCGGACTCCGCCCATCCCGATGATCGGCACGCCGGGCAGCGCCTCGCGGACCTGCCAGATGCAGCGGACCGCAACCGGCCTGATCGCCGGCCCGGACAGGCCGCCTGTCTGACCCGCCAGGTGCGGGCGCATGGTGTCGGTATCGATCACCATGCCGAGCAGGGTATTGATCATCGACAGCCCGTCCGCTCCGGCCGACACGCACGCCTTCGCAATCGCGACGATGTCGGTCACGTCCGGCGACAGCTTCGCGAACACCGGGATGTCGTAGCGCGCCCGGCTCCGGACGGCCTCGACGACTGCCGCCGACGAATCGGGGGCGCAGGCGAAGACCTGGCCGCGGTGCTCGACGTTCGGGCACGAGATGTTGACCTCGATCGCGGTGACGCCCGCGGCATCCGACAGCCGACTCGCCAGGTCGGCGTACTCGCCGACTGTGCCGCCGGCGATCGAGACCACCGCCCGCGCGCCGCGCGAGAGCAGCCAGGGCAGGTCGCGCTGGAGGAATGCGTCGATGCCCGGGCCCTGGAGCCCGATGGAGTTCAGCATGCCGCTTGGTGTCTCGGCCATCCTCGGCGTCGGGCGGCCGGAGCGCGGTCCGACCATCACCGACTTGGTCACGATCGCGCCGATCTTCGACACATCCATGAACTGCGCCAGCTCGCGACCCGCTCCGGCGCAGCCGGAGGCTGTCATGATCGGGTTGGGCAGCTCGACGTGCCCGAGTCTGGCCCGCAGGTCAACTGCCATGGCCATGCCTCCCGCCGGCGCCATCTGGCCGTTCGCCCTGGCCGCGCCCGCGTCCTGGCTTGCCGCCCTTGGGCTCGGCCGGGCTGCCCTGGCCGTTCTGCAGCTGCGACGCTCGCCGGGACCGCGGCTCCCAGCCCGGCGCGCCAAAAGCGTCGAACGGAATGGTGCCGACGTCGTCCCACCGCACGGACTCCCCGCGAAACACCGGGCCGTCCACGCAGGAGCGCGACATCCGGGTGATCCCGTCGGAGCCGATCACCGGCAGCACGCAGGTCATGCACACTCCGACGCCGCAGGCCATCGCCTCCTCGACTGCGACCTGGACGGGGATGTCGTAGCGCCGGGCCAGCAGCGTGATCTGCCTCAGCATCGGCATCGGCCCGCAGGCGTAGATGACGTCAGTGCGGCCGTCGTGGATGACCTGGTCGAGCATGTCGGTCACCATGCCGCGAGTGCCGAGCGATCCGTCCTCGGTCGTGACAGTTGCCGTGCGGCCGGTCCGGCGGGCCGTCAGCGCGCCGAACACGCGGTCACCTGAGCCTGCGCCTAGCAGGAAGTCCACCTCGCAGCGGCGCTCGCGCAGCCTGGCGGCCAGGGAGAACAGCGGAGCGCTGCCGTAGCCTCCGCCGACCAGCAGGCAGTTGGCCGGATCGCGCGGCAGCGGGAAGGCCTTGCCGAGCGGCCCGGTGACGTCCAGGACGTCCCTGGACCGGCGCTCGGCCAGCCACTGCGTGCCCCTGCCGTGGACCGCGAACACGAACTCGACCGTGCCGCCGTGGTCGGGCCGCACGTCGTGGATGCAGAACGCCCTGCTCAGCAGCATCGAGGAGTCCGGACCGCCGACGGCCAGCGTGATGAACTGACCGGGCTTGAACCGGGCGGCAATGGCCGGCGCGACCAGCGTCATGGCGTAGTAGGCGTCCACCCGCCGGACGGTCAGGACCGTCCCGCGTACCTGCACGGGGCCGGCCTGTGCGTCTATCTCGCTCTGTGTCATCTCGTCCTGTGTCACTGCTCGTCTGTCGCTGCTCGCGACTGCGTTTCGCGCAGGCGCAGCGCGTGCTCCTGGAGCGAGCGCACGCCTATCTCGTCCCTGCCGATGGCCTCGATACCCTGAACGGCCGCCCACAGACCCTGCACCGTGGTGATGCACGGGATCGCGCGCCGGACTGCTGCTGTCCGGATCTCATACCCGTCCCGGCGGAAGCCGGACTGGCCGGGTCCGCCGAACGGGGTGTTCACGATCAGGTCTACCTGGCCGTCGAGGATGCGCTCCACGATCGTCGGCTCGCCGCCCTGGCCAGGGCCGTCGCTGTGTTTACGCACGATCGTGGCATGAACGCCGTTCCGCCGCAGAACCTCCCCGGTCCCGCTAGTCGCCCAGATCTCGAAGCCGAGCTCAGCAAGCCGCTTGACCGGGAAGATCATCGACCGCTTGTCCTTGCCGGCGACCGACACGAAGGCGCGGCCCTTCACCGGCAGGGACCCGTAGGCGGCCGCCTGGGACTTGGCGTATGCCGTGCCGAAGCCCTGGTCAATCCCCATGACCTCGCCGGTCGAGCGCATCTCGGGACCGAGCACGGTGTCGACTCCCTCGCCGCGGGCGTCGGCAAAGCGCGAGAACGGCAGCACTGCCTCCTTGACGGCGATCGGCGCATCCAGCGGCAGCGTCCCGCCGTCGCCGGTGGCCGGCAGCATGCCCGCGGCCCGCAGCTGCGTGATCGTGGCGCCCAGCATCACCCGGGCGGCTGCCTTCGCCAGCGGCACGGCCGTCGCCTTGGACACGAACGGCACCGTCCGGGACGCGCGCGGATTGGCCTCCAGCACGTACAGGACCCCGGCCGCGAGCGCGTACTGCACGTTGAGCAGCCCGCGGACGCCGACGCCGCGGGCGATGCCCTCCGTCGACTCGCGGATCAGCGAGATGTACTCCTGGCCCAGCGTTATCGGCGGCAGGGCGCAGGCGGAGTCGCCGGAGTGGATGCCGGCCTCCTCGATGTGCTCCATCACCCCGCCGAGGTACAGCTCGGTGCCGTCGAAGAGCGCGTCGACGTCGATCTCGATCGCGTCGTCCAGGAACCGGTCGATGAGCACCGGATGCTCGGGGGACGCCTCGGTGGCCCGGCGCACGTAGTCCGCCAGCGCAGCGTCGTCGTAGACGATCTCCATGCCGCGGCCGCCGAGCACGTATGACGGGCGCACCAGGACCGGGTAGCCGATCTCGTGCGCGACGGCCTCCGCCTCCGGCACCGACGTGGCGGTGCCGTGCCGCGGCGCGAGCAGTCCGGCCGCAGCCAGCACCCGGCCGAACTCACCCCGGTCCTCGGCCAGGTGAATGGCCGACGGCGACGTCCCGACGACCGGCACGCCTGCGGCCTCTAGAGCCCGCGCCAGCCCGAGCGGCGTCTGGCCGCCGAGCTGCACGATCACGCCCGCCACGCGCCCGGTCGCCTGCTCCGCGTGCACGACCTCCAGGACGTCCTCCAGCGTCAGCGGCTCGAAGTACAGCCGGCCCGAGGTGTCGTAGTCCGTCGAGACCGTCTCCGGGTTGCAGTTGACCATCACGGTCTCGTAGCCCGCGTCAGTCAGCGCGAACGACGCGTGCACGCAGGCGTAGTCGAACTCGATACCCTGCCCGATCCGGTTCGGCCCGCTGCCCAGGATGATCACCTTCGGCCGGTCGCCCGCGGGGACCTCGGACTCCAGGTCGTACGTCGAGTACAGGTACGGCGTTCTGGCCGCGAACTCCGCGCCGCAGGTGTCGACAGCGTGGTACACCGGCCGCACGCCCAGCGACCAGCGCAGCGCCCGGAGCTCAGCCTCGGTCTTGCCGGTGAGCTGGCCGAGCTGGCTGTCGGAGAAGCCGCGGGACTTCGCGGCAGCGAGGGCGCGCGCGGTCGCCGGACCACCCATCCCGATGCCGTCGTCCTGGATCTGGCGGGCATGCTCCTCGATCGCCGCGATCTGATCGACGAACCAGGGATCGATCGCGCTGGCCGCGGATACCTCGCTGACGGTCGCGCCGGCCCGCAGGGCCTGGTGCACCGTCGCCAGCCGCCCGTCGTGCGGTGCGGTGCACGCGGCCAGCAGCGCCTCCTTGTCCCCCGGCCGCGAAGCCCAGGTGAACGGCGCGCTGCGGTTCTCGAGCGACCGCAGGGCCTTCTGCAGCGCCTCGCCGAACGTGCCGCCGATCGCCATCGCCTCGCCCACGGACTTCATGTGGGTGGTCAGGACCGGGTCCGCGCCGGGGAACTTCTCGAAAGCGAACCGCGGCACCTTGACAACGACATAGTCCAGTGACGGCTCGAAACTGGCGGGAGTCTCCCCGGTGATGTCGTTCCTGATCTCGTCGAGGGTGTAGCCAATCGCGAGCCGCGCCGCGATCTTCGCGATCGGGAAGCCAGTCGCCTTGGACGCCAGCGCGCTCGACCGGGAGACGCGCGGGTTCATCTCGATGACCACCATCCGGCCCGTCTGCGGATGTACCGCGAACTGGATGTTGCAGCCGCCGGTGTCGACCCCGACCGCACGCGCGGTGGCGATCGCCACGTCACGCATGTGCTGGTACTCGCGGTCGGTCAGTGTCATGGCGGGCGCGACTGTGACCGAGTCACCGGTGTGCACGCCCATCGGGTCAATGTTCTCGATCGAGCAGACGACCACGACGTTGTCGTTCCTGTCGCGCATCAGCTCGAGCTCGTACTCCTTCCAGCCGAGTACGGACTCCTCGAGCAGCACCTCGGTGACCGGACTGGCATCGAGCCCGGCGGCCGCCATCCGGTCGAGGTCGGCCGGGCTCCTGGCGATGCCCGACCCGGTGCCGCCGAGGGTGAACGACGGCCGGACCACCATCGGGAAGCCCAGGTCCGCGGCCGCTGCCCTGCACTCGTCCAGGGTGTGGCAGATCTGGCTGAGCGGCACCTCGGCGCCGATGCCGATCACGATCTCCTTGAACTGACTGCGGTCCTCCCCCGCCCGGATGGCCGTTATCCGCGCCCCGATCAGCTCGACGTCGTACTTGGCCAGCGTGCCGTTGTCGTGCAGTGCGACCGCCGCGTTCAGCGCCGTCTGGCCGCCCAGGGTGGCCAGGATCGCATCCGGGCGCTCCCGGGCAATGACCTTCTCCAGCACGTCCGGGGTGATCGGCTCGACGTACGTCGCATCCGCGAACTCGGGGTCAGTCATGATCGTGGCCGGGTTCGAGTTCACCAGGCTGACCCGGATGCCCTCGGCCCGGAGCACACGGCAGGCCTGCGTGCCGGAGTAGTCGAACTCGCACGCCTGCCCGATGATGATCGGGCCCGAGCCGATCACCAGCACCGACCGCAGGTCGTCGCGCTTAGGCACGCCTTGCCTCCATCAGCTGGCAGAACTCGGTGAACAGGCCCGCGGCGTCGTGCGGGCCGGGGGCCGCCTCGGGGTGGTACTGCACGCTGAACGCCGGCGCGCCGACGAGCCGCAGGCCCTCCACCACGCCGTCGTTCAGGTTCAGGTGAGTGATCTCGGCCGGGCCGAATGCGGTGTCGAACCGGCCGCCAGCCTGATCGCGCGCGGGCGAGCCGGGTACCCAGTCGGCGGGACCCTCGGTTCCGGGCGGCGCCACCGCGAAGCCGTGATTGTGGCTCGTGATCTGAACCCGGCCGGTGCGGAGGTCGGCCACCGGCTGGTTGACACCACGGTGGCCGAAGCGCAGCTTGTAGGTCGCCAGGCCGAGCGCGCGGCCCAGCACCTGGCTCCCCAGGCAGATGCCGAAGACCGGCACGCCGGCCTCCAGCACTGCGCGCATCGCGTCGACCGCGTAGCCGATCGCGGCGGGGTCGCCCGGCCCGTTGGAGAAGAACACCCCGTCCGGGCTCCCGGCCAGGATCTGCGCGGCAGTCGTCGTCGCCGGAAGCACCCGGACTTCGCACCCGAGCGCCGCCATCGAGCGCGGAGTCGACGCCTTGATGCCGAGGTCCACGGCCGCGACCCGGTAGCGGACCGGCGCTCGGCCGGGCGGACTGACGGTGTAGGGCTCGGGGGTAGTGACGTGACTGGCCAGGTCGGCGCCGGTCATCTGCGGGCTGGCCAGGACCCGCTCGAGCACCTCGGCCGGATCGGTCGTCTGCACGCTGATGCCCGCGCGCATCGCGCCCTGGTCACGCAGGTGGCGGGTGAGCGCACGGGTTCCCGGCATCGCGATCCCGGTGATCCCGCCGGCCGCGAGCTCACCGGGCAGGCTGCGCTGCGACCGCCAGTTCGAGGCGATCCGGGCGGGCTCGCGGACGACGTAGCCGCTGACCCAGATGCGGCGTGACTCGGGGTCGGTGTCGTTGACGCCGGTGTTGCCGATATGCGGTGCGGTCATCGCGACTATCTGCCGGGCGTAGGACGGGTCAGTCAGCGTCTCCTGGTACCCGGTCATGCCGGTGTTGAAGACCATCTCGCCGAACGTCTCGCCGTCCGCGCCGAAGTTAGAGCCCCGGAAGGTGGTGCCGTCCTCGAGCACGAGGATCGCCGGACGCGGAGCCGCCGGGCTCATCGGGCTAGCTTCCCGTCGAGGACGGTCGGCTCGCCGCGCAGGAACGTGGCGACGACCTGGCCCGGCAGCTCCATCCCGGCGAACGGCGAGTTGCGGCTGCGCGAGGCGTGCTGCGCCGGGTCGACGACACTGCGCGCGGCCGGATCGTAGAGGACCAGGCTGGCCGGCGCGCCTGCCTCAAGGCCGCGGCCGTGCAGCGGCGCCCCGTCGCCGTTGAGCTGACCGATGGCGGCCGGGCGCACTGACATGCGGTCTGCCACCCCGGCCCAGTCCAGAAGGCCGGTGTCAACCATGGCTGCGTGCACGACGCGCAGCGCGGTCTCCAGCCCGGTCATTCCGAACGCGGCCACAGGCCACTCGGTCTCCTTGTCTTCCACCGGATGCGGGGCGTGATCGGTTGCCACGCAGTCGATCGTCCCGTCAGCGAGTGCCGTGCGCAGCGCCTCGGCGTCGGCCTCGGTGCGCAGCGGCGGATTCACCTTGTAGACCGGGTCGTAGCTCGCCGCCAGCGTGTCGGTCAGCAGCAGATGATGCGGCGTGACCTCGGCGGTGACCCGCCAGCCCTTGGCCTTCGCCCACCGGATGAGCTCCACCGAGCCCGCTGTCGAAACGTGGCAGATGTGCACGGCAGAGCCGACGTGCGCGGCGAGGAGACAGTCGCGGGCGATGATCGCCTCCTCGGCGGCGGCCGGCCAGCCCGTCAGCCCGAGCAGTCCGGACATCTCGCCCTCGTTCAGCTGCGCGCCCTCGGTCAGCCGCGGTTCCTGCGCATGCTGGGCGATCACGCCGCCGAAGGCCTTGACGTACTCGAGCGCGCGCCGCATAAGGGCTGCGTCGGACACGCAGCGCCCGTCATCGGAGAAGATGCGCACCCGCGCGGCCGAGTCGGCCATCGCCCCGAGTTCGGCGAGCTTGGCGCCGTTCAGCCCGGAGGTGACGGCACCGACCGGCCGCACGTCACACAGCCCGGCCTCCCGGCCGAGCCGCCAGATCTGCTCGACTACTCCGGCGGTGTCGGCAACCGGATCGGTGTTGGCCATCGCGTGCACCGCGGTGAAGCCGCCGAGCGCTGCGGCCTGCGTGCCGGTCTGCACGGTCTCCGCGTCTTCCCGGCCCGGCTCGCGCAGATGCGCGTGGAGGTCGACAAGGCCCGGCAGCGCGATCAGCCCGGCACCGTCGAGCACCTGCGCCCCGGCCGCGGTGAGACCCGGCCCGGCTGCCGTGATCTGGCCGTCGGCAAGGATCAGGTCGGCGGGCTGCCCGCCGGCCGGCCGTACGCCCTTGATCAGCCATCGCTGACTGGCAGTCACCTGGCCACCTCCGCTGCCCGGGTCATCGGCTCAACCAGATCCTCGCCCTCCGGGCCGGCCCCGCCGAGCAGCAGGTACAGCACGGCCATCCGGACACTGACGCCATTCGCCACCTGCTCGACAATCGTCGAGCGGGGCGAGTCGGCAACCTCGGCAGCGATCTCCACCCCCCGGTTCATCGGCCCGGGGTGCATCACGATGGCATGCTCGGGCAGCAGCGCCACCCGCCCCGCGTCCAGGCCGTAGCGCCGGCTGTACTCACGCACGGTCGGGAAGTAGGCGGCGTTCATTCGCTCTGCCTGCACCCGCAACATCATCACCGCGTCGGTCTTGGGCAGCTCGGCAGACAGGTCGTAGGACACCTCGCAGGGCCAGCTTCCGACCGCGACCGGCAGCAGCGTGGGCGGCGCGACGAGCGTGACGTCCGCGCCCAGCGTGCGCAGCAGCAGCACGTTCGAGCGGGCGACCCGGCTGTGCAGCACGTCACCGACGATCGTGACGCGCAGCCCGTCCAGGCGGCCGAGGCGCCGCCGCATGGTGAAGGCATCCAGCAGCGCCTGCGTCGGGTGCTCGTGCGTCCCGTCGCCGGCGTTGATCACGCTGCCGTGCACCCAGCCGGCCAGCCGGTGCGGGGCGCCGGAGGCCTGGTGCCGGATGACGACAGCGTCAGCCCCCATGGCCTCCAGGGTGAGCGCGGTGTCCTTGAGACTTTCGCCCTTGGCGACGCTGGAGCCCCTGGCCGAGAAGTTGATGACGTCCGCGGACAGCCGCTTGGCGGCGGCCTCGAACGAGATCCGGGTGCGGGTGGAGTCCTCGTAGAAAAGGTTCACCACAGTCCGGCCGCGCAGCGTCGGGAGCTTGCGGATCGGCCGGTCGGCCATCTGGGCCAGTTCCTCGGCGGTGTCGAGGATGCGCAGCGCGTCGGCACGGCTCAGGTCCCCGGCGGAGATCAGGTGGCGCTTCACTGGCTCGCCTCCGTCCTGGCGCCGGCGGGCCGTTCCGGTCCGAGTACCACGCCGTCCTGCCCGTCTGTCTCGGTCAGCAGCACCTGGACAACCTCACGCTGCGAGGTCGGCAGGTTCTTCCCGACGTAGTCGGCGCGGATCGGCAGCTCGCGGTGGCCGCGGTCGACGAGCACAGCGAGCTGCACGGCACGCGGTCGGCCGATGTCGCCGAGCGCATCCAGGGCTGCCCGCACAGTACGGCCCGAGTACAGCACGTCATCGACGAGAATCACGGTCTTGCCGTCGATGCCGGCCGCGGGAACGTCGGTGTGCCCGAGCGTCCTGGCCGGCCGGAGGCGCAGGTCGTCGCGGTACATGGTGACGTCGAGCGAGCCGACCGGAGCCGGGCGCCCCTCCGCCTGCGTCAGGCGGGCAGCAAGCCGGCGGGCGAGCGGCACTCCCCTGGTCGGGATCCCGAGCAGGACGACGTCAGCGCCGCCGCTGGTGCGTTCGAGAATCTCGTGCGCGACTCGGGTGAGAGCCCGCCCGATCTCCTCAGCACCGAGAACTGTCTTGCCGTCCGGCAACGGGACGGACCGGTCAGCCGGTCTGGCTGGGTCGAGCGCACGCGTCACGTGGACCCCCTTTCCCGCCTCACAGGACGGGGCTTAAAGGACGTCTGTCCTCACAAACGTACCAGGCGGCCGCTGGTGTAACGGGCACGCAGACCGCCGCCGGCGTGGTGCTTACGGAAAGTAAGCAACTGGCAACGCCCTGCGGTCAGTGAGATGAGTCACACCATAGGCGTCTTAATCAGGCATTACCGGCGCGCTAACCGCTGTCGAACGACACGCCGCGGAATCGCAATCCCCGGCTGGATAGGCGATGCAGCGCGGCCGGGATGGCGCGTGGCCGAAACCGCCAGGGCCGACCAGGGATGCGTGGAGGAGTGCATGTTCATCCGCTTTTTGGCATTCGGCTTGACCTTGCCGTCCGGGGGGCCTACCGTCACTGTCCGTAACCGTCACTTTCAGCTATCACAGGCCAGGGGGCCGTAACTATGGCATCTGACTACGCCAAGACCCTCGGCGCGCGACTGCGCGCCATTCGCACCCAGCAGGGTCTATCGCTACACGGCGTTGAGGAGAAGTCCCGAGGCCGCTGGAAGGCCGTCGTGGTTGGCTCCTACGAGCGCGGCGACCGCTCCGTCACCGTGCAGAAGCTGGCCGAGCTTGCCGAGTTCTACGGCGTGCCGGTATCCGAGCTGCTCCCGGGAGACGTGCTGCCGACTCTCATTGCTCCGGCGCCCAAGCTGGTCATTGACCTCGAGCGGATGGCCACGCTGCCCAAGGACAAGGCCGGCCCGCTGTCGCGCTACGTCGCCACGATTCAGAGCCAGCGCGGTGATTACAACGGCAGGGTGCTGTCCATCCGCCAGGAGGACCTCCGGTCGCTGGCCGTCATTTACGACAAGACGCCGGCTGACCTCACCGAGGAGCTCATCAGCTGGGGCATTCTTGACTCTGACGCTCGCGGGGCGATCGAGACTTTCTGAGCGAGGGTGGTCCAGGGCGGCAGTCCTGGACCGCAGCCACGGGCCGCAGCACAGGACGGCTACAGGGGGCGCAAACCCCGCACGCCCTCAGCCGGCGGTCGGAAGCGGCAGCAGCGGCTGAGCTCCGTAGATGCCGAGCGCTCCCTCGGCCAGCGAGACGAAGGTCCCGGCGTCGTGCAGCAGGTCATCGGCCTCGTGCGGGGAAACGGCGCGGGGCAGTCCGGCCTCTGCGGCTGCCCGCTTCGCGGCGCCCGCGGCGAAGAACGCAGCCCACTCGCGCAGCGCCGGCTCGACCTTCGGCAGCAGCTCCCACACGCTTTGCGGCCGCCTGCGCCGCCCGCCCGGCGGCTCGGCGCGGGCAGCCACCACGGCCGCCGCCGCGCGCAGGGCCGCCAGATGTGCTCCGACGTACCGCGCGCTCGCGGATCCCTCGTCCTCGGCCGCAGCCAGCCCGTGCCGGGCTGACTCCATCAGCGCCAGCGCGGACGGCGCCACCCGGCACTGCTGCCACTGACGTCCTGGCCTCGCCGAAACGGTCGGGCTCATGGGCACTCCTTACCTAGCGGTTGTCCGGCCGGGCGGGGCGCTTCCCCACGCCGCACCCGGCCGGACAAGCAACCGAGGGGGCCCGGCTGCACAGTCGCACAAGCAACATTCGAACATACATTCGGGCTGCTGTCTACCTCCTGCATCTGCGTTCGAAGTTACCGGGAGGGTCTGACAAAATCGCCGCCAGCATCGTCCCGCGGCCGTCCGCGAATGGCACAACTCCGGCACCGCCGCGGTCAGGACCCGGCGCGCGACGCGGGCTAGGCTGGGCTGGTGCCGGAACCCGCGGAGGTGTGGGAAGCAAGCAGGCCCGACTTCCTGGCCGCTATCGGCGAGCTGCTCGCCATTTACGCCGCCGCCATGGGGGCGCAGCCGGAGGAGCTGCCGACCCGGCAGGCCATCATGGAGCGGCATGCCGGCCTCCCCGGCTTCCGCGCCCTTGTCGTGACGAGCGGCCCGCCCCGGCGCATCATCGCGTTCACCTACGGCTTCCGCGGCGTGCCCGGCCAGTGGTGGCATGACGTCGTCCGCGCGGGCATCGTGGCGCGAAGCGGCCCGAAGACCGCCGCCCGGTGGCTCGACCACGTGCTGGAGGTCGCGGAAGTGCATGTGCACCCCGACTTCCAGGCGCGCGGGATCGGGCGCCGCATGGTGCAGACGCTCACGGCCGGCCGCGGCGAGCGGACGGCAGTGCTGTCCACCCGCGACGCGCCGACGCCAGCGCGCAAGCTCTACAGCAGTCTCGGATTCAGCGACCTGCTGACCGACTTCCTGTTCCCCGGCGGCGGCCCGCCATACGCGGTCATGGGCGCGGACCTGCCCCTGGCCGGCCAGAGCGAGGCCGCGAGCTAGACGACCGCGCCCAGGCCGAGCAGCTGATAGATCTCGCGCGTCGCCCGCGATCCGTTCAGGGTGTAGAAGTGCAGGCCCGGCGCACCCTCGGCGAGCAGCCGCTCGCACAAGGCGGCGGCGAACTCGACGCCGATCTTCCGCACAGCCGGCTTGTCGTCGGCATGCGCCTGCAGGTCGGCTGCGAGCCCGGGCGGGAACCGGCAGCCGGACAGCAGTACGGCCCGCTCAATGCCGGGCACGCTGATGATCGGCATGACGCCGGGGATGATCGGCACGTCACAGCCCTGGGCCGCAGCGCAGTCGCGGAGGCGCAGGTAGTCCTCCGGGTAGAAGAACATCTGCGTGATCGCGAAGTCCGCGCCGGAGTTCACTTTGCGCACGAAGTTGTCGACATCGGTGTCCCAGTCCGGGGACCGGGGATGTCCCTCCGGGAACGCCGCGACGCCGACGCAGAAGTCGCCGGAGGCCCGGATCAGGCCGACGAGCTCGTCGGCGTGCTCCAGTCCGTCCGGGCGCCCGACCCACTCCGCACCGGGGTCGCCGGGCGGGTCACCGCGCAACGCCAGCATGTTCCGCACGCCGACATCGGCATAGGCGCCGATCACGTGGCGCAGCTCGGCGACCGAGTGGCTCACTGCGGTCAGGTGCCCGAGCGGAGTGAGCGTGGTCTGCGCGGCAATCCGGCCAGTGACCCGCACGGTCCGGTCCCGAGTCGAGCCTCCCGCACCGTAGGTGACGGACACGAACGTCGGCCGCAGCGGCTCGAGCTGCCGGATCGCTGTCCACAGCCGCTGTTCCTCTGCCTCCGTCTTGGGCGGCATGAACTCGAAGGAGAACGAGCGCCCGCCGGCGGCAAGCAAGTCCCTGATCGCGGGGGCAGCGGCGACAGCCATGAACCCCAGGCTAGTCCAGGCAGGCGGACCGGCTGGCCCGGAGCAGGCCGGAGCGCGGCTAGTCTGCGGAGCCATGACACCTAACGCGGTGAGCGCGGACGCCGCACAACTCGCCGCAATCCGGCGCGAGGTCACCGCGGCACTGACGGAGTTCCTCGCCCGGCAGCGCACTGTGTTCGCCGAGATCGGTGAAGACATGCTGGTATGCCTGGACGCCGCGGCCGGCCTGCTCGCGGCCGGGAAGCGGCTGCGCCCGGCGTTCTGTTACTGGGGGTGGCGAGCAGCGGGCGGCGGCGACTGCCCCGAGATCTATACCGCCGCCGCCGCGCTCGAACTGCTCCAGGCGAGCGCGCTCATCCACGACGACGTCATGGACGCCAGCGACACCCGCCGGGGCCAGCCGGCTGTCCACCGCCAGTTCGCGCGCCGGCAGGAGGTGACGGGCCGCCCCGGCGCCGCCCAGTTCGGCGACGGCGCGGCCATCGTGATCGGCGACATGCTGCTGTCCTGGACCAATCAGCTGTATCACGCCTCCGGCTTTCCGCCCGGCATCCTCGCGCGCGGACTGCGGGCGTTCGATGCCATGCAGACCGAGGTCGCGGCAGGCCAGTACCTCGACATCCTCAGCCAGGCCCGCGGGGCCACCTCGGTCGCCGAGGCGCTGCGGGTGATCACCTTCAAGACCACGAAGTACACGATCGAGCGGCCGCTGCAGCTCGGCGCCTCGCTCGCCGCGGAGCAGCAGCCCTCGCTGAGCAACTACGCCATACCGCTGGGCGTTGCCTTCCAGCTCCGCGACGACGTGCTCGGCGTGTTCGGCGACCCGGAGCAGACCGGCAAGCCAGTGACCGGCGACATCTCCGAGGGGAAGCGCACTGTCCTGATCGCACTGGCCCGGCAGAGCGCGAGCGCCGGCCAGCGGGCCGTCCTGGACCACTATGTCGGCGACCGGGAGCTCACCCCCGCCGGAGCCAGCGAGGTCAGGGCAGTCCTGACGCAGACAGGTGCGCTGGCGCAGTGCGAGGCCATGATTGCCGCGAGCGTGACGGACGCGGTAGCCGCGCTGGCGGACGCCCGCATCACCGCGGAGGCCAGAAGCGCTCTGGCCGCTCTCGCGGTCACCGCGACCGACCGCACCGGCTAGCCCAGGCGGGCCCGCAGCCGGGCGGCGGCGGCGCCGGGGTCGCCCGCCTCGGTCAGAGCCCGCACCACCACGATGCGCGTCGCGCCCGCGTCCAGCACCTCGCCGAGGGTGCTCTCGTCGACGCCGCCGATCGCGAACCAGGGCCGCTGCGTTTCCAGCCCCGCCGCGTACCGGACCAGGCCGAGGCCAGGGGCCGGCCCGGCTTCGTCGGAGTCGGCCAGACCGGGCCGGTGCAGAAGTATTCCGCGGCGGGCTCGGCGCTCGCTGCCCTGGCCTCCGTCTCCCGGTGCGACGACAGCCCGATCAGCGGCTCCGGACCGAGTATCGCCCGTGCTACGCCGGCCGGCAGGTCATCCTGCCCGAGGTGCAGCACGTCGGCGCCGCAGGCGTAGGCGACGTCGGCGCGGTCGTTGACGGCGAGAAGCGCGCCGTGCGCCTCGCATGCGCGCCGGAATATCTCCAGGTAGCGCAGCTCCGCGCCGGCCTCCAGCCCCTTCTGCCGGAGCTGGACGATGTCCACGCCACCGCCCAGCACCAGGTCAAGGAAACGCGGCAGATCCCCCTGGCGCTCGCGGGCATCCGTGCACAGATAGAGGCGGGACTGGCCCAGCCTGGCGCGAAGGTCGGAAGGCACGTTCAGAAGGCTAGTGCCTGCGCCCGCCTGTTCACCTCGGTGCGCCGGTGCTCGGCCAGTGCCTGGACCGGCGTGCCGGGCAGCGTCTCGTCTGCCGTGAACAGCCAGCTCAGCGCCTCGGTCTCGGAGAATCCGCAGTCGAACAGCAGCGTCAGCGTGCCGCCGAGGCCGTGGATCACCTGGTCACCGTCCAGGAACTGGGCCGGAACGGCGAACTCGCCGCCAGGCCGCTGCACCCCGAGGAGCTTGCGATCACGCAGGAGCTGCTTGACGCGGCTCACCGGGAGGCCGAGACGATCGGCCACGGCGGGAAGGGACAGCCAGTCGCCGACGATGGCGTCGGTCGGGGGGTCGATCTGTGCCACCTGACGAGCTTCCCACATCTTGCCGCCGGTGAAACCTACGCCTTCTCCGCCAAGTCCGGCACGTACTGCCATCTGCCGGTCAGCTGCAGGCAAGCCACCGGCAACCAGCTGGTCAGGCAGCCACAGCGGCAGCCCGGACGGGAATGCCTGGATCGGCAAGCTTGCCCGGATCGGCGAGGCCGCCAGCCTCGATCAGCCGCCGCGCCTGCAGCAGATCCCTCGGGAGGCCGACCGTCAGGGCAGCAACCAGCCTGTCCCCAGCCAGCCAGCACACCGCCCACCGAGCCGCGGCCGGATCGCCGCGCCAGATCAGCCGGTCACCGGCGCCGTGCCAGCCCACATACTGCAGCATGCGGCCAAACTGCTCCGACCAGAAGTAGGGAACGGGGTCGTAGGCGACGGCTCCCCCGAGGATGTTTGCGGCCGCGACCTCAGGCCCGTGCAGCGCCACGTCCCAGTGCTCGAATCGCAGCTGCCGCTGATAACGGCCAGACCAGAACGACGCGCAGTCACCCGCCGCGAAGACGCCGGGTACGCTCGCGCGCAGCTGCGCGTCGACAGCGACTCCGTTGTCAAGCCGGATGGCCGAGCCGGCCAGCCAGGACACCGCCGGGCGGACGCCGACGGCCGTGACCACCAGATCGGCGGGGAGCAGTTCGCCGCCAGACTGCTCGCCCCCGGTCAGGCGGACTCCGCCTGGCTCGATCGCCGCGACTCCCTGCCGCAGCCGCAAGTCCACTCCGGCTTCGGCGTACCAACCCGCGGTCGCCCGGCCGACCTGTGCGCCGACAGCCCCGGTCAGCGGCTGCTCAGCCGCCTCGAGCACGGTGACCTGGCAGCCGCGTGCGGCAGCGGCAGTCGCGAGCTCGGCGCCGATCCAGCCGGCTCCCACGACCGCGAGGCGGGTGCCGGGCGTCAGCTGGGCGCGGAGGCGGAGTGCGTCGTCGGCCGTGCGCAGGACCTGCTGCGGGCCGTCTCCGGGCAGGCGGACCGGAGTCGCACCGGTCGCCAGCACCAGCGCGTCCCACGGGTACTCGGCGACATCGGTGCGAACGCTGTGCTCACCCAGTTCAGTCGCGCTCTCCCCGAGCCGGAGCGCCACGCCAAGGGCGTCCAGGTCCGGCCGCAGGCCAGTGTCGTCAATCTCGCCGGTGAGCAGCTTCTTCGACAGCGGCGGCCGGTCATAGGGCGGGCGGTTCTCGGCGCCGATCAGGGTCAGCTCACCGTCGTACCCGAGCTGCCGCAGTTCCTCCGTCACCCGGAGCCCGGCCAGTCCGGCGCCCACCACGACGACGCGCGCCAGCTTGCTCATCCGCACCGCCCTTCCCTGCACACCGGCCTGCCGGGTCTATGGTGCCGCATGCCCTAGGCTGGACAGACATCGCGCGGGAGTCTGGTGCTTACCGGGCTGAGAGGGCGGCTGGCGAGCCGCCGACCGCAGGAACCTGATCCGGGTCATGCCGGCGAAGGGAGCCGAGCTTGAACGCTCACACATCAGCGGACGTCCTGGTCATCGGCGGCGGCGTCATCGGCCTCAGCATTGCCTGGCGCGCCGCGCGGCAGGGCATGAGCGTTGTGGTGGCTGATCCGCGGCCGGGCGAGGGGGCGACGCACGCGGCAGCCGGGATGCTCACCCCGATCGCCGAGGCCGCCTACGCCGAGCGGGAGATCTTCGCACTCGGCCAGGAGTCGCTACGGCGCTACCCGGACTTCATCAGCGAGCTTGAGCACGCGACCGGGCTGTCAGCCCGCTTCCGCCAGACTGGCACCCTCCAGATCGCCTACGACGCCGACGACCTTGAGCTGCTGGGCGAGATGCGAATTCTGCAGGAGTCGTTCGGGGTGCACCTGCAGCAGCTGACCGCGCGGGAGTGCCGCGAGGCCGAGCCGATGCTGCACCCGTCGGTGCGCGGCGGTCTGCTGGCACCCGGCGACGGCTCGGTCGATCCGCGCCAGCTTGCCGTTGCCCTGCTGGCGGCCGCGGAGGGCGCAGGAGCGCGGCTTATCCGGTCGCCTGCCGCCGAGGTCTGCTCGGCCGGCGGCCGGGCGACTGGCGGCCGGCTCGCCGACGGCAGCGCGATCAGGGCCGGCTGGACCGTGCTGGCCGCTGGCTGGCAGTCGGCCGCGCTGGCCGGCCTGCCGCCGGGCACGGCGCCGCCGGTGCGGCCGGTCAAGGGGCAGATTCTGCGGCTGCGCACCAGTGCCGCTGACGAGGCGTCCGGACTGCCACCGGGGCTGCTGCGCCGAACCGTCCGCGGCGTGGTCCGCGGATCGAGCGTCTACCTGGTCCCGCGGGACAGCGGGGAGCTCGTCATCGGCGCGACGCAGGAGGAGCTGGGAGCTGACACCCGCGTCACCGCAGGCGGCGTCTGGGAGCTGCTGCGGGATGCCCGTAACCTCGTTCCCGGCGTCACTGAGCTAGAGGTGGCCGACGTCGTCGCCGGGCTGCGACCCGGTACCCCGGACAACGCGCCGGTCCTCGGCCCGTGCGCGCTGGCTGGCCTCGTGCTGGCGACGGGTCACTTCCGGGCGGGGGTGCTGCTCGCGCCGGTGACCGCCGACACGGTGACCGCTTACCTGCGCGACGAGGTACCCGATCCGTTGTGGCGGACCTTCGGCGCGGAGCGGTTCGCGGCGAAGGAGGCGGCAGCATGCACGTGACCATCAACGGGGAGCGGCGGCAGGTGGCCAGCGGCGTGTCGCTCACCCAGGCCGTTGCTCTGCTGACCAGCGCGAGCACCGGAGTCGCGGCGGCGCTGAATGGCGACGTCGTACAGCGGACTGCCTGGGACTCGACTCAGCTCGCCGACGGAGACGATGTCGAGGTGCTGACCGCGGTGCAGGGAGGCTGACATGGACGATCCACTGCTTATCGGCGGGGAGATGTTCACCTCCCGGCTCATCATGGGCACCGGCGGCGCGCCCAGCCTTGACGTCCTTGACCGGGCACTCGTCGCGTCCGGCACCGAGCTGACCACCGTGGCCATGCGGCGGGTCGACCCGGCCGCGACCGGATCGGTACTCGACTTGCTCACCGAGCGAGGGATCCGGCTGCTGCCGAACACCGCGGGGTGCTTCACCGCTGCCGAGGCAGTGCGAGTGGCCAGGCTCGCCCGCGAGGCGCTGCGGACCAGCTGGGTCAAGCTGGAGGTCATCGCCGACGAGCGCACCCTGCTGCCTGACCCGGTGGAGCTGCTCACCGCGGCCGAGCAGCTCGTCGCCGACGGGTTCACGGTCCTGCCGTACACCAACGATGACCCGGTGGTGGCGCGGCGCCTCGAGCAGGCTGGCTGCGCGGCCGTCATGCCGCTGGGCTCGCCGATCGGCTCCGGGCTCGGCATCCGCAACCCGCACAACATCGAGCTGATCGTCGACTCGGCCGGCGTGCCGGTCATCCTGGATGCCGGGATCGGCACGGCCAGCGATGCCGCCATCGCGATGGAACTCGGCTGCGCGGCCGTGCTGCTGGCGACATCCGTCACCCGCGCCCGCAGCCCTGAGCTGATGGCCGAGGCGATGCGGCACGCTGTCACGGGCGGCCGGCTCGCCTTCCTGGCCGGCCGCGTCCCGCGCCGCCGCTACGCGCTGGCCTCGTCGCCGCCTGCGGGGTAGCTGCGTACCCCGGGCACCCGCCGGCAGCACGACTCAAGCCGCTGCCTGGCGGCCGGGCCAGTCGTTAGCGGGCGCGCAACCTCGCGCGCACCTTACAATTCTCCCGATGGATACGACGTTGTCGGCGCCGATCGGGCAGCTACTGGATGGCCGTTACCTGGTCCAGTCGCAGATTGCCCGTGGCGGCATGGCGACGGTCTATCACGCACGGGACGTGCGACTCGAGCGCAGCGTTGCCCTGAAGATCGCGCATCCCGAGCTTGCCCACGACCGCGAGTTCGTCGCCCGGTTCATCAGCGAGGCCCGGTCCGTTGCACAGCTGTCGAGCCCGAACGTGGTCGCAGTCTTCGACCAGGGATCGACGGGTGACCTGCATTACATTGCCATGGAGTACGTGCCGGGTCCGACGCTTCGCGAGCTTCTGGCGGCGCGGGGGCGGCTCAACCCGCGCGAGGCTCTCGACATCGTCGAGCGAGTGCTCACGGGACTGGCGGCGGCCCACGATGCGGGCATCATCCACCGCGACGTCAAGCCGGAAAATGTCCTGCTCGGCAACGGGGCCATGGTCAAGGTCGCCGACTTCGGGCTGGCCCGGGCGGCCGCAGGCGTCAGCCACACCAAGACCGGATTGCTGATCGGGACGGCCGCGTACCTGGCGCCAGAACAGGTCGCCAGCAACACCTCGGACGAGCGCACCGACGTCTACGCGACCGGGGTCATGCTGTTCGAGATGCTGACCGGCGTCCAGCCGCACACCGGCTCCTCGCCGCTCGCCGTCGCGTACAAGCACGTCAACGGCGTTGTCCCGGCGCCCTCGAGTCTCGTGCCTGACCTCCCGGCTGCGCTGGACACCCTCGTGGCGCTGGGTACCTCCAAAGACCCCGACCTGCGCCCCGGCGACGCCCGGAACTACCTGAGGGCCATCACGGAGGTGCGGCGGGGCCTGCCGCTGCCACCGGCTGCGCCACGGCGCAACGCGGGCGGGTCGGCCGACGGGACTGCCGCATCGGCCCGCCGGGCGGAACTGAATCCGGCGCTGGACGGCGCCGCCGCCCTGGCTGGCTCGGGTGAGCTGGGGCCCGGCGAAGCGGCCATGGCCGGGTACGAGCGCTCGCCGTTCTCTGGCGCGGCCACGGACAGCCTGCCGCCAGACGGCGAAGCCGACCGGGACACAGCCGGCCTCCTCGGCCGCACCGACGCCTTCGGCCGCTCGCCCGGCAGCGGGCAGCACGTCACCAACCACACGATGATCGTCCCGGCCGGGGACGGCGACTTCGCCGACGACGGCAGTTATCGCGGTCGCCGCCAGGATCGCCATTCACGCCGCACGGACGAGCCCTGGCTGCAGCGGTGGCTGTTCAGCCGCCGGATCCTCATCGTCCTCGCCGTCGTCCTCGTCGCAATCGGTGCCTGGTGGTTCGCCGACGGCCAGTATCTCGCCGTGCCGTCCGTCGCTGGCATGTCCGTCAGTACTGCCCGCGGCGATCTGACCAACGCCGGGCTGCACGTCGTCACGGGGACCGCCCAGCACAGTGAGAAGGTGCCGGCCGGCCAGGTCATCTCGACGGACCCGTCCGCCGGGGCACGCATCACCCACGGCGGCTCCGTGACCATCATCCCGTCGCTGGGCCCGGTCCTGGTGACGGTCCCGTCCGTGACCGGCATGACACTGGCCCAGGCGGAGAAGACACTCAAGGCCGCCGGGCTGACTTTTGGTCAGCCCACAGGACAGACGTCGGCGAGCATTCCGTCCGGTGTTGTCATCTCCACTAACCCAGTCGCGTACCAGCACTGGCCGAAAAACAAGCCCGTTTCCATCTTCGTGAGCGACGGCGCGCCCCTGCCTAACTTCGTCGGCCAGCAGTTCAGCGCGGCGCAGGCGGCCGCGGCTACGGGTGGCTACAGCCTCAACCAGGTGACGGTCAGCAACAGCTCCCAGCCGTCCGGCACGATCATCCGGCAGTCCCCGGCCGCCAGCACGCCGATCACATCGCCTGAAGTCGTCACGGTGTGGGTCTCCGCCGGCCCGCCCGAGGTGGCGGTCCCGGACGTCCAGGGCATGAACGTCCCTCAGGCCGAGGCTGCCCTGTCGGCAGCCGGATTCCAGGTGTCCGAGAACCAGGTCACGCCGGGCAACAAGGTAATCAGCTACTCGCCCACCGGCCAGGCTCCGCAGGGCTCGACCATCACGATTGTCGTCGGCTTCTTCTAGCTGGCGGGCGCGCGGGCGCCTGCCCGAGAGCCTCAGAGCGGCGGGCCCTCGCCGTCCAGTTCCTGGTAGGAGTACCGCTGTTCCTTCCACGGGTCAGCGGTGTTGTGATAGCCCCGCTCCTCCCAGAAGCCCCTGCGGTCCGCGGTCAGGTACTCCAGCGCCCGGATCCACTTGACGCTCTTCCACGCGTACAGCCCTGGCACAACCAGGCGCAGCGGGTAGCCGTGCTCCGGAGTGAGCTGCGCGCCGTCCCGGTGGGTCGCCAGCAGCGTGTCGTCGGCCGCGAAGTCGCTGATCCGGATGTTGGCGCTGTAGCCGAAGTCAGCCCAGATCATGATGTGCGTCACAGCCGCCGCCGGCGGGAACCGGCGGAGGATCTCGGCAGCCGGAATACCAGTCCACCGCACGCCGGGGACTGTGAACTTTGTCACGCAGTGGAAATCGGCGGTCATCTCGGCGACCGGCAGCGCTGCTACGTCTGCCCAGGACAGGTGCGTCTCGGTACCGGTTTCCGTTGCTCCGAGGACGCGCAGGTCCCAGGTCTCCGGCTTGAAGGCGGGGACCGGCCCGTAGTGCAGCACGGGCAGCGTCCGGGGGACGTACTGGCCCGGCGGCAGAACGCCCGGTTCGACGTGCTGTTCGCTGCCCCGGCTGTCGTTCGCACTGCCGGAATCCACCGGAAGGACCAGCTGGTCCGGGTCGGCTGCAGGCAGGCCCTGCCTGAGCTCGCCATGATCGCGCGCATCGGTATCGGGCTGTGCCATATCCCGCTGACCTGCCCCTTCCCGCCCTCGCGCTCCCGGCGGCCGCGACCAGCCGCCGGTGTCCCCCTGCAGGTGCAGCCATCTTGCCACCCTTGAGGAGGTGCCTGGCGCAGCACCGCCACGCACGGCACAGCAGACCGGTGCGCTAGGCTGACGTCCATGCATCGCGAGTATTGGTTTGCTTTTGGCTACCGGCCCGGCCCTGGGACGGTCGCCCGTCAGACTCTGCGCTGACGCAAGGCGACACTCGCTTCCAAGCCCCGGGCCGCAATGGTCCGGGGCTTTCGTCATGATGGAACCCAGGAGGACGTGATGGTGGTGGTGATGGCCCCCGAGGCCACCGACAGTGATGTTGAGGCCATAGTCGAGCTCGTCGGGACCGCCGGCGGCGAGGCCTTCGTCAGCCGCGGAGTCTCCCGCACGATCATCGGGCTGGTTGGCGACGTCGAGCAGTTCGGCGCGCTGAACCTGCGCAGCTACCGGGGCGTGACCGACGTGGTCCGGATCTCGGTGCCCTACAAGCTCGTGAGCCGGGAACACCATCCGAGCCGCTCGGTGATCACCGTCGGCGGCGTGCCGATCGGGCCGGGCCACCTGACCGTCATCGCCGGACCCTGCACCGTGGAGACGGCTGAGCAGACGCTAACTGCTGCCCAGATGGCCAAGGCTGCGGGCGCCTCGCTGCTGCGCGGCGGCGCCTACAAGCCGCGGACGTCGCCCTACGCCTTCCAGGGTCTCGGCGAGGCCGGGCTGCGCATCCTTGCCGACGTCCGGGCGGAGACTGGCCTGCCTGTAGTGACGGAGGTCATCGACCCGTCGACTGTGGACCTCGTCTGCTCCTACGCCGACATGCTGCAGGTCGGGACGCGGAGCATGCAGAATTTCGCGCTGCTGCAGGCCGTCGGATCGGCGCAAAAGCCCGTCCTCCTCAAGCGCGGCATGAACGCCACGGTCGAGGAGTGGCTGATGGCTGCCGAGTACATCGCTCAGCGCGGCAACCTGGACATCGTGCTGTGCGAGCGCGGCATCCGGACGTTCGAGACTGCCACCAGGAACACGCTGGACATCAGCGCCGTGCCCGTCGCTCAGCGGCTTTCCCACCTGCCGGTGATCGTCGACCCGTCGCACTCCGGCGGACGGCGCGATCTTGTGCTGCCGCTGAGCCGGGCCGCCATCGCGGTCGGCGCCGACGGCCTGATCATCGACGTGCATCCGCACCCCGCGGCCGCGATGTGCGACGGCGACCAGGCGCTGACCGGCGACGATATCCGTGAGCTCGCCGAAATGGCGCAGACGCTTCCGCAGCTCCTCGGTCGTACCCTCACGCCCGCGCCGCGGGAGGCTGCGATCGCCTGAGGCCGAGATCATCTCAGGCCGAGCTCGCCCGGAGATCTCGCCCGCCGCGTCCGCGGATCTGGTTCCGCACAGCCCTCGCTTCCAGGTATCTTGAGGAAGTCTTGACCGAGGCGTTGCGCTCATGCGAACAACGACATCTGGCAGGCTTGACGCGCGGAGAAACCATGCGGACTGTCCGCTCCATCGCCGCTCTGGCGGGACTGGTACCCGTCCTCGCGCTGACGGGGTCGGCAGGACCAGCGCTGGCGCGGCCGGCCGGCGCTAGCTCGGCCGAGGCCAGGAGGCAGGACAGCTCCGCTGGCGAGCTGAGCAGCCCGGGATTCCGTGTTGCCGTGAGCCGCCATTACGGACCGCGCGTGAACGCCTCCGGCTACTCGGTCATCGTCCTCACTGGCAGGGATCAGGTCTGGGCTTTCGGCGGCACCAATCCGGGCGGGCCGTCGCTCCCGGTCGCAGCCCGCTGGAACGGCCGGACGATGATGACGTCAACCCTCCCGGCGGGCCTCACCGGCTTCATTACCGAGGCCAGCGCGCCGTCCGCCAACGACATCTGGGCTGCCAGCAGCTACAGCCGCTACCTGCTGCACTGGAACGGCGTCCGGTGGTCGCTGGCACGGCAGTGGCACAGCGGAGTGATCACCGACGTCGACGCGGTGTCCAGGCACGACGTGTGGGTATTCGGCACCAGCCCCCTCGGTACCGCCGGGACGGGAACGTGGCACTTCAACGGCCGGTCCTGGCGCCGGGCCCGGGGCCTCGGGGCAACGATCTATCGTGCCAGCGCCGTCTCCCGCCGCGATATCTGGGGCATTTCCGCGGGCGCTCATGGCAACTCGGTGCTGCACTACACCGGCAGGACCTGGCACCGGGTCAGAACAGCCCGCGCCCTCGACGGCATCCAACTGGCCGACATCCTGGCGATCTCATCCTCCGATGTCTGGGTGCTCGGCGACACGCAGGCGGACGGGACGGCGCGCCTGGTCCTGGTCCACTGGGACGGCGCGGAGTGGTCGCGGCTGCCCAGCTCGGTGCAGGCCTGGCCAGGCCGGCTCGCGCCCGGCCCGGACGGCAGCGTGCTGATCTCCGCTACGCCGACGAACGGCGCAGCGGACGGCCTCATCCTGAGGGCTACCACACGTGGCTGGCGGCCGATGATTACGCTCCGCTCCCCGCTCGGGAGCGGGGTCAGCGACATCGCGCTGATGCGATCCGACAAGTCCCTGTGGGCGAGCGGCGGCGTACTCAACCGCGTCGGGGGCGATGCCGTGATCTGGGAAGGTCAAGCACGCCGTACCGCTCACCGGGCCGCTGCCCGCTGGACCGCCTCGGACTCAGCCTGACGCCGCTGCCCGCAGAGCTGCGGGCGCAGTCCGGCGGAGCCGCGGCGCGCCGGGCGGTCAGGTGCGGCCGGGATTGTGCTCCTGCGCTGCCGCGGCGAGTTCCTCCGCGAGGTCGTCCGCATCCAGCCGGGCCTCGATCTTGCGCAGGTCCTGGATGCGCGCGCGCGTCTCGACCTGGCGGGGGGTCAGGAGCGAGCAGCAGTCCTGATCCGGAAGCTCTGAGATCGACAGCGTGGCGATGCGGCGCGCCTCGGCCATGATCTCGGACTTGTCCAGCCCGATCAGCGGCCTCAGGATCGGCAGCGAGACCGCGTCGTCCAGCGCGGTGATGTTCGTGAGCGTCTGGCTGCTGACCTGACCGAGCGAATCGCCGGTTACCAGGGCAGTCGCACGAAGCCGCCGCGCCAGCGCCTCGCCGGTCTTGAGCATCAGCCGCCGCTGAGCGATGATCTGCAGCCTCCCCGCGCCTGAGCTGGCGAGCCGCCGCTGAGCGTTCCCGAATGCCACCACGAACAGGCGCGAGTCAGTCTGGTACCGGTCGAGCTGACGGCCCAGTCCGTACGCCTTGTAGACGGACTCCGGCCCGGTCAGCGGCATCCCGGAAAAGTGCAGAAAGTTGCACCGGAGCCCGCGCCGCATCATCCGGTACGCGGCCACCGGCGAGTCGATGCCGCCGGACATGAGCACCAGCGCCCGTCCGCTCATCCCGACCGGAAGGCCGCCCTGGCCGGGCCAGCCCTGCGTGAAGACGAACACCTCGCGCTGGTCGACCTCCACGAACACCGTCAGGTCCGGCTTGCTCAGGTTGACCGGATAGCCGTACTCCTGCTGGATGCGGCTGCCGATCTGCACTGCGAGCTCGGCGGAGGTAATCGGGAAACGCTTGTCCCGACGGCGGGCCCGCACGGCGAACGAGCCCTCGCAGCCAGCGGCAAGCTCCACTGCGGCAGCGATTGCCGCGTCCGGATCCTTAGCCACCCGGACGGCCCGGCAGACTCGCGCCAGCCCCATGACGTAGGTCATGCGCTCCGCGACCATGTCGACCGCGGTCTCGGCGACGAGCCCGCCATGGTCAGCCCCGGCGACCCGGATGACGATGACGCCCTCGCGCTGCCAGACCCGGGTCTCGATGCCGAGATCGCGCACTGCGCGGCGGATATTGTCGTGCAGCAGCCGCTCGAACTGCTGCCGGTTCCGGCCCTTGAGAACGATCTCCCCGAGCTTCAGCAGCACACACGGTTCTCGCAGCCCGGTGGCGAGATCGGGGTCGTGCGCCGGATCGACGCGCAGGGTGGACATCTCCACAGTCTGCCACCAGGGCGGCATTGCATCGGAACACGCCGGGCGCGGAACAGCCGGTTACCCGATCGATGCATTACCGCAGCGCATTGCCACAACACTCAGAAAAAGGCTTGAAGTGGCGACAATCATCGTCTCGGTAGCGCCCGAGAGTATCTGCTCGGATACTGATGGTGAAGTCTTTCTGGTCCACATCGGACCGGTCGACCTTAAGGACGCGATCTGTATGGCACTCTGCGCCAGGTGCGGGCAGCACACGGAGAGCGAAACGGATGGCTGCGCCGCCTGCGGTGGATACACACTCGGCACCCGTGCCTATGCCGCGAGCACGGCGGCGGCCGGCGGTCCGCCGCACCAGGCACCGACTGGTCTGCGCTACGAGCAGTCCACGAACGATCCCGATCCCGACGAGTTCTGGTACGAGCAGCACCGGCAAGCGGGCGGCGGCGTGTTCCAGTGGCAGCGGGGCCCGGAACCGGAGAATGGCCGGCAGCACTTCGTGCCCGAGCAGCCGCATCCCGGCGGCGCCGAGTCTGTCGTGGCGTCCGGCGCAGACAAGTCGGGCGAGCAGCCTGAGTTCAACTCCGCGAACAGCGGATGGCCGAGTCAGCCGGAACCCGACGCGTGGTCCTCCGGCGGATCCGTGCTCGGCTCACTTCCGGCGGTGCACACGCCGTTCGCCGCTACGCCGTCACCGAGCGCGACGGCCGCCGGCTATGAAATGCCCGGTGCCGTATCCGCCGCTGCAGGCGACCGTGCCCGCTACCACGACCCCGCGAACACCGCCGAGCCTCACCGGTACGAGATGCCGGGCGATCTGCTGGACCAGCCGGACCCTGCTGCTGTCCGTCCCGGCGGATACGACGTTCCCGGCAGTCCTGCCGGCGAGAGCTCCTTCGACGCTGCTGCCGGATCGCTCGGCACCCTGCCCTCTCAGGCTGCGCCCGCTCAGGCTGCGCCCGCTCAGGCTGCTCCGTCTCAGGCTGTTCCCGCTCAAGCCATGCCGTCTCACGTCGCCGACGTCAGCGAGCCGGGTCTCGCCGCGTCGCACGCGTCCGCCGACGAAGCTGAGCTCAGCAAACGGCCTAGCACGGATTGGGCCAGCGCGAACTGGCCCGGCGCGAACTGGCCCGGCACGAACTGGCCCGGCACGGACTGGGCCGGCACAGGCGAATCCAGCACGGGCTGGTCAGGTGCCGGCGCGAAGCATGGGCCGCTCGGGTACGGGCTGGCCCGGCGCAGACATACCGAGTACCGCGCGCGCTGGCGCGGACAGTCTGCCGCGCTCAGGACCGTCGCCGGGCGCCATGGCTGATGACTTCTCCGGCGGCCTGACGGGCACTTTCGGCCTAGCGGGGCTGGAAGCCGCCGACGCCAGCGCGGGCCAGGAAGCTGCCGCAGCCGCCGCGCTGGCTGCGCTTGACTGGATCGGCGAAGGCGACCGGACTCGCGGGCGCGGCGCTTTTGCGGGCCGCGACGGCAACGGCCGGTGGATCGCACTGGCCGCAGCATTCGTCGTCCTGGTCATTGCCGCTACCGCGGCGATCCTGCTTCTGGGCCGCCAACAGAGCCCGCCACACGGCAAGACTGGCAGCGGATCGGGGGCGGCGGCCAGCCGCTCGCTCGGCCCGGCAGCTGTGCACGATGGCCTCGTGACTGTCGCGCCGGCGGCCGTCCGGGCAGCACACGAGAAAGCTGTCGCCACCTTCCTCAACCGCTACTTCGCCGCCATTAACGCCCACGACTACGCGGCCTACCGCCGACTGTTCAGCGCCGCGGTTCGCGGCGGTCTGTCGGCGGCGACGTTCAGTTCTGGCTACGGCAGCACCAGCGACTCCGCTGTCACGCTCACCGCCATCAGTCAGTCGAGCCACCGCCGTGTGCAGGCCGACGTCACCTTCACCAGCCATCAGCAGGCGACCAGCAGCCCGAACCACGCCGCGTGCACGACGTGGAACATCTCGCTGTTCCTCACCGGGCGGGGTCACCACTTCGAGCTAGCGACCCCGCCCGGCGACTACTCAGCGGCCTGGCACAAGTGCGCTTAGGCCGGCAGGACGCCGCACAGCAGCCGGTTCTCGCCGCGCTGCCACAGCGTCCCGACCTCGGCGAACCCAGCTGCGCGCAGTGCCGCCACCTGGACATTGAAGCGGCCAGCCGGTGAGCCGTGGTGCTCGGAGTCAACGTGCCGCGACTCGCGCTCCCGCACCAGCGCCGACAGTGCCGGGTCCGTGGCCGCCGCGTCCCACCAGTCAGTCCAGCTCTCGGACTGCCCGTCCGGGAATCGCCGCTGCTCCTCCCGTTCGATGAGCTCACGTCCCAGCAGGACGAGTGTGGGCGCGGCATCGTCCTCCCGCATGTGATCGCCATTCAGTAGCAGCCCGCCTGGCCGGAGCGTCTGAGCAAGCTCGGTATACACCGCAACCAGGGCGGGCTCCGTCAGCCAGTGCAGCGCCGTCGTGCTCACCGCGGCGTCCGGCTGCCGGTCAAGGCCGAGCTTCGCCGACCAGCCCGGCGCCCGCAGGTCGACGTCCGCGAAACGAAGGCCGGCCAGATCGCGCCATGCCGCCCGGCCCAGCCCCAGTGTCAGCGGGTCGGCATCGACCGCGACGACGGTCGCAGCCGGGAGCCGGCGCAGCAGCCGAGCCGACAGGGAGCCAGGGCCGCTTCCGAGGTCGAGGACGAGCGGGTCTGGCCGGCCCGTGCCGGCCTCCACGGCGTCGATCAGCGCCGTGAACCGCTCCTCGCGATCGGGCAGGTAGTTCTGCTGCTGCGCGTCCCAGCGGTCAATCCAGGTCCGCGCAGCCTCCGGGCTGATCGCGGGACTGGCGGTCTGGCTGGCGGCTGCTGTCATTGCTCCTCGCTTCTGTGGCTGTCGCTTCTGGTGACTGGCGTATAGAGTTTCGACAGTCACAACCTAACGACGAGGACATAACCGGTCAAGTGAATTTCACCAGTCACGTAGACGCCGTGGTCACCGTGGCGGTCAGCCTGGTCAACGCGCTGACACCGGGCGAGGCGCGCGGCCGCGCCTTCGAGCCGCCAGCGGGCGAGGCTGCCTGTCACGCCGCCACCGAGGCGCTCCGCACCGGCCAGCGGACCGCGCGCCTGGTCACGACGGCAGAGGCAGGCGATCTGGCGGCGACGGCGGGCCGGCTCCGCGTCGTGTTCGACGCGGTTGAGACCGGCGCCGTCGATGCAGCAGCCGGGCAGGTGAATGCCATGCTCGCCGACACCGGAACACATCCGCAGCTCGACAGGCACGACGGCGAGCCATGGCACCTGCACTTCCATGGCCGGACTGACTCGCTCGTCGAGGGCTGGTCAGCCGGCTGCGCGACCGGGCTCGCGGTGGTGCTCGGCACGGAGATGTATGACCGGCTCGGCGTCTGCACCGCGCCGCGCTGCGACCGTGTGTACGTCGACGTCTCCCGGAACGGCACGCGCCGGTTCTGCTCGACGGCATGCCAGAACCGGGTCAAGGCCGCGGCCTTCCGCGCCCGCCAGCCGTGAGTCCCCCGGGCGCCGCGAGCCCGCCAGCCGATCCGCCGGAACGGAGTGCGCACCGATCAGAGGCGAGAGCAGGCCGGTGCCGCGATGGCGTCGGCCTCGTTTCCGGCCCGGAATTTTAGCCGAAGAAAATCTCGGCCTCGGCATACCGCTCCGGCGGCACCGTTTTCAGCTCCGTGGTCGCCTCCTTGAGCGAGACCCGGACGATGTCCGTCCCGCGCAGCGCGACCATGCTCCCGAACGCGCCGTCCGCGACTGCCCGCGCGGCCTGCACGCCGAACCTAGTCGCGAGCACCCGGTCGAACGCCGTGGGCGTGCCGCCGCGCTGGATATGGCCGAGCACCGTGCAGCGCGCCTCCTTGCCGGTCCGCCGCTCGATCTCGTCGGCGAGCATCTGGCCGACGCCGCGGTTAGCCAGCCGGATGTGGCCGAACGAGTCCAGCTCCTGCTCGGCGCTGTCCGCATCCGACACCTTCGCCTGCGCGCCCTCGGCGACGACCACGATCGGGGCGTAGTGACTCTGGAACCGGTGCTGCACGTACTCGCAGACCTGGTCGATGTCGAACGGCTTCTCCGGAATCAGGATCACATTCGCGCCGCCGGCCATGCCCGCGTGCAGCGCGATCCAGCCCGCATGCCGGCCCATGACCTCCACGATCAGCGCGCGGTGATGGCTCTCGGCCGTCGTGTGCAGCCGGTCGATGGCCTCCATCGCGATGTTCACCGCGGTGTCGAAGCCGAAGGTGAAGTCCGTCGCGCCGAGGTCGTTGTCGATCGTCTTCGGGACGCCGACCACCTTGCCGCCGGCCTCGTGCAGCTTCCTCGCCACGCCCAGGGTGTCCTCGCCGCCGATAGCCACCAGAGCGTCGACGCCCAGGCTGTCGAGGTTCTCCTGGACGCGCTCGATACCCGTCTTGCCGTCCACCGTGTTGGACTCGGCCGCCGGGTTGGTCCGCGACGAACCGAGAATCGTGCCGCCGCGGGGAAGAATGCCGCGCACGGCATCCACATCCAGGACCATCGTGTCGCCCTCGAGCGGGCCGCGCCAGCCGTCGCGGAAGCCGATGAACTCAGTTCCGTGCTCCGCGACGCCAGTCCGCACGACCGCGCGGATCACAGCGTTCAGCCCGGGACAATCACCGCCACCGGTGAGGACTCCGACTCGCATGACAGCCCTTTCTTGTGTTCGTTACCGCCACACTAGTGCTCATGAGTGTGCTCGCGATTGACGCCGGAACGACCGGCGTCACGGCTCTTATCGTGACCGAAGAGGGGACCCTTGCGGGCCGCGGATACCAGGAATTCCGGCAGTATTTCCCGCAGCCCGGATGGGTCGAGCACTTGCCCGAGGGTATCTGGCAGGCCACCCTCGCCGCATGCGCTCAGGCACTGGAATCGGCTGGTTCTCCCCCGATTGCCTGCCTCGGCATCACCAATCAGCGGGAGACCGCCGTGCTGTGGGACCGGTCGACCCTCGCAGCGCCGCGCCGGGCCATCGTCTGGCAGGACCGGCGGACGACGCAGATCTGCGACCGGCTGCGCGAGTCGGGCGCCGAGCCGCGCGTTGCCGAGCTGACCGGCCTCCGGATCGACCCGTACTTCACCGCGACGAAGCTCACCTGGCTGGCCGAGAACGAGCCGTCCACCTGGGCCGGGGTAATCGACGGCTACCTGGCCGTGGGCACTGTCGACGCCTACCTCGTTGCCCGGCTCACCGGCGGACGGCGGCACGTCACCGACGCCTCGAATGCCTCCCGCACCCTGCTGTTCGACCTGGCCGACGGGCAGTGGTCGGCTGAGCTGTGCTCGCTGTTCGGGGTGCCGCCTCATGCCCTGCCCGAGGTCGTGGCCTCGACCGGGGTCATCGGCCATACCGACCCCGAAGCATTCCTCGGGCTCGCTGTTCCGATCGCCGGCATTGCCGGGGACCAGCAGGCGGCGCTGTTCGGCCAGGCCTGCTACGCCGACGGCGCGGCCAAGTGCACTTACGGAACGGGCTCGTTCGTCCTGGTGAATGCCGGCTCGCAGATCGTCCGGTCACAGGCCGGGCTGCTGTCGACCGTAGCCTGGATGACGGCCGACGGCGAGCTGACGTACGCGCTCGAGGGTGCCATCTTCGTGACCGGCGCCGCGATTCAGTGGCTGCGCGACGGGCTCGGGCTGCTCGATCATGCGGGGCAGAGTGAAGGGCTGGCGCGTTCGGTCCCCGATGCCGGGGGCGTGGTCTTCGTGCCGGCGCTGACCGGACTCGGCGCGCCGGACTGGGATCCGGCGGCCCGCGGCGCCATGTTCGGCCTGACCCGGGGAACCACCCGCGCCCACCTCATCCGCGCGACCCTGGAGGCCATCACCTGCGAGGTCCGTGACGTCATGGACGTCATGGCAGCCGAGGCCGGTCTGGCTAGCGGCCAGCTGGCCCTGCGCGTGGACGGCGGCGCCAGCGCGAACAACCTGCTGATGCAGCTCCAGGCCGACCAGCTTCAGCGCACGGTCGAGCGGCCGCGGATCGCCGAGACGACGGCGCTCGGTGCCGCCTTCCTGGCCGGGCTGGCCACCGGCGTCTGGTCCTCTCGCGCGGAACTGGCCGCCACCTGGCAGCTGGACCAGCGGTTCACGGCCCGCGAGCGCGACGAGGCGGGCTACCAGCGCTGGCGGAGCGCGGTCGAGCAGACCAAGGGCTGGGCCGGGTGAGGAGCACGGCCAGCGTGGCCGGAGACGGGTGCTGGCTTCTTATGCCCCTGCGGCGAGCGGTGCTGGCCGGAGACCAGGCCCGCTGGGGCCCTTATGACCGGTATGCGACCTCAGACGCTGGCTCCAGATCATCGTATGTGCGAAAAGCGACGCGATCTGGTCGCTTTTCGCACATACGTTTGAGTTGTGAAGCCGACGGGGACTGCTCGGCCCGACGATATGCCAGATATGCCGGATTCTTAGCGACTGTCAGCGCCTGCCGCCAGGCTGAAGCGGTGACCACATCCGACAAAATCCCCGGATTACCCGCGCGCCCCATCAACGGCCCTGCGGCTGCCCTCCTCCGGAAGCAGTTCGGCGTCCTGAGCCGCAGTCAGGCCCTCGGTCTCGGTCTTACTGCCCGCACGCTCCGGTACCGGACGCGGCGAGCCGGACCGTGGCAGGCAATCCTTCCTGGCGTGTACCTGACCGTCACCGGCGTCCCGACCCTCGACCAGCGCGACATGGCCGCGGCACTGTACGGCGGCGCGTTCAGCGTGCTCACCGGCCAGGCCGCGCTTCGCCGGTACGAGATCCTGACCGGTCGCAGCCGACCGGATTTCGTCGACGTCCTGGTGCCCGCCGAGCGCCACAAGACCGGCACGGACTACGTGCGCATCCACCGGACGACCCGGCTGCCAGACCGGATCCTGATCGAGCAGGCGCTGCGTCTCGCCTACCCGGCCCGGGCTGTCACCGATGCTGCCCTCCAGGCAACGAACCTGCGCGACATGCGGGCCATCGTCGCGGCCGGCGTTCAGCGCGGCCGCTGCACTCCTGACCAGCTCGCCGCCGAGCTCGGCCACAGCAGACTGGCCAGCGCCCGCATGATGTCCACCGTGCTGAGCGAGATCAGGGCGGGACTTCTCTCGCCTGCAGAGGGCGACCTGATGGACCTCATCCGGCGGGCCGGGCTGCCCGAACCGCTCTGGAATCCGCGCCTGTACCTCGGCGATCTCTACCTCGGCAAACCAGACGCCTGGTGGGGAGCCGTCAGCGTCGCCGTGGAGGTCGACTCTCGCGAGTATCACTTCTACCAGGAGGGCTGGGAGCAGACGCTGCAGCGCCACGACCGGATGACTGCTGCCGGCATCCGCATGCTGCACATCAGCCCGCGGCAGATCCGGACGCGGCCGGACTGGGTAATCGGGCTGATCCGGCAGGCGCTGACGACCGGGTCACCGGTTCCGGGCCTGCGCTGCGTCCCTGCTTACTCCTAACGTCACCCGACGTGCCAGGAAACGACTAGTCGTCATCCGCGGTCTCGTGTACGGCTGGCACGGTCTCGTGCCGGAGCGGATGAGTGAGGCGGCCCTTGGCGCGCTGGGCGTATTCGTCCACGTACTCCTGGCCGGACAGCTTCATCAGCTCGTACATGATCTCGTCGGTCACGGCCCGCAGCACGATCCGGTCCTGCTCGAGACCGTAGTAACGGGAGAAATCCAGCGGCTTGCCGAACCGGACGCCAGGCCGAACGGCGAGGCGCGGCGCGAGCCTCCCCGGCGGCTGGAACTCGAAGCCGCCGATCATCGCGGTCGGGATGACCGGCGCCCGGGCTTCGAGAGCGAGCCGTGCCACACCGGTCTTCCCCCGGTAGAGGCGGCCGTCCGGTGTCCGCGTCCCCTCGGGATAGATGCCCAGCACCCCGCCGGCGGCCAGAATGCGCAGACCGGTGCGCAGCGCGCGCTCGCTGGCTGCCCCGCCGGTGCGGTCGACGGGGATCTGGCCGATCCCGCTGAAGAACGCCTTACTGGCCAGGCCCTTGATGCCGCGGCCGGTGAAATATTCTGATTTAGCCAGGAAAACGACCTTCCGCGACAGCGGAAGCGGCGCGAAGAAGTGGTCGGAAAACGACAGATGGTTGCTCGCCAGGATGGCCGGGCCCTCGCGCGGCACGTTATCGATGCCCTCGGCCCATGGCCGGAAGATCACCCGCAGGAAGGGGGCAATGATCGCTTTAACCACCCAGTAGAACACCGTCACACCCCGGATCTGGGCAAAACTGCCTGCTCAGAGCACATGTGCGGAAGCGAATGCCAGCATCGTGTCAGGACCCTGCCCAGAGCGGCCAGTCTTGACCGAAGTCATCGAGAACTGCTCCTGCCGTGATTGGTGGCGCTGGACTACCCGGCTGGCCGCTCGTTACCGGACTGACCGGCGACAGCGCGAGCAAGACGTTCCCGCATGATCGAAAGAGTCTCGCGAACGACTTTCCCGCGCAAGTAGAGCATGACAAGCGCCACAGCGCCCGCGCCCGCAGGGCCTCCAGGTGGCGCCGCCTTATCGGGACGGCGTCCGGCGATCATCGGAGCGCACCGACGGGGTAACCACTGCCGCCGGATCGGCTGGCATGCGACTATTCGGGAAGAAGCCCAGTCCGCGGGCGCCACCGGAGAGGACCAGCCGATGCCAGTAATGCCCGGTGCCGAGGCCTGCTCCCGCGAGGGCGGGCCGACAGGTGTCCTGCTCTGTCACGGGTTCACTGGCAGTCCGCAGTCGCTCCGGCCGTGGGCCGAGTACCTCGCCGACGCCGGGCTCAGCGTCTCCCTCCCCCGGCTGCCGGGCCACGGCACGACCTGGCAGGAGATGGCCAGGACCCGCTGGGAAGACTGGTTCGCCGAGGTGGACCGTGCGTTCGACGAGCTCCAGGCCCACTGCGACGAGATCTTCGTGATGGGCCTGTCGATGGGCGGCTGCCTGGCGCTCCGGCTCGCCGAGCTCCGGGGTGAAGCCATCCGCGGTCTTGTCCTGGTGAACCCGTCGCTGACTGCGGACAACAAGCTGGCGTTCGCCGTTGCGCCAGTCCTGAAGCGGCTGGTGCCGTCGGTCAAGGGCATCGCCAGCGACATCAAGAACCCGCAGGCAAGCGAAGCTGGCTACGACCGGACGCCGACAAAAGCCGCGGCGACACTGCCCGGTCTGTGGAAAGCGACGCAGCGGCACCTTGGCGACCTGACTCAGCCGGTGCTGACGTTCCGCAGCACGACCGACCACGTCGTCGGGCCGGCCAGCCTGGAGCTTCTGGCTCACGCACTCCGGCCAGGACAGCTCGAAGTTCGAGAACTGGCCAATAGCTACCACGTGGCCACCCTCGACAACGATGCCGAGGCAATATTTGCGGGAAGCCTGGAGTTCGTGCGGATACATAGTGAGCTAAGCCGGGAATCAACTTCTGGCTCCAGTTAGGGAACCGACAAGCAGGGATAGACGGCGGATGAGCAGCGGTCCAGGGGACGTCGGCGGCGAGGTCAGCGGCGACGAGACTGCCTGGCGCGAGCTGGTGGCCCGGTTCGATGACCCGGCGGACACGGCGGCGCAGGCGCCGTGGCCTGCGCGCGAGGATCTGCCGGACTCCCCCGTGCCAGCTTCAGGTGACGGGCCGAGTTCCGAAGCAGGACCGCGTTCCGGAAGCGGCCCGGCTGACCTGCCCGGCGTGCCGATGGTGCGCGGCGATATCCCGTTCCGCGTCGGCCCGTACCTGCCGTTCGACCACGCGAAGGTGATCCGGCTGCCGGCGACCCGCGCTCGTACTCCCCGGCCGACGAGGACGACGGGGACGAGCGCTATGTTCCCGTGCCGCTTCCTCCTCCGGCGAAGCTCGACCCGATCGCGAAGGCCGCTTGGGTGGCCGTCATCGGCGGACCTGGCTATCTGCTCGTGGTCAGCCTGTTCCTGCACATGACCGTCTCGCCGGCGGCAGCGTTCGTGGCTGTCGGCGCATTCGTCGCCGGGTTCGTCACGCTCGTGATGAGGCTAGGCGACCACTCGCGCCGGGACGACGATGATGACGGCGCGGTTCTCTGACGGACTGCCGTGCAGGCGAGTCGCCCTGACTAGCCGTTCCGGGCCAGGTCAGCGGCACCTATAAGGCCAGCGTCCGGACCCAGCTCGGCGAGCCGCACGTCGGCCAGGTCCCGGTATGCGTGACCGGTCAGGTTGTGCGCGTAAGCCTCCCGTGCCGGGCGGAGCAGCAGGTCGCCCGCCTCGGACACCCCGCCGCCGATGACGAAGCAGCCGGGGTCCAGGATGGCCGACAGGTCGGCCAGGCCCGCGCCAAGCCAGCTGCCCACGATCTCGAAGCACCGGATGGCGGCGGCATCTCCTTCGCGGGCCGCCTCCGTGACCGTCGGGCCGTCGATGCTCTCCGGGTTGCCACCCGCGAGCTGCAGCAGCCGCACGGCAGCTTCCGGTGAGCGGCGGGCGAAGTCGCGGGCCTCCGCGACCAGCGCGCTGCCGCTGGCGTACTGCTCCCAGCAGCCGCGGTTGCCGCACCCGCACAGGCGGCCGTCCGGAACGACGCGGTAGTGGCCTGGCTCGCCGGCCATGCCGAAGCGCCCGCGGTACAGGTGCGCGTCCAGCACAAGGCCGGCACCGATGCCGGTCCCGACCGTGATGAGCATCATGTGCTGCTGACCGCGCGCGGCACCGAGTCGCGTCTCCGCCCAGGCGGCGGCGTTAGCGTCGTTCTCCACCACGACTGCCCGGCCGATGCGCTCCTCGACGAGCTTCTTTACCGGCTCGTCCCGCCAGGCGAGATTCGGCGCGAACAGCACTGTGGACCGCGTCTGATCCACGAATCCCGCGGCGCCGATACCGACCGCCTCCACGTCGTACCGCTCGAGCAACTCGATCAGCACGCCCGCGATGACATCGATCGTGCTCCCCGGGCTAGCGGCAGGCGTGCTGCGCTTCAGCTTCTCGACGATCCGCCCGTCGTTGTCGACGACTCCGGCCGCAACCTTGGTGCCGCCGACGTCAACTCCGATCGTCAGCCCCATGCCCCTGCCCGTCCGAGTCCGCACCTGAGTCCCTGCCGGACCCGCCCGTGCCGCCTCTCGCGTCCGGGGCGGAGCGGCCGTCCGCGCTGCCGCCGGACCGGGACAGGAGGCCGTCCAGCGCTCCGATGGCATCCTGAACAGCCGAGGCAACGGCCGTCCCGGCACCGGTCAGCTGGCCGCCGAGGCCAGGTCCGGACTCGCGCATCTGCCGCGCCGCCCGGCAGATCGGGCACCACTGGCACTCGGGCGACTCGCCGACCTCCGGCGGGATCTCGGTGGTGGCCGTGTCCCATATATCAGAATTATCCGGGCGACTGCCGCCGAGCGACCGCCGAACCTGGCCGGAGATCTCGCGGCGCACATTCTTGGCACTCTGCCGGATGAACCAGCGCTGCAGCTCGCCGAACAGGTCGGTGCCGGGCGCGCCCGGCCGGGAACGCCCGCCTGCCGAACGGCTGGTACCGGGTCGGCCCGCGCCCGAGCGGCTCGAGCCCGACCAGCCAGAGCTAGTCCGACCGGTCCCCTGCCGCGCCTCAGGCGGCCGGCCCGTGCCCACGTCGGCCAGGCCCGCGCCCGCATCCGCCCTGGCCGCGTCCCGCCTGGCCGGCTCCGGCCCGGCCCGCGTGTCCGCCTGGTCAGCAGCTACTTCCGCTTCGCCGGTGTCCGGCCGGGTGGCGTCAGCCCACACCGAGCCGTCGCCGGGCCGGCCGCCGGAGCTCGCGCTATCTGCCTGGCGCGCGCCGCTGCGCTCGCCCGGCTGCGTGCCTGTCTCCGCGCCCGGCTGCGTGCTGGCTTCCGTGCCCGGCTCGTCAGAGAAGTCGTCCGGAGGCCCTGACTGTTCCGTCATCGCCGTCACCATTTCCCGATCGTCCCCCGCATTGCCCCCCGTTACGTCCGCCGGCTGAAATCAGTTCCGGCGAACCGCGCGGCGTCCTGGCGCCCCGCGCGTAGCGGCCAATCTCCCCTGGTCAGCCAGGGCCGCTTGCCTCCGGCTGAGGCTTCGCCGAAGTCCGGGCGCGGGACTCGACCCGGGATTTCAGCCCCTTAAGCGCCGTATCGATGATCGTTTTCTCGGCGCGGCGCTTGAGCATACCGATCATCGGCATCCGGGTCCCGACCGCCAGCTCGTACCTCACGCCAGTCCCGGAGCCATCGTCAGCGAGCAGATAAGCGCCCGACATTTCCGTCACCATCGAGCCGGGCTCTGCCAGCTCCCAGCGAACCGCCGCATCGCCGTCCCAGTCATAGGCCAGCACGTAACTATCCCGGATGACGGCGGCCTCGAGCCCGAACCGCACCCGGCGGGCACGGCCGTCCGGCCCGGCCTCCAGAACCTCGGCGGACCGCACCCCGGTGGCCCAGTCCGGGTAGGCCGCGAAATCAGCGATCACCGCCATGACCGCCGACCGCCCTGCCGCCACGGTAGTGCTCGAGGATGTCCTGTCCGCCATGACTCGGAGCGTACCTCCCGGCCTGGCCATTTCCCGACAGCGCAGGTCAGGCTGCCCGGGCGCGGCTGGCTAACCCCACTGAAGAACGAACGGCCGCCCGCTCGCCCGGAAGTGACCGACGTTGACGCACTCGGTACTGCCGATCCGGATGCGGCTTTGCAGTGGCTGGTGCACGTGGCCGAACAGCACATACCGGGGGCTCGTCTTCTCGATGGCGGCCAGCAGCGCCTCGCTGCCCCGCTCCATCCGCCGGGCGACGGTGTCGTAGAGCAGCTCGGGCACGTCTGGCGGGATATGCGCGCACAGCACGTCGACCGCGCCGATGGCTTCGACCTTGGCCGCGAACAACTCGTCGTCGAGCTCGTTCGGCGTCCGGTAAGTGGTCTTCAGCCCGCCGCCCACAAACCCGAAGGTCCGGCCGTCAAGCTCGACCCGCTCACCGTCCAGGATGTGCTGGCCCGGCCGCGCGTGCTCGTGCCAGAGCCTGGGCACGTCCACGTTTCCGTACGTGAGGTACGAAGGCACTGGCATCGCGGCGAAGAGCTCGGCATACTGCCGCGCCACCGCATCCTCGATGTGCTGCCGCGGGTCACCGCCCAGCTGCGCCCACAGTTCCCCCGACATGGCCCTGGCTTCGTCGAACCGGCCCGCGGAGCGCAGCTCGACGAGCCGGGCGGCCTGCTCGGCGCCGAACAGCGACGGAAAGATCCCCTGGCTGTGATCGGCATAGTCGATGAAGAGCAGCAGGTCACCGAGGCAGATGAACGCATCGGCGCCGTCTCCGGCCGCGCGCAGCGCGTCAGCCCGGCCGTGAACATCGCTTACCACGTGCACCCGCATCCACCTACAGTAGGCATATCCGGCACGCCGGCCTGCCGGCCCGCGCCGGACTGCGAGCGCCACGGCGGGGTAACGTCGCAGACCATCAGGATGGAAACGTGGTAGCTGGAGGGCCAGTGCTCGAGTTCGGTATTCCCGCTCTCATCGAGATCCCTGACGACGCTGGCCTGGCCGACGTGGTCTTCAGTCGCGCGGCCGCGGAGCCCGACGAGGTGATGCTGCGCCGGCGTTCGGCTGGCGGAGTCTGGCAGGACGTCACCACCACGGCGTTCTGCGATCAGGTCACCGCGCTGGCCAAGGGCCTGATCGCGGCGGGCATCCAGGCAGGTGACCGGGTCGCGCTGATGTCCCGCACCCGGTATGAGTGGACGCTCGCCGACTACGCCCTCTGGTCGGCTGGCGCCGTGGTCGTTCCGGTGTACGAGACCGACTCGGCCGAGCAGGTCGAGTGGATCATCAGCGACTCAGGAGCGCGGGCCGCGATCGCCGAGACGGACGCCCACGCCGAGAAGATCGAGAGCCTCCGGGACCGGCTGCCCGGGCTCGGCCAGCTCTGGCGCATCGACGGGCTGGACGAGCTCGCGGCCACCGGTTCCGGCGTGACCGACGATCAGCTGCGCGCGCAGCGAGCCGCTCGGCGGGCAGGCGACCTGGCAACCATCATCTACACGTCCGGTACGACCGGCCGTCCGAAGGGCTGCGAGCTGACCCACCGCAACCTGCTATCGGCCGTCCGGAACGCCGTGCACGGCGCCCTGACCGAGGTGTTCGAGATCCGCGGCGGCGGGACGCTGCTGTTCATGCCGCTGGCGCACGTGTTCGCCCGGATCATCGAGATTGGCTGCCTGGAGTCCGGCGCCGTCCTGGGCCACTGGGAGGACATAGCCACGGTGGCCGACGGCCTGCGCGAGTTCCGGCCCACGTTCCTGCTGGCCGTCCCCCGCGTGTTCGAGAAGGTGTACAACACCGCGCAGCAGCAGGCCTCGGAGAGCCCGGCTAAGGCGAAGATCTTCGGCGCCGCGGCCGCTACGGCAGTCGCCTGGAGCCAGGCCAGGGACGCTGGCGGGCCGGGCTTCGGCCTGCAGCTGCGCCACGCGCTGTTCGACCGTCTCGTCTACACCAAGCTGCGCGCCGCCGTAGGCGGGCGGGTCAGGTACGCGGTGTCCGGCGGCGCCCCGCTCGGTGACCGGCTCGGCCACTTCTTCCGCGGGACCGGGATCACGGTGCTCGAGGGCTATGGCATGACTGAGACGTCGGCGGCCGCGACGGTGAACAAGCCCGCCCGAAACAAGATCGGCACGGTCGGCCAGCCGCTGCCCGGTGTCAGCGCCCGGATCGCCGATGACGGCGAGATCCTGGTGCGCGGCGCGCTCGACTTCGCTGGCTACTGGCAGAACGAGGCAGCCACCAAGGAGACGATCGACGCCGAGGGCTGGCTCCACACCGGCGACCTCGGGTCACTGGACGACGAGGGCTTCCTCTCGGTGACCGGGCGGAAGAAGGAGCTCATCGTCACTGCCGGCGGCAAGAACGTGGCGCCGAATGTGCTCGAGGACCGTCTCCGCGCTCACCCGCTGGTGAGCCAGTGCATGGTGGTCGGCGACAGGCGGCCGTTCATCGCGTGCCTGATCACGCTGGACCCGGAGGCGCTGGACTACTGGAAGAAGCAGCACGACAAGCCCGCCGATGCCACGGCCGCTGACCTGGCCAGTGACCCGGACCTGCTCGCGGAGCTGCAACTGGCGGTCGACGACGCCAACCTGGCGGTCTCCCGCGCGGAGTCGATCCGGAAGTTCACGGTGCTGCCGGTCGACTTCACGACCGAGAACGGCTACCTCACGCCCTCGCTGAAGGTGAAGCGCGCGGTGGTCAGCAAGGATTTCGCGGCCGAGATCGAGGCGATTTACGCGGGGTAGCGCTGCGGCTGGCACCGGCCTTGCGCGGCTAACCGAGGTGGCCGGCCAGGATGTGCTGCAGGCGCTCGGCGACGAGGTCCCAGGTCCATTCCCGGTCGATCCAGGCCTGGCCCTTGTCGCCCATCGCGGCCGCTCCCGCGGGATCGGCTAGCAGCTCAGTCAGCCGGCGAGCCAGCGCGTCAGCGTCCCGGCCGGGAACTACGTAGCCGGTCTCGCCGTCGAGGATCGCGTCGGGTGCGCCGCCGGAGTCGCCGCCGATGACCGGCAGTCCCGTTGCGGATGCCTCGAGATACACGATGCCGAGGCCCTCGACGTCCAGTCCGCCCCGGCGGGTGCGGCACGGCATCGCGAAGATGGTGCCGGCGTCGTAGTAGGACGGCAGGTCGGCCCAGCTCACCGGGCCGGTGAAGACCACCGAGTCGCCTGCGCCGGACTGCTGCGCGAGCTGGCCGAGCCTTGAGCGGTACGGGCCGTCGCCGACCAGGAGCAGCAGCGGGTCGCTGGTCGTCGCTGCCCGGACCTGTGGCCAGGCGCGCAGCAGCAGGTCCTGCCCCTTGCGCGGCACCATGCGGGACACGCAGACGACGACCGGGCGGCTGGGCGCGATGCCCAGTTCGCGGCGCACACCGTCGCCGCCGGAGCCGGGCCGGAATTCGGCCGGATCGACGCCCGGTGTCAGCCTCACCATCCGCGCGGCTGCGTCCGGTGACAGCGCCCGGGCGAGGCGGATGCGGAAGTACTCGGCCAGGTAGGTGAGCACGTCGACGTTGTCACCGATGGTGCGCAGGAGCCGCCGCGCCCCGGGCAGCGCGGCCCAGCCGGCCTCGTGCCCGTGGGTGAGCCCGACGATCCGCCTCGCCCCGGCCCTGCGCAGCCGCGGCGCCAGCAGGCCCAGCGGTGCGGCCGCGCCAAACAGCACCGTGTCACAGCCGTAGTCGGCCAGCAGCGCGCAGGCGCGGGCGCCGGTCTGCGGGAGCGGAAGCATCAGTGAGCGCGGGTGCCGGACGACGGGGAACGGCTGCCGGGCATCGAATTCAGCGGCACCGTCCCACGCCGGGGCATACACCACGACCCCGTCAGCGGGCAGCCGGCTCGCCAGGTTGTGGACGAACGACTGAATCCCGCCGCTGCGCGGCGGGAAGTCGTTGGTGACGATCAGGACCTTGGTCATCTGGCTCCCGCGCGCCGCCCGGCACTGCCTGAGGTGGCACCGGGCGTCGCGAAAGGACTGATCGTACCTGGCGGCTCACGCGGCGGGTGAGCCGCCAGGTGATCTGCTACGGGCGGACGATGGCGTAGAGGTTGTCGCGGTACCAGCCGGTGAACGAGACGAGCTCGACGTCCTCGCCCGTTTGCGGAGCGTCGATGAGCTTGTTGTCGCCGACGTAGATACCCACGTGAGCGCCGTCGAGGAAGACCAGGATGTCGCCCGGCTCCTGGTTGCCGAGACTCACCTGCGGCAGATCATCGAGCTGCTCGTAACTCGTGCGCGGGATGGACACGCCCGCGTAGGCCCAGGCCTGCATGGTGAGACCGGAGCAGTCGAAGCCATCCGCGCAGGGACCAGTGCCGCCGTAGACATACGGGCAGCCGAGCTGGTCATAGGCGAACTCCACGGCCTTATCCGCTTGTGAGCTCGTCGGACCGGTGTACGTGCCGCTGGTCGAGCCGCCGCCGGCGCTGACACCGGTCTGCTCGGCAGGCGTCAGCTGAGCGAGCAGTGACTCTTCCTGCGAGACCAGCTTGTTCATCGACGCCTTGCGCTTGAGCAGGCTGGTCTTGAGCTGGACGATCCCGGCCTTGGTACGGCGGGCGGCGAGCTGTGCGTTCGTCAGCTGCCTGGTGGCCGAGAGGAACTGACTGATCTGCGCGTTGTTGGTGTCCGAGAGCTCCAGCAGAATCGACGACTGGTCGAGGATCTGCTGCGGGTTGCCCGAGTCGAGCAGGGCGATCGAGGAGTTGAGGTTGCCATCCTCGTAGTCGGTGATGGCGATTCGCTCGATCTCCTGCCGCATCGAGCCGAACTGCGCGTTGTCCTTGCTGATCTGCTTGTCGATCAGCGCCAGCCGCTGATCGGTGGAGCTCACTTGCTGCTTAACCTGGTCGTACTGCTGGTCCAGCTGAGCCGCCTTCGTCTCCAGCGACTTGAGCTTGGCCTGGACCTGGCTGACCGTCGGTGCCGGTGCTGCGCCAGCGCTGCTCGTCACGCCCAAGAGCAGTCCGGCGGCAAAGACCGAGACGGTCACAACCGCGACGCGTTGCCTGACGATCCTGCGAACCGACGGCGGCGTATGCACCTGTGTGGCACGCTCCTTCTTCCACTGTCGGCCTACCGGGTCAGCTGACGGGTTCGGGCTGTGGAAGTCTGCCCTACGGCCCGGTGGGGATCCCGGGCCGATTCACCCCTGGCGGCACCGCGCTGCTCGTGGTGCCGCAGTGCGCGCCGCCCGGTGGGTCCCCGGCTCTCCCGCCAGCCAGCTGGCCGGCGTACGCGGAGATTTGGCTCGGGCCGCTCGCCGCCGCCGAGTGGCGACTGCTAACGATGCGGCTCGCTGCCTGACCCTAGTGGCGCCCGGAGGGCAGATTCAACCGCTTCGCCCACTCTTACCGTAAGTACCGCTTGTCCGCGCTGGCCGATTAGCAAGTAACGGAGCCATAACGTCCCCGGCAGCAGTTCGGTCACGAGTACCGGTACCAGGCCACAACTGCAGCAGCGCGGCGTGCCTCAGGCGGACTGTCAGCACCGGGTTCTAGCGTGAAAACGTGATCGGAGCACTGGCGCAGCTCAGCTTCGTGGTCGTCGACGTCGAGACCACCGGCTGGCTGGATGAGCAGGCCGAGATCACCGAGATCGGCGCGGTGCGCGTCGGCGGGGGTCAGCTCACCGGCGAGTTCGCGATGCTGGTGCGCACTGCTGGCGCGATCCCGGCCGACATCACGGCACTCACCGGGATCACCGACGCGATGGTCAGCCGCGCCTCGCTGCCCGGGCCCGCGCTGCGGGCGTTCCTGGCGTTTGCCAGCGACAGCGTTCTCGTCGCCCACAACGCGCCATTCGACCTGGGCTTCCTGACCACGGCCTGCGCGGCCAACGGCATCGCCTGGCCGCCGGTAGCCGTGCTCGACACTGCGGTGCTCGCCCGGCTGCTGCTCAGCGCCGACGACGTGCCCGACTGCAGGCTCGGCACCCTGGCCGAGTACTTTGCGGCAGCGACCGCGCCCTGCCATCGCGCGCTGGCCGACGCGAAGGCGACAGCCGACGTCCTGGCGGGCCTGCTGAAGCTGGCGGCCGGCCTGCCACCGCCGGCCCGCTCCCGCGTCATGCGGATCGCCAGCTGACCACATCCCGGCCGGGCTGCCACCGGCGGCCCGCTGCCGGGACCGGAGCACCGGGATCATCATGTTGATCAAGGTCGTTGCGCTGAGCCGACGGGTACGCACCGCTCCGGCCGCCGGGCGTACGCTACTGCCGCGGCCGGGGCGCGTGATCCCGCCAGCGCAGGAGGCAAGCTGTGGTCACCGCAATCGTTCTGATCAAGGCCGACGTCGCCAGCATCCCGGAGACGGCCGAGGCGATCGCCCAGATCCCGGCAGTGACCGAGGTCTACTCGGTGACCGGCGAGTTCGACATGGTTGCGATTGTCCGGGTGCGCGCGCACGACGAGCTCGGCGACGTGATCCCGGGCACTGTCAACAAGGTGCCGGGCGTGACGCACACCGAGACGCACATCGCGTTCCGCACGTACTCCCGGCACGATCTGGAGGCCGCGTTCTCGCTCGGCTACACCGAGTCCTGACTGGCCCGCCCCAGCCGCTGACTGGCGGCGACCCAGCGCTCGAGCAGATCGGCGGCCGCGCCCGAGTCCACTGCCTCGGCTGCGCGCCGGTAGCCGTCCGCGAGTGCGGGCGCCAGCCCGTCCGCGCCGCTGACCCCGGCGTCCGCGGCCAGCGCGGCGCCGGCGTTCAGCAGCGCGGTCTCCCGCACCGGCCCCTGGCGGCCTGCCAGGAACTCGCGCGCCACGCCGGCGTTGTGCACCTGGTCGCCGCCCACCAGGTCCGCCGGGACGGAGCGGGAGATGCCGATGCTGGCCGGGTCGAACTCGGTCTCGGTGACCGTGCCGTCGTACACGATCCACACGGCGGACGGTGCCGTCGTCGTCAGCTCGTCCAGGCCGTCCCTGCCGTGGAAGACCAGCGCGGAGCACCCCCGGGCCGCCAGCACGCCGGCCAGGATCGGGCCCATCCGGGCATCCGCCACGCCCAGGGCCTGCACGGCCGGCCGGGCCGGATTGGCCACCGGGCCGAGAACGTTGAAGACCGTCGGCACCCCGAGCTCGCGGCGCGGCACGATCACGTGCCGCAGCGCCGGGTGATACAGCGGCGCGAACAGGAACACGGCGCCGACCTCGGACATCAGTTCCTCGGTCGCGGGCGCTGGCAGGTCGATCACCACGCCCAGCGCCTCCAGGACATCGGCCGTGCCGCACGCCGAGGAGGCGGCCCGGTTGCCGTGCTTGACCATCCGGGTACCGGCAGCCGCGGCCGCGATCGTGCCCATGGTCGAGATGTTGACCGTGCGCGCGCCGTCGCCGCCGGTGCCGACCAGGTCAACGGTCCGGCCGGGGATCGAGATCGGCGTCGCGTGGTCGAGCATTCCCTGGGCCAGGCCGGTGACCTCGCCGGGCGTCTCGCCCTTGATCCGCAGCGCCACGCCGAAGCCCGCGATCTGGGCGGGGGTTGCCGCGCCGTCCATGATCTCGTTCATCGCCCAGGCCGTCTCGTCCGGCGCCAGGTGCTCACCCTTGATGAGCGCGCCGATCAAGGCCGGCCAGCTCGTCCGCGAATCCATCTGGGCCACCTCGATCTGAGTGCGGGAAGACTGCCGGAGAGTCGGACTGCCTCGTTTCCATTCTGGTGGAGAAACGGGCAGTCCTTCCGGGCATTCCGCGGGAGCGGGCCGGCGCAGGACGCCGGCCAGGCTGGCCTGCGTTCAGGCCTGGACGACCGCGGTGCCGGCCGACCGCTGCCGCATGAGGCCCGCGAGCTCTCGCGCCAGCTCGACCGGGTCGATCGGATGGCTGATCACCGCGTCGGCGCGGGACCAGGTCGCCAGCCAGCCGTCGTCGGCCCTCCCGATGATCAGCAGCACCGGCGGGCAGTCATGGATCTCGTCCTTGGCCTGCCGGCAGATGCCCATCCCGCCTGCGGGCTGGGCCTCACCGTCCAGCATCAGGACGTCGGCGCCGCCGGCGTCCAGCAGCCGGAGCAGCATGGCCTCGGTGGCGACTTCGATGATCTCCGCTTCCGGCACATCGGGGGCCGGGCGGCCGATCGCAAGCCGCACCCGGCCCCGAGTGTCGGCATCATGGCTATACACGACAACCTTCATGGCAAAGGATGCTACCGACCCGGGGGGTCGGGCTACGCACGCCTACGCGTTGTCGTAATAATGGCCCCGTGGTCACAGCATCTACAGAGGTAGTTCCCAGAGGAACAACCAGCCGGCCCAACCTCGTCAGCGTGGGCACGATCGTCTGGCTGTCGTCGGAACTCATGTTCTTCGCGGCGCTGTTCGCGATGTACTTCACCGTCAGGTCCGTCGACAAGGGCATGGGCCAGGCCTGGCCCAAGGCGCACCTCGACCTGGCCCTGGCCTCGACGAACACGATCGTGCTCCTGCTGTCCAGCGTGACGTGCCAGCTGGGCGTCTTCGCGGTCGAGCGGCACCAGATCCGGCGAGCGGGCCGGATCTGGAACTTCCCCAAGTGGGGCCTGCGCGAGTGGTACGTCCTGTCCTTCCTGATGGGCCTGTACTTCGTCTGCGGTCAGGGCTACGAGTACCTGGACCTGATCCGCAAGCAGCACCTGACGCTGTCGTCGAACAACTACGGCTCGGTGTTCTTCCTGACCACGGGGTTCCACGGCCTGCACGTCACCGGCGGACTGATCGCGTTCCTGTTCCTGCTCGGCAGAACGTTCGCGGCCAAGAGATTCACGCTCGAACAGCAGACCAGCGCGATCGTCGTGTCGTACTACTGGCACTTCGTCGACGTGGTCTGGATCGGGCTGTTCACCACCATCTACCTGATCCACTGACCGGGAACTGGGGTTAGCTGTGAGCTGGATCACTGCGAGGCGGCGGCACCCGGCAGCGGGAATTGCCCTCGTCGCGCTCGCGCTCGTCATCATCGGCACGGCCTATGCCGTGCTCACCACTAGCGGGAACGCCTCGGCGGCCTCGCCGGCGGCGGCGAACTCCGCGCAGGTCGCGCAGGGCCGTGACCTGTTCGTGGAGGACTGCGCGACCTGCCACGGCCTGTTCGCCCAGGGCGTCAGCGGCCAGGCGCCGAGCCTCATCGGCGTGGGCGCGGCAGCGGTCGACTTCCAGGTGAGCACCGGTCGCATGCCGCTGACTTCGGACGCCGCCGAGGCCGAGCGCAAGCCCCCGCACCTCACCCCGGCCCAGACCCTGGCGGTCGCGGCCTACATCCAGTCCCTGGGTGGCGGCCCGACGATCCCCTCGGCGGCTCAGGTCAGCACCTCGGGCACGAACATGGGGCTCGGCCAGCAGCTCTTCGTCGCCAACTGCGCGGCATGCCACAACTTCGTCGGGGCCGGCGGTGCCCTGACCTACGGCAAGTTCGGCCCGCCGCTGACCGCGTCGACGCCGACACAGATTTACGAGGCCATGCAGACCGGCCCGGAGGCAATGCCGGTCTTCAACGATCTCACCATTACCCCGCAGGAGAAGCGGGACATCATCGCCTACGTCACCACTGTCCGTGCGGAGCCCAACCCGGGCGGCTTCAGTCTGGGCCGGGTCGGTCCGGTGACCGAGGGCCTGGTGGCATTCCTCGGTCTGCTGTTCTTCATGGTGCTGGCGGCGCTCTGGATCACTGCGAAGCACGGGAAGGCTCATGAGTGACACCGACCCCCAAGGACTGCCCGCCGCCGGAGATTCCGGCGACACTTCCTGGCCTGAGTACCTGACGGGCGGCGAGAGCCAGGGCGCCGCCTCAACCGCGGGGGCCAGTCACCCGGAGACCGAGGGGCGCGCTGTCCCGCGCCGGGTGATCGGCACGCCGGCTCCGGCCGTCGCGCGAACGATGCTGCCCGAGCATGGTGACGGTGACGGTGACGGCGGCAAGCCAGCCGTCCGCGAGCTGCCGCCTGACCCGGAGGACATGGTCCGCGCTAAGAAGATCGAGAAACTCGTCGCGGCACTGTTCATCCTGGCCATGCTGGCGGGCTTCGCGTTCCTGGTCTTCTACGCCACCATCGACATCGGGTCGATCACCAGGGTGCTGCACTCCAACCTCGCGCTCGGCGGGTCACTGTCCGTCGTCTTCCTGGCGCTCGGCATCGGCGCCACCCTCTGGGTGCGGCACCTCATGCCGAACGTCGAGTGGACGGAGCAGCGGCACCCGATGCGGTCGACGGACGCCGAGCGGGCCTCGTTCGATGAGACGTTCACCGAGGGCGCGGACGCCAGTCAGTTCACCAAGCGGCCGATCCTGCGGCGCACCCTCATTGCTGCGACCGTCCCGCTGGGCCTCGCCCCGCTGTTCCTGCTGCGGGACACCGGCCCGCTGCCGGGCACCAGCCTGGACACCACCGTCTGGCGGAAGGGGCTGCGCCTGATGGCCTACGGCACGAACAGGCCGATCAATATCGCCGAGTTCAGCTCGCCCGGCTCGCTGATCAGCGTCGGCCCTGAGGGATACCTCGACGACGACGACGCGATGGCCAAGGCTGCGGTGATCATCATCAAGTTCCGCCCGGGTCAGCTGGACTTCACCACCGCGAACCACCCCGTGGACAAGAAGGTCGTGCAGAACTGGACAGTTGAGAACATCGTCGCCTACTCCAAGATCTGCACCCACCTGGGCTGTCCGGCCGGCTTGTACGAGCAGACCACGCACCACATTCTCTGCCCGTGCCACCAGTCGACCTTTGTCGCGAACGAGGGCGCTCAGGTCATCTTCGGGCCGGCCACCAGGCCGCTGCCGCAGCTGCCCATCGGTGTCGACTCGCAGGGGTACCTGATCGCCACCGGCCCGTTCCACGAGCCGGTCGGCCCGAGTTTCTGGGAGCGCGCATGAGCGCGGAGCGGGCGCTTGAGGGCACGGGAACCTGGCTGGATGACCGCCTGCACGGCGCGCGCGGAGTCCGTGTCCTGCTGCGGAAGGTCTTCCCGGACCACTGGTCGTTCCTGCTGGGCGAGATCATCCTGTACTCGTTCATCATCCTGCTGCTGACCGGCACGTTCCTGACGCTGTGGTTCCAGCCGAGCATGACCCAGGTCGTGTACCACGGCGGCTACATCCCGCTGCGCGGCGTCAAGATGAGCGAGGCCTACGCCTCGACGCTGAACATCAGCTTCGACGTCCGCGGCGGCCTGCTCATCCGGCAGATCCACCACTGGGCCGCCGACCTGTTCATGGCCGCCATCATGGCCCACATGATCCGGGTGTTCTTCACCGGCGCCTACCGCAAGCCGCGCGAGATCAACTGGCTCATCGGCATCGTGCTGTTCACCCTGGGCATGTTCGAGGGCCTGTTCGGCTACTCGCTCCCGGACGACCTGCTGTCTGGCGCTGGCCTGCGCATCACCGAGGGCATCCTGCAGTCGTTCCCGATCGTCGGGACCTATCTGGCCTACTTCCTGTTCGGCGGGCCGTTCCCCGGGAACGACATCATCCCCCGGCTGTACATCCTGCACGTGCTCGTGATCCCCGGCCTGATCCTGGCGCTGGTCACGGTGCACCTGTTCCTGATGTTCCACCAGAAGCACACCCAGATGCCAGGCAAGGGCCGCACGAACACCAACGTGGTCGGCGCGCCGCTGTACCCGTACTTCATGGCCAAGACTGGCGCGTATTTCTTCTTCGTGTTCGCCTGCCTGACGCTTGCGGCAACGTTCACCCAGATCAACCCAGTCTGGCTGTACGGACCGTTCAACCCGGTGGCCATATCCGCGGGCTCGCAGCCGGACTTCTACATGGGAGCGCTCGAAGGCTCGCTCCGCTTGTTCCCGCCCTGGCAGTGGGTGTTCTTCCACCACACCTTTGCCTTCAACGTGTTCGTGCCGGCGCTGCTGCCGCTCGGCATCGTGTTCGGCGGCGCGGCGATCTGGCCGTTCCTGGAGCAGTGGATCACCGGCGACCGGAGCGAGCACCATCTCAACGACCGGCCGCGGAACGCGCCCACCCGGACCGCACTGGGCATCTCGATGATCGCGTTCTATGGCGTCCTGTGGGCCGAGGGCGCTAACGACATCATCGCCGATCAGCTGAACATCCCGCTGTACATCACCACGTGGATCGCCCGGGTGGGGGTCTTTGTGGTGCCGGCGATCGCCTACTGGATCGCCAAACGCGTCTGCCTCGGCCTGCAGCGCAAGGACAACAAGCTGCTGGAGCACGGCGTGGAGACGGGCATCATCCGGCAGCTGCCAGGCGGCGAGTTCATCGAGGAGACCAGGCCGGTCGACGACGAGTCACTGGCCGTGCTGGCCTCCCGTGTGCCGCACGCCCCGCTGCCGCCGGGCGAGAGCGCCGAGACCGAGGTTCCGGCCCGGGGCATGCGCGGCGGGCTCGGCAAGGTCCGCGAGCGCCTCTACAACGTGGTGACCGAGAGCGCGCCGATGCCCGACATCCACGGCAACGGGCACGGCAACGGCCACGCGGTCGAGGGCAACGGCCACGGCGAGCACGCCACGGTGCCCGCGAGCGGCGAGGACGAGCACTAGGACGGCTCAGATCTGGCAATCGGGCCCGGCACCAGCTCTGCTGCCGGGCCCGATTGCTGTGTTCACGCCGCAGCTCAGCCACGACGACCTGAAACGTGGCTCTAGACGGCCTCAGCCGACGCCGTAAGCGCCGTACAGGGCCTTGGGCACTCAGACTGCAGGGCGCGTCACAATATGCGGCAGCGGGCCGCGGGAAGCCGCGAGCGCGGACTTGATCCTCCTGGCCACCACGGCCTGAGACCGCCTGAGCTCAGAGGCAACTGCCAGCTGCTGTCCTTGCCGCGCTGCGCTCCGCTCGCGACCAGGTCAGCCTGCAGACCATGCCACCGGACCGCTGTGACACCCGTGATGGCAATGGCCTTCCCGGCCTAGAGGAACGCGGCCACCGCACGCTGCTGCCGGGTCGCCATGTCAGGACGGAGGCGCGAAAAAGCGCGCCGCCCTAGTCGGCGGCGCGCCTTTCCAGCAGCGGAAGCTCAGTGGGCGTAATGCCCGCGGTAGTACTCGAAGACGAACCCGATGACCGCCAGCAGCAGGGCGAGGACCCCGATCAGGAACATCCACCAGCCGATGGCCACGCCGAGCGCGGCGAAGCCTGCCGCCAGGCCGACGAACAGCGGCCACCAGCTGTGCGGGCTGAAGAAGCCGAGCTCGCCGACACCCTCGTCGACCTCGCCATCCGGGTTGTCCTCCGGCCGCTCGGGCAGCCGGCGGCCGGTGAACAGCACGTAGAAGCCGACCAGGAAGGCCAGGCAGACCGCCAGCGCCAGCGCGGTGGTACCCGTCGGATCGTGCGAGAAGTACCAGTACACGACATCTGCGGCGCCGAAGAATCCGGCACAGCCCAGGAAGAGGTAGCCCTCTACTTTCACGAGCCCGCTCCGATCGACTGCTGCTCATGCTCGAGGTGCCGGTCCCGGCCGGTCCTGATGTGCGGGTAGTGCAGGTCGAACGCAGGCCGCTCGGACCTGATCCGGGGGATCGAGGTGAAGTTGTGCCGCGGCGGCGGGCAGGACGTCGCCCATTCCAGCGAGTTCGCGAAGCCCCACGGGTCGTCCTCGGTCACCGTCTCCCCCGTCTTCCACGTCTTGTAAACGTTGTAGATGAAGACGAAGGTCGAGGCGCCGAGCACGAACGAGCTGATCGAGGAAATGTCGTTCAGCGTGGTCGCCAGATGCGGCAGGAACGGGTAGTTGGCCACCCGGCGCGGCATGCCCATCAAGCCCAGCCAGTGCTGCACCAGGAAGGTGCCGTTGAAGCTGAGGAACACCAGCCAGAAGTGCCACTGACCGAGACGGTAGTCGAGCATCTTGCCGGTCCACTTCGGCCACCAGAAGTACATCCCGCCGAACATGCAGAACACCACGGTGCCGAACAGCACGTAATGGAAGTGCGCCACCACGAAATAGGAGTCGCTGACCGCGAAGTCCAGCGGCGGCGAGGCCAGGATGACGCCGGTCAGGCCGCCGAACAGGAACGTGATCAGGAACCCGAGGATGAACAGCATCGCGGGTTCGAACGTGATCTGTCCGCGCCAGATCGTGCCGACCCAGTTGAAGAACTTCACCCCGGTCGGCACCGCGATCAGGAACGTCATGAAGGAGAAGAACGGCAGCAGCACCGCGCCGGTGGTGAACATGTGGTGCGCCCACACGGTCAGCGACAGGCCGGCGATCGCGATCGTCGCCGCGACCAGGCCCTTGTAGCCGAACAGCGGCTTGCGCGAGAACACGGGCAGGACTTCGGTGGCGATGCCGAAGAACGGCAACGCCACGATATAGACCTCCGGATGGCCGAAGAACCAGAACAAGTGCTGCCACAAGATCGCCCCGCCGGAGTTGGCGGAGAACACCTGAGCACCGAGTTTTCGGTCGATCTCCAGCACCAGCAGCGCCGCCGCCAGCACCGGGAAGGCCAGCAGCACCAGCATCGAGGTCAGCAGGATGTTCCAGGTGAAGATCGGCATCCGGAACATCGTCATGCCTGGCGCGCGCATGCACAGGATCGTGGTCACGAAGTTCACGCCGCCGAGGATCGTGCCGAGGCCGGACAGCACCAGGCCCATGATCCACATGTCGCCGCCGATGCCCGGCGAGTACTGCGCGCTGGTCAGCGGCGAGTAGGCGTACCAGCCGAACGCGGCGGCGCCGCCCGGCGTCAGGAAGCTGGCCACCAGGATCAGCCCGCCGAAGGTGAACATGTAGTAGCTGAGCAGGTTCAGCCGGGGGAACGCCACGTCCGGTGCGCCGATCTGCAGCGGCATGATCTCGTTCGCGAACCCGATAAACAGCGGCGTGGCGAACAGCAGCAGCATGATCGTGCCGTGCATCGTGAACAGCTCGTTGTACTGCTGGTCGGACACGATGCGGTTGTCCGGCCCCATGAGCTGGGCGCGCATGATCATCGCCATCAGGCCGCCGATCAGGAAGAACCCGAACGACGTGAACAGGTACAGGTGACCGATGACCTTGTGGTCGGTCGACGACAGCCAGTCGGCCAGCAGTCGAGCCCTTGCGGTAGGACCGCGGTGCCGCCAGAGGCGGGCCAGCCGATCCGGCCGGAGCGGGCTGCTGGTAGGTCGTCACTGTGCGCCCCCAGATGCGTTCTGCAGCTTCTGCTGCGCGGTGATCCATGCCGTGAACTGGGCCGGAGTCACGATCTTGATCCGGAAGAGCATCCGGCTGTGGTACAGGCCGCATAGCTCCGAGCAGCGGCCGATGGTGTCGGGGCCGCTGTAGAGCGTGGCCGTCGGCGTCACCTGGAAGTGGTTCGGATGCCCGGGGATGACGTCACGCTTGAAGTCGAACGGCAGGACCCAGAACGAGTGGATCACGTCGTTCGAGGTGAGGTTGAACCGCACGCTCTCGTGGTCGGGGATCTCCAGCAGCGGCAGCTGGTTCTCGTTGTCGCCGGAGCCGATCTGGCCATTCCACATCGCGCCGACGTCGGTGACGCCGTTCACGGAGTTCTTCACCGCGAACTGCGGGTACTGGAACTCCCAGCTCCACTGGAATCCGGTCACGTCCACGACCACGTCCGGGTGCGGCGACAGGTCGTCGATCCTGTTCTCGTCCCGTGCGGTGAAGTAGAACAGCACGCCGACCATGATGAACGGGATGACCGTGTACATGATCTCGATCGGCAGGTTGTACCGGACCTGCTGCGGGACCCGGTCGCTGCGCTTGCGGTGGAAGATCACCGCCCACAGGATCACGCCCCAGACCACGACGCCGACGCAGATCGCGGCGATCCACGAGCCCTGCCACAGATGGACGATCAGCTTCGCCTGGGTGGTGAGCGGGTTACGCAGCCCCAGGTGCTCGACCGTGGTGGAGTTGCAGCCGGCCGTCATCGTGGCCAGCACGAAGAACAGGGCAGCGCGCGGCACCCAGCGCCGAATCAGCCGCGCCCGTGCCCCGCGACGCGGGACGCCCGTGCTTTTCGGCACGGTGAAGGGGACTCACAGATGGCCTTCCCAGCAGTCAAGTCCCGGCTTAAGCGGCCGGTCGATTCGAGTGTCCTACAGCCTGTCGTGGAAAACAGTACAACGCCCTGGCGCCAGCGGCAGGGGGTACCCCCCGGCCCTCGGTGGCGATTCGTTATTGGCCGGTCCGGCGGTAAGCGAGCCCCCCGCCGCCTAAAGTCAGAACGTGGCCTACTTCGACGCAGCATCCGCCCAGCCGCTGCATCCGGCCGCCCGCCAGGCCCTGCTGACAGCGCTCCAGGATGGCTGGGCCGATCCGGCCCGGCTGCACCGCGAGGGCCGCCGCGCCCAGCTGCTGCTCGAGCAGGCCCGCGAGTCGGTAGCCAGCGATCTCGGCTGCCGGCCGGACGAGCTGTCGTTCGCTGCTTCCGGCACGCAGGCCGTGCACCTGGCAGTGCTCGGCGCGGTCCAGGCCCGGCAGTCCGCCGCGCGCGGGCCCGGTCATCTGGTAGCCAGCGCGGTCGAGCATTCCAGCGTGCTGAACGCGGCCGACTGGCTCGCCCGGCGGACCGGCACCGCAGTGACGATCACCAGCGTGGACAACCTGGGCCGCGCGGATCTCGGCCGAGTTCGCCACGGCTCTCGGGCGCGACCGCACGCTGCTCGCCTGCCTCCAGTCCGCTAACCATGAGGTCGGAACCACTCCAGCCCGCGGCGGAGGCGGCGGCCGAGTGCGCGGCGCGCCACGTTCCCCTGCTGGTGGATTGCGGTGCGTCGGCGGGCTGGCTGCCGGTGCCGGACGGCTGGTCTCTGCTCGCGGCCAGTGCGCGGAAGTGGGGCGGCCCGGCGGGCGTCGGGATTCTCGCCGTGCGCAAGGGCATCCGCTGGCGCGCGCCGCTGCCGGACGACGACCGCGAGGACCGCCGGGTGCCTGGCTTCCCGAACGTCCCCGCGGTGCTGGCGGCCGCTGCCGCGCTGAGCGCGATCGTCGCCGAGCGCGACGCGGACCGACGCCGTGCTGCGCGCGCTCATCCGGCAGATCCGCGAGCAGGTCCCACGCACGGTGCCGGACAGCGTCGTGTACGGCGACGCGGATGCGCGGCTGCCGCACATCGTGACGTTCTCCTGCCTGTACGTGGACGGCGAGGCGCTAGTGACCGAGCTGGACCGGGCCGGTTTCTCGGTCTCGTCCGGCAGCGCCTGCGTGGCCGACACCCGGCAGCCGAGTCATGTGCTCGCGGCAATGGGCGCGCTTACGCACGGCAATGTGCGGGTATCTCTTCCGGGAGATGTCAGCGCAGAGTCGGTGAGCTGAGTTCCTCCGGGTCCTGCCCCCGGTCGTGGTGAAGGTGCGCGAGACTGTCAGATCAGCACAGGACAGTCCGCCGGGCGAGAATCCGATGGAGGTAACCACGTGAGCCGCCAGCAGCACAGCGCCCAGTCCGGCAGCGCCGAGGCTGGCACGGGCGCGAGCGCGCAGCAGGGCGTTCAGCGGTCGACACTGGGTCACGGCGCGCAGCCGTCCGCTGGCACGGCCGCGCCGACGGTGCCACCGCCGGCCCTGACGCTGGACGCGCTCGGGAAGAAGTGCCCCATCCCGATCATCATGCTGGCGGACCGCATCCGCGAGGTCCGCGTTGGCCAGACCATCGCCGTGCTCGCCGACGATCCCGCAGCCAAGACCGATCTCCCGGCCTGGTGCGCGCTGAAGTCGCAGGAGTTCATCCGGGCCGATGATCTGCCCGTCGGCTGGTCATTCCTGGTGCGCCGGACGTACTGACTCGGAGCCGGACGCGCTAGTCGGGCTCGTCGAGCTCGCGGAACCGGTCGGCGAAGCGCCGGTCGGTCTCCCACCACGGTCGCTGAGTCCCGGAGGGTGCGCTCCGGGTGGGTGCGCTCCCGGTGGGTGCGCTTCCCGCGGGGTCACTCGCGGCTTGGGCGTTCCCGGCAGGGTGCCGGCCGAAGTGGCGGCCGGTGCGGTGGCGGACGTGGGAGCTCGCCGGCTGGGACTGGCGGCAGCGGCAGCGTCCTGAGCGTCCAGTTCGGCGTCGATAACCTTCGCGTCGGCCTCGTCCTCGCGGATCATCTGGATGAGCTGAGCCGCCAGGAACGGCAGGCCGACCACGTCACCAAAGATCCAGAGCACGCCGCCGCCCAGCACCTGGGAGGTCGGCAAGTTCGCTGCCCACGGCTGCCCGAGCGCGTGATACCAGCCGGGAGCGAGGACGTTCGTGTCGGCGACCACCGACAGGCCGAGAGCCGCGTCGCCGAGCACTTCGGCCGCGGTAATCCAGAGCGCGAGAACATACGGGTACTCGCGCGGTACGGGATCGACCCGCAGCAGCGTCCAGAAGAACAGGAAACCCGGCACGGCCAGCGCCAGGTACGTCACCTGGGCAACGAGCGCCGACCGGAAGCCAGCTACGTACCAGCCGGTGAAGTAGACGAAGAACGGCATCAGCACCAGCACGAACGTGGTGATCGCGGGGAACAGGGCGAGCCGGGCAATCTTGCTCTTGATGGCGACGGCGAGCCAGGGGCCGAACCTCGGCACTGTCTCGATGATCAGCGTCAGCGGACGGCCCATGGCCAGGAAGAGCGGCACGACGAGCAGGAACAGGATCGTCTGGATCGACCGCATGTAGAACAGCACCGGCTGGTACACGCCGATCGACGACATCGTCCCGATCACCGCGAAGCCAAGCCCGACTCCGCAGAACGCGATCATGCGGCCTACCGCCCAGTGCTCCCCGCGCCGCCGCAGGACGCTCACGCCCCACAGATACAGCACGGCGAGCACCAGGATCCATGCCATCGACCAGCCGTCCACCTTCCAGGAGGTGAACGCCCGCGTGACGGTTAGGTTCGGCAGACCGTGATAACCGGAGGCGGCGGCGGCGAGCATGAGGCACACGCTACCGCGCGTCCTCGTGGCGCCGGCAGCGGCTACTACACTCTGTCGTGAAACGTCGGCGACGCGACGCCGCGGTCCTGCGGAAGCCGAGGTCAGGTCAGAGGTGGGCGACGATCTCGTCTGCGGCAGCCTGGCCGTAGGACAGAGCGCACCGGGCGGCAAGCTCGGCAGGCTCGAGCGCGTACTCCTGCGTGCCGGTGGTCTCCAGCGCGTGCACGGCAAGAAGGTTGGCGAGCTGCGTGGCACGTTCACGGCGCAGTCCCCAGGCGACGCCCGCGAGGAATCCTGCGCGGAAGGCGTCGCCCGCGCCGGTGGGATCTGCCGGCGCCACGTCCTTGACCGGGCCGACGACGACCGGCTCCTGGCCGTCGGTATCGACGCGGGCGCCGTCCGCGCCCAGCGTGGTGACGCGCACGCCGACCTGAGCCGTGAGCTCGGCCGCGCTCCAGCCAGTCTTGTGCTCGATGAGCGAGGCCTCGTAGTCATTGCAGAACAGGTAGGCCGCGCCGGTCACGAGGTCGCGGATCTCCTCTCCGTCCAGGCTGACGAGCTGCTGCGAGGTGTCGTTGGCGAACGGCTTCGACAACTCGCGGCACTGTCCGGTGAGCTTGCGCATGGCCGCCGGGTTCCCGGCGCCGATGACGACGAGGTCGATCGAGTCCGCTATTCCGGCCAGGTCGATGTCCACGTCCTCGTTCATGGCGCCGGGGTAGAACGACGCGATCTGGTTCAGGTCGGTGTCGGTCGTGCAGACGAAGCGGGCCGTGTGCAGCGTCTCCGACTCGCGCACGCCGCCGGTGTCCACGCCGTGGCGCTCGAGCCAGGAGCGGTACTCGCCGAAGTCCCGGCCCGCGCTGCCCACCAGCAGCGGGCGCAGTCCGAGGACGCCCAGGCCGAACGCGATGTTGGCGGCAACGCCGCCACGGCGGATCTCCAGGCGATCGACGAGGAACGAGACCGACACCTTGTCCAGCTTGTCGGCCAGCAACTGCTCGGCGAACCTGCCGGGGAACGTCATGAGGTTGTCCGTCGCGATCGACCCGGTTACTGCAATGCGCATCTGCGAGCTCCGTCTTTCCGTCTGGCTGGCGGCCCACAGGCTACACGTCCCGCCGCGAGCTGCAGCAGATGGCGGCTGCCTCCGTGCCGGCAAGGCTCAGGCTAGGGTCGTGCGATGACGAGCTGGCGGCAGATCGCTGATTCCGGCTTCTCGGTGCCCGGCGGCGCGGCCGACCTCGACGTTCTGGCACGGGAGCTGGCGGACGCGCTCGCCGATCCGGACCCGGCCGTCAGGGACGGCCCGGCCTACTCCGTGCTGACGACCTGGATCAGCACCGGCGTCCTGGACGAGCAGCTGCCGTGGCTCGGCAGCGCGATGGCTGCGCGGTTCACCGATGACCACGTGCAGGCCCGGACGTTCGCCCCTCTGGTACTGGCCTGGGTGGTCGAGCGCGGCGGCTTCGAGCAGGGCTGGGTGGACGCGTTCGAGCGGTGGTACCCCGCGGAGGCCGATCTGCGCGGTTACGACAGCGAGCTGGGCTGGCTGCACGCGGTGGCTCACGGCGCTGACCTGCTGGGCGTGCTCGGCCGGGACCGCCGGATCGAGCCTGGCCGGATGCTCGAGCTCGCTGCCCGGCGGATGCTGACCGACACCAAGCTGGTCTGGCGGGACCAGGAAGAGGACCGCCTTGCCTACGCGGTTGCCCTGACACTGACCCGGCCCGAGCTGACAGCAGCTGAGTCGGCCTGGCTGGCTCCGGTTGCACAGAAGTTTGCGGCCGGCGAGCCGGGCCCGGTCCCGCCGTCGGCCAGCAACACCATGCGCACCCTGCGGATGCTGTACCTGCTGGCCGATCGTGGTGTGCGGCCGGAGCCAGGTGCAGCGCCACTGCTGCCCACCCACCGCGAGGCGGTCCTCGGCGAGCTGGTGGAGACGCTCGCGCTGGTGGCCTGGTTCGCCGGCTGACCACATACGACTGCCGCCGGGCGCACGGTAGCGCCGGCGGCAGTCTTCAGTGCCTGCGGATCAGTGGAAGGAGTCGCCGCAGGCGCAGGACCCGGACGCGTTCGGGTTGTCGATCGTGAAGCCCTGCTTCTCGATGGTGTCGACGAAGTCGATGGTGGCGCCGCTGAGGTACGGCGCGCTCATCTTGTCGGTGACGACCTGCACGCTCCCGAAGGAGCTGACGATGTCGCCGTCCATGTCGCGCTCGTCGAAGTAGAGCTGGTAGCGCAGGCCCGAGCAGCCGCCCGGCTGCACGGCAATGCGCAGCCTCAGGTCGTCGCGACCCTCCTGCTGAAGCAGGGTGCTGACCTTGCCTGCCGCTGTGTCGGTGAGAACGATGCCCTGGGTGGCCGTCTCGTCCTGAACTGTCATCTGGTTAGCTCCTGCGTCGCGTAGGCCCGGACTGACGTCCGGGTGGCCGCTGTCCGAGTGGCCAGTGCCCGGGGTGGCCGCTGCCCGGTCGGCGCGGCCCCGTCGTGCACTCACAACGATAATCCCCCGCCGCTGATTCCGGACCACCTGCCCCGGACGCTGAGCCGCAGCCAGTTCTCCAGTTCCGCTCGCCAGGTGCGCTTGTGCACGCTATACACCGGTTTCGGTGCAGCTGACGCGCAGGAAGTCACGTTTCGGTCGTGCAGGGGCCGATCGCGAGGCCGTCCGGACGGGCCGGCGACGATAGGTATCGTCAGTCCGACGATAAGTCCGGTGATCGGGGGTCCATGAGCACCTCACCAGCACAGACGCGCACCGCGCCCGGCACGGGGCCCGTCCCGCGCACGGCGACGAGGCCAGGCCGCTCGCTGCCGCTGCACATCCTCGGGTCGGGTGCAGACTCAGCCTCCGAGCGCGGCGTGAACTGCCCCGGGGAGCTGCCACCGGCCAGCGACCCGGCCCTGGTCGCCCGCGCGACCACTGCTCGCAAAGCCCTCGGCGAGCGCGCCTTCATCCTGGGTCATCACTACCAGCGGGATGAGGTCATCCAGTTCGCGGATGTGACGGGCGACTCCTACAAGCTGGCACGCGATGCCGCGGGCCTGCCCCAAGCCGAGTTCGTGGTGTTCTGCGGTGTCCACTTCATGGCCGAGTCGGCAGACATCCTGACCGCGCCGGGCCAGAAGGTCGTGCTGCCCGATCTTGCGGCGGGCTGCTCGATGGCCGACATGGCCACCTACAACCAGGTGGAGGAGTGCTGGGACGCGCTTGAGGACGTGGGCATCGCCGACGACGTGATTCCTGTCACGTACATGAACTCCTCGGCCGACATCAAGGCATTCACCGGCCGTCACGGCGGGACGGTCTGCACTTCGTCCAACGCCCGGCGAGCGCTGAGCTGGGCGCTCAGCCAGGGCAGCAAGGTGCTGTTCCTGCCCGACCAGCATCTCGGCCGCAACACCGCCGTGCTCGAGCTCGGCCTGAGCCTCGGCGACTGCGTCGTCTGGGACCCGCACGCGCCCGGCGAGACCGGTGGCCTGACCCCGCAGCAGCTCCGGGAGGCGACGATGATCCTCTGGCGCGGACACTGCTCAGTCCACGGCCGGTTCTCCGCCAGCTGCGTGACCGAGGTGCGGGAGCGGATCGCCGGCGTCAACGTCATCGTGCACCCGGAGTGCCAGCACGAGGTGGTCCTGGCCGCGGACTACGTCGGCTCGACCGAGAAGATCATCGCCACTATCGCCGAGGCACCTGCGGGCACTGCCTGGGCGGTCGGCACGGAGCTGAACCTCGTTCAGCGCCTGGCGGCGGCGCACCCCGACAAAACCGTGGTGTTCCTCGACAAGACCGTCTGCTACTGCTCGACCATGAACCGGATCGACCTGCCGCACCTCGTCTGGGCACTGGAGTCGCTGGCCGCCGGTCAGCTGGTGAACCAGATCACGGTCGACGACACCAGCGCCGGGCAGGCCAGGGCTGCCCTGGAGCAGATGCTGGCGCTGCCGTAACCTTCCCCCGCCCCAGCGCGGGCGCCCCGCCCCTGCTCAGAGGCCGGGCGCGCCCCAGATCGGCATCCACCGGCTCAGGTCCGGCTCGATCTTCAGGTCGTCCCCCAGGGTGCCGCGGATCTGCAGCTCGAGCGCATTGTCGCGCTGCTCCCCGGCCAGCGGCGCGAACGGGTAGAACGTGCCGCGCTTGTACAGGTAGACCAGCCCGAGTGACCGCCCGCCGGAGTCGCGGAACGCCATGATCGTGCAGAGCAGCTGCGGGCCGAACCCGCCGTTCTCGAGCGACGAGTTCACCGCGTGCAGATCGGTGACCAGGCCCTCCGGGTCGCCTGCCGCATGCCGGCACACCAGCCACGTGAAGCGGTAGGAGTCCGTCGTCACCTGGACCGGAGTGCTGTCCTTATCCATGTTGAGCAGGTCCTGGACATCCTGCTCGATATCGCTGAACGCCTTGCCCTCGGCGGCGCGGAAGCACACCGAGCCCGAGCCAGTCGGCTTGAAGTCGGTGCCTGCCTCCAGGGTCAGCGCAGCACCTGGCAGCGCGAACAGCTCGTCCAGGTTAGGCGGGACCGGCTTGGTCCGGCCGAGCAGGGCGTCCAGGAACCCCACTGGTTACCTCACTTGCCCAGCTGCTTGGAGATCTTGTCGAGCTGCGCGAGCCGCCGCTGAAGCGACGGGTGCGTCGAGAAGATCGCCGCCAGGCTCTGACCGGGCCGCAACGCCGGCGCGAAGTAGAACGCGTTGAGCGGCTCAGCCGCGCGCAGGTCCTTCATCGGGATCCTGCCCATGTCGCCGGTGACCTTCACCAGCGCACTGGCGAGCGCGGACGGCTGGCCGGTCAGCAGCGCGCCGGATCGGTCCGCAGACAGCTCCCGGTACCGCGACAGCAGCCGGATCAGCAGGAAGCTGACCACGTAGACCACGATGCTCAGTCCCATCATGATCGGGATCAGCAGCGCCGACGCCTGGTTGTTGTTCCCGCCCCGGCCGCGGCCGCCGCCGCCGAACAGCTCACCGTAGAACGCGAACCTGACCATAAGCGCCGCAATGATCCCGAGGACCGAGGCCACCGTCATCACTGCGACGTCCTTGTGCGCCACGTGCGACATCTCGTGGGCGAGCACGCCCTCGAGCTCGCTGTTGTCGAGCTTCCGCATAATGCCCTCGGTGGCGCAGAGCACGGCGACCTTGCTGTTCCGGCCGGTCGCGAAGGCGTTCGGCATCATGGTCGGAGCGATGGCCACCCTCGGCTTGGGCATGTCGGCCAGGGCGCACAGCCGGTCCACGATGGCGTGCAGCCGGGCGGCCTCCTGGCTGTCGTTGGGCCCGACCAGCCGCGCGCCCGAGGTCCGCAGCGCGATCTTGTCCGACCAGTAGTACGAGACCACCGCCGTGCCCACGCCGAGGATCAGCGAGAACGCGAGGATCGCGTCGAAGTTGATCGGCGATCCGGAGCCGCCGTGACGGGTCGAGCTGTACCAGGAGATGAGATAGATCAGGCCGAACGCGAAGCCGATGAAGACCGCGCCCAGCAAGAACATGGTCGCGCCCATCCGGGCGATAAGTCCGGGGTCGGACGCATAGCGAGTGCGCGCCATCGGCGCCGCCTCCCTTTTCCGGACGGCTTCTCTGCCGCCCTGTTACTTCATTACACCTGATGCCGGGCAGTTCTCGGGGCAGGGTTCTCTACCCTGCCCCGGGCTGCCGTGCCCTTCGCTGAAGACACGCTCAGCATCTACTGAGTAGAACGACGTGACGAGCCCTCTCGTTCCCTGCCAGGAAACGAGAGGTACCGAATGTCCGGCGTGCCGGTTATCTGCGGCTAACCGGGAATAAGCCCCTCGTCGGTCAGCATCCTGCGGACCTCGGCCATAGTCGCCTCCGGACCGGGGATGATCAGCTCCGACGGCCGCAGGTCATCTGGCGGCGTCGGCGTCCCCAGCTCCCGCACGCGGGCGACGAGCGCGCTCAGGGCGGGCCGGAACGCCGCCTCGTCGCTGCGCTCGACCGCCGACTCGAGGGTGCCATCCAGCTGGTTGAGCTCGGCTACGGCCGCGTCCGGCAGCTCGAGCTGCCCTTCGCCCAGAATGCGGACGATCATTCCGGCTCACCGGCCTGGGCCGTGTCACCTGCCGGGCTCGCACTGGCCGGCTCAGCAGTGCTGCCCTGCGTGGCGGCGCCGTCGCCCGCCTGCGCACCCTCGATTTCCCGCGGCGCGCTGCCCTGCGCAAGCTCGGCCTTCATCCGCTCGAGCTCATGGTCGACGCCGTGACCGGCGCCCATCCGGTCGAGCTCGGCCTGGATGTCGTCGTGCGGTCCGCTGACCATGTCGTCCAGCGCGCCTGAGGACATCAGCTCGTCGAGCGCGCCGGCTCGCGCACGCATCTGCTCGGTCTTGTCCTCGGCCCGCTGGATCGCCATCCCAACGTCGCCCATTTCCTCGGAAATCCCGGTAAACGCCTCGTTGATCCGCGTCTGCGCCTCGGCGGCCGTGTAGGTGGCCTTGATCGTCTCCTTCCGCGTCCGGAAGGAGTCCACCTTGGTCTGCAGCCGCTGCGAGGCCTGCGTCAGCTTCTCCTCCTCGCCCTGCAGCGACGCATACTGCGTCTGGAGGTCGTCGAGCTGGGTCTGGAGCCCGGCCTTGCGGGTCAGTGCCTCGCGGGCCAGGTCCTCGCGCCCGGCCGCCAGCGAGTCGCGCGCCTGGCGATCCAGCTTGTCCGACGACTGCTGGAGCTGGTTGACCTGCAACTCCACGCGCTTACGCGAGGTGGCAACGTCAGCTACGCCGCGGCGCACCTTCTGCAGCAACTCCAGCTGGGTCTGATAGGAGTAATCCAGGGTCTCGCGCGGGTCTTCCATCCGGTCGAGCGCCTTATTGGCCTTGGCGCGGAAGACCATCGTGACCCTCTTCATGACGCCCATGGGCGCGACCATCCCCTCAATTGGATCCCGCTGCGCCGGCGCGTCCGGGGTCTCGGAACGCCGCCGATGAGAGCAACGGTCATATAGCCGGCAGATCTTGCCCACCCAGCCTACGACCTGGCTGGCAGAACCGTCATCACGGACTGACGGCGTGCCGGTCCGAAACGCCCGTTCAGCCCGGACCGAATGAACGTCTGGCGGAGCGACGACGGCGCGTGCCGCGGAGTTCTGCGCCGTTCGTCCCGGTAGGCTGTAACTGTGTTCCGACGACGCTCCAGCAGCGCACCCGACGTGCTTGACGACGAGGCTGCGCCCGACACCACTGCCGAGGACGACCAGGGCCGCCCGGCCCGGTCGAGCTTCACCGCGCCCAAGGGCGTGCCCACGCCCAAGCGGAGCGATGCCCAGGCCGGCCGGCGGCAGCCCTACCAGGCGCCCGCCGACCGCAAGGCTGCCTCCCAGCAGCAGCGCAATCGCGACAGGGGCGAGCGCATCCGCAAGACCGAGGCGCTCCAGCGCGGTGAGCAGTGGGCGCTGCCGCGCAAGGACCAGGGCCCGGTGCGTGCCCTGGCCAGGGACGTCGTCGACGCCCGGCGCGGCATCGGCGAGTACTACATGTTCATGGTCGTCGTGCTGATCGTGCTGCTGATCCTGCCGGGTAGCTCGACCAAGCTCATCGCCGACGTGGTCGTCGTAGCGCTGCTGGTACTGATCGTCGCCGAGGGCTGGTTCGTGGGCACCAAGGTGAAGAAGCTCGCCGCGGAGCGCTATCCGGGCGAGAGCACCCACGGCATCGTCATGTACGCGACCATGCGCGGCATCAGCATGCGCCGGATGCGGATGCCCAAGCCGCGAGTGGACCGCGGCGACAAGGTCTGACGACCCGTCGGCTCCGGCTGCCGCCGCGGCCGCTGTGTTGGCGGTTCATGGAACATCGTCACCTCGGCCGCAGCGGCCTGAAAGTCAGCGAGATCGCCTACGGGAACTGGGTCACCCACGGATCGCAGGTCGAGGAAGATGCGGCTCTCGCGTGCGTCGCCGCGGCGCTCGAGGAGGGGATCACGACCTTCGACACCGCGGACGTCTACGCGATGACGATGGCCGAGTCCATCATGGGCAAGGCGCTGCACGGCGTGCGGCGCGAGTCGCTCGAGATCTGCACCAAGGTCTTCTGGCCGACCGGCCCCGGCGCCAACGACCGGGGGCTGTCGCGCAAGCACATCCTGGAGTCCGTGCACGCCTCGCTCCGCCGCCTCCAGACTGACTACATCGACCTGTACCAGGCGCACCGCTACGACCACGAGACCCCGCTCGAGGAGACCCTGCGGGCGTTCGACGATCTGGTACGCCAGGGCAAGGTTCTCTACATCGGCGTCTCGGAGTGGCGGGCCGACGAAATCGCCGCCGCGCTCAAGATCGCCGATCAGCTCGGCCTCGACCGGATCGTGTCGAACCAGCCGCAGTACAACATGATCTGGCGGGTTATCGAGTCTGAGGTCGTCCCGCTGTCGCAGCAGGAGGGGATCGGCCAGATCGTCTGGTCACCGATCGCGCAGGGCGTCCTGACCGGCAAGTACCTGCCCGGCGCCGCTCCCCCGCCCGGGTCGCGGGCTACGGACGAGCGCGGATCGGGCTTCGTCACCCGCTACCTGACCGAGGAGATCCTGGCCAGGGTGCAGCTGCTGGTCCCGGTGGCCCGGGAGGCTGGCTTGTCGCTCGCGCAGCTGGCGGTGGCCTGGACTCTGCAGAATCCGGCCGTATCGGCTGCGATCATCGGGGCGACCCGCCCGGAGCAGGTGCGGGAGAACGTCAGGGCGTCCGGCGTCACGCTGGACGCGGCGGTGCTCCGGCAGATCGACGACATCCTGGACAGCCAGATCGTCACCGACCCCGCCTACACCTCGAGCCCGCGCACCCGGTCCTGAGGGCCAGGGGCGGGCCTACTCCTGCGCCGGGTGCAGGCTCATCGGCCCGTACTCGACCCGGCCGTCCTCGGTCAGGGTCACCTGGTCGACTCCCGCCTTCACCAGGTTCGGCCAGTACTCCCCCAGCCAGCTCTCCGCGTCGCCCTGGCTTGTCCAGGTTTCCTTGACCAGGTCTTTGGCCACGATGACCGTGCCGTCTTCCTTCTCCAGCTGCCAGGTCCAGGTCATGGGACGCCTTCCTAGCTAAGATCGAGCCCGGCTCTTCGCCGCCCCATCGTAGCGGGCGGCCCATCGACTCCCTGGCGGACCCATTGCACGCACTCCTGCTCGGCACCGGCGGCGCCGACGGCTGGCCGCAGGACGGCTGCCGGTGCGCGTCGTGCATGCGGGCGCGCTCCGAGGGCCAGCTCCGGCGGCCCGGCCGGGTGCTGGTGGACGGGACGCTCGAGATTGTCCCGTGGCTGCCCGTCCTGCCAGAAACGAGGCCGCCGGCCACCCCGGCCCACGTCGTCCGGCAGCTAGCGGGCGGACTCGACATCACCGGCCCGGACGGCGGCCGGATGCTGCTCGCGGCCGGGCCGGGCGAGCAGCCCGAGCCGCCGCACGACGCCGCGCCCTACGATCTGGCGCTGCTGGACCTGCTGGCCCAGCCGGAGCAGCTCGGCCGGCTGCGGGCTGCCGGGCTGATCCGCCCGCAGACGACCGTCGTCGCGCTCTACTGCGACCACCGCGTGACCTCGGAGCAGGAACTCACCCGGCGCTGTGACCTCTGGCAGGCCACCGCCGGCCAGGATGGCCAGCTCATCACGAGCCCGGCTCCTGGCATCCCCGCGGTGATCCCGGTGTCCGCCGGCATCCGGCCCCACCGGACCCTGATCACTGGCGGCGCCCGCTCCGGCAAGTCCACTGAGGCAGAGCTCCGCCTCGCCGGCGAGCCCGCGGTCACCTACGTCGCGGCCGGACCGTGGCCCGGATCCGGACCGGCCGGGCCCGATGGCGACCCGGACCGCGAGTGGGCTGAGCGCGTGGCCCGCCACCGGGCCCGGCGGCCAGAATTCTGGCAGACCGCGGAGTCCCTGGACATCGCCGGCATTCTCGGGCGCGAGCAGGGAGCCGTGCTGATCGACGGAATCGGAACCTGGCTGGCCGCGGTCCTGGACGAGGCAGGCATGTGGACGGTTCCGCCGGCCCGGCAGCTGGACCCCGAGGCCGCGGTCCGGGCCAGGATCGACGAGCTCGTCCAGGCCTGGCGGGACACCCGGGCGCTCGTGGCAGCGGTGACCGACCAGGTCGGCTCCGGCCTGGTCCCGCCGTTCCCGGCCGGGCGCATTTTCCGTGATCAGCTAGGCTGGCTGAACCAGCGGCTGGCGGCCGAATCCGAGCTGAATGTGCTGGTTGTCGCAGGGCGGGTGACAACCCTCCCCGGCTGAGCACAACCGGCACTAACCAGAGCTTGCGACCCCGAACGGCACGAGACCGGCCGGCGAAAATGTTAAGTTTTTAGCGCTAGCTCTGATCAGGACTATTTCCCCCGGCGGTCCTGGCTCAGCCTGTTGATCAAGGTGGTGACGACATTGACGCGTGTTGTCGTCGTTGGTGACCTCATGACAGACACGGTCGCGCACGCGACCGCTGCCCTCGCCAGAGGGAGCGACACCCCGGCTACGGTGACGATGCACGGGGGCGGATCCGGCGCCAACATCGCCGCCTGGCTAGCCGCCGACGGCGCCGAGGTGGCCTTCGTCGGGCGGCGGGGCGCCGACATCGCCGGCCGCAATCGCGACATGGAGCTTATGGGCTACGGGGTGGACGCCCGGCTCGTCATGGACCCGGAACGGCCGACCGGCACGTGCGTCGTGATGATCACGCACAAGGGCGACCACACGATGCTGTCCGACCCGGGCGCGAACGCCGCGCTGTCCCCGGAGGACCTGCCTCAGGACCTGTTCACACCGGGCAGCCACCTGCATGTCTCCGGTTATACCCTGCTCAACACGGGCTCCCGCCAGGCCGTGCTGGCGGCCATGAACCACGCGCAGCGCGCGGGAATGAGCATTTCCGTGGACGGCGCATCGTCAGCTCCGCTGAGCCGGGTCGGCGCCGAGCCGTTCTTGCAGCTGACAAACGGCGCGACTCTGGTCTTCGTCAACGTCGACCAGGGCAAAGTGCTGACCGGCCGGGACGATCCGAGCCAGGCCGCACGGGTTCTCAACGCCTGGTACCCGCAGGTTGTCATGAAGCTGGGGCCGGACGGCGCGATGATGTACGCCGGCGGCCGCCCGGAGCCGATCCGGGTCAGCGCGGCGCCCGTCGAGCACGTCGTCGACGGCACCGGAGCCGGTGACGCGTTTGTCGCCGGGTTCCTGCCGGCGTGGCTGGACAAGAAGCCGGCCGGCGAGGCGCTGGCGGGCGGCTGCCGCCTGGCAGCTAGCGCCCTCAGCCTGGTCGGCGCCCGGCCGCTGCTCTAGCCCTGGCTGAGCCGGTATACCTGCGAGCCGACGAGCAGGTGGCCGTGCGCGACGAACGGCGTGTCCTGTGTCTCGGGCAGCGGCGAACTGGTCCACAGCAGCTTGCCCGTAGACGCGCTGAAGGCCTTCGTCGTCTCGGTGGCGGCGCTTGCGGTGACGGGATTCTCGACGGTGACGAACAGCACCCCGCCGGCCAGCGTTGGCGTGCTGCTGGCTGCCACGCCGGCGCCGAGCCGCGCGTGCCAGCGAGGCTTGCCCTTCGCGTACGCCCAGACTGCGGCCTGCTTGCCTGACGTCCCGATGGCGTACACGTCGGAGCCGTTGGTCGCCATGCCGACCATCCCCTGACCACCGGTGTCGGCGACCTTCCACTCCTGCGTGCCGGTGCTGAGCTGGTAGGCACGGACGGTCTTGCTGCAGCTGTTGTGGAAGTAGATCACCGTGCCGCCGATGGCGAGGTTAGTGTTGTTCGCTCGGTCCGACCCGCCGCACGGGGCGGCCGTGGTCCACTGGACGGCTCCGGAGCTGAGTTTGCGTGACTCCAGGTAGAGCTTGCCGCTGATCGTCGCCTGGCGGATAACTCGCCCGTCGCTGACCGCGAACGCGGACGGCCCGCCGTCACCAGCGCCGTCCAGGGCCTGCCAGCGGAGCGTGCCGGTGCTCGCGTCGAGGACCTGGACATTGAGCACGCCGTCGATCACGTACTGACCGTCGATGAGCACTTCGCCCTGAGCGCCGGCGAACTCGTTGTCCGGCACGCTCCACACCTGACTGCCCGTGCTGGCCGACACGGCGACGAGCTTGTCGGTGCCGGCGGTCTGGCCGTACAGCACCTCGCCGTCGCCTGCGGCGTAGAGGGACTGCTGCCCGCTACTGCCGAGCGACGTGCGCCACAGCACTGCGCCGCTCGTCAGCTTGCTGGCCGACAGGACGCCGCCGGTGATCCGGTAGACCTGACTCTGATAGACCAGCGGCTGCTCGACCACCAGACCGCGGCCAGCCGACCAGGACCGGACGAGCTTGTCCGCATTGCCGGTGCCGATCGTCTGCTCCCCGGCGTTGTCATAGTTCTGGGCCGAGTCGTCGCCGGCCTGCGCCCAGTCGTCGGTGCCAGCCGGAGCGCCGCCAGGTGCCGAGGGGGCCGGCGACGGAGTGGCAGACCAGTAGCGGACGCCCTCGACAAACGGAAACCCGCCCTGGACCCAGGACAGGGACATCTTCATGACGCCCCAGTACTCGTTGTCGGTCCCGTTGTCGCCGTCGTTCTTGTAGTCGTAGGCATTGACGATCTGGTTGTCGCCGACGTAGATTCCGTCGTGCCCGATATCGGTCCTCGATTCGCCGAAGACTACGATGTCGCCGGGTTCGAGGTTCGCCATCTTGATGATCTTCGGATGCACATTCGGACCGGTGTCGGTGATTCCCTCTGACTGATCCTGGGCCGAATGGTAAAGGCTGATCCCGAGCGCCTGGTAGACGGCATATTTCACCAGTCCGGAGCAGTCGAAGCCCTTAACGCTCGCGCCGTAACAGCCAGACTTGCCCTTCGGCCCGGAGTAGTGACCAGATGCCTCGCCGTCGCCGTGCGTCGGCCCGTCGTCGTTACCGCCACCCCAGCAATAGGGCGTAACCGGACTAGTCACCCACCTTTCCGCTGCCGTCACGATCGCCTGCGCCTGTCCGGCCCGTGCGGTGACTCCCACATTCCGGGAGGCGGCCGCCTGCGCGTCGCGCGCGGACATCGTGACCACGGCCGCCAGGGCCGCGGTCAGGACCGCAGCCATTCCCAGTTTCGCGACGGCCGCCGAAATGCGCGTGATCGAGCTCCCGGTGTTCATGCGCCCGTACTCTAAACCTATTCCGGAAACACTAAAATCGGCGGGGCCGGCCATTGTCGCTTTTTATTCAGTGCACCGGCCTATAGGCGCTAAAATGCAGTTGGCGCCGAATCCGGGAGGACCGTGGTGTGCCACTCGCACCGGTCTGCGCGTCACTTAGGGACGGGCATCCAGGTAATCGTCACTGTCCACGACGTGGACAGATCGCTGCTCGAGGCAGGCCCGATGAGCTCAAGGCCCTCATTCTGGAACTCCCCCTGGGCCGCGAAGCAGCCGGCGGCCGGGGTGAACTGCCGGTCACACGTCGGGCTGTCGGTCAGGCCGTCGTAGTCGGGCGTGTTGTCGGCGCTGAAGTTGATGACGCGGTACTGGTTCGTGCCGGGGTCCACGTGCGAACTGTTGCCGGTGCAGGTGACTGCGGGGCTGGTGCCAATGTTGCACAGGCTCCACTGATCGCCGTCGTCGGACGGGTTCGCGCTGGTGCCGTTGACGTCGATGTCCGAGGCGATCCCGGTGTTCGTGATCGTGATCGGGTAGTGCCCGCCCGGCCCGAGCTTGCCGTACCAGCAGCGGCCGTTCGGGTAGCCGAGTCTCGTGGTGGTTGATTTGGTAGTGCTGGCGGCGCTGCCGCCGGTGCAGGCGCCGAATACAGCTTTCGCCGGAGACACGGTGACCGAGCGGACTGTCGGCACCGTCGTCAGCGACATGCTGATGCTCGACGAATTGCCCGCTCCGGCGGGAGCCGCCGACGTTCCGCACGCGGCAACGCCGGCCATCAGCAGACCGCCGGCGGCCATCAGCAGCCACCGCGCGCTACCGGACATCGTCACCTCCCGCAAGCTCACAGCGGCTTAGCTCCCGCTGATTCCCGGTCGATCGAAATCCGCAGCCCGGACCGGCGCGCGACCCCTGCGGCGCCCGCCAGCAGAACGATCACGCCGACCCCGAGCAGCACCCAGCCGGGCATGCTGAACCACGCCGCGGAGACGGCACCCGGCACGACCGTGAACTGCAGCTTCGTGGCCGCCGCGACGCCCAGGTGGGCGCTGCCGTCGGACAGCGAGGCGGATCCGTGCACGACCACGTCGCTCAGATAGTGGCCCGGCCGTGCGGTCGGCGGCACGTCGAGCTCGAGGGAAATGCGCGCCGACTGGCTATGCGACAGCTGCACCGGGCTGCCGACATGCACCCAGGAAACGGGGACTGCCCTGGCCGAACCCGCGGAGAGCCGCTCGATCCGGACCGAGAGTGACTCGTCCTGCGTCCCGGTGTTCACCACGTAGACCGCCGGAAGCGCATAGCTCCCGCCCGGATGCGCTTTCCCTGTCAGCCGGACCGCACCGGCCTGGATGCCGACACCGACACTCGCCTGCGCGGCAGCAGGCCATGCCAGCAGTGCAATTAAGCCTGCCGCACCTATCGCCCAGAGCCGCCGATGCATTACCCGTCCTGCCCGTGTACGGACATGTGATCATGCGTCGGTTCGACTTTAACTGATCTTGGCGAGCCGATGAAGTGTCATCGCGGCAGGATGGGCTGATGAACTCCGGCGGCTACCTCGACCAGCTCTTCTCGCTCCGCGAACGCGTGGCAGTGGTGACCGGCGGCAGCTCCGGCATCGGCCGCGGCATCGCGCTCGCGCTCGGGCTGGCCGGCGCGGCCGTCGTTCTCATCGCGCGTGATCCGGCCCGGCTGGCGAGCACTGTCGCCGAGCTGGCCGCGGACGGGTGCGAGGCCGCGAGCGTGAGCGCCGACCTGGGTGACCGACACGCGGCCGGGCGCGCGAGTCAGGAAGCGGAAGCCCCGTTCGGCCCGCCGGACATCCTGGTCAACTGCGCCGGCCTGAATCTGCGGCCCCCGATGGGCGAGCAGACCGCGGCCCAGTGGGACGAGCTGATGGCGGTGAACCTGACAGCGCCGTTCCTGCTGGGCCAGTGGTACGGGCCGCAGATGGCGGCGCGCGGCTGGGGCCGCATCATCAACGTCACGTCGCAGCAGGCCGACCGTGCGTTCGGCAACAGCGGCGGCTTCTCCGCCACGTGACCCGCGCGCTGGCCAGCGCGCCTGTCCCCGTGAGGTACGCCGGGACGGCACAATGGCGGCATGGCCAGACGCACTACGACAACTACTTCCGGCGGGGGCCGGGGCCGCGGGCGCGGTACCGGCAGCGTCGATGACGAGAACGGCGAGTTCGAGGAGAACATCGTCGATATCGACGTCACCGAGGAGATGCGCGGCAGCTATCTCGAGTACGCGTACTCAGTGATCTACCAGCGCGCCCTGCCGGACGCGCGAGACGGGCTCAAGCCGGTTCAGCGCCGCATCCTGTACCAGATGAGCGAGATGGGCCTGCGGCCTGATCGCGCCTACGTCAAGTGCGCGCAAGTTGTGGGCGCGGTGATGGGCCGTCTGCACCCGCATGGCGACGGCGCCATCTATGACGCGCTCACCCGGATGGCCCAGCCGTGGTCGATGCGGCTGCCGCTGATCGACGGCCACGGGAACTTCGGGTCGCCCGGCGGCGAGGATCCGCCCGCCGCCATGCGTTACACCGAGGCCCGCATGGCCGCGGCGGCGCTGGAGATGACGAGCTCGCTCGACGAGGACACCGTCGACTTCATTCCCAACTACGACGGCACGCTGACGCAGCCCGAGGTTCTCCCGGCCGCGTTTCCGAACCTGCTGGTGAATGGCGCGGCCGGGATCGCGGTCGGCATGGCGACCAACATGGCGCCGCACAACCTCGGCGAGGTGATCGCCGCCGCGCGCCACCTGATCGCGCATCCGGGTGCCGACCTCGAGACGCTCATGCGGTTCGTGCCGGGGCCTGACCTGCCGACCGGTGGCAAGATCGTCGGGCTGGATGGCATTCGCGAGGCCTACGAGACCGGGCGCGGGGTCTTCCGCACCCGGGCCGCGGCGCGAATCGAGAAGATTACCCCGCGGCGGACCGGCATCGTGATCACTGAGCTTCCGTATGGCGTCGGGCCGGAGCGGGTGATCTCGCGGATCAAGGACCTGGTGCAGGCCAAGAAGCTCAACGGAGTGTCCGACCTCAAGGACCTCACCGACATGAAGAACGGCCTGCGCCTGGTCATCGAGGTGCGCTCCGGGTTCGTGCCGGAGGCCGTGCTGGACGAGCTGTACCGGCTGACTCCGCTGGAGGAGACGTTCGGCATCAACAACGTCGCGCTGGTCGACGGCCAGCCGCACGTCCTCGGCCTGCGCGACCTGCTGCAGATCTACGTCGACTTCCGCATCGAGGTAGTCCGGCGCCGTGTCCTCGGCCTGCGGGACGACGCCGCCGGTCTCGTACTCGGTGCCCATGTGGATCAGCAGGGTGGCGTCACCGCCGTCGTCGACGATCGAGTCCGGGCCGGTGCCGTCGGGCCAGGTGAGCATCTGCTCGGTGCACCACCAGTACTCCTCCAGCGTCTCGCCCTTCCAGGCGTAGACCGGGATGCCCTGGCGGGTTGTCGGGGGTGCCGTTCTTGCCGACGACGATCGCGGCCGCGGCGTGGTCCTGGGTGGAGAAGATGTTGCAGCTGACCCAGCGCACGTCGGCGCCCAGCGCGGTCAGGGTCTCGATGAGCACGGCGGTCTGGACGGTCATGTGCAGCGAGCCGGCGATCTTGCGGCCCTTGAGCGGCTGGCTCGGGCCGAACTCGCGCCGCAGCGCCATCAGGCCGGGCATCTCGTGCTCGGCCAGGTCGATCTCCTTGCGGCCGAACGCGGCCAGCGACAGGTCGGCGACCTTGAAGTCGGTGACGCTGCCGGCGGTGTCCGGGGTCAGGGTGATGCTCACGGGCTCTCCTTGTGGATCGAGTCGTTGCTCGGTGATGGATCGGCGGGCTCGGGGTAGGACGTCTCGTCCGGGGTGGCCAGGCGCCGGTAGATCCCGGCGCCCGGTGGTGCGGCGGTGCGGTGGATCGGCCCGAACCAGTCGTCGACGGCGCGGGCCAGTTGCGGATCGGTGCGCATCCGCAGCTCGAAGGCGATGTCGGTGATGCCCAGCTGGTGGCCGTCGATCAGCTCGCGCAGCTGCTGCAGCCGCTCGATCTGGCGGGGGCCGTAGTGCCGATGACCCCCCGGGGTGCGCAGGGCGGCGACCAGGCCGGCCTGTTCGAGGTAGCGCAGCATGCGCTGCGACCAGCCGGTGGCCTCGGCTGCTTGCTGGATCGTCATCGACTGCATCGCCGAAGAACCTACCACGATCGTGTCAGATTCTGCAGTCAGCGACGACGACGGGCGCCGATCAGGCCCCGACCGTGGCCAGGTAGACCTGACCCGAGCCGCGCAGCGCGAACGCTCCGGCCGGGCGCGCCACGAACGCGGCCCGGCCCGGGCGCGAGCTCGACCGCGTCGTCGCCGACCAGCACCCGCGCCGAGCCGCGAGGTGCACAACACGATGTAGGGCGCCGGTGCCGGTCAACCGCGCTCGAGCCTCGGGCCGGACCGTCGCCAGATCGACGACGGACAGGTGGAAGTCCGACGGCGCACGTCGCAAACCCGGCGACGCCCGTCGCCTTCGTCCGACGCGTCGGGCAGCGCGGCTCGGCCAGCGCGGTGAAGTCGGTGATCTTCGAGCAACTCGGGCACGTCGACGTGCTTGGGGGTCAGCCCGCAACGCAGCACGTTGTCGCTGTTGGCCATGATCTCCACGCCCAGCCCGCGCAGGTAGGCGTGCACGTTGCCGGCGCCGAGGTAGATCGCCTCGCCCGGCCGCAGCTCGACGTGGTTGAGCAGCAGCGACAGCACGACGCCGATGTCCCCGGGGAACTCCTCGACGGTGTGCGCCACCGCCGAAGCCGGGCCGGCCCACCGCGAATCCGGTCCGATCGCGCCGGGCCGCCTCGGCCACCGCGGCCACGAGGCGGCGCTGGCTCGGGAGTGGTGAGCAGCGCGGTGAACGCCGCCCGCAGCCCGTCCGGGCCGGCCAGCAGGGCGGCGATCGGAGCCAGCCGGGGCACGGCGAGCTCGGCCAGCAGCTGCCGGGTGTCGGCCACCGGCCGGAAGCCGCACAGGGCGTCGAACGGCGTGAGCGCGCAGAGCAGTTCGGGCTTGTGGTTGCGGTCGCGGTAGTTGCGCTGCGGCGGCGTCGCGGGGGATGCCGGCCGCGTCCTCGGCGGCGAACCCGGCCTGGGCCTGGGCGAGGGTCGGGTGCACCTGGATCGACAGCGGCGTTCTCGGCCGCCAGCAGCTTGAGCAGGAACGGCAGCCGCGGGCCGAACCGGCCGACGACCGCCGGCGCCCAGCGCCGCGTCGGGGTCGGCCGGCGATCAGCGCGTCGAGCGTGGCGCCGTGAGCCGGCACCGCGAGCCGGGTCGTCGGGGTGGGCCCCGAACCACAGCTCGGCGGCCGGCCGGCCGTCGGGCTCGACGCCCAGCAGCTTCGGGATCGCCGTGCGCGAACCCCACGCGTACGGGCGAATGATGCCCTCCAGCTCGACGACAGCTGACGTGGCCGTCGCACTGCGGCTCCGCCAGCGTCGCTCATCGGCGCTCCTCGGCCAGCTCCGGTCGAGATCGGGCTCGAGGTAGATCACCCGCGCGGCCGGCACCGCCGCCCGCACCCGGGCCTCGGCGGCGTCGATCGCGCGCGCGACGTCGGCCAGCGTCGGCCGCCGCGGCATGGCCACCTTGGCCCCGACCAGCAGCTCCTCCGGGCCCGAGGTGCATGGTGCGCAGGTGGATCACCCGCTCGACGCCCGGGCCGACCAGGGCGGCCTCGATCGCGCGCACCGCGGCCGGGCTGGCCGACTCGCCCAGCAGCAGGCTCTTCGTCTCGATCACCAGCACGACGGCGACCGTGATCAGCAGCGACGCCGATGGCGCAGCGTGCCGATGCCGTCCCAGACCGCGTTGCCGGTGATCGCGGACAGCCCGACGCCGATGAACGCGAACACCAGACCGATCAGCGCGGCGGCGTCCTCGAGCAGCACCACCGGCAGCTCGGGCATCTTGGCGTGGCGGATGAACGCCGACCCAGCTGTCGCTGCCCTTGAGCTCGCCGGACTCGTGGATGGCCGTGCGCAGCGAGAAGCCCTCGAGCACGACCGCGACCAGCAAGCACGACGAGGGCGACCAGCGGCGAGTCGAGATGATGGGGGTGGCGGACCTTCTCGATGCCCTCGTAGAGCGCGAACAGACCACCGGCCGAGAACAGCATCAGCGCGACGAGGAAGCCGTAGACGTAGCGGTCGCGGCCGTAGCCGAAGGGATGCTCGGCGGTGGCCTCGCGCCGCGAGCTGCGCCCCCCGATCAGCAGCAGCACCTGGTTGCCCGAGTCGACCACCGAGTGCACGCCCTCGGCCAGCATCGACGACGAA
>CAVQEN010000019.1:0-16145 GCA_963711535.1 uncultured Actinomycetota bacterium | reverse complement strand
CATCACCCGACGGATCGACGGCCGCCTCGGTGATCCACCGTCGCTCCCCGTGCTCGAGGGGATCGCCGGAGGCGAGGAACGCGCGCAATTCGCTCTTGTTGACCTTGCTGATGGTCGAGCGCGGCAGCGCGCGGACCAGGCAGACCTGGTGCGGCACCTTGAAGTCGGCCAACTGCTGCCGGCAGGCGCGTTCCACGCGGGCGGCGACCTGCGGATCAGGCCCGCCGGCGACCAGGACGAACGCCACCGGCACCTCATCCAGCTTCTCGTCTGGCCTGGCCACGACGGCGGCCTCGACCACGCCGTCCACCTCGGCGATGACCCGCTCGATCTCGCTCGCGGCCACGTTCTCGCCGCCGACCCGCAGCATGTCCTTGGACCGGTCCGCGAACGAGATCCATCCGTCGCCGTGCACGGTCACGAGGTCACCGGTGCGGAACCAGCCGTCCTCGTCGTAGCTGTCCGCGGTTGCCTGCGGGTTGTTGAGGTACTCGGCAAACATCGACAGGCCCGCGATGCCGCGGATCGTGAGCGCGCCGGTCTCCTCCGGCCCGGCTGGCGTCCGTCCGTCCGGGCCGGTGACCCGGATGCCGTACTCCGGTGCCGGGCGCCCGATCGCGTTCGGCCTGGCTGGCAGCCACGGATCGTTGACGATGCCGTGGCTGACCGTCTCGGTCATTCCCCACCAGCCGATAGTGCGCACGCCGAGCCGTTCGCCCCACTCCGGCACGATGGTGGGCGCGCCGAACCAGCGGTAGGAATGACGCTCCGGCGGCTCGGCGAGCAGGACCGCGCGCGCCGACAGGCCCATCAGCGACGCCCAGGTGCAGCCGTGCTGCACCGACACATCCCAGAACCGGCTCGTCGACCATTTCGGCAGCAGCACTGCGCGGCCGCCGCACCAGATCGTGGGCAGCAGCGAGTACGCCAGCGCGTTGGCGTGGAACAGCGGCATCGTGATGAGGTGCACGTCGTCGGCGCCCAGGTGCTCGTGCGCGGCGTTGACCCGTGCCGCCCACAGCGCGTTCGCGTGTGTCCACACCACGCCCTTCGGCCGTGACGTCGTGCCCGAGGTGTACTGGATGCTGACCGGCGAGCCTGGATCGGCCTGCCGGGCCGGCGCCGCACCCGGATCGCCCAGCAGTCCGGCCCATGACTCGTCGCGGCCGGGCCGCCACCTCGGCGGCGGCCCGGCCGGGTCAACCTCCAGGCACGCGAGCCACTTCAGTTCTGGCGCTGCGTTCCCGACCAGGTCCGCGAACCGCGGCTGGGTGATGGCACCGACAGCCTCGCTGTCCTGCGCGTAATACCGCAGTTCGTCGGCGGCCGACCGGGCGTTGGTGGTGACCGCGACGGCGCCGAGGGCGGCGCAGCCGAACCAGGCCAGCGCGAACTCCGGGCAGTTCTCCAGGTGGATGATCACCCGGTCCCCGGACTGCACGCCACGGGCGTGCAGTCCGGCGGCGACCGCCAGGGCTTGGCGGGCGAACTCGCCGTAGCTCCAATGCCGCTGGTCGCCTTCGAACGGATGCCAGGTCAGGAACGGGGCCGCCGGGCTCGCGGCCGCCCGTGCTGACAGCATTCGCCACACGTCCAGGCCGAGGAACGGATGCAGGGCGGGCAGCGGATAGCTGGGCCTCGGTGCCATCGCCCCGCCTAGTGCTTGCGCGCGGAGAACCGCGGCGCGCCTTGGTAGCTCGGGATGCCCGCGCCGGCCGGGACCTGCTCCGGCGAGCCCACCGGGTTGCGCAGCGTGCCGAGCTGAGGCGAGGATAGCTCGACCACGTTACCGGGTTGGATCCAGCGGTCCAGCTCGAGCCCGCAGCCGCCGCCGACGGTGCCGATCGCCAGGAACTCGCCGGGCCGGATGTCCTCGCAGTACGACGCCCACGCCAGTACCTCGGCAAAGGAGTACTTGCGACTGGCGGTCGTGCCCTTGGACCACAGCTCGCCGTTGACCAGGGCGCTCAGCTCGATGTTCCACTCATCGAGCTCATCCATCGTCGTGATGCACGGACCCATGACCGTGCAGAAGTCCTTGCCCTTGGACGGGCCGATGTTCATCGACATCTCAAACAGCTGAATGTCGCGGGCGCTGACGTCGTTGAAGATCGTCACTCCGGCGATCGCCCCGGCGGCCTCCTTGACCGACAGGTTGCGGCCCGGCTTGCTGACGAAGAATCCCACCTCCAGCTCGTAGTCCAGCTGGTCGGAGTAGGCAGGCCAGAGGATCTCCTGTTCTGGCCCGATGATCGTGTCGACATTGCACTTGTAGCAGATCGGCATCGCGGCGAAGGCCGGCGGGACCTGGAGCCCGGCCCCGGACGCGTGCGCCTCGTAGGTGAGGTAGTCGCGGATCCGCGGCGGCCGCGGCACCGGCGCCAGCAGGGTCACGGCGGACGACGAGACGACCGCGGCCTCGCCGTCCGGCCCGGCCAGGGCGTCCCCGGCCTGCGCGGCGTTGTCGGCCAGCTCGAGCGCCCGGTCGAGCGCGCCGGAGGTCAGTGCCCCGGACCCGAGCAGCGTGAGCATGTCCCGCGGCGCCTCGGCGGCCGCGCGGGCGGCCGCGTCGTCACCGCCGCCGTAGCCGGAGTACAGCACGGCGAAGGGGTCGACAACCGAGTTCCGGTGCAGGATGCCGGCCCGAGGGGTGGCGGCGGTCTCGGGATGGGTGAAGGTGACTAGTTTCATGACTGCTCCTGTTCAGTGGCGGCGGGACGGTTGGCGCGACGGCGGATCAGGCCGCGGCCGCGCAGGATGCGGGAGCCGCCCTGGCGGCGCTGGCCGAGCACGGCGAGGCTGACGGCCAGCAGGAGGGCGGCGCCGTTGAAGGCGTCGGTGATCCAGCCCTCTCCTCCGCCCAGCTGCAGGCCTTTCACCCCGGTGGCCAGGAGGTAGATGGCGACGATGGTCCCCCAGACATTGAAACGGCCCACCTTGATCTGGGTCGTCCCGAGGAACACGGCCGCGAACACCGGCAGCAGGTAGCCGCTGCCGATCGTCGGCGAGACCGAGCCGATCTGGGAGGTGATGAGGATGCCGCCGATCGTGGCCCCGAGACTGGAGGCGATCAGGCCGGCGAAAACCATCCGGTCGGTGTTGATGCCGGCCAGCCGGGCGGCTTCCGGGCCGGCCCCGGTGGCCTGCAGCCGGCGGCCGAACGGCGCATGCTCGAGCAGGTACCAGGCGACCAGCGCGAGCACGACAAGGTAGATGGCCAGGATCGGGATGCCGAGCGGCTTGGGGCTGGCCAGGTCGGTGAACGAGGCCGGGAAGCCGGTGACGAACTGGCCGCCGTTGGTGACGCGGTTGATGACGGCCTGGATCAGCGAGCTCATGCCGAGCGTGGCGACGATGCTGCTAATGCCGACCTTGGTGACCAGCAGCCCGTTGACGACGCCGACCGCGAGGCCCGCCGCGAGCGTGATCAGGATCGCCAGGCCGCTCGGCAGGTGCCAGACCACCATCATCGACCCGCAGATCACCGAAGCCATCGTGAGCAGCGTGGCGAACGACAGGTCGAAGGCGCCGGCCGCGAGCGCGAAGATCAGGCCGAGCGCGACGATGCCGGTGATTGCCTGCTCCCCGGCAACGCTCTGCACGGTCGCGATCGTGAGGAAGGTGTGCGGGATCCACAGCGCGTAGATCAGGACGAACAGCGCCCAGACGTAGACGCCGCTGAGCCGGTCGAGGCCCAGCCGGCTCGCCAGGCCCCGGCGCGGCGCGGCCGGCTGGCCGGGTACCGCGTGGTCCGCGGTATCGACCGGCGGGACGGTGACGCTCATGAGGCCACCGCCTCGGCCATTGCCTGCTGCGTGATCGCCTCGACGGTCAGAGCGCTGCCGTGCAGTTCCGCGGTCACCTGGCCGTCGCGCAGGACGACCACCCGGTCGCAGAGCCGGGCGAGCTCCTCGCTGTCGGAGGAGGCGACGATGACCGCCGTGCCCTGCCGGGCGGCGGCGGCCAGCGCCTGGTAGATCATAGTCTTGGCGGCCACGTCCACTCCCTGAGTCGGCTCGTCGAGGGCGAGCACCCGCGCGCCGCACCGCATCCACCGGGCGAGCACGACTTTCTGCTGGTTGCCACCGCTGAGCGTGGAGAACACGCGCTCGGCGGCGTGCTGCGGCCGCACCGCGAGCCGATCGAGCCAGACATCGGCTTCAGCCCGCTCGCGACGCAGGCTCAGCCAGCCGTGCGTCGTCCGCAACTGCGGCAGGGTGAGGTTCTCCCGCACGGTGAAGCCGGGGATAGCGCTCTGCCGCTTGCGGTCGTGCGGGAGGTAGGCGATGCCCTGGCCGATCGCCACCGCCGGGTTCATCTGGTTCAAGACCCGGTTGCCGATGGTAAGCCGTCCCCCCGACCAGTCGATCGCCCCGGCCAGCGCGGGCGCCACGTCTTCCCGGCCCGAGCCGCTGATGCCGGCGATGCCGAGGATCTCGCCCTGATGCACGGCGAAGTGCAGGTCGCGCAGCCGCGCGGTCTGCAGCCCCTCGACCGCGAGCGCGACGTCCCGGCCCGGCGGCGGCGCCTCCGGGTAGAACTCCTCAAGCGGCCGGCCGACGATGTGCTCGACCAGCGAGGCCGACGTGACCTCAGCCAGCGGGCAGGTCAGCACCCGCCGGCCGTCCCGCAGGACGCTCACCTGATCGGCCAGCTCGAACACCTCGCTGATCCGGTGGGTGACGTACAAGACGGCCGTGCCACGGGCGGCAACGGCCCGGACCAGCCGGAACAGCCGTCCGGTCTCTGCCGCGGGAAGCGCGGCGGTCGGCTCGTCGAGTACCAGCACGCCGGACGAGGCGACGCCGCCGCGCAGTGCGCGGGCCACCGCGACGATCGTGCGCTCAGCCGCCGACAGCTGGCTGACCGGCGCGGTCACGTCGATGTGCGGGTCCAGCTCGGCCAGCAGCTCGCGCGCCGCGGCCGCCTCAGTCCGGGCCGACAGCCACCACCGGGCCTGGTAGCGCTGGCCCAGGGCGAGGTTGTCGATCACGTCGAGCGTCGGCACCAGGCCGAGGTCCTGGTGGATGAAGCGGAGCCCGGCGTGGTGGGCGGCCGCCGCCGACCCGAGGGTCAGCGGCGCGCCGTGCATCCATGCCTGGCTGCCGGGATCAGGCATCTGCACCCCGGCCAGGATCTTGATCAGCGTTGACTTGCCCGAGCCGTTCTGGCCGAGCAGCGCATGGATCTGGCCGGGCCGCAGCTCCAGACCCACCCCGGCCAGGGCGACCTGGCCGGGGAAGGTCTTGCTGAGGCCGCGGATGACCAGGCCCGCACTGCCAGCGGGCTCAGGTGCTGTCATTGCAGGCCCCAGGCCTTGAGGAAGAACTGCTGGTAACCGGGGACCGAGTACGGCACCGACAGGCTGGCCGGGAGGTCGGCCTTGGTGATCACATGCACCGTGCCGATGGGAGTAGTGCAGCAGGCCATCGAGTCGCCGAGGAAGTTACGCGCCAGCGCGTCGACCATCCGCCAGCCGATCTCGTAGGTCTCCTCGGTGACGCCCATCGTCTCGGTACCGGACTGGATGTCCTTGAAGTTGATCGTGTCAGCGAGCCTGGTGACGATCTTTACCTTGCCCGCCAGGTCCGCGGCCGCGAGCGCCTCGGGGACGCCGGCGGTCGCGTCGCCGATCCCGATCACGATGTAATCGGTGTCGGGGTTGCGCTGCAGGTAGCTGACGATCTGGGCCGGATCGGTGGTGCCGATGCCGGTACTGAAGTTCGTCGTCTGCACGCTGACGTTGCAGCCCGGGCACAGCTTGGCCATCTCACTCACGAACGCGTCCTTCGCGGGCAGATGCTGAGTGAGCGTCGGGTCCCAGAAATAGGCCACGTTGGCCTTGCCCTGAGAGTCGGAGATGATCCAGTCGGCCATGACCTTGCCGGACAGCGCGATCTCAGGCGAAGAGGAGAAGTTGGCGATCATGTCGTCGCCGATGGAGCTCGGCGACGCGACCGCCACCCACGGCACACCCTTGGCTTTGAGCGCCGCCAGCTGCGAGGAGATCGCGCTGTTGGGCAGGATGCCGATGCCGAGCACCCCGTCGCCGGGGCTTTGCACGACGTCATTCATCGCCGAGACGAAGCTCGCCGGCGTGATCCCGCCGTTGAAGACGTGCACGGTCCAGCCGACCGCCTTGGCCGCCGCCTGGGCCGCCTGCTGAATCTCCAGGCAGGAAGCCAGCGGGCAGCTGACGAAGTTGATGGTCTTGCCGGCCGGCGGCTTGGCCGACAAGGCCGGCAGGCTGATCGTCGGGTTCGGGTTCTCATACGGGGCCAGCTGCTTCTGAGCCAGGGCGACGTCGGCCGCCGCCGAGCTGCCTGACGCCGCGGCCTGGGGCGTGCTGTCGGTGCTGGCGGAACTTGTAGAGCTTGCGGAACTTGTGGAGCTGCTGCTGCCGCCGCTGCTGCAGGCGGCGGCCAGCGTGACGACCAGGACGCCGGCCGCGGCGCAGCCCAAGAGGCGCCTTCGACTCATTTCCCGGCCTCGGCGGCGGCACGCGCCTCGAGCTCGGCGATCTGCTCGAAGATCTCCCGGCGGCCCCAACGGCTGAGCGTCGGGTCCAGCTCGTAGTAGACCGACAGCACGTTCTGGATGATCCGGCCGCCCTCGTTCCAGCTCGCGAACTCCGACAGGTTGATCCGCCGGGCCGCCTCGTCCGGCGCGACGCCCTGCGCGTACAGCTGCCGCGCCTGCTCGTCGACGTACTCCAGGTAGTGCTTGACGCTCGCGATGCCGGCCTTGTCGGTGACCGGGCCATGGCCGGGCACGACGTACTCCACATCCAGCGCGGCCATGGCGTCGCACGCAGCCACCCAGTTCGCCAGCGGCCCGGCCCAGATGATCGGGGTGCCGCCGATGAACAGCAGGTCGCCGGTGTACAGGGTGCGGGCGGACGGAACGTAGACGACGCCATCGCCACGGGTGTGGGCCGGGCCCAACTCGATCAGCTGCACCTCGATCCCGCCGACGTCGAGGGTCCGCTCGCCCTGGAACGTGGAGGTCGGGAACGTTAGCTCGAGGTTCGACCAGTCGAACGGGCCGAAGATCTCACGGGCGAACTCGCCGGTCCGGCCCGGCAGCTCGAGCATCGCCCCTGGGGTGACGCCGCCTTCGGCGTGCATCTCCTCCGCGCACGCCTGCGTCGTGATGATGTCGGCGTCCGCCACCAGCTGGTTGCCGTACCAGTGATCGCCGTTGGAATGCGTGTTGAACACCGTGCGGATCGGCTGGTCGCCGGTCAGGGCCGACATGCCGTCGAGCATCGCCCGCGTCATCGGCACATCGAAGAGCGTGTCGACCAGCAGCGACTCGCCGCGCCCGACGATGAGGCCAGCGTTGCTCCAGCCCCAGCTGCCATCGGGCTCCAGCCAGGCATGGCAGCCGCCGCTCAGCTCGTGCAGTCCCTTGGTGAACAGGATGTCTGTCACAATCCCTCCAAACGTCAGGCGCCAGCTGGAGGGCCCAGACTTCGGCCACCCTGCCGTAGCTCCGATATTCGGCGTCCAGTGCCGAATACCGGCAACATAACGTGATATATTGGACGAGTCAAGGAGGGATACGTGCCAGATATCGACCCGCTCGACCGCCGGATCGTCGAGCAGCTGAGCCGCAACGGCCGAATGTCGAACCTGGAGGTGGGCCGGCTGCTTGGCGTCTCGGAGAAGACCGTGCGCCAGCGCATCCGCCGCCTGATGGAGCGGGACGGCATGCGGATCGAGGCCGTCTTCGACCAGGCGCCGGCCCAGTCGCGGCTGATCGTCTTGCTGCACTCCGAGCCAGGCCAGCGATTCGCAGTCGCGGCCCGCCTGGCGGGCCTGCCCGAGGTTGACGAGGTCCACCTCACGACCGGGGCCTTCGAGCTGATCGCGCAGGCGTCCTTCGCCTCTGAATCAGAGGCGCTGGAGTTCTACGTGCGGCACATCGAGGCCGGGGAGGGTATTCAGAGCGCCAAGTCGGCGCACATCATCGAGACGATCAACCCGCGGACTGTGCCCGGCGCCGATGGCTTCGTGGACTTCGAAGCCCGTTCGGCAGAGATCACAGAGCTGCGTGACCTACTGGACCTGACCTGCGACTACGCGACCCAGTACCTCGGCACTGGGCGGATCGCGGTTTCCGCTTCCGAGGTCGAGCGGCCCGATCCGGATGGGTCGCCGTATCGATCGACCATGCGCTGGCGCGGCCTGTCGTCCCGGTACATCGAGATGCTCGACACCATCCGCCGGTCGGACTCGGTGATCATCCCGCACGTGATCGAGCGGGGACAGCACCTGTTCGTGCCTGACGCACCGACCGACCCGCTCTTCGCGCGGATGGCCGACCTGGTGATCTCCGAGGGATTCCATACCTTCCTCGCGGTCCCCGTGCGCTCGGACGACGTGCGCTACGGGACCATGAACCTCTACTACGACACCGTGATCCCCTACCGCGCCGAACTGGTCGCGCAGGCCCAGGAGCTTGCGGATCTACTCGGCAAGCACGTCAATCGAATTCAGCACGCGGAAGGCCGGCAGATGGCAGAAAGCAGCGGGGCAACAGGAGCCCAGTCATGACCATCGATATCGCAAGCCGCCTGGAGATCGAGGATCTTGCTGCGTGCTACAACCTGGCGGTCGACCTCGGTGAGCCTGGCTGGGTGTCGTGTTTCCTGCCGGACGGCGAGTTCGAGATCGTCGCGGTCGGCGCGCGAACCGCTGCCGTGCGCAGCCTGGTCCCCGGATGCTGGCGCGGCGAGGCTGAGCTAATGGAATTCGCGATGACTGTCGCGGGCAGCATGCCCTGCCGTCACTGGTCCTACAACCGGCTGCTCACACCCGCCGGCGACAGTCTGGAGTCGGTGAGCTACATGAACGTTTACTATCTCGACGCGCCGCCGGAGAGTCGGCTGATCACGGGGGTCATGCGAGACCGTCTGGCCCGGACCGGTGCGGGCTGGCGGTTCGCCAGCCGCCGCATCACGTTCGACTAGCGCTCGGAATCAGTGCGATGCCAGCGCGCAGCCCGAGACGGCCAGCCCGCGCTAGCGCACCCAGGACCGCAATGGAGACCACCCGCGTAGGCATTGGCCAGTGGCACACCCACACGAAGGTCGGCACACCGCTGTGTCGATCATGAGCAGCAGAGGTGTGCCGGCCCAAGAGATCAGCGACACTGTGGGCCGCAAGTCCACCTAGGTAACCGAGGCGGTGTGCAGTCATGTCATCGTTCTCGCGATCCGGGGCAGAACATCGTGATGGACATCGTTTTTGGCGACGAAGACGAAGAAACGCCTAACCCAATCGCATCGCCGCGCTATGCACACGAAAAGTCTTCGCCATAAGAAAAGTTTCGTGATAGATCACGGCGCGACACGAGCCCGGTCGCCTAACCGCGCGATTAGCGTGACTTGCGCGGCTGGCGCGGCTGGCGCGGCTGGAGTTCCCCGGGCTCCCGCCGCCTAGGCATACCTGCACTTGGGACGGTCCCAGATGCCTTGATCGGTCTGCGACTTCCCACACTGCGAAGTAATAGGCGCCAGCACCCTCATCGGTTCAATCGGCAGCTAGAAAGTCCGCAGGCTCACGTAGCTGCCGCGAGTCGGGACGGTGTAGATCAGCCCTTCCTCGCGCAGCACGCTCACCGCCCGCCGCTCCGTAGTGCGCGCGACTTCGAACTCTTCGACCAGTTCGCCCTCGGTCGGTATCCGCGTATCGGGGCGGTACTGGCCAGAGCCGATCCGCCGCCGAAGGATCTCCGCTACCTGCCGGTACGGGGGAACCGGGGCAATCGGATCAATGCGGTCAACGCGCCCATCCGCCACATGGACAACGCTAGTTTTAGGGTGTCCATTCACGGGGTTGCGTTGAGTTGGCGTTAGGCGATTGCCGGCAGTGGCGGTAGCCAGGGCCTTCCCTCGATGGCGGTGCGGATGGCGTCGACGGCGGTGATGCCGTGGGCGGCGGCGGAGTCGAGGTAGCTTCTTATCCGGCACCAGCGGGCGAGGGTGCGCAGGTTATGCCAGTATCCGGAGACGGCCTGGTGCCGCTTGGCGGCCTTGGCCCCGCGCTCTGAGGCGTTGTTCGTCCACGGGACGGCGAAATCGCGGGTGAACAGCCAGACTTGCTCCCTGTACTCGCGCAGCCAGGTCCCGAGGGCATAGCCCGGGTGATTGCCGTCTTGCCAGTCTCTGAGCCGGTTGTGGATGATCCCGGTGGAAACAGCCTCGTCGTAGCGTTCCCGCAGGCCGGTGAGGACCTCCGGGTCCAGGGCGGTGCCGCCGCGGGCGCGGGCGGCCTCTATCGCCTTGCGCGCGTCGCGCAGGACCGTGATCACGTCCTCGGCCCAGGACTGGAGCCCGCCCGGGCGGAGCTTCGCCACCGCCCTGCAGCGGCGGATGGCGTGGGCGCAGCACTGCTGGATGGCCGCCAGTTTCCCGAGGAGGTGCTGGTATCCCAGGTAGCCGTCGGTGATCAGCGTGCCGGCGAACGGGCCGGGCAGCGCGCCGGCGATCGCGTCCTTCCGCCGTGAGGCAATGGCCCGCAAGAACGTGAGCCGCTCGTCCGGGGTGCGGACGATCATCACGTGCGGCGCGCCGGCCAGCGCCGGCCTGCCCTGGTCCGGGTCCGCATCCTCCTCCGCCGCCGGGGCGGCGGGGAGAGCGGCCCGGTCCAGGACGTTCACCGGGGTCTCGTCGGCGGCCAGCACCTGCTCCGAGGCGAGCGCGGCGAGCATGGCCTCCTCGAACCCGGCGTCCCCGAGGCGGGCCGACAGCCGGGCCGACGCCTTGTCCGCCCACCCGGCCGAGGCCGGCACGCCCAGCAGTACGCCGATGAGGCGCGCGGCGCGCTCCGGCGGCACGTTCCCGTAGGCCGTCAGCACCACGGCGGCCGCGTTCAGCGCCGGCCCGTAGGACACGGCGCCCGCGTGCGCGCCCGGCGGCGGCTCCGCGAACGTGACCGTCCCGCAGCACGGGCACGACAGGCCCGGCAGCAGGATCTCCGTCACCGTCCGGATGACCTCGGTGTCGATGACCTGCGCCCACCGCGGCTTCGCGGCCGGCTCCGCCCCGCCCAGCCCGGTCCCGCAGCGGCGGCACTCCGTCGGCGGGTCCGCGTCCTCCCGCACGCCCGGCTCAGGATCCCTGGCCAGCCATTTCCCCTGGTGGCCGGGCTGCCCGCCGGGCCTGCGGTCCTTGCGCCGCTCCCGCTCGGACTGCTGCCTGGCCCGCCGGGCCTCCTTCGCCCCGATCCGCTCTTTCGAGCTCGGGGTGCCCGAGTCGCTGCTGTCCGTCCCCAGCCGGCGCTCCAGCTCCGCCAGCCGCAGCTCAAGCCGCCGCTCCCGCTCCTGCGCCGCATCCAGCTCCGCCCGCAGCCCCGCGATCTCCGCAGCCCTCGCCTCCGCCACGGCCCTTAGCCGGGCGTTCGCAGCGCGAAGCCCCGCGGCATCATCCGGCACGGGCTCATCGGGCACGCGCCGCAGGCTCCCACACCCGCCGCTCCCGATCAAATAGACAAATGCGGAAACTGCCCCCGCCCAACGGGCAACCGGAAGAGCCGGGCCAAAACCTCAGCCAGCCACCGCCACTGACATCAAGCCCGAGACCCGCCCGCCGCCGCAGTACAGGCGATAAAGACGCAGACGGCGTGGCGGTGCGTGACCCGCCGCGCCGCGGGCAGGCGGTAGCGTCGCTACGTGAGCGGCACCCCCGCGCCGGCGAGCTGGCGGGACCTGGAGCTGGCCGCGCCCGAGATCGCGCGGCCCGGCATGGCCCGGCTGAACTCGGCGCGCATGGCCCTGCTGGGCACGCTGCGCCGCGACGGTTCGCCCCGCATCAGCCCGGTCGAGCCGTACATCGTCAAGGGCCAGCTGCTCATCGGCGCGATGGCCTGGTCGGCGAAGGCAGGCGACCTGCGGCGGGATCCGCGGTACGCGCTGCACAGCGTGGTCACCGGCCCCGACAGCGGCGAGGGGGAGCTCAAGCTGTACGGGCAGGCGGCCGAGGCCGCCCAGGACCTTCGCGGCGCGGCAGCTGACGCGTGGTGGCTGGCCTGGCCGCCAGGCAAGGCGGCCGTGTTCACCCTGCACATCGGGCAGGCAGTGTTCATCGACTGGGACATCCAGCGTGGCCTGATGACGGTCCGCCGGTGGTCCCCGCAAAGCGGCTACAGCACGGCCAGCCGTCCCTACCCATAGGCGAGGGACGACACGGGCCTTCGCCAGAGACAGTCCCGGCGTCGCCCACAGCCGTTACCGGCGCCGGAAGAAACGAGGGCAAACGTTGCTGGTCGCGCCACTAACGCCAGATCACGGCACCCCGTGAATGGACACGTTTTAGGCACTTCCCTCGGCTGAGCCGCGTCGCGACTCAGCCGTACCTTGCGCACAAAGCGGTTTCGCGGGGCAGATGCGCTCTTTACGGGGTAAGTGTGGTTCCAGGTAGTGGAGCATTAATGGGGCGACACGAGCGCCAGGCGCGAGTCGGGGAGACCATCGGCAGGTTCCGCCGCGAGGCCGACACGCTCGCCAGGAAGGTCCGGGATGTGGTTGCTGCAGAAGCGACACCTGCCACCGGCTTCCACCGCGAAAGCCGGCAAGGCGGGGATCGCCTCACCGGCTTTCGCGAGCGCCTTGACCGACTTGCTGCAGGGCGCTACGCACGGCCCTCGGCCTCAGGAAGCCAGCAACGCCTGCCGAACACGCTCTGACCTGCGGAAATAACTCATTGGCACCCTTTGCCCCGGATTTCGGCAATGGATACGTTCTTTCCCAAATTTCATAGTAGTAACGATTGCGTTTACTCTCGCCATTTTGTCTGATTTACATAGTGGAGAACCGAGATCGGCCTAGTTCTGAAAATGCATTCGCAAGACTATGTTTTGTCAGGACATGGCACTGGAGCGGCCGTAGCTCGGCCAGCAAACTCGCACTTGCGTCGCGTGAATTTCCACTGATCAGCCGACAATCAGCACCTCACATCATAGAATCACCCAAATACCTGCGGGTCTGTATTCCCAGGGAGAGAGCGAGGCGGATAAGCGAGATGGGAGACCGTTGATGTCCTACCGCGACGAGCCGGATAAGCACACCGGCCATGTCCAGAGTCACCTGCGGGCGTGCGCCGCGGCACGGCAGGTCGGGGCGTGACGGCGACCGAAGCCGACCCGAATCGTCGCAAGGGTTTCATGCCCTGGTGGCGGAAGCGCTCGTGGAGCACGGACCTGGATACGCTGACCCGTTTGCATAAGGCCCTGCGGGCCCTGGATGTTGACCCCGATGCCCAGCACAAGCCCGCGCCCGAACCAGCGCCGCCCACCCCGTCGTCCGGGGTTCCGGCACCGCAGGAACTACTGCCGGCACCGCAGGTCGTGAAGACGGAACAGCCGACCCTGCCAGAACTCGCACCAGGACCCGACCCAGTTCCTGATCCGGCTGGGGCGACTCCGCACCAGACGGACAGGCCGCCGGCTGCCATGCGCAGGGAGGCTGCCCTCCGCGAGGAGGCCTCTGGGGGGCAGACGCTGACGGGGCCGACGCTCGCGCCGGAGGCAGAGTCTGCTCAGACTCTGCCATTCGAGGCGGGGCAGGGAGAGCAGGGGCCAGATCAGAAGGATGCCGCTCCGGGGCCTGCGGCAGCAGGGCGGCCCGATCCGGCGATCGCCGCGATCCGTGAGACCTTCCGTTACGTCGCCGAGGCGGGGGACAAAGCGGTGGGCTTCTTCTACGGCCAGATGTTCGTGCGCCAGCCACAGCTTCGGCAACTGTTCCCGTCTGCGATGGATGAACAGCGTGACCGGCTGTTCTGCGCCCTCGGCCGGATCGTGGAGAGCCTGTCTGCGCCTGAGGACATGGCTGCCTACCTCACCCAGTTGGGCCGGGACCATCGCAAATACCAGGTTGAGCCGGAGATGTATGAGGTGGTGGGCGCGTCGTTGCTCGCGACGCTGCGGGCATTCGCACGGGACGCCTTCACCACCGAAGCGGAAGCGGCCTGGACCCAGGTGTACCTGGCCGGGTCATCGCTCATGATCAAGGCGGCCGAGGAGGATTCCGCGAGCCCGGCCTCATGGACCGCTGAGGTAGTCACGGTTGACCACCGGGCAGACGGCATCGCCGTCCTGACTATCGCACCGGATCAGCCGCTGCCGTTCACCGCGGGCCAGCACCTTACCGTGCAGACACCGCGCTGGCCGCGGGTCTGGCGGCCGTACTCGATCGCATGCATGCCGCGCGATGATGGCCTATTAATGCTGCATGTGAAGGCCGTTCCCGGCGGCTGGGTGAGCAGCGCGCTGGTGCGCCACACCTCGCCCGGCTCCCACCTGGTGCTGGGCCCGCCTCTGGGCACGATGACGCTGGATCGGGCCGGGGACCGTGACCTGCTGTGCGTGGCCGGCGGCACCGGGCTGTCGCCAGTCAAGGCGATCATCGAGCAGGCGGTGCGCGAGTCGGCCACCGTGCGGCGGCGGATTTACCTGTACTACGGTGCGCGGCGCCGGTCCGAACTCTATGACCTGCCGGACCTGTGGCGGCTGGGGGACGCCTACGACGGGTTCGAGCTGATCCCGGTGACCTCTGACGACCCCGCCTTCGACGGGATGCAGGGGAATGTCGGCCGGGTCGCCGCTCGCTACCTGCCGCACACCTACTGCGACGCCTACGTCGCGGGTCCGCCGGAGATGGTGCGCGAAACCATCCGGCTGCTCGCGCGGGCGGGCCTGAAGAACGAGCGCATCCACTTCGACGACGCCCTCCTCGCGGGCAAGCGCCGGACCGACGCTTGAGCCGAGGCCGGCACCTTTGCTAGCCGGCATGGTGGCGGAAGCTGGGTGACGCGTCGAAATCGTCATAGAGGCGGTGGAACACCGCGGTGGTCGAGCTGGCTGTGGGCGGCACGATCCAGGACCAGTCAGCCGGGCAGCGTCGGCCATGTTGCTGCTCTTTCTCGACATGCGCAAGGAAGCGCTTCGACTCGGTGTGATGGTCGGCGATCCTTACCCCGGAACTCTCATAGGAATGAAGCACAGCGGCATTCAGCTCAGTGACCGCGCGATCCTTCCACAGCGTCCGGAGGCTGTCGGTTCGCAGGCCCATCCGGGCAGCGATTTCCGGCAGCTGGTCGTACCGCGCCTCGTCACCGAGGTCACGGGAGCCGATTTCCGTGCACATGTACCAGCCGTTGAACGGCGCGGCGGGATATCGGATGCCACCCGCCTCCAGGTACATACCGCTGACCACGGGGACTGCGTACCAGCGGAGCCGCAGCTCACCGAACCAGGCCAGGTTCGGGTGGCGGAGCGGGACCTCTAGCACCGCGTCCGCGGGCAGCTCGAACCATGCCAGAGGTGATCCCGGCGACTGGATGATCAGGGGCAGCAGGTCGAACCGGCTAAGCGGATCACTGGCCCGCCAGCCGAGCTCGCGGGCTCGGCGGGTGATTTCAAGGTGCGCCGCATCCCCGACCACAGCGCTGCCGGGCTGATGGCCGGCGTAACCGACCAGCTGCGAATTAAGGATGCGCGGGCCTGGCCGCCCGGGGGCATCAGGCGCGAAGACGGTGATCATCGGCCGGATGTTTCCGCCATTGGTGGCCTCGCGCAGATGCGTTGCGCACTCGGCCGCAATCTGGTCTGCGGCGCTCACCTGCCTCCGGTCCCTAACTCGCAACGTACGCCAGTACAGCCGGCCGATACAGCGCGAGCTGTTCCGCCATGCGACACGGGCGGCGAACGCGAGTTCCTCGGGAGTGTGCCAGTAGGTCCCGTGCGCTTTCACCTCGCTGCTGACCTGCTGCATGCGGGCGCTTAAGGTGCCCGCCCCCGGATTCTCGCCATGGAACAACGCGATGAAGCGCTCAGCCGCCGCCAGCAACTCGCCCGTGCCAGGCGGCGGGTCATCACAAGCGCCGGCGTTCGCGCCTGCCAGATCCGCGTGCGGCAGGCGTGCGGTCGTCGTCCGCCGACGGGCTATCCAGTGCATCCTTTACCCCTACCATTAGCCGGACACGTCGGTCAGCCCTTAACGTGAACGCGCATGACCTCTCTGTCAAGTGGTACCGAATCCCAGCCACTTAGGCAACTGAGGACGGTTATGCGATTCCCATCTGCATAACAACCTCCAGCACTGATCCGATTTCTGGGAATTACCGTGACGAAATAGGACAA
>CAVQEN010000018.1:0-9936 GCA_963711535.1 uncultured Actinomycetota bacterium | reverse complement strand
AAAAACAATCATCAATATCGGCAGTTCCCGGGCCGTTTCCCGGACGCGTGAAGAATCGCGGTGACCAGCCTGGCGATGTTGTCGTCGTCGATGCCGGTGACGGCGTTGCGGAGATCGACGGGAATGCCGCCGGCGAGGCTGGCCGACAGCTGGAGGACACGCCGTTCCCCTCCGGAGCAGGGAAGATCGCCGCTGGCCAGGGCGGCGGCTGCGGTGTCCCAGTCGATGGCGGCCATCGGGGTGCCGCTGCTGGCGCCGTGTTCGATGAACCGGCTGGTGAAGTCGCCGCGGCGCAGGAACGTGCCGTTGCCGGCGAGAAGGGCGACGCCGGCTTCGAGCGGGTAGAGGCCGGCGGCGCAGGCGTGCAGGGCGGCGGTCAGGTCGTCAGCGGTCATGGCGGTCTCCGGGAGCGGTCAGGGTCGCGGCGGCGATGTCGCGGTAGGCGGGGATGCCGAGGCCGACGGCCCCGGAGCGGCGGGCGGCGGCCGTGTCGGCCTGGGCGAGCTTGTTGTTCGCGGCGGCGAGGCTGACCTTGAGTCCCTCGGCCTCGCCGGTCCAGCCTTCGCGTTCGGCCTCGGCGATTCGCGCGAGGAGGTTGTCGCGGATGTCGGCGAGCCGGCCTCTCTGGGCGGGGTCGATCCTCAGGAGCGGGCACCGGATGCAGCTGTGCTCGTGGATGCAGCTGGCGGAGTATGCCCGGCCGCAGTCGCCGAGTGCGACCCGGCGGCGCTCGAAGTGGCCGAGGAACTCTTCCCATTCGGCGTCGCTCGGGGACCGGTATTCTTCGCTGGGGCGCAGTTCGCGTCGGCGGGTGATGAATGCCCGGTGACCGCGGATCGCTTCCTCGGGGTAGGCCGCCTTGTAGCCCATTGTGGTGTTGATGTCGTTATGCCCGAGTATCAGCTGGGCGATGTGGGGCGGCATCCCGTTCAGGATGGCATCGGTGGTGAAGACTCTTCGGAAATCATGGGGCTGGAAGTCCAGCGGCCTTCCGTCGGTGCCGATGATGCCGGACACGGCGAGCGCGTCGTGGATCAGGGTGCGGATTCCGTCGGCGGGGACCGGCCGGTTTTCCAGGCCGATGACCCGCTGGAACAGCAGCGGCATCGGCGGGTTCCAGGTGCATTCGTGCGCGTCGTAGGCAGCGACCAGCGGGACGGCGCCGTCGCTGCCGCGGACCCTGGTGATGACCGCGGAGAGCACGTCGGCAAGCTCCGGGTCGATGACGAGAAGCCTTTCCTGGTCGGTCTTCGACGGGGCGACCGACAGCAGCGGGACCAGCTCCCCGGAGGCCGGGATCCGGTACTGGACCAGGCTGTGATGCGAGAGCTCTGTCAGTTCCTCGATCCTGATGCCCGTGTGCCGCAGTACTTCCGTGGCGGCCCAGGCCCAGAACGCGTGGTCCTCCTCCCGGATCATGTCCCGCCGCTTCCCGCTGCCGGGGTCCTCGGCCCAGATGCGGCGGGAGGGCTCGGTCAGCCGGGCCCTCCGCAGTGTCTGCGCGCCGGCGGTGAACAGCTCTCCCGGCCCGGCGGCCCGGGCGGCGTCCAGCCTGGCCCCGGCGTCGATGCGGTCACGGTCGACGGCCGCGGCGAGCGCGGGCAGAGCGGGGAGCCGCTCGCGGGTCCGCTGGTCCATGCGGGCCTTGGTCTGCGACTTCCGCTTCCCGCTTCGGATGTCGCTGCCGCGGACTGGGCACGGCACCGCCCACGGGCCCCAGCGGGCGGGCTCGTCCAGTGCCCACTGCCCGAGATCGAGGTAGAACGCCCGGACGGTCATCAGGACGTCGCCGGCTGTCTCCCTCGTGACAACCTGCTGCCCGCCTCCGGGCGTGCGGGCAGTCCTGGTCTGGACGCGCTGCTTCCACCCGGCGGCGATGTCGGGCGGCAGCCGCAGCGAGTCGATGCCCGGATGACGGGCCTCGAGCTCTTTCCAGAACCACAGCGCCAGCGCCGTGGCCAGGTTAGTCAGGGTCGTGTAGTCGATGCCGGGCTGGCGTTCGCGCAGGTAGTCCACGAGCAGGTCGCGGACCGGCCGACAAGCCAGGTCGTACCGGTCGACCAGTTGCTCGACGCTCAGCTGCCCGGCGAACCGGGTGCTGATCATCCGGACCGTGGCCGGCGCCCCGGGCGGGAAGACCCCGGCCGAGTGCAGGAGCTGGTAGAGGAACGAGGCACGGTTAGCGCGGTTCCCGCCGCTGAACACCCGCCGGCAGCAATCCAGCAGCTCCATGCAGTCGCCGGGAGTGATGTCACGGACCAGGCCGCCCTTGGCCGCCATGATGAGCCCGGCCCGCTCGACCGCAGGGGCGAACGTGGAATTCCCGATGGTAGTGGTCTCCCGCAGCTCTTTCAGGGCCGCGATCCCGGCGGGATCGCGAACCCGGGCCATCTCCTCGGCGACCCGGACCGGGGAAGCCGTGGCCAGCAGCCAGGGCAGGCCCGGCCGCAGCACGTCGCCGCCAAGCAGCTGGATCATGCCCAGGCCGAGCACGCTGCGGATCTGCCTGCCCCGCGGCCCGAGCTCGCCGGCGGCCTCCAGATCGGCCAGCATCCGGTCCCGCCAGTCCGCGGTCCCGTCGGCGCCGGCTCCGGACGCGTTCCAGCGTTCCTGCCACGTCGTCCCCGGGTGCAGCTGGAGCCAGTCAAGGATCTTCAGCATGGCAAGCTTCCTCGAGTGCCGGGACTTCGCGTCGCTGGCGGGGAACGGCGGGGCGAGCATCCGCCGCACCATCACGGACCGGTCCGCGGCCGTCGCGTCCCAGGACGCCGGGAGCGGGCGGGGCGGGAACTTCTCCATCACGGCCAGCGCCTCGGCACTGAGCTGCCAGGGCCGGGCAGCCGCCCTGGCCGACACCGCGGCGGTCACCAGCGGCCCTTCCCGAACAGCACGTCCAGGCTCTCCGGCCGGTAGCCTGGCCCCGGATGCGGAGCCGGCTTCGGCTCTGCCTGCCGGCGGTGATGGGTCAGCGTGCTCTCGATCACGTCCTCGGCCGTCGGGTTCACGTAGATCTGCGTGGTCGCGAGCGACTGATGGCCGAGCACCCATTGCACGTCGGCAATGGGCATCTCCGGGTCCCGGGCGAGCCGGTAGGCCGCCGTGTGCCGCAGCGCATGGAGCGAGTACCCGGTGCCGACGGCGGCGTTCGCCCGGTCGAACATCGCCCGGGCCGCGTGATACGACAGCGGCCGGAACGGCCGCCGCAGCGTCCACCACAACGGGTCATCCGGCCCGGACGGCACCAGCCCGTGCATCTCCTGCTGGCAAAGCCGCAGCCACACGAACGAGTCCGGCGACGAGGGAAGCTGCTGGACCGCCCGCGATCCCTTGCGGATCACGGTGATCAGCTGCTGACCTGGGTCAGCGCCCGAGCACACGGCGCTGAGGAGCTCCGATGCGCGTGCGCCGGTGGAGACCCAGAACGCGACGAGAGCCCGGTCCCGGTGCGACGGCAGCAGGGCGAACAGCTCGTTGAACACCGGGTCCGGGATCTGCCTCGGGACCCGGCGGGGAACCCGCGGCCGGAACAGGCCCGCCCTCTGCCGGGGAAACGGGTCCATCGGGTTGTGATGCGCGTGCGCCCGTCCCGGCCCGGCCAGCGGGAACGGGTTCACGATCGGCCCGGTCCCGGCCTCCAGATGATAGGCGTAGAAGCCCCGGCAGACCGTCTCGCAGTGCGCCACCGTCGACGGCGCGTACTTCGCGGTCGCGGGCCGCTTGCCAGGCACCGGAGCCGGCACGACCCGCAGGCCCCCGGGCTTGTCAGCAAGCTGCAGATGCCGGCAGAAGTCACGGGCCTCGCTCCTCGTCGCCTGATCCCACGGGATATCCACGGCCCACGTGAACCGAAACCACCGCAGCAAGTCCATGCCATACGACCGCTGCGTCGCCGCCGGGCGGCCGGCGGCCTGCAAGTCCCGCAGGAACTCCGACACCGGCTCGACTCGCCCGCCACCCGCATCGCTTAGGTAGTAAGGCCCCCACGGATCCCCGGTCTCGACAAGTGCCCCGGCCGCAGGAACCACGAGCGAACCGAGATCCCGGACGCCATCCTCTTCTTTCTCAGCCATGAGCAGCGACCGTAACGACCGCCATCCCGGCCCGTCCGGGGATCGGTCACCCGGGCATCGTTAGTTCAGTCAACAAGACTGTGCCCGGTTCGTACCGACCGCTACCGAGGACGGCAACGAATGAGGGTCCGATTCATCGGTCATGAGGCGTAGGTAACGCCGAGCTGGCCGCCGGACACTAGGGAGTGTGGAGATCCCTTGACTGCGCGGGCACGTCGGCGCGCAATGCCCCGGAGGATCTCGTGCCGCCGTTTCGGAAGGACGCTCATGACCATCGTCCGTATCGCGCACGCCGAGCCCCGACCCGGGAAGCTGGGCAACGGCGAGTTTCATACTCGGGGGCACCTGGTCGTGCTGGCCGATGATGCCGGGCACCGGGCGGTGCCAGTCTGGCTGAGCGGAGAGCCGGGTGAAGCCGACCTGGCGGAGCTCGTAGGGCTCGCCGCCCAGCCGGGCGAGGGGATCACGGCCGACGTTCCCGAGGAGCTCGCGGCTCGGCTCCTGAGCGCGGCCGGCGCCAGCGTGACCGGTGTGGACATCGATGTGACCGGGGCCGGCACCAGCGAGTTGAGCCCGCAGGCGGCCGTGACCCGGGTCGGGCTCAGCGGTCCGGCAGGCTCCCGGCAGGTCGCGGCGACGCTGAGCCTCGGCCTGGCCATGGCCGCCGCCGCCGGCGCCCCGGTTCGGCTGGCCGACGAGGTGCTGAACCGGGTGGCCGTACCCGTACCTGGCGAGGACCTGCTCAGCCCGCTCTTGCATCGCGTGCCCCCGGCCGCCCAGGCCCCGCCCGGCCGAGGGTCGGCTGGCCGGCCTGCGGCCGCTCTTCCCGCCCGGCGGCCCCGCTTCGAGCCTCGCAACCTGGACTTCGCCGACGGCCTCAACCGATGGGACCTTTATTCGGAATCCGGGCGCGAGGCGGGCCCGGAGGACTACTCGGCCGCGACTGACGGCGAGTCTGCGCTGCTGTCCTCGGCCGTGCCGCAGCCCACCGGCTCCGCCGCACTGGTCCAGGCGATCTTCGCCGACGACTACCGCGGCGCCGAGGTCGTCTTCCGCGGCGAAATCCGCACCGAGCCCCTCACCGAACAGGCCGGGCTCCGCCTAGAGATCTTCAGGCACTGGCGCGACCGCGAGGACCACGGCGTCACGGTCGTCGGCGGTTATCACGACTGGAGCGGATATGAGATCACCGCGCTGATCCCCGAAGACGCATTGTTGATCCGATTCGGCGTCACGCTCGCCGGCGCTGGCGGCATCGGCCTGCGGAACCCGGAACTGCGCGTAGCCGAACCTGGCCACGGCGCCTGACCGGCTGGGCGTTATGAACGCGGAGATCCCCGACGGTGACCTGGTCCGGCTGGCCCGTGACGATGACCCGGTGGCGTTCCGGCTGCTCGTCGAGCGGCACCAGCCGACAGTGCGCGCCCGTGCCCGGAGTCTGTGCGGCAATCTCAGCGACGTGGACGACGTCGTGCAGGAGTCTTTCCTGCGCGCGTTCATCGGGCTGGACCGGCTGCGAGACCCGGACCGGTTCGCGGGCTGGCTCGGCGGCATCACGGCGAACGTCTGCCGAGGCCTGGGGCGGCGCGCCCCGGTGACGCTACTGCCCGACTGGCCTGAGCCGCTGCACCCGGCGGCCGCGCACGGCCTGCCCTCGGCCGATGACCTGGACCGAGCCGACGCGCTGCGCGCGGCCATGGCCGGCCTGCCCGCCGGACAGCGGCGCGCCGTCGCCCTGCACTACTACGCCGACCTGCCGGCCGCCCAGATCGCCGAGCAGGCCGGCGCGGCCCGGGCCAGCCTCCACAAGGCCAGGCTCAAGCTACGCGCCTATCTCGTCGAGCACCGCCCCGACCTCGTTCCCACCGCCTGCCGGAGGACACCCATGACCACCGTCCGCATCGCTCGCGCCGAGCGCCGCATCCCGCCCGGCCCCGAGCCCATCGGTCTACCCAGTCACGTGATCGTCCTGGCCGACGACGCGAACCGGCGGGAGCTCCCGATCTGGGTGCAGCATCTCGACTCCCGACGGCTCTTCCAGCTCTTTGCGCCGGCCGTGGATCACGCAAGCGCCGAGGCGCCGCAGGCTCGTACCGCAGACGAGCTCACCGCCCGGCTGCTGCGCGCGGCCGGAACCAGGGTGACCGGAGTGGACATCGACGAGCTCGGCCCCGAGGTAGCCGTCGCACGGATCGATCTCGCCTGCCCGGCCGGAACCGAGCACGTCACCGCAGGCGTCACCGAGGGCTTGGCCGTTGCGATCACGGCGGGCGCACCGGTCCGAGTGGCCGACCCGGTCATGGACCGGCTCGCGCTCCCGGTACCGGAAGACGGCGGGCCCGTGCCGCTCCCGGAACCCGCAGCGGCGCTTGCCGCCCTGAGCCCCGGTCGCCGGCCACGTTACGAGCCGCGCAACCTGGCGTTCGCGGACGGCCTGGACCGCTGGCTGCTCGGCGGCAGCTATACCGGACACGCCAGCCACTCGCACTGGCAGGACTACTGCTGCTCGGCGGCCGACGGCATCGCGGTGCTCTCCTCGACCGTGCCGCAGCCCGCTGGATTCGCCTTCCTGGGCCAGGAGATATTCGCCGACGACTACCGCGGGGCCGTGATCGCCTTCCGCGGCGAATTCCGTATCCAGGACGCCGGAGCAGAAGCCGCGAGCCGGGCCGGGTTGTTTCTGCGGGTCGTCAGCGGGCGCGACGCCCGACAGTCCGTGACCGAGCGCGCCGCCGTCAACGACCCCGACAACACCATCGTCACGATCTTGGGCGGCCGCGACTGGACCAGCTGCCCGGTCACAGCGCGGGTCCCTGACGACGCCAACACCGTCGTATTCGGCATCTTCCTGGCCGGCCGTGGCAGGATCGAGATGCGCAACACGGAGCTGACCCCCGGCTCCTGACGTCCGTCTACCAGCTACGAGCGCAGACGCGTTGTTTTGTGTACGGCACTTTGGGCGGCGCGCGCGCCAATCTCGGGACAGTCAGACGCCTTGCGGGCGTTCTGCGGTCACAGACCTACTATGGTGGGCAACCGTCGGCGCTCGATCGCGTCGAGCAGCCGCTGGTAGTCAAGCTGGTTCTGGTCCGCGTAGGCGACCGCGAACTCCTCAATGGCCAGGTCGAACTGGTCGCTGGAGCCCAGGTAGCCGGAGATCATCGCGGCCCGACCGGTCCGGGCGTGGGACCGGGCCAGCGCCCAGCCGCACAGACCCGCGTAGTAGGTGAGCTGCGGCGGGTCCATGGCAGGCACGTCCATTGCGCCCTTCATGTCGCGGAGTTGCCGGACGTAGTACTCCTTGGCCGCGGCGCCGTCCAGCTGCAGCCCGCTGGTCCAGCCCAAGAACGGATCAGCGGCAGCCTGCATCAGCTTCTGCCCCCGGACCACCCGCTCCCCTTGGTGCTTGTACTCGCTCGGCCCGGCGAACGGGGCCAACACTGATTCCTGCGCCTCCTTGAGCTGCAGGAACAGCGGCTCGTCGGGCCGGTCGCCGAGCAGCAGGAGCAGGAACGCCTCGGTGCCGACCGAGCCGACACCGACCACCTTGCGGGCGAAATCGCCGAAATAGTAGTGGCGGAGCACCTCGCGGCGGTCCGCCTGCAGCGTCTCCCGGTACAGGTCGACCGCCCCGCGCAGCTCATCGACGATGGTCGGTTCATGCTCGATGCCGAAGCGGACCACTACCGGCGGCACCGGCTTGATCCGGTACTGCCCCCCGACCACGTGGCACAGCTTCTCCACGGCCTGCACGCTCGTATGCCGGTAGGCCTTGTTCACGTCTTTTCTGCGCCGTCGGATGGCCTTGCGCGACTGGACCGCGTCGAACAACTGGCACACCTGATCGACGTCGATCCGGGAATACCACGCGTCGAGGAACCGCATCTGGGCGAAGTTCGCCATCTCGGTGCGGTACACGTGCGCGCACCGGCGGGCCGCGGTGCGCTCGGCCCGGGTATCGAAGCCGTTCTCCCGGGCGGCCACGGTTACGCTCGCCGCCAGCCGCTTGACGTCCCACTCGAACGGGCCCGGCAGCGTCTCGTCGAAGTCGTTCACGTCGAATACCAGGCGCCGGTCCGGTGCGCCGAACATGCCGAAGTTAAGCAGGTGCGCGTCACCGCAGCACTGCACGCGGATGTCGGTATCGGGCATGTGGCCGAGATCCCAGGCCATCGGCGCGGCCGCACCGCGGAAGTAGGCGAACGGCGAGGCGGCCATCCGGCCGTGCCGGATCGGCACCAGGTCCGGCACCCGCTCCTTGGCCTGTTCTTCGAGGATGCCGACCGGGTCCGGCCGGTCTGGCGCCGGTGCCCACTCGGCGTGACTGGACCGGGGCACGAACCTGCGCCGCTTGCGACCCAGCTGACGCCACTCCTCCGACGTCAGCACCTCGTGCGGTTCCGACAGGACGCCCGGCGAAACCTTGCCCATTTCGCACCCCCCGATGCCCCACCTCGGCCGGGTCGTCTCGCTGACATCCCCCGCAGGCACCCCCGTCCGGCCGCCGTGTGTTAGCCCCAGGGTACGCCCTGACCTGCGACCGGACCCAGAACCGCCCGGTCGCTCGGGCTGATCAGCGTCGTGGCATCGATTTGTGATTCGAACAGGACACCTGGTCCACGGTGACCGTCCTGCCGTCCTCGGCCAGTGCTCAAGCCAACGGTTCCGGCCGAAAATCGGAGCGGCCCAGGGATACGGTTCCGTGTGTGACCGACTCTTCTGCTGACTCTCCGGTTCTCTCGGCTGCGGAAACTCAGGTGGTTGAATCTCTGCTCACCGGCTGCTTGGGCACGAGCGTGGCGGTGCGCGATGCCGAAAAGATCTGGGATCGGAGCCACATCGTGCGGCTGCGGCTTGCCGATGACGACCGCACCGTCGTGCTCAAGCGGGCCAGGGAGGAGAACTTCGGCGATCGGAGCAGGGGCTTCGACGCCGAGCTGGCCGCCCTGGAGTTCCTCAGTCCGATGGAGACCACGGTCGCGCCACGGCTGCTTGGGGCCGACGCCTCAGCCGGGATCTTGATCATGGAGGACCTCGGCCCGGGCTCGTCGCTGGCTGACTCGCTGCTGGCAGGCGACCGCGGTCGCGCCGAGGACGATCTGATCAGCTACGCCCGGGCGATCGCGGCGATGCACGCCTGGAGCATCGGGCGGTCCCGCGAGTATGGGCAGATCCGGGCGCGTCTCCCTGGCTCGGCCGGCGCCGTGACGGAGCCGGACTGGATGGACGCCATCGCCAGGAGCAAGGGTCCGTTCCTGGCGATGGCGGCGCAACTGGGCCTGGCCACCGACGGCGTGGATCGGGAAATCGATTCGCTCGGGGTCCTCATGGCCGGAACCGGCTACGTCGGCCTCGTGCACAGCGACCTGTGTCCCGACAACACGCATATCGCCGACGGCACCTGCCGGATCATCGACTTTGAGACGTCCGGGTGGGGACCAATAGCGCTTGACGTCGCCTACTTGCTAGCTCCGTTCCCTAGCTGCTGGTGCTTCGCCAGCCTGCCCGCCGAGGCGGCCGGTCCGGCGCTCCTCGCCTACCGCGACCAGGCGACGAACGCGGGCATCGACCTCGGCCCCGACTGGGAGGCCGCCCTGACGGCGGCCCTGGCCGGCTGGGTCGTCGCCCGCGGGGCGCGAATCGGCCGGGCTCTGGAGGAGGACCGGAACTGGGGGACCACCACGATGCGGCCGCGCCTGCTCACCTGGCTGCACAGCTTCATCGAGGCGGCATCGAGATCCGGCGCGCTGCCACGGCTGCGCTCCCTCGCCGAGGCAACGCGCGAACAGCTGCGACGGCGCTGGCCGGACGCGGTTGTCCCCGATTACCCAGCCCTTGCCCGGCCCGGCGCCCCGCTCGCGCAGCC
>CAVQEN010000017.1:0-15705 GCA_963711535.1 uncultured Actinomycetota bacterium | reverse complement strand
AGCGCCTGCACTCGCAGATGAGAGAGCCTGAGCCCGTACCGGAGCTCGAGCCCGAACTGGAAGCCGAGGCCGAGCTATGACCCTAGACCCGGAAGCTCGCGCTGTGCTGGAACGCTTGGCCGCCGAGCAGCGCGCCCACGCCGAGGCTGAACGCCAGGCCGACGCAGAGATAGCCGCGGGAATCGCCGCCGAGAACGCCCGCGCCATCGAAGCCGAGGCCGCCTACGAGGCCTACTGGAACCCCGAGGCGGACGCGCAGCTAGAGCTATGACCGGCCCCTTCGCTCCATTCCCTGTCCGTTCCTATGTCCTCACCCCAGCCCGCAGCCGTACTGGCCAAAGTCCGCTGCGGGCCGGGGCCTCGTCTCCCCAGTGCCTTGGAGGCCCTGATGAGCACTTCTAATGTCCCACGCGGCCCGGATCTATTCGAGATCGCCTCGGGTCAAGTACACAAGGACGGCGACGGCCGCTGGAGTGTGGTCACTAACGTCCGCAGGCTCGCAGGCAGGCACCGGGCTCCCAGGCTCCGTGCTGATCGGCGGGGCGGCGTGGCTCCTGGTCTTGATCGGCGCCGGCGCACTGTACGTCTCGTTCAGTGCTCAGCGCCAGTACGTGTTCGGCGCCCGGCATCAGGACGTGGCCAGCATCATCGAGGCGCTGCTGCTCGATCTGCTGATGATCGTCTTTACGCTGCTCGCGCTGGGGCTGTCCCGGGCCGGGAAGTCCAGCCGGACCGAACGAGCGCTGATCCTGGCCTGCGCCGCGGCGTCGGCCTACATGAACGTCTCGGCCGCCGATACCGCCTCGCCCCGCAGCGTCGTCGCGTACGCGGTGGCCCCCATCGCGCTCGCCGTGGTGGTCGACCGAGTCGTGGCCGTGATCCGCCGTCACGTCCTGGCCGACGACGAGGCCTCGGCGTGGACGGCCCTGGGCCGCGCCTTGAGCGCCGCTGTGCGGCTCGCCGGCCTGATCCTGCTCTACTCGCTGCGGTTCGTCCTCGCCGCCCCTGAGACGGGCAGGGGCCTGCGCCGGATGGTGCTCGACGCGGCGCCGCTGCCCGGTCTCCCTTCGCCGGAAAGGCCGGAGGCGATCGACCCGCCGCCTACCAAGAAGGCGGCCCTCCTGGCGCTGTACCGGGCACACCAGGATTACGGCAACCGGGCCACAGCGGCCAAGGTTGCGGCCGAGCTGGCGCCGCAGGTCGGCCTTTCGGCTGGTACCGCCCGGACCTACCTGTACGCCGAGCTTCAGGGCAGGGCGTCATGACCCGGGCCTTCCGCCGCCTCGTCAGCCTTGGCCGCCGCGCGTTCTCGCGCGGCGCCGACCACGGTGTGTGGCTTGGCTGCGTTCAATACGGCCGACGTGTCTATGTCCGCGCGGAAGACCTGGTGCTCGTGCTGCCGCCGTGCACCGCCAGGTCCAGTGCGCTCGCTGACTGGATCCTCAGCCATCCGGGCGCAGTGCTGGCCACCAGCACGCGCCCCGACCTGTACGAGCTCGGCGAGGAAGGCGGGCCGTCATGATCCGTCGCTTCTTCCTCTTCCTTCTCCTGCTGCTGTTCGTAGGCCTCGCTCTTGCTGCGGTGGTCTATGAGTCGGCTCGCCATCCTTTCCTCATCGGCGTGCCGCTCCTGGTTTTTGTCTTCGCTGTCCTGTTCTACCGGGCTGTTTTGGGCCGCTCCGCCCAGGTGCGACGCCGGGCCCGCGCGCTGCGCTGGCGGGCCAGGCTCCGGCTTCGCCCGGGCCCGGGCTATGCGTCCCTGGTCGAGCTGGTATTTCGATGGGGCCGCAAAGCGGCGCTCTCGCACGGCAGCAGGGCCCGGCCAAGTCTCGGCTTCTGGCTCCGGCTGGTTTCGCCCACCACCGACTACGCCGTCCGGCTCGGCCGCGTGCAGTACAACCGTCGTGTCTATGCGCGCATGGAGGACCAGGTCCTTGTGATGGCACCCCAGCGCACCGCCAAGTCCGGGTTGCTCGCCGACCGGATTCTCACCCATCCGGGTGCGGTCCTGGCCACCACCACACGCCCCGACCTGTACCAGCTCACCGCGGCCGCCCGGGCCCGCAGCGGCCGGCCGATCTATGTCTTTAACCCGATGGGCGTCGGCGGCCTGCCGAGCACCTTCGGCTGGTCCATCCTTGACGCCTGCCGTGACTTGGTCATGGCGCGCCGTATAGCCGGATGGCTGGCAGGCGCCGTGCTCACGGACTCCGGCGGGAAGGGAAACATCGAGTGGTTTGAGAAAAAGGGCGACGTTGCCCTGGCCTGCCTGCTGTGGGCGGCCGCCGTATCAGACCACACCATCGCCGACGTGTTCAACTGGGCACAACGCCATGGCCACGAAACCGCATTGCAGGTGCTCGCCGCTCACCCGGACAGCAGCACGCAAATGCTGGCAGTCACCAGGCAGATGCTCGCCGACAACCGTACGTCAGCCAACGTCCGCGACACGATCGAGCTGTCCCTGGCCTGGGCGATTATCCCTGAGCTCGCGGCAGCCGTCACACCGCGGCCCGGCCAGGGATTCGACCTTGGCCGGTTCATTGACCAGAACGGCACCCTCTACATGATCGCGTCGGGTGATGAGGACTCGCCGGTTACGCCGTTGTTCCGCGCCTTCGCCTCGTACGTGCACTACACCGCGGGCCTGATGGGCACCCTGGCCCCAGCTGGACGGCTCGATCCTCCCCTGCTGATGGCCCTCGATGAGGTCACCACGATCTGCCCGATTGACCTCCCGACGATGCTGAGTGATTCAGCAGGCAAGGGGGTGCTCATCACCGCCGTGGCCCACGCCACCAGCCAGCTCAAGGAGCGATGGGGCGAGTTCGGCGGCAAGACCGTCTGGAACACTTGCGGGACCAAGATCCTGCTCGGCGGTCTGAGCGACATAGACACCCTCAATGAATTCTCGGAGCTGTGCGGGACGGTAGTCATCGGCGGCCGGGACGAGCAGCCCGTTCCCGTCGCGCCCCCCGACTTCATCCGTACGCTGCCCGACCTGCGCGCCCTGATCATCCGCATGAACTATCAGCCTGTCGTGGTGAAGGTCAGGCCGGCCTGGAACCGCCTCGGCTACCGCCTCGGCCGCGCGCCGGTGTACCTACCGGGCCCGGCTACCGCCTGGGCGGAGGAGATCCTCGCCGACACCATCCCCGAGCAGGTCCCAGATGGCGGGTTTCCTTACGCGGGCTCGCTCAGCCACTCCGACTGGCCCGGAAGCGGAGGTGATGACTGACTGCGTTAGCGCGGATGCGAAGCGAGCCGGTCCATGAGCCGGAGCATGGTCTATAAATTGCACTTTTGGCCGCCGTATAAGCATGCGGCCCATTACTCAGGGCGATCGGACAAGGTACCCGAGCGCCTGATGGATCACCATCTAGGCAGGGGCGCCCGGCTGACCCAAGTCCAGGTTAGGGCGGGCGGTTCGTGGGTTATCGGCCTGCTCGAGCCGGGAGGCGCTAAGCGGGAACGCCAGATCAAAGGCCATGATGCGAGCCGGTACTGCGATGTATGCCATGCGCTTGAGGGCTACCAGGCCGGGGAGCTGAGCCAGCCGGAGGCGCTGGCCCGCGCCGGGTGGGCTCGCGCCACCCCGCACGAACGCGGGCTCCTGCTGGACATGTTCGGCATCGAGCAGACGCCGGAGCGCATCCCTGAGCAGACGCCCGAGATACGCCCGATCCGCAGGGCGCCGGAACCGCAGGTGGTACAGGTCACCCCCGAGCTAGAAGAGGTGGTTGCCGCACTGGAGGAAGGCTGGCACCGAGAAGCTCAAGCGGGACTAGAACCGGAGATCGAACAGGTCCCCGTTATGCCCGCGCCCCGCCTGGCGCCGGAACCACAGGTGCAGGCGGAAGCGGAACCGGAACTGGAACTGGAACTGGAGGCAGGATGACAACCGGAGACCCGCTGAACCCGGACCAGCTGGCCCGTGCAACGGCAGCCCTTGATGCCTGGTTCGACCCTGGGCCTGGCGGTTACCGTATTCCCGGCCTGACCTGGGATCAGTCTGAACTGGAGAGTATGCACGCCGCGCTGGAGGCACCGACCGCTGATGCCGCACTGGAGGCATTTGGCCTTGACCCGGGTTCAGACCTATCAACGGCTGAACAGGGCGTCCAGAACCGGGCGCTGATGGGCGAATTGCGGCAGCGTCTTGGCCGCGAACCCGTCGCCGCGTGGGCGCGCGAAGCGGCGCGGAGCGGGATCGACCTGGCCGCGCTTCACGAAGCGGCGGAGGCCTGGCCGGAGGAGCACGAGCCGGAGCCCGTCGCCGAGGCCGCCGCCGAAGCTCGAGCCAGCCTTGAGGCGGAACCCGGGCCGGAGCTAGAGATCTGATGGCTGACGACGAGACGCCCGCCGACCCGGCAGGGCAGATTCCTGCCCTTGTGCACCTCATCAACGAACTGCGCACGACCGTCAGGACGTGGGATGCGCGCCTGGATCAAGGCATAGGCGAGATGATGGTCCTGCGGCTCGAGGTCAAGCACCTGGCCGAGGCGCTAGACGAGGCAATCTCCGCGCGTCGTCTCAAGCCGCCACCGGCGCCGTACTGGCTGCGCCTACCAGCCGCTGAGCGTAGTAAGCGCCTGGCCGAGCTGCACAGCTGGGTTGAGGATTTCCTCCGCGTGCATTATCCCGGTTACATATCTGGCCTCCGGGACTGCTGGCCGAACCACCCGGAAGCTATCTGGGAGCTGTCTACGGTCATGACCGAATGGCTCCGGGTGTACGGCGACGAAGATAACCGGGATTTGAGCGGGGCGCTCTGGTGGCATGAACGCTGGCTGCAGGGTGTCCTCGCGCGGCTCCTCAAGGCCATCCCTTGCGACGAGGCTGGCTGCCGCCTGGCCCGGCGACGGGAATCAGGGTAATGACCGCCGGTGAGCGCGGCTATGAGGAGGCCGTGCGAGACTACCTCGCTTACTGCAAGCTCGCCGCCGCGGAGATGGAGGCCGCAGGCTCGTCCCTCGACTCGAAGTCCCATCCGACAGCTGACGGTGCGGTCAAGATGATTCCTCACGGTGGTAACTCCGCCGAGGCGGCCAAGATCCGCCAGGCGTTCCGTACCGCGCTGATGCCGCAGCTTGAGGCCGCCGCCGACCGGTCAGAGCTCGAGCTGGAGATCTGACGAAGTCAGAACGTTTTAGGTCAAGGCTGGCAGGCCAGCATCCGGGTAACTGAGCATGACCTTGGGAGACAGGTGGAGGGCTCAAACCGAACTGGAGGCATAAACCTTACGAGGGAGGCCCTCATGTGGGGCGGAAGGCGTTCGTACTACCGCGACAGTTACGGCCGGGTGCGCGAGGATCGCCAGGCTCAGCATCGGCCCGGCATGCCGTGGCATGGGAAGTGGGCCCTGATCGCGCTCTTGGTACTCGCCGCGATCATGGTGGTCGCGTCCTTGATGCAGTCCTCCTACCATGCGTTCGTAGTCCGGGGCATTCAGGGACCTGATCAGATCTCGAGCTCGATCTCGGCGCCCTCGATCTCCGCGGCGGACTCCGGCGCCGAGGCCCGGGGCTCATAATCGGCGCCAGCGTCGCCCTGCTGCCATGATGGCTCGAGTTCCGGCTCGGCTTGGGGCTCGCGGGCCACCGGCTCGTTCTCGCCCGCTGCGTCGATCTCAGCGGCCCGTTCGGCCTCGCGGTCTGGGATCCGCCTGACAGCCTCTTGGATCTCCTCGGTCCTTTGATGGATCTCCGCCATTTCCGCGGTGCGCTGGTCGCGCTCCAGGACGGACCGCTCCGCGCCGGACACCTGGTCGTGCTGTGCGCTCTCGGCCTCCGCCTCTAGTTCCGGCGCAGGCTGCTGCACGCCGTACCGGGCGAGCTCCGCATCGGTCACCGGCGTCAGCCGCGCCGCCGCCTCGGCCCGGGCCTGCCGCGTCGGCCTCGACCTGGGCGGTCTGCTCGGCCTTGAGCTGAGCCCACGCCGTCCGGGTCCGATCGGCGGCGTCTCCCGCGGCTCCGCCGAGGCGGCGGCCACCTCGGCGTCCGTGACCGGGATCCGCTCGGCCAGGCCGCGAGCGCGGAGCTCGCGCTCGGCCGCCTCGGCCCGGGCCGCCTGCCCGGCGTGGGCCTCGGTCCATTCCCGGCGCGCTGCGTCGGCTACGGCGAGGCGGCCAAGGTCCGCGGCGGCGTCCCGGGCCCGCGTCTCTGCCTCGGCCTGCGCCTCGGCGTCCTGGGCACCTCCGGCAATGTGAGCGCTGACCTGGGCGTCTTCCCACTCGGCCTGCCCGCTGGTCTATCTCGGCCTGGACGTCGGCCGGGGCCAGGGCTACGGCCCGGTCGTGCTCGTCGACGGCGGCCTCGAGCTCGCCCTGGCCCATCGCCTTCAGCAGGGCCGCGTCGTCGGGCAGCTGGAGCGCCCGCACCGACGCGTGGAACGTCTCGGCCACGTCGGGCTGTCCCGGACGGCACGGGCCGATCGCCTGCGCGGGGTCGGTGATCCCGGCGGCCTCCCGGTAGTAGCCGACCAGCCCGGCCCGCCGCTGCCAGTCGTCCCGCAGCGCGCCCGGCTCCGCCGGAGGCACGCCCCACGCGTCGAGCGCCCACTCGCGGCGGCGTGGCTGGCGATCTGGCTGCCGAGGTCGGCCTGCCGCGGGTCCGCCATCTGGTCCGCCGCGGTGATCTCCGGCGACGCCTGCGCGGGCGGTCCGCTCAGCCCATCCGGCTCGTCATGCCCCGCGCCGGGGCCGGCTCTTTTCCCGCCCTGCCGTGGAGTCCCGCGGCGATGCTGCGGAGCCCGTCAGCGGCTCAGCGGTGATCGAGTCGAGCACGTCCTCGATCGCGGCGGCCGCCGATCTCGTGCTCTCTGAGCAGCTGGAGGAACGCGGGCCGCTCCGGGTCCGTCAGGTACCGCTCGTACTCGGCGGCGGGGATCCGCTGGCGGACCATCTCGTCGATCTTCGGCTCGACGTCCAGGTGCCAGAACGCCTGCCGCAGCTGGAGGAGGTGCCCGGCGTGGGTCGTGACAGTCCTGCGCCGACTGGATCACCTCGAGCGCGGTCCGCTCCGGCTCGTCCTGCTGCAGGGCCTGGGCGAGGACCGCCTCCCACGGGGCCAGCTGCAGGTCGCTGGGCCGGTCCGGCATCCTGCAGCGGGACCTCCCGCGCCAGGTCGGGCCGTCCCGCCTTGCGGAGCGCGGCGGACCTGCGGAGCTGCGCCATGGTGTAGGCGTCCCGCTCGGCCCGGGTCGGCTGCGCCGGATCCGGCGGCCCGGTCACGACGTGGAGCGTGTTCTTCTCCCGGCCCCGGGTCGCGCCGGTATAGACCAGGCTGCGGACAGCGCCGCTGTCGACCACCAGGTGGCCGCGGTCGACGGTGCGCGCCCTGGGCGACGTGGACGTTGCCGGCATAGGCCGAGCTCGGCGTCACTCTCCAGGTACGCCACCGGGACGTGGAACGGCCGCGACCACTGATCAGGCCCGGTCTGCCGCACTACTGTCGCCAGGCGCCCGAACCCGCTGTTGTTGATGCTCTCCACGCGGACCACGTCGCGGTTGGCCAGCGTCTGCCCGTCCGCGTCGATGCGGGTGTTCAGCCGGGCCCGGATCAGGTCCCCGCGGCCGGCCTGGTTGCCGTCCGCGAGCGTGATCTCAGCCTCGCCGACCCTGCCGAGCTCGGCCAGGCGCTCGCGGACCAGGCGCGGACAGCCGGGCCGCGGTCTCGTTCGACGTGGCCATGAGCAGGGCTTCCTGGCCGTCCAGGAAGCCGTTCAGGTACAGCGACACCGCGTCATCGAATACCCGGTCCTGCGGCCCGTGGTAGATCCGGCCGCGGCCCGCGTACTCGGCCAGCGCGGTCACGTCCCCCGTCCCGCAGCCTCAGCGAGGCCTCCCGCTCCCACGCGCTGGTGAACCGGCGGACCTCGGTGAGCCGGTAGGACCCGTGCCGCGCGGCGATCAGCGGGAAGATCCCGCCCGCGTCGACCGCCCCGAGCTGCTCGGGGTCGAACGTGCCCATCACCATGGCGCCGTTGCGGCGGGCTATCTGGGCGATCCGCAGCGCGTCCTCGGTGGACACCTGCGTGGCCTCGTCGACCACCAGGACGTCGCCGGGATAGACCGGCACGTGCCCCCGGGTCTCGCTCGGAGTCCTTGATCTTGCCGAGGAACTGGGCGATGTTGAAGCGTCTCCATCCGCGCGCCGGCCTTCGCCGCCTCGTCGGCCATGACCCGCGCCGCGTTGGTGCTGGCCGTCAGGCCGATGACGCGCCCGGCCCGCTGGTCCTCCCAGACCCGGGCGAACGCGGCCATGACGTGGGTCTTCCCGGTCCCGGCCGGGGCCACCAGGCAGTTGATCAGGCGGCCGGAGGTCAGCAGGCCGAGGCACGCCTCCCGCTGGGAGTAGTCCAGGTCCGTGCCCGCCAGCGCCGCGGCCGCGGTCTCGGCGCTGACCCGCTGGCGCACCGGCAGCACCGCCACGTCGACCAGGAACTGCTCATTATCGCGGTGCTCGGAGGTGCAGAACCGTTCCTCGGCGGGCGCCCGGTAGATGCTCGTCCCGTCCTTGCGGAACGGCAGCCGCGATATGTCGATGACGTCCGGCGCCGGGGCAGACCTGCAGGACGTTCACGCCCTCGGCGCGGCCCGACAGGGCCTCGTCGGCCAGGCCGTTCAGGTACTCCTCCGGATCCACGTCAGCGGGCAGCGGCCGGAGCACCTGGCCGAGCTCGAAGATCAGCTGCGACCTGTCGAACGTGGCGTTGACGGCCTGGGTCGCGGCGACGGCCTTGCGGATGATCCGGGCCCGCTCCGCTTCGCCCGGCACGCTGCCCGGCTCGTGCTCCGCCGAGTACGCCTCGGCTGCTTCGTGGAGCGCGGACAGCGCGCCGATCCCGCTCCGCTCCGCTTTGCGCGCCCACGCGGCGACCTGCTGCGCCGGCCGGAGGCGGGTTGTGATCCTTGGAGTCCCGCGTCTCCAGGGCGGCCCGCTGCCTGATCGCCCACCTGGCCTGCTTGCCCGGAGCGTGGCCGTGATCGCGCTACGTAATCCGCCTCGAGCTCCCGAGCGCGGTCCCGCAGTTCCTTGCTCCGGGTGCTGAACTCGTCGACGGCCTCGTCGCTGATCCCGCCGACCTCGATCGCCTTCCCGTCCTCGCGGAGCACGCCGCAGGAAGCCGATCAGCTCCAGCTCCTGCGCGAGGAACCGGTCTCCCAGCGTCCCCAGCCGCAGCTTGTTGCGGAACAGGGGGTGGCGCGTCGAGCGCCCGCCAGAGCTCGTCGCCGCCCGCTGCTCTGTCCGCTCGCTGCGCCCGGTTGGCGATCGCGTTGTGGACATGCAGCTGCATGCAGCCCGTCGCGGGAGTCGTGCTGCTCGAAGCTCGCGACGATGAACCCCTCGGCGTCCCGCCACTCCCCCGTCGTCTTCGAGTGGTGGCCGGTCCGGACGTAGGCGAGCTCCCGCCCGGCCACGGCGATCATCCGGTCATTGGCCCGCTTCACCGCTCCGCGGACCTGCGCGGCCTGCTCGGCGAACCGCTCCGCGTCCGCTTCGTTGCCCTCGGCCTCCGCTTCGGCCGAAGCGGACAGGAGCGACGCCCAGAGCACGGACACGCTCTTGGGCGCGCTGTACGTCAGGTCGTACAGCGGGACGACCGTGCGGTAGGCGCTGCGGAGCCTCAGCCTCAGCGCCCGTTCTTCCTCGGGAGTGAAGAACCGGCCCCGCTCGGCCCTCTGGAAGGCCACCTCTTCCTCGACCCGCTTGTAGAGCGACCCGCCGGCCTCCGGGTAATTCGCCTTCCGCTGCCGGCGGCCCGAGGACCTGGCCGTCCGGGCCGATGTCCTCGTGGTACAGCCGCCGCATCACCTCGGCGCTGGCCTTGCCGGCTTCGTCCTGCCCGCCGATCGGCCCGGACAGGCCGAGCGCCCTGGCGCCGGCGCCCTGCCAGTAGCCGGGCGGCTCGCCCTTGGCGCCGAGGTAGTAGTCCGCGCCTGTTCCCACGGCATCGGTCAGGTACCCGGTGTCGTAACCGGTGTGCAGGCTGGCGACCATGTATCACCTCCCTCAGCCGTCCCGGGCGCCTGGTTTTCACCGCGGCGCGCAGCGCACGCGACCATGATCATCTACATGATGCAAGGGTGTGAAAGCTTTTGACCTTGCCCTTGGATGGTAACCGGCACGGGGCCCGGTTTGTCGGCTGCTACCCTGATGGCCGCTGTCCTGTTCAGGTGAAGGCTTCGATGTCCGCGTGAACCTTGCGACCTCGTGTCGGCCGTGTTCCCGTAACGGGGTTGACGATCCGGCCCGGGATGCGTTCCTCGCGCCCGGCCGAGCCGTGGGCTATGGGGCTGATGTAGGTGCAAGGCAAGGACGGACACCTCTAGCGTTTCCCTATGCCGAAGCGCTGGGCGGCCTGGCCGCGGAGCATCCGATGGCTGGCAGGCGGGATCGCCGCTGTCGTGCTGGGCTTGGTCATCGCGTGGGCGCTGTTCGTGCCGGTCGCGGATTGGCTCGCCCACCATGACGTCGGCTCAGTCAAGGGATCGCTGCACGAGACGGCGGTAGATAACGCGCGGGGCCGGCTGCTGACGCTTGGCGCGGGCCTGTTCGCCGCGGGGGCTCTGGTCTTCACCGCGCGGAACTTCACCCTGTCCCGCGAAGGGCAGGTGACCGACCGCTACACCAAGGCGATCGAGCAGCTCGGCTCGAAAAGCTCGACGTGCGCATCGGCGGCATCTACGCCCTGGAGCGCGTCGCCCGCGACTCCGCCAGAGACCACCCGACCGTGATGGAGGTGCTCACCGCGTTCATCCGCGAGCACTCGCACGAGCAGTGGCCGCCACCAGATCTCCGGCGCCAGCCGGGACCAGGAACGATCGACCGGCCCGACGTTCAGGCCGCCGTTACCGTGGTCGGGCGCCGGGATCCACGACCGCGATATCCGGCCGATTGACCTCACCGGCGCGGTCCTCACCGGCGCGACCCTCACCCGCGCGGACCTCACCCGCGCGGACCTCGCCGGCGCGGACCTCAGCGGCGCGAACCTCACCGGCGCGGACCTCACCGACGCGGACCTCACCGGCGCGAACCTCACCGACGCGAACCTCACGCGCACCGCGCGACACCTCACCGGCGCGGACCTCACGGCGCGGACCTCACCCGCGCGAACCTCACCGACGCGGACCTCGCCGACGCGCGACCCTCATCGGCGCGAACCTCGCCGGCGCGAACCTCAGCGGCGCGAACCTCACCGGCGCGAACCTCAATGGCACGGCGCCTCCTCGCCTTCACCGGCGGCGCGACATCGCCCGCACGGACCTCCCCGGCGCGGACCTCACCGGCGCGCGACTCTCTCTCGCGCACGACCTCACCGACGCCAGGTGGCCCCAAGACACGCCAGTTCCGGAGGGCTGGACACTGGACCCCGGCTCTGGCCGGCTGAAGCAGGCAGGCACTGGTTCTAGGCCAACAGAGGCGGACTAGGCCGGAGGCCTCGACTGCCCCGCACGGGAGGCGGCGGCACCGACGTTATGAGGCCCTCAGAAGTCTGACCGGAGCGCCTCCGCCGGGTCGGCGCCGAAACCGAAGAGATGACCTGAACAATCCCCGCTCCAACCGTTCGGGACGACTCTTCGAAGCCCAGCTCGCGGGAGGCGCCAGTCGCAGAGATCAACCGAACGGGACAGCCGCTATTTCGGCCGCGCGGTACCTTGTTCTGTCCAGCCGAAGATTGCAAGTCCCAGAGTTATTAGGTTGCGGGTGACCTTGCGGAGTCCGTACTTACTCGCGTGTCGCAGCGCGGCTGCCAGGGTTGGCGGCTCGACTTGTGTGTCTCCGGCCACTTCTCCTGAGTACCTATGGCTTGAGGGTGAAGTAGTACAAGCCGGCGCTGCCCGCGGCGGCGAGTGACTGACTGGATGGGCTCCAGGCGCAATCTCCGAGCCAGCTGTCGACTCGCATAATGGCGCTGATGCCGTCGGCGGTCAGGTCCCAGATCCGCACCGTCCCGTCCCTGCCGACACTGGCCAGCCACCTGCCATCCGGGGCGATCGCCACCGACCTCACCATGCCGACGTGGTAGAGGACCCGCTGCCGGTCAGCGGTCAGGTCCCAGATCCGCACCGTCCCGTCGGTCGGCGCTGGCCAGCCACCTGCCATCCGGGGCGATCGCCACCGCCATCACCGCGCCGTCGTGGCCGGTGAGGGCGGTCCTTTGCTGGCCGGTGGCCGGGTCCCAGATCCGCACCGTCCCGTCCCTGTCGGCGCTGGCCAGCGACCTGCCATCCGGGGCGATCGCCACCGCCGTTACCGGGCGGGGGCTGGAGAAGATGGGCGCGCCGCTGGTTGGCGGTCAGGTCCCAGATCCGCACCGTCCCGATCCTGTCGGCGCTAGCCAGCCACCTGCCATCCGGGGCGATCGCCACCGCAGTCAGCAGGGTGCCCTGCTCGGTGAGGCTGCCCCGTAGTCGGCCGGTGGCTGGATCCCAGATCCGCACCGTCCCGTCCTCGCTGGCACTGGCCAGCCACGTGCCATCCGGGGCGCTCGCCATTGCTCTGACCGCGCCGTCATGGAGGGCGCGGCCCGCCTGCTCTCGGCCGGTAGCCAGATCCCAGATCCGCACCATCCCGTCCTCGCCGCCGCTGGCCAGCCACTTGCCATCCGCGGCGAAGGCGACTGCGGACATAGGGCGGATATGCTCCGCCCGAGCGGTGTCTAGCTCGCTGATGGCCGGATCCCAGATCCGCACCGTACCGGTATAGCTGGCGCTGGCCAGCCAGGCGCCGTCCGGGGCGATCGCCACCGCCCTCACCGGCTCAGCGTGGCCGGTGAGGCTGACCCGTAGCTGGCCGGTGGACGGGTCCCAGATCCGCACCGCCCCGTCCTCGCTGGCGCTGGCCAGCCAGGTCCCGTCCGGGGCGATCGCCACCGCCCTCACCGCGCCGTCATGGCCGGTGAGGCGTGACCCGTAGCTGGCCGGTGGCCGGGTCCCAGATCCGCACTGGCCCGTCCTCGCCGCGGCTGGCCAGCCAGGTGCCGTCCGGGGCGATCGCCACCTCTGTCACCTGGCCGTCGTGGCCGGTGAGGGCGGTTCCTTGCTGGCCGGTGGCCGGGTCCCAGATCCGCACCGCCCCGTGGTCGGCGCTGGCCAGCCAGGTCCCGTCCGGGGCGATCGCCACCGCCCTCACCGCGCCGGTGTGGCCGGTGAGGCTGGCGCGTTGCTGGCCGGTGGCCGGGTCCCAGATCCGCACTTGCCCGTCGTAGCTGGCGCTGGCCAGCCAGGTCCCATCGGGGGCGATCGCAACCGCGCTCACCAGCCGTCGTGACCGGCGAGGGCGAACTGGACGCCGGGCCGGTCCCGGGTGGGGAGTTCCCGGACGTGGCGGGCGAGGGCTCTCCGCTGCCGGCCTGCGGCCGGATCCCAGATCCGCACTGTCCCGTCCTCGCCGCCGCTGGCCAGCCAGGTGCCGTCCGGGGCGATCGCCACCGCCCTCACCGCGCCGTCGTGGCCGGTGAGGATGGCGGTCGCTGCTCGGCCGGTGGCCGGATCCCAGATCCGCACCGTCCCGTCCTCGCCGCCGCTGGCCAGCCAGGTGCCGTCCGGGGCGATCGCCACCGCCCTCACCGCGCCGTCGTGGCCGGTGAGGGCGGTCCGTTGCTGTCCGGTGGCCGGATCCCAGATCCGCACTGTCCCGTCCTCGCCGCCGCTGGCCAGCCAGGTCCCATCGGGCGCGATCGCCACCGCAGTTACAGGCCGACGTGACCAGTGAGGATGGCGCGGCGCAGTGCCGGGGTCGGGCAGGTCGGGCTGCGGCCACTCGTTGATCAGCCTGGCAGTTTGCGGCCGGCGGTGAGGGCCTGGGCCTGGGCGCCCCATTCCGGGTCGTGGCTGACCCTGCTGTACAAGATGTCGATCAGCGAGTGCGGGGGGTCGGTCGGCGTCAGCAGGTGGGCGGCCTGCCCGAGCACCCGGCTGAGCCGCTTGCGTGCGGGGTGCCGATCAGGGCCAGGTCCGCATACGGCCCGGCCGGGCCGGACGCTCGTAGCCGCGCACCAGCCCACCGCAGATCCGCAGCGACCTCCTCAGCCTGTGCGACTCGCCCGGCGGCGAGCAGGTGCTCGATCAGGTGCTCCCGCAGGTACCGGGCCGACTCGGCAGCTCCCACCATGCCGTCACCGTGCCGCCGCCGCCGCAGCCGCCGCGGCGGCGGGCAGGCCTTCGGCTGCGGCGTCTAGCAGTACCTGGTGCAGCTGGGCCAGCCGGGCGCCGCCGAGTTCCTCGCGCAGGAAGTCCCGGATGACGTCATGCATGGTGATGGCCCCGCCGTCGCTGCTGGGCACGACGTCAGCAGGGCCAGGTCGGCCAGCCGGGCGCACAGCGCCCTCGCGGCCATCCCGTCCAGCCCGCCGGTGGCCTGCCACAGCGTCGTGATCAACGTGACGGGGATGGTCTCGTCCTCGGCGAAGACCGCCAGCTCCGCCAACCGGTCATGATCGGCGGCGCTCAGCAGGCTGGTGCTGGCCTGGATCGTCGCCCGGACCGCCTGTTGCCGCTGGTCCGGGTCGCTGACATCCAGCTGCTGCCCCGTCGCCCCGGTCAGCTGGTCGACCTGCAGCGCCCCGCCGCGGCGCAGTCGGCCGAGCAGATCCTCCGCTGCCGCGGGGATGTCCGGCTGCAGCTGTACCTGATCGGCCAGGATCTTGTTGACCAGCCGCAGCAGCAGCGGCCACCGTCCGGTCTCCTCCAGCAGCCCCGCGGCGACCGCGGCGGGAAGCGGCGGCAGCCCCGCCGGCAGCAGCGCCCGCGCCTGTGTCTCAGACATCTGGTCCACCTTGACCGGCACGATGGCGCCCGTGGCCAGCGAGGGGATCCGGGTCGTGACCAGCCGGGCGCACCGCCCGGCCACCGGGAATGCCGCAAGCTGCTCCTCAGACCACACGTCATCGAGCACTAGCAGCCGCCGCGGCCCGGCCGCCAGCACCGCGGCCAGCTGCTCGGCGGCCTGCCGCGCGTCGGTGGACGTCACCGCCCGGTCCGGCTCCACCTGCGCGATCAGCCCGTTGACCAGGCCGGCTAGCGCCTGCTTGCCCACGTCCCGACCCAGCGTCACCCAGTACACCCGGCCCCGGAACCGGCGCAGCACCCGCCGGTCCGCGCGCACCATCTTCGCTACCGTGGTCTTGCCGAACCCGCCCGCCCCATGTACTGCGGTGGTGATCCCCACCGTGCCCGGCCGCGCGCCGCAGCGCGGCCACGACCTGGTCCACCTCGGCGGGCCGGTCCACCACCCACGACTCGGGCCGCTGTACCGCTGGTACCAGCACCGACAGTCCTCGCTCATACCACCTCTGCGCCCGCCACGTCAGCAACCACGCACCCGCAACTGCCGCCGTTGCCCCCGCGGTCCACCACACCGGATACCGCTCGGCTGGCGGAAACCACCGAGCCGTGCCGCCCGTCACCACGTTCACCGGGACAGCCAGCGCCGTCCCCGCCGCCGCCGCCAAAAGACCAGCCACGACCAGCAGCGCCAGCCGCCGCCATCGCACAATCCCACCCCCTCATGCAACATCCATTCAATCGGGTCCTGCCGGGACGCGGACGCTGGTTGTGATCGCTTGACCCGGGCGTCAGGCCCGCGATCACGGAAATTGAAACCTAGATCTGGACACCGGGACGCTGAACCGTCCCAGCCGGTTTCTTGCCAACCCCGGTCGCCGATCCACAACTGTAACGCCAGCTTCTCCCGGACAGGAC
>CAVQEN010000016.1:0-36965 GCA_963711535.1 uncultured Actinomycetota bacterium | reverse complement strand
TCGAAGTCGGCCGCGAGCCACCAGCACCGGTCCCCATCCAGCAGCGGGTACAGGCCGATGTGCACCTCTCCCTTAAGGTGCGACGCGATGACCTTCAAGGTGAGCGGGAGGTAGCCACGGTCCTCATGCCGGACGCCTTTGCTCCACCCGCCGCGCACGGCGGGAACCCAGCCGCCCTTGCCGGTGTGCGGGTTGTCGTACCGGACCGCGTACACATCCGTGCGGGCGGCGAACAACGCGCCGAAGAACGCGACCTTCGCCTCCTGCGGCGAGCGGTGATGCACCACGCCCGGCGCCGCCTCGAAGTACGCGGCCTGCGCCGGGCCAGGCGGCGCCGCCTGCTGCGGAGTCAGCTTCAGCAGGTTGAGCAGCCGGGCATTCTCCGCCCGCAGCCGCGCCAGTTCGGCTTCAACCTGCTCAGGGATGCCAGCCGCGCGCATAACCTACCGGCCACTGCAGCGTGTCACTGTGCCGGCTGCCGGGCACCCCGTTAGGCCACGGGGATGCGTTTCAGCCTGCACGGCCGCTGGTTAGACGCAATGCATGAGGACGACGGGTTCTTACTTCCAGCCACTTGGGAGGCACAGGTCGTTTGCGGTCCCGGAATTGCTACGCGAGTCGTTCCGCACCGGCGTACTAGCGGCGGAAGCCTCGGTTAGGATCGCGCGGCTCCACGTTGTTGAAGAACTTGAACCAGGCTTCCGGGCGCAGGTCGCCGACGCGGAAGTGCTTATTGATGTCGGTGCCGGGATCTTCGAAACCATCGAGACTTTCGTCAAAGAGCATCAGGACATCGTGGTCCTGGAAGAGGAGGTCGGAGCACTCGTCCCAGTTGTAGTCATCGGAATGCTCCGGCAGCGCATTGTGCCCTTCATCCCCTGACTCCTCCGCCATCTCCAAGTAGTCCGGGGCGTCCTCGATAGCTAGGTGCAGGGCCATCTCCTCGGCGTTACTCCGCGGGATTGCCCAGTGCCCAGCGGCTAGGTCTTGCGAGAGATCCTCGCACGCGCGAGCAACCTGGCGGCGCCAGTCCGCGTCCGTCTGCCAGGTGATCCGGGGAAGCCTGGCGAACAGGGCCCAGTCACCGGTCTTCTCGCGGGTAACCGGGTCGCTGTGGTGCTCGTCTACGTCGTCATAAGCCTCGTCGGACAGGTTCTCAAGAGCGGTGTAAAGCATGTCCGCGGTACGCGGCGTGAGCTGCCACTTGCCACAAACGTCGCACTCCATCTCTTCTTCCCAGTCCGCGTGCTCGCGCTCGCAGGAGCGGACGGGGAACAGCGCAGCGAAGTCGGGTTCGATTGAGGCGTCCTCATCCTGATCGCCGCTCAGGCTGCCGGATGGTTCCGCGCGCAGCCGCCAGCCGGTGCCGAACGTCGCGGTGACCGGCTCCTGCTGCTGCCAGTCGGCGAGTTCATCTCCCGCGCTGACAGTGAGCTGCTGGGCGGTGCTCTGTTGGCAGATAGCGTCAGCGCCGGGTACGGCGGGGTTGACGCCAGCTAGGTGCATGAGCGCGTCCAGCAGGTCGTCATCGGGATCGGCATCGTCATCCTCAGCGGAGACGGCAGGCCAGCCAGCGGCCGCCGCCACGTGCAGGAGGCGGTCGGCGTCGTAGACGTGGTACTCAGCGAACTGGATGATCCGGAAGACCTTCCCCGTTAGCTGGCCGAGCCGGGCGCTGGACGGTGTCCGCGCCTCTTCGTCCCGGAGTGCTGGCGTGAGGTCGTCCTCGTCGGGAACCCGGACCTGATCCCACTCGACAGGGCTGGCGTCGGCCTCAGGCCACTCCCGGTCCCGGAGACGCTGGCATGCCTCGCAGAACGAGGCTGCGGGCGCCGACGGTAGAGCGGCGCGGATGGCCTCGGCGTCAGCGTCGATCGAGGGGCCGCCGGTCAGCGCAAGGCTGGTGAGAATGCTTGCGGCACGTTGGGCAAGGAGCGGGTTGGTGCAGGTCAGTACGGCCTTCAACGTGTCTGGCCGGTCTGCGGATGAGAGCACGGCAAAGACGCGGCTCTTGGCCGGTGTGTGCTCGCAGATAAAGTCACGAGGAAAAGGAGAGCCACGGGACATATGCGAACTCCTGAAGGAATGCAGCGTTATGGGCGCAGCGATGTTCGTTCTGAGGGCTCACTGGTAGGCGAGGTGCGGCCAAGCCTCCGGGTGGCAGAAGAATCCGTTGGTATCGCCGATGCGATTGGCAACCCCGTTCGGTACTTGCAGGCTACACCGCAGCAGACCACCGTAGAGCGTACATGTTGTGCCGGAAGCCGTCCTTGACGCTCCAGATGCTGCTTAGAAGGCAGCGCTTGAACCGAGATGCTACGGCCGAGAGAACCAGGTCGCGACGTGCTCGTTATGCAGCGGGTTGCTACCCAGGCAGCGTGTCTACGGAAACCCAAGCAGCGTCTGTAGCAAGTTCAGCCCCATGAGTGAGCTGACAGCCTCTCCTTGTTGAGCGGGACTATGCGGAGGCAGTCCAGTGGACGGGTCTTTGTGGGGTGGACGACTTCTAGCCACTCGATCCCGCCGTACTCGGTGAGGCACCAGGGGATGGACTTGAAGTACCGCCAGCCGAAGCCGGCGAAGTACGGCGTCTGCGCGTCCCGGACGTCACTCCCGTGGAGGTGGACCTTGCCGACGTCCACGCCGTGCTCCTCCCAGTAGCCGGCCACTGCCAGGGCGGCTCGCCGTAGCGGGCTTGCCGGGGCCCAGCGCCAGGCAATGTGTTTCATGGCGAGACCGCTTGCGGTCGCCGTGTCGGGCAGGAGAACGCGCTCGATTTGGATCGCCCTGTCGGTTACCGCAGTCACCAGTGCTTCCCGGTAAGGCCGGGGGACCCAGTTGTCGATCCCCTCGAACTGAGGAAGCATGGCGTCCCGGGCGGCGCGTCCAGCCGCGGGATCGGCCTTGATGGCGTGCAAGCGTGCAAGGGCGGCTTCGAGGCTGTCACCGCGTCGCCACAGCAGGGTCATGTCGAAGTCCGCCTTTTCGCGGAACTCGAAGGTGAACTGGTACCCACGCCTGCCGGACGTGAGCATCTTGCGCAACGGGGAGTACGGATCGCGGCCTGCCGTGAACGAAGAGACGAAGTGCCTAGCCCATCGCTCGTCTCTCGTGAGCTCAAGATCGATGTCCAGGTCTTTCGGTGCGAGCGCGCCGCGCGAGAAGGAGCCAAAGACGTAGACCTCGGCAAGAATGCTGAGTGGCCACTGGGCCTGCCCGGCGTCCAGGTTGCGCAGGAGGTGCTCGATGAGGTCGACTGCCCTGTCTCGGTTCACGATCTCATCGTGGCACGGATGGCTCTTTTTACGCCCAGTGTCCGCTAGCGCATGGAGCGTAATGTCCTCCCGTGTCCGGACACTGGCAGCCCGGACACGGGTGGATCGAGGTTTCCTCCTAGAACATGTCGCCCCTGCGGCTCTTGGCCTCCAGTGCCCGCTGGTTGGCGACGTCATCTGCGTACCTGTCGACCATCGCGCGGGACTTCCAGCCGTTCAGTCGCATCAGGTCGCCCTCGGAGCCACCGGACCTCAGCCAGTTGTCGCTAAAGGTGTGCCGGAACTGGTGCGGTGTCACGCCGGTGTACCCGGCCTGCTCCGCTCTGCGGACGAGGATCATCCGAATGCCCGTGTTCTGCAGCCTGCCCCGGCTCCGGGTCCCGAGCCAGACCTAGTTGGAGTCGGCGAGCTTGTGGTGACGCCGGGCACGCAGATAGACCGCCAGGGCGCGGGCCGAAGCCGGGGCGAGCGCGATCAGCCGGCCCTCACCGGCCGCTCGTGAGCCCTTCAGCGGCACTAGGCGGATGACCGGGTTCTTAATCACGTCCGCCGGGAGGGTGTGCATCACCATGCTGAGCAACTCGGCCCGGCGGATCCCCTCGCTGCGCAGGATGCGGATGATCGTGTGGTCCCGGGCCGTCTCGAAGTCACGCGCCCTCCCTCCTCCGGTTACTTCGAGGAGGTCATCGATGAATTCAGCGCCCAACGTCTTGGGGCGGCCCTTGACCTCGGCGTAGCGGTTCAGGCCGTCGGTGTAGGGCGTGGGGCGGCCGCGCTCCCGGGCGAGGAAGTTGAAGAGCTGGATCAGGTTCCGCTGGAGAGTGTGCGTTCCGCCCTGCCCGTGTTTGAGGTAGTACTCGCGGAAGTACCGGTTAAGCAGCGGAGTGTCGGCGGAGGTGAAGTCGCCGTCGATTCCTGTGGCGGTCAGCCAGGTGTCCAGGTTCTTGGCCGGGTCGACGTAGGCTTCGATCGTCCGCTCCGCGTAGGGGCGTCCGTCCCGGTTGTTCGTGGTCCGCAGGTAGTCCTGGAACTCAGCGAGCGTCGCCCCCCGGTCCGTCAGGACGACCCCTTGAAGGATGGTCTCCTCTGCGTCGAGCCCGTCCGCTCTCCGGGGTGAGGCGTGGTAGTCCGCCACGGCCAGCGGGCTCTTCAGCGGGCGCGCAGGGGCGCGGCGGCCGGATGTGGTCGATGAGGGCACGGCAGCTCCCGTCAGGCGGTGGGGGAGCTAGAGCACTTTTCTAGCGGGAAGGCTAGTGCTCCAGCGCCGAGATGCCCGGCATCCACGCCCGCAAGACCGGGGCGACGGCGTACCGCCAGCCGCCGGAACCCGGTACCCTGGCAAGGATTCCGGCTCACAGTCGGGCCGGAACCAGCCAGGGCGCATAGCTCAGCGGTAGAGCACCCGCCTTACAAACAAGCAGCCTCGACCGGCACGCTACCACGCGGAAATCGTTATTCCGACTGGGTTTCCATATGTCCGGCATTCTCGGTGACAAGCGCTCTGGGCGGCGAAAAGCAAGCGCTCTTGTGACGCCCTGACCTTGGATGACATGCGGATTCGCTCATCGAGACGTCGTTTTTGGCTAGGCGTGAAAAGAGGTGCGGCCTGAGCTCCGATTAGCCCGGGCCACGGAACGCACCAGCCGGTCGCGCTCGTCGGGCGGAAGCTGCCCCTTCGGGTCGACTTGCAGCTCGAGGTGGGCGAAGAGTGCGGCGCGTGCCATCGGCCGTGCCCTCCTAGCATTGGCCGCCACCTGGGCGCGCAGCCGCCGCTGCTCGGGCGTCATACCGCCGCCCCGAGGGCTGGGGGAGCAGGGCGCAAATGCCTACGTCGCCGACAAGCCGGATATCGGAATACGGCATTTGTTTTCCTAGACGCTATCCGCGTTGCCTGACGCTCAGGTGACTGGTGATGGCGGGGTGCCGCTCAGTCCACTGCCTCGGCCGCGGGTTGGGGTGCCGCTGATGTTTTCTGCTTCTGCCGGTACTGGCGTACCTTCGCGATGGTGCCGCAGGCTCTGCCGTCCGGCCCGCCCGCGTACATCAGGCACCAGCGCTTGCTTGCGTTGCGGGTGTGATCGTAGAAGATCCAACGGCAGTCCGGGCATGCTTTCAGCCGTCGCCACCGGCCGTCAGCAGCGGCCGTCAGCGCGATGGCGAGAATGCCGTCGGCCGGGCCGCCGGGATGCTCGAAATTGATGTCGCCGTCGCGGATCACCGGGCGCAGGCCGAGCCTGGCTGCCCATTCGCCGACGCGGCTGGCCGCTCCCGGCGCGCCCTCCACGACGGCGCGCAGGTCGTCTCTGAGTTCCCGTAGCGGTCCGATGTCGTCGGGGTGCAGGCCATGGTCTCGCGCATAGTCGCCGAACCGATCGGTAGCCAGCCGGGTGTCATTGGGGATCAGCCAGCTGTTGAGCAGCGCTCGGACCTGTTCCAGGTCACCAGGTGCCGCCTGGCCGCAGGCATCCTGCCCTGATCCGCTAACCACCTAACCAGATTACCGGTTGCGGCGCGCCATCTGGTAATGCTAACTTGCTAATTCGTTAGACGGTTACACCTTGCACCGATGGGAGCAGCTGTAATGCAGGCTGACGCCGTGTGGGCGGCGATCCGGTGGCCGGGGCTGGAGCACGCCGTCCTGTCCGGTAGTTCCCGCGCGCCGCGACTGGACAGCCTGGCGGTGCTCGTCCTCGGCGAACGGCCGTTCCGGGTCTCCGGCCGGCTGACCTGTGACGCCGGCTGGCGGGTCAGGCGGCTGGCGGTAGCGGTCAGCGGGCCCGGGTCACCTTCAAGGAGCCGCCTGGTCCTGCGTGCTGACGGAGAGGGCCAGTGGCTGGATGCTGTCCGTCACGGTTCGGTACCGGAGCTGGACGGATGCGTGGACGTCGATCCGTCCAGCACCCCGCTGACGAACACGCTGCCTATCTGCAGGCTCGGCCTGTCGCCAGACATGACCCGCGACGTCGCGGTCGCCTATATCCAGATCCCCGAGCTCACCGTCTCCGCCGTGGCGCAGCGGTACACGTGCACTAGCCGCGATCGTGACGCCGCTTGCTACCGGTATGAGTCCGGGCGCTTCCGCGTCGACCTGCGGGTCGATGAGCACGGAACTGGTCCTGGACTACCCGGGTGTCTGGCGGCGGGTGCCGTCCGCATTCCCAGCAACAGGAGATACGAGTGAACACAACCGCCGGGTTCCCGATCCTCCCGCTGCTGCGCGCCGACGGCCCGCATCCCCGCCTGCGCGATGAACTAATGCTCTTCGGCCAGTTCATCGGCACCTGGAACATGCTGGTGGAGTTCTTCGGCGACGACGGCGAACGCGTCTACCGACAGCCAGGCCAATGGTCATTCGCCTGGGTGCTCGACGGGCGGGTCATCCAGGATGTACTCACCTACCCGCGGACCGGCGAACCCGACCGGGGCATCGGCACCAGCCTGCGCTCTTACGACCCCGCATCCCGGCAATGGCAGGTCATCTGGCTCGGAGCGGCCACCGGGATTACAGTCATCCTTCACGGTGGGAAAAGAGGCGACGAGATACTGCTGGAGGGCCCGGACCCTGACGGGACATTGAACCAGTGGATGTTTACCGACATCACCGCTAGCAGCTTCAGGTGGGTAGGACTTGAATCATCAGACCAGGGCGCGACCTGGCACCTGCGCCAGCAAATGACAGGCAGTCGTAGCCAGGCCTGAATGCCTACGGTGTCGGGAACCCCGTTACGGAGTTGTGACTTTCATTTCCTTAGGGTGGCCCTCCAGCGTCGTGGACTGTGACCGGCAGACGGGCGGTGTGGGAGCCGTGTCGAGAGGCGAACCGTGGTCTAGCGCTAGCCAGTCATGTGCTCCAGGGTACGGGTCAGGTCTGGCACCTGGTCCTTGGGAAGGTGGATTTGCGCGGTGTCGTCAGGGGCGATGCCGTGGTCATCGTCGAAGATGAACGGGATGTGCATGCGCCAAGAGCCGCGTTGCCAGCGGTGGTCGACCCGGTTGCGGAAGTCGGTGCCGAGCAGGAGGTTGCCCAGGCGTAGCGCGTCCGGTGTCGGCATCTTGAGCCAGGCCCACCCGGTGTAGTAGGCGATGAAGCCGTCTCCGCCGTACCGGGCGGGGCGCGGGTTGGCGTTGCGCTGTCCGGCGGTGCCTTCGCCGAAGTCCTGGCAGGATGCCGTGGTGGCCAGACCGAGCCGCCACAGGGCGCGGACCAGGGGGAGGCCGTCGGCGACCAGTCGCCGCCCATGGCCGGCTTCTCCGCCGAGATCATCCGCATCCATCCCGACCGCATCCTCAGCTTCGGCCTCGATGACACTCCGCCCATCAACCAAAGGGCGGAACGTTCTCCGGCCCCGCGGGCAGACCCAGGCAGCGAGAATGCCTACGTGGTCGCTAAGCCGAATCTCGGATTTTGACATCTCTTCGTCGTTGCGGCCGTCTTCATGTGCATCAGGGAAGATCACATGGCAGGTGGCGTCAGCTTGCGGTGGAAGAATCCGGCGGCTGCCCGGGCGGCTCGGGTGACGTACGGCTCGGAGTCGTAGAGGTCGATGTGCTGGCTGGCGTCAAGCCAGAGGATCTCTTTGTCGCCCGGCTTGCGCTCGTACAGTGCCTGGGCCAGTTCCGGTGAGCAGTACGCGTCGGCCTTGCCGTGGATGATCAGCAGCGGGGTGCCGGCCAGGAGCTCGGCTGCGCTCAGTGCGTCGAACGTCATCAGCGAATGGAGCGATCCTCTGGTGACCTGGTTCCGCCAGTGCGGCGAGAAGGACCGCGCGGTGCCGTAGTAAGCGTACGGCTCCTGGCCGCCCATCGCGGCCTCGCTGCCGTTGGCTGCCACGGCGGGCATGTACTCGTCGTATCGGTCCAGCGCGGCGGCGAGCGCGGACCGGTACGGGCCGACGCCCATGGACTGGAGCATCAGGACGGGACTGTTGTAAGCGCCCGCGATCGCGGCCACCGCCTTGACACGCGGGTCAGCCGCTGCGGCGCGCACCGCGTATCCGCCGCCGAGACAGATACCGACGAGGCCGATACGGGCCGCGTCTACCTCCGCCCGGCCGGCCAGGAACTCTACCGCGGCCCTCAGGTCGGCCAGCTTCCCCTGGCTGTCTTCGTGCCCGCGCCGGCCTCCGCTTTCACCGAAACCGCGATGGTCAAAGGCGAGCGTGGCAAACCCCGCCCCCGCCAGCAGGCCGCATAAGTCCCCACCACCTGTTCCTTGACCCCGGTAAAGGGGCCGGTGAGCACGACACCGGGCTGCCTTCGCCCTGGATCAGCGCACCGGAACTCGCCTGCCAGTTCCACGCCATCGCTGCCGAAGGTGACCCGCTCGGCCTTGGCAGTAGACATCAGCCCTCCCTCGATCGGGCCGCAGCTCCCCGACCGGTCATGCGGCGAGTTCGGCGGCGACGGCATCGGCGCCCAGGCTGGCCAGCCAGCCGAGGGGCGCCCCAGGCAGGAACGCGGTCATGACTCGCGTCAGTTCGTCTTTCTGCGTCTCGGTCAGGCTCGGCTCACCGGCGGCAAGGCGGCCCACTGCCTCGCGGTACATCAGCAGGTACTGCCGTTGCCGCGTCAGCAGGCTCGTACTCCCCGGCGCGCCGTGACCCGGATACAGCCGCGCCCCGCCCAACTCCCCCTCCACCTGGCCGAGCGCCCTCAGCCAGGCACCGGAGTGGCCGTCCGCCGTGTAGGAGTGGACACCATGGAATGCAAGGTCACCGATGAAGGCGGCCCGAGTACCGACCGTCTCCACGAGCAGGCAGGAGTCGGCGTGGCTTTCGGCGGGACCCACGCCGTGAACGGCGATTCGCAGGCCGGCGACATCCACTGTGCCGCCGTCGTCCACCGTCTGGTCCGGCACCCGGAACCGGTCAGGCCACTCCTGGCCGTAGACGGGCTGCCACTGCTCCTGCTTGGCGATCGCGGTCTCCTCAATCGTCTTAGCGACCAGGGACGTCGCATAGATGGGCACATCCTCGCCGGCCACATACGGCAGCCCGTTGAAATGATCCGGGTGAGGGTGAGTCACGAACGCCGCCAGCAACGGCTTACCCAGTGCCGAAACCCGCGCCGCCAGTGCCCGTGCGTCCGATACCAGCAGGCCAGCGTCCACGAGGACCACGCCATCTGCGGTCTCCAGCAGATAGCTGTTGGCGAAGAGTCCGGGCTCAGCCGCCGTGTACGTGTGAATCGTAAGCTCCGTCATGATATGCAGGCTAGGAAGTATGAACCTTGCCTGGCCAGAAGGCACTTCAAAGTGCCCCTCCAGACGGGAGACCCCCGTGACGCTGGTGATACCCGACGTCCTGGAAGAAAGCTGCGCTACCAGGCAGGCCCTAGAGCGGCTGGCCGCCAAGTGGCGGGTCTTGCTGATCTACGCCCTGCTCGCCGGCCCCCAGCGGCACGCCGAACTGCGCCGCAGGCTACCCGGGATCACCCAGAAAGTCCTGACTGAGACCTTGCGCGGCATGGAAAGCGACGGGCTGGTCGAACGGCGGGTGCTCAAGGACACCGCCCCCCAGCATGTGGAGTATGCCCTGACCGTGCTCGGCAAGACCCTGAGCGAACCCCTGTCAGCCATCTGCACCTGGGCGATAGAACACAGCTAGAGGATTAGCCTCGCTATCGGTGGAGGTCGGTCGTGCGGACTGTGGCCGCAGTCCGCGCAGCCCGCTAGTCCAGGCACTCTTGCCGGTTACAAGCTCCGCAGAGACTAGCGGGCATGGACGGATCAGACCGCCGAGCCAAAGAAGACCTATGGCGTCGGCAAGCCCACGACCGTGGGCTTCCATGTAGCAGCGGACAATGACCGGCAGTGCATAACCGTCGGTCAGGGCCAGTGGCGGCGTGGCGGTCATCGCTCTCTCAGGTCGCGGGCATGGTGATCACTTCGGGTCGCTGGTGACCGGGCGGCCGGGTACCCGCAGGCGGAGTAGCTCGAGGATGGGCAGAGGCTGTCGCCTGGCAGAGGGTAGTACTCGCGGAAGGTACCGGTTCAGCAGCGTGGTGTCGGCAACGGTGAAGTCACCGTGGATTCCTTTGGCGGTCAGCCAGGCGTCCAGGTTCTTCTCTGGAACCAGGTAGGCCTCGATCGTCCTCTCTTCGTAAGGGCGCCCGTCCCGGTTGTTTATCGTCCGCAGGTGGTCCTCGAACTCGGCGAGTGTTGCCTGGCGATAGGTCAGTGTGATGTTCCGGGCGATGAGGTCGTCTGAGCTTTGTTCGTCTGTCCCCCGAGGCCGGGCATGGCGATCCAGCATGGCCAGTGGGCTCTTCAGAGGGCGCGCAGGGACACGGCGGCCGGGTGAGGTCGATGTGGGCATGGCAGCTCCCGTCAGGCGGTGGGGGAGCTAGAGTGCTTTTCTAGCGTTAAGGCCTGTCCCGCCCGGCACCCCGCCAGCCAGCCGAGGAATGAGGAACCAAGTGGCACGCCGCGAGTACTACGACGACCCTGCATACACCGATTTGAGACCGAACGCGAATGTTCGACATGACGATCGCGGACGGGGGCCGTACCGTAGCCTCGCGTGGCTTTAAGCCTGGACTAAAGCCCGGCCAGGCCGGGCTTTAGTCCCGCGGGATTACAGCTTTAGGCCCGGCCAGGTTACAAGCTAGCGGTGATGCGGGCACCGCGGCCGCGCTGGCACACTGGGCGCATGCCGCTACAGTGCATCATTGTCGATGACTACCAGTCATTCCTCAAGGTAGCTCGGGCCAAACTGGAGCGGCAGGGCATGGCCGTGGTCGGTGTCGCCACCAACGGGACTGAGGCGCTGCGTCAGGCACGCGAGTTGAGCCCGGACGTGGCCCTAGTCGACATTTCGCTCGGCACGGAGAGTGGTTTCGACGTCGCACGGGAGATCAACCCCTACGTCGGGAGCGTGATCCTGATCTCCTCCAACGATCGCTATGAGGACGACGACTATGCCGGGCTCATCGCAGGCAGTCCTGCGGTGGGCTTCTTGAGCAAGGCCACGCTGTCAGCGGACGCGATCAGCCGGCTCGTCCCCTAGCCGTCTGGGACGGCGAGCACTGGCGGGAGTGGCGACGGCCTGCAGGCCGGTCCTGCCCGCGCGGGCCATGTACGGCCATTGTGCATCGTGGTTACATAGTTGGGTGAGTGATCTGAGCGATCCGGGCCGTCCGGTGCGGGTCGTCTTGGCTGAAGACAACGTGCTGTTGCGCGAGGGCGTGGCGGGGCTGCTGGAACGGGCGGGATTCGAGGTCGCCGGCCAGGCCGGGGACGCGGACGGCCTCATCGCCCTGGTCCGGACGCAGCGCCCGGATCTCGTCGTGGTCGACATCCGGATGCCACCCGGTCATTCCAACGAGGGGCTCAACGCGGCTAAAACCATCCGCGAGGAGTTCCCGGAGACCGGCATCATGGTGCTGTCGGCCTTTGTGCACGCCGAGCACGCGGTCAAACTGCTTTCCAGCGGGAAAGGGATCGGTTACCTGCTCAAAGACCGCGTCGAAGACGTCACGGAGTTCGTCCAGTCGCTGCAGCGCGTCGCCGACGGTGGCACGGTGATCGACCCGGCCCTTGTGCAGGACCTGGTTCGCACCCGGCAGGACCAAGGTCCGTTTGACAGGCTGAGCGCCCGCGAGCGGGAGGTCCTCGCGCTGATGGCCGAGGGCCGCTCGAACGCTGGGATCGCCCGGCAGATCTGGGTCGCCGATTCAACGGTGGAAAAGCACGTGCACAGCATCCTCGGCAAGCTCGACCTTCCGGACAGCGCCGACGATCACCGCCGAGTGCTGGCCGTGCTGGCTTATCTCAGCTCCGCCGGAAGCTGACCTGACGATCCGGTCACCCGTCGCGGCTCCTCCCGCATGCTCGCCGAAGTCCGCGCCCTGTTCCGATCGGGGACCGTGGGACCTGCCTGGGTAACGCGCCGCGGCTGGGCTCGCGGCCACCACTGCCCGCCCGGAAACCGAGGTGCCGTCAGCCAGGCCCACCGTGAAGCTCCCGCCCGCCGCTACGGCGAGGCTGTCAACGCGGCACGGGCTGGCCAGCAGCGCGCCGAAACGCTGCGCCTGGAAGGTGGCACGCGTGGTCAGCTCCGCGCCGGATATCCCGTCAGGGAACCCGAGATAGTTCTCGATGCGCGAGCTCGAGCCGCCCTGGCCGCCCGGCGCGGTGGCGTCCAGGACGGCAAGTCGAGACCTTCCGAGGCGCCGTACACCGCCGCCGCCAGTCCCGCGGGCCCGGCGCCGACGACCACCACGTCATAGCACCCCCGGTCGTCCGGGTAACGGCCAAGGCCAAGCACCGCCGCCAGCTCAGCCGGGTCAGCGTTCATCAGCACACGAGTGGGCGTGATCACCACCGGCAAGTCACCCATGGTCGCGCCGGCGCTGACAAGGCGCCTCCTTCCTCAACCCGGCCGCGAAGGAGGCACTGCTGGCGGAGATCGCCGCAGTCCCGCTGCCCTAGCGGCCTGCCGGAGTCCCCGCACGCTCCCCGTGTGCCGTTGGGCCGCTATGGCGGGACGGGTGGGGGAGGGCCAGATTGAGATACTCGTACCAACGGCTACTTCGGAAAATATGGATCTTTATGCCGACGGCCGTGGTGGATGTGCTCAGCCTGGGGTAATGCAGATACGGGGGAGGCCGGCTGTGTTTGGGGGTGCCGGATGGAAGCAGGCGGAGGCGGGGTGCGGTCCGGCCCGGATCCGGTCCTCCAGGCCGACATCGTGCACTGCAGCGAGCGCACTCGCATCACCAGGCTGTTCCTGCCCGGGCGCACGGTCATCCGGAAGGAGCCGCTGGGGCCGGACGCGGAAGGCCGGGTGCGGCATGAGGTCGCGATGCTGGGACGCCTGCGCGGCGTCGCAGGGGTGACGCAGCTGGCGGAGGCGCCGCGCTACTCCGGGTCGGTGGTGCTTGAGGACGCGGGCGGGGTGAGCCTGGCGGGCCTGGCCGGGCCGCTGCCGGCGGGTGAGCTGGCCGGCCTCGGGCTGGAGCTGGCCCGGGCGGTGGCGGGAATGCACCGCCGCGGGGTGATCCACCGTGACATCACCCCGGCGAACATCGTGGTGTCCGGTGGCGGTGTCCCGTGCCTGGTGGACTTCGCCCTGGCTTCGTCGTTCGCCGAGATCCGCCCGGAGTTCACCCACCATGCCGAGATCGCGGGGACGCTGGCGTACCTGGCGCCGGAGGCAACCGGGCGGACCGGCCGGCCGGTGGACCAGCGGGCCGACCTGTACGCGCTGGGCGCGACGCTCTACGAGCTGGCCACGGGCGGGCCCCCGTTCGGTTCTGGTGACCCGCTGCGGCTGATCCACGATCACCTGGCCCGGGTGCCGGTGCCGCCGGCCGAAGTGAACCGTGCCGTGCCGGCGCTGTTGTCCGGGATCATCATGCACCTGCTGGAGAAGGAACCGGACAACCGGTACCAGACCGCGGACGGCCTGGTCTATGACCTGGAGCGGTTGCGCTACGCGCAGGCACGCCGGGGAAAGGCGGCGTTCCGGGCCGGGGAGCATGATGTCCCGGTGCGGCTGCTGCCGCCGTCGCGGCTGGCCGGGCGCGATGAGGAGGTGGCGGCGCTGGAGGCCGCGTTCGCCGATGCGCTGGCGGGCGGGTGCCGGGGGGTGCTGGTGGCCGGCGCGCCCGGGGTGGGCAAGACGGCGCTGATCGACCAGCTGCGGCCGGTGGTGACCGGCAGTGACGGCTGGTTCGTGGCCGGCAAGTTCGACGCCTACCGGCGGGACCTGGAGTTCGACGCGGGATACCAGGCGTTCCGCGCGCTGGGCCGGCTGCTGCTTGCCGAGCCAGAGGATGAGCTGGCGCAACTGCGGATGAGGATCGCGGCGGCGGCGGGGCCGAACGCGGGCCTGCTGACCGCGGTGCTGCCCGAGTTCGCGGCGCTGCTCGGGACGCCGCCGGAAGCGGGGGACCCGCTGACCGCGCAGGCGCGGATGCAGCGGGCGGCCGTGGCGGCGCTGCGGGCGGTCGCGTCGCGGAAACGGCCGATCGTGGTGTTCCTTGATGACCTGCAGTGGGCCGGGGGTACCCCGCTGGGCTTCGTCGGCCTGGTGCTGGCCGAGGAGCCGGTCGACGGCCTGCTGCTGGTCGGCGCGTACCGGGACGGCGACGTGGACGCGGCGCACCCGCTGGCGGCGCCGCTGTCGCGGTGGCGGGAACAGCCCGGAGTGCGGCACCTGCGGCTGGGCAACCTGCCCGGGCCGGGCCTGGCCGCCCTGGTCGCCGGCATCCTGCGCGTGGACCTGGTCACCGTGGCGGGCCTGGCCGGGGCAATCGGGCCGCATACGGGCGGCAACCCGTACGAGACGGTGGAGCTGCTGAACGCGCTGCGCGGCGATGGCCTGCTGGCCGCGACGGCCGCCGGGTGGCGGTGGGACGCGGCGGTCGTACGCGCGCACCTGGGCCGGTCGGAGGTGACCGGGCTGCTCGCGGCGCGCGCCGCCGCGCTGCCGGAGCAGTCCCGGCAGATGCTGGAGGCGATGGCGTGCCTGGGCGGGCGCGCCGAGCTGAGCCTGCTGCGGGCCGCCGACGAGCCGGTCGGCGGGGTGGACCAGGCGCTGGCACCGGCCCTGGAGGAGGGCCTGCTGGTGGCGGAGCCCGGGGCGCACCCGGCGGTGCGGTTCCGGCACGACCGGATCCGCGAGGCGGTCCTGGGCGGGCTGGAGCCGGAGCGGCGGCGCGCCCTGCAGCTGGCCATGGCACGGCGGCTGGCCGCGGTGCCGGAGTTGTTCGCGGTCGCGGCCGAGCAGTACCTGCCCGCCGTCGGCGCGGTCGGCGACGCAGCCGAGCGGCGCCAGGTGGTCGGGCTGCTGCGCCGCGCCGCCGGCCAGGCCACGCTGACCGGGGACTACGCGCAGGTGCATGCGCTGCTGACGGCCGCGCTTCCGGTGGTCGACCCGGGCGAGACCGCGACGCTCGCCGAGGTGCACGCCGGCCGTCACGCCGCCCTCTATGGCCTGGGACGGCTGGAGCGAGCGGACGAGGCATACCGCACGATCGAACGGCTGTGCCCCGCAGCGGCGGACCGCGCGGACGCGACGGCGCTCCAGGTGCGCAGCCTGACCCACCGGAACCGTTATGCCGAGGCGCTTCGGCTCGGCCTGGAGTCGCTGCGTGAACTCGGCATCACCGTCCCGCCCGCGGACCAGCTCCCCGCCGAACTCGACCGCCAGTTCGACCGCCTGTACCAGTGGCTGGACCAAACCGAAGCCGGAGAAGATCTGACGCGGCCGGACATCACCGACCCCACGCTGCTCGCCGCGTCTCGTCTGATCAACGCGGTCCTGTCGCCGACCTTCGTCGCCGACTACGCCACCAACGCCTGGCTGACCATGGAAGCGCTGCGGATCTGGCTCGAGCATGGCCCGGGCCGCACCCTGGTCGGCCCGGCCAGCAGCGCTGCCTTCGCCGCGGTGGTGCTGCGCGGCGACTACGCCGCCGGGTACCGGACGGCGCGGCGGATCCTGGCGCTGAGCGAGCCCCGCGGCTACGAGCCCGGCGCCTCGCAGGCGCGTTTCATCTTCTCCGTCCTGTGCTGCTGGTTCGAGCCGGTCGAAAACGGCGTCCGGGAAGGCCGGCGGGCCCGCGAGGGGCTGATCGCGGGTGGTGACCTGGCCTACGCTGGACACGCCTGCGAGTCGATCGCAGCGGGCCTGACGGACTGCGCGCCATCGCTGGACGTCTACCTAGCCGAGCTGGAGGCGGGGCTGGCCTTCGTCCGGCGGACCGGCAACGAGGAGGCCGGCCAGGCGCTCGACAGCTTCCGGTGGCTGGCTGGTGTGCTGCGCGGCGAAAACGCAGCCGGTGAGGCGGTCCCCGCCGACAACTACGCCGGCAACCCGAGCGCACTCCTTCTCGCGCATCTAAGCCACGCGACCGCCGCCGCCATCTTCGGCGATCAGGCCGGCCTGGAGCGGCACACCACGGCGGCGATGCCACTAGTGCCCATGCTCACCGGTCCCTACCCGACCGCCATCGCCTTCCTGCTGCGCGGGCTCGCCCTGGCCGGGCAGGCCCGCGCCGCGGACGGGGCCACGCGCGGCGCCCTGCTGTCCGAACTGGACGACGTGATCTGGTGGCTGGCCGCCCGCGCCGCGGACGCGCCCGGCAACTTCTTGCACCTGCTGCGGCTGGTCGAGGCCGAGCGGGCGTGGGCGGCCGGGGATTTCCGTGCCGCCGCCCTGGCCTTCGACGCCGCCCGGCACGAGGCCGCTGGCCTGCAGCGGCCCTGGCACCGGGCCCTGATCGCCGAGCACGCGGCCCGGTTCTACCTCGCCCGCGGCCTGGAGCACGCCGGCCACGACCTGATCGCCCAGGCCCGCCAGGAGTACCTGGCCTGGGGTGCGACCGCCAAAGTCGCCCAGCTGGACTGGGCCTACCCGGTCCGGCAGCCACCGTCCGGCCCGGCCGCCACTGCCGGCGAGCAGTCCGGCGACCTTCCCCAGCGCCGTGCCGCGGTCACGGCCGGAACGGTCGACCTGCTCGGGATCCTTTCCGCGTCGCAGGCGCTGAGCTCGGAGACCAGCATCGACCGGCTGCACGCCCGCGTGGGCCAGGTACTCAGCGCGATGACCGGCGCCACCGGCGTCCGCCTGCTGCTGTGGGATGAGTACCGGCAGGACTGGCTGCTGCCCGCACCCGGCGGCGTGCCATCCCGGCCAGCGGCCCCGGCAGGGAAGTCGCGGCGCCGATGTCGGTGCTGCGCTACGCCCAGCGGACCCGCGAGCCCCTGGTCGTGGCCGATGCCGCCCGCGACGACCGGTTCGCCCGCGACCCCTACCTCGCCGGCGTCGACTGCTGTTCGCTGCTGGCCGTGCCCATCCTCAGCCGCGGCGCACTGCGGGCCGTGCTGCTGCTGGAAAACCGGCTGATCCGCGCCGCGTTCACCACCCGGCGGCTCGACGCGGTCAACCTCATCGCCGCCCAGCTCGCCGTCTCACTCGACAACGCCCAGCTGTACGCCGAGGTGGCCGCCTCGCGGGCCCGGATCCTCACCGCCGCGGACGAGACGCGCCGCCGGATCGAGCGGGACCTGCACGATGGCGTCCAGCAGCGCCTGGTCACCCTGGCGCTCAGGCTGAGCGGTATCCGCAACAGGGTCCAGGGAGACGTACGCGCCGATGTGGACGAGGTCAGGGACGAGCTGCGCGCCACGCGCCAGGAGCTGCGGGACCTGTGCCAGGGCGTGCACCCGGTCATCCTCGTCGAGGCCGGCCTCGAGGCGGCCGTCTGCGCGCTGGCCCGGCGCTCACCGCTGCCGGTCCGGGTGCAGGTGCGGGCCGGCGGCAGGCTCCCCGGCTCCTGCGAGGTCACCGCCTACTATGTCGCCGCCGAGGCCTTCACCAACGCCGCGAAGCACGCGAAAGCCTCGGCGGTTGACATCCTCATCGAGGAGGCCGACGGCACGCTGACCGTCCAGGTCCGCGACGACGGCGTCGGCGGCGCCGACGCCAGGCGCGGCTCGGGCCTTACCGGCCTGCGTGACCGGGTGGAGGCCGTGGGCGGAAGCATGACCCTGGACAGCCCGGCCGGGGCCGGCACCGTACTGACCGTGCTGCTCCCCGTCACCGAAGACGATCACTGACCAGAACGGGCCGCGGTGCACCCCGCACCACGCGCGGGCGACCGGGGACAGGTCACCCCGCCAAGATCACGAACGATGCGCCGGCTGCGTGCCACGCTAGCGTGTACCCGCCGTTACCGCCAGCCGGCAGGGGCCGGTACATGCTGGTGATGATGATTCTGCCAGCAGAATGAGTAATAGTCGTGGCCATGGGATTTCCCCCATCGGCTCGCCGGCCTCTGCACCAGCGCGCTGGTCTTGATGGCCTTCGGCCAGGTACCGGCCCGGCTAGGTGTCCTGCAGATCCGCCGCGTCCGCGCGAAGAGCCAGCCGCCTGCCTCCCCGTATCGGCCGGCCGCCGCGCCGAGGCGGGACGCCAGCTGGCCGCCCGCTGATACGCGCCGCCTGGATACCTGGCAATCACGCACCCGAGGAGTTGTCATGACGTTCGCGGCTATTAACACAAGGACCCTGCCGCTGGGGCCGTGCAGGCTGGCCGATTTCACGGAGCTCACCGCGACCGCGATCCAGGTTCGCGATGACGGCGCCGGCGGCGCCGGCTTCGCCCGCGGCACAGGCCTCCTCGGCCTGAAGGACCGCGTGGAAGCCCTCAGCGGCCGGATCTCCTTGGACAGCCCGCGCGGAGCAGGGACCACGCTCCGAGCGGAGCTCCCCCTCACCAGCGCCCGCCGCGTCACCCAGCCGGGCCCCAAGGCTGACCGCGGTGCCCTAGTTAGCCGGCAGGTGGTTTGAATGCCAGACAGGAAGATGTGTGCCCGGGGAGGGATTGTCTCCCGTCGCTCTTTGTTCGCGCGGCTTGACGCGGCAGCGCGCGTGACTCACGTATCGGGGCCGGCCGGGAGCGGTAAGACGGTGCTGCTGCGGTCCTGGACGGGCGAGGCGGAGCTGGAGAAGAACGCCGCGTGGGTTCCGGTTCACGGTGAGAAGTGTGATCCGCAGCGGTTCTGGGTCTCGGTAGTCAGCGCGCTGAGGGGCACGGCCGCCGGAGTGCGGCTTGTGCGGCCGCTGACCGCGGCGCCGAGGCTGGACGGCTGGGCGGTTGCCGAGCGGCTGCTGGAAGACCTGGGCTCGCTGGAGGAGCCGCTCTGGCTGGTAATCGACGACGTATACGAGCTGGCCTCAACCGAGGCGCTGCACCAGCTGGAGGTGCTCATGCTCCGTGCGTCGCCAAAACTCCGGTTCGTCCTGTCGACTCGCTGTGACCTGCGGCTGAGGCTGCACCGGCTGCTGGTGGAAGGCGAGCTGACCGAGATTCGCGCCGCCGACCTGCGGTTCACCACCGATGAGGCCCGCGCGCTGTTCCAGGCGGCCGGGGTGCAGTTGCCGGACCCGGCGCTGGCGGCGCTGATGACGCGGACCGAGGGCTGGGCGGCCGGGCTGCGCCTGGCGGCGCTGTCGCTGGCCGGGCACCCCGATCCGCAGCGGCTCGCGGCCGAGTTCTCCGGCAGCGAGCGGACGGTGGCGGGGTACCTGCTGGGCGAGGTGCTGGAGCGGCAGCCTGAGCCGGTACGCCGGCTGCTGCTGCGGACCTCAGTGCTCGAGCGGGTGAACGGAGAACTCGCCGACCTGCTGACCGGGCACTGCGGCGGAGAGCGGATCTTGCAGGACCTGGAGGAGGCCGGCGCATTCGTGGTCGCGCTAGACGCGGGACGGTCCTGGTTCCGTTACCACCGCCTGTTCGCCGACCTGCTGCAGCTGGAGCTGCGCCGGACCGCACCGGGTGAGCCCGCCGTCCTGCACCGTAAGGCCTCCGGGTGGTTCGCGGAGCACGGGTTCGGTGCCGAAGCGGTCCGCCACGCCCAGGCGGCCGGCGACTGGCCCCTGGCCGCCCGCCTGCTGTCGGATCACTTCCTCAGCCTTGTCCTGGACGGGCAGAGCGCCACCGCACACGACCTCCTGGCCCGGTTCCCGGCCGATATGGCCGCCGCCGACCCGGAACTAGCTGCCCAGATGGCGGGCCACAAGCTGCTCCAGGGGTCCCTGGAGCAGGCAGAGCGGCACCTGGCACACGCGACCCGGGGGCTAGCGTCGGTGCCCGCGGACCGCAGCGGGCGCTTGCAGATCGTGCTGGCCATCGTGCGGCTGTGCCTGGCGCAAAGACGCGGTGACCTGCCGGCCGTGGCGCAGGAGGCGCAGCGGCTGCTGGGCCCCGGCGAGGCCGCGGACGTCCCCCAGTCAGTGCAAGGGGCCGGGGAGGACCTGCGCGCCCTGGCGCTGGTCACCCTGGGTACCGCTGAGCTATGGGGCTCACCAGCCGCAGCGGCGGAGCGGCACCTCGAGCAGGGCATCGCGCTGGCGCACCGGATCGGGCGGCCCTGGATCGAGATCACGGGCCTGGCACACTGGGCAATGGCCACGAGATCCGGGTCATCAGCATGGACGGTGAAACGCAGCACCGAGGCCCTCGAAGTGGCCCGGGTGCACGGCTGGACCGAGGAGCCGGCCGCCGCCGTGGCCTACCTGGCGCTCGCTGCCGTGCGCACCCGGCAGGGGCGGCTCGGGGAGGCAGAGCCGCTGCTGAACCACGCCGAGCGCACGCTCCGGCCCGAGGTCGAGCCGGCGGCAGGGCTGGTACTCCACTCGGTCCGCGGGGGACTCGAACTCGCGCGCGGCCGTAACACCGAGGCGCTGGCCGCTTTCCTGGCCGCCGAGAAGCTCGGGGAACTGCTCGTCACACCGCACGCGCTAACGACGCAGACGCGATCCTTCCTGCTGCGAACCCTCGTGAAGCTGGGCGAAACCGGACGCGCCGAAACCATCCTCGCGCAGATGGGCCAGCGAGAGCGCGAAACCGGCCACATGCGCATCGCCCTGGCAGTGCTGCGGCTTGCCCAGGGTGACCCGCACCGGGCAATCGACGCGCTCGCGCCCGTCCTGGACGGCTCCGCGCCGATAGCCCAGCCGGCCTGGCTGGCTGAGTCTTTCTTGCTGGAGGCCGTCGCACGGGACGCGCTCGGCGACCCAGCCGCCGCCGGGCGCGCCCTGGAGCACGCACTCGACCTCGCCGAGCCCGACGGCGCGCTACAGCCGTTCCTGATACACCCCGCGCCGAAACTCCTCGAGCGCCACGCCGGGAACGGCACCGCACACGCCGGCCTGATCTCCGAGACCCTCAAACTGCTCTGGGGAGCGAGAAGGCCAGCACCGCCGGCCAAGCAACCGCGGCGCTCACCCGAACCGCTCACCAGCAGCGAGACCCGCGTCCTGTTCTACCTGCCAAGCAATCTCCGAACTACTGAAATCGCCGGGGAGATTTCCGTGTCAGTCAACACCGTGCGCACGCACATCCGCCATCTATACGGAAAGCTCGGCGCGCACAGCCGCGCGGACGCCATTAAGCGCGCCCGCGCACTTGGCCTGCTCGCGCCTTCGCCGAGCTCTAGCCTTACCCCGGCATCCTTACTGTTGCGCGTTCTCTTGGAGAACAAATCGGACATTTAGTTCTTCTGAATTGTTTCCGCAGATCAGGTGGCCGCGTGCGTGTGATTGTCGCGCAACAGGTGTGGTTTTTTCCTGGGGCGCTTTCAGCATCGGGCTGTGGTGTTTAGCTGGGCCATGAGTTCCCGGTTGGCTGAGCGGGCGGCGGCGAGGTCCTGGTCTCGTTCGTCGAGCTGGAGGCGCAGGTCGGCAATGCGCTGCTCAAGGTCGGCATTCTGTTGCTTGAGCTCGTCGAGGTCGTCCGGGGCGCCGAGCCCGGATTCCCACCATGCGTGTTCGCCGAGCAGGCCCGAGAGGCTGCGCTCGAGTTGCTGGACGCGGGCTGCCAGGCGCCCGGCCCGGTGCTGGGCATTGAGCAGGCCGGCTTGCAGGGACGCGCTGCTGACGGCAGGTCCTGTTCCCGCGGCCGGCGGCTGGGCCTGGGATGCGTGGATCTGCTCGAGCAGGTCGCGGTGCCGGTAGAGGAAGGTGCGGTCGACCCCGGCGACGCGGGCGATGCCCGCGACACTGGTCTCCTGCCCGGCGGCAGCCGCCGTGCTGATAGCTGCGGCGACCCGGGCGCGTCGTCGGGCAGAGTCGGCCTGGCGGCCGCGGAGCGCGGCCTTCGGCTTGCTGCCGGGGCTGGTCATGCTGTTCGCTCGGGGCGGATGTCGGGCAGGGCCTGGCGCATCCCGGGCATTCCGAGCGTGACCGTGCGGTGGCGCCGGACGAGGGCGACGGCCTGGTCGATTTGCTCGCGTTCGGCGGCGGTCAGGTCTTCCAGGCTGGCCTCGATGCGGGTGATGAGGCTCCGGATCGTGGTGATCTACCCGCTGGAGGGGACGGCCTCGGCTCGTGCCCACTGGTCGATCTCGGCTGCGGCCAGGACCTGTTCCCGGTTGCGGAGCAGGTCATCGAGATAGGCGTGGAGATCGGGCAGGTAGGACACGTCGGTGCGGAAGTGCCCGCAGCCGGCGCAGCGGAACCGGTAGGGGCAGCCGTTTCCCCCTGCCTGGACGTTGGACGGCTCGGAGCAGGTGCCGTAGGGGCCGGCGACCTCCCCGATGGCCCGCCGGGCGAACTCGGAGTCCAGCAGCGTCTTCGCGTCCCGCCAGATGCGGTTCCCGCGGCGGTCGAACTGCAGCGAGGCGACCTTGTTGACCGCGTTGCGGCGGCGCCGGTCGCCGACGGTGTAGAAGCCGCGGGTGGTGTTGAGGGAGCGATGGTCCATCAGGGCGGAGAGCACGTCGACCGGGACTCCCGCGACGGCGTGCCGCTGGGCGAGGTGTGCCGGTATGCGAAGGGGACGACGCGGGTCTTTTCGAACTCGGTGCCGTCGGCGCGCAGCAGCGGGGGCATGGCGCCGACCCAGTCCCGGTGCCGGGCGCCGAAGTGGTTCTCGGTGATCGGCCGCCGCCCGTGCGGGTTGGCGTATGCGGCGGGCAGCAGCCTCAGCTCGCCCAGCGACGTGCCCGGGAACATCTCCCTGACGCGGGCCTTCTGGCGGGATGTCGCTGCCGCGGACGGCGAAATCGTCGGGGAGCCAGCCAGCCGGGCCGCCGGGACGGGTCAGGCCGAGCGCCCGGAACTCGCGGAGCAGGTGCCGGGTCTCCCGGCAGGCCCGGGTCCGGGCATCAGCGGATATCCGGCCCGATGCCGCGAGGAAGGGCATCCGGTGCGCGAACGACTCGATGTCGCGGCGGCCGAGCGCCGAGGGGTCGGCGCCGTGGTCGTCGCGGGACGTGTGCAGGCTGTCGGACAGCATGGCCAGGCTGGTCAGGTAGTGGCGGACCGGCCCGGCGGAGATCTTGCCGCGCCGCCACGGGAGGTTGTCGGCGACCCAGCGGCGGGCGGACTCCCGCAGCCACGGCTGCCGGACCGGGGTGAAGTCGAGCCGCCCCGTGAGCCCGAACGCGGCCAGGTCCCGCACGTCCTAATCGGGCCTCGGACTCCGGGGTGAGGAACGCCCTGTCCGCGTGTCTGGCCAGGCTGCGGGCGAGCCGGTGCTGGGTCCGATCCCCGCCGGTGATCCCGCTGATGCCGGCGGCTCCCGTCCGGCGGAGTTCCCAGGTGATCTGCCGCAGTCGCACCGGGTCTGTCGTCGTCCCGCCGCGGGTCCGCTGCTGCAGCCCGAACAGGACCTCGGCGGCGGCCCGCTCCGTCAGGCCGTGCAGGCTGACCTGGCTTGGTTCCTCGATCGCGGGCTCGCTCTCCTGCCAGTACCTTCGCGGTCCCCGCCCGCGCGGGCACGCCGTCACCCTGCACGACTGCGCGGCCGGTGCCGTATCCCCCGGTGGTGCAAGGCGGAGCGTGGCCGTACCGCGGCGGCACGAGCCGCACTCCCGGCCGCGTCCGTAGACCGGGTTCCCGCAGCCCGGCGACGGGCATGCCCGCCAGCTCAGCAGCGGATGCGCCGCGGGCAGCGACAGCACCCGGGTCCCGGGGTCCCAGCGGCCTCGGCCAGGAACGCGGGATCGGTCAGCACGGCCAGCCGACCGGCGACGCCATCGTCGTCCGGGCCAGGCTCCCGGAGCGCCGCCGCGGCGGCGGTCACGGCCCGTTCCCGGTCAGGCGGGGGCTGGGCACCCGCCTGACCGCCTCCCTGAGCCGGGCCGGATCCGCGTGCAGGTAGATTTTCGTGGAGCCGAGTGAACGATGTCCCATCAAGCCGGCGATCTCGTCCACGGCGCCGCCCGCGTCGGCGACATTGCTCCCGAAGGCATGACGCAGCTGATGGGGAGTGACCTGCCGGCTCAGCCCGGCCCGCCGCCCGGCGGCCGTGACCAGGTCGTTGACCGCCCCCGGCGGCATCGGCATCCCTGCGGGCTCGCGGAACAGCCTTACCAGCACGAAGTCCGTCGATGCCGCTCCGGGCACCGCGAGCCGCTCAATCTCGTACGCGTCGAACGCCTGCACCATGACGAAATCCAGCGGGACCGCCCGCTGCCGCCGTGACTTGGCCCATGCCCCGTTCGGGTTCGCCTGCCGGACCACGTGCAGGTGCGCTCCGGCCACGTCGCAGCCCAGTGCCCGCGAGTCGGGCATCAGGTGCACATCGCAGCGGCGCAGCCCGCACATCTCACCGCGGCGCAGCCCGGCGCGGGCCATCAGCAGCACGATCAGCCTGTCCCGTGCCGACAGGCACGCCTCCAGCAGCGCCGCGATCTCCGCATCGCTGGCCCGGTCGACCGGGCGGTCTTCCTCGCGCAGCCGGTGACGGGCCCGCAGTCGCAGGAACATCCGAGGACCTGCCCGTCTGCCCGCACCACTGGAGTAACAGTGCGATCCCGCCCGCATGAGCCTTCGTGGTGAGTTCCGAGCCGTCCGGCCGAACCGCACGTGAAAAAGAAACGCATCCGCATCCGCGGCCACCTCCAGCGCCTCGTCGATGACGGTCCAGTACCGCTCACCAGACGGCCTCGTCACCGCGAACGCCCGCATGTCATCCCCGTTCTCGCCTCCGACAGCAATAACTACTGTCAGCAACAAGAACGACACTGCTGGAGATGCGTTGCAGAACTTGCCGCGTGTCGCACCCGCGCAACGTTACGCAACAGCTAAACCACCCCAAGAAAACGTCTAACACCTTACGGGCGACTGGATTGGGGCCCGGCGCCCGCTGGCGCCGGGCCTGCCGTAGCTGTTCGGCGCGTAGACCGGCTGGTTCCCACCGTGGTGGTAGCGCACCGGGCCGTCCTTGTTGTCCGCGTGCGTCTCCTAAGCGGCGCCTGGCTTGAATCTCTGGCCACACGCCCTTGCAAGCGAGCCGACTCATCCGCCGCACTCCACCAGCATTCGGCGGAACAGGCCTCAACCGCGGGGATCACCCAGTTCGCGTCTTACGAGAATCACCCACGACCACGGCACGTTCCCTGAGCCATCCCCCTCTTCTCCTCGCTTGCGTCGCGAACGAGCAGCTCATCCGGGATCTGCTGCGGGTGAGGGCAGTATCCGGCAGGCAGCGGGAGCCGCGATCCGGGCAGCCGTCGCAGAAATCATCTCAGTTACGCGATGCGCGTTCATCTAGATGGCCGGGAGGTTAGTGGTCGAGACGAACCGGACGGGCACAGCCCATGGCGTCCACCCGAGGTCTTGGCGCTCAACCCCGGCGGCGAGTAACTCGGCCCTAGCCCGAGAACGGCCCGGGTCCATTACTGCCCTGGGTTCGTTCCACCAAAGGAGAAAAGGTATATGACTGACCAGCACCTGCCTACGCAGACGACGGATGCCGGCATCCCGGTCGAGAGCGATAAGTACTCGCTGACCGTGGGCGCGGGCGGCCCGGTCCTGCTGCAGGACAGCTACCTGATCGAGCAGATGGCCCAGTGGAACCGGGAGCGGATCACAGAGCGGCAGCCGCACGCCAAGGGCAGCGGGGCGTTCGGCCAGTTCCAGGTCACCAAGGACGTCAGCGCCTACACGAAGGCGGCGGTGTTCCAGCCGAACGCTAAGACACAACTGGGGGCCAGGTTCTCCACGGTGGCGGGGGAGCGGGGCAGCCCTGACCTGTGGCGGGACATACGCGGGTTCGCCCTGAAGTTCTACACCTCCGAGGGCAACTACGACATGGTCGGCAACGACACGCCGGTGTTCTTCATGCGGGACCCGATTCACTTCCAGAACTTCATCCGCTCCCAGAAGCGCCGCGCGGACAACAACCTGCGCTCCAACGACATGCAGTGGGACTTCTGGACCCTGCTGCCGGAGACCGCCCACCAGGTGGTGTGGCTGATGGGCGACCGCGGGCTGCCCAGGACGTGGCGGCACATGAACGGGTTCTCCAGCCACACGTACATGTGGATCAACGCCAAGGGCCAGCGGTTCTGGGTGAAGTACCACTTCAAGACCGACCAGGGCATCGAGTTCCTCACCGACCAGCAGGCCGCCGGCATGGTGTGGACCGACTATGACTACCACACCCGGGACCTGTTCGAGTCGATCGCGGGCGGCGATTACCCGAGCTGGACGATGTACGCGCAGATCATGCCGTTCGATGACGCGCCGGGGTACCGGTTCAACCCGTTCGACCTGACCAAGGTGTGGCCGCACGGCGACTACCCGCTCGTCGAGGTGGGGCGGTTCTCCCTGGACCGTAACCCGATCGATAACCACACCGAGATGGAGCAGTTCGCCCCGGCGCCCAGCAACATGGTGCCCGGCATCGGGCCCAGCCCGGACCGGATGCTGATGGCGCGGATGTTCTCCTACGCCGACTCCCACCGCTACCGGCTCGGCGTCAACTACCAGCAGATCCCGGTCAACGCCCCGGTCGCGCCGGTGCACACCTACAGCAAGGACGGGCTGATGCGGGTCGTGCCCCGGACCGACCCGGTCTACTTCCCCAACTCCAAGGGCGGCCCCGTCGCCATCCCCGGGCAGTACACCCCGCCGTCCTGGTACACCGCCGGGGAGATCGTGCGGACCGCGTTCGAGGCACACGCCGAGGACGACGACTTCGTCCAGGTCACCGCCCTGGTCCGCAACGTGCTCGACGACGCCGCCCGCGACCGGCTGGTCGGCAACACCGTCGCCCAGCTGCGCAACGGCGTCACCGAGCCGGTGCTGCAGCGCGCCTTCGGCTACCTCCGCAACGTGGACCAGAGCCTCGGCAACAGGGTCGAGAAGGGCGTCCGCGACGGCCACACCTGATCCGCGGCCGAATCACCAGGGGGCCCGGCGCGAGAAAGCGCCGGGCCCTGCCATCCACGTGACATAAGGAGAAAGCAATGTCCGTCAACGGGCAGTCCGCGGCCGGGGTCACGACCCCTGACACCAAGCTGGCCCGCGAGGCCACCGAGTTGATCCGGGACAGCACCAGCGACCTCGTATACCACCACTCCCGCCGGGTGTTCTTTTGGGGCAGCCTGCAGGGCCACAACCGCGACCTCAGCTTCGATCCTGAGCTGCTGTACATGGGAGCGATGTTCCACGACCTCGGCCTGAACGAGGAGTTCCGCCACAGTGGCCGGCGGTTCGAGGTGAGTAGCGCGGATGAGGCCCGCCGTTTCCTGCAAGGCCACGGCGTGCCCGAGGACAGCGTCCGCCGGGTGTGGACCGCCATCGCGCTGCACACCTCGGTCGGCATCCAGGAGTTCATGGAGCCCGAGGTCGCCCTGGTCACCGCCGGGGTCGAGTACGACGTGCTCGGCATCGGCTACCACGACATCAGCGACGCCGACCGGGCCGCCGTTACGGCGCTGCACCCGCGGCCGGACTTCAAGCGCCAGATCCTGCAGGCGTTCACCGACGGCATGGCGCCCAGGCCGGACACCACGTTCGGCACCGTCAACGCCGACGTCCTGGCGCGGTACGTCCCCGGCTTCAAGCGCGGCAACTTCGTCGACGTCATCGAGAACTCGGACTGGCTGGAATAGGGGCTCAGCCAGCCCGAAATCGCCCGCAAGATCATGAACCGAGCAGAAGGAACAGAACTGGTCTCCGACGTCATCGACACCGGCGAGCTGCAGGCCTGGTTCCTGGCCGTGCACCTGGTAGACACCCTGCTGGTGCGCGCAAGCGAGCCCGCCGCCGCCAGCTAACCAGCCGCCCGCAGCCCGGGCGGGTTCGATACCGCCGGGCTGCCCTCGGCCTGAGGACCGCCGTTCCACCTCGCAACAGAAGCACTGCCTCAAGAAATCCCGAAATGGTCCCGAGCGAAGGAGAAGACCAATGGCACTGACTCGTAAATAGCCTGCTCACCTCCGGCGGTCGCGCTGCCCTGAGAATTTGGTGCGGGGGTGCGGGCTGCCGGCTGGTGCGGGTTAAGGCAGGAGCGTGGCGTTGTTTGCGTCCGGGCTCCGCCCGCGCGGGCGGACTGGGAAGATGGGTGCGGGCTGCCCGTGACGCCGGTGTTTCCTTGGGATGCGAGCCCGATAAATAGCCTGGCGCCGGGACCTTGACCTGAGGGTCGCCTCTTGTCGCCTTTGAGCACGACGGTCAGTATTCGCGGCCTCCGAGCCAGCAAGACCGGGGTCCCCGGGCAGCCCGCCTGGATAACCGGTTCCAAGCACAGGAGGCCCGGGTGGGTCACGCGAGAGCGCGGAAGGTACCCGCGCAGCTAGTGGAGGACGAGGATTACCAGCTCCGCCACGAGCGGGTGGCGGGGATCGACATCGCGAAGGCGAAGGCGGACGTCTGCACCCGGCTGCCCCCGGCCCGCGAGGGCGGGCGGCGGGCATCGCGGCTGGAGGACGTCCCCGCGACTGCGAAGGCGATCCTGGCGCTGGCCGCGCGGCTGCTCGCCAACGGGGTCGAGCTCGTGGTGATGGAGTCAACTTCGGACTACTGGCGCATATGGTTCTACCTGCTGGAGGCCGCCGGGCTGAACGTCCAGCTGGTGAACTCCTCCCACGCCCGGCAGCTGGCCGGGCGGCCCAAGACCGACAAGCTGGACGCGCAGTGGATCGCCCGGCTGGCCGAGATGGGCCTGCTGCGCCCCTCGTTCGTGCCGCCGCCCGAGATCCGGGCACTGCGGGACCTGACCCGCACGAGGCTGCAGCTGGTCCGCGACCGCACCCGGGAATGGCAGCGGCTGGAGAAGCTTCTCGAGGGCATCCTGGTCAAGCTGTCGTCCGTGGTGCACTCGCTGGCCAGGACGGAGACGGCCCGGGCGGTCCTGACCGCGATCGCCGACGGCGAGACCAGCGCGAAGGCCCTGGCCGCCCTCGCCGACTACCGGGTCAGGGGAGGGCGCGCCGCCATCGAGGAATCGCTGGAGGGCATGACCCTGGCCGCCTGCCACCCCATGCTGATCCGGGTCCACCTGGACCACATCACGCTCCTGGACCGCTCGGTAGCCAAGGTCGAGGACGAGATCGAGGCCGCCCTCGACGCGATCCCGGGAGCCTGGGGCATCGGCGCAGACGGCGTCCCGTCCCCGGACCCCGGACCGGGCGCCGCGGTCCTGCCTGCCGCCGCCCGGCTCGCGGAGATCCCCGGGGTCAGCCCGAAGCTCGCCATGGCGATCATCGCCGAGACGGGCGTGGACATGACGAGGTTCCCGGCCCCCGGCCACCTCGTCTCCTGGGCCGGCCTCGCCCCCGCCGCCCGCCAGTCCGGGCCCAGGACCCGCAAGCCGAAGAAGGGACAGGGCGACGCCTACCTGAAGGGCTACTGCACCCAGGCCGCCACCGGCACCGCCGGCACGGACACCTTCCTCGGCGAAAGACTCCGCCGCCTGTCCAGGAAACTCGGCGGCACCAGGGCAAGATGCGCGGTCGGAAGATCCATCCTCGTGATCATCTGGCACCTGCTCGCCAACCCCGAAGCCAGGTACGCCGACCTCGGACCCGACTGGCACGAACGAAAAGCCGACCGCGACCGAAAGACCCGCGCCCACCTCCGCGGACTCCAGGCCCTCGGCTACGACGTCACCATCACCCCCGCCGCCTAAACCAAAACCCCCGCTGACCAGGCCCGCAGCCCTTGACACCACGGGCTCTTAAACCATGTCCGCGTTTGGTGACCGATTCTCACGGTCAGACGGATGCGACGGGCGGCAGGACCCCGTCGGTGGCGACCTTCTCCCCGGGCCGCACGATGAACAGGTCACCGGCGGCGAGCGTTTGGCATACCGGGGCGGCATGTCCCCGGCATGCCAAACACTGCCGTGTGGTCAGTAAATGTCGCCTCGACGCTTCTTGGCCTGCAGTGCCCGCTCCTCGGCGAGGTCGTCGGTGTAGCGGTCGATCATCGCCCGCGTCTTCCACCCGTTGAGCCGCATCAGGTCTCCCTCCGACCCGCCGGATTCCAAGCAGTCACTGAACGTGTGGCGGAACTGGTGCGGCGTCACGCCGGTGTAGCCAGCCTGCTCCGCCCTGCGGACCAGGATCATCCGGAGGCCTGTGATATGCAGCTTTCCTCGGTTCCTGGTTCCGAGCCAGACCCCAGTCGGAGTCGGCGGGCCTGTGGTGACGGCGGGCACGCACGTTCGGGCCGAAGCCGGGGCGAGTGCGATGTGACGACCGGCCCGTACGGGCAGTCATGGGATGATGTCCTGGTGTTGCAGCCCCTCGCAGGGGTGATCGCGACAACCCGATCGTGTGCCAGGTTTCGCGCCAGCTGAACTAATTGCGACCCCTCGTAGGGTTCATGACGACCTGCGGGTGTTCACGAACGACTGGACGTGGGGAACGGTGTTGCGACCCCTCGTAGGGTTCATGACGACCGGAAGGTAAAGTCCGAGGCCAGCGCATACAAACACTAAAGCTTGACTGCGGATTCTGCGGCAGTCCGCCGGTTGTGCGTTTGTGCGGGTAGAACGCTTAGGAATTCGGCGGTGTAGGTGGTCTGGCATCCGGTGAATTGATGTTCGTTGATCTGGTTCGGCGCTCTCGGTGGGACCACCACGACTTCCACCATTCCAGGCACCCGCTGTACAGCCTGCCTCCTTACGTGCTGCTCCCCGGCACGCACCGGTGGTCCAGGCAAAGCTCGGTGCGGCTGGCTGAGCTGGCCGAAGAGCCGATGGTCCTGCTAGACCTGCCGCACAGCCGCGAGTACTTCCAGCGAATTTTCACCAGCGCCGGAGTCACCCCCACCGTGCGGTACCGCTCAGCGAGCGTGGAGACCTGCCGCGCGCTGGTGGGCCGCGGGCTGGCTTACACGGTGCTGAACCTGCAGTCGAAGTCCTCCGTCTCGCTGGACGGGCACCCGGTGACCGCCGTACCGATCCATGACGACGCCCCCGCACTTTCAGTCGTCCTGCTAACCGCAGCCAACACTCGCCCGACGCGCCGTGCGCAAGCGATCGCCCAGCTATGCCGCGAGCGCCTCTCCCCCTCGCACAACGGGGTAAATGAGGCCGGCCAGGTGTATCTCGGCCCGGCCCACTCGGCTACAGGGAGATGCCGTCGCTGTTGGTGGCGGTGAGCGGGAGCTCCACGCGCAGACTGGTCCCCGCGCCGCGCGGGCTGCAGAGGTAGATCCGGCCGCCGAGCGCCTCCACGCGGTCCTTAAGGCCGGCCAGGCCGGTGCCCCCGGCGAGGTCGGCACCGCCTGCACCGTCGTCCCGTACCGCGACGCGCAGCATGCCGCCGGCGACCTCGGCCTCAACGCTGATGGCCGAGGCGCGCGCGTGTTTGGCCGCGTTGGTCAGCGCCTCGGCGACCACGTAGTAGCCGCTGACCTCGATCTCTTCTGGTAGCCGCCCGATGGCAGGTACCTGCAGGTCCACGGGGATCGGCGAGCGGCGGGCGAGCGTCTTGAGGGCTGGGCGGAGCCCGCCGTCGGCCAGGATGGCCGGGTGAATGCCATGCGCGATCTCGCGCAGCTCCTCCAGCGCGCCGGCCGCCTCGGCGACGGCCCCGTCGAGCTCTGCGTCGAGCTGGCCGAGCTCGGCCGGCACGGCCGCCTGCGCCGCGCGCAGGTGCAGCGCCAGCGAGATCAGCCGCTGCTGGGCGCCGTCGTGCAGGTCCCGCTCGATGCGCCGGCGGGCCTGGTCGCCGGCAGCGACGATCCGCGCGCGTGACGCGGTGAGCTCGGCGTACAGCTGGGCGTTGTCCAGAGAGACGGCGAGCTGGCCAGCGATCAGCTGGACCGCGTTGAGCCGCCCGGTGGTGAACGCGCCGCGGATCAGGCGGTTCTCCAGCAGCAGCACCGCACGCAGCGCGCCCCGGCTGAGGATCGGGACGGCCAGCAGCGAGCAGCAGCCGGCATCGGCGAAGTACGGGTCGCGAGCGAAGCGGTCATCACCGGTGGCGTCCGCCACCACCAGCGGCTCTCGCGTCCGGTGAGCGTAGCGCAGCACAGACATCGGCATCGCGGGTTCCTGCCCGTTATCGCTGGCCGGTGCGGTGCCGCCGACGCCTTCTGGCGCGGCCAGCAGCCAGCCTTGCTGCTCCTCGTTCCATAGCAGCAGGTGCACGCCGGTGGCGCCGGTCATCGCGCTGAGCACCTGGACCAGGCGGGCGTGCAGCCTTAGCACGCTGGTCTCCGAGCTCAGCGCCTGCGACGCCGACACGATACCGAGCAGGTCGACCGTTCCCGTGGTGACGGCGGAGCGGCGATGCGGAACATCAGCGGGCTGGCCGGCGTCGTACCCGCCGGTGGGGTCGGCTGGTGGCCGCAGCGCCGGGTAGGCCCAGTCCAGCTGCCCGGCCTTCGCTGTCGCCCCCCAGGCGATGTATTCCTGGCGGGCCTGGGCGAGCAGCTCGTGGCCACCGTGGTCCAGGCCGTGGGCAAGGTAGAAGCGGGCCGCGCGCTCGGCGATCAGGGCCCGGTGCCACGGCCGCTGCCGCAAAGCGGCCTCGCGCCGGGCGGCGTCGAAAGCGAGGGCGGCAGCGCGGAAATCCCCGGCGGTCCAGGCCCGCTCGGCCTCGGCCAGCCGCAGCAGGTGCAGGAAGTTGTCCGGCGCGTCCGCGGCACGGGCGGCCAGCCACCCGGTCACCTCGTCCAGTTCGGAGAGCAGAGCGCCGCGCTCGCCGCCATCGGCGGCGCGGACCTGCCCGGCCAGTGCCAGCGCGCGCAGCAACCGGACTATAGCCTCCAGGTTACTGCCCACGACGGTCGGTAGCAGCGGCATCGCCGCTGCGGTGTGCCGCACGAGGCCGACCGGGTCGCCGAAGATCGCGGCCGCGATCGCGCGGGTGATATGCGCCATAGCAAGGGCCGTCGGGTTTCCGACGTACCGATCGGTGCTGACCGCCTCGTCGGCCGAGGCCGGGCTTTCACCCCGCAATACACCAGCCAGCCACCGGTAGCTGTCAAGCGACTGACTGGCCTCCTCGTTGCCGGTCCGCCGGAGGAAGGCCAGCCCCGCCTCCATCTCGGCGAGGTAGACGTCCAGCGATGGCGCGCAGTCCGTCAGGCCCGCCGCGATCGACTTGCAGGCGTGTCCCGCGTAGAGCAGGTCACCACCCGCGATCAGCCCCTCGAGGGCCCGTTGACCTTCCCGGACGCCATTTTCGACAGGCTCGGACCAGCAGCACAGGACAGAGAAGATGAAACGTGCCTGCGAGGCGCCAGGCTCGTAATCGCGGGGCTCGCTCAGCGTCACGATCCGCCGCGCCGCCCGGTACCCTGCGGCGTAGTCGCCGCGCAGCGCCACCGCGGCGAAGGCAGCGCTGCCGGCCGGGCCGACCAGCGTGCGGCCCGGGCCGTGCTCAATCCAGATCCGCAGCGCTTCCATGCTCAGCCAGGCGTTGATGGCTTGGTCGGCGATGAAGCTCGGCGACAGGACGGCGTTGATCAGACGGGATACGGCGAGCAGCGTGGGGTCGGTGATGTCCGGCCGCGCAAGGTCATCTCGCGCTTCGGTGTGATCCAGCCAGCGGTACAGGCGGTCGAACTGGCGGCCGAGCTCGGCGGGGAGACGGTCCCCCGCCGGGACGGTGATGCCGAGTTCACGCAGCGAGTCCAGGCCGAGCCCGATCGCCTCCGCGTAACGGGCCCGGGCAGTCAGGCTATGCACCTGCACCGCCGTCGCGGCCGCACGGTCCAGCGCGGTGGCGCTTGCCTCTCCGACCGCGCGGTACTCCTCGTCGGCCTCCTCCAGCCGCCCCAGGCTGTACCGGGCGGCGTGCCGGGCGGTCCGCGCCTCGATCAGCGTGGCGGTCTCCCCCGGGTCGATCAGCGGCAGCGCGGCGGTGAGCAGCGCGTCCACCCAGGAGTAATCGCCGATCAACGTGGCCTGGCCGGCGGCGCGCCGCAGCAGCGCCACCACCCGGTGACGCTCGGCGGCATCAACGACGGCGCCGGCGACCGGCAGGTACTGCCCGGCCGCGGCCGCGAACAGCTCCGGCACCGTCGCCAGCCGCCGCGCCATGGCCAGCTGCAGGGCACGGCGCCGCCCCGGGTCCAGTTCGGCCAGGAGCACCTCGCGGATCCGGTCGTGGCGGAACCGCACCGCCGGATGTGCCCCGGGCTCCCCCACTAGGAGGCCTTCGTCAAGGGCGGGCGCCAGGGTTTCCTCCACTAGGTTCGCCAGCTCGCCGGCAGCGGCCTGTAGCAGGCTTAGCTCGGCCCGCCCGCCCAGGCATGCCATCGCCTCCAGCATCCACCGAGACGTGGGTGGAATGGCCGCGGCGCGCGCCGCCAGCAGCACGGCCACCTCGGAGTGTCCCAGGTGAGCGCGCACCGCGCCCTCGTCCCACCGCCACCCGGCGGCCGTCGCGGTCAGCAGCCCGTCGCGGCGCAGCGCGTTCAACAGTTCCACCGTCTCGTACGGGTTGCCGCGCGTATGGGGCTCGATTGCCTCGGCCAGGCCTGCCACGGTGACTAGGTCCACGTGGAGCATCTCGGCCACCATGGCGCCGAGGGCCGGCCCGGGCAGGTTGTCCAGCCGCAGGTGCTGTACCGCGGCCTGGTTCCGCCACCGGGACAGCGGCGCCGCCAGCGGATGCGCCGCGTCCACCTCGTCCTCCCGGTAGGCACCCACCAGCAGCAGGCCATCGACCGGCTCCTCGCTCAGCACGAGGTCGACGAAGCCGAGCGGCGTGCGCCCGGCCCACTGCAGGTCATCGACGAACACCACGACCGGCCGTTCCTGCGAGGCGACCGCCCGCATCACCTCGGCCGCCGCGCGCTGCGCCCGGCCCTGCGCCGTCAGCGGATCTCCAGGGTCGGGCGGCGTCCCCAGCAGCGCCGCGAACTCCGGCACCGCCGCGGTCAGCAGGCCCGCGTTCACGCCGACCGCCGCCAGGATCCGCCCGCGGACCCGCGCCAGCTCATCCTCCGGCTCGGCCAGCAGCAGCAGGCCCAGCGCCCGAAGCGCCTGATTGGCCGCGTCGAACTCCAGGTCCCGCCGGTAGGCGTCGAACTTGCCCGCCACGAACCAGCCGTCCCCGCCGGTGACCACCGGGCGCAGCTCATCGACCAGCGCCGTCTTGCCCACGCCCGGCGCCCCGGCGACCAACACGCCGCGGCACCGGCCCGCCAGCGCGGCCTCGAACGCCGCCTGTAGCGCCATCACCTCCGCGTCGCGGCCTACCAGCCGCGACGGCGGCAGCAGCCGCACCGGGAAATCATGCTCGCCGATGCACAGCGAAGCCGGCCCCGGGCGCGCGCCTGCGCGCCGCACCCATTCCAGGTCATAGGCCGCGCCATCGGCGGTCTGATACCGGTTGTCTGGTTCCTTCTCCAGCAGGTGCATGATGATCCCGGACAGCGGCCCGGGTACGGCCGGGTTGACCTCGGCGGGCGGTACCGGCACCCGAGCCAGGTGATCATGGATGAGCCGGAGAGGATCCCCCGAACCGAACGGGGGCTCGCCGGTCGCCAGCTCATACAGGGTCGCGCCAAGCGCGTACAGGTCGGCCCGATGGTCCACCGGCCGCCCGGTCCGCCCGGTCTGCTCAGGCGCAAGGTAGGCCAGCGTTCCGGCGATTTCGGTGTGGTGGGTGAACCCGGGGCGGATCTCGGCGAACGAAGTCGCCAGCGCGAAGTCCACCAGGCAAGGGGCGCCGTCGCGGGCGAGCACGATGTTGGCCGGGGCGATGTCCCGGTGAATCACCCCGCGGCGGTGCATCGCCGCCGCCGCACGGGCCAACTCCGCCGCCAGCCTCGTCAGGTCGGCAACGGCCAGCGGCTTGGGCGCGCTGGCCAGGCTGGTGCCGCCCGCGTCCTGCAGCACGATCGGCGCGGAATCCGACGGCCCCTCCGCTAGTTGCGCCACCCCGGCGGCACCGCGCAGCCGCTCCAACATCGCGACCTCGTGCCGCACCCGGCGTTCCGCGTCCGGTCCCAGTGGCTCCTTCCGGATGACCGTGCGTCCCGGGAGGAACAGCCGGGTAACGCGCGTGCTCTCGCTGGCGTGCACGATCTGGGCCCGGACGGATGGACCTCCGCCCGGCAGCATTTCGCCTGATCCCATCAGGCACCTCCGCACCTATCAGCCAGCCAGTAACCCTGGCATTGAGGATGCCGCCCGGGTCGAAGGCATCCTCGCTCTGCCGTACGTGGATCCCGCTCCTCGCCCGCCGGATGCTGGCGTTATCAAGTCTCGCCCCGTCGGTGAGACGGCATCACGCAACCCGTATGATTTCGGCACCTCGCGCTCGTGGCCGGTGCCGCTAGCCGACCAGCAGCACGAGCTTTCCGCGCACGTGGCCCTGCTCGCTCACCCGGTGCGCCTCCGCGATCTCGGCGAGCGGGAAGGTCTGCGCGACCGGGAGCGAGAAGCGCCCGGACTCGATCAGCTCGCCGATCTCGCCGAGCGCGTGGACCTCAGCTGCCTCGGTGAGTTCGGCCACGCGGCTGCCCTTCTCATAGCGGATTACGGGCGTCTGGCCGAAAGCGTAGAGGACTGGTAGGCCGCGAGCCAGGTACCGATGGTCTCTGCTCGGTGAGCGGGCTCTTGAACGGCTGTCCTGCGCGGCCGCGGGCGGCGGAACCATTCGCGGTCATGCCTGGTCCTCCGTATCCTTGCCTAGAGCACCCTGAGGCGGCAAAGCTGGCGCTCTCGCACCGGGATGCTCGCCAGGTCACCGCCCCGGAAGCCCGTGCCAGGGCAGCGGCGGCGACCTGGAAGCCTTATGCTGTCAAGGTTCCCGTACACCGGGGGCAGCGAAGCACAAGGGGCGCATAGCTCAGCGGAAGAGCCCCCGCCTTACAAGGAGGTGACTAGGCGGGGAGAGCCACTAGTGCGCCGGTAAAATCGAATAGATGTCCACCGTCTCACCAACTGGCTCACCAACTCAGGGCCCTTCAGGGCCTCGGGTGTGTGCGACGCGAATGAACGGGCGGTTAGCTCAGCGGAAGAACAGCCGGCT
>CAVQEN010000015.1:0-21994 GCA_963711535.1 uncultured Actinomycetota bacterium | reverse complement strand
GCCGCGTTCCCGAGACCGCCCCGGCCTCCCTGGGCAGCGACGTAGCGCGTTCCGGCGCCCATGAGGTCTGCTAGCTGCTCGCCGCCGGCGGTCGTGATGACGGTGCCGTCCGGGACTTTGAGGACCAGGTCAGCGCCGTCGGCGCCGTTGCGGTGCGAGCCCAGGCCGGGCTTTCCGTCGCCTGCCCGGCGGACCGGGCGCCGGTGGAAGCCCAGCAGCGTCGCTGTACTCGGGTCGACCTCGATGATCACATCGCCGCCTCGGCCGCCGTTGCCGCCGTTGGGTCCGCCGAGCGGCTTGAACTTCTCACGGTGCACGGAGGCGCAGCCGTTGCCGCCGTGGCCCGCGTTCACGCGAACCTCGGCGTGGTCGGCGAACTCAGCCACAGCGACCTCCGTTCCCATCTTGCTCGGCCCGCACACGTCGGCGGGTGGTGCCCCGGGATGGTGCTCCCCGGGAGTGGTGCTCTCTGTCTACCCGCTCGAGCTGCCTACCGCTTGCGCCGTCTGCCCGCTCGCGGGGCGCCTGTCATCCGCCTGGCAGCTGCTCCCGCGCGGGGCTCGCCGGCCGGCAGCATCGCCCGGTGCTCCAGCCACAATGCCGCCGACAGCATCTGCCAGGCGCGACGAAGGGCGGACCGAGCCGGTCCGCCCTCCTGAAGCCTGCGCCGCCACGGCTGGCCAGCGTGCTCACTGAGCCCGGCTGGCCGCCCGTCGCGTCAGCTCGCTGCGTTTGCCGTCGCTCTGCCTGCCGCAGCTGTGCCTACCGCCGCTGGCTCGACGGCCAGCACGCTGACGGCCCGGCGTCCGCGCCGCCGGCCGAACTGCACCCTGCCCTCGACCAGCGCGAACAGGGTGTCATCCCCGCCGCGGCCGACGCCGGGGCCGGGATGGAAGTGCGTGCCGTGCTGGCGCACGATGATCTCGCCTGCGCCGACGATCTGGCCGCCGAAGCGCTTCACGCCGAGGCGCTGCGCATTCGAGTCCCGGCCGTTGCGGCTGGAGGACGCGCCCTTCTTGTGTGCCATCTCGGGCTCAGCCCTTCTTCTTCGCGCCGGCACTCGCCTTCGCGGCGCCGATCCCGGTCACCCGCACCTGGGTGTACTTCTGGCGGTGGCCCAGGCGGCGGCGGTAGCCGGTCTTGTTCTTGTAGTGGATCATGTTGATCTTGGGGCCGACGGCGGCGCCCACGATCTCGGCCGTGACCTGGTATCCGCCCAGCTCCGCCCGGTCGCTGATGACCTTCCCGTCATCGACGACCAGCACGGCCGGCAGGATGATGCTGGCCCCGACCTCTCCAGACAGCTTGTCGACGGTCAGAACGTCGTCTACCGACGCCTTCTCCTGCCTGCCGCCGCAGCGCACGATCGCGTACACCGAGAAATCTCTCCTCTTTGTGCCAGCCCGCGCGAGATCACAGCTGAGGTCGGGCTTGCCTGACATTGCGCACTGAAGCCATCCGGCCGAGAGACCGCTGATCCCGTCACATGCGCTGAACGCAAAGGATATCAGATCGCGCGGGTCCTTAGCTGTTCGCCGGCTCGACCCGGTGACCCCCCTCGCCAGCCTCCCCGGCTGCACTGTCCTGCCCGGCTGCACTGTCCTGCCCGGCTGCACTGTCCTGCCCGGCTGCACTGTCCTGCCCGGCTGCCTTCTGCCGTCCGCGGCCGGAGCGGGACCGGCCGGAGCGACTGCGCGCGGCGGTCGTCTGGCCATCGCCGCCAGCGCGCTGCTCATCCGAGCCTGCGCCATCTGCGCCTGCGTCAGCTCGAGAGTCGGCTAGGAAGCTGGCCGCCTCGCCCTCGCCTGCGGGCGCAGCCCCGCCCGCCGAGGCGCCGCTGTCACTAGCAGAGGCGTCTGGCTCAGCAGCCGAAGCCCCGGTACCTTCGGCTGCGGCGGTGCCGCTGCCGCGCGCTGGCGCACCGTTAGCCGCCGCGCTGGCCACAGCCGCGGTCGCCGCAGCCGGGCTTGTGCCCTTGGCCCCAGCCGCACTGCTGCCGGATCCGCCAGGCTTGCCCGAGCCCCGCCGGTTACCGGACCCGCCCGAATTATCGGACGCACCGCCTCGCCCGGGCCGACTCCGGCTGGCCTTAGCGCCCGAATCCGGAGAGCCGGTGTCCCGGCTGTGCGAGTGGTCCACCGGCTCCAGCGAGATAATCACACCTCGGCCGTTGCAGTGCTCGCAGGGCACCGAGAACGCCTCGAGCAGCCCCGACCCGACCCGCTTGCGGGTCATCTGCACGAGGCCGAGCGACGTGACCTCGGCGACTTGGTGTTTCGTGCGGTCTCTGGCCAGACACTCGAGCAGGCGCCGCAGCACCAGCTCCCGGTTGCTCTCCAGCACCATGTCGATGAAGTCTATGACGATGATGCCGCCAAGGTCCCGGACCCTCAGCTGGCGCACGATCTCCTCGGCCGCCTCCAGGTTGTTCCTGGTGACGGTCTGCTCCAGATTGCCCCCCTGGCCGGTGAACTTGCCCGTGTTGACGTCGATGACCGTCATAGCCTCGGTGTGGTCAATGACCAGCGAGCCTCCGCTCGGCAGCCAGACCTTCCGCTCGAGCGCCTTGGCCAGCTGCTCGTCGATGCGGTAGGCGGCGAAGACGTCCTGGTCGTCCTGCCAGCGGTGCATTCGGTCAGACAGGTGCGGCGCTACGTAGCGGACATATTCGTCGACGATGTCCCAGTCGTTGTCGCTGGCGATGACGAGGCTGGTGAAGTCCTCGTTGAAGATGTCCCGGATGACCCGGAGGGTGAGATCCGGCTCGCTGTAGAGCAGGTCAGGAGCGCTGGCCGTCTTGGACTTCTTCTCGATTGCGTCCCACTGCGCGGCCAGCCGGGCTACGTCGCGGGATAGTTCCTCCTCAGACGCGCCCTCGGCCGCCGTGCGGACGATGACACCCGCGTGCTCTGGCATGACCTGCTTGAGAATCTGCTTCAGCCGGCTGCGCTCAGTGTCGGGCAGCTTGCGGCTTATACCGGTCATGCTGGCGCCGGGCACGTAGACCAGGTAACGGCCGGGCAGGCTGACCTGGCTGGTCAGCCGGGCACCCTTGTGGCCGATGGGGTCCTTGGTGACCTGCACCAGGATCGGCTGTCCTGACTTCAGTGCCGACTCGATGCGCTTGGATTCACCCTCGAGGCCGCTGGCGTCGAAATTGACCTCACCCGCGTACAGGACGGCGTTGCGGCCCTTGCCGATGTCGACGAACGCGGCCTCCATGGAGGGCAGCACGTTCTGCACCTTGCCGAGGTAGACGTTCCCCACGTAGGACTGGTGACTGGCCTTGTCGACGTAGTGCTCGACCAGGACGCCATCCTCGAGCACGGCGATCTGCGTCCGGTCCGCGTGCTGGCGGACCACCATCACCCGCTCGACGGCCTCGCGCCGGGCCAGGAACTCCGACTCGGTGATGATGGGCGGACGGCGGCGGCCAGACTCCCGGCCTTCCCGTCGCCGCTGCCGCTTGGCCTCCAGCCGGGTCGAGCCCTTGACTCCCTTGACGTCGGAGACGTCGGCACCCTTCTCCCGCAGCGGCCGGACGTGAGTCACGGTGTTCGGCGGATCGTCCGGCACACCGCTCGGCTGGTCGGTGTCGCTGCCGGATCCGGTCCGCCGCCGGCGCCGACGGCGCTTGCCGCTGCCTCCCGCGGACTCGTCCGCAGCACCGTCGCCGTCGTCGGCCTGCTCACTGGCGTGGTCGTCGGCAGCTGGCGCGGCACCACTCTCGGTCGTCTCGGTTGCGCCGTCGCGCGGCTTGCCCCGACCCCGGCCGCCTCGGCGCCTGCGCCGTCCGCCAGGTCCCTGTGAGCCGTCGTCCTGGCCGTCGGTGTCGTCGAAGTTCTCATCGGCGGCGTCGCGGCCGCTCGCAGCCGGAGCCGGAGCCGGAGGCGGAGGCGCCTGCTTCTGAGCTGGCGTCGTGCGGGCCGCCGGGATCTCCGGCGCCTGGAAGATCACGAGTGGCGGCTGGAATGCAGCGGCCGGCGCAGCGGCTGCGGCTGAGCCCGTGTCCTGGCCCTCGCCACCCTGTCCCTCGGCGCCCTGTGCCCCGCCGCCCTGCCCCTCGCCAGCGCTGCCCTCGGCCGCGTCGCCGACGGACTTGCCGCGTCGAGCGCTGCTCCGCCGCCGGGACGGTCCGCCGGTTGCCTCGCCAGCGGGCTCGCTGCTTGCGGGCGCGCCGCTCGTGCCAGGCACGTTCTCTTCAGCTGCGCCCGCATCCGGCTGGTCAGTCCCGCGCGACCCGGCACGCGAGCGCGTCGTGCGCCGCCGTGCGCCTGATCCGCTGTCGGCCGAGCCGCTGTCGGCCGAGCCGCTGTCGGCCGAACCACTCTCGGCCGGCCGACGGGCACCGGAACCAGTGGCACCGGAACCACCGTCGCCGGAACCACGGGCACCAGGGGCGGCGCCGTCGTCGTCTCGGCCTGGCCCCCCGGCCGGAGCAGCCGATGCGGCTGCGGGCGGTCCGGCGGGCCTGGTCACTGCGCGGCGGGTGCGCCTGGGCGTGCTGCCGCTCGTGTCGTCGGTTGCTTCTGCTGACGTTCCCGTGGACGCCGCTTGCGCGGACGTCACTGAGATTCCAGCCGAACCTCCCGATCCGACTGGCCCATCAGCTGACTCTCTGTTCTCTCGCTCGATCTCGAGCATTCGGGCGTTCTCTCCCGTCAGGCTCCCGGGCGCAGTCGGCCTGTCCTGGCCGCTCCGCGCCACGCGGGAGCTGTTCGTACGCGCTGTCTGGAGTGGCGGCCGCCGCTACGGCGTTCTCGCCTTCCAGGCACGTTGCCAATACCTGTCCCTGCGAAGCGCCCCGCCTGTCTGGCCGGGTCGCTTCCGCTGCGGGCTGAGCCGCCGAGGACTGACTCCCCGGCCGGCCTGCCGGCGCTGCCTGCTCCGTCACCGGCTTCGTAGCCGGATCGCCGGAATCAGGCACGCTAGCCTCCGCGGCGGCAGCATCATCAGCGACCAGCGGCCTCTGAGCCAGGCGCGTCACCACGGCGGGTGACGATGGCACGAGGGCCGATGAGTCGCGAAGCGCAACCAGGATGTCTTCGGGTCGCACGGCGGGTGTCAGATGCCGAACAACCATTCGAAGTATCGCACATCCCTGTTGCTCATCCGCAGTGGCACGCCGGTCTACCTCGAGCGCTACCACCCCGGCCCGGGTGTCGAGCCTGCGGACTCCGTTACTGGTGAGGCGATCGACCTCCGCATGCGCGGCGGCCATGAACGCCTCTGCTGCCCGCGCCGCGTCAGCTGGCGCGACTCCAGGCAGCACGACTTGCCATTCCGAGGCCTCCAGCCGCGGCGCGGGCGCCACAGCCAGGTCACTCACCTCGATCACGTCAATCCCCTCGGGCAGCGCAGCATCCAGCTGGCCGGCGAAGACGCCGGGATCCACTGCTGCCGTGAGGGAGATCTCCAGGAACTCAGCCTCGCTCGCGGCGCCCGTCGGGGCCCCGCCGGAGTAGGAGATCTTCGGATGCGGGGAGAAACCGGCGGAGTGGGCGACCGGAAGCCCGGCTCGCCGAACTCCCCGCTCCACTGCACGCGCGATATCCCTGTGACTCGCGAACCGCATCCTGCCACGCTTAGCGTACCTAACTACCAGGCGCTGCACCGCAGGCAGCGGCGCCGGGCCGGATGGCCGCGGCGGCTGCCGCTGCTGGCGGGCCACTGCTAGCCGTCCCCGCGGACAGTCCCGGCCCCGGCTGACGCCGGCGCCCTGCCCGCTTCTGACTGCTGGCCTGCCTCTGACTGACCGCTGTGAACAGCGCTGTTATCCACAACGCTGAGCGGCAGCAGACGCTTCCCGGTGGGGCCAGTCTCGATCTGGGTGTCCATCGCCGGGCAGACGCCGCACTCGAAGCAGGGCGTCCAGCGGCAGTCCTCGACTTCCTCCGCGCCAGCCGGGTCGATCGCGGCCAGCCAGTCCTGCCACAGCCAGTCTCGGTCGAGCCCGGCGTCCAGGTGGTCCCACGGCAGGATCTCGTCATAGCCGCGCTCGCGGGTGGTGTACCAGGCCAGGTCGACGCCGTCGGCGGCCAGGGCAACCTCGGCGCACTTCTCCCAGCGCTCGTAGGAGAAGTACTCGCTCCAGCCGTCGAAACGGCCGCCGTCCTCCCAGACCGCGCGGATGACCTTGGCCACTCGCCGGTCGCCTCGCGACAGCAGGCCCTCGACGATCGACGGCCTGCCGTCGTGATAACGGAAGCCGATCGCCCGCCCGTACTTCCGGTCCGACCGCATGGCTGCGCCGAGCGCCTTCAGCCGGGCGTCGACGGTCTCGTAATCGCACTGCGGCGCCCACTGGAACGGCGTGTGCGGCTTGGGGACGAACCCGCCGATCGACACGGTGCAGCGGATGTCACCGCGCCCGGTGGCCGAGCGTCCCGCCTGGATCACTCGCTGTGCGAGCGACGCGATGGCCTGCACGTCCTCGTCGGTTTCGGTCGGCAGGCCGCACATGAAGTAGAGCTTCACCTGCCGCCAGCCGCTGGCGTAGGCAGTGGTCACAGTCCTGATCAGGTCGTCCTCGTCGACCATCTTGTTGATCACCTTGCGGATCCGGTCCGACCCGCCTTCCGGTGCGAAGGTCAGCCCGGACCGACGGCCGTTCCGGGACAGCTCGTCGGCCAGGGTCACGTTGAAGGCATCGACCCTGGTGGACGGCAGCGACAGCCCGGTGTTGGTCCCCTCGTACCGATCGGCCAGGTCGACGGCGATCTCGTTGATCTCGCTGTGGTCGGCGCTGGACAGCGACAGCAGGCCGACCTCGCTGAAGCCGCTCGCTTTCAGCCCGGCATCCACCATGGCGCCGATCGTGGTGATGGAGCGCTCCCGCACCGGGCGGGTGATCATGCCTGCCTGGCAGAACCGGCATCCCCGGGTGCAGCCGCGGAAGATCTCCACGCTGAACCGCTCGTGCACGGTCTCTGCCAGCGGCACCAGCGGCCTGGCCGGGTACGGCCACGAATCCAGGTCCATCACGGTGTGCTTGCCGACCGACCGGGGCACGAGGGGGCGGTTCGGCAGCACGCTGGCTATCGCGTGGTCCGCGCCGTACGACACGTCGTAGAACCGCGGCACGTACACCCCGCCGCGTGCCGCCAGGTCCTCGAGCAGGCCGTCGCGGCCGCCCGGCCGCCCTGCCGCCTTCCAGGCCCGGACCAGCTCCGTGATGGCCAGCACGGCCTGCTCACCGTCGCCGAGGACCGCGCCGTCGATGAACTCGGCGATCGGCTCGGGGTTGAAGGCCGCATGCCCGCCGGCGAGGACGACCGGGTCACCGGGTCCGCGGTCGGCGGCCGACAGCGGGATCCCGGCCAGGTCCAGCGCCGTCAGCAGGTTGGTGTAGCCGAGCTCGGTCGCAAAGCTGACTCCGAGCAGGTCGAACGCCCGCACGGGCCGGTGGCCGTCCACGGTGAACTGCGGCACCCCGCGGGACCGCATCAGGGCCTCGAGGTCCTGCCAGACGCTGTAGGTGCGCTCCGCCAGAACGCCCTCGCGCTCATTGAGAACCTCGTACAGGATCTGGACGCCCTGGTTCGGCAGGCCCACCTCATAAGCGTCCGGGTACATGAGAGCCCAGCGGACGTCGCAGGACTCCCAGTCCTTGACGACCGAGTTCAGCTCACCGCCGACATACTGGACGGGTTTGCGTACCAGCGGAAGCAGCGGCTCGAGCAGGGGGTACACCGACTGCACAGGCACGGTTACAGGGTACCGACGCCGGGCAGTAGCTGTGCTGGCCGGTTACCCGAGCCGCCGAAAGCGCCCGATCTGGACGCATAGTCCGGTAACTTACAGAACTATTCCTATCCAGAAACGTGGTAGTTCTGCACTCAGCAGCCGGAGGTTCGCGGTGCATATCGATCCCTACATCGTGCTGGGCAGCGCGGTTGTCGGATTGCTCGTCGGCATGACCGGAGCGGGCGGCGGGGCGCTGATGACCCCGATGCTGATCCTGCTCTTCGGGGTGAAAGCCCCGAGCGCCATCTCCAGCGACCTGGTGGCGGCCGTGGTGATGCGCCCCGTGGGTGCTGTCGTGCACATGCGCAGGGGAACGGTGAACTACCGACTTGTCGGCTGGCTCACCGTCGGCTCGGTCCCGATGGCCGTGCTCGGTGCCTACCTGCTGCACCTGCTGGGCGGCGGCTCAGCAGCGCCCGCGCACGTGGAGCAGGCCCTCGGCGCGGCTCTCCTGACCGGCGCCGCAGCCATGGTCATCCGCTACGTGCTGGACCTGCGCGGCGGCAAGGATCGCCAGGCCGCGCTGCGGGACCTGGTGGCGAAGCCGCTGCCGACCATCGCGATCGGCATGATCGGCGGCGTCATCGTCGGCCTCACCTCGGTAGGCTCCGGCTCGCTGATGATCGTCCTGCTCCTCTTCCTCTACCCGATGATCAGCGCCGGGCGCCTTGTCGGCACCGACCTGACCCAGGCCGTGCCGCTGACCCTCGCCGCCGCGGCGGGTGCGCTGATCTTCGGGTCGGTCCAGTTCGGCGTGACGATCTCCATCGTCATCGGCAGCGTCCCGGCGGTACTGGTCGGCTCGCTGCTGTCCTCGCGGGCGCCCGACAAGGTCATCCGGCCGGTGATCACGTTCGTGATCTTCGCCTCCGGCCTCAAGTACGTCGGCGTGGGCACCACCGCACTTGGCTGGATCTGCGGCGCGACCCTGGTCGCCGCCGCACTGGGCTGGGTCGCGATCAGGCTCGCGCGGCGGCCTCGCTCAACTGGGGACGGCTCAGCGGAAGACCGCTCAGCTGAAGACGGACCGGTGGCGGTACACCGTCTGCAGCGCGCCGATGGCGATCATGTCGGCGAAGATCGCCGAGCCACCGTAGGAGACGAACGGCAGCGGGAGCCCGGTCACCGGCATGATGCCGATGGTCATCCCGATGTTGATGAACGACTGAACGGCGAACCAGATCGCGACACCCGACGCGACGAGCATGCCGAACTGATCATCCGCACGGGCAGCGATCCGGATCGTGCGCAGTAGCACGATAGCGAGCAAGACGATGATCACCAGGCAGCCCGCGAATCCGGTCTCCTCGCCCGCCACCGAGAAGATGAAGTCGGTGTGCGCCTCGGGCACGAAGCCGCCGGCGATGAGCTGACCGTGGAACAGGCCCTGGCCTGTCCAGCCGCCGGACGCGATCGCGATCTTTGACTGATAAGCGCTGTAGCCGGTGCCGCGCGGGTCCGCCGACGGGTGCAGGAACGCGGTCAGGCGGCTGACCTGATAGGCCTTGAGCAAGTGCAGTTTCACGACGGCGAAGACGGCGAGCGCGCCGGCCGCCACGAGGCCGCCCAGCCAGTACAGCCTGACCCCGGACAAGGCGATGAGGCCGACGATCAGCGCCAGCATGAGCATGACCACGCCGAGATCAGGCTCGGCGACGACGAGCACCAGCGGGATGAGGCAGACCCCGAGCGTGATGGCAACAGAACGCAGGCGCGGCCGGGTATCGCCCTGCCGGATGCTCCCCAGGATCGTCGCGCCGACCAGGATGATCGAGAGCTTGGCGTATTCCGACGGCTCGATCTGAAAGCCGCCGGGCAGGAAGATCCAGGACTTCGCCCCGTTCACCACGTGGCCGCCAGCGAGCACGACCAGCAGCCCGAGGCAGGACAAGCCGAGAACGACGGGCGCGTACATGCGCAGCTGGCGGTAGTCGAGCATGCTGACGCCAGCCATGAGTGCCAGCCCGATGGCGACGTTGAGCAGCTGCTTGGTGAGGAACGGGTCCGAGCTGTTCAGGCCGCTGGTCGCCGTCGCCGACCACACCAGCAGCGTCCCGACCAGGCTCAGCGCCAGCACGGCACCGAGCAGGATCCAGTCCAGCCGGCGCAGCGGCGAGCCGGCCCCGAACAGCTGCTGCAGCAGCCGCCGGATCCGGCGCTTGCGACCGCCGCCGAAATCCGGCCCCGAGCGGAAGCCGATTCGCCGCGCGCTGCCCCCGTCGAGACGCACCGGCGCCAGCCCGCGGTAAGCGGACGAGCCGGGGACCGGCGGTACCGCGCGGCGGCTGCCGACGTCAGGGAAGCTGCGCCACGACGTCATCGATCACCTCGTCGGGGCTTGCCGCCGATGGCGGTATCGGCGAGCAGGGCCGCCGCAGTCAGGGGCGCTCCCGTGGCGAGACCGTCCTGCCGGGCTCCGAGCTGAGCGCTTCCGGCAAGCGCCGCGGTAGTCTGCACGACCTTGCCAGCCGGGTTGATCGTCGGCAGCGCTGGCAGGCTGCCGTTCTTCAGAGCGGCCGTCTGGCCCTGGAGGCCGTAGATGGCGTCCCAGATCTGCCGTACTCCCGGACCGGACACGTCAGCTCCGTAACCAGAGTCCGGGATCATCATCAGGACCACGTATTTCGGATCGTTGCACGGCGCGAACGACACGAACACCGACGTGTCGTTGCTGTTGATGACCTGTGCCGTACCCGTCTTTCCAGCCACGCAGACCTTGCTCAGCGGGAAGCCGCTGAACGTGCCGGCCGCCGTGCCCGAGGTGACAACACCCTGCAGCGCATCGCGGATGTAGGCGAGAGTCGTCTTACTGGCGGGCACGTGCCCGGCTACCGGCGGGGTGATCTTCTCAACGACCTTGCCGGCCGGGCTGAGCAGTTCCTCGCCGATGCGCGGGCTGTACAGCGTGCCGCCGTTGGCGATCGCAGCGTAGGCGTCCGCGAGCTGCAGGGGCGTGACCGCCACGTAGCCCTGGCCGATGGAGGCGATGATCGCCTGACCTGGCTCCCAGACGTTGCCGTCCAGGCAGTCGTCATACTCGATCTGCTGGACGTAGCTGCCGTTCGCCTTGCCGTTCTTGCACCAGTTCTGGCCCTGGTGGGCGTTGTCCTTCCAGAAGTAATACAGCCATTCCCGGGTGGGGATCGTGCCGATGTTCTCACCGGGCAGGTCAATCCCGGCGCTCTTGCCGAATCCCCAGTCCATCTCGATCTTCTGCTCGAACTGGACCGGGGCCTTCGGGCTGGTCACGTCGTTGGCCTTGCGGTCATCCTTCAGCCAGAGCTGGTAGCCGATCTCGTAGAACACCGTATCGCAGGACACGACGAGGGCCTGATGAAGTGACATCTCGCCCTCGTTGCCGGAGTCGTTGTTGAACGTGTGGCCGTCCACGCTGATGGAGGCCGGGCAGTCATAGTCGCCGTACAGCGAGTCGCCGGACTTGATTCCCGCCGACAGCGTCGTGACCTTGAACGTGGAGCCGGGGTAATACTGGCCCTGGGTCGCGCGCTCCAGGATCGGCTCGCCGTCCGCGGTGCCGAACAGGCGCTTGAACTCCTTCTCCGAGATGCCGCCGGACCACACACTCGGGTTATACGTCGGGTAGCTGGCCATCGCGAGGACCCGGCCCTTCGTGGTCATCACGACGGCCGCCCCGGAGTTGGCGCCGGGATTGGCGGCATGGGCCTCCTGGACCGAGTTAGCCAGAATGTTCTCGGTCTCCTCCTGCAGCTTGCCGTTGATGCTCGTGACAAGATCGTCGCCGGCGACCGGCTGGACGTCCTTGATCGTCGAGGTGACCTGGCCGCCGGCGTTGACAGCGACCTCGTTCACGCCGGTGGTGCCGCGCAGTTGCTTGTCGTACTGCGCCTCCAGACCGGACTGCCCGACCAGGTCGTCGCCGCTGAATCCGGTGACCGGCTCGTGGAGTGCCTTCAGCTCGGTCGCGGTGATCGGCTGCAGGTAACCGACAAGCTGCGCGGCCGCGGTCGCGAGTGGCTGGTTGTAGGAGGTCACCGGCTGGATGTTGGCGGTCACGCCCCGGTACTCGCCCCGGTTCTCCAGAATCTGCAGCGCTACCGTCTGCGACACGTTCTCCGCGACCGGGATCGGCTGGTACGGCGAGCCCTGCCAGCAGGGCTGCGAGACGCCCGCGGTGCACAGCCGGACTCGCTCCCGCATGGTCGCGGTACTGATCTTCAGCAGTTTCGCCAGCCGGGCGAGCTCGGCAGTGCCGCCGTCGGATTCCTCAGACAGCGTGGCCATGTTGACGGCGACCACGAGCTCGGACTGGTTGCCGACCATCGTCTGGCCGGTGTCGTCCAGAATCTCGCCACGGACGGACGGCTCGACGATGTCCCGGATCCGGTCCTGGTTCGCCAGCGCGACGTAGGACGTGCGGTCCTGGATCTGCAGGTAGTACAGGCGGACCCCCAGCAGCCCCAGCAGTCCCGCCACAATCAGGGTCACACTCACCAGCCGGCGCTTCGATGCCGGGATCACCGCACTCCCCCTGTCCGCCTTCCGATCAGCGAGACGCCCGACCGGCTTCCCGCTCGCCTGCGTGCCAGCCACCGGCCGCCGATCCGGCGGCCGGCCAGGAACGACAGCACCGACCGCCTGCCGTAGCCGAACCGCGGCCGTCTGCCAGCGCGGCGCGGCGACCGGCGCAGCGTGCTGGCGCCTGACCCGCCAATCATCATCGCACCGCCCCGGCGCTTCGCCAGGCCGAGGCGCGGAGCGGCCGCGGGCCGCCTGCGGGCTCGGAACGTGCTGGCGCCGAGCACTCCTCCCGAGACCAGGCCGGTGCCCTCCGGGGAGGACCGGCGCGAGAAGACCCTGCGGCGGAACCGGGGGGCGGCGGCGGAGTGCCCGCGGGTGCGGAATGTACCGGCGCCGAGCACTCCTCCCGAGCCCAGGCCGGTGCCGGCCGGGGAGGACCCGCGCGAGAAGACCTTGCGGCGGAACCGGGGCGCGGCCGCGGGACGGGCGGCACCGCGCTTCGGCGGAGTGCGGAACTGCAGCTTCGGCACGACCGGCGCGCGGCTGCTCGTGGCGGCCGCGGACCCGGTCGCTCCCGTCCGCAGCCGCGGCGCGGTGCCGGGCGATGCCAGCCAGCCCGAGCCGAGCGTCCGGCCGACAGTCGCGTCACCGCGATGGGCGGCGAACCGGATGGCCGGCTGCGACCGCCGCGCGGTCGCCGTGACCCGGAGCTGTCCGCTCGCCGAGCCGCCGGGCTGCCCGGCCTGCGGCCGGAACTGGGGGCGGCGCCGGCCAGCAGGCCGGGATGACGGCTCGGGCGCCAGTGCTGGCCGAGGCCGGTGCCGACGGCGCTGGCAATAGACCCGTCCCGCCGCTTGCGGCCAGTCAGCTTGAGGTTCACCGGGGAATGCACGGCGCGGCCGGGAGTGCGGACAAGGCCCGTCGCCGATCCGGCCACGCCGTTCGCCGGCCGGAGCCGGACGCCGGCGCGGTTCGAGGGACGCGCGTCGCGGGTGCCGTACGGCACCCGCGGGCCGCCGCCGAGCCAGCCGTCGCCAGGCCGGACGGCGGCGCGGCCGAGCCGCGGCTCGAGCAGCTTGCGGCGCTTGCGCTCCGCTGCGCGCTCCGACCGGGTTGCGGTGGCGAGCACGCCAGCAAGACCGGTGCTGGCCATGCCGTCCGAGAGCAGCGCAGTCGCAAGCACGATGAGGTACAGCACGAACGGGCAGAGCAGCAGGTCGTAGCCGATCGTGGTGGGCAGCACGTCGCGCACCGCGGCCGTCGTGACGGTAGCTGGCTCCAGCGCGAGCCCGACAGCGGCCACCAGGGCCTCGGCAACCGCAATCACGGCGGCCGCGATCACGAGCGCGCGGACCGCTGACCGCCCGGCCGTGCCGGACAGCCGTCCGGCGGCCCAGCCAGCGAGGCAGAACACGAGCGCGTACTGGCCGAGGAGCTCGCTGCCGGGCGGAGCGATGTCCAGGCAGAGCCCGGCCGCGAAACCGATGATCAACCCCGCCATCGGTCCCTCGGTGACGGCCAGCGCGACGACAAGGACGAGCACCAGATCGGGCACGCCGCCGCCGGGCAGCCGCAGTCCGTTGAGCACGGTCAGCTGCAGCACGATCCCGGCAACGATGAGGACCGGGGCAAGCCAGGCTTTGCGCACGTCAGCCGCCCGGCGTCGGGGTCGGTGACGAGCCGGACTTGTGCGAGCCGGGCTTTGCTGTCACGGTCACGGTGACCGTCGGGCCGGGATGCGGCAGCGGCGGCACCGCTGCGAACCGCGGGTTGTGCTTGGGCGGCACGATGACGACGCCAACGACCCCGAGGTCCGTGTAATTCACGTACGGCCGCACCAGAGCGGCCTCGGTCAGCGCGCCGTTGACCTCGACCAGCCTCGTGATTTCCCCGATCGGCACGCCCGGCACGTACGGCTTGTCCTTCACGGACGCTGACGTCACGACCGCTTCGCCGGTCTTCAGTGCTGCCTGGGAGCTGAGCATCTGCAGCCGCATGAGGCCGCTTCCGCCGCTGGTCTTGCCGGGACCGGTTACCCAGCCCAGCTGACCGCTCGGCGCCACCGCAGCGCCGACAACCGATGAGGCCGAGCTGGCCAGCTGCACGGTCGCGGTCGTCGGCGTCACCGACGTCACCTCGCCCACCAGGCCCTGCCCGTTCACCACGGTCTCGTTGGCCTTGACACCGTCGGAGGTCCCGACGTCGATCGTGACGGACTGCTGGAAGCCGGTGCCCACTGCGATAACGCTGGCAGCCACGATCTTGTACTGTGCCGCGCCAGCTAGCTGCAGCATCTTGTGCAGTTCCGCGTAATCGGCCTTGCTCAGCTGCTCCTGACCCAGCTCCGTGCGCAGCTTCATAACCTGCTCCTGCAGGTTCTTGACCTGGCTGGAGCTTCCGGAGCTCCTGCCCGAGAAAAACCTCGACACCGAGCTGGCTGCATGCTCCGCGCCGCCGAACACCGAGCCGCCCGCGTTGCGCACCCCGCGCACCACCGAGTTCGACCCGTCCGAGTAGTTCAGCGCGATCAGCGCGAGTGCTGCGAGCAGCAGCACGATGAGGACCACACGGGTCCGCCGTGTGTCCCGCACTCCGATCACCTCGTCTGCCGCCCGTCACCTTGTCTGCCGCGGAGGGGCCGCGAGGCCCCGGCGGGCTAGCGCCTGGCCTCGGGTACCAGGACTTGCTGCAAGGTGTCGAAGTCCTCCACACACTTGCCGGTGCCGAGCGCGACCGAGTCCAGCGGGTTGTCGGTCAGGTGAATCGGCATGCCGGTCTCCTCGCGGAGCCGCTCGTCGAGCCCGCGCAGCAGCGCCCCGCCCCCGGTGAGCGCGATCCCGCGGTCCATCACGTCCCCGGCCAGCTCGGGCGGGCACTTGTCGAGTGTGCTCTTCACGGCGTCGACGATGACCGACAGCGGCTCCTCGATGGCCCGGCGGATCTCCTCCGCCGATATCACGATGGTCTTGGGCAGGCCGCTGACCAGGTCACGACCGCGGATCTCGGCGTTCGGCTCGTCGCTGCTCGGCCACGCCGACCCCAGCGAGATCTTGATCTCCTCAGCCGTCCGCTCGCCCAGCATGAGCGAGTACTCCTTCTTGCCGAAGTTGATGATGGCCTGATCGAGCTCGTCGCCGCCGACCCGGATCGACTGCGAGGTGACGATGCCGCCGAGCGAGATGACGGCGACCTCGGTGGTGCCGCCGCCGATGTCCACCACCATGTTCCCGGTCGGCTCGTTGACCGGCAGGCCGGCACCGATGGCAGCCGCCATCGGCTCCTCGATGATGTAGACCCGGCGAGCACCCGCCTGATGCCCGGCTTCCTTCACCGCGCTCTGCTCCACGCCGGTGATCCCGCTCGGCACGGCCACCACGATCCGCGGCTTCGCCAGGTGGCTGCGGCGGTGGACCTTCTGGATGAAATACCGCAGCATGCGCTCGGTGACGTCGAAGTCGGCGATCACACCGTCCTTCAGCGGGCGCACGGCGACGATGTTGCCCGGCGTGCGGCCGATCATCCGCTTGGCATCGACACCGACGGCGACGATCTGACCGGTATTGGTATTCAGCGCGACAACTGATGGCTCGTTCAGTACGATCCCGCGACCGCGAACATAAACCAGGGTGTTCGCGGTGCCGAGATCGACAGCCATGTCACGGCCCAGAAACGCCATCGCGTTGCTCATCGAGAACAAGCACCTTCCAGCCAGATCCTGCAGCTAACATTTTTCCGCACTCCGCCGGATGGCGCTGCCGTTCGCGCCATCCAGTGGCCTTGTCGCGGGTCAGCGGCGGACCACAGCAATGCGACAGGAACCTGGTGCCTGCCGGACCTGGCCAGTGGCCTCCCCGCCGGCCTGCGAGGACGATCTGCTCGCCCGGTCCAACGCGCTACTGCGCCCGATAGTGCCAGCGACAGGAAAGCCAACGGGGAATTCCTGCGACCCGCACTATCAGCAACCGGATGCTAGCGCGCAGTAATGCCTGAAGCGCGCGGCGCAACCCGCGGATCCACACCTTACAGGTTGGTCGTACTGCGAGCGCGACAGGGCACGCCGGTTGGTACGCGCTTTGGCAATTAGTGACCGGGGGCTTAGTGACCCGGCGCATGCTCGACGCGATAGCCGAGCCAGATTCCGATGGCCCAGAGTGCCGCGAAAATACCGCCGAGGAAATACATGACGGGTACGACCGAACCGGACGCGATCGCGAACACCTGCAGCAAACTGCCGCCGACGAGCGCCACCGGAAGCAGGCGGCGCGCCAGCCCGGCGAACACCACTGCCGCGACGGCCGCGATGCCGCCGGTCAGTCCGGCCGCGTGCGGCTCGAGATGGTCGATCTGGACCGCCACCGGAATCGCGAGGGCGACCACGATCGCCTCCATGAACAGCACCGTGGCGCACAGCCGCTTCACTCGTATTCACCCGCCTCGCCGGGCCCGGGTCCGTACCCAGACAGTACGGGGCTGTCCCCGGCGGCCTCGTTTCCTGACCCGTCGGCGAGCAGGACCCGCGCATCGCCGACGGTGATCACTGAGCCGGTAATGAGGACCCCGGCCTTGCCGGGGCCGCCCTCGGCTGCGGCGTCCGCCTCGTCCGCGAGCGCCACGCCGATCTCGATGGCGTCGTCGAGCCGGTCGGCGACAGTGACGCGCTCAGGCCCGAAGACCGCCGCGGCCGCCTCGCCGAGCGCTGCCGCCGGGAGCGACCGGGCGGACGAGTTCGTGGTCGCCACCAGGTGCGTGACGACCGGCTCGAGCTCGTCCAGGATGCCGCTGACGTCCTTGTCCGCGCTGACGGCGACGATCGCTACCAGATCGGTGAAGGTGAAAGCCTCCTCGAGCGCGACGACCGACGCGGCCATCCCGCCGGGATTGTGAGCGGCGTCCACGATGACAACCGGGCTGCGGCGGATGATCTCCAGGCGGCCGGGCGAGCTCATCGTCGCCACCGCGCGCCGCACGATGTCCGGGTCGAGCCCGGCGCCGTCCGCCAGGTCACCCCCGGAGGCACCGGAGTCGGCGGCGCCCGCGGCCTCGGGTGTGCGGGCGAAGGCCTCGACCGCCGCGATCGCGCAGGCCAGATTGCCCGCCTGGTGCGCGCCGAACAACGGCAGGTACAGGTCGGGATAGTCGCCGAGCAGGCCGCGGATCCAGACCTGCTGGCCGCCGACCGCGAGCTCGCGGCTGACCACGCCGAAATCGACGCCCTCGCGCGCAACGGTCGCGCCGACCTCGGCCACCCGGTGCAGCAGAACCTCGGCGGCGGCCGGCGGCTGCTGCGCGAGCACGGCTATCGCTCCGGGCTTGATAATGCCCGACTTGTCAGCCGCGATCTCGGCGACCGTGGTGCCCAGGTAGCGGGAGTGGTCGATCGAGATCGGCGTCACGACGGCCACGGCGCCGTCGGCAACATTCGTGTTGTCCCAGGTGCCGCCCATGCCGACCTCGAGGACGCAGACGTCCACCGGGGCGTCGGCGAACACCGAGAACGCCATGCCGACCAGCACCTCGAAGAACGACAGCGGCACCTCCTGGCTGGCATCCACAAGGTCCAGGTAAGGCCTGATCTCCTCGTAGGCCTCGGCAAACCGCTCCGGCGGAAGCGGCTGACCGTCCACGCTGATCCGCTCCCCCACGTAGGCGAGGTGCGGGCTGGTGAACAGTCCGGTACGCAGGCCGCGGGAGCGCAGCAGCGCTTCGGTCATGCGGGCCGTCGACGTCTTGCCGTTGGTTCCGGTGAGGTGGATGACCGGGTATGCCTGCTGCGGATCGCCGAGAAGGGTCAGTAGCGCCCGGATGCGGTCAAGCGACGGATCGACCGAGTGCTCGGGCCGGCGGGCGAAGATCTCTTTCTCGATCTCCCGCAGCCGGCCGTCCTCGAAGCTCGTCATGCCTGCCCGTTGCCCGTGCTGGCGGGTGCCGTGGCGGCCGGCGCGGTGCTGGCCGGCGCCGGAAGCGCGCCCAGGCGCGCGGTCAGCCGGACGGCCTCCTCGCGCGCGGTGTCCAGCCGCGCCCGGTTCTTCGCCACCACTTCGGCGGGAGCGCGCTCCACGAAGGATGCGTTGCCGAGCTTGCGCTCCATCGCCTCGATCTCGGCCTCCGCCGCGGCCAGGTCCTTGGCGAGCCGCTTGCGCTCGGCCTCGACGTCCAGGCCGGCTGCCGTGTCCAGTTCGATAGTGACACCCTCGGCGGTCACGGTCGCGGTCGGGGCGAACTGCTCGCCCGTCTCGGCGAGCCGCAACAGCGAGCGGATGCGGCCCTCGTGCTGCGCCAGCGGGCTGGCCTCGATGCCAGCCAGGCGAGCCGGCACCAGCTGGCCCGGCCGCACGCCCTGGTCTGAGCGGAACCGGCGCACCTCCGTCACCAGGCGCATGAGGGCACTGATCTCCGCCTCCGCCGCGGGGTCGGACGGAAGAGCCCGCAGCGACTCGGCCACGCCGTCGGCAACCTCGCCAGGCCACCGCGCGATCACCACCGACTTGCCGCCCGTCAGCGCCGTCCACAGCTCCTCGGTCACGAACGGAAGCAGCGGGTGGATCAGCCGGAGCAGGCGGTCGAGCACCTCGGCGAGTACCAGCCGGGTAGCGGCGGCCGCTATCGGGTCCTCGCCCGTCAGCGCGGGCTTGGCGAGCTCCAGGTACCAGTCGCAGAACTCGTCCCAGGCAAAGTGGTACAGACAGTCGCAGACCTTGGCGAACTCGAACTGCTCGAACAGCGCGTCGACCTCGGCGGTAACAGCCGCCAGCCGGGACAGTATCCACCGGTCAGGAACCGAGAGCTCGCTAGCAGGCGGCAGCCCGCTCGCGGCAGCCAGCCCGCTCTGGCCGACACCGTTGAGCTGCGCGAACCGCACCGCGTTCCAGAGCTTGTTGCAGAAGTTGCGGGCACCGGCGACCCAGTCCTCGCTCACAGCCACGTCGCCGCCAGGCGTCGCGCCGCGGGCCAGGGTGAACCGGGTGGCGTCAGCGCCGAACCGGTCGATCCAGTCCAGCGGGTCGACGGTGTTACCGCGCGTCTTCGACATCTTCTTGCCGAACTGATCGCGCACCAGGCCGTGCAGGGCGACCTTCCGGAAGGGCACGGCGTTCTGCGGCCCCGCGCCGGCCATGGCGTACAGGCCGAACAGCATCATCCGGGCAACCCAGAAGAACAGGATGTCGTAGCCGGTCACCAGCACGCTCGTCGGGTAGAACCTGCGCAGGTCCGGGGTGTCGTCCGGCCAGCCGAGGGTCGAGAACGGCCACAGACCGGAGGAGAACCAGGTGTCCAGCACGTCAGGGTCCTGCCGCCACCCGTCGCCCTGCGGCGGCGTGTCCTCCGGTCCGACACAGACCACCTCGCCGTCAGGCCCGTACCAGATCGGGATCCGGTGGCCCCACCACAGCTGACGGCTGATGCACCAGTCGTGCATGTCGTCCACCCAGTCGAAGTACCGGGCCGCCATCTCCGGCGGGTAAATCCGCACGCGCCCGTCGCGGACGGCGTCGCCAGCGGCCTTGGCCAGCGGCGCCACCTTCACGAACCACTGCAGCGAGAGCCGCGGCTCTACGGTCGTGCTGCAGCGCGAGCAGTGGCCGACCGCGTGCGGGTACGGGCGCTTCTCCGCCACCACCCGGCCCTCGGCGCGCAGCGCGGCGAGAACGGCAGGCCTGGCCTCGAACCGGTCCAGGCCCTCGAATGGCCCCGGCGCGGTGATCACGCCACGCTCGTCCATGACAACCAGGCTGGGCAGGTCGTGGCGGCGGCCGATCTCGAAGTCGTCCGGATCGTGGGCCGGGGTTACCTTGACCGCCCCGGTGCCGAACTCCGGGTCGACGTGCGGGTCGGCGACGATCGGGATCTGCCGTCCGGTCAGCGGCAGCTCGATCAGCCTGCCGACCATGTGCGAGTACCGCGGGTCATCCGGGTGCACCGCGACAGCGGTGTCACCGAGCATCGTCTCGACCCGGGTAGTCGCCACCACGATCTGATGGGCACCGTCGCCATAGCGCAGCGACACAAGCTCGCCATCGTCGTCGGAATGCTCGACTTCGATGTCGCTGAGTGCGGTCAGGCACCGCGGGCACCAGTTGATGATCCGCTGCGCCCGGTAGATCAGGCCGTCTTCGTACAGTCGCTTGAACATGGTCTGGACAGCCCGTGACAGGCCCGCGTCCATCGTGAACCGCTCGCGGCTCCAGTCGACGCTGTCGCCCAGCCGCCGCATCTGACCGAGGATCCGGCCGCCCGACTCGGCCTTCCACTGCCAGACCCTGTCGACGAAGGCCTCGCGGCCGAGGTCGTGACGCGACAGGCCCTCCCGGGCGAGCTCACGCTCGACCACGTTCTGGGTGGCGATGCCCGCATGATCCATGCCCGGCAGCCAGAGCGCGTTGTAGCCCTGCATCCGGCGCCGCCGTACCAGTGCGTCGATGAGCGTGTGGTCCAGCGCGTGCCCGATGTGGAGCGAGCCGGTCACGTTCGGCGGCGGGATGACGATGGTGAACGACGGAGCCGCGGAATCCGCATCGGCGCGGAAGTACCCGGCGTCGACCCACGCCTCGTACCGCCGGGCCTCGACTGCACCCGGGCTGTACTGGGCGGGAAGCTGCGTCGCTTCAGTTCCGGTTGTCACGACAGGACAGTCTAGTGGGGCGCTGCTTACGCTCTGTCGCCCCGTGCGCAGTGACTAAGCGGACTTCTCGCGGGGGGTGCGGCGGGCGACATCACGCGGCACCAGGGTCGGGTTGACGTTCTCCAGGACAACCTCGGCGCTGATGACGACCTTCTCGACGTCCTTGCGGCTCGGCACCTCATACATGACCGAGAGCAGGACCTCTTCGAGGATTGCGCGCAGGCCGCGGGCCCCGGTGCCGCGCAGGATCGCCTGGTCCGCCACCGCCTCGAGCGCGTCGTCGGTGAACTCCAGGTCGACGCCGTCCAGTTCGAACAGCCGCCGGTACTGCCGCACGAGCGCATTCCGCGGCTCGGTGAGGATCCGGATCAGAGCCTCACGGTCCAGGTTGTGAACGCTGGTGATAACCGGGAGCCGCCCGACGAACTCGGGGATCATGCCGAACTTCAGCAGGTCCTCCGGCATCACGTCGGCGAACCGGTCCGACTCGGTCTTGTCCGTCTTGACCCGCAGCACCGCGCCGAAGCCCATGCCGCTCTTGCCGACCCGCGACTCGATGATCTTCTCCAGGCCCGCGAATGCACCCCCGCAGATGAACAGCACGTTCGTGGTGTCGATCTGGATGAACTCCTGGTGCGGGTGCTTGCGCCCGCCCTGCGGCGGCACCGACGCTGTCGTGCCCTCGAGGATCTTCAGCAGTGCCTGCTGCACGCCCTCGCCGGAGACATCCCGGGTAATCGACGGGTTCTCGCTCTTGCGGGCGATCTTGTCGATCTCATCGATGTAGATGATGCCCGTCTCGGCCTTCTTGACGTCGTAGTCGGCGGCCTGGATGAGCTTCAGCAGGATGTTCTCGACGTCCTCGCCGACGTAGCCAGCCTCGGTGAGTGCGGTCGCGTCCGCGATGGCGAACGGCACGTTCAGCAGCCGGGCCAGCGTCTGCGCCAGCAGTGTCTTGCCGGAGCCCGTCGGGCCGAGCAGCAGGATGTTGGACTTCGCCAGTTCGACGCCGTCCTCGCCGGAGCCTGCCCGCTCACCGCCGGACTGGATGCGCTTGTAATGGTTGTAGACAGCGACCGACAGGCCCTTTTTGGCCTTCTCCTGCCCGATCACGTACGAGTCGAGGAA
>CAVQEN010000014.1:0-65608 GCA_963711535.1 uncultured Actinomycetota bacterium | reverse complement strand
GTAGAGGGACCTGAGGTAGCCCTGGTGGCGGACGGCAGCCCAGGCTGCCTCGACCAGGACCGGCTGCAGGTGGATGTTGCCGTGCCGGGGTTTGCCGGAGCGCCGTCTGCCCGCCGATTCGTGGTTGCCCGGGCACAGCCCGGCCCAGGAGGCCAGGTGGGCGGGGTCGGGGAAGTACTCGCTGACGTCCGCCCCGATCTCGGAGATGACGGCGGCGGCGGTCAGCGGGCCGATGCCGGGGATGGTGGTCAGCAGGTCCCGCTGGCCGCGAAAGGGCGCCATCATCGCCTCGACCTGCTGGTCCAGCTTCGCGATCATCGCCTCGAGGTGTCCGATGTGGTCCAGGTGCAGGCGGCACATCAGCGCGTGATGGCCGACGGGCCGCTCCGGCGCCAGGGTCAGGTCCGGGATCCTGGCGCGCATCCTGCCCTTTGGCCAGATCGGCCAGCACCGCGCCGCGGCGCTCGCCGTCGATCAGCGCCTCGATCATCGCCTGGCCGGACTTGGTGGCGATCGAGGAGGCGGCAGAGTCGATCTTGATGCCGGCGTCCTGGAGCACGTTGCCGAGTCTTTGCAGCTCCGAGGTCCGCGACTGCACGACCTTAGTCCGGTACCGCAGCACGTCCCGGGCGGCCTTGATGTCGGCCGGCGGGATGAAGCTGCCTTTCAGCAGCCCGCACTCCAGCAAGTGCACCAGCCACTCGGCGTCGGCATAATCTTCTCCGAACTTAGAAATGATCATGGAATGTGGAGGGCTGGCTGCAGGCTTGCCGGGTTGGTGACTGTGCGGCCGGCGGCGTCGGCGAAGGCTGGAATGCCGAGGTTGATGGCGGTGCTGCGGCGAGCGGTGATCTGGTCCATCTGGGCGAGCTTGCTCCTGGCGCTGGCAAGGCTGATTTTCAGGCCCTCGGCTTCGCCGAGCCACCGGGCTTTCTCGGCCTCGGCGATGCGGTCAGCGAGGTTGCCGCAGATCTGGGCCAGGCGGGAACGCTGGGCGGGGTCGGGGCGCAGCAGCGGGCAGCGCAGGCATGCGTGCTCGTGGATGCAGGGGGTGTCGTAGGAGCGGCCGCAGTCGCCCAGAGCGACCCGGCGGCGTTCGAAGTGCCCAGTGAACTCGGCCCATTCCTCGTCGGTCGGGACGCGGTATTCCTGTGACGGGCGCAGGGACCGGCGGCGGGCGATGAATGCGCGGTGGCCGTTGATGACTTCCTCGGGGTAAACGGCTTTGTAGCCCATGGTGGTGTTGATGTCGGCGTGCCCGGCGACGAGCTGGGCGATGTGCGGCGGCATCCCGTGCATGATCGCGTCGGTGATGAAAAAGTGCCTTCTGTCCGCACTCGCCGTGTGCAGATGATTCGTGTAGCGATTCTGCCTGGCCGGTTTGAGTGCGGAAGTTTCGTGCTGATGATGGCGTGCCGTGTAGCGATTGCCACTCTTTGATGTGATGCATGTCATAGCGTCAGGGAAACGCTGGATTCGTCGGGACGCTGGCCGTTCGCGTGGCGGACGGCGCGGGCGACGAGGGCGATGCTGGCCGGGTCGAGCCCGCAGAGCGCCTCGTTGAGGTCGACGGGGATGCCGGCAGCGATGCTGGCCGCCAGCCGCAGGATCCGGTTCTCTGCGCTGCCGCAGGAAGGAGCCCGGCATCGCGGCTGGCGATGACGGCTTGCCAGTCGATATGGGCGAGCTCGGTGACGCCGCCGGTGATCGAGGTGGCAGCGCTGACGAAGGCGCCGAAGTCGTCGCGGCGCAGCCAGCCGGTGCCGATGACGAGGTCGCAGGCGGCTTCGAGGGAGTAGAGCCCGGCGGCGCCGGCACGGACAGCGTCGGCCAGGCCGGGTTCTGCGGGGCTGGATGCCGGTCATGACGGGTGCTGCTCCTCGGGGGAAGGGACGGGCAGCCGGCGGATGCCGGCGGCCAGCCGGACTTCCTGGCGCAGCCGGGTGATCTCGGTGTGCTGGACGGCGAGCCGGGCGATGGCCTGGTCCCGGAAGGCCGTCAGCTCGCCGATCGTGGTGTCTGACCGGGCGAGCCGTTCCTTCAGCCGGGCGATCTCGTCTTTGAGCCGGGCTGCCCGGGCATCGCGGGGGTCGGGCCGTTCGCCGGCATCGAGGAGATCCCTGAGCTGCTGCTCGAACTCTTCGCGGAGGCGGGCGTAGGGGCGGCTGCCGTAGAAGGCCGTGCGGTCGACGCCGGCCATGCCAGCGAGAGTGGTGATGTCGCATTTCCCGCCGGGCGGGATGTCTCCATTCAGGAGCCGGGCCATGGCCGCCCTGATCTTCGCGTCGTTGCCGGCGAGCTGTTGCCTGCTGATCCTCATCCGGGTTCTCCTGCCGCTGCATCGATTCGTTCCAGGACTCGGGCAGCGCGGTCGTACTCGGCTTCCAGCCGTTTTTTCTCGGTCATCCGGGTCGGGCCGAGCTGGCCGAGGAACGTCTTTGTGTTCTCGGCGTGCTCGGCCCAGACGGGCCGGTGGCAGGGATGATGGGTGGCTTGCGGGCAGCGGGCCGAATCGCATATTCCGATGAGCGGCTTGTCCGCGGCCGGGGTTCCGGCGAGCTTGAGGCAGAGTGCCCTGGACGGATCAGTAAACCAGCAGTAGTTCGAGTTCCCGAGGTGCAGCGTCGCTGCCCGCTTGGTCATGAGGTTGAGGACGTCGCGGTCGCTGGCCTGTACTTTGGGTGTCCCGGGATCGCCGGTGGCGAGCTTGCCGTCGATGCGGGCGAAGAACCCGGTGAGCTCGCTGGCGCCGGGACCGGCGGGCATGATGCCCTGCTGGTAGTTGCGGAACTCGGCCCAGACCAGTTCCAGGTTGCGTTCGGACTCGTGCTTGTTGACCTCGGCGAGCAGTTCGGCCTGCGCGCCGCCGGGGCGGGAAACGTACCCCTCCGTGGTTGCGACGGCGATGTGCTTCAGGTGGAGTTTCGCGGCGAGGACGCCGCCGGGCCGGTAGGCAAGCTCGATCGCGAGGGTTCTGCGCAGGGCACGGAGGCTGACCGGGTCGTCCGGGATGGGGGCGAGGCCGAGCCGCTGGCCGGAAGGGCCGTTGATCCAGTTCCGGAACCAGGTCCAGCGGACGTCGAACGCGAAACGGCCCAGCAGCGGGTTGCCCGGCCGGGGGTCGTCGTGGAGACGGACGAGGATCTGGGCTGCCTGGTAGGCGGGCTCGATGACGACCCACTCATCGGGTGTCCCGCCGAGCGGCTGGCCTTTGACGATCTTGCTGGCCAGCCGGTAGCGGACGAGGCCGTCCCCGTACTTTTCCGGCGGGCGGCAGCACCCGGTTTCCAGTTCCATCAGCTCAGACGAGCGCATGCCTGATACCGCGGCGAGGAGGGCGATCGAGGCGGTGCGGATGATCCCGGTCAGGGCCACGGCCTGGAGGCGGTCCAGCGGCAGCGTCCACGGGATGCTGCCGTCCCCGTCAGCACGCTCGACGGCGGCCGAGTTGCGCCCGAACGGTTTTTCCGCCCCGACAGCGTTCAGCGTTTCCTCGATCCGGTCCCGCATGTCCGGTATCCACTGGCTCCAGAACTGGGTGAAGCCGGCCTGCCGGGCCAGCAGGCCGAGGGAAAGCCGGGCCAGCGGGTCACCGGGCGGCCAGCCGGCTTCGATCCGGTCCCGGATGACGTAGTCGGAGGCCAGCGGCAGCGGTTCTCCCCGCTGCTCGTAGCCCTCGAGCACCTGCACGATCTGTTCGGCGGGCAGCGTGGAAGAGAAGACATGGTCCCCGTGCTTGGCGGACCATCGCCGGTCGGCGTCCCTGACCTGTTCCAGCAGCCCGGTCGCGTGCGGGCCGAGGGTGCCCGTCAGGTAGAGGGCAGCGGCCAGCAGCGGCTGCAGGACGCTGTCGCCGACGGGCGGGGTTTTGTTCTGCCGGGCTCCGTGCGGCATCTCGGCGACGACTGAGGGGGCGGCTCCTCTCCATGGCCGCAGGCTCGCGGAGACCGTGTCGGCAGTGAACAGTTCCCGGTGGGTGACCAGGTCGGCGACGGCCTGGGCGGCGGCCCGGCGGGTTGCCGGGCTGCGCTCTCCGGCTACGTGCCCGTTCTCGTCGAGCAGGTAGCGGCGGCAGGCCATCCACGACTCGCACCGGTCGTCGTCGATGTCGGCGAGGCTGGCGGTGCCCTGGGCGTCCAGCCAGTTCAGGAGGCGGGCCAGCTCGGCGAGCCGGGCGAACGCGGTCGTCAGGTGCAGCGGGGTCCGGTAGGCGTGCGGCAGGATGATCACGGCCTCGTGCCGGGGGACGAGCATGGCCATGACCTGTTCCTTGGCGACCAGCCGCCAGCTGTCACGGGTGATCGCAGCGAAGTCGAACCGGCGACTGACCTTGGCCATCTGCTTGGGGAGCCCGGCGACCTCGGTGAAGTCCCACATGTCGTCGTCGAACACGGGCCGTGCCGTGCCGCCGGGCAGGACGAGCCCGGCCTCGCGGCAGACGTCGGAGCCCGTGAACGGCGACTGGCGGGGGCCGGCGGTGCCGGCCAGCGGGGTTGTCATCTCGTGAGCTCCTCGGGTCGCAGGGGGATCTCGTCGTCGCGGTCGCCGACGCTCGCGGCGGCACGGGTCACGACGGCAGGGTCGAAGCGGTCCAGCACCTGGACGACCCGCTGGGAGTACGGGCCGAACACTGCCATGAACTGGGCGGCGGGCATCTGCTGCCACTGCCTGGAGAAGAACGCCTTCAGCCGCAGCAGGTTCGCGGCGTGCCTCGGGGCGAACACTGCCAGCGGGCAGAGCAGGCAGACCCACGGCCGGGCCGGGCAGGGCTTCCCCTTCGGGCCGTGCAGCCCGGACAGCTGGTCGGCGCAGGCGGCGGTGAACACGTCCCGTTCCCCGCCGGCGAGCTCGGCGATCACAGTGCCGTCAAGCCCGAGCGAGGCGACCAGTTCCGGGTAGCCGGCGGCCAGCGAGGCGGCATCCTCGGCGGAGACCACCGCAGGCGGGAGGGCCCTGCGCAGCAGGTCGTGCTGGGCGTCCTCGACGATCGCCTCGACCGCCTGCCGCTGGGACGGCGTGGTGGCCGTCAGGTAGTGGTCGCCTTCGACCTCCGGGGAATGGTTGGGGTCGATGGTCGCCCGGCCCCGGCCGGCCCAGGTCCGCTTGTCCCGCATCGACTGGTGCGTGGTCCGGATCCGGGACCGGTGGATCTTCAGCGGCCTGCCGTCGTCGCCGGTCACCCCGTGCCGGCCGATCCAGCGCTGGACGGCGACCCGACTGGCTGACCCGCCCTTCGCCGATATCTCCGTGCCGCCGGGCTTCTTCAGCCGCAGCCAGAGGTCCCGCTGCTGCACGGGATCGGCATGGCTGCGCAGCAGCGCCGAGTGGGCGAGCCACTTCTCGAGCAGCCGGACCGCCTGCCGGGGCAGGTTCAGGCTCTCGGCGGCGGTCCTGCCCTTGACATAGGACAGCAGGATGACAGAGTCCCCGGCCCAGTCGATGTCGCCGGTGACCAGGTCATCGATGCCGTCCGGGACGATGCCGGAGTAGATGCCGAACAGCAGCCGGTAGGCGATCACCGTCTCCAGGCCCGGGAACAGGTCGTGGCTGGCCTCCAGGACCCCGCCGCGCTGGCGGACCACGTTTTCCGAGCAGCCCAGGTGCCCCCCGAACGCGACGATGCCGGCTGGTCCCGTCCTGGCCAGCAGCCAGCGAAGGTTGTCCCCGCTCCAGCCGTGCTCACGGGGATGGCGGCCCCGGCCGGCGGCGGCCAGGGCCTGCCTGTGCGCAGCGAACGACTCGCCGATGACCGCCTCGCAGGCGCCGGCCAGGCGTTCCCACTCGGTCTCGGAGTACGGCGGCAGCTGATGATGGCTGCGCTGCGGGTTGAAGGCCCGGCCGGCCGCGAGCTCGGCCACGCCGGCGTCCAGGGTGCCGCCCGCGGACTGGAACCCCAGCAGCATCCGGCGGGTGCATGCCTCCTTCGGCCCGGGGGCGGCCATCCAGTACCGGGCCGCCTGCGCCCGGCGAAGGCCGGCCGCGTTTCCGGTGAACCCGGCGGCGGCCAGGGACCGGGTCATGTGCCGGACGGACGCCGCGTAGTGTTCCACCGAGCCCGCAGCATCGACCGTGCCGTGCGGGTGGACCAGCTCGGCCAGGCCAGCCAGCAGGTCCTCCGCCAGCTCCGGGCAGGGCAGCCCGTTCAGGTCGAACCTCGCGGACGTGCCGTCGCTGAACGTGCACGCGATGCCCAGCGGGTCGCGGGTGATCTCAGCAGGCATCAGGCATCCCCGCCGTCTCCGCGGAACTCCGTCCCGGCTTCCCGCTCAGCTGCCTGGCCGTCCAGCAGCCCGCTGCCGGCCCCGGCATTCTCGTACGCGTCCCGGTAGATGCGTGTCGTGTCGAGGCGGCGCAGGTACTTTTCCGTGGTCAGCACCGTCGAGTGTCCCAGGAGATCCCGCAGCACCAGCAGCGGATCCGCCTTGGACAGGTAGAACACCAGGGCCGCGTCGGCGTCGGTTTCCTTCACGACCCTGGCGGCCTGCCGGTAGTGCCCGCTCACCAGGTATTCCAGGGTTCGCATCGAGAAGGTGTGCCTTAGCCGGTGCGGCGTCACGTGCGGGAACCGGGGTTCGGACACGGCCCGGATCCGGTCCGAGGCCCGCTCGAACACCGACGCCCATGCGGTGAACGGGCCGCCGCCGTTCTTCACGGCCAGCAGGCACGACCCGCCTTCCGGCGCGACCAGCCGGCGGCGCTCGCCGGGTGTGAGCGTGTCCCACCGGCGGCGGACGCCGTTAACGCGTCCGCCGCGCTCGTCAGGACCGGTCACCAGCAGCGGCTCGCCCCACTGCGGCGGCGGCCGCCACGACGAGCCGTCCGCGGTGGCGGCGCGGTCGAGTTCCAGGTAACGGTGCACCCCGGCCAGCGCGTCATAGGAGACCCACGTGGTGCGGAACTTGCGGCCCTTGGTCACCCCGGCCGGGACCGGGAACGGGACCGGCACCGCCGTCGGCCGGGCCGGGAGCGCCGGGATCTCCCAGGACAACAGGTAGGTGAACTCCTGCCGGCGGAGCCCGGTGGCCAGCGCCAGGCCCGCGACCGCGGCGTTGCGGGCCAGTTCCCGTCCGTGGAACCGGGCATCAGCTGCCCCGTCGGACGCCAGCCCGCGAAGGCCGGCCAGGAACATCGCGGTGAAGTCCGGTTCCAGGTAGCGAATCGTCACGTGCGGCCTCGGCGTCCGCCGCACCGCCAGGTTCACCCGGACCTCCCGGCCTGTCCCGGCAAACAGCGCCCTCGCCATCCGGTAGGTGAACGGCTCCGCCCGCGCATGGCCCTCCTCCATCGCCCACCGGTAAAACAGCGACAGGATGCTCATGTGCCGGCCCCACGTCGTGGCCGCGAACCGCTGCCGGGCCGGCCCGGTCGCCCGGTGCCCGGCATACCGGCTCAGCCCTGCCTTCAGCTGCTCGCGCGAGTCGAACACCCCGACACCGTGCAGCCCGAGGAACTCGATCCACTCCCTGACCGCCCGCGCGTACGCCTCCCACGTTGCCGGCGACGGGGCGCCGCTGGCGGGCAGCTCCCGCAGCCACTGGTTCACGGCTACCGACGGGCGGGGATTGCCGGGTCCGTCTTCGAACAGGAGGTCGTCATCGACCAGGACCGGCATCCGCTCGGGGAGTAGCGGCCGGTTCGCGATGTCCCAGGACTCCCAGCCCCGGGACGAGAAGAAACTCAAGATCATGAGCCGGAACGATAGAAACACCACACGCCCCGCCGCAGCCGGAAATCACAGCTCGCACGGGGCCCCGGAACTAATCGCGACACGGTAACTAAGCAGAGAGAAGCCTTCTGAAGTCGTGGAAGGTGTAGCGCAGCGGCCGGCCGACAGCGTCCTTGACCCCGATCGCGGCGAGCGCATGGTCGAGATAGCCCCGCAGCGCGGTCTCGGAGACGGGCCGGTCCTCGAGCAGGCGGCGGTGCTGGAACAGCAGCGGCGCCGGCGGGTTGTAGACGCGCTCGTTCTTGTCGTAGGCAACGACCAGCGGCACGTCCGGTCCGGCCCGGCGGATCCGTTGCATGATCGCTGACAGGACGTCGGCGAGTTCGGGGCTGATTACCAGAAGGCGCTCGGCATCGGTCTTGGATGGCGTGATCTGCAGCAGGGGGATCAGCTCGCCGGTGCCGGGCAGCCGGTAGTGGATGAGGCTGTGGTGGGACAGCTCGGTCAGTTCCTCGATCCGGATGCCGGTATGCCGCAGTACTTCCACCATGGCCCAGCACCAGAACCCGCGGTGTTCTTCGAAGGTCAGGTCCCGGCGCTTGCCGGTGGCGGGGTCCTCAGCCCAGATCCGGCCGGTCGTCTCGGTCTTCATCACCGGCCGGAGCAGCATCTGCCCGCCGGCGGTGAACGCCGCGCCCGCGGCGGTGCCGGCGGCGACCTGGAGCCGCAGAGCTGCGGCGGTGCGCTGGTCGTCGGCCCAGGCGGTGAGGGCGGGCAGGACCGGCAGCCGTTCGCGGGTCCGCTGGTCCATCCGTGACTTGCGCTGGGACCGGTCCTTCTTGTGGGAGGCGTCGCTGGCGCTGACCGGGCAGCGCACGGCATGCGGTCCCCAGCGGGCGGGATCATCGTCAGCCCATTCGGCGATGTCAAGGTAGAAGGCCCTGACCGCGGTCAGCACGCTGCGGCCATTGAGCCGGGCGGTCACGGCCCGGGCGCCGCGGCCATCTGCGGCAGTTGCCTTGGCCCTGGTCATCACCCGCTGCTTCCAGGCGGCGGCGACGTCGCGGGGCAGCTTGAGTGAGTCGATGCCGGGATGACAGGCCTCCAGGTCGGCCCAGAACAGCTTGCCGAGCAGGTAGGCCAGATTCTGCAGTGAGGAGAAGTCCACCGACAGCTGGCGCTCGCGCAGGTAGTCGACGAGCACGTCACGGACCGGCTCGCTGGCAATACGGTAACGGTCGATCAGCTGCTCGCACGTCGGCTGGCCGCGGCTGGAGAACACCCGCATCGCCGCCGGCGCGTCCGGGCCGAAGGCATCCCAGGCGCGCAGCAGCTGGTAGAAGAACGGGCTGCTGGCATGCTGGTCTGCCCCGGTTCGCGTCCCGACGGCGATCTCCAGCAGCTGCACGCAGTCGCCGACGGTGACGCCGGCGACCGTGCCGCCCTTGGCCGCGAGGATGACCGCGATCTTGCTGAGCGCGGCCAGCTGGCCATACGTTCCCGTCGATCCTGACTGGCACAACGCGGCCAGCTCGGCGAAAGCCTTCGGGTCGCGGACGCGGGTCATCTCGGCGGCCAGGTTGCGCGGCGCGGACGGGCACCTCAGCAGCCAGCCGATACCCGGCCGGATCACGTCGGCGCCGATCAGTACCAGCAGCCCGGCACCGGCATGAGGCACGGGCCCTGCCGGGCCGGCCGGCGTCCCGGCGCGGCCCGTCTTCCAGGCCGAGATCAGATCCCGCCAGTCGCCGCAGTTCTCGGCTCCGCTGGCCAGCCACCGGCCCTGCCAGCTTGCCCCGGGCTGGGCTTCCAGCCAGTTCACCACAGCGACAAGGCCAAGCCGCCGGCCTTGCTGGCTGGCCGGATTAGCCAGCGCGAACGGCGGTGCCAGCAGCCGGCTCAGCACCTGCTGCCGCGCGGCCAGGGTCGCCGGCCACGACACGATGGCGGGCCTGGGCGGGAACCGGGCCAGCAGCTCCGTGCCGCTGCCTCCGGCGGGCGGCGGGTCGCCGGCCCTGGCCGGGACAGGCACTACGCAGCCCGCCGGCAGCGGGTGCGCCGTAGTCACAGCGCGTCCTCGCCGAACAGAACCTGCAGGCTCTCGGCCCGGTACTCCGGCGCCAGCCCAGCGCCGGTGCCGCGGCGGCGCTGCCGCGCGTGGAACGCCAGCACCGCCTCGATGACGTCACCAGGCAGCGGGTTCAGGTACCGCTGCGTCGTGGACAGGTGCGCATGGCCCATCACCCACTGCAAGTCGGCAAGCGGCATCTGCGGGTCACGGGCCATCCGGTAGGCCGCCGAATGACGCAGGTCGTGCAGCGACCAGTTCGCGCCCATCGCGGCGCTGGCCCGGGTGAACATCAGCCGGGCCGCGTCGTAGGCCAGTGCCCGGAACGGGCGCCGCAGCGTCCACCACAACGGCTGATCCCGCCCGGCGGGGACCAGCCCGCGCATCTGCGCCTGATACAACCGCAGCCACACGAACGCATCCGGGGACGCGGGCAGCTGCTGCAGCGCCCGTGTCCCCTTGCGGATCACCGTGATCAGCTGCTGCCCCGGATCGGCATCGGCGGCCGTCGCGCCCAGCAGCTCCGAAGCCCGCGCCCCGGTCGACACCCAGAACGCCACCAGTGCCCGGTCCCGGTGGGAGCCCAGCAACGCGAACAGCTCGTCGAACCTCTCATCCGGGATCTGCCGCGGCAGCCGCCGCGGAGCCTTCGGCCGGTACCGCCCGGCGCGCTCGCCAGCGAACAGCTGCATCGGGTTGTGGTGCGCGTTCGCCCGGCCCCGCCGGCCCGGGCCAGCGGGAACGGGTTCACCATCGGCCCGGTACCCGCTTCCAGGTGGAAACCGTAAAAGCCGCGCAGCACGCTCTCGCAGTGCACCACCGTCGCCGTCGCATAACCGCGGCCCGGCGACCGCTTGCCAGTCACCGCATTGGCCGTCCCCGGCGCCGCCGCAGCCCTCCCGGGTGCTCCTCCGCCGGGATACCGCCAGTGCGGCCGGGCCGGCTTATCGGCCAGCCCGATCCAGCAGCAGAAGTCCCTGGCCTCCGCGCTGGTCGCCTGATCCCAGCACACCCCCGTCGCCCACAAGAACCGCCACCAGCGCAGTAAGTCCATCCCATACGACCGGTGCGTCGCCGCCGGGCGTCCGCACGCCGCCAGCTCACGGAAGAACGCTGCCGCCGGGACGACCACCACGCCGCCGGCATCGATCAGCCGGAACGGCTCGAACAGATCCCCGGTCGCCTCAAGCGACCCGAGCAGAGGCACCTCCAGCCGCGACAGATCCCGCGGCACTTCCCCGTCTGTGATCATGATCAGCGAACGTAGCCACCGTGCTCGCGATCTGTCCGCTGAGCTGAGGAACCTCTTCCCGTAGTTCGGTTAACAGGTCCGTCTTGCGGCCCGGCACGTTTTTCACGTGCGCGGCGTTGCACACCAGCACCTGCCCGAAGTGCCCGTGCTCGATCAGCGCGTGGTAGACCGGCATGCTGTAAATCCCGGTCGCCTCCATCGCCACATGCGTGACACCCAGCGAGTCCAGCCACCGGGCCGCCTCGGCCAGCACCCCGTAGAACGTCCTGAACGTGCGCTTGACCGTCTGGCGGCCGTCCGGCCCGTCACCGGGCAGCCGGACCGCCACCGCGATCACGTCCTTGCCCACATCCACCGCGGCGCACCGCTCATACAACACCTGCATCCCTGTCTCCCATCTAGCGTGCCAACGGACGCGCACGCCGCCCGCGGAGCCCCTGACAGGTCTAAGACACTGATACTCGCGTTCGCAGCGCAACCGGGGGACACCCCAAGGTGAGGGCTCCAGCGTCAATCTAAAGCACGGTCTCACGAAGCCAAGCGCAACCGACGTCGGCGGGCAGCATGCACGCAGCCATTCTCATCCGCCGGGAGCGGCCCGCAGGGCCCATCAATATCTACAGCCGGGCGCGATCCGCGAGCTGCACTGGCATAAGGAGGCCGAGTGGGCATACATGCTCGCCGGCCACGCCCGGATTACCCTCATCGACTCGGATGGCCACAACTACGTCGAGGATCTCGGCCCTGGCGACCTGTGGAACTTCCGGGCCGGCTTCCCGCACTCGATCCAGGCACTGGCCGATGGCTGCGAGTTCCTGCTCGTCTTCGACGACGGCATGTTCTCGGAGAACGAGACGTTCCTGCTCACCGACTGGTTCAACCACACGCCCACGGAGATCCTGGCCAAGAACCTCGGCCTCAGCGAGTCCGCCCTGAGGGGGATCCCGAAAGACACCGACCACGAGCGCTACATCTTCAACGGGGAAGTGCCGCCGCCGATCGCCCGGGACGTGGTGCGCTCGCCGGCTGCGAGAGGGGAGATGAACCCGACCTACCGGCTGCTCGAGCAGGAGCCCGTGGAGATGTCCGGCGGCCGGGTCCGGATCGTGGACTCCTCGAACTTCCCCGCCGCGAACACGATAGCGGCGGCCCTGGTCGAGCTCGACCAGGGCGCGATGCGCGAACTGCACTGGCACCCCACCAATGACGAATGGCAGTACTACATCTCCGGCCAGGGGAAGATGACCGTCTTCGCCTCCAGCGGCAAGGCCAGGACCTTCGACTACCGGGCGGGCGATGTCGGCTACGTCCCGTTCGCGATGGGTCACTACATCCTGAACACCGGCGAGCAGCCGCTGCGGTTCCTGGAAATGTTCCGCAGCCCAAAGTACGCCGATGTCTCGCTCAACCAGTGGCTGGCGCTGACCCCGCCCGAGCTCGTCCAGGCCCACCTGAACACCGACCAGTCAACGACGGCAGCGATCACGGCGAACAAGGGTAAGCCCATCATCATCCGGTAGGCGCGCATCTACCGGCTCCGGGGACAGCCTCGGGCCGTGCGGGCGGCGAAGTCGGCCACGGCCTGCCGCACGGCCTCGTCTCCGGGAACGCTCACCAATACCTGACTTCGAGATCTGGGAGAGACCATGCGGGTGCTGGTCGTAGAGGACGACGTGAAGCTGGCAGGCCTGATCCAGCGAGCGTTGCGCGAGCAGGCCGCACTCGCGGACGCCGCGTACGACGGCGAAGACGCACTGTGGATGGCGGACGCAACAGCGTACGACGTCATGGTGCTTGACGTTAATTTGCCTGGAATCAATGGTTTCGAGACATGCCAGCGGCTTCGCGAGGGCCAGGTGCGCACTCCGATCTTGATCCTGACAGCGCGCGCCGGCATCGACGACCGGGTGACAGGGCTCGATAAAGGCGCGGATGACTACCTGGTCAAGCCATTCGATGTCAGCGAGATGCTCGCCCGCGTCAGGGCGCTGGCCCGCCGCGGCCCGGCCGTCCGCGGGTCGGTGCTCAGTGTGGGTGACCTGAGCCTGGACACGGGCACCCGCGTCGTCCGCAGGGGGAGCACGCAGATTGCGCTTTCGACGAAGGAATTCCAGCTGCTCGAGGTCTTCATGCGTCGGCCAGGGCAGGTCCTGTCCCGCTACGACCTGCTCGAGGGAGCCTGGGACATGGCTTACGAAAATAAATCCAACATTGTCGACGTCTACGTCCGCTACCTGCGCGACAAGATCGACCGCCCGTTCGGGACCCGGACCATCGAGACCGTCCGCGGTGCCGGATACCGACTATGCGCTCCCGCCAAGGAGCCCGTAACCGCCCGGGCGGCGGAGCCAGCGCCGCCTGCGGCCCCGGTCGCAAGTAGAGCAAGTACGCACACAACGAGCCAGCCACGGCGCATGAACGATTTAGGCCTCGAACGGCCCAAGCCGCATTCCAGAGGATGCTCGGGTCATCCCTTGGCTCGTTCATACATCGGGGGAATAAATGACTGCCACGATCAGTGTTCGCGAACCGCTGACCTGCGCTGCCCGCGACTCGTCCGATCGCAGCCAGCAATGGGAGCAAGAAGAGTGGCAGCTGGTCGACGCAAGCCACGAGCTGCGGACGCCGCTGACTGCGTTGCGCACGGAGGTCGAGCTGGCGCTGACCGGGAACCGGGATGCCAGCGAACTGAGGGCGGCGCTGCAGTCGGCGGCTGAGGAGATCCGCCGAGTGTGCCGGCTAGCCGATGACATCCTGATGCTGGCTCAGGCCGACCACGGCAAACTTCCATTGCGACTGCGGCGGCTGGAACCGCGCCTGCTGCTCGAGGCGACTGCGGCTCGCGCCCGCGCTGCCGCCTGGGCACGAGGGCGGCAGATCGTGGTTCGGGACATGGCGCCCGATCGCTGGCTGCTCGGCGATCCCGACCGCGCCGCGCAGGCGCTGGACAACCTCGTCTCCAACGCGCTGCACTACGGCAGTGGCACGATCACGCTGACCGCCCGCGATGAGGGCGAGCTGCTCGAACTGCACGTCTCCGACCAGGGCAGCGGTTTTGCGTGCGATACAGCCGAGCGCGCATTCCAGCGTTTCACCCGCGGGAAAGGGGCGCGCGATCCTGGCAGCGGGCTGGGGCTGTCGCTGGTTGCGGCCATTGCTGACGCACACCGCGGTGCCGCGACCGTCTGTAACCTGCCAGAGGGGGGCGCGGATGCCTGCATCTCGCTACCCCGATGGCGCCCGGACCCATGCGCGCGGGGGGCGCGATGGCCAGGTGACCCGGGGACAGCCGCGGCGTTGAGCACGCGAACCCCGACGATGGCCGCCCGTCAGTGGCCGGCCCGGCCCGGCAGCCCGCAGTTCGGCAGGGGGCCACGGCGCGCCACGTTGTGCCATTCTGCCGTCGGGCGAGGAACCGCCGCCGCAGCATGCCTGGGAAACGTCAGACTGCTGGTTCGACGAGCCGGTCCCCCGGTGACGAGGGATCCCAGGCCATGTCCTCGGCATGCCAATTGCCAGCAACTCGAGCTGCAGCTTGTCGATCCAACTGCGTTATGTCGGCGGTCACGCCAAACTAACCGACCGGCTCGGCCATTGACGTGACACACGCGATCGGGAGCCGAGGCTCGCGGACGAACTGAGCGAACCTTCTCCCCAGACTTGGAAAGCGTGTTGGCGGGGCCCGGCCCGGCGCGGCGCTGTTATCAGCCTGGACGCACTGTGCTGGCGGTCATTGCAGGCGTTTGGCTCGCCAGCCCTGCGGACAGCGCTCCACGAACCCGCCCGCGGCCAGCAGGCCCAGGCAGCGCAGGGCCGTATCGAGATCGACGCCCGCCCGGACGGCGATGCTCGCCGGCCCCCGCCCGCCCCGAACCGGGACCTCCTCCAGCACCGCGGTGGTGACCGGGTCGAGCAGATCCCGCGCCGTCGCGGGTCCCAGCCGGAGACCGCCCGGCTGCGTGCCCGGTGCCGAAACGTGCTCGAGGACGTCGCTGGCGCAGGTCACGCACATGGCACCGAAGTCGCGGATCAGTTCGTGACAGCCAGCGGACTGCTCGGAGGTGACCGGGCCAGGCACCGCCATGACCGGCCGGCACAGCTCGCGCGCGTGCCGGGCCGAGTTGAGCGCGCCGCTGCGCAGCGCCGCCTCGACCACCACCGTGCCCCTGCTCAGCGCGGCGATGAGCCGGTTCCGGATGAGGAACCCCGGCCTGGTCGGTCCGCCGTCTGGCGGGCATTCCGAGACCAGCACGCCCTGCCGCGCAATCGCCAGGAACAGATCCGCGTGCCCGCGCGGGTACCCGAACTCCAGCCCGCCCGCCAGCACCGCAACCGTCACCCCGTCGCTGGCCAGCGCCCCGCGATGCGCGCTCGCGTCGATACCGAACGCGCCGCCCGACACGATGCCCAGGTCACGCTCGGCCAGGGCCGCTGCCATCTCCACCGCGACATGGTTGCCGTAGCCCGTTGCGGCGCGGGCTCCCACCATGGCGACCGAGCTGACGCAGGACAGCCGCAGGTCGCCGCAGCCGCGCAGCCACAGCAGCAGTGGCCTGACGGTGCCGAGGTCGTCCAGCTGGGTCGGCCATTCCGGATCGCCCGGCAGCACAAGGCGCAGCCCGCTCTGCTGCCAGGCAGCAAGCCTGGCCATGCTCGGCACTTCCCCGAGCCGTTCCCGCCACCGGCAGATTGCGCGGTCGAGCGCGGGCTCCAGCGGAGCGCCCGTCAGCACCATGTCGCCGTCGCCGTCCGCTCCGGTAATCAGCCCCATCAGGTCTCCGCAGGACATGCGCTCGAGAGCCCCGCCCAGAACCGGGTCACCCGGCTGGGCCAGGAAGCTCAGCGCGACCCTCGCCCGCCGCTCAGCATCGGTGCTCATAGTCCGGCCCCCAGCCACAGACTCAGCGCGGTGCCGATCTCCGCGAGCCGCGGCCGCGCCTCGCCTGCCAGGTCGGCGAGCGTCCACGACATCCGGATGATCCGGTCCGCGCCGCGGGCGCTCACCTGACCCAGGTCCATCGCGCGCTCCAGCGGCGCCAGAGCACCGTCAGCCGGCCTGAACCGGCGCCGGAGCTCACTGCCGGGAACCTCGGCATTCAGCCGCCACCGGGTACCCGCCAGCCGGCGGGCTGCCCGCTCCCGCGCCTGGGCCACCCGCACCGCCACCACTGCGCTCGACTCGGCCAGCTGGCGATCGCTCAGCAGCTCGGCGCGACTTACCGGCAGCAGTTCCACCTTCACGTCCACCCGGTCGAGCAGAGGCCCGGACAACCGCGCGAGGTAGCGGCGGCGCACCAGCGGAGTGCAGGTGCAATCCGTCCCGGTCGCCGACACGCGGGCGCACGGGCACGGGTTCGCCGCCAGCACGAGAGTGAACCGGGCCGGGAAACGCGCCGTCGTCCTGGACCGCGCGATGACCACTTCGCCGGCCTTGAGAGGCTGGCGCAGCGCATCCAGGACAACCCGGTCGAACTCCGGCGCCTCGTCGAGAAACAGGCAGCCGTGATGCGCCAGTGACGCAGCACCCGGCCGGATGATGCCGCTGCCGCCTCCCACGATCGCTGCCTTAGTCGCTGTGTGATGCGGCGCGCAGAACGGCGGGTCGGTCACCAGCGGCCGGTCCGCCCGCAGCGCCCCAGCGACCGAGTGGATTGCGCTCACCTCGAGCGCCGCGGCCCGGTCGAGCGCCGGCAGGATAGTCGGCAGGCGTTCAGCCAGCAGTGTCTTGCCCACTCCCGGAGGCCCGAGGAGCAGCATGTGGTGCCCGCCGGCGGCGGAGATTTCCGCGGCCCGCCGTGCGACCGGCTGCCCGACCACGTCGGCGAGGTCGCGGCCCTGGTACACGTCATCGGAGGCCGGGCCGCGCGGCAGTACGCCACCTGGCCCGGATTTGGTGACCCGCACCTCGGGGTCAGCACCCGGCCGCTCGTCATCACGAAGCCAGTCCACCAGCGCGGACAGCGTCGGTGCCGCTACCACCTCCATCAACGGCACGAGCGCTGCCTCGGCCGCGTTCTGCACCGGGACCACGACCCGGCAGAACCCGGCCTCGGCGGCCGCGGCGACCGACGGCAGCACGCCCGGGATCGCGCGGATCCTGCCGTCCAGGCCGAGCTCGCCGAGGAACACAGCGCCAGCCAGCCGGTCCTTGGGCACGGCCCCGTCTGCGGACAGAATGGCCACGGCCATGGCCACATCGAAGCCACTGCCGCGCTTCGGCAGGCTGGCCGGCGAGAGGCCGACGGTGATCCGCCGCTGCGGCCAGGACAGCCTGCTGTTGACGATCGCCGACCGGATCCGGTCACGCGCCTCCCGCAGGGCCGCGTCGGGCAGCCCGACTAGCAGCAGCGCGACCAGGCCATTCTCGATATCGGCCTCGATCTCGACCACGTGTCCCTGTACCCCGGAGAGCGCGATCGCATATGTGCGCGAGAGTGCCATCTATCCCACCCCGCGCACGTGCTCGATGGTGAACTCGCCCGGAGCCGTCTGCAGGACGCCGACGACGTCGATCCTGATCTGATCGAAGAACACGCCGCGGGCCGTCACCCAGGACACCGCGAGCCGCCGCAGCCGGGCTGCCTTCTGCCGGGTGATCGCCTCAAGCGGAGTGCCGAACCGCACTCCGGACCGGGTCTTGACCTCGCAGATCACCAGGGTCCGGTCGGCGTCGGCGGCCACGATGTCGATCTCGCCCTGGCGACAGCGCCAGTTACGCTCCAGGACCTCAAGCCCCGCCTCGGCCAGAAAACCCGCGGCCAGGTCCTCGCCCAGCCGCCCAAGCACGTTCTTGGCGTGCATCCGCACCACCTCCGGCAGCCAGGCTGCCGGAGCGCGGCCAGCCGGGGCTGACCGCGCGAAATCGGTGTGGAGGACAGCTCAGAGCCCGGTCAGGCCCCTGGAAATCACCAGCCAGAATGTCGGTACCGGGTGCTACGGGCGGGCACCCGGCCGACCCGGGTGTCCAGGGGTACGAGCGCCAGCCGGCGCTCAGGCCGCTACTTGGGGTCGGGGATCTCGAGGTCGCTCTTGGCAAGTTCCTCAACGTTGACGTCCTTGAACGTAACAACCCGGACGTTCTTCACGAAACGCGCTGGCCGGTACATGTCCCATACCCAGGCATCCTGCATCGTGACCTCGAAGAACACTTCGCCGTTGTCTGCCTGGCGCACGTTGAACTCGACTTCGTTCGTCAGGTAAAACCGGCGCTCAGTCTCCACCACGTGCGTAAACAGCCCGACGACGTCCCGATACTCGCGGTAGAGCTGGAGCTCCATCTCGGTCTCGTACTTCTCGAGATCCTCCGCGCTCATGTTCTCCCCTCCGATCAGGCGCCGCGGGCCATCGCCGCGAAGCCTGCCGTCGGCCACCCAGGCTCATCGATGACGTCAACGATAGGGCCATTCTGCCCACTGCCTGACGGGTAGCACGAGTTCAAGGCCTCAGAGTTCTCGAGGACTTCCTCGATACCTGCCGGCGTGCGCCTGCGGACATTGACGAAGGACATCCGGTGCTGCGGGCAGGGCCCGTGCTCGGTCAGTGCCCGCATATGCCGGAGCGTGGAATATCCCTTATGCCGGGCGAAGCCGTAATCCGGGTACGTTTTGTCCAGATCGCACATCATCGCGTCCCTGGTCACCTTGGCCACCACCGACGCCGCGGCGACACAGGCGGCCACCTGGTCGCCCTTCCACATGGCCAGCGCGGGGGCGCTCAGGCCGCGGACCGGGAAGCCGTCGGTGAGCACGTAGCCAGGTTTCCCCGGAAGCGCCGCGAGCGCGCGCCGCATGCCCGCGACATTGCACACATGCAGGCCCAGGCGGTCGATCTCGGCCGACGGGATCGTAATGACGCTCCAGTCGAGAGCCGCGTCCATTATCTGACTGTATGCCGCGTTGCGCGCCTTGGCGGTCAATGCCTTGGAATCCGCGAGCTCCGTCAGCCTGGCGATCCGTGATGGCTTCAAGATCACCGCGGCCACCACCAGCGGCCCCGCACAAGCGCCCCGGCCAGCCTCGTCGACCCCGGCAACCGGAGCCAGCCCGGCCCGCCCGAGAACCCGCTCGTAGGCGCTGAGCCCGTTGCTGCGGCGCGGCGTGTAGCCGACCGACCGGCGTGAGTCCCCCGCCATCGCGCTCACAGGGCTCGCTTGCTGCGCCCGCCTCGCAGCCTCCGGATCAGGCCGCGGCGCGCCCGCCGCTGCAGCCAGGTCAGCGGCATGGCAGCGACAACGCCGGCAGCGAGCGGCAGATACGGCGCCTCGGGCTTCACCCTGGTCCCGGCCAGCGTCGCCCGGGCTGCCGCCTGCTCCTGCGCAGCCGATCGGGCCTGTACCGCCGAAGAGACCGCCCCGGCCTTGGGCTTGTCGACGCCCGCCTGGTCGAACGTCGACGGGATCGGCAGCACGCGCCAGCGGCTGGGCGGCCAGACGATCAGGAAGGCGCGGCCGACGACCTGGCTCTCCGGAACCGTCCCGTGGCCGGGATCGGTCATCCGCAGCCGCGAGTCGTCGGAGACCGTGCGGTTGTCCCCCATCACCCACAGGCGGCCGGGCGGCACCACGATGTTGAAGCGGATCTCCGACGGGGCCGCGCCGGGATACAGGTACGAGGACTCGTGCAGTGGCACTCCGTTGACCGTCACCAGGCCCTGGGCGTTGCAGCAGGCAACGCGGTCCCCGGGCACCCCGATGACCCGCTTGATGTAGTCCGTCTGCCCCACCGGCGTGCCGAACAGCCCGGCGATGGAGTGAAACAGCGGCTTAAGAGTGGCGTCGTAGGCCCGCACGACCGGGTCGTGCGCGGGCGCGCTCGGCGGCGGGGCGGGATTCCACGACCCGACGCCGTTGAACACCACGATGTCGCCGGGCTCGATGCTCCGGAAATGATAGACGAGCTTGTTCACCAGAACCTTGTCGCCGACCATCAGCGTGTCCTCCATGGAGGACGACGGGATGTAGAACGGCTGCACCACGAAAGTCTTGATCACCAGGGCGATCGCCAGCGCCACGACGATGAGGATCGGCAGCTCACGCCAGGCTGACATGGGCCGGCGCCGTCGCTTGACTGGCTTATCCCGCCCATCGTCACCCCCGCCGGATGCCGTGGCGCCGCCGGGCCCCTCGCCCGCGGGCGGCGGCTCGGCAGTCGCACCGTGCCCGCTAGCAGCACCGTGCCCGCGGAAGTCAGCCGGTGCGCCGTTCTGCCCCGGCGCCGCACTCAGCTCAGCTGAACCGGCGCCGGCCAGCCGGTCCGGGCTGCTCTGCTCGTCGTTCATCATCGAGCAGAGCCTATCTCCGCGACCGGTCCGCCGCGGCGAGCGTCACGCCAGCGTGGGCGGATGCCCCGAACGCGCGGCAATGTGCGGTGTTTCGTCGTCTCCCCCTACTTCAACCCGAAAATCTGCCGGAAACGCAGCTGTCACCGGCCGTGCCGCCGGCCCGTACGCGGAACCGGGGCCGGTCACGAGACCGGGCTCGCCCGAGCGGCCGCCTGCCAGGCCGGCGCAGCAGCCTCCGCCGCCGCAGCCAGGTCAGGGGAAGCGCACCGACGACTCCGGCCGCCGCCGGAGCATAGGGGGCCAGCGGGAAGGCGGGCGCCGTGGCCGCGGGTGCCGTCCGGTGCCGGACAGATGCCTGCTGGGCCCGCACCGGGCCGGCCGCCGACTTGGCCGCCGGGACGATGCCGGGCTGCTGGAAGGTCACCGGGATCGGCAGGACGCGCCACTGACTCGGCGGCCAGACGATCACGAAGGCGCGGCCGACGACCTCGCTCTCCGGGATCATCCCGTTGCCGGGATCCATCTCGTGGCCGCGGGAGTCGTCGGAGATGCCGCGGTGGTCGCCAAGCACCCACAGATAGCCGGGCGGAACGGTCACGTTGAAGTGGCCGGGGATGCCCTCCGGGTGGCTGCTCGAGTGGTCTCCGGGATAGAGGTACGACTGCTCGTGCAGCGCGACGCCGTTGACGGTGATCAGCCCCTGAGCGTTACAGCAGACCACATGATCACCGGGGACCCCGATGACGCGCTTGACATAGTCAGTCTGGCCGATCGGCGTGCCGAACAGCCCGCCCACGGAGTCGAAGAGCTTCCGCAGCGTGTCGTCGTAAAGCCGGACCGCCGGATCAGAAGTGGACGGCGCGGCCGCCGCGGGCGCGTTCCAGCTGCCCGCGCCGTCGAAGACCACGATGTCGCCGGAGTGAATAGGCCGGAAGTGATAGACGAGCTTGTTCACCAGGATCTTGTCGTTGATCCCGAGCGTGTTCTGCATCGAGCCGGTCGGGATCACGAACGCCTGAACCACGAAGGTCTTGATGACTATCGCGATGACGAGGGCGACCAGGATGAGGATCGGCAGCTCGCGCAGCAACGAACGGTTCGCCGGCTTCCTTGCCGTTGCCGGCCGCTTGCCCGTGGTCGGTCCGCCGCTCAGCTGTCCCTCAGGCGGCGGAGCCTGGGACGAGAATGCGGCCGTCGGCGGTTCGGCCTCGGCCGGGCCCCACCCGTCACCGCCCGGCATCAGGCGCTACCCGCCGGGCAGCTGCAGCTGCCGGCCGGGCCGTGCTTCGCACGGGCAGGAACCATTCGGGTCACCTTTGCACACCACAGGCGGTCGGCCGCGTCATTATCGCCGGCACCAAACCAGGCGAGCACCGACGCCACCGAGTCTGCCGAGGCGGCCATGCGCGACGCCCGCACCGGCAACCGGACGTACTACTTCGCGGGCGTAATCTCGCGGCGCTCCCGGATCCGGGCCGCCTTGCCGCGCAGCTCGCGCAGATAGTAGAGCTTCGCGCGCCGGACCCGGCCGCGGGTGACAACCTCGATCTTGTCGATGGCCGGTGTGTGCACCGGGAAGGTCCGCTCGACGCCAACGCCGTAGCTGATCTTGCGGACAGTGAACGTCTCGCGGACGCCGCCGCCCTGACGGCGGATCACCACGCCCTGGAAAACCTGGATCCGGGACCGGCTGCCTTCCGTGACCTTCACGTGCACCTTAAGGGTGTCACCAGGCCGGAAGTCCGGAACGTCGGAACGGATCTGCGCCTGCTCAAGCTCGGCAATCGCGGTGTGCATGTGGTGCGGTCCTCAATCGTCATCAGCGCACGCCTGCGAACGCGCTGGATCGGTCGATGCTAGTCGCCCGCACCGGCCGATGAGCGTGCCAGGCAGCTTGCCTGACAGCCCTCAGCCATAACCGGCGTCGGGGCAGTGCCTTTCAGTGTGCCACATCTTCGGAGCTAACCGGAAAGCCAGCCTCTGTCAGCACTGCCTGATCATGATCGCTGAGCCCGTCCAGGCGGGCGACCAGGTCCGGGCGGTTGCGGGCCGTCCGCCGCAATGCGCTGTCCCGGCGCCACCGGGCGATCGCCCCGTGGTCGCCCGACAGCAGCACCTCGGGCACCTCCCGGCCGCGCCACGCCCGCGGCCGGGTGTAGGCAGGTCCCTCCACCAGGCCAGCCATCGGCTCGCCGGCCAAGCCACAGCCAAAGCCGAACGAGTCGTCGGCAGCCGACTCCGCATTGCCGAGCACGCCGGGCAGCAGGCGCCCGACCGCCTCGGTCATGACCAGTACCGCAGGCTCGCCCCCGGCGAGCACGTAGTCGCCGATGCTGACCTCTTCGACGCGCAGGCGGGAGCGCTCCTCGTCCGCGACCCGGCCGTCGATCCCCTCGTACCGCCCGCAGGCGAATACCAGCCACGGCTCAGCCGCGTACCGGGCCGCGTGCTGCTGGGTGAACGGCAGCCCTGCGGGCGAGGGAATGATCAGCAGGGGTTCGCTGCCCGGCGGGGCGACAGCGTCCAGGGCGTCCCCCCACGGCTCCGGCTTCATGACCATGCCGGGCCCGCCGCCGAACGGCGCGTCGTCGACAGTGTGATGAACGTCATGCGTCCAGTCGCGCAGATCGTGCACGCCGAAGATGATGTCGCCTCGCTCGGCCGCCTTGCCGATCAGCGACACCCGGAGCGGAGCGAAGTACTCCGGGAAAATGGTGATGATGTCGATCCGCATGCTCGCGCCTCCTGCAGCGTGCCTCTCAGAGCGCGTCCTGCGGGTCGAGGAGGCCCGGTGGCGGGTCGACCCGGATCAGTCCTGCCTCCAGGTCGACGACCGGCACGATAGCCGAGACGAACGGGATCATGATGTCCGCTCCGGCCCGTGCGCCGCGGCCCGCGACGACCAGCAGATCCTGGCCGTAATGCAGCACGTCCGTCACCTCGCCGAAGTCCTCGCCCCCGACCGTCCTCACGGTGAGCCCGATCAGCTGGTGATCACGAAACTCATCGGGGTCGTCGACGTCCTCGAGTTCCGCGGAATCCACGAGGAGAAGAACGCCGCGGAGGCTGTCGACCTCGTTTCGGTCCGTGAAGCCGGCGAATTTCACCAGTCAGCCGGCCCGAGTGCCAGCGTGCCTGCTCGATCGTCAGCGGCCCGGCCGCCACGGGGTCTGTGGCCAGCACAGTACCCGCGGCGAGCCGTGCCTGCGGATCGTCAGTACGAACGTCCACGGTGAGCTCACCGCGGACGCCGTGCGGCCGGGCAATCCGGCCGACTACGAGCTGCATGACCGCTATCGAGCCTCGTCGGCATCCAGCAGGTCGACGCGGACGTAGCTGTTGCCGGCCAGCGAGCCGATCACCGTCCGCAGCGCCCGGGCGGTGCGGCCGCCGCGGCCGATGACCTTGCCGAGATCGTCCGGGTGGACGTGGACCTCGAGCACTCGGCCGCGGCGCAGGCCGCGACTATCGACCTGGACGTCGTCCGGGTGCTCGACGATGCCCTTGACTAGATGCTCCAGGGCCTCCTCGAGCATGTCAGGCTCCGCTGCCTTCCGACTCGGCGGCAGCAGTGTCGGCCGCAGCAGCAGTCTCGTCTACAGTCTCGTCGGCAGCAGCCTCGGCCCCTGCCGCCTGCGCTGCCTCCTCGGTCTGCTTGGCGTCCTCGGCAGCTGCGGCCGCCGCGGACTGGTCGGCGCTGGCCGGAGCGTCGGCTGCCGGAGTTTCGGCAGCCGCGCCAGCGGCCGGGGCTTCGGCAGCCGCGTCAGCGGCCGGAGCCTTGGCGGCGGCGTCAGCGGCCGGAGCCTTGGCAGCCTTCGGGGCTGCGGCTGCGCCGGAAGCACCAGCGGGCGCGTCGGCGGGCTTCCTGGCCCTGCCGCCGGCCTTCGCCTCAGGCTTACCGCCGCTCCTGCCCGACTTGCTGTCTCCCGCCTTGTCGGCGCCGGCCTTGCCCTCGGCAGCCTTGCTGTCGGTCTTGGCGTCGGCCTTGCTGTCGGTCTTGGCGTCGGCGGCCTTGCCCTTCGGCTTCGACTTGGCGCCGCTCTCGGCCAGCGACTCTGCCGCAGCGGCAGCGAACGCGATCTTCTTGTCGGCCTTCGGCTCGGCGGTCCGCAAGGTGCCCTCGGTGCCCGGCAGGCCCTTGAACTTCTGCCAGTCGCCGGTGATCTCCAGGATCTTCCGGACCGGGTCAGTCGGCTGCGCGCCGACGGACAGCCAGTGCTGCGCGCGGTCGGAGTCGACTTCGATGAAGGACGGCTCGGCCTTCGGGTGGTACTTGCCGATCTCCTCGATCGCGCGACCGTCCCGCTTGGTACGGGCGTCAGCGATGATGATCCGGTAGTACGGCGCGCGGATCTTCCCCATCCGCTTGAGCTTTATCTTGACAGCCACGGCTGTGGTGTTCTCCCAGGAAATTGGTTCGGGCAAGTCGCTGTCCGGGTGAGGACCGGACTCAGGCTGCCCAGATGGTTGCCGGCTCAGCGAGATAGAGAGGGCCTCGCGCGACCGAGCATAGCTGTCACATTCTGCCAGACGATCCGCGCCTGAGCGTAATCACGAGCCTCCTGCAGTCGTCTGGCGCCCCCGCGGACCGTGGGTAAAAGCGGTTATTGAGGTAAATCCGCGCACTGGAGCTGCGCGGATGTACCTCAATAACGGCTGGCCCCGCCCCAGAACAAGCCGGCTGGCAGAGCTGGTCAGCGGAGCGGCAGCCGCACCTATTAGCGGCCCTTCTTGCCCGGCCGGCCGCGGAAGCCCGCAGGCAGGTTCGGCTGCCCGCCCTGCCCGCCTGGCTTGCCCGGCAGCTGAAGCCCGCCGTCGCCGAGCCCGGGCAGCGAGCCGAAGCCGGGAATGCCTGCCGGGCCGCCAGCCCCGCCTGCGCCACCTGGCAAACTCGCGCCGCCAGCCGCGCCGGCCGCTGCGGCGCCGCCCATCCCGGCCAGCTCCTCCAGTGCCTGCTTAGCGCTAGCCGGTGAGCCGATCCCCTGCCGGGCACCGGCGGGGCGTCCGCCGCCCTTGCCCTTCTTCTTCGACTTGTTGCGGGTTTTGCTCTGCCGCCGCTGTCCGCCCATGCCGGGCATGCTGCCCATCATCTGGCGCATCATCTTCTGGCCCTCGAGGAACCGGACGATGAGCTGGTTGACCTCGCCAACCGTCACCCCGGAGCCCCTGGCGATGCGCGCCCGCCGCGAGCCGTTGAGGACCTTCGGATTGCGGCGCTCCTCCACGGTCATCGAGTTCACGATGGCCGCGGCCCGGTCGAGGTCCTTGTCGCTAACCTGGCTCAGCGCCTCGCGGTTCTGGGCCGCGCCGGGCAGCATGCCGAGCAGGTTGCCGATCGGGCCGAGCTTGCGGACCATGGCCAGCTGCTCGACGAAATCCTCCAGGGTGAAGCCCTCGCCGGAGGCCAGCTTGCCCGCCATCGAGGCGGCCTGGTCCTGGTCGAAGGTCCGCTCAGCCTGCTCGATCAGCGTCAGGACGTCGCCGAGGTCGAGGATCCGCGAGGCCATCCGGTCCGGGTGGAAGACGTCGAAGTCGTCAAGCTTCTCACCCGTGGACGCGAACATCACGGGCTTGCCGGTCAGCTGCGCAATCGACAGCGCGGCGCCACCGCGGGCGTCGCCGTCCAGCTTGGTCAGCACGACCCCGTCGTAGCCGACGCCGTCCAGGAAGGACTGTGCGGTCTGCACGGCATCCTGGCCGATCATCGCGTCGACGACGAACAGGATCTCGTCGGGGTCGGTCGCGTCCCTGATGTCCGCGGCCTGGCGCATCATGTCCTCGTCGACGCCCAGCCGGCCAGCCGTGTCGATGATGACGACGTTGTAGAGCTTGTGCTGGGCCTCGGCGATGCTGAGACTGGCGGCCTGGACCGGATCGCCGATTCCACTGCCAGGAAACGGGGCAAAGACCGGGACTCCAGCCCTCTCGCTGAGCACTTGGAGCTGCTCGACCGCATTGGCGCGCTGCAAGTCGGCGGCCACCAGCAGCGGGGTGTTGTTCTGCGACTTGAGCCAGCGCGCCAGCTTGGCCGCCAGCGTGGTCTTACCGGAGCCCTGGAGGCCAGCCAGCATGATGACGGTCGGCGGAGTCTTGGCGAACCGGAGGCGCCTGGCCTCGCCGCCGAGGATCGCGATGAGCTCCTCGTTGACGATCTTGATGACCTGCTGTGCCGGGTTCAGCGCCTCCGAGACCTCAGAGCCGCTGGCGCGCTCCCGGACGTTCGCTATGAACTCGCGGACCACCGGCAGCGCGACGTCGGCCTCAAGCAGCGCGATCCGGATCTCCCGGCAGGTGGCGTCAATATCGGCCTGCGACAGCCGTCCGCGCCCGCGCAGCGAGGAGAAGACCTGATTGAGCCGATCAGAAAGTGTCTCGAACACGTCGGACTGCCGTCCTCCCAGATAACCCGTTTGCTGTCCCTAAGGTTATCGGGTTGGCGTGCCGATCCCGTCAGCCTGCATGTTTGCTGGCCGCGGAACAGCTAGGGTGCCTGATGAAAACTGCATGCCGCTCATTGCATCTTGTTCAGGACAATGCGGGAACGTAACGTCTTTGATGTGGAGATTCGCTGACAAGCTGCCGCAGGAGGTTGCTCGTGGGGGCGCGCCGGGACCGCGATTTCGCTGACTCACGCTGGCCACTGACACCGCGATCGCGCAGCCGGAGGCTCCGATCCGGCCGGCCTCTCGACCGGGCTGCAGTTGCCGCTGGCGGGGCCCCCGGTGAAGGCGCGCCGCCCGGCCTGCCGACGCATGCACTGGCGGACGGTGACATGGCCGAGGTCGTCGCCCTCCGCACACCGGACCCGGCCCGTCCGGAGAACCAGCGAGAGACCGATCCCGACCTGTTAGCCCGGGCCGAGAGATTCCTCGCTCTGTTCCACGCCGAGAATCCCGAGGCCGGCTCCGCCACGGAGCGCATCGCGGCCGTGCGCAGGGAAATCCAGGTACACGGCACCTACCGCCATACCGAGGCTGAGCTGACCTTTGCCGCGCGCGTCGCGTGGCGGAACAGTTCCCGCTGCATCGGCCGTCTGTACTGGCGCAGTCTCCGGGTGCGCGATCGCCGGTCGGTGCGCGAAGCCCCGCAGCTCGCCGCCGAGTCGGTGGAGCACCTGCGACTGGCAACCAACCACGGCCGGATCCGGCCGCTGATCACGGTGTTCGCCCCGGACGAGCCCGGCCGGCCGGGTCCGCAGATCCTCAGCCCGCAGCTGGTCAGATATGCGGGCTACGAGGCCGCCGACGGCAGCGTTACCGGCGACCCGGCAACAGTGGAGATCACCCGCCTCGCCCGGTCCTTAGGCTGGCAGCCGGACGCCCCGGCCGGGCGGTTTGACGTCCTGCCGCTGATCATCCAGGCACCCGGCGCCGCGCCGACCCTGCACGAACTACCGGCCGACGCGGTGCTCGAGGTACCGCTGCAGCATCCCGACCTGCACTGGTTCGCCGACCTCGGGCTGCGCTGGTACGCGGTGCCGGTCATCAGCGACATGCAGCTGGAGGCGGGCGGCATCCGGTATCCCGCGGCGCCGTTCAACGGCTGGTACATGGGCACGGAAGTCGGATCGCGAGATCTCGGCGACCCCGGCCGCTACAACCAGCTACCGGAGATCGCAGCACGGATGGGCCTGACCACTACCGACGACCGGACCCTGTGGAAAGACCGCGCGGTGACCGAGCTCAACGTGGCCGTGCTCCACTCCTACGGCGCCTCGGGCGTCACGGTCACCGACCATCACACGGAGTCGGTGCGCTTCCTTAAGCACCTGGAGATGGAGGAGCGGCAGGGGCGGGTCTGCCCGGCCGACTGGACCTGGATTGTGCCGCCGGCCGCCTCGTCGACGACACCGGTGTTCCACCGGTACTACACCGACGCCGATCAGTCGCCGAACTTCCGCCGGCGCTCCGGCGGCACAAGCTGCCCGCTCTAACGGAGTTCCCGGTGCGTGCCCGCGCGACCCGCCGCTGAGGTAGGTGCGAGCGGCGGACGCACTTGTTGTGGCTGCGGAGCCGCAACCGTCGTCAGGTTCCGGTGCCGACCCTGGGCCGGCCCGCAAGCAGCACGTCGTCGTAGTGGATCCGGCCCCGCGGCACGCCGGCCCGGCCGAGCACCCGGATGGTCTCCCGGACCATGTCCGCCGGCCCGGCTACGTATGCCTCACAATCCGCGTCCGGGAGATAGCGCGCAGCCACTCGGCCCACGTTTCCCTGCATGCCATTGAACGCGGGATCGTCGGACGTCACCGGCATCAGCTGCAGGCCGTGGTAGGCGTCGGTCAGCCGCCATAGCTCCTTCATGTCGTAGAGGTCATCGCGCTTGCGGGCGCCGTAGAACAGGTGGATCCGGCGCTGCCGGGAGGCGGACTCACGGACGACCTGCTCCACGATGGCCTTGATCGGCGACAGGCCGGTGCCGCCGGCCACGCAGAGCAGATCGCGGTCGCCGGCCGGGCCGAGCGTCATGGTGCCGAGGGCCGGACCGAGAGTCACCTCGTCGCCTGGCTCGGTGTGGTGCACGAGCGTGTTGCTGACCCAGCCGCCGGACACGGCCTTCACGTGCAGCATGACCAGGCCGTCGTCGCGCGGATGGCAGGCAATGGAATACGGCCGCCAGACCCGCGGCCACCGCGGAGTCTGCAGTGTCAGGTGCTGGCCCGCTTCGTACGGGAGCACGTCGTCCGGCGCGACCGTGACAACAGCGATGTCACGGCCGCGGCTCTCGACCTGGACCACCTCGGCTGTCCAGGCGGGCGGCGCCAGCGCGGCATCTTCCTCGGCGGACCGGATCATCAGGGCCGCGGCCGCCGCGTAGGTCTGGGTCCAGGCTTCCTCGGCCGCCGGGGTGAAGGCCTCTGCGGCGAACGTCCGCAGGGTGGCAACGAGAGCCTCGCCGACCGCCTCGTACATCTCCGGCTCGACGCCGTATTTGCGGTGGTCGCGGCCCAGCTGCGCCAGGTAGCTCGCCATCTCGTCGGGCGTGCTCAGGCTCTCCACGATGCGCACAAGCGCGCGGAACAGCCGGTCCCGCTGCTCGTCCATCGCAGGCGGGAACAGCAGGCGCAGCTCCGGCCGCCGCAGGAACAGCCAGGCGTAGAAGTATCCGACAGCCTCGTCGCCGGCCTTCCCGAGGTAGGCGAAGGTCTCCCGGATGGCCACCATCGCCGGGTCCACTGCCGGCTCCGCTGCCGGGCCTACTGCCGGCTCCGCGGCCGGGCCCACTGCCGGCTCCGCTGCCACCTCTACCGCCGGGCCCGCGGCTGCCTCCGCCACGTCCGAGGTTTCCGCGGTCCGCTCAGCCGAAAGCTCCGAGTTGGCGAGAACAGCGCTGCCCGCTGCTTCGCCAGCCGCGCCCTCGGCCACGCCAGGCGCACCGTCCGCCGCGGGGTCCGGCGGGTCGGTTGCCCCCTTCGGTGAACCTCCGCCCACCTGCGCTCGCGTGGCTTCGCCCGGCGGCGCCTCGGCGAGCACTGGCGCCGCCAGTGTGGTCGCCTGTGCCGGCTCGTCGTCTGAGTCCTGATCGAGTGCGAGCAGGCCGTCGCGGAGGCGGGTCAGGGCGTCGAGGTCCTTGCGCCACGTTCGCATCCGCCACCACGGCATGCCCTTACGCTCGGTCCGGCCCGCGGGCACGCGACCGTCATGGCAGGTTGCGCTCTCCCCGGCCGGGTCATCGAGAGACGGGGCCAGAACGGGCAGATCGGGACGGGGCGCGATAGGCATCAGAGCACCGCCTCTGCGCTACTGGTCCGGGCATCCTCCCGCGGCGCCTGTTCGGGCCGGGCAGGTGCCCGCGGCACCCTTCCGACATCCCCCGGCGCCGGCGGCCAGGCACCCGGCGGCCAGGCACCCGGACGCCTCACCGGGCTAGCAGCTAACTGGATCTCCGTGTCAGTGGCGGCGACGGCGGTCAAGCCGGCGAACTCCCTTCCGTTCCTGGCCCTGCGTGCCCGCACCGCAGCGCGTGGACCGTTCCGGTCACCTGCATCCGGGCCAGTCCGCTTCTTGCAAAATGCAAATTACAAACATGCTTATCACTGTCTTCCAGCCCGTACAAGCTGCTAAATCAGGTCAAACCACGCGGGTTAGACGCCATTTCATCGCGCGCAATTCCGCGGAATCGGACTCCGTACCGAGAAGGCCACAACCAGCGCCAAACTTGTGACGCGGTATTTACTCGCCGAGGATGGCGTCGACGAAGACGTCGGGGTCGAAGTAGGCAAGGTCGTCCGGACCCTCGCCGAGGCCGACGAGCTTGACCGGGACGCCGAGTTCCCGCTGCACCTGGATCACGATTCCGCCCTTGGCGGTCCCGTCCAGTTTCGTGAGGATGATGCCGGTGATGTCGACCACCTCCGCGAAGACGCGGGCCTGCCGCAGCCCGTTCTGACCGGTGGTCGCGTCGAGCACCAGCAGCACCTCGTCGACCGAGCCGTGCTTCTCGAGTACCCGCTTCATCTTGCCGAGCTCGTCCATGAGCCCGGTCTTGGTGTGCAGGCGGCCAGCGGTGTCCACGATGACCGTGTCGACGCCCTCCTTGATGCCGACGTTGACCGCCTCGAAAGCCACGCTGGCCGGATCCGCGCCCTCGCGGTCGGACCGGACGACCTGGGCGCCGACCCGGTTGCCCCAGGTCTGTAGCTGATCGGCGGCAGCCGCGCGGAACGTATCCGCGGCGCCGAGCACCACGGACTTGCCGTCGCCGATCAGGACGCGGGCGAGCTTGCCGCAGGTGGTGGTCTTGCCGGTGCCGTTGACGCCGACGACCATGACCACCGACGGGCGGTCGCCGTGCCGCTCAAGCCGCAGCGTCCGGTCCAGGTCCGGGTTGATCATGGCGATCAGGTCCGCCCGGAGCAGGTCGCGGACGGTCGCCGGATCGGTCGTCCCGGCGACCTTGACCTCGGTCTGCAGCTGCGCCACCAGCTCGCGGGCCGGGCCGACGCCCATGTCCGCGCTGATCAGCGTGTCTTCCATCTCCTCCCAGGCCTGCTCGTCCAGCTTCCCGGCGGAGATGAGGTTGAGCAGGACCGAGCCGATGGCGGAGTGCGAGCGCGCGAGCCGGCCGCGCAGCCGCGCCAGCCGCCCGGCTGACGGCGGCGGCTTCTCGATGATCCGCTCGGGCACTCTCTCCGGGGGCGCGGTGACATCGGGCGGCGCCTGCTCGCCGGCTGGCGCGGCCGGCTCCGGCGGCGCGATTGTCCCGGTCGCGGCAGACTCGCGGTCGAGCGTGCTGGTGCTGCCCGGCTGCTGGTCGCCCGGCGGCAGCTGCGACCTGCGGCGTGATCGAAGAACGGGAACGAGGCCCGCGGTGCCGCCGCCGACGACGACGACAGCGATGACGGCATAAATGAGATCGTGAACCATGGCGCGACTAGTCTGACAGACGGTTGCGAGTTACCTGGCCGCGCGGCCAGCTCGCCGTCGCGCGCCGCCAGCCCTCAGACGGTCTCGCGCTCCCGCAGCCGCTGGCTGATGACGTTCGAGACGCCGTCGCCCCGCATGCTGATCCCGTACAGCGTGTCGGCGACTTCCATCGTCCGCTTCTGGTGCGTGATGATGATCAGCTGAGATACATCCCTCAGTTCAGCCAGGATCTCCAGGAGGCGCTGCAGGTTGCTGTCGTCGAGCGCTGCCTCGACCTCGTCGAGCACGTAGAACGGCGACGGCCGCGCCTTGAAGATAGCCAGCAGGAAGCCGATCGCCACCAGGGCGCGCTCGCCACCGGACAGCAGCGAGAGCCGCTTGACCTTCTTGCCCGGCGGCCGAACCTCGACGTCGATGCCAGTCGTCAGCATGTCGTCCGGATCGGTGAGCAGCAGGCGGCCGTCTCCGCCGGGGAACAGCCGGCCGACGATCGACTCGAACTCCGCCGCGATGTCGGCGTAAGCCGCGGTGAACACCTGCTGCACCCGCTCGTCCACCTCACGGATGACGGTCAGCAGGTCGCGCCGGGTCTTCTTCAGGTCCTCCAGCTGCGCGACCAGGAACGCATGCCGCTCCTCGAGCGCGGCGAACTCCTCGAGCGCCAGCGGGTTCACCTTGCCGAGCTGATCGAGCTGGCGCTGCGCCTGCTGAGCGCGCCGCTCCTGGACCTCGCGGTTGTACGGCACGGCGATCTGGCCCTCGTCTGAGCCGGGCACCATGACATCCGGGCCGTACTCCGCCAGCAGCGCGTCGGCCTCGACCGCGAACTCCTCGAGCGCCCGCCCGGCAATCTGCTCGAGCTGCAGCTGCCGCGTCGCCCTGGCCATCTGTACCCCGTGCGCGCTGTCGACGACCTTGTCCAGCTCCTGCGATGCCTGCCGGATCCGGGCGCGAACGGCCTTGAGCTCACCATCGCGGCCCTTGTGAGCTTCCTCCGCGCGCTGCCGGTCGGCGTCCGCAGCGGCGGCCGACAGCTCGATCCGCGCCAGCGTGATCCGGGCGCCCTCGGCCACCGCGCTGGCGACGACCGCGCCAGCAGCCCGGCGCTCCGCACGAGCGAGCGCCCGGGCGGCCGCCTGCCGCTCCGCCGCGGCGGCGGCAACGAGCGCGTCGGCCCGGCCGGAGATCGCCCGCTGTCGCTCTTCCACGGTACGGACCTCGAGTCGCGCCTCCATCTCGGCGCTGCGCGCGGCTACGGCGTCGTCGGCAAGCTGCTGCCGCTCCGGGGGAGCCGCGTCCTCGCCCGTGCTTGAGTCAACCGTGCTTGAGTCGGCCGTGCTTGAGTCAACCGAGCTCGAGTCAGCAGCGCCGTGGCGCCCGTGCGCCAGCGCCGCCTCCTGCTCCGCGAGCCGGGACTCCGCATCGGCGGCCTGGGCCAGGCTCTGCAGACGGGACTTCTCCGCCGCGGCGATCGCCGCGGCGAGCCGGCCAACCTCGTCCCGCGCTGCGCGCGCCCGCCCCGCGAGCGAACCAAGCTTCCCGGACGTCTCCGCGGCGGCGGCGTCGGCCTGCTGCAAGCCCGCCGCCGCCTCGGCGAGCACCTGCCGGGCCTGCTCCTCGTCCTCCAGAGCAGCGGCGAGCCGGCGCTCTGCGCGCTGGCAGCTGGTCTCGGCCTCGGCGAGCTGCGCGGTGGCCTGCCCGGCGGCCGCCCGCAGGCTCAGCAGGCTCTGCTCTCCGGACGATCCGCCGCGTGCCCAGTGCGCGCCGAGCACATCCCCGTCCCTGGTGGCCACTCGCAGCCGCGGATCGGCGCGGACCACGCGCACTCCGTCGGCCAGTGTCTCCGTGACCACGACGTTGCCGAGCAGGCTGGTCACAGCGCCGCTCAGCTCGGCTGGCGCCTGGACAAGATCAAGCGCATGTGAAACGTGGCCGACGTCGCCATCAGCCGCCAGCGCACCGAGGTTTTCCGGGATGCGGCCCGCGCCACCGCCCGGGCGCGGCTGGCCGTCGGCAGCGATCACGAGCCCGACTCGCCCGGTGCCCTTCGCCCGCAGCCCGGCCAGGATGCCGGCGGCTGCGTCCATCCCGCCGACCACGACCGAGCCCGCTGCGGCCCCGAGCGCGGCGGCGACCGCCTCCTGCGCCCCGTCGGCGACCGTCAGCAGCTCGGCCAGCGGCCCCAGCACCCCTGCGAATGCCTCCGGAGCGGCGAGCAGCACATCGGCCGCATCGGCGCCGCTGCTTACCGCCTCGCTCAGCGCCTGCGCCCGGGCGCGGAGTGCCGCGCGCTGATCGCTCGCGCCATGCTCGGCTCTTCGTAGCCCGCTGACCGTCGCCGAGACCGCCGTCAGTGCCGCGGTCGCCTGCTCGTGAGCTGTAGCGAGCCCGGCTCTGCCCTCCTCGCGGCCGGAGACCAGGTCCTGCAGCGCGGCGTACTCGACCTGCGCCTGCTCGGCCCGCGCTCGCGCCTGGGTCTGCGCCTCCGTGCAGCCGGCCTGCCTCTTCCTGCGCTGCTGCAGCCCGGCTGGCTGCCGACTCGGCCTGGCTGCGCAGGCGCGCAAGCTGATCGGCCCGCTGCGCGGCGGCCCTGGCGTCAGCGGCGAGCCGCCGCTCGTTCTCGGCGAGGGCGTTCTCGGCCCTCGTCCGCCCGGCGACCGCGGCCGTCAGCTGCCGGCGCGCGGCGGCGAGCCGCTCGGCGAGTTCCTTCTCCTGCGCCCGCAGGCCGGCCGCCTCGGTCTCGAGCTCGCCGGGGTCGCGGCCGGCCCGCTGCGGCTCGGGTGCGGACAGATTGCGGCGCCGCTCGGTGGCGAGGTTCAGCACTCCTCGCGTGCGCTCGGCCAGCCCGGACAGGGCGAAGAACGCCTCCTGCGCGGCAGCGAGCCGCGGTGCGTGCTGCTGCTCGGCGAGCTCAAGCTCGGACTCGGCCCGCTGTGCCTCGGCAAGCGCAGCCTCCAGCGTGGTCCGCAACTGTGCCGCCGCGGTCTCGTCCGCCTGATCGCGCGCGAGCTCAGCGTTCAGCGTCGCGTAATCGTCCGCGAGCAGGCGCAGCCGCGCATCGCGCAGATCCGCCTGGATCACGGCGGCCTTCCGGGCGATCTCAGCCTGCCGGCCCAGAGGTTTCAGGCGCCTGCCCAGCTCGCCCGTGAGGTCCACCAGCCGGGTCAGATTGGCCTGCATCGCGTCGAGCTTGCGGACGGCCTTTTCCTTGCGCCGCCGGTGCTTGAGCACCCCGGCCGCTTCCTCGATCAGGGCTCTGCGGCTCTCGGGCCCGGCGTTCAGCGCCTCATCTAGCTGGTTCTGGCCGACGATGACGTGCATCTCCCGGCCGAGGCCGCTGTCGGAGAGCAGCTCGGCGATGTCCAGCAGGCGGCACGGATCGCCGTTGATGGCGTACTCGCTGCCACCCGACCGGAAGAGCAGACGGCTGATCGTGACCTCGGTGTACTCGATGGGCAGCGCGCCGTCGCTGTTGTCGATCGTCAGCGTGACCTCGGCGCGGCCGAGGGCGGGGCGCCCGGAGGTGCCGGCGAACACGACGTCGTCCATCTTGCCGCCGCGCAGCTGCTTGGCGCCCTGCTCGCCCATCACCCACGACAGCGCGTCGACGACGTTCGATTTACCGGATCCGTTGGGACCCACAATGCAGGTGATGCCGGGCTCGAACCGCATGGTGGTAGCCGACGCGAACGACTTGAAGCCGCGCAGGGTCAGGGTCTTCAGGTACACCTGCTGACTCCTCCCCGGCCACTGGCCGCTGGCGTCCGGTCCTGGCACGCCCTGCGGCCACCGTCGCCTGCACTTTACCGCGAGGCCGCTCTGAGCCCGCGCATTCACGAGCCGGGCGATCCGGTATGCGCGGCCCTGACCGGGAGACCCGCGGCCGGCTGTTCTGCGGGCCCTCGGACGGCGGCCAGCGAGCGTGAACCGCCGAATCGGCGCGCAACAACCGGCATCGAGTGGCGTATTGCCCGATACCGGGCGCCGGGTCGTAGCCTCCAGTGACACCGGCCCTGCAGGACGGGTCGTGCAGGAAATCAGCCCGACAGGAGAACCCTTTGCCGCCGGAACGCCCCCGACAACAGGCGCAGTCCGGGCAAGCGCAGTCCCGAGGGCTTTCCCGGCGGGCGCTGCTTGCCGGAGGCATCGGTGCGGGCCTGGTCGCCGTCGGCGCGGCGGCCGGGTTCGAGCTCATCGAGACCGGCGCGATCCCCGGGCAAGTATGCGCTGGCGCGGCTGGACGGTGCGTGCGGTTCCTCGCCGCCGCGGCCGTCCGGCCCGCTGCCCGTCCGCCGCCAGGTGAGGTTCTACTCGCGCTATCGGAAGCGGGCCGTGACGATGGTGACCCTGCTTCCGGCGCACGTAGCCGCCGGAGGGCTTGACGTCGTCGTCGGTCTGCACGGATCCGGCTCGTCCGCGGTGGCGCTGGCCGCGCAGCTAGCGCCAGCGATGACGGCTGCGAAGATGAGCGGCTTCGCCTGTGTGACAGTCGACGGCGGTGACACGTACTGGCACCAGCGAGCTGATGGCGACGATCCCCTCGGCATGATCTGCTTCGAGGTGCTGCCGCGGCTCGCAGCGGCTGGCCTGCACACGAGCCAGATCGGCATCACCGGCGAGTCGATGGGCGGCTATGGCGCGCTGCTGCTGGCGGAGCGGCTCAGCGCGGGCGGCGGCCCCGGACTGGCCGGCGACGGTGATGGCAGGGACGACGCCAGTGGAGCCGCCGGCGCCGATGTGCGGAACGGTCTCCCGGCAGTAGCGGCCGCGGCGGCTTTGTCGCCCGCGATCTTCGGCAGCTACGCGGACGCGGCGGCTGGGAGCCGGACGGCCTTCGACAGCCCGGCCGACTTCGCCCGCAACGATGTGCTGGCGCTCGCCGGCGCGCTGCGCGCCGTGCCGGTGTGGGTGAGCTGCGGGTCTGACGATCCGTTCGCCCCGGAGGCGATAGCGCTGCGAGCGAGGCTAGGCAGCCTGACGGGGCGCCCGGTGCCGGGCGGCATCCTGCGAGGCTGTCACGATGACGCTTTCTGGAACCGCAACCTGCCGGCCGCTCTGCAATTTCTTGGTGGCCGCCTGAGCCCGTCGATCTGATTGCGGTCGCCGTGATGTCAGTCGCTGTGATCGCGGTCAGGTATGCGGCTAGGCGCCGTCATGCTGACGGGCAGTAGCCGGCCGTGCGAGGCGGCTTTTGCCCCGAAAACCGAAGAGGGACGCATACGATCGCGTCCCTCAACCGTCGGTTGCTGGCCTCGTGCGCTCTTTGTCAGGTGAGCGCAGGCTCGCGAACCGGAACCAGCAGGTCGTGGCCGACTGAAGCGACGAGGACATCATTCTCGTCCTGGAGCCGAGCAAGCTCAGCTTCCAGGTCGCGTACTCGCTGCTGCAAACGGCGCATCTCCGAGACCATGCGGGGATCCGGTCCGCCGACGTGGCCGAGTAGAGCCTTTGCCATTGTGTAGGGTCCTCCACACTGAGTGACCAGAGTGGGCAGGCGCGCAGGCGCCGGAACATGGCTGCGCGCTGGTTAACACCTCCATGGTCCCACCGTCAAGGGTATTCGGTCAAGTTTGCCGGTCGCGCAGGTCACAGGCCCGACCAGGGCCCTGACGAGGACCGGAGATGATCAGCGGATACGGCCTTGGCCGGCGGGCAGGTCACGCTCCCTCCTGGCTTGTCCGGCGCACCGACGGGGCGGCGGCACACGTGGCCGGCCCCGTCAGATCTATACCCGCCGCGGCCGTTCGTCACAATCCGTAGTCGCTCCGGATATGGCGGCACTGGCATTAGTCCATGCCGAAGGCCCGCGCGGGGCTGCGTCAGTCAGCGCTCGACGAATCCGAACAGGTCGCCAGCCGCCTCAGCCCACCGGTGCGTCACCCTGGTCACACGGCCGGGGCGAGCCGGACGCGATTCGCTGACCTCGGCTGACAGCAGGCCAAGCAGCTCTGAGCAGCGCTCGCGCGATCCCTCGGCCACCACCTTGACCCGGCCGTCCGCCAGGTTCTCGGCGAAGCCCGCGAGACCACGCTCCAGCGCACGCGAGCGAACCCACCAGCGGAAGCCGACGCCCTGCACCCGGCCGTCTACCCAGGCGGTCAGGCGGGCCGCCGCCGGAGCGCTCACCAGCGCCCGTTCCGGGGGCGCGGCTGGCAGACCGGGCAGCTGTACGAGGACCGGTTCATGAACGGATCGCGGCGGATCAGCGCGCCGCACCGGCGGCACGGCTCGCCGGCCCGGCCATAGGCGTTCAGCGACCGGTCGAAGTACCCGCTCTCACCGTTGACGTTGACGTAGAGGCTGTCGAAGCTGGTGCCGCCTTCGGTGAGGGCTTCGGCGAAGACGCCGGTGACAGCTCCCAGCAGCCCGGTGACCTCGGCCGCCCGCAGCCGGTCGGTGGCCCTGGCCCAGTGCAGCCTGACGCGCCACAGCGCCTCGTCGGCATAGATGTTGCCGACGCCGCTGACCAGCGACTGGTCGAGCAGAGCCCGCTTGATGCCAGTCTTGCGGGCACGCAGCCGGGTCGTCAGCCAGGCCAGATCGAACGCGTCCTCCAGCGGATCAGGCGCGATATGGGCGATGACCGGCGGCAGCTCCGCTCCGTCCGCCGAGACCAGCAGGTGGCCAAACGTCCGCTGGTCAGTGAACCGCAGCTCGGTACCGCCGTCGGCGAAGGTGAAGCGGACCCGGACGTGCGGGGAGAGGGGCTCGTCGCGCGGTCCGACCAGGAGCTGTCCGCTCATGCCCAGGTGCGCCAGCAGGGCGTCATCGCCGACCGGAAGCCACAGGTACTTTCCGCGCCGCCGGGCACCGTCGATGGTCCGCCCCGTCAGCCGGGCAGCGAAATCGCCCGGACCAGCCTCATGCCGTCTGATGGCGCGCGGATGCAGGACCTCGACGGTCTCGATGCGGCGGCCGACCACGAACTGCTCGAGGCCACGGCGGACGACCTCGACCTCGGGAAGCTCGGGCACCGGGGGGCTAGGCCAGGTCCGGCTGGCCGGGCTTGCGCGGCGGGCGAACCGCGCCGTTCCCCTCCGGCTGCTGCGGGGGCGCGGCAGCCGGGGTGGCCGCCAGCCGCTCGCTGATGGCGTTCCAGGCAGCTTCGGCTGCCTGCTGCTCCGCCTCTTTCTTCGAGCGGCCGGAACCTTCACCGTAGGTCTGCGAGCCGATCCGCACGAACGCCCGGAACGACTTCTGGTGGTCAGGACCGCTCTCCTCGACGTGGTACTCCGGCACCCCGAGAATTTCGGCGGCCGTCAGCTCCTGCAGCGATGTCTTCCAGTCCAGGCCGGCGCCGAGGCGCGCGGACCGGGCGATCACCGGGTCGAACAGGCGATGCACGAGGCCGTCAGCAGCCGCCAGGCCCTGGTCCAGGTAGACGGCACCGAGGACGGCCTCGAGAGTGTCGGCGAGGATCGAGCTCTTGTCCCTGCCGCCGGTGCCCTCCTCGCCCTTGCCGAGGCGCACGTAAGCGCCCAGATCCAGACCGCGCGCGACGCCCGCGAGGGCGCGCATATTGACGACAGCGGCCCGAAGCTTGGCGAGCTGCCCCTCCGGCAGATCCGGATAGGAGCGGAAGAGGGTGTCGGTCACGATCAGGCCGAGCACGGAGTCGCCGAGGAACTCCAGCCGCTCGTTCGTCGGCAGGCCGCCGTTCTCGTAGGCGTACGAGCGGTGCATCAGCGCACGCTCGAGAAGGCCGGAGCTAATCGGCACCTGAAGCGCTTGGAGAAGCGCCTCATTCGGGCCAGCCGACGGCCCCGCGGGCGGACCAGCAGGAGCGGACTGCCCGTCCGGAGGCTCGGCCGCCTTGTCAGCAGGTGCGTCAGTCACCAGCCTGTCCCTTTCCCCAGCGCTCCTTCCCGCAGCGCAAGACCCTGCAGCACCCGGCCGGGCACCGCCCAGCGACATGTCAGGAGGGGTTCGTGACCTGACGGCGGTTGTACATGCCGCAGGCCGGGCACGCCGTGTGCGGCAGCTTCGGCTCGCGGCAGTTCGGGCACGTCATCAGCTGCGGTGCGGTGGCCTTCCACTGCGCCCGCCGAGACCGGGTGTTGCTGCGCGACATCTTGCGCTTCGGTACTGCCACGTCACTGCTCCTTTGCCTGTCCCGGCGCGGCATCCGCCCGGTCCGTCCTGCTAGCCGGTCCGGCGGTCCCGTCCGGTACTTCTTCCTCGCGCGGCCCTGCGTCCGGCTCTGTGCCGTCCGGCTGGCCCGCCCGAAAGTCCTTCAGCGCGTCCCACATCGCGCCGGGCTGATCATGGCCGTGGCCCGGCTCGGCGTCCGCGAGCCGGACGCCGCACTCCGCGCACAGCCCCTGGCACCCGTCCTCGCACAGCGGCGAGAGCGGCAGCTCAAGCACCACGGCGTCGCGCAGCGCAGGCTCCAGGTCCAGCAGCCCGCTGCCGTCCAGCCGGTAGCTATCGTCACCAGCCCGGTCATCAGCCTGCTTGTCGGCTCCAGCACGCTCGAACAGTTCCTGGAACCGCACCGTCATCACCGAGGTGAACGGCTCGAGGCAGCGAGCGCACTCGCCGGTCAGCGGCCCCGTCACGGTCGCCGTCACCAGCACGCCCTCGGTCACGCCTTCGAGCTGCACTTCCAGGTCAAGGTCGGCACCCGCGGGGATGCTGGCCAGCTCGACCCCCATATGCTCGGGCGCCGGAACCGTCCGGGTCAGGGTACGCGCCACCCCGGGCCCGAGGTCCCTGATGTCGAACACCAGTGGATTACGAAGGTCGAGGCCCTTGGCGTGCTTGGTGGCAGAATGTGGCATAGCGGTTAGGTGAACTGGGCGGCATGATTCAGAGCAGTAGTGGCACGGCGTCTGGCCATATTACCGGCTGGCCTGCAGCATCCCAACTCTGCCGCGCAATCCCGGGCCGCCGCGGATCGCCAGTCCGCCCGGCTGGCGAGCGCTCAGGATTCGCCGAGCCGAGTCTTCAGCCGCTCAAGCACCGTGGCCGGCACTAGCCCGCCGACGTCCCCGCCCCACTTGGCAAAGTCCTTCACCAGGCTGGATGAGAGGAACGCGTACAGCGGGTTGGTGGTCATGAACAGCGTCTCGACGCCCGACTGGTTGTAATTCATCTGCGCCATCTGCATCTCGTAGTCGAAGTCGCTCACCGCCCGGAGGCCCTTCACGATCGCGGAGATGTCGTTGTCGCGGCAGAAGTCGACCGTCAGGCCCTCGAACTGGTCAACCCGGACGTTTGCCAGCTGCTTCGTTGCACCCCGGATGAGCTCGACCCGCTCGGCGGCCGTGAACAGCGTCGTCTTGTTCGGATTCTCGGCGACCGCCACGACGACCTCGTCGTAGAGCTGCGCGGCGCGGGAAATGATGTCGAGGTGCCCGTTGGTCACCGGATCGAAAGAGCCTGGGCAGACTACTCGCGGCACTCCGGTTCACTCTCCTGTCAGGGGGGTGTCTGTGCAGGTTGTGGCCCTGCGGCGTGACCGTACCAGAGGGTCGCCTCACCGTATCTGCGGGATCGGTCAGTTTCGTACCCCGGTGGCCAGGCCGGCGCGCCGGACCGGGTAGCTCGCTCCAGGACCACCAGCGCACCCGGAGCGAGCCAGCTCTTGCCGCTGAGCGTCCGCAGCATCCGGGTCAGCTCGGCGTCTGCCAGCGCGTACGGCGGGTCGGCGAACACGAAGTCCCGCAGCGCTGCAGACGGCTCGGGCCCGCCGTCGAGCAGCCGTTCCACCCGGCCGGTCAGGAGGCGGGCGCCGGGCAGCCCGACGGCGGCGATGTTCTCCCGGATCACCCGCGCGGCCCGGCCGTCGGACTCGACGAGCAGAACGTCGGCGGCACCTCTCGACAGCGCCTCGAGCCCGACCGCGCCGGAGCCGGCGTACAGGTCGAGCACCGTCGCGCCGGCGAGGCCGCCGCGCATCGCGGTCACCGTCGAGAACAGGCCCTCCCTGGTGCGGTCGCTGGTGGGCCGGGTGCTCCGCCCGGCCGCGGTCGCCAGCCGGCGACCGCCGGGCCTGGCCGGCAATGATGCGGGTCATCGCGCCGGGGCCGGCTGCCCGGCACCCGCAGGGCCGGTCACGCTTTTTCCAGGAACGTGGTTTCCTCGGTGTCCACCAGTGCGCGCACGGACTCGGCCAGGGCCTGCATTCGCCAGTGCCGGATCCGCATCGACCAGGGTGACCGCCTCGTCGCGCGCCTGTCCGATGAGGTCCTCGTCGGGCAGCAGCCGGAGCAGCTTGAGGCTGGATCTCCGGCCGGCCTGCGCAGTGCCGAGGACGTCGCCTTCGCGGCGCTGCTCGAGGTCGAGCCGGGAGAGGGCGAAACCGTCGGCCGTGCTCGCGACGGCCGCGAGCCGCTCGCGCGCCGGCGCCGACTCCGGCAGATCGGTGACTAGCAGGCACAGGCCGGGGTCGGTACCCCGCCCGACCCGGCCGCGTAGCTGATGGAGCTGGGAAACGCCGAAGCGGTCGGCGTCCATGACGACCATCATCGCGGCGTTCGGCACGTCGACGCCGACCTCGACGACCGTCGTGGTGACGAGCACGTCGACGAGCCCGTCCGCGAACGCCAGCATGACCGTGTCCTTCTCCTCCGGCGGCAGGCGGCCGTGCAGGATCGCCAGCCGGAGCCCGGCCAGCGGCCCCGCGCTGAGCTCCGCGGCGAGGTCGAGCACGGCAACGGGCGGGCGGGCGGACTCGGCCTGGGCCTCGCCGGTCAGGTCGGCGGAATACTCACCATCAGGCCCGGAGTCAGCGAGCCCGGATGCGGCCGGCTCGTCACCGCCGATGCGCGGGCAGACTATGTAGGCCTGGCGGCCGGACGCGACTTCCTCAATGATCCGCTCCCAGGTGCGCGCCAGGTAGTGCGGCCGCTCGGCGACCGGCACCAGATGGGTGGTGATCGGCGACCGGCCCGACGGCAGCTCGGTCAGCGTGGAGACGTCGAGATCGCCGAAGACCGTCATCGCCACCGTCCGCGGGATCGGCGTGGCCGTCATGACCAGCATGTGCGGGCGGCCGTCGCCGGCCTTGTCGCGCAGCACGTCGCGCTGCTCGACACCGAATCGGTGCTGTTCGTCCACCACGACCAGGCCCAGATCGGCGAACTGAACGCGGTCTTCGAGCAGCGCATGCGTGCCGATGACGATGCCCGCTTCCCCGGATGCCGCCTCCAGGAGCGCTCGGCGCCGGGCCGGGACGCTCATCGAGCCGGTGATCAGCGTCACCCGGGTCGCATGCTCGGCGCCGCCGAGCTGCCCGGCCATCGCAAGCGGCCCGAGCATGCTCGAGATCGACCGGAAGTGCTGCTGCGCCAGGACCTCGGTGGGCGCCAGCAGCGCGGCCTGGCCGGCCGCGTCGACCACCTGCAGCATCGCCCGCAGCGCGATGATCGTCTTGCCGGAGCCCACTTCGCCCTGCAGCAGCCGGTGCATGGGGTGCTCGCGAGCCAGGTCGGCCGCGATCGTCGCACCCGCGTCCCGCTGGCCCGCTGTCAGCGTGAACGGGAGCATCCCGTCGAACTGGCCGAGCAGGCCGCCGTCGGCCAGCGGCCGCGGGATTGCGCTGTAGCGGGTAGCGGCGAGCCTGCGCTGGGCGAGCAGCACCTGCAGGGTGAACGCCTCGTCCCACTTCAGCCTGCGGACGGCCCGGTCCTTCTCGGCGAAGTCCGCTGGCCGGTGGATGCCGTGCAGCGCCTCGGCGTACCCGATCAGCCCGTGCCGGCGGCGGACGGCGGCCGGGAGCGGATCGGGCGGAGCGTCGAGCTTCGCGAGGGCGAACTCGACAGTGCGGGCGATCTGCCAGGACGCCAGCCGCTCGTCGCAGGGTAGAGCGGGATGATCTCGGCGGCGTACTCCGCGGCGCGGTCGTCAGCCGGGCCCTCCCCCAGCAGCTCAAATTCCGGGTGGGTGAGCTGCCGCTTGCCGCCGTAGCTGGACACCTGGCCGGAGAACAGCCCGTGCGTTCCCGGCGCGAGCTGCCGCTCGCGGAAGTTCTGCCTGCCGCGGCTGAAGAAGGTCAGTGTGAGGCGCCCGGTGCCATCGGTGACGACTGCCTCGAAGATCGAGCCCGAGCGGTTGCGCATGGGGCGCGTAGAGACCGACGCCACTTCGGCCTGCACGGTAACGTGATCGCCCTCGCGTAGCTCGGCCAGGTTGGTCAGCTCGCCGCGCTTCTCGTACCGGCGCGGGTAATAGCCCAGCAAGTCGCCGACAGTCGCGAGGTCGAGCGCCGAGGCCAGCAGCTTGGCTGCCTTGTCACCGACGACCCCGCGCAGCGGGTCAGCAAGGACGGCCATTGCGTCAGGATAGGCGCGGCCGGATAACCATTTCCCGGCGATAGTGGTCGCAGGCTCTCGGCCGCATCCGTTAGCGGACCTCCCGGCGCTGCGTGCGGACGATTCCTGCCGCTAGCGGCAGGACGATGAACGGCGCTGAGGAAGTGGCGATCTGGCCGGCGTGGCCTGCCCACTCGCCGTCCAGCACCCAGCCGTAGGACGGTCGTCGGCGAAGCGGCCGATGGCGCCGCAGCTGTCACCGCGGTCGGCGCTCACCGCCCGGAGGTCGCGCTGATGGATGTCCGGATGCCCGGCGTGGACGGGATCACCGCCAGGCGACGCCATGCTGTCACCGGCGGTCACCCGGACGCTGATCGAGCACTACGCCACCGACACGGCCGCCGCACGCGCGGCGGCCGCAGCGGACGGCCTCCGGGAGCTGACCGAGCGGGAGATGCCGGTCGCAACGGAGGTCGGGCGCGGCCGGTCCAACACCGAGATTGCAGAGCTGCTCTACATGAGCGAAGCCACCGTGAAAGCGCATATCTCGCGCGTACCCGCCAAGCTGAGTGCTTCCAACCGCGTGCAGGTCGCGATCATGGTGCGGGACGCCGGCCTGACCTAACTGGCAGGATGGGCCGCCCGAGTCGCGGGCTAGCCGGTTCTTCGGATATCCTCGGACGACTGGCGTGACGTATGCCTGCCAGGAACCTGTCTGATTATCTCCCGAACTGGAGCGATCCCGTGGCTTCCGTCTGCGATGTGTGCGGCAAGGGGCCGGGCTTCGGCAATAACGTGTCTCACTCGCACCGCCGCACCCCGCGCCGCTGGAACCCGAACATTCAGCGCGTGCGCGCGATGGTGGGCAAGACCCCCCGTCGGCTGAACGTGTGCACGTCCTGCATCAAAGCAGGCAAGGTCACCCGCTAGCGCGGGCCTTGCTGCTGGCGAGCCCCGGCGATGAGCCGGGGCCTTTTGTCGTCCTGCACCAGCTAGCCCGGCTGACCCGCAGCTAGCCCAGCTGACCCACGGGGGCCCGCAGCCGCCAGCCGTGGTCCACCGGCCCGATGCCAGCCCCGAGCGGGAAGCCGGCCGCAATGGCGCCGGTCACGAAGTCCTTTCCGGCCCGCACGGCGCTCGGCACGTCGTCCCCCAGCGCGAGCCGGGACGCGATGGCGGAGGCAAGCGTGCAGCCGGTGCCATGCGTGTGCACAGTGTCGATCCGCTCGGCCGGGCAGCCGGATCACGCTGGACCCGTCGAAGAGCAGGTCGACCGCCTGGCCAGGTAGGTGCCCGCCCTTGATCAGCACCCACTGAGGCCCCAGGGCTTCGATGGCCTCGGCGGCCGCCAGCATCCCGGCCTCGTCGGTGATCTTCGCGCCGGTCAGCAGTTCGGCCTCGAGCAGGTTCGGGGTGACGAGAGTGGCCAGCGGCAGCAGCCGCTCCCGCACGGCGTCGACGGTACCGGCCGACAGCAGCGCATCGCCGTGCTTGGAGATGGCGACCGGGTCCACGACGACCGGGGCGGCTACGTCGGCGAGCACGTCGCAAACGGTGGCGACGAGCACCGGTGAGGCGAGCATCCCGGTCTTGATGGCCTGCGCCCCGATGTCGGAGAGCACCGAGTCGAGCTGAGCCCGGACGGCCTCCGGCGGCAGCTCCCAGTACCCCTGCACGCCGAGGGAGTTCTGCGCCGTCACCGCGCAGATCGCCGTCATCCCGTGGACGCCGAGGGCCAGCATCGTCTTGAGATCCGCCTGGATCCCGGCGCCGCCGCCGGAGTCCGAGCCCGCGATAGCCAGGACACGCGGCGGGGCTGGCGGCGAAGCCGCGGCTGGGGTCATACTCGCCAGCCTAGTAACGCTCCGACCCGATCTCGGATCAGAAGACCTTGAGCGTGCGCGCGATGGCGAGCGCCTGCTCATCGCCGGTCCCCTGGACATCCAGGTCGGCCCAGGTACCGCGATGCGTGATCCACCGGACCAGTGCGGGCCCGCTCGAGCTGATGGTGCCCGTCGCCTCGCCCGACCCGAACCGGATCACCCGCGCCCCGGTCCCGCTGACCTCGATTTCCAGGGAGCACTGCGCCGCCGCTGCCGGATACTGCTGCGGCAGCGCGGCCTCGACCCAGTCCAGGGCCGCGCCGACCCGCAGTTCGTCCGACGGCGGCGGCTCGCCGGGCAGCGGTCCACGCGGCCCGAACAGGTCGGCCCGGATATGCGTGTAGTGATCGAAGGCGTAGGCGGCCGGGATCACGGCCGTCGAGTACGTGCCGAAGTCGTCGCCGAGCGGCATCTCGACGTCCAGAGCAGCGAGTTCGGCGAGTCGCTGCAGGCCGGTGTCACTCACCTTTTCGTAGTCGGCCAGTACCTCGGCCGCGGACCGGTCACGCCGGGCCGCGACGCCGGCGTCCTGGGCCTGCTCGGTAGGCAGGCCCGCGGTGTCGGGCAGCTGCGTCCCGTCGACGGCCGCCCAGAACAGGTTGGCCAGGTGAGTGACGACGTCCTTGACGCTCCAGCCCGCGCAGCCGGACGGCGCCTGCCATTGCTCGTCGGTCAGTCCGCCGCAGATTGCGAGCAGTGCTGCCCGGTCGGCCCTGGTGGCCTCGATGGTGCTGAGCATTGCATCCCTCCGTAAAATAGTTTTGCTCTGCTAGATAGCGTTACTATGTCATAGCGCCACTATGTCACCGCGCGCCAGTGTGCACAACCCCGTCGGGTGAGCTAGACAGTGGTCATGACCGACACCAGCGGCGAAACGACTGGCGCCACCAGCGACCTCGCGCCCGGCCACCCGGCCTCGCTGCGCGCCGAGCAGGTCGCCCAGACCAGGGCGGCGCTTGCCGCAGCGGGCCGGCGGCTGTTTGGCACCCGCGGATTCGCCGCGACCTCGGTCGAGGACATCGCCCGCGAGGCGCGGGTGACGACGGGTGCGCTCTACCACCACTTCCCGACCAAGGCCGCGGTGTTCGAGGCCGTGTTCGAGCAGGTGCACCAGGACCTCATGCAGGCGTCGATGCAGGCAGCGGCTGGAGCTGCCGACCCCGTGGACCTCATGGTCGCCGGCTTCGGCGCCTTCCTCGACGCGGTGCTGGAGCCTGAAGTTCAGCGGATCATCGTCACCGACGGCCCGGCGGTCCTCGGGCTCGCCCGGTTCACGGAACTCGACGAGCGGTACGCCTTCGCGGCCACCGTCGCGGCCATCGAGGCGGCCAACGCGGCCGGTGCCCTCTGCGTCGCCGATCCCGGCACGCTGGCCCGGCTGCTGTTCGGAGCACTGACCAGAGCCGGCCTGCTCATCGCGAGCTCTGCCGAGCCGAAAGCAACCCGGGACGCGGTCGGCGCCACCCTGCGGGCGATCATCAGCGGATTCGCGCGACCGGCGCCCTGATCGCTGGCGCGAGACCGGTGGATGCCGGGCTCCGGCAGCGCCTCGCAGCGGAACAGCCGGAAAGCGGCCGCCCAGCCGGAAAGCAGCTGCTCAGCCGCTCAGCCCCTATCAGCATTGACCTCATGGAACGTGCAGGCATCGCCGTTATAGGTGCAGCCAGTCGGCTGGCCGGGGGTCCCGGTTCCGAAGATGACGAAGGAAAAGCCGTAACGCCTCCCGCCGGGCCCCCTCTCGGACACCCCGGCGGACGAGTTGCCGTTCTGCGGGCCGTGGGATCCCCGCCACCCGGCCTCGTACGTCGGCGTGGCCGTGCCGCTGTCGCTACTCGAGGCCGTCCAGTCGGCAAAAGCCGCACCCTGGACCTGCACTCCGGGAATCGTGAGTGCCAGGCGCCAGCGCTGCGGGATGTGCCTGGCCGAGACAAGGAAGACGATGCTGAACTGGTGATCGTTCTGGATCGTCACGTGGTAACCGACGGACATGTGCGCCGTTCGCGCCTGGGTGCGGACCGGCGTCGTCCCGGCACCGGCCGTAGTGCCGCTGTTCTTTCTGGTCTTCTTAGTGTTGCTCGGAGACGGCGTCGTGAGCTTCGATCCCCGCCCCTGCGGCTCGGGTGCGCCGTTGCAGACGGCTCCACTGCAGGGCACTTTGCCGATCGCGAGGTTGGGGAAGGTGAGCTCAGTATGCGGTGAGTGGATCCACAGCGAGCCGGCGATGACGAACCCGGCCGCCGCGGCGAACCACGGCGACACCAGCAGCCCGCGGGCCGCTCCCCCCAGTGCCCCGCCTGGGCCCGTCGGCAGCGGCCGCCCGCGCCCCGACACGCCACGCCGGCCGCCTTCGCCGGCGCCCCCGCCATCCGGCCGAGGCTGCGGCACCACAGAGCGCAGCGGCAGCGGCTCGGTCTTGGCGGCGTCCGCATCGCTGCGCGTGGTGGCGGCCAGCCCCGGCTGGGCAGCCGGGGCGGCAGCATTCACCCGGGCGCGTCGGACTGGGTTCCCCCGCGGCCGCTGCGCCCTGTGCCGGGGCACGCGCTCGTTGCGATGGCGTGGCATCAAGGGGGTTATACCAAGCGCAGGGGTCAGTCGGCCAGCACTACGGTGCGACACTTCGCAGCCTGCGGTAGTTAGTCCCGGCCTCGGCGGAAATGATCCCAGCCCGCCGGACCCTCGAATTGCCGCGAATCCACCAGAACACCGGCCCCGCTCCGGACGTCCCCGATCACCGTCCAGCCCGGCGGAACCTTCTCCCGGAAAGGAAACGTGGCCGCCAGCGCATGATCCTCGCCACCGCTCAGCGCCCACGGCCGCCAGTCAGCATCCAGCCGTCGGGCGGCCGCCGTCAGCGAGGCGATGCCGGGCAGGCTGGCCGAGTTCACGCTCAGGCATGCGCCGCTTGCGTCGGCGATGTGGCCGAGGTCGGCCACGAGCCCGTCGCTGATGTCGATCATCGCAGTCGCCCCGGCCTCGGTCGCGCTGGGTCCGGCAGAGTAGTCAGGCTGCGGCCGGCGGTGCGCGGCGACGAGCCCGGCTAGGTCCGCCGCCAGGCTCGGTGTCAGAGACGGCGCGGGCCGCGACTTCGCGGGAGCAACCGGGTCGTCGGCCAGACCTGCCTCCAGGAGCGCCAGCCCGGCAGCCGAGCGGCCCGTCGGCGCGCTGAGCGCGATCACGTCACCCGGCCTGGCACCGGCACGGGTGACCGGAGCCCGGCCGGCCAGGTCTCCGAGCGCGGTGATCGCCAGCATGATCTGATCGGCGCTAGTGATATCACCACCGGCGATGATCGCGCCGGCCCGGGCGCATTCGGCCGCCATCCCCCTGGTCGCGTCGAGCACCCACGCCGCCGGCAGCTCGCCGGGAATGGCCAGCCCGAACAGCAGCGCCGTCGGCGTCGCGCCCATGGCAGCGATGTCAGCCAGATTCTGGGCCGCCGCCTTCGTGCCGATGTCGACCGCGGACGACCAGTCGCGGCGGAAGTGGCGGCCCTCGATCAGCAGGTCGGTGCTGGCCACGACACGTCCGTCCGGGGCCGGGAGCACTGCCCCGTCATCGCCCGGGCCGAGTATCCCCGGCTGATCCGGCGGCAGGATCGCGCGGATTGCCGAGATCAGGCCGAATTCGCCCAAATCGGCGACGCTCACTACGGCCTCCCCCGGTCAGGCTCGCTGCTGATCTTCGGGCCCGCCTACGGTAGCGTTGCCGTGACAACCACGACTGTGGAGGGCGATATGGTCCACGCGTACATTCTCGTGCAGACCGAGGTCGGCAAGGCAGCCGAGGTAGCGTCCGCCATCGGGCAGATCGCCGGCGTTACGCAAGCCGACGACGTGACCGGACCGTACGACGTGATCGTCCGTGCAGAGTCCGACAATGTCGATGATCTCGGCCGCATGGTCGTCGCGCAGATTCAGGGGGTGGCCGGAATCACCCGGACACTGACCTGCCCGATCGTTCATATTTAAGCGTCATTCTCCTGCAGCCCTCCCTCTCGGGTGGCCGCCGTTCTCAGACGGGTCAGCCCAGGATGCTGCTGTCGGCCGCCAGCAGCGCGCGAGTACGCGGACCGAGCCCGACGGCCGCCGCTGCTCGCAGGTTCTCGATCGTGTCCACGTCCCGCCGCAGGCCGCGCAGCGGCATCGCCACGCGCATGCCACCACCCGTGCCTGGTACACCCATGCCTGGTACAGCCGTGCCTGCAACAGCCGCGCCCGGCTCAGCCCGGCCCGGTACTCCGCTCACCGGCTCCGGCCCGCCCGGCTCAGCGCCGTAGATCTCCGCCGGATAGATCTCGGCCGCCGCGATCTCGGCCGCGCCTGCTTCCTTGTGACGGTCGCGCGACTGCGGCCCGAACCGCGGCCGGAACGCCGCGTCCGGCACAGCCGCATACAGCACGGTGCCGGTGCCGTCGGCATCCGGGACAAATGCGGTGCCCCCCGTACGGGCCGCCGCGGCCAGGGCCGCTGCCAGTTCCCCCGACTGCGCGGCCGGAAGGTCAGCGGCCAGCCCGGCTCGACCTCGTTCCCGCCATGTTCTGGTGGAGAAATCAGCGCCGTAGACGAGCGCCTCGTTCAGGCCTGCCGCCGGCTCGTCGGGGAGCACGTGCGCGCCGAGGCCGAGCGCCAGCTTGCCGACATCGAGGTCGTCGGTAACGACCACCACTGACTCGACGCCGCGGGCGCCGATCGCCGCCGCGATGGTGTCTGCCGCCATGGCCAGCGCCAGGTCGGACCGCCGCTGCCCGGCGAGGCCGGCGAGGCGTGATTTGGCCAGGGCAAGTACCTTGACGGGGATCACCAGTGACCAGCCGAGGGCTGGCGGCCGGGCGGTTGTCACGACGTCGTCGGGTGCCATGCATATGATCCTCCCGCGACGCCTCGACAGGGCATCGCGGGACCGGACAGACTGAGGCGGAAGAAGACCGTGCTACCTCCGGGTGGTGCGCGGGCCGGAGGGAACCGATGGCAGGCAAGACGGCGCGCAGGCCGGCTGACGGCAGTTACTCGACGACCTGGCGGAACATCTCCAAGGTCGTCCTGCGCCCCGGCATCCGGCTCATGATGCGGCTGGACTGGCGCGGCCAGGAGCACATCCCGCCGACCGGACCGGTTATCCTCGCGGCCAACCACCTGTCCTATATGGACATCTTCGCCGTCTCGCTGTTCGCCGACAGCGCGCGGCGATACCCGGTGTTCCTGGCGAAGTCGTCGCTGTTCACCATTCCGGTGATCGGGCCGGTCATCGGGCGGCTCGGGCAGCTCCCGGTCTACCGCGATCAGGCCGACGCGGCACTCGTGCTCAAGCAGGCAGCCAGGCTCGCGGCCAGGAACGACGCCTGCGTGATCTTCTATCCGGAGGCTACGGTCACCCGCGACCCGGAGCAGTGGCCGATGGTCGCCAAAACGGGTATCGCGCGGCTCGCGCTCGAGGCCGGGATCCCGGTAGTGCCGATCGCGCACTGGGGCGCACAGCGCATCCTGCCCTACGGCAAGTTCGTGCCGAAGTTCCTGCCGCGCAAAACTGTGCAGGTCGTCGCGGGACCGCCGGTGGACCTGTCGGAGTTCGCCGGGCAGCCGCTCACCAATCCGGTGCTGCGGGCAGCCACCGACAAGATCATGACCGACGTCGCGCAACTGCTGGGCGGGCTGCGCCACGCCACGCCGCCTGCAGAGTTCTACCACCCGGCCGTGGCCCGGCGGAAGATGCGCCAGGACCTGCGGGCGCTGGCAGAAGCCGGGCAGACCGGGGCGGGTGAGGCCGGAACCAGCGAGGCCGGGGCGGGCGGGGCCGCGGCGGGCAACGGCGCCGCCGATCCGGCTGGGAACGCGTCAGGTCAGGGAACCGCTGCCCGGTGAGCGAGCCCGCACGAGAGCCTGACCGGCGGTCGCGGCCGGTGAGCGGCAGACGGAGCGCGGAACGGTGAAGGCCGCCGTGCTGGGCGCCGGTTCCTGGGGCACGACCTTCGCCCAGGTGCTCACGGATGCTGGCACCCCGGTCACGCTGTGGTGCCGCCGGGCGGAGCTCGCCGGTGCCATCAATGCGGGCCACGAGTCGCCGGCGTACCTGCCCGGGATCGCGCTGCCTGCTGCCATCCGCGCGACTGCCGACCTCCCGGAGGCGCTGAGCGGAGCCGAGATCGTGGCGCTAGCCGTGCCGTCGCAGAGCCTGCGGCAGCTGCTCACCAACTGGCGCGACCTGCTGCCGCCGGGCGCGCTGCTTGTGAGCCTCATTAAGGGCATCGAGCTCGGCAGCGGGAGCCGGATGACCGAGGTCATAGCCGAGGTCACCGGCGCGGGCCCGGACCGCATCGCGGTCATCTCCGGACCCAACCTGGCACCGGAGATCGCCGTCCGGCAGTACTGCGCGACGGTGGCCGCCTGCGCGGACGAGGCAGTCGCCGAGCAGCTGCAGAAGGCCTGCCACACGGGCTACTTCCGGGCATACACCAACCCCGATGTCATCGGCTGCGAGCTGGGAGGCGCGGTCAAGAACGTCATCGCGATCGCCGTCGGCATCGCGGCGGGGATGGGCCTCGGGGACAACACCCGCGCCACGCTCATCACGCGCGGGCTCGCGGAGATCGCGCGGCTCGGCACCGCGCTCGGCGCTGACCAGCACACCTTCGCGGGCCTGGCCGGGATGGGCGATCTCGTGGCGAGCTGCAGCTCGCCACTCGCGCGGAACCGGTCGTTCGGGGAGAAGCTCGGCCGCGGTATGCCACTGGCGGAGGTGCTCGCGAGCACCACGCAGACGGTGGAAGGCGTGAAGTCGTCGGAGTCAGTACTGCAGCTGGCCCGGCAGCACGGCGTGGAGATGCCGATCACCGAGGTGATCGCGGGGGTAATGCATCACGGGCTGGAGATCGACGAGGCGGTGCTGCTGCTCGCCAGCCGGTCAGCGAAGCCGGAGCGCTATGGCATCTGATCCAGACAGAACGCAACGGGGACTGGAGGGCGAGTGAGCGAGCAGCGCAAGATCAGGGTCGCGGTGGTTTTCGGCGGCCGGGGGCCAGAGCACCAGGTGTCGTGCATGGGCGGCGGAAACATGCTCGCCTCGATCGACAGGTCCCGGTACGAGGTCATCCCGGTCGGCATCACCACCGACGGCCGCTGGGTGCAGGTGGCGGATGCGCCCGAGCAGCTGTCTGTGACCGGCGGGCAGCTGCCCACGGTCGAAGCGGTGGCTGAGCCTGGCTCGCACGTGGTCCCGTGGTCCGGTGGCGCAGTCGCAGAGGTAATTGCCGCCGGCGGCGTGGTGGCGAGCGCGCCTGCCGAGGTTCCGCACCTGTTCGGTGACGTGGATGTCGTGCTCCCGGTCCTGCACGGCCCGTACGGCGAGGACGGGACCATCCAGGGCCTGCTCGAGATGGCCGGAGTCCCCTACGTCGGGGCCGGCGTGCTGGCGAGCGCCGTCAGCATGGACAAGGAGTACATGAACCTGGTCTTCGCGGCGAAGGGCCTGCCGGTGGGCCCGTACGTCGTCGTCAGGGAACGCGACTGGCCGGGGTTCAGTGTCAGCGAGATAGCGGCCGCCGCGAGCACCGTCGGGGCCAAGCGCACCGTCGACGACGTCGCCGAGCTCGGCTGGCCCCTGTTCGTCAAGCCCGCACGAGGCGGCTCGAGCATCGGGACGTCGAAGGCCCGCGACACTGCTCAGCTGCACGAGGCGATCGCGACTGCCCGTCAGTTCGACCCCAAGGTGCTGATCGAAGCGGCAATCGACGGCGCCGAGGTCGAGGTATCGGTTCTGGAGGGAGTCGACGGCGCCCCGCCGGACACCAGCCTGCCGGGCCAGCTGCTGGTGGACGGCGGCGAGGAATTCTGGGACTTCGAGGCGAAGTACCTCGACGCGGCCAGCGGGATGGCAATTCCGGCGCCGATTCCCGCTGCGGCGACGGCGGAGATCCGGCGGCTGGCGGCAGCCGCTTTCGACGCCGTCTCCTGTGAAGGACTCGCCCGGGTGGACTTCTTTTACACCACCGATGGCCGGGTGGTCATCAATGAGATCAACACCATGCCCGGCCTGTCCCCTGCGTCCTATTTCCAGAAGATGTGGGAAGTCAGCGGGATGCCGTTCCCGCAGCTTATCGACCGGCTGCTGCAAACCGCGCTCAGGAAGGGGCAGGGATTGCGCTAAGCGCGCCGGAGCGAAGTTTTGCCGTCCGCCCTGCGTGGCCGGTCGATCAGCGGGCACGGTGATCCCCGGAGACGCCAAGGCGGGCCTGGACGGCTCTGACCTGCGGTTCTCCCGGGGACACGGGCTGCGTCGGCATGGCCTGCGCAGCTGACGGGCGGTGACTGAGGACTAAGCGTGCATCAGCGGACAAAGCTTCCCCTCGCCGCGGTCTGGCTCCTCGCGGTGCTGGGCGTGTGGGTCGTCTCGACGGCGGTACTCGCCGCTATGATCGGCGCCTTCTCGCCGGCTGTCTCGGTCGGTGCCCTGGTGGCCGAGTCGACGTCTAGTGCCGCGTTCGCATCTGGCGTGGTCGGCGGTCCGGCGACCGCCGTGGCCCTGCGGGTGCGCCGCAGTCACGGGCGCGGCCGGGCTGTCCTGAGCGGCCTGGCAACGGGCGCCCTGATCATGCTGTTCGCCTACTCGTATCTCGAGGCGTCCGGGACGTCGGTGGCGGGCTTGTGGCGTGCGCTCGCTCCGGTGTTCGTCGTCGCAGTCGCCGAGATGGCCGTGGCCTTCGTGCTCCGCGGCCCGCGGCTGGCCGTTGCCGAGCCGGAGTCCGGTGCCGAGGCCGAGGACTAAGGCCGAGCGCGGCGCCAATCCCGGCCGCTGGCCGCGGCGCCCGGACTGCCGCCACAGACCGTGACTACTTACCGTTCACCATTGCCTTGAAGTCCGCGCCCGCCCGGAACTTGGGCACCGAGGTTTTCGGCACCTTGACCGATGCCCCGGTAGCCGGGTTACGCGCTGTACGGGCCCGCCGGATCTGCTTCTCGAAAACGCCGAATCCGGTGATCGAGACTTTGTCACCACTTGCGACTGTCTCCTGAATCGTGTCGAGAACGGCGTTTACCGCTTCGGTCGCTGTCCTTCTATCTCCCATTCGGCCCGAAATCGCATCGATCAGGTCACGCTTGTTCATTTCCTCACTCCTGCGGTTCCCAAAGCGGGAGGTCGCCCGGACTAGCAAGCTATGCCGCGACCTCTGATGGCCATGAAATTAAGGGATCCAAGCGCAGTGCACAAACACCGTCAGCGAAAAAGGATCGTGTCGGCTTATTCTTTGGCGACGCCTTGAGTGATCGCCTCAGCGGGAAAGTGGTTACGAATTGTCCGCTGAATTTGTGTATCCAGGAATTTTGCTGCTTGCGCGGTCCAGGGAAGCCAGGAAAGCAGCCAGGCGACGCTCACCGGCTTGCTCGTCCGCTCCCGATGCCTTCACCGCATCGCACACAGCGATGAACTGACGGTGGAGGCGGGCCGCCGCCGCGCCGGTGAGGTCCAGCCTGGTCATCCGCTGGCGAGCTTCGGCCAGCCGCGCTGCCAGAGACCGGCCGTCCGGCGACGGCGTAAAGTCCGGCATCGCACCCCCCTGCGACAAGTGCTCTGTGCTCAGCTGCACTGCACCAGCTATGACGATACGCCGACGGCCCGGAGCGCCCGAAGGGGCCCGGCGCGCGCAGCGTGCCGGGCTTACAGGGACTTCACGAATCGGGCCAGGGAGTGGCCGATGCTATCCACGTGGCTGTACCAGCCATGCACGAAACCAGCAGCACTGGTCGGTTCGGTGACGACGAAGAACACGACGAAGCCCACGATCCAGATCGTGACGATCCGCTTGAGCACCTGACCGACCTCCCAGCGTGCCCTGCCCGGCCGTCGCGACAGACGAGCCCCATGCGGGCACGGTAGGCCCGGCTGCGCAGCTGCCACATCCACCCGCGGGTGGAAGCGGCAAGCTCCACCTCCGGGTGGAGCTCAACCCGTACTCCGAGGCGGCAGGCCCTGTCGCCGTCTACGCTGGCCGGGGGCAAGCAGGCGGCGGATGCAGCGCCGTGTTCTGGAGGACGTGACTGTGGCCACGCGCTGGATCGGCAGTCGCCGGAGTGCCGGTCCGGCCAGTGCCCAGGACGCCTTTTCCGAGCTACGGCCGGGCCTGTCCCGCCTGAGGCGCTTCACGGTGCCGTGTGCACTGATCCTGCTTGTGGTCGTCGCAGCGGGCGCCTTCAGCGACCTCCGCGGCCAGCCCGTGCCGGTGATAGCCGCTGCGGCAGCCGCACTGCTCGTGGGTGCGATCGCCATCGCCATGCTGATCCTCGCGAGGCCGGCTTCGGATGCCATCGCGCTGACGATGCTGGCTGTCATCGGGCTGGCCGGCGCCGCGCTGTGGGGCCTGGCACCACACTCGCCCGCGCCTGCGATCCTCGCCATCGCGCTGGCCGGTGCCGGGGTGCGGCTCCGCCCGCTGCCGGGAACTGTCACCGGGGCGATCGTGTTCGTCGCCGCGAACGGCGCTGTGCTGCTGACCGGACAGCTGTCGTGGAGCAGTGTGGCTAGTCAGGATCTCAGCCCGGCGTTCGCCTTCATTGTCGGGGTATTCGCCCGGTCAGCCATCATCTCCCACCAGCGATCACGTGCCGCCCAGGCTCGCGCCGAGGAACTCCTGGCCCAGCTCCGCCTCTCGGAGGGCGCGCAGGCCGAGGCGGCGGCCCTGTCCGAGCGGGCACGGCTGGCCCGCGAGATCCACGACATACTCGCGCACGCGCTGTCCGGCCTGGTACTGGCTCTGGACACGATGGAACTGCTCGGCCGCCAGGGCGCGGACGCCGGCACGACGGCAAAGATGCTCGAGCAGGTGGCCCGCGCCCAGCGGATTGCCCGGGATGGCCTGACGGACACCCGGCGGGCTGTCGCGGCGCTGCGCAGCGGTGAGCTGCCCGGCCCGGCTCTGCTCGACCGGCTCGTCGCCGAGACAGCGGCAGCGACCGGCATCCAGGCCGCGCTCACAGTGGGCGGCCAGCGACGGCCGCTGCCGCCGGAGATCGGGCTTGCCCTCTACCGGACCGCGCAGGAAGCACTCATCAACACGGCGAAGTACGCCGGGCGGGACGGCCAGGCGGATCTGCAGCTGACCTACGGCGATAGGGACGTGGTGCTCGCTATCGAGGACGCCCGGCCAGCCGACGCCGCTCCGCCAGGCCCGGCCGGGCTCACGTTCGGCGGCTACGGACTCACCGGCATGCGCGAGCGTGCCGAGATGCTCGGCGGTGAGCTGGCCGCGGGACCCACCAAGACCGGCTTCCGGGTACTGCTGCGGCTGCCGACCGGGCCAGTGCCGGACGCGGCGGGGATGGCGTGACCGACGAGGCCGGTCAGCCGGCCGTGCGGGTGCTGATCGCCGATGACCAGAAGGTTGTCCGTGAGGGCCTGGTGGCACTGATCAGCTTGCTGCCGGGCATCACTGTGGTTGGCGCAACGGTTGACGGCGACGATGCGGTCCGCCGAGCCAGCGTCCTGCGGCCAGATGTCGTCCTGATGGACCTGAACATGCCGCGCTGCGACGGCGTCGAGGCCACGCGGCAGCTCCGCCACGTCGATCCCGGGATCGCGGTCGTCGTGCTCACCACCTACTCCGACGACGCATGGGTGTTCTCTGCCCTGCAGGCTGGCGCCAGGGGCTTTCTGACCAAGGATGCCGGTGCCGCGGAGATCCGGCGCGCTCTCACCGACGTGGCGGCGGGGCATGCGCAGCTCGATCGCGCCGTCCAGCGCCGCCTGCTGGACGCCCTGGGCACCGGCAACCACTTCGCCGTCGCGGCCGGGTTGTCCGGGACAGCGGGCGCTCCGAGCCTCCGGCCGTCCCAGCCCGGACCAGCACAGGCGGTACCGGCACAGCCACCGCATGACCTGACCTCTCGTGAGGTCGACGTGCTCACGCACATCGCGGCCGGGCTCTCCAATAGCGAGATCGCAACGACGCTGTTCGTGTCCGAGGCCACCGTGAAGACGCACGTCAATCCCATCTTCGCCAAGACCGGCCTGCGCGACCGGGCGCAACTGGTCGGCTACGCGTTCCGGCACGGCCTGGCCAGCCCCCGCTGATCATCGCCGGCCGGCTCCATCTGCTGCTACTCTCCCGGCAACCTGCGGGTGTCGGACGCGGACCGAGATCGGGCAATCGCTGAGCTCGCCGGGCACTTCCAGGTTGGCCGGCTCACAGCCACCGAACTCGACGAGCGCTCCGAGCGGGCACTGCGAGCCAGGACCGGAAACGACCTGGCCGGCCTGCTCGCCGACCTGCCACCGGACAGAGTCGCAGCGTCGGCTCCGATGGCGGCACCGAGCCCAGCCGATGTGCCGCGACCATCTCGCGGCTGGATCCAGCAGCTGAGAGTCTCCCCGTTCGTCATCGGGTTCGTCATCGCCGCCGCCGTCGTGGTCCTCACCCGCTTCCCGCACGGTCATTACCACCCCGCCACGCTGCTTCCGATCTTTGTCGCTCTGCTCGTCATCCGGCGACTGGCACGAGGCGGCAGATAGCGCGGGGTTGCCATCGCCCCGCAGCTCTACCAGCAAAGGGCCCGACATGCTGTTCTTCCTGATGCCGCGCCGGTACCGCCAGGGCTCCTCGGGCTGTCCACTGGCCCCGAGGGCGGCACGAATCGCGGCGCCGAATCGCTCGCTCGAGAGCTCGCCCGCCAGGAAGCAGGCGATCATCTCGTCTTCGCCGCTGTCACGAAGGACGCCTATGGCCCTCGATGAAGCTCCGCTCGCGGAGCTGCCGGAATCCGGCCAGGCCTGCCCGCAGCCCGTGTAGCCTCCGGATCGACGCGACGCTCCAGGTACTCGCGGAGCACCAGCGTGTCGATCAGCTGGCTGGCAGCCCGCTTGCTCAGCCCCAGCGAGGAGCACCGGAGAGCGCGTGATCCTCGCGCTTCGCTGAGCGGCACAGGGCCGAATCCGGTGTGGTCTACATTGCTCAGATCAGAGCGAGACGGAAGGTTGGCGTCTGGCCGTGCTGCGGATCGGGCCATACTGAGACTGCGGCCGGTATCCGGCCGCGAGCCATGCCCCGAGGCGACCGAGTGAGGTCTGTCCATGAAGGTATCCGTGGTCAAGGAGACCGCGCCGGGCGAGCGCCGAGTCGCGCTTGTGCCGGAAGCTGTTGCCAAACTCCATGCCGCGGGTCTTGAAGTACTCGTCGAGTCCGGTGCCGGAGACCGGGCCTGGCACACCGACGACAGTTATGCGGAGGCTGGCGCGACCATCGTCAGCCGCGCCGACGCCCTTGCCGCGGACGTCGTGCTGATGGTCACTAAGCCGGACGCCGCGGCCCTGAGCTCGTTCCGGTCCGGCCAGGTTGTCATCGGGCTGCTCGCCCCGCTGGCCGACCACGACCTGACCGACGCGCTCGCCCGATCCGGCGTTACGGCTCTCAGCATGGACATGATTCCCCGTACGCTGCCGCGGGCGCAGCCGATGGACGCACTGTCGTCGCAGGCGAACATCGCCGGATACAAGGCGGCGCTACTCGGCGCGTCCGAATACGGCCGCTTCTTCCCGCTGCTGATCACGGCTGCCGGGACTGCGCGCCCGGCGAAAGTCCTCGTCCTCGGGACCGGCGTGGCCGGACTGCAGGCCATCGGCACCGCGCGCCGGCTCGGGGCACTCGTCAGCGCCTACGATGTGCGGCCCGAGACGCGGACCGAGGCCGAGTCAGTCGGCGCTACGTTCATCGAGCTGACTTCCGTCGGACCGGCGTCGGGTGAAGGCGGCTACGCTCGCGCCCTCACCGAGGACGAGCGGATGGCGCAGCAGCAGGAACTGGCCGGTCACATCGCCCGGCATGACGTAGTGATCACCACGGCGCAGGTACCCGGCCGACGGCCTCCGGTCCTGGTGAGCGAGGACGCGCTGAAGTCGATGGCAGCCGGCTCGGTCATCGTCGACATGGGCGCGAGCGCGCTGGGCGGGAACGTGGCCGGGTCGGTTCCCGGCGAGACTGCGCTCACCGAGAATGGCGTCACGGTCATCGGCGCGTCCGGGCTGCCGTCGAGCATGGCCGCCGCGGCCTCGGCCATGTACGCGCGGAACATCAGTGCGCTGCTGCTCTACCTCGTCAAGGACGGCGAGCTCACGCTCGACCGCGAGGACGAACTGCAGGCCGGCGTCATTGTGACCGCGGGCGGCTCAGTGGTCCACCCCGCACTCGCGGCGGCACCCGAGACCGCGAGTCCGCCCGGGGCGAGCACCGGCCCGCAGCGGTCGCCGGACGACCAGAGCACTGAAGCTGAGCCTGGTGCGGCTCAGACCTCCCCAGGAACCGGAGAGCAAGGGACCGCCCGTGAATTACCCGGCGCTGCTGGTTGACGTCACCATCTTCGTGCTCAGCCTCTGGGTGGGCTTCGAGGTCATCAGCAAGGTGCCTGCCACCTTGCATACGCCCTTGATGTCCGCGGCGAACTCGATCCACGGGATCGTCCTGGCCGGAGCGATGCTGATCGCGGTGACAGCAAATGACGCGGTCGGCTACGTCATTGCGTTCCTGGCCGCCGCCTTTGCCGCGATGAATGTCGTGGGCGGATACGTGGTCACGGGGCGGATGCTCAAGATGTTCCGCAAGCGGCCCTCGCTGCCACCGGCGGGAAGCCAGGCGGCCGTCGCCGCTAACGGCGGTGCAGCCGGCGGCAAGCCGTCCGCCAACGGCACTGGCCGTCCGGGATCCTCCGCATGAGCACCTTCGACTGGATAATCCAGCTGATCTACGTCCTGGCCGCGTCGTGCTTTGTGATGGGCCTGCATCTGATGAACAACCCGGCCACCGCGCGCCGCGGCAACCAGGTGTCGGCAACCGGAATGGTGGTCGCTATTGCGGCCACGCTGGCGATCGTGATCCATGGCAACCTGATCACGGTCACCGGCTGGATCGTCCTTCTTGCCGGGGCGCTCGTCGGAGCGGCCGCCGGGCTCTACTCGGCGCGGACCGTGCAGATGACGGCCATGCCGCAGCTGGTCAGCCTGTTCAACGCGGTGGGCGGCGGCGCGGCGGCGCTCGTCGGGATCCACGACTACATGCGAGCAGGCGCGGCTGTGTCGGCGACAACGTCGGTCACCACCCTGCTCGACGTGATCATCGGCGGGGTGACGTTCTCCGGGTCGATCATCGCCGCAGGCAAGCTGCAGGGCATCATCACCTCAGCACCCGTGACATTTCCCGGCGCCCGGCTGATCAACGGCCTGCTGGCCGTAATCGCGGTGGGCTTCGGCGCCTATCTGATCGCAGCCCCGAGCGCGGGCCTGCTGACGATCGTCGTAGTGGCGGCGCTGATCTTCGGTGTCTCGATGGTGATGCCGATCGGCGGCGCCGACATGCCCGTCGTCATCTCGCTGCTGAACGCATTCACCGGAACCGCGGTCGCGATGGCTGGATTTGTCATCGGCAACTGGGCCATGATCATTGCCGGTGCCCTGGTCGGGGCGTCCGGCGGCATCCTCACCAAGCTCATGGCGGATGCCATGAACCGGTCGATTCGCAACATCATCGTCGGCGGCTTCGGCACGGGCGACGCCGTGGCCGCGGTGGCCGGCCCGGCGGCGACGTGAAGTCGATTGACGCCGACGACGCCGCGATTCAGCTTGCCTACGCGTCCAAGGTGATCATCGTGCCGGGCTACGGTCTCGCGGCCGCGCAGGCGCAGCACGAGGTCGCGGCCCTGGCGGAGGTGCTCGAGTCGCACGGCATCGAGGTCAGCTACGCGATCCACCCGGTGGCAGGCCGAATGCCCGGACACATGAACGTGCTGCTGGCCGAGGCCAACGTGCCGTATCCCCAGCTCAAGGAAATGGACGAGATCAACCCGGAGTTCGCCCGCGCCGACGTCGCGCTTGTCATCGGCGCGAACGACGTGACCAACCCGGCTGCGCGCCGACCCGGCACGGCCATCTCCGGGATGCCGATCCTCGACGTCGACCAGGCGAAGAGCATCATCGTGATCAAGCGCTCGATGGGCCATGGCTACGCGGGCATCGACAACGAGCTGTATGTCGATCCGAAGACCAGCATGTACTTCGCCGACGCCAAGAAGGCGCTGGCGCAACTGACGAGCGCAGTGAAGACACTCGTCGCCTAGCTCCGCAGCCGCAGTTCCCGTCGTGGATGTGGCTGCGGCGGTGCTATATGACCGCACCGCAGGCACATGCACGAGACGGCGGTCAGGACGCAGGCGGGGCGGCCGGTGGCGGCTGCGGAAGCCGGCGAAGGTCGTCGCCGGTCAGCTCGCCCGTGGAAATCAGCAGGGCCGCGAGTTCCTCGAGCGCGCGCGGCCCGCGCAGCCCCGGAACGCCGATGCGGACGTACCGGTTGCGGATGTTCTCGCAGCGCTTCGCGACGGTGTGCGGCTGCCAGCCGATACGCTCGGCGGTCTCCCGTGCACTACGGGGCGTTGCCGCGCCCGAGTGCTTCCAGGTGAGGTACTCCTCGAACCGCGCCGCCAGGACCAGACGGTCGTCGTTGTTCAGCGGAGCCCGCAGCTTCGTGCTCGTGACGCTCCGCTCCGGCGCCAGCTCCAGCACGGGGGTGCCGGCCACGGCCGCAGCCACCGCCTCGGCCTCTGGCTCGTCCTCGTCTTCGTCGATCTCGTCCAGGTCGGGCAGGCGCATGCGGAGCGTGTAGCTGTCCAGGATGCCGTCGACGCGGACCTTCGCGTGCCACTGCTGCAACGGCACGGCCATGCCCGGCGGGATGTCGGCACGGAAGCCGCGGTCACCCGCCAGGTACAGCATCGAGGACGCGCTCGCGTTGGTCAGCCACCACAGGCCGCGCCAGTCGAAGCTCCCGGCGTTACGGGACACGCCCCGGTCGTCGTGCGGCAAGACGACGTCGCAGGTTTTGCTCCGGCCGAAGGTCAGCCGGTCAGCTGGCTTCACCCGCCAGGTACCTGACTCGTACATCACGATCAGCAGCACGTCGGATCCTGTCTTGTCCGGCTGTCTCGTCCGGCTGTCTGGCGGCCGCGGAGGCTATCCGGGACCATAAGCCGCGCCTTCCCCGGCCGTCAAACGTAACCTCCCCATCTGGGGAGGAGTCCCCACCTGGGGAGACCTCCCCTTGTTCCCCAGATAAGACAGCCGCCACCATCGGTGCAGTCACGGCGCTAGCCCGTGCTACCTGATAGGGGCCACGCAGGCATGAAACTGACCGGGATGCCGCCGATGATGTCGGCATCGCGCTGGCGCAGTGGGCGACGGCTGGTGCTGACGGGGATCGTTGGGACCGCGACCGCTGCTGCGTGTGTCATCGGCGCGACAGCGGCGGCTAGCGCGGCGACGGCGCGCACGCAACGGTCCTTCGGCGCAGCAGCCCGCTCGGTCACAGCAGCAGCGGCCGAGAACCTGGCTACGCTGCCCGCCGGCCAGACTGGCTCCCGCAGCCAGGTGCCCTGGCCGCTGGTCGGCCCCGGCTGGTTCCTCGCCGAGTACACCACCGGCAGCTACAAGAAGGCCAGGCCGGTCACGTTGTATCTCCTCGACCCGGCCGGCGGGCGCTATGAGCTGTACCACTGGGCGGCCACCACGTCACCCTGGCAGATCGCGGACTGGTCCGGCGACAAGAGCCGCGTGCTGCTCGAGCAGCCGGGCGAGACCTCGACGGTGCGTCAGCTCGCTCTGGCGACCGGCACGATCACGACGGTCCACCTGTCTTCGCGCCCGCAGTACGTGCTCGGCTACACCCGGCCCGATGGCACCAACCTCCTGGTCTCGAAGAATGGCATCGACCGCGTCAGCCTCTCGGGCACGCTGCAGGCACGGCTGATCAGCGGGGACGGGTACTCCGCCGCGATCAGCGCGCCGAACGGGACGACCGAAGTCGTCAACGGCCCGGCCGGCCTCGAACTCATCAGCAACGCCGGCGGGATCGTGCGACGGCTGCGCGTTCCCGGCGCGACAGCCAAGCTCGGCGGCTGCACTCCGGTCCGCTGGTGGAACTCCACGACGGCCGTGGCCACCTGCATCTCGAATACCGATATCGGCGCTCCGCGCGTCTGGCTCGTGCCGGTGAGCGGCGCCGCTCCGACCGCGCTGACACCGCCGCGCAACGGTCACGACGGCGACTATGGTGACCTGGACGCGTGGCGCTTCGGCAAGACCCTCTACGTCCAGGCGCTCGGAGGCTGCGGCACACGCTATATCGGCAGGCAGGCCGCGAGTGGCAAGGTCACGCCTGTCAACGTCAAGGGCAGCTCCGGGAACAACGCGGTCGTTGCCACGTCGGGCAGCCGGATGCTCGTCCAGGAGTTCGCCGAATGCACCCCCGGCAGCTCACTCGTCTGGCTCAACCCGGCGACCCGGGCCGTGCAGGACGTCCTGATGGCCCCGGCCACGGGCGGCGGCGAGGGCGTCGTGGCTGTGGTGCCCTACAACCGCAACGGCGAGCAGCCCGGCATGCTGCAGTAACCGGAGCCGTTAACCAGAGCCGCACAAGCGCAAGGGCTCGCGACACGCGCGCATACCGGACAGGCCGATGCAGGGGCTCGGCCTGTCCGGTTGGCTGTTTCCGGCGCGTTCGCCCCCTACGGGCCCATGGATGTGGACGGCAGCACCGGGATGAACGTGCCGCCGCACCCCCACATCGGCCTGCAGACGGTTACCTGGCTGCTCGCCGGGAACGTGCTGCACCGCGACAGCCTCGGCACCGAGCAGCTCATCCGGCCGGGCCAGCTCAACCTGATGACATCCGGCCGCGGCATCGCGCACGCCGAGGAGTCACCAGCCGAGCACGACCCGACGCTGTACGGCGTTCAGCTCTGGGTGGCGCTCCCGGATGCCAGCCGCCAGGTCGAGCCGGCGTTCGAGCACCACGGCGAGCTGCCCGCGACGCGCCTCGGCGGCTTTCACATCACCGTCCTGATGGGCGAGCTGGCCGGTGCGAGGTCGGCGGCCACCGCGTTCTCCCCCATCACCGGCGCCCAGCTGTCCGCAGTGGGGGCACCGGCGAGCTGCCTGCTCCCGTTGCGGCCCGACTACGAGCACGTTGTGTTCACCGTCAGCGGCCAGACGGGCGTGGACGGGAACCGGCTGCACCCCGGCCAGCTGCTGTACCTCCCGGCCGGCCGGCACGAGACCGCGATCGCCGCACCCGCGGGCAGCACGCTGATGCTGCTCGGCGGTGAGCCGCTGGGCGAGCCGCTGCTCATGTGGTGGAACTTCGTCGCCCGCACGCCGGACGAGATCGCCGCGGCGACGACAGCGTGGGGCAACGGCGAGTTCGGCTCAGTCGGCGGATACGACGGCGATCCGCTGCCTGCCCCGGCGCTGGACATCGCCCGCCTGACCCGTCCGCGCTGACCCGCCCGCGCTGACCGGCGCGCACGAGCGGACGCTAGCTGGCCCGCCAGTACGTGCCCGGGTCGGTCGACACGCACGGGCCGATCTCCAGCAGCGTCCCTCCCGCGGCCCGATCGGCGGGATCGGCGACGCACAGGCCGGCTACCGGGCTGACCAGCTGAACGCCCATCGGCCCGCCGGACAGCTGCCACACCTGGATCGCCGACGACGACGAGCAGGTGGCCAAGCGCAGCTGCGTGCCGGGCGCCGTGCTCCCGCTCGCGGTAGAAAGGCACTTGCCGCCGAGGCTGATGGCCCCGTCTGGCTCGAACGTCCACCGCTGTTCCGACACGTTCTTGCAGGTCCGTATCGTGACCGAGCCGGATGCCTGCCCGGAGCTGCGCTGGTCGCTCGCGCAGTACCCGGCGATTCCGCCGGTGAGCGCGCCGGCCGGCAGTGTCCACTGCTGGCTGGTGCTCGGCGTGCTGGCGCTGCCGGTGTTGTTCGAGGTCGCCTTGCAGGTGGCGGCAGTGGCGCGGGAGCCGTTGGCGGTTCCGGTGTCGGA
>CAVQEN010000013.1:0-156016 GCA_963711535.1 uncultured Actinomycetota bacterium | reverse complement strand
CACCGGCACGTCATGAAATGGGGCGGCTACCACAGCCCTACCGCCAAGAAGAAAGCGATCATCGTCGTCGCCCACGCCATGCTGGTCATCATCTGGCACGTCCTGGCCGGCGGGGTCAGCTACCACGAACTCGGCGACGACTACTTCACCCGCCGGCTCGACCCCGACAAGGAGACCCGCCGCCTGATCGCAAAGCTCCAGGCCCTCGGCCACCAGGTCACCCTCCAGCCAGCAGCCTGACCAGAAACCCAGTCACCGGCGGGCCACGAGCTGGCTCGCCGGCGCTGCCGCGCGCCTGGCTAAGGACCATTCACGTATCAGCCGCATATCCACTCCGGCCAGCGTGGTGGAGATGGGTAGCTCGCGGGCCGTGACCTCGCGCGACCAGCCACCGGTCAGCAGCCGGTTGCGTGCGTCCGAGAACGAGAACTTGAGATTCGGGATCGTCCCCGCGTCGGTGTAAGGGGATGCGAGCAGATCGGGGTTCTGGCGCTCCAGTTCCACGTTGCGGGGCCCCATGATTGTCGCGCCCAGCCCGTCACGCACCGGTTCCGGCACATCGGTTCGAGTTGGCTGTGCCATGACTATCACTCCTTTTTGCTTCTGGTTGCAGTCGGCTGTCGTTGCCGCCGCGTCGCCCGCCCGCGACTAGGCCGCGCCGTGCGACCGATCCTCCGGGGCCCAGATGAGATGAAAATGAGTGCGGCGGCTCTTGCGCGCAGTCACGGCCCAGGCAACAGCCCCGCGCTGGCATCCAGCGTTCTCATCTGCTCCTCATAATCGCCTGCGCAGGCTGGGACAGTCCGGGCCCAGAGCGGCCCGGTCCGTGCGTCAGCAGCACTTGAGGGCGTGGTATCGCGCCTGGGCGGAAGATTTTGGGAGCAACTGGATGGCAGCCAACACACAGAGGGGCGATTTCAGGCCGACCTCCGCCGGTCCGCCGCACGGCGACTTCCTGGAGGTCGCCGAGGTCCGTTCCGGCGGGTCCGTCACCGTCCAGGCGCGATCAGGGACGCGCGTGCTCGGTGCCGAAGTAACCCCTGCCATCACAGGTGGAGGCGCACCAGTAACCGTTACCCGGTGAGCCGCCGCTGACCCGGGAGGACACCGCGCGGTCGCGGGACCGCCTGCACGTTCACCGGGCTCGCGGGCATAACAGACGCTGGCTGTTGCTGTGGCTGCTCGCGGGCCCGGGGATCATTGCCATGCTCGGGGAGAACGACGGGCCGAGCATGATCGCCTACGCCGCGGACGGCGCCCAATACGGGCTCGGATTCTTCGTGCCGTTCATCCCGGTGCTGTTCGCGATGGCCTACATCTGCCAGGAAATGTGCATGCGCATCGCCGCGGTCACTCATCGTGGCTACGGCGCCCTGGTCTTGCAGCGTTACGGACGCGCTTGGGGCTGGTTCGGCGCCGCCGACCTTGCCCTGACCAACCTGGTCACTCTCATAGCCGAATTCGTTTCCATCCGCGTTGGGCTGGCCTACTTCCATCTCGGCGCAGGGGTGGCCGTCGCGCTCGGACTAGCGCTAGTCGTATTCACCCTCAGCGGCGGGCGCTACTGGCGCTGGGAGCGCATAGCGCTCGGCCTGGCCGTGTTCAACGGCCTGTTCCTGCTGGCCGCGATCCTGGTCAGACCGCGCCCGGGAGCCATCGTGAGCTCCCTTGCCTTCGTGCCCTTTCCAGGCGGGGACTTCAATACGCTACTGCTGCTGCTGGCCTCCACAGTCGGCGCCACAGTTACGCCATGGATGATCTTCTTCCAGCAGAGCGCATCCGCCGACAAGGGCATAACTATCCGCGACCTCAAACACGGCCGCTGGGACACCGCGGCAGGCGCGGCCCTGGGCGCGGTCTTCGGAGTCGGGGCCCTGATCGCCGGGGCGGCGCTGCTCACCCACAATGGAGCAGGGATCCAGGGGTTCACGGGCGCCGGGTTTCCAGCGGCTCTGACTGATGTCGCAGGTAGCGCTGCCGGAACCGTCTTCGCGCTGGGGCTCATCGAGGCCGGAGCGCTAGCTATCCTCACGATCTGCGCCAGCACGGCCTACGCCGCCGGAGAATGCGCCGGGGTCTCTCACAGCTTCAACAGCTCGCCACGCAATGCCGTCGCCTTTTACACAGCCAACATCGGGATCGCGTTGCTCGCCGCGATGGTCATCCTCATCCCGGGCGCGCCGCTGCTGTCGATCGCTCTCAACGCCAACGTACTGGCGACCGTACTGCTTCCCGTCAGCCTGGTCTTCATGGTCATGCTCGCCAACGACACCGCCCTGATGGGCCCGTGGGCGAACAAGCGCTCAACCAACGCAATCGCGATCACAGTCATCGCCTTGGTCGGACTCTGCGGAGCCGCATACGGCATCGACTCGTTCCTGCAGGCAACGCACCTGCTCGGCTAGCAAGTCACAGGAGCACGTGATGAACGACTCACACACCAGCTCTGGCGGGCCAGAGCGGAACCTGCCAACAGGGCAGCACTTCCAGAACGAGCAGGCCATGCACCTTGAGGTCAGCCAGCTGGTAACCGAGACTTCTCGGTCCGTGCCGCGAGCCGCACTCAGCGCATTTGCCACCGCCGGACTCTGGGCGCTCCGGGGGTTTGCTGTCGTCGTCAGCCTCATGGTGATCTATACCTTCATCGGCCAGCTGCGCTGACGATCCAAGCCTGAGCTTGGCCTGGATGACAGACACACATTCATCTGCGTTCATAAGCAGACTCGGTGCGCCCTACGGCCAGAGCGGTACGGACACCGGGAAAGGAAAAATGGACGACAAGACTGTGGACCGGTGCCGCGCTGCTCGCCCGGCAGTGACGTGAGCGTTAGGTGGCCGGTCATGTCGGATCAACCGTCGGGGGAGGGCGATCAGCCGACTGCCGAACTCGGCTTTGCCCCGCTGGATGACGCCGGAGCCCAGCTGATGTTCCGGTTCGTCGCCGCCTACGAACGACGCTCGCTCGGCATCGGATCACACTGGCCCTCCCCTGGGGCGGTTCTCCGATGCATGGTCCTGGGCGCTCCGTGCTCCCGGCATGCGCAGGCACTTATGAGACGGCGATGTGAGCGCTGAATGACGGGGCGTGCCTGCCGGCTGAGCGGTTCTGACGGGTCCGCCGCGCTCATCTTCATCTCATCTGGATGGCGGAGGGTCGGTTACGTCGCGGCGCGCCCGGTGACCAGCCAGCCGGACTGTGCGGTTCGGGGATCTGAGCCGGGCCCGCGCTGCGTGAGGTCAACGAGTCAAGGCACCGAGGAAGGAGAGCGTCATGAGCTCGGACGAAAACCCGGCACCGCATCACGAAACCCCCACCTTCGGGAGTCCGGATCTGCCCCCCGAGGGCATGGGGACCACCACCGGGGATCCGGCCAGCACGAAGATGACTGGACCGCGAAACCCGGTGCTGGAAAGCCAGTTCCCCAACGCGATCACCGCGCCGGGGACGGACATCAGCACTCAGGCGCTTTTCTGGTCCTCGTTCAACATCGCGTCCCGGCGGCAGCAGCGCGGCGGCTGGGCGCGCGAGATCACGCAGCACGACTTCGCGATCTCCGACGAGATCGCCGGTGTGAACATGTACCTCGAGCCGGGTGGCATTCGTGAGCTGCACTGGCATCAGACCGCCGAATGGGCGATCATGACCGAGGGCAAGTGCCGGGTCACGACCCTCAGTCATGAAGGGAAGCCGAGCGTCGAGGATGTATTCAAAGGCGACCTCTGGTTCTTCCCGAGCGGGCTGCCGCACTCCCTGCAGGGACTCGGCCCGGACGGCGCGGAATTCGTGCTCGCGTTCGACGGCGGCAACCAGTCCGAGAGCAACACGTTGCTCCTGACGGACTGGTTCGCGCACACGCCACCCGACGTGCTGGCGAAGAACTTCCGGGTGGCCCAGGAGGTGTTCGACGACATTCCTCTGCACAGCCTCTGGATCTTTCCCGGCGACGAGCCGGGCGATCTCGAGGCGGACCAGGTCGCTGCCGGTGTCGAATGGGGCCGGCCGGAGCCGGTGATCTTCCGTATGTCGCAGCAGGAGCCGCTGCATGAGAACAGCGGCGGCAGTGTCCGTATCGCGGACAGCACGAACTTCCCGGCATCCCAGACGGTCGCGGCCGCCCTGGTCACGGTGAAGCCGGGCAGCATGCGGGAGTTGCACTGGCATCCGAACGCCGACGAGTGGCAGTACTACATGCAAGGTTCCGCGCGGATGACGGTGTTCAACACCGGTCCGCACGCCAACACCACCGACTTCCGTCCCGGTGATGTCGGCCTGGTTCGGCGCAATCTCGGCCACTACGTCGAGAACACGGGCGACGATGACCTGATCTTCATCGAAACGTTCCGTAGCGATCACTACGAAGAGGTCTCGCTGGCCAACTGGCTCAGCCACGTGCCGCCCAAGCTCGTTTCCGCGCATCTGAATGTTCCCGAGGAGACCCTCGCGACGTTCCCGCGCGGCGCGCAGGGGATCGTGCCGCTGCCGTAGCCGGCCAATACCGGAAGCGCCTGACTGCCAACGTAGCCTCGTCTTGGCCTGCCGAGAGGATCGCCTCGCTGGCTACGGTCGGCGGGGCGGTCACCTTTCAGCGGCATAGGTTGGAGTGTTCCGCCGTATGAGGCCGATCCTGGTCGTGCGCTCAGGAGCACTGCTCGAGCGCTGCCCGCAAGCCGGCGGGCAACGCGGCTGGAATGAACCTCAAGGTTACGTTATTGCAAGAATCCTGCCCGATTTCGGGCAGGATCCTTGCGAAACGACGGCACGGTTGTCCATGATGGTCGGCGTGCCCGCACAACAGCCGGACGGTGACCTGATTGAGCACCTCATCCGGACCTGCCCGCTCAACCCTGCCGAGGCGGGGCGCGTGGTAGCGGACGTGCTGGGGTATTTCTCCGAACTGCCGGAGGATTACGTCCGCCGCCGTCACCGGGAACTGAAGGCGCGCGGGCTCGTCAACGACCGGGCATTCGGGCAGATTGCGGCGGAGATGCCGCAGCGACGGTACGCATCACCGGAGTACTCGCTGCGGCAGCTGCGCCGGTTCGTCTACGGATAGGAGCGAGAGCCTTGTGCGGAATTGTCGCGTATATCGGCAGCCGGGACAGTGTCCCGATCCTGCTCGAGGGGCTCGCCCGGCTGGAATACCGCGGATACGACTCGGCCGGGATTGCCGTCGTCAGCCGCGGGGGCGAGCTGCGCGTCCGCAAGGCCAAAGGCCGGGTGGCTGAGCTCGCCGACGACGTGCCCGCCCGGGTCAAGGGCAGCCCCGGCATCGGCCACACGCGCTGGGCGACCCACGGCGAGCCGAGCGATGTCAACGCGCATCCGCACACCTGCGGGCCGATCGCGATCGTGCACAACGGGATCATCGAGAACGCCGATGAACTGCGCGCCGGACTGATCGCGAAGGGCGCCGAGTTCACCTCCCAGACCGACAGCGAGATCTTCGCGCACCTTATTGCAGCCACGTCGGGCGCCCTGCCGGGCTCTGATGGCGATGGACTCGATCTGGAAGATGCTGTCCGTCTCGCGCTCAAGTCGGTAGTTGGCACCTACGGCCTCGCGGTCCTCGACGCCCGCGCTCCCGACCGGATCGTGGTGGCCCGCAACGGCAGCCCAGTGCTCCTCGGCATCGGCGACAAGGAGATGTTCGCCGCCTCCGATGTGTCGGCACTGGTGCGCTACACCCGGCAGGTCGTCCACCTGGACGACGGTGAGGTCGCCACGCTGCGCGCCGACGGCTTCCGGACCACGACGCTGGACGCCCGGAGTACCACCAAGCAGCTGGCTGTCGTCGAGGCCGACCTCACGAGCTACGAGGCTGACGGCCACGCGCACTTCATGCACAAGGAGATCCACGAGCAGCCGGGCGTGGTCGAGCGCGTGCTGCGCGGGCGGCTGGACGACCGGTTCTACACCGCGCATCTGGGCGGGCTGAACCTCGACCCGCGGGACGCACGCGCGATCAGGCGGGTGAAGATCCTCGGCTGCGGGTCGGCGTACTACTCCGGCGTACTCGGCGCTCAGCTCATCGAGGAGCTGGCCCGGGTGCCCGCCGACGCCGAGCCGGCTTCCGAGTTCCGCTACCGCGGACCGGTCATCGAGGAAGGCACGCTGTACATCGGGGTCAGCCAGTCCGGCGAGACCTACGACACCCTCGCCGCGGTGCAGGAGGTCAAGCGCAAGGGCGGCCAGGTTCTCGGAGTGATCAACACCGTTGGCAGCACCATTGCCCGTGAGGTGGATGGCGGCGTGTACCTGCACGCGGGTCCCGAGGTCAGCGTCACCTCGACGAAGACCTTCACCGCGACGGCTACCGTGTTCGCGCTGCTGGCGCTGCACCTGGGCCGCATCCACGACCTGTCACCGGCCGACGGCCGCCGTATCACTGCGGGCCTGCGCAAACTCCCGGACCAGATCGCGCAGATCCTCACGATGGAGGAGGAGATCGCCAGCCTGGCGAAGGAACTGTCCCGGTACTCCGGGATGTTCTTCCTCGGCCGGGTGCGCGGGTTCCCGGTCGCACGCGAGGGCGCGCAGAAGCTCAAGGAAGTCTCCTACCTGCACGCCGAGGCCTATCCGGCGAGCGAGCTCAAGCACGGCCCGCTCGCACTCATCGGGCCCGAGCTGCCGACCGTTGCCGTCGTTCCGGACGACGAGCTGCTGGAGAAGAACCTGTCGACGCTCGGTGAAATCAAGGCACGCCGCGGCCGCGTGCTGGTGGTGGGCCATTCAGCTCCGGACAGTGCCCTCGCCGACGACGTGCTGGCGATCCCCAGGAACGAGCCGGAGCTCGACCCGATCCTGCTCTCGGTGCCGCTCCAGCTGCTCGCCTACCATGCTGCGGTGGCGCTGGGCAACGACGTCGACAAGCCGCGGAACCTGGCCAAGAGCGTCACCGTAGAGTGACCGCCGGGGCTGGCCGGGCCAGCGGCTCAGCCTGCTGTCCGGAGGCTCAGCAGGCCGGTACCGGGACAAGCCAGGGGAGGCACGCCGTGAGATCGGCCCTGGAGTTCGCACTTGCGGCCGGTCACTGACACTGCTGGCGGCCACTGTTCCCGCTCTTTATCCCGCGAGGTACGCCCGTACTGGCCCTCGGCGTGCTGCTGACCGCGATCCACGTGGCCGAGAGCACCACCTGGCTGGTGCTCGTGGCCGTCGTGGCCGGGCAGATCGGCCATGTCTTCCGCCGTCGCCCGGCGCGGCGGTGGGCGGACCGGGTGTCCGGGGCCGCGTTCCTGGCGTTTGCCGCACGGCTCGCCACTGACGGTTAGCGCCTGCGCGCGCGGAGGCTGCCGAGAAAGAAGAGAGTGCGCCGGTCGTAGTCCGCGCGGGAGGGCTTCGGCAGGTCCCGCAGAGCAAGCCCGTTGGCAACGTCAGCGTAGTAGAGGTCGGCAGCGGTGAACTCCTGGCGCAGAACTCCGGCGTCGTGGCCCCGCTGAACCAGCTCGTCGGTGGAGGCAGTGGCTGCCTCGGCGAGGGCGACGAGCTGCCTGGACTCCGGGTAGCTCATCAGCAGGGCGTCAGTGAACGCAGGTTCCCGGAACTGCAGGTCGCGTCGGGCAGCGACGTATCCGGTGATGCTGTCCCACGGGTCCTTCACGCCCCGAGCCTTCGCCATGATCGCGTACATCTCCGTCGCGACAAGCTCGCCGATGACGGCATCGATCAGGCCCTGGCGTCCGCCAAACCGGTTGTAGATAGTGGCCTTGCTGACCCCTGCGGCCGCGGCGATCTCCTCCAGTGGCGTGCTCAGCCCGCGGCCGTGAAATGCCGCGATGGCAGCGGCTCGAATCTGAGCCACGTTGCGCGCGGCATCGACGCGAAGGGCGGTGGCGGGCGTGACGAACGAGCCACTCACCGGCTCGATCGCGCTGGTCGCAGAACTCATCACCTCTCAGCTTAACAACTTGACGGTAACGTCAAGTTGACGCTAGCGTCAGATTACCGATGATCGGGCCGGAGGGGGCGCTGTGTCCAGGTCCATTGCCGTGTTCGGGGCTGGCCCCGCCCTTGGCCGAGCTGTCGCCCAGCGCTTTGCCCGAGAGGGGTACAGCGTCGTGCTCGTGGCCCGCCGCCAGGAGCCGCTCGAAGCCCTGGCAGCAGAACTGCGCAGCGCGGGAGCCACTGCGCATGTCATTGCCGCCGACTTGGCCGACATCGATGCCCTCCCGCAGCTGGCCGGACGAGTCCGCGGGGCGGTCGGCGACCTCGATGCGTTCTACTACGGCGCGGCGGCGAACGGGTTCCTCCCCGCACTCGAGCTGACCGTGCAGAGCGCCCGGGCTCTGCTGCCGCTAGGGCTCTACGCGCCGCTGGCGCTGGTACGGGAGTTCCTGCCCGCAATGCTCCGGCGCGGCGACGGCGCGATCCTCAGCGCCCAGGGAGCCAGCGCCGTGCAGGGCCGGCCGAGCATCGCCGGCGGATTTGCCCTCGCCGCTCAGCGCAACTACCTGCAGTCGCTGCACGCCGCGGTGGCCGACAAGGGCGTCTATGTCGGCGGACTCTACATCGGCGCCGCCATTGAGCACAGCCCCTTCCACATCCAGCGCGAGGCCGCCAGGGCCGCCGGCGCCAGTGTCCCGGAGATGCCCACGGTCGACCCTCGCCAGCTGGCCGATGTGCTCTGGGCCATGCACAGCACGAGGAGCCAGCCAGAAGTGACCTACCCCGAAGGACTGTTCAGCCACTGAGTAGCGAGTGAGTCCGCTGAGCCTCCCCGCGTCAGGGGGTCAACAGCTTCCAGTGTCCCTCGGAGACGACTTCGACGGTGCCGCCCGTCACTTTGATGGCGGTCTGGTCATCGATCGCGTACGCCGGCACCGGCAGGCCAGCGGCCCACTCTTCTGCGCCAGCCAGAGAAAAGTCCGGCATATTCTCGTTGTCCAGATGCGGGAACAACGAGAAATCAACTATTCCCAGCGCGTTATCGCCGCCGGTGGGCGGCTTCCAGCCTTCGAAGTACTCCCCGATCTTGGGTGCCATCACCATGCTCCCGCCGCTCACTCCCACGTAGACCGCCTCGGGCAGCGACGGCAGGAGGTCTGCCAGCCCGGACTGCCGCATCCAGTACGCCAGATAGAAGACATCGCCGCCGCCCACCAGCAGGGCGTCAGTCTCCCGGACCGCGGGAAGCCACAGTTCTTCATCGAGGCTGGGCAGCGCGGTGAGCTCGAGCACTCCCAGGGACTTCCAGCCCAGTTCGCACAAGGGCGTGCTGGCTCGCCCGGTGATCATCCGCCATGCCGAGGCGGGACCGCCCATGGCGTACGTCGCGGTGGGAATGAAGAGGGCACTGGACTCGGCGATCGGTTTGCCCAGCAGGTCGGTCAGCGCGTCGTGGATGCTCGTGTTGTTGATGCCAGCGGACGTGAGAAGAAGCTTCATCATGCCTTTCCCTGGATGGCGTCTCGCCCTGCTCGGGGGCTGTCGTCTGACCGGCCCTTCACTGTCGCTACGATCTGACCACCGCCGAATCGACACTACGGCCGGGCTGCGACCTCAGTCTCATAATTCTCCGCTCCGCGTCCTTGCGACGCGACGCGGAAGGGAAGCGACAAGGCCTGACGGGAGTGGCCAGCGTCAGCCCTTCAGCGCTCCGGACACCAGGCCGCGCACGTAGTAGCGCTGCAGGCCGACGTAGACCACGATGCACGGGATCATCGCGATCACGGCGCCGGCCAGCAGCAGCCCGTAGTTGACCGCCCCGTAGGTGCCGGTCTCCACGTTGCTGAGCGCGACCGGCAGGGTAAACAGGTTGTCGTTGGTCAGGAAGCTCAGCGCGCCGAGGAACTCGGTCCAGGAGAACAGGAACGCGTACAGCGCCGTCGTCGCGATTCCCGGCAGCACGAGCGGCCGCAGCACGGACACCAGCGTCGCGCCCACTGATGCGCCGTCGACCCGGGCCGCGTCGACGATCTCGCGCGGCACCTGGACGAAGCTGTTGCGCATCACGTACACCCCGATCGGCAGGTTGAACGTGGTGTAGAACAGCGCCAGCCCGATCAGGCTGTTCAGCAGGTGCAGGAAATGCAGCTCCAGGAACAGCGGCGTCAGCACGGCCTGGAAAGGGATCATGAACGCGATCAGCACCAGGCCGAAGGCGATACCCGAGAAGCGGAACCGGAACAGCGCGAATCCGTAGCCTGCCAGCACGGCCACCAGCGAGGTCAGCAGTGCGGTGACCACCGCGACGATGAGGCTGTTCACGACGTTGCGGATGATGTCGTCCTGCCCGGCGAGCAGGATCCGGTAGTTGGCGAACGTCAGGTGCGTGAACGTATTCGCGGACGGCGCCGCCGAGACCGCCGACTCGGGTTGCAGCGACCGGAAGACCTCCCAGGCCAGCGGCACCACGAAGATCGCGCTGATGATTACTCCGGCGGCGATGAACCAGGCAAGCTTTCCCGGCTGACCACCGCGCGGCGCGCGACGGGTCACTGGCGCACGGCGGGTGGCTGAGGCTGCCATCAGTCACCATCCCGCTGCAGGAAGCGGAACTGGACGAACGTGATGAGGCCGACGACGATGACCAGGACGACCGACATCGCGCTGGCGAGGCCGACATCGAACTGGGCGAAGGCGGTGCTGTAGATCGCCATCACCACAGTCACCGTGCTGGTGCCGGGGCCGCCGTCGGTCATGATGAAGAACTGGTTGAACGCCAGGAACGAGCCGACCACGGAGATGATGAGGCTGAGCGCGACCCAGCGCCGCAGCAGCGGGATGGTCAGCCGGCGCTCCACCGTCCACCAGGAGGCGCCGTCGGTCCGGGCGGACTCGTAGATGTCGGCCGGAATGCTCTGCATCCCGGCCATGAGCAGCATCATCGCGAAGCCGGAGTAGAACCAGACGACCAGGACGCAGATGGCCGTCATGGCCTGGCCGGTGTGCACTAGCCATGCAGTCGTGTCGCTGACGACGCCGAGCCTGGACAGGGCCCAGTTGACCGTGCCGGACGTCGGCTGCAGCTCGACGACTGCCATGTAGCTCTCGGTCACCAGGCCGACGATGTACGGGACGAAGATCAGCGTCCGGAAGACCGTGGTGCCGCGCCGGTTAGCCCGGACGAACACCGCGAGCGCGTAGCCGACCACGAAGATCGGGATCGTGACGACGCCCGTGTATTTCAGCGTGAAGATGATCGACTGCAGGAACTCGGAATTGTGCAGCAGGCTGTCGTAATTCGACAGGCCGATGAAGTGGTAGGGGCCAACCAGCGGCCAGTTCGTCAGCGAGATGTAGACGCCGAACCCGAGCGGGAAGAGCGCGAACACCGCGACGAACAGCAGCGCCGGGCTGACCAGGGCCAGGCCAGTCCGGGCGTCGCGCCGGGTGCGCGCTGTCGGACGCTTTCTGGCCGTCACCTGAGTCACCGGCCGGGTCACTGACTGCGTTGCCGTCATGTCCCAGATTCCTCACTGTCGGGTGCGAGTGCCTGCGAGACTGCGCGCCCGTGCCGCGTTTCGGATTTTCAGGCCGGAAACGCGGCACGAGCGCGCCAGTCAGGACTTCACGCTCTGCAGTGTGGCGCTGATGCCGGACTGCCCTTCGGAGATCCCGGCACTGAGATTGTGGCTGTAGACGGCGTCCTCGAACATCTTGAACCAGGGCGAACCTGGCTCGTTGAACACGGCGTCGTAGGCCAGGGTGTACTCGACCGACCCCTTGGCCAGAGCCTTGAGGGCGACCGCGTCGTAGGGGTACTTGGCTTCGAACGACGGCGTGAGGATGTCGGTGCGCACCGGCGTGTCGCCGAGCGCCGGGTACTGGACCTGCTGCTGCGGCTCCAGCACCCACTTGATGAACTCCCAGGCGCCCGAGGGGTTGGCGGCACCGGCCGGGATGACGAAGTCGTCGCCGCCGTCGAAGGTGCTGTAGCTGTCGCCGGTCACGCCGGGCAGCGGTGCGTCCCCGAACTCGGACGCGGGCTTCATCTTGGTGGCGAAGCCGTAGTCGCCGGGCAGGATGCCGACCTTTCCGGCCTCGAAATCCGCACCCCAGGTCAGGCCGTTCTGGGTCTGGTCATCGACCGGGACCAGGTGCTGCGACCACATCAGCTGGTAGTCGGCGAGCATCTGCCTGAGCTGCGAGCTGTTTGACACGTCGGCCGTCTGGGTGCCGAGCGGGCCGTTGATGAGGTGCACGCCGTCCGCCCACAGCGAGGGCAGCATGGTGAAGCCCAGGCAGCCCTGGCAGTCCCCGGCGAAGGAAAAGCCGTAGATGCCGTGACCGAGCTTGCTGATCTTCTGGGCGTCCGACACGATCTGCGCGTAGTTCGTCGGCGGGTCGTTCGGGTTCAGGCCGGCCTCGCTGAAGAGCTTCTTGTTGTACCAGAGGACCGACAGGTCGGCGAGATAGGGCAGGCCGTAGTACTGGCTGCCGATGGTGGCCAGCGCCAGGTGGCCGGGGCTGAGCGCCTTCTTGTAGGGCAGCGCGTCCACGTACTTGGTGAGGTTCATGAGCGCGTGCTCGTGGGAGAACGTCGGCACGTCGATGTCGTTGAGGCCGACCACGTCCGGCGGCGAGCCGGCCCGGATGGCGGTGGCCAGCTGGCTGGTGTCGTCGTTGGGCGGGGTCAGGTGGAGCACGACCTTGAGCTTCTTGTGCGTCGCGTTGAACTCCTTGACCAGGGCGATCGCGGGGCCGTCGGTGGCCTGGCGGGCCCAGAAATGCACCACGCCGGTGGCGTCCACGCCGAAGGCCTTGGAAGTCGGCGCGGCCGCCGAGGAACTGCACGCCGCCAGTGGCAGCGCGATGAGCGACAGGGCGGCGGCGGTCGTCAGCGCCTTGCCGCGGTAGCGCCGCATAGTGACTCTGTTTCCGCGCTGACTGCGCGAACCGCGGCTGGATGTCGGCCGCGGGTAGCCGAAGTGCATCGGGACCTCCTCGGTGAGGGGTTGTCAGCTGTTGCGTGTCGAAGGCTGGGCGTGGCTGTCGGCCGCGTCCGCGGGAGGAGCCGGCACTTCGTCGGGCCGGCTGACGGGGATCCAGATCCGCATGGCACGGCCATCGCGGTTGTCCCACTGGAAGTACGGGATGGCGACGGCAACCGCCGGCGTCCCGGTGGTGCTCTCGGATTCGGGCCGGTACGGCAGCCCGGTCCGGGGATCGGGCGGCAGATGCCGCGCGTCGGTGGTGATGATGACGGTCTGGCCGGCTCCGGGCAGGATGTCGGCGCGCTCGGTGAGGGACGAGCCGTCGGGCTCGGGGGCGGTTACCGTCAGGTCCTCCACGCTCTGACCGCCGACCTGATCGGCCTGCTCGAAGCAGTAGACGAGCGGGCCGCGCTCGATCGCGGCGGTGCCGCGGAGGGCGTCGGCCCGCCTGCCCGGGTAGCTGAGGCGAGGCCGGACGTCCAGGCCGAGGGTGAGGACGTCGCCTGACTGCCACCGCCGGCACAGTGTCAGGTAGCCGTGCGCGTCGGCGGCGACCGGCAATGGCTCGCCGTTCAGCCGCAGCGTGGTGTCCCGGCTCCAGGCCGGGACCCGGAGCGCCAGCCCGCAGCTCGCGGCGGGAGCTCTGCGTACCGTGATGGCGGCCGAACCCGACCACGGGTACCCGGTCTGGACGTCCAGGCTGATGGTGCTCCCGGCCAGCGGCGAGCTGACCTGTGCCGGGGCGAACTGATGCAGGTACAGGGTGTCGCCCGCTGTCGTCGCGACGTAGTGATGCAGCGAGGCGATGAGCCGCATGATGTTCGGCGGACAGCACGCGCAGGAGAACCACTCGCGGCGGCGGCCGGGATCGTCGTCTTCGAAGTGGTCGTCGCGGCGCTGGAGCGGGTTGACGTAGAAGAAGCGCTGGCCGTCAGCGGAGATCGCGGCGCCGAAGCCGTTGAACAGCACGCGCTCCATGAGGTCGGCGTACTGCGCGTCGCCGGTCGCGAGGAGCAGGCGCCAGCTCCACTGGAAGCTGGCGATCGCCGCGCAGGTCTCGTTGTACGCGCGGTCGGGCGGCAGCTCGAAGGCGTCGCCAAATGCTTCACCGGAATGCCGCGAGCCGTTGCCGCCGGTCAGCGCGGTCTTGGTCGCCACCATGTCCGCCCACCGCCGGACTGAGGTCGCCAGCAGCGCCTCGTCGCCGGTCTCGGCCGCGACGTCGGCGACCCCGCTTTCCAGGTAGAGCGCCCGGACGGCGTGACCTTCAAGCGCGGTCGCGGTCCGCACGAGGGTGTGATCCTGGAGATAACGGCTGCCGAATCCGGAGTCGCCGATGGAGCCGTGACCGCGCTGGTCGATGAACTGGCGGGCCAGTTCGAGATACTCTGCCGCCCCGGTCTGCCGGTAGAGCTCGACGAGTGCCGTCTCGATAATCGGATGGCCGTCCAGCCGGGGCGGCCCGCCGAGGAAAACGCTTACCAGGTGGTCCGCGAACTTGCGCGCGACGGCGAGCAGCGTTCCGGTGTCGAAGGTCCGGCTCGCCGCGACCGCAGCCTGGATCAGGTGCCCGGCGCAGTACATCTCGTGGCTGGACTCCAGCCGCGCGTACCGCGGGGAGCCGGTCACCTGGATGTAGGAGTTCAGGTAGCCGTCGGGCTGCTGCGCCTTGGCGAGGAGGCCGGTCGTGTCGGCCGCAAAGTCGGCGAGCACGGCGTCCGGGAGCCTGCCGAGCTCCCAGCTGATGGCCTCCAGCGTCTTGTAGACGTCGGAGTCCATGAACGCGGGGCCGCGGTAGCCGCTGCCCTCGCCCGAGACGGCCAGCCGCAGGTTGTCCAGATTGCCTGCCGTCTCGAGCTGCCGGAGCGCCAGCGGAAGGCTTGCCCCGCGGTTGCGCTGCTGCCAGTGGTGCAGCAGCCCGGAGGTGAGCTGGACACTGTTCCCGCCCAGCGGCCGGTGCCGGGTGCTCGCCGACGCGGTGGGCTGTACCGGGCCGCAGGGCGCGAGATCAGTGGCGGAGTCAGTCACGTGCCGGGCTCCCAAGCGATTAAGGAATAGGTTTTCCTTGTAAGCTAGAGTCGGGGAAACCGGGTCGTCAAGGGCTATACACCGACTATTTCGGTACGGTATGACGGGGCGAAAGGAGCCCTGCGAGAGGAGCAACCGTTTGCCTTCTCCGGAACCGGTGCCTGAGACCAGGCGGCCGACCATCCGGGATGTCGCCGCGCAGGCGGGCGTCTCGATCGGCACGGCGTCTAAGGCACTCAACGGCCAGGGCAAGCTGCGCGAGACGACCCGGCAGCGGGTGGCAGCGGCGGCGCGAGAGCTTGGCTTCGCCCCGAACGTCCTCGCGAAGGCGCTGCTCGCGGGGCGCACTTACACGGTGGGGCTGATCACGACCGACAGCTTCGGGCGGTTCTCCATCCCGGTGATGCTGGGTGCGGAGGACGCGCTCGGCGCCGGTCAGATCTCGGTCTTCATGTGCGACACCAGGGACGATCCGGAGCGGGAGCGGCAGCACGTGGAGATGCTGCTGAGCCGCCAGGTCGACGGGCTCATCGTCACCGGGCGGCGCATCGAGCCGCGGCCCAGCATCGGGTCTCGCGCCGGCATCCCGGTGGTGTATGCGATGACGCAATCGCTGGACAGCGACGAGCCGGCGATCCTGCCGGACGACTACGGCGGCGGCCAGCTCGCAGCCGGGCAGTTCCTGCGGGCGGGGCGCCGCCGTCTCGGGCATATCACCGGGCCCGAGCGTTTCCTGGCTGCTCGCAAGCGCGCAGGCGGGTTCTGCGATGCGACTGTGTCCGGTGGGGCAGACATGGCTCCGCACGACGTCCTTTACGGCGAGTGGAGCGAGAGCTGGGGGCGCGAGGGCGCGCACATCCTGCTGCGCGCGATGCCGGACGTCGAGGCGATCTTCTGCGGCAGCGATCAGATTGCCCGCGGAGTCGCCGACACACTGCGCCTGCTTGGCAAGCACGTGCCGCGCGACATCGCGCTGATCGGCTTCGACAACTGGGAGCCGATGGCGCTCGGTGCCGAGCCTCCGATGACCAGCATCGACATGTGCCTCGAGGACGTCGGCCGGGTGGCCGCGGAGCATCTGCTGGCGGCTATCAATGACGAGCCCACTCACGGGATCCACACGGTGCCCTGCCGTCTCGTTGTGCGGGGTTCGACCGACCCCTGAAACAGTGCCCGGTCCCGCCCGGCGGGCCAGGGAACCCGGCCGGGCAGGACCAGGCAGTCCTGGAGGTGCCAGCTGCCGGGCCAGAACAATGTACTGTCGATATTGTTAGCGCTAACATCGAGGTTGTCAGCCAATTGCTCATAAAACGTCGGCATTATCCAGAGCAGGTGCCTGTGCGGTCCGTGATCGCTGTGGCAGCTGCCGCAGTCAGCCGGATTGCTGTGCGAGCACCGCTGGTCAGGCCCGCGGTCGGCAGGCCTGCGGGGCGTGCGCCGGCCCTCGGGCGGGCGCTGCGATATATCGCGCTCGCTGAGCTATAGTTTTGGCGACTCTGGCACCAATCTCCGCAATCAGCGCGGCGAGCACGGAGTCCCGGGCCGGAACCGAGGGGGCACAATGGCAGCTTCGGCTGGCGATCATCCGGGCCGGCCGCTGATGGTGGACGTAGCCCGGCGAGCGGGCGTCTCGCACCAGACAGTCTCCCGCGTGCTGAACGATCATCCCAACGTCAGCCCGCAGACCCGGGCCGGCGTCCTGGCAGCAATCCGGGACCTCGGCTACCGGCGCAACGCCGCGGCCCGCACGCTGGTGACCGGAAGGACCAACGCGCTCGGCGTGATCAGCTTCGACACCACGCTGTTCGGTCCCGCCTCCATGCTGTACGGCATCGAGCGGGCAGCGCACCCGGACTACTCCGTCGCGATCGCCAGTCTCCCGGCCTTCGATCGCCGGTCGCTGCTCGAGGCAGTGGAGCGGTTCCTCGGCCAGGGCGTCGAGGGCATCATCGTCATCGCGCCGGAGACAACCGCAGTGGCGGCGCTGAGGGGGCTAGCAGCAGGGATTCCGCTGGTAGCAGTGGGGTGCCTGCCAAGCGCGCCGCTGCCGTCGGTGGCGATCGACAATCGCGCGGGCGCGGCCCGGGCGACGCGGCACCTGCTGGACCTCGGTCATGAGACCGTTTACCACCTGGCGGGCCCCGGCACCTGGCTGGACGCGCAGGAGCGGATCGCCGGATGGCGCGACGCGCTGGCGGACGCCGGCGCCCGTGAGCCTGAGCTGTTCCGCGGTGACTGGTCAGCGCGGTCCGGCTACGAGATCGGTCACCGGCTGTCGGCGAAGCCGGACGTCACCGCAGTCCTGTGCGCGAATGACCCGATGGCGCTCGGCCTGCTGCGGGCCCTCGCGGACCGGGGCCGCAAAGTGCCCGGCGACGTCAGCGTGGTCGGCTTCGACGACATTCCCGAGGCGCCGTACTTCCAGCCGCCTCTCACTACGGTGCGGCAGGACTTCGGCGAGCTGGGCAGGCGCGCGGTGCACCTGATCATGGATCACATCAGCGACGGGCGATCCGCCAGCGCGCCGATGCCGATCTCGCCCGACCTGGTGGTACGGGCGAGCACGGCGCCCCGTCGGTCTGCCTAGCAGACTCCGTCCCTGGCGGCCGGATCCGTCAATATCTTCCGGTTAGGAGGGTCGTGAGTCACAATACCGATGTGAGCGCTAACATCGCCGCATCTGACCGATTCGTCGTAGGCATCGACTTTGGCACGCTGTCCGGCCGCGCGGTGGTCGTGCGCGTCAGCGATGGCGCCGAGGCCGGCACGGCCGTGCGCGAGTACCGGCACGGCGTCATGGACTCGGTCCTCGCGAGCTCCGGCGAGCCGCTTCCGGCCGACTGGGCGCTGCAGGATCCGGATGACTACCGCGACGTGCTCCGGCATGCTGTGCCGGCCGCGCTGACCGAAGCAGGTGTCGACCCCGCTCACGTGATCGGCCTCGGCACCGACTTCACCGCGTGCACGGTGTTGCCGGCCCGGGCGGACGGGACGCCGCTGTGCGAGGTGCCAGAGCTCCGCGACCGCCCGCACGCTTATCCGAAGCTCTGGAGGCATCACGCAAGCCAGCCGCAGGCGGACCTCATCACCGAGGTGGCGCATGCGCGCGGCGAGCGGTGGATCGCCCGGTACGGCGGGAAGATCTCGGCCGAATGGGAGTTCGCCAAGGCGCTGCAGCTTCTCGAGGAAGACCCCGGCACCTACCTGCGCGCCGAGCGGTGGATCGAGGCCGCCGACTGGATCATCTGGGAGCTCACCGGCCGTGAGACCAGGAACGCCTGCACCGCTGGTTACAAGGGCATCTTCCAGGACGGCCGCTACCCGTCGCGGGACTACCTGGCCGCGCTGAACCCCGCTTTCGCCGACTTCGCGGAGACCCGGCTGGCCCGGTCGGTGGCGCCGCTGGGCGGCCGGGCCGGCTCGCTCACGCCGGCAGCAGCGCGCTGGACCGGGCTACCCGCCGGCATTGCGGTCGCGGTCGGCAATGTCGACGCGCACGTGACCGCGCCGGCGGCGAACGCCATCGCGCCCGGCCAGATGGTCGCGATCATGGGCACCTCGACCTGCCATGTCATGAACGGCAGCGTCCTGGCCGAGGTGCCGGGCATGTGCGGGGTCGTCGACGGCGGCATCGTGGCCGGACTGTACGGCTACGAGGCAGGCCAGAGCGGCGTCGGCGACATCTTCAGCTGGCTCGCGGAGCACGCCGTGCCGCCGTCCTACCACGACGAGTCGCGTCGGCGCGGTCTCACCCTGCACGAGCTGCTGTCGGAAGAGGCCGCCGCCCAGCCCGCCGGGGCGCACGGCCTTCTCGCGCTGGACTGGCTCAGCGGTAATCGCAGCGTGCTGGTCGATCATCACCTGTCCGGTGCGATCGTCGGGCTGACCCTGGCGACCCGCGCGCCGGACATGTACCGGGCACTGCTGGAGGCGACGGCGTTCGGCACCCGGGTGATCATCGAGGCCTTCGAGTCGTCCGGCGTGCCCGTCACCGAGCTGGTGATCGCCGGCGGCCTGATGCGCAATCAGCTGCTGCTGCAGATCTACGCGGACGTGACACGCCGTCCGCTCAGCCTGATCGGCTCGCAGCAGGGACCGGCCCTGGGCTCGGCCCTGCACGCCGCCGTCGCGGCTGGTGCCTACCCGGACGTGCCGGCCGCTGCCGCCGCCATGGGGGGCAAGGACGAGGGCGTCGTCGTCCCCGACCCGGCGAATGCGGACGTCTACGACCAGCTGTACGCGGACTACGTGCTGCTTCACGACTACTTCGGTCGCGGGGCCAACGAGGTGATGCACCGCCTGCGGACGCTCCGTGACCGGGTCCAGCGAGCTGGCGCGACTCAGAAAGTACCGACGCGCGAGGAGACATCGTGGCGCGAGCAGGCACCGGCACCCGAGCAGGCACTGTCGTGACGGCTGGTCAGCTGACCCAGACGGCCGTCGGCGAGCTGCGCGCCAGTGTCGCCGCGCTGCACGGGGTCCTGGTCGCCAGCGACCTTGTCGCCTGGACCTCGGGCAACATCTCAGCGCGCGTGCCCGGAACCCGCCTGATGGTGATCAAGCCGAGCGGCGTCGACTACGCCGAGCTGACTCCGGAGTCGATGGTTGTCTGCGACCTGGACGGCAACCGGGTCAGCGGCGCCCTCAGCCCGTCGAGCGACGCCGCCTCGCACGCCTACGTCTACCGGCACCTGCCGCACGTGGGCGGCGTCGTCCACACCCACTCCCGCTACGCGACGGCGTGGGCGGCGCGGGGCGAGCCCGTTCCCTGCGTGATCACGGCGATGGCGGACGAGTTCGGCGGCGAGATTCCGGTGGGGCCGTTCGCGCCGATCGGCGGCGACGAGATCGGCCGCGCGGTGGTGGCGACGCTGTCCGGCCACCGGTCACCGGCGGTGCTGCTGCGCAGCCACGGCGTCTTCGCCATCGGCGGCACGGCAGCGGCCGCGGTGAAGGCAGCGGTCATGTGCGAGGACGCTGCCCGGACCGTCCACCTGGCCCGGAGCCTGGGCGAGGTCGTGCCGCTGCCGCAGGACACCATCGACGCGCTCTACCACCGGTACCAGACCGAGTACGGACAGCACTGAGTACGGGCGGCGCTGAATACCGGCAGCACCGAGCACGGAAGGGAGAACACAGATGACTGACCGGAGGCCGCGCATCGGCATCCTCGGCATCATGCAGGACCTCTATGACGACATGATCCCCGGCATTGCGGTCCGCCAGGAGGGCTATGCGGCCGAGCTGGCGGCGCAGCTGAGCAGCGTCGCCGAGTTCATCCCCGGCAAGGCGATCAAGTACCGGGAAGATGCCGAGCGCGCGATGCGCGAGTTCGAGGACGCTGATCTTGACGGCGTGCTCGTCGTGATGCTCACGTATGGTCCGGCCATGCGCGTGGCCCGCCTGCTGTCGGAGTCGCGGCTGCCGATCTGCCTGGCGAACATCCAGCCGGAACCCGCGGTGACACCCGCCTGGGACATGGCCGACATGACCTACAACCAGGGCGTGCACGGAGCTCAGGACACGGCAAACGCGATGGTGCGCGCAGGCCGCCGGTTCACCGTGCTGACTGACGACTGGCGGTCCGACTCGTTCCGCGCCGACGTCGGCCGGTGGGCGCGGGCCGCGGCGACTGTGACCACGTTTCAGTCGCTTAAGGTTGCGATCTTCGGCTATGCGATGAACGACATGGGCGACATCCGCGTCGACGAGAGCGCACTGGTCCGGTCCCTCGGGCCGGAGATTCTCGCCGTGGCGCCCGGCGACCTTTACCGCGGGATGCAGACGGTGACGGACGGGCAGGTTGCCGAGGTCATCACCGACGAAGACAAGCGGTTCGAGATCGACCCCCGCTTGTCGGCCGAGGAACGGGCTGATCACGCCCGCATGCAGGTTGCCATCGAGCAGATCCTCACCGAGCGCGGGTTCGGCGCCTACACGGCGCACTTCGACGCCATCGGCGAGGACGGCCGGTTCAACAGGCTGCCGCTAGCCGCCGCGTCCACGCTCATGGCGAAGGGATACGGTTACGGCGCCGAGGGCGACGTGCTGACGGCCTGCCTGGTGTCGGCGGGCCATGAGCTCATCGGCGACGCGCACTTCACCGAGATGTACGCGATGGACTTCCCGTCAGACTCGGTCCTCATGAGCCACATGGGCGAGGGTAACTGGAAGATCGCCCGCTCCGACCGGCCGGTGCGGCTGATCAAGCGGCCGCTCGGCATCGGCGGGCTGGCCGATCCGCCCACGTTCCTGTTCCAGTACCAGCCCGGCCCGGCGACGGTGGCGAGCCTGGTGTCGCTGGAGGGCGAGCGCTTCCGGCTGGTGGTTGCCGAAGGCCAGAACCTCGACAGCCCCGAGCTGCCGGCGCTGCAGATGCCCTACGGTCAGTTCCGGCCGGCCTCCGGACTGCGGACCTGCCTGAACGGCTGGCTGGCCAGTGGCGGCACCCATCACGAGGTCATGAACCTCGGCCACCACGCGGCGAGCTGGCGTGTCTTCTGTCAGCTCGCGGGCATCGAGTTCATCCAGGTCTGAAACGTGGTGAAGGCCCGCGCGGGGAGGCCAGAGCGCGAGCCTTCACCATCGGCCGGGGTGCAAAGCCGGCCGGTCAGCGGGTCGGGACGCGGTGTCAGGGGCCGCCCGGGATCATTCGGACCGCTGACGTTCCTCGAGCGCGCGCCGGTACTCCGCGACAACGATGTCGTTGAGCTCCTGAACTGAGGTCTCCGCCGTCGGCTTGTCCAGCGTGATGGTGCCGTGCTGGATCAGGTTGACCCGGTCGCAGACCTGGAGCACCTGCCCGTAGTTGTGCGCGATGATGATGACCGACACATCACCGCGGCGTTTGAGGTCCTGTACCAGGTCCAGGATCATCGCGCCTTCCTTGACGCCCATAGCGGCCAGTGGCTCGTCCAGCAAGAGGATCTTGGCGCTGGCGAATACCGCCCGTGCGACCGCGATCGCCTGGCGCTGGCCGCCGGACAGACTGGCCACGGGGACGCTGACCGACGGGACGTTCACCCCCATCTCGGTCAGGTGCTCCTGGGCGATGCGCCGCATAGACCGGTTGCTGAGCAGCGGCCAGCGCACCAGTTCCCGGTTGAGGAACATGTTGTGGTACACGCTGAGCTCGTTGACCAGGGCGAGGTCCTGGTAGACCACGTCGATGCCGAGCGAGCGCGCGTGCATCACGGACTTGAGCGCGACCTCCTCGCCGTCGACCAGGATCCGGCCGCTGTCGGGCTGCTGAAATCCGCAGAGGATCTTCAGCAGCGTGGATTTGCCTGCGCCGTTGTCGCCGATCAGGCCGAGGACCTCGCCGTGCCCCAGCCGCACGGTGACGTCGCGCAGCGCGGTCAGCGCGCCGAAGTTCTTGCTGATGTGCTCTGCGCGCAGCACGTCATCCGAGACGGCGCCGGGGCCGCCGTACGCCTGCGGAACCTGATCCTGGGCGGTCACAACGTCCTCCCGGCCTGGCGCAGTCGCGCGAGCTGCACGTTCGCGATCATGGCGACGAGGATGGCGCCGCCGAAGATGATCGGCAGCCAGTTCGCGTTGACCCCGATGATGTCGAAGCCGTCGGTCAGGGTGGCCAGCACGACCGCGCCGAGGAACGCCCCCAGGATCGTGCCCGAGCCGCCGAGCATTGCCGTGCCCCCGATCACAGCGGCGATCACGGCGTAGAACATCGGCGTGTAGCCGCCGGCAAGCGGGTCGACGTTGTTGGTGTAGAACGCGGTCTGGAGGCCGACCAGCGCTCCCAGGAAGCCCGTGATCATGAAGTTGCCGTACTTGATCCGGCCTACGTTGATGCCCGCCTCACGGGCGCCGAGCAGGTTGCCGCCGGCCGCGATCGTGTACAGGCCCCATCGGGTGCGGACCAGCACAAGATGGAAGATCAGGACGAGCGCGACAGCCCAGATCAACGGCATCCACTGCCACGGATTGCCGGGAACACCGAGCCACTTGCCGGCGCTCATGGAAATCGCCGGGATCTCTGACGGCTCGCCGCCGGACAAAACCAGGGCCAGGCCGAGCAGGGCGAAGCCGGTGCCGATCGTGGTGATGAACGAGGGGACGCCCAGCGTGACCGTGATGAACCCGTTCACCCAGCCGGCCACGACACCGGTCAGCAGCCCGAGGATGATCGCCAGCGCCGCGGGCACATGGTAGTCGTTGACCGCGAAGTACATGACGAACGGCGCGATGGTGTAGATGAAGCCGACCGACAGGTCGATCTCGCCGCAGATCAGCAGGAGCACCTCGCCTATCGCGATGATCGCGATCGGCGCCATGAGCTCAGAGAGCAGGTCGACGGCGTTCGTCTGGCTCACGAACGACGAGGCGTGGGTGAGCCCGAAGTACAGCAGCAGCGCCACGGTGACAATCAGTACCGTTGCCTCGCGCTGCCTGCTGAACACGCCGAGACGATCTGCGACGAACTGCCGGCTGCCATTCCCGCCGCCGTTTCCTCCGCCTGGGCCCGGACGGCCGACGACCTGGCTGCCTGACTCGACTGTGTCGCTCACGTCACCTCCTGGACTCACGCGCCCGCTCAGCTGGAGACGGGCGACCGGCCTGTCGCTCAGGCACGGTCGCCCGCCGCCGACTTGTCCTATTTAAACCCAGAATTGGCCGCGTGTCTTGGTCACGTGCTGGTGGTGGCTATCGGGCTGGAGATCGCGCCGGACGGGCGCGGGAGATACTTCTCCGTGGTGGTCGAGCCCTGGTATCTGCTGGACAGGTTGTACTCGGCCAGGTTGCTCTTCGTGATGAAGGACAGGCCGGTGTCAGTGTCGGACGGGCCGAGCGTTCCGCCGGAGATGTTGTACAGGTACAGGTACAGCGTGGGCAGGAACCCCTGCAGGTACGGGTCCTGGTAGATGGTGAAGTCAGTGCTGCCCGCCTTGATGTGGCTGAGCGTCAGCGGGTCCGTGTCGAAGCCGCCGTTCGGGAGCGTCAGGCCGGTCTCGCTGAGCGCCTGCGCCAGATAGTCGGTCGAGGTCGCGTCCACGGCGAACGCGCCCTTGACGTTCTTGTGCGCGAGAAGGTACGCCTTCTCGTTTGCGAGGATTGTGGCGGGGACCGTGGTGGTCGCGACCTCCGCCACCGTGTAGCCCAGCGGAGTGAGCACCGAGTTGGCGCCGTCGAAGCGCGGCTGGATATTACCCGTCCCGGGAGTTTCGATGAAGATGGCTATGTCACTCGGGGTGGGGATCATCGACTTGATCCGCTCTCCGAGCTGCTGGCCGGAGGTAAAAAGCGCCTGGCCGACGTAGCAGAGCCGGTTGCAGCCGATGTCGGCGACGCCGGTCTTGCTGACCAGGCCGTCGGCGTTGTAGCTGACCACCGGGATGCCGGCACTCATCGCGTTCGCAACCGGGGTGGTGAACGAGGTGGAGTTGATCAGCGTCGTCGCGATTCCGGCCGCCTTCGCCGAAACGGCGGCGTTGATCTGAGCCACCATCTGCGAGGCGACCGAGTTCGTCGAGCCGGTCCACTTCGGCTTGGGCAAGCCGAGCAGCGCCGCGGCGTCGGCGAAGCCGTACTGGGTCGGGACGAAGAAACTGATCGCCGTGACGTGATTGATGAACCAGAACTGCCACTTGGGCGTCTTCGGGAAGTCGCCGATCGCGCCTGCCGCGCTCGCGTTGCTTGAGCTGCACGCGGAGAGCAGCGCCGAGGCCGCAGCCGTCGCGCTGACCAGGCCGGCACCCGACAGCAGCCTGCGCCGCGTCGGGCTGTCTCGCATGTTCAGTGTCTCAATTGTCTCATCGACCTTCGGGTCGACTTTTCCCATCGCGGACCTCCAGCTATTTCAGTGAGGCGAGAGTTGCCCCGGTGAGGATGCTCGGCTGACTGGCTGACAGAAGCGGGGCGATGATTCCCCTCGTGCAGTCCCGGTCAGCGGACGCGGGGAACACGGGCGCGGGGAACACCGGCGCGGGGGACACGGCTGCGCGGAACGCGGTTGCGCGGAACGCGGTTGCGCGGAACGCGGTTGCGCGGAACACAGGCGGACGCCTGCGCACGTGCCGCATGCGGTCGTTCCACAGCGCATCATTGCGATCTGCTTCCTGTCCGTGTCCCGCTGAGTCGCTGCTCCGGCTGCGTACCGCAGCCAAGGCGGCTGGCCAGGCTGTCCGCGACGCTGCGGCAGCCCTCTCGTGCCTGCCTGAGCAGCGCCGACCTCACGTGCAGGCCGGTCTCGCCAGGCATTGTGAGCGCTAACATCCCGCTAACAATAAAGCCTCGTGTCGTCATAAGCTAGATCAAAGAGTCATGATCGTCAATGACGGCAACGAGGCTGATAAGGGGTTGTTCCGCCGGTGAACGCGTGCTGCTCGGGTCCATTGCGCGCATTGCTGTGAGCGTTCTCAGCGAACTGCCGGGATGCGGCTGATTGCCCGGTTGTGCCCGGCGGTCTACGTTTGTCTGGCTAGCGCGGTCAGCCGGGACACGAGGCCGGCGGGAACAGGGAACGAGATGATGGCAGAGCTGACGCGTGCGGTGGCCGACGGCAGACGGCTGCGCAGCGCGGCCTGGTTCTCCGAAGACGGCCGTCCCGGCATGATCTACCGCTCGTGGCTGCGCGCCGAGGGGTTCCCGCCCGAGGTGTTCGACGGCCGGCCGGTTATCGGCATCGCGAACAGCTGGTCCGAGCTGACGCCGTGCAACTCCCATCTGCGTGGCGTCGCCGACGCGGTCAAACGAGGCGTCTGGCAGGCAGGCGGCTTCCCGCTGGAGTTCCCGACGATGTCCCTCGGCGAGACGCTGATGCGGCCCACCGCGATGCTCTTCCGCAACCTCATGGCCATGGAGGTGGAGGAGACCCTGCGTGCCAACCCGCTCGACGGCGTGGTGCTCTTGTCGGGCTGCGACAAGACCACTCCGGCGATGCTCATGGCCGCAGCAAGCGTCGACCTCCCGGCCATCATGGTCACCGGCGGGCCGATGCTGACCGGCAAGTTCCGCGGCGAGGACGTCGGATCGGGCACACACGTCTGGAAGTTCGAGCAGGAGCTGGCAGCCGGGCGCATGACGCAGGAGGAGTGCGTCGTCGCGGAGAGCGGCATGGCCCGGTCCTGCGGTCACTGCATGACCATGGGAACGGCATCGACGATGGCCTGCCTGGCGGAGGCGCTCGGGATGCAGTTGCCGGGCTCGGCGGCGTGGCCGGCAGCTGACTCCCGCCGCCTGCTGACAGCACAGCAGGCCGGGCAGCGCATCGTGGAGCTGGCCCGCACGGATCTCCGGCCGTCCGAGATCATGACGCGGCAGGCATTCGAGAACGCCATTGTGGTGAACGCGGCCATCGGCGGCTCGACCAATGCCGTCATCCATCTGCTGGCGCTCGCCGCGCGGCTCGGCGTGCCGTTGTCCCTGGACGACTTCGACGAGCTGGCCCGGCCGATACCGACACTGGTCAACCTGATGCCGTCGGGACGTTACCTGATGGAGGACTTCTGCTACGCCGGCGGCCTCCCGGCCGTCTTGCGCGAGCTCGTCTCGATGCTGCATACCGAGCACATTGGCGTGACCGGGCGCACTCCGGCCGAGAACGTCACTGAAGCGCCGTGCTGGAACCGTGACGTGATCCGCACGCTCGACGATCCGCTGCAGCCGCCGGGCACCGGCACTGCGGTCCTGCGCGGGAATCTGTGCCCGGACGGCGCGGTCATCAAGCAGTCGGCGGCCTCGCCGCACCTGCTCAAGCATCGCGGGCAGGCGCTGGTCTTCGACTCCATCGAGGAGTACCACCGGGCCGCCGTCAGCCCGGATCTCGAGGCGGACGACACGACGATCCTGGTCGTCCGCGGGGCCGGCCCGAAGGGCTATCCCGGCATGCCGGAGGTGGGCAACTTCGTCCTGCCGCGCATCCTGCTTGAGCGCGGCGTCACCGACATGGTCCGCATCTCCGACGCCCGGATGAGCGGCACCGGCTTCGGCACCGTGGTGCTCCACGTGGCCCCGGAAGCGGCGGCAGGCGGCCCGCTCGCGCTGGTGCGCACCGGCGACTGGATCGAGCTGGACGTCCCGGATCGCACGCTGACGCTCGAGGTGAGCGACGAGGAGTTCACCCGCAGGCGTCAGGCCTGGCAGCCGCCGGAGAACCTGTATACCCGCGGATATGCCCGTCTGTACGTCGAGCACGTCCAGCAGGCGAACCTGGGTGCTGACCTGGACCTCCTCACCGGATCAAGCGGGTCGGCAGTGCCCCGTCACAACCACTAGGCAGCCGGCTGGAGACTCAAGGCACGCAGGACAATATCGTCGGCCAGGCTCACGGCGATCAGGTCCGCCTGCAGGACTACACCGGGCACTGACGGAACGCCGATGACGAACAGGCCGGCGGCCTGAGCCGACGCGACGCCGGGTGGCGAGTCCTCGAGCGCGACCGCCACGTCAGGGGAGACGCCGAGCTGGGCACAGGCGGTCCGGTACAAGTCGGGCGCGGGCTTGGGGTGCCGCACATCGTCCACGCCGAGGATCACGTCGAACGAGTGCTCCAGCCCGGTGCGCCGCAGTCCGGCAAGCAGGTGGCTGCGCGGCGAGTTGGACGCGACCGCGATCGGGATCCCCGCCGAGCGCAGCTGGGCCACCAGTTCCCTGGCGCCTGGCCGGGGCGCCGCGCCCGCAGCGATCTCGGAGAGCGCCCGGGCGTACATGTCGGCGCTGAGCTCCGGACCCGCCGCCTCCGGCCGCCTGAGCAGCCGGGCCAGGATCGGCGCCGCGGTCACTGGCGAGGTGCCGACGATCTCGCGCTTGGCAGCGGCGTCAAAGATCTTGCCATGCGTCCGGAACAGTGCCTCTTCGGCGACGGTCCAGCAGGGTTCGGTGTCCAGCAGGAGGCCGTCATTGTCGAAGACGACTCCCGCCGGTCGCGACCGAATGGCGGAAACGAGGGGGCTGGCGCCAGTCATGCCCGCCACGCTAGCCGTGTCGCGGCTCGCCTGCCGATGCGCGGTCGCCGCCTGCCGCACACTGAGGTAATGGCCACTCAGGACGCCGCTGCCCCGGTGGCGGCAGCGGGCGATGAGCCGGAGCTGCCGCACGCGCTGGCCGCTGGCCTCGCCGCGTTCCGGCGCCACCTCGCGTCCGAGCGCGGGCTGTCGCCGCACACCGTGCGGGCATACCTCAGTGATGCCGGCGGCCTGCTCCGCTATGCCGCCGATGACCACGTCACCGAGCTGGCCCAGATCGACATGGCGGTCCTGCGCGGCTGGCTCGGCAGCCAGCACCGCGCGGGCCAGGCGCGCAGCACGATCGCGCGGCGGGCGGCGGCGGCTCGCGCGTTCACGGCGTTTGCGCACGAGCGGGGCCTGATCCCGGTCGACTCCGGTGCCGCGCTGCGGACGCCGAAGGTGCACAGGCACCTGCCCGAGATCCTGGCTCAGGACCAGATCACCACCGTCCTGGCAGAGCACCCGAAGCCGGCGGATGACCCGCTGCTGACCGCCGTGGGCCTGCGAGACGACGCCATCATGGAGCTGCTGTACGCGACCGGCATCCGGGTGAGCGAACTGTGCGGGCTCGACCCCGGGGACATCGACACCGGCCGCCAGACGATCAAGGTCCTCGGGAAGCGCAGCAAAGAGCGGGTCGTCCCGGCCGGCATCCCGGCGCTGCGAGCGCTCGCCGCCTGGCAGGAGCACGGCCGCCCGGTCATCCTCGGCGACTCCCGGCGCGTCCCGCCAGCCGGCCGGCCGCAGACTGCGCTGTTCCTCGGCGTGCTCGGCGGCCGCATAGACCCGCGAACCGTCCGGCGCGTCGTCCATGCCCGGATCGCGGCCGCCGGGGAGGTGCCCGACACTGGGCCGCACGGCCTGCGCCACACGGCCGCGACCCACCTGCTGGAGGGTGGCGCCGACCTGCGCAGCGTCCAGGAGATGCTCGGCCATGCCTCGCTGGCCACCACACAGATTTACACCCACGTCAGCATCGACCGGCTGATCTCGGTCTACCGGCAGGCCCACCCCCGCGCCTAGGACCCCGACTTTGATCAGGAGGCGGCCGGGGTTTCGGGTGGGTCCGGGCGAGTCCTGGCTGGCCTGCGATCCCCTGAGGTCGCGGGTTCCGTCGCCAGCCAGCGCCTGCCGCCTGGCCGTGTAGACTGGGTATACACGGCCAGACCCTGGCCTGCGCTAGCGTGCGCAGTCCAGCTGGCCGAATTCGCGCGTCCGCTCGCTGCACGGGACGCCTGGCGCAGGCCCCCGCGGGGTCAGCCAGGCTCCGGGCAGGACGCACCTTCACCGGTCCGCCGGATCTGATCTGGCGGTGAAGGGCGTACGGGCGCCAGGATCCTAACCGGCAGGCGTGCCTGCCTGCGCTGCAGGCCGCCCACAACAGGAAGGACACCGGCATGGCACCGGTCGTCACCATGCGCCAGCTGCTCGAGAGCGGCGTTCACTTCGGGCATCAGACCCGGCGGTGGAATCCGAAGATGAAGCGATTTATCTTCACCGAGCGCAACGGCATCTACATCATCGACCTCCAGCAGTCGCTGGATTTCATCGACAAGGCTTACGACTTCATTCGCGAGACGGTCGCGCACGGCGGCTCTGTCCTCTATGTGGGCACCAAGAAGCAGGCCCAGGAGGCCATCGCCGAGCAGGCACGCCGGGTGGGAATGCCGTTCGTCAACCAGCGCTGGCTGGGCGGCATGCTGACCAACTTCGGCACCGTCTACAAGCGGCTCCAGCGGCTCAAGGAGCTCGAGGAGATCGACTTCGACGACGTGGCGGGCTCGAACCTGACGAAGAAGGAGCTGCTCCAGCTTCGCCGGGAGCGGGACAAGCTTGAGCGGTCGCTCGGCGGCATCAGGGACATGGCCCGGGTGCCGAGCGCGCTGTGGGTGGTGGACACCAAGAAGGAGCACATCGCCGTCAGCGAGGCCCGGAAGCTGGGCATCCCGGTGATCGCGATCCTGGACACCAACTGCGACCCGGACGAGGTCCAGTACCCGATCCCCGGCAACGACGACGCCATTCGGAGCGTCTCCCTGCTGACCAGGGTGGTGGCCGACGCCGTCGCGGACGGCCTGATCGCCCGTGCGGGGGCGGCAGCTGCCGACGACAAGCCGGCTGCCACTGAAGCCGACGGCGCACTGGGCGCGGCCGAGCCGCTGGCCGAGTGGGAGCGCGAGCTCCTCGAGGGCACGAACGAAGTGGCGGCCGACGTTGCGGCGGCGCAAACCGACGCTGATGGCGCGACCGCGAGCAGGCTGGCGGAGGCCAAGACCGACACCGTCGACTCGGGCGCCGCAGACTCAGTCGCCACCGAGCCGGTCCCGGATGAGTCGACGGCCGAGACAGACCCGGTCGAGACAGTCGCCGAGACAATCGCGGGCGAGGCAGCCGCGGGCGAGTCAGCGACGGGCGATTCAACCCCGGCAACACTCGCGGCTGGCAACGAGAGCACGTCGGCCTGACCTGCTGGGACGGCCGGACCGGCTTGCCGGACTGACCGCCGCGGCACCCTGACCGTCGCGGCGGTCGCCCAGGCGCCGGCAGCCGGGCGACGAGGAGGCAGCTGTCCGACCAGGGCCTAGCCGGCCGGCCAGGGCGCACACGAGCCGGCCGTGGCTGGCCGGTATGACGACAACGAAAGATGGAGACATGGCGAACTACACCGCCGCTGACGTGAAGAGGCTGCGCGAGCAGACCGGCGCGGGCATGCTCGACTGCAAGAATGCCCTGGTCGAGGCCAATGGCGACTACGACGCCGCAGTTGAGGCGCTGCGCATCAAGGGAGCCAAGGACGTCAACAAGCGCGCCCAGCGCACGGCTGCGCAGGGCCTGGTGACCGCTCAGCTCGACGGGACGAGCGCGGGCGTCCTGCTCGAGCTCAACTGCGAGACGGACTTCGTCGCGAAAACCGACAGGTTCCAGGAAGTCGCCGCCGACATCGCGGCCGCCGCGCTGAAGGCAGGCGCGGCCGACCGGCTGGCGGTCCTCGGCCTTGAGGTCCGGTCTGGCCAGACCGCGCAGCAGCTCATCGAGGAGGCTGGCGCGACGCTCAAGGAGAAGCTCGAGCTCGGCCGCTACGCCCGGTTCGAGGGCGGCTTCGTGACCAGCTACTTGCACAAGTCCGACCCCGGCCTGCCGCCGACCCTGGGCGTTCTTGTCCAGCTCGACAAGGCAGACAGCGAGGTCGGCCAGGACGTCGCGCATCAGGTCGCGGCTATGCGCCCGCAGTTCGTCACGCGCGAGCAGGTCCCGGATGAGACGATCGCCAACGAGCGGCGCATCTTCGAGCAGGTGACCAGGGATGAGGGCAAGCCGGAGCAGGCTATCGGCAAGATCGTCGAAGGCCGGGTGAACGCCTTCCTCAAGGACATCGTGCTCGTGGAGCAGGCGTCCGTCCGGGATCAGAAGAAATCGGTCAAGCAGCTTCTTGCCGAGCACGGGGCCAGCGTGCTGGACTTCGCCAGGTTCCAGATCGGCCAGGCAGGTTGACCCTGGCGGAGGGTGGTACCGCAGTGGCTGACAGCCCGCCCGGCGACCCGGAGTCACGGGGCGCGGCGAGCGCCGCCCCGGCTGAGCCCGGGAGCTGGCGGCGGGTCGTGCTGAAGCTGTCCGGAGAGGCCTTCTCCGGCGATGAGCCACTCGGTATCTCCCCGGACGTGGTCATCCACCTCGCCAGGGAGATCACGGCCGCTGCCAGGGAAGGCATCCAGATCGCCGTTGTCGTCGGCGGCGGGAACATGTTCCGCGGTGAGGCGCTCTCGGAGCGTGGCATCGACCGGTCCCGCGCCGACTACATGGGCATGCTCGGCACTGTCATTAACTGCCTTGCCCTCCAGGACGTGCTGGAAAAGCTCGGCGTCGAGACTCGCGTGCAGACGGCCATCACCATGGGGCAGGTCGCCGAGCCGTACATCCCCCGCCGCGCGATCCGGCACCTGGAGAAGGGCCGGGTCGTGATCTTCGGGGCCGGCCTCGGCGCGCCGTTCTTCTCGACCGACACCTGCGCGGCCCAGCGCGCGCTGGAGATCGGTGCAGAGGCCGTGCTCAAGGGCACCCAGGTGGACGGCGTCTACGACGCCGACCCGCGCAAGAACGCCGACGCCGTGCGCTTCCACCATCTCGACTACACCGAGGTGCTGCGCCGCGAGCTGCGCGTCATGGACGCGACCGCCGTCAGCCTGTGCATGGACAACGACCTGCCCATCGTCGTTTTCGACCTGATGGGGGAAGGAAACGTGGTCCGGGCGGTCCGCGGCGAGCGCATCGGGACTCTGGTCAGCCGGTCAGCCCGATGACGCCAGCGAGCGGCAGCGCTGTGCCGGGCCAGCGCCGGCGGACATACTGGGAGATGCCGCAGACGCGCTGCAGTGACCGCACACCAACGCACAGGAGCCGCAGTGATTGACGAGAGCCTCCTCGAAGCCGAGGAGAAGATGGAGAAGGCCGTCACGGTGGCCAAGGACGACTTCAACAGCATCCGGACTGGCCGGGCTCACCCGTCGATGTTCAACAAGATCACGGCTGAGTACTACGGCACCCAGACGCCAGTGAACCAGCTGGCGTCCTTCCACATGCCGGAGCCCCGGATGGCCATCATCCAGCCCTACGACAAGGGCTCGATGGCGGCCATCGAGAAGGCGATCAGGAACTCCGACCTCGGCGTGAACCCGTCCAACGACGGCACGATCATCCGCGTGGTGTTCCCGGACCTGTCCGAGGAGCGCCGACGGGAGTTCATCAAGGTCGCCCGGACCAAGGCCGAGGACAGCCGGGTGTCGATCCGCAACATCCGCCGGCACGCCAAGGACTCGATCGACAAGCTGGTGAAGAACGGCGATGCGGGCGAGGACGACGGCCGTCGCGCGGAGCGCGAACTGGACGAGCTGACGCATACCTATACTGCTCAGGTCGACGAGCTCCTCAAGCACAAGGAATCCGAGCTTCTCGAGGTCTAGCTTGCGGGCGGAGGACAAGACCGGTCAGGGGCAGACCGACCTGCCAGGAAACGGGAAGGCAGGTCAGGTGACCGAGCACAGGCCCATCAGGACCGGCCGTAACCTGCCCGCGGCGATCGCAGTCGGCCTGCTGCTCGGCGGGCTTGCGGTCCTGACGCTGTTCACCGTCAAGGCGACGTTCCTGCTGTATGTCGGGATTATCCTGTCCGTCGCGCTGTGGGAGCTGCGGCACGCCTTCGGCTCACGGGAGATCCACCTCCCGCTAGTGCCCATCGCGGCGGGCGGCGTCGCCATGGTCACGCTGGCCTACTGGACGCAGGCGCGCTGGTCTCTCGCAGCGCTCGGCATTGCCGGCATCGCGGTACTGGCCTGGCGGCTGACCGGTGGTGCCGAAGGCTTTGTCCGGGATGTGACGGCTGGCATCTTCACGTTGCTGTATCTGCCGCTGGCAGCCGTCTTCGTGGCCCTGATGCTCGCCGAGCCAGACGGTGCGCGGCGCGCCTTCCTGTTCGTGGTGCTGACGGTCTGCAGTGATACTGGCGGCTATCTGGCAGGCATCCTCGTGGGCAAGCACCCGCTGGTACCCCGGATCAGCCCGAAGAAGACCTGGGAAGGGCTCGCCGGATCACTGGTGCTCTGCCTCGCCGCCGGGACGCTCCTGCTGCCGCGGCTCCTCGGCGGGTACGTCTGGCAGGGCGTGCTGCTCGGCCTGGCCGCCGTTGCCGCCGCCACGCTCGGCGACCTCGTCGAGTCCATGATCAAGCGGGACCTGGAGATCAAGGACATGGGCCACCTGCTGCCCGGCCACGGCGGCATCATGGACCGGCTCGACTCACTTCTGGTGATGGCGCCGGTGGTCTATGTACTGCTCGCGGTCTTCATCACGAACGGTCACGCGACCTAGCCGCCGGGTCCTTCCTCACGGGTCAGCAGCCTGGCAGAGCGCTCCCTCGAGGAACACCGTGAGGATGCCCGCGCTGGCATGCTCGACTCCGCTTTGCTCCCGGGCCGCTCGGTAGATCGCTCCTTCGATGAGGTCGGCATAAATGCTGAGCAGGGTCTGCGCTGACAGGTCCTTGCGCAGGCTTCCATCCCGAATACCTCGCTCGAAGAGCAGCAGCAGTGGCTGGTTCAGCTCGGGGTCGCCGGAGCCGGCCGCTTGGGCTGCAGGTAGGCGAGGGCTACGTACTTGCTTCCGGTGGCGATGAAGCCACGGGTGACCCGAGCGATCGCTTCAGGCACGGGAAGGGTCTCGACCTCTGCCTCGTGGACTCGGGTTCGGAGTTCGGTGGCCGCCAGCCCGGCGAGGGCCTGGAGTAGCGCCTCTCTGCTGGGAAAGTAGCGATAGAGGGTCGACCGGGCCACTCCCGCGGCGCGGGCAATATCAGCCAGGCTCGCGGCCTCCCGGCGCTCGGCCAGGACACGGGCGGCCTGGTCGAGGATGGCCGTCGTGATGTGGTCTTGCACCGCTGGGCTCCTAGCCACTCTGGAAGCGTACAGTCAGTCACGCCTCAGTAATCGGACAATACTGTCCGATTACGCTACGCTGGTGTCGTCACCTTCTCGCGCAGGGCCACAGGAGGCTGAGCCGTGCGTTACGCGACCGTCGAGAACCTGGCTCCGGTTAGCAAGATCGGCCTGGGAACGATCCGCTTCGGCGAGCGCTCGTTCGACCCCGGGCTCGCCGAGGCCATCATCGCCCGGGCGCTCGAACTCGGCGTGACGCACTTTGACACCGCCGCCAGCTACGGATCAGGACGCAGCGAACGGCTGCTCGGGCACGTGCTCGCCAGCCACAACGCCACGAATGTGGTCGTCACCTCGAAGTTCTTTCCGTTCCTCCCGCTACCGGGCGCGATTGACCGGGCCGCGGGTGCGAGCCGCCAGAGGCTCGACCTCACCCCGATACCGCTGTACCTCCTGCACATGCCGAGCCCGCCGGCCCGCGGCCCGATCATGCACGGGCTCGCACGAGCCCGGGACACAGGCGTGATCGGCTCGATCGGGGTCAGCAACCACAGCCTCACCCAGTGGCAGAAAGCCGAAGCGACCGCCGGGCAGCCTGTCATCGCCAACGAGGTCCGGCTGAACCTCCTCCACCGCAAGCCGCTTAACGAGATGGTGCCCTGGGCAGCCGAACACCGCCGGCTGGTGATCGCGGCCGGTCCGCTCGCCCAGGGAATGCTCACTGGCCGCTACGACGCCGAGCACCCGCCGGCTGGCCTCCGTGGGTGGCGGCGACTCGGCTTTCGCTTCGCCGCGTTCCCGCCCACCACGGCTAACCTTCACCGCTTCCGGCCGCTGCTCGCCGAACTGCGTGCCCTCGCTGCCAGCCACACTACCACTCCCGCCGCGATTGCGCTGGCCTGGACCTCTAGTCATGACCCGGTCGTCGTCATCCCCGGCGCAAGCACGATCGAACAACTCGAAGCGAACGTTGCCGCCGGTGACATCACACTCACCGCGGACGAGGTCGAAGCACTCGCGACGGCCGCGCACCGATTCGAGCATCCGGGAGAATGACGTCCGCACCTGCGCCCGGAGAGCGCTTCGGGTCGAAGTGATTTTCTAGCGGTCGTAGACCCAGCTGCGGCGCTGGACCGCTAGCTGCGTGACCAGGCTGGCGGTGGTGCGCTCGCGGGCGAGGCGGCGCTCCCGCTCGTTGATCGGGATAATCCACAGCCAGCGCACCGGCTCGTTGCTCGACCGGAAGCCGTCAAGGCGCGGCACCTCGGGGCCGGGCAGCCGGGACGGGTCGTCGAGGAGGAGGACGGCGTCGTTCCCGCCGCCGAGCGGGAACGTCGCGGGCTCGTGGTACCACGGGACGCTGTGGCCGGAGCCGAGCCAGCTGATCTCGCGCCACGGGAACTGCCCGAGCCACAGGAAGATCCGCGCCGCCTCCGCGCTCGGCATCGTGGTCGCGAGGGCCAGCTCGATCCGCGCGCGGCCGTCGGCACCCTCGCCGGTCTGCTCGACGACCGGCATGCGCTGGCCGCTCATGCCGACGGTGGACAGGACGGTGAACGGCCGTCGCGGGACTGGCGGTCGCTCGGACACGCCGACCGACGGCGTCTTGCCGCCGCTGACGTCCCAGTAGCCGCCGCCGGGGCCGAGGCGCGCGAGCAGGTGGCCGAGGAGAGCCTGCTGGAAGAGCGCCCACGAGCCGGCGCTCGCCCGCCAGCGCCAGAACTGACCTGACTGCGAGATCCGGGTGCTGAAGCCCTCCCGGGCGTCGTCAAGCGACCAGGCGAACGGCGTCTGCCCGATGACATCGCGGCTGTAGCCGGGCATGCCGCTGGCCACGCTGGACCAGCCGGGGATGACCGCCAGCGGCTCGCCGTTCTCGAGGATCGCGACGCCGTCGCCTTCCTCGAGCCAGACAGCGCGGAGCGATGACGGGTTGATCGGCGGCCGGCCGCCAGGGTGCTTGGTGTGGTCGGCCGGCATCTCGGGTGAGGCGCCCGCGCGGAGCCTGGACAGATCGACTGTCTCCGGCGCCTGCTGATGATTGGCAATCCAGGTGGCCGCGATCGAGCCCGACCTGTCGTGCAGGTAGGCCGACGTGGTCGCGCCGTCGTACTCGACGACCACCCGGCGGCTGCCGTAGGGGCTGACGCTGTCGAGCAGCGTCGCCGGCCGGCCCGCGTTCTCGGCCGGGCGGCCGCCGGGGCGACTGCCGGGGCGACTGCCACGGCTGCTCGCCCGGCCGGCCCGCTCGGGCGTACCGGTGCGCTCAGCCCCGGCGGGCGCACCTGGCCCGTCGGTGGTGGCGGATATCCTGGAGCCCTGGCGGGATCCTCTGCGCAACGTCGGCACACCCGAAATCTACCGACTTTCCGCAGGTCGGTAGGGCGATGCGCAGAGATTGATCACTGTGTCACAGTTCGGGTGGCACGGCTGACCGCGGCAGACTACCGGAGGTGACCGCTCAGTGGCAGAGGCGATTGAGCTGGTGCCGCCCGGGCAGCTGCCGCTCGGGCTGGCGTCGGCCGACCTGGACATGGCCGAGCCTGGCTCTGGCGAGCTGCGTGCTGCCGGGTCCGCGGGGCCCGTACCAGCGGCTGCGGCTGGGTCTGGCACGGGGGGAGCCGCTCGCGGGCGCCGGGCTCGCCCGCCGCGGCACCTGGCCGATCTCGATCCCGCGGGCCGCCGCGCCGCCGTTGTCGAGCTGGGGCAGCCAGGCTTCCGCGCCGATCAGCTGTCGCGCCATTACTTCGCGCGGCTGACCGACGACCCGAGCGACATGACGGACCTCCCGGCAGACATGCGCGCTGAGCTCGCCGCCGCGCTGCTGCCGCCGCTGCTGACTGCTCAGCGCGAGCTCGAGTGTGACGGCGGCACGACTCGCAAGACGCTGTGGCGCGCCTTCGACGGTGCCTACGTCGAGTCGGTGCTCATGCGCTACCCGGACCGGGTGACCATGTGCGTCTCCTCGCAGGCGGGCTGCGGTATGGCGTGCCCGTTCTGTGCCACCGGGCAGGCCGGGCTGACCAGGAACCTGTCGACGGCCGAGATCGTCGGCCAGGTGTTTGCCGGTGCCCGGGCGATGGCCGCCGGCGCTGTGCCAGGCGGGCCAGGCCGCGTGTCGAACGTGGTGTTCATGGGCATGGGCGAGCCACTGGCGAACTATGCCAGCGTCCTGGCGGCCGTCCGGCGCATCACCGAGCCGGCGCCTGCAGGCCTGGGCATCTCCCAGCGCTCGGTGACGATGTCGACAGTCGGCCTGGTGCCGGCCATCCGGCGGCTGACGGCCGAGGGACTGTCGGTTCGGCTGGCAGTCTCCCTGCACGCGCCCGACGACGAACTTCGCGACGACCTGGTCCCGGTCAACCGCCGCTGGAACGTGGCCGAGGTTCTCGGCGCTGCCTGGGAGTACGCCGCGGTGACCGGCCGGCGGGTGTCGATCGAGTACGCGATGATCCGCGACATCAACGACCAGGGCTGGCGTGCCGATCTGCTGGCGAGCCTGCTTGCCGGGCGGCTGGCGCACGTGAACCTGATCCCGCTCAATCCGACGCCCGGCTCGAAGTGGACGGCGTCCGACCCGGACGTAGCCGACGAGTTCTTCGACCGGCTCGCGTCGCGTGGCATCCCGGTAACCGTGCGCGATACCCGCGGTGACCAGATCGACGGCGCCTGCGGCCAGCTCGCTGCGGCGACGTAACCCGAGGCCGCGCGGCCTTAGTGAGGTACTTCCGCGCAGCCAGGGTGCGCGAAAGTACCTCACTAACAGATTTACCCCCGATACCTGTGCTGCTGCCGGGCGATCTTCCTGAGCGGCGGCGCGCCGGGGTACCTTAGCGGCCATGACCTGGAGGCACGAGCTCGCCCGGCGGCGCCGCGCGCTGGTAGCCGGAGCGGTGCAAGGAGCCTGGCGGCGGCTGGCCGCGGCCGGGACGATCACGGCCGAGTCGGCGGCCGGGCGACGCTTCGCCGCGTTCGGGCCGGGATCGCTGATGGCGTTTCCGACTGGCGCCGTCTACGGCGAAGGCTGGATCGAGCTCGGCGACCAGTGCATGATCGCCGAGCTGGTCACGCTGTGCGCTGGCATGGCACCGGGGCATGATCTCGGCCCGGACCCGGTGCTGCGCATCGGGGATCGCTGCGTGATCGGCCGCGGCAGCCACATCGTTGCGCACCACTCGATCGAGGTCGGCGACGACGTGTTCACCGGGCCGTACGTCTACATCACGGACCAGAACCACAGCTACGCCGACGTCGGCGTTCCGGTCGGACGGCAGTGGCCGGTCAACGGCAGTGTCCGCATCGGGGCGGGTACCTGGCTTGGCACCGGCGCGGTCATTCTGCCCGGCTCAGACGTCGGCAGAAACGTGGTCGTGGCCGCCGGCGCCGTCGTCCGCGGGGCCGTGCCCGACTACGCCGTGATCGGCGGCGTTCCCGCCCGCGTCCTCCGCGAGTACGTTCCGGGGACTGGCTGGGCCGCTCCGGAGCGCTCGCCCGTGCCCGCCGCACAGATCGCGCCCGCTCTTCTGCCGGACCTCGGGAGCATCTGAGGCGCCGACGCCGGACACGGAGCCGGCCGCGCCGATCTCTCAGCTGCCGGCATCTAGTGTGGCTGGCTCTGCTGTCGGCAGATTCACCTGCCGTGTGCCGCGAGCGCCGGCCAGGGTAGCGATATGCGCGACTTCCGGTTCTCCTTCAATGTCTTCGGCATCAGCTCGCGGCAGGAGTTTGCCGACGAGTGCCGGGAGGCCGAGTCGTACGGCTACGACACGGTGTTCTCGGCGGATCACCTCAGCATCCCCGCGCCGTTTCCGCTGCTCGTAAGCGCGGCCGACGCTACTCAGCGGCTCCGTGTCGGCACCCTCGTGCTCAACGCGGCGTTCTGGAACCCGGCCTTGCTCGCGCGCGAGATCGCGACGACGGACATCCTGACGGACGGGCGGCTCGAAGTCGGCCTCGGATCCGGGCACATGAAGTGGGAGTTCGACGAAGCAGGCATCGACTGGTCCGGGCCGTCCGGGCGAGCGGCGAAGCTCGGGCAGATGATCACTGAGCTGCAGCGCTTCTTCAGTAGCGAGTTCAGTCAGCTTCGCGCGGGCCAGTCCTCGCCCAAGCCGGTGCAGCGGGCCGGATTCGGCGGCTTCGGACCGCCGCTCCTGGTGGGCGGCACGGGCGACTCGGTCTTGAGGGTGGCGGGCGAGCACGCCCAGATCGTCGGCGTGGCCGGCACTTATCAGGTCACGGGACAGCCGCCGGGCACTTTCCGGCTGGGGACGGCGGCAGAAGTAGACGAGCGGGTGGCCTTCGCCCGTGCTTGTGCCGGCGGCCGCGCGGACGACATCGAGTGGCATCTGCTGGTACAGCGGGTGGTCATCACCAGTGACCGGCGGGCCGCTGCCGAAGAGATCCTGACGCAGTTCCGCGACTACTACGAGTCGCACGCCGCGACCGACGATCGCGCTGTCCCTGCTCTGGCCGGGATCCTCGATACCCCGTTTCTGCTCCTCGGGACCGCCGACGAGATCGCCGCGCAGCTGCGGCGCAGCCGGGAGCGCTGGGGCTTCTCCTACGTGACGGTGCACGAGCCGTACATGCGGACCTTCGCCCCCGTCATCGAGCGCCTCCACGCTCGGACCTGAGCAGGCGAGTCGCCACCGGAACATGATCACGAAGACATGTGGTCCGGTCAGAACCATGTGCTGACATCCCGAGCGCCAGTGGCGGAGCTGGCCGGGTCAGCCAGCCCTGCGCTCGCGAGCTGGCGACTCCGGGCCGGCCGCGGAAGCTCCGAGCCCCTGCTTGTCCGGACGGTGGCGGGCCGGATCCGGGGCGCCACCGAACTGCGGAACGAACGTCTCGCCGCGCATCGCCCGGCCGATGAGGTCAGCTGCCCGCTGGGCCGCGACAAGCCGCTGGCCCTCGGTCTTGTACGCCGCCAGCACCGCGGTCAGGCTGGCTGGCGGCAGATCCTGGCCGAGCTCGGCCCGCGCGCTCCGGTAGCCCTGCCGGGCGCCCTCCACACAGGCTGCCAGGTGATGCCGGGCCAGCGTGACCAGTGCCACCGGGTGCCGCAGCAGCACCCCGTGCAGCCGGTAGTCCGGGGGCACGACGTCGAGCAGCCAGTTGACAGCGGTCTGCTCGAAGCCCGGAGTGCCCGGCGGGTGCACTCCGTCGGGCCACCCGGTGGGGACAAATGCTGCGGCCATGCCCTCAGAGTATCCGTGTTCGAACAAAGTTTCTATATAGTATCGATGTCCGGCTCTCGCTGCCGCAGGGGGAACATCGGGCAGCCCTGCCCGGTACCTGGTCAGGACCGACTAGAATGAGAGGCAAGCCGTAATCCCGGCGCTTCCCACAGTTGTTCGGAGCCTCTCCGCCATGCCTGCCAGTCCTGCAACCATCAGCGCCGCGTCCGCCCACGGCGGCTCGAGCGGCGAGCTCGCCACCCGCGACGATCTCCGCAACGTCGCGATCGTCGCCCACGTCGACCACGGCAAGACCACGCTGGTCGACGCCATGCTGTGGCAGTCGGGCGCGTTCCGGGCCGGAGCCCAGGTGGCCGACCGCGTGCTGGACTCCGGCGACCTGGAGCGGGAGAAGGGCATCACGATCCTCGCCAAGAACACTGCGGTGCAGCACGGCGGGCTGACGATCAACATCATCGACACACCCGGCCACGCTGACTTCGGCGGCGAGGTCGAGCGCGGCCTGTTCATGGTCGACGGCGTCGTGCTGCTGGTGGACGCGAGCGAGGGGCCGCTGCCGCAGACCCGGTTCGTCCTGCGCAAGACGCTCGAGGCGAAGCTGCCGGTCATCGTCGTGATCAACAAGGTGGACCGGCCGGACGCCCGGATCGCCGAGGTGGTGGACGCCTGCTACGAGCTGTTCCTGGACCTCGACGCCACCGAGGACCAGATCGAGTTCCCGATCGTGTACGCCTCCGCGCGGGCGGGGCGAGCGTCGCTGAACAGGCCCGAGGATGGCTCGATGCCGGACTCCGAGGACCTGGAGCCGCTGTTCGGAGTGCTGCGCGACACGGTTCCGGCGCCGGTGTATGACCCGCACGCTCCGCTGCGCGCCTGGGTCACGAACCTGGACGCCTCCTCCTACCTGGGCCGGATCGCGCTGTGCCGGATGTTCAGCGGCGAGATCCGCAAGGGCCAGCACGTCGCGTGGTGCCGCCGGGACGGGTCGGTCGAGCGCGTGAAGATCACTGAGCTGTTCCTCACCGAGGCACTCGACCGGGTGCCGACGCAGACGGCGGGGCCCGGCGACATCATCGCAGTGGCCGGCATCGCCGGCATCATGATCGGCGAGACGCTCGCCGACGCCGAGGACCCGCGCCCGCTGCCGCTCATCACCGTCGACGAGCCCGCCATCTCGATGACGATCGGCGTCAACACCTCGCTGCTCGTCGGCAAGGTGAAGGGCTCGAAGGTCACCGCGCGGATGGTGAAGGACCGGCTCGACCGTGAGCTGGTCGGTAACGTGAGCCTGCTCGTGCAGCCCACCGAGCGCCCGGACACCTGGGAAGTTCAGGGCCGCGGCGAGCTGGCACTCGCTGTGCTGGTGGAGCAGATGCGCCGCGAGGGCTACGAGCTGACGGTCGGCCGCCCCCAGGTCGTGACCCGGATCATCGACGGCAAGGTGCACGAGCCGGTCGAGCGGCTGACCATCGACTGCCCCGAGGAGTACCTCGGCACGGTGACCACCCTGCTGGCCCTCCGCAAGGGCCGGATGGAGAACATGTCCAACCACGGCACCGGCTGGGTCCGGCTGGACTTCACGGTGCCTGCCCGCGGCCTGATCGGGTTCCGTACGCAGTTCCTCACCGAGACGCGGGGCACGGGCATCGCGCACCACGTGTTCGAGGGCTTCGAGCCGTGGTTCGGCGACATGCGGACCCGGGCTACCGGCTCACTGGTGGCCGACAGGACCGGAACGGCGACGACTTACGCGATGTTCGCGCTGCAGGAGCGCGGCAGCCTGTTCGTCGAGCCTGGCACCGAGGTGTACGAGGGCATGATCGTCGGCGAGAACTCGCGGTCAGACGATATGGACGTCAACATCGCCAAGGAGAAGAAGCTCACGAACGTCCGCCAGTCCTCGGGTGAGGAACTGGAGCGGCTGATCCCGCCGCGGCTGCTCAGCCTGGAGCAGGCCCTGGAGTTCTGCGCCGACGACGAATGCGTCGAGGTAACCCCGGCCGCGGTGCGGATGCGCAAGAGCATTCTGGACGCCAAGGAACGTGGCCGTCTTCGCGGGCGGCGCTCGCGCGGCGAGTAGTCCTCGGGACTGGCTCCGTCAGGGCGCGTGGCCGTCGGTGAATGTGTCCAGGCCGGGTGGTACGTCGGCGGCCGCCTCCGCGATGCTCACCAGGTGGCAGATGGCGGCCATTCGCATCGACGGCCAGTCGATTCCGCTGGGTGGCACTCCGCCTGGACCCGTCGCAGCCGCGGTGGGCTCGCCCGGAGCAAGTGCCAGGTCGCCCGGCCACCAGTCGCCGCTCACCGCCGCCTCGACGAAGCCGCAGGCATAGTGCAGTAGCAGCCGGAGCGGCGGTATCGGCTCAGGGCACAGCGCGCTCGCCACGAACGGCACATCCGGACAGGATCTGGCAGCCAGTGCGGGCACCGCAATCGCGGGCTGGACGCCCGCGTTCTGAGTGGCCGCCACGGGCTGTCCGGTGCCGCCGCGCAGCGGCCGGCCCGAGCGCGCCAGACGCCACGCGGCGATGCCTGCCCGCTGCGCGCTGACGACGAGCGGGCGCTGGCAGACGGCAAGCTCCGCGCGGACGGCGGCGACGTGCTGGTCGAACTCGGCCACTGCGCTGGCGTCGCCGAACGCCAGATCGTTCAGCGCCGTCTGCCCGACCTCACCGACGAGGCGGAGACCGACAGCAGACAACGGAACGGGTACTTCTGGGGGCATACCTCCAGAATACTGACGACCGGCGATCGTCGGGACACACTGCGTAGCGGAGATACTCGGCGGCTACGGCATCCCATTCGTCAGGCGCGCGAGAGCCGGGATGAAACGGGCGGGCAACTGCCCCTCCCGCGCGGGAAATCGCCGACGGCAGGCGGCCGCTACTTGACCGACAGGTAGATGACGCTGCCGACGCCGAACAGGACGCAGTAGATCGCGAACGGCGTCAGCGTCCGGGTGCGGAAGTACTTCACCAGGAACCGGACCGAGATGTAAGCCCCGAGCCCGGACAGGATGCTGCCGGCCAGGATCGGCCCGTAGTCGCCCTTGCCGTAGCTGATGAGGTCGCCGGCCTTCAGCACGCCTGCCGCGAGGATGACCGGCGTCGCCAGCAGGAACGCGAACCGGGCCGCGTCTTCGCGGGACAGGCCGCCGAACATGCCGGCCACCATCGTGACGCCGTCGCGGCTGATGCCGGCCAGCAGCGCGAGGATCTGCGCTGCGCCGATCACGACTGCCTCGACATAGGAGCGCTGGGCCAGCCGCTGATCCGCCTCCCCGGCGAGCTGGATCTCGTCGAGCCGGGCCGCTCGCTGACCGCCGGCGTGCACCGAGGACGTGCGGGTGATCCCGCTCTCGACCGCGTCGCGCTGCTGGCTGGCCTCGATGTCGGCGAGTCGCGACCGCTTCGTGCGGAAGCGCTCGCCCGCCAAGAGGATGAGGCCGTTGATGATCAGGAAGATCCCGGCTCTGACCGGCTTGGCGAACAGCACCCGGAACTCGTTCTCGAACACCAGCCCGGCCAGGCCGACCGGGATCGTCGCAACGATAAGCATCCAGGCGAGTTTCTGGTCGGTCGTGCGAATGTCACGGTCCCGGATCGAGGTGAGGAAGCCAGCGATGATCCGCACCCAGTCGCGCCAGAAGTAGACCATGATCCCGATAGCCGTCGCCACGTGCAGCCCGACGATGAATGCCAGGTACGGCGACGTGGTGGCAGAGACGTTGAGGTCGGTAGCCCAGCTTCCCCCGATCAGGGCCGGGATCAGGACGTTGTGGCCGAGACTGGAGACCGGGAACAGCTCGGTAACGCCCTGAATGAACCCGACCACAATGGCTTCGGGGTAGGTCATGTGCGACATGGACAACCTCTCGTACTGCTGCAGTTCGTACCGCTGCAGTGCCAGCGCAAGTTGGGATTCGCCCGGACAGAGTAGCGAGGCAGCGGCCCGCGCGGACCGCACCGCCGGACGCGGCGCCCGCGGATGCCGCTGACATCCTGTGCCGGGAACAGTTCCTGAGGAAGGCTACCCGCCATGGGCGCACCGTGTGTCCGGCGCGCCCCGGCTGCGCGGCCCTGCGCCACGGCGCAGCGTCCTGCGGGCCCGCGTAGCGTCCTGCAGCCCGGCCTCCGCCCGGCCTGGCCTGGCCCGGCGTGGCGGGCCACGCGCCGCTGCGGCCGGCGTCGCGACCGCTCACATAACGATCATGAGCCCGAGAGCCTCAGGACTCCTTGCCGGGTACCGCGGGCGTTCCGGTCCCGCGCGGCCGGCGGGCGATCTTGTCGCCGAGCCAGACCAGCGGGTCATACTTGCGGCCGGCGACCCGCTCCTTCATCGGGATCAGCGCGTTGTCCGTGATCTTGATGCCCTCGGGGCAGACCTCCGTGCAGCACTTGGTGATGTTGCAGTACCCCAGGCCGAAGTCTTCCTGGGCGATCTCGCGCCGGTCAGCGGTGTCGGCCGGGTGCATCTCCAGCTCGGCAACCCGCATGAGGAAACGCGGGCCCGCGAACTCGTTCTCGTTGTCGGCATGGTCGCGAATGACATGGCAGGTGTTCTGGCACAGGTAGCACTCGATGCACTTGCGGAACTCCTGCGACCGCTGCACGTCGACCTGCTGCATCCTGAACTCGCCGAGGCCGATTTTCGGATCCGGCGTGAACGAGGGGATCTCCCGCGCCTTGTCGTAGTTGAACGCCACATCGGTGACCAGGTCCCGGATGACCGGGAACGTGCGCAGCGGCGTGATCGTCAGGACCTCCGCCTCCTCGAACGTCGACATCCGCGTCATGCACGCCAGCCGCGGGCGGCCGTTGATCTCCATCGAGCAGGAGCCGCACTTGCCGGCCTTGCAGTTCCACCGGATGGCCAGGTCGCCCGCCTGGGTGGCCTGGAGGCGGTGCAGGACGTCGAGAACGACCTCGCCCTCGTTGACCTCGACCGTGTAGTCGGCAAGGTCGCCCTGGCCGCGGTCGCCGCGCCAGACACGCAGCGCTGCCTGGTAGCTCATCAGTGACTCTCCTCGCTCGCGGCGGACGCGGCAGCAGGCGCCGGCGGCAGCGCTGCCATCTCCTCCTCGGTCAGGTACTTCTGCAGCTCACCCCGGTCGAACAGCTCGATGAGGTCCTCGCGCATCGGCGGGGTCGGCTGCCGGGTGATGGTGATCTCGTCGCCCTCAAGCGCGCACACCAGGTTGACCTTGCGCCACGCGGGGCGCATACCGGGGAAGTCGTCGCGCGTGTGGCCGCCGCGGCTCTCCTGGCGCTCCAGCGCGGCGGTCGCCACGCACCTGGCCATCAGCATGATGTTGCGCATGTCGAGCGCGAGATGCCAGCCGGGGTTGTAGGCGCTGCCGCCCGCAGCAGAGACGTCGGCCGCGCGAATGCCGAGGGAGTCAAGCTCCGCCAGGGCCTTCTTGATCTCGGTCTCGGTCCTGATGATGCCGACGAGGCTGCTCATCGTGTCCTGCACCTCGGCGTGGACCGCGTAGGGGTTCTCGCCCCTGGTGCGCTCGAGCGGCGCCAGCGCCTCGGTTCGCGCGGCCTCGATCTCGCCCTCGTCGGGGACCGGCAGTTTGGGCCCCAGCCGGCCGATGTACTCAGCCGCCCCGAGCCCCGAGCGGCGGCCGAACACCAGCAGGTCCGACAGCGAGTTACCGCCCAGCCGGTTGGAGCCGTGCATGCCGCCGGACACCTCGCCCGCGGCGAACAGCCCTGGCACGCTGGACTCGCCGGTGTCCGGGTCGACCTCGACGCCACCCATCACGTAGTGCTGCGCCGGGCCGACCTCCATGGGCTCCTTGGTGATGTCGACATCGGCCAGCTCCTTGAACTGGTGATACATCGAGGGCAGCCGCCGCAGGATCTCCTCGGCGGGCAGCCGGGAGGCGATGTCCAGGAACACGCCGCCGTGCGGTGACCCACGGCCGGCCTTGACTTCGGCGTTGTTGGCCCGGGCGACCTCGTCGCGGGGGAGCAGCTCCGGCGGGCGACGGTTGTTGTCCGGGTCGGAGTACCAGCGGTCGGCCTCTTCCTCGGTCTCGGCGTACTGGGCGCGGAACACGTCCGGCACGTAGTTGAACATGTACCGCTTGCCCTCGGAGTTGCGCAGCACACCGCCGTCGCCGCGCACCGACTCGGTCACCAGCAGGCCCCGGACGGAGATCGGCCACACCATGTGGGTCGGGTGGAACTGGACGAACTCCATGTTCAGCAGCTTGGCCCCGGCCAGCAGCGCGAGCGCGTGGCCGTCGCCGGTGTACTCCCACGAGTTCGAGCTGACCTTGAAGGTCTTGCCGATGCCGCCAGTGGCCAGGATGACCGCCGGGGTCTCGAACACCACGAATTTCCCGGTCTCGCGGATGTAGCCGAAGGCGCCGGCGATCCGGACCTCGCTGTCCTTGATGAGCCGGGTGATGGTGGTCTCCGCGTAGACCTTGATCATCGCCTCGGGGTCGCCGAGCGAGACCGCGTCCTCCTGCTGGAGGGCCACCACCTTCTGCTGCAGCGTGCGGATCATCTCCAGGCCGGTCCGGTCGCCGACGTGGGCGAGCCGCGGGTACTCGTGGCCGCCGAAGTTCCGCTGGCTGATCTTGCCGTCCTTGGTGCGGTCGAACAGCGCGCCCCAGGCCTCGAGCTCGTAAACGCGGTCCGGTGCTTCCTTGGCGTGCAGCTCGGCCATGCGCGGGTTGTTCAGGAACTTCCCGCCGCGCATGGTGTCGCGGAAGTGCACCATCCAGTTGTCGCGCGGATTGACGTTGCCCATGGCCGCCGCGCAGCCACCCTCGGCCATGACGGTGTGCGCCTTGCCGAAAAGGGACTTGGAGATGATCGCGGTCCGCTTGCCTGCCAGGCGGGCCTCGATGGCCGCCCGCAGGCCCGAGCCGCCGGCGCCGATCACTACGACGTCGTAGGGGAGCCGGTCGATGTCAGTCATGATGGTGCCTCACTGTGGTGGCCAGGGGAAACAACCCCCTGCAGGACCCCCGCATTAGTTGTAGAACCGGAAGTCGCTGAACACGTGCGCTGCGACCAGCCAGATGTACAGGTCGGTCAGCATCAGGGTGCCGAGCGTGGTCCAGGCGAGCTGCATGTGCCGGGCGTTCAGCCACGAGATCTTGGTCCAGATCCAGTACCGGACCGGGTGCTGGGAGAAGTGCTTCAGCCTGCCGCCGGTGATGTGCCGGCAGGTGTGGCAGGACAGGGTGTAACACCACAGGAGCACCACGTTGAGGAGCATGATCAGGGTGCCGAGGCCGAACCCGATGCCCCCGGTCTTGCCGTGGAATGCCTGGATTACGTCGTAGGTGTTCAGAATGGAGATCACGATCACCATGTAGAAGAAATACCGGTGCAGGTTCTGCATGATGAGCGGGAAGCGGGTCTCACCGGTGTACTTCTCATGCGGCTCGCGCACGGCGCACGCGGCGGGTGCCCGCCAGAATGCGCGGTAATAGGCGCGCCGGTAGTAATAGCAGCTCAGCCGGAAGCCCAGCACGAACGGCAGCGATACGAACGCGTACGGGATGATCGGCGGCAGGCTGCCGATCCAGTGGCCGAGACTGGACGAGCCGGCCACGCACTCACCGCTGACGCATGGCGAGTAGAACGGCGTGAGGTAGTGGTACCGCGGAACGTAATACCACTTGCCGATGAAGACGTGCACTGTCGCGTAGGCGACCCAGATGGTCAGCAGCGTCGCGACAATCGCGGGCTGCTCCCACCAGCGGTCGGTGCGCAGGGTCTTCTGGGTAATCTGCGCCCTGGTCTTGGCCGCCGGGGTACTAGCAGCCGGCGCATCCGATACTTGCGTCATTCGTCGACGTCTCCGCCCTGGAACTGACTGGGAACGCTCCGGGTCCGCCAGGCGTTTTCCGGGTGGCCGCCCGGTTTAAGGGCGAACGGCCGGGGCGCAGCGGGCTCGCGTCGCGTGGAAACCCTAATCCACTGAATACCACTCTGCGGCCGGAGGGAGGACTTCCGGCCGTGTGACACTCACTACATACGACCGTTTCGAGCTTTCCGGCCAGTGAGCTCGAGCACATAGTCGAGGGGCACCGCGTACCGGATATGGCCGCGGAAGCCGGTCGTGGTCTCGGCCATGAAGACCGAGTTGAGGATGGCCTCCTCGGTTGCCTCGATCGCGGCCTGAAAAAGCAGGTCAAGATCGTTACCGGAAACGAGGCCGCCGCCGGCAGCTCCCGCCGCCCGCTTCGCAGCCTCCGGGGCAGCTGACGCCGGGGCGGTGCTGATCGCCAGCGTGTAGTCGCCGCTGTTGCCCGAGAAGTCCGACCCAGTCCTGGCCATCCCGGCGAACGCGCGGCTCGCGACTCGCTCGAGCTGCCGGGCGTCGAGCGGCGCGTCGGTGGCCAGGATGATCACGCAGGAGCCCAGGGGCGGCTGGTCTCCTTCGCCGGAGCCCGGCAGGAGGGGCCGGTCCGAGCCGCCACTCGCGCCCTGGCCGGGCACCTGCTGACCAGGCGCGAGCCGGCCCGGCGGGCCCAGCCAAGGCGGGCGCGGCACCGCGACGCCGCCGACGGTGAGCACGCCGCCGAAGTTGGCCTGCACGAGCGAGCCCAGCGTGACCTGGCCGCCGGACAGCGGAACAAGCCGGGACGAGGTGCCGATGCCAGCCTTGAAGCCAAGCGCCCCGGTGCCGGTGCCCGCGCCGACACAGCCCTCGGCGACCGGGCCGGTCGCGGCCGAGTCCAGTGCGGCCCGGACGTGCCCGGCGGTAATCGGCCGCGCCCAGATGTCGGACAGGAAGCTGTCATTGGTCTCGGCGACGACAGGATTCAGCGTGCCCGGCATCGCCTCGCCGCCGCGGAGGTCGCGCAGATAGCTGAGCAGCGCGTCGGCGACCCGGAACACCGACAGGGTCGCGGTCAGCAGTACCGGAGTCTCGATGGTGCCGAGTTCGGCGATCTGGGTGCTGCCGGTGATCTTGCCGAAGCCGTTGAATACTGACAGCCCCGCGGGCATCGTTTCCGTGGGCGTGCGTCCTTCGGGCACGAGCGGGCCGGGGACGATCGCGGTGACGCCGGTCCGGATGTCGGCGCCTTCGATCAGCGTGGCGTGGCCGACCCGGATGCCCGGCACGTCGGTGATCGCGTTGGCCGGGCCCGCTGACAGTGTGCCGGGGGCGAGCCCGAGGTCGCGGGCGCGGGCCCGGCCGGCCGGACGGGGGCTGGCCGGCTGGCCGCTACCCGGCATCGGGGATCACGCAAGGGCACCTCTGACGAGTCACGGCAGGACGACGGTCGGGCTCGGCACGCCTATCGTCCGCTCCAGCTGCGGGATGCCGCTGGCCTGGTCGATCCGCATGACCGTGAGCTCGCTCGACCGCTCGTTGGCGACGTACAGGGTGTCGCCGTCCAGGGCCAGGTGCCGCGGCCAGTCGCCGACTTCGACCTCGGTGACATACCCGGGCAGGTCCGCGCCGAGGGCGAACACGCTGACGGTGTTCGGGCCCCGGTTCGCGACGTACAGGTAGCGGCCGTTGCTGACGAGCTCGGAAGGCTGGTTCGGGCCGTCGGACTTGCTGGCCGGGACGGTGCTGACGAGCCGCCAGTCCGCGTCGTAACTGAGGACCTGCCCGCTCAGCTCGGCGGTGAGGTAGTAGCGATCGCCGGCCGGCAGGATGTGCCGCGGGCCCGAGCCGGGCGGCGCGGCGATGACGCCGTCTGGCTCGAGCTGACCGTCGGGGGTCAGCTGGTAGCGGTAGATCGCGTCGCCGCCGAGGTCCGCCACCAGCAGGTAGTCGTCCGTCGGCCGGATCATGTGCGGATGCGCCGCGTCCTGACGCGGGTCCTCGCCGTGCTGCGAGTGAGTGACCAGGTCGGTGCGCACTCCGATGCTCCCGTCCGGGGCGAGCTTGTGGACCGAGATGCTGCCGCCGGTGTAGTTCGCGGTGACCAGGAACCGTCCGGTCGGGTCGGGGGTGAGATGCGCGGGCTCGGAGCCGCCGGTGTCGCCGCTCCCCAGCTCGCGGCCCGGACGGCCGTCCTCGAGCGTCCACGCGCGCACCTTTCCGTGCTCGGACTCCTCGACGGCGTACAGGACCGGCAGTTCCGGGTGGCGAGCGATCCAGGACGGCGAAAGCGCCGGGACCGTGGCGCTGAGCTGGTCGTCCTCGAGCACGGTGATGCCCGATCCGCTCCCTTTGTCCCCGGAGTAGCCGCCCACCAGCAGTGTTCTCGTGAGGTCTCGTGTCGTCATGAGCCCCCGATACCCAGGCTCGTGCGCAGGAAGTCCACCTGGAGGAGCAGAAGGTTCTCGGCCACTTCCTCTTGTGAGGCCATGTGGGTTACGCCGGACAGCGGCAGCACACTGTGCGGTCGCCCGGCTGCCAGCAACGCGGCGGACAGCCGGAGGGTGTGGGCTACCGTGACGTTGTCGTCGGCCAGTCCGTGGATGAGGAGGAGCGGCCGGCTGAGCTTCGGGGCGTCGGCGAGCAGCGAGCTCTGCGCGTAGACCTCTGGCTGCTCGTCCGGGTGGCCGAGGTAGCGCTCGGTGTAGCAGGTGTCGTACAGGCGCCAGTCGGTGGGCGGCGCCCCGGCGATGCCCGCGTGGAACACGTCGGGGCGGCGCAGCACCGCGAGCGCGGACAGGTAGCCGCCGAACGACCAGCCCCGGATGCCGACCCGGCTCAGATCCAGGTCCCGGCAGTCCTCGGCGGCCGACTGGAGCGCCTCGATCTGGTCATCGAGGATGGGACCGGCGAGGTCGTTGGCTACCGCGCGGTCCCAGGCCGGGCCGCGGCCGGGCGTGCCACGGCCGTCCGCGATGACAACTGCGAAGCCCTGCTCGGCGAACCACTGCGCGCCGAGGTAGGCCGGTCCGGCGGCGAGCACCCGCTTGCCGTGCGGGCCGCCGTAGGGGTCGCACAGGACGGGCAGCTTGGCCGAGCCCGGCGTGTGCCAGGACGGCAGCAGGATCGCGGTCCTGATCCGGCTCGGCGCGGCCGACCAGGTCAGCCGCGGCTTCGGCACCGGCAGATTCGGGACTTCGGCCCGTGAGCCGATCGCGGCGGTTGCGCTGGCCGATTCCCCGGCGTCCAGCCGCGACACGGTCACCGTCCGGCGCGGACCGTCCAGGGTGGCCCGGACCTGAAGCAGAGCACCGCCCGAGAGCAGCCCCGCCGACACGCCGCCGTCCGGACTGACCTGCGTCAGTCCGGCTGGTCCGGCGGTCCACAGCGACAGCACCGCCGGGTCCTCTCCGTACGCGTCGAACAGAATCGTGTCGCCGTCGACGCCCGGGACGCTGGAGACGTTGAGCGTATCCGGGGTGAGAATCTCGGCCGTTCCGGCCGCATGCTCCGCTGCGGTTCCCGCGATCAGCCGCTTGGCGCCGTCGATGTCAGCGGTCCAGACGATGCGGCCGCTGGCGGTCGTTGCGGGCACGCCGGTGACGATGTCGACCCAGGACGGGTCGGTGTCGCGGCGCACCAGCGTGGTCTCGCCGCTACTCGGGTCCACGGCCAGGATGCGCATGTCCTTCTGGTCGCGGCTGGCCACCACGATCAGGGGCTGACCAGCTCCCTCGATCTGGTGAGTACCGTCGCCCTCGCCGGACCTGCTCCAGGATGCCGTGACCAGATAGGGCAGCGCCGCTGAGTCCCACTTGACCTCGGTTGCCTGGCCGTCGAGCGGGACGAGCCAGAGCGACACGTCCGCGTTGGCAGTGCCCGCCGCCGGATAGCGGACGGCCCGCGGTTCGCGGTCGGGGTTCGCCGGGTCGGCGATGTACCAGGTCTGGATGGGCGTCTCGTCCGCCCGCTCGGCGAGGATCGCGGACCCGTCTGGTGCCCACCAGTAGCCTCGGCTGCGATTCATTTCCTCGGCCGCGACGAACTCGGCGAGCCCGAAGGTGACCCCCTCAGCGCCCTCCGGGTCGGCCAGCGCCTGGTCCTCGCCCGTGCTGAGGTTGTGCACGCGCAGGGCTCCGGCCGCCACGTAGGCCACGAAACGCCCGGTCGGGTCAGGCCGCGGGTCGGCCGCCGGTGTCTTCGTGGCGAGCGCAACCACGCCGGCGCCGTCCGGTCGGAGGTCGGCTAGGTACACGGTGCCGGCCAGGGCGAACGCTGCCCTGGTGAAGGCGTTGTCGGTGTCGAACGCCACGATGCCCGCGGCGCGCTCCCTGACGCGTTCACGGCGCGCCTTCTCGACCGGGTCGTCCTTCCCGCCGGCGGTGCCGATCTCCGCCGGGTCGGCGACGAGCCGCTCTGTCGCGGTCGCGACGTCGAGAGCCCACAGGCAGGTCAGCGGGTCGGTACCGCCCTTCGACCGCAGGAAGACGACCAGCTGGCCATCGGGGGAGAGCTGGAACGAACGGGGGGCTCCGAGGGAGAAGCCGATGGTGCGCGCGGCCTGGCGAGGAAAGGAATCAGTCACGCCTGTGATCCTGCCAGGCTTCCGCTGGCGGCTCGTCGGTAGGCTCGCCAGCTATGACCAAACCGGACGACCGGCGTCTCCTGCTCGTGCACGCGCACCCGGACGATGAGTCCATCGAGACCGGGGCCACGATGGCGAAATACGCGGCTGAGGGGGCATCGGTCACGCTCGTGACCTGCACGCTCGGGGAGCTAGGCGAGGTCATCCCGCCGGAGCTCGCGCACCTGGCCTTCGACGCGGACGGTGGCCTCGGACAGTACCGGATCGGGGAGCTGGCGGCCGCCTGCACGGCGCTGGGCGTCGCCGACCACCGGTACCTCGCCGGCGCCGGGCGGTGGCGCGACTCCGGGATGATGGGCGCGGAGACGAACGAATGGCCCGGCTGCTTCTGGCAGGCCGACGTCGAGGAGGCCGCGCGGGATCTGCTCATGATCATCGGCGAGGTGCGGCCGCAGGTGCTGGTCACCTACGACGCCAACGGCTTCTACGGGCATCCCGACCACATCCAGGCGCACCGGGTGGCCTGGCGGGCCTTCGAGCTGGCCGGCGGCCTGGTCAGCAAGTTCTACGCGACGGCGATACCGAAGTCGGTGCTGGCGGAGGCGATCGGGCTGCTCCAGGATGGCTCCGGCACTGGAAGTCAGGTGGTCGGCGGGGCGGACTTTAGCCGGGTGGAATCGGTCGACGAACTGCCGTTCGGCACCGACGACGACCAGGTGACGACCGAGATCGACGCCCGGGCATACCTGGCGGCCAAGCTAGCGGCCATGCGGGCGCATGCCACTCAGATCTCGGTGGACAGTCCCTTCTTCGCGCTCTCCAACAACATCGGCCAGCGGGCACTCGGCACCGAGTACTACACGCTGCTGGCGGGTCCGGCCGGTGACCGTGCGAGCGCGTCTGGCCGGGAGGCGGACCTGTTCGCCGGGCTCGGCTAGCCTTCTGATGGTGAGCAGTGTGCGCGGCAAGTCCGCTGGGAACCAGCCTGCCGGTGCTGAGCCCGGCGACAACGGCCTGGTGACAGCCGGTGCGTACCTGGCACTCTTCGTACTCGGGCTGCTGCAGGGACTCATCGGCACCTTTCAGTACAGCCGCGGGCCGGTGCCGCTGGCCGCGATCCTCTTCGACCTGCTGATCCTGGTCACCTGCGTGCTCGGCTCCCAGGGCATGCGCACGGCTTTCGGCGGAGTGCTCCCGGCGGCGGGCTGGTTCGTGGTCACGCTGCTGCTGAGCGCTGGCTCGCAGGGCGGCAGCATCTTCATCTCTGACTCGACCGCGGGGGAATGGTTCCTCTTCGGCGGTGCCGTGTGCGCGGCAGGCGGCGCTGTCTACGCCTTCGCACGCTGGTCGCAGGGCAGCCGGGACCGCAGGAAGGCCGCGCAGGAGCAATCGGCGGCGCCGGGCCGTGACCGCACACGATCTGGTCAGTCCGGCCGGCCGGCCGGTTCACACCGCGGCTCTCGCTAGCTGCCTGACCATGAGGCAAGCACTGTCTTAGGCAAGCACTGTCTTAAGCCAGCACTGTTTTAGCCGCAAAACGGACTATTTCCGGCTTCCTGCCCGTGTCTAAGGCAACTCAGCGGCCGAAATAGGGAACGCTGCCGATCCGCACGCGGGTGCCTTACGGCGAATCTCGATGCCATGGACCTCACCGGTCCGACATCGAGGAGGAATCATGCATCCCGAAATTTCCCGGGCTATCGCAGCTCGCCGCGCCGCCGACCTGATGAACGCGGCCGAGGCACATCGCCAGATCCGCGCGGCCCGGCAGGCGTGGCGCGCTGACCATCGGCCGGCTCGAAGGATGCAGGCCCAGCGGACGGCGCTCCCAGCCCAGTCGGCTGCCGCCATGCAGCGGGCGACGGCCCCGGCCCAGCACGATCCCGCCGCTCGCGCCGGTGGCGGCGGCCGGGCAGCCGACGAGTGCGTCGGCGCCAGCACTGGTGTCCGGCGGCCTCGTTAGTTGTCCTCGCCTGCCAGGCCGGCCGCCATGTCCTGTGAGTCAATCGCCCTGCCCTCCGCTGGGCTCTTCCTGTCGCGCGGGGCTGGCATGCTTGACGACGTGATGCCCTGCCGCGTGAGCCCGGTTCTCGTCGGACGGGACGAAGAGCTCGCCGTCCTGCACCGGGCGCATGCCGCCGTTCAGGCCGGGAGCACCGCTGCCGTCCTGATCGGCGGCGAGGTCGGAGTCGGTAAGTCACGGCTCATCGGCGAGTTTGCCGATCGGGCCGACGGCCAGGTGCTGAGCGGAAGCTGCCTTGAGCTCGGCACGGCGGGCTTGCCGTTCGCGCCGTTCACGCAGGTCCTCCGGCAGCTCGTGCGCGAGCGGAGCGTGGCGGGCGTCCGCGAATTGCTGCCGGACCGTGCTGGCCGGGAGCTTGGCCGGCTGCTGCCTGAACTCGGCGAGCCAGCTGAGCCGGACGGCGAGGCATTCCAGGGTGAGGCGCGAGCCCGGCTGTTCGAGCAGTTCCTCTCGCTTCTCAGTGGGCTGGCGCAGGACGCGCCGGTCACCCTGATCATCGAGGATGCGCACTGGGCTGACCGGTCAACGCGTGACCTGCTGACGTTCCTGATCGGCAACCAGCACGCCCTGCCCGGACTACTGATACTGGTCACGTTCCGGTCCGATGAGCTGCACCGCAGCCACCCGCTCCGGCCGCTGCTTGCAGAGCTCTGCCGGATGAGCTCGGTTGAGCGCATTGAGCTGCCGCGCCTGTCCAGGCCGGATGCGATGGAGCTGATTGCAGCGATCCTTGACGGCGAGCCTACTCCGGCGATGGCCGATGTCGTGTTCCGCCGCAGCGATGGCAACCCGCTGTTCGTCGAGCACCTGGTCAACTGTGATGCCGAGGTCCCCGATTCGCTGCGCGACCTTGTGCTGGCGAGTATGCAGCGGCTACCGGAGGAGACCAGAGACCTGCTGCGCGTCGCGAGTGCCGGCGGTATCCGGGTGGGTCACGACCTGCTGGCTGGCGTGACCGGCCTCGGGGACTACGAGCTGTCGCGTGCGCTGCGGCCCGCCGTCGCCGCGAACGTGCTGCTTGCGGACGGGGATGGTTACCAGTTCCGGCATGCGCTCATCCAGGAAGTCATGCACGAGGACTTGCTGCCCGGCGAGCACAGCCGGCTCCACGCCCGGTACGCCGAGGCCATCTCGGCCCGCCCGGCGCTGGTGCCCGCGGGCCGGGCCGGCATCTCGCTGGCCCACCACTGGTACTCGGCCCACGACATCACCTGGGCGCTCATCGGCGCCTGGCAGGCAGCGGCCGAGTCCGGTCACGTGCTTGCCTACTCCGAGCAGCTCAGTCTCCTGTCCCGTGTCCTCGAGCTGTGGGACAACGTGCCGGACGCGGCTGACCGCATCGGAGCTGACCACGTGCGCGTGCTTGCGGCAGCGGTGGACGCCGCGCACCTGGCGGGCGAGTCGGAGCGCGGCGTTGCCTTCGCCACCGCGGCTCTGCAGGAAATTGACGCCGCTGCCGAGCCTGACCGGGCAGCGATGATCCTGGAGCGGCGGGCCGCGCTCTGCGCCCAGGGCGACCTGGCCGCCGAGGCTGACGACCTCAGTGCTGCGCTCGCCCTCGTCAGTGACGGGCAGCACGAGGTGGCCAGGACCGCAGTGCTGGCCAGTTTGTCGCACGCTCAGCACAAGCGGCACGCCGATGTGCAGGCGCGGGCATCTGCCGAGGAAGCGCTCGAGCTCGCCGGCACCCTCGGACTCCCGGGACCGCAGGCCACTGCTCTGCTCACACTCGCCATGCTGGAGCTGGAAGGCGGCGGCGGCAGCGTAGCCACGGTCCTCGACTTGCTCGCCCAGGCGCGGGCGGCCGCAGCCGCGATGCAGGACTACCCGCTGGTGCTGCGGGCGGCGATCAACGAGTCACACGCGCTCGAGGGTGCCGGCCAGCATGTGCGGGCCGCCGCGGTTGCGCGCGAGGGCATGGCGGACGCGGAGCGGTACGGCCTGTCCCGTACCTCCGGTGCGATCCTCGCAGCGAACGAGGCCGAGCCGCTTGTCGCGGCTGGTCAGTGGAACGAGGCAAGCGAGACGCTCCGCCGCGCGCTCGGCGCCCCGTCGGTCGGGCCGCATCGGTCGTCGCTCTGGCGGGTGGCGGGTGACCTGGCGCTGCTGCGGGGCGACCTCGAAGCCGCGAAAACCGCCGTGGCCGCCGGCCGGACTGCGCTCGGCGGCCTCTCGCATCGTGCCCAGAGCCACTTGCCCCAGTACCGGCTCGAGGTCGACGTTGCCGCTGCCGACGGAGAACTGGCGTCCGCCCTGGCTGGCGCCCGTCAGGTCGTGCAGACAGCCGACCTGCAGAGCAGCCCGCGCTATGCCTGGCCAGTGCTCGTCACGGCAACCCGGGTTGCCGTCGGCGCGTTGCTGCGCCCGGCCGCCGTACAGGCGGATGACGACACCGAGAACGCACGTACTTTGCTGGCGGAACTGCAGTCGCAGGCGTCGAAGCTCGAGGCCGCTGGTCCCCTGCAGGAAGCGCTCCGGCTGACCTTCCTCGCCGAGCAGGGGCGCATCGCCCGGGCAGACCGGCCGCGAGCCGAGGGGAGCCGGGCAGCGCTGGAGCAGTGGCGGGAGGCCGCGGCGGCCTGGGACGAACTTGATCAGCCCTGGGAGACTGGCTACGCGCTCTTCCGGGTCGCTGAGGCCGCCCTGGCCGCTAACGCCGACCGCGAGGAGGCCGGACGCGCGCTCGCCAGGGCTGCTCGCATTGCCGGTGAGCTCGGTGCCGAGCCGCTAGCGGGGGAGATCGCCGTGCTCGCCCGGCGGGCGCGGATCCCGCTGACCGTGTCCGGGGCGACTGGATCGCCATCGGCTGGGTCAGCGCCAGGCCCGTCCGGAGATCATGGCCTGACTCCCCGTGAGTTCGAGGTTCTGCAGCTCGTGGCGGCCGGTCGGAGCAACGCTGCTATCGCGGCCGACCTCTTCATCTCGGCCAAGACCGTGAGCGTGCACGTCTCGAACATCCTCGGCAAGCTCGGCGCGGCCAACCGGGCCGAGGCGGCTGCCATCGCACATCGGCTCAGACTCGTCGACGAGACAGGGCCCGCTAGAGCCGGGCATCCGCGCGATCCAGCGCGCCACCGGTAAGGTCCGAAGCACGGATCGGGGCGCATCAGGCTTTCCCGGATTCTCGTCGCGGTTAGCTGGCCGTGTACTCCCAGCCCGGCTGCCAGCCGAAGTCGCGCCGGGCTAGCTCCTCCAGCGGCGTGCCGAGGAGCTGGTGCTCGAGCCCCCAGCGGGTGGCGACGTGACCGACCACCAGCACCCGCCGGCTGTCCCAGCGGGCGGGCAGGTCCGCGACGAACCGGGATACCCGCGCCGCCGCCTGGCGCCAGCTCTCGCCATGCGGGTACGGGTCGTCGATGTGCTCGGGCCGGTGCGCATGGAGTTCTGCCGCATCGGAGCCGTTGAGGTCACCGTAATCACACTCCCGGAGCCGCCAGTCCAGAAGCACCGGAATGCCGCTGCCGCCGAACGCGATCTGCGCCGTCTCTACCGCACGGGCGAGGTCGGAGCAGAAGACGGCAGCGACGCCATCGTTTTCCCGTCGCCGGCCGAGCTCCGCGGCATGCTGGCGACCAGCCGCCGACAGCGTGCCCGGCAGCCAGCCGGTGGCAACGCCGTTCTCGTTGTCCTTGGTTATCGAGTGCGTCTCGAAAACGATCTGGATCGGCATGACGCCTAGCGGACGAGCGACTCGACCTGGTCGACAGCCCAGTCCAGGTCATCCTCGCTGATCACCAGGGGCGGTGCGAGCCGGATGGTCGAGCCGTGCGTGTCCTTCGCCAGCACGCCGCGCTCGGCTAGCTGCTCGCAGGCCGTCCGGCCGGGCAGGTCGGCGAACTCGATACCCGCCCATAGCCCCCGGCCGCGGACGTCGCGGACCTTGCCCGGCGGCAGGGCGGTCAGCCGGTCGTGCAGATGCGCGCCGAGCTTCGCCGACCGCTCCTGGAACTCGCCGGTGTTCAGCATGGCGATGACCTCGCGGGCGACGGCGCACGCCATCGGGTTTCCGCCGAAGGTCGAGCCGTGCTGACCGGGCTTGAACACGCCTAGGACCTCGCGGGACGACACGACCGCGGAGACCGGGACGATGCCGCCGCCGAGAGCCTTGCCGAGGATGTACATGTCCGGGACGACGTCGTCGTGCTCGCACGCGAACGTGGTGCCGGTCCGGCCGAGACCGGACTGGATCTCGTCGGCGATGAACAGCGCGCCGCGGGAGGTACACAGCTCACGGACGCCGGCCAGGAACCCTGGCGGCGGCACGAGCACCCCCGCCTCGCCCTGGATCGGCTCCGCCAGGACGGCGACCACGTTGTCGTCCATTGCCTCGGCGAGCGCCGTCAGATCGCCGTAGGGAACGATCCGGAAGCCGGGCGTGTACGGCCCGTACCCGTCGCGCGCGTCCGGGTCAGTCGAGAAGCTCACGATCGTCGTGGTGCGGCCGTGGAAGTTGCCGTCGAAGACCACGATGACGGCTTCGCCGTCCGGTACGCCCTTGATCTCGTAGCCCCATTTGCGCGCAGCCTTGATGGCGGTCTCGACCGCCTCGGCGCCGGTGTTCATCGGCAGCACCATTTCCATGCCCGCCAGCGCGGCAAGCTCCGCGCAGAACGGTCCGAACTGGTCGTGCTCGAACGCCCGGCTGACCAGCGTCACGCGCTCCAGCTGGCGCTGCGCGGCGGCGACCAGGCGCGGATGCCGGTGGCCGAAGTTGATGGCCGAGTAGGCGGCCAGCATGTCCAGGTACCGCTTCCCGTCGACGTCAGTGACCCAGGCGCCCTCGCCGCTGGCGATCACCACGGGTAGCGGGTGATAGTTGTGGGCACTGTGAGCGGCTGCCTGCGCGCGCAGCTGGGCCGCCGACCCGGCGCCCGCCCCTGCTGACCCTGCCGTGTTTGCCATGTCGTGCCTCCTGCGCTCGCCGGGCGTCTGCCGGTCGCCAGCTACCTCAGTTCCAGAGTGCAGCATTTGGGTCCGCCGCCGCCCTTCAGCAGCTCCGACATATCCACCCGGACGGGAGTAAAGCCCGCCTCGGAAAGCTGCGCAGCCATGCCAGCGGCCTGGACGGGGAGGACCACGTTTCTTCCGTCGCTGATGGCGTTGAGGCCAAGCACCTCGGCGTCCTCGTCCTTGACCTCGATGAGCTCGGCGAAATGCGAGGCGAGCGAGGCTTGCCCGGCGTCGTCGAACGCGGCCGGGTAATACGCGACAGTGTCCTCGTCGAGGACAACCAGCGCGGTATCGAGGTGGTAGAAGCGCGGGTCCACCAGGCGCAGGCTGATGACCGGGAGGCCGAACAGATCAGTCAGCTCGGCTGCCACCGCCTGCTCGCTCCGGAACCCGTAGCCCGCCAGGATGGCCCGGCCGGCGAAAACGATGTCGCCCTCGCCCTCGTTGACCACCTGCGATTCGCGGATCTCGCCGTAGCCGGTAGCGCGGAACCAGTTCAGGTACGCCTGTGCCTCAGGCTGCCGCTCCGGGTGCCGGAACCGGGAACCGAGCACCCTGCCGCGGATGACGGTGGCGCCGTTGGCAGCGAACACCATGTCCGGCAGACCCGGCTCCGGCGTAATGGTGTGCACAGTGTGGCCGAGCCTGGTGAAGGTTTCCTCGAGCTGCAGCCACTGGCGCAATGCGAGCCCGACATCGACGGGCTTATCCGGATCCATCCACGGGTTGATCGCATACTCGACAGCGAAATGCTCCGGCGGGCACATGAGGTATGTCCTCGGACGGCTGCTGCGGAGGGTGATCTCCGTCATGGTCAGGCGCTCCCGTTCGGCGGATGATCTGGGCGGATGGTCTCTGTCGTTCCCGGATGATCTACGCCACTCCAGCGTAGAAGCGCAGCACGCCAGAATGTGACGGTGCATCATGCGCGCTGGTGCGGATCCGTTGCGTAATCTGGCGCGGTGCCAGCGATCTGTTGCGCTACCGAGCGCGACCAGCGTCATCACGCATACCGCATAAATCGCCCGAGAGGGGCTAGCGGGCCGCCACCGTCCAGGTCTGGCCCTCGGCGGTATCCGCGACCGCCACTCCGAGCTCGGCCAGCTCGTCCCGCAGGCGGTCCGCGGCCGCGAAGTCCTTCCGCTCCCGCGCGGCAGCCCGCTCGCTCAGCCGGGCCTGCGCGCCGTGAGGCAGCACCGGCGGCGCGGGACGCGGCCGTCCGATCAGACTGGGCAGGTCAAGGGCCAGCACCCGGTCGGCCGCCACGAACGTCTCGAACTTGGCGCCCGCCGGGACATCCGGGTCCTTCGACAGCTCCCGCAGCGCGCGCAGAGCCGCCGGAGTGTCCAGGTCGTCGTCGATCGCCCCGGTGATACGCGCCCAGTACTGGGCGCTGACCGGCCTGCTCGGCTGGTCGGCCCAGTCAGCGACCTGCTCGCGCCAGCGCCGGACCGTTCCGTCGGCGGCGGTCAGCGTGTCCCAGGTGAGGTTCATCTGCTGGCGGTAGCGGTGCTCGAGGAAGGCGAGGCGCACCGCGAGCGGGTCGAGCCCGCGTGCCGTCACGTCCGACAGCAGGACGACATTCCCGGTGGACTTGGCCATCTTCCGGCCGTCGAAGAGCACGTGCTCGCCGTGGACCCAGTGCCGCACGACCTCACGGCCGGCGATCGAGTTGGACTGCGCCCGCTCGTCCTCGTGGTGCGGGAAGCGCAGGTCAATGCCACCGGTGTGGATGTCGATCACGTCGCCCAGGCACCGCAGCGACATGGCCGAGCACTCGGTGTGCCAGCCGGGGAACCCGGTACCCCACGGCGTCTCCCACGTCAGCTCGCGGCCTGGCGGGGTGCCCTTCCACAGCGCCCAGTCGGCGTGGAACCGCTTGTTCGCGTCGACAGTGCCGGCGGACCGGTTACCGGGCCGCAGGTCCTCGAGCCGGTTGCCCGAGATGGCGCCGTAGTCGGGGACGCTGCGGGCGTCGAAGTACACCGATCCGCCCGGCGTGGCATAGGCGTGCCCGGTCTCGATGAGCTTGCCGATCATCGCGATCATGAGGTCGATCGACTCCGAGGCATGCGGCGCGTAGTCCGGCGGCGCGATGTTGAGTGCGGCGCAGTCGGCGCGGAACGCATCCTCGTAGAACCGGGCGATCTCCAGCGGCGACTTACCCTCGGCCCGTGCCTGGACGAGGATCTTGTCCTCGCCGTCGGCGTCGATCTCGTCGTCGGCCAGGTGACCGACGTCGGTGATGTTCTGGCACAGGATCGCCGGCAAGCCGTGCCGCTCGGCGTTGCGCCGGATGAGGTCGGGCAGCAGGAACGTCCGCAGGTTCCCGACGTGCGCGAACCGGTACACCGTCGGCCCGCACGCGTAGATCCGCAGCTGACCGGGCCGGGCTGGCGAGATGTCTGCCACGCTGCGCAGGCGGGTGTCATAGAGACGGAACACGGGTGCCAGCCTAGTGACCGCGATGGCCGGCTTGGGCGTCCGGCTCAGCCAGAGCGGTCGCGCCGGTCGCGCTCGGTGCGCATCCGCTCGACCCGGTCGGCGTTGCGCCCCTGCAGCGTGGTGGCCAGCTGCTGGAAATCGGCGAGCAGGCGCAGTTCGTCGTCGGTGTAACGGTCGAACTCGTCCATGGCCTCGATGATGGGGCCGTAGACCTCCATCGCGATCTGCCGCGCCTTGTCGGTGAGCTGCACGAGCACACGGCGCCGGTCACCCGGGTCCGGCAGCCGCTGCACCAGCCCGGCCCGCTCGAGCCGGTCGAGCATGGCAGTGACGGCGCCGCTGGACAGGTGGGTCTGCGCCGCGATCTCACCCGCAGTCAGCTGACCTTCGCGGTCCAGCACTTCGAGACAGCGCATGGCCGTGCGATTGACGCCCAGGTAGGCAGCGGCCGCGTCCTCGAACCGGTCGTAGGCGTTCTGATGCAGGCGCGCCTGCATCGCCACCTCCTGGACGACCTGCTGCCGCGGTGTCAGTGGCTCCTCGCCCTGACGGCGCCGGTCAGCCTCGGCTTCGCGCACGTGCCGATCCTGCCATGCCACCGCCAGCCGGGCGGGCGTTGACAGTCGCTCAACTCGCGACATATCTTATCTTCATTATCTCGACTATCAAGATTCTCGACAATCAAATGATACAGGAAACGAGGTGATCCGGGATGACGGAGCCCGCCATCCGCGCGGTTCAGCTGGCCAGGAGCTTCGGCCGCACGCGCGTACTCGACCGGCTCGACCTGGAGGTCGATGCTGGCGCCATCTACGGGCTGCTCGGGCCGAACGGCGCGGGCAAGACGACGGCGGTCAAGATCCTGGCCACGCTGCTCCGGCCGGATGCCGGGCACGCCTTCGTGCTCGGGAACGACGTCGTCCGGCAGGCCGCGCAGGTGCGCTCGCTCATCGGGCTCGCTGGTCAGTACGCGGCAGTGGACGACCTCATCTCGGCGCGGGAGAACCTCTACCTGATCGGCCGCCTGCTCGGGCAGCAGCGCCGGGCGGCGCGAGTGCGGGCGACAGAGCTACTGGAGGCGTTCGGGCTCGGCGATGCCGCCGGAGTCACGGTGAAGGAGTACTCGGGCGGCATGCGCCGGCGGCTGGACCTGGCCATCAGCCTGGTGGGCCTGCGCGGTGCTGTTCCTGGATGAGCCGACGACCGGCCTGGACCTGGTCAGCCGCAACGAGCTCTGGGACATGATCCGCGACCTGGCTGGCGACGGCACCACTGTCCTGCTCACCACCCAGTACCTCGAGGAGGCCGACCGCCTGGCCAGCCGGATCATGGTCATCGACCAGGGCGTGGCGGTCGCGGAAGGCACTGCCCGCGAGCTCAAGGGCCGCGCGGGCGGTGAGGTGCTTGAAGTGCAGCCGCTCCGGCCGGCCGACATGCCCGCGGCGGTGACGGTGCTCTCCGGCCTGACCGGTGCCGGTCAGCCGGCCGTCGACGGCGAACTGCTCACGCTGCATGTCCCGGATGAGGATCTGGTCAGCGTGGCCGCGCGCAAGCTCGATACCGCAGGCATCGGGGTGCGGCATCTCGCCGTCCGGCTGCCGAGCCTCGACGAGGCATTCCTGGCCATCACCGGTCACCGGGCAGCTGCCGGCGAGGCCGGTTCCGTCGCGGGCCCGGCGGCCGCCGTTCCGGCCGGAGCGGCTCAGTGATCGTGGCCCAGACCGGTGTCCTGGCCCGTCGTAACCTGCTGCATATTCGTTCCGACCCCCAGCAGCTGATCGCCATGACAGTCCAGCCGCTGATGTTCCTGCTCCTGTTCGTCTACGTCTTCGGCGGCGCGATCTCCGGATCGACGCGCGGCTACCTGCAGTTCGTCCTGCCGGGGCTGCTGGTGCAGGGAATCGGTTTCGGGACAACGATGACCGCAGTCGGCCTGAACGCCGACTTCCAGCATGGTCTGATCGACAGGTTCCGGTCGCTCCCGATGGCCCGCACGGCCGTCATCGCCGGCCGGGTCCTGGCCGATCTGGTCCGCACCGGGTGGTCGACGTTGATCATCACCGCGGTGGCGGCCGCCCTGGGGTTCCGGTTCCATGGCGGGGTCGCGGGCGCCGTCGGCGCAGTCATACTCATCCTCGCCCTCGGAGTCGGGATGTGCTGGCTGATGGCGTTCCTCGGCGTCGCGCTGCGCAGTGCCGAGTCGGTGCAGGCGGCCGGCTTCATGCTGATCATGCCGCTGACGTTCGCAAGCTCGGTACTCGTGCCCGCCGCCAGCATGCCCGGCTGGCTGCAGGCGTTCGTCCGGGTCAACCCGATTTCGATCTTCGCCGGGGCGATGCGCGGTCTGATGCTCGGCGGCCCGGTCGCGACCCCCGTCCTGCAGTCAGCGGCGTGGATCCTCGGCCTCTGCGTCGTCTTCGGCTCGCTGACCGTGCTGCTGTACCGGCGCCGCGCCTAGCGGGAGCCCGGCGTCCGGTACCTCGGTGCTTACTGACTGGCGGTGTACTGCCCGCTCGTGACGGCGGCCGGCCCGTTGCCGTAGGGAACGGCGGCGATGACCCCGACCTGACTCGACGGCGCGCCAAGCACGGTGGTCTCTGCTCCGGTTCGCGGGTTCAGCCACACCAGTGCGGACGTGCCGGGGCAGCCGGTCTGCGTGAGCACGAGCAGCCGGCGTCCGGAGGCGGCCACGACGGTGCTGACGTTACCGGTGCTGCCGGGAATCGAGATCCAGCTGGACGAGCCGGCCTGGCTAGCCGCCTGGATACCGAGCCCGCTCGGTCCGCCTGGCGCGCCCTGGCACTGCCGCGAGCTCGTGGTAGTGACGTACACCGAGCCGTCGGCGCGCCACGCTCCGCTGACGATCCCGTCGCCCGACGGCGAACCCGACACGGCGGTGAGCGGGGCCGGCGTACCGCCGTCGACCGGTACCAGCCAGAGCCGCTGCGCGTCCGGGGATCCGGGCACCGCGCAGTCGGCCAGCACCGTGCTGTTGTCCCACCAGGTCAGCGGGACGCACGACGGAGAACCGCCGCCTACCGGGACGTGCAGCTTGCGCGCGTGCCCGCCAGCATTGCTGACCAGTTGCATCTCATGCCCGGCGATGCCCCAGACATCGAAGTCACCGTCCGGCGAGCTGAGCGCGCATGCCGCCACGGTGCAGCCGTCCGCGGGCCAGAACTCGCTCTGGGCTCGCGACATGCGCGCTATCGTCGCCTCGAACCCGCCGGTGAGGCTGTAGCGCTGCAAGCTGAACTTGGCGTGCCTTTCGCCGACGGCCAGGATGGCGAGTCCATCGGGCCGCGACAACCCGATCGCCACGACACCAGCCGGAAACGACACCGGCGCCGTCTGGCCGGAGGCGACGTTCAGCAGGCTGTAACTGGGCTGCTCTGAGGAGAGATTCGACCCGAACAGGGCACTCCTGGCGTTCCCCGACCAGGCGAGCAGTTCGGGCGCGGAGCCGCCGGCGGCAGACGTGATCCGGTACCTGCCGCCCTCGGGGTCGATCAGGTAGGTGGTGTACGTGCCGCTGCCGCCAGCGTTCCCGTTCGCGGCGGGAGACGCGGTGGACAGCTCGGCGATGGCCCACCCCGGCCCGATCAGCGACCATGGCACCGCTGATCGCGGGCCGGTTTTCCCGGCCGCGAGCATGTGCGGCCCGGACTTGCCGCCCGGCTTGGTGGTACCTCCCTGCTGCGCCGCCGACTTCGCCGGGCCGCTGCCGACCGCGAAGTACGCGATCCCGGCAACGACCAGAGCTGCCGCGGCGATGCCCGCCACGATTCTGGTCCGCCGCGAGGCGGGTAGTGCGAAGCCGCGGCCACCGCCAGCAGGCCCGCCGCGACCTCTGGCGTCGCCCTGACCGAATCCAGTCTGGCCCGCCTGCGCCGCGCCGTCGGCATAGGCGCCTCCGTAGGGATCCCCGAAAGCCGGGTCACCCCCGCTCATGCGGGCAGTCGCATGTGGGCCTGCGAAGCTCGCGCCCGCAGCGCCGTACCCGGCTGAGTCGGCCCAGCTGCCTGCCTCGGTTCGGGGACCGGCGGACAGGCCAGCGGGGGCGCCTGCCTGACTGCTGCCCGCCGAGTCGGCTGACGAGGTGGCGGACCCGGCCGCGTTGCCCCGGCTGAACCAGTCTGCGCCTGCCGCGCCGCCGGGCGCGCGACCAGCCATGGTGCTGTCGTCCGGCGCATCCCGGGGTGCGCCGTTCGCACCGGCGCCGACTGCGTCGCGGCGGGCTGCTGCGCGGCTACCGAGGGCGCCGGACAGCAGGCCGACTGCCTTCGTGCCCCGCCCGGAGCCGCGGCCGCGCTGCCGGGCGGCCGCCGCCGGGGCGCCTGTCTGCGGGCCGTCTGCCTGCGGCGCGACAGTCGCCTCCGGGTCGGAACCGGCATCCCGCGCAGCAGTCTGTCCTGCGGCGGGGCGGTAGATGCCCGGCCAGGTGCCGGAGTCACTTGCCTTCTTTTCCGGCTCTGGTCCCGAAGCGGCGGCTCCGGCGCGACGGCGCTCGTAGGCGTCCCTGGCGGTCGCCAGCACCCAGCCCTCGGAGTCCTGATAGCCGGCTACCTGGTACCACTGCTGGTAGGCGCGGGCGTAGGCCTCGCGGATGGCGTGGTCGGCCATGCTGTCGTCGCCGGCCTGCTCGTGAATCTGGCTGGTGACGCTCCACACGGTGCGCGCGTAGAAAGCATCGAACGACTCTGACTCGGGCACCTGGCCCAGCACCTCCTAGCGCGACTCGCGGAGCGGACTCTTCATAATCCCTGCCTTAGCCAGGCATACCGGTGGTGAGTCGCGCGAGACAGTCCCCAGATCGTTATTTAACACCGAATTGTCTGATCCGGTCAGCCAAGCTGGCCAAGCCGCCGGACTGCGGCGTCGATCCGCTCGTCGGTGGCGGTCAGCGCGACGCGAATATGCCGGACGCCGGCCTGCCCGTACATCTCGCCTGGCGCGACGAGAATCCCGGCGCTGGCCAGCCGCTGGACGGAGGCCCAGCAGTCCAGGCCGGGATGGGTCGCCCAGAGGTAGAGACCGGCGACGGAGTCGTCGACTGTCCATCCTGCAGCCTCCAGGGCCGGCCAGAGCCGCGCGCGGCGGGCTGCGTACCGCTCGTGCTGCTCGTCGGCGTGGGCATCGTCACGCAGGACTGCGGTCATCGCGGCCTGCACGGGTGCGGGGACGATCATCCCGGCGTGCTTGCGCACCTCGAGCAGCTCGGCGACGAGGTCCGCATCTCCGGTGACGAACCCGGCCCGGTAGCCCGCCAGATTCGACCGCTTCGACAGTGAGTGGACTGCCAGCAGGCCGTCGTGGGAGCCACCGCAGGCGTCGGGGCGCAGAACGGACAGAGGTGTCGCCTCCCAGCCGAGCTCGAGGTAGCACTCGTCCGAGGCGACCACGGTACCGCGATCACGGGCCCAGGCCACGACCTTGCGCAGATGCTCGGCGGGCAGTACCCGGCCGGTGGGGTTGGACGGCGAGTTAAGCCAAGCCAGCGCCACCTGCTCGGGACCGAGTGCGAGCAGGCCGTCAGTGGCCACCGCGCGGGCACCCGCCAGCCGGGCGCCGATCTCGTAGGTCGGATAGGCCAGTGCCGGGTGCACGACGACGTCACCCGGTCCGCAGCCGAGCACCGTAGGCAGCCAGGCGATGAATTCCTTCGTGCCGATGACCGGCAGGACCGCTGCCGGGTCGACGCTGACCTCGTGGCGGCGAGCCAGCCAGCCGGCCGCTGCCTCCCGCAGTGCGGGCGTGCCCGCCGTCTGCGGATATCCCGGCGAGTCCTCCGCCGCCCGCAGCGCGGCCCTGGCGACCTCCGGCACCGGGTCCACGGGCGTGCCCACCGAGAGGTCGACGATGCCGTCCGGGTGCGCCCGGGCCCGCGCGCCGGCGGGGCTAGCTTGTCCCAGGGGAATGCTGGCAGCCGCGCGGCGAGCGTCGGCAGCCTCCCGGCCGCGTGGTTCGCGGCCCTCGGGTACGCAACCGTGTCCCTCGCGCCCGTTGCCGCGTGCGGTGTGGTGCGGCTGGCTGTCACCGCGGCGTTTCCTGTCTAGTGCTCGGTCTCCTGCGGCGGCAGCGCGGCGACGAGCGGGTGGTCCGCGTTGATCTTGCCAGTCTTCGAGGCGCCGCCGGGGGAGCCGAGGTCAGCGAAGAACTCCACGTTGGCCTTGTAGTAGTCCTTCCACTGATCCGGCACGTCGTCCTCGTAGAAGATCGCCTCGACCGGGCAGACTGGCTCGCAGGCGCCGCAGTCCACGCATTCGTCGGGGTGGATGTAGAGCATCCGCTCGCCCTCGTAGATGCAGTCGACCGGGCATTCCTCGATGCACGCTCTATCCAGCACATCGACGCACGGCTGCGTGATGATATAGGTCACTTCCGCGTTCTCCTCTTCCGTCCGCGCCATGGTGCACCAGCGGTGCGGCTGATCCAAGTGTCGCGGCTTGCCACCAGTATCGCGCCCGAGCCGGACCGGCCCGCAGGCGGCGATCCCGGGGTTCGCAGGCTATCAGCCGTACACCACGTCCGGCGTGGCAGCGGCCTGCGGGGGCCCGGCTTGACCACCTGCCAGCGCCCGGAGGCACTGGTCGCCGTCCACTCGTAGTCCTGGTAGCGGACATAAGAGATGCCGTAGCTGCTGGCGTTCGATATCAGCCAGGCTCCGATGGCCCAGCCCTGACGGCTGCTGGCCACAGTGATGCGGACGGCAGGGTCGGCGGATGCGCTGCTGGTGACCGAGCCGAACGCGGCCGCCAGCGCGTGCCGGGCGGATGCCAGCGCCGGCTTGCCCACCGGCGCGCCGTAGCTGCAGGCGACCGCGTGCGGCAGGGACCCGGAGAAGGCCTCCGCCAGGTCCGTGCCCATGCTCGCGTACTGGGCGTAGGCGGAGCCGTCGGCGCTGTGCTGGACGTCCTGCGCTGCCACGTCGATCGGCAGGTGCCGGTAGTGCGGGACCCGGGACAGCGCGGCGAAGAAACGGCTGGTGGCGTAGACCGGGTTCTCGATCTGGCGCGCGGTGCCCCAGCCCTGTGACGGCCGCTGCTGGAAGACGCCGACTGAGTCCGCCGTGCCGTAGTGGAGGTTTGCCAGCTTGGACTCCTGCAGGGCCGTCGCATAAGCAATGGCGACGGCCCGGGTCGGCATGTGCCGCGAGCTGGCGACCCCGGCGATGACGGCCGCGATGCTGGCCTGGCTCGGGGACAGGCTCACGCCCTGGCTGGCCGGTCCCGCCAGGCACTCGGTCGGCCGCGGCGCCTTCGGCGGGGACTTCAGCGCGAGGTAGGCGACGACTCCCGCGACGACGATGATGACGACAGCCGCAGAGACGCGCGACCGCCGGGTGGCGCGGACGGGCTGACGGCGGCTCGGCACCCTCTAGAAACTACCGCCCGGCACGTACCGTTAGTCCGACTGGCGAATCATGATCACGAAGCTTTTACCGCCGGCGGTAAAAAGCGCCTCCGTCTCGACGAGGTTCACCGCCCGCTCGGCGCCGCACTAGGCTCCCGCCTATGACTGAAGCATCTGGCCCGGCGGGCGGGGGCACGCAGGACACGTCGCTGCCCGCTGACATCGACGAGCTCTGGGAGCGCCGTGACGGCCTGACGCCCGCCGACGCCGTATCCCGCGACATCGTGTTCGGCGCGGTCGAGCAGATCGACGCGGGTCACGTGCGAGTTGCGCGAGTCGACGCAGCGTCGGATCAGGTCGTGGTGGACGAGCGGGCCAAGCGCGCGATCTTGCTCGCGTTCCGGCTGCTGCCGATGGTCGCGTCCCAGGTCGGCGAGTTCCGGTACAACGACCGGGTGCCGCTGACGACCCGCCTCGACGGGGTCCGCGCGGTGGCCGGCTCGATCGTGCGCTGGGGCGCTTTCGTGGCGCCGGGGGCCGTGCTGATGCCGTCGTTCGTCAACATCGGCGCCTACGTCGACTCGGGCACCATGGTCGACACCTGGGCGACCGTCGGCTCCTGCGCCCAGATCGGCAAGAACGTGCATCTGGCCGGCGGCGTCGGCGTCGGCGGAGTGCTCGAGCCGCCGAACGCGGTCCCGGTGGTCATCGAGGACGACGCTGCCATCATGTCCCGGTGCGTGGTCGTGGAGGGCGCCCGCGTCCGCACCGGCGCTGTGCTCGGCTCGGGCACGAACCTGACGAAGTCGACTCACGTCATCGATGTCGAGACGGGCCAGGAACTGCCGCGCGGCGAGGTCCCCGCGTGGTCGGTCAGCGTGGGCGGCACCCGGATGCGCAAGTTCGACGGCGGTGAGTTCGGCATGCCCTGCGTGCTCGTGCTCAAGCGGCTGCCCGAGGGCAGTGCCCACGACAAGGCGGCCTTGAACGACATCCTCCGCGACCACGGCGTCGGCTCCTGACAATCCTCATCAGGGCAGAAACGAGGCCGCCGCCCTCCGCACCCGCTGGCACGCCAGTCGGCCGGGTGCCGTGCCTGATCAGAGGCAGTCGGCGGCTACCTTATGGGCCATGAGTCTGCACCCCGAGCCTCGTCGCCGGCTGCGCCGCCAGGGCCCCGCCACGCTGCGGGGCAAGCACATCCCGAAGACCACCACGGATCAGCGGCTGCTGGACTGGCGGGGGGCTAGTGACTGGGTGCATACCGACCCGTGGCGGGTGCTGCGGATCCAGGCCGAGTTCGTCGAGGGCTTCGGCCTGCTCGCCGAGCTCGGGCAGGCGGTGTCGGTGTTCGGCTCGGCGCGCAGCAGTCCGGGCACGCCGGAGTACGAGGCTGCCGAGCGGATCGGCGCCGGGCTGGCCGAGGCCGGATACGCGGTAATCACCGGTGGTGGTCCCGGCGTCATGGAGGCCGCCAACAAGGGCGCGGCCAGCGCGGGCGGAGTCTCCGTCGGTCTCGGCATCGAACTGCCGCTAGAGCAGGGCCTTAACGACTATGTCGAGATCGGCCTGGAGTTCCGCTACTTCTTCGTCCGCAAGACGGTCTTCGTCAAGTACTCTCAGGCATTCGTGGTGCTGCCGGGTGGCTTCGGCACGCTGGACGAGCTCTTCGAGGCGATCACTCTCGTGCAGACCGGGAAGATCACCAGGTTCCCGATTGTCCTGGTCGGCAGCGACTACTGGAAAGGCCTGAGCAGCTGGATCACCGGGACCATGCTGCCCGCCGGGAAGATCTCGCCGTCGGACCCCGAGCTGATCCGGATCGTGGACGACCCGGCCGAGGCCGTCGACATCATCGTGGCGGCGCATAGCCTGACGGCCGAGCGGCCGAGTCTCACTGACATGACCTGAGCCGGCACGCCCGCGGTGATGCGTCAGCATGCCGCCGGGCGTGGCACGATTGCGGTGTGGCCGTTGTCATCTTCCTGGCTGCCGCCCTGATCCTGGGCGGCGTAGTCGTGGTCGCCATGGGCCGGGGCGGGGAACTGGAGCGCAGCCCGCGTGAGCTAGCCTCCCGCCTGGATTTCAGGACCTGGTCCGACGTGGCCCGGTACCGGCCGCCGGCGGCCCTGCTCGGCTACCACGCGGCGGCGACCGAGCATGCGCTGGCCGTGATCGCGCGGACGATTGCCGAGCGCGACGCCGAGATCGACTGGCTGCGCCGTCGGCTCGCTGAAGCTGATCCCCAGCTGCGGCCGTCAGGTGTCCCCGCAGGCGCTCCAGGCGACGCCGGGGCCGCCGGAAGTGCCGGCGGCTGGGCTCATGGCGCTAGCGGTGAAGGCAGCCCGGCAGGAGAGGACGACGGCACCGCGCGGCGGCCGGAGGCGCCCGGCCGGCATGAGTTCCTCGCCAGCCCGACGGAGACCACAGTCGAGGAGAGCCCCGCCGAGGCGAGCCTGGCCGCGGAGAGTACAGCCGCGGAGAGCCCGGTGGCGGAGAGTACAGCGGAGGAGAGTACAGCCGCGGACGCGAGGCCAGCTGATGACGACGCGGCGGCACCGGACCCCGCTGCCGTGGTGAGCGACATCGACGCGCCGGGCGACGATGACAAGGCCGACAGCATGGCCGCGGCTAACGGCAGCGCTCCGGAGCCGCAGCACCGGGAGAACGTCGCGGCCGCAGCAGTCTCGGCGGGCGGTCCGGCTGACGGCGGCCCTCGAGACGAGGGTGAATGACGAGCGGTTTTCCCGAGCCCGGCCCCGATGGCAGGCTCCGGTGTCCGTGGAGCCTGAGCTCGCCGGACTACCTCAGTTACCACGACGCGGAGTGGGGCCGCCCGGTCCGCGACGACACCGGTATCTTCGAGCGGCTGTGCCTGGAAGCCTTCCAGTCCGGCCTGTCCTGGCTGACGATCCTGCGCAAGCGAGAGAACTTCCGGCGGGCATTCGCGGACTTCGACATCGGCGCGGTGGCGGAGTTCGGCCCCGGCGACGTTGATCGCCTGATGACCGACGCGGGCATCGTCAGGAACCACGCGAAGATCACGGCGGCGATCGCCAACGCTCAGGCCGCGGTCCGGCTGCCCGTCGGTCTGTCCGAGCTGGTATGGCGCTATGAGCCTGATTCCCCGGCCGTGCCGAAGACCCTGGCGGACGTGCCGGCTAAGTCGCCCGAATCGACGGCGATGTCGCGCGAGCTGCGCAAGCTCGGGTTCCGTTTCACTGGCCCGGTCACCGCGTACGCGACGATGCAGGCCTGCGGCATCGTCAACGACCACTTGGCCGACTGCGTCAGCCGCTAGTGAGCTAACCGGAATCCCGGACACGCCCGGGCCGCGACGAGCACAATGGCGAGGCGGGCATCTCCGCGGGGTGAGAGGCGTTCGACCACCACAGTCGTACGTCAGGCCATTTGGGCGACATTACTGGATCCCATTGCGAAACTTCGCACAATGCCCATAACCTGTGCTTCGGAGAGGCCTAACCCGGGAGGGCGGAGAAGCATGCGGCCGCCAACGCCTGCCGAGAGTGGCGGGAGCGTGCTGGGCACACCTGTGGTCAGTGCGTCTTCGCGCGGCTCAGCTGGGCGCGGTAGCACCGTGCCTGCAAGCGGCAGCGCTCCCGTTCCCGCGTCCGGTCTTCTCGCGGCGCCGGTTGCGGAGGCGCTGGCCATTGTGCCCGACGAAGACGTACGGCTCTCTGACGCGGGCATTAGCAGCGGCGGCTGCTTCGCGCGGCCGCTGCCGATCGACACGACCTGCGCAGCCGCGGCGCGACGGTTCTTCCGTGAGGCCCTTTCCAGCCTCGCGATCCCCTCCGGGCTTGTCCACGACGGCGTCACCATGGCCAGTGAGCTCGCGGCGAATACCCTGCACGCTCAGCGAAACGTGTCTCCGGGCACGGTCCGGCACAGGTCGGCCGCGGGCATCCCGGAGATCTGGCTGTACTTGCGCGGCACCGGCCGCACTCGCGAGATCGTGTGCAAGGTCTTCGACACCGAGCGCGGCTGGACTGCGGGCGCGGAGCCCGGCATGTCGAAGGCGCCGCTTGACTCAGTCAACGGCCGCGGCCTTCAGGTTGTCGCGGGTCTGTCGGCCGGGCAATGGGGCTGCCATCTCAGCCGGTCGCGGCTCGGCAACTGGCGGGTGCCCGGCAAGGCGGTGTGGTTCGCGCTCCGCATCCCGCCGGCGGTCCTTCCCGACCACCTTGGCAGACCCCGGTACAGCCCGGACTGGCTGACCGACGAGATGGCCGCCATGCTTGCCGAGCGTGGCCTGAGCAGCATTGTCCGAGCTGACATGGATGGCATCTCGGTACTGTCCATCAGCCGTCACCTGACCGTGTGGCGCCACGGCGACAGGGTCTCGTGGCGGTCGCCATCGGGTCGGTACCAGCAGATGGACCTGTCCGACCTCATCGATGTCACCGAGCACATCGTGTGCGCGCACGAGGAGTCGGCGGTCGCCGACCCGGTCGCGCTCTGACAACTGCCGGAGTCACCAGCCGGAGTCGCGCTAGCGGCCCTCGAAGACCGGAGTCTGCTTGGCCACGAATGCCCTCGTGGCGCTGCGGTGATCGGCGGACGCACCGAGCCGGGTCTGCAGTTCCGCCTCCTTCTCCAGTGACTCATCGAGGCTGTGGCTGCTGCCGTACAGGATGCTCTCCTTGATGGCGGCGTATGCCAGCGTCGGGCCAGCCGCGAGCCGGGCCGCGAACGCATCAACCGTCCCTGGCAGCTCCGCGTCCGGCACCACCGCGGTGAGCAGGCCCAACTTGAGCGCATCCGCTGAGGTCACGGGCTCGGCCAGCATCAGCAGCTCTGCCGCCATGGCGCTGCCGACCAGGCGCTGGAGCGTCCAGGAAGCTCCGGAGTCACCACCCAGGCCGACTCTGGCGAAAGCCAGCAGGACGCTGGCCCGCTCGGCCGCGATGCGGAAGTCGCAGGCGAAGGCAATCGACGCGCCGGCGCCCGCTGCAACGCCCGGCAGCGCCGCGACGACCGGCTTCGGCATGCCGGCGATGGTCTCGATGATCGGGTTGTAGTGCTGCCGCACCGTGTCCAGCGGGTCGGTGTCGCCTGCTAGCAGCTCAGCGTGCTCGCGCAGATCCTGGCCCGAGCAGAACGACTGGCCGGCGCCGGTCAGGATGACCGCCCGGACGGACTGGCTCCCGCTGCAGTCACGCAGGGCCTCGAGCAGCGCGACCTTAGTCTCCGCCGTCAGGGCATTCCTGGCGTCAGGGCGGTTGATCGTGATCGTGGCGACTGCGCCATCGACCTGCTGAAGCACGCTGTCGGTCACGGGGATTCCTTCCGATTGGCGCCGCGCGCGAGCACCCCCGGACGGGCACGGCGCGGACACGCTGTCGAAGCCGAGCATGCCTGAGGCGCCGCCCCGAGGGCAACCTCGGTGGCAGGCTGCGGCCGGCACCCGCGGAGCATTCGTACGACAGGGGTAGAAGGCCCGGAAGCGGGCAGAATGCTGCCGAAATAGTGCTCAGGGCGGGGTTTCACGGAGTGTCCCGATCTCGCCGGGTATCGGCCTGAGACGCCTGTGAACGCTGATCGTTACCATCGGGTGCCCGAACACTGGATAATAGAGGGACTGATCGAGATGTCTGTGGCTGGCTGGAGTACCGCCAGGTGCCGTTCGCCGGGCCGGACCTGGCGGTTGCGGTTCGGTGGTCAGAGCAGGGAAGGGGAGCAGGATGGCGGCGATGAAGCCGCGGACGGGTGACGGTCCGCTTGAGGTCACCAAAGAGGGCCGTGGCATCGTCATGCGCGTGCCGCTCGAAGGTGGCGGTCGCCTGGTGGTCGAGCTGACTCCGGATGAAGCGCGCGCCCTCGGCGAGGCGCTGAACACGGCTGTCGGCTAGCACCGCTGCTGGCTGAGCCCGTGCTGAATACGCCGTGCCGATTGCGCTGGGTTGATTACGCTAGGTGACTTCCTAAATTTGTTAGTATTGCCCGATTGTTTCGATTATCCGGGCGGTGTTGTAGCCGAGGCCCGGACTCGGGTCAGGATGCCTGCTTAACGGCGGCGAGGAGCCCCTGGCCGACGGGCAGCAGCAGCGGCACGAGGCTCTCGTCTGCCTGTACCTGCTCGCGCAGCTCGGCCGCCGCCGCGGCCTCAGCGTCGGTCGGCATCCGCTCGGTCTGCACGCTCCCCGGCAGCACCGCCGTGAAGACCGCGACGCCCCCTGGCCGGAGCAGCCGGAGCGCGCTCGTCAGGTACTCGGCAAGCTCCAGCTTGTCGGCGTCACAGAACACCATGTCGTAAGCGCCGTCTGCGAGCCGCGGCAGCACCTCAAGCGCCAGTCCGCCGATCAGCCGGTACCGGCTGCCCTGCAACCCGGCGGCCACGAATGCTGCCCGCGCGAGCCGCTGGTGCTCGGGCTCGGAGTCAACGCTGGTGAGCACTCCGCCTGGCCGCATACCGCGCAGCAGCCAGATGCCGGAGGTGCCGCATCCGGTGCCGATCTCGACTACGGCCCGCGCGCCGATCGCCGCGGCGACGAACCGGAGTGTGCCCCCGGTCAGCGGGCTGACAGGCGCGGCGCCGCCGACTTCGGCCGCGTTTCGCCGGGCGCTGATAAGCGCGTCATCCTCAGGCAGGAATTCATCGAGATAGGCGAGCGTGCCCGCGGTGATCGAAATAACTACCTCCTCCCGGGCTGCCGTTCAGCACTCAAAATCGCAGCCTAGCTGCCGCCACGACCACGCGGGAACCAGCCAGGTAACCTAGTACGTTAACGAGGGCAGAGGCAGGCGGAGCATCCAGCGCCAGGTCAGCCGAATAACTGGCCGGAAGCAGGAAATATGGGCTTCCGGTGGTACGGGGCGGTTCTGGTGGCAATGGACCGGATAGCCATGGGGCTGAGCCGGAAGCCGGACCGCGGAACAACGCCGACCCGCCAGAGGTTGCGGTAGATGCAGGCGTTGGAGGGTTTATCTGTGCAAGGTGAGACGGTGGAGCAGGCAGGACCGGCCGGCGAGGTGGCGTCGTGGACGCCGCCGACCTGGGAGGCCGTGGTACGCGAGCACTCCGCCCGGGTGTACCGGCTGGCCTACCGGCTGACCGGGAACAGCCATGACGCCGAGGACCTGACCCAGGAAGTGTTCGTCCGCGTCTTCCGGTCGCTCGATAGCTACACGCCCGGCACCTTCGAGGGCTGGCTGCACCGGATCACCACCAACCTGTTCCTGGACATGGCCCGTCGCCGCCAGCGGATCAGGTTCGAGGGCCTCGCAGACGAGACCGAGGCGCGCCTTGGCGGCTCCGAGCCGACCCCGGCGCAGGCGTTCGACGACCGCCACCTGGACGGCGATATCCACGCCGCGCTGATGGCCCTGGCGCCGGAGTACCGCGCTGCGGTGATCCTCTGCGACATCGAGGGCCTGTCCTACGAGGAGATCGCCGACACGCTCGACGTGAAGCTGGGCACGGTACGCAGCCGCATCCACCGCGGCCGCGCGCAGCTGCGCCAGGCGCTCGAGCACCGGCGGCCGCGCCGGCTCGGGGCTGGCGTGCCGCAGCCGCGCCTGACGATCGATGTCCCGGTGCCCCAGGGGGGCCAGCCGTGACCCACCTCGGCCAGCGCCTGTCTGCGCTGATCGACGGCGAGCTCAGCGGAAACGAGCGCGAGCGCGTCCTGCTGCACATCACCCGCTGCGGCGCTTGTCAGGACGAGGTGGCCGCGTTGCGCACGCTGAAGAAGCGGATGAACGCGCTGGGCGAGGCCGCGGCGGGAGCCGCGCTCACCGGCAGGCTGATGGGGTTGCGAGAGTCGGTGCTGGGCGGCGCGCCGATGACCGAGCGGGCCTGGCCACGGTCGGCGACGTGGGACGTACCCAGCCAGCCGAGCAGGCCAGAGCAGCGCACGGGCCGCTATTTCCTGGCCGGATCCCTGGTCGTCTTTCTGGCCGGGCTCGGTACCGCCGCGTTCATCGCGGGCGGTGAGCCGCAGGCCCAGGCGCCGTCGCTCCCGGTGACGCCGTCGGTCGACGTGCTGGTGGTCCCGCACGAGAACCTGAACGGCGACGCACGCCGGGTCCATCCCGAGCTGGGGAAGCCGACGCCTGCGAGCCTGATCTCTCCCCGGCCCTGACCGAGCACCCCGGCGGCGCCGCCGCATAATTGCCCGGTCCCTAGGCCTAGTCCCAATGCTGGGGAGTTAAGGGCTGGCGGTTTGTGTCAAGGAGCGTCGGGGTCGGCGTGTCGCGGGCGGCTGGTGCTCGCGGTTGATCGTGGCGGTTATGGCGGTGATCCGCTTGGGCTGTTGCGGTTTGCCGGGCGGGTGTTTGTTCCACCTTGAGATCGGCGATTTGACGCGGCGGGGGCATACGCGGGGCCGGCGGGGGCCGTGGAGACTGGCCAGGACGGCGCGGCCGATGTCGCCGGCCAGGTCGCTGGCCCCGCCGAGCACGTTGCGGGCGCCGGTGACCAGTGTCTGGGCGGTCTGGACGGCGACCTGCCAGCTGGCCCGGTCGGGGTCGGTGCCGGGCACGGTTTCGATCGCGTCGGTGACAGCGATCCGCAGCGCCTGGTAGAGGGCCAGCAGTGCCCACATCTCCTGTTCCAGCCCGGCCGGGTCGCCTGAGCGCAGCACCCGGCCGGCCAGCAGGGTGTGGCGCAGCGCGAGATAGGCGATCTCGTGCTCCCATCTTTCGTGGTAGAGGGCGATGAGAGCGCTGGCCGGGTAGCGGCGCCAGTCGGTCAGGGTGGTGGCCAGCCGGTAGCTGTCCCCGTAGCGGGTGCCGTCGTGGCAGGTGACGGTGACCCGGGCGGCGATGATCCGGACCTTCACCCCGCCGACCAGCGAGGTGAATGACCCGTCGGGCAGATGCGACAGGACCGGCGGGCGGCGAGTCGATCTGAGCCGGACCAGGAACTGGGCCTTCGTGGCGGCGACCTCGGCCAGGAACTCCCCGGCATCAAAGCCGCGGTCGGCCAGCACCAGCATCGAGGCGTCCAGCAGGTGCAGCAGCTTGCGGGCCCAGGCCAGTTCCCCGTCAGCGGTGCTGCCGAAGACCGCGCCGATCAGCGCCCTGGTGCCGGTCTCGCACAGCGTCATCAGCGCGATGACCGGGTAGCCGGTCTCCCCGGCCGCGGCCTTCAGCTTGCCCAGCCAGCCCCGGTTGGCCGGCGTGTCGGGAACCTTGAGGGACCGGCAGCCGTCGAAGGCCACCGTCCGGTACCGGCCGAACCAGGTGCCGGGCGTGCGCGGCTGGCCCAGCGGCCCGGCCAGCACCCCGAACAGCGCGCGCAGCGGCGCCGGTCCCAGGCGGCGGCGCAGGTCCCGCAGCGCCTTCGCCGACGGCACCGGCGAATCAATGGCGGCCAGCGCCGCGGTCAGCTCCGCCCAGACCGCGGCGTACCCGCGGGCCGGGAACAGGCACAGCGCGAGCACGAAGTACAGCCCGGCCCGCGAGGGCAGCAGCCGCAGCCGCCGCTCCCTGACGCGGGCCTCCTCCAGCACCGCATCAGCCAGCTCGAACGGCACGATCCGGGTCAGCTCGCCCAGGTGGCCGGGAGCGAACACCCCGGACGCGACCGTAATCGTCGTGGTGATGGCAGACAGCGCCGAATCGATGGCAGACTGGACACGCAACGGAGGTCCTTCAGACGGTTGATCTTGGTCGATACCCGTCCTACCGGACCTCCGTTTGCTATGCGACCAGCGACACGCCGTCAAACGCCAGGTACTTGATCACCAGCCGCGAACCTTAACTCCCCGGCATTGGGCCTAGTCCTGGCCTCTGCCGGGGAAGAACCCCTCCGATGACGGTTGGTCACCATGGCCTGCGGGGCCGTCACGGGGGAGGCAGCGCATGTCCGACCGGCCTGTTCATGGTGCCGTGGGTACTCGCGCCGGGTCCGATCAGGCCCTGGCGGACCCACTTCAGGATGCTCGGGCTCCCAGCCACCCTGCCGGAGAAAGTGATTTCGGGCAGTTCGACTGGTTCGCGGATTCGGTGTACTTCGACGACGCCCCGGCCAGCCGCTCGCGGCCCGAGGGGCGCCGCATCTGGCGCCCCCGGAGCTGGCGCCCGCGAAGCTGGCTGGAGTCACGAAGGAAACGGGCCGGCTCCCTCCGCGGCACCCGCCCGAGCTGGCGGCGCGGGTGGCGGCTGGTGGCGGGCGTCACGGTAGTCGCGGCCGTCTGCACCCTGATCGGCGGCGTCATCGGCGGTGTTGTCGCCGCCCGCAGCATGCGCAACCAGGCTGATCCGACCTACACACTGGGCACGGTCCCGCCGGGGCTGGCGAGCCGCCCGGCGAGCTCGGTGGCGGGCATCGCGGCGCGCGACACGCCGGCCGTCGTGATGATCAAGGTAAACAACGGTGAGGGCACCGGCTCCGGCTTCGTGATCAAGGGTGGCTACATCATCACCGACAACCACGTTGTCACGCTGGACGGGCTGCTTCGGCACGCGTCGCTCAAGGTGTACTTCTCCGACGGCAAGGCAGCGACTGCTCACGTCGTCGGCCGCGACCCGTACTCCGACATCGCCGTGATCAAGGTTCCGGGCATGACCGGCCTGCCTGCGCTCACGCTGGGCAACTCCACCTCGGTCGCGGTCGGCGATCCGGTGGTGGCAATAGGCTCGCCGCTGGGTCTGTCCGACACCGTCACCAGCGGCATCGTCAGCGCTCTGAACAGGCCGGTTCAGCCAGGCTCGGCAACTGGCAGCACGCCGCAGGTGTTCTTCGACGCTATCCAGACTGACGCCCCGATCAACCCGGGTAACTCCGGCGGACCGCTCGTCAACGCAGGCGGTCAGGTCATCGGCGTCGACGCCGCCATCGACACGCTCGGCGATGACCCCATCACCGGCACCCAAGGCGGCAGCATCGGCCTCGGCTTCGCCATCCCGATGAACCAGGCGCGGCGGGTGATTGTGCAGCTCATCCGGACCGGCCACGCGACGCACTCGGTGCTCGGGGCGACGCTGAACGAAAGCTACACCGGCAACGGCGCGCAGATCGCCGCGCCGAAGGGCGGCAGCGGTCCGGCGATCGTGGCGGGCGGTCCCGCCGCGAAGGCCGGGCTGCACGCTGGTGATGTCGTCACCAGGCTCGGCAGGCTGCCGATCACCAGTTCCTATGCGCTTCTCGACGCCGTCCAGTCGCAGGCGCCCGGCACGACCCTCGCGGTGACGTTCCTTCAGCATGGGCAAGTTCGGCAAGGTCGGCTGACGCTGGGCTCGGCGAACTCCTGACGCCAGCGGCGCTGACCGCCCGGCTACGCAGCGGCGAACGCAGCGAAAGGAGGCGGCAACCGTTAGCGTGCAGGGATTCTGATCCCGGCCGGTGACGGGCTAGGCTGTGAGGGCAGGTCGCGGCCTGCGGTCCCTACCTGTCGGGAGCCTGCCGGTGTTGGACTTGGACTTCTCCAAGCTTCTCGTGCTTGGCGTCGTCGCCTTGCTCGTCTTCGGGCCGGATCGGCTGCCGGAGATCGCGGCGCAGGCTGGCCGGGCGATCCGGGAGCTGCGCCGGATGGCCGAGGGGGCCAAGACCGAGCTGCAGGAGAATCTCGGTCCGGAGTTCAGCAACTTCGATATCGCCGACATCAACCCGAAGCACTTCGTCCGCAAGCACCTCCTGGATGAGGTAACCGGGGACGGCGTTCTGCTCGGCACGCTCGCGAACGGCAAGTCCAACGGCGGAAACGGCACTACTGGCGGTAACGGCAGCAACGGAACAACCGTGACGAGCCGGATGGCCGCGGTCGTGACGCTAGAGCCGGGCGAGAGCCCGCCGTACGACGCCGAAGCCACCTGACAACCGCGTTTACCCTGACGTTGTTGTTTTCGGTGGTTGCCGCAACGAAAAGTCAGCAACGATCATGAAGAGCACGAGCATTCGCGCGCGTTAGACCGGGCTCAAGCCCAGCTGCCGGCCCGCCAGGCTCCGAGAGCGGCCAGCCAGGCTCTCGGCAATCTTCCGCAACTGCTGAGACGCGGGCGCGTCCGGGTCGGCCAGCACGATCGGCAGTCCGGTGTCTCCGGCCTCGCGCAGCCGGGGGTCGATCGGCACCTCGCCGAGGAGCGGCACTGGCGCGCCCGTCAGCTTCGTGAGGGTGTCCGCCACAGCGGGGCCGCCACCGGAGCCGAAGACGTCCACCCGCTCGCCGCAGTGCGGGCACGGCAGATAGGACATGTTCTCGATGACGCCGACCACCCGCTGGTGGAGCTGGATCGCCAGTGACCCGGCGCGCTCGGCCACCTCGGCCGAGGCCAGCTGCGGCGTCGTGACGACCAGGAGCTCGCTGCCCGGCACCAGATGCGCTGCGGAGATGGCCACATCACCGGTGCCCGGCGGCAGGTCGAGCAGCAGAACGTCCAGGTCACCCCAGAAGACGTCGGCGAGGAACTGCTGCAGCAGCCTGTGCAGGATCGGCCCGCGGAGCGGCAGCGGCTCGTTGCCGCGCTTGAGCATGCCGCTGGAGATGGCCCGGACGCCGTGTGCCGTGGGCGGCATGATCATCTGCTCGACCTGGGTCGGCCGGTCGGTCACGCCGAGCATCCGCGGTACCGAGTGCCCGTAGATGTCCGCGTCCAGCAGGCCGACCTTCAGCCCCATGGCCGCCAGCGCGACGGCCAGGTTCACCGTCACCGAGGACTTGCCGACGCCGCCCTTGCCGCTGGCGATCGCGTAGACCTTGGTCAGCGAGCCCGGCTTGGCGAACGGGATCTCCTTCTCCGGCTGCCCGCCGCGTAGCTTCGTCTGCAGCTCACGCCGCTGTTCCTCGCTCATCACGTCCAGGTCCACCTTAACGGCGGTGACACCGCTCAGCTTGCTGACCGCGGCCGTCACGTCCCTGGTGATCGTGTCGCGCAGCGGGCAGCCCGACACCGTCAGGAAGACGCCGACGATGACCACTCCGCCCGGCGTGACCTCGATGCTTTTCACCATGCCGAGGTCGGTGATCGGCCGGTGGATCTCCGGGTCGTTGACAGTCGAGAGGGCCTGGGCGACCTGCTCGGGAGTGGGCAGGACGACGCCGGCTCCCGCTGGCGCTGAGTCTGTGGACATGGCCCCATCGTACGGCCGGGTTGTCCGTGCCGATCCGGCTGAGTCGGTATCGCGGACTCCATCCCGGCTGCTGCTGCGGGCAATCGGCGCGCAGAGCCGCTGCTGCCACGGCATTATTACTGGGTGGTCCAAGCTGGCTACAGGGTGTAGCTGGCATGGGGCGGACGCCCGGGCGCTGTGTGCCGGTCGGCCGCGTTTCCAGGAAGGATCTTTCATGGCGGAGACAGCGCCGAGGCCGCGAGCCGTCCGCGCGGCGGTCGCCGGAGTGTTACTGCGCCTGCGGGCTCGCCGGCCGGGACTGCGGCGGCAGCAGGAGTACGCGCGGCTGGCGCTGACCGAGCTGGACGTCCGGCGGCTGGACGAGCGGATCGATGGCCTGGTCGCCGTACTCGCTCAGGTCTGCGACTACTCGGGCCTCGGTGATGCCGGCCGGGAGCTCGCCGCGCTGTCGGCCCAGTCCGCCGAGCCTGAGCCGGTGCTGCGCCTGGTCCGCGGCCAGCAGTAAGCGGCCGCCGGCAGCCGCCACGCTATGCTCTGGCAGCGTGAGAGGACGCGCCTTCCGGCCGCGGCGGACGACGCTCGCGGTGCCGGGCAGCAGCCCGCGGTTCCTGGCGAAGGCGCGCGAGCTGCCGGCTGACGAGGTCTTCCTTGACCTCGAGGACGCCGTCGCGCCAGCCGAGAAGGACCGAAGCCGGGCGGCGGTCATCGCAGCTCTCCGCGAGGCCGGCTGGGGTGAGCGGATCCGGTCAGTCCGGGTCAACGACGTGCGCACGGCGTGGGCCTACCGGGACGTCGTCGACGTCGTGGAGCAGGCCGGGTCCTCCCTCGACGCGCTCGTCCTGCCCAAGGTGAGCGGGCCACTCGACGTGAGCTGGCTGGACATCCTGCTCGGCCAGATCGAGCGGGCGGCCGGCCTGCCCGAGGGCCAGATCGGCATCGAGGCGCAGATCGAGGATGCGGCCGGACTGGCCGCAGTCGACGCGATCGCGTCCGCTTCGGCGCGCCTTGAGGCGCTGGTTTTCGGCCCGGCGGACTTCATGGCCAGCCTGGGCATGCAGTCACTGAGTGTCGGCGCGCCGCCGGAGCAGTACCGGGGCGGCGACGCGTTCCACTACGCGCACCTCCGCATCCTGGTGGCCGCACGCGCTAACGGACTGCAGGCAATCGACGGGCCGTTCGCCGCGATCCGGGACCTGGACGGCCTGAAGGCAAGTGCCGCCAGTGCCGCGGCGCTCGGGTTCGACGGCAAGTGGGTCCTGCATCCTGGCCAGGTCGAGGTGGTCAATGCCGAGTTCTCGCCGTCGCAGGCGACCTACGACCAGGCTGAGCTGATCATCGAGGCCTACGAGTACTACACGACCGTGCAGCGGCGCGGTGCGGCGATGCTCGACGGGGAGATGATCGACGAGGCGTCCCGCAAGCTCGCGCTCGTCGCGGCGGCTCGCGGACGGGCCGCCGGGCTGAGCCGCACGCGGCGGTTCGAGCCACCGGAGTAGTCGCTGCGAAGGGCGGCGAGTCCGGCGGCGGCGAATCCGGCGGAGGTGAGGGGGCGGCGGTGAGCGAGTCGGCAGCTCCGCACCCGGGGTTCCTGCGCGACCGGTCGCAGGGCTCGCGGGTGACGAACATCGAGCTGTTCTTCGACCTGGTGTATGTCTTCGCTGTCACCCAGCTGTCGCACTACCTGCTCCATCATGAGACGCTCGCGGGCGCGCTGCAGGCGGCCGTGCTGCTGGCGATGGTCTGGCAGCTCTGGGTCTACACGACGTGGCTCACCAACTGGCTCGACCCGCTGCGCATCCCCGTGCGCCTGCTCCTGCTCGTCCTCATGCTGGTCAGCCTGGCCATGTCGGCGGCGCTGCCGCGAGCATTCGGCGACAGCGGGCTGCTGGTCGGCTGCAGCTACGCCCTCATGCAGATCGGCCGGAGCGTCTTCGCCGTCTGGGCGCTGCGCGGTGAGTCGCTCCAGGCCAACTACCTCCGGATTCTCGTCTGGTGCTGCGTCAGCGGGACCCTGGCCGTGCTCGGCGGCGTGGCGGTGACCTCAGACCTGGCGCGGGCGCTGCTGTGGCTCGGTGCCGTCGGCGTGGACCTGCTCGGCGGAGCCGTCGGGTTCCGGACGCCCGGCCTCGGCCGGACGCACACGCAGGAGTGGAACATCGAGGGCGGCCATTTCGCCGAGCGCTGCCAGGCCTTCATCCTCATCGCGCTCGGCGAGTCCATCGTGGTCATCGGCGCCACGCTGACAGGGCTGCTGGGCGGGCCGCGTGCCGGTCACGGGCCGATCGCGGCGGCTTTCATCGTGGCGTTCGCCGGCAGCGTCGCCTTGTGGTGGCTGTACTTCGACCGCAGTGCCGAGGACGGCGCCCGGCTCATCGCCGAATCGGCCGACCCCGGCCGGCTCGGCAGGTCGGCCTACCACTTCATCCATCCGATCATGGTGGCGGGCATCATCGTGGTGGCGGCCGGTGACGAGCTCGTCCTCGACCGGCCCGATGCCGTCGGAGTGCCGTTCACCAGCTGGGCGATCCTCGGCGGCGCCGGGCTGTTCATCCTCGGCCACCTGGCGTTCAAGCTGGCCGTCTGGAAGCACCTGAACCGGCCGCGCGCGCTCTCGCTCGTGGTGCTCGCCCTGCTCGGGCTGCTCGCGCCGCACGTCTCCGCAGTAGCGCTGAGCTGCTGTGCTGCCGCTGTCGTCCTGCTCGTGGCGCTCGCCGACCATCTCGGACCCATGGCAGACCGGCGGGGCGGCGGAGTAAGCCTGCCGGCAGTGGCAGACTCCCCGGACTAGCTGACAAGCTAGATTCGCACATGCGGCGTGCAGGAGGGAAACGGATGCTGGACGCGAATCGGTGGGCAGTGGCCGGGCTGGACACCGGCGGGACCACGATCAATGCCACCGTGCTTGACGCGGCCGGCCTGTTCCTGGTGGAGGAGATGGCCGAGTCGCCCAGCCTGGTGCGCGAGGGTCCGGTCAAGGCCGTCGACGCGCTGGCGCGGGCCTTCGAGGATGTCCTGGAGTTCACCGGCACGCCGCGCGAGGCGGTACGCGCGGTCGGGCTGGACACCCCCGGTCCGGTGACGGCCGACGGCGTTCTGTCCTCGAAGGGCGCGACGAACTTCGCCAACGACGAGTGGCGCGGCTTCGACGTTCGCCGCGCGCTCGAGAGCGAGCTCGGCATCCCGGTAGTGTTCAACAACGACGCGAACGCAGCGGCGCTCTACGCGCACTACAAGCACTTCGGCGCCGAGCGGGCTGCCGAGCGATCTTCGGTGTCCGTCATCGTCGGCACCGGGCTCGGCGGCGGCGTGGTCGAGTCCGGGCAGGTCATCCGCGGCGCGGCGGGCATGGCCGGCGAGCTCGGGCACATCTGGCTGCCGATGGACGGGCTGCTCGCGCCAGGGCAGCCGATGCCCGGCTGCAACTGCGGCCTGCCAGGCGACGCCGAGAGCATCGCGTCGCTGACCGGGATCGAGAAGAACCTGCTGCCGTACTGGCTGACCAGGTTCCCCGGCCACGAGCTGGCGAGCCAGCCCGCGGGCGTGGCGGCCAAGCTCGTCCGGGGCTACGGCGAGCAGGGCGATCCGCTCGCGCTGAAGATCTTCGAACAGCAGGCCATGGCCATCGGGCGGCTGCTCACCATCGCGGCGAACTTCACCGACCCGAGCGTCTACCTGCTCGGCGGGGGAGTCGTCGAGGCAAAGCCGGACTTCCGTGACTGGTTCCTGGCCCGGGTGCGCGAGCACACCGTGCTGCGCGAGGAGCAGGAGCGGGTGTCGGCTATCGCGCTGGTGCCGGACCTGGACATGGCAGGAGCACGCGGCTCGGCAATCGCGGCGCGGGCGGCGGTCCTCGCCACTGTCGCCGTCAGCTGATCGCGCTCGCATCCAACTGGACAGCTGCGGTCGGCAGGCACCGGTGACTGCGTTTACAGAGCCAGCGGTATGCCGCACCAGACGTCCTTCGGAATAGCGCGTCTGCGCTTTAGGCCGGGCCCTCTGTAACAATTCCCGGCTGTTGATCGATCTCGATAAGAATTGCGCGACCTCATTGACGGGAATTTGTTTCTCCGGCTCCGGCCGGTCACAGGGGAAGGAATTACTAGTGAACTTAGCGGCAATCGCTGCGGCCGGTGCAGTAGTCCTGGCCATGTCGGCTAGCGCAAGCGCGAGCAGTGTTTCACCGAGCGGTACGGCGATAGCCGGAAAGGCTCACGGGACCCTGGACGGTCGTGCCGCAGCGGTCAGCAACTTAGCTGCGACCGGTCGGGCTACGGCAGCATCCAGGCGACTTATTCTGCGGCCGATGCCGGCCGGGACAGTGAAATTCGGCCGCGGGAAGCGCGGACGACTGAAAGTTCGCGCAGCGATGTACGGCCTTACGCCGGGCTCGTCGCACAGCGTCGACCTGGTGCTGCCCGGCGGGCGTCGCCCGGTCCGGTTCCCGGTGCTCACGGCGAAGAGCTCCGGCCAGGCTGACAAGACTCTGACGAGCGCATTCACCGGCCGGCTGCCTCGGTGGAGTCGCCTGGTGATTCGCATGGGCGTGCGCGGCCCGTCCGCCAGCCTGCCGATCGCACAGACCGGGCGGCTCAGGAACCCGGGCAGGCACTGGCACCGGCTCACCGCGGTCGAGGTCAGCACGCGCGGTGTCCGCTACGGCACGCCGCACGGACACGCGACCATCGTCTACAACGCCAAGCGCCGGACGCTCACGGCCACTGTCAGCGCCGGCGGCGTCACCCCCGGACGGCACGCCGCCCATATACACCTGGGAAGCTGCCAGAGCCAGGGACCGGTCAAGTACATGCTGCGCGACCTCGTCGCGAACAGCCGCGGCCGGATCGTGCACGCTGTCCGCGTCTTCACCCACGTGAAGTCACCGATCCCGGCCCGCGGCTGGTATCTGAACATTCACCAGGGCAACAGCGCCGACATTCTGAGCCACGGCCAGCCGACTATCTACTTTCGTCCGCTCATCTGCGCGAACATCAAGGGAGACAGCGGCAGCTCCTATTCATCAATTCTTCAGGCAGGAAACGTAGTAACAAGCGCCACCGGCGGGCCTGCCCGCTCAGCCGCGCGGGGGCCAGGCGGTTTCAACGTCGTCGCAATGAGCCCGGCCCGGTGAGCGGGTGATGACCGGGTGCCGCCGGCATCAGTGGGGAACAGCCGGCGGCACCCCCGGCAGCGGAAGGCGGACAGCAGGCTGCCCCGGCGCCGAGAACGCCGACGTATGACGGCAGCCGCTTAACTCGGCTAAATCGGGTGAAAGGCCACTTAGCTCACCGCGCCCCAGGACCGGAGGGCAGCCAGCAGCCCGTCGACTAGCTCGCCGTTCGCGTCGAGCCCGGCCAGGTCAGCGGGCGTGACCCAGCGGGCGCCGGCGGCGTCGTCGCCGGGCGTGAGCTCGCCGCCCGTCACCTCTGCGGCATAGTCCCGGATGTCAGCAATTGCCCCGTCCAGTCCCGGCCGCTCGACCGCGCCCAGAAGGGGACCGCAGGCCACGGTCAAGCCCGTTTCCTCGATTGTCTCCCGGATGACGGCGGCCTGATCGGACTCGCCCGGCTCCACCCGGCCGCCGGGCACGGACCACAGGCCCTGGCCGGGCTCGTGCCCGCGCAGGATCAGCAGCAGCCGCCCCGCGTCGTCGGTGATGACGGCGCCGACACACGGGATCCGAGGGGACGTGCTGTGCCCTGTCACCCCGACATTATGTCCGGGCTGGCTGGATACTGCCGAGTAGATATTTGACGCAGCGCATCCAGGGCATAACGCTAGGTGAGATGAGGCAGGAACTCATGTGCCCGCGCTGTGAATCCGCGGTACGCGCTCCCAGCATCTGGTCGAACGCGTATCACTGCGAGCAGCACGGCGACGTCTTCCCGCTGAGAGCCGGGTTCAGCCCGTCGCCAGCGGGCCTGCAGGGCGTACTCCGCGGCGCCGAGGTCCCGGTCTGGCTGCCGTGGCCGCTGCCGCAGGGCTGGCTGGTGACCGGATTCGCCGCTGCGGGCGATGAGCGGACCGGGACGCGGGGCTGCTCGGTGGCCCTGTCCGGGCCGAACCCGATGGGCGGCATGGCCGAGATGATGCTGGTCTCGGAGGAGCCGGGCGTGGGCCTCGGGGCGAGGTTCGCCGGCCTGGAGGGTCCCGATCCCGGCACCGAGTTCACGCAGGGCCCGCCCGCCGGGGCGGTCGAGGTCTCCCACCACGAGTTCCCGCTCTGGCACGTGGACGCGAGGGGATGTGCCGCGTTCGCCGGCGAGGTGTCCGGGAGCTGGCTCTGGCTCGTGATGTGGCCGGATACCGCCGGGATGATCATGGCGGAGCCGCTGGAACTGAGGGACCTGCGCGATCCCGGCCAGGAAATGGACCTGCCGTTCGGCGCACCCTCGCCGCAGCTCCCGGGCTGACCGGTTACTGTTCGCAGTGTGCGCGCGGACCTGCACAGCCACAGCAGTGTCTCGGACGGAACTGAGCCGCCGGCCGTCGTGATCCGCCGCGCCGCCGAGGCTGGCCTGGACGTCATTGCTCTGACCGACCATGACACGGTGGCCGGCGTTCGGGAGGCCGCCAGCGCTCTGCCCGCGGGACTGACGCTGGTACCGGGCGCGGAGCTGTCCTGCCGCCTGGAAGGGCACAGCGTGCACGTGCTCGCCTACCTGTTCGATGCCGAGAATGACCGGCTGGCCGGCGAGATGGCGGAGATCCGGGAAAGCCGGCTGCACCGGGCCCGCGCGATGGTCGCCCGGCTGAACGAGCTAGGCGCGCCCGTCAGCTGGGAAGAGGTCAGCGAGATCGCCGGCGGGGGAGTCGTCGGGCGGCCGCACATCGCCCGGGCCATGGTCCAGGCTGGGGTCGTGCCGGCCTTCGACGACGCGTTCACGCCGGAGTGGATCGGTCCCGGCGGCCGCGCTCACGTCTCCCGGTACGCGCTCGACCCGGCACGGGCGATCCGGCTGGTGCACGCCGCCGGCGGCGTCACCGTCCTGGCGCACCCGCGCGGCGAGACGCGCGGCTGGCAGGTTCCCGACGACGTGATCGCGGACCTGGCCGCGGCCGGCCTGACCGGCATCGAGGTCAGCCACCCTCAGCAAGACGAGGGGACGCGGGCCCGGCTGAGTGAGCTCGCCGCGCGCCTGGGGCTAGTGCCATCCGGCGGGAGCGACGACCACGGCTCGCTGACCGGGTACCGGATCGGCTCCGAGGTCGCGCCCGAGGGCTCGTACGAGCGGCTCGTCAGCCAGGCCTCCGGCGGCGTCCCGCTGACCGCGAAGTGACGGCGGGTTCCGCCTGAGATTCCCGGCGGCAAGGGAGCAGCCGGCTGCGCGACGCTGCCCGCCCGGGCTGAGCACGCTGCCGGGCCGGAGCGATCCCGGCCCGCCAGCGTGCTGCAACCGGGCTAGCTGACGACCATGCCCGCGGGTGTCGCGCCGGCCGGCAGGGCCACCGGCGAGCTGGACAGCTCCGTCAGCGAGCCGCCGTCGACGGCGAAGATGCCGACCTTGCCGATCCCGCTCTCGTCCAGGTACAGATAACGGCCGTCCGGGCTCAGCCGGGCATCGACTGCGCCGACGCCTCCGCTCGAGCTGACGGACGTGCTGCCGAGCAGCGTCAGCGCGCCGTTCCGGGCGATCGCGTAACGCGAGATCGATCCGGATGCTGTGTTCACCGCGAACAGGTACTGGCCGTCGTGGGTGATCTCGACCCAGCACGGCGCCATCTGGTTGTCCGGGTACGGCGACGAGCCAATTGACGACAGCGTCCCGTTGCCGGAGACGCTGAGGGCCGAGACCGTTCCGGAGTCAGTCGCCGTGTTGTGCGCGTTCGAGACGAACAGCTGATCAGCCGAGCCGGGGCGGAACTCACTGCCGAAGGGGCCGAGTCCCTGGGCGGCGAACGGCGATCCGGCCGCTGCCGTCAGGTGCCCGTTCCAGCCCACCGAGTAGCTGGCGATCTTGGAAGTCCCGACAAGGGTCCCGACCAGATTCGTGCCCGTTCCGTTGAACAGCACGTCACCGGGCTGCGAGCCGTTCGGCAGCGACACCGTGGATCCGCCGATCGGCGCGAGCCGTCCGGTCCAGCCGAGCCGGAACGCGGTGAAGTTGCTGTCCGTCGCGCCAGAGTTGGCCACGTAGACGAGGTCGCGGTGGACTGCGATGCTCACCGGCAGTGTTCCGCCGGAGGAGACCACGCCACCCGGAACGAGCTTGAGTGAGCCCCCGGGACCGACTTGCAGCGCGGAGACCTGGTTGCTTCCCGCGTCGACGGCGAGCAGATAGCGGCCGTTCGCGGCGAGCTGGAGCGAGCCCTGCGAAGCGAGGCCCGCTCCGGTTCCGGCTCCGCCAGCGCTGAACGGCGAGCCGGCTTCCGGCGTCAGCGTCCCGTCCGCGTGGCGGTCGAAGGCGCCGATGGTGTTCGTCCCGGTCGTGTTGTCGTTGACGTAAACGTGGCCGACAACCGGCGAGGTGTGCGTAGTGGCGGCGGAGGCAGCTAGCGGGACGGCCACCAGCGTTGCGGTGGCCGCGGCGCCGAGAAGCAGCGTTCCGCTCCTGATCCGGGTGCGGGTGCGCGATGCGCCGACACTGCTCAGGACCTTGTTCGATGTGCTGCTGACAACACCGCGACGATGCGGGAGCGTCATGTCTCTCCTTTACTGGACGTTGGGGCCGTGCACCCTTCAGTCCCAGCCGGAGCGCAGCGCGTTACAGCCCGGGCTCGCTTACTTGGCGTGCCCTGTCCGCAGGATGTGCGCGAGTTCGGTGAGAGTGGCGATCACGTAGTCCGGACGCGGCCCGAACGGATCGAACACCGCGTCCGGCTGCCGGCGGCACCACGCGGTGCGCAGCCCGACGGCGCCCGCACCGGCGATGTCAAACGGGTTCGACGAAACGAGGAGCGCTGACGACGGGTCCGTGCCTGTCGTCTCGAGCAGGTGCCGGTAGATGCCCGGGTGCGGCTTGTAGACGCCCGCATCCTCAGCGCTCACGAAGCCGTCGACGAACTCGCGGTAACTTGCGGCCAGCTGCTCGAGCCAGCGTCGCGGGCCGACGCTGAAAACCACGTTTCTATGATCGTGGGCCTTCAGGTCAGCAAGCGCGGGCCGCGCGTCCGCGAAGGGCTGCAGTCGCTCGTACGCCCCGGCGAGGACGGCCAGTTCCGCGGGCGGAAGCTCGGTCCCGACGCCGGCGAGGGCACGCTGCAGGCCCCAGCGGGTCAGCTCCGTGAACGGCGGGAAGCGGCCCATGACCGTAACCCGGAACATGTACTCCAGCTGCCGGTCCCGCCAGGCCTGCGCAACCTCGCCCGCCGAGTCGCCGCAGGCTGGCTCCAGTTCGCGGGCCACGCTGGCGGTGTCGGCGAGCGTCCCGAACATGTCGAAAGCCACGAGCACTGGCCTGCCTCCCGGCTCTTCCGGCCTGACGGCCCGGCCTGATGGGGCGTGAGGTCGGACCTGACGACGTAAGAAGGGCTACAGGTCCACTATGACGACCCATCAGCGGGTCCAACCGAGCGCCGGCCCGGTCAGTGGCCGTCGCGCGGGTAGCGGCGCTGCCAGCTGCGCTCGCGGATCAGCACGCCGTTCTCGCGCAGTTCGCGGCGGAACCGGTAGCGCAGCGACTCCTCGTCGCCGTCGAGGTCGATGACCGACGAGAAGATCAGCAGGCCGGCCAGGTGGATCTCGGTGCGAGCCTCGCCGTGCGCGGACGCGCTGGCCGGGCGGTCGTCGTTCACCTCGTAGCGCAGGTACTCCTCGTCGGTCACGCGTCCCCAGCTGAACTCGCTCGTCGTGGTGCCGCGCCACCAGATCGCGGCGGTTCCGGCGTCGTCGCGCTGCAGCGTCCAGCGCACCGGAAGCAGCTCGCCCCGGTGGCTGGCGCCGGGCGGATGCTCGGCCGGACCCGGTGCGGCGAACTCTGGCGCTAGGCGGGCCTGCCGCGATGCGACTGAGGGGATCACTGGCAGCACGAGCCGCGTCCCGGCCGGGCCGAGCCGGACCGTGGCGGTGGCCGGGTGCGGAGTCGGCCAGATCATCGGCCACATGGCGTTGGACAGCGCGATCCGGATGCGGTGGCCGCGCGGGAACACCCACGAGGTGACGTGCAGCTCCAGCGGCAGCCGGCCTGCCGCAGCCGCCGTAGCCGGGCCGCCCGGAAGCGAGCCGCGGTCGCGCAGCTCATCGGGCCTGCCCGGCCGGCCGCCGCCGGTCACCAGCGTGACGGTGCCGTCGGGTGCGACGTCGCTGAGGCGGCCGAACCAGTTCAGCGGCTCGGCGTCAGCACTGCCACTGACCTCCACCACCGGGAAGCCCAGGATCTCCACGTCGTCCGCGAGCGGCGGGGTGTCGAACACCAGGCTGAAGGCATCCGCGCCGCGCTGGTCGACGGTGAGCTCGCCCCACCAGTGACCGGCTTCGATGCCCGCCGAGGGTACGTAGCGCAGCGCGACCGCGCTGTCCGGCGGCGGCTGCGGCAGCAGGTTGCGCTCGGGACCGCAGTGCCAGACCTGGTAGTCCGTCCGCTCGGGCGGAAAGGCGGTCTCCGTCCGCCAGCGGCCGGGGATCTCAGCCAGGCCCGGATCCGGCGGATACCAGTCCCGCACGTACACCGTGACCCGCGGCTCGGACATGATGCCGTTCTCGGCGCCCTTGAGCCAGTGATCCCACCAGCGGACCGCGTCGGCGCGCCACTCGATCGCCGGCCCTGGGACCGCGTTGTGCGGGTAGGTGTGATTCCACGGGCCGATCAGCATCTTCACCGGCGCCGGCACCCGGGCGAACATGCGGGGCACCGAGTCCCGGTAGCCGTCGTACCAGCCGCCGACGAGGAACGCCGGGATCGTGAGCCGGTCGTAGCCGGGCCGCAGCGAGCCGCGCTGCCAGTACGGGCCGTCCTGCTGCTGCCCCAGGACGGTCAGCCGCCACGGCAGGCTGTCGAACCGCCGGGACAACGTCGCCTCGTCCACCGGGTAGTCCGGTGCGGGCGGCAGCGCGTTGAGCTGATCGATCATCAGCGCGTACTCGTCGAGGTGCAGCAGCCCGTCGATGTAGTGCACGTCGTCGTGGAACAGGTCATCGGACGCGTCGACCGCGATGATCGCCTTCAGCGCGGGCGGACGCCGCAGTGCGACCTGGATCGCGTTGAAGCCGCCCCAGGAGATGCCCCACATGCCGACTGCTCCTGAGCACCAGGGTTGTCCTGCCAGCCAGGCGATCACGTCCTCCGCGTCGCGCTGCTCCTGCTCGGAGTACTCGCCCTCGGGGAGGTCGCCGTCGCTGCTGCCGGTGCCGCGGATGTCGACCCGCGCGCCCGCATAACCGTGCCGGGCCAGGTAGGCGTACAGCTCATAATCCCGGACGAGCATCGCGTCGTCCTTGCGGTACGGGAGGTATTCGAGCAGCGCGGGCACCCGCTCGTCGTCCTGCGCTGCGGCGCCAGCGGACGCCGGAAGGTAGAGCGTGGCGGCAAGCTCAATGCCGTCGCGCATCGGGATCCGCGCGGCGCGGACCGCCATCGGGATGCCGGTCATGACCGCGTGCCGATCGCGCTCCGCAGCAGTTCGACGAACTGCTGCACCCGCAGGTCCTGCATCTGCGGGGACTGCGCCGCCGAGCCGAACAGGCCAGGGTCGAGCTCCTCGGTGACGATCGCGTCCTGGCAGCGGTCCATCAGCCAGTCCACCAGCGAGACCAGCATCCTGGTGTCGATGTCGGTGCGGATCTCGCCGCGGTCGATGCCGAACTGCACGAACGCGCGGGTGCCGTACGGATCCTCCCGGAGCAGGAACTGAGTGATCTCCCGCCGGAGCTGCAGGCTGGAGCAGTAGTTGCCGAGCAGAGTCACCCGGTACGGCACCCAGTCCTCGTGGATGAGATGCGGGGTGTGCTCGATCCAGTACGTCACGACTGCGAAGAACCCGGCCGCGAGGATCTCGGGCGGGGCGTCCAGGTAGCTGCTGAACGAGCGGGCGGCTGCCTGGTAGGCAGCGAGGAACAAGCCGGCTTTGCTCTCGAAGTAGCCGAACACCGCGCCCTTGGCGACTCCGGCCTCGCGGGCGATCTCCTCGATCCGCACGTCCTCGTAGCCGCGCTCGGCGAAGTGACGCATCGCCACCCGGACGATCTGCTCCTGCCGGGCTGCCTGGCGAGCGGCCGCCCGGACAGGAATCCGCACAGTCTGACCGTCAGTCATTTTTACGATCTCATTTCTGATCAATCAATCTGTTGACATGATCTGGCACTCTTCCCATACTCGTCAATCAACTGAGCAACTTACCTGACCGGAAGTCACGCAATGCTGAGCAGCCCGTGCTGACGAGTACCCCGTGCTGACGAGTACCCAGGCCCGCACCCGATGGGACGTCGTCGTGGTCGGCGCGGGGCACAACGGCCTCACCGCCGCGGCGATGCTGGCCCGGGCCGGCCTGGCCACGCTGGTCGTGGAGCGCCGGGAGGTGATCGGCGGGTGCTGCGTCACCGAGGAGATCGCGCCGGGCTGCCGTGCCTCGACCACCTCCTACATCGCCTCGATGCTGCGGCCGGAGGTCATCAGGGAACTGCAGCTCGGCAACCACGGGCTCCGCATGATCCCCTGCGAGCCTGCCGTGCAGGTGGCCCTGGACAGTGGCGAGGTGCTCGCCGCGTGGGGCGACGCGGATCGGACGGCCGCGGAGATCAGCCGGTTCTCGGCGCCGGACGCCAGCGCGTTCACTGCGGCCGACCAGGAGCTGCGGGCGCTGGCCGGCAGGCTGCAGCCGCTGTTCATGAAGCTCCCACCGGACACCACCGCGACCGGCCTGCGCGGCGCCGCTGAGCTGCTGCGGCTCGGCAGCAGCCTGCGCCACGTGCGCGGGCCGGAGCTAGACGGACTGACCCGCCTGCTGACCGGCAGCCTCGGTCAGTTCATCGACGCCCGGTTCGAGTCCCGGCAGGCCAAGGCACTCCTGCTCGCGAACAACCTGTACGGCAAGCACGGCGGGCCGTATCAGCCGGGCACGCTACTCGGGCTCGCCTTCCACCTGCTGTCCGGCGGCGAGGAGGCCGTACAGGGGTTCTTCGGCCATGTCATGGGCGGCATGGGCGCCATCAGCGACGCGATCGCGGCGGCCGGCCGTGCAGCTGGCCTGCAGATCGCCACCGGCGCGCCGGTGTCCCGGATCCTGGTGCGCGGCGGCCGGGCTACCGGGGTCGCACTGGAGGACGGCACCGAGATCGAAGCCGGCACTGTGCTGTCCGGGGCCGACCCGAAGCGGACGTTCCTCGGCCTGGTCGACAAGGCCGAGCTGCCCGACGACTTCCGGGCCGCAGTCGGCGGCATCAAGATGGACGGGCCATGCGGCAAGGTCAACTTCGTGCTCGACGCGGAGCCACGGGTGACCGGGATGCCCCCGGACGCCGGACCGGCCCGCCGGGCGCTGTTCACCCTGCCGCCCGATCTCGCGGTCGCCGACGCCTGCTACGACCGGGCAAAGCGCGGCGAGCTGGCCGACGCTGACGAGCTGTTCGTCGACTGCGTGGTGGCGTCCAACGTCGACGAATCGCTGGCCCCCGCTGGGCGGCATATCATGACCTGCTTCGTGCAGTACCTGCCGTACCAGCTCGCCGCCGGCACCTGGGACAGCCGCCGGGACGAGCTCGGCGACCGGGTGCTATCGCGGATCGCGCGGTTCGCGCCGAACGTGCCGGACGCCGTCGTCGCCCGGCAGGTGCTCACCCCGCTGGACCTCGAGCGCGAGTACGGCCTGACCGAGGGCAACATCTTCCACGGCGACATCAGCCCGGACCAGCTGTTCCACATGCGGCCGGTGCCAGGCTGGGCGCGCTACGCGACACCGGTCGAGCGGCTGTACCTGTGCGGCGCCGGCGCGCACCCCGGCGGCGGAGTCACCGGCGCGCCCGGCTACAACGCAGCCCGGCGCGTGCTGGCGGACCTGAAGGCCGCCCGGCGGGATCGGCGGCGCCGATGACCGCCGACGTGATCGTCATCGGGGCCGGCGTCATCGGCACCGCCACGGCATTCCAGCTGAGCTTGCTCGGGGCCGGCGACGTGCTGGTGGTCGACCGCGCCACCGCGGGCGCGGGGATGAGCTGCCGGTCCTCCGCGCTCGTGCGGATGCACTACACGTTCCCGCCGGAAGTGGAGCTCGCGGTCCGCAGTGACGCCATGTTCACGGCGTGGCCAGAGCTAACTGGCCGGCCTGCCTGCATCCGGCGGACCGGATTCGCCCGGATCGTGGCACGCGGGGAGGAGAACGCACTGCGGGCGAACCTGGCCATGCAGCGTGCTCTCGGCGCCCGGGCGGAGGAGATCGACGCGGCCGGGCTCAAGGAGCTCGCACCCGGCTTCCGCGTGGACGACATCAGCTGCGCTGGCTGGGAACCGGAGGGCGGCTACGGGGACGGCGCGGTAGTGGCCGGCGACCTGCTGGCCGCGGCCCGCGCGCGCGGCGTGCGGTACCAGCCGGGTACGCCGGTCCGCGCGCTGCTGCGCGACGGCGACCGGGTCACGGGCATCAGTACCGGCGACGGGGACGAGCACGCGGGCACGGTGGTCCTCGCGGCCGGTGTCTGGTCGCCTGCACTGGCACAGACCGCAGGCGTCCCGCTGCCGATCGAGACCGAGGTGCACAAGGTCGCGGTACTGGCGCACGAGCCGTGGCACGGGGCGCCATTCGCCTGCATCGACTCGATCACGCAGACCTACTTCCGGCCGGAGGCGGCGGGCGCCATGACGCTAGTCGGCTCCTTCGCCGGGCCGCGCGGCGCGGACCCGGACCAGGTTCCGCAGACCGCCGGCCCCGAGGACCTGGTGCTGCAGGTGCAGGCCGCGTCGCACCGGATTCCCGCGCTCGCGGACGCCGGCATCGCCCGGGGCGTCACCGGCGTGTACGACATGACCCCGGACGCGCGGCCGCTGCTCGGCCGCCTTCCCGGCCTCGACGGGCTGATCGTCGCCGCCGGCTTCTCCGGCATGGGCTTCAAGATCGCGCCTGCCGTCGGCGAGAGCCTGGCCGGATTGATTACCAGCCGGCCGCTCGGCAGCGTGGACCTCGCGCCGTTCCGGCCGGGCCGGTTCGACGAAGGCCTGCCGATCCAGGCACCGCATTCGTATTCGGACGACTAACCCGGCATCCGGCCGGCCGGACCTGGCCGGACGTGGCGGAGAACGAGGAGCGATCGTGAGCACCAGCCGAGCGGGCGGGCCGGGGCAGCCAGGGCCGGCTGACGCGACCGGGACCGGCCCGAGCCAGGCTGCCGTGAGCGGGCCGGAGGGGATCCCGCTCGCGGCAGCCCTGCCCGGGCCGAGCTACACCGGCGAGCGCGAGTTCGCGGCCGAGCGCGAAGCCGCGCTGTTCGCCGACTGGTTCTGCGTCGGCCGGGACGAGGACCTGGCCGATCCGGGCGACTACCTCGCTGTCGACGTTGCCGGGGAGAGCATTCTGGTGGTCCGCAGCGCCGGCGAGCTGGCGGCCTTCTACAACCTGTGCCGGCATCGCGGCGCGCACCTGGTCCCCGTCGCGAGAAACGAGGCCGCTGCCTGCACGGTTCTGACCGGGAGCACCGCTGTTACCGAGAGCACGGTTGTTGCCGGGAACACGGTTGTTGCCGGAAACACGGGCAGCTCGATCCGCTGCCCCTACCACGGCTGGACCTACGGCCTTGACGGGTCGCTCCGCTCGGCACCCTTCCTCCCTGACGTGCGGCACTACCGCGACCAGCTGCCGTTGCACCCGGTTGCCGTGGCTACCTGGGGCGGCTTCGTGTTCGTCCGGCTCGGGCAGCGAGGCGCGCCAGTCAACTCGGGCAGCCCGCTGCGCGAGCAGCTCAGCGGGACCGACGAGCGGCTGGCGGCCTACCCGCTGGAGCAGTTGCGCGCCGGGCACCGGCTGGTCTACCCGGTGGCCGCGAACTGGAAAGTGATCCTGGAGAACTACAACGAGTGCTACCACTGCGGCCCGGTCCATCCCGAGCTGTGCGAGCTCGTGCCGGCGTTCGGCCGTGGCGGCGGTGGCCTCGACTGGGACGGGGGCATCCCGCATCGCGAAGGCACCTGGACTTTCACGATGAGCGGCACCACCCAGCGCGCGCCGTTCCCCGGTCTCTCGCAGACAGCGCGGGCACGTCACCTCGGCGAGCTTGTCCTGCCCAATCTCATGCTCAGCCTGTCGGCCGATCACGTGGCCGCGTTCACGGTCTGGCCGCACGACGCCGGGCACAGCACGGTGGTCTGCGAATTCCTGTTCCACCCGGACGAGATGGCGCGCGACGACTTCGACCCCGCCGACGCCGTCGAGTTCTGGGACCTGGTCAACCGCCAGGACTGGGCGATCTGCGAGCAGGTGCAGGACGGCATGCGCTCGCGGATGTTCACAGCGGGCTACCTCGCTCCGATGGAGCAGCCGAGCGCCGACGTCGGGCGCTACGTTCTGCGCCGCCTCAGCGGCGAGCCGGGCTGGCCGCCGGCCTCGCCGGCCTCGCCGGCTTCCCAGGCGACTGGCGCTGGCAACTGACTGACCCCGACCCGCAAGGAGACAACACCGATGAGTCGTGCTTCTGATGGACCAGCGCCTGCAGACCTCGTTTCTTCCCTGCCTGGTACTTCGGTGCCGGGCCACACTGACCGGCGCGGCTTCCTGCGCCTCACCGGGGGGGCAGGTCTGCTCGGCGCCCTCGGTGCCGCCGGCGCCCTGACGGGCTGCTCCACCGGCACCGCGGCCGCCGGGAAGATCGCGCCCGGCGGCGGCGTGCACATCCGGGAGTACGTGCCGGGGCCGCAGCCAGTCTCCGGCGGGCGGTACGGCGGCACCGTCAGCGTGGTCTGGTCGGATCCGCCGAACTCGCTCGACCCCGCGCTCGGCTACAACCTGACTGCCTGGGACGCGATCACCGAGGTCGTCTTCTTCGGCGGCCTGATGGCCTACGACAAGCAGCTCGGCGGGCCGGTCGCGAACATCGCCGCCGGCCCGCCGCGGATCTCGGCGGACTCCCGTACGCTGACCTTCACCCTCCGGCCGGACGTGAAGTTCCACAACGGCCGGGCGATCGTGGCCAGCGACTTCATCTACTCGTGGGAGCGGATGCTCAGCCCGGGCCTGGCGTCGTGGGCGAGCAGCTACCTGACCTCGGTCGAGGGCGCGAACGCAGTGATCAACGGGAAGGCCAAGACGCTTGAGGGCGTGGAGGCGCGCGGCGACCACACGCTGGTGGTACACCTGACCGCACCCGACTTCACGATCCTGAACGCGCTCGCGCTGCCGTTCACCGCACCCGTGCCGCAGGAAGAAGTGGAGCGGCTCGGCAATACCAAATTCGGTGAGACCCCGGTCGGATTCGGGCCGTTCCGGGTCGCCTCGTATAACTCCGCCGCGCAGACGGCCACGTTCGAGCGCTTCGACGACTACATGTACGCAGGGCTGCCGTACCTGAATGAGGTGAGCTACCGGTGGGGCGTGGACTCCAACGTGCAGTTGCTCGAGCTCGAGCACGGCACGGTCGACCTGCTCGGGCCCGGCATCCCGTCCTCGCAGGCCGCCTACGTGCTGGCGACGCCGTCGCTCAAGACGCTGACGCAGGAACGGCCCTCGCCGGGCAATCTGTGGCTCACCATCTACCAGGACCAGGAGCCGTTCAGCAACCAGAAAGTCCGCCAGGCGCTGAACTGGGCGGTCGACCGGGCCGAGATCGGGCGCGTGACGATCGGCACGTACGTCCCGTGGGGCGCGCCGTTCCCGAAGCAGATCGCAGATTTCACCCCCACCTTCACGCCGTACGGCTACGACCCGGCTAAGGCGAAGCAACTGCTGGCCGAGGCGGGCTACCCGCACGGCTTCACGGCGTCCCTGACGATCAGCTCCGATGACCCGTTCCCCGCGATCGCCCAGATCGTGCAGTCTCAGCTCGCGGCCGTCGGCGTCCATCTCACGCTGAATCAGGTCTCCAGCGACGCGCTGGTCAGCCTGGAGTCAGCCGAGCCCAAGGGCGGCGGCCATTTGCAGCTGGACGCCGACGACTGGTACGAGGTGCAGCCGACTCCGGCCGACGAGGTCGACGCGCTGTACACGACCGGGGCCTCGTCGAACTACAACTCCTACTCCAACCCGCAGGTCGACAAGCTAGCCGCCCAGGCGCGGGCGACCTTCAGCACGACCAAGCGCAATCAGCTGTACGCGCAGATCCAGCAGCTGATCGGCGAGGACGCGCCGTTCGTCTTCCTGGAGTCTGCCGAGTGGCTTGCCGGGGTCGGGACACGGCTGCACAACTACCAGTACCGCGGCGAGACCTACACCTACTACGACCGCCTCTGGGTGTAGCCATGGCCAGCACCACTGCCTCGCCGTTGCCGGAACCTGCGGGCGCGTCCGGTGCGTCGGGGGCGTCGGGAGCGAAGGCGCGGTCCCGGTCGCGGAGCGCGGCGGGCCGGTGGCCCGGCACGCTCATCGCCGGCGCGGTGATGCTGCTGGTCTTCGCCGGGATCGCCATCGCGGCCCCGGCGTTCGGCAACCCGCTGCACCAGAATCTGCTCACCGGACTGAGTCCGAGCGGCCTGCCGCTGGGCATCAGCTGGGCGCACCCGCTCGGCACCGACGCGCTCGGCCGCAGCGAGCTCGCCCGGCTGGCCTACGGCATCAGGACGTCGATGATCGTGGCGATCGTCTCGAACGCCACCAGCATTGCGGTGGGCGCGGCGGTCGGCCTTGCGGCCGGGTTCTTCCGCGGTCCGGTCGAGGCCGTGCTGATGCGGCTTACCGATGTCGGCCTGGCCCTGCCCTACACGCTGGCCGCGCTGGTGATCGCCGGGCTGATGACGGCCGGCCTGACCCGCGTCATCGTGATCATCACCGCGCTGTTCTGGGCGTATCCCGCCCGCCTCGTGTACGGGGAGGCACTGCGGCTGCGGCACCGCGGATTCGTAGAGGCCGGCGAGGCGATGGGCGCGAGCGGCATGTCGATCGCGACGCGGCACCTCGCGCCGCACATGCTGCCGCTGCTCGTCACCTACTCGCCGCTGAATGCCGCTTCCGCCGTGGTCTTCGAGGCGACGCTGTCCTACCTCGGCGCGGGCATCAACCCGCCGACTGCCTCGCTCGGCAACATGATCTCCGACGGGCAGTCCGCGCTCAGCTACGCGCCGCACCTGCTGCTCGTACCGGCGGTGGCGATCCTGCTGATCACGATGTCGTTCCTGCTCATCGGCGAGGGCCTGAAGGCCCGCAACCCTGACCTGAAGAGGGTGTCATGGCTCGGACGCTGACCCGGCGCATCGCCTTCGGCGTCATCGCGGTGCTCGGCGTAGCCGCGCTGGCGTTCCTGCTGGAGTTCGTGGTTCCCGGCGACCCGGCCCGAGCGATCGCGCCGCGGGCGCAGAGCGCGGCCGTGCTGGAGAACATCCGGATCCAGCTGCATCTGAACCGGCCGCTGATCGTGCAGTTCGCGGATTACTTCGGCGGGCTGTTCCGCGGGAACCTGGGCACCTCGTACGTGCAGCGGCAGAGCGTGACCAGCCTCATCCTGCCGCGCCTGGCGACGACCGGGTACCTGGCGATGGCCGGAGTGATCGCCGAGGTGTTCATCGGCGGTGGCCTCGGCATCCTGAGCACGCTGTACCCGCGGCTGCGGGCCGCGGTGGCCGCGGTGAACCTGACCTTCCTGGCCCTGCCCCAGTTCGTGGTGGGTCTGGTGCTCCTGCTGATCTTCGGCTTCCGGCTGCACCTGGCTCCGGTGACCGGCGGCGCCGGGCTGCCGGAGATCGTGCTGCCGGCGCTGACACTCGGCCTGGTCGGGGCGCCCTGGTATGCGCAGATCGTAGCCGACCAGATGGCCGAGTCGCTGGCCTCCGCCTATGTGCGCACCGCGGTGGCCAAGGGCCTGCCCGACCGCTACATCCTCTGGCGGCACGTCATGCGCAACGTCCTGTCGCCGGCCATCACGATGATCGGCATGGACCTGGGCGCCTACCTGTCCGGCGTGGTGACCGTGGAGGTGGTGTTCGGCTGGCCCGGCATCGGGCTGCTCGCGGTCAACTCGCTGCAGAACCTCGACCGGCCCGTCGTCATGGGCACGGTGATCGTCGGCGCCGTCGCCGTGGTGCTGTTCAACCTGATCGCGGACGTGCTGCGGATGTACGTGGATCCGCGGACCGCCGAGGAGCCGGCGTGAGCGCGGCAGCAGTCGCGGCGGGCGCGGTGTCCGGCCCTCGCCCCGGTGGTGCCGGTCCCGCACTGGTGGTGGACGATCTCCGCGTCTGCTACGCGGGACTTCCGGCTGTGGACGATGCCAGCCTGCGGCTCGAGGCAGGGCAGGTCGCGGCACTGATCGGCGAGACCAGCAGCGGCAAGAGCTCGCTGGCCCTCGGCGTCGCCGGGCTGCTGCCAGGCTCGGCGGAGGTCACCGGCCGGGTCGAGATCGCAGGCGTCAGCCTCACTGAGCTTCCCGCGCGGGAGTCGCGGCGGCGGCGAGCGGCGGTCGTCGGCTATATCGCGCAGGATGCCATGGCCGCGCTGAACCCGGTGCTGCCGATTGGCGGGCAGATCTCCGAGCTGTTCCGGGTGCACCGGGGTCTGTCCCGCCCTGCGGCCCGGGCGCAGGCTGTGCGGGAACTCGAGCGAGTCCGGATTGACCGGCCGGAGATCGTCGCGCGGGCCTACCCTCATCAGCTGTCAGGTGGGATGCGGCAGCGGGTGATGATCGCGATGGCGATGGCCCTGTCACCGCCGCTGCTGATCGCGGACGAGCCGACTACCGCGCTGGACGTCAGCACGCAGGCAGAGATTCTCAGCCTGGTTGGTGACCTGCAGGCGGAGACGGGCTCCGGCATCCTGTGGATCACCCACGACATGGGCGTGGTGGCCGAGCTTGCGGACTGGGTGGCGGTCATGTACGCGGGCCGGATCGTGGAGCAGGGGCCAGCCATGGACGTGTTCGAGCGCCCGGCGCACCCGTATACGGAGGGTCTGCTGCGCACCCGCCGGGATCTGCGGACCGGGCGGCCCGGCACACCGCTCTACCAGATCGAGGGCTCGCCGCCGGCGCTGGCGGCCGGGCGGCGAGGGTGCGCGTTCGCACCCCGGTGCCCGCGCAGTACCGATGTCTGCGCCGGCATCCGGCCGGAGCTGGTGAGCATGCGGCCGGCTGGCGAGGAGCCGGCTGTGGTGCCCGCGCCAGGAGCACCATGGCTGGCGGCCTGCCATCATCCGGAGGTCGCGCTATGACGGCGCCAGCACCGGGCATCCAGCCTGCCCTGGCGGACGGCAGCCACGACGGGACGGCGATCATCGCGTTCGAGTCGGTGAGCAAGTACTACCGCGGGCTGGCCGCGCTCGACCGGGTTACCCTCGCCCTGCCCCGAGGGAGCGCGCTCGGCCTGGTCGGTGAGTCTGGCTCCGGCAAGACCACCTGCGTCCGCCTCGCTCTCGGCCTGGAGCGCCCGTCGTCGGGCCGGCTGACCTTCGCCGGCGCTCCGTACCCGCGGAGCCGGCGCGGGATGCGGCCGCTTCGCCGCCAGGTCGGCTTCGTGCTGCAGGATCCGTACGACTCCCTGGACCCGCGGATGCAGCTGCGCGACGTCGTCTCCGAGCCGCTGCGGGTGCATCGGCTGCGCGGTCGTGACACCGATGCGCGGGTGCGGGAGATGCTGACGGCGGTCGGGCTCGCCGAGGCTCCGCTCGACAGCTACCCGGCCCGGTATTCCGGCGGCGGGCGGCAGCGTATCGCGATTGCCCGCGCGCTGATGACCGGCCCGGCTGTCCTGCTGTGCGACGAGCCGACCTCGAGCCTGGATGTATCGGTACAGGCCCAGATCGTCAACCTGCTGCTGGAGGCGAAGCGCAGTCGTGACCTGTCGCTGCTGTTCGTCAGCCACGACCTCGACCTCATCGGGCGGGTGGCTGACAACCTCGCCGTGATGTACCGCGGCCGGGTGGTGGAGTCCGGGCCGGCCGAGCTGATCCGCAGCAACCCGCGGCACCACTACACCAAGTCGCTGCACGACGCTGTGCCCGCCGATCATCCGGCGCGGCGCCGGCTGGCCGCCGCGCCAGGCGCAGCAGCCCTAGCCGCGGCCCGGGGCACCCCAGCCGCGGGCGGATCGACGGTCAGCGATGCCGTTGCCCCGGCCGGCCCGGCGCAGGCAGACTGCTGTGTCTTCGCCGGGCGGTGTCCCGCTGCCCGCGCCCGCTGCCATGCCGAGCGCCCGCCTACAGTCACCGAAGCCGACGGCAGGTCACACGCCTGCTTCTTCCCGCTCGCGGGCTAACCAGAACAAACAGAACAGCACAAGGAGAGAACTGTGGCGAGATCGCGTCGCGACGTCGTCGTCATCGGCGGGGGCCATAACGGCCTGGTGGCCGCCGCGTACCTGGCCAGGGACGGCCTCGATGTCCTCGTCTGCGAACGCCGCGATGTGGTCGGCGGCGCCGCGGTGAGCGAGCGCCCCTTCGGTCCCGACTACCTGGTGACCTCGCTGTCCTACGTGGTCTCGCTGCTCCCGCCGGATCTCGTGGCTGACCTGCAACTGGACCGGCACGGGTACCACGTGTTTCCGCAGGGCCCGTACTTCGCCCCGCGTGCCGACGGGCGCTACCTGCGGCTGCCGGACGACCCGGCCGAGCGCACGAAGGAGATCGCGAAGTTCTCCGCCGCCGACGCGAGCGCCTATCCCGCCTACGAAGCACATCTGCGCGGGATCGGGCAGGTACTCGGGCCGATGCTGGACGAGATCCCGCCGCGGCTCGGCTCCCGGCGGCCGGCCGACCTGGCCCGGCAGGGACTGCTGCTACGGCATTTGCGCAAGCTGGATGCGCGCGGGGCCGTGGACGTCACCCGGCTGCTGACCGGGAGCGTTGCCGATCTGCTCGACCGGTACTTCGAGTCGGACGCACTCCGCGGTGTGCTCTCCGTGTCCGGCGTGATCGGCACCTGGGCCGGCCCGAGGTCGCCCGGCACCGCGTACGTGATGCTGCATCACCACATCGGCGAAGCCGACGGTCAGGCCGGCGCGTGGGGGTTCCCGCGGGGCGGGATGGGCGGCGTTACCCAGGCGCTGGCGGCCGCAGCGCGCTCGTTCGGCGCCGAGATCCGCACGGGAGCGCCCGTTGCCGGGGTCCGGACCGCATCCGGCAGCGGGACCGGCCGGAAGGTCAGCGGGGTGACGCTGGCCTCTGGCGAGGAGATCGATGCGGACACGGTCATCGCGACTGTACATCCGAAGATCGCGTTCCTCGAGCTGGTCGACGCCGCGGACCTGCCGGAGCCGTTCCTCGAGGACATCCGCGGCTGGCAGACGCGCAGCGGCACGGTCAAAGTCAACCTGGCGCTCGACCGGCTGCCGGTGTTCGCCAGCCACCCGGACTACGATCCGCAGGTCCACGGCGGGACGATCGTGCTGGCCGAGAGCCTGGACGATGTCGAGAACGCCTTCCAGCAGGCCGTGTCCGGCAAGCCGTCGGCGCTCCCGTTCGCGGATATCTGCGTCCCCAGCGTGTTCGACGACTCGCTTGCACCGCCCGGCCACCACGTGATGTCGATGTTCACTCAGTGGGTGCCGCACGGATACGCGGACTCGCCAGACCAGGCCGAGCTGTCGGCCTACGCCGACCGGGTCATCGCCCGGATGGAGACGATCGCACCCGGTTTTGCCAGCTCGGTCCTGCACCGGCAGGTGATCGGGCCGCAGCAGATGCAGCAGGAATACGGATTGGTCGGCGGGAACATCTTCCACGGTGAGCTGAGCGTCGGCCAGATGTTTCACGCCCGCCCGGCCGCCGGTTACGCCGACCTGCGAACCCCGGTTCGCGGCCTCTATCAGGCAGGTTCAGGCACCCACGGCGGCGGCGGAGTTACCGGTATCCCCGGCCGCAATGTCGTCCGCCAGGTCCGCGCCGACCACCGCGCCGACCGCTGGCGGCGTCGCCTGGGCAGGCCCGCGGCTCGAGGCCGCTGACTGCGCCGCAGGCTTAATGATTGGCGAATAGTTCGGCGGCTATTTAGATAGATGTCCTATTTCTATCGGACGGCGCACGTACCTTCGGCGAGGTTCAGCTTTCTGAAACACGGAGGTCTCGCGCTATGTCTGAGTTGTCACGCCGTAACCTCATCCGCGGAGCTGCGGTTGCCGGCGCCGCCGCCGCTGCGGCGTCCATCACCAGCGCGGGCGCAGCAAGCGCGGACGCCGCATCCGTGGGGGGCGCATCCAGCGAGGGCAAGGCCGGAGCGGCGGGCACCGGCACGGCGAACGCCCGCTACGGCGACCTGCGCGACATCAAGCACGTCGTGATCCTCATGCAGGAGAACCGCAGCTTCGACATGTACTTCGGCACGCTGGCGGGCGTCATCGGTTACGGGGACAAGGCCACGATCACCCTGCCCGGGGGTTACAGCGTGTTCGAGCAGCCCCTCACCCCGCCTGGTGAACCCGTCACCGGTACCCAGTACCCGTTCTCTCTGGCCGACGGCAAGGTGACCAGCACCCCGCTGCCGCCGGACGCCGAGCAGGGCGCGCAGAACGCCAACGGTACCGACCACAGCTGGGAGACCCAGCACGGCGCCTGGTACGGCGGCCTGCTGAACGCCTGGTATTACGCCAAGGGCATCGAAACCCTCGGTTACTTCACCCGGGCCGACATCCCGTTCCAGTACGCGCTCGCCGACAGCTACACGGTCGGCGACGCCTACCACTGCTCGGTACTGTCGGCGACTGGCCCGAACCGCACCTACCTGTGGAGCGGCACGATTAACGCCGACCAGGAGAACGGAAGCTTCGTCGCCTTCGACGGCGGCGACGAGCTCGGCGACTTCCTGCCATGGCAGTGCTACCCGGTCACGCTGCAGGACGCAGGGGTCAGCTGGAAGATCTACCAGGGCACCGACAACTACGGCGACAACGGCGCCCAGTACTTTGCGACATTCGCCGAGCTCGACCCGTCGCAGGGCGGCACCGCCGCGCCTGGCAACCCGTACTACGACAACGGCCTGACGACGGTGCCCGAGCCGCTCAACTACGAGACCTACAACGGCGACAACCTCGCCAACGCCATCAAGGCCGACGTCGAGGCCGGCACGCTGCCGCAGATCTCCTGGGTGGTCACGAACCAGCAGTACTCCGAGCATCCCGACGGCGCGCCGACGGACGGTGCGTATTACGTCGGCAAGGTACTGCAGGCGCTCAACACCGACCCAGACGTGTTCAACTCCACGCTCGTGATCATCGATTACGACGAGAACGACGGAGCGTTCGACCACGTCCCGCCGCCGGTGCCGCCGCAGGGCACCACCGACGAGTTCTACCTGGAGTCCTCGCTCGCGCCTGCGCCGCTGCCGGTCGGCCTCGGCTACCGGGTTCCGCTGCTGCTTATCTCGCCGTGGACCCGCGGCGGCTGGGTGACCTCCGAGGTCTCCGACCACACGTCGGTGCTGCAGTTTCTGGAAAACTGGACCACGGCGATCGGCACGCCGGCCATCTGCCCGAACATCAGCGAGTGGCGTCGCAGCGTTTCCGGCGACCTGATGAACGCCTTCGACTTCGATCATCCTGTCTACGGGCTGCCCAGCCTGCCGTTCGTGACCGCGCCGGTGGGCGAGGCGAACAGCTACGAAGTCGTCCCCACGACGAACGCGCTGCCGGTCCAGGAACCCGGTCACAAGCTGGCCCGTCCGCTGCCGTATCAGGCCAACGCCGTACTGACCGGATTCACGGCCAGCAGCAACGGGACGTCCACGGCCAAACTGGCACTGTCCAACAACGCGCCGCACGTGTCCCGGTCGAGCCAGTTCGCCGTGTACGACAACCTCGCGCCGACCCCGGCCATCTCGGCCTACCCCGCCGCCTTCCCTGGCCAGTACACCGTGGCCGGGTCGCGCAAGATCACCACAACTACGCCCGTGACGCTCGGCATCGGCGCCGGCGCCTACGACATCACCGTCGTGAGCGCCAACCGGTTCCTGCGCCGCTTCAGTGGTGACCTCACGAAGGCCGGCGCGGACGCGCAGGTGACGGTCGCCTACTACGAGGGCGGCTTCGGCCTTGCGCCGACGCTGATCTTCGAGCTCGCCAGCCACGGCGCGTCGGCCCTGACGTTCACCATCACGCACAATCAGTACTCGTCGCAGGGCCCGCGGTCCTGGAAGGTCGGTCCCGGCTCTCCCGAGAAGGTCGTGATCGACCCGCTGGCGAGCAGCCACGGATGGTACGACGTCACCATCACGATCGACGGCGACTCCAGCTGGTCGCAGCGTTTCACCGGGCACCTGGAGACCGGCGAGCCCAGCATCACAGGCGCCATCTAGGCAGATAAAAAGGTAAAGAAACGTGGCCGCTGTCCTGGCCAGAGCCCCGCGGGGTTCCGGCGTGGCGAATATTTCCATGCATGGGTTGACATGGCTAGGTGTCATGACTACGTATGACTGTGTATGTAAGCGTTTTCATCGGCTTGAATGCTTGCCGCGCCAGGCGGCTGGCGTGAGCGGTGCGAGGAGGCGCGATGCAGCGCCGGATCATGCAAGTCATCACTGTCATGTCATCGATCACGGTTGCGGTCGCCGTCTTCGGGATGGCGGCCTCCTCGGTGGCGGCGTCGACCGGAAGAGGACGCGGATTGACCCCGGGCACGCGTTTCTACGTCCCCCCGCCGGCTCAGGGCTCGGTTCAGCAGATCCGGCAGCTGATCAAGAGCGGCCAGGTGAAGAACGCTGGCCTGATCGCCGCGATGGAAGCGGTGCCGTCCGCGGTCTGGCTCGACGGTGAGACCCCGGCGCAGGCGGCCGAGCCGGGCAACCTGGGCTCGGAACAGGCCGACTCCGACGTCGCGCGGCAGGTCAGACAGACGCTGATCGCGGCGAGCCGTCAGCACGCGGTACCGATCTTCGTCGCCTACAACATCCCGGGTCGTGACTGCTCGGAGTACTCAGCCGGCGGGGCACCGTCCGATGCCGCTTACGATGCCTGGATCGACTCCATCAGCCACGCACTGGGTAACGCCAGGGCAGTGCTCCTCGAGGAACCGGACGCTCTGGCCGACCTTCCGGGATACTGCGGCTCCGCTTACACGAGCGAGTTCCCCGATATCACCAACACCACGCGGATCGACGACATCCGCTATGCGGTGAGCACGCTCGAGAGTGACCCCAGCATCAGCCTCTACCTCGACGGCGGGAACAGCGACTGGCAGAACGTCGGCGGTATGGCCGAGACACTGGTCGCCGCGGACGTCCAGGACACGCAGGGATTCTTTCTCAACGTCTCTAACTACCAGTACGCCACCAACAACGACTTCTTCGGCACCTGGGTATCCTCGTGCATCGCCTACGCCACTGTGAATGAGGCGCAGACTCCGGCTGACGCGCTGGCCGCCGTGGCTACCTGGACGGGAACGTCCACTCCGACCGGTGCCTTCGCCGGCGTCGCCTATCCTCCGACCTCTCCGCCGGGCGGCTGCGCCAACCAGTACTGGAACGGCGGCGCACCGGGAACCGACATCGCCTCGCTGGTCGGCGCCTACAACGGCGTGGCCCTGAGTCCATTCGCAGTCTGGAGTGAGACCACCACCACGCCGGACCTCAATACCTCGGGGATCGACGCCAGCTATGCGACCGCTCTGAGCGGCACGCTTCCGACTACTGGATTCATCGTCGACACCAGCCGCAACGGCCTCGGCCCCAACAGCATGCAGACCTACGCTGCCGCGCCCTACGACCAGCCGAGCAGCGTCATCAGCACCCTCGTCGCCGGCGGCTGGTGTAATCCGCCGGACGAGGGCCTGGGGATCAGGCCGACCGCTGCTCCTGGCGTTCAGCTCAGCACGCTGGACAGCTATCTGCCCGGCAATCCGCCGTTGCTCGACGCCTACTTGTGGGTCAAGACGCCGGGTCAGTCGGACGGTCAGTGTGACGCTGCGGGCGGGGTACGCAGCTGGGATAACGCTGCCTACACGCCGCCCATTGCCGGCTGGCCGAGCAGCTCGAGCGCCGCGTTCCAGACGTTCGACCCGCTGTGGAGCCTTCAGACCGGCTCCGTTCTGACCGACCCGCCCGCTTCCCCCGCCTCAGAGGCCTGGTTCCGCCAGCAGGCGCTCATGCTTGCCCAGAACGCGAGCCCCGCGCTGGCCCCCCTGCCGTTGAGGCGCTGAGCCCCACCTGGAGTATCAACTGGGAACCTGACCTCTGGGCGACCCCGCTGGGTTTACTCAGTTCGGATGCAGCGGACTGCCAGGATGTCGGGTGTCGGGTTTCCTGCCTCGATGACACGGTCGATCGCGAGTCCCGACCGGATGAAGGTGTCTAGTAGCTCGCCGAGCGGGATGTGGCGTGCTCCGACCCTGGCCCGTACCCCGCGCCAGGGGCCTTCGAAGCGTCGGTCCCGCTCCCAGTAACCGGGTGTGATGGTGATCTCCGACGAGTTGGTCCGGTCAGCGAAAGCTCCGACGTAGCAGGGGTGCACACCGACGTGGGCGAAGACTCCGCCTGGCCGCAGGGCCAGGCTGAGCGCCTGGCAGGTGACGGCGTAGTCATCGATGTCGGTATGGCACAGCACGGCTGTGACCGCTGCCAACGTCCCCGTGCGCACGGGCAGAGCGCCAGCCTCCGCCACAGCTACCGGCATCCGCTCGCGTGCGTACCGCAGTTGGGCGGCGGACAGGTCGACGCCGAACGGCGTCCAGCCAAGGGTGCTGAGGGCCGGGCCGTAGATGCCGGTTCCGCAGGCCAGGTCAAGCAACGGTCCGGCGCCCTGGCCGAGGACCTCGGCCAGGATGTCGGCGGTCCGCTGAGTGAAGTTCTGTGCATCACCAGTTACGTAGCGCTCGTACCAGTCAGCCCATTCGTCGTAGCGCGCCTGCGGCCGAGCTGCGGTACTCATACCGGAAAGCTAACCACTGATGGCATTAAGGACCGCGGGCCTGCGCTGCGCTCTGAGCGAATCCAGACGTCTGCGGGCTGGCGGGATAAACCGGCCCTGAGTCCGATCCCCGATAGCTGCTGGCCGGGGTGCACGACTGGCGCTTGCTCAGGCGACTCGGGCCAGCGCGTCGGCGGGGCGGCGCCGGGCGATCCGCCAGCTGGCGAACAGGCCGGCGAGCAGCCCTCCGGCGATGGCGATGACCAGGGCGACGACGATGATCTCCGCCGGGACCGGTGCGCTGAGATGCACCGGGACCGTCGATGGGGACGCGGCGGCCAGGCTTTTGTTTTTTATGATGATGCGGACATTGGGGCTGCTCGGCAGGGGCGCGGCCTTGATCGCGGACAGGGTCGGCGCGAGGGCGGTGATCACGCCGGCAGCCGCGTAGCCGAGGCCGATCCCGAGCACACCGCCGAGGGCACCCACGACCAGTGACTCGCCCAGCACCTGGGCGATGATGCGCCGTGAGCGCCAGCCGAGCGCCTTGAGCGTGCCGAGCTCGCGGACCCGCCGGGCGACGGCGGCCAAGGTGAGCAGGATGGCCACGGCGAAGGCGGCGAGCAGCACCAGGACGGCGGCCCATCTGCTGAGGTCGTGGGCCAGCTTGGCGGTGCTCTTCAGTGAGCCGGTGACCTCGCTCGCCAGGTTGGCCTGGCTGGACACGCTGGCCGCGGGTACGGCCTTGTGGATCTCGTTTTGGACCGAGGCGACGTCGGCGGCGCTGGCGGTGCCCACGTAGATCGTGTTGACCAGGTCGCCGGCGAGGTGGAACCCGAGGTTGGCGGCGACGTAGAGCGCCTGGGCCCGAGCGAGGGGGATGTAGACCTCAGGCGGGCTGGCGGCCTGCGACTGGCTGACGAGCCCGATGACCTTGAAGCTCTCCCCGAGGATCGTCAGGGTCGAGCCGGCATGCAGGCCCTTGACGGCCGCGTAGTGCGAGTCCACGACGGCTACGTCCGAGTGGGCCTGGCTGGCGGAGAACTCTTTGCCCGAGGTGATCGTGCCCGAGCTGAGGGTGCCCAGGCTGAGGTGGCGCACGTCGACGCCGTCCACGACGATGATCGGGTTGGAGCCCGAGATGCCGGTGATAGGGGCCGAGAGGGCTTTCGCGAGGTAGTCGAGGGTGAGCCCTCCGGCTGCCCCCGCCACGTGGTGGAGTTTCGCCACCTCGGCCACCGTCTTGGTGGTCTCTGTCCCCAGGGCCGGGTAGCCGAGGCTGGCCGAACACGACTGACCGGGGGGGAGGACCAGACCCGGCGCGCACTGGCCAGGAAGCGGGTGGATCCCTGAGAATGGCGGGTTGTGCTCGGTAACGGTGAGATCGGTGCCCACCCCGTAGAGCGCGTGCACGACCCTGGCCTCCGCCGTGTTCACCCCAGAGGAAAAGGCGGTCACGGTGATGACCAGTCCGACCCCCAGCGCGAAGCCCAGGGCGACCAGCACCGTCTGGCGTTTCCGCTGGCCCAGCTCCCGGCGCAGGTAGGTGAAGAAGAACATCTGCGCTGGCCTCCAACGCTCGGGTGTCGCCTTCTGTCGTGCTCGTCCCCTTGGAAGGACGGGCATTCCCTGGCTGCCCGATCGTGTCTTGCCAAACTGTGCGGCGGCTATGAACCCAGTAGAAAGTTGCTAACTATCGGCGCGGCGCTCTGCCCGCGAGATAAATTCTCGCGTTCGCGGCACGCTGTGCGCCAATCTTGCAGGCAGCAAGATCAGCTTGCCTGACTGACAAGTTCAGCTGGGAGTGTCTGGCTGCTGGGCCGCTGCCAGATCTCGTCCCAGCGGCTGTTCGCAGGCTTGTGCTGCCTGCCGCGGCGGGCGTGCATTATCCAGATGGCGGCCTTGCGGACGACCTGGCGATGGGCGCGGTGGCGGAGCCGGAGGCCCGATGGACGGTGAGGCGGCCCTCGCTCATGCCCCCGACCTGCTGGCGCGCCCGGGTACCCGAGCGCTGCCAGTGCTGCGACCACAGGCTGATGGTTCATGCCGGTTGCGCTCAGTCTGAGGCGGGCTGGCGGGGCTTATACAGGTGAGGGTCAGCACAGGGCCGTGGGAGGCGCGGGTGGACTGGGTCAGGCACAAGGCCTCGGAGCGCGAGTTTGATGGCTTCGCGGCCGGGTCGTGGGATCCGCTGTTGCGCGTCGGCTACCTGATGACCGGTAATGCGAGGGACGCCGAGGACCTGGTCCAGGAAACGCTGCTGAGGGTGGCACGGCAGTGGCACCGGGTGCGATCCACGGATCACCCGTCCGCCTATGCCCGCCGGGTCCTGGTCAACCTCGTGCTGCGCGACGCCGGCCGCCGATCCCGGCAGCGGGCCGAGCTGTGGCCAGAAGACGGCGGGGCCGAAGCTGCCGACGAGAGCGCGGCACGGGCCCTGCGGGAGGTCGATGACTTGGCTGAGTTCCGCTGGGCTCTGGCGCAGCTGCCCGCGCGGCAGCGGGCCGTGCTGGTGTTGCGCTACTGGGCTGACCTGCCCGTCGCCGAGGTCGCTGACATTCTCGGCTGCTCGGAAGGCACGGTGACCAGCACCGCATCCCAGGCAGCGGCTCGCCTGGCCGAAACCCTCGCGCAGGGCGCGCCGCCAGCTACCCGAACCCGCCGCTCCGCAACTACGAAAGGGAACACCTGATGCCTACCGAAGAACTTGAGAACGAACTGCGCGGCGTGTTTGCCCGCGCAGCCGCGGGTATCCGGGACCCGGAGCAGGCTCGCCAGCGGCTGCTCCAGCGCAATTACCGGCCCGGACCCGGTTACCGGCGGCTGGCTGCAGGCATCACCGCGGCCACGGCCGCCGCGGCAGTGGTGCTAGGCCTGGGCCTGTCCGGCGCCTTCGGCTCGGCGCCGGCCCGCGGCACCGCCACGATCCGGACCACGGCCTTCACACTCACCAGGCACGCCAACGGCACGGCAACGCTGAGCATTGACCCGCGCGTGCTCCTGGAGCCCGGTACCCTGCAGCGCGACCTGCAGCAAGACGGGATCCCGGCGATGGTCACTACCGGCAGCTTCTGCTCCTCAGATCCCATCCCGGCCGGCTTCCCGCAGGTCGTGTCCCAGGCTAGTTCGCCGACAACCTGGACCGTCACGATCAACCCTGCAGCCATGGCCACTGGCACCGAGCTGAGCGTCGGCAACTTCCAGTATTCCGCGAGCAGCTCGGACACCGAGATCGAGGTCATCGACGCGAGCTCCTACACCTGCTCCAGCGCCCTGCCCACTCCGCCGCCATCCGGCGAGGGCGTCATGTTTATAGGCCGCGGCTCCATGATCGGTGAACCAGCCGGATCGTAACCAGCCTGGCCGTAGCCCGGGAAAGGGCGGAGGGCACCTCCGCCCTTTCCCGGTGCCAGTACGGAAACCACGGGACGCGCCCCGGCCCGGAAGAGACGCTAGGGTCACGAACCAAGCACCAGACGGGCGACACCCGCCTGGCGCCCACACAGACCCCGAGCACCGCACCGAAGCGCCCAGTCTGCGCGCGGTGCCGGCATGCCTCCAGCAGCCGGGCAAACCCCTCATAGCGGCGATTATCGTGTATCCCGCAACCATGCAGCCATCACTGTCTGCGACGACGGCCCGGCGTAAGCAGCTGAGTCACCGACAGGCGAATCCGGGCCGGGCGGCTGACCGACACAGCAACTCAGGTCTATGGTCAGCGGCAACACCATGATCATTCCCAACAAAGCTGACGTGCACCCTGATGGCCGCTAGCGATCAGGTTTTGTCACAAGTGTTCGTTAGCCTGCAGGAGAGCGCTGACCCCTAGGGCCTCGTTTCTGCTCGCAGGTATGAAGGGATAGCGGATGGAGCAACTCGGCTTCGAGGGCATGCCGCGTCGGCTGTACGCGTGCACGCCGACTCGGCTGAGTACGTGGCTGGACTGTCCGCGGCGGTACCGGATGACGTACCTGGACCGGCCGGCTCCGTCCAAGGGCCCTCCGTGGGCCCACAACAGCGTGGGTGCCAGCGTGCACAACGCGCTAGCTGCGTGGTGGCGGCTGCCCCGGCCGGAGCGGACCGTGACGGCGGCCGGACACCTGCTGGTGACGGGCTGGCTGACCGACGGGTTCGCCGACGACGGGCAATCGCTGGCGCACCGGCGCCGATGCCGGGAGATGGTTGAGGGATACGTGGCGGGCCTGGATCCCGACTGCGAGCCGCTCGGCGTGGAGCGCACGGTGGCAACCCGCACGGAGCTGATCGCCGTCTCGGGCCGGATCGACCGGCTGGACGATCGCCGCGACGGGGATGGCCAGTCTGGTGAGCTCGTCGTGGTCGACTACAAGACCGGACGGCACGTGCTCACAGTGGACGACGCGAGGACGTCGCTGGCGATGGCGCTGTATGCGCTGGCGGCCGGGCGCGTGATGCGGCGGCAGTGTCTGCGAGTCGAGCTCCATCACCTGCCGAGCGGTCAGGTCCTGGCCTGGGAGCACACGCCGGAGTCGCTTGCCCGGCAGCTCGGGCGGGCCGAGACCCTCGCGGAGGAATGCGCCCGCGCGGACGAGCAGTACAAGGCGGCTGCAGCGGGCGGGCTGCCGTCTGATGAGACCTTTGCGGCTCGTCCTGGGGTTGGCTGCGGCTGGTGCGACTTCCGTGCCCATTGCCCGCAAGGCCAGGCCGCCGCCGAGCAGCGCCGGCCCTGGGACGGTCTGAGCGAGCCGACCACGGAAGATGTCGTGCCCGCTGTCGAGGCCACCTCCTCAGCGAGTGGCGGCATTGGCTCTGCCACGTCCCGCATGCACTCCGGCGGCGATCCGAGTCGTGCTGGCCGCTAGTGCTGGCATCGAGGTGCTCGAGCGCTATGACGGTGATCTTGAAGCCGCGTTCGAGCAGGCCAGACAGAGTGGCGAGTTGACGCCTCTGGTCCACACGGTGCGGCGATGGTGGTTCGAGGCAGACACCTTGTGTTGGTGGTCCGGATCCAGTGGCCCGGTGCCCAGGGCGACTAGGAGGCCGGCGGGCTATCCTGCACAGCTAACGCAGCGAGCTCGCTAGCACGGAAGGCAGCATTCTCGATGGCAACAGATGAGGCCCGGATCGAAAGCGTCACCAGCAGGACGAACTGCTGGATCGTCGGAGACGACGAGGAAGTGATCGTGATCGATCCCGGCCAGCACGAGGCCGCTACCGTGCTGGAGGCTGTCGGCGATCGGGAGATTCTCGCCGTGATCTGCACGCATGGTCATGCGGGCCACACAGGTGCTGCGGTCGAGGTGGCCAAGCGCGATGAGGCGCCGGTCGCGCTGCATCCGGGCGACCGGCATGCCTGGCGTGAGGTCTACTCCAATGACGAGCCGGACATTGACATGGAAGACGGCGGCAGGTTCGAGGTCGCTGGCGTCACGCTTGAGGTGCTGCACGCGCCCGGACACACTCGCGGGTCGTGCTGCCTGTACTGCGAGGAACTGGAAGCTGTGTTCACCGGGGACCTCGTGGCAGAGACCGGTCCGGTCCCGAGGGAGGACGGCAACGCGAACTGGGGCAAGCAGCTCGACACGATCGGCGGCCAGGTGCTGACACTGCCGCCGGACACGAGAATCCTTCCGGGCCACGGCGGCGAGTTCACCGTCGCTATCGCTGAGAAGCGGTTCGACACCTGGGCTGCGGCTGGCCCGAATCCTCAGACGGTTGCCGATCTCGGCTCGTCCTCCAGCGACGGCGCCGATTCATGACCGCCGCCGCGCTTGAACCTGGGCCTGCTGCTGAGTCCTCCGTACAGTCACGTTCGGTGGTGGTGGCAGCGGCACGTTAGCCGGATACTCGCCCACGGCGCACTCGAGTGCTTGCTGAATCAGGCTGTGCCTGCGCATGAGACCGGTGCGGCAGCCGTGTAGTGCATGAAGCTCGCGGAGTGCCTCGCTCCAAGCTGACGTTTTTGATCCGGTGCGGTCGCAGGCGTTGACGAACTGCGCCACCACACCGCAGCGCGCTTCGGTCTTCTTGAGCGCCTCGCTCACCAGCGCGTCTGCCAGGCGCAGCGCCTCCTCCTGCGTCATCTCGTCCATGACTGTGCCTCCGACTCTGTGTGCAGGCCTGCGCAATCACGAGATTAGCCGCAGCCTGGCTGATGGGGGCCACCGCGCTCACCGCGCCGGGGTTTGCAGCGAGCTGTCAACGAATTGTCAACGAGCTGTTCGCCGCCCGTTGCCCTTGCTGATGCCGTGCGGTTTGCGGCGGACGGCAGTCTGCATGCGGTTCCGCTGGGAGCAAGCTGAAGGTTAGCTGTTTTGCGCCGACCTGATCGCTGCTTGACCGTACGATGACCACGCTCCCATGCGCCCGCTTTCGGCGCAGCCTGGCCGGCGAAGGCCGGCCACAGCTGTTCGGGCTTGTCGCTTGTCTGCGGCGTCGAGGCGAGTGTTCGCTGCGTTGCGCCGGCGGTCGTCGTGCTGGCAATGACTGAGGAGATCGACCAAGGTGGATGACGTTCGGGCCGGGGAGGCACACGGCCGGTCAGCAGTTCCGGATACGGCGGTGCCCCGCAGTGCGGTCGGCAGCTCGCAGACCCTGACGCCCGGCAGGAAACCCGGGATGTCCGATCCGGGCGGAACCGTCTCCTGGCGTGCGTGGCTTCGCCGGGTGCCCGGCTGGTCGGTGGCCGTGGTCGTGTACCTCGCGCTGTCGCTGTTCATGTGGTGGCACGTCTGGACCGGCGGGCATCCGGCGTCGATGATGCTGTGCAACTGCGGCGATCCGTCGTCCTTCGTGTCCTTCATCGAGTGGCCCGCCTACGCGCTGACCCATGGTCAGAGCCTGTTCCTGGCGCACAGCGAGCAGGTGCCGACCGGGCTGAACATGCTCGACAACACCAGCGTCCTCGCGCTCGGTGTCGTTCTTGCGCCGGTCACCTGGCTGTTCGGTCCGGTCGCCTCGCTGAACGTCGCCCTGACGGCGGCGCCGCTGCTGTCGGGCATCTCGGCCTACGGATGCCTGCGGCGGGCGCTCGGCGTCTGGTGGCCGGCGGCGCTGGTGGGCGGCCTGCTTTTCGGTTTCTCGCCGTTCATGCAGCGCAACGAGACGATAGCCCACCTGCAGGTCTCCTTCCTGCCCCTGGTGCCGCTGATCTTCCTGTGCTGTTACGAGCTCATCGTTACCCAGCGGGGCAAGGCATGGCGGTGGGGGCTGCTGCTCGGGCTGCTGGTCGCCGTTCAGTTCTTCATCGGCTCAGAGATCCTCACGCTGGTCACGCTGACCGTGGCCGGGTCGGCAGCAGTCACGGTGATCGTCGCCGTCATCTTCCGGCGCCAGGCGCTAGCGGCGCGGTTGCCGTTCGCGATCACGGGCATCGGCATCGGCGGCTTGGTCGGCGCGGCTCTGCTGGCCTATCCCGTGTGGTTCGCCATGGACGGTCCCGATCACATCAGCGGGTCGGACTGGGCCCGGGTAACCACGAACAGCCTGGACCGGATCTTCTTCGCCTGGCGCCAGGCGAAGGTCTCCATCGTCCGGCTGCCGGACGCCGGCTACCTCGGCACGGCCGGCGTGGCCAATGCCTACCTCGGCATCGTCGCAATCCTGGTAGTGATCGCGGCAGCGCTGGTGGTGCGCAGGCCGCTGACGAGCCTGTGCGTGGTGATCCTGATCTTTGCCTCGTGGGCGTCGCTCGGCACTTACCACCAGCTGGCAGCCTTCAACGGCATGCTGTCGGGCCTTCCGTCGCTGTGGCACGTGGTCAGAGACATCCCGGTTCTGGATCAGGTCACACCGCAGAACTTCTCCGCGATCATGGTGTCGGCCGTCGTGATCTCGGCCACGCTGCTGCTCGACTGGATCTGGCGCCACCGGTCCGGCATCTGGCTTCAACGGCTGCCGGCTCGCGTGCCGCGTCCGGCGCTCTCGGCTGGCGTTGCTGCGGTCTTGTCCCTAGCGCTGATCGTGCCCTGGATGCAGGCCTGGCCGATGCCGTTCAAAGTTATCTCGGTCGCCCCGCCGACTCCGGTCGCGCGGATCCTGTCCAGCCTGCCCGCGCATGCCGTGGTGCTCTTCTATCCGTTCCCCTCCTCGGAGCTGGATCAGGCGCTGGTCTGGCAGGCGCGCGACAACCTGCAGTTCTCCGTCGCCGGCGGACGGGGAATCACCGCTGGGCTCGGCGGCGCGGCCGTGCACGGCCTGGAGCCAGGCACGCCCGCGGGCATGCTAAGCGCGCTGAGCACCTCCTACGAGCCGTACGGCACGCTGGCCCTGCCCCCGCTCCCGACTGCGGCGGTGCAGGTGAGCATGCGCGCCGCGATCCGGTCCTGGCAGGTCACCAACATCGTGATGTCCGGCGGCGGCCGGGCTCCGGACTACGCCCGCCAGTGGCTGACCCGCGTGCTCGGTACACCGCCGCATCTGCAGGACGGCCGCTACGTATGGACCAACGTCCAGGCGCTGGTCGCCCCCTGACGAGCGGCCACTCTAGCCCGGCGCCGGCCGGCGAGTTAGCGATCCGGGTCAGCCGGTTTCTGGTGGTGGCGGCCCTCGTCGCCGCTGTCCGGGTCTGCCTCTGACCAGGTCAGCTCCTGCAGGTTGACGACGATCGCCTCCTGCGTCGTGCGAGCGATGACCACAACGGCCTCGGTCTCCGGATCAGGGTTCTCCTCGCGGTGCGGTACAAACGGCGGCACAAAGAGGTAATCACCTGGCCCCGCCTGGATCCGCCTCTCCACCGGCTCGTCGCCCTCGACATCCAGGAAGACGAAAGCCGGGTGCCCGGACACGACGTAGATTGCCGTCTCCGATACGCCGTGGTGGTGGTTTGCGGAAGCCGTCGCTGCCGGAACGTGAGTCTGGCCCATCCACAGGTTCCTGGCGCCGACCGTCTTGCCGCTGATGGCCTCACGGCGCCTCATGCCTGTCGTCTGGCCGGTATCGCCGATCAGGCCCGCCGGGAGAACATGGTGCAGCTTCCGGTGGAACGGGTCTATGTCAGCCGGCACGAAGACGCCGCTGGGCGTACGGATGAAGTCTCGTCCGGCCGGGCGGGGACGGCTCGCGGTCATCAGGCTCCTTGGTCGGGTACAACGTTAGGGGGGTGCGCTCGGCCACGGGTGTCGCGAGCATGCAGCGCAGTGCGTCCGATACGTGCTCCGCGACCGCCGACGCGAGACCCTGCCGGGACCATACCGCGAGGGGGATGGGCTCGGGCAGGGGCAAGTCGGTGCGAGCCACCAGACCTTCCGGAGTCTGACCGAGCGTTGCCATCAGGGCGACACCCAGTCCAGCGCTGACGGCTGCGTGCACGCCCGCCAGCTGCATGGACTCGGCGCTGATCACGACTGGGATCGAGTGATGTGACAGCGTCTCCAGAGCGCGGGTGCGAAGCGCGCACGGGTTGTCGAAGGCGACGACCGGCAACGGCCCGGCGTCGGGAGGTGTCCACCCCAGGGCGGAATACCAGGTCAGTTCCAGATCGCCGACCGCGGTGGCTCGCGGATCGTCGGCCGGGCCGAGAAGGAGCGCGAGGTCGATGCGCCCGGCCGCGAATCGCTCGCGGAGTTTCGTCCCGCGGTCGATCCTGAACCTGGTCCGGTACTCGGGAAGCGATCGGTCAAGGCTCGCCGCGAGGTGCGGAAGCAGCTGTGCGGCTGCGTGCTCGGTCGAGCCGATAACGACGGTCTCTGTGGTCTGCTGACTGAAGCCGCCCAGCACTTCGTCATGGAGGGCGAGGATGCGTCGTGCGGCACTCAGCAAGTGCTCGCCGTCAACGGTGAACCGCCAGCCGCGACCGCGCCGCTCGACAAGCGGGCGCCCGATGGCGGACTCAAGCCGGCGCACGTGCTGACTGACGGCGCCCTGGCTCAGGTGCAGCACGTCGGCGGCTCGCTGGAAACCGTCCGCGTCGGCAACAGCTACGAAGCTGCGCAACGGGGCGATGTCCAGTGTCCGGCTCATGGCAGCAGTATAACCCGACTATGTCTATCGGAGTACAAGACATTTAATCAGGCGACGTGATCGGCCATGATTAGAAAGCTTCGTTGGACATCCCGGCGGCAGTGACACACGCTTGTGGGCATGAACCAGTCAGTCGGCGCGATGTCCGCGCGATGTTGCCGGGCGGGGTCCCGCTCGCTGCCGCGGAGCGCTCGCCGCTGATCTGACCGTCCCCGAGGCCGCAATGCAGCGGCCCGCCGTCTCTGACCTTTCCGAGAACACGCCCGCCGCCTGGCGCTGAAGCCTGCCCCGAGCGCGCCCTCTCGGCTGCCATTAACCGGGCCTATCGGGAGAAATGACCATGCCATCTCGCACCCTCAAGCTCGGCGCCATCCTGCTCGGCGTCGGCGGACCAGGTCAGCACAGCACCTGGCTGAGCCCGGAAATCCCGGCCAACGCCAGCACCGACATCCGCTGGTACATCGCCCGCGCACAGGCGGCGGAGGCCGCCAAGTTCGATCTCGTCTTCATCGTCGACAGCCAGTTCATCACCCCGGATTCACCAAACCACTACCTCAGCAGGCTCGAGCCGCTGACCCTGCTGTCGGCCGTCGCAGTGCACACCGCACACATCGGCCTGGTCGGCACGCTCACCACGTCGTACAACGAGCCGTTCAACGTCGCCCGCCGCCTGTACTCGCTGGACCACATCAGCGGCGGCCGGGCCGGCTGGAACGTTGTCACCAGCGGCGACGCGGGGACGGCCGGTAACTACAGCCGCGACGAGCATTACGACTACGCCACCCGCTACGGCCGTGCGCTTGAGCACGTTCAGGTTGCCCGCGGGCTGTGGGACTCCTATGAAGCCGATGCTTTTCCTCGCGACAAGAAACGTGGCATCTTCGTCGACCCGGCCCGGCAGCACCAGCTGCAGCACAGGGGCGAGTACTTCTCGGTTGCCGGTCCGCTCAACCTGGAGCGGTCGCCCCAGGGACAGCCGGTCATCTTCCAGGCCGGCGACTCGCAGGAGGGCCGCGACCTGGGAGCGGCGGTCGCCGAGGCGATCTTCACGCACGCCGCGACGCTGGCCCAGGCGCAGGCCTTCCGCAGCGAGATGCGCGACCGGGCCGCGGCCAAGGGCCGTGACCCTGAGGAGCTGCTCATCATGCCGGGGATCTTCCCGGTCATCGCCAGCACCGATGAAGAGGCTCGAGCTAAGGAGGACGCCATCCTCGGCAGCAAGAGCTTCGACCGCGCACTGCGGGAGCTCGGCCGGCCGTTCGGGTGGCACGACTTCAGTAAGTACGACCTCGACGCGCCGTTCCCTGACGTCGGTGACGCCGGCGAGCGGAGCTTCCGGACCCAGGCCGAGGCCATCAAGAAGCTGGCCAGGGACAACAGCTACACGCTGCGCCAGGTTGTCGAGCACCAGCTTGGCTCCCGGCGCTCGCCGTTCGTGGGCTCGCCCGTCACGGTCGCGCACGAGATCCAGCGCTGGTTCGAGGCAGGCGGCTTCGACGGCATCAACATCAGCGTGACCGTGCCGAGCGACTTCGCGCTGTTCACCGACGAGGTGCTGCCAATCCTGCGGGAGCGCGGCCTGGTGCGCTGCGAGTACGAGTCGAAGACGCTGCGCGGCAACCTCGGCCTGCCGATCCCGGGGAACCGCTACACCGCGGCGCGCGCGACGACTGCGGGCAACGCCACTACCGCGGCCGCGGCGGCCGAGCCGTCGCTCGTCTCCTGAGCCTCGCCGGAGACCCGGCCCCGGACCAGAAAGAAAGAAGACCATGACCTCACATCGCTTGTCCACGCTCCGCCGGAGACCCGCGCTCGCTGGCGTCGCGGTCGCCCTCAGTGCGGCTCTTGCCCTGGTGCTCAGCGCCTGCGGCGGCGCCAGCGCTGGCACCACCAGTGCCTCCGCCACTTCCGGTGCCGTGCTGAAGTGGGCCACGAGCTACTTCCCGCCGGACTGGGACCCGGTCGTCAACGGCGCCGGCGCCCAGTTCCGGCCGCTGACGCTCGTCTACTCGTCGCTGACGAACATCAACGCGAAGGGCGATCCGACGCCGGGCCTGGCCTCGAGCTGGACGTACAACTCGACGGGTACCGAGGTCACCTTCCACATCCGGCAGGGCTTGAAGTTCTCCGACGGCACGCCGGTCAACGCTGCAGCGATCAAGGACGCGATCATTCGCGGCAAGACTCAGCAGAACTCCGCTCTCATCGAGGACCTGGAGCCGATCCAGAGCGTGACCACGGTCGGGGACTACGAAGTCGAGGTGTACCTGAACCACCCCGACTATCAGATTCCGCTCGTGCTCGGCGAGCGCGTGCTGCTGGTCGCCAGTCCGAAGGCCGCCGCAGATCCCACCAAGCTCAACCAGTTCCCCGTGGCGCCCGGCCCGTTCATCGCCACCAAGATCATTCCGGGCCAGGAGGCAGTCTTCAAGAAGAACCCGAACTACTGGGACGCGAAGGCCATCCACATCCAGAGCGTGGAATTGTTCGCCGCGCCGGCTCCGCAACGGTGGTCGCCGGTCTGCAGACCGGCGTCTACAACCTCGCCGATCTCGCTCCGTCCGAGGCCAAGGCGGCCAAGGCGGCTGGACTCGACGTGTTCGTCCAGCCGGGCTTCAACGCCGAGAACATCAGCATCAATATCAACAAGGCGCCGTTCAAGGGAAACCCGACGCTGATCGAGGCGATGCGCTACGCCATCAACCGCCAGCAGTTCGTGAGCCAGCTGACCTTCGGTTACGGCGAGGCCACCGACGAGGTGTTCCCGCCCGGAGCCATCGGTTACAACCCCGCGGATGCCAACCTCTGGCCGTACAACCTGGCCAAGGCCAAGCAGCTTCTGGCCAAGGCGGGCTATAAGCCGGGTCAGGTCTCCCTCAACCTCGTCATCGAGGAGGCCACTGAGACCCCGGAGGCGGAGATCGTGCAGTCGCAGCTAGGGGCTATCGGCATCAAGGTGAGGATCACCGTCGATACCAACTGGGCGACGCCGTTCTTCGCCAAGCAGCTCGCCTTCTCGCTTTACGGCACCACCGGGCGCGACTCCCAGACGGAGACCCTGCGAGACCACTTCGGCCCCGACGGCGTGCTGAACCTCAGTTCGCCCTACACACCCGCGGGGTTCGCGGCCGCAGTCGACAAGGCCGAGGCCACGCCGATCGGCTCGCCCGACTACGCAGGGAACCTGCAGGCGGCAACAGCGGCGGGCCTGCAGTCGGAGGCGCTGATCTTCCTCTACGTCGCCCCGAACCTCATGGCTAAGAGCAAGTCGGTCTCAGCCCTGCCGGGCAACCCTGGCCACGTCGACTTCACCGGCGTGACCATCAGCGGCCAGTAACCGGCCGGCCCGAGTAACGGAAAGGACACTCCGTGGCCGTCAGCACCGCAGCGCACCCGTACGCCGCCGAAGGCGGTCACGGGGTCGTCGCCGCCAGAGTTAGGCACGCGTCTCGCAGCCTGCTCACCAACCTCGCCCGTTCGATCGGGATCTTCGTGCCGGTGTTCTTCGTGGCGACCTTCGCGACCTTCCTGCTCCGCGCGCTCAGCGGACTGAACCCGGCGCGGATCCAGCTCGGTCAGGACGCCACCCCGCTGGAGATCAACCGCATCGAGGCGTCGTACGGGCTGGACCGCCCCTTCTTCACGCAGTACTGGAGCTGGCTCACCGGAGTGCTGCACGGGAACCTCGGGCGCAGCTGGTCCAATGGCTACCCGGTCAGCACGCTGATCAGGGACGGCCTGACCATCAGCCTGTCGGTGGCGACTCTGGCGCTGATCATCGGCGTTCTCCTCGGACTCACCCTGGGCGCGGTAGCAGCAATCCGCCGGACCACCTGGATCGACCGGGGGATCACCAGCCTGCTGTCCGTGATCTCGGTCATCCCGGCGTTCGTGTTCGGGATCATTCTCGTCGAGGTCGTGGCCGTCGAACTGAGGTGGCTTCCGTCGGCCGGGTTCGTGCCGTTCTCCGGCGGATTCTGGCTGTGGCTGTCCCACCTGCTGCTGCCGGCCCTGGCGCTGAGCCTCGGCTGCATGTCCAACGTGGCCAGGCAGCTGCGTACCGGCCTGATCGGCGCGTACCGCGAGAACTACGTCGTCGGCGCGGTCGTCCGCGGCCTGAGCCCGCGCCGTATCTTCTTCCGGCACGTGCTCCGGAACGGCATAGGCCCGGCGGTGGCCGTCCTCGGACTGGAGTTCCCGGCGCTCATCGGAAGCTCCGTCATCGTCGAGACGATCTTCGCGCTAGCCGGCTTCGGCCAATTCGCGGCCACGTCTGCGCAGGCGGGCGACGTGCCATCGGTTCAGGGAGTCCTCGTGGTCTCGATCGTGCTGGTCGTGACCTTCAACCTGATTGTCAATCTGGTCCTCGGCCGGATCTCGCCGGCCGCCCGACGGGGGGTGTGACATGATCCGCCGCGTTCTCTCAGTCCCGGCCGGCCGTATCGCCGTCGGGATCCTGTCGGTGATCGTGCTGCTGGCGATTTTCGGCTCTGCGCTCGCTCCGGACAACCCGCTCACCACGAGCGCAGCTCAGCTCGCGCCGATCTCCGGCAGCCACTGGCTCGGCACCGACTACCTGGGCCGGGACGTGCTGCGCCGGCTCCTTGCCGGCTCTCGTGCCAGCGTCGTGGGGGCCATCGAGGTCGCCATCATCGCCCTGTTCGTCGGGGCGGTCCCCGGCATTCTCTCGGTCTATCTGGGACGCGTCTTCGAGTGGGTCACGCTTCGCCTGGTCGACACTCTGATTTCGCTGCCGTTCCTGCTGGTCGCGGTGGCCGTTACGGCGCTGCTCGGCAACGGCATCACCCAGGCGCTGCTCGTCGTCGGAGTGTTGCTCGGGCCTGGCCTGTACCGGGTCTCGCGGGCGGCCGCGCTCGCCGTCGCGCGCTCCCAGTACGTCGAGGCGGCGCAGATCTCGGGGGCGTCACTGTCGTGGATCGTGCGCCGCCACGTCTGGTCCAAGGTGCTTCCGCCGATCTCGATCTCGCTGGCGAATACTGTCGGGGCGGGCTTCGTGGTCGTCTCCAGCCTGGCCTTCCTCGGGATAGGCGTGCAGCCCCCGGCTCCGACCTGGGGAGGACTGCTCTCCTCCGACCTGAGTTATCTGGCCTACCAGCCGTGGGCCCCGGTGGCGCCGGCGGTGCTGATCATCGCCACGGTGCTGGCGTGCAACCTCCTCGCCGACGCGATCCGTGACGTCTCCGGCGATGCCGGCCGCGCGTTCGTCAATGCGCGCGTGAAGCGCCCCTGGTTGCTCGCCTTCGGGCAGGGAGGTTCGTGATGGCGTTCGTTGCCGGGCGCGAGATGGAGCGGAAGGTCATAACCGCGCCTGCCGCCGCGACGCTCCTGTCCGTCCGCGACGTGCATATCAGTGATCAGGTGACTGGCCAGGAGATTGTCCGCGGGATCAGCTTCGAGCTGGCGGCCGGGGAGGCTGTCGGGATCGTCGGCGAGTCCGGGAGCGGCAAGACACTGACCTGCCGGGCGGCACTCGGGATTCTGCCGGATCAGCTCGTGGTCTCGGCCGGGAGTATCACGCTCGCCGGGCATGACATCGCCGGGCTGAGCAGCAAGCAGTGGACCGGGCTGCGCGGTTCGACCATCAGTGCGGTCTTCCAGGATCCGGCGTCCTATCTCAACCCGTCGATCCAGGTCGGACCACAGATCTCCGAGGTCATCCGGGTCAAGAAAAAATTGCGCCGCCGCGAGGCTCGCGACCAGGTGCTCGATCTGCTCCGCTCGGTCCAGCTCCGGGATCCCGAAGACGTCTACAGCCAGTACACCTACGAGCTATCGGGCGGCATGCTCCAGCGGGTGCTCATCGCGGCTGCCATCGCCGCGGATCCGCGGGTGCTGATCGCCGACGAGGCGACCACCGCCCTGGACGTGACGGTGCAGGCCGAGATCCTCGATCTGCTGGCCGAGCTACGCGAGCGCAGCGGACTCGCCCTCGTGGTGGTGGCGCACGATCTGGCCGTCGTCGCGCAGGTGGCCGACCAAGTGGTGGTCATACGGCAGGGCGAGGTCGTCGAGCACGGCACCACCGCGGACGTGCTCTACCGGCCACGGCATGAGTACACCCAGCTCCTGATAGCCGAACACGAGCAGTACGGCTTGGAGCGCTTCCTGGATGCCCCCCGAGAGGAGTCGGCATGAGCGCCCGGAACGTGCTGGAGGTCGAGGACCTCGAGATTCACTACGGGCTCGGCCGCAGACGCCGCCGCGTCCTCGACGGCATCTCGCTGACGGTCTCAGGCGGCGAGGCGGTAGGCGTCATCGGCGAGACCGGGTCAGGGAAGACCACCCTCGCCCGCGCCGTGCTCGGACTCGTTCCGCTCTCCCGGGGCCGCGTCGTGATCGACGGGCAGGATGTCTCGCAGGCCCGGGCACGCCAGTGGCGCGACCTCCGGCGCCGCGGCGTTGTGCAGTACGTCTTCCAGGACTCGCTGCGCAGCCTCGACCCTGATCTCACCGTCGCGCAGTCGCTCGTCGAGCCGCTCCTGATCCAGGGAGTCCCGAGGCCGGAGGCGGATGCCCGAGCCCGTGCCTTCCTCGGCCGGGTGGACCTCGACGGGGACCTGCTCGGCCGTCTCCCCGGCGCGCTTTCTGGCGGCCAGCGGCAGCGCGTCGCGGTGGCTCGCGCTCTGGTCACCGAACCAAAGCTGATCATGCTGGATGAGCCCGTGAGTGCGCTGGACTCTGCGAACCGCGTCAAGGTCCTTGAGATCCTCAAGGGCCTGCGCGAGTCGGGGGTCGCCCTGGTGTTCATCTCCCACGATCTGGGCTCCGTCGTCGGCCTGACCGACCGCATAGCCGTGCTCTACCAGGGGGAACTGGTCGAGACCGGCCCCTCGCGGAGCGTCATCAACGCTCCGCAGCATGCCTACACCCGGCTTCTCGTCGACTCCGCGCCGACGCTTCGGTCCGCCGCGGCGAAGAGATCTGAACGGGAATCACTGCGCGCTCTGCTCCATGCCTGACCGCCGTAACGAGAGGAAATTCCGTGTCCCGCAAACTTCACCTCGCCCTCAGCGCTTATGGCGTCGGCGGTCCCGGCCAGCACGGCCTGTGGAAGGACCCGCGCGTGCCGAAGAACTCGAGTATCGACATCCGCTACTACATCAAGCAGGCGACGATCGCCGAGAGCGCGCTCTTCGACGCGCTCTTCGTCGTGGACAGCCAGTTCATCAACCCCACCTATCCGTCGCACTACCTCAACCGGCTGGAACCGCTGACCTTGCTCTCGGCCGTGGCGACGCATACGACGAACCTCGGCCTGATCGCCACCGCGAGCTCGACCTACAACTCTCCGTTCAACCTCGCCCGACGCCTGGCGTCGCTCGACCAGATCAGCAACGGACGCGCCGGCTGGAACGTGGTCACCAGCTTCGACTCGGAGGTCTCCAAGAACTTCGGGCTTGACGAGCACCTCGACTACGCCACCCGGTACGGGCGGGCTCTGGAGTTCGTCGAGGTTGCCCGCGGGCTCTGGGACTCCTACGAGGACGACGCCTTCCCGGCTGACGTCGAGCGCAACATCTTCCTCGACCCCGGCAAGCTGCACGCCCTGAACCATGTCGGCGAGCACTTCAGGGTCGCAGGCCCGCTCAACCTGTCCCGCTCCCGGCAAGGACAGCCGGTGATCTTCCAGGCCGGCGTCTCCGAGGACGGCCGCAACCTTGCCGCTCACGTCGCCGAAGGGATCTACGCCCCCGGCGGCTCGCTGGCAGAGGCTCAGGCGTACCACGCCGATATCAAGCAGCGCGCGGCAGCGCTCGGGCGCAACCCCGAGCAGGTCGTCATCTTCATCGGCGCCAGCCCGGTGGTCGCCAGCACCGACGCGGAGGCGGACACGCTCTCCCGCGAGATCTACGAGGCCGACAACGACTTCGACCGGAAGCTCGGGTTCCTCGGCCGCGCGTTCGGCGCCTACGACTTCACTCAGCATGACCTGGACGAGCCGTTCCCCGACCTGACGCACCTCACCGAGCGGGGCCGGCGCGGCGGCGCGGACCTGGTCCGCCGGGCCCGGGAGCAAGGGCTGACCTTGCGGCAGGTCGTGGAGTCCACCTCCGAGTACAAGCCGGGCCCGTTCACCGGCTCCCCCGAGACAGTCGCGGACGCACTCGAGCACTGGTCGGAGACCAAGGCGACGGACGGCTTCAACGTTCGCTTCCGCACCATCGAGGATCTGGAGAACTTCGCCGGCACCGTCGTTCCGATCCTGCAGAAGCGCGGCGTCTTCCGCGCCGCGTACGAGTCGGACACGCTCCGCGGCAACCTCGGGCTGCCGCTCCCCGTCAACCGGTACACCGCGGAGCGCGAGCTCGCTCCCGTGAGTGCGTGAGAGGCAGTCATGTCGGATTATCAGCCCTCTGTCACTGGCGGACGTGACGTGCACACTGTCCGCTTCCCGCCCGGCACACCGCCGGATCAGGTGGACGTCCTCATTGTCGGCGCGGGCCCGGTCGGGCTGTCGTCGGCCATCGAGCTGTCCGGCCGCGGCGTCGGGGTCGCGGTCGTTGACCGGGCCCGCACGGCCACCCTCATCCGGGCCGGCGCGATGGGGCACTCGGCGCGGACCGTGGAGCACTTCCGCCGCTGGGACGTCTTGCAGGAGATCCGCACCCAGTGGACGTTCCCGCCGGAGTGGAACCACGGGATCAGGCTCATCACCTCGCTGACCGGCCACGAGCTCGTCCCGAACCGGCGGCGTGGCTTCACCGACCGCGGCGTCGCGCGGCACTCGCTCGCGGACCGGATGCGGCGCCCGCAGACAGCGCTGCAGCAGGCGTTCCTCAACCATCTCGGCAGGCGCGGCGTGAGCGTGACGGGCGGCTGGCGGCTAGAGGCGCTGCAGGAGGGCGCTGACTGGATCGACGCGGAGCTGGCCGACGCCGACTCGGGCGAGCGGCGGACCATCAGGGCGCAGTACGTGCTCGGAGCCGACGGCGGCAGCAGCACGGTCCGGCGGCTGGCCGGCATCGACCGGGATGGCGAGCGGGCGCCGCAGAAGCGGCTTCGGCTCATCGTCAGGACCGGTGACGAAACCAACCGGATCGGCCCGGCGCCGAGTGGCGTCAACCTTGTCTTCAACGCCAAGGCGTGGGGCTTCCTCGCTGCCGTCAGCACGCGGGAGTGGCGCGTCTACGCCGGTCCGTACCCGCTCGACTACGAGCCGACGGACGACGAACTGGCCGACATCGGCCGCGCCGCCTTCGGCTTCGGCCTCGACCTCGAGGTGGCGTCGGCCACCACGTACTACGACGCCAGCCGGGTCGCCCGGACGTTCCGCAAGGGTCGGGTACTGCTCGCCGGCGACGCCGCCCACGCCCGCACTCCCGGCGGCAACCTGGGAGAGGGCTTCGGCGACGTCGCCAACCTGGGCTGGAAGGTCGCCGCCGTCCTCGCCGGACACGCTCCGGACGCGCTGCTCGACAGCTACGACGCCGAGCGGCGACGGCACAACTGGCGCATCGCGGACTACGCGCTTGACCGGGCCCTCCGGGGTTACGAACAGCGGGAGCAGATACGCCGGGATGGCATTCCCGACGACGCCGATGTCAGCCCGGAAGCTGAGCAGCGGCGGGCCGAGATCGGCGCGCTGATCGGCGAGGGGCGGTTCGAGTCGGCCGGCGTGGAGTTCGACGAGCGCTACGACGCCTCGCCGGCGATCTGGTACGAGCCGGGTCAGCTCGACAGCGAGAAGCCGTGGCAGTCGGACCACTACGAAGACGACCCGCGGCCAGGGCACCGGGCGCCGGACGGCTACCTGGACCCGTGGGGCGACACGCTCTACGACCGGATCGGCAACGATTTCGCGCTGCTGGTGCTCAGTCCGGACCGAACCACCGCGGCGGCGTTCGCCGCCGAGGCGGGTGCCCGGTCGCTGCCGCTCGCCGTTATCCACCTGGCCGACCCGGCGGTCCGCGAGCTCTACGGCGCAGACAACGTGCTGATCCGGCCCGACCAGCACGTTGCCTGGCGCGGCGCGCGCGTCCCCGGGGGCGGCGCCGGCGCGGTCCTGGACGTCGTTTCCGGCGCGGCCGGGCGCGGCGCCGGCGAGCTCGCCGGGTCAGAGCTGGCCACCGCGGCCACCGGGGCGGCGGGTTAGGTGCCCAGGCAGATCCGCCTCAACCTCAACCTGCAGACGGCCGGGAGGCACGACGCGGCCTGGAAACGGCTCGGTGACACCAGCGAGCTCGTGACGGATGTCGACTACTACGCCGACATCGCCAGGCTGGCCGAACGGGGCAAATTTGACGCGATCTTCCTGGCCGACTCGCACGGCTCGCTGCGCGGCGAGTCCACCCGGCGGCCGTGGCGAGGTCTCGAGCCGACTGTGCTGCTCGCGGCGATCGCCCGCGACACCGAGCGGATCGGGCTGGTGTCCACGGTGCATGCCATCTACGGGCACCCGTTCGCAGTCGCCCGGACCATCGCGAGTCTTGACCACGTCAGCCACGGGCGCGCCGCCTGGAACATCATCACCAGCCAGAACCCGCCGACGCTGGAGGCGCTTGGCCTGCACGACACGCTCGACCCCGACACCAGGTACGGCAAGGCCGAGGAGTTCGTCGAGATCGTCACGGGCCTGTGGGACTCGCTGCCGAGGGCGGCGATCGTGCACGACTCCGAGCGGGACGTCTACATCGACGAGTCCAGGACGGTCCCGGTTGACTATCAGGGCGAGTACTACCGGACCCGGGCGGTGCTGCCGCTGCCCGGCGGTTACGCCGGCCGTCCGGTGCTGTTCCAGGCCGGGGCCTCCGATCACAGCCAGGCGTTCGGTGCCCGCTGGGCGGATGCGTTGTTCACCGGGCAGCGCACCAAGGAACTCGCGAAGAGCTTCTCGGCCCAGGTGAAACGGCTCGCGGCGGCCAACGGCCGGGATCCCGACAAGCTGGTGGTGCTGCCGGGTCTCTTCGTGGTCCTCGGCGGCACGGAGGCAGAGGCTCAGCAGCGCAAGGACGAGCTTGACGACCTGCTCGACGCCGACTACCTGCTCGCCCAGCTAGCCGAACGACTCGGGATCGCCGCCTCGGAGCTGGTGCTGGACGCGGAGCTGCCCTACGGCAAGCTCGACGGCGGGACGGATACCTCGCTGCTGGCCCGTCACCGCGAGCAACTGGTCACCGAGGCGCGGGACCGCAAGCTGACCGTCCGCCAGCTGCTCTTCAACAACCTCAGCGGCGGGCACCGGGTGCTCATCGGCACGCCCGGGCAGGTCGCCGACGACATCATCGAATGGGTCGACGAAGGTGCCAGCGACGGCTTCAACATCAACATCGACGTGCAGACCGAGGGACTGGAGCAATTCATCGACGGCGTCGTGGCCGAGCTGCAGAAGCGAGGGCGCTTCCGCACCGAGTACGAGTACGAGACCTTCCGGGAGAACCTCGGCCTCGCCTGAGTGTCATCCCCTGCTTCTGAAAGGCACCAGCACATGACTGACCAGACCGGCAAGCCTCGTTTCCGGCTCGGCTTCCTCACCCACGTCCAGGGCCAGGGTGACCTCACCTCGACCTACCGCAATGCCCAGGAACTGTTCGTCGTCGCCGATGAGCTCGGTTTCGATGTGGGGTGGGTGGCGCAGCACCACGCGCCGCTCGGCGGCGGAGGGCTGCCGTCGCCGTGGACCTTCCTCGCCCACGCCGCCGCTCGCACCAAGCGGATCCGGCTCTCGACCGCGATCACGATCCTGCCGCTTGAGGACCCGGTCCGGCTGGCCGAGGACGTCTCGGTTCTCGACACGCTCAGCGGCGGCCGGGTGGAGATTGGCGTCGGGAGCGGCGCCAGCGAAGCCGAGTACCGGGTGTTCGGCCGCGACGTCGCCCGCAAGCGAGAGCTCACCAGCGAAGGGCTTGAGGTGCTGCGCACCGCGCTGGCGAACCAGGAGGTAGGTACCACCGGTTTCACGATCCAGCCGCCGGCCGCCGACTTCACCGAGCGGATCTGGCAGGCCGTCTTCAGTGCGTCGGGGGCGCAGTACGCCGCGGCGGCCGGCTCCCAGCTGCTGCTCAACCGCGCGGCCTACGGCTACAACGAGGCAACCGACGCTGTGCAGCGGCCGTGGGCGGACGCATACCTGAAGGCCTGGGATAAGCCGCGGATCCCGCGGATCGGGCTGTCGCGGTTCGTGTTCCCGGCCAGGGACAAGAAGGCAGCGCTGGACCAGATCGGCGCCGACGTGCTGGCCGCCGCACAGCGGTTCACCATGCGCGGGGCATTTCCCGGCAGCATCGACCTGCCGGAGGCGCTGCGCCGGTTCCACTCCTTCTACGGCCACCCGGACGAGATCATCGCCGCGCTGCAGCAGGAGAAAGTGCTGCCGGTCGCGACCGATCTGATTACGCAGTTCAACCCGGCCGTTCCCGACCACGACGCTGCCGTCCGGGCGCTGGAGCTCATCGCCACCGAGATCGCCCCGGCACTCGGCTGGCAGCCGGCCCGCGATTCCGCCAAGGCCAGCGCGCTGACGGGAGTCTGACGTGACACAGAACACCGACTACCTGGCGCCCGACCGGCTGCGCACTCGCGGGACAGTCATCGTGGTCCCCGGGCGCGGCGAGACGTCAGCGTCCTACGCCCGCCTCGGCTCTCGGCTGGCGTACGACGCGTACCGGGTAAGGGTCACGGAACTGCCCGGCACCGACCCGTCCGCCGTGGCGGCGTTTCTCGGCGAACTTGACCGCACGCTGTCGGAGGCCGTCGCCGGCCTGGCGGCTGAGACGGCGGACAGCCTGGTCCGGCCACTCGTGCTGGCGGGAGCCGACCTCGGCGCGGCAGGGCTGGCGGCCCTGCTGGCCCGCGCTGACCCGGGTGCCTCCTGGTGGCCTCAGGCCCTGGTGCTCGCCGGCCTGCCCGGCTATATCGCGGCCACAGCCGGTGACTGGCCGGACGAGCTCGACCTTCGCACTCAGTGTCCGGCGCACCGCGACCTGCTGACCAGCGACAACACTGTTCAGCGGGGACGGCTGACGGATGCCGCCCCCGCGGACGTGCTGGACGCGGCCTACGAGAGCACGGTCGACGTGCCGCAGTTGCTGCTGGTCGGTGATGCCGACGCGCTCGCCGACCGCGGCGCGCTCGCGCGCGCCGCCAAGGCACTTCCCGCCGCCCGGCTTGCCGTAGTCCGTGGCGGCCATCACGACGTGCTCAACGACCTGCAGCACCGGTCGGTAGCGGCGGAGATCGTCACGTTCCTGGAGGCGGTGCGGAACGACCTGGTTCCTGCGGTCGACGTGGCGGTGAGCACCTGGTGAGCGTGGTGACGAGCTTTCCGACCAACCAGGACTTCGACCCCATTCTGCTGCGGCAGGCATTCGGCATCTTTCCCACCGGCGTGGTGGCGGTGGCCGCCGCGGTCGGGGGCCGGCCGCTCGGGCTGGCGGCAAGCTCATTCACGTCCGTCTCGCTGGAACCTCCGCTGGTGTCGCTGTCTATCGCTAACACGTCGAAGACCTGGCCGGACCTGCGGCGTGCCCCCCGCCTCGGCGTGACGGTCCTCGCCGATCACCACCGCGCGGCGGCGCGGCAGCTGGCCGGTCCTGTCGATCGGCGTTTCGACGGCCTCGCGGTGGCCCGGAGCAGCAATGGCGCCGTTACTCTCGCCGACGGCCTGGCCCAGTTCGACACCACCATCTACCGCGAGGTCGAGGCTGGCGACCACACCATCGTGCTCCTTCAGCTCCAGGCGGTGCAGCATGCCGACGACTCGCTGCCACTAGTGTTCCACCGCGGCGACTTCGGGAGGCTGCAGCGACCTGCGTAGCGGCGCGCCCGATCCCGCGAGTTAGCTGACCTGCTCGGTCGCGGCGCCGGGAGCGGCGGCGCGATTCGGGCGCCCGCACGAGTGGACGGTCGGCTGGCGGCGCTCGGCGACGTTCCAGAAGTCCGTCAGGATACCTGCCGTCGTCATCGGCGCCTCGACGGCGGGGGAGTGTCCAGCGCCCGGGATGCAGACCCGCTCGGCACCGAGCCGTTTCGCCATCTGGTCCTGCTGGCTCGTCGGCCACGCGTCGTCGTTCTCGCCGTACACCACCCTGGCAGGCAGGCAGGCAGGCGCAGCAGCCTTAGCCAGCTCCTCGGTCCGGTCGGGGCACTCCAGAAGGTAACGCGCCAGCGCGATGTAGTGGATCGGGCAGGTCCGCAGGGTCCGTTCGCGCAGGAAGGCGATGATGTGATCGTCGGTGCCGTCGGCGCGCGCCTGCGGTTCGAGCTGGTCGTGCCACATCTGCCGGATCGTGTCAGCGAGCGCCGCGTGGTCGTCTGGCACCGACCCCCCGCTCGGATCGAGCACCGACAGCAGCTCGGTCAGCGTCGCGGCCCGTTCCCCGGCCAGAGCGCCCGGTCCCGAGCCCAGGAGCGTCAGCGACAGGAACGCGCCCGGCCGTCTCAGCACCGCCTCGCGCGCGACGAGCCCGCCCATGGAATGACCGACGAGGTGTACCCCGTCACTGCCGGAGGGCACCGCATCGGCGATCGCCAGCACGTCGGCCGCAAGCTCAGCGGGCGCATAGCCGGCCCGGTCCGGCGCATGCGGACTCTGGTACTGGCCACGCTGATCGAAGGCGTAGATGTGCCGGCCGGCCGAGGCGAGCGGCTCGAGGATGGGCAGAAAGTCTTCCTTGCTGCCGGTGAAGCCGGGAATCAGCAGCGCAGGCCTGCGGTAGCTGACCCCCCGCGAAGGCTGGGCCTCCAGGATGGCGAAGGAACCGCGAGCCGTCTGCAGTGTCGCCGAGCGGACGTGGTCTGGCATCTCCAGGGACCGGGGAGTACTCACGGGTCGGCAGCCTATCGATGATTCGCTGAAATGTAACAGTCAAATAACGCAGGATTCGCTGAGAGCCTGGTCCTGCCGACCGGGAGCATGCCCGGTCGATTTCGGCCCAAACGCGTACCAGTGCCTGGTCACCCAGTGTTTACAAAGGAGCGGAGCATTACACAGCAGCGGAGCGCTTACACAGCAGCAGAGCCGCTAGCACCACTTCGGCTGCGCGAGCGCCGCCGACGTGGGCGCCGCGATCCCTCAGGCCCGCTACTCGCGCCGTCAGAGCCCGCCGGTGCTGCGCCGCCAGCAGCCGGCTGGCCTTCGGTGACCTGGCTGCACGCGCCGCTAGCGGCAGCGCCGGTGGTCTCCGGCCGGCCTGCGGCACCCTCAGGCGGCTGACCGCCCCGCGTGCGACGGCGAGAACGCGGCGTCCGCGGCCCTGCCTCTCGCGCAGTGCCGTCTGAGCCATGCCCGTGGTCGCGCCCGGCGGTCCCGCTTGCGCCGGTGCGACCGTCCCGCGTGCCACTGCCGCTTCCACCGCGGGAGCGCGTCTTGCCGGTCTCGCCGATGTCCTCCAGATCCTCGGCCTCGAGCCCGGCGCGTTCCCGCTGTGATCGCGGAAGAACGCCCTTAGCGCCGACCGGAATGTTCAGCGCCGCGTACAGGTGGTCGGAGGTGGAGTACGTCTCGAGCGGCTCCTCGAAGTCCAGGTTCAGGAGCTCGTTGATCATCTTCCAGCGCGTCAGGTCCGCCCAGTCCACGAAAGTGACGGCGACACCATCGCGCCCGGCCCGGCCGGTGCGGCCGATGCGGTGCAGGTAGGCCTTCTCGTCCTCGGGGCACTCATAGTTGACGACGTGCGTGACGTCATCCACGTCGAGCCCCCGTGCGGCAACGTCGGTCGCGACGAGCACGTCGACCTTGCCGGAGCGGAACGCGCGCATAGCCCGCTCTCGCTGGCCCTGGCCGAGGTCGCCGTGCACGGCCGCGGCCGCGAAGCCCTTAGTCGTCAGCGTGGTGGAGACCTGGTCGCACGACCGCTTGGTCCGGCAGAACACGATGGTCAGCCCGCGGCCCTCAGCCTGCAGGATCCGTGCCAGTACCTCGACCTTGTCCATCTGGTGCGCGCGGAACACGTGCTGCTGCGTGGTCGGCACGAACTGCGACTCGTCGTGCTGCTCGGCGCGGATGTGCATCGGCCGCGAAAGATGCCGCCGGGCGAGCGTGACGATCTCGCCGGGCATCGTCGCGGAGAACAGCATGGTCTGCCGGCTCGCCGGGGTGAGCTGCAGGATGCGCTCGACATCCGGCAGGAAACCGAGGTCCAGCATCTTGTCGGCCTCGTCGAGGATCAGCGTGTTGACCTTGCCGAGCTTCAGATGGCCCTGCCGGGTCAGGTCGAGCAGCCGGCCGGGGGTGCCGACCACGATGTCGACGGTGGCCAGGGCATCGATCTGCGGTTCGTACGCGCGGCCGCCGTACAGCGTCACCACGTTGGCGTTCATGCGCGAGCTGGCGACGCGCAGGTCGTCCGCCACCTGAATGGCCAGTTCGCGGGTCGGAACCACGATCAGGGAACGTGGTGATGCCGGCACGCGCGGTGTCTCGTCGAGCCGCTCGAGAATGGGGATGCCGAAAGCAAGCGTCTTGCCGGTCCCGGTACGGGCCTGGCCGATCAGGTCGTGGCGATCGAGAGCGACCGGCAGGGTCAGCGCCTGGATGGGAAATGCGGTCGTGATTCCCTCGGCCTCCAGCGCCGCGCAGATGGGCTCGGAGATGCCGAAATCACGGAAGGTCTTCTCGCTCGCGGGGAGCTCGGCGATGGCGAGCTCGTCGCCGAGCATGCCAGTTGCGCCGAGGTCGGGAGCTGGGATCGGAGCGTCTTCGGGCTCCGGTGTGGGGTTATCGTCCATGCTTGTCGTCAAGGTAGTCAGGGCTTCCGCCTCTAGTTGGGCCTGCGGCTCCCTGGCGCACGTTGCCAGGCACTATCTGCCGCGGGCAGGTCTGTGATCTCTCCTGCGGGGCAGCCACGCCATGACGCGGCTCGGGCCGCGCGCTCGCGGAGGAGAAGTGGCGCATCGTCATCCGGGTGCCGGGGACGCTGATCTTTACGCCTAACGTCCAGTACAACGCGCTTGGGGATTGCAGCATTCCGCATGTGGATCACAAGCATTTTAGCAGGCCGTTGCCGGTCTGCCGATGAGCGCCGTCCGCGCCGCGCCTGGCTGATAGTTGTTACGCTGCGGCTGTGGGCGGCGAAGCACCCGGATCTGCGGACTCTCAGGCCGACGGCGTACTTGACTTGCTGGGCCTGCTCGCCTACGCCTCGATGACCGCTTTCTTCCGGATTTCCGACGACGCGGCACTGGCCATCTCACTGGCAGACAAGACGGCGCTGGCTGAGCTGGCGGTTGTCCAGTTCGGCCACTTCCAGCTGCTGAGCAGGCGAATCGAGGAACTCGGAGCCGAGCCAGGCGTCGTCATGCAGCCGTTCGTCGCCCCGGTGGACGCCTTCCACGCCCGGACAGCGCCCGGCGACTGGCTCGAGGGCCTGGTCAAGGCCTACGTCGGGGATGGCATCGCGTCGGATTTCTACCGGACTGTGGCCCAGATACTCGAGCCCGCCACCAGGGATATCGTGCTGGCGGTCCTGGCCGACGCCGGGAACGCGGAGTTCGTCATCGCCCGCGTCCGGCAGGCCATCGAGGCCGACCCGCGAGTGGCCGGGCGGCTCGCACTATGGGCTCGCAGGCTGGTCGGCGAGGCCCTCGGCCAGGCGCAGCGGGTCGCCGCCGACCGGGAGCCGCTTGCCCGGCTGCTCACCGGCGAGACCACTCACCAGCTGGGCGACGTCGGCCGGATGTTCGCGCACCTGACGGACGCGCACGCTGCCCGGATGGCCGCCCTCGGCCTGGACGACTGACCCCTTGGGGGACCTGTCACAGGTTGCTGAAGCCCACCCGGCGCGGCTCGTTCTCGCCGATCTCCAGGTAAGCGATCTTGTCGGCTGGCACGAGAATCTTGCCGCCGCGTGCCGTAGCCAGGGTCAGAACGCCGCCCTCAGCGACAGCCGCCTTGAGCGCTGCCTCGACCTCGGCCGCCGCTGACTCCGTCTCGATGGTTAGCTCGCGCGGCGCCGACTGAATGCCGATCCTGATGTCCATGCAGCTCCCTTCCGTACTCGAAGGCTAACCGGCAGGTCTCGGCCGTGTGCCGCGACGGAGGAGCGCGCCGGGCCCGCGCTAGTGGTCGGTGCTCCTCGGCCAGCCGCTGATGCCGCGCCAGCCAAGCCTGGCCACGAGTTCCTCGGCGGCCTCTTTGGGGATGGCGCGGTCGGTGCTCAGCCAGTACCGCGCGCTGACCTGGGCCATGCCGACAAGAGCCATGCCCAGCAGGTGGGCTTCCTCGTTGCCGACGCCGGCGTCCTCGCGGATGAACAGGCTCACCATCTCGGCGCAGTCGTGCATCGCCTTGTCGAGCCGTGCCCGCACGGCCGGCTCGTTGCTCAGGTCAGACTCGAAGACGAGCCGGAATGCCTCCCCGTGCCCAGCGACGTAGTCGTAGAACGCCTTGAAGGTCGCGGGGACCCGTTCGCGGTTGTCTTCGGTCGAGGACAGCGCCTCGCTGACGTTCCGGACCATTTCGTCGGCCGTCTCGTCCAGGAGTGCCAGGTAAAGCTCGAGTTTGCCAGGGAAATGCTGATAAAGAACGGGCTTGCTCACGCCCGCGCGCTCGGCGATCTCGTCCATGGCAGCCGCGTGATAGCCCTGAGCGACAAATACGTCACGAGCCGCTCCCAGGAGCTGCAGCCTCCGCGCTGCTCGCGGCAGCCGCGAGCCGCCGGGCTTGGCCTGGGGTGAAACGGTCAACGATAGCTCCGGAAAATAATTCAATGACCTCGGGCCGCTGCCGTCCTCGTCGTACGGCAGCCTTTCCCGTGCAATTCTACGGCTGGCCGAGTCGCGCACAGGCCGCTAGCGGTACTCGTCCTCAGCCCGGCCGGCAATGCGCGCCTGCTCCGTGGCGTCAGCCTGGTCGGCCTCGAGCGGAAGTTCCTCCACCCGGGCGAGCTCCTCGGGCTCGTCGCTCGCCTCTTCGTCGTCAGCGTCCGGCGCAGCGTCGAGATGCTGCTCTGCTGCGTCGGCGTCTGGCGCTTCGAGATTCATGTCGCTCACACCGCGCCTCCCTCGCCAGGAAACCGCCATCGAACACATTGCCGAATAGCCGCATACGGATAACACTGGTTCTATCAGTACCCGCCAGGAGACTGACATCCGCGGCAGATCAACGCCAGAATAAGTAGCCCATCCGGTGCGGGGTAGGGAGATGGTCATGCGCAGCATGTGGAAGGGGGCCGTCTCCTTCGGGCTGGTGATGATCCCGGTGAAGCTGTACGCCGCCACCGAGACCAAGGACATCGCGTTCCGGCAGGTGCATCGCGAGGACGGCGGCCGGATCCGGTTCCGCAGGTTCTGCACGATCGACGAGCAGGAAGTGCCCTACGAGGAGATCGCCAAGGGCTACGAGCTGCCGGACGGAGAGATGGTCGTCCTCACCGAGGAGGACATGGCGGACCTGCCGCTGCCGACGACGAAGAACATCGAGGTCGTCCAGTTCTGCCCCACCGAGCAGCTCGATCCCATCCTGTTCAACCGCTCCTACTTCGTGGAGCCCGAGGCAGTGGGAACGCGCGCCTACTCCCTGCTGCGGGATGCGCTTGACGAGTCGGGGAAGATCGCGATCGCCAAGGTGGCGCTCCGGCAGCGCGAGTCACTTGCGGTCCTGCGCGTCCGGGAGGGCGTGCTGGTGCTGGAGACGCTGCTGTGGCCGGACGAGGTGCGAGTGCCCGATTTCGGGTTCCTGGACGAGGACATCGACGTCCGTCCTCAGGAACTGCGGATGGCCAGCTCCCTGATCGAGTCGATGACCGTCGACTTCGACCCGGAGGAGTACCACGACAGCTACCGCGAAGCGGTGCAGGAACTCGTCGCGGCTAAGACTGAGGGCCGCGAGGTGTTCCAGCCCGAGCCAGCTGCGACGGACACTGGCGGCGGGTCGAGCCTGGCCGACGCGCTGCGGGCCAGCCTGGCCGCGGCCAAGGGCGGCGGGCCGGCTGCCGTGGCGGACGCAGAGGAGGACGCGGAGGAGGCACCCGCGCCACGCAGGTCCTCGTCAAAGGCCACCAAGGCCAGCACCGGGAAGGCCAGCACGGGCAAGGCCAGCACCGGGAAGTCTGCCGCAACTCCGGCCAAGGGGGCCGGAGCACGGACGAGCACGGCGAAGCCGGCCGCCAGCAAGGCGAGCACCGGGTCGAAATCTCCGGCCCGGGCGGCAAAGACCGGAACCGCGACCGCGGCCAAGGCCAAGGCACCGTCGCGCGCTCGCTCGAGCCGCGCTCACGCTGCTGACGAGGATTCCAAGAGCACGCAGCGCGGTCAGCGCGCGAGCTGACCCGCGCGTCGGGCAGGGTTACTGGCCGACCGTATTTTCCGGTTGTACCGGGTAATTGCGGAGGAAAACACCATTTCTGTTGCGGAGTCGTGCGCTGCCGCGCGGCTGCCTGGCCGGACCGGCGGGTACGCTAGTCGCTTATGACTGACGCGATCACGCCTGCTGAGGGCCTTGCGGCTGCCGTCGGCGCGGTACCTGGCCTGTCGGCGGGCGCCGCCCCGATCCAGCCCTGGCCAGGCGCCCTTGTCCCGCTGGATACCGGCGACGTGTTCGTCCGCAGGACCCCGGCGCTGCCCGGCAGCGAGCCAGCCGTCTACGTGCACGGCCTCGGCGGCTCCGCGCTGAACTGGACCGACCTCATGGGCCTGCTCAGTAAGGCCCCGGCAGCCGACAGCCTCCCGGCGTTCGCCGGCGATGCGCTGGACCTGCCTGGCTTCGGGTTCTCGCCGCCCCCGCCAGACGGCGACTACTCGCTGGACGCGCGCGTCGGGGCCGTCGCCGCGCTGATCGAGAAGCGGGCGAACTGGCCCGTTCACCTCATCGGCAACTCGCTCGGCGGCGCGATCGCCACCCGGCTTGCTGCGCGCCGCCCGGATCTGGTCCGCACGCTCACGCTGATCTCGCCGGCCCTGCCGGACCTGCGGCCGCGGCTGCTGCCCGCGCGCCTCGCCGTGGTCGCGACGCCCGGGATCGGCCGCTGGCTGCTGAAGAAAATGCTGGCCATGACGCCCGAGCAGCGGACCGAGGCGTCGATCAGCGAGCTCTACGCCCAGCCCGGGCTGCTCCGGCCCGAGCGGCGCGCCGAGGCGATCGCGGAGGTCATGCGGCGCGACCAGCTCGACTACAGCGTCGACGCGCTCCTCGGGTCGACCCGTGCACTGGTGGCCGAGTACACCCGGCCTGGCCCGGCGTCACTGTGGCACGACGCCGCGCGGGTGACCGCACCGACACTCCTCATCCACGGCAGCCACGACCGGCTGGTGAACCCGGCAATGGCCGGGCGAGCGGCCCGGACGTTCCGGGACTGCCGTGTCGTCGTCCTGCCCCGCACCGGCCACGTCGCCATGATGGAACGGCCGCAGGCCGTGGCCACGGAACTGCGCGAGTTCCTGGCTGGCGTCCGCCAGTACGTGCCGGCCGCCGACGCGACCATGAGCGAGATAGTCGCCCAGCCTGGGGGCGCTCAGGCCGGCGGCGCTCTTGCCCCCGGCACCCGCAGTTCCCTCCGCCCGGCAAGCAGCTGAGGCGGCTGGTCGCGCAGATGCTCATTGCGGCCGGGCAGATCCTCGGGGCCGCGGGCGAGGACGACCTCGCTTCCGGCCCGGGTTATATCGAAGTAGCGGCAGGTGTCATCGACCGAGTCGGTTCCGGGGCGGCGCCCCGTCACCCGGATTTCGTGCTCCCCGACGGGTATCTGCTGCCAGGTCTGGTGGACCTTCAGGTCAACGGCTACTACGGCCACGAATTCCAGATCGCCGACGCGGCCAGCTGGGCGTCCGTGGCCGCCCGGCTGCCGGAGACCGGCGTGACGTCGTTCCTGCCGACGATGATCACCGCGCCGCTTGGCCAGCTGGCCGGTGCGCTGCGGGCAGCGGCCGCGTTCGTGCCGGGGCTGCCGGCCGGCGGCGCGCGCGTGCTCGGCGTGCACGTGGAGGGACCGTTTATCTCCCCAGCCCGGCGCGGGGCGCACAGCGAGGCGTGGATCACCAGCCCCGAGCCCGCCGCCGTGGCCGGGCTGATCGAGTCAGGCGGCGGGCTGCTGCGGCTGATGACGCTCGCGCCGGAGCTCCCGGGCGCCCTGGCGGCGATCGACCAGCTGGTGGCAGCCGGGGTCCTGGTCAGCGCCGGCCACACCGACGCGACCGCCGCGCAGGTCAGCGCGGCGGCAGACCACGGTGCGCAGATGGTGACGCACCTGTTCAACGCGCAGCGCCCGCTCGGCCACCGGGAGCCAGGCGTGGTTGGTCAGGCGCTCACCGACGACCGGCTGACCAGCGGCCTCATCGCGGACCTGCACCATGTTGTTGCACCGGTCTGCGGCCTGGCCTTCCGCGCCGGGCCGGGGCGCATCGCGCTGGTCACCGACGCCGCCGCGTCGGCGGGCATGCCGCCCGGGGACTACCTGCTCGGCGGGCAGCTCATTACGCTGCCGCCTGGCGACAGCGAGCCGCCGGTGCGCGCCGACGGCACTCTGGCCGGGTCGGCACTCCGGCTGGACCGGGCAGTGGCCAATGCGGTCCGCTGCGGGCTGTCGCTCCCGGCCGCGGTGGCGGCCGCCACCCGCATCCCCGCTGACCTGATCGGCCGCGCCGATCTCGGACGGCTCGCGCCGGGGGCCGCCGCCGACCTGGTCTGGCTGGGCGCCGACCTGCGCACGCGGGCGACCTGGGTGGCCGGCGAACTGGTGTTTACAGATGGCGCCGTGCCCACGGTCGCAGCAGTTCAGGCATAGCCGAAGGGAAAATCAGACCCCCATGCAGGATCGAAACGCGGCCGTGCCCTCGCTCATGCGCCAGGAAATCGAGCAGCAGCCGGAGGCACTCAGGGCCACCATTGAGGCGCTGCTGCCACGGCGCGACGAGGTCGCGGCGCTCGCGGCCGGTACCCGGACGGTGCTGTTCATCGCGCGCGGGACTTCCGACAACGCGGCGGTGTACGGCAGCTACCTGATCCAGGCTCACGCCGGGCGGCTGACCTCGCTGGCCGCACCGTCGATCGCCACCACCTACCGCGCCCGCATCGACCTGACCGGCGTGCTGGCGGTCGCGCTGTCCCAGTCGGGCCGGACGCAGGAGATCGTCGAGACACTGGCCTGGGCTAGCGACTGCGGCGCCCGCACGATGGCGATCACCAACGGCGGCGCGGACTCGCCGCTGGCGCAGGCCGCGCAGGTCGCGTTCGTGACGGAGGCGGGCGTCGAGCGCGCAGTGCCCGCGACCAAGACGTTCACGACTCAGCTTGCCGCGCTCGCCGTGCTGGGGCTCGCGCTCGGCGCTCCGCTTGACGCCGGTGAGCTGCGCGCCGTGCCGGAAGCGATCGCCGAGCTGCTGGCGCGGCAGGCTGACCTCGAACCGATCATCGAGCCGCTGGCGAAGGTACCGGGCGTGGTGGTGTCCGGTCGCGGGATGGCGTACGCGGCCGCGCTCGAGCTGGCGATCAAGCTGAAAGAAGCGTGCTACCTGCACGCCATGGGGCTGTCCTACGCCGACTTGCTCCACGGCCCGATCGCGGTCGTCGATGCGCAGACTCCGGCGATCGTGGTGGCCGCGGACTCCGGGCCGACGCTGTCCGGCACCGTAGACCTGGCGCGCCGGGTGACAGAGGCGGGAGCGAGTGCGTTCGGGATCGGTGGCGGCGCCGAGCTTGCGGTCGCGTGCACCGCCGCGCTCACGGGACCGGCGCTGCCGGAGTGGCTCGCGCCGATCGGCCTGATTGTCCCCGGGCAGCTCATCACCGAGGCACTGGCGCGGCGCCTCGGCATCAACCCCGACAAGCCCCGCGGTCTGTCGAAGGTGACCCAGACCGGCTAAGGACGCGCCGATCCGGGTGCGCCGTCACGAGCCGAGTCGCTCACTCCGGTACTGCGGTGTGAGTCCCGGGATGCGGGTGTACGGTCGCGGCATGCCGGAACCATCATTGATCATCCCGCCGCAGGCCGGTAACGCCCCTGGAGTGGCCGTGCGTGGTGCGCGCCTGGTGATCCAGGACTGGCCCGCTGAGGGACTGGCAAACGAGGTCGCGCCCCTGCATGTCCACCATGCGGACGACGAGGCGTGGCATGTGATGTCGGGCGCGCTGCGCTTCCGGATTGCTGAGAAGGAAGTCATCGCCAGGGCCGGCTCGACGGTGCTCGTGCCTGCGGGCGTCGCGCACACATTCGGGAACCTCGGTCCTGAGCCGTCGCGGTACATCATCATCCTGCCCGCGCGCCTCGACGAGCTGATCAGTCTGCTGCACGAGGCGAGCCCGGAGGATCACGCGGAGATTTACCGCCGGTACGAGTCCGAGCTTCTTGAGTGACGAAGCGGCTGCTCCGGCTAGCGGAATGCGCCCTGAGGATACGTCGTTGACGCGGCCAGCGGACTGAACCAGGTATCACCGGGAGGCAATCGTGACCACCAAGCTCGCCAAGCCGCTCTACACCGCCCAGGCGACTGCCACGGGCGGTCGGGCGGGCCACGTCGTTTCCGCCGACGGCATTCTCGACCTGGACCTGCGGCCGCCGACCGAGATGGGAGGCCCGGGCGGTGCCACCAACCCGGAGGAGCTATTCGCCGCCGGGTACGCCGCCTGCTTTCAGAGTGCTCTGGCTGCCGTCGGCCGCCGGCAGGACGTGGACACCGCTGCCTCGACCGTCGAGGCAGACGTCACGATCGGCACCATCGGCGGCGGAGCCTACGGACTGGCGGTGACCCTGCGGGTCTCCATTCCCGGCGTCGACGCGGCTACCGTTACGTCGCTGACGGAGGCTGCGCACCAGGTGTGCCCCTACTCGAACGCCACTCGCGGCAACATCGAGGTCACGCTGGAGACCGCCTGAGCCGCGTAATGTGGCCGCGACAGACGGGAGACATGAATGTCACTGGCGCCGGAGCCGCACCACCTCAGTAACCACCACCGCACGACGCTGCGTCAGGTCTTTCAGCATCCTGTCAGCCACAACATCGAATGGGACGCGGTGCTGTCGCTGCTGGAGGCAGTCGGCTCGGTGGTGGAGCGGCACGCCGGCAAGTTTGCCGTCACCCTGGGCTCGCAGACCGAGTACTTCGACCCGCCGCGCACCAAGGACGTCGACGCCCAGACAGTCGTTGACCTGCGCCGCATGCTCAGTGACGCCGGCTACTCGGCCCACGGAGGAGAGAACTGAGGCAGGCCGGTCAGACTCGCCGTCGTCTCGGACCGCAATACTGGTCGCATGGTTGACGACACCGCACGCGATCTCGCGATCTACCACGCCCTCAAGGCGGTCGATGAAGTGGCCGCAGCCCTTCAGGCTCACCTTGTCGAAGAGCACGGCGCAGATCCGGAGCACCATGCCGAGGACGGCCCCGGCGCTCCCTCGCTGCGGTTGCTCCGTCAGGCTCGCGAGCGACTCGGCACCGGACTCCGTGCTCTGGAGGCTGACAACATCGCCGAGTCCGACCCCATCTCGCTGCGGAACGGCTGACCGCCGACGGGCCCGCCCCTCGCCGCGCACGAGGTCTTAAGCTGCGGAGATGACCGTCACCCTCACTGAGGCCGAGCGTCACTACCTGACGAGCCAGCCGCTGGCGCGCCTTGCCACCGTGGATCCGGGCGGCGCGCCCCAGAACAATCCCGTCGGCGCGTTCCTCGACGCCGAGACCGGCGAGATCATCATCGGCGGCCACGCGATGGGCGCCAGCCGTAAGTTTCGCAATGTCCGGGCCAATGGCCAGGTCGCACTCGTGGTCGATGACCTCGTCTCGCGGGATCCGTGGACGGTGCGCGGCCTCGAGATCCGCGGTACCGCGGTCGCGCTGGAGGACGTCGACCCGCCGGTGCCGTTTATGAGCCGTGAGGTCATCCGCATCACGCCCACCTGGGTTGCGAGCTGGGGCGTCGATCCTGACGCCCCGCGCCGGCGCAGCCGCCGGTCCTGACGGCCGAGCCGACCTCTGATCAGTCCCAGCGCGCCCGCGCCGTGATCATCCGCCCCAGCAGTGCGCGCTGCTCGAGCAGGATTGCGCGGACGTGGTCGTCGAGGCTGGCGTCGGCGAGGGCAGCGTCCGTCGCCGACAGCGTCTCGGCGTCGGCCAGTGTGGCCGGGTACAGGAGCCGGGCCAGTCGCTGAGCTGTGCGCGCGTCCCGCTGCCGCACGGCGGGCAGCGCCTCGGTGAAGTACCGGCCGCGGAAGTCAGCCATCAGCGCTTCCTGGCCCGGTACCCAGACTCCCTCGGCGTGCGCTCGTGCCAGGCGCGGCGGCACGGCCGGTGCCAGCGCCGCGGCCCAGGCAGCCTTCTTCGCCGCGATCGCCGGCTGGCGCGCGCGCAGCGTGGCGAGCTGGACGTCGCCGCTCACCGGATCGTCGGCGGCGTAGGCCGCGAGGTCGGCGTCGGTGACCCTGTCCCGCGTGGCCAGACTCGCGAGCATCCGCGCCCGCAGCTCGAGATCAGGCTGCAGACCCGTCGGCTGAACCCGACCAGCCAGCCAGAGGCGGAGCAGGTCGAGCTGGGCATCACTGTCGGCGCAGGTGGCGAACGCACGGGCGAGCGTGCGCTGTTCCCGGCTGCCGGGTTCGGCGATTTCCGCGCCGGACAGCGCGGCTGCGGCCAGATGCTGGCGCGCTGCGGTGCGCCGCTCAGGTGTGCTGTAGAAATCGGCCCCGGTAATCGCGCGCGCCAGAAGCTCCTCGAAGGCCACGGGTAGCTGGCCGGTGATCATCCTGCGGGCCACGATCGCGGCGAACTCGGCCGCTTCCAGCTGACTGGCCTGCACCATCTCCCAGGCAGCGGTCCAGCACACTGCCTCGGCCAGCGGATCGCCCAGGTCCATGGCGGCTGCGACGAGCGAGCGCCAGGACACAGGGTCGATCGCGATCGCGGCAAACGTGCGATTGGCGTCATTCAGCACGATTGCGGCAGGCATCGGGGTGCCGGTGAGCTCCGGGATATGCGTCCAGGCCTGCGTCAGCGTGATCGCGAGGCTGCGGGAGCGCGTGAGTCTGGCGCCGTCCTGGGCGTAGATCCCGATCGTGAGCTGATGCGGCCGGAGCGAACCGGGGCCGTCCGGAAGTGCCTGCTGCCGGGGCGGCTGCTGAACCACGGCCAGCGAGGTGATGATCCCGTCCGGGCCGACAGTGATCTCCGGCCGGAGCTCGTTGACGCCGGACCGCTGCAGCCAGAGCGCTGCCCAGGGGGTGAGATCCCGGCCGCTTGCGCGCGACCACGACTCGACGATGTCGGCGAGTGAGGTCGACTTCCATGCGTGGCGGGTCAGGTAGTCGTGCAGCCCCGACCACAGGGCCTCGTCGCCGATGAAAGCGGCGAGCTGCCGGATGACCGCGGTCCCCTTCGAGTACGCGATCGGTGCGGGCCGGGTGAGTGCGTGCGCGGCTGAGTCGACCGGAGAGGACACCGGCTGCGTGCCGGGCAGGCCGTCGGCCTGGTAGGCGTTCGTCTCCCCGGTCATCGCGAACTCTGCCCACGCATGCGGCTGGCCGAGGACGGCCGTCGCAGCGGCGTAGCTGAGGAAGCTCGCCAGCGACTCGGCTAGCCACAGATCGTCCCACCAGCCGCCGTCGGCCAGGCAGCCGAACCACAGATGGGCCGCCTCGTGGGCGAGCACGACCGCGACGTGATCGTCGCCGGGATCGGCCGCTCGCGCCAGCAGCGTCTCGCTGACGTACATGACGGCCGGCAGCTGCATGGCCAGGGGGCCAAGCTCCGGGGCGAAGACCACGTCGAGCCGGTCGTACGGGCACGGGACTCCGAGCATGTCCGCGTAGTAGCGCAGGGCGGCACCGACGATGCCGGCGACCCTGGCCAGGCCCGGTGACTGCGCGAGCGTCGCCCGGCAGCGCACCGACAGGCGTGTCGAACCGGCGGCCTGCTGGTCAGCTGCCGCCGGGCTCACGTACGGGCCCGCGCACAGGGTGAACTCGTAGGGCTTGAGCGACGGCACCGGCGAGAACCGCCAGACGCCCGCGACGCCGTCATCGGGCCGGTGCAGCACGTCGCCGTTCGCGACGCAGTCCCAGCCAGGCGGCAGCGTGGCGATCAGCAGCAGCTCCGCGTGCAGGTCAGGCTGATCGAAGCAGCAGAACACGCTGCCCGCCGCGGTCGGGAAACAGTTGGCGAGCACGTACTGGCCGCCGTCGGCCGGGTCGGTATAGCGGGTGAGGCCGCTGCCCGACGCCGACACCGCGACGGTCGCGTCGACAGTCAGGGTGTTGCTCGCCGCGAGCTCCGGTAGCGGCAGCAGGCCGTCGGTAACCGAGGCGAGATCCAGCGGCACGCCGTTGAGCGTCGCCTCGTAGACCGAGACAGCATCCAGGTCGGCGAAGGTCGCTGCGCCCGGCTTGCGGCAGCTGAACCGGATCTCCGTCCGTGACTGTGCCGTATCACTGCTTTTCGGAGTGTCACCGCCGCCGGTCAGATCGAGGAAGACCTGGTAGGACTCGACCTGCAGGAGGTCAGCTCGGTCGGCTGCTTCCGCCTGCGTCAGGGCCGATGTCACGTGCGCATCTTAGTAAGAACGCCGTAGACCGGGAGCGGACTCCGGCGTGATCCGAGGGCTCTGCGCGCTACAGCACACGCGGAGCCCTCAGGAGCCGATCAGGGTGCGCGCTCAGCTCACGGCGTGCTTCAGCTGCACCACCACCGTGTGAGCCGTGGCCGGCACGGGTGTCATAGTTTGCCGCCAGTACCCAGGGCAAACCAGTCTTATTCCTGTTCGCGGAACACTTTGTACTGTGCTGCCTGCGCGCGCGGACGGATGACCATCAGGTCCACGTTGAAGTGCGCCGGGCGGGTGACCGACCAGACGACGGCGTCGGCAACGTCGCCGGCGGTCAGCGGTTCCGAGACGCCGGCATAGACCCTGGCCGCCTTCTCGGCGTCGCCCCGGTAACGGTTGACGGCGAACTCGTCCGTCTTCACCATGCCGGGCGCGATCTCGATGATCCGGACCGGCTTGTCGTACAGCTCGAGCCTGAGCGTCTCGGCGATCGCGTGCGTGCCGTGCTTGGCGATCACGTAACCGCCGCCGCCCTCGTAACTGATCAGCCCCGCAGTGGAGCCCATCAGCACGATCGTGCCCTGGCCTGTGTCGATCAGCCCGGGCAGCAGCGCCTGGACAGAGTTCAGCACGCCGAGCACGTTCACGTCGAACATCGTCTGCCAGTCGGCGGCTTTGCTGTCGGCGACGTAGTCCGCGCCGATGGCGCCGCCGGCGTTGGCGACCAGGACGTCGCAGCGGTCGAGGGAGGCGGCGAGCGCGTCAACCGAGGAACGGTCGGTGACGTCGAGCTCGTGCACGACCACGTCGCCGCCGGAGTCGGCGATGTGTGCCGCGACCTCGGCGAGCCGGTCAGCCCGCCGGGCGGCCAGCACCACCCGGTACCCGGCTTGTGCCAGTTGCGCGGCTGTCGCCGCTCCGATCCCGCTGCTCGCTCCGGTCACCACCGCTGTCCGAGTGATCGCTGTGCGCTCCATGGCCGGGATTCTGTCAGCTACCGCCCATCGGCTGCGGACAAGGGCTCGCTTACGATCGGGGCTGTGGCCGAACTGCGCGGAGTGATCACTGACTGGGGCGGCGTCATGACCAGCCCCATCCTGGAGAGCGTCAATGCCTGGCTCGAAGCCGACGGCATCGACCGGACGAGCTATGTCACCGTCATGCGGCAGTGGGTGAAGCAGGCGTACGGCGGCGACGACACCAACCCGATTCATGCCCTCGAGCGGGGCGAGTGGTCCAACGACGAGTTCGAGACGGCCCTCGCGGCCGAGTTGCTGCTGCTCGACGGCGGCCCGGTCACGTCCGGCGGCTTGCTCACCCGCATGTTCGCGGCGTCGAGGCTAGACGAGGCGATGGTGACCCTGCTGCGCCGGCTGCATGCAGGCGGCGTGCCAACGGGTCTGCTCTCCAATTCCTGGGGTGGCGGCTACCCCGCCGAGTTGCTGAGCGAGCTATTCGACGCCGTGGTCATCTCCTCCGAGGTCGGCATGCGCAAACCAGAGCCGCGGATCTTCCTGCACGCTGCCGGGCTGCTCGGCCTGCGGCCTGACCAGTGCGTGTTCATCGACGACATCCAGGCCAACATCGACGCCGCGCAAGAGCTGGGCTTTACCGGTGTGCTGCACGCCGAAGCGGACGATACGGCAGCACGGGTCGCCGGGCTGCTGGGCGCCTCGCTCACCTGACCAGGCAGCCGCCGCGGCGCTAGCCTTGGGCGCTGTGGCTGACTACCCGCATGCGCTCAATGCCGGTCGCTCGGCCAATATGCGCGCTAACCGGCGCAGCGACACCAAGCCCGAGCTGGCGCTGCGCCGCGCTCTGCACGCGCTCGGCTTCCGGTACCGCAAGGACTACCGGCTCGACCTGGCCGGCGCGCGCGTCCGGCCGGATATCGCGTTCACGGCGCGGCGGGTGGCGGTTTTCGTCGACGGCTGCTTCTGGCATTGCTGCCCGGAGCACGGCACTCAGCCGGCCAACAACACCTGGTACTGGGGCCCCAAGCTGACCCGCAACGTCGAGCGGGACCGGGCTGCCGATGAGGCGCTGACCGCGGCGGACTGGCAGGTCGTGCGGATCTGGGAGCATGAGACGCTCGAAGCTGCCGTCGCGAGGGTAGTCGGCACGCTCCGGACGGCGGAGCGCGCTCCTGCGCGGCAGCGCCGCAGGGTGCGGAGTCGGCCAAATGACCCCACCTGAGCGCGCCCGAACTGGCACACTCAAGGTCTATTCGACTGCGCTTTCGGGGCTCAGAGTGCGCGTTTACCTGCCTTCCACGCTGCCAGCGGTTGCTAGCCTGCTGCGCGCAGGCGAGATCGAGACCTCGCCGGTCCGTGCCTATACCGTGACGCCTTCGCTGCGGGAGTGGTACTCCAGCGGAGACATCGAAGAGCTTGAGTACGTGGCGATGATGCATGCGGCCCGTGAGTCGCTGCGCCTGCTCGCCGCTGATCCGCGTGCGCCCCGCCGCCGGGTGGTGCTCGCTCTGGAGGTTACCGACGCTCAGGTGGCTGCGAACGGCGGCTTCGACGAGCCGGCCCTCGTCCGGTTCTCCGGCGTCATCCGGGTCGCGGACATCGCCTCCGGCCACGTGGACGACTCCGGCGCCGGCCCGGCGATCGCCGCCGCCGTGAACGCGCTCACGGCTGCTGACGCCGGGGACGACGACGCCCGGTTCGCCGTCGACGGCGCCGAGGGCTTCGAGCTGCAGTGGTATGCGTCACAGGAGCTCGCCGACCTGGCGGACATCAAGGACTGACCTGCAGAAACGTGGCCTAGCGGGCCGGCGGCCTTCGCATCGCCGCAGCCGTGGCACGATGGTGATGCCGCCACTGAAGTCGGATATGCAAGGAGCGCCGCCGCGATGGATGCCGTCACCAACGTCCCGTTTCCGGAAAACGAGCCGATCAGGACCTATGCCCCCGGTAGCCCGGAGCGGGCCTCGCTCGAGCAGAAGATCAAGGAGCTGGCAGGCGAGCGCACTGAGCTGACCATGACGGTCGGCGGCCACCAGCGGCACGGCGGCGGCGAACCGGTCGACGTCGTGCAGCCGCACCGTCACCGGCATGTACTCGGCATCTTGCGGAACGCCACTAACGACGATGTCGCCGCCGCGATCGAAGCCTCACGGCAGGCGGCACCGGCATGGCGGGCGCTGTCCTTCGACGACCGGGCCGCGATCTTCCTCAAGGCGGCGGACCTGCTGGCCGGGCCGTGGCGGCAGACCATCAACGCCGCCACCGTGCTGGGGCAGTCCAAGTCCCCGTTCCAGGCCGAGATCGACGCCGCCTGCGAGCTGATCGACTTCTGGCGCTATAACGTGCACTACGCCCGGCGGCTGCTGGCGGAGCAGCCGACTAACGCGCCGGGCACCTGGAACCGGCTGGAGTACCGGCCGCTCGAGGGGTTTGTCCTGGCGATCACGCCGTTCAACTTCACCTCGATTGCCGCGAACTTGCCGACTGCGCCCGCCTTCATGGGCAACGTCGTGGTCTGGAAGCCGTCGCCCACCCAGCAGCTGTCCGCGCACTACCTGATGCGACTGCTGGAGGCGGCTGGCCTGCCGCCGGGCGTCATCAACATGGTGACCGGCGACGGCTCGGCGGTGTCGTCGGTGGCGGTGCCGCATCCGGACCTGGCCGGGATCCACTTCACCGGATCGACCGGGACCTTCCAGCATCTGTGGCGGTCGGTGGGGGAGAACATCGCCGCCTATCGCGGTTACCCCCGGCTCGTCGGCGAGACTGGCGGCAAGGACTTCGTCATCGCACATCCCTCCGCCGACCCCGATGTGCTGGTCACTGCCCTGATCCGGGGGGCGTTCGAGTACCAGGGCCAGAAATGCTCGGCCGCCTCTCGTGCCTACGTGCCTCGCAGCGTCTGGGATCGAGTGCGCGACCAGCTGGTCGGTACCGCTGAGAGTCTCACCATGGGCGACGTTTCCTCTGATTTGTCGCTTTTCATGGGTGCCGTTATCGATGACCGCTCGTTCGGCCGGCTGCGCGACGCCATCGGGCGGGCACGGGAGCGGGCATCGGTGTCCGTCCTGGCTGGCGGCGCGACGGACGACTCCGAGGGCTATTTCGTGCAGCCTACGGTCCTGGAGTCGAGCGACCCGGCGGACGAGATCTTCACCCGCGAGTACTTCGGCCCGATCCTCGGCGTGCACGTGTTCGCCGACCATGACTACCAGACGGTGGTCGAGCAGGCGGCCGACATCGCGCCGTACGCCCTGACGGGCTCGATCATCGCGCAGGACCGGGCCGCGATCGCGCAGGCCACGGAGGCGCTGCGGTTCTCAGCGGGCAACTTTTACATCAACGACAAGCCGACCGGTGCCGTCGTCGGGCAGCAGCCGTTCGGCGGCGCGCGGGCGAGCGGCACCAACGACAAGGCCGGGTCGATCTTCAACCTCATTCGGTGGGTCAACGCGCGGACGATCAAGGAGGCGTTCGTTCCGCCGGTCGATTACCGGTACCCGCACATGGGCTAGGGCCAACTCGCGGCCTCTGCCGCGCATAACTGTCCGCGCCCGGGGAAGGTTGGGGCTCCTTTCTTTGGGTCGCGCGCGGCGGAGGGGCCAGCATGTCTGACGAAGTGGCAACGCCACGGCTGTCCGAGACGGACAACCGGGTGGCGGCTGACGGCCCCGGAGCCGATGACGCCGACGGGGCGGGCGAGGGTGACGGGACGTCCGACGCCGGCCGGTCGCGCGACCGGGACGGCGAGCGGGCGGGCGACGAGACCGAGGTCAGCCAGGACGCCCGCCGCGCGGCGCTGATCGCGACGGCGCAGGCGGGCTGGGTCGACGCGCTCACCGATCTCGGCGGCCGGAACACGCTGCTCTACTACAAGGACCGGCGCGCCGGAACTCTGGACCTGGCCGCAGCCGACCCGGCAGCCGTCGAGAGATTCCTGCGCACCGGCAGTGGCCGGATCACGCGGCTGTTCCACGACGTCGACGCCCGCGCGGACGCGATCCGCCGCACGCAGGTCATCTACCGCAAGGCTCGTGAGCTCGAAGAGGAGCGCGGCCTGCGGGCCGGCTTCCTGGCTACCGGGATGGCCCGCTGGGACGAGCTGTTCCTGCAGCCGGCTGCCCCTGTTCTGCTCCGCGGCCTGACGATCAGCCCGACCAGAGCGCGGCACGACGACTTCGACCTTGTGCTCGACGACGACTACGAGGTCAACCCGGTTCTGCTGCACAAGCTCGCGACCGTGTTCGGTGCGGCGACGGACGGGCTGGCCGCGGCCGCGCCCAGTGAGATCAGTTCCCTGCTGACGATGGCCGCTGATGCTGCCGAAGTACCCGGTTTCGCGATCACGAACCGGCTCGTCGTCGGCACCTTCAGCTACGCCAAGCTGCCGATGGTGCAGGACCTGCAGGCGGCCGGCGACTTGCTCGCCGATAGTGATGTCGTCGCGGCGATCGCCGGCGATCCCCGCGCGCAGGAACTCCTCAGCTCCGACGAAGGCCTGCAGGCGGCGCCCGAGTCGCCCGAGTCGGACTACTCGGTTCTGGACGCCGACTCCTCCCAGCGCAGCGCGATCGACGCCGTACTCGCGGGCCGCAGCCTGGTGATCCACGGGCCGCCGGGCACCGGAAAGAGCCAGACGATCGCCAACCTGATCGCCGCGCTGGTCGCGCGCGGGCGCAAGACGCTCTTCGTGGCCGAGAAGCGCGCTGCCATTGACGCGGTACTGTCCCGGCTCAGGACGGCGAGCCTCGCCGACGTGGTGCTCGACATCCACGAGGGCACCAAAGATCGGCTGCGCATCGCCCGCGCGCTGGCCGATGCGATGGACGAGGCCCAGCAAGTCGATGTCCCGGACGTGGGCGACCTGCACCGGCGGCTGAGCGACCGGCACCGGCGGCTGAGCCGGCACGTGTCCGCGCTGCACCAGCCGCATCAGCCGTGGAACCTGACGCCGTACCAGGTGCAGTCCGCGCTGCTCGGCGTGCCGGCTGCGGCGCGGCTTCCGGTCACCATCGACTCGGCGGAGCTCATCGACCGGGAGCAGGCTGACCGCATCAGAGACGAGCTGCGCGAGTTCGCGCACCTGGGCGGGTTCACGCTACGGCCGGGCCGGACACCGTGGTTCGGCGCCGCACTGCGCGAACCGGACGACGCGCGGC
>CAVQEN010000012.1:0-12225 GCA_963711535.1 uncultured Actinomycetota bacterium | reverse complement strand
AAGGCGAGCACGCGCGGCCGGATCGTCCCGTACACGATGTTCATTGATCCGCAGCTCGGCCGTGTCGGCCTGACCGAGCACGATGCCAGGGCGCAGGGACGCGCGATCCGGGTGGCCAAGCTCTCCATGAGCGCCGTCGTCCGCGCCCTGGAAACCGGAGAAACGCGCGGTTTCATGAAAGCGATCGTTGACGCGGACAGCGGCCAGATCCTGGGCTGCGCGATCCTCGGCAGTGAGGGCGGCGAGATCATGAGCATTATCGAGGTCGCCATGCTGGGCAAGCTCACCTATACCGACATGGCGGACACGATCTTCACGCACCCGCTGCTGGCGGAGGGCCTCAACACGCTCTTCGCAGAGTTCGACGGCTAGGACACGCGAGATCGAACCCGAGATCCTCACCGCCTACCTGGCCAGCAGCGCCGGCTCGGCGTACGTGAAGGCACAGCAGTCCGGCTCGCAGAACATCCCTGCCCTGCGGCTCTTCAGACAGCGCCGGGCCACCGCACTCCTGGACTGGCTGCAACGCCGGACGGGATGGTAATCGGACAGCTGTCAGCCCAGGTCACGGGGCAGCTCATGCCGCGCGGTGCGTACCGGAGTGCGGAAGCCGGTATGCTATCTGCGTTCCACCGTGACGGAACCGTCGCACCAAGGGGCTATGGCGCAGCTGGTAGCGCGTCTGCATGGCATGCAGAAGGTCAGGGGTTCGAATCCCCTTAGCTCCACGCAGTGATCTTGGAAGCTCGCCTCGCGGTCGAACGAGCCCGGGACCGGCTAGCTCAGTACTCCCACGTTGTGCTCCAGCAGCCGCCACCCGGTACCGCGCCGGGATAGCACTGACCAGTGACAGTTCCCGAACGACCCGAGCACCCGCGGCTCCGACGGCACCCTGAGCAGGCGCGCGATGGACAGGGACAGGGCCGCGCCGTGACTGACCACCACGGCCAGCGAACCGCCCGGCAGGCCATCCGCGATGCGCTGGAGCGCGGCCGACGCTCGCTCGGTCACCGCTTCGGCGGACTCACCGCCGGTCGGCGTCCAGGTCCTGCGCTCCTCGGGATAACGCTCCTCGATCTCGTCTGCGGTCAGGCCCTCCCAGACGCCGCCGGAGCGCTCGCGCAAGTCCTTGTCGAGCTGCACCGGCAGGCCGGTCAGCTGGGCCAGGGCGTCAGCCGTAACGGATGCGCGGCTCAGATCCGATGAGAAGACGGCGGACGGTCGCAGCGTCGCCAGGTACCGCGCGGCCTGCGCTGCCTGCCGCCGCCCGAGGGCGTTGAGCGGCACGTCGCTCTGCCCCTGGAACCTGCGCTCGACGTTGTAGTCGGTCTCGCCGTGCCGCCACACCACGAGTCTGACGACCTCGCTCGGGTCGCCGCCCGCCGAGCTCAGCCCGACGCTCTCCTCCGCCGCTTGCCTGCCTTCCGGCGCGGCGGCATCCGCTGCGGGCAACGGCTAGCCCCGATCGGCGGGGGCGCTGCCCTGGCCGCCAGCGCCCGCGGCCCCGACCGGCTCGGGCAGCGGGATTACCGGGCAGTCCTTCCAGAGCCGCTCAAGCGAGTAGTAAACCCGCTCCTCAGCGCTCTGCACATGAATCACGACGTCGATGTAGTCCAGCAGCACCCAGCGTGCCTCGCGCTCGCCCTCCGTCCGGGCAGGCTTGGCACCGGCCTTGCGCAAGCGCTCCTCGATCTCGTCGACGATCGCGCGGACCTGACGGTCGTTGGAAGCGGAACAGAGCAGGAAGGCGTCAGTGATCACAAGTTGCTCGCTGACGTCGTAGGCGATGATGTCGGAGGCGAGCTTGTCAGCCGCGGCTGCGGCCGCGATCTCCACGAGCTCGACGGCCCTCTTGGTGGCAGTCACGTGTGCTGGCAGTCCTCCTCGTTAGCCCATTACGACGCTAGAACCAGGGTATCCGGCCGCGCTGACAACACCAGCGTCCGCGCCGGACGGTATTGCACCTTTTAAACCTATAAGCGAGATCTACCAGCGAGAGAAACGAGGCCGCCGGCCACTCGCCCGCCGGCGGCGGCCCGGTCGAAGGGGCTACTCCGAGCGACGCCCGGCGAGCCAGCACGAGATTCCCCAGGACGCCGCCAGCAGCACGAACGCGGCCGCCAGCGGCACTCCCGCCGGCCACGCCGCGGACTGGATCGCGGCTCCGCTCCCGTGCAGCGCGGCGTTGGCCGGCGAGATGCTCGAGACCCAGGCCACGACGACAGCGGCGATCGTGCTCAGCAGGGCCGCGGCCGGATGACGGATCAGCGGCGGGTTGAACAGTGTCCCGACCGCGGAGCCTACGAGGGCGCAGACGAGCGCCTTGCCGAGTCCGCCGATGAAGGGCACAAGCAGCGCGGCCTTGTGACCGGCGGTCACCAGTTCGTAGCAGGCGCCCGCCAGACCCAGCGCAGCCCCGGCCGCGAACGCGGCAAGCAGCGTAGCCAGCTGAGCCCGAGCCGGTCCGCTGGCTGCGGACACGCAGTCCCGCGCGGCAGGCGGCTCAGCGGTCAGCATCGACCGGGTGAGCAGCGCCATCACTGGTACGAGAATGGCCGCCGACCAGTCCAGCCCGCCGCCCAGCGCCTGCGTGCCCGAACCGGAGCCGCCAACCGAGATGAGCAGCGCGTAGGCAATGAGCGGCAGGATCCAGCGGTGCGACCGGACCAGGTTCGCCGTCTGATACCGGAGCAGCGCGGTCATCGGCGTGTGCCCGATGCAGCAGACTGCCCGTCAGGGTCCGGCCTTGCGCGGCTTGCCCGGACAGTCGTTACGTGGACGCCGTCCCAGCTCAGCAGCTCGCGCAAGACGGCGTCCGATGCTTCGATGGCGACACTGACCTGGACTGGCCCCAGTTTCCGGGCCGGATCGTCGATCGCAGCGGCGTCCGCGGACACGGCCTGCACACCGCTGAGGGCGCCGACCCGCGCGAGCGAGCCCGCTTCGAGGCCCGTCACCTCGATGATCGCGGCCATCGGGGCCGGTCCCGCCGCCCCCGCGCCCGGGACCGCTCCTTCAGCGCCGGGCTCGAGCGCCGCCGATGCCGCTCCGGCCACCGGGCCAGCGGTCATCGTGACCGTGCCGCTGCCGAGCCGCCAGCGCTCGTCGACTCGGTCGGCCAGCCGGGCCTGGTCGTGATCCACGAACAGCACAGTTCCGCCCGCCGCCAGTCGTTCGCCCACGGCAGTGTCGAGCGCGCCCCGGGCCGCCTGGTCGAGCCCGGTCCAGGCTTCGTCCAGCACCAGCAGCCCGGGCCGGGCCAGCAGCGCCTGCGCGATAGCGACCTTCTGGCACATGCCCTTGGAGAGCGTCTTGAGCGGCGCCCTCGCGTAGTCCGCCGCGCCAAGCCGCTCCAGCCAGTCGTCGGCCGCCCGGGTCACCTCGGCCCCGGACAGTCCGTGGATGCGGCCCAGATGGTGCAGGTAGTCGCGGGCGGAAAAAGCTAGTCCGCCGGGAAACCGCTCCGGTACGTACCCGGCATGCGGACGCCCGGTGACCTTGCCCGCCGACGGCATGGTCACGCCGGCCAGCACGCGCAGCAGGGTGGTCTTGCCGCTGCCGTTCGGCCCCTCGAGCCGGATCAGCCTGGCCGTCATCTCCGCGCTGACGTCGCGGACGATCCACGGCTGGCGTAGCCCGTATCGCTTGCCTACCGCCTCTAGCCGCACCCCGAACTCCTCGACCCGACCGCCGGCAGTGCAGCATGCGCGCTAGCCCGCAGGTGCGAGCTTAACCCTGGTACAGGCCTCGCTTCGAGATGTACTGCACGATCCCCTCCGGGACCAGGTACCAGATCGGGCTGCCGCTGCGGACACGCTGGCGGCACTCGGTGGACGAGATCGCCAGGGCCGGGATCTCCACCAGGCTGATGTTGCCGTCAGGCAGGCCGGACATCGTCAGCTGGTGTCCGGGCCGGGTGCAGCCGACGAAGTGCGCCATGGAGAACAGCTCGTCAGCATCGCGCCACGAGATCATTTTCGCGAGCGCGTCGGCGCCGGTGATGAAGTAGAACTCGGCCTCAGGGCCGCGCTGCGCGCGCAGATCACGGAGCGTGTCGATCGTGTAAGTCTCCCCCGGCCGGTCGATGTCGACCCGGCTGACGGCGAAGCGCGGGTTCGAGGCCGTCGCGATAACCGTCATCAGGTAGCGGTCCTCGGGCGGCGAGACCTTGCGGTCACCCTTCTGCCAGGGCTGGCCGGTCGGCACGAAGATGACCTCGTCCAGGCTGTAGAAATGCCCGACCTCGCTGGCGGCGACGAGGTGCCCGTGGTGGATCGGGTCGAACGTTCCGCCCATGATCCCGATCCGTTCACTCATGGAGTGACCCTAAACGGCGCCGGTCAGAGCGGGTACGTGACCCCGGTCAGTTGCTCGGACTCGACCCACAGGCGGCGCTGCACCTCCCTGTTCTGGGACCGGGTACTCGAGGCGACCACGACCGGATAGCCGGTAAGCTGCATGAAGCCGTCGGGCCCGTAGTACGTGCCGCCGATCGCGTCCGGATCGGTCGCCGCCCGCAGGATCGGCAGCGTGCCCATGCTGGCGTCCTGCACGGCCCACGAGTTCAGCACGCCGAGCCGCGGGCCCATCGCGCCCTGAAGCAGTCCGGACATGTGCCGGCTGAGATCGGTGTGCGCGGTTCCCGGATGAGCTGCCAGCGCGATCGTCCCGGCTCCCGCCGCCGCGAGCCGCCGCTGCAATTCGTACGTGAACATCAGGTTCGCCAGCTTCGACCGGCCATAGGCCGTGTACCTCGAGTAGTGCCGCGCGGATTGCAAGTCAGCGAAGTTCATCCGGCCGGTCCGGTGCGCGTTGCTCGCTACGGTGACGATCCTAGAGCCTGGCTGGGCGAGCAGCGCGGGCAGCAGCAGTCCGGTGAGCGCGAAGTGCCCGAGGTGGTTCGTGCCGAACTGCAGCTCGAAGCCGTCCTTGGTCAGCGAGTACGGCGGGTACATCACGCCGCCGTTGTTGATCAGCAGATCCAGATGCGGGAAACGCGCCGTCAGGTCAGCGGCGGCGGAGCGCACGGAATCGAGCGAGGCGAGGTCGAACTCTGCGGTCTGCACCGTACCCGCCTGGCCGGCCTCCGTCGTCTGCCCGGTGTCTGCCGCCTGCCCGGTGTCTGCCGCCTGCCCGGTCCCCGCGGCACGCACCTGGCCGGCCGCAGCGGCCAGTCTGACCGGATCCCGGCCGGTCAGCACGACAGTCGCGCCGTGCTGCGCCAGCACGCGCGCGGCCTGCAGGCCGAGGCCTGACGTCGCGCCGGTGATCACGGCGACGCGCCCGTGCTGATCTCCCGCGTCCGCCGCCGTCCAGTGACCGCTGCCGCCGTTGGTCATCTGCTGTCCTCTCTCGCGCCCATGTGCCCAGCACATCACGGGCCGTTCAAGGGCGCGCCAACGCCGTCTTGATCGCCACCAGAACCGGGTAGATATCGGAGGTAACGTGGACGACCGGTGCTAGCCTGCGCGCCAGGCTGATGCCGGTCCTGCTGTTCAGGGGGTCTTGTGGTGGACTACTCGGCTAGTTATGCCACAGGGAGTGCCGACCAGACAAGGACTCTGTTCAGCCACGTCATGTGGCTCGTCGCGCTCGCGGCCGCGTGCTTCGCGCTCGGCTGCTTCGCTGGCCGGGACCTGTCGGTGGGCTGGTCGATCGCCTGGTTCATCGCCGGATTCGGCTGCCTGATCGCGCTCAACTTCACCCGGCGTGCTTCCGGCGGCGCAAGCATCGTCCTGCTGCTGCTCATGGGCCTGTTCCTGGGACTCGGCATGGGACCCGCTGTCGCCTACTACACCACCAGCAGCCCGGAGGCTGTCTGGCAGGCAGCCGGCGCGACAGCGTTGTTCATCGCTGGCTTCGGCGCCTACGGGTACGCCACCCGGCGCGACTTGTCGCTGATCGGGCGCATTTCGTTCTGGGGCCTGGTCGGCCTCATCCTCTTCGCAGTCATCCTGATCTTCGTTCGCATCCCCGGCGCCGACCTCATCTACTCGATCCTCGGTCTGGTGATTTTCGCGGGGCTCACCATGTTCGACTTCCAGCGGCTGCGCCGGTCCAAGGGACTGGCGTCCGCTCCGCAGATTGCCGCGTCGATCTTCCTGGACGCGCTGAACGTGTTCTTCTTCTTTCTGCGGATCTTTTCCGGCGGCCGCGACTAAGGCCTCTGCCCGGTGCGGACCTCTGGGCAAGTGCCCGGTTTGCCCGGTTCGAGGCGGGCCCGGCGCCCTCCGTCAGGCCAGACCAGGAACGGGTGGCTCGCCGCCGGACCACCGAACCACGCGCACGGCCTTGCCGACCTCGGTTCGCGGGACCGACCCCGGTGGCAGCACCCGGACCGCGACCGAGAGGCCTAGTGCGTCCTTAAGGGACGATTCGAGTTCGCTGGGGGCGGGCTGCGCGACGGAGGACCTCGTTTCTGGCTCGCATATGGCGATGAGCCGGTGCCGCGGCGAACGCTCATCGACCACGAGCAGATAATCGGGCGCGAGCGCCGGCTGGCCCAGCAGGACCCGCTCGATCTCGCTCGGGTAGACGTTCACCCCCCGGACGACCAGCATGTCGTCCTTGCGGCCAGTGATCTTGCTCATCTTCACGAGGGTGCGGCCGCAGGCGCAGGTGCCGCGGCGCAGAGAGGCGATGTCACCGGTGCGGTAGCGCAGGAGCGGGAGCGCCTGCTTGGTGAACGTGGTGAACGTCAGCTCGCCCGGGCTCCCGTCGGCCACCGGCTCGCCGGTCAGCGGGTCGAGCGCCTCGACGTAGAAGTGGTCCTCGTTCACGTGTAGGCCGTCGGCGGCGACGATGCACTCAGCCGCGACGCCCGGACCGATGATCTCGGACAGTCCGTAGATGTCGAGCGCGCGGATGCCGAGCAGGTCCTCCAGGCGGACCCGCATTGCCTCGGTCCACGGCTCGGCGCCGAAGATGCCCGCCGTCAGCGACAGGCCGCTGCCCGGTCCTGCGCCGGCCTCGGCGAGCGCCTCCCCCAGCCGGATCGCGTACGACGGCGTGCAGGTGAGGATGTCCGGCCGGAGGTCGCGGATCAGGGTGACCTGGCGGGGCGTCATGCCACCGGATACCGGGACGACAGTGGCGCCGAGCTCGATCGCGCCCTGATGGATGCCGAGACCGCCGGTGAACAAGCCGTATCCGTAGGCGTTGTGCACGACGCTGGCCTTCGTCGCCCCGGCCGCGGCCAGCGCTCGCGCGCACATCCGCGCCCACAGGGTCAGGTCGTCACGGGTGTAGGCGACCAGGGTAGGCCGGCCGCCGGTGCCGCTCGACCCGTGTACGGCCACGACGTCCTCGCGCGGCACCGCCAGCAGCTCGAACGGATAGGCCTCCCAGAGGTCGGCCTTGGTCGTGCCGGGGAGCCGGGACAGAGTCGCGAAGTTCACGTCCGCCCCGGCATCGACGCCCGCGTCGCGGAGCCGCTTCCCCTGCAGCCCGCCGACCGCAAGGAGCCTGTCGACGAGCGCGCGCAGCCGCTCAAGCTGAAGCCCGGTGAGCTGCTCGGCGTTCATCGCCTCCGCGTCCGGCTCGAACATGGCCGGGCGTTCCGCTGCTGACATGTGGCCAACCTCCTGGATGAGCAGCCTACGATGGCTGCTATGACCACCATGCCCGACCGTTCCCGGATCCGTCTGCCGGGTATCAGCTCACGTGCTTACGAGCACCCCGCCGACAGGTCTGCGCTCGTTGCACTGCGCAAGCTGACCGGCTTCGACACCATCCTCAAGAACCTGGCCGGGCTGTTCAACGACCGCGCGCTGCGCCTGATGTTCCTCGCCAGCTCAGTGCGCGCATCCGCCGACCAGTTCCCCGACCTGCACCAGGCCATGCTGGATGGCTGCTACATCCTCGATCTGCCGCGGGTGCCGGAGCTGTACATCAGCCAGAACCCGATGGTGAACGCGATGGCGCTGGGCTCGGACAAGCCGTTCATCGTGCTGTACAGCGGCCTGGTCGAGCTGATGGACCCGGAGGAGATCCGGTTCGTCATCGGCCACGAGCTCGGCCACGTGCTGTCGGGCCACACCGTGTACAACACGATGCTGTACTACCTGATCGCGCTGGCGAACCGGCTGGCGCTGGTGCCGTTCGCCTGGATCGGCCTGAAGACTGTCATCTGGGCGCTCGAGGAGTGGCACCGTAAGGCAGAGATGTCCTGCGACCGGGCCGGGCTGCTCGCGACTCAGGACGTCGAAGCGGCCCGGAGGGCCCTGATGAAGATCGCCAGCAGCAGGCGGCTCGCGGAGCTCGGCAGCAACGAGTTCCACCGCCAGGCCCGCGAGTACGACGCCGTGCCGGACATCCGGGAGAGCCTGCTCAAGCTGCTGCAGCTGCAGGGCACCACGCATCCGTTCGCGGTCGTGCGCTTCGCTGACCTCGATCACTGGGCGTCCGACGGCGAGTATCAGTCGATCCTGGCGGGGAATTACGCGCGGCGGGACGACGACCCCGACGCCTCCGTCGGCGACGAGTTCCGTGCCGCCGCGAAGTCGTACCAGGACTCCTGGAACCGGAGCGCCGACCCGCTGATCGGCGCCGTGCGCGGGTTCGCCGGCGGAGCGGCCGACGCCGGGTCGAAGCTGTTCAACCGCTTCAGTGGCACCGACCGCCGGGACGACGACGATGACGAGTAACGACCGGGGCTAACGAACCCCGGTAACGACGCGCGCGGAGCCGGTCATGGGTCGGCCCGCGCTGGCGCGGCAGGATCAGCCCGCGCCGGCCCGCCAGGACCGGCCCGCGGTAGCGCGGTGGGCTCAGCCCGCGCTGGCGGGGCTGAGTGCCGGTGCGAGCCGGGCGAGCACATCCGGCAGCTCGCCGGGATGGACGACGCCGACCTGCTGAGTCGCTCTGGTCAGGGCAACGTACAGGTCGCTGTGCCCGCGGGGCGACTCCGCGAGAATCCGCGCCGGATCGGCAATCAGCACGCAGTCGAACTCGAGCCCCTTGGCCTGGCTGACCGTCAGCACCACCACCGGGCTGGTCAGATCGGGATCCGAGCCGAGAGCCGTGCCGGGCAGCGCCGCGCTGACGGCCTCCCCGAGCTCGGCCGCCAGCGCCGCCGGGATGATCACCGCGAGCTTGCCGTCGCCGGCCTCCCGTGCCACCGGCGGGCTGCCTCCGTGACCGTCCGCACGAGTTCAGCGGCCTCTGCCTGCAGATGCCACGGCTCACGGCCGGACTCGCGGACGGACCGCGGCGGCTCGAGCGCCGGGTCGATCGCTGCCAGGACATCGGCGGCCACTGCCATCACTTCAGCGGGCGTCCGGTAGTTCACGGTCAGCGGGAAGAGCTTCCAGCGGTGCGCCAGGTACGGATCGAGCGCATCGTTCCAGGACGGGATCCCGGCCAGGTCGCCGGTCTGCGCCACGTCCCCGACGATCGTCAGCGAGCGGGCCGGAACGCGACGCATAATCATCCGCCACGCCATCGGGGACAGCTCCTGCGCCTCGTCCACGATCACGTGACCGAATACCCAGGTGCGATCAGCGCCGGCGCGCTCCGCTGCCGTCAGGCCCTGCTCCTCCTCCTGCCGCTCGGCCAGGCGCGAGGCGTCGACCAGGTCGGCGCCCATGAGGATCTCCTCGTCGTCGTCATCGTCACGGCCGAGGATGTCCAGGACACCCTGCGCGTAAGCCTCCTCCCGACGGCGGCGGCGGGCCTCCGCTGCGCGGATCGCACGGGTGTCCTCGCCGAGCAGCTCGGCCGCCTCGTCCAGGAGCGGCACATCGGCCGGCGCCCAGGATGCGCCGGCCGGGCGGCGCAGCGCCTCGCGGTCCGCCGCCGACATGCGCGGCGCTGCCACAGCGAGCCGGGCCGGATCGGCCAGGAGGTCGCCGACGAGCTGCTGCGGTGACACCACCGGCCACAGCTCGGCTACGGCGGCCCGGACGGCAGGATCGGAGCGCAGCTCCCGCCGCAGGTCAGCGAGATCCTGCTGGTCCATTAGCGGCTCACCGGTCCGGACGTCGGTGCCGATCCGCCGGCTGAGCTGCCGGGTCAGGGCGTTCACGATCTCGCGCGCGAACACCGACCGCGCCTGGTTGTGCGGCCGTCGCGACCGGCGTGCCCGCTCACGGGCCTGCGCAACGGTGCGCGGGGTCAGCCGGAGCTGGCCCGCGCTGGCGCCGACATGTGGCGCGCCATCCTCCCGCCCGGCCCCGGTCACGAGCCGGATGCTGGCCACATCAGCTTTAACCTCGAGCGCCTCCTCCGGCACACGCTGGCGATCCCGGACGGCAGCGGCGATGACCTTCGCCATGCCGATCCACCCCTTGATCGCAGCCACCTCGGCTGGCTCGGCTGCCGTCGCCTTGACCCCGGGGAACAAGTCGCCCATCGTCGACAGCAGCACGCTGGTCTCCCCCAGCGATGGCAGGACCTGCCCGATATAGCGAAGAAACGTGGCATTGGGGCCGACCACCAGCACGCCACGCTTCTCCAGTTGCCGCCGGTAGGTGTAGAGCAGATAGGCGGCGCGATGCAGCGCCACGGCGGTCTTGCCGGTGCCCGGACCCCCCTGCACGACCAGTGCGCCGCTCATCGGCGCCCGGATGATGACGTCCTGCTCGGCCTGGATGGTCTCGACGATGTCGGACATCGAGCCGGTCCGGCTGGCATTCAGCGCTGCCAGCAGCGCGGACTCGCCGGTCAGCCCCTCGTGCCGCGACGGGTCGGCAGCCGCGATGTCCAGGACCTCGTCGTCGAGGCTGACTATGGCGCGGCCGCGCGTCTTGATGTGCCTGCGGACCAGGACATCGCCGCGCGAGGCGGCAGTCGCGAGGTAAAACGGGCGCGCAGCATCAGCGCGCCAGTCCATGAGAAGCTGCGCGTATTCATCGGTATCGGAGTGAATTCCGATGCGGCCGATATAGCGCAGCTCTCCGTCGTCGAATTCGAGCCGCCCGAAACAGAGCCCGTTCTCCGCCGCGTCGAACTGCGCCAGCTGCTGGCGGTACATGGCGCTGAATGACTCGCGCTCCACCCTGGCCTGATGCGTGCCGCCGGCCTGTCTGAGGACCCCGGCCATCCGGCCGCTGGCCCGCTCTCTCAGGTCGTCGAGGCGCGAGTAAAGCAGGGAAACGTAATCCTGTTCGCGATCCAGCTCCGCGTTTGACAAGCAAGCTCCTTGTTGTTAAAATCGGTCCAAGGAATGCAATCTTCTGGCCTTTCCAGTCACGCGCTATAAGAATGTAGCGCCTTTTTTTATTTCCCGAAAGCCGGGCCGGACGGCCTCAGCCCAGCCGCGTGTCGGTCCCCCGCGGACCGAGTGTCGCTCCCTCAGCGGGAACGTCGGGATCCCAGTCGAACACCACCGCGTTGTCCTCCGCCCCGATCAGGACCTCGGCTCCGGGCGCCGCGCCCGCCTTGGCGAGTGCCTCCTCGATACCGAGCCTGGCCAGCCGGTCCGCGAGGTACCCGACAGCCTCGTCGTTGGAGAAGTCCGTCTGCAGGATCCACCGCCGTGGCTTCGCACCGATGACCCGGAAACTGTTCTCCCCGGTCGACACAATCTCGAAGTCGGGTCCGGCCACCGGCTCGGGACGGAGAACCAGGCGAGTCGGCTCTGGCGGCGGTGCGGCCGCCCTGGCTTCTGCGATCACGGACGCCATGGTGAACGCGAGGTCGCGCAGGCCCTCGGTCGTGGCAGCGGAGACGCGGCACACAGTCAGTCCGCGCGCCTCAAGCTCAGGCTCCACCAGATCGGCCAGCTCCCGCGCGGCAGGCACGTCGATTTTGTTGAGCGCCACGATCCGCGGCAGGCCAGCCATCGACGCACCGGTCAGCTCTTCGTAAGCCGTCAGCTCCGCCTCGATCGCGTCCAGGTCGCTGATCGGGTCCCGGCCCGGCTCCTCGGTCGCGCAGTCCAGCACGTGCACCAGCACCTGGCAGCGCTCGATATGCCGCAGAAAGTCCAGGCCGAGACCCTTTCCCGAGCTGGCTCCGGGGATGAGGCCAGGAACGTCCGCTACGACGAACTGGACATCCCCCGCCTCGACTACGCCCAGGTTCGGGGTGAGCGTCGTGAAGGGGTAATTCGCGATCTTCGGCCGGGCCGCGGACATGGCCGCGATCAGCGACGACTTCCCGGCATTCGGGAAGCCAACAAGGCCGGCATCGGCGACGGTCTTGAGCTCGAGGACGAGCTGCAGCTCCAGGCCCGGCTCACCGCGCAGGGCAAAGCCGGGTGCCTTGCGCTTCGTCGACGCCAGT
>CAVQEN010000011.1:0-11412 GCA_963711535.1 uncultured Actinomycetota bacterium | reverse complement strand
ACTGAGCGGTATTGCATCAGATGCAACAAGCGCTCGCAAGGGCGGCTGAGTATCTGATCTGCTGAAACGCCGCACGCCCGGGCCTGCGGGGGTCCGGGCGTGCGGGCGGCGCGAGCTGATGTCGTGCCTGGCTGGAACCTGGATGACATCACACTCCGCGCCGCAAATCAAGGCTGACGGAGAGGAGGTGATGGTATGGCGAAGAATCTGCGTATGACCGGCGCTGTTGCTGCGTCGGATGCCGCCAGGGTCCTGGGAGACTCCACGGCGACCGGCGCTGAGCGGTCCGCGGCTGCCAGTGCGCTGGCGCAGGCGGCTCACCAGGCCCGGCAGACCCGTGCTCAGGCGGCGTCGGATGCCGGCAGGGTGCTGAGGGACCCTGCGGCTACGAGCGCTGAGCGGTCCGCTGCTGCCAGTGCGCTGGCGCAGGCGCCGGTGCGCGCGAGCGGCAAGAGGAAGTGATCGCAGCCGCCCTGGGCCTGCAACCGGGGCGGCTGGCCGCGGCCGTCACGTTAGCTGCGGCGAGCCTCGTCTGGTGTTCGCATCACATCTAGGGGTGAGTGCAATGGCGATGAACTTCAATGAACTTAACGGGACCACGCGTGAGTGGATGCTACGGCGTTTCGAGGCCGAGGAGTCCAGTGGGAACCCGTACCGTTCGGAAGCGTTGAGTCAAGCGGGCCTGGCGAATCGGCCAGACCTCATGCGCCAGGCGATCACCGATCCGGACGGCAACGAGGTTACCCTGGCTGCCGGGTTGAACCGGGCCGGTTACTGGCAAGCTACTGAAACGTACGTTCGTGAGGGCGTATCCCGCCAGCGGCGTGTGAACCCCATTCAGGCATCGGAGCGACTGGCTCTCACCGAGTTCAATACCTGGTACGTGGCCGGATTGGCTGCCCGGCTCCAAGAAGAGGAAGTGGCGCGCTGTCGCGTCTACCGGGCAGGAATCCCGAAGTGGCAGTCGGCGGCATGCTCGGCCCACGAGGGCCAGACCTATGCCGTGACTGAGATCATTGAGGGTCACCGGGTCGGGTACTGGCCTCCGCCGGGCGTGCATGGTCGGCTTTCCATTCCGGTCGGGCCGGGGTGCCATCACACGATCGAACGCACCTGAGCAGCAGCTATCACATATCGAAGCGGCCTGCCGGGGTAAAGATCCGCCGTCAGTTGACGGGAAGCATCAATGTTGTGTTAGATGCAACCGTGAATGATCTCCGGATGGTGGGCCTTCCTGGTACTGCCCGTCTTGCGCTGGCGGACGGGGTGGTGCATCTTGATCCGGCGTCGGCGGTGTTCGAGGCGATGCTGGCGGGGTGGGCCACGCAGCAGCGTGCCAGGTTCCTGAAGGACAACACGATCGGGCCGAGGCTGGAGCTGGTGCGGCGGTTCGCGGCGTTCACGAACCAGTACCCGTGGCAGTGGGAGCCGGCGGAGGCCGAGGCGTTCATCACCCGCTCGCCGGTCGCGGTATCGACGGCCAGGAACTACCAGAACACGCTGCGGCTGTTCTGCGGCTATGCATCCGATGCCCGGTACGGGTGGGTGAGCAGGTGCCTGGAGCAGTTCGGCTCGGCACCGCGGCAGATCCTCGATGAGTGGAACACGGTCGCGCACGTGACTGAGTTCGAGGGGCAGCCGCACCGGCGTCCACTGACCTATGACGAGGTGCAGGCCCTGTTCGACGCGGCTGACGGGCGGGTGGAGGAGATCCGGTCCCGTGGCCGGAAGGGCGCGCTGGCGGCGCAGCGGGACGCGGCGCTGCTAAAGGTGATCTATGCGTTCGGGCTGCGGCGCCGTGAGGCGTGGGGCCTGGATCTCGCGGATCTGCGGCACAACCCGCAGGCGCGTGAGTTCGGTCATTACGGGGCGGTGTTCGTGCGGTGGGGCAAGTCGTCTAACGGCAGTCCGCCGAAGCGGCGGACGGTGCTGACAGTGCCGGAGATGGACTGGGTGGTGCCGGTGATTCAGCAGTGGATCGAGGAGGTCCGCCCGCTGCTCAGTCCGGGTGCCCATCCGGCGTTGTGGGTGACCGAGCGGCGCGGTCGCCTGTCGGCGCGGTCGATCAACGAGGCGTTCGAGGAGGCACGCGACGCGGCCGGGCTGGATCCGGTGCTGGACCTGCACTGCTTGCGGGACGTTTATCACGCATCTCATTGAGTTCGGCTATCCGGAGCGGTTCGCGCAGGACCAGGCCGGCCATTCCTACGCGAGCACGACCGCGATCTACACGGGCGTATCAGACGAGTTCCGCAATCGCCTCCTCGTCGCTGCCCTGCGGGAGCGGCATGCCAGAGCGTGGGAGGACGAGTCGTGACGAGGAAGATGGGCATCCGCTGGCACCTGCGGCTCCGGATGGCGGAGAAGGGCCTGTTCCAAACTTCGGATATGGTGCCGCTGCTGGCCGAGCGCGGCATCCACCTGTCCCGTGAGCAGGTTTACCGGCTGGTGACCCAGGTTCCCCAGCGTTTGTCGACTGACACGCTGGCGGCGTTGTGCGACATCCTGGAGTGCCAGCCTAACGACCTGATCGAGATCGAGGTCGTCAGCCAGCAGGTCCGTAAGGCGGCTGGCGAGTCTGGGCGTGCCACGCCGCCGCCGGTGCGTCGCAGCACGATCCGCCGACCGGACCTGTCGTGACGGCGGCCAGCCTCGATGATGAGCCGCTGGATCGAGTCGCCGCCTGCCTGATCAGTTCCGTGCCGGGACTGGACGACGGTGCCGCCCGTGACGTGCTCGCCGCAGCGGTCACGGCCGGGCGCTGCGTGAGATCGACGCTCTGTTGAAGGAGTATCCAGGGGCTCTGGCCACGACTCCGGCCGCATATCCGCTGGTGCTGGTCCGGCTGACGCACGCGCTGATCGATGCCGGGTATCTGACGGTCACGCCCCCGGCCTGCACGGGGTGCGGCAGGATCACGGCCGACCTGCGGCGCAAGACGGCCTCTGGCCGGGTCTGCGGCACCTGCGCGGCCCGCGACAGCAAGGGAACGTGTGCTCGCTGCGGCCAGGCCAGGCGGATCTACGCCCGGCGTCCCGAGGGCGGTATCTGCTCGGCCTGTTATGACAAGGACGAGCAGGTCGTGACGGAATGCAGCGGGTGTGGCCGGATGAGGCGCACCGCTGCCCGGATGCCCGACGGCAGCGCACGCTGCCAGTTCTGCGCTACGCGCCCGGTCCGCACGTGCTCGGCCTGCGGCCAGCAGCGAACCGTCGCCGGGACCACCGATGCCGGGCCGGTCTGCGCCTCGTGCTACCAGGCTCCGCAGCGGCCGTGCGGGTACTGCGGCCGGACCCGCAAGATCGCCAGGCGGGCGACAGCATCCACCCCTGACCTGTGCTATGGCTGCTACCAAGGCGCGTCGGCGGTCTGCTCGGTATGCGGGAAGACCAGGCCCTGCCAGCGGATCTCCTCGGGCAGCCCGATCTGCCGGAGTTGCCGGACCCGCCCTCCCCGGCCCTGCTTCCGGTGCGGGCGCAACCGTCCCGTCCAAGCGGAATGGCCCGCCGGACAGGTCTGCACCGGCTGCTACGAGTATGTCCGCCGCCACCCTGGCGAGTGCGCGGGCTGCGGGGCGGTGCGGCCGCTGATCGGCAGCGACGATCAGAGAAGGCCGGTTTGCGGTCCCTGCGCCGGATCACCGGGGCTGGATTACACATGCCGCGAGTGCGGGCGGGGAGGAGAGATCCATAGCGGCGGGCGCTGCTTCGGCTGCGTCTTGGCTGAGCGCGCCCGCATCTTGCTCGCTGGCCCTGGTGGGGAGGTCTCAGCGCAGTTGCGTCCTCTGCTCGTGGCACTCACCACGGTCGCTAACCCCGCCACCGTGGTCACCTGGCTCGGCAAGAGCCGGTCGGCCCAGCTGCTCGGCGACCTGGCCAGGACAGGCGATCCGATCACCCACGACTTGCTCGATGACCTGCCGCAAACCCAGGCGCTGCGCTACGTCAGGGACATGCTGGTCAGCTCCGGTGTCCTGCCCGCACGCAACGAGCACCTGGAGCGGCTGGCACCCTGGCTGGAACACCTGCTGGACGACAAGCCGGCCCACCACGCCCGGCTGATTAGGCCCTTTGCGCACTGGTTCGTGATCCGCCGAGCCCGCCGGACGGCCGCCCGCCGGACCTTTACCCGGGGATCGGCCGACTTCGCGCGGGCGCGCGTCATCGTTGCCCTCGACTTGCTGCGCTGGCTGGATGAGCGCGGCCAGGACCTGCGCGACCTTACCCAGGCGGATCTCGACCGGTGGCTGACCGGCGGCACGAGTACCCGCCGGGCGGTGCGCTACTTCCTCCAGTGGGCACGCGGCCGCGGCCTGGCCGGTGACCTGAACGTGCCGCTACCCCCGCGCCAGGAACCAGAGCGCCTGCTCGCTGAGCGCGACCACATTCATCAGTTCGACCGCTGCCTCGCCGACGAGGCCATGCCCTTGGACCTTCGGGTCGGGGGAGCGCTCGTCTTGCTCTTCGGGATGCTGGTCAGCAGGATCACCCAGCTGACCAAGGACGACGTGATCGAAGACAACCGGACCACCTGGCTGGCGATCGACGGGCATCGCCTCATGCTGCCGGCAAGGCTGGCGCTTCTCGTCCGCCAGTTGCGCGATCAGGAGGAGCCGCGGTGGACACTCGGCCGCCTGGGAACTCCGGCGCCATGGCTCTTCCCCGGCCAGAGCCCAGACCGCCCGGCCGTGGACGTCCTCTTCGGCGTCCGTCTCCGCCAGTACGGCATCAACGCGCATGCCGGGCGCAACACCGCCCGCCTTGCACTGGCAGCCGAACTTCCCGCCGCGGTCCTCGCTGACTTGACCGGCATCAGCGTCAGCACCGCCGAACGCTGGTCCCACTGGGCCAAGCGAGACTGGGCCGCCTATGTCGGCCAGCGCACGGCCGATGACCGAGGAGGCATCGGCAGTAGCCGGAAACTTACTAATCCAACCCGCTAAACATGCTAATCGAAGCTACGATTGGGTCGTTTGGTAGGTTAGTTGGGAGGTTACTTGCGCAGCTTCACGGACCTTGACGCGCTCATCGGGATGGTGCCCTCGCAGGTCGTCACCCGGCTGAGCGCCATCGACTTCGGCCGGGGCTCGGAAGCGCTCTACCGTGACCAGATGCCGGGGCTGCTTACCGAGCTCGCCGACCGGGCCCGTGTCCTGAGCATCACCGCTTCATCGGCGATCGAGGGCGTCATCGTCGCCGACGTCGACCGGGCTCAGCGGATCATCGACCGGCGGACGACGACGCTGCGCAACCGCAGCGAGCAGGAACTGGCGGGCTACCGCGACGCGCAGGACTACCTGATCCGGGAGGACTGGCGCCCGCTGAACGCCGGCCTGATCCTGCACTTGCACCGGCTGCTGTTCGCCCACACGGCCATGCCAGGCGGGGCCTTCAAGAAAGAGGACAACCTCGTCGTGGATCGCTCGCCCGACGGCTCGACAACCGTCCGGTTCAAGCCGGTGCCCGCCGCGAGCACCCCGTTCGCGATCGACGACCTGATCAAGCGCTATCAGCAGGCGGCTGCAGCAGGCGAGCACCACCCGGTGCTCTTGTCCGGCCTGTTCATCCTCGATCTTCTCGTCATCCACCCTTTCGAGGACGGCAACGGGCGGGTTGCCCGCCTGCTCACAGGTGCCCTGCTCGGCGAACACGGCTACACGGTCGGCCGTTACGTGAGCCTTGAGCAGGAAATCGCCGAATCGGCCGACACCTATTACCAGGCGCTTTTGGACTCCACCCACGGCTGGCACGAGGGGACCGCCGACCCGTGGCCCTGGCTCGCCTACTTCACCCGCCTGATCGCCAGCGCCTACGCCGTCTTCGCCGACCGCGCGGCCGCGGCCCGGACCCCGGGGACGAAGCAGGAGCGCATCCGCGAGCACATCCTGCGCCACGCCCCCGCCACATTCCGACTCGCCGACATCAGGACAGCGATACCGGGCGTCAGCGACCAGACCATCCGGCTCGTCCTGGAACAGCTACGGAACGAGGGTAGAGTCCGGGCCGACGGAACCGGGCGGTCGGCGACCTGGACGCGTGGATAACGAGCGCCGCACCTGGCAGGCGGCTTCGGGCCCTGCGACACTGAGGTGAAGACCGAAAAGGCAGGACGCGCGTCCGGGAAGTACGGTGTTGGCTGGTCCGTGAGGGACCTTCACGGACGCGCGTGACGCGCGGGCCGCCACCTGGCCAGCGCCGGGAGAGGGTATAGCCCGGGCGCGAGATAAAGTCGTGCCCGTGATCGAGACCAGCCTCGGACGGCTCGCGGAGCCAGACGGCGACCGCGTCGAGTTCACGGTGCGGACTGACGTGCCGGCCTATCAGGCCAGGCTGCCCAAGATGGGCTGGCAGCCCGTTGGCGAGCCTGGGTTGTTCACCCGCCGCCTCGACGACGCACCGGGCGTGGAAGAGATTTTCGGGCGCTTCACCCGGCACATCGAGTCGATGATCCGCCAGAGCGCCCGGCTGGAGCCGACCGACTGGGAGACGGGCCTGGCCGAACTGGCAGACAGGGCCGAGGGCAGCGGCCTGCGCTGGTGGCTCTACGGTAGCGGCGCACTGGCGGCACGGGGCCTCGCTATCGAACCCGGCGACCTGGACGTGCACGTCAGCGACGCCGCCCTGGCCGGCCAGCTCATGGCAGACCTCCTCGTCGAGCCGGTCACTCGCATGCGCGGATGGGTAGCCGACGCCGGCGGCCGTGCCTACGCCGGGATACTCATCGAGTGGCTGGCCGGCGCCCGCGCGATGGGAACCGAACCGCCCCACGAACAAGAAGAAGCGACTGTCGGCCACCTCGAACTGCTCCCCTGGAGAGGCAGACAGATACCAGTCCCCAGCCTCAAGGTCCAGCTAGCGGTAGCCGAACGCCGGGGGCTTGGCGACCGCGCCGCCTTGATCCGGCAGGCGAAGCACTCCTGAACCGCCCGGCATGACCGACGGCACCAAGCGACTACTGCCGTCTCAGCACCCGAGAACGACCGGAACCCTGGCCGCTCTGCGGCATGGGTCGGGTGGGAATACCGCACCCTCCGAATAAGTGCCCTGCGCCAGCAAATCGTCTGCACAGAGTTTTCCCAGCTCAGGAGGGGTACACCAAGTGGTGTTCCCCTCCTGAGTCCTAACCGGGAGACGGTGTCGTTGCATCTGACGCATCAATGCGGAAGCAGGGCGACATGGTCAACCTCGCGCGGCTGCGCGTCAGGCTGATGATAATATGCTTTTATGCGCACCACGATTGATCTTCCCCCGACATTGATGCGAGCGGCCAAGGCGCGCGCGGCTGAAGAGGGCGAGAGCCTCAAGGATCTCGTCAACCGGGCTGTAGCGCGCGAGGTAGGCCATCCCGCCACGGCGAGGGGGAAGGCAGGGCGCGTAACGCTACCGCTGATAGCGCGCGACGCCAGGCCAACCGTCCTTGTCACCAATGACGACATCGCTGACGCGTTCGATGCCGAGGATGCTGAGAGGTTCGCCTCCCAGTGAAGCTTGTTGACGTGGGCGTATGGCTGGCAGCTGTTTGGGGGCGGCACGTCTATCAGCCCGTTGCGGCCGACTGGTTCGGCAAGGAGACGGATGACATCGCCTTCTGCCGGGTTACGCAGATGGGTCTGCTGCGGCTGCTGTCCAACCCCGCCATCATGGCCGAGGATGCCATCGACCGCAGCCAGGCATGGCGAACCTACGATCAGCTTTGGGCTGACGAGCGCGTTCTGTGGGCAGATGAGCCAGCCGATCTGGACGCAGTCTGGCGGGCGATCTCCGCGCGTGATGACAAGAGCCACAAGTTGTGGACCGATGATTACCTGGCGGCCTTTGCCCAGGCGAGTGAGGCCATGCTGGTAACTCTCGATCGCAAGATACCCGCCCGCTACCCGTCCGTCCGCGTCGAACTGCTTCTCGCCTGACCCATCTACAGCGCTTCCGGCGCAGTTACGCCATGCGCTCCGGGTCCGATCAGTCGAGATTGGGCCAGTCCAGCAGCTTCGGGACGAGTTCTGCGACGCCCTCGATGCGCAACTGGCCGATCGGGTCCCGCCGGTAGAACGACAGCACCATGTCGCTCGGATCGGCCGTGACGGTCGCGCTCTGCTTGGCGCTGCCGTGCTCGTCCCCCCGCAGCACCGTTACTGCGGGTGTCTCGAGGTCGATCACCCAGCCGCCGCCCGCGCCGGTCTCGAGGATCACGGCGGCCGGGTCATACGGCCACGGACCGTTGGTAAGCAGTTCCACAGTGAGGTACTCACCGACGCCATCGGCAGCGACTGGCTCCGGTATCGGCTGCGCCTTCCCGGCCGCCTGCTGGGCGTCGTAGGCATGAACGGCGGCTTCCTGGACCTGGTGCCGCGCGATGGCACCGGAGGTCATCGGTGCACCCGAAACCTCCCACCAGGTCCAGCACAGCCGGTTCGGGCCGGCGTTCCGGAGTTCCAGAACCAGCTGGTCGGTAGCATCCGCTGACCAGGCCAGCAGGTCACCCTGCGGCTTAGTGTCGCCGACCACGTCGTCGGCTGGCGGGCCATCTGCCTCACCAGCCGCCACCGCGGCCCGCCAGAACAGCTGCACCTCGCCGACGTGCGCAAGAAGGTCGGCGACCGACCAGTCAGGACAGCCGGGCACGCGCGCCTCGAAACCTGCCTCCGCAGCAGCAGCCCTCAGTGCAGCCGAGCGGTCCTCGATGTAAGCGAGCATGTCAGCAAAGCTCAGGTTCGTCATGGCAGCTTTTCTAGCACGGCCCGCCGACAGTCCGCCGGCCCGCCTGCCTTCCCGGCGCGCTAGCAGCGGGGAACACCGCTGGCCGGGTCGGTACCCGTGTTCAGGTTCAGGCCCGCGACGTAGCCGATCTCCGGAGCAGTGAGGCGATACCAGACTGCGTCACCGCTCACCGGCTGCCCGGACTCGTAGCAGCTGACCGTCACTCGCGTGCCGACCTTGCCGAGCGTCACGAAGATCCTCGACCTCGTCGTCGGCTTCACGCGCACGTGCAGCCCGTTCACCACGGTCCGGTACGGCCGGCTGAAAGTCTTGCACCGACTCACTCCCGCGACCGGATCCAGGTGGGTCGCGGTGTAGTACGAGGTGATGTAGCCGCTGTCCGGCGCAGAGATGCGGTACCAGACGCGATTGCCCGCGACGGAGCTGCCCATCGCGTAGCACGACACCGCGACGGGCGTGCCGCTCCTGCGGATGGTGCCGACAATGTGCGCGTGTTTCGTGGGCGCGCTGCGAACGTGAACCCGGCCCACGAGCGTGCGCAGCGATACGGCCGCGTGCCGCGTGTGCTGGACGTGCGATCCGGCGAACGCGGGCACGGAAACGCCGCCAGCGACCGCCAGCGCAGCCGCTAACGCGGATTTCCACGCAGGAGGATCGGCGCAATGTTCATGCGTATTCGTAGCGGATGACGCGGTGGCCGAGCCAGGGGATGACGGTGTCGGGGATGCTGGCTTTGCGCAGGACGGGGGTGTAGGCGCGCCGTTCGAGCCGGACGGTGATCGTGTCGCTTGTGGTGGTGATCTGGCCGGGGGTCTCGAGGAAGCGCCGCTGGATGGTGTCGGGGGTGACGCTGGCGTAGCCGGGCAGCCGGGCGCGCAGCGCCGCGATGAGGGCCTGGGATAGCACGCACAGCATTATGTCCAGGTCGGCGTTGAGGTTGACCGCTGATGAGAGCGCGTCGGCGCAGAATGCCCGGATGATCTCGGCGAGGCGCTGCTCGATCGTCATCCGCTTTGCGTACTGGGTGATCAGGCTCCGGATCGTGGTGTCGTGGTCGTTGGTGATGATGACGGTGGGCTGCTGGCGTCCGAGGCCGGTGACCACGAGCTGGCGGGCGGTGCCGGGGTAGCCGGTCAGCGTGACGGCCTTGTCCTCGTGCACGCTGGGTTTGTTGTGCGGGCCCGGCCGGTCCAGGGTGATCTGCCTGAAGTCACCCGGCTGCAGCGCGGCGATGTGCCTGAGCAGCGCGGCTGAGCGCATCCGCAAGGTCAGGAACTTGATCCCGCGGGTGTCGAGCTCGCCGAGCACGTCGTGGGTGGTGACTTTCTGGTCCATCACCAGCATCTTCGGGTCGGCGCCGGAGAGGGCCTTCCAGTGGTCGCAGAACTCGATGGCCTCGCGGTTCTGGGTGGCCTTGGAGATGTCGGCGTTTGCGTAGACCAGGTTGTGCGTGCCGGAGTCCTGGGCGAAGAAGGTCAGCACCGACCGGGCGCGCTGGGACCGGGTGGGGACGTAGTGCTTTTCCAGCGCCGGGTCGTGGCCCCAGTGCATGACGGCGTGGAAGTCCAGGTCGAACACCGCCTGCTCGGGCGCCGCGAGCCCGGCGCCGATCATCTGCTTGTCGAGGGCGGCCAGGAAACGCTGCTGGTGGTCGTGCGACAGCCGGTAAGAGTAGTCGGTGAGCGCTGACTTCTTGGGCAGCACCGCCATCCCCGCGAACAGGCTCGCGGCGGGGTCGTGCAGCAGGTCGTCCACGTGGGAGACCCGGCGGGTGCGGGTGAGCTTGAGGGCCAGCAGCGACAGCAGCCAGCTCACCGCCGGGACGACGCGCGTGCCGGGGTAGCCGGCCGCCCGCGCCAGGGCGGGCAGGTCGAGGGCGGCCAGGTCCGGCAGCGCCAGCAGCAGCCCGGCCCGGGTCGAGTCCAGCCGCTCGGGCCAGGAGGCGAAGTCGATGACCTGCGCCCGCGGCATGCTCGTGTCACGGCCCGCGGTGGCCGGGCTGATGCTCTCGGCCGGCTGCGGGCCCCGGACGAGCCGGCCGAAGCCTTCCCCGGCCAGGATCTCCCCGACCGACGTGCGGTTCAGCGGCGTGCCCTCGGCCGTCAGCCGCGCGGAGATCTCGTAGGTGGAAAGGCCCTGCCGGCGCAGCTCGATGACCCTGCCGCGGGCGCGGTCTTTCGCCGGCGCCGATCCGGGCGGCGGGCCGGGCTTCTTCGCCGGGGCGAACAGCTCCAGCGCGCCGGCCTTGTACTGGCGGACCAGGTCGACCATCGCCCACCGGGTATAGCCGAACCGCGCCCCCGCTTCGGCGTGCGACAGTCCGTCGACGTACCAGGCGCGCAGCGCCTCGTAGCGGCGCTGGTTCGCCAGCTCCGGGGCGGTGAACGCCTCCGCTCCCTCCCGTTGCGCCGATCTGGCTGGCATATGACGATTCTTGCAGACTGACTGCCGGGACGTCCGGTGACACGCCGGACATGACAAGACCGTTGTGGTCTGCGGCTTTCCGTGTGTCCCTCCGCACGGCGGTGCCGCCTGATCAGAGCAGAAGAATCACATTCGTGTAATTCAGCAGTCGGATAACCGCAACAGAGCCGACGGCTCGAGTGACGTAGCCACAGCAAAACCACCAGGTCACAGCGCATGCCGGACGGGGCGCTGGATAGCAGCGGTTGCGCTCAACCCGCTACACGGAAATCCG
>CAVQEN010000010.1:0-51747 GCA_963711535.1 uncultured Actinomycetota bacterium | reverse complement strand
GATCACCGGTGGAGGTGTGCGGTGACATCTCCGCGCGCGCTGCCGAAAGGATCCCCCGCCTACAGAACATCGGTCCGCGCTCGGTACCCAGCCCTTGAGGCGCTGCGGGGGATGGTCCAAGAAGAGCCGTCTGCAGCCCCGCGTTCCGGACTGCCGCGGATCACGGTACTGATCCCGGCGCATAACGAGGCGGCCAGCATCGGGCAGACAATCCGGTCCTTGCGCCGGCAGACTATCCCGGTCTCGTCAATCACGGTCGTGTGCGATAACTGCACTGACAACACGGCCCAGATCGCCGAGGCACTGGGGGTGAACGTGATGGTGACGACGCTCAACACAGCCCGGAAGGCTGGTGCGCTCAACCAGGCACTGGCACGCGTCTTGCCGACGCTGAGCGCGGATGAGCTGCTGCTGACTATGGATGCCGACTCCTCTTTGTCGCCAGGCTGGCTTGAGCTGGCGTCCCGGACGTTGCGGCTTGACCCGCAGGTAGGTGCCGTGTGCGGGGCCTTCCTGGGCGAGCCGGGCGCCGGGATCATCGGGCAGCTCCAGAGGAACGAGTATTTCCGCTACGCGCGGATTATTCAGCGACGCTGGCAGGCCCTCGTGCTGTCGGGAACCGGCACCCTGTTCCGGGTCGGCGTGCTGCGGCAAGTTGCCCGCGAGCGCGGCCTGAGCCTGCCGGGAATCCCGGGCCAGTGCTACAGTCACGCGTCGATCACCGAGGACGACGAGATGACGCTCGCGGTGAAGGCTCTGGGCTGGAAGTGCCTGTCCATGGCGCGGTGCGAAACGACCACAGAGGTCATGCCGACCGTTAAGGCACTGTGGACGCAGCGGATGCGGTGGCAGAAAGGCACTCTCGGGGATCTGCACACGTACGGGGTGACCAAGATGACGTTCTCGTACTGGCTGCGGCAGGCTGGCCTGTATGGCGGGTTCGCGGTCTCGTACGCGTGCCTGTTCATTCTGATCGGAGCGCTGCTCATCTTGCCGGAATTTAACCTGGCGTGGACTGCGGGCGTCCTGTCGGTGACCCTCATTGAGCGGACGTGGACGGTGCGCCGGGCTGGCTGGCGCGGGATACTCCTCGCCGCCGTGATCGTGCCCGAGGGCCTCTATGCGCTGTGGCAGGGCTGGCTGTTCTTCGCCGCGGCGGTGGCGAGCCTGCAGCGCCGGGAGATCGCCTGGGGACATCTCGCTCGCGAGGTGACGGCATGATCCAGACACTCCTGCTTTCCGGCGGTGCTCTATGGATCTTCGTCAGGCTCGCGACCCTCGCGTTCGTCGTTATCGCTGTGCTCCGGCTGCTGCCCGGCCCTAACCGGCAGGTGCCTGGCTATCGTGCCCGGCCCGTCCGTGCCGCCATGCGGTATGGAAGCGGGTGGACAGCGGCGGGGGTGCTTGTGGTCGCGTGCGCAACCGTAGTAAGCCACGTCACAGCCCCCCCAGGCATCATGCCGAAGGCGGGAACCTTGGACATCGGCATGTACGCGGCGGGCGTGAACACGTCGTACACCCCGGAGACCGAGTTCACCGCCGCGACGGGGGCCAAGGTGTCGTATGTGCTGTCGTACAGCGCGTTTCCGGGGCCATTCAATACCGGGTTCGCGGACCTGGTCGACAGCCATGGGTCCGTGCCTGTCATCCAGATACTTCCCTATGACACGAGCATGGAGCAGGTCGCGGACGGCGCCGACGACAGCAGCCTGAAAACCTATGCTGACGAGGCGAAAGCATTCGGAAAGCCGGTGATCCTCAGCTTCGCGCCCGAGGCCAACGGCGACTGGTACACATGGGGGTACGGGAACACGCCAGCGAGCACCTGGGTCGCCGCGTGGCAGCACGTCGTGACCGTGTTCAAGCAGCAGGGCGCCACGAATGTGACGTGGATGTGGACGATGAACTCCGCGTACGGGGGTTCCGGGCCGGTGTCTGACTACTGGCCTGGCTCGGCCTACGTCGGCATCGTCGGCATCGACGGATACTACGAGACCGAGTCAGAGAACTTCCAGAACCTGTTCGGGGACACCATCGACCAGATCCGCGAGTTCGCGTCCAAGCCAATCCTGATCTCCGAGACCGCGGTCGGCCCTGATGCCGGGGCGTCGGAGGTGGCTCCCTTGTTCGCGGGCGCGAAAGCTGATGGCCTCATGGGGTTCATCTGGTTTGATCAGACCCAGGATGACGGCATCGACCACCAGGACTGGCGAATTCAGGACAATCCGTCCATCCTCGCCGCGTTCCAGAATGCGGTGAAGGCGTATCCCTGATCCCCTGCCACCTGCCGGGCAAGGCCTTTACCTGTGCGGTTGCTGATCGGCGCCAGGAAACGCAGGGGGCAGCCAGGACAGCTGTGAACTGCCAAGTGGGCCGGGGCTGGCCATCATCGGGCCTGCCCCGGCCCACTCGGCATCCAGGCCATCCGCCGGCGTCGTGTAATCATCGGCAAGCTGGCTGCCCGCAGCCGATGAGCGCCGCGGGCGCTCATCGGCTGCGGGCCCCAGCTGCTGGCCAGCACCGCCAGCACCATCCTGCACGATGGGGATCCGCGATGATTTCACGGACAGTACCGTCGGCCGAACGACGTTGACGCGGTACCCGCCGATAGGCGCGTCGCCAGCGCACTCGGAGTTCCTCAGTTGGCGCGTACAGATCAGGAGGGTGTGCCGCTCGCGCGGGCCGCGTGGGCGCTGGTGTGCGCGCCGATCATCTGGACCAGCGTCCGGCGGTCGGGCCACACGCGCGCGGCGATGGCCTGGTTCCTGGCTCCGACGACGTAGGTAGGGCCGTTGCCGATGTTGGCGATGATCTCGTCGGCTGCGTCCCCCGCGAGCATGTCGGTCTCGGGGTCGTAGGTCATTCCCTGGCGCTCCAGGGCCGGGGTCCAGGTCTGACCGAGGACCGCCGTGCATACGTCGACGCCGCGGGAGGACATCTCGGCCCACAGGCCCTCGCCGAAATTGACCTGGAACGCCTTGACCGCGGAATAGACCGCGATCTGCGCTGCCCCGGCCAGGGCGGCCAGCGATGCCACCATGACGATGCCGCCGCGTCCCCGGTCCAGCATGGCCGGGCCGAGCGCGCGGGCCAGGCCCATGGGGCCGATGCAGTTGAGTTCCACCTGGCGCAGCGATGCCTCGTAGGGATCATCGGTGAAGTCGAGGGTGCGGTTCACGCTCCCCGCTGCGTATACCGCCAGGCCAACCTCCAGGTCCTGGCAGGATTCCGCGACGGCCCGGTGCATGCCGGGGTCGGTGAGGTCAAGAGGCAGCACTCGGACGTCGCGCCCGTGACGGGCCTCGACGTCAGCGGCTACCGCGCGCAGCCGTGCCTCGCTGCGGGCGATCAGGACCAGGTCGATGCCGGCCCCGGCGAGCCGGTGGGCGAGGGCCTCGCCGAGACCCTCCGATGCCCCGGCGATCACCGCCCGCGGTCCGTACCTGTCGGCTAGGCGCATCGCAGCATCATGGGTCACGAAATCGGCTCCTGATTCCTGTCAGTGGAGGCTTCCCCGGATCCCTGGTCACCGGGCGGACGCTTATGCGAACATCGTTAGCATAAGCTATGCGAAGGACGTTCGCATACCGACTAGCCTGTTCCCGTGCCCGCACCCACGACAACCGCGCCAAGTGCGCCGCCGCCCCCCGGCCCGGGGACCGATCCACGGCCGGGGACGGCAGCATGGTGGCTCGCGCGGGAGAAGCAATCCGCGCGTAAGCGGCGACGCAGATCACTGACGCTCGAGGCCATCCTCGACGCGTCGCTGGACCTGCTCGATGCCCACGGGACGGCTGCGCTGACGATGCGCAGCGTGGCCAGCGCCCTCGGCTGCGGGCAGGCGTCGCTCTATCGCCACGTCCGCGACCGGGAGGAACTGGTGACTCTGCTCGCCGACCGGGCGATCGACGTAGCCACCTCGCCTCCGCCGCACGGCCTGGACTGGGCCGGGCAGGCAGCATGGTCGGCGCGCTTGTTCCGGGCGCATCTGCTCAGGCATCCTGCCCTGGTCTCGCTGCTGCGGGGGACGGAGCGGCTCGGCCCGAACTCGCTGGCCGGGCAGGAGTACGCACTCGGCCTGTTCATCAACGCCGGCCTGAGTCCCGCGCTGGCATCCGCTGCCGCGTCCTCGCTAGCCACCTTCATTGTCGGGTCAGTGCAGTTCAACCTCGGGCTGGACGCCGCCGATCCCGGCGAGCGCGATGACCGGCGACTGCTATACCGCTCGCGCGACCCGGCCGTCACCCCGCTCCTGGTGCAACATGCCGATGCCCTCGCCGGAGTCGGGAGAGACGACGAGTTCGAGGTGGGCCTGGGCGCCCTCATCGCGGGGTTCCGTCACCTGATCGACTCAAGCGCCCGTCCCGCTGACGGTCCTCCACGATCCTGCTCCTAGAACCGCAAGAGCGGGCTGTGATCTCGTCTGGCGCGGCTCCGCAGCCCGCCTGCGGTCGCCCGCGCGAAAAGCCGACGGCTTTACAGCCCTATCCTCCTGTTCGAGGCTTATGCCGCTGACCTGCTGTTATGTGCTTCGAGGCTGGATTTGGGGCCGCCGCCGTCCGCTATGCGTCCGTGGGCGCCGGGTTTCGGGGTCCGCGCGGTCGACAGACCGTCGCAGCCTGGCCCACGGACGGCCACGGACCAGCCCACGGACGGGGGCGGAAAAGGCCACGGACGGGGGCGGTGGGAGCGGTCATGCAGACCGCTCTCACCCGGATTCCCGCTCTGACCTGCCATTTCAGGATGCCTGCTCCAAGTCGCCGTCGTCCTCGTCACCGGGGTCTTCCTCGGCGTCCGGGGTGCCGAGGGCCTCGGCGATGCGCTGGTTGGCCAGCCGCCAGCAGCACGCGGTGGCAATGGCCCGCTGACCACAGCGTGTCACCGGCGCCCTCCAGCAGGCTCGCCGTGCATGACCGCAGCAAGACGGCAAGCAGCGACCCGGGCTGGTCCTTGGGCCACGATTCCAGCAGCGCATCCGCCGCGGCCCCGACTGCCTGCTCTGCCAGGTCGCCTGGGGCGGCGGCAAGAACCGATGCCCTCAGTGCCGTGCTCATCCGGACAGCGGGAAGCGTCCCGTTTCGGTCGATGTCAAGCAACCCCGCGCCAACCAGCGCGCGGGCCGAAGACTGTGCCCGCTGCGCCCCGCGGCCCTTCGCCGCTGCCCAGGTACCGGCGGGTAGCCGGAGCGGTGAGCACGTCCAGCGGGATACCGTGGCCCGCGACCAGGGCCGCCAGGACCAGCAGCGGCCAGGTGCCGCCGCCCGGGTCGAGGATCTCCGCGTGATGAGCCGACAGCCGCCAGCTGACCTCCGCGGCCGCGACCGGACCTGGACCGCCTCGCTCAAGCTCGGCCCGCTGGCCCCGGAATATCTCCAGGTAATCCCAGCAGGCCAGCTCCGAGGTGGCGATCACCGCGCTCGCATGGGCCAGTGCGGCCGGCTCGCAGCCCAGCTCCACCGCCAGGTCCAGTTGCCCAGACCGGTGAGCGGGATCAGCTGCTAGCCGGTCCGACACGTACCCGACGGCCTCCCGGTCTGAGAAACAGCCGACCGGCAGTGCCTGTGCCCTGCCTCTGGCCGCTTCCGGATCGTCGGCCGTGATGATCAGCCGACCCGCCGCGCCGGCCGGCCACAGTCCCTCAAGGTCAGCGGGGTCGCGCAGGCCGTCCAGCACTACCAGCCACCGGCGGTCAGTCGACCGCAGCCAGGCCGCGAAGCGGAACGCGGCAGCCTCGCCGCCCGGCTGGTCCAGCCCTAGCAGTGACGCCGCCTCGCAGTAGCCCGACAGCACCGACGCCCGGCTCTCCGCGGCCACCCAGGCAACCAGGTCCAGTCCTCCCGGCCAGTGCGGCGACCGCGCCGCAGCCACCGCCAGCTGCGTCTTTCCCGCTACGGCTTGCCAGGCGGGTCCCTTCGGGGCCAGCCCCGGGGCGAGAAGCACCGCGCTGCCGGGTACCAGTACCTGTTCAAGGCCGGGGACACTCTCAGGCCGGGCGCGGTATCCCAGGGCCAGCGGCGGGACCAGACCCGACCGCACCGGCCCCTGGCCAGGCTGCCCGTGGCGGCTCGCTGACTCGCCAGCCGGGTACTGGCTGTGCACCTGCAGTAGACCGGCACCGTCAGCGCGCACCAGGGCCCCCGCTGTCCCCGTCTGAGGCGCAATCCGACGGCCGACGTGGCCGGCCCGGCGAAGCCATGCAGAAGCCCGAGATGTGCGGCATACTCAGGTCACCTCCAGATACGCGAGGCAGCGGGGGCCGGGGTCAGCTTTGGCGAGAGGAGCCCGGCCTTCGCTACCAGAACAAGCGGTTAACACGGTCTTGGGCTGGTCGGCGCGTAAGCCCAGTAGCGCCCGGGTGGTCCCGGATGACCCGGGAACACCCGAAGCAGCTGCGAGAGGGGCCGACGCCGGCGACATGGCGCATACCGCTCACGCGGCCCCCGGGGCCTGGCCGGGGAGCATGGCGTCGGCAGCGGGGTACGGCAATCGGAACCAGACCACGCGTCTCGATACGTTCCCGGATACGCCGCAGGCCGCCGAAAGCCTGAGCAGGAGGTCCAAACCGGAGGCCTTTCTGGCCGACCCCCGGATGTCGCCGCACCAGTCGCTGCCGCCGTCCTCGATCTCGCCGAGCACGTACAGCCCGGGAACATCCAGGATCCGGGCCGTGAAGGTGCCGCTAGCCTCGCGGCTCCTGCTGTGCTTGACCGCGTTCCCCCCCAGCTCGGACATGAGGAAGATCGCATCATTGGCTATGGGGCAGCAGCGCAGGAGCGGCCGAAGCGCCGCCCGCAGGTACCTGAGCTGGTCCGCCGTCCCGGGGCAAGCCCGCTCCCACACCGTCCCGTGCTCCTCGGCAGCCAGCCAGAGGAGTAGAAGGTGCTCGTCGCCCGAGACCGTCGCCTTGCCGGTGTCTTCGGTGCCGTGCACGGCTGCTGTGGCTTTCGCGGCGCGCGGAACCTGGCTCACTGGCTGTGTGCGGGCCTGGCCGCACTGGGTGCTATTTACCATCGTCAGTCCTCGTTCCGCCAGGGCCGCCGGCGGACTCTTAGCGTCGACCGCGTCGGGCTTCCAGCTGCCAGGGAGTGTGTCGTCCGGCCGGCTGGGCTACGTGAACGGAATCGTGCCTGAAATCTTCTGATTGTCGGAAGGCATCGGCGGTGACGATATGCAAGCCCGGCATCCGGTCGTTCGTAACGAAGTGTTGAGACGACGCCTTGCGGGTGCAGCCCGCGAAGCCGCACGCTGGCCTGGAGGCCCGACCGGCCAGATTGAGGGAGACCCTGGTGGAGTACAGCCCGACCGTCCGGGGACGGCGCCTGATCCGCGAGCTTGAGCGGCTGCGTCACGACAGCGGCCTGTCGATGGAGGCAGCCGCGCAGCAGCTCGGCTGGAGCCTGAGCAAGCTCTACCGGCTGGAGAACGGCCGCTCCAGGATCAGCACTGACGACCTGGTGGACATGCTCGACCTGTATGGGGTCCGCTCGCCACGCCGCGAGGCGCTGATCCAGCTCGGCCGCGATGCCCGCCGCCGGGGCTGGTGGACCGCCTATACCGACATCTTCACCGGCAGCTTCATCTCGATGGAGGCCGAGGCCGCCAGCATCCGGATCAACGCGCACGTGATACCGGGGATTCTCCAGACGCCCGGCTACGCGCACGAGGTGATCACGCGAACCCGCCCCGCGGTCAGCGCCGAGGATGCTGAACGGAGGGTGGCCGCGCGGACCGCCCGCCAAGATGCCCTGTTCAGTAGGGACGACCCGCCGGGGATCCACGTGATCTTGGACGAGGCCGTGCTGCGCCGCCAGGTTGGCGGCCCGTCCGTGATGGCACAGCAGCTGACAGCCCTGGCCGAGACAGCCACCTGGCCGCACGTCACCCTCCAGGTGCTCCCGTTCGCTGTCGGCGCGAACGCGGGCATGGACGGCCACTTCGTCATCCTCGCGTTCCCCGACCCCGAGGACCCGCCTGTTGCCTACGTTGAGGGGCTGATGGGCGACGTGTACGTGGAAGCCGCCGACGAGGTGGACCGGTTCAGCCTGGCCTGGACCTACCTGGTCACCCAGGCCCTCGACCCGGCGGAATCCGCCGCGATGATCCGCATGCTAGTGAAGGAGATTCAATGACCACCGCACGCGACGCCAGCCTGACCAGGCCGTGGCGCAAGTCCAGCCGCAGCACCGGGGGCCAGGACTGCGTCGAGGTCGCCCAGACCGAGGCAAGCTGCCTGGTCCGTGACTCGAAAGACCCTCATGGCACCAGCCTCGCCGTCAGCCGCCAGGCGTGGGCGTCGTTCACCCGCCGCCTCAGTGATCGCCCGCCCGGCGCTTAGGCAGCCTGGGCACGGTTGCGCGGACTGCCGACAGCGGACCGAGCCAGCGCCCGTGGCCGCAGCATGCGGCGGCTGGTTAGGACGCCTTGATTTGGATCTTGTCGAACTTGTAGTCGTCAAGGTCTGGCCGGTGCCATGTCTCGCCGTAGCAGTTCTGGTGGAATCTGAACGTGGCGTTGGTCTAGTTCGCCCCGACGATGCAGCGCACGGCGCTCAGTTCCGGGATGCCGCGGACCAGGCTGGCGAACCGCATGCTGAAGTTGAGGCCCTGGATGAGCAGCGTCCGCTGGCCTGCCTCGCCGATGACCGGGGCGTCGTCGATGTATCGCGATGTCCACGGGCACGCGGTCCTCGATCTGGAACCAGCTGTGGTCGCACTCCCAGCCCGTGAGGTCGCCGGGGCGGCCCGGGGCGTCCTTCAGTTTTGGTCGGCGCGCCTGCCCAGGTGAGTACCTGGCCGCGGCGCACGATGCCGGACCCTATGATGGCTTCCAGTCCCGGCGGTGATCCCGCCGGGAAGCGCGACGGGCTGCAGCCCGAGCGACTGCGCGGCTGCGTCGTTGAACTGAACCGAGAGCACGCGGGTCTATCTTGGCCTGCCCCAGTCCCCGCTTGGACGCCTTGATTTGGCCCCACCCTGATCATCGGGTGCCGCGTGTCGGCTTGATTTGGCCCCGGCCCTGACCTGGCCTCTCTTCTCGGTGCGGCCTGAAACGGGGCCACATCGAACCGTCAAGATGCCGCCAGGTGGAGCCAAATGGAGCCGTCATGGTGGGGCCAAATGAAACCGTCGTAGCCAGGCGGCCCGCGTTGCTTGAGCGGGCATAACGCGGGGACATCCGCTTTTGTGTCTGCGGTGGCCGCGTACAGGCAGGCGGGCGAGGCAGCTTGAGTCCGCTCGGCTGCGTCGAAGCGGGCACAGAATCCCTCCGCCCCGGGGGTGCTCGCGGCGGCGCGGCGGACCAGGCGAAGCTGGCTGAGGTAGCGCGTGGACGTCACCCCGTCTTCGAGTGCCGGCAGGACGTCTGCGGCTGCGGTGATCGCGTCCTGGCGGGCGCCTTGCTTCAGCAGTGCGTCCGCCAGACCCGCTCCGTAGCTTGCCCGGTTGCGGGGACTCAGCGTGGACGCGAGCACCTGCCGGAACAGCGCGGCGCTGCGGCCGGGGTCGCCGAGGTACAGCCAGCCGCGGGCCTCCGTTCCGGTGATCTCTGCATGGTCGACGAACCGGAGCCACTCGGCCGGGTCCTCGTCCTCGGTGCCCCGGTCTAGTTCGCGGCGCGCCTGAGTGACCGCCTTCTGGAAGGCGGCTTTGTCGCCCAGAAGCGCGGCGGCGCTGGCGTGCCAGAGCGCGATCAGTGCATGGAGACGAGGCACTGGGAGGTAGCGGCCCTCATCTTGGGCCTGGAAGGCCAGCCGCAGCGCCTGGCGGGCCGGCTCCCGGCCCGGGCCTGTGCGTGCCAGCTCCAGGTGCAGCATCGACTGGTTCGCCAGCACGTGCACGCCCAGCACCACGTCCCCCGAGCCGGCTGCCAGTTCGCGCGCCTCCTCGAACAGCGACTGGGCCAGCGGCAGCTGCCCGGCGTCAAGCGCAATCCAGCCGGTGCACAGTGCCAGTTCCCCGGCCGCCCCAAGAAGCCGGATGCCCGTATCGCCGCCGCTGTCCTCCCGGGCTGCTAGCCGGGCGCGCCGCCACTGCTGCATGGCCAGCGGGAGCAGGACGGTCCCGCCGACGGACCGCTCCCTGGCGTACAGCCCATCCGCGCATGCCTGCCAGTATCGGATGTGAGCACTCGAAGCGCGGCGCGGCGCGCTCACTGCGGGCAGGGCCACGGGCAGGCCAGGTTCCGCGGGATGACCGCCGAGCTGGCTCCGCTCCGCATCTGCGCCGTTCAGCGGGCCGCTCGTGAGGGCGACATCGGCGTCTGCGAATACAAGCGGGAGCAGCGCCGCGCGGGGCATCCCCACCGCGTCGGCAAACTGGAGCACGGTACGGATGTCGTACATGCCGTCCCGGATGCCACGCGCGTAGTAGCTCAGGACCGCCTCGCTCCAGCCGGTCATCGTGGCGAGGTCCTTCTGCGACACGCCGCACGCAGCACGCACGATGCCCGGGACCGCCGGCAGGTTCACCTCCGCCAGAGCCTGGCGCAGCAGCGGCGAGTCGAACAGCCACGACGGCCGCGACGGCATCTCCCGCGCGGCTTTCATGCACGTCGGGCACAGCGGGTCACCCCGCCGGGCAATCACCCCCGTACGGCAGTACGGGCACGCCTGCACTGTCGGCATCTGTCACCTCCCTCCCGCGCCACGCCAGCTGCGGCTGCCCTGGCTGCGCGGGTTCCGGCGGTGCGGCGCCGCGTTCACGGCGCGCCGACCGGGCTTGCGAGCCGTTCCTGCTCCGCGATCGCGCTTCGCAGGCCCTCCGCGTCATCGGCGTCAACCGTCATGGCCCACCAGCCGGGAGGGTTAGCCGGGCAGCGGCCCGTCCGGGTAGCCCACCAGCGTCCGGCGTCAGACACCCACGGGCGCCAGCCGGGAAACTCCCCCGCGATGCGAGACAGTTCCGCGGCTACCTCCGCGTGAGCGCCTGCCACGATCCCTCCTTCGATACCTCTGCCAAAAAGCTGAAATAATTTAAGCCACTTGACTAAGTGGCTCAAGCCACTTACGATCTGCTACCAGTACAGCACGGAACCTGTTAGTGGCTCAAGCCTGTTTGGATAATGGACTAAGCCATCGCGTATCCTTCGCTCATCATGAACCGCACGAGCACCCACGCCAGCGGCACGCCCGGTACCGGCGGCACGCGGCTCCCCAGCCGCCGCATAGCCGACGACCTCCGGGCGGCGATCGAGTCGGGCGAGCTGACCGCAGGCCAGAAGCTGCCGTCCGAACGGGAACTCGCCTCCCGCTACGGGGCCGCCCGCAACACCGCCCGCGAAGCTTTCCGCCTGCTGGAAACCGCCGGCCTGGTCGACATCGAGCACGGCAGCGGCGTGTTCGTCCACCGGCCCACCCCGCTGATCCGCCTCGGCAGCGACCGCTACTCCCGCCAGTTCCGCGACTCCGGGCTCTCGCCGTTCCTGCTGGAATGCGCCAAGCAGGGCAAGGCCGGCCGGTTCGAGGTCCTCAGCATCAACCGCGGCCAGCCCCCGGAGCACGTCGCCGCGACACTGGCCATCCCGGCGGACCAGGAGTCGGCGCTGATCCGGGAGAACATCTTCTGGGCCGGCAACGACCCCGTTCACCGGGTCACCACCTACATCCCCTGGCACATCGCCGAGGGCACCGGCCTGCTGGAGGAAGAGGTCCCGCACCCCTACGGCATCCACGGCGTCCTCGAAGACCGCGGCCACGCGATGGCCACGTACAAGGAAAGCGTGACGGCACGCCCGGCATCTCCCGACGAGGAACGGCACCTGCGGCTGCGGCCAGGCATCTGGGTACTCGACGTCTGGCACACCAGCTTCGACCAGGACGCCGTGCCCTACGAGCTGACCCGGTTCGTCATGCGCGCCGACATGACCGGCCTCGACTTCACCATGACCGTCAGCTGAACCGCCAGGAGCACCATGACCAGCAGCCACGGCGACGGCACCCAGGCCCACTACGACCGGCTGGCCGCCAGCTACGACCAGAACTGGGCCTACAGCCCCGCGTACATCGCCTGGATGACCAGGTGCATCCTCGGCCGCGCCGCAATCGGCCCCGGCCAGGTCGTCGCCGACGTCGGCTGCGGCACCGGTCTGTACTCTCGCCAGCTGGCAGCCGAAGGCGCCACGGTCATCTGCGCGGACCCGTCGCAGGCCATGCTCGACCAGTTGCCCGGCGACCCCGCGATGCTGCCAGTGCGGGCCTCCGCCCAAGACATCGCCGAGCGCCGCGTAGCGCTTCCCGCCCAACGGCTGGAGGCGATCGTGATCAAGGAAGCCGTCCACCACATTCCCGCCAGCGACCGGCAGGTGGTGCTGAACGGGCTCGCGGAACTCCTCGCGCCGGGCGGGCGAATCGTCATCGCCATGCTCCCCGCCCAGATCAGCTACCCGCTCTTCACCGCCGCCCTGCAGCGCTTCGAGAGCCTCCAGCCCGACCCCGCTGACATCGCCGCAGTGCTCTCCGACGCCGGGCTGGAGACTGAGCTGAGCTATGACAGCTACACGCTCACCTTCGAGAAGGACCAGTACTTGTCCATGGTCCGCGACAGGTACATGTCCCTGCTCGCCGACTTTACCGACGCCGAACTTGAGCGCGGGATCACCGAGATACGGGAACGCTTCCCCGGCGACCGCCTGGAGTTCGCTGACCGGTTCGCCTTCATCCGCGGAATCCGCGCGCAGGCGAGTGTGCCGTGCTGAGCCAGCCGTCACCGTCGCGGCCCGCTTGGCGATGCGAACGGGCCGCCGGGTGACACCTGCCGTCGGCTGCGCTGCGTGGGTCATGCTGCCCGCTCGCGCGGGGCATCGCGGTGCGCGATGGCGATGGCGATGGCGATGGCGAGTTTGTCGAGAAGACGGCCGAGTTCGGCACTGTCGGTCACTTCGAGGAACGCGCCGTCCGGCATCGGGATGTAGGCGACCCATGGGGCGTTCCGCTCATGGTGCGGCCAGATCACGTCGGGATGGGCGGCCTGGAAGTCCTGCTGGCGCGCTACGTTGTCACGCCAGACAGTGCGGCACTCGGGTTCGTCACTCTCAGCGGCTGCGGGTGGCTGCCAGCGGACGATCTTGGCTGACGGGGCCAGGACTGCCGTCTGCTGCGCCATTGCCGCTCTTCCCCTAACGCCGTTACGCCGACGCGGTTTCCGCTCAGGTCGCCGCCTGGCTACTGACGGTAGGGAGCAGGCGCATGCCTGGTCAAAGTTCTTGCCCGAGTTTGCCCCCAGGCCGTCAGGGGAGATCGCGCAGCGCTTCGGTGATGAGGTCGCGGGCCGCCTGCCCGTGGACGGCTATTCGGGCCAGGTCGGTGAAGTCGCGCAGGTACATGCCGATCTCGCGAGGCTGGCTCACAGACAACACGCCGGAGATAAGCTCCACGCTGACCAACTCTTCGTCGAACATGATGAACCCTTCGCGTGGGAGCACCTTGCGGCGATCAGCTCCCAGGGGGATGATCCCCAGCCACACCGTAGGAAGACGCGGGGTCTCGCGCAGGTGCAGGAGCTGTTCGCGCAGGATCGCCGGTTCACAGAACTGGTAGCGCAGGACCTGTTCCTCGATCACGAACACGAACCGGTGCCCGGCTCGCGTCAGTACCCTCTGCCGGCTTGCCCGCTCGGCCACGGCTTCGGCCACGTCGTCTCGCTGTACGCGCTGCCTGTCACGGGCATCCTCCAGCAAGGCCGTCGTGTACCCGGCGGTCTGCAGCAAGCCAGGAACGAGCTTCGGCTGGTAGGAACGCACTAGGGCCGAGTTCTCGTAGTGCGGTCGGACAGACTCTTGCGCCTTGCGCAGACCGACGCGGTTCAGCTGCTGGTAGGGCACCCACATGCCCGCAATAGCGCGCTGCTCGGCGAGCAGTTCCTCGGTGCGTTCGGCTGAAGTGCCGCACACCTCGCACCAGGCCCGCACGTCGTCGCCGGATGCGGGCCTGACGCCGTGCTCAATCTTGCTTACCTTCGACACCCCGTGCCATCCCGCCCTGGACGCCAGGGCACTGCCGCTCAGCCCTGCCGCCAGCCGTATGTCGCGGAGCTGGTCGGCGAGGGCCTGCCGCGCCTGCTGGGCGCTGGATGAGGACGAGGACGGCACGGTTAGGACAGTAGGGGAAAACTAGAGGCGGTACTCCTGGTGCGGTATCGCGAGCTGCCACACGGCCTCGAATGCCGACCTGCACCCCTCGACAACCCCGGCGTCGTCGCTGAACTGGCTGCCCTGGAACTCGCCGTCCCCGCCGAAGATCGTGAAGCGGACCAAGCGGTCATCGAATACCCAGTACGGGTTTCCCGGCAACGCCAGGGTTGAGGCAAGCCGCCGGGGCAGCCACCGGACCTGCTCGCCAGCCGCGATGTTCACCGGGTCTGTCAGCCAGTGCTCCCACCGCACGTAATCCGATACCGGCTCCGAGACGATCCTCGCCCGCCGCACGGACACGCCACGGCGGACGGCAGGCAGGACCACGTCGCTGTAAGCCCGGTACTGCCGAGCAGATTCCTGTGGGTCCGCCTGCCCGGCAAGCCATGCCTGGTAGGCCGCGTCGGACGTCCGGTGCACGTCGTGGATTTCCAGGTGTACCGCCGACGACGTGCAGGCTGCCAGCAGCTCAGCGAACGTCGGCTCCTTCTCGCCGGGTGCGTACGTCCTCGTCAGGCCGGGGATGCCCGCCAGCAGGGAAGCGCCGCCTGCCCCGTTCGTAGCTGCCATTGACCGCCTCCATGATGATCGACGCCATGCGCGCGGGAAGCTTGACGACCGACTCGGTGTCCAGTATCCGGCTGTCGGAATTGACCCACGCCAGCACCTCCGGGTCGGTAACCGTCTCGCCCTGCATGTAGAAATCACCGGTCTCGGGATCAACGAACACGGCCGGGCACTGATCGTCCGGGTTATCGGGGTCGACGCCTACGAAATCTAGCCCCATGTCATCCTCCTACGTCGGAAGCTTGCCTAGCTAGCCCTAGGGGTTTCGCACAACGGCCGGATCAGGTGCTTGCGAATCCACTCCGCCCATAACACACCGTTAAGGACATATAGCCCACGGTATGCCCGCGTCTCGGCGGTCGCCACTGCCCGCTCTTAACGATCCGTTAAGACACCCCGCCCGGCGATCTCCCAGATCGTCATGGCCGCGAGATTGCCCGCCTGGTCGCGTGTCGCCACGCTAGGGGGCAGCAAGTCGGCTTCACCGTGCCCGGCCTGGGCGAGATGGAGGAAACCAGCGTGGCTGGCGGGACCACCACGCCGCTCGGGATCGATACCACGGTCCCGACGCCGGCGCGGATGTACGACTTTTGGCTAGGTGGCCACGACAACTTCGCCGTCGACCGGGCAGCAGCCCTGGCGGTAAGCGAGGCAGCACCCGAGGTCAGGCTGATGGCGATGGAGAACCGCAAGTTCCTGCGCCGGGCTGTCCACTACCTCGCCACGGAGGCGGGCATCGACCAGTTCCTGGACATCGGGACCGGGCTGCCCACTCAGGGCAATGTTCATCAGGTCGCCCAGCAGGTCAACCCGGACGCCCGGGTGCTCTACGTGGACAACGACCCGATGGTGCTCGCCCACTCGCGCGCCCTCAAGACTGGCGGGAAAACCGCCGTCATCGAAGCCGACCTGCGGAACCCGGCCTCGATCCTGGACCATCCCCGCACGCGGGCGCTCATCGACTTCGGCCAGCCTCTGGCCGTCCTGCTCGTCGCCGTACTGCACTTCATCGGCGGCGCCGATGATCCGTATGCGCTCGTCGGGTCTATCTGCGAGGCGCTGCAGCCCGGAAGCTACCTCGTGGTTTCGCACGCGACAGGCGGGATGCTGCGCGGTGCCGCAGCCGACAAGGTGGAGGACCAGTACCGGAAGAACGTGGCGCCGGGGGCGACGTTCCGGGACCGGGAGGAGATCCTGCGGTTCTTCACCGGGCTAGAGCTGGTAGAGCCTGGAGTTGTCGAGGTGCCGAACTGGCGTCCCGATGACCCTGAATCGGCGCATGCCGACAAGGTTTGGATCCTCGGCGCCGTGGGGCGCAAACCAGGATACCGGCAGCCTCAATGACGTGACAGCTACCAGAGCGCGCCTAACGGTGCTCGGGGACGCTGGGCATAGCGTGTCCGCCGCGGGCTCCGAGTGCTCCATTCGGCCGACTGCCGTTATCCGCGGCATGGCGAGGGAAGTGACGCTATGGACAGCGACGAGGGGAAGATGACGGCATGCGGCCGTGAGCTGCTCCGCCTGCGCACCGAGCGAAAGCTGACGCTCGGGGAAGTGGCCCGGCGGGTGCCTTGCAGCACTTCGTACCTGTCGAACGTGTCTTACGGACGGGCGGACTTGACCCCGCGCATAGCCGGGCAGCTCGACAAGATCCTCGAGGTGGGTGCCTTCGCCGCCTACGCGTCGCAGCCAGCCGATGGCGATGGCCAGGGCAAGAGCGGAGCGCGGGCGCGTCCCAGGGACGTGTCACGGTCGAACGTCGTGCCCGTTATCGCCGCTCTCGGCGCCTTGCTGCCCGGCTACATCAAGGCAGACAGCCTGGTCGGCTCCGTGACGCTGGTCTCGCCGCTGAGTCGGCATATCCCGGTGGTGGAACAGGCGTGCGAGGTCGCCAGGGGCCAGGACCGCAAGACGATCCTGCCGTTCGCAGCGCTGTTCCTGGAATTTTGCGGGTGGGCCTACCAGGACGCTGGGGACCTGGAGTGCGCGATGCGCTGGACCAGCAAGGCCCTTGACTATGCGCTCGAACTCGGGGACTCGCCGACGATCGCGTACACCTTAATGCGCAAGTCAGCGATTGCGACGGAAGCTGGCATGGCGGGCTACGGCGCCGGCCTGGCAGAGGCGGCTCTCGCTCAGCGCGGCCCGCTGACCCCGCGCCTGAGAGCCGTCCTGCTGCGTCAGCGCGCGTACGCTGCGGCGTCTCAGAAGGACAGCCGTGACGCGCTCCGCGCCGCAGATGCCGCCATCACGGAAGCGGTCGCCGGAACCAGCCAGGGCGAGACCGACCGGGCACCGTATTGCAGCCCTCAGTACGCCGAGATGGAGGCGGGTGCCGTCCGGCTCCGTCTCGGCCAGCCCGTCCAGGCGCTGGCCGTTCTTGAGAAGAGCCGACTGGCATGGCCCGGCGACGGCCAGGCCCGTGACCATGCTCTGTGCCTGACCCGCTTCGCTGCGGCATGCGCCGCCGCCGGAGACCATGACCGCGCCGCAGCAGCCGCCGCCAGCGCACAGGCCGCAGCCAAGGGCATATCGTCCGGTCGCGTGTCCACGCAGCTCAGTCGCCTGGAACGTGAGCTTTCCGCCTGGGGCCGGAAGCCGGGTGCCAGCCGATGATCCGAGGGTGGAGCGGATGAGCCACGTGCTGCCGCGCCAGACAGCGCCGGAGATCGATGCCAGGAACCCGGTCCATGCGGTCCTGCCGGTCGGCAGCTTCGAGCAGCACGGACCCTACCTGCCGCTCATCACCGACACCGTGGTCGCTTCCCTGATCACCGCCGAACTCGCGGAAGCCTACGGGCTGTTCGCCCTTCCGCCTGTCCCCGTCTCGTGCTCGCATGAGCACCGCGCCTGGCGCGCGACCGTGAGCGTGCCGTCGGCAGTACTGGCCGCCTACGTCAGCGGCATCTGCGATTCCGTCGCCGGCTCGGGATTCCGTTCGCTGGCTCTCGTCAACGGGCACGGCGGCAATTACGTGCTGGCCAACGTCGTCCAGGAAGCGAGCGCAATGGGCAGGCGCATGGCACTGTTCCCCGCGAGGGAAGACTGGCGGAAGGCGCGGCTCGACGCCGACCTGGAAACAAGCGACCACGAGGACATGCACGCGGGGGAACTTGAGACCAGCATCCTGCTGCACGCCGCACCGGACCTGGTCCGCGCGGGCTACCAGTCTGCCGACCACCTGGCTGACGACCGCCGCGACCTGCTGACGGCGGGGATGAGCGCCTACACCGCCAGCGGGGTCATCGGGAAGCCATCTCGTGCCTCCGCCGATAAGGGCAAAGCGCTGCTGGAATCGCTGACCCGGAGCTTTGCCCGGGTCCTGGAACTGCTGAACCGCAGTTGAGCCCGCCCGGTCCTGGCCGATGCCGGCAGCCGTTTCGTGTTTCGCGCTCTCCGGCTGCGAAACACGAAACTCTTTCAGGCACGACCGGCAGCGGGTTGACTCCATATCGCGAGCAGCCGGGCGGTGCCGGCCACAGCGCGGACGCCGCTCGACAAACCTCTTCACGAAGGGACTAACCCGTTATGCCCGCTACCTCGTCCGTAACTCGAAGCACGTTCGACCTCGACATCAGCGTCGTGACCGCTGGCCCGGACGCCAAGGCGGCGCTGCTGCTCGGCAGCACCGACGACGGCTGCGACACCCTCGCCAACGGGGACTGCTGACAGGCAGCGCTACCCACGGCCCGCCCGCACCCCGCGGGCGGGCCGTCTGTCTCCCGGACGGAGGACCTGTACCGTGCAGCAGCTGTTCAGGGCCGTTGACGGGGCGATGATCCGCATCAGCGCCGGCGACCCGCGTGATCCTGTGATCGCGCCATGGCCCGGGGGCACCGCTCATGATGACCCGGCCGCGTGGCACGGGTTCATCGCGAAGGCATGGGCATCGGCCGCGATCGCAAGCGCAGTGGAGTTGGCCAGCCCTAGCCTGGCGGCGACGATCGGGGAGATCCTGTCCGGCGGGGTGCCTGACCGGAAGAAAGCCATACGCGCCGGGATGGCGCTAGCCCGCTACCTGGTGCGGCTGCGCGGCCGGGCGACCCCGTTCGGGCTGTTCGCCGGCGTGGCGCCCGCCCCGGCAGGGGACCCGGCGGCGGCTACCTGGGGCGAGGAACACCGGCTGGGCGCCCGCGCGGACGCCCGGTGGCTGACGTCGCTGGTCACGGCCCTTGAGGCTGACGGCCAGCTGCGCCGCCGACTGCGGGTCACCGCCAGCGACCTGCTCACCGTCCGGGGCAACCGGATCATCGTCGGCTGGCTGCCGCAGGCTAGCGCCCTCGCGCAGGACCAGCCCGCCGAGATCTCGCTGCGCCGCACACCCGCGGCGGAGGCCGCGCTGCGACTTGCCCGTGCGCCCATCGCGGTCGGCGAGCTTGGCCGAGCGAATCGCCGCCGAGTTCGCGCCAGCCACCACAGGGCAGGCCGAGGAGATGATCAGCCAGCTCATGGCATACGGCGCGCTGGTCTCCAGCGTACGGCCTCCCTCCACCGCGCCTGACAGCCTCGGCTGGGTCCTGGACGCCCTCAGCGCCGTCGGCGTCGGCGGGCAGCCCGGCTGCGAAAGGACCGCAGCGCTGCGCGAAGCGCACGCCAGGCTATGCAGCGCGGCTCCCGCCGGGCTCGGCGCGATCGCCGCGTGCATGAGAGAACTAGCTGGTGCCCCGGCGCATCCGGTCGCCGTCGACCTGCACGCCGGCTGCCACGTCACGACCTCGCCGCGCGTGGCGAACGAGGCAGCGGCGGCGGCGTCCGCCCTGGCACGGCTGAGCCCGCATCCACACGGCGCCAGCGGGTGGAAGGACTACCGCACCCGGTTCCTGGACCGCTACGGCACGGGCACCGCTGTCCCGGTCACGGACCTCCTCGACCCGGTGACCGGGCTGGGACTGCCGGCCCACTACACCGCCCCGCCGCCTGCCGGCCGCTGCGCCCGGGACGAGCGGCTGGCCGCGCTGGCCCAGCAGGCTGCCCTCGACGGGGCGGCCGAAGTCGTCGTCGACGGCGCGCTCATCGGGGAGATCGCCGGGCCAGAACCCGCCGAGGCCCGGCCGGTCCCGCACATGGACATCACGGTCGACATCCGCGCCGCCGGTCTCGGGGCAATCAGCGAAGGCGCGTTCACGATCGCCGTCTGTGGCGTTGGCCGCACCGCGATGGCCACCTCCGGCCGGTTCCTGCACCTGCTGGCCGGCGGCGAGCGCGAGCGGCTGGCCGGGCTGTACGCGGGTCTCCCGGTCGTCACCCGCGGCGCGCTCGCGGCGCAGCTGTCGTTTCCACCCCACCACCCGCGAGCCGAGAACGTCACCAGGGTTCCCCGGATGCTGCCGTACCTGCTCAGCATCGGTGAGTACCACGGCCAGGACGATCCCGCCCGGTTTCCGCTCGATGACCTCGCCGTGACCGCCAGCGCAGGCCAGTTTTACCTGATCTCGCTGTCGCGGCGGGTTCCCGTCGAACCCGTGATCGCATGCGCGCCTGCGTGGCACGCTGTCCCGCCCGTCGCACGGCTGCTGTTCGAGCTGCCCCGCGCGCACTGCCCGCCCGCGGCGGTGTTCGACTGGGGCGCCGCTGCCAGCATGCCGTTCCTGCCCCGGCTCCGCCTGGGCCGGGCTGTCCTGGCCCCGGCCCGCTGGCGCATCCCGGCCAGCGCCCTCCCCGGCCCGCAGGCCAGCCATGACGAGTGGACATCAGCGCTGGCGCGGCTGCGGGACAGGCTGCGCCTGCCCGCCTGGATATCGGCCGGGTCCGGTGACCGGCAACTGCGGCTGAGCCTTGACGAGCCGATGGACCTGGCCGTACTGCGCGACTACCTGGACAACCGCGACGGGCCTGCGGTCCTTGCCGAATCCTGGTCCCCCGAGGACCATGCCTGGTGCGGCGGGCGGGCGCACGAGGTCACCGTCCCGCTCGCGGCCACCGTGGCACCCGGCCCGCCGCCGAAACTCCTGGCCCGCGACGACCCTCTTCCGTCCGCCGTCCGCGACCACGGGCACCTGCCCGGGTCAGGCGGCGTCCTGTCGGCCCGCCTCTACAGCGATCCCGCCCTGTTCGACCAGATCCTGACCGAGCACCTTCCCGCCCTTGTCAGCGGATGGGACGAACTGACCCGGTGGTGGTTCATCCGCTACCGGGACCCCCGTCACCACCTGCGCCTCCGGCTGCACACCGCCGACTCCGCCGCAGGCCGCCGCCCGGACCGGCCAGTGGGCCGCGGAACTGCGGCGCCAGGGACTGGCCAGCGACCTGGTCCTGGACACCTACCGGCCCGAGACCGGGCGGTTCGGCACCGGCCCGGCCCTCGCCGCCGCCGAGACCCTGTTCGCCGCCGACTCCGCTGCAGCCGCCGCACAACTCGCCTCGGCCGGCACAGCGGACTCCCGTGCGCTGACCGCGGCAAGCCTGGCCGACCTCGCCGCCGCGCTCCTCGGCGGACCCCAGGCCGGCATGCGATGGCTCCGCGACCACCCGGTCCCTGCTGGCCGGGAACCCCTCGCGCGCGATGCACGGTTGCAAGCCCTCGCCCTGACCGCCCCTGGCGACGCAGTGCCCGCCGCAGTCCGCGAGGCATGGCGGGCACGCGCCAGCGCGGCCGGAGCGTACGCGGGACTGCTCGCCGAGTACGACCGCGACCCCGCCGACGTCCTTGAGGCCCTACTGCACCTGCACCACAACCGGGTCCATGGACCCGGACGCGAGACCGAATCCCTCACCTACCGGCTCGCCCGCGCCTGCGCGCTCCGCCATACTTCCGCCGACAGCAGGACACCGCCGCCATGCACCCCGCACCGGTGAACGGAACCCGCGCCCTGGCGCGGCGGCCGACAGCCTGGCGGGGAAGCTCGCGGTGCCGCCGCCCGCAGACGAGGGCTGGCGGCGCCAGTCGCTGTCCAAGGGAGCCGCAGGCGTGGCGATCCTGCACGGCGTCCGCGCACAGAACGGCCAGGGCAGCCTCGTCCTAGCCCACACGTGGCTGCGCCGGGCCGCCGCCGGCGGCATCACCGACGGTTCCCGCGCCGGCCTGTGGTTCGGCGCGCCAGCCGTCGCGTTCGCCATCGCCGCCAGCGCCCCCGGCCACTACCCCGAGGCCAGCCTGGCACTGAAATCCCTCATCGGCGACATGACCAGGGCACGCCTGCACGCTGCCCACGCACGCATCGATGCCGCTGCCCGCCCGCCGCTGGAGGAGTACGACCTCGTCCGCGGCCTGACCGGGCTCGGCGCCTGCCTCCTGCACAGCGACCCCGACCCTGGGCTGCTGGCGCAGGTGCTGCACTACCTGGTCCGCCTCACCGCGCCCGTGCCCGCCGCCGACGCGGCCGGGCCTGCGGCACCGGGCTGGTGGAGCAGCAGCAACCCCAACCTCACGACCAGCACCCCCGGCGGTCACGGCAACTTCGGCATGGCACATGGCATTTCGGGCGTTCTCGCCCTGCTTGCCCTGTCTGCCCGCCACGGGATCACCGTGCCGGGCCAGGCAGACGCTATCGACCAGATCTGCGACCAGCTCGACGCCTGGCGCCAGCCCGGCCCCGCCGGACCCTGGTGGCCGACCTGGATCACCATCGCCGAACTACGCGAGGGCCAACCCTCCCGGCCAGGACCAGGGCGCCCCTCATGGTGCTACGGAACCCCCGGCATCGCCCGCGCCCTGCAACTCGCCGCCCTGGCCCTGTGCGACAAGCCGCGCCAGGCCGAGGCCGAGGACGCCCTCGCCCGGTGCGTCACGGACCCGGCCCAGACCGCCCTCCTGACCGGCCCTGGCCTGTGCCACGGCTGGGCTGGCACGACCGCCGCCACCTGGCACGCCGCCCGCGACTCCGGCGACGCCGCCCTCAGCGCCGCAGCGGGCGCCCTCTCCGGTCCCCTCGCGTCGTCCGCTAGCGGCGACCACCCGTACGGGCTGATCGACGGCTACGCCGGCGCCGCACTCACCCTGCACGACCTCGCCACCCAGGCAGCGGGCACCTGGACCCGCTGCCTGCTACTGACCTGATCACCCCAAGCAACGGAGGCACGCCCGTGACCGACAACCCCCGCAGCCCGTGGCAGCAGCTCACCTACACCTGCGACGACTGGCGCGCAGCCGAGAACACCGCCGTCGCCGTCCTCGGCCCCCTGCTCACCACCGCGCAGGACAAGGGCGACATCGCCAGCTGGTGGTTCATCCGCAAGGGACCCGAATGGCGCGTCCGGCTCGAATCACCCGCCGGCAGCCTCACCGGCCGCCTCGCCGAGGCCCTCGCCGGGAACGGGGACGCCCGCGCGGTCACCGAAGGCACCTACGAACCCGAGACCACGCGGTTCGGCGGCCCAGACGCCATGGACGCGGCGCACCGGCTCTTCGCCGCCGACAGCCGGCGCCTGCTGGACCACCTCGCCGGCAACAGCCCCCGGCTGCTCCGCGAGATCCCCGTCATCCTCGCCGCCCGCCTGCTGCGCGCCGCCCGCCAGGACTGGTACGAGCAAGGCGACTGCTGGGAGCAGATGGCCGCGCACCGCCGCGACGGCCACGGCCCGGCCCCGGAACCTGACCCCGGAACCGTCAGCGCGATGCTGGCCCTGCTGTCCGCTGGCGGCGACGCGCCCGGCAGCCCCCTGGATGACCGCCCGGAATGGGCCAGCGCCTTCGAGGACGCCGGACGGCAGATCGCCGCACTGGCCGGACGGGGAGTCCTCGCCCGGGGCCAGCGCGCGGTGCTCGCCCAGCACCTGCTGTTCCTCTTCAACCGCCACGGCGTCTCCGCCTCCGACCAGCACCTCCTGGCCGCTGCCGCCTGCCAGGCCGTCTTCGGCAGCCAGCCGGGCGCAGGCACGCCGCTCAACTCCGGCGGGCCGCCCCGGAGCGCCGCTACAGTCAGTGCCGTGACAACCACCACCGACAGCACGGAGGAGAACCGGGCCGCGCAGCTGCGCAACCAGCTCGCCGACTGGATCAGCGGCAGGGGAACGTTCCAGACCCCCGGCGTCGAGCGCGCGTTCCGCACCGTGTCCCGCCACGAGTTCCTCCCGGGGCACCCGCTGGAGGACGCCTACAGCCGCAAGCCCGTGGTCACCCAGCGCGCCCCCGACGGCAGCTCGACAAGCTCCGCGTCCTCGCCGAACCTCGTCGCCCAGATGCTCGAACAGCTCCGGGCGGAACCCGGGAACACGGTGCTGGAGATCGGCGCCGCGACCGGGTTCAACGCCGCGCTGCTGGCCTCCCTCACCGGCCCCGGCGGGAAGGTCGTCACCATCGAGTACGATCCCGGCCTCGCCGGGCAGGCCGCCGCGAACCTCCGCCGCGCCGGCTACCCCCAGGTCCAGGTCATCGCCGGCGACGGCGCGCTCGGCCACCAGGAACAAGGCCCCTACGACCGCATCATCGTCACCGCCGAGGCAACCGACATCACCGCCGCCTGGTGGGACCAGCTCAACCCCGCGGACGGCCGCATCGTCGTCCCCGTCCGCCTGCACGGCAGCGGCCTGACCCGGTCCCTCGGGCTCCGCCGCACCGGCCCCGCGCACCATGGTCGCCGACTCAGCGTACGTATGCGGCTTCGTCGCCATGCGCGGCAGCGGCGAGCAGGCCGAGCAGCAGATCAGGCTGGACGCCGGAGCCGCGCTCAAGGTAGACGCCGCCGACCAGCCCGACGCCGCTGCCCTGTCCCGCGTCCTCCACAGCCAGCCGGACCAGCGCTGGACGGGGATCCGCGTGCGCGACGACGAACCCGCAGCGCACCTCGACCTGTGGCTCCTCACCATGATCGCCCAGGGCCACGGCGCGGGCGCCTGCTTCGGCCGGCTGTCGGTCACCCCGGACGCCCGCAGCAGCGGGCTCGCCGACCCGGCCCTGCGCTGGGCCGGAGCCGGGCTGTACCAGGGCGGCGCCCTCGCCTGGATCACCGCCCGGCAGGCCGGCGACGGCACCAGGGAACTCGGAATCGACGCCCGCGGGCCGGGCGCTCCCGCGCTCGCCGAGACCGCGCTCGGCCTCCTCGCCGAATGGGACGCCCGCCGCCCCGCCGAGCCGGTCATCACCGCCACCCGCGTGCCCGCCGAACCCGGAACCGCACCCGGCGCGGTCCAGGTGGCGCGGCCCGCCACAACGTTCACCATCGCCTGGTAGCCGGCGTGGCCGCGCCCCTCGCGGCGGGATACAGGTACGCGCCGGGCGGCCTGGCCGCCCGGCGGTTCCCGCTCGCACCGCGCCCGAAACCACCCTGCCGGCCCCTCACCGAGCGCCTGGCCCGCGTCGCCAGGCTCGCGGGCCAGGTCGCGGACGACGCCGATGCGCCGCTGCGCGCGGCCGGGGCCTGCAACCTCGCCGCGCTCATCGCCAGCGACTGCGCGATGCCGGACCTGGCCCGAGTCCTGTGCTGGGCGCAGTTCGACGCCTACCAGGCGGCGCGACCCGCGCCCTGCGGCGAGACCACCGCGAAGCTGATCCTCCAGCCGCTGGTCAACCTCGCCCGCCTCCGCATCCGCGGGGGCGAGGCCGACGCCGGCCGCCAGATCCTCCAGTCTCTCTACGACGCCGCACGGTCCTCCAGCGGCCAGGCGGTAATCGACGGCCGGGCCGTCAGCCTCCCCGCGCTCACCGCCCCTGCCCGCGAGGCACTCACGCAATGGCTGTGGGCCGTCCTGCTCACCGACAGCCTCCGCGCCCTGTGCAAGGCAGGCCGGTGGACCGACGCACTACGCCAGGCACAACAGCACGACGGCATCGGACAGCGGCTCCTTGACGGGCGCCAGGTCGCAGTCCTGGCGCACGCGTCCGCCGGAGAGCAGGAAGAAGCCCGGAAGATCCTCCGGGAAACCAGCGCCTCGGAACCCTGGGAACACGTGGTGAACCTGTGCCTGCGGGCACTCACAGAGGAAGGCGGCGCAGAGCCGACCACGACCATGACGGGCGCCTACCTGGCATTCAGCGACCCCGGGCATCCCTGGTTCACCGCGTGCCTCGGCCTGACCGTAGCCGAACTCGCCGTTCCCGCGGCGGCAGACACGCCGCGATCGGCAAAGCCGCCTCCATCGCTACCGAGTCGCGCGACGCCTACATCGCGGCGGAAATCCTCACAAGCCCGGTTGCAGGGACCGCCACGCGGGAGACGCTCACCGACCTGAACGGCATGGTCCTCCAGTCCGGCCTCGGCCAGCCGCTGACGGCATTGCAGGAAAAGCACCTGACCGCGTCCGCCTCTGCGGCGGTGGCACTGCTCGCAGTGCGACTCCCTACAGGCGTATAGCGGACGCGGGATCTCGTTCTACACCGTGACAGAGGTTGCTGAGCAGCCAGCAATCTGGATGCCGAGAGCGCACCACCTGGCCATGCCGTTCCGACCTACGGCGTCTTGTGCCTCTGGGCACAGGCGGCCGAGCCCGGGAAGCGCTAAGGTCGGAACCACCTGCACCAAGGTCTGGCGTATGACCGCAGGTACCCGCCCGCCCCGGACAGCGGCGACTCGTTAGAGCATCCACTGGGGAGTCGATATGTCCGCTGTACCCCTATTGCTCATCGACGGGCATAACTTGTTGTTCCTGGCCTGCTTCGTTCTGTAGCCACTGACTTGTTGTTGGTCCGCTAGGAGAAGTTCCCGCCGCTGCCTGCAGAAGCTCGTCTCTACTGCCGCAGGCCTGCGCAAATAGCGACATTAGGATGGCTTTGTCCGGGCCGCGTGCCTCGTGCTTGCAGATCATGGCGGCCCGCTTGCGGCAGTGCGGTCACACGTGCGTAGCGATCACGATCAGGCAGATCACGACGATCGCCGCGACCAGGCCGACCCCGCAGACGGTGGCGACCCGGAGCAGGATGTAGTCCTGGCGGAGCTGGCGGCGCTGCTCTTCGGGGGGCAGCTGCGGCGGGCGGTAGCCCGGAGGAGCGTCGTGCAGGCGCGGCCGGCGTACGCCTCGCCCTGGGCCACCGAGGTAGGCCATGATGCCACCTGCTTCCTTCAGTTAGATGGAGTCGCATGCGCTGGAGTTGGATCGCCGCTGTTGTTTCCCTTAACCGCCTTCGTTCGGTCACGTCGGGTATCCCGGGTACGGTCGCGGCGGCGCGTGCGTGGCTGTCTGGGCGCGGGCGGCGTCGGGGACGATCAGTGCGACGGTGATCATCACGATGAGCAGTTCCGCCAGGCTCACCTGGATCTGGTGCGGGTCATGGAGGTAGTCGGCGAGGGAGAAGATCCGGTAGGCGGCGGCTTCGGCGGCCAGCAGCGCCAGGGTCAGCGACCACACCCCCGAGCCAGCGGCATGCCGGGACCATGCCCTTGGCGCGTGCACCAGGCAGGCGAGAGCGGCCAGGGCGCAGTACAGCCCGGCGGTGTCCGGTACCCAGGTGGAGCGGCCACTGGTCTGCAGGGCCGTCAGAGGCACGGCCACCAGCAGGTAGGTGGCGGCCAGGGCCAGCAGCCAGGGCCAGCGCGCGGCCGGCGGCGTGTCCCGGTGAAATGCGGTCATGGCCAGGACCGGGACCAGGTTGAGGAGCACCCAGAAAGCCCACGGCCCCAGAGACGGACCCTGGAAGGCGCGGGTGAACTCGCCCTGCACCAGCCAGATCAGGTCCGGGATGATGGCCAGCGCCGCGATGACCTGGGCCGTGCGGTAATAGCGCCCGAGGCCCAGCGCGATGAAGCTCACGATCCAGGCGTAGGCCACCAGCCACCACACCACAGACGGGACGATGCCGGCTGGGGTGCCTGCGGCTAGTGTCGCGGGCGGCACCGGGAGCCAGCTGAACACGCGGCGGCTCCAGGCCGTCAGCAGGAGCACGTCAAGGCCCCGCACCGCCTGGAGCATGGTCAGCGCGAGGACCGCGCGCCGTACGGCCTGACCCCATGCGAAGTACCGGCGGGGAGCACCGGTGCCGCCCAGGTACAGCCGGAAGGCCAGGCCCGCCACGCTTGTGATCTCCCGCCAGGGCGGCTTGGAGAATTCCAGGACCCACTCGTCTTCATCAGGGTCTCCGGTCAGCGAGCTTTCCAGGAAGGCAGCGACCATGTCCTGTTCCCAGGCGCGCCGGTAGTAGCCGGGCAGCAGCCGCAGCACCCGCCGATACCGCTGCTCCAGGTCCAGGCCGCCGCTCATCCGGCTGGTTCCGTACCCGGCAGGCCCAGCCTCGCCCAGACCACGCGTGCGGTTGAAGCGCGGAGTTCGGCCTCCTCGGCCAGCGCACGCCGGCCGTCCCGGGTCAGCCGGTAATACCGGCGCAGCCGACCGTCGTGCGCTTCCTCGCGGTCGGGCTCGATCAGCTGTTCCGCGGCCAGGCGGTCCAGCACCCCGTACAGGCCGCCGATCTTCAGCTTGACCCGCCCGTGCGACAGCTCAGCGACCTCGCGCACGATGCCGTATCCGTGGCGCGGGGCATCGGCCAGCGCACTGAGCACGAAGAACGCCTGTCCCGTCATGGGCTTGGTAGCGGCCATGCTGCCAATATACTGGAAACCAAGATATCAGCCAACAGCAAGTATCGACCGTGCGGCCAAGTCCCCTGCCTCCGCGAGTGGCTGGGTAGAGACCTGCCCGTACCGTCACCATCGGCCCAGCGCAAGCCGGGCAGGCCAGGCGCCACGGGGTCAAGGTCGTTCAGCCAGTGCGGTGCTCCACCTTGACCCGTTGTCCCCCATACGTACACAAAAGCGCTTCCGGCACGGAGTCTTTGCTCGTCAGACCACTATTGAGATGTCCCATAGTAAGGAGAGGTTCGGCAACGGCGGCAGTAGGCGGAGGAACGAGGCCTTGCAAGCCACGCCAGCGCTAACCGTAAACAACTGCACGCGGACAGTAGTGGCCCGTTACGATGACTGCCCGTGCGTGAAGATCGCCGGGCGGATGGAGGTGACCCGCCGCAGCCTGGTCCTGGGGCCAGCTGCGCGGGAGAAACGGGAGACACCGGGGACGGCTCCCCATGAGAGAGGTCATGCCGACTGCGTGCTGGCAGGTTCACCGGTACGACTTCGCCCGGTGGCGGGAAGACCGTCCGGCAGAACTGGGGAGCTATCCGCCCGATCTTGAGTCCTGGGCCGGTGCGTATGGGGAGAGGGACGGCCAGCGGTTCCTGATCGGGCCGGACGGGCGCCCTGATGAGCGGGTGAATGCGTTCCTCGCGTCGCCGAAGATGCGGAACCGGGCGGAGAACACGAACCGGGATTACGCGTACTCGCTCGGGGTGTGGCTGAACTTCCTGCTGACCACTGGCCGGAACTGGTGGGAGGCGGCCGACGACGAGGTTGAGGCGTTCCAGTTCTGGCGGCTGACCGACCCGCGCAACGGACAGGTCGTCGAGGCGTCGTCGTTCGCGCGCGATGTCGCGGCCTGCAAGTCGTTTTACCGGTGGATCGGGAAGCGGCACGCGGTCGTGAACCCGTTCGAGGATTACGAGCCGCCGCAGGGTCGGAAGGGCGCGGACGTCAAGTGGCTCGACCCGGCGGCGGTCGCCCGCTGGGTCGGCGTCGGGCTGCGCGGGCGTGACCTTTCCGGCAGGTCGGATCCGTTCTGGCAGGGCCGCAACGAGCAGCGGGACGCGGCGTTCGCGGAGGGCCTCTATGGCACTGGGCTGCGGCTGGGCTCCTGGGCCAGCGTCGTCCTGCCCGAGCTTCCGGTCGTGGCCCGGGGCCGGGGCTTCTTCCGGTGCCAGCTGGCCGACGCCTGCGCCAAGGGCCGCAACGGGTACCCGTACTGGATGCCGCTGGCGGCGCTGCGCGGGGTCCTGGGCTACGTCGAGGGCGCCAGGGCCGCAGCGGTGCGGCGGGCCCAGGCGGCCGGCCGCTATGACAGGGCAGACCCGCTGCTGGTGGCCGGGGCGACGCGGTCGGCCGCGCTGCTGGAAGCTGGCCAGGGAGGAGCAAGGCAGAAGGCGTGGAACAACGTGGGGCCGCAGGACCGCCTGCGGCTGTTCCGCCGGACGCCGCAAGGCCTGGAGCCGGTCGCGCTGTGGCTAAACGAGGACGGGCTGCCACGCGACGGGCACGGATGGCATCACACCTTCGACACCGCCAACGCGCGGATCGCGTCGCTGGGCCTGGACGGGTTCAGCTGCACCCCGCACATGCTGCGGCACTCGATGGCCCTGAAGTGGTTCGCGATCGGGAAACTGGTCCAGGCGGCCCGGCTCGGCCACCTGGCCCCGGATGAGGCCAGTGACTTCCGCGCCCAGTTCGGCGACACCTGGCACCTGGTGCAGACGATGCTCGGTCACCGGCGGGTGGAAACAACCAAACTGGTCTACCTGGAGCCGTTCCGGACGCTGGAGGTGGAGCTGCTGCTCGCCCACGCCGAGGGCTTCCCGGTCGCCCAGTTCATGGCCGACGCGTTCGCCGGGCACTCCCGGGTCCGCACCGACCCCCTCGCGGGCGCCGGGTGAGCCCGCGCGGGCGCCGGGCGTCGCTGCCGGGAGACGGCCCGGAGACCAGCCGGGGCCTACTGGACGGCCAGGACAACCGCATCGTGGTGCGGTGCTTCGACGAACAGGAACGCAAGCACAAGGACTACGACTTCACCCGCCTGCCGGTCGCCGAAGGGCTCCGGCGCGGCCTGGCTGCGGCCTTCGAGCGGCGGACCGCGCCCGGGGCCGGGCTGACGTCACTGGAGTCATTCGACAAGCCGTACTTCGCGGCGGCGCAGTTCACCCGCTACCTGGCCACCTTGCCCTGGCCTCCGGCGCGGGTGGCGGACCTCGCCCCGGCGCACCTCGACGGCTTCTACGAGAGCCGCAGCGAGCTTCAGAGCAGCGTGACCGAGCTAGGCGCGCTCAAGCGGCTGCTGTCACGGGCAGAAGGACTGACCGGCGCGATGGCGGGCAAGGTCCGCGAGGCGGGGCCGCCGTGCCGTCGCGGGGAGCCCCGCCACAGTTACAGCAGAGACGAGCTGAGGCGGATCGCTGAGGCGGCCCGGAGCGACCTGCGCGCGGCGGCCAGCAGGATCCGGGCCTGCCGGGAGGAACTGCGACAGGTGCGCAGCGCTGAACTCGGCCCGGGCGGGGACCGCCGGCTGGCCAGGCGGTATGAGCTGCTGGACTGGGCGGACAGGTTCGCCGACGTGCCCCGCACCCCGCCGGTCCGCACGGGCAGGACCGCAGGCCAGCGCTTCCTGCTCCCGTGGGTGCACGAGCACGGCTCGGTCTCGGAGGTGGTGTCCTGGCTGCACCTGACCGGGGACGAGGCAGCCGCCGGGGCTATCCTCCTCGCCGCGCTGACCGGCCAGAACCCGACGGTGATCCTCAAGGTTCCCGCCGTCCACCACCGCGCGGACGGCTACGCCGGGGCCGCGGGCACGGCGATCGTCGGCCTGAACAAGCGGCGGCGGGGACCACGGGCGCACATGAGCCTGGCGCTCAGCGAGATCCCGGACTGGATCAGCATCCCAGGCAACCCCGGTGACGTCCCGGCCCGGGACATGCTCCACACCCCGTTCGGGGTCTACCTGCTGCTGCACGAGCTGACGGCCCGGTCGCGCGAGCTGGCCGGCGGGAACCGGCTGCTAGTCGGCTTCTCCGACCGGGGCGGGAAAGGCACCGGAGGGGGCGTGCGGTGGATCGGCGAGGCGGACTTCCGGATCCGCCGCTGGGCCACGCTGCACGGACTCACGGCCGACAACCTCGACGCGGACGGGAACCCGGTGCCGCTGCGGCTGACCCTGGGCCTGATCCGGCTCACCTACCTGGAACTGCACCAGAAGCCCATCGCCCACACCGAGCAGACGCTCGCCAGCGACTACCTGGGCCGCAACCGCGGCAACCTCGCCGGGTACCAGAAGGTCGTCGCGGCCACCTTGAAGGACGAGGTCGCCAAGGCCCGCGCCCGGGGCGCCATGACGCTCCTGACCGAAGATGACCTCCGGCGCGCCCAGGAGAGCCCCGAGGCGGTCGCGGGCGAGCACGACGTGGACACCACGACGCTGAAGCGGATGATCAGCGGGGAGCTGGACACGGTGATGAACGCATGCGCCGGCAACCGCCGCAGCCCGCACGCCCCCGCCGGGCAGCCCTGCCCGGCCTCGTTCATGCTGTGCCTGGAATGCCCCTGCGCGCGGGCGCTGCCCCGGCACCTGCCCGTCCAGGTGCTCGTGCACGACCAGCTGGCCGAGCGCCGGTCCCAGGTCACGCCGCTGCAGTGGGCGCAGCGGTTCGCCGCGCCGCATGCCCAGCTTGCCGACATCCTCGCCCGCCAGGGCGAAGCGGCGGCCGCCGACGCCCGGAAGAACGCCACCGGTGCCGACCGGGTTCTGGTCGAGCGGTTCCTCAGCAGGGAGCTGGACCTGCGGTGACAGCCCTCGCACCCGAGATCCTCCCCGCCCAGGTTCCAGACGGAACCGAGTGGCCAGGCCCGGACACCTTGGTCCTGCTGCGCCGGGCGCTGCGTCCCGGCACCGATGCTGCCGGGTTCTCCCGGTTCAGCGACGACAGGTGGTCGCTCGATCACGCGGTCTTCGAGGACCACGCCAAGGCCCGCAGCCTGAACTTCGCCCTGGTCCCGCAGGCCCTGCGGCTGGAGGCCAAGCACTACGTCTGGCAGCTGCTCAACCACGAGAAACCCAGGGCGATGCCGAGGGCAGCCGCCACCAGGCCCGCCGTGTCCACCATCCTGGCCAGCTTTCCCCACTTCAAGGCATTCGCGACCTGGCTGTCCGGCCGTGGGGTGACTTCTTTCGGGCAAGTCACCCTCGAACTGCTGGACGGCTATCTCCGCGACCTTGCCGATGAAGGCCCTGACCTGGAGCAGGCCTACCGGCGGCTCGCCGAGGTCCGCAGGCTTTGGGCCTACCGCGCGGTGCTGCCGCCCGGAATGAGGCTGCCCGCGTCGCCGCCCTGGGGCGGGGAAGACTCCCGCGACCTGCTCGGCCGCATCCGCAGCGACGCCGAAAACCGCACACGGCGGATCGGCGAGCGGACCATGCAACTGCTGCTCCTTTGGGCCATCCGGTTCACCGAGGACTTCGCCGGCGACATCCTGGCCGCCCACACCGAGTACCTGGACCTGCACGGGAAGAACCCGGAGAACCGCCGCCGCCCCGGCACCAGCCCGGCTGCCGCCCACCGCCCCGGCGAGCTCGCCGCGAAGGTCACCGCTTACCTGCAGGACCTCCGCGACCGCGGCGAGCCGCTGCCCGGCAAGCGGGACGAGTCGGGAACCCGCGCGATCGACTGGCGGCACCTGAGCAGGATCATGGGCTGCAACTCCATGGAGCGCACCAGCACCGGGCGCATGATCTGGGAATCCGGGCTCCCGGTCAGCGACGGCACCCCGCTGGACGCTCCCGTCACCGCGCGGATTGACGGGCAGCCCTGGCTCGCGGGCAGGATCGCCTACCACCAGGCCCCCGGGCTGGCCAGGCTGCTGTCCACCGCGTGCTTCGTGGTCATCGCGTATCTCAGCGGTGCCCGTGCGGGGGAGGTTCTCAACTTGCGGCGCGGCTGCGTCGAACCCGACGACGTGAACGACCTGTGGCTTATGCGCGGGCTCCACTACAAGGGCGTCAAGGACAAGGACGGCAGTAAGCTGCCGGAGGGCGAGATCCGCCGCGACCCGTGGGTCGTGATCCAGATCGTCGCCCGCGCGATCAGCGTCCTGGAGCGCCTGCACCCGCACCAGCTGCTGTTCCCGACGAGAATCGAGCCCTACCACCTGCTGTCAGGCAGGATACACAAGCGCAGCGGCAATGCCCGCACCGACGGCTCGATCACCGACGACCTGGCCGCCTTCACCGCCTGGGTCAACGGCAACTGCCGCCGGCTCGGCCGCGCTGACGCCATCCCTGATGACGAGCACGGCTCCCTCCACTCCTCAAGATTCAGGAGGACCCTGGCCTGGTTCATCCGCCGCCGGCCTCGCGGCCTGGTCGCGGCCTCAATCCAGTACGGCCACCTTCACACCCGGCTGCTCCAGGGCTATGCGGGGTCCTACGAGTCGGGGTTCCCCGACGACTACGCGTTCGAGGACTGGCTGTTCCGCCTGGAGAAACTCGCCGAGGACCAGCAGGCCCTCCAGTCCGGCGAGCACGTCAGCGGCCCCGCCGCCGAGACCTACCGGCAGCGGGTCGCCGCGGCCGGCGCCGAGTTCGCCGGGCTCGTGCTCACCAGCCCACGGCAGGCCCGCGACCTGCTCGGCAACCCCCTGCTCCAGGTCCACCACGGCGACGGCATGACCTGCGTGTTCAACCCGGCCACCGCCGCCTGCCAGTTCCGCGGCAACCGCGACGACCCCCAGGTGACCCCCGACGAGGACGACTGCCGTCCCCGCTGCCCCAACCTCGCACGCACGGACCGCGACGCCATCGTGATCTGGCGGAGGGTCAGCGAGCTGGAGGCGATCGTCGCCGACCCGCTGAGCCCGCCGATCCGGCACGCACGCGAGCAGCACGAGCTCGGACGACTTCGCGCCGTCCTCGACACCCACGCGCACGGGAAGGAGCCCGCAGCCTCGTGACCGGCCCCGCAGCCACCGACGACGACCCGGTCCGGGCCGCGATCCTCGCCGCCATGGACCGGCTCCTGGACGGCACCCCGCAACAGTCCGAGGGACGGCTGAGCGTGTCCCAGCTCGCAGCAGAAGCCGGCGTCAAACGCTGGCACCTCACTCACCAGCACACCGACCTCAAGGACCTCTTCCAGGCACGCGTCCGGCAATCGCAGGCAGGCCAGGCCGCCAGCGCCCGGACGGCGAGCGCCTACGAAGAACTGAAGGCCAAGTACGCCGAGCTCCAGCGACACTGCTCGGCCCTGGAAGACCGGCTCCAGCTCTACGCAACCACGATCAACGCCCTGACTCTGGAGAACGCGGCCCTGGCCGGCCGGGCCGCAGGCTCGGCCAAGGTTGTCCCTCTAGCCAGACGGGGGCCTGCATCGTGAACTGCGCTGACCTCGTGCTCGTCGATGGCCACAACCTCCTGTGGATGGCGGCTACGGGCACTCCCGCATCGGTTTCCAGCCGTGACGGAAGCAGGGACCTGACCGGGATCTTCATGTTCTTCGCTCTCCTCCGCAAGGCCATCCGGGAGAACTTCCCCAGCGGGCCGGAGGTCCTGGTCGTCTTCGACGGAGAGATGGGGTCCGCGGGCCGCAAGGCCATCGACCCCGGCTACAAGGCCAACCGCCCGCAGGAGACCCCGCTCCCGGTCAAGAACCTGCCCGACGTCAAGAGCGGCCTTGACGCCATCGGCCTGCCGTGGACCGAGATCGGCGAGCACGAGGCGGACGACGTCATCGCCTCCGCCGCCCGGCACGCACCGGGGCAGCACTGCTACATCTTCAGCAGGGACCGCGACTTCTACCAGCTCCTGAGCAACCGGGTGCAGATCCTCAACACCTCCCGGCCAGCCGGCCAGCGAATCATCACCCCGGAAGAGGTAACCCGGCGATTCCATGTGTCCCCTGATCAGTGGTGCGACCGTTCGGCCCTGGTCGGCGACCTCTCCGACAACATTCCCGGGATTCGGGGCGTCGGCACCGCGACCGCCGCCCGGCTCCTCGCCGACGGCCTCCACCTCGAGGACCTCCCCGCATCGGGGCGCCTCACCGGCCGCACCGGCGAGGCCATCGCCGCGTCCTGGCAGCAAGTCCTCACCTGGCGGAACATGGCCCGCGCGATCGACACCATCGAACTGCCCGCCCGGCCGACCGGCGAGCCCGCGCCCAGAATCCCCAGGGCCGCCGAGGTTATCGAGTCGCTGGACCTGTGGTGACCGACGCGCCGGCTGGCGCAACAGCGCTGTTGCGCCGAAATTGCCGCCAAGATGCCATCTGACCTGCGATAAGCTGACGCAGGGACGACGGGGAAGAACTAGCGAGATAAGGTTCGGCACCCCGGCCCAGATCTGGTCCCGCGACCAGGACGACAAGCGCGACCTGACGACGGAGTTCATGTTCTTCGCCCTGCTGCGCAAGGGCATCAACGAGGAACTGCCCGGCTGGCCCGAGGTCGTCGTCGTGTTCGACGGGCAGGACGGCTCCGCGCAGCGCAAGGAGACCGACGCCGGCTACAAGGCCAACCGGCCCGCCGACGACGAGGCGCTGAAGCCGATCCGCGCCCTGCCCTCCGTCAAGGCGGGCCTGGACCTGTTCGCCATCACCTGGGTCGAGATCAACGACGCCGAGGCCGACGACGTGATCGCCACCCTGGCCGCCAGCTGCCCGGAGCGCGACGTGCTCATCGCGTCCGTGGACCAGGACTACTACCAGCTCCTGCGCGACGCCGGGCCAGGACGCGGCTCGGTGCGGGTCCTGAACACCGCCCGGCGCGCGGGCAGCAGGCTGGCCGGCCCCGCCGAGGTGCGGGCAAAGCACGGCGTCGACCCAGTCCAGTTCGCCGACTACCGGGCGCTGGCCGGGGACGCATCGGACAACATCCCTGGCGTCCGCGGCATCGGCGCCAAGACCGCAGCCGCCCTCCTGGACGGCGGCCTCACCCTGGACGACCTGCCCGCCTCCGGGCGGCTGGCAGGGCAGAAGGGAGCCGCGATCACCAGCGCCTGGCAGCAGGTGCTCACCTGGCGGGACATGATCCGCATGAACGGCCAGGTGCCCGTGCCCGCCGGGGCCGTCACCGGCCTGGCGACCACGCCGCTGCCCCGCCCGGCCGAGGTGATCGAGAAGCTCGGCCTGTGGAAGCGCGTCCCCCCGGCAGAGCAGAACGGGACCCCGCGGTAAGCGCATCTTTCCTGTCTTCCGTGTAACGCACGTCACTGCCGCCAGCATCGGGCCAGTCGGCAGGTCAGGGAAGTTCGTCGTTCCGCAGTACTGGCGGAGAGTACTTATTCGGATCGCGCGGTATTCCCTGGTGCGGGGGGTGCTTCGATGGCGCTCTGAACCGGCCTGGGAGGGGCGGGAAATTGCGTTGACGCGACTTCCTTTGGGTGGTGTGGTAGCGATCCATGGATGTAGACGATCTCGCCGACGGCTGGTTCCCGGAGAGTGTGGCAGCGGACTATGACACCCCTGGCGGCGCTAACGCGCCCGAAGTGGTGGTACCGATGGTGGACGTCCTCGAAGACCTGGCTGGCAGCGGCCCGGTACTTGAGTTTGCCGTCGGAACCGGCCGGATCGCCGCCCCGCTGGCTGCGCGTGGCGTGACGGTGAGCGGCATCGAGCTGAGCCGGGCGATGGCGGCGCGGATCGCCGGCAAGCCGGGCGGCGACAAGGTCGCGGTCACGATCGGCGACATGACGACGACGCGGGTAGCCGGCCAGTTCTCCCTGGCCTACCTGGTGTTCAACACCATCAGTAACGTGACCACGCAGGACGGGCAGGTCGACGTCTTCCGAAATGCTTCCGCGCACCTGCAGCGGGGCGGATTGTTCCTGATCGAGGTGGGGGTGCCCGACCTGCGCCGGCTGCCGCCTGGTCAGGACACCGTCCCGTTCACGGTGGCGCCCGGTCATGACGGTGCCGGCTATCTGGGGTTCGACCAGTACGACACCGCGACCCAGCAGTTCACGTCGAACCACGTCACCGTGTCGGCCGACGGGAAAGGGCGGTTCCGGCGCATCCCGTTCCGGTATGCCTGGCCGGCCGAGCTGGATCTCATGGCGCGCATCGCAGGACTGGAACTGAAGTGCCGCTGGGCGGGCTGGGACCGTTCGGCATTCACGGCAGAGAGCACCATGCACGTGTCGGTCTGGCAGAGGCGCTGAGGGACAAATACGACCGGCGGCGGGCGAGCGCCCCCCGGGGTGCTCGCCCGTTCGGCGAGGTAGGCGGTCCAGTCGCGGCGGATGTGGCTGGCCCAGTTGACGGCGGTCTGGATGTGGACGCCGAGCAGGCTGGCCAGCACCGCGGGGGGCAGGTCGGATGCCCACGCGGCGAGCGCGGCGTTGCGGGCCTGCCGGGGCTCGATTCCGTGCTGGCGGAGCCTGCGGGTCAGGGTCTGGGGTGCGACGGGCCGTGCGGGCGAGCGGCCGGGGAAGAGCGGGCGGGGGCCAGGGTGGTCTGGGGCGGCCTTGAGCTGGGCGCGGACGAGGGCGGCGAGGCGGGGCGGGAGGAGGACCGGGACGGTATCGAGCCGCAGGCACGTGTCGGGGCCGTGCTGTTCGATGTCGGCGTCGGTGAGCCGGGTCAGGCGTGAGACGAACTGGCCGTAGAGGAGCAGGAGCGCTCCGGCGGTCCGGACGTCGAGCGGGATGCCCGGGTCGCGCAGGCACCGGCTGAGCAGCTGCCGGCGGCTGTCTTCGCTGATGAGCCCGGTCAGCTCGGACGGGGGCGGGGCCGGGACGGTGAGCTTGCCGGCCAGGCGGCGGGCGGTGGCCCAGGCGAGGAAGTCCCGCAGCAGGTAGCGGTAACGGGTGGCGCCGTGGAGCCAGTCGTCGACGTCTGCCTGGGTGGCGGTGCCCAGGGTGGTGCCGCGGTCATCGAGCCAGGCCAGGAATGCCAGGGCGGCCAGGATGCGGCCGCGGGCCCACCCGGCGGCGGACATGGTGGAGGTGCCGCGGGAGCGGCGGCGGGCGCGGCGCAGCACGTGCCAGGTCACGTAGGGGCGCACGAGGGCGGCGTGCTGCGCGGGGCGGCCGGCGAGGACCTCGCCGAGCCAGGGCTCGATCCGCTCAAGGTACTCATCGCGCGGGGGAAGGACGCCGGCCTGGACGAGCATGTCGCGCACGTGATGGAGGGCAGGGGTTTGCGTCTGCTCGTCAAGCAGGGCGTGGGTGAGTTCCCGGTGATGGGCTGTGGCGGCCAGCGCGGCCAGGAGCCTGCCGCCGGGCATGGCGGTGAGCCAGCCGGCGGCCGACCGCGGGCTGCCCGCGCTGCCGAAGTGGGCCAGGAGGGGCTGGAGCTGGGCCGGGATGCCCAGGACGGGGTCGGCGAGCGTGGCGTGCAGCTGCTGGTTCATCGCGCACCGGTCGCAGGGCCGCCGCCGGGGGGTCGTGTCGGTGCCGCTGCAGGCGGCGCAGGCGAACTCGGGCGGGTGGCCGGCGCACGGACCGCAGCTCCTGCTGCCGTCGGGGCCGGCGGCCAGGAGCACCTGGTGCTGGCCGCAGAGCGGGCAGTTCGCGGGGCTGCTGCGGATCTGCCGGCAGCAGGCGCCGCAAACGGGTCCCATCGGCCACCACGCCATGACGGGCCGGGCCTGGCCGCATGACCGGCACTCATGCGCCGGCCAGGTGCGGCAGACTATGCAGACGGGCGGGCCGTCGCGGGTATCGCACCGGCCTTGCTGACCGCAGGCAGCGCAGATGGCCGGGGGCCTTCTGGCGCAGCGTTCGCAGAGGTCCGGCTGGCCGCCCGCGGCGCGCAGCCGGACGGGGCGGTCCAGGCCGCATCCGCCGCACCGCCGCGGCGGCGGGCCGCCGCAACTGCGGCAGACCGCGCCCTCGGGGAGGAACGCGTAGGTGAGCGCGAGCCGCCCGCACCGGCTGCAAGGGCGTTCCGGCGGCCGGTAGCACGACTCGCAGACGGCGCTGCCGTCCGGGCGCCGGGCCGCCACCTGACCGTCCTGGCCGCAGGTCCCGCAGAGCCGGGACGGCTGGAGAGCGGCAGAGCACGTCGAGCACAGCGGCCCGCCGTCCGTCCTGGCGTGCACCGGGCGCGTCCGGCCGCACCGCCGGCACGGCTCCTGCCGCCGCTGCCGGTAGCAGTTACGGCAGAGCCGGCCGTCGCCAGAGCGGTGCGGCAGCTCGCCCGGACGGCCGCAAGCCAGGCACGCGGCCACGACGATGCCCCGATACCCGGCGGCGGCCAGCAGCCCCGCAAGCGCGATCACCGCCTTCGGCGCGTCAGCGGACCCCGACGCGAGCGCACCGGGGAAGGCGGCCAGGTGCCGGTCGAGGTGCCGCAGCGCCCCGCGCCGGGAAGCTGCCTCGCTCACCAGGGCCCGGGCCCCGGCCTCGTCCAGGCCGGGCACCGCGGCGGCGACGCCGGCAGTGACCCGGTCCAGGATCTGCGCCAGCGTCTCCCTGGACGCCGGGGCGGCGCTCATGAGGCTCCGGGCCGGCGCACCACGGTGCGCCTGGCCGACGGCGCGGGCCGTGTCTCGCCGGCCGCCTTGGCGACCTGGACGTTGACGGCCCGGACCTCGATCAGGTCGTTCGGGGTGGCGCCGAGGATGTCGCACAGCGCGGCCAGGGTGTCCATCGACAGCCGCTGCGGCGGGGCGGTGACCAGCCGGTAGACCTGCTCGCGGGACAGGTGGACGCCGCGCTCGGCCAGCAGCGGCACCAGGTCGCTGGTGGCGAACATGCCGCGGGCCGCCATCAGCGCCCGCAGGTTCCACTGGTAGCCCATCTTCCTGTTCACAGCGTGCCCTCCCACAGCTCGGGCCGGGCCTCCAGCGACCGGCGGACCAGCCGGTTGCGGTAGTCGTCCGACACCCCGGTGTAAATCGCGGTCGTGGAGGCATAACGGTGCCCGGCCTGCTCCGAGACGAACCGCTCCGGGTAGTCGAACTCGACCAGGTGCGTGATGAAGGTCCTTCTTCTTTTTGCACTCCCCGTGTTCGGTGGGACTCGTGTTGCAATTGACGTGCCGAACTTCCGGCGATGCCGCGGGGAACGCTCGCGGTAGCGGGTGTTGCGTTTCTCTGGTGGCCGGGTGACGAGCATCACTTTCCTCCGGAGTCAGGAGATGGGGCTGCTGTCGACGAGATCGCGGGCCAGTGGCAAGTTTCGGACGTTGCCGCGGGCGGCGGTCATGCTGCGAAGCCGGGTGATCTCGTCGTGCTGGGCCGCGAGCCGGGCGAGGGCTTGGGCTTGGAAGGTGGTGAGGCCGCTGATCGTGGTTGCCGACTGGGCCAGGCGTCCCTTCAGCCGGGCGACTTCGTCTTTGAGGCGGGTGACCTGGGCGTCGCGGGGGTCGGGTTGCTCGCCGGCCTGTCCGAGCGCCTGGATGCGTCGCTCGAATTCTTCGCGCAGGTGGGCGTAGGGGCGGTCGCCGTAGAAGGCGGTGCGGTCGACGCCTGCCTCGCGGGCGAGGGTCTTGACGTCGCACCGGCCGCCGGGCGGGATGTCCCCGCGCAGGAGCCGGTCGATGGCGGCGCGGATGCGGTCCTCGTTGGCAGCGCGCTGGTCAGCGGTGATCCGCATGATTCTCCATGTCGTCGGTGCCGGGGCTGGCTGCGTCGATGGCATCCAGGACGCGCATCGCCCGGTCGTGGTCTGCCTGCAGCCGTGCCCGCTCGGTCTTGCGGGTCGGCCCGAGGCTGCCGAGGAAGGCCTTGGTCTGCTCGGCGTGCTCAGCCCAGACGGGCCGGTGGCAGGGGTGGTGGGTGGCCTGCGGGCAGCGGGCGGAGTCACACATGCCGACGAGGGGCTTGTCGGCGGCCGGGGTCCCGGCGAGCCGGAGGCAGAGCGCCCGGGAGGGGTCGGTGAACCAGCAGTAGTTCGCGGTGCCGAGATGCAGGGCCCTGGCGCGCTTGGTGATGAGATTGAGGATGTCCCGGTCGCTGGCCTGGGTCCTTGGCGCTCCGGGGCCGCTGCCCGCGAGCTTGCCGTCGATGTGGGCGAAGAACTCGGTCAGCTCGCGTGCGCCGGGCCCGGCGGGCATGATGCCCTGCTGGTAGTTGCGGAGCTCGGCCCAGAACCAGGTCGAGGTTGCGGTCGGCTTCGTGCTTGTTGACCTCGGCGAGCAGCTCGGCCTGGGCGCCGCCAGGGCGGGAGGCATACCCTTCTGTAGTCGCGACAGCGATGTGCTTGAGGTGCAGTTTCGCGGCGAGCATGCCTCCTGGCCGGTAGGCGAGCTCGATCGAACAGGGTCCTGCGCAAGGCTCGCAGGCTGACCGGGTCGTCGGGGATCGGGGCGAGGCCGAGACGCTGGCCGGAGGGGCCGTTGACCCAGTTCCGGAGCCAGGTATGGCGGACGTCGAAGGCGAACCGGCCGAGCAGCGGCTTTCCCGGCTGCGGGTCGTCGTGGAGGCGCTCAAGGAGATGGGCTGCCTCGTAGGCAGGTTCGATGACGACCCACTCGTCGGGTGTCCCGCCGAGTGGCTGGCCCTTGATGACCTTGCTGGCCAGCCGGTAGCGGACGAGGCCGGGGCCGTGCTCTTCAGGCGGGCGGCAGCAGCCGACTTCCAGCTCCATCAGCTCCGACGAGCGCATCCCGGAGACCGCGGCAAGCAGCGTGATCGAGGCCGTGCGGACGATACCGACCAGGGCGATGGCCTCCAGCCGGTCCAGCGGTGCCGTCCAGGGGACGGTGCCGTCCCCGGCGGCGCGATCGACGGCGGCGGCATCGCGGCCGAGCGGCTTCTCCGCTCCGACGGCGGCCAGTGTCGCCTCGATCCGGTGGCGCAGGTGCGGGATCCACTGGCCCCAGAACTGGGTGAAGCCCGCCTGCCGGGCGATCAGCCCCAGGGAGATCGGCGCTAGCGGGTCATCGGGTGACCAGCCTCCGTCCAGCCGCTTGCGGATGACGTGCTCGGCGGCCGCGGCAGCGGCTCGTTTCTTTCCTCATAGCCTTCAAGGACCTGGATGATCTCCCTGGCGGGTAGCCAGCCCGTCAGGACGTGCTCGCCGTGCTTGAGGGACCATTTCTGGTCGGCGTCCCGGACCTGCTCCAGCAGTTCGGGCGCGTGCGGGCCGAGGATGCCCGTTAGGTAGAGGGCCGCGGCCAGCAACGGCTGCAGGACGCTGTCGGCGACGGGCGGGGTCTTGTTCTGCCCGGGCGCGGGCATCTCTGCGACGACCGAGGGAGCGGAGCCCCGCCAGGGCCGCAGGCCCGCAGAGACCCTGTCGGTGGTGAACAGCTCCCGGTGGGTGACCAAGTCCGCGACGACCTGGGCGGCAGCCCTGCGGGTCGCGGGGCTGCGCTCGCCGGCCACGTGGCCGTCGTCGTCGAGCAGAAAGCGCCGGTGGGCCATCCATGCCTCGCAGCAGTCCTCGTCGATGTCGGCGAGGCTCGTGGTGCCCTGGCTAGCCAGCCAGTTCAGGAACCGGGTCAGCTCGGCCAGCCGGCCGAACGCGGTGCCCAGGTGCAGCGGGGTCCGGTAGGCGTGCGGCAGCGGCATCACGGCGTCGTGCCTGGGGGCGAGCATGGCCATGATCTGCTCCTTGGCGACCAGCTGCCAGCTGGCGCCGGCGATCGCGGCGAAGTCGAACCGGCGGCTGACCTTGGACAGTTGCCGGGGCAGGCCGATGACCTGGGTGAAGTCCCACAGGTCGTCTTCGAACACGGGCCGCGGGGCGCCGTCGGGCAGGGAGAGGCCGGCCTCCTGGCAGACGTCCGCGCCCGCGAACGGGGACTGGACGGGACCTTTGGCCCCGGGCAGCGCGGCGGTTCCGGTCATCGGGTGAACTCCTCCGGTCGCAGGGGGATCTCGTCGTCGCGGTCGCTGATGCCGGCGGCTGCGCGGGCGACGACGGCCGGGTCGAGGCGGGCCAGCACCTCGGTGACCCGCTGGGAGTAGGGACCGAAGACGGCCATGAACTGGGCGGCGGGCATCTGCCGCCACTGGCGGGAGAAGAACGCCTTCAGCTGCAGCAGGTTCGGGACGTGGCGGGGCGCGAACACCGCCAGCGGGCAGAGCAGGCAGACCCACGGCCGCGCCGGGCAGGGCTTGCCCTTTGGCCCGTGCAGCCCGGACAGCTGGTCGGCGCAGGCGGCGGTGAACACGTCCCGCTGGCCGCCGACCAGGTCGGCGATCACCGTGTCGTCGAGGCCGAGCGATGTGACCAGCTCGGGGTAGCTGCGGGCCAGGCTGGCGGCATCCTCGCTGGAGATCACCACGGGCGGACTGGCCCTGCGGAGCAGGTCGTGCTGTGCGTCTTCCACGATGGCCTCGGCTGCCTGGCGCTGGGACGGCGTGGTCGCGGTCAGGTAGTGGTCGCCTTCGACCTCCGGGGTGTGGTTGGGGTCGATCGTCGCGCGCCCGCGGCCGGCCCAGGTCCGCTTGTCTCGCATCGACAGGTGCGTGGTGCGGATGCGGGACTGATGGATTTTCAGCGGCCTGCCGTCGTCGCCGACCACCCCGTGGCGTTCGATCCAGCGTTGGACGGCGATGCGACTGGCCCTCCCGCCCTTCGCCGATATCTCGGTGCCGCCGGGCTTCTTCAGCCGCAGCCAGAGGTCCCGGCGCTCTGCGGAGTCGGCGTGGCTGCGCAGCAGGGCCGAGTGGGCGAGCCACTGCTCGAGCAGGCGGACCGCATGCCGGGGCAGGTTCAGGCTCTCGACGGCGGTCCGGCCTTTGACGTAGGACAGCAGGATGGTGGAGTCCCCGGCCCAGTCGATGTCGCCGGTGACCAGGTCGTCGATGCCGTCGGGGACGATGCCGGAGTAGACGCCGAACAGCAGCCGGTAGGCGATCACGACGTCCAGGGCCGGGAACAGGTCCCGGCTGGCCTCCAGGACCCCGCCCCGCTGGCGGACCACGTTGTCCGAGCAACCCAGGTGCTCCCCGAACGCGACGATGCCGACGGGCCGGCCCGGGCGAGGAGCCAGCGGAGGTTGTCCCCGCTCCAGCCGTGATCGCGGGGGTGCCGGCCTCGCCCTGCGGCGGCCAGGGCGTTCTTGTGCGCCGCGTACGACTCGCTGGTGATCGCCTGGCAGGTGCTGGCCAGGCGCTCCCACTCGGCCTCGGAATACGGCGGTAGCTGGTGGTGGCTGCGCTGGGGGTTGTAAGCCCGCCCGGCGGCGAGCTCGGCCAGCCTGGCGTCCAGGGTTCCGCCGACGGCTTGGAATCCCAGTAGCATCCGGCGGGTGCAGGCCTCCCTGGTGCCGGAGGCGGCGACCCAGTACTGGGCCACCTGAGCCCGGCGGAGGCCGGCCGCGCCCCCCGCGAACCCGCCGGCGGCCAGGTGGCGGGTCATGTGCCGGACGGACTGCGCGTAATGCCCGACCGATCCGGCCGAGTCGACCGTGCCGTGCGGGTGGACCAACTCGGCCAGGCCGGCCAGCAGGTCCCGTGCCAGCACCGGGCAGGGTAGCCCGTCCAAGCTGAACGAGGCGGACGTGCCGTCGCTGAACACGCACGCGATGCCCAGCGGATCCTCCGTGACCTCGGCGGGCATCAGTCCGCCTCGCCATCGTCGCCGCGGAACTCCGCATCGGCTTCCCGGTCGGCCGCCTGCTCGTCCAGGAGCCCGCAGGCAACCCCGGCGCCTTCGTAGGCATCCCGGTAGATGCGAGTGGTATCCAGCCTTCTGAGGTACTTTTCCGTGGTCAGGACAGTCGAGTGACCCAGCAAGTCACGCAGGACCAGCAGGGGGTCGGCCTTGGTCAGGTAGAGCGCCAGGGCGGCATCGGCGTCGGTGTCCTTCACCAGCCCGGCGGCCTGGCGGTAGTGGCCGGCTACCAGGTACTCAAGGGTCCGCATCGCGAAGCTGTGCCGCAACCGGTGGGGCGTGACGTGGGGGAAGCGTGGCTCGGCCGTGGCCCGGATCCGGTCAGAGGCCCGCTCGAATACTGTCGCCCAGGCGGTGAACGGGCCGCCGCCGTTCTTGACCGCCAGCAGGCACGAGCCGCCGTCAGGGGCGACCAGCCTGCGCCGGTCGGCCGGGGTGAGCGTGTCCCACTTCCGCCTGACGCCGTTGACCCGCCCGCCACGCTCGTCCGGCTCGGTCACCAGCAGCGGCTCGCCCCACCGTGGCGGCGGGCGCCAGAACGAGCCGTCCGTGGTCGCGGCCCGGTCGAGGGCCAGGTAGCCGTGCACTGCGGCCAGCGCGTCATAGGAAGCCCACGTGGTGCGGAACTTCCGCCCTTTCGTCACCCCGGCCGGCACCGGGAACGGGATCGGCCTCGCGGTCGGCCGGAGCGGGAGCGCCGGGACCTCCCAGGGCAATAGGTAGGTGAATTCCTGCAGCCGCAGCCCGGTGGCCAGCGCCAGCCCGGCGACCGCGGCGTTGCGCGTCAGCTCCCGGCCGTGATACCCGGTGTCGGCTGCCCCGTCGCGTGCGAGTCCGCGCAGGCTGGCGAGGAACAGCTCGGTGAAGTCGGGTTCTAGGTACCTGATCGTCACGTGCGGCTTCGGGGTCCGCCGCACCGCCAGGTTCACCCGGACCTCGCGGCCCGTCCCGGCGAACAGCGCCCGTGCCGTCCGGTAGGTGAACGGCTCGGCCTGCGCGTGGCCCTCCTCCATCGCCCACCGGTAGAACAGCGACAGGATGCTCATGTGCCGGCCCCACGTCGTGGCCGAGAACCGCTGCCGCTCCGGGCCAGCAGCCCGGTACTCGGCATACCGGCCCAGCGCCAGCTTCAGCCGCTCCCGCGAGTCGAACACCCCAACGCCATGGGGAACCAGGAACTCCATCCACGCCCTGATCGCACGGGCGTAGGCCTCCCACGTGGCAGGAGCCGGGGCACCGCTAACGGGAAGCTCCCGCAGCCACTGGTTCACCGCCACGACCGGGCGGGGAGCGCCAGGGCCGTCCTCGAACAGCAGGTCGTCGTCGACCAGCACCGGCATCCGCTCCGGGATCAGCGGCCGGTGCCCGGTGTCCCAGGACTCCCAGCCCTGGGACGAGAAGAAGGTGAGGATCACGATCCGGAACCATAGAAACACGACACGGCCCGCCGCAGCCGAAAACCACAGCTCGACCCGGGAGGCCAGGGCGAATCGCAACACAGTAACTAAGCGGAGAGAACGTGCCGCAGGCAGTGCAGGTCCAGCTCGGCGGGCAGCCCGGCCGCCCTGCTGGCAGCGGTGAACGCGTCGTCGACCGCCCGCGCCGACAGGCGGCCGGCCCGCTCGGTGACCCACAGCGCCGCCAGCGACCCGGGCCCGAACCCCGGCCGGACCTCGCCGACCCAGTGCTCCAGCACCCCCGCGATCCAGTCCATCTCCGGGACCGTCAGCACGGTGCGCCGCCGGGGCGGGCCGCCCCGGGACGCCTTGCCCCACCGCACGAACAGCCCGCCGTACCGGCCGTACTGCGGGGCCTTCGGGTTGTGCCGCAGGTCGGCCAGGTCCAGGCCGCTCGCTTCCCGCCGGCGCAGCCCTTTTCCGGGGGTCCGGGACCCGTTGCATGACGTTGCCTTGTCGGTGCGTTCTTGCTGGTGGCGCGGTGTTTCTCCGTGGGTGTCGTGCTCGTGGCTGGTAGATGTTCGGTTAGCCAGGCACGAGATCGGGGGGATCAGGGGATGCGGGCGTTTCCGGTGAGGCTGCCGTCCGGGCAGAGGTACTGGACGGTGCTGGATGACGATCTGCAGGTCGTGGCCGTCGCGGACGGCTTCCTGCGGTATCTGCGGTTCGGCCGCGACGGGGCCGAGTCCACGACGAAGGCGTACGCGCACGCGATCGCGCTGTTCCTGCGCTGGTGCGCGCGGACGGGCCGGCCCTGGCAGGCCGGGGTCGAGCAGTTCGCCTCGTTCATGACGTGGCTGGCCCATGCCGGGCCGTCGGCGTCGGGTGCTGACGTCGGCGCGGCTGTCCCGGGGATGCTGCTGGCGGGACCCGGGTCCGCGCCGGCCCGGTCGGCGTCGCGGATCAACGGCGTGCTGACCGCCGTGCGCGGGATGGTGGTGCACGCGGTCTCCGCCGGGCAGGGCCCGGCGGGCCTGGTGCCGCTGCTGTATGAGGTGGCCGACGACCGTGACCTGCCGGGGCAGGCCCGCGGCGAGGACGGGCGGATGGCGTGGCGGCTGCGGGCCCGGCACCGCCTGCGGGAACCGGAAACAGCGGTCGACCGCGCCAGCGACGAGGAGATCGTCGCGCTGCTGGGCGCGTGCCGGTCGGCGCGGGACCGGCTGATCGTGCTGCTGATGGCCCGGGCCGGGCTCCGCCGCGGCGAGGTCTGCGGGCTGCGCCGCAGCGACGTGCACCTGCTGGCTGACTCGCGGCGGCTGGGCTGCGAGGTCGCCCGCGCGCACCTGCACGTGATCCGCCGGGAGGACAACCCGAACGGGGCGTGGGCCAAGTCCCGCCGGCAGCGCGCCGTGCCGCTTGACTTCCTCGTCGTGCAGGCCTTCGACACCTACGAGTTCGAGCGGATGCGGGTGCCGCGGGCACGATCCAGCGATTTCACGCTGGTCAACTTGTCCCGCGGCACGATCGGAGCGCCGATGCGCCCGGACGCGATCGGGGAGCTGCTCACGGCCCTGTCCCGCCGGGCCGGCATGGAGGAACCAGTTAGCCCTCATCAGCTCCGCCACGCCTTCGGAAGCAATGCCGCCGACGCCGGCGCGGGGATCGACGTGGTCGCTGACCTGCTCGGACACGCGGCGATTTCCTCCTCTCAGGTCTACGTTCATCCTGATTCCTCCCGGCTGCGGGCCGCAGTAGACGCGGTGCCCAGCCCGCGCGGGCAGGCGGGAGAGAGCCGGTGACCGCCGCTGCACTGGTCATTTCGCTCCCGGCCCGCGGCGGGTCCGCCGAGTTTCCGCAGGTGCTGGCCGGGGCCGTGCTGGACGGCGCGGCCGCCCGGCTGGCCGGATCGCTCGACCGGGGCCTGCTGGCCGAGGCCGGGTGGGACCCGGCGTCCCGGATCTTGTTCCTGCCCGCGCAGCACCGGCTGCTGGGCCGCCAGGTATGCCAGGCGGAAGGATGCGACGGGACCGTCCACAACGACTGCCCCGGCGTGTGCTACCGGTGCTTCACCCGGCTGAGGGAACTCGGGATGAGCGCCGCCGGGATCACCGCGGCCCGGCAGCTTCCCGCCGCGCCCGCGCCCGCCGGGCACTGCGCGGTGCCGGACTGCGGGTGCAAGCCGACGGTGCGCGGTGCGGTGCTGTGCGAACCGCACGCCAAGCAGTTCCGCAGCCGCCGGACGCCTATCCCGTTGGAGCAGTTCATCACCGGCCGGCGGGTGCGGCCCCTGCCGCCTCTTCCGGCGTGCCTGGTGCTGGCGTGCACCCGCACGGCCGACGGCGCCGCCGGCTACTGCAACACTCACTACCAGCGGTGGCGCGTGGCCCAGCGCGAGGGCACCGGGACCGACGAGCAGCGCTGGCAGGCCACCGAGCCCGGCGTCGCCGAGCCGGGGCAGGTGAACCTGCGGGCCCTGCCGCCGCTGGTCGTCGCGGAGATGCTGGTCGGCCTGCAGACCCGGCTGCGGGAAGGGCTCCGTCTCACCGACGTGGTGCTGCGGGCGGTCGGCGACACGCTCCGCCGCCGGCAGGCCGCTTCGATCCACGACTGCGACCCCGGCCTGGCCCCGGGCAAGCGCGCCAGGTCCGTGCTGCGCGCCTTCGCCCGCGATGCCCGCCGCGCGCTGGCCGACCCGGGACGTGAGCAGGGCAAGGACAGCTGGGACCTGGCTGTCTTCGGCCGCCCCGGCACCTTGTCCTTCACCGTGCTTGCCCAGCCGTGGCTGGCCGCCGCGTCCAAGCAGTGGGCGGCCGATCAGCTGCCGCGCCACCGCGGCAGCGGCGCTTCCCGGGTCCGGGGAAAGATCAACAGCGTCGGGCTGCTGTCGCAGTCCCTGCATTCCCGCCCTGACCACGGCTGCGACCCGGCGGCGCTGGGACGCGGGGACCTGGAGAACTTCCTCAACCGGATCGCCTACCTGGAGTCCGCCGGCCAGGTGAGCCGTTACCGCCGCAACATGATCTGCCGGGACGTGCGGGCGGTGCTGGCCGGGATCCGCGCCCTGGGCCTGACCCGCCCCGGCCAGGCTGCGGCCGGGCTGCCCGGGGACTTCGCCGTCGAACGCGGCGACATCCCCGCCGACCCGGAGCGCGGCGAGCCCGGCCGGGACCTGCCGCCGGAGATCATGGCGGTCCTGTGCGCCCACCTGAGCACTCTGGAGCCCGCCGAGGTCAGAGCTGCCACCCAGATCGGGATCGACACCGGCCGCCGGCCCGAGGACATCCTCGGCCTGCCGCTGGACTGCCTGGCCCGCGACAAGGACGGCGGGGCGGTCCTGGTCTACGACAACGTCAAAGCCGACCGGCTCGGCCGCCGGCTGCCGATCAGCGCCGCGACCGCCGAGGTGATCACCAGCCAGCAGCAGCGGGTCCGGCAACGGTTTCCCCACGCCCCGGCCGCGAAGCTGAAACTGCTGCCCACCAGCTACCGAAACCCCGACGGGACCAAGCCGATCAGCAGAGGCACCCTGGAAGCCCGCCACCGCGACTGGGTCAGCACCCTGCCGCCCCTGCTCACCCGCGACGGGGTCACGTTCGACACCGCCAAGATCGTGCCCTACGCATACCGCCACAGCTACGCCCAAAGGCACGCTGACGCCGGCGTTCCCATCGACGTGCTCGCCGAGCTCCTCGATCACCGGAGCTACTCGGTGACCCGCTCCTACTACCGGATCGGCGAAGACCGCCGCCGCGACGCCGTCGACAAGGTCACCACGCTCAGCTTCGACCGGCACGGCAACCGCATCTGGCGCGACGCCCGCGCCCTGCTGGACTCCGAACGGGCCCGCCACGCAGTCGGGGAAGTCGCCGTCCCCTACGGCACCTGCACCGAGCCCTCCAACGTCCAGGCCGGAGGCGGCGCCTGCCCGGTCCGGTTCCGCTGCGCCGGCTGCGACCACTTCCGCACCAACGTCGCGTTCCTGCCCGACCTGCAGGCCCACCTCCACGACCTGCTCCGCACCCGGGAACGGCTGGCTGCCGCCATCGACGGCGTCGACGAGTGGGCCCGCGCCGACGCCACCCCCGCCGAGGAGGAGATCTCCCGGATCCGGCGCCTGATCGCCCAGATCAAGGGCGACATCGCCGGCCTCGGCGACGCCGAGCGAGCCCAGATCGACGAAGCAGTCGCGGTGGTGCGCCGTCACCGCGCCGCCCACGCAGTCCCCCTCGGCATGCCCGCACTCCGCGCCAGCGCACCCGCCCCGCTCACAGCGACACCGGAGGTCACCGCGTGAACACCGCCAGGTCCAAGCCCATGCTGGAAGGCCGCCAGGCCGATTCCCTGCGCCGCCGGCAGCGCGTCACCGCCGCGCTCGACCGCGCCGCCGCAGAAGGCGCCGAGATCAGCGCCTCCGGGATCGCCCGCGCCGCCGGAGTCGACAGGACGTTCATCTACCGGCACCGCGACCTGCTGGAAAAGATCCACGCCCTCCAGGCCGAACCAGCTGCCAGCAGCGCCGCTGGTCCTTCCGTCACCCGGGCCTCGCTGCAAGCGGACCTGCTCGCCGCGCACGAACGCGCCGTCCGCCTCAGCACCCGCGTCCAGCACCTGGAAAAGCGCCTGTCGGAGGCTCTCGGAGACCAGGCCTGGCGCGAGTCCGGGCTCGGCGCCCCAGCCGACATCGACGCCCTGAACCAGAAGATCACCCACCAGGAACAGCAGATCACCGACCTGCGGCTGCAACTCGAAGAACGCGACGACGAACTCGCCGCTTCCCGCGCCACCAACCGCGAGCTCATGACGCAGCTCAACCACGCGGCCCGGCCCCGGTGACACGCCGGCCCAGGTCGTTGCACCACACCTGTCGCAGCAGGTAACGTCTCACCTAACAGCCTCTGAGCTGCACAAACGCAAGAAACTAAGCCTCCTGCGCACCGGACGAACCCCGGAGAACAGCCCGTAGGCGTAGACCGTCTTCAGCACCGCCGCGTCCCGCAGCGCGGCCAGCGCGCCCTTGCGGCCCCGGGCGCGGATCTCCTCCGCCCGCCCGTCGGCCGCGTCGAACAGCGCCTGCACCTCGTCATAGGTCAGCGGGCGCCGGGCGGGCGCTCCCTCGTACTCGCTGACGTGCGCCACGCTGTTCCACTCGTGGAACACCTGCACCGGGCGCCGGCCAAACCTTTCGCCGCATACTTCTGCCCACTCATACCTCGGATCGGTGACGTACTCGCAAAACAACCGCAGCGCGCCCTCGTACCAGCGCGCCGTCGAGACCGCGACCGGCCGCGCCCCGGACCGCAGGTGGCTGATGAACGCCTCCGCCTCGGCCGGCTCCCACTCCCACGGGTACTGCCCCGCGAACCCGGCCAGCCGGCGCACCACCGCCGCCCGCGGCCCGATCGTCGCCTCCTCCCCCAGGAACCGGCTCCGCTGCTGCCGCGCCCACCCCGCCAGCATCGCCTCGAACACCGCCTCCTGCGGGTTCAGCGGCACGACCCCCTGCGCCAGCTCCAGCCGCGCGCAGCCCGGCAACCCGGCAGCACCCACCCCAAACCCCCCGTTGCATCCGCCGCAACATTGATGCACGGAGAGTAACCGACATGACACTGCGGCTCAACAACCCGAAATCACCGCGTGTCACGACCCCGGCAGCTGCGCATCAGGCGAATTCACGCCCATACCGGACACTGCGGAATGT
>CAVQEN010000009.1:0-43571 GCA_963711535.1 uncultured Actinomycetota bacterium | reverse complement strand
GCGGACACCGAGTTAGATCTTGTGCAGTTCGGCTTCCCCGACGCCGGTTAGAAGGCACCCTCAGGATTGGCTGAGGCCAGATTCCTGAGGGTGCCCGCAGTGCGTCTACAGGATTGCTAGAGAGCAACCCTTGGAGGCGTCTGACGATTAGCGAACATCGCGGGCACCTCCTTCCTGATACAGAGGACATTTCTTGCCGCGCGGCGCGGCCATAGTAGGACTGCGCGCCGACGGGCGGCAAAGCATTTACCGGCGGCCACGATAGTCACGTGCTCGCCGGTCACTCAGGGGTAGTCGCCGAGTGCTCACCAGCACTCACGCGACGTCAGGCGGCAGGAGCAGGTAGTGAACAGTGGTCTTGCTGGTAAGCCGGTGAAAGGCCGGAACCAGCAGGCCCTGGAGTACCGGGTACTTGGCTGCCAGCGCTCTGGCAGCCACGGCGGCCTGCGGCCCGGACACCGGCACCGCAGTCGCCAGTTGCCGGGGACCGGTGGTTTTCCCGCGCACGGTACACGGCGCGATCCAGACCTGCGGGAAGTTCCGCATGCGCTTGACCTTCCCGGTCGCAGACCACGTGCGGAAGTAGGCGCACCCGTCCGGGCCCAGGGCAATGTTGACTAGCGTGCCGACAGTCGAGCCGTCGCGCTTGCGAGTCGTGAGCAACACGGTCCGCTGCCCGCGGTACTCGTCGAAGACCGGCATGTCACCTCCTGCTCGCAACAGGGTCCCTGTCATCATGGCATCCGCCGCGCAGCCTAAGATCCACACCGCGCCCCACTGGGGGCATGTGAGGACGCTAGGAGAAGGTTCTCGACATGTTGGCGACGTTCTCACCATGACGAGCCCAGTGCACCATCGTCATGCCCACCTCCATCGCCGGTGCAGGTCGCCCTCTGGCAGGCGGAGACACCGGGTACGGATCCCGCACAAGCGCAAAATCCGGCCGCAGCGTGGCATCACCTACAGCTTGGACTAGCGCCAGGCGCGCCACCACTGGGCGAGAAGCTGATGGATCTAAGATCGTGACCGTGCGCCCGCACCAGCGACAGCCTGATCCCGCTGCGATCGAGGACCGGGTCCGCAGTATCTGCCTGGCGCTGCCCGGTGCCGAGGAACGTACCAGTCACGGATCCCCGGCGTTCTTCGCCGGCCTGCAGTTCGTCATGCTGTGGCCGGCTGGGCATCACGACCTCCGGTTCCCGCACATGTGGTGTGCGGCACCGCCGGGCGCCCAGGAGGAGCTCACAAGCACCGAACCGGACCGCTTCTTCCGGCCCCCGTACGTGGGCCATCGGGGTTGGCTCGGGGTCCGGCTGGACGGCGACGTCGACTGGGATGAGGTGGCCAGCATCTGCGCCGAGGCCCACCAGGTGATCGCGCCTGCTCGCTTCCGCCGGCAAGGTCCCGTCTAACGAGCGAGCGCTCAGCATGACCTGCGGTCGCCGATCTGGCGAGGTCGCTGCCTGTCCCGATAGCTCACAGAACCACCAGGTCACGGCCGGGGCGCTGCTGCCGCTGATGGTCCCCTGCGCCTCGGGCGGTTTTGTGACGCCCTGAGATATCTCGGGATGATCCGGTGTGGATTGCCGCGTTACACAGGTTACAGCGGAAGCGATGGCCGGGTGTGGCCGGCCGGACCTGACCCGCACGCCCCAGATGGGCGTGCTCGAGATCTTCGATGCGCCGGGCCGCAGCCAGGCGATCAGTCCCGAAGAAAAGGGGTGGCCGCACACACGTGGGCTCATCCGGGATACCGCAGCCATCACGGTTGACAGAGGGAACCGCATTGTCTTCTGCGACACAGCCTCGTACGCGGATCGTGGCCGTGGGAGGCGCCGTCGTCCTCCTGCTGGTCGCCGGAATCTGGACCGCGCTCGCCAACACCAGTGGCGGGACCGTCCCGCGCTCCGGGCGTCCGCCTACTCGACGGCCCGGCTCGACGAACTGCTCGCACAGCTCGGCTACCTGCCGCTGACCTGGACGCCGTCAGCCGGGCAGACGGTACCGGCCGACAATGACGCGGCCGGCCAGCTGGCCGCTGCCGACAACGCGCCTCAGGGCCACTTCACCTGGAAGTCCGGCTACCCGAGCGAACTGCGGCGCTTCTGGCGGGACGGCACAACCGACGGCCTGATCCTCCAGGGCGCGGTCATGGCCTTCGAGCAGCAGCACGGCCTGAAGATCTACGGTATCGCCGGGCCCAAGGTGTGGGATGCGCTGTTCGCGGCGGTGGCCGCTCATGACGCGAACAAGAACGGCTACACCTACGCGATCGCCAGCGAGGGCGACCCGGAGACACTGACGATCTGGCACAACGGCCACCAGGTGCTGCAGACGGACGCCGACACCGGCATCCCGGCCTCGCCGACGACGATCGGCACGTCGCCGGTCTACCTGAAGCACTACTACCAGGACATGAAGGGGACGAATCCGAACGGAACCCGGTACTCCAGCCCGGTGTACTACATCTCCTATTTCCGCGGCAGCTTGGCCGTGCACTGGTACCCGCGGGCGTCGTATGGTTTCCCGCAGAGCCTGGGCTGCGTCGAGCTGCCCTGGAGCGTGGCCAAGACCGCCTGGCAGTACCTGTCCTATGGCACCCTCGTGACGATTCGGCCGGGCTCGCTGACGCCGAGCACGAGCCCGGTCGACCCGACCACCTAGAGACTCGCCTTTCGATGATCGGGGCGATGATCTCGTCGCGGAGGGCGAGCAGGGCGGCGATGATGGCGGCGTCGGGCGGGATGTAGTAGCGGCAGGTGTGGCCGGGCTGTCTGCTGAGCCGACGGACTGCGGCGGTGGACAGCGGTGCCTCTTTGACTCCTAGCTTTGCGTCTTGACAGGCACAGTTGGCGCACGTAACGCTGCCCTAATCCCGACACCTAACCTGACCTAGCCGAGGAGCGCATCATGGCCAACGGCGAGCCTGCGGTGAGCACCGACGTCCTGGTCGTCGGGTCCGGGCCAGGTGGCGCCGGGGCCGCGCTCTTCCTGGCTACCTACGGCACCCGGACTCTCGTAGTGACCAAGTACGGGCAGCTATCGGACACGCCCCGGGCGCACATCACCAACCAGCGCACCATGGAGACCCTGCGCGACATGGGCCTGGAGCAGCGGCTGATGCGCGAGGCCACGCCCTGGGAGTACATGGGCAATACGACCTTCTGCACCAGCCTGGTCGGCGACGAGCTAGGCCGGATCCCGTCCTGGGGCACCGACACCCGTCGGCACGCCGACTATGAGCTGCAGAGCCCGTGCACCATGCTGGACGCGCCCCAGACCATCACCGAGCCGGTGATGATGCAGGCTGCCCAGGCCCGCGGCGCTAGGGTGCGCTTCGACACCGAGTATCTCTCGCACGTGCAGGACGAGTCCGGCGTGACCACCCAGGTCAGGGACCGGCTGACTGGCGCGGTCTACGCTATCCGGTCGAAGTATGTCGTCGGCGCGGACGGGGCTCGCAGCGCTGTAGCGGCCGACCTCGGGCTGCCTTTCGAGGGCCCCGGCGCCGTCGGGGGCGCGCTGCACATCATTTTCGAGGCCGACTTGAGTCGCTTCGTGGCGCACCGTCCGTCCGTCCTGTACTGGATGTTGCAGCCGGGTGCCGAGAAGGAAGGCGTCGGGCTCGGCGTACTGCGGATGATCAAGCCGTGGCATGAGTGGATGCTGATGTGGGGCTACGAGGCTGCGGCCGGGCCGCCTGAGATTACCGACGAGTTCGCGCGCGAGCTGGCCGTGCAGCTGGTCGGAACCGACGACTTCGAAATGCGCGTTACCTCTCGGCTCCCCTGGACGGTGAATCACCACTTCGCGACCACGGTCGCCAGCGGCCGGGTGTTCTGCGTCGGTGATGCTGTCCACCGGCACCCGCCGACCAACGGCCTGGGATCGAACACCTCCATTCAGGACTCCTACAACCTTGCCTGGAAGCTGCACGCCGTCATCCAGGGCTGGGCGGACCCGTCACTGCTGGAGTCTTACGACGCCGAGCGGGCTCCGGTGGCTCGCCAGATCGTCGAGCGGGCCAACCAGAGCATCGCGGACACGGGGCGCATCGTCGCGGCCCTCGACGTCGACGACACCTCCGACGTCGCCAAGCTGAACCAGCAGCTGGCGCTCCGCGTAGCCCCCGGCCCGGAGGGCGAGAAGATCCGGCAGAACCTCCGCGAGGCCATCGCCTACAAGGCCTACGAGTTCGACGCGCATGGGGTGGAGCACAACCACCGCTACGCCTCGTCGGCCGTCATACCGGACGGCACCGCCATGCCGGGCTTCACCCGCGACTCCGAGCTTTACGCTCAGCCCACGACATGGCCCGGCGCCAAGCTCCCTCACACCTGGGTGACGCGCGCCGGTTACCGCGTCTCGACGCTCGACCTAGCGGGCCATGGCGCTTTCAGCGTCTGGACCGGAATCGGCGGCCAGGCCTGGCTCGACGCCGCAGCCGCCTTCACCCGCCGGACCGGCCTGCCGATTACCGGAGTCTCGATCGGCCCCCGCGAGCCCATCGAAGACCCCTATGGCACCTGGGCTGAGCTGCGCGAGATCTCCGACGGCGGCGTCCTGCTGGTCCGCCCCGATCTGTACGTCGCCGCTCGCCATGGCAGCGCCCCCGACTCTGCCGAAGCCGCCGCTGCCTGGCTCACCCGCACCCTCAACTCCGTCCTGGGCACCGCAGCTCCGTCCTCGTGAGAGCCAGCCGGGTCCGGGCACTGCCGCGGCGAGCGTGCCGGTCTGCTGGCGCCCGCATCCACGAGGCTCTGACGATCAAAGCCAGGCGGACGGCATCTTCACAGGTACACGCATGTCAGGCTGCCAGGATCCTTTGAAGATCGCCCGCATATCGTGCATGAGCGGATATTCCCGGCCGTATGGGCCCAGGTACGGTGACCTGCGTGGACGACTCGGAAGTCATACCCAGGCGCGCGGCGCGGGTTCTGGCGGTGGACGCCGACCAGCGGGTGCTGTTGCTGCACGGATTCAATCCGTCTGCGCCCGCTGACCTGTTCTGGTTCACCATCGGCGGGGGTATCGATCCCGGTGAAAGCCCTGCCGCGGCGGCCGCGCGGGTGCTGCTGGAGGAGACTGGCCTGGCGGTCGATCCCGCTGAACTCGGCGAGCCTGTGTGGCACCGGATCGCCGAGTTCAGCTTTCGACGGAAGACGGTACCGCCAGGAAGAGGAATAATACTTCCTACTGCGTGTGGAGTCTTTCGAGGTGAGCCTCGCGGGCTTGGACACGATAGAGCTGGGGACGGTGGTCGGCTACCGCTGGTGGGATGTCGCCGGCCTGCGGGCCGCTGGCGAGGCGTTCTTCCCGGCCGAACTGCCCCGGCTGCTACGCGAGCTGACAAGTTAGCGGGCGGCAACCGGCTCGGACGACGGCCCCCACTCCCGCCTGATCAGCCCGTAGACCCACGAGTCCGAGACCTCGCCGTTCACGACGCAGTCTTCCCGCAGCGTCCCTTCCCGCACGAACCCGAGTTTCTCCAGCACGCGGGCAGATGCCACGTTGCGGGTATCGGTCTCAGCCTGGACGCGATTGAGGTCCAGCGTGTCGAATGCCCACCGCAGCAAGACGCGCGCGGCCTCCGTCGCGTAGCCGCGGCCCCACGCCGCATCGTCGAAGCAGTAGCCCAGCGACGCGCTGCGGTAGTCCGGATTCCACCGGCTCAGGCTGCACCAGCCGATGAACGCCCCGTCGCAGACACGATCCACGGCCAGCCGCGCCCCGGTGCCCTCCTGTGCCATCTGCCGGCAAGCCGTGATGAACCGCTCGGCGCGCACGCGTTCGCTCCACGGCGGCGCGTCCCAGTAGCGCAGCACGCAGGCGCTGCTGTGCAGCGCGAACAGGTCGTCCGCATCCGCGTCGTCGAAAGGACGCAGCCGGAGGCGAGCAGTGTGCAGCGTGGGAGCGGGCAGCGACGTGCCCGTCATGTTCCCTCCCGTCATTGGTGGCCGGTCAATCAGACATCCGATGCCTGCCACTCGCAACACGATTTCCCGGCGGGCAGAACGACAAGCCCGATGGCGGGATTCGAACCCGCGGCCTCCTGCTCCCAAAGCAGCTCAGGCCAGTCGCCGCACATCGCCGACAGTCGCTCGGTGAAGACTCTAGCTGCGGCGACGTAGCTCCTCGTCGCTGAGAATCGGCCACCGACGGCGCGCGTTGGCGCCCACTTTGGCTAAGCGGGAGCCGACGCTAGGAAACGTGAACAGGCCCAGAGATCTTGTTTCGGGTCGGCCCGTGCTGCAACGAGAGCGGCGGCCCATGTCCGAAGACACCGCCGACGGACGGACGGCCGTACCCAGCGTCCGAGAATCCGAACCGGTCGGCGAATCGACTTCACTAACATGATCTAGCCCTGTCGACAAGACCAATGCCTGCGTCAGCACAAATCAGTTCTTGCGCGGTTTATGTACGCCGCTAGAGTGGTCGAAACGTTCGTAATGTTGCCGGAGGAGATCGGCGCCGTAGTCACCACCGTTTGGTGTGCGCATCAGGGTATGAATATGGTTCCGGGTAGGAACATCGTTATCGAATATAACTCCGGGGTGATGGTCGAACTCGATCATCACCACAGGGCTGTGGATCCGGTAATAGAACGGCGACGCGTCATCGATATCGCCGTACCACGAAAACCACGTCTCGTCGAGGTGGGAAAGAATCTCTGCTATCTCCGCATCGGCGTGCCGACGACCGATCCGGTTCACGTAGGTGGCTAGGACAGCGCGAAGCAAGTCACGTTGGCGATCACGAAGATGCGCACCGGCGATCCCCTGGGGTGGAACGACGGCGTTGTCACGACCAGCGCCCGCTTGCATGCGTCCGTCGAAGGCGTTTTGCAGTTCCGCCGGCAGATCGTCGGGATGGATAGAGGACCGGACGACGGCCATGGCTCGTTGATCGGCGGTGAGCGATCGAATGAGTTCGAGTCCGCCGAGTTCCTCGCGAGCGAACATTGTTGTTCCGGCAAGCGACCCGTGGGTGATCTTGCACGGCTCCGACCCCATGAACGTCGGGGTCATCACGATCTGTCCATCGAAAACAGCACAATTGATGTTGAGATGGTGTCCGTCGATTTGCCAGCCCCACGGCTTTTCGCTCGCGGGATCGCCGAAAATCGAGATGAAATAGGGCCACTCCCCGAACTCGTCGGGGCGGCCTGACAACTCGGCGATGAACTCGTTGATTTTCATGATGGTGCGAGCCTGGACGTACCCGTGCCCTGACAGCGTGGCCTTGAGTATGTCGAGAGCTAGGTTGCGCGTCGGCTGCGGCAACTCCTCGAGCATGACGCCGTGGCGGAAGTAGTTTGGATGGACGTTGGTCCACATGCGCCACTCCACGGCGTCTATGGCGAACTGGACGCGTGTTCGATGCTGTAAGGGAAGCGCATCGAGGAACTTGGCTGCAGCTTCGCGGATATTTTCGGTGCTACACCAGCTCGATCCGAGAGTGAACAGGCCAGGCCGGACGACACCATCGGTAGTAATGCCGACCAGCGGCATCTTCAGATTGGCCGTTCGCTCGTCCACGATCGCCTGGATAGTTGGCGGTGATACCTCGATCCGGGTCCGGGCGGACATCGGAGGAAAGTCGCGCAATTCGAACGATGGGCAATCTGTCAAGGCCCCTCCTCACTCAACACTTTTCCCGTCTGTTCGACCGACGGAGCCGCCGGCATCAGCCGCTGCCAGTCGCCCGCCGTCACTGGCTTAGTCGGAGTCGGTGCCGAAGCTTCGAAGCTGCGGGCGTTCCCGCAAGCTCCGTTTGAGTTCGGCGAAGCCGGGAAATGCGGCCAAGCCGACCACATGATCCCAAAGGCGTAGGGCATCGTCGTCGCTCGGCAAACGGCTGATCACCGGCCCGAAGAAGGCGAGGCCGCCGGGCGGCTGAAACTGGATGATGGGCGTGCCGACGTCCCGGCCGGTCAGGGCCAGGGCCTGCTCGGTCTCGGCCTTAAGCTCGGCGTCCCAGCTCGTGTCATCGAGCGCGTTGGCGAGTGCGGTCGGCAGCCCGGCCCGCGCGAGCAACGGCTCAGTGAACTCACGGCTGGCTTGATCCTTGGGGGTGAGCTGAGCGGCACCGGTCGAGTCGAAGATCTCGTCTCCGAATGCCTGGTATAGAGGACCGACAGCCTCCGGGCCGTGCTCGGCTCGCGCACGGGCGGCGACGCGCAGCAGACGCAGCCCCGCAGTGTGTCCGTCCTCCTCACCCGCCGGAAAGCTAGATTCGTAGTTGACGTCGGCATTGATTAGCCGCAGGGAGATGAACCGCCACTCGACGACATAAACACGCTGGGCCGCGACTTTGCGGATCCACTGGCTCGCAAGCCAGGAGAACGGGCACACGGGGTCGAAGTAAAAGCTGATGTCTGCCGGGCGGCGCTGGCTGCTGGCCGTCATGGGTCAGGCCGCTTCGCGCTGGCGTAGGTAGCGGGCATGGCCGAAATCGCCGGTGAAGTCATCCGAAAGGGTCAGGGTTAGTCCGCGTAGCTGGGTGATGGGAACGGCAAGAAGGGTGGCTCCCGGACTGAGCAGCGGCATGACGGTTTCTCCTCGAAGTCGTAGCTGCTGGGGTGATCGGCGATGCCGCACGTTGCCGACATCATGCTGTCAGCGCCGTCGTCAGGTGAAACCGACGCGCACGTCGCCCAGCCCGGCAAACTCGCCCCGCCAGGATCCGGGGCGTGACACCGACTTCTTCACGATCGCGCCGGTGATTACGTACCGGCCGGGATGCGCGGAGCGGCCGAAGCGGGCAAGCAACTCGTCGAGCCGCGCGACAGACTCCAGCGGATCGTCCATCGTCTCCCCGGGGACGCAAGTCCCGGTCAGGCTTTCGCCGTCGTACAGCCGACCTTCAAGCTCACGCAGCGCAATCTGCGGCAGCGGCCGAACCTCGCCGATCACGATGCCCCAGTTCGAACTGGCATCCGCGACCACGGTCTGATCGTCTGCCTCTGCGGCGGCGCGCCGCTCGACGATTTCGAACGACGGCGCGACTCCCGTGACGGCACCGGCGTCGTCGCGGCACAGGCACAGCTCAAGCTCGATTGTCAGGCTGGCGAAGCTTGCGAACGGAAGGCTCGCTCCCGACGACAGGACCTTGCTCGACCGGATGAATCCGAAGGGACGGAAGCCATTGGGGTCGCGCGCCGGTCCCGACGTGCGGGCCACCTTCCAGCCGCCTACGGGATCGCCGTCAGACGCGAATCGGTCAGCTACCGCAAGCTGCAGCTCGAGGGCCTGATCCGGGGTCAGGCCGACCTCTCTGAGGTCTAGCCCGGCCGGCCGTCCCGGCGGCTGCGGTAAATCAGCTCAGCCAGCTCGGCCGTCTCCATCAGCGCCTCCTGTCGTGGCGACCGAGGGCAGTCGCCTGTGTCCTGCCGTGTGCTGCTGACCGGGTCGGCGTCCAATCGCCATAAGGATCGGTGGCGAGAGCGCCGAAGATCACGGCAACCGCTTCCGCGCCCGGATCGGGGTTGCCAACCAGGCGATCAACCGGCAGGTAAGCAGACCGGCCGGCCGTCGACTTCGAGATACCGGCGGTCGAGTCGGCACCCGCGCGGGCCGCCACCGCGGCCTCGGCCAGGGAGTGCCCGGCCTCTAGCTGGCCCAAGGCTGGCAGCAGTGCGTCCAGCATCGTCCGGTCGCCAGGGCCAGCGCCTCCGTAGGTCTGCATCGCCTCAACGCCGGCGCTAAGGGCCGGGACCAGAGCAGCGCCACGCTCGACAGCGCCTGCGGCTGCGGTCAGCATGATCGAGATAAGCACGCCGCTGGAGGCCCCCATCGACAGCGATGCCAGCTCAGCCAGCCCATACAGGAGCTGCTCCGGATCCGCCATCGGCAGCCGATCGAGCTCGTCAAGGACACGGCGCGCGGCCGCAGCGAACGTCGACCCGGTATCCCCGTCGCCGACCTGCGCGTCAAGCTCGTCCAGCCGCGACTGGCTGGAGATCAGTGCCGTAGACACTGCGGTGAGCAGCGCCCGCACCCGGGCGTCGTCCGACGGCACCACCGGCCACCTCGAACTTCGCGTCGGTACGGGCAGAGGAGTAACGCGAACTATCGGACGGGTGGCCGGCCAGGACGTCACCGACCCGGTTGGCGCCTGCAATCCGGCGCGGATGCCGTCGTCGAGTACCAGAGCGGACACGGAGAACCCCTGCATGCCAAGGGACGTCATCAGCGGCGCCGGACCGACGACAAGCTCGGCCCGCTCGCCCAGCGGTGTTTCCAGCAGGCTGTCGAGAATGACGCCCATCTCCAGCGCTGGCACGCCTCCCAAATTGTTCACCAGCAAAGCGACGGGCAGGCTCGAGGGCAGGCCGGCCTCAAGGGTCGCGCTGATCCTGCCGAGCACGTCCTCCGCACGGCCGACCGTGAATGTTTCCAGGCCTGGCTCGCCGTGAATCCCGAGGCCGATCTCGGCCGTGTCCGGCTCGAACCTGCGCGCTGGCGTCCGATACGGAATGTCCACGCCGGACACCGAGATGCCCAGGGTGCGGACGCTTCGCGCCGATCGCCAGGCAAGGTCAGTGACCTCCGTGAGCGATGCGCCGGACTCGGCCGCAGCTCCCGCGATCTTGTGGATGAGCAGCGTGCCGGCCAGCCCGCGCGGGTGCGGCGCGTCCTTCAGCGCCACGTCGTCGGACACGACGACCACGGCCACATTCAGGCCCGCCGCCCGTGCGCGCTCGGCCGCGAGGCCGAAGTTGAGCCGATCGCCAGTGTAATTTTTCACCACCAGCAGGCAGCCCGCTTCGCCAGTCACGCTCATGATCGCGGCCAGCACGGCCTCGACACTCGGTGATGCGAAGATCTCACCCGAGACGGCTGCGGTCAGCAGGCCAGTACCGACGAAACCGGCGTGGGCAGGCTCATGCCCAGCCCCGCCTCCGGAGATCACGGCAACCCGGTCGGGAGCGACGTGGCTGCGGCGGACGACCTTGATGTCGGGGTAGCCGTCCAGCCTTGTGAGTACACCGCCCGACGACCGCACCAGCGCGTCGAGGGCGCTCGTGACGATGGACGACGCGTCGTTGACAAAATGCGTCACGGTGTTCCCATCTTCGAGGGCGCGAGCTTCCGGTGCTGCATCCGCTCAGCCCGTGTACTGCAGCGCGAACAGCCCTCTGCTCGTGTCAGTGAGGAAGCAGACCCCATCGGCGGTGACGTTGACATCAGCCGCATGCAGCGGCCCCCGGCTCCCGTCAGGAAGTACCGGCCGCGAGGCTACGAAGTAGCCGGTCTGCTTCGGCTCGTAGTGGTTCGAGATGTCGAACGCGCGCAGGCCCGCATTCTGGTACGTGGCAAAGATGACCGAGGAGTCCTGCCAGCCGCCGACACGGTTCTCGTAGAGATTGTGCGGCCCGAAGTGGCCAGGCTCGGCGCAGTAGTCCCGCTCGCCGGGAGTCGGCATCGTGGCCACGCTCACCGGCCGCGTCGGCTCGCGGATATCGAAGACCCACACGTATTTGACCTGGTCGGCACAGTGATCCTCGTGAGCCTCATCGGCCACGACGGCGAGATTCCGGTCGTGCAGGGCCAGGCAGTTATGGGTGTTCCCGCCGAACGGCGGGCACCAGTTGGTGTGCGAGACCAGTTTCGGCCGAGCCGGGTCGTGGACGTCCAGGATCACCATGCCGCCGTCCCGCCAGGAGCAGTAAGCGACCTGATCCTTAACGATGGGGTGATGGAGCGCGTAGCGGCCAGTCCATCGTGGCACCTCTCCCCCGTCGCCCCACATCCCGGGAATCCACCAGCGCGCCACCTCGGTCGGCTTCGCCGGATCTTGGAGGTCGATCACGAGGAAGATGGCGTCGGTATAGCCGTCGAGGTACGCCGAGCCGTACGCGTAGCGGCCGCCGTCATACCAGAGGCGGTGGAAGCCGCAGCCGGCGACCGGCATGAAGCCGATCTCACGCGGCGCTGCCCGGTCGGAGATGTCGTAGACGCGCATGCCGGCCGAGAAATCGACGCCCGCCTCGCCAAACATCGACTGCCGGAAGGTCGCGGGCGATGCGGGGAAGAGTCCGTTGTCTACCTCCTCGGTCACCAGCAGCAGGTCGCCGTGCGCCTGCAGATGCGCTGACCAGGTTTTGCTCCCGAGCACTGGCCGGTAGAACACCGGCTTCATGTCGCGCGGATTGCGCACGTCGAGCACGCCCAGTCCATGGGGCTGGCCGATGTAGGCGTACCCGTCTCGCAACATGATCTGGACGGCGTCTGGCCGGCCTCCCTGATCTGAGTAGCCGAGGTACTCGAAGCCGCCGTAAATCGCCCCGTCCAAGGGGTCCTGAGCCATGAACCTGCACCTCCACCATGTGCGCCAGTGGCCTTGCACACCGCCGGGGGCTGATCAGGAATCGGCCCCCGGCGGCTAGCGGATCGTCGAGTTAGATCTTGCCGACCTTGGCGTCGTAGAAGAACTTCGAAATCGCCGGATCCGAGGCATTCTGGCTCGTGCCCACGACATTGCTGAGCACGACTGTCTTCTGAATCTTGTTTTTGTGCCCGGTGATGGCGTCATATGCATACAGGACAGCGTCCTGGCCCTCGATGACGGGCTTCTGCACGATGAGGGCGGCGAACACGCCCTTCTTCAGCAGCTGAATCTCCGGCGGCTCGGCGTCATAGCCCGCGACGAAGATCTTGCCCTGCTTCCCGAGAGACGTGACAGCCTCGCCGGCCCCTCGGCCCCGTACGTGTCGTTGCCGAATATCCCGACCAGCTTCGGATTCGCGAGGATGATGTTCTTCGCATCCGTCTCGGACAGCGTCGGGCTGTCATTATCATCATCGTCAGCCACAACCTTCATGTTCGGGTACTTCTTCATCTGCGCGAGGAATCCCTGAGTACGCTGATCTGCCGCGGAGGAACCCGGCGGAACTGCCAGCTCAGCGACATCCCCCTTGTCATGAGCCAGCGCGGCGATTGCCTCCGCCGCCTGAGCTCCGCCTTGGATGTCGTCCGCCGTGATCTGGCTCACGACGAGCGACTCGTCCTGAAGGGCGCTGTCGACAGTGACCACCGGGATCCCGGCGGCATCGAACTTCCTCACCGCAGGCTCCAGCGCCACGGCGTTCTGCGGATCCAGGACTAGCGCGTTCGGATGATTAGCCAGGAGCGTGTCTACGATCTCCACTTCCTGCGACGTGCTGTTGGATCCGCCCGTCTCCGGTCCGGTCCAGGTGAGTTTGACACCTAGCTTCTTCGCTTCGGCCTCCGCGCCGTTAATCATGCTGAAGTAGAACGGATCCGTCGTGTTGGACGTAACGAAGGCAATCGTGTAGTGCTTACTGGACGAGCCCGACGACCCTGAGGCGCTCGAGCATCCGGACGCGAGGCCGGCCACGAGCGCGGCTGCCGCGAATAGCGAAGCGGTGGTGACCGCTGGACGGGATGAACCCTTCATTTTCTTTCTCCTCCGGTATGGCAGGAAATCTCACCATTTAGACTGCTAGCTATTTACGTTTCAGCCCAGCGTCTGCCACGGGCACTGCTGACCGGAGCGCCCGATATGCAGCGGGACTGACTCTGATGACCGGCAGGACCTCCTCGGCTCCGTTAGCCCGAGACTCTGGTCCTGACCTGGTCGATGCCGACCGCCGCAACGAGGACGGCGCCGATCACGACGTACTGCCAGTACGTCTGGACACTGGCCAGCACGAGGCCCGTCGTAAGGACGGCCAGGACGGCCGTGCCGATGAACGTGCCGATCATGCCGCCACGGCCGCCGAAGAGGCTGGCACCGCCGATGACCACCGCGGTAATCGCGTAGAACTCGTCGTTCTGGCCGGCGATCGGCGTGGCGATCGTCAGATTCGCGGTGACGAGGTAACCGGCCACACCGGCCAGCAGGCCGGATAGTCCGAAGCAGGCGACGACGTAACGGTTCACCTTGATCCCCGCCCGCCGGGCGGCGAGCGGGTTCGACCCGATCATGTAGACGCGCAGTCCGAACCTGGTCCGAGCGAGAACCAGCCCGAAAACGATAGCCACGCCGATCGCCACGAGAACCGAAATGGGGAGCCAGCCGCCGAATAGCGAGTCCGATCCGGTATCCAGCAGGCCGTTCGGCAGATTATCGATCGACTCACCGCTGGTGATCAGATTAACAGCTCCGTAGCCGATGGCCAGCATCATCGCGATCGTGACAATGAACGAAGATATCTTGAGCCAGACGCGGAGTATTCCGTTTACCAGCCCGATGGCCGTCCCGATCCCCAGCATTACGAGAATCCCCACGATAGTGCTGACGGACCCGCCGGCGTGGTGGTCGAGGAGACCACTCATGACAACCGAGCCAGCTAGTGCCGAGAAACCGAGGATTGCACCATCGGAGATATCAATCTCGCCCAGGATTATGACATAGGTCTGACCCACCGCAAGGATCAGGAACTCTACAGCATAATTAGACGTCGACAACCACGCGGCCTTAGTAAAAAGCGTAGGAGCGACGAGCCCCATGACGATGATAATGAGTGCGAGAATACCGAGAGTCCAGTAGCTCCCGGCCTTGTCGAGGAACTGCTTGAAGCTTCGCAGTGGCGGTAGCGCGCGCGCCTCGCCGGTCAGCCCCGGAGAGGGCCGCTCCGTGCTGGTCGCGCGAAGTTCCTGCGCCATGTGTTAGTTCCCTCCTTGCTTCATTCGAGCGCCGGTAATCCAGCTCACGACGTCGATCGTCTCCACGTCGGCCGACCGCAGTTCAGCAACCAGCGACCCGTGGAGGAGCACGCAGATCCGGTCGCACAGCGCATGCACCTGAGGCAGGTTGTGGCTCACCAGGACGACAGCAATGTTGCGGCTCGCGGCGCTCTTCACGAGCTCGGCCACGGTGTCCTGCTGCTCGACCCCGAGAGCCGCGGTGGGCTCGTCAAGCAGCAGGACTCGCGACCCCCAGGCCATTGCCCGGGCGACAGCAACTGCCTGCCGCTGGCCTCCTGATAGCTTGTTGACCGAGACCCGTAGTGAGTCAACCTTGATGCGCGTCTGCTGCAGGTCCTTCGCGGTCTCGGCTTCCATCTTCTTGCGATCGAGCCAGTGGATGAACCGGAGCGGTCCTGGCTTCAGAAGCTCCCGGCCGATGAACAGATTGGCCCAGATACTGAGGTCCGGACCGAGTGCGAGGTCTTGATAAACGGTCTCAATTCCATAGTTGCGCGCGTCTAGAGGGGATTTAATCTGCGCCCGCTGGCCACCGACGAACACTTCCCCGCTCGTGGCAGCGAGCGAGCCGGCCATGATATTGAGAAGCGTCGATTTACCGGCTCCGTTATCTCCGACGAGGCCGACCACTTGCCCTGGATGGAGAGCAAGGTCGACGCCATTTAGCGCCGTCAGAGCGCCGTAACGCTTGGTGATCCCGCGCACTTCGAGTACGGGCGCGCCCGAATCTGCTGCGCGACTATACAGGGCGGCGCTCTCGTCGTGCGGTGAGGATGGATCACCATATGCGGACTGGCCGTCCGGCGGGGCATCAGAATGTCGCTGAGAATGCACGAGCAACTCCAGAAAGCAAAACTAAGGGTCTAAAGATTCGCCGACAGGACTTGCCGGCGAACTAGGCGACTGCGGCGTTGGAAGATATGGCTCAGGAACCGGGGATGGCGACTACACCGCGTTCAAATGGGATTATCACAAGTCGATACCTGTCGACCTCCGTCCACGTCCGCGAAGAGCTACCTGCCGTGTTTCGATAGAACATTGCGCCCGTGTCCAAGATGCCGGGTTAGGAGATAACCTGCCAGGTCGCGAGTCACATGTCAATACAGGTTTCGGCAGTTTCGGATGAAGTTGAGTGACAACTCAGCCGTTCACTCTTATAAACGGCGATGAATATTGTGAGTCGACATGATGTATCTATCAGCTAATCCACTCACGCCGACATCTATCCATTACCGAGGGCACCCGAAACATGGCGTAGCTGTCCCGGACAACGGACGTCGGCGAGGGCCCCCGACAGCCCTCGCCGCCGGATCGGCCAGCCCGGTTCCGCGGCAACCGGCTGGTCACGCGCAGACTCGTAACGGGTGCGTGGCCGCGAGATCTCCTCGGCCGAGTGAACCCGGACCTAGCTGGCTGACTCGCCTGCGGATCCGTGATTACCGTTCGCGGGAACTTGGCGTAACCTTTGCATTGCGCCTGATCCGTGACTTTCGAGCGCAGACGCGCGAGACCCCGTGTGCTAGATTCAACTCCGATGACGCTTATGCGAGGTCCGTCCGCGAGCGATCGCGCCTACGCGTGGACCAGGGAAAGGATCCTCGACGGCACCTTCGCGACCGGCCAGATGATCAGCGAAGGTGAGATCTCAGGTTCCGTCGGGGTCTCGCGCACGCCGGTGCGCGAGGCCTTTCTGCGACTGGCATCCGAGGGTGTTCTGGAGCTGTTTCCGAAGCGGGGCGCCTTCGTAGTGCCGGTGACTCCGGCAGAGATGCGGAACGTGATCGAAGCCAGGATGCTGATCGAGCACTGGGCTGTCGGCGTCGTAGCATCGCAGGCGAGCCGCGAGCCGATCGTTTCGATGCTCGAGGAGTTCATCGCGGAGATGAACGCGGTAAGGATCTCCGCCGAGCCCCTCCGATACCACGAAGCCGACCGCAAGTTTCACGAGGCGATCGTCACTGCCACAGAGAACACGCATCTGGCCTCGTTTTACCGGTCGCTGCGGGATCGGCAGCTTCGGATAAGCAGCTCGCTCGGGTCGCTACGCAGCCAGGCTGAGAGCACTCATGCTGAGCACCAGCACATCGCCGATGCCATCCGCGACGGAGACGCCGAGCAGGCGTCCGCGCTGGTCCGCGCGCACATCGGCCGCAACCGGGACGCGCTCGAGCTGAAACTGAGGGTGGGCTAAGCCCGCCTACTCGTGCTCGCGCAGCTCCGCGCACAAGGCGGAGTAAGTCCGGTGCAAGACGGTAACCTCCGACGACAGGACGATCATGCGCACACCGGTCGCGGCCCAGCGCGCTGCCTCCTCGGCCGTCTCGCACAGCAGCGCCACGTCCTTACCGTGCCGCGCGGCCGTCGCGATCATCTGCTCCCGATACCCGTCAATGATCACGCCCTGGTCAGGTCGGCCGGTTATGCCCAGCTCCTGAGCCAGGTCGGCTGGCCCGAGCGTGACCGCGTCGACTCCCGGCGTGCCGACGATCTCATCAATGTTCTCGAAGGCCCGCGGCGACTCAAGCATGACGGTGATGTGCACCGCGGCATTCAGATCCTCGAGCGACGCACCGAACGTGAAGTCGTTGTGCGGGCCGATGCCCGCCATGCCCCGCATTCCGGCGGGGGCATAGCGGGCAGCCTGAACGACTTCCGCGGCGACCTCGGGCGTGTCCACCTGAGGTATGTGCAGCCCCCATACGCCGACGTCCAGCAGCCTGGTGATCCACTCGCGATCAGCAGACGGCGGCCTCACCAGGATCGGGAAGTCAAGGGCCCTGGCCAGGGCAGCCATGTCCGCGATCGTCTCCATTGACGGGGCGGAATGCTCCATATCGATCCGCGCGTAATCCAGGCCAGCGCTCTTGAGAAGTGTCAGGATGGCCGGTGTCCGGACCAGATTGATCCAGGTCCCAAGTTGCAGCTCGCCGGCTGCCAGCCCTGCTCGCAGCGGATTCGTTTTCACGCTGGCCTCTCCGGTGACCGATCAGACGTTGGCAACGAGCCTGGACTGGTCGCCTGGCTCACCTCGACCGTCAAGGCTCGGGGTCGGGGCTCTGCGCTGAGCCGGCAGCCGCTTAGCCACCGAGAGCTGCTCACGGTCCATGCGCACCTGGATAAGCGACGGCGATCCCGACGCCAGCGCCGACTGCAGCGCCGGCTCGAACTCGGAGCTCTCCTGCACGAGGTACCCCTCTGCGCCGAGTCCTCGCCCCAGGACGGCGAGGTCAGTCTGGCCAAGCTCAGTCGCGATAACCCGGCCGGGAAACTGGGCTTCCTGATGCATCCTGATCGTCCCCTGCCGAGCGTTGTCGAACACGATGGCCACGACGTTAGCGCCGTAGCGTACTGCGGTCTCCATCTCGGAAAAGGTCATCAGGAAGCCGCCGTCGCCGGAGAGGGACACAACCGGAGTCGCCGGACTGGCGATCTTGGCCCCGATGGCAGCGGGCAGCCCGAAACCCATGGCGCCCGAAGCAGGCCCGAGGTAGGTACGAGGCCGCCGGAACTTGTAGTAACGAGAGAGCCAGCCGTAAAAGTTACCGGCGTCCGAAGACAGCACGGTGTCAGGGCCAAGCGTCTTCGCCAGAATCCGCAGCACGTCCGCGTACGGGACGCCGGCGCCTGCGTTAGCGGTTGTGGCTTCGGGGATCGCGGTGGCATCCTCGAAACGGCGGCGATCCGCCGCATTCAGGGCACGCCGCTCGTCGGTGACGGGCACCCCGGCGGCGGACTCCAGCATGGCGGCCAGCGTCGCTCCAGCGTCGGCGACCAGCGCGAGCTCCGGGGTCCGGTGGTTCACCAGCACCGACGCATCGATGTCAACCTGGAAGATCCGGGTCCTGGCGACCGGGTAGGCATAGCCGTCCGTGCTGATTTCCTGCATCCGGTTGCCTAGGACGAGCATCACATCAGCCTGGCCTAGCCGCTCCCACACCGACGAAGCGGTGCCGAGGCTGGCACAGCCAAGGAACAGCGGATGGTCGTTCGGGAATTCGTCATGGTGCCGCCAGCTCGTGATGACCGGGATCTGGGTCGCCTCCGCGAATCGAACTAGCAGGTCAAGTGCCTGATCGGAATTGTAAAGCCCTCCGCCGGCGAAGATCAGCGGCCGCCTTGCCCCAGCCAGGGCATCCAGCACGACTGGAATCGCGGCGGGGTCGGGATAGGCCGGAGTAACCCTGGCTGCCAGCCGGGGTGCGGAGTCGCTGAGTTCGTCGCACACGTCTTGCGGGACAGCCAGGAACACTGGCCCAGGCCGGCCAGTGGTCGCAATCGACAGCGCCCTGGCCATGAACTCGGGTGCCTGGCTGGCCGACGGGATCTGAGCCGCCCATTTGGTCAGCGGGCTCATGAACGCCACCAGGTCGGCCTCCTGGAAGGCTTCGCGGCCCGTGAACGACCTGCTCACCTGACCGGCCAGCGCCAGCATCGGAAGCGAATCCTGCCGTGCATTGTGAATGCCGATGGCCATGTTGGCCGTGCCCACCGCCCTGGTGCCAAAGCACACCCCGACCTCACCGCTGAGCTTCGAGTAGCCTGCCGCCATGAAGGACGCGCCGCCCTCATGCCGGGTCGACACGACCTTGATGCTCGAGCCGTAGAGCGCATCAAGAATGCCGAGAAAACTCTCGCCAGGCACTCCGAAACAGTGACTCACGCCGGCACCCTCCAGCCCCGACACGATCAGCTGGCCACCGGTTCGTTCCTCTGCTGACATCTGGCATACCTTCTCGGTCATCATGACATGACGGCATGTCACAGTCGGCTGAAATCAGAAATGCTTCAGACTCACTTCAGTCGAACAGGTTCCCCGAGGTCACCGTTCTCCGGTTCACCGCAATCATTAGCGGAGACACTAACGCGAGTTACTGTCTCCTGACAACCATCAAACATGTCGGCATCATGTATTTATCCAGCCAGCTGCTAAGCGCACTGTATAGCGGATCAGTTGTCCTTCCGCGAGACCTAAATCTCGACGGTCCGGCGTCCGGGTGCGGTGGCAGTATCGAGCACCAGTTCGCCGCCACCGAGACTCTGACCAGCAAGGTCGCAGTGCCTGAACCATCGTCGGCGTGCGCTGTTGGCCGCCCGCAGAGACTGTTCAGATCGCGCCGCGGCGACGCGTTCGCATTAGATACAAGTCGCCGACAACTTGTATGTCGTATGTAACCTGCCAAGCATTATTCCTGGTCAGGGCAGCGGCTTAGAAGTACGCTCGGGATCGGAGATCGATAGCACCATCAATGAGACAGTGCACAGCGTTGACATTGTGATCGGTCCGTCTTAGAGTCTGAGCGGCTGCTCACTGGTCGGGCGATCTAAATTAAACGGTATTGGATTTCGGCGCGGTGGCCTTCTCGCTGCGGTGCCAATCGGCCACAGTCAGCGGCAGTCACGGCGGCGCGACAGAACTGCCGGGCTCTGAAGACTGCGAGCCGACTCGCTGCGCATGGTCGCCGGCCGTCGTCGGTGATCGAATGGCAGCCCGGCTGAAGGGACCAACCATTAGCGTTCAACTGGGCAGCGGGGACTACACCTACGCTGTCGCCGAGGGCTGGGGTCAGCTACCCGATGGCTGGCAGATGAGCGACGCTGGCGGGGTTGCCGTGGACCGGGAGGACCGTGTCCACGTCTTCAACCGGAGCGACCATCCGATGATCGTCCTGGACCGGAACGGCGCTGTCCTCGGTTCGTGGGGCGAGGACATCTTCTCCCACCCGCACGCTGTGCACATCGGCCCTGACGACGCCCTGTACTGCTCCGACGACGGGGACCACACCGTGCGCAAGTGCACCCTGGACGGCAAGGTGCTTCTGGAGCTCGGCGTCCCCGGCGTGCCATCCGGATATATGAGCGGCGAGCCGTTCTGCCGCTGCACGCACACAGCGCTATCGCCCGACGGCGAGATCTACGTCTCGGACGGATACTGGAACGCCAGGGTGCACAAGTACTCCGCCGACGGGCGGCACCTGCTGTCTTGGGGTCAGCCGGGCATCGGCCCGGGCGAGTTCAACCTGCCGCACAACATCACCTGTGATGCTGACGGATGGGTGTACGTGGCCGACCGGGAAAATCACCGTGTCCAGATCTTCGATGGCAACGGCCGGTTCGAAACCATGTGGCATGGCGTCCACCGGCCGAGCGGCCTCTGCCAGACGCCCGACGGGGTCCTTTATGTAGGTGAAGCTGGCCCGACTTACGACTTCAACCGGGCCGCCCCTAACCTTGGCCCGCGGGTCAGTATCTGGACAGCCAGCGGCACCATGCTGGCCCGGCTCGGGCTGCCCGACGCCGCCGGCGCGCAACCCGGCCAGTTCCTGTCACCACACGGCATGGCGGTGGACTCGCACGGCGATATCTACGTCGCCGAAGTCGCTTACACATCATGGGCAGTGCGATTCCCGGACACGCCGAGGCCACCGCAGCTACGGGGACTTCAGAAGCTTGTCAGGGTTGTCGCATAGTGAGGGGCGGTGCGAAGTGATCACGAGCTACGATCCGCGGACGGCGGAACCAGTTCGCGACATCGCCACCGAGACGACGGCCACCGAGGTGGCGGCGCTCTGCGGGGCCGCCGCGGTGGCCGCGCAGAGGCTCGAGCACATAGGAAGGCACGGTCGTGCTCGCATGCTGCGCGCGATGGCCCAGGCGCTCGAAGACAACCGGCGCAACCTGGTGGCGACGGCGGATGCTGAGACTGCGCTTGGCCTCGGACGGCTTGAGGGCGAGCTGACGAGGACGGTTTATCAGCTGTCCTTCTTCGCGGAGGTCATTGAAGACGGCGGCTACCTCGAGGCGGTGATCGACCATGCCGGTCCGACACCCATGGGCCCGCGCCCGGACTTGAGGCGCATGCTGGCGCCACTGGGTCCGGTTGCCGTGTTCGGCGCATCGAATTTTCCGTTCGCCTTCTCGGTCCCCGGCGGCGATACTGCGTCGGCGCTGGCGGCCGGCTGTCCGGTCGTGGTGAAGGCACACGAAGCGCATCCAGGCACCTCACGACTCTGCGCGGTAGCGCTGCGTCGCGGCGCCGCCGCAGTCGGCCTGACTGAGGACGTGGTGGGGCTCGTATATGGTGTCGCGGCAGGCGGCGATCTCATCCGGGACGCGCGGATCCAGGCCGTGGGCTTCACCGGCTCGCTTCAGGGCGGCCGGACGCTGGCTGACATCGCAGCCTCCCGGCCTGTGCCCGTTCCGTTCTACGGCGAGCTCGGCGCGATCAACCCGCTGGTGATCTGTCCTGCTGCGGTTGAGAACCGGCCCGGCGACATTGCCATCGGGCTCGTCGGGTCCTTCACGCTGGGTGCCGGCCAGTTCTGTACCAAGCCGGGCCTCGCCTTCGTGCCCGCCGGCCCGGCTGGGGACGAACTCACTGCCGCGCTCTCGACCGGTGTCACCGGTCTCGCTAGCGCGCCGATGCTCAGTGACAAGGTCCACGCCGCTTTCATGTCGGGCGCCGCCAGACTGCGGCAGCATAGCGGTGTCAGCGTTCTCGCGGAGGCCAGTGCGCCCGGCAGCCCGAAGGGCTGGTGGGGCACGCCGGTCCTGCTGGGCGCCGAGAGCTCTGCCCTGACGGGCGACCTGCTCGAGGAGTGCTTCGGCCCTGTCCTGATCGTTGTCCGGTACCGGAGCGAGGAAGAGCTGATCAGCCTGCTAGACCGAGCTGGTCCCGCGCTCACCGCGAGCATTCATGCGGACGACGCAGACCTCAGTCTGGCCGCGCGGCTCGTTGACTGGTTTACCGGGCGGGCGGGCCGGATCATCTGGAATGGCTACCCCACTGGCGTCGCCGTGGCCTGGGCAATGCACCACGGCGGCCCCTACCCGGCAACTAACGCTGTGCTGCACACCTCAGTGGGTGCGAGCGCTATCCGGCGCTGGCTTCGGCCGGTCACCTATCAGAATCTCCCGGCTGAGCTTCTGCCGCCCGAACTGCGCGACGACCCCGAGCCCAGCGCCAACGTGTCCCGCCGCGTCGACGGCGTACTGAGATCCGGCTGATCTGGTGGCTCGTGCCGCCCAGGGTTCGTTTGCTCAGCCCCCGCTCACCACCCCGGCCGCGCCAGCTGCCGGTAGCGTTCTCTTGCCGCTGCTCGCGTTGGCGCTGGGCGGCTTCGGCATCGGGCTGACGGAGTTCATCGCCAGCGGCCTGCTTCCGCAGATCGCCCACGACCTGCTGCGGCAGCAGTACGACCGGTCAAACTCGGCAGGCATCGCTGAGGCCGGCTGGATCGTCACCACCTACGCGGCCGGCGTGGTGGTCGGCGCGCCCCTGATCGCGCTCTGCACCGCGCGGGTCCCCCGCAAGCAGCTCGTGCTCGGGCTGTTCGTCCTGTTCGTCCTCGGCACTCTCGCCTCGGCCGCTGCCCCGTCCTTCCCGCTGCTGCTGGCGGCACGTTTCGTCGCCGGCCTGCCACACGGCGCCTACTTCGGGGCCGCTGGGATGCTGGCCTCCTCGATCATGGGTCCTGGCCGCCAGGCACGCGGCTTCGCGATCGTGCTAGGCGGCCTTACCTTCGCCAATGTCGTCGGGGTGCCATTGATCACCAGCCTCGGCCAGGCGACCAGCTGGCGCATGGCTTACGTCGCCATCGCGGTCGTCTTCGCGCTGGCCTTCCTCGCGGTGCTGCTCGTGGTCCCGTTCTCGCCGATCAGCCAGGTGGGCTCACCACGCAAAGAACTCAGCGTGCTGGCGTCGGGCCGTGTCTGGATGGTCGTGGTGATGATCTCCATCGGCCTCGCCGGATTCTTCGCCGTCGACAGCTACATCGCACCCGTAACCACACACCTGGCCCACCTGCCCAGCGGCACGGTCCCGTGGGTTCTCGTCGCTGTTGGCCTTGGCATGACGACCGGCAACGCACTGGGTGGCTGGCTGAGCGACCACAACATAAGTCGGAGCCTGCTGCTTGGCTTCCCCTGCTTCGTCGCCACGCTCGCGCTGTTCGCGCTAACGGCCGGAACCTCGCCCGGCCTGTTCGCAGGGGCCTTCCTGATCAGTGCCAGCACAGTATTCCTCGCCCCTCCTCTGCAGGCGCTGCTCATCACCGCCGCGCCGACCGCCAACCTCATGGGAGCCGCAATTAACCAGTCTTCTATGAACATCGCCAACAGCTTGGGGGCGGCAGTGGGTGCGCTGGTCATCGGGCACGGGCTTGGTTACCGGGCCTCGGCCTGGGTTGGTGCGGCGATGGCGCTCGTCGGGTGGCTGATCGCACTGCTCATACTGCGGCCAGCCCGAACTTGCCGGGAGGGCGCCGACTGGCCTGTAGGCTAATTGCCTCGACGGCACCGCTACATACTCGTCCTGGTACGAGGAATATACGGATCAGCCGACGCAAGAGCCGGCCGGAATTACCATTCACCAAGGAGACACGATTTCGTCTCGATCGACCACAACGGCTAGGCCGGGCGATCATTTACTACGAGGACGTTACAACAAACGCCTCACGTGTTTTTGAGGTGACGTGGACTGGCACCCATACCGCCAGCGGTACAGCGGAGAGGGTCGAAGAGCGGACCAAGTTCAGCGGCGACAATCCGTTCCTGCCGACTTCGACAGCGTACCTTTTAATGACGACTGTCGCGGGTGCCCGAGACAACCGGAAGAGCAGAAGTGTTCGCCATGTCAAGTCGCCGCGCAAGCCTTGTAGCCGCATCGGCCGTCCTCGTGGGGCTCGCTTCGGCTTGCTCAAGTTCCTCGACAACTCCGTCCGCGGCGGCTAGAGCGTGCGTCAAGAAGCCAGCGACGGCAGTTCCAGAAAAGGAGGAGACCTTCAACCTGGGTAGGCAGCGCGGGGTCTTCACCGCTCGTGCCGGCACGATAGCCGTAGTCTATGCGACCACTCCGCACACTATTAAGTTCACTCCGGGTACGCTCGGCTGCATTGTGAGGACGCAGCTCGACGCAACGACGGGTAATCGCATTACCGAGTTCAGACTGGAGAAGACAGGATGGGCCGGAATCTCTAATCACGTCATAGGCAGCGCAAAGTATGGTCGGGGCCTGCAAGCCTCGACAGCAATCGAGCTGCATATAGTGCATTAGCGAAAACGTGCGCCCGGTCTTGTTGCTGCGGTCGTAAGTGACCTCGCGGTACAGCTGGAGCTGGGTGTTTGTGGTCGGGATGGCGGGATTCGAACCCGCGGCCTCCTGCTCCCAAAGCAGGTAAGGCGTTCATTTTATTTCCTGGACTAAACCCTTATTCTGGTATTCTCGCAGCTAGAAGCCATATGCTCTGAACCATTCAGTGCCATCGAATGCCGACCCGTTTCACTTGGTCCACGGTCAGATTGCTGTCAAATGATCAAAGGTGGTGGTCATGGGTTTTTCCCGCAAGCGAATCGGCCGTGACGGGAAGCCCCGGTACACGGCCTACTACCGGGACATCCGGGATGAGGAGCGGTCAGCAGGCACCTTCGGCCGCAAGAAGGAGGCCGATGATGCCTGGAAGGCGGCTGAGGCAGGCGTCAGCGCTGGTAAACGGGGTGACCCGAGCCGAGGACGTCAGCTCTTCCAGGTGTACGTTCTTGACAAGTGGCTGCCGGACCACCAGCTTGAGCCCGGCGTGCGAAGCGAGTACCTGAGGCAGATCCGCAAGCACCTGCTTCCATTCTTCGGGCCAATGAAGATGCGCGATGTCATGCCTGAGCACGTCCGTCAGTGGGTTACCAGGATGAAGGCACAAGGCGTTCCCGCCCGGACGATCCAGTACTGCAAGGTCTCAATCCTCAACGCGATCTTCACCACCGCCTTAGCCGATGAAGTTGTCACCGTTCACCCGAGCCGCGGAGTTAAAACCCCGACGGTCGCGCAAAAGCCCGTGCGAATCATTACTGCCGATGAGTTCGAGCTTCTCTACAAAGCCCTGCCCGATGCGGATGCTCAACTCCTGGTTGAGACCGATATCGAAAGCGGGCTGCGCTGGGGTGAGCTGACCGAGTTGCGGGTCCGGGATCTGGACCCGGTCAGCCGGATCCTGACCGTCAGCCGCGCCGTCGTGGAGGTCCCCCCTGACGAGCATCCATCCGGCGGCCGGTTTCTCGTCAAGGACTACCCGAAGGACAAGGAGTACCGGAGGTTCAGGCTCAGCGCTCAGATCACCGCCAAGATCATGGCTCATATCGAGGCCCGTGGACTGGGACCCGATGACCTGCTGTTCAGCTATCGCGCTCCGGACCGGCCCGCGGCCAGGCACCGCCCTGCAGCCACCCAATCACCCGGGATGACCGACCCCAACGAGAGAGGCCGCCGGTACCGGCACGGCACCCTGACGGCCTACAACGCCGCCAGATGCCGGTGCGAACATTGCCGCGACGCTTATGCCAGCTACCGCGCCGCCCGGCGAGCAGCCGGAAAGGACAATCCTCGCGTCCCACGAGCCAGGGAAACCGACGGGCACATCCCGGCCGACTCGTTCCGGCGTCAGATGTGGTACCCGGCACGCGACGCAGCCGGGCTGGCCGGACTCAGGGTTCATGACCTGCGGCACGCTCACGCATCATGGCTCCTGGCCGGCGGGGCCGACCTGCAGGTGGTCAAGGACCGCCTTGGCCACGCCAGCATCGTCACCACGGAGAGATACCTGCACACCCTTCCCACCGCCGACGAGACCGCGCTCGATGCGCTCTCCCGGATCCGCAGCCGCGGCACAGAATCCGCCGCCCGACAACCGAGGAGGTCAGCGTGAACCCTCGGACGCGCCGCGCGGCGCTGCACGCGATCGGGGCGATCGCGATCCTGGCGAGCGCCAACGCCCTGGCGCACAGTTATGCGGGGCTGTATGACTGGGCGGTCCATCACCGGCTTGGCGGCTGGCAGGCGATGTCCTGGCCGGCCGAGATCGACGTGTTCCTGGCCGTCGGCGAACTAGCCCTGTATGTCGCCTACCTGGACGGCTGGCCAGCCCGGCAGCGGGCCTGGCCGTGGGCGACCGCGCTGACGGGACTTGCGGTCAGCGTCGCCGGGAACATCGGCCACATCCAGGCCGGGCCTGCCCACCCGGTCATCCTCGCGGACCGGCTGACCGCCGCGACCAGCCCGCTGGCTGCGTTCGCGGGCCTGTCGATCGGGCTGCTGGTCCTGAAAATGACCCGCCAGCAGGCAAACGCAACCACCCGGGCAAGCACACCGAAGCAGGCCCTGGCGCTGGCTCCGCCGCCGGTCAGCGCCTGCCGGTTCACCCGTTCCACAGCCGACGCCGCCCCAGTTCCCCGGTCCGGCGATGATCTGGCCGAACCTGACGATGACGGCGGCGCCGAGCCTGAGCCGGGACTGCTGCATGCTGCCAGCGTCATCTATCAGGACGCCGCCGCGCGGGGCGAGCGGCTGAGCCAGCGGATGCTGGCCCGGCAGCTACGCGGTAACGGGCACCGGTTCCCCAACGAGCACCTGCGCCAGATCGCCGACAGCATCGGCCTCACCCAAGGGCAGGCAGCGTGACCAGAAGATTGCTGAACCCGCAGCGCAGGACCCAGGGTCAGCCTGAACCAACGCGCAAGACAAGCAGAGAGGTGGACGGGGTGCAGGAGATCAGCGGCATCACAGCGCGCCTGCGGGACGCGGACAGCCTGCCGGATACCCTCGCGGCGGGGTTCGACGCGTTCGAAGCCGCGCGGCAGTTCGCCCGCGGCTGCGAGGACAAGGTCCCCGCGCTGTTCGCCGCGTTCATGACCACAGCCGACGCCGCTGTCGACGGCCGCGAAGCCATCACCGTCGCGCCCGCACTCCCACCGGACCTGCGTGGCGGAGCCGGAGTCAGCATGCCCCAAGCGAGCGTTCCGGTGGAAGAGATCGCCGGTGCCCTGGCCGCGCTCGGCGCGCTGCTGACCGACCGGCTATCGCGCGCTGCTGCGATCGCTGCCACAGCCGCGGACCGGACCGCCTGCACCGAAGCAGCACTCGCGGCCGGGCGCATCTGCCAGCTGATGGCCCGTGGTGACCATGACCGTCGTCCTCGGTGACTTCCTGCGCCCGGCCCGCGCGCACATCACCGCGGCCGCCCGGTCCGGCGGCGACCTGCCCCTGCATGCCCGACGCGCCGTCATCACCGAACTCGACCGCCTCGTCATCACGATGACCCGCTACCTGGATGACCTTGTCCTGCCCGATGACTTCACCCCAGCCAGCACGGCAGATGCCGAGGTGCGGGCCGCCATGGATGCCAGGCGCGCGCTGCGCCGCGCCGCCGCCAGCCTGCACCCGGCCGCGGCGGCCGTGCGGGAAGCCGACGCCCACCACGCACACCCGGCCGCCGGGTACCTGTCGTCCGCGAACAGCTACCTGGCAGCCGGCCGGGACCTGCTGCAAACGCACTTCACCACCGGGACCGCCGGCCAGCAGGCCGGCAGCACCTGGTGGGCACCAGTGATCACCTCACCGCCGGTCACCGGCGCGCTTCTCGCCGAACTGCGCGCCTGCTCGCGGCAGCTGGGAGCCTGGACCGCGCAGCTATCGCGCACCGGCTCTCTGTATGCGGGCCTGCCCGCCGTGGCGTCACAGGGACTGCGCGCCGCCAGCCGGTGGCTGCGCACCGCGGCCAGCAGCGACCATGCGGCACACCGGCTGGATCCCCCGGCGGCCGGACGCAAGCTGCTGCTCGGCATACCGGCGGGCTTTCCGCCGCCTCGCCAGCCACCCGGCAACGCCGAACCGGTTCCCGAACTGTGCGCAGGCATCACGGTCACCGCCGAACGGCTCCGCCACGCCGTCCGGGCGTCCGCCGTCCAGGGCAGCTGGTCCCCTGCCGCCAACTCCAGGTCGTGGCGGCGCCACGCGCTGGCCTCGGCCATCACTGGCCACGCCAGCGAACTAATCCTCCGCAGCGTCACCGAACGCGCCGGCCAACTCGACCTCAGCCCCGCCATCCGCGCGCAGCTAACCAGCGCGGCCCACGCCCTCAGCCAGGCATGGCCAGCCTTTCGCGCGATCGCCTGCCACTGGGACATCATCAGCACCGGCGCCTACCAAGGCCGGGACATCTCGCCGGTCGCCGCCGAGGTCGAGGACCTCGTCCTGAGGACCGGACGGCTCGCCTACGACAGTCCCCGCTGGACGCCTGATCGCGCCGACGCCAGCGTGGCCCGTGACCCGGCAAACCTCGCTGGCGCGGTCGGCGACCTCGGGGTCGCGCTCGGCGCCGTTCACCACGCCACCGATGCCATCAGCCGCATCGCGGCCTGCGACACCGACGCCGTCCGCGACGCCGTATCCGGCAGCCGGCTGTACCTGCCCACCCGGCTGCTGCCAGAGCACCACGACATTCCGAGCCGCTACGCACCCGCGCCGCCCGCGCTGGCCGCCGAACTGCTCGGCTGCTACGACACCGCCGCCACCGCCACCCGGCGCGCCGCCGCCGCCCTCGACGAACTCGCCGTGACTGCCCGCTCCCCCAGCAGCACGCTCGCAGTCGCCCGGCTCTCAGCCGGCTCGCCGGTGACCACGCGCCAGCCAGCCGACGGCAACAGAACGCAGACCCCGGCCCTGCCCGCTCCGCTGCCAGGCGTCCCGCAACCGCAGGCAGGCCAGGTCGAGGACATCCTGCACAGTCTGCACATCACCGAGCCGGGCATACTGCTCCGCGCCGCCGCCATCGACGAGGCAACACGCGACCTGCTAGCCAATGCCACGGCGAGCGCACGCAAACGCGACAGCATCAACCAGCCGCCGCAGCGGAAACCAGGAACACCAGGCCGGGCCCCGAGAACGGCAGCGAAAGACGTCATACGCGCTGGCGCAGATGCCCGGCAACACGTCATACCCGCGGGCTCGGTTAGCAGCCTGGCAGCCCGCCGCGCCCCTCAGCGAGCGCCGACGAACTCACCAGGACACCCTCCGGGATCCTGAAGGAACCAGACACCGAGCTGCCGCGTCAAGCGAGCAGGACCGGAACCGTGGTCACCTTGAAGGCGACAGCCTCGTCACGTCACGCGCCCTGGGATCTGCCCGGCCAAGCGATCAAGCGGCGAATAATTGGTCACGGAGAGTGAACCTTAGAGGGCGCCACAGCTGAGCCTTTAGCACATATCGCCGACTATGCGTGCTATGTCGCGTGCACGCTTGCCACGCATGGAGCATCCAGATCATCCAATTCGGTGCGCTCCTACCCGGCAGTTGGGTCTGCCGGAATCGCGTTTCTCTCCCGGACCGGCTGCGGCATCTTCGTTTAATTGCGCTCGGCTCGCGCGGCTGACGCGTTCGACGCTCCGGCAGGTCCGCCAGCTAGCCTCGGCCTTTCGCCTGGATAAGGGAGGAAGGCCGCATCGTAAACGTAAAAAGTGCCTTTGACCTCAATGCCGGTGAGTTAAGGCATTGGCGCTGGCAGCAGTGCCATTCAGTGACGGGCGAGGGCGAGTCACCGGGCGTTGTGTCGCGATTTGGTGACAGACGGTGTGTCACCGCGCAGATGCAGCGAAGCCCCCGATAGGACAGCGGTCGACCAAGATCGCTTTTGTCCTTCGGGGAGCTTCGTTGCCCGCTCAGTGTGTCATGCCTGCGTGCGCTTCGCCGGGGAGTGACCGGGCATTGTGTCCGGTCGGCCTGGGGGTGCTGAACTGCGAGATCAGCCCGGATCTCGTGGATGAGGTCATTGAGCTGGCCGGATGCCGTGAGCAGCGGCGGCGCCTGCTGCCGGCCCGGGCGGTGGTGTACTTCGTGCTGGGGCTGTGCCTGTTCAGCGGGGCGGATAGCGCGGCTCCGCCGGGCTACCGGTCGGTGATGCGCTGGCTCACCAGCGGGGTGCGACACCTGCATGGCGTGGTGCTGCCGACGAGTTCGGCGCTGACTAGGGCGCGGCAGCGGCTGGGCGCCAGGCCGCTGGAGCTGCTGTTCAGCGTGCGGCGCGGCCCGCTGGCCAGCGCCCGGACACCGGGCGCGTTCGCGTTCGGGCTGCGGCTGGTGGCCTGGGACGGGACGGGCCTGGACGCGGCCGACAACCTGGCTAACGCCGCGGCGTTCGGGGTGACCCAGGGCGGCAATCCGCAGCTGCGGCTGCTGGCGCTGACGGAGTGCGGCACTCACGCCCTGATTGATGCGGTGTTCGACGGTGTCGCCCGGGCCAGCGAGCAGAAGCTGGCGCGGCGGCTGCTGCCCTCGCTCAGTCCCGGGATGCTGCTGCTGGCCGACCGGAACTTCCCCGGCTACGAGCTGTGGGGCCTGGCCGCGGCGACGGGCGCTGACCTGGTCTGGCGGATCAAGAAGAACCAGGTGTTCACGCCAGTGACTCTCCTGCCGGACGGGTCGTTCCACTCGGTCATGCCCACCCCTGCCGAGAACGTCCGGCTCGGCCAGGCCCGCGCGGCAGGCCGGATTCCTGCGAGACCGCCCGAGGGTCATCTCGTGCGGATCATCGAGTACACCGTCACCGTCCACGACAATGGCGGCGGCACCAGAACCGAGTCGTTCCGGCTGGTCACGACCCTGCTCGACCACGAGCTTGCGCCAGCAGCTCAGGTCGCGGCCATCTACCAGGAACGCTGGGAGATCGAAAACAGCTATAGCGAGCTCAAGACCAGGCTCCGCGGAGCGTCGTTCATCCTCCGGTCCCGATCACCGGAGCTGGTCCGCCAGGAACTGTTCGCGTTCCTCACCATCTACCAGGCCCTGTGCGCTCTGCGGGCCGAAGCGGCCAGCGCGGCCGGCATCGACCCGGACCGGGTCTCCTTCACCGTCACTATCCGCGTCGCGCGTGACCATGCCGCCAGCCAGGCCGGAATCACCACACTCGCCTTAGCACGCGCCCGGGCCATCGATGACATCGTCGGCGATCTCCTGCCCAGGCGCCGGAACCGGCAGTGCGAGCGCGTCAAGAAACCGCCGAAGAACACCTTCCCGAGCAAGAAGCGAGACCAGCCCCAGCTCCCGCAGAAAGTCAAATACAAGATCAAGATAACCAGGAAAGAACTCCCGGGCCACCCCTGGCCTGCGCAAACGCCTTAACTCACCGGCATTGCTTTGACCTGCAATGCCGGTGAGTTAAGGCATTGGCGCTGGCAGCAGTGCCATTCAGTGACGGGCGAGGGCGAGTCACCGGGCGTTGTGTCGCGATTTGGTGACAGACGGTGTGTCACCGCGCAGATGCAGCGAAGCCCCCGATAGGACAGCGGTCGACCAAGATCGCTTTTGTCCTTCGGGGAGCTTCGTTGCCCGCTCAGTGTGTCATGCCTGCGTGCGCTTCGCCGGGGAGTGACCGGGCATTGTGTCCGGTCGGCCTGGGGGTGCTGAACTGCGAGATCAGCCCGGATCTCGTGGATGAGGTCATTGAGCTGGCCGGATGCCGTGAGCAGCGGCGGCGCCTGCTGCCGGCCCGGGCGGTGGTGTACTTCGTGCTGGGGCTGTGCCTGTTCAGCGGGGCGGATAGCGCGGCTCCGCCGGGCTACCGGTCGGTGATGCGCTGGCTCACCAGCGGGGTGCGACACCTGCATGGCGTGGTGCTGCCGACGAGTTCGGCGCTGACTAGGGCGCGGCAGCGGCTGGGCGCCAGGCCGCTGGAGCTGCTGTTCAGCGTGCGGCGCGGCCCGCTGGCCAGCGCCCGGACACCGGGCGCGTTCGCGTTCGGGCTGCGGCTGGTGGCCTGGGACGGGACGGGCCTGGACGCGGCCGACAACCTGGCTAACGCCGCGGCGTTCGGGGTGACCCAGGGCGGCAATCCGCAGCTGCGGCTGCTGGCGCTGACGGAGTGCGGCACTCACGCCCTGATTGATGCGGTGTTCGACGGTGTCGCCCGGGCCAGCGAGCAGAAGCTGGCGCGGCGGCTGCTGCCCTCGCTCAGTCCCGGGATGCTGCTGCTGGCCGACCGGAACTTCCCCGGCTACGAGCTGTGGGGCCTGGCCGCGGCGACGGGCGCTGACCTGGTCTGGCGGATCAAGAAGAACCAGGTGTTCACGCCAGTGACTCTCCTGCCGGACGGGTCGTTCCACTCGGTCATGCCCACCCCTGCCGAGAACGTCCGGCTCGGCCAGGCCCGCGCGGCAGGCCGGATTCCTGCGAGACCGCCCGAGGGTCATCTCGTGCGGATCATCGAGTACACCGTCACCGTCCACGACAATGGCGGCGGCACCAGAACCGAGTCGTTCCGGCTGGTCACGACCCTGCTCGACCACGAGCTTGCGCCAGCAGCTCAGGTCGCGGCCATCTACCAGGAACGCTGGGAGATCGAAAACAGCTATAGCGAGCTCAAGACCAGGCTCCGCGGAGCGTCGTTCATCCTCCGGTCCCGATCACCGGAGCTGGTCCGCCAGGAACTGTTCGCGTTCCTCACCATCTACCAGGCCCTGTGCGCTCTGCGGGCCGAAGCGGCCAGCGCGGCCGGCATCGACCCGGACCGGGTCTCCTTCACCGTCACTATCCGCGTCGCGCGTGACCATGCCGCCAGCCAGGCCGGAATCACCACACTCGCCTTAGCACGCGCCCGGGCCATCGATGACATCGTCGGCGATCTCCTGCCCAGGCGCCGGAACCGGCAGTGCGAGCGCGTCAAGAAACCGCCGAAGAACACCTTCCCGAGCAAGAAGCGAGACCAGCCCCAGCTCCCGCAGAAAGTCAAATACAAGATCAAGATAACCAGGAAAGAACTCCCGGGCCACCCCTGGCCTGCGCAAACGCCTTAACTCACCGGCATTGCTTTGACCTGGGAGGATAGGGCTTGTCTAGGGTCCAGTCCGCCGCCAGCCGAAGGCACTTTTCACATGCAGAATACAGCCCGCCGCCCGAAGATCACGGTGTCTGACGACGGCAGGGGATCGTGTCCCACGCCGGGGCGCTGCTGTTGACCGAGACCGCCCGGGTCAGCGGGCTGCAGGCGGGCCTGTCGCAGGCGCTGAGCCGGTGGCGGCCAGGCCGCGCGGTGCACGACCCGGGGAAGATCGTCACCGACCTGGTGGTCGCGGTCGGCGGCGACTGCCTCGCCGACGCCGGGGTGCTGCGCGCCGAGCCGGAACTGTTCGGACCGGTCGCCTCCACGGGCGCCTACAACAGTCTGTTCCTCGGCCTGGGCGCCGTCGCCCTGCTTGTCGGTGGTGTCGGCATCGCCAACGTCATGGTCATCTCCGTCCCGGGGCGCCGCGCCGAGATCGGCCTGCGCCGCGCGCTAGGCGCCTCGCGCCGCCACGTCTGCGCGCAATTCCTCGCCGAGGCTGTGCTCCTGTCACTGCTGGGCGGTCTGGCCGGCACCGCTATCGGCGTGGCCGCTACCGCCAGCTACGCTGTCACCTAGCACTGGTCGGTGCAGATCCCGGCCCTGGCCCTATACGGCGGACTCAGCGCTGCCCTGGGCATCGGCGCGATCGCCGGCCTCTACCCCGCCATGCGAGCCGCCCGCCTCTCGCCGACCGAAGCACTCCGCGCTGTCTGACGACCGGCCCGCATAGGCACGTATCTCGCGGCCTGCTCGCCGGAGCGACTGCAAGCGCACGAGTTCAGCAGGAGCGCCAAGGCGCACTGAGACGGGAATCCGGTAGGTGTTCCCAGAGGCGGCCGCACACATCCTTCGGCGACCTCGCCAGGCACAGCGCCGTGCTGATGCGGATCCTCCACGACACTCAGTTCATCCGGGAGCATTCGGCTCTGCGAGCGATCGTCGCCCGGCTGGTCGGCAGGAGTGTCCTGCGCGCAGTATGAGGACTAAGCAGGCATCAGGCGCCTGATCGGATCCTCGAATTCCAGCCGCGCAGCCCCCGATAGCGCCGTGAACGCGGGGCGGCTCCAGTATGACTGGCTGATTAGCGGGTCGATACGCAGCACCGTAGGCCCCGGTAGTCGACGCGTCTGGCGGCGGATTGCTTCCGCCGGCCTTGCTGTGGCACCGCTCGGGGCCGCAGACGCTCGAGCCCCGGCATCAGCCGCGCCCGCCCCCGGGCTGCGCGGCTTTTCACCGTTCCCTCCGAGACGCCGAGCACCTTGGCGGCGTCGGCGACTGGGTAGCCGAACATGTCTACGAGGACAAGTGCGGCCTGCTGCTCTGGGACCAACTGCTGCAGCGCGGCCCGCACGTCTATAGCGATGTCGCTGCTGCTTGATGGGTCCGCGACCGGCCGGCCGCCGATGGCCAGCGCGTCCAGGGCTTCCGCGTCCTGGCAGGCTGTGGTCGGGCGCGCTGCACGGCGGCGTATGCGGTCGAGGGCGGCATTAACAACTATCCTGTGCAGCCAGGTCGTGACTGCTGAATCGCTGCGGAAGCCATCGGCTCTCCGGAATGCTCCGATCATCGCATCCTGCAGGGCGTCGGCTGCCTCCTCCGGATCCCCGAGCGTGCGTACGGCGACGGCCCAGAGCCGGTCCCGATGGCGCCTGTACAACTCGCCGAATGCATCGCGATCGCCCGCCACGTGCTTCCTGAGTAGCTCGGCGTCGGATGTGCCCTCTTCCTCCTGGGCCGAATGTTCGGGTGGCCGGCGCTGCTCGGGCAGGAGATTGCGCTCGGACTGGCGACCGTGCACGACTATCACGTTGACGTGGTCGGCAGACATGTTTCCTCCCGTTAAACCTGAGGCCATCTGATGGGCCGCTTTATCGTCGTTCCGTCAGGCAGTGGCGTGGATCAGTCCACCGGGCTACCGTCCGTGGCGCCTTGAGGCGGGCTGTAGCTAGTGCCCGGCGCAGGTCACCGAGCGTCCGGGCGATCAGCCGCCGCCAGGTCCTGTCGCGGCGGCTGACGCGTTCCATAGACGGCTGGCTGTACGTTGACTTCGCGACCCTGGGGGACTCGGAGCGCGACGTCCGAACATGATGTGCCGGCCGGTCGTGGCCGCAAACCGCTCGTCGACCGCTGCGCTTGCGACCCAACGCGCTGCCGTCTGTGGCTGAATCATCAGCGGTCGCGCGAGCTTGAACAGCAACGGCACATCGTCCGCGCTGGTGAGCGCCGTCCGGACGAGAAACGGGTCCACGACGTTTGCGGTCACCCCTGTGTCCTCCGCCCTCAGCCGACGCGCCAGTTCGATCGTGTACATGGCGAGCGCTTTCTTGCTCTGCGCGTAGGCTCGCAACCCTCCGTAGTGCCGCGCACGCTGCAAGTCGCCCCAAGGGAATCGGCCGATCGGCTCGACCGCTGCGGTGATTGCGAGGATCCGCGCGGCCTCTGATCGCTGGAGCAGCGGCAGCAGCTTGTTGGTGAGGAGGAACGGCGCGAGATAGTTGACTGCGAACGTCAGCTCGTTGCCGTCGACGGTCTCGACCCGCTTGGTCGAAATGACACCCGCATTGTTGATCAGAACGTCGAGGCGATCGAGCCGCTCGCTGATCGTCGCCGCGAGGCGGCGAACTGCAGCGAGCGACGACAGGTCGGCGGCGACGAAGGTGGCGTGCCCCGTTCCCACCGCTTCATTGAGGGATCGCTCGGCTTCTTCGCCCTTGCTCGCGCCAGAGCCCACGACCATCACGTCGGCACCGACCGCGACGAGCTGACGCGCGGTCTCCAAGCCGACGCCAGAAGTTCCTCCGGTGATCAAGATCTTCTTGCCGAGGGCGGATTGGGTTTGGGATGTCGTCATCTCGTCTCATCTCATTTTCGGCCGGGCCGTTCCTCGAACGGCCGTCTGGCCATCAGAGCGACGCGGAGGTTTGTTACTACCGGCGCCGCACGTACGTATCCTGAAGTCCTATGACGCAGTCACTTCTCGCTACGGGTTCGCGATCTGCGGGCTTGACGTCGCAGGTGTCGGTCACCTCGCTGTCTTCTGGTCAGACCGGACAGTCCCCCGGATCTTCTGTCACGCTTATGAGCTCCAGGCCAAGGTCGCGAACTCGGTCGAGGGTGCCGTAGAGGTGGGCCTGATCGCGGATCTCGCCGACGAGGACGCTCTGCTGGTTGCCCGGTTCGAGGGCAAACCCCTCGAATGCGGACGCGAGGCGTCCGGTCAGGCGCCCCCGGACCGCGATCCGGTAACTGGTCGGCTCCACGTGCCCCCCGGTGCTTTGTAGGTTGATGCCTATCTTGAGCCTGAGCCGGGTGAGCGGTGATCACCCGTGCGACCGATCTCACCTGGGTGAGCGGTTAGCAGGCAACGGTCGCTTCGGCCTGGACCAGCTCGAACGGCGAGTCGGTGAAGAGCGCGTGGTAGCGCCAGGCGGGGAACAGCTCGCCCCGCCGGGGGCGGCCCTAGGGTTCAGGTCGCGGACGCGGCGGACGATGAGCCGGGCGGTGATCTGCAGCTCATCATCGACTCGACGGGCACTGCGCTCGCGCCGCCGAGGGCCGCCGAGCGGCTGTCGGCACTCCTGGAGCAGCTCCATGTCGACGGGCCGGCGGGTCTCGACGTCGACCAGCAAGGTGCCGTAGCGGCGCCCCTTCTGCACCGCGAACTCGTCCACGCCCAGCACCCGCGGCGAGACGCTGACCGCGGGATCGGGCATCGCCCGGACCAGCCGGATCAGCGTCGTCCGGCTCAGGGCTGCCGCTAAATGTCCCGACAGGCGGGCGCCGGCCCGGCCGCCCAGCGCCAGCGCGACCGCTTCCAGCACTGCCGTCACCGCCGGGGTCCGGCGCGCGTGCCTGCTGGTCAGCCCTGCCACCTGCTCGGCGAAAGTCGCCTTGTGGCACTGCTGCGCCAGGCAGCGGAACCGGCGCACTTCCAGGCAGATGAGCACCTCGCAGCCGCCGACAGCCGTATCCAGCAGCCGCCCCTCGTAACGGCTGTGAACCCGCCGGGACACCGCCCCGCACCCAGGACATCTCGCCGACGCGGCGGTTGCCCGAGCCGCGATACGCACCGACCCGTCGGTCCGAGAAACCCCTTTTACCTGCATGTTCGCCACGTGGGGCAGCATCACCGCGAGAGCGTCAAGATCGCACGGCGCACATGATCACAGACGCCGCATCCGTCCCATCAACGACACGCCGAACCAGAGCACGGAAATTGTGTCAGAGCCAGTTTTCACCCGTCGCCGACAGACGCCAATTTAGTCTTGCTGCCAGCGATTTCGCCTGCGCGACACGCACGCGCGCCCCCTGCGGGGGCACCATCACCGGGGCCCGGCGGTTCGGCTTGATGACAGGTTGACCCCCGTCCGGTCGCTCAGGATCGGTTGCCGCTGCTCGGGGTGGCTCCCCGCGCGCGCTATGCCGCCGGGGAGCCTCCGAGGTTGGTAGACGAGGAAATTGCGCGTGAGATCTGCGATCTGGTCGGCCTGCTCTTCGAGGGCGAAGTGGCCGCCGTCGAGCAGATGCACCTCTGCGCCGGGCACGTCGCGCTTGTAGGCCGCGGCCTCCGCGGCCTCGAAGGACGGGTCGTAGCGACCCCAGGTCACCAGCAGCGGCGGTTGGTGAGCCCGAAGCCACTGCTGCCACGCGGGGTAGCTCGCGACGTTCGTCTGGTAGTCGAAGAACAGGTCTGTCTGGATGTCGGCTTGGCCGGGGCGCCGCAGGAACGCGAGCTCGTCGGTCCAGTGATCCGGGTCGTAGTTCTCTGGCGTGGGGCTCGTTCCGACGTGACGCAGGCGGGTCGCGGCGGGCGAGAAGAAGTTCTCGCGTAGCGTCGTCTCATGTTCGGCGCGGTGAGCCCAGAACTGGCGGCGGGTCTCCCACAGCGGCCCCAGCCCGTCTTCGTGGGCGACGGCATTCTGCACGATCAGCGCCTGGACCCGGTCGGGGTGCGCCAGCGCCAGCCTGAACCCGATCGGTCCGCCGTAGTCCTGCAGAAACAGGACGTAGCGGGTGAGACCGAGCTTGCCGGTGAAGCCGTCGATGACCTCGGCGAGGTGATCGAACGTGTAGGCGAAGCCAGCGGGATCTGGGGTGTCGCTGTGCCCAAACCCGGGATAATCCGGCGCGACCAGGTGGAAGGCATCCCCCAGCCGGGTTAGCAGCGGTTCCCACATGCGTGAGGAGGACGGAAAGCCGTGCAGCAGCAGGATGGCCGGTGCATCGGCGGGGCCCGCCTCGCGGTAGAAGATCTCGATTCCATCGACCTCAACCGTGCGGTACGTCGTCATATGTGTCTCCTCTTTCTTACTTCTGCGGCTCGCCGGGCGGGCGGGCCGGACGGTCAGGGGGCGGCGTGGCCGAGCGCGGCGACGACGGCAACGAGCCCGGCGCCGATCGCGAAGGTGACTTCCAGGCCGGTGGACGGGTGGAGGCTGGCGAGCAGGGTGCCGAACACGGCGACGCCCAGGACGCTGCCGGTCTGCCGGAAGGCGGTGAAGGTGCCGGACGCGATCCCGGACTGGGCCGGGGCCACGCTGCCGAGCAGGGCGGAGGTGATGGCGGTGACGACCAGGCCGATGCCGAACCCGGTCAGTGACAGGCCCGCGATCAGCGCCGGGACCAGCGGGTCGGCACGGGCGGCTAGCAGGCCGAGCATGGCCAGGCAGCCGGCTCCCATGAGCAGCGCCCCCGCCCGTTCGACCGCGCGGGTGCCTCGTGCGGGCAGGATCCGGCCGGCGACCAGGTTGCTGACGACGATCAGGACGGTGACGGGCAGGAACGCCAGGCCCGTGGCAAGCGGCGACAGCCCCTGCTGGCGCTGCAGGAACAGGCTGAAGGCGAAGATCAGGCCGAAGAAGACCAGGTTGACCAGCAGCCCGGCGCAGGCGGCGGTGCTGAACGCGCGCATGCGGAACAGCGACAGCGGAAGCATCGGGCGTTCCCGGGCGTGCTCGATCGCGATGAACGCGGCCCCGGCCGCAGCCGCGAGGGCGTAGCCCCCGTAAACCAGCGGCAGGCGGCTGCCGGCCGAGCCGGCCTCGATGGTGGCCCCGGCCAGGGCGGTGAGCGCGATGATGGCGGTGACCTGCCCGGGCAGGTCGGTACCCCGGCCCGGGGCAGCCGGGGTGGCGCTCGCGTACCGGCGGGTGAGCCACCACCCGAGGGCGCCCAGCGGCAGGTTGATAAAGAAGATCGACCGCCACCCCACCGCGGCGATCAGCAGCCCGCCGATCAGCGGCCCGGCGGCCAGGGTCGCCGCGCCGCCCGCCGTCCACACGCTGACCGCGCGGGCCCGGCCTGCTGCGTCGGGGTAGGTGTGGTTGATCAGCGACAGCGAGGACGCCCCGAGCGCCGCTGCGCCGGCGCCCTGCACGGCGCGGGCCGCGATCAGCTCGCCGATGGCGGGGACCAGGCCGCAGGCCGCCGAGGCCAGGGTGAACACGGCGAACCCGGCCATCAGCAGGCGCTTGTGACCGGACCGGTCCCCCAGCGCCCCGGCCGACAAGATCAGCGCCGCGAACACCAGCGTGTAGGCGTCGACGACCCATTGCACGCCGCTCACGCCGCCGCCGAGCGCGGTCCCGATCGGCTTTACCGCGACGTTCACCACGCTGACGTCCAGCTGGATCACCCCGAAGCCCAATGTCGCGGCGGCGAGCACCATGCCGCGGCGCGGCGCCGGGCGGGTCCCGCTCCCGGGGGCCACCAGGTCCGGCCGCTGCGTCATCTTCCTTCCCTCCCAGGCCCGGGCTGCGGGCCGTGCGGTGTTTGATGTTGGTCAGTTGGTGAAGGTGCGGCGGAGGAGGTCGCCGGTGAGCTGGGCGATCCGGTCGGCTTCCTCTTCCAGGGCGAAGTGGCCGGTGTCGAGGAGCACGACCTTTGCGTCGGGTACGTCTTTTCGGTAGGCCTCGGCGCCGGGGGCGATGAAGAACGGATCGTTCTTGCCCCAGGCGGCGAGCAGTCTGGGCTGGCGTCGGCGTAGCCAGGCTTGCCAGTCGGGGTAGCGGCCGGGGTTGTTCTGGTAGTCCCAGAGCAGTGCCTTCATGTACCCGGCGCGGCCGGGGAGGTCGAGGACGGCCTGGTCGGCCAGCGCCTGTTCGGGGTCGATGTGCTCGGGATCGCGGGCGCCGGCCTGCCATTGGAGCTGGGTGCCGGCGAGGCTGACGAACCCGTCGACGGCCGACTGCCCGGCGGAGCGGTCCTGCCACCAGTCGGCGAGGGCTTGGACGCCGGGGCCGAACCCGTCGGTGTAGGCGTTGCCGTTCTGGGTGATGATGGCGCGGACCCGCTGGTCGTGTTCGAGGGCGATGCGGAACCCGACGGGTGAGCCGAAGTCGAACATGTAGATGGCGTAGTCGCCGATGCCGAGCTGGTCGATGGCCTGGCCGGTGATCTCCGCGAGGCGGTCGAAGGTCGGGCTCTCGGGGAGCGGGTCGGAGCTGCCGAAGCCGGGGTAGTCGATGGCGACGGCGTGCCAGTCGCGGGCGAGGCGGTCGACGAGCCGCACGTAGGCGCGGGTGCTCGACGGGTACCCGGGGAGCAGGACGATGCTCGGCTTGGCGGGGTCGCCGGCTTCGCGGACGAACACCTCGAGCCCTTCGACGGTGATCTTGTGGTGACGGATGGCCGGCATAGCCGTTTCCTTTCGCTTGTGCGGGCCGGTTGCGGGTGGCTGCTGGTGGTTAGAAGTGGCTGCCGGCCTCGGCGGCGCGCTGCAGGGCGGCGGCCTTGTCGGTGTCGCGGGTGGCGGTGAGCACGGTGGGCTGCCAGCGGATCTCGACGACGTCGGTGAAGCCGGCGTAGCGCAGCCAGTCGTTGAAGAACGCGGCGTGGAAGTCTTTGCCGTACGCCAAGGGCGCGCCGGGCTGGTAGACGCCGCTGGTGTAGATCACGGCGGCCTTCTTGCCGCGGATCAGGCCGCTGTAGCCGGCGTCGGGGGTGAAGCTGAACAGCCAGCCGGGCTGGCTGATGATGTCGATCCACTGCTTGAGGGCATACGGCACGCCGGCGTTCCACATGGGCACCGAGAACAGGTAGGCGTCCGCTGCTGCGAAGCGGTCGAACACGGCCCGGGCGGCGTCCCACTCGCCCTGCTGCTCCGCGCTGGGCTGGCCGCCTCCCCAGACGGCCATCTTGGCTTCGGCCGCGAGATGACCGAAAGCCGGGAGCTTCCCGTCGAACAGGTCAAGCTCCTCCACGGCCACTTCGGGGTGCGCCCGGCGGTGAGTGTCGAGGAACGCGCCCGCGAGGGCGCGGCTGTCGCTCGATGCGCCCCTGGGGCTGGCGGAGACGTGCAGCAGTGTGCTCATGAGACGGACCTCTCTGATCGTTGGCGCAACCTAGGAAATGACTGAAAAGCGGTTGCGGTAACTCTCTTGTTGCCCGGTTGCAGGGCACACCCCTCGAATGCGGACGCGACGCGTGCGGTGAGGCGCCCCCGGACCGCGATCCGGTACCTGGTCGGCTTCACGTGCCCCCGGAGCTTTCTAGGTTGCTTCCTATCCTGGGCCCGAGCCGGGTGAGCGGTGATCACCCGTGCGACCGATCTCACCCGGGTGAGGAGCGTCCCCCCGTCGCGGATCGCGTTGGAGCCGGTGGCATCCGGCCAGGTGCACGGCGGAGGCTACGGAGCTAGGATTGACCAGCGCTGCGGTGCAGCGTGGGCTGTGCGTGCCGGGAGGAGGCCATCTCCACGTCCTACAGGAATGAGGCAGCGGAGCCGGGCGGGGGGCCGCTTGTCGCTACGAAGCTGTACGTTCCGGTGCTGTCGGCCGACCGGGTTTCGCGCCCGAGCCTGGTCGCGGAGCTGCGTGATGGCTCCCGGGCGCGGATGATCCTTGTCTCGGCGCCGGCGGGCGCCGGCAAGACGACCGTGCTGGCGAGCTGGCGGGCGGATCCCGCGGAGGAGCGCCCGTTTGCGTGGCTGTCGCTGGATAGCCGTGACAACGATCCGGTTCGCTTCTGGAATTATGTGCTGGCGGCAGTGCGCAGCGTCGCGCCTGATGCGGGTGCGGGGGTGGATGATGCGCTGCGGTCGGCTGGCGGGGATGTGACCGAGCTGGCGTTGCCGCTGCTGGTCAATGCGCTCACCTTGCTGCCGGGCCCTATCGTGCTGGTGCTCGATGACTACCACGTGATCACCAGCGCCGATGTGCATCAGTCGGTGGCGTTCCTCATCGACCACCTTCCCAGGACGGTACAGGTGGCGCTGGCCGGGCGCAGTGATCCTCCGCTGGGGCTGGCGCGGCTGCGGGCGAGCGCTGAGCTGCTGGAGATACGGGCGCCGGACCTGCGGCTGAGCACCGGGGAGGCGACGGCGTTGCTCAACGGGTCGCTGGGGTTGGGCCTGGCGCCCGAGCAGGTCCGCATTCTGCGGGAGCGCACGGAGGGCTGGGCGGCGGGGCTGCAGCTGGTCGGCCTGTCGCTGCGGGGCCGCGAGGACCCGGGGCGCTACATTGCCTCCTTCGCCGGCGATGATCGCCAGATCGTCGATTACCTGGTGGCCGAGGTCCTGGGCCGTCAGAGCCCGGCCGTCCAGGATTTCCTGCTGCGCACCTCGATCGCGCAGCGCCTCACCGGCCCGCTGTGCGATGCGCTGCTGGACACTACCAACTCCGCGCGCCAGCTCGTCGAGCTGGAGCGCGCCAACTTGTTTACGATTCCGCTCGATGAGCGCCGTCAGTGGTATCGCTACCATCACCTGTTCGGTGATCTGCTGGCCCATGAGCTTTCGCGGGCGCTGCCCGGTGAGGTCACTGCGCTGCATCGCCGGGCCTACGAGTGGCATCTGCGGGAGGGGCTGGTGGCCGAGGCGATCGCCCATGCGATCGCCGCCGGCGATTACCACGAGGCCGCCGAGCTGATCGCTGCTAACTGGCTCGACTTTGTCAACGGCGGGGAGCTCGCGACGGTCGAGGCCTGGACCCGGGGCCTGCCGGACAAGGCGATTGATCCGCGAATGTGCCTGGCCCGAGCCTGGATGCTGCTTGTTCTGGGGCGTCCCGGCGAGGTGGAGGCGGAGGTCCGCGCGGCCGAGCGGGGGGTGCTGCCGGGGCCGCTGGCTGACGGATCGAGCTCGGTCGAGTCAAGCGCCGCGATGGTCAGGACCTCGGCGCGGCTGATGCTCGGCGACGTGGGCGCGGCGGCGCAGAGCGCGGCGGCCGCCTTGCAACTCGAACCCGACCCGGCAGCTCCGTGGCGGCCGCAGGTGACCAACGCCCTCGGCATGACCGCCTTCTGGTCCGGAGCCGCCGAG
>CAVQEN010000008.1:0-2387620 GCA_963711535.1 uncultured Actinomycetota bacterium | reverse complement strand
CGACCGGGTCCAGGCGCTGATCGTGCAGAACGCCGTCGCCCACGAAGACGGGCTGGGGCCGCTGTGGGAGACCCGCCGCCAGTTCTGGGCTCACCGCGCCGAACATGAGACGACATTGCGCGAGAACTTCTTCTCGCCCGCCGCGACCCGCCTGCGCCACGTCGGAACCAGCCCCACGCCAGAGAACTACGACCCGGATCACTGGACCGACGAGCTCGCGTTCCTGCGGCGCCCCGGCCAAGCCGACATCCAGACAGACCTCTTCTTCGATTACCAGACGAACGTCGCGAGCTACCCCGCGTGGCGGCAGTGGCTCCGGGCTCACCAACCGCCGCTGCTGGTGACCTGGGGTCGCTACGACCCGTCCTTCGAGACCGCGGAGGCCGCGGCCTACAAACGCGACGTGCCCGGCGCAGAGGTGCACCTGCTCGACGGCGGCCACTTCGCCCTCGAAGAGCAGGCCGACCAGATCGCGGATCTCACCCGCAATTTCCTCGCCACCAACCCGGCAGTTCCCCGGCGGCATAGCGCGCGCGGGGAGCCACCCCGAGCAGCGGCAACCGATCCTGAGCGACCGGACGGGGGTCAACCTGTCATCAAGCCGAACCGCCGGGCCCCGGTGATGGTGCCCCCGCAGGGGGCGCGCGTGCGTGTCGCGCAGGCGAAATCGCTGGCAGCAAGACTAAATTGGCGTCTGTCGGCGACGGGTGAAAACTGGCTCTGACACAATTTCCGTGCTCTGGTTCGGCGTGTCGTTGATGGGACGGATGCGGCGTCTGTGATCATGTGCGCCGTGCGATCTTGACGCTCTCGCGGTGATGCTGCCCCACGTGGCGAACATGCAGGTAAAAGGGGTTTCTCGGACCGACCGGTCGGTGCGTATCGCGGCTCGGGCAACCGCCGCGTCGGCGAGATGTCCTGGGTGCGGGGCGGTGTCCCGGCGGGTTCACAGCCGTTACGAGGGGCGGCTGCTGGATACGGCTGTCGGCGGCTGCGAGGTGCTCATCTGCCTGGAAGTGCGCCGGTTCCGCTGCCTGGCGCAGCAGTGCCACAAGGCGACTTTCGCCGAGCAGGTGGCAGGGCTCACCAGCAGGCACGCGCGCCGGACCCCGGCGGTGACGGCAGTGCTGGAAGCGGTCGCGCTGGCGCTGGGCGGTGAAGCAGGCGCCCGCCTGTCGGGACATTTAGCGGCAGCCCTGAGCCGGACGACGCTGATCCGGCTGGTCCGGGCGATGCCCGATCCCGCGGTCAGCGTCTCGCCGCGGGTGCTGGGCGTGGACGAGTTCGCGGTGCAGAAGGGGCGCCGCTACGGCACCTTGCTGGTCGACGTCGAGACCCGCCGGCCCGTCGACATGGAGCTGCTCCAGGAGTGCCGACAGCCGCTCGGCGGCCCTCGGCGGCGCGAGCGCAGTGCCCGTCGAGTCGATGATGAGCTGCAGATCACCGCCCGGCTCATCGTCCGCCGCGTCCGCGACCTGAACCCTAGGGCCGCCCCCGGCGGGGCGAGCTGTTCCCCGCCTGGCGCTACCACGCGCTCTTCACCGACTCGCCGTTCGAGCTGGTCCAGGCCGAAGCGACCGTTGCCTGCTAACCGCTCACCCAGGTGAGATCGGTCGTACGGGTGATCACCGCTCACCCGGCTCAGGCTCAAGATAGGCATCAATCTACAAAGCACCGGGGGGCACGTGGAGCCGACCAGTTACCGGATCGCGGTCCGGGGGCGCCTGACCGGACGCCTCGCGTCCGCATTCGAGGGGTTTGCCCTCGAACCGGGCAACCAGCAGAGCGTCCTCGTCGGCGAGATCCGCGATCAGGCCCACCTCTACGGCACCCTCGACCGAGTTCGCGACCTTGGCCTGGAGCTCATAAGCGTGGCAGAAGATCCGGGGGACTGTCCGGTCTGACCAGGAGACTGCGAGGTGACCGACACCTGCGACGTCAAGCCCGCAGATCGCGAACCCGTAGCGAGAAGTGACTGCGTCGTAGGACTTCAGGATACGTACGTGCGGCGCCGGTAATAATAAACCTCCGCGTCGCTCTGATGGCCAGACGGCCGTTCGAGGAACGGCCCCGGCCGAAAGTGAGATGAGGCGAGATGACGACATCCCAAACCCAATCCGCCCTCGGCAAGAAGATCTTGATCACCGGAGGAACTTCTGGCGTCGGCTTGGAGACCGCGCGTCAGCTCGTCGCGGTCGGTGCCGACGTGATGGTCGTGGGCTCTGGCGCGAGCAAGGGCGAAGAAGCCGAGCGATCCCTCAATGAAGCGGTGGGAACGGGGCACGCCACCTTCGTCGCCGCCGACCTGTCGTCGCTCGCTGCAGTTCGTCGCCTCGCGGCGACGATCAGCGAGCGGCTCGATCGCCTCGACGTTCTGATCAACAATGCGGGTGTCATTTCGACCAAGCGGGTCGAGACCGTCGACGGCAACGAGCTGACGTTCGCAGTCAACTATCTCGCGCCGTTCCTCCTCACCAACAAGCTGCTGCCGCTACTCCAGCGATCAGAGGCCGCGCGGATCCTCGCAATCACCGCAGCGGTCGAGCCGATCGGCCGATTCCCTTGGGGCGACTTGCAGCGTGCGCGGCACTACGGAGGGTTGCGAGCCTACGCGCAGAGCAAGAAAGGGCTCGCCATGTACACGATTGAACTGGCGCGTCGGCTGAGGGCGGAGGACACAGGGGTGACCGCAAACGTCGTGGACCCGTTTCTCGTCCGGACGGCGCTCACCAGCGCGGACGATGTGCCGTTGCTGTTCAAGCTCGCGCGACCGCTGATGATTCAGCCACAGACGGCAGCGCGTTGGGTCGCAAGCGCAGCGGTCGACGAGCGGTTTGCGGCCACGACCGGCCGGCACATCATGTTCGGACGTCGCGCTCCGAGTCCCCCAGGGTCGCGAAGTCAACGTACAGCCAGCCGTCTATGGAACGCGTCAGCCGCCGCGACAGGACCTGGCGGCGGCTGATCGCGCGACGAGCTGTCTGAGAGCGAGCAAGCGGCGTGGAGTCGGCGCTCTCGCCGTCCGTTTCGAGCGGAAAGTCGCCCGCCACACTGCCAGCACTGCCACCAACTACACCTACAACGCCCAGGGGCTCCAGTCCGCCCTCGGATCTTGGGGGTGGTGCCGCCGTCGGCGAGAGCCGTCGTGCCGTTGGCGGGCTTGAGGGGTTCGCCCCGGCGGAGTTTGGCGGCCGGGATCCACTTGCCTGCACGTGGCCCAGAACAAGTGGTTCGAGGTTGTGTGAATGACCTCGGTCCGCCCGCGGGACCTAATGGTGAGGGTCGTACAGGTCGGTGTCGTGGCGGACCAGCATACCTAGCGGAGCTCTGTCATGAGGACTTTGACGTTTGTCTTGAGTTTTCCGGCCGGGTATCTGGGGATGTGGTGCGGGTTGTGGCTGGTCAGGCGGCTGCCGGGAGTCGTGCCGCGGCCAGGCGGCGGCTGACCTCGCGGTCGATGACGCGCAGGGCGTCGCGGAGCGGGGGCGGGGCCTGGGGCTGGTCGCCGGCCATGAGGGGGCGCAGGACCCGGTCATGGACCTTGGTGCAGAAGACTGCGAACCGCAGGCCGTCGGGGGTGAGGGCATACAGGTTGCGGTGGGGGATGCGGGTGACGATGCCGTTGCGGGACAGGCGGGCCAGGTCATAGGAGGCCTGGCTGACGCTGTAGGCGGTGCCGAGCATGCCGGTCATCAAGGCGCGCAGGCTCTTGTTGGTGATGCCGGTGACGGCGAACAGCGTACTGGCGAGGGTGCCGGCCAGGGCCATGACTCGAGGGTCGCCGAACCGTAGTCCCGGGGCCCTCCGGCCGTCCTGCGTGAGGGTGGGCTGCGATATCCGCGCGAAGGCTGGACTATCGAAGGCACATCCCTGGCCGACTTTCTCAGTTTGCAGCAGCCGGGTGTTGATCGCACGCGCCCGGGCCTGCAGTTCGGGGAGGTTATGCAGGCGGCGCTGGCAGCCGAGGTCCTCGGGTGCGTTGACCACGGTCTCGACCCGCAGGGCCCGGCCGTCCTTCAGGTACTGTTTCACCCGCGAGTGGCGCCAGAACGCGTTGATCGTGACGCCCTGGCTGGCGCGGTCGATCGCGGTCCGGAACTCCCCGCCGGCCGGGTCGCGGGGCTTACGGCCCCGCGGTGAGCGTTTGAAGAGGATCTCGACGTGCTCGGGGCGGCCGAGGTCGAGATTGTCGGCGATCAGCGCCTCGAAGAACGCCCGGGCGTGGCGGGGGGCGCCGAACACCATGGTGCGGGACACCTCGACCTGCCGCATCGACAGTTCCCGCCAGTAGCCCGCGGCCTGGTCGTCGGTGGTCAGCGGCACCGGGATCCGGGACATCCACCGGTCGCAGAACGCCTGGATGTCGGCGGGCCCGAGCGCATCGCAGGTGGCCTGCAGCCCGGCCGGGTCGTCGCAGGAGGCGAACCCGCTGGATAGCTCGGTGAACCCGGTCGCGGCCCGGGTCAGCTGGCGCTTGGCCCACTCGTGGCCGTTGACCCAGATCTTCACCGGATAGGGGAAGCAGGCGCAGATCTTGATGAACCCGGGTCCCCACTCCTCGTCGAGGACATAGAAGTAGTAGCAGGTCACCCGCCGCTCGGCCTTGACGAACAAGAACTGCGGCGGCCTGGACGGGTCAGTGTCACGCTTGCGCGCATCCCACACCAGCTGGAATTCTTCCGCCCGGCCGATCGCCGCCACCCCGGCCGGCCAGCACGCGCCGCGGCGCGTAAGTACCGCTGCATCACGTCGAGCTTGCGGACGCCCCTGGTGAACGTGACCACCGGGATGTCGTTCATCTCAGCGAACCGGCCGACCGCCTGACGGAACCGGCCGCTGATCTGAGCGAACACCGCCGGGGAGGCGATCGGCATGCCCCGGTGATCATGCAGGAACGTGAACACCTGCCCGCCCACCTGCAGTACCGGCACATAGCCATTCAGGTAGATCCGGTCCAGGCACTCGATGTCGAGCACCGTGTGACCATCGAGCAACTCCGGAACCGTGACCACATGCGACATGGCAACCGCCTCCAGCAAGCGCCGTTACCATCCCAGCATCAGCCCGGCTCGCCTGCACGTCCACGCAGGCAGGGCTATGTGCCTCGGCGGTCAGAGGCGGAGCCTCGCTGGATCGTTGACCGGGAAATGCGGGCAGGTCAGTGGTCGTATGCGATCAGGGAGCGCTTGACGGGCGCGCCGATGCTCCAGTTGTGCCAGATGACGGCGTTGAGGGCGAGGAGCCGCTGGACGATGCGGGCCCACAGCCCGGCGGGGACGCGGCCGCCGTGGCGTTCGAGGCCGAGCTGGTTCCTCAGGGTCCAGATGATGGCCTCGACGCGCTGGCGCAGCCAGTTCGGGAAGGTCCGCAGGGCTTTCTCGTTCTTGCGGGCCGGGCGGACCAGGGTCAGGCCCAGGTCCGGGCCGGCCAGGAACTTCTCGAAGTCGTCTCCGGCGAAGCCCTTGTCGGCCACGATCGTGGTGCCCGGCCGCGGCAGGCTGGCGGGCTGGGCGGTAAGCATCTGCTGAACTTCGTCGCGTTCGCCGAACAGCTTCGGGTTGGCCAGCCCGAACCCGGTCACGGTCCCGTCGCAGGTGGTGATGAGCATCAGCTTCGATCCCCAGTACCAGCGGCTGTGGGACGCGCAGTACCCGTAGCCGGCGTACCCGGACAGGTCAGAGCGCCGGGCGGTGACCACCGAGTGCCCGCACGGCACCGGGGTGCCGTCCATTAGCCGCAGCAGTTCCGCCGACCCGGGAGTCCGGCCGGCCAGCCACCGCAGCGCCGCCTCCATCAGCGGCCCGGCTTTCTTGAGCCGGTCGTTGTACTCGCTCTGGGCCAGCAGCCTGGGGAACAGGTGCCCGACCCGCGAGGCCGCGGCACGCAGCCAGTGCCGCTCGTCGTCATAGCGCAGCAGCACCTGCGCCACCGCCAGGCACACCAGTTCGGCGTCGGTCACCTCCGGCGGGCGGCCCGGCCCGCGGCGGCACGTTCCCCGCGAGGGGATGACGCGGTCGGTCAGCTCCACGTAAAGTGCGGTCAGAAGAGTGTCCAGGTCGGCGATCACGATGACTCCCAAGGTCAGACGTGTGTGAACACGCCGATCCTGGACACTCTTCATCTGTTAGTCACGGATCAACGACGGCGTGTCGCCGTGTCCCTTGTGACCTGCGCCGAATTACCATTCAACGATCTAGTAGGCCTCGCGGCCCTCCCGTTGGCACTCGCCCACGACACCTTCATCCTCAGGCGTTAGGCGACATCCCCGGACAGGGGCGCCGGTGAAGCATGCGCCGGTGTGTCTGTCGCGCCCGGGGTTGCAGGCATGAGATACGCAAGGCCCGATCAGGTTCAACGGCCCTCGCGCGTTGCCAGCAGGTGTCGGCGACGGTGGAGATTCGACCGCCGTTGACAGCAGGAACCTCAGCATGCAGGGACGCGACCGGGACCAGTGCGCAGGTTCGAATCCTCAGCGGGGCACCCGGAACATGGGAACGAACTACGGCCGCGGGCCAGCTGGTCGTCGAAGCCCGTACGCCACTGCCAGGCACACCACACGGCACCGATGCCTGACGCGCACTTCGATCGCTTGACCCGCGGCGGCGCACCAGCGGATTAAGAGTCCGCTGCTCTGTTCGTTTATTCTCCTTGAACTGCTGTCATGCAATGTTAGCACGTGCCGGGAGCTGCCATTTTGTTCGGTCGCCCGCATCCGCGCCGCGCTGCGGATACCGGATGGTGCCGGGGCGTACCGGGGCATCCGAGCAAACATGGAGCAAACATCGATATGTACTGGTCTAGACCACTATATCGAGGATGTCGGAGACACGGTCGGGACAGGCCGTGGGGCATCGTCGGCAAAGGTATAGACGTCCGGCGCGGTCTGTGATCCAGGTCCGGCATGAGCTGCGGTGTCTCCATACGGCGGATCTAGCGACACCACTTCGGGTTCCGCCGCCCAGGTGAACGCAGTGCCGTCGTGCACAGGTTGCGGCAACGACAACCACCGACGCGGCCACAGCGCCAAGATATGCACACCATGATCGCCCTGGGGTCAGCACGGATCCAGCACCGCGTTGGGAACCGACGGGAACTAACCGGGAACAACGGGCAAAGCGCCGAGCCGTCCTTCCCCGATGACCGGCCTGGAGACCCGCCCGTATGGGCGAGGCGCCACTCCAGACCAGGCCGCTGACCAGCGGAAACGCCGAGCGGCGCGCTACTTCAGCAGCTGCCGGGCCATGACAACGCGTTGGATCTGGTTGGTGCCCTCGTAGATCTGGGTGATCTTGGCATCGCGCATCATCCGCTCGACCGGATAGTCCTTGACGTAGCCGTAGCCACCGAGCAGCTGGACCGCGTCGGTAGTGACATCCATCGCGACGTCCGAGGCAAAGCATTTGCAGGCCGAGGAGACGAATGTGAGGTCCGGCGCCCGGTCGCCGTGCATGGCGCGCTCGGACTTCGCTGCCGCAGCGTAGGTGAGCTGCCGTGCCGCCTCGATCTTCATGGCCATGTCGGCGAGCATGAACTGCAGCCCCTGGAACTCGGCGATGGCCTTACCGAACTGCTTGCGCTCCTTGACGTAGCCGGTCGCATAGTCGAGCGCGCCCTGAGCGATGCCGAGCGCCTGCGCGGCAATCGTGATCCGGGTGTGGTCGAGCGTCGCGAGCGCTGTCTTGAAGCCGGTCCCCTCGCCGCCGATGATCCGGTCGGCCGGGATGCGGCAGTTGTCGAAGTACAGCTCTCGCGTCGGCGAGCCTTTGATGCCGAGCTTGTGCTCGGGTGCGCCGAACGTGAAGCCCTCGTCGTTCTTGTCCACCACGAACGCTGAGATCCCATTCGCGCCCGCTGACGGATCGGTGACGGTCATGACCGTGTAGTACTGCGAGATGCCGGCGTTGGTGATCCAGCGCTTCACGCCGTTCAGGACGTAGCCGTCGCCGTCGCGCACGGCGCGGGTCTTCATGGCAGCCGCGTCCAGCCGGCCTCGGGCTCGGATAGCGCGTAGGAGAACATCGCCTCGCCGCGCGCGACCGGTGGCAGGAACTTCTGCTTCACGTCCTCCGACGCGGACAGCAGCAGTGGCAGCGTGCCGAGTTTGTTGACGGCCGGGATCAGCGAGGACGAGGCGCAGGCGCGGGCGACTTCCTCGATGACGATCACCGTGGCGATCGCGTCGGCGCCGACACCGCCGTACTCCTCGGGGATGTGAATGGCGTGGAAGTCATTCCTGACCAGGGCGTCATGAGCCTCCTGCGGGAACTCCGAGGCCTCGTCCACCTTGGCGGCAAACGGGGCGATCTTCTCGTCGGCCAGGTGACGGACCGCCTCACGGAGGGCCTCGTGCTCCTCCGAGAGGGCAAAAGCAGGGAAGTCATGGCTCATGCTGTCGATAGTAGGACGTCCTAGCGCCCGGGCAAACGCTGCCTGGTGTCACGTCGTGCCGGGGTGCGGAAGACCGCGCCTGACCGCGATGATGGACTGATGAGCGAGGCTGCCGAGTTGCTGACCCCGGCGGGCGAGGAGCTACTGGCCCTGCTAGGCGGCCTGGACGTGACGCCCGAGGTGGCTCTCCGCCTGGGTAACGAGTTGCGTCGCCAGTACCCGGCCGACCTGGTGGCCGCGGCGCTTACGCAGCAGTCGCTCCGGGTCGCGGCGCGCGAGAAGTTCAGCCGGGCCGATGAGATGTTCTTCACCCGGGCCGGCCTGGAGCAGGCTTCAGCGGAGGTAGTGGCTGCTCACAGTGCCCGCCGGTTCGCGAGCATCGCAGGCCGGGTGGCCGATCTGTGCTGCGGCATCGGCGGCGACTTGATCGCGCTAGCCGACGCCGTCCCTTCTGTGGACAGCGAGGCCACCGCGACCGGCCACGAGGCGGAGCGGAGCTACGGTAACTGGGTCACGCCGGCCGCCAGCGACGCCTCCGCCCGGGTGCTGGCGGTCGACGCCGACGCGGACGTGCTCGAGTTCGCCGTGCGGAATCTGGCTGTCTACGGCCGCGGCGCCGTTTCGGCGGTCTGCGCGGATGCGCGTGACGTCGACCTGAGCGGAGTCGATGCGGTCTTCATCGATCCGGCGCGGCGCTCCGGCCAGCAGCGGCTACGCGCCGGCGACTCCGAGCCGCCGCTGGACTGGTGCTTTGCACTGGCCGGCCGGGTGCCGCGAGTCTGCATCAAGGCCGCGCCTGGCATTGCGCACGAGCTCGTGCTCGCTGGCTGGGAAATGGAGTTCGTTGCGACCGGCCGGGCGCTGAAGGAAGCGCTGCTCTGGTCGGGCGACTTCGCGACCACGAGCCGGCGAGCGACGGTACTGACCTCCGGCACCAGCGGCGGCCAAGACGAGGGCAGCGACCGGGGAGTGATGGGCGCCACGATGCTGGCTAGTGACGGGCCGCCGCTCGTAGTCAGCGATCCGGGTGAGTTCCTGCTCGACCCCAATCCGGCCGTCACCCGCGCGGGCCTGGTCGCTGAGCTCGGCCGGGAGATCGGTGGCTGGCAGATTGACCCGATGATCGCGTTCCTGTCGCTGGACCGGCCGGTAAGGACGCCGTTCGCCCGGACGCTGCGGATCATCGCTTCTCAGCCCTGGCACGAACGCGACGTTTCCCGGAAACTCCGGGAGCTCGGCGTCGGCAGCGCTGACATCCGGCGGCGGGGCCTTGCCGGTGACGTCGAGCAGATCCGCCGCCGGCTGCGGCTCGAGGGAGACCGCAGCTCGGTGATCGCCCTGACCCGCCGGGACGACAAGCCCTGGTGCCTCATCTGCGAGCCCGTACCGGACTAGCTCTGGACCCTCAGCCGAACGGATCCCGACCGGTCGGCGATCGTGCACGTAGCGACGGACGCGCGCGCTGTGCCCAGGGTCAGACTGCGGATCCCGGGCCGGCACCAGCTGCGCCACTGCGGAACGCGTCGAGCAGCGATCTCAGGACGTAGGCAGGGTCGCCGTTGATCTCTTTCCAGTCGAAGTGGACGACTTGGTAGCCGGCCTCCCGCAGGCGCTTGTCCCGGCGAAGCTGGCGCATCGCCAGTCCCTTATCCCGATACTTGGCGGCGCCGTCGACCTCGACGATCGTCCGGTACTGCTTCCAGAGGAAATCGACTCGGCCGATGAACTCGCTGTCGCGCACCTCGACCTGGAGTTCTGGCGCCGGCAAACCGCAGTCGCGGAACACGATGCGGGCAAGAGATTCGAGTGGAGATCCTGCCCGCCGGTCAGCAAACGTCACCACGTCGGTAGCCCGCCGGATTCCGGGCCACCGAGGGCAGTCCGCGAGGACTGCGGTGAGCTCCTTCTTCGACGTCAGCCGTTGCTGGAGTGCCGAGTCCGCCACCACGACTCCATCGCGGAACTCCGTGGTCCGGGCGATGTCGATGACAGTCCGGGCGACCGTTGTCAGCGGAACGCCGAACCGGCTGCTCACGTGACCGGCCGGCAGCCGCGCCCAGTGGACGCGAACGGCTGACTTTGCCGATTTACTGCCCGTCCCCGGCGGACGAGTGACGGACATGCCCGGCTCGGGCTTGCTCAGCAAACTCAGACCGTGGAGCTGTGCAGCTGACTCGTGGCTGACTACCGTGTCCTGACTCGCCACAGACATGGTCGGCGTTGCTGCCAGCATTCTGCGGCCATCGTCGAATGCCTGCAACTGCTGAACGAGGCCGCACTCCACGTAGCAGCCCCGGCCGATGCGCATGATCTCGCCCCGCTGGACCATGGCCTGAATCTTGGCGCGAGGATCTGCCCGATGCGACGAGCTCGGCGTGACTGACAATCCCAGCTAACCGGACATAACCTGGTAATTCATCATTACTCATGAGCCCATAATTGGCGACCCCACTGACATCCCACGCGTTGAGTGCAGTTTTCTGCCCGGTTTGCCCCGGTTATCGAGCACCTTATGCGTGGGAAAGTGGCGCGAACTAAGGAACAATACCGGCAATTCGGGGCGCTGGCCTGCTCGACGGAACCGCACCGCAGTGCGCGAGCCCGTCAGCCCGCTGGCGGACTCGTGAACCGACAGCCTGCGGTGGCTCGCCGGACTCAGCCACGAGCCCTAGAGCTCGGCACCCGGGCCCGTGGGCGGGTGCGGCTGGTGACCGGCGCGGTGCACGCGGACTTTGGCCCGCAGCGCCTCGCCTTTCGCCTGGGCGCTGGCGCGCAGATCAGACTGGAACATCGCCATCCGCTCTGCCAGCGCCGGATCGCTGGCGGCGAGGATGCGGACGGCGAGCAGGCCGGCGTTGCGAGCAGCGCCGACCGCCACGGTCGCCACCGGAATGCCGGCGGGCATCTGCACGATCGACAGCAGCGAGTCCAGGCCGTCCAGGTGCTTAAGGGGCACCGGCACTCCGATAACCGGAAGCGTGGTCACCGAGGCGAGCATGCCCGGCAAGTGCGCCGCGCCGCCGGCTCCGGCGATGATGACTTTGAGCCCGCGCCCGGCAGCCGTCTGGCCGTAGCGGAGCATGTCAGCGGGCATCCGGTGCGCGGAGATGACATCGGCCTCCGACGGCACTCCGAACTCGTCGAGAACCTCGGTAGCCGCCTGCATCACCGGCCAGTCCGAGTCGCTGCCCATGACCACGGCGACGACCGGTGAGATGCTCTCGTCGCTCAAGCCCGCTCCCCTCCGTCGCCTGCTGCCACCGGACCGCCCGCCACAGCGGCGCTCACCTCCGCCGGAGCGCTCACCTCCGCCGGGCCAGGCAGACCGACGGCCAGCCCGCCGGGTGGGTCCTCGTCGCCCGTCGCCAGGTAATTCGCCGCCCGCCGGGCCCGATCCCGTACGGCCGCAAGATCGTCGCCAAGGGCGGTGACGTGGCCGACCTTGCGGCCGGCGCGGACGGGCTTGCCGTACAGCTGGACCTTCAGCGATGTGTCCGCGGCCAGCACGTGGTTGAACTTCCCGTACAGGTCGGGATCGGTGCCGCCGAGCACGTTCGCCATCACCGCGACCGGCGCGACGGCGGCCGGCGAGCCGAGCGGCAGGTTCAGCACGGCGCGCAGATGCTGCTCGAACTGCGAGGTCCGTGCGCCCTCGATCGTCCAGTGCCCAGTGTTATGCGGCCGCATCGCCAGCTCGTTCACCAGCAGGCCGCCATCCGCGGTTTCGAACAGCTCGACCGCCAGCAGGCCGATGACGTCGAGGTCGCGGGCCAGTGACAGGCCGAGCCGCTCCGCTTCGACCGATGTCCATTCCGCCAGGTCCGGTGCCGGGGCCAGCACCTCGACGCAGATCCCGTCCCGCTGGACCGACTGGACCACCGGGTAGGCCGCGCCGTGGCCGCTCGACGACCGGGCGATCAGGATCGCGAGCTCGCGCCGGAAGGCCACGTACTCCTCGGCGAGGAGCGCCACCCCGTGGCTGAGCACCTCCGCTGCCTCGGCCCGCGACCGGCACACCCAGATGCCCCGGCCGTCATAGCCGCCGGATATCGCCTTGAGCACGACCGGCCAGCCAGTGCCTGCGGCGAACGCCTCGACCTCGTCGGCCGAGGCCACCGGGGCGAACCGCGGGCACGGCACCCCGAGCTCGGTGAGCCGCTCGCGCATTGCCAGCTTGTCCTGCGCGAATCGCACCGCCGCGGCGCTCGGCGCCACCACGTGGCCAGCCTGCTCCAGCGCGGCGAGCTGCGCTTGCGGCACATGCTCATGATCGAAGGTGACCACGTCACAGCCGGCCGCGAACGCGAGCAGATCCTCGGTAGACCGGTAGTCGCCCAGCACCGTTTCCGCGCACACCTGGGCGGCGCTTTCGTCCGGCGCGGCGGCGAGCACTCGGAACCTGATGCCGAGCCCGACCGCCGCGGCCGTCGTCATCCGGGCCAGCTGGCCCGCCCCGACCATGCCGACGACACGCTGCCGCACGCCGGGCGCATCTGCCCTCGGACCAGCAGCATTCTCAGCGACTTCGTGGTGATCCATTACCCGCCGTAGCCTACGGCCACGGCGGCGCTGGCCGGGACTCAGGCACCAGGCCAGGGAGCCAGGCTGCCCGGTCAGGGAGCAACCAGGCCATCAGGCCGGGCCCGCCACCGCTGGCTGCTCCTCGGCGTCGGCCGTCGCATGCGGCAGGAACAGCGCGAAAACCGCGGGCCGCGGCCGCACCAGCACCACCTGGCCGCCGTCCGCCGCGGCGATCGTGCGCGCCAGCGCCAGGCCGAGCCCGGTGCCGTTCGGTGACCCGGACACGCTGCGCTCGAAGATGCGCGGCGCCAGCTCGGACGGCACGCCGCTGCCCTCGTCCCGCACTTCCACCACGACCGAACGGCGCGTTCTCGACGTCCGGATCGTCACCGTCCCGGCACCGTGCACCAGCGCATTGTCCAGCAGCGTGGCGATCACCTGGGCGGCACCACCCGGCGTGGCGAAGGCGAACAAGCCTTTCTCCCCCGCCACCGCCAGCCGGCGATTCAGCCGCCGGAACGCGGGCTCCCATTCGACCACCTGCTGGCTCACGATCTCGTCGACGCTGGCGACCGTCGGGGAGCCGGGAGCGGTCCGCCGAGCGCGCCCGAGCAGCTGACCGACGACCTCCGCCAGCCGCTCTGTCTGCGCCAGCGCGGCCGCGCCTTCCTCCCGCACCACGTCCGGGTAGTCGGCGGCGGCCATCATCTCCTCCAGCCGCATCGAGAGCGCGGTCAGCGGCGTCCGAAGCTGATGCGAGGCGTCGACAGCGAAATCGCGCTCGGCCGACAGCAGGTCGTTGATGCGCTGCGCCGAGCCGTCAAGACCCTCGGCGACCCGGTCAAGTTCCTGGATGCCGTAACGCCGGCCAAGCGGGCTCGAGTCGCCCGAGCCGAGGCGGTCGGCGGCACCGGCGAGTTCCTCGAGAGGCCGGACAATCCGCCGGGCGTAGACGAGCCCCAGGATGACGGCCACGCCGACAGCGAGCAGCGCGACACCGCCGATCAGCAGCAGTTCCCCGGTCAGATAGCCGGAGAGGGCAGAATCGGCGCCCTCGACGGTGACCATGATCGGCCCGGCCGTGGCGCTGGACGTCCGGAAACCGCGACGGGGCGGCTTGACTCCGGAGCGCGCGACCACCCTGCCGTTCATCTTGATCACGACGTAGCGGTCCGGGACTACGTCTTCAAGCGGAAGCCCGGCCTGGAAACGCTGGTAGACGTTCAGCGCCGCGCCCTTTGCGTCCCGGTGCAGGGAGGAACTCGCCTCGTCCACCTGCAGGCGGCCGAGGACGATAGCCAGCGGGATGCCCAGCGCGAGGACCGCGGCTACGGCCACCGCCAGCATCGAGATCAGCAGCCGGCGCTGCACTGTTCCTGCCTCAGGGACTGCGTCAGATACCGCGTCAGATTGTCAGAGCCTGCCACCATCAGCTCGCACCGAGCCTGCCAGAGAGCTAGTCGCCGCGCTCGAATCTGAACCCGACGCCACGGACCGTCGTAATGTACTGCGGGCTGTGGGCGTCGTCGCCCAGCTTCCGCCGCAGCCAGGAGACGTGCATGTCCAGCGTCTTGGTCGAGCCCCACCACTTCGAGTCCCACACCTGCCGCATGATCTGCTCGCGGGTGACGACCTTGCCCGCCTCGGCCACCATGAGCGCGAGCAGGTCGAATTCCTTGGAGGTCAGCTCGATTTCCAGCTCGCCCAGCCAGGCTCGCCGCGCGTCGGAGTCGACGCGGACACCCTGAACCGTCTTGGTCTCGGTCGCGCCGCGGCGCAGCAGCGCCCGGACCCGGGCTAGCAGCTCCGCCAGCCGGAACGGCTTGGTCACGTAGTCGTCGGCTCCCGCGTCCAGGCCGATGACGGTATCCACCTCGTCCGCCCGCGCGGTGAGGATCAGCACCGGCACGGCTTGCCCGGCCGAGCGGATGCGGCGGCAGACCTCGAGCCCGTCGATCCTCGGCAGTCCGATGTCGAGCACGATGAGGTCGATGCCGCCGGCCCTGGCGGCCTCGAGCGTGCCGGGGCCATCTGCTGCCACGTCGACCTCGTAGCCTTCGCGCCGCAGCGCGCGGGCAAGGGGCTCGGAGATTGCCGGGTCATCCTCGGCGAGCAAAACGCTGGTCATGAGACCGATGGTAGGGCCAACTGGCGATTTTCAGGCCCCTAGACGCGTCCGGCGCCTATCTCTTGCCCGCTGCTTGACCTTGACTTGCGCAAATAACGCCGCATGGGACGCGATTGCCGACGCCCGTTCGCGGCATCTGCGGCCAGCCGTGAATTTACCACCTTTCCTGCCGGAAACGAGGCCGATCCCTCCGCGCCCTCCGACCCCGCGCGGCCGCCCGGGCTCACCCGGGACCAGACCGGGCAGGCATCAGACCGGCGTGACTCCGTGGCGGCGCCGGGAGAACGACCGGTCCTTCCCGCGCGCGGCGGCAAACCGGCGGATGAGCTGCGAACGCAGGTCCTCGGGCTCGACGACGTCGTCGACGACCAGCTCGCCGGCCAGCCGCAGCACGTCGATGTCCGCCTCGTACTCCGCGCGCAGTCGCTCCGTCTCGGCCTCGCGCTCGTCAGCGGTCGCCAGCGCGGCCAGCCGGTTGTAGTAGACCGCGTTGACGGCGGCCTCCGCGCCCATCACGGCGATCTTCGCGGTCGGCAGCGCGAGCGTGGCGTCTGGCTCAAAGCCCGGCCCGGCCATGGCGTACAGGCCGGCCCCATAGGCCTTGCGAACGATCACGCTGATCTTGGGCACGGTGGCCTCGGAGACCGCGCTGATCATCTTGGCTCCGTGCCGGATGATGCCCTGCCGCTCGACCGCCGTGCCGACCATGAAGCCGGGCACGTCGGCGAGGAACAGAAGCGGCAGGCTGAACGCGTCGCAGAGCTGGATGAACCGGGTGGCCTTGTCAGCCGAGTCCACGAACAGCACGCCGCCCTTGAACATGGGGTTGTTCGCCACGACGCCCACCGGCTGGCCGTCCAGCCGGGCGAAGCCCACCACGAGCTCGCGGGCCCACAGGGCGTGGATCTCGAACAAGGAGTCCTCATCCACCAGCCCGCGCACGAAGCGGCGCATGTCGAAGGCCTGCCGTTCGCTGACCGGCACCAGGGCCCGCAAGTCGGTCTGCTTCGGCTCGCGGGACGGCGCGACTGGCGGGGGAAGCTGCCAGTTGCCCGGCAGATACGACAGATAACCGCGGACGGCTGCGATCGCGTCGGCCTCGTTTCTGGCCAGGAAGTGCCCGACGCCGGAGACGGAGGTATGCATCCGCGCTCCGCCCATCTCCTCCAGGGTGGTCTGCTCGCTGACGACCATCTCGACCATCCGGGGGCTGCCGAGGTACATGGACGCGTTGCCGTCGACCATTGCCACGAAGTCGCAGAACGCCGGGATGTACGCACCGCCCGCGGCTGACGGGCCGAACAGCGCGCAGACCTGCGGGATCGAGCCGGACGCCCGGACCTGGGTGTGGAAGATCTTGCCCGCGCCACGGCGGCCGGGGAACATCTGCACCTGGTCGGTGATCCGCGCGCCGGCGGAGTCGACCAGGTAGATCATCGGCAGTCCGGCGGTGTACGCCTGCTCGATCACCCGGATGATCTTCTCGACCGTCCGCGCGCCCCAGGAGCCAGCCTTGACGGTGGAGTCGTTCGCCATCAGCGCGACTGGCCGGCCGTCGACGGTCGCGGTCCCGGTGATGACGCCGTCTGCGGGAAGGCCGCTCGCGAGCACGTTGGCGAACGCACCGTCCTCGGTGAAGCTGCCGGAGTCGACCAGCAGCTCGATGCGCGCACGGGCGAAGAGCTTGCCCTGCTCCGCAGCCTGCTGGTGGTATCGCTCGGCACCGCCCGCTGAGATCCTGGCGCGGACCTCAGCGAGTTCAGGATGACCGGATTCTGCTTCTTCTGGAGCGCTCACGCTGGCGAGCGTACGACAACGCGGCCGGGACGGCAGGAGGGGAGGGGATGCCGCCCCGGCACGCGGAGGATCGATACAGGCACACGAGAAACCGGGAAGGTAGTGAACGAGCTAGTGGATATGGAGGCTGACGCCGACCAGGACCAGCGGCCACAGGAAGATCGACAGTACTGCGGACACGGCGACCTTGATGAAGCTGAGAGTGATGTAATTGCGTTCCCAGGCGACGATCAGACCGATGATGACCCAGATGATGTACAGCCAGCTGTGTCTGCGGCTGGAGAAGATAGCCATGGTTTTGACTCCGATCCGGCCAACCGGTTGATGGCAGCCACCAAGTCTCCGGAAAAGCCGGAATCAAACATCGCCAGCAGCCGAAAGCACGGCAGGCTACGCGGCAGCGGGGCCGGTCTCGATCAGACCGCGACAGTCCGCGACCGCGGGCCGGCCCGCAGCACCTGGGACGGCAGCTGGCGGCCGATGATCCGCTCGGCGTCAGCCGCGGCGTCGATCATGGCGCCGAGGTCAATGCCGGTGCCGACGCCCATGTCCTCGACCATGTGCACAAGCTCTTCCGTGGCGATGTTGCCAGTAGCGCCCGGCGCGTAGGGGCAACCGCCGAGGCCGCCGACCGATGCGTCGAAGTCGGCGACGCCGAGCTGGAGCGCCGCGAGCACGTTCGCCAGCCCGGTACCGCGGGTGTTGTGGAAGTGCAGGTTCAGCCCGGTATCCGGATGCGCCAACCGGAACTCGCCGACGAGCCGCTGCACCCGGATCGGTGTCGCCATCCCGGTCGTGTCGCCGAACGAGACCGTGTCGGCGCCGTCCGCGACGGCCCTGCTGGCGGTGGCGACGACCCGCTCGACCGGGACATCGCCCTCGTACGGGCAGCCCCAGGCGGTGGACACGATCACCTGGCAGGTGGCGCCGCGCTCGTGGGCAAGCGCGATGATCTGGGCGATGTCGTCCAGCGACTCCGCGGTGCTCCGGTTGACGTTCCTGCGGTTGTGCGTGTCCGAGGCCGACACGACCGCCTCGATCTCGGTCAGTCCGCGTTGCAGCGCCCGGCCGGCGCCGCGCAGGTTGGGCACCAGCGCGGAGTACTGGACCGCTTCGGATCGCTCGATGCCGGCCCAGACCTCGTCGGCGTCCGCCATCTGCGGGATGGCCTCGGGCCGGACGAACGAGACGGCCTCGATACGGCGCACTCCGGTGCCTGACAGGCGGTCGATGAGCTCGATCTTCGCCTGCGTCGGGACCGGATCCTCGTTCTGCAGGCCATCCCGCGGGCCGACCTCGCGGACCGATATCTGGCTGGGCAGGTCTGACACGGGCGGCCTCGCTTGCACGCGGAACTGGGCGGACAGCTCCCAGGCTAACCGGCGGGCGGCGGGAGCTCCTGCCTCGCCTGCAGTTCACGAGCGAGCCGGTCCTGCTCGTTCTCGACGAGCTGGAACAGCGTCGCCTGGACGTCCTGCACGTGCGGGATCTCGGTCAGGACCAGCTGGCCGCGCTCGCCCGGTGACTCGACGACGAGCCGGCCGCAGCCGAGTAGCCGGTCGAGCAGTCCCTGCGCGAACGAGACGTCACTGATCTTCGAGAGCGGGAAGTCCCGGCCGGTCCGGGTGAGGATCCCGGCGCGCAGGCGCAGTCGCCGGTTCGTCAGCTCGTAACTGGTGGTCCACCAGCGCAGCAGCGGCCGCAGCACCCAGGTGAAGACCACGACGAGGGCGAAGGCGCCGAGCACGAGCCGGGCGACGGCTGAATCGCGCACCGGCGAGACGACGACCAGCAGTACGAGCAGCGCGACGACGGTTGCGGCCAGGATAAAGACCGGCCGCAGGATCGTCTTCCAGTGCTGATGCAGGCGCAGCACGAGCTGCTCACCGGATGCTAGTCCCGCTGCACTGGCCATACCTCCCATGCTGGCATGAACGGCGGCATTGTGCGTGCCGCGTGGTCAGGTGCAGTTGTCGGACGCACTGTTGTCGCGCACTGTTCTCGGGCGCACCTTTGGTGGTCAGCTGTTGGTCAGCGCACATGCACGACGTCACCCGCGCTGACAGCGTGCTCGCCATCCGCGGCACTCACCAGCAGGCGCCCGACGTCGTCGACGTCGACGGCCAGGCCCGTGACGAAGCTGCCGCCGGGCAGCTCGACCCGCACGTCGCGGCCGATTGTCGAGCACAGCCGCAGATACTCAGCCCTCGGGCCGTTCGCAGCGGCATCGCCCGGCTGCGGGCCGGCAGACCAGCGCAGGTACCAGTACTCGAGCTGGCGCAGCGCGGCGACGAGGATGGCCTGCCGGTCTGCGCCGGCGGCCCCTTCCAGCCACAGGGACGTCGCCTGGGGCGCCGGAAGCTCGCCGGTGTCCGTGCTCACGTTCAGCCCGACGCCCACGACGATGGCATCGCCCGACTGCTCCGCGAGAATGCCGGCCAGCTTGCCGGAGACGCCGGGGATTCCGGTGCCGGACAGCACGTCGTTCGGCCACTTGAGGGTCACCTCGAGGCCCGTCTCCGCGCGGATCGCCGCGCTGACGGCCACGCCGGTCAGGAGCGGCAGCCACCCGCGGCTGGCCGGCGGAACGCCAGCTGGCCGCAGCAGCACCGAGAACAGCAGCGCCGCGCCCGGCTCGCTCTGCCACCGCCGGTCCAGGCGGCCCCGGCCCGCTGTCTGCTCTTCCGCCACCAGCACGGTCCCGGCGGGCGCTCCGGCCCGTGCGGACGCGAGCAGGTCGGCATTGGTGGAACCCGTGCTCGCGACAACCTCGAGCGAGGTGAACAGCCGCGACCCGGCAAGCAGCGCTCCCCGAAGCGCGGTCTCGTCGAGTGGCGGCCGGGTCGGGCGCCGGGTCGTGCTCGTCACGTCACCTCTTCTCACTGCCGGAGTCGCTCCGCGGACGATGCTGATGACCGGGCGCGGGCGGCCCTGGCTGCGGGCCCGGAAGCAAGCGCCGGGCAGTTCTGCCCTACCCTGTCCGCCATGGCCAACGATGCATCGCCGCCGCTGCAGGCACCGGATCCTGACGAGGCACCGGACCTGCACACTACCGCCGGGAAGCTTGCCGATCTGGAGAAGCGCCGGTACGAGGCGGTGCACGCGGGCGCTGCCCGGCAGGTCGAGCGTCAGCACGCCAAGGGCAAGATGACCGCGCGCGAGCGGATCGATGCACTCCTGGACCCCGGATCCTTCACCGAGTTCGACGAGCTCGCCCGGCACCGGGCAACTGACTTCGGCATGGAGAGGAACCGGCCTTACGGCGATGGTGTGGTCACCGGTTACGGCACCATCGACGGCCGCCCGGTCGCGGTCTTCAGCCAGGACTTCACTGTCAACGGCGGCTCTCTGGGCGAGGTCTACGGCGAGAAGATCGTCAAGGTCATGGACTACGCGCTGAAGACCGGCTGCCCGATGGTCGGAATCAACGACAGCGGCGGGGCCCGCATACAGGAGGGCGTGGTCGCGCTCGGCCTGTACGGCGAGATCTTCTACCGGAACGTCATCTCCTCCGGGGTGATCCCCCAGATCTCGCTGATCATGGGCCCGTGCGCCGGTGGCGCGGTGTACTCCCCCGCCATCACCGACTTCACCCTGATGGTGGACAAGACCTCGTACATGTTCATCACCGGGCCCGACGTGATCAAGACAGTGACCGGCGAGGAAGTCAGCCAGGAGGAACTCGGCGGCGCTCATGCCCACAATGTGAAGTCGGGTGTTGCGCACTATCAGGCCACAGACGAGCAGGACTGCCTGGAGTTCGCCCGCGACCTGCTGTCCTACCTGCCGTCCAACAACCTCGACGAGCCGCCAGCGGGGCCGGCGGCGGCCGATCCGGCGGCGGTCCTGGCGATCACCGAGACTGACGCCGAGCTTGACACGCTGATCCCGGACTCGCCGCGCCAGCCCTATGACATGCACACCGTGATCGAGCACGTGCTCGACGACGGCGAGTTCCTGGAGATCCACGCGGGCTTCGCGCAGAACATCGTGGTCGGCTTCGGCCGGGTCGAGGGCGCGTCGGTGGGTGTCGTCGCGAACCAGCCGATGCACTCAGCTGGCACCCTGGACATCGACGCCTCGGAGAAGGCGGCTCGATTCGTCCGCACCTGCGACGCCTTCGGCATTCCGGTCGTGACCTTCGTGGACGTGCCCGGCTTCCTGCCCGGCACGGGCCAGGAGTGGGGTGGCATCATCCGGCGCGGCGCCAAGCTGATCTACGCCTATGCCGAGGCGACCGTACCGAAGATCACGGTCATCACCCGGAAGGCCTACGGCGGCGCCTATGACGTCATGGGCTCCAAGCACCTCGGCGGGGATATCAACCTTGCCTGGCCGACGGGGCAGATCGCGGTCATGGGCGCCGACGGAGCGGTGGATATCCTGTACCGGCGTGACCTGGTCGCCGTGGCGGACCCGGACGAGCGCGCCGACCTGCGCAAGCAGCGGATTGCCGAGTACGAGGACACGCTCTTCAATCCCTACATCGCCGCCGAGCGCGGTTACGTGGACGCCGTCATCCGGCCCGCGGAGACCAGGTCTCAGGTGACCCGGGCACTGCGGGCCCTGAAGACCAAGCGCCAGACGCTGCCGCCGAAGAAGCACGGCAACATCCCGCTCTAGCGATCCCGGAAGCTCCCGCGGCGAGCTGCTCCGGGGCAGCGCCAGGTAAAGAGCCTGGTATGCCGTCCGGAGCACTCAGGCGACCGTGGCAAACTAAGCGCCGTGACGATCCGAGCAGCCTGGAGTTTCCTAGCCAGAAACTGGATGTTCGCCAGCGCATTCCTGATCGGCCTCGTCCTGAGGCTGATCACGATGCTGGGTTTCCCCCCGGCCATCTGGTTCGGCGGTGACTCGGTTTCCTATGTGAACTCCGGCCTGCACATGTGGCCGGGGGTGTCGCGGGAGTCCGGCTACGGTGTCATGCTCGAGATCCTGCACCCGCTGCACAGCTTTTTCGTGGTCACCGCCGTTCAGCACGCGCTCGGACTCATTGGCTCGATCCTGATCTATGCCCTGCTGCGGCACCGGTACCGGCTGCCCGCCTGGGGCGCCACGCTCGCCGCGCTGCCGATACTGCTGGACGTCTACATGATCCAGCTGGAACAGGAGATCCTGGCGGACTCCACGTTCGCCTTCCTGTGCCTCGCCGCCGTGGTACTCGTGCTGTGGTGGCCCGACGATCGCCTGCCCTGGTGGTCCACCCCTGCGGCGGCGCTGCTGCTGGGGATCGCGTCAGCGTTCTGGCCCGTCGGCCTGCCGCTGCTCATCGTCCTGCTGGTCTATATGGTCGTCCGCCGCTTCGGCTGGCGGAAGGTGGTAGCCACCGTCGTCGGCGGCGCCATCCCGCTGGTCGCATATGTCGGCTGGTACAACGTCCGCTACCACCAGCTGGCCTTCAACAACAGCAATGGCGTGTTCCTCTGGTCGCGCACCATGAGCTTCGCCGACTGCTCAGTCATCAAGCCGCCGGCCGACCTGCGGCCGCTCTGCCCGGCGGGCACTGCCTCGTCACGGGTGTCCGCGCCGTTCTACATCTGGGAGGCGAACTCGCCGCTGCTCAAGGTCGGCACCGGCGTGAACAAGTTCAGCCGGGAGCGCAACGACCTGGCGATGAAGTTCGCGATCAAGGCCATCGAGGCCCAGCCGCTGAGCTTCGCCAACGTCGTGGTCCGTGGCTGGCTGCTCACCTTCACCTGGAACAGGCCCAGCGTGCCGAGCGCGGAGATGGCGACCCGGTATCAGTTCACTAATGCCACGCAGACTCAGAATGCGCTGTCCGGGACGAGCTCGGCGGCCGTCGCAGCCGGGGTGGCCGCGCTGCACAAGGTGCAGAAGGAGTACACCGGCGGGCATACGGCGGACACCCGCAAGGTCCAGCCCTGGGCCAATTTCATGATCAATTACCAGAAGATCTTCTATCTGCGCGGCACGATGGTCGGGCTGCTGATGCTGATCGGACTGGGCGGGATCGTGCTGGCCTGGCGCCGGGACGGTTTCACCCGGCTGCGTAACTGGGGCGGCCCGGCTCTGTTCCCGTTCGCGGCCGCGCTGACCATGACTGTCGTCCCGCCGCTGACGGCGGACTTCTCGCTCCGGTACGTGGTGCCGACGATCCCGATCGTGTGCCTGACCGCGGCGCTGGCGTTCGCCCGGTCGCTGCGCAGTCCCGATACGGCTGTGGCTCCGGTCGCGGCGGTAGTGAGCACGGGGCCGGATACGAGCGCGCCGCCGACCGTTGGCGCGACCACTCAGCAGGCACCTAGCGACAGCCCCGACGAGGCCTCGAACACCACAACGTGATCGTCTGATCGCGCTGCGCTAGCGCCTTCTGGCCGCTGGCGGGCCGCCGGACCGATTAGAGTCGTGAGTACTATGACCGAAACTGGCCCGCCGCTACCCCTGCTCTCCCGATACGCGATCATGGTCGACGTCGGCTATATCTACGCGTCCACAGGCGAGCTGCTCTTTAGCGCCGCGTCCCGCCGTGAGTACCGCGTCGACGCGGACAAGCTGATCCAGGCACTGACCCGGCATGCGGAGGACCAGGTCAGGGGCGAGTTGCTGCGGGTCTACTGGTACGACGCCGCGCGCGATCGGGTGCCGACCATCGACCAGCGCGTCATCGCTCAGATGCCGTGGGTCAAGCTCCGGCTTGGCAACCTGAACGCGCGCGGTCAGCAGAAGGGTGTCGACGCCCAGATTCGTGCGGATATGGAGGCACTTGCCCGGCATCGGGCTATCACCGACGCGATTCTGGTTGCCGGCGACGAGGACATGGTTCCCGCTGTCGAGGCCGCGCAGGCGTTCGGAGTGCGGATTCACCTGTGGGGCATCGAGCCGCCCTACGGGACGAATCAGGCCGAGCGGCTGGTCTGGGAGTCCGACACCGTCGACGTCCTGGAGCGGTCGTTCGTCGAGCCGTACTTCACCCGGCAGCTGTCGCCCGAGCCCGCTTCGGCCACCGTCGTCGAGCCGGGCCTGGCCCGGCCCGGCCAGCCCGTCCCGGTACCGAATGCGCAGGCACCCTCGCCAGCGCAGGTGTTCGGCGAGCGGCACCTCAGCCGGCCCATGTCCCGGCCGCTGCAGATCCCGCATCTGCCGCCCTCCCGGCTTGGTCCCGACCGCGAGCGGGTCGAGGAGGCAGGCGAGCATGTCGCGCAGAAGTGGATCCTCACGCGTGGCGAGGACAACATCCGCGACCTGCTGCCCGGGCCGATCCTGCCGCCAGTGATCGACAAGGAGCTGCTAGTGGACGCCGAGAAGGAGCTTGGTCTGTCGCTGCGCGCCTACCAGGAGGCCAGGGAGTGGCTGCGGGACGCCTTCTGGGTGAGAGTCCACCGCCAGTTTGGTCTTGGCGTGGGCAAGTCGAAAGGCTGACAACTGTGACGGAGATTCCCGCAGCCGCGAACGGGCAGCGGCCGGTGCTGACCGTGGTGGCCGGCCATCCGACCGCCGGGGAACTCGCAGCGGTGGTCGTCGTTCTCGGCGCGGCGGCTGGCCACACCGTTCCCGCCGAGGCCAGCCCCGCCTCACTGTGGGCAGCCCGGAGCCGGGCCATGCGGGGGCCGCTGCGCCCCGGCAGCGGCGCATGGCGAGCAAGCGGCCTGCCGGTCTAATTCGGGCACTGAGAGCCCCCCGGATCGGATCGGCCGTTAGCTGACTATTCAGGCGGCCGCCCGCCCGGCGCCGGGCGGACGATCTCACCTAGACTCCTCACAGTCGAGAGGAGAGGTCGTCGTGCGCAAGGTCCTGATCGCTAACCGGGGCGAGATCGCAGTCCGGATCGCGCGGGCATGCCGCGACGCCGGGCTAGGCAGCGTTGCCGTGTACAGCGAGAACGACCTCGATGCCCTGCACGTCACCATGGCCGACGAGGCGTATGCCCTGGGCGGCCAGAGCGCCGCCGAGAGCTACCTGGACATCGCCAAGATCCTTGCGGCTGCCGGCCAGAGCGGCGCGGACGCCCTGCATCCCGGCTACGGCTTCCTCGCCGAGAACGCTGACTTCGCCCGTGCGGTCATCGACGCGGGCCTCACCTGGATCGGCCCGCCGCCCGCCGCGATCGAGGCTCTCGGCGACAAGGTCCAGGCTCGCCACATCGCCAGGAGCGTCGGCGCGCCGCTCACGCCCGGCACAGATGGTCCGGTCAGCAGCGCAGACGAGGCCATCGCGTTCACTGCCGAGTACGGGCTGCCGATCGCCATCAAGGCGGCGTTCGGCGGTGGCGGCCGCGGCCTCAAGGTCGCCAGGACGATCGACGAGATTCCCAGCCAGTTCGAGTCCGCGGTCCGCGAAGCAGTCGCTGCGTTCGGCCGCGGCGAGTGCTTCGTCGAGCGCTACCTGGACAAGCCGCGCCACGTCGAGACCCAGTGCCTGGCGGATAACCACGGCAACGTAGTCATCGTTTCCACCCGGGACTGCTCCCTGCAGCGGCGGCACCAGAAGCTGGTGGAGGAGGCACCCGCCCCGTTCCTCACCGAGGAACAGGAGAAGCAACTGCGCACGGCGTCCGCGGACATTCTGCGGGCGGCCGGCTACGCCGGCGCTGGCACCTGCGAGTTCCTTGTCGGGCAGGACGGCACCATCTCGTTCCTCGAGGTCAACACCCGCCTGCAGGTCGAGCATCCGGTCACCGAGGAGGTCAGCGGGATAGACCTGGTCCGCGAGATGTTCTCGATCGCGGATGGCAACCCGCTGACGTTCAGCGATCCCGAGATGCGCGGTCACTCCATCGAGTTCCGCATCAACTCCGAGGATCCCGGACGTGGCTTCCTGCCCGCGCCGGGCACCATCACCGGCTGGCGGCAGCCGTCCGGCCCGGGCGTCAGGCTTGATTCCGGGTACACCGCCGGGCAGACGGTGCCGCAGGCGTTCGACTCGCTCATTGCCAAGCTCATCGTGACCGGCGCGACACGGCAGCAAGCGCTGGAGCGGGCCCGCCGGGCGCTGGCCGAGTTCGAGATCGACGGGATGCCGACCGTACTGCCGTTCCACCGGGCCGTCGTCCGCGATCCCGCGTTCACCGACGAGCCGTTCCGGGTGCATACCCGCTGGATCGAGACCGAGTTCGTCAACGAAGTCCCGCCGTACTCGGGCGGTGCCGAGCTGGCCTTTGAGGACGAGCCGCGCGAGCGGATTACGGTCGAGGTGGACGGCAAGCGGCTCGAGGTCACTGTCCCGGTCGGATTCGGCGCTCCGGCGACAGCTCCGGCCGCTGGCCAGGGCAGCCGGGCCAAGGCCGGCCGGCGCCGCAGCGGCACGGCCGGCGGCGGCGCGCCGACCGGCGATGAGCTGGTGAGCCCGATGCAGGGCACGATCGTGAAGATCGTCGCCGCCGACGGCGAGCAGGTCGAGGCGGGCGACACGATCGTGGTACTGGAGGCCATGAAGATGGAGCAGCCGCTGACGGCGCACAAGGCGGGCACGGTATCGGGCCTCAGCCTGACGGTCGGCCAGACGGTCCCGGCCGGAGCTGTGATCTGTCAGCTCCGCTGATGGCACGGCTGCCCGGTGACCCCGGCGTCCTCGGCTGGCTTAAGTTCTCGGCCGGGTTCCGGCTGCCAGAGCGGAACCGGGACTGGGTCCGGCACGAGCTCACCGACGCCGGCTGGCGCGGCCGAACTGTGCTGCGGCACCTGGCGCTGATCCTTCCCATCTGCGCTGTGGTCGCCGTCGTGCTGCTGTTCCTGGTGCCGGCGTTGACCTGGTTCGCGGTGATGATGGTGGCGCTGATCCTCTGCGGCAGCGTGTTCAGCGTCGCCGCGTACGCCGATGACATCCGGGCCAGCCGGCTGCGGCAGCACGGACTCGACGTGCCCGACGACCCGGACCTCGGCCACCCGACGCACTAACGGACGCCTCCGGGTAACTACCCGCTGAGGAACTCGGCCTGGATAGCAGCGGACGGCTCCTGGACGTCGGGTGCGGTCCCGGCATCCTCACTGTGCGACTCGCCCACCTGTTCGAGGGTGCCGTCGGCCTTGAGGACGCCCTCGCGAGCACCCGGTTCGGCGCCTCCCGAAGGCGTTTTCTGGGACTGGCCCGGAAGCGCCCTAACCGCTTCGGCGCAAGTCAGTTTCGGGCCTGCGACCAGGGTGAGAATGAAGTTATGCCCACCTCCATCGACAAACTCATCGGTAACTTCTACGAGGCCGTCACCGGCAAGCCGGAACTGCTCGACGCCGTCCTCGCCGAGGACTGGGACGATATCCCCCTCGGGCCTGGGCAGGAGCCTGGCCGCGCCGGGGCGAGCAACGTGATCGACAGCTTCAACAAGGTCTTCAGCGAGCTTCGCGTCGTCGTCGAGGAGATCATCGACGCTCGCGACGACGACGGAAACGGAATGGTCGGCGTGCGCACCACAGTGCACGGCGTCCACGCCGGCGAGTTCCTGGGCATCGCGCCGACCGGTCGCGAGACCGAAATCCGCTCGCACGACTTCCACCAGATCGTGGACGGCCGGATTGTCCGCACTCACCATATGGAGGACTGGCTCAGCTGGTTCCAGCAGGTCGGATCCTGGCCGCCAAACTGATGGCCGCGCTTTGTGCCTCGGTCAGAGGGCTTGACCTTCTCCGGAACCCCGACCGTGGCGATCCAGGATCGGTGAAGGGTGCAGGAAAATCAGGAACGCCACCGGGCCCAAGGGCTGAGCTGGTCACGAACGACTGGCGTGGTTCGCCAGAAACTGGCCTCGCTCGGTGCCGACCAGGTCGCGCTGGCGATCTGGCGAAGCCAGGATCAGCGCGTAGTCCGTGATCCGGGCCCGCACGTGCGCGTATTCGTCGGCCAGCGCGCTTCGCTCCCTGCGGGCCAGCCTTCGCACCTGCATATCCAGCACGGCCCTGGCCTGAACCTGGTCTAGTGGCGCCCGAGCCCGCCGGGTCAGAGGGCATCCTCGGCAGGCTGCATGAGCTTGCGCGCCGCCTCGGTGAGGCTGCCGGACAACGATGGGTATACGGCGAACGTGTGCGCCAGGTGGTCGACACTGAGGTGCCGCTCGACCGCTAGCGAGACCGCGAGGATCAGCTCGCTTGCCCGCGGCGCGACGATCACGCCGCCCAGCACAGTGCCGCTGCTGCGACGGGCGATCAGCTTGACGAAGCCATCGCGGAACCCCTGCATCTTGGCCCGCGCGTTCGTGGCCAGCGGCAGCTTCACTACCACCGCATCCGGGATCGCGCCGGACTCTACGACCTTCTCCGGAACCCCGACCGTGGCGATCTCAGGATCGGTGAAGATAGTCGCGGCTACGTTGCTGAGGCGCAGCGGCTTCACCGCCTCGCCGAGAGCGTGCCACATCGCGATCCGGCCCTGCATCGCAGCCACCGACGCCAGCATCAGCACTCCGGTGCAGTCGCCGGCCGCGTAGACGCCGGGCGCACTGGTCCGGGACACCTTGTCGACCGGCACGAAACCGCGGTCATCCACGTCGATGCCGGCCTCAGCTAGCCCGAGCCCGGCGGTGTTGGGCACCATGCCGACCGTCAGCAGGCAGTGCGAGCCCCGGACGGTACGCCCGTCGCTCAGAGTCACGGTGACGCCATCGCCGGTTCGGGCAACCCGCTCCGCCCTCGACCGGCCGAGTACCGTCATACCGCGGCGCCGGAATACCTCCTCGACCAGCATTGCCGCGTCAGCGTCCTCATGCGGGAGCATCCGGTCACGGGAGGAAACGAGCGTGACGTGTGAGCCCAGCGCCTGGTAGGCACAGGCGAACTCGGCGCCGGTAACACCCGACCCGACCACGATCAGTTCCTCTGGCAGGGCGGGCAGGTCGTAGAGCTGCCGCCAGGTCAGGATGCGCTCACCGTCCGGTTCTGAGCCCGCCAGGATGCGGGGCTGCGCGCCAGTCGCGATCAGGACGGCATCCGCCTCGATCTCGGTGTCGCCGGCCACGACCCGGTGCGGACCAGACAGCCGGGCGGCGCCGGAGATGACTTTCACCCCCTCGGCCGACAGCCGGGCAGCGACATCGGCCGACTGAGCGCGGGCGAGAGACTGAACTCGCGCGTACAGACGAGGTGCATCGAGCCAGTCGGCCTCGTTCCCGCCCGAATTAACCCGGATCCCGAGACTCTGCGATCCCTCGAGGGCAGCCATAACCGTCGAGGTGGCGATGAGGGTCTTGGACGGCACGCAGTCAGTCAGGACGCAGGCACCGCCAAGGCCGTCGCGCTCCACGACGGTGACGTCAGCGCCCAGCTGAGCGGCGACCAGCGCGGCCTCGTATCCGCCCGGCCCGCCGCCGATAATCGCGACCCTCGGGTGCAGCTGGCTCACGTTTTCTCATTCTGTCCTATCCGGGCCACTGAAAGCGCATCGGCACCGGCCGGGCGCCGCGCTGCCCAGTTGCCCGGCATCCGGCCCGCGCGGCCCTTACGCTTGTCTTTCGTGGCGATATACGCGGCGTACGGCAGCAATATGGACCCGGCGCAGATGGCGAGCCGCTGCCCGCATTCACCACAGCACGGCACCGGGTGGCTGGACGGCTGGCGGCTCACCTTCGGCGGCGAGGACCTGGGGTGGGAGGGCGCCCTCGCCACCGTGGTCGAGGAGGACAGCGAGCAGGTCTTCGTGGTGCTGTACGAGGTGGCGGACGCCGACGAGGCGGCCCTCGACGGCTGGGACGGCGCCGACCTCGGCTACTACCGGAAGACGAAAGTGCGCGTGAGCACCCTCGACGGCGACGTCGTGGCCTGGCTCTACGTGCTGAACGACTACGAGGGCGGCCTGCCGTCGGCCCGTTACCTGGGCATCCTGGCCGATGCCGCCGAGGCTGCCGGAGCACCCGCGGACTACACCGCCTGGCTGCGCCACAGGCCGTGCACGTCGATCGGCAGCTGACCAGCCACGCGGCTACTCACCGGCTAGGCGGCGACGCTTGCACCGTCCAGGAACGCCGAGATCCGCGCCCGCAGGCTTGCGGCATCCAGACCGTGGGCGCGCAGGTGTTCCTCCGGCGTCCCGTAGCGATGCAGGTCCTCCCGCCCGATCCCGAGCCCCAGCAGCCGGTGCGGCCGGCCACTGAGCGCCGCGGCCGCGACGGCAACGGACGTACCCGCCAGGTACGGCTCGACGAGCACGACATCTGCCGCGGTCAGGGTGGCCCGCAAGGTCGCGGCGTCGAACGGACGCACCGTCGCGGCATACAGCACCGTCACATCGAGGCCAGCGGTCGCCGACAGGACGGCGTCCGCCATCGGCCCCACTGCCACCACTGTGCCGGAGCGCCCGGAACGCAGGACGGTGAGTCCGCCGGGACGGGAAACGAACGGCGCCGCGTTCGCCGGGAGGGAGAGCCGCAGGTATACCCGGCCGGTCGCCGCCACGGCGTCGCGAAGCAGCAGCTCAGCCTCGTCCGGGTGGCCGGGCACATGAATGGTCCAGCCCGGCAGCGTGTCGATCAGCGCCACGTCACCCGGCGCCAGGTGCGTGCGGCCGTAGCCGGGATAGTCGACCGAGCCGCCCGCGCTGACCAGTACGGCGCCAGTCTCCTGGTGGGACAGGTCCAGCTTGATCTGCTCAAACGGACGTTCCACCAGAAACGGCGCGAAGGTGTGCGCCACCGGACGCAGCCCGGCCAGGGCGAGGCCGCCTGCCACGCCAATAAGGAGCTGCTCCCGGATGCCGAGGTCGATGACCCGGTCGGGGTGCCGGCGCATCGCCGGGGCGAACTGACTGGCGCCGATCGCCGCCAGTACCACTGCGAGGTCTGGCTTGCTGTCCAGCAGCGAGCTCGTGACCTGCTCGAATCTCTCCCGCATGGTGTCCATTCCGGCTCCTGTCCGACTTAGCTGCTGATCTGCGCGACGACAACGCCCGGCCTGCCCGGATGACCGGCTGACAGTGCCGTGGCGAGTGCGCCGTGGTCCCGGCCGTCCACCCGCGCCGCTGCCCAGCCGGCCACACTGAACCGCGTTTCCGCCCCGCCGGGCCAGCCGTAAGTGGAGCTCGCGTTGTCCACGACGACCACCGTGAGCCGGTCGAGGCCGGCAGCCACGGCGTATGCGATCGCCTCGTGGTTCGAGCCTTCGTCCAGCTCGCCGTCGCCGATCAGGACGAAGACCCGGGGCCGTGAGCGTCCGCGGGCCCTCAGGCCGAGGGCCACGCCGACGCCCAGCGGAAGGCCGTGGCCGAGTGAGCCACTGGAGATCTCGACGCCGCTGATCAGCGTCCGGTCGGGATGGTGCCCGAGCGGGGAGCTGAAGCTGCCGTAACTTGGCAGGACAGCCTGGTCGATGAAGCCTTTGGCCGCGAGGACCGCGTAGAAGGCCATCGGGCCGTGCCCCTTGGACAGCAGGAACCTGTCCCGGTCGTCATCGGCGACGGTCGCCGGGCTGACGTCCAGCACCTGGTCATACAGCACCCAGAGCACGTCGAGCGTGGACTCGGCGGCGTGGTCATGCTTCTCGTCGCCGGTCATCAGTCCCATGAGACGGGGTAGGTCTGCGAACGCTAGTTCCTCGTTAGCTGGTGCGAGTGTCATGCTGAGAACTTTGCAACATCAAGTGCACTTGAAGTCAAGAGGCGCTGTCCTGTTAGTCTCGAGAGCATGTCCGCACCGGCCGTGCGTCAGCCGGAACCGCGGCAGCGCGCGCCCCGGCCTGAGCCGCGGGTCCGGCCGACCGCGAAGTTCCTCACGATCTCGCAGCTCGCTGCCCGGAGCGGGGCGGCACCGTCCGCGCTCCGCTACTACGAGGATCTCGGCCTCATCAGCGCTGGCCGCACAGCGGGCAACCAGCGCCGCTATCCGCGGCACATGCTGCGGCGGGTCGGCTTCATCCGGGCGGGTCGCAAGCTCGGTCTTGAGCTGCGGGAGATCCAGGCCACGCTGGCCACGCTGCCGGCTGACCGCGCGCCGACCAGAGCCGAGTGGAACCGGGCAGCCCGGACCTGGCAGGCGCGCATCGACACGCAGATCGCCGAGCTGCAGCGGTTGTCGGAGACGCTGGGGAGCTGCATCGGCTGCGGGTGCCTGTCCCTGCGGCGATGCGGCCTGTACAACCCGCAGGATGCCGCCGCGGCCCGCGGTCCGGGCGCCCGCTGGCTGCTCGGCGACGAGCCGCCGGCTGGCTGAGCGCTACCTGATCAGCAGCAGTACGCAGAGAAGAGCGGCGGGCACTACCATTCCCGCGATCGGCAGCCACGCCCAGCGCGTCTCCACCGTCGCGGCCGGCACGCCGGACTGCCGGGCCTTGGTCGAGCGGCGACCTAGCTCGGCCGCGATCAGCTGAGCAGTGTCCTGCTCCTGCACCTCACTGCTTCCGGCTGGCGTTCGCGACGCCATCCGCCCCCAGGACCGGACGCCGAGCTGCTGCGACTTCAGGCGGGAGCGGCGCCCGGAGTAAAGGGCCCAGCAGTAGACCGTCTTCTCTCCGTCTGGATCCGCCCGCGCGCAGCTCAGTTCGACAGAGTCGCCTAGGTAGACGCCCTTGACCGCACCCCACCTGGCGACATGATCGGCCACCGGGTTGTGCACGACGAGGCCCTCGTCGTCCGCGATGACCCGCGGGCGCAGTGCGGTCGCATACGCCACGCCGGTCACGGCCAGCAGCCCCGCGGCAAGCTCGAGGGAGAAGTGGTCGTGGTCCGGCACGATGACCTGGACCACGTTGAAGACGAGAAAGACGACCCAGATCCACCACAGGACTATCGGCGTCATGCGCCGGAACACCGTCCGGCCATCCGCTGACGCCTTCCCCAGGACCCGGCCACCGGGCTGGCCGGGTGCGCCGAACTGGTCATCGGAAGGTGGCTGCGGGCCAGCTGTACCGGTCACTCCGGGCTGGGACCACCAGAGCTGGCTGGCCTGGTCCGGCGGACTGGCCTGCTCCGGCTGAGCGGGCTGGCCGGAAAGGTCGGGCTCGGGCTGAGGGGCATCCGCAACCGGCCCGGGGACGGCCTGTCCACCTGCGGATACCTCGTTTTGCGACGACACGGCGCCCCGCTCCGACTTAGGTCAGCCTGGCTGCTTCCTGGCCACCCACTGTATGCGCAACCGCCCAGTCCGAGCGATTTCTGCGCGCCCGTCAGGCCAGGGCGGCGCCCGCGGTGTCTGACCAGCTCGCGGTAGCCCCCGGCATCGCCCCGGGGGTCACGCTGCCGCCGTCGAGGAGAGCAGTCAGCGCCGTGGCGGACATCAGCCGCACACCGTATCCGATGGCTCGCTCATCGACGTCGAACACCGCCTGGTGAATGTCGAAATCGGCACCTGACCCCGGCGCGCGGGTCCCGAGCCGGGCCAGCGCGCCGGGAATCGAATCCAGGTACCAGGCGAAATCCTCGCCGCCCAGGCTCTGCGCGGCCTCCGTGATCGAGTCTGGGCCCAGGACCCGGTCCGCGGCGGCCTCGAACATAGCCGTGCTGATGGCGTCGTTGACGGTCGGAGGCACGTTTCGCTGGTAACTGATCTCCGGGACCACTCCATAGGCACTCGCTACCGACTCCAGCAGCGCCTTCACCAGGTCGGGCGCCTCGTGCCAGGCTGCGTCGTCCAGGCATCGGACGGTACCCTCGACCACGCCGTCGTCCGGGATGGCGTTTGCCGCGGAGCCAGCGCTGACGCGGCCCCAGACCAGGCTGAGGCTAGAGCGCGGGTCGACCCGCCGGGACAGCGCTGCGGGCAGCTCAGTGATGATCTTGCCGAGCGCGAACACCAGGTCTGCAGTCAGATGCGGCCGTGCTGTGTGTCCGCCGGGACCGGTGACCTTGACGGTCAGCTTGTCGCAGGCGGCGGTGATCGGGCCAGTCCTGGTGCCGATCTTGCCGACGTCGAGGCGCGGGTCGCAGTGCAGCGCGAAGATCCGGTCGACGGAAGCGATGCCGCCGGCCGCCATCACGTCCACGGCACCGCCGGGCACCTCCTCGGCAGGCTGGAAGATCAGCCGCACCCTGCCGGGCAGCGCCCCCGTGGCTGCGGCGCGAGCCAGGAACAGGCCGGTGCCGAGCAGCACGGTCGTGTGCACGTCGTGCCCGCAGGCGTGGCAGGCGCCACGATTAAGCGAACGGTACGGGACGTCCTTCTCGTCGTTAATCGGCAGCGCGTCGATGTCCGCGCGCAGAGCGACAGACGGCCCGCCCGCTGAACTGTCGCCGATGTCGACGGTCAGCCCGGTGCCTTTCGGTAGGATGGCGGGCTTCAGGCCAGCGGCCTCGAGCCGCAGCGCGATTCGCCGGGTAGTCCGGTACTCGTGATAACCGGTCTCCGGATGAGCGTGCAGGTCCCGGCGGAAGTCGACGAGCTCCGGCTCGTGACCAGCCAGGAACGCGTCGAGTTCCCCATCGAGATCATGCTCGGCCATGCGCTGCCTCCCCGTTGAGACGTCCCTGGTCGGCTGTCCGGGTTGCTGAAGTACGCCGACCCCATGCGGCGCTGAGCGGCTTATCCATCTGAACCTCGAACTCACTCCAGTCCGCTAGCAAGCGCGGACGCATCCGGGATCAACGATGCCGTCGGCTACGGCACCTGAACCCGGGCAGCGCCCGATACCATGCCCGCTCCAGAACTGCCCCGGCGTCCCCCGCCGGAAATGCGTCAGGCGAATCTTGTCCGGCCCCGCGCTACCTACCAGCGATCTTCACTGCCAAACCTGCGCGGCCGGCCACGATCCGTTACTCCTGCTCGCAAGCACATCCGCTGTCTGACAAGACCTGTGAGGCGCCCGCTGGCGCCGCCACATTCCGGTCAATCGCTTACGAGATCTGCTGTCTACTGGGCAGCATCGTACCGCCTGGGATTGCTCGTCCGCTCAGGTTGCGTGATTGTCGCGACGCAGCGCCTTCCGGCTGGTTCCGGGGCATCGGGCCGCCGGCTGTCCGGCGTTAGTAGGCATCGGGCGGCTGATAAACGCCCCATACGTCACGGAGCGCATCGCAGACTTCGCCGATGGTGGCCAGCGCGCGCAGCGCCTCTCGCAGCGGGTACAGCATGTTCGCGTCACTTTCGGCTGCCCGCCGCACCTGATCCAGGTACCGGCTGACCTTCGCCGAATCCCGTCGGCTCCGCAGCTCAGCGAGGCGGGCCGCCTGCTCGTGCTCGATGGCTGGGTCGACCCGAAGCGATTCGTACGGCTCCTCCTGGTCGCTGACGTACGCGTTCACGCCGACGACCGTGCGCTCACCGGAGTCCACCTCGCGGGCTACCCGGTAAGCGGACCGCTCGATCTCTGCCTTCTGGAAACCCTGCTCGATCGCCGCGACTGCACCGCCGAAGCCGGCCACCTTATCCATGAGCTCGCGGGCCTGCGTTTCGACACCGTCAGTCAGCGCCTCGATCGCGTACGAGCCCGCCAGCGGGTCGACGGTGGCGGTCAGGTCGGTCTCGAACGCCAGCACCTGCTGGGTGCGAAGGGCAAGCGTCGCTGCCTTCTGTGTGGGCAGTGCGATGGCCTCGTCGTAGGAGTTGGTGTGCAGCGACTGAGTGCCGCCCAGCACCGCGGCGAGCGCCTGCAGCGTCACCCGGGCCAGGTTGACCTCGGGCTGCTGCGCGGTGAGCTGGACGCCGGCGGTCTGCGTGTGGAAGCGGAGCATCTGCGACTTAGGGTCCTGAGCGCCGAACTCGTCCCGCATGATGTGCGCCCACATGCGGCGCGCCGCTCGGAACTTGGCAACCTCCTCGAGCAGCGTCGTCCGCGCCACGAAGAAGAACGACAGCCGCGGCGCAAACTCATCGACGGCCAGACCGGACTCGAGCGCGGCCCGCACGTACTCGCGTGCGTTCGCCAGCGTGAAGGCGATCTCCTGCACGGGCGTCGCGCCCGCCTCGGCCATGTGATAGCCGGAGATCGAGATGGTGTTCCAGCGCGGGACCTCGGCCCGGCAATAGGCAAAGGTGTCGGCGACGAGGCGCAGTGACGGCTGCGGCGGATAGATATAGGTGCCCCGCGCGATGTACTCCTTGAGGATGTCGTTCTGGATGGTCCCGGAGATCGAGGCCGCTGGCACACCCTGCTCCTCGGCCACCAGCTGATACAGCAGCAGGAGCAGCGCCGCCGGCGCGTTGATGGTCATCGAGGTCGACACCTGGTCGAGCCGGATGCCGTCGAACAGCAGCCGCATGTCCTCGAGCGAGTCGATAGCGACGCCGACCTTTCCTACCTCGCCGGCCGCCTGCGGCGCATCGGAGTCATAGCCCATCTGGGTGGGCAAGTCGAAGGCCACCGAGAGACCAGTCGTCCCGGCCGCGATCAGCTGGTGGTAACGGCGGTTGGAGTCGGCGGCCGTCGAGAACCCGGCATACTGCCGCATCGTCCACGGGCGGGTCAGGTACATCGTCGGGTAGACGCCCCGGGTGAAGGGGAATGCGCCAGGCTCGCCCAGGTCTGCCGCCGGATCGAGATTCTGCACGTCCTTAGGCCCGTAAACACCCTCGATAGGGGTGCCGGACTCCGATAGGCGGCTCATGCGGCTAAGCCTACGGCGCGGCCGCCCGATCGACCGCTGTGAAGTGCGCCACGTGACCAGCGGCTCGCCGCGCAATGCCTCACCACAGCGAACGTCAAATCTTGAGCAAGGGTGCGGCAGGTCGTCATGCCTGGACCTGATACGGCCGGAATATGCCCCGATGCTTCACAGTCCGTGTGGGGAAGGTCACAGCGGGTGATAGGACCGGCGCAACTCACGGATCGGGGGACCAGGATGAGAAGTCGCGTACGGCCGGCCGCGGCGATCGCCGCAGGCGCGATGCTAGCTGCGCTCGCCTGGCCCGTTACCGGCACACTGCCGGCCGCCCTGGCCGCATCGGCCGCCGGCACACGGTCAGCGAGTCAGGCGACCACGGCCACCTCGGCGTCCTCGCCAGCGCCCGGGACTTCGAGCAGTCCTCGCATTTCGCCGTCCGCAGCGACCACCGGCCCGGCAGCAGTCCCGAAGCTCGGCAGCTACGCGGCCCGCAGCGTCGGCGGACCGCTCATGGCCAGCCGGGGCGTCGTCGTCCGCCAGCCCGCCACCGGCAGCCGGCCGCTGCCCAGTATCCCGGCATCGGCCTGGGTCATCGCGAACGCCAGCACCGGCCAGGTCCTTGCGGCGCAAGACCCGCATGGCGAATTCGGCCCCGCCAGCACGCTGAAGGTGCTGACTGCCGTGACGCTCATCCCGCTCCTGAACCCGAACGGCATGGTGGTCGCCAGCCCGCTCGCGACCTCACAGCAGCCCAACATCGCGGGCCTCATCACTGGCCGCGCGTACAAGGTGTCCTCGCTGTTCCAGGCGCTGCTGCTGATCTCGGCGAACGACGCCGCGGTTGCGCTCACCCAGGCGGCGGGGTCGTTCGCGCACGGGATGGCCCTGATCAACGCCGAGGCACGGCATCTGCAGGCCTACGACGTGGTCGCGAAACTGCCGAACGGCCTGCCCGCGAGCGGCCAGGTCACCTCGGCGTACGACGAGGCACTGATCGCGCGACAGGCCCTGGCACTTCCGGCATTCATGAAGTACGACGAGACGCTGGCTGCCAGGTTCGAGGTGAAGCCGCACGACTGGGAGACATTGCAGAACCAGAACTACCTGCTGACCAACTACCGCGGCGGCATCGGCGGCAAGATCGGCTGGACCGTCAGCTCCGAGGCGACCTACGTGGGCCTTGCCCGCCGGAACGGCGTCACCCTGATCGCCACCGTACTGCACTGCACGTCGCTCCAGGAGATCACCTCGGCCGAGAAACTGCTCAACTGGGGCTTCGCCATGAACGGCAAGGTAACGCCGGTCGGCGCGCTCGTGCCGCCGCTCGCGGGCAGTTCGCAAGCCCGGAGCACCCCTGCGACGGCGACCGCCGGGCGCGCAGCGCCTGCGCCGCACGGAACCGCCGCAGCCCGGTCCGCCGCGGACAGCAAGACCGGCACCAGCAAAACAGTGGCGCTGTCCAGTCCGCAGCCGGGGTCAGGCGGCAGTTCGACTGGTTACGCCCTGGCGGTCGCCGGCGTTGTCGTGGCCGCGCTCGGCCTGGGCGCTCTGGCCCGCGCCCGGCGCCCCGCGACGGGCCGCCACCACCCGCAGCCGCCAGGCTCCCCGCAGCCGCCGGGTTCGCCCTAACCGCCAGGCTCCCCGCAGCCGCAAGGCGCAGTCTGTGCCTGCGCAACCACTACGGAACGGGGAACCAGCGGGGCGTGGAGCTCAGTCGTCGCTGCCCTGCGTGGCAGCACGCCGCCGCCCGCGGAAGACCGGGACGGGCGTCACGATCGCCGGGCGCCGCGCTGCTCTGCTGACGCCAGCGCCCGTGCCGGCTGCGCCGGGCGCAACGGTGCTGGCCGCCCCCGCGCTGACCGCCCCGGCACCGACCGCTTCGGGCTGCGGCTCGGCGGCCTCGGCGAGCGCGGCGGCGTCCTTCGCCGCCACGACGGTGAACCGGCCGAGCGCCAGCGCAGCCAGGAACACGATCACCACTCCCAGCCCGGTGAAGAAGCCAAGCTGCTCCAGGATGGACCGCGTTGTTCCGCCAGCGGGCGTGCCGGGCCCGGGGATGCCGGAGAAATGCCCGCCGATCACGTCGGCCACGGCGAACCAGGCGCCACCCAGGGCAGCCAGCCATGCTCCGAGCAGGGCGACCGGGCGCAGCCTGCTCGCCAGCACGACGAGACCGCCGACCAGCGTCACGGCACCCGGCAGCACCTCAAGCCAGATCCGCCCGGACGTCGAGGCCCAGGCACGGTCGGGCTGGTAGGCGTAATGGAAGTACGGACCCACAAACGGGATCAGCGCGCCCCAGATGCCGAGCAGCACAAGCAGCGCCCCGCTCAGGGCGCCCCGGCTCCGCCGGACGCGAAAAGTCCCAGTCATCATTGATCACTCCCTGGCAGGCGTGGGGGTTAATGCCTGCGCGCGCGCAGATACCCGGAGAAAACCTAACTACACATCAGGAGCAGAAACGAGGTAATCGGCGCCAATGCCCGCATCAGGACGGCTGAAGGAACCCGATCCGGTCCCGCACGCGCGTCATCGTCGCGGCAGCGACCACCCGCGCACGGGACGCTCCGGCGGCGAGCAGCCGGTCCAGCTCGGCCTCGTCGGCCAGCAGCTTCTCGGTGCGCTCACGGATGGGCGCGAAGGCATCGACGACGACCTCAGCGAGATCTTTCTTGAACGTCCCGTAGCCTGTGCCGGAGTAGCGCTGCTCGAGGCTCGCGACCGGTTCGCCCGCGAGCGCCGAGTACATGCGCAGCAGATTGGTGACGCCGGGCTTGGCGGCCTCGTCCGCCCTGACCTCGCCGTCGTTGTCGGTAACTGCGCGCATGATCTTGCGCCGGATCGCGGCCGGGTCCTCGAGCACGTCGATGATGCCCTGCGGTGACGAGGCCGATTTGCTCATCTTGACCGACGGCTCCTGCAGATCGGTGATCTTCGCGACCTCCGGCAGGATGTACGGGCCGGGGACGACGAACGTCTGGCCGTAGCGGTGGTTGAACCGCTGCGCCAGGTCCCTGGTCAGCTCCAGGTGCTGGCGCTGGTCCTCACCCACCGGTACCTGATCGGCGTCGTACAGCAGGATGTCGGCTGCCTGGAGAATCGGGTAGGTGAACAGGCCGACGCTCGCCGCCTCCGTGCCGCTTCGGGCTGACTTGTCCTTAAACTGCACCATGCGGCTCGCCTCGCCGAAGCCGGTGATGCAGGCGAGGACCCACTCGAGCTCCGCGTGCTCGGCCACGTGACTCTGCACGAACACGATGGACTTCTCCGGATCAAGCCCGGCGGCAAAGAGCTGAGCTGCCGCGACCCGGGTCCGGCGCCGTAGCTCGGCAGGCACCTGGGGAACTGTGATGGCGTGCAAGTCCACGACGCAGTAGACGGTGTCGTGTGTCTCCTGCATCGCCACCCACTGGCGCACTGCGCCCAGATAGTTGCCGATATGAAACGAATCGGCAGTGGGCTGGATACCAGACAGGACGCGTGGCCGGGACATACCGCCGAAGTCTAGTTCGCACGGGTCGTGCGCGCCCGCGACCGGGCCCCGCGGTGCGGTGCCCGGCTAGCCTCCGGACCGGCCCGCGGGCTGATGGGCGGCCCGCCCAGCCTGCTGACCGGCGGGCTGGTCGAGCAGGCCGTACTGCACGGCGAAAGCCGCTGCCTCGAGGCGAGAGTGGACGCCGAGCTTCGTCAGGAGCGCCTGGACGTGCGTGCGCACAGTCGCGGCAGACACTCCCATGCTGGCGACCATCGCCGCCGTGTCCTGGCCGTCGACGAGTAGCTCCAGGCACTGCCGTTCCCGCGCCGTCAGGTAGGCGGCAAGGCGGGCCGCGTCCTGCCGCTCGGCCAGCTGCGGCCGCACGTCGGCAACGGACGGCACCTCGACGACGACCTCGCCGCGCAGGACTCGCTCGATGGTCTGCTTCAGCACCGAGACGCCGCGGGTCTTGTGCACATAGCCGGCCGCGCCGGCCCGCATGGCCCGCATCACTGCCTCGTGCTCGCCGTCGGCGGACAAGATGAGCACCTTCGTCCGCGGGCTAGCCGCCGACATTTGCCGCAGTGCGTCGATGCCATCGTCAGCGGCAGCGAAGTGCCGGTCCATCAGGCACACGTCGGGCTGCATCGTGCCGACTGCCTCGACTGTGCCGGCCGCAGTCGAGGCCTTCGTTACCGTGCAGCCGAAGCCGGTGAGAACGCTCGAGAGCGCGTCAAGGAACACCGCATGGTCGTCACCGATTACCACCTCGGTCATGTCGTGGCCTTCCCGGCGCTGCGCATTCTCGGGAGCACTATCCGGTCGCAGCCGCCGCCGAAGACAGCACGCGCGACGGTGCCGCCGTCCGGCCCCGGGCTGATATCCAGGTGGCCGCCGGTAGTCGCCAGCAGCTGGATGACGGCGGACAGGCCGAGCCCTGCCGTCCCGGGCCCGCCGCTCGCGTAGCCGGGGCCGTTGTCCGTGACCTCGATGGCAGTGCCGTCGCCGCGGCAGATGGCGACCCTAACGCAGCCTTCTGGCCCGGCAGCGCGCGCAGCGTTGTCGATGAGGTTCCAGGCCGCTCGCCAGGCGAGCGCCGGGCTGACCCGGACATAGGCCGGCGGACCCGGCTCGAGCTCGATGCTAGCCTCGTGCGCAATCGCGGCAAGCCGGGTGAGCTGCCCGGCAAGAACGCGCATGTCGATGAGCTGAGCCGGGCCGTCGGGCTCCGCAGGAGCTGATGCCGCTCTGTCGGCGATCATGCCGAGCGCGCGGGCAGTCTCCTGGACAACGAGCTCGGTGTGCTGCCGTGCCTCGGCCGAGACGTTCTGGTCCGCGTTCAGCTCCGCCCGCAGTGACTCGGCGAGTAGCGACACCGTCATGATCTGATGCCCGAGGTCGTGCAGCAGGCCGGCCGTCGACGGCGGATCAGCATGTACGTGGTCACGGCGCGCGCGGTCCATCTGCGCGCGGCCCATCTGCGCGCGGTCCATGTGCACGCGGTCCATGTGCACTGTCGCTGCTGGCGTCGCGCGGTCATGCTGACGGTCTACCGACATCTGAATATTTCCCCCGTGGTGTGTGTACGGCAGGCACTCACCGCCCTGCCGGCCCGTGGGGCCTGGCAGTTCCCCCGGCAGGTGAGTGCTGGTATCGGGAATCCGGGCCGCACGATCCTGGGCTGCAGAACTCCGGTAATCGCAACGGCGACAAACGTCACAGTCAGGCGTTATCTGTACAGAGCTGACATGCTATAGAGAAATGCCAGGCCGATCTCTTCATCGTGATTCTCCCCCGTAATCAGGGCCACCGGCCTCACACTCGCACCAGTGCCTGACTGTCCGTTCAGTCTACCTGACCGCTGATCGTTCCTCCAGGCCACGGCCCGCTCCTAGCCCATCCGGAAGGGACTGCGCCGCAGGTCAGTCGCTAATTTCACCAATCGCGGCAACGGCGACACTGGCCCGAAGCCGCCGCACTGGTCCGCACCCATCGCGTTAGCCGCATCAACCGCTTTCATCACGTTAGCCGCACCCGAAGCATGCGCATCCCCGTGTATAGGCAGCAGTTGCGGATTTCTGCCCTATACCCGCTTGCCTGACTGGGTGCACACCGATCGTTGCCTGGGGACTGGGCCCGCAGTCGGTGTCGTACGGCGGGGCTAGCGGCCCTCAGTGCCAGGGGCCCGCATTCAGCGGCGCCATGCGGTACTCCCGCTCCAGGCTGAAGGAAACGCGCGCGCAGGTGCCCCCGCTCTCGGCCGCGGCCATGTCGAGCGTTCCGCCCTCGGCCTCCAGAAGCTGCTCCACGACCGTCAGGCCGATCCCTGCGACGCCGCGCGGACCGCTGCCGAACCCGCCACCGCTGTCGATAACCTCGATCACGGTGTCGAGCTTCTGCTCGACGCGGATCTCCACCGTTCCGTCCGGGCCAGCCGCCCGGACGGCGTTGTCGACCAGGTTGGCAAGCACGCGCCACAGCAGCGTCGGGCCGATACGCAGGACCGCCGGCGAACCGGGGCAGAGAACTACGCTGGTGTCGTAGGCGAGCTGAGCAAGCTGCGACACCTCGCCAGCCAGACGGCGTACGTCGATGATGCTCGGGCTGGCGCACACGACTCCGGCCTGCCCGGCCGGCATGCAGTCTGTGATGACGTCGACAATCCTCATCATCTCCTGCATGACAAGTTCCATCCGCTGCCGGGAGCTTCCGGACAGAGTGCTGTCGTCGCGCACCGTCTCGGCAAGCAGCGAGAGCGTCATCATCTGGTGGCCGAGGTCGTGCAGCAGGCCACGGAACTCGACGTCACCGTCCTGCGCGGGCACGCTCGTGCCTGGCCGCAGAGCCACTCCGGTCATATCGATCTCATCCCCCCGTCGGACTGGCCCGTTGCCCGCAGCAATCGCCTAGCCAGATTCCTCTGCGCGTGCCTGCGACGGCACAAGATGCCCCCCGGCATCCACGATCTTGACTGAATGTTCAGTCTAGGTACTCGCCCAGGGTCGCTGCAGTCGGGGCTGTCTTACCCGCCAGTCACCGGATCTGCCCTGGTCAGCGCCCTGCCGCCGCAGGAAACGATGCGGGCGAACGTACCGATATTCCAGGAGAATGCTGATACGCCGCCTCAAGCACCTCGGCGAGAGCCTCCTGGCTGTACCGCGCTCCGACCCGGTCCCGGGCTGCCGCCGCCATGCGGGCAGCTTCGGCCGGCTCGCGCAGCAGGTACCTGATCGCCGAGGCCATCGCGGCCGGCTGCCCGGGTGGTACCAGCAGGCCCGTCACCCCCGGCTCGACGAGATCGGAGACGGCATTGACCGCAGTCGCCACCACGGGGACGCCGCACACCATCGCCTCCGCGACCGCGGTGGGCAGTCCCTCGTACCGGCTCGGCAGAGCGAAGACATCGAAGGCTGGCACCAGGTCCGTGGCATCGGCCCGGTCGCCCGTGAGCACCACGCGATGGCCGGATGCAGCCGCCTGCCGCGCGACAGAGTTCGCAAGCTCGCCGCCGCCGACCCAGACGCCGGTCACGCCGGGCGGCAGCGCGCCGATCGCGGCCACGAACTCCTCGGGGGCCTTCTGGTATGTCAGCCTGCCGACCGCGCCGACGACCCGGGCACTGGCGTGGATCCCGAGCGCAGCCCGTGCGCGCGCACGGGCTGCGTAGTCGCCCGCCCGGCCGCGGCGGGCGGGCGCCTGGTCCACCGTGACGCCGATGGTCCGCACGCGCTCAGCCGGCATCAGCCCGCGCCGGACCGCCTCTACAGCCACGCCCGTGCCGGTGCACAGACCGACGTCGGTGAGGCGGCCAAGCCGCCGCTCCGCAGCCACGTAAGCACGGCGGCGCAGCGGCGACTGGAACTCGTGAAACGGGAAGCCGTGGTAGGTGTGCACGATCCGGGCAATACCGGCCTGGCGGGCAGCGATCCGGCCGATCGCGCCGCCCTTCGCACAGTGCGTGTGCACGACATCCGGGCGCCGGGCGGCCAGCAGGCCACGCAGCCACCGCACCGCCTGGACGTCGCTGCGCGGTGTGAGGACGGGCTTGAGGTCGGGGGCGACGATGATTTCGATCCCGCTCTCGGCAGCCTCCGCGTGCAGGCGCCCGGCGGCACTGCCCGTGATGATCAGCGGACGGATCACGCTGCGATCGAGCCCGAGAATGCCGCGCAGGGCCAGCGCGCCCGCCCCGCCCTCCAGTCGCGTGATCACCGTCGCGACACTCAGGCCGGTCACGACGTGCCGTTCCGCGGGCGCTCGCGCGAGTTCCCCGGCTCATCGTCATCGGGCAGCGGCCGCTCCTCGGCGCGCGGCTGCAGCCCGGCCGCGCGAGCAACGCTGACTGCCTCGAGCCGACTGTGAACGTCCAGCTTCGAGTAGATGTTCTGGGTGTGCGTCCGGACCGTGTCCGCGGAGATGTGCAGATCGTGGGCGATCTGACGGCCGCGCCGGCCGGTCATCATCGCGCGCAGCACCTCGGTCTCCCGCGAGCTGAGGACCGCGAGGTCGCCGCCGTCCTGCGCGCGGCTGACGTCGGTTCGCAGGCTGGTCAGGATTCCGCCCAGCATCTCGGGCGGGAACCACGACCAGCCGCGGCACACGCCGCGGATGACAGCCTCGAACTCGGAGGCATCCTGCTCCTTGGCGACCCAGGCCGCCGCCCCCGCGCGGGCCGCCGCAACGGCGTGGGACACGTTCCGGTCCGCGCTCAGGATCACCACCCGCAGTTCGGGGCTGGCCGCGGTCAGCCGCGTGATCAGCTCGCCGATCTCCGCGCCGAACGGCTCAGCCTCGATCGCGATCACGTCGGGTCGTACGCCCTTGACGATCGCGAGCAGATTAGGATCCGTGGCCGCACAGCGCCCGGCGACCCACACGTCAGGCGCAGCCGAGAGGCGGGACGCGAGCGCCTCGGTGATCATGAGGTGGTCGTCGGCCAGCAGCAGCCGGATCGGAGTCATTAGTCCAGCCTGGCGTGGTGTCATCGCGCTGTCCTCATCCAGATGCATGACCACGGTTCCTGACATACTCGGGCGAACTGTCCGAATCAGTATTCACGCCGGCAACCGTGACGAGGTCACCGAGCGCGCCGGGCGCGGTCTGGTGCCCGTTCACCGCCGGGCTCGCGGTGATCGCACTCCGCTCGGGAACAGCATGGACGGCTCTTCGGACCGGGCTTTTCCACGTCCCGTTCGAGCGCACAAACCACCCGGCCGGGATCGCTGAGAGCCCGATCACTGCGTCGACGACTCTCAGGAGCGGGAAGAAGACGCCCAGGAGCAGCAGCCGGGGCCGCCGGTCCAGGACCGCGACCAGGCAGGTCAGGGCGTAGTCCGGCACGGCTACACCGAAGACGAGTGCCGACAGCCGCATATGGGCGGCGATCACTGCATGCACGTCCGCGAACGGTACCCACTGCAACATGCTGGGTGCCACGTCGGGCAGCACAAGCACCAAGAGGACCGCCGGCAGCATGACGAAGATCGCGCTCGACGTGATCAGCTCGAGCAGCAGGACGGCCAGCATGGCCGTAAACAGATTCGCGCGCGGCGGATGCCGGCGGACCGTCTGCCAGAGCCCGACGGCCCAGCGGCGGGTCTGCCGCACGTAATCACGGAACCGGTCAGGATCCTGAGTGACCGCGACCGCGGACAGCGTGAAGGCGACCTTCCCGAGCTTCTTCTGGTAGACCTCGAAGGTCATGTTGAAGTCCTCGATCACCAGGCCCGGCGGGTTGAGATCGATGTACGGCAGCACTTCCGTGCGGTACATGCTGGCGAAGCCCGGCACGATGTGTGTCGCGTTGGCGCGCAGGTAGGTCTGACCGAACTTCAGCACGCGCTGGCCGATCGAGTAGATCCGCTCCCGGTGGCCGACCAGGATGTTTCCCATCAGTCCCAGTACGCGGTCCCGCGCCGTGCGGACGCAGCCGGCCACTGCCACCACGTCCGGAGCGTCGAATAGCGGCAGCGCCTCGGTGAAGTAGTCCGGCTGGACCCGGGTATCCGCGTCGAGCAGCAGGACCACCGGGAACCGGTCGATCAGCCCGAAGTGCCCGATCGCCTCGTGCAGCGCTCCGGCCTTGCCGACGTTGTGGGGCGTCTCGAAGACGTGCACGCCCGCCTCCGCGGCGATCTGCGGCGTGGCGTCGGTCGACCCGTCCGACACGACATGGATGTTGCCGGCCGGCACCAGGCGCATGATGGCCTCGAGACTGGCGCCGAGCACTGCAGCCTCGTTGTGCGCCGGGATCAGCACCGCGACATCGGTGACGGCCAGCGACAAGCGCTGGACGGCGGGCTCGATGTCGTTGCCCGGCTGGGCCGGTAGTGCGACCACCTTCGCGGCGGGGCGCTCGACCTCGACCTCGGCCGCGCGCGGCGGGAGAGCGCGAAGGTCCGGGTTTCCATCAGCCGGATGACACCGACGGCGCCCCAGATCGCAAAGTTCACGCCGAGGACGAAGACGGCGAGAAACCACCACGGCATGACGGGCATCTACGGCACCGCCTTCGAGGTGCTGCTCGCCCCGGGCCCGGACGTCGGCAGGGCGGAATACAGCGCTGGCCAGGTGCCGGGGTCCTCGTAGCCGTACATCCAGAGGAAGACCCCGGCGACGCCGCTTCCCTTGACCGCCTCGAACTTCGCCTGGGAACTGGCGGCGTTCTCGAACCACACCGTGTGCGTACGGCCCCCGCTCGCGTAGCTGAAGAACGGAGCCTGGCTTGTCTTGTCGTACCGGGCAGTGGCGCCGAACTGACGGGACAAGCGCAGCGCCTGCAGCCAGCTGACGGTCTGCGCCGGGCCCGCGCCGTCCGGCCAGTCGTAGCCGAAAAGCGGGATGCCCAGCACGACCTTGCTGGCCGGCATCTGGCTCTTGGCGTAGCGCAGCACTGACCGCACCCACGAGATCGGCGCGGTCGCACCAGGCCGGGAGTTCGCCCAGTGGTCGTTGTAACCCATGACCCGGACCTGGTCGGCGGCCTTGCCGAGCGCCGCGTAGTCCTGGAAGGAGTTCGGGTTTCCCGCCGCCGGCGTGTCCGTCTGCGGGAACACGGCGACCGAGAGGATCTTGCCGTGCGCGTGCAGAGCCCGGGCGAGCTCAGCGACGAACTGCGTGAACACCCGCTGGTCGCCGGCGTGCAGTTCCTCGTAGTCGATATCGATGCCCGCGTACTTCTCGCGCTGCACCAGCGAAACGACGGCGTCGATGTTCCGCCGCGCTAGCGCCGGGTTATGCAGGATTCGCGCTACGGGCTGATAGGCCCACTTCCCGTCGGTGATGTTCGCGATACTGGGCACCATCCGCAGGTGCGCGTCCTCCAGCCGCTTCAGGTCGGCGGCGATCTGCGGTTCCTGAGCCCGGGGATACATGGGCGTGACCTCTCCGCTGGAGTTGAGTCCGTAGATCCACGGCGACACCTCGTCGACAGCCTTTGTGTTCGCGAGGACGACGTCGGTGTCGTGCGACATGTTCCAGAACGGCATGGACGCGACGACGAGGGTGTGACGAGATGGCGGTGACAGGCTTGTCACGAGAGTGAGCGCGACCAGGCCGAGAGCCGCCAGGGCGAGGAGCGGCCAGGCGGCGCGTGCCACCCGCCCCCGGCGCCGGTCGCCGTGAGGAGCAGGCCGGGGCAGGTGCCCGCTCGGCCCGGCTGGCGGGCCGTGCGGCGGAGGCAGGCTGCTGGCCATCTCGTCCCCGGACGCTAGGCCACTGCCGCGGCGGGCAGTGCCGCCTGCTGATCGGCGACGACGGCATCGATGATCTGGTCGAGTGACCGGGTAGCGGTGAAGCCGGTCAGCTCACGGGCCAGCGTGCAGTCGGGCACTCGCCGCTGCATGTCCTCGTAGCCCGAGCCGTAGGCATCCAGATAGGAGCTGCGCTCGACCAGGCTGCGTGACCCGGTGGCCGCGATCACCCGGCGGGCTAGCTCGTTGATGGTGACCTGCTCGGAACTGCCCAGGTTGACCGCCCGGCCGCTCGCGGCATCCGACTGCACGAGTGCCAGCAGCGCAGGCACGACGTCGGCCACGTGGCAGAAGCACCGGATCTGGTCGCCAGTCCCGAACACGGTGACGGGCTCGCCGGTCAGCGCCTGCCGGGCGAACCGCGGGATGACCATGCCGTAGCGCCCGGTCTGCCGCGGGCCGACGGTGTTGAACAGCCGCACGATCACGGCCGTCAGCCCCCGCTCGCGCACGTAAGCGTCGATCAGGCTCTCGTCGATCGCCTTGGCCTCGGCGTAGGTCCAGCGCGACCGCAGCGGCGAGCCGATGACACGGTCGTCGTCCTCGCGGAGGCCGACCGTGGTGTTCTTGCCGTAGATCTCGCTGGTCGAGGCGGCAAGCAGCCGGGCGCCGTGCCGGCTGGCGGCGGCGACGACGTTCTCCGTGCCATGGATGTTGGTCCGGAGGCTCTCCAGCGTCTTGTCGCGGATGACGAACGCGCCGACCGCGGCCGCGAGATGGAACACCGTGTCCGCGCCACCGGTCAGCTCGTCGACGAGCCCGTCGTCGAGGATCGAACCAGGCACCAGCCGGAAACGCGGATGGCCGCGGATCTCGGCCAGATTCTGCTCGCGGCCGGTACTGAAATCGTCAAGCCCGGTCACCTCGTGCCCGCCGGCGAGCAGGTACTCGGTCAGGTGCGAGCCGATGAAGCCGGCTGCGCCGGTGATGAAGCACCTCATGTCTGGTCTCCTCCCGTCGGGGCTGCCGTCGCCTCGGGCACCACCCAGGACCCGAAGCGCGCACGCTGCCGCGCACGTCGTCCTCGCCGCCCGGTCAGCGTCCGCCAGGACCGCCGGCCAGCCAGCCGCTCGTACAGGTCGTCGATGCGCGCGGTGACGGTTGCGATGCCGAATTCGTCCGCCACCGCCTGCTCGGGCTTGCGGTCGACGTGCCCTTCGCTGATAACCTCGGCGATCGCCTCGCTGAGCTCCTCGATCGGCACCTGGCGGGCCAGCCGGGTCTCGATGCCGTCGAGCGCCGGGCAGGTCGTGTACAGCACGCGCAGCCCATTCGCCAGCGCCTCGAGGACGCAGAGCCCGAAGGTTTCCTGCCGAGAGGAAGCCACCAGCAGATCGGCGGCCGACAGCACGGCGGCGATGTCATGCCGCTCGCCGGCGAACACGACCGAATCCGACACACCATGCCGGCGGGCCGTCTCCTCCAGGTGGTCACGCTCGGTGCCGCCGCCGACGACCAGGACCCTGGCTCCCTCGCCGAGGCTGGGCACGGCGGCCTCGATGGCCTCGTCGAAGCGCTTGTTCTGATCGAGCCGCCCGAGCAGCAGCACCACGTAGTCCGACGGGGAAAGGCCGAGCTCGGCCCGCACCTTGTCCCGGCTGGTCGCGTCGAACGCCACCCGGTCCAGGTCCACGCCGTTCGGGATCACCGTGAGCTTCCGGGTCCGGATTCCCCACTTGAGCATGCGGTCGCGAACGGCCGCCGATACGGCGATCGTGACGTCGGAGAACAGCTCAGTAGCCAGGTACAGAGCCTGGACGCCCGAGGTCATCTTGCGGCGCTCCAGGTGCGTCTCCCCGATCGAGTGCTCCGTGCTCAGCACGACCGGCGTGCCGGCAAGCCAGGCAGCCGGGCGGCCGTAGACCTGCGAGCGGTACAGGTGCGTGTGCACGACGTCGTAGCGGCCGGCCCGGATGATCCGGCGGAGTCGCAGCAGCGCGGGCAGTTGCGTGTTGCGCTGCATCTCCAGGCTGCGGACGCCGGTGCCGTCGGCCCGGATCATGTCAGCGACGGGCCCGGGGTTGTAGAGCGTGACGACGTCCGCGTCGTGCCGGGTCTGCTGCAGGATTGCGCGCAGCTGAAGCTCCGCGCCGCCGACGCCCAGGCCTGTGATCACGTGCAGGACTTTCATGCCGTGCCTCCTCGGGCTGATTTCAGCGCTCCGCACACCGCCGACGGCAGCGTCCGGGCCAGGATGAGCAGATCGAGCCAGACGGACCAGTACTCGATGTAGAAGTTGTCGAAGCGAGCCCGGTCCTCGATCGAGGTGTCACCAGTCAGGCCGTGCACCTGCGCCCACCCAGTCAGACCCGCGCTGACGCGCTCACGGTCCGCGTAGCCGCCGATATCGCTCGCCAGCTGCCGGGCGAAGTACGGTCGCTCCGGCCGGGGGCCGACGAGGGACAGCTCGCCGCGCACCACTCCGGCTAGCTGAGGTAGCTCGTCGGCGTGGGTGCCGCGCAGGAGCTTCCCCAGCCGCGAGCTCTGGGCCGCCGGGATCACCCAGGTCGTGTCCGGATCGCCTGCTGGCCGGAGCGTGCGCAGTTTGGTGATCGTGGCCTGCCGGCCGCGGCCAACGATCCGCGCCTGCCGGAACAGCGGCGGCAGCCCCAGGTCAAGCCGGACTGCGACGGCGAGCACGAGCATGACCGGAGCCGTCAGGACGAGCAGCGCCGATGCCAGCGCAACGTCGAGCAGCCGCTTGGCCACCCGGCGGGAGACCGTCCGGGGGTCTGGCCTGACTCCGATAAACGGCATGCCCCAGATCTCGTCCAGGCAGCCGCGCGGGATCGCAGCGCCCACCTCCGCCAGCCGCGGCAGGATGCTGACCGCGGCACCGGCGGAACGGCAGGCTCGCACCATAGCCAGGAGGTCGGAGTCACTCGCGGACGGGAAGCACACCAGCACCCGGCTGACGCCAAAGCGGCTGGCCACCTGGGTGGCATCCGCCACGGTGCCGAGCAGCGGAACCGGAAGGCTCGCCGCGTCGCCGGCGCTCATGAAGTTGTCGAGCATGCCGCACGGGGCCAGGCCGATCCCGGGATGCGCCCGGAGGCGAGCCGCGAGCTTCCGGGCACCGGTGTCCGTTCCTACGATGAGTGTCCTGCGTGCCAGCAGGCCGCGCCGCCAGGCCGCACGCAGCCCTGCCGTCGCCAGCACACGCAGGCCAAGGACCAGGGCAGTCGCGATCGCGGCCAGCCGGGCAGCCTGACCCGGCGATGTCCAGAACAGGAGGATCGCAGCCGGCCCTGCTACCGCCAGTACGAGCTGCCCGGCCCGGTCGCTGGCCTGCGGGCTGATCCGGCTGCCATACAGGCCGGCCACTGCGAGCGCGACCAGCACGGTTGCGGCGTACGCGGCGCCGCGAGGCAGCCCGCAGTCCGCGATGGCCACAGCGACGACCAGGGCCACCGCGTCGGCCACCGGAAAGAGCAGCCGGGTGAGCAGCCTGCCCGGACCGTGCTGGCCGGGACGCTGGCCGTCACGCTGCGCCGGGTCGGGCCGCCCGGCGCCCGGCCTGACAACGTCAGGCCGGACGCCGGGCGCTGCCCTGGCCGGGGTTCGTGTGCCGACGCGGCTTGCGGGCCGGCTGGCGGGTGCACCGGGGGGCACGAACGGAGCCATGGTCACCGGCCTGCCACCCCGGCGAATGAGGGCACGCGGGACGGCGCGGCCGAGCGAGCCGTGGCGGCCAGGTGCCGTCCGACGGTACGGGCGGCGTGATCACTGCCGTACACGAAGCGCATGACCGGCCCGAACGTCGGCGCCACCGCCGGGCCGATCACGAACAGGCCCGGCACCGAGCTCTGGTAGCTCGCATCGACGGCTGCGGTCTGCGCGACGGTCCGCACGCTCGCGCGGAGCGCGTCGTCCAGGAACGCGAGCCTGCGAAGGTCAGGACGGTAGCCGGTCGCGGCGATGACCTGATCGACCGCGATCTGGCTACGCTCGCCCGACCGCCCGGCCAGGCTGACCGTCACCTCGTCCCCCGACGACCGGAGCTCGTCGACATCCTGGCTGTAGCGCACCGGGATCTTGCCCTCGACTCGCTCCCGCAGCCAGCTCGCGCCAGCCGGACCGAGCGCCGTCCGTGCCCGGTAGATCCGGGTCTTCTCCGGCAGGTGAGCGAACGCGCCAGGCCGCCGGGAGTAGAACCAGGTTCCCCAGCCGGAGCCGAGTCCGGCCTCGGGCTCGCGCAGCCGCTGCAGCAGCGGCCTGCCGGGCTGCAGCGGCGGCCCGTTCCACTTGAGCTCGGCCGAGCGCGTGATGATCTCGACGTCGGCGCCGTTCTCCTGCAGCAGCGCGGCGGACTCCAGTGCGGACTGCCCGCGGCCGATCACCGCCACCCGCTGGCCGCGGTAGGCAGCCGGCTCGGTTACCTGCGAGCTGTGCCGGACCCGGTCCTGACCGCTGAGCGCGGCAGGCAGGTACGGGAAGTGCTCCACGCCGGCGGCCACCACGACCTGCCGGGCTGTGGCGATGCCCCCGCCGGAAAGGCTGAGTTCGAAGTGGCCCGCCCGGCCCGCCAGGCCGGTAACCAGCGTCTGCTCCGGGCCACCGGGGAGCTGCCCGGCGAACCAGTCGCCGTAGGCGATGAAGCAGTCCAGCGGAACCGGCAGCCCGTAGTCGGCGTACGGCCGGCCGGTCTCGCGGCAGAAGGCTGCCAGCGTGCGGGTGCCCCCCGGATCCGACAGGTTCGAGGCGAATCCCTGCGACTTCAGGAACATGCCGCGTGGCATCTGATCCCGCCACAGGTGCATCGGCTTCCCGAACTGGCGGAAGCTGACTCCGGCAGCTGCCAGGTGCGCGGCCAGCGACAGACCGTACGGTCCGGCGCCCACGATCGCGACATCGACGGCGTCGCTCACTGTAATCCCCCCTCGTTACTGTGTGCTGCCCCCGGCTGCTAGCGCTGGCGGGGCGTCTCCCGCTCGGCGGTGCGCTGTCTGATGCGGGCCGCGACTGGCCTGCTGAGCATCCGCCAGCCCATGCGCATGCACATGAGCTCGAATGGACGCAGGTCGTCGGCGGCGAACCAGGCCGTCTCATCGACTGCGCGGGTCGCAGCGAGGTAGTCCCGCAGCCGGAGCTCGCCGCCGCGCCAGTAGCTGACGGCGGTGAGCGGGTCGTAACTCTCGACCATGAACGTCCGTCCGGGGGCCGGGTCAGCGCCAGTCACCGCCTGACCAGTGAGGTCCAGGTACGCCGCGCGGACGACGTCCAGCCCGCCCGGGCCGGTGAAGAGCCGGAACTGCGCGCCCAGCCGCGGGTTGAAGTCCAGCAGCTTGTACCGTCCGTCCCGGTCGTCGAGGCGGAGGTCCAGGTCGGCAATCCCGCGGTAGCTCAGCTGTGCGAGCAGCCCGGTGACCTGCGCGCGCAGCTGAGCATTGGGCACGCACCGGCCGAAGCTCGTCAGTCCGGCGTGGGCCGGGTACGAGCGGTCCTTGACGCCGGTACAGGCCGGCTTGCAGACCGATGCAGAGTCTGCATAACCGTGGAAGAACCAGTCATGCCCGGGCGCCGCCGGGATGTACTCCTGGAGCATCAGCCCGGCCCCGCTGGCCTCTGCCTGCTGCCAGGACGCGGTCAGGTCTGCCGGGTTCCCGACGATCTGCGTGCTCAGCTGATGGCTCGTCGACTGCCAGGGCCGGGCGAGCTTAGCCACGACCGGGTAGCCAAAGTCGGCGGCCGCGGCGACAGCCTGGGCTGCGGAGCTCGGCTGACACGATCGCGGACTCGGGAAGTCCAGCTCGGCACAAAGCCGGTGCAGCGACTGCTTGCCCGCTAGCTGCCGCGGCAGCCCGGCCGGCGGATCAGCGAACAGGAAACGACCCCGTAGGGCCTCGCCGTGCTCGGCGAGAAAGATCGCCGCGGCATCGTCCGTCGGGATCACCACTGCCGGACGGCCGATGTACTCGGACAGGCGCAGTAGTCCGGCCCGGATGCGGTCCGGGGCGAGACCTGACGGCTGCCAGACGACCTTGCGGCGCAGGTAGCGCGAGTGCCCGGCGGGCGCCCAGGCGGACTCCTGCACGCCGTACACCGGCACGCCCATCCGGCCGAGGCTGCGGATGGCACCGAGGCCGCCATGATGCATGACGTTCGGGTCGAACTTCAGCACCACAGCGGGCGTGCTGACGTCCGTGGCCGGCCTGGCCGGAGCACGGGTAACCCGGCTCCTGGCGGCGATCGCTGTCATGGGTCCTCTTCCTCACACCACGGCACGGACGGCCGCGTTGCTGAACCGGTAGGTCGCGTCGAGGACGCGGCAGACGTTCGCCCACGAGTAGTCGACGCCGGGGTGCAGGGTGTGCACGATGACCAGGTCCCAGTCGGAGCCGGGTGCGGTCTCGCTCTCGAGTACGTGGCCGCCGGGCACCGTCAGCGCGGGCACGAGCGGATCGAGGTAGTGCACGTCCGCGCCCTTGCGGATCAGGCTGGCGAGCATCGGCACCGCCGAGGACTCGCGCAGGTCGGCGACACCAGGCTTGTAGGCCACGCCAACGACGATCACCCGCGCGCCGGACAGCTGCTGGCCGTCCGCGGCGAGCTCCTCACGGGCGCGCTCGACCACTCGCTCGGGACGCTGCCGGATGGAGCGCATTGCCTGCTCGATGAGCGGTGAGCTGCGGCCCTGCATCCCGAGCTGCCAGAGCAGGTAGTGCGGGTCGCACGGGATGCAGTGCCCGCCGACGCCCGGTCCGGGGAAGGTCGCCAGGAACCCGTACGGCTTCGTCGCAGCGGCCAGCGTGACCTCGATCGGGTCCAGCTTGAGCGCACCGCACGCGTCGGCGAACTCGTTCGCGAGCGCGAGGCTGACCGCGCGGAAGATGTTCTCGTACAGCTTGGTTGCCTCCGCGGCCTCCGCCGAGCTGACCAGATACACCTCGCTGGTCAGCAGGCTGACAACCCGCGCGGCCCGGGTGGCGCACTCGGGGGTCACGCCACCGACGACTCGCGGAGTCTCCTCGTGCAGGTGGTCGGGGTTACCCGGATCGATGCGCTCGGGGCTGAAGGCGACGAACACGTCCGTGCCCGGCTCAAGTCCGCCCCGCCGCAGCGGCTCGCCGAGCAGCTCGGCGGTCGTCCCGACGTAGGTCGTGGAGGTCAGGATGATCGTCTGGCCGGCCTGCGCGTTCGCGACGACGTCCGCGCACGCACCGTGCAGCGCCGACAGCTCCGGCATGTGATCGGTGTCCACCGGGGTGGGAACGCAGATGATCACGGCATCGGCCGTCGAGATTGCCGCCGGGTCGGCGGTCAGTACCAGCGTGCGGTCCGCCAGCGCCGAGGTCAGCCGCGGGCGGTCCGACTCGGGGATATCCGCGGTACCCGCGGCGATGGCCCGAAGCCGCGCCTGGCTGACATCGATGCCGGTGACCTGCGCACGCCTGCTCGCCAGGGCGACAGCGCTGGGCAGGCCGACGTAGCCGAGCCCTACGATGGCCACGCTCAGTGCGGCGCCTGCATGACCGTTGCCGTTGCCGCTGGCCTGCCCGGTCAGCGGAAAGGCGACGAGCTCGCTGCGCAATTGGTGCTCGCGGCCGTTGACCGCGAGTGAAAGCTGGTTGTCGGCCATCTGTCTCGCTCTCCCCTCGGGGCGTGCCGTGCGAGTCGTCCCGGGTAGCTTGGGTGATTCCGTTACCTCGAGCCTGCGTGATCCGGCGTACTCAGCACTCCGCTGTTAGTCGTAATTTGATTACGCAGTGCGACGTAGTTCGTGACGCTCCGCGATCGCCTGTCCGGCGTTTCGGCAGGTCAGACGGTGCCTCAGCCACTTCGCCCGGAGACGAGCAGGACCATCCGCCTCGCCTACGTACATTCGCGGCAGTGCGTAGGGTCCGGTCAGCTCACTGGCCCAGATCGCACAGCCATAGTCGTAGCCTGCAACGTGCACGCCCTCGACCACACGGGCGCTGAGGTGCCCGTACGGGTAGCAGAATCCGCCGACGCTGGTGCCCGTGACGTCCTGGAGGATGCGCCTGCTGAGCTGCTGCTCCCGCGCCAGCGCGAGGCCGGTCGTGCGGTTCAGCGTGATGTGCCGCAGGCCGTGCGACCCGATCTCGATGCCTGCCGCTGCCACCTCCCTGACCTGGCCGGCGGTCATCAGGGCCTTGCGCGGGCCGGCCGCATCCCAGGCGTTCTCGCCGCCGAGCCTGCCGGCGATGACGAAGGCGGTGGCGGAGAAGCCGTGCCGGAGCAGCACGGGCAGCGCGTGACGCGGGAAGTCGGCGTAACCGTCGTCGAAGGTGAGCCCGACCAGGCCAGCCTCGACGCCGCGCTGACGTGCCGCGTTGAGCGTCCGCATCGACACGCCGCGCAGTCCCCGGCTGGCAAGCCAGCGCATCTGCTGCGCGAACCGATGCGGGCTTATGGTGACCTGGTACGGATCCTCGGTATACGGGCTCACTGAGTGGTACATCAGCACGACCGGCTGGTAGTCCATGGCGTACTCCCCCCGTAGTAGCTCCGCCTACGGTAAGGACGTGCGCCCGCTAGTCCCCTCGGCTGAAGTGACGAATCCGGCTACGGAATCCGGAGGGGTATTGCGTAGCCCGCGCTACGCAGTACTAGCGATCTGACCCGCCGCGGCCGGCCCCGTGGTGAGCCCGGCCGTGGTGAGCCCGGCTGTGAGCGCCGCGGCCAGAGCGGCGTTGCGGTCGGCGAAGTCTCGCCAGTCCGGCGGGGTTGTGGCCAGGGCCTGCCGGCCCGGCGGTAGCTGAGGCGCGAGACCCGCCAGCTGCGAATCCGGCCCGACCTGATCTCGAAGGTCGTCAGTAACCCGCCGGCCCACCCGCAGACGCCTGCCTCCGCTGTGGCGCAGCCGGCGACGCGCTGCGGGGCAGTGACCCAGTCCGTCGCCTCGATCTCGGCCTGAATGCGCGCGGCTAGCTCGAAGGCCTCGTTCCGTGCCGCTGCGTCACGCCGGGCAGTCAGGTCCCGAAGCAGCGCCCCGACCGCGGCTGGCTCCCGGCGGAGCACGGCGGCCGCCGTCGCGGCCAGGGTGCCCCGGTCGGCCGCGGCGACACCGCGCCGCGCCGCCAGAGCTCGGGCCAGGCCAGCCGGATTCTGCGCGGCGTGGTGCAGCGGCACGACCCGCAGCAGTCCGCTCACCGCCAGCCGCGCCCGCGCGCCGCCGAGATACGGCCCGAAGTACTCGGCTGCGGCATCGCGCCCGGCGTCGGACAGGACCGCGTTCGGGTATGTGACGGACAGTCCGGGCCGGCTCGGTGAGCGGTCAAGCCGGATGACGACTTCCGACTCCTGGCCGCCCGCCGTCCGGTTCCACGGCAGCAGGCGCTCCTGCAGCAGGCTGCGCTCGAGGAACGCCGCTTCGTGCTCGGACGCGCACTCGACGGCCTCGATGCGTGCGATCCGCGCGACCATCGGCGCCAGGTGCTGGCGATCGCAGAGGTCGCCCCAGTACGAGGCCACTCGGCGCCGCAGGTTGCCGGCCCGGCCGAGGTACAGGGCGCGACCGCTCGCGTCGCGGAACCGGTACGCGCCCGGCGCCCGCGGAAGCTGCGCCACGGTCGCACGCGCCTGTGTCACGTCACCGCCTGTGTCACGCTCGCTGCCTGCCGCATCCAGCCTCCCTAATCCCGGCGGCGGATGCGGGTCCAGTGGGGGCCTATCCACCACCGGATCCACATCCACGACGCTAAGCCGTGCTGGGCCCGTCGGGAAGCTGGTCAGCCAGCAGGCAGCTGGAAGTGCCAGATGACCAGTGACGGGCAACCGCCAGCGGCCAGCGCCGCCGACGGCAGGTAGTCCATCAGCGACCACGGCCGGTCCCACCAGTCGCCGATCTCGGCTGCGGGCCCGGGCGGCGGTCCGTCAGTACTGGTGACGCGCGGCTCCTCGCATCGTTTTACCTGCAGGCCAAGGCTCAGTGCCGCCCGCAGGTAGTCGCCGAGCTGATGCCGGTAGGTGGCCACGATGCACGGCTCGCCCGACGGGCCGCGCGCGGTGATCACCGAGCCGCGGGTGACACGTTCGTGGTGCATATCCGAGATGACCAGGTCTCCGCCGGGCCTAAGCACGCGAGCGAACTCGGCCAGTACCGGATCGAGGCGCGGGACGTGGACGAGGGCGAGCGCGCAGACGATGACGTCCACTGAATCGTCCGGCAGCGGCAGCCGGTCAAGCCCGGCGAGGTGAAACTCGCCGTTGGGGACACGCCGCCGCGCGCGGGCGAGCATGTCCGGTGAGCTGTCGACGCCGATGACCCGGTGCCCGCGGTTAGCCAGGGCCTCCGCGAACCGCCCGGTCCCGCAGGCGGCGTCCAGCGCCACCCCGGGCTCCCGGCCGGCCAGATACTCCGCTACCACCGCCTCGTCGGCAGCAAATAGCCCGCCGCCCACCCCGGCGTCATAGCTGGCCGACCACTGCTCGTAGGCGCTGACGGTGCCAACCCGCTCAACCAGCACGCCGCGGCCGGTCAGCTTCTCGTCATCCAGCAGCCGCCTGATCTCGGCCAGCCGGGCATCGGTGAAGGCGCGATCGTGGTCCCCGGCCCAGGCGTCCAGCAGCGCGATGCCTTCGAGGCCGAGCAGGTAGGCGAGGGGATCTTGATAGATCACGAAACGAGATCATAAACATGCGCCGATCAGGCAGCCCACCGGTTTTCGGGCGACGTCAAGGCCACGCGAGGCTCGCGCGGTTCTTACCTGTCAATCGCGTCGAGCATCCGCCGCCTGCTGGCAAACGGCGGCGCGGGCTAAGCGGTCACCGTGTCGCCGTGCACGACGGGCACGATGTCCGGCGCGCCCAGGCGGATGGCATCGGCGTCGGTATCGGTGTCGGCCTCCTGCGAGGCACGCTCGGCCGCGACCCGCACCCGGTAGTTCTCCAGCTCGCGCGCAATCTGCCGGGACTTCCACTTCATCGGGCCGGCCATCAGGTTCACCGCCTCCTCCGCAGCCGACAGCGCGCGGTCCCAGGTCTCGATCGAGGCGTGCGTCCGCCGCGCGAGTACGTCGTCGAGGTGCCGCGCGCCCTCGTGGGAGGCAGCGTAGACAATCTCGGCCCGCAGGTAGTCGTCTGCCCCGTTCAGTGGCTTGCCGAGACTTGAGTCGGCTGCAATGAGCGCGAGGACTTCGCCGATCATCGAGCCGTAGCGGTGCAGCAGATGCTCGATCCGCGCCACGTGCAGGCCCGAGGAACGGGCCAGCGCATGCCGCGAGTTCCACAGCGCGATGAAGCCGTCCGCGCCTGCCAGCGGGATGCTGTCGGTGCACGAGGGCGCGACTTTGCCGTCCAGGCCGTGCGCGACCGCGTCGACGGCATCGCGGGCCATGATCCGGTAGGTGGTGTACTTCCCGCCGGCGATCATGACGAGGCCCGGAACCGGGTGCACGACCGTGTGCTCACGGGAAAGCTTCGAGGTCGACTCGGACTCGCCGGCCAGCAGCGGCCGCAGGCCAGCGTAGACACCCTCGACGTCATCCCTGGTCAGCGGCACCGAGAGGATCTTGTTCAGCTGGCCGAGCACGTAGTCGATGTCGGTCCGGCTGGCGGCCGGGTGCGCCTTGTCCAGCGACCAGTCGGTGTCGGTCGTGCCGATGATCCAGTGCCGCCCCCACGGGATGACGAACAGCACGCTGACGGGCGTGCGCAAGATGATCCCGGTCGTGGAGTGGATGCGGTCACGGGGCACCACCAGGTGGACACCCTTGGAAGCCCGCACGTTGATCGTGCCGCGGCCGCCGACCATGGCCTGGATCTCGTCGGTCCACACACCCGTCGCGTTGACGATCTGCTGCGCGTGGATTTCGACCTCGTTTCCGGTCTCCAGATCGGCTGCCCGCACGCCAGTGACACGCTCGCCCTCGCGCAGGAAGCCGGTGACCTGAGTCCGCGATGCCGCGTGCGCGCCGAAGCTGGCCGCGGTGCGTACCAGCGTCATCACGTAGCGCGCGTCGTCGACCTGGGCGTCCCAGTAGACCAGTGCCCCGGTCAGCGCGTCGCGGTTCAATCCGGGCGCCAGCCGCAGCGCTCCCCGGCGGGTGAGCTGGCGGTGGCCGGGCAGCCCGCGGGTCTGGCCGAGGGTGAATCCCAGCGAGTCGTACGCGGCCACGCCCGCTTCGACGTAGGCGCGCTCCCAGCCGTAGTGGGTGAACGGGAACAGGAACGACACGGGGTGGACCAGATGCGGCGCGAGCCGCTGCAGCAGCAGCGAGCGCTCGCTGAGGGCCTCGCGGACCAGGCCGATGTTGAGCTGCTCGAGGTAACGCAGGCCGCCGTGGATGAGTTTGCTGGAGCGCGACGAGGTACCGGAGCCGAAGTCCCGCGCCTCGACCAGGCCGGTCCGCAGCCCCCGGGTGACCGCGTCCAGCGCCACTCCGGCCCCGACGACGCCGCCGCCGATCACCAGGACCTGCAGCTCCTGACTCGCCAGGGCGTCCAGCGCCGCCGCACGCTCGACCGGGCCGAGCCGGGTCGTCGCCCGCGCCGGGTCGTCGGCCGGATGCCCGTTCCCGGACTGCTGGCCCGCCGTCCTGGCGCCGGACCAGACCCGGATGTCAGCGCGGCGTGGCACTCGGTGTCACCACGACTTCCACCCGCTGGAACTCCTTCAGGTCGGAATAGCCGGAGGTCGCCATCGTCCGGCGCAGTGCACCCATCAGGTTCATCGACCCGTCCGGGACCGTGGACGGACCGTGCAGGATCTGCTCGAGCGTGCCGACGGTGCCGACCTTGACCCGCGCGCCGCGGGGCAGGTCGGGGTGGTGGGCCTCGCTGCCCCAGTGATACCCGTGCCCGGGGGCCTGCGAGGCGCGGGCGAACGGGGAGCCCACCATGACCGCATCGGCGCCGAGCGCCAGCGCCTTGGCGATGTCGCCGCTCCGGGTCATGCCGCCGTCAGCAATGACGTGCACGTAGCGCCCGCCTGACTCGTCGAGGTAATCGCGGCGGGCGGCGGCGACGTCTGCGATAGCTGTCGCCATCGGGACGGCTACGCCCAGAACGGCAGCGGTCGTGTGACCCGAGCCGCCGCCGAAGCCCGCCAGGACGCCTGCCGCGCCGGTCCGCATGAGGTGCAGCGCGGCGGTGTAGGTGGCGCAGCCGCCGACGATCACCGGCACGTCGAGCTCGTAGATGAACTGCTTCAGGTTCAGCGGCTCAGCCTGACCGGACACGTGCTCGGCCGACACGGTCGTGCCGCGGATCACGAAGATGTCGACGCCCGCGTCGATGACCGACTTATACAGGCGGACCGTGCGCTGCGGCGACAGCCGGGCCGCGGTGGTCACCCCGGCCGCGCGGATCTCCCCGATCCGCCGGCCGATGAGGTCCTCCTTGATCGGCTCGGCGTAGATCTCCTGCAGCCGCCGGGTCGCCGCGGCGTCGTCCAGCTCCGCGGCCTCGGCCAGCAGCGACTGCGGATCCTCGAAACGCGTCCACAGGCCCTCGAGGTCCAGCGCGGCCAGCCCGCCGAGCTGGCCGATCGCGATGGCCGTCGCCGGCGACACCACGCTGTCCATCGGCGCGACTACCAGCGGCATCTCGAACCGGTAGGCGTCGATCTGCCAGGCGATCGACACCTCCTCGGGATGCCGGGTCCGGCGGGACGGCACGATGCCGATCTCGTCGAGCGCGTAGGCCCGCCGTCCGCTCTTGCCCCGCCCGATCTCTACCACGGTCACGTTGCTCTCCCGCCCCATGCGTGCGCGCGCACCTCGCCAGCGCGCGCCTGGCAGCCCGGACGGGCGTGCCAGGTCATTGTCAGCCTCGCCGGCCGCCGTAGTTCGGCGCCTCGGCAACCATCTGGATGTCGTGCGGGTGGCTCTCGACCAGCCCGGCACTGGTGATCTGAGTGAACTGTGCCTGCTGCAGCTCGGCGATCGTGCGGGCACCGCAGAAGCCCATGGCCGCCCGCAGGCCGCCGGTCAGCTGATGCGCCACCGCCTCCAGCGGGCCGCGGTAGGGCACCTGCGCTTCGACGCCCTGCGGGACCAGCTTGTCCTCGCGCAGCACGTCGTCCTGGAAGTAGCGGTCCTTCGAGTACGACCCGCCGCGCTTCGCATTGCGCATGGCGCCAAGCGAGCCCATGCCCCGGAACAGCTTGAACTGCTTGCCGTTCACGAAGACCATCTCGCCAGGGCCTTCTTCGCACCCGGCCAGCAGCTTGCCCAGCATGACCGTGTCCGCCCCGGCGGCAATGGCCTTGGCGATGTCGCCGGAGTACTGGACGCCACCGTCGCCGATCACCGGCACGCCAGCGGGCCGCGCGGCCAGCGAGGCCTGGTAGATCGCGGTGATCTGCGGCACACCGACCCCGGTGACCACCCTGGTCGTGCAGATCGCGCCGGGCCCGACACCGACCTTCACCGCGTCCGCGCCTGCGTCGATCAGCGCCTGGGCGCCCGCCCGGGTGGCCACGTTGCCGCCAATGATCTCGACCCGGGAGTTCGCCTTCACCTGCGCCACCATGTCGATGACGCCCTGCGCATGACCGTGCGAGCTGTCGACGACCAGGAAGTCGGTCCCCACGTCGATGAGCGCCTGCGCGCGCAGCTTGGCGTCCTCGCCCACGCCGACCGCGGCACCGACCACCAGGCGGCCCTCGCCATCCTTGGTCGCGTTCGGGAACTTCTCGCTCTTGGTGAAGTCCTTGACCGTGATGAGGCCGCGCAGCCGTCCCGCCTCGTCCACCAGCGGCAGCTTCTCCACCTTGTTGCTGCTCAGGAGCGCCAGCGCCTCCGGTCGCGATACGCCCACCCGCGCGGTGACGAGCGGCATCCGCGTCATCACCTCGGTCACCCGGCGGCGGTGGTCGGACTCGAACCGGATGTCACGGTTGGTGACGATACCAACGAGAATGCCGGAGTCGTCGGTCACCGGGACGCCGGAGATGCGGTACCTGGCGCACAACTCCTCGACGTCAGCCACTGTCGCATCAGGCGTACAGGTCACCGGATTGGTGATCATGCCCGCCTCGGACCGCTTCACCATGTCGACCTGCTGCGCCTGTTCCTCCACCGACATGTTGCGGTGCAGGACGCCGACGCCACCCTGGCGGGCCATGGCCACGGCCATCCGCGCCTCGGTCACGGTGTCCATGGCGGCGGACGCAATCGGGATGCGGAGAGACAGCCGCGGCGTCAGCCGGGCCGTAGTGTCCGCTTCGCCCGGCATTATCGCTGAATGGGCCGGGAGCAGCAGAACGTCGTCGAAGGTCAGGGCAGGCGGGCCGAACTTCTCGTCGCTCATCTCACGTTCCGTGTCCGGGTGCTGGGATGCCCTCATCCTAGTGACCGGAGCTTCCGCCTGAGCCCAGGCGCCTGCAGCCACGAGGGCTGGGAGCCCCGCCGATATGTGCCACAGCCGGGCGTCTGCACCCGGGCTCGGAGCGGCACAACGTACCCGGGCCTGGCATGAGGCGTGGATCCGGGGGAAGGTGCTGCCAGGAGAGCGGCACGACCGGGGCGGAGAGAACCATCGTTCCGCCCGGCCAGCAGGGAGGGGACGAACGATGCGGAAGCTGCTTATCGCCGGAATACTGGGGGCCGCCGCCGTCATCGGGCTGCAGCGCCATGACCTCATCCGGTATCTGAAGATCAAGCAGATGTCACTGGGAACGGGCCATCCCGAGAACGTCCCGGCCGGAGGATCACACCGCTACCCCGATGTCGGCCGCAAGTCTTAGAGTCCGCCACGGCCCCGTACGTCAGGTTGCGCCGGGCCGCCCGTCCGGGCCGGGCTCATCCCCCCTGACGGCGATGCCGCCGTGCTCCCGCCGGGACCGCGGATCCCTGCCACGGGGGTGCAGGGATCCGCGGTCGGCTCGGCGGTCCGGAGGACGGACCTGAGGCGGGCGATCGACTGGGTCAGGCGATGGACTGGGTGAAGGCGGGCTCTTCGACGGCAAGCGCCCGCAGCCGGGCCAGCGCACGGTGCTGCGCTACCCGCACGGCACCGGCAGACATGCCGAGGGCGTGACCGGTCTCCTCGGCGGACAGACCGGAGAGCACGCGCAGCACAAGCAGCTCCTGCTGGTTCGCCGGCAGCCGCGCCAGCAGCGCCCGCGCCTGCTCCGCCTCGAGATAGGCGACCGCTGTCTCCTCCGGTCCCGGCCGGTCATCCGGGCCGTCCGGCAGGTCCTCGGTCGGAATCGCCAGCCGAGAAGCGCTGCGCATCGCGTCCGCGACTTTATGGGAGGCGATCCCGAAGACAAAGGAGGCGAACGGGCGGCCCATGTCCTGATAACGGGGCAGCGCCGAAAGAACGGCGATACATACCTCCTGAGCGACGTCATCGGCGGCATGATAGTGCCCGGAAATGCGCCCGAGGCGCGCTCGGCAATAGCGCACCACCATTGGCCTGATCTGTCGCAGCAAGGTATCAATTGCGGCGGGCTGACCATGCACTGCGAGCTCGGTCAGCATGTGCATATTGTGCTGCCTGGCCCCGTCTAGCTGCGATTCCACCCGATCCCCCCTGGCTCATCGGCGGTATCACGAGTTGGTCTGTACGCAACCGTGATTCCCCATGCCAGGAGTAAAGGCAACATCAAAAGAAGCAACGGAAAGGTCACATTAATGTGGCGTCCGGAAAGGCAGGTAATGTGATTACCACAAGTAATCAAGCGAATACTCTGCGTTTTAGGTGCGCTATATAAAGCCGCTCCTTACGCGCAAACCCGAGCCTGACCGGTCATTGCAGGCCGATTGCGGCCAGGAGGGCAGCTGCCGGACAGCAGGAGCCCCGGTGCCGATACCCGGCTCCGGGGCTCCTGTGAGTTACGCGCGCAGGCCGCTCAGCAGCCAGCTTGCTTAGTGCTGGTGACCGTGCCCGTGGCCTGCTGCCGCGGGCTCCTCCGGCTCGGGCTTCTCGCTGACGAGAACCTCCGTCGTGATCAGCATGCCGGCGATCGACGCGGCGTTCTGCACCGCTGAGCGCGTCACCTTAACCGGGTCGATGACGCCCTGAGCCATCAGGTCGCCGTACTCGCCGGTCGCCGCGTTGTAACCGTGGCCGGCCGGAAGCTCAGCGATGCGGCCGATGACCACACCTCCCTCGGCGCCCGCGTTCTCAGCGATCCACCGGGCCGGAGCAGACAGGGCCCGCTTGACCACCAGCACGCCGGTCGCCTCGTCGCCCTTCTTGCCGAGGTCGCCCAGCTTCGCGGCTGCCTGCACCAGTGCGCTGCCACCGCCGGGGATGATGCCCTCCTCGATGGCGGCGCGAGTTGCCGAGATGGCGTCCTCGAGCCGGTGCTTCTTCTCCTTGAGCTCGACCTCAGTGGCGGCACCAGCCCGGAGGACGGCGACGCCCCCGGCGAGCTTGGCGACCCGCTCCTGCAGCTTCTCGCGGTCCCAGTCCGAGTCGGTGTTCTCGATCTCGGTCCGCAGCTGCCGGATACGGTCCTCCACCGCGGCCTGCTCACCGGCACCATCGATGATCGTGGTGGTGTCCTTGGTGACGACGACCCGGCGCGCCTGGCCGAGCACGTCGAGCCCGGCCGAGTCGAGCTTGAGACCGACCTCCTCGGAGACCACCTCCGCACCGGTCAGCACGGCCATGTCCTCGAGCATCGCCTTGCGCCGGTCCCCGAAGCCGGGGGCCTTGACGGCCACCACGTTCAGCAGGCCGCGGATCTTGTTGACCACGAGGGTGGACAGCGCCTCGCCGTCCACGTCCTCCGCGATCACCAGCAGCGGCTTCTTGGTCTGGGCGATCTTCTCCAGCAGCGGCAGGAACTCGGTCATCGACGAGATCTTGCCGCCGGACAGCAGGATGTAGGCGTCCTCCAGGACGGCCTCCATGCGCTCCGGGTCGGTGCTGAAGTACGCCGAGATGTAGCCCTTGTCGAACTGCATGCCCTCGGTGAACTCGAGCTCGATGCCCATGGTCGGCGCTTCCTCGACGGTGATGACACCGTCCTTGCCGACCTTGTCGAAGGCCTCGGCGATAACCTCGCCGATCTTCGAGTCCTGGGCGGAGATCGTCGCGACGTTCGCGACCTCGCTCCGCTCCTCGACCTCGCGGGCGGAGGCGAGCAGGCCGTCCGCGATATACGCGGCGGCCGCGTCGATGCCGCGCTTGAGCGCGATCGGGTTGGCGCCGGCGGCTACGCTGCGCAGGCCCTCGGCCACCATGGCCTGGGCGAGCACGGTCGCGGTCGTGGTGCCGTCCCCGGCCACGTCGTTGGTCTTGGTCGCGACTTCCTTGGCGAGCTGCGCGCCGAGGTTCTCGGTCGGGTCCTCCAGCTCGATCTCACGCGCGACAGTCACACCGTCGTTCGTGATCGTGGGAGCGCCCCACTTCTTGTCGATGACGACGTTGCGGCCCTTCGGGCCCAGCGTTACCTTCACGGCATCTGCGAGGCGGTTGACGCCGCGCTCGAGGGCGCGGCGTGCGTCCTCGTCAAACTCCAGGCTCTTGGCCATGTGTGTTACCCCAGTGTCTATGGTCGGCTGTCTGCGGTCGCCCCTCACACCACCGCCCCGGACCGGGCCGCGGATCCCCGGAGTCCTGCTCCGTTGAGCCGCCAGCCGAGCCGGGGCGGTGCCGGGCTGGCGGACCAGCCCGGCGCGGGCCAGGCCCGCGCGTGAGGAACTGCCTGCTACTTCTCGATGACGGCAAGCACGTCCCGAGCGGAGAGCACTAGGTACTCCTCGCCGTGGTACTTCACTTCAGTGCCGCCGTACTTGCTGTACAGCACGACATCGCCGACGCTGACGTCCATGGGGACGCGCTTGCTGCCGGCGTCGTCGAAACGGCCCGGGCCGACTGCCAGGACTTCGCCCTCCTGGGGCTTCTCCTTGGCGGTGTCGGGAATAACCAGGCCGGATGCGGTGGTCTGCTCAGCCTCGAGCGGACGTACCACGATCCTGTCTTCGAGCGGCTTCAGAACAACCTTGGTGGCGGTCGTCACGATCTGACCTCCCCCTCCGGAAAGGGCTAGCTGATTTAGAGAGTCGACCATGTCGGCCTGCCGTCGCGGGTGCCAGACCAACCTTGTCGCATTAGCACTCTACCGTACCGAGTGCCAGTTCCGTAGGCTAGCCCTCCTGGCCGGGCACGTCAAACAGAGGGCCGGCGCACAGCTACGCGGCAGTGATCTCGGTCACCGGCAGCGACGAGTCGGCCGGGAAGCCGAGCGGGGACGGCGCCACGCCGCGGGCAACCAGCTCCGCCCCGAGCGCTGCCACCATAGCGCCGTTGTCGGTGCACAGGCCCGGCCGGGGCACTCGCAGGCGCAGCCCCGCCGCCTCGCATCGCTCCTGAGCGAGGACGCGCAGCCGGGAGTTCGCCGCGACGCCGCCGCCGATCACCAGGTGCTCGACGCCGTGCGCCCTGCAGGCCGCGATCGCCTTGCGGGTCAGCACGTCCGCCACCGCCTCCTGGAACGAGGCAGCGACGTCCGCCACCGGCACCGGCTCCCCGGCTGCCTCACGCGCTTCGACCCACCGGGCGACCGCGGTCTTCAGGCCGGAGAAGGAGAAGTCGCTGGTGCCGTCTGCGTACTTGCCGCGCGGGAACCGGATGAGGTCCTTCTGGCCGGCCGTGGCCGCCCTGTCGATGTGCGGGCCGCCGGGGAACGGCAGCCCCAGGACCCGGGCCACCTTGTCGAACGCCTCGCCAGCCGCGTCGTCGATGGTCGCGCCCAGCGGCACGACTTCCCGGGCCACGTCCGGCACGAGCAGCAGCGACGAGTGCCCGCCCGACACCAGCAGCGCGATAGCGGGCGCTGGCAGCGGGCCGTGCTCCAGCTGATCGACTGCGACGTGCGCAGCAAGGTGATTGACGCCGTACAGCGGCTTGCCGGCCGCAAGGGCGTACGCCTTGGCGGCACTCACGCCCACCAGCAGCGCTCCCGCCAGGCCCGGCCCGGCAGTCACCGCGATCGCGTCCACGTCCGCCAGGCAGACGCCCGCGGTAGCCAGCGCGCGGTCCACGGTCGGCACTATGGCCTCCAGGTGCGCCCGGCTCGCCACCTCGGGCACGACGCCGCCGAACCGGGCATGCTCCTCGACGCTGGAGGCAACCGCGTCGGCCAGCAGCTCGCGCCCGCGAACCAGGCCGACCCCGGTCTCGTCGCACGACGTCTCGATCCCGAGCACCAGCGGCTCCGTCACGACTCCTCACCTCGGCTTGAGCGGGCGGGCTCAGCTGCTGGCGTCGGGCCGGGCCGGGTGAAACCGCCGGTCAGGTCGCGCTGCATCACGATCGCGTCGGTGCCCGAGGGCTGGTAGTAACCGCGGCGGATCCCCACCTCGGTGAAGCCCCACCACTGATAGAGCCGCTGCGCCCGCGTGTTGTCGGCTCTGACCTCCAGGAAAATCTCCCTGCTGCCGCGCCGCACTGCCTCGCCCAGCAGTGCCTCCAGGAGCACCGAGCCGATCCCCTGCCCCCACTGCGCCGTTGCCACCGCGAGCGTCACCACGTCGGCCTGGCCGCCGCCGGCCAGCAGGCCTGCGTAGCCGGCGATGCCCTCGGCGGTTTCCGCGATCAGGTAATACCGGCTCGCAGGCTGCTGACTGAGCTCACCCTCCAGCATCTGCCGCGACCACGCTTCGTCGCCGAACAGCGCGTGCTCAAGCTCCAGCACAGCATCGAGGTCGGCGGTCGTCATCGGCCGCAACGCGGGCGCGCTCACGGCGTCACCCGCTTGGGCCTGCCGGGCTCACGCGCATCGGGCCGCCGCAGATACAGCGGTTCCGAAGGCCCGGGCGGGTCGCCCGCCGCGATCCGTCCGGCCACAATGCGCGCCAGTTCTCCTGCGGAAGGGAAACGGGGCTCGAGCACCCTGGCGGCACACTCCGGGTAGAGCACTGGCCCCTGACCCGCGACCGCCAGGCCCGCAGGCAGCTCAGCCGGGCTGCCCACAAGCGGCCCGGCTGTCCGCCGCCCGTCCGGGGCGTAGCGGGCCCAGTACAGCTCGCGGCGGCGCGCGTCCGTGGCCACCAGGAAGTCCCGGCCGCCGGCCTGGCGCCGCGCAGCGGCGGCGATCACGTCGAGCGAGCACACGCCGTCTGACCGGATCTGCAGGGCGCTGGCCAGCACCCGCGCGGTGACCAGGCCTGCCCGCAGCCCGGTATACGGACCGGGGCCTGTGCCGACTGCGATGCCAGTGAGGTCCCGCTCGTCCGCGCCGGCGCTGCGCAGGACCTTGTCGATGAACACCGCGAGCAGCTCACCGTGGCGGCGCGCGTCGACGGCCTCTTCCTGCGCCAGCACGGCCAGGCCGTCGTGCAGGGCGACAGTCACCGCCGGGGTGGCGGTGTCGAAGGCGAGGAGCAGCACGATTGCCCAGCCTAGTGACGCAGCGCCCGTGCTTGAGACCGCCCGTACCTGGGAGCGCCCGTGCCTGGGAGCAGGCGTGGTCGGACCGCCGTGGCCGGCTAGCTGGCTTTCGGCTGGGTGAGCGTTTTGGCCAGCAGGTCCTTCGCGGCCGCGATCGCGCCGGACTGCAGGGTGGTCACCGATACGGGCCCGAACCCGTGGCCGGACTCCTGGGCGGATTCGGAGACGGTGATGACCACGTTTCTTTCCCTGATCACGACCGTCGCGACTTGCGTGCTGATCGCCTTGACGTGCTCGTCCTGGAGCGCGACAAAGGCCTGCTGGCCGACGTTCGGCAATGCGGTGACCCGGGCCGCTGTCAGGGGGGACGTTTTCGGCGGATGGGTCAGCCCGGACTGCACGAGGGCGTAGTTGTCCTGGGCGTTCGCAGACGCGCTACCCGCCGCGCTGCCGGTGCCGGACGCGGCCGCGAAGGGCTGGTAGGACTGCGCTGTCACCTCGAGCACGATGAACACGGGCTTGCGGTCCACGGTGAAGCTGCACTCGCTGTCGGCGCTGCTGCTGATCTGGCTGGTCGCGGTGCGGCCAGGCTCGGGGACGTACTGGCTGAGAACCGTCGGGCTGACGCTGGTGCAGGCGGCCGGGACCGATTTGAACTCGCCCGGCAGCAGCGTCGTGACGTACAGCGCGGGCTTGGGCGCGTGGTGGGTCACCAGCGCGGTAATCCCGGCGGCCAGTACGCAGGCGATGATGGCCAGCCCGGCCCAGCGGTAGACACGGCGGCGCGACTTGCGGAGCCGGGTCGCGGCGGCCCGCCCGCGGCGGCCAGCCCGGCGCCGCGCCGGGACGACCGCGGGATCAGGCTCGCGCTGGTGGTGACCCGCCGGGTCGCCGCCGACGTCCGGGTCCGTGTCCGGCCCGGCGGCAGAGTCGGCGTACGGGTCGGCGTACTGATGGCCGGACCGGCGGCGCCGGGTCTCCGGGCGGCTCGGGTACTCCGCCGGGCCAGCCCACTCCGGGATGACCTCGTCCGGGGCGAACGCGTCGTAGGGCTGCCGGGCCGGACGCTCCGGACGTGCCCGGCGCGGATAGCGGGCGCCCGCGTGGCGGTCGCGTGCGGCCCGGTCGCCGACAGGCTCGTCGCCGACCGGGTAGTCGGCGGCGGGATAGTCGTCGTCCGGGCCGGGAACGGGCTGCCGCAGCGAGCGTCCGGGCGGGGAGCCCTGCTGGGCCACAGCGCGCCTCCTGGGGCGGATCGGGGCCGTGACTCAGCCACGGCGGGGACCGGCTTGATGCACCGGCAGTTTAGTAGTGCGTAGGGTGCTGCGGAGGACAATTCGGGTCGCTGCCGGTTGCCGCGGAAGCCGCGGCTATCGGTTCTGGGCCGCCAGCGCCTGCCGGAGTGCGGCAACAGCGCTGCCGCGCCACCGGTCGCCCCAGCCCAGGATGCGGACTGTCCGCGCGACGTCGGCGTCCGCCGGGCCGGCCGCCTGGATGGCCACCGACAGGAAGCTCGGTGCCAGGTCCTCGACGAGGCCCTCGCCCCATTCGACCACGGTGACCGACGTCGCCAGGTCGGCGTCCAGATCCAGGTCGTCCACCTCGGCCCGGCTGCCCAGCCGGTAGGCATCGGCATGGACCAGGTCGGGACCGGCTGACAGGCTCGGGTGCAGCCGGGCGATCACGAACGTGGGCGAGGTGACCGGTCCGCGGACCTCGAGACCGGCGCCGATGCCCTGGGTGAGCGTGGTCTTGCCGGCTCCGAGCGCGCCGGACAGCACCACGAGGTCCCCGGCCCGCAGCAGCCCGGCCAGCTGCCGGCCGAGGTGGCGCATGCCCTCGGCGGTCGGCACCGTCACGAGCTCGTCGAGCGCCGGCTCGCGTGGCGTCTCGCCGGAGCCGGTCATGCGGGCCTCCGCCGGGTTGGCGCCTCGTCCAGTGCCAGTGCGGCCAGGTCGGCAATCTCCTCCGAGACCACCTCGGGCTGCTCCAGAATTACCGCATGCCCGGCCTCGGGCACCCGGACGAGCCGCGCGCCGGGAATCGCTGCGGCGAGTTCCGCCGCCTGCTCCGCCGGGATGAGACGGTCGCCCTCGCCGGTCAGTACGACGGTCGGCACCCGGCCGAGTACCGGCAGTGCGCCCCGTTCGTCGTGCTCGAGCAGGGCTGTGTAGAAGTCGGCTACTACCTCGATCGGCGTTGCCCGGATGACGCGCTCCAGGAAGTCGACGATCGCCGGGCTGACGTCCGGATCGCCGAATGCGATGAACCGCGTCGACAGGAACGCCAGGTCATTGGCCGCGCCGCGGACCCACTCGGTCAGCTCGCCCCGCCGCCCGCGGGCGGAGCCGCGCAGCACAGCCGGGCCCGCCCAGCGTGCCACCGGCCGCAGCGGAGCAGGCAGCCAGGTCGTCGCGTCGACGAGATGGGCCGTCGTCGAGATCAGCACCACGCCGATGACGGTAGTGCCGAAGAGCTCTGGCTGCTGGGCGGCCAGCGCCATGATCGTCATGCCGCCCATCGAGTGCCCCACCAGGACCACGGGCTTGCCCGGCGGCACGGTCCCGGCGAGCACCGCCGCCAGGTCGCGGCCAAGCTGCCCGATGCCGACGTGGCTCGGGTCGCTGCGGCCCGACCGGCCGTGGCTGCGCTGATCCCAGAACACGAGCCGGGCGTCGGCCGCGAGGTCCTGCCGCTGGTAATGCCAGACTTCCTGGCTCAGCGTGTAGCCGTGGCAGAACACGATGCTGACCGGCGCGTCCTCTGAGCCGCACACCTCCGCGTGCAGCGGCACACCGTCGTCGGCCACTATCTCGACCGGCCGGCCCCGCAGCTGGCCGAACGGCTCGTCCCGGGCGGGATCAGGCCGCAGGCGAATCCGCCCGACGGCCACCTTTTCTGCGGCGATGGCTGCGCCGGCGGATGCCGCGACGATACCGGTGGCCAGCCCTGCGACGCTAGAGAGCCGCCGCCACCTGGCCATCGGTACTCCCGTCCGCGGCCTGTGCCGCCGTCCCGTCCTCGCCGACCGCCGCCGGGCTGGCCGGGTCCGGCAGCCCTGCCGTGGCCGGGCCGCGCGTCGAGGCGCCGTCCTCAGCGACGGTTACTCCAGAGTAAGTTCTCGGTACCTTACCGGTAAACCGGGTGACAATCTCATACGAGATCGTGTCCAGCGCATCAGCCCACTCCTGCGCCGTGGGCTCGCCGCGGTCGCCTGATCCGAACACCACCACCTCGTCACCGGCCTCGGACGCGCCGTCACCCAGGTCGAGGATGATGTGGTTGAGGTTGACCGTCCCGGCAATCGACACGCGGCGGCCGCGTACGGACAGCAGGCGCGCGGCGTTGGTCGCGTGCCGCGGAATGCCCTCGTTGTACCCGAGCGGGAGAACGCCGAGTGAAGTCTCGCCGCTGGTCGAGTACCGGTGCGCGTACGACACTGGCGTCCCCTCCGGAACGCGCTTCACCTGGATCAGGCGGGCTCGCAGCGTCATCGCCGGGCGGAGCCAGCCTGGCGGGCCGCCGGGCACCGTGCTCAGGCCGAATACGGCACCGCCGGGCCGGACCAGGTCGAAGTACGACTCCGGCAGGTTGAGCGTGGCCGGACCGTTGGCCAGGTGCCGTACCTCCGGCCGGGCTCCCGCGCGCTCAGCAGCGGTAACCGCAGCGCGGAAGGCCTCAATCTGCTGGCCGATGGCCGGATGACCAGGGATGTCAGCGCACGCGAAGTGCGACCAGATCCCGATGATGCGTACCCGGCCCGCCGCCTGCGCTGCCAGAGCTGCCTCGACCAGGCCTGGCCAGTCGGCCGGTGTTGCCCCGCCGCGGCTCATCCCGGTGTCGGCCTCCAGGTGCAGCCGGGCCGGTTTCCCCGCGCCCTCGGCGGCCAGGGCAATCTGGTCGACGAGCGCGGCTGAGCCTGCAGTCAGGTCGACCTCGTGCCGGATGGCGTCGGCGTGCGGCGAGTCGGGGCTGCCGTGCAGGCTCAGCACCGGCACCGCGAGGCCAGCCCGGCGCAGCGTGATCGCGTCGGCGACCTGGACGACGCCGAGCCAGGTCGCACCGCCGGCGAGCGCGGCCCGGGCCGACGGCAGCATGCCGTGACCGTACCCATCGGACTTCACGACTGCCATGACCGCGGCCGCGCCGACATGGTGGCGGATCGCGGCCACGTTCGACTGGATCGCGTCCAGGTCGACGACTGCCTCCGGGTGACCGTCCATGGCCACCAGTCTGCCAGCCGGGCGGAGCGAGCCGGCGCAGCCAGACCAGGTGGCGCCGGGACCGAGGCGGACCCGGCCGCATGATAGGCAGTTCTGCATGGCAGACCTGATTCCGCTGACCGTTCTGTTCGGCAACCCGGAGCGCGTGAGCCCGCGCCTGTCGCCTGACGGGACTCAGCTGGCCTGGATCGCGCCACGCGACGGCATCCTGAATGTCTGGCTCGCTCCGATCGGCCCGGACGGCGTGGACTGGAACGCGGCCCGGGTGGTTACCGACGACACCGACCGCGGCATCCGGCAGTTCGCCTGGGCCCACGACGGCCGGCACCTGCTGTACCTGCAGGACAGCGGCGGCGACGAGAACTGGCGCCTGCACGACGTCGACCTGCAGACCATGGCCAGCAGGGATCTCACCCCGTTCCACGGCGTGCAGGCCCGGCTGGCGGCCGCTGAGCGCGAGTTCCCGGACGAGATCCTGGTCGCGCTCAACAAGGACAATCCGCAGTTGCACGACGTGTACCGGCTCGACCTGCGCACCGGTGAGCTGACGAAGGTGCTGGCCAATCCGGGCTTCATCGACACGGTGGCAGACGCCCAGCTCGCGGTCAGGGCGGCACTGCAGCCCCAGCCGGACGGGTCGATGCTGCTGGTCGTCAGGGACAGCGCGGAAAGCGACGACTGGCGCGTCGTGCTGACGATCTCCGCCGAGGACTCCCTGACCACCGGGCCCGTAGCGTTCAGCGCTGACGGCCAGTCGCTGCTGCTGATCTCGTCGGTCGACGCGGAAGCGGCCGGGCTGGTGCGGACGGACCTGGCGACCGGCGCCACCGAAGTGCTGGCCTTCGATCCGGAGGCCGACGTCAGCGCCGTCCGGATTCATCCGGACACCCGCGAGCCGCAGATCGTGACGTTCCTCAAGGCACGTTCGCAGTACCGGGTGCTTGACCATTCCGTGGCTGGTCACCTGTCCGCCATCAGGGCACTGCACCCGGGCGACCCGGCGTTCGTCGACGCCGACGACGCCGACCGGGTCTGGCTGATCGCGTTCGCCAATGACGCCGGACCGGTGGCTTTCTATGCTTACGACACCGGGTCGGGCACCGGAAGCTTCCTCTTCGAGCATCAGCCGGAGCTGTCCCGCTACGAGCTCGCCACGATGGAGCCTTTCTCCTTCGAGTCGCGCGACGGCCTGACCGTGCACGGCTACCTGACGTTCCCGCCGGGAGCGGAGCGCACGGGCCTTCCCGCCGTCCTGCTTGTGCACGGCGGGCCGTGGGGCCGCGACGCCTGGGGCTACGACGCCGAGGCGCAGTGGCTCGCCAACCGCGGCTATCTGTGCGTCCAGGTGAACTTCCGCGGCTCCACCGGCTACGGCAAGACGTTCCTCAACGCCGGTGACCGCGAGTGGGGCGGTCGGATGCAGGACGACCTGACCGACGCCGTCGCGTACATCGTGAAGCAGAGCTGGGCCGACCCGTCACGGATCGCCATCATCGGCGGCTCCTACGGCGGCTACGCCACGCTGGCCGGCGCCGCCTTCACCCCGGAGCTGTACCGCTGTGGCGTGGACATCGTCGGACCGTCGAACCTGATCACGCTCATCGAGACCATCCCGCCCTACTGGGCACCGATGATCGCGCAGTTCCACAACCGTGTCGGTGACCCGGCGAAGGACCGTGAGTTCCTCTGGTCACGCTCGCCGCTGTCGGCAGCCGACCGCATTCGCATCCCGCTGCTCATTGCGCAGGGCGCAAACGACCCGCGGGTGAAGCAGGCCGAGTCGGAGCAGATCGTCGCGGCGCTGGCGAAGGCCGGGATCGAACACGAGTACATGCTGTTCCCGGATGAGGGGCACGGCTTCGCCAAGCCGCAGAACCGCCTCAGGTTCTTCGGGGAGGCAGACAGGTTCCTGGCTCGCTACCTCGGCGGCCGCTCGGAGTAGCGCCCGAGGCAGCCGGCGGCATGCGCCGGCGTCAGCGGCTAGCTGTCGCCGGCGGTGACCAGGCGGATGGCGGCCGGGATCGCCGCCAGTACGTCACTGGCAGCGATTGGGGCGTCTCGTGAGGCCAGCCGGCCGGCCAGGCCGTGCAGGTAGGCACCTGCCGCCGCTGCCTGCGCGGTGTCGAGGCCCTGGGCAAGCAGCGCGCCTGCGAGACCGGACAGCACGTCGCCTGAGCCCGCCGTAGCGAGCCAGCTCGTGCCGGTGGAGTTGACGAGCACCGGCTGCCGGGCGTCCGGCGTCGCGATCACCGTGGTCGAGCCCTTCAGCAGCACGGTGACACCGAGCTTCGCTGCAGCTTCCCGCACGTAGTACAGCCGGCGGGCCTCGATGTCACTTCGGTCGGCGTCTAGCAGCCGCGCGAGTTCACCCGCGTGCGGAGTGATGAGCACCGGCGCGTCCCGGCGGAGCAGCTCGCGGTGCGCGGCCAGCACCGTGAGGCCGTCTGCATCGACGAGCACGGGTACGTCGCTTGCCAGGACGGCGGACAGCACCTCCGCGGCGTCCGGCCCGGTGCCGATGCCCGGCCCGGCCGTCCAGGCCTGCACGCGGCCGGCTGCCTTGACGGCATCGCCGGGGCGCTGCGGATCGTACGTGGTCAGCACAGCCTCGGCCCAGTGCTGGCGTACCACGCCGACGGCGATCTCAGCCGACACGAAACGGACCATGCCGGCGCCGGCGCGGATCGCGCCACCGCAGGACAGCACGGCGGCGCCGGTGTACTGGTCGCTCCCGGCGACCAGGCCCAGAACACCGCGCCGGTACTTATCCGACTCAGCCCAGGGCTGAGGCAGGAGCGCCGCAACGTCGTCAGCCTGGAGTGAGCGCACTGCGGGCGGGCGCAGGTACGGGGCGAGTCCGATGTCCACAAGCTCAGTCAGGCCGGCCTGGCTGGCCCCGGGGTCGATCAGCAAACCTGGCTTGATGGTCCCGAAGGTCACAGTGACGTCGGCCTGGATCGCCGCGCCGGATACCTCGCCGGTGTCGGCATCGATGCCACTGGGAAGGTCCACCGCGACCACGACCGCGCCGTCCTGGCGAGCCTGCGCGGTCAGGGCCGCCAGCGTGGCAGCGGGCTCGCGCAAGCCACCGTGGCCGCCGATGCCTGTCAGCCCGTCGATGACGAGGTCCGCAGCAGCGATCGCGCTCTCGGCCTCGCTGTCGTTCGCCGTCAGGTCGTTCGCCGTTGAGCCGGGCACCGCAGCGGTAGCGGCGGGTGACGGCGCCGCTGCCACAATCGTGCCGCCACAGGCAGTCAGCGCGGCCGCGCCACCTTCATGCACTCGTGAGCCAGCCGCAATGGCCACGACAGACGCGCCCCGAGCGGCAAGGCGCGCACCCGCGTAGAGCCCGTCGCCGCCATTGTCACCGCTGCCCGTGAGGACGACCACGCATGAGCCATAGACATGGCCGAGCAGGCCGGCGCAGACCGACGCGAGCCCGGCCGCGGCGCGCTGCATCAGCACGCCGTCCGGAACCTTGGCCATCAGAGCCTGCTCAGCGGCCCGGACATCCGCCACCGCATGCGCTTGTCTCATCGCTGTCCAGCCTGCCCCGATCGGTCACTGGCAACCGCCGGCGCCGCCCGCGCGCTCACCGTTCTGCCACCACCATCGCCACGCTGAGGCCGCCGTCGTGGCTGATGGACAGGTGCCAGGAAGCGACCCCCAGCCGGTCCGCGGCGGCCGCGACAGTCCCGCCTACGGTCAGTTCTGGTTTGCCGGACTCGTCGTTGCTGATCACGACATCGGTCCACACCAGGCCCCGCGGGGCGCCGAGCACCTTGGCGACTGCTTCCTTGGCCGCGAAATACCCCGCCAGCGACTGGACCGGCCGATTGCGTTCGCTCTCAGCGAACAGGCGCTCCGCGAGCCCGGGTGTGCGCGCAAGGGCGTCTTCCAGCCGGGAGATCTCGGCGACGTCCACGCCGATGCCCACGATCATGCGCTAAGCCTGCCACGCTCCCCGGCCGGAGGCGGCGGCCAGCCGGACTGAGGTAAATCCGCGTGGCTCCAGTGCGCGGATTCACCTCGATAACCGCATGGACCTGGCGCCGGGCCCGGCGAACCAGCGCGGCGCTAGCCGAGCGCCTTGATGGCGTCGGCGAGGCGGCCCGCCAGTCGCTCAGCCTGGCCCGGGTCCTCGGCTTCCACCATCACGCGGACCGCGGGCTCGGTGCCGCTCGGACGCACCAGGACCCGGCCGCTGTCCCCCAGCTCCGCCTCGGCAGCCGTGACCGCGTCGGTGAGCTCCGGTGACCTGGCGACCCGGATCTTGTCCACGCCCGGCACGTTGATGAGCACCTGCGGATACCGGGTCATCACGCTGACCAGGTCAGCCAGCGGGCGACCGCGGCGCGCAGTTTCCGCTAGCAGGTGCAGGCCGGTCAGCATTCCGTCACCCGTGGTCGCATGGTCCAGCATGATGATGTGCCCGGACTGCTCCCCGCCCAGCACGAAGGAGCCGTCCAGCATCGCGGCAACCAGGTAGCGGTCGCCAACCGGCGTCTCGACCACGTCGATGCCAGCGTCCCGCATCGCGCGGCGAAAGCCCAGATTCGACATCACAGTCGCGACCACCGTGTCGCCGGCCAGGCGGCCTTCTTCCTTCAGCGCGACTGCCAGCACCGCAAGGATCTGATCGCCGTCGATCACCTGCCCGGACGCGTCGACGGCCAGGCACCGGTCGGCGTCACCGTCGTGGGCGATCCCCGCATCCGCGCCGGCCTCACGCACGGCCGCCGAGAGCACGCCGAGGCTAGTCGACCCGCAGCCGGAGTTGATGTTGAGCCCGTCGGGATCGGCACCGATCGCGATGACGTCAGCGCCCGCCTGCCGCAGCAGGCCCGGCGCGTACGCGGATGCGGCGCCGTGCGCGCAGTCCACCACCACGCGCAGCCCGGCCAGCGGCGCACCCGGGCCAGCTGGCAGCGTGCTCAGCAGATGCGCGATGTACTGCTCGCGCTGATGGCTCGCCTCGGTCACCCGGCCGAACCCCGCGGCGGGAACGCCCACGGGTCCGTAGCCTGCGCCGTCGCTGCCGCGCACCTGGCCGAGCCGCGTCTCGATCTGGTCCTCGACCGCGTCCGGCAGCTTCACGCCGCCACGGGCGAAGAACTTGATGCCGTTGTCCGGCGCGGGATTATGGCTCGCCGACAGCACGACGCCGAACTCGGCGCCCAGCGCCGCAGTCAGGTAGGCGACGCCGGGAGTCGGGATCACGCCGAGCCGGACGACGTCCACGCCGCTGGCGGCCAGGCCCGCGACGACTGCCGCCTCCAGGAACTCGCCGGATGCCCGCGGGTCACGGCCGACAACCGCCACCGGGCGATGCCCGGCCATCGCGGCACCGGCACCCGACGCGGTCAGCACCTCAGCTGCCGCCGAGGCCAGGCTGAGGGCCAGGCCCGAGGTCAGCTCGCTCCCAGCGACGCCCCGGACACCGTCCGTGCCGAAAAGGTGGCCCATCAGACCGCCAAGCCCATCCGTGCCATCCCGGCCGGGGCGCTTAGCGCTTGGAGTACTGCGGTGCCTTCCGGGCCTTCTTCAGACCCGCCTTCTTGCGCTCGGTCACGCGCGCGTCCCTGGTGAGGAAGCCAGCGCGCTTGAGCGCCGGCGGCTCTCCGGGTCCACAAGAATCAGCGCGCGAGCGATCCCCAGGCGCAGCGCGCCCGCCTGACCGCTGACGCCGCCACCGTCGATCCGCGCCACCACGTCGAACTGGTCCTCGGCGCCGAGCGTCACCAGCGGCTCGCTCACCAGCTGCTGGTGGACCTTGTTCGGGAAGTAGACCTCGAGCGTCCGGTCGTTGATCTTCCACTGGCCGGTGCCAGGCTGAATCCGGACCCGCGCGATGGCCTCCTTGCGGCGGCCTGTTCCCAGCGCCGTGCCGGTGACAACCGGCTTGCGGGCAGCCGGCTTCGGCTGTGCGTTGTCGCCGGTCGAGGTGGTGTACTCCGACAGGTGCTCTTCGGGCGCGTCCGCCGCTGCTCCGGCTTCCAGCGTCTCAGTGGACTCAGCCACGTGTTTTCCTCGTACTTCCCGGTTGACTCTTGTGCTCGCTGACGTTACCTGGCGCTCGGCTGCTGCTCGACCTGGCTGATCTCGAACGGCACCGGCTGCTGCGCCTTATGCGGGTGCTCCGGACCCGCATACACCTTGAGCTTGCGCAGCATCTGCCGGCCGAGAGCGTTCTTCGGGAGCATCCCCTTGACGGCCTTCTCCACGGCGCGCTCAGGGCTCTTGGCCATCAGCTCGGCGTAGGACATCGACCGCAGGCCGCCGGGGTAGCCGGTGTGCCGGTAGGCCATCTTGTCCTGCAGCTTGTTGCCGCTCAGGGACACCTTGGCGGCGTTGACGATCACGACGAAGTCACCGGTGTCCACATGCGGCGCGAAGACTGGCTTGTGCTTGCCGCGCAGCAGCACCGCCGCCTGGCTGGCCAGCCGGCCGAGGACGACGTCAGATGCGTCGATGACGTGCCAGTGGCGCTGAATGTCAGCAGCCTTCGGGCTGAATGTGCGCACAGTCGTAAGCCTTCGCGTGTGAGTCGTGAATCTCTTGCCGCGCCGGGGACAGCTCCTGCCTTGGGCGCGGGATCCGCAGGTACCGGACTGCACCTCGCCTGGCCTTCGCGGCACGGCGGGCATGCCAGTACGCATGGACGCCTAGGAAGAATACCGGCCCTTACCTGTCACGGTCAAAGTGAGTCATCAGCCCGGTGCCGTCAGCATAGGCGCCAGGCGGCCGGGCGGGTCGCGAAGCCGCCCGCGCGGACCGCCCCGGTACTCAGCAGAAACCCGTGACCAGCCGAACTTCGGCGCGCGGGGCGATACGCTCAAGCGCATGCGGAACCCGGCCGACGACGCGGCAGACCAGCGCGGCAGCGACTCCGCTGACTCCCGCCGGTCCCGCTTCCGGGCCTCCAGGCACGGTGGCGGCGGCAGCCGAAGTTCGCGCCATACCGGCGGCGAGACGTCCGGCAGCCCGGCCCCGGGCGGCACTGGCCGCCACGGCAGCGGCGGCACACCCGGCGGCCGGCCCGAGCGCGGCAATTCCGGTGGCTGGCCGGCAACCGGGCCGGAATCCGCGAACGGATCGTCGGTGTTCACGCCTGGCTACGACACGAGCCGGCTGCACGGCGAGCCGCCTCCCGCCTGCCCGGACGCGTCCGGATCGTCCTGGTACGGGTCAGCCGCTGGCGGCGCGGCTGGCAAGGGCCCGGTGCGGGGCTACCCCCCGACGCAGGGGCAGCCGCCGCCGGTGTACCCGCCTGGCCAGTTTGCGGCCTGGAATCGCGGTCGCAGCCAGGCAGGTCAGAGCAGCCAGGCAGGTCAGGGCAGCCAGGCAGGTCAGGGCAGCCAGGCAGGCCCGCGGCCGCTGCCTGAGCGCAGCTATCCCGGCCGCACCGGCCCGGATGGCGGCCAGCCTGTACCGGGCGGGCAGCAGTCCTCCTGGCAGACCGCGCCGGGCAGCGCGCGCTATTACAGCCGCGATGACGGGCTGGACAGCGAGCCCGGCTACTCGACGCTGGCGGTCAGCGACCCGGCCGCGGACGTCACCTCCACGCAGACCTGGCAGGCGGTCGGTGACGGGCGGGCAACCGGGATCTGGACAGCCCCGGCCGACGCCGGGGCGGCCGCAGCGGCGGCTGGGCCGGGTCAGGACCCGGCCGCGCCCGGCGGGCGCCGGGGAACCTCGGGCCGGACAGTATGCGACCAAGCGTTTCCGGCCAGCATTCCGTGCTGGCACCCGACCGGACCGGTCCCGGCAGGGCCGCCGACGGCGAGGCCGCGACCGGTGCGTTCCCGGCGATCGCCGCAGACGGGTCGGCCCGGGCCGCCGGGACTGCCGCGCCCGTCCGCACCGGACCTGCGGCCGATGGAGCCAGCAGGGCCTCGGGCACCGGCACGCTGCCCCGGACTGACCCGGCCTCCCGGCGCGGCTCCTCCGCCGGCGGCAAGCGCCAGACCCGCCGCAAGCGCCCGGCCAGCGTCAAGCTCGCGATCAGCGTCGCGACGCTACTGGTGATCGCGGCTGCCGGCACGCTCGGCTATACCGTGCTGCACCGCAGCCCCAAGCCCAAGCCTGCCGCCTCGCAGACTAAGCAGCCTCCGGCCGCCACGCCCAGTCCGAGCCCCAGCCTCGGCCCGTACGGGCACATCGCCTCGCGCAGCGGCGACCCCGATCCGCTGACGATCGCCCAGCTCTACCCGGCGAGATTCACGGCCGCCGGGCACCCCGTCACGATGACCGCCAGCAAGCTCGGCACGAGCTGCACCTCAGCGGTGGTCGGCGGGAGCCTGCAGACCATCGTCGGTGAGGCGCACTGCTCGCAGGCCGCCCGCGCGAGCTACCTGGCGTCGTCGCAGGGCATCATGGGCACGATCGGCGTCCTCAACCTCGGCACCGCTGCAGGCGCGACCAGGGCGGCGCGGGAGGCGTCGGCGAGCGACTTCATCAGCCAGCTGAAGGCCAGGCACGGCCCGACGCACAAGCTCGGCCAGGGCACCGGCATCGAGGAAGCCGCAGCCAAGGGGCATTACCTCATCCTGATCTGGGCCGAGTTCACCAGCCTGCACAAGCCCAGGACAAACGCGCAGCGGAACCAGATCGAGAACTTCATGACCGAGCTGCTGCAGAACACCGCGAACGTCACGCTGACCACCCGGATGCTCAGCGGCACTCCGTAAACGCCGGGTCGGCCACCGGTCTTTCAGGAAACGAGGCCGGCCGGAACGCTGCAGCGACGAGGCCGAGCCTCGTTTCCGGCTACGAATGCAGGGTCCGGATGTGCCGCGTCGCCGCTGCCCGGCTAGCCAGGCCGGCGGGGCCGGGATAGCCCACTTCCTCGAGGCAGAGCGGATGCGGCGGCGCCACCCGGGCGGCCGGATCGCGCTGACCGGCCGCGAGCAGCCGGGCGGGCCAGCCGGGTGGCCGGGTGCCGTCGCCGACCGACAGCAGGGCTCCGGCGAGCGCGCGGACCATGTTGTGGCAGAAGGCATCGGCGACGACAGTCGCGGTCGCGACGCCCGGCTCCGTCCTGGCCCAGTCCAGCCCCAGCAGCGCGCGGATCGTCGTCGCGCCGTCCCTGCTGCGGCAGAACGCGGCAAAGTCGTGCTCACCGAGCAGCGAGCGGGCGGCCTCGTTCATGGCCGCCAGGTCCAGCGGTGCCGGGTACCAGAGGGTGTCGTGCCGGCGCAGCGGGTCTGCACGCGCGGGGTCATCGCAGACCCGGTAGGAGTAGCGCCGCCACAGGGCCGAAAAGCGCGCGTCGAAGCCGTCGGGCGCCGGGCCGATCGCCGTGACCCGGACGGCCGCGGGAAGCAGCCGGCCGAGCCTGCGCGCAGCGGTCGGCTCGGCGGCAGCCCACTGCTCAGCCGGGACGTCTGCGTGCGCGACCTGGCCGCGTGCGTGGACTCCGGCGTCCGTGCGCCCGGCGACAGTCAGGGCAGGGGGCTCAGCGAGCCGCAGAACGCGCCACAGCGCCTCCTCGACCGTTTGCTGGACGGTTGCCTGCCCCGGCTGCGTGGCCCAGCCGTGGAACGCTGAGCCGTCGTAGCGCAGGTCAAGTCGCAGCCGGACGAGCGCGCGAGTGCCCGGCTCCGGTTGTGGCCGGAGTGGCCGATCGCCCGGTGAAGCCAGCCCAGCGCAGACGAGCCCGGCCGGTGGGACCCGGCCGGGCTCGTCATGTGCTGCTGGCTTACTCGTCGGTCGCCTTCTCGTCGCCGGAGTCGTCCGGGGACGCCGCCTCGTCGTCGGACTCGGTGGCCTCCTCGGCTTCGGTCGCGGCCTCGACGGCCTCGTCTGCCTCGAACGCGTCACCCTCGCCGGCCGGCATCTCGCCGGCAGCGGTCTCGGGTGTCTCATCCCGGTCGCCAGGCTCGTCAGCAGCGCCGTCGTCAGCGGCGGCCTCGTCCGCGGCGACTGCGGCGGCCTTTGCCGCAGCCTGTCCGCGGCCCGCCCGTCCGGTCGCGGCCGCAGTGACCGGTGTCCGGCGCGCGCGACGGCGGCGCGTCTTCGGCTCCGCCTCCTCGCGCACCAGCTCGATCACCGCGAGCGCGGCGTTGTCGCCCTTGCGCGGCCCCACCTTGGTGATCCGGGTGTAGCCACCGTCGCGGCTGGCGAAGCTCGGACCAATCTCGGCGAACAGGTTGTGGACCACCGTCTTGTCGCTCACGACGGTCAGCACCTGCCGCCGGGCGTGCAGGTCACCCCGCTTGGCGAAGGTGATCAGCCGCTCGGCCAGCGGTCGCAGCCTGCGGGCCCTGGCCTCGGTCGTGGTGATCTTGCCGTGCTCGAACAGCGCAGTGGCCAGGTTGGCCATCATGTGCCGCTGGTGGGCAGGGCTGCCGCCGAGTCGGTGGCCCTTGGTGGGCGTGGGCATGGAAGGAATCTCCTGTCAGTACTGCTCTGTCTCGACGTAGTCGTCTTCGTCGTCGGCCCCGTAACTGTCGGCCGCCGTACCCGGGTCGAATCCGGGCGGGGAGTCCTTCAGGGCGAGGCCCATGTCGGTGAGCTTCTGCTTGACTTCCTCGATCGACTTGGCGCCGAAGTTGCGGATGTCCAGCAGATCCTGCTCACTGCGGGCCACCAGCTCGCCCACGGTGTGAATTCCCTCGCGCTTCAGGCAGTTGTAGGAGCGAACGGTCAGGTTCAGCTCCTCGATCAGCAGCGCCAGGTCCGCGGCCAGTGCCGCGTCCGTCGGCGACGGGCCGATGTCGATGCCCTCGGCGTCCAGGTTGAGCTCCCGGGCCAGGCCGAACAGCTCGACCAGCGTCTTGCCGGCGCTGGCGACCGCGTCCCGCGGCCGCAGCGACTGCTTGGTCTCGACATCCAGGATCAGCTTGTCGAAGTCAGTGCGCTGCTCGACTCGGGTCGCCTCGACCTTGTACGTCACCCGGGTCACCGGCGAGTAGATGGAGTCGATCGGGATGCGGCCGATCTCCTGCCCCGGCTGCTTGTTCTGGGCGGCCGAGACGTAGCCGCGGCCGCGCTCGACCGTCAGCTCCATCTCCAGCTTGCCCTTGCTGTTGAGCGTGGCGATGTGCAGGTCGGGATTGTGCACCTCGAGGCCGGCGGCGCGATGTCGGCCGCGGTGACCGGGCCGGGGCCCTGCTTGCGCAGGTACATGTGCATCGGCTCGTCGAGCTCCGACGAGACCACGAGGTTCTTGAGGTTCAGGATGATGTCGGTGACGTCCTCGGTCACGCCGGGGATCGTCGAGAACTCGTGCAGCACACCCTCGATCCGGATGCTGGTGACAGCGGCTCCGGGGATGGACGACAGCAGGGTACGGCGCAGTGAGTTGCCGATGGTGTAACCGAATCCGGGCTCCAGCGGCTCGATGACGAACCGGGACCGGAACTCGTCGACTTGTTCCTCGGCGAGGCCGGGGCGCTGTGCGATGAGCATGATTCTCCCTTTCCGCGCTGCCCGCTATATGACAGTCGCGATGGCCGCCGGCGGATGGCCGCTAGCGGGTCTTTCTGGCAGTCGCGGCGCTGGCGGCCGGCTGGCAGCCTGCCGTCAGGGCCCGACTGGTTACTTCGAGTAATACTCGACGATGAGCTGCTCCTGGACGAGGGTGTCGATCTGCGCGCGCGCCGGCAGGGTGTGCACGAGGATCCGCATCTTGTCCGGGATGACCTCCATCCAGGCCGGCGGCGTACGCTCGCCCGCCTCAGCCCGGGCGACCACGAATGGCGTCAGCTCCCTGGCCTTGGGCGCGACTTCGATGATGTCGTTCTCGCTGACCCGGTACGAGGGGATATCCACCTTCTTGCCGTTCACCAGGACGTGGCCGTGGCTCACGGTCTGACGGGCGGCGTCCCGGCTCTTGGCGAACCCGGCCCGATAGATGAGGTTGTCCAGCCGGGTCTCGAGGATCTGGAGCAGCACGTCGCCGGTCTTGCCCCGCTTGGTGGTGGCTTCGGTGTAGTAGTTGCTGAACTGCTTCTCCAGCACGCCGTAAATCCGCTTGGCCTTCTGCTTCTCCCGGACCTGGAGCAGGTACTCGCTCTCCTTGGGCCGGTTGCGCCCGTGCTCACCCGGCGGGTAGGGCCGGATCTCGATGGGGCACTTGGGGCTGTCGCACTTGGCGCCCTTCAGGAACAGCTTCGTCTTCTCGCGGCGGCAGCGCTTGCAGTCCGCACCGGTGTATCGAGCCATGTGTTGCTAACTCCTCAGACCCTGCGCCGCTTGGGCGGGCGGCAGCCATTGTGCGGAACCGGGGTGACGTCCTGGATGGACCCGACCTCGAGGCCGGTGGCCTGCAGCGACCGGATGGCGGTCTCGCGGCCGGAGCCAGGACCCTTCACGAACACGTCGACCTTGCGCATGCCGTGCTCCATCGCCCGGCGCGCAGCGGCCTCGGCGGCCATCTGGGCGGCGTACGGAGTGGACTTGCGGGAGCCCTTGAACCCCACCTGGCCCGAGGAGGCCCAGGAGATGACACTGCCGCCCGGATCGGTGATCGAGACGATGGTGTTGTTGAAAGTGCTCTTAATATGCGCGTGGCCGTGCGCGATGTTCTTGCGTTCCTTCCGGCGCACCTTCTTGGCGCCGGTACGGCTCTTCGGAGGCATCCTGTTCCTTTAACTCCTGGAGGTGATCGGACCAGCTGCGCTGCACAGGCAGGCTGCAGCGGACTACTTCTTGCCGGCCTTCTTCCTGCCGGCCACTGTCTTCTTCTTGCCCTTGCGGGTGCGTGCGTTGGTCTGCGTGCGCTGACCGTGCACGGGAAGGCCGCGACGATGCCGGATGCCCTGGTAGCAGCCGATCTCGATCTTGCGGCGGATGTCAGCCTGCACCTCGCGGCGCAGGTCACCCTCGACCTTGTAGTTGGCCTCGATCCAGTCCCGGAGCCTGATGACGTCGTCATCGCTGAGCTGGTGCACCCGGGTGTCGGCACTGACGCCGGTCGCGGCGATCGTCTCGAACGCCCGGGTACGGCCAATGCCGTAGATATAGGTAAGTGCAACCTCAAGCCGCTTGTCACGCGGGAGGTCAACGCCAACGAGGCGTGCCATCGCGGGCAGTCTCCTTCTGTCTGTGGGAGGTCCTTCGCGCCGCGCCGCGTCCCTGCCCGGACGCGCCCCGGCCTCCCCCGGGGGTAGCGCTGCCAGCCGGCCTTTCGGGCCGCCTGGCAGCAGATTGCGGTGCGTGTGAGGTATTCAGTTAGCTGCGCGCGGTGCCTATGCTCGCGCGCAGGTGTCCTGTCCGGGCCAGTGCCTCAGCCCTGACGCTGCTTGTGCCGCGGATCAGAGCAGATGACCATGACCCGGCCATGCCTGCGGATGATCCTGCACTTGCTGCAGATCTTCTTCACACTCGGCTTGACCTTCATTGCCTGGTCTCTTTCTATGACGCTGGCCGCCTGGCGGCGGGTCCGGCGCCGACTCGTTACTTGTACCGGTAGACAATCCGCCCACGACTGAGGTCGTAGGGGCTCAGCTCGACGACCACCCGGTCATCGGGCAGGATCCGGATGTAGTGCATCCGCATCTTGCCGCTGATGTGGGCGAGGACTTTGTGCCCGTTGTCCAGCTCCACTCTGAAAAAGGCGTTCGGGAGCGACTCCACGACCGTTCCCTCAATCTCGATGGCGCCGTCTTTCTTGGCCATGCCCTCCGCGCTTCGCTGCTTATCGCGCCCAGCATGCTGTCATGCCTGCAAGCTGGTCGCTTGTGGTGTGGCTGATCCGCGTCCGCACTTCTGCGTCCGCGCTGTCCGGCCCCGTAGCTTCCGGGATGCCGGCCGGACGGCCCGGCTGACTGACCTGGTCGCGCGCGGTGTTACTCCGCACGCAGCAAGCAGCTCACGAGCCGGGGAAAGTCTACTTCAGGTCCGCTCACAACGCGAACCAGCCCGGCCTGCCAGGTGATCGGGGGGTATAACGGACAGGGCCAGGCGGATATTCCGGCTGATCGGCGAGCCAGCGTCAGTGGCCCGGCAAGCCGGACTAACCGGACGGTTCCGGCAATGCTCAGGTCCCGGCGGGACCGTTTCAGCGCGGCGGCAGCTGGCCACGGCCGTCGCGGCCGGTCAGGCCGCGCTGGCCGCTTCCGCCGCCGAGCGCGCGAGCGGTTACCCAGCTTCCCGCCAGCACCGCACCCGATGCGCCGGCCACCCACAGCGGCCACACGTACCCCGGGCCCGCCCAGACGACGAAGCAGACGATGACGACGGCGAACCAGATAGCCCAGGCTGCCCGCCAGGCCCGGGAGTGGCCGCCGCCCCTGGGCCGGCGTGGCTGCTGCTGCCGCGGGACCCTGGTGAGCGCGGCATCGGGCAGCCGGTACAGGTCGATCCCCGGCAGGTCCTTGAGCAGAGCGTCGATCTCGCCGATGGTCCTGGCCGCATAGGCCGCATCGATACGATCGTTGAACTCCTCCGGCGTAAGCCGCCCGGCTGCCAGGTGCTCGCGCAGCAGCGAGGCTGTCCGGTCCCTGTCCGCATCCGACACGCGGATGCTGGGGTCATAGGCCATCGCGCGCCCCCAGGGCTGCTCCTGCTGGCTCTGCCGCCCGGCCGGACCTCAGCGCGGCGAATCCGGCAGCACCGCCGTCGAAGGCCGTCAGCACCCAGGGCCCGTCTTCGGTGACCGCCACCGTGTGCTCGAAGTGCGCGGCCCAGCTGCGGTCCGCCGTCTCCACAGTCCAGCCGTCCTCGAGCAGGCGAGTCCGCGGCGACCCGAGCACCAGCATCGGCTCGATCGCCAGTGCCATGCCGGCCTGAAGCACCGGACCGCGGCCGGCCCGGCCGTAGTTCGGCACGACCGGGGCCATGTGCATCGCAGTGCCGATACCGTGCCCGGTGTACTCGCGCACGATCCCGTACGGCCCGGCCGAGCGGGCCGCGAGCTCAACGGCATGCGAGATGTCGGTCAGGCGCCGGCCCGCGACCGCGGCCGCGAGGCCATGCCACATGGCCAGCTCGCAGGCCTGCAGGAGACCGTCAAGTTCAGCCTGGCCGGGCTCCGCCCCAGCCGGGACCTCGCCGACCTGAACGGTGACCGCCGAGTCGCCATGCCAGCCGCCGACGATCGCACCGCAATCGAGGGAAACGATGTCGCCGGGGGCCAGGATCTGGCGGCTGTCCGGTATTCCGTGCACAATCTGCTGGTTGACCGACGCGCAGATTGTCGCCGGATAGCCGTGATAGCCCTTGAAGTTCGGAATTGCCCCGGCGGCCCGGATCTCCCGCTCGGCGATGGCGTCCAGCTCGGCGGTGCTGATGCCGGCCTCCACGGCGGCCGCAGCCGCGCGCAGGGCGGTAGCAGTCACCAGGCCGGCCTCGCGCATGATCGCGAGCTGAGCCGGCGTCTTGATCTCGATCGGCTCGTCCCGTTCTAGCCGCATAGCGCCTCCCGTGCGCGATGAATTCACGGTACCCGGTTGCCTGCGGTCGGCAGCTCAGGTGATGAACCGGCGGAGCGCCGCCATTGCCCGTTCGGTGATCTCCTCGACCGGGCCGGTGGCATCGATGCCGAGCAGGATGCCGTCGTCAGCGTAGAAGGCGATCAGCGGCTGCGTCTGCTGGGCGTAGACGTCGAGCCGGTGGCGGATGGTGAGCTCGCGGTCGTCGTCGCGCTGGAAGAGCTCGCCGCCGCAGTCGTCGCACAGCCCGGCGCGGGCCGGCGGCTCGAACAGCACATGCCAGATCCGCCCGCAGACGCGGCAGGTCCGGCGGCCGGAAAGACGGCGTACAACCTCGTCGTCGTCCACGACGAGCTCCAGCACAATGTCGAGTCTGGTGTCCCAGTCGGCCAGCAGCTTGCGCAGCGTCTCGGCCTGCGGCACGTTGCGCGGGAATCCGTCGAGGAGGAAGCCGTCCTGCGTGTCGTCCTGCGCGAGCCGTGCCTCCACCATCGCGATCGTGACCTCGTCCGGCACCAGGTCACCCAGGTCCATGAAGGCCTTGGCCTTGCGGCCGAGCTCGGTGCCGGTGGTCACGTTGTACCGGAAGATGTCACCCGTCGAGATCTTCGGTATCGACAGGTGGGAGGCGATGAATTGGGCCTGTGTCCCCTTGCCCGCACCGGGGGGCCCGACGAGGACGACTCGCACTACCGCAGGAAGCCCTCATAGTTACGCTGCTGCAGCTGGCTCTCGATCTGCTTCACGGTGTCCAGGCCGACGCCGACCATGATCAGGATGCTGGTGCCGCCGAGCGGGAACTGGGCGGTGGCGTCGAGCAACCCGATGGCGACCACCGGTATCAGCGCGATCAGCGCCAGATAGAGCGAGCCTGCGGCCGTCAGCCTGCTGAGCACGTGGCTCAGGTAGCCGGCGGTGGGACCGCCCGGTCTGATGCCGGGAATGAACCCGCCGCTCTTCTTCATGCCGTCGGCCACCTCCTCCGGGTTGAAGGTGATCGACACGTAGAAGTAGGTGAAGAAGAGGATCAGGACGAAGAAGGCGACGGCGTAGGCGGGCTTGTCGCTGATCACCAGGTTGCTGTCAACCCACTGCGCCCAGCCCGCGGACGGAGTTCCGCCTGCCGTGACATGACCGAACAGCTGCGCGGCCAGCTGCGGGATGTACAGCAGCGACGATGCGAAGATGACCGGGATGACGCCAGCCTGGTTGATCTTCAGCGGGATGTAGGTCGATGTGCCGCCGTACATTCGGCGGCCGACCATACGTTTGGCGTACTGGATCGGGATGCGGCGCTGAGCCTGCTCCATGAGCGCCACGAACGCGATGACCACGACGGCCATGATGAGCACGAGCGCGAAGACGAACTTGCCCTTGCTCTCGTAGATCAGCTGCAGCTGGCCGGGCACCACCGCGATGATCTGCGTGAAGATGACCACCGACATTCCGTTGCCGACGCCCTTGTCGGTGATCAGCTCGCCCAGCCACATGATCACCGCGGTGCCGGAGGTCATGATGATCACCATCGTGGCGATGGTGAAGACTGACGGGTTCGGGATCAGGCTCGCGGTGCAGCCGGGGACCAGGTTGCCGGAGCGTGCCAGCGCGATGATGCCGGTGGACTGGAGGATTGCCAGGCCGATGGTGAGGTACCGGGTGTACTGGGTGATCTTGGCCTGGCCGGTCTGGCCCTCTTTCCTGAGGGTCTCCAGCCGCGGGATGACCACCGCGAGCAGCTGCAGGATGATGCTGGCGGTGATGTACGGCATGATGCCGAGCGCGAAGACCGTCAGCTTCGTGATCGACCCGCCGCTGAACAGGTTCAGCAGCTGGAACAGCGAGCCCTTCGTCACGTTCGAGCAGGTCCGGACGGCGGACTCCGACACGCCTGGCGTCGGCAGCTGCTGGCCGAGCCGGAACACGGCGATGATGAACACAGTGAAGAGCAGCTTCTTGCGCAGGTCAGGCGTCCGGAACGCCCGCAAGAACGCGGTCAGCATGCGCAGTCCCCTACTCGATAGTTCACCATCATGTGCCGCTCCTGGGCCCGGGACAGCACCGCTCGTCGCCAGCTAGACAGGGCTCGCCGAAGTCTAACGTGCTGTTCCGAGTCGCCGAGCCACGCAGCGTGCCTGCTGCCGAGCGCACGCAAGACCGGGCCAGCGGAGTCTAAGCCGACCCGGACCTGCATGGAGGCTGCAGTCATCTCACAGTTCAGTAACAGTTCCGCCCGCTGCGGTGATCTTGTCGCGCGCGGACGCCGAGAAGCCGTGTGCGCTCACCTGGAGGGCGGCTGTAACCTCGCCCTGCCCGAGCACCTTCACCAGCTCGCCCGGCCGGACGGCACCCTTGGCCGCCAGGTCCTCCGGGCCGACCGCACCGCCATCGGGGTACAGCGTCGCCAGCCGGTCCAGGTTCACCACCTGGTACGTGGTCTTGAACCGCAGGTTCGAGAAGCCCTTCAGCTTCGGCAGCCGGCGCGTCATCGGCATCTGGCCGCCCTCGAACGCCTCGGGGACCTGAGTGCGCGCCTTGCTGCCCTTGGTGCCGCGCCCGGCAGTCTTGCCCTTGGACGCCTCACCGCGGCCCACTCGGGTGCGCGCGGTTCGCGAGCCCGGAGCCGGGCGCAGATGGTGAATCTTCAGCCCAGCCCGGCCGCCCGGCTCAGCGCCGCGGGCAGTGTCGGTGTCTGCCATCGTTAGTCAACCTCCTCCACGGTGACCAGGTGGCGCACCGCATTGATCATGCCGCGGATCTCCGGCCGGTCCTGCTTGGTGACGACGTCGCCGATCCGGTGCAGGCCAAGCGAGCGGAGCGACTCACGATGCTCCTGCTTAGCGCCGATCTTCGACTTGATCTGGGTGACCCTGAGCTCTGTCATGTCCTGCCTGCCTTAGCTGTTGTCGCCCGTGTTGCTGCCGCCGGCAGCCACGCCGGCGGCCGCGGCGGCGGCGCGGGCACGCAGCATCGCGGCCGGAGCCACGTGCTCGATGGGCAGGCCGCGGCGAGCTGCGATCTCCTCAGGCCGGTTCAGGCCCTTCAGCGCCGCGACAGTGGCGTGCACTACGTTGATCGGGTTCGACGAGCCGAGTGACCGGGACAGGACATCGTGGATGCCCGCGCACTCCAGCACCGCGCGCACCGGGCCGCCGGCGATGACGCCGGTACCAGGGCTGGCGGGCTTCAGCAGAACGACGCCTGCGGACTCCTCGCCCTGCACGGTGTGCGGGATCGTGCCGGCGATACGCGGGACGCGGAAGAACGACTTCTTGGCTGCCTCGACACCCTTGGCGATGGCCGCGGGTACCTCCTTGGCCTTGCCGTAGCCGACGCCCACCATCCCGTTGCCGTCGCCGACGACCACGAGTGCGGTGAAGCTGAACCGGCGGCCGCCCTGGTGAACCTTGGCTACCCGGTTGATGGTGACGACCCGCTCCAGGTACGCGGTGCCCTTCTCGGCGCCAGCCCCGCGACGGTCGTCACGACGCTCGCGCCGTTCGCCACCGCCACCCTGGGCGCCGCGACGTGCTGGTGGCATCAGATCTTCCTCTTCTGTGTTGGGGTGCTCATCTAGAGGGCCAGCCCGCCTTCGCGAGCGCCGTCGGCCAGCGCGGCCACCCGGCCGTGGTAGGCATATCCGCCCCGGTCGAAGACCGCAGCGCTGATGCCAGCTGAGGTGGCCCGCTCCGCCAGCAGCGCTCCGACCTGCTTGGCCTTGGCCGTCTTGTCGCCGGACGCGCCGCGGATCGTCTCATCCAGAGTAGACGCCGATGCGAGCGTGTTGCCCGCCGTGTCGTCGACGAGCTGGGCGAACGTGTTCCTCGCCGAGCGAGTGACGACGAGCCGCGGCCGCACTGGGCTGCCCTCGACCTTCTTGCGGACGCGCAGGTGCCGTCGCTGCCGCGCTGAGATGCGGGTAGCGGTGCGGCCGGTGATCCGGTCGTGCCCCCTGGTCCTGGTGCCAGACATGTCTTACTTACCAGCCTTCCCGACCTTGCGGCGGATCTGCTCACCCTGGTAGCGCACGCCCTTGCCCTTGTACGGGTCCGGCTTGCGCAGCTTGCGGATGTTCGCGGCGACCTCGCCCACCTGCTGCTTGTCGATGCCTTCTACCACGAACCTGGTGGGCGACTCGACCCTGAAGCTGATGCCGTCCAGCGCCGGCACCGGCACCGGGTGGCTGAAGCCGAGAGCGAATTCCAGGTCCCTGCCCTTGGCCTGGACCCGGTAGCCCACGCCGACGATCTCCATCGTCTTGCGGTAGCCCTCGGTGACGCCGGTCACCATGTTGGCGATGAGCGACCGGTTGAGGCCGTGCAGCGCACGGATCTCGCCCTCGTCACTCGGCCGGGTCACGGTGATGACGCCGTCCTGCTGATGTACCTCGATAGGCGCGGTCACTTCCATGCTCAGCTGGCCCTTCGGGCCCTTGACGCTGACCTCGCGTCCGCTGATGGTGACGTCGACGCCGCCCGGGATGACGACCGGCATCCGTCCGATTCGCGACATTGCTGGCTCCCTACCAGACGTAGGCGAGGACTTCCCCGCCCACGCCCTTCTTCTTCGCCTGCTTGTCGGTCATCAGGCCTGAGGACGTCGAGATAATCGCGACACCGAGGCCGCCGAGAACGCGCGGCAGGTTGTCCTTGCGCGCGTAGACCCGCAGCCCGGGCTTCGACACCCGCTTGAGGCCCGCGATCGAGCGCTCCCTGGTCGGCCCGAACTTCAGCGCGATCACCAGGTTCTTGCCAACCTCGGCGTCCTCGACCTTCCAGCTGGCGATGTAGCCCTCCTGCTGGAGAATCTCGGCGACGTGCGTCTTGATCTTCGAGGACGGCATGCTCACGCTGTCGTGGTACGCCGAGTTGGCATTGCGCAGACGAGTCAGCATGTCTGCGACCGGGTCGGTCATGGTCATGGCCTGGAGGCCCTCCTCGCCGCGGTTTCCCAGTGCCCGTGAGCACCGGGACCTTCGGCGTGGTCAGTGGGCGCCTGCGCGCCCAGGTTGATTTACCAGCTGGACTTGGTGATACCGGGAAGCTCGCCGCGGTGCGCCAGCTGCCGGAAGCAAATCCGGCACAGGCCGAAGCGCTGGTAGACGGCACGCGGGCGGCCGCACCGGGAGCACCGGGTGTAGGCGCGCACCTCGAACTTCGGCTTGCGCTTGGCCTTGGCGATGAGGCTCTTCTTCGCCACTGCTCAGTTCTCCTTGAACGGGAAGCCGAGACGCCGCAGCAATGAGCGGCCCTCGGCGTCGGTGGTCGCGGACGTCACGACGGTGACATCCATACCGCGCTGCCGGTCCACCTGATCGGGGTTGATCTCGTGGAACATCAGCTGCTCGGTCAGTCCGAAGGTGTAGTTGCCGCGACCGTCGAACTGCCGGTCGGACAGCCCGCGGAAGTCGCGGATACGCGGCAGCGCGAGCGACAGGAGCCGGTCGAGGAACTCCCACATCCGGTCGCCCCGCAGCGTCACGTGGGCGCCGATCGGCATGCCCTCACGTAGCTTGAACTGCGCGATGGACTTGCGCGCCCGGGCGACCGCCGGCTTCTGGCCGGTGATGATCGTCAGGTCCCGGACAGCCCCGTCGATGAGCTTGGCGTCCCTGGCCGCCTCGCCGACACCCATATTCACCACGATCTTGGTGATGGCGGGCACCTGCATGACGTTCGGGTACTGGAACTCCTCGAGCATCGCCGCGGCGATCTCGGAGCGGTAGCGCTCCTTGAGCCGCGGCGATACGCGCGCGGCCGTCCGCACAGCGGTGTCGTCGGTGTCGGTGGCAGCCATCAGATGTCCTTACCGCTGGACCGGGAGACCCGGACCTTCTTGTCGCCCTCGACCCGGAAGCCAGCCCTGGTGGGGGCCTTGGACTCCGGGTCAATCAGCTGAACGTTGCTGACGTGGATCAGGGCCTCCTGGGTCACGATGCCGCCTTCCTTGGCACCGCGCTGGCCCTGGTAGTTGACCTTCGTGTTCTTCCTGATCAGGTTCACGCCCTCGACCAGGACGCGCTGCCTGCCGGTGTCGACGAGGATGACAGTGCCCTCGCGGCCGCGGTCCTTGCCCGCGATCACGACGACTTTGTCACCCTTCCTGATCTTCAGCCGCCGCGCCTTGCCCGGCTGACTGTTCCTCTGTCCGGCCATCACAGCACCTCCGGTGCGAGCGAGATGATGCGCATGAACCGCTTCTCCCGGAGCTCGCGGCCGACCGGACCGAAGATGCGGGTACCGCGCGGGTCCCCGCCATCCCTGATCAGCACGGCGGCGTTCTCGTCGAAGCGGATGTAGGAGCCGTCACCGCGGCGCCGCTCCTTGCGGGTGCGCACCACGACGGCCTTGACGACGTCGCCCTTCTTCACCCCGGCGCCAGGGAGGGCATCCTTGACGGTGGCGACGATGATGTCGCCGATGCCCGCGTATCGCCTGCTCGAGCCGCCGAGCACGCGGATGCACAAGATCTCCTTGGCTCCGGTGTTGTCGGCGACCTTGAGCCGCGACTCCTGCTGGATCACGTCAACTCCTGCTTCTTCACTCGCCTGCCCCTGACCTGGTGTTCCAGAGGTCTGGCGTCCTGGGCGGGCCGACCGGGACGAATCCCGCCTGCCCTGCTACTTGGCCTTCTCCAAGATCTCCGCGACACGCCAGCGCTTGGTCGCCGACAGCGGGCGGGTCTCCATCAGCAGCACCCGGTCGCCAACGCCGCAGGCGTTCTCGCCATCGTGTGCCTTGTACTTCTTCGTCCGGCGGATGACCTTGCCGTACTTGGGGTGCTTGACCCGGTCCTCGACCTCGACGATGACGGTCTTGTCCATCTTGTCGCTCACCACGAGGCCCTCGCGGACCTTGCGGTAACCGCGCGCCTCCGTCTCGGTCTCGGTCGCGGTACTCGCCTCACTCATCCGCCGTCTCCTCGTCTTCCACAACCACGATGCCGAGCTCGCGCTCGCGCTTCACCGTGTAGATGCGCGCGATCTCCCTGCGAACGGCGTGCAGCCGCCCGTGGCTTTCCAGCTGGCCGGTTGCCGCCTGGAAGCGAAGGTTGAACAGCTCGATCTTCGCCTCAGTCAGCTTCAGGTCCAGCTCTTCCTCGGTCGAGGTTCGCAGGTCGGCGGCCGCCAGTGCCTTTGCCATCACGCGTCACCCACTTCGCGCTTCACGGACTTTGCCCCTTGATAAGCGGAGCATCGGGAGCTTGTGCGGGTTGACATCACGCGTCGCCGACCTCTCGCTTTACGAACTTGCATTTCATCGGCAGCTTGTGCATGGCCCGCCGCAGGGCTTCCCGCGCGACTGGCTCCGGCACGCCGGACAGCTCGAACATGACCCGGCCCGGCTTCACGTTGGCGATCCACCACTCCGGAGCGCCCTTGCCGGATCCCATCCGGGTCTCGGCCGGCTTCTTCGTCAGCGGGCGGTCGGGGTAGATCGTGATCCACACCTTTCCGCCTCTGCGGATGTGCCGGGTCATGGCGATACGAGCGGCCTCGATCTGCCGGTTCGTCACATATGAATGCTCGACAGCCTGGATGCCGTACTCGCCGAAGGTCACCCGGGTGCCGCCCTTGGCGGCACCCGACCGATCCGGCCGGTGCTGCTTGCGGTGCTTGACCCGCCGCGGAATCAGCATGACTCAGCTCTCCTCGCCCGACGGAGCCGCGGCGTCAGCCGTGACATCCCTGGCCTCGGTCGTCTCAGTGGCGGGCGCGCCCGGCGCGGCTGCGCGCTCGGCTCCGTCCGCCGAGCCCGGCCGACGGCGCTGACCGCGCGCCGGACGGTCCCGGTCACGATCCCGGCCGCCGCCGGGCCGCTGGCCGGCGCGCAGCGCTGCTGCGGCGGCCTCGCGCTCGGCGCGGGTGGCCGCGGCCTCGCCGCGGTAGATCCAGACCTTGACGCCAATCCGGCCGAATGTCGTCCGGGCCTCGTAGAACCCGTAATCGATGTCGGCGCGCAGCGTGTGCAGGGGGACCCGGCCCTCGCGGTAGAACTCCGATCGCGACATCTCGGCGCCGCCCAGGCGGCCCGAGCACTGCACCCGGATGCCCTTCGCGCCGCTCTTCATCGCGGTCTGCATCGCCTTGCGCATGGCGCGCCGGAACGACACCCGGCTCGACAACTGCTCGGCAACGCCCTGCGCCACCAGCTGAGCGTCGATCTCCGGGTTCTTCACCTCGAGGATGTTCAGCTGCACCTGCTTGCCGGTGAGCTTCTCGAGGTCACCCCGGATGCGGTCAGCCTCAGCGCCCCGCCGGCCGATCACGATGCCCGGCCGGGCGGTGTGGATGTCCACCTGGACGCGGTCCATGGTGCGGGCGATCTCCACCTTGGAGATTCCGGCCCGCTCCATGCCTCGCTGCAGGAGCCGCCGGATGGCGACGTCTTCCGCGACGTAGTCCTTGTACAGCTTGTTGGCGTACCACCGGCTCTTGAAGTCGGTGGTGATGCCCAGCCGGAACCCGTGCGGGTTCACTTTCTGGCCCACTAGCGGGTCCTCTCCCTGCTCGTTGCAACACGGCCGGCTCCGGCACGGTCCGAAGCACCCCGATCAGACACGATGACCGTGATGTGGCTGGTGCGCTTGTTGATCCGGTAGCCGCGGCCCTGTGCGCGCGGCCGGAAGCGCTTCAGCGTCGGCCCCTCATCCACCCATGCGCGGCTCACGACGAGCGAGCTTGCGTCGAGGTGGCTCACCTGTCCCGCGTTGGCGATCGCGCTGGCCAGCAGCTTGCCAATCGGGTCACTCGCCGACTGCGGCGCGAAGGCCAGCGTCGCCTGCGCCTGGTCAGCAGGCATACCGCGGATCAGGTCCACCACTCGGCGGGCCTTCCGCGGCGTGACGCGCACGAAGCGCGCCTTAGCCCTTGCTTCCATCTCAGTCTCGCTCTTTTCGTATCCGGCCTGGGTCTGGCTGTTCTCTATCGGTTTCGTCCGGGAGCCGCCATCCGGCGGCACCGCGCGTTACCGGCGGCTTCGCCGGTCGTCGCGTACGTGGCTGCGGAAGGTCCGGGTCGGTGCGAACTCGCCGAGCTTGTGGCCGACCATGGCCTCGGTGATGAACACCGGCACGTGCTTGCGGCCGTCGTGCACGGCGATCGTGTGGCCGAGCATCGCCGGCACGATCATCGAGCGGCGCGACCACGTCTTGATGACGTTCTTGGTGCCCTTGTCGTTCTGAACGTCCACCTTCTTCATCAGGTGGTCGTCGACGAAAGGCCCCTTCTTCAGGCTACGAGGCATCGGTGAGTGCTCCTACCGCTTCTTCTTGCTGCGCCGGCGGGTGATCAGCTGGTCGCTGGGCTTGTGTGCCCGGCGGGTGCGGCCTTCGGGCTGGCCCCACGGGCTGACTGGATGCCGGCCTCCGGAGGTCTTGCCCTCGCCGCCGCCCATCGGGTGGTCGACCGGGTTCATTGCCACGCCGCGGACGGTCGGCCTGCGGCCCTTCCAGCGGCTGCGGCCTGCCTTGCCGAGCTTGATGTTGCCCTGCTCGGCGTTGCCGACTTCACCGACGGTTGCCCGGCAGGCGGCGTCGACCTGGCGGATCTCACCGGACGGCATGCGCAGGGTGGCCCGGTTGCCTTCCCTGGCGAGCAGCTGCACGCCAGAGCCGGCCGAGCGGGCGATCTTGGCGCCGCCGCCCGGCCGCAGCTCGATGGCATGCACCATCGTGCCGGTCGGGATGTTCCGCAGCGGCAGGCAGTTGCCGGCCTTGATGTCGGCGCCGGCGCCGTTCTCCACCCGGTCACCCTGCTTCAGGCCGACCGGCGCGATGATGTAGCGCTTCTCGCCGTCGGCGTAGTGCAGCAGCGCGATCCGGGCCGTTCGGTTCGGGTCGTACTCGATGTGCGCGACCTTGGCCGGCACGCCGTCCTTGTCGGCCCGGCGGAAGTCGACCAGCCGGTAGGCGCGCTTGTGGCCGCCACCCTGATGCCGGGTGGTGATCCGGCCGTGCACGTTCCGGCCGCCGTGGCTGTGCAGCGGACGGACCAGCGACTTCTCCGGCTCACTCCGGGTGACCTCGGAGAAGTCGGAACCGCTGGCGCCCCGCCTGCCCGGGGTCGTCGGCTTGTACTTTCTGATAGCCATCTATCTTCAAGCTCCTCGTGATCGCCGGTTAGCTGACCGGTCCGCCGAACTGGTCAATCCGGTCGCCAGCGGCGAGGCTGACGATGGCACGCTTAGTGTCCGGCCGCTTGCCCCAGCCGAACCGGGTCCGGCGGCGCTTGCCCGGCCGGTTGGCCGTGTTGACGCCGGTCACCTTGACGTTGAAGGTTGCCTCGACGGCCTGGCGGATCTGAGTCTTGTGACTGCCGGGGGCGACGATGAAGGTGTACTTCCCGTCGTCGGCGAGCCGGAGGCTCTTCTCCGAGATGACCGGGCGCAGCAGGATGTCGCGCGGGTTGACGATCTTGTTCACTGCTGCTCGTCCTCCTGCCCGGCCGGCGCGGTGCGCGCGGTGCCCGTGGCCCGCGCCACGAAGTGGTCCAGCGCCTCCTGGACGAACACCACGTGGTCGCTGACCAGGACGTCCCTGGTGTTGAGCTGGCCATCGTCGATCAGGTGCACGCCGGCGACGTTCCGCAGGCTGCGCCGGGTCACCTGGTCGGCGCGGGTGACCACGACGAGCACGTGCGCTTCCGGCGCTCCGGTCAGCGCGGTGAGCGCCGCCAGTGCTGGCCTGGTCTTCGGCGTGTCGCCGTCCGCCAGGCTGGCAACCACGTGCACGCGGCCGTGCCGGGCACGGTCCGACAGTGCGCCGCGGAGCGCTGCCGCCTTCATCTTCTTCGGCGTCCGCTGCTCGTACGAGCGCGGCTGCGGGCCGAAGACCGTGCCACCGCCCGCGAACTGCGGAGCGCGGATGGAGCCCTGGCGCGCGCGCCCGGTGCCCTTCTGCCGGTACGGCTTCCTGCCGCCGCCGCGAACCTCGCCGCGGGTCTTCGTCGACGCCGTCCCCCGCCGGGCCGCAGCCTCCTGGGCTACGACGACCTGGTGGATCAGCGGCACGTTGACCTTGGCGTCGAAGATCTCCGGCGGCAGGTCCGCAGTCGCAGCCGCGGCCGTCTTGGGCTTGGCAGCCCTCGGCTTAGCCGTCGAGCTGGTCTGGGCCGGGCTCATCTCGCCTCACTCTTCACTGTGTTCTTGACGGCGTTGCGGACGAGCACCAGAGAGCCGGCCGGACCGGGGACAGCACCCTTGATCAGCAGCAGCCCGCGCTCGGCGTCCACGCCGTGCAGGGTCAGGTTCTCGGTGGTGGTGCGCTCGCCGCCCATCCGGCCGGCCATCCGCACGCCCTTGAAGACGCGGCCGGGGTAGGCGCAGCCGCCGATGGAGCCGGGCGCGCGGTGCTTGCGCTTGGTGCCATGCGAGGACGACAGGCCCTTGAAGCCGTGCCGCTTGACGACGCCGGCGAAGCCCTTGCCCTTGCTGGTGGCGGTCACGTCGATCAGCTCGCCCGCGGCGAACGTCTCGGCGGTGACCTCCTGGCCCAGCGTGTAGTCCGTTGCGTTGTCGGTGCGCAGCTCCACCAGGTAGCGGCGGGGGGTGACGCCTGCCTTGGCGAAGTGCCCGGCGACCGGCTTAGTCACCTTCCGCGGGTCGATCTCGCCGTAGCCGATCTGCACGGCCGAGTACCCGTCGGCGTCCGGCGTGCGCACCGCGGTGACGACGCACGGACCGGCCGCGACCACCGTCACGGGCACCATCCTGCCGTCGTCGGCGAAGACCTGGGTCATGCCGAGCTTGGTGCCCAGGACCCCTTTGATCTGCTTCGTCATCACTGTGCTCTCTTGTCCGGGCGTCCGTTTACAGCTTGATCTCGATGTCGACACCGGCAGGCACGTCAAGGCGCATCAGGGAGTCGACGGTCCGCGGCGTCGGGTCGATGATGTCGATGAGGCGCTTGTGCGTCCGCATCTCGAAGTGCTCCCGCGAGTCCTTGTACTTGTGCGGCGAGCGGATGACGCAGTAGACGTTCTTCTCGGTCGGCAGCGGCACGGGGCCGGCGACCTTGGCGCCGGTACGAATCACCGTATCGACGATCTTCCGCGCCCAGCTGTCAATGACCTCGTGGTCATAGGCCTTGAGCCGGATGCGGATCTTCTGTCCCGCCATGTGGCTTCGATGTCCTTCGCTGTCATGCCCCGGAGTGCTCCGGGATCCCGCTGCCGTTCGGGCCGCCTGGTGACGACCGTGGAACGGGCCCGGGGTTTCCCCCGGGCCCGTCTCGACTACTTGATGATCTTGGTGACCCGGCCGGCGCCGACGGTCCGGCCGCCCTCGCGGATGGCGAACTTGAGGCCATCCTCCATGGCGATCGGCTGGATCAGGTCGATCTTCATCTCGGTGTTGTCGCCGGGCAGCACCATCTCGGTGCCCTCCGGCAGGTGCACCACGCCCGTCACGTCGGTGGTGCGGAAGTAGAACTGCGGACGGTAATTGTTGAAGAACGGCGTGTGCCGGCCGCCCTCGTCCTTGGACAGGATGTAGACCTGAGCCTCGAACTCGGTGTGCGGGGTGTTGGTACCCGGCTTGATGATGACCTGGCCGCGCTCCACGTCCTCGCGCTTGGTGCCGCGCAGGAGCAGGCCGGCGTTGTCGCCTGCCTGGCCCTCGTCGAGGATCTTGTGGAACATCTCGACGCCGGTGACCACCGTCTTCGAGGCCTTCTCCTTGATGCCGATGATCTCGACCTCGTCACTGGTGTGGATGACGCCGCGCTCGATCCGGCCCGTCACCACGGTGCCGCGGCCGGTGATCGAGAACACGTCCTCGACCGGCATCAGGAACGGCCTGTCGATGTCGCGAGCCGGCTCGGGGATGCTGTCGTCGCAGGCGGCCATCAGCTCGACGACCTTGTCCGCCCACTCGGCGTCGCCCTCCAGCGCCTTGAGCGCGGATACGCGCACCACCGGCACGTCGTCGCCGGGGAACTCGTAGCTGGTAAGCAGCTCCCGGACCTCGAGCTCGACCAGCTCGAGAATCTCCTCGTCGTCGACCATGTCGGCCTTGTTGAGCGCGACCACGATGTACGGCACGCCAACCTGGCGGGCCAGCAGCACATGCTCGCGGGTCTGCGGCATCGGGCCGTCCGTCGCCGCCACCACCAGGATCGCGCCGTCCATCTGCGCGGCACCGGTGATCATGTTCTTGATGTAGTCAGCGTGACCAGGGCAGTCGACGTGCGCGTAATGACGCTTGTCGGTCTGGTACTCCACGTGCGAGATCGAGATGGTGATCCCGCGCTCCTTCTCCTCCTTCGCGTTGTCGATCTGGTCGAACGCGTAGAAGGGGTTGATGTCGGGGTACTTGTCGTGCAGCACCTTGGTGATCGCCGCGGTCAGCGTCGTCTTGCCGTGGTCGATATGACCGATGGTGCCGATGTTGACGTGCGGCTTGGTCCGCTCGAACTTGGCCTTCGCCACTGGTGTCTCCTCGTTGCGATCGTTCCCGCCGAAGCGGGGTCAGGCGCTCACCGCGCCGGTTGGTTCGTCGTCCTTATTTCTGACTACTCGCCGCGTGCCTTGGCGATGATCTCCTTGGCAATGCTGGGCGGAACCTCGGCATACGAGTCGAACTGCATGCTGTAATCCGCCCGCCCCTGCGTCCGGCTGCGCAGGTCCCCCACGTAGCCGAACATCTCAGACAGCGGGACGAGGGCCTTGACGACCCGCACCCCTGACCTCTCCTCCATGGCCTGAATCTGGCCACGGCGGCTGTTGAGGTCGCCGATAACTTCGCCCATATAGTCGTCAGGCGTCCTGACCTCCACCGCCATGAGCGGCTCGAGCAGGACAGGATCCGCGCGGCCCGCGGCCTTCTTGAAGGCCATCGAGCCAGCGATCTTGAAGGCAAGCTCGGACGAGTCGACCTCGTGGTAGGAGCCGTCGGTCAGCGTGACCTTGACGTCCACCATCGGGTACCCGGCGAGCACGCCGAACTCCGCGGCCTCCTGGCAGCCTGCGTCCACCGACGGGATGTACTCGCGCGGCACGCGGCCGCCGGTGACCTTGTTCTCGAACTCGTAGCCGCCGCCGTCGCCGCCAGTCGGCTCGAGGTTGATGAACACCCGCGCGAACTGGCCGGAACCGCCGGTCTGCTTCTTGTGGGTGTACTCGACCTTCTCGACCTTCCTGCGGATGGTCTCGCGGTAGGCGACCTGGGGCCGGCCGATGTTGGCCTCGACCTTGAACTCGCGGCGCATCCGGTCGACTAGCACCTCGAGGTGCAGCTCGCCCATGCCCGCGATGATCGTCTGCCCCGTTTCCTCGTCGGTCCTGACCTGGAAAGTCGGGTCCTCTTCGGCGAGCCGCTGGATGGCAGTACCCAGCTTGTCCTGGTCGCCCTTGGTCCTCGGCTCGATCGCCACGTTGATGACCGGCGCCGGGAAGGTCATCGACTCCAGGATGACCTGCTGGTTCGGGTCGCTCAGCGTGTCACCGGTGGTGGTGTCCTTCAGGCCCATCACGGCCACGATCTGACCAGCGACGGCGGTCGGGCGCTCCTCGCGCTTGTTCGCGTGCATCTGGTAGATCTTGCCGATCCGCTCCTTGCGGCCCTTCGTCGAGTTCAGCACCTGCGAACCCGAGTCGAGCTTGCCGGAGTAGATGCGGATGTAGGTCAGCTTGCCGAGGTGCTGGTCCGACATGATCTTGAAGGCCAGCGCCGAGAACGGCTCCGACGTGTCGGCGTGCCGCTCAATGAGGGTCTCCTCGCCGCCGCCCACCGAGTGGCCCTTGATCGACGGGATGTCGATCGGGCTCGGCAGGAAGTCGACGATCGCGTCGAGCATCGGCTGCACGCCCTTGTTCTTGAACGCGCTGCCGCACAGCACCGGCGTGAGGGTCGAAGCGATGGTCGCGCGCCGGATGGCGGCGATGAGCTGGTCCGGGTCGGGCTCGTTGCCCTCCAGATACAGCTCCATCATCTCCTCGTCGTTCTCGGCGATTGTCTCGACGAGTCTGTCCCGCCAGTCACGCGCAGCCTCGGCGTGGTCCTCCGGAATGGCGACGACGTCGTAGGTGTCGCCCTTGCCCTCGGTCTGCCACAGCAGCGCGCGCATGTGGATCAGGTCAATGACGCCGCGGAAGTCCGACTCCACGCCCCAGGGGAGCTGAACGACGAGCGGCGTCGCGCCCAGCCGGTCGGAGATCATGTCAACGCAGCGGTGGAACTCGGCGCCCACGCGGTCCATCTTGTTGACGAAGCAGATCCGCGGGACTCCGTAGCGGTCGGCCTGACGCCACACCGTCTCCGACTGCGGCTCAACGCCGGCCACGCCGTCGAACACCGCGACCGCACCGTCGAGGACGCGCAGCGACCGTTCCACCTCGACGGTGAAGTCGACGTGGCCGGGCGTGTCGATGATGTTGATCGTGTGATCACGCCACGAGGTCGTCGTCGCAGCCGACGTGATGGTGATGCCGCGCTCCTGCTCCTGCTCCATCCAGTCCATCGTGGCTGCGCCCTCGTGGACCTCACCGATCTTGTAGTTGATGCCGGTGTAGAACAGGATCCGCTCGGTGGTAGTGGTCTTGCCCGCGTCGATATGCGCCATGATCCCGATGTTGCGGAACCTGGCGAGTTCGCTTGCGGTCTGTGTCGCGGCCACTGCTGGTGATCCTCGATCCTTGATATGTCGGAGCTCAGCTACCAGCGGTAGTGAGCAAATGCCTTGTTGGACTCGGCCATCTTGTGGGTGTCCTCACGGCGCTTGACGCTCGCGCCGAGCCCGTTGCTGGCGTCCAGCAGCTCGTTCATGAGCCGCTCGGTCATGGTCTTCTCCCGGCGCTGCCGCGAGTACGTGATCAGCCAGCGAAGTGCGAGTGTCGTGCTCCGGGACGCGCGGACCTCGACCGGCACCTGGTAGGTCGCGCCGCCGACGCGGCGGCTGCGGACCTCGAGGGTTGGCTTTACGTTGTCCAGCGCGCGCTTGAGCGTCACGACCGGGTCGTTGCCGCTCTTCTCCCGGCAGCCCTCGAGAGCGCCGTAGACGATGCGCTCGGCGAGCGACCGCTTGCCGTTCTTGAGCACCTTGTTCACTAGCGCGGTTACGAGCGGCGAGCCGTAGACCGGGTCGGTCACCAGCTGCCGCTTGGTCGCGGGGCCCTTGCGCGGCATGTCAGCTCTTCTCCTTCTTCGCGCCGTAGCGGCTGCGTGCCTGCTTGCGGTTGCGGACGCCCTGGGTGTCCAGCGATCCACGGATGATCTTGTAGCGCACACCGGGCAGGTCACGCACTCGGCCACCGCGCACCAGCACGATGGAGTGCTCCTGCAGGTTGTGCCCGACGCCAGGGATATAGGCGGTGACTTCGATCTTGCTGGTCAGCCGCACGCGGGCGACCTTGCGCAGAGCCGAGTTGGGCTTCTTGGGCGTAGTCGTGTAGACGCGCGTGCATACCCCGCGGCGCTGCGGGCTGCCCTGCAGCGCCGGAGTGTTGTTCTTGGCTACCTTGTCCTGCCGGCCCTTACGGACCAGCTGCTGGATCGTGGGCAACGCGTCTCCGTCTTCCTCTGCCGCGCGCCTTGCGGCGCGATGCCTGTCTGTCTGACTGACTGCCGGCGAACCGGGTGCCGCGCCAGGTGGCGCGACCAGTCGTGTGCCCTGTCTTCCGACTGGGCTGCTCTCGCGGCCGCACTCGTGGCGACCTGGAACGTACGTGGCCTGCTGGTTTGCCTGCTGACGTCCCCGCCGGTAACCCGGCGAGTCCTGCTCGTCCGCCCCACGCGGTCGGGTGTGTCGCAAAGCTCACGACGCACCCCGGCCCGAAACGAGCCAGATCCGGAGGGGAAGTCTCGCTGTCTGCCTGGTACTCATGGTTTCCATGAGTACCGCCACTCGCCGGCACAGCACCGGAGAGGGCGCCGCACCGCGACTGCGGTCACACAGGCAGACACGCACCCGTGAGGCACAGGCGCGGATAACTAGATTACCGAACCGCAGGCACGATGGTCAAAACGGGCCGGCTTCTTGTGCTCCGCAGGGGTTAGCTTAGCTGACCATGACTGCTACTGCGGCCACAATTCAGCTCACGCCGCTGGTCTGAACGTCCCGCTGTGCAGCGTTATTCCCGCTGATTCACGCGGTACGGACAAGGGTAGTTATCAACCTGTTACCGCACTCGCCGGAAACAGCAGCCGTCAGCCACGATCACGTAACATTCTCGGCGCCGGCGACGAATTCCTTACGTCGGGATAAGCGCGACAGCACGGCGCGGCCCCGGAGGGATGGGATGCCCGATGCCCTTGCTGGCAGGCACGTCTGGCTGGCAGTACCAGGACTGGCGGGGCGCGTTTTATCCCGAGGGCATGCCCGCAGCACGGTGGCTCGAGTACTACACAACGCAGTTCGGCACCGTCGAGAACAATGGCACGTTCTATCGCCTGGCTAGCCCGGCCACTTTCGGCCAGTGGCACGACCGGACTCCGCCTGGCTTCGTGATGGCAATCAAGGCGAGCCGTTATCTCACTCACATTCGCCGGCTGCGCGACCCGGCCGAGCCTGTCGAGCGCCTTCTGACAAGCGCGGCCGGACTTGGCGACCGGCTAGGCCCCGTCCTGCTACAGCTACCCCCGAACCTCACCGCCGACCCGCCCGCACTGAGCGCCTGCCTCGACGAATTCGCAAAACGGCGTAAACAGCTTCCCGATCCCGTCCGGGTCTGCGTCGAGTTCCGCCACGACTCGTGGCTGATCGACGAGGTACGGGCGATCCTGACCAGCCACGACGCGGCACTGTGCTGGTCCGACCGCCGCGCGCGCCCGCTCGGGCCGCTCTGGCGGACGGCCGGCTGGGGTTATCTGCGCTTCCACGAGGGCGCCGCGCACGACTGGCCGCACTACGGCCAGCAGTCGCTGCGCACCTGGATAGGCCGGATCGCCGAGGCGTTCTCGCCCGCTGACGACGTCTACGCGTTCTTCAACAACGACCAGCACGCGGCTGCCCCGGCCGACGCCGCTGCGCTTGCCGCCACTGCGACCCGGGCTGGCTGGCCGGTCCGCGGTCCCGAGCTACCCTGACCCGGTCCCCGTCCCGAGCACCTGACCCGGTCCCCCGTCTCGAGCACCCGGACCCGTCCCCTGTCCCGAGCACCCGGACCCGGCACCCGCCGGGCCCAGCGGCCGACCGGTCACCTCATTAGCCCGGGGAGTTTTCAGCGATCCGCAGAGCCCGGGGAGTTTTCAGCGAATAGCGCTGAAATACCCCCGGGCTCTCGCCGTGCAGGGCTCCGCCCGCCGCCGGTTTCCGGCCAACCGCAAGCAGGGCCGGCGATCGGTGAGTCACGCCCAACCCGGCGGGCCTGGCGGGAACTGCCCGCTCGCTGCTCGCCCGTGCCGCGTGCCCCGACCGCTCGCCGGGGCCACGCAAGCGGCGGCGGCCGGAGGGAATCGGCAGCGGGCGTAACCGTGGCCAGCGTCAGGGAGCGTCCTGCCCGCCTCGGGCCGACGAAGCGCCAGCCAGGCGCCGACGGACGCCAGCCCGCAGAGCACCCGCCGCCCGCCGCGTCCCGTCCAGCCGGTCAGCACCCGCACGACCGGGCCACATCCCGGCCCGCCCGAACAGCGCCACCAGCGCCGGCACCAGCAGCGACCGCGCGATGACCGTGTCGATCACGATCCCGGCCGCCATGGCAAAAGCCACCTCGCGGAACTGCTGCAGCGGAATCAGCGCCAGCAGCGCGAAACTGCTCGCCAGCGCCAGACCAGCGACGGTAATCGCGCCGGACGCGTGGGAACCACCGACGGCAATCGCCTCGCGCAGCGGCCGGCGCCGGGCTTCCTCCCAGATGCGCCCGACGACGAACACGTTGTAGTCCGCGCCGAGCGAGATCAGCAGAACCGCCACCGTGAACGGCACATAGTAGACCAGCCCGTCGTAACCGAGCCGGTCGGAGAAGTACCACACCGTCAGGCCCAGAGTGGCCAGCAGAGAAAGCACGCTGGCCGCCAGCAGGTACAGCGGCGCCAGGAGCGCCCGCAGGAAGATGACGAGCAGCAGGAACGTGATCGCCAGCATGAGGAGGGCGAGCTCGGCCAGGCTCGAGGTGGTCGCCCGCACAGCCTCCGCTACTGCGGCCGTCTCGCCGCCGACCTCGATGCGGACACCGGTCAGGCCAGCCGCGCTGGCCAGCCGGGGAAGGTTGCGCTGCAGCGCCTGGATGCTCTGCACGGCGGCCGGTCCGAGCGGATCGGTCCGCTCGATCACGCCGAAGCGGGCCGCGTTGCCCGACCGCGCGAGCATCGGGTTCGGCAGCGCCGCCGCGGCTGTCGCCGCGGGCTCGGGGGCGGCACCAGCTGCCGCCGCGCCACCGGCGAGCCCAGCCACCTTCGAGAGCACTGGCGGCATCGTCGCCGGCCCGACAACTCCGGCGACGCCGGGCTGTTTCGCCAGGCTGTTCTCCAGTCTTCCGAGGGCCGCCCGCTCCTTTGTGACCCCGGTCCCGAGCAGCAGCAGCTCGGTCGGCGACAGCACCCCGACGGCGAACCCGCGAGCCGCCGCTGTCTGCGCCCTTGCTGGCTGCGCGGTCGCTGGCAGGGCCGTGACGAGCGGAGCGCCGAGTTGCAGGCCGGTCACCCGCGCGCCCACGCCTAGCAGCGCGAGCACGCAGGCCGCGACGACGACGAGTGCAACCGGCTTGTACGTGGCGAACCGGGCCAGGCCCTCCCGGACGTTCCACGGCGCACGGCGCGCGCCGACGGGAGCCGCCCCGGCCGCGGTGGCAGGTGCCGTGCGGCGCGCCGTGGCGCGCGCCATGCGGCGCGCGGTGGCGCGCGCCATCCGGTAGCTACCCGGACCGGGCCAGAACAGCGCACTGCCGAAGATCCCGATCAGCGCCGGCGCCAGGGTCAGCGAGACGACCATCGCGGTCAGCACGGTCACGGCGAGCGCCGGGCCGAAGGCGCTGATGAGCGGCATTTTCGCCACCGCCAGGGAGGCGGTCCCGGCGGCGACCAGAGTTCCCGCTGCCAGGATGATCGGGGAGAACTCGGCCGTGGTCACCCGCGCCGCCTGCACCTTGGTCAGGCCCTCAGCCAGCCGGGTCCGCATGCCGGACAGGAAGAACACCGAGTAGTCGGTAGTCACGCCCAGGAGCAGGACGACCAGCACCGGCTCCACGTCTGGCGGCAGGGTCACGTGCATCAGCTGCAGCACCCGCGCGACCACCCGGACGGCGAGCAGATAAGACGTGACGGCACAGGCCAGCGTCGCCAGGGGCGCGCCGGGCGACAGGAAGAAGAATCCGACGATCAGCGCGATCGCCAGAACGGTCCCGAGCTCGACCCAGACCAGGCGCTGATCGATGATCGCGGCTTGGTCCTCGATGGCCGGATCAGCGCCGGTGACGCCGACCAGGTGATCGGCCGGCGCCGAGGCGTACTGGCGGGCGTACTGCTCCCCGCCGATGAGCTGGGCGGCCGCCGACGTGCCGGGCCGGAAGTAGAGGAACGTCAGCACCGTGGTCGAGTTCTCCCGCGAACCCGGGAAGATCCGGTCGGTGTTCGGCACCGGAACGGCACCCGCCAGGCCGCTGATCGCCGGGCCGGTCGCGTGCCCCGTGTCGAGGCCAACCGCGGCCGTGACCGCGTGCTCCACCACGCTCGGCCGCAGTCCGTGCGCGGCCCGCTGCACCACCACGGCCTGAGCGTCGAGCGGCTCGCCGAAGAGCCGGGTTGCCGTGTACTCGGTCTGCACCGCGGCCGAACTCGCGGGCACCAGTTCGGCCACGCCGCTGGACGGCGCCAGCGCAGGCAGGTGCGCGACCGCCGCCACCACGGCCGCGATCCAGCCCGCCAGCACGACATACCGCAGCGACACGACCAGCGCCGCGTACGCACGGGCCAGGCCGCCGGCGGCAGCCCGCGGCGTCGCTTTCATCAGCCCCTCCGCTGCCGGACGCGGATCTGGCACCGCTCGCGGCAGCCGTGCTTCTACCATGCACAGCTGTTATGAAACACGGCGTCATGAAACGTGGCCGCCGGCCTCCCGGCAGCTTCCCGCTACGCGGCTCTCGGTACGAGCCGGGCTGCGCCCGCCGCCAGAGCCCCGGCTGCCGTACACGGCGAACGGGCAGCAGGGCCCCGGCCAGCACACAGCAGCGCCCCGGCCTGAAGGCCGGGGCGCTGCTTGTCGAAAAACCTCGTTTCCTACCTGTTGTAGGCGCCGAAGTCGTACTCCTCGAGCGGAATCGCCTGTCCGGCGACCTGACCGAAGGAGTAGTCAGCCGGGCTGTCGTAGGAGGTCGGCGGGTAGACGGCCGCCTTCGCCTCCTCCGTCGGCTCGACCCGCAGGCCGCGGTACCGCTGCATGCCGGTACCCGCCGGGATGAGCTTGCCGATGATGACGTTCTCCTTCAGGCCGACCAGCGAGTCCGACCGGGCGTGGATTGCCGCGTCGGTCAGCACCCGGGTGGTCTCCTGGAAGGACGCCGCCGACAGCCAGGACTCGGTCGCCAGCGAGGCCTTCGTGATGCCCATGAGCTGCGGACGGCCTGCCGCCGAGGTGCCGCCCGCCTCGACGACTGCGCGGTTGACCTCCTCGAACCTCGGCCGCTCGACCAGCTCGCCGGGCAGCAGGTCGGTATCACCGGACTCGATCACGTTCACCCGCTTGAGCATCTGCCGGATGATGATCTCGATGTGCTTGTCGTGAATCGACACGCCCTGAGACCGGTAGACCTCCTGCACCTCGTGCACCAGGTGCAGCTGCACCTCGCGCGAACCGAGGATGCGGAGCACCTCGTGCGGGTTGACCGCGCCGGCGATCAGCTGCTGTCCGACCCGGACGTGGTCGCCCTCGCTGACCAGCAGCCTGGCCCGCATGGAGACCTGGTAGGGGACCTCCTCGGAGCCGTCGTCCGGCACGACAACGATCTTGCGGGACTTGTCCTGCTCGTCGATCCGGATCTTGCCCTCGACTTCGCTGATCGGCGCCAGGCCCTTCGGGATCCTGGCCTCGAACAGCTCCTGGATTCGCGGCAGACCGTGGGTGATGTCGAGTCCGGCCACACCACCAGTGTGGAAGGTCCGCATCGTCAGCTGGGTGCCCGGCTCACCGATGGACTGCGCGGCGATGATGCCCACCGCCTCGCCGACGTCCACCCGCTTGCCGGTCGCCAGCGACCGCCCGTAGCACTTGCCGCAGACGCCCACCTTGGCCTGGCAGACCAGCACCGAGTAGGTGCGGACGCTCTCCACGCCGGCCTCGATCATTGCCTCGATCATTGCCTCGGTCATGTCCGACTCGGCGGCCGCAAGCACGGTGCCGTCGGGGCCGGTCACGTCCTCGGACAGGGTGCGCCCGGTACCGGTGTTCTCGATGTTCGGGAACTTGCGGACGATGCCGTCCGCGTCCTTCGAACCGATGCGCATCGGCAGCGACCGGTCGGTGCCGCAGTCCTCCTCGCGGACGATGACGTCCTGCGCCACGTCGACCAGGCGCCGGGTGAGGTACCCGGAGTCGGCGGTCCGCAGCGCGGTGTCGGCAAGGCCCTTCCGGGCGCCGTGGGTCGAGATGAAGTACTCGACCACCGACAGCCCCTCGCGGAAGCTGGACTTGATCGGCCGCGGGATCGTCTCGCCCTTCGGGTTCGACACCAGACCGCGGATACCAGCAATCTGCCGGACCTGCATGAGGTTTCCGGCTGCACCAGAGTTGACCATCATCCAGACCGAGTTGGTCTCCGGGAAGGCCTTCTCCATGTCCTGCGCCACGTCGGCAGTCGCGTGCGTCCAGATCTCGATGAGCTCCTGACGGCGCTCGTCGTCGGTGATCAGGCCGCGCTCGTACTCACGCTGCACCTTGTCGGCGCGCTTCTCGTAGGTGTCGAGGATCTCCCGCTTGTTCGGCGGGGCGACCACGTCCTCCATGGCAACGGTGACACCGGACCGGGTGGCCCAGTGGAAGCCGGTGTCCTTGAGCGCGTCGAGCGCCGCGGCCACCTCGACCTTCGGGTAGCTCTCGGCTAGCTCGTTCACGATCGTGGACAGCTGCTTCTTGCCGACCACGAAGTTCACGAACGGGTAGTCGTCCGGGAGCGTCTCGTTGAGCAGGCAGCGCCCCAGGGTGGTCTCCAGCCGCAGCGGCTGGCCTAGCTCCCATCCCTCCGGCACCTCGAGCCCGCGAGGCGGGGTGACGCCGGACAGCCGGACCTGGACCTTCGCCTGCAGGTCGAGATCGCCGGCGTCGTACGCCATCAGCGCCTCGGCCAGGCTGGAAAACGCGCGGCCCTCGCCCGGAGCACCTTCCTTGTCCCTGGTCAGCCAGTAGATGCCGATAACCATGTCCAGCGTCGGCATCGTGACCGGCTTGCCGTCGGCCGGCTTCAGGATGTTGTTCGTCGACAGCATCAGAATCCGGGCCTCGGCCTGCGCCTCGGCTGACAGCGGCACGTGGACAGCCATCTGGTCGCCGTCGAAGTCCGCGTTGAACGCGGTGCAGACGAGCGGGTGGATCTGGATGGCCTTGCCCTCGACCAGCTGCGGCTCGAAGGCCTGGATGCCCAGGCGGTGCAGGGTCGGCGCGCGGTTCAGCAGCACCGGGTGCTCGGTGATGACTTCCTCGAGTACGTCCCACACCACCGGCCGCGCGCGCTCCACCATCCGCTTGGCGGACTTGATGTTCTGCGCGTGATTGAGGTCCACCAGCCGCTTCATCACGAAGGGCTTGAACAGCTCGACCGCCATCTCCTTCGGCAGGCCGCACTGGTGCAGCTTGAGCTGCGGACCGCAGACGATGACCGACCGGCCCGAGTAGTCGACGCGCTTGCCGAGCAGGTTCTGGCGGAACCGGCCCTGCTTGCCCTTGAGCATGTCGGACAGCGACTTCAGCGGGCGGTTGCCCGGCCCGGTGACCGGGCGGCCCCGGCGGCCGTTGTCGAACAGCGAGTCCACGGCCTCCTGGAGCATCCGCTTCTCGTTGTTGACGATGATCTCGGGCGCGCCGAGGTCGAGCAGCCTCTTCAGCCGGTTGTTCCGGTTGATGACGCGGCGGTACAGGTCGTTCAGGTCGGACGTGGCGAACCGGCCGCCGTCCAGCTGAACCATCGGCCGCAGGTCCGGCGGGATGACCGGGATGCAGTCGAGCACCATGCCGAGAGGGCTATTGGTGGTGTTGAGGAACGCCGACACGACCTTGAGCCGCTTGAGCGCCCGCGCCTTCCGCTGGCCCTTGCCGGTCCGGATGATCTCCCGCAGGTTGGCGGCCTCGGCGTCGAGGTCGAAGCTGCCGACCCGCTCCTGGATCGCCTGAGCGCCCATGCCGCCGCGGAAGTACCGGCCGAACCGGTCCCGCATCTCGCGGTAGAGCAGCTCGTCGCCCTCCAGGTCCTGGACCTTGAGGTTGCGGAAGCGATTCCAGACCTCCTCGATCCGGTCGATCTCGCGCTGGGCGCGATCGCGGATCTGCTTGCACTCGCGGTCGGAGGCCTCGCGGACCTTACGGCGTGCGTCACCCTTGGCGCCCGCCGCCTCGAGCTCGGCCAGGTCCTTCTCCAGCTTGGCCTGGCGGGCCTCGATGTCAGCGTCGCGACGCTGCTCGAGCTGGCCCTTCTCGACCGTGATCTTGGCCTCGAGGCTCGGCAGGTCGCGCTGACGCGCCTCGTCGTCCACGTAGGTGATCATGTAGGCGGCGAAGTAGATGACCTTCTCCAGGTCCTTCGGCGCCAGGTCGAGCAGGTAACCGAGGCGGCTCGGGACACCCTTGAAGTACCAGATGTGGGTGACCGGCGCGGCCAGCTCGATGTGGCCCATCCGCTCACGCCGCACCTTGGCACGGGTGACCTCGACACCGCAGCGCTCGCAGATGATGCCCTTGAAGCGAACGCGCTTGTACTTACCGCAGTAGCACTCCCAGTCCCGGGTGGGACCGAAAATCTTCTCGCAGAAGAGACCGTCCTTTTCGGGCTTCAGAGTCCGGTAGTTGATGGTCTCGGGCTTCTTGACCTCGCCGTGAGACCACGTCCGGATGTCGTCCGCGGTGGCAAGGCCAATTCGCAGGTCGTCGAAGAAGTTGACGTCTAGCACGTTGTGTTTCCCCTGAGGTAGTTCCGTCGTACTTCTCGTAGCTGATCAGACCTCTTCGACGCTGCTCGGCTCGCGCCGGGACAGGTCGATTCCGAGTTCCTCCGCAGCGCGGAAGACGTCCTCGTCGGTGTCGCGCATCTCGATGGCCGCGCCGTCGCTGGAGAGGACCTCCACGTTCAGGCAGAGCGACTGCATCTCCTTGATCAGCACCTTGAAGGACTCAGGGATGCCGGGCTCGGGGATGTTCTCGCCCTTGACGATGGCCTCGTAGACCTTGACTCGTCCGAGGATGTCGTCGGACTTGATGGTCAGCAGCTCCTGCAGGGCATAGGCCGCGCCGTAGGCCTCCAGGGCCCACACCTCCATCTCACCGAAGCGCTGGCCGCCGAACTGGGCCTTACCGCCGAGCGGCTGCTGGGTGATCATGGAGTACGGTCCGGTGGACCTGGCGTGGATCTTGTCGTCCACCAGGTGCAGCAGCTTGAGGATGTAGATGTAGCCGACTGAGATCGGGTCCTTGAAGGGCTCACCGGTCCGGCCGTCGAACAGCCGCGCCTTGCCGGTACCGCCGACCAGCCGGTCGCCGTCCCGGTTCGGCCGGGTGCTCGCGAGCAGCCCGGTGATCTCCTCTTCCTTAGCGCCGTCGAAGACGGGCGTCGCAACGGCGCTGCCGGGCTCCGCGGAGTCGGCACCGATCTTGCGCAGCCTGTTCTTCCAGTCGGCGTCGTCGCCGTCGATCTCCCAGCCGGCATTGGCGACCCAGCCGAGGTGGGTCTCCAGGATCTGGCCGAGGTTCATCCGGCGCGGCACGCCGAGCGGGCCCAGGATGATGTCGACAGGCGTGCCGTCCGACAGGAACGGCATGTCCTCGACCGGCAGGATCTTGGCGATGACGCCCTTGTTGCCGTGCCGGCCAGCGAGCTTGTCGCCATCGGTGATCTTGCGCTTGGCAGCGACGTAGACGCGGACGAGCTCGTTGACGCCCGGCGGCAGCTCGTCACCGTTGTCGCGGGTGAAGACCCGGACGCCGATGACCTTGCCGGACTCGCCGTGCGGCACCTTGAGGCTGGTGTCGCGGACCTCACGAGCCTTCTCGCCGAAGATCGCGCGCAGCAGCCGCTCCTCCGGGGTCAGCTCCGTCTCGCCCTTGGGCGTGACCTTGCCGACCAGGATGTCCCCGGTGACGACCTCGGCGCCGATGCGGATGATGCCGCGGTCGTCGAGGTCAGCCAGAACCTCGTCGGAGACGTTCGGGATGTCCCTGGTGATCTCCTCCGGGCCGAGCTTGGTGTCCCGCGCGTCGACCTCGTGCTCCTCGATGTGGATCGAGGAGAGTACGTCGTCCTGCACCAGCCGCTGGCTCAGGATGATCGCGTCCTCGTAGTTGTGACCCTCCCACGGCATGAACGCCACGAGCAGGTTGCGGCCGAGCGCCATCTCGCCGTTGTCGGTGCACGGGCCATCGGCGATGACCTGGCCGACCTCGACCCGCTGGCCCTCAGTGGCGACCGGCTTCTGGTTGAAGCACGTGCCCTGGTTGGACCGGCGGAACTTCGACACCAGGTAATCGGTCCGGGTGCCGTCGTCGTTCGCCACCGTGATGTAGTCGGCGGACACCTGCTCGACGACGCCAGCCTTCTCGGCCACGATCACGTCGCCGGCGTCGACAGCAGCGCGGTACTCCATGCCGGTACCGACCAGGGGCGCCTCGCTGCGGAGCAGCGGGACGGACTGGCGCTGCATGTTCGAGCCCATCAGGGCTCGGTTGGCGTCGTCGTGCTCGAGGAACGGGATCATCGCGGTTGCGACCGACACCATCTGCCGCGGCGAGACGTCCATGTAGTCGACGTCGTCGGGCTTGATGTAGTCGACCTCGCCGCCCTTCCGGCGCACGAGGACGCGGTCCTCGGAGAAGCTGCCGTCCGGGTCGATCGGGGTGTTCGCCTGCGCGATGACGTGCCGGTCCTCTTCGTCGGCCGTCAGGTAGTCGATCTGCTCGGTGACCTTGCCCGCCCTGACCTTGCGGTACGGCGTTTCGACGAAGCCGAACGCGTTCACCCGGGCGTAGGAGGACAGCGAGCCGATGAGGCCGATGTTCGGGCCTTCAGGAGTCTCGATCGGGCACATCCGGCCGTAGTGGCTGGGGTGCACGTCGCGGACCTCGAATCCGGCCCGCTCACGGGACAGGCCGCCGGGACCGAGCGCGGACAGGCGCCGCTTGTGGGTCAGGCCAGCCAGCGGGTTGGTCTGGTCCATGAACTGCGACAGCTGGCTCGTGCCGAAGAACTCCTTGATGGAAGCCACGACCGGCCGGATGTTGATCAGGGTCTGCGGCGTGATCGCCTCGACGTCCTGGGTCGTCATCCGCTCGCGGACAACCCGCTCCATCCGGGCCAGGCCCAGCCGGACCTGGTTCTGGATGAGCTCGCCCACGGTGCGCAGGCGGCGGTTGCCGAAGTGGTCGATGTCGTCGGTCTCGACCGGGATCATCTCCGCCCCGGACTTCATCTCCTCCTCGCCGACGTGCAGCCGGACGAGGTACTCGATGGTGGAGACGATGTCTTCCTCGGTCAGCACGCCGGTGCTGATCTCCTGCTGGAGCCCGAGCTTCTTGTTGACCTTGTAACGGCCGACCTTGGCCAGGTCGTAGCGCTTCGGGTTGAAGTACAGGTTCTCCAGCAGAGCCTGCGCTGACTCCCGCGTCGGCGGCTCACCCGGCCGCAGCTTGCGGTAGATGTCCAGGAGCGCGTCGTCCTGGCCGGTGGTGTGGTCCTTCTCCAGCGTGGCCCGCATGGACTCGAACTGGCCGAACCGCTCGAGGATCTTCGCCTCGTCCCAGCCCAGTGCCTTGAGCAGCACCGTCACGGACTGCTTGCGCTTACGGTCGATGCGAACGCCGACGCTGTCGCGCTTGTCGATCTCGAACTCAAGCCAGGCGCCGCGGGACGGGATGACCTTGCAGCTGTAGATGTCCTTGTCCGACGTCTTGTCGACCTGGCGGTCGAAGTAGACACCCGGCGAGCGGACGAGCTGCGAGACGACGACACGCTCGGTGCCGTTGATGATAAACGTGCCCTTAGCCGACATGAGCGGGAAGTCGCCCATGAAGACGGTCTGGCTCTTGATCTCACCGGTCGAGTTGTTGATGAACTCGGCGGTGACGAACATGGGCGCGGAGAAGGTCATGTCCTTGTCCTTGCACTCCTCCGCGGAGTACTTGGGCGGCTCGAACCGGTGATCGCGGAACGAGAGAGACATGGTCCCGGTAAAGTCCTCGATCGGACTAATCTCCTCGAAGATCTCTTCGAGGCCGGACTGCTCCGGGAGATTCTTATGTCCCGCCTTCTTCTCGGCATCGAGCCGTGCCCGCCAGCGCTCGTTGCCCAGCAGCCAGTCGAACGACTCGGTTTGCAGGGCGAGGAGGCCGGGCACTTCTAGGGGCTCGTTGATGCGAGCAAAGGAAACACGACGGGGACCGGGAACGGTAGCTGAGGCGCTGCGCGAGGCTGCCAACAGGGGTCCTTCCGAGCTTGTTGCGGACGGTGCACCGCGCGCACGCGAAACGCCCCGCGGCTATGCCGCTAGGGGATGGGAGCCGTAGGACGAGTAAGTGCAGCGCAAATTGGCAGTGTAGTCGAAGGACACACCGCTGGTCAACTGTACGTCACTATGAGGTTCACGGTTGCAATGGAGCATCGCTCGTCTGAAGCGATACGTCAAGCCCTGGAAGGCCTGTGTCGCAACCATTAGCTATGTGACGAACCTCACACCTTCTGCGCCGTTTAGGGCTATGAGCAGGCGGGTAAGGCTTCTCGTTCGACCGTCAGCGGACTTTGTGGCTGTCCTGCCAGAGTGCTGTAACACTCTGAGTATCTGTTCCATTCCCGGCTGTGGCCGGGAGTAGCCCTGCCGGGAAAGCAGACGGCCCGCCACCGACCGCGCGTGGCGGTGGCAGCGGGCCGTCACAGGTCGCCTGACGGCGACCGTGCTTGCTACTTGACGGTGACCGTGGCGCCCGCGCCCTCAAGGGCAGCCTTGGCCTTGTCCGCCGCCTCCTTGTTCACGCGCTCGAGCAGCGGCTTGGGCGCGCCGTCGACGAGGTCCTTGGCCTCCTTGAGACCCAGGCTCGTGAGGGTCCGGACCTCCTTGATGACCTGGATCTTCTTGTCACCGGCGGCCTCGAGGACGACGTCGAACTCGTCCTTCTCCTCAGGCTCCTCGGCGGCGGCGCCGCCAGCGCCGCCCGGAGCGGCAACCGCAGCAGCCACCGGCGCGGCGGCCTTAACGTCGAAGGTCTCCTCGAACTGCTTCACGAACTCAGAGAGCTCGATCAGCGTCATCTCCTTGAACGCCTCGAGCAGGTCGTCCGAGCTGATCTTTGCCATGGTGGTGCTTCCTCTTCCCATCATTTCCGTGTGTCGCCGATGGCCGTCAGCCACCCGCGGGGTTTGCTGCTTGTCACCCGAGGTGACTGGTTAGCTCTCCTCGCCGTTGTCAGGCGTCGCCTCAGCAGCCTCTGGAGCGGGCCCGGCGGAGTCCGGGCTGACTTCGGCTGGGACGCCAGCACCGCTGTCGCCTTCGCCCGCCCTCTTCGTCTCGAGCGCGCCCAGCAGCCGCGCCATCTGAACAGGCAGCGCCGCGAACGTGCCGGCCGCGTTGGCCAGCGACGCCTTCAGAGCGCCTGCCAGCTTGGACAGGAGTACCTCGCGGGACTCCAGGTCGGCCAGCCTGACGATCTCCGCCGACGTCAGCGGCTTACCGTCCAGCACGCCGCCCTTGATAACCAGCAGCGGATTCGCCCTGGCGAAGTCGCGCAGCCCCCTGGCCGCCTCCACCACGTCGCCGTCGACGAACGCAATGGCCGACGGGCCAGAGAGGAGGTCGGTCAGCTCTGTAGTGACTCCGGCCTCGCTAGCCGCAATCTTCGTCAGCGTGTTCTTGACGACCGAGAATGTCGCGTTGGTGCCCAGCGACTCGCGCAGCTCGCCGAGCTGTGACACTGTCAGGCCGCGGTACTCGGTCAGCACTGCGCCAGCCGAGCTCTGAAACCGCTCGGTCAGCTCGGCGACCGCGGTCACCTTATCCGCCCTCGCCACGGGCCTCCCTTCGTGCTCGGTGTCCCGCCGCGTGCGGCGAGCCCGGCTTGTCGGTCGCCGGCGAGGTCCGTACATGCGAACGCCCCGTACGCAGACGTACGGGGCGTGACTCCGGCCCGGGTACTAGCCGCAACTCGGAGCAAGTCCAGTTCGCCTGCGCGGGCCGCTCGCTCACACGAGCCTTCGGTCGCCGCGCGTGGGGCGCGGCAACAGCCGACGGTCTTTGGCAACATTCAGACTACGCGGCCGGCCAGCGCACAGCCAAATCGCCTGTGGTAGCGGCCGCAGCAGTGCTGGCTCAGCAGTGCTGGCTCAGCAGTGCTGGCTCAGCAGTGCTGGCTAGAACAGAGCTGGCACAGCAGAGCTGGCACAACGGACTGGCGGCCGGCCGGGCTTGCCGCAACAGCGAGGCAGCCCAGCGGGTCAGGCCAGCGAATCAGACCGCCGCGGGCTCGCCCTCGAACTCGCCGGTGAGGCCCCGGGTAATGGCGGGGTCGACCTGGATGCCGGGGCCCATCGTGGTGGTGATCGCCACCTTCTTGAGGTACTTGCCCTTGGCCGCGGCCGGCTTGAGCCGCATGACCTCATCCATCGCGGCGGCGTAGTTCTCCACCAGTGCGCGGTCGGGGAACGACGCCTTGCCGATGATCAGGTGCAGATTGCTGTTCTTGTCGACGCGGAACTCGATCTTGCCGCCCTTGATGTCGGTGACGGCCTTGCCGACGTCCATCGTGACGGTGCCGGTCTTCGGGTTCGGCATCAGGCTGCGCGGGCCGAGCACCCGGCCAAGACGCCCGACCTTGCCCATGAGGTCCGGCGTGGCGACGACGGCGTCGAAGTCGAGGAAACCGCCCTGAACCCGCTCGATCAGCTCGTCGGCGCCGACGAAGTCGGCACCTGCGGCCTTGGCCTCCTCCGCGCGCTCACCGGTCGCGAACACCAGCACGCGAGCCGTCTTGCCGGTCCCGTTCGGCAGGTTCACGGTGCCGCGGACCATCTGGTCAGCCTTGCGGGGGTCGACGCCGAGGCGGAACGCGACCTCGACCGTGGAGTCGAATTTGGTGGTAGAGGTGTCCTTCGCCAGAGCGACGGCCTCCGCCGGGGTGTACAGCCGGCCAGCCTCGACGTTCTCGTCAGCCTTCCGGTATGCCTTACTGCGCTTCATGATGAGCCTCTCCTTGCTTCGCGGAGTTCGTGGTCAGCGGGCCAGCGCCTGGCCCTGCCACCTGTCACGCCAGTCGCGGCGCGGCAGTTTCTCTGGTTGTCGGTACTCGGGGTCCGGTGAGGTTAGCTCTCGACCCGGATGCCCATCGAGCGAGCGGTGCCGGCGATGATCTTCTCAGCCGCCTCGACCGACTTGGCGTTGAGATCCGGCATCTTGACCTGGGCGATCTCACGCACCTGCGCCCGGGTCATCGAGCCGACCTTGGTCTTGTGGGGCTCGCCACTGCCCTTCTGCACGCCGGCTGCCTTCTTGATCAGCTCAGGCGCTGGCGGCGTCTTGGTGATGAAGCTGAACGACCGGTCCTCGTAGATCGTGATCTCCACGGGGATGACGTTGCCTCGCTGGGCCTCGGTCGCAGCGTTGTACTGCTTCACGAAGTCCATGATGTTGACGCCGTGCGGGCCGAGCGCGGTACCGACTGGCGGAGCGGGTGTCGCGGCGCCCGCGTTCAGCTGGACCTTAACGATCGCAGCGACCTTCTTCTTCCTGGGAGCCATCTTGGGGTCCTACCTGCTTTCCGTTCCGTGTGTCCGTGATCGAGCGGTTCGCGCTCGGTCAGATCTTGCTGACCTGGTCGAAGGAGAGTTCCACCGGCGTCTCCCGGCCGAAGATCGACACGAGCACCTTGAGCTTCTGGGTGTCGGGGTTGATCTCGTTCACGGTGGCCGGCAGGGTTGCGAATGGCCCGTCCATCACGGTAACCGACTGGCCGATCTCGAAGTCAACGGCGGCGGCCCGGACGGCCTCGGCCTTCTTCGCTGCCTTCTCCTCGGGCACCGGCGCCAGCAAGCTGGCGACTTCGTCCAGGCTCAGCGGCGACGGGCGGCTCGACAGCCCCACGAAGCCGGTCACGCCGGGAGTGTTGCGGACCGCGGCCCAGGACTCGTCGGTCAGGTCCATCCGCACCAGGATGTAGCCAGGCAGCACCTTCTCCTGCACCTGCTGCCGCTTGCCGGACTTGACCTCGATCACCTCGTGCGTGGGGACCTCGATCTGGTAGATGAAGTCCTCCATGTTGAGGGACTGAGTCCGGCTCTCCAGGTTCGTTCGCACCCGGTTCTCGTAACCGGCGTAGGAGTGCACGACGTACCAGTCACCTGGCAGCATCCGCAGCTCAGTCTTGAACTCCTGGACCGGATCCGCTTCCTCGTCCTCGTCCTCGTCCTCAGCGTCGCTGGCGACTTCTCCGGCGTCCTCGTCACCAGCGTCGCTGGCAGCTTCCCCGGCGTCCTCTTCTGCGGCATCGCTGACGGCGACCGCCGGCGGCTCGCTCTCCTGCTCGGTCTCGGTACGAGGCAGCACGCCGGCGAAGAAGTCGGCAGCGTTGCCGTCAGCACTGCCGGACTCGCCGTCGGACGGCTGACCGCCTGACGAGTCGCCAGTTGTCGGCTCCTCAGCCTGCGGTTCACCTAGCGGCCATTCGGACTCGGACACGATTCTCTTTCTCCCTGCGCTCTTGCTGCGCTGCTGGCTGGACCCCAGCGCCGCCTGATTCTCACTGCTGCGGCGCAGGCCGGGGCCCCTGTGATCATGCTGCCACGCTCAGTGCGCGGCGGGACACCCAGCCGTCAAACCTCAGCCGAAGAGGGCAAACACCAGCCTCGTGAAGGCCACGTCCAGGCCAGTCACGATCCCGACCATGATCAGGATGAAGATCAGCGCGACCGTCGTATAGGTCACGAGCTCCTTGCGGGTCGGCCAGACGACCTTGCGAAGCTCGTCCCGTACCTCGGAGACGAACTGAGCCGGAGTCGTCCGGTCCCGGCCCGCCGGGCGGTTGGGCTTCGCGGCCCTCTCCGGGGCCGGTCCACGTGTCTGAGTCGCCATGTCCTCACCTGAGAAACGATCTTCGCCGGCTGGTGCCGCCAATTGCCCGCAACGCGCACGGGCCGTACTCGCAGGGCAGGAGGGACTCGAACCCCCAACCGCCGGTTTTGGAGACCGGGACTCTAGCCAATTGAGCTACTGCCCTGTGACGGCTCGCGCAGGCATGCACGGGCCACTGGCGGACCACCACCAGATCCAGAAGTGTACGTGGCGAGCGCCCTGCCGTCGAACTGTGCAGGAGAACCGGCCCGGGCCCCGGCTGGTCGCCCGGCCCGGCCACTCGCCGGCCCGGCCACCGGCCCGGCCACAGGTGCGGGATGGGAACATAGATCACATGGCCCCATCAACACGAGTCTCAGCGCGGATCGCCGCGATCGCCGAGTCAGCCACGCTGGCAGTCGACGCGAAGGCCAAGGCACTCAAGGCCGCGGGCCGTCCGGTCATCGGCTTCGGTGCCGGGGAGCCTGACTTCCCCACGCCGGGCTACATCGTCGAGGCTGCCCAGCGTGCCTGCGCCGAGCCGAGGTTCCACAAGTACACCCCGGCTGCCGGGCTGCCGGAGCTACGCGAGGCGATCGCTGCCAAGACAGCCCGCGACTCCGGCCTCGTGATCTCGGCCAGCCAGGTGCTGGTCACCAACGGCGGCAAGCATGCCGTGTACGAGTCGTTCGCGACGCTGCTCGACCCGGGCGACGAGGTGCTGCTCCCGACGCCGTACTGGACCAGCTATCCGGAGTCGATCGCGCTGGCTGGCGGCGTCCCGGTCCTGGTGCGCACCGACGAGACCAGCGGCTACCTGGTCAGCGTCGAGCAGCTCGAGGCGCACCTGACCGACCGGACCAAGCTGCTGCTCTTCGTGTCCCCGTCGAACCCGACTGGCGCGGTCTACCCGCCGGAGCTGGTGGCCGAGATCGGCCGCTGGGCAGCCGACCAGCGGCATCTGGGTCGTCACCGACGAGATCTACGAGCACCTGGTCTACGGCGACGCGCGATTCGTCTCCATGCCGGTTGTCGCGCCGGAGATCGCCGACCGCTGCGTCGTGCTCAACGGAGTCGCCAAGACCTACGCGATGACCGGCTGGCGGGTGGGCTGGATGACCGGACCTGCGGACGTCATCAAGGCGGCGACCAACCTGCAGTCCCATGCCACCTCGAACGTCAGCAACGTGGCCCAGGCGGCGGCTCTGGCCGCCGTGTCCGGCGACCTGTCGGCGGCCGCGCACATGCGGGCCGCGTTCGACCGGCGCCGCCAGGTCATGACCTCGATGCTGAACGACATACCGGGCGTGCTCTGCCCGCTGCCCGAGGGCGCGTTCTACTGCTATCCGTCGGTCAAGGGCGTGCTCGGGAAGCAGATCGCGGGTCAGCGCCCGGCTACCTCCGGCCAGCTCGCCGAGGTGCTCCTCGACGAGGCCGACGTTGCGGTGGTTCCCGGCGAGGCGTTCGGCACCGACGGGTACTTCCGGCTGTCGTGTGCGCTCGGCGACGCCGACCTGGAGGAAGGCGTCTCCCGGCTGGCGAAGCTGCTGAGCTCGGCTCGCTGACGACGGCTCACTAACCGCGGCTCGCTCGCCGCGCGCCGCCAGCTACGAGCACGGCCTGGCAGAATTACCGGATGCCACGGCCCATCGCGGCGCTGCCGAAGGCGCACCTGCACCTGCACTTCACCGGGTCCATGCGCCACGGCACGCTCGTCGATCTCGCCACCCAGCACCGGGTTCACCTGCCCGAGGCGCTCGCCGAGGAGTGGCCGCCGCAGCTCAGTGGCGCCGACGAGCGCGGCTGGTTCCGGTTCCAGCGGCTCTACGACATTGCCCGGTCGGTGGTCCGGACGCCCGGCGACGTCCGCAGGCTGCTGGCCGAGGCGGCGCAGGACGAGCTCACCGAAGGCTCAGGCTGGCTGGAGCTGCAGATCGACCCGTCGGGGTACGCGGCCCGGTTTGGCGGGCTGACGCCGATGCTCGAGCTCGTGCTGGACGCCGCGCACCGCGCCGCGGAGGCGACCGGTATCGGCATCGGCATCGTCGTCGCCGCCAACCGCACCCGGCACCCGCTGGACGCACGCACGCTCGCCCGGCTCGCCGCTGCCTACGCCGACCGCGGCGTCGTCGGGTTCGGCCTGAGCAGTGACGAACGCCGCGGCACCGTCGCGGACTTCGCCCCCGCGTTCCGGATCGCGAGCCGCGCCGGGCTGCGCTCGGTTCCGCACGGCGGCGAGCTGGCAGGCCCGGAGAGTGTGCGCGCCTGCCTGGATCAGCTGCATGCGGACCGGGTCGGCCACGGCGTCTCCGCAGCTAGCGACCCTGAGCTGCTGCAGCGCCTCGCGGGCGGCGGCATCACGCTCGAGGTGTGCCCGACATCAAACGTGGCGCTGGGCGTGGCCGCGACGGCCCTGCAGGTGCCGCTGCTCACACTGCTCGATGCCGGAGTCCCGGTCGCGCTCGGCGCCGATGACCCGCTGCTGTTCGGCCCGCGGCTGGCGGCGCAGTACGAGCTGGCCCGGCAGGTCCACGGGCTGTCCGACACCGAGCTCGCCGGGCTCGCCCGGATGTCGGTGCTCGGCTCCGCTGCCCCGCCTGCGCTCAGGGACCGTCTGCTGGCCGGTATCGACGGCTGGCTCGCAGCGCCCGCCGACGACCGGGCCGACGGCCACTCACCCGTCGGCGCTCGCAGCGACCAGCCGGAAAACGCCAGCTAAATCACGTGCAGCGCCACCGCGCACGCAGCGTCAGAGCGCGACGCCGACCAGGACGGGCTCGTTCGTCAGCTCCACCTCGAATCGCGCGAGCACGCCGGCGCGGATGTGGCTGGCCAGCCTGATCAGGCTCGCGGTGCTGCCGTCTCCGGGGTTGGTGAGCGCGAGTGCATGCTTCGTGGAGATTCGGGCGCCGTCCTCGTCGCCCGCGAGCCGGAATCCCTTGCCGAACCCGGCATGCTCGATCAGCCAGGCCGCCGACAGCTTTACCTGGCCGTCGTCAGCGGGCCAGTGCGGGATGCCGCCGTCGCCCTGGATCCTGGCCGCCAGATCCGCGTGCTGACCGGCGGGGACTACCGGATTGGTGAAGAAGGAGCCGGCGCTGCGTGTGTCCGGATCAGCCGGGTCGAGCACCATGCCCTTACCCCGGCGCAGCTGAAGCACGCCGGCGCGCGCATCCGCGAGCGGCACCCGGCCGCCCGGCTCCACGCCGAGGACACGGCTCAGCTCGCCGTAGCGAACCGGCGCCGAGAGACGGCTGACCGGCAGGGCGAAAGTCACGGCCAGCACGACGAACCGGCCGGTCGCTGCCGCCGGGTTCAGCTCCGCGCCGCGGCCGGACCCGGCCGCCTGACGTTTGAACACGCTGGTCCGGTACCCGAAGCCGCACTCAGCCGCAGGCATGACCATGACCCTGCCGGTCAGCCGGTCGTACACCCGGACCGAGGTAATGGTGTGCGCCACGTCCTGCCCGTAGGCGTTGACGTTCTGGATAGGCGTCGCCCCCGCCCGGCCGGGAATGCCGGACAGGCACTCGACTCCCGAAAGGCCCTCGGCCAGGCACCGCTGGACGAAGTCATCCCAGTCGTGCCCGGCGGCCACGGTCACCGCGGCGGACTCGCCGTCGGCGGCGAACTCCAGACCCTGCGATGCCGCGAGCACGACTACGCCGGGGAAACCCTCGTCCGCCACGACGAGGTTGCTGCCGCCGCCGAGCACGAGGACGGGCTCGGCCTCGGCGTCAGCTCGGCGGACGGCCGCGACAAGCGCCTCGGAGGTCGCAGCCTCGGTGAAGCAGGCGGCCGGACCACCCAGGTGCAGCGTCGTGCGCTCGGAGAGCAGAACCTGCTCGGTAGTGATCACAGCGCGGTTTCTCCCGGGACGGAAACGTGGCAGCCCCGCGCCGGTCCCCCAGCTGGCAGGCGGAGTCGGGGGAACTCCGGATCCCCCGCGGCTGCCAGTCAAGCATGCCCGACTCGCATCGGGGGGAACGCCGGCGACTGGCCCGTCCGCAGCGCTCGCTCCCGGGCCCGGCAGTCCGGCGCCGCGCAGACAACCTCGCCTGGCGCCGATCGTGGATGTGGCTGCGGTGGGGTGGCAGGCCCACCCCACCGCAGCCACGTCCGTGGGTCGGATCAGCAGACCGCGGCTCAGGCGAATGCGAATGCTGCCGCGCCGTGCAGATCCTCAGCCTCGTCGGACTCGTCCTCCGAGACCACGTCGTCCGCGCTGGTGGCGAGGCAGCGGTCGTAGGCTGCTGCCGTTTCCTGGCTGATCCGGTCGATGGCGTACCGCGACCGGATCCGGTCGGCGGCGGCGATCCCGTAGCCCTGCAGCATGGCCGGCTGCGCAAGCAGCGCGCGCAGCCGCTGCACCAGCATCGCCGGGTGCTCTGGCGCCACCAGCACGCCGGTGGTGCCGTCGAGGACGGCGTCACGCTGGCCGCCGACGGCGGAGGCGACGACCGGGACACCGCAGGCCATGGCCTGCACGACCGCCTGACCGGATGGCGCGTAGGCGGCAGCGCTGACCATGACGTCGGCGGTGCGGAGCAGCTCAGCGAGATCGGCGTCAGCCAGTTCGCCCGCGAACGTCACCCGGTCGCGGACGTGCAGTGCGGCGGCCAGCTGCACCAGCTCGCGGAACGGTCCCGAGCGCGGCATGTGCCGCGCGTCCGGGCCGCCCGCGATGGTCAGCTTGGCGGTCGCGAGGTGAGGCAGCGCCCGGATCACCGACTGCAGGCCGCGGGCCTGGTCGTCCGCGACGGCGACCAGCCGCGCTGCCGGACTGACCCTGGCCCGTGCATCGGCCGGGCAGAACACGGCGTCGTCGACGCCGACCGGGATCACCCGGATAACGGACCTCGGCACGGCCAGCCGGGCAAGCTCGCCAGCTTCCTCCTGCGAGGCCGCAAGCACCATGGCCACGGTGCGGCCCATCGATGCCTCGAGGCTGATGCGGGCGGCGGACACACTGGCACGCGCCTGCCGGCGCTCGATTGAGGCCAGCGAACCGAAGGTTTGCACCACCGGGATGCTCGTGCCGCGCACAGCGCCGATAGCAGCCAGACCGGCCGTCCAGGAGAACGCATGGACGATGTCCGGGCTCTTAGCGCGCCAGCGGTCGGCGAGGGCGGCCGCCATCTCCGGCAGGTACCGGGCGGCGTGCTCGGGTGTCAGCTCGCGAGCCGGGCCCGCCGAAATGTGCTCGACGGATACGCCGGCACCCAGGATGGCAGTACGCGGTGCGGCTGCGTCCTCGGCGCGTGCATACAGCGTGACGCGGTGCTTGAGTCCTGCTAGCCCGCAGGCCAGCGCGACCGGGTCGAGCTGGCCGGTGCGATCTGCTGTGCGCGCGAGGGGGCTGTGCGCGGTGATTATCGCGATCCGCATGTCTGGTGCCTCCTGGGGGGTATGGCTGCGGTCACAGCGCGCACCAGGGGCCAAGTGTCGGGTCAGACAAAAAGGCACACCCTCGTGCCGCACCGTGAAGTGCATGCATGCGCCATTTCTGGCGTCAAGGGCGTGCCTGCTTCGTAGACACTGCTCGGCTAACCTATGCCCCCCGGCCCTCGCACGCAAACTTCCCGCGTGCGGGGCCCGGGGCAGCCCTTCTATTCCTCGATAAACTGCTCGATGGTGTCGCTCTCCACCGGGGTCTTCGCAGCCACTGCATCGTGATCTTCGGTGATGATGCCGCCCGGCACCAGCAGACGCGAGAATCGCCGCTGGCGCAGGTCGACTTCCTTGCGCTCGGTGCCACCGGTGTTCAGTACCAGCCGGCGGCGCAGCCAGCCGTAGCTGCGGCGCGGGACGAGCGCTCCGATCACGCCGGTGACAATCAGTACCCAGCCGGCGATACGGAAGTTGAAGAAAGAGGGTTCCGCGGTCACGGCAAACGCGAAGATGGCGCCGATCGCCGCTACCGTGAGGGCCGTCGCGGTCTTCATCGGTGCAATCCCTTCGTTAAGGTGTCCGGTCTCCTGAAGCCAGTAGCGGCGGTCAGGCCGGCACCGCCTCGGTGAGGTGTGACCGCAGGTACCTGAGGGCTCCGGCAAGCAGGCGCGACACGTGCATCTGCGAGATGCCGAGCTGCTCGCCGATCTCGGACTGGGTCATGTTGCCGTAGAAGCGCATGAGCAGCAGCTGCTGCTCGCGGTCGGGCAGCTGGCTCCAGTGCGCCCACACCGCTTGCATGTCGATTACGTGCTCGAGCTGCGGGTCCTCGTCGCCGAGCAGCTCGCCGAGACTGGCGGCGCCATCCTGGGTGCTGACCGGCGAGTCGAGCGACGCGACCTGGAAGGCCAGGTCGGCCTGCCGCGCCGCGCGCACGTCGTCCTCGCTGACGTTCAGGTGGCGGGCAAGTTCAGCGCCGGTCGGCATCCGGCCGAGCTCGTTCGTCAGCTCGCCCGCGGCGTTCCGCAGCTCGAGCCGCAGTTCCTGCAGCGATCGCTTCACGTGCACCTGCCAGCGCTTGTCGCGGAAGTGCCGCTTGATCTCGCCGCTCACGCACGGCTGGGCATAGCCGGCCAGGCTGGCGCCGAGGGCGGGATCGAAGTTGTTGATGGCCTTGAGCAGACCGACGTAGCCGACCTGCATCAGGTCCTCGTGCGACTCGGTGCTGTTCCGGTACCGGAGCACGCAGGACCGCACCAGCGGCTGGTACCGGGTGACGAGCACTTCGCAGGCCGCGTCCCGCGTCGCGGTGCCCGCAGGCGTCCGCTGGATCAGCGTGAGCAGCTCGGCGTCCTGCAGATCCTCGAGCTCACCGGAGCGTATCGCCGTTATCGGCGTCGCAACCGTCATCATGTCGGCTCCCTGCGCGGCGGGTGGGGGGATGGGCCCGCCTGCTGCCTCGTTGTGCCCCCTGTACAGGGCTCAAACATGCGGCTTGAGGTTCGCAGCTGCTGCCTCTGAAGCCAACGGCGGGCAATGCGGCGGTGCGCGTTTGTTATGGATTCCGCGCGTGGTCGTCGTGGCGGGCACAGCCGGGCGTCCGCGTGGCGTTGATTGCCTTGGTAGCCACACCGGGTCGGCGCGAGGCTCCCTCCCGAGCACGCGCCGCGGGGCAGCCCGCGCAGCGGTCGGCTGGCGATGCCGTTTCTCGGCCGGAACGCAGGTGCGCGAGCGGTCGTGCCAGGGGTCACGTCACCGCCTCCGCGATACGGGAGACAACACATGCTAGAGCCGCAGAGCACAGTGCTTTTCGTTCTGCTCGTCCTGAGCTTCGGAGCGCTGATCTGGTGGCTGGTGGCGACCGGGCGGATCGCTTTCCGCATCGTGGCGGCGTGCCTCGCGTTCGTCGTCGCGCCGGGAAGCTCAGCCATATCACCAGATCGGTGTACATCTACCTGCCGCCGCAGTACTTCGAGCCGCAGTACAAGAACTACCGGTTCCCGGTGATCGAGCTGCTCCACGGCCAGCCAGGTGAGCCGCAGGACTGGATCAACGTGGTCGGGGTCCAGGTCTCGATGGACAGCCTTGTCCAGCAGGGCCAGGCCAGGCCAGCCGTGCTCGTCATGCCGGATGCCAACGGCGGTAACAACATCTCCCTGCAGTGCCTGAACCAGTACCACGGGCCGCAGGACCTCACCTACCTCGCCCTGGATGTGCCGCTCGCGGCGTCCCGCCTGCTCCGGGTGCAGCCCCCCGGCATTGGCTGGGGCATTGCCGGTTATTCCGAGGGCGGCTACTGCGCGGCCAACATGGCCCTGCGATACCGCTACCGCTATGGCTTCGCGGCCTCCATGAGCGGCTACTTCAGCCCGATGGATAACAAACTCGGCAATCCGCCCAGGCTGGTGAGCCCGTTCGGCAAGGACGCGCTGCTCCGTCGCGAGAACACGCCGCTCGACGAAGTTCGCGCGCTTGCGCCGGGCGCGGTCCTGCCGCAGTTCTGGCTGGGCGCCGGGCAGGCTGACAAGCTGGATGTCGCTAATGCCCAGTACTTCTACCAGGTGCTGCAGCTGCATCAGGCCAACGTCCCGCTGATCCTCACGCCGGGAGGCGGGCACACGATGGCGACCTGGCATGCGGAGGTGCCGCCGATGCTGGAGTGGATGACCACCGGACTGGCCCGAGCCGTCCGGAGCGAGAAGCACATCCTGCACCGGCGCGCCAGGGCCAGGCATCACACTGCCGGCAAGCAGCCGCACTCGACTCACCCGGCGAAGCACCCGTCGCATCCCGGACACTCCGCTACCTGACGCCGGCGTTTAACCTGTCGCTCCGAAGGTAGCTGCGGCCGAGGCTGATCACAGTGATCGCCTGCGCTACCGGAGGCAGCAATGCGGATAGTCGGAATACTGGTTGTTGTCTGGGTCATCATCGGAGCTCTCGCCGGTCTTCAGCGGCACTACTACGACGGAACAGTCAGCTGCGCCAGGGCCGGGACGGTGGCGGCCACGATCGCGGCGGGCCCGCTGAATTACGCCGGCGCCAACCCCAAGGTCCACTGCACTGTCCCCAAGCCCAGCAACTAACCGTCGATAAGCGCGTAAGCGCTCGTCGTGGCGGGAACGCAACTGCGTACCCGCCACGATCGTTGCGCCAGTATCGCGACGTCGCACGAGTAACGGCACCGGGAGGAAAGCTGATGAGAGACAGCGACCGCCGACCGCGCACCGACTCCCCGCATGTCGACACGCAGAGCCTGACCGATAAAGAGACCGACATGTACGAAACGGTCGCCACGCTGGAATATGCCGGACTTCGGCCGAGCCGGGCGGCCATTGTCGCCGCCACGCACCTGGACCCGGCCGAAGTCGATGCGACTCTTGCCGAGATGACGGCTGGGGGACTACTGACGACGGCCGACCCGGGCGACGGGTCAGCCGCGCCACGGGACACGGTCTACCGGCCCGCGCACCGGGACTGGAGTACCCAGCCGAGCCAGGCAGCCGGCCACCCGTTTTTCTGACTGGCGTCAGAGCCGCCGGAACACGACGCGCAAGCCCGCCAGGCCGCGCTCCGGGTGCTCGAAGGAGTGGCCAGGCCTAGCGGCGGCGGGTTCCCTCGTCGCCGGCGTTAGCCACGATGGCAGCGATCGGGGGGACCAGCGCGACGCAGACGGATATGACGACGGCAGCCGTCACCGAGAACAGCCGGATCACGGTCCAGGCCAGGATGACTGCCACGATGCAGCCGCCCATCAGGATGAAGTAGGCCCGGTCGCGCTTCACCATGCCGCCCCGGCGCGCCTGCCTGCCGGCTGCGGCAGCGCGCTTGGTACCTCGTTTCCGGTCATGAAAGGTCCGTTACCAGGGTCTGCTCGCCCAAACGTGCCCCGGAGAGGCACCGGGCGCAGTGCCCGCTCTCAGCTAACAGTCAGGTTCGTCGGCTTCGCTTGACGGTGATGAGCAGGCGCCGGGATGGCGGCGATACCAGTACATTATTCATCATCAAAAGGACCGAATCGCCCGAAACCCAGTGGCGAACCGGCGAGTGAGCTGGGCTCGCGCATACGGCCAGAAGGTTTCCGGGTCGGAGCACACAGATTGCGGGACAATGACGAGGTGGCGCACCATGGCACGGGGCATCCGGGGCTCGGATCACGAGCTGGCGGCCCGGCGTGGCGCGTCCGGGATTGCCCCGGACTCCGGTGGCGCGCGAACGGTCTGGCGGTCGCAACGTCTTTGCAGAGTTTTGGTAGCCACCGGCGTGGCGGAGAACCCCGGCGGGCTCACGCTCGTTGGATCCTGCGTGCAGACGCAGCCGCGGCAGTTTGCCGCCCGACCCGCTCGCCCTTCCGGCTGGCCTGCGGGTGAGACCGGGATGACGGCATGAACTCGCTGTACGTGATCGCGACCATCGTCGCGGCGATGCTCTGCGGCTTCGGCTTCGTGCTCCAGCAGAATGCCGCCGAGAAAGTCCGCTCGTCGCAGTTCATGCGCCTGGGCCTGATCGCCAAGCTGATCCACAACCGCCGGTGGATCGCCGGAATCGCCGTGCTCGTCGCCGGCGACCTGGTGTACGCCTGGGCGCTGGGGCACATTGACCTGTCGATCGCCGAGCCGCTGCTCACGACAAACCTGATCTTCGCGCTCCTGCTAGCCGTCCCGCTGTCGGGCCAGATGCTGCGGCGAACCGAGATTATCGGCGCCGTCCTCCTCACGGCGGGGGTCGCCGCGCTGTCCCTGACGAGATCCGTGAAGGCGCCCGGTGAGTCGTTCGGCTCGTTCTCGCACTGGTACGCCGCCGGGATCATCGCCGTCATCGCCCTCGTGCTCGTCCGGATCGGACGCCGGCGATCGGGAGTGACCCGGGCTGCGCTCATCGGGACGGCGAGCGGCCTGTTCTTCGGCATCGCCGATGCATTCACCCGGCTCAGCGTGGAGGTCCTGGACGGCCCTCATCGCCTCGAGCTGCTGGTGCACTGGCCGGGCTACGCGACGATTGTCGCCAGCGTGATCGGCCTGTGGCTCATGCAGAACGCTTTCAACGCCGCCCCGCTGCACGCGTCGCTGCCGGCGGTAACTGCCGCTGAGCCCGCAGCCGGGATCGTTCTCGGCGTGCTCGTGTTCGGCGACGTGGTGCACGTCACGCCGTGGCTGCTCGCTCTCCAGCTGGGCGGTGTCGTCGCGATGGTCGGCGGAGTGATCCTGGTGGCCCGCGCGCCCGTCTTCCGTGACCTGCACCTGGGCAAGCTGCCGCATGTCGCGCTGGACCGCCTGCAGCATCCGCCTCCGGGGCACGGCCCGGACACCGGGCCGAACCGGTGGCCCCGCCGGGCGGACGAGCCGGACAGCGATTCCGGAGACAGCCTCGGAGGCGGACCGGACGAAACCCGCGCTGACGACCCGAGCGCCGCGATCGCGCCGCGCCGCGACCAGCACGGGGACGTGGCCAGTGCGGACTCGCTGCTGCCGACGGGCACCGGCCGGATCCCGGCCGCCGTCGCCAAGCGAGGAAACGCCAAGTAACCACCTGCGGGGCGGGCCTCGTCAGACCTCGGGGAAGGCCCGGCCGTGCGCGGGCCGGCCCGGCCCGGGACGGGTCAGGCCGGCCCGCTGAACTTTGCCTGCAGGCGGGCCACCTCCTCAAGCGGCTCGCTAGTGCGCAGCTGTGTCGGATCGAGGAACACGTGCGGCACCACCGGAAGCTGCTCGGCCAGCCTCGCGTCGATGGCATCGGCCAGGTCCTCAGCCTGGTCAGCACTGAGGCTGTCGTCGAAGGCGACGCGAGCCGCGACGATCAGGTGGTCGGGGCCGAGCCGCATAGTCAGCAGCTCCAGCACGGCCGCGACGCCATCGGCCGACTCGATCTCAGACTCGATGAGCTCCCGCTCGGCCGGGTCGGCGGACTTCCCGATGAGCAAGTCCCTGTTGTCGGCGCCGAGCCGGATCGCGGCCGCCACCAGCAAGGCCCCGATTGCGATCGAGGCCCCGGCGTCGTAGACCTCCGAACCGGTGAGCTGCCGCAGCAGCAGTCCGGCAAAGGCCAGCGCGAGTCCGGCGATCGCCACGGCGTCCTCAACGAAGGCCGCCTTCACCGTCGTGTCGGCTGCGGTCCGCAGATGGGCGAAGAACCCGAGGTCACGCTCCCGTGCCTGCTGACGGGTCTGCCCGGTGGCCCTCACTAGCGAGATGCCTTCCGCCACGCCGGACAGCGCCAGGGCGATAGAGGCGAACAGGAGCTCGCCGTGACCGGCCCGGCTCAGCGCCAGGATGCCCTCGAACACCGAGAAGCCCGCGCCCGCGATGAAGATCCCGAGTGCCGCGAGAGGGACCAGAAATAACGTTCCTGACCGTAGCCGAAAGGGTGGTCTGTGTCGGCCGGGCGCTCAGCGCGGCGGACCGAGGTCAGCAGGAACGCCTGGTTGAGCGTGTCGGCCACCGAGTGCGCCGCCTCGGCCAGGATTGCGCTCGAGCCCGCCAGGATGCCCGCGGCGAGTCTGACGAGCGCCACGAACACGTTGGCAGCACCAGCGATGAGCACAGTCCGCCGGGTCCCCTGGCTAGTACGGGTCGTCATGCCGTGGTGCTGCCCCTGCTGCCACCGGCAAACATCAGTGCGGCAGTACCTGAATGACGCGTTGGTCCGTTTGCCGGCAATCTCACCGGGAAGCTCCACGCCTGGAACGCCGGATTCGGTGCAGGGATGACGAGGGCCGCCTGCGGTCTGGCGAGGCTGGAGGGCGTCGTGAACCCGGTGGAGAGCGCACTTCGCCGGGCTGACGCGGCGCAGCAGTCACGCCCGCCGGCCGCGTTCCTGGTTGGCCTGGTGAAGAAATTCGGCGACGACAACGGCGGCGTCCTGGTCACGAACCTCGGCTACGCGGCGTTCGTGTCGGTATTCCCGCTGTTGCTGATCCTGGTCACGGTGCTGGTGAATATCGCCGCCGTCGACCCATCCCTGCAGAGCCAGGTGCTCGATGCCGTTCGCGATCAGTTTCCGCTGGTGGGCAAGCAGCTCACCGGCAATATCCACGCGCTGCGGCGCGCGACCGTGGCCAGCCTGGTGGTCGGCTTGCTCCTGCTCCTGTGGGGTGTGACCCGGCTGTCGCAGGCGGGCCTGTGGGTGATGGAGCAGGTCTGGAACCTACCCGGCCCGGCCCGGCCCGGCTACCTGCCCCGGCTCGGCCGCAGTGTCGAGTTCCTTGTTCTCCTCGCACTCGGGCTCGTGATCAGCACCTTGCTGGGCGGCCTGGTGACCTACGGGCATCATGCGGTGGCCTTCCGCGCGCTCGCCCAGGTCCTCGCCGGGGTCGCGAACGTCGGCCTGTACGTCGCCGGCTTCCGGGTTCTTACTCCCAAGGGCGTGCCCATCCGGCGGCTGTTGCCGGGTGCGGTCGCAGGAGGGCTGTTCTGGACGCTACTGCAGGCGCTCGGGGCCTACCTCGTGCATCACTATCTGACCAGTGATTCGGTCTACGGAATCTTCGCCACCGTGCTCGGCCTGATCGGCTGGATCTACTTCGGTGCGCAGGGCACTGTGTATGCCGCCGAGATCAACGTGGTCCTTGCCCGGCGGCTGTGGCCGCGTGCGCTCATCCAGCCGCCGCTGACCGAGGCGGACCGGGCCAGCATGGCGCTGCAGGCGCTGCAGAACCAGCGGCGCCCCGAGCAGCAGATCGAGGTGACCTTCAGCGACAGGCCGGACGGTACTCCCGTACCACCGCAGACGCCCCGCACTCCGGCGGACATCGCTCCGCCGGCTGATCCCCCGGCCCGCACGCCGAAGACTCCGCGCAGTCCGCAGGCCCCGTCCGCGCCGAAGACTTCACGATTGAGGAACTCATGACTGCGCGGCCGACGGCCGATCCGCAGCCCTCGCCCGGCGACCCGGCGCTGGCCAGGCCCGGCGACATGATGACAATGCCGAGCCGGTCGATGCGGCTGCTTCGCTGTGCCTGAACCGCGCGCGATCACCGGGGGACCGCCGACTCTGCTGCGGCCCCGCCGGCCTGCGTCTACCTACCGGCTTCAGCTGCACCCGGAGTTCACCTTCGCCGACGCAGCTGATCAGGCTGGCTATCTGGCTGACCTCGGTGTCACCCATGCCTACCTGTCGCCAATCCTGCAGGCGGCACCCGGCTCGCGGCACGGCTATGACGTCGTCGATCATTCGCGCATCTCGGCTGAGCTCGGCGGGGAGGACGGCTTCCGCTACCTAGCCGGCCGGCTGGCGCTGCACGGCATCGGCCTGGTAGTCGACCTGGTGCCGAATCACATGGCCGTCCCGGTCCCGGAGTACCTGAACTGGCCACTGTGGTCGGTCCTGGCGGAGGGCCGTGAGTCACCGCACGCGCACTGGTTCGACGTGGACTGGGCAGCGCTAAACGGCCGGATGCTGCTCCCCGTCCTGGCCCGGCCCCTGGCGCAGTGCCTGGACGAGATCCGCGTCGCCCGGCTCGAGGAACTGCCCGTTCCGGTGGATATCGCCGAGAACAGCAGCGACATGACCGTCCTGCGGTACCAAGGGCACGTGCTGCCCGTGCGAGCGGGGACCGAGGACCTGCCGCTGCCGGAGCTGCTGGCCTCCCAGTGTTATCAGCTGGCCAGCTGGCGGTCGGCAGCCACGGACCTGAACTGGCGCCGGTTCTTCGACATCAGCTCGCTCATCGCGATCCGCGTGGAGGAACCCGATGTCTTCGCGGCGACGCACGGGTTGCTGCTCGGCCTGGTCGCCGAGGGCCTCATCGACGGGCTGCGCGTCGATCATCCCGACGGTCTCGCCGATCCGCGCGGCTACCTGCGCCAGCTCGCGACCGCGGCCAGCGGTAACTGGATAGTTGCGGAGAAGATCCTGGCCGTCGGCGAGGAACTGCCAGCGGACTGGCAGTGCGCGGGCACGACGGGCTACGACGCGCTGGCTGCGGTCGGCGCCGTGTTCACCGATCCGGCCGGCCTGTCGCAGCTGTCCGGCGAGTACACCCGGTTCGCGCGCGGACCAGCCGACTTCGCCACGGCTGCCCGGGCAGCCCGTCGCGAGGTTGCCGGTGAGCAGCTGAACGCCGAGGTCCGCCGGCTGGCCCGGCTGCTGCGCGAGGTCGGCGATCCGGTCCTGGCCGACGTCCCGGCCGACGATCTGCGCATCCTCCTGAGCGAGCTGCTCGCCGGGTTCAGCGTGTACCGGGCCTATCTGGTGCCGGGCGAGGCACCGCCAGCGCCCGCTCTCGCCGAGGTGAACGAGGCTGCGGCAGCCGCGCGGCGGCGTCTGCCCGGACGCCTGCGGCCCGCAGCGGACTTCATCGCCGCGCTACTGCTCGGCCGGGGCGTCCCGGAGGACCGCCGCGCCGTGCGGGACGACCTCATGGTCAGGTTCCAGCAGGTGTGCGGCGCGGTGCAGGCCAAAGGCGTCGAGGACATGGCGGGCTACCGGTGGACCCGGCTGGTGAGCGCCAACGAGGTCGGCTCTGACCCGGACCGGCCGGCTAGCAGCGCGGCCGAATTCCACGAGTTCGCGCGGCGGCTGAGTGAGAAGTGGCCGGCCACGATGACAACCCTGTCGACGCACGACACGAAGCGGCAGGAGGATATCCGGGCCAGGCTGGCGGTTCTGGCCGAGTATCCCGAGCAGTGGGCGCGCGAGGTGTCAGCCTGGCACGACCGCGGGGCTGCGCTCCCCGGCAGCCGGGCACCTGATCCGCCGACGGAGTACCTGCTGTGGCAGACGCTGGTCAGCGCGGGGCCGATCGACGACGAGCGGCTGACCGGCTACCTGCGCAAGGCGATGCGCGAGGCGAGGCTCAGCACGTCCTGGACGGAGCCCGACTCACACTATGAGTCGGCCGTGCTGAGCTATGCGAGCCGCGCACTGAGCGATCCCGAGATCGCGCGGCGCGTTGCCGAGTTCAGCGCGCTCATTGAGCCTGACGCGCTGGTGAACTCGCTGGGAGGCAAACTGGTGCAGCTCACGATGCCAGGTGTTCCTGATGTCTACCAGGGTTGCGAGCTGGCCGGACTGTCGCTTGTCGATCCGGATAACCGGCGGCCGGTCGACTTCGAGGCCCGGCACGCGCTCCTCGCAGCACTGCACGCGCCCGGACGCGGCGCGGGTCCGGGTCTCGACGGCCCGGCCGGGCGGGATCTGGCCAAGCTGCTCGTGACGTCGCGGGCGCTGCGCCTGCGGCGGGACCACCCGGACTGGTTCGCCGGCGACTACCAGCCGCTGACGGCCGCCGGATCCGCGGCAGCTCACGTGCTCGCTTTTGCCCGGAGCGGGCAGGCCGTAACAGTGGCGACCAGGCTTCCCGGCGGGCTGCGCCGGCGCGGTGGCTGGCGGGACACGACGCTGGCACTAACCTCCGGGCACTGGCAGGACGTCCTGACCGGCGCAGACTACGGTGACCGGCCGACGGCCGCCGGCCCCGACGGCCGCGTTTCCGGTCCTGTTGTCGTTTCGCTTGCGGACCTCACCCGGCATCTGCCGGTCGCGCTGCTGGCACGCACTCAAGCGAACTCAGCGGGATACGACACGCACGCCGACGCCGGGCCACACGCGCACCCGGCCGTTTGAATGCCCGCTTTCAGGAAAGCGAGAGGGAACCCGACAGCAGGAGGTTCCCATGTCGAGCGGGACTACAGCAGTCGTCATCGTCGTGGTGATCGTCGTTATCGCCATTGCAGTGGCGGCATCGAGGATGATGCGACGCCGACGGCTGCAGCAGCAGTTCGGCCCCGAATACGATCGCGCTGTCAGCGATCAGGACAGCAGGCTGCATGCCGAGGCGGAGCTAGCTGAGCGGCAGCGTCGCGTACGGAAACTAGACATCAAGCCCCTCAGCGGTGCGGCACGAGAGCGGTACTCAGCGGACTGGGTGGTCATCCAGGAGCGGTTTGTGGACGACCCCGAGGCCGCAGTGGGTGACGCCTACCTACTGGTCACGACCGTCATGCGCGAGCGTGGCTATCCGACCGAAAACGACGATCAGGTCCTGTCTGACCTCTCCGTCGAGCACGCCCAGACGGTCGGCCATTTCCGGTCGGCGCAGGAGATCAGCGGGAAAGCGGCTGCCGGTGATGCTGTCACCGAGGACCTGCGGCAGGCCCTGATTCACTACCGCGCGCTGGTCTCCGATCTGCTGGGTCAGCCTGCGGACGGCACTGCGGCGGACGGGACTCTCGAGCCAGCGCGTGCTGCCGACCATGCAGATTCTGAGCTCGTAACGGAGGATCCGCGATGACGTCAACGCCCGAGAGGGTCCCAGACAGGGCTGACGGTGACGACGCCAGCGCCAAGTCAGCCTACGAGACACTGCGGCCGACCTGGGTCGCCGGACCCGGCGGCGGCACCGATTCAGATCGCGATCGCGGCGCGGACGGGGCCACTGTCCCCGATCCCCGGAATGACCCTGACCTGATCGTCCTGGACGAGGAGGATGACGCTGCGGACAGCCCGGCGGCAATGGAGCGCCCGCCCGACGCCGAGAACGAGCCAGCGGTCGTCGCGGCTGAGCTGATCACTGCCGACGTCGTCGCCGCGACCGACGCGACCAGCAGCGGCACCGGCGGGAACGGCACCGCCGGCGACGGCGGCGCCCGCGACGTCCTGGACCCGCAGTGGCACGACATCCAGGCCCAGTTCGTCGACGATCCCCGCGGATCCGTTCAGCAGGCGGCGGCCGCTGCTGACGCTGCCGTCAGCGCACTCGCTGAGGCGCTGCATGAGCGGCGGTCAGCCCTTTCTCCGGGGCCGGGCCCGTCAGAAGATCCCGGAGATACCGAGCAACTGCGCGAGGCCCTCCGCAGCTACCGGATCTTCTGCCAGAACCTGGCCGAGGCCAGCAAGCGGCTACCACTGCCGCACGCGCTGGCAAGCTAACCAGCGCTTCGCATCGTCAGGGCCAGGCACATAGCGTGCCTGGCCCTGACGCATCTGTGGCGCGCTATCTCAACGGGGCTGACGGATTATTGAGGAACCTCATCATGCTGGGCCAGAACTGAGTGGCGGCCAGCGCGCCGGCTTGCTCGGTGCCCCCCGCGGGGGACTCCGGAGACAATGGTTGAGTAGGGGAAATCCGGCGGGGCACCGGCGGCGGTGTGCCCGGCGCCCGGGTAGTAGAGGTTGGTGTAGGGGGCCCGGTCGGCGGAGCGGCGCAGCTCTTGCACGATCTGGGTGGCCGATGGCGCAGAGGGCCAGATCAGATCCTGGCCGCCGTCACTGAGTAGCACCGGGACGCGGATGTCAGCGACCGGGATGAGCGCTCCGGTGGTCAGCGGCTTGCCGTGAAACGTCCAGGCCGCGCTTCCGGGCGTTTCGCCGAGCGCGGCGGTAACGAGATAGCTGGGAGAGTTGGCCACGATGGCGTCGACGAGGTGCGGCTCGTAGGAGGCGACCAGCAGCGTCGCCTCCGCGCCCGCGGAATCGCCGATCAACACGACCGGGCGGCCTTTCGCGGCGGGCTGGGCGCGCAGCCATCCGACCGCGCGGGCGAAGTACTCCAGCGGGATGGCGCACAGGCACTGCGGCAGCCCGGGCTCCTTGAAGTAGCCCAGCGCCAGGGCCGGATACCCGGCAAGCGCGAGTGCGCTGGCGAGGAGGGTCTGCTCGCCGCCATCCGAGCCGCCGATCACGACGATGGCCGGGGCGCCGGGCCTGGCCTCTGCCGGAGCGAACAAGGTGCTGGCAAAGCCGTCCCGGGGTACGGTTTGCACGCTGACCGGGGGTGCCAGCTCGCGGTGCAGCGTCGTGGTGGCCTCGACATGGCCGCCGGCCAGCACCTGCACGGTGACGCTGAAGCCCCCGAAGCCGGGAACGTACTGGGCGGCGGGGCTGGTGGTAAAAGCCGGGTGCAGCGACCACAGCAACCCGGCGGCCGCGGCGGTGTGATAGGTGCCCGAGACCGGCACCGCGGTGGCCAGGTTCAGCGTTCCCGCCGCCGTGGCCCGGAACTGTGCCTGGGACTCCCACCGGCGCCCCAGGTCGTCACGGGTCTGGGCCCGCACCGTGACACGTCCCCACGGCGGCAGCCCGCTGACGGTGACATGCACGGACGTGTCGAACGCGGCAGCGGCCGGACCCGCGTTCAGGCCGACGTGCTGCGTGGGAGCCGACTCGCTGCTGCACCCCGCGCACAGCGTGGCCAGCGCGACCGCCAGCCCGCCGACGAGCCAACGCAACGCGCACACTGCTGCGAAACTGCCCACTGCCAGGGATCTAAACTCATGACTGGCACTCGCCACCCCTGAAAACCGCGGGCAAGCGCATTCAGCGCAGAACCGAACCGGCTACAGCGACATATGCAGCCGGATCGTGGTGCCGTACTCGCTCGTCCTGACCTCGGTCAGATCACAAACCTGGTTCACCAGCCAGAGTCCCTGACCACCAGGAAGATCTCCGGCCGGACGCCGGGAGCCGGCCAGCGGATTAACGATGTAGCCGTTGTCCTCGATCTGGCAGAGAACCTCGCCATCGCCAGGCCAGATGCGGATGACGCCGGCTCCTCCGGCGTGCCGCAGAGTGTTGGCGGCGAGCTCGTTCGCTGCGATCACCAGATCCGTGCAGCGAGACGGACTCAGCCCCGCTGCCTGCGCGACCGCCGCGACTATCGCACGTACCGGGCGCAAGTCACGGTCATAGTTCAGGCACGCCGCCGTAGCAGGCGCGACGAGCGGCTTGTCGACGGCAGCGAGGTAGTCCTCGGGTTCCAGATAATCCGGGCAGACTTCGTCGACGCCGTGCCGGCAGAGCCAGGGATGCGTCCTGCGCGCGTCGGAAAGAACCGGCTGCGGAAGGCTGCGCGCGTTGTACGGACACAAGACCTGGATGTCCGACCCGGCGAACGCCAGATTCATCAGCGCCTCGTGACGGGCCGCTTCCTGAAGTTCGGCAGCAGTGCGCCCGGGCCACGCCGACTCATCCAGACACCGGACCGGGCGGCTGGCATACCGCACCAGGAAATCCTGGATGAGCGGAATCACGCGGGCGGGATTCCTGCCGGTGTCAGCCATATCGGCAACGACCACATCCGCGCCTTCGGGCGGTATCCAGTCCGCCGGGAGCTCCGACCGGGGCACTGCGACCAGAACTGGCTCGGCCTCGGCTACTCCGGCGCGGACAAATTCGTCGATGGCCGCGAGATGCTCCTGCGGGGTCTGATAGAGCCAGGCAGCATGGCGCAGTCCGCGATCTGCGGCCTGGCCGCTCAATGCCAGCTCCTGCCCTCTGGAGTGCCCGGTCGGAACTTCGGGCTCCAGCGTCTCGTTGACCGGCACGGCGACGCGCGCGTGCCGTAGCGTGCCGACAACCACCCTCCACCAGGCTGGCCGCAGACTGAATCGCCTGCGCGGCCTGCCCGCTTGCTACCTTCCCGTCGGATTACGGTGTATGCAGCGGACCGCAGCGGACGCGCCCTTCTACTATGGGCTGGTATAGCGCTATTGCGAGACTGGATTCAGGGGTGGAGTGTGGAAGAAGCCTGGCTCTCCTCCGAAAGCCGCGGTGACTGCGCCGTCATCACGATTCACGGTGATCTCGATATTGTCACTAGCCCGCAGCTTGACGAGTGCCTCACCACTGCTGAAGACAACCACAGCAAGATCATCCTCGATCTTGCCGATGTTGATTTCCTCGACACGAGCGCTCTCGCTGTCGTTGTCGGGCACTGGAAGAAGGCAGAAGCCACGGGTGGCTCGCTTGCCCTCGCCGGCGCCCGGTACCGGTACACCAAAACGCTCTGGATCACTGGCCTTGCCGACAAGCTCACACTCTATGAGACCGTGGATGAGGGGCTTGCAGCGCAGGCGAAGGGAGCTGGCGAGGCTGGCCGGTAACCAGACGAGGCTGGCTGGTAACCAGAGGTGGCCGCGTGCCCGGATCTGATCTCGCCGAGCGAGCGGCAGCCCTGCTGAGCCTGGCGGCGGCAACCGAGGAGCGGTCGCTGAGCCAGCTGACTGCCCTTGCCGCGACTCACGTGCCTGGCTGCGCGGCCGCCAGCGTGACCGTGTGGCGGGACGGAGAACTGGCGAGTCAGGCCGCCAGCCACCCCGACCCAGCCTCGCTCGTTGAGCTGCAGATCGCCAGCGGCCGTGGACCGCTGATCGACGCCATCGCCGACCCGAGGCCAGTCATCTGCGCCGATACGCTCACCGAAGCTCGGTGGCCCGAGTTCTCTGCTGCGGCACTCAGGATCGGCGTGCGGAACAGCGTCGTGCTGAGCAACCGCGGCGGGGTGATCATCACGCTGTCGCTGTTCGGGCTGCGACCGCGCGCTCTGGTGCCCGATCGGCTTCAGCTGGCAGAACTACTCGTCGCCTACGGCGGCGCCCTCGTCGGCGCGGTGTCGGACTACGACGATTCCCGCCGGATCGCGGTCCAGCTCAGGGACGCAGCGGAGTCCCGTGCGGTCGTCGACCAGGCCAAGGGCATCCTCATGCACGCGCTTGGCTGCACTGCCAACGAGGCGCTGGCCCGGATGCGGGAAGTCTCACAGCGCAGCAACCTGCGTGCCACTGAGGTGGCGCGCCGCGTCATCGACGCGCACAGCCGTCCGGGCGGGCGGGAGAACCGGAGTGAGCTCGGGCAGCTCGCCGGGCTCGCTCAGCGTGGCCGGCGCACCGCCGGGTGACGACGTTCCGAGCGCGGCAGTCCGAGTTCAGCGTTGTGCCGTGCTGTTCCCTCGGGAGGGCATCTGCCCTGGCCGACGCAGCCAAACAGGTACGTATCCACCGCAAGACCCTGCCGATAGGATGGGATTCTGACGGCGAAGATTGGTGGCGTGATGCCGGGGCCAGACCGATCAGCGTCCGGGGGCGAGGGAAACGGCCTGCGAGAACGGGTTGCCGCCCTGCGCGAGGCAGCGAGGCTACCGCAGGCTGAGCCGTCGACGCTTCTCGATGCGGCGCTCGTCGAGCTCGACGGCGCAGTCGACGCTCTCGCCGATGGGGCCGGCGACCTCGCTGGCACCGCCGGCGACGGGCGCGCGCTCAGCGGCTTGCATTCCGAGCGGCGCCTCCTCCATGCAGTCTTCACGGCCGCTCCGCTGCCGCTCTTCGTGGTCGACCATGAGGGGACCGTGCTGCGCGCGAACTCGGCTGCCTGCGAGGTCCTTGGCGTCGGTCCGGGGTATGCCACCGGCAAGTCACTCACGGCACTCGTCGAGCCGGCCGCGCGGGCACCGCTCCGCTCTCACCTCGCGGCGGTCAGACGGACTGGTAAGCCGGCGAAGATGACCTGCGGCATGCTGGGGAGCGCTGGCGTGATCCGCAGCGAGCTTGTCGTCGGGCCGCTGAGCGTGCGCGGCGACTCCGACCGGCTCCTGGTCGCCCTGACCCCGCAGCCGCTGGCAGCCAGGCGGCCGTCCGGCAAGGGCGGGACCAAGGACGAAGCGGCCTCCGACGCGGCAGTCGTCGCGACAGCTACCCGCAGGCTTGACGTACTAGCCGGGGCTGCTCGGCTGCTCCTCGAGAGCGCCACGATCAGTGAGTCCGTGCTCCTTCAGCGCTGCGCTCGCCTGCTGTCGCAGGGCACGGCGACCTGGGTCATCATCGACCTGCAGCGGCGCGGGCAGCTACGCCGTCACTACGTGGCGGGCCCGGACGATCCGGAGTCCTCCGGTCTCGCTCATGCGCTCGCCAGCACCGACACTGGCCCGGGCACGGTGCCCGACCAGGTCGCCGAGTCCGGTCAGTCCATGCTGCTTGCACACGTCGCGGACGAGGAGGCGCTCGGTCTCAGCCCCGGCGGCCAGCCCTTCCTCACGCTGCTCGGGGCAACCTCGCTGCTGTGTGTGCCGGTGAGCGACGACACGCAGCGATATGGAGTGCTGACGCTGGTCCGGCATGCCAGCGACGGGCAGTTCGGCCTCTCCGACGCGGCGCTCGCTGAGGAGGTCGGCTCGTTGCTGGGCCGTGCCATTTCCGGCCGGCGCGTGCTGCGTCAGCGGACGGAAGCAGCCGATGCCCTCCGGGCCAGCCTCCTGCCCTCGGTGCTCAAGCCCATCCCGGGTGTCGAGGTCGCCTCGGCACACTTGACGCCGACCCGCGGCCGCGAGGTCGGCGGCGATTTCTACGACGCCTACCCGACACCGGGCGGCTGGGGCATCGCGATCGGCGATGTGTGCGGTAAAGGCGAGGACGGGCCGGCCGCAACCGCCGCTGCACGCCACGCGGTCCGCGTTCTCGCTCACTGGAATGGCGATCCGGCTGACGTGCTGCGGCGAGCGAACGACATCATGCTCGCGGAGGAGTTCGGCGGCCGGTTCGTTACCGCCAGTGCCGCACATCTGAGCTGGTCAGGGGATGTGCTGCGGGTGGTACTTGCGACTGCGGGTCACCCCGGCCCCGTGCTCGTCAAGGCGGATGGCAGCGTCCAGGTGCTGCCCGGCGGTGGCGTTCCGCTCGGGATCTTCCCGGATCCTGAGCCGGCCATCCTCGAGCTTGAGCTGACTGACGGTGACATCTTGTTCATGTTCACCGACGGACTCGCTGATGCGCGGAGTCCGCAGGCCACCTATTTCGAGGACAGCCTCGGCGACTGCCTCGCGCAGCAGGCGGGACGGCGCGCCGCCGAGATTGTCTCCGACATGCGCAAGTCCGTGCTCGACTTCTGCGACGGCGTGCTCATTGATGACCTGACTATGCTCGCGCTGCGAGCGGGAGTCCCGCCGGGCCCGTAAGCGGTCCCTTGCTCCGCACCCGTCGTCCAGGCTCTGCACAGCGCCCTTCCGTGCTTCGTTTGCCCGCTGTGCAGCGCGGTAGCTAACCGCGCATGATCTCGCGGCAGGCACGCGGCACTGATCGGGTTGCGGAAGATACCGAGCAGGCACAGGAGCGCGCATCGGATGCCGCCCGCGAAGCCGAGCAGGCACAGGACAAGCTGACCGCGGCTGTCGCCGAAGCGGAGGCGACAGTCGGCCTTGGCCGGCCGGGGCGGCCGCTTGACCGGCGCTCGCCGTTCTTCATCGGCATGACCGCGGCCGCCGGCGTCGCCGTGACCTACGGGCTTGTCGAGATCGTCATCCGGGCGCGCTCTGTGCTGGTGCTGATCGGGCTGGCGCTCTTCCTCGCCGCCGGCCTCGACCCGGTTGTCAGCCGGCTGTCGCGCCGGCTGCCTCGGTGGGCCGCCGTGCTGACAGTGGTGCTGGCCGGCGCCGCAGTGCTGGCGATCTTCGCGCTCGCCGCCATCCCGCCGCTGACGAGTCAGACCGCTGCCCTTGCGCATCATCTGCCGCAGTACCTGCGCGCTCTTCAGAATCCGCATTCCGAACTTGGCCGACTGAACACGCGGTACCACATCCAGCGCCGGCTGACCCAGTTGGTGTCCAGCCGCGGGGCGTCCATCGCCGGCGGAGTGCTTGGGGCGGGTGAGGTCGTACTGAGCACGGCGACGTCCTTGATCGTTCTCGCAGTGCTGACGATTTACTTTCTCGCCGGAATGCCACGGATCAAGCTGTTCCTGTACCGGCTCGCTCCGCAGTCGCGGCGCACCCGGGTCATCCTCATCGGTGACGAGATCTTCACCAAGGTTGGCGGTTACGTCCTCGGCAACGTGCTGACATCGGTGATCGCTGGTCTCGGCACCTATATCTGGATGGAGATCTGGGGAATCCCGTACCCCGCGCTGCTCGGGTTGCTCGTCGCGTTCCTGGACCTCATTCCGGTGATCGGATCCACGATCGGCGGCCTGGTTGTGTCACTCGTGGCTCTCACGGTTTCCCTGCCGGTAGCGGGCTTCACGCTGCTGTTCTACGTGGTGTACCGGCTGGCCGAGGACTATCTCCTCGTGCCGCGCATCATGGGGAGGACGGTCCAGGTCCCCGCAGCGATCACAGTGGTCGCGGTACTCGTGGGCGCGACACTCCTCGGGCTCGTCGGCGCACTCATCGCAATCCCTGCCGCGGCCGCAATCCGGCTGCTCGTGCAGGAAGTGACGTTCCGCCGGATGGACTCGACGTGAGCTGACTGATCCAGTACGCACGCATACCGACGGACCGAGGTCGGTACTCGGGCTGTCCGGCTCGGTGTGAGGTCCGGCGCTGCGCCACGCGAACGCGCATTTTGCCCATGCCCGATGATTTTGCGCCGCCTGCGCGGTCTGCATTCGCAGGCAGTGATGGAAACAGGAAGGACATGACGATGGCAGACGGATTCCTGTCAGTCTCCCGGCGCATCGAGGCACCCGCAGAACAGCTGTTCGCGCTCCTCGCGGACTCCTCGAACCACCCGCTGATCGACGGTTCGGCCATGGTGCGTGAGCCGGCTCCCGCGGTCAGGGTGTCCGGGACCGGCGACGTGTTCATGATCGACATGCACAACGACCGGGACGGCAACTACCGGGTGCGCAACGTGGTGGTCGACTACCTCGCCGACCGCCGGCTCGTATGGGCGCCGATGACGCCGACCTCCGACCCGCAAGAGCAGCACGCCGTCGATCCGGTCCGGTACGAGCGGGGGTACGAGCTCGTCCCCGACGGTCCTGGCGCCACCGTCGTCACCGAGACGTTCGACTGCCGCCGTGCCCCGCAGGACCTGCGCGAAATGCTCCGGGAGGGCGAGACGTGGCGGGACGCCATGGCCGCTTCACTGGTCAAGCTGGAGCTCCTTGCGAAGAGCCGGGGCCAGCGGTAACCCGGGCACGCCGGGCTGACCGCTGGCTCACAGCGCTGCGGCAGCGGGCGCAAGCGCCGCTCGGTGCCACAGGGCGCGACAACTGGCGATCGCTGCCCTAACATCCCTTCTGGGCAGATGCCGTCCGGGGCAGATGCCGCCTCGTGCCCGCGGGGTGCTCGTTTACGCCTGGCGACGCCGGGCAAACTCTCCAGGCCGGACCCCGATAGTGAGGAAGATGCGCGCACACGCCGCACCGCCAGCAGGCCGCTCGGCAATCGTGCTCGGCGGCGGTGGCGTGCTGGGAGCGACCCAGGTCGGCATGTTCCGCGCGATCCTGGAGTCCGGTTTCAAGCCCGATCTGGTCGTGGGCACGAGCGTGGGTGCAGTCAACGGTGCCGCGATCGCCGCCGACCCGAGCGAGAGCGGCGTCGAGAACCTCGCTGACCTGTGGGGATCCCTCGCCGACGCGGGTATGTTCACCGACAACGTGCTGGCGCGCGCCGGGACGCTGGCCAAGTACCGCACCCACCTGTACTCCGCCGCGCCGTTGCGCAAGCTGCTCACCACGCACCTGCCGCCAGCATTCGAGGACCTCGCGATCGAATTCCAGTGCGTCGCGGCCAGCATCGAGCGGGCGGGAGCGCACTGGTTCAGCCACGGCGATTTGGCCGCTGCGGTGATGGCATCATCGGCGGTTCCGGGTCTGCTGCCGCCGGTCGTGATCGACGGCGAGCACTTCCTGGACGGCGGCCTCGTTCACTCCATTCCGGTCGGCCGCGCGCTCACCCTGGGCGCCACCGACATTTACGTCCTGCACGTGGGCCGCATCGAGCAGCCGCTCAAGCCACCCCGCTCGCTGTGGGATGTCTGCCTCACCTCGTTCGAAGTTGCCCGGCGGCACCGGTTCGTCGAGGAGATGGCGAGCCTGCCCGCGGATGTCCGCGTCCGCGTGCTGCCCAGTGGCGAGGAGAAGCTGCCGCTCATGTCGATGCGCTCCCGGCACACCAGGGCCGTGGCCAGCCGCATTCAGCGCGGCTACCAGGCAGCATCCGAATACCTTTCCCGTCAGCCGGACTGCGCGTGAGACCGCCGCGCCGGGTGATCCGGCGGACCATCCTGGACCCGCTCTGGGTGCCGCTCGGCCTCACGCTGTCCGCGGCTTTCCTGGCCGTCGCCGCCGTGGCCGCGGTGGTCTCACCCCTGACGCGGCGGCGCCGAGTGCTGCGCCTGGCACTGTTCGGATCTCTGTACTTCCTGCTCAACGTGTGGCTGCTGCTCTCGTGCACGGCGCTGTGGGTGCTGCACCCGCGAGCTGCGCGTCGCGACCGCGACCGCTGGCTGCGGCGGCACGAGCGCGCCCTCGGCCGGGTGCTGTCCGTGCTGGTGGCCGCCGGCCGGCCGCTGTTCGGCTTCACTCTCGAAGTGCAGGAACCACCTGACCACGACCTGATCGCCGGCCGGCCGCTGCTCGTCCTGGCCCGCCACGGCGGGCCGGGCGATTCCTTCGCGCTCGTCCACCTTCTGCTGTCGCGATACCAGCGCTGCCCGGCGATCGTTCTGAAGGAAACGCTGCGCTGGGATCCCGGCCTGGACGTCATACTGAGCCGACTTCCGTCCTGTTTCCTCGAGGCTGGTGACGGCCCGCGGATGGCCAGCCGGATGACCGAGCTCGCCCGGACCATGCGGCCGCAGGACGCGATCCTGCTGTTCCCCGAAGGAGGCAACTGGACTCCGGGCCGGCACCGCAACGCCATCGCGCGGCTACGGCGAGCCGGGCGCCGTCAGGCGGCAGCCGATGCGGAGAGCAACCGGAACGTGCTACCGCCGCGCCCGGCTGGCGTTCTCGCCTGCCTGGCCGGGCAGCCTGACCTGGGAGTGGCCGTCGTCGCTCACACCGGCCTCGAGACCCTGACCAGCCCGGCGCAGGTGTGGCAGGCAATCCCGGTCGCCGGCCGGCCGATGACCGTCCGCTGGTGGTACGTGCCGGCCGCGGCGCTGCCGGACACCGACGACGAGCGGCGTGAGTGGCTGCGCCTCCAGTGGGCCATCGTGGATGCCTGGATCGACGCCCGCAAGGCATCGCGGGGCGAGCCCAGTCACGAGCAGGCGGCACCCGAGCCGGTGCCAGTTGCTCAGCCGGAGCGCATGCTGCCCGCACCCGTCCTGGCCGAACCCGGGGCGGTGCCCGCCGCACCGGGCGGAAGCATCACGCTGGCAGGCGACGTCACCGACACCGGTCCGGCTGAGCCGCTCACCGGTGCCGCGGAACACTAGTCCGAGCCAGCGTCCAGGTGAGCCGAGGTCGGTCACGGGCAAGCGGCGAGCGGACGGTGGCCGCGGCCGGGCGGAGGGATTTCCTCGTCGTAGTGCTCGCGTTCGGCTCGGGAGTTGCTGATGTCACCACGTTTCTTGCGCTGGGAAAGGTCTTCAGCAGTGTCATCACCGGCAACCTGGTAATCCTCGGTCTGGCTGCCGCCAGCACCGAGCCGAACCAGGCCCTGCGCGCCGGCCTGGCGGTTGCCGGGTACTCGGCGGGCGTGCTGATCGGAGTGCCGATCGCCGGGCGGGCTCAGCAGGCCGCCGCGCAGCGGATCTGGCCGGCGCCAGTGACCGCGGCGCTGTGCGCAGAGGCGTGCCTGCTCGTGGCGTTCACCGCTGGCTGGGAAACCGGCCGGCACAGCTACGCCGGTCAGGTCGTGCTGCTCGTCCTGCTTTCGGCAGCCATGGGCATCCAGAGCGCGGCCGTCCTGCGCCTGGGAGACATGTCGGCAACGTACCTGACCGGCACGCTGACCGGCGTTCTTTCCAGCCTCGTTCGTCGCGAGGGCGGGGACGGCCGTTCGCGAGATATCAGCGTGCTGGGCGCCGTCGTCGCGGGCGCGGCGATCGGCGCCATCCTGATCCGCACTGCCCCGGACTGGCTGCCGATCGCGGCACTGATTCCGATCGCCACCGTCATCACCACCGCCAGCCGGGCCCGGTGGGCGCTGGAGCCCCCGTGATCAGCCGCCCGCCCACCCTGGGAGTACTGCCTCGAACGGCGTTTGCGTGCGGACAAGCCGGGCAGTTGGCTGCAGCCCGCGGAAGCGGCAGAAGCGCGGCGCGCTGAGAGGGGGTCCCTGATGGCGGTGCAGTCGCTGCGACGCAAATTCCCGCGCTCCCGGCTGGCCAGCCGGCGGGCAGCAAACGGCTCGTTCATGGCCAGCCTCGCGCGCGCCGGGCTCGCCGCCCGCGGCACCATGTACATCCTCATCGGCATCATCGCCGTCCAGATCGCCACCGGCTCCTCGCATGAGCAAGCCGACAGGACGGGCGCTGTGCACCTGGTCGCCTCGACCCCGTTCGGCGCGGTCATCCTGTGGCTGCTGGTCGCCGGCTTTGCCGGCATGACGCTGTGGCGCCTGTCGGAGGCCGCCTTCGGGGCAGCCGGGCGGGACGGCCGCAAGGCGACAAGCCGCCTGGCCAACCTCGCCCGCGGTGTCTTTTACGCGGTCGCGACGTTCGGGATCCTGAAGTTCGCGCTCGGGCTTGGTGCGCCCTCCTCAAGCGACAAGGACTCAGTGGACCTGACCGCCAGGGCGCTGCACTATCCCGGCGGCCAGATAGTCGTGGCACTAGCGGGCGTCGTGTTCGCCGGGGCCGGCGTCTACGTCGCCTACCGCGCCTTCGAGGCGAAGTTCCTCAGGCAGCTCCCGATGACCGGCGCGTCGCCGCGGACCCGGACAGCCGTCAGGTGGATCGGCCAGATCGGCGGCATCGCACGCGGCGTGGTCTTCTGCACCGTCGGCATCTTCCTGGGCGTCGCCGCGGTCGACGACCAGCCGGACAAGGCCAAAGGCCTGGATACCGCACTGCGCGCTCTCGCCCGCACGCCGCTCGGGCCCTGGCTCCTCGTCATCGTCGCGCTCGGCCTGGCCCTCTTCGGCGTCTACTCATTCTGCGAAGCCCGCTGGCGCCGGGTCTGACTCCGGCCCGGCTAGCGGTCCTTGATCAGCTTCTCCAGGTGATCAAGCCGGTCGCCAAGGTCAGCAGTCGTGACGACATCCTCGAGCGCCAGGCGTACTGCAGCCAGCTCGCGCGCCAGGAACTCAGTGTCGTCCTGCGTCCTCGCCGCGACCTCACGGTCACGCTCAATGCTGGCCCGGTCCCGGTCGTCCTGCCGGTTCTGCGCCAGCAGGATCAGCGGCGCCGCGTAGGCAGCCTGCGTGGAGAACGCCAGGTTGAGCAGGATGAACGGGTACGGGTCCCAGTGCTTCACGAGTCCGACCGTGTTGAGGATGATCCAGCCCACCACGAGGACGGACTGGCCGACCAGGAACCGGCCTGTTCCCAGGAACCGTGCGACCGCCTCGGAAATCCGGCCGAACGCATCCGCGTCGTACCGCGCGCCGACGCGCGGGCCGGTGCCGCGCGGGATCGCGAGCTCGGCCCGCTCACCGGATCGCCTCGTCGCCTGCATATCAGTTTCCTCGCTTCCGCCAGTCAGCCGGCAACAGCCGGTCGAGCACGTCGTCGACAGTGACCGCGCCGACGAGGCCCTGCTCGTCGCAGACGGCGACGCCTACCAGGTTGTAGGCGGCCATCCTGGTCGCGACCTCCCGCTCGGGCAGGTTGGGCCGCACAAAGCTGCTGTCCTCGATGCACTTCCCGACGGGCTCGGACGGCCGCTCGCGCAGCAGCCGCTGGAAGCCTACGAGGCCGAGGTAGCGGCCCGTCGGCGTCACCGCCGGCGGCTCGCACACGTAGATCTGCGCCGCCTCCGTGCTGCCCTTCGCGGGCCGCCTGATCCGCGCCAGCAACTCGGCGACCGGCGTGTCCGGCGTCGCGATCAGCGGCTTCGACGTCATCAGGCCGCCAGCCGTCGTGGCGTCGTAGCTGAGCAGCCGGCGCAGATCGGCGGCTCGCTCCTGCGGCATGACGCCGAGCAGCTGCTCCCGCTCGCCGGCCGGCATCTCGGCCAGCAAGTCGACCGCGTCGTCGGGCTCCATCTCCTCGATGACGTCGGCGATCCGGTCGACACCGAGCCCGGCGAGGAACCGGATCTGGTCCTCCTCCGGCATCTCCTGCAGTACGTCAGCCAGTTCCTCGTCCTGCAGGGCGTCAGCCAGCTGCCGTCGCCCGGCCGCGGGCATCGACTCGACCGCGCTGGCGAGGTCGGTCGGGTGCATGTCCCGCAGCCCGGCGATCTGCTCGCCGACGCGATCGGACTTGAACAGCCCCGGGTACTTGTCCCAGGGCACGATCGAGCCCGAGTGCCGCAGCAGCCCGCGGCGCTGCCCGACCGCGAGAACCGTGACCTCCCACCCGCCGCGCGCTCGCCCGGACTCGGAGATGCCGACGTCCAGGACCACGCCGGTCCCGGCCGGCTTGTCGTACAGCGACGAGGCGAGGATCTCCCCCGGCCGCTGGCTGAACCGGGCCAGGTCCACGCTGCTGCCATCGAGCGTCACCCCGTCGAGCGACATCTCCGCGACCCGGCCGAGGCTGACGAAGATGTGCCGCCGCTGCACGGTGACTACCAGCCCGAGGGCGCGCGGCGGCTCGCCTGCCGCCGCCTGCAGGATCACCACGTCCCGCACCCGGCCGAAGGACAGCCCGTCGCTGCCCAGCAGCCGCCGGCCCGCCAGCCGCGAAGTGAAGACTGGCCCGTCGGTCATCGGGACTTAACCATCGCGGTCACCGCTCCGTCCGGCTGCTCGTCGCTGTACCTGGCAGGTCACCGGCCAGTCATGGTCTCACTTACCACAACGCTTCGCCTAGCCCAGAATCCAGGTTGCAAACCCGCACGTCGGCGGCTAATCCGGCTGGCAGGCCGCATATCCCGGACCGATCCGGGCAGTTTGACGCGCCTGCGATCAGGTTTTACGCAGCCGGACTCTTCGAAACCACGGAGAAACTCTCATGCTCGCCGCACTGGTACTGGCCGGGATCGTCGCCGCTCCCCTCGGCACTGCAGGGCTGCTCGTGCAGGCACGCCGCCAGTCACGATCGGCGGGAACGTGGCCAGCGATCCGGCGCTTTAGCTTCGCAATCGGGGGCACCGTCGTCCTCGCCGCGATCGTGATCGCCGCGCTGCGTCTCTTCGGCGACTCCGAGCACCTGGCGATCGAAGGGGCAGCCGGGCTCGCGGTGTCGAGTCTGATCTGGCTTCCGGTCACCCGGCGCTGGAGCGCGCGGGGACATCTGTGCTGGTCATCGACGATCTTCCTGTTCGTGGTTTACCTGGCTTTCGTTCTCCAGTGGACCTTCGACAGCCATCTCGGCGCCGCGAGCACCGCGGGCGGACTACTGCTCTGGCTGTTCGAGCTGTTCGCAGCCGTCCTTGCCTGCGCGTACCTCTGGGAGATCTGCGACGCGCTGGGCTCCGAGCACTGGCGCCGGCGGCTGAGCCGAGCAGAGCCGACCGCGGTGGCCGACGCCGACCTCCCCTTCGTGAGCCTCCACGTGCCAGCCCACAACGAGCCGCCGGACATGGTCCTGGACACGCTGCGCTCCCTGGCGCGCCTGGACTACCCGCGCTACGAGATCGTCGTCATCGACGACAACACTGACGAGGAAGAGCTGTGGCGCCCGGTCGAGGCCTGGTGCGCCCGGCACGGGGCCAAGTTCCGGCATCTGGAGAACTGGCCTGGCTATAAGTCGGGAGCTCTGAACTATGCGCTCCGCGAGATGACAGACCCCCGAGCTGAGGTCATCGGAGTCGTGGATTCCGACTACCAGCTCGCGCCTGGCTTCCTCCGGCGCTGCGCGCCCCTGTTCGCCGACTCGTGGGTGGGCTTCACCCAGGCGCCGCAGGATTACCGCGGCTGGCAGCGGTCGGCCTACTACCGGCGCCTGTACTACTCCTACAGCTACTTCTTCGAGGTCTCACAGCCATCGAGGAACGAGCGGGACGGTGCGATCTTCGCCGGCACGATGGGCCTCATTCGCCGCGTCGCCCTGGAGCAGCTCGGCGGCTGGGACGAGTGGTGCATCACCGAAGACGCCGAACTATCACTCCGGCTCCTGCGAGCCGGCTGGTCTGGTCTCCACGTCGACGAATCCTGGGGCAAGGGCATCATGCCGCTCACCTTCGAGGCCCTGAAGGGACAGCGCTACCGCTGGTGCTTCGGCGGCATCCAGATCCTGCGGCAGCACTGGCGCACGCTGCTGCCCGGCCGGGTGAGTGCCGCGAACCGCATGTCCACCGGGCAGCGCTGGTCATACCTGAGCGGCGCGGTCCAGTGGTATGGCGACTTGCTCGGCCTGCTGTTCCTTGTCTTCCTGCTGGCCGGGGCCCTGAACCTGGCCACGGGCGGCGGTGAGCTGTTCCGCAAGCTCACCGCGTTTCTCGTCGCGACGGTTCCTGTGCTCGTCCTGCTGGGCCTGGTGCGCGCGATCGCGCTCCTGCGTCGCGGCACGGGCGCGTCCTGGCGCGACGCTCTGGGCGCCTTCTTCATCTGGCAGTCGACGTCGCTGGTGGTCGCGCGCGCCTCCGTCCAGGCCCTGTACGCCCGCAAGGCAGCCTTCCTGCGGACGCCGAAAACCTCCGAGCGCCAGAAATGGTGGGAGGCCCTGCGAGCCAACTGGGCCGAGTCAGCGCTCGCCATCCTCGGGCTGACCGGCATCGGCTGCGCCCTTAGCCGCACGAGCAGCCTGGCAGGCCCGCTGCTGGCGGCGCTCCTGCTCTTCCCGACGCTTGGCATGGCGGCCGCCCCGGTCAATAGCTGGGCGGCACAGCGGGCGGCGCTCCCGGCAGATCTGCAGACCTGGCGAACTATGGAATGGAAACGCGCCCGCCACCGCCGCACCCTGGTCCGGGGGGCCGCTGCGGGCGGAGTCGTGACGGTGGGCGCGGTCATCGTGGCTGCCGTCGCCCTGATGCTCACGCCCGGCGGCCACCCGGTGCGGACACCACAGCTGGTGACCGCGCCACGGCAGGCACACAGCCATACCCCCTCTCCGCGACGCAGCTCGTCGCCAGCGACGACGCCGTCCGTCCCGACTCCCTCAGCCACCGTCACACCCACACCGACGCCGTCAGCATCCTCCCCTGCACCCAGCACGAGCAGTACGAGCAGCAGCAGCTCGGCGACCGCGTCGCCGTGATCGAGGCGGCCGCGGACCAGGCACTCCCGGCTCTCTCCCGGCGCGCTCTTCTCCCCCGGCCGCGGTTACAACCGGCCGCAGCGGGGCAGAGCGGGGGCATGTCTGGACTCAGAGAAATTGCCCGGCCGATGCTGGCATCGATCTTCGTGATTCAGGGCCTGGAGACGTTCCAGCACCCGGAGAAAGTGGCCAGCAGGGCCGAGCCAGTAGTGCGGCCGCTCGCCGACCACATCACCGCGGTTCCGTCGAGGACGGAAGAGGCCGTCCGCCTCAACGGGGCGGTGCAGGCCGTGGCCGGCACAACGCTCGGCCTGGGAATAATGCCCCGCCTGTCGGCTCTCCTCGTCGCGGGCACGCTGGTGCCGACCACGCTGGCGGGTCATCCGTTCTGGACGATCGACGACCCGGCGGAGCGGGCGCAGCAGCGCATCCACTTCCTCAAGAACCTCACCATCATGGGCGGCCTGCTCGTCACGGCGGCGGACACGGGCGGCGCGCCGTCGCTGGGCTGGCGACGCCGGCAGGCGGCCCGCCGGGCGAACGGTGTCGTGGCTGGCATCGCACAAGCCCTCAGCGAGTCGGCCGGCGCCGTGAGCGAGTTCGTCTCGAGCGCGTCGCAAACCGCTGATTCGGTTGCCGAATCGGTCGCCGAGTCAGCCGCCCGGGCCGCGAGCCGCGTACCCGAGCTCGGGCAAGCCGCTGCGGAGCAGGTACGCGCGGCCGGAGTCCACGTCGCTCACGCCGCGCAGAAGGCCACCGAGGAGGGCCGGAGCAGGGTGAGCCAGCTGACCGGCTAGCGGTCGTCACCCGATCCCCGTGCGCTGTCATGGCGGACGAACATGCCCGTGATCCGGGATGCGTGCGGTAACCAGTAGTGCGATATGCGTTTCATGTGCTCAGGCCGGGTAGAGCGCAAGGCGGCGATGTAGGAGGGCCTCAGTGACCGGAGCCACGGGCGGAAGCACCACACCGGGCTCCCCTGCTGGCCACGGCCTCCGCTCCGTCGTCGCCGAGCTTCAGCAGGCCCTGCTCCCGACGGCGCTGCCGGTGCTCCCCGAAGCCGCGATCGCTGCCCGCTACCTCGTTGCGGGCCACGATCGCGCGGCTGGCGGGGACTGGTTCGACGCGATCACGCTGCCGGACGGACGTGTCGCTCTCGCCGTCGGGGATGTCGTCGGCCACGGCGTTGCGGCGACGGCCGCGATGGGACAGCTGCGCGCCGTACTCAACGAATTGCTCCTGGCCGAGCCTGGTCTCGACGTTGTCCTCAAGCGCATCGATGCCTTTGCCGCGCGCACGCCAGCCTTGCGGGCAGCCACGCTCGCGCTAGCCGTGCTCGACCCGGCTGAAGGCGGCCTGGAGTACGCGACCTGTGGTCATCCGCCGCTCCTTGTCATCACGGGATCACGCACCCGCTACCTGCCGTCTGCACCGAGCGGTCCGCTGGGTACAGGCAGGCCGCCTGCCAGCGCCCGCGACCGGCTGGCGCGCACAGACCTCCTGCTGCTGTACAGCGACGGGCTCGTCGAGCGACCGGGCTGGTCGCTGGCCAGCGGACTGCCGGAACTGGCCGCCGTCGCGTCGAAGGCGACGGCGAGCGCGCCGCTTCCGGCAGCAGGGCACCAGAGCACGGCAGAACGCGTGTGCCAGCTGACCGTCGAGCGGCTCGCCCGGGCGGCGGGTTATGCGGACGACGTCACTACCCTGGCTGTGGAGCGTCTTGCCCGCCGGCTTCCTGAAGTCCATCTGACCCTGCCGGCTGCCGCGGACAGCCTGACTGTGATCCGCCGGGCCATCCGGGACTGGATGGCGGAGGCGAGGCCGGCCGATGACGACCAGGACGGCGTGCATATGGCCGTCGTCGAGGTCGCCACGAACGCCATCGAGCACGCGTACGCCGGCGAGCCCGGCCTGATTGATTTCGATCTCGCTCTGCGGCCTGACGGGCAGCTCGAATGCGTGGTGTCTGACTACGGCAGCTGGCAAGCGCCAGACCCGGCAGCAGCCGATCGCGGCAACGGCCTGATGGTTGCCGGGCAGATGATCGACCGGATGACCATCAGCCATCCCGCTGACGCCGACGATGCGGCCCGCGGCGCGCCGAGCACCATGGTCCGGCTGGTCCACCAGCTCAGCCGCCCGGCCGCCCTCGTGCGGGAAGCGACACCAGACGCAGGCCCCGGCCCGGCCCGGCCGCGCTTCGGCGTCCAGGCCATGCTGACAGCGGGCACGGCCGTGGCGCGGGTTCGCGGGCCGGTCGACATCGCCACCGCCGACGAGTTCCTGCGCCGGGTGCTCGCGGCATGCCGCGGCGGCACGCTGCCGCTCATGCTCGATCTCACGACTGTCAGCTTCCTGGCTAGTGCGGGGGTCAGTGCTCTGTTCCGGCTGTCGGACCAGATCGGCCGGCATCAGAACCGGCTGCAGATCGTGGCGGGACGAGGCAGCCACGTCGCCGACGTGCTCCAGATCGTCGGACTGAGCTTCTCGGAGTCGCCGCCTGTACGCACGAGCGCGTGACGCCGGGCTAGTCTCAATGCCGGGGAGTTAGGGTCCGCCGGGTTTTGTCACTGACCGTCGGCGGCGTGTCGCTGGCGGCTCGTCGTCGTGGCTGATCACTGTGGTTATGGCGGTGATCCGCTTGTGCTGCTGCGGTTTGCCGGGCGGGTGCTTGGCCCAGCGGGAGATGGGCGATTTGATCCGGCGGGGGCAGACACGGGGTCTGCGCGGGCCGTGCAGGCTGGCCAGGACGGCGCGGCCGATGTCGCCGGCCAGGTCATCTGCCGCGCCAGTGACGTTGCGGGCGCCGGTGACCAGCGACCGGGCGGCGTCCGCGGCGGCCTGGAAACTGGCCCGGTCGGGGTCAGTGCCCGGGACGGTGGCGACGGCGTCGCAGATAGCGACCCGCAGCGCCTGATACAGGGCCAGCAGCGCCCACATCTCCTGCTGCAGCCCGGCCGGGTCACCCGAGCGCAGCACCCGGCCGGCCAGCAGCGTGTGCCGCAACGCCAGGTAGGCGATCTCGTGTTCCCAGCGCTCGTGATACAGCCGGATGAGGGCCTCGGCGGGGTATGCGCACGAGTCCAGCAAGGTGGTGGCCAGCCGGTAATAGCCGCCGTAGGACGTGCCGTCGTGGCAGGTGACGGTGATCTGCGCGGTGATGATGCGGACCCTGACCCCGCCGATCAGCGAGGTGAAAGACCCGTCGGGCAGATGACGCAGCACGGGCGGGCGGCGGGTGGCGGTGAGCCGGACCAGGAACTGGGCTTTCGTGGCGGCGACCTCGCCAAGGAAGGCCCCGGCGTCAAACCCGCGGTCCATCAGCACCAGCATCGAGGCGTCGAGCCGGTGCAGCAGCCGCCGCGCCCAGGTGATCTCGCCGCCGGCGGTTGCGCCGAACACCGCGCCGATCAGCGCGCGGGTGCCGGTCTCGCACAGCGTCATCAGCGCGATAACCGGGTAGCCGGTCTCCCCGCCGCCGGTGTTCAGCTTGCCCAGCCAGCCCCGGTTGCGGTCGGTGTCGGGGACCTTCAGCGACTTGCAGCCGTCGAAAGCCACCGTCCGCCACGGGCCGAACATCACCCCCGGCGTCCGGGGCCGGCCCAGCGGCCCGGCCAGCGCCTCGAACAGCATCCTCAGCGGCGCCGGGCCCAGCCGGCGGCGCAGGTCCCGCAGCGCCCTGGCCGACGGGACCGCCAGGCCCAGCGAGCCCAGCGCCGCGGTCAGCCGCGACCACACGCCCAGGTAGCCGGCCCGCGGGAACAACCCCAGCGCCAGGACGAAATACACCCCGACCCGCGAGGGCAGCGTGCGCAGCCGCTTCTGGGTAGCGCGGGCCTGCTCCAGCACCGCATCAGCTAACTCGAACGGCACGACCCGGATCAGCTCGCCCAGGTGGCCGGGCGCGAACACTCCGGCGGCGACCGTAATCGTCGTGGTGATGGCAGACAGCGCGGAATCGGTGGCAGACTGAGCAGGCAACGGAGGTCCTCGGGAACGGGTGGTCTTGGCGGATTCCCGTCCTACCGGACCTCCGTTTGCTATGCGATCAACGACACGCCGCCAACCGCCAGGTACTTGATCACCAGCGGCGAATCTTAACTCCCCGGCATTGGGACTAGACCTGGTCAGCGGCCGCGTGCCCAGGCGACATCGGATCGGGGGCCGGTTCCTCGCTTTCGGCGTTCAGCGCGCCTGCCAGCGAGTCGTATATCCGGAACATGCTGCCCACGCCACTGACGGCCAGGATCCGGAGCAGTGCCGGGCCGCGTACGGCCAGGCAAACGTCGCGACCCTCCTGCTGGGCTTGCTTCTGCGCCGTGACCAGAACATTCAGCCCGGTGGAATCACAGAACTCGGTGCCGGTCATGTCCACTGCGAGGATCCGGGACTGCCGCTGCGCGGCAGCTTCCATCGCCTCGCGAAGCAGGGCAGCATTGCCAATGTCGATCTCGTCCGGCGTCGTGACGACAATAACGCCAGGCAGCTCACTGACCGGGAACGGGGAGTCGGGCACGGGCTCTCTGCCGGGTAGAAGAAGACGCTATGTCACGGCTCAACTTACCGGCGCATGCTGATCGCTGACTAGTTCCCTACCCCGCTGATAGCCAGCGCACGGGCCCGCTACACGCCCGGCCGGGAAGCCGCGCAGCGGACAACGCCGCAAAGCTTGCCATTCCGGTCCTGCGGTGGCTTACAGTTAGGCAGCGGCTCGCAGTATGAGACGCTACAGCGGGTCAAAACGCGGCCCTGCACTATCCCTGTGCCTACTGGGGGTGCTAGCCGTGGCTGATGACTGGTTCACCGCACCGAGCAGGGTCGTCATAGGCGGCCTGAGCCGGACCTCATTCTGTGACTGTGCCGATGTCGGCGCGCTCCCCACGGTCGGCACTGACGCAGCCCGAACCGGGGCCGGGCTGCTCATCGTCGCCCGGTCCGGGGCACCGCGCACCTTCGAGCTCAACCGACCGGGCTCCGCGCAGCGTGGTCCGCCCGCCCGCGGCAGCCCGCTATCCGGCATGTTCAGCTATCGCCGAACTGGTGCCGCTGGATCCGTCCGGCTACCAGGTCAGAAGCTAGCTCCCTGAGCTTCCTGTTGCCGTTCTGAGAAGCCACGCTGAGCCGCTTGAACGCCACGTCCGGCGAGTAGCCATACTCGGCGACCAGGATCCCCTTCGCCTGCTCGATCACCGCCCGCGATTCGAGCGCCACATGCAGATTGGCGACCATTCGCTGGCATTTCCGGTGCAGAGCAGCGTTCCGCACCGCCACGCCGCCCTGCGCGGCGAAGAGGAGGGCCACGTCATGACCAGCACCGTTGAAGGCGGCGGGCTGCGACGAGTACAGCGCGATGGCGCCGCGAGACTCCCGATCGGTGCGCAACGGGAGGATCAGGCAGCTGCGCAGGCCCTCCTCAGTCATCGCCGCGCACACGGCCGACCAGCGGTCCTCGTCCCTCGCGTCGTCGATACGCCGGGCCTCGCCGAACCTGAGCGCTTCCGGTACCGGGCCCGCACCGGAGTCAAGCTGCACCTGATGCAGCTCAGAGATGGTGCTATCGGAGGTTGCGTAGGTCCAGGCATGCTCACCGCCGACCACAACTCCCGCGGCCGCGCTGCCCGGGATCAGCTCCAGCGCGAAGCCGGCCAGCTGGCTCAGCGGGGCATCAGCGTTCTCCTCGGTGAGCAGCAAGTCCGCCATGGCAGCGATGCGCTCCGCGAATTCGCGTGTGACAGTGACCACTGGACAACCTCGTTCCCGCTTTGTCAGGATTTGCTGGCCCCGGTGCCGGCCAGCCCCGCACACCTACCCGGGATTGTTTGGAATGCACATCGGCGGGTAACGTGCCTCCCGGACCGAGCGGGCCTGCCTGAAACCAGCGGGACCGGCTCTGACCGTTTTGGCCGCCGCGGCCCGTTGACATCGAGCGGCTCTGTTTACCCTCCGCCGGAGCCGGTGCAGGGAGTGACGGGCGTTGCGCGTTGCGCCATCGGCAGGTCAGCCGGCCAGCGAGTTCAGGTCGGGTCAGAGATTCTCAGCCGAGCAGGAGCGGCTCCGCAGGCTGTTCGGCGTACTGGAGGATGTGGCCCGTTACAACACCGGAAACGCGAACGGCCGGATGCTGGCAACCGCCTGGGATCGCATTGCCGAGCTGGTGCAGGTGAGCGGCGACCCCGGCGCTCGCAAGGCGGCTGCACTCGTCGCCGGTCATGAGCCAGGCAGTTCCTCCTGGTGGCTGGCCATCCGGGCGGTCGCCACGGTCCTCGAGGACGGACAGCAACGCGAGTCTGACTAGACCGCGACCGGCGCCCAGCCGGCCGGGCACGCGAATGCGTCACCGGCGAAACTGACACGGTCGGCCGGCCAGGCTCAGTACTTTGAAGAGGGCTCGCTGACCCGCCCGTGATCAGCCTTATGCTGACTCACACTCCGATCATTACCGGCACCCAGCCGCGAAAGACAACGAGCAGGTAGAGATGGTGGCAGAGGATGTCAGGTCGGGTGGCGCTGCTCCGGCAGCGCTGCCCGAGCGAATCCACGTTCTCCTCGTCGAGGATGACGACGGTGATGCTCTGCTGGTCGAGGAACTACTGCTCGACGCCGGAGTACCGTTTGACCTGCACCGGGCCCGGTCGCTGGCAGACGCTCGCCGAGGCCTGGGCGAGGCTGCTTGCGTCCTGCTGGACCTGGAGCTTCCCGACTCGCGCGGGCTCCAGGGCCTCCGCTGGCTGCGCGAGATAGCGCCGAGCCTGGCCGTCGTCGTCCTCACCGGAATCTCCGACGAGCACCTCGGCGAGGAAGCTGTCGGCGCCGGCGCACAGGATTACCTGGTCAAGGGCCAGGTCGATGGCTTCCTGCTCCAGCGGGTGGTGCGGTACGCCGTCGAGCGCGCTCGCGCCGAGGAGACGCAGCGTCAGCTGAGCGAGGCCCGGCTCTACGCCGCGGAGAACGCCCGGCTCGAGCGCGGGCTGCTTCCCTCACCCCTCCTGGCCGACCGCCGGCTGTCCGTGGTTGCCCGGTACCGGTCCGGGAGCGGGCAGATGCTCCTCGGCGGCGACTTCTACGACGTCGTGGAGGCCCAGGATGGCTGGGTCCACGCGGTCGTCGGCGACGTCTGCGGTCGCGGCCCCGATGAGGCGGCCCTCGGCGTCTGCCTGCGGGTCGCCTGGCGCACTATGGTGCTGGCCGCCAGGCCGGTGCCCGAGATCCTCTCAGCCGTCCAGCAGGTGCTGGAGCACGAGCGCCATCAGGACCGCCTGTTCGCCACCCTGTGCATGCTGTCCGTAGCGCCGGACCGCCAGACCGGGCGCCTTTACCTGGCCGGTCACCCGCAGCCTATTCGCCTGACCTCGGATTCTGTTGTCGAGCTGCAGGCACCGGTCAGCCTGCCGCCGGGCATCAGCCACGCGACCGACTGGCCGAGTGCCGAGGTCGATCTCGGCTCGAACTGGTCAGTGCTCCTGTACACCGACGGACTGATCGAAGGCAAAATCGGCGACGGACCTGAGCGGCTCGGCAGTGATGGTCTCATCCGGCTCATCGAGAAGGAGCGTGCCGCCAGCAGTACGGGCACGGCGAGCGGGGACCAGCAAGCGCTGATCGACGCGGTCATCAGCAAGGCTCGTGAGCTGAATGGCGGCGAGCTCGATGACGACCTGGCTGTCCTGATGATCAGCTGCTCAGCAGATGGCGGCCCATGAGCGACGATCTGCGCCGTCCGCCGACCGCGGCGAACGCCGCCACGGCCGCCCGGAGCGCGACGGCTACCGGCCCCGCGCTGCCGCGACGCAGGCCGGTGTTCGTGGAAGATGCCGCGAGCCGCTGGCCGCTCGGCCGCATCATCGCAGCGGGGATGATCGCCGTGGGCGCGGTACTGATCGCCGCGATCATCCTCGGATCGTTCGCGCTGAGCGCTCTGACGAGCAACCGCAACCGGGTCGTGGACACCCTCGACCCGGCGGCGTTGCACGGATCACAGCTGTACGTCGCCTTGCTGAACCAGGAGACCGGGCTGCGCGGCTTTCTGCTCAGCGGTCAGCAATCCTTCCTGCAGCCCTACTCGCTCGGAGTGAGCCAAGAGAAAGCCCAGGTCAGGGCCGTTGAGCCACTCACGGCGGGCATGGCGCAGGCCCAGGCCGACCTGAAGCTCGCGCTAGACCGGATTACTCACTGGCGCACGACGTACGCCATGCCCGCGATCAAGGCGGTCACGGCGTCGGGGAAGCCCATGCCGGCCGGCAACATCAGTGCTGGCAAAGCGGACTTCGACGGCATCCGGGCTCCGCTGACCTCGTTCCAGACCTACTTGTCATCGCAGCGCCGGGAAGCGGTAGCCGACCTCCGTGACAGCGCGAGGCTGCTCGACGTCACCGGCATCGTCAGCGTGATCGCGCTGATACTGGTGGTAACGGCTCTCGGCATCGGCATCCGCAGCGCGGCGATCCGGCCGCTGACCCGGCTGGCGGGCGATGCGCGGCAGGTCGCCGGCGGAGACTTCGGGCACGACGTCGATCCCAGCGGCCCGCGTGAAGTGCACACCCTCGCCGTGGACGTGAACCGGATGCGGCAGCGGATCCTCAGCGAGCTATCCGCCGTCCGGGCGGCCAACACCACGCTCGAGGCCAGGGCGCTCGACCTCGAGCGGTCCAATGCGGAACTTGAGCAGTTCGCCTACGTCGCCTCCCACGACCTGCAGGAGCCGCTGCGCAAGGTGGCCAGCTTCTGCCAGCTCCTGCAGCGGCGCTACATCGGCCAGCTAGACGCGCGCGCCGACCAGTACATCGAGTTCGCGGTCGACGGCGCTAAGCGCATGCAGGCGCTCATCGACGACCTGCTGGCGTTCAGCCGGGTGGGCCGAGTCGACCGCGACCCTGTCCTGGTGTCCTGCGCGAGTGCCCTTTCGCAGGCGCGGGTCAATCTGACGGACGAGATCAGGAAGTCCGGCGCCGTGATCGAGACGACCGACCTGCCGTCAGTACGCGCCGAGTTCACGCTGATCACCTCGCTATTCCAGAACCTGCTCAGCAACGCCATTAAGTTCCGCGGCGATCAGGCGCCAGTCGTCGAGGTGTCCGCGGTGCGCGAGGAGGACCACTGGCTCTTCTCTGTCGCCGACAACGGGATCGGGATCGAGCCTGAGTTCGCCGATCGCATTTTCGTCATCTTCCAGCGGCTGCACGACCGCACCGCCTACGCCGGCACCGGGATCGGGCTGTCCATGTGCCGCAAGATCGTGGAGCACTACGGTGGCACCATCTGGCTGGACACTGCGTATCAGCGTGGCGCAGAATTCAAGTTCACGTTGCCGGCAGCGCCCGCCGACGATGAGGAGATACCCGAATGACTGAGCGAGGCGGGCTGGAGCTTGTCGACGTTCTCCTGGTGGAGGATGACCCCGGCGATGTCCTGATGACCAGGGAAGCGTTCGAGCACTACCAGATTGCCAACAGCCTGTATGTGGTCGGTGACGGCGAGCAGGCGATGCACTTCCTGCACAAGACCGGCGACTACTCGCAAGTACCGACCCCCGGGCTGATCCTCCTCGACCTCAATCTCCCCCGGCGCAACGGGCTGGAGGTGCTGGCGGAGCTGAAATCCGACAGCAGGCTGCTGTCCATCCCTGTCGTGGTCCTGACGACCTCGCAGGCACAGGAGGACATCCTGCGAAGTTACACCCTGCACGCGAACGCCTACATCAGCAAGCCGGTCGACTTCGAGAAGTTCGTCGGCGTCATCGGGCAGATCGACGAGTTCTTCCTGACCCTGGTGAAGCTGCCCGGCTCACAGAACTGACGGCGGCCGCCCGGGTACGGCCCGGGAGCCTTCGGTCAGGCCAGTCCGGCCGGGCCACGAAGCTGCCCGTACTGCCCGTCACCGCCGAGATAGGACGCGCCGGCCCCGGCTGGCAGTCGGACCGACCGGGCCGCCACGCCGTTGATCAGCGATCCGATGGCAACGCCCAGGACCAGGTCGACGACGGCCGTCGCGATCTTGGCGGTGAGCGGCGCGGACGTACTGAACGGGGCCAGCACCGCCAGAACCGTCGCCAAACCGATGATCCACGAGAAGAACGTCAGCGGGCGCGGAGTGCTCAGCAGCAGCAGGTGCGCCAAGCCGGTGGCCACCAGCGCAGCTCCGGCCGCCAGCAGCACCAGGTCAGTCGTGTGCACATCGCCGTAGGCGCCATCGGATTTCGGCGCCAGCAGGGGAATGCCAAAGAGCCACCGGCACACCAGGACACCGACGAGCGCAACCAGCCCGGCGACCACAGCGGTGGCGATTCCGCCGGGCCACAGCTTGCCCGCGTCTACTTGCGGGCGAGACGGGCGCTGCCGGGCGGGGCCCTGCCCGGATCGCACGGGACTTCGCTCCGCGTAGCCAGGTGCGACCCGGTCGCCGGTCTCATAGCTACTGGAGCCAGACGGGTTCCGGCGCTGTCCGGAGGGCATCGGGGCCGTGGTCATCGAAGTTACCTGCCTTCCGGCCACCCAGATGGCGGCCGGACGCTAACTCACCGAACGCGGCACCTTCAAACGCCGCACCGAGCGGAGCAAGCAGGATGCGTCAGGATAGCCGGACGACTGCCCGCGCTCTCGTCAGCACCTTGGTGCCGGCACAGCGGGCGGTCAGCGCGATGGCGACGGTGTTGTCCGCGAGCTTCTCTTCCACGGTGCCGCTGACCTCAATCGTCGCGCCGGAGTCGTCGTCCGGCACGACCACCATCGAGGAGAAGCGGACACCGAACTCGATCACGGTCGCGGCGGGGCCGGCCCAGTCGGTGACGAACCGGCCAGCCTCGGCCATGGTGAACATGCCGTGCGCGATAACGTCGGGCAGCCCGACGGACTTCGCCACCCGCTCGTTCCAGTGGATAACGTTGAAGTCACCAGACGCCCCGCAGTACTTGATCAGGCTGAGGCGGGTCACCGGGTAGCTGACGACCGGAATCTCCGTGCCGGCCGCCACACTGTCGTAGGTGATGCCGTCGTAGGTGATGCCGTCGTAGGTGCTCAGGTCGCTCACCGTGGCGATCCTCTCTCTCAGCCAGGCTGGTGCGGTGCCGGCGGGGCTAAGCGCCACGCTCCACGAGCGTGGAGACAGCCGTGCAGACGTGCTCGCCGTCCGTCGTCGTGATGTCGGTGCTCGTCGTCAGCATGGTGTTACGTCCCGCGCTCCGGATGTCGGTAAGCGTCACCTGTGCGGTCACGACGTCACCAGCCCGGAGCGGGCGGTTGTAGGAGAAACGCTGCTCGCCGTGGACCACCATCGCGTAGTTGAGCCCGAGGCCAGGATCGGCGAGCGCCGCCCCCGACCCGGCCATGCTGATCACGATGGCGAACGTCGGCGGCGCGATGACGTCGGGGTGCCCCGCCGCCTGCGCGGCCGCGGCGTCCCGGAAGACCGGATTACTGTCCCCGATCGCCGCCGCAAACTCAGCGATCTTGACCCGCGATACCTCGTACGGATCCGAGGCGGGGAAGACGCGGCCCACGTACTCCTGGTTGACGGCCATGAATCTCCAGCCCTCCGGGGGCGGTCTGGACAGACCGCCCCCGGCGGGGCGGTAGTGCCGCGATGGTGCCTGAGCGGGCTAGCGCGTCTCGCGATGCGGCTGGTGCTTGCGGCAGAACGGGCAGTACTTGCTCAGCTCAAGCCGGTCGGGGTCATTCCGCCGGTTCTTGCGCGTGATGTAGTTGCGGTGCTTGCATTCCTGGCAGGCCAGAGTGATCTTGGGCCTGACGTCAGTCGCAGCCACGTGGCGCGCCTTTCTCTCGTCCAATCATCGGAATCCGCCGGAGTAGCACCGCCCGAAGGCGCGGCCCGGAAGGCGCAGGCCCGAGGGCAACCGGTGCCAGCGTGATTCCGTAGCGGAGGCCGGACTTGAACCGGCGACACAGCGATTATGAGCCGCTTGCTCTGCCTGACTGAGCTACTCCGCCGCCCGCCCGGCAGGCGCAGTCCGGACCCAGTCACCAACCAGGTCAGATCCCCGCCATAGCCCTAGGGCTGACCTAGCTTACCGGGAAAGAGCCGCGCCTTCGATTCGGGCACCCGCTACCCGCAGCTCGGCGGCCCGGCGCGGGCGGCTAGCAGCGGATCAGAACCCCATCATACCGGGCCAGGCAAACGTCCTGACGCGACGCAGCGGCCGGCCATGGCGTTACCAAGTTGTCGCCAACTCCGGTGAGCGTGCCGTTTCGACAGCGCCCAGCGGGTAGATTTCTGTAACGTATCGGGCTGGTATGCCCCCGGTGACCGGCCATCCGGGCCGGCTCGCTGGCGAGCAGCGCAGGGCATATGCGGCGGTCGCGGTCGCCGTGGGTACTGTCACTACTCAGCACAGTGACCCGGGGTTGGCGCTCTCTCGCTGACCGCGGGTTGTACGGTCAGTAGCGGCTCACGCCGCTGACATGAGTGCCGGGCGCCAATTCACGTGACTGATGTCGGCTAGTCCGGGTTGCGATTATTGTGGACGCCCATCACTGTCTGGTCAGGTAGGAGATACGACGTAGATGTCGAGGCGAGAGCAGGCAGCCGACGCCAGCTATCACGGGCTGCGCGAGGCTCCGGATACGTCAGCGGTCACCTCCGCTGCCCTTCAGGCGTTCGCGGGCGCATACCCGGACCTGAAGCTGCAGCCTCTGGTGGTGGTGATCGCCGCCTACAACGAGGCTGACAATATCGGTGCCGTACTCGACGAGATTCCTCAGCAGATCGCCGATGTGCCTGTCTCGCTCCTGGTCATTGACGACGGCAGCACGGACAAGACCACCGAGGTCGCGCAGCGGCACGGCGCCCTGGTGTGCACGCTGGAGGCCAACCGCGGCCACGGCGTAGCCCTCCGGCTCGGCTACCGGATCGCCCGCGAGGGCGGCGCCAAGTACATCGCGACGCTCGACGGCGACGGCCAGTGGGATCCGGCCGACTTGCCCGCCATGGTCCAGCTCCTGGAGTCCGGGCAGGCTGACTTCGTCGTCGGCTCCCGCGAGCTCGGCCAGACCGAGAACACCGACGCGTTCCGCAACGTCGGCGTGAAGCTCTTCGCCCGGGTGATCAGCCTGCTGACGCACTCGCGCCTGACTGACACCTCGAGCGGCCTCCGCCTGATGCGAGCCGGGCTGACCGGCACCGTCACCCAGACGCAGCCGCAGTACCAGACCTCCGAGCTCCTCATCGGCGCCCTGCTGCAGGGCTACCGGGTTGCCGAGATGCCGACGGTCATGCGCCAGCGGCTGTCCGGCGAGAGCAAGAAGGGCCGCAACCTCGCCTACGGCCTCCGCTACGCGCGGGTCATCACGTACACCTACCTGCGCGAACGGCGCGCGGCCCAGACTATGGCGCCGGGCTCGCCGCCAGTCACCGAGCCGGAGGCCGCTGAGCAGGCCACTCCGGTCTCGCAGTCCACCTCGGCCAGGTAGCCCGCCGTTGGGCGTAACTCACGGATCGCTGCCCCTCTATGGGCAGCGCGCGGTGACTCACGCCCAATCAGACCACGGCATTGGGCAGCAATACGTAACTGCTGCCCTATCAGCGGCCTGATGTCAGGCCGTCCGGCTCGCCCTGCGATGCGCGGCGAGGTTCCGGTGCGGCGCGGCAGCGGGCGTAACCGTGACCGGGCCCGCCGACAGGACCGCCCGCAACGGGCCGACGGCGGGAACCGGGTCTGACACGTATGCCAGCCCGCAGAGCGCCGCACCGGAACCTCGCCGCGCATCAGGAGCGCCGCGCCCGGAACCTCGGCGCTCCCCACAGCATCAGCACTCGATGACGTTGACGGCCAGTCCGCCGCGGGCCGTTTCCTTGTACTTGACCTTCATGTCGGCGCCAGTCTCGCGCATGGTCTTGATCGCCTTGTCCAGCGAGACCTTGTGCTCACCGTCGCCGCGAACCGCCATCCGCGCGGCGGTGATGGCCTTCACCGCACCGATAGCGTTGCGCTCGATGCACGGGATCTGCACGAGGCCGCCGACCGGATCGCAGGTCAGGCCGAGGTTGTGCTCGACGCCGATCTCGGCCGCGTTCTCGACCTGACCGGGCGTGCCGCCGATCACCTCGGCCAGCCCCGCGGCTGCCATCGAGCACGCCGAGCCGACCTCGCCCTGGCAGCCAACCTCGGCACCGGAGATCGAGGCGTTCTCCTTGAACAGCGTGCCGATCGCCCCGGCCGTCAGCAGGAACCTGACCACGCCAGCGTCGTCGGCTCCCGGCACGAACCTGGTGTAGTAGTGCAGCACCGCCGGGATGATCCCGGCCGCGCCGTTCGTCGGCGCCGTCACCACGCGGCCGCCCGCGGCGTTCTCCTCGTTGACCGCGAGCGCGTACAGCGTCACCCACTCCATCGCATAGAGCGGATCGGTCACGTCGCCGGCCTGCTCGAGATTCTCCTGCAGCGCGCGGGCGCGGCGGCGCACCTTCAGCCCGCCGGGCAGCACTCCGCCGACCGCGCAGCCGCTGGCCACGCACTGCTGCATCACCGCCCAGATATGCAGCAGGCCGGACTCGACGTCAGCCTTGTCCCTGCGCACGAGCTCGTTGGCCAGCATCACGCCGCTGACCGGCAGTCCGGTCCGGCTCGTGATCGCCAGCAACTCCGCCCCGCTGGCGAACGGATACGGAACCGGAGTCGGATCGGTCACGATCGCCGGGCGCCCCGCCTCGTCCTCGCCGAGCACGAAACCGCCGCCGACGGAGTAGTAGGTCCGGGCGGACAGCTCGTCACCGGCCGCATCCAGCGCCGCGAACCGCATCCCGTTGGAGTGGAAGTCGAGCCGCTTGCGTCGGTGCAGCACCACGTCGGAGTCGACATCGAAGCGGACCGGGACGCGGCCGAGTATCCGCAGCTCACCGGATTCGCGCAGCCGGGCAAGGGCTCGGCGGCGGCCGGGTCAACGGTCTCCGGCTGCTCCCCCGCCAGGCCGAGGACGACGGCCTTGACGCTGCCGTGCCCGTGCCCGGTCGCGCCCAGCGAGCCGAACAGCTCGGCGCGGACCCCGCGGACGTCCGGCAGCAGTCCGTCACGCTCCAGCGAGCTGGCAAAGGTGAACGCCGCGCGCATCGGGCCGACCGTGTGCGAGCTCGACGGGCCAATGCCGATCTTGAACAAATCGAACACGCTGACCGTCATCGGTCACTCCCTGCCATCAGGACTCCGGTGTCCTGTCGCTCTATTGTCACCCAGCTGGGTCACCCGGCCGGCCGGATCTTCCGGCCAGCCGGATCGAAGGGCGGCCGGAGGCTGACCGTGGCGCTGGTCACCTGCCCGCCCACATTAACCGCATACGTCCCGGACCGGACGAATTCTGGCGTCACCCGCTCACCGCCCGGGTGCCGCAGGTAGGCAAGCCCGACGGCGGCCCCCAGCGTCTCGCCCCACGCCGCCGAGGTCAGCTGGCCGGCCGGCTCCCCGTCGCGCAGCAGCAGCTCACCGCCCCACATCATGACCTCCGGATCGCCGAGCACGACCGACACCAGCCGCCGGCCAGGCCCGTCGGCCCTGGCCTTCTCGACCGCCTCCCGGCCGAGGAACCCGACGCCGCTGCCGAGCTTGCAGGCGAACGTCAGGCCCGCCTCCACCGGGTTGTAGTCGGGCGTTAGCTCCCGGCCGAACGCCCGGTAGGCCTTCTCGAGCCGAAGCGACTCGATCGCGTAGTAGCCGGCGTCCGCGACTCCGAGGTCGGCGCCCGCGGCAAGGAGGTCCTCATAGACCCCGACGGCGAACTCGGCCGGGACATACAGTTCCCAGCCGAGCTCGCCGACGTAGGTGATCCGGGTGGCCCGCACGGTCGAGTAACCGAGGTCGATCAGCCGGCTGGCGCCGAAGGAGAAACCGTCCTCGCTCAGGTCGGCCGCCGACAGCCGCGACAGCAGCGCCCGTGCCTGCGGTCCCATCACCCCGTAGACCGCGTACGCGGATGTGACGTCGGTCAGCGTGGCGCGGCTGCCGGCCGGCAGGTTCCGGCGGATGTGGTCGGCGTCGCGCTCTGTCGTCGCCGCGCTCGCCACCAGCAGGAACTCCGCCTCCGCCAGCCGGGTGACGGTGATGTCCGACTCGTAGGTGCCGCGGCCGTTGAGCATCCCGGTGTACACGGTCCGGCCGGGCGCGACGGCTACGTCGTTCGTGCAGATCCACTGCAGGGCCGTCTCCGCATCCTCGCCGCTGACCAGGTACTTGGAGAACGAGGTCTGGTCGAACACGGCCACCCGCTGCCGGGCCGCCCGCTGTTCCGCCGACGACCAGGGCTGCCAGTTCTGCTTGCCCCAGGAGTACTCGATCACCGGGTCGTGTCCCGGCGGGGCGAAGAAGTTGGCCCGTTCCCAGCCCATCTTCGAGCCGAAGCAGGCACCCGCGGACCGCAGCAGGCCGTAGGCGGGCGAGCGCCGGAACGGCCGCGCCGTCTCCAGCTCCCGGTTCGGCCAGGCGATCGCGTAGTGCAGGCCGAGCACCTCGCCCACCCGGTCGCGGAGCCAGCGCGCGTTGCCGTTGAAGGCGGCGAACCGGCGGATGTCCACCGCGGTCAGGTCGGCATCCGGCTGACCGTCGATGATCCACTGCGCCAGCGCCAGGCCAGCGCCGCCAGCCGAGGCGATCCCGACGGAGTTGAACCCGGCGCCGACGAAGAACCCGGCTAGCTCCGGCGCCTCGCCGAGGATGAACTGATTGTCCGGCGTGAAGCTCTCCGGGCCGTTGTAGAACTTCCGGATGCCCGTGTCGGCGAGCACCGGCAGCCGGTGCAGCGCGCTGTCCATGAGCACCGAGAAGTGGTCCCAGTCCTCGGCGAGCAGCTGGAACTCGAACGGGTACGGCAACTCGTCCGGAGACACCCAGGGCTTGGCCTTCGGCTCGAAACCGCCGACCACCAGCCCGCCCGTTTCCTCCTTGAAATAGGTGTAGCCGTCCGGGTCGCGCAGCACGGGCAGGCCCGGGTGCACGCCGTCGATCTGCTCGGTGACCACGTAAAAGTGCTCAGCTGAGTGCAGCGGCACGGTCACGCCCGCCAGCGTGCCCACTGCCTTCGCCCACTGGCCCGCGCAGTTGACGACGATCTCGGCCTCGACGTCACCCTGATCGGTCCGCACGCCGGTCACCCGGCCGCGGGCGCTGGTGATCGCGGTCACCCGGACCCGCTCGGCGATGAGGACGCCGCGCTGGCGGGCGCCGCGCGCCAGCGCCGCGGTGAGATCGACCGGGTCGGCGCGCCCGTCGGCAGGCAGCCAGATCGCGCCGGCCAGGTCGTCGGCCCGCAGGAGGGGATAGCGATCCGCCGCCTGCGCCGGGCTCAGCAGCTCGCAGTCGATCCCGTAGGCCTGCGCGGTCGCATCGGTACGCCGCAGGGTGGTCATCCGGTCTTCGGTCCGCGCCACCGTCAGCCCGCCGCACCGGCGGAATCCGGTTGCCTGGCCCGTCTCGGCCTCCAGCTGCTCGTACAGCTGGGTGGAGTACTGCACCAGCCGGGTGCCGGCCTCGGACGCCCGCAGCTGCCCGACCAGCCCGGCCGCATGCCAGGTCGTCCCGCAGGACAGCTGCCCCTGCTCCAGCAGCAGCACGTCGGTCCGGCCGAGCGCGGCGAGGTGATACGCCACGCTCGCGCCGATAACGCCGCCGCCGATGATCACGATCTGGGCCCGGTCCGGGAGCCCTGCCTGCGTCATATGCCTGCCTTCGTCAGTCCGGATCCTGCACGTCCTCGAGCAGCCGCGCGAAGTCCGGGCTGGTGAACCCAGCCGCGGCGATCTCGTAGCGTTCCATCGCCCACGACCAGAAGTCGGCGTCCAGCTCGCTCGTCGCGTGCTGGATGGCGCCCCACAGCGTCCAGCCGTAGCGGGACACCAGCCGGAACAGCCGCGCCCGGGCGATCCGACTGCGGCGCCGCCTGCCGTAGTAGCAGGTCACCAGTTCGGCGAGCGCGTCGTCCTCAAGCCCGCACTCGCCGGCGATGTTGCCGAGCTCGAAGCACGCGTCGTTGTTGCCCGAGTACTCGTAGTCGATCAGCCACATCCGGCGGCCGTCGTCGATGAAGTTCGCCGCCAGCAGGTCGTTGTTGCAGGGCACCGTGCCCTCGTCCCGGACCGCGAGCGCCGTGCGGGCCGCGGCGAACTGCGGCATCAGGTCGTCGTAGCCGGCCGGGACAGGAATCCCGCTGCCGGTAGCGGTGGCGTAATAGGCGGCCTGCACCTCGAACATGTCGAAGTCCCCGGCGAACCGCCCGGCCCGGTGCAGCCGGACACAGGCGGCCGCGATCCGGCTTAGCGTCGCCGGCTCGGCGACGTCGGCGTTGGTCAGCGTCCGCCCCGCGACGAAACCGAGCACCAGGACCCGGTCATGCGGCCGGTACTCGATGACCGGAGCGCCGACGCCTGCCTGCGCCGCGATCACCGAGTTGCGGTACTCCCGGTCGCGGTCGATGGCCAGCAGCTCGCCGCCCGCCGAGAACATCCGCGCCACGAACACGCCCGCCGGCGTGCTCACCTTGAAGTTGCGATTCGTCAGCCCGCCCGGCAGCTCGGTGACCTGCCGCGGCTCGCCCGCCAGGCTCGGCACCCGGGCCAGCACAGCCAGCGGGCTGCCGGGAGCGTCATCAGGAGGCGGGGTCACCTCCGCACAGTACGGCCGTCCGGGCATAAAGGTCTAGATCATAGTGCGAAGAAACGGGGCCGCCAGTCGCGAATGTCTGGTCTTAGAGTCTGGACAGTTAGCTGGCCAAGGTCCTACGCTCCTGCCACAGTCTTTCGATCGTGCCCGGCCTCAATCCAGCGACGTATTGATCTAAGGGTCAGTGTCTGTCCAGAGCAGGAGCCCGTCGTGAGCGCAAGCCCGGATGTCACAAGCGGCCATGACCGCGATGCTGCCGACCTCGCCAAATTTGGCTATCAGCAGGAACTGAAGCGGTCGCTCGGCACGTTCAGCTCGTTCGCCGTCGCGTTCAGCTACATCTCACCCTCGACCGGCATCTTCACTCTGTTCGCCCTCGGCCTCACCACGATCGGCGGCGTCTTCATCTGGACCTGGCCGGTCGTGGCACTCGGCCAGTTCATCATCGCGCTCAACTTCGCGGAGGTGACCAGCCACTACCCGCTGGCAGGGTCGGTCTTCCAGTGGTCGAAGTACATGGCGAACCGCGCCTACTCCTGGTTCACCGGCTGGATCTACCTCTTCGCGGGCATCCTGACCGTCACCGCCGTCGTCGCGACGCTGCCGATCGCGCTGATCCCCGCGCTGAACGGGCTCGGCTGGCACAGCCTCGGGACCTCGCTGCACACCGAACTCGTGGTCGCGCTGATCACCCTGGTGGTGATCACCGTGCTCAACATCTACGGCGTCCGGCTGGTCTCGATCATCAACAACACCGGCGTGCTGTTCGAGATCCTCGGCATGTTCGTGTTCGCGATCGTGCTGATGGCGTTTCACAACCACCAGGGCTTCAAGGTCGTGACGAACAGCGGCGGGCTGCACGTGGGTGCCAACACGTTCCTGATCGCGATGTTCATGAGCCTGTTCGTCATCTACGGCTTCGACACCGCGTCCACCCTGGCGGAGGAGACTCGCGACCCGCGGCGGGCCGCGCCCAAGGCGGTGCTGTTCTCCATCATCGGCGCGTTCATCATCGGCGGCGTGTTCCTGCTCGGCGTGCTGATGTCGATCCCGAACATGCACGCCGCGATCAGCGGCGCGTACGGCCCGCAGAACATCATCGAGGCGAACTTCTCGCACCCGTTCGCGACCATCTACCTGCTGGTGGTCTCGGCCGCGATCTTCGTCTGCTGCCTGTCGATCATGGCGGCGACCATCCGGCTGACCTTCGGCATGGCACGGGACAACCAGCTGCCGTTCTCCAAGCCGCTCGCCCGGGTGTCCCCCCGCCTGCACACTCCGGTCTGGACCTGCATCGCGGTCGCGGTGATCGCTGCCATTCCGTTCATTCAGTTCACCGGGGCCGGCATCATCGCGATCGCCGCCACCGCGATGATCTACCTCAGCTATTTCCTCGGGAACGTCGCCATCCTGCGCGACCGGCTCCGGGGCTGGCCGCGGACCGGCTCGCCGTTCCGCCTCGGCCGGTGGGGCGTGGCGATCAACATCATCGGCCTGCTCTACGGCGGGGCGATGCTCGTCAACTTCGCCTGGCCGCGCGCGCAGAGCAACCCGACACCGAAGCAGGAGGACCTGCTGCTGAACTTCCACATCGGATTCCTCAACGGCATCCCGGTGCTGTGGAGCGTGTTCATCTTCATCCTCGTGATCGGCGTGCTGTACTACCTGATCACCGGGCGGCGCAAGGAGTTCGCGCCGGTGACGGCGCCTGCCGACGAGCCCGTTCCCGCGGCCGGCGGAGCCGCCTAGCGAGGCAGGAGCGGGGTGGCGCGCCGGATGCCAGGCCGGGTCTGCCGATCCGGCCGACGGCGGGGAGGGCGGTGCACCACCCATCGCAGCGGGCGCGCACGGGCGGGAAGGGACACTGGGAAGCATGCAGCGACGGCAGCACACCTGGCGCGACGCGGCCGCGGCCGGGCGAACCGCGCTGCCCAGGAAGCCGCCGCTCATCGTGCGTCAGCCGGGGACGACCGCGCACGCGCAGATCGAGGACTGGCTCGCCGACGCCATCGCGGCTGGCCAGCTCACGCCGGGCGACCGGCTGCCCACCGAGCACGACCTGGCTGCCTGGCTCGGCGTCAGCCGGATGACCTTGCGGCACGCGCTCGGCGAGCTTGCGCAGCGCGGCCTTGTGACGAGGACTGTCGGCCGGGGCGGCGGCACGTTCGTCGCCGAGCCGAAGCTCGAGCAGGACCTCACGACGCTGGCCGGATTCTCCGAGCAGCTGCGGCGCAGCGGCAAGGTCGCCGGCGCCCGGGTGCTCACGGCCGCTCAGATCCCGGCCGGGCCGGCTGCCGCCGCGGCGCTGGGTCTCGCCGAGGGCGACCCGGTCCACGACGTCCGGCGCATCCGGCTGGCCGACGGGCGGCCCACCGTCATCGAGCACTCGCAGTTCCCGGCCGCGCTCTTCCCCGGCATGCTGGACTGCCGGCTCGACGGATCGCTGTATGACCTGCTGACCAGCAACTACGGTGAGCGCCCGCACCGCGCCCGTGAGTCGCTCGAGCCGGTCGTCGCGGGTGTCCGGGAGGCGGAGGCGCTGGAGGTCGACGAGGGCACGCCGCTGATGCTGGTGGAGCGCACCGCCTACTCCGTGTCCGGTCAGCCGCTCGAGTACGCCCGCGATCTCTTCCGCGGTGATCGCACCCGGGTTGTGGTCTGGACCTCCGAGCTCGGCGGCGCGCTGTAGCCGGCAGCGCGGACCGCTGATGACAGGCCGGCCCGCGGCCGGTAACGTCCGCAGATATGACAGTGAAACTGGTTGTCCTGTACACGCAGCCCGACGACCCTGCCGCGTTCGACGAGCACTACCTGAGCGTGCATATGCCGCTGGCGCAGAAGCTGCCCGGCCTGCAGCGCGCCGAGACCGGCACGTTCACCGCCGCGCTCGACGGCGGCGAGCAGACCTACTACCGGATCGCGGAGCTCTACTTCGCCGATGCCGACGCGATGTCTGCCGCGTTCGGCTCCCCCGAAGGCGCGACGACGGCTGCTGACTACGGGCAGATCGCGCCGCCGGGCTCGCGCATGCTCGTTGCGGCGCTCGACGACTAGGGCGGGGCCCTTGGCCCAGCGCTTTACCGTACGGGTAGTTACGTCGGCAGACCTCCGGAGCTTTCGGCTGAGATGTGCAGCACCGCTTTGCCGTGAAACCGCCGGTCGATGAGCGCCTGCGCGACCTGGCCAATCTCGCGCCAGTCCGCCTCGACGCCGAGATGGGGGGTCAGCTTTCCGTCGCCGGCCAGGCGAGCCAGCCGCTGGAGCCCGTGGGAGCCCGGCTCCCGTTCGAGTTCGTGATAGAGGTTCAAGATGCGCAGGCAGGCTCCCGGTGCCTGCCGCATGCGCGCCATGTCGACTGGGACCTGGTAGCCGGCCGGCCCTGCTGAGACCCCGACCGAGACGCAGGTTCCGCCGGGGGCAAGCTGCGTCATCGCCTCTGCCAGCGCCTGGCCGCCCAGTTGCTCGACGATCAGGTGGTAGGGACCGAACGGCTCGGTTTCTGCGATGTCCTCGCCGACGACCACGTGGCCCGCGCCGGCCTCCTCCGCCAGCGGGGCTGATCGCGATTGCCGTACCTGGGCGACCACCTGCGCGCCGGCCAGCGAGGCCAGCCGGCAGGCGATGAGCCCGACTCCGCCCGAGGCGCCGGTGACCAGGACCGTCCGGGCGATGAGGCTGCCGCCGTGCCCGATGGCCGCGAGCGCGGTCAGACCCGCCATCGGCAAGGCTGCCGCCTGCACGAAGGTGACGGACGGCTCTAGCTCCGCCAGGGCGTTCACGGGCACCGCCGCCAGCTCGGCCCAGGCGCCGGCGTGCAGCAGGCCGACCACCCTGGCCCCCCGCCGGCCCTGGTCCCTCCGCTGCGGGCTGCTCCACGACTCCCGCCAGATCCCACCCCAGCCGCGTTCCCGCCTCACCATGGACGCGGTACACCACCTCGCCGCGGTTAAGCGAGATCGCCTTCACGCGTACCAGTGCCTCCGTGGCCCGCGGGGCGGGAGGCTCGACTGTACGGAAGCCGACGCGCTGAGGCGACTGCGGATCGATGACAACAGCTTGCACAGCGGAGCACCTCCTCGTTCCCGGTCTCAATCATTAGTGGTAAACCACCACTATATGGGACCACGGACTGCCGGTAAGGTCAAAGGCGATGATCCCCTATCCGGACATGCCAGCGCCGGCCGACGAGTACCTCGCGCGGGTGCTCGACGCCGACCTCCGGCTGCTCGCCATCACCGAGCGCCTGCGCCAGCACTGGTCCGCGCACGCGGCCGCGCTCGGCCTGACCGCCGCCCAGGTCAAGGTCCTGCTCCGCCTCACTCCCGGCGAGGCGATCCCGATGCGCAAGCTCGCCCGGCAGCTCGACTACGACGCCTCCAACCTCACTACCGTCGTCGACCGGCTCGCCGGGCGCGGAGCGCTCGAACGCCGCGCTGACCCCGCCGACCGCCGCGTCACGGCGCTCGTCCTCACTCCCGAAGGCGAACGCCTGCGCGACCAGTTCTGGCGCAACCTCGTCACTGACCCCGGGCCGCTCGCCCCGCTGCGCCAAGGCGACCTGCGCACCTTGACCCGGCTCCTCGCCAAGCTCGACCAGCCGCCCGGCTAGCCGTCGGTCAGCTGGAGCGGGCAGGCCGGGGCGTCGGAATAACCTCGATGGTGACCGGCTCAAGGCCGGTGATCTCCCACTGGCCCTCGCCGATGTCCACCGCGAGCCGGGACTTGCCGACGCGCAGGCCGCTCACCCGCAGCGGCAGGTAGCGACCGGGCACCTCGGGCGCGCACCACAACTGGCTGCTGCCCACCTCCGGGGTGAACCGGAGCAGGCTGTGCAGCAGCAACAGCGGCGCGCCTGCCGCCCAGGCCTGCGGCGAGCACGATGTCGGGTACGGCACCGGCGTGAGGAACTCGTCCCGGCCGAAGCCGCAGAACAGCTCCGGCAGCCGGTAGCCGAACGCCGCCGCCGCATCGATGATCGCGCCGGTCACCCGCTGGGCCTGCTCGATGTAGCCGTAGCGCATGAGCCCGGCGGCGCAGATCGCGTTGTCGTGCGGCCAGATCGAGCCGTTGTGGTAGCTCATCGGGTTGTAGGCGGCCATCGAACTGGCCAGCGTCCGGATACCCCAGCCGCTGAACATCTCCGGCGACATCAGGTGCCGCGCCACCGAGGCAGCCTTCTCCTTGTCGGCGATCCCGGTCCACAGGCAGTGCCCGATGTTCGAGGTAAGGGCGTCGATGGGTCGCTTCTCCGCGTCCAGGCCGATCGCGTACCAGCCCTTGTCGTCCAGCCAGAACCGCTCGTTGAAATCACGCTTGAGCTGCTTGGCCTTCTTGCGCCAGGCCGTGGCGCCCGTGTTGTCGCCGGCGTTGCGCGCCAGCTGCGCCCGGGCGCGGTAGGCAGCGTAGACGTAGGCCTGCACTTCGGCGAGCGCGATCGGCGGCTCGGCGATCGTGCCGTCGGCGAAGTTGATGCCGTCCCAGGAGTCCTTCCAGCCCTGGTTGGCCAGGCCGCGGCTAGTCTTGCGCCGGTACTCGACGAAGCCGTCGCCGTCGGCATCGCCATAGTTCTCGATCCACTCGAGCGCGCGATCTGCGTGCGGCAGGAGGCCGGCGACCGCACTCTCCTTGCCGCCCCACCGCTGCAGCTCGCCGAGCAGCATCACGAACAGCGGAGTGGCATCGGCCGTGCCGAAGTACGCGCTCCGGCCGCCCAGCGCGAACGACGCCGCCGGACCGAACCGCACCTCGTGCAGGATCTTGCCCGGCTCCTCCTCGGAAGCGTCGTCGAAATCGCTGCCCTGCCACGCGGCCAGCGTCCGGAGGGTGCCGAGCGCCAGGCCGGGATCCCACGGCAGCAGCATCCACGCGGTGAGCAGCGAGTCACGGCCGAACAGCGCCATGAACCACGGTGCGCCGGCTGCCACCACCGGCCAGCGCGGGTGTTCCGGGTCGAAGATCCGCAGCGCGCCGAGATCCTCCACGCTGCGGCCCAGTACCTGCGCCAGGTTCCGGTCAGGTGTGCGAACCTGCGGCCCGCGCTGCCGCCACTTGCGCAGGCGCTTGGCCGGTAGCGTCCGGTCGACGGCATGACCACGCGGATGCCGGAGCTCCATAGCGACGCCGTCGTTGACCGGCACCGCCTCGACTGTGACGGTGCGCTCGGAATGCGCCGGGACCGACAGCCGCCAGGCGAGGGCACCCTCGTCGGTGACCGACGGGTTCTGGTCACCAGTGAGCCGCACCTCCTGGCGGCGCTCACGCCGGCCGCTGCTGATGACAAGGCCAGAGTCCTCCATGGCGGTGCTCGCCGAGGCCCTCGGCTTCGAGCGGCCCTTGACCTCGAACAGGTCGGCGAAGTCCGCCTCGGCGATCAGCGTGACCCGGAAGCGCTTTGCCGTTCCCGAGGTATTGCGCAGGGTGATGTCCTCGCGCAGGCCGTCGCCGACGTACCGGCGCCTGATCACCAGGAGCGTGCTGTCCGCCTTGCCGGCCCGCGGCGGCATCCGGCCGAGGAACGTCGCCGCGTAGGGCTCGGTGTGCTGCACCGACAGCGGCTGCGGCTCGATGTCGTCCACCGTCAGCTCGAACCGCGAGAGCATCCGGGTGTCCCGGACGAACAGGCCCTGCGACCGGTCCGGCACGATGTCGCCGCCCGGCTCGCTGATGCAGAAGGTGGAGCCCTCGATCAGCGTGACCGGACTGCAGGCGGCACCCTGGCCGGGCGGCAGATCACCCGACGACCACGGCTCAGTCATCTCGCTTCTCTCCTGCCGAGAGGCTGGTCAGGTCCCCCAGACCGCAGCTGCGCGCGGCCCGGAGGCCGCGCGCAGCTGCACTGGCTGGATCAGGCGCTGATGAGCCGGCGTCCCGCTGCCGGGATCCGGCGCATGAGCCGGGACTCGCGGTCGAGCACGCGACGGTAGAGCTCGTCGTGGTCGCGCGCCATCCGCTCCAGCGAGAACCTCTGCTGCGCCGCGTCCCGGCACTGGTTACGGTCGAGTTCGGCCACCCGGTCAACTGCGCTGATCATCTCCCCTTCGTCGCGGCAGAGATACCCGGTCCTGCCTGGATCAATGATCTCTGGCGCGGCCCCGTTCGGGAAGGCAAGCACCGGCGTGGCGCAGGCCAGTGCTTCTGCCATCACCAGGCCGAATGGCTCGCGCCAGGTGATCGGGTTGAGCATGGCGTCGGCGTGCCGCAGCAGCTCGATCCTCCGGTCGAGCGGCATCTCCGTCGGCATGTCGTCGTCTAGGTCAAGCAGCGGCCTGACCTCGGACTCGAAGTAGCCGATTTCGTTGTCCTCGCGCATCTTCGTCGACAGCAGCAGGCGCTTGCCCGCCTTCTTGGCGATCCGGACCGCGTGGTGGACGCCCTTGTCCGGCGACATCCGGCCGATGAACATGACATAACCGCCACCGCCCGGCCCCGGTGTGTACACGTCGAGATCGATGCCGTGGTGGATCACCGCGGCGATGGGAACGCCGCCGTACTGCTGCGCCTGGCGCGCCTGCGAGTGCGAGATCGCGACGAGCGAGCAGTGCTTGGCGATCTCGGCCTGGATCGGCTGGGTCTCGCCGTTGAACGGGCCGTGGTTGGTGTGGACGACGGGTGGCCGGCGCATCCCCCTCAGGCCGGAGATGAGCGGGCCGAGGAAGGTGTGGTCGTGGATGACATCCATGTCCGCCAGCGACTCGTAGGCGGCCAGCACGTGCGCCGTCTCCGGAACGGTGACGCCAATCGGCGCGATCGGCGCGGCATACAGGAAATCGGTGGGAACCGGGCACTGCGACTCGCCCACTGTGAACAGCCGGACCTCGTGACCGAGTTGCTTCAAGCCGCGGGCGAGGTTGTCGATGACGACCTCGGTCCCGCCGTAGGCCGGAGGTGGAACGGGAACCCAGGGCGGGGCAATCAGGCCGATCCGCATCTGCACTGCCTCCTCGTGTCGAGCCGCGTGACCATCACGCTCCGCCAGGCCAGGCAACCAGCGCCCGGTCCTGGCGACGGTGGGCGCGCTACCGGGTGGACCACACCGCCTGGGCCGGAACGCCTGGCGTGGCGCTCCGCAGACGGCGCGGGCACACGGCGGCACGGGGATTCGTCCGGTAGTGCCGGTCGTGAGACCAGTTCCGGCTCCCGTACCCTGCGCACCCGCGGGGAAGTGCCAGAGACAGATAACGCATTAATTACTGTGCGTCTTGAGCCGTTAACCGAAAGCAATCTTCCCCGCCGGAAAGGGACGGCAAACGTGACGCGCTCTTGCCCGGCGATCACGGCGCGGGCTGGCCAGAGCCGCCTTCGAGCCGGTGACCAGGCCCTGGACCAGCGCATCAGCACGTTCGGCGCGACCTGGCGCACCTTCCGCTGCCGGACCCCCGATGCACCGCTAGATCGTATAAATCCGACTATTGCTCCCGCGCATCAGTACGGCGGGAAAGGGCATCGGCTGGCAATTCACGAGGTCTTCCGCGCGGGGAACTGGCGCCATTCCGGGGAAGGCGGGACCGCGGAGCCGCGGGTCCGTACTGCGGTCTGCGCGGTACCTCGCCTTGAGAAGTACCCCGTCACCACCAAGCAGCGGTAAAGCGCCCGTCTGCATATCACCGCGACCCGGCTACGTCGCATTCCCGGCCCGATCGCGATGACCGGCTGCCGGGCCCGCCCCTGTCGGACCCGGCAGCCGGCTGCGTGCTGGCCGCCATGCGATCCCCCTCTGCGAGCAACGCGCGTGCTCCCCGGTCTGCGGATGGCCGGGTCTTTCCGCTGATACACACCTGTTCGCCCATTCGCCGGGAATCGGCCGCGCAGGGTGTATCAGCGGGAAGGACGGCGTCTCCGGGCAGACAGGAGCGGAGCCGAGCGGGCCATGTCCCCGTGCGGCCCGGTGCCGCGAAGGGAGCGCGCATGAGCCTGAGCTACCGCGATGCGCGGGTCTGTGCTGCGCGGCGGCCACCCGGGGTAGCTTCCGAACTTCGCAAAATGCAAGCTTTCCGAGGCATAACATGCTGGTGGGTCCGGCCTCGGAAAGGACGCACCATGCGCGACGACCCGTCTGTCATTGCCCTGGTGACACGGGTGTGCGGCGGCGACCACGAAGCGTGGAACGAGATCATCGACCGCTACGCGCCGCTGGTGTGGGCCATCTGCAACCGGTATCAGCTGCAGCCGGCAGGACATCGACGATGTCGCCCAGGGCGTCTGGGTCATGCTGGTAGAGCACATCGGTCAGCTGCGCGAGCCCGCTGCGCTGCCCGGCTGGATCGCCACAACGACCAGGAACGAGTGTCTTCGGATGCTGCGGACAGCCAGCCGGTATGACCTCAGCGGACCGCCGGCCGAGGAACTGATGCCACCGGACCCGGACGACCGGGCGGTCGACGAAGACCTTCTGGAAGCGGAACTCAACGCTTCCCTTCGTGCCGCCTTCGCCGAGTTCGCGGAGCTGGCGCCCGACTGCCACAAGCTGCTGGCCATGCTGATCACCGATCCCCCGCCGACGTACGCGGAAGTCAGCAGCGCGCTCGGCATGCCAGTCGGGAGCATCGGACCGACGCGGTCCCGTTGCCTGAACCGGCTGCGGCGATCGCCGCGCCTCGCTGCCTTCCTGACCGGGCAGGGCGGAGTGTTCGAAGCCAGGAAGACCGGGAGATGAGCACCATGGGTGCTGACCTCAGCGACGACGAGCTGCTTGCTGCGCTCAAGCGCGCCGTCGGCGAGCGGAATGCGGTGCCGCCGGACTTTATCGAGGCGGCTAAGGCGGCGTTCGCCTGGCACAACATCGACGCCGAGCTAGCGCAGCTGACCTACGACTCCCTGCAGGACACCGAAACCGCGGCAGGCACCCGGGCTGAAGCTGCCTCGATCCGCGCGCTCACGTTCACCTCGGCGCGGCTGACGATCGAGCTCGAAGTCGCTCACGACGCGCTCGTGGGCCAGATCGTTCCCGCCCAGCCAGCCGCGATCACCGTGGTGCCGCGGACCGGGGCGGACATGACTGTCGAGGCGGACGACATCGGCTGCTTCTCGATCGAGCCGATCCCGCTCGGGCAGTTCCGGCTGCGATGCCAGACGGCCGCCGACGTCGAGGCCCTGACTGGCTGGATCACGCTCTAGCGCACTCGCGCGGCCTCAGGCGGCACCAAATGCGAGCAGGGACACCGCCGCGGCATGCTGCTGGGCGTCCTGTCTGGCCGCCGCCCGGACGCTGAGCAGCGATTCGGCCAGCGACCGTCCCGTGCTCAGGTGCCGGTGCAGCTCGATCATCAGCGGCACAACAGCTTCGTCGTTCACCGGGACGACGCCTGCGAGGATCCCGGCAGTGCCGAGCGGCAGCAGGCTGCTGACCAGGCCGAGTAGCTCGTCCGCGCCAGCCGGGGCGAGCACACCGGAGTCGCAGCTCGACAGCACCATGCGGTACGGCGCGCACTCGAGCTGCTCGAAGTCATAAACCGTGAGCGGGCCGTCGTGCAGCCGCAGCGAGGAGAACATCGGACTGTCCGCGCGAAACGTGCCGTGCGCGGCGACGTGCGCGAGCCAGGCACCGTCGAGCGCCGACAGCACCCGCGCCGCCGTCGCCTGCTCACCGGACAGCACCGTGACGTCCCGGTAAAACCCGGCCGCGACCGGCACCTCGGCGCCGCCCGTCACCAGTCCCGGTCCGCGGGCCATGACCACACTCTCCCGGTCTGGCGGCTGCGCGGCGAGAGCGCGAAGCCAGGCACCCGCCGATGGTGCCACGCTGAACGGGCGGGCGGTCAGCGCGGGCAGCAGCGCCCACGGAATCCCGTGCAGCCTGCCCGGCGGGACGACGACCAACGGGACGTCCCCTAGCGCTGCAGCCGCCGGACCGAGGACAGCAGCCTCGAGCCGCGGGCCGGCGGCCGAGAGAATAGCCATGGCGCTGCCGGTATCGTCGCTGGCACGTCCGCGCGCCAGCCTGCGCAGGGCAAAGCGCGCGAAGTCGGCCGCGCGCATCGCTTCTCTGGTGGTTCCTGCCGCGATCAGCCGCACCCTGCCGCCTCCGCAGAGCAGCACGTGCAGCATCCCGTCCACGTCGACGATCTCTGCGAGCTGCGCGCGGCCGAGCTGGTCCAGTAGCTCGGCGACGTCAAAGCGCGGCGCAGCCGGCACAGCTGAGCCCGGCGTCCGCAACGAGCCGCCGCGCACCGATTTCTCCAGGCGCAACTGCTGTCGTTCTAGCGTCGCCGTGGGCTCTCCGGTGCGTCGGGCGTTCTCGAGCAAGCTGCTGACCCGTCGCAAGGCAGCGAGATCGGCACCGAACCCCGAGCCGGCCGGGGGCCGCACCGCCGGGACGGCGAGCGCGGTAGCGCGCCAGCGCTCGCTCCAGGCCAGCAGCCGACGCGGCTGGCGCCTCGCTGCCGCGTGTCGCTGCGCTAGGGCGGCGAGCTCCGCGCCATGCGCGGTCGCCTGAGCCCGCAGTTCGGATGCACCGAGGGTCCACCGGTACTCGTCCAGGATCTGCAGGCCGCGCCGGCAGGCAGTCTGCAGCTGCACAACCTGGCCTTCAGTGTCCGCGCGCAGTGCCTCAGCCAGCCAGCCGGTAACCCGCGAGATCGCCGGTCCCCGGTACCGGCCGCCGGCCGCTGCGCGGAACTGCCCTGCCGCCATCTCGGAGTGGCCACGGGCGAGCGCAATACGGCCGGCCAGCAAGCGGGCCTGCGAGACCTGGCCCGACCCTGCGGCGGACAGCAGGTCGGCCGCATGCAGCGCGGACGACAGGAGCCTGCCTGACAGCTGCCCGCCCTCATAGCGGGCGCGGAGGACGCAGAACGTGGCATGGGCGTACCGCCAGCTCTGCTGAGACCGGAACAGCCGCCGGGCCGCACTGGCCCGGGCGAGCGCTTCGCCAGGCTGCGCCGAGGCAAGCGCGCACACAGCTCCCATGTACAGAAGCTCGGCCTTTCGCGTCGACTTGCCGCGGTACTGATCGATATCCCGTACGGCCTCGTCGGCCTGGGCCAGCGCCTCGCGGGCCAGGCCAGCCGCCAGCAGGACATCACAACGGGTAAAGCTCAGGGCCGCCGCCGGCACGGAGAACTCGCGGTAGCGCGCCTCTGATTCGTCGAGCACCGTGAGCGCGGTGACCAGGTCGCCGGCGTGGAATGCGGCTACTCCCCTGTTCAGGAGCGTATGGACATACTCCAGCTCCTGACCGCTGGCCGACAGCAGCCGACCCGCCGTGACGAAGTCGGCGTCCGCGCGCTCCGGGAAGCCAAGTGCCAGATGGACAAGGCCGCGCCCGTTGAGGGCACGCGCGGTCCAGACGGGATCGTGTGCCCGGCGCAGAATGATCACTGCCCGCCGGAAATCCTCGAGCGCCCTGGAGTGCTGTCCGAGGATCCACAGCACGTTCCCGCGCCGGTGCAGGACGCGGCCAGCAAGCGCCCCGTCCGACAGATCGACGGCGCGGTCGAAGGCAGCCAGGCCCGCCGACGTCCGGCCGGCAAATACATACGCGGCACCGAGCGATCCGAGAACGTCGGCCTCGCGCTCACGGGAGGCGAGTCTGCGGGCAAGGCGAAGCGCGTGCCGGAGTTCGCGAATGCCCGCTGCCACATCATCGGTGTCGCGGAGGACGATTCCGGCAGCCTGGTGCGCGATGCTTGCCTCACCCGGTTCTGGGCTGGCCGCCAGCAGGCTGCGGGCCCGAACGAGCGCCTCCTGCGGTCGGGACATCGCGAGCAGCAGCAAGCCGTCAGCTCCTGCCGCACCGGAGCCGTTCGCGGGTCCGCTATCCGCCACAACGCAAGACTAGATGCCCATATGATCACGTAGTTCATCCGGACGCGGTATCACCCCGCCGCTTGCTGCCTCCGTAAAGCGCCCGGCGCATCACCAGTGCGCTCCGCGGACGGCACGACCTGAGCCGACCGTGAGCGCCCGCGCCGGCAGCCGTGCGCTTCCCGAACCCTTTGTGGAGATCCCGTGCCTGACGAAACTGACAACTGGAGAGCTGGTCTCAGCCAGAAGGTCGTCGACGAAACCGACTGCATCATCAAGGCATTCCGCGGCTCTGAGGGGCGTCCGGAGGTCAAGGCAGCGCGCAGCGACGTCGGCGTCGACCACTTGTACGCCGAGGGGCAGATCCTCGTCCGGGCCGAGTATCTGGACCGGGTGCTTGAGATTCTGGGCGAGCAGCCGGAACGTGACTTGCAGGCCGCTGAGCCCGGCGCCGGACGGCTGCGCCGGGTGATCGCCAACGTCGCGCTCCTCACGCTGCCGGAGCGCTGGACGGTGACCGCTGCGCTCGCGGAGATCGACCGGCAGCTCGGCCGCGGCGCCGCGACTCCCGACCACGTGCTGACCGTGGCAGGCGGCGTCAACGGCGGAGGCGAAGGCCTGGCCTGCCCGGCGACCGAACCGGAGCCGGCGTATCACGATGCCGACCTGTACCCCTCAGTGACCGGCGAGCATGGCGGCGCGGGCGTTCTCGTCTACCTCGCGGACACCGGCTTGCTGGAGGACATCGCGAAGACGCACCACTGGCTCGACGGCGTCCAGGCGGATGACATCGACCCGCTGCCGCCGAAGCTGCCTGGCGGCGTCCAGCCAATCCCGCCCTATGCCGGCCATGGCACATTCGTCGCCGGCGTCATGCGCGCGGTGGCCCCGGCCGCCCAGATCGTCGTCGCGAACGCGTTCTCCATCGCCGGCAGCCAGCTCGAGTCGGACCTGGTCACCAAGCTGGAGGACGAGCTCAAGCGCGGCGCCGACATCTTCCACCTCAGCATTGCCGCGCGGTCGCGGCATGACCTCCCGCTTCTCGCCTTCCGGGAGTGGCTGAGCCGGCTGCACGAGACCAAGGGCAGCATCTGCATCGCCCCGGCTGGTAATGACCACCACCGGAGGCCCAACTGGCCGGCCGCGTTCCCCGGCGTCATAGGCGTCGGCGCGCTCGGCAGTGACTGGCGCGGCCAGGCGAGTTTCACCAACTACGGCGGCTGGGTCGATGTGTACGCACCGGGCCGGAACCTCGTCAACGCATTTGCGACCGGGACTTACACCTGCCATGTCGCTCCGTACACCGGCCAGACGCGCGAGTTCTACGGCATGGCGAAATGGAGCGGCACCTCGTTCTCCACTCCGATCGTCACCGGGCTTATCGCCGCGCGCATGTCCCGTACCGGCGAGAACGCCGCGCAAGCCGCCGAGGCCGTGCTGGCGCAAGCGCGCGAGCAGGCCATCCTCGGTGTCGGCCCGGTGCTGCTGCCAGAGGGGTACCACCGCCCCTGACGGGCGCCTACGGTTGACGGTGCTGTCGTGACCGCAACCGGAGGATGGCATGGGCACTATCACCGATCGCTTCCTGCTGACCGGCAAGGTCGCGCTGGTCACCGGCGGGAGCCGTGGCCTCGGCCGGGAGATGGTACTGGCGTTCGCGCACGCCGGTGCTGACGTCGTCATCGCCAGCCGGAGCGCCGGCGCGTGCACTGCGCTTGCCCGCGAGGTGGAGAGCGAGACCAGCCGGTCCGCCCTGCCGTTCGCCTGCCATGTCGGCCACTGGGACGAACTGCCCGGCCTCGTCGAGGCAGCCTACGGCCGCTTCGGCCACCTCGACGTACTGGTAAACAACGCGGGAAAGTCACCGCTCTACCCGGCGCCGACCGCAGTGGACGAGCGCATGTGGGACAGTGTGCTCGCGGTCAACCTCAAGGGCGCGTTCCGGCTGACCGCCCTGGCAGGCGAGCGGATGGCCGCCGGAGACGGCGGGTCGATCATCAGTATCAGCAGCGTCGCGGCCGCGCATCCGCGACCCGACGTCATCCCGTACGCCGCCGCCAAGGCCGGCCTGAACGCGATAACAGCCGGCTTCGCCCTGGCCTACGGCCCGAAGGTACGGGTGAACGCCATCGTCGCGGGGCCGTTCTTCACCGATATCAGCAAATCCTGGGATCTGGAGACCTTCGACCGACAGGCGCAGCAGCACGCGCTGCGGCGTGGCGGCCAGCCTGAGGAGATCGTCGGGGCGGCTCTCTACCTGGCCAGTGACGCGTCCAGTTTCACGACCGGCTCGATTCTCTCGGTCGACGGCGGAGTCCCCTGGTAGCCAGACCCGGGCGCGAGCCTGGAATAATCTTCGGGTTTACTTAGTTTGCGTATAGCAAGTAAAGTCCTGAAGTCAGGCCGTCGAGCTCATGGTCTCCAGCACCGCTCCGGCCTTCCGGGTAGCAGCGCCACGAAGGGAAGTTCATGTCGTCCGTCGCAGAGCGTGTCGCCGGTGTCCACTACAAGTGGATAGCCCTGTCGAACACGACCCTCGGCGTCCTGATGGCCACCATCAACGCCTCGATCATGCTCATCGCCCTGCCCGACATCTTCCGCGGCATCGGCGTGAACCCGCTGCAGCCGGGTAACACCAGCCTGCTGCTGTGGCTGATCATGGGCTACCTGGTGGTCACCGCGGTGCTGGTTGTCAGCTTCGGCCGGCTGGGTGACATGTTCGGCCGGGTCCGGATGTTCAACCTGGGCTTCGCGATCTTCGCGCTCTTCTCCATCTTCCTGTCGGTGACCTGGCTGCACGGGACGGCAGCGGCCTGGTGGCTGATCGGCATGCGAATACTGCAGGGCGTCGGCGGAGCGATGCTGATGGCCAACTCGGGCGCCATCCTCACCGACGCGTTCCCGGCTAACCAGCGTGGCCTGGCGCTGGGGCTGAACCAGGTAGCAGCCATCGCCGGCTCGTTCATCGGCCTGGTGCTCGGCGGCATTCTCGGCCCGATTAGCTGGCGCTACGTCTTCCTGGTCTCGGTGCCGTTCGGCCTGCTCGGCGCAGTCTGGTCGTACCTGAAGCTGCAGGAGCGCGGCGTGCGCAAGCCTGCGCGGCTGGACTGGCCGGGCAACGTGACCTTCGCCGTCGGACTCATCGCGGTGCTGGTCGGCATCACCTACGGCATCCAGCCTTACGGCGGTCACACCATGGGCTGGACGAGCCCGCTCGTGCTGACGCTCATCATCGGCGGCCTCGTCGTGCTGACTGTGTTCAGCATCATCGAGACCAGGGTCGCCGAGCCGATGTTCAACCTGGGCCTGTTCAAGATCAGGCCGTTCACCGCGGGCAACCTGGCGAGTCTGCTGTCCAGCCTCGGCCGCGGCGGACTCATGTTCACTCTGATCATCTGGCTGCAGGGCATCTACCTGCCGATTCACGGCTACGACTTCAACCGGACGCCGCTGTGGGCCGGCATCGCGATGCTGCCGCTGACGGCCGGGTTCCTGATCGCCGGGCCGCTGTCGGGCTGGCTGTCTGACCGGTTCGGCGCCCGGCCGTTCGCGACCGGGGGCATGATCCTGGCGGCGGCCTCGTTCGGAATGCTCGAGCTGCTGCCGATCAACTTCACCTACTGGCAGTTCGCCGCGATCCTGCTGCTCAACGGCATCGGCATGGGCCTGTTCGCCTCACCGAACCGGGCCGGCATCATGAACAGCCTGCCGCCCGAGCGCCGCGGCGTCGGCGCCGGCATGAGCGCGACCTTCCAGAACTCCGCCATGGTGCTGTCCATCGGCATCTTCTTCTCGCTGATCATCCTGGGTCTGGCCGGCACCTTGCCCGGCGCACTCAACCACGGGCTGGTCGCGCAGGGCGTGCCGCACGCGGACGCCGCCCGGATCGCGTCGCTGCCGCCGGTCTCGGTGATGTTCGCCGCGCTCCTCGGCTACAACCCGGTGCAGACACTTCTCGGGCCGGCGATCAGCAAGCTGTCCGCGAGCCACGCTGCCTACCTGACCGGTCACACGTTCTTCCCGTCCCTGATCGCCGCGCCATTCCGGCACGGTCTCGAGGTCGCGTTCGCCTTCTCGATCGCGGCCTGCCTGATCGCCGCGGTCGCGTCGCTGCTGCGCGGCGGCCGGTACGTGCACGACCTTCAGGCCGGAGCAGTGAGCGCGGAGGTCGCGACCGCCGACATCGAGTCGGGCGAGGACGTCGAGGTCGATGAGGGCCGGCTGGCCGAGCCAGCGCTGACGGCTGCCGAGCCCGGGCTGAGGGCTGGCGAGCCCGGGCTGAGGGCTCCGGCGTCTTTCCCGGCCGGCGACTGACAAGTTCACGGACCACGTTCACGGACAAAGCAAGGCCGGGCCAGGTCTGGATGGCCCGGCCTTGCTTTGTCTGTGCGGTCCTGCGCCGACGCGCGGGATGGCCTGATGTAAGCGCTACCATTGTGGTCGTACCGGCTCGATCCCGCCGCGCCGCTCCCTGCTTGCGATCTCCGGAGAGGCGCGACCATGGCTAAGGACCGGCTGTCCGGGCGACCAGCCAGCCAGGCGGCAACGCTCTACGACGTGGCCCGCGATGCCGGCGTCTCGACAGCCACGGTCTCCCGGGTGGTCCACGGCCAGGATCGCGTCCGCCCGTCGACCCGGCAGCGGGTGCTCGAGGTCATCGAGGCACTGGGGTACATCCCGGACGGTGCCGCCCAGAGCATGGCCCGTCAGCGCAAGGACATCATCGGGCTGGTCGCCGTCGAGAGCCGCAGCCCGGGAACCGACTTCGAACAGCAGGGCCTGCTGTTCATCGAAGAGGTACTGCGCGGTGTCGAATTCACGCTCGCTGAAATCGAGTGGTCGCTGCTCATCTCGCTGGTGCGCAGCGACGACCCGGCCGGCGCCTACCGGCGGCTGCAGAAGATCTCCGCTCAGGTCGACGGACTGCTGATCGCCGAGAGCGTCGTGACCTCAGAGCAGCTCGCCGTCGTCGCCGCGCGGACTCCCGTTGTCCTTGTCGCCGGCTCCTCCGCGGAACCGCACGACGTTGTCGGCGCGGACAACTGGTCCGGCATCCGGGCCCTGGTGGCGCACCTGACCGAGCACCACGGGGCGACCCGGCTGTTCTGTGTTGCCGGGCCGCCGGACGCGCCGGACGCCGGTGACCGGCTCCGCGCCCTTCAGGACTCGGTCGCGCGGCGATCCGGGGTCACGATCACCGGATATTTCGAGGGCCGGTTCTCCGCGCCGAGCGGGCAGCTGGCCGTGCGCGAGATCCTCGCCGGGCACCGCCGCGACCTGCCCGATGCTCTGGTCTGCGGAAACGACCAGATGGCCATCGGCGCAATCCGCGAGCTTCAGATGGCCGGGCTGAAAGTCCCTGGCGACATCGCGGTCGTCGGCTTCGACGACATGCAGGCGGGCGCGCTGATGACCCCGGCGCTCACCACCGTCCGGCAGTCGATGCGGCTGCTGGGCGACCGCGCCACCCGGCGCCTGCTCGAGCGCATCGCGGACCCGGCGCTCGCCCCGCGGACCGAGCGGCTCCCAGCCGAGCTCGTCGTCCGGGAGAGCTGCGGCTGCGGACACCCGTGATCATGCTCTGTTTGCCCGGCAGGCCGCGATGGAAGGCCTAGCTCATGACCGGCACCGCCTCAGCTGAGCTCATCCTGCTGGGCACGGCAGGCGCGCCGCTTCCGGTCGCCGAGCGAGCCGGGATCTCGTCAGCGCTGGTCGTCAACGGCCGGGTCTTCGTCATCGACTGCGGTCGCGGGACACCATCCGGATACGCCGACGCCGGGCTGGACTTCGGCCGCCTCGAGGGCGTGTTCCTCACCCACCTGCACGCAGACCACGTCGGTGACCTGCCCGGCCTGCTGCTGTATCCGTGGGGCGCCCGGACTAGCGACCATGGCCCGCTCCCGCCTATCCGCGTCTACGGACCAGGACGGCCCGCCGCGCTTCCGGCCGGTGACGGCGGATTCCGGCGGCAGACCGTCATCCACCCGGAGCTCCCGGCTCCCGGCACCACCGACCTGGTCGCCAGCATCGTCGCCGGGTTCGCGTATCACCTCAACGTCATGCCGCTCGACGCGCGGATGCCGGATCCGGCGTCACTGGTGCGGGCGACCGACGTGAGCATCGCCGGGCGGGGCGACGGCGAAAAGCCGGAGCCGGTCACCGTGCTCGACGATCCCGCCGTCCGGGTCACCGTTGTACCCGTCCGGCACGGCCATGCGGTCCCGGCCCTCGCTTACCGCTTCGACACGGCGGCTGGGTCGGTCGTGTTCTCGGGCGACACCACCGTCAGCGAGGACCTGATCGCGCTCGCGCGGAACACCGACGTGCTCGTCCACCACGTCGCGGATCTGGGCTACCTGGCGCAGCACGGCTTCAGGGGCGCCGCCCTTGACCGGATGGCAGGCTTGCATACGGACGTCACCGAAGTCGGCCGGGTCGCCGAGCGAGCTGGGGCCGGACACCTGATCCTGACCCACTTCCTGCCCGCCGAGCCGGACGCGATCGCGGCGGCCGACTGGGCCCGGCGGGCCAGCCAGGGCTTCAGCGGCACGACGGCGGCGGGGCACGACGGCCAGCGGTTTGTCGTCGGCGGGCCGATGGAATGACCAGGAAACGTGGCAACCAGGAGGGATCGGATAACCGTGGCAACTCCGACGGCGCGCTCAGCCGCCACTGAGACCGCACCCGGTGACTGGCTGGAGCCGGAACTGGCCACCCTGACCAGGGACCGGTTCTTCGGCCCGGCCTGGATGTACGAGCGCAAGTTCGACGGGGAACGCTGCCTGGCCTACCGCGACGGCACCGGACTCCGGCTGATGACGCGCAACCGCCAGCAGGTCAACAGCACGTACCCGGAGCTCGCCGCGGCCTTGCAAGCGCAGGAGGCCACGGATTTCGTGATCGACGGCGAAGTGGTGGCACTGCAGAAGGGCGCGACCAGCTTCAGCCGCCTTCAGCAGCGACTCGGCGTCCGGGCGCCGGACCGCGAGATCGTACGCCGCGTTCCCGTCACGTATTTCGTTTTTGACGTGCTGCGGGCCGGCGGCCGGGACGTGCGCTCGCTGCCGCTGCGCGAGCGTAAACGCGTGCTCCGCCCGCTGCTGGCCTACGGCGGGCCGGTGCGCTACACCGTGCATCGCAGTCGCGGCGGCGAGGCGTACTGGCACCATGCGCTGGCCACCGGGTGGGAGGGCCTGGTCGTCAAGCGCGCAGACTCGCGGTATGTCGGCGGGCGCAGCCGGGACTGGCTGAAGTTCAAGGCCGAGAACAACCAGGAGTTCGTGATCGGCGGCTTCACCGACCCGCAGGGCTCGCGGAGCGGATTCGGGGCGCTGCTGATCGGCTACTACGACGACAGCGGGAAGCTCGCGTATGCCGGGAAGGTCGGTACCGGGTTCGACACCGCCACCCTGGCCAGCCTGCACGAGGCGCTCACCGCGCTGGAGCAGAGGACTCCGGCGTTCGACCGCGGAGCGCTGCCGCGGTCCGGGGTGCACTGGGTCCGCCCGCAGCTCGTCGGGCAGATCGGGTTCTCGGAGTGGACAACGGCCGGTCAGCTCCGCCACCCGCGTTACCTGGGGCTGCGGCGCGACAAGGATCCGCGGTCGGTCAGCCGGGAGCGGCCCGTCTGACGGTCGCCAGAGTGCGGCCAATGTAACGGTTCGGTAACAGCCGGAACTGTTTGCCTTTCGAGTCTTAACTGTTTGCCTCCTGAGTTGCGCAGCCACAACGATCGGTAGTGACAAGTGCCTATGGTGCGCAGGTGCCAGGAGGGAGGCATGAGGACGTGAAGCCGGAGAGCAGCGGCCAGCTCGGGGGCCAGTTCGGAGCCCTGCTACGCCGGTACCGGTCCGTAGCCTGCCTGACTCAGGAGCAGGTGGCGGAGCGATCCGGGATCAGCGTCCGGGCCCTCAGCGACATGGAGCGCGGGCGGACTGCCAGGCCATTTGCCCGCTCTGTCCGCCTGATCGCCGAGGCGCTCGAGCTTGATACGCCAGCACGCACGCAGCTGATCGACGCAGCGCTCGGCAGCGCTGGCCCGCACGCCGGGTCCGCCGCGACCGGGCTGCTTCGGGGTGTGATCCCCCGCCAGCTTCCCGCTACCACTGCGCACTTTTCCGGACGTGCGGCCGAGCTTGAGACGCTGACGGACCTGGCCCGCCAGGCCGGCGACGGTGCCAGCAAGGCAGCGCTGATCTCGGCGGTCGCGGGCACGGCCGGGGTTGGCAAGACAGCACTGGCCGTTCACTTCGGGCACCAGGTCGCCGAGGACTTCCCGGACGGCCAGCTCTACGTGAACCTGCGCGGATTCGGGCCGTCGGGCTCGCCGATGACCTCCGAGCACGCGGTGCGGGGATTCCTGGACGCCCTCGGCGTGCCGGCCGAGCGCGTCCCGGCGAGCCTGGAGGATCAGTCGGCCTTGTACCGCAGCCTGCTGGCCTGCCGCCGCGTCCTGGTCGTGCTAGACAATGCCCTCGACGAGCATCAGATCCGGCCGCTTCTGCCAGGGTCAGCTGGCTGCCTGGGGATCGTGACAAGCCGCCGCACGCTGGCAGGGCTCGTGGCCATCGAGGGCGCCCATCACATCAGCCTGGACGTTCTCACGCCCGACGAGTCCTGGCAGCTGCTGACCCGTCGCATCGGGGCCCGGCGCGTCGCGGCTCAGCGCGAGGCCGCAGCCGACCTCATCGACCTGTGCGCCGGGCTTCCCCTGGCGCTGGCGATCGCCGCCGCCCGCGCGGCTGTCAGCCCGGCCAGCCTGCTCACCTCCCCGGGCGCGCAGGTCCGGGGAGCCGACAACCGGCTGGACGCGCTGGAGGACACTGACCAGCTGGCCAGCATCCGGGCCGTGTTCTCGTGGTCCTGCCACGACCTGAGCCCGGCCGCTGCGCGCCTGTTCCGCCTGCTGTCGCTGCACCCGGGCCCGGACATCTCCGTGTCGTGTGCGGCGAGCCTCGGCGGGCTCAGCCGTCGCGCCACCCGCCAGGTGCTGAAGGAGCTCACGGGCGTCAGCCTGCTCACCGAGCACGCACCAGGCCGCTACGCCTGCCACGACCTTATGCGGGCCTACGCCGCCGAGAACGGTCGCCAGTCCGATCTCGCCGACGAGCGCGCGGCGGCAACGGGACGTGTCCTCGACCACTATCTCCACACGGCCCACCGGGCCGCGCTCCTGCTCAACCCGTCGCGCCAGCCGATCGCGCTGAATCCGCCCCTGGCCGGCACCCAGGTTGAGGATTTCGGCAGCCACCGGCAGGCCATGGACTGGTTCAGTGCCGAGCACCAGGCGCTTGTCGCTCTCGCCGGTAACGCCCCCGCTAGCGAGTCAGATGCCCGCGCCTGGCAGCTTCCGTGGGCGCTCGAGACTTTTCTGGACAGCAGAGGGCAGGTCGGGGCGGACCTTGCGGCCGGGAAGTGCTCCTCGCTCGACGCCGCCGGGCGGCTTCGTGACCTGGTCAGGGTCATCAGGAGGCGGTCCGCCGTTCCGACGGCTCCGGCTTCATCTCACCGTCAGCTCCAGGTCGATCGTCAGCTCCAGGTCGACTGGGGCTGAATCAGCAAAACCGGCGGTCCGGGGTGAGTTATCACCCCGGACCGCCGGTTGCCGTTAACCGCGCGAGCGGCCGCTAGCAGGTTTTCGAGGTGCAGGTCCAGTACTCGGGGAAGTACATTCCGAGCGGGTTCTGCGTCACATGGTGCAGGTTGTTGCTGACTGCCTGCGTGTTCACCGGCCACGGCATCCACAGCGCCGGAAGCTCCGTTGCGGTGTAGTTGGCGTAGGTATGGAAGGTGTTCAGGCTGCTGCTGGTGTGCGTGGCGTTGATCAGCGAGTCCATCGTCGGGTTGCTGTAGCTACCCGAGTTGTTCGGCGCGCCGGTCGAGTACAGCGGCTCGCCGGTGGGCTCGAAGCCCGGGCCGTCGAAGCCCCAGCCACCCAGGTACAGGAACGTCCACTTGCAGGACGCCTGACTCGGCTTGCACGGCGTGGTGTCGCTGAGCAGAGTGTCGAACGTCTCGCCCTGCGGGGACAGCTCGATGCCGGCCTGACCGAAGCCCGACTTCAGGATGTCGACCTCGTCCTCCTGGGTGGAGATGCCCGAGGTGTACAGCATGCTGAACTTGGCCTGCGTGCCCTTCGCAACGCCTGCGCCGCAATCAGCCGCGCCGGTGCCAGCCGACTCGCAGGTCAGCACGCCGCCGACGACCTTCCAGCCGTGGGCCTTGAGCAGCGCCTCGGCCTTCGCCGGGTCATACGGGTACGGGCCCTGACCGCCGTTCGCAGTCATATCCGAGGACACCCACTGGCTGGCGGGCACTGTCGGAACGCCTGCGCTGGTGATGGTCGCGTAACCGCGCCCGACCGCCGAGACCATTCCCTTCTGGTTGTCCAGCATCTGGAGCGCCTGCCGGAAGTACAGCTGCCTGAAGGCCGGGCCGTACGTCGGGTTGTTGAAGTTGGTGTACGCGAAGCCGATCACGAAGGCCACCTGCGGCTCCAGCGAGTACCCCGCGGACGCCAGCGGGTTCACCGCCGGCAGGTAGTTCTTCGACGCCGGTGCCAGGTCCGTCGACGGGATCGGGCCAGTGCTGAGCGCGCCCGTCTTGAGCGCGGTGTAGACAGCCGTGTCGCTGGTGTAGTTCTGGAACTTCAGCGTGACGGATGCCTTCTGCGGGCCGGAGTACGACGTATTCGGCACGAACGTGTAGCTGCCGTCGATGTTGAACGCGCTCAGCTTGTACGGTCCGTCCACGACCTTCCACAGCGGGTTCGTTGCGTAGGTCGCGGTGTCCTTGCTCTGTGCCGTCAGGAACGTGTAGACGGCCTTGCACTTCGCCCAGCCGTCAGCAGCCGAGTCGGTCGAGCAGCCGCCGCTGCCCGCCGCCCCTCCGGCCTTGGAGACGTCCCAGGTCAGCGGGAACGGATACAGGATCGCCAGCTGGTTGTAGGTGAACCAGATGCTGGAGTACGCCTTCTTCAAGTGCAGCGTCACCTGGTTCGCACCAGTGGCCGAGTACGAGGCCATGTTGTCCGGCAGCAGACCGGGCGTGTACCCGGCGTAGTTGGCCTTCTCGGCCTCCAGCATGTTCAGCATGAAGACCAGGTCCTTGGCGTCGACACTCTGGCCGTTGGACCACTTCCAGCCCTTGAGGTTGATCACCACGGTCTTGCCGCCGTCGGAGTAGATCGGCGCGTTCGCCGGGGAGTCCGCGTAGTCGACCGAGATCGAGGTGCTGCTGTTGCCGCCGAACATGTACAGCGGCCGCACCATCAGGTACTGGAAATCCTCGTAGTTCGTCACGCTGTAGCACTGGGTGCCCTGGAACGGGAAGATGCAGTTGGCGCCCGCGCCGTTGATGTTCTCCAGCGTGGCGACCGCGCCCTTGACTGTGGTCGTGGAGCTGGGGCTTGTGCCTGAGCTAGAGCCGCAACCGGCGGCCAGCAATCCGGCCGCCGCAATTCCAGCGACCCCCGCGACGCCTATTCCGCGTCTGCGTCGAAACATGGTGACCGTTCCCTTCACGGTGGACCTTCACGGGTGAGCAGAAGGCAAGCGCGCGGCTCCGAGAGCGGGAGCCGGCCTGCCTGAGATTGACGCCCAACAAACCTACTCTGGCCACAGCGCGGGCCGGCGACCATGTGGTCAGGCGGCAGTCTGCCGGCAGAATGCCGGCAGGTCGCAGCAGGGCTGCCCCCGGCTGACCAGAGTTTCGCACCTGCCGCCCGGGGTAACGCGGGCCGATGAGCATCTCGCTAGGCAGCGGTCAGTGAACAGGCACGAGAGGCGGGGCACGCGCGGACATAACTCCCGCGAGGCCCACCGGAGTCACCCGGACCATCTGGTCATGCCCCATGCTCTGCGCGACTATGCCTTGCTCGCCGACTCCGAACGCGGCGCCGTCATCGGCCCGCGCGGTGAGATCGCCTGGCTGTGCGCGCCCTCCTGGCATTCGGGCTCGGTGTTCTCCGCACTGATCGGCGGGACCAGCGTCTACGCCGTCAGCCCGGCCGACCGTTTTGTCTGGGGCGGCTACTACGAACCGCGATCGCTGGTGTGGCGCAGCCGCTGGGTCACCGACACCGGGAGCACTACCGACTGCCGCGAGGCGATGGCCTTCCCTGGTGATCCGCACCGGCTGATCCTGCTCCGCCAGGTCATCGCCGAAAGCGGGCCGGCCCGCCTGAGCGTGGTACTCGAGCCTCGGGCCGAGTACGACCAGGAGCCGCTCCGAGATCTGCGATGCGGACCGGACGGCAGCTGGACCGGCCGCGCCGGGGCCCTCTACCTGCGCTGGTCCGGCAAGGTCGGTGCGGCGCGCAGCCCCGTGGGCACGCGGCTCGAGATGGAGCTGCACGTCCGTGAGGGCAACACTGCCGACCTGATCCTCGAGATTTCCGATCAGCCGGTGAGCGAGGCCCTGCCGGATCCCCGCGGTCTGTGGCAGTCCACGGAGGACTGCTGGCACGAAGCCGTCCCGAAGTTCGGCGGCCTCACGGCCGGCCGCGATACCCGGCACGCCTACGCCGTCATGCGCGGCCTCACCAGCAGCAGCGACGGCATGGTCGCTGCCGCGACGACCAGCCTGCCCGAGCGAGCCGAGGCCGGCCGGAACTACGACTACCGCTACGCCTGGATCCGCGATCAGTGCTACGCCGGATCGGCTGTGGCCGCCGCTGGCGGCGCGGACCTTCTCGATCAGGCGGTCCGGTTCGTCAGCGCCCGGCTGCACGCCGACGGGCCGGACCTCAAGCCCGCGTACACCGCAGCTGGCAGTGCGGTCCCGGACCAGAGCAAACTGACGCTGCCGGGTTATCCCGGTGGCTTCGACCTCACCGGCAACTGGGTGAACAAGCAGTTCCAGCTCGACGCCTTCGGCCAGGCACTGCTGCTGTTCGCGGACGCCGCCCGCCTTGACCGTCTCGATTCCGGCTCTGCCGCAGCGGCGCAGATCGCCGCCGGTGCCATCGCCCGTCGCTGGCACGAGCCGGATGCCGGAATCTGGGAGATCGACAATCAGGCCTGGACGCACAGCAGGCTGACCTGCGCCGCAGGCCTGCGCGCCGCGGCTGCGGCCTGCGCGCCGGCCGCGCTCGCGCCCGAGTGGACGAGCCTGGCCGACACGATCGTTGCCGACACCGCGAAGCACGCCGTGCATCCCTCCGGCCGGTGGCAGCGCTCACCTGGCGACGACGGCCTCGACGGTGCGCTGCTCCTGGCCGCGGTACGCGGCGCCGTTCCGGCGAGCGACCCCCGGACGACGGCCACGCTCGATGCCTACCTGCGCGACCTGGTCGAAGCCGGCTATGCCTACCGCTTCCGGCACGACGACCGCCCGCTCGGTGAGGCCGAGGGAGCGTTCCTCCTCTGCAGCTTCATCCTGTCGCTGGCACTGCTGCAGCAAGGGAATCAGCTCGAGGCGGTGCGCTTCTTCGAGCGCACCAGGGCCGCCTGCGGGCCGCCGGGATTGTTCACCGAGGAATTCGACGTCGCCCAGCGGCAGCTTCGCGGCAACCTCCCGCAGGCGTTCGTGCACGCGCTGCTGCTGGAGGCCGCCGCGCGCCTGACCGAGATCCCCGGCCTGCTGGCTGGCTAGCGGGCCGGAGGACCGCCGGAGTCACGTCAGCGCCGCAGTGCCACCTCGGCGGCAGCCGCGAAAGCGGCAGCGACGGCCGCGTCCGCCAGCAGTGCCCGCCGCAGCCGGGGCTCCGCGCCCGCCAGGACAAGCATCGACGCGGAGTGGAGCCCGTCGGCTGCGGTGCCGGCCTGGATCATGCCGCGGGCGGGCAGCACGCCGCAGACTGCCGCCTGGGCGAGATGACGAGCCCCCAGCACGCGCGCTACGGTCCGCACCCGCGGCGTGGTGAGCTCGCCAGTAAGCATCCTGACGATCGGGCCCGGCGCGCACAGGAGCGTCGCCCCGTAAGCAGCCCGGGCGACGCTGGCCCAGCGGGTACCGGGCAGTGCAGGCGCGGGCGCGGCATGGCGCGACGTCCCCTCTTGCCGCCGGGACCCGGACCCCAGCTGCGCCGCGACCACCGGCACCGGCGTCACCGCCGCCGCGCCAGCAGCGCGGCAGCGGCTGCGGCGCCTCCGCCGGCCAGAGCGCAGAGCGCCGGATGGTGCGACGCCCACAGCTGAGCGCTCCGGGCGTGCGAGCGTCCGTCGAAGCTGCCGTGCGCCCCGTGGTCGGAGCCGCGCGGCTGGTCAACCGGCTGCAGCAGGTTGTCCGGCAGGCCCGGCTCGGCCGGCTCGCTGGTCTGCTGGGACTGGTAGCCGGTCCGGGCGAGATACCGGTCGAGCAGCGCGGGCGCGACCTTGTTCGCGGCGAGCGTCGCGACCGTGCTCGCGCCGACCCAGTACTCCCGGCGGCCGGGGTGATCAGCGGCGTACACGATGCCGCGCGCGGCCACTTCGGGCTGGTAGATCGGCGGCACCGGCTGCGGGTCGCGCGGGAGCCTCGACTTGACCCAGGAAAACTGCGGAGTATTCACCGCGGGCATCTGCACGACCGTCACCCGGATATGCGAGCCCTCGTGCAGCAGCTCACAGCGCAGCGACGACGTGAAGCCGTTGATCGCGTGCTTCGCACCGCAGTAGGCGGACTGCAGCGGGATGCTCCGCTCGCTCAGGGCCGAGCCGACCTGGACGATCGCTCCCTGATCACGAGGGCGCATCCGCTGCAGGGCAGCCATCGTGCCGTGGACGAATCCCAGGTAGCTGACGTCCGTCACGCGGCGGAACTCGTCCGGCTTGATCTGCTCGAACGGTGCGAACACCGAGGTGAACGCGACATTAATCCAGACGTCGATCGGCCCGAGTTCCGCCTCGAACCTGCTCGCCGCCGCATCCACCTGCTCGTAGTCCGCCACGTCGGCGCTGATGGCCAGCGCGGTCCCGCCGGCATCCCGGACGTCGGCTGCAGCTCCGTCGAGGCCGGCCTGACCGCGCGCGATCAGGCCGACCTTGGCTCCGCGCGCGCCGTAGATCCGCGTCGCGGCGCGCGCTATGCCGGCGCTCGCTCCGGTAATCACCACTGTCTGCGTCATCGCTGAGTTCTCCGCTGCCTCGTCGTTGCTGTCAGCAACTCAACTGCCCGTCGTTCGCCGCCTAAACAAGCCGCGCCGGGACCAGAAACGTGGCCGCCGTCCACCCGGCCTGCCCGGCACCGCCGCGCTCGGATACGCCGAGCGGATGTTTGGGTCGCGTCTGCGGGGCAAGCGTGCCGGGTCCGAACAGCCAACTCAGCCAGCCGCCAGCGGTGCGGCAGCAAGCACGGACATGGGGGCCGACATGGGCCAGATCGCAGCCGAAGCACTCATCGAGCGTCTCGCCGACTGGGGCGTTGACACCGTCTTCGGCCTCCCCGGCGACGGCATCAACGGCCTGATGGAGGGCCTGCGCCGACATCAGGACCGGGTGAAGTTCGTGCTGGTGCACCACGAGGAGGCGGCCGCCTTCATGGCGACGGCGCACGCGAAAGCGACCGGAGAGATCGGCGTCTGCCTGGCCACCTCCGGGCCGGGCGGTATCCACCTGCTCAACGGCTTGTACGACGCCAAGCTCGATCACATGCCGGTCCTCGCCATCACCGGCATGCAGATGACATCCGTGCTTGGTACCGGCTACCAGCAGGAGGTCAACCTCGACAAGCTGTACGCCGACGTCGCCGAGTACGACCAGATGATCTACAACCCGGCGCAGCTCCCGAGCGTCGTGGACAACGCCATCCGCACGGCGTACGCCCGCCGCGGCGTCGCGCACCTCACCATCCCGAACGACATCCAGGTGGCGGACGCCGACGCCGATCCGTGGCAGCACGTCGCGCCGGCCCGGCCGCCGAAGACCATGCCGATCATGCTCGGCGCCTCCGGGCGGCCCGCCGAGGCCGATCTGCAGCGCCTGGCCGATCTGCTCAATGACGGCACGAAGATCGCGATCCTCGCCGGAGCGGGGGCGCGTCACGCCCGGCCGGAGGTGCTGGCCGTGGCGCAGAAGCTCGGCGCACCGATCGTCAAGACTCTCCCCGGCAAGGCGGTCGTGCCCGACGACTCCCCGTACACGACGGGCGGTATCGGGCTGCTCGGCACCAAGCCGTCTGAGGAACTGATGGAGGACATCGACACCCTCTTCATGGTGGGGACGAACTTCCCGTACACCGCTCACCTGCCGGCCCCGGGCACGGTGAAAATCGGCCAGATCGACGCCGACCCGGCGCGAGCAGGCGGCCGCGTCCAGACCGAGGTCCCCGTCGTCGCCGACGCGAAGCAGGCGCTGACCGAACTGCTTCCCCTTCTGAAGGAGCGGTCCGACACCACCTTCCTGGAGAAGTACCAGAAGGAGATGACCAAGTGGCGGTCGAGCATGGCGGCGCTGCAGAACGCGGACCGCGATCCGATTGCCCCTCAGTACCTCGTTTCCGTTCTCGATGACCTTGCGGCCGACGATGCGGTGCTGACATGTGACAGCGGCACCATCGCGACCTGGGCCGCGCGGCACTGGACCATCCGGGACGAGCGGGAGTTCTTCCTGTCGGGCAACCTCGCCACGATGGCGCCCGGCATGCCGTATGCGATCGGCATTCAGCACGCGTTCCCCCGACGGCAGGTCATCGGGTTCGTCGGTGACGGCGGGTTCGCCATGCTCATGGCCGAGTTCATCACCGCCGTGAAGCACGAGCTGCCCGTCAAGATCGTCGTGAACAACAACAACTCGCTGGGCCAGATCCTGTGGGAGCAGATGGTGCTCGGCTACCCCGAGCACGGGGTGCGGCATCCCGATCCGTTCGTGGACTACGCGGCGTTCGCCACTGCCAACGGGGCCCTGGGCATCAAGGTCGAGACCCCGGGCGAGGTCGAGGCCGCGATCCAGCAGGCGCTCGCGCACTCTGGTCCGGCTCTGGTCGACGTCAACGTCAACCCCGACGAGCCGCCGCTGCCGGGCAAGGTGGAGTACCAGCAGGCGAAGAAGTTCGCCGAGGCATTCCTGCGCGGTCAGCCGCGGAAGGCGACGATCGCCACCACCCTGTTCCAGGACAAGATCGAGCAGCTCACGTCATGACCGGGCCGCAGCCGGACTCCGCAGATCTTGAGCGTGACCTTCGCGAGCACGTGGACGGTGAGGTGCGCTTCGACGCCGGCAGCCGGGCAGCGTACTCGACGGACGCGTCGAACTTCCGCCAGGTGCCGATCGGCGTGGTGGTACCGCGCTCTCCCGACGCTGCCGTCCAGGCAGTCGCGGTCTGCCGCGCTCACGACGTGCCGCTGCTGTCCCGTGGCGGCGGCACGAGCCTGGCCGGGCAGTGCACGAACGAGGCCGTGGTGATCGACTGGTCCAAGTACTGCCACCAGGTGGAGTCGGTGGACACGGACGCGCGGACCTGTCTCGTGCAGCCGGGGATTGTGCTGGACATGCTCAACAAAGAGCTTGCGCCGACCGGGCTGCGCTTCGGGCCGGAGCCGGCCACGCACATGAACTGCACCATCGGCGGCATGATCGGCAACAACTCCTGCGGTGCGACAGCGCAGCGGACGGGCAAGGTCGTCGACAACATCGCCGAGCTTGAGGTACTGCTCTATGACGGCACCCGGTTCTGGTGCGGGCCGACGAGCGACGACGAGTACGCGCAGATCGAGCGCCGAGGCGACCGCCGGGCTGAGATCTACCGGCGGATCAGGAAGCTCGGCGCCGACTACTCCGAACTCATCCGAGCGCGGTATCCCGCCATCCCGCGGCGTGTCTCCGGTTACAACCTGGACTCGCTGTTGCCCGAGCACGGCTTCGACATCGCCGGACTCCTGGTCGGCAGCGAGTCCACGCTGATCACCGTGCTGCGGGCCCGGCTCACACTGGTGCCCGTGCTCTCCGAACGCAGCCTGGTCGTCCTCGGCTACCCGAGCGTCGAGAAAGCCGCGGACGCCGTCCCCGCGGTCCTGCCGCACAAGCCGATCGCGCTGGAGGGCCTCGACAGCCGGCTGCTGCACGACGAGCAGGCAAAGCACCTCAACTCGCGGGCGCGCGAGGATCTCCCGAAGGGCTCGGCCTACCTGATGGTCCAGTTCGGGGCGGACAGCCGGGAGGAGGTCGATCAGGCAGGCAGGGAACTGCTCGACGCCCTGCGCGATACCGAGCACGACCCGGCCGTGCGGTTCATGGACGAGCCGGAGCTGGAGGATGAGCTCTGGCAGGCGCGAGAGGCCGGACTGGGTGCGACCGCGCACCTCCCGGGCCAGCCGGACACGTTCGAGGGGTGGGAGGACTCGGCGGTCGCGCCGGAGAAGCTCGGCGACTATCTCCGGGATCTGAACAAGCTCTATCAGGAGTTCGATTACGCCAGTGACCTGATGCCCAGCCTGTACGGCCACTTCGGCCAGGGCTGCGTGCATACGCGCATCCCGTTCGATCTCTACAGCGCCGAGGGTGTGGCCCGGTACCGGAAGTTTATGGAGCGCGCCGCGGATCTTGTCGTCTCCTACGGCGGGTCGCTCTCCGGCGAGCACGGTGACGGCCAGTCTCGCGGCGAGCTGCTCACGAAGATGTTCGGTTCCGAGCTCGTCGAGGCGTTCGGGGACCTCAAAGCGATCTTCGACCCCGGCGACAAGATGAACCCCGGAAAGGTCGTTCACCCCGCGCCGCTGGACCTCCATCTACGGCTCGGCGCGTCCTGGCACCCAGCGGCACCGCAGGACCTCTACTTCCGCTTCCCGGACGACGGGGGGTCCTTCGCGCAGGCTGCCAACCGCTGCGTCGGGGTCGGCAAGTGCCGCCAGCATCAGCATCCCGGCGGCGCCGTCATGTGTCCCTCCTACCAGGCGACCCTGGAGGAGGAGCACTCCACCCGCGGACGGGCCCGGCTGCTGTTCGAGATGCTGAACGGTCACGGCGACTCGCCGGTCGCGGACGGCTGGCGGTCCGAGGATGTCCGGGACGCGCTGGACCTGTGCCTGGCCTGCAAGGGCTGCAAGAAGGACTGCCCGGCCGACGTGGACATGGCCACCTACAAGGCTGAGTTCCTTGCCCACCACTGGCAGGGCCGCCAGTGGCAGCGGCCGAGAGCTGACATCTCGCTGGGCTGGCTCCCGGAGCTGGCCAGGCTAGTCGCATCAACGGGAACGAGCCGGCTGGCGAACACCGTGATGGACGCGCCGGGCCTGCACAGCGCTGCAGCCTGGGCTGGCGGCGTGGAGAACCGGCAGTTCCCCCGGTTCGCCGGGCAGGATCTGCAGCGCTGGTTTGCCGCCCGTCAGCGTCCGCAGCTGCCCGGCCACGGACGGCAGGGCACTGTCCTGCTGTGGCCGGACACGTTCACCAACTACTTCCATCCGCAGGTCGGCCAGTCGGCCGTGCAGGTACTGGAGGACGCGGGCTGGCGGGTCATCATCCCGCCCGAGCGCCTGTGCTGCGGGCTGACCTGGATCTCCACCGGCCAGCTGGCCACGGCTAAGCGCAAGCTGCAGCGTACGGTTCGCCACCTGGCCCGGCATGTTCGCAGCGGCGGATTTATCGTCGGGCTCGAGCCCAGCTGCACGTCGGTCTTCCGCTCCGATGCGCCCGATCTCTTCCCCGACGACCAGGACGTTGCCAGGCTTCGCGATCACGTGGTGACCTTCGCCGAGCTGCTGTCCGAGCACACCCCCGGCTGGGAGCCGCCGAAGCTCACGCGTCAGGTGCTCAGCCAGGTGCACTGCCACCAGCATGCGGTCCTGGGCTGGGACGCCGACGCCCGGCTGCTCGACCGGGCCGGAGCGCAGGTAGAGCGGCTGGAATCGGGCTGCTGCGGGCTCGCGGGGAACTTCGGCTTCGAGCGCGGCCATCGCGACGTCAGCGTCGCGTGCGCCGAGCAGGTCCTGCTCCCCCGGCTGCGCGAGGCGCCGCCAGAAGCGGTCGTCCTGGCCGACGGCTTCAGCTGCCGCACTCAGATCCGGGAACTCGACAGCGGCGGCCGTGAGGGAATGCATCTGGCCGAGCTTCTGGCCGCCGGGTCGGCCCTGGCCGGCCGGTACCCGGAGCGCTCCCTCCGCCGCCCGGCCTGAGCGGGCCCGCGGAGCAGGCGAGCCCGGTCCAGAGGAGCCCGGCGAGGACGAGCCGAGCGCGACGACCTAGCCCTGGCGGTAGGCCCCGGCGTCGGACTCGCGCAGGGTCAGCCCCATCCCGGGCTGGCCCGGGTCCGGCGTCATGGAGCCGCCGGCCGGGCTGAGCGCGCCGTCGAACAACAGGTTCTCGATGCGCTGATGGTCGTGGAAGTACTCGACGTGCCTGAGGTTCGGCACGGAGCAGGCGACGTGCGCGTGCAGGTTCGGGGCGCAGTGCCCGGAGACCTGGACGTTGCGCGCGGCCGCGAGTGCCGCTGCCTGCAGGAAGCCGGTGGCCCCGCCGCACCGGGTGACGTCGGCCTGAAGGCAGTCCACCGCGTTGGCATCGAGCAGTCGCGCGGAATCGGCCGGCGTCCAGCTGTACTCGCCGGCCGCCACATCCGGCCGAATCTGGCGGCGGATGGCCGCCAGCCCGGCCAGATCCTGCGACGACACCGGCTCCTCGAACCAGGTCACGCCGTAGTCCGCGAGCGCGGCGCCGACCCGGACAGCCTGCCCGGTGCTGTAGCCGCCATTGGCGTCGACGTAGAGGTCGGCCGCGTCCCCGATCACTGCGCGAGCCAGCGCAACTCGCTCCATGTCCCTGCCCTCGTGGGCTCCGCGGGACTCACCGATCTTGATCTTCACCCTCGGGATCTGCAGCTCGCCAGTCCAGCCGGAAAGCTGCTCACGCAGCCGCCGGGAGCTGTAGGTCGTGAAGCCGCGACTGCCATAGACCGGCACAGACTCTCGCGCGCGGCCGAGGAGCGTCGTGAGAGCGCAGCCCAGAATCCTGGACTTCAGGTCCCACAACGCGATGTCGACGGCAGAGATCGCCGTCGCCGCGATGCCCTCGCGGCCCACGTTCCGTACTGCCCGGCACATGGCCTCCTGGGAGCCCGGGACATCCAGGGCGCTGCGGCCTTCGACGACTCCGGCGAGCATCCCGGTGACGACGGCCTGCGCGGCCGGGCTCGCATAGCTCCAGCCGATACCCTCCTGGCCGCCGGCCCCGGCATGGACGACGACCGTCGTCGTCTCGGCCCAGGTCAGCGTCCCGTCAGCCTCGGGCTCGTCAGTCGGGATAACGTACGTCGCCGCCCTGACGGACGTTACCGGGCAGTCGGTCATGGTGCTGCCTCCACCTTCTGGCCTGCTGGTGCCGAAGCCCTCAGCTACCTCGGTCCGGCGGCGGGAAACTCACCGGTGCGTGACCGTCAGGTCGCGGGAGGGCTGTTGCCGGCCAGCGCGGCCTTACCTGATGATCACAGCAAGGGCACCGCCGATGCAGGCCAGCCCGACCATGATCCAGGTGACGTAGTCGTTGACGACGCCGCTCTGAAAGCTGCGCATCACGCCACGGAGATTGCTGCGGGCCTCTTGCAGGCGGCGGAGCACCGGAAGGCGCCGCCAGTGCAAAGCCAGGGCAGCCACGACCACCGAGGCCGCAACTGAGCCGACGCCTGTGAGGACACTGGCCAGCGTGACGGAGGTTGATCCGGTGGCGGCGAGCGCAATCGGGCGGACGATGTGCGCGCCCGCCAGGACCGTCGCGTTATAAGCAGTCTGGTCCTGAAAGCGGACCACGGCCATCTCGACAGCACGACCAAGACCAGGAACGAGGCCGACGCCCAGCCCGGCCGCTGCAAGAAGACCTGCTGGAGCCGACATCCACAGCGGGGTTCTGCTGCGGCCACCCTCGGTTTCTCCGGTCTCCTCCCGCGCACCCTCAGCTATCTCCGGGTCTTCGCTGGGCGGGTCACCGATCCCGTAGAAGACGCCGCCGACAACCCGGAGCACCGCACCTCCGACCAGGACAGAGGCGGCAACGAACACGACGGTTATCCACGGCCCGCCGAGCGCGTCGCCACTGTCCTCGATCCAGCCCTTGCCCAGCCAGGTCGCGAAGGCCGGAAGATCCGCCAGTCCCAGCGCTGCGACCGTGAAGATCACCCCGGTGACGCGGAGTTTCCGGCCCCGGCCGTGCAGCCAGGATTCGTCAACGGAGTGCAGCCGGTGCAGGACGATTCCGGTGCACAGGAACAGCGCGCCCTTGACCAGCGCGTGTCCCACGATGTAGACCGCTGCGCCAGTCAGGCCCAGCGGGGTGAGCAGCGCGACACCGGTCAGAAAGAGACCGGAATGACTGATCGTGGAGAAGGCAAGCAGGCGCTTGATGTGCCGTTCGCGGAAGCAGAACACGGCACCGACGACGGCAGTCAGCAATCCGAGGACCTCGAGAACCGCTGAGATCTGCGGCCGGTGTCCCAGAGCGGCACCGAAGACCGACCAGTAGACACGGGCGATGCCATACAAGCCGAGCTCGACCATGACGCCGGAGAACAGGACACACACGGGCGTCGGCGCCACAGCGTGCGCGTCCGCGAGCCAGAAGTGGAAGGGCACCACGGCGCTCTTGATCAGCAGGCCCGAGATGACCAGCAGGAAGGCCACGACCACCAGGCTGTCGGGGCGGTGCCGGGCCAGTGACGCGCCGATCTGCGCCATATTGAGGGCGCCTGTCCGTCCGTACACCAGAGCGATCCCGGACAGCATGAGGTAGGCGCCGATGCTGTTGCTGATCGCGAAGTTCAGCGCTCCCTGGAGCGGCCCGCGTTCCTCCGGCCGGTAAGCGGTCAGTGCATAGGCCGACACGCCCATCAGCTCGAACCAGACGAACAGATCGAACAGGTCGCCTGTCAGGCAGAAGCCGACCATTCCGGCAAGGAATGTGAGCATCAGCACCTGAAAGTACGTGCCGACCTCGTCGAAGTACCGCCAGGAGAAAACCATCGACGCGAGGACCAGTACGGCAGCCAGGCAGGCGAGGCCCGTGCTCAGCTCGCCGGCGGCGAAGTCGATACCGATCACGATCCCGTGCCAGGGCCGGAAACCGGCGAACCAGTAGATCAGGTCGCCGTGCACTACCCGGGTCATGAGCACTGCCAGCATGACCGCGACCGCCGCGCAGGTCGCGATGCCGATCGCGTCGAGCAGCCGGCGCCGCGGGCGCAGCAGCCAGCCAAGTGCGGCCAGCACAGCCGCCACCATGAGCGGCACCACCACGCTCAGCACTGGCAGCTGATTCATCCCTCAGCCCTTGAACGTGACCAGTTCGTGCGGATCGAGCGTGCCGAACCGCTTGTGCGCCTGGACTGCGAAGGCCAGCAGGAGCGCAGTCACTGCGGCCTCGACGACTACGTCCGTCAGTGCCAGTGCCTGCACGACCGGGTCGACCGCCGGCGTATGGACAGGGACGTCGTAGAAGTAGGGCGCTACGGCGCCGGTAACGTAACCGACTCCGAGAAGCAGCACATAGGTCGACGACTGCACGACGATGAGGCAGATGATCTGATGGACGAGGTGCCTGCTGGTGACGATGCCGTAGAGCCCGACGGCCAGAATCCAGGCAACAACGACGAACGGCAGGTACTGCACGTCAGCCTCCGCTCCGCGCGCTAGCCGCCAGCGGCTGGCGGACGAACTCGCCGGTGATCAGCACGAACGCCGCCGCTACCTCGATGCCCACAAAGAAGCTGATCAGCGCGATCGTGCCGGATGAGCTCACCGCCCCCGGCCTGGTGCCCAGCGGCAGGAAGTTGTCCAGGTAGGGCAGGCCGAGCGCCAGAGCCGTCAGGCCGACGGCCGCGAATCCGCCGGCACCCACGGCGCCCGCCGAGTCCACGAGGTCATTCGGACTGATCCGGCGGAAGACGACAAGGTCGCCGCCGAGATATACCAGGACGAACGCGGTCGCCAGGACCACACCGCCCTGGAATCCGCCCGACGGACTCGTCTGCGCGTGCGAAGCGAGATACCAGCCCAGGAGGATCGTCGGTCCGGTGAAGAGCAGGCATGCGAGACGGACCGCATCGCTGGCACCCTCGCCCAGCGGAGCCAGCCCGTGGCTGCCAGTTTCGTCCTCGTCGGCTCGGAGGTGCCGCAGTACGGTGGCTACGCCAGTCGCTGCGGCGAACAGGATGAGCTCCTCGCCGACGGTGTCGAACCCGCGGTATTCGAAGTTCACCGCCGAGACGACACCGGTAGCTTTCGTCTGCCCGACAGCGATGCTGTTGATGATGAAGCCGTACGGTCCGGGGTAGTGGCCGAATCCCGGCAGGCCAGTCATCCCCCACAGGTAGAAGGCAAGGAAGCCCGCAAGGCCGGCGAGGAAGAGGCTACGGCGCAGCGCGGGCGTCATTTCTCCCGCTTCCTGACCTTGCTCAACGTCAGCAGCAGCAGGACGGGCAGCACGACCGCTCCCACGGTGAGTTCTGAGAGCGTGACGTCGGGCGCCTGAAATGCCAGGAACAACAGTGCCAGCAGCAGCCCGTAGGCGCTGAGCGCGATAACCTGCCGGACCGGAACTCTGGTGAGCACCACCATCGTCGCGCCGGCGGCCACCAGGACGAGGAGCACGATCTGGAGCGTGTCCATGAGTGCGGTCGGCACGGTATAGGGCGTGACTACCGCAACCGCTCGCGGCAGCGAGAGCTCAGCAGCGAGGCCGGTCACCGGCGCTCATTGCCGGGATGCTCACCAGGCTGGCCGCTGCCGCGCCAGTCTCCGTCGGACCTGATGCGCGCTGCCCGGATGGTGGCATGGGAGACGATCGGACTCGCCAGGACCAGGACGAGCACGGCGAGCCAGGTCTGCGCCGAGCCAGCCGTCCAGCCCGCGTGCACCAGGACGGCCAGGCCGGTCAGCACGGGCACGACAACGGACAGCGGCGCGACGTAGTGCAGTTTCTGAGCTGCTTCCCGCATGACCAGGACACCGAGCGACGAGCCGAGCGCGAGGACCACCGCCAGCCCGAGCAGCATGTCGACGGCGATTTCCCTGGCCACTAGAGCCGCCTCTCAAGGAAACGGGCGAAGACCAGGCCGCTGCCGAGCGCGAGCACGGCGAAAAGCACTGGCAGCTCAAGCTCGCCGGTCCGGCGGAAGCCCACCGCGAGCAGGATGAGGACCACGATGCCCAGCGCGCACAGCGCCTCGTAGGCGACGAGAGCCTCCATCGTCCCGCCACGCCAGAGGACGGCCAGGCACGGCGCGGTGGCCACCAGCATGCCGATGGCGGCCAGCACGAACGGGTTCACTTCGACTCGCTTTCGTCCTCGGTCACCAGCTGATGCACAACCATGACCTGCCGCTCGGCATCGATGCCGAGCGCGAAGGTATTCGGCGCCAGCGACGTGCCGCCAATGATCAGAGCCCGGCGGCTCCTGCCGTCGGCGGTCGCCGGCCCGGAGCGCACCGGAACCTCCCGGAAGACGCTTTCCGGCTGCTCCCCGGTCAGAAGGACCCGGCCGAGCGCCGCGAGGACAACCCCGGTATCCCGGACGATGTCAGCCGGGAGCCGCAGCGCGGGCCAGAGCCAGCGCGCTCGTACCCGGAGCCGCGTCCGAGCCAGGTCACTGACGAGCTCGGCGAACCCTGCCGCCAGCGCAGCCGCGCCCGCTCCGGCCAGAAGCTCATCGGTCTGCACGGAGTCGTCAACGATGATCCAGAACGACATGAGAAGCGCCCACCAGATAAGCCATCGGCCGGCTCGCCGGGCCACCGGAGCCACTGCATGCATGGGCACAAGCTGCCCCTGCGCAGGTCACGCAAACGCGCGGCTGATCCGTGGTGCGGCGCCGCGAGTTGCGACGCCGCACCACGTTTCCTCCCTGGTTCGCCGGCGGAACCGCTACGCGGCAACTCAGCCCGATCGGTCCGCACGAGCCTGCTCGACGGTGACGCTCGCGCCGGAGTGAGCCGACCGGCGCCATCTGCGTGCTGCCCGGTCATCGCGCAGCGGGCGCCCGGGCCGGCGATCCGAGATCTCGGTCATTGTCCGGCCGGTGGCCTGCGCGTACGCATTGACCTCGGCCGCGTCCTCTTGCGGTCGCATGTGCCGGTGGATGAGCCAGTAGGGCATACCGACAGCCAGGATGACGATCAGCAGCCCGATCGACAGCGGAACGATTGCTCCAGTCATGAGCGACGACCTCCCGTCGTGGACTCGCGTTGGTCGCCTTGGCCTGCCCCGCAAAGCGCGGCCCTAACATCAAGGGCCGGCGCACCGGCGACCGGGCCGCGGGCGGGCCTGGTGAGGATCGGTTTAGCGGCCAACAGCCGGGTAGGGCGAGCCGTCAGGTACATGGCGCGAGAGAGGAGATCCCGGTGCCACGCCGATCAAGCCCGAAACGAGAGCGGCAATACGAGCACATCAAGGACAGCGCGCAGGAACGCGGCGAGAGCCCGAAGCGAGCCACGGAGATCGCGGCCCGGACCGTGAACAAGGAGCGAGCGCGATCGGGCGAGGCTCGCACCGCGAGCACAACGTCCGTCCGCGACATCTCCTCAGGTCGAAGGGGCGGCCTGCGTTCACATTCCGGCGCAGCCGGGCGGACAAAGCAACAGCTCTACGCGGAAGCACAGAAGCGCAGCATCAAGGGCCGCTCCACTATGACCAGGGCCCAGCTCGAGCGCGCTCTGGCCCGCTGACGAGTCCGCCAGTTTCGTGGCGGCAAGGAGCAGCAGAAGCATCAGTCCTGACGGTCAGCGCGCGGATCAGCCGACCAGGCCGGCGCAGCCGCCCAGAGCCGGACGCCGATCGGCGACAGCACGCGCCGGGCCGGCAAGAGCAGCCTGCAGAGTCGGGTAGGTCAGCAGGAGCCGCTCAGTGCCCGTTACCTGGAGGACACGGAGCACAGCCTTCGACTCGATCACCAATCTCAGCTCGGCGCCGGCGGCTGCTGCCGCCTCGGTGGTCAGCAGGAGCTGGCGCAGCCCGGCCGAGTCACAGAACATGGTCGAGGTCATGTCCGCAATGAGGACTGCCAGTCCCGGCCTCACGGCCGCGCGCAAGTCTTCCCCGACCTGGCAGGCGTTCGCGATATCGATCTCCTCCGGGAGGGCGACAACGCGCGGGTCGGCATGAGACGAGTCCGTCACGCCGCTGTCTTGAACGTCCACATGAACCTCCGGCGGGGGTCTAGGGCGTGCTTTCCGCGGGCGTGAGCCACCAGGAATAGGGGCGGCAGGCGCATACATGCCGCTATGCGATGAGGATCTGCCACTCCCGTGCCGGGTGACCGCCCAGTCGGCCAGCCCGGTTGCCTGGTCGCTCACGTCCCAGAATCGGGGGCGCTCAGAGACCTGTCAAGATAAACATGAGAAAAATCCACGGTCTTTCTTCCTCGCGCTAAGTATCTCGCGAGAATCCTCTCGCGAGGATATGATCGGAGGGTATGAGCGCTAGTGACGATCGTGGCGCCAGCTGGACGCTGCTGACAGGACATGGCCACGTGCTGGTGGAGATCGCCCGCAACCCCGGAGCGCGGATCCGCGACATCAGCGCCGTTGTCGGTCTCACGGAGCGGACCGTGCAGGCAATCGTGGCCGACTTGGCTGCAGCAGGCTATCTCAGCCGCACCAGGACCGGCCGGCGAACCCGGTACACCATAAAGACCGACAGCGCGTTCCGTCACACCGCACAGGACGGGCTGAAGATCGGCCCATTCCTGGCCGCGCTGAGCCAGCCTGCCCCCAGCGCGAGCCGTTCACCTGCGGATGCGGACCTGCACCTCCAGGACTCCGGCTCCACCCCGACTCTGCAGTCCGAGAGTCGCTAAGGCCCGCCCCGCGCTCATGCTTATGCCCGGACCTGATCTGGCACCGTGCGCCGATCCAGGGCAAGCTTGCGGCGCTCGTCCTCGCTCGTTCCGCCCCATACACCGTGGAGCGGACCGCACTCAACCGCGTAGTCGAGGCACTGCCGGCGGATCATGCAAGTCGCGCATAGGGCCTTAGCCGCGGCCGCGTCTGCCCGCCCTGGACCGGTGCCTGATACCGGAAAGAACAGCTCCGGATCCGCGGACCGGCATGCCGCCGATTCCCACCAGGTGCCTGCCGCGTTCGTCGTCATGGCACTACCCTCCAGCTCCACACCGGGGCCCGGCCCCTGACAGCTGCGCGATGCCTCAGATGGTCGCGGGCCGCTGAGGCCCCGGTGCGCTGCGCGCTCTACCAGTAGTGCCTACGGGGTCCCACCATCCGGCCGGCTGCGCCCAGCAGCGCGAGCGCGAGGCCAATCAGCAACACGATGATGCCGATCGTCCACATAATGGCGACCTTGAGAACGAAGCCGATAATAAGCAGGATGATGCCGATGATGATCATTGAGTTCCCTTTCCCGTAGCCTGGCCGCCGCTCACTACCTCATTTGCGGCGCCGCAAACCTTCAGTGCGCAGGGCGGGGAGCGACGCGCTACACCGCCGCGCGCTACAGCGGCAGCGGCGGCGCGAGCCAGCTCACTGCCAGGGCAGGCTCGCGTCCCGCGCGGGCACGCAGCTGCAGCCGATGCGGCGTCCGGCGCGACACGACGTCGGCGTGGAACTCGTCCTGCGCCACCCAGCCTGCCGACACCGAGACCTCAGGAAACGGGGTATTGAGCCCCGGCAGCACTCCGTCAGACCACTGACTGGCCGCGACGTCGAAGACGTGGCGGCTGCCGCTCACGGTCAGGATCAGCCGGGTGCCATCAGGCCGTGGCTCGACCCGGAGACGCTCGATCCGGTCGGCGTACGGGCCCTCGACGCTGGTCGGCGAGAATTCGGCCGGCTGCCCGGGACCGGGGACGGCTGACCTGATCACCCGGATGGTGAGCCGGGCGAGCCGGTCCGCCAGTTCGGTATCCGCCGCTGCGCTGACAGCCGAGTCACGGAACGCCGGCAGCAGGTGCGCCCAGATGAGGTCAAGCTCGGCTTGCATGTCGATCACCTGAGCCGTGCACACGATGACCGCGTCCGCATCCGGCACGAGTACGGCGAACTGGCCGAACGCCCCGTCGCCGCGCTGCGCGCCGTGGCGGCACATCCACATCTGGTAGCCGTAGCCTTCCCGCCAGTCCGGGTTCGCCGCCTGACGCGAATTCCCGACTTGCGGTCGCCGCGCTTCGGCCGCGAACTCCGCCGGCACGAGCTGCGCGTCGCCCCAGCGACCGCCCCGCAGAAGCAGCTGCCCGAGCCGGGCGACCGACTCTGTCGTCACGTGCAGGCCAGAGAAGCCCTGGTCAATCCCAGTCGAGGTGGTCAGCCATTCCGCATGCTCGATGCCGAGCGGATCGAACAGCCGCGGGCGCAGGTAGTCACTGACACGCTGGCCCGTCACCGTCGTGATGATCTGCGACAAGGTCAGCGAGTTGCCCTGGTTGTAGGCGAAGACGCTGCCGGGTGGCTCGTCAGGCGGCAGCGCGAGAAAGTTCGCGACCGGGTCCGGGCCCATGCTGATGATCCGGAGCAACGTTTCCTCGCGATGCCCGCTGGCCATCGACAGCAGGTGGCGGACGCGCAGGTGCCTGAGGTGGTCCGGCACGGGCGCGGGAACCTGGCCGGGGAGCAGATCAGCGACCAGGTCCTCAGCGGAGAACCGGCCCTCACCGATCGCGATGCCGACCGCGGTAGCCAGGAACGTCTTCGACAGCGAGTACAGCAGCTGGATGTCGTCGCGGCGATAAGGAGCCCACCAGCCCTCGGCGACCACGGTTCCGTGCCGGAGAATCATGATCGAGTGAAGGTCCATCCCGGCGGCTTCGACGGCGTCCAGGTAGTCGAGGATGCGGGCCGCGTCGACCTGAAGCTCGGACGGCGCGGAGCGCGGCAGCCCTCCCGCTGGTTCCGGTTCACTAGTGATCACGAGTTCATTCTGCTGCCGCCGGGCTGGCCAGTACCAGGGATGCGCCGAAACCGGAGCAAACCGGCCCGGCTCGCTTGCGAATGGGAGATAGCTACGGGATGCCGCCGACGCTCGCCGCCCGGTTTGCCCGGTTCGCGCCGAGCCCCGGGCGACTTCCCACGCGTTAGGTGCACGAAAGTCCGGCAAATCAGGCGCGAAAGTGCACCTGGCGCGTGGGAAGTGAGGAAATCAGCACACGTCGCGGCTGGCCCGCGCCGCGCACGCACGCGCGGCTCGCGCAGTGGCCGTAATGCCGACCCCGCCCGGGCCGATCGCCCAGCGCCACGCGTCGTGCCGGGCATCCACGCTGCCCGGGTAGTCACAGCTCGAATGGCTTCTCGAGATCCGAGAACATAGGGAAATGCTTCACGTTCAGAGTCGCAAGTTCCAGTCCCTCGACGTCAGCCGTACCAGCTATCAAGTAATCGCCAAGGCCGATTCCCTGGTGAGAGCGCCGGTACGTGCGCATGAACCCGGCAGCTCGCCAGGCGACAGGCTCGCTGACCCGGAACCGCTTCATGGTGGCAAGCAGGCGATTAACTTCACGGCGTTCTGAGGACCGCATCCCGCCTGCCACCTCGGTGACTGTGACTACGCTGATGGCCAGCGAGCCAGTCTCACGCCGCGTGTCCTCAAGCCAGTCTCGCGCCGCCGCTACACCCCGCAAATGAGCGATGATGATGTCACTGTCGACAAGCTTCACCGTTCGTTCGCCAGGCGAGCCATCCGGTCGAGGTGGCGGGCGCGGTCGTCGGGCCCGCGGGCAAGAAAGCCGTCCGACTCTGACAGAGCGCCAAATGACTCCGCGATAGCGGCAAGGTCAGTTTCCAGATCGGCTGATCCGGTTGCGGTCAGTCCAGAGTCGATCAGCTGACGGATCAGTTCGGCACGGGAGATGCCCCTGGCACGGGCCGCATCCTCGACCGCAGCCGACTGCTCCTCGCCAAGGTAAATATTTGTCCGCCTCATACATCACATTATACATCACGCTGAGCCACGGGCACCCGGCCGAACGGGCGACGGGTGCTGGTCATCGCGCTGCCCGGTAACGTGGCACGGCGGCACGCTCACCTGCCCCGCTTCCAGCCGGCTCACGCAGGATGGTCAGCCCCGCGGGTGGCGGTCTTGTCGGCGGCTGCCCGGTGAATACCGGCCATTGAGACCACGCACAGCACGGCGAGGACGATGGAGCACACGAGGACAGCGCGGAAGTCGCCGAAGTACTCGGATCCGATGCCTACCCCGATGACCGGGATGGTCAGTCCCACGTACGCGAACACGAAGTAGGTGGACACGACCCGCCCCCGTACCTCGACGGGCGCCAGGCGATTGGCGGTCGACAGACTGCCGATGAACACCGCGCCTACCGCCACCCCGCCGACGATGGTGCCGGCGAGGAACAGCGCCATCGAGGCCTCCGACAGGGCGGCGACGATCAGCGCCAGCGCCACCAGGAACGCCCCGAGCCCGGCGCCGATGACGGGTCGGCTGGGAAAGCGCCCGAGGACGAGCTGCGCGAGGACAGCCGTGCCGAAGATAGCGAACACCACGGCGCCGCCGACCGCGTGGCTGTGCTGGTGCAGGATCACGCCGAGAAAGCTTGGTGCCAGCGCAGTGAACAGCCCGAGCAGCGCGAACGCGGCAAACCCGGCCACCCCGGCGGCGATGAACTCACTTCGGCCGGCGACGGGTATTCCGAGACCGGTGAACCGAAGGTCGAGTTTCCGGCGGGCACTGACCGTCTCGGGGACAGCGGTAAGCCCGATGACTGCTACGGCCAGGACACCCAGGTAGACCTCGAAGACCAGCACCGTCGGGCTGGGACCGTACTGGGCGAACAGTCCGGCGACCAGGGGACCAAGGCCAAGTCCGCCCATGTTGGCTGCGGTCGCCACCATCGAGGCCCGCCGGGACGACGAGCCCTCGTACGTCTCGGTCAGGGCCGCGGTGGCAGTGCCGGTCACCAGACCGGCGGACAGACCCGACAGGATGCGGCCGACGAAAAGCCATCCGAGGCCCGGCGCCAGGATGAACACGACCGTGCTGACCGCGCTGAATGCGAGAGCGGCGGCCAGCACCGGCCGCCTGCCGACCTGGTCCGAGGATCGCCCGGCCAGCAGAAGGGCGCCCAGGACGCCGGCCGCGTAGGACGCAAAGATTACGGTCACGATCCCCGAGGAGAAGTGCCACTGGGACTGATAAATGACATACAGCGGCGTGGGCAGCGTGGTGCCGAGCATCGTCGCAGTCAGCACGAAGGCCACTAGCCAGAAGGCGACCGGACGGCGGACGGACAGGCGGCGGCGTCTGGGTGTCACCGCCTCCCCCAGGTAGTCGGCGCACGGCTTATCGGCTCTAGTCGCAGCCGAGGCCGAAGCGAGCGTCTCGCGGGCAGCCGGGTCACGGACAATCTGAGTCTCGTCCCTTCGCGGCTTATGTCCTGGAGCCGTCGGCTGGTTATCCGGGCGACCGCAAGACGCGTTCGGACAACCCAGACATTTCCCTACCGGGCGTGCTCGTCGCTAGATGTTCTGCCCGGCTCGGGCGCCTGATGCACCACGTCCGGAACCAGCCCGCCGGCCGAACCTCTCCTACCGGGCCGACTGGGTCCCGTGGGGGAGAGCGGCGTCAAGCAGCGCGGCTGCCGCGCCGCGGGCTGCCTTTGCTGCGGCCGGGTCGTGGTCCATACGCGCCGATTGCGAGCTGCCGTCGTAGAGCAAGTGCAGCTGCCGGGCCAGCGCCTCGGGCTCAGGCGCCCCGGCCTGGCTGGCCAGTTCGGTCAGCAGCGCGTGCACCCAGCTGCGGTAGGAAGAGCAGACGCCGCCGCGGTCCAGAGGTGATGCAGAATGATGCCGTGGGTCGCGTCCGAGGCTCGGAGGCAGGGCTGCCGGTTGTCGACGTCAGCACGCTCGTCGCCGGCGGCAATGCCGCCGCAGTTGCCGAGCAGATCCAGGCGGCCTGCCGGGATCGGGGCTTCTTCTACGTGACGGGTCACGGCGTCCCGGCCGAGCTGCTGACCGAGCTAGCCGATGCGAGTGCCGAGTTCTTCGCGCTGCCGCTGGCGGAGAAACTTGAGATCGCCATGGAGCGGGGCGGCAGGGCCTGGCGAGGCTACTTCCGGGTCGGTGCCGAGCTCACGTCGGGCCGGCCGGACCTGAAAGAAGGGCTGTACTTCGGGACGGAACTGCCCGATGACGATCCTCGGGTGCGGGCTGGGATCCCGCTGCACGGTCCCAACCTGTTCCCGCCCCGGGTGCCTCGCCTGCGCCCGCTCGTGCTGGCTTACCTCGACGCACTGGCGAAGGCTGGGCAGGCGGTACTGGCGGGTGTCGCCCTCAGCCTCGGTCTCGATGCCCGTTACTTCGCCGTCGGCTACACCGCTGACCCGACAATCTTGTTCCGGATCTTCCACTACCCGCCGGCGCAGCCACGGGACGAAGCCTGGGGTGTCGGCGAGCACACCGACTACGGGCTGCTCACGCTGCTCGCTCAGAACGACAGCGGCGGCCTGCAAGTGGCCGCCCCGGAGGGCTGGATCGATGCGCCGCCAGTACCCGGGACGCTGGTGTGCAACATCGGTGACATGCTCGACCGGCTGACTGGCGGCTGGTACAGATCGACACCGCATCGCGTCCGCAACGTCAGCGGTCACGGCCGACTGTCGTTTCCCTTCTTTCTTGATCCGGGGTTCACAGCAGAGGTGCCTCCGCTGCCGGACCGCGCCACCGCGGGCAGCGACGGCAGCCGACGCTGGGACGGTCAGGATCTGCGTGCCTTCACGGGCACCTACGGCGACTATCTCCTGGGCAAGGTGTCGAAAGTGTTCCCGCAGCTCAGCCAGGACACCCTGGGCCAGTAGCAGGGCAGTCAGCGTGGCGGGCGACGGCTGTTGTTGTAGACGCGCAGCTGCATCGTGGCGAGGTCGAACAGCGGTGTCCTGACCCCGTGGTCGGCACCGCGGCGGGCCAGGTCGGCCAGGATGGCGGGGCCCAGCTCACTTCCGCCGGGAACGGCGACGATGTCGTGAGCCATGCCGTTGAGGAACGGCACCACCACGGTCTGCGGTCCGACCGCTGGCGCGAAGTCCGCGATGGCCTGCTCCAGCGCGGTCGCCTTCGCTGCCGGAACTCGTCACTAGCTTGCGCCCTGGTGTCGTGCACCAGAAACTAGGGACCGCAGTTCCGGACAATCTGGAGGTGTGGTGATACCAGCAGAGCGGATGGCGCGCCGAGCCGAGGAGTGGATCCGGAAGGAGCCCAGCGTGCGGGCCGGCGTGGTGTACGGGTCGGTCGCACGGCAGGAAGCGGACGAGGACTCCGATCTGGACCTCATCCTCGTATCAGAACCCGGGCGGCGCGAGCAGCTCTGGGAACGGCGCGGGGAAGTGGCTTCAGCCATTCACGAGCGGGACATCGTCCGGGTCCAGGAGCCACTGTGGCAGCGCCAGTTCCGCTACCAGAGCTGGGATGACCAGCTGAACGAGCTGGACCTCACCTTTGATGAGGACTACGCGGCAGCCTGGCCGGCCCTGAAGCGGGGCTTCGTCATGCTGGCTGACAAAGCCGACGTGGCAAAGCGGCTGACCGAGGACCTCGCTGCGCTATCGCCGCCGGCATTTGACGCGGTCGGCTACGACAGCGGGACGTGGTTCTGGCTTAATTACCTGCACGGACGGCTGCGCCACGGCGAAACCTGGCTCGTCCGCTACGGCGTGATGGACACGCTCAACAATCGAGTCGTGCCGTTGCTCGGCTCGGCAGGGCACTCGGCCTGCCGCGAACTCGGACCCGGAGTTGTGGCCAGGCTCAACGGGGCGGCAGCTTCTTCTGGCGACCCCGCCGAACTGCGCCGATCGCTGCGGGCTACGGCCGAGCTGTACGACTGGGCACTGGCGCAGTGGGCCGAGCGAACCGGAGAACCGAACCCCCGCAGCCCGCTTGCTACGGCAGTGTTGACCAGGCTCGCCCGGGACTAGTTCCGCGGATCGTCGTGAGGGTCAACGTATACGAGGCTGATCGGCCCGATCGCCGTTACCTGCGTCACGTACTCACCGGACCTTGCCCAGTGAAAGTGTGGCGTGCCGCCCGGCAGCACTACGACGCTGCCTGGTGGGTACGCCTCGAGCCTCGTTTCGTCGAACTTATCGCCGAGGCCAATGTAGAAAACACCGGAGATAACCGTGTAGACCCGGTCCTCGTGATGCCGGTGCGGCATCAGCTTCTGGCCGGACGGCAGCCTGACCCGGACTACGTACGGACCGGGCTCCGAGGGATGTCCCACGACGACGGCGAGGCGCGCCGCAGGCGGGAACCCCGGGAACGGCTTCCAGTCGATGTCCTCTGACAGGACCGACCGGAAGACTGCCTGGTCGGGCTGGTGAGCGGTGGTGTGCATTGCTGACTGCCCCCTCGATTCGGTTCGAAGCGATCAGGCCCCGCCGGCCAGTGACCGCGCCTCTGCGGGGCCGACTACGAGATCGTGAAGGTCGCCGCCCACCTCGAGCCGACCCGTAAGGCTGATCCCCCCGACCTTCACCGGCTCGAAGCCGGCCGTTCGGATCAGCCGCTCGACTTCCTCGCCGGCACGGTCATCGTCGGTCGCGTAGAAGAGGACCGCCGGCTCCGGTGACCGGTTGGCCGAGGACTCGAAGAGATCGGCCGACAGGGTTCCGAACGCCATGGCCAAGCGCGCACCCGCCGGCAACCAGCCGGCGACAACCTCGCCAGAGGATTGGCCTTCCGGCAGGAGACGCGAGACGTTGCCCTGCGCATCGGTAGCGAGCGGGTTGCTCGGAACGACGACGAGCTTGCCGGTCACCGCGCCGGCAATCCCGTCTATGACGTCCTTCAGCACGGCAAACCGCAGCGCGAGGACGACGGCATCGGCGCCCTGCAACGCGTCACGGTTATCGGCGGCGACGACCGCAGCTCGGCCGATCTTTGCAGCCAGCGTTCGTGCCGACCCTTTGTCGGCGCTCGACAGCCGTAGCGTCTCGCCGCCCGAGGCGAGCTGGCGGGCGATGACCGATCCGATCCCTCCAGAGCCGATGATCGCGGTGGTCATGACCGCAACCTCCTCAGCGAGGTGGTACTGCCAAGGGCGTCCCGGAACTTCGCCGCCTCATCATTGGCCTTGTCCGCAGATGGGTGGCATGAAACTCGCGTTCACGCCGCTCGCTGGCGGACGAGCTCGACGGCCAGTGAGGGGGCGTCCAGTCCCCCTCCGGGTCCGTGGTTTGCCCCACTTCGATGATGTAACCATCGGGATCGCGAATGTAGCAGCGGATCTCGTACTGGTGCTGCTTCGGCGGCGTCAGGAATTGGGCGCCCCTGGCGCTCCATTCGGCATACACGGCCTGGACGTCTTTAACCCGGATATTGAGGAAGCTGCTGACCCGGTCGGGATCACGCGGCGTCTCCAGGGTGACCGTGGGCTTGTCGTCGGTCGGCCCGCCGCCGACATTGATGATGATCCAGCTGTTGGATAGCGCGACATAGGTCAGCCCTCCGGGGCCGGAGTAGGCTAGCCGGCCGCCGAGCACTTCGGTGTAGAAGCGCCGAGAGCGCTCGACATCATCCGAGACGATGAAGTGGGCCAGCACAATTGCCTGGGTGGGCGATGAGAGCTCGGCCATCTGGTACCTCCACTAGCTGGGTCTCACACCCCGCTTGAGGACGGAGTCTGCAGCGGTTGTTCCCGCCGGATGTACTCGTCACGCCGCCTCAGTGGCCTCGGCTGCCTCGGGTGTGCCGAGCAGGACCCGGCTGAGGGGGAAGAGCCCGGGTTCACCGCGCTGGCTGTGCCAGCGTCAGGCCGAAGTCGCCGTGCGGGTCGGTCCAGAACCGCAGCGTGCGCATCCCGGCTGCGGCGAGCTCGGCTTCGACCTGGCCGCGGCGGAATTTGGCTGAGATCTCGGTCCGCAGCTCTTCTCCAGCTGCGAAGGAGACCGTCAGGCCAAGATCGCTGATCGTGACGTGCTGGTCGCACGCCGAGCGCAGCCGCATCTCGATCCAGTCGTTGACCGCATCCCAGATAGCGACGTGCTGGAACTCCTCGACGGCGAAGTCGGCACCCAGCTCTCGGTTGACCACCTTCAGCACATTGCGGTTGAACTCGGCCGTCACCCCGGCCGCGTCGTCGTAGGCGCGCAGCAGCCGGCCGACGTCCTTGACCAGGTCTGTCCCGAGAAGGAACGTGTCGCCGGGCCGCAGGTCAGCGCCGATCTGCTTAAGGAAACTCGCCCGTGCAGGCGGATCCAGGTTGCCGATCGTCGAGCCGAGGAACGCGATCATGCGGCGCCCGCCCGCGGGTATCGCGCCGAGGTCACGCTCGAAGTCGCCGACGAACGGCGCGATCCGCAGACCCGGGTACTCGGCAGCCAGCGCACCACTGGAGTCCGCAAGGACATCCGGGTCGACGTCGAACGGGACGAACTCACGCAGGCTACCTCGGTCGAGCAGCGCGCGTAGCAGCAGCCGGGTCTTGGCTGAGGTGCCGCTGCCGAGCTCGACGAGCGACTCGCAGCGCGACAGCTCGGCTATCTCCGCTGCCCGATGCTCCAGGATCGAGGTCTCGGCCCGGGTCAGGTAGTACTCCGGCAGGCGAGTGATCTCGTCGAACAGCTCGCTGCCACGTTCGTCATAGAAGTACTTGGGCGGCAGGGTCTTCGGTGTCGCGCTGAGGCCAGCCCGGACGTCCGAGCGCAGCGCGTCGAGGTACCAGTCAGGACGAGCCTGGACGTCGGGCCCAGACCTGCCATTTTCGTCCGCTGCCATGCGTCATGCCTCCAGATCGGTCACTGTCACTGAGCCGTCGGAAACCTCAACGAGGTGACGGTCGGGGACGTCAGTCCAGCGGCGGTCGTCGTCGTAGGGCTCGCTCGCTACGACGACGCCCTCGTCGGTTTGCAGCACGCTCAGCGTGTCGTTCCACCGGGTGGCCAGGATCCGCTGCCCGTCGGTAAGCATCAGATTGATGCGTGCGCCCGGGTCGCGCTTACCCAGGTCGGTGACGAATTCACCAGTTCGCTCGGGGCCGAAGTCAAACAGGTGCGCGGCAAGTTGCGCCGAGTCGCACATCGACTCCGCCGCAGCATGCGGACCGAGCAGCGCGCGGTCGACGACGCCGTTGTGGGACAGCAGCCACCGGCCCGACTGGAACGGCGCTGCGGCTGTCTCGTCGAGCGGCATTCCGGCCGTCGCTGACCGAACTGCCGCCAGCACGCACGTGGAGGTGATCACCGGGGCCACCGAGGCAAAGGACGCATCAGCCCACAGGGGCCGGTTCGAGCGCCACCGTGCGGGCTCCGGCCGTGACCCGGCGTAGAACCCGACGCCCCACCCGTCCGCGTTCATCAGCCCGTTACGCTGCCGTCGCGGGGCGTAGGACTGGACGAGCAGGCCGTGCTCGGGCTCGAGCAGCAGAGCCGCAAGCGAGCGCGGCCGCGCGCCCAGGTAGGCCAGGTGACGGCACACTCAGGCGTCCCAGGCCAGCCGCACGCCGGTGAAGATCTGCCGCCTGATCGGGTAGTCCCAGTTACGGAACGAGGGCCGGATGGTGGACGGGGCAACGGCCCACGACCCACCTCGCAAGACCTTGTAAGCCATGCCGAAGAACGGCTCGCTGTAAGCGCGGTAGATCATCGGGGTGAACCCCGGCCACGGTACGAAGTCCGAGGACGTCCATTCCCACACGTCGCCGATCATCTGCTCGGCGCCGTAAGCCGACGCGCCCGCCGGGTAGGCCCCGACCGGAGCCGGCCGCAACCCGAGGCCTCCCAGGTTGGCCAGATCCGGCGCGGGCGCCGACGAGCCCCACGGCCAGGCGCGCCTGGCCGACCGCGCGGGATCCCAGGCGCAGGCCTTCTCCCACTCGGTCTCGGTCGGCAGCCGGGCACCCGACCATGTCGCGAAGGCCTCTGCCTCGTAGTAGCCCACATGCTGAACCGGCTCTTCTGGCGGCACCTCCTCCTCGACCCCGAAGCGCCAGCGGCTGCCGTTCTCCGTCCAGAACTGCGGCCGGTCCAGGCCCGCCTCAGCACGGTGGGACCAGCCGCGTTCCGACCACAAGTCCCGTCGGTGGTACCCGCCGTCAGCGATGAAATCGAGCCATTGCCGGTTGCTCACCGGCACCCGCCCGATCCAGAACGGCGGGACGTCGACGATGTGCGCGGGTCGCTCGTTGTCGAGCGAGAACGGCTCGCGGGCTGCGTCTACCCCGAGTTCGAACTTCCCGCCCGCGACGAAGACGCGCTCGCCGGCCACCGGCCCGCCCAGCGGGAGCGTCCGTCGCGGCAGCAGAACGGGCGGTCCCTGCCGTAGCTGCAGCGTCGCGTACATGGTCTCGTCGTGCTGTTCTTCGTGCTGGACCACCATGCCGGCGGTGAACAGGTCCTCCTCCGGAGTCCGCTCCAGGAGGTCGAGGACCCGGCCCCGGACCTCGTGGTCGTACGCCCGGGCCTCGACCGGCGGCATCAGCGGAAGCAGCGGGCGCTCGGCGCGCCCGTGCTTGAACGCGTCATACAGCGAGTCGACGTCATCCGGAAGCATCCCCGGCCGGGCGGGGTCGCCGCTGCGCAGCAGCCAGAGTTCCTCCTGCTGGCCGACGTGGGCGAGATCCCAGACCAGCGGGCTCATCAGCGGGTCGTGCTGGGCCAGCAGAGTGGGCTCGTCCAGGTCGGTGAGCTGGAGAGTGCGAGCGCGGGCATTTTCCAGGTCGCTGACAACCTTGTCATGCATGAGCTAGCTCCTCGAAGGCGGCGCGGGGTCCGATCTCGGCGATGCGCTCGGCGAGCAGGTCTCCCGGACAGCGCCCGGACTCGACGAGCGCAGCGAGATCCGCGACTGCGGTTGCCAGGCCAGCGGGAACCCGCCTGGCGACGACGTCCAGGCAGCGGCGCGCGGACTCGGCGAGCACCCGGTCACGCAGCCCGTCCCGTGCTGCCGTCGTCCAGAGCTGGGCAGCTCGCTCCGTTGCCTCGGTCGTCAGGTCGGCCGCGACCGGATCATCCATCAATGTGGCGACGAGGGCCGCGATGGCAGGCCACCACCGTGGCGCTGTCATATCGAGGTAACGCAGCTCAAGGTAGCCGCGCAGCCGCACCGGCGGGAACAGCGTGGTCAGGTGGACATCGAGATCAGCCGCTGTCGGCACCCTGCCGCCCAGGCGGACCGCGCCGCTCGCCCACTGCTCGAACGGAATAGATGTGCGCACGGCTGTGGCGTCACCTCCGCCGTTGCGGACGAAGGTCACCGGAGCGTTCAGCGCGTAGCGAGCCCAGGCCGAGGCAGGGTCGGGCGCAGCGCCGGATGCGCCGCTGCGGACCTGGCATCCGGGCACCGGTCCGCAGGAGCGAGCGTCAAGACCGCTCCAGGCGCGCTGCCTGGCCGACTTCCACGCGGTATCACGCCCGTGGAGCCAGGGCGAACTCGCCGAGATCGCCACGAGCGTCGGACCGATCCGGTGCGCGCGGGCCACGCGCTCAGACCAGTCGTGGCGGGGCCCGGCCTGAAGGTTGACCTGCATCGCCGCGGTCGAGTTCATCATCACCGCTCCCGGTACTGCCCTTCCGGTGGCGGCGAAATGCTGTTCCATCGCGCGATAACGCGGACGCGGATTGACCCGGCGAGGCGGCCGGAGAGGATCGGCGCCGGTAAAGGCGATTCCCAGGCCGAGCCTGGCAAGTGCCAGCCGGGCGCTCACCGCGTCGTGACGCAGCTCGCTGACGGCGGTCAGGACATCCGGAGCCGGCAGGCCGGAGAGCTCTACCTGGCCGCCCGGCTCCAGGCTGACCGCGCTTCGCTCTGCGACGGAGCCAACGATGCCTGGTATCGGCTCGACCTTGTCCCAGGCCAGGGAATCGGCAACCGAGTCCAGGTCCACGAGGTGCGTCTCGATCTCGAGCCCGACCGCGCCGACCTCCGAGTCAGCGAGTGCCGCGCTATGCGACCGGGCATAGGCGGCGTCGACGGTGAGCGGCTCAGCCTGATCGAGAGGTTCTTGGACAGAAGCACGAAGAACGGCCATTACGACCCCTCCAGGTCCGGGCTGGCGGACTGTGACGTCCACCGCGGGTCGGTGCGGGGCGACTGGAATAAAGCCGTCCATAGTGCCGGCCGCCGCTCGCCGACGGCCTATGACCATTGTACGACCGTGGCAACTGGCCGGCCGGCAGGGCTTCGGACCCTTGCCTTCCCCAGGTGCACCGCGGGCGATGTGCGCAGCGGGCGACGCCCAGCTCGGCGCGGCCTGACGTCGGCGAGGAATGCCGCCTGGACAGCCCGCGTTCCTAGCACGATGAAGAAAATTGGCTTCCTCTCGTTCGGGCACTGGTCGTCGTCGCCTGGCTCCCAGACGAGGTCGGCGTCGGACGCGCTCCTGCAGTCGATCGATCTGGCGGTAACCGCCGAAGAACTGGGAGCCGACGGCGCCTACTTCCGTGTGCACCACTTCGCGAGGCAGCTCGGATCGCCTTTTCCGCTACTGGCGGCCATCGGCGCGCGCACAAGCCGGATCGAAATCGGCACCGCAGTCATCGACATGCGCTACGAGAACCCGCTTTACATGGTCGAGGACGCCGGAGCGGCCGATCTGATCTCCGGCGGACGCCTCCAGCTCGGGATCAGTCGCGGCTCACCCGAGCAAGTGATCGACGGCTGGCGGTACTTCGGCTACCAGCCCCAGGAGGGCGAGACGGACGCCGACATGGCCCGCGGCCATGCCGAGGCGCTGCTCGAGGCGCTGCGCGGGGAAGGCTTCGCACAGCCTAATCCGCGTCCTATGTTCGCGAATCCGCCTGGACTGCTGCGCGTCGAGCCGCACTCAGAAGGGCTGCGCGACCGCATCTGGTGGGGTGCTGCGTCACAACGGACCGCGGCCTGGGCGGCCGAGCTGGGCATGAACCTGCAGAGTTCCACCCTGATCAGCAATGAGTCGGACAAACCCTTCCACCTCCAGCAGGCGGAGCAGATCCAGGTGTTCCGTGATGCATGGCGGAAGGCTGGTCACCAGCGCGAGCCGCGCGTGTCGGTGAGCCGAAGCATCTTCGCCCTTGTGGACGACCGGGACCGGGCCTACTTTGGCCTGCGTAACCAGGACACCGACGAGGTCGGGTTTATCGAAGCGCAGAACCAGGCGATCTTCGGCCGCACCTACGCAGCCGAGCCGGATGTGCTGATCGAGCAGCTCAGAGAGGACGAGGCGATCGCGGCCGCCGACACGCTGTTGCTCACCGTGCCCAGCCAGCTCGGCGTCGACTACAACGCCCACATCATCGACAGCATCCTCACCCACGTGGCACCCGCGCTTGGCTGGCGGTGAGCCGGCGAGCTACAAGCGTGGAGAGATTCGAGGCGGGCGAGTAGAACGGTCCTATGACCGAGGGCTGTGTCTTTTGCGATCACGACAGGTTGCGCGAGGCGGACCTGTTCTTCGAGAACGAGTTCTGCATCTACGCCTCGACCAGGGACCCGCGCGATCCGCCCGACGTAATTCCCGGCTGCGGCGGCATCGTCCCGAAGGCTCACCGGGCTTCTCTGTTCGAGCTGACCGCCGAGGAGTGGGCGGCGACACGGGAACTGCTGCTGCTGGTGCGAGCTGAGCTGCACAAGCGGCTCGCTCCGGACAGCTACACGCTCGGCTGGAACGATAACGGACTCCACCGTCACCTGCATGTCATCCCGCGCTTCAATGACGAGCCGATGGCCGACCAGGGCGTCCGCTCGGGCATCAAGGATCCCGCCAATCGGCGACCGGATCCGTGGCGTCCCGGCACCGGGAGGCACACGGCCAGATCATGAAAGCACTATCTGGGCACACAAAGCACGACTCAACTGGACGTGCGAGTGTCTCCACGGCGAAGCAGGCGTGCCTGGGCGTTCGGGTGGTCCCGCCAGGTGCTCGCGCCCGAGGCAGCCGCGGTCTTCGCCTGCTCCCACTTGAGCTTCGCCAGCTGGCTAGGTGGAATCTCAAGCTCCTTGCTCCACGTCCGGGTGGCCGCTACCACGTGTGAGCCCGCGATGGCCAGGCCCGCTAGGGCAATCGTGACGCCGATCCCGATCACGATTCCACCGGTGATCAGCGGCCCGGACCTCACAGGAGGCCATCCCGCGTTCGGCTGACTGTTCGTTGCGGCATTGTCCATGGCGATCCTCCCGACGTCGTCCGATTACTCGTTAACGTGCCCGCTCGAGCACATCCGCTCCCTACCCCGTCATCGGCTCCGTGCACCACGGGAGCGGATTTGACGCCCTGATCTCCCCGGTGCGACTTTGCACACAATCGTCCATGGCGATGCCGCCCGGGCCACGCGAACTTCGGGGCGGTCGGCGGTGCCGGCCCCGACGGTATGGTGACGTCCATGCCAAAGACCGCATGGCGCATCGACCCGACAAGTTCGCTGGAGGGCGATCTGGAGGTGCGGGGGCGAAAAACGCGGTAACTACGCACATCGTTGCTGCCATGATTGGCCACACGCCGAGCCGGATCGACAACATCCCCGATGTCGGCGAGGTAGACATCACCGGGGCGATGCTCAACGACCTCGGCATCTCGTCGGCCGGAGCCGCGACGGGATCGAGATCTTCCCCTCGGCGCAGATCCAGGCCGGGGTCCCGAAGTCCTACTCCGGCCGCAACCGAATCCCGGTGCTCCTGACCGGCGGTAGTACTACCGGAGCAGGAGTGGCCCGAGGTCGTGCCGCTGCCCCGCCCGCTGGACGGCCGGTCGGTCTACACCCGGCCCGGCTCCGTCCGCTGCTCCGCCAGGGTCCAGTTCAGACTCGAAGAACGCCGCGCGCGGCTGCGCGCCGGACGCAGCGGCTAGCCACCGCCCGCCACGTTCCCTTCCCTGGGCCCCGGACCCGCGGGAATCCCGGTCAGACAGCCGACCGCCCGTGCAGCTCGGCCACCAGCTCGGCCCTGGCCGTTGCCATCTGCTCGGCGGCGACACCGTCGGGGGCCGGGTACTCGGGTTTGATCGCGCGGAGCTTCTGCACGACGATCGCAGCAGTGGCGAGCCGGCTGAACCACTTGTGGTCGGCCGGCACCACATACCAGGGGGCCCACCTGGTGCTGGTCGCGGACAGCACGTCGGCGAAGGCTCGCTGGTAGGCAGGCCAGTGGCCGCGCTCCCTGACGTCGCTGGCAGAGAATTTCCAGTTCTTTTGCGGGCGGTCGATGCGCTTCATGAAGCGCTTGGCCTGCTCCCGCCGGGACACGTTGAGCATGATCTTGACGACGTGGATTCCGTTCCCCACAAGGTAGCGCTCCCAGCGGTTAATGTCGCGGTAGCGGTTGCCCCAGACGTCGCCCTCCCTGGCCGCCTGTGGCAGCCTCTCCGCCGCCAGCAGTTCCGGGTGAACACGGACTACCAGCGCCTCCTCGTAGTGCGACCGGTTGAAGATGCCGATCCTCCCCCGGCCGGGCAACGCTGCCTGGTAGCGCCAGAGGAAATCGTGCTCGGTGTCTTCGCGAGACGGCTCCTTGAAGCTGCGGACCGAGACACCCTGCGGGTTCAGGCCGCTCATCACGTGTTTGATCGTGCTGTCCTTACCCGACGCGTCGAGCCCCTGCAGCACAACCAGTAGCCCGAGCTCGTCCTGGGCGGCCAGCCGGTCCTGATAATCGGCGAGAAGCTTGATGCCGTCGGCGAGCAGGGCGTCGGCCTCGCGCCGCCGCACCCGTCCGGTCCAGGACGGGTCGTAGTCGCGCTGCAGCCTGACGGTGCTTCCCGGGGCTACCCGCATGGGCTTGGTCAAGTTCTGCATGAGGCGGAGACGGTTGTCCATGCCCTGACAATGCCCGGCTCGCCCCGGCCCTCACCGCTCTTAACGCCCTCCGGCGGTGCCGGGTCGGCGACCGCGGCTGCCGCCTGCCCGCCTGCAGAGGCCGGCGCCACGAGCGCACCCGCCGGATTCGTGGCGCAGCGTCCGGGCTGCCCTGGTGCAGCTCGACCCTGAGCCGGTCTAGGTGGCTGATCAGCTCTCCCCGCAGTGGCCAGCCGACCGGACGTGTGCTGGAGTCGGCCCGGAGCAGTTCGCTGAGCCGGTCCTGCTGCTCCTCGGCTTCCTGCAGGTATCGCCGCAGCTCGACCAGCAAATGCTCGTGGCTGGACATGTCGCTGACAACGGCCAGGTGGCCATACGTGCGCACTGCAGCGGCGAGCCTGGCCAGGGCGTCTGCCAGCCGACCGCGCGCCTCAGGATCGTGCATGGCGCTGTCGTCACCCCCCAGCCTGATGATGTCCGCAAGCGACCTGCTGAGCACCCGCACGGTAATCATCACGTGCTCCAGGGTCTCCAGCCGCTCGCGCAGCCTGACCGCGGCGCTCGGCAGCGGGGCCGGCTGCGCGGGTTGAGCCGGACGCTGTCCTCGGCCCTGCGCAGCTCGTCGTCCACCCGGGCGATCTCGCCGACTAGCGAGCGTGCCCGCAGCACCCACTGATCCGCGTGCTCGAGAACGGACCCGTCACGGAGGCTCCCGGCCATCTCGTCGAGCAGGTCGGCCACCTTTCGACACAGGTCCTCGATGGCGTCAGCGGCCGGCTGCACCCGTGGCGGGGCAAAGACGATCCCGGCCAGCAGTCCGGCGACGGCCCCGATGAAAGTCTCGATGATCCGCCCGGAGGCTGCGGCGCGCACGCCTGTTACCGACAGGATCAGCATCGCGCTGATCGGCACCTCAAGGACGGTGTCGCCCAGATGCAGCGCGTAACCGACCGTGAGCGCGATCGCGACCGTGAGTCCCAGGCTCCACCAGGTGAAGCCGACCAGAGCGGACAGCCCGACGGCCAGCAGCACCCCGGCCACCACGGCCCCCACCCGCCGGACCGCGCTGAACAAGGTCTGGTAAAGCGTGACTTGGGCGACCAGCAGTGCGGTCAGCGGTGCGAGAACTGGGCGCGGGGTGACCGGAAACGGCAGCGCAACCAGGTAGGCAAACGCCGCCGTGCTGGCCAGCCGGGCCACGGTCACGGCCGTCGGCTGGGCCCGATGGCGCACCAGGGTCAGGGTCTCTGGCGTGCGCTGCGCCGCCGCCCGGGCTGCGGCACCGATCCGCCTCGGCTGGCGTCTGCGGAAGTCAGGGAACCTTATGGGCACGACGACAAGATCATCGCATCCGGCCTCCTGGGATCGTCCCCGACAGCGCAGTGCCCTGGCGGGCGACCGCATAACATCCCCGTTCAGGTAGCCGAAGCCCGCCAGCGGCGGCCAGGCCGCAGAACTAGAATGGCGTGCATAGCGAACCGGGCCGAGAGGGTCATCAAGAAGGGCTGGAATGGCCGAGCAGACACGGAGGCAAACCGCCGCGCTGGACAAGGCGGAAGCCCCGACGTTCGACACGAGCGTCGCGCACATCGCCCGCGTGTACAACTACTGGCTCGGAGGCAAGGACAACTACGCCGCCGACCGCGTCGCGGGCGATCGGACGATGGCGGAGTACCCCGGCATCGCGGCGTCGGCGCGAGCCAACCGTACGTTCCTGCGGCGGGCGGTTCGCTACCTGGTGACCGAGGCAGGAGTTCGGCAGTTCCTCGACATTGGCACGGGCATTCCTACGTCCGGCAACACCCATGAGGTCGCACAATCGCAGGCACCAGAGAGCCGGATCGTCTACGTGGACAACGACCCGGTGGTGCTCGCCCACGCGCGGGCGCTGCTCACCAGCACTCCCGAGGGTGTTACCGACTACCTTGATGCCGACCTGAGAGAGCCCGGCCCGATCCTGGCGCATGCCGCGCAGACTCTGGACTTCTCCCGGCCGGTTGCAGTCATGCTGCTCGCGGTCCTGCAGCTGCTCGGCGACGACGACGAACCGTACCAGGTCGTGGCCGACCTGCTCGCCGCCGTCCCGTCCGGCAGCTACCTGGCGCTGTCGCACCCGACGTCCGACCTCCAGCAGGAGCAGGTCACGGCGATGGTTACGCAGCTCAACGATCTCGTTGCGGAGAAAGTCACCACTCGCGCCCGGGATCAGGTAGCGCGCTTCTTCACCGGGCTTGAACTGGTTGAGCCGGGGCTCGTCAACGTGTCCGAGTGGCGGCCCGCCGCCGACGGACCGGCCGAAGAGCCGGCGGCGCTCTGGGTGTGCGTCGGCCGCAAGCCGTAACGGCCCAGGTTATTTCGCCCGTCCCTGCCGACGCGCCCGTGCGCGGCATCCTGACGAACCTGCCCGGCCCCCTGCCCCGTGGTCGACGAAGCATCGATGATGCTCACCGAGGACCTCGCCGACATCACCCGGTTCGCCGTCAGCGGCGGGCACAAGGTCCTCATCGCCCGCGACCAGGAACAGCTCGCCGCGGCGGCATGATGCTGCTCGCCAACCATCTCGGCTACGCGCGGAGGACGATCCCGGATCCGCTGCAGCCGGGCTGATGGCGTCGCTTGGAGTCTCAGCCAGGCGGTGCAAACAGATCTACACTCAGTTCCCTGCCAGTCCTGCGTGCTTGACCAGGCGGCCCCACCATTCGTGGCGGCCGTGCTGTCGCGCGATCACTCTGCCCGAGGGATGCGAGCCGTCCTCCCCGGTTGCCCTGGGCCCCCTGCCACGCCTCCAGCCGTAGATCCTGCCCAACCTCGCCGCGCTGCCGGCGGCTAGCGTCTCGTAGGAGCCCGATCCGGACTGGCAAGCTGGGCCAGAGCCCGGCAGATGGTTGGCGGTGCCGTGGTAGGTTCGCTGGCTCGGTGACGGCCGTGGCCACAACCCATATAACGGACGATTTAACGCGCTACTCATGCTCCATGACCATCCAGGGTGGCATGAGCCAGACTAGTACTAGGATCTCTATTTACCTTTGCTCCTGGTAGGTGAAGTATTGGAAGCCCGATACCGGCGCGTTCTACTCGGCGCTGCCGCAGTGGCGGTGTTTGCCGTTGTCTGGCTGATTGCTGCGGCGGGGTTTCATCAACCTGCTGATTCCGCAGTACCGACTGCCGCAGCCTTGGACGCAATAGCCCTGATGCTCATCGCGCCTTTTATCCCAGGCCCTGTCAAGCCCCCCGAACTAGCTGGGGAGGTCCTGGCTGAAGCCCGCGGCAGGCTGCGGCAGACGGTGCGGAGCCAGGTCGCCCAGCAAGCACTAGCGTTGACGGACCTAGGAGTGCTCGCGGTTCCTTGGACTGGCGGCTTGTCTTACGCCCGCGCCACAGTCCCCGAGCTTGCCAGTATCGTCGACGGCGGCCAGCTGATCATTTTCGGCGACACCCAGTCTGGAAAAACTACATTGGCGACGAGGCTCGCCGAGGAGCTAAGTACGGAGTCAACTCGCCAGCCGGTGCTCTTCAGCCTGGCGACTTGGAGTCCGGCCACCGTATGGCTGAAGGACTGGATGTTGGAGACGATCCGGACCGCGTATGGCCTGACTTCGCCTGCGGACCTGAAGGCCGCCGAAGCGACATTACGAGAGGGACGTATCGTCCCGATCTTCGACGGCCTGGACGAGATTGGCGCCAGCGACTTGATCAGGGCAGCTGACGCGATTCACAAGCAGGTGGGCGCCTCTCCCGCAGTCCTGACCAGCATCAGGACGCCTGAGGCGGATCGGGCCGCGCGGGCCGCCCTGCCCTCAGCCACGATCATCACCCTGGCGCCAGTGGATATGCAGGAAGTGAGTCGCTATCTTCTCGAAAGCCCATTCGCTGAAATAAAGGAGCTTGATCCGATCACGTCCGAGATTGTTAACGATCCCCGGTCGCCGGTCGGTCAGGCATTGTCTTCACCGCTCATGGCGTGGCTGGCCAAGACTATCTATGCCGCTGGGCGCACGGCAACGAGCCTCAGTGGCGTGGCTCGGCCCGACGAGCTCATCAACCGGAAGCTCTTCGGCGACTTCGAGTCGGTTGAAAAGCACCTGCTGCGCGGCCTGCCGATTTCGGTTTTCGAGCGGTACCGTTCAAGCCCAAAGGCGCTTGGCACGCCCGCTGGTGCCTTCATGCCGGAGCAGGCCGAACGCTGGCTAGGCTTCCTGGCCGCGCGTGCGACTCGTCGCATCATCGCGTTCTGGGAGTTCTACCGCTACGCGCCACTCTTCCGGATCGCGCTGATGTCGGCCGTAGTCGTTGGATGCGCAATCGCGGCCGTCGGCAGTGCTGTTGGTTACTTCGCTGGCCCGGGCTACCTTTTGCTGCTGGCTGGTGGCGTCTTTGGGATCGGGTGGTCGCGTGGCTACGCAACCAGGGATAAGGTCAGTGATCCGACGCGGATCGGCTATAACGCGGGCCAGTCCTATGAGCGGCTAGACCTGCACGAGGTCAGGTTCGTGCGTGCGGTCGCAGCGGCCATAGTTGCGTATGCATCAGGTGTTTTGCTGCAGACAGGACAGAGAAGGACCTCTTGGCTGTTCGGTCTTACGCCGCGCGAGTTCGGAACTGCGGCGTTCGTTGCGACAGTACTGTGCTTCCTCGTCGCCTACGTGGGTGGCCGCATTGCTGGCTGGATCCTGCTGCGCCGACCTGAGATCGATGCGCGCATGGGCGCGAGGGCAGGCGATCCCCTCGCGGCAATACGAAGCGACAAGCGCTCAGGCGTTGTGATCTTCGTAATCGCCACGACAGTGCTGGGCGCCGGACTCGCGCTGTATGACACTACATTCCTCACCGTTGCCGCCTGCTGGAATGCGTGCATCGCCCCGCTAGGTGCTGGCATCGCTGCATCTATCTGGAACGAATGGCTTCCCTTCAAGGTGAGCCATCTCTGGCTCGCCATGCGCGGCCGACTTCCTCGCCATCTCAGCGAGTTCTTGAGGCAATGTCATGAGGGAGGCATCCTGCGGAAGAATGGGAATCACTTCGAGTTCCGGCACTTGAGGCTGCAGGAGAGTCTGCGGACGATGACTCCGGGGGGGCCAAATACCCGATGATGGAGACAATCGGAGGTCGCGGCGTTGTCAGCCTTCCGGAGCTAGCGCACGTGCTCGTTCCCGGCCGTGGACGGGACGCTACAGGAACGGGCCTCACCCCCTCCGGCCGGGACCGGGTCGCAGTTGCACGCATGCTCTATGACGTTGCCGCCGGGCCGAACAACGGACGAGTCATCTGTTCAGGCTATAAGTCGCCATCGGATAAAAAGGGCAAGGACTGGTCGCCCGCCGATGCTCCGGACGAAGTCTTCCGTGGAATACCGGAGGCCGACATTATGCGGTCAGAACTGATACGGCTCGGTGTACCGGAGGCCCATGTCTACGCTGAACGGCACTCTATTGACACGACGACGAACTTCCTTAGGTCCGAGCGCGAGGGATGGTTTGGCGACGCTCGACCAGTGGCCATCGTCGCTCAGCGGGCGCACCTGAACAGGATGCTGCGCGTTATCGCGCCACGGACCCTACGCCGCCTCTACATCGGGGTCGTCGTGCCGGAGAGGGATGAGTGCGAGGAAAGTCCTCTTGCAAGCCTTGTCAGCTCTTCAATCCTGACGTGCCTTCCACAGGACCTGCGCGCAATTGACATAGCTGAGCGCCGCGCCGGCTGGCTCTGGCGCCTGGCCTGGCTGGCCGGCGTACGCCAGTATCACTGAGCCGTAGTCCGCGTACAGGAGCGCATGAACCGCCCCGGCGAGCTTGCGTACCGCGGATGACGGGAAGGCTGATCCGACATGCCGGGTACCAAGTACAGCACGGAGATGAAGGCGAAGGCGGTTCGCCTGGTGCGGGAGCATTCAGGCGATTACCCGTCGGAATGGGCGGCGATCGGCGAGGTCGCGCGGCGGCTGGGCATCGGCAGCAGCGAGACGCTGCGCAAGTGGGTGCGGCAGGCCGAGGTCGATGAGGGGAGCAAGCCGGGGACGTCCACGGCGGAGTCGCAGGAGCTGCGGGAGCTGCGCCGCAAGAACCGGGAGCTGGAGCAGACCATCGCGATCCTGACGGAGGCGACCCGTTTTTTCGCCCGGGAGGCAGACCCGCTACGGCGGTGATCTGCGCGTTCATCGCCTCGGTCTGCGGGGTGTTCGGGGTGGTGCCGGTGTGCCGGGCGCTGTCGGCGCACGGGATCGGCATCTCGCCGCGGACCTATCATGACCGCCGGGTCCGGCCGGCCTCGCGGCGGGCGGTCCGCGACGCCTGGCTGACCGGTATCCTGGCCGGCCTGTTCGAGCCGGACGAGCGCGGCCGCAGGAAACCGGAGTCGCTGTACGGGGCGGTGAAGATGCGGGGGCACCTGCGCCGGCAGGGCATCACCGTGGCCCGGTGCACGGTGGAGCGGCTGATGCGCGGCAACGGCTGGCGCGGCAACGTCCGCGGCCCCCGCAAGATACGCACGACCGTGCCCGAGCCCGATAATCCCCGCGCCCCGGACCTGGTGAACCGGGACTTCGCCGCGCAGCGGCCGGGGCAGCTGCTGGTCTGCGACTTCACCTACGTCCCCCTGGCGGGCGGCGGGTTCGGCTACACGGCGTTCGTGATCGACGCGTTCGCGGGCACGATCTGCGGGTGGGAATGCGCGCTGTCCAAGACCACCGCGTTCGTGCAGCGGGCGCTGGCGCATGCCTCGGCGCACCTGCGCCGGGCAGGCGCGGCGCCGGGGATCTGCCATAGCGATTATGCCGAGGTTGACGTTAAGCCGGAGAACCTGAGGGCTGCCCTGCTCACGTGTGGTCTGCTGACAGGGTTCCCGGCTTAACGTTTCGGCTATCGCAGACTGTAGAGAGCCTTGAGCTTGTCTTGTGTGAGCGGTTCGGTGACCGGGGCGTTGATCGCCGGGGTGGCTTTGCTGATGGCTGCTCGCATCATGTCCTGGGTCGCGAAAGCATAAAAGGCTGAGGTTGTCGATGCGTTCTCATGGCCAAGGAGACGCATGATGACGGGGAGCGGGATGCCCTGCTGGTAAAGGTCCTTGGTCTTGCGCAGCAGGTGGCAGTAGATGTTGCCGGGGATCGAAGGACACTGCTGGCGGGCCGTCGTGGCGGCTTGCTTGAGCACGGCGGAGACCGTGTCAGCTGACAGGGCTGCGGGCTGCCCGTTGTGGAGGCTGTAGAACAGCGGCCGTGTCGCGGGCAGCCGCGCGCCGCCGGGGTGGAACTCGGTGAGATAGACGCGCAGGTGGCCGATCGTCTTGCCCGTCAGCGGCACGACACGCGTCTTGCTGCCCTTGCCGGTCAGGGTGACATGCCCCGGCTCGGCCAGGTGCAAGTCCTGCAGGGTCAGGCCGGTGATCTCCGACACGCGCGCCGCGGTGTCGTAGAGCAGGATGAGGAGCATCCGGTTCCGTCGGGACTTCGCCGTCCTCCCCGTGTGCGCGGCGAGGATCGCCCTCGTCTCAGGCCCGGTGAGGTAGTCGATGGGCTTGCGCGGCTGCGCCGGGGCCCTGAGCGCCCTGGCTGCCTGGCTGAGCGCGACGAGAGTGATGTCCTCCTGACAGGCGTAGGCCAGGAAGGCTTTGACGGCGCTCAGGCGCAACGTGACGGTTTTCGGCGCGTAGTGCCGCTGGCCGGTCATCCAGGCCAGCCACGCTTTGAGGTGCTGGCGGTCGAAGTGGTCGAAGCTGACGTGCTCGCGTTCGGTGTGCTCGGCCTCGGCGAGGTAGCCCAGGAAGCATTCCAGGCTGATCCGGTAGGCCTCGGTCGTCTTCGGCGACAGTGCCCGGACACGTGGCATGTAGACGTGCAGGTAGTCGCGGGCGAAGCTGAACAGGTCCGGGGCGCCGGTTGCCGGGGCGCGTCTCATCCGAATCCGACCTCGGGCAGCAGCGCCTGGCTCGCCTGGGTGATGCCGTCGTAGGCGTCCAGGAAGTCGGGCGAGGTGTGAATGTAGTAGTAGGTGCTGTCGAAGGACGCGTGGCCCATGTAACGCGACAGGTAGGGCAGCATCGCATTCACGTCTTTGCCCTGGATCCGCCACCGCTCGATGCAGGCATAGGCGAAGTGATGCCGGAAATCGTAGGGCACTGGCTGCCGGCCGGCCAGCGGCCGGGCCAGCCCCGCCTCGTCCCAGATCCGTGCGAACACCTTTCCGGCCGATGCCGGCCAGACCTGGCCGCCTTCGCCGGAGATGAAGAACGTCGCCCGGCCGGGGAACCGGGCGCGGGATTGCTGGTCGCAGGCGGCGAGGACGTCGGCGACCTGGCCGGTGACCGGCAGCCTGCGGCTGCGGTTTCCCTTCGACCAGACGATGTCGATGTTCTCGTAATCCAGGTCCACCTGACTGGCCTGCAGGGCACGGGTCTCACCAGTCCGCAGCCCGCACGAGTGCATCAGCGTGAAGAACGCGACGGCCTGCCACCGCCACGGCGACCGGGACCTCAGTGCCGCCGCCGCGGTGAAGAACCCGTCGATCTGGCTGGCGCCCAGCAGGTAGGGGCGCGGCGGAATGAATGAGGCCTTCCACCGGTCAGACAGCACGCAGGCGTCGCCGGTGCCGGTGGTCTGAAGCCACCGGCCGAAGTCGCGGATGTAAGACATCCACGACCGGTACCGGCCCGATGTTTCCAGCCGGGCGCTGACCCATCCCTCGACGGTGGCCTTATCGAACACGCTCCGGCCATGCTCAGTGCACCAGGCGTCGAAATTCCGCAGGTACCAGATCCGGGAGGCGCCGTAGCAGCCCATGTTCTGCTTGAACGCCAGGTAGGCGTCCAGCTCGGCAGCGAACGCGCTGGTGAAACCGTGGCCGCTCATGGCCGTGCCCCCGCCGGGACCGGCAGCACGCACTCCAGCAGGCGGTCGCGGTCAACGCTCAGATACACATTCGTCGAGTCCGGGCTGGCGTGGCCGAGCACAGCCGACACCGTCGGCAGCGGAACCGCCGCGCGCACCAGCCCGGACGCCGCGTTGTGACGCAGGAACCGTGTCCCGGCATTGACCCCGGTCAGTCCGGCGTTCTGAAACGTCTTGGTGATCACCCTGTGCACGGTGGCGTGATCAGCAAGCCGCAGATGCGGGGCCACCGAGCGCAGGAACACGTGATCATCGGCCGATGCGGGCCGGTCGTCGAGCACGTAGCCGGCGAGCCTGCCCATCACCAGCGACGGGAGCGGCAGCCGCAGCGGGTTCCCGGTCTTCTGCTGCACGATCGCGATTGTCTGGCCGCGCCAGTCAACATCAGCCAGGCGCAGCGCGATAATGTCGCAGGCCCGCAGTCCCGTGGTGAGCGCGAGCAGGGTGATCGCCGCGTCCCGGTTGCTCACTACCAGCCCTGCTGCGCACGCCTGCACGACCAGGTCCGCGTCGTCATCGCCGAGCACGGCAATGACCGGGTACGACCGCCGGACCCCGGCCAGGTTCACCGCGGCGACCAGGTCAGTGCGGCCGGTGAACTTCAGGAACGGGCGGAAGTTCGACACCACCCAGAACAACGACGACTTCGCCCACCTGTCCAGCAAGGACGCCAGGAACGCCAGGACGCTGGCGCCATCAGCCCCGTCCAGGTCGCTGACCCCGCGCTGTTCCAGGAACACCAGGTAGCCGCGCGCCACCCGCCCGTAAGCCTCGCGCGTGGCCGCGGCCAGGCCCCGGCTGGCCATCTCCGCTTCCCACTCGGCGTCTAACATCACCATGCTGGCCTGGCCGGGGCGCGGCCCGCCACCGCCGCGTCCGCGAGCCGACAACTCGACTCGCCCGGTGCGAACGCAGGAATCGAACACGCGGGTGAGCCGACCGTAATCCATCCGGCGCTGTGCGCTGAACCGGCCAGTCCGCGGGCTGACTGTCATCGACGCGAACTCAGCGCCCAGGACAGAGGTGTAAACGCCGCCTCGTTCGGCGGCGAACACGGCAAGCGCCCTGATTGTCTTCGCGTACTGGCCGATCGTCGACTCCAGGTAGCCAGCCGCTCGTAACTCCGCGACCACCACCGCGCCGATCGCTGTCACCGTCATATCCATCGCCGTCTCCTTCCAAGACGCAGGGGATACGACGGACGCTAGCCACGCGCCGGAACGTTAAGCCGGGGAACCTGTCAGCAGACCACACGTGAGCAGGGCAGCCCTCAGGTTCTCCGGCTTAACGTCAACCTCGGCATAATCGGTGTGCAAGATCACGCCGGGCACCTGGCCGCCGCGCACCGCCACCGCCATGGCCAGCGCCCCGTAGGCGTTGTCTGCGTCGTGGTGCTCCGACATGGAGAACCCGACGATCCTGCGGGAGGCCGCGTCCAGGATCGAGGCGAGCTGCAGCTTGCCCTCACCGGTGTCGATCTCGGTGCCGTCGCCGAACCACTTCCGGTTGATGCCGCTGGCCCTGAAGTCGCGCTTCACCAGGTCAGGGGCACGCCACCGGCCCTTCCCCGGTCTGGTCAGCCCCTTCCGCCGCCTGCGCCGGGCGGCCAGGTGCTGCTCGCGCATGAGCCGGGCGACCGTGTTCTCGCTGACCCGCCACCCGGCGTCGCGCAGGCCGGCGGTGATCATCGGAGACCCGCGCTTGCCCTCATGCAGGCCGAACAGCCGCTTCACCTCCGCGGCCAGCCGCTGCCGGCGGTCCGCCCGGGCCGGTAACGTCCCCGATCGTGAATGCTGCAGCCACTTACAGAACCAGGACTGCGACACCCCCAGCGCCCGGCAGCTGGTTGCGTACGGGATGCCGTGCTCCGCCCTCTGGGAAGCGATAAACGCGGCCACGGCTACCGGCCCATCGCTTCGGAAACCCAGAGGGCCACGCTGCGCTTGAGCACATCACACCGCATCGCCAGCTCCGCGCATTCCCGGCGCAGCCGGACCAGCTCGGCCCGCTCATCCTCGCCCAGCGCGCCGCCACCGTTGCCACGGCGGCGCCGGTCGGCGTTCACCCAGTTGCCCAGCGTGCCATCGTTGACACCGAGTTCCCGGGCGACCTGAGCGATCGGCTTGCCGGTCTCCCGCACCAGCCGGACCGCGCCCGCCCTGAAATCCTCATCGAACTTCCTGCGTGTCTCTGCCATCGCCACTCCTTAAAAGGCGATGTCTCCACAGTACGAGGGGAAACCCAGCTGGCCCCGCCGAGCACGTTGCGGGCGCCGGTGACCAGTGTCTGGGCGGTCTGGACGGCGACCTGCCAGCTGGCCCGGTCGGGGTCGGTGCCGGGCACGGTTTCGATCGCGTCGGTGACAGCGATCCGCAGCGCCTGGTAGAGGGCCAGCAGTGCCCACATCTCCTGTTCCAGCCCGGCCGGGTCGCCTGAGCGCAGCACCCGGCCGGCCAGCAGGGTGTGGCGCAGCGCGAGATAGGCGATCTCGTGCTGCCATCTTTCGTGGTAGAGGGCGATGAGAGCGCTGGCCGGGTAGCGGCGCCAGTCGGTCAGGGTGGTGGCCAGCCGGTAGCTGTCCCCGTAGCGGGTGCCGTCGTGGCAGGTGACGGTGACCCGGGCGGCGATGATCCGAACCTTCACCCCGCCGACCAGCGAGGTGAATGACCCGTCGGGCAGATGCGACAGGACCGGCGGGCGGCGAGTCGATCTGAGCCGGACCAGGAACCGGGCCCTGGTCGCGTGGACTTCGGCCAGGAACTCCCCGGCATCAAAGCCGCGGTCGGCCAGCACCAGCATCGAGGCGTCCAGCAGGTGCAGCAGCTTGCGGGCCCAGGCCAGTTCCCCGTCAGCGGTGCTGCCGAAGACCGCGCCGATCAGCGCCCTGGTGCCGGTCTCGCACAGCGTCATCAGCGCGATGACCGGGTAGCCGGTCTCCCCGGCCGCGGCCTTCAGCTTGCCCAGCCAGCCCCGGTTGGCCGGCGTGTCGGGAACCTTGAGGGACCGGCAGCCGTCGAAGGCCACCGTCCGGTACCGGCCGAACCAGGTGCCGGGCGTGCGCGGCTGGCCCAGCGGCCCGGCCAGCACCCCGAACAGCGCGCGCAGCGGCGCCGGTCCCAGGCGGCGGCGCAGGTCCCGCAGCGCCTTCGCCGACGGCACCGGCGAATCAACGGCGGCCAGCGCCGCGGTCAGCTCCGCCCAGACCGCGGCGTACCCGCGGGCCGGGAACAGGCACAGCGCGAGCACGAAGTACAGCCCGGCCCGCGAGGGCAGCAGCCGCAGCCGCCGCTCCCTGACGCGGGCCTCCTCCAGCACCGCATCAGCCAGCTCGAACGGCACGATCCGGGTCAGCTCGCCCAGGTGGCCGGGAGCGAACACCCCGGACGCGACCGTAATCGTCGTGGTGATGGCAGACAGCGCCGAATCGATGGCAGACTGGACACGCAACGGAGGTCCTTCAGACGGTTGATCTTGGTCGATACCCGTCCTACCGGACCTCCGTTTGCTATGCGACCAGCGACACGCCGTCAAACGCCAGGTACTTGATCACCAGCCGCGAACCTTAACTCCCCGGCATTGCGCCTAGACGACAGCATCGTGTCCTTGCGGACTTATGCAGATACCGGCCGCCACTTCGTTGTTCCGGACGCGGGCGGCGATGGGTGCACATGCCCACGGGCCGCCAGGCGTGTGGTAGCACAGATGCACGGGCCGCCAGGCGTGTGGTAGCACAGATGCACGGGCCGCCAGGCGTGTGGTAGCACAGATGCACGGGCCGCCAGGCGTGTGGTAGCACAGATGCCTGGCACCTCGGCAGCGGCAAACTCGATACGTCCCGAATCGTTGTTCGCGGCAGCAAGCACGGTCAAAGCTGGTTGCGGGGGCCGCGCCGATCTGCTGCGGCGGGTGACAGAATCGCCTCACGCGTTGTCATTCGAGCAGCTCTGAGGGGGCCCAAGCGGCAGGTGCGCTCCCAGGCCCACCTCGCGTCTGACCTCATACTCAAGATCACCAGCGTGACGTTCGCGTCGAACCGTTGTGACGTTCTGCGCAGCGCAACTGCCAGCCGGGGCTCGCTGTGTGACGACTCGTTCCTGCAGCTGGGAAGTGGCCTGCTCTGCTCGAGTCGGCTCAACGGTCACCGACAGCCTGCCACCGGGCTGTCCCGACCCCTTCCGCACGCGCGCCTGCAACGATGCCAGCAACCCCGCGAGGTCGTCAGGTCGCACAAGCACGTCCCTCATCGCAGTGCCCTGCGACGGTCCGACAACCCCAAGGATTTCGAGCATCTCCAAAAGTAGACCGGCCGCCACATGGCTGACTTGCAGCTCTCGCTGGATCATCGAGGCCGATCCCGACTGCGTGCTAACCACGAGGTCCGCTGCCTGTACCAGAACGTCGCCCGCTGACGCCGACTCTGGATCGCAGAACCCCAGCGGCACTGGTGGCATCGGCTCCGACGTTCCAAGCTTGTTTGGCAATGACAGCAATCCCGACGGTGGCAGTGCAGAGTTGCGGAGTATTCGTGGCTGCCGGGCAGCAATAGGGCGGTCCTTCGCGGGCTGTTCTCTCGGCATGCCTTCTCCGCCGGGCCTAAGCAAGAGAAAGCCGAGGAACTTCCGCCAGCGGTGCCTGCGCAAGACTGCGGATATGGCCTCGCTCTCGACGGCATGAACGGGGTGCTTAGCTACCCAGGCCGCGCGAGTCACTTGCCGCGCCGGACGCGGCGTCGCGGCGACTCGGGCTGTCCTGACGGGGTGTACCGCTTTGCGCACTGGCCGTGGCGTCACTTGACGCACAGTTCGGCGCGCCGTTCTGCGGACGGCTTTGCGCACAGTCCTGCGGACTAACCGTCGGCCAAAGCCCATGAGCCGCTTCCCTTCGCAGCGGACACGTGAGGTCCTGGTTGCCTGCGCCGAACTGCGCTGCAGCAATATGTCATCACGTTGAGACAGATCCTGCTACTCATCTGCTGTCGGCGGCCACTCGGCAGCGTCAATCTCGATGATGGCCGGCTGCGCGGACACCAACACACACCAACTCGCCAGAGCCCTTCCGGAACTAAGACCTGCTTTCCTGCAAATGCAGATATCTATATTCTCGTCATTTCTGAATTTTCTCGCTTTAGTCTTCGCATTACCCACAGTGGATTCGTTTGGCAAACCTAATGCCACGTGCTTAGCTCTGTGGTGAGAATGATTCGACATGGACCGTTGCATTTAAAGTGATCATGGTCAAATCAGGGCTGAAGGCTGGTAGTGATGAGTGTCGTGGTCACCGTGCAGTCCGGGTTTGATCTTGAGTATTACCTGGCGCAGGTTGGCAAGGAGCCGGAGTGCTCGCCCGGCGGCTACTACATCAATGCCAGCACTCGGGGTGAGGCACCTGGTCGCTGGTTCGGCCCTGGGGCTCGCTCGCTGGGGCTGTCGGGTGAGGTGGACGCGGACACGTTCCGCCAGCTGTACAGCCTCGCCGATCCGCGGACTGGCGTGCGGCTGGGCGGAGCTCGTCGCCAGTTCACCCGCAGTTATGGGACCCGGCTCGCCCAGTTGCGGGCGGCTGAGCCGCAGGCGACCGCGGACCGGGTGCATCAGCTGGAGCTGCAAGCCCGGCGGGACACGCGGCAGAGCCCGGCCTACACCGACGTGACACTCAACTTCAGCAAGTCGGTCAGCCTGCTGCACGGGTCCATCAGGGAGAACGCTGCCCGGGCACGCGACGCTGGTGACCTGGCCGCGGCTGCCGAGTGGGATCAGCGTGACGCCCGTTTCTGCGAGGTCCTTCAGGAGGCGAACGCTGCCGCAATGGACCACCTGCAGGCCTGGGCCGGCGTCACCAGGACCGGGTACCACGGCCGGATGATCGACGGCCGTGAACTTGGCAAATGGGAGTCAGCCGAACTGGTGGGCACGTCCTGGCTGCAGGGCACCAGCCGGGACGGCGAGATGCACGACCACATTCACAACCCGCTCCTCCCGCGCGTCCGCACATTGTCGGACGGTAAGTGGCGCGCGACTGACACGATGGCGATCCGGCGGCAGATCCCCGCCATCCAGGCGACCGCGGCCGCTTACATCGAGGCCGCGCTGGCACGCGACTTCGGCCTCGCGTGGGTCCCGCGCGCGGACGGCGCGGGTAACGAGATCGCCGGGGTTACGCAGGCGGAAATTGACGCGTTCAGTTCTCGCCGCGATTCGGTGACTGCGAGACAAGCCGAGCTCGCCGATCAATTCCGCGCGAAATACGGACGCGCGCCCAACCAGCGCGAATTACTGAGCATTCACCGGACCGCGTGGACGGCCACGCGTGACGCCAAGCCTGATGGCCCGGTCGATTTCGATCAGGCCGCGCGCGAATGGGGCGCGGAATGGACGCGAAGATTCGGAACGCCACTGACCGCGCTCGCGTCACGCGTCGCCAACATGCCCGGGCACGAGGACCCGAGCCCACGACCCGGGCCGCGTCAGCCGGACGCGCGCACGCTCGCCGACGCGGCGCGCATCGCGCTCGCGCGTGTGCAGGCCGCGCGACCGGCGTGGACACGGGCCGAGCTGATGCGCCAGATGAAGGTGTCCCTCCCGGCTGACGCGCTCGGCACGGACCCGGGAGTCGCTGTGCGTCTGGTGAATGAGCTGACCGACCGGGCACTGGGCGGTGAGTTCGAACCGGTGCAGTGCCTGGAGGCACCGGAGGTCGTGGCATTGCCGGCTTCGCTACGCCGACCGCTAGACGGCCGGTCGGTCTACACCCGCCCGGGGTCGGTCCGCTATGCGACCAGGGTGCAGCTGTCGCTGGAGGAACGCCTCATCGAGCAAGCGCAGGCCGAGACGACGGCACGGCTGTCCCGCGCGCAGGCCGCCGCGCAACTCGGCACCGACCAAGTCGTTCTCGACGAGCAGCTGACCGCCACTAGCGGCCAAGTGCGCGACGAGACCGACCGGTTCGGGGCTGCGGCTGGACCAGGCCGCGGCCCTGTTCCACGTTCTCACCTCACCGCGCACCGCCGAGGTCCTGGTCGGCCCGGCAGGATCCGGCAAGACGCGAACCCTGGCCGAAGCAGCCCGCGCATGGAAGGCAGCGACCGGCGGCCCGGTCATCGGCCTGACCGCAAGCCAGGCCGCCACGAACGTACTCGACGAGGCCGGCGTCGGTCACGCGGAGAACACCGCATCGTTCCTCGGCCACGTTCCCGGCCATCGCGGGGCCCGCGGTGTCCGTGCCGAGTTGGCCGCCGGCGCGCTGCTGCTGATCGATGAGGCGTCGATGATGTCCACCCAGGATCTGGCCGACATCACTAGCTATGCGGCGGCGAACGGGCACAAGGTCCTGATCGCCGGGGACCAGGAACAGCTCGCCGCGGTCGAGGGCGGCGGCGGGATGATGCTGCTGGCCGGGCGGCTCGGCTTCGTCCAGCTCACCGAAGCGGTCCGGTTCACGAGCCAGTGGGAACGCAGCGCCTCCCTCGGCCTGCGCCGCGCCGACATGAGCGCGCTCGAGGAGTACCACCGGCACGGCCGGATCACCGGCAGCGAACCCGACCTCGCGCTCGACCAGGCCCGCGCCGCCTACCTCGGCTCCTACCTGACCGGCCGGGACGTGCTCATGATCGCCCGCGCGCACGAAACCTGCCGCGAACTGTCCCGCCGCGTCCGCGACGACCTAATCCACCTCGGCCTGGTCGACGACACCCGAACCGCGGCGCTGCGCGCCGGTGCCCGCGCTGGTGCCGGGGACCTCATTGTCGCCCGCCGCAACGACCACGACCTGCAAGCGGGCCAGGACGACCGGTCGCTGGCCAACGGCGACGTGATGCGCGTCGCCGCTCTCAACCACGACGGGTCACTGACCGTGCAGCGGCGGACCGGAAGGGATCCCGGCACCGGGCAGGCATCGTGGTCGCAGGCCACGTTCCGGTACGCCGACACCGCGAACACCGACCTGGCCTACGCCGTCACCGGGCATTCCGCGCAGGGCCTGACCGTCAGCCACGGCATCGCGGTGGTCACCGGCAGTGAGAGCAGGCAGTGGCTCTACTCCGCCATCACCCGTGGCGCCGACCTCAACCAGGCCATCGTGTTCACCCAGCCTGCCCGGCCCGCCGACCCCGTCCCGGGCACCAGGACCGCCCCCGAGCTCGCCCGCTACCGGCGGCTGCGCGCCGAACGCGCCGGCGACCCGGCACCGGCCACGTTCCCGTCGGCTGATCCCGATCCACGGGAACCGGTCGCGGTCCTGGGCGATGTGCTCACCCGCGACGAGGCGCAGGAGGCGGCGCTGGACGTACTGTGGCGCGAACTCGGCGACGCCGACCACCTCGCGCGTCTGCATCCGATCTGGCAGGGCGAGACTCTGCCCGCCCGCCAGGAGGCGTGGCGGGCCGCGATCCGCGCCGCCATGCCCGCCGAGTACCGCGGGGCGCGGCTGGACGGCGGGACCGCGACGTGGCTATGGCGCACCCTGCGCGCAGTCGAGGCCGCCGGGAAGGACGCCGTCCAGGTCGCCGCCGCCGCGATCAGGTCCGCGCCGCTAACCGGCGCACGCGAGGTGGCCGCCGTCATCGACGCCAGGATCAGGAAAGGAACGGGGCCGCTTACCCCCGGGCCATGGCAGCCGTGGGCACAGCGCGTCCCGCATCTGGCCGACCCCGGCCGGCGGCAGTTCGTAGCCGAACTCGCCGAGGCGATGGACACCCGCCGGGCCCGGATCGGCGAGCACGCCGCGCAGACCGCGCCAGCCTGGGCCGTCAACGCGCTCGGCCCCGTGCCCGAGAATCCGATCGACAGGCTCGAATGGACCGAACAAGCATCCGCGGTCGGCGCCTACCGTGAGCTCTACGGCATCGACTCCGAAACCCGCCCGGTCGGACCTGAGCCGGTCAACTCCCCCGAAGCCCGGCACGCCTGGATGGCCGCCTACAGTGCCCTGCTCCGTCAGGATCCGTCTGGCCTGGAGACGCTACCCGACAGCGCCTTGCTCCTGCGCCGCGCCCAATACCAAGCCGAGACCGCCTGGGCTCCTCCTTACCCGGGCGAGGAACTCCGCCAGGTACGCATGGCACAGCTCGACATGGCGGACAGGCAAGTGCGGCACGACGCAGAAGCGGCCGCCGCCCGCGCCCGCGGAGACCAGACGGCAGCGGCTAAGCGCGCTGACCTGGCCGACTCTGCGCGAACCGCGAGCAAGTTCTATGCCTCCAGAGCCGAACTGGACGAACAACTCGAAGCAGCACGGCAGGAGTGGGCCGCCCACACCGCGCCAATGCGACTGCAAGCCGTCCAGGCCGATGCCCTGCTACGAAGCCGCCACCCGCAGCTGCAACTGCAGCCACTTACTTCGGCCGAACCGGTGGCTCTGCCGGATGAGCTTCCAACCAAATTCTGCCTCGGCAAGCAGCGCAAGGACGCGGTGCTTCAGGCGCCCAAGCAGATCATGAAACCGCCACAACGGTCGCTGCCGGAGCGCGACCTGGAACGACAGGCCTAGGGAGATTTGTCGGCACCCGGCGCATACCAGCCGGCAGACACGAACGTAAAGCACGGATGATGACAATGAGAACGGAGACAGCACCACCTGGATCGGAATTGTCCTCGTTGGCCAGGCCGATGGCGGATCGGCTGGCCTGCCCGTTGGAAGGTACTTAAGCGCACGACGGCAGCGAGGAAGCCACCTGGACACCCAACCTGGGAGAGACCCTGACCCGTCTGACCACGGCGGAAGCAGCCGGGGCAGTCCCGTCCGTAGCAATCGGACGGTCCGGTCAGGCGGCAAGCCCAACCGGCCACTGAACTTGTTATCGGCGACGCTCGAATGTGGAGCCGTCGTGCCAGGGCTATGGCCTCGTTTTCAAGCGGCACCGACACTGTTCGCGGTGGTGGAAGTGCAGGCGACCCGCGCCTGGGCGGTGCCCGAGCGGGAGGTGCGCGGACCACGCATCATGTCGCTCCCGGCGATCCTAAGCGTTACGTCGCGGTTAGCCTTGATCAGCGTGTTGCCGAGGTGTGTAGTTATTGGATCTGGACGGAATGGATACTGACATCAGCGGCGGAAGCGTGCAGACAGCAAGATCGTTAACGGGGACAGCACCGGAATTTGCGGCTAGTAAGTAAGGGAGACAAAATGGCGGTGCCAGTCGCAGGTTCGTCGGGCGTCGGCCGCCGAACCTGCCTGTGCTTCGGGCCACGACCACCGCGCATGAAATCGCGAGCGCCAGCAGGAAGGAGTTACAAGCACCGCGCCCATCAATACCCCGGCCATGTCCTGACCTCTCGAGTTCATGACCGCGCCCACAACCACGGCAACGGCAACGGCAACGGCAACGGCAACGGCGATCAAACCGGACAGCGGCAACACCGGCAGCACCATCGTGAACAGCAAGGCAGCCGCCATCGCCCGTCAGCCACGGCGCAGGACCACGGCGCGGCGCTAGTTCTACTACGACGCAGGCTGGATGGCGACGGGCGCACGTACCTGATCGCGGACTTGGGAGTACACGTCGACTCCGATCGCGGGGGCAACCCAGATGGACGCCACGGCCGCGTAGTCGACGCGTTCTCCTTGCAAGCCTCCGGCCTGCTCGTAGCACTTAACGCGGATCGAGATTGCTGAACCTTGACCAGCCGCCCAGGCGCTGTGCGTCTCCCACGACAGATGCTGTACGGTCGCAGCGCCCGCCTTCGATACGTCCGCTGAGATACCTGATGCTGAGCCAAGGTTCGGGATGGCGCCCACGGGCGTCACGAACGATAGGGCCGCCCTGCGGTATTGGCGATGCCTCCAGTTGATTGGTGAGAGCCAGGCGAGTGTTGTGTCGATCCGTTTCGCTTCGCGGACGCTCAACCCGTCGGGTAGTGGTATCTCGAGTTGCTGCTCCTGAGCAGCTCCGATCTGGCCCAGGAATAGCAACACGGCTTCGTTCGTGGCGCAGCCGGACGAGAAGTCGCGCAGCAGGATGCCGTTGCCGATGGCCCGTTCGAGTGGCAAGGGCGAAGCCCGGAGTTCCTCGAAGTCGTCGACACCATGCACGAGCAGGGCCTTGATCGCCGAGGCTCGCTGACGGCGGGTAACGGGCGCGCCGCCGGTCACGGCATCGATGACGTCGTAGAGGCGGGCGGCCTGCCTCGAGACCATGGCGGCTGAGGCGCTCGTGCCGATGGTGTACGTCTCGCGGCCCGCGCGCGGCGAGGCAACCTTGATTCCGGGTCCGGCTGCGCTGGGCTGCCGAAAGGTGATGAGGTCAGTGGAGGGGCCGATGGCGAAATAGGCGCGTCCTCCAGGTGCTGCGAGATCTGGCTTGAGGCTGTGCCGGTATCCCGATCCGGTGGCGGAGACGGGGCTGACGCTGACCAATCCGTCATTAGGATCCACGCGGTAGCCGATCGGCGCGCCCTGAGCTGCGTCGTCGTGGATCGCTCCGACTGTCAGTGCGTTGATGGACTCGGCCGGAGCGATCAGCCGCCGCTGGTTCTGTTGCCGATCGAGAGCCTCCAGCGTGGATTGGCGTCGATCTTCGTCCGTTAGCGCGGCGAGCTCCGTGGTATTGGATGGAGACAGATTCAGCGTCGTGTAGTTGCCAGCCGACACGACGACCAGCACGCCGTAGGAGTAACTCAGCCAATCGATCGTGCGGGCCCAGGAAGACAGAACGGTGTCGAACGGCGTAGCGGGGTCACCAACGGAAAGATTGATGATGGCGATTTCCGGTGCACTTGGCGGAGTGCCATCTGGGCCTGGCTCATAGAGGTCACGAAACGCTCGGCGCATGAGGTCGGGTGCGAGAGCTTCCACGGGGAGTTCTTCAGCACGATCTATCGTCTCGTCGCAGGGACAGAGGATTGGCCGTACGAGTACTTGCCGGGGCGCAGGACGCTCGTTGTTACCGCGATCTCCCCATACGACAGCCGAAGCCATCGCCGTGCCGTGCCGGCGCTCGTCGACCGTGTAGCTGGATTCCAGGTCGTCGGGGTCCAGGATGGTCACTCGGCCGGTCAGCATGGGGTGATTGGCTGCTGGGACGCCATCGAACAGGCAGAGCACTGGGACGCCGGCTGGTGCGGTTTCGTCAGTATGAATGTCTTCGCCAGTATCTTCGCTGGTCGGTAGTGCGACCTGTCCGGTGGCTCTGAGGTACATCACGTTGGCAGACTTGATGGTCTGGACGGCGTCGAACTCGCCGCGAGCGAGTTGCTCAAGCACGCGATTGGGGACAGTGGCCTTGAGGCCGTGGTAGCCGACCTCTTCGATGACCGCCGACGACGCAACAGTGCCCCCATCGCGGAGCAGCAACGCGCTGACGCCATCTTGAGCGGCGATGCGCGCGTCGGGCGAGCCACGGAACCACAGTTCGATGTCGATCGACACCTGCGCATCGGGGTCGATGCCGGCGAAGTGGGCGTCCCAGTCGATCAGCTTGAGTCGATCCTGGGGCCCCCACGGCCGTATGTCCTTTAGGTGAAGGAAGAAGTCGCGCAGCGGTGCGCGGCCTCGCGGCAATTGGCGGTCCCGTTGCCATGCTCGCCAGAGTCGAAGAAGCTCGTCGAGGGAGTTCTGGCTGACGCAGATGGCGTGAAGGCAAGAGGACACCAGCGGGCTCCGAGCGCGCTCGGAGGCAAGTGCGAACTCGTCGTCAGGATCGACGCGGGACTCGGCTTCCCTGAGGATCTCGATACCGAGCCCGGCGGCGATGGCCGTCAGGTCGATGTTCTCGTCGCGTGCCTCCATGACGAGAACGAGCTGCGGGTCCGCCGCCTGTATGGACTCGGCGAGGTGGATCTGATCGCCGAGGGCTGCCTGGAGCGCGTCGAACTGCGCGTCGAGACGCTGGATGCGTTGTTCAACATTGCCGAAGTTGACACGGCCACCGCCGCCACCTGGGCGACGGATGTCTCGGGGCGCGCTTACGGTACCGAGGATGATCGGACGCTGTGCCGAGACGTCACCGACGTCGATGCTCACTTGTGATTAATTCGAGAGCGCGCCGCCCATTCCTTGAGTACTCGCTGCGTGACTTCGCGAGCCTGTGGTTCAGGGCCGGACAAGATGGATCGGCGCTGGACGTCAAGGGCGAACTCTTCCAGTTCGGCGAAGCTGGCGCCCGGCAGTCGTTCTGCGATGGTCTTGGGCGCGAGCCCAAGGTCGACGCCGGTCCGCTGAGACCAAGCACTCAGAAACTCGACCTTCGCAGCGCGCGTAGGCTGGGGGAGTTCGATTCGCAGCTGCATTCGACGCCACACTGCGCGGTCGAGAAGCTCGGCATGATTGGTCGCCGCCACAACGACAACATAGCTCGGAAGCTTGTCGACTTGGAGAAGCAGGGAACTAACGACCCGCTTGATCTCACCGGTCTCGTGCGTGTCGCCGCGCTCCTTAGCTACCGCGTCGAACTCGTCGAAAAAGAGCACGCACGGGCGTATTCGGACAGCGGCGAAGAGTGTCTCAAGCCGTGACGCGGTTTCGCCCAGGAAGCTACCAATCAGTCCTTCATAGCGGACGCTCATCAGCGGAACCGCCAGCTCCGTAGCGAGCGCCTCGGCCAATGTCGTCTTACCGCCGCCAGGCGGTCCCACCAACAGGACGCGATGGCGAGGTTCGACGCCGTGGCTGCGCAGCAGATCGCGGCGGTGATGCTCCTCGACCAACTCGTTCACAGTCTGGCGGGCGGCTGCTAGTAGAACCAGCTCGCTAACACGTCGTTCGGGTTCGAGCTCGTGGAGCAGCGCCGCGGCGGCCTCATTGCGCGTGAGCGGGGATATGTTCGAGGTCGGTCGCCGCCTGGTTAGCGCGTCGGTGAGCTGAGAGGCCAGGACGCCGTGCCTCTTGCCCTCCTCCTCGGCGATAAGGGCCTCAGCGGCTCGACGGAACGCGAGGTCATCGCCACCGGCACCGGACCTCACCAGTGCTAGCAGCAAGTCGGCGCGCGCCATATCTCCTCCGATCGAACCCGTGACCCCATCGTTGCAGACCTCGGGACCCGCAACCAGACATCGACTCCTCGAGAGCATCTCCATCGAGCGCGAGGTCCGCTCCTCCATTGAGCATCGCAAAGCTTCCCCGTGGGCCGCCAAGCCACCGCCGAGATGCGGCGCCTCGCGGCTATGGTTGCAGTATGTAGCTCCGCCTGGACCGACTTGGTCCCCGGGACCGGGGCTGTCGCGTACCAGGAAGGACGCGCTGCCGGATGCCTCGCTTGACGTTGCCGCAGCTAGAGCGGCACCTCTTCGCTGCCGCTGACGTGCTCCGCGGCTCCATGGAGGCCTCGGCCTACAAGGAGTACATCTTCGGGATGCTGTTCCTGAAGTACGCCTCGGACCAGTTCGAGGCTGAGCAGCAGCAGGTCATCGCCGAGCAGCGCTCGCGTGGCCGTAGCCAGGCTGAGGCGGAGCAGCGGGCGGAGTCGCCGTCGTTCTACAAGACCTTCTACGTGCCGCAGCGGGCACGCTGGGAGCAGATCCGTGATCATCTGCACAAGGCGGTCGGCAGCGGCCTGAACAAGGCCCTGGAGGAGCTGGAGCACAGCAACCGGTCGCTCGACGGCGTCCTGCAGCACATCGACTTCAACCGCAAGATCGGGCAGTCGTCGATGTCCGACAAGAAGCTGCGTGAGCTGATCATGCACTTCAACAAGGTGCCGCTGCGACAGCAGGACTTCGAGTTCCCCGACCTGCTCGGCGCCGCCTACGAGTACCTGATCCGCGACTTCGCCGACTCGGCAGGGAAGAAGGGCGGGGAGTTCTACACGCCCCGTGACGTCGTCCGCCTCATGGTGCAGATCGCCGACCCGCGCCCGGCATGAGCGTCTACGACCCATGCACCGGGTCTGGCGGCATGCTGATCCTCTCCAAGGAGTACGTCGAGGAGTCCGGCGGCGACGGCCGCAACCTGGCGCTCGCCGGCCAGGAGAAGGACGGCAGCGTCTGGGCGATCTCCAAGATGAACATGCTGCTGCACGGCATCCCCGACGCCGACCTCCGGAACAACGACGACGACGCTCGAAGACCCGGCGCACATCACCGGCGGGGAGCTCCGGCGCTTCGACCGGGTCATCACCAATCCGCCGTTCTCCATGAACTACTCAGCCGACGGCATTCCGTTCCCCGAGCGGTTCCGCTACGGCTGCACCCCGGAGAAGGGCAAGAAGGCCGACCTGATGTTCGTCCAGCACATGCTGGCGGTCACCAGGCCCGGCGGCATCGTCACGACCGTCATGCCGCATGGCGTGCTCTTTCGCGGCGGCGACGAGGGCAGGATCCGCACTGGCTTCCTGGACGACGACCTCATCGAGGCAGTCATCGGCCTCGGCCCACAGCTCTTCTACGGCACCGGCATCCCGGCCTGCATCCTCGTGCTGCGCCCGCCCGGCTCGAAGCCGAAGGACCGCGCGGGCAAGGTGCTGTTCATCAACGCCGACCGCGACTACCGCGAGGGTCGGGCACAGAACTACCTGGAGCCCGAGCACATCGAGAAGATCGTCTCGGCGTACCGCTCGTTCGAGGACGTCCCAGGTTTCGCCGGTGTGGTTTCACGCGCCGAGCTGACAGAGAACGACGACAACCTCAACATCCGCCGCTACGTCGACACCACGCCACCTCCCGAGCCGCAGGACGTCCGCGCGCACCTGCACGGCGGCATTCCGAAGCGCGAGGTGAGCGCCAAGGCGGATCTTTTTGCCGCCCACGGCCTCGTACCCGAGCACCTGCTGGCGCCAAGAAGCGACGACTACCTGCAGTTTGCCGACGTCGTGACTGAGCGGCGTGATCTACGCCAGCAGATCGAGTCAGACGCTGGTGTCGTCGGCGCGGAGAGCAAAGTACTCGACGCCATCGGGCTCTGGTGGGAGGAGCAGGAGGGGCGCTTCGACAAGCTGGAGGCGCCCGGCGATCTCGTTGATCTTCGCAAGGAGATGATCGAGACGTTCCGGGACGCTCTGGCGGATACGCCGCTGCTCGACCCCTTTGCGATCCGGGGCATCGTGGCGTCCTGGTGGGGCGAGAGCCTGCCCGACCTCAAGGCACTGGCCACGCACGGGTACCGCGGCCTCATCGAGGCTTGGGTCGCCACGGTGCTCGACGCCCTTGCGGAGGAGAGGGCGAAGGTCAACCCGCTCGATCATAAGGTGGCCCGGGCACTGCTGCCTGAGTACCTCGATCGGCTGGCCGCGCTCGAAGCCGAGGTCGCCGAACTGGACAGCACGATCAAGGCGGCAACCGCTTCGGACGACGAAGAGGATGCCGAACCAAGCGAGGACGCCCTCTCGCCGGCTGAACTGAAGAAGCTGAAGAGCAAGCTGACAGCCACCAAGAAGCAACTCAAAGCGGAGAAGGCCGCATTCGCCGATCGCCTCGCGGCTGCTAGCACCGCTCTCGACGACACGTCGGCCCGTCAGATCGTGCTCGACGCCTTGCAGCATGATCTGCTGGCCGAGGCCAACGACCGAATCACCAGGCACCGACGAGCCGTGATCTCGGCCTTCGAGACCTGGTGGGACAAGTACCAGACGCCGCTCTCGACGCTCGAAGCCGAGCGCAACGCTGTCGCAGCTACCCTCGCCGGGTTCTTGAAGGAGCTCGGATATGAGTAGTGATCAGGAATGGCGTGAGCTAACGCTCGGGGACGTCGCCACGCTCGAATATGGAGCGGCCCTGCCCGCAACAACTCGCTCTGGGGACGAGTTCCCGGTATTTGGATCAAACGGGGAGGTTGGGAGGAACAATGCAGCGCTCGTCAACGGCCCTGGGATTATCGTCGGTCGCAAGGGAACCGTCGGAGCGGTAACGTGGTCACCCACCGATTTCTGGCCAATTGACACTACTTATTTCGTAGAGGCGCTACCTTCTGTTGACAAGAGGTGGCTGTACTGGGCGATGTCAGTTCTCGGCCTCCGAAGCCTCGATTCGTCGACCGGTGTTCCGGGACTCAATAGAAATGACGCCTACGACTTGCCGTTGCTGATTCCACCTGTAAGGGAACAGCAACGAGTGGCAGGCGTTGTCGATGCGTTGGATAGTCAGGTCTCGGCGACCGAGCGGATAGTCGCAAAACTGCAGTCTTGCAGGAACGGGGTTCTACAAGACATCTTGGGAAGCCAGGCGCCTAACGCGACGCTTGCCGGGGCGCTAGTGGACACGCCTGCGAACGGAATATACAAGCCTGCGCATCTAATTGGCCGCGGCGTCCTACTCGTCGGGCAAACCGCGTTTACGCCGGAGCGTCGGGTGAATCCAGCGGTTGCTCGGAGAGCGATCGTAACCAAGAGTGAGACACGGCGGTTTGGGCTTCTCAGTAACGACATTCTCGTGTCGCGCGTCTTTGCAACACTGGATGGCGTGGGTCAGCCTGCCTTCGTCACTGAGTTGACGGAGGACGCGGTTTATGAGTCGAACATGATGCGAATTCGTTGTGATGCTGCAAAGGCGGAACCGTTCTTCGTCTTCCAGACCTTGCTGACGGCGTCGGCCCGCGCCCACATCGTGCGTCGGGCGAACCTCTCTAATCAGGCCAGCATCTCGCAATCTGCGCTGACCGAACTTCCGATCTGGCTGCCAAGCTTGTCGCAGCAGCGTCGTGTCGTTGAGGAGTTGCGCTCTCTGGAGGCCACGATTTCTGCCGAGCAGTCGCTGCTGGCCAAGCTGACGGCCGAGAAAGACGGCCTCCTGGCCGATCTCCTGAGCGGCCAGGTACGTGTTCCCGTTGGAGCCGCCTCATGAGCAAGGGGCCGGAGTACACCGAGGTCGAGAAGCCGCTCCTCGATCAGCTGTCCGGTCTGGGCTGGCAGGTGATCGAGGGCTCCAAGTCGGACCCTGCGGTCACTAAGCGCGACTCGTTCCGCACCTCGATCCTCGAGGATCGGCTCCGGGCCGCCTTGCGCAAGATCAACCCGGGACCGGACGGGTCACCATGGCTGGACGACGCCCGGCTGGCCGAGGCGGCCTCGTCGCTAACGCGCTCTGAAGTAGGCAAGCTCATCGAGCTCAATGAGCGGATGACTGAGCGCCTTCTTGAGGGCGTGTCCGTGGCCGGTCTACCGGACTGGGATCAGGGCCGCTCCCAGCGCATCCAGTTCATCGACTTCGACGATCCCGGCAACAACGACTTCCTGGCGATCAACCAGTTCCGCGTGGATGAGCCAGGTGGCCAGGCGAAGAAGTTCGTCGCTCCCGACGTTGTGCTGTTTGTCAACGGGATCCCGCTGGTCGTCATCGAGTGCAAGAGCCCGTACATCACCGATCCGATGGCTGAGGGCATCAATCAGCTACGCCGCTATGCCAACCAGCGCCATCTCGGTCTGCCCGAGGGCAACGAGCAGCTGTTCTGGACCAACCAGTTCGTCCTCTCGACCTACGGCGAAAAGGCCCGGGTCGCCACCTTCACGGCGAGGGCCGGAGCACTTCCTGGAGTGGAAGGACACCTTTCCGCTCTCTCGTGACGAGCTGGCGGCGAAGCTCGGCAAGCCTGCGGCGGAGCTGACCGGTCAGGAGCTGCTCGTCGCCGGGATGCTGACGCCATCCAATCTGCTCGACATCGTCAGGCACTTCACGCTCTTTACTGAGGTAAACGGCCGACGGATCAAGATCGTCACTCGCTACCAGCAGTACCGTGCCGTCGGCCGCGCGTTGCACCGACTGCGCACCGGCAAGACCCGCGCCCAGGACGGTGAGAGCGACCGCCGCGGCGGCCTGATCTGGCACACCCAGGGTTCAGGCAAGTCGCTGACCATGGTCTTTCTCGTGCGCGCCATGCGCTCGGACCCGGTGCTCCGGGCCTTCAAGGTCGTGGTCGTCACCGACCGGACCGACCTGGAGAAGCAGCTGTCCGAGACCGCCAAGCTTTCCGGCGAGGGAGTCGTGCGGGCTCGGCGTACCAGCAAGCTCAAGACGATCCTTGCGGAAAAGGGCCCGGCGCTGGTCTTCGCCATGATCCAGAAGTACCGGGATACCGATACCACTGGCACGAGCGAGACCTGCATGGCTGGCGACGAGACCAACGAGGCGCTTGGCGTGCTCAACAGCGACGACACGATCGTCATCCTGGTCGACGAGGCGCACCGTTCCCAGACCTCGACGCTGCACGCCAACCTCATGGCGGCGCTGCCCAACGCTGCCAAGATCGGCTTCACCGGCACCCCGATCATGCGCGAGGGCAAGAAGCGCACGGATGCCATCTTCGGACCGTTCATCGATAAGTACACGATCCGCCAGGCGGAGCACGACGGGGCTGTTGTGCCGATCTTCTACGAGGGACGTACGGCCAAGGGTGCCGTCGCTGGTGGCAGCGACCTGGACGAGCTGTTCGAGGACATGTTCGCTGAGCACACGGCCGAGGAGGTTGAGAAGCTCAAGGCGCGCTACGCCACGACCGGGGCTGTGCTGGAGGCGCCGAAGCTCATTGCTGCCAAGGCCAAGTCGATCCTGTGGCACTACGTGTCGACGGTGCTGCCCGGCGGCTTCAAGGCACAGTTGTCCGCGACCAGCAGGCTGGCCACGGCTCGCTACCGCGAGGCGCTGCTCACGGCCCGGGACGAACTGCTGGCACAGATCGAAGGTCTGCCCGAACACCTCGTGCGCGGCGCCGAGGACGGCAGCCTGGACATCGACGGGCTGGACCGTCGCCGGCAGGTGCTGGTTCGCGCACTGCCGCAGCTTGAGCTCATTCGCATCCTTGACTTCGTGCCGGTCATCTCCGGCGATCACAACGATGACCCGGCGTGGGTGCAGTGGACCGACAAGAGCCGCCAGGACGCGGTCATCGCCGAGTTTAAGAAGCCGCTTGGTGTGCCCGGTGAGCACACGAGCCCGGTCGCGTTCCTGCTCGTGCGGACCATGCTGCTGACAGGCTTTAACGCCCCGGTCGAGCAGGCGCTCTACCTCGATCGCTTCATCCAGGACGCGGAGCTGCTCCAAGCCATCGCCCGCGTCAACCGCACGGCACCCGGTAAGTCGGCCGGCCTCTTGGTCGACTACTTCGGCGTCGGCGCCCACCTCCAGAAAGCGCTGCAGGCCTACGCGCCCGAGGATGCAGAGGACGCGGTCGGCGCCCTGGCCTCGATCACCGACGAGGTGCCGAAGCTGCGAGACCGGCACGCTCGGGTGGTGGCTCTCTTCGCTCAGGCCGGTATCGAGACATTCGACCTCGACGAGGACATCGAGGCCAGCGTCGATCTACTTTCTGACGATGCTCTGCGGGCTCGCTTCGGGGTGTTGCTCAAGCAGTTCCTGAGCACGCTCGACACCATCCTGCCCCGGCCGGAGGCGCTCCCATTCGTGGCCGACGCAAAGCGGTTCGGCTTGATCCAGAAAGTAGCTCGACGCCGCTACCGGGACGACGGCATGGGCGACTTCGACGCCTCGCTCTACGGCGAGAAGGTGCGTGCGCTCATCGACGAGCACGTCACTGCCCTTGACATCGCGACCAAGATCCCACCGGTCTCAGTGACTGACCCGGAGTTCCTCGCGAAGGTCAAGGGCCTGACATCCGATAAGGCCAAGGCCTCCGAAATGGAGCACGCCCTTCGCTTCCACATCCGGAAGAACTTCGACGAGGACCCCGCCCGCTACACCAAGCTCTCCGAGCGTCTCGACGAGATCTTGAAAACCCTGACCGGCAAGTGGGATCAGCTCAGTCTTGCCCTGGAGGTGCTGCTCCGCGACGTCGTGAGCGAGCCCGCCGACCAGCGCCTGCACGAGGATCCGCTGGTTGCCCGCTTCTACGGCCTGCTAGAGAGCGAGTTCTCGACTGGCGCCAGCCTCCCTGATGAGGTTCGGGTGGACATCATGCACCTGGCTGAAGACGTCGTCATCGAGGTCACCAGGCACGCGGGCATCGTCCGATTCTGGCACAACCCGCACGCCCAAGACGAGCTGCGCAAAGACATCATCCACTCGCTCGACGACCGCGACCTGTTCCCGTTCTCCGAGCAGGCCGCCGTCGCCGACCGGCTCATGGAGCTGGCGCGAGCCAACCAGCCACTGATCACGCAGCAGATCAACGCACGGAGGCGGTCATGAGCGCCGTCCTTCATCTCGACGATCTCCGGGTGCCCGTCGAGACCGGCGGCGCTAGCCGCAAGGCCCGTCTCACGATCGAGGCCGACGGGTCGCTCCGCCTCCGGGCCGCCGAGGACGTCGCAACCGACGAGCTACGGCGGTTCCTTGCCTCAAAGCGTGAGTGGGTCTACCGCAAGCTGGCAGAGAAGGAAGTGCTGCAACACGAACCTGTTACCAAGGAGCTGGTCGACGGCGAGGGCTTCCTCTACCTCGGTCGCAGCCATCGACTCAAGATCGATGACGCTCATGGCACCGTCCGCCTCCAACATGGCCGACTCGTCTTGCCGAGACCACTCGTAGATGCCGGTGAGGCAAGCCTTGTCGCCTGGTACCAGCGGTGCGGCGAGGCTTGGCTGCGGCCCCGCGGCCGTTCTTGGGCACAGCGGCTACGCGTCGAACCTGAAACTATCGAGGTCGCAGAACTTGGACATAAGTGGGGAAGTGCAACCGCCGGAAAGCGCGTGCGTGTCCACTGGGCCGCGCTGCAACTGTCACAGGCGCTGGTCGACTACGTGCTGGTCCACGAGCTGGCCCATCTGCGCGAGCCACACCACGGTCCGGACTTTTGGCAACTACTCGGCCGGGCGATGCCCGACTACGCCGAGCGGAAGCAGGAACTGGCGAAGCGGGGCGCTGGCCTGTGGTTCGGAGGGGTGTCATGACCGGGCTGACTGGGAGCCCGCTGGCGGGGCTCACTGGGTAAAGGCTGCTTTGCAGGTCAATCACTTCGAGTGACCTACACGCGCCGGCCTGAGTGAGTTTCAGTCCCAGGTTGGGACAGCCTGCCGCGTCGAATTCAACGGCATCCACCACGGGCCGATAGACCTCGCCCGGGACATTAGCCATCACCAGGCGACTGACGTGCTGACGACACACCACGAGGCCGGGGCAGTGGGCCAGCTATCGGATCTTTTCCGGATAGTGGTTATCCGGTCAACTCATCACTATCGGCTCCTATCACTGCGCACGTCTTGGTGACGGCAGCCCAGAGCGGCCCGCAGCTTATCTGGTAACGCAGTTCGCTTCGCGAGCCGCCTGTCCGCGGGCTCGGCGCTAGCACGCCGATCTCGGTTAGCCGGCGCATCACCGGCCTGACAAGGCTGTCGGCCACCCCGGTTTCCACGGCGACCGTCCGGGTGGTGATGAAGTTCTCAGCTGCTGGCGCCAGCCGATCAATGGCCATCACGACGTCCACCACGAAGCTGTTGCCAAAGAGTGCCGCTGAGCGCTCTCGCCGCGTCTTCCGCTGCGGTGGATCCATTCATGTAGTATGACTGGTATAGCAAATCGCGTCACGCGAAAGGCTCTACATGAAAGTTGCGCAGTCGCCGAGCGCATATGGTGCAATCGGCGAACCTGAGCAGCTGGCCCTGATCGGCGCTGAGGAACTCGGTGCCGCAATGCCAGGGGGCGCGCCCGTTTCGGAGGTTGTGATCGCCGGGCGGCGGCTGGAGCCGACATCCGTCTTTGACACTTACTGGCGCTTCGCTGCTGCCAGGCAGGCCCTGTACGAGGCCCGGCTGAGCGGGGAACCTTGGCCGTGGACAACGGACCCGATCTTGCGGCGGCACCGGTTCACCAACTGCTACCGGGCCGCGGACCGGGTCAGCCAGTTCCTCATCCGCGAGGTGTCTTACTCGGGCTCGCAGAAGCCGGAGGAAGTGGTGTTCCGGACCCTGCTGTTCAAGCTGTTCAATCGGATCTCAACCTGGCAGTTGCTTCGGGCCTCGCTTGGCGAGCTGACCTGGCGGAACTATGACCCGGTCCCTTATGACCAGGTTCTGACAGGGGCGTTCACTGCTGGCGAGCGGCTGTACTCCCCCGCTTACGTCGTGCCGCCTCCAGCGCTCGGAGCTACCAGGAAGCACAGCAATCATCTGCGGCTCCTGGAGATGATGATGAGGAGCGAGATCACCGAGAAGGTGGTGTGCGCAGGCTCGCTACAGGCTGCATTCGGCGTGCTGCGTTCCTACCCGGCGATCGGTGACTTCCTGGCATACCAGTACCTGATCGACCTGAACTACTCAGCGATCCTGGGCTATAACGAGATGGAGTTCGTTGTCGCCGGACCCGGTGCGCGTGACGGCATCCGCAAGTGCTTCGGTCCGGCGGCCAGCGGGATCGAGGCCGATGTCATCCGGCACATGGCCGATCATCAGGAACAGCACTTCGCCCGGCTCGGCCTGCGGTTCGGCGGTTTGCGAGGTCGGCCGCTGCAGCTGATCGACTGCCAGAATCTGTTCTGCGAGGTAGACAAGTACGCTCGTGTGGCCCATCCTGAGGTCCCTGGGATAAGCGGCCGGACGCGGATCAAGCAGCTGTTCCGGCCGATCCCCGAGCCGGTGCCGGCCTGGTTCCCGCCGAAGTGGGGAATCGGCGGCGAGCGGGCTGTCGCACTAGGTCGGAGGAGGTTCGTTTGAAGCCCGATGGGCGTCGGCCGTCCGCTGCGACCAGCTTGTGGGCGCGATGAGTCTGATCGCCGGAGGCTACGGTGAGCCGGGCGCTGAACTGGTCGCGCTCGTGGCAGCCTCGCTCGAGCGGCTCGCCGCTCGCGTGAGCCGCGATCTGGACGCTGACGCCGTGGAAGGCGTGCTGCCCGACGATCCGGCCTGGGCGGCAGCAGTGACAGGTGTCGCGATGTACGCACGGGAGTGCGCGGCTGTTCTCGACGACCCGAGGATCACCGCCGTTTTGGCCAGTGCCCCGACACCAGCCGCCGGGGCACTGCACGCTATCCCGCCGCAGCGCTGACTAGCCGGGCGATCCGGAATTTCGGCGCATCTACGGTCGCAGCGGCCGCGATAACCATCAGCTGGCCTGGGCGCAATCCCGTGACGTCGCAGACATAGCCGAGCAGACGGCCCAGGCCCAGGTAATTCCCGTAGCCGCGCTGGATCAGGTACTGGCTCCGGTAGTGCGCCACCATGTGCAGGCTGCCGTGGTCCAGCTGGAAGGAGCAGAACGACAGGCACGGGAATCCCATAGCGGACGTGTCCTGGCCGTCAGCGTACACAGGAACGGCCGCCGAGAGCTGCTGGCGCGGCGGATCGAGGACCCGCGGGTCTTCGGGCGCGGACACGTTGACCTCGTACCTCGCTGACTTTGGTCTTCGCGTGCCTAGCTCGGTGTTCAGGCGCCGGATCAGGTCGGCGAGCTGATCGCGGTCGCCGCCCGCTGACGGATACTTGACGAGCCGGCCGAAGTAAGTGCCGTTCCGGTTCCCAGGGTGCAGCCGCCGAATGATCTCGTACGATCCCCGGTATCGCTCCGCCAGGTGATCGTGATCCCTTGATGTCGATGCCATCTGCGCCGGGAAGATGGTGTTCGCGACGGTCTCGATCGGGTCGAGGTCCAGGGCGCTGAGCAAGCTGTCGGCTGCGGCCCTGATCCGCGGCTCCTCCTGGATCGGATCATCAATCCGGGTGACTAGGTGAAACAAGCCGCCGTCGCGGCCGGGCAATTCGCTAGCTGCGGCCACCGAGTGGAGCCAGGCATCGGAAATGGATTCGCCCCGGAAAGTCTCCTGCACAATGCTCATCGGCGCTGCCTCCACTGACGGTCCTGGCGCTCTTTGCCGGTTGTCCCCGGCCATATCCGGTGGGTCATGTCGGTCATCTGATCCAGCGGCGTGCAATGCCGCTGCTCACTCCTTCAACTTGTGCGCCGAACGCCCACTGCCGGCATCCGTCCGTGCGATTCGGGGAAACGGTGACAGTGACCTCGGCCAGCTCGCCGGCTGCGCTGTCTTGAATCTCAAGCACCGCAGGATCGCGCTCGCATCCGTGATCCGGCCAACTGCCTGCCCGACGACGGCGTATTTTGGCGGGATCGACCGAAAGCTCCCTCACCCATCCGGGCTGCTCATAGGACAGGCTAATTCCTCCGCCCATGATCACCAGCCGATCGCCGGGGTGCACGGTCACGGTTGACGTGGCGAAGTTCTCGGTGATCAGCCAGACGTCGGGCTTCCGGGAACGAGGGGGCTCGGCGGCGGGGTCCAAACCGCTCTTGATCCTTGCAGGCGGAATGCGTGCCCACGAACGCGCCAGGCTCTGGCCGGCAAGCCGCAGGTTGTGCATGTGCCGGGCCGTCGACAGGTAGGGCGTTCCGAGCAGGAGCGACAGGCGGTAGACATCCTGAGCCGTCGTGAGCCGGTCGAGTCCTAGCCTGGCCAAGGCTGCCAAGACGGCTTTCCGCGGCATGAGGAACCAGGCGGCGAAGGCCTCGGCGGCCTTCTCATCGGGCGTCCAGATCGCCTGCCGCGCCGCAGGGGCGTCCAGGTCCGCATCAAGCCTCGTGCCGTGCCGGAGGCGATGGTGCCCGAGCTCATGGCCTGCGGTCTGACGCTGGGCCGCGACCGGGAGGCCGTTGTTGATCAGGATGCCCGGCCGTGATCCCGGCTCGGCGATGTAGGCGCCGAACTGACGAGGCATGGGACGCCACATGAGCACGACTCCGGCTTCGCCGATCGCGTCGTAGACATCGATCGGCGGGGCGGCAGTCGTGTCGATCCGGAGGTCGCCGTGGGCCTGCGCTGCGGCCAGGTTCGCGAGGCGGTTGGCGTCCAGCCAGCTGCTCATCGCCTGGGCTTCCGCCGCTCTGCCTCGGCCGAGTGCCGCAGGAACTGCGCGAAACGGATCACCTCGGCCCGGTCCTGGTCGGTCAGATCCGTCACGGCCCGGGCAAGCGCGCGGACCTCCTGTCCGGCTTCCTGGTCTCCCAGGAAGTGCCCAGCCGGATGCATGTAAAGGCGGGCCAGCTTGCGCAGCTCCAGGCTGTCTACCTTGCGGACGCCCCGTTCGATGTCGGAGACTGCGGACCGAGGGATGCCGGTCTTGTCGGCGACGTACTGCTGGGAGAGATTCAGGTACTCGCGGGCCTCGCGTAGCCGGGACCCGAGCTGCCGCCACTCCGTCTGCTCGTCATTGCTGGCCTGGTCATTGCCGTCGGTCATGCGCCTTCGCCTACTGCCTGGCCCTGCGCTACCTCCGTGATCAGCGTGTAGACCATGGCGGCGAAATCCCGGACCGATCGCAGGGACCGCGCCGTCTCGGCTGTAAGCGGCAGCTGGATACCGCAGCGCTCCTCGACCCGAACGACGATCTCGACCGCGAGCAGCGAGTCGACCGGCAGCTCATCGCCGGAGTCCTCTAGCTGCAGCCGGAGCAGCTCAGGAACCGTTCCGGCCTCCTCAGCGAGCAATTCGATGATCATGTTCTCGATGGCCTGCTGATCCATCACGCCTCCAGGTATGTCGTAGTTGCCGACAAGCACTGTCCGATGATAAGACAGAGTCTGCCAGAAATCCAGACGACATGCTTCCGGAAAACCGACAACCTGATTAGGACGGACAGGGATGAAGCTCAGCGACTACCAGAACGCCGCCCGCCAGACGGACCAGCGGCCCGGCAGCGAACTCGCCGACATAGCCGTGCACCTGCTCGGCATGGTCGGCGAGGCAGGATCGGTCGCTACCGAATACAAGAAGCTCCTCCGGGACGGCCCAGCCCACATGGCGTCTAAGGCCCGGCTGCGCGAGGAACTCGGTGACCTGCTGTGGTACACGGCCACGCTGGCGACCAAGCTCGGCCTTGACCTCGACGACGTCGCGCGCGCGAACTTGGAGAAAACCAGGGATCGCTGGCTGCATGGCAGCGCCGAACTGCTCGACCAGGAATACCCCGAAAATGAGCGCCTCCCGCGGGCCGGCGAGTTCGAGTTCGTGCCATCCGTCGGCGCGGCCGGCAGGCCCACCGTCCGCGTCCGCTACCTCGGAGCCTGGATCGGCGACCCGCTCACCGACGCCTCCCACGTCGACGACGGATATCGATTCCATGACGTCTTCCACCTCGGCTATGCTGCCGTCCTCGGCTGGTCACCTGTGATCCGCAAGCTCATGGGCAGGAAACGCCGTTCTAACCCGGAGACTGACGAAGCCGAGGACGGCGGCCGCGCCATCGTAATCGAGGAAGGCATCGCCGCTACCGCCTTCGCCTACGCCACCAGCCATAACTACCTCGACGGCATCAGCCGCCTGGACTTCCAGCTCCTCGACGTCATCAGGACCATCTCTTCCCCCTTTGAGGTTGGGATCCGGACCGCGGCCGACTGGGAGCAGGCGATCCTGACCGGCTTCGGCGCGTGGAGGAAGCTCCGCGATGATAACGGCGGAGTCGTTGTCATCGACGCAGCCAATCGCTCCCTTCAGGTCAGCACCTAGCTCGCTGCTCTGCTGGTCATCCCGGCCTGTCGAGCCCACTTGATTCTGGGAGCGGAAGGCTCCCGTCAGGTGGCTCAGAAGCGGTCTGTTGAGCCGATCAGAGGTCACTGACCTGCTCATACGCCAGTGAATAGGCCGTGCGTACATCAGCGCTCCCTCTTCGGGACTTGCAAATAGGGCACGGGCGTGGGGTGTCGCTGTCGAAACCGAGCATGCGTGTACGTTCGTCACATTGCCCGCACCAGGGTAGCCGTGCTGACTGCGGACCTGGCGGCGCCGGTAGTTCGGCGGGCGAGAGTCGCGAGGCCAGCACAGCGTAGGGATTCCGGATGTTGGTTGTGTTCGCGCCGGTCCAGGCGGCTAGCTGGTGCGGTATCCAGCCCGAGTCGATCGCCGCAGCGACCGCCGCGCTAAGCCGGGCCTGTTGCATGTCGGTGAGCTTCCATTCTCCTCCGAGTGCAGCGAAGAACTCGGCTGTCGCGCCGCCGCCAGATCCGAGCGGATCGGAGGGGCGGCCGCAGTTTGCGACCGAGGCGGCGGACGGTTCTGTGGATGGTTCTTCTGACGGTTCGGGTGCAACTGCTGCACCCCGTGGCTTCGCTGGTTGCACCCCGTCAGCTTGTCCGCTGCACCCCGTACCGGCCGCGGGGTGCAATCGCTGCACCTCGCCGCCCGAGTTATCCACAGAATCTACGGGGTGTAGCTGCTGCACCCCGCTCAAAGTTGGTCCACCGACACCGGCCCCGGCCGGCGCCGCGGTGATCCGTGCCCTGAGACCTGGGAACTGATTCTCCAGAGCCTGCAGCTCGTCGAGGTCGAAGTCTGTCCTGACTCGGGCGAGGTCGAGATCCCAGCCCTGGGGCCGCCGGTCGGCACGCTTGATCCCACGGCGCCAAGCCCTACATCTCCAGCACCTACAGCCTGGTGCTGCGGGCCTTCAGCGACATCGCCGTCATCACCGACGGCAACGGACGGCAGGTACGGCTCAGCCACACCCACCGGTTCCGTCACACCAGGCTGAACCGCCTCGCCGAACTCGGCCTGCCGGTCCATGTCCTGCAGCGCTATGCAGGGCACGCCAGCCCGACGATGTTCATGCATTACATCGCCAGCCGCGAAGAGCACGCCGAGCAGGCATTCCTGGCCACCGTCAAGCTCAGGGCCGACGGCACCCAGATCACGTTCTCCCGCGAGGACCACGACATCCTGCACCTGTCCGGCCGGGCCGACCGGATCCTCCCGCACGGCTGGTGCCTGCTGCCGCCACTGCAGTCCTGCGACAAGGGCAACGCCTGCCTGACCTGCCCGGTCTACGTCAGCGACCAGACCCACCAGCCCGCGCTCGAGCGGCAGCATGCAGAAACCGCCGAGCTCATCGCCCGGACCACCGCAGCGTTCCAGCAGCGCCACGGCCACCCCATGCCCGAGGACAACATCTGGCTCGCGCAGCGCGCCACCGAGCAGCAGGCCCTGGCCCGCCTGCTGGCCACCATGCAGTCGGCGCCCGGCCGCGCCGTTCAGGGCGGCGGATGCGGCGCGGCACCCGCCGGGCCGGTCCCGCTCGCCCTCGACCTCACCCGCCACCGAAGGACCCCGCCATGACCGATACGCGAGCCCGCCGTGTCGCTGTCCTGGCCACCGCAGCCAAAGCAAAATCCGAGGCGAAGACCAAAGCCGCCGACAAAGCCATCCGGGCCCTCCTCAAGCGCGGCCAGCCGATCACTTTCCAGGTCGTCCAGCGCGAAGCGCAGGTCTCGCACGCCTTCCTCTACAACAACCCCGACCTGCGCAGCCGGATCGAGCGCCTGCGCGCCCGGGCCCGCCCGGCCCCCAGCCCGCCCAGCACAGCAGAATCCGCTGACACGCTGGTACTGGCGCTGACCAGCCAGCTCACCCAGCTCAAGAAACGACACCGCCAGGAAATCCGGGAACTACGCGCAGCCCTGGAGCAAGCCCACGGCGAGAACCTTGAACTCCGCCGCGAACTCACCCGCCGCGGATGGTCTCCGCAGCCCGCAGCTACATGACCTCGTCGCATCAATCGCAACAACGTTCTGACCTGCGACAACCTGCTGCCCAGAGACTCGAACCGAGGATAACGCCCGGTCGAGGCAAGTGCGCACCGTGCGCTCGGACAGACCGGTGTAGCGCGTCAGAGTCCGCACTGACGGGAACGCGCATGACCCGTCCGGGCTAGCATGGTTAGCCAGGCCGACCAGCACGAACTTGGATGCGCTCGAGGGCTGGCCGCTACTGTCGGCTGGTACCGGAGCAAGGTTGAGCGCCCAGGAGATCGCCTCGACACTCATGCCGCGCCCCCATCGGCAGCGCGCGCGGTCGCGCGGATCAGCGGCCATCGTCCAGTCTCAGTTTTAGTCTCATTCACCCCCGTCCAGCGGTGTTCACCGGTAGTCGCGGGATGCCTGTCCGCCCAGCTCACGGACTGTCGCGGCTGGTGCTGGATGGCACTGCGCAGTCCTCGAAAGCGTGCGACATCGCGGTGCATCTCCCCGACGGCATGGGCTGCCTTGATCTGGACCGCGGTCAGGGGCGGAGCGAGTAGGTGTACCAAATTCAATGCCAGGTCGGCCGCGTAGATCTGTCTCAGAGCGGACGAGAGATGCAGGAGACGTATCGCTCGCTAGCCAGAACGGCTCCCGGAATGGCTCCCTGGCCTTGTTCGAACGTTCGAATTTATACCCTTGATCAGAGCCCCCTTACGGAATCGAACCGTAGACCTTCTCCTTACCATCTGGGGGCATAGCGGTCTCTGACGGTCGCTGATGCAGTTCAGAGGCTCGCATCTGGTCAGCTGGGGTCGGTGCGGTCTGCCGCGGTTGCTGCACTTTGCTGCTGCACGCTGGCCCGTCCCCCCGAATGTCGTTTTGTGCATCTTGACAACTCAACAGTGAGCCACCTCGACCTCGTGGAGCGCGTCGCACTAGTTGGGCCATGACCGCGCGGGATCACTCCAGTCGGTCCATCTGGCGCTGTCGAGGTTCATTGCAGATATTGCGTCCATTCGTCATGAGAGCGCGCGGCGTAATCCATGTCCGCCTTGATGTGATCGAGCCGGCCTTCGCGCCGCAGGTTGACATATGCCGGGTCGCCCTGATCGGCTCGGTGAGCGATGGTGGCATGGATTGCTTCCTGCCGCCGCCGAAGAACGCTCAGCAGATCACCTCGATCGTCAAGGCCGTAGGCGTCCAGGAAGCCGGCGATACGCGGGCCGCGTGGTGCCGTGGACCAGCCGAGCCCAGCACACGTTTCATCATCATAAAGCGGAACGAACCGCCACAGCGCGTAGACGATATCCCACTCGCGCGGCCCAGGGGCGGCGAAGTCCCAGTCGATGAAAGCGATCGGCCGCCCACTCCGGTAGACGGTGTTGTAAGGCCCGATCTCGTTGTGGCACATCACTGGCCCGGTGGTAGGCGCACCGATCTGGAATTGCCAGCCCTCGGCATGCGCCGCCGGGAATCCCGTGGTCGCGTCGTGGAATCGGCGGAGCAGCTGGGCGGCCGCTGTCAGAGCCGCGCTCTCGTAGAGGCCGACGGGCGTGCCCTCCGCGGTCACTTCGCCGTCGATAAAGCTCAAGATCTCCCGGCCCTGCGAATCGGTTCCCAGAAATCGCGGTGCCCCATCAAAGCCGACATCGGCGAGGTGGCGTAAAAGCTGATGGACAAGGCAACTCCACGGACCGGTAGCGCGGCGCACGGTGGCCCCAACCCTGACTATCGGCGTCATCGTGCCACCCGATAGATGCCGCTCGTCATCGGCGGGCTTCGCCATCAAACCAGTCTGTCATCACCGCTGAGAGATGCGGGCCGAATCGTCGTACGCTCGCAGTTGCGATGCTCGGTCGGCAAGGGGACCCATCGGTGGCAGGCGGTGACTTCGGCCAGGTAGCGCCGGCGGTCATGGTGTTGTTTGACGAACCAGGTGCCCCGCCGCGTGTCCAGCAAGCTCAACGCCAGCGACAGAGCTCAGGTGTGGAGCTGAGGGACTTGAACCCCTGACCTCCTCGACGCGAACTCTGGCCAGCCGGGTCGCTGAGGATCGTTCCTGCTGGCTGGTCGTCCATGCGCGTCGAATGCTCGCGTTGAGAGGCGACGCTGCGCCGGTTGCTGCGCCATCACAGTAGTTGAGCGTCCGATTTTCAGGAGGCTTTGCGCGTCCACGTGTGTCCGTGCCGGGCTGCTGAGCAGGGCTGGTCCGGCTTGTGGGTATGGGACGCGTCCGCATTCGGCCACGCCGATCCACAGTTGTTGTTAGCAGTTTGTTAGCAAGATCGCGATCCTCATGTCTGGAAACTTGATAACTGAACAGTTGATAGCTGAGGCAGCGCGCGTGCCCAAGGTCGATATTGTGCTCCGCCTAGACAGCGACCGGCTCCTGGTCGTCCCGTTCGGGCACTAGATAATCCGATCGCAGGTGCGGCCGCGAACTGGAAACATCGGCCCATGCTCACGTTGAGGTCTGCCGAGGCTCGGGACCTGCCTGTTGTCTGGGCATTGTCGGTGCTCCCGAACGTGGGTCACACCGCTGATCCAGCGGCAGCGTTTCCGATTGCCCCGGCTGAATCGTTCCCGCCGACAGCTTTTGCGGACCTGGCGGATCCTGACCGGAGTTTTGGTGCGGCTGGGGGCGAACTGCTGGTCGCCGAACTCGACGGCCATGTGGCGGCGATGGGTGGTTTCCGGCCCGCGGCCGGCGTGCCAGGCCGCGTTGAGATTCTGCGCGTCCGGGTTCACCCGGCTCGACGCCGGCTGGGCCTAGGTCGCGCAATCATGAGCAGGCTAGAGGCGGAGGCTGCCGCGCTGGGCTACCGGCAGGCTTGGCTGGACACCGCCACGAACCAGCCTGAGGCCATGGCCTTCTACTCCGGCATCGGATACCGTCAGGTCGGGCAGGAGACCCGGCCGGAATGGGACTGGACCCTGGTCTACTACGTCAAGGACATCGCATGATCCGTCAGGCCCACACGGACCACGGCGGATCGCGGCGACTGGCAGTCCTGCGGAGCCGACTGCTGGCCGAACTGACCGGTGCGCTCCGCTCCGACAGCACGGTGCAGGCGGTGGCGCTCGTCGGTTCGCTGGGCCGCGGGACCGCAGATGACTGGAGCGACATCGACTTCATGATCCTCATGGACGATGACCAGATCGGCCCGTTCGCGGACCGGCCCGCGAGCAGAATCTGGGCCCGCGCACCCCTGATCGTTGACTCCCGGCAGAATGCCCCGGCCCGATGCACCCAGGTCAATGGCGTGCATCTGCTTGACGGGCTGCCGTTCTGGGTCGACTACTGCATCTTCCCGGCGTCAGCGACCCCGTGGCCGATCGGCTGCAAGGTGTTGTTCCAACGCCAGAAAGTACCCGCAGGCGGTGACACCTTCGATGCCCTGACCTCCCGCCGACCCCGCCAGACAGATCACAGCTGAGGAACTCCGTCACAAGTACCTGTCGTTCATCCCGCTTGCGGCCAAGGACATTTGCGCGCGGCAACTTCCAGCACGTGCGCGACATGATCCGCTTCATCGGCAGCGACCCCGGCTACCAGGACCTTGAACCCTCCGCGCAGCTGGACACCCTTCGCGGCATCACCCGGCGGCTGTCGGACCTATCGGATCGGTCCTGCGGCTGGCTCACCGATTCCGTCACCGCATATCTCGACCTAGTCGGAAGAAGCCGCAGCATCAGGCCCGGTTGAGCCAGTCCCATCCGGCCGCCACGACGGGCTCGGATGGCGTGGTCAGCCTGGCCTGCAGGTCCTTGGCCGTCATGCGGGCCGCGGTGACGACGTCACCGGGCAGCCGACACGCAATCACAGTCTGCTCGAACTCGTCCTCATCAACGAGCAGGACGCTGCCGTCCGCGAGCCGCGCCAAGTCCAGTTCAAGGTCGATGTAGCTCCAGCCCGACCCGTCCAGTACCGGCGGGGTGCAGATGTCGACACCGATCCAGCTCTCCGCGCACCACCAGAAGGCTACCCACCAGCCCGCCTCGGGGAGCAGCTGCACACCATCACTAGGCAGCACCTTCTGCCCGCCGTCGGCGCTATGGTGGACGTCACCCTCGGCGCAGAACAGCCAGGTGCCGAACTGGTCGCTACCCAGCACCCGGTCTTCCCACTCCAGCACCGGCCTGGGCGCATACGCACCGGGCAGCGGCCACTTATCCTTCCGCACCCGGATCCGCTACGCGCCTCTGGCGGCAGTTGCCGTCATCGGAAATAACCCCTCTCGTCTGTGCCCCGGCAACCGGCGGGAACTAGGCACGCAGAACCGGAGCCCCGGCGCCTTGCCGGCAGCTGCAGCACTGAGGTCTTGGCTCGCTCGATGTTCTCGTCCTCGGCGCCGCTGATAAGCCGGGCTCCCTGCCGACGGCACATTCGTCTTCGTCGTTCCACTGGTAACCGCTCAGGTCCCCTGATACGCCGACCGCGGCTCGTCGGCCAAACGTCAGGCGTACAAGTCATAGCACGCCGTCCTTCCGATAGGTGCAAAAACGCGCCGGGCAAGATCACACTCAAGGGTGGCGCAAAGCGTCATCGCGCCAGCGACGCGAGCTAGCGAGCGCCCTTGACTGTGATCTGTGCGCGGCGTCAGGATGCGCGGCACCGGGAGGACGGGCCCGCTCACTCCGCCCAATTCGAGTGGTCAGATGGGAAGCGCGGTCACCGGGCGGCGGCCGAGCGTTGGGGAGCACGGGAAGGCAGCGGCCCGCGCCGTGCGCTTTTGCGCTAAGGCAGCGGGCCACGCTGCCGCTGGCAGAGCGGCGGCATTCCCTGCACTATCAGAACTGCAGCCGACCCAGATGCGCTTGGCTAGTCATCTCTCGAAATCCGGCCGTGGGGCGTCACTGCCTGACCTCATCCGGCCAGCACGGCGGCGCCGAAGGCGCCCTTGAAGACGTAGAGAAAGTTCTCACGGGCAATCCGTTAGTCGTTTTGTCCGTTAGACGATTCCGCGATTCCGCGCGGATATCCGGCCTGAGCAGACATGGTGCTAGGAGCGGAAGCTGCTCGGGCCTCAGGCACCCGCCAGTGGCAGCCGCCGCACGGTGCGCCATCGGCTGCCATCAGACGCCGTGATCGCCACCTCCTTGACGGTGAACTGGACATCGAGGCGAACCTCAGCCAGAGCCTGCCAGGCCTGCTGACCCTGGCGGGAGGTCCGCGGATGGACGACGGTCACATGCGGAAAAAAATCGATGGCCTTGGCGGGCCGTACTGTCCTGGCCCGGAAGGAGCAGATGCCGCTGTCAGTGTCATGAACTTCAAAGAACACACCGCCGCCGGGCGAGCCGACATAGAACGCGGGGCCTAGCGTGATGCTGAACGGAGGCGTGCACGCAGCAGCCGACTGCGCGAGCTGATCCAGGTCCGCCGGGTCGGGGATTTCCTCGGGGTACAGCAGCGTGATGTGCGCGGCGATCTGGCTGGCCATCTGAGGGTCCCACCTGGATCGCAGTTCTTCGATTAGCGCGCTGTGCTCAGGATCGAGGAACGCGGTTGCGTGATGGCGGGTCAGTTCGCAGATGGGCATCTGGCGGACTGTACCAGTGCTCGTGCGGCAGTTGCTCGGAACCCATGACTGGATTTACAGGGACGTCGATAACGTTCCCGGAGCAGAGCCAGTTAGCGCAGTCCAGCAGCGAGCTGCTGCGGCTCTGCAACACCTCCGCTCGAACCCCAGCCGGCAGCTACTCATAGTCAGCCACGGGACTTTCGGCCGTGCCTTGCGCCGAGTCGCCAGGAACGAAGACTGGACGCTGGAATATGAATCAGACTTTCCAAGCAACCCAATCCCTCACTGCACCATGACACGGCTCATCTAACGCGTGCCAACGTCGATAGCCGACGGCGTGTCGGCCACGGTGCACAGTGTCGGGGCGCTCATTGCTGCACTGGTCTGTCTCCATTCTGTGCGGCGGTAAAGTCTGGGAGCGTGGCGATTGAGAGCACACACGAGATCAGCGTCCGGGCGAGAACAGTCGTAAAGCGATTCCGGTATGGCTGCGGCGCTGAAGCCGCTCGTGAGTGGAGAGCCCTGTCGCTTCTTCACCAGCACGCGCCAGGCCACGCGCCGCGCCCAATCCGAGCTTGCCTGGACGCGCAGCAACCGGCGATCGTCATGAGCCGTTTGCCGGGCGAGTCACTCACAGGACCTATCACGGCGAATCAGCTCGACGCGATCGCTCTCGCGCTTGATCGCGTACACCATGCGCCTCCGGCTGCCGTCTACAGCAGATTTGAGCGCACCTTCCCTCCGGAAGCCTTCCCGGCCCAGATCCGGAAGCTGGCCTCAGCCTGCCCGGAAGACACAGTCGATCCACTGACGCGTCATGCCCTGGAAAAAGCCCTGGCCTGGCTTTCCACGGATGACCCTGCAGCGACAGTGATGGGAAGCACTGCGCACCAAGTGTTCGCCCAAGGCGACGGCAACCTAGCCAACTTTCTCTGGGACGGCACCGGCGTCCGCGTCGTCGACTTCGAGGACTCCGGGCCGAGCAGCAGGGCACAGGCACTTGCCGACTTCACCGAGCACCTGACGGTATGGGCACATGGCGGCATCGACGCCGAAGACTTCCTCAGCCGCTTCGACCTGAGCCGGGCAGAACGGAATGATGTACTGAACTTGCGGCGGATAATGGCCGCCCACTGGCTCACGATGCTGCTACCGGGCGGGCATGCCAGCCGCCGTAACCCCGCCGGAACAGAGCAGCGTGCCGCGGGCCGCTTGCTTCAGCTGCTCGTATAGAGAGTCTCCGGCAGATCATCCGCTCGTTGTCCCTAGCCTTGAGTCATGCAGGACCAAGTGGATCTGATTCCCGCCGCCGAGGACGATCTTCCGCTGCTGTACCGGCTAACCAGTGGCCCCGAGGCGACCGGGGAGCACGAGTGGTTTGGGTGGCAGAATCCGCACGCCTTCCGGCGCCGGTGGGAGGAAAACGGCCTGCTCGATGAGGCGTCAGGCGTGCTGATGGTGTCGGTGGCCGGGGAGCGGACCGGATTCGTCGGCTGGCAAAAGAGGCAGATGGCGCGGACTTCGTTCTGCTGGAACGTCGGGATCGCCCTGGCGCCGGAAAGCCGTGGCCAGGGCTACGGAACTGCTGCGCAGCGGCTGCTGGTGCGGTACTTGTTCGCGCACTCTCAGGTGAACCGGATCGAGGCTGGGACTGAGGTGACCAACTTCGCCGAGCAGTTTGCGTTGGAGAAGGCCGGGTTCACCCGGGAGGGGATAATCCGCGGTGCCGCTTTCCAGAACGGTCGCTGGCACGACGCTGTCATGTACAGCGTGCTCCGCCGGGAGGTCGACCTTGACGTCGGGTAACTGCCCGTCGTGGTCTCCGATCAGTCTCCGGGCCGCCCGGGCTAGTGCGCATATGCACCCGCCGCGCGAGGTAAGAAAACGGCAGGTCTGAGCGACGAGCCGGTCAGAGATCCAAGATCGTGAGCTAACTCAGATTCGGCTTGACGCGGCCCTCCGACGGCGATGATGATCTTGGCGAAGCGATTCGTTGTTGTGCATGTCACCGGACACGGAATGGACGCGGCGCGCCCACGGCGCGCTCTGTGACAGTGACGGTTTAGTGCTATCGCGAGCTGCTTCGATTGGTGACTCTCCGGCGAGCAGAGCTGGGCGACCTCGACCCCCGGTGCTTGAGCGTTTCGGCGGTGTTGCCCGGATGTTGCTCAGCTCCAGGGAGTCATCGAACCGAAACCGCGCAATGCGCAGTACCGGATACTGTCGGGCGTCATGAACGTTGATGATGCGGCGAGCCTGGCTCGTGCGGAGTTGAGCGAGGCTCGGCCCCGGCGCTGGCGCCATGTGCGGTCGGTTGCCCGGCGGGCCAGGTGGGTCGCTGAGAAGCTTGCCCTGTCGGATGATCTTGTAGCTGCGGCGTGGCTGCATGACATCGGCTACGCCCCTGGTCTGGTTGAGACCGGCTTCCATCCGCTCGATGGCGCACGGTACCTTCGCCGGACCGGGGTCGACGAAGCTGTCATCAGCCTGGTCGCGTATCACTCGTGTGCGCCCATCGAGGCCAAGGTGCGTGGTCTGGACGCGGAGCTGGCGTCGGAGTTCTCGTCCGGAGATCCGATTCTGAGTGATGCGTTGCTGTACTGCGATATGACCACCGGGCCGGATGGGGACTATGTGCGTGCTGCCGAGCGCCTAGTGGAGATCCGGGGCCGGTATGGTCCAGATCATGAGGTGACCCGGTTTGTCGAGCTGGCCGCGCCGGAGATTTTGACGACGGCTGCTCGGGTTGAGGAGCTGCTGGCGGCTCAGCCGAGGTAGGGTTCGGCGCGATTGTCAAGGTAGTGCTGGATGCGCTGGCGCATCGATGGGTGCATCGGCAGCGTGACAGCTGTCGTCGGCGTGACCCAGTGCGGCTCGGATGATTCGCTGCTGGCCCTCAGCTCGCCGCCAGTGGGGCGCGCAGTGAACACGACTGAGAATTCCTGCCGGACTTCCTCGTTGCTGGTGTAGCGGATGACGTGGCGCGGGTTCGTGTAGATGCCGACGAGGCCGGTGATCGCGCATTCGATGCCGGTCTCCTCTTCGGTCTCGCGGACGGCTGCATCGGTGATCGATTCACCGAGGTCCATGCCGCCCCCGGGAACGGCCCAGTTGCCGTTGTCGGTGCGCCGCATGAGCAGGATCTCGCCCTGGCCGTTGACGACGATCACGTTGGCGGAGGGCACGACGCTATTGGCCTGGGGCGCTTCGGGGTCGTCGAGGTAGTCGATGCGCTCAGGCATTCGTGATCACCTTCTTGCCGTCCCAGGTCTTGCGGGTCTGGTCCCAGACTCGGTCGAAGCTGCGGGCGTAGGTCTGGAATAGCGTCCCGGAGCTGAGGTGACGCAGGTGGAATACAGGCGCGAAGTGCGCTGGTACCCCGTAGGCGTGCGTGTTGACGAGCATGTCGTCGTCGAACCAGTAGATCGAGTTGTACAGCGTCGCTGAGTGCAGCCTGATGCGGATGCCCGGGTGACTGGCATAAGGCCCGTAATAGGCAAGCAGAACATTGCGGATCTTCGCCGCGATCGCGTCGCCGATGTCCTCTTCCTGGCCGCGCAGCGCGACCGCCGATGAGTCCGGGTCGCCGAGCAGGATGCGCACCGAGGCGCCGTCATCGGCTTTCTTCTTCAGCAGCTCGATCTTGTGGACATGCTGCTCGGCCAGGAAGAAGCCGGAGTAGACCAGGATGCCGATCTGGTCGGCAGCGTTCTCGAACAGCCTGGCCCACAGCTCGTCTGGCACATCAGCGCGGTACGGGTAGATCGAGACGATCTCCGATTCGCGTGATCTCCCCGCGCCGGGTACGTGAATAGCCGTCCGGCCACAGCCACCGCTCGTCCTTCTGCACCAGCACCGAGATCCTGTGCCGGAACTGCGGGTACGGAGTCCGGGCCTGGGTTACCCATCGCTCGACAGTTTTCGCGCTTACGCCCAGCTCCGCAGCCAGATCCTCATGAGTCAGCCGGGCCGTCATTAACGCATCGCGGAGCCGGTCATTCCTCATGGCCATTTCCTCAAGGGACGTCTTGGGACTATATTGCCCCACCATAACTCGTCCTAGCTGGATCGTACAGGGGTTACGGCGTCCCGGCCGCCGCAGCGAGATTGGTGTCGTGACCAATCCGGTCACGCGAAGGCGAATAGCCCCGCAGGAACGGGGCTGCCACGGAAAGGAAGTGGTGATCATGCGTCTCGTGCTCGACACCTCGCAGGTGGTCTTCACGGTGACGAAGGAGCCCGAGCCGAAGACCGAGTTCGGCGGCACCCAGCAGAAGGTGAACAAGACCACGAACCGGCCCGAGTGGGTCGTCGAGGTCCTCGCGCTAGATCCCGAGCACGGGGAGGTGATCCGGGTCACGGTGACTGGTGATCAGCCCAAGGTGAGCCAGGGTCAGCCTGTCGCAGTTCTCGGAGCTCGAAGCGATCCCGTGGGCCCGAGACGGCAAGAACGGCGTCGCGTACCGCGCGTTCTCGATCCAGCCTTCCAGCCAGGCCAAGGCCGCCTGAACCAGGTCCAGCCGGCATGGCGGTCCAGTCGCTGACAGGTGACTGACCGCCAGCCGCTGGCCGCCGCAACGCACCACGCACGGAAAGGATCACCGGCTGCCATGACCAGCAGCATCACCAGCTCCCAGCCGCCGACAGCAGCACCGACAGCAACGAGAACAAGGACTCGCAGCGCACCGCGAGCACGGCATCGGACCGCGTCCAGGAACAGCTCGTCTATCATGTCGCCAGCCTGGCCCGTTCGGTCTTGTCCGAAGCCGAGCAGCTGACGCAGAAGCTGGCCGACACTGCCATGAAGCGGAGCTCTCGATCACGACGGCAGCAAGGGCACCGAGCCCCTGGACATGTCCGCGGTCACAGCCATTCTCGGCTGAGGCCCTCGACTGCATCGATGTCGCATCCGAGCAGCTATCCCGGCTGAACGTCGACATCCGGATGCAACGCGAACCCGACGACGGGTTCTGACCAACTGATACCGGGCCTGGAGGACTCGCGATCCCCCGGCCCGGCCAGCCACACCAAGCCCATCCGAAGCCCATTCGAAAGAGGTGAGTGGCGTGATTCACGCTACCGAGTGCCAGGCGGCCTGTCATGTGTAAGCCGTCCTGCTGTCACAACAGCAGCAGCTCAGGCAGCACCGGCCGGCCATCGCGGTGATCATCATCGCGCTCATCATCATCGGCACCATCGGCCCGGCCCTCGCCGAGCCGGCCACGTCCTCGCCGAAATCCTCGAGGCCGCCGCCATCGGCATCGGCTCAGGCATCATCCTGGCCGCCGCGATCTGGATCGCCGTTGCGCGTGCAGCGGGCACATCAGCCGCCGGCACACCCGCAGCCGGTCACGGCTGACCGCGCGCTAGGACCGGCAACGGCATTCGCTGGTCCCGGTCACCAGCAGTCCTGCCTGGCCTGCGGGGACCGCGGACGCATTGTCCGCGTCATCGGCAACAGCCGCGCTCTGGCGATCCGGCCATGCCCGGAATGCCAGCCGGAGCGACTGGCCCGGTGACCCGGCCATGCCGCCCAGGCCTCGGCGCGCAGCCACCGCAACAACCCCTACCCGATCGATGCGCTGATGCTCAGAACCCACCGCAGCGCCATCGGCACCCTCTGGCGGTTCCGCACCGAGACTGCTCATCCCTGTCGCGGTCCGCGTCCGCTGGCTGTGGACGCTGACCACAGTCATGACCGCAGTCATGGTCGCTGGCATCGTCCTGGCGGCGTCTGATCACCACTGTCATGGTCCTGCCCTGGACCCGGCAGCACAGTGATCCGCCGGTGCCTGGTGCGTCCTGTCCCGGCACCGCATCCAGCGGGTCTGCTACGAGACCCGGATGCACACCCGGTCCGGGCGCCTGCCGCTGGTGCTCCGCATCACCCCGACCGAGGTCGGCGAGCGGGCACTGATCTGGTGCCGCGCCGGAATCTGCGCCGAGGACTTCGAAGCGCACTCCGGCGAGATCGCCGCCGCCTGCTACGCCCGCCAGGCACGCATCGAGTGTCTCCAAACAGCGGGCGCAGCTCGTCACCCTCGACATCGTGCGCCACGACACCCTCGCCGCGCACAACGTCATCTCGTCCGGCCTGGCCCCGGCCGCATCGCGCGAACCGTCCTGGCGCCCGCGCCGCCTGAACCACGGATGCGCACCGCCGACCCATCACCCGAAGTTCATCTACCCTGTGAAGGGAAGCGCTGGCATGCCAGCAAACGTCGAATCCATGTTCTCGGTCCGCCAGATGCCCTGGCACCGCGAAGGCACCATCCTGCCGACTACCCCGGCGACTGGGACACCGCCCGCAAGCTCGCCGGCCTGGACTGGGACCCCGTCACCGCCGACATCTACGCCATCGACGGCATCACCGCCGACGGCTCGCCCGGCCTACGAGCCGGTAGCCGGGCTGGAAGGCCATCACCCGGTCCGACACCGGAGCCGTCCTGTCGGTCAACAAAGACACCTACACCGTCATCGACCACGGCGAGATGGGCGAGATCGTCGAAGCCGTTCTCGCCCAGCCCAACGTCAAGTGGGAAACCGCCGGTGTCCTGGACGGCGGCCGCTCGGTCTGGTGCCTCGCCCTGCTGGACGAGCCCGTCGACCTTAACCGGCGATGACAGCCTCACCCTGCCGTACCTGGCCATCACCAACCGGCACGACGGAACCGCCGCCTGCGCGCTGCGGGCCACCGCGGTCCGCATCGTGTGCGCCAACACCTTCCGCGCCGCCGAGCTCGAAGGCGAGCGGACCGGCGCCACCTTCTCCTTCATCCACAAATCCTCCTGGCGGAACCGGATCGAGGAAGCCCGCCAGGCCGTAACCGGCGCGCGAACCGAGATCCGCCGCTACACCGAACTCGCCCGCGAGCTGCTCGGCGTCCCGTCACGCCCCGGCAGCGGGAGCTGTTCGTCACCGAGTTCATCCCCATGCCGCCACAGGGCCTGATCACCGACCGGGTGGCCCGCAACGTCGAGGAAGCCCGCCAGGCACTCCGGCTCATCTTCGAGTCCAAGACCACCGAGCAGGTCTGCCGGACACCGCCTACGGCCTGGTCCAGGCGGCCGGGCGAGTACCTCGACCACGTCCGCACTGCCCGGTCCTGGGAGACCCGGCTCAACCGGACCCTCATCCGGCCCGAGCCGCTCAAGCACCGGGCCCTGTCCCTGTCCGCGAGATCACCATCGCGCGATGACCACCCGGCGGGACGCCCCCGGAGACCCAGGGCACCCCGCTCTCCAGGGGCACCCGCACCGCACCGGAAGGAGGCCAGCTCGATGACTGACCTCATCAGCACCTGCTGGTCCTGCCAGCGCTGCGGCGCCGCGTTCATCAGCACCCCGCCCGACAGCGGCCTGTGCGACGACTGCACCGTCACCAGCGCTCCGCGACATCTTCTACGGGCCGCCGCGCGTGGTCCTGTCCGCAACTCAGTCCGACTGCCTGCGCGCCATGCTCGCTGACGCCATCGCCTACCGCGCGCGCCGACACGCCTGGCTGCCCGCGCTGCCAGGGCAACCCGCTCGAGGACTGCTCCGAGCACTCACCGGCCACTGGCCCTGCATCGAGGCCTACCGGCAGCTCGCCCGCGACCTCGGCGAGCGAGCCCGGCGATGAGGAGCTGACAGCATCCCGGTCGCCGCGCTATCCATCTGGAAGCCCATCCACCTCGGCTCCGACGAACTCGGCCAGCGCGTCGAGGTCACCCTCGCCGAACGGAACATGCTCATCGGCGGCGAGCCCGGCGGCGGCAAGTCCGTCGCGCTGCAGCTCATCGTCGCGCACGGCGCCCTGTCACCCGACTGCCAGCTCATCCTCATCGACGGCAAGCGCGTCGAACTCGGGCTGTGGCGCGACTGCGCCGAGCGGTTCATCGGCCCGTCCATCGACGACGCGATCGACACCATGCACTGGCTCCAGGGCCAGATCGACGAGCGGACCGAATGGCTGCTCGACCACAAGATGCGCAAGATCACCCCCGGCCTGGGCTGGCCGGTCTACCTCGTGCCCATCGACGAGGTCGCCTACTACTCCGCCACCGTCGGCACTCCGGCCCAGCAGAAAGAATTCAACGCCTGCAACCGCGACATCGTCGCCCGCGGCCGCGCACCCGGCATCATCCCGGTCGAAGCAACCCAGCGGCCCTCCGCCGACATCATCCCCACCAGCCTGCGCGACCTGTTCGGCTACCGGTGGGCCTTCCGCTGCTCCACCGAGGCATCCTCCGACACCATCCTCGGGCACGGCTGGGCCAACATGGGCTACTCCGCCACCGAGATCGACCCCCAGTCCCGCGGCGTGTCCTGGCTGCGCGCCGAAGACGGCATCCCCCGCCGGGTCAAAGCCGCCTACCTCACCGACGAGCAGATCATCGACCTCGCCGCCTGGGCCGCACAGGCACGCGCCACCCACCACGCCGGCAAGGCAGCCACCCCGGCGACGGCAACGTCATCAACTCGGCTGCACGACCGCAGCCACGGCGATGCCGCATGACCATCCGCTATCAGCGACACCTGCCCGGCCTGCAGCAGCCACGACGTCCTCCCCTACGCCGTCATCGTCGGCGGCAGCGAGGAATACGGCTACCAGTGCCTGACCTGCCAGGTCACCTGGCCCGTCCTCAGCCACCCCGAACCGCAGCCTGCCACCACAGCACCGTCCATCGGCACCGCCCGGCACGCGGTGAGCAGCGCATGACTGCCCCGGCGCTGGCCCTGCTCCCCGTGCTCACCGATCACCGCACGGGGACCGGGGCGAGCACCCGGACACTCGACGACGAACTGCTCGACCGCGCCGCCCGAGACGACTACCACCACTGGCTCAGCACGACCATGCCCGCAGGCGGCTGCGCCCGGCCGATCCGGCTGCGCGGCACCATCCGCGACATCGACCCCGCCACCGGCGAGATCCTCAGCACCCTGAACACCGACCGACACGCCGGACAAGGTGATCTACCTGCCCTGCGGAGACCGCCGCGCCTCGGTCTGCCCGCGCCTGCGCCGAAACCTACCGGGCCGACACCTACCAGCTCATCCGCGCCGGGCTCGCCGGCGGCAAGGGCATCCCCGAATCCGTCGCCGTCCACCCGTGCGTGTTCGCCACCTTCACCGCCCCGTCGTTCGGCCCCGTCCACACCCGCGTCATCACCGACCCGGCGGACGCGTCGCCCGATGCCGGCCCCGCCGCAAAGCCTCCTACTGCACGCACGGGCAGCGGATCTCCTGCGGACAGCGGCACAAGGAAGACGACGCCTGCCTCGGCCGACCGCTCTGCCCCGACTGCTACGACTACAACGCCGCCGTCGTCTGGAACGCCCACGCCTCCGAGCTATGGCGCCGCACCGTCATCACCCTGCGCCGCCAGCTCGACAAGCACGCCAGAACCCACGGCGCCCGGGTCCGGCTGTCCTATGCCAAGGTCGCCGAATTCCAGCGCCGCGGACTGATCCACTTCCACGCCATCTTCCGGCTCGACGGCATCGACCCCGTCCACCCCGAGAACGAACCGTCCAGCCCCACCCCGCCATCACCGCCGACCTGCTCGCCGGACTCATCCGCCAGGTCGCCGCGACCGTCTGGTTCGCCACCGTCCCGCATCCGGCCAAGACCAGCCGGCTGGGACATCAGGTGGGGCGCCCAGGTCGATCCCCGAGTCGTCGCTCGTCGCCAGCGACGGCCAGATCACCGACGTCGCCGTCGCCTCCTACCTGGCCAAGTACGCCACCAAAAGCACCGAGCCCGCCGGCATCCCGCCCGGCCGCATCACCGCCGAGAACGCCAGCATCTGGGCCGACAAGCGCACCCACCAGGGACGCCTCATCGGCGCCTGCCTCAAGATCGGCGCCCACCCGCACGAGGACTACCAGGCACTCCGGCGCTGGGCGCACATGCTCGGCTACCGCGGCCACTTCGCCACCAAAAGCCGCCGCTACTCCACCACCATGCGCGCACTCCGCGCCGCCCGACGCGACTGGCAACGCCGACAGCACCCGCTCGCCGATCACCACGACGACCCGACCGTCATCACCGAGACCGACCTCGAATGGGCCGGACGAGGCTGGCGCACCACCGGCGACGCGCTCCTCGCCCTGTCCGCCGCAGCACGAGCCCGCGAGCACCGGCGAATGGCGCGCGAAGAACTCCGCATTAAGTGACTAACAGAAAGGACCGTCTCAATTGGAAATAACCAGCAACCGCAGGTGGTACTCGATGGCCGAGGTCGCCGAAATGCTCGGCTACGGACTTACCAAGACTAAGTTCCTTGTTCTGTCCGGGCAGATCCGCTCAATCAAAGACGGAAGGCACCGTCGCATTCTACCGGAGTGGGTTGATCAGTATATTCAGCGTGTTGTCGAACGAGAAGCTGCATGAGCAGACGTCACAACGGCGAAGGATCAATCTACCCAGTCAAGGGCGGCTTCCGAGGATATGTCTGGTGCACAAGCCCTGCCGGTGAGCGCTACCGTAAGTATGTCAAAGGCAAGACATATGATGATACTCAGCGTGCATGGCTAAAGCTCCGGGACGAAGCCAGCCGCGCGCCCGTGGCATCAGACCTGCCGACGCTCGAGAAGTTCCTGCATTACTGGCTCGATGACATCGTGCGTCCCAACCTCGCGCCAAAGACATACGAGAAATACGAACTATTCTCCCGCCTGCATATCATTCCCCACCTGGGCGCTAAGCGCCTCGACAAACTCCAGGTCCAGCACGTCAGACAATGGCTCAACAAGCTCGGCCAGATCTGCCAGTGCTGCGCGCAGGGCAAGGACGCCTCGCGGCCAGAAGCCGAGCAGCGATGCTGCGCAGTCGGCAAGTGCTGCCACGAAACCATCTCCGCGGAGACCCGCAAGGACGCGCGGAACGTGCTGCGCGCGGCGCTCACCTGCGCCATCGAAGATCAGCTCATCACCCGCAATCCTGCTGCAGTCGTCCGGCTGTCAAGCCGACGTGAGCCGAAGCGCAAGCGGCGCTCGTGGACAGTCGATGAAGCGCGCCAGTTCCTTGAATCAGCCCGCCGCGACGGAGACGTGCTCTACCCAGCTTACGTCCTGGTGCTCGTCCTGGGCCTCCGCAAGGGCGAACTGCTGGGGCTCACCTGGGAGCTGGTCAATCTAGATCAGGCCGAGCTGTACATCGGCGAGCAGGTACAGCGCGTCGGCCGCCAGCTCATCCGCAGCGCGACCAAGACCGAATCATCCGAAGCCCCGCTACCGCTCCCCGACCTGTGCATCGCTGCGCTCAGGCTCCGGCAGGACGAGCAGGACGCTGACCGTGAGCACGCGGACGATGCCTGGATCGACACCGGCCTGGTGTTCACCACCCGTCACGGCACGCCGATCGAACCGCGCAACTTCAACCGCAACTTCGACCGCCGCATCACCAGGGCCAAAGTCTCCAAGATCACCGTACACGGCGCGCGCAAGACCTGCGGATCGCTGCTGGCGACGCTGGACGTACATCCGCGCATAGCCATGCAGATCCTCCGGCACAGCAAGATCGCGCTGACGATGGAGATCTACACCGAAGTACCCTCAGCCGCCACACGCGAGGCACTCAAGAAGCTCGGACAGTGGCTCGACACGTGACAACCGTTGCTGCACTTTGCTGCTGCACCAAGATCAAAACGGCCGGTCCCAGGATAAGAACCGGCCTCTGAGCTGCGAGCCCCCTTACGGAATCGAACCGTAGACCTTCTCCTTACCATGGATAAATCTGCCCGAATTCTTCACGGTGTTTGCAGGATTGCATGGCTCTGAACTGTAGGTTCTGTCGCGCACAGTGGCTCGGAGTCGCTACGGATCGGCCGCAGTAACCCCCCACTTACCCCCCCCATCCGTGTAGCATCATGCTCATGGCAGAGCATCGGTCTCGCGGCGATGGCGGCGTCCATTTCGAGCATCGAGGTGACTGCAAGGACCCGGTCAGACACCGAAACTGTAAGGGGCGCTGGCGCGGCGAGGTGATCGTCGGCCACAAACCGGGCAACGGCCGGGAGATTAAGCGCCGCACCTCCGGGAGGACCAAGACCGAGGCGACAGAGAACCTGCGGCAGCTGAAGGCTGAGATCGCCGCTGGCCTCAGGCCTGCGGCGGCGGACTACACGCTCGACAAGGCGGCAAAGGACTGGCTGGCCAGCTTGGAGAATGGCGATGTCGCTGCCAGCACTGTGCGCAAGAACCTGGACGTCATCAACCCGCTGCTGGCCACCATCGGCGAGGTATCGATCCACGACCTGGAGGTGACCGACATCGAGCGCGCTCTGAAGGCGATGGCCGCGGCCTATGCATCGTCCTCCGTCATCATGGGCCACAACGCGCTCGACCGGACGCTCGACTACGCCATGGCCCGCAAGCTGATCGGGGTCAACGTCTCGAAGTTGACGCCGACGCCGAAGGGCCAGACCGGCCGGCCGTCGAAGGCGATGACGCAGGAGCAAGTCGCGGGGCTCCTGGCGGCGTCTGAGGGCTGGCTGAAGGCCTACATTGCGCTGAGCGTCGGCACCGGCATGCGGACCGAGGAGGCAAGAGCGCTAACGTGGCCGCACGTCCATCTGGACGCGTCTCCTCCCCATGTTGAGGTCTGGCGATCGGTCAGGGCGAGTGGCGACACCAAGACCCAGAAGTCGCGGCGGACCCTAGCTATCCCCAGGCTGACGCTAGCAATATTGATCGAGTACAGGGGTCAGAGCAACCGGGAGGGCCTGGTGTTCGCCACCGCGAGCGGCGGCGAACTCGACCCAGCGAACGTCCGGAAAGCCTTCCGCAAGGCATGCAGTGCGGCCAAAATCGGCGAGGACTGGACGCCTCGGGAGCTGCGGCACACCGGAATCTCGCTACTCTCACTCGCCGGATTGCCAATCGAGGAGGTTGCCCGCATCGCCGGCCACTCGACTACGGTCACGACACAGCGGGTTTACCGGAGAGAGCTGAGGCCCGTGCTCGCCGAGGGCGCAGCGGCGATCGACAAGCTCTTCCCCCTGACTGCAGCCACGGTCAGGTGAACCATCAAGGAAACCGCCGGGCCGGACATCTCTGACACGGAAGAGGTCACTGGTTCAATCCCAGTACCGCCCACCAGATCTACCAGGCAGAACGTCAGGCTGCCAGACCTCGGCTCGTCGGCTGGGGGACTATCCGGGGGACTATGGGCCGCGTTGTCGGGGCGAATGCGCGGATTCAGAGACGGCCGAGCTTCAACTCCATACGCGAGCCGCTGACCACCTGTCTCCGAACACCTTGGCCTTGAGTCGCCGGCCGGGACGTGGACGAACTTAGCGTTAGAGCCCGATCTCGGGGACCCGGTCAGACTGCAACTAGGATGGCCGGCCCATCTGGAGCGCGACAAGTAACGGTGCCAGCATCCGGCAGTCCCCCAGGTGGCCCGGCCTGCGGCGCACGATGCGGCCGCAGACCGCCAGGGCCAAATGGTGAAACGACCTTCGGCACACTAGCCTGCGCGGCGACCGGGCTCAGGGCAGTCGCTGTCTAACAACTCGAGCTAGTGGTGCCTGGCGATGACGCGGCGAGCGCCAGCCTTCTTAGAGGGCGTCTGAGCTACACCAGTGATGGTTCGCCGGTTTCGGCGGAGGTGTCTCGCCAGGTTAGGGTGCTTTCGCCGGTCAGCCGGCGGCTCATGTTGTCGATCATCGCCCAGTGGACCATGGTGACGGAACGTTCCGGGAGAGTCTCGAAGTCCCGGACAAGCCGCCGGTGCAGTACCCACCAGCCGAAGGTGCGCTCGACCGCCCATCTGCGGGGCAGCGGGGCGAATCCTTTCTGATCCGGGTCTTTGGGGACGACGGCGAAATTGATCCCGGCCCCGGCGGCGTGCTCCAGGAACCCGCTCTTGTAGCCGCCGTCGACCCATCCGGCGGTCACGGCGGGGTGAGCAGCGGCGAGCAGGGTCACGACGTCCTTGCCGCCGTTGGTGTCCTGCACGGAGGCGGCGGTGATCACGATGGCGAGCAGCAGCCCGAGCGTGTCGGTGGCGATGTGCTGCTTGCGGCCTTTGGTCCGCTTGCCTGCGTCATACCCCGTGGTGGATTCCGGCGCATTCGCGGACGTCTTGACGACCCGGGCGTCGATGATCGCCGCGGTCGGCTGCGCGGACCGCCCCGCGTGTTCCCGGACCCGGCCGACCAGCAGGTCGTGGATGGCCTGCGTGGTCCCGTCTTTCTCCCACTTGGCGTAATAGTCGTACACGGTCTTCCATGGCGGGAAATCATGCGGCAGGTACTCCCACGCGATCCCCGTCCGGTTCACGTACAACACCGCGTTCACGATCTCGCGCAGGTCACGGACCGGCTCGGCCAGCCGCAGCCCCGCATCAGCGCGAACCTGCCGCCACCAGGCCAACACCGGCTCGATCAGCGCCCACCGGGCATCAGACAGATCAGTGCGATAAGCACGCCGGCCAGCCACGATGCCGATCTATAGCAGCCAATAGCCGTGAACTGTGGGACCTCGACGGCAAAGACTTCACCGCCCGAAGACACACCGGTATCACCCGGGATCAGATGCCCTCTTAGACCTGAGCCGCCCAGTACGGATCTCGTCGAATAGCAAGTCCCGGCCAACGCCGAGAATCCTCGCGGCTTCCTCGACTGTGTATGCAAGCCTCTCCAGAGCTTCGCGAGATGCCCCAATCTGGGAGCCCTTGCTCCGCGTTGTCGATGATCGCGCGACAACGTAGGTGGCTCAAGACGCGGAGATTCAGCCCGCTCGACTCGCGGACTGCGCGCCGCTCGATCACCCATACTACGATCGTATGTCCAGGACATACGATCGTACAGGTCGACTTAACTTCCCCCGAGGCGGGCCCTTCGCGCTCGGCAGATGAGACTGCAGCAGCGGCCCGGCTGCGCCTGCGATGGAGTTCTTCGTTAGCCGAACCATTAGGAAGCACATCAAGTCGACGCTAGGCGACACGCCGGGCGTTTATGAGGTTCCGCCAGCCGTGGTTCGGCACAATACTGCGGTAAGCGAGCCGCATGGCCACTCGGCCACATACCAGCAAGGAGACCTGTCCATGAGTCCACTGACTGTCCTCGAGATCTGCGCTGGTGCAGGAGGACAGGCCCTTGGCCTCGAACAAGCCGGGTTCGAGCACACAGCCGCTGTTGAGATCGAGACCGCGGCTTGCGACACGCTTCGGATGAACCGGCCCGACTGGAACGTCGTCGAAGGGGACGTGCACTCCTTCGACGGCCACCCCTTCGAAGGCGTCGATCTGGTCGCGGGCGGTGTACCATGCCCTCCGTTTTCAATCGCGGGCAAACAGCTTGGGTCGGACGACGAACGTGACCTATTTCCGCAGGCGTTGCGGCTGGTCGAGGAGACCAACCCGCGAGCTGTGTTGCTCGAAAACGTCCGTGGTCTCGGCACGGCCCGATTCGCCACTTACCGGGCTGAGGTCCGTGGCCGCCTTGACGAACTTGGCTATGTCTCCCGGTGGCAGGTCATCAACGCGTGCGAGCATGGCGTCGCTCAGCTCCGGCCGCGTTTCGTCCTCGTCGCGCTCAAGGAGAAGTATGCCGACCAGTTCTCTTGGCCCGCACCCTCCGGCTCTGCGCCGACTGTGGGCCAAGTCCTGGAAGACCTGATGGCCTTGCAGGGCTGGCCCGGAGCGCGGGCTTGGGCCCAGCGCGCCGACGGCATCGGGCCGACCATTGTGGGCGGATCTAAGAAACATGGTGGCCCCGACCTCGGGCCGACGCGGGCAAGGCAGGGATGGGTGCAGCTCGGTGTGGACGGCCTTGGCGTCGGCAACGAGCCGCCTGGGCCCGACTTTCCGGTGAACGGTATGCCGAAGCTCACGATTCGCATGGTGGCCCGCATCCAGGGATTCCCCGACGACTGGAGGTTCGCAGGCCGGAAGACGGCGGCATACCGGCAGGTCGGTAACGCTTTCCCTCCACCAGTCGCTGCGGCTCTGGGCCGCGAAATTGCCCGCGCCCTCGGCGTCGATGTCTCGGACTTGACTGTCCCGATGGATACCTCCATCGGGAAGGCATTGACTACCTGATGCCAGCGTTCCAGCTGCCTCAGGGTTGGTACAGAGAGACGGTCACCAGACTCGTCCGCGACACCCTTCCGCCCCTCCTGGGACCGCTGAGCCGCGGTACAGCTTGGCGATATCTATACGCCTGTGTGCTCTGGGCCGAGGTGGTTAATGGTAAGCAATACCTCCACCTCAACGATCGGCTCTCCGTCGCGAGCGGCCGAGAACTTGCCAGGCGCGGCGCCGAGTACCTCAGCACCCACATGGTTGATGGCCAAGTGGTTGATCCACTTCAGCTCATCGATCATGTGGGGCGCGAGTACGCCGCGGAACGGCAGCGGCAAGGACTGCCGCCGCCTCGGAAACGCGATCCAAACGTAACGGGAGGCGCCTTCGAGGCGACACTGCAGGTCCTCATCGCAGAGGTGTGCGGTGTGATGCCTGCTCGGACGCCCCGCCTCAATACGCTGCGCGGTTTCGAGCTAGCACCGGAGGGCTATCACTCTCGACCGGACCTCGCCCTCTTCAGTCCGCAGGACTTTCGGTTGCTGATTTCAACGAAGTGGACGCTGCGCAAAGAACGCATCGGAACGTATCTGCACGAAGCCTACTTCTACAAGCAACGCCGCAGCGACCTCCAGGTCGCATTTGTCGTTAGCGAGTTCAACACGAACATTATTTTCTGGCTCGCAAACGACCCGCTCGTGGACCGCGTGTACCACGTGCATCGTGAGATGCTCTTGGACGTCCACGCTCCGTTCCGGGCTGTCCCCGATGACGGTGCGGTCGAAAAGCGCAGGCTATTCGCCAATACGCAAGAGATGAGAGACTACCGTCGCTGGCTTGGCTTGTCGGAGCGACTGTTCGATCTTCAGAACCTGTTCGACGACATCGACCTCCTCCGTGACAACGGCTCGGTCAGCGAGGAGCCAGAAGAGGTCCCGGAGGGCACCGAGGCCGCCGATGAGGATGCAGGCCTTTAGCGTCATCCATTGGAACGCGGCTCATCGAACTTTGCTCAGGGGCGGCTCGCGCAGTCTGGCAGCTCGCTGAGCACGAAGGATCTGTTTGACGAATCAGATCCGCCGTTGTGTCTCGCATCGCCTTTGGAGAAGGTCCGTAAAGCGCTGCCCAGAATTCGGCGTTCCGCTGTGCTTCGAGTTACGGAGTGAGGTCTCAATGATTGATCCGGTGCTGCTCACCTTAGCCTCGATCCACCGACGTACTTTGAGTGATCGTTTTCCGGAGTTACGGCTGGCGTGACGACCGCGCCCAGGTAAGGGCGGGCGTGGTCTTCTTGCCGCTGACGGTTCCTGCGGCTTGTCCTTGTTCTGGCCGGGGCTGTGAGGCGGGGGCATTGGCCGTGGTGGTGCTGGCGTGACCGGGTCGGGGCTGGTCAGGCCGCGCGTGTGCGCGGCGGGCCGCAGCCTGCGCGGAACAGGTCCAGCCAGTCGTGCTCGCAGTGCCAGCCGGCTGGCAGGTGCAAGGTCAGCTGCCCGCGGCCGTGGCGGGCCAGCCGGGCGGCGACGTCGATCAGGCCGGCGCGGAGAGTGATGCCGCGGGCCCTGGCGTGGAACGGCGAGGCCAGGGCGCCGGCCGCGCGCAGCAGGTTGTGCGCGATGCCGGCGATCAGGCAGCCGACCTTGGCTGCCGTGTTCGCGCCCAGTGGCCCGGCCACCCGCACGTGCTCGCCCGCCAGCGCCAGCAGGCCAGCGCGCTCGGCCAGGCCCATGACCGGGACCAGCCCGGCACGCGACACCAGATTCGGGTCGTCAAACGATGCGGCGATCTTCACCGGGTCATGAGACAATCGCATCCAGCGAGTGCCCTTCCTGAGCTAGGACCGATGAGCTTCAGCAACTCCATCGTCCAAGTTCAAGGAGCACTTTCTATTTCACCGCGCCGTCACGTATCCCTACTCGTCGGTGGATCGAGGCTTAGTCTTGCCCTCGGCGGTGCGCCGGGCGACGTAGGCCTGTGTGCGGCAGCGCCATGATGCTGCTCGCCGACAAGCTCGCTACGCGCAGCTCACCGAAACGATTTGTTCACCCAGCAATCGAACGCCCTGCGTCGCCGTGGCCGCGCCGCGGCGACCTGGCGCCGCTACAGGCACACGAACCCTGACCAGGCCCTCGACGCATCGGTAGCGTGCCGCGCTACAATGTGACACATGAGCCAGCCACTGAGCGTCCGGCTGAACGACGCGACCATTACCCGCCTCGGAGCGCGAGCTCGCCGTATCCATCTCCCGCCTCGGACCCTTGCGCAGCGCTACGTGGAGGAGGGTCTGCGGATGGACGAGCATCCACTGATCCGGTTTGCCGATGGGCCAGCAGGACGCCGTGCCCGCCTGGTGGGAACGGGCAAGGACGTATGGGAGGTCATCGCCACCGTCCGCGACAACGACGGCGACACCGCAGCAACGGCACGCTACCTGGAAGTACCCCTGGGCCTGATTCAGGCCGCCGTCTCCTACTACGGCGCTTACCCCGGCGAGATCGACGAATGGATCGCGCTCAACGAGCAAGATACCGCTCGCGCCCACGACGTCTTCACTACCGGGCAGGCCGCCGTCAGCTCATGAAACTGCTCCTGGACGAGATGCTTTCTCCGGCTATCGCTCGCGAACTGCACGCTCGCGGCCACAACGTCGAGGCGGTTGCCGGGCACCCCGAACGTGAAGCGCTGCCTGATCCCGAGGTACTAGCGCTCGCCCGCACCGAACACCGGGCCATCGTCACCAACAACGTGCGCGACTTTCGCCCCCTCCACAACGAGGCGATCATCCCCGGCGGCCCGGGCCATTTCGGGATGATCTTCCTGCCGGGCAGCTACCGGCGCACGAAAGCCGACACCGGACGGATTGTCGCCGCACTCGAGGCAAAACTCACCCAGTACCCCGGCGATAACGACCTTGCCAACGGCGAAGACTGGCTCTGAGGGTCCCAGCGAAGGAGCCGCTCTCTTCTGGGTGGCGAGGAATGCTGGGCAGGTTGCCGAGGCCAACGTGCTCCGGCCGCAGCGCATGTGTCTCTTCCGTCCGCGCCCCGAACGCGTGCACAGTGACAAGATCACATACGCGCTAGTCTGCGGCCCTGCCGCTTCGCCCCTGCGGTGGTACTGCGCGCCGGCACTCGCCTGGCGCAGGTCACCGGCCCGCCTGCGTCGCTCCGTGCCCGGCTTCGATCTCACAGCCGAGCTCGGCGAGTCGCTCATAGAGGCTGCCCAGGGCGGGGACCCTGCCCGCGGCCACGTCATCACGCCAGGACACGTGCCGATCATGGAGTGCCTCGACAGCAGCCAGCGCGAGATCCGCCTGCGCAGGGCTGACCACCACCACGCCGTTGCCGTCCGCCACCACGATGTCGCCCGGATTCACCACCGCGCCGGCGCAGGCCACCGGAACGTTGACCTCTCCGGCTGTCTCCGACGGCGCGGCGGCGGTCGCCTGGCCCAGCGCGAAGGTAGGAAGGCCCGCCCGCTGGATGTCCTCGACGTCGCGTACCGCACCGTCGACCACCAGGCCGGCCAGTCCCCGGTTGGCCATCGCCTGCGCGATGAATCCTCCGAACATGGAGAATTCCCGTGCACCGCGTGCCGCCACGACCAGGACGTCTCCGCGAAGGCAGGCATCCATCCCGGCACGAAGGACGCTGACCCCACCTATCGGCACCGACACGGTCACGGCCGGCCCGACGGAGCGGGGCGCCGGCCGCCATATCGGGGCGAGCCCCACCATGGTGGTGCTGTGCCGAAGGACATCGGACAGGTCCGCGCTGTCGATCTCAGTGAACCTCTTCACCAGGTCACAGGATGGCCGCTGAATCGACGAGACGATACGGAAACCCAGCCCCATCAGTCACCGGCTCCTGCCTGATCCGCCGGCACGTACGCAAGGCCACGGTCGCCACGGGGATCGGTGATGCCGGTGAGCCGTGCTGTCGCAGGATCCCGGCTCACGCCCGCAATGCGGGCGCTGTAGTCGGTGAAGGTGATCTCATACCCACGCCGGGCAAGTTCAGTGACGGCGCGCGGGTTGAAACGTGGGTCGACGGTGAGCACCAGTGGCACGTCCTCAGCATGGAACCGCTCGAGGAATCCGGCTTCCTCCGCAGGAAAGCCGAAGTCGTTGATCGCGACCATGGCCTGGCACATCGCCGTGGCCTTCACCCCTCCAGCCGGCGACCCCATCGCCAGGACCACCTCGTCATCATCCAGCAGCAGGACCGGACCGCCGCCTACGTTCGGATGCTTGTAGGGGGCGATCGAGTTCGGGTGGTCCGGCCGCGGGTCGAACTGGATCATGTGGTTGTTGAGCAGGAAGCCGAGACCGGGCGTGACCACGCCGGAGCCGCTTCCGATGCTGTGGGTCATCATCGCCACCATGCCGCTCTCGTCGATCACGGTGACGTGGGTGGTATCCCGAGACCCGTGGCCGACAGTACCGACGGCGTGGCCCGGGTCCTGACCGTCGCGCACCATCTGTTCTGCGGTCATGCGGTGCTCGGCCGCGCGTTCGTATGAGAGCAGCATGTCCAGCGGGACGTCCACGACCGACGGGTCCCCGATGTAGGCGAGCCGGTCCTGGAATACCAGGTTGGCGGCCCTCACGAAGGTGTCGACGTAGTCGGCGGAGTTGAATCCCAGCGTGGTCAGGTCCCACCCGTCCAGGATCCGCAGCAATTGCAGGGTCGTGGGCCCGATGGACGGCGGCGGCTCGGTGAGTACCTTGAGACCGCGGTAGCTGCCTTCGATCGGCTCGGTGAACTGTGTCCGGTAGCTGGCCAGATCGGCCTTAGTCAGCAGACCTCCGTGCGCTGCGAAGTCCGCAGCGATGGCATCGGCGATCCCGCCGGAATAGAAGTCGTCTACGCCGTCGTCGGCCAGTCGCTGCAAGGTCGCCGCATAGTCCGGCTGCCGGAAGAGCTGTCCGAGCTTCGGAGGCTCGCCCTCAGGGGCGAAGACCGCGCGGGAGGCCTCGCTGAACATCACGGTGCGACGGCTCACGCCCAGGAACGGGTGGTCGCTGATCTCGTGCATCGGCTTAACGAAGAATGGGAACGCGTAGTAGCCGTCGGCGGCGAGTTCGATGGCTGGTTCCAGGACTTGCGCCCACGTCACCCGGCCGGACCCGAAGTTGGCCAGCAGGTCCGCCAGTCCCCGGCTCAACGCGGGAACCACGCTCGCGCGGTAACCGAACTGGTTGGCCTGGCCCTCAACCATGAACAGCGTTCCCCAGTGCCCCCTGGGCTCGAACATGTCAGGGGTCGCGGCAGCAGGAGCGCAGCCGTAGAACGTCGCGACCGTGGTCTTGCCTGTGCGGGGATCCCGCACCATCGCCATTCCACCGCCGCCGATGCCGCAGCGGTACGGGTCTACAACGCCTTGGGCGAATGCAGTGGCGATCACCGCGTCCACTGCGTTGCCGCCGAGCGTCAGCATGCGGGCGCCGGCATCCGCGGCCAGCTGCTGGACCGCCGATACGCAGCCCGAGGTTCGGGTCATCGAGTGCCTCCAAAGGTGAGTGGTGCAAGCGATCCGCCGACGGCGGCCACCGATTCGTATGCTGCAAAAACACTGGCCGGGTCGACCACGTGGCTGGTCAGCCCGCAGGCGGCTAGCTCTTCCGCGAGCGCGCCGACAGTCGGTATGAGGGGGGCCGTTCCGTACTCCTGCCAGTCCGGCCCGATGATCGCCATCGTCCGTTCCAGGTCCGCCATCGACCAGGCGGAGGTGTCGCCATGCTGCAGCCTGGATGCCTCCCACAGCTTCCGCGAGGTCTGGAAAGCCTCCACGATGGTGGGCAGCAGGTTCCCGTGCGTCTGGAAATACTCCCTGTGTACAGCGAGAATGTGGTGCGAGGGGAAGACTTCCGTCCGGAGGTAATAGGCCGTCTCCACCTCGACGTAGTCGGGAAACAACCGCCGTATGCCGGACTCCCCCCGGTAGAACGCATCCGGGACCGTCTGGCTCACTGCCGCGGATATCTCGCCCGAGCGCAACAGGTTCGCCAGCGTTACGTCCGATGCAAGATCGACGACGTTGGACGGCAGCTGGAGATCGTGGCCCCGCGGTCCGGACCCGTCGAGGCTCGCCACCACCCACCGCTTGGCGTCCACGTCCAGGCCAGCCTCTCGGGCTGCCTGCCGGGCCCAGGTGTTACCGCTCGCCGGGAATTCGGTGATGCCGATCGGCCGGTCGTCGAGCCCGTCGAAGTCTCTGGCTGGGCTGTCCTCGGCGACGAACCACGCCCTGTGGCAGAACTGCCGCCTCGGTCCGACCGGGATTGCGACCCAGCTTTCATCACCCGAAGCGAGGTTCTGGAGGTGCCGGGATAGCGAGCACTCGACGACGTCGAGTTCGGGATTGTCCTTCGCAGTCCGAAGGTCCTGATCGGTTCGCAGCCGCAGGTCGATGCCGGGGACGTCGACGCGGCCGAGGAGCAGCGGGACCACGTGATCGTAGTCCCGCGTGGCAACCCGAACGATGGTGTCCGACATGTGATGTGACCTCCGTAGCTCAGTTGGGGGGTACCGGCGCAGTTCGCGGCCGGAGTCGGCTGGCGTGCATCGATGCTCTGGGCGAGTTCCTCGACAGCTCGGTGACGCCGATCGACCAGCACTCCGGATCGAGGTGGTCGGGTTTGCAAGCAGGTCGCCGTCTCGCCAGCTTCCGGCCGGGCCGTAGGCGCGGTCGTCAGTAAGGCCAGTCACCACACAGGTTCCTTGAACGACGTGATGGTTCTACTTGAAATGGCGGGCAAGTAGAAGCCGAGGATGGACGGACGAGAACCAGACCCGAGTGCTCGGCAGATCACTGTCGCCACGCGCATTCCGACAGGCGCGTGAACAGTCCGGGCTCTTAGCCCGGCGAATCATGTACCCGACTAGCCGTGCACCTCAGCTGGTCAGGCGGAGCGGCGCGTAGTGCCCCGGTGGGCCGCGACGCTCGCAACGCGAGCTCAGGATAGCAGCCGGGTGTTGGTTTCGACAGGGCCACTAGCCAGGTAGTGCTCGAAGGCGCGGCCAAGGCGCTGGACCCCAGTGACGATCGCCTCCGGAGCGGCGTTGAAAGTGAGCCGCACGAACAACAGGCACTTGTGGTCCGCGGCGAACTCCGATCCTGGCAGTACCTGGACGCCGTACCGTGCCGCGATCTCGGTCAGATCCTCAGCGTTCCCCGACGGCATCTTGAACCATGCCGACATCCGCCGGCCGGATGCGACCACAACCAGGTGGGCAGGTGGATGCGCATCATTGATTCCAGAAGGTCCAGCTTCGGGACCAATTCGGCCTGACGGGTGCGCCGGGCGCCGTCGATATCGCCGAGCAGGGCTTCGGTGATCACCTGCGGGAGGATCGACGAGCCCATGTCCATGTTGCCCTTGATCGTGGCGAGGGTAGTCGCTTCTCGCTTGTTGGGCGCGCGCACCCATCCGATGCGCAAGCCTGCCCAGAACAGCTTGCTTACTGACCCCACGGTGTAGATCGGGACGTTGGGGTCTCCGGCGAAGGCAGTCAGCGGCGCAGCGACGCTTCCGTCCGTGAGGACGTCCGCAAGGCTGTCATCTTCAATCAGAGGGATCCAGCTGCGGCGGATCAACTCCGCCAGCCGCGCGCGGGAATCGTCGTCAAGTGTGAATCCGGTCGGGTTCTGGTGAGTCGGTGTCAGGAAGATCAGTTTCGGGCGATGCCTGCGGATGGCCGACTCGATGCGTCCGACGAGGTCGCCGTCGGGGCTGACCGGTACCGGAACCAGCCTGGCGTTTCGTGCGTGAAGGATATCAAGTGCTCCGCAATAAGTGGGGCTCTCCACCAGGACCGTGTCGCCAGGACGGATCAGCGCACGGACGACGAGGTCGATGGCCTGGTGGGCGCCGGTGGTGACTACCAGCTGCTCGGTGTGAGTATCGAGTCCGCGCGCTCCGAAGTAGGTGGCCAGCCTTGCCCGCAATTCCGGTAGTCCACGCGCCGAGTAGCCCGCGCCTGACACCGCTTCGGTGAGCCTGCCGACGGCATCGGTCATAGTCTGGGTCACCAGGGCAAGCGGTGATGGGTACCCGCGTGCGAGCGAAACCATCGGCAGCTCGGCGCGTCCGGGGTCCGAACTCCAGTCCGCCGGATCCAGTCGATCCGAGTGGATAAAAGCTCCGGCAGACGACACGAAGGTGCCGCTGCCTTGCCGCCTCACAATGATTCCCTCGGCCTCGAGACGCTCGTAAGCGCCGATGACGGTCGTACGGCTCAGTCCGAGCTGGCTGGCCAGCGCCCGTTCCGTCGGCAGCTTGGTACCCGGCGCGACTTCACCGGACGCAATGGCTGCTCGCAGGCTCGAGGCGACTTGCTGATACAGCGGACCCGGTGCCCGCGGTTCGTCCTGCAGCTCTATTGGTATCAAGAGTACTCCCGTTGAAGCGCAGAATTGGACCTTGACCCTCGGGTCCGTTCCTTGAAAGCTACCCCCAACGGCAGATTGGCTACAACCATCGCCAGGACCTCGCCGCCGTCGCAGGCGACCCGACGTCGACGGCTCCGGGGTCTGCCGACCGGAAGTGAGGAGGTTCCGCAAAGGCTTGCCTGCTGTTGACACCCGGGACTTCCGACCCCCGCTTGTCAGCGGTACTTTGTCAGCCTCCACTAGGTCTCGACCGTGCCCGGCCACGGTCGCCGATGCTATCCGAGCGGCACGTGCGAAGGTCGGCCTTTTGTTGTCGCCGCACCGCGACCGCAGATAGCCATCTGTTGTACCCCTGTCGCGCTCCGAAGGACACAGTGAGCATGAGAGCCATGATGGCGATGGCAATGGCGCTGCAGAAAGGACGCCGACCGGAAAGCAAAATTCAGACCGCGACGATTCACTTCAGACTCTTCGTGCCTGATAATCTCATGGAGCAACTGACGGCGAGAGCCCGGCTGGTAGGTTTGCGGCCGGATCTAATTCGACACGACGATCCAGTCTCGAAGCTGGCCGTGGTGACCTGCTTTCGCCCTGTGACAGGGGTTCACTCGTCCATGTCTTCATCAGCCATGATCTCGGCGGCCTGTCTCTGCTCGGCCAGCAGCACGCCGTACATGTGCAAGCTGGTCGAGATCACGAAACGCAGGGCCCTGGTCACCCCAGCCTGCGAATGATTGCACCGGTGCGCTCATGCACGTCTTTGCCCTGCGGCAACGCCGGGCTGACCGCTGACCGCCGTACGGAGATCTCAGAAAGGCTTAAGAGCATGACCGCTATCTCCCGTGACCGGCTCTCCGCTACGGTGGCCGACCTTCGCGCCGCCGAGGCGACCAACCTGGACACGCTGGCGGCGTTCGTTGCCCTGCCTTCAGTCTCGGCCGAGTCGGATCACGCCGACGCGATACATGCGGCAGCCGCTCACCTTGCTGCGGTGCTCACCGAGATCGGCTTCACCGCGGTAGAAGTCTGCCCCACCGCTGGCTATCCGGTTGTCGTCGGAGACCTGTTGCGGGCAGATCCGGACGCGCCCGTGCTGCTGATCTACGGGCATCTGGATGTGCAGCCGGCGGCGCCACTGGACCAGTGGCGCACCGATCCATGGACCATGACTGTTGTCGGTGACCGGCTGTACGGGCGCGGAGTCGCCGACGACAAAGGCCAGATATGGATCCACCTTGCCGCGCTGAGCTCGCTCCTGCGAACCGGGTACGGCCGGATGCCGGTTAACGTCCGGATAGTGGTGGAGTGCGAGGAAGAGATCGGCTCGCCGAACATGGCCGACTTCATTCGCGCCCGGCCCGACCGATTCGCAGCGGATGCGGTGCTAGTCAGCGACACGCCCACCTACCAGGAGAACGTGCCTGCCATCGGATACACGCTGCGCGGCCTGTGCTCGATGGAGGTGGAGCTCAGCACGCTCCGCGCCGACCTGCATTCGGGACAGTTCGGGGGCGCCGTCCCCAACGCGGCGCGCGAGCTCGCGGCGCTGATCACCTCGCTGCACGACAAAACCGGCAGCGTCGCTGTCGATGGTTACTATGACGACGTATTTCCGCTTGAGCCCGAAGAAGCGAATGCGTTGCGGGCGCTGCCCTTCGACGAAGCCGCCTGGCTAGCCAAGGCAGGAGCCCGCGCCCTCATCGGAGAGAGTGGCTACAGCGCCCTGGAACTGACCTGGGTGCGGCCGACCCTCGAGGTCAGCGGTGCCTTCGCCGGCCACACCGGCGAAGGCACCAAAACCATCGTTCCCGGACGGGCTGTCTGCAAGCTGACGGCGCGGCTTGTACCGGCAATGACACCGGAAACTACGCTCGACCGGATCGAGGCACACATCAGGGCCTCGGTACCCGGCTATGTCGATCTGGCTATCAGCCGGTCCCCGGGTATGGGGCGCCCCTACTACATTTCGCCGGCCGGGAGATTCTTCGATGCAGCCCGGACGGCCATGGCAGAGGCGTTCGGAGAGCCCGTGCAGCTGATACGAGACGGCGGAGCCATTCCGATTGTCCCGCTGCTGGCCACCGAACTGGGCCACCAGGTGCTCCTGCTCGGATTCGGCTGCCCCGACGAGGCAAAGCACGCACCGAACGAATGGCTCTCGCTGCGTCACTTCCGACGCGGCGCGGAGGCGCTGGTGAGATTCTTCCTAGCCCTCGACCCGCGCACTGATTTGCCAAGCCAGACCTAGCGACAGAAGGGTACACACGTGACGTCCACGTTCAACCGCAACTCGGCGCGAGCCATCGCTCAGGCCGCGCACGACAAGGCGGCCGAGCTCGGCATAGCGATTACGGTGGCGGTCGTGGCGCCGGACGCCTCCCCCATTTTGGTCGATCGGATGGACGGCGCACGAGCGGTAACCGTCAGGCTCGCCATCGGCAAAGCCAAGGCTGCCGCGCTATGGGGGCAGCCCAGCGGTGACCTGGCCACCCGCTTCGAAGCGGCGCCGCAACTCACCTCAGCGCTGATCAGTCAGTGGGGCGGAGAGTTTGTCGCGGTGGGCGGCGCGGTGCCACTGGTCATCGACGGGATCGAACTCGGCGCGGTCGGCGTCAGCGGCGGAACGGCAGCCCAGGACGTCGAATGCGCCACCCACGCAGCCGCCCTGATCGCGGATTCGCTCCCGCACTGATTGTCTTCGGCCCGCTGCGAAGTAGCATCGAGGATCCGGCTTGCCCGGATGGGGCCGCTCGCACGCAGATCGGCCCGACGCCGTCGCATCCAGTTGCGGAACGGCAGGCGGGAACTCACGTAACGCCTGTGACCGGTGCTCGACGAAGGGGACCCACGAAGGGGACCCACAGCAGTCAATGAGACTCTAGTCTGAGCGGCTTGCAGCGGTGATCTCAGCCAAGAGGGCCTGCGGCCAGCGATTCGTCCGCCGCACGCTGCGCCACGTCGAGGAATTCCCTTGCCGAGCGGGACAGCAGCGCTATATTACTCACCGCGATCATGCGGGCACCCAGTGCCAGCGCGCCTGCAATGCCGTCGGCACCCGGCACCGAAGCATTGACCACCTTGCCCAGCCCGTTGAGGCGCGCTGCGGCCTCTCGCACCAATTCTTGGACCTTAGGATGCCCGCTCTGCCCAGGCAGCCCCAGCGATGCGGCGAGATCACCGGTCCCTAGGCAGAACACATCCAGGCCGTCGGTGCCGGCGATCGCGTCAAGATCGGCATACGCCTCGGCGTCTTCCAGCAACGCGGCTGGCATCGGGTGCTCCGGCACAGCTGCGAAGTACTCCGAAGCCGGCTGGGTCAAGCCGTAGTTAGCAGCCCTCGAACTCCCCGCCATGCCCCGGTTGCCCGCCGGCGGAAAACGCACGCCCGCGACCAAGTCGGCAGCTTGCTGTGCGGTCGCGACGTGCGGAGCGATGACCGAGTCGACACCTGTATCGGCGTAGCCGAGCAGCACGTCAGCGCGATTGACCGGCACGCGCACGACCGACGCCAGCCCGACCGCATCCGCCGCGGTAACCAGTTGATAGCAGGTCTCAACGCCGATGCCCTCATGCTCACCGTCTATGAGCACCCAGTCGAATCCGACGAGGCCGCAGAATTCGACCAGTCGCTGGGACGGGAAACCAAGGAAGGCCCCGAAGAGTGGCCGGTTCTCGGCGAGCAAAGCTCTTAGCTTGTTGACTCTCATCGGTGTGCTCCTCTGTGAACTGGCTTGCCGGCTATGGGCTCGCCGCAGCGTTCATCTGTTACGGGCCGATCGTTACGGAATCCCTATTCCGCATCTTAGAACTTGTCTCACCTACCCGTCAAAAATCAATATGCCCAGTTAGACTATGTAACACCGGCCGACGAACGAGCTTAGACGACATCGGCCGCAATACTTAGCTTCCGCCATACGGATTTCTGATTCCGCTTGTCGTCATGATCGGAGGTGCGGGCGGATGGCGCGATCGCTGCCTCGAGCCGGGCACGGGCCACGGGTGCGATCGCGATAGGACCGGGCCATCGTCGCCGGTGGCCTCGCGGAACCGAATGTCGCTGGTACAGGTCCCGCTCGTCATCTGCATCGACCAGCACAAGGTCCATGCGAACGAAATCTTTACCTGCTCCGCACAGATTCCCTGAGCACGCCGGAGAAAGCCATGGCAGATAGGCACGGTAACGCTGACCGCAACGCGGAGATCCACGCGCTGAGCGGACAGATGCTCGACGCCAGTGTCCGCAACGATCCGTTCCTCGCGAGTTTTGTCGGTATCCCGGAAGCGGCGAGCCTCGTCCCAGACCTGACCGACGACGGACGCTCAGCGCTGCGGAGCCGACTCACTGACCTGGCTTCGCGCGCCGCGACTGTCGACCCAGCCGGGCTGTCAGATCAGGACCAGATCACGCTCGAGATGCTGGCGTGGCAGGCGGAGAACATTGTCGCAGCGCTCGATGCCCGCAAGCCGGAGTATTCGGTGACACCGATCAACACGCGCAGTGCCGCCACGGCGATCATCACGCTGGTCCCCAAGACACCAATCTCCGGGCCGGACGAAGCGGGCGCGTATCTGCAGCGGGTCAGTTTGCTGGCCGGGATGCTCGACGCAGCGTCGCAGTGGCTGGACCGCGGCGTCCTGAGCGAGCGCACGCCAGTGCACCACCTTGTGCGTGGCGCCATTCGGCAACTAGACGACTTCCTGGCCAGCGGCGGACCGCGCGAAGCGATCGCTGGCATCGTGCCAGTAAACAGCTGGCCAGGCGAGCCGGACTGGCGTGATCGCCTCGCCAGACTCGTGACCGACGAGCTGACTCCGGCGCTCGTCCGCTACCGCGACCACCTCGCGCAGCGGGTGCTGCCGGCCTCACGTCCCGAGCAGAAATGCGGCCTGTGCTGGATCCCTGGAGGCGACGGAGCCTACTGCGCCGCCGCTGCCGAGCACACGACGACCCAGATGAGCCCGGACGAGCTCCACGAGCTGGGGTTGCAGGTAGTTGCTCAGCTGCAGGAGGAGGCGTGTGAGCTCGGCGCACGCGTCCTGGGCATCAGCGACTTCGCGCACATCCGGGACCGGCTGCGCAACGACCCGGCAATGTACTTCGAGAGCGCCGAGGATATGAGGCACGTCACCGGGACCGTGGTGCAACGTGCACTTGATGTCCTGCCGCGGTGGATCAGCCGGCTTCCGCGCACGCGACTCGAGGTCCGGCCGATGCCTGCGATTGACCCGACTTGGCTCAATTAGTGCGCATCTCGCAGGGCGGTGGTGGAGGCGATTTGCGGACCTGGCCAAAGTCATCCGGGAGGTCAGCGGCAGTGATGGCGCATGCCGAGCCCGTCGTGCCAGCGCCAGCCGATAACCGAGAGCCGCGCGAGGATCGCGTGGCCTTGGCGCCGCCCGAAAACGGATGGGCAGCCTGGCAGGTGCCTGTCTAGGATTCCTTTCGTGATCTATCAGGACCCACTGGCCTATCTGCTCGGCCTCGAGGGCATCGCGCTGCTGGACGCCTGGGCCGGTGACCACGACCGGGCATTCACTGAGGCCCGGCTGGCCGAAATCAGACGGCTGCTGGATGACGAGCGGCTGAGGGACCGCGGCGTGCTGGTTGAGCAGGTCAGCGCCGCCACCGTCTATGAGCAAGTGTCGGCCGGCTACGACGCGGAGGCTGGCGGCGGGCTGTTCGCCACCGACGAGCCGGCGTAGCTGAGTACCTCGCCGGCCGGGAGCCTGGCGTGGCGCTGGACGCCGCATGCGGGACCGGACGATTCGCCGAGTTCCTGGCTAGGCGCGGGCACCGGGTCATCGGCGTCGACAGCTCACCGGACATGCTCTCCCACGCACGGCGGCGTGTCCCAGGGGCCGAGTTCCACGTCGCGGAGCTTGACCGGCTGCCGCTGCCGGATGACTCCGTGGACGTCATCGTCTGCGCGCTCGCGCTCGAGCACGTCCCCCTCGATCCGGTGCTAGCTGAGTTCGCTCGCGTGCTGCGCCCCGGCGGCGACCTGGTCATCTCAGATGTCCACCACGAAAACATTACCCGCGGTTCGGTGATGACCACCCGCGGCCCGGCGGGCGAGCCGCGCATCGCGCCTACCTACCGGCATCAGCTCGGAGACTACCTGCGGGCGGCACTGAGACATGGCCTGCAGGTAATACGGTGCGAGGAGCCGCGCGTGGTCAGAGCGGACGAACCGGTGCCCGAGCCCGCCACCGAGATCGGCGACTGGCAGGACTGGCCGTTCTCGCTGACGGACTACCTGCCATCGGCAGAGCGGGCCTCAGGCGGTCGCCCGCACCTGGTCATCTGGCACTTCCAGCTGCCCGCTGGCTGACCAACTACCGGCAGGCCCGACCCCGCCTAGACCTGTCCGCAGGTACGGCACACCCGCCCGCAAGCCCGGAATTAGTGCGCAACTTCGCCGGTCACCGGCAGCGAACCCGCAGGTCAGCCCAACTGGCCTGCCGCAAGTCCAAGATCGTGAGCCAAGTCGGGGCTGCGCAACGACCCGGCAATGTACTTCGAGAGCGCCGAGGATATGAGGCACGTCACCGGGACCGTGGTGCAACGTGCACTTGATGTCCTGCCGCGGTGGATCAGCCGGCTTCCGCGCACGCGACTCGAGGTCCGGCCGATGCCTGCGATTGAGGCCGAACGAACGGCCGTGGGCTACTACCGGCCAGGCGATCCGGAACTCGACCACCCCGGCGTCTTCTGGATCAACACATTTGCGCCCCGCAGCCGTAGCCGCTTCGAGCTGCGTGCGATCTGCGCTCACGAGTCGGTGCCCGGACACCACGTGCAGTGGTCGCTGGCCCGCGAGGCGGACGCCCTACCGCGCTACCGGCGGTACGCGGTGCCTACCGCATTCATTGAAGGCTGGGCGCTCTACTGCGAGCGGCTGGCTGCCGAGATGGGCCTCTATGGTGACGAATTGGATCTACTGGGACTGTGGTCGCTGCAGTCCTGGCGCGCAGCACGGCTCGTCATCGACACTGGCATCCACACGAAAGGCTGGTCACGCAAGCAAGGAATCGAGTACCTGCGCGATCACAGCGCCACACCCGAACGTAATATCGTCAGCGAGATTGATCGCTACATCGGCAATGCCGGGCAAGCGCTGGCGTACATGGTCGGCGGGCTCCAGTTCGCCGGGCTCAGGCGGCTTGCGCAGGATCGACTCGGCGCAGCCTTCGATCCCCCTGAGTTTCACGCTCGCCTTCTCGAAAACGGCGCCATGCCACTAATGACGCTGCGCGGGGTTATCGAACGCTGGCTGAACGAGACAGGAGCCAAGCAGCGATTACCCGGCCGGAATCTCACTTTCCGGCAGGCGGTATACAGCCGAACGACATCGGCCGGCTGGTCGCTGTCAGCTCACCACCGCTGTCGCCGGACGGCGCGAGCGTCTTCTACGTCGTTTCCCAGGTCGACCTGGCTGCCAACGCCCACCGCAGCGCGTGTGGGTTGTCCCTGCCGACGGCAGCGCGCGGCCTCGCCAACTGACCGCTGGCCTATCGCGAGACGGCCAGCCCACCTGGTCCCCAGAGGGAACCAGCTGACCCAGCACCGGCGCTCGTTCGCCGCCTCCTGCCCGCCGATACCAGCAGCGCACTTTCCCGTCGCGTGGACCGACGGCGAGACCGTCGATGCCCGGGTTATGCGGCCGGCCGCCTTCGACTCTCGGGAGGGTTACCCGTGCCTGCCCAAAATCCATGGCGGGCCATGGACGCAGCACGGCGAGTGCTGGCTCGACGAGTTCCAGTTATGTGCCGGTGCACGATTCGTCGTGCGGTTTAGCAATCCGCACGGCTCCGCCGGCTATTCCGAGAGCTTCGCGCGCAAGATTCTGTCCCCGTTGTCGATGGAGGATCCGGGCACCGCGTGGGGCGGCCTGGATTACAGCGACCTGATGACGGTTATTGACACGGCGTCTCCCGCTACCCGTTCATCGATCCGGGCGGGCTCGGAGTAATGGGAGGCTCGTACGGCGGCTGGGCCACCTCGTGGATTGTCACGCACACCGATAGATTCGCGGCAGCTCATCGTCCGCGAGACCGGAGTGGATCCTCTCGATCATCCGGAGGAGCTCGCTCGAATGTCGCCGATCACCTATGTCCGGGATCTCAGCACGCCAGTCTTGATTATCCACTCCGAACAGGACCTGCGCTGTCCGGTCGAGCAGGCCGACACACTGTGGGTCGCGCTGCGCCGGCTGGGTAAGGAGGTCGAGCACTGGCGCTTTCCGACTGAGGGTCATGAGCTGAGTCGCGGTGGCTCGCCCCGCCATCGCCAGCAACGAGCCGAACTGATCATCGACTGGTTCCGGCGCAAGCTCTGAGAGGCTATCTCAGTCCCACAGATCCGCGGCAAACTTCAGCGCTGGTGGCGAGTCGTCGAGACACTCGAGTACACCGTACAAGCTGTCAATCGCGGCCCTTTGCGAACTGTATCCGGCGCTGAGTTCGGCGATCTCCTGTTCTGTGGCGGGCACTCCGGCCACGGCCAGCAGAGCGCGTACCGTCCTTTCGTCCGTCTCCGAACCCGATCCGTCGTGGCGGTCCGCTGAGGCAGTAGAAGGCTCTTGCAGGCTCGGAGTCGGGTTCGGTGGCATCTGCAGGTGCCAGTCTGTCACTTGCTGAAGAGCCCGGCCAACGCCCAGCAAGAAGCGGTCCTCGAATGCAGCTCCGGCGAGCTGTACCGAAAGCGGCATGCCATTGTCAGTGAAGCCCATCGGCATGGCGAGCGCCGGGAGGCCCGCGCAGTTCCAGTAATTGGTATGTGCGGTCCGGAAGAGCGAATGGAAGTCGATCTTGAGGTCAGTATCGTAGGGCGGCGCTCCGACCGTTGCGGTGGGAGTCATGACGATATCGACCGTCTCGAAGAGCTGAGCCAGCTCGCGCTGGGTAGAGCGGCGGACACGCTGCGCCTGAACATAGTCGGCACCTGACGTCAGTGCGCCGACCGACAGCCTCTTACGGCTAGACGCGCAGTAGTCCGGCCAGCGCGACAAAAGAGCGCTTCGGTGGTAGGCGAATGCCTCCGCCTGATTGATGATCATTCCAGCAGCGCGAGCGGCGTCGAACAGCGGCAGCTGGGTCTCCGAGACCTGGGCGCCGAGGCTTTTGCTGACTGCGACCATGTCATCAAAGGCGGATTCTGCAGACTGGACGGCGCCTTCGACGAAGTGCTCGGCGCGAACGATCGCGATCCGAACGCCTGCCAGCGGCCTGCCGGTATTTGCATTGCTCTGGGTCAGACGTCGGCCGCTGCCGTGACGAGCCATCAGAGGGTCAGCGATGGAGTCGAGCACAAGCGCGCAGTCCTCTGCGCTGCGCGCCATAGGTCCGAGGGTATCCATTGTGAAGCCCAGCGGGACACACCCGCCAGTGGCGACTAGGCCATACGTTGGCTTGAATCCGGTGATGCCGCAGAATGCTGCGGGAAGTCTGATACTGCCTCCGGAGTCGCTTCCGATGCCCGCGAGGAACAAGCCAGCTGCAATGCCGACCGCTGTGCCTGCACTCGACCCGCCGGGCCATGTCCGCAGGTCCCACGGATTGCGGGGAACGGGAAAGGGCTTGCTCAAGTCAGGCGACCCGATGGCGAACTCGGACAGCGTCACCTTGCCGGTTATAACTGCCTTTGCGTCCTTTAGCGAAGTGACTACAACCGCGTCCGGGCCTCGTCCCCAGGCAGGACTCAAGACAGTGCTCTGCGCAGTCGTGGGCCCTTCGGCCATACGCAGCAAGTCCTTGACACCGAAGGTGATTCCCTGCAACGGCCCCCGGTCATAGCCAGCCGAGAACGCCGCGTCCGCGCGGTCGGCTTGTTCGAGCGCGTAGTCGTCGAAACGGGTGATGTAAACGCCAAGAAAGCGGTCGATATCATCTGCCCTCGACAAGGCAGCTGTCACCAACTCCCGGCTCGTTATAGCGCCACGACGCAACGCCAGACCGGCATCTCGAAGGGTGAGAGGCTGGTCGTAAGCCATTTCGATCCCCTGTAACTCGTGTGTGTGCATTAGAAGTAAGCGCGGGGCGGTTCGGCGAGCCGGAGTTGGCGGTGGGGCACGCGCTTTGCATACCTCCCGCTGTCTTGCCCATCACCCGCGCTGCGCCGATTTAGGATCCAGCAAGTCCCTGAGCCAGTCGCCAACTATGTTGAATGCCAGGATGAGCAACGCGATCGCGGCGCCTGGAACGACGACAGGCCACCAGATACCAGTCGTCAAGTTTGCCTGGCCCTCAGAGATCATGGCTCCGAGGGATGGCGTCGGTGGCGGGATTCCCAGGCCAAGATAACCGAGAGCGGCCTGCGCCAGGATCAGGTTGGCAAGCTCGAGCGTCGTGACAACGATCAGCGGGCCCGCCATGTTCGGCAAGATGTGCCGAAGCATAAGACGCACGTGCGAGACGCCCAGTGATCTAACAGCGACGACCATGTCCTGCTCACGAAGCACCATCACTTGAGCGCGGCCCAGCCGCGCGAAGATAACCCACTCCGACAACGCGAGCACGACGACGATGGAGATGAAGCTCGGACGGGCTATTGTGACAGCAACCAGAACAAAAAGGATGGCCGGGACGCCAAGCTGGATGTCGACGAGTCGCATCACGATCTCGTCGACAAAGCCTGGCCCGTATCCTGCCAGCATCCCGGCCAGGACGCCGATTACCGCCCCCATCAATACTGCAAGAACTGCCACCACAACCGACGTGCGAGTACCGAACACCACTTCCTTGAGCTCGTCGCGGCCGAGGTCATCCGTGCCCAGCAGGTGACCTGCGGTTCCGGGCGGCCGAGATGCCGCCGCGAGATCCTGCGCATTCGGATTGTGTATAAGCAGCGGGGCAAAGACCAGGGCAAAAACAGCGAGAGCCAGAACCGCGAATGCTCCGAACACAATCGGACCAGGCAGCTGGCGCCGCCAGCCTTGTCTCGGAACGGCTCCAGTCATGCTCTGACCATCGACTACAAGCGGAGAATTCTGCACAGCTCCCCTTTAGCGTACTTTGATTCTCGGATCAGCGAGCGCATAAAGCAGATCAGTAAGCAGGTTGACAACTACTACTGCCACGGCGCTCACGATGACGATGGCCTGAACGAGCGGGAAGTCACTGTTGAGCAGAGCGGACACAGCCAGGGAGCCGATGCCCGGCCACCCGAAAACGGACTCGACGACAACCGCGCCGCCCAAAAGCCCGATGATTTGCAGCCCGACTATGGTAAGGACCGGCAGCAAGGCGTTCCGGAAGATATGCGAAAAAACTACAAGTCGCTCAGCCAGCCCCTTCGCCCGAGCCGTGGTGACGTAATCGGCCCTCAACACGTCCAGCATGCTCGCGCGCAGCAGGCGCGCCACGCGTGCGGCCGGGTAAAGGGCGAGAGTCACGGCCGGCAGCACGACTGAACTGACGCTGGCCGCACCTGCAACCGGAAGCCAGCGCAGCCACACAGCGAACACTAGAATCAGCACTGGCCCCGCTACAAAGCTCGGCACTGACTGGCCGAGCCCGGCGAACAGAAGGGATAGATGGTCGGCGAAGGACCCGCGGCGAATGGCCGAGACAATGCCGACCGGGATACCTACGATGAGGGTGATCGCAAGTGCCGCCCCTGCGAGTTCTAGCGTGAAAGGTGCCCGCTCGGCGATGAGGCTGAGATCCGCCTGCTCATAGCTAACTGAGGTGCCGAGGTTGCCGTGGAGAAGCTGGCTCAAGAAGGCGCCGTACTGCACGACAAGCGGCCGATCGTACCCCAGAGCGCGCTCCGCGGACGCGATGGCCTGTTGTGATGCTCCGGATGCGGACATACTCTCCGCTACCGGGTTGCTGCCGTTGAGCCGCATCGCGAAAAAGGTCAGCGAGGCAACTGCCAGGACCACAAAGATAGCCAGTATCAATCTTCGAGTTAGGAAAGTCGCCATGGCAGCCTACGTCGTCTGGTAGTGCCGCGGCAGACGCTCCACCGCGGACAGGTCGGGGTTACCTGGGCATCAGCCGCGGTCGTCACGGCTTCACCTGCCGACTTGAAGCTGCCCGGACCTTCCTGGCGCTGGCGCTGAGGTTGGCCCAGTGATGGCAGGCGACTATATGGCCGCCGCCGATGTCCTCGGGCAGCGGAGCTTCGACTCGACAGCGCTCGTCGGCGAAAGGACACCGGGTGTGGAACCTGCAGCCAGCCGGGGGATTCGCGGCACTTGGAATCTCGCCACGCAGGATAATCCTCTCCCGGCTACGTTCAACTACCGGGCTGGCGCGTGGCACTGCAGATATCAGTGATTGAGTGTAAGGGTGCAGAGCGTTCGTCATCAGATCCTCGCGCGCTAGGATCTCGACGAACTGACCGAGGTACATGACGGCTATCCGGTGGGAGACGTGACGGATAACTGCCAGGTCGTGCGCGATGAACACGTAGGTCAAGTGCAAACTATCCTGAAGGTCCCCGAACAGGTCGACGATCTGCGCCTGAACTGACACGTCCAGCGCGGAGAACGGCTCATCGCATATGAGGAAATCCGGGCCGACGGCGAGAGCCCTGGCGATAGCAATCCGCTGCCGCTGACCGCCCGAAAATTCGTGTGGATAACGGTCGGCAGCGTCCGCTGCCAGCCCCACGAGAGAAAGCAGCTCGGCTGTCCTCTCCCTGGCGGCAGCACCTCGGGCAATCCGGTGACTTATCAGCGGCTCGCGGATAGCCGCACCGACCTTCATCCGCGGGTCCAGGCTCGAATACGGATCCTGGAATACCATCTGCATGTGCCGCCGGGCGGCCCGCAACTGGCGCCCGCGTAGCCCGATAAGCTCGCGGCCTCCGTAGCGTACGGACCCCTGATCAGGTTTGAGCAACTGGAGCGTTGCACGGCCGGTAGTGCTCTTCCCACATCCGGACTCGCCGACAAGGCCCAGCGATTCACCCCTTTGGATTGAGAAAGACACTCCGTCCACGGCCCGGATCCAGGTCCTGCTGCGGCGCGACCGAAAGCGCACCTGAAGGTCGGTAACCTCGACCAGCGGCTCGCCGGGTGGCGTGCTCTGGTGCGCCGTCTGCAAGGGACGAACGGCATTCATGAAGCGCCGCCGGGCGACGCGCTAGAGACGGGTGTCCTCGCCCAGCAGGCAACGCACCGCCCCTCGGCCAGCGCTGCGAGCGGCGGATTGGCTGTGCGACACGCATCATGGGCCTCAGGACAGCGCGAGCGGAACGGGCATTCCTGCGCCGGTGAGTACAGCGTGGGCGCCGAGCCAGGAATCGCACCCAGCCGATCCGGGCGTGGCTCGTCAATCCGAACGAGCGCCTTCAGCAGCGCGACCGTGTAGGGATGCCTCGCTGACAGCAGCACTTGCTCCGCCGATCCATACTCCACCGCGTAGCCTGAGTACATCACCTGTATTGAGTCCGCCATGCCTGCTACCACGCCGAGGTCGTGGCTGACCAGGATGATCGCCATACCAAGATCGCTGCGGAGCCGGGAGAGCAGATCAAGGATCTGGGCCTGCACCGTAACATCGAGCGCGGTAGTCGGCTCGTCCGCTATCAGCAGTCGTGGCTCGCAGCTAATCGCCATGGCAATCATGGCCCGCTGGCGCATGCCGCCGGACAGCTCGTAGGGATAGGCGCTCACCCGCCGGGCCGGATCAGGGATGCCGACCTGCCCGAGCAACTCGACGGCACGTCGCTGCGCCGTAGGCCGGCTCAGGCTAGTGTGAACGGACAGCGCTTCACGAATCTGCTTTCCTAGCGTCACGACAGGATTCAGTGCACTCATTGGATCCTGGAAGATCATCGCCAATTCCTTGCCCCGAACTGCCCGCATCTGCGGGGAACTTAGCAGCATCAGGTCAGTACCGCCGAAATGAACTTCACCGCTGCTTACTCCGGTATCGGCCACCAGCCGCATTAGAGCAAGTGCGATAGTTGACTTGCCGCAGCCCGATTCGCCGACAATGCCGAGAGTCTGACCAGAGTCCACACTAAACGACACGCCGTTGACAGCTTGAACAGCGCCCTTCGGTGTGTGAAATTCAACCTTGAGATCTCTGACATCAAGAATAGGTGAGCGCTCCTCCGAAGCGGTCATAGCGGAACCGGCCGGTGCGTGTGGTAGGAGGTTTGGAATGTCGTATCGAAGAACTCTGCTTCGGCATTGATGCGCAGCGAAATCTTACTGACCGCAGCCATTGCGGGGGCAAGCGCACGAGTCGACGGCGCGATCGCAGCATCCACGACAGCGAGCGTCCCGAGCAGCGGCCGAAGCTGCCGCATATTCCGCAGGCCATTGATCCCAAACCCACAACCAAGGACAATCGCTTTCACCACATCTACGCCGTTCCCCGAACTGTCGAATTGTCTCTTCGATTCAGCAGAAGACGAGACTGCTCACATCCGGGAATACGAGCCACGCCCCATGAGGACAAGGGTCAGCAGATTACGATGAACCACCCGCACTGGTGGTATGTAGGTATCGATGATAGGCAGAGACCTCTGTCGGCGGTCTCTACACGGGCCCGCAGGCCGGGGCGTGGCTGAGCGCGCACGACCTGCGGGCAACCTGCCACGTAGATGCGGTCTCACGACATCAGCCGATGCTCGCGTCCTGGAAGTCGTACAACTCATCTGGCCTCGCGGACCACTTGACGTTCTTCGCCACGCCGTAGATGTCCTGCTCCGCGTAGAGAGGCACCCAGAGTGCCTGACTGTCGATCGCGTACTGCTGCGCTTGCTCGTAGAGCTTCCCGCGCTCACTTTGGTTAGTGGTCTCAAGCGCTTCCGTGGCCAGACTCGTGAGCGTGTTATCCGAGCTGAGATTATGCCATGCAGACCCATTTGCGAAATAGGCTATGAACAGGAAGCTTGAGTCTGGGTACTCTGGATTGAAGCTCAGCAAATGCAAGCCGGGCGAATTCGGCACGATCCATTTGGGAGCTTGGGTCGATATTGGGCCACCGTTCATGACGGATTTGATACCGACCTGCTGCAACTGACCTTGGATAGCCTCGGCTACTTCCTGGTCTTCCGGCTGGGCGCCGATAGTGTAATCCAGCGGAATCGTCAATCCGTGCGGATAACCTGCCTCCGCGAGCAGCTTCTTGGCCTTGGCGGGATTGTAAGCATAACCCGCGAATCCCGAGTCATAGCCCAGTTCGCTCGGCAGGAAGATTCCTTTGAACGGGTACGCGCTCCCGTTAAAGAGGCTACTGATAATAGCACTGGGATTGATAGCATACTCGATAGCTTCACGGACGAGCAGAGAATTCGCTGGCTTAGTAGTGGTGCCGAAGGCCAGAAATATCCGCGTCGTGCTCTCCGTACTTACGTCCTTTACGTTTGACATCGTCTTCAGACGACTCGCGAATGAAGGCGGAAGGTCGGCAGCGATGTCTACCTGACCGGTCTGCAGCTCGTCTAGACGAGTCGCGGGATCCGCGACGAAGGTGAACACCAGCGTCTTGATGCTCGGCTCAGGGCCCCAGTAATGCGGGTTTGCTTTGAGCGTGATGGAGATGCCTTTCTTCCACTGGCTGAGCATGTAGGGCCCTGTGCCCACGGGTGCATTCCCGAAGTCTTTCCAGCCCATCTTCTTGAAGTATTTGGGCGGGTAGACGTAGAAGTACGACATCTGCGCGGGAAGCGCGCCGTCGTTACGCACGTTGGTTGTAACCGTGAAGACCTGTGAGCTCACTGCCTTGATCGAGATGCCGGAAAAGACAAATGTGCTTCCCCCGGACGGGTTGAGCCGGTAGTCCGCGAGCGTCGAGACGATAGCTTGGGAGTTGAGCGGTTCGCCATCGGTAAATTTCACTCCAGGCTTCAGAGTGAAACGCCAGGTTGTTGGACTTGTCTGAGTCCACGACTCGGCCAGGTTGGAGCGCAGAACAAGCTTCTTACCGGTCCAGACGAACTGTGTTGGCGCTTGGAGTATCTCGTCGCCTATCCGCTCCGATGTGCGGGTGGAGTCGATATTGGGATCCAAGCTCTGCACCTGAGTCTCCTGAACTACGCGCAAAGTGGAGGCACCGGCGGATGTTGCGTTGTTCGAACTAGTCGTCGCGCAGGCTGTGACCGTAACGGCCACCACCGCGGCGCCGACGAGCAACGATTGCCGCTTCCATACGATGGAGATCATAATGTTCCCTTTTGAGAAATTTCGTCTGCTACTCGGTCGGGATGGTTGTCACGGCAACTGATCCCGACAGTTCGGAGTGCGAGTGCCACCCCATCAGCCTCGATTTGGCACGAGGCTTCTCAAGCGCGCCTACCCCCAGAGATCCAGATCCGTTGGCATCCCTGGGTTATCACTTCTGCAGTAATTCAGGTACCAATAGCAGCCAACTGTCGTCAATATGGCAGCGGGCTGGAAGCAGCGTCAAGGTCCAATCCAGGGCGGGAGGGACTGGTTCTGCTACCAATCCAGCTTCCTGGCTCGTTCCCGCAGGCGGGGAGGTTTGGCCGCCCCGGTTACGCGCACCGCCGGCGATCGCGCAGGTCGCACGGGTCGCACGGGTCGCGTTCCCAGCACCCGGCAATCGTGACCATTCGCCGTCGCCCCGGCCGAGGCGACGGTGGACGCGCTTGCCCCCGCCTACGCCGGTTCTTGCAGGGTGCAGGGCACGTGTGAGAGCTGCCAGGAGGCCCGCGGTAGTTGGCTGGTATCGCCCTGAAGCGCCGATCTCACTGGCAACGGGATCATGGCGGCCTGTCCAGGCACTGGCCGATCGTATTCGCTGATGGTGCGACCAGTAGCGTCGGCTCATCTGGCTGGCAGTAAGTCGTCCACCAGGAGCATGGGGTTTCACTAACGCGATGGGACCACCTGCGGGTTTCCGGGAAGGCGAAATCCGCAGCCGTGTCCGCTTGCCTCATCCTTTGAGGGAGGGCCGGGAAGTGCGGGCAGCGCCCGCGCCGCGGGAACGCGGGTGCCCGGTTCCTGCTAGTTGGGGCAGGCAGGATGTTGCCGCTGCCAGTAGGACTCGCCGTCCAGGACGAGTTCGTAGGCGGCGTACCGGACCGGGCTATGGGCGAACTGTGTCGGGCCCCGAGCTATCTCGCGCTGGATTAAGGCTCGTCACAAGCTCCGATACAGCATCTCGCATCATTGGCACAAGCCTCGCGGCATCGGTCGTCGACAGCCTAGCCTCGGGTGCCGAGACAGCAATCGCCATGTTCCTCGGAGCTCCTAGCACCGGTACCGCAAGCGAGCGGACACCTGCTTCGTGCTCGCCGTCCTCGACGGCGTAACCCTGCTGCCGCACGAATTCTAGGTGCTGTATGAAGTCGTCTTCGTCAGTGATAGTACGGGGGGTGAAAGCAGTCATCTTGACTCTGCGCAGCGTAGTGAGCACGTCTGGATCGAGGCGCTGCCCGAGCAAGGCCTTGCCTGCCGCCGTACAGTGCGGTGGAAGCCGCCGTCCGATCTCGGTAAACATTCTCAGATTGTGGCGTGACGGTATCTGAGCGATGTAGACAACTTCATCGGCCTCCAGCACGGCGAGACTAACTGTCTCGCCGGTAGCTTCCGCGACACGGGCCATAAACGGCCGCGCCCACGATCCCAGCCTGCGGCTTGCAGTACCGCCCAGGTGGATCAGTCTTGGCCCGAGCGCGTAAGCCCGCGACGCTTCTTGCCGCACATAGCCGTTAACCACCAGCGTCTGGAGCATACGGTGCACCGTTGTGGCCGCCAAGCCCGACCGGCTTGCGAGCTCGCTCACCGTCAGCTCATCCTCCGACTCAGCCATCAACTCGAGAAGCTCGAAGGCCCGTTTAATCGATTGGACCTGCCCCGTAGGAGCAAGCTCCGCACTCTCAAACGTCACTCCGGCCTCTCGGGCTCTGAGTACTACCTGATGGCGATGTTACTTCCATATTGCCCACCTCTAAACCGGAGCGTGCCTTCCTCGCCGCTGTGTGATCTCCTCTGAACTCCAGATGGCGCCGAAACCACTCGGTGATCAGTTCAGCACGCTCAATCGGATATGCCGGAGTTCCCGACCGGCTCAGGTCATGACTGTCCTCTGGGCACCACCAGTACTCCATATCCCTCCGCGACAGCCGCAGCGCTACAAAGAGCGATTCTGCCTGCTCAGGCGGCAGCCGGAGATCAGACTCGCCATGTATTACCAACATCGGCGTGTTAATACCAGCAGCGTATCGGAATGGCATTCAGTGCGCTATCTCGCCACCGATCACGCAATGGGTCGAGACCGGTCTCGAGTCGAATCAAGCCTGCCCTGTCAATCGAGCCCGCTATAGATGCCATGTTCGTCAGTGCCCGCTCAGCGCAAGCTGCCGAGAACCGGTCGTTGTGTCCGATGATCCACAGAGTCATCCTTCCACCATGCGAACCGTTTACGACACCCATATGGCTGGATCGAGGAAGGGAGATCGAGCCAGCGCTGCGTCGAGCACCGTCACGAGATTACGATAGTCGACGCCTCCCCATGCTATGTAGATATAGGCTTGCTCGCTGGCGGATGTCCAGCACGACAGTGACGGTGCGTGTCGCAGGCTGGAGTCATAGGGGCTGGCGGCACGACACGCCGAAGGTGTTATGCCCTGGGTTACGGGCTCGGGGAGGAACTCCCGGTACGGGCTCAGCAAGGGATCGCTCGACGCAGCCGAGATCGTGGCCGACTTCGACGTCGAGCGGTTCCCGGCAGGAGATATCGCCTTGCTTACCTGGCCCGTAGAACCACGCCGCTGGCTCGACACCGTGCCCGAACGGTACGCGTTCGCCACCGGACTCGACGGCACCGAACGCAAGTTTGCCCGATGCAATCCGGATGACCGGCGCAAGTAGCGCAGTTGACCGGCGCGCTTGCAGCATCAAGCAGGAAGATGCCGTGGACAGTACCTGGGCTGCGCACGCTGTTCCCTTGCTCTAGGCACCTGGCCAAGGCGCCCACTCCCTCGACCTGCAGAAACAGGCCTCTAGCCTGCGGACACCCACGGTCTGGTTCACTTCTTGCAATAGACGGCTACCGCAGCGCTGGCCCGCGAGGCGACGATCCTGATGACCGCGCAACACTGGGATACAGCTGCAGAAGATCGGTTAGCCGCTGAGGCGGTCGGCGGCGCTAACCTGCAGGACACAGCCGCTGCCCGACGTGAAGCGTCCCCGGCCGCGAGAGAGACGCGTTTGAGGCACGGGTTCAAACCTGCTATCCGAGACATTCACGCAGGCCAAGGCCAGTACGCTTCGGCTGCGGGGAACAGTCTCCGGAGCCGTGCCAGCCCTGGCCCCCGGCACCGCACGGCTCGCTGTCGCTCGGCCCTGCGGCAGACCCCTGCGGAGCCAGAGAACCGAGGCAGATCCACACCATGCCCGACCGAGAAATTGAAATACCCGTAGGTGGTCCATGGTGCTGGCGGACCATGCGACCCGTGCCCACGCCACCGCTGCCTCCCAGATCAGCGCAAAACCGGTTATGGCAGCGAGTGTGAACCGCCGAGTCGCGCCAGTCCCGCTGACCCGATCCCGGTCGGTCCCGTAACTGGCAGACAGGTGGTCCGCTCCTGGCGAAACTCAGCTCAGCCCGGTCCTCCCATGCTCCTGGCGAAACTCAGCCGAGCGTGGCCCCATGCTCCTGGCGGGCGACAGGTTCAGCGCTCAGACGTGACGCGCTGGGTCGAGCTGCCGGCACTGGCACCCCACGCGCTGGGCCGCAGACACCGCAGACACCGTCGGCGACGCTGCCAGGTACAGGCACTTGAAGGCTGCCTGCTCGGTCGGGAAATCGCCGCCTGTACGGTCAGACCGTGTCAAGGAGTTCCTGGATGGCGGGCAGGTCACGATGGTTGGCCAGGGCGAGGGAGACGACGATGCGCGCCTTCCATGGCCGCAGATTGTCCGCAGTCACCATGTGCATGCGGCGGCTCGGCCGCAGGCTCACTCGTCCCTGGCCGGTACGTGAGCTAAGACAGATCACGACTCCTCGGTCCGCCGCGCGCTCCAGCGCTCGGCGCTCGGGCGGTGTCGGCTGGCCCGCCCCGGCCCCCGCGCACACAATCCCCCTGGCGCCGGCTTCAATGGCTGCGTTGACCAGAGTTTCGTCCGCGCCCACATACGAGAGCACTATGTCGACTCGCGGCAGGCGACGCAGGTGAGAGATGTCCAGGACCGCTGTCGGCCGGGGCAATGACGTCGTCATGTGATAGATGCGAACCGTGCCGTCGGCATCGGCAAAGCCCAGCGGACCGAGGTCGCCCGCACCGAACGCGTCCACTCGGTAGGTCGCCCGCTTCGTCACGTCCCGTGCTGCAAATATGGTGTCGTTCATGACGACCAGCACGCCCAGGTCGGCCGCGATTGGAGACGCAGCCACCTGGAATGCGCGCACCACGTTGAGATATCCGTCCGTCCCGAGTGCCGAACTCGGGCGCATCGCACCCACCAGCACAATCGGCTTAGGCGAGGCAACCGTGAGATGCAAAAAATAAGCGGTCTCCTCGAGAGTGTTCGTTCCGTGGCTAATGACGACGCCCTGGATGTCCTCGCGGCAAGCCAGGCCAGCGACCATCTTGGCGAGCATGATCCAGTCCTCGTCGGTGAACTCATGACAGGGCCGCCCCGGAAAAGTGCACTGCTCGATCGTCGCGAACGATTCAGTTTCGGGTACCTCAGCAACGAGCTGACCCGGAGCCAGATGCATGCCTGTTTCGCTATACCACGCCAGGTCCAGACGCGAAGAGCCGACTGAATCGATAGTCCCGCCGGTCGCGATAAAAGCGACCCTGGGAAGGTCGGTCATTGGGTATTCCTCCAGCTAATGATCTCCGACGGCGCCGCACGCAGCTTTACACGCGCGCGAGTAGCCCCGGTGCGAGATCACAGACGCTTCGGCTGCCGGTCATGACCATCAGCCGGCGCAGATCAGTGATGAATCGCGAAAGTAGCTCCCGGACTGCTTCCTGGGCTCCCGCTGCAAGTGCCCAGAGCACCGGCCGACCCACTCCGACAGCAGTCGCGCCGAGAGCCAGCGCCACCAGCACGTCCGAGGCGCGGCGGATCCCGCCGTCGACAAGGACCGGGACGCGACCACCAACAGCGTCCGTCACCTCGGGCAGCACGTCGACTGTGCTCAGACACCGACCGAGCTGGCGCCCGCCGTGGTTGGAGACATACACGGCCTCGACTCCGGCAGAGACCGCCGATCGGGCGTCCTCTGTGGTCATGACGCCCTTGAGGATCAGCGGCATCGACGTGAGCGAACGCAGCCATGCCAGATCCTTCCAGCTGACTGTTCCGTCGATCAGCCGCCCGAAGTACGACACGTCTGCGTATCCGACATCGTCGACTTGATACCGGGTCAGATTTGCGTGGCGGAGGTGCGACGGCAACTCGTAGCGATTGACGAGATCACGTCGTCGGAGCCCGACCACCGGCATGTCGACTGTGAGACAGAGTGCTCCGTAGCCTGCCGCCTCGGCTCGGCGGACGAGATCGGCGGTTATCCCCCTGTCGGCGAGCCAGTACAACTGGAACCACGGCTTGGAACCTGCTGACCGCGCCACGTCCTCAAGCGCGGTCGTTGCCGCCGAACTCGCGACGTACCCGACACCTGTCAGGGCGGAGGCAGCCGCCGTGGCCCTTTCACCACTCCTGTGCATCAAGCAGTGGCCACCCATCGGGGCGACGAACAACGGCGCCGCCCACTTAGAGCCGAGCACGGAGACGGCAAGATCGCTATCGGTGACGCCCGTCAGCACCCGGGGACGCAGCGCGTAGTGGTCGTACGCCGCCACATTTGCACGCAACGATGTCTCGTCGTCAGCGCCACCCGCCACATAGTCGTAAGCAGCCCGGTCGAGAGAGGCTCTCGCAAGCTCCTCGCACCGAAGTCCCAGCAACTCGGCATCTCCCGATACACGCCACTCGGCTGCGCTCACGATTCAGCCCATGGCGGTCCCGTGACGCCAAGCGTGGCCGCCAACGCTGTCAGCTGCGACAAGAGTTCGTCGGAAAGCGGAATCCCGACCGTTCGCCGTTCAGCCTCAAGCCGGTGCTCCGGGTCACCGGGAAGCGTCACCTGGTGAACCGACTCAGCGCCGACAGCAGACCGGACCATATCCACCATCGTGGCGGCAGATCCGAGAAAGGCGTCAACGTCTCCCAGCGCCCCAGGAGCGATCGCGATCACCAGGTGTCCGACACCACCGCGTACATGCTCGTGAGGGTGTGACGCGAGACCAACCGGCGAGGCGGTGAGTGCACCGGCAAGCAGCTCGATGACGAAAGCCAGGGCGAATCCCTTGTGGGCACCAATGGGCTCGAGTGAATGAGCCGCGAGCGCTACCGCGGCGTCGGTCGTCGGATTCCCCTCCTCGTCTTTGGCCCACCCGAGAGGGATCGGTACTCCCTCAGCGGCGGCATACCGGATCCTCCCGTACGCAACTTCGCTGAGGGCGACATCGGTAATGATCGGTGGCCTGTCCCGGCCCGCCGGGATGCCGATCGCTATCGGGTTGTTACCCACGACCGGTCGACCGCCCGACGGTGACGCCAGCACAGGACTGCTGTTCGTGGTCACGAGTGCCAGGCATCCTGCATGTGCAATCCGTCCTGCGTACGCGCCCGCTGCACCAAAGTGGTGGCTGGCACGTACGCCGACGACCCCGGCACCAAGGTCACCGGCCAGTTCCAGGGCGATATCGACTGCCAGGAGGGTCGGCCGGAAGCCGTAGCCTCCGTCCGCATCGACAAGGGCAGTCGCTCCACTGCGCCTGACCTCCCGGACATCGGGTCGAGGGTTGATATGCCCGTTCTCCAGCGCCTCTGAGTACTGCAGCAACCGAAGCAGGCCATGGCTCTCTATGCCACGCAGGTTTGCCTCGACCAGGAGTTCTGCAGCCGCCGCGGCGTCCTCGGCATTCATGCCCACCGAAGTCAGTACGGCCTGGGCGAAGCGCCGAGCGTCTTCGGCGTGCACCAGCTTCATCGATCATCCCCACGTTGTCGGTTGCCCTTTATCCATGGCTCCAGGTGATGACCACATGTCAGCCAGTCAGGGCGCGGACGCGCTCGGCGACGGCGTCGCCGACCTCGACGGTCGACGCCTTGCCGCCCACGTCCGCGGTACGGGGACCCTCGCGACAGACAAATTCCAGCGCGCCCATGACGAGCTCGGCCGCCTCGTCGCATCCCAGGTGCTGCAGCATGAGAGCTGCCGACCAGATTGCCGCCGACGGGTTCGCGATGGAACGCCCGGCGATATCGGGCGCGGAACCGTGAATGGGTTCGAACATCCCTGGTACCTTCGATCCGGGTGCGATGTTCGCGCTCGGTGACATGCCGATCCCCCCCTGAAGCGCTCCGGCAAGATCCGTCAGGATGTCGCCAAACAGGTTCGAGGCGACCACGACGTCGATCGAGTGCGGACGACTGATCAAACGTGCGCAGAGCGCGTCCACGAGGATTCGTTCAGCCCTAACCGTGGGAAACTCCGCCCCGACCTCGTCGACGATCCCGTCCCAGAACTGGAAGGCGTGCCTCAGCGCGTTGGATTTGGTCGCGCTCACCAGGAGTCCGCGACGGCTGGCGGCCAGCTCGAAGGCGTAACGGATCACCCGCTCGCACGCGAAACGCGTGAAGACCGAGACCTCGGTTGCCAATTCTCGGTCGCCCGAGTGCACCCGGCCGCCGGCTCCTGAGTACTCGCCCTCGGTGTTCTCCCGAACGAAGACCATATCGATGTCCTCGGGCCTGCGTCCGACGAGCGGGCACGGAATACCCTCGAGCAGCCGGACTGGACGGACATTGGCCCACAGGTCGAGCTCCTTGCGAATCCGCAGGCCGAGCCCCCAGGCCGCGTCGGCATCGGGCAGGACCTCCGCCATGCCGCCCGCGCCATGGAGCACGGCATCGAAATCGCTCAGGCGCGACGGTCCGTCCATCGGCATCATCTCGCCGTGCTCCTGCCACCATGACGATCCCCACGCGAATTGACTCCACTCGATCCTGAGACCGAGGGCGTCGACAACCTTGCGCGCTTCCGCCACGGTCTCGGGACCGATGCCGTCGCCCGGAACCACGGCGATCCTCGTCGTTGAACCCTCCCTCACCGTCAGTACCTCGCCATCCCGCACGAGTAGCCGCCGTCGGCGAAGACCACCGAACCGGTGACGAAACTAGCTCCTGGACCCAGCAAGAACTCAGCGACGGCCGCGATCTCGTCGGCCTGGCCGATCCGGCCCATCGGGATCGTCGCCATCTTCGACTCGTGCTCGCGCGGATCCGCAGCGGCGAAGGCACGGACGGCTCGGGTGTCGATCAGGCCAGGGCATACCGCGTTTACGCGGATGCCCGCGGACGCGAGTTCGAGAGCGCATACGCGGGTGAGCTGGTTCACGCCCGCCTTGGCCGAAGCGTAATGGGCCACCCCAGGCCGGGCTCTGGTCGATGCGGTTGAGCTCACGTTGACGATCGCACCACCCTCGCCCCGGTTCTGCTTCTCCCGGGCGAACAGCTGGGTGCACAACCAGGTCCCGCGAAGCGTCGCGTCCAGCGTCCGATCCCAGATGTCGTCCGTGATGTCGAGGAGGGGAACCGTGCCCCCGACGGTCGCGCAGTTCACCAGACCGTGCACGTCGCCCAGTCGTTCCCACGCCACCGTCATCACCCGGTCCACAGAGGCGCGGCTGGTGACATCAAGTTCGACCACCGTGTCATCGGCGGCAAGGTCAGCAAGGAGCACCGGCACTCCCGATATTGTCAACCTCTCGCCGATCGCGAGCCCGATGTCACAGGCACCTCCGGTGATGAGCACTCCACTCGGCACGACCCCCGCCAGACTCATGACTGCTCCGATCGTCGCGACGCTGTGGCGAGCGCGCCCAGTTCGTCGAGGTTGCCCCAGCTCATAGCCCGTTCCCCATGTTCGAGCTCACCGATCATTTGGACCAGACGCGCGGTCAGCGGCGCCGGGACTCCTCGTGCACCGGCACGATCCACGACAAAGCCCAGCTGGGCACCGACCTCGGTCTCCCGCTTGCGTACGACAATGTCGCGCCAGATGCCGCTGCGCGGCTTCGCATGCTCACGGAACTCGACGACGTACCCGTCGAGACAGCTGGTGTCGAGATCACCCTCGCTCTGCGCCGACCGGACCAGCTCTGCAGGATCGAAGTACGGCAGTGGCTCCAGGCGCGCTCCCTCGGCGGCCGCTACCGTGTAGGTCTCCGCAGCCAGCGGGATCATCAGGGTTCGAGCATGATCCACCGCCTCGTGAATCGTGGTGTCGACAAGTGCCGTGGCGGCCAGCATCGACGCATTGCCGAGCTTCGTCCACAGCAGTCCCTCGACGTTCCCGCTCACCTCGACCGGGCCCCAGTGCCGGAAAATGTGAACCACGTCGTTGAGCCGCCCGGTGGTACCACCGGAGAGTTCACCGACGACAAACTCGCCCGGGTAGTAGTACCTGATGTGTCCTGGCCCGATGTAGTCAGCGAAGAGATTGACAAGTGCGGCAAGGGTGCGATTCGGTCCCAGCCGATCCGCCACCTGCAGACAGGTGAGGCCGTTCTGCAAGGTCACGATCAGCGCGTTATCGGACAGCATCGGTTCCAGACGGTCCAGTACCTCCTGGGTGAACTGGGCCTTGACGGCAATCAGCACCAGATCGCCCAGTTCATCGAGCTCATCCCAGCCTGATGCCCGGGCTGTGACAGCGAACGGGCCGTCAGGACCCTCGATCGTCAAGCCTGTCTCATTGATCGCGCGCACGTGCTCTGGCTCGCTGTCGACGAAGGTCACCTGTTCGCCACGGCTAGCCAGCAGCGCGCCGATGGTGCCCCCGATGGCGCCGGCTCCGATCACGGTCACACGTGGCTTCATGACAGACCTGCGGCAACGTGCTCGGGCTCGATCCCTGACGCCAGAGCCGCGACGACCTTGGCGACATCGAGCATATCCTTGACTGCCACCCGCTCGTTGTCCGAGTGAACATTCGAATCGATCCAGCAGACTCCATGGTGGGTCAGCACCAGATCGGTCACCTGTCCGACGTGCGCGGTGTCCGACGATCCGCTGGCCGCACCGAGGGGGACGTCGTGGCCGCGAACGCCGGAAATGACCCGCTGCACCCGCTCGATCCACGGATCGGACAGGTCCGACGCATGGCTCGGATATCCGGGCACGATTGTGAGCTCATATCCGAGTTCCGGCTCGCGCTCCCGGGCGCGTCCGACCACCGTGCGCAGCTCCTCGATGCACTCGCCGAGGTCTTCTTCGGGCAGATAGCGGCGGTCACCTTTTAGCACGAAGCGCACCGGAACGATATTCTCCTTGACTCCGCCGTGAGCCACTGTCACGTTGAGCGAGGGGCTCAGATGGGTGCGTCCCGTCGCCTCGGCGAACTCTGGGCTTGTGGTGAGCGCTCCGCGCCGCCCGTCAACCTCCTGTGCCATGCGGGCGAGCTCATCGAGCAGGAACCGGCCGCGCTCGATGGGGTTGAGACCGAGGACCGAGCGACCAGAATGTGCCCCGCGACCAATCACCTCGATGCTCCAGGTGAAGTTACCCAGCCGCCCGACTGCGATGTTCTCGGCCATCCCGTCCACGCTGTGGAAGCGCTGGTAGCCGTCGAAAACATGACTGTCGGCGAGGTACATCAGGCCGGTGTAGGGCCCGATCTCCTCGTCGCTGGTGAGTGCGACGAGAGGACTCACGGCCAGCGGGATGCCGAGTTCGTGGAGCGCCCCGAACGCCGCCAGCAACGCGGCTATCCCGCCTTTGCTATCGGCGGCTCCCCGGCCGTAAATGTAGCCAGCGGCTTCGTGCGGCTCGAACGGGTCATAGCTCCAGAGTTCCCTGTTCCCTGCCGGAACGGTGTCGATGTGGGTGTAGAAGACCATCCCCGGAACGCCTGTGAATGGTCTGCGAGCGACAAGATTGGCTCGTGGACCGGTAAGCTCCGGGTGATACCTGCGACAGCGTTCGTCGATCACCGACTCCGGGACGTCAACCCGTTCACCGGAGAATCCAATGGCCTCGACCTCTTGGCGAAGTAGCTCGACTAGCGTTGCGTAACTGTCTCCTGGTGGCGATTCACTGCGGATCCGCACCAGCTTCATTACGAGGTCGACCATCTCGGCCTTGCGGTCGTCGATCGCCTCCGAAATCTTCTGCCACTTCTCGTAGCTCATCTGGAAACCCCTTCCTCAGGCCGCGACTTGTCCCAGTCCGACGACCGAACTCTCCGCAACTCGGTGCTGGCGCGTGCTCACGCAAGCGCCGTCAGTGCTCGTTCCGCGACGTCCAGCGCCGCCCGAAGTTCGGTTGTCAGCCTGTTGCGCTGGCGAAGCGCCTCCACCAGTGCGTACTCGTAGCCAGCTGAGCGATCGGACTGACACTCACAAAGCTGCGAGATAGCGGCGAGACCGGGTACCGGTGTCATCGGCAGCGCGAGGTCGTGCTCCCAGGACGAGGTTCCCTTGTGGTTCACGGGCACAATGTGCCGCCCGAGCTGGCGAAGCGCCGCATTTGCAACCTCGTACTCGTGTTCTCCCTGAAGCTGCCCGAATCGGAGCTCAAGTGCCTCCAGCATCGTCGCGAGTTGGTCGCAGATCTTCAGCAGCACACCGAGTTCCAGCACTGGCCCGGCGGTTGCCTTCGTCTGCTCGACAGCGTCTTTGACCTCCTTCACCGCAGCGCTGTAACGGAAGGGCAGAAGATCCCGAGTGCAGAGCTCCCAGACAGCGAGCGCGTGGGCGCGGATATCACGCAGGAGATACTCGCGGTCGACCTTGTCCGTGGTGTCCTCAGGACGATGCCACCACCAGCCATAGATTCCGACCGGCCCGGCCGGGGATCCGGGCTTCTCGGGCTGGAAGGAGAAATTGCCGAACAGCGACGGCACCCCCATCCCCCAGAACGACGGCATGTCACCAGCGAATTCGACACGCTGGTACTCAAGTTCGGCACCCGTGCTCGCGCGTACTACTTCCCTGCCGAACTCATAGGTCTCGGCCATCGTCGGTGCCTTGCTGACCAGGTCCGCGCCAAGACCACCGACTGAGTCGATCTCGACATGCGCCACGCAGCGTCGGTATAGGTCATCCCACTGGTCGTCGGCGTACCACGTCGAGCCCGAGTAGCGGCCGTGTGAATGGCCCGACCACAAGGCGACCCGGACACCGCGCCGCAACTCGTTCGCGCGCGACTGCATGAGCGCTGCGATCGCGAGCACGGCGGCGTTGCCCGTCGCGTTGTCGTGCGCACCGGAGTACCACGAGTCGGCGTGCGCGCTGAGCAACACGAACTCGTCGGTACCGGCAGCGACCACATCGCCCACCAGGACCGGAATGGTTCGCCACTCCAGTACCGGCCGTACGTCGAGGTGAACGGTAACCGGGCCTTTGGCCAGAAGGAAGCGCAACCGGGCGCCGTCAGCTCGCGAAATGCCGACCTGAGGCAGGCGAGGCAGCAAGGCCTGGGTATGCGGCGTCGGAGTGCCCCGCACCGGCGAGACGCACATCTCGTGGACCCGTTCCTCGTCGATGCTGATCACGGCGACGGCGTCGGAGCGATCCGCCGCCACCGTCCGAGCGGCCGAGCCGATGCCATCACACAAGGCGATCCGACCCCGGATCGCCGGCTCGCCGAAGCCCCGGTTGTCCGCTGCGGCCCAGGCCAGCTGGGCAGTCAGGCCACCCTCAGGTGTGCCTGGAGCCATCGAGTAGCTCGTGCACGGAACGTCGAGCACTTCGGGTGAGATGACTCGCAACGCAGTGCACGCAGGAAAGCCGATCAGGGATCGGTACTCGTACCGCCGGACGCTCAGCCCGGCATCCGCGAGATAACCGGCAGCGAACGTAAGCGCGTTCGACTCGTCCAGCGCACCCGAGATCCGTTCGCCCAGCGCCAGCCGCGACATGAGTCGCCAGACGTCATCGACGTCAACGTCTGCCATTACTCCTGTCGACGCCTCACTGGATCGCCATTCCGATGTGTCTCCGGTCATCGATCAGCCCGCCTCAGTGATGCGCTGGAACGAGCCGAGCTATTCGGGCCGGAGCTTCGTGACGCCGTCAACGGGTGAGCCACCCGGCCTCCAGCACCTCTCGTACCTCGGCCACAGCTGCTGCCCATACCTCGGCCACTTGGTTGTCCGGGCGCTGGTACGACCCGCCCATGCTGCCGTCGCCAGCGGCCGCTCGCATCTCGTCAGCCGAGAAGTTGACGGCCACCTCGCGCGGGAGCACGGCCTTGGAGCCTGACGGAATCTGCGCCCCCTCGACCCGAGTCCAGGGATAGTTCTCGATCCAGCCGGCGTGCATCTGGTCCGTCTCGAACTCACTGCCCGCGGCGACCAGCTTCTCTCCAGTGCACCAAGTATGAAACAGGACCTCGACACGAGGCTCGCGTGGCTGGCAGATCCATTCTCGGATCAGAATGGCCGCTGGAGCATTCCCGCCGTGGCCATTGACCACGGCTATCCTGCGGAAACCCTGACCGGCGAGCGAGTCGAGTATGTCGCGGATGACTTCCAGGTAGCTGCTCACGCGCAGGCTGATGCTCCCCGGGTACGTTACGAAATAGGGAGCGATCCCAAAAGGCAGCGCCGGCAGTACTGGAATTCCCAGAGGCTCGGCTGCATCCAAGGCAACACGTTCGGCGAGAATTGCGTCCGTACCCATTGATAGATATGCATGTTGCTCGGTCGAGCCGATCGGCACTACAACTCGGTCGTCATGCTCCAGGTAGCCGGCCACCTGCATCCAATTCATCTCATAGAGATGCATTTACTGCTCGACTCCAATCGCGTCGTGTGCTAGCTGGCCTTCTCGAAATCAGCAAATACAGCTTCCACCGGAACCGGATTTTCGATGAGGCCTTGGGCCAGAAGTTCGTCACAGAGTGCGCGCGTCATGTGCACGTTCGGCTCGATGCCGCCGGGCTGCCAGTCGTATCCCATGAGCTGCATCGAATTCTCGATGTCAGCCATCACCCATGGCGAGGTGTCACCGTCGCGTGCGCGATCACTCTGCCATTGCATTCGCGCGGTCTCGAATGTCGTAAAGATAATATGCGCGATTTCTGGATCTTCCTCGAATACTTCCCGCCGGAGGCCAACTATGTGATGCGCCGGGTAAATATGCGTCCGGTCGTAGTACTGTTGCTCGACTGCGCGGAAATCGGTATGGAGTCGAACGACCAGTGCATCGCGATCGTAGAAACCAGCTGGCGGAACGGGACACACAAGGGCGTCCAATTCTCCTCTCAGCAGCAGGTCAAGGAGACGTGCATCCGAACTGGCCAGCTGCACATTTTCCGGAAGCTGGTCCGTTCGGTTCGTCGGTCCGCCGTCAATAGATCCGACAACCCAGCTGATGCTCCTTGGGTCGACTCCCTGTTCCCTGGCGGCCGCGCGAGCCCACGTGTTTCCGGTAGCCGGCCATTCGTTGGTTCCGATGGTCTTGCCCGCAAGGTCAGCAAAGTGCTCGTAGCCGCTATCGCGACGCACATACCAGGCGCGGTGCGTAAAGCAACGCCTCGGAAAGAGCGGGATGCCGACCCACTCATCGTGACCTTGCGACAAACCACGTAGATAGCGACTCCACGACAGCTCGGCAACTTGGAAACTCGGGTCGCTGAGACCGAGCACAGGGCGCCTGTGACGGTCGATGATGATATGGAGTCCGTCAGGAACAACGTCACCGTTGACGACTGGCTGCAGGTTGTCGTGATTCTGGAATGCCGCATGAATGGTCCTTCGTGACACTGATCCCTCCCCGGATCGCAGTTGATAGTGACGCGCCCTTACGATTGCGGCCTGGGCTGGCCAAATTCGCTGGTCGTACGTCGATTGTGATCGCCGAGCAGGGCCTCGCTCAGGTACTGGCGGGCAGCCGTTGTAAACAGGGTGCTCAGCCCGACTTGGACGAAACGTGCGCCGAGCGCGATCGCGTGGCGTGCACTGGCTCCGTCGCTGGTTGGCATCTCGAAGTCCTTGCCGCGCTCCCGCAGTACGGCTGCCGCAGTCTCAAGTCGCGAGACGACGTCGGGATGGCGAGTATTACCGGGATGGCCCATTGAGGCTGCGAGGTCGCCGTGGCCAAGCGAGAACATCTCTATACCAGGCACGGCGAGAATCTCCTCGAGATGCTCGTAGGCCTGAGCATCCTCAAGCAGCGCGGCGATGATCGGGGTATTTGTGGTGTCAGTAAAGTAGTCACTTGCGGTCTGGGTGATGCCGTAGTTCGCGGCCCGACTGCTGGCGGACACGCCTCGGCTGCCAGCGGGCGGGAAGCGCAGGGCCGAGACGAGCAACCGGGCTTCTTCTGCGGACGCCACGTGCGGGCCGATTATTGCATTGGCGCCAGTCTCGGCGTACCCGAGGAGAACGTCAGGGCGTTTGCTGGGAGCCTGCACGACCGAGGCGATGCCTACAGCGTCGGCCGCTCGAACGAGTTCGTAGCAGCTCTCAGGAGTAATTCCGCCGTGCTCGGCGTCCAGGCACACCCAATCGAAGCCGAAGAACCCGCAGTATTCCACCAGAGCGGCCGCCGGGATCGATATGAAGACCCCGACGAGTGGCCGATCTTCGAGCAGCAGTTCACGCATCCGATTTCTGCGCACGTGGGACCTCCTTAGCCAGCGGCGCGATGAGCGCGGCGATGATCGGCGGGGATAACCGCTTTGGCCGTCAACGTCCGGGAGGGGCGTTTCTGGCGACCCAGGCATGGTTCGTCATGCAAGGCCGCCACCGAAGGTCTTGGTCGCCCGGCGGGCCGCGCCTACGACCTCGCCCGGCACCGGGTCGTTCTCCGCTGTCGCGACGCTGAGGTAACTCACGCCAATCGCGCCGCGGCATCCACGGGCGTCAAACAGCGGGGCCGCGACGCAGCGGATGCCTGCAGCGGTCTCTCCATCATCGATGGCGTACCCCCGCCGACGAGTCTCCTCCAGCACGGATGACAGTTCCGAAGCAGTCATCGGCCGCCGGCGTAGTCCCTTAACTTTCAGTTGGACGTGCTCCATCAGCCCTTCACTGTCGAGGTGAGCCAGACACGCGCGACCGACGGCAGTCAGGTGGGAAGGAAGCCGTGCGCCGACCTGGCTCGCAAGGCGGATAGCTAGGCCCGGTGGCTCTTCCTTGCAGATGTAGACGGCGTCGAATCCGTCTAGCACCGCGTAGTGGGACGTTACGCCCAGCTGCTGGGTCAGCCGCGCCAGCTCCGGTGCGACAAGGGGAGCGTCCGAGCCTTCGCGCAAGCGCGCCGACCCGACTTCGAAGCAACGCAGTCCAACGCTGTAGGTCCTTCCGACGGATACCTCAACAAAGTGTTCGCTGAGGAGGTCACGAAGGATTCCGTGGGCAGTGGCCTTTGGCATATCCAGCTGGTCGGCAATCTGGGTGAGCGTGAGCGAATTCGTCTCGCGGGCGAGCAACTGCAGGATTCGCAGCGCGCGGACGACCGAAGACGAGCTCACCAGATCACTCTCAAGGCGATACCGCTCTCGCAGCAGATGGACGGCCCGGCCAAGGTCTCGTGGTCAAGTTTCGAGTTCGTATATATGAACCTTGTTGGTACATGCGAACAGCGTAGAAGTCGCTTGCATCGGTCGTCAACGGTTCGGCCGGGTTAGTGTCGGCTGTTGACTTTATGTCGTGCGAGCGTCTAGCGTACGTATTTGCGTACTGGATTTGCATATGCGAACGACGCTTGGCTCACGCCCGTGGCGACGTCGTCGGCTGGCGATTGCCTGGCGCAGGTCCGCGCAGTGTCAGCATCCTCCGAAGCTCGGATCGCCGCTCGCCTCGCGATCGCACGCACGGAAAGGCAAGCATGAGCGCCAACGATTCCCATGTGATCGGAGGTATCGTCGCTGCGGTTCAGCAGGACGCGGCGGATGCAGGCGCCGACGCCGACGCTGTACTCACCGAGATAATCGCCGGCCTCCACGGCGACGACGGCCGCATCGACGTCGAGGGCTTTTACGACGACGTCAAAGAGATCGCCGACGCGGAACGCGCCACGCTCGCCGAGCTGCCATTCGACGAACTGGCGTGGCTCGATGGGATCGGCGCGCGGTGTGGCAGCGGGGAGGCTTCCTACGCCACACTGGAGCGAACCTGGATCCGTCCGACCCTCGAAGTGAACGGGATCGCCGGCGGCCACACCGGCCCAGGTCCGAAAACCACCGTGCCAGCTCGGGCGACAGCAAAGTTGTCAATGCGGCTGACCGCGGACCAAGACCCCGACCACGTGGGGCAGCATGTCGTCGATCATCTGATCGCAGGAACTCCTAAGTCGGTCGACGTCACCATTAACTACGCGGTCTCCTCCCGCGCCGTCACCACGCCGCGGGACCATCCCGGCACTGCGGTTGCCGCCGAAGCCCAGGCCGCGACCTTCGGACGGACGGCATACTTCATCCGCGATGGCGGCAGCATCCCAGCGGTAGCGCTACTGCAGAGCACGTTTGGCCTCGGCACCTTGCTTTTAGGGCTCGGCGGCCCGGAGCAGAACAAGCACGCTCCGAACGAATGGCTGCCCGTGGATCATTTCCGTCGCGGCCCGAGAGCGCTCGTAGAGCTCTGGCACGGGCTCGGCGACGCACTCAGATGACATATCCCGCGAGACAAAGGAGCAAAACCGTGCGGCATGTCAGGCAGCTCGACACCTTTGCAGTGCTCGATGCTGCGGGACACCCGCTCATTATCGTGCGAATGGACAGCACTAGCTGGCTCGCCGCCGACATCGCACGCGCCAAGCCGTTCGCTGCCGCAGGCTGGGATGCAGACACGGGCGGGCTACAAGGATCGCCTTCAGAGCGCAGCACCATTCCTGGTAACCGCGCTTGCCGTCCAGAACGGCGGCAAGTTCATGCCCCAACAGGGAGGTATGCCGGTACGCCTCGACGGCCATCTCGTCGGAGCGCTTCGGGCAAGCGGTGGAACCGCTGCGCGCGACGAGCAGGTTGTCCGCGCGGCCGTCACCTCGACGTTCGGTCCCGACGCGTTCCGGCGCCAGTTCATTAGCAGACGGAAGGAACCCGGCGTGAAGACTTACCTCCAGCACATGACCTCGACCGAGGTCGGAGCAGCTCAGGCACGGGGCGCTACCGTGCTCCTTCCGATCGGCACGACTGAAGGAAATGGCCCGCAGCTGCCCGTGGGATACGACGCCCTGCTGGCCGCCGAAGTTGCCCGGGCCGCAACTGAGCAGACCGACGCGATCTGGATGTCACCCCTTACTTACGGGGCATCGGACGACGTGCTTGGTCTCCCCGGTACCGTATTCGTGGAGGCAGAGCTTCTTACCGCTCAGATTGAAGCCATTCTCGGCTCTCTTACCGCGGGCGGATTCGACCACATTGTGCTCGTAACGAACCACCTGCCGAACTTGTATCCGGCAGAGCTAGCGTGTCGACGTTTCCGCAGGCGGACTGGCGTACTTGTGCCGTCATTTAGCCCCGCAGGAGCAGCAAAGGCGGCCTACAGCAACCTCTTCCCCGAGGAGGTCGCTACTCTCGGACACGGCGCGGAACCAGGTACCTCCCTCATGCAACATCTGCTGCCCTACGACGTGCGTCTCGACCTCATCAATCCATCGCCAACCGTCAGGTCGTTTCAAGGACTGCCCTACGTCAAGGGACCAGGCGTGAACTTTGGTTCGCCGCACATCGCGCTGCCCGTCGACCTCGTCGAGCTGAGTTCGGACGGAGCCTTCGCTGCGCCTGACGGTGCGTCGGCCGAGCGAGGGCGGCAAGTCTTTGAACTCGTCGTGCGCGAAGTCATAGAGTTTCTCACCCAATTTCACGGCATGGATACCCGAGCCCGTAACGCGGGCGAGGCAGGGCTCCAGCCGACGAATTCCGCGCGGTGAGATCGCTTCAGTGCGCTAGGCGGACGAGACCTCAAGGCATGTCGTGCAGCAGCCTCGACCCTGAACATCGGCCAGACACGCGGCAGATCGCGCTACCGCGTTGCGCCCTCCAGTACGTCGGCGACCGGGAAGTGCATGTCAGGCAAGTGCCAGCAGCAGGCGCGGGACATAACAAAAGTTTCTGATCAAAGGTCAGACACTTGTTATATCCAGACCATCACAGTACGCTTTCCGCATGTCATTTGGAACGGCGTTCATATATAAGAACGGACCCGTCCAGTGAAGTCTGGCGTGGATGAGACAAGAGGGCGTCGACCAGCTCGCTAACGCGCATCTGAGCGCCCGCTGCTGATCGGCGACCAGTTACCGGAGGTGTGGCTGATGAAGCGGTTCGTGGTGCTGCTCGCTGTCGCCGGCCTGGCGACGTTGTTCTTGGGCGCGTGCGCGGCGCCCGGCCCTTCTACGGCGAAAGGAGGCGCGACGCATATCCCGGCCAACGTCCTTACCTATGCGTATCCCAAAACCTGGATCAACCTTGACCCGGCGGAGGCTGACGCGACAGAGAATGACGTTCTGCCGGAGATCTACCAGACCTTGAACACGCTGGATGTGAAGACCGGTCAGCTGGAACCCGAGCTGGCGCTGTCGTGGAGCTCGAGCGACGGCGGTCGGCAGTGGACGTTCCATTTGCGCCCGGGCGTCAAGTTCCAGGACGGGACTCCGTTCACGGCCGAAGCGGTCAAGCTGAGCTACCTGCGGGCCAAGAAGCTCGGGCAGGGCACCGCCCCCGAGATGCTGAGCTCGGTGCAGAGCATCGATGCCGTGAACGCGCTGACCGTGCAGATCAACCTGTCGCGCCCCCAGTACTTCCCGGATTATGCGGCCGCTGAGTACTCAATGTTCATTATCAGCCCGAAGGACATCAACAAGCCCTCGTCCTGGTTCAAGGCGGGTCACGGGGCCGGCACCGGGCCGTATGAGTGGTCAAGCTACCAGCCGAACAGCCAGGCGATCCTGCACTACTTCCCGGACTACTGGGGTGGCTGGAAGCCCGGTCAGTTCACCACCATCGTCTACGACATGAACCCGGCAGCGACCACCCGTGCGCAGGAGATGGCCTCGGGGCAGGCGCAGCTCACCTATGAGTTGCCTCTGGAGAGCCTGAAGTCCTACGCAAATAGCAGCACCCTCAAGGTGGTCCCGCTCAACATCGACGGCATGCAGATCATGTCGCTGAACACCAAGCGGGCCCCGCTGAACAACCTGGATGTGCGCAAGGCCATCGCCTACGCCTTCCCGGACGCCGAGATCGCGGCGGACTTCTACGGCAAGTACGCGACGCCGCAGACCACGTCCCTGATCCCGGCCGGCATCCTCGGCCACGACACCGGCCTGCCAGGCTTTCAGTACAACCTGGCCAAGGCAAAGGCGCTGCTGGCGGCCGCCGGGTATCCGCACGGCGGCCTGACCGTGAACTTCGACTGGGTGAACACCTTCCCAGAGCAGCTGCTGCTGGCCGATTTGTGGAAGCAGGACCTCGCGAAAATCGGTGTCAACCTCCAGATCGTCACCTACACGATCAACACCAGCGGGGCGGCGGATGCCAATGCCTCGACAACGCCTGACATCCAGATGGGGTATTGGTATCCGAACTACCCCGGACCACTGGACTACATCGGCGACCTGTTCACCAGCTACGGCTGCTGCGACGTGTCCTGGTGGACTAGCCCAGCACTCAACAACGCCTACACCCAGGCCAGTGAGCTCCTGGCGACCAACCCAACCGCAGCGAGCCAACAACTGGTCAAGGCCCAGTCGATCATCTTCGACAACGCGATCGGCTTCCCCGTGGTCGACCAGTACCTGACATTCGTCATCGCGAAGGACATCACGGGCCTGCAGGAGAACGACTTCGCCGCTGACCTGTACGACCTGCGGCTGACCAAGTAATGACCGCATGACGTCAGCCATGACGTCTGTCGGTAAGTCGCCGACCCCGGAGTCTCCAGAACTCCGGGGTCGGCGTTTAATTCATCGTCCGCGTCACCTAGCACATCATCCGCGTCACGAGGACTGCATGGGGACACGCACCCCGCGCTCCGCCGCTACTTCCGTGGCGCGGTCATAACCCGCGTCCGCGTGCCGGATCACGCCCATGCCGGGGTCGTTGGTGAGTACGCGCTCGAGCTTGCGTGCCGCTAGCTCGGTCCCGTCCGCGACACACACCTGGCCGGCGTGAATCGAGCGTCCGATGCCCACGCCGCCGCCGTGGTGAATGCTCACCCACGATGCCCCCGACGACGTGCTGACGAGTGCATTGAGCAGCGGCCAGTCCGCGATCGCGTCGCTGCCGTCGGCCATCGCCTCCGTCTCCCGGTACGGCGAGGCGACTGATCCGCAGTCCAGATGATCACGTCCGATCACGATCGGTGCCTGCACGTCGCCACGCTGCACCAGCTCGTTGAACCGCACCCCGGCCAGATTCCGCTCACCGTAGCCAAGCCAGCAGATCCGCGCGGGCAGTCCCTGGAAGTGAACCTTCTCGCGTGCCATCCGTATCCACCGGGCGAGCGCCTCGTTCTCCGGGAAGAGGTCCAGGATGGCGCCGTCGGTCGCAGCGATGTCGGACTCCTCGCCGGACAGCGCTGCCCACCGGAACGGGCCCCTGCCCTCGCAGAACAGCGGCCGGATGTAGGCGGGCACGAATCCGGGGAACGCGAAGGCCCGGGCGTAGCCCGCAAGCTCGGCTTCGCCGCGGATCGAGTTGCCGTAGTCGAACACCTCCGCGCCCCCGTCCTGGAAGCCGACCATGGCCTCCACGTGCGCGGCCATCGACTCCCGCGCGCGCCGGGTGAACCCGGCCGGGTCCTCGGCCCGCAGCGCCGCCATGTCCTCGAACGCCACGCCCCTCGGCAGGTAGGTCAGCGGGTCGTGAGCCGAAGTCTGGTCCGTGACCACGTTGACCGGCGCGCCCATGCGCAGCAGCCGCGGCACCAGCTCGGCGGCATTGCCGAGCAGTCCGATCGACAGCGGCTCGCCGGCACTGGCGGCGGCCACAGCGCGGCGGACGGCGTCGTCGACATCGGCGGCCTGCACGTCGAGGTAGCCATGCTCGATCCGGCGGCTGATCCGGGACGGATCGCAGTCGACACACAGCGCCACGCCGCCGTTCATGGTGACCGCCAGAGGCTGAGCGCCGCCCATCCCGCCCAGGCCGGCGGTCAGCGTGATCGTCCCGGCCAGTGACCCGCCGAAGCGCCGGGCTGCTACCGCGGCGAACGTCTCGTACGTACCCTGCAGGATGCCCTGCGTCCCGATGTAGATCCACGACCCCGCGGTCATCTGGCCGAACATCGTCAGCCCCTCGGCCTCCAGCCGCCGGAACTCCTCCCAGGTAGCCCACTGCGGCACCAGGTTCGAATTCGCGATCAGCACCCGCGGGGCCCACTCGTGCGTGCGGAAGATCCCCACCGGCTTGCCGGACTGCACCAGCAGAGTCTCGTCGTCCTCCAGGTCACGCAGCGACGCGACGATGCCGTCGAACGCATCCCAGCTGCGGGCGGCCCTGCCAGAGCCGCCATAGACGATGAGCTGATCCGGATGCTCGGCAACCTCCGGGTCGAGGTTGTTCATCAGCATCCGCATCGCCGCTTCCTGCGGCCACCCCTTGCAGCTCAGCGACGTCCCGCGCGGCGCGCGCACGGGCCTGGCTCCGGAAACCGGGGGGACAGCGGTCACTGACGCCTCCTAGTCGAGTCGAGGGATCACGTGCGGCTCTCGTGGAAATGAGAGCGCTTATGGTGCCTTCTCGTCGGCGGGCAAGGGGTCGGCAGCGGACGCCGCTACTCCCTGGTAGAGATGACACCGTACCCATCCCTGAGAGACAGATGGCACGGGATCCGGAGCGACGTCACGGCACACTTCCATGACGAATGGACACCGCGTATGGAAGCGGCAGCCGGCGGGCACGGAGCTATAGCCCGGAACTGTGCCGGAAAGGACGATTCGCTCGCGCTTCGACGGATCATCGCTAGGCACCGCAGACATGAGCGCCTGTGTGTAGGGATGCAACGGACGGGCGAACAGCTCACCAGCGTCGGCTAGCTCTACGATCTGACCGAGATACATGACCGCGATGCGATCGGCCATGTGCTCGACCACTTCAAGGTCGTGCGAGACGAACACATAGGTCAGGTCGCGCTCCTCCTGGAGAGTAACGAGCAAGTTCAGGACCTGCGCCTGCACCGATACGTCAAGCGCTGACGTCGGCTCGTCGAGGAGGACGAGCAGGGGCTCAAGCGCCAGGGCGCGAGCGATCGAGACGCGCTGCGCCTGCCCGCCGCTGATCCGCGACGGATAAGCGGCGAGGATGTCCGCGCCAAGACCGACACGGTGTGCCAGATCTGCCGCACGGGCGTCTCGCTCGGCGCGGGTCATTCTGGTGTGGATACGCAATGGTTCGGTGATCGTCTCACGTACGGTCATACGCGGATCAAGTGATGATGCCGGGTTCTGGAAGACCATGGAGATGTAGCGGCCGAGTTCACGCCGACGCCGCCCGTCTGCCTCCAGCATTGTCCGGCCGTCGAGAATGGCCCTGCCGTGGACAGGTTGGATGAGCCCAAGCAGAGTCCGCAACAGAGTCGTCTTACCGCAGCCAGACTCGCCGACGATCCCCAAAGTCTCACGGCGCTCGATCGTCAGATTGAAGTGCTCCAGGACAGGGACGGGATGTGCTCGGCGCAACATTGTCCTGTCGCCCGCGTATGCGACCGTCAGATCCTCGATCTCACCAAGAGGCGGCGTTGACGATGTCACCGAACTTCTGCCTCCTCGTCAAGGAGGGCGCCGTCAGTTTCGAGCCAGCATGCGACCACGCGACCATCTTCAGCCGTGAGGCTGTCTGGACGCTCGTGCCAGCATTTATCCATGACGAAGCTGCATCGTGGAGCGAACGGACAGCCATGTACCTCCGTCATCACGCTGGTGACCGACCCGGGGATGACCTGCAGCGGCTGACGTCTCTCCCTGGACCGAGGAAGCGCGCCAAGCAAGCCGCTCGTGTACGGATGGCGCGGCCGCCGCACGACATTATTGACTTCGCCGGACTCCATGACCTCGCCGGCATAGAGCACCGTCACGTCACTGCAGATCTGCTCGATGACACCCAGATTGTGGCTGATGAAGAGAACGGAGAGCTGGCGCGTCTCACACACCGACAACAGCAGATCAAGAATCTGCGCCTGCACCGTGACGTCAAGCGCCGTTGTGGGTTCGTCGGCGACCAGCAGGGCCGGATTCATCGAGAGCGCGATGGCGATCATCACCCGCTGCTGCATGCCACCGGAGAGTTCGTGCGGATAGCGCAACAGCAGTTTCCCCGGCTCAGGCAGCCCGACCTCGCGAAGAAACTCGGCGGAGAGCTGGCGCGCCTCCGCCTTTGACGCCTGTCGGTGAAGTGCGAGAACCCGCCTCATCTGAGCACCGACTGTAAACACCGGGTTCAGCGCAGTCGACGGGTCCTGGAAGATCATTGCCACTCGCCGCCCTCGGACTGCGCGCATGGCATCCTCGCTGAGGTCGAGCAGGTTCGCTCCCTCGAAGCAGATCTCACCGCTCACCTGCGCGTTGCGCGGCAGCAGGCGGAAAATGGTCCGGCCAAGCACGGTCTTGCCTGAGCCCGTCTCGCCGACCAGACCCACGATCGTCCCGTGCCGGACCGTCAGCGAAACACCTCGCAAGACGTTCGCCGTGCCGAGCGGCGTCGGGAACCAGACGCGCAGGTCGCGTATGGCGAGCAGGGCCTCTCGGTCGGCGGGCAAGGGCGCACGAGGCTGATCGGTTGTCATAGCTCACGCGCCCGCGGGTCTGCCGCGGCATGAAAGGCATCACCGACCAGATTGAACGCGGCGGCGACGACGAAGATGGCAAGTCCCGGGAAGATGGTCAGCCACCAGGCGCCTGCCTCGAGGTACTGGCCGCCGGAAAGAACCATCGCCCCCCAGTCGGCTGTCGGCGGTTGCGGGCCCAGTCCCAGGAAGCTGAGTGCTGCACCGGTGAGGATGGCCCCCCCGAGATCGAACGTCGCCTGAACCCGAACGGGCCCGAGGACATTCGGAACGACGTGCCGAATGACCACCCACGCTCGCCGCGCCCCGAGGGACTGAGCAGCCAGCACGTAATTGCGTTCTCGCACCGATACCGTCTCGGCCCGGACCAGGCGCGTGTACCAGGGCCACCACGTTGCCGAGATGGCGATGATCGCGGTTTCGAGGCTGGGACCGAGCGCGGCGGCCAGCGCAATCGCAAGCAGCAGCGGCGGAAAGGAGAGCACGACATCTGTCAGCCGCATGATGACCTCGTCCACCCATCCGCCGGCGAATCCCGCGATCACGCCGAAAGCTGATCCGATCGTGACACCAAAGAGCACCACGAAGAATCCGAGCAAAAGCGATGGTCGCGCCCCGAAGAGGACCCGGGCAAGCTCGTCGCGCCCGAGGTCATCCGTGCCGAAAGGATGTGCCCAACTCGGGGCATGGAAAGCGAGCGCGACGTTTGGCGCTCCCTCACCCTGTGCAGCGTAGGGAGTCAGGAGGGGAGCCAGTATCGCTGCGAGCACAATGACGATAATGATGCCCAGACTGATCATGCCCGACCAGTTGCGCACGAAGTACCAGCCTGTGGAGCCGGGCGTCACACGCCGGCGGAAGCTCGTCCTCAGGTTTGCCGGGATAACCGCTGATTCCATGTCGCCTCAGCTCGCTCGAACCCGCGGATCGAGGATCGCCTGGACGATATCAACGATCAGATTGATCAAGACGTAGCCGAGCGTCCCGATGATGACCACGGCCATGACGGCGGAGAAGTCGCCGGCTTGGATCGCGTTGGTGATGTAGCGGCCGATTCCCGGCCAGGAGAAGAGCACCTCAACAAGCACCGCACCGGTCAGCGAACCGGCAAGCGCCAGACCAGCCACGGTCAACGTTGGAATGATCGCGTTGCGAAGCACCCAGCGGAAGCGGACGCTGCGCTCCGAGAAACCCTGCGAACGAGCGGCAGTGACATACAGGTCGCCCATCACGTTGAATACCGAGGCCCGTGTCTGCCGGATGACCAGACAGAGCGGATAGACGGTAAGCACGGCGACCGGCATGATCAGATACAGAAGCGAGTCACCGAACGCGTACCAGTTCCCGGTCAGTAGCGCGTCCAGCGTGAGGAAATGCGTGACGGGCCGGACCGGGTCGAAGACGGACGTCGCCGTACTCAACTGGCCACCGACAGGCAGCCAGCCAAGCTCAACCGACAGAATGAGCTGAGCGACCAGAGCAAGCCAGAACGGCGCAATGGCCGCACCCCCCAAGGCGACGTAACGCGAGACACGATCGGTCCTAGATCCAGGACGCGACCCTGCGATCAAGCCAACCGGGACTCCGATCATCAGCGCGAGCAGCATCGCCGGTATGACAAGCTCAAGGGTGTTCGGCAGAAAGTCGGCGATGTCCGTAGCAACGGGACGATAGGTGACAATCGACCGCCCGAAGTTCAGATGAGCCAGGCCGTCGACGTAGTTCCAGAACTGCACCACCAGCGGCTTGTTAAGGCCGAGCTCGACCGTGGCTCGCCGGATGGCAGCCGGCGTGGCCCGAAGCCCTCCCGCGTATAGCCGGGCAGGGTCGGCGGGGACGACCCTGGCAATAACGAACGTGACCACCACCGTGCACGCCACCACGAACACCGCCAACCACAAGCGGCGCAAGACATATCGAACCAGCATCTGCGCTACCCCCTCGGATCAGGGATGATGGGCGAAAGCTGCCGGGTCATGGTCTCGCCGCCCCACTGGTGAAGTGCCCGAACATCTGGTCTCGCGCTGCATGCATTTCGTCATCAATCTCGAAGTCGCTGCAAATGAGTGGCAAGATCCGGTCGTGCTCCTGCACGACGACCGGGAGAGACGGGCTCACCAATACCTCCGTTGCGCGTCAAGGGGCCGAGGCCGTCGGGAAACGCCGCGGCGCGGCTTACGTGGCCTCGCGCTTTCCTCTGCGTAGCTCACCGAAGCTGACCCAATTGCGACAGTTCCCCACCGGTTAGGCTGACGGTATAAGGCCTCTGATCAAAGGTCAATAACTTGTGATACTTTGCTTCGTACGTGAGCACGCCAGCCGGACGGCCTGGAGGAAAGTTGCGCAGTAGGGAAGAGGGGACAGCGCCAGGGAGGGGCGACGTGACGGGGAAGGGCGAGCTGTTGATCAGCTCCGTCACGGAGCTCGTCTATGAGCGATTGCGATCGCAGATCCTCGCGGGCAGCGCACCCGGGCAGCCACTTCGCCTCGTTGAGATTGCCGACGAACTCGGCGTGAGCACGACTCCCGTGCGTATGGCTCTCGCGCGCCTCGCAGCTGAGGGCCTCGTCGTTCAGTCTGGCCGCCGGGGCGCCAGCGTCGCGCCGATCTCCCTGTCGGACTTCCGGGATATTTACGCCATTCGGCAAGGCCTCGAGGGAACTGCGGCGCGCCTTGGAGCGATGCATCTAACTGACAGCGACGCCGAGAAGATGGCCGAGCTCCTCGCACAGCTCGAAGCTGTCGTGGACGCCCCTGAACCTGACGTCGACTCCTACCTGGAACTGGAATGGCAGATTCACGAGCTCTGCTACCGAGCGGCTGGGCATGCTCGGTTGTGGACGGAAATCCAGGCTTACCGGCGGCATGCGGAGCGCTACTTCCGTCTCGTGCTGCTGGACAAGGTGAACCTTGTTGAGGACATTGAGCACCAGCGCAGGTTCTGCGCCGCCTGCCTTGAGCGGGACTCCGCCAAGGCGGAAGAAAGTGCCAAGCTGCTGCTCGACTGGACCGTAGAGCGAGCCGGATCGTTCATCGAGCAGGCCCAGCGCCGTCAAGCTGGCTCAGAGATGAGCGCAAGTTAGCGCTCCGGAGTCGGAATCGCCTGAAGCGCAGACAGCTGACCGAGTACTCGCCGACAACTTCCAAGTTCTGATCAAAGATCAAGAACCTGTGACATCGGGCTTCCGGTCCGTGGATACCTATAGTACGCTTTTGATATGTCATTTGGAACGCCGTGCATATATGCGAATGAGCGTCGCGTTGCGAGGTCGCGCGCTGATGCCTCTGGCCGGATCTGTGACGAAACTGCGCTCGGCACCAGTTTCGCCGCGGAGTTGCGTTGACCGACGAGCTTGCCGGGACCGGCAGCCGTTCAGTAGCCAGGGCGCTGTCGATCCTCGAGCTCATGGCGCGAGCCGAACGGCCGCTCGGCCTCGCCGAGATTTCACGTGAACTAGGGCTGCCGAAAACCAGTGCGCTGAGTCTGTTGCGGGCACTTTCAGCCAGCAATTTTGCCGAGGTCGACGACGCCGGACGCTATCGGCTCGGGGTGCGCAGCTTCGAGGTAGGCGCTGCCTATCTACGGACGATGACGCCCGTGCAAGCGGTCGAGCGCGAGCTCGAGTGGCTGACCCATGAGCTCGCCGCCACCTCGCACTTCGCTGTGCTAGAGGGTGATGAGGTCCTCTACCTCGCCAAGCACGACCCGCCGGGTACGGCCCTCAAGCTAGCCAGTTCGCTCGGCGCCCGGCTCCCTGCTGCGATCACGGCGGTCGGCAAGGCGCAACTAGCCTTCGCAAGGGACTCGGCGCCCATCACATCCGCCGATGTACGCAGGCTCGGCTACGCCTTCGATGAGGGGGAGACAGTCGCCGGGATCCGCTGCGTGGCGGCTCCAGTGTTCAGCGATCGCGGCTGTTGCGGCGCCGTAGGCGTGAGCTTGCTGATGCGGGACGAGCCGCCCGTGGCGGCAGTCGGGAGCCTGGTCGTGGAGGCAGCCGAGCGCGCCTCGACACGTCTCGGCGGGCGCTACCCGCGCCGAGAGCCCGCATGAAGACGCGAGCGCTGCTGCTCGACCGGTCGCTCGAACTCTCCGTCGGGCACCGAGAGCTACCGTGCCTGAGCAACGGCGAGGCGATCGTGCGGGTCGAATTCGCGGGGGTGTGCGAAGCGGACCTGCACCTTCTCCACTGCGGGGCAAGGATCTCCTCGTGGCCGATGACACCCGGCCACGAGGTATCGGGCGTCGTCGAACACTGCCCAGGCGGCGAGCTGGCACCCGGAACTCCAGTCGTCGCCGATTCGCGCATACCTTGCGGATGCTGCGCCGGATGCGCACACTCAGCGTCTCTGTGCGACACGCTAGCTTGGCTTGGCGAGGCACGCCACGGCGGTTTCGCCGAGTACCTCGTAGTACCCGCGCGCTCGCTAGTCACATACTCCCCAGAACTCGATCCTGCGGTAGCCGTGCTGGCCGAACCACTCGCCGCTGCCATGCACACAGTCGCACAGGCCGCTGCCGCGCTTGACGACCTTTCCGGCGCGCATTCGAGCTGCGGCTCCGGGCGAGCATCGGGTGCGGACCGGGCCCTGGTCATCGGCTACGGCCCGATCGGCGCGCTCGTACACGCCGAATTCGCGCGCCGGTTCCCGTGGATGAAGGTAAGCGTGCGCGAGCCGCTCGCCGAGCGGCGACTGCTCGCTTCGGCCTTCGGCGCCCACCTCGACGACGGTGCGACGGGCTCTGGCTATCCCCTCGTCGTGGACACCGGCCGAAGCGCGCTAACGCTGCGCGAGGCGATTGAGGCCGCGGCGCGTCGGGGCATCGTTCTAGTCTCCCTCGTCCACGACTCGGTGCAATTTGTGCCCGCCGACCTCCCTCGGGAATCGATCGCCCTCATTGCCTGCAACGGCTTCGCCGACGAGCTCCCCGAGGCTGTCGCCACCCTCGCTGCCGACCCGGACCGCTATGTGCCGCTCGTCACCGAGACCGTGCTGCTGGAGGAAGCTCCGCGGCGTCTCTCCGCTCTCCGTCAGCATCCGTCGGGCGGAAAGGTGCTTGTGCGACCGTGAGCAATCGCCGCAAGACTCGACCAATCGTCCCACACACCGACGCGCCGACACCGCTTGAAGCAAACCTGGTAGCGCGCCTCGCCGGCGTCCCCCCTATCGCCCCGGACGTTCCGCGGGCGGCCTTGCTGACGGCAAACTGTCCTCGAACGAGTCGCCGTTCGCGCCGTCGCCTGCGATGCGTCTGGCGATCGCCGACGCGACCAGATCGCTGAACTACTACCCCGAACAGCATCGCGCCCGCGACGCGCTCGCCCGGCACCTCGACGTTCCGACCGAACAACTCCTTCTTACGAACGGCAGCGACGAATTGTGTCACCTCGTCGCCAGCCTGTTGCTCGGTCCCGGAACTGCCGCCGTCCTCGGCGATCCCTGCTACTCGATTGACGCCTCAGTGAGCCTCCTGGCTGGCGCTGAGCTGCGCCGGATCCCGCTTGTCGAAGGCGGCCACGATCTGCCGGCAATGGCCCGTGCAGCGCAGGGTGCCAGCGTCGTATGGCTGCCGACGCCGCACAACCCGACTGGGGTCGCCGTCGACCCTGACGCTCTAGAGTCCTTCCTCGCGCTTGTACCGTCCGACTGTCTTGTCGTGCTCGATGAGGCCTATCGAGCCTTTGCCGACCCCGACCGTCGACCCGACTCGATCGGCCTGCTCGCGCGACACGAAAACCTGCTGGTGCAACGCACGTTCTCCAAGGACGCAGGACTCGCCGGCCTGCGTATCGGCTACGCCATCGGATCCACAGTGGTTGCAGAAGCTCTCTCGCGGGTTCGCGCCCCGTTCAGCGTGAGCTCGGTCGCTCTTGCCGCGCTCGAGGCCGCCCTCGCCGACCCGGCATGGCGGGAAATGACGGTCGCCCATGTACGCGCGGAGCGCGCCCGCCTCGAGACGCATCTGGAGCTCCTCGGCGTGGAGTACTACCCCAGCAGCACAAACTTCGTCACCGCCCGGCTCGATCACGCCCGGCTCGCGGAGGACCTGAAGCTTGCCGGACTGTCAGTGCGGCCAGGGGAAGACCTCGGGATCTCGGGCTGGGTGCGCATGAGCATCGGCTGGGCGCCTACCATGGCCCGGTTGCGAACGGTCCTGTCCGAGGTCGTCAGGCGATCCGGGGGACCATCGCTGACCAGGTCGAATGCGTTCGCAGCCGAAGGCACGTTGTCTCGAAACAGGCTGGAGCTGTGAAGATCGCTGACGAGCCCGTCGCTGCAAGACACGATGCTCACATGGTCGTGCTCAACGGTGGCGGGCTTAGTATCGACGAAGTCGTCGGCGTGGCACGACTCGGCGTCCGCGTCGAGATCACCGAAAACGCACTGGACCTGCTTGCCGCATCGCGCCGGTTCGTCGATCACCTCGGTGCCGCACCTGCTCCGACATACGGCGTGTCGACGGGATTCGGGGCTCTCGCCACACGTACCATTCCGGCCGAGCTGCGGTCACGACTGCAGGCCAACGTCGTGCGCTCACACGCGGCGGGAATGGGCGACCCAGTGGAAACCGAGGTCGCGCGCGCAGCGATGTTGCTTCGGCTGAAGACGCTGTGCTCAGGCCGCACCGGCGTGCGGCCCCTAGTCGCTACCACCCTCGCTGCGCTGCTGAATGCCGACATCACCCCAATCGTCCCCGAGTACGGATCACTCGGCTGCAGTGGAGACCTCGCACCACTCGCCCACTGCGCGCTGGCGATGCTCGGAGAGGGCGACGTCCAGCTGGCGAACGGCGAGCGCGTGCCTGCTGCGCAGGCACTACTTCAGGCCGGCATCAAGCCGCTCGAACTGGAGACGAAAGAGGGCCTGGCGCTCATCAATGGCACTGACGGCATGCTCGGTATGCTCTGCCTCGCCTGCACGGACCTGATGGGGCTGTGCCGGGCCGCCGACGTGACCGCGGCGATGAGCGTCGAGGCCTTGCTCGCAACCAGCCAGGTCTTCGTGCCCGAGCTCTTCCTTCCGTTGCGACCACATCCCGGTCAGGCGGAGAGCGCGCACAACGTCCTCGCGCTCCTAGCTGGATCGGAGATCATGGCCTCGCATCGCGAGGCAGACGGCCAAGTCCAGGACGCGTACTCGCTGCGATGCGCGCCACATGTGAATGGCGCTGTACGAGACACCCTCGCTCACGCCACCCTGGTCGCCGAGCGCGAATTGCTCGCCACTATCGACAACCCGGTGGTGCTCGCCGACGGGCGCGTGAGTTCGAACGGCAACTTCCACGGAGCGCCGCTTGGCTACGTGCTCGACTTCCTTGCCATCGCTGTGGCGGATCTCGCTTCGATCTCTGAGCGGCGGACTGACCGGCTGCTCGACCCGGCCCGTTCTCGCGGCTTGCCAGCCTTCCTCGCCGCCGACCCAGGTGTCGACTCCGGCTTGATGATTGCCCAGTACACCCAGGCGAACCTGGTATCGGAGTGCAAACGGCTGGCTACACCGGCCAGCGTTGACTCAATTCCGAGCTCCGCGATGCAGGAGGACCACGTTTCCATGGGCTGGAGCGCAGCCCGGAAGCTTCGCGTCAGCCTCGCGAACCTGCGCCGCGTGCTCGCCGTCGAGCTCGTAGCCGCCGCCCGCGGGATCGATCTGCGCGCGCCGCTTCGGCCCGGCGGGGGTACGGCAGCAGCGCTGGCGGCCCTGCGCGCCGAGGTCGCTGGTCCGGGGCCGGACCGCTTCCTCTCCCCCGAACTCGCGGCGGCAGAGAGTCTGATTAGCTCGGGCGGGCTGTCCCGCGCCGTTAATAGCGCGGTAGGTGTGCTGCGGTGACTCCGCACCGAGCGGATGTGAGCTTGGGTTGTGCGGTCTAGCGAGCATGGGTTCTACTGTCTAGATTGGTAGCGGCAGCGCACAGAACACCCAACGATGAGTAAGTCTGCGGCACGCCAGGACGCGCTGCGTCGGGGGAGGAACGCGGGCGCTCCTCCCAGCCGGTGGCGGCATGCCACGCCTGCCCGGCACTGCGGCCTCCGGTCACGTTCTGTTGAGGGCTGCCCGTTGGCCGTCGAACGGAGCGTCGCGATCGTCCACGCTGCCGGTCATTCTGATCGTCCCAGCCGCTAGCCATTCTGATAGCCATCCACGGAACCCGTGTGGCTACGACGGGCCATGTCTGGCCAGGGAAGATGCACGCAGGCGCCACGTCGGGCATCGTCCAGAACCACGCAGCAATCGGCTGACTGTTCCTGACACGGAAGAGGTCACTGGTTTAATCCCAGTACCGCCCACCAGATCTACCAGCGAGAACTCCCCCGACTCGCTTAGCTCCTCGGTCCCTGTGGGGGACTATCCGGGGGACTATGGACACGATTTCTGGCACTGGATTTGAGTCGGCGTGTCGTGGCGTGCTGATGGCAATGAGCGTCAGATTCCGAGCTGTCTGGCGTCTCGGCCGCTCCGCGGAGGCCGTACGTCCGGCGCAGAGGTTAGATGCGCCGCCAGGACCGGCGCCCCAACATCTCGGCAAGGCGAAAGGTTGGCGCGCCGCTCAGCCAGCGCGCTGGGCCGGGTCGGCGAAGTCGCTGTCGAGCCACTCGAGTAAGTGGTGCCGGGCGATGACTCGACGGGAGCCCGCTTTCTTGGACCGGAGCCTGCCCGTCCGGATCTCGTCGTAGAGCAGATCGCGGCCGACGCCGACGACCAGAGCAGCTTCCTCGACGGTGTAAGCCAGTCGCGATAGGACGGGCTCTCCCGGTCGACCGTGCTCGTGGCGACCCGTAGCTCCGGCGTCGCCACTCGCAGAGGTCCGGCGCGGGCTCCGTGATGCACTCGGCCTTCCCAGCCCGCCGCCACTCGTAACTGTCCCGCGCATGCAACAATCGTATGCCCTGGACATACGATCGTCCAGGGGCGGCCTTTGTCGCAATGCGATCCACCGCTGGGCTGAGCTGGCAGGCACTGCGCGGGTCGGCGTGCCTGGCCGGCGATCTGCACATCCCTGAGGTCGACGTCGGCATCGAGCATCGTCGTCACCCGTGTGGCGAAGCGCGTGCGGACGCCTACCGCCGACGCGTACGCCATCATGACGGGACCGTCACCGCCGCCGCCCACGGCCAGGTCGATGGCACGGCAGACCGCGGCTGGCAGCGGCAACAAGCAGCTAACCGACCTGTTGATCCGCGAATAGCCCGATGAAACTACGGCCACCGGCCGATCGAGAGGTCATGCGGTCTGAGTAGCGCGCCAGGCGGCGTGAGATGTGACCAGTCACCAAGGACATTGACATGTTGTCGAGGTATATATGACAATATGACTATCTTCGCCGTTCAGGAGAATAGGCAATGCGGCTGTTCGTGAAAGTCACCCTGCTTCTGGTCGGCACCCCTGATCAGCGGGGAACGTCGGAGTTACTCGAGTGCCCGGCTAGCGTCGGCCCTGACACCATCGTTTCTTACCTCACCCAGAAACTCGGCGAAGTAACAGAGGCAGCCTGGACGTCAACCCAATGGCACCCCAGGCTGGCCTGCGGATGGATATTCGGCGGCACCGCCGAGCATGCGGACCAAGAACTGCTCTGCGTGCCGCTGGTCGAAACCGGCGACGGCTCCTTGCGGCCAATGTTCGAGCTCCTGGCCGATCAGCACGCCGAGTTTGACGAGCTGTTGCGCGCCGACAAGCTCGACGACTACACCGAGATTGCCATGCCGCACCGTGCCTACCAGACACCCGGCGACGGAGCAGATGACCTACCCGCCGGCAAGCGACCGCCTACCGCCGAACCAGCCGACACGACCACGTCCGAAGACCAAGGCAGATCCACCTCGCAACCGGCACAACTGACCGTCTGTACCGGCGGCGGCCATCGGCACAGGACAGGACGGGCCGGAGCGACGGAGTTCCCGGCCACCTGGGCAGAAGACCGGGTGATAGCAAAAGCCCTCGGCATCGCACGTAGCCCCGATCACGTCGTCATGCATCCCAACCAGCGCTGGCATGCCTGCGGCGTGCGGGACGGCGTCGACATCGTCGTGGCAATCAAGTCCGACGACACGGTCTGGAGTGCCTGGCCGCTGCCGGGCGGACGCGGCATCTAGCATAACCCCGCTTGGAGCAGCAGGCCCGAGGAAAGACTCCTCGTCCAGACCATGACAGACCTGCCCCGCCGCTTCTCCGACCGGTTGGACGCCCACGACACTGACGCACTGCGCACCATGGCCGGGGCCGCCGAGTGGGCCGAGGAGATCGACCTACGGAAGGAAGATGGCCACCACGTGCCTGAACCGGGCACTGCGGATCATCGGCGTCCCTGCCTATGTGCCCCGATCCGCCGACTAGCGCACTACATCAGCTGCGGAACTCGGGTCAGACACTTCCGTTCTGGAGTCTGTCTTTTCGGCGGAAGTAAGGTGAGGTGGAGGGAAACGGCACTCGTAGATCCCCTAAACGGCCGTATCTAGTTATCGAGCAGCCGTCTAGCCTCAGCGCGGATGGACCTAGAGGGATGGGCATTAGCCAGCTCCGCCAATTGATCGTGTACCGCGTTCCGGAGGTCTTCTGGCACCTTCTCCAACGCTCGCAAGGCATTGAGCGGCACCAGTAGCCCGTCTTCAAGGAGCAGGTCCTGCAGGCGCCGACGTGCGACGGATGCCAGGGCTTGGTCAAGTCCAACCAATAGCCCTAGAGCTCGCGCGGCGTCCGCTCGGACGGCCACCTCGTTGTCATGCGAGAGAGGCAAGGCAAGTGCCAGCAGATCGCTACGGGGCTGCTTTGCCGCGAGAACTGCAACAGTGGCAGCTGCCTCACGACGGCCGTCCGCATTAGCATTGCCCGAAAGGCCAGCTATCCCGTCATACACCTCGGCATCGTCGATTAGTTGGTAGCTGGCCAGGAAGCGCAAGGCAGCCGGATAAGGGTTGAGCGGGGTATCAAAGAGCACGGGACTGGCACCTACTAGCAACCGTTGGGCCTGTTCGTGGAAGCGTGTTCTCGCGTACTCAGGCAGGTGTGCGTTCGCACGGGCAAGCCGCTCGAACGCAGGCGTACGTTCTTGTCTTGGTACGGCCGTATCCAGTAGGAAATCTGTCAGTTCTGCCCAGAGATCATCCTGGCCTCCGTAAAGCACCAGCCCCGCCGCAGCGTCAGCGACGCTCATGCCGCCGAAGGAATAGGCCAGCCGAGCAGCATCTGAACGAATCTTTGCCAATTCCTCGCGGATCAAAGGGGCACCATCTTGCCTTAGCGCAAGATCAACTGGACCTCCGCGCATTGCGATGTTGAGTTGGTGGATCACTATGTCAATAGCAGACGACGAGACCGGACTCGACGTGGACCGGCCGAGGCGAGCAAGCACGAGCTCGGTTGTACCAGGGATTTTTGCTCCCTGTGTGCCGAGAAGTCCGAACCACGAATCTTGGATGCCCTTCGCAACCTCGGCCCAGTCAAGTTCTGCCGTTGCATGCAGCAGCGCCCTGTCAAGCAATGGATCGTCCTGCTGGACCTTCGCGCCCTCGTCCAGCAAGATTTCTGCGAATTCACTTGCTGCGCCGCATACATTGCTCAGCGCCGCAGCGGCAACCCACGCGACTTCCTTCCTCAGCACTGGAAGTTCCCAATGCCCCGGCAGGTCCGATGGGCCGCCTGCTGCCAACGTCGCCAGCACCGCGTCGAAAGCAGCCCGCGCCTCGGCAGGAGCGAGCACATCGGCGGCACTGTGTAGCACCTGCATCTCGACCGTCCTGAGCATCTCGGGAGCCAGCCGGGTCCGCAGGATCTGCCGGGCATCATCGCTCAGCACTGAGAGTGGTCCAGCCTCCCGGAGCCGACTCAACGCCAGATCCAGTTCGTTCTTCGAAGCGGCGTGTCTGAGCGACCGGAGGGCATCTGCCATTGCCCAGGGCTCCCCGCCCGCCTGAACCAAACGGAGTATGGCGCATTCCTTACGCACGCCGTAGACTCCGCCGTGACCCACAAGCTCAAGCGCCAGCAAGCTGTAAAACAGGTCGGGACGGGCCGACCCACCCACGCTCCGCGCGCCGCTCCTGAACTGGCGCGCGAACACCTGCTCGACGTAATCGGCATAGGTGTCAGCGCGGCTCCTCGCCGTATTCGTCGCGACGCTAGACGGCAATGCACGAACGCGTTCTTGCCAGGTTGGGAGACCTACAGTTTCGGCTAGCTCGGGTTGATCCCACGGAAGCAAGCTGGCGGCGGCAGCCACGAGAGATTCTCGAATCCGCTCGACAGTGGTGTGTGAAGACGACGAGACTCCCGGGCTGGTTTGAAAGGAGCTACAGCGCTCAGTGTCCAAGCCCGAGAGCGCGTTTGCGACCTCCTGCGTCGTCTCCAGATGTGCCTGTCCAGCGTCTTGCAACCTGAGCGCCTTCTGCTGCAATAGCGCTGCGCGCAGCAGCGCGCGATCGGGGTCCCTGATCTCCGAGGCCCAGCGGAGTTGGGCATCAAGCGCCCTGAAGCAAGTCTTGTAGTCGTCCATCTCAGCTGCGGCGCTACAAACTATCAACGCTAGGGCCGCACCCTGAGCCAGATCCGCGGCTCGGGAGCTCGCAAGGCTGCTGCCAAGTGTGGCAACGCTGACGGCCATAGTGTCGAACCGCAAACACCGCTCGGCGAGCGTCACGGGGTCGTCTTTGTCGAACTCCTCCTCCGCTGATCCAGCCTCGCGGCGGACGCGCTGAGGATTACCGAGCACGACGTTAGCCAGCCGCGCTGGGCCAGTACCGTCGTAGACGTCGTCGCGGAAGTTTGGGTGCGGCGCGATATCGTTCGGCTCCAGCACTGCTGCAAGCCAGGCGAGATTCATCAGAAGGCGCCCCCTCCCAGATCGTCATAGATGTCGTTCAGCTCGTCATGATCCTGCTCGGCCAATGCTGACTGAATTGCTCGTCTAGGGTTCCGGCCAATTACCAGTTGCAGGAGTCTGGCGACGACCCCGCGGAGACCAGCCGTGTCCTTGGCGCCACTGACATAGAAGGACATCGCCGGAGGGCTAGCCTCAAGCCAGCGGTCCACTGTCTTCTCGGCCTGCTTGTAGTCCTCGCCCACTGGACAGATTCCCACCGACATGGACAGATGCTGATCCTGCTCAGCGCGGGCGCTGAGCACCGTCGCCCTGACGTTCGGATTCTCAGCCACCACGAGTGCCGCATCGTGTACAGCGATCAGCAGGTCCACTTCGGCATCCGGCATGTCGCGGACGTCATGAACCGCGACAGTCGTTGTCGTAGCGGCACTGCGCGCCTCGTTGTACACCTCCTCCCAAGGAAGACCAGCGGGGCCGCTCATGAATCGGGTGACGATGGGGGTGCGCGGATCAGCTGTCCTCGGCACGAGACGGCCAGCAGTGTGCCGGAGCTGCCGGGCAGCCTGTCTGCGAACTTCAAGACGTTCAGCAACTACTCGACGCAACCACTCGATGAGCTGCATGTCGTTCTGACCAGGCTTCACGATTGTTCTATGGCCGGCATCGAGGTACAGCCGCTGCTCCGTCGGTATACCAAAAGCCGCACTGAATTGGCTGACGAGCTTATCCCCTCCTCCAAGCACAGCGTAGACGGGCAGGACCACAACACCGGGCAGTGCCGCTGCGACGTTACGCCGTTCGACATAGGTAGCAAAGAACTCATCGACGCTCGCGCTGCGCGAGTTGAGCCGCCGCAACAACTCGAACTCCGGCACGACGCCTTCTAGAAGAGGCACAGCCCAGCCCGAACCAGCCCGTGGGGACGCGACGACTATTAAAGCGGCGAAGGCGGGCGGCCCCTCGTCGTCGCGGAGAGCGCGTTCCTCCAAGCAGACCTTCGCGACGGCCTCTATTAGCAGACCTCCCAAACTGTGGCCTACAAGCACGATGTCGGAGTAGTCGGCTTGGACCTCTCGAAGATGGCCTGCAAGCTGCTTGAGCCAAAACTCTGGCTTCCCGGTTCTGCGCGCGACGGCGCGGTATCCGCTGCGATAGTCAAATATGCCCACGTCCGTCATGAGCGACCCGGCGCCACCGAACAGCAGCTTTGGCAGCTGCCCCCAGGTCTCATAGCCCCGTCCACAGAAACCATGCACAAACACCACCAACGTCGAGGTCGGCGCCGACGCGCCGTCAGTGACGTGTTGGTGGAGGTTGAACCGCCCGGAGTCGAACTTTGCGGCTTCGAACTCTGACTGCGGCAAGCGATTGACCAACTGGCTCCACCCAAGGCTTGGGAGTCATTCACGCTGGGGGTTAGCACTCAAGAAGTATGTCCCGACATTGTTGCAGACCGTTTGCGAGCACGAGCACTGTGCTCGTTTGTCACCTCCCAGCCCCCTGAACGCCACTCAGCGGCTCGGATGAGCCGCCTGGGTGATTCTGGAGGCTTGATTTTGTGTCAGCCGGCCTGGTCGAGGCTGTCTCGGTAACGATAATGTAGTTGCTCGGCGGCGACCGGAGTGAGGTCGTCGATGGATTCGTGCGGGCGTTCGGTGTTGAACCAGGTGACCCAGTCCAGGACGGCTGGCTCGAGGCGGTCGCGGTCGCGCCAGGAACCGTGCGGATGGAACAGCTCGGTTTTGAACAGGCCGATCTGGCTCTCGGCCAGGGCGTTGTCGTAGGCTCGCCGACTGAGCCGACGGACGGGTCGATGCCGGCTTCGGGAAGAAGACCATGCGTTCTGGACCTGGGCGATCATCGAGCCCAGGAGAGGGCGCAGACCAAAGCCGAACAGGCTGAGCCGGTGCTAAGCCGTTACCGTGAACCGCTGCTGGCTGCCGCTCACAACCTGCAAGCCCGTACGTACAACATCGTCGACATGGCATTCTTGAAGGTCTACCTCCATTGTGGGGATCCTGAAGTCGAGCGCTATGCCAAGGACTACACCGTTTACGTGCTCGCTGAGTATCTGTGCTGGGCAGAGATCATTCGCCGTGACCTTCGTTTCCTCGACCTGGGAAGTGAAGAACGCAACCGGGATCTGATACGCCTCTTGAGGCCAGTCAGCGCGCTGTGTCCGACGAGAGGCTCCCATGGGCGCTTCGCCTTTTTCGGGGGGAGCAACGGGCAGTCGGCGAACTAACGATGAAGCCGGCTGGGAGTTCTGCAGCAGCGCAGTATGATTCTCTAGGCTACGTCGGATTCTGCGATCGGCTTGATGACGGCCCGTCATTCGCGAAGTGGCTCCAACGACTGCGCGATGATGTGCACCACATTGCGACCGCGACGCGCGCGGACCTGGGTCGGCTCATCAGACTGCAGAAAAGTCTGATAGACCTCGTCCACTTCCTCGACCCGCAACACCAGCGCCTTCCGGCGAAGTATCGGGATCGCCTCAGTCCGTCTGATCACTCCGTGCGGCCATCACCGGTCGGGACGGCAGCGTTGTAGCAGTTGGCGACCTGACTGTCGCCGGCCCTGACTCATGAGGGATCGGGCTACGAGCGAGCATTGGCCGCGTGCGGACATCATCGACACCCCGCTGTAAGACCACCCGTTCGGGCGCGCAGTTAGCGGCGTGAGCGAGCGTCGCGTGGCCCACGGCATATTCCGAGTGCCCCCCGGGCTCCGGTTTCTCCAGCCAGATCATCGGGCTACCCGGCCGGTCGTCTCAAGGACGCCTGCGGCGTCGCCACCGCGGCCGGGCTCCGCCCGGTCCTTGACCCGCCCATCCGCGAGCCACGCAACGGCAGCTGCCAGAAACCAGAGACGCCGATCATCCACGCCCAGCCAACGCTGCGGACCCGCGAAACCGGCCTTGACACGGCTCCGCTCCTTCAGGGATGACACTACTCGGATGTAGCTGTCCGATTGCATTGGCGAACGGCGGGCCACGAAAGCTGCCCAGGGTCGACATTCGAACTGCGACTGAACGTAAACACCGGAGCCATCGGCGCCCTTAACGTCTTCGACGTGGATCATGTCGACGACGCCGAGCCATCGTTGAGGCATGCTTGCCCCGATAACGGGCGATGACGCCTACGGATGCCAGCGCACTGATCAGGGCGCCCACGGCGGCGAACGCAGTCCCGACCGCGGAAATTGCTTCGAGGCATAGCACCGTTGGCACCCCCTTCCATCTCGTTTGGTTATGCGCTCGCTGCTCGGTTCTTGTTAGATCAGGCTCACTGACTCACATGGGTTCAGACCCGCGTCGCGCGGGTACTCGATTGTTTCGCTGCAGCGATCGATCTCGATCGGGCGTTCCTCGTAGAGATTGCTAAAGATGCCTTCGACAAAGACCACTGGCTTCTGGGATTCGTTTGTCCCCAACCTGAGGAACTCAAGGAACTCAAAGTTGCTGTCAGTGCTGGCGTGCGCGCCAACCTGGAATGGGAGGACCTGGATGGTTGCCCGCTCGTTCTCGGCGAACTTGAGGAGCTTGTCGAGCTGGGCTTCCATCACGACCGCGCCACCGACTTGCCGATGCAGGATCGCCTCGTCAGAAGTGCTCGATAGCGCCGCGGAGTCGCCAGTCCCAGCAGGTGGTGCCGCCGCATCCCGGCGTCGACCCCCTGGTCAAGGACGCGCGAGGCTCCATCTTCCGCTCGATGCACCGGATAATAGCCAGCGCGTAGTCGTCGGTCTGCAGCAGCGCCGGCACGTGGTACATCGAGAATGACGTGACGGCAGCGGCCTCCTACTCAAGGCCGAAGAGGGCGACAGAACAGGCTCGTCGTACTGGGTTCCCCAGCCAGACTCTCTTGATTTGCGACGAGTTCCATGAGCTCGTCCACATCGGCCAGGATAGTCACTCGTAAATGCGCCACAGATCTCGCATGTCGCGTAGGCTAGCCCGGCGTGTGCCAGTCTTTAGTCGGCTGATCTTGGTCGCAGAGCACAGCAGTTGCTCGCCGACACCCTCGACAGTCAGCGCGATCGTGGTGCGCAGTTCCCGAAGACGTACACGGAGCTCACGGTGCGGCCACGACTGAGGTGTACCAGGCACCGGACTTGCGCACGATGCCCTGCTCGACGCCGAGATCAAGTGGCATTTGCTCTTGGCACTAGCACATCACAACGGGTAGCGTCACAGTCTGCTATCGGCCGTATTCTTGATCCGGCGCCGCCACGCCTGCGCCTCGGGCACCTGGACATAAGCTCTTAAGTCTGATCAGTCATTCGACGGCTGCACGACAATGCAAATGAGGGCCAGCGATCTCGCCGACCCTCATTTGCACGGATCCCAGATATAGAGCAGTTCGTCGAAGTCTCCGGGCCGGATCCCTTCGACAAAGGCGCCCACTTACTGTGGCTGTAAGCCAGGACCGCGCTGTCAGGAGACTTGGAGTCTCCGATGAGATGTTGCCCGATAGGTCGTGCCTGCCGACGACCCGATTTGAAGATCAATTACCGCCGCTCGGCAAGCATCCGAGACGGGTAGCGGCACCCTCACATGCATGAGCGAGCGGGACCTCCCCTTAGCTGAGCTTCGCGACTACGTTGACGAAGGCGTAGACGGCGTACCTGTAGGCGACCAGGACCTCGAGTAAGCCCTGCTCGGTATCGGGCAGCTCAGCCGTTGTAGCGAGCAGGTTACGGCCGACCTCGGTCAGCCCGCGGAGAGCGGTTCCAGTCGGCATGTCGACGTACCCGAGATAGGTATTGCAGTCTCCGCTTCTCTGCTCAGATCGCCGCCCAAGCTCGCCGTCGGCGCGGGCGACCGAGTACTGAGAGTGCCGCGTATCCATAGTGGTGGCTCCTCGCTTCTGGCCCATACGGATCATACTGACTATACTGCTAGAACGGTAGGCTGGCACGGTGATCGTCAGGCACCTAGCGTCGTCGCCGTGCGCAGAGCTATACCGCCATACCGGGCCATTAGCGCTGCTCTGCGCGAGCGGATCGAGGCAGGCGAGTGGCTCCCCGGCGAGCAGATCCCCAGCGTCCGGCAGCTCGGCGAGGAGTACGAGGTGAGCATCGGCACCGCCCGCCGCGCACTAGCCGTGCTAGCCGAGGAGGGCCTGATCGTGGTGACCCCGTCGTGGGGCGCGTTCATCCCTGAGTGATGCATGTTCCCTTCGCAGGTAGCCGCGCACACGACGCCAGTTCGGCGCACGCTCGCGGCCGAGAGACGTCGTTGTCGGGTAACAGGGCTAACGTCGTGGACATGACCGGGAACGCCGGCGCGAGCCAGGCAGGCCAGGGTGTCGACGATGACCTGACCGAGGCGTCGTCCTTGGAGGCGCTCACTCCCGCATGCGCGGCTGTCGGACTGGACTCGACTGGCGCGCGCCTTCTGCGCCTCGGCGAGCACGCCGTCTTCCGGCTCGCAGCACCAGTGGTCGTGCGTGTCGGCAGATCGCGGTCGTACGAGACCGCGGCACGCACCGAGATCGCCGTCGCCCGCTGGCTGGAGAGAGAGGACTACCCGGCCGTCCGCGCAGTGTCCGTGGTACAACCGCAGGTCGTCCATAACAAGGTCGTGACATTCTGGGCGACACTCGCCGACGACGGCACTGACTACGGTTCTGTCGCCGAGGTCGCTAATCTGCTTAAGCGCCTGCACGCCATGTCGGCTCCTTCGAACCTGGGCCTGGAAGAACTGCGGCCGTTCGGGCGGGCGGGCCGGCGCATCAGCCAGGCGACCTGGCTGAACAACGACGACCGCGATTTCCTCCACCACCGCCAGGAACAGCTCGGAGCTGATTACCAGCACCTCAGCTTCGCCCTTCCGGCCGGGATCATCCACGGTGACGCGAGCGTCGGCAACGTGATCCGCGACACCGGCGGCCGCGCGGTCCTCATCGATCTGGACGGGTTCGCGCTCGGGCCCAGGGAATGGGACCTGGTCGTCACGGCCATGTACTACGACAGTTTCGGCTGGCACTCCAAAGACGAGTACCAGGACTTCGCCCGTATTTACGGCTTCGACGTGATGACCTGGGATGGCTACCCGGTCCTGCGTGACATCCGCGAGTTCCTCATGGTCACGTGGCTCGCTCAGAAAGGCGCCAGCGATGCCCGCTCGGCGGCTGAGGTCCGCAAGCGGATAAGCGCGCTGCGCACCGGGGCGAGCCGCAAGGACTGGCGGCCCTTCTAGAACCTGCCCGTCTCACCTGGCGACGCCATCTGCCACGCCTCGAACTGGCTTGCCTGCTCGTCCAGCTCCCGGATGAGCACGGCAGGCGCCGAAGCGGCGAGCCGGTCACGGAACGCCCGCAGGTAATCAACGCATCGCGCTGACCGTAGCGGCCCGGCAAGCGGCAGCGCAGCTGCCAGCACTGTCGCGCATGCCTGCTCGGCCTGACCGGCACCCAGATAGGCGTCCGCCTGCACCATAGTCACGAAGAAGTCGCTCCGCGGCCCGCAGCCGCTGACAGCAACACGCTCAGCATGCCGCGCCGACTGTGCGTACTGGCCGAGATCGCGCAGGCAGTGAGCGAACTCGGCGTCCAGCTCGGCTTCGTCGAAGTACTGGAACCAGGACGGGTCCGACTCCGGGTTGCGGCGCTCGAACAGTCCCGCGCTCTCCGCCAGAGCCCGGTGACAGCCGTGGACATCGCCAAGTCCGGCCAGGGCACGAGCCTCCATCGCGGCGAAGTGAGCCGCCAGGGACGCCGTCGCCGCGCTCCCGGCTCCTGCCTGTGCCCCGCGCGCCAGGCTGGCCGCCTCGGAGTACCGGCCCAGGAACGTCGCCTGATGACTCATCGCATCCAGCACATTCGCGCCCAGCAGCCGGTCACCCGCCGCATCGGCCAGGCTGAGAGCCTGCACGAAGTAACGTTGCGCGAGACCATGGCGACCGCTGTCGTACGACATCCAGGCCGCCAGCAAGCACGCCTCTGCCGCCGTGCCGAGTAACTGGCTCCCTACCGCGTCGGTGCAGCGCCCGCGCAGCATCCGCTCCACTTCATCCTGAAGAAACGCGATCAGAGCACGGCGAGCATGCCCGCCGCCGAATCTGCCGTCCAGATCAGCGAATAACGGCAGCGTCGCCTGCACCCGGGTCACGTCGGAAACGCCTACTTTGGGTTCGGCGGCGGCGTGGGACGGGATAAACCTGGCCGGATCTCGCCGCTCGACGAGCCATTCCAGCGCGACCGACTTCGCAGGCCCAGGCTTGTACGAACCACCTGTCACAGCGGGCGCATCCTCCGCGTCTGCCTGCAGCAGTCCGCTGAACGTCTTGATGGCCACGTCCGGATCGCTGGCGAGGCGAAGACCGAGATCCAGCGGGATCACCGCGGCGCCGCTGAGCCCGGCCTCAGCAAGGCTGACGTCGCGGCCCAGAGCGCGGCTCAGCACCGTGGTGATGAATACCGCAGTGTCGGCCCGAGGCGCAGTCCCATGCAGCCACCGGCTGACAGACGTGTGGTCGCAGCCAACGGGCTGGCCCGACTCAGCGGACACCCACCGGACAGCGCGGGCGAACGCCTTATGCGAGCTGAAGCCTGCCGAGGACATGAGGCGGCCGAGACGGTGATTCGGCCGGGCGGCCTGCGACACCATCGGCGCTGTCCTCCACATGCACATATGCGCCCTGGCCTGCGCCCTCCCGCACACGCGGATCAGCGCAAATGCTCGTGTTATCCACAGTAATCGCGAACGGGGCAAATGAGGAGACACCGATGCGAGAGCGCCGGCGGCGAACAGCACCATCCATCACCGGGGAACGCGCCATCCTGACAGCCGGCGAGCCGAACCGCGCCGTCTGGGTGTGCCCGTCGCCAGTCCCTCTCACCGCCGGCGACATCGCCGCGGCGCTGTATGCATACTCCGACATCGATGACATCCCGCCGCGGCCTGACCGCCCCGCCATCATCGCCGAGCTCGAGTTCGTCGTCGCCCGCATCGGCACTCTCGCCATCGAGCAGACGGCTGCCCGGCTCGCCGGTCAGCGCCCCGAGTCGCTGCCAGCCTGCGCCGAGGACACCTGCGTCGATAACCCAGCAGCGTCCCGATTGGCCTGGTGTCAGCAGATTGCCCGAATGATGATGGCACGCCCGGACTCCGCCGCGCGAGTACCCGCCGCCGCGGGACAGCGCAGGTACCGCGCCTGCAAGAACTGACCGGCCGTCCTCCTCCTCGCGCCCGGCATCCTGTCACCGGGAGAGCTCACAGTCCAGGGCGCTCGCTGCGCTCACTTCGCTGCGCGATGGCGCTCCGCGCCACCCTGGAGCGTGACCTCGCCCGGCAAGGTCATCGGCGGCTATCAGGAGGACGGGGCAGGATTCGTACCGTGACGAACGTCCTATGTAGCTCACGCCGATCCAAGCTCGACACCGCTGGCGATGCCAAGCACCATCCGCGCGGCGAGATCAACGCCCGCGAATGAAGCCGTCACACTCTTTCAGAACTTCATTGTCAGATGTAATCGCTGAGGTCACCAGGGTGGCGGGAGTTAGCGCAGTCGTGTCGACGATGGGCAAGCCGAGTGATCTGTATTCGGCGGCGTCGGCGACCGCGTCCGGAGTATCAGCGGCTCGGCCGGCTTGGGTGAGGCGCCGTCGCCGTTCCTGGTCGGTGCAGTCGACCTACGAGCCATGAGGAGATGGGCCAGCCCGTGAGGTCGTCCGGCGCCGGGACGCCGAGCATGACGAATCGCTGGCCTGCCATGGTGTCCAGAGCCGTGCGCACCAACTGCCGATAGCCGGGCAATGTTTCTAGATGACTTCGGATGTCGCGTCCGGCGAGCTGGGCCGCGGGCTCCATGAACACGTCCCAGTCCATGACAATGCAGCCGGGCATCAGGGTCGCAAGGAATGGCGTCACCGTGCTCTTGCCCGAACCTGGCGCTCCTAGCCCTGATCATTCACGCGGCTGATGATCGACGGTTGGGGGCTGGGGCGGCGGTCGGCTAGCCCTTTGGGTGGTGCCAGGGGATGCCGACTGCCCGGCTGTCTGGCCGGGTGCCGGGGGTTCCACTGTCCCCTGGATGGTGTCCTTTCCTGGTCGGCAGTATCGGGCTTGCTGGTCAGGGTGCCTGGGGCAGCGCGGTGATCTGCTGCCAGGCGGCGGTGATGTCGCCGGCCCAGGGCCAGTTCGCGGGTATTCGCAGCTGGCGGCGGCGGGCGCCGCGGACGAGCCGGGCAGCTGCGTGCAGAACGCGGTAGCGCAGCGCCTTCGGCTCGGCTTTGGCCAGGTCGCCGTCCAGGGCGAGATGCCGCAACCAGGCCAGGAGCGTCGCGGCGAGCAGCGACGCGGTCAGCCACGCGGTGTTGATCGCCAGCGACCTGGACGGGAAATGACCGATCCCGCAATCCTTGCCCGTGCGGATCCTTCTCCAGGCGTCCTCAGCATGTCGCATGACGTTGGGCTGACCTGCCATTTTCCGGGGTTTCGCAGCGCGTCTCCCGGGGTGTGGTGCTCGATGCTGGTAGAAGTTCACGGAGCCCAGCACGGGGATCGGGGGGTCGGGTATGCGGGCGTTTCCGGTGAGGCTGCCGTCTGGCGCGAGTTACTGGACGGTGCTGGATGAGGACCTGGCCGTCGTCCCGGTCGCGGATGGCTTTCTGCGTGAGGTGCGGTTCGGGCGTGATGGTGCGGAGTCAACGACCAGGAGTTACGCGCACTCGATCGCGTTGTTCTTACGCTGGTGCGCCCGGACCGGGCGGACCTGGCAGGCGGGGATCGAGGATCTCGGGTTGTTCATGACATGGCTGGCGCACGCTGGCCCTGTGCCTGGCAGCAGCGGGGTGATGCTGTCGGGCCCGGGTGCCCCGCCGGTGCGGGGAGCGCGGCGGATCAACGGAGTGCTGGCCGCAGTACGCGGGATGACCGTGCACGCGGTCGCTGCGGGCCGGGCCAGCGGGCATCTGGTGCCGTTGCTTTATGAGGTCGCTGATGATCGTGACCTGCCCGCCGAGGCCCGTGCCGCCGACGGGCGGATGTCGTGGCGGATGCGGCCCCGGCACCGTGCCTGCGAGGCGGAGGCACCGGTTCCGCGGGCCGCCGATGCTGACATCGCCGCGGTGCTGGCCGCGTGCCGGTCGGCGCGGGACCGGCTGATTGTGCTGCTGCTGGCCCGTGCGGGGCTGCGGCGCGGCGAAGCGGCGGGATTACGCCGCTGCGATGTGCATTTGCTGGCCGATTCCCGGCCGCTGGGATGTGAGATCCCGCGGCCGCACCTGCACGTGGTGCGCCGTCAGGACAACCCGAACGGGGCATGGGCCAAGTCGCGGCGGCAGCGGGTGGTCCCGCTGGACTTCCTCACGGTTCAGGCATTCGATACCTACCAGTTCGAGCGGATGAGGGTCCCGGCCGCTGCGGGCAGCGACTTTGTGCTGGTGAATCTCTTCCGTGCCCCGGCCGGCGCGCCGATGCGGCTGGACGCGATCAATGACCTGGTTGCCTCGGCGTCTCGCCGGGCCGGGATCGACCCGGTGCTGCGCCCGCATCAGCTCAGGCATGCTTTCGGCTCGAACGTCGCCGACGCCGGCGGCGGCATCGACGTGATTGCCAGCCTGCTTGGCCATGCCTCAGTGTCGTCGTCACAGGTGTATATGCATCAAGTCTCAGGAATTGCATCAGCCGGGAGAGAAACCGCAGGTCAGCAGGTCGCAGGATCGCCTGCACGGCGTTCCGCTCGTCCCGATCACGGCTCCGTGACCTGGGAAGACGCAGCGACGCTCCCCCCTGATGCATGATTCGCTCATCAGGGGGCTTGCATCTAACGGGAAAGTCAAAAGCGCAGCGACAAGGGGACCAGGGAGTTCGTGGCTCGGGTCCGCTCCCCAGGCAGGGGTATTCAGAGGGTTCCAATACCCGACTCTGCCATTACTGATCCGGCCCGGCTGCGGGAAGCTGTCGAGCGGGTGCCCGGCCCGCGCGGCGAAGCGGTGCCCCGGTGACCGCCGCCGCGAGTGCCACGGCCGCGGTCGCCGGGGCTGCTGCTCCCGCGCCCGGGACTGCCGGGGCGCTGGGCGGCCTGGCTCCGGAGAGCGCCGCCGGCGTGCTTGCCGCCGGCCTGGAGAAGGCGTTCCTGGCCGAGATTGCCTGGGATCCCGCAGTCTGCGTGATCGCGCCGCCGCCCGGCCACCGGCTGCTGCAGGACGCCGGAGCCGGCCGGGGTTACGCCCGCGGCGGGAACGTGCCGGGGTGCGCGGTGCCCGGGTGCGAGCGCCGGGTGACTGCTCCTGGCCGGGTGCTGTGCCGGGAGCACCGCCGCCACCAGCATGCTGCCGGGGACCTGCCGCTCGAGCAGTTCCTCACGCTGCCGCAGGCCGTTCCGCTGCCAGCCACGGGACCGTGCCAGGTGCCGGCGTGCCCGCGGGACCGGACCAGCCGCGCGCGCTACTGCGAGGCTCACCAGTATCAGCGGCGCATGACCCGGCAGCAGGCCGCCGGGCTGTTCGATGAGGAACGCTGGCGGGAAGCGGCGCCGCCGGTGCCGGTAGGTGATCAGGTCAGCCTGCGGGGCCTGCCGGTGCTGCTGACCGCTGAGATCTTGTATGGCCTGCAGCAGCGGACCCGGGCTGGGTTCACGATCCGGCTGCACATGCTGCGCGCGCTGGTGGAAGACCTGCGCCAATCCGGGGCCGTCTCGATCCTCCAGGCCGCCGTGGCTGACGCCGGGCCGGTGAGCCGCGAGAAGCGGGCTCTCCTGGGTTCGCTGAGCCGGCATGTCCGCGGCGGGCTCGGTGACACACGTGCCGAGATGGCCAGGGACGTGTGGGACCTGGCGGTGTTCGGCTCTTCCCGCGGGAAGCTGTCGTTCACCACCATCAGCCAGGACTGGCTGCGGGAGGTGGTCAAGCGGTGGGCTGCTGATGACCTGCCTCGCCGCCGCGGCGCCTGCCCGCACGCCCGGGTCCAGCATGTCATTAATGCGGTGGCCCGGCTGTCAGCGAGCCTGCGCGTCGCCCGCGGTGACGGCGGCGAGCAGCCCGGCGCCCTGGGCCGCGGTGACATCGAGTCGTTCCTGCACCGGCTTGCCTACCTGGAATCGGCCGGGCAGGTCTCGCGGGACGGGCGGGTGCGGATCTGCCAGGACGTGAGGCGGATGCTTGACCGTATCCGCGCGCTCGGCCTGGCTGCGCCCGGCAGGCCGGCGGCGGGGCTGAGCTCTGATTTCGTGCTCACCACCGGGGATGTGCCGAAGGCAGCCGAGCGACCCGAGCCGAGCCGTGACCTGCCAGCCGAGATCATGCGCGCCCTCACCGCCCGGCTGACTGACCTGGAACGGGGCTCGTGCGGGCGAGAAATCCGGACCGGCATCGAGCTGCTCATGGACACCGGACGCCGGCCGGACGAGATCGCCCGGCTGCCCTTCGACTGCCTGGCCTGCGACGCCGGCGGCTTGCCGGTACTGGTCTATGACAACCACAAGGGCGCCCGCGCCGGGCGGCGGCTGCCGATCAGCCGCGCTACTGCCAGCGTGATCACGAGCCAGCAGCGGCGGGTGCGGGAACGCTTCCCGGCCGTGCCGCCGGCACGGCTGGCTCTTCTTCCGACCGTCATCGGCAACCCCGGCGGCACCCGGCCGATCAGCGTGCAAAGCCTTATCCAGCGTCACCGTGACTGGATCGGCCGCATGCCGGCCCTGACGCTCGGGGACGGCAGCCAGTACGACAAGGACAAGATCTCGCCGTACTGCTACCGGCACACCTACGCCCAGCATCACGCCGACGCCGGGATCACGCCGTATGTGCTGCGCGACCTGATGAATCATCGGAGCATCAACGCCACGCTCCGCTACTACCGGGTCGGCGAAGGCCGCCGCCGCGACGCCGTCGACAAAGTCACCGCCATGCAGTTCGACCGGCACGGCAACCGGATCTGGCAGGACGTGCGTGCGCTGCTGGACGCCGAGCACGCCCGGTACGCGATCGGCGAGATCGCCGTCCCCTACGGCCGGTGCACCGAGCCATCCAACGTCGCCGCTGGGGGCGGGGCGTGCCCGATCCGTTTCCGCTGCGCAGGCTGCGACCACTTCCGCACCGATGTCTCCTACCTACCCGACCTCACCGCCTACCTCGATGACCTGCTGCGCACCCGGGAACGGCTCGCCGCCGCCATCGACGGAGTCGACGACTGGGCCCGCGCTGACGCCACCCCCGCCAGCGAGGAAATCACCCGCATCCGGCAGCTCATCAACCAGATCAAAGGCGATATCGCCCAGCTCCCCGACGCTGAACGTGCCCGGGTCGGCAAGGCGGTCACCGTCATCCGCAAGCACCGCGCGGTCAGCCTCGGCATGCCATCCATCCGCGCCGCCGCGCCCTCACACCAAGGCCAGGCCCTCGCATGACCACCTCCCAGACAGCGCGCGCCAGGCCGGAGCTGCCGGGCCCGCGGACCGAAGCGATGGCAAAAGGCCGCCAGGCCGACTCAGCCCGCCGCCGGCAGCGTGTCATCGCCGCGCTCAGCAAAGCGGCCGCCGACGGCACCGAGATCAGCATCTCCGCCATCGCCCGCGCCGCAGCCGTCGACCGCAGCTTCCTTTACCGTCACCGGGACCTGCTCGGCAAGATCCACGCACTCGAAGCCACCCCGCCAGCCTCCGGCGACGGAACCGGCCCGGCCGTCACCAGGGCATCACTGCAAGCCGACCTGGCCGCCGCCCACGAACGCGCGGTCCGGCTCACCGCCCGCGTCCGGCAGCTCGAAAAGCGCCTGTCCGAGGCGCTCGGCGAGCAGGCCTGGCGCGAATCAGGGCTCGGCAACCCCGCTGACATCGACGCCCTCAGCCAGAAGATCACCCACCTCGAGCAGCAGGCCATCGACCTGCGGCTCCAGCTCGAACAACGCGACGAAGACCTCACCGCCGCCCGGGCCGCCAACCGCGAGCTCATGACCCAGCTCAACCACGCGACGCCACGACCGTGACCTGCCGACACACAGCATGCGCAACACCTGTCGCACAACACCGCCGCCCAGCTAGCCCGCTGACCAGCCAGAACCCAGCCGACGCCCGGCATGCCAGATTTGTCCCCTGGAGAAGGATCCGGTCCTCGACCCGGGCGTGCACCCTGTGGGCGGCGTCGATGTAGGGCAGCCGCGACCGCCAGCCCCGTTCGGCGGCGGGCAGGTTCGATACCCACAGGGTGTACCGCCAGCCGTCCCGGGTCTCGAACAAGGTCAGCTGCGCGCCGGGGTGCGGCCGCTCCCGGCGGGCGAACACCCGCATCGCCTGCGGCCACGCGGCGAGCTGATCCCCGCCGCGGCCCGTGCGCAGCAGCGCGGTGAGCTCGGTGACGTGGGCTTCCTCGATCCAGCACCGCCGGTGACAGCAGCCGGCGTCGGTGCAGGCGTCGTCCGCGCGGCGTTCCCGGACCTCCCCGCGGCCGTCGACTGCCTGTTCCCACGCCCGGGCGGGGACGCCGGCGATCGCCTCGCGCTCCCGCTCGCCCAGCGCCCACCCGACCGAGTAGGTCAGCTGGTAACCGCGCCTGGCTGCCAGCTTGTCCAGGCGGGTGATCAGGCCGTGGCTCGCGCCGGCGCCATCCACGGTGACCATCAGCTTGCGCCGGTACTTCACCGGCACCGCAGTGATCGCCTCGTCCAGCACCCGCAGGTGATCAGCCACCGTGCACGCTGGCGTGACAGTGGCATCCAGGCGAATGCAGATCACCTCGTCCAGGACCTGATCGGCGATCCGTACCCCGGGCATGTTCCCGTGCCGGGCCACGATTCCCTCCCACGCCCGGGCCCTGGCCGCGTTCACCGCCGCAGTGACCCGCCGTGTGGTGGCCTTCCCGCCGCCGGCGACCTCCTCCAGCGCGCGCCACGCCGTCGGCACCGACGCGACCAGGCCGAACACCTCACGCTGCCCCGCCAGCACGGCGAAGTCGCTGATCACCGTGGCCCCGTCCGCGATCGCCACCGCCAGGTCAGCCAGCACCCGGCCCCGGTCATGCACCGGCAAGAAGCCCCGGCGGGCCAGCGCTCCCGACAACCCTGAGGTCAGGCCGGTCCGGTCAGCCAGCGCCCGCAACAGCACCACCCCGGCATGCGACACGATCCCCTGACCGCCGGCAGTGACGTCCAGGCCCTTGGACCACGCGGTAGTATTCACTTTGAAAGTGCTCCTCGAACTGCAACGGTAATGGCTTCAGCACCTTTATCGTCCCAGCTCAGGGGCACTTCTCATTGCTGCCGCGCCGTCAGCCGCCGCACCCGCATGAAAGACCTGGGCTAGTACTGCTGTGATCATCCTGGACAGCTGAGGGACCGTGCCCGCTGCGTGCCCGATGGAGCGGTAGACCGCCGGGCGTCGACCTGCGGTTGACCATGTCGGAGGTTCCCGCCTCGCTGACTCCCAAGATGACATTCGCTCGCGCGGGCGCGCCGCTCGAGCCAGTCGAGCGACTTCACGGCGTTGCTAACATGCCGCTAACAACAGCTCCGGAACGGTCCGGACAGCAGTGGATATGCTCGGCACTCGGACCGGACAGCGGGCCTGCTCAGCCGCCACCGACGGACCCACGTGGACTAGCAAAGCCTCCTCATTAGCGGAAAGTCGGCGGTTCGACCTCACCCCTGACCACCACCACCACCACTCTCGCCCGCGGAAACGCTGGATCGATCAGTTCTTGCGGTCTTGGCTGCTAGCGGATTTGCTAACTGAGGCCTTAATAGCGTGGGCGAACACGTCGCCGACGCCCTCGGCGTGTTCAGGCAAGACATGGCTGTAGACGCGCAGCGTCACGGCCGGATCGGCTTGGCCGAGGCGGGCTACTACGACGTGGACTGGGACTCCCGCCAGCAAACTGGAGAGAGCAATGTTCCAACCCTGCTGAATACATCAGCTCGGCGAACGAACGGTTGCGGCGTCTGCCCTTGTCGGTGCGGTTTTGGCTGTGCCAGCTGCAACATGCTGGCGTCGGCTGCAACCGAACTAGCTGCAACATCGTCCGGACTGATGCAAGCGCGTGATGGAATCGCAGCTCAGGCATGGTGAACGACTCTCGTTGCCCCTGAGGTTGACTCCGGGCCGCACGCAGCACCCTGCACCGCAGGTCGCGCCTGTTCACGCAGACTGCAGAATAATGCATCGGATGCAATTCCGCTCACTTGCACCGTAGTGGCATACAGGTGGCGAAGATCGTGAAGCCGGACATGCGGCAATGGCCGAGCGGGCGGGGTCACAGCCTTGTTGTGGCTGTTGATCAGCTTGGTCATCAGTGCGGTGACGGCTCACCACCTGGCCATTTATACCTATCCTGCCCAGATAACGCGCCCCTTCCAGCAGACCGACGCCTCCCGCCGCTCTTTAGCCCTTCGGGCCACGGCGGCTCCGGCGCAACGGATGCCCAACTGAACGCCACTCCAGCGGACCAGCTGTCGAGATTGGCACCCGCGCCCTCTCGGAGAGGCAGCCGACTTTCCCGGCGCTCCAGTCTTGAGCCGCGCAAGGTCACCCTCAAGGGGCGCGCTCCGCGCGTCACACATGATGCCCTTCGGCCCCCTGACCGTGATCTTCCTCGGACCGTTTGGCGCCTACGGAAGGACGGCAGCACCTGCATCCGACATGCGCAGAACTCCTGTCCGGCCGGTTATCGCCGTGCGATCTGGCTCGGCCAGGCAGTCACGCCCAGGGCTTCGAAGGTGACCTAGAACGCCGAAAAGCCGCATATACGGAGAAGCCGCCAACACTCCACGCGACAAAAGGACCGCGAGACGCGAAGTTGGCGTTGCAACACGACACCAATGCGCTAACATCCCAAGACAATCATCGACACCGTCACCCGTCTGAACCCTTAGTGCACGAAGGAACGAAGTCGACGCTTTACCAGATTCAAGACTTATAGCACATTAGTCCTAATGTGATTCAGTGCTCAACCGGTGAGGGCTCCCTAATAAGGACAAAGAGTACTGTAGCGAAACTTCCCGCCATCCGAGCGACGGCAGACACACCGCCCATCCGGATGCTACGCGAACTCACCAGGCGGTGTGTTACTTGAACGAACGCCGAATGCTTGATGCTATGCATCTGCGCAGAATATTGCTGCGAGTGTTCCGCGCACATCAACGGAGGACTCACGCCCCGTTGGCTAGAAGCTCATCTACCCGCCTAAGCATCGGCTTGTCAGGCATCGAGCTATCAATTAGCCCAGGGCAGATCGAGGACCTCGCGCAACATATCCGAACCGTCACCGCATTCCAAGTCTCTACGGACAGCGAAGGTCTAGCTCACGTCCTCGCACAAATCGCCCTCATCGTAGACGACGCAGCGGCCAAAGTAGCAGCCGTCCAAGTGGGCAAGGCAGAGCTACTGCCGACGGCTCAGATACTCGCGGCAGAATATGCTCTGGAGTGCGCGTCAGAATACGCGCGACTCAACCGATACGCGATCGATACCGCCAAACTGCCAGAGGAGCACTTCGTCATCGGGCTAATGACGAATGATGAACAACTCCTGACCAGAGTGTTCCAGGAATCTCTCCGGCTAGCTGGTCGGATCGCAGGCTCCGGTCGCCATGCCCGCCAGACAGCGCCTGCTCCAGAATCAGAACCCTACTCAGGCAACGTCACGGAGGAGTTCCAAGACGAGCCGACGAAGCTCGTCTTGGTGCAGAGCGCTCCTGATCCTACGGGGACTCAGCCGAGATTCTTCGAGAGTGACTACTGGAATCTTCGGCATAGTGCAGCCTTTGAGGGTTGGACCGTGCATGACGTGTTGATGCTCATAGAGCGGCGCCTAAGCTACAGTCAGGAGTCAGAGTTCACCCGCGGTGACGGCACTAATAACTCTGAGAGGTACCTCACTGCTACAAGCTACTGGAACCTCCGGTCCATCTCTGCTTTGAACGCATGGACAGTTCACGAACGGCTCATGCTCATAGAGGAGCATCTAAGCCCGACGCTATCCGCCGAGTTCGCTCACTATAGCGACTCAGAGTCTGGCCCAGACTGGCAGCGCCTGTACTATCGACTGTTCCCGCCACATGGGCGCATCTGATGCCTGATTGGCATGCGATCGAAACTTCAGTAATCCGGGCTGTCCTAAGTCACATCCCTTCGCCTCCGGTAGACCTAGTAGACATTGCACGCCGTCTGGGCGTACGGGAGATACGACCAACTCCCTTGAGAGATGGTTACACAGACTTCAGGTCCTCATCGCCGGTAATATTTCTCAACCCCACTCAGTCGAGCTCGCGCATGCGGTTCATCCTCGCGCACGAACTGGCGCACGTAATTCTTAGGACCGCGATAGCTAGGTGCGCGATCCAAGAACTCGGTCAGACGCAGCTGCTTGAGAACGAGGAGCACTTCGCCGACCGCATCGCGCGGACGATTCTCGTGCCAGACACCTGGGTCAACGCCCTACATGCAGCGACGTATAGCCTCGATGGTCTCCAGCGAGTGGCCGCTGCAGCTGATGTGTCTCTAGGTACGCTGGTGCACCGAATGACGGGAGCGGGCATCAACGTCGGTCTGCTGCAATGGTTTCGGGGCGACCGCGACTGGTACGTTGTCGACCGGCCTGGCACTCCATCATGCCTTCATGGTGATCTGCGGCTCGCGGATAAGAGTCACCTGACCTTCGAGCGGCTAGGCAGTAAAGAGGCCACAACTCAGTTTCGCGCGTATAACGAAGGCAGAAGAGTAGAGTCGAGCGGGACGGCGTCACGGACGGGCCGGGAAGTACTTTATTTGGTTGAGAGCATTTGGTGCGGTGCGGCTACCTACCGGTATAACGGAACCGGAGATGTAGCCGACTTCTCCTCACAGTATTAGCCAAGTTTCGAGCATCGATCCGAGGGCTTGGCCCGATAGACGTGCGTTAAGCGCCATAGCTTGACCCTCAGTGAGAGTGACAATGTAGTCAAGGACAGCCCGACTTATCCGTCGTCTGCCGACGTCGTTCAAATCATCTGTATCATTGGGAGGCAGGTCATGCAGATACGCAATATCAAGGAATTCTAGCAAACGGGCTGGAAGCTCACGGCGGCGAGCACCTGGCATTTCACGTGGGCCCTCCCAGACCTCGGATACCCACTCAATAAGATTGCAATACAATGACCGGAGAAGTCGTCGTTGTCCTCGTTGCACCGACTCGAGCGAGGGCCGATCGAGAACGTAGTACCATGTGAGCTGCTTTAGGAGCTCGACGATGGCAAGATACTTCTCATCAGCGATGACGGCGCCGTCGTCAGTGAGATAGGTCCCATTAGTAATGTCACGTATTAGCGTCGAGGCGAACTTGTGAAGGTTGACGCGGTCGAAGCTAGATCCTTCATATGGTGACTGTGGAAAGATCTTGAAAGTCTGTTCTTCACCCCAGGTCTTTACCTGTTCCCTGTCACTCTCGTCGAACAATGTACTGAGCTTGCGCGACCAAGCGTAGTTGAAGAAGCCCTCCCATTCAGCTTCGTTGACCGCCACCTGGTCCAGAGGTATGAGACCGGCCCGGTAGAAGTCCTCGACGTCATGAACTGCATAAGATATGTCGTCCGCCCAATCCATTACCTGCGCTTCGAGAGACCGGTACTCCCAATGTCGATCTCGGGCGTCAATCTCACGTCCCGGCGGGACACCTTCACTGCCATACACCCATTCGACAATCTCGCGTTCAGAATTATAAAAACCCCACTTCCCGATCCTCCCTGGGTCTACTCCAGGGAGCAGGCCCTCACATGGCCACGGATACTTGACCATCGCCGTCAAGGTGCCGCGGGTGAGGTTGAGGGCCGGGCATTCGCGCGGGTTATCAGGGGGTTCGCGAGTTGCCAACTTCGTTACGATCCGGAAGCTCTGAGCGTTGCCGCTGAACTGATCCGGTAACTGATAGCCCGGCACTACCGCCGGTGTAAGGGGCACACCGTCTCCGCCGTCTGATCTGCCGGGCTTGGACTCGGCGACATTCGGGCTTCTCGATGTGATCCGCCGAAGCTCGGACTCTCCTACGTGGCCGAACGGTGGATGTCCGAGGTCATGTGCCAGACATGCTGCCCGCACCACGCGTGGCTGGAGGCCGCCATACTCCGCTACCACGCCTTTCCATCGTGGCGAGGTGTAGCTAGACAGGAGGTGGTTTGTTAAGCGACTGCCAACCTGAGCAGTCTTCAGCGAGTGAGTGAGCCTGGTGTGAAATAGCGCCACCTCGCTGGAGGCTACGACCTGGGTGACTCCGCCCAGGCGACGAAACGCCGTTGAGTAGAGAACTCGGTCATAGTCCTTGCTGAACTCGACTCGTCGTTCGTCGTCAGTGTCTCGATCTGTGAAACGGCGACAGTGCCAATCCTCTAGGTGAAACGGCAAGCAATCCTCTTCCCGAGGTCCAAATGAGCACCCGGCAACAGAGCCGGGACGCACACAGTCAGAGCTCGACCAGCCACGTCAGGCAGTCTTGTCCGACACAATGAACCGCCCCTGGTCCCAGCGAATGGCACCTCGGGTTTCAAGGGTCCACAATACCTGCTGGACAACTTGTATCGGCAAGCCAGTCTCGACGGCGACCTCGACTAGGGTACGGCGGGGCTGTTGGTCCGCCTCTCGCTCCTCTTCACGCAGGCGTTGAAGGATTCGATCTGCGACCTTCTGCTGGGACTCCTCTAGCGAATGAAAATACGCAGCGCGCCCCTCTTCAGTTGGAGCCGGGTAGACACTCGCGGTCGCAGCGTCAGCACCCATCTCTTCACCACCCGACCCTGGATCTGAAATCCCAATATTCGCCATTTTTGCCCCCAAGACGGCAATCCGTCAAGACTGAAATGCGATCTGGGGGGAAATAGGTGAGTGGCCCATGTGGTAAGCAACGACGGGCATCGCCGTCTAAAGGCGCTGCGCAAAAAGCGGAGCCGTAGGTATCGCCGAGCTCGGCGCGAGTCATGATCGTCGGCATCACGGTGAGTCGTTCGAACACAGTCACGAGCGCCCACCCATCCACTGCTACGGCCTAACCCAGTTAAGTGATATTCACTCGGGATGACGCTAACGCAATGGTGGCAGTTTACATAGACGCCGAACCGTTATAGTTTCGTTACCAGATCGTTGGGCATGTTACCGGTTTATCTGACATATCGGATATATCAGATAAACTACAGCATCAACATCATCGCTGACATGAGTGGCGTTATTGGTTGGCGTTCGCCTCGCTGTGGACGGGCTGGCGCCTTGAGGTTGTAGCCTCAGTAGCCTGCTCGATTGCGGTGAGCACGCGACCCGCCAGCTGCGTGTACTCCCTGGCTTGCTCTGCGGAGATATCCGCTGATCCGACGCGTTTCGCGGCAGCCTTTCGGAGCCTGTTCAGGTTATAGATGGCGTCAAGGACCTCATCCGATATGAGACCGTGATCCTGCGCGTCCTGGCTCAGAGCAGCAATTGCGCCCGCGCTCGGGCGGTCGGCCACAGTGAGTAGCTGACGCAGACTGTTTTCGACACGAGCGTAGGCTTCGAGGACAACTGCGGCCGGCGAGCTAGATCCTTCTACAGCAAGAGCCGCCTTCTCATCTGCCTGCGGTGCAGGCGCGATGCTCTTGACTGTGTCTGCAGTCTCGCCAATGACTTGGTCCCACCATTCAAACTCTACAGGGCCGGCTCGAAAACGTCGCAAATGGCGGCCAGGGCTGCCCCACTGGTCTGTTAAGAGACGCATGATCGCTTTGCGCTTCAGCCACGCGAGCAAGCTAAGCGTCATGACGAGCGCAGGCCATACCAAGGAACTCACTAGCGAAGAGATTAGTTGAAAGCCTGACACAGTCGGACAGTGTAGCGCGAGCATGTGGCGCAACGCGGCTGGGTAGGAAAACGACAACCGAATCTACGCGGACATGGCTGATATGGTCGGCGATCTGCTCGAGCTAGAGCCCGTGATGCGTGGCGTCATGAACGCTGCGGCACTCGGGCTCGGCGACTACGAGCGCACGTCGGGCCGCTCAGAAATCGAGTCGGATTACTGGACCGACGATGTACTGCCGAATGTTCTTCGAGCCATCGGTATCCACGAGCTTGGAGAGGAAGCCCGCCAGCGGTTGAAGCCCGATGGTCCGGATCTTGCGGCCGACCGGTTCCATCTTGGGTCTGGACTGCTGCCGAGCCGATGTGGAACGCGGGCAACAGGCAGGAGGCTGTCAGCGCGGCTGGCCGCTCCGTCAATTCGCGTCTGCAGCAGAAGCTCGACCGCCGCGACATCGCGGAGGCCGATCTCTGCCATCAGGCGTTCACCGCCAAGGAACCGCAGGCAGGCTCGGGCCGCCTGAGGTTTCCCGGCGACCGAGACACCGACACCTGGAAGAGCCGACAGCAGGCACCATGGAGTTCAGCGCGGGCTGCTTCACAGCCATCCGTAATCCGGCGGTGCATGAGCACGAGCTAGATTTGCCCGAGCAAGTGGCCCTGGAGCAACTCGCGGCCTTCAGCCTCCTTGCTTGCTGGATCGATGAGTGCGACGTCGACAAGATCAAGCTCGCGCCCGACTTCGACTCGACCGACGTCAAGATCATTACAATTCGCGAAGGCAACAACCTGAGTCAGAAGTCATGACCGGCGAGACAACCGAGGCCGAAGATCGGCCCGCGGAGAAGAGGACCGAGTCGTTCCTCGCCTCGTTTAGTCGGGCGGACGCGAAGCTGCTGATGATCACCTTCAGTGGGACCGTGCTCGCCAATATCATCACCGTGCTGGTCGTTTGCTCTGGCGATCCTCCTGGCGCGGCCACCGGCACGTTCCCGGCCGACTGTTGGCTCGGTGGTCACCGCCATCGTGTGCGTCGTGTTCGGGTTTCTTATCGTGGGCACTGGAATCGCCGCTGTACGCCAGAATCGTTCGAGAGACACGACATCTCGCATGGTCAAGGCAACTCTTACGGTTACCACCGTGGCTATGGGCCTGATTACAGCGGTGTCTTTGCTTGTCTTGCTCGGTGAAGCCGCCGGGGTGAAGTAGCGACTCACGCGCCACCGGCCCCGCTTTCGGGTCAGCATCAGGGGCCCGGAGCTTCCTGCGCGGGCGAGCCGTGGATTGCGTGTCGTTCCCGCACTCTGCGAACGAGCTGTGCCAACGTCGATTTTGTGACGTGTCAGGAGATAGCCCAGCCCGGCCCCGATGGCTTCAGAGTCACCGGTATCGCCGACATCATCCCCCTCATGCCACACGGAACATGTCAGGCCAGCTCGATCCTGCTCGCGAACAAGCATCCTGATTTGCATTACCAGGAAGGCGTCCTGGTTATGTTGGTCGACGGCGAGGTTAAGGCGTCAGTCCGGCATGCCTGGAACATAGGGCCAGGCGGTGAGGTAATCGACAGCACACGCCGCCGACCGCCAGCGGATGAGGACCAGGACATCACGTATGCCTACGTCCCTGATGGCCCTGAGCATGACGAGGAGCGGCAAGCCATCGCAGCGCTAATCGGCGAGCCGGAAGGTCTCTTCCGCGACGCTGATGCTCAAGAGGAAGACGATCGGCGAGCTGCTGAGTGGCTCGATCACTAGACGCATTCAGGCCACTGGTAGCGACGGCGGCATACCTCCTATGCCGAACAGGTGATCCAGGCAATGCATAGCCCCGAGGATGATGGTCTTCGCTACATGCGGCGGGATCACGTACGTGAAAGCCAAGTCCAGAACCTGCCCGTAAAGCAGCGCCTTCCACTCCTTGCGGCCGAACCTCCCGCTCTCGGCCGACTTCTTCAGGCCGTCGAGCGTCTGCTCGATCGCCTTCAACTGCTCGGCGAGAAGCCGGGTGTTGCGCTAACCTGCTCGTTGACCTGGTCCAGGCGCTCGGCGATCTCTGCCTGCTCCTCGGGCGTGAAGGGCGTGTCGGGAACGTCCTCTACCGGCTGGAGCCCGGCAGAGATCCGTTGCAACTCGGCCCACAGATCGGGCTCCTCGGCAACGTACCTGACTTCGTCCGCCCAGTAGCTCAACGCCTGGCGGACGTCTCCCCAGCGACCGACTGATCCGACCGACCCCGAGCTGGGACCGTCCTTGACTTGCCACCGCACAACAAACGGCGCCATGGCAGTGTTTAGCTCCTCCAGCACCTTGAACGCCGAGCCCGTTGGCTTGTGCTCGATCGTCGCTGTTCTGACGGTGTAGTGAAACTCGAACGGCGTCATATCAGGGAAGACGAAAGCGACCTGCCGGTAGAGGTCGTCGCGCTGCCGCCACGTCATGGTCACGGCGAGGATGCTACTCGCCGCAGTGCGCTCAGGCTTGGTCGTACTTCGTGATCTTCCTGTCCGATTTTGCCGTCCAGCCGGTCCCTGAGCTGCCGACCCTCGGGTCTTTCGGCAGAAGCACGCGGTCGTACCGAGCCTCGGCGATGACCTGTCCACCACGGTGGACGAGGAGCTGACTGGAGTCGCTCGTCAGACCTACCAGCGCCAGGCGCCCGATCGGCTCGCCTTCGTCGTAGTCGTGGGCCCGGACAAGCAGCTCGGCCTCGGCCGTAGTCATCACCGTTCTGGCCGCTGGCTTGCCCTGCTCCCGGATCTCCTGAATTCGGGCCTGACGCTGGTGCTCATCGTGCTCAGCTCGTGCCTTTGCTATCGCGCCTGCTGTGAAGTCTCTGGTCATCAGAGGTACGCACCGGTCGGGCTGTTCCGGTCGGCCGCGTCGACTAGCTCCTCAGGGTCGAAGGCCCAGCCCGTTCGCTCCGACGGCGTTGTCGCGAGAGCATGCGCGATGCGCCACAGTGAACCGACCGGGCAGTCCAGCTCGTTATGCATGTCACGCACTGCCCCATCACACGGATAACGGTGGCGAACTGCCTGCTGACTCTTGCGATTGGCTGCGATTGTACCTCGGGCAAGGGCCGGGTTCTCATGGAGATCACCCAGATCGTCCAGGATCGCGTCAGCCGCATCGTACGCGGCAAGCAGCGAGCATAAATTCGGGTCACACATAATCAGATCCTGTTCTTGCCCGAATCCTGCGGGCTATCGCCTGAAAGGGAATTCCGGCGGGATCGAAAGGCCTTCACCCGGCACGTTGTATTGCAGTAGAGCTTCTGGCGTCCGCCTTTACGGTGTTGCAGCGGCTTTCCGCAGCTCACGCAATTTCCCATACCTCTATACTATGAAACGTTTCCAGAGCGATATGAACCGACGCGATTCGGGGACTACCGTGAGCTGGGCTTCTGACCTGCGCTAGATATAGTACGCAAGCGCAAGTACGCTGGGTAGCTTATTTGGTCTGGACGCTCTGGACGCCACTGCGTAGGCTCCCAGTCATGGCAACCCCCGGCCCTGACGGAACTGACTACGTAGCGTTCACGGCCCACATTTGGGTCAACAAGTCGACTGGCCAGGTTCAGATCGCCAGCGCCGACCCGGAGCTGAACTTCATTGACGTCCTGTCGAAGAAGTCAGCGAACGACGCGGTTGCGCGCGAGTTCCTGCGAAAGCATGGCAAGCCGTCAACGCGTCGGTAGATGGCACGCATGAACACGGCCTCAAAAGCTGAACTCAGCAATGTTTTCCTGGGGCACTGGGCACTTGCTCGACCAAGCGCTGCACGTGATCTACGTCCGCGCTAGGACACGGAGGTCACTCGAAAATCAGGTAGTTGCTGCCTCATCAGCAGTTCGCGCTACTTCGTTGGGTGGTGGACTGGCTCTCCTGCCTCGGCCACAAAAATCTCGATGCGCCCGAATGTCGCCAAGCCATTAGTAGTCTGCCTTCGTGCCCAGCGACTCCAAGCCAAGGCCGGTAGCCACGCCAGCCGTGCTCAAGATCAACCTCTGGTACCGAGCGACCTCGGTGCTGCTCAGATTGGGGGGCCTCGGCTCGGGTGGCGCTGCTGTCTACCTGACCCACCTGGAAGCCGGACCGGTCGGACTTCTCGCTGTCGGGTTGTTGCTGCTGCTCGTAGGGATGAGCGGTCGGCTGCCAACCCGGATCAGGGTCGGCGATAACGAGGCTGCCTGGGATGCCGTCCAGGAATTTGTCGACCGCGTCACCGATGATGCTCCAGACGACGCCAAGCCAGGCCTCATAAATGCCCTGGGCGATCTCGCTGGTGCTGCTCCGAGAGCGACGTCAAGTGCTCTTAGCGCACTCGCATACGAGTTAATGATCAGCAACATGCTTCACGAATTCGTAATCCAGGCAAACGCAACTGGAGAAGACAGCCTGTCATTCGATGCATCACAGGGGGGGGATTCGATGGCCTGCTGGTCGGCCCCCGACGAACAGTTGGTGTTGAGATCAAGGCATACACCACTGCTCTGCCCCCAAGTGTGCTACATCAAGTAGCGGGACTACTTATGAGCGTTGCTTCTGTAAATGGTCCGAGCGCATGCTTGCTTGTGACGCGTAGCCCACTGAGCCGAAGCGCTCAGGATGAAGTGGCAATATTCGAAAACATTTACATTGCGGTCGTCCCTGATGCCGATTATCGCCCGACATTGGAAAATGCAGTTCGAACAGCCCTCGGGCTTTAAGAGACCGGCAGGTACTTTCACCCTTAAGCGGCCCGGCAGGGCTCTGCAGGCAGGCCCGGATTTGCGGGGAGGAACAAACTCGGCCCCGAAGTGGAACATCACGTAGTCCATCGGCTCTGCCCCAATCCTGTGTACGAAGCGGCACCGAGGCCGGTCGCTGCGAGTGCCATCTTGCGCGCGTTGTCGGCAGCCAGCTCAGCTCGCGCTACGTCGCTCGGCTGGACGGCCCATATCCACATCGAACCTCAGCCGATCGAGCCGCTCGGCCTGGATCGCGGCGGCCCGTACGGGTTGGCAAGCGGGGTCGTGCGCCTCGGCGTGATCATGTAGTTCCCGTCGTTCCTCATAAGCTCCACCTGCGTGCTCGGCGAACGGATTGGCCCAAGGCGTTCGTCCTCGGACCCGAATTCGGCGATCGATCGAAAGTCGGTTTACTGAAGTCGGCGCCTCTGGTACGGCGCGCGTTACCAGCCTCCAGCTCGTGCCAGGTCTCCATGTCTGGCTGCTCAGCCGCGACCGGATTTTGCACAGCGAGGACGGCGTCGAGCTTCACCCTGTCGCGGCGCAGGAGATTCGGGATGCTGCCATCCAGGTCACGTCTGTGGAGGCGACTCCAGCGCTCCTGCGGACTTGGCGTCCGGCCATCGGTGATCAGCTCGTCGCGCTCCTCGACCATCGGCTGCGGCTGACGACATCGAGGTCGGGAGGACGAATCGGCACTCGGGTGTAGTCGACAACCGGCATATCGGCGAAGACAACGTGGTCGTCCAGCTCGTAGCCCGACTCTGCCGCTCGGCGCTTGCGCTCGGCGTCCGCGCGGTACTTCAGACGGCATTCGGGGCACCTGCGCCGACGCACCGATACGGGCTCGCCGCGGTCGATGCACCGCTTCTCGCTCATGACCTTGTTCCTCGTCTCCGTGGCCAATTCGCTAGTTGTTACCGGGGCCAAAATCCCTGGTCTAAGCTGGGGAAGCGATCCTCAGCCAGTCGCTCGGCCGTTCCGCATTTGCGTGGGTGGTCTAGCAAGACCGGGGCCACGTGGTTCCACCAAACGGGCAACTGGTCACGCTCGGGTTCAGTTACTACTGGATGGGAGCGGCCCGGGCCGTCTGAGAAACCGGGCCACTCCCGAGGCCGACCTAATGACGCGTTCGACGGACACCCGTCGGCCAGCTCTCATCGGCCGCGATTTAGGCGCTGCTGGATCGCGTGTGTCGGACAGTGCCGTCGCGGGTGTGGTCGTGGTCGATGTAGATCTTGGAGAAGAAGGCCTGGTTGAACAGACCCGCGGTGGGTTCGGTGGCCTGGGGGTTAGGCTGTGTGACGATCGCGGGTGAGTCGTCCCGATGCGGTTCGACCGCAACAAGATCGGCGACATTGTGTCCGAGGTTGCCGCCTATGGCACGGCGGTCACCGCCGAGCGCGTCGAAAACGCGACGCCGACCGCGACTAATCAAAGCTCGGCTTCCAGCTCTGCATCTGGGTGATGATTCGCCCGGCTCACTCGCATCGCTGGGTGTGCGGTCGTTCGAGTCGCTGCCGCGCCAGCACGCGCCCTCGGCAGCACTGGGGACTGCTGGCTGTTCCAGTCGGCGGGCTTGCCGCCTGCCCTGGTGATTACCTGGCGGGCCGCGTCGTCCACCGCTGACGCTTGCCACAGCAGCCGGGGATCTTTTACGCCCTTAGCGCGGAGCTTCGCTTCGAGCTCGCCGACAGGTTCAGGATTCTCGCTTCCGGACGGCGCGTAACTGCCCTTCTCGTCCCGGGGCCGGTTGCCGAGTGCATCAGTCTGCGTCCTGATGACCGCGCGCATGGTGCCGAGGTGCCGACTGGGCACGGAGGCCCTGTCCGCCGCAAGGGCGAGCTGCTGCGCCTGCGCGGCGGCCGCGTGCCGGGTGTTCTCGCAGCACGCTATCAGCGAGGCCGCGTGCGCGCGGGGTGCTGGCGCGAACGGCGCAGGGACGTCGTCCTTGAACGAGAGCGCGCTCGTCGGCACGAGCAGCCGTCGGCTGTTCACAGCGGCGCGGGCCTGGTGCAGGTTCGCGGTCGCGAGCGCCGCAAGGCTCTCAGATGCGGAGTGCGCTGCCGCCAGGACGCTGTCAGCGTAGGCGGGCGTGGCCGCAAGCCGCCGGGGCGAGCGCACGCGGGCGGTTGGGCCGGCGGACAGCGTCCAGCCCGTGTCGGCGTAGGCGAGACGGCCAGTCCACTCGGCGAGCTCGGCGGCTTCGGCCGCAGCCAGGGAAACGTAGCCGCGGGTATCGGTAGTGATCTCACGTGTCTCGCGAGCGGCATCGAGCCATTCGGCCCGCGCCCAGCCGGCCTCGGCGGCTGCCTGGCGCACGCCGGCGATGACATCTGGCTGGCGCTCGAGCTCCTCCATCCGATCGGCCAGCGTCTGGCAGATCAGATGGCAGTGATGGCTGGCCGCGGTCGATACCGCCGCGATTCGCCGCCAGGAGGTCACGCAGATCCCCGGGGAATGCGGATCGAGATCGGCGGTCTGCCAGGCAGCGTGCCGGACGCGCTCGGCGCTGGCCACTATCGCCGCGCACAAGTCTGGGACACTTGCTCGCAGCCGTCGGCCAGGGCGATCGGGCATCATGTTGACAGGGATCTGCGCGAGCAGCTCCTGATGGTCGCGCAGCGCAGGCTCGTGCCGGTGAGCGGCGCTAATGCTCGCGTCAGCCTGGATGAGCCAGTAGTAGCCGGACCGCCGTCGTTCGTCCTCACTCGTCGCCGCGCCGACTCCCGCGGAACTCTCGGATCGCTGGCCGAGATCACCGGCCGCACGAGCGAGCGATCCGGCCTCGGTAAGGATGGCATGGGTCACCGCGGGTGTGGCCAGGGCGGCAGCCCAGGGCGACCGCGGACGCCAGGCGCCGTCGGCGTCTGTGGCGAGGTGGCTGTGTAGCAGATCCCGGCCAGCGGTCAGGGCACGTGCGGCAGCAGCAACGTTCTGCGCGGCCGAGCTGTGCGTGCCTCGGTCGGAGTAGTCGTCCGGGTACCTGGCGAGCTGGGTCGCCGCGCTGTGCAGCGCGTCGTCCGCTTCCAGCGCAGCGCGGTCCCAGTAATTCACATCGGCGATTCGCCAGTCGGGAAGCTGGCCGATGATCCGGGTGGCGTCGCCGGTGTAGCGGGCAAGGACTGCGGCTAGATGCGACAGCTCCAGCGAGAGCTCGGCTCTGTCCCGGCCGGGCGTGACCGTGGACGGGCTCTCCGCAGCCGCCCGCAGATGACGCCGTGCCAAAGTCAGCAGGTCCCCGAAGCGGGCTCGGGTGTCACTCACGACCCGACCCCGGGAAGCAGCGCGGCTATCTCGGCCGCATAAACGGCGGCCTGCTTGCAAGCGAACCTATCCGCAGCCGCGGACGCGCGGCCAGCCTCAGCGTTCAGACGTGCTGCGAGTACGAGAAGCAGCAGGCTCAGACCACCCGAGACGATCTCGTCGGCGTCGCCACTGGCGAGCCGTGCCGGCGGAGGCGCAGGCAACGCCGCAACGTGCAGGCAAGGCGCGTCGTCCGGCGAGAGGGCATCAGGGCGTGCAGGCCGCGGTTCGCCCGACACGGCGGCCGGCGACGGTCCCCGCCGGAGAGCCTCAGACTGCCCGGGCTTAGGTTTACCCGCGCCTGCGGCCTGCGACGGCTCGGTGGGTAGGGACGGCGCTGATGCTATCGCGTCCCGGCCGTCGGCCGCGACGGCGGCCGCCAGTACCCGCGCGGCATGGAACGCATCGGAGTCTTGCGCGGTCGGGCTGGTGACGGCGAGCGTATGCGCGAAGGTGTCGCGTGCGGCTGCGAGCACAGACGCAACAGTGCGCGCGCCAGTGAGGTCGCGCTGGAGCTGGAGCAGATCAGTCATGCTGGCCTTCCATCGGTAGGCGGGGGCTCAGGCTCGCCCGGGGTGCCCGGGGGTCCCAGGCGCTCATGCACAGGTGCGGGCGGCTGGCGGGTCGCTCTCCACAGGAGCGCGGGCACGGCCGGATCGGCACGCGAGTCCCCCGCCGACCCGCGGCAGAGTCGGCGCGGCAGGCGCGCGAGCCATGAGCGGCTCACCAAGACAGCGTGGCGCGTCATCCTGGATCCGCTTCCCGCTCGCGCTGGCGCGGCAGGCCCTCGCGCGCGAGTAGTCCGCTCGGCTTGGATTCGCGCGACAAGTCACCCGACTGCGACTCACTACCGACGACGCAGGCGCGCTGACGCGTGAGAGCTCGCTGGAGCGCGGGAGTGGTCGTGCCGAGACGCTGAGCGATGTCGCGAGTGCTCAAAGACCTGGATCCGGACATGCCATCGAGGAACCGTGCGTCCTCGGCGAGATCCGCGGACCGGTGCTGCGCGCGGGGCCGGCGCTGCCAGCCTTCGACAGGCTCGGCTCGCGGGTTGTCAATCTTGTCGTCGTCCCAGGCGAGCGGGGGCGCCCAGCCGCGGAGCCGGGCGGCGGTTTCGGCGGCCCGCGCGAGTTCCTGCTGCGCAGGCGTCGCGCTGGGCGGCGTCTTGCCCCAGAGCCGGTCGTAGGCGGCGATGACGTCGGTGGCGAGCTTCGGGGTGATCGTGGCCGGGTTCTCCAGGGCGCGGGCGAGCTGCGGCGCCCGAAGTCCCGTCTCCTGCGCGATGGCCTGCATCGACCAGGAACGCGCCATCAGCGCCTGCAGTCTGCGCTGAGTCCCGGCCGCGGTGGGCCTGTGTCGTCTCATCTGCGTTACCTCCTAGTCCCCGCGCACGGGCGGGATGCGATGTTCACGAGGCGGCCTCGTGCCCTGGCCTGCCGGCTTGCGAAGCGACCGTACGGACGGCGGAGGCGATGGTCTTGTCGACGGCGCGCCGCTCCAGTCCGGCAGCGACAGCAGCGTCCGCGATCGCAGCAAGGGCGCTCTCGTCTCCCGCCTCGGCGGCCCGGCATGCCGCCCAGAAGGCGGCCTGGTTGCGGTTGCCCTCCCGCTGCCCGGCGACCCATGCAGCGAGGCGGCCTGGGTCACGGAACTGTGCCCGGCGCGGCCGCCCTCGCAGCGCCAGAGCAGGCGGCTGCAAGGAAGCCGCGGATAGCGGCGAAGTCGATGACGGCCGGGTCTGGCTGCCATTCCCGGATGACCGCGTACGACCGCCCGCCGACCATGCTGGGAGAGGCAAGGACGTAGCCGCCGGTGCCGCGGAAGTCCAGGCCGTGGCCGGGCAGGCGTGCCGTTGCGCTGCCCGTTCCCCTGGTAATACAGGTGCGCTCCCCCGCTCGGCGTGGACACGATCCCGGCCGGGCGGGGAACCAGGCCTGCGGCTGTGGCTTGCTCGAGCGCGGCGTAGCCGGTCCGACCGTGGGAGATGTCTACGTCCAGGACGTCGGGGCCGGGCGGGCCGGTCGCGATTGCGACGTTTGCCTCCGGCTGGCGCCGCCATGCCGCTGGATGTGGTCGGGGTCGGTGGTCGCGTCGTAGAAGCCGTGCGCTGTAGCGGGTTCTTTTGACCTGGGTCGGCACGGGAACACCGGCCAGCCCCTGGACGCGTAGGCCAGCGCCGCATCCAGCCGCGCGTTCATGACCTGCTCCCCCGCGTGCGCGGACACGACCACTCGTGTCGGCTGCGAAGGTGCTGAGGCGGCTGGCGGAAGCGTGCCTCGTTTCCCTCCGTGTGAAGGTGCGCCTGCCGGTCACGATGCTGCCTGCCTCGGGTGGTCGCAGCGGGATGTCTCGGCAGCCATGAGCTGCGCGGCTGCCGGAAGGATCCGCAGGTGAAACTCGGCCTGGTCGGCCAGGGTGCGCGGGGTCCGGGTCGGCGCCAGGTACAAGACGCTGTGCAGCTCGGCGAGGAAGTCCAGCACGAACAGGCACAGGTCGTGGCGCGGCCAGCAGCCCGGCAGCATCGCGGCCAGGTGCCCGTACGAAGGCCGGTACACCTGCCCGGTCCACGCGGCGAGCCGGTCAGCAGCCTCGGCGCGGCCGTCGGCGGGGAGCATCCACCAGCGAGGTGCGGGTACCGGCTCGTATCCGGCACCCTCGGTGGTTTCCTCGCCCAGCTGGCTGGCTGCAAGGAGCTCCTCGGCGGCCGAGACGCGACTCGCGATGGTGTCGAGCTCCGCGGCCAGCAGCGCCAGCCGCTCGTGATGGTCGGCGACGGTGAGCATGACGGCCGGAAGCGGATCCGCTTCGGGGATGGAGTGCAGCACTGGGTCAGGCACAGTCATCACCTGGTGGCGTGAACGGGTACGGGCGGCGAGTCGCCGGCGCGGCCGGCCAGCGTGGCCGCACGTCCGAGTCGGGGTCCGGCTCGGGAACCGGCGGCACCAGGGTGAGAATGCGTGCGCTTCGCCGTGCCGTCTTCGACCCGGCGGTCGCCGCAGCGGCCGCATCGGCTGGCCGGAGCCGTGCCTGCGGACGGGGCTTTGGCAGGCCAGGTGTCACCCGGGCGGCGGCCTGGCCGCTGCGGACCAGGCGCCGGTAGGCGGGGTGGCGCCAGCCGCGGGCCAGCTTGGCGATGACCGGAGAATATGAGCCGCGGATCAGCACGATGAACTGCGGAGGGAGCTGGCGGATCATCGCCGCGGTCAGCACGTCGTGCCACACCTTCTGCTTGTGCGGCCGGCGCTGCCGGAAGGACACCTGCCCGCACAGCGCGGCCAGCTGGCGCAGCAGGTCATCGTCGGCCAGCCCGGGGGTGACGATTTTGCAGCCGCAGGTGTCCAGGACGGTCTGCGCGCCGTGCACGCCCCACCGGCTCTTGAGCTGAGCCATGCCGTGGAACCCGAGGCACAGCTGGACGCCCTGCCCGCCGGCGTCCGCTGCCCACGCCGGTACCGGCACCGGGCAGATCTGGGTGACTTCGTCCAGGCACAGCAGCAGCGGCGGGTCGAGCCGCTGGCCGGGCTGCCGGGCACCCAGTTGCGTCGCGCGGTACTCGATCTCGGTGGCGAGCGCCGCGAACAGCGGCGCGAGGGTGCACTCCTCCCCCGTGCCTTTCGCGATCATGTACAGAGTGCCGCCGCCGAGCAGGAACCGGTCGATGTCGAAGGCCTGGCCGGGCTGCGGGACGACCGCTGCGGCCAGCTGCGGGTCCTGTACGAACGACAGCGCACGGGAGATGACCATGCGGACCACGCCCGCGGTCTTGTCCGCCGGGCCGGTCAGTTCGGAGAGCTGCGCCGCGAGGTTGTCGTGGCCGGCGTCTGTCGAGGATGTCGACGGCCTCGGAGACCAGCGGTGTGCCTGCCCAGGCGCTGACGTGGCGCATCGTGTATCCGGCGGCTGCGGCGGCGGTGAACATGCCGGCGATCGAGTCGGCGGCCTTCCCGGCGAAGAACCCGCCGTCGTCCGCACCGGCCATCGACACCGCGGCAGCGAGGGCCTCGGCGCGGCGCCGTGCCGTTGCCGGGCTGGCGCAGCCGTCCAGCGGCGACCACTGGACATTGGAGGCGATGCTGCCGATGCCCTGCGGGTTGAATACCCACACCGGCCCGCACGCTTCACGCACCCCGGACGTGAGGGCGAACATGTCCGGCTTGGACGAGGTCGACACGACCGGGCCGGGCGCCGACATGATCAGCCGCGACAGCAGCGCCGACTTCCACGACCGGGGCGGCCCGATCACCGCCAGGTGCTCCTGCACCGGGACGCGGATCCGCAGGAAGTAATGCGCCCAGCCTAGGAACAGCGAATGCTCGGCCGGGTGCGCCGCCCGGTACCAGCGCGGCAGCGACGGGCGCGTGCGCTTGCTCTCCCGCCAGGAGGCCAGCCGCCCCCACCGCCACCACAGCTCGAGCGCGGTCGCGTGCCCCGGGCCCGGGTGCAGGCGCAGGTGCAGCCGCCGCTTCAGGTGCCGGGCCCGGTTGTGCGGCAGCCGGTGATGCGGCCAGAAGGCCCACCACAGGGCCGTCAGGACAAGTGCGGTTAAGCCGGTTACGGCGAGGACGACGATGAGGTCGTGCAGCAGCACATGTTCCAGGCCCGGCCCGTGCGGCCGGATCTGATGGTGGGCGCGTGCTGCGGCGGTGCTCAGCTCGCGGGTGTGTCGGCTCGCCGCGGCACGGCTCGCCGCCCCAGGGTGTCGCGCGGTGCGGTCGTGATGGCGGCGGCCGTGGCTGTCGCGGTGGCCCCGGCTGAGCCTGGCGGCGGTCACGGGGCACCGTCGCGGGCTGACAGGACCGCGATGCGCAGCGCGGCGCGGGCCGAGCCGTCGTGCAGGCTGACCGCGGGTGCGAGTTCTGCGCTCACCCGGTACACATCGTTTAGCGGAAGCTGGTCCAGCGGACCGTACTTATCGCGCACCAGGGTCAGGAACCGGGCAGTCTTCGTCCCCGGCCGGGAAACGCCATCAGGACGGAAACGAGGCCGCCGGTGCTCCCCGCTCTGGCCGTTCCGGGTATCGGGAGCTGATGGCGGAGGCTCGCCCGGTGCGCTGCCTCCGGAGGATACGCAGCCGCCGGTGCCGTCGGCGGCCCAGGCGTGGCCGACCGGCCGCGGAGGCTGCGGCAGCGGTGCTGCGTTCAGGATCGCCTGGCGGACCCCGCGACTGGTCCCGGCGGCGTCAACGGTGAACCGCAGCACGTACAGCAGCCCTCTCCCGGCGGCGGCCCACGCCGAGCGCTGATCGCCCGGCTCGCCTGCCTGGCCTAGCGCCACGGTGCGCACCACCGCGGTGAGCCGGTCGGATGCGAGCGCGAAGAGCACCGGAGGCATCGCGTACACCGCGACCGACCGGGGCGAGCCGAGGTCCGCGTTCAGCGCGTTCATCCCGCACGACCCGAGTGCGCACGCCACCACCAGCGCCCGCTCGGTGACGGCGCGGCGGCCCGAGCGTGCCACCGCGATGCCCAGCAGCGAGAAGATCACCGCGCCCGCGTCCAGGCCCGCCGCCTCGAGCACTGACGGCACCCACTGGCGCTTGGCCGCGAACACGTAGGTGAACTGCGCGTGGAACGACGTCACACCCATCGCAGCCGCCAGTGCGGCCAGCAGTACGCAGGTGGCCGCGATCAGCAACCGCCCAGTGAGGTCAGCGCTCCGGTCCCGCGCACGGCCCGACGCTGCGTGTGCGGCATGCGCGGACGGCCGACGCGATGCAGCAGGTGGTGTGGAGTCCGATGCCACTGTGGGCAGCCGCAGCCTTCCGGGCATGCCAGGCACAGGGGAGGACGGAACGCCCGCGAACGCTGGTGCGGCAGAATCGGGCGGCGCGGCAAGCGTCAGGTCAGTGGTCATGGGCCGCATGTCCGTTCAGCTGCTCGGTCAGCTCCGCCAGCGACGGCAGATGCTCATCCAGCAGATCACTCAGCACCCGGTTCAGCGGCTGCTGCCGCAGCATCGCCATCAGCCGCAGCCGTCGCGCTACCGGCCCAGAAAGCCGGGTCCCCAGCCGGGCGTCATAAGCAGCCATAGTCAGCTCCAGAGGTTCGGGATGCCAGCCCGTCAGCCCTCGCGGACCGCGTGGCCGACCTGGACAACCCGATCGTATGTCCTGGACATACGATCCTGTCAAGTCCAGAAATACGCTCCTCGCGGAACTGCTTCGCGGATATCTGTCTCTGCCGGCCAGACGCACCGTATGCCGGCGGCGTACGCTGAAACCGATGACCAGCCAGAACAAGCTGCGGCAACAGCTCACCGCCGCAATCAGCGCGGCCGTTCACGACACCGGCCAAGAAGCAAGCGCGGAGCGCCGCTACCAGTCAGCGAGCTGGCTCGTCGACACGCTCGCCGAAGCGATTGCCGCGGCCGGGAAACTCCGCGCCGCCGCCGCGGTGGCGCTGCGCGACGAGGAGAACCTGTCTCTCTCCCAGCTCGGCGAGCGGCTCGGCCTGTCCAAGGCACGCGCCGCCGACATCGTCCGCGACTACGCCAAGACCGCGGGCGCCGCTGCTGCGCAACTGGCGCCGATCGTGGCCGTCATCGTCACCTCACCCGACGGCGTCCTTGCCGTCCGCAGGAAAGACGGCAGCCCGCCCTGGACCTTCCCCGGCGGTGAGATCGAGCCTCGCGAGACTCCCGCCGCTGCCGCCGTCCGCGAGGCCCGCGAGGAAACCGGCCTCGATATCACCCCCGGCCGCATCCTCGGCCGGCGAACGCACCCCGAAACCGGCCGTCACATCACCTACGTCACCGCGCAGCCCGCGCCTAAGGCCTACCTGCGAGACCTGTCCGCCAGCGACCCAGACATCGCCGAGGCACGCTGGCTGAGCCGTCACCAGTTCGACGAGCTCATGCCCGGCACCTACCAGCCCGTGCTTGCCTACCTCAACCGCGACCACCGCCGCCATCACAAGGACTAGGTGCACTGCTACTCGTCGGCCTAGTTCGCGAGAATCCGCTGTAAGCCACGACCTCGATCATCGTGATGTGCAGGTATGTGGTCGGACGCCTAATGTGACCGATCGTGACAGGTATGCGGAAGATGTGCAGGATGCAAGATCACTACCGTGGCGGGGACTGTGATGATGCAGAGGCAGGTGAGGCGCTATCTGGCCGCCGAGGTCCGCTACGGCTGCAAGCTTCGCAGCAAGACCGCGCACATGGGCATCGGGGGCCAAGTTGGCCAGCGTCAAGTCCTGGTTCACCTGGAGGAGATCGCCGGCGGCGGGAAAGTCATCGCACGGCGGGTCACGCTGCGGTGAACGCGGCCAGAGCCCGGGCGTGGGAAGGGATCGTGGCCCGGCACGGGAAGAAGCCCGGGGTGAGGATCGCCGATCAGTTCCTGGACGATGCTATCTGCATCCGTCTCGACGCCACCGTGACGCCCGCGTGCTCGGAGAAGGAAGGCGCGGAACCTAGTTTCAAATGGTTCGGGCATGACCTGTTGCCGGCTTATTGCGACAATACGGGCGAGGCGCTGGCGCAGCACGCGGAGCGGCCCTGAGGCGGCCTCGAAGAAGATCGGATCGGCCGCGGCCACCGGGCCGGCCTCATACAGGACGTGCGCGTTAGCAAGGGTGGCGTGCCCGCACAACGGCAGTTCGCCGGCCGACGTGAACCACCGCGGTCGCCGATCGTGCAGAAAGGCGGTCGCAGGCTGGTTCAGTTCGGCTGCGGCCCGCCGCATCCAGCCGTCGTCGGCAGGCTCCGGTAGCAGGCACACCATTGCCGGGTTGCCGCCGAACGGCCGATCGGTGAAGGCACCGACGCCGAATAGCGCGACACGCGGCCCGCGATCCTCACCAGCGGGGGACTTCACGTCACGATCATGCCAAACCGCACCGATCACCTGCGGCCTCCAGCGGCGGCTACTTTAGAGGCACCGTGCAACCGAGGAAGCCGAATGCGCATGCCACGGCGCTCGGCGTGAGCCGCGAGTCAGTCTTCAATATGCTGAGGACTGGTGAGCTTCGCTCAATCAAGGTCGGCAGCCACCGCATCATCCACGTCAGCGCTAGACCCAATACTCTGTCCGCCGATGGGTGACTTAGCAGGCATGGCCAACCCAAACGACGCCATTGGAGGCCTTACAGCCTGGTGAGCGGTGGTAGCCCGAGGCGTTCTGCGTCGCGGTGTGCCTGTGTCATTCGGACCAGCCGTGGTGCGGCGCCACCCAACGACACCACGGCTTCGCCGACACCGAGAGTTCTTATCTGTTCCGCAAGACGCGGGTTGTCCGGCTGGAGCTTCCGCGCCGCCATGGTCGCCACGGTCGCATCTGGTAGTCCGAAGCAGATCTTCGTCTGGGCGTTGGTTGCAACTACCTCAGGCAGGTCGAGTGGCTGCTGCGTCGCCAGAATGACTGCGAGTCCCTTGGAACGCCCTTCGCGAATCATGGTCTGGATTGCACGGAAACCACTAACGCGGTGCGCTTCGTCGACGACCACGATGTATCGGATGGTGTTGGGGACCGGCGGCAGGCTCTGAATCTTGAGCAGCAGGGCGGACAGGATAAATCCTGCTGCTAGTACTGTTGTCTGCCCGTTGCCAGGAATGGTCGACAACCCAAAGACAACGTTGTGGTCGATGACGGTGCCCAAGGGGTCGCCGGCCTTGAACAGGTCGTGCCTGGTCAGATCTCCTAGCACCGCAGCGAGGTCGTCGTCCAGCAGATCATTGAGAGTCCGTAGGGTAGGCCAGCGACCCTCCTGTTGCGCAATGTAGTAGGCGGCGTGCAGCGCCTTCTCGAGCTTGCCTCGCTGCTTTACGCCCATCCGCGTGAACGTTTTGGTGGCCTCGTCGACAGCGTCCCGGAGTTCGATGACAGCTGTCGTGATCGCCCGCTCGCTGCGGTCTTCGAGGGCTAGGGGGTTGTAGGGCGCTCCGGTGCTCCACAGATCAAGGAACTCCGCGTCAGCGAAGGCCGGGAATCCAGTGTCGTAGCTGTAGTCGTTCTTGAAGTCCGCGATGCCGAAGCGGCTGCCGCTGTGCCGTGCCAGCTGGGCGAGCAGGCCCATGGTGAACTGGGTCTTACCCATCCCGGACGACCCCCAGATTTCAACGTGACCATTCTGCAGGTCAGCGTCCTGTCCCGCCGGGCGCCAGTAGATCTCATCGCCTGAGGTGGCGTCCCAGCCGATGAGGGGTTGGCGGAAGTCGTGAGACGCTGACGGCGTCGCGGCCGAAGTCGTTGTCCCGTCCTCGCCAATGCGACTGTCGGCCAGAGCCTGTGTCTGGCTGTCAAACTCCGGTCGCGGCTCGATGACTGCCTCAGGTTCGGGTGCCGTCACGCTGTTGGGCTCAGGCGCCTGCGGATCGGTCACGACGGGCTCCGCAGCTGACTGCAGCTCGCCAACGCCTTGATCGTCGGCGGCGGGTTTTGACTCCGGCCGACGCCGGACTCGGGTGCTTTGCAGCGGCGGCTGATCGGTCTCGACCGTCCGAAGCTCGGCCAGCCGGACAGACGTCGCGGTTCGCAGGAGGTCCTCGGTGAGCCGGATGCTGTGAAGGACAACCGGAACGATGTCACCAGCGAGGTCAGCTCGGTAGATCTTATGGAAGGGATCCACCTTGGGTCCGAATACGAGGCCGACGCCGGCCCACTCCAGGGTCCCGCGGCCAAGGCGGAATGCTTCGAGAGCCTTTAGCTCTTCGGCAATCAGCCTGAACCGTGACTCGCGGGCGACGGCGTAGGCGGCTTCGGCGATTCTGTTGAGCCATATTCGCGAGTAGACAGTTCCTGGTACGGGGTAGGCCGCCCAGCGAGTCGCCGTCAGCGTTTGGGTCAGCTGGTCCAGGGCACCGGCCGCGGCGTCCTTCTCATCGGTGCGGCGTGCCTTTACTTCGATTGCTGCGACGTGCACGCCGCCTTCGAGTGGGTCGAGAGCGATGGCAAGCAGGTCGGCCCGCTTGCCCGGAAACCAGTGCTTGTACTCGTCGAGGCTCACGAGTAGCACACGGCAGCCTGGCGGCAGGGGCCACGGGGTGGTGGTGGTGGCGAGGAGGCTGAAGGCGACAACGTGGCCGACGAGCTCATTGATACCTGCGCCGCTGGTGGCGGCCTGGAGTGCAAGTATGCCGTAGCCCTGGCTAGCCACTTGGCGCAGTTCTGTGCCGATGTTCAAGGCGACGTTGGCATCGCTGATGATCCCTGCAGCGCGGAGGCTGCGTCCGATAGCGCGGTCGGCGGGACCGCCCGACTTCTGGCTCAGTACCAGAGACAGCGGGCTGTCGCCTCCGAGGCGTCGTTCCTGGTGCAGGATCGCAATGTTGTCGCGTCCGAGCGCCTGCTCAAGGCTGTCTCTGGTCGCGTAGCGGTCGAGGGTCGCGACCCACAAGGCCAGGTCGTGGATCTGGTGTAGCTGCGTCGCGATGTCGAGCGTGCCGGTGCGGACTTCTGGTACCTGGATCTGGCCGCCTGGGTCTGGCCATGCTTCGTCAACTGCGTTCTGCAGGCGAAGCCACATGCGTCCAGCTGGAGTCGTAGCGGGCGGCATCAGCAAGGTGCGCCGGTCCTGTCGCGGGCGTTGCCAGACGCGGGGAGCGAAGAGCACTTCCCCGTCGTGGCTGGGCGGCTCGACCTCGGGAGATTCGATTTGGAGTCTGTTGCCGCCTTCGGTAAGCCCGGTCACGAGCGCGAGGTGTACTGCCGGTGTCTCGGCCGACGGACGGAGAATTCTCTTAGCCGCATCTAGGCTCGTTAGATACCGGAGCTCCAGGACGTCACGGCCGTCCCGCAGCTCGTCATCGGCCCACGCCAGGGTCTCCCAGCGAGGCTTATCTTCTGCATCCTCACCGATGCAGAAGATCTCGACGTGACTCACCTGAGTTTTGCCCACGCGTGTGTCGATGAGCCGCACGGCCTCGCGGGCGAGAAGATCGGCAGCCCCTGGGCCCCAGGCAAGGCAGCGCAAGTGCCCCGCGGCCTCCGGCTGCAAGGTAAGCAGCTGGACCACCACAGACCTGAGGGCCTCGCCGGCGAAACCGCTCTCGTCGCGCGAGGATGAGCCGCCGTACAGGCTCCAGACTCGCCCCTCGGTGGTTGGCAACAGCGGACGGTCCTGGGTGCGCAGTCGAAGGTGCGCGGGGTGGTGCGCGGCAGTGGTGTGGGCGACGCCAGCCGAGGTTGCCACGGCGTCTGTTGGCTCGACAGTAGTTCCCGGCTCTTCTGCTCCGCGCAGCAGTTGCCACAGCGCCTGGTGATACTGGCCGACCCACTCGGCCTTCAGCGGTGCCAGGAATGTCAGCGCCGCAGTCCGGCCGCCACCTCGTACTGCGCCAGCAAGTGCGAGTGCCTCCGCTACGGTTGCATCCTCGGCAGCCTCACGTTCGGCGCAGGCCCGAGTCCAGTTCGCCGTCCAGGTATCCAGAACCGCCGGATTGAGTCCCGAGTCGAGGAGCGTTTGGGCTGTCATCTGCAATTGATCGGCCAGCGGGAGCAGGTCGTGGGGGACCGCCGGATCCGGCGAGGCGTTATCCGGTCCGCAGAATGCATGCAGCGTTGGCTCTGCATCCAGCCGCAGAGTTAGCGCCGGTTCCTCAGCGAAGAGCAGGGCCGCGCGGAGCATGGCCACGTCATCGAGATCCGGGCGCCAGTCGACCTGGACGGTGTTGCCATCGATATCCGCAAGCCGTAGCTGCAGCAACGGGAGCGGGGCATCTGACGCGAGTCCCGCATCGCCGAAGCTCGCCAGGAGGTCCGGCAGATCCTCGTCGTTGGCGGCCTTGAGCAGAAGCCCGTCGACTTCTCCCTCTGCGCGCTCCCACTCGCGCATGAGCCAGCCGAGGCGCAGCCTGGCGCAGGCAAGGGTGAGCATCTTCCCCGCGCCCGTCCTGTTGAGGCGGGCTGTTCCGGTCGGCGGCAGCGGCCCGAGAACTTCGATGCGGTTGATAAGGCCGCCCAACTGCTGTGCGGCCCGGATGAAGGCCGCCTCGGGGCACGAAGGGTTACTGCCGTTGACGGCCTTGTCTCGGAGCAGTCGCTCAAGTTTGATGCGCGTCTGCCTGGTAAAGATCCTCTGCTGCTGTGCAGTGTCCAGGTCGAGCAGCTCCCGCGCAGCGTCTCGCTGCGCGGCTGCCCGACGGAGCGCCTCGGTGCGGGATTCGTAGGTCTGCCAGGGAAGTCCGTAGGCTTGGCTGCCTGGGTCCAGCTCCGATCTGTAGGCGACTATCTCCTGGCGGACGATTGTCGCCAGGTCCTGTGCGCGTTGCTCGAGGATTTCCTTAGCCTCATCGAACTGCAAGGCGCTCAGCAGGCCGTCACTCCCGGACTGCAGCAGCTTCATGACCTCGTCGGTGGCATCGGCGAGGGCGGATCTGTCAGCCAGCCCCGGGCGGCGCTTCAGGACGCGCTCGGTGCGGAGCCGCAGATCGGCGTAGGCTGCGTTCTTCAAAAGATCTTCGCTAGTACGCCGCGCTGCAAGGGCGAGATTGTCACCGATCCTTCCCGCATCGGCCCGGTTACCGGACGGTAGCCTGTCGACAAACCCTCCCAGTACAGGCAGGGTGGCGAGCGCATCGTCACCGGCGGCCAGCCGGTCAAGATAGGCAGCGACTGCGACGGCGCTAGGTCGAACCGCGGGACCCGCTTGGTTGATCGCCTCGCGGACCGCCCGGGCCGGGCCATCAAGCTCGACCGCGGGGGCCTGCTGGGAGAGAATACCCATGCCCTCTGGGGTGTCGAGGAGAATGCCCGGTGACACGGATTCAAAGAGATTGAGCGACTGCCTGTCCGGTACCTGCTCGCCGTCGCACATGACCAGAACCACGCCGTGGTTGTCGGCACTGTTGCGCAGGTGTGTTCCGGAGACCCCCCGGAGAGCGTAGTGGCCGAACCGCTGCTGTTCTGCCGAGACGATGGCGAGCTGGGGCAGGGATTCGTCCCAGGCCCTGGCCATTCCCTCCGCAACGGATGCGGGGACGCCTTCAACCAGGATGAAACCACGACTACCGCCGGACTCCTTCATGCGCCGCTTAATATGGCCTGCAAGCGCGCCTCCGAGCCGCGCACTCATCCGGTCGTCCGCGCAGCTCGCTCGCCTACCATGGTGGTGCGGTCAGAAAGGCCGAGTGCAAGCCCGGCGTCGCTGAGGAGTTTCTCTGCGCGCCGGGCGTTCCTCTCCAGCCCGGCACCGTCAAGCTGGCTGCTGAGGGTTGTATTGGTCGCTGACTCCTGGTTGATCACGAATCCCCATTCTTCCCGGACGGCCGCGAAGAAGTCGCGGCTCGGCATCGGCATACGGGCCGACAGCGCGCCGACGAGAGCAGCGAGCAGGTCAGGGGCCACGGTGAGATACCGGTACCTGGTTCCTGCCAGCAGGCCCACCGATTCCAAGAGCACCCGGAACCCGTCCTCAGCGCGCCCGTAGTTGGCATTCTCGACTGAGGTGCGCGCCAGGTTTAGGTAGTCCTCCGGATCGGCCGGATGGCGCAGCTTGGCGAGTTGACTGCTCACGCTCTCGTCGTCTGCATTGCTGAGGCCACTGCGCGGCTCGAACTCGGCGGCCCAGTCGGCCGGAGTTTCGGCGGCCAGCTCGCGCATCCGCCGGGCTAGCGTTCTGACTGTTGCCTCGCTGAGCCTGATCCGGGCCCGCCGGTAAGTCTCCTCGGACCGCTGGCGCACCGGGTCATCGGCTCGGGCGGCATCTCCGAGGCTGAGGAGCAGGAATCGCTCCTCCTGGGTTGCGCCGGTGACGCTCCAGGCTGTCCGCAGCACGTGCATCGCCAAGTCGAGTGCCAGGATCGTACGCAGTTGCCAGAGCTTCGCGGGGCCGCTCGCCCCACCTTGGAGCATGACGCCCTCGGCGTGCCGACAAATGCGTGAAGCAAGATCAGCGAGCCTGGGATCGGCGCCTCTTTTCCATGCGTCCTGCTCGTCTTGCTCGAGGGTGGGTGTGGTGTTGTACACCTGGCCGGCTGGGAGCGCCGATTCAAGCCGACCGCTGATGTCGGCCAGGGGGCTATTGAGGGTTAGGGCCGTCCGGATCGCGGCGACGGCCCTTTGGCCGAGGGCCGCGTCATGAGCATCGGCCGGGCTGGTAAGCAGGCGTGCGAGCGTGATCCCGCTGCCACGCATGTACACCTTCCTCACCGAGTATTCCGGGCTGTTGGGACCAGGCCTTCGGGCGTCGTACCACAGCAGCGACTCGTGGAAAGGGCGTAGCAGCCATGCGCCTTTCTGTCCTCGCTGGGTGTCAGGGTCGACGAGACCCTGCATAGTGAGCTGGGCGAGCTTGAGATGCGCCGAGTCTCGGATCTTCTCGCCTCTGGCGAGGCTGCTCCCGTACTCCTCGGGGGTGGTGCTGTCGTCGCCGGCCCGGTTGCTGTCGCGCCCGCCGAGAAAGTTTTCTGCCAGGGCAAGGCTCCGCACTGCGAATCGCTGGCATTTCGGGCTTACCAGCTGGTCGGCGGATGCGGGAGCCTGGTAATTGTTCTGCAACAGAGTTAGCAGCGTCTCGGCGCATAGCTGGGGTGCTCGCTCGTCTCTGTCCGGGTCGAGGCAGAACAGATCCTCGCCGATCTGGCCTGGCGCCAGGCGCCGCCTTGCTCTTAGGGGCATTAGTTGTCTCGCGCTCCTGCGAGGTGAGGGAGGATGATCTTGGCGAGTGCAGGGGGCCTGGAGTCGGGGTTGGCCACACGCAGGGAACCATCTGGCTCAGTGCTGTAAGCGAGCCGGCCGTAGAACCCGCGGAGGTCATTCATCTCCGCGACGCCCTGCCCGACAGGACCCTGGAATTCGGCTGCCTCCCGGATCGCCTCGTACATTCGCGGGCGGATGCGGAGGCTGAGTAGAGGGTTACTGTCAGCGATGAGGTCAACGTCGATGTGGTCGACGTCGAGTAGTTCCTCAACGAGACCGCGGTCCGGGGTTACGACGCTGAGCCGGTCGCGCTCGATCAAGCTGTGGACGAGCGAGGGCCGCGCGGGTCGGAAAGATCCAGGATCCCTGGAGAAGAGAAAAGCCGGATCCGGGACGATCAGGCCTTCGTCAGGACTGGAGAAGCCTGTCACCAGGAAGTTGAGGCCATGAACTAGCTCGGTGAGCTCAATCACAACGTCAGCCCCGCTGGCAGCCTTGGTCGCCAGCGCGAAGAGCTCTGGAAGGTGCCGGTACTCGATGAGCCGCCTGGCCGTGGCCCCACCTCCGCCGAGCTGGTGCGCGGCTTCGAAGTAAAGGCGCTGCCGCCACAGGGTCAGGGCAGGAGCATTCGTTATTCCGTCGCCACTGACGAGCGCGTCCAGACCGTCTTCGACCTTAATCGGATCCTCGTCGGTACTGACCATCTCGCCGAGCGAGTGAAACGTCATGGCCCGCTGCTTCGTCTGAATGCGGTCCAGGGGTGACTGCGTGCCGCTGAGCGCGCCGGGGCGCTCAGCGGCGACGTCCGGATCGGTGGGTGGCGGGAGTCCGGTCGGATCGCCGGCTAGTGCCCGAATCTCGGGTGGCGCACCTCCGGTGTCCCGCAGCCATCCGTCCACCTCGAGGTCGCTTACCTGTCCAAGGCCGGAGGTGCGCATGGACGACATCAGCGGCGATCGTTCGACTGCTTCATTGCAGAGGCCGCCACCGACAAGGCGTGTGAAATAGCCGGCGGTGGCCGTGAGAGCGTCATTCCCCAGGTCGCGATTCTTCTCTTTTACCTGCGGGCAGCTGTCGTTGCCGACAATGGCCCAGGACAGGATGGCGAGAACCTCACGCAAGGTCGGGACGGCCTCGCCCGTGCCTAGCCGCACTAGGGTGCGCAGCTGCTCGCGGACTGCGGGTTCGCGTAGCTTCTGGGCGTTGCTGCGCATTGGGCACCCGCCCAGGTCGAACGGACAGTCTGCGCACCCCTGCCACAAATCCTCGCGGGTCACGAAGTCCAGCAGCTGATTCCACATGCGGTCGCCAGTGGGCCGCTGCCGGTTGAGATTGACGATAGTGATATCGCCTTCGCTGGCCGCTCCCTGGCGAAGTGCCGCTTCGAGCACTGCAACTGCTGGCGGGCTGCCGATGTCATCGAGCGCGTCGCGCAGGACTCCCTCGTTAGCACAAACCAGCACCTGGGCCGTGCTGCAGTTGTCGAGCGTGGTCACCAGCGCCACCGCCCTCGCTGACCTGTCCGGCAGACCTGACAGATCTTTGATTACCCAGCTCGCCGCTACGACCTCGGCAAGGCCGTCAGTCTCGGGAAGTGTCGCGCCAAGCGCACGGCAGTAGGCCTCGGCTACTGCTGTCTTGCCAGTTCCTGCATTGCCCGTGAGGATCAGCACGCCTGGGGCCGCCTCATCAGCCCATGTCATGACGTGCCGGCCGAGCTTGGTTTCGATGTCAGGCCCGAGAACTTCGGCCAGGGGCCCGAAATGCTCACGGTAAGCCCCGGCCTGCTCAGCGTTGAAGACCGACAGCGCTCTGAGCGCCGGAACAACTGGCAGCGTTGCTGGCCGCTGGCCTCCTGGATCAGTCACTGGCCTGAAGCTCTCGCGATTGCTTGCCGGCCGCCTGAAGGCCGGCGGGCATACCTGCGGGCGGTGGCCAGTTCACGAGCTCCCCGCGGCATGACCCCGGCAGACAGCAAGAGGTCGGCCATCGCACCGACGATCACCGACGCGGAGGGCGGCGGAACTGCGTTGCCGATCTGCCTTCGGACCCGCGGGTATACCGAGCGAGCCTCCCTGGGCCCGGTGCCGCAGCCATGCTCGAAGATGAAGTCGTCGGGGAAACCCTGCAACCGAGCCTTCTCCCGGTTGCTCAGCCGGCGCGGCTCAGCATGGTGATAACCATGTGTTCCGCCACCGCCACCAGCGATGATCGTGTACGACGGCTTGTCAGGATCCAGCCGCCGGTACACGTGGCTGATGAGGCCCTTCACAGCCAGCCGATGGTCCGAGGGGATGACCTCGTAGTTGCTACCGGCCGGGATCATCATCAGCCGCTCGACCACTCCCGGGCTGTCCAGGCCACGCTCGTGATTAGGCGCGTCGTCCGGCAGGGGGTCAATGTCGAGGGCCTCCCTGACGGTGATATGCCGGGCGGCAAAAGGGGTAGGCACGACCGGCGGCCGAACGCCGAGGTCCCGGCGCACTCCCATGACAATCAACCGCTCTCTATGCTGCGGAACCCCAAGATCCGCCATGTCGACGACCTGGGCACTGATCTCGTAACGAACGGGCGTTCCAGTGGCTTCGCCAGCGAAGCTGGTGGGTGACCGGAGTGCATGGCGTACCAGCGTCCACGCCGCGCCGCCGTTAGCGGACAGCAGCCCTGGGACATTTTCGAGGACGAAGGCGGCCGGTCGCAGGGCATTTAGGAATCGCGCCACCTCACGAAAGAGATTCCCCCGAGCGGTCTTCAGTCCGTCGTGGTTCCACAACGTGGAGTAGTCCTGGCAAGGCGGGCCAGCAAGCAGGATGTCGCACGGGACATCCGGCACCTCTGCCTCGGTAATGTCGCCCTCGACAATGTGGTCGCCGAGATTCCGCCTGTAGGTCTGGACCGCCCAATGCTCGTTGTCGATAGCCCAGACGACCTGCGCGCGACTAGTCTGCTCAGCGCCGAAGTCCATGCCACCGCAGCCTGAAAAAAGCGACACCGCTGCGTAACGCTGCGGGCCTCGAGCCATCGGCCTGCCTCCAGTCAATTGTCGCTGGCTAGCTCTCTTTTGCCGCACGCTTGCCTGCGCACGACAGGTACCGTGACTCAGGCTAGGAGGCAGGTACGACAACCTACTCGTGGCGCGCCGAGCGCGCATGGCTGCGATAGCAGATGGAGACATCCTTGTGCGAAGCGCAACTTGCTGTTCACCGACAGTGATGGCGTACCGGCGGTCGGTCTGCTCACGGTGGGCCGCGGCGCTGGAAGCCTGGGACATCGACCGGCTGGCCACGTTCTACGAGCAGGTCGCCGGCTGGCGACGCGTCCCCGACGATGACGACGAGTGGATCACGATGGACTCGGGTGACGGCTGGCGGATCGGCTTGCGGCGGGCCACCGGCCATGCTCCGCCCCGGCAAGGCCAGGCTGCGGATAGAGGGCGATCATGCAGCCGTCTGTGTTGTCCGGCTTTGCCACGATCCAGCTCCGCAGCCTCGTGGTTCAGCGGACTCAGAGCTGGTGGAAGACTGCCTGCGTGGCATTTCACGAGAGCGTGTGGCTCGTCGTCGGCGTGGTCGCGCCGATCATCGGCCTGGCTGGTTGGTAGGACGAGTTGAGGTCCCGTGTTCGCGCGGGACGATCAGCGCCACATGTCCACCAAGGTGTTTTGCTGATTGACCTTCATGAGCAGGGCCGCATTCTCCGGGGAGAGGTCGCTCTTTCGCGGCTCTGTGCGGTCGTACCGCCTGACGGTTCCGCGGCGAGGTGTTGCATCGCTAAGCGTCAGGCCACGAGCCCAGTTCGACTTCTGCACGGACTTTGGCGGTGTGCTGCGAGGTACCAGCTTGGCGCGCTCATGATAGGCCTTCCACACGCGGCGAGAGGCGTCGGATTTGCGTAGCCCGTAAGTGCGTAGGAAGTCCTCGCAGCTCAGGCAGACGTTCCCGCTGATCCTGTCCTCGCGCGCTTGGCGCGCAGCCCATGAGGGGCCTACCACGGCCGGCATCGACTTGCGTCGCGGATCGGCCTGGACCGGACCTTTGCGCTTGCGTCCGCGTCGCGTGGCCTTCTTGGGTGCGGGCTGCCTGGCGAGGAGGTATGCGTTCCACAGCTGGCGAGTGAGTGGGGAACTGGGCAGCTTGTAGATGCCAAGGAAGTTTTTGTACTTCCGGCACGCCGTCCCGGCGTTTCGGTCGTTGGTACCCTGACGCGTTGCCCACGCGATGTCCTTTGGCGCGAATGCGGCGCGGCCGGCGGGAGGAGCGGTTACCGGGGCAAGACGCAGTTCCTCTGTCTCTGCGGTGCCTGTCGTCCGGCTCATCAGGCAGCCTCGGCCATAGTGTCAAGGAAGATGACCTCGCGGGCGGCTAGGGCAAGTTGTGGCGACAGACTGCGCTGCCGGCTCACCACGGTCACCCAGACGCCCTGGGCGGCCAGCCATGCTGCATCCTCGGCGAACAGGTGGTCTCCGGAGCCGATCGCAACATGGGTGAACCGCGTGGCGACGTTCTCGCGCCGCACCACGTCCAGCAAGGCCAGGTCGGCACCGTCGGGGCCGGACCGAACCCGGTAGTGGGCATGCGGCCAGCCGAGTCCCGCGTTCAGCAGTGTCAGGTGGCTGCAGGCAACCTCCACCTGATCCATGGCACCGAACGCGAGGCAATCTGCGTAAAGACCTAATGCCTGGCGGACCTGGCTGAGACCCGGAAGCGAACTGCCAGCCAGGTTCTCGATGTCAACAAGATGCAGCCTCCGCGCCGGGAACCGGCGCCGTGCACCCATCGGCTGCGGGTTCCTGTCTCCGCTGATCGTTCTCAGCATCCCTCGGCCTCCTTCGCCGACCCGCCTCCAAAGGCGCCGGGCTCTTCCATGTGTCCATTGCATGGATCACCATGCGAGCATGGCATGGTCTTCCATGCACTGTTAACATGTAACTTCTAGCACCAGGGCTGCCGTTCAGACAGCTAGCAACCTCCCCCATGCTTGCCCTACATGGAAACACCGGTAAGATCAGCACCGTGAACATGCCTGCGGTTAGAGACGAGCTCGCCGCGACCTTGGGGGAAACCCTGCGACTTCAGCAGCGGCTGATAGACGACGTGCGCGACGAGGGAGTCGCGATCGCAGACCTGGTCGCGCAGGTGAGCGTGCTGGAGCGGCTCGATGAACGGCGCGACCGGCTGATCGGCCAGCTACGGCGCACGGCCAGTGCCGGGCAGCGTCCGGCGCGGACCAGCCCGCCCGTTCGCGAGATCCTGCTGGAGACCCTCGCTTACTTCCGCTGGCCGCAAAATGCCGGGTTCCTCGAGGAGTACCTACTGGCCAAGCATCAGCTGCAACTCGACAGCCGCGCGTTCGCACCGCTGCGCCGCGACGAGCGGAACGCCTGGGACCGCGCACCAGGCGCCCGCGAGGCCTACATCGCCCCGGCTCTGAAACCGGACGGGTCCGCGAACCCTCGCTGGCTCACTCGCTCCGACTCGGAACTGGAACGGCGTATCGTCGCGACGCCGCGAACAGAGCGCTTGTTCGACCTCTATAAGATTTACGTCCTCGCAGGACGGCCAGGATCAGCCGAAGCCAGCTACCTCGGCCCCCGCACCCCCGCAGATGCGCTCCTTGAGAAATACGCGCACGACATCCTTAACATCGAACCACTATCGGCGTCCGCATCCGACACCGAGTTCAGGACGTGGCGCACCGACGTGCGCGAGCGCGCCGGCGTCCTCATCGGGGAAAACCGCCGAGAAGACGAACCGGACCGCAAGCAGATCGCCCGCCAGCTCGCTAGCCTGACCGACCGTGAACGAATCTGGGGCCGGGCCGCAGGCATCAAAGCCAAAGGCGATGTGAACACGCGCATAAATACATAGGCTTCCGGTGGCGTTATAAAGTAGCTGGGGCGCTATCCGGCAATGAGCCCGTGGTGGACGATGAGGGCGCCGCGAGGATCAGGGACTCCATGGGCGCCGGGCTCCACGTGACGTCACGGTTGCCTCGCGGCTGACCTCCTGCGGCCGCCGGGCGCGAGCGCGGTTCTGGCGACCTGACAGTTCCGGCCGGGCTTCTGGCTGCGGGTCGGTCTGGTACAAACCGCGGCACGTCTCCGCGCCGACCCGGCTCTCCATGTGAAGCTCGCGGCCGTCCGGGCCGGCTACCGCGAGCAGGCACATGCGGACAGGGCACCCCCGCTACGCGCTGAACGTCGCGAGCCTTGCGCTGGGCTGGTATGAGTGACTCGCCTACGCCGAAGCGTCAGAAGCCATCACTGCTGAACAACGGGCCTGTTACTGGAGCCGGGTCTGGGCCGCTCTCAGCCAGCTGGGGGCAGACCAGGACCGCTACCGCAGCGACGCCGACCCGGTGCATGTCTACCTCCGGTCGCTTAGCGCACTCGTAGCCACGGGACGCATGCATCTCGCCGACTCGCACGGCCGGCCGCCCGCCGAAGGCGCCGAGCAGTGGGGGGTTGGACCTGGGACGCTTCGGGCGACGGCAGGTACAGCCCGCGCGGGGACCTTCTCGGATGGGTCGACGGCGACGATGTCTTCCTGCAGCACGACGTGGCTTTCACAGCCGCCCGGCAGTACGCGGAGTCCGGCGGCCGGCCGCTCGGCACCGGGCAGGCCGCGCTGCAGGGCAAGCTCCGTGACCGCGGCTTGCTTGCCAGCAAGGGCAAGGACCACCTGACCGTCCTGAAAACGCTCGGCGGGCAGCGGAACGTGCAACCGCTTCGGCCCAGCGACGGCTGCTTGAGATCGCGGTGGTCGACGCGACGGTCGAATGGGCGCATGCGCGGGACTTCGACACGTTGTGCAAGCTCGGCGATGCTCAGCGGGCCCTGGATGACTACGAGCGGCGCTGCGAGCTGCTGAGCAAGCTACGGCGCCTCCGGCAGCTGCAGGATGCTGTCGCGGCGCCGGGATCGGCAGGCTCTACGGCCGGCCAGCGCGGCCCGGTGCCCGCGCAGGCGGGCGTGCCGGCTGAGGATGGCGCCCTGGACTCTCTGTACGGCCGCGCCCGGACTGACGGCGGCACGAACATGCCGTCACCGTTCGCATGACCCTGTGCATCGAGACCTCGCGGGCGGGCTACTGCGGCAGGATGGCGAGTTTCTCACGAGCGGTGAGCGGGTCTTGGAGGGCATCGGCTCTAGCTGCGAGATCGGTCAGGATCTTGGCGAGTTCGGCGAAGGTGAGGAGTTTGTCGGTTGCCTTGAGCCCGTCGTTGGTGAGCCACACAGGAAGAGTTCCGAGGTCGGGCATCTGGCCATCGGTTCTGACAGCCTTCTCGATGTGCTTGGTCCGACCGTAAAGACAGTCCAGGCGCTCGAATGGACTGTCGTCCCTCGTATCGAAGATCTTCAGCTTTTGCTTCGTGTTGCGGACGAGCGGATTCGTCACGAACAGGCAGCTTGCCTGCCAGGCGAGGGAGAGCGTTGACTCCCAGTGGTTGATCGCGTCGATATAGACGGTGTACAAGTCGCGAGCATCGAGGAATCGAAGCGTGCCTCTGCGGGCCAGCGAGTACTCGCCGAGTGCACCCTGGGTCTTCCGGAGGAAGTTGTAGTACAGCGGCCGTCCGGCCCAGTCAGGGCTAGCCAAGCCGGTAGCCGTGCTGAGCATGTAGTTGCGGATCCAGACGTGGGTTTCATCGCCGATCTCGCTCAGGTCGGGGATCTCGGCCACGGTGAACTTCGAGAGCTCTGGCGCGATGAACGTGTCGAGGAAGTAGTCGCTGAACTGCACGGTCTCGTTCCCCTTCCGATCAGCGGCTTACCGATGTCCAGCCAGTCAGGTTGCCGTGAGTGCGATTTGGCTCGCGGCTGAGCACCCGCTGCCGGTCGCGTTCCTTGCCGGCGTCGGCGAGCTGCCGCCACGTAGTCCGAGGTCGCGGGAATGCATTATCGGAGTCGACTAGCAGCGACTCGTCCGCGTCATCGCGCATCTGATCGACGAGCTTCTCGTCGAGCTTCCCGCGCTCGGCGTACCGATCCCGATGCCAGACGAGCAGAGCGTCAGCCCATGCAGCCCGCGCCGCTCCAACGGCTGCCATGTCACCTGAGCGCCGCGCCTCCTGATACGCATCCCATGCCCGGTCACAGTCCTCATGGCCCGAGTCGGCGCGCTTGAAGAACCTGACGTACCGGGTCCGGTTCGCAGCCCACTGCGGGCCTCTGCGGTCCATGGCCTCTTGGAGTAGAACCATCGCGCCGATGAGCTCGACGAACGCGGTACCCCAGTCGACGCGCACGCGGGTAGTGGCCTGGATGCTCATCCGCTGTCTGCGGCAGTCGTATTCGCGTTGGGCTGAAGCAACCTTGTCGTAGGCGTCGCGGACAGCGTCGGCTGCAGCCTGGATGGTGATCGGCGGTGCGTCGAGCTCGACGGTCATGGTGCCTCTGCGGTTGATCTCGGCGGTACCGACCATCGTCTATGGAACTCCGCGGGAAACAGCTGACGACACGCGGGCCGACATGCGCTGGTTTCTCACCGGCTGCGGATCGGCAGGGTAAGCCGGTCCAGAGGGTCGGTGGTCACCGCCAGGCGCCGCAGGGCGACCTGTGGGCACCTGAGCCAGCAGACAGCGGCCTTTCGGGGCCGCGCCTTTCTAACTTCTGTCAGCAAGAAAAGGCAGCGCGCTCAGTCGGCGGAACAACTCCTTGCGCTCCTCTGACAATCATCTCGAAACAGCGCAAAAATACCGACGCTACTAACCTAGATAGGGCGTGTGCGATAACGTGACGGGCGAAGTTCAGCCTGTATAATCGACGACCCCGTTGAGGCAAAGGTGCCACAAGCAGCCACGCCCCGGGAGATCCCGGATGGCGCCCGACTGACCCAATATGGCGAAGGCGGTGGTACAGGAACCGGCTACCGAGATCGACTACGCCCGACAAGCAACTCCGCGACGCCCTGCGCGACTTCGCCAGCGACTCCCGCCCGGCCAGCCCCTGGGCCGCCGACCTCTACGGCAAGGCCATCGCCCGTGGCTGCGACCACCCCCACGCCGTCCGCATCCTCTCCAGCGCCTGGGCGCACATCATCTGGCGATGCTGGCAGGACCACATCCTCTACGACCCCGCCGCCCACCACAGCCTCCAGGCCATCCTCAGCCAGCATCAGCCAACCGCCGCCTGGCCAAGGGGTTGACACAGGGCAACTCATGCCCCGGCGCCCCTGTGAACTGGCGCGACGAGGCTGGTGAGCGACCCCTGCTTAGTCTCAGTTCTAGTCTCATTCACCTGCGTCCGGCACTGCCGTCACCGTCCCCGAGGTGGCCTGATGAGCACATGGCGGACGGTTGGAACCTTCGGTGGACGGTGCCGCGCAGTACTCGGAAGCGTGAGAAGACCGCGACGGCGGCGGACTGGTAAGGACCTTTTACTGCGATGATCATTAGAGGCGGCAGCGCTCAGACCTCAATTCGCATGAGCGCTATTACCAAATGATGCTTGCTTATTTTGTTGCTTAGCAGCATTGCACCTTGCTGATTTCCTTTCGAGTGACTCACAATCAAGACATGGACCGTTGCATTAGTAATGTTCACGGCTGATTCTGCGCTTATTCAGGAATGCGGCAATGAGTGTAGTTGTCACCGTGCAGTCGGGGTTTGACCTCGACTACTTCTCATCAAACGTCGCGACCGAGCCTGAGCAGTCGCCGGGCGGCTATTACATCAGCGCCAGTGACCGCGGCGAAGCGCCCGGCCGCTGGTTTGGTCCGGGCTGCTCCGCTCTCGGGCTGACCGGCACTGTTGCGGCCGAGCAGTTCCGGCAGGTGTACTCGCTGATCAGCCCGCTGACGGGTGGGAGGCTCGGCGGCGAGCGCCGGAACTTCTCCCGCAGTTACCAGGCCCGGCTCGCGCAGCTGGTGGCTGCGGAACCGCACGCGACCGCTGAGCGGATCCACGAGCTAGAGCAGCAGGCCCGGCGGGACACCCGCCGGTCCCCAGCCTACACAGACGTGACGGTGAGTTTCTGCAAGTCAGTCAGCCTGCTGCACGGCTCGATCCGGGAGAACGCCGCCCGGGCCAGGGACGCAGGCGACCACGCCGTGGCAGTGTGGTGGGACGGGCGGGACGCCCTGTTCTGCGAGATCCTCCAGGAGGCGAACGCGGCTGCGATGGCTTGCCTGCAGACCTGGGCCGGGGTGACTCGTACCGGCTACCACGGCCGCAAGGTCGAGGGCCGTGAACTGGGCCGCTGGGAGCCCGCCGATCTCGTTGGCACCTCCTGGTTGCAGGGCACCTCGCGGGACGGGGACATGCACGACCACATTCACAACCCGGTCTTGCCGCGCGTGCGCACGCTGTCGGACGGGAAATGGCGCGCGACCGACACGATGGCGATCCGCCGGCAGATCCCCGCGATTCAGGCCACCGCGGCCGCCTACATCGAGGCCGCGCTGTCACGCGAATTCGGTGTCGCGTGGACTCCGCGCGCCGACGGCACGGGACACGAGATACGCGGCGTCACGCAGAAGGAAATTGACGCGTTCAGCTCGCGCCGCGATTCGGTGACGGCCAGGCAGGCAGAACTTGCCGCGCAATTCCGCGCGAGATACGGCCGCGCGCCGAGCCAGCGCGAGCTGCTGACTATTCACCGGACGGCGTGGGCGGCCACGCGCGCGTCCAAGCCCGGCGACGTGATCGACTTCGACGAGGCGGCGCGCGCGTGGGGCGCGGATTGGCAGCGCATGTTTGGCACGCCGCTCGCCGGTCTCGCGTCACGCGTGTCGAACCTGACCGGCCCCCAGCCGCGCGGGCCGCAGCAGGCCGTGCACCAGCAAGCGCCCCGCGACGGCCGCGTCCTCGCCACCGGCGCACGTGTCGCGCTTGCCCGCGTCCAGGCGCGGCACGCGACGTGGACGCGAGCGGACCTGATGCGCGAGGTCAAGGCGGCGTTAGCATCCGAGCACCTCGGCACCGACCCGGCCGCGGCGGTCGCCCTGGTCGGCGCGCTCGGCGACCGTGCCCTGGCCGGCGAGTTCGAGCCAGTGCGGTGCCTGGAGGCGCCCGAGGCCGTGCCGCTGCCCGACTCGCTGCGCCGGCCGCTGGACGGCCGGTCGGTCTACACCCGGCCCGGCTCCGTCCGCTACGCCACCAGGGTCCAGCTCACCCTCGAAGAACGCCTCGTGGCCGACGCGCAGCGCCAGACCACGGCCCGCCTCACCCGCCGGCAGGTCGCCGCCCAGACCGGCAAGAACCGGCAGGCCGGGAACGAGGCAGCCTCCCCCGCGCTGCGACGCGACCAGGCCGCGGCCCTCGTCCACGCCCTGACCTCGCGCCGGACGGCGGAAGTCCTGACCGGCCCGGCCGGATCCGGTAAAACCCGCGTCCTCGCCCAGGCCGCCCGCACCTGGACCGCCGCGACCGGGCGGCCCGTGATCGGCCTGACCGCCGCGCAGTCAGCCCGCAACGTCCTCGCCGCAGCCGGAATCGACAGAGCGGAGAACGCCGCGTCGTTCCTCGGGCACCTACCCGGCCGCCGCGGCGCCCGCGGCATCCGCGCCATCCTGCCACCCGGTTCCCTTCTGGTCGTCGACGAGGCCTCGATGATGCCCACCGAGGACCTCGCCGACATCACACGATTCGCCGTCACCGGCGGCCACAAGCTCCTGATCGCCGGTGACCAGGAACAGCTCGCCGCGGTTGAGGGCGGCGGCGCGATGATGCTGCTCGCCAACCGGCTCGGGTACGCGCAGCTCACCGAAGCCGTCCGGTTCACCCAGCCCTGGGAACGCCGGGCGTCGCTCGGGCTGCGGCGCGGCGAGCTGGCCGCGCTCGAGGCCTACGACCTGCACGGCCGGATCAGCGGCGCGGAGCCCGATCAGGCCCTCGACCGAGCCCGTTCCGCCTACCTCGCCAGCTACCTGCAGGGCCGGGACGTGCTGATGATCGCCCGCGCGCACGAAACCTGCCGGGAACTGTCCCGCCGGGTCCGCGACGACCTCGCTCACCTCGGCCTCGTCGACAACAGCCGGTCCGTCTTCCTGCGGGACGGTGCCCGCGCCGGGACCGGAGATGTCATCGTCGCGCGAGCTAACGACCATGACCTGGAAGCTGGCGAGCAGGGCCGGACGCTCGCCAACGGAGACGTCATGCAGGTGACCGCAGTCAACCGGGACGGGTCGCTGACAGTCCGGCGCCGCACCGGCCGCGACCCGGCCACCGGCCGGGCCGGCTGGTCCGCCGGCACGTTCCGGTACACCGACCTGGCTAACACTGACCTGGGCTATGCCGTCACCGGCCACGCCGCGCAGGGCCTGACCGTGACCCACGGCATCGCCATGGTCACCGGCTCGGAAAGCCGGCAGTGGCTCTACACCGCGATGACGCGCGGCGCCGACCTCAACCAGGCCATCGCGTGCACCCAGCCCGGCCGGCCCGCCGACCCCAGCGCGGGGACTCGCGCCGCGCCGGAACTGGCCCGTTACCAGCGGCTGCGCGCCGAACGCAGCGGCGAGCCACCGCCCGCCAAGTTTCCTCCCCGGACCCGGACTCGCGGGAACCCGCAGCTATCCTCGCCGACATCCTCGAGCGCGACGAGGCGCAGCATGCCGCTCTGGACGTGCTCGACCGCGAGCTCGGCAACGCCGACCATCTCGCCATCCTCGACACCATGTGGCAGGCCGAGACAGCCTCCGCCCGCCGGGCCCGCTGGCGAACGGCGATCCGGCGCGGCCTCCCCGACCAGTACCAGTCCGCGCCCCTGGACGGCGGCACCGCGACCTGGCTGTGGCGGACCCTCCGCTCAGTCGAGGCCGCCGGGCTCGACCCATGCCAGGTCGCGGCCGACGCCATCACCAGCGCGCCGCTGACCGGTGCTCGCGACATCGCCGCGGTCATTGACGCCCGCATCCGCCGCGCCACCGCGGGCCTCGCGCCCGCACCGTGGCGACCATGGTCGCAGCGCATCCCGCCGATCACCGACCCGGAGAAACACGCGTTTCTCACCGATCTCGCAGCGGCGATGGACGCGCGGCGCGAGCGCATCGGCGAGCACGCCGCACGCACCCAGCCCGCCTGGGCGGTCTCGGCGCTCGGTCCCGTGCCCAGTGACCCGCTGCAGCGGCTGGACTGGCAGGAGCGCGCCGCCGCGATCGGCGCCTACCGCGAGCTCTACGGAATCGACTCAGACACGGACCCGGTCGGCCCCGAGCCGGTGAACTCGCCCGAGGCCCGTTCGGCCTGGATGGCCGCCCGCTCGGCTCATCTGCACGTCAACCAGACCGGACTCGCATCCCTCCCCGACAGCATCCTGCACGCGCGCCGCGCGCAGTACCAGGCAGAGACCGCGTGGGTGCCGCCCTTCCCCGACCGGGAACTCCGGCAGGTCCGCATCGCCCACCTTGATATGACCGCGCGGGAGGTCCGGCACCGTGCCGAAGCTGCAGCCGCCCGGTCGCGCGGCAACCATCTCCTGGCCGAGAGGCACTCCCGGCTCGCCGCATCAACCAGCGCCGCCTCCGTGTTCTACCGGGAACGCGCCGAGCTCGACCAGCAGCTGCACAGCGCGCGAGAGCAGTGGAACGCCGCGACCGCAGCTGCACGTCTACAGGCCGTCCAGGCCGACGCCGAACTACGCCGCCGCCATCCCCGACTCCGGATCGAGCTATTGATCTCGACCGAACCTGAGCCGTTGCCCGACGAACTTCCGCGTATCTCCGCTCAGGAGCAGCACGAGCATGCCGCTCGCGTTGCGGAAACTCTTGCAGCGTTCTGCCTTCGCGAAGGAGGCCGCCGGTTGAATGGGCCTTGCGACGGCGGCCGCCAGGCTCAGGACGAAAGATCGCCAGATCTTGCGCGCAAGCACCGCGACGCCATCCTCCAGCCGCCAACAGAGCCGATGCCACCTCCGCCGCGATCTCGAGCAAGGGAACTCGCCCACGTCGTCGAGTACGAGCCTCAACCCTGATCGCTTGTCCTAGCGACAGCGCATACTGAGCGTCTGCAGATATCCGGCCGAAGCAGGTGAGGTCGACGCCCGAATACGCCATCAAGCCCATCAGGTTGGCGTTAGTCGGCCTTGCCGACGGAACGACTGAGAACGTACCCATCGGCTGGTACCTCGCAGCCTACGAACCCGAAGCGAACGACGGGCACGGCGAAGCCTCATGGACCCCAGACGCAGATAAGGCGCTCACCTTCGCCACCGCAGACGACGCTGCAGCGTGCTACCTGGCAGTGCCCCGCACCCGGCCACTGCGTCCGGACGGCAAGCCCAACCGGCCGCTCACGATGTTCACGGTAGCAGTTGCCTGAAGCGGTCGGCGAGCATGCGCCGTGGCGGCACGGCGAGGCCATCCGAGCCCAAGGCAACCCACACTTACCCGCCGACCATCAGTGACTCGATCGCAAGCTGCTCGGCATACGTCGAGACGACGTGACCCTGGAACTCTGCGGACCGGGCGCCGTGATCCGGCTGGCCGCTTCGCGCGCCGCCGAACCAGACGCTCTGCGCGATCCGGTGCAACCGCCATCACGGCTGCTGACGCCGCCGCCCGGCACACTCCATCCTGGCTCTTGACTTATCGAACACACTGGCGAATGATGGGCCGGTGCCAAAGGACGCGCCCTGGAAGCCACCGATCGTCTCGCTCAGTGGCGGAACTGTCGGCCACCTCCTCGGATGGGAGCTCATCGAAGTCGACGGCTCCTGGTACGCGTGGGTGAGCTGCGTGCAGAACATCTCCGGGCGGCACGTTCACAAGGTGGTAAGCGTGCGCGCATCTCAGCTCGAGCCGCTCGAAGATCCCGAGTCCTACGCGCGAGTTCCGCGCACAGTTCGCGGCCGCGACGGCATCATCCGCCCGCGTTCCGGTGAAATCAGCTAGCGCTCTCGCCCGCTCTTGCCGAATACAGCGCGTTGCTAGGGTGCATGCTTATGCGCTGAGCGCCATGTTCACTCGCGACGTTAAGCGGCGCGACTCGGGTGAATTGGCTACTGCACATTAGGTCGTATCAGCGCTTGACGGGGCACGCTTCCTACTCAGGAGCCGCCTCTGCCTGCGGGTCCGGTGGCAGTTGGACGATCCCCGATGCAGAAGTCCGGGAGTCGAAGATCGGCGGCGTCGACCAGCTGTGCGGGTCCTGGAAGTCGACCCTGCCGCCAGTGAACTTGGCGCCCCGGAAGTCGACGACGCTACCGGAAAACGCTGCGTCATCGAAGTCGACATCGCTGGCGGAGAATTCCGCGCCGCTGAAACCGACGTCGCCTCTGGCGAAAATCGCCTGGCTGAACTCGAGCTGGGCGCCGGAGAACTTCGCGTCGCTGAAGACGATGTTGCCTCCGGTGAACCTCGCGTGGCCGAATCCGACCCGGCCGCTGGAAAAGACCGCCCCGGTTAGGTCGACGAAGCAGCTGGGGAACTCAGCGCCTATGAAGTCGACTTGGCCGCCGGAGAACTCAGCCTCTCTGAAGCCAACCAGGCTGCCGCCGGAGAACTCGGTGTACTGGAAGCCGATCTGGCCAGCGGAGAACTCCGCGCCGAAGAAACCTACCTCGGCACCAGAGAACTTCGCGAAGCTGAAGTCCACCCGCGCGCCGGAGAACGTCGCGTGGCTGAAGTCCACCCGCGCGGCGGAGAACTGCGCCAGGCTGAAGTCGATGTAACCGCCGGCGAATACCGCGCCGCTGAAGCTGACCCGACCGCCAGAGAATATCGCCTTTCTAAAGTCACCGCCGTCGAACACAACGCCAGTGAAGTCCAGGTTCAGCTCCCGCCATGACACCTCAGCATCTGGCCGCAGGCGCGCGACGATCACCCGAACAGCTGTATGCCTGACTTCGCGGTCTTCCTGGAACGCCATACGGTCGGGCCCGCGATGGGCCTCGCCGGGGTCCGGCCCGTAGGGCAAACGAAGATAGCCGCACAGAACGTCGACGCACGTCTGCCGGTTCTCGGCCCAGTCATCGGCCAGCCCAGCCATGGCGTATATGCCAGCCAGGCGAACGGCTGCCGGCTTATCGCTGCCTAGCCTGTCCGCGGCAGTAGCGAAGCGCTCGTTTAGGGTGCGCGTCCGCTCTCCTGCGAGCGTCTTGTCTAGCTGCCCGCGCTGCTCTGCCAGCGTTCGGTCCAGTTGGGTGCGCTGCTCCGCCAGGGTTCGGTCCAGTTGGGTGCGCTGCTCCGCGAGTGTTCTGTCGAGCTGGTCGCTCTGCTCTTTGCGTGCCTCTTCGCTGTCCCTGCTGCTCTTGCGGATGCCGTGCAACTGAGTAGCGACAGTACCGATCAGAGTAAGGGCGCCGACGCTGCCTGCGATGATCGCCGCCTCGACCTCGGGGCTCATAACCGGACACTACCGTGGAGTGCACTCAGCCAAATTGCTCCGGCGGCAGCGAACTAGCTTCTGCATGTTCAGTCGTGAGGTTCAACGCGGCCACGCAGGCGACCTCGGCGCATAACCGGAGGCGGCCTCAGCGCGTCGATAGCTCAGTAAAGCCCCTGGTTAAAGCCCTGACCGCGGGAGAGAACTCATCGTCCGCGACGACTATAGAACTCTCGCCGCCCGTCGCCCCGCTATTTGCATAGTCATGCACGAGAAGCGTGCACCTCAACGTCCGGATCTGCCGCAGGGCGATCGAGTCGCACCGGGTGCGGCCTGGGCCGTACCGGCCGTTGGATACCGGCTGTCGTGGACAGGAGCCGCAGCGGTGCCAGCGACGATCCCCGCGCCATTCCCGATGTGTACCGCGGAACCGCGGGAAGCCGAGAGCCGGTGTTGTTCACCCTCGACGTCGATGGCGAACGGTTCGCCATCGGCCAAGCCGGAGACGGCGGCGCCACCTACGACTGGCTCAGCGGGCCTAACAAGGGCTACGGATTCGCTTCGAGTGGGACACCGAATCGGCCGGTGGAGGAGCATCAAGAGAGCATCCGCATGTTCCTCGCCATGATCGATCCCAACACAGGTTACATCGGGGACGACTGAGCCGCGGAGCTTAGATACACTCGCGACGTCCGGACATGGCGCCGAGCTCGCTCCGGTCGGCGAGTAGAACGGTTCTATGAGTGAGGACTGTGTCTTCTGCGATCACGACAGGTTGCGCGAGGCGGACCTGTACTTCGAGAACGAGTTCTGCATCTACGCCTCGACCAGAGACCCGCGCGATCCGCCCGACGTCATTCCCGGCTGCGGCGGCATCGCCCCGAAGGCCCACCGGACTTCTCCGTTCGACCTGACCACAAAGGAAAATGGGCGGCGACACGCGAACTGCTGCTGGTGCGAGCCGAGCTCCACAAGCGGCTCGCTCCCGACGGCTACACACTCGGCTGGAACGACCAGGCCGGGCTCCGACCCCCACCTGCGCGTCATCCCGCGCTTCGATGACGAGCCCATGGCCGACCACGGCGTCCGGTCGGGAATCAAAGATCCCGCCAACCGGCGCCCTGATCCGCGGCGGCCCGGCATCGGCAGGCGCACGGCCGGACCATGAGTCCAGCTCCGCCAGGAGCTGAGCAAGGCGACGGCATGGCGTGGCGGCCGGTCAGCCGCAAAACGAGTCTCTTGGGCACTGGCCGGGCGATTCAATCTCAACGCCCCAGGCGCCCGCGGTAACTTACTCTTGCCGCCCGGAGAGCGTCCTCACTAGGCCGCTGCGCTGATATTGGGCGCCCCATGAAGTCCTGTTCCCGTAGCCATGAGCGCGACGGCGCGCGTGAGCCCTGACCAGCAGGCCAGTCGCCAGGAAGCCAGCCCGATTTTACCCGACATCGGGTTGATCAGTCGCGACGAAGGTGACCGCCAAATTGCTTGTCCGAGTCTCCCATCTCCACGAACGCGACGAGCATGGCAGGCGCCAAGCATCTAAAGGCAGTCATCGGGTTGGCAACGCCTTGAACGCTGCCGCATTTTCGATCATGCTAGGCGGAGGAAAGGTCCTGCATACGCGACGGTAACCGAGGAGCTGGAATGCCGAGTGGGCAGCCCCAACAGGCAAGCCAGCCACCACAGCGGGCTAACCAGCGGCCACCGCTTCCGGGCGGCAGCGGCAGCAACACCATCGAACTCGATGGCGACGTCCTGAACGCCGTGCAGGATGTGCAGGACCGGGTCTCGGACGCCTATCTAACGGAGCCAGGCCAGGAATATGCCGACGTAGTCAGCCTCGCCGTGACAATCTTGCAGCGGGCTATTGGCAAGGATGTCGTCCTGCTAGACCCCGAGACGGGACGATCTGACAAGTCTCTGACCGCCCGCGCGCTCTGGAAACCGCCAGGTAGATGACCGGGGCTACGACATCAACGACAGCCCCGCAGCCGCAGAGGGCCGAGAACCTCGCGCAGCTCCCGAGCCAGCACGCGCGTCGCCGACTGCCCGTCCCTCCGTCATGGACTCGACATGGCCTCGCCTGGACTGTCCTGGGGGGCTATCTCGTACTGCTGGCCGCCACAATCGGCACGGCCATCGCGCTGGTGTTCTCGTCACATCCGATAAACGACGTCCAGCAGGTCGTCGTCACCCTCAGTGGCGCCCTATCGGCTCTCGCCGGAATTCTAGGTTTCGTGATCGGATTCTACTTCAAGACCGAGGAATCGGCTGCGAAGGCAGTCCCTTCGACCGACGGCGAAGAGACAACCGCTACATAAACCATGACCAGCTAGCCAGACCGCCGCGCACTCCCACAATTAGTCGAACGAATGGCCGCCAAACTACGCGCGTCCCGTTTGAGCGATGGAATCAACTCTCGCGCCGATACGGACGGCGCAAGGGGCAGATCAGGCAACTACTGCTTGAGGAGAGCCTTGCCCTCCTAGCGACGCCTTGGCCATGACGTTGGCTTACATGCTCGTTGCTTAACCGCCTATGGAACTATTCGCCCGAGCCTTGTTCGTCGGGCTCGTCACAGGCAGCCGTATGTTTATGCATTATCGTGCTAGGTGTGATCGCCCACACATGCCGCATGCGGCGCAGAGTGAACCAACAGCGCGTTGGCTACTGCATCGCACAGCACAACCGATGCAACCATGGGGCAGGCGACCGCAGTGGCCAGGTAAACCGCGCAGGTAGTCGCCGCGTCAATGTGATACCCGACTCAAGAGGGCAGCTGAGGACAAATCGTGGTTGCGGACCGGCGGACAGCTACTGACCCGGCCGATTCGGCGGACGTGGGCGTGCCACAGACCGACTTGGACTCGCTCGCGATGGCGCTTGAGCATGTAACTAAGTGGCGCGAGTTCTACACCACGAGCGGCCTGCAGGTGCTGTACTTCTTCCTCGTCGCTGCAGCCCTGCTGTCTACGGCCTACGTCTCGGCTTTGAACGGTCGGCTGCACTTCATAGCTGGGGTGATAGCGCTCGGTGGCGTGGCACTGTCGGCAACGGCGTACTTAGTCGGAAGAAGGCAGAGAGACGTCGCCCGCCTAGCGGATCCCCCGATGGCAGAACTTGAGAGCAGACTTGCCTCCATAGTGCGCGTCGACTCGCTTCGGATGAGCCAACCCGCCGAAGAGAGCCGCAGACAGTGGTGGCGCAACGCGACCGTAATGGCGAGCGTCATGTTCCCGATGGCTGCAGCCGTTAGCGTCGCTGCAGCGTTGTACGCGTGGATCGGCCGTTAAACCGAACCAGTCACTGCACGACTTTGCAGCAACCAACTCCCACAAGTGCATCGCACGCCGGACAACCCGCGGCACCGGCTGCCGTCATGCTGCTACGAACAAGTGCGCGCTCATGCCGCGATGCGAGGGCGCCTACGACGTCCGTCATAGCCGTGGTCCGGGGCGGAAGGTGTGCCTCACGCTTGGGCTGTTGCGCTGCTACAGGCCGTACCGCTCGCGGGCCCACACCACGACTGGGTGAGTCTGTCGCAGCAGGCGGAGACGACTAACAGCCTGCTGCTCGGTGTTTGGCTTGAATTGTGGCCGATGAGGATGACCACGGATGCAGCTTGGAGATTCAGGCCTATGCCGCCGACACCTATCTGCATGATGAGAGTGGCGGCTCAGCGTGACGGCCCTCCCGCCAGGACAGCCTGGCGCAGTCCGGTGCCTTCTGTTCACGGTTGCCTAGGCCAGCACGTTGAAGCAGCGGAAGACTGTCGGGGGTTGGTGGCGCAGGTCAGCCTGTGCTGCCCAGCCTCGAACCGCCGCGACGACAGGTGACGGCCTTCCCGGGCCAGGCGCTGGCTTCCGATGACGATGGTCAACTGCCTGCGGTGACCAACACCGCCGCAGAACTGGCCGCCGACCGTATCGACTGGATCGTCGACATTGGTTCGCTTTCGGACGTGTCGACGCACTCGTGGGCTTAGTCTTGGACACTAGTCTCGGCCAAGAGGAAGCCAGTTGACAATGGTCCCAATCGCGATCGATGTCGGAATCGGCGAGACGCTTGAGGCCATCAACGGCATCCTGACACGCCACGAGCACGAGCGTGACACGGTATGGGATTCACTTGCGTGCCAGCTCGAGGCTGTGTCGCTGACCGTCGGAGACCTGGACCACATGTATTTCGCGCTTCTCGCTGAAATCGAGGACGTAATCGCGCAAGGAAACCTATCCGGCGAGCAGCTTGCCTCGGTCATAAGTCAAGGCAAGATCTATTGCATGGACGGCAGGCTTACGCTGCGGCTAGCCGAATGGCGCGGCGTAATCCAGAGCGCCGCCTACAACCCTTACCTGAAGCAACGACGCTATCGCAGCCTCGCCTCAACGCTCCGCAGTATCGACGACCCATTGAAAAGGTATATTGAGCGGCTGTACCTCTTGCAAGGTAACGCGAATGAAGTCCCAGAGTACACTCAGGCGCTGGAAACCGGACAAGTTCCGGGGTCAGCCATCGATGACCAGCGCTGGGATCTAAGGGCGGTCCTCGAACTGCTCGATTTCGTATCAGCCAAGGTAGCTAAGCACGAACAGCACTGTCTAACGCGTGCCGATCCCATGGATGCCTGCGAGGAAGCTATCCGGAATTACAACCGAGCTCTCTCCTTGACTCTGGCACAGCTTATTGGACACGCAAGACAGGATTTGGCGATGGAACATCTTTGAACGTGGTAGTCGGTCGGCCGCAGGCTAGCGCTCATCCGTAATGACAGTAAGAACGCACGCATCTGCCGCTCCCGGAGTGCCCGGAACGCTTGATACACGGGTGATATTTGGGGGATACCGGCAGGGTTGGTCGGTGGCTGGCAGCCTGTCTCGATGGCTGAGTTCACCTGTTTAGTGTGTTGGATTGCCCGGTCCGGTGAAGCGCTTGTACTGCTGGCATCGGGCACGTCGCCAGCATCGACGTCTCGGTCTCGGAACGTGCCTGCCCCTACGGCGATGGTGACCGCCGCGAGGCCGGCACCGCGTACGAACAGTGCCTCGCCCCGACGCGCAGCCATGCAGCCCCGCGCCAGGTCACAGATCAGGCAGGACCTAGCCGCCGAGCCTGTCCCGGTTCTGGACGGCTGGGCGAAGCGTCAAGCGCAGGACACTCACGCCCCGGACGCGCTGACCTTCCGGTTGAGCGTGCACGGCGGCGCAGCGGGACCTGCGCCGGCGTGACGTCTCGATGAGTTTGGTGACCGTAAGGCCTCTCCTACTCGCGGACCAACAGGTCGGTCAGCTGCTCTGTCGGCAGGCCCCAGGCGGCGAGCAGCTCGTGGAGCTGCCCGATCTCAGCAGCGCTCACCGGGCTTCTGGTCACGCGCAGCGCCGCGATGAGAAGGTCCAGCAGCTCGCCCCACTCGCCGCCGCCAGCCATGGACCGCAAGCCGACAAGATCATTTTCGGGTACACGGTCGGCGAAGATGTCCGGGAGCGCCTTAGTTCGGGCCGCTCGCTCGGAATCGCTCATACTCATGCGCATCACGGGATCTTCCTCGCTCGTAGGGCCAGCTTCAGCTTGCTTCGCCGTCTAGATTGTGCGAAGCGACATCAGCCTGACGGAGCAGAGCACAGCCAGCACACCGACCACCCAGACCGCGACTGAGCCAGCTCGACGCGGCACGACCGCAACTCATGCCACCATCGGATCCGGCCTGCCGGATCACGACGGTGGCCAACACGCGGGAGAGCACGGGTTAAGGGACGCAGCGTTAGCCTCCTCGGATTAGCGCGCGCCAGATGATGGCTTCGTCTGGCAGGACTGGCTCGATAATGCGGAGAGCTCCATCAGTGTCTCCTACCGCGTACAGGTGGGGTATTCGGTACTGGTCCCTGTCGGCAATCTCCCATGCGCGTGCGAGGGCTTCGGCCGCGTCAGTGCTGCACTCGCTGCGAGGTACCGCCTCGCCTCTGCGGCGGATGCTGGCGCAGCCATGGTAGAGACGGTCGTCGGCAGTCATGCGAGCTCCGCGCCGGCTATGCGAACAGTGGACGCACGGTCCAGCCTCGACCGCTGAGGCCAGGGCATCTGACGGTCGGCTGGCTTCCCGGCCGGGCCGGGCTGATGGCTCCAGTCATCAGGGCTAGTACTCGATGATGGTTACGTTCGGCGCGTGTCCGCCAGCGGCGGCGGTGACCTGGGTGCCGGCCGACGCCCAGATCGTGATACTGACAATCGGCAGTAAGACCGCGGTGGCGGTGACGATTCTGCGCAGCATCGCAAACCCCTTATGTGGCCTATAGATAGATATAATGATCGTGTTCTGTTACGCCCTGCCTGTCAAGGCTTGGCTCGGCAGGCCTTTGATGCCTTTGAAATGGCTCACCGAGACAGACCCGAGGACCAGAGCACTGGAAAGCACCACGGTCAAGGGAACGCCGGCAAGGTTGACCCGGCCGGGGCAGGAGGGCTGCACGGGGACGGGTGACAGCCGGGTAAAGCCGTTGGCTGAGCCAGTGGCCGCAGTGCAGAATCGGCGGTTATGGAGCAGATCAGCAAGCGGTTGATGAACTGGGCGTCGATCCTCGAGCCGAAGACCCGCGAGCAGGCCGAGCGGACCGCGCCGATGCCGTTCATCTTCCCGCACCTGGCGCTGATGCCCGATGCGCACCTTGGCAAGGGCGCGACGGTCGGCTCGGTCATCCCGACGCTCGGCGCGATCATACCCGCCGCGGTGGGCGTGGACATCGGCTGCGGCATGCATGCGCCGTCCGCGACCCAGTTCACCGCCGAGTGACGTGCGGCGCCGCGGGACCTGCGCCGCTGCGGGAGGCGATCGAGCAGCGCAATACCGCTGTCGGCCGGCAACTACAACACGGCCATGTGCGACAGCCAGACCGCAGCGGCGGGTCGCCGAGCTGGACAGCCTCGACGGCGCCGACAGCGCCGAGGCGATCGCGCCGAACTGGCGGCTGCAGCTGGGCTCGCTCGGGTCGGGGAACCACTTCATCGAGGTCAGCCTGGACGAGGACGACCGGGTGTGGCTGTTCCTGCATTCGGGGTCGCGCGGGGTCGGCAACAAGCTCGCCACCAAGCACATCAAGGTCGCCCGCGAGCAGTGCCGAGAAGCGGTGGATCAGCCTGCCCGACCCGGACCTGGCCTACCTGGTCGAAGGCGACCGCGAGTTCTGGGCCTACCTGCGGGACCTGCGCTGGGCGCAGCACTTCGCCTTGCTGAACCGCGAGGAGATGATGCACCGCGTCCTCAGTGCCGTGCAGGACTGGCCGGTGACGAGGAGACCGGCTGCCTCGAGGCGATCGAGTGCCACCACAACTACACGGTCCAGGAGACCCACTTCGGCAAGAAGGTCTGGCTGTCCCGCAAGGGCGCGATCGATGCCAGCGCGGGCATGGCCGGCCTGATCCCGGGCTCGATGGGCACCCGCTCCTACGTCGTCACCGGCAAAGGCAACCCGCTCGTCGCTGAACTCCTCACCGCACGGCGCCGGGCGCGAGTACTCCCGGTCGGCAGCGCGCAAGCGGTTCACCCGCGGCGAGCTCGATGCGCGCGATGGACGGCATCGAGTGGGGCCGAACCGACGCCTTCCTGGACGAGATCCCGGCCGCGTACAAGAACATCGATGTGGTGATGGCGCGACGCCGCCGACCTGGTCGAGGTCCGGCACACGCTGCGCCAGATCGTCAACGTTAAAGGAGACTAACCAGGTAACGCCGTGCCTCGGCAGGACGGCGGGTCCAGCGACACCCCCGCCTTGGCCAAGGCGTTCAAGGAAGCGGGCGTCATTCCCGATCGCCGACGACACGGTCGCGTTCTACTCGGTCACGAAGAAATTGCCGGACGGAACGAATGCCCTACGCCGTCGAAGTGATCCCGCCGATAGGCTGCGCATCGCACGTCGACGTGGGACGGCCGACCGATGAGTCTTGGTCCCTACCCCCCCACTTAACCCCCCCGATCGGAAGGTCGTGATCATGAATGGGGAGTTGTGCCTGCTCAATGCGAGCCCCCTTACGGAATCGAACCGTAGACCTTCTCCTTACCATGGAGACGCTCTGCCGACTGAGCTAAGGGGGCGGCCCGCGGTCTGGGCGAGCCGTCGAACCGGCCAGCTTTACCGCGCCAGGAGAGCATACACGACCTGGAGACCTCAGGTTTGCCCGAGTCGTGCAGCGGCGGCGTGGAAGGCACCGAGCACCGTCGGCCAGGCGCTCGAGAGCGGATCGACCAGCTCGAAGTGACCGAAGCCGGGCATGAGAGTCAGCACTATCTCGTCGCCGCGGGCCTGCGCGTTCGCAGCGAAGTCGCGGCTGTACTCCCAGGGCACGCGGTCGTCTGCGGTGCCGTGAAGGAGCATCATCGGCGCCCCGATCGGGGTCAGGCGCATCGGGTCAGCCGCCGCATAACGATCGGGAAATGCCTCAGGTGCTCCGCCCATCAGCTCCTCCGCGGCATTGTCATCGAGGTGCTCCTGAGCGCAGCGAGTGAGATCACAGACTCCGGCCAGACTCACGACCGCGAGCGGGGCTTGGTCCGCAGAGCCGCCGGAACCCGCCCCGATTCCGGGCTGCGCGGCACTCCAGATCGCCAGGTGACCTCCGGCTGAGTGACCCGCCAGGATGATCCTGCCGACATCCGCGGCGTCGCCGGCCACATCAGCGATCTGGGAAGGCAGTGCCTTCACGGCAGCCGCGACGTCCGCGAACGTTCCCGGCCACCCGCCGCCGACCTGACCGACTCTGCGGTACTCCGGCGTGCACACCACGAACCCGCTATCCGCCAGCGCGTCCGCGAGCGGCCCCAGATAGACGCGATCGTGCGCCACGCGCCAGTAGCCGCCGTGCAGCAGCAGGATCAGCGGCAACGCTGGGGCGCTGGGAGCACGCGCGCGACTGTGCCTCGTCGCCGGCAAGCGGACGTCTGCGACGCCGTCGGCATCGTCGCCGTACGACAGCACCGCGTCCGGTGCGCGCGACGGCCGGGATAGCACCTCTGGTTGTGGCATAACACCCTCTCTGCGGGGCAGAAGCCTTGCGGGACAGTCGTTGTAGTTCGCTTCAGGATGGCCGGCATGATCGCGAAGACACTCGGACAATCCGCGATCCGCTATAGCCAATGCGGGGAAGCCTCTAGAAATTTGGCAGGTATTGTGCCAATTATGGAGGCAGTAATCCTGCCCGCGAAGCCTAGTAGAGCGAGGTTGCACCGGTGAGGGCGCTGATCCTCAGGCCAGCCGCACTGGGCGTGCTCTCCAGTCTGGCGTTCCTAGGCTTCGGCATCGCCGCCAGTGCCCGTGCAACGACGACGGTGAACAAACCCGCCAGCACGGCCTGCTCATCGATGCCGAAGAATGCCGCCGTGCTCACGGCGAGCACAGTGAAACGACCGGCCAGCAAGTCCGCGTCAGCGAGCATGTCCACGTCGCCAGCTACGTCCACGTCGCCAGCCAAGTCCGCGTCCGCCAGCCCGAGCACCTCAAGCGGAAGCTCGACGGCGGCATCTCCGTCCGGCAGCACGTCCGCGAGCCCGGCGTCGTCCAGTCCGAGTTCAAGTTCAAGCTCGCCCAGTCCGTCGCCGTCGTCGAGCTCGCCAAGCCCGACGCCGACTCCCACCCCGACTCCCAGCACGTCGCCGACTCCGCCTCCGAAGAAGACGCCGCAGCTGTGCGTGCGGGTGCAGTCCTTCTCGCCCTCCTCACACGTCAAGCCCGGCGGCAAGGCAAGCTTCGTGATCTGGGTGTGGACCACCAAGTCCGCGAGCGCAAGCGCGTCTGTCCGCGCAAGCGTCGCGTCGGCCGCTCATATCGGCGCGGCTAGTTTCAGCGTGTGCCCGTCGGCGCACGGCACGACCTGCAAAGTGGGCAGTCTGCCGCTGGGCCGGGCTTCGGAAATCCAGGCGGTCGTGAAAGTCGGCACCGGGGCGACGGCAGGCGAGCAGATCCAGGTCTCGGCGAAGGTATCCGCGTCCGGCGCAAAGTCAGATACCGCGTCTGCGACCGACATCGTCGTCTCGTCGTCTGCGACCACAAGCCCCAGCACCGGCGTCACACTCCCGGCGCCGAGCACCCTGCCCCCGCTGACCGGGACGGGTGTGTCGCCCGGCGATCCGACCAGCCTGTTCCCGACAGTCGGGGCGTCGCCGAGCTCGGGTACGAGCTCACTCGGGCTGCCGCACGCTACGCCGCGGCCGACCGTCGGTGCTTCCGATGCCTCAGCTACCGTGCCTGTCGACGAACGGCTGATAGGCGGCCAGCTCGTCGGCCTTGCCGTGCTCGCCGCAGCTGTCACGATCGCGATCGCCCGCCTGACCCTGCGCAAGCCTCGCCAGCAGAGCGGCGACGACAGTAACGTCAGCAAGCCGCCGGAGTCGTAACCGAAGCCCGGCCGGCGCTCAGACGCGCGCTTCGGGCGGGACCGCGCGGACCGATGGTCTCGCGTCCCGCCTGACGGTCGTCTCGGGTCCTACTTGACCTTGTGCTCAACGAGCGGCCGCATAGCCCGCAGCTCGGTCCCGAGCGCGGTGGCGCTCAGGTTGGGCGAGGCGACCAGCCCGAACGTGTCGTTGTCGGCCCACGCGCACTCCGACGGATGACCGCCGGTGCCCGGAACGCAGGCGGCCTGACCGCCTAGCGATCCGGCACTGGTAACGAACGCGCTCGGAAGCGCACCGGTGAAGCTCGAGATGAACGACCCGGCCGACCCCGACAGGTTGCCGCCGACGAACAGGATGATCAGCGGGCCCGACTTGGCCGCCGGACCGGTGCTGTCCTCGTACACGGCGTCCACGACATGGCTCGCCTCGCCGTTTCCCTTCCTGACGATCTCCGCGCGCAGCGCCTGAGCGCCGAGCCCGGAAGCCAGCTGCGGGTTCTGCGCGTACGCGAGCAGCTTCGGCGGCGTCGAAATGCGATGCGCGGGCCCAGTGCTGCCCGTCAGGAGGTGCGTGGCGGCGACTCCCGCGACGGCCACGACCGCCACAGCTCCGACGCCCGCCACGACCCGGACCGTACGACGCGACTTCCGCCGGCTCGCGGCGCGGCCTGGCGATCCCTGCCGCTGACGGCCAGGTGTTGCTGCGGGACGAGCGCCAGGTTTCGCGGTTGCCGGGCCCGTAACCGCGGGTGCCCCGACAGCAGCAGCGACAGCCGGAGCAGTGGCGGTGACGCCTCTCCCGGGCGCGGCGACCGCAGGTGCGAACGCCCTCGGAGGCACACCGGCCGGCCTGGCCGGAGCTACCGGGCTGGCAGGAACCGGACCGCTCGGCCTGGCGGGAGCTGCCGCGGTAGCCAGAGCGGACGGCGGCGGCGCATCCTTCGTCAGGCCAGCCCGATTCGGGGCCTTCGCCTTGCGTGCCTTCCGTCCGGCGGGCTTGCGCCCCGTGAGCTTGCGGCCGCCGTTTGCTTCGGCCATCTCGCGGGCCAGCCGCGGATCGATGCCGAGGTCCTCGTCGGTGGCGGAGTCAGCGGCAGCGCGGCCCGCCGCCGCGAGCGACGCGACGTTCCTGCGGCCGGGCCGAAGCCGCGACCCGCGCCGGCGCTCCGGCGCCGGGCCAGCGGGAGCTGCCGGCTGCATCCCGGCGTCGGCCGGGCGGCCGCTGCCGGGACGCTGGCTCTGCTCCGGTGCCGCCGGCCTGCCCTCGGGGCGCGGCGCGTCGAGCGGCGGACGTCCGGGGGCGGGGCGACGCTGTCCTGGCTCGTACGCCGCCGGGTTGCGCTGCGCCGGGTAAGGCCGGGCCGAGTCGTACCCGCCCGCCTGGTGCTGATCCGGCGCATGCCGGGGCGGGCGCGGCCGACTCGGACTGGCGGGCCAGGCCGACGTGGCCGCATCCGGCTGCGAGAACCCGCGGGGCGCGTCTGCCCGCGCAGGCGGCCGCCCTCCGGCCCGCTCGCCAGCGTTCCGGCCAGGTGTAACCGGCTCGTCGAACCCTGCAGAACGCCCGCGCCGCCCAGACCGTCCAGGGGCAGGAAACGAGGTCGTCGCCGACTCGGCACTTCCGAGCCCCGCCGTCGCAGGGGCGCGGCCCGAGGTGTCCGGGGCGCGCCGACTGACTAGTGGCGCGGGCCCCGGCGAATCGGAGGCCGGGGTACGGGGCGGCTGCGCAGCCGGGAACGAGGTCGCAGGGCTCTGGGCAGGCTGCTCCGGCGCGGCGTGGCGGCGAGAAAACCCGCGACCGCCGGACGGGCCGTCAGGCTGCCGCTGGGGCGCGGGCGCCGGGCGGTCGTCCGCCAGACCCTGCGAGTGTCCCGGTGAGTGTCCCTGAGCAGGCCCGGCTTCGCCGAGGTAGCGGATCCAGTCGTAGTCGGCGTCATCAGCCCCGGCGTCCGGCCCGGAGCCGCCGCGGCTGGCATCACGTGACTTGTCGTCACGTGACTTGCGGCGCAGCCGGCCACGCGAGGGCGCCGGGGTTACCGGAAGCGGTCCGCTCGGGTGCTCGGTCCCGAGTCCGCCGAATGCTCCTGAGCGGTCGCTGCGCTCACTGTCGGTGGCAACTCCGCCGCCGGCCCGGCCATCTGCCCCGGTCTCGTCAGCATCGGAGTAGGGCCACCGCAGATCCTGCTGGTTCTGCGGCCATCCCGTGGTCATATCGACTGGTACTCCTGAGACTGATGCGGCGTCTCTGCCCGATCTGGAGTCACTACATCATGCGGCACCGTCGACCGTGACCGCTACGTTATCGAATTTTCGTGTCGCCACTCGCTGTCACACGCCGCTCACGAGGACGAACCTGGCGCAGGTCAGCCAAACGATCACAGGACCGGTGCAGAACCGCGGAGCGGCCTAAAATCAGGCTGCCGTTCGGGCGTTTCGCACCGTTTCGCGGACCCGGCAGTCACCGGCCGAGCCCGGCAGGGCTCAGGGCGCGCGACCGGACCGCTCCTTCGGCCAGATCACGACATTCGGTCAGGACGCGGGCGAGTCCGGGATCACGCGGCTCCGCGCGGAGAAAGGCCTCGATCCCGGCGATGAGCCCCGGGCTCGCCGCAGTTACGGGGAACAGTGCCTCGGCCCGCGCGACCCGAAGGTGCCCGCCGCTGGCGGACCAGACCTGCGGCAGGATCTCGAAATACCGGCTCGTGTACGGCATCAGCAGCGCGGCCTGTTCCGGCCGCCAGAACGCACGGCTGACGGACCGCAGCAGATCGGCCGGCAAGTCGGCGGACTCGGTCAGCAGTGCCCAGGCAGCCGCCTTGTGCGCGGAATCACCGATCGCGGCCCGGCAGGCCGCGGCGCTGCGCTCGCCGGCGTCGGTGGAATCCCGGCCGAGCTCGGCATCGATCTCGGCATTACCTGCACGCCCGGCCGCGGCCAGCCGCTGCAGGAACTCCCAGCGCAACTCGGTTCCGACGGACAGCCCGGCCGGTACATTCGTGCCGTCGACCAGGCCGGCGACGAGGTCCAGCTGGTCGGGTGACGTCGCGGTCCAGGAAAGGAGATGTGCCCACGCGAGCTGGTGGTCGCTGCCCTGCCCGGCCCCGTGCAGGAGCGGGAGAGCAGCCGCCGCGAGACGCCGGGTGCCCTCGGGTGCCCAGGCGGGGTCCGCGAGAGTCCGCAGCATCTCGTGGCACTTGTCGAGCACGGCCTCCAGCGCGGACACGGACGGCTCTGTCGCCAGCGCGCCGGCCAGCATCGCCACGACGGCCGGCACCGGCAGTTCGCCGTGCTGCGCCATGTCCAGCACGGAGTTCCAGCACACGGCCCGGGCCAGCGAGTCGGTGAGCTCGCCGATCGAGGTGGTCAGGGTCCGGATCGACCGCTCGTCGAACCGGAGCAGTGCATAGGTCAGGTCGTCGTCGTTCAGCAGTAGCAAGTCCGGCTCGCGCTCGCCCGCCAGTGCCGCGATCTCGGTCCGGGGTCCCGCGATGTCGGCGGGGATCTGGCGGCGGCGGGTCAGCGTCCGGGCGGCCGGGTCGCGGTCGTACAGGCCGACGGCGATGCGGTGCGGCCGCAGTTCCGGGTGCGCTGCGGGAGCTTCCTGACGGACCGCGAAGCTGGCGAACCTGCCGTTGTCGTCAAGCTCGAACTCGGCGCGCAGCGTGCTCGGCCCGGACGTCTGCAGCCACGCCTTCGACCAGCCGGACAGGTCGCGGCCCGAGCTTGCGCCGAGCGCAGCGAGCCAGTCGGCAAGTGTCGCGTTGCCCCAGCCATGCTCGGCGAAGTACGCCGTGATCCCAGCGAAGAAGCTGTCCCGGCCGATCAGAGCGACGAGCTGCCGCAATACGGATGCGCCCTTGGCGTAGCTGATGCCGTCGAAGTTCGCGATCGCCTCGGACAGCGTCTCGACGCTGGCCGCCACCGGATGCGTCGACGGCAGCTGGTCCTGACTGTAACCCCAGGCCTTACGGCTGGTCGCGAACGTGGTCCAGGCACCGGTGTAGCTAGTCGCCTCTGAGCTGGCCAGGGCGGCACAGAACTCGGCGAACGACTCGTTCAGCCACAGGTCGTCCCACCACCGCATGGTGACGTAGTCGCCGAACCACATGTGCGCCATCTCGTGCAGGATGACGCTGGCGCGCAGCTCGTAGTACGTGCCGGTGACCCGTGAGCGGAACAGCAGCTGATCGGTGAAGACGACACAGCCGGCGTTCTCGGTCGCGCCGACGCTGTACTCCGGCACGAAGACCTGGTCGTACTTGTCGAACGGATAAGGGGTGCGGAACAGCGCGGTGTAGTAGTCCAGGCCCTTCGCGGTGGTGTCGAGGATGTCGGCGACGTCCAGGTACTCCCGCAGCGACGCCCGGCAGGCGAGCCCGAGCGGGATCACCTGACCGCCCGGCGTGACGTGCTCAGCAGTGACCACCTCGTACTCGCCCGCCGCGATGGCGAACAGGTACGTCGACAGCCGCGGAGTCGGCAGGAACCGCCACAGCACGGTGTTGCCGGCGGCCGGCCCATCGGTCGGCACTGCCTGCTCGGCCAGCGGCTGGTTCGACAGCACAGTCCAGTGGCCCGGCACCAGAACCGAGATCGTGAAGCTGGCCTTCAGGTCCGGCTGCTCGAAGTTGGCGTAGACCGTGCGCGCGTAGGCCGGCTCGAACTTGGTGTAGGTGTAGACCTTCTGGTCGGCCGGGTCGACCGCGCGGTGCAGGCCCGTCCCGTCCCGCGAGTACCGGCAGTCGGCCACTACCGTCAGCTCGTTGTCCGCCGCCAGCCCGGTCAGCGCGATCCGGCCGTCGGCCCAGGCAGCCGCCGGGTCGACCGGCACGCCGTTCAGCGTGATCGCATGCACGCGGTCGGCCACCAGGTCGGCGTAACTCGCGGCCCCTGGCTCGGCGCAGCCGAACCGGACGACTGCCGTCGACCCGAACACCTCGTTTCCGCGGGACAGGTCAAGCGTCACGTCGTAGGACCGGACGCTGAGCAGCCGGGCACGCTCGCTGGTCTCGGTCCGGGTGATCTCGGCAGCCGGCATCCGGTTATCTCCTCATCAGGCGGGAAGCGCGCGGGCGCGCAGGGCTTTCTCCGCGGTGTCGCGGCCCTCGATGACGACGCGAGCCATGCCGCGGTGGTGATCGGCGGCGGCCAGGAACTCATCGACCCGGCGCAGCAGCCCGGTCGACGCGGCAGCGTAGGGGAACAGCACCCGGCCGAGGAGGATCCGGATCATCTCGGGCCGGGCCGCCCAGATGGCGGGCAGCTGCGCGAAGTACTTCTCCGCATAAGGCGCCAGCAGGTCCGCGTGCTCGGGCTGGCCGAAGCCGCGGGCGACCTCGACAATGCCGTCGGTGCCCAGTTCCTCGCTCTCGGCCAGCAGCCGCCACGCAGCGGCCTTGTGCTCGGCGTCCGGGATCGCCGCCCGGCAGGACAGGGCGCACCGGCGGCCCGCGTCGGTCGCGTCGCGCTCGAGTTCGGCGTCGATGTCGGCATCGGCGGCGCGGCCGGCGCTGGCCAGCCGCAGCAGCATGTCCCAGCGCAGTTCGGTGTCGACGGCCAGGCCGGGGATCTCGGCGGTGCCGTCGAGCAGCGCGGCGAGCAGATCGAGCTGCCCGGCCGTGCTCGCTGTGGCGCTCAGCAGCTGTGCCCAGGTGAGCTGCCAGTCGCTGCCGGGCTCGGCTGCCCGCAGCAAAGGCAGCGCAGCTGCTGCCAGCGCCTGCTGCAGTCCGGCAACCCCGGCCGGGTCAGCGCCGCGGGCGATCAGCCTGCCGGTGAGGCCGAGCACGGTCTGCATCACCGGCACCGACGTCTCGCCCGGCATCCCGGCCGTAACGATGCGCACGAACCGCCGAAGTGAGAGCTCCCCCTGAAACGCCATGTCCAGCACCGCGCCCCAGCACACCGCCCGGGCGAGCGGGTCAGCGACTGCGCCGAGCGACGTCGTGAGTGTCTGCAGCGAGCGGTCGTCGAAGCGGATCAGGGCGTAGTCGAGATCGCCGTCGTTCAGCAGGATCAGGTCAGGCTGCTGCTGACCGGCCAGCTCGGGAACGATCGTCCGGCCGCCGGTGACGTCGAGCTCGACCCGCTTGGTGCACTGCAGCGCCCCGTCGCCGGCACCGTCGGCGCTGTCCCGGCTGTACAAGCCGATGGCGATGCGATGCGGCCGCAGCTCCGGGTGGCTGACCGGGGCCTCCTGCAGCACCGCGAACTCGGTGAAGCTGCCCGTCGGGTCGACGGTGAACTGCGAGCGCAGCGTGTTCGGCCCGGCAGTCTGCAGCCACGCCCGGGCCCACTCGGCCAGGCCGCGGCCCGAGCTTGCCTCCAGCGCCTGCAGCAGGTCAGCGAGCGACGCATTGGCCCAGCCGTGCTCGGCGAAGTACGCCCGGATGCCTGCGAAGAACGCATCCCGGCCGAGGTAGGCCACAAGCTGCTTGAGGATGGAGGCGCCCTTGGCGTAGCTGATCCCGTCGAAGTTGGCCACTGCCTCGGTCAGCGTCGCTACCTGGCCGGCCACCGGATGCGTCGACGGCTGCTGGTCCTGCAGGTACCCCCACACCTTGCGGCCGGCGCAGAACGTCGTCCAGGCGTCGGTGAACGTGGTGGCCTCGGCCGCCGACTGCGTGCCGCAGAACTCGGCGAACGACTCGTTGAGCCACAGATCCTCCCACCAGCGCATCGTCACCAGGTCGCCGAACCACTGGTGCGCCATCTCGTGCAGGATCGTCTTGGCTCGCACCTCATACCGGGACCTGGTTGCCTTCGACCGGAAGATATAGGCCTCGGCGAACGTCACGCAGGCGACGTTCTCCATCGCGCCTGCCTGGAATTCCGGCACCATCACCTGGTCATGCTTGGCGAACGGAAACGGGCTGGCGAACAGGCCGGTGTAGTAGTCCAGGCCCTGCCGGGTGGTGGCGAACATCTCGTCGGCTTCCAGGTGCCGCGCCAGCGACTGGCGGCAGGCGAGCCCGAGCGGAATCACCTGTCCCGCGGGTGTCGTATGGACGTCGGTGACCAGGTGGTATTCCCCGGCGACGACGGCGGCGAGGTAGGTGGAAATCCGCGGAGTGGGCGTGAACCGCCACACGGCGGTGGCCTCGCCCGCTGGCTCAGGCTTAGGAGCGGGCTGGTTGGACAGCACGACCCAGTCCGCCGGGGCGGTGATCTCGAAAGCGAACGCGGCCTTCAGGTCAGGCTGGTCGAAGCAGGCGAGCACCCGGCGGGCATCGGCCGGGAACAGGTTCGTGTAGCAGTACACGCGGCCGTCGGCGGAGTCGGTGCTGCGGTGCAGCGCGGAACCATCGCCGGTGTAGGCGAAGTCAGCGACCACGCGCAGCTCGTTCTCGGCAGCCAGGCCGGGCAGCGCGATCCGGCCGTTCGCGCACACTGTCGCCGGGTCTAGCACCGTGCCGTTCAGCGTGATCTCGTGCACGGTCTCAGCGATCAGGTCGGCATAACTGGCAGCGCCCGGCTCCCGACAGCTGAACCTGATCACCGACACCGACCCGAACTGCTCGTCTCCGCCGGTCAGATCCAGCGCGATGTCATACGAGTCAACCCGCAGCAGCCTGGCCCGTTCGGCGCACTCGGCCCTGGTGATCTCGACTGCCGCCACCGACATATCCCCCCAACAGCGGATGAGATGGAAACGAGTACTAACGTATGCCCGATCCTCGGCGCGGCACAACGCTCCACGCCCGGGAGGTGCAGGACTGGACAAGATCACCGGTCGCGGGAGACTCGGTGCATGCCCACCATTCTCATGACCGGCGCCGCGGGCCGCGTCGGCGCGATGCTCCGCGACCGGCTCGCCGCTCCCGGCCGGACCCTGCGACTGCTCGACATTGCCCCGCTGTCACCCCGCGACGGCGAGGAGGTGATCCAGGCCTCGGTGACCGACCTGGACGCGCTCACCGCCGCCTGCGAAGACGCTGACGCCGTCATCCACCTGGGCGGGCTTTCTGGCGAGGCACCCTGGGACCGCATTGCCGACGTGAACATCCACGGCACCTACGTCGTGTTCGAGGCGGCACGCCGGTCCGGTGCAGGCCGGGTCATCTTCGCGTCGTCCAACCACGCAGTCGGATTCTGGCCGGCTGCCAGGTTCCCGGTGCCCGACTACGCGTTCCCGGCACCCGATACCTATTACGGCGTATCCAAGGTGGCCGGCGAGGCACTCGCCTCGCTGTACCACTCGCGCTACGGCCTCGATGCCATCTGCCTGCGCATCCTGACCTGCGCCGACCGGCCGGAGAACATCCGCGCGCTGGCTACCTGGCTGTCCCCGGATGACGCCGGGCGGCTGTTCGAGGCGTGCCTGACCGTGCCGAGCCCCGGCTTCCGCGTCGCCTACGGGGTGTCGCGCAACACCCGCGGCGACTGGGTGAGCCTGGCCGAAGCGCGGGCACTCGGGTATAAGCCGCGTGACGACGCCGAGCAGTTCGCTGCCGATCTTCTGGCGCGCCTCGGGCCGCCCGATCCGGACGACCCTGTGCTCGCGCGTCTCGGCGGCGAGTTCTGTCTCCCTGCGTTCGACGCGGACCGGCTTTCATGACCGCGCACGTCACGGGCGTCACCAGCACACTGCGCCGGCTGCCGATGCCGGTGCCGTGGGGGCCCGATGTCACCGCTCAGTACGTGATCGCCACGACCGTGCATGCCAGCGACGGGGCGGCCGGCCAGGGCTTCAGCTGGGCAGTGCAGGCCGGCGCGCAGGCGATCCAGGCCATGGTCGACCACGATTGCGCGCGACTCGCTGAGGGCGGCCCGGTTGTCCCTGCCGCTGCCTGGGACCGGATGTGGCGGGCTCTGCGCGAGGCAGGCGGGGGCGTCACAACGCTCGCGATGGCGGCGGTGGACATCGGGCTGTGGGACCTGCAGGCGAAGGCGGCTGGCCTGAGCCTGGCCGACCTGATCGGCCGCCAGCGTGACCAGGTGCCGGTCTACGCAAGCGGCGTCAACCGGCACCTCGCGCTCGACGAGCTGGCCGAGCAGGTGACCCGCTGGGTCGAGGCGGGTCACACCCGGTTCAAGATCAAGGTCGGGCTGCCCAGCCTGGCGGAGGACGTGCGCCGGGTTGCCGCGGTACGCCGGATCATCGGTCCCGGCCGGCTGCTCATGCTCGACGCGAACCAGCTGTGGGATCTGCCCGCGGCCCGCCACGCGGCGAAGGCGCTGGCGCCGTTCGACATCTACTGGCTCGAGGAGCCGCTGCCGGCCGAGGACTTTCAGGCGTACGCGCGGCTGCGTGCCAGCATCGACATTCCGCTCGCAGCCGGCGAGAGCCTCTATACCGAGGCGCAGTTTCGTGACCTGCTCCTGGCCGGCGCTGTCGACTTCGCTCAGCCGAACGTGTGCCGGGTCGGCGGGATCACGCCGTTCCTGCGCATCGCCCGGCTAGCCAGGCTGTTCGACGTGCCGGTGATGCCCCACCTGCTGCCCGACATCTCCGGCCAGCTGGCCATGTGCCTGCCGCTTCCGCCCATGGTCGAGGACATCGACCAGGGCTCATTTGCCGCGCTCGGCGCGCTGGCCAGGCCGAGCGGTGTGGTGGTCACTGGAGACAGCCTGGCCGCGCAGACCCCGCCCGGCCACGGCCTGGTGTTCGCCGGCAGCTGGCCCCGCCAGTTAGCCCGGCAGTGCCCGCGCCCGCATCGCCTTCTCCACCACGTCACTCGCCTCGATCACGACCCGGGCCAGGGCCGGGTCACGGTCGGGTACCGCGAGAAACGTGGCCGCCTGGTCGAGCAGCGCCGGTGACGCCGCCGGGTAGGGGAACAGCAACTGACCGATGATCATGCGCAGTATTCCGTCCCGCGCAGCCCAGACTTGCGGCAGCTCCTCGAAGTACCGGCCGGCGTATCCGGCCAGCAAGTCCGCGTGCTCGACCTGGTTGAAGCCGAGCCCGACCTCGACGGTCTGCTCGATGCCGTATTCGGTCGACGCGGTCAGCAGCTGCCAGGCAGCTTCCTTGTGTGCGGCGTCCGGCAGCGACGCCCGGCAGGCAGCCGCGTGGCGGCGGCCCGCGTCGGTGTCGTCACGCGCCACTTCCGCGTCGATCTCGGCATCACCAGCCCGGCCCATCGTGACCAGCCGGGACAGCAGCGTCCACCGCAGGTCGGTGTCCACGGTCAGGTCGTCGAACTCGGCGCTGCCGTCGAGCAGGCCGGCGATCAGATCGAGCTGGGCGTCGGTGGTCGCGGTACGGCCGAGCAGCTGCGCCCAGGCCAGCTGATGATCGCTGCCAGGCCCGGCCGCGGCCAGTAGCTCCTGCGACGCGGCCGCGAGCTGCTGCGTGCCGGTGCTGATCCAGGCTGGGTCGGCCGCCGTCGTCAGTAGCCGCGACGTGAGTTCGTGCAGCTGCTGCAGAACCGAGACGGACGGTTCGCGGCCCATTCCGGCCGTCACGATCGCGACGAAAGCCGGCACCGACAGCTCCGCCTGCCTGGCCATGTCGACGACGGCGCTCCAGCAGATGGTGCGGGCCAGCCCGTCGGCGAAGTCTCCGATCGACTCCTGCACGGTGGCCAGCGAGCGCTGGTCGAACCTGACAATGGCGTAGTCGAGGTCGTCGTCGTTGAGCAGGACCAGGTCCGGCTGCGCAACCCCGGCGAGCGCCGGGATCTCGGTGCGCGGGCCGACCACGTCCGCCTCGACCCGGTAGGTGCGCACCAGTGCGTGATTGTCATCCCGGTTGTACAGGCCGATGCCGATGTGGTGCGGGCGCAGCGTCGGGTACGCGGGCGGTGCTTCCTGCAGTACCGCGAACGAGCTGAACGTGCCGTCGCTGTCCACCGCGAACTCCGGCCGCAGCGTGTTCGGCCCGGCCGTCTCCAGCCACGCCCTGGACCACTCGGCCAGGCTCCGGCCGGAGCTGACCTCCAGTGCGCCGATGAGATCGGCCAGCGTGGCGTTCCCCCAGCCGTGCTCGGCGAAGTACGCCCGGATGCCGGCAAAGAAGGCATCCCGGCCGACGTAAGCGACAAGCTGCTTCAGCACCGCCGCTCCCTTGGAGTAGCTGATGCCGTCGAAGTTCGCCTCAGCTTCCGACAGCGTCGCCACGTTCGCCGCGATCGGGTGCGTGGACGGCAGCTGATCCTGTCGGTAGCCGCCAGTCTTGCGGCCGCCGCAGAACGTGGTCCACGAGCCCGTGTACCTCGTCGCCTCGGCCGCCGACTGGAACGCGCACAGCTCGGCGAACGACTCGTTCAGCCACAGGTCGTCCCACCACTTCATGGTGACCAGGTCGCCGAACCACTGATGCGCCATCTCGTGCAGGATGACCATCGCCCGTACCTCGTACAAGGTGTCGGTCACCTTGGACCGGAACAGCAGTGACTCGGTGATGGTCACGCAGCCAACGTTCTCCATCGCGCCCACGCTGTCCGGGACGAACACCTGGTCGTACTTGGCGAACGGGTAGCCGGTGCCGAACAGCCGCGTGTAGTAGTCCAGGCCCTGCCTGGTCACCGCGAACACGTCGTCCGGCTCCAGGAAGGCAGCCAGCGACTGGCGGCAGGCCAGCCCTAGCGGGATCACCTGCCCGGCTGGCGTGGTGTGCGAGTCGCGGACCAGGTGGTACTCGCCGGCCACCACGGCCGTCAGGTACGTGGAGATCCGCGGCGTCGGCGGGAAGTGCCAGGTGGCGGACCCGGCCGGGTAGCCGTCGCCGGCTGGTACCGGCTCGGGGCCGGCTGGTTGGAGAAGACGATCCACCGCTCGGGCACCGTGACGTGGAAGGTGAACTCCGCCTTCAGGTCCGGCTGCTCGAAGTTGGCGTATACCCGCCGAGCCGCGGCGGGCTCGAATTCAGAGAACAGATAGGCCCGCCCGTCCGCGGAGTCGACCGACCGCTGAAGGCCGTCGCCATCGGTGCCATACGCGCAGTCGGCGACAACCCGCAGCTCGTTGCTGGCGGCAAGCCCGGCGAGCCCGATCCGGCCGTCGGCCCGGGCCACGGCCGGGTCGATCGCCAACCCGTTCAGGGTGATCTCGTGCACCGTCTCGGCGATCAGGTCCGCATAACTGGACGCACCCGGCTCCGTGCAGTCGAACCTGATCACCGACACGGAGCGGAATGTGCCGGCACCGCCGGTGAGGTCAAGGTCGATGTCATAGGACCGGACGCGCAGCAGCCGCGCGCGCTCCCTGGTCTCGTCTCGTGTTATCTCGGCACTCTGCACCGTTGCAGCCCCGTTCGTGTCGTCGTACCCGGCCAAAGTCGCGTTAGAGCGCTCGTGATTTCAGCGCCTTGGCCACCACGTCCCGCGCCTCGATCACGACCCTGGCCATAGCCGGGTCACGGTCCGGCTCGGCCAGGAACTCGTCCACTCTGGCCAGTAGCGCAGGAGATGCCTGCGAATACGGGAACAGCGCGCCGGCGTACAGCACCCTGACCAGCTCGCTGCGGTCCGCCCAGATCTCCGGAAGCCGCTCGAAGTACTTCCCCGCGTACGGCGCAAGCAGCGCCACGTGCTCGGCGTCGTTGAACGCGCCGGCGATCTCGGCTGCGCTTTCCAGGCCCAGCTCACCGGACTCGGCGAGCTGATGCCAGGCCGTCGCCTTGTGCTCGGCGTCGGGGATCGCGGCCCGGCATGCCGCCGCGTGCCGCAGGCAGGCGTCGGTGCTGTCGCGCGCGAGCTCGGCGTCGATCTCCGCGTCGCCGGCCAGGCCAGTGGCAGCCAGCCGCTTCAGCAGCCGCCAGCGCAGGTCGGTGTCCACGGCCAGGCCGGCTACCTCAGCGGATCCGTCCAGCAGACCGGTCAGCAGCCCGAGCTGATCGGAGGTCACCGCAGTGGCGCCGAGCAGCTCAGCCCAGGCAAGCTGGAAATCGCTGCCCGGGTCGGCGGCGTGCAGCAGCCTGACCGCCTCGGCGGCGAGCTGCCGCTTGCCCTCCGGCACGAACTCCGGGTCCGCCATGCTGCCCAGGACCTCCCGGCAGACCGAGTGCACGCTCTGCAGCACCGAGATCGACCGTTCCCTGCCCATACCGGCAGCCACGATCGCCAGGAAGTCAGGGACCTTGACCTCGGCCTGCTGCACCATATCCATCACCGCGCTCCAGCAGATGGTCCGGGCCAGGCCGTCGGCGAAGTCCCCGATCGAGGTGGTCAGCGTGTGCAGTGACTGCTCGTCGAACCTGATCAGGGCGTAGTCGAGGTCGTCGTCGTTGAGCAGGACCAGGTCCGGCTGCGCAACCCCGGCGAGCGCCGGGATCTCGGTGCGCGGGCCGACCACGTCCGCCTCGACCCGGTAGGTGCGCACCAGTGCGTGATTGTCATCCCGGTTGTACAGGCCGATGCCGATGCGGTGCGGGCGGAGCGTCGGGTACTCCTCGGGGGCCTCCTGCAGCACCGCAAACGAGCTGAGCGTTCCATCGCCGCTGACGGTGAACTCGGGCCGCAGCGTGTTCGGCCCGGCCGTCTCCAGCCACGCCTTCGACCAGTCCCCCAGATCCCTGCCCGAGCTCGCCTCGAAGGCGCCGAGGAGGTCAGCCAGTGTCGCGTTGCCCCAGCCGTGCTCGGCGAAGTAGGCACGCAGCCCGGCGACGAACGCTTCCCGGCCCAGGTGCGCGACGAGCTGCTGGAGCACGGAAGCGCCCTTGGCGTAGCCGATCCCGTCGGCGTTCGCGAAGGCCTCGGACAGCGTCTCGGCCTGCGTTGCCACCGGATGCGTCGAGGGCAGCTGGTCCTGGGTGTAACCCCACAGCTTGAACTTCGCGCAGAAGGTCGTCCACACGTCGGTAAACCTGGTCGCCTCGGCGCTGGCCAGGAATCCGGCGAACTCGGCGAACGACTCGTTCAGCCACAGGTCGTCCCACCACTTCATGGTGACCAGGTCGCCGAACCACTGATGCGCCATCTCGTGCAGGATGACCATCGCCCGTACCTCGTACAAGGTGTCGGTCACCTTGGACCGGAACAGCAGTGACTCGGTGATGGTCACGCAGCCGACGTTCTCCATCGCGCCCACGCTGTCCGGGACGAACACCTGGTCGTACTTGGCGAACGGGTAGCCGGTGCCGAACAGCCGCGTGTAGTAGTCCAGGCCCTGCCTGGTCACCGCGAACACGTCGTCCGGCTCCAGGAAGGCAGCCAGCGACTGGCGGCAGGCCAGCCCTAGCGGGATCACCTGCCCGGCTGGCGTGGTGTGCGAGTCGCGGACCAGGTGGTACTCGCCGGCCACCACGGCCGTCAGGTACGTGGAGATCCGCGGCGTCGGCGGGAAGTGCCAGGTGGCGGACCCGGCCGGGTAGCCGTCGCCGGCTGGTACCGGCTCGGGGGCCGGCTGGTTGGAGAAGACGATCCACCGCTCGGGCACCGTGACGTGGAAGGTGAACTCCGCCTTCAGGTCCGGCTGCTCGAAGTTGGCGTATACCCGCCGAGCCGTCGGCGGGCTCGAATTCAGAGAACAGATAGGCCCGCCCGTCCGCGGAGTCGACCGACCGCTGAAGGCCGTCGCCATCGGTGCCATACGCGCAGTCGGCGACAACCCGCAGCTCGTTGCTGGCGGCAAGCCCGGCGAGCCCGATCCGGCCGTCGGCCCGGGCCACGGCCGGGTCGATCGCCAACCCGTTCAGGGTGATCTCGTGCACCGTCTCGGCGATCAGGTCCGCATAACTGGACGCACCCGGCTCCGTGCAGTCGAACCTGATCACCGACACGGAGCGGAATGTGCCGGCACCGCCGGTGAGGTCAAGGTCGATGTCATAGGACCGGACGCGCAGCAGCCGCGCGCGCTCCCTGGTCTCGTCTCGTGTTATCTCGGCACTCTGCACCGTTGCAGCCCCGTTCGTGTCGTCACGCCTAAGCGAAGTCGCGTAATAACTTAATATCTGATCTTGGTGCCGCGCAAGGCCGGCGCCGACGCGCGCGCTAAAACGGCTATTTAGGACATCAGCGAGGCCGGCCTCTCAGAATGAACCCGGTCACCGCCTGGCAAATCGGGCGCCCTTCCGAGCCGCAACCGCTTCCCGGGCCGCTGAGCTAGCTCCGCGCGGCCCGGCAGCCCGTCAGCCGGGCAAACCGTCAGCCGGGTAGCCGGCGCGACCGCAGCGCGCGGTCCACGATGTCGCGCCGCTCGACCAGCATCCGGACCATCGACGGGTCACGCGGCTCCGCGGCCAGGAAGTCGTCGACCTGGCGCAGCAGTTCCGGCGACGCCGCCGCGTACGGGAACAGCCCGTCGCCCAGCAGGCGCTTGAGGTGGTCGCCGCGCGAGGTCCAGATCTCCGGCAGCACCTCGAAGTAGGCATCGACGTACGGGGCCAGCAGTGCCGCGTGCTCGGGCTGGCCGAAGCCGCCCGCGACGGCCATGACGCCTTCGTGCCCGAGCTCCTGCGATCGGGCGAGCAGTTGCCAGGCCGCAGCCTTGTGCTCGGCATCCGGGATCGCCGCCCGGCTCGCTGGCCGCGTGCCGGCGACCGGCGTCGGTGTCGTCGCGGGCGAGCTCCGCGTCGATCTCCGCGTCACCGGCCCGGCCGGTCACGGCCAGGCGGCGCAGCAGTGCCCAGCGCAGCTCGGTGTCGACTGCCAGTCCTGGCACTACCACGTTTCCGGCCAGCAGCCCGGCCAGGAAGTCCAGCTGCGGCGGCGTGATCGCGGTCCAGCCCAGGAGCTGCATCCAGGCGAGCTGGTGGTCGCTGCCCGGCTCGGCGGCCTGCAGCAGCTCGATCGCGGCCGTTGCCAGCTGCTCCTTGCCCTCGGGCAGCCAGGCCGGGTCGGCCGACACGGCCATCAGCCGGGCGGCCGTCATGTGCAGGATCTGCAGAACCGAGACGACGGGCTCCTTGCCCATGCCGCCGGCCAGGATCCTCACGAACGCCGGGCACCGACAGCTCGGCCTGCTGCACCATGTCCAGCACCGCGCTCCAGCAGACGGTGCGGGCCAGCGAGTCGGTGAACGCTCCGATGGACTCGGTGAGCGTCGCCAGCGAGCGGTCGTCGAACCGCACGATCGCGTAGTCAAGGTCGTCGTCGTTCAGCAGGATGAGGTCCGGCTGCGGCTGCGCCGGCCAGTGCCGGCACCTCGGTCCGGGCGCCGGTCACGTCCACCTCGACCCGGTGAGTCCGCACCAGGGCACGGTTGTCGTCACCAGGCGTTAGCGTCCCGGTTGTACAGGCCGACGCAATGTGGTGCGGCCGCAGCGTCGGGTGCTCAGCCGGCGCTTCCTGCAGCACCGCGAACGAGCCGAACGTCCCGTCGGCCGCCTCGGCGAACTCGCTGCGCAGCGTGTTCGGCCCGGCGGTCTGCAGCCAGGCCTTCGCCCAGTCGCCGAGGCTCAGGCCGGAGCTGGTCTCCAGCGCCTGCAGCAGGTCGGACAGCGTGGCGTTGCCCCAGCCGTGCTCGGCGAAGTAGGCCCGGATGCCGGCGAAGAAGGCATCCCGGCCGACGTAAGCGACAAGCTGCTTGAGCACCGACGCGCCCTTGGCATAGCTGATGCCGTCGAAGTTCGCGATCGCCTCGGACAGCGTCGCCACGTCAGCGGCGATCGGATGCGTGGTCGGCAGCTGATCCTGCATGTACCCCCAGGTCTTGCGGGACCCGGAGAAGGTCGTCCACGCGTCGGTGAACCGGGTGCCCTCGGCGCTCGACAGAGCCGCGCTGAACTCCGCGAACGACTCGTTCAGCCAGAGGTCGTCCCACCACTTCATGGTGACCAGGTCGCCGAACCACATGTGCGCCATCTCGTGCAGGATCACGGTGGCGCGCAGCTCGTACATCATGTCGGTGACCTTGGACCGGAACAGCAGCCGCTCGGAGATCGTCACGCAGCCGACGTTCTCCATCGCCCCGGCGCTGAACTCGGGCACGAAGACCTGGTCGTACTTCTCAAACGGATAGCCGCGCTCGAACAGCGCCGTGTAGTAGTCGAAGCCCTGCCGGGTCAGCGTCAGCATGTCCTCGGGCTCCAGGTAGCCAGCCAGCGAGGCGCGGCAGACCAGCCCGAGCGGGATGACCTGACCCGCGGGCGTGGTGTGCGACGAGGTCACCCGGTGGTACTCACCGGCCACGATCGCCGTCAGGTAGGTCGATATCCGCGGAGTCGGCGGGAAGCGCCACACTGCCGTCCCGCTCCCAGCGGCACCGGCGCCGGCTGGCTCCGGCTCGGGCGCGGGCTGGTTGGACAGCACGGTCCAGTGAGCGGGCGCGATGACCGTAGAAGCTGAACGCGGCCTTGAGGTCGGGCTGCTCGAAATTGGCGTAGACCCGGCGCGCGTCGGCAGGCTCGAAGTTGGAGTAGCAGTAGATCTTGCCGTCCGCGGAGTCGACCGCGCGGTGCATGCCCTTGGAGTCAGCGGTGTAGGCGCAGTCGGCAACGACGCGCAGCTCGTTGCGCGCGGCCAGCGCGGGCAGCGCGATCCGGCCGTCTGCGCAGGCGGTGTCCGGGTCGACCGGCGTCCCGTTGAGCGTGATCTCGAGCACGGCCTCGGCGATCAGGTCGGCGTAGCTGGACGCGCCCGGCTCGGCGCAGTCGAAGACGATCACCGAAGTCGACCGGAAAACCTTATCGCCGCAGGTCAGGTCGAGCTCGACGGCGTAGGACTCAACCGTCAGAAGCTCGGCCCTGCGGCTGGTCTCGGCGCGGGTTATCTCGGCGATCGGCATGCGTTATGTCCCCTGTGCTTGAGGCCGGCGCTGGCTGCCCCCAGGGTAAGCCACCACCAGGACGGGAACGAGGACGCCGGGTGCCGCGGATCGGCACCATCGCGCCCGGTACCTGCGACGATGACGTTCCGGCTACAAAATTTGCTGCTACTTGCCGTCTCGGGCCGCAAAGACAGAAGATCCTGGTTAGGGACCACGCGGGGAGGCGGGTTTGGACGATACCGTCACGTGCCTGGTCCGGGGGCCAGCCAGCCGGTATCCGCGGGGATTCGCATGGCTCATCCCGGCCTGGTTCGTCATTGCCAGTGCGATCGTCGTCATCGTCGGCAGGCATGCCAGCGGCAAGCTGCCGCTGTGGCTCGGGGTCACCGAGATCGGCGGGCTCGCCGCTGCGGCCTGCATCGCGCTGTGCGTACTGATGACCTCACGCCAGATTGCCTTCCGGGCCAGCCCGCACGGCATCTGGCTCGGCGTGCTGAGCGAGCGCCGCCGGCCGAAGCTCCGTCAGGTGCACCTGGCCTGGCCGGACGTCGCCCAGCTGCGCATGCTGCCGCGGCATTACGGAGTGCTGCTTGAGATCACGCTCAGCCCGGCCGCCCGGATCGTGCGCCGCCCGGCCCCGCCCCGGCGGGCGCTGCAGCTGCTCGGCTCGCTGCTCATTCCCGTCGGCTACGGGCGGGGCAGGCCCGCTCTCACTACCCCGGTCGGCAATCCGCCCCGCTACCGCGTGAGAATCCTCGACGTCACCCCGCCCGAGTTGCGCGCGGCCCTGGCAGCTGTGCAGCCGGGTAGCGTGCCGATGCGCGTGTTCATCAGGAAGGGCCCCCGCCTGACCGTCCCGCCGCCGCCCCCGCGGACCACAGTCAGCGAGCAGCCGTCAGCCCCCGTCGGCTGACAGGCTGACGGCTGCAGCTAGCCAGCGGCGTTCGCGGCCGGCCAGACTGGCCCGGCGGACGAGGCTGGCCTGGCTGAGCCTCGTTTCCGTTCGTACTGTGGTTGTCGAGGAGGAGCACCAGATGGCACACGAGGTACAAGGGGTTGTCGCCACCGGCAAGGGCAAGCCTGTCACCGTCACGACCGTGGTCGTGCCGGATCCGGGGCCAGGCGAGGCGCTGGTCGCGGTGGAGGCGTGCGGCGTCTGCCACACCGACCTGCACTACCGCGAGGGTGGCATCGGCGACGACTTCCCGTACCTGCTCGGACACGAGGCGGCCGGGGTCGTCGAGGCCGTCGGGCCGGACGTCACCGGCGTGGCGCCGGGCGACTTCGTCATCCTCAACTGGCGCGCGGTCTGCGGCCAGTGCCGCGCCTGCCTGCGGGGCCGTCCGTGGTACTGCTTCGCCACGCACAACGCCACCCAGAAAATGACGCTGGCCGACGGCACGCCCTTGTCGCCTGCGCTCGGGATCGGCGCGTTCGCGGCGAAGACGCTGGTCGCGGCGGGCCAGTGCACGAAGGTCAACCCGGCGATCACGGCGGAAGTGGCGGGCCTGCTCGGCTGCGGCGTCATGGCCGGGCTCGGCGCGGCGCTCAACACCGGCGCCGTGACCCGCGGTGACTCGGTCGCCGTCATCGGCTGCGGCGGCGTCGGCAACGCCGCGATCCTCGGCTCGGCGCTGGCCGGGGCGCAGGATGGTCATCGCCGTCGACGTGGACGACCGGAAGCTGGAGTGGGCGCGCGAGTTCGGCGCCACCGACACCGTCAATTCGCGGACCGACGACCCGGTCGGGAAAATCAGGGAACTGACGGGCGGGAACGGGGCCGACGTGGTCATCGAAGCCGTCGGCCGCCCGGAGACCTATCAGCAGGCCTTCTACGCGCGGGATCTCGCCGGGACCGTCGTGCTGGTGGGGGTGCCGACCCCCGAGATGCAGCTGGACCTGCCGCTGCTGGACGTGTTCGGCCGTGGTGGCGCGCTCAAGTCCTCCTGGTACGGCGACTGCCTGCCGTCGCGCGACTTCCCCATGCTGGTCGACCTGCACCTGAAAGGCCGGCTGCCGCTGCAGAAGTTCGTCTCCGAGACCGTCTCCATCGACGCGGTCGAGGAAGCCTTTGCCAAGATGCAGCGCGGGGAGGTGCTGCGCTCGGTCGTCGTGCTGTGACGCAGTCGCCGTCGCAGGCGGTCCGGATCGCGATGTGGTCCGGGCCGCGCACGGTCTCCACGGCCCTGATGCGCTCGTTCGGGAACCGCGCCGACACGGTAGTCGCCGACGAGCCGCTGTATGCGTTCTACCTGGACCGGGTTCCGCTGGATCATCCGGGCCGGGACGAGATCATCGCCAGCATGCCCGTCGACTGGCGGGAGGTGCTGGCCGGCCTTACCGACGCGCCGCTGCCGCCGGGCGCCTCCGTCTATTACCAGAAGCACATGACGCACCACCTGCTGCCGGAGGTGGACCGAAGCGCGCTGGCCGGCCTGCGGCACGCGTTCCTCATCCGGGACCCGCGGCAGTTGCTCGCCTCGTACGCGCGCGTGCGGTCGGCGCCGACGCTGGCTGACCTGGGCCTGGCCCAGCAGGCAGAGATCTTCCGCACGTTCGGCGGCCCGGTGATCGACTCAGCCGACATCCTGCGGGACCCGCCTGCCGCGCTCGGCGCGCTCTGCGACGCCCTCGGCATAGCGTTCGACCCGGCGATGCTGTCCTGGCCGGCCGGACCGCGGGACAGTGACGGCGTCTGGGCGCCGTACTGGTACGACAGCGTGTGGCGGTCGACTGGTTTCGGGCCGTATCGCGAGCGGGCGGATGCTGAGCTGCCACCCGAGCTTGACGGACTGGCCGCGCAGTGCGAGCCGTACTACGAGGAACTGGCTGCTCACCGCATGCGGCCCTGACGCTGCCGGGCGGCCGGGCAGGGGTCAGGACCGGACGACGGCCGAGCGGCTGGTGATCTGCTCGTACCGCTTGCGCGCGCCGCTGCGAAGGATCCGGAAGGCCAGATACCGGGCTGCCAGCATGCCGATGACGACTGGCAGCAGCAGCACGCCGGACTGATCCGGGGCGAACTCCAGCGCGCTGACGCCGAGCAGCAGCGCGCCCAGCGACACGCCGAGCGCGAGCAGCATGGAGCGGCCCCGGAACAGCGGACGCGCCTGGCGGGGCATGCGCCGGAGCTGGACCTGCCAGACGACGCCTACCGCGAGGGCAGCCAGCACCAGGACCGTCAGCAGGCCGAGCCGGTCCGCGACGGATCTGCCCGCGACACCGAGTGCGAGGATCACCACCAGCCACGAGCCGTAGATGACCCACCGGACGAGCGAGGCGACCGAGCGCTCAGCCCGGGCGACGGCGACCTCGACGTTGTGGCCGTACACCCCCTCGGCCGGGGCGATCCGGGCCGCCTGGACGAAGTGCGCGGCGGCGGCACCGAACTTACCGCCCTCGAGCTTAAGGCGGCCGAGTTCGTTGACGGCGCCGCTGTGCTCGGGGTCCAGGGCCAGCGTCTGCTCGAAATGAGCCCGCGCTTCCTCCTTCTTCCCGTACGCGCGGCTGACCTGCCCGGAGACGTAGTGAACCGACGGCTCGTTCGGGGCGAGCTGCCGGGCAGTCGCGCTGGCCTGCGCGGCGATGGCCAGGCCTGACTGGCCGCCCGGCCCGACGTAGCCGGTCGCGCCCAGTGCTGTCTGAGCGAGGTTGAAGTGGTTCATCCAGTGGTGCGGCTGCAGGCGGCACGCCTCCAGCGCCGCGTCCACAGCCTGCCGCGCGTTCCCGGTGCGGCGCAGTCCGATGCTGCGCAGCCGGTGGGGCCAGTCCGCCGCCGGGTCTAGCTGCACGGCGCGGTCGGCGGCACCGAGCCCGTCGGCCGGATTGCCTCCGCCGAGCTGCGCCTGCGCCAGCAGCGCCCAGGCCCGGCCGTTCTCCGGTTCGGCCGCGACGACGGGCGCAAGCAGCGTGATCGCGTCGCCGAAGCGGCCTGCTCCCAGCATGACCTCCGCGCGGCGCAGTTGCGCGGTCACTCCGGTCACAGCATCCGCCGCTTCTTCAGGTAGGCGGCGAGATCGTCGTAGGTGCCGCCCTCGTTGGCGAACAGCGCCACGTTCCTGGCCGCATCGAACCACGGCCCGAGCGACGGCCGGACGTCGCGCGCAGCTGTCTCCAGGTCCTGCTGGCCGATCATCCGCGGTTCACCGCGGCGCACGGAATCAAGCAGCGCCAGCTCGGCGGCAGACTCACAGATGTGCGCGATATCCGCACCCGAGTAGCCGTCGGTCAGTTTCGCCAGACGACCGGTGTCCACCCGCTCGACCGGCCGCTCGCGGAGGTGATAGCGGAACATCGCCGCCCGGGCCGGCTGGCCAGGCGGCAGCACCAGCAGCGTCCGGTCGAACCGGCCGGGCCGCCGCAGCGCGCTGTCGACGTCCCAGGGATGGTTGGTCGCGGCGAGCAGGAAGACGCCGTCGTTGCCGCCGGTCACGTCATCCAGCTCCAGCAGCAGCTGGTTCACGACGGCGCGCATGGGCGTATGGCGCAGCTGGGTGCGCTTCTGGCCGATGGCGTCCACCTCGTCGAGGAACACCACGCAGGGCGCACTCCGGCGGGCAATGGCGAAGATCTCGTGGATGTTCCGCTCGCTCTGGCCCAGCATGCTGTCCACCACGTCGGCGAAGGACACGGCGAGGAAGCGCGCGCCAAGCTCGCCGGCGACGGCACGGGCGATGAACGTCTTGCCGCAGCCCGGCGGGCCGTACATCAGCAGGCCGCCGCGCAGGCTCTTGCCGTAGAGCTTGCGCAGCTCAGGATTGCGCATCGGGGCGAGGAAGGCAGCCTCCAGACGCTGCTTGACCTCCGCCATCCCGGCCACGTCGGCCAGCCGCAGCCCGGATTGCTCGGCGTCGAAGGCCGGCTCCTGATAGTCCGTCGCCTCGTCGCCCGCGCTGTTCTCATGGCCCCCGGAGCTGACGAACCTTGGTGGCAGCACGTCGGCCAGCTCGGACTCGGCTGCGTGCCAGTCAAACTCGTGGCCGACCGGCGCGGCCATAGCCGGCGGCGGCTCTGCCGGAGCCTTCTCCGGGCTCGCTCCGGTGATGAGCGCCAGCGCGGCGGCGTTGGCGGGATCGAGCTGCAGTATCACGCCGACCTCGCGGATGCCCTCGTCCCGGCGCCCGGCCTCGAGCAGCAGAGCGGCCAGATGCAAGCGCAGCGCGACGTCGTCGGGCATCGCGTCCACGGCCCTGCGCAGGCTGGCGAGCAAGGTCGGGTCACGATCCAAGGCCCATCTCCCAGTCGTTCCTGCCGGAGCTACCGGCCCGGCGATTACCGCAGTTACCGGAACAGGAGTTGCCGGAACAGGAGTAACAGTAAGGCTTGCGGCGCCGGCCAGGCCATCGCTCGTCAGGCTTCCGGGCCGGCAGCCTGTCCCGGCCCGGCGAGTCCGGTTTCGTAGGCCAGCACCACCGCCTGCACCCGGTCGCGCAGCTGGAGCTTGGCCAGGATCCGTGCGACGTGAGTTTTGACCGTCGCCTCACTCAGGCTCAGCTCCCCGGCCAGCTCGGCGTTACTCAGACCGCGGGCCAGCAGGCCCAGCACCTCAAGCTCGCGTGGCGTCAGGTCCGACAGATCGCGGTGGACGGCACGGCCGGCTGCGCGCGGAGCGAAACGCTCCACGAGCCGGCGGGTGATCGACGGCGCGAGGAGCGCGTCACCGGACTGGACAACGCGCACTGCCGTTACCAGCTGCTCGGGTGACACGTCCTTGAGCAGAAAGCCGCTGGCGCCCGCAGTCAGCCCGGCATAGACGTACTGATCCAGGTCGAACGTCGTGAGGATGATGATCCGGCAGCCACGGGCCGCGGGCGAGCCGAGGATGCGCCTGGTGGCCTCGAGGCCGTCCATCTCCGGCATCCGGATGTCCATCAGCACCACGTCCGGCCGGTGCTTGAGTACCGCGGTCACAGCTTCCGCGCCGTCGGCGGCCTCGGCCAGGACCGGGATGCCCGCCGCGGTCAGGATCATGCGGAAGCCGCCGCGGACGAGGGCCTGATCGTCGGCGATCACCACCTGCGGCGGCTGACCGGGCTGGGTCATCGTGGCAGCGTCACCGTGACGGGGGCGCCGGGGCTACGAAGGCCGCGGCTGCCAGGACCGGAGAACTGGCCGGTACCGCGCCGCCCGCCGGACCAGCCGCCGAAGCGGCCAGTCCTGACGAAGGATGAAGCGGAAGCCGGGCGCTGACCCGCCAGCCGCCGCCCGGCCGCGGTCCGGTCTCCAGGCTGCCGCCGTAGACGGCGACGCGCTCGCGCAGCCCGAGGAGGCCGCGCCCGCGGTCAGCCGGAAACGCGGGCGCGGCCGCCGGGATCGGCGGTCCCGAGTCGGCGATATCCACGACCAGTTCGCTGCCGGTGAGGTCGAGCCGGACTGTCGTCTTCGGCTTGCCAGCGTGCTTGAGCACGTTGGTGAGTGCCTCCTGGACCACGCGGAAGGCCGCCAGGTCAAGTCCCGGCGGCAGATCTTCCAGCCCGCCGCTTACCTGCAGGTCCACCGGTAGCCCGGCTGCCGCGACCCGGCCGACAAGCGGCCGTAGCTGCTGCAGGCCCGGCTGTGGCCGCAAGTCCTCGCTGGCGGGGCCGGCCACGTCCGCCGCGCCTGCGTCCGGGGTCGTCGCGGGGCTGAGCAGGCCAAGGAGGTGCCGCAGTTCCGTCATGGCCGCCCGGCCGCTCGCCTCGACCGCCAGCATCGCCTGCCGAGCCTCGCCCGGCGACTCCGCCAGCACCTGCCGGGCCGCACCCGCCTGCACGATCATCACGCTGACGTTGTGCGTGACCACGTCGTGCAGTTCGCTCGCGATCCGGGCGCGCTCCAGCCGGAGCACACGCCGGGTCGCCATCTCATGCTCGGTCTGCAGACGGCGGATCCGGTCGCCGGCATACATCACCGCACCGAAGACCGCGATCGAGACCAGCGACACCAGCACAAGCACGCCGCCGACCCGGCTCGGCGCCGCTGCCGCCGACGACAGCCCGGGCAGTCCGGGAAACGTCGGCACCCCGGGTACTGTCACGTAGCGCAGGTGATCCCCCGGGAACGCACGAGAAAGTTCGACCGCTGTGCTCGAGCCGGTCACCCGCCAGAAAGAGACTGCCGCCAGCGCGCCGGCCGGGGCCAGCGCCAGCAGCGCCGCGCCGCGAAACCGGCTGTGCACAGCCGCGGAGTAGCCGGCGAAGACAATGGCGAAGAACGTCACGTCCGTCGCGTGGGCCTTCAGCGCGATCGCCGCAGCCAGGACGACGAGGAATGCGGTCAGCGGGTACCGGCGGCGGACGGCCAGCGGCACTGAGGTGAGCACCGCCGCCGCGTATCCGCTGTGCCAGCTGACGGTCGCGAACACCAGCGAGGCTGCCAGCACCAGCAGCGCGATCACGACATCGATGACGACCGAGCGCCTCGGCAGTCTTGTCCCGGGCTCGGCCGACCGGGCGAACGCCAGCAACTGCCGCAGCCGGCCGCTCCCGGTCACCGCGGTGACCTCACTCATGTCCCCATTGTGGCCTACTGCGGCCAGTCCGCCGTCGGCTCCGCAGAGTAACCGCATACATCGAAAGGATGACTCCCGGCCCGGCGTGCGCCCGCCCGGCCCTCGATCTGCATCCGGAGGCTGACGCCAGCCACCGGCAGCCGACCCTACGGTTGCTGACCATGGAAGCCCTGATAGAACTCAGCGAAGTCACAAAGCGTTACGACAGTGACGGCCATCCCGCGGTCGACGGCGTCAGCCTGACGGTCGCGCGCGGTGAGGCAGTCGCGGTGATGGGCCCGTCGGGCAGCGGCAAGTCGACCCTCCTCAACGTGATCGCCGGCCTGGACCGGCCTACCGCCGGCACGGTGACAGTGGCCGGCCAGCGGATCGACACGCTCGGCGAGACCGGCGTGGCCCGGTTCCGGCGGCGTGAGATCGGCATGATCTTCCAGTTCTTCAACCTGCTCGACGACCTGACCGTCGCCGACAACGTGCTGCTGCCAGCCCAGCTCGCGGGCGTGCGCATCGCCGACGCGCGGGCACGGACGGCTGAGCTGCTCGCCGCGCTGCGCATCGAGCGGCACGCCAACGCCTACCCGGCCCGGCTGTCTGGCGGTGAACGGCAGCGAGTGGCGATAGCACGGGCGCTGGTCAACCGGCCGGCGCTGCTGCTCGCCGACGAGCCGACCGGGGCCCTGGACAGCGCCACCGGTGACGAGATCGGCGCGCTGCTGCTTGACCTGAATTCCTCCGGCCAGACCATGGTCCTGGTCACTCACAATCCTGACCTCGCGGCCCGATATGCCAGCCGTACCGTTCAGCTCGTCGACGGCCGGATCGCGGCCGACCGGCTCTCCGCCGGCCGGGTCGCAGCTGACGCGACCAGTGACCCGTTCGGCGAGGCGACGGCGCAGGTGCAGCGATGATGGGCGGCCCGGTCGCCCGGGCGGCCCGGGGTGCACTGACCCGACGGCGGGTGCAGACCTTCGTGATCGGCCTGGTGGTGCTGGTCTCCACCGGGGCCTCTGTGCTAGCCCTGGCCATCGTCGTGGACTCCCGTGCTCCGTTCGACCACGCGTTCGCGGCCCAGCACGGCGCGGACGTGGTAGCGATCGTGAACTCGTCCAGGGCCACGGACGCGCAGCTCGCCGCAACTAAGCGACTGCCGGAGGTGACGGCAGCAGCCGGGCCGTTCGCCGAGGTGACCGTCTCAGCCACGGTCAGCAGCCAGCCGGGCTGCACGCCCGGGCCCGCGAGTCCGTGCATCATGGGCGGGAATCTGCCGCCCCTGACTTTTGCCGGACGCGCGTCACCAGGCGGCCCGGTCGACGACCTCACCCTGCAGTCCGGTCACTGGGCGACCCGGCCGGGCCAGGTCGTCCTGGACAGCAGTCAGGCGGGAGACCAGGTCGTCTTTCCGGTTGGTACCAGGCTGACGATGGCCAGCCTGCCGGGCAAACCGACGCTCACGGTCGTCGGCACCGCCAGCTCGGTCACCAGTTCCGCTAACGGCTGGGTAGCTCCCGCCGAGATCCCCGCCCTGCGCTCCCCCCGTGCCGCGGCGAGCGCACAGATGCTGTACCGCTTCCGCACCGCGGCCAGCACTGCCGACCTGAACGCCGACATGGCGGCGGTGACGAAGGCCCTGCCCGGCGGCACAGTGAGCGGTTCGAACTCCTACCTGTCGGCCAGGGCCAGCGAGTCCGGGAACATCGCGCCGTTCGTGCCGTTCCTGCTCGCGTTCGGCATCATCGGCATGGTGATGTCCGTGCTGATCGTGACCAATGTCGTCAGCAGCGCGGTGGTGGCCGGATACCGCCGGATCGGCATCCTGAAGAGCATCGGCTTCACCCCCGGTCAGGTCCTGGCCGCTTACACCGGCCAGGCGATCGTGCCCGCTGTCGTCGGCTGCCTTGGCGGCGTGCTGCTCGGGAACGTCGTGGCCGTGCCGGTCCTGGCCCAGACGGCGCAAGCGTACGGCGTCGGCGCCTTGCACGTGCCGGTCTGGGTCGACGTGGCCGTGCCCGCGATCATGCTCTTCCTGGTCGCCGTGGCGGCCGTGCTGCCAGCGCTGCGCGCGGGCCGGCTGAGCGCGGTCCAGGCGATTGCGACCGGGCGGGCCCCGCAGACCGGTCGCGGGTATGCCGCACACCGGCTGCTCGGCCGGCTGCGGCTGCCGAGGCCGGTCACGATCGGCCTGGCGGCCCCGTTCGCTCGTCCGGCACGTACCACGGTCACCCTCGTCGCGGTCCTGCTCGGTGCAGCTACGGTGACACTCGCCGTCGGCCTCAGCACATCCCTCGACCTGGTGGTTGCCGCCTTGTCACACGCACAGGCCCAGCCGGTGCAGGTCCTTATCCCCGGCGGTAACGGCGGCCAGGGCGGCATACACGTCAAGGCCCAGGCCGGCGGGGCGCCCCGGCCGCGCCGCCCAGGCAGCCATCGGCCGCGGAGGCGCAACGGGCCATTGAGGCCGCGCTGCGCGCGCAGCCAGGCACGCTGCGCTACGTGGCCGAGGCGGATGAGCAAATTGCCGTGGCCGGGCTATCGCAGCAGGCGCAGGTGACCGCGTTTCGTGGCAATTCCAGCTGGACCGGCTACGACATGGTCAGCGGGCACTGGTACACCGGCACCGGTCAGGTCGATGTCGATGCCGGCTTCCTCACCGCCACCGGCGACTCGGTCGGCGACACCGTCACCCTCATCAGCGGCAGCAGGCAGGTGACGGCGCGGATCGTCGGCGAGTTCTTCGGCGGCAGCAACCCGAAGCTCATCACCGGCTTGCCGACGCTGGCCGCGATCCAGCCGGGTGTCACGCCCGGCCAGTACGACATCGGGTTGCGACCCGGCACCGACGAGGCCGGGTACGTGCAGGGGCTGACCAGCAGGCTTGGCAGCAGCTACTTCGTCGTGCCCAACCAGCGGAACTCTCAGGTCATCGACCTGATGGTCGGCCTCATCGGCACGCTCACCGTGCTGCTCGCGATTGTGGCCGGGCTCGGCGTGCTCAACACCGTCGTGCTGCATACCCGGGAGCGGGTGCACGATCTCGGCGTGTTCAAGGCCGTCGGGATGACGCCGCGCCAGACCATTGCCATGGTCGTGTGCTGGGTCGCGGGGACCGGCCTCGTGGCGGGCCTGATCGCGGTACCGGCGGGCATCTTCCTGCACGGGATCGTGCTGCCGGCCATGGCGAACGCGGCCGACGTCGGCATGCCCGCCAACCTGCTGCATGTCTACCACCCGGCGGAGATCGCCGCGCTTGCCCTCGCCGGGCTGGCGATCGCGGTGGCCGGAGCACTGGCCCCGGCCAGCTGGGCGGCGGCCACCAGGACCGCAACCGCGCTGCACGCCGAGTAGGGCCACGGGCTGTGCCGGCAGCGGGGCCGGCACAGCAGGCCCGGCCGGGCACGGCGAGCTGCCTCCGGATAGTTTCGTCGGCAGCACGCCGCAGCGGCCCGACCCGAGGAGCGGAGAATGCTGCAGACTTTCGACGAGCGCAACCGGGATCTGATCGTGAGCGTCGGCGGCAGGCTCACTCATCGCGACGAGGCCGCGGTCAGTCCCTTCGACTCGGTCGTCCAGGGTGGCGACGCCGTCTGGGAGGGCCTGCGGCTCTACCAGGGCAAGATCTTCCGGCTCGACGAGCACCTGGCCCGGCTCCGGCGGTCGGCGCAGGCGCTCGCCTTCACGCAGATCCCGTCGGGCGAGGAGATCACCGCCGAGATCCGGCGCACGCTGGCCGCGAACCAGATGACCGACAACGTGCACATCCGCCTGACGCTTACGCGCGGCCTGAAGATCACCAGCGGCATGGACCCGCGGCTCAACCAGTCGGGGCCGACGCTGATCGTGCTTCCCGAGCACAAGGCTCCGGTGTATGACGCCGGCGGGATCACGCTCATCACCTCGAGCGTGCGCAGGACCGGGCCGGACACCCTGGACCCCAAGATCCACCACAACAACCTGCTCACCTCGATCCTGGCGAAGATCGAGGCGAACGTCGCCGGCGCGGACGACGCGGTCATGCTCGACCAGCGCGGGTTCGTCGCCGAGACCAATGCCACGCACCTCTTCTTCGTCACCGGCGGCGTGCTCGGCACTCCGACGACGGCGGCCTGCCCGGAGGGCGTTACCCGGCAGGCCGTCCTCGACCTGGCGGCCGCGGCCGGACTCACCTGCGCGGTCGGCGATTACAGCCTGACTCAGCTGTACTGCGCCGACGAGATGTTCGTCACCGGCACGATGGGCGGGCTGACGCCAGTCCTGGCACTCGACGGGCGGCCAGTCGGCGACGGCAAGCCCGGTCCGGTCACCGGCCAGCTGACCCAGCTGTTCGCGGACCTCACCGCTAGCAGCAGCACGCAGGTCTGCTGACCGGCGGCATCGGGACCTGCCGGCATACCAGACCGGAAACGTGGCCACGGGTTCCCTCCCGCTTGATCGCCACGCGGCCGGGTGTGCGCATAATGACCGCATGACCGCACCCAGCGATGTCCCCGTGGTGACCTTGCCGTCTGGGGATGACATGCCCATGGTCGGATTCGGCACCTGGAAGCTGCGCGCAGACCAGGCCCGCGCGTCCGTCGTTGCCGCACTGCACACGGGCTACCGGCACGTCGACACGGCCACGATGTACGCGAACGAGCGAGAGGTCGGTCATGCTCTGCGGGACAGCGGGATCGACCGGTCGGAGATCTTCCTGACCACGAAGATCCGGCCGAGCGACGCCGGGCAGGAAGCGGCGATCCTGGCCAGCTCGCTCGACCAGCTCGGCACGGACTACCTGGACCTGTGGCTGATCCACTGGCCGCCGTCCAGGAAGGGCGCGAGCCGGATGCTGTGGAACGCTCTGCTGGAGCTGCAGGCGGGCGGACAGGTGAGGAACGTGGGAGTGAGCAACTACAGCCTGAGCGAGATCGACGAGCTGATCCGGGACTCGGGCCGGGCACCGGTGGTCAACCAGATCGACTGGGGCCCGACTCTGTACGACGGGCGGGTCCTGGCCGGGCACGCGGAGCGCGGTATCGCGGTCGAGGGCTACAGCGGCCTGAAGAACACCAACCTGGACGACCCGGTCCTCGCCAAGATCGCGGCTGCGCACGGCGTCACGACCGCGCAGGTTGTGCTGCGCTGGCACCTGGAGCACGGGATCACGGTGATCCCGAAGTCCGCACACCCCGAGCGGATCGCAACGAACTTCGACCTGTTCTCGTTCTCGCTCAGCCCGGACGAGGTCGCCAGCATTGACGCTCTGGCCCGCTGACAGCAGTCTCTCCCGGCGGCGGGCTTTCCAGCCGCCGGTCCCGGCGAACGCGTGCACCTGGACGAGGGAGGATCATGGCGGACCAGCAGCCGCCTGGCCCGCTCGGCCCTGATGTGGCGGTCACGCACATCCTCGTGGTCACCGACCCGGCCCGGTCGCGGGACTTCTGGATCGGCGTCCTGGGTGCCGAACTGTACCGCGAGTACGGCGGAACAAGCGTGGTGCTGCGATTCGCTGGCACCTGGCTGCTGCTGGTCTGCGGCGGCGGCCCGACCGCCGACAAGCCCGCCGTGGTCTTCCAGCCGCCCGCCGACGCCGGCCTGGTCAGCCACGCGATGACGCTTCGTGTGGCGGACTGCCAGGCAGCCTATGAGGCGTTGCGTTCCAGAGGCGCCGCGTTCCTCACTCCGCCGCATGACTGGGGCTCGGAGATCCGCTGCTTCCTGCGAGACCCAGACGGCCACCTCGTCGAGATCAGCCAGTCAAAAGACACCTGACAGCGGCAAGTGCGATGACTGGCGCGGCTGTTCCTGTCACCGCCCGGAAGGTCTCGCGATCGGCTTGGTTGTCCATTTCGCCGGGTTCGAGCCGAGCAGCCGCAGGTGGTGGGCGAAGATGCTGGCCGGGCTCAGGGTCGGGTTCGCACCGACGGCGATCCACACGAAGGTGCCTGCTGCATTATCGGCGCACAGCTGGTGGTTGGGCCAGAACTTCATATCGGTAATGAGGACAACCTGGTAGCCGTTGATCATCTCGGGCTTGGAAACGGCTCCTTCAGCGTGGCTGAAATCGCCGCACTGGTTCTTCGCTCCTTGGCCGGCATCGAAGTGCGGGGCGTTCAGCGGATTATTGTCGCCGCAGATCGACCCGGTCACGCGCCCGGCTGTTACCACGTCTGAATTGGCGTACATGACGTGACCGAGCAGGCTTGTCGCGACACAGTTGACCTGCCAGTTCGCAGGCACGTGCGTGAGCTGGACCGGGAATCTGATAGCGGGTTCGCCTCGGTAGCCGAACTGGACGTGATCGGCGATCTTGACCGCGTCCTGTATCGCGGACGCATGGCCAGAAGGTGCGTAGCCGAGGACTGCCCAGCCGCCGACGGCGTACTGCCAGGCAAGTTGACCGGGGGAGGTGCCGGGAAGCGGGCTCCGCGTTTTCTGAGGAGCCGTCCAGTAGACGGGATGCCCGTCGCCCCGGGCAATGTTGCGGCCGAGCGGGTACCGGTTCCCCAACGCCGGACAGTTCAGCGTGTGGCCGGTGAGGTGGCAGGCGCCTGCCGCGAAGAGCGCGAGGAAGGCACCGGAGGGGTTGCCGAGAGACATCACTCTCTGGCTGATTACGTCACCGTCGGCCGGAATGCTGCTGGGTGGCAGCCAGCCGAACCGCGCGTACGGGCGGAGCGGGTTGAAGTACTGCGGCGCGCGCTGCGCACTGCCTGTCGGCGGACTGCCTGTCGGCTGCGTTCCGTGCGGGCCGCCCTGAGTCGATGCGGTCAGGGCGATCGCGATGACGGCGACCGCCGCCAGCACCGGGGTGGCGACGACGGTGGCACGACGCCTGGTCAGTCGCGCCCTGCCAGCTCGCCCGGCGCCCGGGATGCTGATGCTCGACGGCGGCTGGTCCACGTCGGCCATCCGGCCGTAGAGCGACTTAATGTCTTCTTCAAGCATTGAAGGAAACCCCTCCCTGGGCTGGGCCGTCATGCGCCGTTCGGTCAGGATCGGGGCCGGGCTCGCCGCGTTCAGCCTGGCTGGCGGCCAGCCGGCTGGTGGCGTCGTCGGGTCCGAGTAGCCGCCGCAGCGTGCTGAGCGCCCTGGCCGTCTGGCTCTTCACGGTGCCCGGGCTGCAACCGAGGATCTGGGCCGACGCTTCCACGCTCAGGTCGCAGTAAAACCTGAGCACGAGCGCCGCTCGCTGCCGCGGCGGCAGTGCCGCGACGGCTGCCTGCAGGTCGAGCGCGGCCTCCCGGTCCACGACAGGAGCAGCCTGCTCGGCAGGCAGCTCGTCGCCAAGCCTGACCAGCCTGGCCCACCCGCTGCGGTACTCATGCAGGAACTCGCGGACCACGATGGTGCGGACGTAGGCGTCAGTGTTGTCCGCTGCGGCTGCCTTGCCCCATTTCACGTAGAGGCGGACGATGGCGGCCTGGACAAGATCGTCAGCGCGCTGCCAGTCGTGACAGAGCAGCAAAGCCAGCCGGCGGAGCGAAGGGAGCCGGGCAGACACGTAGTCGGAATACTCGATGTCTCGCCGGCCGGTCACCGCGGCCGTCCTTCCCCGGATCCAGTCACACTTCTCAGAGGCCCCGAGCGGGCCATTTGGTTGCACCGGCCGGTGCCCTGGCTCCGCCGCCCGGCCAGCCGGGCCTGTTAGGCCTGCGTTAGCAGGCGATTTGCAGCGCTAGGGCCTATGCGGGCCGTCCTGGGGCCCGGCTACAGGACAACAGAGCCAGTCACCACCCGCCCATATCGACCCGCCTTCCATGCCGTGCCACCAGGCGGATGATCAGATAGCGGACGCGCTGCGCATTATGTTGTACCGCGAAGCTTGCCGTTCTTGGCCACCGCTGGGTCTGTGCAGGCGGCAAGGTCGAAGCAGCACGGCCGCCGCTTGCCGTTGTTCATTTTCGAGATGGTCACCTCGACACGCCGCTGGCGGGTCGCGGGACTTGCGGTCGCGTTGACCCAGCGCACCCATTCCCAGCGCGCCATCGGCGTGATGTCGTTCCAGATGTCTCTGATCTCCTGCGGCGCGCCCGCCAAAGCTGCGGCCAGGTCTGGTGGTATGTCCGGCTCCGGCCAGTCGGGTGTCAGCTGCACCGTGACGTTGACGGTGTCGCCCGTCCGGATGTGAGCGGCTTGCCGCAGTGCCGGGTCAATCTTCATCCAGTGGCCTTTGACACCGTCCGGCTCGAGCACTGTGCGAAATTCATGGCCGTTGACCGATCCCCGGACTGCTACCTGCCCGCGTGAGGGCAGCAGCCGGCTGGCCTTCTCCGGCAAGCGCATCACGGTCGATGCGTCGATGGCGTCGAGCGCAGCCGTGAATCGAATCGTCGCTGTCCCGGTCCTCTCAGTCACGCTCATCATCATTTCACTCCATTCCCAGGCGCAGTTTCCGCACCGGCTATCAATGCGCCGATGAGCTACCGGACACGTCCTGCCAGGCGTGCTCAGCGAAGCTGAACAGCCGCTGCGGGGTGACCCGCAGCCAGGCCGTTGCCCAGTCCAGGCTGGCGCCGGCGTTGCGCATTTCGGTGGTGTTCCGGACGTCCTGCGGAACGGCGGTCAGCACCTCGGCCGGGCCCTCGGTGAGCACCGCGGCGTGGGCGTCGTGCTCACCTTCGATGATGGACAGCGCGAGCCACGGATTGGCCCGGACGTTGTCGAGCCGCAGCGCGGCGCCGAGCGTAGGGAGCCAGAACGCCTCGGCGTAGCTGGTGAACAGCGTCGGTGCGGCATGCGCCCGGCCGTCGGGCCGGGTGGAGGAGGCGAGGGCGTAGGTCCGGCGCGTCAGGTACCCGGCCAGCTGCGGTCCGGTCATCCGCCGCTCCGGCGGGTACGCGTTGCGCACCGCGGGACCGGCCCGGTTGAACGACGCTTCCTGGAGCCGGCCCAGCCAGACCGCCAGAGCCGGATCGCCCGCTACGAGCTCAGAGTGCCCGGGCATTGTCCGCGCCGGTTCTGCTCGTCGCCTCCCACGCAAACCCGTCCGGATCCGTGAACGGCTCGCCACCGCCGACGATGACGATCCGGTGTGCCCCTGTCCCGTCCGCCGGCACGCCGGCGTCCTTGGCGGCGGCACGCCGGCTGTAGAGGGCAAGCTTTACCGGCGAGTCGGCCGCGTCGAATTCGACGTACTTGCCGCCGAAGCTCTTTGCAACGGCCAGGCCACGGGCGACGTAGAACTGCTTGCTCGCCTTGACATCGCCGACGCCCATCAGCAGCACAACGTCGCTGACCTCGCGGGTGGCGGGTCCGGTGTTTGTCTTCGCCGACGTTGCGATCTTCCAGATCGCACCGTCCGGTGCCTGCACCACGCCGCCGTATCCCCAGAAGCTCTTGTGAGCGGGCTTGAGCGTCCTCGCGCCCGCGTGGACAGCGGTGCCGATCAGGCTGTCGACGGTGCTCGGTTGGCCTGCCACGAGGGAGACGGTGAAGCCGCGGAAGCCGCTGGTCGGTGCGTCGCCGGGGCGCACCCGCAGTCTGTCGCCCAGGCCGAACGCGGCAGCGTAGAACTGCTCGGCGGCAGCTAGGTCCGGAACTTCCAGGATGATGGATTCGATGCTGGTCATGGCTCGTCCTTTCTGGCTGTCATCGCGACCAATAAATGAGAGTAACACTGTCGATTTGATAGTGGTACTATCACTCTTATGGACGGAGGTGTCAAGAGGCGCCGCACCCGCGAAGGAGCCGCGCCCCAGGCCCGGACACGCCGCACCCAGGGCGCCGTCGTCGAGGCGGCCCGGACGCTGTTCCTCGACCGGGGATACGCGGCGACGACCATCGAGGCGATCAGCGGCCTGTCCGACACCCCGCAGCCCACGGTGTACCGGCTGTTCGCCTCCAAGCTCGGGATCCTCAAAGCCGTGCTCGACGTCTCAATCGCCGGCGACGACCAGCCGATCGCGATGGCCGACCGTCCACGGGTCCGCGCCCTGGACTCAGAGCCAGACCCCGCCAGCGCGCTGGCGGGCTTCGCGGCGCTGCTGCGCGAGCTGATGGCCCGCACCGCCCCGGTGCATCGCATCCTGGAAGACGCCGCCAGATCCGATCAGGCCGCGGCGGCGCTGCTCGCTGACGTGGCGCGGCAGCGCCACCGCGGTCAGCGCCGCATCACTCGCGCACTCGCCCGCTCCGGCGCGCTACGGTCCGGACTGCGCGAGCGCGAGGCCGCCGACATCATCCACGCGCTCGCCTCCCCCGAGGTTTACCGCCTGCTCGTGTGCGACCGAGGCTGGACCGGCGAACGATATGAGCAATGGCTCACCTCGATCCTCACCGACCAGCTCCTCACATAGACACACTGGTACAGCCCTCGGCGAACCGGGGCCAGCACTGTGCCCTTGTCCTGATTCTGCAAGCGGGCCAGCCATGTCAGGGCCGGGACACTACCGCCGCGACTCAGCGGCGAGCGCCGCAGCCGGCCGAGTCAGGATGCTGTGTAAGGCGTATGGCAGCAAACGCGGCCCCGGTCATCACCACAGACCTGAGCCTCCGCGGTGGAAGCTCCGCGACTCAGTCGTCCCCGATGTAGCCCGTATTGGGATCGATCATGGCGAGGAACACGCGGATGCTCTCCCGGTGCTCCTGCACCGAGCGATTCGGTGTCCCGCTCGACCCGAATCCGTAGCCCTTGTTGGGCCCGCTCAGCCAGTCGTAGGTGGTGCCACCGTCTCCAGCTTGGCCGATGGCGAACCGGTCGCCATCGACGTCGAGGATGAACAACACTGGCCCGGGCCTTCCGGCAGTCCCGCGATACACATCGGGAATGGCGCCGGGATCGTCGCTGCCACCGCTGGGGCTCCTGTCCACGAGAGCCAGTATCCAACGGGCGGTACGGCCCGGGCACGCTGACCTGTAAGTGCCCGGGGAGATCACAGGCCGAGCATCACTGGCGTCGCCGGGATGTCACCGGCGATCAGCGCCGCCAGCGGTGTGGCGATGTCACGGGGTGAGAACAGATCGGTTCCGCCGTATCCGGCGATGTCTTCGTGCCGCCACCATCGCATCCCGCTGATGTGCTCGGCGGCGAGTTCGTCATCGGACAGCGCGCCGCGGGGATCAAAGCGCGTGGTGCGGACGAGGAAGTAGTCGTTGACCACCCCGTCGTAGCCGTCCGCATGGCGGGGAGCGGCGACCTCCTGGTGCCAGACGTGAAGCGGGTCGGCGTCCATGACAAGCCCCGTCTCCTCGTGCAGCTCCCGGCGCAGTGCCGCCAGCGGCAGTTCACCGGGCTCGATGCCGCCGCCGGGGGCCGCCCATACGACCGTTGCGCCCGTCGGTACAGCTGGATGCGGGAAGCTGAAGCGGCACAGCAGGACACGGTCGTCATCGGCCAGGATGACCGCACGGACGGCACGTCTTAGCCTCGCCGTGGCAGGCGTCGGGTTCATATGCAGATGATCAGGGCGCCAGCGGCCGGGACGCAAGCCGGTCATGGTCACTTGTACTCGGCGACCCGCGCGCGTCCGCAGTTATCGCCGGCGGCGCGAGCGCGGCAGATGGGGATGGTTGCCCAAAGCGCGCCGGTGCCTGCGTGCCTTCGGGCACGCAGCGACACAACTACCCGTCGCGCCCAGTCTGATGCGAGGCACTCTGAGCGTGCCTGGTGTCGCGGTTCTGCGCGATGTTCCGTCCGGCCGGCCGGTGCACTGGTGGCGGTGGAAGCCCCGGAGCCAGGCAGCCGTGGATGAGGACCACGGTTCAGCGTCCCTGTCACCAGGGCGGTCATTGGGCGGGAGTGACGCCGCAGATCCAGGTGACGCCGTAGCGGTCGGTGAGCATGCCGTAGGGCGGTGCCGGGGACTGGGCGGTCACCAGCGGTGAGATCACGGTGGCGCCGACGGCGAGCTTGTCCCACAGCACGCCGATCTCGTCGATGGTGTCGCCGTTGAGCAGCAGGAAGAACGACTCGTTGTGGGTCAGGCCGTCGGCGCGGGGAGCGGCCTGCGCCGAAGATCCGGCGATACCGCCGCCGCTGCCACCGAACACGTCGTAGGCGGCCAAGCGGAAACCGCTGTCGCCCACGACCACCCCAAAGGCGACGCGGTCGGCGTCGGGCGAGTCCGCGGCGACGGGGCCGAACGCGACGGGCCCTCCGGCGGGGTCGTCCTTGGGGACGCCGAACTGCCCGTAGGTGGCGATCATCAGCTGGCCGCCGAAAACCGAGTGGTAGAACTCCAGGGCCTGGCGGGCGTCGCCGCGGAAGTTGAGGTGGGGGGTGTTGGTGATGCTCATCGGAAATCTCCCTCTGGGTTAACTAGGTTGCTGGTAGTCAGTGACGGCTGCGCGCCGGGTCCGCCTAGTGCCTGGCCGCGCGATCGCGCGGCAGCATCCGGCCCTGCTGGCGGCGTATGTCCCGGACGTCTGGGGCCGGGGGGGAAGTTCGGCCGGGGTGCTCAGCGGCTCCCGCGCAGGGCGGGAATGATGACGCCGTCGAGCAGGGTGAGGGAGAACTCGCGGGTGATCGGTTCTTGCTGCACGGCTCGGCTGATGCACATCATCGGAATGACCTGGGCGATTGCCTCGATGTCGGCCGGAGGGAACTCGCCGCGGTCCACGGCGCGTTGCATCAGGACCCGGTTCGCCTCGATCCAGGGCCCGATGCCCGCCCGGGTGGCGGCGTCTGCGAGGCGCTTGTCGGTCCTGGCCAGCATCAGCAGGCCGATCAGGGCCTGCAGCCGCATCTGCTGGTCGCCGGGGGCGTCCGGGACGAATAGGGCGATCACATCCTGGCGGAAGCTGCCGGTGTCGGGCAGGTGGTCCAGGCCGACATCGCTCTCGCTCAACCGCGCTGCGGCGGCGAGCACCAGGTCCGCCTTCGTCGCCCAGCGCCGGTACACCGTCGCTCTCGCCGCCCCGGCCCGCGCGGCCACCATGTCGATGGTCATGCCCTCATAGCCTGCCTCGGCCAGGACTGCCAGCGTCGCGTCGAGGATCGGCGCGTCGCGGCTGCGGTCGCGCTTACGGCCCACTCGTGCAGGACGCTCGTTACGGGATGCTTCGCCGCTCACACCTCAACGATACGCTCAAATATCGATATGATCAAGTATCGATATTTGCGAGTGTACTAGCGTGGGGCTGGGCCAGCGAGGAAGGCGGCGAACAGTGGCGAGGCGAACCATCTCGATGCGGCAGCGGCGGCAGGTCATGGTGCGCCGGCACCACCTCGGCGGCGACGCCGCGACCCCGGAAGCGGCGACCCGCGCCGTGGTCGCTTTGCACGCAACCGACCCGGCCTCGGTCTACCTCTCGGTACTCGCCCGCAGCACCACATCGACTCTGGCCGACGTGTCGGCCGCGATGTACGAGCGGCGCACCCTCGTGCGCTGGATGGCCATGCGGCGCACCTTGTTCCTCCTGCCCCGCGCCGACGTCCCCATCGTGCAGGCCGCGATCAGCACCCCGCTCGCCGCCGTGCTGCGCCGGCGCCTGGTCAGCCAGCTGAAGCGCAACGGCACCGAGCCGCCCATCGACGGCGATCTGGAGACGTGGCTCTCCAGCCTGCAAGGACGGGTCGAGCACGCCCTGCGCGCCCGGGGCAGCGCCACCGGCACCGAGCTGGCCGCAGACGTGCAGGCGCTGCGGACCTTCATCCCGCCCCGCGCGGCCTCGGACCGCCCGCAGAACCTCACCTCCGCTGCGCTGACCATGATGAGCGCCCAGGGCCGCATCGTCCGCGGCACCCCGACCGGCCCCTGGACCAGCCGCCACCACCGCTGGGAGCCCATCGAGCACTGGTGGCCAGACGGCCTTCCCGACCTGAACGCCGAAGACTCGCAGCGAGAACTCGCCCGGCGCTGGCTCACCCGGTTCGGGCCGGCCCCGGCCGACGACCTCCAGTGGTGGACCGGCTGGAACCAGGCCACCGCCCGGCGCGCACTCCGCGACCTTCCCGTCGACGAAGTCGGCCTGCACGGCGATGCAGGCATCGCTCTCACCAGCGACGACTTCCACGATGCCGCGACCGCCCCACCGGCCGCTGCACTACTGCCCGCCCTCGATCCCACCCCCATGGGCTGGAAACGACGCGACTGGTTCTTCGGCATCCCGCAGCACCACGTGTTCGACAACCGCGGCAACATCGGTCCCACACTCTGGTGGGACGGCGAGATCATCGGCACCTGGGCCGTCACTTCCGCTGGCGAGATCCGAACGGCGGTGCTTGCAGACCGCGGCGCCGCTGCACGCTGCGCCGTCCAGGACACCGCGGCGCGGCTGGAAGCTCGGCTTCAGGGAACCGCGATCACTCCCGCGATCCGCACTCCCGCGGAACGCGAACTCGCCGAGGGAATTGCTGAGGCGCCCGCAGAATCCTGACATCGGCCGGTCCCTCATCCGACAACGCACCCGAACGATCGATCCGATCGGTGTTCCCTGGCTGACGATCGATATCGCATGTCCCGTAACCATGCAGCCATCACTGTCTGCGACGACGGCCAGCGAAAGCAGCTAGTCGCCGACAGGCGAATCCGGGCCGGGCGCAGGTGACACCTCCGAACGTCACCGCATCGCCCGGCACGACCATGATCATTCCCAGCAAAAGCTTGCCTGCGCCCGGTACGCGCTAGTGCCGGATGACTGTCAGACCCGGCGCGTAGCGTCGGCTGCATGGACTGGAGAATCGAGCTTGTCGCCATCCCGGTCAGCGACGTCGACCGGGCGAAGGCGTTCTACGTCGACCAGGTGGGGTTCAACGCGGACCACGATCACCGCGTCAGCGAGAACCTTCGGTTTGTGCAGCTCACGCCGCCAGGATCGGCGTGCTCGGTGGTGATGGGAGTCGGCGTCACGGAGATGGAACCTGGCTCGCAGCGCGGTCTGCAGGTAGTCGTGAGCGACGTGGCGGCCGCCCGCAGGCAGCTCGTCGGCAACGGTGTTGAGGCCAGCGAGATCGACGTGCAGCCGTGGGGCTCGTTCGTGACGTTCGCCGACCCGGACGGCAATACCTGGGCGCTGCAGGAAGTGCCGCCGCGCTCGTAAGGCGACAGGCAGCGGCTGGCTGCACACGGACGGTCAGGCGGGGAGGCTCGCCCGCAGCCGGAGGATCTGCGCGACGGATGCCCGGAAGCCCGTCGCGGCGAGCCGCCCGTCCCCGAGCGCACTTCGCAGCGCGTCCATGCAGTCCACGCCCTCACCAGTGTTCTGCGAGGCGGCCAGTATGAGCTCCATGCCCGCCTCGGCGGCTCGGAGCGCACGGTTGCCCGTCGACCCGTACGGCGCCAGTGCGCCGGCGCCGATCGAGTCGGTGATCGTTACGCCCGTGAAGCCCAGCCGCTTCCGGAGCTGACCCTGCACGATTGCCGACGACAGGCCGGCGGGCACATCAGCGCCGAGCCTCGGGTACTTCGACCAGGACACCATGACGAGCTTGACGCCGGCCTTGATTGCCGCCCGGTACGGATACTCGTCGACGTTTTGCAGAGCCGTCCTGGACAGCCGGATCGTGACCGGCCGGTCGTCGGTGTTCTGGCTCTCCGACGCTGCCCCGAGACCCGGGAAATGCTTCGCCGCGGCAGCCACGCCGACAGCCTGCTGCGCGGTGATGAAGTCGGAGCCGAGCGCCGAGACGATCGCCGCGCTCGAGCTGTACGAGCGCTGGTACTCGTCGTCGAAGTCGCCGGGCGAGCGGTAGACGTCAAGGACGGGCGCCAGATTGACGTTCAGGCCATAACTCAGGAGGTTCCTGCCTGCGCCTTTCCCGGCCATCGTTGCCTGGTACGCACGATCAGCGGCAGTGCTGCGTGCCCCGATCCACGCCTCTGAATGCACCGGCGCGCCCGGCAGCCGGCGGACTTCGCCGCCTTCCTGGTCGGCCATGAGCAGCAGCGGATAGGCGCGGGCCGGGTTGGACTTGCTCGCGTTGGCCACCTCCAGCGAGCGGACAACCCCGGCGAACTGCGACCGGCTCTGGTAGTTGGCCGCGAAGAAAATCACTCCGGCCGCCTCGCCATGCCGGATCAGGCTGAGTAGCCGCCCGGGGACAGCCCGGCCGGAGTAACTGTAGATCACTCGCTGGCCGGCCAGCTGGAGACGCGACAGGCTGCCGGCAAGGGCAGCTTCCGCAGTTTCCGTGGGCACCGCGGGAGACACCGGACGGGCGACGGCGCTTGCCCCGAAGCCGAGAGTCAGCGACGCGGCAGCGGCGAGACCGCACACCTTGAGCCACACCTGCGCATGCAATGCGGGGGCAACCTCTCCGCGGGGCTCGGGGCTTGTCCCGCTGGCATCCAATCGCACGCCGGTCAGTCGTGTGTTACGCAGGCCATGCTACGAACTACCGGCGGGCTGCGCAGGCCGGACGCTGAGGCCGCCGGCCCTGCAGGCTGCTCGCGAGCCCCGCGCCAGCTCAGGCCGGCAGCCCGGCGCGCAGCTGCAGCAGCTGCGCCAGCTGCCCGTCGAAGGCCGTCCGCGGCAGGGCACCGTCGGCAAGGCCATCCCGCAGGCCGGCGACGCACTGCCAGCCCGGCAGCGGCCTGGTCGCCGTGCACAGCAGCGCATCCATGCCCGCCCGGCCCGCGAGCATGGTCTTGTTCGGCAGTGAGCCGTAGGAGCGAAGCGCGCCGGCGCCGAGCGCGTCGGTGATCGTCACGCCGCCGAAGCCGATCCGCTGCTGCAGCTCGCCCTGGACGATCGACGGGGACAATCCCGCCGGCAGCCGGCTGCCGAGGGCCGGATACGTCGCCCAGGAAACCATCGCCAGCTTTGCGCCGGCGCCGATCGCCGCCCGGTACGGCAGCTCGTCGACGCTGCGCAGAGTCTGCGCCGGCAGGCTGATGGAGACTGGCTCGTTGTCGGTGTCCTGCGTCCGCGCCGCGGCGCCGAGGCCGGGGAAGTGCTTGACCGTGGCGGCGACTCCGTCCTTCTGCTGCGCCGCGACGAACGCAGCGCCCGCCTGCGACACGACCGCCGGGCTCTGGCTGTAGGACCGCTGGAACTGATCGTCGAAGTCGCCGGGCTGGCGGTACACGTCCAGGACAGGGGCAAGGTTCACGTTCATGCCGACGGCGCGGAGCCCGGCGGCAGCCTGCTTTCCGGCGGCTGCGGCTGCGGCGGCCGGGTTCGCCGACGCGCCGATCTGCGCCTCCGACTGGACCGGGCCAGCCCAGGGCAGCCGCCGCACCAGGCCGCCTTCCTGGTCGGTCGTGAGCAGCAGCGGGTAGCCGCGCAGCGGGTTCGTAGCGGCGTCATTCGCCTTGATCATCTGGCTGATGACGCCGCGAAGCTGGGCCTGGCTGGAGACGTTGAAGCTGAAGAAGATGACGCCGCCGACGTCCCCGTGCCGGATGAGGTTCAGCAGGCCGCCGGGCGCCGAGAGCCCGTTGTAGCTGTAGATGACCCGCTGGCCGGCAAGCTGCTCGGGGCTCAGGCGGCTGATAACGCCGGACTCGGCCTTGAGCGCCGCGAGCTGAGCGGCCGTGGGAACCGCGGCGGCACCCTGCACGGCCTGCGCGGCCCGGGCGGCCGCGCTCGGTGCGCGGGGCGACGCGACGGACGGCGGGCTCGTCGTGGGTGAGCTCGACGGCGACTCCGCCGGGTGGCTCGGGCTCGGCGCGGAGGATCCGCACCCGGCCGCGAGCACAACCACGCCGACGGCAGCGCCGCCGCCGAGGCGGAGCAAGACCTGACGAGTTCGCATGCAGTGACCTCCGTGACCGGAGATGACCCGGTACCACTGGTGAGCAGCGCCATCTTCGGTGCAGTTGCACCTTACGTGCGGCAATCAGACCATATGCCGGACTAGCACCGGTTGCGCACAAACGTCAGCCCTGGTGCTGTCGACTCCGGTGGTACTACCCGCCTTCCGGCCGGCGGCACCGGCTGCGCGGGCTGGAGGACGCCAGCCTGAGGACACCGACCGACGGCCCGCGGCAGCGCCGGTCACATCCGTTGACACTACGGCGCGACCTCGAACAGACTCGCAGGCATGGCCCCCCGAATTCCTGCCAGCCACGACGGGCATCACACCGATCCGACCTTCTACCGCTCGCCGCGGGACGCGGCACGGGCTCCGGCGGAGAAGCTGGCCTACGTGGCCACCTTTGCCCGCCCCGCCGACAAGCCCGACGGGATCGCGGTCGTCGACGTCGACCCGGTATCCGCGAGCTACAGCACCGTGGTTGGCTACACCGAGCTGCCGAATCTCGGTGACGAGCTGCATCACTTCGGCTGGAACGCCTGCTCGAGCGCGCTGTGCCCCGGCGGCGGACACGACCACGGCGAACGCCGGTACCTGATCGTGCCCGGACTGCGGTCGTCCCGCCTCTACGTGCTGGACACCAAACAGACGCCGGATGCGCCGCAGGTCGTCAAGGTGCTCGGACCGGAGGATCTCGGCAAGCGGGCGAACTACTCGCGACCGCATACTGTCCACTGCGGGCCTGGCGGGCTGTTCGTTTCCTGCCTTGGCGGCGGAACCGAGGACGGCCCGGGCGGCGTTGCGCTCCTCGACCAGAACTCTTTCGAGGTCACCGGTCAGTGGGAACGTGATCGAGGCGACCAGTACCTCGCTTACGACGTCTGGTGGCACATCAACCATGACGTCGCGATCACCTCCGAGTGGGGCACGCCGTCGATGATCGAGGACGGCGTCGTGCCGGAGCTCCTGCTGGGGCGCAAGTACGGGCACCGGCTGCATTTCTGGGACATGAAGACAGCGACGAACATCCAGACGATCGACCTCGGTGACGAGCATCAGATGGTGCTCGAGCTGCGGCCTGCTCACAATCCCGCGCACACGTGGGGCTTCGTCGGCGTGGTGATCAGCGTCGAGGACCTGTCAGCGTCGATCTGGCTGTGGCATCGCCAGGATGACAGCCAGTGGGCCGCGCAGAAGGTGATCTCGATCCCCGCAGAGCCAGCCGACGAGGCGGACCTGCCGCCGGCACTCAAGCCATTCGGCGCTGTGCCACCGCTGGTGACCGATCTGGCCCTCGCAGTGGATGACCAGCGCTTGTACGTGTCCTGCTGGGGAACCGGGGAGCTTAAGCAGTATGACGTCTCCGATCCGTTCCATCCGCGGGAGACCGGGTCCGTCCGGCTCGGCGGCATCGTGGGCCGGACGTCACACCCGGCGCGGCCAGACCTGCCTCTCGCCGGGGGGCCGCAGATGGTGGAAGTAAGCCAGGACTCCCGGCGCGTCTACGTCACCAACTCGCTGTACGGCTCCTGGGACGACCAGTTCTACCCGGACGGAGTAGGCGCCTGGATGGCCAAACTGGACGTTGGCACCGACAGCGGAGTCTCGATCGATGAGCGTTTCTTCCTGGCGGGCGACGCGTTCCGAGGGCGGCGCCCGCACCAGGTGAGGCTGCAGGGCGGCGACGCCTCAAGCGATTCCTACTGCTACCCGCCGGATTAGTCCGGCGGTTCGCGCCGGATGCGGGGAGCCCGGCCAGGTCAACTAAGGGGTCCGACGTGGGCAGGATCGACGGGCTCACCCGCCAGCTCCGCCTCGCCGGACTCCGGTATCAGTCGGCTGGCCGTCGCCGTAGCCGTCCGGTGCGCCCACTTCCCGCTCACCAGCAGGCCGAGGACAACCACCGCAACGCCGCAGCCTGTGACAATCCACCAGCCCGCGTGGCTGGCTGAGGCGAATCCGAGCTTGAACGGCCCGTGCAGCGCCGAGATAGAAGCCGATCCGATGATGGCGACGCCCAGGGACGATCCGATCTGCCTGCTCGTAGACGCAACTCCGGCGGCGACGCCGGCCTGCGTCCGCGGCATGCCGGAGACCGTGCTGTTCGTGATCGGGGCATTCACCATGCCGAATCCCAGCCCGAAGAGCACGTAGCTGGCGAGCAGCAGGATGACTGCTGTTCCCGAGGTGACGTGCGCGAGGATAAGGCCGGCAGCGGTAATTCCGACACCGGCGATCATGAGGGGCGGCCGGGTCCCGCGGGAGCCGACGAGCCGTCCCGACAGCGGCGAGCAGATCGCGACCGCCACCGCCATCGGCAGGGTGAACAGTCCGGCCAGGAGCGGTGAGTAACCCCGGACGTCCTGCAGGTACAGGGTGTTCACCAGCAGGAACCCGCCGAGCGCCGCGAAGGCGCAGATCGCGATGGCGACCGCACCGGAGAACGGGGCACTGCGGAAGAACCTCAAGTCGATCAGCGGTTCTCGTCGCCGCGGCTCGTAGAGCGCCAGGCAGATCAGCGCGGCCGCCGAGGCGCCGAAGCAGCCGAGGATCTTCCCCGAGGTCCAGCCGGCCCCGGGCCCTCGATCAGCCCGTAGACCAGAGTGGCCAGCATCACGATCACCAGGAACTGGCCGACAGGGTCGATGCGCCGTGCGCTCGGCGCCTTGGACTCCGGAACGAACAGTGCTGTCAGCACGATCGCTGCGATACCAACCGGGACGTTCACCCAGAAGATGCTGCGCCAGCCGACGGTGTCCACGAGCAGGCCGCCAGTGACCGGCCCGAGCGCCATGCTCAGGCCGATCACGCCGCCCCAGACCCCGATGGCCCGCGCGCGCTCTTTCGGCTTGATGAACGTGTTGGTGATGATCGACATCGCCACCGGATTGAGCATGGAGCCGCCGATTGCCTGCAGCATCCGGAACCCGACGAGCCACCCCAGGCCGGGCGCAAGGCTGCACAGCAGGGAACCGAGGCTGAACAGGGCGAGGCCGGTCTGGAACGTCCGCCGGCGGCCGACACGGTCCGCAGTCGAGCCGGACAGCATGAGGAGGCTCGCCAGCACCAGGGTGTAGGCGTCGATCACCCACTGCAGGCCGGATACCCCGGCATGCAGGTCTCGGCCGATCGACGGCAGCGCGACGTTGACGATAGTGACGTCGAGCCCGACGATGAACAAGCTCATGCAGCAGATCGCCAGCACGAGCAGCCGGCGCGAGTGGCTTAGTTCCATCGAACCCATACCGCCATTATGGCGGGAGGACTCTTCGTCAACGCAAAGTTGACGGCTCGCACCTGGTCAACCTAAGGTTGACCCATGGCACCTCCACCGACACTTCAGGAGCTCATCGAGACCGTCCGGCAGGACGCCAGCTCCGACCAGCCTCTCGACCAGCTTGTCGCGGCTGCCACCGCGGCTTCAGCGCTGGAGGAGACCACCGATGCCCTGCTGGGGCACTTCGTCGACCGCTGCCGCCGCGACGGCCGGTCCTGGACCGAGATCAGCGCCGCGCTCGGCGTGACCAAGCAGGCCGTGCACAAGCGGTTCGCCGGCTCGGTGGCCGCGCATATCGTGGCCGCGAATCCGTCGCCGACGTTCGAACGGTTCACCAACCGTGCCCGGCACGTCATCGTCGATGCCCGGCAGCAGGCCGCCGGCCTCGGAGAGGACTCCGTCGGCACGGAGCATCTCCTTCTCGGCCTCTACTCCGAGCCGGCGGGCCTGGCGGGCCGGACGCTGGCCGCCATGGACATCAGCCTGGAGACGGTCCGCGCGGGCATCGCCGCCGCGGGGCCCCGCGCAGGCGATACGGACACCACCGAGACCGTCGTGGCAGACGGAACAGCGCCTGGCGCGAGCGCCCCGGCGACTGCTCCCGGCTCGCCGCCGTTCTCCACCGGCGCCAAACTCGCACTGCGGGACGCGCTGACTGTGGCTCTCGAGTTCAGCCACAACTACATCGGCACCGAGCACCTGCTGCTCGGACTGTTCCGCAACCCCGAAAGCCTTGCCGCGCAGATCCTTCGCGACTCGGGCGCGCTCGAAACCACCGCGCGGGCGCACGTGACCGACCTGCTCCGCGGGTCTGCCGGATAATCGAGGTTGTGGACTTTCCTGGCAGGGACGGGGCGCGCTCAGTCACACGACGCCGCGGCGTACCCGCCCGACGTCCTCACTACCGATGGGCTTGCGCTGGTCGACCATCTCAGTCTCACCGACTACTACCTGGCCGGTCATTCGCTCGGCGGGCGGACCATGGCGCGGATGCTCGCCCGCGGAGCGGCGCCATGACGGGCGGTCATCTCCGGGCAGGGGCTTGACTCGCTGCTGCACGGAGCGGATCCGGACCGGATCATGTGGTACCGGGACTTTTTCAGCGCGTGCGGTTTCACCGCCACGGAGTCCCCGGCGTTCGAGGAAGCGCTGACCGGGTTGCTCGCGGAGCAGCCGTCCCGGGACGCCGCTGGCGTCAGCGGAGCGCCAGATCCCCGCTTATCCGCGAGGGGCTCCTAGCATGGCCTGATGGCCCGGCGATGCGAGTCCGCGTGACCCTCATTGGCGTGCCGGCGCAGTTCGCGGCCGACACCCTCGCCCGTGAAGGCGAAGCCGCCCGGGCGTGGCTGGCGCGGCTTCCGGAGCTGGTCGGCGAGTTCTGCGCGCGATGGGGTTTGCGGGTAGGCGGCGATCCGATGCATGGCTACATGGCGCTTGTGGTGCCAGTGCTCCGCGGTGACGCCCGGTACGCGCTCAAGGTGTCGTGGATCGACGACGAGACGCTGAACGAAGCGGCGGCGCTTGCGCTGTGGAATGGCGGCGGCGCCGTGCGGCTCCTCGACGCGGACGATGCGGCGGGAGCGCTGCTGCTCGAATGGCTCGATCCGCGACGCAGCCTCAAGGAGGAGGACCTGAGCGTCGCCGTGCCGGTCGCCGGGCGATTGCTGCGGCGGCTGGCCGCACCGGTGCCAGCGGAATGGCCCGCACGCCCGGTCCCCGGGCTCCGGCAGTGGGCGCTGGACCTGGCCGCGGAACTGCCGCGACTGTGGTCGGCTACCGGGCGGCCGTTCCCCCGGCGCCGCCTGGACACGGCGGTCGAAGTAGCCACCGCGCTTGCCCCGCATGCCGGAGGACTGCTCGCCAACCGGGACATGCACTACCAGAACGTGCTGGCGGGAGAGCGTGAACAGTGGCTGGTGATAGATCCGAAGGTGATCCGCGGCGACGCTGAGTTCGGTCTCGCGCCGCTGTTGTGGCGCAGGCTTGGGGAGGCGGGCGGAGCGGCCGGGCTGCGGCGCCGGTTCGACGCCCTGGTGGACGAGGCTGGGTTCGACGCGGAACTCGCGCGCGGCTGGACGCTGCTGCGGGCCGTCGACTACTGGCTGTGGGGCCTGCACCACGGCCTCACCGAAGATCCCGCACTCACCGCGACCGTCATTGACTGGCTCTCGCTTGCCGGGCAGGCCGCGCACCCCCCCGCACTGTCCGAGGAACCGGCACTGTCCGAGGAAGATGATTCACTGACCGCATGACAGCAAGTGCTCCGGAGGCGACAGCGTTCCCGACGGCTGCCGCCTGGCGCTCGTGGCTCGCCCGGCATCACGCTGACTCCGCCGGGCTCTGGCTGAAACTCGCCAAAGGGGCCGCTTCCGCGCCGACGCTGTCCTACGCAGAGGCGCTGGACGAGGCACTCTGCTTCGGCTGGATCGACGCGCAGACGCGCGGGCTCGACGAGCAGTACTGGCTCAAGCGATTCACGCCGCGGACGTCAGGCAGCCGCTGGTCGAAGATCAACACGGCCAAGGCAGACGCGCTCATTGCCGCGGGCCGGATGCATCCGGCCGGGCTGGCCGCAGTCGAGCGCGCCCGCGCCGATGGCCGCTGGGACGCCGCCTACGCAGGCCCGCGCACCATCGAGGTGCCCGGCGATCTGGCCGACGCACTCGCGGCCCGGCCGGACGCAGCCTCCTTCTTCGGCACTCTCACGAGCATCAACAGGTACGCGATCCTGTACCGCCTGACCACCGTGAAACGCGCCGAGACCCGTGCGCGGAAGATTGCCCAGTACGTCGACATGCTCGCCGAGCACAAGACCCTCCACTAGCCCAGCTGCTAGCCAGTGACGATGTCGCGACGGCGTAGTCCTGCTGCCCCTGCGAGCACAGCCGCCAGCGCGAAGGCCGTCAGCCACAGCAGCGGCACGATGCTGAACACGCCGCCGGGCAGCCTTGGCACGTGCGTAAACGGCGACAGGTCCAGGACCGCCTGCGGCAGGTTCAGCGCCGGGCCGAGTACCCCGACCAGACCGCAGATTCCGAATGCCGTCCACCCTCCGGGTACGCTCCACGCCGGGCGCAGTCCGATCAGCAAGGCCGCCACGCCGGCGACGCAGAGTGCCGCGGGCCACTGCGCCAGCGCCGCGGGAAGCAGCCGGACAAGCTGCGGGCCGGGCTGGCCCACGGACAGGCCATAGCCGAGTCCGGTGCCGAGCCCGCCGGCCGCGAGCACGATGCCGGTGCCGGCCACTGACACCAGCAGGTGGCTGGAACCCCAGCGCAGGCGGCTGGCTTCGGCAGCCAGCAGCGGCTCGACGCGCTGAGCGGCCTCCTCGGCAGACAACCGGAGGACGGCCGCGACCGCGTAGCCGGCCGCGACCAGGCCCAGCAAGCTCATGCACGCTGTGAGATTAGGCGCTCGTGAGCCCGTGCAGCCCGCCGATCTTGGCGAGCGCCGAGTCGACGCCGCCGCTTGAGCCCACCAGCTGGCCGATCCCCCGGCCGACCGCGCCGATCGCCAGGCCGGCGAGCAGGAATCCGGCCGTCCAGGCGGCCAGCGTGCCGCGTTGCAGGCGCCAGGCCAGTCCGGCCGGCCCGGACAGCCACCTGCTTGCTCGCGGCCGGCCCGGACGCTGCGCGATCAGTCCCGCGCCCTGGTCGCGGCGGCCCGCCAGCGCGACCGTGCCGACCACGCCGGCAACGGCAATGGCTGCCGGCAGCGCGAGCACCCACCAGCGGTCCCCGGTGAACGGGCGCAGGAGCTCGGCCCAGCCGATCGGCGACAGCCACGTCAGAAATGACGGACCGGACGCCGCGGCCGTATCTCCTGCGGCGCGCACGGCGAACGCGACTGCCAGAGCCGTGATCGCGATGCCCCGCGCCCCGCGCGCCGTGCCGCTGACCTGAGCCGCAATGGCGGCGATGGTCGCGAACACCAGCCCGCAGCCAGCCTCCCCCAGAGCGAACGCCAGCGCGCCCGCCGCTGGCAGTCCGCTGAGCATCAGCACGATCGTCGTCGTCGCAGCGGCGGCCAGGTTCGCCACCAGGCTGAGCAGCAGCGCGACGGCAAGTGCGGCGTTGCGGCCGACGACGGTAGATCCGATCAGCTCAAGGCGGCCGCTCTCCTCGTCTGCGCGGGTGTGCCGCACTACGAGGAAGATGCTCATCAGGCCTGCGGTGAGCGCCGCGTACGCGAGATAGCGCCAGGCCGCTATCGCTCCCGGTGTCGTGCCGTGCAGCTGTCCGTAGATGAACGACAGGGTCGGGTCAGCCCGGACTCCGGCAGCGAGCCGCATCCGGCTGGCCGCGGTCTTGTAGACGAGCCGGACGCCGTAGCCGCCCGACAGCGCGACCGCTGTCAGGACGTAGATCCAGGCTGGCAGCACGATGCGATCGCGCCGGAAGGCGAACCGGAGGAGCTCGCGCGTGCCCGCCAGCGAGGCCGCGTACCCGCCCGGCCGGCCGCCGCGCCGGGCTGCCTGGTGCTCAGCCGCCACCGGGGCCGCTGACGCGGGCGACGGCCGTACGGTCACGACGCCACCGTCGCAGCCGGAGCGCCGGAGTAGTGCCGGAGGAAAAGCTCCTCGAGCGTAGGCGGCTGGCTCGTCAGAGTGCGGACGCCGGCGTCAGCAAGGAGCCGCAGCAGGCCGCCGAGCTGATCGGAGTCGACTTCGCAACGGACGCGGCTGCCGCCGTCCTGCCCCGGGTCCACCACCAGGTCGTGAACGCCCGGCAGGTCGTCGATGCCGGGCACAGTCCCGGCGAGCTCCGCGGCAACCGATGTCCGGGTCAGATGGCGCAGCTCGGCCAGTGTCCCGGTCTCCACGGTCCGGCCAGCGCGGATGATCGTCACCCGGTCGCACAGCGCCTCGACCTCCGACAGGATGTGGCTGGAGAGCAGCACCGTGCGGCCGCGGGCCCGCTCCTCCTCCGCGCACTGCCGGAACACGGCCTCCATGAGCGGGTCGAGACCGGAGGTGGGCTCGTCCAGGAGGAGAAGTTCAGCGTCGGACGCCAGCGCCGCCACGAGCGCGACCTTCTGCCGGTTGCCCTTCGAGTAGGCGCGCGCCTTCTTGGCCGGGTCGAGCGCGAACCGCTCGAGCAGCTCGTCCCGCCGCCGGGCGTCCAGGCCGCCGCGCAGCCGGCCCAGCAGGTCGATGATCTCGCCGCCCGTCAGCGTCGGCCACAGTGTCACGTCACCGGGCACGTAAGCCAGGCGCCGGTGCAGCTCGACGGCCTGCCGCCACGGATCGCCGCCCAGCAGCCGCGCGGTTCCGGCGTCGGCCCGCAGCAGCCCGAGCAGTACCCGGATGGTGGTGGTCTTCCCGGCACCGTTCGGCCCGAGGAAGCCGTGCACCTCGCCGGCGGCAACAGCGAGGTCGAGCCCGTCAAGCGCAGGCGCCGTGCCGAATGCCTTGCGCAGCCCGGAGACTTCGATAGCGTTCACAGCGCGCTACCATACATCAAATTCATAAAATGCTGAATATACGAAACGAGGAGGCCGGGACTCAGCCGTGTCCGAGCATCGCAGAACAGGGGCCGGCCAGCCCGGCAGCGGCCGGGATCCGGCCGCGGTACGCGCGTTCATCGAGCGATTCACCGCGCTGCTGACGCAGACCGGCTTCCCGCGCACCCCGGCCCGGATCTTCGTCGCGCTGCTGACCTCGGACTCCAGCAGGCTGACCGCCGCCGAACTGGGCGAACTGCTGGAGGCGAGCCCTGCCTCGATCTCCGGCGGCGTGCGCTATCTGGTCCAGATCGGCCTGGTTACGGCCGAGGGCGAGCCCGGATCACGACGCCAGCATTACTGGATGTCCGAGCGCGTGTGGCAGGACATCATCCGGCTGCGCGACCGTCAGTTCACCCTCTGGGCGGGAGAACTCAGCAACGGCGTCGCCGTTCTCGGCCCAGACTCGCCCGCCGGCGCCCGCATGGCCGGCACAGTGCGCTACTTCGAGTTCATCAGCGGCGAGCTGGCCGGCCTGCTGGCGCGCTGGGATGCCCGCAAAGCGGCTGCCGAGTCCGGCTGATGCCGGTCGTACCAGTAGGTTTACGCTGCCGGGATTACCAGGCGCGCGCAGTAGTTGGTAAGACTGGAAGGCAACAGCACATCAGGGAGGACTGCTAGTCGTGGCGCGTAACCCGGCTGACCTGTACGAGATGGGCCCAGCCGCGCCCGAACCTGACGGCGACCTGGTGATGCTGTACTACCTGGACGGCTTTATCGATGCCGGGGCGGCCGGGCGGCTGCTCACCTCCCACCTGATGTCGACGCTCGGCACCCAGCCGGTGGCCGCGTTCGACATCGACTCCCTGCTGGACTACCGCTCGCGGCGGCCGGTCATGACGTTCGCCAAGGACCACTGGGAGGACTACGACGCCCCGGACCTGGAGCTGTCGCTGCTGCACGACGCGGAGGGCACGCCGTTCCTGCTGCTGGCCGGGCTCGAGCCTGACCGGGAGTGGGAGACCTTCAGCGCAGCGGTCCTGCAGCTGGTCACCGACCTGCGGGTCCGGCTGGCGGTGAGCTTCCACGGCATCCCGATGGGCGTTCCGCACACCAGGCCGCTGGGCGTAACCGCGCACGCGACGCAGCAGGAGCTCATCGAGGGGTACCGCCCGGTCGTGGACAAGATTCAGGTGCCGGGCAGTGCAGCCGCGCTGCTGGAGTACCGGATGGGCGCAGCGGGCCAGCCCGCCATCGGTTACGCCGTGCATGTGCCGCATTACCTGGCTCAGGCTGCCTATCCGGCAGCGGCGGTCACCCTGCTGGAGTCGGTCCAGCGCGCGACCGGACTGGTGCTGCCGGGCGATGCGCTGCGGGAATCGGGGCGGCGCACAGACCTCGAGATTGCCCGGCAGGTGGAGGGCTCCGCCGAGGTCGCGGAGGTCGTCCAGGCACTGGAGCAGCAGTACGACGCGTTCGCCGCTGACCGGGACAGCCTGCTCTCCCAGGACGAGCAGGTGCCGACGGCTGAGGAGCTCGGCGCCCAGTTCGAGCAGTTCCTGGCCGAGCACCACGGCCGCGAGAACCCGCGTCCGAGCGGCGGCGACACGCCGTTTGAGCCGCCCGAGGGCTGACCGCCCGGGCGCTAGCTCACCTCGCGGAGCCTGCCGGTTCCGATGTCAAAGACGAATCCGCGGACCTCGCCGGTGTGCGGGATGAACGGGCTCGAGGTGATGCGCCGTATCGACTGCCGGACGTCCTCGTCCAGGTCAGCGAACGCCTCGGCGGCCCACGGCGGCTTGATGCCGGTCTCCTTCTCGATCGCGGCTCTGAACGCGTCGTCGGTAAAGGTGAGCATGCCGCAGTCGGTGTGATGGATCAGGATGATCTCGGTCGTGCCGAGCAGCCGCTGGCTGATCGCCAGAGACCGGATCTCGTCGTCGGTCACGACGCCGCCGGCGTTCCGGATGACGTGGGCCTCTCCGTCGCGCAGGCCCAGGATCCTGTACACGTTGAGGCGTGCATCCATGCAGGCGACTACGGCAAGGTGAGCAGACGGCGGGAGCGGAAGCGGACCGCCGAATGTCTCGGCATAGCGCTCGTTGTTTGCCAGGAGCTCGTCGGTCTTGGACATGAGATGCTGACCCTCCCTCTGCAGGCGTTACCGGTGCATTATGCGTGACCTCGCTGGCGGGGCCTGCGCCCAGATCCAGCCTAGAGACAGATATCGACAATTCCTAGTGGCTAAATAGTAAACAGACGGCGCTGACGGAAAATTGGCCGTTGCCGGGGAAAACCGCGCCCCGGGCCGGGGAATGGGGAGCCCGCGAGACCGGCGGCGTGCAGTCAGCGCACCGCCGCGCGCGAAGCGAGCGCCGGGAGACGAGAGGCCAATGAGCCGATCAGCGGTACGGGAGATCCAGGTATCGGGCATCAGGGTGCGCCGCGGCGAGGTGGTGGTGCCCACTCAGATCGGCGATGCGGTGCACGGGCTGCTGAGCTGTCCTTCCGCTGAGCTGGTGGCGGGTTCCCTGCGCGCGAAGAGCGGGGCCGTGCGGCTCGCCGAACTGCCCCGGTGCGACGATCCGGCGGGCGACTTCGACGCCGCGCTCTACCTGATGACCTGCCCGCAGCAGGACGGCTCGACCGCCGCGATCGCTGCCGCCGTCGCGCCGGGCGATGCGCTGTCAGCCACCGCGGCGCGGGCCGCAGTGGAGGAGTGGGCAGCGGTCTCGGCCAGCCGGACCCTGCTGACGGCGGGCAGCCCCTGGTGCACGGGGGCGCTGCACGCGGCCAGTGCCGCGCGCCAGGCTGCCACGGATTACACCAGGCAGGGGCGCAGGGTCTACGTGCTCGCGCCGGTGGCGATGCCAGCCGAAACGCAAAGCGCGCTCAGCGACCTCGGCGCCGTCATCACCACCTCGCTCGCCGACGTCGGCGCCGGCGACGTCGTGGTCTTCCCGGCGCATGGAGTGACCAGCGAAATGCGCGGCGACGCTACTCGCCGCGGTGCAACCGTCGTCGACGCCACCTGCCCGCTGGTCGCGTCGGCTCAGACGGCAGCGGGCCGCGCCGCGGACCGCGGCCAGCAGCTCGTCCTCGTCGGGCAGCCTGGGCAGGCCTCGACCGGGGCCATCATGAGCCAGGCTCCCGGTCACGTCACGATGGTGGAGACTCCCGCCAAGACAGCTGCTCTGCAGATGAGCGATTCCCGGCACATCTCCTACCTGATGCAGCCCGGCGTCGCGCTCGAAGGCCGGCGCACCGGTCGTCAGCGCGCTCCGCTCGCGGTACCCGGCCGTCAAGGCAGCGATACCGGCCGATCCGTGCTTCGCGCCCTCGGACCGGGCCGGCACGGTGTACTCCGTCGCCCTCGGCAGCGACCTGATGCTGATCGTGGGTGATCCGCAATCCGGCGATGCGCGTCAGATCTGCGGCCACGCCCGCGACTCCGGCACCCGGGTGCAGATGGTCGGCGAGGTCGGCGACATCAAGCCGCACATGCTGACCGACGTACGCACGATCGGCCTGGCCGAGTCCACCAGCGCGGCCTCGGGCCTGGCCGCACGGGTCATGACCGCGCTGTCCGGACTGGGGCGGCTCAGTGTCGCCCGCCGCAAGCTGAGCACCGAGAAAACAGCGAGTGTCCTGGCCTGATCGACGCCAGCATCGGCGTGGCGCACGCCGGTTGCTGGCATAGGCTCGCTCGCATGACGGACAAACCGGACGGCGCACCCGAGGACGCCGCCGCGGCGGAGCCAGGCTCCTTTCAGCGCAGGCTCGAGGCCGGCGAGTTCGCCGTCACCGCGGAGATCGGACCGCCCCGCGGCGCGGACACCACCCCGGTCGCGGAGAAGGCAGCCCTGCTCCGGGGCTGGGTCGACGCGGTGAACATCACCGACAACCAGAGCGCCGTCGTACGCCTCTCCAGCCTGGCTGGCAGCGTGGCCGCGAAGTCAGCTGGCGTGGCGCCGATCATGCAGCTGACCTGCCGCGACCGCAACCGGATCGCGCTGCAGTCCGAGTTGCTGTCAGCCTCGGCACTCGGCATCCGCAATGTCGTGATCATGACGGGCGATCATCCGCGTCATGGCGACCATGCCGATGCCACGCCGGTTTTCGACCTGGACAGCACCCAGCTGCTCCAGGTGGCGACCACGATGCGCGATCAGGGTCGCCTGATGTCCGGCGCCGAGCTGTCGCCCCCTCCGCGCTGGCTGCTCGGCGCGGTCGAGAACCCGCCGGCCCAGCCGGACGACGCCGCGGCCGCCGGCCGGGCGGCCAGCCGGCTGGCGGACAAGATCGAGGCCGGCGCGCAGTTCGTGCAGACCCAGTTCGTCTTCGACGTGCCCGCGTTCGCCGCCTGGCTCATCCGGATCCGCGACCTCGGGCTGGCCGGGCGCTGCAGCATCCTCGCCGGCGTCGGGCCCGTCCGCTCACACCGGGCTCTCGCGCACCTGGCGACCATTCCGGGCGTCAGCATCCCGGAGCGGATCGCCGATCGGCTGGGGGCGGCGGGCCCCGGCCAGATCGCCGCCGAAGGCGAGAAGGTCTGCAGCGAGATCATCGCCCAGCTGGCCGAGCTGCCGGGCGTCGCCGGGGTACACGTCATGGCCATCGGCGCGGAAGCCTCGATCCCGGCCATCCTCCAGGACGCCGGAGTACCCGCCCGCTCGCCCCAGCCGACCTGACACAGCCCTGGGTCACCGGATCGGTGCCTGCCCCTCAGAGGCACCGATTGGTGAGTCCAGGCCCGTCGGCCTAGTCGGTGAAGGTCGGATCGGCCCCGTGCAGGCGCGGCGCCCGCCCCTTCGGCTCCTCCCAGTCCTCTGACCGGCCGAACGCGGTCAGGTCGAGCAGTGAGTACGCGCTGCCTAGCTGATCAGTCCCCCGCGCCCGGGTCATGTAGGTGTGGAAGATCGCATCGCCATCCCGCAGGAAGCAGCTCACGCCGGACACTTCCGTCGACTCGGTGACCGGGTCGGCCGCCGCATCCTCCGACTCGTAGTGACAGAGCGACGACCCGACCTCCGGGTCAAGGGTGGCGCCGAAGTCGTAGTTGAAGTCGCCGCCGTACGACGAGTACCAGTCGATCAGCCAGCCCTTCGCTTCCCGGGCGGCACTGATCTCGGCGTACGGCGCCCGGGACACGCCCGCGAACGTGCTGTCGCGTGACTCCAGGTGCCGCAGCAGGCCGGGCGCGATCTCGTCGACGCCCGCGGAGCAGCCCGGACAGGGAGTCTCCCAGCCCGGACCGAACATGATGTGCTGGATGATGAGCTGACGGCGGCCGCGGAACATGTCCGCCAGCGTCAGCGGTCCGTCCGGGCCGGCGAACGTGTACTCGCTGCTGATCTCGACCATCGGCAGCTCACGCCGGCCGGCGTTCAGCGCGTCCCGCTCCCGGGTGTGTGCCTTCTCCCTGACCAGGAACTCCCGGCGCGCGATGAGCCACTTCTCGCGGGTGGTGATCTCGGGCAAGCTCACTGCATCCTCCTTCGGACGGGCTGTCTCAATCTCCCGACGAACGGCATAGCCTGCGAAAGACACCTCTGGTGCTGTCCGGTCAGGAGATTCACGTTCGTCGTCTGCGCGGACCGAAAGAGGGGAAACGAGGCACCTGATGAAGTACCTGCTGCTGTATGCCGGGGACGAGACCGCCGACGGACTGGCACCGCCGGTGGCCGCCACCGATACCGTCGAGGATGTGTGTGGCCCGTGGTATGCGGAGATTGCCACCCGCGACGTGCGCTCGGTAGCGGGCGGCCGCCTGCTGCCGACGAGCACGGCTACCACCGTCCGTGCCGCCGGGGACGAGATCCTCCTGGCCGACGGGCCGTTCGCCGAGACCAAGGAGCAGATCCTCGGGTTCGACCTGATCGAGTGCGCCGACCTGGACGAGGCTGTCTACGCGGCGTCGCGGCACCCGGTCGCGCAGCTCGGCGGGACGGTCGAGGTACGGCCGTTCCTGGGCCACTGAATCCGGCGGGCGCCGCATGACAACCGGCGAGCCGGGAGCCCCGGCCGGCACCGTCGAGGCTGCCGTTGCCGACGCGTTCCGGCAGGAGTGGGGCAAGGTGGTCGCCACTCTCATCCGGATGACCGGCGACTGGGACCTGGCCGAGGAATGCGCCCAGGAGGCGTTTGCCACCGCGCTGGCCCGCTGGGAACGGGACGGCGTGCCGGACCGGCCGGGCGCGTGGCTCACCACGACCGCGCGCAACCGTGCTCTCGACCGGCTGCGCCGCAGTAAGACCGAAGCCGCGAAACTGCAGGAGGTCGCCGTGCTGTCCGTACCGCAGGAGCCGGCTGCGCCGGATGACAGCGGCGTCAGAGACGACCGGCTGCGGCTGATGTTCACCTGCTGCCACCCGGCGCTGACACTCGAGGCCCGGGTGGCGCTGACACTGCGCACGCTGGCCGGGCTGACGACGGCCGAGATTGCGCGCGCGTTCCTGGTACCCGAGGCCACCATGGCCAAGCGGCTCACCCGGGCCAAGGGCAAGATTCGCGATGCCGCCATCCCCTACCGGGTACCGCCTGCGCATCTGCTGCCGGAGCGGACGGTCGGCGTACTGGCGGTGCTCTACCTGCTGTTCAACGAGGGTTACGCGGCTTCAGCCGGCGACGACCTGCTCCGGCCTGACCTGAGCAGCGAGGCCATCCGGCTGTGCCGCCTGCTGTCGGGGCTCATGCCCGACGAGCCCGAGGCGGCCGGGCTGCTGGCGCTCATGCTGCTGCAGGACGCTCGCGCCGCCGCGCGACTCGACGAGGACGGCGACCTGGTCAGCCTGGAGGAGCAGGACAGGTCCCGCTGGAACCCTGCCGAGATCGCCGAGGGCATCAGCCTGCTCGGGGCCGCGCTGCGGCGGCAGAAAGCGGGTCCCTATCAGCTGCAGGCCGCTATTGCCGCCTGTCACGCGGAAGCGGCCCGGCCCGGCGACACCGACTGGGCGCAGATCGCCCTGCTCTACGGCGAGCTGCGGCGACTGGTGCCCTCGGCCGTGGTCGAGCTGAACCGTGCCGTTGCCGTCGCCATGGCCGACGGGCCGCAGGCGGGCCTCGCGCTCGTCGACGAGCTCGCCGGCAGCGGCCAGCTGGACGGCTACTACCTGCTCCCGGCCACGCGCGCGGATCTGCTGCGGCGGATGGACAAGCGCGACGCCGCGGCGGACAGTTACCGCGAGGCCCTCGGTCTCGCCGCCACCGAGCCGGAGCGCCGCTACCTGGCTCGCCGCCTCGCGGAGGTCAGCGGCTAGCCTTCTGCCGCACCCATGGCGTCGAGCGCCGCCACCTCCGCGGCCGTGAGCCGGATCGCCCCGGCCGCGACGTTCTCGGCGACGTGCTCCGGGCTCCCGGTTCCGGGAATCACCAGCACGTGCTCGCCCTGCTGCAGCGACCAGGCCAGCCTGATCTGCGCTGTGCTCGCGTCGTGAGCCCGCGCGATGCTGGTCAGCGGCTCTGGCTCGCTGGCCGCCGGCCCGCCGGGCCGCGTGGTCCCGACTATCGAGAAGAACGGCACGAACGCGATCCCCCGTTCCCCGCACAACCGCAGCAGCCGCTCCGACTCCGGGCGACGGTCGGTGAGGCTGTACGGGTTCTGCACGCACACGATCGGCGCGACTGCCTGCGCCTCGTCCAGATGGCGGGGCTCGACGCCGGAAATGCCGATGTGCCGGATCAGTCCCGCGTCCCGCAGTTCGGCCAGCGCACCGACGTACTCGGCAATCGCGGTCACGCTCGCCTGGCGCCGGTAGTTCACCAGGTCGAGGTGATCGCGGCCGAGCTGGCGCAGGTTCTCCTCGACCTGACCGCGCAGCTGGTCGGGCCGCGCGGCGTCGGTCCACTCGCCCCAGATGTCGCGACCGGGACCGACTTTGGTGGCGATCACCAGGTCCTCCGGGTACGGGGCGAGGGCTGCGCCGATGAGCTCGTTCGCTGAGCGGAGCGCGGAGAAGTAGAACGCGGCGGTGTCGAGGTGGTTGACCCCCAGCTCGACCGCGCGCCGCAGGGTCGCGATCGCGCGGCCACGGTCGCTCGGGATGCCGTCGAAGGCCCGACCGCTCTGGGTCAGCCGCATCGCGCCGAAACCGGCCCGCCGGACAACGAGGTCGCCCAGGCTCCAGCTGCCGGCTGCGCTCGCTGAGATCACGTCGGCCTCGTTTCATGTGCGGTTGTGGTGCGGGACAGCCAGCCTACGGACGCCGAGCGTTTCCGCAACAGGCAATACTGAGCCGGAACCGTACCACCCTCTTCGCCGGAGGCCACCGTGGCATTCCCGACCTCGCTTGTCGGCAGTTACCCGCAGCCAGACTGGCTGATCGACCGCGACAAGCTGGCCGGGCGCCTCCCGCCGCGGGTACGCGCGACAGAGCTGTGGCGGGTCGATCCGGAGTACCTGGAGCAGGCGCAGCGGGACGCGACGCTGCTGGCGATCCGCGCTCAGGTGGACGCCGGGCTCGACATCGTGACGGACGGCGAGATCCGCCGGGAGAGCTACTCGAACGCGTTCGCCACGGCGCTGGACGGGGTCGACATCGACAACCCCGGCACGGCGCTCGACCGCAGCGGCCACCCGAATCCGGTCCCGCGCATCAGCGGGCCGATTAGCCGGCGGCACCCGGTCAACGTCGACGCGCTCCGGTTCTTGCGGGCGCACACCGACCGGACCGTCAAGGTCACCGTCCCCGGCCCGTTCACCATGGCGGAACAGGCACAGAATGACTACTACCCGAGCAAGGAAGCGGCCGCGTTCGCCTACGCCGACGCCGTGAACGCGGAGGTCGCCGACCTGTTCGCGGCTGGCGCCGACATCGTGCAGCTCGACGAGCCGTACCTGCAGGCGCGGCCCGATACCGCGAAGCAGTACGGCGTCGCCGTGCTCAACGCGGCGCTGCGGGGCATCACCGGCACCACCGCCGTGCACCTGTGCTTCGGCTACGCGGCGATTATCCACGAGCGGCCATCGGGGTACTCGTTCCTGCCTGAGCTGGCCGCCAGCACCGCCGATCAGATCTCGATCGAGACCGCGCAGTCCGGCCTCGACTGCGGCGTGCTCGCCGACCTGGCCGGCAAGACGATCATCCTGGGCGTGCTCGACCTCAGCACTGAAGAGGTCGAGACACCGAAGCAGATCGCGGCCCGGGCGGAGCGGGCGCTCCCCTACGTCCCCGCCGACAAGATCGTTCTCGCGCCCGACTGCGGGATGAAGTACCTGCCGCGGGAGCCGGCGGCCGGGAAGCTGACCGCGATGGCGCAGGCAGCCCGGCAGCTCCGTGCCGCCCACGGTTAGCCCGGCCCCGGCCGGGGCAGCCAGTCACCGCAGCTAACTGGCGGTACGGGGCCAGCGCGCCCGGGAGGAATGCAGTAGTGTGGAGGCACCTGGAGAGATTTGACAGACAGCTTGGCGACCAGGTCAAAAACGCCTAAAGAGTCCGCGCCACCACCGCGTCTCTCCGGCCCACTTGACTGGCCAGGCAAGCTGGCACAGCAAGGGGGAGGTGCGGCAGCCTGTGGCTGACGCAGACGCCATCCGGCGCAAGCTCGACGAGCGCATCCTGATCCTGGACGGTGCCTGGGGCACGATGCTGCAGACCGCCGGGCTGGCCGCCCGGGACTACCGGGGCGAGATCTTCGGCGAGCATCCGCATGACGTGGCCGGCGACCCCGACGTGCTGAACCTGACCAGGCCCGACCTGATCCTGGACATCCACCGGCAGTACCTCGACGCCGGTGCCGACATCACCACGACCAACACGTTCACCGCGACGAGCATCGGCCAGGCTGACTACGGCCTGCAGGACTCGGTCCGCGAGATGAACCTGGCCGGCGCGCGGCTGGCCCGGCAGGCGGCCGACGAGGCAGGCGGCAGGCTCGTCGCAGGCTCGGTGGGGCCGCTGAACGTGACCCTCTCGCTGTCGCCGCGAGTCGAGGACCCCGCGTTCCGGACGGTGGCCTTCGACCGGGTCTACGCGGCGTACGCCGAGCAGATCAGCGCGCTCGCCGACGGCGGCGTTGATCTGCTGCTGGTCGAGACGATCTTCGACACGCTGAACGCGAAGGCCGCGATCGCCGCCGCGCGCGACGTCGCGCCGCAGGTGCCGCTGTGGATCTCCGGCACGATCGTCGACCTGTCCGGCCGGACCCTCTCCGGTCAGACGATCGAGGCGTTCTGGACGTCCGTCGCACACGCGGATCCGCTGATCGTGGGCGTGAACTGCTCCCTGGGCGCCGCTGAACTGCGCCCGTACGTCGAGGAACTGGCCCGGGTCGCGGGCACCTACGTCAGCAGCCACCCCAACGCCGGGCTGCCGAACGCTTTCGGCGGCTACGACCAGCAGCCGGAGGAAATCGCCACCCTGCTGCGCGGCTTCGCCGAGGCGGGCGCCGTCAACGTGCTCGGCGGCTGCTGCGGCACGACGCCCGAGCACATCCGGCAGATCGCGGCGGCGGTCGCCGGGCTGCCCCGGCGGGAGGTTCCGGCGCTTCCGGCAGTCACCCGCTTCAGTGGCCTGGAGCCGTTCGAGATCGGGCCGGACACCGGCTTCGTGATGATCGGCGAGCGGACGAACGTGGCCGGCTCCGCGCGGTTCCGCAGGCTGATCGAAGCGGGCGACAACACCGCCGCAGTCGACGTCGCGCTCCAGCAAGTCCGGGGCGGCGCGAACCTGCTGGACGTGAACATGGACGCCGACCTGCTGGATGGCGAGCAGGCCATGACCTCGTTCCTCAACTACATCGCGACCGAGCCCGAGGTGGCCCGCATCCCGGTGATGATCGACAGCTCTCGCTGGGCCGTGCTGGAGGCCGGCCTTAAGTGCGTTCAGGGCAAGGGCGTCGTCAACTCCGTCAGCCTGAAGGAAGGCGAGGCCGAGTTCCTCGAGCACGCCCGCAAGATCCGCGGCTACGGTGCTGGCGTCGTCGTGATGGCCTTCGACGAGCAGGGCCAGGCGGACACGCTGGACCGGAAGGTCAGCATCTGCGGCCGCGCCTACGACCTGCTGACCCAGCAGGCCGGATTCGCGCCGCAGGACATCGTCTTCGATCCGAACGTGCTGGCCGTCGCGACCGGCATCGAGGAGCACAACGGCTACGCTAAGGCGTTCATCGAGGCCATCCCGCTGATCAAGCAGCGCTGTCCCGGCGTGCGGATCAGCGGCGGCATCTCGAACCTGTCGTTCTCCTTCCGCGGCAACGACGTGGTCCGCGAGGCCATGCACTCGGCCTTCCTGTTCCACGCGATCCGGGCGGGTCTCGACATGGGCATCGTCAACGCCGGGCAGCTCGTGGTCTATCAGGACATCCCGGCGGAGCTGCTCGACCTCGTCGAGGACGTGATCTTTGACCGGCGCCCCGACGCGACCGACCGCCTGGTTGCGTTCGCCGACACGGTGAAAGGCAGCGGTACCAAGCGCGAGGTCGACCTGTCCTGGCGCGAGGCGCCGGTGGAGAAGCGGCTGGCGCACGCGCTCGTGCACGGCATCGTCGACTTCATCGAGGCCGACACCGAGGAGGCCCGCCAGGTCGCCGACCGGCCGCTCGACGTCATCGAGGGCCCGCTGATGGACGGCATGAAGATCGTGGGCGACCTGTTCGGCTCGGGCAAGATGTTCCTGCCCCAGGTGGTCAAGAGCGCGCGCGCGATGAAGCGGTCGGTCGCCTACCTCGAGCCGTTCATGGAGGCCGAGAAGGAGCAGGCGCTGCTCGAGGGGCGCGCGGATGGCGGCCGCGCGCAGGGCAAGATCGTCATGGCCACCGTCAAGGGCGACGTGCACGACATCGGCAAGAACATCGTCGGCGTCGTGCTCGGCTGCAACAACTATGACGTGATCGACCTCGGCGTCATGGTGCCGGCGGCGAAGATCCTGGACACCGCGCTCGCCGAGGGCGCGTCGCGCTGTCGGGCTGTCCGGGCCTGATCACGCCGTCGCTGGACCAGATGGTCAACGTGGCCGAGGAGATGCAGCGCCGCGGACTGAGCCTGCCGCTGCTGATCGGCGGCGCGACGACCTCGCGGCAGCACACGGCCGTGCGGATCGCGCCCGCCTACGACCAGCCGGTGGTGCACGTGCTGGACGCCTCGCGGGTCGTCGGCGTTGTCTCCGATCTGCTCGACCCGGTGCGGTCCGGCGAGCTCGACAAGGCCAACCGGGCCGAGCAGGACCGGCTGCGCGACCAGCACGCGTCCAAGCAGCGGCGGCCGCTGCTGCCGACTGTGGCAGGCCCAGGCCAACCAGGAGAGCGTCGCCTTCGCTGATCTCGACGTGCCCGCCTTCACCGGGACGACGGTCATCGAGCCCGGCCTGCGCCGTCTGCGCGAGCTGATCGACTGGCAGTTCTTCTTCCTGGCCTGGGAGCTGAAAGGAAGTTCCCGGCGATCCTCGAGCAGCCCGGCCGCGCGGGAGCTGTACGACGACGCGACCGCGCTGCTTGACGAGATCATCGACGGCGGGCCTGCTGCAGGCCCACGGCGTCTACGGCTTCTGGCCGGCCCGTGCCGAGGGCGACGACATCCTCCTCGGCGACCGGCCGGACCGCGCTTCCCGATGCTGCGCCAGCAGGCCGACCGCACCGACGGCCGGCCGAACCGCTGCCTGGCCGACTACGTCGCGCCTGCGAGCGACCACCTCGGCGCGTTCGCCGTCTGCATCCACGGCGCCGACGAGCTGGCCCGCGGTACGAGAGCGAGCAGGACGACTACCGCGCGATCATCGTCAAGGCGCTGGCCGACCGGCTCGCCGAGGCATGCGCCGAGTACGCGCACCTGGAGGCGCGCCGCGCCTGGTACGAGCCCGACTCGGCGCCGACATCGAGGAGCTGCACGCCGAGCGGTTCCGCGGCATCCGGCCGGCGTTCGGCTACCCGGCCTGCCCGGATCACTCGGAGAAGCGCAAGCTGGTGGACCTGCTCGGACGCGAGCCGGATCGGCCTCGCGCTGACCGAGTCGTTCGCGATGACGCCGGCGGCCAGCGTCAGCGGGCTGCTGTTCGCCCACCCCGTCAGCCCGCTACTTCGCCGTCGGCCGCATCGGCCCCGACCAGGTGGAGGACTACGCGGCCCGCAAGGGCGTCGCCAGCTGACCGAGGCCGAGTACTGGCTGCGGCCGAACCTGTCCTACGAGCCGGCGGTGGCTGTCTCGTAGCTGGCCGATGCCGAGCCAGGCCCGGCGGCGGGTCAGCCTGGCGGAGTGAACCACTCGACTCCGGCCGGGAACAGGTACCGGTCGGCGGCGGCATTGAGCACGCGCCGCGCCACGTGGAAGTGGTCGGCGCTGTCGCGAAGGGCAGCGCCGGACACGCTGCCGGCCATCGCGGCCCCCACCACGCTCCAGGGCAGGCTGGCAGCCAGCTTGGTCAGCAGCAGACTGACCGCCGGATGACTGGCCCGCGGAAGCCTGACCCGCGGACGGCTGGCCGGCAACCGGCGGGTCCGAGCCGGGCTGGTAGCCGGTCGCATGCCGGCCCCGGCTAGCGGCCCGGTGATGCCGCGGTCGCCGGCTGCGAGCGCCGTCCGGGCCAGGCCAGCCGCGGCGGAGCCAGCGCCGGCGAGCGGCCAGGCGATACCAGCCGGCGCCGAACCACTCGAACAGCTCGGCTGGCGGCAGGCCCCCGTCCGGCGGCGCGGGCAGGCCGGTGGTACGGGCGAGCCGCGCAGGTTCGAGCCGCCCGGCGAGCGCGCGCTCGATTGCCGCCGGGAACACGCCGGTCAGGAACATCGCCAGGTCGCCGAGGCGGCGCAGCACCGGCGGGCGGTCCTGCTCGGGCAGCGCGGCCAGCAGCATGGCCAGCCGGCCGGGATCCAGGTCATTCCACCGGCGCCGGTGCGTTCCGCGCGCAGTGCGGGTGACGATCACGCCGCTCGAGGACCGGGCGAACGAGGCGAGAAGTTCCGCGAGGTAGAGCCGGTGCCCCGGCCGCGACAGGTAATCCGACAGCTGGGGGCCGTCGAAGACCGGCACCCGCAGACGAGGACCGGTCCGCTCGGGAGCGTAGCCGCTGACGGCAACATCGGCGGCAATCCGGTGGATGGCTGCCGCGAACACCAGGAACGGCGAGATCAGCGTGAAGCGCTTGCCGGCCTCCGGCCCGGCGATGCTCAGCAGGCTGCCGGACACCGCCGGCCGGTCGAGGACGTCGAGCACTAGTCCCGGCGAACCGCGCAGCGCCCGGATGCGGACGTCCGCCTCGGCGGCGCTGACCTCGCCGGCGTGCGCGAGCTCCCGCAGGTCAGCGTCGGTGAGGTGATCCAGGTACGCGGCGCCAACCTGATCTCGGTCGTCCATCTTGTCATTGTGCGCCGGAAGATCGCCGACGGCGAGTCCCCCCGGCCAGGCGGTCGATCAGCCCAGTAGATCCGGGAGCGAGCCGATCCGGGTGCCGGTCCAGCCCGTTTCCTGGTTGTGGTCACTGTGCTCGTGCCAGTCGCGGCCAGCCAGCAGCACGGCGTGCATTCCGATACCGCTGGCGCCAGTCAGCTCCCCGCCGCCGCCGTCGCCCACATACAGGCACCGCGCGGGCTCAGCACGCAGGTCGGCCGCGACCTTGCGGAACAGCGCCGGATCCGGCTTGCGGGTGCGCTCGACGCAGGAGAACACCGGGGCGTCGATAACCGCGGACAGGTCCAGGCGCGGCCAGGCGTCGGGCAGCTCCGAGGTGCAGTCGGAGACGAGCCCGGTTCGCAGGCCTGCGGCGCGCAGCTGCCGGATGACGCCGAGCGCCTCCGGCCGCAGGGTGAACATCGACTCCTGGACGGCGCGGCGGACGCGAGCCGCTTCCTCCAGGCGCTCGGCGCTCAGCTCGACGCCGAGCCGGCTGGCCACGGCCTGCATGGTCTCGCGCACGTTGCCGAGGGCGCCGCTGATGCGCTCGGGGAAGCTGTCGTCGAGCACCCGGACCAGATCGCTGGCCGGCACGCCGAAGACCACGGCCAGGCGTGCCGCGTTACTCGCCCAGGCCTCGCCCGGGCTGACCGGCGTGAGGGTCCCGTAGAAGTCGAAGACGACCGCGTCCATGCCCGCTGTCAGCCCCTGCACGTACACCATCCTGGCAAATCACCGCGAGCAGCCGGACGCCGCCCGGGGTCTGCGGCTGCGAGCGCTGCCAGCGATTTGAGTGCCGATGCGTGACGGAGGCGTGACGAACGCGTGACAGCGCGCGGACCAGGATGAGTCGTGGCCGGCAGCCGCCGGCGTTGGCCAGCAACTCGTTGGGCGCTCACGGGGCCAGCGCCACACACACACGCTGACCTTCAGCGCAGTCCCGAAGTTCCGCTGCTACCACAAAGCCAGGACCTCGGCGTCGAGGTCGACTAGGACATCAGCGACTGGCTCCGGGGCCTGACGGCAGACCGTCAGACCCCGGAGCCCGCTTAGCTCGCTCAGTCTGGCAGCGGCACGCACGTCGCTAGCAGTACCGGAACCTGCCTACGTTTAAGCTGCCGTCCTAACGTGTCAGCGGTAACGGAGGCAGGATGAGCAGCGGACCCCGTCCGCCCCGCCTGCCCGCGGATCTGGCGACCGCGGCCCTGGGCCGGTCCCTCAAGCTCGGCCCGAAGCGCAACAAGATCACCGTCGAGCACGGCCTGCGCGTGCCGATGCGCGACGGGACGATCCTGCTGGCGGACCACTATGCGCCCGTCGGCACCGGGTCCAGGCCCACCGTGCTGATGCGGTGTCCGTACGGGCGGGGTCCGCAGTTCGCGATGGTAGCCCGCCCGTTCGCCGAGCGCGGCTACCACGTCCTGCTGGAGAGCACCCGCGGTACCTTCGGCTCGGGCGGCCAGTTCACCCCCGGCTCGGACGAGGCAGCCGACGGCCAGGACACCGTCGCCTGGCTCCGGCGCCAGGACTGGTTCAACGGCAGGCTCGCCACCGCCGGGCCGAGCTACCTGGCGTTCGTCCAGTGGGCGCTCGCCCTCGACCCGCCGCCCGAGCTCACCGCGATGGCGGTCTACATCAGCCCGCACGACCTGGCTGCGGCAGGCTTCGGGAGCGGGGCGTTCGAGCTCCACAATCTGCTGGTGTGGAGCGACCTGATGGCGAACCAGGAGCGGTTCGGTGCCGTGCGGATGATGTGGCGCACGATGACGGCGGACAAGCGGCTCGCGCCAGCCATGAGCCGGCTGCCGATCGCGGCGACTGGCGACGAGCTCACCGGCTCTGCTGCCCCGTGGTACGCCGAGTGGCTGGCGCACCCCGATCAGGACGACGCTTACTGGCACGGCTACAGCGCAGCCGATGCTCTCGACCGGGTGTCGGTGCCCACGCTGCTGGTCAGCGGCTTTCATGACTTCTTCGTCGAGCAGACGATGACGCAGTATCAGGCCCTGCGCCGCCGCGGAGTGCCGGCGGGCCTCACCGTCGGGCCGTGGAATCACATGGTGCTGGACATGGGCGTGGCCGTACGCGAGACCATCGCCTGGTTCGATGCCTACGCGGGCGGGAACCCGGCTGCGGCATCACCCCGCCCCAGCGCGGTCCGGGTCTGGACCTCGGGCCGCGACCAGTGGCGCGACCTGCCGCAGTGGCCGCCGCCCGGTGCCGCTGACCGTCCGTTTTACCTGCAGGGGGACGGCCGGCTGAGCGAGGCGGGGGGTGAGCGGACCAGCGAGGCGACCGAGTTCCGGTACGATCCGGCCGATCCGACGCCCTCGATAGGCGGCCGGCTGATGTCCCTGCGGTCCGGTGGCAGCCGGGACAACTCAGCACTGGAGGCACGCAGCGACGTCCTGACCTTCACTACGGAGCCGCTGCCGGCCGAGGTTGAGGTGGCCGGCGTTCCGGTGGCCCGGCTGCACGTCAGCTCCGACAATGCCTACTACGACCTGTTCGCCCGCCTGTGCGACGTCGATGCCGAGGGCCGCTCCTTCAACCTGACCGACAAGATCTTCCGGTCAGTGCCTCAGCAGGTCACGCCGGGCACGATCCGGCTGGTCGAGATTCCGCTCACCGACGTCTCGCACGTGTTCCTGCCCGGGCACCGGATCCGCCTGCAAGTGTCGGGCGGCGCTCACCCGCGGTTCGCTCGCAACCTCGGCACCGACGCCGACCTGGTGACCGGCACCAGGATGGCGCCGGTGACACATCAGGTCCAGCACAGTGAGCTGTACCCGTCCACTGTGGCTCTGCCCGTGGTGGAGGCAACCGTGGTGGAGACAACGGTGGCGGGCCAGGCCCGTGCTGAAACGGACATCACCGAAGCGGTCAGCTCGGCAGACTGAGGCGGCTCCCGGCACGGCACTACCATCGGCGTCATGACGACGACCGACGACGTGCGCGAGCTCCTCCTCGAAGCGAGCGAGGCCCTGATCGAGGCGAGCTTCCGCACCGGTGACTTCCGCGCGGCGCGCGAGCAGGCTGAGTCGGCGCACGCCGAGGCGGCTCGCGGCAGCGACCTCGCCGCGCAGGCCAGCGCGCTCGACGTGCTCGGCATGCTCGCGCACTACGAGAACATCGCCAGCCTGATGACCGGATCTGCGGTGGCGGCCGGCGACATCGACGCGGAGGAAAGGCTGTTCCGGCAGGCGCAGACCTGCTGGCACAGCGCCGGCGCTCCGGCCGCGCGTGCACAGTCGCTGTTCGGTCTCGGGCTGGTCTTCCAGGTCCTGCACAGCGACTGGACGACCGCGATGCCCTACTACTGGCAGGCACTGGGCCTCGTCACCCGCCCTGACTGCGGCGCGGATCTCTACCTGCGCTCCGAAGTGCACCGCCACGTTGGCTTCTACTTCCTCGTCGAGGCAGCGCAGCCCGCCGAGGCGGTGCGCCACCTGCAGATCTCACTCGACCTGCGCGAGGAACTGGGGGATGCTCGCCGGATCCCCAGCGGGCTGGTTGCCCTCGGGCAGGCTGAGCTCGAGGCGGGCAACCGCGAGCGCGCAGTCGAGATCCTGCGCCGCGCGGTTGCGGAAGCGCGAGCCGCCGGCCTGCTGCCCGCGCGCATCGAGGACGCCGAGCGCGCGCTCACCGACGCCGAGGCCACAAGCCAACCGTGAGGAAACGAGGCACTCCGCACCCGCGGCACCTGAGCCGCCGGCAGCGTCGGTGCTGCCGGCGGCCGCTTCGCGGGATGTGAGTTAGGTGCGCACCCGGAAGTACATAGTCGGGTGCCAGTACGAGTTCATCTTGTGGAACCCGATCCGCGTGCCGGTGTCCTGCGCGCCGTAGGTCCACGGGCCCCAGTCGTAGATCTCGACGTGACCGCTGCCGAAGAAGGCAAGGTCACCTCGCTTCGCCTGCGACTTGGGAATGCGCACGAGGCGCCAGCTGCCGAGCATGCCGTAGGTAGTCCGGGGCAGGCCGATGCCTGTCGCCCGGTACGCGGCATAGACCAGTCCGGAGCAGTCGAAGCCTCGCGGGCCGGTCGCGCCGTAGATGTAGGGCTTCCCCCGCTGTTTCAGCGCGTACCGCCAGACCGACATTCGCATGCGCGCCGCCGTCATGGCGGCGGAAGCGGATGCAGTAGCGGCCTGAGCCGGAAACGGCTGGGCTAGTCCGATCGATGCGAAGAGGAACATGACGACCGCGAGCGCGGTCTGCACCACGCCGCGCAGGTGTCGGGAAATCCCGCTTGATGCGCAGCGAGTGATGCTTCCGTCCACACGTTACTTTCTGACGCAGTTGCACCCGGCCGACTCACAGGCGCCTGACCGTAGGGAATCTAGCAGGTCAGGGCCACGCATATGCCTCGAGGGGGCGACACGCCGGTCGACAGGCGCCGATTTCCGCGCGCAAGCGAAAGCCTTATCCGGTACCTAATTCGGGCCATAGCCGGGTTAATTGCGTACCATTTTTGTGATTCTCGTCACTTATTATTCGGATAAAGCGCGTGACAGCTGTTCCCTTAGTCACGAGTGCGGTTTCCTGTGACCGTTCGGTGAGTCAGTCGCTAGGATCCCGCCGGCGACGCGGTCGCGAGCCCAGGGAGTGGTGTGACTGGCGTGACTGGCGTGAGTGGCTCACCACCGCTCAGGCGGCGCCTAGCTGTCGCCGGCGAGTGTCTCCTGGGCAATGAGGAACCGATAGCCGCCGATATCCGCGTCGAAGGCGAGCTCACCCCACGGGCGCTGCTCGAGCGGCCTGGTCACCACGCCGCCGGCGGCATGCCGCTCGTGCACGACAGCGATGTCGCTGGTCTCCGGCAGCCGGATGTAGACCGTCACGCCGGCACCCCGGTGGTCGCGTGCGGCGCCAGCCAGCCACCGCTCGTCAGCCGGACCGAGCCGCACTTCGGCGCCACTCAGACTCACGCACGCGAGCGGATCGACGGAATCAGCAGGCGTGCTGAAATCCAGCTTCCAGCCGAGCGTTTCGGTCATGAACCGGGCGGTGGCATACGGGTCGTCGCAGGCCAGGAAGACGCTGAGCACGATCCGAATCTACCGACCTGGTGTCCGGCGCTCAGCAGGCGCCGACCCCCAGCGCACCGGCAGTCCGTGGGCGGGCGCGGTCCCCAGCACCCGCGACCGCCCGCCCGGCCAGGTCGTGAGCGTCACCGGGCAGCCGCCGGCCCGGGACTGCTCCAGGTACAGATACGCGAACCGGCTGCTTGCGGTTGCGGTAGCGCCGAGCGCCGCCACGCCGCCGGTCAGCTCGTCCCGCTCTGCCTGACTCAGGTACTGGCGGAAGATCGAGTGCCACAGAACCGTCCAGGTGCCCGGCACGAGCTTCATGTGCCCGACTGTCACCGACGCCGATTCGGCCCGGAGCTCGGCCGGGACCACTGCGGCCACCTCGAAGGCGCCGCGCAGCCGGCCCAGGCGCTCCATCTGGTCCGGCCAGACGTACGCCGTGAGCCGCAGCCGTCCGTCCGCCGTCAGCGGATCGATGGGCGCCACGTCACCGCCGACGCGCTCGATGATCTCGATGCGCGCGGCCGGAAGCGGGTCTCCCTGCCAGCCGTCGGCGAGCACGACTGGTGACAGCGGGTCGCCCTCACTTCCCGCGGGCCCGGAGACGCGGAAGTGGTCAGCACGCAGGTTAAGCCCGGCACTCGTCCCGACCTCGACAAGCCGGACCGGCAGGTCCGCCTCAGCGGCGACACAGCGCAGGCCGCCAAGAAGCGCCGCTGCCCGGCCGACCTCGTTGGTCTGCGGCGGCTGGTCGAGCCAGCCCCGGACCTCGTCGCGATGGCCTGCCAGCGTGGCACGCAGTGCCGCCCAGGCCCGCGGGCTGCCAGGCTCGGCCTCGGGCGTCCCCCCGGCACTCGGATACAGCGCGGCGAGGTGTGGTGCCTGGCCTCCCAGGACGAGCGCGTGCACGCCACCGAGCATCCGCAGCGCGAGCACGCTGGACGGCCGGGCGTCGAAATGCCCGCGCAGCACGTCCGCCGTGGGGCCGCCCGCGAGCAGGTCGTCCGAGGCGTGAGCGAGCAGGTCGCCGTAGAGCGGGCTGCCGAGGTCGCGGCACGCTTCCGACTGCCAGCGCAGTAGCCGCGCCGTCCGGCCCTCTGGCGTATCCGGCGTATCCGAATTCTCCACGCCGGCCACTATGACAGGCGCGCACCGGCTAGGCGAGATCAGCACAGCCTTCGCTCCGCGGCGTATCTCCAGAAGCGGGGCCGACCCTGCGTGAGCGGCGCCACATGAGTAAGGCCCCTCCATGTATGAGATGGAGGGGCCTTACCCGAGTGCGCTGCGTCCGCCTGCCGGTCTCCCGACCGGCGTACTCAGCTGCACCGCACCGCCAGGCCGAATCCTGTGGCAAATCACAGTCACCCGCTCATTGCCGTCCGCGGATGGCTCCAGGGGACCAGAACCCGCCTTGACCGTGAATGAATCTTCACTGCCGCGAGGCTTTCACCGCAAGCGGTTTCAGTAATTCATTCCAAGATTCTTTTTGACGCTTCTCGCCCTTGCCGGCGAATGCAGCAAGGGCCCCCGCATGTATGAGATGCAGGGGCCCTGCTGGACCTTGGCAAGCCGCTGAACTGCCGATTCCTCAACTATCCGGCGTCTTGCCCGGCCTTCCTCCCCCGCCGCCAAGCTGAGCACATCCGTCCGGTTCCCCGAACTTAGCGCGACCCCAAGGTTTCCCCTGAGGTGCTCCGCCGCTGAGGTGGTGAGTGATTTCTACTGCTCGCGGACCCGCCTCCGCAAGGCTTTTCCGGGAATCTTTTCCAGATTCTTTTGCCGTCCACAGTGCGACGTTTGTTATCCCCCGCCCGGACCACTTTTCCACCGGATATCCACAGCGCTATGCACAACCGCGGGTATGTCAGCATGCGTCAGCGGCCAGGTCTGCATATCGGTTGCCGCACGTACCGGGGACGGTGGCTGAGGGCGCAGAACGCCAATCGACGCCCATCTCGCGGCGACGAGCAGCGCTCAGCCGTATCGAGGTAAATCCGCGTAGCCATCGTGCGCGGAAGTACCTCGACAACCACGTCGGCCCGCACTCCGCGGCGGCTCCCCCTCGCCGACGATCGCCGAGTTGCAGCTGCAGACCTGCGAGGGGCCCTTACACTCGACCGGCGCGTTGACTGAGCGGTCAGCCAGTCGCGTCGATGCTGCCTGATTCTGCCTCGCATATCCGAGTAAATCGGACGGACTCCCGATTCTCATGCGATGTTTCGCAGAAAGTACAAGAGCTGAACTTAATGATTTACTAATCCTTTACTATCTAATGGTTTAACCATGGCTATTTGTTATCGTACCGTCACCACAACGCCCCGCTCGTGGTGTGAATGACCTTGAAAGGCTAGTTGTCTAGTTTGCCCAAGCTTCTGGTGAGCTTGGGCTTTTTTCGGGCCATACGCACCGCGAACACAACAACGGCCGAAGGAGACCGATGTTTAAACGCTGGAGCATCCCCCTCACGACAGTGGTGATCGCTGTCGGCTCCCTGCTCGGGCTGGCTGCTGGCAACGCCTCAGCCTCGACGGTGCATCATCCCTCCATCAGCAGTGCTCGCCCTGGCGGCGCAGTTCACGGGTTCACGCCCGGCGGAGTGATGCAGCGCGTGGCTGGCACGCATGCACAGCTCGGTGGCGGCCGCACGACGGTCGAAAGCAGTAACTGGTCCGGTTACGCGGTGACCGGTGGCACCGGCGCGTTCAAGAGCGTCTCGGCGAGCTGGACTCAGCCCACTGCCACCTGCAGCGGCAGCGGTGATAAGTACGCTGCGTTCTGGGTCGGGCTGGATGGTTACAGCAGCGACTCGGTCGAGCAGACTGGCACCGACTCCGACTGCGATGGCCGCACGCCGGACTACTACGGCTGGTACGAGATGTACCCGGCCGACCCGGTGTACTACACCAACACGATCAAGCCCGGCGACTCCATGAGCGCCTCGGTGACCTTCTCCGGTACCGACACCTACACGCTGGTGCTGACGGACAACACCCGCGGCTGGACCGAGACCAAGAGCATCAACGAGTCCGGCTTCGACCGCTCATCTGCGGAAGTCATCACCGAAGCGCCGTGCTGCACCAACAGTGGCAACCCGCTGCCGCTGTCAGATTTCGGCACCATCAACTACACCGCCTCGACGGCCAACGGGACCTCCATGGGCTCCCAGAGCCCGACGGGGATCGTCATGGTGAACAACAGCGGCGAGGACAAGGACACGACGAGCTCGATGTCCAGCTCCGGAGCCTTCAGCAACACCTGGGTCAGGTCCAGCTGACGACGGCGGCTAGCCGCCTGACGAAGTGACGGCCTGAACCGGTCACACGCTGGCCCGGCAGCCACCCGGCTGCCGGGCCAGCGCTGCGGAACGGAGGCACATCCAACGTCGCGACCCATCGCGGCCTGGCGCCTCGCAGGCGCGCTCGATCTGGGTTCGATGCCGGCGGGTTAGCCGCCAGCCGAGCGGATCGCGTCGACCAGGGCCGGGATGACCTCGGCGAGATCGCCGATCACCGCGTACTCGGCGCGTGCGATGATCGGCGCCTCCGGATCGGTGTTCACCACCACGATGTGCTTCGCCGACAGGCAGCCGGCCATGTGCTGGATCGCGCCGCTGATGCCGCAGGCTAGGTAGAGCTCCGGCGAGATCTTCGTCCCGGTCTGGCCAACCTGCTGACGGTGCGGCCGCCAGCCCTGGCTGGTCACCACCCGGGAAACGCCGACGACACCGCCGAGCAGGGCAGCAAGTTCCTCCAGCGGCGCGAAACCCTCCGGTCCGCCGACGCCCCGACCCCCGCCGACCACGACGCGGGCGCTGGAGAGCGACATCCCGCCACCCGGCTCGGCGGCCTGCGTCGCGACTACCGCCAGGTCGGCATCAGTCAGAACCGGTGTCACCCAGCGCACCGTCGGCACGCCACCACCCGCCGCACCCGAGCCCGCGTCAGGCACGCCGTCAGCAGGCACGGCATCGGCCGCGACCGTCAGCAGCGCGCAGTCGGCGTCGAGCTCCGCGTCCTCGAGCAGGCTGCCCGCCCAGCGCTGGCGCACCAGCCGCCAGCGGGCAGGCCCGACCGGAGCAGCCTGCACGCAGTTGGCCGCTACCGGCAGTCCGGTGAGCGCGCCCAGATGGGCGAGCACCTCGCTGCCATGGTCAGTTGCCGCTGCCACGACAGCCGCAACGTCGCCTGCGCCCATCAACTGCTCCAGCGACCGCGCCCGGGCGACGGGTGCGTAATCGGTCAGGCCGGCGGCAGCCACGACGAACAGCTCGGTCACGCCCGTGCCCGCGAGCTCAGCGGCCACGGCCTCGCCCTCCGGCGCGCCACCCGGCGCAGCGAACACCACGGCGGTCAGCCGCGGCAGCGGGAGCGACCGGGCGAACGCGAGCGCGCGCAGCGACTCATCGGCGATGCCAGCCGCATCGGCCTCAAGCAGGCAGAGCACCGTGGCTGCGGCCTGCGCGTTCGCCTCCGTCACGGCGCCACCCCGCTTCCGCCCGGCGCGACTCGCGCCCCCGGCAGGACACCAATCTCGCGAAAGACCCGTATCAGCTCGGGCACCGCATCGACGCCGTGCCCGAGCACCTGCGCGCGGCGCGAGGTGCCGGGGGCAGCCGCAGCCCCGTCTTGCGCAGCCCGTCAGGCTGCCACTGCGGCTGCAGCACCGTAATCTCGGCGCGCTTGGCGCGCAGCCGCCCTGGCAGCGACGGGTAGCGCGGCAGGTTAATGCCTTCCTTCACGCTGACCACCGCGGGCAGCGCTACCTCGAACGACTCCTGCGCACCGCGGTACTCCCGGCCCGCCCGCAACAGGTCACCGTCGATCTGCAGACGCTTGATCCCGGTGAGGCACGGCCGGCCTAGCGCGTGGGCGACTCTGACGCCGACCTGATAACCGCCGGTGTCTGCTGCCTCGTTTCCGAGCAAAAGAAGGGGAAACGAGGCCGCGCCGAGCTCGTCAACCGCCCGTGCGATCGCGGTCGCGGTGGCAACCGGGCCCCAGTCACGGCCGTCAGTCTCCAGCAGCACGCCGCGATGGGCGCCCAGCGCGAGCATCTCCCGCAGCTGATCAGCCGCTTCTGGCGGTCCGAGCGTCAGCACGGTGACCGTTCCGCCACCGCGCTCGGTGATCTGCACTGCTTCCTCGACGGCGCATTCCTCGTGCGGGCTGACGGTGAACCCGGACATGCGGGTATCCACGTCCTGGCCGTCGGCGGTCACCACGACCCTCCCGCCGACCATGGGCACGCGCTTCACGCAGACCAGCACGTCCATGCGCTAGCGCCTGACTCGCTCGTTCGCCGGGTCGAACAGCGGGGTCGATCCCGCTACGGCGACCGTGACCGGGTACTGCTCGCCGAGATACTCGACGGCCAGCAGCGCGCCGGCCACCGCCTGCGCGGGCGGCAGGTAGGCCATCAGCAGGTGCTTGCCCACCGACGGGCCGGAGCCGGCGCTGGTCACGTAGGACGGACGGCCCTGTGAGTCGGTCAGCGGCTCGCCTTCGTCGGTCAGGACGGGCTCGCCGCCGAGCATGTAGCGCAGGTCGCCGGACGCGGAAACGTGGTCGTCGACTGTCAGCGTGCACAGGACAGCGGCCGGAGGCTCCGCACGCTGGCGCAGGTACGCGGTCTTGCCGGTGAACTCCTCGGCCTTCACCTTCGGCCGGGTCATCCCGGCCTCGACGAGGGTGTAGCTCGCGTCCAGTTCGGCGCCGTAAGCGCGATAGCCCTTCTCCAGGCGGCCGGTCGTGCCGTAGACGCCGATGCCGGCCGGGACCAGCCCGTGCGGCAAGCCGGCGCCGAACACCGCGTCCCACAGCTTTCCGCCCTGCTCGAACGGCACGTACAGCTCCCAGCCGAGTTCTCCAATGTAGGAGATGCGCGACGCGAGAACGGTCATCCCGGCAATCTCGATCTGCCGGCAGGTGCCGAACGCGAAGCCGGAGTTCGAGACATCGCTGCTGGTCACCGACTGCAGGATGTCGCGAGCGCGCGGGCCCCAGAGGCCGAAGGTCGCCCAGGCCGAGGTGACATCAGTGACGGCAGCCGACCCGTCGCCTGGCAGCTGAGCGCTGATCCACTTCAGGTCGGCCATGCCGGTCGCCCCGCCGGTGACCACGCGGAAGTGACGCGGGCCCAGCCGCATGATTGTAAGGTCAGCGCGGAAGCCGCCCGCATCGTCCAGGAACGAGGTATACACCACTCGGCCGACGGGCACCCGCAGCTGAGCGACCGCGACCGACTGCAGCGCCTCAAGCGCCGCCGGGCCAGTGACGTCCAGGATCGCGAAAGCCGACAGGTCGAACAGCCCGGCTGCCTCGCGCGTGGCCAGGTGCTCGGCGTTGATGATCGGCGACCACCAGCGCGACTCCCACTCGCTGTCGCGGTCCATGAGCTGGCCCGCGTACTTCTCCAGCAGCGGCGCGTTGGACTGATACCAGTGCGGGCGTTCCCACCCGGCCGTCTCGTAGAAGACCGCGCCCAGCTCGCGCTCCCGGTCGTAGGCGGGGCTGACCCGCAGCGGCCGTCCGGACTCCCACTGCTCGGCCGGATGCACGATGCCGTACATCTTGTTGAAACCCTCGCGTGCCCTCGCTGTCACATGCGCGGTCGTGCGCTGATGCGGGTAGAACCGGGAGATATCCGCCTCGCGGATGTCGATCTCAGGCGTGACCCCGCTCATCCACTCGGCTACAGCGCGGCCGATGCCGGGGCCTTCCTTGATCCAGCTCGCCGCGACCGACCAGAGGCCCGGCACTTCGGGTGTCTCGCCGAGCGCCGGGTGGCCGTCGGGCGTCATCGAGATCAGCCCGTTGATGGCGTAGCGGACGCCGGCTCGCTCGTCCCCGAGCAGCTCCGGCATCAGATCGAGGGCCTTGCTCCAGCTGCGGGTCGAAGTCGTCCGAGGTGAACGGCATCTCGGTGGGCGACAGTACCGCCTCCTCGATCGACGGGATGTCGTCCGGGGCCACGATGATCGGCCGGTGCGCGTAGGAGCCCACCTCCATGTCACCGCCGTGCTGGCGCTCGTACATGTTCTCATCGACGTCGCGGACGATCGGGTACGCGATCTCGCCCTCAGTCCCGTCGAACAGCGCAATCGGCCCGACGCTGATCATCTGATGCACGATCGGCGTCAGCGGAATCCGGGCCCCCGCCATCCGCGGCGATCCGCGGGCTCCACACCCCGCAGCAGATCGCCACGACGTCGGTGGCGATGTCGCCCGAGCTGGTGCGCACGGCCGCGACCCTGCCGTCCGTCGGTCTTGTCGATGCCGAGCACCTCGGCACCAGCGACGACCGTGAGCGCGTCGAGTTGCTGCGCGCGCTCGCGCATCAGCGTCCCGGCCCGCAGCGAGTCCACCACGCCGACTGTCGGGAAGTACGCGCCGCCGAGTATCACCGAGTCGTCCAGGTACGGCACCAGCTTGCGGACGCCCTCGGGAGTGAGCATCTCGGCCGGGATGCCCCACGACTTCGCCTGGGAGCAGCGGCGCCGCAGCTCCTGCATCCGGGCGTCGGTCCGGGCGACCTCGATCCCGCCGCTTTCGGGTGAAGACGCCGAGCTCCTGGTACTGCTCGCGTGCTGTCGCGGGTGAGCTCCATCATCATCTTCGAGTACTCGATCGGGAAGATGAAGTTGGAGGCGTGCCCGGTCGAGCCGCCCGGATTCGGCATCGGGCCCTTGTCCACCAGCACCAGCTGGGTCCAGCCGAGGCGGGCCAGGTGATAGGCAAGGCTGTTGCCGACGATGCCGGCGCCGATGATGACAGCGCTGGCCCGCTCCGGGATCTCGCTCATGTACTCTCCGCCGATCTGAGCTCAGTGCCGTTCTGGGGTCAGCTGCTGTGGCACGCGCGGACGAGGCACTGGCACGAACAGCCCCGCGGCCTGGTGACGGTCAGGCCCGCGCGGCTGCAGTCCGTGCCGCTGTCTACTCGACCGGGTATCTCCTTGTTGATCAGGCCGAGGTCGATGCCCTGCCGTCGGCGGACGATCGCGCGCGATGATGTAGACCACGATCGCCAGCACGTACATCGCGCGCCATGAAGTACAGCGAGTCCCGGTTGTTCACGAAGTACAGGTCGTTGGAGAACCACTCGTACAGGTCGAAGACCAGCAGCGCGATGGTCACCCAGCCGGCCGCCGGGCACGACGGGCACGCCGAAGACCTTGAACCGGCTGGCCGGCGAGGACCGCCCAGAGCTCCGGCTTGCGCCACGGCAGGATGACCACGGCGATCGCGCTGAACAGGTAGGTCACCGCGATGACCAGCGTCGCGTCCAGCGTGTAGTTCCTGAACGTCGCCGAGTAGGCGTAGACCGCGCTCAGCCCGGCGGCCGGCAGCAGCATCAGGATCAGCGAGTAGAACGGCACCTGGCGCTTCTCCGACACCTCCGCGGCCCGGTCGGGAAGCACGCGGTCGAACGCCGCGGCGAAGATCACCCGGGTGGAGGACAGGAACAGCGTGCCCACCCAGCCGAAGAACCACAGGCTCAGCGCCAGGATCAGGATCGACCTGGAACGCGGTGTTGTGCACCAGCCAGCCGGCGAACATGAACGGGTACGGCCAGATACCGAACTGCGGCGTGAGGTTGTAGTCCAGCGAGTTCAGGTTCTGGTAGAAGCCCCAGCCGATCGTCTTGTCGACCAGCAGCAGGAAGATGATGGTCAGCGAGGACGGTGATCCACAGGCCGGAGAACATGCCGGTGAAGACGCGCTTGAAGTCGCTGGCGCCGCGGATCTCGCCGTACAGGGTCGAGCCCCAGTTCGGCCACAGGATGAAGAACATCATCGCCGGGCACCAGCAGCATCGTCGGGCCGATCGGGCCGAAGCCCAGTGGCTAGGTGGTGTACCCGGCCTTCGCCGCCGCCGCGTTCGTGGCCGCGTAGGCGTTGTGCACGCCGAAGATCTTCTGCGCCTCGTAGTTGAACGAGCTGACGAACGACGGCGTGGCTGTTGACCAGCAGCAGGACGACGACCACCGCGAACGCGATCAGGCCGCCGAGGAAGCACCACTTCTGGATCCGCGCGTAGCCGGCCATGCCGAGCGAGACCAGGAGGCCGGCGATCGCGATCGTGATCAGGCAGACCACGAAGATGCCGGTCTTGGAGGCGAACCAGGCCGCGCCGCCCGGATCGCCGAGCGTCGCCCACAGCGGCTGGAAGAGCATGACCGACAGGATGTTCCCGTAGATCGGCGCCCACAGCCACAGGATGAACCACCAGCCGGTCGCCGCCATCACGAAGCCGATGCCGCTGCCCAGGATCCGGGTCTGCCAGACGTAGTCGCCGCCCGCGCGCGGGATCGTGACGATCAGCCCGCTGTAGGCGACGACCAGGAAGGACACCAGGATCGCCGAGATGAGGATCGAGGTAATGAACTGGCCCTTCGGGAAGGCCGGGCCGGCGAAGGTGAACTCGTAGATCCCGAGCGTGACGAAGTTGGTCGCCAGGCACGCGTAGATGATCGAGTCCCGGACCGACCAGCCGCGGACCAGGCCGGTCGCGTTGCGCAGGAACAGGGTGGGAGTCCCGCTGACGGATTCTGTCGCCATTTCCGCCTCTCAGTTAGCGGCGGTCGCACGCCTGACCGCCGTGGTTGCTCGCTGTCCGGCTGCCGTCGGCCGCCGATCTCAGCCGTTCACCAGCAGGTACCTGCTGACTTTCGCCTTCTTCGGGTCGAGTTCGAGGACCGCGCCCTGCAGCACGCCGTCGCCGTAGACGCTGCCGGGGTTGATGGCCATCGTCCGGCCGATGCGCTTGATCGCCCGGCTCTCGTGGATGTGGCCGTGCACCGACAGCATCGGCTGGTGCTTGAGGATCGCGTCCCGGACGGCGATCGAGCCGACCGGCTTCATCACCGCGCCGCCGTGCATCGGCCGCAGGTTCTCGTCCAGCGCCGGCGCCTCGTCCAGGCCGGTGCCGTACGGCGGCGCGTGGAAATTGAAGATCGCCCGGCCCATGTCCGGCACCAGGGCGGCGAGCGCCTCGATCTTGCGCGGCCAGCTCCTCTTCCGGCGCCTCCCGGTAGGTGTTCCACGGCGTCGGGTTGGTCCAGCCCATCGACACCAGCGAGAACCCGTCGAGGTCCATGAGCTTGCCCTCGGCGAAGCTGACGCACGGCGAGGACTCGATGACGCTGTCGATCTCGAAGATGTCGTCGTTGCCGCCGTTGAGGATGCACGGGATCTGCGCCGCCGCGCAGCTTGCCGTCGGCCATGTCCAGCCAGCGATCGAGCGAGCTGATCATCTCCTGCTCGAACCGCTGACCGACCGCAGCCTCGTTACCGCCGAGATGGGTGAGCTCGTCCGGGCTGACAATGGCCGGGTAGAAGCCGCTATTGCGGATCCTGGCGATGACCTGATCCAGTCGCGTCCTTGGACTCCAGCCTCAGCGTCTCGCCGCGGAGCGTGACCTGCCAGTAGCCGTTGTGCGCTGTGATCGGCACCATTGCCTTGCCAGTGACGTCGCCGCCGAGGACGACGAGATCGGCTTTGTAGAACGCAGCAGAGTTGAGGAATTTCCGCCAGCAGACCTCGGACCCGTGGATATCGGTGGCGAAAAAGATCTTCATGTCACTACCACGCCCTTGCCGCTCCGCCTGTGCAATCGGTCTAGCAGTCAGCGCAACAGGGCGTCAAGATTCAAAACGGGACAATGGCGCATGCGCCACTCGTCACTAACGTCAGGGAAACGTCCGCCGAAGCGAGCGCAGCCAGCAGTATCTGCCGGCGAGTGGCCCACTTCCTCGGGCAGCTCATACCACCGGACGCGGTCCCCGATGTTCGAGCCGCACTTTCCACTTCATGCCCTTCGGCACGGATTTCGCGATCTCGGCGAGCTGGAGCGCCTGGGCGACCGCGTCCTGCGGCCCGCCGGCGGGACCAGTTCCGGCTTCTCCGCTGCCAGGTCCGGCAGCTTGTCGAGACTCCCGGTGACCGTCCGCCACCAGCCCCAGTCGGCGGCCACCACCTGGCCGAACCGGACGGTGTCCAGAGCCGGCTGACCAGTCGGTGCGCCGTCCCCGCCGCTCAGCGGCAGGCCGGCCAGCAGCTGGAAGATGTCGCGCGCGTCCTTCTCGTTGAGCTCCACGATCTGCAGCTTGGACAGCAGGACGTCGACCGCGTCGAGCGTCAGCGGCAGACGGCCGAATCCGCCGCCGGAAGTCCAGGACGTGACACATGGTGAGGCGGTCCACCATGACATCGACTGGACGGCCGGATGGCGCGGTGAAGTACATCTGCCGGTCGCCATTCAGGTTGTTGAACCGGCGATCGGGAACGCAGCCCTGGCTCTCGAGATAGGCGGCAGTCACCTTGCGGCCCTTCGACAGGCAGCCGAAGTCCATGTCCTGCCCGGCCCGCAGCCGCGGCGGCAACCCGGGAGTAAGTACCCGCACCGCCAGGCCGCCGAGCAGCTTAAGCCCGACCTGGGCCTGAGTCGCACCCTCGGCAAGCGCCAGCGCCTCCGGCAATGGATCGTCCGCGACGGCTTCTGACGACGGGCCAGGCTGAACTCCCACGGCTGCTCCCGGTGGCGCGCTTGCGACCTCAGGTGTCAAGCGCACCATACCGCGCAGGCGGGACGAAGCGGCATAGTCCGCCTGCGCGCCGCTGCCGCCAGCGGACCGGTCAGACCAGAACCGGCCGCTGCTCGACGGCGCGGGCAGCTAGACAGGCGGGCGGCCGACTCCGGACGGCTGCCTCGGTTGCTGGCCGGTCAGCTGCTGTTCGGACGCACCTGGCCCCGCCGTCGCTCCCTGGCCAGCCCCGGCGGTGTCGTACCCTTCGGCCGCCCCTGCCGGCCGTGGCGCCGGCACGCCGACCGGACGGTGCTCCGGGATGGGCATGAGCTGGCGTCCGCCTTCGACCGCCTGGAACGCCCCGCCCGCGACCTCGGACTTCATGGCTGTCCCGCGTCGGCGGCCCGGATGCGCGTTGGCGTACAGCACAACGGCCACCCAGCTAAAGAGGGCAAGGGCCGTGACGATCGGAATCGTGATGATGGCAGCCAGAGTTCCTGACATGAGATCCCCCTGTCTCAGGTCACGTCCTGCCTCCCTCCCCTACCCGGTCCCGGCTCCGCATACCGGTGACCGGCTGCCGCAGCGCGCCGAAACGGAGCCGGGAGCGCATACAGTGCGCTCCCCTGACATAGACCACAGAATCGGGCACGCTGCCGTCGTGCCAGTGCAGGTGTTAGCTAGCAGCCGGGCTGAACAAGGCCGGCCTTGTAGGCCGCGACGACGAGCTGAGCGCGGTCACGCGCGGCGAGCTTCATCATCGCCCGGCCGGCATGGGTCTTGACGGTCGACTGGCTGACGTAGAGCTGGGCAGCGATGTCCTCGTTGGACAGCCCGGTACCGATGAGCCGGACAACCTCCCGCTCGCGCGGCGTCAGCTCCGCCAGTCCGGGAACGGAGCGCGGTCGGCGGGCGTGCACGCTGAACTCGGCGATCAGCCGGCGGGTGACCGCCGGAGACAGCAGCGCGTCACCGCCTGCGACGACCCGCACGGCACGGATCAGCTCAGCAGCGTCGGTGTCCTTCAGCAGGAAGCCGGCGGCCCCGGCGCGCAGCCCCTCGAAGATGTACTCGTCGAGCTCGAAGGTCGTGAGGATGACGACGTGGACGCTGGCCAGGTCCGGTCGGCCGGCGATGCGGCGGGTCGCCTCGATGCCGTCCAGTACCGGCATTCGCACGTCCATCAGCAGGACGTCGGGCTGCTCGCGCATCGCGAGCCTGACCGCGTCCTCGCCATTGGCTGCCTGCCCGGTGACTCGCATGTCGTCCTCGGCGTCCAGCAGTGCCGCGAACCCGGTTCTGACGAGAGCCTGGTCGTCCGCGAGCCCGACGTGGATCACTGGCCGTCCCCTGTGGCCGCAGGACTGCCCGGCTCACGAGCAGACTCCCCGGCGGGCTCGTCCGGCTGGGCCGGCAGCCAGGCCGCGACCCGGAAGCCGCCATCGTCGCGCCGCCCGGCAGACAGCCTGCCGCCCAGCGCGCTCGCGCGCTCGGCCATGCCGGTGATGCCGTTCCCGGCCCCTCCGGGCCGCTCGGACCGGGCCGGGCCGTCGTCGTCGATCCGCAGAAGCAGCCCGTCTGCCTCGTAGGAAACGAGGACGCTGGCAGCCCGGCTCGCACTGTGCCGGGCCGTATTGGTCAGCGCTTCCTGGATGATCCGGTAGGCGGCAAGGTCAACGCTGGCCGGCACCGGCCGCTGGTCGCCCCGGATCTGCAGCCGGGCCTGAAGGCCGGTGCCACGGACCGTCGTGAGGAGGTCACCGAGCTGATCGAGGCGCGGACTCGGGCCGCGAGGAGCGATCTCCCCGTCGGCGCGGAGGACGCCCAGTACCGACCTCAGCTCAGTCAGCGCCTGCTTGCTGACCTCGTGGATCGCGGTCAGTGCTTCGCGAGCGCGCTCCGGCTGCCGGTCCATGAGGTGCAGCGCGGTACCCGCCTGCACGTTGATCACCGAGATGTTGTGCGTCACAACGTCATGCAGGTCCCGCGCGATGCGCATGCGCTCCTCGCTGGCCTGCCGGCGCAACTGGTCAGCTCGGCTGGCCGCGAGCTCGGTACCCCGCAGCCGGCGCATTCGCACGAACTCGGCGGCCGCGAGGATGACCAGCATCCAGGCAGCGACGCCAACGGCGACCGCGATCGAGCCATAGCCAGGGGTGCCCAGCCGCCACACTGGCCAGAAACTGACCACGTAGCCGATGACCAGCGACGCCACGGCCGCCAGCCGCTTGCCCGCCAGAACGGCATTGACGAAGGCCACGATCAGTGCGATCCAGATCATCCCGTTGCCAGTGAAGGCACCCGCGCCCAGCGTCGCTCCGAGCGATACCGCCAGGACCGCGACCGGATACCGCCGCCGGGCGATGAGCGCGAGCCCGGCTACGGCAACGAGCAGGTAGACCGGCCATCCGGGGCTGGCCGCCGCGCCGCGATGCCAGGCACCGGCGGCATGGGTAGCACCCAGCTGGGCGAGCGTCACCACCAGGGTGATCGCGACATCTGCCGCCCAGCGGCGCCGCGCGTCCCCGGCTACGCTCAGCCCGGCTCTCTTCAGAAGCACAGTCATGACCTTCCGACCGTACGTCACGGCCCGCCCACGGGGCGTCGTCCGGAGGCCGGCATCCGGGCAGGCGTTCCTGCGCCGCTGGTCTACTCAGTCCCCCGCTGGCCTGGCCCGGGGACCACCGCGGTCAGGCTCGCCAGCCGACGACAGCGCCCGGTGCCGGCCGCAAGCATGGCAATCGTTCAGTCACGCGGACGCGCAACAGCCATCGCAGGGAAGGATCTCGCCACCATGCCAGTCATCGAGGCCCGTGGCCTCACCAAGCGTTACGGCCCGGTCACCGCAGTCGACCAGGTCAGCCTGACGGTCGAGGCCGGGCAGGTCGTCGGCTTCCTCGGCCCGAACGGCGCCGGGAAGACCACGACCCTCCGGATGCTGCTCGGCTTGGTCCGGCCCGACCACGGCACCGCGAGGATCAGCGGCCGGAGTTATGCCAGCCTGCCCGCGCCCGCCCGGCACGTCGGCGCGCTCTTCGAGGCCTCGGGCTTTCACCCTGGCCGCACCGCGCGCAACCAGCTGCGCATCCAGGCGCTAGCGGCCGAGGTCGACGAGGCCAGGATCGACGAGGTTCTGGCTCTGGTCGACCTGACCGGTGCGGGCGGCTTGCGGGTCGGCAAGTTCTCGCTCGGTATGCGCCAGCGGCTTGGCCTGGCCACCGCCCTCCTCGCCCGGCCGGACGTGCTGATCCTCGACGAGCCCGCGAACGGTCTCGACCCGGAGGGCGTGCGCTGGCTGCGCGATCTGCTGCGCGGGCTGGCGGCCGGCGGGACCGCCGTGCTGGTCTCGAGCCACATCCTGGCCGAGGTGGCGCAGACCGTGGACTCCGTCATCATCATGAACTCCGGACGGCTCGTGACTCAGGCACCGATCGGGGATCTCACCGCTCGCGGCGCGCTCGAGGACGTGTTCCTGGGCCTCACAGCGGCCCATGCCGCGTCGTCCGTACCGGAGGCCCTGCAATGACCAGGCTTGTCCGAATCGAGCTGCTCAAACTCCGCACCACCAGGCTGAGTTACGGCCTGCTGATTACCGCTGTCGTCCTCACGGCGCTGTTCAGCGTCCTTGAGGCCACGCGAGCGGGTGGCGATGCAGTCGCGCCGGTGTCGACGGCGCCGGGTTTCGGCTCGGTGATCACCGGCGGTATCTGGTCGCTTCTGCTCGCGGCAGTCCTCGGCGTGACTGTGTCGAGCGGGGAGTTCCGCCACTCGACCGCCACCGCCACCTATCTGCTCACGCCGCGCCGCGACCGGGTACTCGCGGCCAAGGCGTTCGCCGCCGCCGGGGCCGGTGCTCTCTACGGACTCGCGGGCTGGTTGATTGCCACCGGTGTCGGCCTGGGCTTCGTCCTCGCCCACGGCGATCCGGTGCCGCTGAGCGCAGGGACGATCGCCCGGTACGCAGCCGGCCATCTGATGGCCGGGGCGCTGCTGGCCGCGATCGGCGTCGGGCTCGGGTCGCTGATCCGCTCGCAGCTGGCGGGAGTGATCGGCGTGTTCATCTGGGCCATCGTGATCGAGTCCGTTCTCGGCAGCCTGTACAACTCCGCCCAGCCGTACCTGCCCTACACTGCGGCGACCACCCTGGCCGGCAGCGCGCTCGGCGGCGCTGCCTTCGGGCCCGCGCACGACGCTGCGACCAGCGCGTCACCGCTCCCGTTCGCCGCAGCCGCAGCGCTGCTTGCGGCCATCGCGGTCGTCATCGCGGCCGTGGCCGCGAGGACAACTGTCCGCGCGGACGTCAGCTAACGGCGAGTCAGATGTCCCAGCCCAGCCCAATCGTGAACCCGCTCAGCGGCGAGGAGATCACCATCCTGCGGACGGCCGCACAGACTGCCGGCGAAGTGCTCGACTGGGAGCTCAGGCTCGCTCCCGGCGGCAGGGTCCCGAGCAGCCACGCTCACCCTGAGCAGTCAGAGAAGTTCACGGTCCTCGAAGGCCGGATGCGCTTCCGGGTTGGCCGCCGCCGTATCACTGCCTGTCCCGGTGACAGCGTCCTCGTGCCGCCGGGCACTGTCCATCACTTCGCCAACGCCGGCCCGGGCAGCGCGCGCCTGCGGGTCGAGTCCCGGCCTGCCCTGGGCATGCAGGACCTCCTGGAGACCGCGGCGGCGCTGGCGCAGGAGCAGCACGCAGCTGGCCTGGCGCTGCCCCGGCTCGTGGAACTCGCGTTGTTCATGGCCGACTTCGAGCGCGAAGTCCGGGCACCGCTGCTGCCGCGCCGTCTCGTCCGGCCGGTTCTGCAGGCCGTCACTGCCAGGGCGCGGCGCCGCGGACTGGACGCGCGGTACCGGCAGCTACGGCCGCATGCGGCCGCGCCGGTCAGTGCTGACCGGCCATGACGACCGCTGTCCAGGTCACAGAGCTGGTCAAGCGCTACCGCGGCGCATCCGGCAACGCCGTCGACCGCATCAGCTTCGAGGTGGCCAGCGGCCAGTTTTGCTGTCTGCTCGGACCGAACGGTGCCGGCAAGACCACGACTATCGCCATCCTGACGACGACGCTCGAGCAAACGTCGGGATGCGTCCGAGTCGCCGGCCGGGACGTCCGCACCGATCAGGCCGGCGTCCGGCGGCAGATTGGCGTCGTCTTCCAGCAGCCGGCCCTGGACCAGAACCTCACCGCGGAGGAGAACCTGCGGCTGCACGCAATGCTCTACGGCCTGTGCCCGTGGCGCCCTCTCTACCGCATGATGCCGGCTTCCTACCGGTCGGACGTGCAGCAGACCGCCGGGATCCTCGGCGTCACTGACCTGCTGGGGCAGCCCGTCAGGCTCATGTCCGGCGGGCAGCGGCGGCGGCTGGAGATCGTGCGCGCGCTTCTGCACCGTCCCGCGGTCCTGTTTCTCGACGAGCCGACGGCCGGGCTCGATCCCGAGAGCAGGCGCAGCCTGTGGACACACCTCAACGACCTGCGCGCACAGTCTGGGACGACCATTCTGCTGACGACGCATTATCTGGAAGAGGCCGAAGCTGCCGATTTCGCCTGCGTCATCGTGGCAGGCCGGATCGTGGATCGTGGCAGCCCGGCCGACCTGCGCCGCCGTCACCAGGCGCAGTCCCTGGAGGATGCCTACCTCTCCCTCGTCGGCCGGGAGCAGCCGTGCGTCCCGGAGTGACCGCAAGGGTCCGCTGGCAAGGCGGCCAGCAGGCTGCTTCAGCCGCGCGACCGGGCCGCGCCGCAGCCGAGCTGACCGCACTGCTGGCGATCGCCCAGCGCGATGTGATCAAGCTGCTGCGCGACCGGCCGCGGCTGGCCGTCAACCTGGCGTTTCCGGTGCTGCTGATCGCCGGCCTCGGCGGCCTGCTGCAGTCGACGGTCGGGAAGGTGACCGGCGTGTCGACGATCACGCTGTCGTTCACCGGCGTCCTGGCGGCCAGCCTGTTCCAGTCCGCAGCCGCCGGAATGATCTCCATCGTCGAGGACAGGGAGAATGACTTCTCCCGCGAGCTGTTCGTCGCCCCGGTCGCGCGAGCGATGCTGCTGGCCGGCAAGATCGCCGGGGAAACCGCGGTGGCGCTGAGCCAGGGCGTGCTCATCGTGGCATTCGCGGTTGCGTTCGGCGTCCGGATGACCGGCGCGCAGGTGCTCGGCCTGGCCGCCACCGGCGCAGTCTGCTGCCTGCTCGGTGCCGCCTTCGGGCTGGCGACCATTGCCGCACTGCCGAATCAGCGGTCGGCAATGCAGATCTTCCAGTTCCTCATCATTCCGCAGTACGTCCTCGGCGGCGTGCTCGTGCCGCTCACGCACGCGCCCCGGCTGCTGGGCGACGTCGCCTGGCTCATGCCGATGCGCTACGCCGTCGAGCTGGTGCGAGCCACTTTCTACGCCGGCCTGCCCGCCTACGGCCGCGTTGTCACGGTCGGAGTGGCCACCGACCTCGCAGTGATTGCGCCGCTGACCGCGGCGCTCCTCGTCGTCGGCGCGGCCGTGTTCCGCCATCGGGAGCGAGTGCGCTGAGGCCTGCACGCCCGGCCTAGGCCACCGCTTCCGCCAGGATCCGGCGGAACGCCCGAAGGTAGCTGTCGTCGCCCTGCTCGCGCCGCAGCAGCCAGTACTCGGCCCCCCAGAACAGGTACGCCCGCAAGCCGCCCGGCACGCAGCTGCCCAGCTTCATGGCGGCGTTATAGGTGCCGACGAGGTGCTCGGGAAGGCAGCTGAACATGCCGCGGCCGGGAACGCTCGGCGGTGTGGTCACCGTCTCCCACGGCTCGGCCTGACCCTCGGTGACCATGATGCGGCAGCCAGCTGCGGCGGCGGCGGCGACGTACCGCTCGCTGGCGCGGCGCACAAGGCGGGTGCTGCTCCCGTCCAGGTAGGCCGTGACCGGACCGAGCCGGGCAAGCCCGTGCCGGGGATACAGGTCCAGGCCGACGACGTCGGCTATGCGCGGCACGACGGCCAGTGAGTCGCCCTGGTCCCGGCTGCGCCAGTGCTGCTGCACGCGCACGGGCAGCGACGTCGGCAGGAAGCCGGTCGCGATGAGCGGGCGCGACGGATCGGCCGCTCGCACAGCGGCTGCCTCGGCGGCCGCGAATTCGGCAGCCAGCCGCCACGAGTGCTCCATGCCGAGCGGGTCGGCGGGCTCGTGCTCGACCTGCCAGGCGGCCAGCGCCGGATGGTCGCGGTAGCGCTCGACGATGCGCGTGATGAAGCCTGTCGCGGACGCCAGCAGTTGCGGGTGCGTGACCGGGGTGATCAGTCTCCCCTCTGGCAGCGGCTCGGGAAGCGCGTGCGCAGGCACGAAGAATTCCGGGTACCCGAATGCCTTGACCGCGCCGACGCAGAGGATCACCCGCTTGCCGGCGGCGCTCGCCGCCGCCAGCTGCTCGTCCAGCTCCGTGGTGTCGAGCCGTCCGGCGGCAGGTTCCAGCCGGTCCCAGTACGCCGCGAGGCGGACGAGCGGGAACGGAAAGGTCAGCAACTCCCGCAGCGCAGCGCGAGGATCCAGGCCGAGCTCACGCGCCTGCAGCGGCCGGAAGCTGATCCCGAGCAGCGTGTCTCCGGCCGGCGCGACCGGCACCTGCGCCCAGCACTCGGTGATCGGCCGCTCCGGCCGGGCGACCCGAAGCTCGGAGAGCACCGGCACGGCCCGCGCCCCCGCCCGCAGAAGCGCCCCGGCTGAGTGCCCTCCCCGTCGGGGCTGAGCCAGCCTGAGCGGCGCGCGCCTGGTGTCCGGGCTGCCGCGGCCACTCACGGCGCCGCCGCCTGCACGGGGGCGACCGCACCGGCATGCTGTGCGTCGGCGTGCTGACCATCGACGCCCGCGCACCGTGCGGCGACGAGGTCGGCGACGGCGGCCGCCGCCTCCGGCCGCGCTAGCGCGCCGCTGGCCGCACGCATCCGGGCAAGCGTCACGGGATCGGAGGAGAGCTCGGCCAGCGCCCGCACCATGTCGCCGATCCCGCGCACCGACAGCCCGGCTCCGGCTCGTATCACCAGCCCGCCGTTGCCGCGTTCCTGGCCGGGCAGGTGGGAGGTCACCAGAATCGGCGTGGCGCAGCACGCCGCCTCCGCCAGGATCCCCGGCCCGGCCTTGGTCACCACAACGTCAGCGCTTCTCAGCCAGTCGGTCATCGCGTCCGCGAAGCCCAGCACTGTCAGCCGGGCTGCCGGGAGCCTCCCGGACTCACGCAGCTTCCGCAGCCTGCGCAGCAGGCGCGCGTTGCGGCCGCAGACCGTGACCACGTGCACCTCCGCGAGCGATCCGAGGATCGCCCGGGTACGGCGGCCGAGCCTGCCGCATCCCTCTGCGCCACCGGTCAGCAGGACCACGATCGCCGATTCGGGGATGCCGAGTTTCCGGCGGCGGACGGCCCGCTCACTGCCGCCCGAGCGCTCCGGAACCGCGGGTCGCACGTTCGCTGCTGGCAGCGCATGCGAGCAGGCATCCGCCGGCACCGCCACCGGCAGGCCAGTCTGCACGCACGGAACGCCTGGCAGTGCCGCGCGGACCACTGCGCCTGCCTGCGGCGTGGCCACGGCGACCTGATTCGCGCCCGGATACCGCCAGGACGCGTGCACGCTGACCAGATCCGTGATGGCCGTGACGACCGGTGTGCCCGGCGCGCGCCGGGCCGCCCGTATTGCGGCACGGCCAGTCAGCGGGTGGCACGAGACGATGACGGCAGGCCGGGCTTCCGCCACGGCGCGCCGCACCGGACGGTCGGCGAACGCGAACACCGTGCGCCAGAGCACGGCCATGACGGCACGCGAGTTCGTGAGGTGATAAGCGGCTCCCCAGGCCCAGGGCGTCCGGCGGATCAGCGGCCCGTAGAGCCGGGCGAGCCAGCGCAACGGCCACGCCGAGGCGGGTCCCGCCAGCGGATCGCACAGCACCGGCCGGAAGCGGCCCGGATAGCGCTGACCGAGCGCGACGGCGACGGCCTCGGCGGCGCGCCGGTGACCGCCTCCCGTGTCGGACATCAGGATCAGCACAGCCTGCCGTCCGCCGTCGCCTGCGTCGGCGCTCCCCTGGGCGACCGGTCCCGCGTAAGCCATCCGATTCCGTCCGCTAGCCATGACCCCATGCTGGTCGGCACCGGCCCGCCTGTCGTCAGCCGCGCGGCTACCCCGGCCTGCGCCTGCAGACGACTCCCGGCGCCCAGCTCAGCCCTTCCGTCATAACAGAAGTCTAGGTTTGCAATATTGGTCTTGGAATGCTAGCCTTCTAATCATGGCCGGATCCGAGGAGAGCGTGAGCGAGATACCGGGGGTGCGGGAGACGGCCAGCCATCTCCGGGTTGCCATCGGCGCGTTCAAGCGCCGCATCCGGGAAGCCTCGGCCGAAGGCGAGCTGAGCATCCCGCAGGTGACAGCCCTGTCGCGGCTGGCCCGGCTCGGACGAATGACGACCGCTGAGCTGGCCCGGCGCGAGCAGATCTCCCCGCAGGCAATGGGAGCCACGATCGCGAGCCTGGAGAAGCTTGGCCTGGTGGTGCGCAGTGCGGATGCCGCAGACGGGCGCCTGTCGATCCTGAACCTGACACCCGATGGCCTGGCGGCCGTCCACTCGGGGCGCAACGCCGTGGTCGACCGGATCGTCGCCGTCCTCGACGAGTCATTCACCGACGAGCAGACCGAGATCCTCGCGGCCGCGGCGCCCCTGATCGAGCGCCTCGCCGATCTGCTCTGAGCGCAGCCCGACAAGCGACTGGAGCCGCCATGTCTGCCTCACCAGAGGCACGTTCTCCCAGCGCGGCCAGCGACGCCGCGCCCACGCCGGGCCGCCCGTTCCCGTGGCAGTTCACTACCCCGCTGTTCATCGGGTCGGCCCTCAATCCCGTCAACAGCTCACTGATCGCGACGGCCCTGCTGCCGATCGCGCATGGGCTCGGGGTGCCGGTCGGGCAGACCGCTGCTCTGGTCACCGCGCTTTACCTGGCGACCGCAATCGCGCAGCCCACAGCCGGCAAGGCCGCCGAGGTCCTGGGGCCGCGCCGGGTTTTCCTCGCCGGGATCATCATGGTCGGCGCCGGCGGCCTGATCGGCGGGTTTGCACAGGACATCATCACCCTGCTGATCAGCCGGGTACTGATCGGTCTCGGCACTTCCTGCGCGTACCCGACTGCGATGCTGCTGATCCGCCGCCGCGCACGGGACGCCGGGCTGGACAGGCCGCCCGGAGGCGTGCTGGGCGGCCTGCAGATCGCCGGGATCGCGACCGCGTCGCTCGGGCTGCCAGTCGGCGGCATCCTGGTCGGCGCGCTCAGCTGGCGGTCGGTCTTCTTCGTCAACGTGCCGTTCGCGCTGATCGCGTTCGTCGCGGCACTCGCCTGGGTGCAGCCCGACGGGCCGCTTCACCGCCCGCTGCGGTTGCGCGACCTCGCCTCGCGCCTCGACCTCGGCGGCATCGCCGGTTTCGCCCTCGGGATGATCGCGCTGCTGGTGTTCCTGTTCGGGCTTCCGGTCGCCCACTGGTACCTGCTGGGCATCTCGGCCGCGGCATGGATAGCGCTCGTGTTCTGGGAACTTCGCACGGGCACGCCCTTCCTCGACGTCCGGATGCTCGCGTCCAATACGGCCCTCACCCGCACGTACCTGCGCTTCGGCCTGGCCATGCTCTGCCTGTACGTCGTGCTGTACGGGATCACCCAGTGGATCGAGGCCGTGCGGGGACTCAGCGAGACGGCAGCGGGCCTGATTGTGCTCCCGATGACACTGATCTCTGGCCTGGTCATCTCGCCCGTCTCACGGCGCAACCTGGTCCGCGGCCCGGTTATTGCCGCGGCGGTGGCCTGCCTCGTCGGCTCGGCTGGGGTGCTCATCCTCAGCAGGTCCGCCTGGATCGGCTGGATCGTCCTCATCACGCTCGTCTTCGGCCTCGTCACGGGCTTCGCCTCCGCGGGCAACCAGACCGCTCTGTACTCCCAGGCGCCCGCCGACCAGCTCGGCACCGCGTCCGGGCTGCTGCGTACCTTCGGCTACGTCGGGTCGATCGCGTCCTCGGCCATCACCGGGATCGTCTTCCACGCCAGCGTCACCGACAGCGGCGTCCACCTCATCGCCTGGATCATGATCGGAGTCAGCCTCGCCCTGGTCCTCATCTCCGTCCTCGACCGCGCCTTGCCCGGCAAGACTGGCGCCTAGCCCGCACGAGCACTGTGCTGCTTCAGCTACTGGATACCTGCTAGCGATGAGCCGTCACGAACGCAGGGCTAGCGGCAGACCACCTGGAACGTCTGCAGGCTCGGATCGGCTGCGTAGGCGATCCGGCCGCCGTCCGCCGCGACCTCTCGCAGCGCGTCCACGGCCGCCACGGTGATGAGCTCGCCCGGCGCGAGCACCGGGACACCAGGCGGATACGGCGCGATCAGCTCCGCACTCACCCGCCCGATCGCCGCGCTCGCGACCACGGTCTCGTTCGGCGCGAAGAACGCCTCCCGCGGCGCCAGCACCGTCTGCGGCTCGACGGTCCAGGAGGCGGCCGCCACCACGTGACGCGGCTGCGTCCGGTGCCGCTCGATCGCACCGATCAGCACCTCGGTGAACTTCGCGATCTGCTGCTCGTCGTCGGCGATCGTCGGGATCGGCACGATGGTGTCGCGGTCGGCCATCTCGACCGGCATCCCGGCCGCGATGATGTCGGCTTCGACCTTGTTTCCGTGCGCGCCGGTTCCGGCCAGCAGCACGACCAGTTTCGTCGGTTCTACGCCCGGCCCGTCGAGCACGTCGACACCCGGCACCTCGCGAAGGCGCTGGCGCGCGGCCGCCACTCCGCGCAGCAGCCGGCCGCAGAGCCGCTCACCGTGCGCCGCGAGAAGCGCGCGGGCAGCGTCGATACTCGCCATGATCGAGCCCGTCGGACTCGTCGTGTGCGTAGCCTCGAAGGCCCGGTCCAGCCGGGCCGCGTCGAGGCGCTGCGTCCGGGCTAGTACGAGGGCACCCTGCGTGTAGGCGGGCAGCGCTTTGTGCGCGCTGGTCACCATCGCATCCGCGCCCGCGGCCAGCGCGTGCGGCGGCAGGTCGGGATGAAAGCCGAGGTGCGCCGCCCACGCCGCGTCTACGATGAGCGGCACTCCGGCCGCATGCGCGACCGCTGCGTGGCCGGTCAGGTCGGCGAGCGTCCCGACGTACGTCGGGTCGCCGAGGAACACGCCGCACGCATCCGGGTGCGCCGCCAGTGCGTCGGCCACGACGGACACGGCTACCCCTGCCGGGAGACCGGACGCCACGTCGATCTCCGGCCGCACCCACACCGGCCGCAGTCCGGCGAGCACGAGGCCCAGCAGCAGCGACCGGTGCAGGGTCCGGTTGATAATCACTTCCTGACCGGGCTGGCCAACGGCGAGCGCGAGGGCCTGGTTGCCGTGCGTCGAGCCCGCCACGGAGAACCGGCACCAGTCCGCGCCCCACAGATCTGCTGCCCGCCGCTCAGAGTCGACCCGCAGTGCGTCGGCGTGCTTGATGGTGTCAAGCCCGCCGTAGAAGGGAGCGTCACCTGCGATCACGGCGCCGACCAGGTCCTGCCGCTGTTTGTGCCCGGGCACGCCCATCGGCAGCGGGTCGCCTGCCGCGGCCTGCCGGGTGAAGTCCAGCCAGGCGGCCAGCATGGGCGCGTCGCCGCGCAGCCCCAGCGGGTCGCGAGGATCGTCACCCGTACCGGTCACCAGATCCTCCCGTCGGTCGTCATCGCAGCATCCCGGTCCGCAGCAGGCTGAACTCCCGCTGGCTCCTCACCCGGGCGACTGCGGCAGTTCGGACGGTACGTGCGTGTCCCGGGCGCCGGGCGCGGGGTCTCCCGAGCGGGTGTAGAACGGCGCCATGACGGGGGGCAGCGGGGTGCTGCCCAGGATCAGGTCGGCGGCCTTCTCGGCGATCATCATCGTCGGGGCGTAGATGTTGCCGTTGGTGACATACGGCATGACCGACGCGTCTACCACGCGCAGTCCGTCCAGGCCACGGACCCGCAGGCTGTCCGGGTCGGTCACCGCCAGCGGGCCGGTTCCCATCGCGCAGGTGCACGACGGATGCAGCGCGGTCTCGCCGTCGCGCCGCACCCAGTCGAGGATCTGCTCGGGCGTCTGCACCTCCGGCCCGGGCGACAGCTCGCCGGCGTTGTACGGCGCCATCGCAGGCTGAGTGAGGATCTTCCTGGCCACCCCGATCGCCTCCGCCCACTCGCGCCGGTCCTGCTCAGTGGACAGGTAGTTGAACCGCAGCGCCGGCTTGACCGCCGGATCCGGCGAGGTAATCCTGACGCTGCCGCGCGCATCGGAGTTCATCGGCCCGATGTGGACCTGGTAGCCGTGGCCGCCTGCGGGAGCGGACCCGTCATACCGCACGGCAATCGGCAGGAAGTGGAACATGAGGTTCGGGTAGGCGACGTCGTCGTTGCTGCGGGCGAAGCCGCCGCCCTCGAAGTGATTCGTCGCGCCCGGACCGCTGCGCAGGAACAGCCACCGAGCGCCCACGAGCGGCCGGTTGCGCCACTTGAGCGCAGGCGCGACCGAGACCGGCTGCTTGCAGCCGTACTGCACGTAGACCTCAAGGTGGTCCTGCAGGTTCTCGCCGACGCCCGGCAGCTCGTGCCGGACCTGCACGCCCACGGGCTCGAGGACTTCCGGGCTGCCGATGCCGGATAGCTGCAGCAGCTGCGGACTGTTGACGGCACCGCCGCACAGGATGATCTCGCCCGCCGTGACGCTCTCAGCGCGGCCGCCCCGTACGTACTCCAGGCCGGTGGCACGGGTGCCATCCAGCCGGATCTTCGTCACCAAGGCGCGGGTGTGCACGGTCAGGTTCGGGCGGCGGAGCACCGGGTGCAGGTAGGCGCGCGCCGCGGAGAGGCGGCGGCCGCGGTGCAGGTTGCGGTCGAACGGCGCGAACCCCTCCTGCCGGTACCCGTTGACGTCGTCGGTGAGCTGATAGCCGGCCTCCTGCACAGCCCGGAAGAAGGCTCGGAACAGCGGGCTGTCGGCGGGGCCGCGCTCGAGCACGAGCGGGCCGTCGCCGCCCCGGAAGTCGTTCGCGCCCGCCAGGCAGGTCTCCATCCGCTTGAAGTACGGCAGGCAGTGCGGGTAGTCCCAGGCAGCCATGCCGCGATCAGCGGCCCAGCGGGCGTAGTCGAGCGGATTGCCGCGCTGGAAGATCATGCCGTTGATGCTGCTGGAGCCACCGAGCACTTTGCCGCGCGCGTGGTAGATGCGACGGCCGTTCATGAACGGCTCAGGCTCGGACTCGTACTGCCAGTCGTAGAACCTGCTGCCGATCGGGAACGTCAGCGCGGCCGGCATGTGAATGAAGACGTCCCACTTGTAGTCCGGCCGCCCGGCCTCGAGGACCAGGACGCGACGGGCCGGGTCCGCCGACAGCCGGTTCGCCAGCGCACAGCCGGCCGAGCCGCCGCCGACGATGACGAAGTCGTAGCTCGCGCTGCCGGTGCTACCGGGGGTCCTGCTGCTGCTCGCGCCGGTTGCCGCCATCGTGCCCGGAATCACCACCTGAGTCGGATTGCCGTGATGATATCGCGACACTGCCGGGTGCCAAGAGCGCCGGAAAATAGCACCCGACGCCAGTTGCGCCGAGCCAGCTGCCGCACGGCCGGCACGGCCGCGCGGAGCTCGCAGACACCCAGCATGGAACAATGACGGCGTGCTGCCGGGTCGTCTTCGCGCTGTCGTCTCCGACCTGGATGGCACGATTGTGCTGCGGGGCGGCGGGCTGAGCGCCGCCACCGTGGCCGCGGTCCGCGCGCTGCGCGGCGCGGGTGTCGCCTTCCTGCCCGCCAGCGGCCGGACCCCGGAGGGGCTGCAGGTTCTCGGGCCGGTGCTGCCGGAGGTAAGCGCTGCCGTCTGCTGCAACGGCGCCATCGGACTCGGCCCGGGCGGCCAGAGCATACTGTGGCAGGAGCACCTGGACCTCGGCGTCGTTGCCGACCTTGCCGGGCTGCTGTCGGGTGACCTGGGTGACGTGGCCGAGGCGGCGGAGCGGGGTGCGGCCAGGCTGACCGCCGGCGGGCTTGCCGCCCACGACGGGACATCATGGTCGATGAGCCCGGAGTACGCCGACGCGTTCGGGTACGTGCACGCCGGCCCGCGGCAGGTGGTGCCGCTCCGCGACCTGGTCCGGCAGCCGGCCACGCTGCTCGCCGTGCATCACCCGGGGCTCGACTCGGCCGCGCTCGCGGCGGCACTGGCCGCGGCGGGGCTGTTCGACGGGCGGGCGACCATCACCTATGCGGACGACCAGATCGTCAACATCGCGGCAGCGGGCGTGGACAAGGGCACGGGCGTACGGCGAGCCCTTCAGGAGCTCGGCATCGATCCTGCCGACGCAGTCGGGTTCGGCGATTCGCACAACGACCTGGCGATGGCCGGCGGCGTCGGGCACTTCGTCGCCGTTGACGGCGCTCACGCTGCCGTGCTGGCCGTGGCTGACGAGATCACCGGGGCCGCAGCCGAGGACGGCGTCGCGGGCTGGCTCGCGCGCGCAGGCCTCGACCTGACGCCGGGCGAGGCCCAGCCGCGCCTTACCCGGGTCGTAGCAGCGGAAGCCGCGCGCGGGATTGCTCGTGGATGCGGCCGTGGTGTGCCTCTGGCACCACCGAAGTCACATCCACGAGCGCCAGAGCACCCTCAGGTCAGGCGCGCGGATCGCCCCGGTACGTGCCGAACGACCAGCGGTTGCCCTCCGAGTCGCGCACAGCAAAGTCACGCGACCCGTAGTCGGTGTCGTGCAGCTCGATGAGGACCTCGGCGCCCGCGGCCGTCGCGCGGCCGAACAAGGCGTCCGGATCGTCGGTGACCACGTACGCGCCGAAGCTGCCTGGCGCCAGCGGCCAGTCGTCCGTCTCGTCACCCGGCCGTCGTGCTGAGCCGAGCATGATGCCGCCGCCGGGCGGCCACGACAGCTGAGCGTGGTCGACCTGATCGCCCTCGCCGAGGACGACCGTGTCCTCGAATCCGAAGGCGTCGACCAGGAACCTGATGAGCGCGCGAGCATCCCGCGCCCGCAGCGTCGGCCACACCTGTGGCCTAGGAGTCATGTCGGTCATGCGGCCAGCCTCCCAGCGGCTAGCCCGCCCGGGCTTGGATGTTTCGGAACTCCTCCGCCACCCAGGTCGTCGGAGAACACCCGGCGAGGAGGCCGAAGTCACGGTCCAGGTGCGCCTGGTCGAAGTAGCCGAAGGCGGCAGCGAGTTCCGCGAGGCGGAGCGCCTCCCTGGCCGCGGCCCGCTGCTGCAGCTCCCACCGGGCGCGCTCGAACCTCATGACCCGCGCCGCGGCCTTGGGCGCCAGGCCGGTCTCCTCGCGGAATCGGCTTCGCAGATGCCGGTCACTCCAGCCGGTCTCGGCGGTGAGCTGGCTGACGGAGGCCCTCCCGCCGGTCTGCTGGAGGCGCCGCCAGGCATGTCTGACCTCGGCGCTGACGGCGACCCCCCGGCGGCTGGCAGCCTGCGCCGCCCGGGCGGTGAGGACATCGTCGAGAATGGCGAACCGGTCAGCCCAGGTCGGGGCGGACCGGAGCCGGTCCTGGACCTCCGCGGCGAGCGGGCCGAGAACGTCGTCGCCAGGTACGTCGCAGTCCGCCAGCTCACCGGCCGGGAAGCCGAGCAGTGCCCGTGCGCCCAGCGGGCTCACACCGAGCTGAATGCCGGACTGACGCCCGTCGTGCGTAATGAGAGCGGGTGCTGTATGCAGGCCTGCGACCAGGGTCTGGTAGACACCGGGAGGCTGAGCCGGGTCCGGATGCGCGGCCAGCACCAGCGGATCGTCGAGAGTGAAGATGAGCGTCATGGAGGACGACGGCAGACCGCGGTGCCGCGTGGGAGCGACTCCCGCCTGCCGGAAGGCGACACAGTCCTCGACCAGACCGCGCAGCGGTGCCGCGGGCACGTGCGTGGCATGCTCGTCGATAACCTCGGCGCTGCCCGGCCGCGCGATCATGCCTGCGCTCATCTGCCCATTGTGGCCCGTCCCGCCGGCAGCGGAGCAAGCGCAACCCGCCCGCGGCTAGCTAGCCGGATCGAGACATCCGGAATCCTCCGCAGATGTCGATGATCGCGCACGGCGTCCGGCATCCGCGCAGGACCGCGCTCGGCAGCGGCTGGCACCGCAGTACAGTCGCTGCGTGCAGTTCGAGCCGCGTCTGCGTACCGGCCTTCGTGACGGCAGCATCACGATGGCCTTCCGCCGGTGGCGCCGGCCGCAGGTCGTGGCTGGCCACCACTACCGGACTGGCCTCGGCATGGTGCTCGCGGAGAGCGTCGATCTGGTGGGGACCGAGGACATCACGCCAGCTGACGCACGGGACGCCGGGTTCTCTTCGGTTCCGGCGCTCGTCGCTGACCTGCGCGGAGATCGGGATTTGCCGCTCTACCGGATCAGATTCCGCGCGCTGGACACGCCGGACCCCCGGTCCGAGCTAGCCGCGACAGCGGACCTGAGCGACGCGGACGCACGGGCGCTCGCCGCGCGCCTCGACCGCATGGACGCACGGAGCAAGCGGGGCCCCTGGACACGGGTGGTGCTGACGACCATCGCGGAACGGCCCGCCATCTCGTCGGCGATCCTCGCGCCGGAGCTGGACTGGCACCGGCCCGACTTCAAGCTGCACGTCCGGCGGCTGAAGGAACTGGGGCTCACCATCAGCCTCGACGTGGGCTACCGGATCTCGCCCCGCGGCGCCGCGTTTCTGGCCCGGGAAGCAAGTACCAGCGAAACGGGCGGTTAGTAACCAGCCACCGGGTCGACGACTCCGGTCAGTGGCTCGCCTGCGGCGAATCTGCTGACGTTGTCACGGATTCGCAGCGCTAGCGGCCGGCGGACCATTTCCTCGGTGTCCGCGGTGTGCGGCGTGATGATGCAGCGCGGCCGGGCCCACAGCGGGTGGCCGTCCGGCAGTGGCTCGGGATCGGTGACGTCCAGCCCCGCGCCGGCGATCTCCCCGGCGTCGAGTGCGCTGACCAGCGCGTCCGTGACGACGTGCCGCCCCCGGGCGACGTTGATGAGCCAGCTGCCGGGCCGCATCGCCGCGAACTGGCGGGCGCCGATAATGCCGGTCGTCTGCGGCGTCAGGGCGAGCGCGAGGAAGACCACCCGGGCGTCCGACAGCGCGTCCGCGAGCATGGCGGCCGGCAGCGTGCGCGTGGCGCCGGGCACCGGCTCCGCACTACGGCGGACGACTGTCACCTTCGCCCGGAACGGCGCGAGCAGCGCCATCAGGCTGGTCGTGATCCCGCCGCCGCCGATAATCGTCACCGGTTCGTCGAAGAGCGTCTGCCCCGCTGGCGGGCCCCAGGACGTCGCCATGATGCGTTCGGGCAGGCAGCGAAGTCCGGCCAGGGCGAGCGTGAGCGCGTGCTCGGCGACCGGCTCGGCATAGCTGCCCTTGGCGCAGGTCCAGGTGCGCTCCGGATCGAGTAGGCCGGCGGCTGCGATCAGCTCGACGCCTGCGGAGGAAAGCTGGATCCAGCGGGCGCCGGTTGCGGCGAGCGCCGCGCGTAGCCCGTCGGTGTCGTGCGGCGCCAGCCATACCAGGGCGTCGGCGGCGGAGTCTGGCGCTGCGGGCTCACCGCCGCCCTCACGAACGGCGTCCGCCGCAAACTGGCTGAGCTCAGGCCCGATGGCAACTCGCAGTGCGCTCACGTTGGCCGACCTTAGCGCGGACAGCCACCGGTCCTTAGTTGACCTTGCGGTCGAGACCCTGCCAGTACGGTTCGCGCAGCTTGAACTTCTGCAGCTTGCCGGTGGCGGTCCGCGGAAGGGCGTCGCGCACCTCGACCGATGTCGGGCACTTGAAGTGGGACAGTCGTGAGCGACAGTGCTCGATCAGGTCGGCCTCGGTCGCGCCGTCGGCCGTCCGCAGCACCACCAGCGCCTTCACGGTCTCGCCCCACCGGGGGTCCGGGACCCCGATAACCGCGGCCTCGGCCACTGCCGGATGCTGGTAGAGGCAGTCCTCGACCTCGACCGAGCTGACGTTCTCGCCGCCGGAAATGATGACGTCCTTCTTCCGGTCGGAGATCACCAGGTACTGGTTCGCCTCGAGGTGGCCCTTGTCACCCGTGTGGAACCAGCCACCTTCGAGCGCCCGCGCGGACTCCTCCGGCTGCTGCCAGTAACCCGCGAAGACGTGATTCGACCGCGCGAGCACTTCCCCGTCCTCGTCAGTACGAATCTGCACGCCCACCGCAGGCACGCCCGCGCGGGACTGCAGCACCGCGCGCTCGGCCGGCGCGACATCGTCCCACTCGGCCACGGCCCGGTTGACGGTCAGCAGCGGCGCGGTTTCGGTCAGCCCGTAGATCTGGATGAACTCCCAGCCGAGCTCAGTCTGGACGCGCTCGATGGTCTTCGACGGCGGCGGCGCTCCGGCGACGACGATGCGGACAGTGCCGGCCCCCGGAATCGCCCGGCCGGCGGACTGCCGTTCTGCCGCGGCGGTGAGGATCGCGGCGACGACAGCGGGCGCACCACAGAGCAGCGTCACGCCGGTCGCCTCGATGCGCCGCAGGATCTCCTCGCCGTCGATCTTGCGGACGACGACCTGAGGTACGCCCATCGCCGTGACCGCGTACGGCATTCCCCAGCCGTTGCAGTGGAACATCGGCAGCGTGTGCAGGAACACGTCGCGGTCAGTGACCGTCGTATGCCAGCCGAACGTGGCAGCGTTCAGCCAGCAGTTCCGGTGGGTCAGCTCGACGCCCTTGGGCCGCGCCGTCGTGCCGCTGGTGTAGTTGATGCTCGCGGTCGCATCCTCGTCCGCACTCCATGCCGCCGGCTCTGCTCCGTCCGCAGCGGGCGCGAACAGGTCAGCGTCCGCCGACCCGTCCAGCACGATCTTGTGCTTCGCGCTGATGCCGCGCAGGTTCTCGGCTGACTCCGGGTCCACCAGCAGCACGGACGACCCCGAGTGCCCGACGATGTAGCTGATCTCGTCGGCGTTGAGCCGGTAATTGACCGGCACCAGGATCCGTCCGTAGGCGCTGACACCAAAATAGGAGATCAGAAACCGGGCAGCGTTCGGGCTGACGATAGCGATCCTCTCGCCGTGGCCGACGCCGAGCTGATCCAGGGCGAGCGCCATGCCGCGGACCCGGCTCTCCAGCTCCCGGTAGGTCAGCGTGCCCAGCGAGCCAGCGGTGCCAGGCTCGTCGATCACGGCGACCCGGTCGCCGTAGACAGCCGCCCCGCGGCTCAGGTAATCACCGATAGTGAGCGGCACCTTCATGGACGGCTCCCTCGCGCGTTCGCCGTCTGCAGGCACTGGCCCTGCAGATACTGATGCCTTCATATCAGGACAGGCTGGCCGCTGGCAGGATGCCTGGCCGGAGCGAGGCGATCGGGCTACGACCGCTGCCTGCCTGCCCCGGCCGGGACGCGGGCGGACGCCTGCCCGGCGCACTCACCCTGGCCAGGATCACCGGCCTGATCCCCGGCGGCCGCCTGGTCAGCGGCCTCAGGGCCGAAGTCCGGCCGCCGCAGTACGAGCCAGAGCGGGATCCCCGTGACGGGGAGAAAAACCGCCACCATGAGCAGAATGTTGAGCCATAGCCAGTTCAACGAAGGTCACCTCCGGGGCGGGCCGGCTCGGTTGCCGGCGACCCGGAAAGCCTCGGCGACTCACTTCTCAGCTGCTTCTGCAGACCCTCAACCGGGGCTATGAACCTCGCGCGGTCCCGCGTAATCCGGTATCGACGCCGGCCCGCCGGTGCTCTTCAGCCATGATGGGGCGATGGACCTGCCGGTGATGCCGCCTGTCGCGCCGATGCTCGCCAAGTCCTTGAAGGAGATCCCGGACGGCCCGCTCAGTTACGAGCCGAAGTGGGACGGCTTCCGGTCGGTCATCTTCCGCGACGGCGACGAGGTCGAGATCGGCAGCCGCAACGAACGCCCCATGACGCGGTACTTCCCGGAGGTCGTCAGCGCGATCCTGGCGAACTTCCCAGAACAGTGCGTCATCGACGGCGAGATCGTGATCCCGGACCCAGCCGGCCGCAAGCTCGACTTCGAGGCGCTCCTGCAGCGGATCCACCCTGCCGCGAGCCGGGTGCGGCTGCTGGCGGAGCAGACCCCGGCTGCCTTCGTGGCATTCGACCTGCTTGCGCTCGGCAGCCAGGACTGCACCGTGCTGCCGTTCGCGCAGCGCCGTGAGCTACTCGGTGAGGCGCTTGCTCGGGCCCGGCCGCCGGTGTACGTGACGCCAGCCACCCGGGACAAGGCAGTGGCGGCCGGCTGGTTCCGTCAGTTCGAGGGTGCCGGCCTTGACGGCGTGGTCGCGAAGCCGCTGGCTGGCTCGTATCAGCAGGACAAGCGCGTCATGTTCAAGATCAAGCACGAGCGGACCGCCGACTGTGTCGTCGCCGGGTACCGGCCGCACAAGAGCGGCCCGGACGCGATCGGATCCCTGCTGCTCGGGCTGTACGACGACTCCGGGCGGCTGGCCAGCGTCGGCGTCGTCGGAGCCTTCCCGATGGCACGCCGCCGCGAGTTGTTCGCCGAGGTGCAGCCGCTGGTCACGTCCTTCGAGGGCCATCCGTGGAACTGGGGCACCGAGGTGCGGCAGGAGGGTGTCCGGCATCCGCGTGAGGCCGAGGGCAGCAGGTGGAACGCCGGGAAGGATCTCTCGTTCGTCCCGCTCCGGCCCGAGCGCGTCGCTGAGGTCCGCTACGAGCACATGGAGGGAACCCGGTTCCGCCACACGGCGCAGTGGGTGCGCTGGCGTGACGACCGGGATCCGGCGTCGTGCGGCTTCGGTCAGCTCGAGGAGCCCGTGCGCTTCAATCTCGGTGACATCCTGCCGCCTGCCTGACGGCACCGCGCCCGCCTGACGGCAGCCCCGACGGCTGACCGAGCAGCGCCCTCGCGGTCAGGGCACAAGACAGCCGGCCTGTGCTTGCGCTGCCACCATCCGCTGGGCGACCGGCGGCAGGCGGTCGAGGGACTGCGGTTGCGGGAACGCCACCGCCAGCGCCTCCGCGATGTACCGGGACCGCTGCGCGTATCCGGCCGAGGTGTAGTGGATTCCGTCCGAGATGAACCACGAGCGGCGGACGGTCGACGACCAGTCGAAGACCTCATGTTCGGATAGTGCGGGCAGGCTCGCAGCAGAGCCCGGTTCCACGCCTGCATGTTCTTCTCCGCATAGGGCCCGCTGGACAGCAGCGACTTTACGTTGACCCACATCACCGGCTCGCCGTGAACGACCGACATCATGCGCCTGATCCGTGCGGCCAGACCGACGTTCGACCCGACGGCCACGTCGGCCGTGTCGTTCGTGCCGAGCGCGAGGACCCAGCAGCCCCGGTAACCCGAGCGCACCAGCCGCCGCGCCACGGTGTAGGCATTCGGCTCGTGCAGGATCGTCTCGACGATCGAAGTCCCGCCCTGAATCTCGAACCGCGTCCGGGAGACTCCGACATCGGCATACTGGGCGCTGATGCGCTGCGCCGGGTTCGGCAGGTAGTCAGCCGAGACCAGCCCGTCGGAGGTCGAGTCACCGAAATGCGCAACGGAGCGGCAGGATGTCTTGAGCGGGAAGGGCGCGGCGCTGCCCGACGCGGCCGGCCTGACGGCCTGGCTGCTTCCTTTACCGGCCGTGGCCGCGCCGGCCACCGAGGTCTCCCCGGAGGCAGCCAGCACCGAACCCGCGGAAGCGGCAGGCACCGCGCCGGCCAGCGCGGCGGCGACGAGCACCACGGCCCAGGCAGCGATGCTCACCGTCGCCCAGCCACGGCGGGCGGCAGCGTGCCAGGCGCCGGTGCGGAGCTGCGTGATCCAGCGCCCGATGGCGCCGTGCCTGATCGGCTCCTCGACGAAGCGTCCAGGACAGCGCAGCCAGGCACGATGCTGGCCGCGACCTGGAGAGAGCCGCGCAGCAGCGTCTCGCCGCCGCCTGCCGGCGTCGTCAGCACGATGATCGGGTAATGCCAGAGGTAGATGCCGTAGGAGCGCACGCCGATCCAGCGCAGTGGCCGCCAGCCGAGTAGCCGCCCGAGCCAGCGCCGGCGACGACCACGGCGAGCACGACAGCGCGGTCGCGACCGAGAGCAGCACCATGCCGCCGCGGTACAGGAACGGCGAGTACTGGCCGGTCCGCCAGATCATGACGCCGATCACGACGAGGCCCGCAGCGCCCGCGCCGTCCAGCAGCACGCGATGCCTTCGGTCCGGAGTCCGGCGGCATCTCCCTGCTCGGCCACACGATGGCGAGCGCGGCGCCGATGAGCAGGGCGAAGGCGCGGGTATCGGTCCCGTCATAGACCCGCGTCGGGTCGTAGCCGGGATGGTACAGCACCGCCATCAGCGTCGCCGATACCGCAGCCAGCGCCAGCGTCACTGCCGGCGAGCCAGCGCCGGCGCGACTGCTCGCCCCGGCTGCGGGTGAGATACAGCCCCAGCAGGATCAGCCAGGGCCAGATCAGGTAGAACTGCTCCTCGACCGCCAGCGACCAGAGATGGCCGAGTGGCGTGGGCGGCGCGAACCGGGAGAAGTACGAGGAGTTCTGCGCGATCAGCCACCAGTTGCTGACATAGCCGGCCGCGGCGGCCATCGCGCCCGCGCAGCGCAGGCAGCTGGGCACGCTGCAGTAGCGCCACCCAGGCGGCCACTACCGCGAGCATGACGAACAACGCGGGCAGAAGCCGCCGCGCCCGCCGCCGCCAGAATTCAGCCAGTCGCAGGCTGCCGGTCGCCGCTTGCTGCGCCAGCAGCAGGTCGGTGATCAGGTAGCCGCTCAGCGTGAAGAAGATGCCGACGCCGAGCAACCCGCCCTGCGCCCAGCCGAGACCCACGTGGTAGGCGATTACCGCGAGGACCGCGAGCGCCCGCAGTCCGTCTAGGCCCAATGCCGGGGAGTTAAGGTTCGCGGCTGGTGATCAAGTACCTGGCGTTTGACGGCGTGTCGCTGGTCGCATAGCAAACGGAGGTCCGGTAGGACGGGTATCGACCAAGATCAACCGTCTGAAGGACCTCCGTTGCGTGTCCAGTCTGCCATCGATTCGGCGCTGTCTGCCATCACCACGACGATTACGGTCGCGTCCGGGGTGTTCGCTCCCGGCCACCTGGGCGAGCTGACCCGGATCGTGCCGTTCGAGCTGGCTGATGCGGTGCTGGAGGAGGCCCGCGTCGGGAGCGGCGGCTGCGGCTGCTGCCCTCGCGGGCCGGGCTGTACTTCGTGCTCGCGCTGTGCCTGTTCCCGGCCCGCGGGTACGCCGCGGTCTGGGCGGAGCTGACCGCGGCGCTGGCCGCCATTGATTCGCCGGTGCCGTCGGCGAAGGCGCTGCGGGACCTGCGCCGCCGCCTGGGACCGGCGCCGCTGCGCGCGCTGTTCGGGGTGCTGGCCGGGCCGCTGGGCCAGCCGCGCACGCCCGGCACCTGGTTCGGCCGGTACCGGACGGTGGCCTTCGACGGCTGCCGGTCCCTCAAGGTTCCCGACACGCCGGCCAACCGGGGCTGGCTGGGCAAGCTGAAGGCCGCGGCCGGGGAGACCGGCTACCCGGTCATCGCGCTGATGACGCTGTGCGAGACCGGCACCAGGGCGCTGATCGGCGCGGTCTTCGGCAGCACCGCTGACGGGGAACTGGCCTGGGCCCGCAAGCTGCTGCACCTGCTGGACGCCTCGATGCTGGTGCTGGCCGACCGCGGCTTTGATGCCGGGGAGTTCCTGGCCGAGGTCGCCGCCACGAAGGCCCAGTTCCTGGTCCGGCTCAGATCGACTCGCCGCCCGCCGGTCCTGTCGCATCTGCCCGACGGGTCATTCACCTCGCTGGTCGGCGGGGTGAAGGTCCGGATCATCGCCGCCCGGGTCACCGTCACCTGCCACGACGGCACCCGCTACGGGGACAGCTACCGGCTGGCCACCACCCTGACCGACTGGCGCCGCTACCCGGCCAGCGCTCTCATCGCCCTCTACCACGAAAGATGGGAGCACGAGATCGCCTATCTCGCGCTGCGCCACACCCTGCTGGCCGGCCGGGTGCTGCGCTCAGGCGACCCGGCCGGGCTGGAACAGGAGATGTGGGCACTGCTGGCCCTCTACCAGGCGCTGCGGATCGCTGTCACCGACGCGATCGAAACCGTGCCCGGCACCGACCCCGACCGGGCCAGCTGGCAGGTCGCCGTCCAGACCGCCCAGACACTGGTCACCGGCGCCCGCAACGTGCTCGGCGGGGCCAGCGACCTGGCCGGCGACATCGGCCGCGCCGTCCTGGCCAGTCTCCACGGCCCCCGCCGGCCCCGCGTATGCCCCCGCCGCGTCAAATCGCCGATCTCAAGGTGGAACAAACACCCGCCCGGCAAACCGCAACAGCCCAAGCGGATCACCGCCATAACCGCCACGATCAACCGCGAGCACCAGCCGCCCGCGACACGCCGACCCCGACGCTCCTTGACACAAACCGCCAGCCCTTAACTCCCCAGCATTGCGTCTAGGCCCGGCATGTAGCGCTGGCCGCCTCCGACAGGCTCTGGCATAGCTCCTCGAATTGGCGGGCTCAGGAATTCTGAGCCGATATCTCCCAGACGCAGGCGAGCGGTACCCGGTTGCATCTCGCTGCGCGTTCAGCCCACCCGGCAGCCGGCCGCGGCACACGTTACCGGGGCGCCCCTCGTGCTGTCACGGACAGCAGCCGCGTGTTCGCCTGGCTACCGCAACACCCCGGTCAGCACGGATTGTCCGCGGCGAGGCACGCACGAAAGAGGCGCGCCCGGCCCCGGTGCAGGCGCGCCTCTCGTGAACTGCGGTCGCAGGAAGTCAGCTCACACGCGGGCGGTGTCCTTCCGGAATCGCCAGACCGCGCCACCGCCGAAAATGATCAGCCACGCCAGCACGCTGACGACCCAGGTCCAGTCGACGCCCGTGCCGAGCAGCGGGGTATGTACCAGCTGGTTCAGCCCGTACAGCGGCGTCCACTTGCAGATGTCCCGGACGGTCTGCGGGAACTGGCTCAGCGGGATGAAGAGCCCGCCCGCGAAGGACAGCAGGGTCAGGGCCAGCGACATGAGCTGCATGACGTTCTCGGTGGGCAGGAGGTAGCCCATGAACAGGCCGAACGCGGCGAACAGCAGCGAGCCGATCCAGACGCTCGCGCCCGAGGCGATCCACAGGTAATCGGGCATCATCGCCTTGTCGGTCAGCGCGCCGGCGATGAATACGACTGCAATCGAGCCGGCCCCGAGTACCAGCGCCGTGATGACCTTCATGAGGATGTAGGCAACTGGCGACAGCGGCGTCAGGCGCAGCTGCCTGCTCCAGCCCTGCGCCCGCTCGATCGACACCATCGCCCCGGCGAAGGTCGCGGCGAAGACCGCCCCGTACAGTCCCAGGCTGATCATGACGAAGGCAGCGACGTTGCCGTGCCCGATCTTGTCAGTCGCGTAAGCCTTGTTCAGCCCGAAGATCAGAAAGAAGAAGACCGGGAAGATCAGGGTGATGACGACGGTGCGGCGGTTACGCAGCAGCCTGCGGATCTCCAGGCTCAGCGCCGTCAGGTTGAAACCGCCGGCCGCCGGCGCGCGTCGCGTACTGAGATCGACGGGGGGTGCGGTGCTGCTCATCAGCTTGCTCCTGCCACTGGGGCGGCTGACTGGGCGTCTTCGCCGGTCAGCGCGATGAATGCGTCTTCGATGCCGCGCGAGGTGACCTCGAGGTCGCGAGCAGCGGTCTGAGTCAGCAGATAGCGCGCGGTTGCGTCACTGTCGCGGGAGTGAATCAGCACGGTCTCGCCGCGGATTTCGACGTTGTCGGCGCCGGGCACGTCACGCAGCGCGGGTTCGCTGGCGCCGGGCAGCGTGGCGCGCACGGTCCGCCCGGCCGCCATCGCCTTGATCTCGCTGCCTGTTCCGTCCGCGACGATCTTGCCGCGCCGCACCAGCACGATCCTGTCGGCGTAATCGTCGGCCTCTTCCAGGTAATGAGTGGCGAACAGCACCGTCCGGCCCTGCTCGGCGTCCTTGCGGATGGAGGCCCAGAAATTGCGCCTGCCCTCCACGTCCATGCCTGTGGTCGGCTCGTCGAGGACCAGCAGCTCAGGATCAGGCATCAGCGCCATCGCGAACCGAAGCCGCTGCTGCTCGCCGCCCGAGCACTTGACTACCTTCCGGTTGGCGATCTCGCTGATGCCGGCCCGGCTGAGCGCCTCGCGCGGGGACTGGCTGCGCGCGAACAAGCTGGCGGTGTACTGCACGGTCTCGTAGACCGTGAGGTCCTTGAGCAAACCGCCGGTCTGCATGACCGCGGACACCAGGCCGCGCGAGATCGCGTGCCTCGGGGTCAGGCCGTAGACAGAGACCGCGCCGGAGTCTGGTTGCGACAGGCCGAGGACGATGTCAATGGTGGAGGTCTTTCCGGCGCCGTTCGGCCCGAGGAAGGCCACGATCTCACCGGAGGCGACCTTCAGGTCGACGCCGTCGACCGCCCGGACGGGCCCGAAGCTCTTGTGGACTCCGCGCAGGTCGATGGCAAGCGGCACTCGGCCGCCCGGCTGCACCGTGCCGGAGGGCGCACTGATTGCTGTCATGCCCCTAGTGTCGGGGATCGGGCCGCTTCTCGGCGTGAGCCTTGCGTCACGACCTGCCCGTGACACCTGTCATATGTGGCCCTCCGGTGAGGCTAGCCGCCGAGACTGCGGGTGAATCCCGGCGGGACGATGACGTCATCCCGGCCCAGATCATGTACCGACGACTTGCCGAGCCCCAGCAGGGCCGAGTCGATGCCGTTCCGCAGGATGTCGAGCACGTTCTCCACGCCGGCCTGCCCGTTGGCGGCGAGCCCCCACAAGTAAGCCCGGCCGATCATCACGGCGCGGGCGCCCAGGGCCACCGCCTTGACCACGTCGCTGCCGCGGCGGATCCCGCCGTCCAGGAGGACCTCGACCTGGCTGCCGACCGCGTCGGCGACGGCTGGCAGCGCGCGGATGGTCGCCGGAGTGCCGTCCAGGTTGTTCCCGCCGTGGTTGGAGACTGAGATCGCGCTGACCCCGGCGTCCACTGCCCGCTTGGCGTCGTCGACCCGGCAGACGCCCTTGAGCATGAACTCACCCGGCCACTGCTCGCGCAGCCAGGCGACGTCAGCCCAGCTCGGCGGCGGTGTCTGAAGCCACTCGCCGTACGCACCGAAGAATGTCGGCGGCGTGCCGCCGGCCACCGCCAGGTTGGGCACGGTCAGGTCCGGCAGCTTGCCGGCCCGCGCGAAGGAAGCGAGCCAGCGTGGCCTCATCAGCGACTCCGGGGCATGCTGCAGCATGGCGCGCAGGTCGATCCGCTCGGGAATCTGCGGGCTGCCCCAGTCCCTCGAGTGCGAGAAGGTCCAGTCCGCTGTCAGGATCAGGCCGACTGCGCCGGCCGACCGCGCGCGCTCCAGCCGGGCGGCGATCGCATCCCGGCTCCCGCACCAGTAGATCTGAAACAGGGTCTGCGGATTCGCGGCAACGACGTCCTCGACGGGCTTGCTGGCAAACGAGCTCAGTCCCATCGCCGTTCCCCGTGCCGCGGCAGCGCGGGCGACGGCCACCTCGCCATCGGGATGTACCGCCTGCACGCCCGTCGGCGAGATGATCACCGGCATCGAGATCGGCTGGCCGAGCACCGTGGTCGCGAGATCGCGCTCAGCGGGATTCCCGGCGACATGCGGGGCGAAGCCAAGCTCGGCGAACGCCTGCACGTTGTCCTCACGGGTCTGCCCCCGCTCCGCCCCGGCCAGCAGTGCGCCGTAGACGGAGGCGGGCAGCCGCCTGCGGGCACGTCGCTGTGCCTCGGCGACCGACTCGAACCACGCGTTTCCCATGGCAGTGTCAGTCCTTTCCGTTACTGGCCGGCCTGGTGATGCGCACGGGCCGCCGGGAGATCGCCGGCCGGACCGGGAGCACCGTCCCCTCGCGCAGGCAGCTTGCCCAGACGCCCGCTCCGTAGCTGACGTCGTCGGCGATGCGGGCGAGACCGAACCGAACTGGATCGAGCTCGGGCCGCCGCCGGGCATAGTCGCTCAGCGCCGGGCCAAGCAGAAGGGAGGCGGCAGCGACCCTCCGGCGCAGCCGGCGGACGGGCGACGTGCCGCCAGGTCGCGCCAGGGCTAGTGCCAGTGCCGGTGTCGCGAACTGAGTGGCGTAGCGGCCGGTGCCCAGCCAGGTCTGCAGCACCCCGGTCAGCGCCGCCGCCGGCGCGCCGTCGGCCGGAACCCCGGCCCGGCGGACTGTGCCGGTGATGTCTCGCCAGGCCGCCGCTGTCGAAGCCGCCGCCAGTACTGGCCTGCCGCCTGAGGACCGCTGCCACCGCGATGGCGGGCCACGGGTGGAGAACGAGCGGAGCCATGCTGTCCGGATGGCGCCGCGCGAGCGGGGCCGCCGACGTGCCGTACCGGAAGCGGCGCTCCAGCAGGCCTGCCCAGGTATCTGGCCCCTCGTGCGGAACGCACACGGCCGGGTCATACCGGATGCGCCAGCCCCCGCTGACCAGCCGCCACACCAGGTCGACGTCCTCGCCGTAACGCAGGGCCGGGTCGAAGACGTCGGGACCAGCCCCGAGACTGTCCAGGGCGGACCGGCGCACGACCAGCGCCGCGGTGGGCGCATACGACACCCGGCTGCCCGGCCGCACCAGAGCAGGGCGATCGCCGAGGTCGAGGCTGCTGCATACCGCGGCGTAGCGAGCCGCGGCTGAGCGAGGTGACGCTGAGCAAGCGGGGCCCGCCGGCGACGCTGACGCGAGCGCGACGATCCGGGGCGCGACTGCGCCGACGAGCGGATCAGCGAAGTGCCGGACGAGCTCGTCGGTCCAGCCGGGCGGCGGCACGCAGTCGCTGTCCAGGAAGGCGACGATGTCGGTGGCAACCTCCGCCAGGCCGGCGTTGCGCGCGCGAGCAGGTCCTCCGCTCGTGTCCCGCCGCAGCACCCGTGCGTGGTGCCGGGCCGCGACCACCTCGATCGCGGCCGGGTCGGCAGAGCCGTCGTCCGCGACGACGACCGGCTGCCGGCTGCTGGCCGCGGACAGACAGCGGTCCAGCATGACCGCGCGGTCGCGGACCGGGATGAGTACTGTGACGTCACTCGTGGCGGTCTGCCCGGTGTCCGCCAGGCCGGGCGTCGTCGCATGCCGGGGCGGGACCGGATGCGCCAGCCCCGCGTCGGTCAGCCGTCGAGCAAGCGCGCTGGCGGCAGCGGAGCGCACCGGCCCGGCGCGCAGCTCGCCCAGTGCCGCGGCACCGGCCGGCGTCAGCCGGAGCACGCGCGCCGGCGAGCCGCCAAACAGCGAACCGTCGCTGAGCTCGCGGGTGTCCGCGTCGAACTCGACACCGAATCCGCGGGGCAGGCCGACTGGATCCGGTGCGGCTGCCGTACCACCCGCCGGGTTCGTACTGCCTGCCCGGGTCACAGCGCGAGACCGCCGTCGGCCGGTACCACGGCGCCGGTCATCGCGCTGGAGTCCGGCCCGGCGAGGAAAGCGAGCACGGCCGCGATCTCGGCCGGCGCAGCAGCCGGCCAACGGGCTGCTGAGCGGCGAATTCCTGCGCCCCGGTCAGGCCGTACAGGTCTGCGCTCGCGGCCAGGATGGCGGTGTCCGTCGAGCCGGGGCTGACCGCGTTGGCGGTCACGCCCGACGAGCCAAGCTCCGCTGCGAGCGCCCGGATCAGGCCGGCGACTCCGGCCTTAGCCGCGCAGTACGCCGCCAGCATCGGCAGCCCCCGCGTCGCCGCTGCGGAGGCGACCGCGAGGAACCGGCCGGAGCGCGGCTGCGGCCGTCGTAGCAGTGCGGGCACGGCCAGGCGAGCCAGATTCAGCACGCCGCCCAGGTCGATGTCCAGGACGGCCCGCTCCTGCTCGGGCGGCAGTTCCCACTGCGGCACTCCGCCCGCGATCACGCCGGCACAGGCGATGGCCGCGTCCAGGCCGCCCCAGCGCGCCTCGGCGAGGGCGACCGCGCCGCCGAGCGCGACGGAATCCCGGACGTCGGCGACATAGGAAACGACCCGGTCGGCACTACCGCTCAGCCCGGCAGCCTCAGCCGTCACGACGTCAAGCTCGGCCTTGCTGCCCAGCGCGTACGGAAGGGCTGCGTCGTCGGCGGCGCCGTCCACGGCCAGCACGGACCAGCCCGCGCCCGCGAGCGCCCGGACCGTCGCCGCGCCGATGCCGCGGGCCGCGCCGGTGACCAGCGCGACCCGGCCGCCGGCAGGAGACACGCTCATCTCTGCGCCGGCCTCCCGTTATCCGGCGGTGGCCGGCAGCCGGAATCCCGCCAGCGGATTCTGGTCGCAGGCACGGTCGGGCATGATCCCGGAAGACCGGCCAGCCACGATAGCCTCATGGCCGGCGGCGGGGCGCGGCCCGATCGACACGGGTACCGGCTCGCGGTGCTGCCCGGCGGCGCGAGCCCCTGAAGCCGGGGCCCGCCGATGCGAGTGGTCTCCGGACGGGCGCGGCGCCCCGGCCGCATCCACTGCCGCCAGCGCCTGCTCGCCGAACCCGCGAACGCACTCGGGGTCCGGTCCGTCCAGTGGCAGGCCAGTGAAGAACTTGGCCGCCATGCAGCCGCCCTGGCAGGCGTCGAATGCCGAGCAGGACGTGCACGCTCCTCCGGACTGCGGCTGCCGCAGGTCGGTAAACAGCGCGGAGCTGCGCCAGACCTCAGCGAATCCTCCGGCGCCGCGCACGTTGCCGGCCAGGAACGCGTCGTGGATGGCGAACGGGCAGGCGTAGACGTCACCGACCGGATCGATGAGGCAGACGACCCTGCCTGCGCCGCACATGTTGAGCCCCGGCAGGCCGCCGCCGTATCCGGCCAGATGGAAGAAAGAGTCGCCGGTCAGCACGTTCTCGCCGTGGGCCACCAGCCAGTCGTACAGCTCGCGCTGCTGGCCGGCGGCCGGATGCAGCTCGTCCCAGACGTCGGCGCCGCGGCCCGATGGCCGCAGCCGGGTGATCCGGAGCTGGGCGCCGAACTGATCGGCGATGGCCTTGAACGCGTCCAGCTGACCGATGTTGTGCCGGGTCATGACGACAGAGATCTTGAATCCGGCGAAGCCGGCGTCGGCAAGGTTGCGCATCGCGCGCAGCGCCAGGCCGAACGAGCCGGGGCCGCGCACCGCGTCGTTGACTTCCGCGGTAGCGCCGTCCAGCGAGATCTGCACGTCGATGTAGTCGCTGGCGGCCAGCTTCCTGGCGACTTCCGGCGTGATGCGCAGACCGTTCGTCGAGAACTTCACGCCGACGTGGTGCGCTGTCGCGTAATCCACCAGCTCCCAGAAGTCCGGCCGGACCGTTGGCTCCCCGCCGCCGATGTTGACGTAGAAGACCTGCATGCGCTCGAGCTCGTCGATCACCCGCTTGCACTCGGCGGTGCTCAGCTCGGCAGGATCCCGGCGGCCCGAGCTCGACAGGCAGTGTACGCAGGACAGGTTGCAGGCATAGGTCAGCTCCCAGGTCAGGCAGATCGGCGCGTCCAGGCCGTACCGGAACTCCTCGACCAGGGGCGCGGCTGTCACGGTCATGACGCTGTCCTTCCGCAGATCATCTGACTGGCCGCAAGCGTCGCCAGCGCCTGGCGGTAGGCGGGCAGCTCAGCCGGGCCGATCCCGGCGTTCACGCAGGCAGCTCGGGCCGTCGGCTCGGCACCGAGCGACGTGACGACTGTCAGCAGGGCCGGGCTCTTCAGGAACGAGAGCCGCCGGGTGCCGAAGTGGTACAGCAAAGCGCCGAAGCGCTCGGGCCGCACTGACACCTGCGGATGGAGCCGCCACGACGCGTCCAGGTCGAATTCCGCGGCCGGTGCTTGCTGCTGCGGTGCTGACTGCGCTGGCACGGAAGGAGCTGGTGCCGGCTCAGTAGACACCGCACATGCCGTCGATCGAGATCTCCTCGACGAGCGTGTCCGCGGCAATAACCTCGTCGGTCCCGGTGGACTCGGCCTCGGCGTAGTCCGCGGCGGACTGCGGCCCGGTGCTCTCCTCGGCCGGGCGCTCTAGCAGCTCAGTCGCGTTCTCGGGCATGTCAGACGCTCCTTACGTGCGGCGCGGAACACTCGTCACAGCAGTGCTCCACGGCAGTTTCGGCACAGCGTGACGAATTTTTCTTGCGGCTATCATAAAGTCACCCGATGCCACAATCAATACCCGTCGGAGAGCTAGCGGAGTCATGCAGACAGCCCGGACCGAGCAGACGGGCGCACGCCGGGGCCGGCCGCCCGGCACGAGTGCGCGCGAGCTCGAGCTGATCTCCCTCCGGCTGTTCAGCACCCACGGGTTCGAGGAAACGACCGTCGAGCGGATCGCGGCCGCGGCCGGGGTCAGCCGCCGGACGTTCTTCCGCTACTTCGACTCCAAGGCCGACGTGCTGTGGCATGCCTTCGACGGCGAAGTCGAAGCGCTGCGGTCGGCCTTCGCCGGCGTGCCCGATGACCTGCCGCTGATGGACGCCATCCGGCAGGTGGTGGTGAGTGTCAACAAATACCGGGCCGAGGACGTGCCGGAGCTGCGCACCCGCATGAACCTCATCGGGACGGTGCCGGCCCTGCAGGCAAGCGCAGGTCCGCACTACGACGCGTGGGAACGGGCCGTCTGCGAGTTCGCAGCCGGGCGGCTTGGCCAGCCGCCGGCCTCCCTGTACCCGCTCGCGATCGGCCGCGCGACGCTCGCGGCCTGCCGCGCCGCCTACGACCGCTGGGCCGAGCGCGCCGATGCCGACCTGACCCGCTACCTCGACCTGGCGCTGCGCGCGCTCGCTCACGGGTTCGCCCCCGCTGCGCTCGCCGCCGCCGGGAGACCGGACCACGAGTGGATGTGACACTGTCACGGCCGCCGCCCGCCGACGCTTCCGAGTTCATCGCAGCCGTCCTCCAGCCCGGCAACGGCCCCTCCCTCGCGCTCACCCGCCGGATCGGCTTCCAGCGGAGGGCTTCTCACCCCGCTACCTGAAGATCGACGGTGACTGGCGCGGCCACAAGCGGTGGGCGCTGCTCGCCGACGCCTGGGCGGGTCAGCAGGCGCCCGGCCAGCAGCGCGCCCGCTAACCCGCCTGCCGGCGCCGCCGCCGCGTCCCGCGGACCGCGAACCGGCGGTAGCGGCGCCTGCTGGCGGCCTCGTTTCCGGAACTATGGTGGTGGTTTGTCACTGCGGGCGGAGGCGAGACATGACGGACCCGGCGGTATCGGCGGATGCCCGGCTGGTGCACGCGGGCACCCGGCGCGAGATCGGCGAGCCCGTAGTGCAGCCGCCGGTGCTTGCCAGCATCCGCGCGTCGGCCGGCGAGCCGGGCCCCGCCGACTACGGTCGTGGCGGCAACCCGACCTGGAGCGCGCTTGAGGACGCCCTCGGCGCCATCGAGGACGCGCAGGCAGTGGTCTTCAGCTCCGGCCAGGCCGCGTCGATGGCCCTGATGCTGGCGCTGGCTGCCGGCCGGGACGCGATCGTGCTGCCGGCCGACGGCTACTACAACGCACGAGTACTGGCTGACCGGCTGCGGCCGCACGGCGCCGCGCCCGTCCTGGCGGACCTGCAGGATCTGGATGCGGTCGAGCGCGAGCTGACGGGGCCGGCGGCGCGGTCCTGTGGGCGGAGACGCCGACAAACCCGCTGCTGCGGATTGCCGACCTGACGGCACTTGGCCGCCTCGCGGCAGCTGCCGGAGCACCGATGATCGTCGACAACACCGTCGCGACCGGCCTCCTTCAGCGACCGCTCGATCACGGGGCCGTCGCATCGCTGTGCTCACTGACCAAGTCGGCGTCCGGCCACTCCGACGTGATCCTCGGCGCCGTCATGACCCGCGACCAGGCACTGGCCGACGACCTGCGGAGCTGGCGGTCGATCGGCGGCGGAATTGCCGGGCCGGCCGAGGCCTGGCTCGCCATCCGCGGACTCAAGACTCTTCCGCTGCGCATCGACCGGCAGTCGGCGACGGCGCTGACGCTGGCCGGGCACCTGTGCGCTCACCCCCGCGTGCGGGCCGTCCACTACCCCGGCGTCACCGAGGACACGCTGCAGGTCGCCCGCGCGCAGATGCCGCGCGGCTTCGGCCCGCTGCTGTCCTTCGAGCTCGACGGCACGGCGGCCGCCGCCGACGCGGTCATCGCGACGGCCCGTCTCATCGTGCCCGCGAGCAGCTTCGGCGGCGCTGACTCCACCTGGGAGCGGCGCGGGCGCTGGCGCGGCGAATCCGCGCCCGATTCGCTCATCCGGCTGTCAGCCGGCCTGGAGCCGCCCGCCGATCTGCTGGCCGACCTCGACCACGCGCTGGCCGCGAGGCCCGCATGACGGCCTACGCAGGCTTCGCCCGGTTCTACGACCGGATCATGGGCGAGCGCGACGAGGAGATCGACCGTCTTCAGAGCTATCTCGCGCGGTACCACCCGGACGCCACGACACTGCTTGAGCTCGGCTGCGGCACCGGCGCGCTGCTGGCCGGACTGGCGCCGCTGCTGCGCGTCACCGGGATCGACCGGTCGCCGGAGATGCTCGCGATCGCCGCCGAGAAGGTGCCGCAGGCACGGCTGGTGCGGGGCGATATGACCGCGTTCAGCCTGCCGGACCGCTTCGACGTGGTGATCTGCATGTTCGACACGCTGAACCACGTGGCCGAGTTCAGCGGCTGGCTCACCCTGTTCAGCTGCGTGCACGAGCATCTGGCCGACGACGGCCTGTTCGTCTTCGACGTGAACACGGCCGGGCGGCTCGCGGGTCTCGACGGTGCGCCACCTTACGTGGACGAATTCGACGGCAACGTGGTCGTCATGACCGTGCGGTCCGCAGGCGGCTGGCTGTCCGAGTGGCGCACCAGGATCTTCGAGCGGCTTGACGGCGACCTCTACCGGCTGCATGACGAGCCGATTCACGAGCTCGGCGTTCCGCTGGCGCAGCTGCGCGCGGCGCTGGCCGGGCGATTCGAGCTGCTGTCGGCAGAGAGCCTCGACGGCAGCCCGGTCAGCGACGAGTCCGACCGCGTGTTCTTCGTCTACCGCCATGCCGGACCGCGCGGCGCGATAGCGGCGGACGCCTGACTCGCCATTTGCGGCGCCAGACATCTGACTCGGCCGGCGAGCTCCTAACCCAGCAGTCCACGCGCACACATCCCGGCGCGCAGGGCAGCAATCACTGACGCTGCCCTACCTTCGGCAAGCCTCTCTGGCCTCTGGCAGCGGGCCTGGTCAGCAGTGCTCCTGGCGATCGGCCATTGCCTGCATCAGCTTGGTCGTGGTGGCCGCGAACTGCTCACGCTCGGCAGGCGTCAGCCCGGCGAAGACCTCAGCCATGGCACTGAGGCGAGGCTCCAGCTCCTGCGCCGTCTCGCGCGCGCCCTCCGGCGCGAGCTCGACGAGCGTGGCACGGCGATCTGTCGGATGCGGCCGCCGCACGACCAGGTGCGCGTCCTCCATGGCGTCCACCATCGCGGTCATGTTCCGCGGCGTGACACCCAGCTGAGCCCCGAGATCGCGCATGATCGCCGGACCACTGCACTGCAGGGCCTGCAGCAGCCTCAGTCGCGCGTAGTTCATTCCGTCGCACGTCCGGGCGTCCATCCAGCGGAGGAAGCTCGCCGTGAACCGGGCCGTGTGCGCCACCAGCAGGAGGCGACTTTCCGCGTCGCTGAGGCCAGCCAGCTCGATGCCACCGGTGCATCGCCCGGCGGCGTGCTCGCCGCCGACGGCTCGGGCTGCGAGTCGTGCGGCGTCCGTAGCGGCGGCCATGCAGTCCTGGTTCTGAGATTCCTGGTCGCGAGATTCCTGGCCGCGGCCGTGCTCGAGATCCTCATCCCAAACCTGCTGGCGGCGCCCCGGCTCAGCGGTCTGCCCAGGCTCGGTCGACTGCGCGGGCTCAGTCGACTGCCCGGGCTCAGTCGACTGCCCGGGCTCAGCGCCGTGGCCGACGCCGGGCGCCTCCGGCACCCGGTCCTCGGCCCTGACCTCGCTCACACTGCCAGGGTACCCGGATACTTCAGTTGACACGATTATTACTACGGGTACTATTTCCTTCGGAATCATTCAACCTTGAATTACCTGCTTCACCCGGCTCACGCTGGGCGCGGCGGTGATCCGGAATCGAGGCCCGGCAGTGACCACAGCAGACAACCAGCAGGCCGCCGAGGCCTCAGCCGATCACACCCGCACGCCGTCGGCCGGGCCGGCCTTCCGGCTCGACCCCGCTGGCTCCAGCGTCTCGATCAGCCACAGGACCATCTGGGGTCTGGTGACAGTCCGCGGGACGTTCAGCGGCCTCAGCGGCACCGCTGAAATCCAGGCCGACGGATCAGGACGCGGCCGACTGGAGATCGACGCAGCGTCGATCGACACGAAGCAGGGCAAGCGGGACCAGCACCTCAGGTCCGCCGACTTCTTCCATACCGAGCGCCATCCGGACATCGTTGCCGAGATCACTACGGCCGCGCGCCAGGGTCAGGAGAGTGTCGCGGCGGGGGGCACCCTGACCGTCGCCGGTCACACGAGGCCGCTGACCCTGACCGCCACCTTGACCGAGGAGGGCGGCGATGCGCTGGTGCTGACCGCGGACTCCGAGTTTGACCGGGCTGACTTCGGCATGGGCTGGAACCGTCTCGGGATGATCACTGGCGCGGCGCGCGTCCACGTTGTCGCCCGCTTCGTCCGGGAGTAGTGATCCTCTCTCGCCCGGCCTGACTAGGCCGTCCGGACTGAACCACGGCCGTTACCGCACGCGAAGGAATGGGATGAAGCTTCAGATCATCGTCGGCAGCACCCGTCCCACCCGGGCAGCGGACAAGGTTGTCCCGTGGGTTGCACGGCGCGCGGCACTGCATGAGGCGTTCGAGACCGAGGTCATCGACCTGCGGGACTGCCCGCTGCCGATGTTCGGCGAGCATCTGGGCAGCCTCGGCGACCCGGCCGACCCGTCGTACTCCGACGAGATCGTCCGGCGGTGGAACCGCAAGATCGCCGAGGCAGATGCCTACCTGATCGTCACGCCGGAGTACAACCACAGCATCCCCGGCGAACTCAAGAATGCCATCGACAGCGTCTTCTTCTCGTTCGCGTTCCGCGACAAGCCGATGGCTGCCGTCGGCTACAGCACCGGTGTCGGCGCAGCGATCCGCGCGATCGAGCATCTGGCCCAGATTGCTGTCGAGGTCGAGGCGGCGCCGCTGCGGAGCACGGTGGTGCTGCCGTACGTGGACAATGCATTCGATGACGACGGCGAGCCGACTGACCCGGCGACTGATATCAGCATGCAGATTCTGCTCGACGACCTTGCCTGGTGGGCAGCTGCACTGCACCGGGCCCGTGGCGAAGGGGAGCTTGTCCCAGGCAAGATCCGCGCGCGGCAGGCGCTCGCCGCGGCAACCGCCGGCGCGCGCTGACGGCGCCCGTGAGCGGCGTGCGCTGATCGCGCTGTCGGCGCGCGCCGGGCGTGCCGGCATCTGGTCAGCGTGCTGAGCCCTGCGCGCCACCAGCGGGCACGGCTGCCTTGCGGAAGGTACGCCGGTATGCGTGCGGCGTCGTGCCGCGCCAGGACCGGAAGTGATGGCGGAACGTGGCCGCGTTTCCGAACCCGGCCCGCTCTGCGATCAGGTCGACAGTCTCGTCTGTCTCCTCGAGTAGTTGCTGCGCGAGGAGGACACGCTGGCCGATGAGCCAGCGCAGCGGCGTCGTCCCGGTCTCCTGCACGAATCGCCGGGCGAATGTCCGCGGTGACATCGACGCGAGACTGGCGAGGTCCTCGACGGTTACCACCCGGTCCAGGTTGCGCTGCATCCACTCGAGGACGTCGCCGAGCGTGTCGCACGCGGGCTCGGCGACCGGCCGCTCGACGTACTGCGCCTGCCCGCCGTCCCGGTGCGGCGGCACCACCATGCGCCGCGCGATCGCATTGGCGACCTTACTGCCTTGCTCGGTCCGGACCAGGTAGAGACATGCGTCGATGCCCGCCGCGGTTCCTGCGCTCGTGATGATCTGCCCGTCGTCGACGTAGAGCACCGACGCGTCCACCTTCGCCGCCGGGTACATCCGGGCCAGCTGGTCGGCATGGCGCCAGTGCGTCGTGCAGCCGCGGCCGTCGAGCAGTCCGGCCGCGCCGAGGACGAACGCGCCCGTGCACACGCTGAGCACCCGCGCGCCCCGGTCAACCGCGCGACGCAGCGCGTCCAGCAGCGGCTCGGGCCAGTCGCCGCTAGCGCAGCGGACCTCGTGCGGAGCCGGCACCGCGATCAGGTCGGCCGCCACCAGCCGGTCGAGGCCGAACTCCGTCTGCAGGGTGAACCCGGCGGGCGAACGCAGCGGACCGTCTTCGCCCGCGACGATGTTGCGCTCAAGTGTCCTTACTGCCACTGTCTCCGCACTGACCCAGGCGGCAAGCTGGAAGCATGAACCAGGCAGCAACTCACCGCGGCCGCTCCATCCGCTCAGTAATCCGCAAGATCTCCGCAACCCTGGGTGAGTGCGCCTACGCCCAGCGACGCCTGCTCGAGCTGACGACGGCGCCCGATCGTTACCTCCCCGATCCGGATACACCGCCAGAGACTTACGCGGAGTTCCTGTTCCGTACCTCGGGAGTCCTGCGGCGCGAACCCGCAGCACGGTGCCGCCACTGAGAACCGGCTTCGTAACCGGTCAGGCAGCGGATACCTCGAGCAGGTCACCGAACTCACCCAGCAGCGCCGACTTCGACCGGGCGCCAATCACCTGCCTGACTACCTCGCCGCCAGCGAACACGCTGATCGTCGGCACATGCAGAATGCCGTACCGGCCGGCGGTAGCCGGGTTCTCGTCCACGTTGATCTTCACCAGGTCGACCTGGCCAGCGAAGTCGGCCGCGATCGACTCGAGCACCGGTGCCACCATGCGGCACGGTCCGCACCATTCTGCCCAGTACTCGACGATCACCGGGCGCGGACTCGCCAGCACCTCGGCCTCGAAGCTGCCATCGGTAACGATCCGTGCGCTGCTCACGACAATGCCCTCCTGGGGTACTCGCTGCTATCACGACAGGAACGCCGGCCCCTCGCGGACCGGCCGGACGCGCGTTATGTCACGCTCAGCTCGGGAAGCAGGAGCGCCGCACACTCCTTGCCATTCCCGTGCTCGCACACGCGAACAAGCTGGCGAAGCCGGCAGCGCTGCTGCATCAGCTCCCGGACCTGCTGGTCGACCGCGGCGAGCTTCGCCTGGGCTGCCGTGGCGATTGCCGTGACCGACTGCGTCTCGGCCGGGCCCAGCAACTCCGCGATCTCGCTCAGCGTGAACCCGAGCTGGCGGGCCCGGCGGATGAACACCAGCCGCTCACGGTCAGCCTCGGAGTACTCGCGATAGCCCGCGGCGCGCCGCTCGGGCTGCGGAAGCAGGCCGCGACGCTGGTAAAAACGCACGGTCTCGACACCGACGCCCTCGGCCGCTGCCAGCTTCCCGATCGTCATCCCGCTCATTCCTGCACGCTATCGGCCGTACTGCGGTACGGAGTCAAGCCTCGGGCAGCGCTCCCGCGGTCGTTGCGTCCTTACTGCTGCGGCGCTGGCTGTGATGCCGTACCGGCGGCGGGTCCGGTCGGGCCGGATGCGGTCGCGGCCGCGTTGTCAGGCGACACCGAGTTATCCGGCGACACGGAGTTATCTGGCAGACCCGGGTTGTCCGGCAGAACCGGGTTGTCCGGCGGCACCGAGCCAGCCGGGCTGGCGCCGATCTCCTTCTGACCGCCGTCACCCGCGCTGGCGGCCGCACCCGGCCAGTACGGCTGGCCGGTAGCGGGCGCGAGCTGACCGGCCGGCGTGTCCGTCGTCAGCACCATCCACAGGGACAGGAGGATGAGTATCGCGACAAACGCGCAGTAGACCCAGAACATCGGCGTCAGTCCGTTGCCGATGGTCAGCCCCAGAGACGAGGCCTGCGACTGCGAGATGTTGAACTGCAGCGGCGAGGTCGGCTGCCCGATCTGGATCAGAGCTGAGATTGCCTGAGCGACCAGCGGAATGATGGCACCCCCCGCAAGCGCCGCGCCGAGGCGTGACGGCCGCTTCAGCGCCGCGACGACGACCGCGGCCACCAGCAGGACCATCACCAGTACGTCGCCGACGATCACCGGAGCCGGGTTGGCGAACGCGTTGCCCTCAGTCACCGTCTGCGAGAAGCCGGAGGCAGTGCGCAGCAGGAAGCTATCCCAGGACGGCGCGAAGGCGATCGCCGCGCCAATCGCGGCCAGAATGATCGTCACCATCGGGACGACGTCATGGCCGACCGAGTGGCCGAGTTGCTGGCCGGTCCCGCCGCGGCGGGAAAACAGCTTCCGGGCCGACGCCCCTGATGCGGTGTACGCCACGATGGCGCCTGCCGTGCAGGCCACCCACCCGATGATGCTGAGAATCAGGCCGGAGTCAGCCAGGTGCGCGCCATCGGCCATCGGAATCCCGGCGTCGGCGAAGAAGAGGCCGAGAGTCACGGCACTCACGCCGATGCCGAGCAGCGCTCCCGCCTGCCGCATCCCGCTGAAGAGGATCAGGACACCACTGGCGGCCCAGGCTGCGAGATAGATGAGATGGGGGACGAGCTCAGCCGAGTTTGATGCCAGGCTCACCCCGGCCGTGTAGGAGGGAAACAGGCCGGCAATGCCCAGAATCAGGCCCACGGCCAGCAGGCCCGCGCCGATCCGGGCGTTGCGGGTCATCCTGGCCGGATTCGCTGGCCGGGCGACGACCTGGCCGTAGCCGGGGTCGACGCTCCCGTAGGCAGCAGTCTGCGCGGCCGCCGTGGCGATACCCGGCATGGCGGCGGGCGCCGGAGCGGGCCCTGCCGGTCGTGCCGGGCCGGGCGGTGGCTGCGGCGCGATGACCTGCGTGATGGTTCCTGGCTCTTCGATGGCGGCGAACCGGGACCACGCCCCGGTCCAGCCCTCGGGCGTTAGCGGCCACCACTCCAGCGGCTGGGCCTGCGGCGCGGCAGCGTGCCAGATGCCATAGAACTGCGGCCCCTGTCCGAGTGCGTAGCGCGCCCCGCGATAGGCGATGCTGACGGTCTCCGGCACGGTGATGTTCCTTCCTGCTCAGGCCCGCCTCGTGCGGATCTGCCCCAGAGCGTATTCCGCGAGCCTGGAGGTTGCCTGGACGACGCCTCCGGCATTTCTGACGCCTGGCTCAGGGCCTTGACCTGCAGGATAACGACCTGCGCGCAGTGCCGTGTGCTCGGTCCGCGTCTTCGATCTGCCGCGAGCGCTAGCCTCCAGACGATGAACGACGACGACGTACCAGCCTTCCTTGCCGACCTGGGCGTTCCCGGGATCGTCGACGCCCACGTTCATTTCCTGCCGGACAGCGTCCAGGATGCCGTCTGGCGCTGGTTCGACGGGCTCACGCCGTCCTGGCCAGTCACCTACCGCATGTCCGCGCAGGAGCGACTGGCCGTCCTGGCCAGCGCCGGCGTCCGGCATCACACCGCGCTGGCGTACGCGCATCGTCCCGGCATGCTCTCGTTCCTGAACGATCACACGCTCGGACTGGCATCGCAGGTACCCGCGGTCATCCCGACCTTCACGATCTTTCCTGAGCCGGGCGTCACTGCCGAGACGCAGCGCTGCCTGGCCGCCGGCGGCCGGGCAGTGAAGGTCCACCTGCAGGTCGGTGGCTTTGATGCCACCGATCCGCTGCTGGCCGACACCTGGACGCTCCTGGAGGCTTCCGGCACGCCGATCATCCTGCACGCCGGCGCGGTGTCCGATGGCTCTGGAAACGAGCAATGGTGCGGCCCGGCACCTGTGCGTCGGCTGGTTACCTCGTTTCCAGGCCTTCGACTGGTCATCGCGCACCTCGGAACGCCGGACGAAGACGCATTCGTCGCGCTCGCGGAGGAGCACGAGACCGTGTGGCTCGATACCGCGATGGTGTTCACGGACCCGCCGTATCTGGGCCCGGCGCCGCTCCATCTGGTCGAGCGGGTGGGGGCGCTCGGCGACCAGATCGTGTTCGGCTCGGACTTCCCCACCATTCCGCATCGGTTCGGCGCCCAGGTGAGCGGCCTGGCCGCGCTCGGTCTCGGGGATGACTGGCTGCGCAAGGTCCTGTGGCATAACGGGCTGCGACTGTTCGGTCTCGAGTAGTCCTCCGCTGTGTTCAGCGCGCGGGCACCCACGAGCACCGTCGCTCCAGCGTCCTGGCCAGACCGGGCCCAGGCGGGCTTAGTAGGCGCGGGCGAAGATGACTCGCTTACCGTAGTCGGACGGCTTGCCGCAGCGGATGCACGGGCCCTGCTCCGGCTGGCCGGCCAGCGGGATGCAGCGTGGAGTAGCTGTCGTTTCCGCCTTGATCTCGTCCTCGCACGCTTCGTCGCCACAGTGCAGTGCCAGCGCCCAGCCGGTCGCCACCGCGGCGACGAACTCCGGCCAGGAGTTGACGACAGCTGTGTGCTCGTCGCGGAAGCCGGCGGCGCGCTGGGTCAGCATCGCCTGAAACGCGGCCAGCTCGGCAGCCAGCAGACCCGGCGCCTCGTCGAGCGGGACAGGCTGCTTGGCAGCGTCCGGCTCCGGGTAGCTCAGGCGGCGGGACATCAGCGCGGTGCCGGCGGCCAGGTCCCGTGGCCCCAGCTCGAGCCGGATCGGCACGCCGCGCATCTCCCAGTCATTGAACTTGAACCCCGGCGAGACCTGAGGCCGGTCATCGACATGCGTCCGGATGCCCGCCACCTGGAGCCTGGCGGCCAGCTCCGCAGCGGCGACGCCCGTCGTCTCGGCCTGCTCGCCGCGCCCGATGGGGACGATCACCACCTGGTAAGGGGCCAGGGCCGGCGGCAGAACCAGGCCCTTGTCGTCACCGTGAGCCATGATCACGCCGCCGACTAGCCGGGTGCTCAGGCCCCAGGAAGTGGTCTGGCACAGCTCGGCCGTTCCGCTCGCGTCGGTGAAGGTCATCCCGAATGCCGCCGCGAAGTTGGTCCCCATGAAATGCGAGGTGCCTGCCTGCAGAGCGCGGCCGTCTCCCATCATGGCCTCGATGGTGAACGTGCGCTGAGCGCCGGCGAACCGCTCTCGCGGCGTCTTCTCCCCCGGCACGGTCGCCAGAGCGGCGATCTCCACCGATACGTCCTGGTAGAGGCCAAGCGCAAGCATCGTCTCCGCAATCGCGTCAGCCTCGGTGGCGTGGGCAGTGTGGCCTTCCTGCCAGAGGAACTCCGTCGTCCGCAGGAACATCCGCGGCCGCAGCTCCCAGCGGAGCACGTTGGCCCACTGGTTCAGCAGCATCGGCAGGTCCCGGTACGAGCTGATCCACTTGGCCATCATCTCGCCGATGATCGTCTCCGACGTCGGCCGGATGACCAGCGGCTCCTCGAGCTCCTTGCCGCCTGCGCGGGTGACCGTGAACAGCTCCGGCGCGAACCCCTCGACGTGCTCGGCCTCCCGCTCGATGTAGCTCATCGGGATCAGCAGCGGGAAGTAGGCGTTCTGGTGCCCGGTGGCCTTGATCCTGCCGTCCAGATCCGCCTGCAGCAGTTCCCAGATCCTGTACCCGTACGGTCGCATGACCATGGTGCCGCGCACCGGTCCGCGGTCGACCAGCTCGGCCCGGAAGACGATGTCGTTGTACCAGGCCGCGAAGTCCTCGCTCTGCGGGGTCACGCTTCGCTCGTCATGTGCCATGGTTCAGGTTAGCGAGGCTGCGGGAGGCGGTTCCAATGTGTTTCCTGCGGAGCGTGTCGCGAAGCTCGAGCCGAGTCGAGGATCACCTCGTTTCCAGGACTGTCAGATCGCGGACGGCGAAGCGGTAGTGCTCGATTTCCTCGTCCATCACGACGCCGATGCAGTCGATCACGGCGCGCTTCTCGAGCGGGTAACCGGGCGCGGGCGTGCGCTCGCAGACCCGGCCCAGTTCGTCGCCGGTCAGGCCGTCCACGATGCGCCGCATCACGGCCATCCGGTCGGCGCGGGCGGCCAGGATCTCGGCGTAGCCGGGCTCAGCGGTCAGGTCGATGCCCAGAGCCGCCGCGTCAGCCGGCGGATACCAGCTCTGCGGCAGGCCGAGCCGGTGATAGGGCTTCGGCTCGTCGAGCACCGTGCGGCTGGCCCAGGCGTCGGTGATGAAGATCAGATGGCGCAGTGTCTGCCCGAACGACCATTCGTCGTCGACCTGCTCGGCGAGTGCGCCGACGGGGAGCCGCCCGGCTCGCACGACCGCATCCGCCCACAGCCGCTCGATGGTGTCCCACATCGCACGGCAGTCGCCGGAGGTCTGCGCCTCGCGGAGCTGCACACGCTCCGGATGCCGCCGGTCGAGCTCGGCGCTGACGAAATCGCTGACGTCGACTCCGTTGACCGTGACGTTGCTCAGGTAGCCGGAAATGCTGACGTCGGCCAGCCAGCTGTCCCGGATCGTGACGCCTGTCAGGTCACAGTCGGTGAACCGGGCGCCGCGCAGGTCCGCCACGTCGAACCGCGCACCCCGGAACCTCGTGCTGCCGCCGTCCTCGCCGGGATAGAAACGGTGCGGTCCGAACTGCGCCTCAGCGGGTTCCTCCGCCTGGGCGGCTGGTGGTCCGGCCTGATCCTTGGTTGCTGCCATGGATCGCACGCTATCCGCAATTCCGGACGACCTGCTTCCGGAAAACGAGGTGGTCAGGAGTCCGCGGCATATCTGTCGTGATGCCGCAGTTCGACGTCCGCGTCTTGCCGCCCCAGTGGTGTGAGGTCGAGGTACTGGTCGGTCGTGCAGAACAAAGGCGTGACCGAGCGATAGCCGGAGTAGGTGTGCAAGACCGTGTCGCCGTCGCGGTAGAAGACGCTGATGCCACCCTGCTCGCCTGGCCGGGCGGCCCAGGCGTTGCCGCTGTCGATCAGTTCCTGCTTGGTCCTGAAATTCCACTCGATCGGCGCGATCGCCTCGTCGTGCGTGACGTGGAAGTCGTAGTTGAAGTCGCTGCCCAGCGAGGAGTACCACGGGAACGACCAGCCCATCCGCTGCCGGAACGGCTCGATCTTGCCGATCGGCGCGCGCGACACCGCGGCGAAGGTGGTGTTGCGGGAGTGCAGGTGCTCCAGTCTGCCGACGTTGTCTGCCTGGTATGAACAGACTGGGCAGCCCTCGTCCCAGGCCGGGTCGAACATGAAGTGCTGGACGATGAGCTGGTGGCGGCCCTCGAACATGGCCAGCAGGCTCACTGGCCCGGCCGGCCCTTCGAGCAGGTAGTCCTTCCCTACCCGGACGGCCGCCAGATTCCGGCGGCGCTCACTGGCGTCGGCTAGCGCCTCGGCCGCCTGCTCCTCCGCCGCCAGCAAGTCCTTACGCTCGGCAAGCCATTCATCGGCGGATACGACCCGTGGAACGCTCATCCTGTTCCTCCTTGCCTGGACGCTCTCGGCCTGACGACGAACGGGCCCGGGGCCCATGGACAGACTGGCAGCTACCGGCGCGTCGGGAGACTGGTTGCGGAGCCTCCAGGCCGAGAGTGTCCAGGCGGGCTGGAATCGATCGTCGTCGCTGCGAGGAGGCAGCCAGCGCGCTGCCGCATGAGAAGGGAATGATCGTGACCAAGGACGACTACCAGCCGGTCGCTGTCTCGCGGCGGATTAGCGCACCAGCGCACGACATCTTCGAGGTACTTGCCAATCCGGTGCGGCATCTCGACCTGGACGGCTCCGGCAGTCTGCGAGGCGCCGTCACCGGCACAATGATCTCCGGCGTCGGCGACGTCTTCGTGATGAAGATGTACTTCGCCCACCTGGGCGACTACGAGATGAACAATCACGTCGTCGAGTTCGAGCAGGACCGGCGGATCGCATGGGAGCCCGAAGCCGGGCGCGGGCATCCGAACGCCGCCCCGGACAGCTCGGAGGCGACTCGCTGGGGCCAGCGGTGGAGCTATCAGCTAACCCCCGACGGCCCGGATGCGACCGTCGTGACCGAAACCTACGACTGCTCACAAGCCCCGGAAGAGGAGCGTGTCCAAATGGACAACGGCAAAGTCTGGGCCGACAGCATGGCCAGGACACTGGAACGACTCGACGCGCTGTGCGCCGAGCGACCGTGAGTCTTATTCTGCTGGTCTTGGTATCAGCACATTGAGGATGGCATCAGACTCATGAATCTGCTTTACGCCAGGTCCTGTCGGTGCCATTTCGTCATTCAGCTCGGTCACCCAGATCGCAAGATTCGGGTCCGAGTATTCTTGCGGGTAGCGACCTTCTTCCGGAAGCTTATTCACAGTGTAGTAATGGCCATTCTGCCACTCGATAACGTCACCCACCCGTAGATCTGCCGCAGTCGCTGGCACGGTGGATGCATTCTCAGTCACTGCTTCCCTCGCTTCTTAGCGGTCATTCGGTGTCTGGGACGGACGGGACCACGTCGCCCGTGGACCATTGCCGACGGATATGCGGCACCAACGTACCCGACCGGGCACCGTCCGACCGCGGTGGCCTCGCAATGCTCCAGCGTTGCTCGGCACAGGCACGGTGCGGGCGATCACGCTCTGAAGACCAGAAGCACCAGCAGCACGAGCACCGCGAAAACGAGCACGCAGCCCATCACCACTGCCGTGGCCTTGCTCGTCAGCAATTCCACGAGCAGGAACTCGCTTTTCGGCGCCTTAGCTGGCTTGGGCCGCTCACCGCTGTTACGCGCTATCTGCTCGAACTGGTAGAACGGGTCCCATCCGGTCGCTCCACGCCTGCGCCCCAGCTTTGCGGGCGGCTGCCACCCTGGCTGTGATTTCCTGGCCACCACTGCACCGTCCTTAGTGCGAACCCACTACAGTTCTCGCTGCCCGGACCAAGGCGACAACGTCCTCTGCCCCATGTTTCCACTCGTACCCGGGCAGCAGTACCCGAAGCCAAGAGCGGTCCAGGCCCAGTTCGCCGCTCACCCGGCCGCCTGCCTGCCGAGCCGGCGCAGTCTTGCCCGCACGACACGGGCAGTGGCGGCACGATGCTCTGCCTCCTCAGCCAGCGCGACCTGACCGTCACTGGTGAGCCGGTAGTAGCGGCGCAACCGCCCTCGTCATCATGGCCTGCCGGACCGCCTGCGTCGTCTTGATAAGCAGCAGGCACACTCAGCCTCCGTGCGCTGGCAGCGCGATTACCTCGCCGGTCGCTTCGGCGAGTGCCAGGTTCTCCCGCAGGATCCTCGCGGTATCCGCAGCTCGCCCAGTGAGCACGCTGATTTCCGCCATGGCGAGATCGTCTGCCGCGGTGCGCGCCAGCAAGTCCAGGTAGGTGTCGTTCAGGCCAGCCAGCCGCGTGGCGGACTGCAGATCGCGGCGAGCCGCGTCCGCGGCCAGAACCTCAGCTGCGTACTGCTGTAGCGCGGCAATCCTTCGGGTGGTCGCCTGGAGAGCGATATCGAGAGCGCTCCGCTGCGCCTCAACCACTGCAGCGGTCATCTCGCCGATGCTGGCATCACCGTCTGAGGCGGATTCCACCCGGGTCATCTCGCGTAGTGCGCAGGCGATCTCCCACTCATGGCGGCGCAGCGCGGGCTCGTCTGCCTCCAGCAGTCCCGCTTCCCGCACGTCGGATGCAAGCACGTCGTCGATTGCGTGCTGGGCCCGGGCCAGCAGAGTCCGGTAATCCCGGTCCAGGTCGTAAGGAAAGATGACCTGGCCCGGGCGGCGGGCGAGCTCCCGATCCCGGCTCCGCCGCTCGAACCGACGGGCCGCGGCGCCGGAAGCGATCAGTCGCCGCAGTCGAGCGGGCAGTTCGGGTGCACACACGGGCCTGGCCCACAGCGGTCGTGCTGCGCTCATTTAGCTCGCCTTCGCGGCCGGGTCCGTCAGCGAGTCAAAGGTGCGCCACGGTCTCCTCAGCACCCCGACCTGAGTACCGTACAGCTCGAAATCAGGCCAGGCATCCTCGCTTCGCGCCGTGATCCTGGTGGTCACCCCGAGCTCCCGGACATACTTTGCGTTGTACCCAGCCGTCGGGCAAACTCGCGCTGGCTTAGCTGCCCGTGCTCAGCACTGCGGCCAGTGCATCGAGCGCCGACGGCACCAGTGCGTAGTAGGCCCACTTGCCACGTTTGTCGCGCGTGAAGATCCCGGCGTCCATGAGGATCTTCAGGTGGTGCGAGATAGTCGGCTGCGTCAGCCCGAGCGGGTCCGTCAGGTCACATACACACGCTTCGCGGCCCTCGTGCGCGGCCACCATTGAAACCAGCCGGAGCCGTGTGGGATCCGCGAGGGCCTTGAGGATGCGGGCAAGGTCTGCAGCCTGGCCGGCAGACAGAGGCTCGCGAAGCAACGGTGTGCAGCACTCATCGGCCAGTAGGGGCAGTTCGGCCCTCGACTCGACCGCGACGGCGTCGGTCATCCACCTAGTATGGGGCACGCATTGACAGCGGTCTATTCGTAGGCCATCCTGGTCGCATCGACCAGCATCTATGCATGGGAGCTGCCACCATGACTGACCCGCCTCGCGCTGAACTGCGCGACGAGGTCCGTGCCCGATATGCCGAAGCCGCCCGCGCGGTACTGGAGCCCGGGCCGGGTATGTCCGCGAGTTGCTGCGGCACCTCGGATTCCGGCTCTGGCTGCGGCACCGGATCGGCTGCCCTGGACACCGCGGGCGCACTCGGCGGCGCGCTCTACGGTGAGGGCGAGACCGACGGATTGCCCGCGGAAGCCGTCCTGGCCAGCCTTGGCTGCGGCAATCCGCTGGCGGTCGCTGAGCTGCGCGAAGGAGAGCGCGTCCTGGACCTAGGTTCAGGCGGCGGCATCGACGTGCTGCTGTCTGCACGCCGCGTCGGCACGGCCGGATTCGTCTACGGCGTGGACATGACCGACGACATGCTCACCCTGGCCCGTGCCAACGCAGCCAAGGCAGGCGCCGCCAATGTGGAGTTCCGCAAGGGCGAGGTCGAGGCACTTCCCCTGCCAGACGCCGCGGTCGATGTGGTGATCTCCAACTGCGTCATCAACCTATCCACCGACAAGCCCGCCGTCCTCGCCGAGATGTTCCGTGTGCTGGTCCCGGGCGGCCGGATCGGCATCTCCGACGTCGTCGCCGCGGATCACCTGACTCCCGCTGACCGGGCCGCCGCTGGCTCCTACGTCGGCTGCATCGCCGGGGCGCTGTCCCGCGCGGAATACCTCGATGGCCTGGTCGCGGCCGGGTTCGCCGATGCGTCGGTGGCGTTCACAGTGAAGCTGCCCCGGGGTTGCACTCGGCCGTTATTCGCGCCGTCAAGCCCGGCCCAGCGTGACCCCTGCGACCGGAAGGCGACTCCTTGCCGAGTTCACCGGCACCGGGCTCCTGGTCGCGATAGTCGTCGGCTCCGGGATCGCGGCCAGCGACCTCACCACCGACAGCGCGCTGCGGCTCCGGGTCAACTCGCTGGCGACCGCCATGGGCCTAGCCGTCCTCATCCTCGTGTTCGCCCCGGCTGGCGGAGCGCACTTCAACCCGGTCGTCACGGGAGCGGACTGGGTACTCGGCCGCCACACCGAGCACCACTACGGCATCGGCCAGGCCGCCGCCGTCATTGCGTCCCAGATCACCGGTGCGATAGCCGGAGCGGCGCTGGCTGACGTGATGTTTCGCCAGGGCGTGCTCACTCCCTCGCGGACGCACCGGACCGGCCTGGCGCTCCTGGTGAGCGAGGTTGTCGCGACCGCGGGCCTGATGCTCGTCATCGTCACACTCGCGAGGACAGGCCGGACTCAGCACGCACCCTGGGCAGTGGGCGCCTGGATCGGCGCCGCCTACTGGTTCACCGCTTCGACCTCGTTCGCCAACCCCGCGGTCACCATCGGCCGGACGCTGACGAACACCTACGCCGGGATTGCCCCGAGCTCGGCCCCGGCGTTCATCGCCGCGCAGATCATCGGCGGCACCATCGGCACGCTCCTGGCCGTCGCCGTCCATCCGATCCGGGTCGGCAATACCAGCGCGGAAAAGCAAGCCCAGCTTGCCGGGTGATCACGGAGACACGCACATGACCCATACTCCCGAGGTCCTGTTCGTCTGCACTCACAACGCCGGCCGGTCGCAGATGGCCGCCGCCTTGCTCGACCACGATTCCGCCGGCCGGGTGAAGGTCACTTCGGCCGGATCAGAACCCGCGGACCAGCTCAACCCCGCTGTCGTGCAGGCAACGGCCGAGATCGGCCTCGACATCTCCCGCGAGTTTCCCAAGCGACTCACTACCGATCACGTCCAGTCCGCCGACATCGTGATCACCATGGGCTGCGGCGACGCATGCCCTGTCTACGCCGGCAAGCGCTACCTCGACTGGGACCTGCCCGACCCCGCCGGCCTCGACCTTCCGGCAGTCAGGTCGATCCGTGACGAGATCCGGAGGCGGGTTCTGGCGCTGGTGTCTGAACTGATCTAGCTGGATCGTGTCCTATAACTGCGCGGCGCCGCGCTCGAGGCCAGCAAAGTCGCCTGGATTGGTCGTGTAGAGCGACAGGCCCGCGGCGATCGCAGTCGCGGCGATCATCAGATCAGCAATCCTCCGACGGCCTCGATGAACGGCATCGCCGTGACTCGCCTGACCCTCGCGGGCCGCCTCCACGGCTCGGCCATCGATCGTGGGGACCAGCCGTCCAGCCCGGTCGACAGGCGCAAGCCAGCTAGGACGCAGCGGCCGGAGGCTCGGCGCTGGCCGATGGCTCGCCGACAAGCACTGCCGCCGCGAGATCATAAGCGCGTTCGCCATGCTCGCTCAGGTCCAGCCCGGCAGCCTCGTCTCCCGGGCTGACCCTGAGGCCGACGACCTTGTCGGTGACCCACAGGATGATCCAGGTCAGGACGAACGGGTAGACGATGCCCGACACGGCGAGCAGCAGCTGACGGCCGAGCTGCACCAGCCCGCCTGCCTCGCCGGCCGCGTTCACAGCCAGGCTGGCGAAAACACCGGTGAGTACGACGCCAACGAAGCCGCCGACCATGTGCACGCCGACAACGTCGAGGGAGTCGTCGTAGTGGAAGACGTCCTTAAGGTGGCAGGCGAAATAGCAGAGCACGCCGGCCGCAATCCCGATGATCAGCGCCGCCCAGGGCGGCACGTAGCCAGAGGCCGGGGTGATAGCGGCCAGGCCCGCCACCGCCCCGGCGCCGAGGCCGACACCCGACGGCTTGCGCTTGCGCCACCACTCGACGCCCATCCAGGTCAGCATGCCTGCCGCTGCGCCAAGCTGAGTGTTGACGAGGGCATAGGCGGCGACCGGGCCGGCGGACAGAGCGCTGCCGGCATTGAAGCCGAACCAGCCGAACCACAGGATCCCCGCTCCGAGCAGGACCATCGGAACGCTGTGCGGCTTGTCGAGCTGGCGACTACGCCGCAGGTAGAAAGCCGTCGCCAGCGCCGCGGCCCCGGCAAGCTCGTGCACGACTGAGCCGCCGGCGAAGTCGATCGCGTGCAGTCCGCCGGCCCCGAGGATGCCGCCGCCCCAGACTGCATGCGCGAACGGGCAGTACACGATCAGCGACCACAGCCCGATGAAGACCAGGTAACCGCGGAACCGCATCCGCTCGCAGAACGCCCCGGCGATCAGGGCCGGAGTGATCACCGCGAACATCATCTGGAACGCCATGAAGACCAGGGCCGGAATCTTCGGCGCGAAGCTCACCGGCGCCCCGCCGATGTCGTGCAGCATGATGTTGTCGAAGCTGCCCACCACAGCACCGTGGCTGGAGCCGAACGCGATGGTGAAGCCCACGATCACCCATAGGATGCTGACCACGCCGATGGCAGCAAAGGACTGAACCATGGTTGCCAGTACGTTCTTGGTACCGACCAGCCCGCCGTAGAACAAGGCAAGGCCCGGCATCATGAACATGACCAGGGCCGTGGACGTCAGCATCCAGGCGGTGTCGCCTGTGTCAATTGGCATAGCAGCCCCTCGGAACGACAGGCCCGGCAGGCCGGGGTGATAGGCAGATAATCCCGTATCAGACGAATTACGTCGATCTAGCGCGATCGCCAACTATATAGAGATACATGCACGTGCGGAAGAGCTGGCGTGAATCAGCTTCGTGCCGGGACTTTATCGCCCTGCCTGCGCATTTGGCAGGAAGATGTCATGCCCGGCGTCGCTCTGGCCGCGAATCGGAGTTCGCCAGCGCGCTTTCCAATGGCCAGTGTCAGGCCAGGCTCGCCACGCTGCCATCGCCGTCGGCCTCGGTCCGTACCGTTTTGGCGCAGGTGACCGCTGACCAGGTCAGGGGATCATGAGATGATCTGTTTTGCACCCGTGTCTTCGCCCTGTCCGCCGGTTATGTGGTAGGTCCAGCATTGTCACCCGAAGGAGCAGCTCACCAGCCAGGCGTACTGCCATGCGGCTGATCATGCTTTCCCCGCCGGGAGCCGGCAAGGGCACCCACGCCAGGCTGCTGTCACAGGCGACAGGGATAACCCACATCTCGTCAGGCGACCTGCTCAGAGCCGAGATCGCCCGGAGCACCGACCTCGGTGCGCGGCTGTCCCGCTACACCACCCGCGGAGACCTGGTCCCCGACGACCTGATCTTCGAAATGCTCATCCCGGCCGTCGTGCAGGCAGCCAGGAACACCGGCGGTTACGTGCTCGACGGCTTCCCCCGCACCATGCCCCAGGCCACCCGCGCAGCCCGCATCGGCATCGAGCTCGGCCTCGTCAGCGACGCCGCGATCTACCTCACCGCCCCCGACGACATCCTCGTCGAACGGATACACGAGCGCGGGCAGCGCGAAGGCCGGGCAGACGACACCCCGCAGGTGATCCGCCACCGCCTCGCCGTGTTCGCCGAGCAGACCCAGCCGCTCATCGGCTACTACCGCGACCGCGGCATCCTGCTCGAGCTCGACACCAACCGCCCCCAGGCCGACGTCCACGCCCACCTGCGGGCCCTGCTCGACGCCCGCGGCATCCCGCGGCCACGGCCAGTACCAGCCCTCAGCCCCCGCACCGACCCCGCACACGACGCGGCGGACTAGCCGGGGCGGGCAGGCCGGACCCGCACAAGGACTTGCTGACGGCTGCCGCTCAACCGCTCCCGGTCTGAGTGGCGGCCAGGCGGGATTCCGCGGCTTCTACCGGCCCGCCGGACGTTACCGGCAACTGGCTACGGCTGGTTTGCGAAACCGGCTTCGGCGAGTTTGCGCGGCGGACCGCCGGACGGGCCGCCGAGCCGCCGGTAGATTACGAGCAGAAGGACGGCGAGGCCACCCTGCAGGATGTCGTACGGGATCGACCAGACATTGACGGGGGCAGCGTTGTTGTGAGCGCTCCATTGCATGATGTGACCGATCGCGTCGCCCCCGAACGAGATGGCCAGGACGGTTACGGCGGCGGTCATCCACTGGCCGCGCAACGACTTCCGCACGCACAGTACCCACAGGACCCCAATGGCTATGTCAGCCCAGCCCACTTCCCACTGATACATGGACGGCGCATAACCAATGCTGACGGCGCTCAGGTGCGAGTCGCCGCCGACGAGCGACAGGCCCGCGAGGATAGCCCACACACCTCCGAGGACCACGACCCACAGCAGCATCAGCTCGGCCGTCCGGCGCGGACCGCGGCCGGGCGCGCGCCGCTCCGCCAGCCAGTGAAGGAGGAAGCCGAGGACGAGGACGATCCAGTAGGCGGCAAACAACGACAGGCCTTCGGACGTGCCCGCCGGGCTGCTCCCCATCGCCAGGGCGGTCCCTGTCATTGCTCGCAACTCCAGGTCTGCGAGCCCGGGCACGGCCAGGCGCAGGGCGCAGCGTCGGTACCGATCGCCACACGTTCTCAGCCAGTCACCGCTCATGATTCCCTCCTACTGTTGACTTTGCACGGCAAACCTAACAAGCTTTGCACCGCAAAGTCAACCGGCGACGGAACCACAGGGCCGCTGCCCGCGCAACCTCGCGCCATCGAGGCGGCCGGCTGCTCAACCTCTTCGAACCGCTAACAGCAGCCTGATCCGCTGTCGCCAATGCACCTGACCTGCGGTCATGCTGACTTCAATTGCCTGGGCCCGGCGGGCGACGATGCTCCCTAGCCAGGCGGCCAGCGCGCCGGCGAGTACGACGCCCCGGACAGTTCCGGGGCTTGTGCTGTGCTGATGGCCATCGGAGGATCGCGAGCTGTGACGCTGCAGACCGCGGCGCCGGACATTCTCGCCAAGAAGCAGCTTCCGCAGCTCCCTCCGGTGGCTGCATGTGGCTGCCGACGTAGGACGCGCAGTCGTAAGCATCGCGCAGCGGCCGGCGAGACCTGAGAGAACTCGCCGATGTCCCCCGGCGCTACACCGTCACGTAGCAGCCAGCGCGCTCGGCCAAAGCGCAAAGCGAACGTGGCTCCGTGCTCGCCATCCTCACGCCCTAGTAGTGGTTCGTCGCGTGATAAGCAGGGTCGATGGAGAGCACCACTAAGAACCGCCAGCCGGTGGAGACTCTGCGAGCGATGGTCGCCAAAGCGTACGGCCCCGGCTTGGACCCGGCAGGTCGTGACTGGGTGACCGAGCTGGGCCACGGCTGGTTCAGTGTCGTCTACCAGATGCGCCTACGTGACGGCCGGGCAGTCGTGCTGAAGATCGCCCCGCCGCCAACCGTCGAGGTGATGACGTACGAGCAGGGCGCGATGGCCATCGAGCTGGCGGCCCTGCGGCTGATCACTGAGCGCACCCGGGTGCCGGTCCCTGTCGTCGAATTCGCTGACCAGACCCACGAGCTATGTAGTGCCGACTACTTCTTTATGCCGTACGTCGATGCGGACAACCTCGGCATCGTTAAGGAGGAACTGGCGGCTGCGGATCTTGATCGGCTTCACGAGGCGCTCGGGGCGGCCAACCGTGATCTGAACTCGATCCGCGGCCCCTGGTTCGGCCCCCTCGCTGGACCTGCTGACCCAAGCTGGCGGATCGCATTTACCCGCATGGTCGAAGACGTCCTGACAGATGGCGAGCGGCGGCACGTCGACCTGGGCTGGGACTACGACGTCATCCGCGAGGTATTTGCCGGGAACGCAGGCAGCCTGGATGGGGTAACCGACCCCGCCTATGTTGAGTGGGACCTGTGGGACAGCAACGTGATGATCCGCGACGGCGCGATCGTCAGTATCATCGACCACGAGCGGGCGTTCTATGGCGACCCGCTCATCGAGGCAGGATTCGCAGGCACCCAGCTGCCGGCGTTCGGGAATCCGGCAGCGTTCATGCGCGGATACGGCCGGAGTAACCTGACACAAACCGAGCAGATTCGCCGCCGTCTTTACTGCCTGTACCTAGCTCTCATCATGGTCATCGAGACCGTCTACCGCGGGCACACTCACCGTCGGCAGTACGACTGGGCGCGCGACCAGCTGGCCGACGTCATGGCCCTGCTCGGGCGCTCGCCCGGCTGAGCACGAGCAGAGTAGTCGTTCGGCCCCCGGGCAGCCCGCGGCGGGCTTGGTCCGTTGGAGCAGTCCGAATCCGTCCGATCGCCGGGCTCAGCAGGGCGCGTATCGCCGAGCTGGTCGGCGGTCATCTGAGTCCGTCCGTTGGTGTTGCTGCTACCTCCGCCCCGGCGCCGGCAGTCTGCTGTGACCTGGCGACGATTCGCTGGAGGGCCGCCACGTGCTGCTCAAATGCCTGGCGGCCGGCTGTGCTGAGGCTGGCTGAGGTTCGCGGGCGCTTACCCACGAATCTCCTGCGGATCTCGACGTAGCCGGCCGACTCCAGGGTGGACAGTTGTTTGGATAGCGCCGAGTCGGACAGCCCAAGTTCGTCACGGATGTACTTGAAGTCGGCCCATTGCGCCGGGGCGAGCAGCGACACGATCTCCAGCCGCGTCGGCGCATGAATCAGCTCATCGAAGCCAGCCGTGCTCACCGGGTGCCTCCATCGCTGGTGCGCTCTGCGTGCCCAGGGAAGTGAGCGTCAGGATCGCTGGAGAGGAGACCGCGCCATGGACCCCGGGGCCCCGGCTTGTCAGCAATGTGCTGCCGGGCGTTGCTCAGCATGAGCCTGCCCAGGTACCGGTTCAGCAGCGGTCCACCGATTACGAGCACGGCGCCTCCGGCGGCGTAGCCGATGGTGAGGGGGTGGGGGACGCGGCTGGCGGCCAGGCTGGCCGCGATGGCAATGGTCACCGCGTTGACCAGCACTATCAGGCCCACTAGCGCAGTGGCCCCGCGCCCGCCGGGCTGCGCGGCGCTGTGAACCTTGACGCGACGACGCACTTCGGGGATCGTCGCGATGATCAGCGCCGCGATGACGAGCACGGCGAGCGGAATCGTGATGGCCAGCACTACCGTGTCATGGCTGTCCCGGGCGGCGCCGATAGCGACCAGCGCGGCCGCCATCACCCACCAGTACCAGACCGGTACGAGCGCGGTCTTGATGACCTGTCGCCGTAGCCGCTGGATCTCGGCCAGCTCGGCTGCTGCGTCGGCGCCGGTCGCCCCAGGCTCGGGGGCCTGGGGGTGCTGTGTGTCGCGCATGACGGCCTCCTGACGGGAAACTACTTTCTCAATAGGAAAGTACCACGAGCTTTCCTGACAGGCAAGTAATTTCCAACTGCGTCCATGACGCTGAGGGGCTAGCAGCCAAAGAGGGCTGTTCGCGGCAGCTGACCTTTCCGTCTAGTTCCTGATCATGGCGGGCTGGCTGCGGCGACAGGGAGGCGTCGTGAGGCAGATCGCCACGTCGCCACGACCGCGCAGAGCTGATCGTCGGCGTGCCAAGGCCCGTTGGCGTAGCGTAGGGCACCAATGAGCTGGGATCTGCGGCACCGAAAGTCATCGCTGGTGATTCGGCTGCTGCTGGCAGTTTGGATCGCCGCCATCGTCGTTGTGCTCTGCACCACGGGACACTGGTGGGGCCTGGTATTCATCGTCCCCCTGGTCCTTGACCTGTACCTGCTCCGCCGGATCTTGGTGGCCGGCCCGAACCGGTAGCGCGGTGTTCGCAGAGCTCGCCAATCGGACGCCCCAGGCAAGATCGACGGGAGTGCGCTCACCCGGGCGGAAACACCGTGCGGTCAGCTCCAGCGAGCTGCCGCCCAGAGCACCGAGTTCAACTGCCCGAGTCGGCGTCGACGGGCGTCGTTCTGTGCGCCCCAGCCCGGTCATCTGGGCACTCCGGTGTGGCGATCTGCTGTGTCAGTTTAGATTGACACACGCCATGACGTCAGTCTATGCTGACAGCCGTGGACATCGAAGAACTCAGCGTGAGTCTCTCGTCGGACGACCCGGCAATTGGGCTTCGCGCCTCGCTAGCGCTCCATCGCCTGGCTGAGAGGGTCGAGGCGAACAACGTGGCGTCGGCCCGGGAAAAGGGCTGGTCGTGGCAGCAGATCGGAGACGCCCTGGGCGTCACCCGCCAGTCCGTGCACACCAAATACAACAAGGAGTCATCATGATCACCGAATCCGTCGCGCCAGAGGCGCTTCACGGCTGGGCCGTCTATCTGCGGGCCGGTGAGGAGGCCCGTCGACGGGGTGATCGCCGAACGGGAACCGATCACATCTTGCTCGCCTTGCTGGAGGATCCCTCGATCGAAGTCGTGCTGGGCGTGAGCCTCCAGCAAGCTCGCCAGGCCCTTGAGTCGCTCGACCAGGAAGCCCTGGGTGCCCTGGGTCTGGCGCCGCGCATCGACGCTCCCGCACTGCCGATGCGCGCCGTGCCTAAGAAGCCAAGGCTCAGAGATGTCGCGCAAAAAGATCGCCTCCGCATGGCGCCCGCGGCAAAGAAAGTGCTTGAGGAAGCGTCTAAGCCCAATCGCCGGAGGCTCTATGTCACGGCCCAGCAGGTGCTAGCCCAGATCCTCACTCTCCAGCCACCAGATCCTGCGGCGGTGCTGCTGGGCGCTCTCGGCGTGGACACGTCAGAGGTTCGGCGCCGATTGGATGCGGTCACGCCCGATCGCTGAGTCCCAGCGACATTCACGGCTTGCTGGAGGCGTAGACGGCCGTGGTGAGGGCACCGCCCCCCCAGTGGCTCACCTGGGGCAACGTCTAGCGAACAAGTTCGGCCCAGTCGTTCAGCCGAGTGAGCTTGCTGGGGTTGGCGATCGCGTAGATCCGGCTGATCCGTCCGTCCTCAACCACGAGGCTGACCACCGCCGGCTGCGTATCACTCTCGATGCGAATTGCGGGCGCGCCATTGAGCCACACCATCGACAGCACTCGACCCGGGCGAGCCAGCATCCTCGCCACTACGTCGGCACCGTAGATCGGAGCGGGCGCGGCGGTAGCAGTCCCGCCACCATCGGCGATGAAGACGACGTCGGGCGCCAGGACATCCATCAGCTCTTGCACCCGCCCGGAGCGCAACGCGGCCAGGAACCGCTCCACCACCGCCTGCTGCTCCGACGGACTCACTCGCACGCGGGGCCGCCGCGCGTCCACATGGGTGCGCGCCCGCCGGGCGATCTGCCGAGCCGTCGCCGCTGGCTTCCCGATCGCCTCGGCGATCTCACCGAACGGCATCTGGAAGACCTCGCGGAGCACGAACACCGCCCGCTCGGTGGGGCCAAGGGTTTCCAGCACGGTCAGCATGGCGATCGAGACACTCTCCGCCAGCTCGATGTCCTCGCCGACCTCAGGACTGGTCAGCACCGGTTCCGGTAGCCACTCCCCGATGTACTCCTCGCGGCGGCGCGACAGCGTTCGCAGGCGGTTGAGCGCTTGGCGGGTGACGGTTCGCACGAGGTATGCCCGTGCGTCGCGCACTTGCGATTGGTCGACATCCGACCAACGCAGCCACGACTCCTGCACCACATCCTCCGCGTCGGCCGCCGAGCCGAGCGTCTCGTAGGCAATCGTGAACAACAGGGCACGATGAGCAACGGCCTCGGCTACGTGTGTCTATCCTGCGCCCGGACGGCCCAGCTGCGCTCGGGGTCGGCACCGTCGGTGCCGACGCCGATCGGTGCGTTTGCCATGTTGCGTCTCCTCACGTGGAACGGGTCACAGGCATCATTAACGGCGGTCACGTGCCGGGCCGCGTCGAACGAGCCCGTCATCGTAGAAAGCGCTGAGCGAGCGGATCGGGCACGCTGACGTGGCCTTAACCATGCGCCAATATGTGCAGACTGACCTGGAGGCTCAGCGACAGGTGGCGACGACGCTAGCCGAGCTGATCCTGGGCGGAATGCTGGCGTCGCCGGTCGAGCAGAGCGATGAAGCCTCGCCGCCAGACTCGGCAGGTGCCTCGTGATCCACGGGTGCCCGTGCACACGTGCCCGTGCACAAATCCGTGCACAAACAAGCCCAGCCTGGACATCAGAAAGGCCCGGCGATTGTCCTCCGGGCCTCTGATCTGCACTTACTTAGTAGCGGGGGCAGGATTTGAACCTGCGACCTCTGGGTTATGAGCCAAGTCGGCACTGTCCAACCCGGTTCGGCATCCGCCGGCAACGCGCACGCTTGCTAGGGCAACTCAAGCCAACTACAATGTAGTCATGAGCAAGCGCGCAGCCACTCCAGTTCGGTTCGACGCCCCCGTCGCCGAACGACTGGCGTCGTTCGCGGCCTCCAATCCGGGCATGTCCCTGTCATCCGCGGCGAACCGGCTCGTCGACGAAGCCCTCCGCATGGGCGAGCACCCAGGGATCATGTTCCGGCCCGGCCCCACGGGACGGCGCGCCGCCCTGGCCGGCGGCCCCGACGTATGGGAAATTGTCCGCGCGGTCAGGTCAGCCAGGGACGCTGAGCCGGAACTCGCCGACGACGGACTGCTCGGCCTGGTAGCCGACAATACCGGCACCCCGCTGCGGCTCATCCGCGCTGCCGTCCGGTACTGGGCGTCCTACCCCGACGAAATCGACGCTGAGATCACCGCTGCTGACGCCGCCGAGAACGCCGCCGAGAACGCGTGGTGCCGCGAGCACCAGCTGCTCGCCAGGTAACCGGTGAGCTTCCCGCTGCTGCTGGACGAGATGTTCTCCGACACCATCGCCGAGCAGCTCCGCGCCAAGGGCCACGACGTCATCGCGGTCGTGGCAGATCCCGCGCTGGTGTCACTGCCGGATGACCAGATCCTCAGCCATGCGACAGCGAGCGGACGGGCTTTGGTCACCGCTAACATCAAGGACTTCATGCCGCTCGATAGCCAGTACCGGGCCGCCGGGCACGCACACGCCGGACTGATTCTCGTCTCAACCAAGACCTTCGCCCAGGACCGCAGCTACACCAGCGCCGTCACTACCGCCCTCGCCGCCCTCCTCGACAAGGGCGAGATCCAGCAAGACCAGGTCATCTTCCTCGCCCGGCACTGACATCCGCGCTGAGCGCCAGCGGACGATGGCCATCGCCGCCAAGAGTCGCTGACGTGGTCGCCAAGATCGAGGGCGGCGGCACCGCGGCCTACCGCGTCAACAAAACCCGCGTCGCCCTTACTGGGTCGGCCGAGTCCGCCTCCAGCACCGGGCGTGCCGATCAAGCCCGAACGTTACTCACGGATTCGGGTCTGAGGCCGGGCTCGGTCGGGCTGTCAGCAAGACCGGGTCGCAGGGTCATACGACGTGAGGCTGCTGCCAGCGAGCACGAGGATCCAGACGAGCGAGTCGTCAGAGCACATCCTCGGCCGCAGAAGCACTGCGCAACGCCGTTTCATGCCTCGCCCGCCCGCCAGCTGCTGTGCTCGGAGGTCCCGTTCCGCCAACGAACCACCAACAAACGACCTAGAGGCCTGACCGCCACCTCTGGCGATCAGGCCTCTGACCTGCTACTTCGTGGTAGCGGGGGCAGGATTTGAACCTGCGACCTCTGGGTTATGAGCCCAGCGAGCTACCGAACTGCTCCACCCCGCGTCGCGTACTTCATTTTACGGGCACCGCCGGGGCCCTGGCAAATCGCGCCGACCTCATCGAGCCCCGTCCGGCAAGGCCGGGCGACGTCCCCGGTCAGGTACCGACCCCGCTCGTGCCAGGCGCTGCGAGCCACAGCTGGTAGCGCACCGGGACCATCGCCGTGGGCGGCTGAGTCAGCTCGTGGGCATCCCCGTTCGTCCTCAAGTCCAGCACCCGCAACGCCGAAACGCTGTAGGGCGACAGCGCAGCCGCTGCGCCGGCTAGCAGCAGCGGCAGGCGCCCGGCCGCGGAGATCGACGCGAGGACGCCGTCGACCGCCGACGCCGGCTGGCCCGCCATCGAGGCCACCGGCACTCCGCACATCCCGCGGATCGTCTGGGCGAATTCGGCCGCCGTCGGCGCGTCCATGATGAGCAACGCGGCATTGCCGGGGATCCGCGCGCACAGGCTGGCGACCGCGGAGATCTCCCCCGCACCCGTCTCGGACAAGGCCAGGCCCTGCGCGACTGGCTTCAGCCCGCCGGACTTCCCGCCATGGCTGAAGCCGAGGCCGAACGTCGTGGACACGGTGGGCACGAGCATCGCCGCAACGCAGAACAGCCCGGCCAGAGCCGCAGTGACGGACCCGGCCCCGCGGTCGCGAGCCCGCCGGACCAGCCAGGACGCGGCCCAGATGGCACCGATGATCAGGCCGGGGATTACCAGGACAACGAGCCGCTGGCTCGCCCACGGCTGGTCCGGCGAGATGTCGGGCGCCCAGAGCACGAGGAGCGAGCCTGCGCAGATCATCGTCAGCGGCAGCGCCCATGCACGCCAGATGCCGTCCGGGTCACGCCAGGTCAGCAGCGCCCGCAGGCAGCGCCGGACGAGCAGGGCCAGGCCCAGGCCGCCGAGCAGCACGGTCGGCAGCCCGATGTACCAGATGACCCAGTACAGCGTCTGCTCGGCGTACGACCGCGTCGGGTCCACCGGCAGTCCCTGGAGCCGCTGCAGCGAGGCGATGAAGCGGTACTGAGCGCCGTCCGGATGCCCGCGGACGGTCTGGACATACGGCCGGATCGCGAACCCGATGAGGACAGCGACAGTGAGCAGCGCGCCAGCCTCCGGCAGCCAGCGCAGCGGCCGGCGGGCCAGAATCCGCGGCACGAACCTGCGCACCCTGCCCAGTCGCGCGAGCTGAGCGGCCACGATCGCGACGGCGGCCAGCCATACGGCGGCGACGCCGCCCATCGCGGCGGTGTGACCGACCAGGTCGAACCCCGGACGGTCGAGCAGGAAGCAGCCGAGGATCCCGTAGAGAACACCCACCGCAACGGACATCAGAAACGCGGTCGCCTGTGGCCGGCGGCCCATCGCCAGTGCGCAGCAGACGGGGATAACGGCCAGCAAGTACGGCTCCGCACCGACGCTCACGGCCAGGCTGAATCCGACGGCAAGCCCAGCCAGCGCGGCGAGGAGGCGAGGCGGCGTGAGCCAGCCGCTCGTGAGCGCACGCTGCCGTGCGGCAGCCATCCGGTCGCGCCACGATCTGGCCGGCAGCCGGCTGAGCAGGACGGTTGCGTCAGCTGCCGTCGCGTCAGCTGCCGACGCGGCATCGGCGGACCCCTCGGCCGCGACCCCGGCGCTCACCGACGCGGCGGCTGCGGACCCGGCGGCTGCGGGATTCGGTGCTGGGGATCCCGGCGCTGCGGATCTCGCCGCAGCGGGCCGGTGCCAGCCGAGCAGGACCAGGGAGTCGGCGAGCAGGCAGAGTCCGCCGAACAGCAGGATCTCCAGTGCCGTCTCGGACAGCGCCGTTCTGCCGGTGTACTGCTGCGGCAGGCTCAGCCCGAGAACGAGCGCGCCGGCCGGTGCCCACTGCGGACCGGTCAGACGCGCCACGAGCCCGGCGAACGCCAGAACGGCGAGCCCGCCGAGAACCGGGCCAGTCGCCACGGCGCCGGTCACGCCGTGCACCCAGAATCCGGCGGCCAGCACGATCGGCAGGCCGGGCAGGACAGCTGGATAGAGGCCGCCGCCGCGAGCCAGGAATCCGGTGCTGGCGAAGCTGAGGCCGGCGTGCGGTCCGCCGAAAGCCTTCGCCGCCTCCGGCACCGGCAGCGAGCCGTGCTGCGCGATCCAGTAACCGGCCTGCAGATAAGTGCCGGGGTCGCGGACCACGATGAGGGCGGCCGAGCTCTCGGCGAGCTGCCACGTGGTGAGCCCGGCCACGACCGCGACTGTCGCCAGCAGGCCGAACCAGGACGTCCATCCGGCCGGCCGGGTCCCGCCAGCGGGCCGGAGCGCGGGCCAGGTGGCCGGAACGACGCGCAGTCCGGTGACGACCAGGACGACTGCGACCGGCAACGAGATCAGCAGCATCGGCACCGGCCGGAATGTCCCGCCGAGCAGCAGCGGCACTCCGGGGATCAGCCAGGCGACAACGAGCACGGCAGGCAGGACGGTGAGCCGGGCAAGCAGCGCGCCGGCCGCGTCCGCTCCGCCCCCTGGAGCGGGTGCGGTGGCTGCGCGGCGAGACCGCAGCTGCGTTCGCAGCCTTCGCAGCGTCGCCGCCACGGGGGCAGCTCCCCGGAAGGCAGCTCCCGCGAAGGCCGCGCCGGGGCGAAGGCCGGGCTGTGCGGCGGCCACGTTTCCTGCCTCTGAATCCGCGCGGCCCTCGGAACCGGTCAGGTCCTGCGCGCGCGCTGTCGGCTCGGCAGACTTTCCTGGCGCGCCGCCGGCGGGCGCCGGAAGCGGCTCTAGCCCCGGGCCGGTGTGCGCGCTGTCAGGAGAGTGCACGGCTCAACTGTAGAGGCGCGCGGGCCGGAATCCGACTAGGGGTCAGCCCGGATTTGCGGACCGAGCCTCGTCTGCCGGGGACCCGGCCCGGCAGATACGTTCCTGAGCAGAACGATCCTGCCGAATACTCTGCGCGCAGAGTCAGCCTACTTTCAGCTTGTTGTTCCTTTACTTGCTAATTGTGATACCTGCTATATAGAGCACGTACGATGGACGGCAGTCTGGGCATGCCGTCTGGCTGACCAGGCACTCCGCTTCTGAAACCCCGAGGAGCTATGCGCCGTCACGACGACTCCGGCGACCCGGGCTGGCCTGAGGCATCATCCCGTTCCGCCGGGAAACGGGGCGGCCGCAGGCCCGCCAAGCGCCGTTCAGCCGGCACGGTTGTCCTCGGCTCTCTCGCCATCCTCGTCGCGGTCGTGGTCGCGGGCGGGTCGCTCGTGGCGTACATGAAGTACCGGTCAGTCTGGGACGGCATCAACCGCGTGAACGTCTCTGGTGACCTCACCGGCAAGCGGCCGCCGAACGATCCGAACGCGATGAACATCCTGCTGATCGGCTCCGACTCGCGATCAGGCAAGAACGGTGCCATCGGCGGCACAGACGGCATCGACGGCGCGCGGTCGGACACCGTCATCGTGCTGCACATCGCTCCCGGCGCACACCAGGTCGTGGTGATGAGCATCCCGCGCGACTCGGTAGTGCCGATCCTCAGCTGCGCCCCCGAAGACGGGACAAGCGGCCAGACCGCCCAGCCTCTGTCGGATGTCGAGCAGATCAACTCCACGTTCGCCTACGGCGGCCCGGGCTGCCTGTGGAAGACGATCGAGCAGACCACCGGGATCCATATCAACGATTTCGTGGAACTGACGTTCGTGGGCTTCGAGAAGGTCATCGACACGCTGCACGGAGTCGAGGTATGCCTGCCCGAGGCAGTCGACGACCCGATGTCCGGCCTCAATCTGAAAGCCGGGAAGCAGCGGGTCTACGGCAGGGAAGCACTGGCGTTCTGGCGGACCAGGGAAGACCTGGGCGAGGGCGACGACCCGCAGCGCATCGAGCGTGACCAGTTCCTGATGGCGTCACTGCTGCAGGGCATCGAGCACAGCGACATTCTCAAGCGACCGACGACCATGCTGAGCGTCATCGACACGCTGACCGGCAACCACTACGTCACTACGGACAGTGGGCTGACGCCTGACACGATGCTGAAGCTCGGCGAGGACCTTCGCGGTATCTCGACGGAGTCGGTCCAGTTCGTGACGGTGCCCTGGACCAACGACGCCGGGACGGCCCAGTGGGTCGAGTCCACTCAGATCCCGGCGACCGGAAATCCGGACTGGGTCCAGTGGGTGCAGCCGCAGGCCAACGACCTGTTCAGCGCGATCTCGCACGACACGAAGCTGCCGAGTTCGAAGAAAACCAAGGTCAAGACCGTCAAGCCGACTTCGGTCGCGGTCAAGGTCCTGAACGGCACGTCCACGTACGGACTTGGCGCGACGACTGCCGCGAGCCTGCAGAGCCGTGGATTTGACGTCGTCGGCCAGGCGGCGAACGCGCCGACCGACACCTACACCAGCACGGTCATCGAGTACGGCGGGGCAGCCGAGCTTCCGGCGGCGGACACGCTCGCGGAGCTCTTCAGCAAGGTCACGCTCACCGAGGATCCGCGTCTGAAGAACTCGACCCTGCACCTGATTATCGGCTCGACCTTCACCTCGCTGAAAGCAGCGAGCGGCAACTCCGGAATTTCGAATCTGGCCCAGACTTACGGCGGCATCACGGGCAGTGCGAACATCTGCAACGACAGCGCCGCCTTTGCCGGACCCGATGGTTCCTGATTCTCCGGCGCCGATCCGCCGGGGACTACGGCGCGTCCGCGTCAGCCGGACTCCTGCATCTGCAGCGCGGCACCCGGAAGCAGCTCACGGAACTGCACGGAGGTTTGTGCCTTGAGCAGCGGGCTGTTCACCGGCACGTAGACGATTGTCGTGAGGCCGGGAAGCTCAAGCAGCCGCCAGCCCTTGAGTCCCTGCGGGGTGCGGGCGAGGAACTGCGGCATGTTCATGCCGGTCCAGGGCGCCGCGCAGCCCAGGTAGTAGGCGGCCGAGGTCGCTTGCGAGGCACAGGGCGGGTGAACGCCGAGCCTTCTCAGATATCTGGCCTCGCTCTGATAAACCCGGGTCTGGTCCTGCAACTTAATCTGCCTATTCAGCAAGATCCGCTGGCTGACCATGCCGGCGACTAGGAACAGGCAGGAGCACACGATGGCGATCTTGCGCCATCGCTGCTCACTGACGGCCCAGGCGATCGCGTCGGCTGCCAGGATGGCGAGCAAGGCAAGCGAGGGCACGATGTACCGCGGTGCCCCGAACGGAACGAGGAACGAGTAAAGCAGGAACACCCAGAGGGCTGTGACACCGGCCAGGACGGCGGACGCCCGCATCACGCCGCCGCGCTTCCAGCCGACCCAGAACCCGAGGACTCCGATTGCCAGGAAGGCAATCCACCACACCAGCTCGCCCGGCGCCGCGAAGCTCGTGCAACCTGGCGGCGTGCAGTACCACGGGCCGTTGAGCACCTTGATCTGAGTGCCCAGGGCGAAGTAGAACCCCAACGGCGGCGGCTCCTGCCCGGCGAGCTGGATACGCTCCAGCAGGCCGCCGTACCAGAGGTAAGCTCCGGCGATCCACTCCAGGCAGCCGATCGCGACGCCGAAACCCATGGCCACGAACACCCGCAGGTGCCGCCAGCGCTTGACGATCAGGGCCGACAGGATCACCGGGCCCATCAGGAACACGATGTTCTGCGGCCGCATCAAGACGATCACCATGCTGGCGACCGCGATAAAGGGCAGCACAAGCCGGTTGCGCATCGTGCCGTTGACGGCCTGGAGGAAGAGGCCTGTCAGAGCGAGAGTGCCGAGGGCGCCCCACCAGTCGGGGTAGATCTGAACGCCGCTGTTCTGGGCGATAGCCAGGCTGGCCAGGATCAGCTCGCCAAGGGCGAGGACCCAGAGGGGCCGCAGGCCGCGCCAGCACAGCACGCTGAGGAAAAGCCCGATCGCCGACAGAACCGACATCCACGCCCGGATGATCGTCAGCGACTGGGTGAAGAGCGTGACGGGAGCCGCCAGCAGCCCGGCGCCCTGGCCGTGCACGGGCGGCAGCGACACCTGCGAAACACGCACGCTGGTCCGGGCGATATAGGTAATCTCATCCGCACCGAGCGGCATGTGCAGCAGAGCGGGCGTCAGCTCCGCTGCCAGGAAGGCCAGCGACACAAGGAACAGCCAGAACACGCTGTCCCGGCCAAGCGGGCGGCGACGCGGCACTCCGGTGACCGGCGTCTGCGCGCTGCTCACCTTCAGGTCATGCACGAAAAGACTCCCCTATGAGGGCTACGGCAGCGCTAAGAGCCTACCTACCGGAGTTGCTCGCTAACCGCGTCGGGGCTGTTTGGGACCTTCGATGCAGGGTCAAGTATCAGACAGGGCTAATCGCCCCAGTCGCTGTAGACCGTACCGTAAACTGGCGACTACATTTTCGCAGGTTCGCGCTCAGAGCATGCGGAAAACTTCGGTAAAGCGTGACAACGTAGTGACGGCCGAGGCGGGCCCTACCCCTCGGATTGCACCGGCTTTGCCACGAGGCGGCACAGACATGACACGACGTGCTGTCGGCCGGGTGCTGGCATGGCTGAGACACAGGCCCCATGGACTCCAGAGGAGGCAGCGGTGACGAGACTTGCCACGGAGGTGGCCGAGTCATCGCAGCCCCCGCAGCCGGGCAGGATGGCGTGGGTCAGGCACCCGGTCGCCATCACGATGGCCTGCTACGTCCTGGGCGCCTTCTTCGTAACGGCCCGGCTCTGGCTCCACGGCGGGAGCGTCTACCAGGCTGGCGACGTCGAGGATGTCAGCCAGGCGACCTGGTTCATCCGGTACACGGCGACGGCGACCGAGCATTTCCGGCTCCCGGCCCTGACCACGGTGGCGATGAACGCCCCGCACGGCGTCAACATGATGTGGAACACCTCGCTGCTCCTGCCGGGCATGGTCGTGACTCCGATCACGCTGCTGTTCGGCCCGCAGGTCAGCCTGGACGCGCTGCTCTTCATCGGCTTCGCCGGGTCGGCGATAGCGATGTACTACTTCCTCCGGCGGTGGAACGCGAGCATGCTCGCAGCCGCGCTCGGGGGCGCGCTTTACGGATTCTCGCCCGCTCTGGTGAACTCCGGTATTGGTCACTACTCGCTGGTCATCGCGATTCTGCCGCCGCTGATCGCCGATCGGGTCCTGCGCCTGGTGACCGGCCGCGGCGCCCCGGTGCGCAACGGCATCTGGCTGGGGCTGTTCGTCGCCGCCGAGCTGTTCGTCAGCGAGGAAGCGCTCGTCGACACCGTCATCGCGGTCGTGATCGTCCTAGTGCTGCTCGCGCTGTGCCTGCCGCACGAGGTGGTCAGCCGGATCCGGCCACTGGCGGTGGGGCTCGTGACAGGCGGCATCATCGCCGTGGTTCTGTGCGCCCGCGCACTCTGGGTGCAGTTTCACGGAGTGCCGGCCACCTCGTCCGGATCGGCCGTGATCATCACTTATAACGGCCATGCCACGAACCTCGGCACGCTGCCGTACGCCTTCATCAATCCGTCCACCGGGCAGCTGCTGCACACCCACGCTACCGGGATCATCGCGAACAACTATCCGCAGCCGCTGCCGGAGTACCTCGCTTACCTGGGCGTTCCCCTGATCATCGTGCTGATCGCGGCGATCGTCTATTTCTGGAATAACCTGCCGATCCGGGTGGCCGGCCTGACCTGCGTGCTGCTCGAGTGGATCGGCCTGGGTGCCAAGCCCCTAGTGCCGGGCACCTTCACGCTGCCGGCCTTCCTGCTGCCCTGGCAGTACGTGCAGCACCTGCCGATCCTGAGCGGGATGGTTCCCGACAGACTCTGCATCCTGGCCGATGCCGGGGCGGCCGCGGTCCTGGCCTTCTCGCTCGACCTGTGCCGTAGCGGCACGGTCGCGCCGTTCTCCCGCTGGCGTCACGGCGGCCTGATCGCGACCGGGATCGCCGTCATCGCGCTGCTGCCCGTTATCCCCGCACCGTATGCCGTACAGCCGGTCAGCCGGGTACCGGCCGGCTGGACGGCAACATTCCGGACGCTGCACCTGCCCGCGAGCGCCCGCGTGCTGATCGCGCCGTTCCCCTACTCCGACACCTCGCAGGTGATGCGCTGGACGGCAACGTCGCGGTACCCGGCCACCATGATCGGCGGCGACTTCATCGCGGCCGGCGAGACCGGTCACGCGGGACGGGCAGGCCGGGCCTGCATGACCCCCACGTCGTACTACATCGACGAGCTGTACGCGCACGACCCCAACCCGCCCAAGCCGTCCCCGAGCCAGATCAAGACCGACCTCAGCTCGATGCGGCCGAACGCCGTCGTCGCGGTGACCTCGCCGTACAGTCGGCTGGGCAAGTTCCTGATCAGCATCTTCGGTCAGCCGACGACGAGACATCAGCGGGTACTCGGCTGGCGTCTCCCGGCCGGATGGTCAGCACGGGGCTGACAGGTCCGGGCGCGGTCAGCCCGCCAGCGTCTTGGTGAAGTCGGCGATCCGGCTCGCGACCTCGGCATCGGTGAGCTCGAGGCGCTCCAGGATCGTGTACCGGCCGGGGCGTGTCTGCGGGGCAAAGCTGACAGCAGCCGCGAACTGAGCGTCGGACAGGCCGAGCTCCGCCGGAGTGCCCGGCAGCCCGTGCCGCTCAAGGCACGCTGCGATGCTCGCGGCTTGCTCAAGATCGCCGCGCAGGTAGGTAGCGAACACAGTCCCGACGCCGGCGAGTTCCCCGTGGCTGCCCGTGCCCGGGAACAGCTGATTAAGGGCATGCATGATCTCATGCTCGCTGCCGCTGCCCGGCCGGCTTGAGCCCGCCACGGCCATCGCCATGCCGGAGAGAATCAGGGACTCGGCGAGGACGGTCAGGAACTCGTCTGACCGGCACTCGCCCGGCTGATGCAGCACTGCGTGAGCTGCAGTCCTCGCCATGGCGACCGCCAGCCCGTCCACTCGCTCGCCCAGATCCGCTGCTGCGAGCTCCCAGTCCGCGACAGCGGACAAGTCAGCGATGACGTCACCAATCCCCGCAATGGCCATCGACCCTGGCGCTGTGCGCACGCGGTCCAGGTCGACGATGACGGCGACCGGCATGGCAACGCCGTACGAGCCGGTCCCGGACTCGTGGCGGAGCGTGCTGATCGGCGAGCAGATGCCATCGTGGGACAGGCTGGTCGTCACGGCGACCATCGGGATCCCCGCCATGTGAGCGGCGAACTTAGTGGCATCAATCGTCTGGCCCCCGCCGATCCCGGCGACCGCTTCGTACGAGGCCGCTCGCAGGCGCTGGCCCAGCTCCACGGCCGCCGCGTGAGTCCCGTCCGCGACACGGAAGATCTCCGCGTCCGGCATGCTCAGCTCGGAGGCGATACTGTCGCCCTGGCCAGGGCCGACCGCGACCGCAACACGCCCCTCGGCAGCGATCCGATGATCAGCCAGCAGGTCGCCGAGACTCCCGACGGCCCCTGGCCTGACGTCGATCACCAGCGGCGACGGGAGCATCCTGGCCAGCAGCGGCATGTCTCTCCTTCGGCCGACGGGAAATGATCACCCGCGACCCTAGCAGCGCCCGGCGATCTGCCTGGCCCGCCGCAGGTCACGGTGATCGTCGACCTCGACCCACTCGACGACGCCGATCGGGGCGGCCGCGACGGCCCCGCCGCGGTCCGCTAGCTCCTGGTATCCGTCCTCGTAGTACAGGCCAGGGTCCCGCCGCCACGTCATCTCGAGTGCGTCGGCCAGGGCTGCGGCAGCACCCGGCTCGATCAGCGTCGCGCCGATGTACTCGCCATCAGCGTCTGCCGGATCCATCAGCTTGGTGATCCTGGTCATCAGGCCGCGGCCGTCCAGGACGACCTTCATCTCCTCGTCGGCCAGGTCCTTAACGTTGTCGAGCGCCAGGATCAGGTCCGTTCCGGCGCTCGCCTCGCGCGCGGCCAGCAGCGTTTTTTCCACGCTCACCGGATGGAGGGTGTCGCCGTTGATGAGCAGCACGCCCCGGCCGAAGTGCTCGCGGGCGAGCCAGAGGGAGTATGCGTTGTTCCACTCCTCGGCCCGCGGGTTATCCACGAGCTCGATGGCGACACCGTGTCGCTTCTGCAGCTCAGGCACTTTGCCGGCGATCGCCTCGGCGGCGTAGCCCACGATCACCACGACGTCGGTCAGCCCGACGGCGGCCAGATTCCTCAGGGTGATGTCCAGGATCGTCCTGTCACCGTCAACGGGCAGCAAGGTCTTGGGCAGGTGGTCGGTATCAGGACGCAGCCGACGGCTTGCGCCGGCTGCCATCACCAGGCCGATCACGGGCGGTCTTCCTCTCCGAGCGCAAGCGAGCTTGTCAGAACTCTCGCACCGATAAGCAACCCAAGATATGCCGTGAGCGCCAGGTATGCGAACGTTGCGACGCCGAGCGCGGCAGCCAGCCCGGCGATCAGCAGCCGGCCCTCCCAGCCGAGCCCAGTGCCCCGCTCGCCGCGCGCCTCGCCGCCCTGGCGCCGGCGGGCCAGCAGAACCGGGCGGCCCGGCGAGGCAAGGTCGGTGTAGCGAAGCGCCAGCGCGGCAGTGAGCGCGAAGACGACTGGCCCGGGAACGCCGGCGCCGTCGCCGATCGCAGCGAGGTACAGGAACTGCGAGGCGAGCAGGAGTGGCGGGACCAGCCAGTCGAACCGCCCGTCGTGCGGATGGCTAGAGCCAGGTGCCGCCAGGAGCATCACGACGACAGGCCCGAGCATCAGGAGGGCGGGCAGGTCGTGCAAGCCGACGAGGCCCAGGGCCGACACCGCGACCAGTCCGAGCACCGCCGGCGGGAGTGGCACAAGATTGCCCCGGACCAGGCTGCCCAGTCCGCGCGCGATCGCACCGTCATCCCGCAGCTGCATGAGCAGCGAGACACGGCCGCCCGACCGTGACCGGCGCGTGCCCGCTCCGGCAACAGCACGCTCCGCTGCCCGGCCCGCGATCCCGTAGCCGATGGAGACGATCGCCCAGTCCAGCAGAGCTAGCAGGGCCGCCCGCGCGCCCCAGATCGGGGCAACGATGCCGATCAGCAGGATGCGACCGCCCAGGGGCATGGTCAGGACGGCGGCCGAGATCTGCCGGACCACGCCCTCTGGATGCGATCCGAACCCGGGCAGAGTGGAGCATTCGGTCATCAGGTTCCGGACGGAGACCACGGCGAGCACCGCAATCGCAAGCTGCCAGACGCCAGTCCAGTGCTCGGCGAGCGCTCCCGCAGCCAGGCCGGCGTAGGCAACGTACTCGCCCACGCTGCTGCCGAGAGCGCCGAGCCAGCCCGCGAGCCTGGTCGACCGCACCAGTGCTGTCGCCCGTGCTCGGGCCGCGGGGTCGGCGCGGGTCGCAGCCGTTTCTTCGGCCGAGCCCGTGACGACCGTCCCCAGCGTGCCGCCCGGGAGCCGCGGCTCGAGCGGCGCAGCGAGCTGTCGTCCCGCCGCCAGGACAAGGTAACCCGCCCACAGCGCGGCGGCCCCACGGACCATGTCGGCACGCGAGCCGGCCGAGAACCAGGTGGCCGAGCACGCCGCCAGCGCGACGAAGATGCCGCAGGCCGAGGTCAGCCCGAGACGACGCCGGCTGGCCCAGGTCAGGACAGCCCGGCTGACGTCGGCCAGCCAGTCCGGCACGTCCGCTTCCGGCACATCCGCTGCAGTACTCGCGAGCACGATCTGGCTGCCTGGCAGCAGTCGCGGGGGAAGAACCGTGCCGTCGACGACGCTGTCAGAGTCGGCGCCGAGGTCGCCGTCCAGCTCTCCGGTCTCCGGCTCCTCGTCCGCAGAGGCGGCTTCGTCCAGCTCAGCCCCGTCGATCTCGTCAGTATCCGGCTCTCCGGTCGCGATACCGCTCGCGTGAAGGACCGTGGTCTCGCGCTCGCTGGCGTCAAGCCCATCTAGCCCGAGCTCACCCGCCGCAGTCGCAAGACTCTCCGCGAGCTCGTCCCCCGCCGCCAGCCGGCCTCCGGCCAGGGAGTCCGCTGCCGCGTCCCCGGCCAGCAGACCCTCGGCCGGCTCCTCAGCCAGCAGACCCTCGGCCGGCTCCTCAGCCAGCAGACCCTCGGCCGGCTCCTCAGCCAGCAGACCGTCGGCCACATCCGCATCGGCCGCAGGGTCCGCGACCGCACCCGCGTCGGCGACGCTGCCTGCCTTCGTCCCGGCGGCGGCCCGGTCAGGCTGCGCGGGCGGGCCGACTTTGAGCGGCGCGCCGGGCGGCCGGCGTGTCGGCAGTGGCCGGGGTACGGCGACGGGACCGGCCACGCAGGCGCGGGCGCACTCGAGCGCCGGCTGCTGGCGGCGTGGCAGCCGGACCTTGGCTCGATTCGCTCGCTGGCTTGTTCACGCCAGCGGCGGCCTGATCCTCCGTCTTATCGTCCTTGCGAACATCAAGTAGCCAGAGTGCTACCTAGCGTACAGATCGTCGGTCTGCTACTGCCTCGTGCCACGAGTCCCGGCGTGTCCCGGTGACCGGATAAGGTCCGGCCATGCGCACCGTGGCGGTTGTACTTGCGGCCGGCTGGGACGGCGGTTCCGTTCTGCCCGTCCCAAGCAGCTTGGACTCCTCGCCGGCCGAACGCTGGTGGAGCACTGCGTAAGCGCGTTCGACCGGGCGCCGGGCATCGATGCGGTCGTAGTCGTGGCGGCTCCTGAGATCCAGGCTGAGGTCCGGCACACCGGCGCCGAGTACGCCAAGCTAGCGGCTGTGATCCCCGGCGGCGAGACCCGGACGGACTCGACCCGGCGGGCGATCGACTGGCTGCTCGCGACCCAGCGAGCAGTCCAGCCGGACTCACCGGACTGGAAAGTGCTCTTCCACGACGCAGCCCGCCCACTCGTAGATCAGCGAACCATTGCCGACACTATTACCGCACTTGACCAGTGGACTGCGGTCGGCGTCGTCGTGCCATCCTCGGACACGATCGTCGAGATCGCCGACGGCGTCATTGAGCGGGTGCTGCCGCGGGACACGCTGGCGCGCTGCCAGACGCCGCAGGGCTTCCGGCTGCCCGTCATTGCACGAGCCTATGAGCGCGCGGGCACGGACCCCGGGTTCGGAGCCCTGCCCGCCACCGACGACTGCGGCGTCGTGCTGCGGTACCTGCCGGATGTGCCAGTCGGCCTCGTCACGGGCAGCGAGCGGAACATCAAGATCACTTATCCGGGTGATCTTGCGGTCGCGACGGCACTCCTGGAGCCCGGCGACAGTGCAGAAGTCACCGACTGACGCCTCTAACGGCGTGCGGCACCGGGGACGAGACGCCGGGGGCTGGTCAGGAAGCCGCTGCCCCAGGCCATGTGCATGGTCGCGAGCGCGACTGGCACCCTGGCCGCGACGCGGGGCGGCACCGACCGGCCTGCCCGGACAGCGACAGCGCCCGCGAACGCGAGATAGCCCGCCGGGACAGCGAAGCCGGCCGTCAGCACGGCTGGCCAGATCCCCCGGGCCCCGCTCGCAAGGCTTACCGCGCCCGCTAGCCCGGCCAGCGTTCCGGCCATCACGGCGGCTGCGGCAACCGGAGGCGCCAGATACCGCATGTTGATCGTGCCGGGATGCTGCCGCGCGATGACCCGGCGCCAGCGGCCGTACCGGAAGTACTGGGTCGCGAGTTCAGCCATGCTTCCCCGCGGCCGGTACGTGACCCGCATGGCCGGCTGGAACCAGATCAGGCCGCCGGCCTGGCGGATGCGGTGGTTGAGTTCCCAGTCCTCGGCTATGAGGATGTCCTCGTTGTAGCCGCCTGCCTTCTCGACGGCGGAACGCAGGAAGGCGCCCATGTAAGCGGTCTCCGCCTGCCCCGCCTCGCCGCCGGTGTGATTCCTCGCCGCGCCCACCCCGAACGGCGAGGTCATCGCCCAGGCCACTGCCTGCTGGAACGGGGTGACCCCCTCCGCCGCCATCATCCCGCCGACGTTGGCCGCGCCGGTTGACCGCAGCGTTTCGACCGCGGTCCGGATGTAGCCTTCCGGGAGCATCGAATGGCCGTCGACGCGGACCACTACGGCGTGGCGGGAGGCGGCCAGCGCGAGGTTGACCGCGGTCGCGATCTGTCCGGTCGGGTTGTCGATAATCGTGATGCGCGCGTCCGCGGCCGCGAGTCCGGCGAGTACCTCCGCTGTCCGGTCCCGCGACGGCCCGAGCGCGACCACCAGCTCGATCAGGCCCGGGTAGTCCTGGCCGAGGATGCGGCCGATGGACTCGGCAATATACCGCTCCTCGTTGCGGACGGGCATGACGACAGAGACCGGCTCGGCCTGGCTCACCAGGACCCGGTCAGCATTCGCAGGAATGCGGCTTTCCGCCGCGGACTTCTGGCTCATGGTTGCGTGTCACCGTACCGTCAGCCGGAGTTTACCGCGAACAGGAAACGCGGCCGGCGCTCACTCGGCCGCCGGCCGCGTTTCTCCTGTCTGGGGCGGGTTACAAAGCGGATTCCTCCAGCATCTCGGTCACCAGGGCCGCGATCGGCGACCGTTCGGAGCGCACCAGCGTGACGTGCGAGAACAGCGGATGGCCCTTCAGCTTCTCGATCACCGCGACGACGCCGTCATGCTGGCCGACCCGGAGGTTGTCCCGCTGAGCGATGTCGTGGGTGAGGATCACGCGGGAGCCGGCTCCGATCCGGGAGAGCACGGTGAGCAGGACCCCGCGCTCCAGGGACTGTGCCTCGTCCACGACCACGAACGAGTCGTGCAGTGACCGGCCCCGGATGTGAGTCAGCGGCAGGACTTCCAGCATGTCCCGGTCGATCACCTCGTCGATGACAGCCTGCGAGGTGACGGCCGAGAGGGTGTCGAAGACCGCCTGGGCCCACGGGTTCATCTTCTCGGACTCCGACCCCGGCAGGTACCCGAGCTCCTGGCCGCCCACCGCGTACAGCGGCCGGAACACCACCAGCTTGCGGTGCTGGCGCCGCTCCATCACCGCCTCGAGGCCGGCGCACAGCGCGAGCGCCGACTTACCCGTGCCGGCCCGTCCGCCAAGCGACACGATGCCGACGTCGGGGTCGAGCAGGATGTCCAGCGCGATCCGCTGCTCGGCGCTGCGCCCGCGCAGGCCGAACGCCTCCCGGTCGCCGCGAACCAGGCGGACCGACTTATCCGGCTGGACCCGGCCGAGCGCGCTGCCCGCGCCCGTCACTCCCGACATCAGGACAAGACCGGTGTGGCACGGCAGATCCCGCGCCGACGGCAGGTCCAGGGAGCCGTTCTCGTACAGTTCGTCGATCTCGGCAGAGGTCACGTCAAGCTCGGCCATACCCGTCCAGCCCGAGTCGGGCGGCAGCTCGGCCCGGTACTCCTGTGCCGTCAGGCCCACCGCGGCCGCCTTGACCCGCAGCGGCAGGTCCTTGCTGACCAGGACCACGCTCTCGCCCTCGGCCGCCAGGCTGCAGGCCACCGACAGGATCCGGGTGTCGTTGTCGCCCAGCCGGAAGCCAGCCGGGAGCACAGCGGGATCGGAGTGGTTCAGCTCGACCCGCACGCTCCCGCCGTCCTCGCCCACCGGAATGTCAGCGTCGAGCCTGCCGCAGCGAACCCGGAGATCGTCGAGGTACCGCAGGGCCTGCCGGGCGAAGTAACCGAGCTCGGGATGATGACGCTTGGCCTCGAGCTCGGTGATCACCACGATCGGAAGGACAACGCGGTGCTCCGCGAATCTGCCGACGGCGGCCGGATCGGCCAGCAGCACGCTCGTGTCGAGCACGTAGGTGCGGCGCGGCTCGCGGGAACTGACGAACTCCGCCCGCCTTCTGGCGGGGCCCGTTTCAGCGGGCTCCTGAGGGGCGGGACTTGGCTGGGCAGCAGCTGCACTGGCAGCGGTCTGCGAGGCGGATACTGATCGGCGTGCGGAGGAACTGGCCACTCGCTCTCCCCTGGGCGCCGTGCAGGCGCCGCGGTCGGACACAGATGTGTCGGCGGGACCGGGTCCGGCCAGCGAAGGTCGGGTACCCGGCCCTCCGCTCATCTCGCCTGCGCACCAGGACGCGAAGCTCGAGGATCTCAAGGGCCTTCCCGGCGAGCGGCTAGGCACCGCCCGTCAGTTCTGACCGTACATAACATCACCAGCAGGCGGAAGTACCGTAACGCGGTGTTCACGGCGCTCAGCAGCGGCGTAACCGCCCGTTCACATCGCGCCCAGGCGGTCTCAGGCGCCGAACCGCCGGTGCCGCTCGGCGTAGGACCGCAGCGCCCGGAGGAAGTCGACCCGGCGGAAGGCGGGCCAGAAAGCATCGCAGAAGTAGAACTCTGAGTGTGCGCTCTGCCACAGCAGGAAACCGCCGAGCCGCTGCTCGCCCGAAGTACGGATTACCAGGTCCGGGTCAGGCTGCCCGGCGGTGTACAGGTGCTCGGCGATGTGCTCCACGTCCAGGATCTCAGCCAGCTCCTCGATGGTGGTCCCGCGCGTAGCGTGGTCGTGCAGCAGCGACCGCACGGCGTCGGCGATCTCGCGCCGCCCGCCGTAGCCGACAGCGACGTTCACCAGCAGGCCGTCCCGCCCGCTTGTCTCGTCAGCGGCTTCCTTCAGGGCATGGGCAGTGTCAGCGGGCAGCAGGTCGAGAGCCCCGACCGGCTTGACATGCCAGTCCTGAGCGACTAGCTCGCGGACCGTGTCCTCGATGATGCGGAGCAGCGGCTCGAGTTCAGCGGGCTGCCGGCTCAGGTTGTCCGTGGACAGCAGCCAGAGGGTGACGACCTCGACGCCGGCCTCGTCGCACCACTGGAGCAACTCGAAGATCTTGTCGGCACCGGCCTGATGGCCGCTGCTGACGTCGGTGAGCCCGGCCGACCGGGCCCACCTGCGGTTACCGTCGCACATCACCCCGACGTGCCGGGGAACCGCCTGAGGTGCCAGCCCCGCCTCGATCCTTCGTTCGTAGAGCCGGTAAACGAGACCTCGCAATCCCATCCGGCACCCTTCCTCGCTGCCGCCACAGCGGCGCGGACACGCGACCTGATCGTTTCCCGGCTGACTGGCCGACCGGCATGCCCGCCCTGCGAACGCCCTGCTCTGAGCCCGGACCGGAGGAAACGCCAGCATCGGCCGGCACGGTCCTTGCCGCGTCAGCAACTGCCGCCTCAGCACTATCCGGCTCTCTCAGAACCGTATCCAAGAATGCCACTAGTTCGGCCGAGGTCAGGACAGCCCGCACACCAAGCCCGCCCGCTCCCCAGGCCTCGATGACCGCCCGGCGGGACAGCCGCCAGGAGCCGCGGCCGCTGGCGGGCGGCCGCACCGCAACCCGCCTCGCGCCCGCCGGCCCCGCATCCGACGCCCCCGCCCCTGGCAGGCGGCCCGTCCCCAGGCACTCGCCCAGCCACTCCGCGCTGGAGCGCAGCACGCAGCGCAGTTCGCCCGTGCCGGGCAGGTCGGCCCGCTCACGGGAGCGCAGGGTGAAGTACTCGTGATCACCGGCGGGGCCATCCGGGCGCACCCGGGAAGCTACCGGGAACCGGTCGTCGGGATCGGGCCAGGCCGCTACCTGCTCAGGATCGGCGCGGGCGGCAGCAACGCGCTCGGCGAGATCCGAGAGCTGATAGCCACACCGCTGGCCGACGGTCGCGAACGGCGCCGAGTCTCTCGTCAGCGTCAGCGTGATCTCGTACGGCTCCCCGGCTCTGTCCCGGCAGGTTACGGCTCCCACGGACAGCACAGAGCCATCAACGCAACGTAGTGCCCCCATAACGGAACGTTAACATCGGTCAGGCCGAAAGCGGCACCCCCACGCCGCGCAGGACGCACGCGGTGAGCACGTGAGCCTGAGCGCTCAAGACCCGCAAACCTGACGGGATCATGAAAAGGAGCCCTACTCCTCCAGAGCAGCGGCCACCCGGCGGTGGGCCGCCCAGATCTCCTCGGGCAGGCCGTCGAACTGCGCCAGGTGCTCCTCGCGGTGCGCCATCTCCTGCCGCCACCGCGGGACGTCGATCGTGAGGATCTTCTGCAGGTCCTCGGGCCGCACATCCACGCCGGCCAGATCCAGCTCCTCCTGCGTGGGCACGATCCCGACCGCCGTCTGCCGGCCGGTCACCTCGCCCGCCTTGAGCCGGAGCAGCCACAGCAGCGGCCGCAGGTTGTCCCGGTAGCCCGGCCACAGGAAGTGCCCGTCGCCGCTGTCCCGCTGGAACCAGTTCACGTGCGCGAAGATCGGCTGGACTGCGGCCGAGCCGATGACCTTCAGCCAGTGCGCCGCATACTCGCCCTCGGGATAGGACATGAACGGCCGCATGGACATCGGGTCGTAGCGCAGCTGCCCGTCGACGCCCTCAGCCGCGAAGGTCGCCTCGGCGCCGAGCGTCAGCCCGTCGTACACGCCCTCGGCCAGGTCGGTGATCGCGCGGATCAGCGGTTCCCGGTCGCGCGTGCGCCCGCCGAAGATGATCGCGTCGATCGGCACGCCCTTCGGGGACTCGAAGTCCGGCGCGATGTTCGGCACGTTCGCCAGCGTGGTGGTGAACCGGCTGTTCGGGTGGGCCCAGGGCTTCCCGGCGTCCGCCGCGTCCCGCTCCGACACCAGCTGCCCGGTCCAGTCCCGCCAGCCCGCCAGGTCGGCCGGCGGCTCTGGTGTCCGGCCCTCCCACCACACCTCGCCGGTGATCTCGTTATAGGCGACGTTCGTGAACAGCACGCCGGTCCCCGGCGCGACCGAGCCAAGCGCTATCGGGTTCGTGACCTCGTTGGTGTCCTTGGCCACGCCGAAGACGCCGAACTCGGGGTTGATCGCGTAGATCCTGCCGTCCTCCGGGTCGACGCGCAGCCACGCGATGTCGTCGCCGTAGAACGCGACGTGGTACCGGTCGCCAAGCGAATCCGGCGCCAGCATCATCGCCAGGTTGGTCTTGCCCGACGCGGACGGGAACCCGCCGCAAATGTGCCAGGTCTGGCCAGTCTGCTTGTCGGTAATGCCGATGAGCATGAACTGCTCGGACAGGAACTCGCCGGACGCCCAGCCGTCGTACGAGGCCTGGCGCAGGCCGTGCGCGATCTTGCCGAGGAGCGCGTTGCCCCCGTACGACGAGCCGAAGTGCAGGATCGTCCGCTCGTCCGCGATGGTCACGAAGTGCCGCTTGTCGTCCGGCGTGCCCTGGCCGAGATTCTCCAGGTCACCGGTAACGTGCACGCCGCGGACGAACTTGTCGGGGTCGGCGAGGTCATTGACGTACTCGACCCCGCAGCGCGCCATCCGGATCATGTGCAGCGCGACCGTGCGGTGATCGGTGAGCTCGACGCCGACGGCGTACGGCTCAAGCGGCGATCCCGGCGGCGCCATCAGGTACGGGATCACATACATGGTCTTGCCCGCCGACGCACCGCGCATCAGCCCCTCCACTAGGGGGCGCATCTCGCCGGACGGACGCCAGTTGTTGTAGACGCCCTTGTCGGCCGGGTTCGCGGTCGCGACGATCGTCCGCTCCTCGGACCGCGCAGTGTCCTTGACATAGCTGCGGGAGTAGTAGCGGCCCTCCCCGGCCGGAAAGATCTGTCCGGCCGCGAGCGACTCGGCGATCAGCCGCGCGTCATCCGCAGCCCCGATCACCTCCACCCGCGCGGCTCCGGTGTGCTCGGCCCAGCGCCGGACGTACTCACGCACGGACGGGTTCTTCAGCCCAGCTTCGTCGAGGGTCGTCTCAAGGCCACCCAGATCCGTCTCGTACACCACGACTGGTCGCTCCTCAAGGGATTTGCGGTTAGCTCCGCACGGGGGTCCCCGGCGAGGCGCAGGGCGGGGAAACCCTGCGAGCCGGGATTTCGGGAGTGTACCCCGGCTACACCGGATCAATTCGGGCCGGTCCGGGGATGCTTTCCGCAAGAACTCTCGTACGCGTGCTGACCGATCGAAAAACCTATCCCTCAAGAAACGTGGTTACCCGGCGCCGCGGCGCACGGCCCGGCGGCTGAGAAGGGCGTACGCCGCGTTTCCTCGCGCGGGCTGGCTGGCGACCGGGCGCCCGCCGGAACGGACGCCGGAAACTAGCTACTGACCTGGGCCTTCTTCCCTGACCTGCTCGACCGTGCGGAGCGCGGACCGCAGATCGGCCAGCCAGGTGTCCTGGTGCTCGCCGACGAGCCGCACGCACCAGGCAAGAGCGTCGCTGCGACTGCGCGCGACGCCGCCGTCGACGAGGGTGTCGAGGACCTGCCGCTCGGCCTGCCGAAGGCGGGTCATCACCGGCACGGAGAACGTGGTGAACATCACCTTGCGGCCATTGCACTGGACGCCCCAGGAAACCTTCCGGCCGAACTTGTGCTCAGCCTCGCGGGCGATCTCGATGCGGTGGTCGCGGGTTTCCTCGCGGAAGCGCCGGCTGCGGCCCTCGGCTGCGGCGGCGACCTCTGCCTCGGACCCGTCGCCTTCGGTGTCGGCCAGCGTGCCGACGACCGTGATCTCCTCGCGGTCGACCTTGATCTCCGGCGGAGCCGTGAACCAGCCTTCCGGAAGCCGGCCGGTGAACCAGCCGCGCAGCATCTCCTCGGCTGAGCCGGGCGTCTTTTCAGTAGTCATGTAATGATGATTACACCGTCGCAGCAGAGCCGCAAGCGCGCGAGCACGCAGGGACGTCAGGCCAGGCAGGACGGGCGCTAGCCGACCCGGATCCGCGCGAGCAAGCCGGAAGCGCTAGCCAGCGGGATCGTCGGCGACCGCTGCCGCGACCCGCGGGTACACCTCAACTGCGCCCGCGAACCCGCCGGTGAAGATGGCCGGTACGACCTGGACGTCCTCACCGGGCTCCGGGGCCTGCTCCATCTTGCCGTCGCCGAGGTAGATAGCCACGTGCGAGATGTACTCAGGTGCCGTCGGGTCAGTGTGGTAGAAGAGCAAGTCGCCCGGCTCCAGATCCGCGAGCGAGATCCTCGGCCCGGTCATCGCCTGATCGACCGCCACCCGCGGCATCACGATCCCGGCCTGCCGCAGCGACCACTGCACCAGGCCGGAGCAGTCGAACACGTCCGGCCCGTCGCCGCCCCAGACGTAGGGCAAGCCGACGCCGGCTGAGCGCTGCCGTCAGGAAGGCGCGGGTTTGCGCCGCAGTGAGGCCCGGACCATCGCTCGCGGTGATGCCGACAGCGCCGGCCGATCCCGCGGTGACGGGCAGACCGCGCTCAGCGGCCTGGCCGACGAGCGGTGCGACGGAGGCCTTCTTCGGCAGGATACGGCTGATCTTGCTGATCAGGCTGCTGAGCCGGGCGCGCGGCGCGCTGATCACGATGGCGTTGGCCGCGGGAATGCCCAGCGAGCGCGCAACCGAGTCGGACACGACCGCGTCGACGCCGGAAATGCCGACTGTCCCGAATCCTGCAACCGGCAGTTTCTCGGCCCTGACCCCGTCGACCTCGACGCTGCCGCCGAGCGGAAGCTTCTCCTGCCTGCCCATGAGGTAGGAGACGGCGATGCCGCCGTCGGCCACGTTCTGCCACAGCTGGGTCGAGGTGGCGGTCGGCTTCTCGGCGTACTCGCGGAACGTCGACGGGTTCACGCCCAGAGTGGCGACGTAGCCGCCGTTGACCTTGATCCGGGCCGCGTCGAGCAGCTCCGCCGAGCTGACGCCGGTAATCGCGCGGATCTTGCCGAGCAGGTCAGCCGGCAGAGTTGCGGGCGCGACTACCAGGAGGTCCGCGGGCTGCAGCGTGCCGAGCGGCCGCACCGGCGCTGCCCTGACCGAGCCGGCGATCTTCACGACAGGGACGGTCGGCCCCGTTGACGATTGCCCCGGCAGGTAGACGCCCGGTGTCGTCCCGGCCGGTGTCGTGCCACCCGGTTCTGTGACGGCTGCAGCGGCCGGGAGTATCGCGCCTGACGACAGGCCGGCCACGGCGCCGGCAGCGATAGCTGCCCACAAGCCGACGCGCAGGCGGCGAGTTCCGTCGCGCACCAGCCACTCCCTCCGTTAAGCCGTACCCGTCGTGCCTCGTTCCACCATGCACCGGGACGGCGCATGCGTCTATACCCTGCAAATCATGATCTTCACACTGTGACGCCGCCTTGAACCGGTATAGGCGCGGAAGTCTTGACCAACGGCTGGCGTTCGCGTGGTGAAGAAGCATGGCGCTGCGGGGCCTCCCGCGGATGTGCGCGGCGGTGGCAGCGCGGGTCAGGCACGGAGTGCTGCGCGAAGCTCGTCGGCAGTGCTGACCGGCGTCTGGCAGGTGAAGTTGCGGCAGACGTAGGCGGCGGGTTTGCCGGCGACAGGCTCCTTGCCCTCGAGCAGGGGCACCGGGGCACTCTGGCCGTCGCCGACCGCGATGACCGCGCCGGGCGATGCGGCCATCAGCGCGACGGCGTGCAGTTCGTCCCGCGCTGGCCCGGCCGGGCCGACGATCGCGATCTCCGCTGGCCCGGACAGAATGGCCTCGGCGACGGACAGACCGGTGCCGACCGCCCGCGGGAAGCGCCCGGCGAGCGCGGGCACGCTCGCCAGCGCGGCGACTGCGGCATCACGATGCCGGAGCGAGCCAGTCAGCGCCGAATAGCTGAGCAGAGCGTCCGCGGCCGCGAACGTCCCGGACGGGCTCGGCCCGTCGGCAATCTCGGAGGGCCGGTAGATGAGCTGCTCGCTGTCATCCGCTGTGTCATAGAAACCGCCGGCCCCGGTGGCGAACCGCGCCAGTACCGTCTCCAGCAGCTCGCCGGCGATGGCCAGCCAGCGGCCGCTCGCGGCGTGCGCGCTGGTGCCGTCCGGCCCGGCGACGCCTGCCAGCGCGATGAGCCCGCCGGCTACGCAGCCATAGTCGTCGAGGACGCCCGCGGTGCCCGAGGCCCGTCCGGCCAGAGAAGTGCGGGCTAGCCGGCCGCCGGACAGATGGATCCGCCCGAGGAACTCGGCGGCCTCAGTGGCAGCGGCCGTGAAGTCAGGCCGGCGAAGCAGAAGCCCGGCGTCGGCGAGAGCTGCGATCGCCAGGCCATTCCAGGCGGCCACAACCTTGTCGTCGCGCGCGGGCCGGGGGCGGCGGGCGCGGGCCGCAAGCAGCTCGCTCCGGATGCGGGCGAAGCGGTCATCGTCGGCCGGATCGGCGCGCAGCTGCAGCACTGAAGCCCCGTGCTCGAATGTCCCGGCTCCCGTCACGCCGAACACCGCTGCCGCATAGCCGCCGTCTGCCGCGCCGAGTACTTCAGTGAGCTGGTCCGGCGTCCAGACGTAGAACGCGCCCTCCGCGCCGTCGCTGTCCGCGTCGAGAGCAGCCGCGAACCCGCCGCCGGCCGTCCTGAGCTCCGAAATGAGCCAGTCGCAGGTCTGGGCGGCGATCCGGCGGGCTAGCTCGCTGCCGGTCCGCCGCCACAGATGTGCGTAGAGGCGGGCGAGCAAGGCGTTGTCGTAGAGCATCTTCTCGAAGTGCGGCACGACCCAGCCGGCATCCACGCTGTACCGGGCGAAGCCTCCCGCCAGCTGGTCGTACATGCCGCCGCGGGCCATCGCCGCGGCCGTAGCCTCGGCCATCGCCAGTGCCTGCAGCCCGCCGGGAGCGGTGTCCCGCTCCGAGTGCCGCAGAAGGAACTCCAGCACCATGGACGGCGGGAACTTCGGTGCGCCGCCGAAGCCGCCCCGGTCCGCGTCGAACTCGCGGGCAAGCTCCCGGACCGCGACCTCACACGCAGCGGCGAGCGGGCTGCCCGGTTGGGTGCCGGTCCCGTCGCTGTCCGTCTGCGCAGGGACGGTCAGGTCACCGCCCGCGACACCGGTGCCGGCCAGATCCGCCGCAGTGGCATCGCCGCCAGCCTCGCCCGTCGCCGGGGCTGCCCGCTCAGCCAGCGCCGCGGCGATCTGGCGCGCCTGGCTGGCCACCGCCGACCGGTCCTCCCGCCAGACCTGCGCGACGCGGAGCACCAGCTGACGCAGCTGAGCGCGCGGGAAGTACGTCCCGCAGAAGAACGGCTCCCGGTCCGGCGTCATGAAGACCGTCGTCGGCCAGCCGCCCTGTCCGGTCATGAGCTGCGTCGCCATCATGTAGACCGCGTCGACGTCGGGGCGTTCCTCCCGGTCGACCTTGATGGCGATCACCTGCTCGTTCATCAGGGCAGCAGTCTCCGGGTCCTCGAAGGACTCGTGAGCCATGACGTGACACCAGTGGCAGGCTGAGTAGCCCACCGACAGCAGGACGGGGACATCCCGCTCAGCGGCGGCGGCGAAAGCCGCATCGCCCCACGGCCACCAGTCCACCGGGTTGTCCGCGTGCTGGAGGAGGTACGGGCTGGTCGCGTCGCGAAGCCGTTCTGCCATGCACCCATCCTGCCTCTGCCGATCTGTCCGTGCGGCACCGCGGGACGGGTCACCGGTGTAGCCTGGCGGCTGCCGTTAAGCCCCTCGGGCAGGTGACAGCCTTCCGCCAGGGCGCGGGCAGCACGAGAATCGCTGCGCTCAGGCTGAGTGCTAGCTGACAATTCGCTGTTCGCTCTGGCCTGCCGGAGGCATGCAGTTCATGCTGAAGGGGAAGTCATGGTCGTGCGCGCCGGCTGCCGGGCCAGAGAAGAGGTGTCAGTCAGCCTGGTAGCGGTCGCCCCGTCAAACGGTCATGAAGTGACTATCGCGGTGGAAATCGCCCGGTACACTTCCACGGATGCCATGCCCTGGGAGCGCCGCTCCCAGGCTTCGACTGACAGCCGCGGGTAGATACCACAGGGCGCGGTTCGAGCAGTAGAGCAGAAATTGGAGCACCTCATGCGCGTTCTGGTCCTCGGCGGCGACGGCTTCTGTGGCTGGCCGACGTCGCTGTACCTGTCCGATCGTGGTCACGACATCACAGTGGTGGACAACCTCAGCCGCCGGAAGATCGACATCGAGCTTGAGGTGGACTCCCTCACCCCGATCCGGCCGATCAGCCAGCGCGTCAGCGCGTGGAAGGAAGTCTCCGGCCGCGAGATCGGTTACGTGAACCTGGATCTCGCCACCGAGTACGACAAGCTCGTGGACGTGCTCAAAGAGGTCCGGCCGGACGCCATCGTCCACTTCGCCGAGCAGCGCGCCGCGCCGTACTCGATGCGCACCGAGAAGGCCAAGCGCTACACCGTCGACAACAACGTCCGCGGCACGCACAACCTGCTGACCGCACTGGTCACCACGGGCCTGGACGTCTCGCTCGTGCACCTCGGCACCATGGGCGTGTACGGCTACGGCTGGTCGGGCAGCGCCCCCATTCCCGAGGGCTACCTGACGGTCAAGGTACCGACGCCGGATGGCGAGCTGGAGCGCGAGATCCTGCACCCGGCGAATCCCGGCTCCGTCTACCACCTGACCAAGACGCTGGACCAGCTGCTGTTCTCGTTCTACGCGAAGAACGACCGGCTGCGGATCACCGACCTGCATCAGGGCATCGTGTGGGGCACGCAGACCGACCAGACCATCCGCGACGAGCGGCTGATCAACCGGTTCGACTACGACGGTGACTACGGCACGGTGCTGAACCGGTTCCTCATGCAGGCCGCGATCGGGCACCCGCTGACGGTTCACGGCACCGGCGGTCAGACTCGCGCCTTCATTCACATCCGCGACACCGTCCGGTGCATCGAGATCGCGATCAACAACCCGCCGGAGGCCGGCGACAAGGTCCTGGTGCGTAACCAGATCACCGAGACCCACCGTGTGCTGGATCTGGCCAAGATGATCGGCGACATCACCGGCACGGAGATCGCCTACCTGCCGAACCCGCGGATCGAGGCCGACGAGAACGAGCTGATCGTCCGCAACGACCAGTTCCTCGCCCTCGGGCTGCAGCCGACTACCCTGTCGGGCGGCCTGCTCGACGAGATCACCCAGGTTGCGGCGAAGTACCGGCACCGGGTGGACCCAAGCAAGATCGTCGCCCGCTCTGTCTGGCGCGCCGGGATGGAGACGTCCGCGGATCTCATGGAACAGGTTCCTGAGTAAGGCCTGCGAGTAACAGGCCCGCGCCGGGGAAGAGCAAGCCGGCGGGGCCCCCTGCCCTCCCGCCAGGGACAGGGCAGCCCGTACTCGGATGAGGCCGCTGCGGCCAGGGCAGACTGCCCTGGCCGCAGCGGCTTTCTTCGTCCGGGTGGCTGACCGCAGCCAGGCATGTGCCGCCGCGGTCTGCGCCTACCGCGAAGGCCCGACGTACTGTGCGATCCAGTCCGAGACCGGACGGCTGGCAACCAGGAACGTGCCGACCACCTCGCGCGCAGCTGCGGTCGTCAGCCACTCCTCGACCGGCCACTGCTTCCAGGCGATGAGGCCCTTGTATCGCAGCAGCTCGATCCGCGGGTGATCGGCCGGGTAACCACGCGGCGCGGTCTTGAGCTGGTCGCGTCCGTGGAGCTCGATATCCGCCTTGCGCAGGCGCATGACGATCTCGTCGAGCGCCGAACCGCTCAGGTCGTCTGCCACCGCGGCGCGATAGCGCAGCAGCTGGTCCGGCGCCATGCCGTACATGCCGCGGCCGGCTGCAAGCCCGGCCGCCGACAGCTGCACATAACCGTCACCCACGTGCGCGCCGATGGCGGTCTTGTACGGCGTCTTGTCCCTGCTGAACCGGAGATCCCGGTACGGCCGGTAGACCTTCGTCTCGCCGTGCTCCGGCTCGAGCTCGGCGAGCAGCTCGGTCATCGGCTGCAGCACGCACGTCTCGTAGATGTGCTTGTGCGCCAGCCAGTATGTCCGGCTGTTGTCGGACTCCAGCCCGTCGTAGAAATCGAGCGCTTCCTCGGGCCAGCCGCCAAATCCCATCGCGGTCCTCCTGTCGTCCCGAGCATCCCACTGCTGCCGGGGCGATCGCATCCCGCTCGGCCGGTCAGCCGCCGGTGCAGGCTGGCCAGCTGAAGCTCGCCGGATCCACGACATACGTCGGCAGTGCGGGATGTGCCGCCTTGCCGCTCGGCGCATCGGTGATCAGCATGACCGAGCCCGACCCAGTCGCGTATCCGTACTGGGGAGTGACCTGGATGAACGCGCCAGTCCGGGTGCTCGCGAGGTAGGTCGCCGACGATGTGGTCCATGCCAGCGCGCCGGGTGCGAGTGCCAGATCAGTGAAGTCGGAGCCAGCCGGCAGGCGGACCGCCGGCCGGGCCGCCACGCCGGGATCAGGCGAGTAGTACAGCCGGGTGAAGTCCGGGCTGAGGTACGCGGTCCGCATCCCGTCCGTCACTACCTCGTCGGTACCGCGCACCGCGGCCAGTACCGGCGGCAGGGGTGCTGAGGCGTGCGTTGCGATGCTGTAGGCGTGCAGCGCGGTCGGACTGCCGGGACTGTCTGACTGCGGCCAGACGACCAGCTCACCATCGAAAAATGGCGGCTGCAGATGGCCGCGCGCGATGGTGGTCACCTCGCCGGTCGCGAGGCTGGCCAGCTGAATCTCGGTCACGCCCGGCGCGTAACCCTGGGCCCAGGCAGCGTAGCTGGCGCTGACCGCAGGCGCGTGCCACGGGCTCGCCCAGGCGGTGCCGTCCGGCTTCGACAGCGACCGGCCTATCTGGCTGACCCGCCCGGTCGACGCGTCGTAGTCGTACATGGTGAAGTGGTTCAGGCTGGTCAGCGAGTACGTTTGCGCCCAGACCAGCCAGCGGCCCGAGGCCGCGCCGTCTGCCTGGTCCGACGCGGGCCGCCCGAAGCGCTGGATGGGGCGCAGCCGTCCCGACGTCAGCGTCAGCTCGGCGACGCCGGCGAAGTGTGGCGTCCACGCGGAGACGTAGGCCTCGCTTCTGCTGGCGGCACCCAGCGGCACGAACTCCGATTGCTGCGAATCCGGCACGACCCGGCCGAGAACACTGGCGACGGCGGACTGGTGAGCCTGGCAGAACCGCAGCGCGGCGACGTGCCCGCCGCCCTGCCCGCCGCCGTGTGCACCACCGTGTTTGCCGCCGTGCCCGCCGCCATGGCCGGCAGACGGAGCGCAGGCAGCCAGAACGATGCACATTGCGGCCGCGCCGGCAACCGTCAGGCCGGCCGCCATCCGGCGACGCCTGTGGGTCACGACCACGCTTACCAGTCGTAACCGCGAGCGCCGAGTATGTCGACCATCGCAGGCGTCGGCAGTGCCGAGTACGCGGGGACATCAAGACCCCAGCCAATGGTGGCCGCATTATGCACCGAGTCTTCGTAGTCGGTCACCGCGCCATAGTTCTGATATCCGCGAATATCAATCCAGTGCATGATCGTCTGATTCACCGGATTACCAACGAGGTGCGGTCCGCCCGCCACCTCGTAGGCATTCCCGGCCAGCGGAACTCCGCCATCGTGGTTAATGTCGGTGACCAGATCCGTCTCGAAAGTCCTCGTCTGATGCGCTGTCGGCGCCCAGGGCAGCCCCACGGCGACGTACTCGTTCCGCGCCTGATGCGCGTTCAGCACTCGGGGCACGGGGTAGCCACTCGAGTCCGACCAGTCGGTGCCGCTGGCGTTCGTGCCCAGCTGCCGCGCGGCGGCGGTCTGACTGAGCCGGACGCCGAGCTGGGTAAGCATCTCCGACGCCGTGGCCGGGCCGCAGAAGTAGCTGCGCTGCTGCGCCTGCTGAGATCCGGCGAGGTTCCGGGCCGCGGGCAGTCCTGCCCGGCAGGCCGCCGTCGTGCACCCGGCGTCCGCCGTGCTCACGCCATCCTCGCGGCGCCGGCGCTCTAACCTCCTGAGCAGGCGTTGTGCGGCGTCCTGTTTCGCGCCGGCGGCACGGGTCATGGCAGGCGTCAGCGGCGGGGCGGGCAGGCCGCGCTTCGAGTCTGCGGCCGGCGTGATGTCGGTGACCAGCGGCGCCGAGTGCACGGCGGCTGCCGCTCCCGCGGCAGGTGCGCTTACCCCGGCCGCCCGGAACCCGGCCGAAGCTGTCACAGCCGAGGCGGGCGCCTGCGCGAGGAGCGCGCCCCCGGGCACGGCAAGCACGATCGAGCCGAGCAACCAGGCCACCCACTGCCGATACCTCATGCGACCTCCCGGGAGAAAGCGCCGGCCGGTCAGCGGCACAGGTCATCAGCACGCCGCGCGCCGGCTTTCCCGGCACATTCGCGGCGCGTCTGATAGACCCGACATAGAACCCCGTGCCCGGGCTCAGGCAAATTCCGGAACCCGCGCTATTCGACCCCCGAGTGGCACTGCTGCCGAGCAATCCGGCTTGTTGTTAATTCACTAACCTAATCTGTACAGCAGATTAGGCGAGTTCCCGGGGCGTGTCCTGGCATTGGCTTATTCAGATATGCCCCAGCACCGGATGCGGCTGGTAGGGCTCCTCCAGGCGGCGCATCTCGTCCTCGGTGAGCACCAGTTCTTCGGCGGCCAGCGCGTCCTCGAGATGACCAGGCTTCGTGGCGCCGACGATCGGCGCTGTGACGCCGGTCCGCTGCAGCAGCCAGGCAAGGGCAACCTGAGCGGACGGAACACCTCGCTCGCTCGCTACCTCGACGCAGCGCTCGACCACGTCGAAGTCCGACGGCACCTGGTACAGCGAGTCGCCGAACGGGTCGCTACCCGAGCGCACCGTGTGCCGCTCGCCGGCCCTCGTGCGGGTGCCGGCCAGCAGCCCGCGCGCGAGCGGGCTCCACGGTATGACGCCGACGCCCTGGTCGAGACACTGCGGGATCATCTCCCGTTCCTCCTCGCGATAGACGAGGTTGTAATGGTTCTGCATCGACACGAACCGCGTCCAGCCATGTGCGTCCGCGGTGTACTGGGCCTTGGCGAACTGCCAGGCGAACATGCTGCTCGCGCCGATGTACCGGGCCTTGCCCGCCCGTACTACGTCGTTCAGCGCCGACATCGTTTCCTCGATCGGCGTCCGGTAGTCCCACCGGTGGATCTGGTACAGGTCGACGTAGTCGGTGCCGAGGCGCCGCAGCGAGGCGTCGATACCCGACATGATGTGCTTGCGGGACAGCCCCCGGTCGTTCTGGCCCGGGCCCATCGGGCTGAACACCTTGGTCGCGAGGACGAACTCGTCCCGGCCGAGGAACTTCGGCAGCAGCCGGCCGGTCGCCACCTCGCTCGCGCCGCCGGAATAGGTGTCGGCAGTGTCGAAGAACGTGATGCCGCCCTCGACCGCTGTCTTCACCAGCGGCTCGGCCGCGTCCTCGTCGAGCACCCACGCCCGGTCGCTGTCATTGCCGTAACTCATCATGCCGAGGCAGACCCGCGAGACGCGCAGGCCGGTACCGCCGAGATTGACGTACTCCACGTCAGCTCTCCTTCTGTCGAGTGGGGGGCACGACCGCTGACAACCGGCAGCGCCGCCGGGCGATTCCGCGCTGTCAGGCAGCGGCTACGACGGCGAGCGCTGGTAGCGCCAGGACCAGCCGGCGGCGGCGGAAGATGAAATGACCCCGGGCCTCGAACATGGCGTACTCCGCGGCTAGACTCGTTAGCGATCGTTGCTTTAGTTAACGCCGTAAAGTCTTTACGACGTAAACTTGGCATACGCAGTTAACACGGTCAAGCCGGGACGCTGTCGAAGCCGGACACTGTAGAGCCGGAAACGGAGGAGGAGCACCGCCATGACGGTTCAGGCACCGAGTCGGCGCGATCGCCTCCGGGCCGCGACGACCAGGGAGATCATCGAGACGGCGCGGCGGCTACTCGTGGAGCAGGGCCCCGATGCTGTCTCGCTGCGTGCGATCGCCCGCGAGATGGGCATGACGGCGCCTGCGCTCTACCGGTATTTCGACAGCCATGAGGAGCTGCTGCGGCACGTCGTCGCCGGCATCTTTACCGAGCTGGGCAGTCACGTACGGGCGGCCATCCACGCAGCAGCGGATACCAGCCCGAGTGACCTCACCGAGGCAGAGGTGATGGCGGTCAAGCTGATTGCCGGCTGTCGTGAGTTCCGCGCCTGGACACTCGAGCACGTTCCGGAGTTCAGCATGATCTTCGGCAGCCCGCTTCCGGGGCTGGAGGAGGCGCTGGCCGAAATCCGCCTCGATCCGACTGTGGACTGCGGCCACAAGTTCGGGCAGCTGTTCCTCGACCTGTTCGGCGACCTGTACCGGCGCCGGCCGTTCGCGGTGCCGGCTGACGCCGACATCGACCCGTCCCTGCGCGAGCAGCTGGCCCGCTACCGCGACCTGACTGGCACCGACCTGCCGATCGGCGCCCTGCAGACCTTCCTGCGCTGCTGGGTGCTGCTGTACGGCGCGGTCAGCCTTGAGGTCTTCGGCCACCTTCGCTTTGCCCTCGATGACCCGTCGCCGATGTTCGAGCTGATGCTGGCCGACCTGGCGCCCATGATCGGGCTGGAGTATCCGCTGCCTCAGCGGCACTGACTGTACTGGCCGGACCGTGCTGGTGCGTCAGGCCACGAAGGGATCGGCGCCCGAGTCGGCGATCATCGCGCGGCCTGCAGCAGCCCAGTCCTGCATGCCGCCAGCCACGTTGATCGCCTGCCAGCCAGCGCCGTTGAGCGCCTCGGCCGCGCGCGCCGACCGGCCTCCCGACCGGCAGATTACATAGACCTGCGAATCCTGCGGGATCTCGGCTGTGCGGGCGCCGAGCTCCCCCAGCGGGATGTGGTTAGCCTGCGGCGCGTGGCCAGCTGCCCACTCGTCGTCCTCGCGCACGTCAAGCAGCCAGGCCTCGTCCGGCACTCCGCCCGCCGGAACCTCGGGCAGTGCTTCCGCCACGACAACCACCGCTCCTCGTATCAGGCTGTCCCCAGCAGGGCCAGCGCCTGGTCCCCCGACCACCCTAACCGCGCGGCAGGCTGACTGCGGGACGACCGGCTCGACCCGGGCACGAACCCGGCTAGCTTGCCGCGGCGGTCGTGGCGTTGTCCGCGTTTCCAGCCATGATCAACCCGTAGGCCAGCAGCAGAACGCCGGGCTCCGGCTCCCAGTCGCGGTCCGGCAGCCGGCTGAAGCCAGCCTGCTCGTACAGATGGTGCGCGGTCTTCATCTCCCGCTGCGTCAGCAGGACCAGGTGCCGGACCCCGAGCGTGGCCGCGCGGTCGATCACGGCCCAGAGCAGCGCGCGACCGATACCGCCGCCGCGCGCGGCCGGCCGGACGGCGAGCGCGCGGATCTCGGCCTCCGCAGGGCCGCGGACAACTTCACCGGTCGCGGGCCAGACCTGCAGCATGACGGTGCCGGCCAGGCTGCCGTCGTCGTCAACGGCGACGAGGACTGGCCCGGATCCGTCGGCGCCGAGCTCGCGCAGCCGGGAGGCGTAGCCGGAGTCCGGCGACAGGAACCCGTCCGCCTGGTAAGCGCCGACCCTGATATCCCCGATCTCGCCGAATTCGTCCTGATGTGCGTCCCTGATGACCATTCCGACATCTAATCAGGTGAGCAGACTTGCCCCGTCCAGGGCTCAGGCCAGGCGCGTCAGTCTGACCGCCACCTCCATCGTGCGGCTCGGGGCTCCGTGGTAGATCCCCTTGAGCGGCGGCACATCGGAGTAGTCCCGGCCGGCCGCGACCACGACATGCCGGTGGCCGACTTTGCTGTCGTTGGTGGGGTCACAGGCGGCCCACTCGCCGGTCCAGTACTCGACCCAGGCATGGGACTGGCCGATGACTTCCTCACCCGGCTGGGCATCAGGCTTGCCGAACAGATAACCCGAGACGTACCTGGCCGGAAGGCCCGCTTCGCGCAGCAGGGCAACCGCGAGGTGGGCAATGTCCTGGCAGACCCCCTGGCGCTGATCCCACGCCTCCTGCGCCCCGGTCTGCACACCTGTGCTGCCCGGCATGTAGGTGACGTGCTGGTGCACCCAGGACGAGATCCCGGCTGCCGCGGCGAGCGGATCCAGTCCCGAGCAGCGCTCACGGGCGAGGCTGGCGAGCTCCGCCGTGACGGTCGTCCGGGGCGTCGGCAGCAGGTATTCAAGCAGCCGCCCGGCAGAGGCATGCTTCGTCAGCTCCGGCCAGCTCAGCGGGCTGGCTTGAGCGCACGGCTCGCTGGTTTCCACCGTCGCGCGGGCAGTGATCCGCAGCTGATCGTGAGGTGCCTGGACGTCGAAGGCGCTGACGCGCGTCCCCCAGTAATCGCGGTAGCTCCAGACCGGCACCTGCGCGTCCGTCCGCAAGCCAGTCTCAAGGACGAGCTGGCCGGGCAGCGGCACCGGGGTCATTCTGGCCTCATTGTACGATGCGCGGGCCGACCCGTCGTACCCGACAACGGTCTCGTGCGTAATGAGCAGGCGCCAGCCCGTGCGAGACACTGCTAGCCTCCGCTCGCCCAGGCCACGGGCTCGGCATATCTGAAGTAGCGCTCCGCGATGGCCTCGCTCGCTTGCCGGCACGTCTGCTGCAGCGCGGCGAGCAGGTCAGCCAGCTGGTCAGGCGGCAGGCCGGTGCGGGAGTACTCCAGCCGGGTCCGCAGCACGCCGATCGGGCGCCTGGCCGGGTCGGACATGCCAGCCCGGCCAGCCTCCGGATCGAGGGCTGACAGGCAGTCTTCCGCCGTGCCCAGCGAGTGCAGTACCGAGCGCGGGAACAGCCGGTCCAGGATCAGGAACTCGGCTGCCTCACGCTGGCCACTCGTCCAGCCGTGACTGCGGATGAAGGACTCGTACGCACCGCATGCTCGCAGCAACATGGGCCAGCCAACCTCGTACGGAGTGTCCGGCATGCGCGCGAGGAGCAGCCGCGCTGTCATGTCGACGCGCTCGAGGCTGCGCCCGAGGACGAGGAACCGCCAGGCGTCATCATGCGACATCGTCGAGTCACTGAGGCCGAAGAACAATGCCGCTCGTTCCCGGATGAACCGCAGGTAGACGTGCGGGCCGAGCCTCTCGGCCGCGCGCCGCTGCGCGGCCAGCCCGAGGCCGGAGACATTCAGGCATTCCCACATCTCGCCGGAGATCACGTCCCGGACGCTGCGCGCGCCGGATCGCGCCGCCAGCACTGCGCCCGCGATGGCACTCGGGCTCTTTGTCTCGTAGGCAAGCTGATACACGGTGGCACCAATGTCCAGCGGCGCCGTCGCCGGTGCCGGGATGCCCAGAACTGACAGCAGCGCGCGGCAGTCCGCGTCCTCGTCCACGCGTGGCTCCTCAAGCAGCCGATGCACGTAGACGTCCACCATGCGGGCGGTGTCATCGGCCCGTTCGACGTACCGGCCGGTCCAGAACAGCGTCTCGGCAATCCTGCTCAGAAGCCCGGTATTCACTGCTGATCACCACCCGGACCCGACTGCCTGGCGACCCCTGCGGCCTCGGCAGGCCGCGACGCCTCCATCAGCGGCAGGTCCCCGACGGCCGGCCCGGCGCCCGCAGCGGCCAGGACCCAGGTGTCTTTCGAGCCGCCACCCTGGCTCGAGTTCACCACCAGGGCTCCCGCTCCCAGCGCGACCCGGGTGAGGCCGCCGGGCAGCAGCCAGACGTCGGAGCCGTCATGCACGGCGAACGGCCGCAGGTCGATATGGCGAGGCGCCATCTGCTCTCCGGCGAGGACAGGCGAGGTGGACAGCGCGACCGGCCGCTGCGCTATCCAGTTCCGCGGACTAGCCCGCACCTGCTCGCGCAGCCGGCCCAGCGTCGGCTCAGTGGCCTGGGGGCCGATGACGATCCCGCTGCCGCCGGCGCCGTCGACCGGCTTGAGAACGAGCTGATCCAGCTTTCCGAGCACCCAGTCCAGCACGTCCGGATCCTCAAGGCGGTACGTCTCGATATTGCCAAGCAGCGGCTCCTCGGACAGGTAATACCGGATCAGATCCGGAACGTAGGTGTAGGTGAGCTTGTCGTCTGCTACACCGTTCCCGACGGCGTTCGCGATCGTGAGGTGACCCGCCCGTGCTGCGTTCAGCAGGCCAGGACAGCCCATCACCGAGTCGGGCCGGAAATGCAGCGGGTCGAGGAACTCGTCGTCCACCCGCCGGTAGATCACGTCGACGGGACGCCGTCCTGCCGTCGTGTGCACGAACACCTGATTGCCCTCCGCAACCAGGTCCCTGCCCTCGACCAGCTCGACGCCCATCAGCCGCGCCAGCAGTGTGTGCTCGAAATAGGCGGCGTTGCCGACGCCCGGGCTCAGCACCACGACCACAGGATCGGTGCGCGGCCGGGGTGCTGCCGCGCGCAGGGCAGCAAGCAACCGCGCGGGGTAGCTGTCGACTTGCCGTACATGCTGCTCAGCGAACAGGGCGGGGAAGGTCCTGGTCATCGCGAGCCGGTTCTCCAGCACGTAGCTGACGCCGGACGGGATCCGCACGTTGTCCTCAAGCACGCAGAACCTGCCCTGCTCGTCGCGGACGAGGTCGATGCCGGCGATATGAATCCGCACACCGTTGGGCGGCGTCAGTCCATGGGCGGCGCGGTGGAACTGCCGCGATGTGGCAAGGAGCTTCCACGGAACGACGCCGTCAGCCACCACGCGGGCGGGGCCGTAAACATCCGCCAGGAACGCCTCGAGCGCCAGCACGCGCTGCCGTACGCCGCGCGCGATCAGATCCCATTCGACCGCATCGATGATGCGCGGAATCAGGTCAAGCGGGAAGGGCCGCTCCTCGCCCGCGTAATCGAAAGTCACTCCGCGGTCGGTAAAGATCCGTGCGAGCTGGTCAGCCCGGTAGCGAAGCTCGGCGGGATCTAGCGGCTGGAGCGCGGCCACGAGTCCGTGATACGGGCTACGCGGCAGACCCGGCCGCTCGAACATCTCGTCCCAGGCGTCGGCGGGCTGGTAACTGTCGAAGATGTCCGCCATGCCGCGAGAGTAATCACGGGATGTTTCGTCGTCATTACGTTGCCGACGCCCGGTTCCCGGCGGGCTCGGTCGTGTCCTCGTCGGCGTCATCGCCGGCAAGAAGCTGATAGGCGGGGCGGAGTAGCGTCACCAGATCCTGGCCGCCAGCGGTGATGAACGGCGGCTCGAAGCTCCGCAGCAGCAGGTCAGCCGGAGCAGGCGCGGCGGGCGGCAGTGCCCGCAGCCGGGCCGCGCTCAGCGGCGTCGACCAGAATCCCTCCGTGCACTCGGCGAGCCGCCTGTCCGTCACGTCGATCACGGCCCGGGCGCCGTCAGGGCGAGCGTCTTCAGCCTGAGCCGTGCCGGAGCTAGCACTGCCGGAGCGGGCGGCTTCCCCGGTCGCGCGCTGCCGCAGCGCAGTGAGCACGTCAGCCCGGCCTTTGCCACGCCAGGCCAGCATGGCAAACGGATCGTCGTCGAAGGCCTCGGCCAGGACGTAGCAGACCGCCGCCAGATGCTTGCACGGAACTTGCCAGTCCGGGCAGGAGCACGTCATCGTCAGGTCGCTGGCTGCCCGCGGGAAGAGCGGAGTGCCGCAGTCAGCGAAGACTTCCTCGATCTCGGCCGGCATCTCGCCCGCCAGCAGCCGGGCGCGGAACAGCGCCCGGGCTGCCAGGGCCTCTTCCACGCGCCGCCACTGGCGGGTGGTCAGCGGATCCACCGTCAGCTTCACGTTGTACGGCTTGACCCGCGAGCCCTGCACCCGGGCGGTCACGTGCCCGGTGCCGACGTCCAGGCTGAGTACCTGACCGGAACGCGCATAGTTGCGGCCGCGACTCAGCCGGCTCTGCAGGCCGAACGACTCGAGCACGTCGATGAACCGCCGGGACCACCACTGCTCGCCGATCGAGCCGCGCTTGCTGCGTGCCCTGATCCCGCCCTCCGCCTTGAGCGGGCGCGACACCGGATGGAACTCCCGCCAGTCAGCCATCGTGCCTCCAGGCTCGCCGCACGATCACGCGGACACCGCCTCCGGAGTCAGCTCGATCACCCGGCGCAGATCGGCCACCGAGAGCTCGGTCAGCCAGGCTTCCCCGGTGCCGACAATTGCCTCGGCGAGCGCCTTCTTCTCCTCGATCATCTGGTCAATGCGCTCCTCGACGGTTCCGACGCAGACGAACTTGCGCACCTGGACATCCCGGCGCTGGCCGATACGGAACGCCCGGTCCGTCGCCTGATCCTCGACCGCGGGATTCCACCACCGGTCGACGTGGATCACGTGGTTAGCCGCGGTGAGATTGAGTCCGGTGCCGCCCGCCTTGAGCGAGAGCAGAAACACTGCGGGCCCGGTCCGGTCCGCCTGGAACTCGCTCACGAGCTCGTCGCGTCGCTTTTTCGCCGTGCCGCCGTGAAGGAACGAGACCGGGCAGCCGAGCCGCGCGGCCAGGTATGGCTGCAGAATGCGCCCGAACTCGGCGTACTGCGTGAAGCACAGCGCCTTGTCTCCGGCAGTGACGATCTCATCGCAGATCTCCTCGAGCCGGGCCACCTTGCCCGATCGGCCGGGCAGTCGCGAACCGTCAGCCAGGAGGTGCGCCGGGTGATTGCAGACCTGCTTCAGTTTCGCCATGGTGGCGAGCACCAGGCCGCGCCGCTCGATGCCCGGCTCGGCGGCCTCGATTTTCGCCATCATGTCGTCGACAGTGGCCTGGTACAGCGACGCCTGCTCAGGCGTCAGGTTGCACCAGACCTTCATCTCGAGCTTGTCCGGCAAGTCGGCGATCACGGTCCGGTCGGTCTTCAGGCGCCGGAGGATGAAGGGCCCGGTGAGCCGCTTGAGCTGCTGCGTCGCCTCCTCGTCGGAGTTGCGCTCGATCGGGATCGCGAACCGCCGCCGGAACTTCTCTGCGGCGCCCAGCAGCCCGGGACTGGTGAACTCCAGGATCGACCACAGCTCGCTCAGCCTGTTCTCCACCGGCGTGCCCGTCAGCGCGATCCGCGCGGGCGCCGGAATCGACCGCACAGCTCGCGCCTGCCGGGTCGCTGCGTTCTTGATGTTCTGGGCCTCGTCGCAGACGACTCGCGACCACTGGATCTGCGCGAGCGCATCCCGGTCCCGCGTCGCCACTCCGTACGTGCTGATGACGAGGTCAGCTGACGCCAGCGTTGCCGCCAGCCCGGCGCCGGTGAGACGGCCGGAGCCGTGGTGGACGTGGACGGAGAGCTCGGGAGTGAACCGCGCCGCCTCGCGCTGCCAGTTCCCGACCAGTGACATGGGGCAGATCAAGAGCGTCGGCCCGGTCGCAGTGCCGGCGTCGCGCTCCGCCTGCAGCAGCGCCAGCGTCTGCGGCGACTTGCCCAGGCCCATGTCGTCCGCGAGAACCGCGCCAAGACCCAGCGTGCCAAGAAACGACAGCCACGCCAGGCCGCGCTCCTGGTACGGCCGCAGCGTTCCGCGGAAGGACTCCGGAGTGGTCATCGGCTCGAGGCGGCGGTCGGCCTGTCCGGAGAGCAGGTCACCGAGCCAGCCGTCCGCGTCGACCTGCACGAGCGGGAGATCTCCGTCGGCCTCGCCGAGTCCAGCCTGCAGCGCATCGCTCGCCGTCATGACACCGGTGCCCCGGTTCTCGAGGAAGCGCAGCGCAGCGCCGAGATGCCGCTCGTCCAGTTCCACCCACTGGCCGCGAAGCCGCACGAGGGGAACCTTAAGCCGGGCGAGCTCGGCGAGCTCGTCTGGCTTCAGCGTCTCGTCTCCGATAGCCAGGTCATAACGGAAGTCGACGAGATCCTGGAGGCCGAATTTCGGCGCAGCCGCCGAGGCCGGCGCGGCAGCCGTTCGCGAGCGGGTGGTCAGCTTCAGTCCGAGCCGGGACCGGCGTACCCAGCCCGGCAGCAGCACGCCGAAGCCAGCGGCAGCCAGGAGCGGACCGGTCTCCTTGAGGAACCGCAGCGCGCTTCTGGTGTCGAGCTCGACCGCATCCGGCGCGGCATCCTGCAGGACCTGGTCGAGCTCGGGGAAAAGCCGTGACGCCCGGCCTAGTCCGGCAAGCAGGTCTTCCTCGGGGTAGCTGATGCCTGCGGCGGCCCAGCCGTCGGCGGTTCCGCCGAACCAGATGTCGGCGGCCGGCAGAAGCAGGCTCGGGTCGTCGGTCGCCTGCAACGCGAACTCCACGCGCCAGGTACCGGTATCCGGCGACCCGCTAGCGTCGGTGCCATTGCTCGTGTCTGCGCCATCGCTGGCGTCCGCGTCCGGCTCGACGAGCCGGAAGCAGGTCCGCACCGGCCCCGGCGGTTCCTGGGCGGCGTCCTGCCAGGCCCACAGGGCGAACGCGAGCTGCGCCGCCTTCGCCACGTCGGCCTTCGGCACCTCGAGCTCTCCGTCGGCGCCGGTCAGCGCGGCCGCCCAGCGGTCGGTCAGCTGACGGCTGTCGGCGGCCAGCAGTGTGAATTCCGGGTCTGCCGCCAGCCGGGACCGAACCGCGGCGTCCGTCAGCCGGTCGAGCGCCTCGGTGACGACCGACGCCGATGACCCGCCGTCGGCGCTGGTCGCCCGGAGTAGCGGCGGCAGAGCCTGAGTCAGCTCGCGGGCGCGCAGCGCGTCGGCTCCGGCAAGCACGGGCCGCCAGCGTGCCTGATAGCTACCGTCCCCTGGATTGTCCAGGCCTGGCAGCACGCGGCCGCGGGCAGCCAGATCGGCAGCGAGGGCCGCAAGCGCGACGAGGAACTCGACGCTGCCGGCGAGCACCGAACTGGCAGGCCCAGTGGTGGTCAGATCGCCGCCCGCAGAGCCGGGATCGACGGCACTCGGATCGTCCGGCGCGTCAGCACGAGCCCCGGCACCGTCAGGCAGCTCAGCATCACCGGGGAGTGCAGCGACGTTGCCGCTGTCCGGCTGCCCGAGTGACGTCACCGGCTGCCCGGCCGCGACCAGGAGCGGCAGCGCCGCGGCCGGCTCGAAGCTGAGTGCGGGTACCAGCCAGGGCCGGAGGGTCGCCCGGCCGGGCCGCCGGCTGCCGGCGGGCGAGGGGCCAGCCCCGCTGTCGCGGGCGCAGTACGGCGAGGCGAGCGGCGCCGGCCACGCGTTTGCCCTGGTCCTGGCAGCCACAGCGTGATCTCGGTGTCCGTAGCTTTGCGCGCCAGATCCCCGACGATTTCACCCAAGTCGGCGAGCGCATCGGTGAGCTGACTGCACTGGGCGGCGAACGGGTGCGAGTGCGGCTGAGCAGCGCGCGCGGCGTGCTCTCGCCGGTCCTGGCCCGTAACCGGCCGGGCATCGCTCGCCTGCAGGCTGTCCTCGGCCCACAGGATCAGCTGTCCAGCCGACCAGACGCCGTGGATCACCAGCATGAAACCCGCACCCCGCAATTGCCGGGACTATCTGGCAGGAACTTAGCAATCATCGGCCGCCGACACGCCGCAAAGCGCCGGTGCCAGACTGTGAACTCAGTTCGTGGTACAAGAAGCCCGGAACAGCCCAGCTAGTGTGCGGAAACCCCGTTCCCGTTGAGCTGGCTGTCGGCGGCGCTCTTGGCCTCCGCGGACTCGGCTTGGGCTGCCTCCGCGCGAGCTGCCTCGTTCACCTTCCGCAGCTGACGGGCGAGCGACCGGAAGACGAAATAGAGGATGACGGCCATGCCGAACACGACGAGGAACCCGAGGGTTCCCGGCTGATCCCAGGCGCTCGTCGACTTGACTGCTTCCGCCGCAGCGAGGCCTATCACAAGCTCACCCTCTCCCGGATCCCGGCGAAGAGATCGTCCTCTGGCCGGCCGGCGTCTACCAGTGACCTGGCCAGATGATAGTCCTCGGTCGGCCAGGCCGCACGCTGGGCCTCCGTCGGGACGGCGAACCAGCTGCCGTTCGGGTCCACCTGCGTGGCGTGCGCGATCAGGGCCTGATTGCGGGTCTCGAAGTGGTCGCCGCACTCGACCCGGGTGGTGATCTCGTAGACCTTGCGTCGCTGCCGTTCGCCGGTGTCCTCGGCCTCGTCCTTTGCCCATTCCTCGATCCGCTCCGCGTACGGAGAATCAAGGCCGCGGCGGAGCATCTCCTCGTGCAGGGCCATCATCCGGTCGCGGTGGAAGGTGAGGAAGTAGTAGAGCTTCAGCGGCTGCCATGGCTCGCCGCAGCCCCGGTAGCGGTCCGGGTCGGCGGCTGCTTCGAAGGCCTCGACGGCGACCTCATGCGTCTTGATGTGGTCGGGGTGCGGATAGCCGCCGTTCTCGTCGTACGTCAGCATCACGTGCGGGCGGAACTCGCGCACAGCCTGCACCAGCGGACGGGCCGCCTCCGCCAGCGGCAGCAGGGCGAAGCAGCCCTCGGGCAGCGGCGGCAGCGGGTCTCCTTCGGGGAGCCCGGAGTCGGTGAAGCCGAGGAACCGCTGCTGAACGCCGAGGATCTCGCGGGCCCGCGCCATCTCCTCGCGGCGGATGACAGGGAGATTCGCCCGCACGTCCGGCCGCTCCATGGCCGGATTCAGGATGTCGCCGCGCTCGCCGCCGGTCAGCGTGCAGACCAGGACCTCGACGCCGTCGCGGACGTAACGGGCCATCGTGGCCGCGCCCTTGCTCGACTCGTCGTCCGGGTGCGCGTGCACGGCCATCAAGCGCAGCGGCTCCCGGCGAGCCGTGCCCTCGTCAAGAGCCGTGCCCTGGTCAGGAATGCAACGCACGCCGAAGTCACCTCTGCTTCGTCTGATCGGGCTGAGGGGGTACGCCCTGCAGGCCACTCAGTGGCGGGGCGGTATCGCCCCATGAGGGAACGCGGCCACAGGCATGGCGCATTCCCCGAGGGCACCTGGCTCAGTCCCCGCGACGGCCCTCGTCCCGGCGGGAGCGGTCTGCCTGGCTGGCCCGTCGCCGGGTCAGCCAGGATGCCGCGAAGAACACCGGCAGGCTCACCGCCAGCAGCAGCGCGGTCCCGGAGAACTCGCTGTCCAGGAAGTTGCTGCCCACCCGGGCCACGCCGTAGTAGTAGAGCACGACCACGCCGCCCAGCAGGACGTAGCCGCCCGCGACGTCCGCCAGGACATGCAGCACCAGCGCCCGCCAGCCCTGGTCGTGACGCCCGGTCAGCCTGCTGGTCGGCAGGCCGGCGGCTGCCCGGCGGCGCTGCGTGCGCAGGCCGACGGCCAGGATCACCATGAGGATCAGGTACCCGCTGATCATCGGCACCAGATCGGAGCGGATGAGATGCGAGGACACGTCAGGCCCGGAGCAGGAAGTGCCAGCCGCGGATGAACAGGTGCCAGCCCAGCCAGAGCCAGAGGGCAAACAGCGCCCACCGACCGGGCGGATACCGCATAATCGCGCGGAATGTGGCACTGAGCGTCGGGACGCTGCCGCTGATGCCGCTCAGCGCAAGCCCCTCCCAGGCGAATACCGCCCCGATCAGCACCGCCCAGACCACATAGCCAAGGACAGGATGATCAGCCATCCCGGACCTCCCGTTGCGCCATAGCCGGCAATAACAGACCTGTAGGGAAATCTCAGCGGCCAGGTTCGGCCCGGAGACAAGCCTGACTTTGCCAGGGAACGAGGCCGCCCGGGGCATCTCCGCCAGGCCAGGCTACGGCCGGAGGCGTTTGTTTGCCCAGCTTCGCCCTGACTTGTTTAACCTGGGTCATTGACAGGTACGACGTACTTGCGGAGCCTTGTTAGCCTCGAAGGATTACCCCCATGGGCCCGCACGGCCCAGCGGACCTACAACTCCGCACCCATCCGAGGAGTACCCGTGACCGAGACTCGCGACGACACCTTTACCTGGCTCACGCAGGAGGCGTACGACCGGCTCAAGGCCGAGCTCGATTACCTCTCGGGCCCGGGCAGGGTCGAGATCGCGACGAAGATCAATGCTGCCCGGGAAGAGGGCGACCTCAAGGAGAACGGCGGCTACCACGCCGCCAAGGACGAGCAGGGCATGCAGGAAGCCCGGATCCGCCAGCTGACTCAGATCCTGGAGAATTCCCGGGTCGGCGAGGCGCCGCGGACCGACGGTGTCGTCGGCCCCGGGATGACCGTCACCATCCGGTTCCAGGGTGACGACGAGGAAGTGACGTTCCTGCTCGCCTCGCGCGAGGAAGTCGGCTCACCGATCGATGTGTACTCGCCCAAGTCTCCGCTCGGCAGCGCGATCAACGGCAAGAAGGTCGGCGAGACCGCCACGTACAACCTGCCGAGCGGACGCGCGACGACTGTCGAGGTTCTCGACGCCGTCCCGTACGGCGGCTAGCCAGATCCTGCAATTCCGGCCTCGCGGTAGCGGGGGGCCGGACTCGTCGCTCGTGCGAGCCTGCCAGCCCGTGGCGGGGCAAACGTAGCTGCGTCTTTTCCGTTTGCTTGCACGGCCGAGTCTGCAAGGGCAGCCGTAGCTGCGGACGGTGACGGCTCTGACTTGGGCAGCGCAGCGGGCGAGCGCGGGTCTGACCCGGAGAGTCACGGGTCGAATCGGTTCGCGGGCTGGCGTGCTGGTCGGGCCGGCTGGGTTTGGTTGAGGAGAAGGTTGAGGCCGTCGAGAACGCGGTCGAGGCCGTCAGTGAACTCGCGCTCGATGCCGGCTTGGTCGTCGAAGGCGCCGGTGCTGATGGCGGCCCAGACTTCGGGGTAGCGGTCGGGATCGATGAGCTGGCGCAGGAGCTGGCCGTAGGTGGCGGTGGGTTGGCTGTCGTCGGTGGTGGTTTGGCGGTCGAGGTCGAGCGCGAGGGCGGCCTCGGCGCGGACCAGGACGCTGAGCAGGAGCACGGTGGAGATGCGCTGCTGCCCGCTCAGGCCGGTGGCTTTGAGGCAACGCAGGCCGGCTTCAAGCCACGCGATCTGGGTGGGAGTCGGTGGCACGCCGCCAGGCGATATCTGCGCGGCCCAGGGGTGGCAACGGTAGCCGTCAAACAGCGTCATCGCCCACTGGCGGAGGTTGTCGCGCCATCCTGCCTCGCCATCCGGTTCAGGCGGTGCCCCGCAGGCGTGATCGACCATCAGCGCTAGCAGCTCATCCTTCGTGTCCAGGTAGCCGTAGAGGCTCATGGTAGAGACGCCGAGGTTGGCGGCGAGGCGGCTCATCGAGACCGCCGCCGGTCCCTCGGCCTGGGCGAGATCGACGGCGGAAGCGACGATTGCGTCCAGGTTCAGGCCGGGCTTGGGTCCCTTCCGCGGCTGAGGCCGCCGACCCCACGCTCGTTCGATGCCCGCGGACAGTCGCAGGCCGCCTGGCCGGTCGTCTGTTGGCATCATCGTTCCTTACTCCGTATGGTCTACGTAGTACGCTGTACACTGCATCTCGCACGTTACAAGCACCCGAGGAGCGCATTACACCGATGGGTACCGAGATGGCGATCCGGGCGACCGGGATATGCAAGTCCTTCGATGGCGTGACGGTCCTGCGCAGCATCGACCTGGAGGTGCCAGCCGGCAGCGTGTTCGCCTTGCTGGGGCCGAACGGGGCCGGCAAGACGACGATGGTTCGCATCCTCGCGACCCTGCTGCGCCCCGACGACGGCGAAGTCCAGGTCGCCGGCTACGACGTTGCGACCGACGTGCATGAGGTGCGGCGCACGATCAGCCTGACCGGCCAATACGTGGCTGTGGACGAGCTGCTGACGGGTGCTGAGACACTTGAGATGATGGGTCGACTGTGGGGCCTTTCTACGAGCGCGGCTCGGGCGCGCGCCCGGGAGCTTCTCGAGCGGTTCGACCTGTCCGGTGCGGCTCGTCTGCAGGTCCGTCACTACTCGGGCGGGATGCGACGACGCCTTGATCTCGCCGCCAGCCTCGTCGGGCAGCCGGCCGTGATCTTCCTGGATGAGCCCACGACGGGCCTCGACATCCGCAGTCGCCAAATGATGCGGGAAGCGGTCCGTCAGCTCGCAACGGCCGGTGCGACGATCTTCCTGACCACCCAGTACTTGGAGGAGGCCGATCAGCTCGCCGAGCACGTGGTGATCCTCGACGGCGGGCGGATCGCCGGTGCCGGCACGCCCACCGAGCTTAAGGCGCGGGTCGGTGGCGAACGTCTCCAGCTCGTGCTCGCGACCTCCCCAGCGTTCGATGAGGTCTGCGCGCGCCTTGACGGCCGGGCGCTGGCCGGCGATCGAGAGACGCTGACAGTCGAGGTCGAGACCGACGGTAGCGCCGCCCAGGTCCGCTCGCTGCTGGACCAGTTCGACCCTGATGGGCAGCTCGTGGAGCGGTTTGCGGTGCGCAGCCCAACCCTCGATGACGTGTTCCTTGCCTTCACCGGCCACGCCACCCAACCCGCTCCCGCACAGCAGGTCGCCCTCGATGCCTGACGCGCTCGCCCCCGCGACGGGTACGCCGCGGCCGTCAGCGACACTCCGTGACACCCTTACGCTCAGCGTCCGGTCGTTGCGGCTGACCGCCCGCAACCTTGACGCGCTGTTCAGCGGGATGCTTTTGCCGATCTTCTTGCTGCTCCTGTTCGTTTACCTGCTCGGCGGCGCGATCCACACCGGCATCTCGTACGTCACCTACGTCGTCCCCGGCGTCGCGCTGCTCTGCGCCGGTTACATCGCGGCGCAGACCGCGATCAGCGTCAACCACGACCTCACCGGCGGGGTCATGGACCGCTTCCGCTCGATGGACATCAGCGGCGTCGCGCTGCTCACCGGGCACGTCGTCGCCTGCGTGCTGCGTGACATCGCCTCCACCATCCTCGTGTTCGGTGTCGCGTTCGCAATCGGATTCCACGCCACCAGCAATGTGTTCGACTGGCTGGCTGCGGCCGGCATCCTGATCCTCTACACGGCCGCGATCTCCTGGGTCGCCGCCGCGATCGGACTGCTCACCAAATCCCCCGAGGCGGCCGGCAACGCCACCTTCATCATGATGTTCCTGCCCTACCTCAGCGGAGCGTTCGTCCCGATCAGCTCGATGCCCGCGTGGATACGTGGTTTCGCTGCCCATGAGCCCCTGAGCCCCGTCATCAACTCCTTCCGCGGCCTGCTGCTCAACGCCCCGATCGGGAACAACCCGCCGATCGCGATCGCCTGGTGCGCAGGAATCATGCTCGCCGCCATGCTCGCCGCATCCCTGCTGTTCCGGCGACGTGCCGAATAACCCCGCGATGCCTGAACGAGAAAATGCCGCTATCGGTTGCGGGCGCCGTGGTCCACGGCCACGTCACCGTCGCAGCGCGCGTCACGCGAAAGCGGCTGGCCGAGCCCTGGACGCTCAGCGCCCTGGCTGAAGAAGTTCACCTCTCGTGCTCCCGGCTCGTGCGAGCCTGTCGCTCGGCGGATGAGCCCGTCAGGAGCCTGGCACGAGCTCGGGCTCGGCGGTGGCCTGCTCGGCGGACGGCTCGATCCGGCTCCGCAGCGGTATCTCCTTGACGAACAGCGCGAGCAGGAACACGGCGACCGTGACCGGGACGGTCCACCAGAACACGGCGGAGATCCCGTGGCTGATACCGAAGAACGCTGCGTTCCTGATCGCGGCCGGCAAGCTCATGATCGTTGCCGGGTCCAGGTTGGCTCCGCCGCTGCCGACTGCCGCGTGCGTGTGCAGCACCGACTGGACTGTCTCGGCGAACTTCTTGAAGAAGATCACTCCGAACAGGGACACGCCCAGCGACCCCCCGATCTGCTGGAAGAAGCTCCGCGAGCTGCTCGCGACACCCATGTCCTGCTGCGGCACGCTGTTCTGCGCGATCAGCGATGTGATCTGCATCAGGAAGCCCATCCCGATGCCCAGCACCACGAAGTAGATCGACGTGGTCAGCCGGGAAGTGTCGACGCCCACCCGGGTCAGCAGGAGAAGCCCGACCGTCATGATCACGGCCCCGATGATCGGGAGGATCTTGTAGCGGCCGGTCCTGCTCGTGACCTGGCCGGCGATCAGGGAGGTGACGGTAGACCCGATCAGCAGCGGGACCAGCAGCAGGCCGCTGCCAGTCGGCGACGCGTGCTGGACAGTCTGCTGGTACAGCGGGAGGAACGTCAGCGCGCCGAGCATGGCCATGCCGAGCAGCAGGCTCATGGCCGAGGCCAGCGAGAAGTTGCGGTTCTTGAACACATGCAGCGGCAGCATCGGCTCGGCGGCACGGGACTCGACGAAGAAGAACGCGCCGAAGGACACGGCGCTGATCGCGGCCAGCATCAGGATTTCCCACGAGCCCCACGCGTACTGGCTGCCGCCCCAGCTGGTGAGCAGGACGACCGCGGTCGAGAAGATCGCGATCACCGTCGCGCCGAGATAGTCGATCTTGTGCTCGACGCGTTTGCGCGGCAGGTGCAGCGTCGCCCAGAGGTAGATCATCGCCGCGCCGCCGATCGGCATGTTGATGTAGAAGATCCAGCGCCACGACCAGTGCTGCGTGATGTAGCCGCCGACGAGCGGGCCCGCGACCATGGCCAGCATCATGGCCGCCATCATGTAGCCCATGTACTGACCGCGCTCGCGCGGCGAGACCATGTCACCGATGGTGGCGATTGCCCCGACCATGAGGCCGCCGGCGCCGAGGCCCTGCAGCGCACGGAACGCGATGAGCTGGTCCATGGTGTGCGACAGGCCGGACAGCGCCGAGCCGATCAGGAAGAGCACGATCGCGATCATCAGGAACCGCTTGCGGCCGTACATGTCGCCGAGCTTTCCGTAGAAGAGCGTGGTGATCGTCGAGGCCAGGATGTAGGCGGTGACGACCCACGCCAGATGATTGAGGCCGCCGAGATCGCCGACGATGCGCGGCAGGGCGGTGGAGACAACCAGCTGGTCCAGCATCGCAATGATGAGTGTCAGCAGCAGGCCAGGCAACACGATCAGGATCTCGCGCTTCGGCCCGGTCGGCACGTCGCTCGCTGCCACGGCAGCCTGGTTGTCGGTCATGAAAGGAAAGCCCCTCGCTCCTGCGTACCTGCCGCGCCTGCTGATCAGCGGCATGGCGAATCCGCGGCACTGTTCAGCGGCACTATGAACTTACTTACCGACCGGCTAGCATCCAGCCAGGCAACAGAGTAAGCTCGCTACTAACCGGCCGTCAAGTAGATTAGGCCGAAGGAGAAGGGAACAGCGCGCGAGGCTATGCACGATAACGTCCGCGGGGATGAGCATGCGCGCGGCCGGGACACCCGGTCGCGGCTCCGCGAGCTTGCGTTGCAGCTTTTTGCTGAGCAGGGCTATGAGAAGACCTCCCTCAGGGAGATCGCTGAACGCCTCGGCGTCACCAAGGCAGCGCTGTACTACTACTTCAAGTCCAAGGAAGACATCGTCCGCAGCCTGGTCGAGGACTACATGGCGGAGATCGACGAGCTGATCGCCTGGGGCAAGACTCAGCCAAGCTCGCCGGAGACCCGGGCGGAGATCATCCGGCGGTACCTCGACATCATCGCGAACGGGACAGCCGTTTTCCGGCTCCTGCACCAGAACCAGGCTGCCGTCAGCTCGCTGGCAGCAGCCAAGGAGCGCGGTGAGCTCTTCCGCGAGCGGATGGACGCGCTCGTCGACCTGCTCGCCGCGCCGGGCGGCTCCGTACGCGAGCAGGTCCGGGCTGCGTCCTGCCTGATGAGTGTCAGCTTCTGCTGCATGCATTACCAGGACCGGGCGGCGGACCCGGCCGAGCTTAAGGCCGCGCTGCTTGACGTCGCACTTGAACTCGCGGACGCCAGTCAGGCCGCCGCTCCGGCCTAGCTCGCAAACCCGTCATCGCGATCAGGATCAGCGGCGGCGGCACGGACGAGCGGCAGCACCCGATGCGGAAGCGGAGTTGCCAGCACGATGACGGTTGACGTCCGCACCACGCCCTCGAGCTCGACGATTGCGTCGATCACGCGCTGCAGATCAGCGTTGTCGCGCGCGACAATCCGGCACAGCATGTCACCCGCGCCCGTGATCGTGTGCGCCTCGAGTACCTCGGCGATCGCCGCGAGCCGGTCGGCCACCGGATCGTGCCCGCCCGCCTGCCGGATCTCGAGCGTGACAAACGCCATAACCCGGTAGCCCAGGGCTTCCGGATCGACATCGGGCCCGTAGCCGGTGATCACCCCCCGCTCGTGCATCCGGTCGAGCCGGGCCTGGACGGTACCGCGCGCCACGCCGAGCCGCCGCGACGCCTCCAGGACCCCCACTCGGGGCTCGCTCGCGAGCAGCTCGATGAGGCGGCAGTCGAGCTGGTCAATCATCAGCCGTCCCTTCGCCGACAACCTGTACAAGTACAGCACTAGATTCCGCTCATTGCTAGTCAGATTGCCTAGAGATTTCTCCTACGGTTGCGCATGATGACCGCCTGACCGATGCTGCGGTTAAAGCTATCGAGACACCGCGAGGGAGCGAGCTCATGACAGCCGAGGCCGTGCACGCGCAGGCGCCAGAGACCGACGAATTCCCGGTCAACGGGATGGACGCGGCGGTGTTCGCCGTCGGCAATGCGCGCCAGGCCGCGCACTTCTACTCCACGGCATTCGGCATGCGCTGCGTCGCCTACAAGGGTCCGGAGACGGGCAGTCGCGACGAGGCTGCCTACGTCCTGGAGTCTGGCAACGCGCGGTTCGTGTTCCGCGGTCCGGTCCGGGCCGGAACGGCGCTCGGCGCGCATGTGGCCGCGCACGGAGACGGCGTCATCGATCTGGCCATCACGGTGCCGTCGGCATCGGCCGCCTACGAGTACGCCGTCGCGCATGGGGCGACTAGCCTGGCCGAGCCTGTGATCGCCGAGGATGAGCACGGCAAGGTGGTGCTGGCAGCGATCGCGACGTATGGCGACACCCGCCACACGCTCGTCGAGCGGAATGACTACGCGGGTCCGTACCTGCCCGGCTACGGCGCGGCACAGCCGCTGACGGCTGAGCAGAGCGGCCCGTTCTTCACCGAGATCGACCACTGCGTCGGCAACGTGGAACTCGGCAAGATGAACGACTGGGTCGAGTTCTATCACCGCGTCATGGGCTTCACGAACATGAAGGAGTTCGTCGGCGACGACATCGCTACCGAGTACTCCGCCCTGATGAGCAAGGTCGTGGCTGACGGCAGCAGGAAGGTCAAGTTCCCGATCAACGAGCCTGCCGCCGGCAAGAAGAAATCACAGATCGACGAGTACCTCGAGTTCTACGGCGGACCCGGCGTACAGCACCTGGCGCTCGCCACCGACGACATCGTCGGCGCCGTCCGCGGCATGAAGGCGGCAGGCGTCCAGTTCCTGGACACTCCGGACAGCTACTACGAGACGCTGGGCGAGTGGGTCGGGGACACTCGCGTTCCGCTGCAGGAGCTGCAGGACCTCAAGATACTGGCCGACCGGGATGAGGACGGGTATCTGCTGCAGATATTTACCAGGCCAGTGCAGGACAGGCCGACCGTGTTCTTCGAGCTCATCGAGCGGCACGGCTCGCAGGGATTCGGCAAAGGCAACTTCAAGGCCCTGTTTGAGGCGATCGAGCGGGAGCAGGAGCGCCGAGGCAACCTGTAAGCCCGGCCCGGGCCGTGCGCCCGGCTATGCACTGAGCACGCCGATAAGGCATCATGACCGCGTGAATCAGCCACAAAATCCCGCTTCACCGGCGGGTCAGCCGGGCGGCTATGGCCAGGCCGGGCAGCAGCCGGCGCCCGGCCAGGGGCAGCCCGCGCCGGGGTACGACTCCGGCCTGCCCGGCTACGGCCTGCCCGGCTACGGCCTGCCTGGATACGGCCAGCCCGGCTACGGCCAGCCCGGCTACGGCCAGCCGTACCCGGCTTACAGCTACCCTCCGGCTGGCCGGAATCCCGCCCTGGCTGAATGGTGGCGGCGACTGCTCGCGCGCGTGATCGACGGCGTGATTCTGGCCGTGATCTTCGCGCCCTTCTGGGTGCCGCCGTGGCGCACCTTCATCCGCGCGGTCAGGGCCATAGACCTCCGCTATCCGGCGGGGACGCAGCTCAGCAGCATTCCCGGAGCCAGGCAGGCGATCAGCGTCGCCGAGAGCCATCTCGTGGCCAAGCTGTTCGTCATCACGGTCGGCTTCTACCTGGTGGCCTTTGCCTACGACTGGGTGCAGCACTGGGCCTGGGGACAGACTGTCGGCAAGCGAGCGCTCGGAACTGTCGTTGTCCGGGACGACGGCGGAACGGGCATCGGCTCCGGAGCAGCAGGCGGCCGGGCGGCGATTTATGCCCTGTCGCCACTCGTGCCGCTGGTGGGCGGCCTGTTCGACCTGCTGAACGAGCTGTGGCTCACGTGGGACCCGCGCAGGCAGTGCCTCCACGACAAGGCCGCGCATACAGTGGTCATCAAGAAGGAGTACCGAAGCTCACAGCCGCCGGCAGGCAGCTGGTAGCGGGCGCCAGGCCAGGACCGAGCCGACGTCCATCGGCTGACCGGCCGGACAAGGGACCACTGGCACCATGACTCAGCAGGACGACACGGGGCGCGCGGCTGCCGCCCAGCCTGCAGCGGCGTCACCGGACCAGTCCTCCGTGTCTGCCCAGCCCGCCGTAGGCCAGCTGTCACCGGGGGATCAGCTGCCCGGACCTGCCGGGCCAGGGGCGCCGGCCAGCGAGCCCGCCCCGCCGTCGCCGTATCTCAGCGCCGGGGAGTCCGTGCCGCAGGCCTATCTCGCACCGCCGCAGCCCGGCCAGCCCCGGTACGGCGCGCCGTCGGCATACGCGCAGCGGCCGTTTGCCTCGGCTCGGCAGGCCTACGGCCAGTCCGGCTACGGGCAGTCCGGCTACGGCCAGCAGCCGGGCTACGGCCAGCAGCCCGGTTACGGGCGGGCCGATCCTCGGCTGCGGCAGGCCCGCCGCGCCTTCAGCCCGCCGCGCGATCCGGCGATCGCCGCCCCGTGGGAGCGCCTGATTGCCTCAGTGCTGGACTGGATCATCATCTTCGGCCTCTCGGTGCTGGCGTTCCTGTCACCACTGATGCGGATCTTGCATAGTTACCAGGCCATCGCCATCCACAACACCGACCTCAATTCGCCGCAGGCTCAGGCGGCCCTCAACGCCATCGCCCGCAACCCCGCCAACGAGCGAGCGCTGCTCTTCTGGTTCCTCGCGATGTTCGGCATTGCCCTGGTGTACTACTGGGCCCAGCAGGCGGCCTGGGGCGCGACCCTCGGGAAGCGCGCACTGGGTCTGCGCGTCGTCACTGCAGCCGACTCCTCGCGCATCGGCGTCCGCGCGGCGGGCATCCGCTCGGTGGCGTTCCTCGTCGGCCCGGCGGCCTGCATGCTGCTGCCCGCCCCGCTCAATATCCCCGGCGGAATCCTCTGGCTGGCCGACACCGGGCTGTCCCTGCTCGACAGCCGCGCACAGTGTCTGCACGACAAACTGGCCGGCACGATTGTCATCCGGCAGCGCTGGCTGGATCAGCAGGCCCGGTCAGCCGGCCGCAGCTCGTGGTGAGCTCATCACCAGAAGAAATGATCAGCCGAAGACCAGCGTGTAGCCAGCCTGACGGAGCTGGCTGATCACCGAGTCGGTGTGCTCGGGGCCGCGGGTCTCCAGGTGGAGGTTCACCTCGGCCTCATCGACCTTCAGGTCGGCCGTGACCCGCTCGTGCGCGACGTCCAGCACGTTCGCGCCGAGTCCCGCAAGCTCCATCAGCAGCGTGGCGAGCGCGCCGGGACGGTCGGGCAGCTTGCAGCGGAACGCCAGGAAGCGGCCCGCCGCTGACAGGCCATGGCGCAGCACCTTGGAGAGCAGCAGCGGGTCGATGTTGCCACCGGACAGCACCACGACCACGGGCGGCTCGAACAGGGCCGGGTGCTGGAGGATGGCGGCGACGCCGGCCGCACCGGCGGGCTCGACTAGCTGCTTCGCGCGCTCGAGGCACAGCAGCAGGCCGCGCGAGAGGTTCTCCTCGGTCACGGTGATTACGTGAGTGCCGAGATCGCGCAGCAACGGCACGGTGAGCTCCCCCGGCCGCGCGACGGCGATGCCGTCGGCCATCGTGGCAGCCGGCGTGACGGTCACCGGATGGCCGACTGCGATCGAGCCAGGCACCGCGGCGACGGCGTCGGCTTGCACGCCGATCAGGCGCACGTCCGGCAACTCCGCGCTGGCCGCGACCGCGATGCCTGCGGCGAGACCGCCGCCGCCGACCGGCACGGCGATCGTCGCGACCTCCGGGCACTGCTCGGCGATCTCCAGGCCGACTGTGCCCTGACCGGTGATGACGTCGGCGTGATCGAATGGGTGGATGAACACCGACCCGGTCTCCTCGGCCAGATCGCGCGCCATCGCCAGCGCGTCTTCCACTGAGGCCCCGTGCAGGATCACGTCAGCGCCATAGGACCGGGTCGCCGCGACCTTGGGCAGCGGCGCGGCTACCGGCATCACCACGGTCGCCCGGGTGTGCAGCGCCGCCGCTGCCAGGGCCACGCCCTGCGCGTGGTTGCCGGCGCTCGCCGCGACGACACCCCGCGCTCGCTCGGCTTCGCTCAGGCGGGCGATGCGCAGGTAAGCCCCGCGAACCTTGAACGACCCGCCCCGCTGAAGGTTCTCGCACTTGAGGTAGACGGGGCCGCCGACCATCTCACCGAGGGCCATCGACTCCAGCAGTGGGGTCTGCCGGATTACCGGCGCCAGCTCGGCTCGCGCCGCGACGATATCCGCGGGTAGCACCGGCGGCACCACGGTCTTGTCTGCCCGCTGGCGAGACGGGTCGGTCGCGCTCACCGCTGGATTGTCCCACCAGGCCGACCGCACGGCATCGCGGTACCTCGTCAGTCCGCCGTCCAGTAGCGGTCCGCCGCGAAGATGAGCGCGGCCGCGCCGACCAGGCCGGCACTCTGCCCGAGCCCGGCCGGGACCACGCTCACCTGGCGGGTGAACCCCAGCCGCGCGTGCGCTCTCAGTGCTTCCTCCAGCGGGTCGAACAGCAGCGGTCCGGCCTGAGACAGCCCCCCGCCGACCGAGACGACCTCCAGGTCGCACAGGCAGGTGGCAGAGGCGATCGCGATGCCGAGCGCACGGCCGGCCCGCTGCATGGCGGCGACACCAACGGTATGGCCGAGCGCGCCGTCGGCGGCCAGGTCCTTCGCGGTGGCGTCCGCCTGGTCGGGCCGCCAGCCCTGGGATTGTGCCCACCTCACCAGGCCAGGTCCGCGCGCGATGGCCTCGAGGCAGCCGCGTCCGCCGCAGCCGCACACCGGGCCGGTCTCCGGATCGACGACAACGTGACCGATATGCCCGGCGTTGCCCGACGCACCCTCGATGAGCCGGCCATCGAGGATCAGACCGCCGCCGACGCCGGTCGAGACGACCATGCCGAGCACGTTGTCCCGGCCGCGGCCGGCGCCGCGCCAGTGCTCGCCCGCCACCAGGCAGATCGCGTCGTTGTGCACCCGCACCGGGATGCCGCCGAGGCGATCAGCGAGCCTGAGCCGGAGCGGGAAACCGCGCCAGGCCGGGATGTTGAGCGGAGACACCACGCCGGCCGGCCACTCCATCGGTCCGCCGCAGCCGCAACCGCAGCCGGCCAGTTCCGCCGCGGCAACGCCGGTATCGGTGAGCACCCTCGTGATCAGGACATCCAGCGTGCGCCACAAGTGCTCACCGTCGACGTTCGCCGGCGTGGGCACCTGCGACCAGTGAAGGACTCGGCCACCCGGCTCCACGAGGCCCGCGGCAAGCTTGGTGCCGCCGATATCCACCGCGAGCACCGGCCGGGGATCGTCCATCCGCGCCTCCCGAGATGCGAACCACGCTCACCTCGACATAGTGTCGAATGGTGCAGCCTACGACTCGAAAGCAGCCAGCATCCGGCCAGCCACCCGCATCCGCCCCGCCGCAGATCGCGACTCTCGGGGAACTGCGGGCGAGCGGGCACCAGCTTCGCACGGTCCGGGAGGAACTCCGGCGCAACCTGCTCGCCCGCATGCGCGCGGGCGAAGACGCGTTCCCTGGAATCATCGGCTTCGGCCAGACGGTCCTGCCGCATCTCGAGCGCGCCATCATCGCCGGTCACGACGTCATCCTGCTCGGCGAGCGCGGACAGGGCAAGACGCGGCTCATCCGGACGCTCACCGGCCTGCTCGACGACTGGACGCCGACTGTCGAGGGCTGCGAGATCAACGACCATCCCTATGCCCCGGTCTGCGCGCGGTGCCAGCGGCTGCTCGCCGAGGAAGGTGACGACCTCGCTGTGACGTGGCGCCCGCGTACCGACCGCTACGGCGAGAAACTGGCCACGCCGGACACCAGCGTCGGTGACCTGATCGGCGACATCGACCCGGTGAAGGTCGCCGAGGGCCGGACGCTCGGCGACCCGGAGACGATCCACTTCGGGCTGCTGCCGCGTACCAACCGGGGCATCTTCTGCCTCAATGAGCTGCCCGACCTCGCCGAGCGCATCCAGGTCTCGCTGCTCAACGTCCTGGAGGAGCGGGACATCGGCGTGCGCGGGTACGCGCTGCGGCTGCCACTCGACCTGGTGCTCGTCGCCAGCGCCAACCCCGAGGACTACACCAATCGCGGCCGGATCATCACACCGCTGAAGGACAGGTTCGGCGCCGAGATCCGCACGCACTATCCGGTGTCCCTCGACGCCGAACTGGCCCTGATCGACCAGGAAGCGCAGCTGGCATGGGATGGCGGCGATCCTGGCGCCCTCGTTCCGGCCCATCTTGTGCAGGTGATCGCGCGTGTCACGCGGCTGGTGCGCGCGTCTCCCGCCGTCGACTCACGTTCCGGTGTGTCGGCGCGGTTCGCGATCGCTGCCGCGGAAGCCGTGGCCGCATCGGCGGTCCGGCGCGGCGCGCTGACCGGCGAGGACCAGCCAGTCGCGCGCGTGTGCGACCTGCCCTCGGTGATCAGCACGCTGCGCGGCAAGGTCGAGTTCGAGGTCAGCGAGGAGGGCCGCGAGCAGGAGGTGCTCGACCACCTGCTGCGGCGTGCCACCAGCGATACCTTCCGCGCGCTGCTGGGCAGCGCCGACATGGCGGGTCTGATGGCCCGGTTCGCCGAGGGCGGCGTCGTCGAGACGGGCGAGCTGGTGCCCGCGTCCGACTTGCTGCGCCGGATCGGCGAGGTGCCCGGCCTCGCGAAGATCATGGAACGGCTGCATATGGACGGCAGCGAGTCGCCCGGGCAGGCCGCCGCGGCGCTGGAGTTCGCCCTCGAGGGCCTGTACCTCATGCGGCGGCTGTCGAAGGACACTATCGACGGCGGGGCGGTGTATCGCACCTGAGCCGCCAGTCTCGATCCCGTTCCCCCGGCCTCAGCCCACGGCACGGAGGTGACAGCGCATGAGCGGCTACCGCTACGGCCCGTACTCGGGGGGACCCGACCCGCTCGAGCCGCCGTACGACGTCCGCGGTGCGGTGGATGCGCTCGGCGAGTCCGTGCTGGACGGGACAGACCCGTCGAGCGCTCTTCGCGACCTGCTCCGGCGCGGCCTGTCCGGCCACCGGGGGCTGGACGACCTGCTGCGCCGGGTGCGGGAGCGGCAGCGCGAGATCCGCGGTCGCGGACGGCTCGACGGCATTCTCGATCAGGTCCGGTCCTTGCTGGACACGGCTATCGGCCAGGAGCGGGCCGAGCTGTTCCCCGATCCCAGCGACGCTGCCCGCCTGCGCGAGTCCGAACTCGACTCCCTGCCGTCGGACACCTCCCAGGCCATCCGGCAGCTCGCCGGCTACGAGTGGCAGTCCGCGGCGGCGCGGGAGACGTTCGAGCAGCTCAAATCGCTGCTGCGGCGCGAGGTCCTCGACAGTCAGTTCCAGGGCATGCGCCAGGCTCTCGCCGATCCCGACCCGGCAGCCATGCAGCGGGTCAAGGACATGATGGCCGGGCTGAACCAGATGCTCGAGGCGGATGCGCGCGGCGAGCACACCCAGCAGGACTTCGATCAGTTCATGGAGCAGTTCGGCGACATGTTCCCGGATGGTCCGGCCAACCTGGACGAGCTGGTGGATGCCCTCGTCCGGCGGATGTCGGCAGCCCAGCGGCTGCTGGACTCGCTCACCGACGAGCAGCGCGACGAGCTCGCCGGGCTGATGTCGCAGGCGCTCGAGGACGCCGGCCTTGCCGCTGAGATGTCGCGGCTGTCCGATCAGCTGCGAGCCCGCCGGCCGGACATGGACTCCGGCTGGCCGCAGCCCAGCATGACCGGCACCGAGCCCCTCGGCCTCAGCGACGCGACCGGGGCGCTCGCCGAGCTCGCCGACCTGGCCGACCTCGAGGACTCGCTGCGGCAGGACTACCCCGGTGCACGGCTCGATGACGTCGACGAGGAGGCCATCAGGCGCGCACTCGGCCGGCAGGCCGTGGATGACATGGAAGCGCTACGCCAGATCGAGCGTGAGCTCGAGCAGCAGGGTTACCTCCAGCGCAGCAACGGGCGGCTCGAGCTCACGCCGAAGGCGGTACGGCGGCTCGGGCAGACTGCGCTCCGCAAGGTGTTCGCCCAGCTTCCGGAAGGCGGCACGGGTGACCACGACCAGCGTGACGCCGGCCAGGCAGGCGAGTACACCGGCAGCACCCGGCAGTGGCGATTCGGTGACGAGCAGTCGATCGACGCCTCGGCGACCGTGCGGAACGCCCTGCTACGGCAGGCAGCACCTCGCCAGGAGTTCCTGGACAAGCGCTCTGGCGTGCGCCTGTCGGTGGGCGACTTCGAAGTCGCCGAGACCGAGCGACGCTCCTCCGCCGCCGTCTGCCTGCTCGTCGACCTGTCCTATTCGATGGCGCTGCGGGGCACCTGGGGAGCCGCGAAGCAGACTGCGCTCGCACTGCACGCGCTCGTCGCCACCCAGTACCCGCAGGACGCGATCCAGGTGATCGGCTTCTCCAATTACGCACGCGAGCTGCGCGAGACCGAGCTGGCCAGCCTCAGCTGGGACATGGTCCAGGGGACGAACCTGCATCACGCGCTCGTCCTGGCAGGCCGCTTCCTCGACCGCAGGCCCGAGCACAACCCCGTCGTCATGGTCATCACCGACGGCGAGCCGACCGCGCACCTCCGCCGGGACGGACGGTTCTGGTTCGACTGGCCGCCATCGCCGGAGACCCTGGAACTGACGCTCGCGGAGGTTGACAAGATGACCCGGCGGCGGGCCACGATGAACATCTTCATGCTGGCGGACGACGAGCGGCTCAGCTCGTTCGTCGACGAGGTCGCCCGCCGCAACGGCGGCCGGGTGCTCCGCGCGATGCCCGACAGCCTGGGCGAGTACGTCGTCAAGGACTTCCTGCGCACTCGGCGCCAGTACAGCCGGTAACCGCCCTGGCGGGTGCGGCCGTAGCAATTCTGCGGCTATTTCATCGTCGAGATTTTGCGCTCTTTGTAGCTATTTCGTGGTATCCCGTTGGCACATCAGTAGTACCGTGCCGGACGTACGTTAGCGCTGGCGATGATGCACGCCCTTGAGCGGCCTGCTGCCAGCATCCCAAGGAGGAACTTGTGACTTCTCAAACCGTGTCAAGCGGCGGATCTAAGCGCTCGCTAATGATCATTCTCGCCGTCGTCGCCATCATTGCCCTGGTGCTGGGCATTCTGTGGCTGGCCGGCGCCGCGCCGTCATTCCTCGACTCCGGCAGCCACGTGAAGGGCGGTGGCAACCACGTCTACCGGGGCATCGCCGGACTCGTGATCGGCGTGGTGTGCGCGGTGGGCGCGTGGTGGACCAGCAAGAAGCCGCAGCAGGCGGCCCACTGACGCCGCCTCCGCCCGCGCGCTGAGAAGCGCGCTAGCAGCGAGCGAACGAGACGTACTCGGCGCCGGCTTGCGGGCCTGCCGAGTACGTCTTCGCGCGTTGACACCGACCTGCCCGCGCGCCTAGATTTTCACTGTTCGGGCTTGTAACGCCTGTTCGTCCAACGCACAATCGCTGAGCGAACAGACGTCGACCGCACAGGTGCTGACCGCACGAGCGTAAGGCGCACAGTTCCCTGAGCTGACAAGCAGTTTCCTTCCAGCCGCCGTGCGCCTTCCTCCGGCGCCGGCTGCCGTACCGCAGATGGGGTGTGGCTTGTGGCTCTCCTGGACCAGTCGACGTGGCTCGGCAAAGCATTCTCCGGCGGATGGATCCAGCCCGGCGGCGGCCAGGCTCCGGTCATCGAGCCGGCTACCGGCAACGAGCTCGCTCAGATCGGCATCGCGGCCCCGGCGGACATCGCCTCGGCAGCAGCCACGGCGGCTGCGGCTCAACCAGCCTGGGCGGCGCTCCCCTACACGCAGCGCGCGGCGATCCTCCGCAAGGCCGGCGAGATCTGGCTCGCCCACGCAGCGGAGATCGAAGACTGGAGCGTCCGCGAGGGCGGCAAGATCCCGCCCGCGGCTCAGTTCGAGACACACGTCGCGACCGAGGAGATCTTCGAGGCAGCCACCCTGCCGTCCCGGTCCTACGGCGACCTGCTGCCGAGTGAGCAGCCGCACCTCAGCTTCGCCGAGCGCGTGCCCGTCGGCGTCGTCGGTGTCATCTCACCTTTCAACTTCCCGCAGATCCTGGCCATCAGATCGGTTGCGCCCGCGCTCGCTCTCGGCAACGCGGTGGTCCTGAAGCCCGACCCGCGGACGGCAGTGTGCGGCGGCGTCGTGCTGGCGCGAGTCTTCGAGGAAGCCGGGCTGCCTGACGGGCTGCTGCACGTGCTGCCCGGCGGCCCGGGCACCGGCGAGGCGCTCGTCACCGACCCGCGAGTCGGCGTGCTTTCCTTCACCGGCTCGACTGCGGCGGGCCGCAAGGTCGGCGCACTGGCCGGCCAGCATCTCAAGCGCGTTCACCTGGAGCTGGGGGGCAACTCGGCTCTGATCGTCCTGGCGGACGCCGATCTCGACAAGGCGGTCTCGGCCGGCGCCTGGGGCTCGTTCCTGCACCAGGGCCAGATCTGCATGACAACGGGCCGGCACCTGGTGCACGCCGACATCTACGACGACTACGTTGCCCGCCTCGCCGAGAAGGCCAGTCACCTGCCGGTCGGTGACCCGGCCACGGGCCAGGTCGCCATCGGCCCCATCATCGACGAGCGGCAGCGCGACAAAGTGCACAGCCTCGTCATCGACAGCGTCCAGGCTGGCGCTCGGCTCGCGGCAGGCGGCAGCTACGACGGCCTGTTCTACCAGCCGACGGTGCTCGCCGAGATCGCGCCGGCCATGCCGGCCTACGCCAGCGAGGTGTTCGGCCCGGTAGCTCCGGTGATCAGGTTCCGCACTGCGGACGAGGTAGCCAAGCTGGCGGCCGACTCCGAGTACGGGCTGTCGCTGGGCATCCTCACCTCCGACGTGATGCGCGGACTCGACCTGGCCCGCCAGATCCCCACCGGCATCGTGCACATCAACGATCAGACGGTGGACGACGCCCCGAACACCCCGTTCGGCGGCATCCGTGCCTCCGGTACCGGCGCTCGTTTCGGCGGCAGCGCGAACCTCGACGCCTTCACGGACACGCGCTGGGTGACCATCCGCGGGGACATCGCGCCGTACCCGTTCTGAGCCCGGCGACGAAGAACAGGAACATGCGCACTCGCACACAGGTAGGCATCGTCGGTGCCGGGCCGGCCGGGCTGCTGCTCTCGCACCTTCTCGCGCTCCGTGGCATCGACACTGTGCTTGTCGAGAGGCGCAGCCGCCAGTACTGCGAGGCGCGCCAGCGCGCAGGCGTCCTCGAGGACGGAAGCGTCGCTCTGCTGCGGCAGGCCGGGCTGGCCGGCCGGTGGACCAGCAGGGCATCGAACACGGCGGCATCTACCTGCAGTTCGACAGTGAGCGGCGGCACCTCGACTTCCGCGACCTCACCGGCGGCCGGACAGTCACCGTCTACGCGCAGACCGAGGTCGTGAGGGACCTCATTGCCCGGCGGCTGGCCGACGGCGGGCCGTCCGCCATCGAGTTCAGCGTAAGCGGCACCGAGGTCGCCGGTGTCGACTCAGAGTCACCCGTGCTCCGGTACACCGACAGCGCGGGGAGCCGGCACGAGGTCGTCTGCGACGTCATCGCAGGCTGCGACGGCTTCCACGGGATCAGCCGTGCGGCAGTCCCGGCGAGCGTGCTCACGACCTGGCAGCGGGACTACCCGTACGCGTGGCTCGGGATCCTCGCCGACGTGCCGCCCTCCACCGACGAGCTCATTTATGCTCGCCACCCGGACGGATTCGCACTGCACAGTCTGCGCAGTCCTGCCGTCAGCCGGCTGTACCTGCAGGTGGATCCGGCGGACAGCCTCGGCAGCTGGCCGGACGAGCGCGTCTGGGCTGAGCTTGACCGCCGGCTCGTGCTGCCCGGCTGGAGCCTGCAGCGGGGCCCGGTCCTGGACAAGAGCATCACGCCGATGCGCAGCTTCGTCAGCGCGCCGATGCGCTACGGCCGCCTGTTCCTGGCCGGCGACGCGGCGCACATCGTCCCGCCGACCGGTGCGAAGGGCCTGAACCTGGCGCTGGCCGACGTCGCAGTGCTGGCGCCAGCGCTCGACTCGCTTCTGCACGGCGACGGCAGGCTCGCCGACGATTACTCGGCGACCTGCCTGAATCGCGTCTGGCGGTCCACCCACTTCTCCTGGTGGATGACGACGATGCTGCACCGCGCTCCCGGCGGCGACGCGATGGAAACGCAGCTACAGCTTTCTCAGCTCAGGTACGTGACGAGTTCTCGGGCCGCAGCGACATCACTGGCAGAGAACTACACCGGCTCGGTACCCCTGCTGGCAAGCACCCCAAGCCCGCACTGAACCCCGTCAGAATCGAGGACGCTGACCGTCATGCGCACTACGCCACCGTTCCGTGCCGACCACGTCGGCAGCCTGCTCCGCCCGGCTGAGCTTCTGGCCGCCCGTGACGACTTCGCGGCCGGCCGCATCGGGCCTGATCACCTGCGCGCAGTCGAGGACGCGGCGATCGCCGAGGCTGTCACGATGCAGTCCGACGTCGGCCTGCAGACCGCGACCGACGGTGAGTTCCGCCGGGCGTCCTGGCACATGGACTTCATCTACCAGCTCGGCGGCATCAGCAAGGCACCCGGCAACATCGCCGTGCACTTCCGCAACGCCGACGGAGAGATCGAGTGGACTCCGGCAGCGCTGCACATCGGCAGCAAGCTCCACCTAAGCCGCACCATCTTCGAGGACGACTTCCGCTATCTGCAGTCGCAGGTCAGCGGCGCGACGCCCAAGCTGACGATCCCGTCGCCGAACATGGTCCACTACCGCGGCGGCCCGGCGTCGATCGACCCGGCGGTCTACCCGGAGATGGACGAGTTCTGGGCTGATCTCGCCGCTGCCTACAACGACGAGGTCCAGCGGCTGGCCGGCCTGGGCTGCACCTACCTGCAGCTCGACGACACCAGCCTCGCCTACCTCAACGACCCGGCGCAGCGAGCGGAGATCGCGCAGCGCGGCGAGGACGCCGAGCACCTGCACTTGCGCTACATCCGCCAGGTCAACGACGCGATCGCCGGGCGCCCGGTGGACATGAAAGTCACGACGCACATGTGCCGGGGCAACTTCCGCTCGTCCTGGGCGGCCGAGGGCGGGTACGACTTCGTGGCGGAAGCGCTGTTCAGCGAGCTGGCCGTGGACGGCTTCTTCCTCGAGTACGACGACCAGCGGTCCGGCGGCTTCGAGCCGCTGCGGTTCGTCCCGAAGGGAAAGATGGTCGTGCTCGGCCTGGTGACCACCAAGAGCGGGAAGCTCGAAGACCCGGACCTGCTGAAGCGCCGCATCGACGAGGCCGCTCGCTATGTCCCGCTCGACCAGCTGTGCCTCTCACCGCAGTGCGGCTTCTCCTCGACCGTCGAGGGCAACACGCTGACCCAGGATGAACAGCGCGCGAAACTGCAGCTCGTCGTCCAGACCGCGCGCGAAGTGTGGGGCGAGAGCTAGCCCAGTCCGTCAGTAGCGGGTCAAGAAGCGTCGCGGCCTCGCGGGCCGGAACTAGCTGCGTTCCACGTCGGGCATTACTCGAAGATCGAGACCTTCATCGTACGTGCGAAAAGCGACACGGCAGCGTCGCTTTTCGCACATACGTTTGAGACGACGAACAGAAGCCGCCCTGACATTAACGGCAAACTGGCCGAAACACTGATGACGGCGCCTGCCGACCTTGTCCTGACCAGTGATCCCGGCGACATCCGCGAGCTTCTGCAAGCTCGCGGGGTTCGGGCGAGGGTCCAGCTCGTCTGAGGCGGCCAGCCAGCGTCCATCCGCCGCCCAGGCGCCCGGCTGACAGTCCCGCCCCGCGGCAGCTAGGACAGGCCGCCCGCCGGGCCCTGGGAACGCAGGTCCGCCTCGATGCGCCGGGCAGTCTCCAGCATCGCCGGGAGAAGCTCCGCTCGCATGGCGGCCATGCTGACGCGGCTGGCGTGCGCGGACACGTTGATCGCGGCGATGACCGCGTCGCCGCCGCCGCGGATCGGCGCGGCGATGGCCCGCAGTCCCTCCTCGAGTTCCTGGTCCACGATCGCGAAGCCCTGACGGCGAGCCTCACCGACGACCTCCCGCAGCCGGTCAGGGTCGGTGATGGTCCGGCTGGTGAAGGCCTCGAACTCAGCTTCAGCCAGGTACTTGTCTAGCTCGTCCGGCGACATCCCGGCGAGCAGCACCCGGCCCATCGACGTCGCATAGGCCGGGAACCTGGTTCCGACCGAGATCGCGACCGTCATGATCCGCTTAGTCGCCACCCGCGCGACGTAGACGATGTGATGTCCGTCCAGCACCGAGATCGACGAGGACTCGCGCACCTGCGCGACGAGTTCCTCCAGGTGCGGCGACGCGATCTCGGGCATCGCCAGACCGGACAGGTAGGCATACCCGAGCTCGAGCACGCGCGGGCGCAGCGAGAACTCGCGGCCGTCGCTGCGCACGTAGCCGAGTTTCACCAGGGTGAGCAGGAACCGGCGCGCCGCCGCGCGGGTGAGACCGGTCTCCCTGGCGACGTCACTGAGGCTCAGCCGCTCCCGCCCGGGTCCGAACGCCCGGATTACCGCCAGGCCCCGATCGAGCGACTGCACGAAGTCGCTGTCGCGAACTGCGGTCGCAACGGGGCTGCCCGAGCCCGGTTGCTGCCCGCTCGACCCGGCTGTGTTCGCTGTGCGCCCAGAAGTTGTCATCAGAGCGCATGGTAGCGCCCGTCCGGCCAGGCAGCGCGTCCGACATCGCGGACTGCGGGTGCCGTAGCAGCAGCGGCGTGACGCGTGGTGCTGCCGAGACCGCGGCGAGATGCGCGGCGCCGGGAATCACCTCGAACCGCGCGCCGGGCACGTGCTCGGCGACGAGCGCGCCGTGCTCGAGCGGCGTCGCCGGATCCTCCTCGCCGGCGATGACCAGGGTGGGCGCTGCGATTGCGGCCAGATCTGGCCGCAGGTCCATTGCGGCGATGGCCTCGCAGCACCCGGCGTAGCCCTCCGCGCCGGTTCGCTCGAGGCCAGCGCGGAACTGGTCGATCACCGCGGGCTCGCTGGCCGCGTAAGCGGGTGTGAACCAGCGCGCGACGACGCCAGCGGAAATGGAGGCCATTCCGGCCGACCGTACCTGCGCCGCGCGGGTCAGCCAGCCCTCGGCGGGCGGCAGGTGCGCGGACGTGCAGACCAGGCCGAGCGAGCTGATCCGCTCCGGAGCGTGCTCGGCGAGCCACATGCCGATCATCCCGCCGAGCGAGATGCCCGCAGTAGGCTGCGCGGTCCACCTCGCGTTCGTCCAGCAGCGCCAGCACGCGCCGGCCGAGTTGCGCGATCGTGTACGGGCCGGGCGGGGCCGCGGAGCCACCATGACCGGGCAGTTCGTAACGCAGCAGCCGGAAGCTGTCGCGCAGTGCCGGCACCTGGCGCTCCCACACCTCCGCGCTCGTGCCGAGCGAGTTGCCGAGCACCAGGACCGGCGCGCCGGACGGACCGGTCAGCGGTCCCGCTGCCAGCGGCGCGGAGGCATCAGGCACTGACGCCTCAGACATCGAAGAAGACGGTCTCGTTCTCGCCCTGCAGGCGGATGTCGAAACGGAACCGCAGGTTCTCGCCGGACTCCCCCGTATCCCCCGGCTCGGCCGTATCCCCGGCTCCGACGTGGCGATCAGCGTCGCCCGGCGGGCCGCGTCGGGAATGGACTGCAGCACCGGGTCGGCCGCGTTCGCGTCAGCCTCGTCGTCGAAGTAGATGCGCGTCACGACCCGGTCAAGCATGCCGCGGGCGAAGACCGAGACGTCGAGATGCGGCGCCTCGGTGGCCCGCCGTCCGGCGTCGGCAGTGCCCCGGGCCGGACCGTGATGAGCGGTACCGGCCCTCTCCGTCGGTCGCTGACCGGCCGAAGGCGCGGAATCCGGCGACTGCGGGCCGCACGGCACCACGCGGGTCATCGGGGTGGTCGAACCGCGAGTCCGGGTCGGCCTGCCACGTCTCCACCAGCGCGTCGGGCAGAGGGCTGGCCCTCACCGTCGAGCACCACGCCAGTGATCTCGATGGCACCGGGCGTTCCCGGCGGAACCACGAACGGCCCGTCGGCCCACGGCAGGCCGATCGAAAGGAAGGGCCCGATGGTCTGCGACGGCGTGATGCCCGCGGATGCGCTGCTCATCGGCCCTCCGCCTGCTCGAAGAGGTCGCGGTACGACCGCGAAGGACGATGTCCCAGGTGTAGCCGAGCGCCCAGTCCGGCACGGTGGTATCGATGTCGAACGACGAAATCAGCCGCTGCCGGGCCGCCGGATCGGGGATCGAGTTGAAGATCGGGTCGAGCGAGAACAGCGGGTCGCCCGGGAAGTACATCTGGGTGACCAGGCGCTGCGTGAACGCGCGGCCGAACAGCGAGAAGTGAATGTGCGCCGGGCGCCAGGCGTTGTAGTGGTTGCCCCACGGATACGGGCCGGGCTTGATCGTCACGAACCGGTACCGGCCAAGCGAGTCGGTGACGCAGCGCCCGCCGCCGGTGAAGTTCGGATCGAGCGGCGCGGGGTGCTCGTCTACTGCGTGCGCGTACCGGCCGGAGGCATTGGCCTGCCAGATCTCGATGAGCGCGTCCGGCACCGGCCGCCCGTCGGAGTCCAGCACACGGCCGGTCAGGATGATCCGCTCGCCGAGCGGCTCGCCCGCATGTCCGGCCGTCAGATCGGCATCCCCCGCCGTCACCCGCTCCGGGCCGAGGAGCGGACCGGTGATCTCGGTCAGCCGCTGCGGCAGCGGGACCAGCGGCTGCCGGGGATGACGCAGCCGGCTCGACGCGTAGGCCGGCGAGTCAAGCGGCGGGTGCACGCCGACTGCGGGCGGGTAATGCGGCAGCACGAGCCCCCTGTTAGCGGACAGGTTGCTGGCAGTCATAACAGCGCTCCTTCTGCGGGCGTCGCGGCGGTAGTGGCGCCGGACAACAGGACGTGCAGTGCGGTCAGCTCGGCCTGCTCTGGCGGTTCGATCTCGGTCAGGTCGGGTGATACCACCAGGTCCCACCCAGTGTTGTCGCGAACCTGCTCGACGGACACACCGGGGTAGATCCCGGTCAGCATGAGCTGCTGACTGACGGAGTCGGGCCGCAGCACGCCGAGGTCAGTGATGACCATGCTCGGCCCCGCGCCGGTGAGGCCCATCCGGCTGCGGCTGCCGGCGCCGTCACCGAATCCGACGGACGTCACGAAGTCCACCCGGTCGGCGAAGGTGCGCTTCGACTGCCGGACGACCACTATCACTTCCTTGCAGGCCGCGGCGATCTCGGGCGCGCCGCCGGCGCCGGGCAGCCGCACCCGCGGCGCGGCATAGCTGGGGCCGATCACGGTGGTGTTGATATTGCCGTACTTGTCGAGCTGAGCTGCTCCGAGGAACCCGACGTCGATCCGGCCGGGCTGCAGCCAGTAATTGAAGATCTCGGGCACGCTGACCACCGAGTCGGCCGTCTCAGCCAGGACGCCGTCGCCGATCGACAGCGGGACCTGGCCGGGCTTGGCGCCGATGGTCCCGGACTCGTAGATCAGCACCAGGCCGGGCGCGTGGGTGGCGCGGGCGAGATTGGCTGCCTCGCTGGGCCGCCCGATCCCGACGAAGCACGTCATCCCGTCGCGCAGCGAGCGAGCAGCGACGACGGTCATCATCTCGTCGGCGGTGTAGCTCAGCATGGGGCTGCAGTGCGGTCCGCCGGAGCATGGACGGCCGGGACATCCGGCAGGCCCGCGTACACGTTGTCCTCCAGCCACGACGCGAATCGCTCCCGGTCCCGGCTGATCTCGTCCCAGGCGACATAGAAATCGTTATCGCGGGCGGAGTAGCCGAGCGCGTACGACGGGTGGGCGCCGCCGGGCACTGCGGCCACGAAGTCAACGGTCCACGACGGCAGCACGATCGCCCCCGGCTGCGGAGTCAGCTCGTCGACGATCTCCTCGACCGTCACGACGGACCGGCTGGCGGCAAGCACCGCTTCCTTCTGCACGCCGCTGATGCCCCAGTACTGCACGTTTCCCTGCCGGTCCGCGCGCTGAGCGTGAACGACCGCGACATCCGGGGACAGCGCCCGGACGGCGGTGAGCGTCTCGCCGGTGAACGGGCAGACGATGTCGGCGACGCCGGACGTGTGCGCGGGCAGACTCGTCCCGCGGTAGCCGCGCAGGACCGCGAACGGCAGGCCCGAGGCACCGGCCTGGAAGCGGTTCGCCATGCCCGCGTGGCTGTGCTCCTCGATCTCCAGCGGGGCTGGCCAGGCGTTCTCGACGGCGTCGCGGAACCGGTGCAGGGATCCGACGCCCGGGTTCCCGGCCCAGGAGAAGATCAGCTTGCGGGCGCAGCCGGCCCCGATCAGCTGGTCGTAGATGATGTCCGGCGTCATCCGGATGAGCGTGAGGTCGCGCCGTCGCTGGCGGATGACCTCGTGCCCGGCCGCGTGCGGGATCAGGTGCGTGAAGCCTTCCATGGCCACGGCATCGCCATCATGCACGGCTGCCGAGATCGCTTCGGCCAGTGTCACGATCTCTGCCACCTGCTGGTCCGTCCTCCTCGCCGCTCCACGGAAACCATATCCGCAAACTGCCGCTACGTGAACATCTGTGCGTTCTACGGATAGCTGTCGATCGTCGCGGTGGCGATGGCGAACGCACGATTAGCGGCCGGCACGCCGGCGTAGACGGCTACGTGCAGCAGCACCTCGGCAATGTCGTCCGGGCCGAGGCCGTTGCGCAGCGCCGCGCGGACGTGGAGCGCGAGCTCCTCGTCGCGGCCGAGAGCCGCGAGCATCGCCATCGTGATCATGCTTCGCTCCGGCCGCGACAGTCCCGGTCGGCTCCACAGCTCACCCCAGGCGTAGCGGGTGATGAAGTCCTGAAACGCGGCCGTGAACTCCGTGGTACTCGCCGCCGCGCGGTCGACATGCTCATCACCGAGCACTTCGCGCCGGACGCGCATTCCGGCAGCTGCGCGCTCCTCATCATTCACCGGGGTCGTCTCCTTCCTCGTTTCGCAGCTCGTCATGGGCTGCCAGCGCACGCTGCGTGAACACCGCCGACGCGCCGAGATAGGCAGCCGGATCGACTGCCGCCGCGAGCTCGCGCTCCGTGATCCCGGCGGCGCGCAGAGCCGCTGCGGCCTCGGTGTCCCCGAGCAGCGCGGCCGTCAGCGTGGACCCGCTTGCGGCGGCCCGCGCAGCCGCGGCGGCGACCAGATCGTGTGCCGCCAGCCGCCCGAGCGCGGGCGCCAGCTCCGCGGTGACGTGCTCGGCCATGGGCAGGCCGCCGGACGCGTCCAGGTTCGCGCGCATCCTGTCTGCGTCTACGCGCAGGCCCGCCAGCAGCGTGGCCGACCAGGAGGCTGCCGACCCGGTCAGCTGCAGCAGCTGGGAGAGTGTCTCCCACTCGGCGTGCCAGGCGCCGGCCGCACGCTGATGCTCCTGCTCGGCCGCGGCGATCAGCGTCGCCAGCAGCCCGGGCACGCGCCGGGTGCAGCCGAGGACCAGGATCGAGACGACCGGGTTGCGCTTGTGCGGCATGGCCGACGAGCCGCCCTGCGCAGGGTCGTCGCCGCCCTCGCTGACCTCGGCCACCTCCGTCTGCGCCAGCAGCGTAACGTCCCGGGCGATCTTCGACAGCGCTGCGCACACCCCGGCGAGTGCGGCAGCGAGCTGCACGACCCGCAGCCGGTCGGTGTGCCAGGGAAGCACGGGCTCGGCCAGCCCGAGCTCGTCAGCGAGCAGTGCGGCGACCTCAGGTCCGGCGCTGCCGACTGCGGCCAGGGTGCCTGCGGCGCCGCCGAACTGGACCGCCAGCCGAGTTGTGGTCCGGCGCAGGTCGCGGCGGGACTCGTCGATGCCTGTCAGCCACCCAGCCGCAACAAGCCCGAAAGTGACTGGCACTGCCTGCTGCAGCAGCGTGCGCCCGGCCAGCACCGTCGCGGTGTTCTCGCGCGCGAGCCGCGCCGCGTGCACGGCCGCCGTCGCCAGGTCGGACTCGATCACGCCGATCGCGCGGCGGGCCAGCAGCATGACGGCGGTGTCGATGATGTCCTGGCTAGTCGCCCCGGGGTGGACGGCCTCGCGCTGCCCCGCTGGGAGCAGTGCGCTCAGCGCGCGCACGAGTGGCGGCACCGGGTTGCCGGCCAGCACAGCCGCGCGGCCAAGCTCGTCGATGTCGAACCTGTCCGCGCTCGCCGCTGCCGTCACTGCCGCGCCCGAGCCCGGCGCGACAAGCCCGGCTCGCTCGACGGCGCGCGCCAGCGCGGCCTCGGTGTCCAGCATTGCCTGCAGCCAGTCCGTGTCGCTGACACCGACGGCACCGCGGCTGAACAGCGGGCCGAACAAGCCGTTCCGGCCGGAATCGCTCACCGGACCCATGATCCTCGGATTGCGGATGGCCGCACTGGCGGCCCGTCACGTAGGCTCCGCCACCCTCGGCCACCGCGGCGTTACGGTAGTGCCGTGCGTGAACTCGCCGACTCCCTCGCACTGCGGTCAGACCAGACCGCGCTGCGACGGCGGCTGGCGGACGAGGGCTACTTGTTCTTCCGCGGTCTGCTGCGCGCTGCTGATGTCCAGGCCGCCTACGACAGCGTGCACGCGGAGCTCAGCGTCGGCGGCTGGACCAACGGCGCCGGCTATCCGGCCGGCCCTCAGCGCGCGCTAACCGTTCGCGACGCGCTCGCCGACCCGTCCTTCCGAGCGGCGCTGGCCAGCCGCGGGCTCAACCGCCTCGCCTATCTGCCGCCGTTGCGCGGCCTCATCCGGCTCATCCTCGGCACCGGCGCGTTCTGCTATCCGGCCAAGGTGCTCCGTGCGGTGTATCCCGAGTCACCGTCGCGGGTGACCCGCGGCCGCTACAGCCACGAGGACTTCGCCGTCTCCGGCGTGCAGGACATGCTCACTACCTGGCTGCCGCTCATGGACATCCCGGTGCTGCTAGGCGGACTCGCCGTGCTGCCGCGCAGCCACCGGGAGCCGCCCCGGCCGTCGCGGCTGCTACGCCCGGACGAGCACGGCTGGGCGACGACCGATTTCCGGCCGGGCGACGTGCTGCTGTTCCACTGCCTGACCTCGCATGCCGCCCTGCCCAATCACGAGAACCGGCTCCGCATCTCCGCCGACTTCCGCTGGCAAGCCGCCGATCAGGCTGCTCCGGCCGAGTTGGTGCTCGGCCCGGCGCCGCAGGGCGGACGACGCGGCCGCCCGGTCGAGCTGTTCAGCAGGCTGCTGAGCCGCGAGCCCTGGTGGGAGCCCGTGCCGGACGGACTGGTGCTGCTGCCCCGGCAGGAGCTCGTGGCCACTCCGCCTGCGCCATCGCGCCTGTTCCCCCTGCATCCCGGCTGGCAGCGCTGGCGCCCGCCAGCCGCGCAGGTGCACTAACCCGGTCGCCTGAGCATTCCGGCTCGATCCCCGGATGGGGCGCGGTTACGCAGCGTGCGGATCTCCGGACCCCCAAGTGCCGCAGGCTGGCAACTGCTAGCCGAGGGCTGCCTTCAGGTCCTCGATCAGGTCGTCGGCGGACTCGATGCCGACTGACAGCCGCACCAGGTCCGCGGGCACTTCGAGCGCCGAGCCTGCTACCGAGGCATGCGTCATGCGGGCCGGGTTCTCGATCAGCGACTCGACGCCGCCCAGCGACTCACCCAGGGTGAACAGCCGGGTCCGGCCGCAGATCTCGACCGCCTCGGCCGGGCCGCCGGCAGCCCGGAACGACACCATGCCGCCGAACCCGCGCATCTGCTTGGCCGCGACCTCGTGGCCCGGATGCGCCGGAAGCCCCGGATAAAAGACCTCGCTCACGGCCGGGTGGCTGGTCAGCATCTCCGCGATACGCAGCGCGTTCTCACAATGCCGGTCCATCCGGACCGCGAGGGTCTTGACGCCCCGGAGCGTCAGCCACGCGTCGAAGGGACCGGGGGCGGATCCGACCGCGTTTCTGGTGAAGTAGAGCTTGTCGGCTAGCCCGGAGTCCGCGACGATCACGGCACCGCCGACCACGTCGGAATGTCCGCCGATGTACTTCGTGGTGGAATGCACGACGACGTCGGCTCCGAGCGCCAGCGGCTGCTGCAGGTACGGGGAGGCGAAGGTGTTGTCCACCACCAGCTGTGCGCCCGCGTCCCGGGCGAGCTGCGCAAGCAGCGCGATGTCGGCGATGCCGAGCAGCGGGTTCGTCGGGGACTCCACCCAGATCAGCCGGGCCGGCCGCTCGGCGAGCGCGGCCCGCACGGCCGCGGGGTCCGACATCGGGACCGGCCGGTACGTCAGGCCCCAGCCGGTCAGGACCTTGTCGAACAGCCGGAATGTGCCGCCGTAGGCATCGTCCGGGATGAGCACGTGGTCACCGGGCCGGCAGACCGAGCGCAGCAGCGCGTCCGACGCTGCCATGCCGGACGCGAAGGCCAGGCTGCGGACGCCGCCCTCGAGCGCGGCCAGGCACTCCTCCAGCGCGCCGCGCGTCGGGTTGTCAGTACGGGAGTACTCGTAGCCCTCGATCCACTTGGCCGTCTCGCCGAGTTCCTTGCCGCGCAGACCGCCGACGCCGTCCTGCTTGTACGTCGAGGTCTGATAGATCGGCGGCACGACCGCACCCGTCGCCGGATCAGGCTCCTGACCCGCGTGGATGGCGAGCGTCTCGAACCCGTCGTGCTGCATGGAGCGCTCCCTTGCGCGTGGCTGTCGTGGCGGATGGGGCTGATCTATCCGGTGCCTAAATCTATGCCCTGGCCAGGGCTCCGCTCCGTCGCGGCTAGCGCTACGCCGGGTCGCCGGACAGGAAGGTCAGGACGTCCTGGCGGGTGATCACGCGCCGGCTTGCCGTCCACAAGTACGAGAGCGGCGCCCGCCGTGCCGAGAGCCCGGGCGGCGGCACTCACCGGCTCGCCCGAGCCGACCACCGGCAGCGGCGGCGACATCAGGCCCGCGACCTGATCGTCCGGCGCGGCCTTGCCGGTGACCAGGGCCTCCAGCAAGTCGTGTTCCACGATGGAGCCGACTACCTCGGCCGCCATCACCGGAGGCTCCGCGCTCAGTACCGGCAGCTGCGAGACGTCGAATTCACGGAGGGCCTCGATGACGGTGCGGACGGTGTCGGTCGGGTGCGCGTGCACGAACGCGGGAAGCGCCGAGTCCGCCTTGCGCTCCAGCACCTCGCCGACCCGGGGCTCGGCCGTCTCTGCGGTGAGGAAGCCGTAGTCAGCCATCCAGTCGTCGTTGAAGATCTTGCCCAGATAGCCGCGGCCGCCGTCGGGCAGGAGCACCACGATGACATCCTCCGGGCTGGCCTCGCGGGCTACGCGGAGTGCTGCCACTACGGCCAGGCCGCAGGATCCGCCGACCAGCAGCGCCTCCTCGCGCGCCAGCCGCCGGGTCATGAGGAAGGACTCGGCGTCGCTGACCGCGATGACCTGGTCGCAGATGCTCTTGTCGTAGGTGTCCGGCCAGATGTCCTCGCCGACACCCTCGACCAGGTACGGGCGGCCGGTGCCGCCGGAATACACCGAGCCTTCCGGGTCGGCGCCGATGACCTTCACCCGGCCCCCGGAGATCTCCTTGAGGTAGCGCCCGGTGCCCGAGATCGTCCCGCCGGTGCCGATGCCGGCCACGAAGTGGGTGACCTTCCCGTCGGTCTGGGTCCAGATCTCCGGGCCGGTAGACAGGTAGTGCGAGTTCGGGTTCTCCGGGTTCGCGTACTGGTTCGGCTTCCACCCGCCGGGCGTCTCGCGCGCGAGCCGGTCGGAGACGGAGTAATAGGAGTCCGGGTGATCCGGCGAGACCGTCGTCGGGCAGACCACGACCTCCGCGCCATAAGCGCGCAGCACGCTGATCTTGTCCTGGCCGACCTTGTCCGGGCAGACGAACAGGCAGCGGTAGCCCTTCTCGGCAGCCACGATCGCCAGGCCGATTCCGGTGTTCCCGGACGTCGGCTCCACGATCGTGCCGCCGGGCCTCAGCTCACCCGAGCGCTCGGCCGCCTCCACCATCCGCAGCGCGATCCGGTCCTTTACCGAGCCGCCGGGATTGAAGTACTCCACCTTGGCGAGCACTGCCGGGCCGTCGCCGTCGCCGGGCACGCCGCGCGTGACCTTCCGCAGCCGCAGCAGCGGGGTGTTCCCGACCAGTTCGATCAGCGAGTCGTGGACCTGCATCGTTAGTTGCCGCCTTGGTTCCTGATCCTGCCTCCGGGCTGCGCTGCCCACGCGTCCGACGCTATCCCACGCCGCGGACCAGCAGGTCAGGACCACCATTTCGTAGCAGTGCGGTGTCTGAGTTACTGTCGGGTTAACTTCACAGACTCATCAGGGAGCAGTCATGCCAGAGGCTGTCATCGTTGCGACCGCACGCTCACCGATCGGGCGGGCCTTCAAGGGCTCGCTGACCACCATCAGGCCTGACGACCTGACGGCCCAGCTGGTCGCTACGACTCTCGCAAAGGTCCCGCAGGTCGACCCGGCCCAGATCAGCGACCTGATGCTCGGCTGCGGCCTGCCCGGCGGCGAGCAGGGGTACAACATGGCCCGGGTCGTCGCGGTGATGCTCGGCTACGACTCGCTGCCCGGCACCACGATCACCCGGTACTGCTCCTCGTCCCTGCAGAGCACCCGGATGGCCTTCCACGCGATCAAGGCCGGCGAGGGTGACATCTTCATCTCCGCGGGTGTCGAGACCGTCAGCCGCTTTGGCAAGGGCAGCAGCGACGGCGCTCCCGACACCAAGAACCCGGTGTTCGCCCACGCCGAGGCTCGCGCCGAGGACATGGCCAAGGGTGGCTTCACCTGGGATGACCCGCGCCAGGACGGCAGGATCCCGGACGTCTATATCGCGATGGGCCAGACCGCGGAGAACGTCGCGCAGCTACGCGGTATCAGCCGCGCGGAGCAAGACGAGTTCGGCGTCCGGTCCCAGAACCTGGCCGAGAAGGCGCTGGCGGACGGCTTCTGGCAGCGGGACATCACCCCGGTGACGCTCCCGGACGGCACGGTCGTCTCCGCTGACGACGGGCCGCGGGCGGGAACGACGCTGGAGAAGGTTTCCCAGCTCCAGCCGGTGTTCCGGCCGGACGGCACGGTCACGGCCGGCAACTGCTGCCCGCTCAACGACGGTGCGGCGGCAGTGATCGTGATGAGCGACACCAAGGCCGCTGAGCTCGGCATCACCCCGATCGCCCGGATCGTCTCCACCGGCGTGACCGCCCTGTCGCCAGAGATCATGGGCCTCGGGCCGGTCGGCGCCTCCACCCAGGCGCTGAGGCGCGCGGGAATGACGGTCGACGACGTCGACCTGGTGGAGATCAACGAGGCTTTCGCCGCCCAGGTAATTCCGTCTTATCGGGATCTGGGTATCGACATCGACAAGCTCAACGTGCACGGCGGTGCGATCGCCGTCGGCCACCCGTTCGGCATGACCGGGGCCCGGATCACCTCGACGCTGCTCAACGGCCTGCAGTTCCGCGACAAGGCGATCGGCCTGGAGACCATGTGCGTCGGCGGCGGTCAGGGCATGGCCATGATCTTCGAGCGCCTCAGCTAGCCGGCCAGGCGAACTGGCTGTCAAACAGGGCATTACGGAAGGGTGTCATCGAGGGCTTGTCACGACGCCGCAGGTGGTGCAGTCTCGACAGGAAGGACTCCCTCAGCCTGGAGGTGCCACTTGTCCCTGACCCACTCTCCGGAGATGCACAAGAACCTGATCGCCCGCATCCCGTCCGTCACAGGACTCCAGCTCCGAGAGTGGTTCAGCCGCCTTGAATCAGGGCCCTCCTTCACTAGATGCAACGAGCGCGCGCACTGGCTTTCCGATGAGCACGGGCTGTCGAACGGCTATGCCAGCGCGATCGTGCATGAGTATGAGCTTCAGCGCCGCAGCCGGCTGAACAGCGCCTGATCGCGGCGGTGGACGTCGGTCGCGCTACCCGCTTCCTGTCCAGTCATCCGCGGTCGGTTCTCGCCACCACCAGATCAGATGGCCGCCCGCAGATGTCGCCGGTAGTGGTGGCGGTCGACGACGAGGGCCGGGTGCTGATCAGCACGAGGGAGCCCGCGATTAAGGCGAAGAACCTGCAGCGGGATCCGCGGGCCTCGCTGTGCGGTATGAGTGACGCATTCTTCGGCGAATGGGTCCAGGCTGAGGGAATCGCCGAGATCATTCACCTCCCGGACGCGATGCCGATTCTGGAGGACTACTACCGGCGCATCTCCGGCGAGCACCCCGACTGGGACGAGTATCGTGCCGCGATGCGCCACGATAAGCGACTGATCATCAGAATTACGGTCGACCGCGCAGGACCGGATGTTAGCGGCTGATGAGAGTAAAGACGGCCAGTAACGTGGCGATCCTGAATGCCACTTTAGCCCCGCACGCTGCCGGAAATCTCCCCGAAAGTTCGCGGCCGTCCGACTGGCGCCGAGAAGGAAGACGCATTCGTCTCTGGATTGCCATCAGCGAATGTGACACCGAATGCCGGATAGCGCGTCAATGACTGACTGATTAGTCAGGACCCTGCGGGCCTGAGAGCCACTTGCAGCAGGTCACTCGTACCCCCGGTCGGAGTCGAACCGACACTGGGGACCCTTTTAGGGGGCCGGCCTCTTCCCTTGGGCTACGGGGGCATTGCGATGATACCCCGCACCCATCTGAATACTCTAGGTTAGCCAATTACTGGTGACTGTTTCTCAGCCAATGTCACGTATCTAATCGGTGCGATCTTTCGCACCTTACACTCGCAGTGACCATTAGCCTATTGTTATTACGGTAGGTAATCCTAAGGCGCTTAGCACGACAGTGTTAGCGGGACAGTTCCCGAGCCCGGCTGAAGACGTTATCGAGCATCGCCTCGGTCACCCGTCCGGTGAAGGTGTTCTGCTGACTGGGGTGATAGCAGCCCAGCACCGTCAGCGCAGGCGCCGCGCCGCCCGCATCTGCGGCGGGCACCGCCACCTCTGCGCCGTGCCCGAAGGCCGGCCGCGGGCGCGGCTGCGCGTAGCCCAGCGCGCCAAGCTGCGGCCACAGGGCCTGCCAGGCATAGTGCCCGAGGCAGACGACGACTCGCAGATCGCCTGCCAGCTGGCGGATCTCCGCGGTGAGCCACGGTGCGCACGCGTCACGCTCGGCCGGCTCGGGCTTGTTGTCCGGCGGGGCGCAGCGGACCGCAGCCACCGTCCGCGCCCCGATAAGCCGCTGGCCGTCGTCCGCGCTTACCGACTCGGGCTGGCCCGCGAGGCCGCACCGCCACAGGGAGGCGAACAGCCAGTCACCGCTGCGGTCGCCAGTGAAGACCCGGCCGGTGCGGTTGCCGCCATGAGCGGCCGGGGCCAGGCCCAGGATCAGGATGGCGGCGCGATCATCTCCCCAGCCGGGAATCGGGCGGCCCCAGTACGTCTCATGCTGGAAGGACCGGCGCCGCGTCAGAGCCACGTCCTCGCGCCAGCGCACCAGCCGCGGACAGGCGCGGCACACGGACTCGCGGGCGGCCAGCTCGTGCAGCGAGTCCGCGCTGGCCGCCAGCGCGGCGACCTCGGCGGCACTGTGAGCGACTGGCGTCGCGGCGGTCGCCGGATCGCCCGGCCAGCCTGTGCCGGGCGGCACGAACGGCTGCGGAGCGTCGTCAGCCACCGGCGGCGAGCGACCAGGCGATGCCGTCGAGAATGTCGTGCTCGCTCGCGACCATCTCGCCGAACCCGAAGCGCTGCATGATCCGGTCGAGGATGAGGGCGCCCGCCCCGATGACGTCCACCCGGCCCGGATGCAGCGAGCCAATCGCGGCGCGCTCGGATCGCGGCAAGCTGAGCAGCTGCGTGGTGACCGCATGAACCGCTTCCGCCGAAATGCGCGCGTGGTGCGTGCGGGACGAGTCGTAGAAGGGCAGCCCGAGCGCGATGGCCGTGACCGTAGTCACCGATCCCGCCAGCCCGACCAGCGTGTGCGCGTCCCGTACCGATACGGCGGCCTCCACCGCACCGAGCGCGCGATCGATATCCGCGGTCGCGGCCTGGATCTGCCCCGCGGTCGGCGGATCCGCGTGCAGGTGCCGCTCCGTTAGCCGCACGCAGCCGATATCAACCGAGATTGCGGCAAGTTCGGCGGCCCGCGCGGCTTCGTTTCCGCCCAGGACGAACTCGGTGGAACCGCCGCCGATGTCGACGACGAGAAACGGCGGCACCGGCGCGCCCGGAGCGCCGCTGGCGGCGGCCAGCTCGGCCGTCGCGCCCGCGAAGGACAGCTGCGCCTCCTCGGCCCCGGTGATCACTTCCGGCAGGATCCCGAGGATCTTCTCGACACCCGCCGAGAATTCGGCGGCGTTACTCGCATCCCGCGTCGCGCTGGTGGCGACCATGCGGACCGTGCGCGCGCCCGACTGGTCGATGTCGCTGCCATACTCGGCCAGCGCGCTCAGGGTCCGCTCCAGGGCCTCCGGCGCCAGCATGCCGGTAGCGTCCACGCCCTGCCCCAGGCGGACGATCTCCATGCGACGCTCGACGTCAGCCAGCAAACCGCTGGGAGCGTCGATATCGGCGATCAGGAGCCGCAGCGAGTTCGTCCCGCAGTCGATCGCGGCCACGCGCTTGGTCATCAGTCCGCCTTCCCGCTCGTGCCCGTCGCCGGGCCGGCGGCACGGCCAGGCCGCGCCACACAGGGTCCAGCGTGCCACCACGGGCCGGCTGCCCGGACCGCCTCCTCGCCGAGCGGATTCACGCCGGGCGCCGCGAGGGCGTGAGCCGCGAGGGCGTGCAGGCATTTCACCCGGTCCGGCATTCCGCCGGCGCTCTGCGTCCCGGCCGGCAACGGCTCGAGCCCGCAGTTCCGGGCAGCGGCAGCGCGCCGGGCCAGGTAATCCTCATGCGCGGCGCGATAGCGAGCGCGCAATGTGGCATCGGCATGCAGGCGGTCCGTCATCTCCCGCATGACGCCCGCAGCCTCGAGCCGGCTCATCGCCGCAGTCGCGCGCGGGCAGGTCAGGTAAAACAGCGTCGGGAACGGGGTCCCGTCGGGCAGCCGGGGAGCGGTCTGCACCACGTCGGGCAGGCCGCACGGACAGCGATGCGCGATCGCCATGACACCGCGAGGCGCTCTGCCCAGCTGCCCGGCGACGACCGCGAGGTCCGCCGCGGCCGGTTCCGCCGACCCGGTCACGCGATCACCGGGCCGTCGGATGGTCGGCCTTCCTGACCGACTCCCACAGCTTCCCGTACCACGGCGTCCGGGCCGGCGCGGGCGCGTGCTGCACATGATGCTTCACCGGCACGATGACCTCGTAGCACGTCTGCGCCGGGAAGCACATGTGCAGGCTGTCCCGTGCCTCCTGCTCGATCGCGGCCGGCGAGTTCAGGGCGATGGACTGCGACCGCAGGTGCCGTACCTCAGCCGCCAGCCGCTGGTTCGACGCCGCCAGCTGGTCGATCTGCCGCCGGTCGGCGATGTACTCGCGGACGGGGTAGGCCAGCGTCAGCGCGATAGCGCACAGCACGATCGCGAGCACGGCAGCCCGGCCGGTGAGCTTCGGGCGCGCAGTCAGGACAGGCCGCAGGCCTGCCTGTCCGCTTCGCCCGGCAGCCGTCACTGACTGGCAGCCGCCGACCTCGGGAAGGCGCCGCGGCCCGCGTAGGCGGCACCGTCCCCGAGCAGTTCCTCGATGCGCAGCAGCTGGTTGTACTTCGCCACCCGCTCGGACCGGGCGGGCGCGCCGGACTTGATCTGGCCGCAGTTCAGCGCGACCACCAGGTCTGCGATCGTAGTGTCCTCGGTCTCGCCGGAGCGGTGGCTCATCATCGTCGTGTAGCCGTGGCGGTGCGCAAGGTCGACGGCACTGAACGTTTCGGTCAGCGTCCCGATCTGGTTGACCTTCACCAGCAGCGAGTTGGCGATTTTCTCCGCGAAGCCGCGGCGCAGGCGCTCGGGGTTGGTGACGAAGATGTCGTCGCCGACGATCTGCACGCGGTCACCGAGCTCCGCGGTCAGCTGGCGCCATCCGGCCCAGTCCTCCTCCGCCAGCGGGTCCTCCAGGGAAACGAGCGGGTAGGAGTCAAGCCACTGCCCATAGATTCCGGTCATCTCGGCCGCGGTCTTCGCTCCGCCCTCGAACGTGTAGCTGTCGCCGTCCAGGAAGTTGCTGGCCGCTGCGTCAATCGCCAGTGCGACGTCCCGTCCTGGTACCAGGCCAGCCTTGCCGATCGCCTCGAGGATGAGGTCGAGCGCCGCCCGGTTGCTCTGCAGGTCGGGGGCGAAGCCACCCTCGTCGCCGACGCCGGTGTTCAGCCCGTGCTGCTTGAGCACGGCCTTCAGCGCGTGGTAGGTCTCGGCGCCCCAGCGGACCGCCTCGGCGAACGTGCTGGCGCCGACCGGGGCGATCATGAACTCCTGGATGTCGACGTTGGTGTCCGCATGTGCCCCGCCGTTGAGGATGTTCATGAACGGGACTGGCAGCACGTGGGCGTTGGGCCCGCCGAGGTAGCGGAACAGCGGCAGCCCGGAGCTGTCAGCGGCTGCCCGGGCGACGGCAAGCGAGACACCGACGATGGCGTTGGCGCCGAGCCGCGACTTGTCGGGCGTGCGGTCCAGGTCGATCATTTCCTGGTCGATCAGGCGCTGGTCGTCGGCGTCATAACCGAGCAGCTCGGGCTGGATCTCGTCGATCACGTCCTGGACTGCCTTCGTGACGCCCTTGCCGCCATACTCCTCGCCGCCGTCGCGAAGCTCGACCGCCTCGAAGATGCCGGTCGAGGCACCGCTCGGGACCGCGGCCCGGCCGTGGCTGCCGTCGTCGAGCACGACCTCGACCTCGACGGTCGGGTTTCCACGGGAGTCGAGAATCTGCCTGGCGAAAATGCCTTCGATCGAGGCCACGGTGAGAGCTCCTGCGGTGTTTTGCGACAGTGAGGGATTTGCCTGTGAGCCTAGTAGAGCCGCCATCGGCAGGCGCACTGGGCGCGCCGTAAGCCAGCCCGCCGCAGCTGCTGGGCGCTGAGGGCCCTGGGGTTCTTGATCGTTGTTGACCTGCGGGCGCGGCGACGCCAGCGGTTCAACAACGATCATGGGCGGCAGGTGCTATGCGCCGCCCGCCTCCCAGGCGCGGACGCCGTCGGCGTAGGCGCGGGCAGCCGCCCGTAGTTCGAGTTCAGGGTCGAGGCCGGCTTCCTGTGCCTGGCCGACCAGCGCCAGCAGCTGCAGGCCGAGGTCGGTGACGCCCGGCTCGCCGGCCAGCCGGTCCGGCGACGTCAGATCCGGCGGCGCGCCCGCCTTTCCGGCCCGGCGCAGCAGCTGAGCCGCGAGGGACAGGGCCGGCTGACTCATGGGCACTCCGTCGAGCGCCGACGGCGGCGGCCCGTCTTCGCCGAGCCCGGCGGGCCCGCCGGACTCAGCGCGCTCAGCGCTCTGGCGGGAGCGGCGAGCGGCTCGCTCCGACGCCTTGATCGTGTCCCAGTTGCGAGTGACCTCGTCCGGGCCGGACACGGTGACATCGGCGAACACGTGCGGGTGCCGCCGGGTCAGCTTGGAGATGATCGAGTCGGCGACGTCGTCGATGTCGTAGCCGGTGCCATCGGTCCGCTCCTGCGCGACGCGGGCGTGGAAGACGACCTGCAGCAGGACGTCGCCCAGTTCCTCGCGCACGGCGTCCGGGTCGCCGGAGGCCAGCGCGTCGACCGCCTCGTAAGTCTCCTCGAGCAGGTAGGGGGTCAGGCTGACGTGCGTCTGCCGGGCGTCCCACGGGCAGGTCTGCCGCAGCGTGTTCATGACCTGCACAAGCTCAAGTAGCCGCGTCCCCGGCGGCCGGGGATCGCCGCCTGCGGCAGTCACCGGCCCGTCCGGCACCGCTCCGTCCGGCACCGCTCCGTCCGGCGAGCTCAGCAGGGCGCCTTCGTGATGGCGGGCGTGGCCGCCGCCGACGGCGATGGGTTCGCTGCCAGCTTCGGCGTGGCGAGCGCCACCGAGTAGGTCCGGTAGTCCCAGACGCCGAACTGCGGGTTCACCTGGACCTGCAGGTCCCGGGACGCCAGACACTGGGCGTGCGAGACCCGCGACTCCAGCTTGGTCTGCGAGGTCGAGCTCGTCGGCGTCTTGTTGCCGTTCAGCTGGTACTCGAGCGAGGCCAGGATGGCGAAGTACTGGCCGAGCTGGGGCACCAGGTCGGGCGGCAGCGCGCCCGCGGCGGACACGTACTCGTCGAGCGTGACTTTGCTGGACTTGGCCTGTGTGGCGAGCCCGGCCAGCTGCTTGTCCGCCTGCGCCGGCGTCGGGTGGATGTTCCGCTGCTCGGCGATCTTGTTGTAGACCTTGAAGGTGAGCAGCCAGGTGAGCACCTGCTGAGCTTCCTGCCCGGTCGTCCGCTGCGGCTTGACGCCCTTGGCCCGGTCGGCTGCGTAGGCAGCATTGAGATTGGCCACCTGGTTGGTGAGCTGTGACGACGAGACCCGGCTGTTCGTGGTGACCGCCGCGGCCCCCAGCTGATTCGTGCCGCAAGCCGACGCGGCAAGTCCGGCAACGGCCACCGCCGCGGCCACAGTGACCCAAGTGCGGGACATGACGATGCTCATTCCTTACCCTGTCGTCCTGGCCAGGCCAGGGGTCTTGCAAGCTCAGCGGCCCGGATCAGGCCCCGGTCGCGCCGTCTCCAGCCGCTCCGCCGGTGCTGCCCTGCTCCCCGGGCGCCAGCCCGGCGAGCACGGCGGCAATGAGCTCCTCGCACCAGGCGAGCAGCTCGGTGTCCCGCAGTGGCGGGGCGCCCAGCGAGATCGCCCGCCCGGTGCCCGCCCGCGTGCTTCCCGACCCCGGGCTACCAGGCCCCGCCTTCGGCACCGGCACAAGCATCGTACTGACGGCGGACTTGAGGATCGTCCCCGGGTACAGCCGCTGCACCCGCACCTGGCGCGACTCGGGGAGCTCGACCGGGCCGAACCGGATGTAGTTACCCTGCTGGGTAATGTCCGTCAGCCCGGCCTGCCGCGCCACAGCCCGCAGCCGGGCGACCTCGAGCAGGCTCTCCACCTGCACCGGAACGGCACCGAACCGGTCCGTCAGCTCATCGCGCACGCTGTCGATGTTGTGCACCGAGTCGATCGAGGCGATCCGCGTATAGGCCTCGAGCCGGAGCCGCTCGCCGGTTACGTAGTCGTGCGGGATGTGCGCGTCGACGGGCAGCTCGACCCGCACCTCGGCCCGCTCGGCCGGCCCGTCGCCCCGCAGCTCCCGGACGGCCTCGCCGATCATCTTCACGTACAGGTCGAACCCGACGGCGGCGATGTGGCCGGATTGCTCGCCGCCGAGCAGGTTACCCGCGCCGCGGATCTCCAGGTCCTTCATCGCGATGTGCAGGCCCGCTCCGATGCCGGTGTGCTGCTGCAGCGTGGCCAGCCGCTCGTGCGCCGTCTCGGTCAGCGGCTTCTCCGGCGGGTACAGGAAGTAGGCGTAGCCGCGCTCGCGCCCGCGCCCCACCCGGCCGCGCAGCTGGTGCAGGTCCGGCAGCCCGTAGGCATCGGCCCGGTCCACGATCAGCGTGTTCGCGTTCGGGATGTCGAGCCCGGACTCGACGATGGTGGTCGACACCAGCACGTCGTACTCGCGCTCGATGAACCCGCTCATCACCTTCTCCAGGGTGTGCTCGTTCATCTGCCCGTGCCCGATGCCGAACCGGGCTTCCGGCACCAGCTCCGCCAGCCGGGCCGCGACCTTGTTGATCGACGACACCCGGTTGTGCACGAAGAACACCTGGCCATCCCGCAGCAGCTCCCGCCGGATGGCGGCCGCGATCTGCCGCTCGTCGTAGGGCGTGACCGAGGTGAGCACCGGGTGCCGTTCCTCGGGCGGGGTGAGGATCGTGGACATCTCCCTGATGCCGGAGATGCCCATCTCCAGCGTCCGCGGGATGGGCGTAGCCGACATGGCGAGCACGTCCACCTCGGTGCGCAGCTGCTTGAGGTACTCCTTGTGCTCGACGCCGAACCGCTGCTCCTCGTCGATGATGAGCAGCCCGAGCCGCGCGAACCGCACCTCCGGCGACAGCAGCCGGTGGGTGCCGATCACGATGTCGACCTTGCCGGAGGCAAGACCGTCCAGCGTCTCCGCGACCTCCGCGTTCGACTGGAACCGCGACATCGGCCTGATCGTCACCGGGAACGGCGAGTACCGCTCGCTGAAGGTCTGGAAGTGCTGAGCGGACAGCAGCGTCGTCGGCACCAGCACGGCGACCTGCATGCCGTCCTGGACGGCCTTGAACGCGGCCCGCACCGCGATCTCGGTCTTGCCGTAGCCGACGTCGCCGCAGATCAGCCTGTCCATCGGGACTGCGCGCTCCATGTCGGCCTTGACCTCGTCGACGGCGGCCAGCTGGTCCGGCGTCTCCACGTAGACGAAGGCATCCTCCAGTTCGCGCTGCCAGGGCGTGTCCGGGCCGAACGCGTGGCCGGGCGAGGCCATCCGGGCCTGGTAGAGCCGGATCAGCCCGGCCGCGATGTCGCGAACGGCCTTGCGCGCCCGGCCCTTCGCCTTCGCCCAGTCGGCGCCCCCGAGCCGGTGCAGCGCCGGCGCCTCGCCGCCGGTGTACCGGGTGACCTCGTCGAGCTGGTCAGTGGGCAGGTACAGCCGGTCCGGCGGCTGTCCGCGCTTGCTCGGCGCGTACTCGATGACGAGGTAGTCGCGGGTCGCGCCTTGGATGGTCCGGCTGGTCATCTCCAGGTAGCGGCCGACGCCGTGCTGCTCGTGCACGATGTAGTCGCCCGCCGTGAGCTGCAGCGGGTCGATTCCGCCGCGGCGGCGGCTCGGCATCCGGTGCGACTGCCGGGTGCCTGCGCGCGTGCCCGCGAGGTCGGCCTCGCTGAGAACGACCGTCCGGATCGACGGCCAGACGAACCCCGACTCCAGCAGCCCGGTGGCCACGTGCGCGAGCCCCGGCTCGGGCGGCTCGGCCAGGTCGCCGTCCCGGGCACCGAGGCTGTCGCCGCGCAGCAGCTCGGCCAGCCGCCGGGCCGGGCCGTGACCCTCGGTCACCAGCACGACGCGCCAGTCGTCGGCCAGCCACTGCCGGATGTCGGCCAGAGCCCGGCTGGTATCACCGCGGTATCCGGGCGCCGGCTGCGCATCTACCGGAAACGTGGTTCCCTCGTCCTCGCCGTCATCGCCGAGCGCTCGGTCATCCTCGCGAGTCCCGGCGGTCGCGTCACCCTCGGCCAGCATTGCGGACCCGGCCGCGGCGAACGGCGTGATCGTCCACCACGGCAGCTCCCTGGCGGCGGCCAGGGCCCGCGCCTCGGCGATCGGCCGGATGGCGGCCTCGCCCAGGTCGATCGGGACCTCACCGCCGGCGGCTGCGTTGACCCACGACGCCTCGAGGAACTCCTGGCTGGTCCAGACCAGGTCGGCCGCACGGGCACGGATGCGCTCGGGGTCGCAGGCAATGATCTTCGCGCCGCGCGGCAGGTAGTCGAGCAGGAGCTCCATCCGGTCGGTCAGGGCAGGTGCCAGTGCCTCCATGCCCTCGACCGTGATGCCCTCGGCCATCTTGCCGAGGATGTCGTGCAGCCCCGGCCACTCGGACGCGAGCTGACGGGCGCGGTCGCGCACGGAGGCGGTCAGCAGCAGCTCCCGGCACGGCGGCGCCCACAGGCCCTCGTCCGCGTTCTGCAGGGTGCGCTGGTCGGCGGCCTTGAAGTAGCGGATCTCCTCGACCTCGTCGCCCCAGAACTCCACCCGCAGCGGGTGCTCCTCGGTCGGCGGGAACACGTCGAGCAGTCCACCGCGCACCGCGATCTCGCCGCGGCGTTCCACCATCTCCACCCGGGCGTAGCCGATCTCGACCAGGTGCGTCACGGTCTCGGAGAGGCTCGCCTCCTGACCCGCCGCCAGCTTCACCGGTACCAGGTCGCCCAGTCCGCTCACCATCGGCTGCAGCAGACTGCGGACCGGGGTCGTCACGACCTGCAGGGCGCCGGACCGCGCGTCGGAGTCGTCGGGATGCGCGAGCCGTCGCAGGACTGCCAGGCGCTGGCCTGAAGTGTCGGACCGTGGCGACAGCCGCTCGTGCGGCAGCGTCTCCCAGGCCGGGAAGTAGCCGACGGAGTCCTCGCCGAGCAGCGAGCCGAGAGAGGCGGCGAGCTCCTCCGCCTCGCGCGCGGTCGCGGTCACGGCCAGCGCGAACGCAGGCGGAAGCTCACTGTCGCCAGCATCGGCGGTGTCGGCCCCGGACGGGGCCAGGGCAGCCACCAGCAGCGGCCGGAGCGCGGCGGGTGCGATCAGATCCGCACCGAGGGCAGGGAGCTCGACAGCGTGATCAAGCGCCCGGCGAACCTGCGGGTCAGCAGTGATTACCGGGAGAAGGCCGGAGAGGCTCATTTCGTCCTAACGTAGGCAGCACGAAAGGCCCGCGCCGAGCGGCAACGGCCCCGGCCATCAGAGCCACGAGCCGCTGCAGAAGCCGGCAACGGGATACCCCTGAGTCTACGCCGCGCCAGCCAGCGCCGGGTCGCTCAGCCCGATGCGGCCGGCTCGCCAGGGACGCTGAAGAGCGGCTTCCACGGTGAGTTTGACGGATTGCTCGACTCTGCTGCGGGTGTCACACCCTGGTTGTCCCACTTCGACACATAGGGCAGCCGCCGGAACAGTACCCGGTCCCCGGCGGTGTAGCGCGCAGTTCGTGACCAGCCCGGATAGGTGCCGCGCGCCAGCCGCCGCGTGGCGGGTGCGGAGTCCCCCGGCACGACCGGACCGAGCAGCTCCCAGGGCGTCTGGTAGCTGAACTGGACCTGCGTCGCCGGATCGTCGCCGGTGTTGTACCACTTGGCCTGGTAGATCTCACCGTCCTCGACCACCTTGTAGCCGGTGACATAGGTCGTGGCGGGCGACCACAGGGGGAACGGCGCGTCCGCTGGATTGAGGTCCGGCTTCGGCGGCACGTCGTCACCCGGAGCCACGACGCTGGCCTGACCCTGCATCCGGTCGAAGATCTTCGAGAACTGCAGGCTTGCCTGCTGGGTGCCGCTGCAGCTGGTGGACAGCAGCCCGACCTGGGCGAAGGACGACCCGCACTGGCTGTCCCTGTTGAGCGACCACATCGACACCCGGGCCAGGTGACGTCCGTGGGCGAAGCTGACAAGACCGGTCGCGTCGGCAACGGTGAATCGCTCGCCGGCCACGTTGTTCTGGCCGATCATGACGGTCGCGCCGAGCCGCTGCCAGATCTCCTGCGAAGTCAGGTGCAGGCCGTAGGCCGGCAGCAGAGTCGCCAGCTGCGTGTGGGTACTGGTGAGCGCCGACTCGACTGAGCTGAGCATGGTGCTGCCCGCCGCCGGCCGCTGGCGGAAGTCCATCGCCAGCACGTTGATCCCGGCGATGGAGACCCGCTCCTTCAGCAGGGACTCCACCACTGAGACGGCGTTGTCCTGCAGGCCGGACTGCTCCGCCGGCAGCGTCAGCCAGATACTGAGCTGATGGTGGCTGGCCCGGGCGGCAGCCTGCAGTGCGGCCATGGCTGCTGCGCGGCGTTTCTCGGCCGCGAAGTTGTTCAGCGCCGCTCCCTCGATGTCCAGGTCGATCGCCGTCAGCCCGTAGGCGCTGATCACCGACTGGTAAGCGCGGGTGAGCTGCGCGGTGCTGGTGCAGGCCACGTCGAGACTGACGTGAGCCTGGCCGCCGAACGAGGCGATCACCTGCGCGCCGTCCTGCTGCAGCTGCGCGATCCGGGATCCGAGCGCGAGGGACTGATTGGCCTGCGCCAGCGTGTAGGCACCGCCCCAGGATGGCGTGCAGCCAGGCCCGGACACCACGAACCCGAGGATGGCCTGCCGGGCCGGATCGGCAGACTCGGTCTGGAACTGGTACGTCGGCGTCGCCGTGACGTCGACGTACGGCGCGAACCAGGTCGTGCGGATGGTCGGAAGCGGGGTCAGCTGACGGCGGACTGCGAGGTAGCCGCCTCCGCCGACAGCCGCGACCAGGCAGAGGGCGACCAGGCAGCGCAGCAGTGACAGCTTGCGCCGCGGCTCCTCGGGCAGCAGGACCGGCACGCCGAGCTCGGCGACACGAGGCGACGACGCCAGCGAGCGCGCCGAGGTCGCGGAAACCTGCTGCAGGCCGTCCGGGCCCTGGATGGCCGGAAGCTGGCCGGTCTGCTCGAAGCTGACGTCGAGGACCGTCTGCCAGTGCGGTTCGCGCCGGACTGGCCGCTCCGCGCCGCGCCGGCTGGCGCGGACCTTCCGGCGCGGGTTCGGCCGGTGGAACAGCAGTGAGGTCGCGTGGATCCAGGTGTCCACCAGCGAGTTGCGGATGCCGATGAAAGCGACCGTCGCGTAACACGCCAGCACGATGTTGAGCCCGGCGTAGCAGGCGTTCTCGACCCGGTGGTAGCGGTAGGCGAAGTAGAACGTGACGCCGGCCAGCGCGAGGAGCGCATACGGCGCCAGCACGAAGAAGGGTGCGGCCACCGTCCGGTTGGAGACCTTCGGCGTTCGCGCGAACGACGCTTTCGACGAGGTGATGCCCTGCACGAGCGAGGAGAGCGTGCCAGCCAGGTTGACCGGGAGAAGGATCAGGTTGAAACCATAGATCCGCAGCACGTCGACCCGCTTGTAACCGCAGTACCGAAGGTCACTGGCCATCGCCAGGAAGTACGGCAGCGCTACCACGCCGAGGAGCGGGCTGATCAGCGTCGAGCTGAACGGGAAGGCAAGCAGCACCACGAGGCTGATCGAGCTCCAGCAGATGGAGGCCATGTAGTTCCAGCGCAAGAACAGCTCGCTGAAGCGGGTGTGCTCGCCCCGGGATCGCCTGGCCCTGGACTGCCGGCGGATCTTGGGGAGGATGAGCAGGCCTCCGTTGGCCCACCTCCGCCGCTGGATGCAGAGCGAGCCGAAGTCGGGCGGTGTGGCGCTGAAACTCATCCGCTCCGGGTAGTTGAACAGCCGCCAGCCGTGGATCCCCATGTCGATCGTGGACTCGGTGTCTTCAATGACCGTGCGGTCCCGGATGTAGCGGCGGATCTCCCAGTCACCGAGGTACGACGTCTCGACGATCTGGTCCAGCGCCTTCTTCCGGATGACGGCGTTAGCGCCCACCCAGAAGGTGGAGTCGTAATACGTCAGGCCCTGATGCGCGATGTGCTGCAGGTCAGTTGTGGCGCCCGCGATTCGCTCCAGCCGCGTCGCCGAGCCCGGGAACGCGCTGTACGGCGTCTGGGCGATCGCAGTCTCCCGGTGCTCACTCTGCTCCAGGAGATGGACAAGCCGCAGGCAGTACTCCGGCATCAGGATGCTGTCGGCGTCGAGCGTCACGACGTAGTCGGTGTCGGGGATGATCAGGTCGGCCGCCTGCGGGCTGCACTGCATCAGCGCGGTGCCCAGCGGCGTGGTGACCTCCCGGTAGCTGGCGCCCATCAGGCCCAGGTAGCTGTTGAGGTTCATCGCCTTGTTGGGCTCGTGCGAGAGGGAGGCATAGCGCTTGCGCTCGAACGAGCTGACGTCGGCCCGGAACGTCCACAGCAATCGCAGGTAAAACCGGCGGAGCTGAGACCGGCCGAGCACTACGCCCTCCTCGACTGACTGCCGCGCGGCACGGGCGATCGCCAGCAGCGAGTCCGCGAGCGGCAGGATCAGCTCGGCGGCGAAGAAGTCGTCCGTATGGTCGAGACGCTCTTGCTCTGCCGCCAGGCCTTCGAGCCAGTTCGCCGCGGCCTCGTAATGCCGGGCGAGGTCGTACACCTCGCGCATCGTGATCTGCCCGCCCGGCCGGCAGTATGTGTCGAAGCGTTCCAGCGCATTCGCGCATGCCGTGGCAGGCCCGGCCAGCAGCTCGGTGATTTCCCGTGGCAGCGATCTGGCCTCGACCAGCTGGTCGCGTGCCGCCTGCGTCCTGGGCCGGACCGGGTCATCGATCAGCAGCACGATGTGCTTGTCCGGGTACTCCTGCAGCGCCGCCGACAGCAGGGTCTTGCGGATGACCCGGGCCTCCTCCTGATAGGAGGGGATGATCGTGGTGAGCGTCGGCATTGCCGCGTCACAGAACTGATCGAGTGTCGCGCGACTGGCCCGGTGGTGGCTGCGGGTGCGGTAAAAGAAGCCCAGCCTGCAGAGCAGGTAGGCCAGCGCAGATGCCGTCAGCAGCGTCACGATCAGCAGGTAGCCGACCGACTCGATCAGGGCAGTCACGCTTGAGTACTGCGGGTTCAGCAGGTCGTGCAGCAGCCAGTCAGCGAAGTAGCCAGCCCAGGCCGTGACCGTGACGATGATCGCGAGCCGGGCCATGGCGATGCGGCTGTCGCTCACTGGCTCCGGGACCGCCGGCAGCGCCTTAGTGCGGCGGTCATGCCCCCACTGCCGGCGCGGCCGCCGCGCTCTGGCGGAGGGGTGCCGGCCGGGCTGCGGCGACGGGCGGCCAGCAGCGGGCTCGACGCGCGTGCGTGCAGACGGGCCGGTGACAACCGACATCGCGAAATACCCCCCCAGGGCGAACAGCCAGCGAGGCGCAGTCAGACGACTACGCGGGGAGCACCAGCGAGCCGAGCGTGGCTGGCAGCCGTGGCTGGCAGCCGTGGCTGGCAGCCGTGCCAGTCCGCAGCGCACTATCCCCCGGGAGATGGGACGAAGCAGGCTGATGAACGGTTTACGCAATCACGATTTAAGCCCCGGGAGTTACCGCACAGTCCGTATTGTCGCGCACACCACCAGCTCTACCCGGAACAGGCATTCGGGTGACTCCATGCTCCCGGATACGCGGGGCGCCTGGCCGACGGCCGGGGCTTCCGCAGTCCGGCGAAGCGGTGCGACACATCGCGGTAGTCTCGGGACTTGCGCGACGCTGCCGTCGATGTACCGCCGGCGGCCCCGCTTTGCCGGCCGCGCGAAGCTACCGGGAGGGCCAGAACGTGACCACTGAGGCTGAGGCTGCGCCGATGACAGCGACTCCGGAGGACTTGACCTCGCTGCCGACCGTCACCCTCAGTCCCAGCCAGCTGGGTAACCTCGAGCTGCTGCTGTCGGGCGCGTTTGCCCCGCTGACGGGGTTCCTCACGCAGGCTGACGCCGCCGCTGTCGCCAGCCGGTGGGAGCTGGCCGACGGCACTCGGTTCCCGGCCGTGGTGACGCTCGACCTGCCGGCCGCGGCAGTGCCGGCCGCCGTCGTTCCGGGAACCACCGGCGAGCTGTCCGGACGTCTGCTGCTCGCCGACCCGGAGGGCACCCCCATTGCCGTCCTCACGATCCGCGAGCGCACGCCGCTGGGCGGCGAGGGCACGGAGGGCAGACTGGTGCGCCTGGCGGGTCCCGTCTCCGCGAACCGGCCTCCTGAGCACGGGCCGTTCCGCCGCCTGATGCTGACACCCGGTGCCAGCCGGGTGCAGGCGGCCGGCGGGCCGGTGCTCGCGTTCGCCACCAGGGCGCCGCTAGGCAGCCGGCAGATCGGCCAGATCCGGCACCTGGCCGGACAGCTCAAGGCGCAGATTCTGATCCTGCCGCTGGTGAGCGGCCACGTCGACGTCGTCGGCTCGCACCAGGCGCTCATCCGGGCCATCCTCGCGGCGATGCCGAGTCTCCGGCCTGGCGCACGCGTTGTGCCGGTACCGCTGCCGCCGCAGCCCGACGCCCTTGCGGGTCCGGCCGGGCGCGCCCGCGAGCTTGCCGTGTGCGCCCGGGTCGCTGCGGCCTACGGTGCCACGCACCTGATGGCGGACGGCCCCGTGCCTGCTACGACGGTGCCTGCTACGACGGTGCCTGCTTCGACCGTGGCTGCTGCGACCGTGCCTGCCGCGACCGCAAGTGAAGCACCTCCTGGCGACTTCGCGGCGAGCGCGGCGATCCCGGTGCTGTCGTCCGGGGACTGGGCGTACGACCCGCACGCTGAAGTCTGGCGGCCGCACGCCCTGATCGAGGCCGGGCTCGAGCGGGAGGACCTGTCTGCCGACCAGCTGGGTGACCTGCTCGATGCCGGGAGCGAGATCCCGTCCTGGGTGGCCCCCGCTGCGGTGGCGCGCGAGCTGCAGCGGGTGCGGCGGCCGCGTTCCCAGCGTGGGCTTGTTCTTTTCCTTACCGGGCTGTCAGGTTCCGGGAAGTCGACGATAGCGCGTGACCTCGCGGACGTCCTGGCCGAGCGCAGCGACCGCCAGGTATCCCTGCTGGACGGGGACCTCGTGCGGCAGCTACTGTCCGCCGGGCTGACGTTCTCGCGCGCTGACCGCGACCTGAACATCGCCCGGATCGGGTTTGTGGCCGGCGAGGTCGCCCGGCATGGCGGCATCGCCATCTGCGCGCCGATCGCGCCGTTCGCCGCGGCGCGCGCGCAGGTGCGCGAGATGGTGAGCGAGGTCGGCGATTTCTTTCTCATCCACGTAGCGACGCCGGTCGAGGTGTGCGAGGCGCGGGACCGCAAGGGCCTGTACGCCAAGGCGCGGGCAGGCCTGATCGGGCAGTTCACCGGCGTCTCGGACCCCTACGAGGAGCCGGCGGACGCGGAGCTGGTGATCGACACCTCGGTCGTCAGCCGACCCGAGGCCGTGCAGGCCGTCCTGGCGATGCTGACCGCCGGCGGGTGGCTGGCCGAGCAGCCCAGCCCGGGCCGCTAGCGGCGCCAGCTCGCCGTGCCAGCTACCGGTGCTAGCTACTTCGACCTGAAAAACTCTGCGGGCTGAGTTCTGCCGCGTGGCGGTCGGTGATCTTCGGGCTGGGGGGCGGGAGGATGGCCTCGAACCCTTGGGCTAGAAGGATTCGAGGCCATCGTGTTACGCACCTTAGGTGATCCGGTGTCGTTGTGGGAGTCGCTGCTGCCGGAGGAGGTGCTGCGGCTGCCGGAGGAGCTGGCGCGGGTCGATGCGCTGCTGGATGACCCGGCGTTCTTCGCTCCGTTCGTGCCGTTTTTCTCCCGGACCGCGGGCCGGCCGTCGACGCCGATGGAGTGCTACCTGCGGTTGATGTTCCTGAAGTTCCGGTACCGGCTGGGTTTTGAGAGCCTGTGCGCCGAGGTCAGCGACTCGATCACCTGGCGGCGGTTCTGCCGGATCCCGATCGATGGCAAGGTGCCGCATCCGACCACGCTGATGAAGCTGACCACCCGGTGCGGCACCGCGGCGGTGGACGGGCTGAACGAGGCGCTGCTGGCCAAGGCCGCGCAGGCGAAGCTGCTGCGCACGTCCCGGCTGCGCGCGGACACGACAGTCGTGCCGGCCAACGTCGCCTGCCCGACCGATTCGGGGCTGCTGGCTAAGGCGGTCCGGCGGATCGCCGCGACCGGGCGGCGGATCCAGGCCGCTGGCGGCGCGAGCAGGACCCGGTTCCGGGACCGCAGCCGGTCAGCGGGCAAGCGGGCGCACGCGATCGCCTCGAAGCTGGGGCTGCGCGGCGCGCAGCGCCGCGAGGACGCGCAGGCCACGGTCCTGCGCGTCACTGGCGAGCTGGCCGAGCTGGCGGAGCGGGCGGCCGCCGATGCCCGGCGGCTGCTGGCTAACGCGCGGCGGGCGCTGCGCCGCGCGGAGGCGAAGGCCGCGGCCCTGGCCGCCGCCGGGCTGCGGGATCCGGCCGCGGGCCGGCGCCGGGGACGGCTGCGCCGCGCGGCCGGTGACCTGGCCGGACTGCTGGAGGCGACACAGCGGATCGCCGCCCAGGCCCGGCAGCGGCTGGCCGGGATCACCCCGGACGGCGCGACCCGGCGGGTCAGCCTGCACGACCCCGACGCGCGGCCGATCGCCAAGGGCAGCCTCGGCAAGCCCGTCCAGTTCGGGTACAAAGGCCAGGTCACCGACAACGACGACGGCGTCGTGGTCGACCACACCCTGGAGCAGGGCAACCCGGCCGACGCCCCGCAGCTCGCCCCCGCCGTCAGGCGGGTCATCCAGCGGACCGGACGCAAGCCCCGGACCGTCACCGCCGACCGCGGCTACGGCGAGAAAGCCGTCGACAACGCCCTGCACCAGATGGGCGTCCGCACCGTCGTGATCCCCCGCAAAGGCAGACCCGGCAAAGAACGCCAGGCCGCCGAGCACCAGCCCGCCTTCCGCCGCACCGTCAAGTGGCGAACCGGCAGCGAAGGCCGGATCAGCACTCTCAAACGCGGATACGGATGGGACCGGACCCGGCTGGACAGCCTCGAAGGAGCCCGGATCTGGACCGGGCACGGGATCCTGGCCCACAACCTGGTCAAGATCGCCGACCTGGCCAGCTAACCAGGGCGATGAATCCACAGAGCACCACCAACCCCGGCGCCAAATCTGCCCCGATCTCAGCCCCCCGAGTTTTTCAGGTCGAAGTAGCTAGTCCTCGTCCTCGGCATTGGTGCCGGCCGCCAGATCCGCCTGGAACCGGTCAACGCGGCTGGTCAGCGACTTCGACATCCGGTCCCGCAGCTTCGACAGCACCGGCAAGGCAATGATCGAGCTGATGATCAGTGCCACCACCAGCAGCGTGATGCCGTGCACCCCGAACAGCGCCAGGATGATCGCGACTGCGAAGAAGAGCAGCAGCCGCAGCAAGGTGTAATACAAGGTTGCGCGCATAGCACTACAGAGACTAGTGCACGGTGCGCCCTATGGCAGCGCCAGTCCGGACGCGGTCCGCCGCGCGCACTCGGCAGACACTCTGTTCCCTTTGATCTGGTGCCGGACTATGACCACGACTGGGGGCTTGATTGACTGTTCAGACGTAATTTTCCGAATCAAGGTGTAAAGCTGCTGTTTGTGGCTAACTTCGCGAGTTTCTGCGACACTTAGGGACAGACCGCAGGACCAGGGAGTGATAACGATGGACGGCAACAGTGAGCGTTTGCTCACACCGGGGGAAGTAGCCGCACTCTTCCGAGTCGACCCTAAGACTGTCACCCGGTGGGCGGCATCGGGACGCATCAGCAGCATCAGGACGCCGGGCGGGCACCGGCGGTTCCGCGAGGCCGAAGTGCGCCATCTGCTCGACGGGCACCCGGATTCGGCGGAGGCGCGTTAACCAGCCCGGTCAGGGTTAGGGCGGGTCGTTCCAGCCGCCTGAGGAGCCATGGCGAGCCAGGTAGTCGAGGAATTCGCGGCGTAGCGCCTCGTCTCCCTCCTGCCATGCGAGTCGGCGCACCTGGTCTTCCTCTTCGGTGATGGCATCGGGGGCGAGCCGTGCGTAGTCTTCGTGGTCGGGTCCGATCTCGACGTAGGCGTCACCTATCAGGTCGCCGTCGCGGGAGAGCGCGGACTCGGGTACCAGCAGGTTGCCGCTGGCGAGCCGGATCACGAACATCGCTGCCTGCTCCCTAGATGCCGTAGCGCACGTTGAAATACAGCATGACGTCAAGTGCGGTCCTGGTGTCGCCGGACAGCATTTCCACGAGCGCGGGTCGCTGGCTCGATGCGATAGCCGCAAACGCATCCGCGAAGAACTCGCGCCGGCCGAGCGTGCCGTCCTGCCGGTGGAACGCGCTGGCGAGATGCGGCAGGCAGCGTCCGTAGAGCACGCAGAAGTCCTGCGAGTCGGACTGCCACGTCGTCCCGGTGCCGTCGAGATCGTCCAGCGCGTGTCCGACCTCGTGGCACGTCACGTCCGGCGTCGGCGACGGGCGCGAGCCGACGATGATCTTGCGATCGCCGTAGGCGCCCGCGCAGGCGTCCCACGTCGCCCGGCCCGAGGGTAGCGGCACGCCTTTCAGAGCCTGCATGTGATCGAGGTCGGGCACGCCGCCCTCCCCGACGTAGATGGCGTCGAGCCCGGCCGCCAGTTTCTCCTTGATCAGCACAGGCAGCCCGGCCAGCCGGCCGATCGCGGTGACCGCCTGCGGTGCCGGCACCGAGCCGGCCGCCCACTCGCGCACCAGAACGTCCTCGAGCACGCCGCAATGGCGGTATCCCTGCGCCGCCCGGCCGTGCCGGCCCGCCGCATACCACGCCTCGCCGTCGGCCGCCTGGGCCGCCGCCGGGTGGACGGCCGCGGCATGCCGGGCCAGGCTTGCCGGCCGGGGCGCGGGCGCGGTCCCCGGCTCACCGGGGCGCGTCCTGATCGCGGCCCGGGCAGCGGCGCGAGCTGGTCCGGCCGCCACGGACCGGTCGCGGGGCACTGGCGGGCCGCCCTGCCGGGGCAGTCCGCCCGGCGGCGGCAGTCCGCCGGCGCTAGCGGGCCTGCTCGCGGTGGCTGAACTGCCCGGGCCGGCCCGCTCGCCGCGCTGCCCGAGCCTTCGGGCCCGGCCGGCGGGGCCTGACGGCTACGGCCGCCTGCGCGCGAGGGCTTGCGGTGGCTGCCCGGCGTGCTGCCATCTTGCCGCGGCGGGCGGGCCTGCCCGCGCAGGGGCGGCTGGACGACAGCCTGAGTGGCACGGTCCTGACTGACGGCGGCCTGAGTGGCACTGTTCTGAGTGGCACTGTCCTGAGTGGCACTGTCCTGAGTGGCACGGTCCTGAGTGGCGCTGACACCGGCGCCGTCGGCCGGGTTCTGCCAGCGGCGACGCCGAGGCCACCAGCTCCGGCCGCTCAGTAACCGAAGTCGCATGGGCTTCGCTCCAGTGTCAGGCCCCAGTGTGCGAAATCTCACGCCGAGCTCGCCAGGCCGCGCCGCTGATGCCAGGTTATGCCCCGCTCCAGCAGCCTGTCAGCCTTATGTGACGGAATGTAACCGTCGCGGGTTGTTCGTGGTCGCGCGACGAGCGGGGCAGATGTTGCGAATGAGGTCCGCACAGTACATCTGACCAGCTAGGCTGCCTGCATGCTGTTGCCCGTTTGTGCGGTTATCATCCTCTTTAGCGTTGGCTTCGTGTTGCCCTGCATGCTGGACATCACCATGACACCGGACTCGGAGTTCACTACGTTCGGTAAGGGCACCTGGCTCGTCATCGCGGGCGCGTTCTGGGTCTTCGGCGGTATCGCCTGGCTGGTGGTTGGCCGGCCGCGGCGGCTGTCGTTCCATCGAAGTAACCCGTACGCCAGGGGCGGCTTCGGGCCTGCGGAGGCCCTCCTCCGGCACCCCGCCGCGCAGGCCGCGGGCGGCTACGCCGAGTTCAGCGGCCCGGCCGGGTTCGCGGTCACCACGCGCCCGCTCGGGCCGGACGACGACGAGGACTTCCTGGTCGAACTCGGCCGCCGCATCCGCGACGAGCGCGAGAACTCGTTAGTTCTGCCGCGTAGTTCTCGCGTGTAGCTCGCCCGCGGAGTACTCCCGCCGCCCGCCCGGCCCGCGGTCAGCTCATCCCGGCGTACGAGTGAAGGCCGGTGATCCACAGGTTCACGCCGATGACGTTGAACATCAGGCAGCCGAACGCGATCAAGTGGATCCAGCCAGCACGACGCCCGCGCCAGCCCGCGGTTGCCCGGGCGTGCAGGAACATGGCGTAGATGACCCAGGTGATAAACGACCAGGTCTCCTTGGGGTCCCAGCCCCAGTAGCGGCCCCACGCGTGGTCCGCCCAGATCGCGCCCGCCATAACGCCGAACGTCCAGACCGGGAAGCCGAAGAGGACACTGCGGTAGGACAGTCGGTCCAGGATGATGGGCTTCGGCAGGCGCTGCCAGATCCCGGCAGACCAGGACGACCGCCCGGCGGCAAGGCGGCGCTGGCTGCGGTCAGCCAGCAGGTACAACGTCGTCACTACCGCGCCGAAGACGAACAGGCCGATCGCGATGATCATCGCGGTGACGTGGATCGCGATCCAGTACGACTGGAGCGCCGGCACCAGCACAGGCCGGCGTGTAGATCCAGGTGAGGTCGATCCCGAGCGCCAGGACCACCGGCAGCAGCACGAACAGGCCCATGTAGTAGGCGCGATACCACACCGCCGCGGCCACCAGCACGATGACCGCCATGCAGGTGAACGCGCCGATGAACTCGTACATGTTGCCCCACGGCACCCGGTGCTCCGCCAGGCCCCGCGTCAGGATGGCGGCCACGTGCAGGACGAGGCCGACGCAGGTGAGGCCGAAGCCGGTCCGCATCCACGCTCCGGACGGCCACCTGCTCGCCTTCCCGCCGCCCTCGGCGTCCGGCGGAAGATCCGGCCGGGCCGTCACCGCAGGCCTGCCGACCGCCGGACCGCCAGCAGTGGCAGGAGCCCCTGCGCCGACCAGCTCGGGCACCTTGGCCTCGGTTACCTTCGCGTCCGCTGCGGTCGCGGAGTCGAGACCGGCGAGGACACGATGCCGGGCAAACGCGAGGTCGGATGCGTAGCACAGCATGGCGAGCGCGTAGAGAATCAGCGTGCTGAGCAACAGCCCGTTGCTGCTGTCAGCGAGCGTGGTGTTGACGGGCATCAGAGCCTCACTCTTTCTCTCGGCTAGTGAGCGCCTCGGGGTTCGCGGCTGCCGGAGGATCGGCGGTCGCCAGGGTGCCGGAAACGGCAGCTGCGACTGGAACTGGCGTGTGGTCGCTGTCGGAATCGTCGTCGAAGGAATCGTCTGCGGCATCAACGGTGCCGTCACCAGTCTGGCTAGCAGCCATCGACCGGCCTGCGTGCTTATCCCGCAACTGCCGGGACAGTTCGGCGAACTCGGAGTCGAAACCGCCTGCTGCATCGGAGCGCGCAAGTCCGGCCACGATCACTTCGGTGCTGCCGTCGGCAGTCGTAGCCGCACGGACGAAGACGCGGCGCCGCCGCACCAGGAATGACAAGATGAGCCCGGCCAGGGCGCCGAATCCGGAGATGAGAGCCGGCAGCTGACCGGGGTCGTAGGTGACTGCCAGGCTGATCCACTGCTGGTAGCCGAGGTAAGTGATCGTCCCGGCGCCGTCGGGCAGCTTCATCGACTGGCCGGCCGCCAGCGCCCGCGGTGCTATCGGCAGCTGCTTCAGGCCCTTGGTGTCGAGCGTGTAGACCGACTGCGGCGTGCCCGAGTTCATGCCCAGGTTGCCCTTGAAGGCGACGAGGCTGACGCGCGGGTTCAGCGCTGCCGGGAAGGCTGACTGGAGCTGCCCGCCGGCGTCCACCGCGCTCGGCACGAACACTCCGGCAAAGCCGAGCTGGTAGGGCTGGGCGTCCGGAACCTTGATGACGCCCTCGGACGTCAGCGTCGTCTGGTCCACCGGGATGAAGGGCACCGGTCCGTCCCAGCGGACCTTGCCGGTGCCGTCGGTGACCCTGAAGACCGGAGCGTAGCCGTGCCCGATCAGGTAGACGCTCACGCTGTCCACCACGAGCGGATGGTTCACCCGCAGCATGTAGTGCCGGGTCGATGAGCCCGGCCGGGTCTGGTAGCTGAGGCTGGCGTCATAGGTGATGGGCTGGTCGAGCTGAGGCCCGGAGGTCACGTAACTGGCCGTGAAGTGGTCCAGGTTGATCGAGAACGGCTGCAGGTCTGTCGGGCTGACCAGCCGCCCCGGGTGGAAGACGTCCAGGGCCGTCGGTGTATTGGCGAATCCCTGACCGACGATCAGCAGCCGGTTGGCCTTGTAGCCGAACAGGCCGCCGAGGCCCACCGAGAGGAGCAGCGCCAGCAGCGCGATGTGGAACAGCAGGTTGCCGACCTCGCGCAGGTAGCCCTTCTCGGCCGAGACCCAGCCGTCGCCTTCGTGCAGCCGGAAGCGGCGGCCCCGGAGGAGTCCTGCCGCCTTCGCCAGGGCCGCGGCAGGCTCGAGATCCGTGGTGTAGCTCGCGTTCGCGGGCAGCCGGCGCAGGTTACTGGGCGCACGCGGCGGCTTCTGGCGGGCCGACCCGACGAGCCGGAACGTGCGGGGCAGCACGCATCCAGCCAGCGAGGCGAACAGCAGCAGGTAGATAGCGGCGAACCAGGGTGCTGCGAAGACGCTGAAGAGCGAGAGCCGGTTCAGGATCGGCGCCAGCGCCGGGTGCGACTGGTAGTACTGAGTGACCGCGGCCGGGTCGATTCCTTCCTGCGGCAGCACCGATCCCGGAACGCTCGCGAGTGCTAGCAGAAAAAGCAGGATCAGCGCGGTGCGCATCGACGTCAGCTGCCGCCAGGTCCACCGCAGCCAGCCGGCTACGCCCATGCGGCCGCCGCGCGGGCGACCGGGCCAGCGCTTGCCCGGATCGGCGCCGGACCAGTCGCTCGCGCCCGGCGTGCACGCCTTTGCAGGGGTGGCCAGGCCAGTGCCGGTTCCGCGAAACTCGCCGTCCGCGGGCAGTCCGCTCATCGCATCACCCTCAGTAGCCGTCATGACGTAAGGCCAGCCACCTTGTCGACGAGCTGCTTGAGCTCGGCATAGGTCGAGGCTCCGAAGATCCGGGCCGCGATCCTGCCACGACGGTCAATGATCAGCGTGGTCGGAATGTCGGCCGGCGGCACCGTACTGTGGAACTCCAGCGCGATTTCGTCATTCGGATCGTTCAGGCTCGGGTAGCCGACGTTGAAATCCTGCATGAACGACAGCGCGCTGTCCGGCTCATCCCGGATATCCACGCCGACAAACCGCACGTGCTGTGACTGGAGCTGGCGAGCGAGAGTGCCGAGCGCCGGCGCCTCCGCTCGGCACGGGTCGCACCAGGAGCCCCAGAAGTTGAGCACGACGGTGTCGCCCCGGTAGGAAGCCAGGCTCAGGTGCTGGCCGGTGAGAGTCGTACCGGAAACGTTCGGCGCTGTCGGCCGCTGACCGACCGGGTAGAACGTCGACTCGTAGCTGTGGCTGACGAAACTCTGCCCGGAGCTCTGCGGCACGTTCGCACCGATCGCGCCGCCGTCACAGCCGGCCACTGCCAGCACGACCAGCCCGGCCAGGACGGCACCGAGCAGCCCCCGCGCTGCGGCAGGCCGGAACCGCGCGGGGCGACTCAGGGCAGCAGCGAGGCGAGGCAACGGAAGCTATCTCCTACAGGCAGTAGTACGGGCCCATTGTGCCGGACACCGAACGGCGCTGTGCGGCCGGCCCGGCGTTTGCCCTGGATTTCAGGCAGTCCTGAGCTGACTCTCAGGCACCAGCCACCTGATGCCGGCCGTCACCAGACGGCGCGGCGTACTGCACGTCCGTCACCTCGCCGTCCCGGAAGGTGAAGCTGGTGACGCTGCCGAGTGCGCACTGCCGCCGGCGCGGGTCATGCCATGTGCGGCGCCCCTCGGCTGCCCTGCGGGCCACCCAGATCGGCAGCTGGTGACTGACGCAGACGGCCTCGTGCCCGCTAGCTGCCCGCCCTGCGTCGGCTGCGGCTGCGAGCACCCGCACCGCTACCTCCCGGTATGGCTCACCCCAGGAGGGCAGGAACGGATTGCGGAGGTGAATCCAGTGCCGCGGCTGGCGCAGCGCCCCGTCACCGACGCCGAACCGCATGCCCTCGAAATGGTTCCACGGCTCGATCAGCCGATCGTCAAGACCGATCGGGAGGCCGAACTCCGCGGCGATCGGTTCTGCCGTTTCTACCGCACGCTCCAGCGGCGATGAGCGCACGACGGTCACGTCGCGCCCGGCCAGGTAGTCGGCCGCCGCCTTGGCCATCAGCCGGCCAGCCTCCGACAGGTGGAAGCCGGGAATGCGACCGTAGAGCACGCCGTCGGGGTTGTCGACCTCGCCGTGCCTGACCAGATGGACGACCGCAGTGGCGGCATGACGGGAGTCGCCGACCGCGTCCCCGGTGCGGTGATTCTCGCTGGCGCTCATAGCGGTCACAGGCTACCCAATGCAGGTCACCCTGCCGGCCGCGTGTCGTGCGCGCTGGTTACGGCGACGGGGAGCCGGCCGGTGTCGGGGACCCTGTGCCGTGCTGCTGCGGCTCCGGCAGGGTCAGCACCGCCGGGTGAGGCAGCGTGGCGTTCTGGCGGGCCAGCAGCCCGTACGCGTTGACGGCCGACTGACTGTCCTCAAGACGCCAGCGGTAGTGATAGTCCGCGTCCTCCTGCTGGTTGCCGTCGAAGTAGACGAAGCCGAGCAAGTCCTGCGCGCGGACGCCGGCAAAGATCTGCTCGAGGACAGCGGGCTTGCCGGCGCCGGGGGCTACCCCGGTCTCGGAAATGATCACTGGGCGGTCCGTCAGGCGCCGGATCTGCTTCAGCGTCGGGATGATCACCTGGCTAAACTTGTGCTCAGCCGGAACGAAATAGGCGTCGATACCTACCCAGTTCACGTACTGGTTTCCCGGCCAGTATTCCGTCAGCGGCCCCGATCCGCTGTAAACCTGGTTCGAGGTCCACAGCCAGGTCACGTTGTCAGCACCGACGGAGCGGAACACGGTGACGACGTGCCGCCATGCAGCCACCCAGGTCGCAGGCTTGACCTTGGTGTAGCCCCACGAATACCAGTTGCCGTTCATCTCGGGCGCGAACCCCATGATGACCGGATGACGGAAATCCCGGACGCTCGCGGCAAAGGACTTCAGGTAGCTGTCGTCGGCTCCGCGGGCGATCGCGGCCATGCTGACGCCGGGGCCGCTCGGCATCATCTGGATCAGAGTTACCACATGGTGACTGTAGGCAGTCGCCGCGAAGGCCTGCTGGAACGGCAGGCCCCAGGTGCTGTAGTAGAGGGCGATACCCGGCCGGGTCTTCGTCGCCTGCGAAAAGCGCTCCACCGGATCGTAGCTGGCCGGGGCACCTGGCTCGTAGACGCCGAGATAGCTGCTGACCTTTGTGGTCAGCGACGCGTAGGCGGGGCTGTCGTGCACCGCCGTGAACTCGGCGTAGGCCCGGGTCACGACGAGCGCAGTCCCCGAGAAGAAGCACCCGAGAGCGAGCAGCGCGACTGCCCACAAGCTGACCAGAATCCTCCGAGATCGCTTGGAGAACGTGCGCACTGGCGTCCACGGGATCAGCCGGCCGACCGCGGCGATGCAGAAGCCGAGGACGAAGATCTTGACGAAAAGCCACCGGCCCGGCGGCTGAAATGCCTGCAGGACGCTGTAGGCGATATGACCTACCTCAAACATCGCCTTTCACCACATGGTTCCAGTGCACATCGACACGACGCATGTTGTCGAAGAGCGCACGCAGGAAGAACGAGAGCTTGAACAGGTCGTAGCAGAATTCGGGAATAAGGACGAGCGCCAGCAGCAGGCCGATGAGTCCGGCCCGGCGCACGGTTATCAGGCGTTCCACGAGTGTCAGGGAGCCCACCGCGATCGACCATTGCAGGTTGAAGGAGATGCCCCTGTCGATCGACAGGCACATGATGGCCCAGGTAGCGATCGTGCCGGTAATCGCCAGGTAGATGAAGATCTGCTTGAGCCAGGCACCGAGCGTGATCAGCGAGATGCCGTAGGTGCGCAGGTCCGTGAGCGTCCCCCGCTGCCAGCGGAGCCGCTGCCGGAACAGCTGAGCCCACGTCGGCATGAGCTCGGTGAGCGTGTAGCAGCCGGGAACCGACCAGCATTTATAGCCGATCGTCTTGAGCGCGAGCGTGATCTCGTTGTCCTCGGTGATCGAGATTGTCGAGTAGCACTGGCCGGGGTTGTCCGGGAGCCTGTGACCGCGCTCGCGGGCTACCTCGCGCAGCGCACGCACTCGGAACAGCGTGCCGGTCCCGGAGAGCACCGGAGCCTGGTTATGGCGGCCGACCTGGCGCGCATAGCGCACGAACTCGTTGCGCTGGAACTGCCCGATCAGTCCAGCGCCATGCTCGCCGAGGAACACGCCGCAGACAGCGCCGATCTTCGGGCTCAGCCTCATCGTGGCCTCTGCCCGCTCCAGCCACACCGGACATAGCTGCGAGTCGGCGTCCATCGTCATGATCATGTCGTCCCTGCCCATCTGCGGCAGGACGGTCGCCAGCGCCTGGTTGAGCGCACCGGCCTTCTTCTTCGTGTTCCCGACCGTCGACATCACCCGGGCGCCGCTAGCTTCAGCGATCAGGGCCGTATTGTCCGTGCAGTTATCGCAGACAACCAAGATCTCCGCGGGCGGCTTAGTCTGCGTCTGCAGCGATCGGAGGGTCGAGGCAATGGAGGCAGCCTCGTTGTGCGCCGGAACGAGCACCAGCACATTGCCGAGGTGCTGCTCCCGGTGCGCGCGCTCGTCGGCCTCGGCCGCCTCGAGCGCCGGCCAGAAGGCCGCCATGTCGAGGACGGAGGTGCCGGGCTCGTCTTCTCTCGGCGGGGCCGTATCGAAGCGGGATACGGCGGTCTCGGCCGGCTCAGTGGTTATCACGCCGCCGCCCGTGACTACCGGCGACATCACGAGCGTGTCAGCGAGCTTCGGAGACCGCGCGCGGGGGTCGTCGCGGCCATCTCCCTCGCGTGGCCTGTTAACCGTCGACACGGAGGCCATTTACGCCACCACCGTGACCGAACAACTCAAAGCCAACCCCGCCCTTCGGCATCGTCGCCCGCGCCACAGACGTAACTGAAGAGATATATCATTCGATCAGCTGTCGTGCAGGCCCGTTGGCCAAGATACCTCATCATCTGAACGATGTCAGGACATGTAGAATGAAATCCACATTTGCTTCGGTGATGCCATTGGCTGACAGGTCACATGCATCGGCCGCGAGCAGCATCCTGGCTCGCTGAGGTCGGGCTAACCCAGCGCAGCAGCAGCCGCGCCGGCGGCGGCGGGGAGAGCATCGGCGACCTTGCTCAGCGCGTCGTCGTCGTGTGCCGCTGACAAGAACCACGCCTCAAACGGCGACGGCGGCAGGTAGACCCCGCCATCCAGCATGGCGTGGAAGAACGCTGCATAGCCGGCTGCGGACTGCGCTCGGGCTGCGCCGAAGTCCCGGACAGGCTCGGTCACGCCGATAAAGAACGAGAACAGGCTGCCCGCCTCCTGGAGCCGGAAGGGCACGCCCGCATCGGCCAGCGCGCCAGCAGTCAGCTTGGCCACTGCGGCCGCGGCCGAGTCGATCTGCCGGTAGACGTCCGCCGTGCAGGCCCGGAGCGTCGCCAGGCCGGCTGCCGTCGCCAGCGGGTTCCCGGACAGCGTGCCTGCCTGGTAGACCGGACCTGACGGCGCGAGCCGGTCCATGATCTCCGCCCGGCCGCCGAAGGCCGCAGCGGGCAGCCCGCCGCCCATGACCTTGCCGAAAGTCATGAGGTCGCCCGCGACGCCCTCGCGCCCGTACCAGCCGGACCCGGTCACCCGGAACCCGGTGAGCACCTCGTCCATGATGAGCAGGGCACCGTACTCGGCGCACAACGCCGCGAGAAGCTCGTTGAAGCCTGCGGCGGGCGGGACGACACCCATGTTCGCCGGGCACGCCTCGGTAATCAGGCAGGCGATGTCGCTGCCGTGCTCGGCGAAGGCCTGCCGGACCGCCTCCGCATCGTTGTACGGGAGGACGATGGTGTCGGCGGCCACGGCGCCGGTGACGCCGGGTGAGTCGGGGAGCGCGAACGTCGCAACGCCCGATCCCGCCGATGCCAGCAGGGCGTCCACGTGACCGTGGTAGCAGCCGGCGAACTTCACGACCAGGCGCCGGCCGGTAAAGCCTCGCGCCAGCCGCAGGGCGGACATGGTCGCTTCGGTGCCCGAGTTCACCAGGCGGACCCGCTCGACCGGCGCGCGGGCGATCAGTTCCTCGGCAAGCTCTGCCTCGCCGGCGGTCGCCGTGCCGAACGAGGTCCCGCGCCGGACGGCCGCCTCGACAGCTGCCACCACGGCCGGGTACCGGTGACCCAGGACCATCGGCCCCCAGGAACACACCAGGTCAACGTACGTGTTGCCGTCGACATCGGTGATGTAGGGCCCGTCACCTGACGCCATGAAGACAGGGGTGCCGCCGACGGCGCCGAAGGCCCGGACGGGGGAGTTGACTCCTCCCGGCATCACCGCGCTTGCGCGCGCGAACAACTCGGCGGACCTCGCCCGCCCGGTGCTCTGCCCGCTGCCCTGCCGCCAGCCACTCTCGCTGGGCATAGTCATCAGCTCGTCTCCTCGCACACGTCCGCCAGCATCTCCAGCACCGGGACGCCGTCCGGCAGCTGGTAGCTGCCCGGCTCGCGCAGCCAGCGCCCGATGCCGGCATTTCCGTGGCGCGAGGGCGGCGCGATGACATAGCTGTCACGGCAATGCCAGCGTAGCCCGCTGACGTCAGCGACCTCCTCCGGCTCGCAGTCCAGGTGGCAGGACCACCATTCGTCCTCGTCCGCAGGCGCGCCGCGGGTGCGCACAAAGAAATAGGCCCGGTCCGTGGCGCTGATCGCCACCGGACCGGGCCGCAAGCCAGACCGCTCCATTCGTGTGAGGGCCGTCAGGCCGATTGCCTTCGCTACGTCGAGGACATCGAAGACACGGCCTGTCACCAGCACGATGTTGGCCTCCGGGACCGTCAGCCACATCCGGGCCACGATGTCGGCATCGGTGCTCGCCATCATCTGCCACGCGGGCGAGAGCGGATGAGCGCCCGGATACGGGCAGCCGACGCGGTCGCAGGAGCAGGACCGGCCGGCGCCGGCTCGCTGACCGCGGCTCGGCACGTAGGCGCCTGCGCAGACGGGCCAGCCCAGTGACGCGTACCGGATGGCCGCTTCAGCGATCCGCCCCGCAGTCCTGCGACTCCTGCCCCGGAGCACAGTGTCGACCAAGTGATTCGCTCCTGCCCGGCGACCGGAGGCATCGACGTTGCCGGCCAGGCAACGGGGTCTCCCGCAAGGCGAAGACCCGCCCTCATGCACGATAAGGGACTGCAATGTGTCCCGTGCAAACGGCCGCCACTTGCACGCTAGCAGAGCCAGCCGGCTACTCGCCGGCTGCAACGCCGCATGCGGCAGTTCGGTCCCGCGGCTTCCGTCCGCATCTGATATTTCCGCTGCCGTCTGGGACGGAACGACCAGCGTGAGGTCAATCTCCCGGTACGATATTGCCCGGCGAAAGTCCCGTTAAGTACCAATTCGGAAGCTTACTATCGCCGCTCGACATCGCAGAAACTTCACCGGGGAGACCGATCTGTGCCAGCGGACCGAGAGTCACAGCTGGCAGGACTCGACGCGCTCACGGGCACAGGACAGTGGGCCGACGGCTGGCCGCAGCAGAGCCCGCCGGGACACGGTGACTCCCGGCAGGGTCTCGCCCCGCCCGATTTCGGACCGGCCGACTTCGCGCAGGCCCGGCAGCTCCTCGACGGGTCGGGGACGCGGCCGCGAGAGCCGGAGTTCGTCCTCTGCGAGCCTGACTGGTCGCACAGCCCGCGGCAGTTCCGGCTCGGCCTGTCGACGTTCGGCCCGCGCAAGGCCCGCCGTCTCCACCGCCGGCTCGCGCGCTGGAAGCCACGCTACTGGCCGCTCGCGCTGTCCTTCGTGCTGGTGCTCGTCGGCGTGGGCTGGTTCACCCTGCCCTACGGCGGCGTCCTCGGCTGGCCGCTGACAATCCTGTGGTCATGGCCGATCGTCAACACGCTCATCGGCATCCGCGGCATCCGCCGGACCCGTCAGACGCTGCGGCGGTCTGACGCCTACTGGGCGGGCAGACGGAAGACGATCTGCGAAGACTTCCTGATCCTGGTCGTCCCGACCATCGGCCGCCACGACACCTACCCGGCCCTGGAGCGCTCGGTCCTGTCTTATATCGCCTACCTGCCCGACTGCTTCCCTGACCTGCGCATCGACATAGTGATCGAGGAAGGCTGCGAAGCGCTGGAGCGCATCACCCGGCTCGCCGCGCGCAGCGACCTGATCCGCCTCATCACGGTCCCGCGACGGTACGCCACCCGCAACGGCACGCGGTTCAAAGCACGCGCCGTGCACTACGCCCATGAGCTGCGGATCTACGAGGGCGAGGCTGACGACGACGTCTGGATCCTGCACATGGACGACGACACCGGGGTCGGGCCGGACACGGCGCTCGCGATGGCCCGGTTCATCGAGGAGCAGTTCCGGGCCGGGCCGGACGCCAAGCACATGGCACAGGGCATCCTGACCTACCCGCGCGAGTATGCGGTCAACCGTTTCACCTGGCTGGCCGACTCGGTGCGGCCTTCCGACGACGTCGGCCGGTTCTCGGCCTGTACCGGCAGCGGGACGCCGCGGGCCGGACTGCACGGCGAGCTGCTGCTGGTGCGCGCATCGGTCGAGGCATCGATCGGCTGGGACTTCGGCCCGCGGTGCATAGTGGAGGACGCTCAGTTCGCGCTGATCTTCTGTGATCGTTACCGGGGGCGGAGCGCGTGGTTCGGCGGCCGCTGCTACGGCGCGTCCCCGGCCACGGTACGGGACTTCATCCGCCAGCGGGAACGCTGGTCCTGGGGCCTGGTCGGCCTCATCTGCGACCGGTCCGTGCGGCTGCGCGATCGGCTGCTACTCGGCTACTCGGTCGCAACCTGGGTCGTCGGGCCGTTCCAGAACGTGGCCGTCGTCCTGCTGATCGGCCTCCTGATCGCCGACCCCGACACCTCGCCGGTCACGCTCTTCATCCTGCCGCTGTGGGCCCTCAACCTCGCCTACGCGATCTGGATGTACTGGGAAGGCCTGCGGCTCAACGCCAGTGTCTCGGCCCGCGGCCGGCGCAAGTGGTGGGAACCCGTGGTGGTCATCGGACTTCTGCCGGTCTTCGGCCTCATCGAGGGTCTCGCCGGGCTGCGTGGCCTCGTCAAATTCGTCCGGCGTGCGGAGAACAAGTTCATCGTGATCGCGAAGCCGTCGTGAGCAGGCGCCGGTGGCCGGTGCTCCGTCTTGCGGCCAGTCTCCTGGCCCTGGCGACGCTTGCCTCGGCATGCTCCATCCCGTCCCGGCCGGCCTGGTGGCCCAAGCCGAAGCAGTCGCCTGGTGCCACCGCGGCGGCCGGCTCGCCAGCCGCCCAAGCCAGCCCGGCACCGGTAGCAGTCGTCGCCGATCCGTGGCAGCCCGGCATGCGACAGCTCGGCATCCAGGTGTACTGGCTGGGGAACAGCAACGACACGTCGGACGCGGTCGTCGCGGCGAAGGCGCGGCGTGTCATCAACTATGCGGTCAGCCTCGACGCCAACTCGATCGCCGTCAGCTTCCCGTTCTATACCACCGGAATCAGCTCGAACGAGGTGTTCGCAAGGCCCGGCTTGACGCCAACCCCGGCTCACATGGCGATCTTCCTGGCAGCGGCAGCGGCGAGTCACATCCGCGTGACCCTGCGGCCGGTCCTGAACGAGGATGCCCTGGTCGCGCAGAATCCGCTGGCCTGGCGCGGGACGATCACGCCGACGAGCACGGCTGCCTGGTTCGAGAGCTATCGCCGGTTCCTGCTTCCGTACGCGGCGGTGGCGCAAGCCGGTCATGCCGCCACGTTCGTCATCGGCACCGAGCTTGACTCACTCGAGGGGTCCCCTCACTGGCACAGCCTGATCTCGGCGATCAGGTCCGTCTTCTCGGGCCAGCTCACCTACGACGAGAACTACGACGAGTTCCAGGAGGTCGCCGATCCGGTCCTCCCGCTGACTACCTACGACATTGACGCCTATCCGCGTTTCGACCTCCCCGACAGCGCCTCGGTGAGCAAGCTCACAGGAGCCTGGGACGGCTGGCTGGGCGCTCACCCGGCGTCGGTCCGCCATCAGCTGACGCTGAGCGAGGTGGGCATCAGCGCCGTGCCAGGCTCCTATTCCGACCCGGGCGCCTGGCTGAGTACTGAGAAGTCACCGATCGACACTCAGATCCAGGCCAACTGGTACCAGGCGGTGTGCGACTCGATCTCAGTGGAGCACATCGGCGGCGGCGTGTACTGGTGGGAGATCAGCTTTGACGCCGATCCGGCCGATCCCGCCCTGTTCCGGGGAGACCGGCTGACCTTCCTTGGCGGCCCGCCGCTCAGGTCATCAAGAGCTGCTTCGAACGGCTGTCGTCCTGACGGTCAGCGGAGCTTGCGCGCGACCTCGGCCGCCCAGTAGGTGAGGATGATGCTGGCGCCGGCCCGGCTGATCGCCGTCAGCGTCTCCATGATCACCTTGTCCCGGTCCAGCCAGCCGTTCGCCGCAGCCGCCTCCACCATGGAGTACTCACCGCTCACCTGATAGGCCGCCACCGGCAGCTGCACCGTGGCGGCAAGCTGGCTGATGACGTCCAGGTAGGCGAGCGCCGGCTTGACCATGACGACGTCCGCGCCTTCGGCCTCATCCAGCAGGGCCTCCCGCAGCCCGTCCCGCGCGGCAGCCGGATCCTGCTGGTAGGCCGCCCGGTCGCCGAACTGCGGCGTGCACTCGGCTGCCTCGCGGAACGGCCCGTAGAACGCGGACGCATACTTCGCCGAGTACGCGCAGATCCCCACGTCGGAGTAACCCGCTGCGTCCAGCGCGGTGCGGATCGCGCCGACCTGGCCGTCCATCATTCCGCTCGGCGCCACCAGGTGCGCGCCCGCTGCCGCCTGCGCCACCGCGATGGAAGCGTAGCGCTCCAGCGTGGCGTCGTTGTCGACCTCGCCGGCCTGCGTGAGCAGCCCGCAGTGCCCGTGGTCGGTGTACTCGTCGAGGCAGAGGTCAGCCATCAGCACGGTGTCATGACCGATCTCGGCGGCCAGGTCGGACAGCGCCAGCTGCACGATGCCCGCCGGGTCGTCGGCGCCCGACCCGCGGCCGTCCTTGACTGCGGGCACCCCGAAGAGGATCAGGCCGCCTACCCCGGCGTCAACGGCCTCGGAGGCCGCCTTGCGCAGGCTTTCCCTCGTGTGCTGGACGACGCCGGGCATCGACGAGACTGGCTGCGGCTCGCTGATGCCCTCCTTGACGAACAGCGGAAGGACCAGGCCTGACGGCCGGACCGAGACCTGCGCGACGAGGCTGCGCAGCGCCGGGGTGCGGCGGAGTCTCCTGGGCCTGGAAACGGGGTATCGGGCGGTCACTGCTGCTCCCGGGTAACGGCCGGAGGGGCTAGCGCATCCGGCGGCGGGCCCCGCGGCGGCGCTCGCTCGGCTTGCGGACGGGCTCGCCGGCCTCGATGGCGGCATCCCGCAGCGCGGCACCGTGCGCCGCCAGTGCTTCCACCAGCGCTGCCACGGACGGCTTCTCCGCGACGACGTCGACCCGCAGGCCGAACTCGGCAGCGGTCTTCGCCGTTTGCGGGCCGATGACCGCGATCACCGTCACGGCATGCGGCTTGCCGGCGATGCCGATGAGGTTGCGCACGGTCGAGGACGAGGTGAAGAGCACCGCGTCGAAGCCGCCGCCCTTGATCGCCTCCCGGATCGGGGCGGGCGGAGGCGCCGCCCGCACCGTGCGGTAGGCGGTGACGTCCTCGGCCTCCCAGCCGAGTTCGGTCAGCCGGGCCAGCAGTCCCTCCGTGGCGATGTCAGCCCGGGGCAGCAGGACCCGGTTGATCGGGTCGAGCACGTCGTCGTACACCGGCCAGGCGTCAGCGAGCCCGTCGGCCGACTGGTCGCCTTCCGGCACGAGGTCCGGCATGATGCCGAAGGCACGCAGCGCCCGGGCGGTCTGCTCGCCGACAGCGGCGACCTTCACCCCCGCGAACGCGCGGGCATCCAGGCCGTACTCCTCGAACTTCTCCCGGATGGCCCGGACGGCGTTCACCGAGGTGAAGCCGATCCACTGGTACCGGCCAGTGACGAGGCCCTTGACCGCGCGCTCCATCTGCTGTGGCGTGCGCGGTGGCTCCACCGCGATCGTGGGAACCTGCTCCGGCACCGCGCCGCGCGCCCGCAGCAGGTCGCATACCTCGTCGGCCTGCTCCTTGGTCCTCGGCACGAGCACCCGCCAGCCAAACAGCGGCTTGGTCTCGAACCAGGACAGCGCGGACTGCGCCGACACTCCCTCGCCCACGACTGCCACCGCGGGACCGTGCGCCGTCAGCAGGCTGACACCGGCCGCCTTGAGGTCGGCCGCGACCGAGCCCAGCGTTCCGACGACCGTGTGCTGGTCGGTAGTCGTGCCGTTCCAGGTGATCGCGAACGGTGCCGTTTCCGGCCAGCCCGCCGCGATCAGCATCTTGCCCAGGTCGACCGGCCCGGTTTCCGCGCCGAGGATTACCAGCGTGCCGTCGCTGACGGAGACACGGCTGACCTCGGCAGCGTGAATGATCCGGACGTCGCCGGTCGAGTCCGTGGTCAGCGGGATGCCGGCGTACTCCGGCACTGCCGTGGCGGCCGAAATGCCCGGAACTACCTCGAACGGGATCCGTGCCTTCGCGCAGGCCGCGGCATCGGCGGCCGCGTTGCAGAACAGAAACGGATCCCCGGTGAACAGGCGCACTGCCAGCTGGCCGGCCTTGGCCGCCTTGATCAGCAGCTTGGGGTCGGCGAGCTGCGCGTCGGAATCGGCCAGGGTCGCGCCCGGCTTGAGCAGGTGACCGAGCCGCTCGCCCAGCCACTGCGACGCCACCACGAGGTCGGCGCGGCCGATAAGAGCCGCAGCGCGCACAGTCAGCAGGTTCTCGTCACCGGGTCCGGCACCGACGAAGGCGATCCAGCCGGAGACCTGGGGGTCGGCCGAGTGGCTGACCAGGCCGACGGCCGACTTCTCGGAGCGCGCTCTGGCGGTGGTAGCCCTGGTCGTGCTGGCCTTGCCCGGGCTCGCCTTCGCGGGGCTGGCCTTCACTGCGCCGGCCTTTCACGGGCGCTGGCTTCGCCTGCTTGGTGGCCTTCCCGGCCGTGGGTGTGGGGTTCACTTGTCATCGTCCCCGCTGCTGAGGTGTCCACCGGACACTGCCATATAACTTCCCGCGCCTCGGCTGAGCAGGTCGGCGGCCACCTGGCGGCCGATCCGTTCAGCCTCTGAAAGTGATCCGCTCGCGCTCCCGCGCAGCGCCGTTCCCCCATCGGCCGCAACGACGACAGCGCGCAGCCGAAGTACATCCGTCCCGGCTGCATACGCGCCGACGGGCGCCGCGCAGCCTGCCTCAAGGTCCCCCAGTAGGGTGCGCTCCGCCGTCGTGGCGGCCCGGCTGACCGCATCGTCGACACTGGCGAGCAGCGCAACAAGGTCTTCCCGGCTGGTGCAGCACTCAACCGCCAGAGCGCCCTGGCCGGGTTCGGGCAGCATCTCGTCGGGGTCGAATACCTGGGACACGGCGTCCAGCCTGCCGATCCGGGCGAGCCCTGCCTGGGCGAGCACGACAGCGTCGAGCTCACCGGACTCCATCTTGGCCAGCCTCGTGCCGGCGTTGCCCCGCACGGGCACCGGTCTGACGTCCGGCCGCAGCATGAGGAGCTGCGCCGCCCGCCGCGGCGATCCGGTACCGATCAGCGCTCCCGGTCTGAGATCGGCGAGCTTCGCGGCGTCGCGGGCTGCCAGCGCGTCCCGCGGGTCGTCCCGGGGCGGCACGGCTGCCAGCGTGATCCCGGCGGCCGGGCCAGTGGGCAGGTCTTTCAGCGAGTGAACCGCGATGTCCACCTCGCCCGCCAGCAGGCTCGTCCGCAGTGAGCTGACGAAGACGCCGGTACCGCCGATCTGGGTCAGCAGCTCCCGGCTGGCGTCGCCCGCCGAGTCGATGCCGACAAGCTCGACCTGGCGGCCAGTGGCGCGGGTCAGCGCATGGCCCACCAGCTGGGACTGCGCGACCGCCATCGGGCTGCGCCGCGTGCCGAGGCGAAGCACGGCGCCGGTCATCGGCTGTCCTCCTCGCTGTTAGTCGCCTGGGGCCAGCCCGCCAGCTGGGCGTCGGCCTGAGCCACAGCCTGCACTGTTGCGGGATCGAGATCAAATAGCACGCGCAGCGCGTCCTCATAGGTCTCTGCGCCGGGGGCGCCCGCCAGTTCCTTGACCCGGACGGTCGGATCGTGCAGCAGCTTGTCTGTCACGCGCCGCATGGACTTGGCCACCTCGGCCGCCGAGCGTGCGTCGAGGTTCTCGAGGCGGCCCGCAAGCCGGGCAAGCTCGGCTTCCACCACCTGTGCCGCTTTGGCCCGGAGCGCGACGACCGTCGGGGAGACAGTGGCGGCGCGGTTCGCCGACGTGTACGCGGCCAGTTCCTCGGTCATGATGCGCCGGACCTCGTCGACATCAGCCTCACCGGGCCACAGGCCCGCCTCCGGCGTGTCGGCCAGCGTGTCGAGGTCGACGACGACAACACCGCTGCGGCTGGCAACGCACGGATCGACGTCCCGTGGCATGGCCAGGTCGAGCAGCACGAGCGGCTCCCGGCGCCCGGAACGAGCCGCCAGCGCCGCCTCCACTATCTCGTCGGTGATCACGTGGCCCGCTGCGCCCGTACAGGTGACCACCAGGTCAGCGGCGGCCAGCAGATCCGCCAGCTCGGACATGTCGGCGGCGCGCCCGCCGGCGACCGCGGCCAGCCGCTCGGCCCGTTGCCGGGTGCGATTCGCCACCACCAGGCGGCTCGCGCCGGCCCGGCTAGCCTGCGCTACGGCAAGCCCGCTCATGGCGCCCGCCCCGACGACCAGCACCCCGAGGCCTGCCAGCGAGAGCGGCTGATCAGCTTCCGGGCTGAGATGCCGGCCAGCGGCCTGGAGGCCGACGCTCACCAGGCTTGCGCCCGCCTGCCCGACTCGCGTCTGCGACTGCGCGCGCTTACCCGTCCGCAGCGCCAGCGAGCCGAGCGCGGAGAGCGTACGGCCGAGGGTGTCCTGCTCACGCGCGATCCGCAGCGCCTGCCTGAACTGGCCGAGGATCTGGCTCTCGCCAACCACCATCGAGTCGAGGCCGCAGGCAACGGCCAGCAGGTGCTGGATGGCGCGGTCCTCGTAGTGCACGTACAGGTAGCGGGTCAGCTCAGCCTGCGGCACGTGCGAGTGCCGCGACAGCAGCTCGCAGATGGCGGCGACGGCGCCGTGAAACTTACCGATCTCGGCGTAGACCTCGACGCGGTTGCAGGTGCTGAGTACCAGCGCGCCCGCTACGTCGTCGGCCCGGTGCACATCGTGCAGCAGCTTCTCGAGCGCGTCACCGGTGAGCGCGACGCGCTCGAGCAACGCGAGCGGCGCTGCCTTGTGGTTCAGCCCGACGACTAGAACGCTCATGTACCTACCGCCTGCGCCCCTGCCGGGTAGTCGGAGTCAGCTTCACGATAGCCAGGATCGGAGTAATCAGCTCCGGTACTGACCGGGATCGGCTCGGCGGCCGCCAGACCGGCAGCCACATCGAGCCGGGCACCAAGCTGCGCAGCGACGTCGAGGCCGGCGTCGCTGCCGGGCACGCTCTCCAGGCGCCGCGCGGGCGCCTCGCCGGGACCGGCTTCCCTGGCGGCGGCGCCCCGCCGCTGTGCGTGGAACGCGAGGATCTGCAGTTCGATCGACAGGTCGACCTTACGCACATCTACGCCCGTCGGCACGCTGAGTACGACAGGCGCGAAGTTCAGAATGCTGGTAACTCCAGCGGCCACCAGCCGGTCGCAGACACTCTGAGCCACGGCGGCGGGCGTTGCGATCACCCCGATCGCGACATCGAAGCGCTCGATGACGCTTTCCATATCGGCGGCGCTGCGGACCGTGTGCCGGGCAATCACAGTACCCACCATTGCGGGGTCGGCGTCTACCAGGGCAGCGATCCGGAAGCCGCGCGTGGCAAATCCGCCGTAGTTGGCCAGGGCGCGGCCGAGGTTACCGGCGCCGACGATGAGGACCGGCCAGTCCTGCGTCAGGCCCAGTTCCCGTGACACCTGGTACACCAGGTAATCGACGTCGTAGCCGACGCCGCGGGTGCCGTACGAGCCCAGATGCGAGAGGTCCTTGCGCAGCTTCGCCGAGTTGACCCCGGCGGCGGCCGCAAGTTCCTCGCTCGACACCGTCGCGACAGCGTGATCCGCGAGCGCGTACAAGGCACGCAGGTAAACGGGGAGACGGGCGACGGTCGCGTCCGGAATGCCATGTCCGGGCCCCGCGCCGTTAGCCCGCGCCGCCACCGCCGGGCTGGTCTTACCCGCACGAGCGGCCGCGGCTGTTCTGGCCTTCACCGGGCTGGCCTTCGCTGGTGCTGGCCTGCCGCTACCGGACGTAGCTGCACCTGGACTGCTGGCCGGCGAGCGGCGGCGAGACATGCGCCGGTACTCCTGATCGAGCTCGAGAGGCTGATGAGGCGGGCGCTGGGGCCCACCGAAATTCCGGTTTCCACGCTACGCCCTTGTGAACGTTTGCACAAAGTCGGCGAGCTATGCCCGGTTCAGCCGGGGCAACGGGAGAGGGGGCGGCTGATCAGGGCGGCGGCTGACGTCAGCGCCGCAGATCAGCGCAGCAACGCTGCCCGCAGCCGGTCCTCACTGACCCGCCAGAAGTCGTGCTGCACGCCGTCGATGAACGTGACCGGGATCATCTCCGAGTACTGCGCCAGATCCTCGGCGCGGGCCGTGATATCGCGTTCCTCCCAGGGGACACCGAGATCGCCGGCGACCCGGGCGATGACGGCACGGGCATCGTCGCACAGGTGGCAGCCGGCTCTCGACAGCAGCGTGATCCGGTGCGGGCTCTTCCCGTCCCGCGAGGGCCGGCTGGCCTGTCTCATCGCGGATCCCTGCTGCCGGGCCGGGCAGACGACCGGCCGTAGTCCCTGAGGTAGTCAGGCCGCTCGAAGCCGGAGGTGTCCTGGCCGGTCTCGCCGAACAGGCCGACGACCGAGTCCTCCACCGTCGGGAACGGCGAGACCTTAGCCTGCTGAAGGCCGAGCTCGATGACGTTGGTTGCCAGCACGTACGGACGCCGGTCTGCCTCGAATTGCTGCACGTACGACTGCTGCCTGTGCCGCTCATAGGCGTCGCGGCTCCGGTACACCTCGTACAGGATGCGCTGCATCGGCGCCGAGGGCACCGCGTGCACGATGAAGACCAGCGTATCCGGCTCGCGGCTCCGGACCAGGTCCACCACGCGCTCGGTTAGCTGGTCGAACTCGGCAACCCGGTCCTCGAGCAGCGTATAGATGGCAATCTGGCCGAAAAGCTGCTCACGGCTCTTCGAGCCGGACCCGCCAGGCAGGCCGACCGGACGCTGGAGATCATCGTGGCCTGCCCGCGGACCGGCGGACTGCCAGTCGCTCTCGCCGCCGACCGGGGCAAAGTCCCCCGTCGCGAAGTCCCCGTCACCGTGCTGGCCGTCACCGTGCTGGCCGTCACCGTGAGGCTCGCTGTTCCCGTACTGGCTGTCCGCGAAGTCGCCGGCCGCGAAGTCGCCGGCCGCGAGGCCCGGCTCGCCGTGCGGGCGCCCGTACCGGTCCTCATCCGCCTGGCGGTCGCTCCAGTCGTCCGGGTCGTCATAACCGTCCTGCCAGCCGTACGCGGCCCCGCCCGCGTCCCGGCGGTACCGCGGGTCGTCGCGATACGGTCCGGCCTCGCGGTAGAGTCCCCGCTCGAAGTCGCCAGTCGTGTCCGCGCCGTCGAAGCGTCCCGCCTCGCTCCGGAGGCCGCCGGGGCTACCCCGGTGGATCGCGGCCAGGTCAGCCTGGCCGGTTCGCGCGCCCGCCAGCCAGACCAGCACCGCGGCTGCCGTGCACAGGACCGCGAAGATCGAGCCGACGGGGAGGTGAACCCCGGTCAGGTAGGCGACGAGCTGAGCCAGGCACGGATAGGCAAGCGCGAGTGCGGCCAGGCCCGCCGTCAGCTGCGCCAGGACGAGGCCGCTCCAGCCCGGCTGCCCTCCCCGGCTCAGCACTGTCACCACGGCGATCAGCGCTACCAGCGCGGTCACCGGCCCGATCGCGAACATCAGCACGTAGTCGGGCGGGACCTGGTAGAAAACAGCGGGGTCCGGCCAGGACTTGGTGAAGGTGGCCTGGCCAAGCTGATCAAGCGCCAGGATGACGACTCCCACGAGGGCAATGGCCGGGAGGTACAGCCGCGCGCAGAACCGGACGGCACCGCTCCTGGCGGCGACTTCCGACAGCCCGAGGGCAACAGCCAGCGGCGCGATGACCTGGCCGCCGATCTCCATGCCACGGAACATGGCCGGGTCGAAGCCGGTCAGGTGGCCGAGCGTCTGTGAGCCCAGGCTGACCAGCAGCCCCAGCAACGCGATCGACCAGGCAATGAGATCACCACGCGGCTGACGGAAGCAGCGTGCCAGCAGCACACCGCCTCCGACTGCAGCAACGATGGCGCCCACGCCAGAAACGATCAGTGCAAACATTTGCTGCCTATGGTGCACGACTCCCGGCGATGATGCGACCAAACCCCCGCCCGGACGCCGCCAGGAGCCGCGAAGTGCCTTCGGGGCAGCCAGGTGATGACCACCGGATGACGGTCCCGTGACGCTCTGCCCCTGCCAGTGCCGGTGCGGCCGTCAGGCTGCGGTGCGCCAGTACCCTGGATGGTATGAGCGGTGACCACGCCGTCGGCGCACCGCCCGGCGCGGTGCGGCCTGGCGCACGGATCAGGCTGGCCAGAGTCAGAAAGAATCCCGACGACCTGGCCGGCGAGGCCGCGGCGATGGCGGCGGACGTCGAGCTTGTACCGCCGGTGCCTGACCCCACGTCGGCTGCGTTCTTCGACGTGGACAACACGCTGATGCGGGGCGCGTCGATCTATCACTTCGCTCGCGGCCTCGCCGCGCGCAAGATGTTCGGCCCGCGTGATCTGGCCAGGCTGACCTGGAGTCAGGTCGCCTTCCGGCTGCGCGGCACCGAGAACGCCGATCACATCGACGCTGCGCGGGAGGCCGCCCTCGCCTTCGTGGCCGGTCACCGTGTCGCCGACATCGTGGCGCTGGGCGAGGAAATCTACGACGACACCATGGCCGACCGGATCTGGGAAGGTGCCAGGGAGCTCACCCAGGAGCATCTGCAGGCCGGGCAGCGAGTCTGGCTGGTCACCGCCACGCCGGTCGAGCTCGCGAACATCCTGGCCCGCCGGCTCGGCCTCACCGGCGCCCTCGGCACGGTCGCCGAGACTGCCGACGGCGTCTACACCGGCCGTCTGGTGGGCGGCCTGCTGCACGGCGAGGCGAAAGCCGCCGCGATCCGGGCCCTGGCGGAGCGGGAGGGCCTGGACCTGTCCCGGTCAAGTGCCTACAGCGACTCAGCCAACGACCTGCCGATGCTGGAACTCGTGGGCCACCCGAGCGCCGTCAATCCGGACGTCGGGCTGCTCCGCGAGGCGCGCAGCCGTGACTGGCCCGTCCACGAGTTCCGGGCAGGGCGGAAGGCGACGCTGATCGCGCTGCCGGTGGCAGCCGGCGCGGGAGCAGTTGCCGGGGGCATTACAGCAGCGCTTGCGCTGCGGCGGCGGCGCGCCGCTGGCTGACAGGCCGGAGGGTCAGCCAAACGCCGGGCCGCGCTCGGCCACCAGCTTGGCGAGCTTCTCCTGAATGGTGTCCCGTACCTGATCGGCGAGGCTGGCAACGAGACCGGGATCCAGGTCATCGCCGGCGCCCGCGGCGAGGCCGGCCGTGGGCACAGGCTCGCCGAACTCGATCAGCCAGTTGGACGGCAGCGGGACCGCGCCGACAGGCCCGAGCCACGGGAAGAGCGGCGTGATCGGGAAATACGGCAGTCGCAGCGCCCGCGCGAGGCCAGCCGAGTTGCCGATCATCGGGTAGATCTCCTCGGCGCCGACGATCGCGCACGGGATCATCGGCACTCCGGCCTGCAGCGCTGTCCGGGCGAACCCGCCGCGCCCGAAGCGCTGCAGCTGATAGCGCTCGCTGAAGGGCTTGCCGATGCCCTTGAACCCCTCGGGGAACACGCCCACGAGCTCTCCCGCGCCGAGCAGCCGCAGCGCCTGGCCCGGATCCGCCCGGGTGTGCCCGCTGCGACGGGCGAGCGAAGCAAGTACCGGCAGGCTGTACACCAGGTCAGCGCCCAGCAGCCGCAGGTTGCGGCCCGCCGGATGCTCGGCGAAAACGCTAGCCTGGAGCATGACCGCATCCAGCGGCAGCACGCCGGAATGATTGGCGACAATAAGTGCCGCCCCGGAGTCGGGAACGTGCTCGAGCCCGCGGGCCTGAACGCGGAACCAGTTCCGGTAGAGCGCCAGCGCCGCTGGCATGAGCACCGTGGCGTTGAGATCGGGATCGAACCCGAACTCGTCCACCGGGTACTCGCCAGCCAGCCGCCGGCGGGCGAAGCCGGCCGCGCTGGCTAGCCGCTGACGCCAGCCGGGACCGTGACCAGCTGGCGACCCGCCCTGCTGATCACTCATGCCCGGCCGGCCTTGGGCAGGCTACTTCTTGTTCCTGCGCTGAACGCGCGTCTTCCGCAGCAGCTTGCGATGCTTCTTCTTCGCCATCCGCTTGCGGCGCTTCTTGATGACTGAACCCACGAGACCACCCTTAGTTTCTTCCCTAGCGGACGGGCATGCCCACGCACATGCCCGCCTCTGCGGGCGGCCGGGCAACATGCCAACGCCACAGCGTACCTCCGCGCAGCCACATTGCCGGGCATCACCCGGTACCTGCCGCATCTGTCAGACCGGCGGACGAGGCCTCACTCGGTACCGACGAACGCCTCCCTGAGGTACCCGGTCACGGCCTGCTCGGGCACGCGGAACGAGCGGCCAACCCGGATCGCCTCCAGCTCACCTGAGTGAACGAGGCGGTACACGGTCATCTTGGAAACGCGCATGATCGCGGCCACTTCGGCCACGGTCAGGAACCTAACATCGCTCAGCGGAGTTGCGTCTGCTGCCATTGGTAGCCCTCTTCCGACCGAACTGCTACGCCTCACGAGATCTGGCGCATCAGTCACGCCCGTATCCAGCGTAAGTCCTGTATGGAAAAGGGCAACCCCGTGCGAGCCCTGCCATTTCGGGAACGGCCCCTGACCAGCACGAAGCCATTTCGCATCAGGACCACTCACCTCGCACACCGGCCGCATGGGTCGTCAGCCGGCGCCGAGCTCGCGTCCGCGGTCGCGGGCCGCCTCGATGGCCGCCAGCACGGCCGCGCGCACACCGTGCCGCTCCAGCTCCCGGATCGCGCTGATAGTCGTCCCGCCCGGCGAGGTCACCGCCTCGCGGAGCAGCACCGGGTGCTCGCCCGAGTCGCGCAGCATGGTCGCGGCGCCGAAGACGGCCTGGCGCACCATCTCCAGCGCGCTCGCGCGCGGCATCCCGAGCAGGATGCCGGCGTTGACCATCGCCTCCACCAGGAAGTAGACGTACGCTGGCCCGCTCCCGGACAGCGCCGTCGCAGCGTCCTGCTGTGACTCGGGGATCCGCAGTACCTTGCCCACCGGGCGGAGGAGATCCTCCGCGCGTCGCAGGTGCTCCTCGCCCGCGTGCTGGCCGGCCGAGATCACGCTCATGGCCTCGTCCACAAGCACGGGCGTGTTGGACATCACGCGCACGACCGGGACCGCGCCGGTCAGCTTGCGGCCGATGAAAGCGGTCGTAATGCCGGCCGCGACCGAGATCACCAGCTTGTCCGGTCCGGTGACCGGGCTGATCTCGTCAAGCAGGACTCCCATGTCCTGCGGCTTGACCGCGATTACCAGCGTCTGCGCGTCCGCTGCTGCGGCGGCAGCCGACGTCACCGTGATCCCGTATGCCTGCCGGAGCTGCTCGGCGCGGTCAGGGCGGCGGGCAGCGGCCACGATCTGGGCTGGAGCGACGCCAGCGCGCAGCAGGCCGGAGATCAGCGCCTCGCCCATCTGGCCGGCGCCGAGTATGGCGATCACGCGTGGCAGCTTACCGCCGGAGCTGTTACCGCCCTGGCAGGCGGGATCCGGGCCACGCTGCGGCGCGAGGACGCGCTAGCGGTGCGAGGAAAGGGCGCGAAGAAAGAACATCAGATTCGCCGGCCGCTCCGCGAGCCGTCGCACCAGGTAGCCGTACCAGTCGCTGCCGTAGGGCACGTACACCCTGCACTGGGCACCGGACCCGGCTAGCCTCAGCTGCTCCGCGGGCCGGATGCCGAACAGCATCTGATACTCGAAGCTGCCGGGCTCACGCCCTTCCACGCCGGCCTTGGCCCCGGCGATCCTGATCAGCCGGGGATCGTGAGTCGCGAGCATCGGATAACCCTGGCCCGCCAGCAGGACACGCATGCAGCGGGCATAGCTGAGGTCGATCTCCGCCTTGCTCGCCAGCCCGACTCCGTCCGGCGCCGAGTAGGCACCCTTGCACAGCCGCACCCGCGAGCCGCTGGTCGCCAGGGCCTCGCAGTCGGCGGCGCTGCGGCGCAGGTAGGACTGGATGACGCAGCCGAGATCGGGGAAGTCGGCACGGAGCTCGGTAACGAGCCGCAGAGTCGCGTCGATCCGGGTGTGGTCCTCCATATCGACTGTCACCGTCGTGCCCGCGTTACGGGCTGCGGTCGCGATCCGCCCGATGTTCTCCAGCGCCGTCTTCTCGCCATGCTCGGCGAGCCCGAGGCCCACCGCGGTCGGTTTCACCGAGACCTCGGCGCGGCCGCGCGCTGACAGGCCGGCCGCGGAGAGCTGACCGAGCAGCTGCACGTACTCGTCGGTCACCCGGGCAGCATGCTCCGGCTCGGTCGTGTCCTCGCCCAGGAAGTCGATGGTGACCAGGCGCCCGTCGCCGGCGAGCTGCCGGGTCACCCGGAGCACGTCGTCGGCTGTCTCGCCGGCCACGAACCGGGAAACGACCTGCCGGGTGAGCGGCGTGGCCATGATCAGCTCACGAGCCTGCTTGCTGGCCGAGAGGGCCAGGAGCGCTTGGCGCAGCACTGCGGTGCGGCCTCCTGTCGACGACGTTGTCCGATGGCCGGCTGAGGCTACTCGCGGGAACGGCCGGACAGGCCACTGCGCTGGCGCTTGAGCTCAATCTGGATGTTAGCGCCCGCATCTGGCCGAACAAGCACTTCCTGGGCCGCCGCGATGCCGTCCACCACGAGAGTCGCGTCCACCGGAGTCGTCCGCCTCACCAGGCCGAGCGCGATGGGCCCGAGCTCGTAGTGCCGGGCGGAGGAGCCGGCGAACCCGACGGTCGCGGCGTCGAGGTGCACCGGGTCACCAGGCGACGGCAGCTTGTCCTCGCTGCCGTCGAGGTGCAGCAGCACCAGGCGGCGTGGCGGGTGCCCCAGGTTGTGCACCCGGGCGACGGTCTCCTGGCCCCGGTAGCAGCCCTTGCTGAGGTGCACAGCAGTCTCGATCCAGCCGACCTCGTGCGGAATCGTCCGGTGGTCGGTATCAAGCCCGAGCCGGGGGCGGCCGGCCGCGATGCGCAGCGCCTCGTATGCCCACATCCCGGCAAGCGCGGCGCCAGCCGGGCCGGCCTCGCGAAGAAGGGCGGCGCGGGCGGCCAGCTCGGCCCGCGGCACGATCAGGTCGGTGCCAAAGCCCACGTCGATGCGAGCACCGCCGTCGGCCGCCGCGACCACCGCCGGGCCCGGCGTCTGCGGCCCGAGCACGCTGAGCACCGCGTAGTCCGCGGTCACATCCTCGGCCTCCACGCGCATCATGAACCGCATCGAGGTGAGGAAGTCCAGCAGCGGACCGATCGTGCCTGGCTCGACGTGGGCCCAGATCGCCGTGCCGTCGTCGGTGAGCACCAGGTGATGCTCGACGTGGCCGTTCGGGCTGAGCACCAGAGCCTGCGCGCTCTGCCCGGCGGCGAACTGCTCGAGATGCTGTGTGGTCAGGCTGTGCAGCCAGCTGAGCCGTTCGGCACCGGCGATCCGCAGGACGCCGCGGCCGGACCGGTCGACGATCCCGGAGCGGAGCGCGAGCGCGCGCTGCTCGGCGAACGGGTCACCGTAGTGCGCCGCGACACCCGCGTCGATGCCGACGGCGGCCACCGCGCCGGGCTCGTGCAGGAGGGGGCTGGTCATCGGCCGGGCCAACGGGATGAGGCGCCAGGTACCACGTTTCTTTCCTCTCTCAGCTGACGTCAGCTAGGACCGGCAGTCGGCGCACAGACCGAAGACGGTGAGATGCGCCACATCGGTCGCGAAGCCCTCGCATTCCTCCAGCGCGACTACCAGCGGCCGGACCGTCGCCTCGTCGACCTGGAGAACCCGCTCGCACTGGCGGCAGACCAGGTGGACGTGGTCGGCGGCTTCGGCCAGGTGATAGGTCGGCGCGCCGTGATGCAGGTGGCTGTGCTTCACCAGGCCGACGTGCTCGAGCAGCTCAAGCGTGCGGTAGACCGTCGAGATGTTGACGCCGCGCGCCGTCTCGCGGACCACGGCCCAGATCTGCTCGGGGGTTGCGTGCTCAAGTCCGGACACGGCCTCCAGCACGAGCTGCCGCTGCGGAGTGACGCGGTAACCGCTCTCACGCAGCGTGTCATCCCACGTCTTCACCACGCCGCCAGTCTACTGACCCGCTGCAATAACCGGCTTGCCTGCGAGCTCCGGCGTGACGTAACGTTCGTGCTAACGCAGGAAAGGAGGTGGTCCAACAGTATGCATAGATGTCGGACTTGCGAGGTGGCTGTCCGCTAGCCGCCGCCTGCGTGAAGCGCTGACTCGCGGCTTGCCGCGCTAGGCGTCTCACCGGCCGCTCCTCAGCCTGCTGACGGGCGCGGGATTGCCCTGCTTCCCAGATGCGCTGACGCTGTTCTGGTGTGTGCTTGAACCAGCAGCTCCAGGGGCGGTGGCCGGCGAATTCACGACAGACACCGAGCCCCCGGGCTGACCGGCCTGTCCAGCCGGTCCCCCTGCCGGACCTTCTCGTGGTGCCCACGCACCGTGAGCAGTCGGCGCGGGAGAGGCCCGGGGGTTTTTACTTCGTGTGCACGCTCCGTAACCGATAGTGTCTGGCATGCGCGGCCTCGCCTGCTGCGCGAGCTGCTGCGCTTGCGGGGGAGAAGCACACCATGACGCCAGCCTCAGATGCCGATGCCGGCAGGCACCGTGGCAACAAGTACCGCGCCGTCGTATTAGGCATCGCCGTCGCGGCATTTGCGTCCGCGGTCGCGTTAGCCGCGGGCGGCTCCGCTCCTCCCGGCCTGACTGCGCCCGCTGGCCGTCCGGTCGCCGACGCGATGCCCGGGCCGGGCCACCCGGACCTGCGGCTCGCACTGCCGAAGAGCCTCGTGACTGCTGGCCCGATCACGAGCAACATCAGCTCCGCCGGCTCACTCAACTGGGCCGGATTCGCCGTGACCCGTCACCGGGTGACGTTCCGCTCGGTGCGGGCGACGTTCTTTGTCCCGTATCTCAACTGTGCCGCGTCGCCGGGAAAGACACTCTCGTCGTCCTGGGCGGGCCTGGACGGATACTCGGGCAGGTCAACCTCGGTCGAGCAGATCGGGATTGCCGCGAACTGCCGTGCCAGCGGCTCGGCCAGCTACTTCGGCTGGTTCGAGATGTTCCCTTACGCCGAGGCGACGCTGCCGGTGAAGGTCCACCCTGGTGACTCGATCACGGCCGAGGTGACGTACTCGGCTGCGCATGGTGACTTCCGGCTGACGCTCACTGACACCACCCGGGGCGAGCGCGTCATGCGCGTCCGCCGGTGCCCCGACGTCACGGTCAGCGGCACGAAGGTCACCTGCCCGCGCACGTCGGCTGAGGTCATCGCGGAGGCGCCGGAGACCGGCAGCGGCAAGCAGCTGAGCATTGCTCCGCTGTCTGACTACGGCGCGATGAGCTTCACCGGCATCCGGGTCACCGACAGCGCGGGCAAGACGGGCGGCATCGTGTCGTCACACTGGTCGGCGACCAGGATCGTTCAGCTAGGCAGCTCGACTGGCCCGGTGGTCGCGCAGCCCACACCTCTGTCGGGCGGGCAGTTCGACGACTACTGGCTGCGGGAGGCCTAGCGGGCTGCGTAAGCCCAGCGCAGGAACCTGGACCTCGGGACCCGGAGGGCCGGTCAGACGAAGTAGTGGCCCTGTTCGATGTCCTCGATGAGACCGGGGTGAGCGGGCTTCCAGCCCAGGCGCTCCCGGGTGATGGCGCTGGAGGCGGGCATGTCGGTGCTGAGCAGGTGCGCGAGCATGCCCTCGTACTCCGCCGCTGGCACCGACCTGGCCGGCAGGTTCAGGTGCCGGCCGATGACCTCGGCGATCTCGCGGACGGGCACGCCTTCGTCGCCGACGGCGTTGAGCACCGCACCGGCGGGCGCCTGCTCGACGGCCAGCCGGTAAAGACTCGCGGCGTCCTTCACGTGGACAGCGGGCCAGCGGCTGGTCCCATCGCCGATGTATCCGGAAACGCGTTTGGTCCGGGCCATGGCGATGAGCTGGGGGATGAATCCGTGACGTTCCCCCTCGCCATGCACCGAGCGGGGCAGCATGACCAGGCAGGAGCGAATGCCCCTGTCCGCGGCAGCCAGCGCGGCCTGCATGTTGGTAATGCGGGCCGCGATCGGTCCGGCGGCGATGAGGTCGTCGTGTTCGGTCGCCGGTCGTCCGGGCCTGACGAGCGTTCCACCCGAGATCACCAGGGGCTTGCCAGAGCCCGCGAGGCTCGTGGCAAACGTCTCGATGGCCCTGGCGTCGGTCCGCGTCGCCGCCTCGGTCACGCTGGGCACGACGAAGGCAAGGTGGATGACACCGTCGCTGTCGAGGGCACCGGCGCGCAGCACGTCGATGGTGTTCAGGTCGCCGCGCAGCACCTCGGCACCCATGTCGGCGACGGCTTCGGCGGAGGCGTCCGAGCGGGCCAACCCGAGGACCTTGTGGCCGGCACTGATGAGTTCGGGGACCACGGCCGAGCTGATCCAGCCGGAGGCACCGGTAACGAAGACGCGCATGGACCTTCTCCCTGGTCGTGCTTGCGTGCTGAGGATGCGCGGCGCAGACGCCGCGACCGGGCCGATGATGCGATCCGGTCGCATCAACTCTAACACAACGATGCGACTGCGTCGCATCGTCTATGCTGTGACGGTGAGCAGATGGGCACCGGACGCACGTGAGCGCCTGGAGGCCGCCGCGCTCGACCTGTTCGCTGAGAACGGGTACGAGGAGACGACCGTCGCGCAGATCGCCGATCGCGCCGGCTTGAACCGCGCCACGTTCTTCCGGCACTTCGCCGATAAGCGCGAGGTCCTGTTCGGCGGTGAAGACGTGCTGGCCGGGCTATTCGGCGACGCCATCCGGCGCGCCGCGCCGGGTGCGACACTCACTGAGTGCCTGCAGGCCGCGTTCGCGGCCGCTGAGGCCGCGATGACCCCGCAGCAGCGGGCTAAGGCCGCCCAGCGCGTGCAGGTGGTCGCGGGGAACACCGAAGTGCAGGAGCGGGGACTGCTCAAGCACGCCCGGATCGCCAGGTCGATCAGCGCCGCCCTGCGCGAACGGGGCGCAGACGAACTGACCGCACGGCTGGGGGCGGAAGTAGGGATGCTCGCCTTCACAGTCGCCGTCGAGCGCTGGATGGACGCGGACAATGACGAACCGTTCGCGCTCCAGGCCGCGACGGCCCTGACTGACCTGCAGGTGCGCGCGGCCGAACTCGACTCCCGGTCCCGCCTTCCTAGTCCTGCCTAGGCCACGCGCTTCAGCTGCGCGGACACATGCGACTGCAGAGGCTGCCCGACCGCTGCCATGTCGTAGGCCCAGCCGAGGTCCGCGCCGATGAGACCGTACAGCCGCCGCGGCCGTCACTTCCTTTGCCGTGGCGGTCCGGACCACGGCGTCCGTCGCTAGCTCGATCGTGGTACCGCTGATCTGGCCGAGGTAGATCTCGGTGATACCAGTCGGATGGGCCAGCACGACCTCGAGGCTGCCGTCCTCCTGCGGACGCCAGAATCCGGTCTCCATGGCCAGCGGGCGCCCGATCGAACCGTCTTCCGCCAGCAGCCAGGTGCGGCTGGCGTAGATCAGGAACGGCTTGCCGTTGTGGCTGAAGCTGACCTCCTGGCCGAAGTTCGCACTCTCGATGGTCGGGTAACCCACCACGCCAGCGCCTTCCCACCGGCCCAGCAGGAACCGCAGCGGCGCAAGTGCAGGATGTACCGGCGGCTCCTCAGGCATCCCCGCTCCCGCTGATTCCGGTCCCGCCAGCGCGGGAGGTGTCGGCGGCCGGTGCGCGGGTGACGCGGAACAGCGCTAGCACAAGCACGATCCCCGCCACCGCCACAAGGCCGAAGGCAGCGATCAGGATAGCTCCGCTCAGCATTCCGGCCATGCAGCGGAGTGTAAGCAGCGCGCTCTGCGAAGCCGCAGCCGCCACGCCGCGTTACGCGCGGATCGCGCAGCTAGTGAAGCATCGTTCAGTCCGGCCCGGTGCCGCTGCGCAGGGCGCTAGTGTCGGAACATGGCCCCGCGTTCTCTTGTAGTGAAGGTGACGGTCGGCAAGGAGGATCCCGAACGCTGCAACCAGGCGCTCACTGTTGCTGCGGCAGCTGCCGCCAGCGGAGTGCCGGTGTCGCTCTGGCTTACCGGCGAGGCGTCCTGGTTTGCCCTGCCGGATGGCTGTCCCGATCTGAGCCTGCCGCATGCGGCTTCGCTTCCCCAGTTGTTCGCCACGGTGCGCAGCAACGGAACGGTGACGGTATGCACGCAGTGCGCGGCGCGACGCGAGATCACCGAGGCGGATGTCGTCGACGGCGTCCGCATTTCGGGAGCGACGACGTTCGTGGCCGAGATTCTCACTGACGGCGCGCAGGCGCTGGTGTACTAGGGCGACCGGACTCTAACGGCTGACAGCCGCGAGGCGCTCGTCGCGCAGCTGCCGGGCCCAGTCCTCGGCGTCAGGGGGAGCGGTGCCATCCGCCCCGCGACCCAGCTGAGCAGCAGGTCGGCGAGTCCGGGGTTACGGGCGAGCGCCGGCCCGTGCAGGTAGGTGCCGAGTACCTTTCCGGCGTACGAGCCTTCGGTGCCGTTGCCATTTCCGACGCCAAGCGAGAGTGTCGCCAGCGGCTGGGCACCGGAGCCTATCCGGGTGACACCCTGATGGTTCTCGAATCCCGTCAGCCGCGGCACGCTGAGGGCAGGATCCACATCGGCCACCAGCTCGCCGACGGCACGCCGCTCGCCACGGCCGCTGCTGATGTCGAGGATGCCGAGTCCGTCCACCGGCTCGCCCTCGACGCCGCCGAAGCGATGGCCGAGCACCTGGTATCCGGCACAGACCGCGAACACCACCGCACCTCGGTCCGCGGCCCGGGCGAGGCCGCCGTCGGAACGCAGCCGCCGCGCCGCCAGGATCTGCGGCAGATCCTCGCCGCCGCCGAGCAGGTAGATGTCGCCCTGGGCGGGCACGGGCTGGTCAGAGTTGACCTCGACCGGCTCCACGTCGATGCCGCGCAGCGCGGCGCGCCGGGCGAGTACCAGCAGGTTGCCGCGGTCGCCGTAGGTACTCAGCAGATCCGGGTAGACCCAGACGATCCGGAGTCTGCTGTCGCCGCCGCCGGCAAACGTCCGCGAACGGCTGTCGGCCTCGGCCGGGCCTTGCGGCCCGCTCTGGCCGGAGGGGCCGCGACGCCGTCCGTTGCCGCTGGTGATCTCGCCGGCCAGGGCCTCCGCGGCGGCATCCCAGCGCGGATCGCTCGACGGTGGCAGCTGCGGTCCGCTGCCCTGCGGCGAGTGAGCTCGCTCGTCCGGAAGCCGGCCAGAAGCGTGCTTACCGGACGCGCGCCGAGCCCGAGCGGGCTGCTTCGGGACGGGTCGGTCCGGGACGGGCTGGTCCCGTCCGGGCTGCTCTGGCCCGGTCCGCTCCGGGGCGGCGGCAGGCGCGTCGCCGCCGACCGCCCGCGGGGCCGGGATGATCAGCGTCTCGGCGGCGTCACGCGCAGCCGCATGCCGCCCCGGGCGATCGGTCATCGTCGCTCTCCCTGATCAGTCAAGGGTCACTCAGTCCGGCCGAGAATGGACCGGATCTGCTGGAACGCGGTGTAGTTGGCGATGACGTCGAGCTCGCCGGCTGCCACTCGGCTGACCGCTGCGTCGATCCCGTCGACGAGCTCAAAAGGGATCTCGTCCGCCTCGAGCCGGACCGCGAGATCGAGACGCCGCTCCCCCGAGACATAGACCGGCCGGCCACGGAGGACCCGGTAGTCCACGTCCCACAGCCAGGACGTGTCCTTGCCGTCCGGTATCTGCGCGTTCACCGCAAGCAGCACGGGCACCGGCAGCGGGGCAAGTACGTCGAAAGCCTCGAGCCAGCCTGCCGGGTTCTTCGCCAGCAGCAGCCGGACCTGCCGGCCGTCCCGCTCGACCTGCGTGTACCGGCCTGCTACGGACCTGACCTCACGCAGCCTCGGCAGCGCCTGCTCGACGGGGGCGCCGAAGTGAGCCGCCACCGCGAGGGCTACGACCGCGTTGGACTGGTTCGCTACTCCGGGCAGGGCCAGCCGCAGGTCCCGGACCTGGCCGGAGTCGTCGATGACCGCGCCGTCGCTGAGCACCCAGCGGCTGGCCGGCCGCGCGAACCCGCATTCGCCGCACCGCCAGCCCAGCTCGTCGCGGCGCAGGTGCGAGCCGCACTCCGGGCAGCACCAGGAGTCCTCGTGCCAGCGCTGGCCCGCGGCGACCCAGGTAACGCGGGGTGCTGCCGACGCAGCCCAGGCGATCAGCGGATCGTCGGCGTTCGCGATGACCATGCAGCCGCTCGCGGTCGCCAGCGCCTGGCGCCAGCGCCGTGCGGTCAGCCAGATCTCGGCGGCCCGGTCCATCTGGTCCCGGCTCAGGTTCAGCAGGACGACGACGCGCGGGCTGGTCGCCTCGATCACGGCGGGCAGGTACCGCTCGTCGGTCTCCAGGACCGCGTAAGGGGCGTCCGGGGCGCGCCCGAGCGCGGAAGCCAGGCCCGCCTCCATGTTGGCGCCGAAGGCATTGCTGGCGACGTCCTGGCCGAGGGCGCCCAGCGCCGCGGTGATCAGCCGGGTCGTCGTGGTCTTGCCGTTGGTGCCAGTCACCAGCACGACCTGGCGGTCGGCAGCCAGCAGGCGGAGTAGCCCCGGCTCGACTCGCAGGCCGAGAACGCCGCCGATCACCGAGCCATCGCCGCGGCCGGTTAGCCGGGACACCCGGCCCGCGGCCCCGCCAATGGACGTGGCGAGGCGCGCTCGCAGCGGAAGCTTGCTCATGTCGGCCGATGCTATCCGGCGACGGCGTCTGGCTCGCGGGCTGGCAAGCTGCTCGCCTGATCGTCGGCACCGACGATAAAGCGGCGGGGCCAGGACAAAACCGCTTCGAGCCAGCCGGTCACGCCCATCTCGCCTGCGACCTTACCGAGCTGCCCGCGGTGACTCACCCCGATGGCCACTGCCGCCAGATCCTCGATGAACGCCTCCTGGTCGTCGTCGCCGAGCAGTGCAGTCCAGGCACTCAGCCGGTTCCGGGTGACCTCCATCGACAGCTGGTGACGGCGCAGCCCGCTCACGCGCTGGCCGACCTTGACATCCGCGCGGCTGGCGAGATCGGGCAGGGAGTAGTCGAGCGCCGGCGCGGCCGCGAACGGGTCAGGTACCGGGCCGTCGAGGGGACAGACACGCTCCAGCTCGTGCAGCCACTGCAGCTGCGGGATGACCCACGTCGTGCCGGGCGCGGTTCCAGCGCCCTTGCCGCCGTCCAGCATCGCCGCTGCCGACGCCGCGCAGGCGGCCGACAGCCCGGCCGGGTCATAGCTCTCCCGCAGTGCCCGGGCGCGGCCGAGCACCGCCCGGTCGATGGTCGTGGCCAGCGCGCACTCCCGAAGGCGCTCGTCCAGCCCGGCCCACCGCTGCCGCAGCGGCACCGGCACCCGCGGCCGGGGGCGGTTCACCAGGTGCGCGAGCACGTAGACCTCGGACCAGACGCGCAGCCAGGCGTCCTGCGGCGAGCGGGCGACGAGGTCCGCGGCTCTGATCTCGACGAGGGTGCACGGCCGGCCCTGGCTGCACGCCTGGCCGCAGGAGGCCGATCTGCGTCCGGCCAGCGGCGGCTCGGCGAGGCCACCCGTAGGCACGCTGTCCTCGAGCGTGCTGCCTTCCCGGGGCGGATGCTCGCGTTCGCCGCCGAACGGTACCCGGACGCGCACCGGCCGGTCCATTCCGTCCGCGAAGACCGCGGCCTCGCCGGGCGGCATCGACACGACCTGACGGGACTGGTGCGCGTCCAGATTCATCGCCGCACCGACGAGCTGCCGGTCGTCCGCCGCCGGCAGCCGGTGCACGATCTTGAGCGCAGTGTTCTTCACCGCGTCCGGAACGAGCTTGGCCGGGATCTGCTCGGCGACGATGATGCCCTCGCCGTACGCGCGGATCTCGGCAAGCAGGCCGGCGAACAGCTCCACCGCGTGCCCGCTGGCGCCGTCGCGGCCGGCCCGGAGCAACCGGTGCGCTTCCTCGATCACGATCACGTGGCGCAGCCCGGCAGCCGGGTCTGTCTTGGCGCGGAGCCTCAGGTGCTCGGTGATTCTGATGATCAGCGTGCCGATGACGAAAGCCTTGTCCTCGTCACCGGCGACGTCCTCCAGGGCGAGCACGACATTGCGGCGCAGCAGCTCGCCCACGTCGGCCGGGTGGCCGCCCTCGAAGAACCGGCCCGCCGCGCCAGTCCGCAGTGACCGCAGCCGCACGTCGACGAACCCGCGCATGTCCGCCTGGAGTTCCGGGCCGTAGCCGACGTCCTCGATGACCGCCAGCGCCGCGGCCTGAAGACCAGCCAGCGTCGGCGCCGACGGCGGTACATCGAGGTCAGCGCGGCCCGCGCCGGTCAGCGGGTCCCAGCCGCACTCGGTATACACGCGCTCCAGCGCCTGCGACATGATCTGCGGAAACGGCTCGTGAGCATCGAACGCGGCCAGGAACAGCGCGCGGAGCATGTCCATGTGACCTTGCACGGGGAACCCTGGCTCGGGGGCCAGCGGATTCACCGAGACCGGTACCGCTTCGGGGTCGGCCGGGTTGATGAACGTAACCGACCGCGCCTCCCCGGAGGTGCCGCCGCCATCGTCGCCAGCGCCGTCACCCGGCCGGTCGAGCCTGACGGCCATGGCCGCGTACTCCGACTTCACCGGCTCGATCGCCAGCCAGCTCACGCCTGCCCCGGTGAGCTGCTCGAGCAGATGGCGGACCGTCTGCGACTTCCCGGCCCCGGTAGCGCCGGTCACCAGAGCGTGCCGGTTCAGCGTCGCGAGCGGTACGCGAAACGAGCCGACCGGCCGGTCCTGCCCGTCCAGGATGCTGCCGAGTTCGACGGACGGCCCGGCGTTCGTCTCGCTGGTGACATCGAAGTATCCCGGCCGCAGCACGCGCACGCCCGGCACTTCGTGCCGGGGCAGGCCAGCCAGGGCGGCCAGGATTCCGGCGGTCGCGGCGAAGGGCACGGCTGAGCCGTCTGCCGGATCGGCCGATCTGGTCGCGAGCACGTCGGCAAACTCCCGCGCACCCTCCGGACAGCGCAGCCGGTACGGATGCGCCTTGAGGTCGGCTGCACCGACGAGTACCGGGGCAATGAGCCTGAGGTCCTGTTCGGTCGACGCGCCGGCCAGCACGCGGACGTTCCAGAGGCCGGCCTCGCGGAACGCGTCCAGCTCGGCAAGACGTCGCTCGGTCCGGCTGGCCTCGGAGCGGGTACTTTCGTCGTCGTACTGACGGAGCACGGTCAGCTGGTTACGGAGCTCGGCGACCTGGCCGTCGAGCTGGTCGGTCGGATCAGCGACGATCAGCCAGCCGAACGGCCTGCCCATGAGCGTCTGCAGCGCGGACTCGAACAACGTCGGCGGCGCGGGGTCGGGCGGCGCGGGCTGAGCCGGCTGGTCGAGGAGCGGAACCTGACGCCCGGGGCACGGAGCCCAGACCAGCTGGTCGAGGTCGGCGAGCATGTTGCTGTCGAGCGCGACGCCCCGTGCGCCCCAGGGGAACAACAGCTCGGCGGCAGCGTCCGGCCCGGCGGCAGCTGGGCTGGGCTGATCCGGCTGTGGCTCGCTGCGGTCCCCATCGGCGCGGGCTGGTCGTCCGGCAGCCGGCAGCGGGCCGGCCGTGGTAATCAGCTCGAGCGGCGCGCCCCCGCCGCGGGAGAGCCAGCCGGCGATGAACGGGCGGCGGTGCCGTGCTGCGTTCAGCGCAGCCGGCAAGACGGACGCATAGTCGCCCGCGGCAGTGCCGCCGAGGCTCGTGCCGCCGACGGCCTGGACCCGGTACCACAGTCCGGCCGCGCCGCCGCCGATCGGTGACGTCACTCCCATGCTGCGTGCTTACCAGGCCGGGACCAGTGCTGCTACCGGATTGGTCCGGATTATCATGACAGCGGGGTAGTTACAGGTCGACGATGCCGGACACGCAGGTGATGACACCGCCGCCGACCCACACGATGCCGTCGGCATCAGCGGTGATGCGGACCTGGCCCGCGCGCCCGAGCGCAGTGCCCTGGCGGGCCAGGTACGGAGCCGTCGCCCGGCCGGACGCGAGCAGCCACTGGGCCAGCGAGGCATTGAAGCTGCCCGTAACGGGATCCTCGTCGGTGGCACCGTTCTTAGGGACGAAGGCACGCACCTCGAAGTCGGCCGGACCGCCGGGCGGATGCGGCCCGGCCACGCCGAGGTGGAGATCCGTCGCACCGGGGCTGAGTGCCAGCACCGCGTCTGCGCTGTGCAGGAGCGCCGCGATCCAGCCGGGGCCGTTGTCGGCCCACTGCAAGTCGGCGATCTCGTCGCGCCCGATCCGGAGGATGTCCGCGATGTGGTCGGCGAGATAGTCCTCCACGGGTCCGGATCGCACGACCGGCGGCGCGGCGAACCGCAGACCGTCGTCATCCTGCCGGATCGTGATCAGCCCCGCACCGCACTGCTGAATGACAGTGCCCGGAGTGCGCGGCTCACCCCCTGCGGCCAGCCAGGCGTGACAGCTGCCGAGGGTCGGATGCCCCGCAAACGGAAGCTCCTGGCTTGGCGTGAAGATCCGCACCTGATAATCGGCAAGCTCGTCGTCAGGCTCGAGCACGAATGTCGTCTCGGACAGGTTCGTCCAGCTCGCGAACTGGCTCATCTCCTGCGTGGTGATTCCCTCGCCGCCCAGGACGACCGCAAGCGGGTTGCCGAGGTATCGCGTCTGCGTGAAGACATCGACCTGCCGGAACTGCCTCATCATGATGGACATCCTGCCAGGCCGCTAGCCGGCGCGGGGCCGGCCAGCGTCGCCTCCGGGAGTGTCACGATCGCCGGGTTCGCGTCGGCCAGCACGACGTGGCGGGCGCCTGCGGACGGGTAACTGAGCAGGACAGCGCTCTGCGGCAGCTGCTGAAGCTCGTGCTGCTCCACCAGCGATTCGCGCGAGCGCTGCGCCGTCCGGCCGAAGGAGTCGCTGGTGCCGGCCGCTCGCGAGGTACTCCAGCCCCACGACGTGCCGGTGCTGATGGCGGCTGTGATCGACCTGCCATCCGAGAGTGACTGCGCAGAGTTGCGGTCGCTGCTCGCAGACCCGGTGAAATCCGCGAACGGAGCAAACGTGCCGTGCCTGCTGCGGCCGCGGCCCTGGCTGCGACCGGCGCTCACGGTCAGCGAACTGGAATCGCTGACCGAGTCGGATGTGCCGGCCGAACTGGTGTAGGAGACGCCGATCGTGTCGGTTACCGACGCGCCGACAGTGTCAGTCAGCTGGCTGATCACGAACCGGTGCTCGGTGCCGATCTGCTCAGCCGCCATGCGGGCGTCCTCAGCGTTGCCGAGGCGCATGAAGCCGACTGCGGCGTCGCCGCGGCCAAGGCGCTCGCGGACATGCGGCGGAATCCCGCGATAGGCAAGCACGAGTCCGGCTCCGGCGATCTCGGCCGCGTCGCACAGCCGGTCCAGGACGTCGCCTGGCAGCCGCTGCGCACCGAGGACCACGACAGTCTGCTGCCACCGCGGCGCCACCGGTGCCTGCCTCAGCACGGCCGTCAGGGCGACTGCCAGGTATGCCGCCAGCACGCCGTTTGCCGTCGCGGCGGCCCGGCGGTCCAGCCACGCGACCCGCAGCAGGCTCTGCGGTCGGCTGGTCAGGTCCGTGGCGAGCGTCTGAAGGATCCTCAGCCGCGCCTCGAGTACCCAGGATCGCTCGACGGCCAGGTGTCCCGCGCCGCGTCCGGCGAGAGAAGCCAGACGAGCGACCTTGTCCGCAGGGAGCACGCTCGTCGCTTGCCCGCTCGTCATCGGCCCATTCGTCACGGGCACACTGAGCTGGCCGACGCAGCGCAGTGCCGCGATGATGGCCGGCAGCGATCCCGGGCCCGCTCCGCGGTCACCGAGGACATCCAGGACCCGGCTGATCAAGGCCGCGTCGCCGACCGGGTCTGCCTGGCGGCCTTCCGCTGCCCGCGGCGGGCCGTCGGCGGCGCAGGCCGTCTGCGCGAGGACGTCCGCCAGCTCGGCCGGGCCGAGCTGAGTGCCGAGTTCCAGCCTCGGCAAGTCCTGCGGTAGCACCCAGACGAGCGGGTCGAGGGCAGTCCGGCGGGCGACAGCGACCAGGTCAGCTGCCACGCCGCCCTCGGTCAGGTCGAGGACGGTGACCTCGCCGCCGGCCGCCAGCCGGGCGGCGCCGATGGTGGTGAGCAGCGCCGACCAGCCGGCCAGCGTGCCGCCGGCGACGTCGAGGCGGTGCACGGTCTCGGGCAGCGTCACCGGATACCACTGCGGCAGACGCCGGTACGCGGCGGCGCGGCGCTGCCACTCCCGGTATCGGCGGCCGTGCTCGTCCTGCAGGGCGGCCATCTCGCGCCGCTGCAGCTCGGCGTAGGCAGCGACCCGCACTGTCTCCGCCTCGATGCGGGCAGTCAGAGCGCGCTCGGTCTGCCAGGCCCGGCGGCCGGCCGCCGCAGCCACGATGGCCAAAGCGCAGGCAGCGGGCACGGCCACCAGGACGCCGGGCCGCGCGGCGATGAGCGCGACCGCTGCCATAGCGCTGCCAGCACCCGCGAGCCAGGCCGGGCGGGCGAGGCGCCGGTATTCGCGGCGCTGGGCCGCCACCCAGTCCGCGCTCACCTGTGCCCCGCCGGACCGGACCGGCGGGCTCGGCGGCATGCCGGGATCACCAGCGGAGCTGGTCTGCCGCCAGCCGACGTACACCCGGTCGGCGCGGATCCTGCCGCGTAGCCGGCCGGCTTGTGCTGTCAGCGGACCGCCGCCCGTCACCGTGCCACCGAAGGATCAGCCACCCGGGGACTGTCTGCCGGCAGGCTAGCCGCCATCGGGTCCGTCGCGTACCGGCGAGCCGCGGGTGCAACTGTCAGCGTTCCGGGTAGTTCCTGGCCCGGGCGCGCCCGGGTCAGGACCACGGCCGTGCCGGTGGCCGACGCGAGCTCGAGCAGAGCACCCAGCTCCGCCCCGGCAAGGCCGTCGCAGCCGGCCACGCACAGCAGGCAGTCGCCGCGCAGCCGGACCTCTCGCAGCGCACCGAGAACCCCGGTGGCGGCAGAGATAAGCTCACCGGCCGCGCTGCCGCTGGCGACGATCACCGCCTTGTCCCGGATCCCGCGCCCGACCTGATCGCCAGCCGAGGCCGCGAGCTCAGCCAGCGGCAGGCCGAGTCTGCCTGCCAGTGCGGTCGCGCGCGCCGCCAGCTGGCCGTCGTCCGCGTCTGCCACCAGGACCGTCTTGTGCAGCCGGATGCCCGCACACGCGACTGCCAGGAGCGCAGCGCGAGCGGCGGCTGCACTACCGGTAATCAGCACGCCGCGCTCGGCATCGGTCCAGCTGACGGTCAGCCTGCGACCGGTCACGTTGCTGAGGCCGATGACGCAGCCGCGAGCCGTTACCGTCCGGCCGGCGGACAGGTCAGCCGTCACCCGGCGACGCCGCCACCAGAGCAGCAGGCCGGGCCGCCAGCCGCGCTGGCCGGGCAGGACGACCAGGAGTGCAATGAGGGCCTCGGCGGTCCCGGCGAGGAGTGCGACGGAAAGCTCCGGCCGCAGCCAGGCCGCGGCAGCACGCAGCGCACCCGGCCCGGTCAGCAGAGCCGGGTGTCTCGCTACCGCCAGCTCGGCGGCCGCGACCCTGAGCCCGAGCCCGCCGATGCCAGCACCAGACCGGGCGAGTAACCACCCGCCTGCGAATGCGGGCACGATGAGCCAGGACAGTCGCCAGCGCGTCAGCCAGCCGACCACGAGCAGCGCCAGGGCAGCGAGCAGCACGCCCGGCGCGAGCAGTATCTGAGCGACGACAACGACGGCGGCGCACCACGCGGTTAACTCACCGCGGTGAGCCCGATCGGTCACGCCAGTAGCCAGGATGCGCATAGCTCATCAAGGTTCCCAGTCCTCCAGTGCATGTGTCCAGGAACCTGACAGATTGCCCTCATTTCCGTCCGGCAGCGGCGGGCGCGGGCTCTGCACGACGACCCGGAACATCTCCGGCCGCAGCACAGCGATCGTGAGCGCCACCGGACGGTCCGACTCCGGATCGTCGAACCGCACCGTCACCATGATCGCGGGCTGGCCCGCTGTCAGGCGCAGGCTGCGCGCCACCGCCGGCGGCGGCGCCTGCAGCTCGATGTGCAGCGCCGACGGCGCACCCTCCACGGTGGTGCCACCTTCGGCGGACTGCGTGCCACGATCGGCGTCCGCCGGATCGGTAGCGTCGGCCAGTTGCAGCAGGTTCAGGACGGCGGGCAGCCCTGCCTCGGTGTCGCCGTCCGGCTTGCTGGCGATGTCAGCGGGGATGTAGGTCGTGCAGAGCGCGGCCGGCTCGCCGCCCGCGGTCCACAAAAAGCGGACCACGCAGACCTGCTGGTCGGCGGGCAGCCCGAGCGCCCAGCTGATGTCCTCGGGTGGCAGCCGCCAGGTGACCTGGCGGCTGCGGCAGGAGAATTCTCCGCCCATCGCGTCCACATGCGACAGCAGACCGGGGACACCCTCCAGCCCGATCACATATTCAGCGGGACTGGCCCGGTACAGCTGGCCGTCGGCGAGCCGCCGCACCAGATGCCGGCCGACGAGTTCCTCGACTGCTGCATCGATCTCGGCCGCGCTGACGTTGTAGCGCCGCGCGAGCGCCGAGTGGCGCGGGAGTCGCCAGCCGGGTTCGTGGTGCACCAGAGCCGCTGCCAGGCGATTCGCCAGAACGCTCACAGCCGTGCCCGTCGCCTCCTCGTCCGGGACAGACTGGCGGGTCGCCCGCAAACCGGAACCGCTAAGCCGCCTCGTACTGCCTCCGCCATCACCGCGTACGGTCGCCCGAGCATCGGGCTCGTCATCGCCAGCGGCCACCGGCCAGCTGGCGTGCGGGGGGCTCATAACCGTTCACTCGGCGTTGCGCCGGGCGCGAGCGGCGATCGTTCTGCCCACCAGGATGAGTATGAGGACGAACACGAGCAGCAGCAGCGCGGCGTCATAGGAGAGGATGTTCGCGCTGTTGACTGGCTGGAACAGCTCGGAGAAGTTGTACACGACCGACGTCAGGAACGGCACGCCCTGATGCGTCACGTGAACGAGCGAGGGCGTCTGGTCGGAGAAGTTCGCGGTGTACAGCAGCGGGGCAGTCTCGCCGATCGCGATCGCCGCCGCGACCAGGAATCCGGTGATCATGCCGGGCAGCGCCGACTTGAGCACGATCTTGCGCATGGCCCACGACACCGGAATGCCGAGGGCTTCGGCACCCTCCCGGTAGCCGGAAGGCACCTGCGCGAGCGCGGTCTCGGTCGACTTGGTGATGTACGGAATCGTCAGCACCGAGACCACCAGAACGGCGGGCAGGAAGCCGAAACCGAGATGGAGGTCCACCACGAGCGCCACGTAACCGACGAAGCCGAGCACGATCGACGGGATGCCCGCAAGTACTTCATAGGCGCCGCGCAGCACGCCGCGATGCCGACCCGTGGCGAACTCGGTCAGGTACAACCCGGTCAGCACGCTGATCGCTCCGCCGATGACCATGGCGCCAATCGTGATGAGCACGGTCCCAATGATCGGCTGGAGCAGGCCGCCGGTCAGGCCCGCTGTCCGGGTCCACAGCACGCTGAAGTGGAAGTGCGGGATGGCCCGCCCCACTATTCCCGCCACCAGCCACACGGTGGGCACGATGACCAGGGCGAGGGCGATCAGGCAGATCCCCCAGAACACGAGGTTGCCGGCCCTCCGCCGCCGGGACACTGGCGGAAAGTAGCCAGGGTCGTGCGGGCCAGGGCTGGCCACGTCCCGTTCTGCTGCCGGTAGGCCGCTCATCGTCCTCTCCTCGTCCGAGTTCCCTGGCCGTCAGACGCCCCGGCCGACGGGCAGAGCCGTGCCGGAGACCTTCCTGACGAGCCAGCGGGCTGCCACGTTGACGGCCAGGGTGATCACCATCAGCACGAGCGCGAGCTCCGCGATGGTGCGGACGGCGAAGCCAGTGCCGTCCAGGAGTGCTGAGTCCAGGGTGTCGACGATGGTGGCGGAGATCGTGGTCATGGTGCCGTACAGGTTGCCCGGTACGGCACCCAGGGCGACGCCACAGGTCATGGCCACCGCCATGGTCTCGCCCAGCGCCCGGCCGAGGCCGAGCACCACCGCGCCGATGATGCCTGAGCTCACCCACGGCAGCGTTACCTTGCGGGCCGTCTGGGCGTCCGACATGCCGAGGGCGATCGCACCCTCGCGGGGCAGGATCGGCACGCCCCGGATCAGGTCGCGCGACGTCGCGGCCACAATCGGGATGATCATGATGGCCAGGATCAGGCCCGACGTCAGCAGGCCCTCGCCGTTCCCGGTGCTGCCGCGGAGGTAGTTGAGGACGGGGACGTCCGGCATATTCCTGGCGATGAACGGCGTGACGTCGCGGGCAAGGATCGGGCCGAAGGTCACCACGCCCCACAAGCCGATGATGACGCTGGGGATGCCGGCCAGGAGCTCGAGGAAGATCCCCACCCCGTTGGCCAGCCGACGGGGCAGACGCTCCACGATAAACAGGGCGGCGCCGATCGAGATCGGCACGCCGAAGATGAGCGCGATCAGCGAAGTCGCCAGCGTACCGGCGATCTCCGGCAGCGCACCGTAGTCCGCGCCGGACAGGTGCTTGACACCGCCAGTGTTGACGATCACCGCGTTGTAGCCGGTGCCCTCGTCCCAGACGCTCTTGTAGAAGAAGTGCAGCCCGTTGTAGCGCACCGCCGGGATCGCCTCGATGAGCAGGACGACCAGGATGAAACCGAGGGCCAGCAGGGGGATGACGGCCCCGGCGCCGCCCAGCCACCGCAGCACGCTGCCGCGGCGGAGGGCGGAACCAAGGGCCGAGCCGGCCCGGCGGGGAAACGGGCTGCCCGCTTCCCCGCCCGGGCCAGCTACCGGAGCTGTCGCTGCCATGGACTCAGGCGCCGATCTTGGCAATCTGGTTGTCGGACAGCGTCACCACTGAGGACGGCAGCGGCTGGAAGTCCACTGCGTCCAGGTAAGTAGAGCCACTCTGGCCGGTGTGCACCGTCCAGTACAGGAACGCCCGGATGTCCTCCGCGACGGTCCCGTCGGACTGCTTAGTGTTCACGATGGCGTACTCGTAGTTGACGATCGGGTAGCCGCCCGGCACGTTGGCGTCGATCATCGACAGGACCTCGTTCGCCGGGGTCTTGCTCGTCAGAGCGTTGGCCTCGGCCGAGATCGTGGTGGAGGACGGTGCCAGGAACTGACCAGCACCGTTCTTGAGCTCCGCCTGGCCCAGGCCCGCAGCCTGCGTCTTGGCCAGATAGCTGATGCCGATGTAGGCGATGCAGCCCTTGGTAGCGCCACAGCCGGTCACCATGCCGCCGTTTCCGGTCTCCGCGAGCGCACCGCTCACGGTCGGCCAGCTGATGCTCGTTCCCACGTTGGAACTCGACCATGCGCTGGGGTCCTGCGCGTTCAGGTAGCTGGTGAACAGGAAGGTGTCACCAGAGCTGTCCGCGCGGTGCAGCGGGACGACGGTCAGGTCCGGCAGGGTGACGCCCGGGTTGAGCGCCGCGATCGCCGAGTCGTTCCACTTGGTGATCTTGCCGGTGTACATCTCGGCGAGCACAGTGCCGTCGAGCTTCAGCGGCTTGGTCACCGTCGGCAGGTTGTAGTTGATCTGCTGAGCTGAGATCGCCAGCGGGATGTTCAGCATGGTCGGGTACGTCTGCATGTCCGAGCTCGACAGGTAAGCATCCGAGGCGCCAATGTTGATCGTCCCGGTGGAGGCGTCGGTGATCCCGGTGCCCGAGCCAGTCGAACCGGTCTCGATGGTGGTGAGCGGCGCACCAGCGCTGTTCACGAACTGCTTCTGATACGCAGCCGTCCAGGTGCCCATCAGCGGGTACAGCAGCGAACTGCCGGTCTCGGTGATGGTCGTCGGCGTCTTCGACGGCGACGTGGGCAGTGCCGAACCGACCATTTTCGCCGACGACGTCGATGATCCGGACGGTTTGGACGGAGACGAGCTGCCGCAGGCCGCTGCCAGTACGGTAAGCGGAATCAAGGCGGCCGCGGTGTATACCAAGCGGTTTATCTTCGCCACCTGTGGAATACTCCTTTAGTTCTGCACGCTTACGCGTGCGCTACACGACTCGCACGCGGGTGCGTGCGACTGTGGTCCGCGCAAGCGCGGCCCTGCGCCCGTTCGGGAGGAGTGCTGTCCTCCCGGCGGGTGGTCTTTTTGCTAGCCGAATCGGCCGCCCACGTAGCGAGCGGTCTCCTCGTTGTGGGGGTGCTCGAACAGCTGCTTGGTGTCGGCGTGCTCGACCAGACGGCCCTGATTCAGGAACATGGTCCGGTCCGACACCCGCCCGGCCTGCGCGAGGTTGTGCGTCACGATCACCACGGTGATCCCCGGCACTAGTGTCCGGATGAGTGCCTCGATGGACTCCGTCGCGTTCGGGTCGAGCGCCGACGTCGGCTCGTCGAGCAGCAGGATGTCTGGCTTGATGGCCAGCGCCCGCGCCAGGCACAGCAACTGCTGCTGCCCGCCGGAAAGCCGGAACGGCGAGTCCTTGAGCCGGTCCTTCACGGCGGTCCACAAGCCGACCGCGCTCAGGTTCTCCTCGGCCACGTCACGCAGCCCTGCCCGGCTCACCATCTTATGTGCGCGCGTCCCCGCGACCACGTTGTCCATGATCGACATCGGGAACGGGTTAGGCCGCTGGAACAGCATCCCGACCTTGCGGCGCAGCGCCATCAGCTCGATGCCCGAGTGCCAGATGCTGCGCCCCTCCAGCAGCACGTCACCACTGTGCTTGTAACCGGTGACCTTGTCGTTCATCCGGTTGAACGTTCGCAGCAGCGTTGTCTTGCCGGATCCGGTCGGACCGATCAGCGCGGTCACTGCGCCACGCCGGACCTCAGTCGTGATCCCGGTCAGGATCGTCCGCTGACCGAATCCCAGCGTCAGGTCCTGAGCGCTCAGTGCCACCCCGGTGCCCGGCAGTGTTTCCGCTGGAGTCGGTACCACCTGAGCGACAGCCACCGAGGGCGCCGCCGGGACAGCGGCGGTCGCGCCGCCGAGATCCCCGGACCGGGCCGGATCAGCCTGTGTTGACATCCTGTTTGCCTCGCACCCGTGGTGAACCCCTTCGCCACCCGATCGGTGGCTGACCGCACCATTTCTAAGCGGACCAGGTGAACGGACGCTGAACGGCGCATGTCTGTCTAGGCGACGGGAAGATGGCAGGTAGCGAAACAAGTCGGGGCAGTGCCCCCCTCGGCGGGAGACACTGCCCCGAAACTCCGTCCTGCTGCCGGGCGGCCCGGCTAGACCGCTACGTCGAGCTCGGCGATCTCGCCGGTTGCGGCGCTCACCCCGCGGTCGGCTTTGATGCCGCCGGGAGCAAGGACCCGCAGGGTCCAGTCGCCCGGAGCGGCGAAGAACCGGAAGCCGCCGTCGGCACCGAGCGGAACCTCGGCCACGAAGTCTCCGCCCGAGTTGAGCAGCCGCGCGTAGCCGGTCACTGGCGCACCGTCCCTGGTCACTTTGCCCTGGACGATGGCCTGGCTCCCGGCGTCAGCGATCTCGGCGCCGCCCGCCGGCGCGCCGCAGCCGGCGCTTGCCGCCATCAGGACTCGTCCCCGAGCCTGATCGGGACTCCGACGAGTGAGCCGTACTCAGTCCACGATCCGTCGTAGTTCTTCACGTTCGGCTGGCCGAGCAGCTCGTGCATGACGAACCAGGTGTGGGCCGAGCGCTCGCCGATGCGGCAGTAGGCGATGGTGTCGATGTCGAAGTTGACGCCTGCGTCGCCGTAGAGCGTGCGCAGCGCGTCGTCCGACTTGAAGGTGCCGTCGTCCTCGGCCGCCTTCGACCACGGCACGTTCCTCGCGGTGGGAATGTGCCCGCCCCGCTGGGCCTGCTCCTGGGGCAGGTGCGCCGGCGCGAGCAGACGGCCGGCGAACTCGTCGGGCGACCGCACGTCGATCAGGTTTTCGCTGCCGATGGCCGCAACGACCTCGTCGCGGAAGGCGCGGATCGACGTGTCCTGCTCGCTCGCGTGGTAGCTGGTAGCCGCGCGGCGCGGCACCTCGGTGACAAGCTCTCGCGAGTCGAGCTCCCACTTCTTGCGGCCGCCGTCCAGGAGCTTGACGTTCTCGTGCCCGTAGAGCTTGAAGTACCAGTACGCGTACGCGGCGAACCAGTTGTTGTTGCCTCCGTAGAGGACCACCGTGTCATCGTTCGAGATGCCGCGCTCGGACAGCAGCTTCTCGAAGCCCTCGCGGTCCACGAAGTCACGGCGAACCGGGTCCTGCAGGTCCGTCTTCCAGTCGATCTTGACGGCGCCGCGGATGTGGCCCTTGTCGTACGCGCTGGTGTCCTCGTCGACCTCGACCAGGACGACGCCAGGGTCATCTCGGTGGGCCTCCACCCAGTCTGCGTCCACCAGGACGTCGGAACGGCTCATACTGAGATCCTCCTTGCGTAGCGCCAGCGCTCGCAGCGAGGCCGGCTGTCTGTCTGTACTTCAAACTGCGTGCAGCGAATGAACTTCTCGCGGGTTAGCGGCCCGTGCCGGCCTGCGCCGGCCAGGTCCGGCGGATTATCAGGTACATCTCGCAGCCCAGGCAGATCCCGAAGATCCCGTTCAGGATTGCCGCGATCAGCCCGAGCGAGGCGGCCACGATCCCCAGCGGCGTGACGCCGGTCGCGTAGCCAATGATCCCGACGACGGCGATGAAAAAGCCGACCGCCTGGGCGAACCGCGGCGGAGCCTCGTCCTCGAGCTCACCCGGCGGCCCCAGCCGGGGCCGGACAAACCGGGAGTAGATCAGTCCGTACGGCGAATAGCGCAGGCCAAGCAGCGTGCCGATAGCGAAGACCACGGCCTGTGCGGCCAGCACCCAGTAATTGCTGGTGATCAGGACGATGATGAACATGACCATGGTGAGCAGCGCACCGAAGCGCGGCCCGCGCGGGTCGATCTGCATCTGGTCCTGCCCCTTCCTGGAGTACCGGCCTGGAGTGCGGCCGTGAGCTACTCCGGCCGCGGTGCCGCCGTCCGGGCCACGCGCCCTCAGGCGGGAACAGAGGTCAGCGGGCTCGCGGCAGTGCGACGGCCGGACAGAGGGCAGTCGCCACCCGGCAGAAGTCGACGGCGCGGCGCCTGGTCAGGACGGCGCCAGGGCGGCTGATCCGGGTCTGGGTGCGCGTCGGTGCCTGCACGCACCCGATGCTATGCGGGCTGGCTGCTGCTGTCACTATCCGGATTCCCGATTCTTTAAATAGGAATTAGGTCCCGGCCGCCGCGCCGACCGCTGCGATCACGTCCGGCTTGCGCGGCTGGCCGCTTGCCCGCCGTACCACCCGGCCGTCGGCCGCCAGGACGAGTACGGTCGGCGTCCGCAGCACGTTCAGCTCGCGCACCAGGTCCAGGTGCGATTCCGCGTCGATCTCGATATGCGCGACACCAGAAGTCATCCCGGCTACGTCAGCCAGGATGCGGCGCGTGGCCCGGCAGGGCGCGCAGAAAGCCGAGGAGAACTGCACGAGCGTGGCGCGCTCCCCGAGCGGCTGACCGAGCTGACCGCTGGTGAGCGCCAGGCCTGTGTCCGCAGCGTCGGGGCGCATCTCCGGGTCGGCCGCATCGGTGGTTATCGGCACGGTAGAGGCAGGCGCGGCACCAGCCGGCCCGCCGGAGGCGGCGGCGCCTGCTGGCACAGCACTGGCCGGCACCGCACTGGCGGGCACAGCACTGGCCGCCGCGGTGCCGGCCGGACCGGTGGCGGACGGTGCTGGGGTCGTCCGCGTCGCCCCGGCCCCGCGCGGCGTCCGCATCCGCCCGTTCGTCCGCCGCCAGACCCCGCCGGCGACGAGGGCGACCACGACCGCGACGATGAGGGCCGCCAGTCCTGCTGTCATGCCGCTTTCAGCACGCCGCTTCCGCTCGGCATTCCCGGTTCAGGCAGCCGGAATATCGACCAGGACCTTGCCCCCCGAGGTGAGCTGGAAGCCCTTCACCGCACCTTCGGCCACCGACGAGGAGCCGGAGTACCAGGTCTTCGAGTTGCCCGCGACGACGTAGTTGCCGGCGACAACCCAGCTGCCTGCGAAGGAAGACTTGCCGTCCTTGCCGACGACCCAGAACTGGCAGGTCGTCCCGGGGCTGATGCCGCTGACCCGTACCCGCATCGCCGTGCCCCAGGATGTCGGCGAGTAGTCGACGACAGCAGAAACGTGGCCGCCGGGGCTCACCGCACTGGCCACGTGAGCAGCCGGGGCCGCCGGGGCCGCCAGCTCGACGGCGGCGGCCGCACCGGCCGCGGCAATCGCCGCTGCCGCAGCCACCGCGACCGCACCGCGCCAGAGCCGCTCCGCCGCCTGACCGACACGCGCCTCAGCAAGGTGCTGAGCACCTCGTCAGGTGGCTCGGCCATTTCCGGCAGCCCGGCCGGCGCCAGTCCGAGCTGCTCAAGGTCGGCGGCCGGCACCCGGCTCAGCATGGCAGGCAGGCCAGCGAGCGAGGCGAGCTCGTCCCGGCAGGCAGAGCACTGGCCGAGATGCTCGTCGACGATGGCCCGCTCCGCCGGGTCGATGGCACCTACCACGTAGACCCCGAGCAGCAGCCGAATTCCCCGGCATGCAGGGTCGCTTATCCCGTCGATAGTCATGGCGCCAGCCCCCTCTCCTCAAGCGCGAGCCGGAGCGCCCGAAGGGCATAAAAGGTCCGCGACTTAACCGTTCCGGCCGGGACGCCGAGAGCCGCGGCGGCTTCCGCGACCGACTTGCCGCGGTAGTAGGTCTCCAGCAGAACCCGCCGGTGCTCAGGGCGCAGCGCGGTCAGTGCGTCAGCGACCGCCCAGGACTCCAGTGCCCGTTCTGCGTCGTCCGGTACGGTCTGCGCCCCGAGCGCTGCTTCACCCACCTCGTGCGGCCTGGCCTTCCGTGCCCGGTATGAGTCAATCGCCAGGTTCCGCGCCACCGCGAACAGCCACGGCCTGGCCGGCCGTCCCGCGATAGCCTCCGGATGCTGCCAGGCGCGGAGCAGCGTTTCCTGCACGATATCTTCAGCCCGCTGCCGGTCGCCGCTCATCAGGTGCACGGCATACCGCAGCAGCGGGCCAGCATGCTCGGCATAGAGCTCGCGAACGAGCTCCTCGTCGGACGAAATCCGGCGGGAGCTGCGTGCGCCACCGCTCTGAGGTCCTGCCATATCCCTTAGTACGTACCCGATGACCGGGCGGTTCAGGGTGACTTCCCCTGCTCAGCCGCCGGCGAAGGGCGGCAGCACCTCGATGACGTTTCCGTCGGCAAGCAAGACGCTGTCGGCCGCTCGGCGGCCGACCGGGCTCCCGTCGACAAGAAACGAGGACCGGGCAAGCACGGCCGCCAGCCTGCCGCTGCCTGCCGCATCGGCACCGGCCGCAGTGCCGCTTGCGGTGGCGGCGGCAAGCGCCGCCGCCAGCGTGTCGGCCGACAGCTGCTGCTCGGGTACTCCGGCCGCGTCTTTCGCTGCGGCCCAGTACCTCATGGTCACGATGGCCATGTCAGCTATCCTCGCTTAGGACACCGGACGATGACGACCTGGGTGCGGAAGACAGCTGAGTTCGCAGGCCGGCGTGACCGCCGGGGGCCGGAGGTGGCAGCAACGTGAGCACCGTCCTGCTGCTGACGAGCGGCCGGGAGCCAGCCGCCGATATCCTCCCTTCGCTGAGCCTGCTGGCGCACAACGTCCGGGTGGCCCCGGCGACTCCCGACCAGGTAGCCGTGAGCCCGGCCCCTGATGCAGTCCTGCTCGATGCCCGCCGTGACCTCATGCTCGCCCGGCGGCTGCTCCCGGCGCTCCGGGCCGCCGCCGGCACCGTCCCGCTGATCGCGATCGTGACGGACGGCGGCTGGGCTGCCGTGTCCGCCGAGTGGGGAGCTGATGACCTGCTCCTGCACACGGCGGGACCGGGCGAGGTCGAGGCGCGGCTGCGGCTGTCCATCGCCCGCCGGGCCCAGTCGGCCGCGCCGGCTGCCGACGAGATCAGGTCCAGTGGCCTGGTCGTGAACGAAGCGACGTACTCCGCCCGCATGAACGGCCGCTCGCTCGACCTGACCTTCAAGGAGTTCGAGCTGCTCAAGTTCCTGCTGCAGCATCCCGGCCGGGTTTTCTCCCGCGCGCAGCTGCTGCAGGAGGTCTGGGGGTACGACTACTTCGGCGGCACCCGCACGGTGGACGTCCACGTGCGCCGGCTCCGGGCGAAGCTCGGCGCGGAGAACGAGGCCCTGATCGGAACGGTGCGCAACGTCGGCTACCGGTTCGTGCCGGCCAAGAGCACGGGCCGGCCAGACCAGGTCGACTCCGGTCCGGGCGATATCGGTCCGAGCGACGCAGATCCGGGCGAGATCGACCGGGGCGATAACGCTCCGGCGAGCGGCGACCGGCGCGTCAGTGGCGGCGACCCGGATTCCCGGCGAGCGGCCGCGCATGCCGACCGGTAAGCCGGAGATCACGCTTACCGGCCCGCTGAAGCCGGCGGAGGCAGCAGCCGTCCTCGAACTGGTCAGGCGCGCTGCCGGGCAGGACGGTGTCATGCCGCTCTCCGAACACGTCATGCTGCAGCTGCGCTACGGCAGCGAACCGCGCGCCCGCAATGTGCTGCTCTGGCACGACGGCGCGCTGGCCGGGTACGGCCACCTCGACACCACCGGCGCTGCCGGGGGCGCAGCAGGTGAGATGGTCATCGACCCGCCGCTGCGCCGGCAGGGACTGGGCCTGGCACTCGGTCGCGCTCTCGCGGAGGAGGCGGGAAGTGCGGGTCTGCAGCTGTGGGCACACGGCGACTTGCCGGCCGCAGTACCGACTCGCCGCGGCGGCGGGCTTCCACCGGTCCCGCGCGCTCTGGCAGATGCGCCGGTCCCTGCAGAGCCCGATCGCCGACCCGCAGCTTGCGGACGGCATTACCGTCCGAACCTTCCGCGTCGGCCGGGACGAGGATGCGTGGGTCGCGCTGAACCACCGCGCTTTCTCCCGGCACGCGGAGCAGGGCGCCTGGACGAGGGCCGATCTCGAGATGCGCGAGCAGCAGCCCTGGTTCGACCCGGCTGGCTTCTTCCTCGCCGAGCGTGACGGCGACATTGTCGGCTTCCACTGGACGAAGATCCACAGCGGGACTGGCGAGTCCGACGGTGTCTCGGACCAGGGTCGCGAGCCAATCGGCGAGGTGTATGTCGTCGGTGTCGACCCGTCCGCGCAGGGCACCGGCCTCGGCCGCGCGCTGACCATCATCGGCCTGCGCTACCTGCACGACAGGGCGCTGGATCAGGTCATGCTGTACGTGGACGAAACCAACACCGCGGCGATCAGGCTGTACGAGTCACTGGGCTTCACGCACTGGAGTACCGACGTCGTGTTCGCCGCCCCGGAAGCGCCTGGCGCCACGGAGACGGGATGACAGTCCGATCCTGAGAGGAGCAGTCCTCTCAGGAGAGGATCCGGCCCGGGCGGCTGCCCGCTACGCGGTCGGCCAAGCCGAGTACCTGGTCGATTTCCTCGGTGGTCAGTCGCCGGTCTGTCACGGCGACCGCGCTCAGCACCTCGGCGTAGAGCTCGATCTCCTCGAGAGCAACGAGGTCATGGACACGGAGGTCGACGTCACTGCGCACGCGCCCACCTCCTTCAGCCCGGTAACTCCCCTGTAACACAGGCTAGCGGCGAGACACAGGCCCGTGCATGACTCATGAGAACCATTTCCGCACTACTCACTCGCGCGCCCGCCGGTGGCTCGTCACTGTCGGCTAGTCACTGTCTCGCCAGGTAGCTGCCTGGTGCAGCGCCGACCGCCGACGATACGTTGCCGGCGTCGCGGCGAACGTCTCCCGGTCCGCAGGGGTGAGTTCACGCACGATCCGGCACGGCACGCCAGCAGCCAGCACGCCGGGCGGCAGCGCGGTACCGGGGGTCACGACAGCTCCCGCTGCGACCAGCGTGCCGGCACCGACTCGGGCACGGCCCAGCACGACCGCTCCGATCCCGATCAGCGCGCCGGTCTCGACGTAGGCGCCATGCACCGTCGCCCGGTGACCGAGGCTCACCCGGTCCTCCAGAATGGCCGGCTCGCCCTCGTCGACATGCAGGCAGCAGAGATCCTGGATATTGCACTCGGCGCCGACGACGATCCGGTCGGAGTCAGCCCGCAGGACCGAGCCGTACCAGACCGACGCTCCCCGGCCTAGCGTCACGTTCCCGACCACGACCGCGCCCGGCGCGATCCAGGCGTCCGGATGAATCTGCGGGCTGCTGGTGCCGAGCGATCCGATCAGCGGTTGCTGCATACTCTCATCCCTTTATTGGTGTCTGGTCAGCCCAATTGATCAGGCAAGCGAGATAAACGTAGACAAAACATCGTTTCGGTTGCGGGCAGGGTAGGTTAGGGACAGAGTCGAGCCCGACGTCCCAGGTCGCGCCACCGCACTCACGGACAGCGCGCAGCCGCAGTACGGCAAACCGCATTACAGCAGTCTCCCCGCTCCGCCGCGTCCCCGTCGGCCCGGCGTGACTGCTCCGGATACTTCGAGGGTGAGACGATGAGCGAGCAGGGCCACCTCTCCGACCTCGGCTACGAAGGCCAGTTTGGGCTGGAGCGCCGCGGTTACAACCGGCTGCAGGTGGACGAGACCGTCGCCCAGTTGCGGCTCGAACTCCGCGGCCAGGACGACGGCCGCCGCGACCTCGAGGACCGGCTTTCGCAGGCGCTGGACGAGACCGAGCGGCTAAAGCTCGAGCTGTCGACCGAGCGGTCGAGCGGCCGTCCGCCGCACGAGGAGATCAGCGAGCGGATCGGCCAGATCCTGAAGCTCGCCGACGACGAGGCCAAGTCCCAGCGCAACAAGGCCGACGAGGAGATTGCCACACTGCGCTCCGACGCGCAGGCCGACACCACCAAGCTGCGCTCCGATGTCAAGGCAGAAACCGACAAGCACCGGGCGGAGGCTCAGGAGCAGGCCGAGCGCATGCTGAGCGCCGCCCAGGAGCAGGCCGACAGTACGCTAGCCAACGCCAAGCACGACGCCGAGGCCACTCGCAAGTCCGCCGCCGACGAGGCGCACCGGGTCGTCGCGGACGCGACTAAGCAGGCCGAGACCGCTGTCGCGACCGCCAAGAGCCAGGCCAAGCAGCAGCTCGACGAGGCAACGGCCCGCGCCACCGCAATCCACGACGGTGCCGAGCGCAGGCTGAACCTGCTGATGTCGCGGCACACCGAGGCGATCCGGCGGCTCACCGAGATCCGCGACGTGGTGACCTCGCTAGTGGCCGGTGAGGCGGACCGCGGCTCGCTGGAGGACGAAGTCGCCCGGATCGTGGCCGGTGCCGGAGCTGGCAACGGCGAGGCCCAGCAGAGTGCCCGGCCAGTCGGTAACGGCAGGCCTGCCGCCGACGTTCGTCACTCCGGCCAGCCGGCGCTGTCGACCGCGCAGCGCCCCGGTCAGGCCGGTCAGCCAGTGCCCGGTCAGCAGCCGCCCGCTGCACCAGCCGGTCAGCAGGCGTCAGGTCAGCAGGCCGCCGGGCCGAGCGGCGGTCAGCAGGCCGCCGGTCAGCAGGCCGCGGGGCCGAGTCGGCCCTCCCAGGCGGCTGGCAACGGCCACCCGGCAGCGGAGGACACCGCCGACGGCATCACAGCCGTCGAACACTGATCACGGCGAAGGACATGCTCTAGCTGGACAGGACGTCCAGCTGGCGGAGGATGACGCCCTCCCGCAGCGCCCACGGGCAGATCTCCAGCGCCGGCAAGCTCAGCAGGTCCATCGCCGCGTCCGCGACCATGGCGCCGGCAGCAAGCTGATGCGCCCGGCTCTGCGAGACACCTGGCATCTCCTCCCGCTCGGCTGCCGTGAGCTGCGGCAGGTGCTCCGCCAGCTCGGTCACGTCGGTGTGCTTCAGCACGCGCTTGACGTACAAGCCCTCGCTGGATGCGGCCGCCCCCGCGATCCGGGCGAGCTGGCGGAATGTCTTCGAGGTCGCGACCGCGTGATTTGCGGGACCGTTGCGTAGCAGCTCCCCTGCCATCGTCGCGATCTCGGCCCGCACGTGCTTGCGCAGCTTCCTGATGTCCGCTGACGACGGCGGATCGCCGGGGAGCCAGTCTCGCGTCAGCCGGCCAGCGCCGAGCGGCAGCGAGAATGCGGTGTCCGGCTCCTCGTCGTGGCCGGCCGCGATCTCCAGCGAGCCACCGCCGATGTCCAGCAGGAGCAGCCGGCCGGAGGACCAGCCGAACCAGCGCCGGGCGGCAAGAAACGTTAGCCGGGCCTCGTCGGGCCCCGGCAGCACCCGGATCGCGACGTCAGTCTCCGCCTCGATCTGAGCGAGTAGCTCAAGGCCGTTGGCCGCGTCCCGAACTGCCGAGGTGGCGAACGCGAGCATCTTGTGAACGCCTTTGTCCTCGGCGATCTGGAGGGCGTCGGTGACGAAGTCGCGAAGCTGCTGTGCGCAGTCGTCGGTCAGCCGGTTCGCCTCGTCCAGATGATCGCCCAGACGCAACTCCGCCTTGTGCGAGAACGCCGGCAGCGGCCGCCCGCCCTGATGAGCGTCGACCACCAGGAGGTGAACTGTGTTCGAGCCGACGTCCAGCACGCCCAGTCGCATACCCCTGACGCTACCCGTACCCGATGAGCGCGAACATCTGTGCTGGCCGGAGAAGACCAGTGCTAGCCGGAGAAGACCAGTGCTGGCTGGAGAAGACCGTGGGCCTGGGCGCGAAGGCCGGGTGGTATACCGGGAGCAGGGAGGCAAACATGGCGGCAGCACACGAGGTCCGGGTCGAGCACGGCCGCAAGCGCGTCCGCATCCTGCTCGCCGGCGAACTGGTAGCCGATACGATCGCACCGCTCCATGTCTGGGAGGTGCCCTACTACCCGGCGTATTACATCCCGGCCTCGGACGTCAAAGCCGAGCTCATCCCGTACGGGTCGGACTCCGACACGGTGCTCGGCGACGCGGAGCTGTTCACCGTCCAGGTACCGGGCGGCGCTAGCGCTGTCGGCGCCGCGCGGAGGTACCCGGCAAGTCCCGCACGTCAGCTGACCGACGCGATCCGGTTCGAGTGGGGTGCGATGAGCGAGTGGCTTGAGGAGGACGAGCCGGTATACACCCACCCGCGCGACCCGCACACCCGCGTCGACATCCTGGCCAGCTCGCGACACGTGCGGGTGGAGATCGACGGTGTGACGGTTGCCGACTCCACGAGCCCGCGCATCCTGTTCGAGACGGGGCTGCCGCCGCGTTACTACCTGCCGCTCACCGACGTGCGGACCGAGCTGCTGCGGCCGACGGAGACGCAGAGCCACTGCCCGTACAAGGGAACAGCGAGCTACTGGTCGGTCGACACCGGCACCGACATCCACAAGGACGTGGTGTGGATCTACCGGACGCCGCTGCCAGAGAGTCAGAAGGTCGCCGGCCTGGCTGCGTTCTACGACGAGAAGGTCAACGTCTTCCTCGACGGCGTCGAGCAGCAGCGGCCGCGCACCGTGTTCAGCGAATAGCCGTCAGCCAGGAGCGCCTGCTGGCACTCCGTCGAGGTCCTCGATGCGGGCGAACGACGGTCCCCGGCTTGCCTGCAGCCGACGGGCCGCGGCCTCGGCGTCGGTGAGCACGCGCACCAGGTTGCCGGATGCGAGCTTGCCGCAGTCCTCCTCCGACCAGCCCTTCTCAAGCAGGGCGGCGAACAGCGCCGGGTAGCACGAGACGTCTTCCAGGCCCGCGGGCTGGACGTCCACGCCGTCATAGTCGCCGCCGACGCCGATGTGATCGATGCCGGCGACCTCGCGGACGTGCTCAGCGTGCGCGACAACGTCGGCCAGCGTGGCGGCCGGCTGCGGGTTCTGCGCGATCCACTGGCCGCGGACTTCGGTACGCGCCGCCAGGCTGCGGTAGTCCAGGCCCTGCCGCTCCATCTCGGCCTTCAGGCCGAGCTCCCAGTCGCGGCAGCGCTGCGAGACGAACGAGGGCACGAACGTGATCATGCACAGGCCGCCGTTGCCGGGCAGACGGCTGAGCACGTCGTCCGGCACGTTTCGCGGATGGCTGCAGAGGGCGCGCGCGGACGAGTGCGAGAAGATCACCGGCGCCTCCGCGGCGTCCAGCGCATCGTTCATGGTCGTGGCCGCGACGTGCGACAGGTCGACGAGCATCCCGAGACGCTGCATCTCGCGGACGACCTCGCGCCCGAATGCCGTCAGTCCCCCGGCGGCCGGGCTATCGGTCGCCGAGTCTGCCCAGGGCAGGTTCAGGTTGTGCGTGAGTGTCATGTACCGGACGCCGAGCAGGTACAGCGCCCGCAGCGTGCCCAGCGAGTTCCCGATCGAATGACCGCCTTCGGCGCCGATGAGCGACGCGACCCGGCCGCTTGCCATGATCCGCTCGACGTCCGCCGCGGTGAGGGCCAGCTCGAGCGAGCCGGGATACGTCGCCGTCAGCTGCCGGACCAGGTCAATCTGCTCGAGCGTGGTGGCCACTGCCGCCTCGCCCGCGAGCTGCGCCGGGACGTACACGGACCAGAACTGACCGCCCACGCCGCCGGCCGCGAGCCTGGGCAGATCGGTATGCGTGAAGCCCACCGGAGCGGTGATGTCGGTGGCTGCCGGGTCGCGCGACCCGGCCTGGCGCAGCGCCCACGGCAGGTCGTTGTGGCCGTCGATTACCGGGAACCGGTGCAGGAGGGTTCGTGCCTCAATGTCAGTAGTCACCCGGCCAGGGTACGCAGCCCGAGGTGCGCGACGCAGGGTCAGGATGCCAGGATGTCAGCGTGTACCAGCAGCATCTGACCCCCTGGATCATCGGCGCCGTCCTTGTGTGCGCCGCGTTCGGAGCATGGTTCGGCCACCACATCGGCGGCGGCGGCAGCGGCAACATCGCGCTCATCAGCGCTACCTGCGCCGTACTCGGCTCGTTCCTGCCGGGTGCGGTCGTGTGGGTCCGCAACCGCGTGCGCAGCCGCCAGCGCGCCGCCTGAACCCGGCGCCGCCTGCCCCGAATACGTGAGAATATTCACGTATGGGACTCGATCTCGCCACCCTGCTGAACCTCCGGCTCTACCAGGCCTTTGACGTCGACCCGGACGGCCGCGTCCTCGCGGGCAGTGACGACACTGGCAGCACGCAGCTCATCGAGGTCAGCCCCGATGGCCGCGCGACGCCGCTGACCGCTCTGGATGGCCCGTGCTCCGGCCGCTATGTCCCGGGGCAGCGCGCCGTGCTCGTGTCGCACGATGACGGCGGTAACGAGCGCACGCAGATCTCGGTCCTGCGTCTCCCGGCTGGGCGGCAGGCCGAGCTGCCGGACCTCGAGCCGCTCGTCCGTGACCCGCAATACATCCACTCCATCGCCGCAGTTCGGGACACGCGGCTCTGCTACTTCACCAACCGACGAAACGAGGTCGACTTCGACCCGGTCATCCGCAGCCTCGCGGACGGGTCCGAGCGCGCCCTTCAGCTGGGCAACCACCTGTTTGGCGAGGCGGCGCTTTCGCCGGACGGCCGGTGGCTGGCGGTAACCGTGGCGTCGCCCGTGACCGCCAACGCCGAGCACGTCGCGCTCGCTGATCTCAGCGCGCCTGCCGGCCAGGAGCACCTCGTCGACGTCACGCCGGCCGATGCCCTGGCGATGAACCACAGCCTCTGCTTCACTCCCGACAGCTCGGCGCTGTACTTCAGCTCTGACAATGACCGCGAGTTCACTGCCGTCGCGCGCTACGACATCCCGGCTGGCCGCACGGACTGGCTGATCGCCGAGGACGGCTTCGACCTGGCCGGCTGGCCGTCGCCGGACGGAGCGCGACTGCTGGTGGAGCGCAATAACGACGGCGCCTCGGAGTTCGCGCTGCACGACGCGGTCACCGGCCGCTGGCTGGCAGCCGTGCCGATGCCGGTTACCGGCAGTCTCGGTTCCACGCCGGTCTGGTCGTCAGACTCGGCGGCGGTGGCGCTGTCGTTCTCCGGACCGCTGATGCCCTTCGACGCACTCCTGCAACGGCTTGGCGCCGCTGCCGGTGCCGCAGCTGCCGCAGTTCTCGGCGGGTCTGCCGGAACCACTGCCGGCGCGGTTGCTCAGGCAGCTGTGCCGAGCGAGCCAGCCCGGCTGCTGACGAACTCGGCAGCCGGCCTGCGCGGCAGCCGGCCCGCTGAGCCTGAGCTGCACCACATCCCGGGCGACGGCGGCCCGATCCCGTGCCAGGTCTACCGGCCCGCGGCAGACAGCGGGCCGTCCGGCACGGCAGCGCTATCAGGATCGGCTGTGCTGGTCGTCCACGGCGGCCCGGAAGCGCAGGCCCGGCAGAACTTCACTACCTACGTGCAGGTGCTGGCGGCGGCCGGGCACACGGTGCTCGCACCCAACGTCCGGGGCTCCACCGGCTACGGCAAAGCGTGGTACTCGGCCGACGACAAGCGGCTGCGGCTGAACTCGGTCGACGACCTGGCCGCCCTGCACGCCTACCTGCCCAAGCTCGGCCTCGATCCGGCGCGCGCCGCGCTCTGGGGCGGCTCGTACGGCGGCTACATGGTGCTGGCGGGACTGGCGTTCCAGCCGCAGCTGTGGGCGGCGGGCGTGGACATCGTCGGCATCGCCTCCCTCGTCACGTTCCTGGAGAACACCTCCGGGTACCGGCGCGCCTACCGGGAGCGCGAGTACGGCACGCTGGCCGACGACCGGGAGTTCCTGCAGTCGGTGTCGCCGCTGAGCCGCGCTGACGACATCACCGCCCCGCTGTTCATCATTCACGGTGCCAACGACCCCCGAGTGCCGCTCAGCGAAGCGCAGCAGCTCCACGCCGCGATGACGAGCCGCGGCCGCGAGTGCGAACTGCTCGTCTACAGCGACGAGGGGCACGGACTCGCCCGGCGGCCGAACCGCCTCGACGCCATTCCGAAGGCGCTGGCCTTCCTGGCCCGGCACCTGACCGTCCGGTAATCCAGCCGTGCAGCCGCTCTGGCCGGCTGGGTGCGTGCGTCAATCCGGTTCCCGGCGCGCGAGAATCGGCGCATGGCTGTGGCTCGCTCCATCGGACTGTTCATCGCCGCCGGGCTCGCCGAGATCGGCGGCGGCTACCTGATCTGGCGCTGGCTGCGCGAGGGCGCCCCCATCTTTCTGGGGGCCATCGGCGCCATCACTCTGGTCCTCTATGGCGTCATCCCGACCCTGCAGCGCAGCCACGACTTCGGCCGGATCTACGCCGCCTACGGCGGAGTCTTCGTCGTCGCCTCACTGCTGTGGGGCTGGGGCGTCGGCGGCACTCGCCCGGACCGCTGGGACTGGACCGGCGCGGCTGTCGTCCTGGCCGGAGTCGGCATTATCTACTTCGGGCCGCGCGGCTGACGGCTGCCGTTCACCTTCGGGCCGGATACTGACGGCCGGCAGGATCTGGCGCTTGGGGAGGGCATGTGAGCGACGCCATCACGGTCATCAGAGAGCTGTTCGCCAGCGAGGGTGCGGCCGACTACCTGGGCGAGGCGGTGACGCAGGCTGCGCACATGCTGCAGGCCGCGGCGCTCGCGGAGCAAGCCCGTGCAGAGCCTGCCCTGGTGGCTGCGGCGCTTCTGCACGATGTCGGCCACTTCACTGGCACCGTATCCGGGCACGAACTCATGGAAGGCACCGACAACCGGCACAGTGAGCAGGGCGCGAACTGGCTCGCCCAGTGGTTCGGTGCCGAGGTTACCGAGCCGGTTCGGCTGCATGTCGACGCAAAGCGCTACTTGTGCATCACCGAGCCCGGATACCTCGACCGGCTCTCCCCGGCCTCCGTCTACACCCTCGGTGTCCAGGGCGGGCCGATGTCGACGGCGGAGGCTGCCGAGTTCGCGGCGAGGCCGTTTGCCCTGGATGCCTGCCAGGTGCGCCGCTGGGACGACGACGCCAAGGACCCGGATGCGCAGACTCCGGCATTCGGGCACTTCGAGCCGCTCCTGGAGGGCCTGATCGGCTAGCCATAGCGGCCAGTCGCTAGCGTGAGCAAGCGTGCTGACCACGAACCTCATCGATCCCGTGACCGAGATCCTCATCGAAGCCGCCGAAGTCGCGATCGTGCCCCGGTTCCGTGCGCTCAGTCAGGCGGATGTCCTCGAGAAGGCACCGGGCGAGGTGGTCACGGTCGCCGACCGGGAGGCCGAGGAGCTCATCGCGCCGCAGCTGCGAGCGCTTGTGGACGCCCCGGTTGTCGGCGAGGAAGCGACGGCAGCGAACCCCGGGTTGCTCCGGGCTGTCCGCGAATCGCCGGCGGCCTGGGTGCTCGATCCGCTCGACGGGACGGCCAACTTCGTCGCCGGGCGGCCGCAGTGGGCGGTCATGGCTGCCCTTGTGCAAGGCGGCCGGACTATCGCTGGCTGGATCGTCCGCCCGGTTGACGGCCGCGTCTACGTCGCCGAGGCCGGTGGCGGCGCCTGGCGTAACGGACTGCGCGTCCGGCGGCGGCCGGCGGCTCCCGGCCCGCCAGCGCTTCCTGACCCAGCTGAGCTGCGGGGGGCGGCGCACACCCGGTTCCTCGACGCCGCCGGCCGGGACCGCGTGCGGGCGGCGGCGCCCCGCTTCGCCGAACTCGGGCCGGGTGCCATGTGTGCCGGGTTCGACTATCCGCAGCTGATCGACGGGGAACTCGACTTCGTGCTGTTCTGGCGGACGCTGCCGTGGGACCACGCGGCGGGCACGCTGCTCGTCGCCGAGGCCGGCGGTGTCTCGCGGCGGCCGGACGGCTCCGAGTACCGCCCCGACGACGACCGCGACGGGTTGCTCACCGCCGCGGACGAGGCGACCTGGGATGTCGTGCGGCCCCTGCTCCTGGGGTGATGGGGCTGTGCTGCCTGCCGAGCTTTGTTCGGCTAGCACCACCGGCCGCGAACGGGTGGGTGCCGGGAGGCGGGTGGCCTCGTTTCAGTCCTGACGGGTTTCTTCGTCACCGATACTTGGCAAGGCAGCGAACGGCCAGAAGGGGGCAGCATGGTGCGCTACAACAGGGTCGTTGTGAAGCTGAGTGGTGAGGCGCTGGCCGGGGATGCCGGTTCGGGTGCCGATCCGGCGAGTTTGTCCCGGGTGGCCGACGAGGTGCTGTCCGTCCGTGATCTCGGCGTTCAGGTCGCTGTGGTCGTCGGCGGCGGGAATTTCTTCCGCGGCCGGATGGCCGAAGGCTGGGGCATCAGCCGCGCCGAGGCCGACAACATCGGCATGCTCGGCACCATCATGAACTGCCTCATGCTGCGCGGCGCGCTCACCGCCCGGACGGACATCGACGTCCGGGTGATGACGGCGGTGCCGATGCAGAGCGTGGCCGAGCCATTCATTCGTCTCCGGGCTGTGCGCCATCTCGAGCACGGCTTGATCGTCCTGCTCGCCGGCGGCATCGGTCAGCCGTATGTGACCACCGATTACCCGGCCGTTCAGCGAGCGCTCGAGCTCGAAGCAGACGCGCTCCTGGTTGCCAAGCGCGGGGTCGACGGCGTCTACGACAGCGACCCGAAGCACAATCCCGATGCCGTGCGCTACGAGAGCCTGACCTACGACGAAGCGCTCGCCGCTGGCGTCCGGGTAATGGATACGAGCGCTTTCGTCCTCGCCAACGAGCAGTCGCTGACCATGCACGTCTTCGATGTCGCGGCCGTCGGCGTCATGCGGCAGATCTGCGAGGGCGCGAACCTCGGAACCCGGATCAGCGCGAAGGGCTGACCGCTGCAGACAAGTCGCCCGGCTGGGCGAGGCGCGAGCTGTTCTCAAGCTGGTGCTGCCAGACCACGCGGAACAGCATCGCTAGCAGCGAGGCGCCGATGACCGAGGTGAACAGCAAGGACAGCTCGGGTGGACCTGCACTGCCCGGGTTGCCGTGATGCCGCCAGACGCTCGTGCCGAGTTCCGGGGCTGAGTACAGGAGCCAGAAACCGATCGCGAGTCGCCAGCCCGGCTGAGCAGCGAGCCAGCTGCTCGCCCGGCCGCCGGGCAATGGCTGCGCGAGTGCCGATCGCCAGGCGCGCGCGGCCATATGCAGGAAGCCATTCGTGACGAAGGCGCCGAGTGCCAGCAGCAGGCCGCGCACTATCCACGTCGATCCCGCTGTCGTGCCCTGATAGCTCAGCGCGATCAGGAGCGCCAGAAGGCACCAGGCGACGGTGAGCACGGCAGCCGCGACCGTGAGGATGCGCTCACATAGCGCTAATGTTGTCCGCCTCATGCTCGCAGCGGGTCCTTCGGGATCGCGCATTCCGGTTCACCCGGATGATAACCGGACTCAGTACAGGTAAATCAAGCCCGCAGTTGTGGGCCGGAAGCCGCAGGCGCCGAAGTAGAACGGACTGAGATCCTGCGTGAAGTCCACATGCAGCCACTCGCATCCGGCTGTCCTGGCGTTGCGAACGGCGACGGCGACCAGTTCGGTTGCGATGCCGCGCCGCTGATACGCGCTCGCGACCTTCGTGTTGAGAACGAAGGCGTGATCAGCGCCATCCCAGGCCACGTTGACGAAGCCGATCAGGTCACCGGCCGGCAGCCGGGCAGTGACCCAGCCGAGACAGTGCGGCCGGCTCTTGTCCCACCAGCCTGCCTCCGGGCGGCCGCCATGCGCCTCGGTGAGCGCAAAGAGCTCTGCGTCCGAGGCGTCGCCGCGCCACTGATAGTGCACCGACTGATCAGCGTCCGTCTCGATCCTCCTGCGCGTTCCCTTATCCCGGCACGCCGCACGGCACCCGAGCGCCGGCCCGCAGATGTGGCAGCTCGGAAGCCTATCGGGATGTCCGACTGCCGCTCGACTGCTTATTCGGCTCGCCCGCCGCGCGCCATCACCTCAGCGCACGCATGCCGGACAGGCCGAGGTGGGTACTCGGCCTGTCCGGGATGCGGTTTGTGGTGACGTGCTGCGCGGCGAGGCGTCACAGGAGGTAGGGCGGTCCGGTGGTGTGGTACGTCCGGCCGCTGGGAGTGCGCCAGGTCATCTCGCCGGGACACAGCTGGGTCAGCCGCCATCCCGGCGCCTGCTTGGCCTGGTGATGCCGTCGGCACAACGGCGAAAGATTACATTCGCACGTCAGCCCGCCGTCTTCGAACGCGAGGGTATGGTCCAGGTCGCAACGCACCGCCGGGCGGCGGCAGCCCGGAAACGAGCACGTCCGCTGCCGTACGCACACCAGGTGCCGCAGCACCGCGCCGGGCCGGTAGCCCGCGCCCTGCCGGGCATGCGCGCAGGTGTCGTGCTCCAGCAGCCCCAGCCGGCTCCGCAGCCCGGCCGCCCAGCCCAGCACCAGCTCACCGGGCCCTGGTCCGTCGGCAGCGCAGGCGTGCGCGACTGCCTGACCGTCCGGACCGGTGACCGTGAGGCACCACTGCGTCGCCGGGTCCGCTGCCAGCATCTGCGCCAGGACCCGGCAGGTACCGGCATCCAGCGTGCCGTGCCCGGCGACCTCGCCGGGATGCCCGCCGCCGAGCCACGCCGACACCGGCATTGTCAGGTGCACCGAGCCCGACAGACCCGGCCACCCGCCGCCACCAGGACCCGCACCACCAGGACCCGCAGCCCCAGGACCAGCGGCGGCGTCCGACCGCGCGGAGCCGTCCGCCTGCGCGGAGCCGTCTAGCTGCGCGTTACTGTCAGTCTCCGATGGGTTGCTCGGGCCGGGGGGCAGCAGCGAGTCGAGCTGCCGGCCGGCGAGCAGCGCCGTGTAGACCGCGGCGCGCAGCTGACTGATCGTGCCCGCAGCACCGCGGGCGGCCAGCCATTGCGCCAGTGCGGTCAGCCGCGCGTCAGCGGCGATGACCTCCGCGGGCGGCAGTTCCCGCCCGGCCAGCGCGCCGTTGCCAGACGCCTCGTCCCAGCACTGAACCGCGGCGTCCTTACGGCCCTCGTCCTGCCGCCGCGATACCGCATCGGGGTCAGCGGCGAGCACCTCGCGCCGCGCGGCGGCGCGCAGCTGCCCGGTCGTCCAGCCCGGCGCCCGGAGCAGCAGCCGGGCCGCGATGTCCCGCGCCACCTCGTCGTCGTCGAGGACGGCGAGCTCGTCGGTCAGCACGCCGGCCTTGGGCCAGTCCACCGCCCCTGACGCCAGCGCCACGTGCACGCCCGGCAGCCGGGCCAGCCCGGCCGCGGTCTCCAGCAGCCGCCCCGCCGACCGGCCGGTCAGTGTCAGCGCTGCCGCGACCTCGTCAGCCACATGCTCACCCGCCCGTGAGCTGCCCGGCACCGCCGCCTGGGCGTCCCGGCGGCGGGCCAGCTCGGCCACCGCGCCGGCCTCACCCGCGCCGGCCCAGGATGCAACCCGCCGCCAGCCGCACAGCACCCCGATCAGCTCCGACTCCCCCAGCAGCCGGTGACCGGCGTCACCGGTCGCCAGGTCCAGGGCCGCCGCCAGCGCGGAGGATCCGGCCGCGGTGTCCAGCGCGCCACCGGATCCGAACCCGGCCGCCGACCCGTCCTGCCGCAGATGATGGGTGAACCCGGCCGGGATCAGCTCACCGGCGCCGGTCCACGGGCCTGCCTCATAGTCAGCGCGCACCTGCGGCGGCAGCCCGGCGAGCCACGCCGCGGTGTCATCCGGGTCGGTCTCCGGGTCACCGCAGTCCCCCGGCACCCAGCCCGAGTCGATCCAGTCATCAAACGACCAGTCCGCCTCCGGACCCGCCGGGTCACCCGTGACGGCCGCAGAAGCCGAGCCAGCCGTGCAACCAGCCGCGGCCGCAGACCCGGAGACGGAGACGGAGACGGAGACGGAGGGCCGCCGGCTCGCGGAACCAGAACCAGCCCGGCCGCGGGTCCGCGGCAGCGCCGGCGGCAGTCCCAGATCAAGCTCACCGCTGTCAGTCACCGTCAGCTCCGCAGCCGTGGACTCGCTCACCCGCCCTCACCGCCTCCCGCTCCCGTGCTCCCGCCGACTCCCGAAGACGCTGGCCAGTTCCTCGTCCATCAAGTGGCCAGCAAAGCTTTTCGCTCATACTATCGAGCTACTCTGACAATTTACGAGCCATTTTCGGGCGGGCGGAAAGCCATTAGTGAGCCGACCTGCAATGATCTGCGGCTGCTATTCCCAACGCTGCGGCGAGACGACGCGGATCAGGTTGTTGTCCAAGTCGACATGAACGAACTCACGGCCATACGCGGTGTCGTAGAGGTCGCTCGTGCCGGACACTCCGGTCGCGTTCCATTGACGCTCAACGGCGTCAGCGTCATCAACCGCCAGATCTGCGGCGGCAGCCGTTCGCGCCGGATCGTGATCATCCTTACAGAACAGATGTAGCTCAGCCGCGTCGTAGCGAACCCAGGCCCAGTCCATTCCTGACTCGAACGGGAGCACCGCAAAACCGAGCTGCTTGTAGTGCGCCAGAGCTGCCTCCATGTCGCGCACCGGGAAACACGGAGCGAAACCGTCATGCGGCCGATGCGGTGGCGACAACGAGCCCATGACAAGCCTCAGTCGCCCGTGGCGAGGTTCTGGTCGAATCCCCAGTTCAGCAGCCGGGCGGCCGCCTGATCAGCGGTGAACGGCTCCGTCACCGGACTGCCGAGCACCACTCCGATCAGGGTCACGCCACGCCGCACGGCCTCGAACAGCAGGCAGTGCTTCGCTGCATCGGTGTAGCCGTCCTTGATGCCCACAGCGCCTTTGTAGGTGCTGATCAGCTCATTGGTGTTGTCGAACCAGTACGAGTGACGGACGCCCTTGCGCTTGGTCACGTGATAGAAAGGCTGGTCCACAATCGACCGGAACAGCGGCAGCTTCATTGCCGCCAGCCCCAGCGTCAGCAGGTCGGCCGGCGTCGAATAGGTCGAGTACTCGGTGGGATACGGCAGCCCGTCGGGGCTGGTGAAATGAGTGTGCGTCATGCCGAGCTTCGCGGCCATGGCATTCATCTTCGCCAGGAACGCCCGCATGCCAGGCCCGTAAGTGACGGCGAGGACATAGGCGGCGTCGCATGCTGACTGCAGCAGCATGGCCTCGAGTAGCTGGCGCGCCGTGACCTCGTCGCCGGGCCGCAGGCCAGCGCTCTCGCCCTGATACTTAGCCACGTATTCCAGGACTGCCTTCGGGATGCGGATCTCCCGGTTCAGGTCTCCGCTGTCGATAACGACCAGCGCCGTCATGACCTTGGTGATGCTGCCCATCGGCCGCTCGGTGTTGAGCCCGCGGCTCCACAGCAGCCGCATCGTCCCGGCATCGGCCAGCGCCCCGCCCTCCGCCTTGATGCGCGCAGGGCTGCTGGCCAGCTTCACCGCCTGGAGGCCAGACGGACTGGGCGTTTCCGACGGATGGCTGGCCGCCGCGGGCGACCCCGTCGCCGCGGACGCCGGCGCACCGGCCGCGCCGGCGCAGGCGCTGAGCAGACCCGCGAGCACGCTGCCGGCAACAGCAAGTGCTCCCAGGCGAACGAAACGAGGTGTCCGTTTCGTCAGCAGTGGTCGCACATGCACGGCATGACAGTACAGCGACCAGCCGCCGCTGACATCCCGAGGCACTCATTCCGGTCATTGCCGGGCAGCTGTCCAGCCCGGTAGAGTGCTCGCCGGTCTGCAGAGCTGGGGAGGCCGACGTGAAAGCGCTCGTATTCCGGCACAGCCTCGCCCGCGAGGCGGCCTCGGCCATTGGCGGCCGCATCGACCAGCGTGCGTTCGTGTCCCGCTTCGCCCCGGTCCGCATCGAGGACGTCGACGAGCTTCCGCTGCCGGGCGTGGACTGGGTGCGGGTGCAGACCACGTTCTCCGGCCTGTGCGGCTCCGACGTCAAGCAGATCCTCCTGAACGGCGCACGGGACAATCCGCTGACCGCTCTGGTGTCGTTTCCGCACGTTCTTGGTCATGAGGTCGTCGGCCGCCGCTGCGACACCGGCCAGCGAATCGTGCTGAATCCCTGGCTGTCCTGCGGTCCGCGCGGCATCGACCCGCCGTGCGCGGCCTGCAAGGAAGGGCGCTATCCCTGGTGCCGCAACTTCCGCTCCGGCAGCCTCCCGGTGTCGATCCACCTCGGCAACTGCGCGGGTGCCGTGGGTGCGCATGCCGAGCGGTTCGCCGCCCACACCTCGCAGCTGTTCGCGATCCCGGACGGCGTCTCGGACGAGGCGGCCGTACTCGCGGACCCGGTCAGCGTGTCGCTGCGGACAATCCTGCTGGCGCCGCCCGCTGACGGTCAGGCTGTCCTGGTCTACGGCTCGGGCACGCTGGCGTTCGCCGCGATCGCGCTGCTGCGCCACCTCTACCCGGCCGCCGAGGTGTGGGCAGCGACCCGGCCCGGTGCGCGCGCCGAGCTGGCAGCCCGGCTCGGCGCGCACGTCACCCTCCCCGCCGAGCCCGACGAGCTTGTCGCCCGGGTAGCCCGCCGCGTCGGGACCACCCCGCTGCAGCCGTGGAGCAAGCACGACTGGCTGCAGGACGGCCCGGCCATCGTCTACGACACGATCGGCTCGACTCAGACCGTCGAGACCTCGCTCCGGCTCCTCGCCACCGGCGGCACGCTGGTGATCTCCGGGGTCGAGCCGCCCAAGCGGTTCGAGTGGACACCGCTCTACTTCAAGGAACTGCGCGTGATCGGCTCGAACGGCTTCGGCCTCGAGGAAGTCAACGGCGTCACCAAGCACGCAATGGAGCACTACTTCGATTTCGCCCTCGCCGGCCTGGACCTCACACCGGTCATCACCCACCGCTTCCCGCTCGCGCGCTGGGACGAGGCGGTGCTGGCAGTCAAGAGCTCACCCCGTACCGGCGCCGTCAAAGTGCTGCTCGACCCGCGGGACTGACTACTCCCCCGGCTAATTGCCGCCGGCGATCAGGACCGAGGCGCAGCCAGCTGAGAACTGGTCCGACTGAGCCAAGGCCGCCGAATCCGGGGCCGGGAGTCGCACCAGCGCGGCCGCCGTGCACCAGTCGGCCGGAGACTGGACCCAGTTCTCGTACCTGCTGAAATGACGAGTTGCGAAGCGGGCGCCTGCCTGCCATTCACGCGAGTGCGCGACCGGCGAGGAGCAGCCCGCGGCAAGCGTGAGCGCGACGGCCGCGACGGCCGCGAGCAGGCAGCCGCGAACGCCCGCTGCAACGCGAGACTCTCTGAGCATGGAGACCGAGGATAGACGGACTAGCTGCGAGAATGCGGTGTCTTTGCGCTTCTCAGTCCGCGTCCTGACCAGCCGGATCGGGCAATACGGGAGACTCCTGCCGATCTTGCGAGCGCCGCGGCCGGACCAGCTCGATCAGCACGCTGATCCCGAGCGCTCCTCCCGGCACCAGCGTCACCAGTGCCGGAAGCTGATAGCGCCAGGAGAAGACGAACAGATCGGACACCAGCAGCAGGAACACCGCCGAGCCGAAGCACAGCAGGCACGCCAGCGCGCGCTGGCGGCCCGCCGGGCTGAGGCGCCGCCGGGCCGCGACGGCGACCGAGCCCACCAGACCAGTGACTGTGAACAGCAACAACAGCGGGCCCGGCGTATACCCGCCGTCGAGCTGATACGAGTGAAGAAACGCGGCCACCGGGCGCCACACAGTGGGCGACCCTCCGCCGAACTCGGCGATCACAGCGTCGACCTCGGACTTCGTCGCGTGCGGCGTGAGGTACGGGAAGGACTTCTCGAACTGCCAGCGGCTGATCGGCGGGTCTCCCGGCCGCGTCTGCCGGTCCACCGCATACAGCTTCACGACATCCCGCAGGTAGGCCGCCAGGAGCCGCCCCGGCTGCTGCGTGACGACGTTCTTGCCGAAGCTGGTCACGAGGCTGTCGACCTCGGCGCGCGGCAGCGTCCGGTAGATCGCCTGCACAGGAGAGCTCGGATTGAAGGACAGCCAGTCGTCCCCCTGGGCCTGCTGTGCCTTCGTCGGGCAGATGCTGCGCTCGTCAGCAGGCAGCCTGATCGTCGCGCAGTCCGCCGCCGCCGCCGTCCGCCCGTAGAGCGAGGTCTCGCCCTGATGCGACAGCGCGAACGTACCGGACATCACCAGCGATCCGGTGCAGTAGGCCAGGATCGGCACCGCGAAGGCGACGCACAGGATGGCGGCCTTGCGGAGACCCGGCCGCCAGCCACCGCTCGCCGCGAGCAGGAAGATCACCGCGGGCACAATGAGCGCTTCGCCGACCTGGGCCACGATGGCCGATGTGCCGAGCACCAGGCCGGCCGTGATCACCAAGCGCCAGCCCGGCCGCGGCCGCCACAGCAGGATGGCGAGACCGGCCACGATCAGCGCCTCGAACCAGGTGCCCGGCATGATCGTCTGCTCGTTCTGCAGCTGATAGGCGTCGAGCAGAATCGGCGCCATCGCCAGCGCCGCCAGCCAGCGCGACGCCCCCCGGCGGAGCACCAGGACATAGATCATGACCGCGATGGCAAGGCCTAGCAGGTGCTGGACCGCGGCGACGGTGTCGAGGTTGCCCACCGCCAGGATGGCCCGCAGCGGCGCCTTATAACCCTCGGGGTCGTTGCCCTCGGAGTTGTAGAGGTACTTGACCGAGTCGATGTAGAACAGGGCCGGGCGGTAGGCCAGCTGCGCGAGCACCCGGAGCACGAGTCCAGCCGTGAGCAGCACGGCCGCCAGCCAGTGCTGCCGCACCAGAGCCGCGATCCTGCTGGCGCGGGCAGCGCTTGAGACCGGCGCCTCGGGCTGCGCCGTGTCGCGGGCCGCGGGGGAAGATGCAGGCGCGGTCATACTCGCCCCGGAGGCACCCATCCGCCGCTGGAGTGCCAGATCGCCAGAAGCGCCGTGACGATGGTCAGCCAGCGCGTCATCCTGTTCCGCGGCACCTGGGCGAGCGCCACCCACGGCAGGGCCGTGTACCACGCAAATACCCAGGGCGCGACGAGCACCCACGAGTACGTCAGCGCGAACGGAGCCACCACCTCGCGGGGCTGCTCGGCGGAGATGCGTTTGTACACGAACCAGGCGACGACGAACATCGAGACGATCCACAGGCAGCTGATCAGCAGCGAAAGCGTGCCGTTGTTCTTGGGCACACCAAACGCGCCCGCGATTGCCTGCAGGAACCACCACGGCGACGGCAGGGTTACCCACTGCGAGCCGGCGAAGAGCGGTTTCAGCGCGGCGACCCCGTAGAAGCTGTACTCCAGCGCGACCGTCGCCATGGCGATGACAGCGATCCGCGCGACCCGCAGCCACTCCCGCCGCAACAGCAGCGGGTAGGCCAGCCCGAGGGCAACGAGCAACGCGGTGATCTTGACCCCGCAGCCGAGGCCGATGACCACCCCGATGAGCGCATCACTCCACAGGCGCGGCGGCCTGCGAGCCAGCTGGATGGCGGCAATCGCCGCCGCGGCCACGAACGTGTCGAAGTGACCGCCGCCGACCAGCTCGAGGATGAGGACCGGGTTCGCGGTCCAGAACAGGGTGGCCCGGAGCGGATCCTTGGAGGTCTTCAGCAGCACCAGCCCGATCGCCAGGAAGGCCAGGCCGTTCAGGATCATCAGGATCCAGATGGTGGTGGCCACGTGCGGGCCGCCGATCCAGGCTGCGAACGACTGGATCCAGGTCGCCACCGGTCCGTAGACCGACGGCTGATTCTTCCACTGGAGGCCGACGACCTTCACGTAGCCCGGATCGTGGATGGCGAGCCATTGCAGGGAGTTGGCCGAATAAGGGTTCTGCCCGAGGGAGGCCAGCCGCCCGTAGGCCGCGTAGCTCGCAGTATCCGAGGAGCCGACCGGCGTCAGGCAGACCATGATCGCGACGACCACCGTGCTGACCAGCAGCAGGCGGCGCGGATCCGGGCGCCAGCCCTGACTGTGCGCCCAGAGCATCCCGGCCAGGCCCACACAAGACAGGACGACCGCCGCGTAGAGGATGGCAGAAGCCAGTGCGTCCTGGTGGAGCAAGCTCGGCACCAGGTAGGACAGCGGGAGCCGGACGAAGCGCAACGTCTCGGAGTTGGGCGCGGTCGCGCCTACCACCATCCCGAGGAGCAGGCCGATCCCGGAGATCGTGACTGCTATCCGCGGATCGGACAGGCGGCTCCACGCCAGCTTGCGGATCGTGAAGCTCATAAGCCGCTCGATCGGCCCCGACGGCTCCCTGACCCCGGATGGATCGGCGGGCTCTTGCGGCGCGCCCTCCGCTGTCGCATCCGGCGGCCCGGGGGCCGGCGCCTGGCCGTTGCCCGCGTGCGGCCCGGCGCTAGCCGAGTGGATCGCCCCTGGCTGCATGCCTGCTAGCGCCTCGGCAGCGTCGTCGCCGGAGCTGGGGCCACTGACCTGCCCGTTTCCAGCGTCCTGATCGGTCGTCCGGCCCTCGGCTTGCGATGCGGACGCCGGCAGGTCGGCGGGATTGGCGGACAGTTGCGTCACGTCGCGCCAACCTCCATAGTGCCGTCCTGGGTGTTCAACTGATCGCGCCAGACGGGCGCTGTCCCACAGGCTCCCCGGCTGCCGTTAGTGCAACCGTAACCGCCCCTGGCCACGGGCCAAGATCCAGCGTAGTGGCGCTGAAGAAGTGGCCACGCCGGATTCGCCGTAAATTGTGCCGCTGACCGGCGCAGAACTGCTGCCGTCAGAGTGACTGGCAAGTCACTGTACGCCAGTTCAGGGCAGGCGAGTCCGGGTGGGCTTAGCGGTGGGCGAGGACCCACTCGATAGCCGCGCGCCGGTTGTTCTCCTCGACGTCAGTGTGATCTTCGTCGGCCGGGAAGTGCGCCGTCACTTGCGGGATATGCAGCGCAAGCCAGCGCGAGTGCGCAGGCGGCGGCGAGGTGTCTTGCAGGCCGTGCCAGAGCGCGACCGGTGCCCGAATGGCAGTCAGGCTGAATCGCCACGGCAGGAACGAGGCACTCCAGTCCTCCCACCAGCCTTCGTCGCCCTCGGCGTAGCCATCGCGGTTGATCAGCGCGAGATAGTCCGCCGTTTCCTGACTGTGGGCGTCATCCTTGCCTGCCCGGTCGCCCCACCGTTCCAGCCACCAGTCCGGGGACGAGCCGCACGCAGCCCAGTCCGCCGACTCCGCCCGGAAGTCGGCGCGCGCCTTCGCCGGCTCGTCGAAGAAGACCCGGATCTGCTCGCGGAATCCGTCGCCCATGCCCTCGGCGAAGTCGAGCCCGGGCTCGCCGTACGGAGCCACCGACGCGAACAGGCAGACGGACGCGACGTGGCCCGGCAGGAGTGCGGCTGTGGCGAGGGCGTACGGCCCGCCCGACGAGACGCCCCAGACTGCCGCCCTGGTGATATCGAGAGCCTGGAAGATGGCGCCCACGTCCCCGGCGCAGTCGGCGACCGTGCGCCCAGGCTGCGGGGTCGACCGGCCCTGACCGGGGCGATCGTAGGAGATCAGCCGGAGATCGCTGGCCTGCGCAGCTTCGACGGCGCCGCCGAACAGGTGGCGGGAGCCGCCGTGGTGCACCAGCACCGGGAAGCCGGAGTCCGGGCCTGCGTCCTCGACGGCGATCTCATGGCCGTCGACCTCGATAATCGTCAGAACGGAGTTCACAGGTCAGGATTATGTGCCGATCCGGGCCCGGGCAAGTAGGTTTCCGGTCGGCGGCCCGGCTCGTTACGCTGCTGAGCATGTTCTCTGCGGCACTAGTCAACCTCTACACCGGCGACATCGAGGCGGGCCTGCGGTTCTACCGCGACCTCCTCGGGTTCAGCGAGACCTTCCGGACTCCGATGGAGGGGACGCCCCAGCATGTCGAACTCGAGCTGAACGGGTTCACCATCGGGCTCGGCACGGTCGAGGCCGCACGGCGGGTGCACAGAGTCGACGCGAGACCCGGCAGTCCCGCAATGGTCCTGGTCGTGTGGACGGACGACGTCGACAAGGCCTTCGCGGATCTGGTCGCCTCCGGAGCGCCAGCGCTGCAGCAGCCGCACGACACCGGCAACAACAACCGCAACGCCCTGCTGCGCGATCCCGACGGGAATCTCGTGGAGATCGTCGCGAAGCGATCATGAGCACGCGGGCGCTCGTCACGGGCGCGACAGCCGGCATGGGCCGCGTCATCGCGCGGCATCTCGCCCGCGACGGCTTCACGGTCATCGTCCACGGGCGCAATCCCGAGCGCGGCGCCGAAGCGGTCGACGAGATCACTCGGGACGGCGGCACGGCCAGCTTCGTGAGTGCCGACCTGAGCGACCCCGCCGAGATCGACCGGCTGGCTGCCGAGGCGGGCGACGCCGAGGTGCTCGTCAACAATGCCGGGTTTTCCTGGTTCGGGCCGACCGCGGACCTGACGGCCGACACCTTCGATGCCCTGTTCGCGAGCAACGTCCGGGCCGCTTACTTCCTCGTTGCCGCGCTTGCACCGGGCATGGCCGCTCGAGGGAGCGGCAGCATCATCAGCGTCAGCAGCATGGCCGGCCGGATCGGCGTGCCCACCGCGGCGGCCTACGGCGCGACGAAGGCCGCACTCGAGGCGCTGACGAGGTCCTGGGCGGCGGAGTTCAGCCCGCACGGCGTGCGCGTCAACGCCATCGCCCCGGGTCCTGTCTATACCGACGGGGCTCCGCCCGAGCGCACCGCGGCGCTCGGTGCCACTACCCTTCTCGGCCGGGCCGCCAGCGCTGACGAGGTTGCCGGGCTAGTCAGTTTCCTTGCCTCGCCAGCCGCGAGTTACGTGACGGGAGCGGTTCTGGCCGTCGACGGCGGCCGGACGGCTGTCTGACCGGCGCGTTACGGCAGATCGAGCGAGGCCACCAGCGCGTCTGCCGCACTGGCCTGCGTCGCCGGCGTAACGTCGGCGACCGGGCCGGACCAGAACATGCCGAGGTCGTGATTACCGTCGGTGTCGCTGGACTCGATGGCCTTCACCTGCGCCTTGAAGAACGAGTTGAACTGGGCCGTCCCGGCCGTCACTGCCAGCACTTTAAGGTCGCGAACGAAGATCCCCTTGAATGCCAGAATGTCCGGGTCGAGTGGGCCCGTGCAGTTGTCCGGGCACGGCTCGGTCAGGACGTGGTTCACGGTGAGATGGCCGATCGCGGCGGTCCCGATGCGCTCAGCCTCGGTGAGGAGCGAGCGGTTCCCGGTGGCCTTCTACAGCGCGGCGAGCCCGGCGAGGATCACGCCCTGGTTGTACGTCCAGGTCGTCTGGCCGTTGTTCTGGCAGTTGTTATCGAGACCGTCGTTCACCAGACCGTTGCGGTTGATCATCCCGCTGCCCTGGAACCACGACCACTCGGCATTCGCCCACGCCAGGTATTTCGTGTCACCGCGAATAGTGTTGTGCAGCCGCGCGGTCAGCTCGAGGAAGAGCTCGTTGGAGATCGCGTTCTTGTACGACCGCGGGTCCCGCTGCCACCAGATGCCGCCGCCGCACGTGCTATCCCAGGCCTGGTGAATGTAGTCGGCGTCGGTCTCAGCCATCGACAGGTACGCCAGGTTATGAGTGAGGTGGTAAGCCTGCAGCCAGGCCAGGCCCCACCAGGCGGTGTCGTCGTCCGAGCTGTCCTCGAACTTGCTCTGCTCGTGGTGCGCGAACGCGCTCGCGATGACCGCGTCGTCGCTGGTGTCGCCGGTTGTCTGCGCGTACGTTTCCAGGGTCGACAGCGCGACTGCAGCCTGCCACCACGAGGTGCCGATCAGCCCGGTGGCCGGGTTGAACGACTCAAGCAGAGTAGCTATGGCCGCCCGCTGCGGCGTCGCGGTCGTCACCGCGACCGCGGTGATCGTGTTCGCCGGAGCCACTACTGCGAGCGCAACAGCCAGCCAGCGGAGCTTCTCCCGGCGGACATGGCCGACTGCCGCCACCCAGCGTCGGACGGTCGCCGCCCAGCGTTGCAAGATCGACAAAGCCTGTTCTACCCGGTGCATCGTTACTAAGACGATTGAACCGCCTTACCTTAGCTTTACTCGCCGATCCGTCGCAAGTGCGGATATTTCATCCGCTGCCGGGCCGGGATTCCGGCAATAAGCTGTGCGGAGGGTCGGCGGACGCCCGGCCGAGGCACTGTGGAGCCGCTGCGGAGAGAACGATGCCTGACGGGTGGGTGTGGGACGAGAGCTTGTTCGCCGGGAGCGCGGCGTTCTACTCCCGCGGCCGCATCCCCTACCCGCAGGGCCTACGGGATGCGTTCGCCGCGATGGCTGATCTGCGGGGGGCGCCCCGTCTGATTGACGTGGGCTGCGGCCCCGGCACGGTGGCCCTTGCCCTTGGGGCCCTGTTCGCTGCGGTCGTCGGAGTCGACGCCGATCAGGGGATGATCGACGAAGCCACGCGGGCGGCCGCCCGGCAGAACGTGACGAACACGCAGTGGTTCCGGCTTCGGGCGGAGGAGCTGCCAGCAGGCCTGGGCTGCTTCCGGTACGCGACGTTCGCGCAGTCATTTCACTGGATGGAGCGCGAGCTGGTGGCCGCGAAGGTCTTTGCCATGCTGGAGCCGGGTGGCGCCTTCGTTCATGTGGGCGGGCAGGAGATCGAGACTCCTCCTCCCGAGCAGCCGCTGCCGCACCCGCTGCCACCAGTCGATGAGATCGGGCGACTCAAGGGCGAGTACCTCGGGCCCGATCTCCGGGCTGGCCAGGGAGTCCTACGGCACGGGACACCGGGCAACGAGCGGGCGATCCTGCATGCGGCCGGATTCGAAGCGCCGGTGTCGGTTCGTGTCACAGACCGCCAGGTTCTGGAGCGAACAGTCGATGATGTCGTCGCGCACGTCTTCTCTCTGTCCGGCAGCGCACCCCATCTTTTCGGCGACCGCCTGGCGGACTTTGAACACGACCTGCGAACGTGCCTCGCTGATGCGTCCGACGCCGGGCGCTTCTCCGAGCAGGTGCCCGATCTCGCGCTGGTCTTTTACCGCAGGCCCTGATCGGACCATCCGTCAGCGTAGAATTGCCTGATTAAGACCGAAAGAGAGCTAATGCGCGATCTGCGACACGACCAGCATCGGTCAGCGCTCGGCTTCCTGACCGTCGCGCAGGCGGATGCGCTGGCAGACTCAGGTGTTCGCGTGCTGGATCCGTTTTCTACGCTGATCTCGGCTGGCGTGCACATCGGCTCGGACACCGTGATCTACCCCGGCGTGGTCATCCAGCGGGATGAAGAGAGCGCGCTAGCGCTCGGGGCAGCCAACACCGTGTTTCCAGGTACCTTCCTGCTCGCACAGCACGGCGGCAGCCTGGTCATCGGTCACGGCTGCGAGCTGGGCCCCGGCGTCGTCCAGGTGAAGGCCAACCTGCCGGATTCCAGTATCAAGATCGGTGATGGAGTCCGCTTGCTGAACGGCTGCGAACTAACCGGCCGCAGCACGCTGGGGAACGGCTGCCAGATCATCGGAGCTGTCATCGCGCAGTCCGTGCAGCTGGGCGGCGGCCTTGGCGGCTACGCCTGGCCCGAACCGGACGAGCGCGGAGCGCTGCTGAAGGGTGCCGGGCTGGCCCGCGGGACGGTCCTGGAACGCGGCGAAGTTGCCAGCTGCCAGCCGTCGTTCGGCGACGCCGAAGTCGTGCGCCAGAGCTGCTTCCATCCCGGCGGCGTCGCTCCGTCGGCATGACCGCAGTCGGCCCGCTGAGCAGCGGGCCGACTCGACTAAGCGCTCAGCCACCTGAGCCAAATGCTGTAGTGACCGCGTTATCGACAGCGGCGGGAGAGCAGCCGTTGACCGCAAACATCACCTTCGCGGCCGGAATGACCTGTGCTACCGCTACAGCTGACAGTGATCCATCCGGTTCGGTGTGGCCGACGACGATGGTGTCCGCCCCGATCTGCAGTTCGCTCAGGCTCGCGTTATTTACCACGATGAGCGTGACGTGGGACGTGGTCACCGGAATGCGGGTCCCGGCGGAGGTGTCCACGGTGAAGCTGGTGCTGGTCGCGTCGGCCACGGTTCCCTGGACAATCGTTCCGCCGGGTGCCACCTGTTGCGTGTGCGTCCCGGCTGGCGGCTGGGGTTTGCCGTTCCCCGGCAACGTCGGCTCGCCGACGGCGACCTTCTGCGCGGCGATCGTCCCGTCGGACTCCACACCGTCCACGCGGACAGGCGAGCCGTCGGTGATGTCGGTCGGCGAAGCTGTCGACAGGTTCACCCACGTGGCGGCCGTCGCCGTTACCGTCACTGACTGGCCGCTTGAGGTCCGGACGACGAGCGAAGTGCCGTTCACCTGCTGGAGCGTTCCGGTGACCTGGGCCAGCTTGGCACAGCCGTTCACCGCGGTAAGCGCCGTCGTCCTGGCGCTGCTCGCCGGACTGGTCGCGTGCCCGCCGAACGCGGCAGTCAGCCCGTAACCGGCGCCACCGAGCACGATAACCGCTGCCGCGGCGCTTGCGAGGAGCAGGGAGCGCCGTCGCGGGTCGGCCAGCCGGGCCGGTCCGGTGCGGCGCGACCGTCCCGGCGGCCTGACCAGATCGGGTACGGCCGCTTGGCCAGGGGCGTCGGCTACCAGGCCGCGCACCCCGTCGGCAACGGTGCCCCAGCGGCGCGCCTCGGCGCGGCAGCTCTGGCAGGCCGCGAGGTGCTCGCGCGCCGGGCCGTCCGCTGGCTCGCCGTTGGCCTCGGAGAGCAGCTCCGCTAGGTCCAGATGAGGCGACGTCGGTTTCATCGAATGTGTCCTTCCTTCTCGAGCATCCTGCCGAGCTCAGTGCGGGCCGACGAGAGGCGGCTCTTGACCGTTCCGAGCGGTACTTCCAGTACGCCCGCGACCTCGGGGAGGCTCAGCCCGGCGCCGAAGACGAGACCGAGTACCTCGCGGTGCAGCGGTGGCAGCTGCCGGATCGCCTTGATGACCGCGGCAAGCTCCGCACGGTCCAGCGCGGCCAGCTCCGGCCCCGGTCCGGGAAAGGGCTGATCAGCCAGGAATGTGTCGTCCACCACCTGGAGTCGGCGCCCGCGCAGCCGGTCCCTTGTCTGTCTCCGGGCGATCGCGATCATCCAGGAGCGCACGCTCGACTCGCCTCGGAATGCAGCTCCGCCGCGCCAGACTGCGAGCATCGTGTCCTGCAGGATCTCCTCAGCCAGCATGCGCTCGCCGGTGACAAGGAGAATCTGCGCGAGCACCACCTGGGCATGCCGCTGGTAGAGCTCGGCCAGGGCGCTCTCGTCACCCTGGCCGATCCGCCCCAGCAGTTCGCCGTCGTCCACGCCCGGGTCAGCGATGCGGGCGAGAGCCATGGCGCCGACGAGCCGGTGCGAAGCGGTCACCTGTTGCCTCCGAATTGCTTAGCCACAAGTAGGTAGCAACAGAGGCCGCCGCGGATCGCGCCGCACGGCCGGTTCGATGCAGGGTCCACCACGATTCGGTCTGCCCATAGTCGGCCCTGTGCAGAGTTCGCTGCCGCGCTACCGGTGGTCTGACAGCCAGGCATGCACCTCAGGTACGTGATTTGTGATCGTCTCGTGGCGATCATCGTCGAACAGCCGTGCCTCGACGCCGGGAATGTGGCTAACCAGCCATTCGCCGTGGCCGACCGGCGCGAACTGGTGCTGCCTGCCGTGCAGCAGCAGGACCGGGACAGCGATGTCAGCCAGCTCGAATCCCCACGGCCGCAACTGCATGCCGTTGTCGTCCCACCAGCCCTGGCTGCCGGCCGCCAGCCCGGCTCGCGCGCTGCTGTTGGCCGCGGCATCGGATAGGAGCTCCTCCCGGCCGTTGTCCAGTTTCTTCCTGGCTGCGGCCTCGTCGGTGAGGAACAGGCGGGTGAAGTCGGTATCGTCCTGGCTCATACCGGCGACCCAATCAAGGCCCTCGGCGTCGAACGGGGCCAGCCCGGCAAGCGAGGCGACGGCGCTCACCAGGTCCGGGAGCAGGGGCGGCACAGGGCGGCACATGCGGGCCGCCGCCCGAGTAGCCCCATGTCACCAGGCGGTCGATGCCCAAGGCAGCGCAGATCGCGCGGACGTCGGCGGCAGTATCGCCAACGGTACGGCCTGGCTGGGGCGAGGACTCCCCGAAACCGGGCCTGTCGTAGCTGATAAGCCGCAGCCCGCGCTCGCCGGCATCCCGGACGTACAGGTCTTTAAACGCGGAACCTCGCGGAATGGCCGAGCGAATCAGGCCGAGCCGCAGGCTCAGCCTCGCCGCATGACCCGGAACAGGGCCCCGACCGCAGGCCAGGACGTTTAGTCCAGGCGCACGAATGGGAAAGGTGCCCTCTGAGATCGCGGCGTGCTAGATCCAAACCGCCGCATTTCCGCCCCGGTCCCCCGCCATGGGCGCGGGCCAGGGCATTAGCCCGGCTGTAGTCAGAAGTGAAATGGCAGAGCAGAACGGGCTTGAAAGGGCATCCAGTGACGGGACCATCGGGTGAGCAGAACAATCGGACCTCGCTGGTCCGCACAGGCATCGGCGCGGCCGCCGCGCTAAAGACCAAGCTGAAGGATCAGAGTCGACCGGCCCGCGCTGGCATCTTCGCCGCCGCTGCGTTGGTGATTGTGGGCGTCGGTATTGCGCTGGTGGCGCTGCTCGGGCGCCCGACCGTCTCGGTGTCGTCGGGAGAGGCGCTCGTCGAGGTGCATCTGGGCGGCGTAGGGACCGAGGTCACCACCATGCACGTGACCAGCGCCGGCCGACCGCTCGCGCTGGCACATGAGAGTACGGGCCTGGTGCCTGTCGCCGCCATGCAGCAGGGCCAGATCGTGCACGTGGGCGTCACCGCTGCTCCGCCGTCCTGGCTGCGCTGGCTGCTGGGCTCGGGGGTTTCGACGTCCACTACGCTGCGGGCCCCCAAGGCGTCGCCCGCGGCGCAGGTGGCGCTTGCCGCGCACCCGATGCAGGTAACGCTCACCTTCGACCACCCGGTAAGCGTCATCGACTACCGGGCGGGCAAGGGACAGACCCGGGTCATCAGGCTCAGTCAGCCCTCGACCACGGTCCAGGTGATCGTGCCAGCGCACCAGTCGGGGGGCTCGCTTCAGGTGGCGGCCGCGGCATGGCCCTGGGAGCGTCTGTCCGCCGCGTCGACCGTGGACTGGATCGAGGCGCCGCAGGACGGCGTGGCGGTCGCCGCGGCGGATCCGGCTCCGGACAGCGCAAACGCCGGGCTCGACAGCCCGATCACCCTGACCTTTGACGAGCCGGTAGGCAAGGCCCTGGGCACGTCCCGCCCGCGGATCTCGCCAGCCACGGCGGGGACCTGGAGCGAGCCGGGTCCCGACACGCTGGTGTTCACCCCGCAGGGCCTCGGCTTCGGCCCCGGCACCGCGGTAAGCGTCTCGTTTGACCATCCGATGACGTTCGTGGGCGGCTCCTCGGCGGGCTCGGTGCTTGTCGCCGCGTCGACGTCGTACCACTTCGCCGTGACGCAGGCCTCGGTGCTGCGGCTGCAGCAGATCCTTTCCCAGCTGCACTACCTCCCGCTCAACTTCACCCCGGCGCCAGGCGTCCGTACGCCGACCACACTCGCCGACGAGGTGGCGACGCTCGGCAGCCCGCTGAAGGGCAGCTTCTCGTGGCGTTTCCTGTCGGCCCCAGCGTCACTCCAGGCCGAGTGGCAGCCCGGCTCGCCGACGGTTCTGGTCAAGGGCGCGCTGATGGCCTTCATGTCCGCGACCGAAAGCAATTACAACGGCTTCACCGCCGACAGCGAGACCGTGAGCCAGCTTGCGGACGCCTCGTGGAAGGCGCTTCTCAGTGCCGCCGCCGCCAACCGGGCGGACCCCAATCCTTACTCGTACGTCCACGTATCACAGAACCTGCCGGAAACGCTCACCCTGTGGGAAAACGGCAGGAAGGTGCTTACCTCACCGACCAACACCGGCATGGCCGGGGAACCGACCGCTCTCGGCACCTATCCCATCTATGTCCGCTACACGGTCAACACGATGAGTGGCACCAACCCAGGCGGCAGCACATACAACGACATCGTGTACTGGATCAACTACTTCAACGGCGGCGACGCCGTGCACGCGTTCCCGCGAGCCTCCTACGGGTTCCCGCAGAGCCTGGGCTGCGTCGAGCTGCCCTACGCGGCCGCCGAGAACGCCTTCCACCACCTGGCAGTCGGGGACCTGGTAACCGTGGCCCCCTGAGCCACAACGGCCGAGCCGTGACCCATACGGGCGGCGCTACGCGTTGGCCCCCGGCAATCCCCGACCGAACCCGGCCGAGAGTCGCCGGTTCATGGCAGCTATCGGGCATGGGCGATCATGCGGATGGGATCAGTAGGCGCCGGAGATGGAGGGCCTGATTCGCGTTCTGGGCCGGGATCTCGAACCGGCTTGTGAACGGGCTTTCGACAATGGCGACGCCGCGAGTGAAAGGCCTTTGTCGTGATCGCCAGCCGGGCGCCTTATCGGCTGCGGACACGCTGATCGCGAGTCCGTAGTTGGCGGGCTGCTGATTCGCGGCGGGCTGCTGAAGGTAGGTGACCGCAGCCGACGTGATCGTTAGCGGCTTGCCGAGCCGCCGGTAGCACTGGCCGCCGCCGGGGAACTTTTCGGCTGCATTGGGGAGACTGCCGTGCCCGCGGATTAAAAGTCCGGTGATCGGGGGCACCAGATAAGCCTCTATCGTCGCTTGACCTCGACCAGTAGCACCCAGCCGTTGATCGACGCCGAAACGAACGCGAGCAGGACGGCGGCCAGCACCCAATAGAGTCCGCCTCCCCCGCCCGCGGCCAAGCTCACTCCGCCGACAATGAAGACGACGCTCGGGAGCTGCAAGGTCACGACTTGTTCGACGAGCCAGGCCTTGTGTTCGGTGGACGTCGTCGGCTTTCCGTGTGTAACCCATAGAGCTTGCGCGGCCACGACGGCACCGGCGGCAGCAATCTCGATGCCAAGGGCAACGTTCGTCTGCCCCGGTGCCAGCGCGAACCCAGAGACAACCAGGGCACTCACCAGAATCCCGAGGGTGACCGCTGCTCGACCCGGCAGCTGTGGTCAGCCCGGCCGGTCCGGCCCGGCAACTCCCCGGCGGCTCTGCCGAGCCCTCGGGTGACAGGTTGCGGAACGACGCCCTTCAGCGGGCTGTGCACACGCGGTTACCGGCGGCTGGCCGCAGCCATCACTGCGGCCACGGCCGTTGTGGTAATGGTGCTAGGCCCGGGCCGTCGGTCGCGAACCTGCCGTGCGATGGCGGCGGGCCGCACAGGTTGCAGTAAAGGCCAAGCGCCGCTGTGTTGTCGGTCGGAAGGGCCTTGTCGATGGCGTCGACCATCTCCCTGACGCGCAGGTGCCTCTTAAGTTGGCTCCGCCGAAGCGCAGGTGCATGTGCATGTGCAGGCAGGAGACCGTGCCTGCGATCATGGCGAGCGGGCCACGAATCCGGTGGTTGTCGCCTGATCCAGCTGTCCGGCCCGCTCTTCATGCGTCGAGCAGGCCGCGCTCGGACAGGAAGCAATACAGCGGTGTCGTCCTCGGGTAGTGACCCCACAGGTGGTCGCCCCCGGCCTGGCCGTCGATGCCGGGGCCGATCCCGCCCAAGAGCTGCCGGCGCACCGGGCTCAGCTGCCCGAACTGCGTGCTGGCGTGCAGCGCCGCCAGCTCGTCGCGGATCGCGATCCAGCGCAGCGCATAGCCGAAGAACATCGCCTTGCGGGTGAGCTGCGAGTAGTTGTCCGACCGGGCGTGCCACAGCCGCCGCTCGAAGAACACCGCGTCTCCGCGGTTCACGCAGACCTCGATCGCGCCCTCCGGGTCGGGCCAGGCGATGTCCCGGCGGGGCGGCCCGTCGATCCGGTTGCGGATGTGGCTGCCCGGCCAGACCTTGAAGTTGCCGCGGCCGGGCCGGGACACGTCCGACAGAACGCCAGCTTCACCGACAGCCGCGGCCGCGGATCGGTCTCGATCTCGCGGTTCTGCCGTCCGCCGTCTTGGTGCCACTCATACCGGAACGGCGGCCGCCGCGTGATCGGCGGATGCACGTCAAGGTGGGAGTGGTAGATGTGGATGTTCCAGCCCAGCACCGACCACACCAGGCCGAACACGCGGCGATGGTCGATCAGCCCGGCCGCCTCGGGGCAGTTCGCGACGGCGCTGAGCAGGTGCATCGCCCCGCCGGGCGCGACCGCCCCCGCCGCCTGCCGCGCCTGGTAGACCCGGTCGAGTGCTCCGGCGTAGAACGCGACCTCCGCCTCGCTCAGCACTCCCCGGATCACGAGGAACCCGTCGCGCTCGAACTCGGCGCGCTGCTCCGCCGTCATCGGCGTCACCACGCCATCAGCCCGGCTGGTCATCAGGTACTCCTCACGGTGATCGGGCATGGCTCACAGGCTCCAGAGGGCCTGGGTGGGGGACAGGCGGGCGGCGCGGATGGCGGGCAGCAGCCCGGCGAGGGCGCCGATCAGCAGCGCGGCGGCCAGTCCGCCCGCCCAGGCCTGGGCGGGGATGACGGTGGCCCAGCCCTTGTGGTCGGCGTAGGTCGCGGTGGCGGCGGCGCCGATGATGATCCCGGCGACGCCGCCGGCCAGGGCGAGCAGGATGGCCTCGGCCAGGAACTGGGTGCGGATGTGGCCGCGGGTGGCGCCCAGGGCCCGGCGCAGCCCGATCTCGGAGCGGCGTTCCAGGACGGCGATGACCATGATGTTGGCCACGCCGATCGCGCCGACCAGCAGGGCGACCGCGCCCAGGCCCAGGAACAGGGTGCTGAACGCGCCCTTGGCGTCGGCCTGGGCGACCAGGGCGCTGGATGGCTGGGACACATCGACGCCGCTGGGGTCTTCGGGGCTGGCCTGGCTGGCCAGCAGGTTGTCCACGGTGGTGACCCGGGCGTCGGCGGCCCTGACGTAGATCGTGGTCGGGTTTCCGTCGAAGCTGAGGTAGTGCTGGGCGAACGGGAACCCGACCAGGACGGAGTGGTCGACGTCGGGGGACAGCACGTCGCGGTTGAGGATGCCGGCCACATACAGCCACAGGCCGCCGTTGCCGTTGGCGCCGGTGCCGGTGACCCAGATCCGGTCGCCGGGGAACACCTTGTCGATGCCCAGCAGCTGGGCGGCGGCCGCGCCGAGCACGGCGACCGGCTCGCGGGCGGTGGCGCCGTTGAGGAACTCTCCCTGCGCCACGCTGGTGCCGGCGGTGGCGGGCAGCGCGAGGGTGGCGGCGTCCACGGTGAGTGCGTTGGTGTCGATCGAGGGGATCAGCGGGGAGCGGTAGGCGTTCGCGTTCGTCGTCCCGGTGGCTTGCACCTGGTAGACGCCGGGCAGCCGGGCGATCATCGCGGGCGCCGCGGCGGCAGCTCGGCGGTGCCCCCGGTCAGGGTCTGGCCGTTTTGCACCGTGAGCAGGTTGGTGCCCAGCGCGGCGATCTCGGCGTTCAGCCCGGCCGCCGAGAGCGACAGCCCCAGCACCGCCACGATCGCGGCACCCCGATCGCGATGCCCAGCGCGACAGCGCAGCGCGCAGCTTGCGGGTGCGCAGGCCTATCGTGGCCAGCCGGGCCAGGTCGGCGATCCGCAGGCGGGCCGCCGCGGGGGCCGAACCGGCCGGCGCAAGCCCCGCAGCGCGGGTCCGGGACGTGGTCGCGGTCATCGCCGTCGTCCTTCCATCTGGCCGGGCCGGCCTGCAAGCCGCTCGCCGGCCTCATCCGGCCGGGGTGCCGTCGCCGCGGTGTCGGAGATGATCCGCCCGTCCAGCATCTGAACCTGGCGGCGCATCGCGGCGGCCACCTGCTGGTCGTGGGTGACCACCACGATCGTGGTGGTGGCCGCGGCGTTGAGCTGGCCGAGCAGGTCCAGGATGGCCGCGCCGGTGGCCTGGTCCAGGTTGCCGGTGGGCTCGTCGGCCAGCATGATCGCCGGCTGCCCGGCGATCGCCCGGGCGATCGCCACCCGCTGCCGCTCGCCGCCCGACAGCTGGGTGGGCCGGGCGCGCAGCTTGTGGCCCAGCCCTACCCGGTCCAGCGCTTCGGCGGCCTGCTCGCGGCGCTGCGCCAGGCCGACCCCGGCATACAGAAGCCCGTCGGCCACGTTGTCCAGCACGGACTGGTGCTCGGCCAGGAAGAACTGCTGGAACACAAACCCGATACTGGAGGCACGCAGCCCGGCCAGCTGCCGGTCGCTCAGCGTGCTGACGTCCAGGTCCGTTACCCGGACGGTCCCGGCGGTCGGCCGGTCCAGGGTGCCGGCCAGGTGCAGCAGCGTGGTCTTGCCCGACCCCGACGGGCCGAGCACCGCGACCAGTTCCCCGGCCGCCACCGCCAGGCTCACGCCCCGCAGCGCGGGCACCGGCGGCTTGCCTGGGTAGACCTTGGTCACCGTCTGCAGCTCCAGCACCACCTCGGGCGCGCCGCCCGGCGCTGGCCGCGGCGTCACGGCCGGCCGGGCCGTGGTTGCGTGGCTGCTCATATCCCCGGCACCACCACGCGCTGACCAGGCGTCAGGTTCCCGGTGACCTGCACCGTCCCGGCCGCGTCGTCGAGCAACCCCGGAGTCACCGCGACCAGGTGATGGCCGTGCGGGCCGGTGACCTCGACCGCGTAGCTCCCGCCGGGCCGGGCCAGCAGCGCGTCCACCGGGACTATCAGCACGTTGCTCACCGCCCCGGTGGTGATTGTCACCTGCACCGGGGCCTGGTTGAGGGTCCCGGCCGCCCTGGGGTCGGTCAGCGACACCACCACCGTGATCGTCGCCGCGCCCGAGCCACCGCTCGAGTTGCCGCCGCTGGCCGACGGCTGACCGCCCGACGAGGAGGACGAGGAAGAGGAGGAGGCGGACGCGGTGGTGATCTGGGAGATCACTCCCGGCGTGATCTCCCCGTCGGGTAGCGTGATCGACACCTTGTCGCCGGCCGCGACCTCCGTCTGCATCGAGGCGTCCAGGTCGATCGTCACCACCGGGGTCAGCGAGCTGCCGGTCAGCACCACCGACCCGGCCGTGGCCGCGCCGCCCGGCACCGTCCCGGTGCCGAGCCCGGTCACCTGGATCGCGCCCGGCAGGAACACCGCCTGGCCCAGCGGCAGCGTCCCGGTCACGCTCAGCCCCAGGTGCGCCTGCAGCAGCCCCAGCGCATACGCGGTCTCGCCGCTGAAGTAATCCCAGCCCGACCGGGGCCCCAGCGCCGCCGCGGTCGCATAGCCGAGGGTGACCAGGTCGGCATTCAGCTCGCTCACATCCGCGCCGGTCATCCCCTCCGACAACTCGCGGTACGCGGGGACGCTCCCGTACAACAGCACCACCGGGCTCCCGCTGACCTGGTAGATCACCTGGCCCTGCCGGATGACCTGCCCCGCCGACGGCAGCCAGGTGAACGTCCCCGCCCCCGAACCCGACGCCGCCGCCCCGCCCGAGCCCGACGACCCCGCGACCACCACCGTGTAGGACCCGGCGTCGCCGAGCGTCGCATCCTCCTGCGTCTGCTCGGTCAGCGACCCCCGCATCACCGGCTGCGTCCCGGTGCCGTACCCGCTGCAGCTGACGGCAGGCTTCGCAGAACCGAACACCCCGGCCGCAACCGCCCCCGCCACCCCTGCCGCCGCCACCACGACCACCACAACCACCGCTATCCAGCCGCGCCGCCGGCCAAGGTACCCGGCCACCGCCAGCCCGCCCGGCACCGGCACGCCCGCCGCGTACCCGCCAAGCCGGGCCGGCCACCCCGGCCCGGCAGGCTGCTCCGCCCCACCAGGCGCACCCTGCTCAGGCACCGCAGGCTCGCCTGCCTGCTCACGTGCATCGGTACTGCTCATCGCCTCTGTCACCCTTCACGCGGCCGGCCGGGTCCGGCCGGCACACTTGCTGATCTTGTGGTCGGATCGCCCCAAGGCCGCAGCTACCCGGGCCTGGTCCGGCAGGTCCTGGCGAGTCACCGTCGCTAGCGAGGCGCTGCCGGCAACGCCCTTGACGGAGGCCGTGCTGGCGAACAGGTGAGCGATGGTCACCGCTGCCGCGGCGGCCGCCAGGACCACGGCACCTATTACCAGCACCCCGCGCAGACGGTGCCTGAGCCGCGGACCGGCGCCCGCGACACCGGCCGTCTCGGTGGCCGTCGAGGTAAGAGATCCCATGCTCACGATCCGTTCGAGCCCACATGAACCCCCGGGGATCCGGGCCTCGTCTGACAGGCGTTTTCGGCCGCCTCGAACTGTGGTGAGTTGGTGTCGCCCAGGATGTCGAAACCGCCTCCTGGCAGGGGGTCGGGGAAGTCGGTGATCCCGTGGGCGCGCATGCAGTTCGCGAACTCGAGTTCCTCCTGGATGTTCACGCTCGGCTTTGCCGAAGCGCCGCCCCCTGGGAGATCTCGCTGGCACGCCCTGGACGCCGACCCAAACTCCGGCTCGCTCTTGAGGTATCCGGGAACGTGCAGCTCGAGTTGGCCGCCGCTCACCGAGACGGCCGAGTCGGGGAAGTTCGAAACTCCATGCGCGCGCATGCAGGAGGCGAAAAGGACGCCGCTCTGGCTAGCCGACGACTGCGCGCTGGCGGCGTTCGGGGAAGAGGACGCGGTATTCTTCGATCCGCCGCCGCAGGCAGCCGCCAACGCGGCGACCGCCACAAGCACCACAGCCAACGGTCCGACCCGTCGCCACCGCGGAATCGCTGGCTTCCTCCCCTTGGCGGAGAACCGAGCCGCGTACGCCATGTCGTTCCACTCCTTCTCACAGGTCTTCATGAGGAGTTGTACGACTCAGCCGGTTACAGCTCGGTTAGCAGGTCTGTAACCGGGCTGTAACCGAGGATCGGGTACGGTCGGTCGACGCGGCCGACCCGGATGGCCAGCTGACCTGGGCGAAGATGGTGCGGTCGCCCGAGGAGAAGCCGATGAGAGTGCTGCTGGTCGAGGATCACGAAGAGCTGGCGGAGTCGGTGGCCGACGCGCTCCGCCGTGAGGGCATGGCCGTGGACGTCGTCTCCGACGGGGCCGATGCCCTCGCCCAGGCCTGGGTCAACAGCTACGACGTCGTCGTGCTGGACCGGGACCTGCCGGGTGTTCACGGCGACCGAGTATGCCGCTCGCTGATCGCCGACGGCTGCCAGTGCCGGATACTGATGCTCACCGCCGCCGGGAGCGTCAAGGACCGGGTGGAGGGCCTCGGCCTTGGCGCCGACGACTACCTGCCGAAGCCCTTCGCCTTCACCGAACTGGTCGCCCGCATCCGCGCGTTGTGCAGGAGGTCAGGAACCCCGTTGCCGCCGACGCTGGTGAGCGGCGACCTTCTCGTCGACCCCGCCCATCGGAGCGCGATCCGAGGCGGTCGACCCCTGGCGCTGAGCCCAAAGGAATTCGCGGTCCTGGAGTATCTCCTGGCCGCCCAAGGTCGGATCGTCCCGGCCGAAGAACTATTGGAGCGGGTGTGGGACGAGTTCGCCGACCCGTTCACCGGCACGGTCAAGGTCACCATTCGCAGGCTCCGGTCCAAGCTCGGGGATCCGCCACTCATCGACAACGTCCGCGAGGGCGGCTACCGGATCGAAGCCCCGTGATGCCCAGGTTCCTCATCGACGGCATGCTCGGCCGGCGGCTCGGGTTGCCGCGCCCAACGGCCCGCCTGCGGCTCACGTTCTTCTACGGCGGCCTCTTCCTCGTGGCCGGGGCCGGCCTGCTCGCTATCACCTACCTCCTGGTGCGCTCGGCCAGCGACGGCGACTTGGGTCTGCCGGCGGTTCCATCGCCCGGCGCGACAAGCGGCAAGTCTCTGCCAGTGGGCCCGCTACCCGGACCCGGCTTGAAGACCGTAGAGCTCGAAGCGCAAGCGCTCGCGACCCGCTTGGCCTACTTGCACGAGCTCCTCACGAGGTCGGGCATCGCCCTTGCCATCATGGCCGCGCTGGCGGTCGCGCTCGGCTGGTTCGTCGCCGGACGGGTCCTTCGGCCGCTGCGGACCATCAACACGACGGCACAGCGGATTTCGGCCAGCAACCTGCACGAACGCCTGGCGCTGAACGGCCCCGACGACGAGTTCAAAGATCTCGGCGGGACGCTTAACGACCTGCTCGGACGGCTCGAAGCGTCGTTTCAGTCCCAGGAGACCTTCGTCGCCAACGCCTCGCACGAACTGCGAACCCCGCTCACCCTCGAATGCTCGCTCCTCGAATCCGCCCTCGCCGACCCCGAGACCACCGCCGATTCGTGGCGCGCTACCGGCCAGCGGCTCATGGCGACGAACAGGCAGCAAGCGCAGCTCATCGACGCCCTGCTCACTCTGGCCAGGGGTCAGCGAGGACTCGGCGAGCAAAAGCGCCTCGACCTGGCTGTGATAGCCGAAGACGTGCTCAATGGTCGTGATCGCCAGATAGCCGGCCGCGGCCTGTCCGTCGAGGCGGACCTGAGCTCAGCACCGATCGTCGGTGACCCAGACCTTGTCGAGAGCCTGGTGGCCAACCTGGTCGACAACGCCCTGCGGCACAACATCGTCGGTGGCCGGATCGAGGTCGCCACTGGCGCACGCTCGGGCGCAGCAGTGATCTCGGTCGGTAACACCGGACCGATCATCCATGAGGACGAGACCACACGACTGCTTCAGCCTTTCCAGCGCCTCAGCGGACGCACCCGTACCGCTGAAGGGCACGGACTAGGCCTGGCCATCGTCCAGGCGATCGCTACTGCCCACCGAGCGGACCTGAGGCTCCGTTCCAGAAGCACCGGGGGCCTCGACGTCGAGGTGTCCTTCCAGCCCCTAACCGACACCAGCCCGACCCATTGGAACGGGAAGCCCGTGTCTCAGCCGTCAGATACGTCATTGGCTTCTTGAATGGAGTGCCTTGCGGCCTCGACATCGAACGTGCATCGGGAGCGTTCGCCCCGCTCAACGACCGGTTGTAGCTACTAGATATCTACGGCAGGATTTGACCTTGCGACCTCTGGGTTATGAGGACAGCGCGACACCCGTATACCCCTGTGCGGCAGCCACCGACTCTGGCCGCATCCTCCGCCCGAACGGAACTTCCACACGGCTCAACGTCGGGCTCGCGCGGATCGGCTGCCGCCGCTCGGAATGTTCCGGCCCACGAAGCGGCTTCCGCGGCACCCGCAGCCGTCATCCCCGTCGGCCCGAGCCCGGCTCGTCTCACGCCAGGCCGCCGCATATGCGTTCTGGATGGCCCGGCCCCGCTAGCACGCCCGGCATGTCGGCCTGGCTCTGCGCGATGTCCCGGAGGGCCCGCTGCCAGTGTCCTGGGTCGACGCGGGAATCGACCTACCGCCCACTTCGGGCACGTCCTTGCACCGCACGATCGGCCGGGGTAATGAACGGTCACAAGGGCAAGGTGATCCTGCCGCAACCTGATCTGTACGCATCGATTATCAGGGCGACGCGACGGCCCACCCAGCGCCGAATTAGGCGGCTACGTGCGCGCCTCCACCATGGACGGCAGTTACGCGAAGTAATCGCGCTGTCCGCCACCGGGCAGCTCGGCATGGCCGCCGCTGGGCAGATTCAGATTCAGTTGGCCGTCGTCAGTCAACCTCTGTTTTGACCCTCCGCTTCAATGTCGCACGGTCATGCCTCCGGCATGCAATGGCAGCCGCGACTCGCACGAGGAAAGATAGCCTTCTCACCAGCGAAAACATCAGGAAGATGGGATTCCCAGGGTGCTGCCGACCAGCGCCCTGAGTGCAAGATCCCCACAGAAACCCACAGGCGATTGCTGGTCCGGAGAGACAAAACCCGTGGTCAGGGGCGGGGTCGAACCGCCGACCTTCCGCTTTTCAGGAGGCTTTGAGAGTCCACCTTAATCCCTCGTTGACCGGTCAGCAGGGCACGCTTGGTGTCAAGTTGATGGCAATGTCCCCAGGCTTCCGGCCGGATCCACAACCGTAGTTAGCAACCTGTTAGCAAGATCGGCCTCTGAGCAGCGAGCGAACCTTGATAACAGAACAGTGGCGAGCCAGCGATCTGAGCGGCGGCCCAGACAGCACTCCGATGTAGCCAGCCAGGATGTTAACCGAGATGCGAATTCGCACGGTCGGCGGGGACGCGACTCCGGGCCATCTAGGCTCCGGCATGACGATCTGCTGCAGAGCACCTCCGAACTTAGGAAGAAGAGCCCGTTACCGTCCGGGATTCGCTGTTTTCCCTGCGCTCCGCTCACCTGGCACCCCGAAGTGCCCGGCCGCTCCCGGGCGCCCACGGATCGGGCCGCCTGTTTTCCGGGACTTTGACCGCCGAGCGCAGCCCGCGGTCAGACAGCGGCTCGTCGTCGAACCGCGGAATGACATGCATATGGGGATGCAGGTCATCGCCCTGGTTCCAGCCCAGCAGGTAGCCGTCCGGGGCCAGCAGGTCGTGCAGCGCCATCTGCGCTCGGAGCAACAGATCGCGGACGTCTGCCCACTCCGCAGGGGTCAGCTCGAAGACCGAAGTCCGGTGGGCGATGGGCACGATTGCCCCGGAGCCGGGCAGGACGCCCTCCGCCAGTCCGGCTCCGGCCCGGATGTCCGGGTCCCGGCTCGAGACGAATATGCAGTGCGGGGTCTCGATGAAGATCTCGGCTGCCCTCATCCAGCTTTGATCGCAGAACACGCAACCTTCGCCCATGGAGTGCCTCCACATGCCGCAGCGTGGACGGATTCTTGTCCCCACGGGCAGTCGGCCAGCGGAACCCCGGCGATGATAGACGCTGCCGCGTCATAAGGCAAAACCCCTAGTCAGACATCCCTCCAGGGGAGCTGCACCCGAACCGGAAGGGCGACCAGCAGGGAGCCCGCAGTTATCCGAGGCGCCGTAGCGCTGTCTCGATAGCGACCTCGACCCGGGAAGTCATGCCGGGCACATCGACGGGACGGCGCCCAGCGACCTGACCACGGATCCACTTCGGCCCGCTATCGTCATAGTGCAGCAAGGCATACAGGTCCCACCACGGATCGAGAGTCACCCCGGCGATCGACTCATAGAGCGACCGAAGCTGCTCCGACCACTCGGGTGCGTAGAGCGCCGCCAGGTATCGCCGACAGTGCCCGACGTCGACCGCGCGCGCCCCCCGGAATCAAAGACCCCGCCGTCAACAGCATCGACCAGGGCTGGATCCGCCAGACGGGCCTCACCGAGCTCATGCTCTGGCTCGCCTGCCTCATGGTCGTGCGCAACCAGCGCACCCTGGGCGCCTGGGAAAAGCGGCAGGAACACGACGCGCGCGCCGCTGCCCAGTCCCGCACCCGCAAACGCCGCCGCCAGCTCGCCGGCGCTCCAGCCGGCCCGCCATAACCAGGCCCCCGACCACAGCGTCACGGCACCAGCCGTTAACAACCAGCATCGGCAGCCCGGCTCAGCCACGCTCTCCGCACCGCAGCGCACACCCTCAAACCCGGCAGCAGCCCCGCAGGCCGAGCACCCAGCCCCGCAGACCGCAGAATCATGATCCAACCAGCGGAGAAAACAGCATTGTCAGTGCCAGATGTGAACATGGACGCTGGACAGGTGTGAAGACCTCGTGGTGGTCAGGGGCGGGGTCGAACCGCCGACCTTCCGCTTTTCAGGCGGACGCTCGTACCAACTGAGCTACCTGACCGAGTTGGCCTCAAGCCCCTCGGCGGAGAGATCTTGATGCCAGGCTGAGCGGTCCTGACGGGATTTGAACCCGCGACCTCCACCTTGACAGGGTGGCGAGCACTCCGAGCTGCTCTACAGGACCCCGTTGGCAGCTAGCCCCAGGCCCAACCTGGACGCCAACCACCATCAGCCGCTAGAGCATATCATCGGGAAGCAGGCAGTTGAGCATGCCTCGCGTGAGGCTGGTGCCTGTTAGCGGCGCCGGGTCCGCCACACGTTCGACTTCTCCTGCGCCCGCCCGACATACAGCATCCCCTCCGCGGCGGTGAAGCCGGCCAGCAGGCGCTGGGTGATGTCGTCCTTGCGCTGGCCCTTGCCGAAGTGCACCAGGTCCAGGCCGTGCGCGGTGATGAAGTGGTGAATGTCCGCGGTGAACGCCTTGCTCATCGGATCCACCAGCGCAGTCGAGGGATAGGCGTTACCGCGGTGGCCGGTGAAGAAACCTGCCGTCCCGCCGCCATAGGACAGCCTGGGCTGCCAGACGTTGAGGTACATCCGGTCGATGCACTCAACCTCGAAGACCACGTGATCAGACAGAACATCGGCCACGGTGCGCGATAGCGTCATGGAAGGGCTCCGGTCAGGCACGGACACACGGCCACCCACCGCCGTCAGGCGGTCATCAACGCGACACAGCGTGTCAGCGTCAAGCCTTGACCGGAGCCCCTTTCACCTACATAAACCCAAGCAGGCAGGCCCTGTCGGGCTGGGGCGAAGCCCGGCTAGGTCTCGGGGTTCTCGGCAAAGCTCTGTGCAGGGTCGGCGTGCGTGCGCAGCCGCTTCAGCGACTCGCGGAACAGCTCAGGGTTCTGTAGCGCGCGGCTCAGTACCAGCGCGCCCTGGATGCCGGAGACGATGTCCGTCGCCAGACGCTGAGCAGCCTTCCGCTCGCTGCCTGCGCGGGTGAGGCAGCTGCCAAGCGCGTCTATCCAGTCGGCGAAGTACTCGCGGATGCTTCGCGCGAAGCGTTCCCGCTCCTGCCCGAGCGCGAACGCGCCGAACAGGCACACAAGCTGTCGTGACTCGAAGTACCGTGCGGTCTGCTCGAACATCTCATCGAGCTGCGCTGCGGCACTGCGGTCGGCGCGCAGCGGCGCGTACACCGACTGCTCGAACCAGCCGCCGACCTCCTGCAGCACCGCGGCGGCCATCTCCTCCTTGCCGCCGGGGAAGAAGTAGTACAGGCTCCCTCGCCCGAGGCCGGTCTCAGCCCGGATGGTGCTGAGACTGGCGCCCTCGAAACCGTGCCGCCGGAACGTACCAGCGAGCGCGAGCACGGCGTCCGAGCGTTCGGCAACCGTGCGCGCCATCAGAGTCCGAGCTCGGTCAGGCCGGGATGGCCGGCCGGGCGCGGGCCGCTCCTATCCCAGTGAAACAGCCGCTCGGACTCGTCGATCCGCACGTCGTTGATGCTGGCGTGACGCTGCTCCATCAGGCCGTCTGCGTCGAACTGCCAGTTCTCGTTGCCGTGCGCGCGGAACCACTGGCCGGCAGCGTCGTGGTACTCGTACACGAACCGCACCGCGATCCGGTTGCCGGTCCAGGCCCAGACCTCCTTGATCAGGCGGTAGTCGAGCTCGCGCTGCCATTTCTCGGTCAGGAACTCGACGATCTGCGAGCGGCCGGCGATGAAGGTGTCACGGTTGCGCCACCGGCTGTCGGGCGTGTGCGCGAGCGATACGCGTTCCGGCTCACGGGTATTCCATGCGTCTTCGGCGGCTCGCGCCTTCCGGGCGGCGGTGTCCGCGTCGAACGGCGGAAGGGGAGGTCTGGACATTGCCGTTCGTCTCCTCTGGTTGTACCGGACAGCACACATTGTACCGCTCGGTACACAGTCACGCCTGTGTCGTCTGTCCTGGCCGGTCGGCGGTGACCAGGGGAAGGAAGATGCGGTCGACGATCTCGATCAGGGTGTCATCCGGAACGGGCGCCTGCGTCATGATCAGGTCGTGGCGAACGAGATCGCCCGGCAGCGAAACTATCCGCGGGCTGAGCAGGCCGGGGCCGATCTCGCCGCGCTCGATGGCGCGCTGGATGATGGGGGCCATCCTGCTGGGCGTGCCGGCGAGGATCCGGTCCCGCAGGTCCGAGGGTGACAGCCCGGTGGTATCGAAGTAGTCGGCGAACACGAAGCTCAGCACGCCCACCATGTCGCCGACACTGGCGGACAACTGGCGTAGCACGGCGAGCACGTCGCCTCGCAGCGTGCCGGTGTCCGGCACGTCAAGCATGACGGCGGCGGCGTGGTGACTAATGGCGGCGACGACCAGCTCTGCCCGGCTGGACCAGCGCCGGGCGAGCACAGGTCGGCTGGTCCCGGCGCGCGCCGCCACACCATCGAGGGTGAAAGCGGGATAGCCGACGGCGCGTAGCTCCTCCCACGCGGCTTCCAGCACAGCCGCTTCGAGCGCGGCGCCCCGGCGGCGCCGAGCCGGCAGCGGGGAGCGCTGGACCTCCGCGGTGGAACTCGATCGCGTCGTCGGACTCACCGGCTCACTCTACCACAAGATGCGGGTTGCGCATCTTAGCCTGGACTGTTACCGTGATCGTTAGATGCGCGATTCGCGTCTTAATACGATCGATGGGAGCTCCCCGTGAGCGCGGCAACACCTGCAGCACAGTCCGGGAAGGAGCCGCTGGACCCGGCCTTCGTCAAGCTGGCAGTGATCCTGCTCAGCGGGGTCGTCATGGTGGTGTTCGACACGACCATCGTCAACGTCGCGATCGACACCCTGGCGCGCGGCCTGCACACCTCCGTGTCAACCGCCCAGTGGACGATCAGCGGCTATGTGCTCGCACTTGGCATGGTGGTCCCGGTCTCCGGATGGGCCAGCGCGCGCTTCGGCGCCAAGCAGGTCTGGATGGGAGCGCTGACGCTGTTCATGGTCGGCTCGATCCTGTCCAGCGTGGCCTGGAACATAGACGCCCTGATCGTCTTCCGGTTGCTGCAGGGCGCCGGCGGCGGCCTGATGCTGCCGATCCTGCAGAACCTGCTGGTCGAGGCGGCCGGCGAACGCAAGCTCGGCCGGATCATGTCGCTGATCAGCCTCCCCACGCTGCTCGGGCCGATCCTGGGACCAGTCGTCGGCGGCCTGATCGTCAGCCACCTTTCGTGGCGCTGGATCTTCTGGGTGAACGTCCCGTTCTCCATCACCGGCCTCGTGCTGGCGTGGCGAGGCCTGAAGCCCAGCACTCCGCGCAAGGGCGCGTACCTCGACGTGATCGGCCTGGGCTTGCTCTCGCCCGCCCTGGCCGCGATCCTCTACGCGGTCACCGAAGTCGGCATCAGGGGTGGCTTCGGCCACGCCATCGTGATCGCGCCGCTGGCCGCCGGCGTCGCCTTGCTCGGCGCCTTCGCCTTCCACGCACTGCATACCCGCCGCTCGCCGCTGGTGGACCTGGCGCTGTTCAGGGTGCGCTCATTCTCCGCAGCGACCGCCTCGCTGTTCCTGTCCGGCTTCGGTGTCTTCGGGGCGCTGCTCCTCCTGCCGCTCTACTACCAGCAGATCCGTGGCCAGAGCGCGCTCTTCGCCGGCCTGCTCCTCGCACCGCAGGGCCTCGGAATGCTGCTCACCCGAGGCAAGGCAGGCGCGCTCACCGACCGCATCGGCTCACGCCCGATCGTGCTCGCCGGCGTCCTGCTCACCGCAGCCGGCACCGTTGCTTACACCCAGGTCGGCGTCCACACCAGTGAGTGGCTCCTTGGCCTCAGCCTGGTGGTGCGCGGCGCCGGGCTCGGCGCACTGACGATCGCGGTCATGGCCACCGGCTACCTCGGCCTGCGACCCGACCAGATACCTCACGCCAGCAGCGTCAGCCGGATCGCCCAGCAAGTCGGCGGCGCGTTCGGCACGGCCATCCTCGCCATGATCCTCTCGACCCAGATCAAGGCGCACCACGCCGCGGGCCTCGCCGGCCAGGCCAGCGCGTTCGGCACCGCGTTCTGGTGGTCGCTCGGCTTCACGGTTATCGCCATCATCCCGGCGCTCGCGCTGCCCGGGCGCACGAAGGCCCCGGCCACCGCGGACGTGTATCAGCCTGAGCGAGCCATGGATGCTCAGCGGCCCGCTAGCCGATGAAGTGCGCCACCCCGAGGGGCCACCGGCTCACACCCGGGCCCCAGACAGTGCCCCCAACGGGATTCGAACCCGTGCCGCCGCCTTGAAAGGGCGGTGTCCTAGGCCACTAGACGATGGGGGCTCGGCAAATAGCCTGGCTGCGCACAGCGCACCGACCGCCGGGCCCGCCTCAGCATAGGGGAGGAACGGCACCGGCGGCAAAGCCGTCCGGGCGCGCTAGCCGCCGGACTTGTTGACGAGCTTCTCGGCGATGGAGTCGGGCTCGCCCTGCTCCGGGATCAGCGCCCACGCCAGGAGGTAGATCAGCGCACCGAACCCGCCGAACAGCGTCAGCACTGCAACGATCACGCGGATCAGGTTCGGATCCACACCCAGGTAGTCGGCCAGGCCGACGCAGACACCCGCGAGCCAGCGGCCCTCGACCTTGCGCTCGAGCCGCTTGCCGTCGCGGAATCCGCCGGAACCCCGGCCGGGGCCAGCCGAGCCGCCAGGCCCGCCTGAGGCGCCAGGTCCGTTCGCTCCGTTCTCACCGTTTGCCTCACTCATATCCATCATCATGCCCGATTCCGACCAGCCGTGATCCTGCTCCGCCGGCCCGCCAAATACGCTAGCCCCGTGGCCGCCCAGCCAGCGGGCCGCAGAGAGGACCAGCTATGCCGCGCTCCACCGATCCCGCACCGACCGACCTGCTCCGCATCGACGACGAGCTGACCGACGACGAGCGGCTGGTGCGGGACACCGTCCGGAAGTTCGCCGCGGACGTGATCCTGCCGAATATCGCCGACTGGTTCGAGGCGGGCACGCTGCCAAGGGAGCTGTTCCCGCAGATCGGCCAGCTCGGCCTGCTCGGCATGCACCTGACCGGCTACGGCTGCGCCGGCATGGGCGCGATCGCCTACGGCGTGGCCTGCCGCGAGCTCGAGGCCGCCGACTCCGGCCTGCGCAGCCTGGTCTCCGTGCAGGGCTCGCTGGCGATGTTCCCGATCTGGAAGTACGGGTCCGACGAGCAGAAGGACGAATGGCTGCCGCGGATGGCGGCCGGCGAGGCCGCGGGGTGCTTCGGGCTCACTGAGCCGGATCACGGCAGCGATCCCTCCAGCATGAAAACCCATGCGAAGAGAAACGGGGCCGACTGGGTACTCAGTGGCTCGAAGATGTGGATTACCAACGGCGGCATCGCCGATATCGCCGTCGTCTGGGCGGAGACGGAGGACGGCATCCGGGGATTCCTGGTGCCCCGTGCCGCCCGCGGCTTTACCACGCGCAACATCCACAAGAAGCTGTCGCTGCGCGCGTCCATCACCTCGGAGCTCTACTTCGACGACGTCCGGCTTCCGGGCAGCGCGGTCCTGCCGGGCGTCCGGGGACTCAAGGGGCCGCTGTCCTGCCTGTCCGAGGCGCGGTACGGAATCCTCTGGGGTGTCACCGGAGCGGCGAGGTCGTGCTTCGAGTCTGCCGCCGAGTACGCGCGCACCCGCGAGCAGTTCGGTCAGAAAATCGGCGGCTTCCAGCTCACCCAGCGCAAGCTCGCTTGGATGCTGGCGGACCTTCAGCGGGCGCAGCTGCTTGCCCTGCATCTCGGCCGCCTCAAGGAAGCCGGCCAGATCACGCCCGAGCAAGTCAGCCTCGGCAAGATGAGCAACGTCCGGACCGCGATCGACATCGCTCGCGAGGCGCGTACGGTCCTCGGCGCGAACGGCGTGACGCTCGAGTACCCCGTCCTCCGTCACGCCAACAACCTGGAGTCGGTCCTGACCTACGAGGGCACCGAGGAGATCCACACACTCGCTCTCGGTCAGGCGATCACCGGGATTTCGGCCTACCGCTAGCCCGTGAGTTGCCTCGCCCGGCCGCCCGCGTCCGTGGATTTGGCTCCGGTGGCGCGATAGCCCCACCGCAGCCGCATTCACAGTCCGGCTAATCTCGCAGGATGAGCGGATCAGTTACCTCAATCGCCGCAAACCAGGCAGGCGCCCGGAATGAGCTGGCCGTTGTACTTAACGACGCTGCAGCCGGCCGATTTCCGCCGCCGGACGGCGCCGTGACTGTCCTGAGGCAGCCGTCGGACCGGGACGCGGGAGTCATCTCATTCACCGCGCACGCGCTGATCTTCGCCGATACTGACCCTGGCTGGATCCAGTCCCAGCTGACGCCGGGCGACCTGTCTGCTCCCCTCGATCCGCGTTTCCTGCACGCGCTGGGCCAGAAGCTGAACCGCTCGGCGCACATCGACATGCTCACCTGCGCGAGCACGCTTCCGGGAGATCCGCCGGGCGGGCTCGAGCTGGCGGAGCATCGGCCTGCAACTGGGCACGAACACCCGCGGGTCCTGCACGCGCTGCAGCACCGGGACGAGGTCCGGGTCTGGCAGGCCGATGGCGGCGTCGTCATCATCGGCCGGGGCGTGGCCGGGCGCTGGGAAGTCGCTGTCGAGGTCGACCCGGCAAGCCGGGGCAGCGGCCTCGGACGACAGCTTGCGCTGGCTGCCCGGCACCTGGCGCCGGCCGATGGACCGCTGTGGGCGCAGATCGCGCCCGGCAATGCTGCCAGCGTTCGCGCTTTCCTGCACGCCGGATTCCGGCCTGTGGGCGCCGAGGCGCTGCTCAGCCCGCTCTGTGCGCCGTGACGAGCAGGCGAGAACGGCCCAGTGGCACGATGGGCTGATGCAAGTGCCCGTGGTTACCGACAACGCAGATGCCTCCCGGCTGGAGATTCACGCCGATGGCCTGATTGCCGAGCTGGTGTACCGAACCAGGGCCCGCCGCCTGGTGCTCGTGCACACCGAGGTCCCGGAAGGGCTCGAAGGCCGCGGCCTCGGTGGCGAGCTGGTCCAGGCGGCGATCGCCAAGGCCGAGCTCAGCGGGATGACGCTCGTGCCGTTCTGCCCGTTCGCTCGCGGCTGGCTGGAGCGTCACCCTGACGAGGCCGCCCGGGTCCCGATCGACTGGGACGCCGCTTAACCCGGCGGATCCTCGGTAACTCCGGCGCTATCCGGGTCTGCCTGTGAGGACGTCGTGGTACTCGCGCGCACCGGCCATGATGACCGCGAGCTCGGCGGGCAATTCCCGGCCTTTGCCTGCGCGCTCCAGCACGCTGGCCCGGCAGCCCGCGACTATCAGGACGTGAGCTTCGTGGCGTCTGAGCCACTCGGCGACCTGAGCGGCTGTGAGGACCTTCTCGTCCGGGCTGAGAAGCGGTCGGCCAAGCTGCGTGGCAGCACGCCGCGTTTCCTCGCAGCCGGAGCCGCCAGCCGGGTCGAGCAGCAGGACGATATCGGCCAGCGCCACGCAGGCCCAAGTCCGAGACCGAAAGCTGGCAGTCCGCAGCTGATGCACGTTTGCGCCGGTCAGACGCTCGCGCCGCACGGGAGTCAGCGGCCCGTCCTCCTGCTGGTAGCCGCGCGGGAACACCAGATGGACGCTCAGCCCTGCACCAAGCGCCGCCTGAGCTGCCAGTGTGTCGACGCCGGTCTGGCCGCCGGTCAGAACGCTGAGCCCGGGTCCGGCGCGCAGCAGCCGGGACAGCCCGGGCTCGCTCGATGTGCGGCCGCCGGGCGCCTCGCCGACCATGCGGCGCCTACCGAGGCGCGACCAGCAGCGTCTGGACGGCGACGCCGACTGCGCCGGTCGTGTCAGAAAGCTGAGTCTCCGCGAGACCGGTCCCGGTGCCGCCCATCGTGGAGACGGCGTCCAGCCGGATCCACTCGCCGGCCGGATCCCGCTGCAGCGCGACGGTGATGTCAACGTTGATGAACAGGTACTGCCGCGGGTCCAGGACCATGCTGAGGCCGCTGCCGCTATCCGCGATCAGCAGCGAGCGGGCCATCGGCGAGAGTTCCTCGCCGGGCAGCAGCGGAATGCGCGGCCGTCCCCAGGCAGTGCACGGGCCCGGATCATCGAAGTTGCCGTGCTCGAAGCGCCACTCGATCTGAGCCAGGTAGCCGTCCACGTTCCCGCCAGGGAACCGCGGTGGCGTCTCGACGCTCGGCAGCGGCGGCACGTCGCCGTCTCGGCTGACGACCGGCAGGTCGGGGTGTCGCGCGATCCGCCAGCCGCGCGCCACGAGCACCTCCCGGCCACCGGACTCAAGCACGGCCTCCAGCAGCGCGACCCGCTTGCCGGGCCGGACCATCCGGGACCTGACAGTGATCGTGCCCAGCGGGACTGGTCGCAGGATGTCGACGGCCACCCGGGCGAGCCGCATCGAGTCGTCTGACTCGTGGTTCTCCAGCTCCCGGACCGCCAGCGCGGACGGCGGACCGCCGTGCTGCGCGTTCGGATCCCAGGGCCCGGCTGTCGCCTCGGTGGCCAGGTAGGTGCCGAATCCGGCTGGTTCGTAGAAACTCGTCTGCACGTAGCGGGATGCTACCGGCGAGCGCCGGGCCGAAGCGCAGCGGCAAGTCCTCCGCGCTTCCCGGCCTGTATGTTGGTCACCGACAATTTGTCATGCCGGGGCGTTAGCTCAATGGTAGAGCAGCGGACTTTTAATCCGTGCGTTCTGGGTTCGAGCCCCAGACGCCCCACTAACTAACTGACCTCAGCATTGTGCGAACCCCCGGTTCGGACGCGGTGGTATCTGTGTCGCCCGTGATCGGCGCGCGGGGTCCGCCAGAGATCCACGCCGGGGCGCTGGTCATCTCCCGCTCAGCCAGCTCAGTCCTGATTGCGGCACGAGCTGCGCCAGAGCTCAGTTCTGGTATAGTTTTCATACCTGGAAGGGGCGTGTTCTGTGGAATTCGAGTTTGACCCGGCCAAGAGCGCCGCAAATCTCGAAAAGCACGGCATCGACTTCAATCAGGCCCAGCAGTTGTGGCAGGACGTCACCCGGGTCGAGATCCCGGCCCGCACGACCGACGAGCCGCGGTGGCTGGTAATCGGCAGGATCGACGGCAAGCACTGGTCAGTCGTGGTCACCTACCGGCAGGGGCGAGCCAGGATCATCTCGGCCCGGCGGTCCCGCAAAGAGGAAGTGGCGCTATATGAAGGCTGAGGAGTTCGACCGCAAGTTCGACGCCGGCGAGGACATCACCAGCGACCTGGACCTCGCCGGGCTGCACCGTCCGGCGCTGGAGCAACGTCGGGTCAACGTGGACTTCCCGTCATGGATGATCGAGTCCCTGGACCGGGAAGCGCGGCGCCTCGGCGTCACCCGGCAATCCATCATCAAGGTCTGGATCGCCGAGCGGCTTGAGCGGACCAGCGCGGCCGCCTGACGTAGCACCGTCGGCCTTCCCGGGCGCAGGACCACCGCAGACCGACCGGGACTGGGCTACCGGCGACGAAAAGACCGTGGTTCGCATCGTGATGCGTTCGGCCCACCATCCACCACGCGACGCATAGCTATCCCCTGGCCGAGCCCCTGATCGGCAGTCTGCCGTGAGCGCAGGGCATACCGACCTGGAGTGCGCCCATCAGATCGACGGGTGGTTCTCGCTGAACTCGTGGCCGCTGTGCTCGGCGAGTTCCGGCGCGTGGCGCGCGACCGTGGAGGCGCTCGGCATCGTCCAGTGCCCACCAGTGGCGTGCCCGCTCCAGGTGCCGGGCGATGCGCGCGGCTCGTTCCTGCTTAGCGGCGCCGAGCCGACGCATCAGGCAGGGGCTGGGCGAAGCGGACAATTTCTGCTGCGGCATCGAGGTTCTGCGCAATGGGGCCGATCGCCGCGGCGATCTGAGGGTCAGACACAGGTGCGGATCCGGGCCAGACGTGGCCGCCGCCATGCACGGTCAGGGTTGCCACCGTGGTACCGCCGACGCCGCCGGTGACGGTGTGGCGGGTCAGGCCCAGCCAGCCAGGCCGATCGGGCGATGGCGGAGTCTCCTCCACCGTCTCGAAGTCCGGCCCGCTGCCGCAGCGGTTGACCGCGCGCCAGTAGTCCATAGTGTCGCGCTGTGAGAGGATCCGGCCGCGGAGCTCGCCATTGGGCCCGCGGTGCCGCGAGTAGCCGCCGTCGAGCGACACCAGCTGGTCGGCGCTGCCGTTGATCAGCAGCGCGGAAACGGCGTGTGTGGGCTGCCCTTCGTGCAGCCCGTCCGGGAGCGCGCCCGCCACCGCCCCGAACGCCGCGACCCGCTCGCTCGCCTGCAGCGCCAGCCGGTGCGCCATGAACGCTCCGTTCGAGATTCCGGCCACGATCGTGTGATCAGCTCGGGTGCCGTGCCGTTCAGCCGACCAGTCGATCAGCGCACGCAGGAAGGCGACGTCGTCGATGCCATCGACATCGGCTGCGGTGACCCCGCGGCCGTCGGCCCAGCCGCCGCCGTAGCCGTCCGGGTAAGCGACCGCGATACCCCAGTCGTCCGCATGCGCGTCGAAGCTGGTCAGGTCTCGCATCATCATCCCGGACGCCTCAGGGCTGTGACCATGCAGCACGATCACCAGCGGGAGTTCGCGAGCCCCGGCGAGTAGGGGCTTACGCAGCGTGAAGCTGCGCTCGTGATTGCCGATACGCAGCCTGCCTCTCACCAGATTGTCAGTCGTTTCCATCCGCCACCCTCTCGGCCAGGTCCATGCTGCCTATCCGGGATCTTCCCACCGTCCCGCGAACCTTGACGGATTGTGCCCTGGCGACGTCCGTTCCGCCAGCACGCGTCGAGTGCCCGACTGGGAACCCGGAACTGGGCGTCCCGTGCTAAGCGGAATCGCTCCGCGCTACTCGCTCAGGCCGACTCCCCACGGCAACAGGACGAGTAGCGCTACAGGCGGATCACGGCCTTGCCACGGAGGCCTCCGTTGCGGAGTCGGTCGAGTATCTGGCCAGCGCCATCCAGATTCGCGGCTGAGCCAATGCGGGTGGTGATAGTGCCATCCGCGAGCAGGCGTGCTACCTCGGTCAGTCCCTGCGGGGACAGCATGGGATTCGCGCTTGATGCGCTGTTGTGCGCGGTGATGTGGCGGTCAGCGAACCAGCCTTCATCCGCCGCGAAGATCGTCGATACCAGAGTGCCGCCGGGCTTGATGATGTCCGCGTCGCGACCGATGGCGGCCGAGCCGTTGACCAGGTCGAGGACGCCGTCAACGCCGCGAGGGTGAGCCGCGTGGATCGCGTCGACAGTCGTGGTGTCGTAGACCTCCCAGCAGCTCCACCGTCCTGAGCGCCGTTACCGCCGCGGTGGGCAGCGCGGCTGCCTGTTCGTCGCTCACACTGTCGGGGATGCGGGCCAGCGGTTCTGCCTTCGCGCCCGGCCTGACCGCGGTGTACTCCGCATACGACCCGTGCGTTCGCGCCATGCCGAACACACGGTCGCCAGCGCGCAGACCGTTGCCCCGCGCCGGAACCCGCTCGACGACACCCGCGAAGTCGACGCCCAGGACATATGGATAGGCCGAGTCGGCGGTCAGCCGCGCGAGGTTGTTGTTGTCGAGCGGATTAACGCCGGCATACCGCACCCGGATGAGGAACGCATCGTCGGCGAGAGGAACCGGCAAGTCGTGGACGGCCGGAGCCGCACCGAAGCTCGGGACGGCAAACGCACGCATATCTGGCTCCTCACATATCGGCGCTGTCGGAATCCCCGATAGAGCGGGTTGTCGGGCCGCTCCGCGGTCCCTGACGCGGATGGGTTGCGGCGTGCGGCCGAGCTGACCGGCTCGCAGCAGGGACCGCGACCTCGATGTCCCCGTGCTCGCGCGGCTGTCTGCCACGAAACAGGTCCGGCGCCCGGCCGTGGTCACGTACCGGGCAGCGATGCCGGCCAAGGTGCCGTGCGACGTCGCTCGGGGTCCAGCAGCCCCCACGGGCTGGTGTTTGACAATACGGCATCGCCGCTGGAGGGACTGGAGGGTGGCGGTGGCCGCCGTCGAGCACGATCAGGACTGCCGGCATGCCGCGAGGGGCGCTCGAGGCGCTGACCGGGTCGCCAGCGGTGAGCCGCTCTGGCGGGTACACCAGTGCGTGTTCGCCGTCCTGGCGCTGGAATCCGAGCCCGTGGATCCCCGCCTATAAGCTCCGGCCTCGCCAGCCACGTGTGTCACGCCTCGCACCGAAATCGATACCTAAGTGGCGCGTGAGAGGTAAGCCTTTTCGCCGAGCCCGGCGTCTATTAGTACGGCTAACTAACCGACGAAAGGTTTATCGTCATGCGTTTCCGTATTCTGCCCGCCGCGCTGGCAGCGGCGACGCTGGCCCTGGCGGTCACCGCCGGAACCGCCAGCGCCGTCACCGCCTCGAGTGCGGCAGCCAAACCTCCGGTCGCCGCCAAGCGTGGCGCCTACCAGTTCGCCTCCGACACCGCGACCACCACCCCGGCTGAGTGGATCATCAGGAACACCCCGTTCTCGTTCTCCGACTCGTCGCAGTCCCTCAGCAAGAACGGAGTGGACCTATCCATCACTCCCGGCTCGTCGGGTTACGCGGACTCGGGCGTGATCGTGGCACTCGGCAAGCTGGACACCCTGTTCAAATCCGGATCCTATGTCGCGCCGACGATCGTCGCCAGCGCGGACACCGCAGTGAACTACTACTTCGGCACCGACGGCAGCACCACGGGCTACCTGTCGTTCAATTCCGGCGGCGTGTACGAGGGTCCGGGCGGCGACAACCTCGCCTCTATGTCGGGTGACAGCGCCGACTTCGGCACGTTCACCCAGGGCAACACGTCCATCGGGCTGTCGGGGACCATGACGATGGAGGGCGTACTGGCCGCCTACCAGGCGAACACCTCAGGTACGACGGACCCGGAAGTGTGGGCCTGGGTCGGCGTTTCCGGGGCCAGCCACGAGACAGCCACGGTCACATCCGTTGATGGCAAGCACCTGGTCACCGCCGCCTCGGTCGTTACCGCTGTCCGGGCCTGCGGCGGCAGCTCCCGCTATTACTTCCGGCTGCGCAACACCGCAGGCGGCCGCACGGTGACCGTCACCTACGCGATCGACCACAGGGGCTGGATCACCGAGGGCCGCTATGCACTCAAGGCCGGCCGGGAGCGCACCGTCAGCACCCGCACTGGATCCAGTTTCCGGTACCGGTACAGCGACGGCATCGGCCACACCATCACCTCCTACGCATCCGTGAAGTCCTGCCAGCGGTAACCGCACTCAAGTGCACGATCCCCTGCCCGCCGTTCCGGCGGGCAGGGGATCGCTGCGGGCGCGCTGCCCATGGATGGCGGAGAGACTGCCTGGCTGCGAACTCGGTTTCGCCGGGAACGAACCCCGCACTGCTCGGCTCGTCGCCGGGTTAGCGTGGGGTGACAGGCAACCAGCTGCGGGAGTTGCATCATGCCGCTGACGGCAGCGAGATACGACGGTCACGCCGCCTGGTACGACGAGTGGAACCGGCCGCATGCGGAGCAGAACGCCGCCGCCATCGCCGGTCTGCTCGGCCCCGGCACAGGGCTGTGCCTGGACCTCGGCTGCGGCGGCGGCCTCTACTTCGACATCCTCGCCACGACCGGGCGGACGGTGGTCGGCCTGGACCGGTCGGGCGACCAGCTCCGGATCGCCCGCGGGCGCTCGCAGCTGATTATCCAGGGCGATGCTGCGGCCCTGCCGTTCGCGGATGCCACCTTCGCCAGCGTTGCCACCCTGTGGATCTCCACCGATGTGGACGACTTCACCGCTGTACTGGCCGAAGTGGCCCGCATCCTGACGCCGGGCGGGCTGGTCGCCTTCTACGGCGTCCATCCGTGCTTCAACGGCCCGCACGTGCAGATACTCGAGGACGGCGGCGTGCTCGCCCACCCGACGTACCGGAAGTCCGGCTGGCACCAGGCCGCTCCCTGGTGGGGACCCTACATTCGCGGCCGCGTCGGCATGCGCCACCATCCGCTCGCGGAGCTACTGTCCGCGTTCATCAGCGCCGGGCTCGCGATCGAGCACGTTGCCGAGCACGGCACGAACGCAGTGCCGACCATCCTCGCGCTCCGGGCCCGCAAGCCGGCCGCCAGCTAACTAGCCGCCGTGCTTGACGGCGAGCAGCGCCCACAGGAAGTCCTCGCCGAACCACGGCCCGGCTGCGTGCTCCATCTGCCGGAGCACGCGTACCGAGAAGGGCGCCCGGTCCCAGAGCAGCCGTAGCTGGCGGGCCGTAAAGCCGAGGCCGCCGCCCAGAGTGGCTTTCTCATAGACCTGGAGGTCCGTGAGCCCGCTGCCGCCCTGGGGCCGGAAGCAGACCAGGCCGAAGCCGCCACCCGGTTTCAGCGCCGCAGTGACCAGATCGACGTAGTCCTGGCGGCGATGCGGCGCGAGGTGGTGGAAACAGCCCGAGTCGTACACGAGGTCATACGCCCCGGCCGCGATCTGCGCGTCGAAAATCGAGCAGCACTGGAAGCTCACCGCCACGCCGGCCGCCTCGGCACGCTCGCGAGCCCAGCCGATTGCTTCCTGCGAGTAGTCGACGGCATCGACCTGGCAGCTGCGGCTGGCGAGATGAACCGCGTTTCGCCCGTTCCCGCAGCCAAGCTCGAGTACCCGGCCCGCAGTCAGCTGCCCGTCGTCCAGCCACCCGGCGAGGTTCTCATCCGGCCAGCTGGCAAAGAACGGGATCGCCCGCGACCGGTCGGCAAAGAAGTCGCTCCACCATTCGCCGCCGCGGTCGGCGAGCAGCGCGTCGAGGGTGCGCAGAAGGTCGTCGCGAGTGACGACGAAATCATCGGATCCGGGCTCAGTGCTGATGCCTCAAGTTTACCGGCGGGCCCGTCCAGGTCGGCGGCTACCTGTTCATGGTGGTGTCTGCTCCCGGCGGGTCACAGCGCGACCGGACCGAGCACTGCGTCGAGGCCCGAGAACGCGAACGAAGCGGGCCGGTCGCGGTGTGCTGCCAGCCCGCGGCGGATGCGGCCGAGTGTCCGCTCGTGCAGGTCCGGCAAGTCCGGCAGACTATCGACGGCGTGCCAGCCGACCTCGACGGACTCGGAGTCGTTCACCCGCGCGATGCCGCCGGCAGCATGGCAGCGGAAGAGCACCTCCAGGTACTGCACCTCGTCGCCGTTCGGATAGGTGATCCGGTCCGAGACGCTCACGGCAGCGATCAGCTCCGGCACCGCGATCACGCCGGTCTCCTCGTAAATCTCCCGGACGGCGCCGTCGGCGGGCTGCTCGCCCGGCTCGACGATCCCGCCCGGCAGGCCCCAGGTCCCGGTGTCGGCGCGGCGCCCGAGCAGCACCCGGCCGTCGTCGTCCAGGACCACTCCCGCCGCCGTGGAGAGCCAGAGCAGGTCATGGCCGATGTGTGCACGCAGGCTGGTGACGAACTCGGGAGTCGGCATGGCCGCGACACTACCGGCACCGGAAAACCAGCCCGGCCGCTACGGCCGCGTACCGAACGACGGCCGCCCGGGCGCAGACGGCAGGACCGCGTAGGCGTCGCGGACCCAGTCGCACAGGAGCGGCCGCGTCTCCCGAGGGTCGATGAGCTCCTCGACTCCGAACCGCTCGGCGGTGCGGAACGGGCTGCGCACCGCGTCGAGCCGGGCCCTGATGTCCGCCAGTAGCGCCGCCGGGTCGTCGGCAGCCTCGAGATCCGCTCGGTAGGCGGCCTCGATCCCGCCCTCGACCGGCAGCGAGCCCCAGTCGGCAGACGGCCAGGCCCAGCGGCGGACGACGCGATGCCGGTTCACCAGGCCAGCGCCGCCTACTCCGAACACCCGCCGCACGATGATCTCGGCGCCGGGAACGCTGCCCTGGTAGACCGCGCTGATCGCACGCACGCCGTGCCGGATCGTAGCCCGCTGCTCGGAACGGGTGCCGATGAGCAGGCCTGGCTGGTCGGTGAACGTCACGACCGGCAGGTGGAACGTCGAGCACAGGTCAGCGAGCCGGATGACCGCATCGGCGCCCTCGGCGGTCATGCAGCCGCCGGCCACATACGGGTCGCAGGCCACGACCCCCACCGGATGGCCGTCCAGCCGGGCCAGCGCGGTGACGATCGACCCGCCGTAGCGCTGCACCTCCAGGACCGACCCCTCGTCCAGCACAGCCCGGAGGATGTCGCGGACGCGGTACGGCTGGCGCCGGTCGCGCGGGATCGCGGACAGCAGCGAATCCTCCCGCCGCGTGACCGGATCGGCGCAGGCGGTCACCGGCGGCAGCGCGTAGGCACTCGGCGGCAGGTAGGACAGGAAGCGCCGGATCAGCCCGAGGGCCTCGGACTCGGACCCGGCCACGAGATCGACAGCGCCGTTGCGCGCGTGCACCCGCGAGCCGCCGAGCGCCTCCTTGTCGACGTCCTCGCCGACCCCGCTCTTCACCACCGGCGGCCCCGCGACGAACAGCTGCGACGTGCCCTCGACCAGGATCGACAGGTGCGCCGCGCACAGCCGCGCAGCCCCGAGCCCTGCCACCGGGCCAAGACCAGCCGCCACCACGGGAACGAGGGAGAGGTTGTCCACCACGTAGTCCCAGCCCGGATTGACCGGCACGTAGGTATGCCCGGTCTGCTCCAGCGACTTGACGCTGCCGCCGCCCCCGGTGCCCTCGACCAGCCGGACGATCGGCAGCCGCAGCTCGTTCGCCAGCCGCTCGGCGTAGATCTGCTTGCCGGCGATCGCGGCGTCAGCGGCGCCGCCGCGGATCGTGAAGTCGTCGCCGCCCACGACTATCTTGCGTCCGTCGACCCGCCCGGTGCCCGCGACGAAGTTCGCCGCCCGGAAGTCGGTCAGCTCACCGTCAGGTCCGTACGACGCCGTGCCCGCCAGGGCGCCAATCTCGGCGAAGGAGCCGTCGTCCAGTAGCGCCGCGATCCGCTCCCGGACGGTCAGCCGCCCGGCGTCGTGCTGCCGCCGGATCTTGTCCGGGCCGCCCATGCGCTCCGCCAGTTCCTGGCGTCTCCGCAGTTCGTCAAGTTCTGGCTGCCATTTGACACTCCCCGCCGTGAACGACGCGGATTCTTCCTTCATCACGCCACCGCCAGCGAAGCTGGACTTACAGGCGCTCCAGAAGCGTTTAGCCTCTCGGCCTGCCCGGCCGCGAGGATGTTCCTGGCTGCGTTAACGTCCCTGTCGTGCCGTGCTCCGCACGGGCATTCCCACTCGCGGACCGACAGCGGCTTGGGGCCGTCGATCCGTCCGCACGCTGAGCACATCTGCGATGAGGGCACGAACCTTCCGATCTGATGGAACGTCCGCCCGTACAGATCGGCTTTCTCCTGCAGGAGCCGCAGCAGCTGTGACCAGCCGGCGTCGTGGACTGACTTGGCGAGCCAGGTGCGGCCAAGCCCGCTGACGGCAAGGTCCTCGGCGTAGACCGCTTGGTTGTCGCGGACTAGCCGGAGGGCTGTCTTGTGCGCGTGGTCGAGCCGGGCGTCGCGAACTTTCCGGTGCTGTACGGCTACACGGCAGTTCGCCTTGCGGCGGTTAGCTGATCCTTTCTGCTTGCGGGATGCGGCACGCTGAAGGCGGGCCAGATTGCGCTGGCGCTTGCGGAGGAACCTCGGGTTGTCCACGATCTGTCCGTCGCTGGTGGTGACGAGGCGGTACAGGCCGAGGTCGATGCCTGCCTCCTGGCCGGTGACCGGGAGCCGCTGCGGCGGACGCTCGCAGACGAACGACAGATAGTACCGGCCATCCGGCTCCTTGATCACGGTGACCGAGCTGGGGTCTGAGGGAAGCTCGCGCGACCACCTGACCTTGACCTCGCCGACCTTGGCGAGGTACACCTTCTCGCCGCGTAGGGAGAACCCGTTACGGGTCAGCCGGACCGACTGGCGAGAGGACTTCCTGCGGAACTGCGGTTTGCCGGCCTTGCGGCCCTTGCGCCTGCCAGCCAGCGAGTCGAACCAGTTCAGGTACGCGCGCCGCGCGTCCTGGCATGCTTGCACGAGCGCGACAGAGGCCACCTCACCCAGCCATGCGCGCTCCGGCGTCTGCTTGGCCAGCGTGATCACCTGTGTCTGGATCTGGCTGTCGGCCAGCTTCTGGTCGGCCGCGTGCGCCTGGCCGCGCAGGCGGATGCAGTCGTTGAACACCACGCGAGCGCAGCCGAACGTCCGGGCAAGCATCTGTGCCTGCCCGGAAGTCGGGTACATCCGGTAGCGGTAACGAACGTGCATAGCAGCCAGAATGCCACTGGCCTATGACAGATCATGCCGATTACCACCGTGGCAGGCAGGTAGTTTCTTCGATGCACGTTCACTTGGTCTTCGTGACGATGTACCGCCGCAGGTACTGACCGCAGAAATGATGGACTACCTCGACGGCGTGTTCCGGGCAGTGTGCGACGACTTCCAGGCAATGCTAGCCGAGTGCAACTTCGAGGATGATCACGTGCACCTGCTGGTCGAGTACGAGGCCAAAGTCCAGGTGTCCCGTCTGGTGAACTCGCTTAAGGGCGTGTCCAGCAGCATGCTGCGCAAGAGCTTCCGGGTGCGGACGCACCGCGACCATCTGTGGAGTCCCTCCTACTTCGCGGCCAGCTGCTGCGGCGCTCCAATGTCGATCATCAGGCAGTACATCGACAACCAGCGACAGCCGGACTGAGCGCCTAACCCCGCAGTGAACGGACCAGGCTTGCGCCGCTGTCTGGGTCATCGCGACACAAGCTAACCCACCAGCGCATCGCCCGGCCAGAGGTCGTCGGCCGGGCCAGCATCGGCAGGCGCGCTCGCGGCCGCGTTCGGCGGCTGGCCGGGCTCAGTGACCAGCGCGGCGTCAGCGACCAGCGCCGGCCCGGGCAGAAGCTCCGGACCATCAGCACGCAAGCCGGCCCGCCACTCGGCGAACGCCATCGCGAGCAGGCTCGGCACGAGGTCCGTCGACCGGCGCGCTACCCACGCGGTGCCCTTGGTCGCCATCCAGGCGAGCTGCTCCGCCTTCGTGGGCGGCGGATTCAGCGGCTCGGCGCCCGGCGGCACTGCCACCGGCAGGCCGGCCGCCGCCAGCAGCGCGTGGAACCGCCGGGCAATCAGCCGGTGCCCGCGCTCGCTCGGGTGCAGCCGGTCGACCGCCCACATCCGGGGGTCGTAGGCATCGGCGTCGCTGGCCGCGTCGAAGTGGATCGTGCCGAAGCGGGCGGCGACCTCGTCCATGACCTCGTTGAGCTCATGCGCGCGGCGGGCCAGCGGCCGCGCCAGCAAACCGGGAACGCCGAGCATGCGGCCCGGGTCAGGCAGCCGCATCGTCAGGACCTCTGCCCCGGCTGCGCGCAGCGCCCCGATGGTGTGCGCCGCCGAGGCCGCGATCTGGCCCGGGTCGAAGTTCGGTCGCAGGGTGTCGTTGACCCCGATGACGACGCTGGCCACATCGGGGCGTAGCTGCAGCGCCGCGGGCAGCTGGTCGCGCTCGAGATCGGCCATGCAGGCCCCGTTTCCGGCGACGATATGCAGCTCCGGATCTGGCAGCCCGGCGGCCAGCAAAGCAGCCCAGCCCCGCCAGGCCCGGCTGCCCTTGCCGCGCGCGCCTGGCTCAGGCTCGAGCCGGACGGGATCACCGACGCCGAGCGTGATCGAGTCGCCCAGCGCGACGAGTCGCGTCATGCCGCCACCGCTTCCCGGTCCGCCGAGCCGTCACCAGAGCCAGCGTCTGTGCGGCCGAGCACGTCAGCGTAGTGGCCGATCAGCTCGTCGCACAGCACTGCCCAGCTGCGGCCGATAACCATCTGGCGCCCGGCCAGGCCCTGAGCGTGCAGGAGCGCCGGGTCGGCCGCCAGCCGGGCAACGGCGCCGGCGAGCGCCGCCGGGCTGTCCGGCGGCACGAGGAAGCCGGTGACGCCGTCCCGCACCAGGTCGAGCGGCCCGCCAGCGGCTGGCGCGATAACCGGAAGGCCGCTGGCCGCGGCTTCCTGCAGCGTCTGGCCGAACGTGTCGTGCGCGCCGGTGTGCACGAACACGTCGAAGCTCGCGTAGATCCTGGCCAGCTGCTCACCGCCGCGCTGGCCGAGGAACAGCGCGCCGGGCACGGCCCTGCGGATCGCCGCCTCGGCCGGACCGCTGCCGACGACGACGACGCGGACACCGGGCACGCCGGCGATGCCGGAGAGTAGGTCGACGCGCTTCTCGGCGGCCAGTCGCCCGACGTAGCCGACGATGAGCTCGCCGCCGGGCGCCAGCTCGGCGCGGAGCCGCTCGCTGCGCTTCGCCGGGTCGAACCGGCGGCAGTCCACGCCGCGCGCCCACACCTGCACCCGCTCGATGCTGTGCTCGCGCAGGTCAGCGGCCGTTGCCGTGCACGGGGCCAGCGTCCGGTCGCAGGCGTTGTGGATCTTGCGCAGCCGGTACCAGGCGATCTTCTGGCCGACGCTGCCGGCGTGGTAGGCGCGGGCGTAGGCGGGCAGGTCGGTGGCGTACACGGCGACAGCCGGCACGCCGAGCTCGCGGGCGGCGGCGCAGCCGCCCGCACCGAGCACGAACGGCCCGGCGAGGTGCACCAGGTCAGCGCGGTGATCGGCGACTGCCTTCCGGACCTGCGAGCCGGGCAGCCCGACCCGGAACCCCGGGTAGACCGGCACGCCGACCGACCGCACCCGGACGACGGGAAATTCGAAGGCACTGTCCGGCAGCGGCACGCCGCTGGCCGGCTCGGGCGCGATCACCAGCGGATCGTGGCCACGCGCGCTCAGGTGTTCTGCGACGCGCACCGCCGTGTGCGCGACGCCGTTGACATCGGGCGGAAAGGACTCTGTGACGTAAGCGATTCGCACGCCTTTACCGTGCGACATACGCGTGCCCCGGACGCAGGCTCGCCGTGACAGGCGGGCGAACTATAAGTGACATCTCGGTGAGCCCCAAACTGGCTGGTCAGATGGGTTCACATCATTCTGCACCGGAAACGTGGCAGGTCCCGCACGCGCAGCATGCCACGTGCGGGACCTCCGGTCACTCCGGGCCCAGACGGCAGGCCCGGCCTGTTAGTGGTGGTACTTGAAGTCCAGCGCGACCTTGCTGAGGTTCGGCACGCCGAGGCCCGTCGCCGGGTTGTACCGCGCGCCCTTCGTGCCGGTGTAGTACAGGTTGTCGTTGCTAGCGCCCGAGGCATCCAGCGGCGTGAACGGCGTCCAGCTCCGGGTGGCGAACTTGTAGATCTCCGGATTCCAGAACCCGGCCCGGTGGTGCAGGTAGGAGTCGATTACCACGGCCGACCCGGCTAGCTGCGGCGCCACGAAGCTGGTGCCGCCCCAGAAGTCCTGCAGGTGGGCCTGACCGGCCGGGAACGCGGTGAAGTAGAGCTCGTACCCGGTGTCCGGGTCAGCGTCCGCTGCCAGGTCCGGCACGACCCGTCCGGTCGCGCTTCCCGTAGTGACAGCTGGCGCCGGCTGGACACCCGCGCCACTCGCCCACGGACTCCAGGCAGTGGGCAGCGTGAAGTCGCTCGTACCCGGGTAGAGCTGGTCATTGATCGGCGTCAGGTACGGGATATCGGTGAAGTCACCAATGCCCGCGATCCGGCTCTGGTAGGCAGGCCGGGCCTCGCTGATGCTGTAGCCACCGCCGCCACCGCCCGCGAACTCCGGGTTGGAAGCGAACTCGCCCTCGGTGGTGTCGCCGGTGATGTAGGAAAGCTGCGCGTAGTCCGGCCACAGGTAGTCCCAGCCCCACGCCCGCTGCGACTTGATGGTGATGTAGAACGGCTGGTCGTCCGCGTTGGCGAAGGCCTGCTTACCCGCCTCGGTCGTGCCGCCCGCCGCGGTGATGTACGGGCTGTCGGCCGGGTTGTCGACGGCCAGCTCGGTGTAGGCAGTGGGCGAGTCCCCGGCGTCGTCGTACGCGCCAGAGTCACCAGCGGCGGCGAACGCCGACTGACCCTGAGCCGCCATCTCCAGGCCGGCCTCGTTGAACATGCCGCCGTAGGTGGCCGACTCGGTGCCGTTGGCCGCAATAGCCAGGTTGGTCTCCTCCGACTCGCCCCAGCTGGTCGAAATAGCCTGAGCGGCGTTGGAGCTGGCGGCGCCGAACCACGCGTCCGCCGCGCCGAAGTCGGAGTTCGGTGCCTGATAGACGATCACGTTCGCCTGCGGCGCGAGCGCACCCGACTGCTCGACGTCGAGTGTGGTCTCGCCGGAGCCCACGGCGTCTGAGACCTTGCCCGAGCCGCCGTCAACGTTGATCAGCCTGATCCGGTTCGCCTTGGTCTTGATCTTGAGGACCTTGGACCAGAAGTGGGTTGCGTCCGACGGACGCACGCTGGCGTAGGTGATGATCCCAATGGTCTCGCCCTGGCCCTTCGCGCCCTTGCCGTACAGCGAGGTGAGGCCGTACTGCTTCGCGAAGCTAGCCGGGGTCCGGTTGCCCGCCACCGTGCTGCTGCTGGATGACTGGCGGAACAGCGTGTGCTGGGCCTCGCTGGCGTTGGTCGCGTAGCTGGTCAGACCCAGGATCGAGTAAACGTACGAGCCAATGCTCGCGGGCAGGGTCGCCGGGTCACTGGTGCCGTAGAACGTCTGGGCGGGCCGGCCCTGCCGGACGCCCTTGGCCGCGACGGCTGGGGTGCGGTAAATCGATTCGGCGGTCCCCACGGCCTTCTTGTAGTCTCCCGCGGTGCCGGACGTGCTCACATCCAGGCCGTCGGCGTAGACCGTCGACTTGATGCCGTCCTTCTTCAGGTACGCCACGAGCGCCTTGATGTGGGCCTGCGTCTGGCCATACCGGTCAGCGAACTGCCGCACCGACAGGAAGCCGTTCGGCATGTCGTCCTCGACATTGTGCTCGAGCGCGCCCTCGTTGCGAATCTTGAGCACGAACGAGACGGTCATTTTCGCGCTCGCCGCCGCTGCCGAGATCCTGGTGGCGTGCAGGCCCTTCACGGTCAGGGCTTGCGGGACCACCACCGAGCCGGAGGGGTGGGTCGCCGCGCCCGCCGGGGCCACCGCTGACAGCATCAGCATGGAGCCGGCTGTTCCGGCGGCGAGCAAGGACCCTGCGCCGATGCGCCAGGGCCGGGATGCAGGCTTCAAGGTTTGGTCCTCCCGTTTTCTAGCCACCAGCGAACTCTGCCGGTATATCAGGCTGGACGACCAGCGTTTTACTGATATTGCGACCTATTAGTTAGCCAGCCATCCTGGCGCCTACCTGCGTCAACCGCCCGTCAGGTCGGAAAGTTCGTGAATAGCTCGCTGCGCAGCTCAGCGGAGCAGCAGCCGCGCCGCGAGTTCCAGATGCGACGCGACGTCGTTAGCGGACGCGCGCCGGGTGACCCAGGCGACGAGGTTGGAGAGCCAGACGTCGCCGATGACACGGGCGATGGCGCGCTCGTCGGCTGTCGGCTCCCCGTCATGCATGGCCTTGGTCAGCATGTCTTCCATCAGCCTGGCGACGGTGTTGACCTCGGCAGCCGCGCTCGGGTCGGCGAACATGAACGCCCGGGTCATCGCCTCGGTGAGCAGCGGGTCACGCTGCATCGACCGGGTAACCCGCCCGAGTACGTATAGCATCCGCTCGTAGGCGCTGTCCCCCGGGATCGGCGAGCGGTCAAGCTTCTCCTGCGTGCGCTCGAACTCGCGCGCGAGCCCGGACACCAGCAAGTGGATCTTGGACGGGAAGTACCGGTACAGCGTGCCGAGGGCGACGTCAGCGCGCTCCGCGACTGCCCGCATCTGCACGGCGTCGTAACCGCCCTTCGACGCGAGCGCCAGCGTGGCGTCCAGAATCCGCTTGCGCCGCTCACGCTGAGCAGCCGAGCCCAGGTCGGGCTCAGCGGTGCCGGACGACGCGTCCTCGGCGCTGCCGCTGTTACGTGTTCTCGGCGCTGCCATCGACCGACTGTTCCCCCTCCCCGGGCTCCCGCATGTGCACCGGGCCGCTGCTGCCCAGAAGCCTAGCAACGTGATCACTGCTAGCCCGCTCCAGGTATAACGTGTTCTAATTTTGAAAGCAAAGCCGCTGAGGAGGACGAGTTGCCGATCGCCAGCACCGACGAGCAGCTCGCCCTTCAAGCCTCGATCCGTGAATGGGCGAAACGCGCCAGAACAGCGGAGACAGTCCGCAGTCTGGAACCCGGAGCCGGGGGCACGGACGTCGGGCACGCCGAGCGGTGGGCAAGCGTGGCGGAACCCGGCGTGTTCGCCATCGGCCTGCCGCCCGTGCTGGGCGGGGCAGGCGGCAGCACGACCGGCCTGGCGGCGGCACTCGCCCAGCTCACCGAGTCTCTGGTTCCGGGGCCGGTCCTGCCGACGCTCGTGGCGGGCCATGCCCTCGCGCGCTGCCCGGAGACACCGCCGCGGGAGGAGGCCCGCTAGATGGACTTCACGCCGGGTGAGGCCGAGACGGAGGCAGCGAGGCTGGCGGGCCAGGTTCTCGCCCGCACCGCCAGCGCGGCTGCGGCGGACGGGCCCGCCCCGGCCCCGGACAGCCTGCCGTTCCCCGGAGCCGCCGACTTCGACACTGTCGCCTGGAAAGAACTCGCGGAGGCGGGGCTGCTCTCCCTGGCACTGCCCGCTGACCTCGGCGGCAACGGACTCGGCGTGCAGGCGACCGCGGCGGTGCTGGCCGAGGCGGGCCGGTACGCGACGCGGATCCCCGCCCTGGCGACGCTCGCGCTCGGCGTTCTGCCGGTCGCCCGCTCGACCGATTCCGCCCTGCGGCGGCAGCTGCTCGACGGCGTGGCCGCCGGGGACACCGTGCTGACCGCAGCCGTTCGCGAGCCATCGGACCCGCTGCCGGACCGGCCGGGCACGACCGTGAGCACGGCCGGCAGCCACCGGCCGCTGACCGTGTCCGGCCGAAAGGTCGGCGTCCCGTACGCGGCGGCCGCCCGGTGGATCCTGGTGCCCGCGAGCCCGGACTCCGGCGGCGGCGCGACCAGCACCGTGGTCGCCGTAGTGGAGCCGGATGCCGACGGACTGTCCTGCCAGCGGACGCGCAGCTCGTCCGGACTGCCCGAGTACACGCTCCGGCTCGAGCGGACGCCGGTGTTCGGCATCCTGGCCGGCTGTACCGCGGCCGACCTCGGCCGCCTTGCCGTCGCGGGCGCCTGCGCCGTCGCCGACGGCGTGCTGGCGGCCGCACTCGACCTCACGACCGAGCACGTCCGCAGGCGCGAGCAGTTCGGCCGGCCACTGGCGACGTTTCAGGCCGTCGCCCAGCAGATCGCCGACGTGTACGCCGCCGCCCGGACACTCCATCTGGCCACGATCTCGGTGTGCTGGCGGCTCGACGCGGGCCGCGACGCCGGTAAAGACGCCGACATCGCGGCGTACTGGCTCGCGCAGCACGGCCCGGTGGCGCTGCGCACCTGCCACCATCTGCACGGCGGCCTCGGCATGGACGTCACCTATCCGCTACCCCGGTACTCCGCCCTCCTGACCGACCTCGTGGCGCTGGTCGGCGGAGCCGACGACCGGCTCGACCGGCTGAGCAGGCGCGAGCTGATGACCGCCCGAGACGGTGCCTGATGTTCCTCGACCTCACCGACGAGCAGCGGGCGCTGCGGGACGAGCTGCGGATCTATTTCGCAGGCCTCATCTCGCCGGCCGAGCAGGAGGCGATGCTGACTCAGCGGCACGGGCAGGTGTACCGCGAGATCGTCCGGCGGATGGGCCGCGACGGCTGGCTCGGCGTCGGCTGGCCGGCCTCCTACGGCGGTCGTGGCCTCGGCCAGGTCGAGCAGCAGATCTTCGTGACCGAGGCCGCGCTCGCCGACGTGCCGCTGCCCGCGGTCACGCTGCAGACGGTCGGCCCGACGCTGATGGAGCACGGCAGCCAGGAGCAGAAGGACTTCTTCCTGCCGCCGATCTTGCGCGGCGAGCTGCATTTCGCCATCGGTTACACCGAGCCGGGCGCCGGCACCGACCTGGCGTCACTGCGCACCAGCGCGGTCCTCGACGGCGATCACTACCGGGTGAACGGGCAGAAGCTCTTCACGACCGGCGGACACGACGCTGACTACGTCTGGCTAGCCTGCCGCACCGACCCGGCCGCTCCGAAGCACAAGGGCCTGTCCATCCTCATCGTGGACACGAGTGACCCCGGCTACTCCTGGACGCCGATCATCACGCACGACGGCGCGCACCACGTCAACGCCACCTATTACTCCGACGTGCGGGTACCGGTCAGCAGACGGGTCGGAGCGGAGAACGATGGCTGGCGGCTCATCACCGCTCAGCTCAACCACGAGCGGGTCATGCTCGGGCCGTCTGGACGCATCGGCGCCCTGCACCGCCGCGTGCGTGACTGGGCAGCCGCACAGGCCGGGCCCGATGGCCGGCCGCTCCTGGAGCAGGCCGACGTCCGCCGCGCGCTCGCCCGGGCGAGCGCCGCCGAGCGGATCAGCGAGCTGCTGAACTGGCAGGTCGCCGTCACCGAGTCCGTCGACGTGGCCGACGCGTCGGTGACGAAGGTACTCGGCTCCGAGCAGGCGCAGCACCTCGGCACCGAGCTGGCTGAGGTCGTCAGCAGACACGGTGACCTGGCCGACAGCCACACGGCCGGGCTGGCGCAGTGGCTGGATGTGCAGAACAAGCGGAACACCGTGCTGACCTTCGGCGGAGGAGTCAACGAAGTGCAGCGAGAGCTGATTGCGATGGCCGGCCTGAACCTGCCGCGGGTGCCGCGATGACCGCCCGGCCGGACGAGCAGACCACCGCCATCCTGGCCGCGGCGGAAAAGATCCGGGCGGCCGGGCTGAGCGAGCCCCGGTTCGCCCGCGATCCGGTCACCATGGCCGCGATCCGGAACTGGACGGACGCGATCGGAGACGCGAACCCGCTCTACACCGACGCCGGCTTCGCGGCGCGCTCACCGTACGGCCAGCTCGTCGCGCCGCCAGCCATGGCGCAGGTGTGGACGATGCCGGGCCTGCGCCAGCCGCTGACGGGCACCGCCGACACCGATCCGCTCGGCCAGATGATGGCGATCCTGGCCGACGCCGGATACGGCTCGGTTGTCGCCACGAACTGCGCGCAGACCTACCACCGCTACCTGCACCACGGCGAACTGCTGAGCCTGCGGTCCGGGCTCACCGACGTCGCCGGGCCGAAGCGCACCGCGCTCGGCGACGGCTGGTTCGTGACCACCAGGAACGTCTGGTACTCCGGCGACGAGCCAGTCGCTGAGATGGACTGGCGGGTACTCAGATTCCGCCCCCGGCCCGCGGGCGCGTCCGGCGAGAGCCCGGCGGCCGCGGCGCCGAGCACCAGCGCCAGCGTGACCGCCGGGACTGACGCCATCATGCGACCACCGCTGTCACCGGACACAGCGTTCTTCTGGGCCGGGACGCGGGCGGGCGAGCTGCGCATCCAGCACTGCGGCCAGTGCGGCGCGCTGCGCCATCCGCCGGGACCGACCTGCCAGTCGTGCGGTGCCGTTACCGACCAGGGCTACCAGGTGGCGGCCGGCACCGGCACGGTCTGGAGCTACGTCGTGCACTGGCACCCGCCCGTGCCGGGCAAGCAGCTTCCTATCGTCATCGCGCTGGTCGAGCTCACCGAAGGCCCGCGGCTCATGGCGGAGCTGACCGGCATCGAGCCGGAGCAGGTCCGCATCGGCAGGCCGGTACGGGCCACGTTCCTGCGTATCGACGACGACCTCGTGCTGCCGGCCTGGCGCCCGGACGATCCCGGCACGCTGCCCGACTGGCGGCTGCTGGTGACTCCGACCGTGGTGGTGTCCACCGCGATCGCCACCCGCGACTTCTACCCCGTACACCACGACCGGGATTTCGCGGAGCGCAGCGGCAGCAAGGACATCTTCCTCAACATCCTGACGACGACTGGCCTGGTGGAGCGCTACGTAACCGACTGGGCCGGACCGCAGGCCGCCGTTCGCGGCGTCTCGATCCGGCTCGGCGCCCCGTGCTACGCCGGCGACACGCTGACCTTCACCGGTCAGGTGACGAGCGATGCGGATGGTGAGCGGGTCATCGCGGTCACCGGAAGCTGCAGCCTCGGCAGCCACGTCACCGGCACGGTGCGGATCGCCGGGAGCGGGCTGTGACCGCGCCGGCGTTCTGCGGCAGCACGGCGATCGCCGGGATCGGGGCCACGGAGTTCTCCAAGGACTCCGGACGCAGCGAGCTGAAGCTCGCCGTCGAGGCAGTCGGGGCCGCGCTGGACGACGCAGGGCTAGTGCCGGGCGACGTCGACGGCCTGGTGACCTTCACCATGGACAGCAACGCGGAGATCGCCGTCGCCCGCGAGATCGGGGCGGGGGAGCTCACGTTCTTCAGCCAGATCGGCTACGGCGGCGGCGCGGCCTGCGCCACCGTGCACCAGGCCGCGATGGCCGTCGCGACGGGCGTGGCGAGCGTCGTTGTCTGCTACCGGGCACTCAACGAGCGCTCCGGCCGCCGGTTCGGGCAGGTGGCCACCGGCGCAGTGCTAGGCGCCACGAGCTCGGCTCTCGACAGCGGCTGGCACTACCCGATGGGACTGGCCACTCCGGCCGCAACCGTCGCGATGGCCGCCCGCCGGTATCAGCACGAGTACGGCGCCACCAGCGCTGACTTCGGCGCAGTCGCGGTCGCCGACCGGCGGCACGCCGCCAGCAACCCCGCGGCCTGGTTCTGCCAGCGGCCCATCACGCTCGCTGATCACCAGGCATCCCGGTGGATCTGCGAGCCGCTGCGCCTGCTGGACTGCTGCCAGGAAACCGACGGGGCAGTGGCCGTCGTAGTGACCAGCCTCGATCGAGCACGTTTCCTGAAGAATTCTCCGGTCGTCATCCAGGCCGCGGCCCAGGGCAGCGGAGCGGACCAGTACACGATGACCAGCTACTACTCCCGCGACCTCGCCGGCCTGCCGGAGATGGGCGTCGTCGCGCGGCAGCTGTGGGCGCAGTCAGGCCTGGCGGCGGGCGACATCCGGACGGCGGTGCTGTACGACCACTTCACCCCGTACGTGCTGATGCAGCTCGAGGAGCTTGGCTTCTGCGGCCGCGGCGAAGCCCGCCACTTCGTCGCGGACGGCGCGATCGAGCTCGGCGGCGGGCTGCCGCTGAACCCGCACGGCGGCCAGCTAGGCGAGGGCTACCTGCACGGCATGAACGGCATCGCCGAGGCAGTGCGGCAGGTCCGCGGCACCGCCGTCAACCAGGTCCCCGGCGACGGGCCTGTTCTGGTCACGGCAGGCACGGGCGTGCCGACGAGTGGTCTGATCCTGGCCGGTCAGCGCTAATCGTCATGCAGTGCCCGGCCAGGATCTGCGCCAGATCGTCGGCATGCTCGGCGTCGGCGAGCAGGCGGGCCGGATAGGCGCAGAGCAGGGAGCACGAGTACTGCGCCATCAGCTCTGTCCAGAGCGCCTCGAGATCTGCCGCCGGGCCGCGCAGCCCGTTCGCCCACAGCAGCGCGACCATCTCACCGACCACCCGGACGCGGCTGCGGTTCCGCGAGGCAGTCCTGATCGCCGGGCTGATCGCCTGCCAGAAGCCAGCCGGATCGGCATAGTCGTTGATCATGAACTGGCTGAGAACCTCGGCAGCGTCGAGGGCGACGAAACTGCCCGCCGCGCGGGCCGCGCTGATGCCGACGCCCGCGTGCTCGAGCCGGTCCTCGACAGCGGCCCGGTGCGCCCTCGTTGCGACGATGACCGCGGCCCCCTCATTGTCGAGCGCGCCGAGCAGGTAATCCGTGACCACGCTGGCAAGCTCGTCGTCGCTGCGGTGGAACACGACGGCGTGGTCCTTCGGACCGCCGGTCAACACGTCGGGATCGCCCTCCTGCTGTGGCTGTGGACGCCCCTTCCCCGGCTGAACCGATGTATTCACGCAGATATTTACCTGCGGAAGCGTCAGCGCCGCCGTCAGTCGGCGGCGGCGTCGAGCGCTGCGAGGTACCCGAACGTCATGGCCGGCCCGATGGTCGCGCCGGGCCCGGCGTAGCTTCGGCCCATGACCAGGGCGCTGGTGTTTCCGGCCGCGTACAGTCCGGCGATCACGGTGCCCTCGGAGCGGACCACCCGGGCGCGGTCGTCGGTGCGCAGGCCGCCCTTGGTGCCGAGGTCGCCGGGCACGATGCGGACCGCGTAGAACGGTGGCTTCGCCAGTGGCGCCAGGTTCGGGTTCGGCCTGCAGTTCGGGTCGCCGTAGTAACGGTCGTAGGCCGAGTCGCCGCGGCCGAAGTCAGCATCCTTGCCTGCCCGCGCGAACTCGTTGAACTTCTGCACGGTCTTGGCCAGCCCGTCTGCGCTGACGCCGATCTGCCCGGCGAGTTCGGCCAGCGAGTCCGCCCGGAACACGACGCCGGCTCGGTACCAGCGGCGCGGCAGTGGCTTGCGCGGCGGGATGCCGGTGAACACGTACCGGTTCCGGTAGCGCTGGTCGGTAATAAGCCAGCACGGGATGTGCGGGTTGTCGTCGGTGTGCTTGTCGTACAGCGCGTGCACGGCGTCGACGTACGGCGCGGCCTCGTTGACGAAGCGCTCGCCCGCCGCGTTGACGAAGATGCTGCCGGGCAGGCTGCGCTCGGCCAGGCAGAACACCGGCCCGCTGGCCAGCGGGATCGACGGACCCCACCAGGCCTCGTCCATGAGCTCGAGCACGCCGCCCGCGTCCTCGCCCGCGGTGATCCCGTCGCCGGTGTTGCCGGGCGAGCCGACTGTCCACTCCGTCGCGACGGGCTCGCGCTGATAGCGGCGGCGCATCTCGTCGTTGCGCTCGAACCCGCCGCTCGCGAGGAGCACGCCCCTGTTCGCCCGCACCAGCAGAGGCTGGCCGTCGCGCGTGACGCGGACGCCCGTGACACGGCCGTCTTCGACCTGGAGCCCGGTCATCTCGGTGCTGAGCCAGACGGGTACGGCGGCCTTCGTCAGCCCGGCCCGAAGACCGGCGGCGAGCGCCTGGCCCATGCTCAGCAGCCGCCTCCCGGTGACCCTGGTGACGATCATGCGGCCGGTCACCCTGACCGTCGTCCAGATCGCCCGCGGATGCGAGGTACCCAGGCACATCCAGCGGTAGTTCGCCTGAGTGACGGTGATGCCAGCGGGCGCCGGCAGATACGGCGGCCGGAGGTGCCCGAGCTCAGGTCCCAGTACACGGCCGTCGAACGGGACCGGCTCAACAGACCGGCCGCCCGGCTTGCCGCCCGGGGCCTCCGGGTAGTAGTCGGAGTAGCCGGGTACCCAGGCGAAGCGCAGCGGCGCGTGCGCCAGCACGAGATCGAGCATCGCCGGGCCGTGCTCCAGATAAGCGGCCCGGAGCCTTTCCGGAGCTGACTCGCCGCCGACGTGCGCGAGATACGCCCGGGCCTGATCGGGCGTATCCGCGATCCCGGCCTTGCGCAGGACGGAGTTCCCGGGGATCCACACGCCGCCGCCCGAGCGCGCGGTGGAGCCGCCGAAGTACTCGGTCTTCTCCAGCACGACGACGCTGAGTCCGTGCAGCGCGGCCGTCAGAGCCGCTGTCATGCCCGCCGCTCCGCTGCCCGCGACGACGAAGTCGAACTCCGGCTGCTCGGTCATCTGGTCTCCGTGTCCGGTCGGGCGGCGTTAGCTCCGCCGACACAGCCCGGCCCGGCCGCGCCGTGCCTACAGTAGAACACGTTCCAGTTTTGGCCGCATATCCCGGCAGGACCGCAGGCAGCTGCATGATCACGAGGTGACTATGGCTGATGTGGCGTTGCGCTACTCGGCATGCCAGACCGCGCGCCCGGCGAGGTCATCGACTATCTGGGCCGACTCGCCGGCAAGCTCGGACTGGGCACCTGACACCAGCGCTCGCTACGGCGTGATTGAGGTAAATCCGGGTAGCTATGGTGCGCGAAAGTACCTCACCAACGACGCGCGCCTGATTGGTCTGGTCAGAGCGACTGGATCAGGCGGTCTTCCGCCTTCCGCCTCCCGTGTCCCGTCTTCGGCCTTCCGCCTTCTGCCGCGACGATAAGAGTGCCGGTCAGCATGCCCGCAACAAGCGCCGCTCCGTGAATGTTCTGCGCGGCAGCAAGCGCGATACCGCAAGCCAGAACGGCGGCGCCGGAAATCCGGATGGCGGGGAGCCGGCGGGGCCCGCAGGACGCCTAGCACTGGCGCGGTAGCGACAAGGATCAGCACGGCGGCGACCGGGCTGACCGTCGCCACGAGTGCCCCTATCCACAGGAGCTGGGCATACGGCGTCGCCACTGGCAGCCGTACGTCGGAGCGCAGCATCAGCACCGCCAGCCCGCCCGCCAGGCCGCAGATTGCGACCGAGTTACCCGCGCCGACGGGCTGCCAGGCGTAGGCGGCGAACTCGCCGACGAGACCGGGCACGAGGTATAGCACGAGCCAGCGCGGTCGCGACATGACCTGCTCGGCGATCATCCCGATGACGGCGAGAAACACAAGGTTGGAGACCGTGCCCGCTACTCCGCCGTCCTGGACGAGCAGCGCGGTGGCGCTGCGCCACCACTCGCCGCCGAGGCCGGCTGGCGTGCGCTCGAGAGTGGCTAGCAGCCCCGGCACGCCGAACTGCAAGCTGGACGGAGTCGCGGTCACGACGACGACTACTGCCGTCAGCCACGGAGTGCGGCTAATGCTCAGCCCGGCTCGGGCGGCCGGGAGCACAGCCGGCCGCCTCGCCGAGTCGCCCCGGAGCCGGCCTGGCCGCTCCGAGTCGGTGCGCTCCGGCACTCGCGGCTCCGGCTCCCGCAGGTCCGGCTCCCGCTGGCTCGGCTCCGGTGTCTCTGGGTCCGGCAGCACCTGCATCGTCGGTTCCATATTTGCCGCAGTAGGTTGGACCTAAACTTATGTCAAATCTAAACTTCGGTTGGGCCTAAGTATGAGCTATGCTGAGACCGTGGCTAGCGGATTACGAGAGCGCCGGAAGCTCGAGACCCGCCGGGCGATCTCCGAGATCGCCACGGCGCTGTTCATCGAGCGCGGCTTCGACAGTGTGACGATCTCTGAAGTGGCCGAAGCGGCCGACGTGGCCAAGATGACGGTCACCAACTACTTCCCGCGCAAGGAGGATCTCGTCTTCGACCGCGCCGAGACGGTCATCGAGCACCTGGCCGTTGTCGTCGCCAGCCGGGCACCCGGCGAGACCCTGCTGGCCGCGATCCGACGCGAATACGCCGAGTCGCTGGCGACCGCCGGCGGCATGCCGGTCGTGCCGGGCGCCGGATTCGCCGCGCTCGTCGCTGGAAGCCCGGCCCTGATCAGCCGCGGTCTGGAGCTCTCCTACCTCCGCGAGAAGGCGCTTGGCGACGCGATCGCGGCCGAGGCCGGAAGCGATTCGCCGGAGCAGCGGCTGGTCGCCGCGCAACTAGCCGCGCCGCTGCGCGTCCTCTACGACGAGGCGAGTCGCCGCAGCCTGGCCGGCCAGCCCCGCGAGCAGATCGTCGCGGCACTCGGCGCGATCGCTGACCGCTTGTTCGGCCTTCTCGAGCCCGCGCTCGGCGGGTACGGGACTTCCGGGCGCCGACCCGGCTCGTGATAGTTGCCGCGCCCACCGCAGGCCGCCGATGCGAGCCGGCGCCCGATGGGGACTGCCACAGCCCCTGACGGCCCGGCCAGTTCCGTCGCGGTCGTGAGCGGCCGGTACCGGCTAGTCGTAACTGACACTGACGGCTGGCGTCAGCGCCACGGACTGGCAGGCCAGGACCAGCCCGTCCGCGACGTCGGCCTCGGCCAGCACCTCGTTGCTTGCCATCTCCACCTGCCCGCTGGTGAGCGTGCACGCACAGGCGCCGCAGATGCCCTCGCGGCACGAGAAGGGCGGGTCGAGCTCGGCACCGATCAGCACATCCAGCATCCGCGTGCCAGCCGGCCAGTCCAGGCAGTGTTGCTCGCCGTCCAGGGTTACCTCGAGCGTCGCCGCCACGCCGCCCGACACCGGCTCGGGGGCGTCGAACGGGTTGTGCTGCAGCGACGCGAAGCGCTCGACCCGCACGCCGCGCGGGGGCACTCCGACAGCTCCCGCGGCCGCCTTCACCACGGTCAGGAATTCCTCGGGCCCGCTCGCGTAGAGCTGATAGGCCCGGAACGGCCGGATCAGCGGCACCAGCCGGTCCCCCGTCGGCAGGCCCTGCAGCACGTCGAGCCAGTGCACCACCAGCAGCCGCGATCCCGCCGCGGCACACAGCTCACGCAGCGCGGTGGCGAAGATGACCGAGTGCTCGTCCCGGTTCGCGTAGACGAGGACCACCCGACCGGTGCCGGCCGCGAGCACGGACTTGAGGATCGACATCACCGGAGTGATCCCGCTGCCGGCCGCGAGCAGCAGAAAGTCCTGGTCAAGCGACGACGGCACGAACATGCCAGCGGGAGGAAGCACGTCGAGCCACGTTCCCGGCCTGATGTTGGTCTTTATCCAGTTCGACGCGTATCCGCCGGGTGTCTGCCTGACCGTCACCGCGGGGGCATCGCCGGCGTGCGGCGAACTGCACAGGGAGTAACACCGCGCCACCGACCCGGTCTGGTCGCTCGGGATGCGCAGCGTGAGGAACTGGCCCGGCTGGTAAGCGAACGCGGCCGCTAGCTCCGGCGGCACGTCGAACACCAGGGAGCACGCCTCGCCCGTCTCGGCGATGACCTCCGCGACGCGGAGCCGGTAGAACTCACGGCCCGCGGGCGTGGTCACGGAGACACGACCGGAGGCGTCACGGCGGCACCACCGGCAGGCGGCCGTCCAGGGCAGCGGCCTGAATGCTCTCGCGCATCGCGCCGCAGCTCTCGATGAGCGGAGTCTGCTCACCGACCGCCGTGCGCCGGGCGAACTCCGCGCACTGGCGGACTGCCGCGCCGTCCCACTGCACGCTGGTGTGCTGGAAGCTGAACTTGGCCGCGAGCACGCTCGCGCCGCAGGCAGCGCAGCGCACCGGGCAGTACTGCGACTGCCGTTCGTCCGGCCGCCCCGCGCCGCCGGGCAGCGCGGCCCAGTCCCCGGTTACTTCGCCGGAAGCGGCACCAGTCATACCGCGGTGACTCCGCTTCGCCGCGCCGCCAGGTTCGCGGCCACTTCGGCCTCCCACGCCTGCACCGCGCGCGAGGTGTCGATCTCGAACTCGTGCCGCGCCACCATGTCCGCCGGTATCTCCTCGACGTCCAGGTAGAACTGCTCGTACCACCGGCGCAGCTGGTAGACCGGGCCGTCGTCGGCGCACAGCAGCGGGTTGTCGATGCGGCTCTTGTGCGTCCAGATCTCCACGTCCTGCTCGAAGCCGAGACCGACGAACTTGGCGAATTTTGCCGCCACCTTGCCGGCCTGCTCGGGCGACAGGCCGGGCAGCTTCTTCACGATGACGCCCCACTGCAGCACGAAGCGCTCGGGCGTCACCGGGTAATGGCAGTTGATCAGCACCGCGTCCATCGGCATGCCGTGGTAGTCGTAGGTCAGGTAGTCGATCATGTAGGACGGTCCGTAGTACGCGGCCTCCGAGTTCAGGCCGATCTCGGTCGTCGCAGTGTCGGCCTTCCGGGCATCCGGCTCGTAGTCCGGCCGCGAGCGCGTCTTGAGGTACTGGCTGGCGATGTGCCCCTCGAGGACGTTCCGGAAGTAGGTCGGGAACGCGAAGTGGATGTAGAAGAAATGCGCCATGTCCACGACGTTGTCCACGACCTCGCGGCAGTTCGCGTCGACGGTCAGGCTGTCCCAGGTCCAGTTCGACCACTCGGCGGAGTAGGCGCCGTCGATCCGCGGGATCGTCACGTCCGCCGGCGGCAGATTGCCCTGCGGGTCGTTCCAGACGAACAGCTGCTGATTCTGCTCGAGCGTCAGCCAGGCCCGGGTGCGGGCAGTCGACGGTACCCGGCGCGAGTACGGGATCTTCGTGCACTTGCCGTCCCCGCCCCAGTGCCAGTCGTGGAACGGGCAGGCGATCGAGCTGCCGCGGACGGTCCCGCGGCTGAGGTCGCCGCCCATGTGCCGGCAGTAGGCGTCCAGCACGTGCAGCTCGCCGGAGGCGTCGGCGAAGACCACGAGCTTCGTGCCGAACACCTCGACAGCATGCGGTTCGCCATCGCGGAACGACGCGGCCAGGCCGAGGCAGTGCCAGCCGCGGGCAAAGCGCACCGGCGGCGCGCCCGCGTCGATGCTCCGCGCGCCTTTCCGCTCGTTCATGAGTCCTCCCGCAGCACTGACCGCCACCTGCACTGCGGCCGATACCCCTAGACTAGAACATGTTCTAGTCTAGGGGTATCGTGCGGCTGGCTCCCCGCGACCGGCCGGCACGGCGGTCGTTAGGCCACAGCGGTCACCACAGGAAGGCCCGCAGTGACGGAGAACGTCGGGCACGAGGTCATCGAGGGCGTGCGCGAGCTGCTGCCCGTCCTCCGCGACCGCGCCCAGGAGACCGAGGACGGCCGCGTCATCCCGGCGGAGACAATCAAGTCCCTGACCGAAACGGGGTTCTTCCGGCTGCTCCAGCCCGCCAGCTTCGGCGGCCTGGAGGCCGATCCGCTGACCTATTACACGGCGGTCCGGCTGATCGCCAGCGCGTGCGGCTCGACGGGGTGGGTCGCATCCGTGCTCGGCGTCCATCCGTGGCATGTCGGGCTGTTCCCGGCACAGGCCCAGCAGGACATCTGGGGCACGGACCCGGGCACGCGGATCTCGTCGTCGTATGCGCCCACCGGCACGGCGCGGATCGCAGACGGCGGTTACGCGCTGAGCGGCCGGTGGAGCTTCTCCTCCGGCTGCGATCACGCTAGCTGGGTGCTGCTGGGGCAGATTGTCACCGATGCCGAGAACCGGCCGGTCGACTTCCGGACGTTCCTGCTACCGCGCTCCGACTACCTGATCGACGACGTGTGGGACACCGTCGGGCTGCGCGGCACCGGAAGCAACGACATCGTGGTGGACAACGTCTTCGTTCCCGAGTACAGGTCGCTGAGCTTTACGGACGTATCCAAACTGGTCGTGCCGGGTCAGGAGATCAACCCGGGGCCGCTATTCCGGCTGCCGTACGGGTCGGTGTTCTCCTACGGGATCACGACGCCGATCATCGGGATGGCGACCGGCGCCTACGAGGCGCACGTGGCCTACACGCGCGAACGGGTGCGGGCCGCCTACGTCGGGCAGAAGGCGGCGCAGGATCCGCATGCGCAAGTGCGGGTAGCCGAGGCGGCGGCCGAGATCGACGGAGCCTGGCTAGCGCTCGAGCGGAACATGACCGAGCTGATGAGCTACGCGCGAGCCGGCCAGCCGATCCCGGTCGAGCTCCGGCTTCGCGTCCGGCGCGACCAGGTCCGCGGCACCGGGCAGTCGATCCGCGCGGTGGACCGGCTGTTCGAGAACTCCGGCGGCCGGGCGCTGCGGACCGGCACGCCGATCCAGCGTTTCTGGCGGGACGCGCACGCCGGGCGGGTGCACGCCATCAACGACCCCGAGCGGGCGCTGACGATGTTCGGCGGCGGGGAGCTCGGCCTTCCGGTGCCCGCGGACGCGATGCTGTGACCGGCGGCGCTGTGGCCGGCGGCGCGGGTTCCGGCCCGTCTGACGGCGCGTCGATCGGCCACCTGGCCGAGATCGGCGGGCTGCCGGTCCAGTACTACGACTCCGGGCTGGCCTCCGGGTCAGCGGCAGAATCGGGGGCAGGCGCCGTCGGGCCCCGGCGCGGCGACGCCGGCACGGTCGTGCTGCTGCACGGCGGCGGACCGGGCGCGTCGTCGTGGAGCAACTTCGGCCGGAACCTGCCGGTGTTCGCCAACCGGTTCCGGGCGCTGATGATGGACCTGCCCGGCTACGGCAAGACAGCGGCTCGTCCCGCGACCGGGCACTTCTTCACGGTTGCCGCCGATGCGCTCGCAGGGCTGCTCGACTCGCTGGGCATCGAGAAGGTCCATCTCATCGGCAACTCGCTCGGCGGCGGGACGTCGCTGCGGTTCGCGCTGAACTACCCCGAGCGGGTCGGGCGGCTGGTCCTGATGGGACCAGGCGGCCTCACGGTCAACGTGCTGGCCCCGGACCCGACGGAGGGCGTCCGGCGGCTGATGGAGTTCGGGGCGCCGCCGGGGCCGAGCCGCGCCAGGATGGAGGCGTTCCTGCGGATCATGGTGCACGACCAGCGGCTGATCACCGACGAGCTCATCGACGAGCGGTTTGCCGTCGCGTCGCGGCCGGAGGCGCTCGCCGGGATGGTGGCCATGGGCAGCTCGTTCTTCGGCGAGCACGCCGAGGACGGCATGCTCTGGCGTGAGGCGCACCGGGTGCCGCACGAGGTGCTGCTGCTGTGGGGCCGCGAGGACCGGGTGAATCCGCTCGACGGCGCGCTCCTTGCCCTCAAGCAGCTGAAGCGGGCGCAGCTGCACGTGTTCGGCGGCTGCGGCCACTGGGTCCAGCTGGAGAAGTTCGACGAGTTCAACGAGCTCTGCCTGAGATTCCTGGCGGGAGGCGCCCGATGACCGGTCTGATCAGCTCTCTTGGCTACCTGCGGATCTCCTCCGCCGATCCGGGCGCCTGGCGGGAGTCCGGCACGAAGGTACTCGGCATGACCGAGGGCCGGGGACCCGACCCGGAAGCGGTGTACCTGCGGATGGACGACTTCCCGGCTCGGCTCGTCATCGTGCCGGGGCGAGCCGAGCGCCTGCTGGCGACCGGCTGGGAAGTCCGCGACGAGCAGACTTTTGCCGAGGTGGCACGCGTCCTCGATGCGGCGGGCGTCCCGGTGAAACACGGCGATGCGGCCGAACTTGCGGACCGGCGCGTCGGCCACCTGCTGCACGTCGACGACCCGTCCGGGAACGCGCTTGAAGTCTTCTGCGGCGCGGCACTGGACAATCGCCCGTCGGTCAGCCCGTACGGGACTGCGTTCGTCACCGGGGACCAGGGTCTCGGTCACGTCGTGCTGCCCGCGGCGGACGATGCCGAGACGCTGGAGTTCTACACCAGTCTGCTCGGCTTCAGGCTGCGGGACTCGATGCGGATGCCTGGCGAGTTCTTCGGCAAGCCCGGTCGTGAGGTGTGGATGCGGTTCCTCGGCTGCTGCCCGCGGCATCACTCGCTGGCACTCGCCCCGATGGAACCAGCCGCGGGGATCGTGCACCTCATGATCGAGGTCGCCACCCTCGACGACGTCGGCCGCGCGCTCGACCGGTGCATCCGGCGCAAGGCAACGGTCAGCTCGACGCTCGGCCGCCACGCGAACGACCTGATGGTGTCGTTTTACGTGCAGACGCCCGGCGGCTTCGACATCGAGTACGGCACTGACGGCCGCCGCGTCGAAGACGGCACCTGGGTGGCGCGGGAAAGTACGGCGGTCAGCCTGTGGGGACACGTCTTCCGTGCTGGCGCGGCCCATTAGGGCCAACCCGTGAGTCGTCCTTTACCGAATTGTCACTTGCGTCCGCTACCGACAGCCTTTCATGAATTAATAGTATTTAGTTCACTGCGGCACTCTCGCCTGCAGCATTCAGGCAAGGGGGCGCCCCGGTGAGTGCGCGGAGACAACTGTCAGCTGCCGTTATCACCGCGGTGGTCCTGCTGGGCGGCTCGACCGCTCTGGCCGCTGTTCCGGCGTCGGCCTCGACCAGCAAGGTCAGCTGCCCGACGGTGAACAAGGACACGCGCGCGGTCACGCCCGCCCCCGGGCCGGGAGTTGACTGGTCCGGCTGCAACCTGACCGACGCCGATCTCTACGCCGCGGATTTGGCCAAGGCCAACCTTTCCAAAGCGGATCTGACCGGCGCAGACCTCGACTACACCAGCCTCGGCCAGGCCAATCTCGCCGGCGCGAACCTGACCGGGGCCTTTCTCACCGGCGCCAGGGCGCCGGATGCCAGCCTGAGCGGCGCCACCCTGACCTCAGTTGTCGCCGAGGCCCTCACCCTGACCGGTGCGGATCTGGAGTCCGCGAACTTCACCGCCGCGAACCTGCAGAACTCGGGGGCGACGAGTGCCGACCTCGACAGCGCCGACCTGAGCGGGGCCAACCTCTCCGGCGTCGACCTGACCAACGCCGACCTGACCGACACCGACTTCGGTACGGCCAGCGCCGACGGTCTCACCTTTACCGGCGCCACGCTGACCGGGGCCAGCCTTGCGGATGCCACAATTACAGGGACCGTCTCGGGCGGCATTGTCGGACAGCCCGCTGCTCTTCCTGCTGACTGGTCGATCACTGACGGCTGGCTGATCGCCCCGGACAGCGATTACCTGGGGAGCGCTGACCTGGCCGGCCTGAACCTGACTGGAGCCGATCTCGCTGGGGCCAGACTGAACAGCGCGAACCTCACCGGCACCAACCTGACCAATGCCAACCTCTCCGGTGCGCAGGCGCCCGGTGCCACGGTAACCGGCACCATACTGACCGGGGCCAGCCTGAGCCAGCTTGCGACCAGCGACCTGACTGGCAGCCCAGCGGCGCTGCCGCAGAACTGGACGCTGTGCGGCGGCTTCCTGGCCGGCCCGGCCGCCGACCTCGCCAGCCAGAACCTTGCCGACCTTGACCTCAGCGGGACCGACCTGGCCGGGGCCAATATCTCCAGCAGCACGCTGACCAACGTCAATCTGTCCGGCGCCAACCTCGCCGACGTCAACGCCACCGATGCGACCTTCGCCGGCGCCGATCTCGCCAGCACCAACCTGCAGGGAGCAACGCTGCTCGGCGTTAGCTCTGGCGGGATCAGCGGCACACCAAGCGCCCTGCCGACCTCGTGGTCGGTCTTCGGCGGGTATCTGGTGGGGCCAGAGGCGATGCTGACCGGGGCTGACCTGGCTGGCATCAACCTGGCCAGCACGGACGTCGCCCACGTCAACCTGACCGACGCGAACTTGTCGGCGGCTAACCTCACAGATGCGCAACTGCCCGGCGCCATCCTCACCGGAGCTAACGTCGCGGGCGCGGCGCTGACCGGAGCTAACGCGGCCGACGTCACCTCCGGTGGCATCACCGGCACTCCCGCCTCACTGCCATCCGGCTGGCTTCTGGCCAACGGATATCTCGTCGGCCCGGAGGTCAACCTGGCGGACGCCACCCTGAACGGGCAGCAGCTTGCGGGCGCCGATCTCAGGCTCGCGCAACTCCGCGGCGCAGATCTCGACGGCGCCGATCTGGCTGGAGCCGACCTGTCTGGCGCTGACGCCCTGGACGCGTCGCTGGCGAACGCCGACCTGTCCGCGGCGAGCCTAGCCGACAGCGACCTGGCCTCCGCCAGCCTCACGGGGGCCAACCTCAGCAACGCCGATGTGAACGACGCCACGCTGAATCTCGCCGATCTGGACGGCGCTACCGTGACCGGCGCGACCTGGACGTCGGCCCGGTGGTACGACACCGTCTGCCCAGACGGCACGAATTCGAACAAATACCTGGGCGGATGCTTCTCGGCCCTCGACACGACCGCGCCAGTCGCGGCTCCGGTCGTGACCTCCGGTACGGCCGGAACCAACGGCTGGTACACCTCTGAGCTCGAGGTGACGTGGAACTGGACCGACAACGGGACCATCAACAGCAATGCCTGCACCCAGTGGACCGACGGCGACTCGAACGGCGATCCGGTGACGCTCACGGCTACCTGCACCGACCTAGCCGGCAACGTCGGGTACGCGTCATTGCCGCTGAAGATCGACATGAGCCTGCCGGCGGTCACCGTGACTGGCGTCGCGGCGGGCGGGGTCTACGCCGCGGGCAAGGTCCCGGCGGCCGGCTGCCGCACCACGGAGACCGTGTCCGGCGTTCAGACCGCCGCCACGCACACCACGACGAGCACTGGCTCTGGCGGTACCGGCACGTTCACCACTACCTGCGCAGGCGCCGTAAGCATGGCCGGCCTCGCCCAGGCCAAGCCAGTCGCGGACGCCTACACGGTTGCCTACGGCTTCGATGCGTTCAGCTCGCCCCGCTCGGGCGCCACGGTGACCAGGTCGCGCACGCTCACCGTGTACTTCCGGCTGGCTGGGTCCAACGGGAAGGCCTTGGCCAGCAGCACGGCCAGTCGGCTCGCTGACCGTCACGACGTACGAGCTGTGCTGAGCGCGCCAGGCATCGCCACGGTCCGCGACCTTTGCCACTGGCGCTCAGGAGCGCGGGACTTCGCCTGCACGCTGACTGTCCCGGCGGGTACTAGGACCGGCAGTAGCCACCGCTATACGATCACGGCGACCGAGGACGTGGGCACCGGCTTTGTGGCGGTGCCGAAGCGAGACAGTTCATCGAGCGCCGAGACTATTCACTTCCGCTAGGCGGCGTCTCCCTGCTATTTGCCCCAGACCTCATGAGCGTCCTGAGAACGGGTGATGGCGCTTGCCGCCTGGCGCGCGGCGCGGAAAGATCGGGCGTCGTGATCGCTCTCCCGGACGGGCCGCAACGGTAATGCCTTCGGCGCTGCCTCCTCGAGCAGAACGCCGGAAGCGGTCTGGGTCACGATGCGGATGCCGCGGCGCCCGCTGAGACAGGCGAGCGGCAGGGCGGGACACTAGAGCCATGCAGCTGCCGTCCTCGAGTTCAGATCCGGAGCGTTTCCGTCAGGTGCTCGGGCACTTTGCCACCGGCGTGACGGTGATCACCGGGACGCACGAAGGTGAGCCGGCCGGCTTCGCCTGCCAGGCGTTCGCGGCCCTGTCGCTCGAGCCGCCGCTGGTACTGTTCTGCCCCGGCAAGACATCCGGGACGTGGCCGCGGATCGCTCGCCTCGGTGAGCTCGGCGTCAACGTGCTCGCCTCTGGCCAGCGTGACCTCGCCCGCAAGTTCGGGGTGAGCGCGCCGGACAAGTTCGACGGCGTGAACTGGCACGCCGCGGCCAACGGCGCGCCCATCCTCGCTGGCGTGATGGCCTGGGCAACCTGCACGGTCGAGACCGTCCACGAGGCCGGCGATCACTTCGTCGTCATCGCGCGCGTCACCGAGCTGGGCGAGTGCCTGCCTGCCGACCCGCTGCTCTTCTATCGCGGCCGGTTCACGCTGTCGGCGACGGGGCCGGACAGCCCGCCCGAGGTCGTCGACACCCTGCTGTCCTGGCCCCGCTACGCCGACTGGATCTAACCCGGCGGGGCCGATCTCGTTGTATCGCGGCGAAGGCGGAACTCGACGGATACGCCGGCCTGGCCAGGCCAGAGGCAGGGACTGGCCGGTTACCCGGTGACCAGTTCGGCGAGGTGAGCCAGAGAGTTGCTCAGATGATCTGGGGCAAACGGGGGGAATGGGAATGGGAGTCGCTGGCGGAGGGAGTCGGGGACCGCCGACCAGTCATAGGAGAGGGTGGTCCTGGTTCCGGATGGTCCGGCAGGGGCCAGGTCGTAATGCCAGATGTGGCCGACGATCTGCGGGTTGCCATCGCCGCTGTCCATGCCTGGCTCCCAGGAGATGGCGCGCGGCGGGTCGAACACCTGCACCCGGTTGGCCATCCGGTAAAGCCCGCCCGGGACGTTGTCGTTGTACATGGCCATCCGGAACACCTGACCCGCCGCTGTCAGCGGCTGGCCGTCGAGGGGCTCGCGAACCCACCCGGTGCCGTCGATCGCGGCGTGCCTGGCGGGGTCGGCGAGTACGGCGAAGATCACCTCGGCTGGGGCGTTAATGATCGTGGTTGCGCTGATGGTTTCGTCGGTCATGATGGTGCCTCCTTGTGAGCTCAGCTGGAGATCGGGACCGCTGTTGCAGGGAAAGGACGAACGGCGCAGCGGGCGGAGGACATATCCGGGAAAGAATGCCGGGAAAGCCGGGGAAAGCGAGAAGACTAGAAGGCGGTCAGCCGAGCTCGGACCGCACGGCGCGCAGACGGCCCTGCAGGAGGCGCTGTTCGACGTCGCTGGGCGCCAGGGTCACCGCGGTGTGAAGTTCTCCGGCCGCGTCGCTCGTGCGGCCGAGCCGGCACAGGTTGTCTGCCAGGGCAGCGTGCCACAGATGGGAGTATTCCAGGCCGGCGATGGTCTTCAGGGCAGCCAGCCCCGCCTCGGGACCGTCGCGCTCGGTAACCGCGACCGCCCGGTTGAGCGCCACCACCGGGCTGGCCGTGATCGACCCGAGCAGGTCGTAGAGGCCGACGATCCGGTCCCAGTCCGTCTCCTGCCAGCTGGGAGCGGTCGAGTGGGCCGCGGCGAGGTGACCCTGGATCTGATAGGGGCCGGCGACCCCGCCGGACCGGGCCACCGCTTCGGACAGCCACGCCGAACCCTCGGCGATCGCGGCTCGGTTCCAGCGGGCACGGTCCTGGTCGGCCAGGGTCACCGGATTACCGCCAGCGTCGGTGCGGGCGGGGGTCCGGGCCGAGGTCAGCAGCAGCAAGGCAAGCAGGGAGAGCGTCTCAGGCTCGCCGGGCATCAGGCTGGCCAGCAAGCGGGCCAGCCGGATCGCCTCGGCCTCGAGGTCAACTTGGGCCACCGCGTCCCCGCCGGTCGGGGCATGGGCCTCGGTGGCGATCAGGTACACCACCGCCAGCACTGCGGCCAGCCGGCCGGGAAGCTCGGTGTCGGAGGGGATCGCGTAGGGGATGCGGGCGGTGGTGATCTTGGCGTGGGCCCGTACCAGGCGCTTCGCCATGGTGGCCTCAGGCACCAGGAAGGCGCGGGCGATGGCCGGCACCTCGAGCCGGGCCAGCGTGCGCAGCGAGAGGGCCACCTGGGCCTCACGGCTCAGCGCCGGGTGGCAGCAGGTAAAGATCAGGCGCAGCATGTCGTCGCGCAGAGACGTCTCTGGCTCCATCGCCTCGATCGCCTCCTCGAACTGGTCCGGTGCGGCCCCGGTTCCCCACCGGAACGCGGCGGCCTCCTTGGCCGACCGGGCTGACTCGCGTCGCAGCAGGTCAAGCGCCTTGCGGCGGGCGACCACGGCCAGCCAGGCACGCGGGTTGTCAGGGATCCCCGTTTTGGGCCAGGCATCCAGAGCGGTGATCGTGGCCTCGGAGAGAGCGTCCTCGGCGACGGCCAGGTCGCCGATGGTCCTGGCCAGCGTGGCCAGCACCCTGGGACCTTCGCCCTTCAGCACCTCGGCCAGAGTGTCGGCGGCGTCTATGCCGGGGCGCACCTAGGCGTGTGCCGGCGCTATCGGGCGAAGCTCGATCTTCCCCCGCCAGGCAGCCGGGATCTGCGCCGCCCACGCGATGGCCTCGTCGAGGTCAGCCACCTCCAGCAGGAAGTATCCGCCCAAGACCTCCTTCGCCTCGGCGTAAGGGCCGTCGGTCACCAGGACGTCGCCGCCCTTGCCGCCCGAGACGGTGATGGTCGTCGACATAGTCACCGGGTGCAGAGCTTCGCCGCCGCGCATGACCCCGGCCTCGGTGGCCCGCCGGGCAAACTCGGTGTACTCGGGGGTGAACTCCTTGTCCGGCACTCCGTCCCATGGCTGGTCCCGGTCGTAGTAGCACAAGGCCACGTAGAGCGCCATCGTCAAGGCTCCTTCTGTTCGGCGGACCAGGTTCACACCGTTTTACTCTGGCGATCACGACCGTGCCAACCGCTGCCACGGCGCCGGAACCTGTTTGCATCCGGGTACGGGGCGACTCCCCGGAAGGGAGCGCCCCGTACCCGGAAGGCCGCGCCTCAGCTGGCCGGGCTGTTGTGGTAGGAGGCGATGCGCCAGCCGCCGTCGCGCCTGACCAGCACCCAGGTCGCGCGCACGAGGCGCTCGCTCGCGACAGCGTCCTGCCCGGGGAAGATGATCCCGTCCTCGCTGACCACGATGGCCGTGTCATCGGTAACAATGCGGACGTCCACCGGGCGGGCGGCCACCCGCGACCCGTTGAGCGGGCCCGCGAACGCCGCGGCTATATTCGTGCGGATCTCTTGGCGGTCCTTCTCGTAGACGCCGGGCTGGATCACGCTGGCGTCGTCGGCGTAATCGGCCACGAACGTTTCGGCGTCGCCGGCTTCCCACGCCTTGTACACGCGCGCGAGCACGTCGAGAACGGCCTGCCTGTCGGCGTCGGACCCTGCCGTGGTGGTCTTGCTGGTCATCGGTCTCCTCGTCTCTCTCCGTGGTGGCGAGCGCCACCCGGGGGAAGGACGGACGGACCCGCCCGGAGAGGACACCCACGCGGCGCGAAGCCGGAATGAATTTGAACCACTCCGCAGGGCAGATCCAGATCCGGCTGGCCGTCGTCACCGCGATGGCCCGGTAGCGGGCAGTGCGCGCGTCAGGAGCTGGACTTGGTGTAGTACCAGACCTCCGGATTGAGCGTGCCCGAGAACGGGTTCAGCGGAGTAACCCCGGCCAGGTTGCTCTTGTAGACAAAGAGGTTGGACGGGTTCGGTAGCCACAGGAACGGCAGCTGCCGGGCCGTGTAGTCCTCGTAGGCGAAGAAGGCCGACGAACTTGACCCGTACTCGGTCGCGTTGATCAGACTGTTCTCTTCCGCGCTCGAGTATCCGCCGTAGTTACCGTAGCCGCCGGTGTTGAACAGCCCGTTCCCGGCCGGGTCGAGCGAGTACGGCTCGTAGCCGTAGTCCAGCAGCTGCCAGCCGCAGGTCGAGGCAGGGTGCGAAGTCGCGCTGCAGACGCCGGTCGTCGCGGTCAGCGTATTGAACGGTTCAGCTTTCAAGACGATCTTGACGCCGGCCGCTGCCTCCGTGGACTGGATGGCGGCTTCCTGCTGGTCGAACGACGCAGAACCGGACGAGAAGAGGAGGGTGAGCTGCAGCGACTCGCCGGCCGTGATCCCGGCGCCACAGTCCGTCGGGCCGGTGCCAGCCCGCTGGCAGGTCGAGACGCCGCTGGACACGACCTTCCAGCCATGTGCCGTCAGGAGTGCTTTCGCCGCCGACGGCGAGTAGGGATACGGGCCGCCGGCCTTCTCCAGCGGCGAGACGTATGAGCCGCTGGCCAGCACTGGCACCGGACCGTTGCCGGGATCGGCGTAGCCGGCGTAGACCTTGGTGACGATCTGCGGGCGATTGATCAGGTACTGAAGTGCCTGCCTGACGTACAGCTGTCGCAGTAGCGGCCCGCCCGACGCGTTGTACAGGTTGGGCACGATCTCGGCCACTCCCGGAATCGGCTGCACCGCGACCGAGTAACCCTCGGCCTTCAGCGCGCCGATCTGTCTCACGTCGTTCTGCGGCAGCCCGGCCAGATCCAGGCTCGTGCCGGAGCGCAGCGTGTCCATCTCGGCGGTGTCGGTGGTGAAGGGCGTCCAGACCACCTTGTCCAGGATCGGCTTGTCCGGGCCGGAGTAGTTCTTGTTCGGCACCCAGGAGTAGTAGCCGTCGCTCTGGAAGGCGCCGAGCTTCCACGGCCCGTCGACGACCTGCCACAGCGGGCTGGTGTCGAACGTGCCCATGTCGCCGCCCTCCTTCTGCAGGAACGCGTACACGGCCTTGGCCCCGGCGGTGGTCTCGTCGTAGTTGCCGACCTTGCCGGTCATCGAGGTCTTGTCCCAGGCGTGCTGAGGCATCAGAGCAATCTCTGAGAGCACGTCGTCGGTGTAGAACGACGGGTTGTAGGAGCGGGTGAGGTCGATCACGACCGTGTGCGCGTTCGGCGTCAGAACTTGCTTCACGTCGACCGGGAACAGGCCCTGGGTGTAATCGATCCAGTTCGCGTAGTTCGCCTTCAGCAGGTTGTAGGTGAACGTGAAGTCCCGGCTGGTGATCGGCACGCCATCCGACCATTTCCAGGGCTTAAGGACCATCGTGATCACGGTATCGTTGTGAGAGTAGGTCAGCGAGCTGAAGAGGCTCTCCTGCGGGTTCACTGCCGACTTCGCGCCGTCTCCGATGTAGACCAGGTACGGCCACAGCCCCATCGTGAGGTTCACGTTGTAGCCGTCCTCGTTGGTGGACGGCGCGTACGGGAAGATGAAGTTAGGCGACGCGCCGACTTCGGCGATAGTAGCCGTGCCACCGCGGACCATCTTGCCGCTGACCGTGGATCCGGCACCGACTTTCGCGCTGCCACTGCCGCACGCAGCGACCAGAGTTGCCAGGGCCAGGGCAGCCGCCACCGCGGCCAGTCGACGGGTGATGCGCATGCGTGCGTGCTCCTTGCGAGCCAAGGGCCCGGGTTGCATATCTCAGTTATCCGATCGATTTAGTTCAGAATAACCGTACCGCATATAGTCGACAGTCTCATTCCGGGTCCGACCGGGAACAAGCCCGACAGACCGTCCTCTTGACTGCCGGCAAACCAGGCGTCAGGCTCGGGGACCCAGCCGCGGCTACAGCCGGGCTACGATCCTGAGATGTGGCGGAAATCCAGCCCACTGCCGGTACTCGAGGAGGCTGCCTCCGTGCCAGCCGACCTGCAGCGCCGGGGTACGCAGGCACAGGCCGGCAAGGATGTGGCGCTCCTTGTCGACGGTCTCAGGCCTGCTGTGACCGGGCGCGACGACTACTGATCCGGCGGGCCCGGCCGCGCTGAAACCGAGCTCTGGGCAATCATCTGGTCCAGGAACCCCTGCATCTTGGCGATCCGGACATCGAGGTCGGACAGGAAGCCCTCGATGCCCAGGCGCTTGGCCTCCACCGTGGCGCGCAGGCTCTGGTGCAGTTGCAGGCTCTCCCTGACCAGGGCCTGGCGCTCTTCGCAGCTGGTGTCCTCGTCATGGTAGGCGAGCCTGATCTCAGCAAGCCGGTCTTCGCCGCGCAGCATGACGGAGATCTCGTCGAGGTTCAGCCCGAGCAGTTCCTGCAGCTGGCGGATCCGGGCCACCCGGGCCAGGTCGGCATCGGAGTACCGGCGCAGCCCGCCAGGCGTCGACGCACAGGGCGTCAGCAGCCCGAGTTGCTGGTAGTAGCGGAGCGCGCGCTGTGACACGCCGGCCTTCTCGGCCGCCGCACCGATGCCGAGCAGCTTCTCCTCGGCGTTCTGCTCGGCGCTGCCTTCGGTGCCGCCGACCGAGCCCGGCTCCGGCGGCACCGCGGCGCTCCCGCCCATGGCCTAGACGCTCTCGCCGAGCATGCCGGGCTTCCCGGAGGTCTCCGCGTCGGCGGGCAGGCTTACCATCTCCCCGGCGACCGGGTCAACCGGCGCTTCGGACTCCAGCAGCACCTCGGCGTGCACGTAGCGCTTGCCGCGCAGTGCCGACGCGATGATCGCAATGAGCGTGGCGATCGCCGCGAAGGTGAAGGCCAGGTGCAAGCCGCCAGCGAAGGGCTCCTCGATCAGGTGCGGGAAGAAGGACCGCCCGGTGATGTAGGCGGCCTGCTTGGCAGGCATCTTCTGCAGCACGCCGGTCGGTCCCAGGAGTTCCTTGACCGGGTTGTAGCCGAGGAACGCCGAGAACAGGCTGCCGATCGGCGGCTCGTTCGCGACCGCGTGCGCCGCCGCAGCGGGCACCCCCGCCGCGGTGAGGCCCTTGAACAGGTGCGACGGCAGCCGGGAGGCGAGGCCCAGTGTCACGATGGTGAAGAACAGGCCCATCGACAGAACCGTGGCCGAGTTCTGGAAGGTGTTCAGCATGCCCGCGCCGGCGCCCCGCTGGTCCGGCGGCAGGCTGTTCATGACGCTCGCCTGGTTCGGCGAGAAGAACAGTCCCATGCCCACCGCGAACATGAAGATCAGCAGCGCAAACCAGATGTAGCTGAAATCGATCGGCAGCGTCTCCAGCAGCAGGAAAGCGGCGCCGGACACGACGAGTCCGGTGGTGGCAAACAGCCGCGCGCCGTGCCGGTCGGACATCCAGCCCGCCAGCGGACCGACGATCAGGAAGCCGACCGTCAGCGGAATCATCGAGATTCCCGCCCACAGCGGCGTCTGGCTGAAGCTGTAGCCGTGCTGCGGCAGCCAGATGCCCTGCAGCCAGATGATCAGCATGAACTGGATGCCGCCTCGGCCGAGCGCACCGAGCAGGCCGGCGATGTTGCCGAACGTGAACGCGCGGATCTTGAACAGGTTGAGCCGGAACATCGGCGCAGGCACCTTGGTCTCGACCCAGGCGAAGACGACGAGCACGACGATGCCGCCGAAGATCGCGGTCAGCACCCACGGGTTGGACCAGCCGGTCGGGTGCCCGCCGTAGGGCAGCAGCGAGTAGACGATGCCGGTGAGCACCGAGATCAGGCCGACGGCGAAGAGCGTGTTGCCCACCCAGTCGATCCTGGCCGGGATGCGGATCCCGTTGTCCTTGAGCTTGAGGTAGGCCCACACGGTGCCGAACAAGCCGAACGGCACGGACACCAGGAAGACCAGACGCCACTCGATTGGTGCCAGGACACCGCCCAGGATCAGGCCGAGGAACGAGCCGCCGACGGCCGCGATTCCGTTGATGCCCATGGCCTTCCCGCGCTCTTCAGCCGGGAACGCGTCGGTCAGGATCGCGGTCGAGTTGGCGAACAGGAGGGCGCCGCCGACGCCCTGGAAGACCCGCATGATGATGATCCACAGCGCTCCGCCGGTGCCCTGCATGAACGTCACCGACAGCAGGATGGAGAACAGCGTGAAGACAGCAAAGCCCAGGTTGTACATCCGGACCCGGCCGTAGATATCGCCGACCCGGCCGAGGCTCACCACTAGCACCGCCGTGACCAGCATGAAGCCCATGAACACCCAGAGGAAGTACGAGGTGTTCGATGGTGTCAGCGGGTTCATGTTGAGCCCGCGGAACAGGTCAGGAAGCGAGATCAGCAGGATGGACTGGTTAATCGTGACCATCAGGATGCCGAGCGTGGTGTTCGACAGCGCGATCCACTTGTAATTCTTCCCCCGGGTGTCCGGGGCCGGGCTTGTCTCGAGGGTTTGTTCCCCGACGGCCATCCGTGCTCCTCTTTGCTGCGCGCTTCTAACTGACTGACCAACTCTAACCTTGACGTTAGCGTCATACTTCCGCGATCCCCCTGCGAGTTCTGAACGGCCCGGCAATCCTGAGGTAAGTCCGCGCCCCCGGAGCGCTCGGAATTACCTCGCTAACGCCGGGGCGCCGCACGTATCGTCGGCGGGGTGCCCGCTCGCCCGCCACGTCAGCCACCAGCCGCCGCGCTCGCCGCGTTCGGCGTGGCCGGGCAGCCGCTGACGCAGCTGCCAGGCGGTCAGGGCACTTCCTGGCGAGCCGGGGATCTAGTCCTCAAACCCGCCGATCAGACGCCGGGCGAGCTGCGGTGGCTAGCCGGGGTGTACTCGAGCGTCGACGAGGACGGCTTCCGGATCGCGCGGCAGCAGACCGCCACCGGCGGCCGCGTCGCCGTCGCGGGCTGGTCCGCGACCCAGTGGGTACCCGGCCAGCATGCGGAGCGACGCTGGGCTGACATCATCGGCGTCGGCGAGCGCTACCACGCGGCTCTGCGAGAGCTTCCGCGGCCCGATTTCCTTGACGGCCGGGACAACCCGTGGGCGACCGGCGACAAAGTCGCCTGGGGCGATCGGCCGGCCGCCGACTTCGCTGCCGTGCCGGACCTTCAGCGCCTCCTCGCCGCTCGGCGCCCGGTCGACGCGCCGAGCCAGCTCATCCACGGCGACCTCGGCGGCAACGTGCTGTTCCATGACACGCTGCCGCCCGCGGTCATCGACTGCGCCCCGTACTGGCGCCCGGCCGCATTCGCGGCCGCGATCGTCGTCGGCGACGCCCTGGTCTGGGAAGGTGCCGACAAGAAAATCCTCGCCGCAGTCCGGCCCGACGGCGACTTCGGCCAGTACCTCATCCGGGCGCTCATTTACCGCATCGTGACCGAGCGCATCGTCGTCAGGAACTATCCCGCCGCAGCGCCGGGCACTCCCGATCCGTGGGCGCCCGCCGTCGAGCTGGCCTGTCGGCTCGCCGCCTCGGCAGCTTGACAAACACCCGCTCTGCCGGTCGGATCGCCAGGCATGACCGCGATCTACCTGCTGCGCCACGGCGAGGCGGACTACGAGCCGGTGCGCGAGCGCCGGTGGCCCGGTTCGATGGCCGATCTGGCGCCGCTCTCTGCCCGCGGCTCTCGCCAGGCCGCTGCTGCCGCCGGGCAGCTGGCCGGAGTCGGCGCCACCAGGCTCGTATCCTCGCCCTTCACCCGCACCATGCAGACCGCAGCCGTCGTCGCCTGCCGCGCCGGGCTTACGATCGAGGTCGAGTTCGATCTCCATGAGTGGCAGCCGGATGACGCCTTCGGCTGGCAGACCCACTCTGAAGTGCTGGAGTTCGTCGCTGACTTCGATCGCCACAACGGCGAGTGGCCGGCCGGCGAGCGCCGCTCCTGGGAACAGCTCTCGGTGGTGCGCCGCCGGGCAGCCGCAGCACTGCGACGCTCGCTCGCCGGCATGAGCGGCGGAGCGCTGATCGCGGTCAGCCACGAGATGGTCATCCGCGCGCTGACCGGGGAAGTGAAGACCCCAACCGGCGAGTTCCGGATCATCAGCGCCGCGGACCTTCCGGCGGCCGGCCAGACCTCGCCCGGTTAGACCGACGCCGCGTTCGTCAGTGCCTCGACGGCCGCGATGGTCTCCGGCGTGCTGACGTGCAGAACACCGCGGATACCCAGCGCGCAGGCGGCATCGATGTGCCCGGGCAGGTCGTCGACGAACACCAGCTCGCCCGGCTCGACCGCCAGCGCCGCGCACAGTCGCTCGAAGGCCCGCGGATCTGGCTTCGCGACTCCCGCCTCGTGCGAGTACACGATGACGTCCACGAGCTGCTCGAAGCCGTACCGGCTCTGCTCCTCGCGCCGCGCGCCCTCGACCGAGTTGCTGAGGATCCCGGTCCGCAGGCGCGGCCGCAGGCTCGCCGCGTAGGCGACCAGCTCACCGTCAAGCTCCCCGCAGTACCAGTCCCACATATCGGCCATGAACTGGGCCGCCAGTTCCGCAGAGAGACCGAGCTCAGCCGCGAACCCTGCCGTGATCTGCGCCTCGGTGAAACCGCCAGTCCCGGCAGTGCTCTCCGGGTCAACCCGGGCCAGGGCCGCGTCGTACGCCTCGGGCGACATGCCGAGCCGCTCGCGCCAGCGCTGCGTCAGCCGGTCTGGCGGCCCGACCCGCTCCAGGACGTCGCCAATGTCGAACCCGACCGCCTTGATGGCCATCCCCCCAAACTAGCCCGGAAGCCGCATGAGCCCGGCCATGCCAGGATCGGCTCATGGCCCGCTACGACACCCTCGGCCGCACGTACAGCACTACCCGCCGCCCCGATCCGCGCATCGAGGCAACGATCTCGGCAGCCCTCGAGGGCTGCCGGACAGTCATCAACATCGGAGCCGGAACGGGGTCTTACGAACCGCCGCAGACCGTCGCGTCGATCGAGCCGAGCCACGTCATGATCAGCCAGCGGCCGGTCGGCTCGCCACCCGTACTGCAGGCGGTCGCCGAGCACCTCCCGCTGCGTGACGACTGCGCCGACGGCGCACTCGCGGTGCTGACCATTCACCACTGGAGCGACCTGGAAGCCGGCATCACGGAGATGCAGCGCATTGCCCGGCGGCGCCTGGTGTTCCTCACGTGGGACGCAGACGTCATAGCGGAGAAGTTCTGGCTGCTCGCCGACTACCTGCCCGCCGCGCGGCAGGCCGATGCCGCACTGGCCATCCCGATGGACCGGCTGCTCGGGCTGCTCAGCGGGCCAGTTGTGACGCCGGTGCCAGTGCCGCACGACTGTGCCGACGGCTTCGGCGCGGCGTTCTGGCGGCGGCCGCGCGCCTACCTCGACCCGGCGGTGCAGGCCGGCATGTCCCTGTTCGCTATCGCGGATCAGGGCCAGCTCGCGCCCGGCCTTGCCCGGCTAGCCGACGACCTCGACTCCGGCCGCTGGGAGCTCCAGCACGCGGACCTGCTCGACGCTGACGAACTCGACCTTGGCTACCGCCTGGTGATCGCGACGGCCTGACCGGGCCGGTCGGGTCCGGCCCGAGCAGCTACTCCGGCGGCGGGACTTGCTGCGTGTTACTCACCGCGCGCGCGTGCCGGCGCGTGGCGAGCAGCAGGACGCGAACGTACTGGTCCTCATGCCGCTTGCCGCCGATCATGAACGTGGCGGTCCCGGCACCGGACAGCGATTTCTGGCGCAGGTAACTCCAGCCACCGGACCTCTCGACCTGCAGCACCACCACGTTTCCCGGCCGGGCGTAACTGGTGCTGACCAAGACCGCGTCCCGTCCCTGTGCGCCGGCCTGCAGCGTGATCGAGATTTCCGGAACGACCACGATGTGCAGGCCGACGCTGTGCACCCCACCGAATAGGGCGAGCCTGAAGACCGCGTTGGCGGTGAGGGCCGGGACGGTGATGGCCACGTTCCCGGCGGAATTGGTCTGGGCAGTTCCCGCGACGTGCCAGACCGCCGATCCGGCAAAGCGCTGCAGCAGGCTGACCTCTGCTCCCGCCACGGCCGCACCCGAGCGGGTCAGCTGCCCGTCGATGACGACAGGCGAGCCTGCGCTGATCTCCAGCGCCGCCGCTGACGCCAGCAGCAGGCTGGGACCGGAGATCGCGGGCGGCGTCGCCGAGCTCGCGGACGGGGCTGGGGTGCCTGATGCCGAGGCGGAAGGGCGGGGCGACGCTCCGCCGGGCGCGTGGCTGCGGCCAGGGGCGGCGTGGTGAGCCCTGCCCGGCGGCACTGACGAGGCCTGATGCCGCGGCGCGTCCGGCACTCCGAGGGGCCCGAACACGTCGTGCGCTAGGTGCTGAACCGGGTCCGGAAGTGCCGTTGCGTAGGCAGCCGCCGCTGTTCCGCCGCACAGCAGCACGGCCGCGGCGGCAGTCATCCCCCACCGGAGCGGCCAGCGCCGCGGACTGGCGATCGCGCGGCGCGACTGCCGGTGTTCCGCGGTCGCTGGCGGCGGACCGAAGTTAGCGCGGAACATCGTCAGCGTCTCGTGCTCGCCGGCCAGCTCGGCGGCTGCCGGGGCGGCCGTGAGGACGCTGAGCAGTTCGTCCACCCCCTGGCCGAGCGGGCCGGCTTCGGCCGGCAGATCCGAGTTCATCTAGTCCACCTCCTCCAGCGTCCACGGGGTCGGTTCCGACCTGATCTGGTCAGTCAGGCCCGGTCTGATGACGGGACCGGCGGCACCGGGGGCAGGCACCGTCCCGGGCGCTTCCGGTCCGGCGGCTGGCGGCGTGGCAGGGAAGGGCTGGGCGCTGCCGTAAGGCTGAGCCGTGCCGTAAGGCTGCGTCGCGGCATAAGGCTGGGCCGCGGTGAGCGGCGCGGGCGCGGTGAAGGGCGCGGGCGCCGGGAGCTGACGGCCCGCCAGCGCACGGACTGAGGGGTCCTCGGCCAGCGCCTTCAGGCCGCGGTGCAGAGCGACGCGGACCGCACCGGGTGACTTCCCCAGGATCTTCGCGACGTCCGGCGTCTCCAGACCTGCGATCACCCGCAGTGCAACTGCTTCCGCCTGGTCCTTCGACAACCGGGACAGCAAGGCGGTCGCGCCGTTGACCGACATCCCGTCCAGCACCTGGTCCTCGACTTGCTGCGCGTCCGCCAGGATGTCGAGCCCGCTGGCCACCGGGCTGGCCGGCCGCCGCGACCGGGCGCGCGCCGCGTCGATCGCACGATGCCGCCCGATCGCGAACAGCCAGCGGCGGAACTCGTCCTCGCCGCCGGAAAACCGGTGCAGATCCCTGACGACCTGAAGCCAGGTCTCGCTCGCCACGTCGTCGGGGTCGTCGCAGCCGACGACCCGGAGGAAACGCAGCAGCCGGGGCTGCAGGGCGCGCCAGAGCTCGAGGAACGCGGCCTCGTCTCCCGCGCTCGCCCGGGCCAGGGCGTTGCCGAGCACGCCCGCGTCACTGGTCATCGCGCCAGTAGGGTCGCACACTGGCGGGCATACCGGGGCCATCTCGGCTCACCCGGTATACCCGCCTGCGTGCTGACCCTGTCGCGTCTACGAGGAGCTCACCGGGGAGATGGTGTCGACCTTGCTAACGGACGGGGCAAAGTTGCGGTTGCCACGGAAGACCAGCCGGAAGATGGCCGCCTTCTTGCCCGCGTGCACGCGGAAGACGACGCGACCGTGGCGACCGGTCAGTGCCGCCTTGTCGAGGTGCCACCTGCCGTGTGAGCCGAGGCGCTCCAGCCAGACTCGCAGGTGGCGGAGGTTGTGCCGGTCGGCTGTGAGGTGACCGGCGATCAGCGCGGTGGTCTGGTGGGGGTGCGCGACGGGCGTGGAGTTGCTGATCGCAAGCGCGGTCGGGATGCGATGGTGGTGGACGGCGGGCACGGTCGCGGCATTTGCGGCTGCGGTCGCGCCAGTCAGGGCGAGGGCGGCCGCAGCAGCGACGCCGCCGATACGGACTGCGAGAGAAGTAGGAAGACGCATCGTTCTCCTTAGTGGTGTGGCCCCGGTTCGCCCGGGGCCGCCGGCAACACCGACTAGAGCGACCGCGTTCTCACCCGCGTTACTCGCAGAAATGTGATCTGGGTCACACTCAGGTGATCCCCGTGGAGGAGCAAAAGTGTCAGACCCGGCGGCTTGACTGAAGGCATGGAAACGGCATCAGCAGCCCCGGCCGCCGGGCGCATCCGCGGCGTGCTCCTCGCCGAGAGTCTGCAGACAGGGGCTAGCTTCGACGGCCACGGCATGCACGTCATCCGCTGCAGCCGCTATGCGGTGAGCGGCACCAGTGAGGACCAGCCGGAGATCTGGACGGCCATCGAATTCGACGCTCCCGAAGGCGCGTCCGAACTGCTCGCTGAGGATTTGAGCCAGGCGCTGGCCGGGCCCGGCGGCTGGTACGTGAACTGGTCGAGCGCCGACGACGTGACTGTGGTGTTTCGCGGCAAGGTATTTCGTTACCGGCGTGGCGACCAGGCTGGCCGGGCCGCGGCGGAGGAGCACGGCCGGAAGCGCGGCGTGCCCGAGGCGCAGCTGGACTGGACCGAGTAGCGCTCGCGACGGCGGCAGAAGCATCAGCCCCCGTCGACGACTACTTCGACGATCCAGGCGCGGTGGGCGGCCGGTGTGCTGAGCAGCATCGCCGCCCAAGGCTCACTCTGCAGCTTTCTTCATCGACCGGGCATCCATCCCCGCCAGCGAGTCGGCTCCGATCTCCGCGTTGTGCGCATGCGCGACGTGATGCAGGCCGAAGGTGGAGTCCATCCCGTTGCGCATGCCCATCTGGTCTTCGCACTGGTTGACAGCGCGCTTGGCCAGCGCCAGCCCGAACGGCGGCATGGTCGCGATCCGGTCAGCCAGCGTGAACGTGGTCTCCGCCAGCTCGGCGCGCGGCACCACCCGGCTGACCATGCCGAGCTCATACGCTCGCGCTGCGCTGAACCGGTCGCCGGTGAACAGCATCTCCTTGGCGAACCGCGGCCCGACCACCCACGGATGCGCGAAGTACTCGACGCCGGGGACGCCCATCCGCACCACCGGGTCGGCGAAGAACGCGTCGTCCGACGCCACGATGAGGTCGCAGACCCAGGCGAGCATCAGCGCTCCCGCGATGCAGGCACCCTGGACCATGGCGATCATCGGCTTGGGGATCTCCCGCCAGCGGCGGCACATCCCCAGGTAGACCTCCATCTCCCGGGCGTACCGGTTGTCAGCGCCCGCCCGGCCGACGTGGTCCCACCAGAGCACGGCCGTCCGGTCGAAGGACACGTTGACGTCGCGGCCGGGCGTGCCGATGTCATGGCCAGCCGAGAAATGATCGCCCGCTCCGGCAAGCACGACGACCGCGACATCGTCATCGTTGACCGCAGCGGTGAACGCCTCGTCGAGCGCGTATGTCATCGCGGAATTCTGAGCGTTACGGAAACGCGGCCGATTCAGCGTGATCAGCGCAGTCCGGCCGCGGACTGCGTAGCGAACGACCGGCTCGTCGCCGCTGCCGTCCTGCGCTACGCCGTCCTGAGCCGCACCGCTGGGGGTCGCCTGCGGGGCCGTGGCCTGGTTCATGCTGATTCCTCCCTCAGCAGCCGCTTCAGCGGCTTGCCGGACGGATTGCGCGGCAGCTCCGACCGGAACTCGACCTGCCGCGGCACCTTGAAATTGGCCAGCCGCTCCCGGCAGTGCGCGACGACCTCAGCTTCAGTCAGCTGACGGCCCGGCCTGAGCACGACAAACGCTTTGCCCACCTCGCCGAGCCGCTTGTCCGGCACCCCCACGACAGCGGACTCGGAAACGCCGTCGAGCCGCGCGAGCACTTGCTCGACCTCGGCCGGATAGACGTTGAACCCGCCGCAGATATACATGTCCTTGAGGCGGTCGGTGATCGTGAGGTTGCCGTCCTTGTCGAGCCGGCCAACGTCGCCCGTGTGCAGCCAGCCATCTGCGTCGATCGCTTCCTTCGTCGCGGCGGGATCGTCCAGATAACCGAGCATCACGTTCGGCCCGCGCAGCAGGATCTCGCCGACCTCGCCATCCGGCGACGGTGCTGCCAGCGTCGCGGTTCCATCCGCCGCAGCACTATCCGGCGCAGCGCCGTCCGCCACAACTCCGTCCGCCACAACTGCGTCCGGGGCTACTCCGTCCGGCGCGACCAGCCGGATCTCGAATCCGGCCGTTGCGCGACCCGAGGTCGTGGCGACGGTCCGGGGCGCATCGCCGGGCCGGCACATCGTGGCGACAACGGCCTCGGTCAGCCCGTACGCCGTCAGCACTGTGTCGAAGCTGAGCTCGGCCTGCATGCGCTCGACCAGCGCGACCGGAACGACCGCCGCGCCCGTCACGGCAAGCCGGAGGCTGGACAGGTCGTAGCTGCCGCGGGCCGGGTGGTCGAGGATCGTCTGGTAGATCGTCGGTGCGCCCGGCAGTACGGTGATCCGCTCGGCGGCGATCAGCCGCATGGCCTCCTCCGGGTCGTAGACGAGCTGCGGCACCAGGGTCGCGCCGGTCAGCAGGCAGACGAGGATGCCCGCCTTATAGCCGAAGCTGTGGAAGAACGGGCTGAGCACCAGGTAGCGGTCAGCGCTGGTCACCTGGCCGCTCTGTGCCCAGGCGGCCGCGACGCCGAGCGCCTGGCGGTGTGAGCTCATGGCGCCCTTGCTGCGGCCAGTGGTACCCGAGGTGAACAGGATGTCGCTCACGTCGTCCGGGCTGATCGCGGCGACACGCCGGAGGGCCTCACCGGTGTTAGCCGCCTGGCCGGGCCGGCCAGCAAGGGGCCAGTCTCGGAGCGCCGCACCAGCCAGCTCCGCGATTCCCGCACGGCCACCGTCGTCTGCTGAGGTGCCCGCGCCCGCATCCGGAACCGGGATGCGAACGACGAACCGGAGGCGGTCAAGCCGACCCGGCTCCGCCTCGTTCGCGGCGCGCAGCGCGCTCAGCCGGTCGGCGCCGAGGAACGGTCCCGCCACGAACAGCATGACCGCGCCGCTGCGGCTGACGACGTCGAGGGCTTCGCTGCCAGTGAACCGCGTGTTCACCGGCACGAGCGTCGCGCCAGCCGCCTGCGCGCCGAGCGCGGCGACCACCCAGTGATAGGTGTTCGGGGACCAGAGAGCGACGCGGTCTCCTGCTTCGACTCCGCACGCCGCCAGAGCGGCCGCCATCTGCAGCACCCGGCCGTGTAGCTCGGCGTAGGTCAGCCGCGGTCCGCCCGGCTCGGCAATGGCGACCTGCGCGCCGAACCGGCTGGCTGCCCGATCCAGTGCCGCGGGAATCGTGAGTTCCACCCGGCTCCTCGAAAACAAGCAAGTGCTTGGTAGGTAGAGCCTAACGGCGCGCGGTACGCGCTTGCTAGGCTGACCGCGCTGGCGAGCAGGAGGGTGCCGGTGCAGCTCACCGCCGAGGACGAGGAGTTCCGCGCACGGATCGATCAGCTGATCGCGACGGCACAGCGAACCGCCCCCGCCGCCGATCCGCTGCTGCGCGAGAAGCTGGTCCGGGCCCAGGCCGAGCGCGCGCTCGGCCTGCCGCGGCAGGCCAGGGCGTGAGCGTCGGGGAGAACCGCGCGCCGGTACTGCCGCCAGCCGGGCGCGACCTGCTGGCCGGAAAAGCCGTCGTCATCACCGCCGCCGCCGGGGCCGGGATCGGCTCGGCGACCGCGCGCCGTTGCCTGGAGGAAGGCGCCCGCGTCCTCGTCAGTGACCAGCACGCGGCGCGGCTGACGACCTACCGCGACGAGCTGGCGGAGCAGTTCGGCGATCATGTGCAGGCCGTGCCATGCGACGTCACCGACGACGCCGCTGTCCGGAACCTCGTGGACGAGGCGGTCCGTCACTTCGGCCGCCTCGATGTGATGATCAACAACGCCGGGCTCGGCGGGACGGCATCGGTGCTCGACATGACCGACGAGGAGTGGTCCCGCGTCCTCGACATCACGCTGAACGGCACCTTCCGCTGCACTCGGGCCGCGCTGCGGCAGATGGTCGCTCAAGGTGGCGGCGGCGTGGTCGTCAACAACGCGTCGGTCCTCGGCTGGCGCGCCCAGGAAGGACAGGCGCATTACGCCGCCGCGAAGGCCGGTGTGATGGCCCTGACCCGGTGCGCCGCCATGGACGTGGCCAGCCACGGAATCCGGGTCAACGCAGTCGCGCCCAGCCTGGCGACGCACCCGTTCCTCACCCGCGTGACGAGCCCGGATCTGCTGGCCGAGCTCGAGCGACGGGAGGCTTTCGGGCGCGGCGCCGAGCCGTGGGAGGTCGCAGCCGTTATCGCGTTCCTGGCCAGCGACTACTCGACCTACCTGACGGGCGAGGTCATCTCGGTCAGTAGCCAGCACCCGTAACCGGCCTGGCTCGCCCTCGGCGCGCCTGACCGATCGGATCCGCGCTCAGCGCACCATTCCGGCGCGCGCAGCCGTACCGCGCTCGCGCGCAAGGGGCAACGGTCACGGACTGCTGCCCAAAACCGGCCGGCCAAAGGACGTGAGTCACCGATCGCTGCCCGACTACGGGCAGCGCGCCGTGAGTCACGCCCAATCAGGACGCGGCATAGGGCAGTAATCCGTGAGTGCTGCCCCATGAGCCAGGATGGAGTCATGACTGACCCCGAACTGACCAGCCTGGCTCGCGACATCGACGCCCGGTGCCGGCTGCGCGGCAGTTTCGTGCTGCGCTCGGGCCAGATCGCCGACGAGTACTTCGACAAGTACCTCTTCGAGGCGGATCCGGGCCTGCTGCGGCGGGTTGCCGAGCAGATGGTCGCGCTCCTGCCGCCGGGCACCGACGCGCTCGGCGGCCTCGAACTGGGCGGGGTGCCAATCGCCACCATGCTCAGTCAGCTGACCGGCTTGCCGGCCCTGTTCGTGCGCAAGCAGGCCAAGGAGTACGGCACCCGCAAGCTCGCCGAGGGCGAGAACCCGGCTGGCGGGCAGGTGGTGCTCGTCGAAGACGTGATCACCACCGGCGGCGCGGTGCTCGCAGCGGCCACAGCGCTCCGCGACCTCGGCGCGCAGGTCAGCACCGTCGTCTGCGCCATTGACCGGTCCGAGCCCGGCCGCAGCGTCTTGCCCGGGCACGGCGTCAGCGTCCGGCCGGTGCTGACCAAGGCCGAGCTGGACGCAGCCCAGCCCGCGGCGGGCTAGCTTCGGCAAGCCACGTCTCGCCGACTGCCCCCGCGGCCGGGTTGCGGCGCCGGCTGAGAGACGGTGGCCTCGTTCCGGGCTGGTGCCGGTTTTTCCAAGTCGGGCCCGGGGCAGCGCGAGAGCATGAGGTGCATGAGCGATGACGTGGAGTTTCGCAATCTGACCGCCTACCTCATGTATCCGGACGGCGACGCAGCCGCGCAGTGGCTGACCCGGATGCTTGGCTTCCAGCCAGGGCGGATAGCGCGCGACGAGCAAGGGCGCTGGCGTGAGGGCGAGATTGCCGTCGGGCCGACGCATTTCGACATCAGCGGCGGAGCGGCGCCCGACGCGGCATCGGGCGCTGGCGGGATCTTTATCGTGCACATCAGCGATGTGGACGCGCAGTACCGCCGGATCGTCGCGGCTGGTGAGGAGATCGACCCGCCGAAGGACGAGCAGTACGGGCCGCGCACCTGCCACATCACCGACCCGTGGGGCTACCAGTGGTACTTCTGGCAGGGCGATGCGGTGTATCCGGCGCAGTGATGGCGGAGTAGCGGCTGGCTAGATCCGCTCGATGATCGTCGCCGTCGCCATCGCGCCGCCGGCGCACATCGCGACCAGGGCCGTGCCGGCGTCGCGTCGCTCGAGCTCGTGCAGCGCAGTCGTCAGCAGCCGTGAGCCGGTGCTGCCGACCGGATGACCGAGCGCGATGGCGCCGCCATTCACGTTGACCTTGTCCGGATCCGGGTGATGCTGGCTCATCCAGGAGAGCACCACCGAGGCAAACGCCTCGTTTACCTCGAAGAGGTCGATGTCCGCGATCGACATCCCGCTGCGCTGAAGCACGCGCGCCGTCGCGGCCACCGGCCCGTCCAGGTGGTAGTAGGGCTCGTCGCCGATCAGCGCCTGCGAGACGATCCGGGCCCGCGGGCGGAGGCCGAGTTCGCGTGCCTTGTCCTCCGACATCAGCAGGACGGCAGCGGCGCCATCGGAGATCTGGGACGAAGTCCCGGCCGTATGCAGGCCGTCGGGGAGTACCGGCTTGAGCCCGGCGAGGCCCTCGAGCGTCGTCTCGCGCAGGCCCTGGTCGGTGTCGACGGTCGTGAACTCGCCGGTCGGCTGCCCGTCAGCGCCCGGCACGGGCGCCTTGACCGGCGTCACCTCACGCTCGAACCTGCCCTCCGCCCAGGCCCGCTGCGCATTGCGCTGCGAGCGCAGGCCGCACGCGTCCAGGTCGGCGCGGCTGATCCCGCGGCGCTTCGCGATCCGCTCGGCCGCCTCGAACTGGTTCGGCATGTCAATGGTCCAGGAACCCGGCCGCGGCGAGCCGATGCCGGTGCCGATGTTCGCCCCGAGGCCGACCCGGCTCATCGCCTCGACTCCGCAGCCGATGCCCGCGTCGATCGCGTCCGCGGCGATCAGGCCGGCGATGAGATGGACGGCCTGCTGAGCAGAGCCGCACTGGGCGTCGAGGGTCTGGCACCCTGCCTGGATGGGCAGTCCGGCGTTCAGCCAGGCGGTGCGGGTGACGTTCCCTGCTTGCTCGCCGGCCTGGGTCACGCAGCCTCCCGCGACCTGCTCGACCAGCGCCGGGTCGATGCCGGCTCGCTCGACCAGCGCGGTCTGCGCCGCGCCGAGAAGCTCTGCCGGGTGCAGGCCCGACAGCACGCCGCGGCGCTTGCCAATCGGAGTTCGTACCGCCTCGACGATCACCGCAGTGCCCACGCCAGCTCCTCACCTTGCCTGACTGCCATAGTAGAACGTGTTCCAGAAATTCCGACATGCAGACCGTTCACCGTAGGCCGCCGGCATGTTTGAATCCCACTAGAACACGTTTCAGATCGGGAGGCTGCAATGCCTGACTCGCAGATCGCGCCCGGCTTCGACCTGACCGATCCTGATCTGTACGCCCGCCGGGTACCGCACGAGGAGTTCGCCGAGCTAAGGCGGTCCACACCCGTGTGGTGGAATGCGCAGCCCAGCGACATGGGCTTCGACGACGACGGGTTCTGGGCCATCACGAGGCACAAGGACGTGGTGGCGATCTCCCGGGATAGCGAGACGTTCTCGAGCTACGAGAACGGCGCCATCGCCCGGTTCATCAGCGGAACTACGCGCGATCAGATCGAGATGCAGCGGCTCATCATGCTCAACATCGATCCGCCGCACCACACCAAGATCCGGGGCATCGTGTCGCGCGGGTTCACGCCGCGGTCCATCAGCGACCTGCGCGCGATCCTCACCCAGCGGGCCGGGACGATCGTGGCGACCGCGCTCGAGCACGGTAGCGGCGATTTCGTCACCGACGTCGCCTGCGAGCTGCCACTCCAGGCGATCGCGGAGCTTATCGGCGTGCCGCAGGACGACCGGCACAAGATCTTCGCCTGGTCGAACGACATGATCGGCTACGACGACCCGGAGTACGAGGGTGACGGCGAGACTGCCGCGGCCGAGATCGTCGGCTACAGCATGCTCATGGCCGAGGACCGCCGTGCCTGCCCGCGCGACGACATCGTCAGCAAGCTCGTGCATGCCCAGGTCGACGGCGAGGAACTCAGCTCAGACGAGTTCGGCTTCTTCGTGATCCTGCTCGCGGTGGCCGGCAACGAGACCACCCGCAATGCGATCTCGCACGGCATGCTGGCGTTCCTGGACAACCCGGAGCAGTGGGAACTGTTCAAAGCCGAGCGGCCGCAGACAGCAGTCGACGAGATCGTCCGCTGGGCGACGCCGGTAACTGTCTTCCAGCGCACCGCGACCAGGGATGTCGAGCTGAGCGGCCAGCTCATCAGGGCCGGGCAGCGGGTCGGCATGTTCTACCGGTCGGCGAACTTCGACGAGGAGGTCTTCGAGCACCCCGAGCAGTTCGACGTGATGCGCAGCCCGAACCAGCACGTCGGCTTCGGCGGCACCGGCGCGCACTACTGCCTCGGCGCGAACCTCGCCCGGCTCGAGATCGACCTGATGTTCAACGCCATCGCAGACGCGATGCCCGACATCAGCAAGGCCGGCGATCCGGAGCGGCTGCGCTCAGGCTGGCTGAACGGAGTCAAGCGCCTCCCCGTGAACTACGGCTGAAAGCCAGCTCGCGCGGCTACGGCTTGATAGTCAGGCGCCACTCTCTTTCCCCGTCTTGCCACCGGTCGGCTTGGGTTAGCCCGACCGCGGTGGCGACGGCAGCGGATGCCTGGTGGCCGGGGTGGATGTGGGCGATGACGGTCTGGACCGACCGCTGCCTGAGCCAGCTGATGAGCGCCCGGGCGGCTTCGGTGGCGATGCCGCGCCCCTGCCAGGGGAGTCCGACCACCCAGGCGACTTCGGCTAGCGGCGCGTCGCCCGTGCTTATCGTTGCCTGGACCGTTCCCGCCAGGCATCCTGCGGCGCGGATCATGATGACCCAGTTGCACCAGAACACCCCAGGGTTCAGGTGATCCGGCAATCATGCGTTCGTAGCGGGCGGCCAGGGCCTGCGGGGTGGGCGCTGAGCCGCCAGTAAAGGTGTACAGGTCGGGGTCGCCGAGCACGACCGCCATCTCGTCAGCGTGCTCGGCACGGAGCGGCACCAGGACAAGCCGTTGGGTCAGAACCAGCTCGGCCTCGATCGCGCTCATGCAGCCCTCTGAGCCTCCTCACTGATAGTCAACTATCTCAACGTCGCTGAGCTACTGCTGACAGACGCCCCGCGGCGGCCGGGACCGGCTGGCCAGCTGAGGGCGCGCCGCCTCCGCCCGGGGCGGCTCAGTCGGGCGTGTCCGCGACTACCCACATCGAGAAGTACTGCGAGCCGCCGCCGTAGGCGTGGCCGAGCGCCGTCTTCGCGCCGGGCACCTGATGCTCGCCCGCCTTGCCCATCACCTGCATCGCCGACTCAGCAAACCGCAGCAGCCCCGCAGCACCGATCGGATTCGAGCAGAGCACCCCGCCGGACGGGTTCACCGGGATGGAGCCGCCGATCTCGGTCTCACCGTTCCTGGTGAACTGCCAGCCCTGGCCCGCCGGCGCGAAGCCCAGGTTCTCCAGCCACATCGGCTCGAACCAGGAGAAGGGCACGTAGATCTCGGCCACGTCGATCTGCTCGAGCGGGCTGGTAACCCCGGCCGCGTGCCACAGCGCGGCCGCCGCGTCCGAGCCGGCCCGCGGGCTGACGTTGTCCTTGCCGGAGAACATCGTCGGCTCGGTGCGCATGGAGGTCGCGCGGATCCAGGCGACTGGCCCCGAGGAAGCCTCCGCTGCCGCCTGGTCGCCGATCACCACCGCGCAGGCGCCGTCCGAGGACGGGCAGGTCTCGTCGTACCGGACCGGGTCCCACAGCATGGGCGAGGCCTGCACCGACTCCAGAGTGATGTCGGGCTGCCGCAGGTGCGCGTACGGGTTCTTCGCACCGTTGCGCCGGTCTTTAACGGCGACCATCGCGCCCACGTGCGCGGGCGCTCCGCTGCGGCGAATGTAGGAGCGGATGTGCGGCGCGAAGTAACCGCCCGCGCCCGCGAGCACCGGCATGGCGAACGGCGGCATGATCGACAGCGCCCACATGGCGTTGGACTCGGACTGCTTCTCGAACGCCACTGCCAGCACCCGCCGGTGCCGGCCGGCCTGGACAAGGCTCGCCGCCACGTTGCCCGTCGCGCCGCCAACCGAGCCAGCCGTGTGCACGCGCAGCAGCGGCTTGCCCACAGCGCCGAGAGCATCGGCCAGGTACAGCTCGGGCATCATCACGCCCTCGAACAGATCCGGGGCCTTGCCGACTACGACCGCGTCGATGTCGTCGAGTTCGAGCCCCGCATCGGCGAGGGCACGGTCGACCGCCTCCCGGCACAATCCGGCAATCGACACATCCGGCCGCTTGCTCCGGTGCCGTGTCTGGCCCGTGCCCAGCACCGCGGCTCGGTGCTTGCGCGCTCCCGGCACCGCCCCTGACATCCCTCCCGACATCACTGGGCCTCCAGCACGCAGACGAGATTCTGCTGCAAAGCAGGGCCGCTGGTTGCGTGGCCGAGCGCCCGCTCCGCCTGTCCCGACATCACCTGCCGGGCCGCGTGGCCGATCCGCGCCAGCCCGGCGGCGAACATCGGATTACCCGCGAGCGCCCCGCCGGACGGGCTGATCCGCACCGACTCGCCGAGCCCGAGCGCGTCCCGCAGGATGAGCTCCTGATGCGTGAACGGCGCGTGCAGTTCCGCCACGTCCACGCCGTCCGCACCGGCCGCTGAGCCCGCCGCGGCCGCCGACGGCGCCGTCGTCAGGTCCCGGCCGCCGAATTCCGCCGAGTCAATCCGGTGCTCGAAGCCGGTGATCCAGGCCGGCCGCTCGCACAGCTCACGAGCCCGGTCGGCCGCCGCCAGCACCACGACCGCGGCGCCGTCGGTGACCGGCGCGCAGTCGTGGGCGCGCAGCGGCTCGGACACGTACGGCGCCGCAAGCAGTTCGTCGGCGGTCACCTGGCCGGACAGCTGGGCTTCCGGGTTGCCGATGGCCGCGGCCCGGCTGCGAACGGCGACGTCGGCCATGCCGCGTTCCGTCCAGACATGGTTCTCGAGGCCGAGGCGTGCCTGCAGCGCGGCGAGCCCGACTGAGTCCGGCCACAGCGGCGCCATGGTGTAGGGATCGAGCTGCAGCGCGAGGACGCGCCGCAGGTCCCCGGCCGAGGACTTGCCGAAGCCGTAAGCGAGCGCGACGTCCGCCTCCCCGGTCAGCACCTTGACCCACGCCTCGTACAACGCGAACGCGCCGTCCATCTCGACATGCGACTCCATCACCGGAGGGAACGCGCCGATCGCATCCACGGCCGACACGAACGAGAACGCCCGGCCGGCTAGGTAGTCCGACGAGCCGGAGCACCAGAAGCCGATGTCCTGCCGGTCCAGGCCGGTCTCGGCGCGGACCTGCCGGAAGATCGGCACCAGCATCTCCACGCCGTTAGTGGTCCCGTCGGTCTGCCGCACGCACGGGGATTCGGCGAAGCCGATCACGGCAACATCGCTCATGTCCGCCCTCCGTTACAGGTGGTGGGCGTAGGAGTCGTAGGGCGCGTCGGGCTCCCCGGACGGCTCGAAATGGCTGATGTTCTCCGCGGTAGTCCCCCATTCGCCCGGCGGCTTCCAGACGGCTCGCACCCGCAGGCCCATCCGGACCTGGTCCGGCTCGCAGCCAAGGATCAGGTGCTGGAAGGCGATGTCCGCCCCGTCGAGCAGAACCGACGCGGCCACGTACGGCACCGGGATGCGCTGCCCGGCGAAAGGCACGTTCACCACGCAGAACGTCGTCACCGTGCCGGTGTCGGGCAGCTCCACGTCGGTCGTGGTGGGCACGCCGTCGACCGGGCAGGCGCCGCGCGGCGGGACGTAGACCTTGCCGCACTCCGGGCAGCGCTGCCCGATGATCTTCCCCTGCTGCAGAGCGCGCAGGTACCGGCTCTCCTCCGCGGACGCGCTGTGCTGGTAGTACAGCCGCACCGGGGTCGTGATCATGGAAACAGGGCCAGAAACGTGGCCGTCGTCGTCCGCCGCCTTCGCCTCATCCCGGCCATCACCGGGCGCAAAGCAAACGATGTCGCGGATGTGACCGGAGAGCTCCGCCGCCCAGCGGGGCCGGACCCGCATGCCGGTCCTCATCGCCGAGGCGGTGCCTGCGTCGACCGCGTGCAGCAGCGCGGTGTCGGCGCCGTCCAGCCTGATCAGCGCCCAGGCGAAGGGGCGATCGAGCGGCTGGCCGTCGCGGGGCTCGGGCTGCCAGGACCACGTCGTGACCGTTCCGGCCGGGCCGACTTCGACCAGCTCCGCCGGGGGGGCGAACGTCACCGGATCGTACTCGGCTGGCGGCACGTGCACGCGGCCGTCGGCACTGCGGGAGCCGAGGATGCGGCGGCCGGCCAGAGCGGTCATGAACTCGCTGAGCACCGGGCCGAGTGAGCGCGTGTAGTCGAAGCTGACAGTCAGGGGCGCGCTGAGAGGCGGCGGCGAGACGGACACGGGTGGCGTACTCACGGATGAAAGTGAAACACGTTCTAGGCGCAAGCGCCAAGAGCCGGGCGCGGCCGGCGGCGGGCGGCGCGGCCGTGGTCGGCGCGGCCTCCGATGCCGGACAAAAGCGCCGGTTATTTTGCACCTTTCGAATCAGCTACACAGTATGTCGGCTTTGTCGTTGTTATGACACTCAGCGAAGGTAGCGTTGAAGCGAGAGGGTGTTCGGATTCACCTGGACCCCTCGGATGAGGAGCATCAGATGGCTGCCGCAAGCCCGGCTGATCGCCGTACCGCCGCCGAGGCCGCAGCCGCGCAGCTCGCCGCGCCGCCGTCGCACAACACCGCCCGCGACCCTGCGCGTAACACCGTCGCATCATCCGGCGGTTCACCGACCACGAGTCGCGAGCCGGCCAGTCGCTGGACAGGCGCCGGCCGGGGCCGTACCGCCAGCATCCCGCAGCGCGCCGCCGCCACGGACGCGAAGCCCGTTGGCCCGTTCCGGGCGGTAAGCCAGGCAACCCGCATACCGAAGCTGGCCACGTGGATCGCGGCTCGCCCGAACTTCACTTTCGCCGAGGCCACGGCAGCGAGAGCCCCGTCGCCATGCAGCCTGACCGTGATGGCCTGCATACTCCCGGACCCCCGGCTGGCCCGGGCAGTGGCTGAACTGGGCTACGCGGTGACCGCGGGCGGAAAGAACGGCTACACCGTCACGCCACTCGGCAATCCGGCCCGGCCGACGGCAGCCGGACAGCAGTGATTCGGGCCAGCGCGGCAGTCAGCGGGCGCTGTTAGCGGCCGGTGAACTGCGGCGCGCGCTTCTCGGCGAAGGCGCGCGGACCTTCCCTGGCGTCCTCGCTGGCGAACACGGACATCCCGAGTGCGGACTCGAGCGCGAAGGCGTCGTTCTCGGCCATGCCCTCGGTCTCGCGGATGGTCCGAAGGATCGCCTGCACGGCCAGCGGCCCGTTCGCGCTGATCAGTTCGGCAAGCTCCAGCGCCTTCGCCAGCGCCTGGCCGTCCTCGACGACGTGACCGATCAAGCCGACGGCCAGGGCCTCCTCTGCCGTGATGTGCCGCCCGGTCAGCAGCAGGTCGGCGGCAACCGTATAGGGGATCTGGCGCACCAGCCGGACAGCGGAACCCCCCAGGGGGAATAGCCCCCAGCGCGCTTCCGAGACGCCGAACCGCGCGCTACGCCCGGCGACGCGGATGTCGGTCGCCTGCAGGATCTCGGTGCCGCCCGCGATCGCCGCGCCCTCGACCGCGGCAATGAGCGGCTTGCTGCAGCCGGCGGCCTTTGAGTAGCGGCTCGATCACCGACAGGTCGACCGTCCCGCTGGCGAACTGCTCACCGGGATGCGAGGCGGTCATCGCCTTGAGATCAGCGCCCGCGCAGAACGCGCCGCCAGCGCCGGTCAGAACGCACACCCGGACGTCCGGGTCGCTGTCGACCCGGTCCCAGGCTTGTTTCATGATCGCCATCATCGGGCCGGTCAGCGCGTTGCGCGCGTGCGGCCGGTTCATCGTGACGATGAGGGCGTGACCCCGTAGTCCGACGAGGGCGTGCGGCTGCTCACTCACGGGACCGGCCGGCTGCTCGGGTCGGGGCGTCGGGGTCATCGCTCGTCTCCGCTTCCAGGGGGTTGCCCCCGAACGATAACAGGTTCTAGTTTCTTCCCATGGCGGTCAATATTGCTGACCTGTTCGAGCATGCTGCCGATGCCGTCCCCGATCGCCTCGCCCTCGCATGCGGCGACGACGACGTCAGCTACCGCGAGCTGGAGGCCCGGAGTAACCAGCTTGCCCACTATCTGGCCGCTCATGGCGTGGGCCCCGGTGACCACGTCGGCTTCTACGGGCGGAACTCGATCGACCTGGTGGCGGCGTTCCTGGCGAGCTACAAGCTGCGGGCCATCGCGGTCAACATCAACTACCGGTACGTGGACGCCGAGCTGCGCTATCTGCTGACCGAAGCAGAGCTCGTAGCCCTGGTGCACGACCGGCAGTTCAGCGCACTGGTTTCCGGGCTGCTCCCGGACTATCCCGGCATCACCGCGGTACTTGCGATCGACGACGGCAGCGACGCCCCGCTGGAGCGCAGCGCTGACTTCGGCGCCGCGATCGCCGGTCAGCCGGCAGACCGCGACTTCGGCGAGCGCAGCGCTGACGACATTTACATGCTGTACACGGGCGGGACGACCGGGTACCCGAAGGGCGTGCTCTGGCGGCACGAGGACATCTGGCGCACCCTCGGCGGCGGCATCGACTTCGCGACCGGCGAACGAATGCCGGACGAGTGGGAGCAGTCGAAGCGAGCGGCTGCCGCGCCGGCCGGGCTGGTCCGGCTGTGCGCCGCGCCCCTCATCCACGGCAACGCGCAGTGGGGCGCGATGGCAGCGCTGTTCTGCGGCGACACGGTGGTGTTCGTGGCCCAGTTCAGCGCGCACGAGGTGTGGCGCACTGTGCAGCGGCGCAAGATCAACGTGATGATCATCATCGGGGACGCGATGGCGCGCCCGCTGATCGAGGCGTACCAGCAGGAGCCCTATGACGTGTCTTCGGTTCTGGCGATCTCCAGCAGCGCCGCGCTGTTCTCGCCGAGCGTCAAGGACCAGTACCTGACCTTGCTGCCGAACATCGTGGTGACTGACGCCATCGGCGCGTCCGAGACCGGATTCACCGGACTCGGCTACGTGAGCGCCGGGAACAAGCGGCCCGAGGGCCCGACGGTCACCCCTGGCCCGGCCACCATCGTCATCGACGAGCACAACCGGCCGGTGGCGCCGGGCGGCATCGGAAGGCTGGCCCGCGGCGGCAACATCCCGCTCGGCTACTTCAAGGACCCGGTCAAGACGGCCGCGCTGTTCGCCGAAGTCGACGGCGCCCGGTACGCGGTGCCAGGCGACCTGGCCCGGGTTGAGGAGGACGGCTCCCTGACACTGCTCGGCAGGGGTAACACGTGCGTCAACACCGGCGGCGAGAAGGTGTACCCCGAAGAGGTCGAGGGTGCGCTCAAGTCGCACGCCGACGTGTTCGACGCGCTGGTCATCGGAGTGCCGGACGCGCTGCTCGGTCAGCGGGTTGCCGCACTGGTGCAGCCGCGAGAAGGCCGGGCAGTCGACCTGGCCGGGCTGCAGGCCCACCTGCGAACTCAGATCGCCGGCTACAAGGTGCCCCGGTCAGCGTGGCTCGTGGACGAAATCGGCCGGACGCCCGCGGGGAAGGCCGATTACAGCTGGGCGCGCCGCTACGCCGAGGCTCAGCTCGCCACCGACTCCGGACTTCAGCCCGCTGAGGAGCGGTGACATGAGAACGGCACTATGCGATCAGCTCGGCATCGAGTATCCGATTGTCGGCTTCACCCCGTCCGAGCACGTGGCTGCTGCCATCAGCCGGGCCGGCGGACTGGGCGTACTCGGCTGCGTGCGGTTCAACGACGCGGCCGAGCTTGACGGCGTTCTGGACTGGCTGGACGCCAGCACCGACGGCAAGCCGTATGGCATCGACGTCGTGATGCCGGCCGACATCCCGGCTGAGGGCGCAGCCCTCGACCTGAACCAGCTTGTCCCGGCCGGGCACCGCGAGTTCGTCGACCAGACACTGCTGCGGCTCGGCGTGCCGCCACTGCCGGCGGGCGCAACAGCGCGCGACGGCGTACTCGGCTGGCTCCACTCGGTTGCCCGCGCGCAGGTCGAGGTTGCGCTAAAGCACCCGGCCCGGCTCATTGCGAACGCGCTCGGCTCGCCGCCGCCGGACGTGATCGCGAGTGCGCACGACCGCGGAATGCTGGTGGCGGCGCTGGCCGGCAAGGCCGCGCACGCGCAGCGGCATGTCGCGGCGGGTGTCGACATCGTGGTGGCGCAGGGTTACGAAGCGGGCGGTCATACTGGCGAGATCGCCAGCATGGTGCTGATCCCCGAGGTCGTCGACGCCGTTGGTCCGGACGTGCCGGTGCTGGCGGCGGGCGGCATCGGCAGCGGGCGCCAGATCGCGGCCGCTCTTGCCCTCGGCGCGGCCGGAGTGTGGATGGGCTCCGCGTGGCTGATCACCAGCGAGTACGCCGAACTGTCGCCGTTGCCTGGCCTGCGCGAGGCCCTGCTGGCGGCGACGTCGTCGGACACGGTGCGATCACGCATCTACAGCGGCAAGCCTGCGCGGCTGCTGAAGAACAGCTGGACCGACGCCTGGCTCGAGCCCGGCGCGCCCGAGCCGCTGCCCATGCCATTGCAGAATCTGCTCGTCGCCGAGGCGCACCAGCGGCTCATGCGGTCTGGCGACCCGGATGTCATCCCGATGCCCGTCGGTCAGATCGTGGGGCGGATGAACGAAGTCAGGCCAGTGGCCGAGGTGATCTCAGCCCTGATGGCGGAACTCGACGAGACGCTCACCCGGCTGAGGGGCGGTCCTTCTTCGGCAGCTTGCTGACGACCGCTTCGTAGGACGCGTCGATCGCTTCCTTCAGCTCGTCGTCCGGGATGGCACCGGTCGTCGCGAGCGTATTCCAGCCCGACCGGCCGATGTAGGGCATCACCGAGGCGTCCTCCGGGTAGCGGGCGATCCACTCGTCGGCAGCTTCACGGGTCGGGCCGCACTTGAGTCCGACACCTGAGCTGCCGCCGGAACCGAGGAACGCGAAGATCTTGGTGCCGACCTTGGTCACCACGTCGCCGTCCCAGGGCTCGTCCTGCCGCGCACCGGGCTTCGCAAGGCAGTAGGCAAGCAGCTCGTCCCACGTCACTTGTGCCTCCTCCGACCACCTGCTGACGGAACTACCCATGACTAAGACGCGTCGCCCGCGCGACCGGTTTGCTCCGCGCCGCGGACACGTGCGCGATGATCGCAGATTCACCTCCAGTCTGGAACGACCCGACTCGCGGTAGTTTCGTTGGGTGAGCCTTGCAGCGGGCGTCACTGCCGCAGTGGCCGGGGCCGCCTGCGGCTGGCCGGCCAGCCTGGTCACCCGCGCGTTCGCCCGTCGGTCCGGGAAGGCGGCTACGGACGCGCCAGCTACGACCTGCACCACGAGCGACAGCGGCGTCACGATGACCAGCACCAGGCAGGTATTGCTGGCGCGCGTGCCTCCGGCTGTACTCGCCTGCGCCGCCGCTGTCGTGCTCGCTGCCCTCGCGGGCGCCGCCGGGCTTCGGCTGCACCCGGTCGCGGTTGGTGCGGCCTGCGGCTGGCTCGCGGCCTGCGGATTACCGCTGGCGATCATCGACACGACGGCGGGTCGCCTGCCAGATCCGCTGACCGGAGCGGCATTCTCAGGGGTCACAGCCGCCCTGCTGGCGGCCGCGATCATGACCGGAAGCTGGGGTGAGCTGGGCCGGGCTGCGGGCGGCGCCGGACTCGTCTTTGCGCTCTTCGCGGCGCTGGCGCTGCTGCGGCCGGGCTCGGCGGGCCCGGGCGACGCCAAGCTGGGCCTGAGCACCGGAGCGCTGGCCGCGTGGTGTGGCTGGGGAATCCTGCTGGCATCGCTGTTCGCGGCGTTCGCCCTGGCAGCGCTGTGCGGGCTGGCCGTGGTCGCGTCAGGCCGCGTCACGCTGCGGTCCGGGAGCGTGCCGTTCGGCCCGTTCTTGCTGGCTGGCTGCATCGCCCTCGTGCTGCTCTCAGCACGGTGATAACTACGTAGCGGCGGCGAAGCGGGCGGTTCGGCCGGACAGTGTGCTCATATCTGCGGGGCGGGGCCGAGGTAGCTGATTCCCACGACGTCGCTGCGCTGCTGCGAAAGCACCAGGTCGGATACTTCGCCGAGGTCGAGGTCAGCGCGGAGGACCTGGGGCTGCGCCGCCCGTTCCCCCGGGGCCGACTGAGCGAGCACTTCGCCGCGCGGCGAGATGATCATGCTAGGGCAGTGCTGGACGGGGCTGGCGACGTTCGCTGCGACGACGAAGCGCTGAGTCTCCGCCGCCCGGCTCACGAGGTGGCTGCGCCAGACGCCGGCCGGAATCGCCGGGTTGGCCGCGTAGGTCAGGTAGGCAAGGAGACTCGCGCCGGTGCGCGCGAGGACGTGCCACTGCTCGGGATACTTCAGCTCGCGGCAGAGCTGGACGCCGAGCTTGACCGCGCCTCCGCCGGGCAGGCGCAGCAGGGGCAGGGTGGCCCCGGCCTGCAGCCGGCCGCGCTCGTGCGTGGCCAGATTGACCTTCCGGTACATCCACCGCTCACCATCCGGGCCGAAGTACAGGGCGGTGTTGAACCAGGCACCGTTCTCCGGCCAGAGGGTCCCGCAAAGTACATGGACTCGCTGCGCGCGGGCGGCGGCAGCCACTGACTCGACGCTCGCGGCAAGCTCAGCCTTGTCCAGGGCCGCCAGCCCGGACAGGTCATCGTCGTAGCCGGACAGTGTTGCCTCGGGCAGGATGACGAGCGCCCCGGGCCTCGTTTCGTTCCGCAGGAAGGTTGTCGTCCGCGCGACGTTCCCGGCCGGATCCCAGTCAATCCGAAGCTGGCCGACGACGACGTGCACGCGCAGCTACCTTCCTGCCGCCGACGGACTAGGTCGGGTGAGCCCGGCTCGCGTAGAGCTCGTGCCGGTCAAGCCGCCGGCAGGCCCGGCAGCCGTCCGTCTGGTACACGATCACGTTGCCGCGGAGGTGGCCGACAAGGCCGACCCGCCAGAAGATACCGACCCAGGTTGGCTCGTGTCCGGCGTCGAGCAGAATCGCGCCGATCCGCGCGTGCCTGATGTAGGACTCGAAGACCGCCACGTTGGCCGGCGTGGCGTGCGACAGCGCCTGTACCGCGATGGGCAGGTCAGTTCGCCGGTTGATGGACTGGTTGACGTAGCCGCCAGCAAGCTTGTAGTAGTAGCCGGATTCGGCCTGCCAGAGCATGCCGGCGTTGCCGATTTTCGAGACTACGATCACGATCTCGCCGTGCGCCAGATCCCGCTTGTACTGGCCGGTCGAGATGAAGGCCGGAACGCTGGTGTGCTGGTTCACGCCGAAGGCCGGGGTGTCCAGTGCGACGAAGGCCACCACCAGCAGGGCGAGCGGCCAGCGGGCCCAGACGCGCTTGGCCGGCCCTGAGAGCCAGAGAGCGACCGCCACCGCCAGCACACCGAAAGCGAAGAGCATGAGCCGGGACGGATAGGCGTTGCGGAGGATCGGGAGCTGCCAGACGCGGCCCCAGGGCAGACCGACGACCGGATGACCGGCCACGTAGAGCTCGGGCCCCAGTGAGGCGACGAGGATGAACACCAGCATGCAGGTGACGAACCGGACGAGCCGGCTGGACCAGCCGGTGACCGCGAGCAGAATGACGAGTACGAGCAGCGGCACCCCGACGTAGCCAGCCTGGGATGCGTCGGCGGGCAGCTTCGCCACGTGCGCCAGCCAGGCAATGCCGTAGGTGCTGTCCGGCCGCGGCACGATCAGGCTGGCCGCGTCCAGCCCGGTCACGACACTGAGGCGCGGTGCCTTCGTGCTCAGGGCGTAGGCCAGGTAGGGGAGCGCCAGCGCGATCGCCAGGACATAGGCGATGCCCAGCCTGGCCGCAAGCCGGGCTATCACCGGGCGGCCAGCCCGGCCCGCCAGCGCGAAAGCGAGTATCAGGCCGACGATCAGCATCGCCGTCAGGTCCGCGAAGGTCTCGAGGAACAGGTAGAACTGCGCGGCCAGGATCACGGCCGCCAGGATCACGAAGACACGCGAGCTGATGGCGCCCTGCCACCAGACCACCACGAGGTACGCCAGCACGGGGACCAGCAGGCTGTAGGTCAGGTTCAGCTGGCCGGCCGCGCTGTGGTTCATCTCGTAGGCGGAAAAGCCGAAGACCGCGCCGCCGACAAGCGCGGGGAGGAACTTGCCGGTCAGCCGGCGGCACAGCAGGAACGCTGCCCACCCTGCTAGCGGGACCGCACAGGCACTCAGCAGGTTGAAGGCGACAATCGGGCCGGCCGTGAGGGTCAGCGGCGCGGCAAGCAGCGCCAGCGGGGGGATGGTGGTGACCCATGCCAGCGAGTGCCCGGCCGGTGCCCCGATCAGGTGGGTGAACAGGGGATTGTGACCGTGCACGACAGCGAACGGCCACCAGCGCAGGCACCAGACGTAGAAGTTCGGGTCCATGCTGGACTGGTCTAGCTGGGCCCGGCTTGCGTGAGCCACTATGTTGTGGGCTGACGTGGTCAGCCAGACCAGCAAGTAGATCGCGAGCGCGCCTGCCCCCTGGACGACCGGCAGCCGGAGCCAGCGGCGCAGGCGATCCGGCTGTTCAGTCTGCTGTGAGCCCGGCGGCGCGACAGTGAAACCTCGCGCGGGGCTCAGCGGCGCCGTCATGCCGGCGGCAACGGCAGCCTTCTGCTGCCGTTCAGCGACTCACCGTTGGCCGGCTGCCAGCGGGTCCCGTCCGCTGGCGCTGCGTCGGGCCCGGTCGGGCGGGCTGGCTGCAGGCCACGGGAATCCCGGACCAGATACAACGGCCGGGCCCTGACCTCGTCATAAATCCGGGCCACATACTGACCCACCATCCCGATCACCACGAGCTGCACCCCGCTCAAAAACGTGATCGTCACGAGCAGAGAAGCATAGCCCGGCACCAGCGACAACCCCGCCAGCTTCGCCGCAATACCGAACACCCCGTACAGAACAGCCGCCGCCGCCATCACCACGCCCAGCCCCAGCGCAAACCGCAACGGCGCCGTCGAGAACCCCACAAACCCGTCCGCCGCCAGCCCCACCATCTTCCGCAGCGGATACTTACTCTCCCCCGCCGCCCGCGACGCCCGCGCATACGGCACCGCCGTCTGCCGGAACCCCACCCACGAGAACATCCCCCGCACATACCGGTTCCGCTCCCGCATCAGCAAGAACGCATCCAGCGCCTTCCGGTCCACCAGCCGGAAATCCCCCACCTCCACCGGCTGCTCAATCTCCGCCAGCCGCCGCTGCAGCCCGTAAAACAACGTCGCAGTCCGCCGCTTAAACAACGTGTCCCCCGCACGGCGCTCCCGCACCGCATACACCACCTCATACCCCTCCTGCCACCGCGCCGCCATCTCCAGGATCACCTCCGGCGGATCCTGCAGATCAGCATCCATCACGATCACCGCCTGCCCCGCCGCCGCATCCATCCCCGCCGTAATCGCGATCTGATGCCCGAAGTTCCGCGACAACTGCAGCACCTTGAACCGGGCATCCTCCCGGTTCACCGCCACCATCAGCTCAAAACTGCCATCCCGGCTGCCATCATCAACCAGCACCACCTCCGCCGGCCCATCCAGCCGATCCAGCACCCCCCGCAGCCGCTCCACCAAAACCCCGAACGACTCCGCCTCATTAAAAACAGGAATCACGATGGAGTACTTCACGCCGTCCACGGCATCGATCTCCCCGTCGCGCATAATGCCCCCCGGCCGCAAGCCTGGTGAGTTACGTTAGATGACGTACCGCAGGTAGTCGCAGGAAGACTGCCGCAGACCGCGACCTTGAGCAGATGCGCCGTACGGTGGCCAGGGTCACCTGACCGATAGTGACACAGCGCCTGCTGATCCCTGAAACACGCCCCAGCGGAGCGGACAAGTAGTATCGCCGTCCCGGCGGTATCAGCGCTGACCAGCACCGAGAAATAACGGCACCAGCCGGCCAGGGAGCAGAGTCGGAATGCGGCCAGTCCCGGCGGAGGGAACGGCACAGCCTGGGCCTGTGCGCCCCTAGCTTATCGGCACTCACCGGACAGTATGGTGCGCGGTCAGGGAATCGCCGCGCAGTCCCGGACGAGCCTGTCGCCCCAGGTCCCCGGATGGCTGCCGTCAGTACCACAGAGCATGCGCTGCCAGGCCGATGTCCCCGCGTGGTGGCGGTATGGTTCCGGCATCGGATATGCTCTCGCGAGGCACGGATAGGGCGCGAAACGGCCTATACCTGCACAAGGCAGCCCAGCGATGGGACTGTCCCGTTGCCTGGGCACAGATGAGGCGGCCGATTCAGGCCGACGCGCTCCCGTTGGTCGAGCGGACGCACTCGATGCCTGTTCCGGGTCCAGGCGGCAACTCTGGGTGCGCCGCGGCGAGAGCATCGGACAGGTGAAGTGGTCGGCATTCTGCTTGGACGCGTGCGATCGCGAGCACGGAGGGCGTCCCGGGACGGCATAGCGGGGCGACCCGCAGACGGGCAGCCGGGCGCTCAGATGGCGGTGCCGACAGAATCCACAGTGGCCAGCGACGGTGGTGGCCGCGCGGGCTCGTGGACGGGTCAGCTCGCGCAGTCGGCCGCAAGGCTACGGCTCGCGTCCCCAGTGGTGCAGGGCCTGATCGCGCTGGCAGCGTATCTAGCAGTGTGGATCTTGTGGCAAGCACATCCGCTGGTCGGCCACCCCGGGCAGGCGCAACTGGACGTTACCAGCCCTGACCCGAACTTCTACCTCTGGTGCCTGCGCTGGTGGCCGTACGCGCTGACGCACGGGCTGGACCCGCTGCGCACCACCCAGCTCGGTGCCCCGGCTGGCTACAACCTTGCCTGGGACACCACGGTGCCGCCGCTGGCGTTGCTTGCCTGGCCGCTCACCGCGGCTGTCGGCCCGGTGGCTGCGTTCAACTTGCTGGTGGCGTTCTCGATCCCGCTGTCGGGCTGGGCGGCATTTGTCCTGTGCAGGCGGCTCACCAGCCGGTTCTGGCCCGCTCTGGCTGCCGGGTTCGTGTACGGGTTCTCGGCGTACGAAATGAACCATATCCAGGCGGGCCAGCTGAACCTGGCGTTCAGTTTGCTGCTACCGCTCATGGCTTACCTGGTAGTGGCCTGGCGGGATGGCTCGATCGGCTCGCTGCCGTTCGCCGTGCTGCTGACGCTGGCGCTGGCGGCACAGTTTTACCTGTTCCTGGAGACCTTCGCGTTCCTGACCGCAGTCGGAGCGGTGGCCTTGCTTGCCGGGTGGGTGCTGGCAGGCCCGGCCACGCGGCCACGCGTCACCCGGCTAGCCTGGCTGGCGGGCCTGTCCTGGCTGGGCTCCCTCGTGCTGGCCGCCCCGTTCCTGGCAGCTGCGCTCGCCAACGTGCCGCAATCGTTCCACCGGATCCCCGGCACGACCTCAATAAACCTGACCGCTCTGGTAGTCCCCAGGCGCGGCCAGACCTTTGGCCTGAGCTGGCTGGCCGCAGCTGCAGGGCACCTGCGGGTCGCGAGTTTCGATGGTTACGTGGGCATCCCGTTGCTGGTGCTCGCGGTTGCCTGCGCGGTGTTCCTGTGGTCAAGGCGGATCACCAGGTTCCTGCTTGTGATGCTGCTCGTGGTGATTGTCGGGGCCCTCGGGCCCGTGCTGTACGTGGGCGGCCGCCAGGTGACCAGGCTGCCGTGGGCCTCGGTGTTTCAGCTGCCAGTCGTGCGGGGGGCCTTCCCGTCACGGCTGATGGTGTTCGCGTTCCTGATCCTGGCCGTGATGGTGGCGCTGTGGCTGGCCACACCGAGCCGGCGCTGGCACACGAAGCTGGCGCGCTGGGCGCTAGCGGTGCTGGCGATCGCCGCGGTCGCCGCGAACGTGCCGGCGCTCTCCGTCAGCGGTTCCGGCACGCCCGCATTTATCGCCACCGGCCAGTACCGCACGTATCTGACGCCCGGCGCCACTGTGGTCGTGGCTTCGGCCAGCGGTAACGTCGGAATGCGGTGGCAGGCCGAAAGCGACTTTTACTTCCGGCTGGCGGGCGGGTTCGTCAACGCCGCCTTCAACGGGCATAACGACCTTATGCCGGCCTTCGCTGACCTAGTCGACAACCCGGTGACCCCGACCTCGATCAGCAGCTTCCGCCAGTACGTCACGACCGACAAGATCGAAGCGATCCTGGTCGACGCACGCTCAAAGCCGAACTGGTCAGGGAAACTCCGAAGCTTCGGACTGCACCCGCTGGCAAACGGACAGCCCATCGGCGGAGTGGTCATTTACCTGAGCCGGTCCCTCGGCCAAAGTCGCAGCTAGCGTCCCGCGGGGCGGTAGACGAGTACGCCATCCGCCCGGTAGTCGAACGCGAAACCGGTCGCCGTCAGGTACTTCATGACCTGGCGATCCGACGCGTCTGGCTGGTCTGACGTGTGCCGCGCGACCGGGAAGGTAGGCACCCAGTGCGGTAGCCAGATGAGGACCCAGCCGATGTGCAGCGTCCGCAGGTCGGCTCGCGCGGCGGCCAGGTGCCCGGGCGTGACCGTGCGGCCCTTCTCGGCATCGACGAGCCCGGAGTAAAACGCGTGCGCCCGGATGCCATCGATCGTCCGCTTCGGCACGCCGCTGCTGAATGACATCGCGCGCGGGTGGCCGTCGGCGGTCGCCAGGTTCAGCGCGTACGGCGCGATATGGGTGCCGTACTTAGCCGGGCCGCGGACAATGAACGGCACATCGACGACAACCGAATCCGAATGGTCAGCCGCAATGGGGCGGTCCAGAGCGGGAAGCGCGGTTGGTACCGTCAGGTCCCCTTCGATCCCGCTCCAGCCGGCCTCCAGCGCCGCCAGTGCGGCCACCACGACGATGAGCGGCCGGGCCCGCGCATGCCACCGCAGCCAGTCCACTGCCGCGCCGGCGAGCAGCGCCGCGCCGACAAGCCCGAGGAGAGCCAGCCGGTCGGCCTCGCGGAAGGACGACAGGACGGGCATCCGGATCAGCCAGGTATAGGGCATCAGAAGGGAGACGCGGATGCCGTGCCACGTGACGGGGAGGGGTACGTAGCTGCGGCCCGCCACGGTGAGAGCCGGCCCGAGAGCCAGGAGAGCGCTGCCTAGCCACAGCAGAGCGAGCTGCCCGCTACCCCGCCGGCGCCAGCTGACAACCAGCCCGGCCAGTGCACAGAGAGTCAGCACGACCCCGAAGGTGGCGGCCTCCTCGTGCGCATGGGAGGCACTGACCACTGCTGTCATGTGCGTGCTGTAGATGGCGGCCAGTCCGGTCATCCCATAGCTGGCAAGGTGCGGCGAAGGCGCGAACAAGCCAGGGAGAGTGGCGGTATAGCGGGTGTAGTTGCCAGCCGGCGCGACGGAGGGGCCTCCTCGCCCGCCCGCCCGCACGATGGCGTAAAGCTGCGGGCTAGAGACCACGACCGCGCAGATTGTGGCCACCGCCGAAGCCCGGAAGGGGGGGCGGGCGAGGTGGCGCAGCAGCCATGGCAACACCGCGAGCACCGCGATGATGATGGCGAGGAGCCCCATCTCCTGGTCGACGAGGACCGAGCAGCCAACCACAAGGCCGAGCACGATGCCGCGGCCTGTACTCGGACGCCGGCGCAGCCGGATGGCTGCCACCAGCGTCAGTGGCAGGAACACGCAGCCGATGGCCGTGTGAATGTGCAGCCACGCCTGCGAGGTCAGCATCGAGGAGTAGCCGTAGAACGCTCCGGCCGCGATGGCGCCAGTCCGGCTGCGCAGCCAGAGCCGGGCCGCCCTGTACATCGCGTATGCGGCTAGGCCAGGTGCCAGAATCGCCACGAGGTTGTAACTCGCCGACGGTCCGAACAGCAGAGTGACCGGCGTCATCACGACGCCCAGCAGCGGCGTCAGGGTGTCATAGCCGAGCTGGACTCCGACCGGTGCCGCCATGTGGCTGGTGAACCATGGATTGCCGAGATGGGTAACCTGCCGGGCGACCCACCAGAAATTCCAGACGTACTGCATCTGGTCCCCGTCGAGCGGCAGCTTGCCGTCCAGGTAGGTGGCGCGCGGCCAGGTCGCCGCGACGCCGCCAGCGAGGAGCGCGATGAGCACGATCGTCTCCGGCACCCATCGCGGCAGGGTCCGGCGTCCGGGCTCGCCTTCGAGGGCTGTAGCCACACTTGCGGACGCTGTGTTCGCGACGGCCGGAGCGGCGACAGCTAGCCCGGGGCTCCGGTCGGGCATGGGAACCGGCCGGCTCTCAGGCGGACTGGCCGCAGGCTCGCGCGCGCTGCTGGTGTCGATGTTCCTCACCTGGCCTCCGTCCGGACGTCCCTGCTGGTTACGCAGCCAAAGCCCGGAACAGGTGGAGACTCGGGCATAGCCCATCAATTCTATCGCTTCTGAGACAGCGGTGATCCCATAACCGTTCCCCCGGTGCGGCGAGCGAATTACGCCGGTGAAGTCGCGCTGCTCCCGGCCTTGCAGCTGGCGCAGCGGTTGACCGGGTAGACCATTACCCCGCCGCTCAGGTGCCCGTGCAGGCCGATCCGGGCAAAGATGCCTGCCCAGGCCTGCCGGTGCCGGTAGTCGAGCAGAACGGCCCCTATGTGGTCGGCCTGGACGAAGCGCTCGAACTTAGCGATTCTAGCGGGCGACGGGTGATCCAGGTCCTGGACGACCCGAGGCAGGTCGGTTCTGTGGCTGAGCCCGACGTTGATGTAACCGCCGGCCAGCCGCATGTAGTAAGACGACTCAGCCTGCCAGAGCAGCCCGGCATTGCCGACGTTGGATACCACAATGACGATCTCGTCGCGCGTCAGGTTCCGCTGGTAGAGCTCGGTCCTGGAGATGAAGGCGGGCACAGAACTGTGCGTTTGAATCGAGATCGGGATGGTGTCGAGGACAAGGAACGCGAGGACGAGGACGCCCAGCGGCAGCCTCGCCCAGCTCACCCACCGGATCCGGGGGGCCGCCTCGGCCAGGAACATCGCCGTGACCACGGCAAGCACCAGGTAGGCGAACAGCATCAGCCGGGCCGGGTAGGCGTTCTTGATGAGCGGCTCGTGGAATAGCTGCGACCACGGCAGCACAGCTGCCACGGGCCCGTCGATCCGCAGCACCGGTCCGATCGACGCGACGATCGTGAACGCCAGCATGATCGTCAGGAAGCGCACGAGCGGGCTCTTCCACCGCGTCACCGCCAGCACGATCACCACGGCGAACAGCGGGATTCCTACGTAGCAGGCGGTGGAAACAAGGTTGGGCCCGGCCGCGACCTTGGCCAGCCACGAAATGCCGAAAGTCCGGCCTGGCCGCGGGACCACGAGGCTCGCCAGGTCCATCTGGGAATTTTTGATCTGCCTCGGCGCCTTGCTGGCCAGCGTCGCGGCAAGGTACGGGGAGGCGAGAACCAGGGACACGACGTAGGCCGGGACCGTGACCTTGAGCAGCCGCGAGACATCCGCGCGATGGGCAGACCCCGCTACCGCGAAGGCGACCAGGAACCCGACGACAAGCATTCCGGTCAGGTCCGCGAACGTCTCCTCGAACAGGTAAAACTGCAGCGCCATCAGCACGCCGGCGAGGATGACGAAAACCCTCGAGGAGATGCGCTCACGGTGCCACAGCACGATCAGGTACGCCAGCAGCGGGAGAAGCAGGCTGTAGGAAAGGTTGAGCTGCCCGGCTGAGCCGTGGTTCATCTCGTAAGCGGAGAACCCGTAGACAGCGCCTCCGGCCAGCGCCGCCCAGAACTTTCCGGTCAGCCGCCGGCAGAATACGAATGCCGCCCAGGCCGAGAGGGGCAGCGCGGCCGCCGCCAGCAGGTTGAATGCGACGACCGGACCGGCGGTGAGGGTCACCGGCGTCGCCAGCAACGACAGCGGCGGCATCGTCGTCACCCAGGCCAGCGAATGACCTGCGGGAGCTTCGATCGCATTGGTGAACAGCGGATTGTGACCGTGTGCGATCACGTACGGCCACCATCGCAAGCACCAGATGTCCAGGTTCGGGTCCATGCTCTTCTGGTCGAGCAAGTCCTGGCCCAGATGGTGCACGATCGGCCGGAACGCGGTTGGTACCCACACCAGCAGGTAGATCAGGAATGCGATCCCGCCCTGCACGACAGGTGAGCTGAGCCAGGCAAGAAGCGGGAGTCCGATATCAGCGTCCGGCCGGGCTGGCTCACCGGGCTGAGTGCCCCCGCTGCCTGGCCGGCCTGCATCCGGCTGGCTGATCACCGTCATGAGGGCCGAGCTCCCCGTACTTGCCAGGCCAGGCTCGCCTGGCGGGTCAGCTGAGATCAGGTGCAATTCCGCTGAAAATATGCGGTGGATTTGCAGCAACCGAAGCATAGCCGGAAAGACAAGATGGCCCGGGCAGCTTTGCCCGATGGCTACGGCCGCCCCGGTTTCCGCGCCGTGAGCCGCAGTCAGGCTGGCTTTCAGGCCCGCAGGTCGGACGAGGTTAGTGCCCTGCAGCTCAGGCAGCCGTTCAGCTGGTACACGATGACGTGGTCGATCTTGTGGCCGCGCAGGCCCATGCGCCAGAAGATGCCGACCCACTGCGGCTCGTGGATCATGTCGACCAGGACCGCGCCGATGCGGTCCGTCCGTACATAGCGCTCGAACGCCGCGACACTAGCGGGCGTGGCGGTTGCCAGATTCTGGACCTGCTGGGGCAGGTCGGTCCGGTTGTTCAGGCCCGCGTTAATGTACCCGCCGGCGAGCCGCATGTAGAAGCCGGACTGTGCCTGCCAGAGCATTCCGGCGTTGCCGACCGAGGAGACCACGACAACCGTCTCTCCGCGTGTCAGCTTCTTCAGGTACGTGCCATTGCTGATGAAGGCCGGCACGCTGGTGTGCGGCAGCGTCCAGACCGGGACAGCGTCGAGTACGACAAACAGCGCGACGAGCGCGGCCAGCGGCCACCTCACCCAGCGGAGCCGGCGGGCCGGGCCCGCGAGGAACAGCGCCGTGGCTACGGCCAGGCCGAGGAACGCGAACAGCATCAGCCGGGCCGGGTAGGCGTTGCGCAGGATCGGCAGGTCCCACAGCGACGCCCAGGGCAGCCGGACAAGTTCATGCCCGTCGACGCGGAGCGCCGGGCCCAGGGAGGCCACGATCACGAACGCGATCATGCAGGTCAGGAACCGGACCAGGCGGTTTGACCAGTAGGTCACTGCCAGCAGCAGGACCACGACGAGCAGCGGGATGCCGACATAGCAGGCGGTCGAGGCCGGCGAGACCTGGGCTTGCCGGCCAGCGGCCTGCGCCAGCCAGCCGATGCCGTAGGTGCGGCCGGGCCGCGGGACGACCAGGCTGGCCAGATCCATGCCGGTGCTCACCACCGCCGGATTCGGCGGCTTGCTGCTCAGCGAGAACGCGAGGTACGGGGCCGCGGCGACGATAGCGACCGCGTACGCGGTGCCGGTGACCTTCGCCAGCCGCGCGACCGCCTGGCGATGCTCCTGGCCGGCGAGCAGCAACGCTGCGACGAGCGCCACGACCAGGATGGCGGTCAGGTCCGCGAACGTCTCCTCGAAGAGATAGAACTGCACCGCCATGGCCAGGCCTGCCAGGATCACGAAGGCACGCGAGCTGATGGCGCCCTGCCACCAGACCACCACGAGGTAGGCCAGGACCGGAACGAGCAGGCTGTAGGTCAGGTTCAGCTGACCCGCGGCGACATGGTTCATCTCGTAGGCGGAGAAGCCGAAGACGGCGCCGCCGACAAGTGATGGGAGGAACTTGCCGGTCAGCCGGCGGCACAGGATGAACGCGACGAGGGCCGAGACCGGGAGCGCGGCGGCGCACAGCCAGTTGAAGGCGGCAACCGGTCCCGCGCCGAGCGTGAGCGGCGCGGCAAGCAGGGCCAGCGGCGGGATGGTGGTGACCCAGGCCAGCGAATGGCCGGCCGGAGCCGCGATCTGATGCGAGTACAGCGGGTCCAGGCCGCGCGCGATCGCGTACGGCCACCAGCGCAGGCACCAGACATAGAAGTTCGGGTCCATGCTCTGCTGGAACAAGGTGGCGCGAGACGCGTGCCGGATGACGTCCCAGAACGCGGTGGGAATCCAGGCTGCCAGGTAGATGACCAGCGCGAGGCTAGCCTGCAGCACCGGACGGCGGACCCAGTGACGCGAAGTGGCCGGCCCGGCAGCATCCAGCTGCTCGTGCTCGGCCACCTGAGCTTTCACCTCCCCGGACCCGCTGTCGTCCGGGTGGCTGAGTGCGGTCATGACGGGGGCATTGCCTCCCCTCGCGCGAGCGAGCCCGGCGCCGAGGCCGGCAGCAGCACCTCGGGCCCGGTCGGGCGGGCTGGCTGCAGGCCACGGGAATCCCGGACCAGATACAACGGCCGGGCCCTGACCTCGTCATAAATCCGGGCCACATACTGACCCACCATCCCGATCACCACGAGCTGCACCCCGCTCAAAAACGTGATCGTCACGAGCAGAGAAGCATAGCCCGGCACCAGCGACAACCCCGCCAGCTTCGCCGCAATACCGAACACCCCGTACAGAACAGCCGCCGCCGCCATCACCACGCCCAGCCCCAGCGCAAACCGCAACGGCGCCGTCGAGAACCCCACAAACCCGTCCGCCGCCAGCCCCACCATCTTCCGCAGCGGATACTTACTCTCCCCCGCCGCCCGCGACGCCCGCGCATACGGCACCGCCGTCTGCCGGAACCCCACCCACGAGAACATCCCCCGCACATACCGGTTCCGCTCCCGCATCAGCAAGAACGCATCCAGCGCCTTCCGGTCCACCAGCCGGAAATCCCCCACCTCCACCGGCTGCTCAATCTCCGCCAGCCGCCGCTGCAGCCCGTAAAACAACGTCGCAGTCCGCCGCTTAAACAACGTGTCCCCCGCACGGCGCTCCCGCACCGCATACACCACCTCATACCCCTCCTGCCACCGCGCCGCCATCTCCAGGATCACCTCCGGCGGATCCTGCAGATCAGCATCCATCACGATCACCGCCTGCCCCGCCGCCGCATCCATCCCCGCCGTAATCGCGATCTGATGCCCGAAGTTCCGCGACAACTGCAGCACCTTGAACCGGGCATCCTCCCGGTTCACCGCCACCATCAGCTCAAAACTGCCATCCCGGCTGCCATCATCAACCAGCACCACCTCCGCCGGCCCATCCAGCCGATCCAGCACCCCCCGCAGCCGCTCCACCAAAACCCCGAACGACTCCGCCTCATTAAAAACAGGAATCACGATGGAGTACTTCACAGGATCCATTGATCTCTTCCTACAGTGTCCGGGTTCTGGGCCGATCACGCAGATCAGCCCGGCATGACGGCAAAAGGCGTCACTCGATCTCGCTGTACCCAGTACGGGACTAGGTACCTGCGTCCAGTAGCGACCGCTCACCCGACGATACCGGCACAGGCGTGCCCAAAAACCGCGTCAGGCCCTCGCGCCGGGCCCGGGGGATGGCCTGCTCCGCCTCAGTCGGTGCCAGCCTCCATGGCAGCGCTGTCGAGCAGATCGCTCTCGCTGGTCGCCTTGCCACGGGAGGCGATGGCCTGTGAGCCACCCTCGGGCATCGCGCCAATCAGCCGGGTGGTAGCCGACTGCGCGGCGCCGACGAGCATCGGGTGCGGGCCGCCCACCATGCCCAGCCCGGCGTACTGCTCGAGTTTGGCCCGTGAGTCGGCGATGTCGAGGTTGCGCATCGTCAGCTGTCCGATGCGGTCAACAGGCCCGAACGCCGAGTCCTCGGTGCGTTCCATGGACAGCTTGTCCGGGTGGTAGCTGAACGCAGGCCCGCTGGTATCCAGGATTGAGTAGTCCTCGCCCCGCCGCAGCCGCAGAGCGACCTCGCCGGTCACGGCGGCGCCAACCCAGCGCTGCAGTGACTCGCGCACCATCAGCGCCTGCGGGTCCAGCCAGCGACCCTCATAGAGCAGCCGGCCAAGCCGGCGGCCCTCGACGTGGTAGCTGGCGAGCGTGTCCTCGTTGTGGATGGCGTTCACGAGCCGCTCATAGGCAGCATGTAGCAACCCCATGCCGGGTGCTTCGTAGATGCCGCGGCTCTTGGCCTCGATGATCCGGTTCTCGATCTGATCCGACATCCCGAGGCCGTGGCGGCCGCCGATCGCGTTGGCCTCCAGTACCAGGTCGGTGGCGGACGCGAACTCCTTGCCGTTGATGGTGACCGGCCGCCCCTGCTCGAAGCCGATCGTCACGTCCTCGGGATCGATCTCAACGGCCGGATCCCAGAACCGGACGCCCATGATCGGCTCGACGATCTCGACGCCGTTCTCCAGGCGCTCGAGCGACTTCGCCTCGTGGGTAGCGCCCCAGATATTGGCGTCGGTCGAGTAAGCCTTCTCGGCACTGTCCCGGTACGGCAGGCTGTGCGCAAGCAGCCACTCCGACATCTCCCGGCGCCCGCCAAGCTCGGAAACGAAGTCTGCGTCGAGCCACGGCTTGTAAATGCGCAGCGACGGGTTGGCCAGCAGTCCGTACCGGTAGAACCGCTCGATGTCGTTTCCCTTGAAGGTTGAGCCGTCTCCCCAGATCTGCACGCAGTCCTCGAGCATGGCGCGCACCAGCAGCGTGCCGGTGACCGCGCGCCCGAGCGGAGTGGTGTTGAAGTAACCGCGTCCGCCCGATCGGATATGGAACGCGCCGCAGGTCAGGGCAGCCAGCCCCTCCTCGACTAGCGCAGCGCGACAGTCCACCAGTCGGGAGATGTCCGCACCGTAGGCAGCAGCGCGGCCCGGCACAGAGCTGATGTCGGGCTCGTCGTACTGCCCGATGTCCGCGGTGTAGGTGCAGGGAATCGCGCCCTTCTCGCGCATCCAGGCGACCGCAACGGAGGTGTCGAGACCGCCGGAGAAGGCGATCCCGACGCGCTCACCGACAGGCAGGGACGTCAGCACTTTAGACACAAGAAATAGTATGCACACTTATGCATAAGCATGCAACATGATCTCGGTGGATCGCCACCGGGTTGGGGCGGGTCAGGAATCTGCCAGGATTTTCCCACGGTACGGTCAAGAAGCCCCGGTAGTCAGGGGGCCTCGTCCGCTGCGAGGCGGACGGTGGCCGCCGACCCCGGGAAATCATGTCTGCACCGAACTACGCGCCCGCAGCCTCAGCCGCGCCCACTGCACCGGCACGCACAGCACTGGCCGCCGCTGCACCCGCCGGGCCCGCATCGCAGCACGATCCCCGGCGCGGGGCCCGGATGGCCTGGCTGGACGCGCTCCGCGGAGTAGCCGCGCTCTGCGTCGTGTACGACCACTTTGGCGCCCGCGTGCTGCTCGGCCTGCACACGGCCGTCATCAGCTTCTTCGACCCCGGCCTGTACGGCGTGCTGGTGTTTTTCCTCATCAGCGGCTACGTCGTGCCGGCGTCGCTGGAGCGCAGGGGAAGCGTGCGCACGTTCTGGGTCAGCCGGCTGTTTCGCCTGTTCCCGCTCTTCACGCTGGTCATCGCGATCACGCTGGTGCTCAGCGCGGCCGGCCTGGCGAGCTTGCGCGGCACCAGCCAGGACACGCCGGCCGCCGTGCTCTCGCACCTGTTCATGCTCAGCGACCTGCTCGGCGGCAGCAACCTCATCGTCGTCATCTGGACGCTGTCCTACGAGATGGTGTTCTATCTGGTGCTGACGGCGCTGTTCACCAGCGGGCTGCACCGCCGCAGCGGCGGCCTCGCGGTCGCGTTCGGTGCCGGGGCTCTCCTGCTCGGCGGCGTGCTGCCGACCGGCTGGATCTCCGATCACACGCTCGGCCTCGCGCCGGTCGCGCTGATCGCCGACGTCCTGGTCCTGGGCGGCCTGGCGACTGCCGTCAGCACCCGGGGCCGCACGCGGCCTCTCGGCGCATGGCTGGCCGGCGGCGCCGCACTCGTCCTCGCGATGTTCAACGAGCGGCGGTTCGGCTACGAGGGCCTGACCATTCTGGCGCTCATGTTCACCGGGACCCTGCTCTACCGGGCCCAGTGCGGTCAGTGCAGCAAGCGACGTGCAGCGGCAGTCGCGACGGCAGTCTTCGCCGCGACGCTAGCTGCGGGCGCGTGGCACATCCCGGCGCTCAACCCCGGCAGCCAGTCAGCGCTGCAGCAGCGTCAGTGGCTGGTCTCGGTTGCGCTCGCCGGCGTGACCTTCGCTGCCGGGCTGGCGCTGCGGAACCGGCGCGTTCCCGCAGTTCTGGCCTGGCTCGGCCTGATCAGCTACTCCGTTTACCTGCTGCTGCCCATCCTGCTCGATGTGTATGACGACATCAGCTTCCCGGCGGGCCTGCGGCATGACCTCTGGTTCCAGGCCGGAGTCAGCGTGATGTCCGTCGGCGCTCTGCTGGGCTGCGCGGCCCTGACCTACCAGCTGGTCGAGGCACCGATGCAGCGGCTGGGCCGCCGCGTCGCCGCCCGGCTGGACGCCCGGTTCGGGCCGAGCCGGCCCCGGAACCCGGCCAGCACCGGGGGATCAGGCGCTGTTTCCCTTCGCTTCGGCGCCATGCTCGGCAGCCCGCAGACGAGACAGCGTCGACGCGAACTGCCGCGGCGTTCGCTCGGGAACAGCTGACCCGAGCCAGGTCTGCAGTTCCTTATCGAACGCGACTCCGGCGGCTTTCCCGAGATTTACGACAGCATGGTATTTGACGCGGTCGATGCCGGAGCGCTCAGCGAGCACTGGCCGTTCGGCCGCGGTCAGCCCGCCTTCATCATCCGGCAGAACGCGGGCCAGCTGCGAGCGAGCCTGGAGCGTGCTCATCACCAGTAGCCTGCGCGGACATCTGAGGTGAGCGACCGTAAGCCCGCAGCACCGGATCACAAGGCGCTCAGCTCGGACGCGGCCAGCCGTGGCGGGCGGGGACTGGCACTTATCTGTGCCGCTCAGTTCGTGCTTCAGCTGGACTTCAGCATCGTGAACGTGGCGCTCCCGACCATCCAGCGGGATCTGAGCATGGCCGCGGCACAACTGCAGTGGATCGTCACCGGGTATGCGCTGACATTCGGGTCGCTGCTGCTAGCTGGCGGCAGGCTAGCGGACCTGTATGGCCGGCGGCGGATGCTGGCGGCGGGCCTGCTGGTGTTCGCGGTGGCGTCGCTGGCTGCCGGGCTGGCGCAGTGGCCTGCGATGCTGATCGGCGCCCGGCTCGTGCAGGGCGCGGCCGGCGCGGTAGTCTCGCCGGCCGCGCTCTCGCTGCTCACCACGACCAACCCAGAGGGCACGGCCAGGACCCGGGCCCTGTCGATCTGGCAGCTACGACGGCGGCAGGCGCGACGGCCGGGACCGTAGCCGGCGGGCTGCTGACCCAGTACCTGGGCTGGCGTGCGGTTTTCCTGGTCAACCCGCCGCTGATCGTCGTCATGCTCGTGCTGCTGCGGCGGCTGCCCGCAGGAACCGGGGTGGCCGCGGGCGGCGGCGCCCGGCTCGACTACCGCGGGGCGGTCACGGTGACCGCGGCAATCGCTAGCCTGATCTTCGGGCTGAGCTACGGCCAGCAGCACGGCTTCACCACACCGGCGACCTTCGCCGCGCTGGCCGCGACGGTACTGCTCGCGGCCGCCTTCGTCTGGGCTGAGTTCAGGGTGTCCGCGCCGATGCTGCCGCTGACCATCTTCGCCGCGCCCGCTCGCCGCGCCGCTGTTGCCGCGATGGTCCTGATCGGCGTGGTGCTGGCGGGCTATGTGTACTTCGTCTCGCTGTTCCTGCAGAAAGTCCTGCACTTCAGCCCGCTGCTGACCGGGCTGGCACTGGTGCCGTCGACCCTCACCGTGGTGGCAATGTCCACGCTGGGTACCCGCCGGCTGCTGGGCCGGGGGCTACCCGCCTGGCAGGTCCTGCTCGCCGGGCTGATCTTCCTGACGGGCGGCCAGTTCTGGCTCGCCCAGGTCTCCGCCAGCGCGACGTACCCGACGGTCGTGCTCCCCGGCTTGCTGCTCACGTCGATGGGCATCGGCCTGGCCCTTCCCACCGCGTCGATCGCGATCACCAGCGGTGTCCGCCGCGAGGATCAGGGACTTGCCGGCGCTCTGTTCACGACGAGCCAGCAGGTAAGCGCGGCCGTCGGACTGGCGGCGCTGGCGACGGCTGCCGCCGCGCGCACGGCGCACGCTTCCGGGTCCCTGGTAGCCGGGTACCGGCTTTCGTTCCAGATTGCCGCCGCCGTCATCGTCCTCGCTGCCCTGATCGTGGCCATCCAGATGCGTCCGCGCCGGTCCGCGCGCGATCCTGCCCTGCACGAGGCAGCTGGCACCGCCCCCATTGTCTCCACAGCCGAGACGCAGTTGCGTAACTGCTGAGCCAGGCGTCGCGCTGAGCGCTGGCGACGTTGGCGGTCAGCGACGAATGCTTCTACAGAAGCTACATCTAGAGAAGCTAGCTCCATGGACGCCACCAGCGCACGCGGCAGGCGACTGCCGACGCTCAGTCTGAGGTTCCGAGAGGTAGCTGACACACGCCGGGCTCGGCCGCCAGGCACACCATCCGGATACCGATGTCTTGCTCTGCGGCAGCGCGGTGGAGAGCCCGGACCCAGTAACTGTCCGAGTCGCTCGGGGTAAGGCCGCCGGGCCGGGACAGCGTCAATACCGCTGAGCCGCCCTCCGACGCGTCCCCGAGCACGTGGGCGACGATGCTGCACAAGCTCGCGACCGCCGCGGCGTCCGGGCGCTCAGGCACGTCGTCGATCGGAAGCAGCACGGGCAGCTGTGCGCCGTCAGGAGCCAGGAACATCAGCCACAGAGTGCGCCGCCGCGAGGCATCCTGATCGACCAGGCAGCGGACGCGATCGAGTACGTCCCGGTCCGTCAGGACGGGGACTGCTAAGTCGGGAAGAACCGGGCTGTAAGTAACCATGACGGCAGTAAAGCGGGTGGCAGTGACAGTTCCGTGTCAGCTGTCGTGACCAGGCCGGATGATGCAGCGGAACCCGATGTGGGACATGCCGGATTCGACTGGCTGAGCCTGCCGGGCCGCGGGACGGTAACGCTGGCAGTAATTCAGAGCGCACAAGTGCGAGCCGCCCTTGATAACCCGCCGGGGGATGTGGCCGCCACCCGGCTCGTCGGTGTCGTAGCTGCCGTCGGCGTCCGCCACGCGCGGGTTGACAGAGGGTCCGCAGCAAGCATGAATCGCCGTCGCGGCGTGGTCTTCCCGGTAGAAGTCCGCCGTCCACTCCCACACGTTGCCCGTCACGTCGAACAGGCCGTAGCCGTTCGACGGATACGAGCGCACCGCGGTAGTGCGTCGCTCGGCGGCGGGCTTGAGGTTCTGCCACGGGAACTCGCCGATCCAGTAGTTCGCCAGCTGCCGGCCAACCGGCGCGAGCTGATCGCCCCACGCATACGTCGCGCCATCAAGGCCTCCGCGGGCAGCGAACTCCCACTCCGCCTCTGTTGGCAGCTGCTTGCCCGCCCACTCGGCGTACCCCACCACGTCCTCCCAGCACACCTGAGTCACCGGGTGCAGCTCCCGCCCGGCGATGCCCGACGACGGTCCCTGCGGATGAGCCCAGTCGGCGCCGGGCACGTAGCGCCACCAGGTCTGCCACACCGACAGATCCACTGGACCCCGCGTCGGGGTGAACACCAGCGAGCCCGGCACGAGCAACGCCGGGTCCGCGCCGGGGTACTGCGACGAGTCAAGCGGACGCTCCGCCACGGTCACGTACCCGGTCGCCTTAACGAAGCGCCGGAACTGCGCCACCGTCACCGGGTTCTCGTCGATCCAGAACCCGTCCACATTCACGTCATGGGGCGGGCCCTCCTCCGGGTACTCCGGCAGGTCCGAACCCATCTGGAAGGTTCCGCCCGGTACCCACACCATGCCTCTGGACGGCGCTGCCTCTGGCGCGTTTCCGGTCTCTGACCGAGCAGAGCGCTCAGCCTGCGTGCTCATCGCGGTCCTGCCGGGCCGAGCAACGTGTGCGCCACGATCACGCTGCCACGTTACCCCGGCGTGAGCACCCGTCGGCCGGGTAGGACGGAGTTAGGGCAGGTCCTGCCCGTGGCCGACGAGGCGGGCGTTTGCCCTCTTCCCGCTACTGCAACGCCGGGACGCGGACTGCGAGGTCGGCAATCGCGCCGGATAGCGTCGGGTTGCGCTTGCACGCCTCGATCACGTCAGCATGCGCTACCCCTGTGACTCCGGCGATCCCGGACGCTGCGGGTACCTCAGCGCAGTACCAGCGGCTCAGCAGGCGTCGGACCTGGTCCTCATCAGCATGACCGAAGTGCTCGACCATATCGACGCGGCCGGCGCGTACGACAGCGTGCTCCAGCACGTCGGGCGTGTTCGTGGTCATGACGGTAAGCAGTCCGTGCGGGGTGGCAATCCCGTCGAGCGTGTTCAGAAGTCCCGATAGCGTGACGCCTGCTGTGTTGTCGTCGCGCGTCGTGGTGGCGTGAAACACGTCGACGTCCTCGAGCAGGAGCATGGACCGCGGATCGATCTGAGTTGCCACGCGCAGCAGTTCGCCGTCTGCCTTGACGTCGGCGAGCGGCAAGTACCAGACGTCCATTCCGAAATGGCTGGCAATCGCGCGAGCCACGCTCGTCTTGCCGGTGCCAGGCGGGCCCTCGTACAGGTGGCCGCGGTGCCAGGAGATGCACTTGCGCAGGTACTCAGATTCGGAGTCCAGGAACCTGCCGACGTCAGCAATGAGGCGTTCCAGCTGGCCCGGCGCGAGGATGACGCTGGCCAGGTCCCGCGGCGCGAGGTTGTCGAGCCGAGTCCAGGACCCCCGGCGGTCGAGCATCCGGAACGTCGGCGGCCGCGCTGATTGCCGGGATCTACGCAGCACTTCGGCAATCTCGTCCAGAAGCGCCTGCCGGCCGGCCACGGACTGGGCTGTGAACACGATCTCCGGCGGCCTGACCCGGAAGCCGTCCTTGCCTTCGTCGGAATCGTCGCGTACGTGAACCCGGATCTGGTGACCAGCGACATCGAAGGTCTGGACCCTCGTGCCGTCGTAGCGAAGCCGCAGCTCTGGCTCGGCGGCCTGGCGATCCAGCGAGTACTCGTCGGCGAACGTGTCAATGCTGCGCCGCCTCGTCCAGGCAATCACTGCGTGCTGCTCCCTGACGGACATCCGGCTCAGCACCCATTCGTGAAGGTCGTCATAAAGATCGTCGTTGCCGGGGACCTTGACTGTGTAGGACATCTGACTCTGGTAGCGACGCCGCAGTTCCCGGACGATCGGCCGGACGGCCTCAGCACCTTCCAGCAGCACGGCAAGCTTCGGCGCCCGTGCCCGCAGTGCTGTCATCAGCTGATCGTTATGAGTCACGCGGAGATGACAGGAATCGAACCTGCTGCCTTCTGGGCGCACGCCAGACGCTCTGCCAGCCGAGCTTCATCCCCGAGGTCATCCAGGCCCGCGAGTGCCCGGACCCGTACGCTCTGCGCGGCCGGAGGTCACCGCGCTAGTGGCTTGCAACGCTCTTTACAGCTTTATAAAGCTTTGTATAGCGGCATAGTGCACTGCAACGGTCCGAGCGTAGAGTACCGGGATGATTCTGTCGATTCGATAATCTGCTGCCCGCCGAGAGCCCGCACGCTCCTTCAGGTGGCCGGGCGTTAGATTGACGGCATGACCGACCGGATCTCAGGCCAGCAGTTCGATGAGTCCGCGGGCGTCGAGGACTGGCGCGCCCTGTGGGGTGGCGGCTTCGCGTGCACGTACTTCCAGACCGTGTCCTTCAGCACAGGCGCCGCGCTGGTTCATGCGATCAGCGAGCTTACGGCTGCGGCCAACCACCATGTCGACGTTGACCTCCGCCCGGAAGGCGTGACCGTTCGGCTGTTCACCGAGGATCCGGGCGGGCTGAGCAACCACGATGTCGAGCTGGCTCGGGAGATCTCGTCGGCCGCGCGCGAGCTCGGCATACAGGCAGACCCATCGGCCGTGCAGCACGTGCAGGTCTCGATCGATGCGCTCGTCGCCGCGCAAGTGCTGCCATTCTGGCGCGCGGTGCTCGGCTATCAGGCGGTCGGCGACGAGGACGTGCTCGACCCGCATCGCTCCGGGCCGCCCTTCACGTTCCAGCAGATGGACGCGCCACGGCCGCAGCGCAACCGCATCCACATTGACGTCTATGTGCCTCGCGACCAGGCCGAGGCGCGCATCGCAGCCGCTCTGGCCGCGGGAGGTCACATCGTGAGCGACGCGCATGCACCAAATTGGTGGACGCTCGCGGACGCTGAGGGCAACGAGGTCGACTTGGCTATCTGGGGCTAGTCACAATATCCCTGCGGGGGACGCCGTGTAGGCGTGAAAACGGGCGTGTGCGCGCGTCGCGGCCCCGGGGGTCGCTGCCGCCCGGTGGTGCCCGCTGCGCGGCCGTTGCGCAGTTTAGCTGCGGGGCGCGGGCGCGCTGGCGAGGATGATTGCGGGTTGCCTGCCTGACGCCGGTTGTTTTTCTGGGACTTCGAGCCCGTGGGCTAGTCTGGCGCCGGGGCCCGACCGTATGGGTCATGTACTGCTGCTTCGAGCGCGCCGGTCAGAGTTCTGGTTTCCGACCGAGGCCCCCGGGCATCCCGCCATCTGGTCCGCTGCAGGTGATGGAGGAGAGCCCTGAATGATGAGTCAGCCGCAGGAGATCGAGGACGCCGAGCATGAGCAGGTCATCGAGCGGGTAGCCGCGATCGATGTCGCCAAGGCCTCGGGCATGGTGTGCGTGCGGGTGCCGCATGAGTCGAAGCCGGGCCGGCGGGTCAGCCGGGTGCAGGAGGTGCCGGCCACGACCCGGGCGGTGACCGAGCTAGCGGATTATCTGGTGTCCGAGGGGATCGAGAAGGTCACCGTCGAGTCAACCTCCGATTATCTGGCGTATCTGGTTCTATCTGCTGGAGGCGGCCGGACTGGACATTCAGCTGGTCAACGCCCGGCAGGCCAGGAACCTGCCCGGCAGGCCCAAGACCGACAAGCTCGACAGTGTCTGGCAGGCCACCGAGCGGGGCATGCTGCGGCCCTCGTTCGTCCCCCCGGCCGAGATCCGGCAGCTGCGGGACTACACCCGGCTGCGCTCGGACCTGACCCAGGAGCGGACCCGGCACTGGTCCCGGCTGGAGAAGCTGCTGGAAGACGCCCTGATCAAGGTGACGGCGGTGGCCAGCACGATCGACACCCTGTCGGTCCGGGCCATGATCGAGGCCCTGATCGCCGGGGAGCGCAGCCCCGCGGTGCTGGCCGGCCTGGCCATCGGCAAGATGAAGGCCAGGCGGGCCGCGCTGACCGAGGCGCTCACCGGCCGCTTCGATCAGCACCACGCCGAGCTGGCCCGGATGCTGCTGGACCAGATCGACGCCCTGACCGCCCACATCGGCACGCTCGACGGCCGGATCGAGCAGCTGATCGCCGCGATCCCGGCCGCCCGCGGCGTCGACGCCGACGGCACCACCGGCCCGGACGCCGGCCTGGGTCCCGGCGCGCCCGTGCTGCCCGCGATCGACCGCCTCGATGAGATCCCCGGCATCGCGCGGCACACCGCGCAGGTGATCATCGCCGAGGCTGGCCTGGACATGACCAGGTTCCCCACCGCCGGGCACCTGGTGTCGTGGGCGAAACTGTCGCCGCGCACCATCCAGTCCGGCGCCAGGAGCAGCTCCGGCAAGACCGGGAAGGGCAACCCCTACGCCAAGGGCGTCCTGGGCCAGGCCGCCGCCGCAGCGGCCAGGACCGACACCTTCCTCGGCGAGCGGTACCGGCGGCTGGCCAGGCGGATCGGCAAGCTCAAGGCCCTCGTTGCCGTAGCCCGCTCGATCCTGGTGATCATCTGGCACCTGCTGTCCGACCCCGCCGCCCGCTTCACCGACCTCGGTTCCGGCTACCACGCCAGCCGCATCGACACCGGCCGCAAAGCCCGCAACCACATCCGCCAGCTCGAAGCCCTCGGGTTCACCGTGACCATCGCCCAGGCCGCCTGAGCACAACCGCCGTCACCGGCGGGCCAGAGCCGGGCTCCGCCGGCGCTGCCGCGCGCCCGGCTGAGGTCATGTTTTCCGGTCAGGCAACTTCTGCGCCACGGCCGGGCCGCGGGCCGCTCAGGTCCGGGCTGGGGCCGGCGCGGGAATCCGGCGCACCGATAGTCCCGGGCACCGCGGGCTCCCGCTTGCTGAAGTCCTTGCTCCTGATCAGCGTCAGCGCACGCACCCCGCCCGCCAGGACCAGCGCTGCCGTGATGTACATCAGGTCGTTGAGCCCGGAGGCAAAGCTGGAACGGCGAGGGATGTGGCCTCCCGGTCAGCGGCCGGAACGGGCGCCAGCACCTGGCCGACCGAGCCCTGCGTTTCTGGGCTAGCGGATTTCGAATGTCCCGTCCAGCCTGGCGCGGCCGATCGCGTGGCCCTTCATGGCGGCGGTCACGTCATCCAGGGCGAAGCTGGCCGGCACGGCGGGCGCCTCGTCGAGGGCGAAGAGCTGGAAGACGTAGGCGTGCGGCCCGTGTGAGCGCGGCGGCATGGGCCCGGCCCAGCCGCGCCGCCCGAGAGCGCCTTTCCCGTGCCGGATCCCGGGGATAGGGCTGGGGTTGCTGAGGGCGTCCTCAGGAATGCCGGTGAGCGAGGGGTCTATGCCCAGGGCGAGCGCATGGATGGCTGGCTTCCCGAACGGGACGTCGGGGTCTTGCACGATGAGAACGAGCTCAACTGTGCCGGCTGGCGGCTGCGTCCAGTTGAGTGCGGGCGAGACGTTCGCGCCGCGCAGCCTGCCGCGGTGTTTTTCCGGGATGGGTGACCCGTGGTCGAAGGCGGGGCTGGTCAGGGTGAAGTTCTCCGGCGCCTCCAGGTCGGCGCGGGCCCAGGCGAGGGTGTGGTGGCCGGCGCGCCGGTTGCGCAGTGCGACGCCGATCGGGTTTGCGGGCATGACTCTGACTCCTTCTGCCTGTGAACATGCCGAGCTCGGAAATCTTTAGGTATACGAAAGACATCCTTAGGTATATTAAGGATCTGTGAAGGAGACTGCAATTGAAGAGCAGCCTGCCGAGGTGGACAGGGCCGACCTCGGCGGCCAGGTACGCTCCGCCGTCGGACGCCTCTACCGCCGCTTCCGCAGCGAACGACCTGAAGGCGGCCTCGGAGACGCTGCGCTGGCCGTACTCACCCGGCTCCACAAGCACGGACCGCAGACCCTGACCGAACTCAGCGAGCACGACCGGGTCTCCGCCGCCTCCATGAGCCAGACAGTGAACCGCCTCACCTTGGCCGGCTACGCCGTACGCGCCCGCGACCCGGACGACCGCCGCAAGGTACTGTTCAGCACCACCGCCGAAGGTGACGAACTGGCGAGCGCCGCCCGGGCACAGCGCAACGACTGGCTCGACCGGCGGCTGGAGGACCTCGGCGCCGAAGACCGCGCTGTAATTGCCCGCGCCACGGCACTCCTCAGCATCATCGCAGACTCATGAGGCACGGCTTGGGCACGGCGGCAGCCGCGGGGCGGTCAGGCGTAGTTCCCGGTTGAGGGCGCCGGCGGACGTGAAGGTTATCGCCTGCATGCCGAGGTCGCGGCCAGTGCGGGTGTTCTCGGGGCGGGCTGTCGTGCCCGCAGCGCGCGTGACCTGAGGGTGCCGACGACGACGAAGGCGGTGAGCAGGGGCAGCAAGCCCAGCGCGACGGGCAAGGACGCCCACGTGGACAGGCGCCCGATGACCGGCGGCACCGGCCCACCCGCACGCTGATGCGGTGGCGACGGCGGTGCCGGGCGGCAGGCCGGGTATCCGCCCGGCGGCGCTGAACACCGACGGCACCACGGAAGCCAGTCCGATGCCGAGGCAGCCGAAGCCCGCGAGGGCAGCGGGCGGCTGGGCGATGAGCAGGGCCGCAGCGAACCCGAGCGTCGCGACCACGGCCAGCGCGGGCAGCAGCCGGTCGGGCCGGAAGCGGGTCAGCAGCCGGTTGCCCGACAGCCGAACGGTGACCATGGCGAGGGAGAACACGGTGTAGCCGAGCCCCGGGACCACACCGCGCGTGTGCAGCGGGCCGGACAAGTAGACGGCGGACCAGTCAGCGGTAGCGCCCTCGCACAGCATCGCGGCGAAGGCGACCGCGCCGAGCATGACCATCCCGCCGGACCAGCGCGAGACCCGCCCGACCGCACGCTGGTCAGCATCCGCCTGCCCGGCAGCGGCGTTGAGCCTGCTGGGATGCTCCGCCGCGGCGGGCAGCATCCGGGTGGTCAGAAGCCCCGCGGCGAACAGCGCGATCGTGGCCAGACAGAGCATCTGGACGCTGAGGGTGATGCCGGCGGTAACGGCCAGCGCGCCTATGCCGGCGCCGGCGAAAGAGCCGATGCTCCAGCTGCCGTGCAGCCCAGACATCAGGACCCGCCGTCCCCTTCGCTCGACAGCGATGGCCTGCGTGTTCATCGCGACGTCGAGAGTGCCCTGGAACGCGCCCCAGACGAACAGCGCCGCGAACAACGCCGACAGGCTGCCGGTAAGCCCGACCAGCGGCGCGGCTGCGCAGTAGCCGACGAGCGCGACCTGCACGAGCCGGCGGCTGCCCACCCTAGGCAACAGCCAGGACGCGGCGATCATCGCGCTGACTGATCCGACCGGGGCACCCAGCAGCGCGAACCCGAGCGTGCCGTCGGTCAGGCCAAGATGGGCCTTCACGTCGGGGATGTGAGCGGTCCAGGACGCGAACAGCAGGCCGTGGACGACGAACACCGCGGTGACCGCGATCCGCTGCCAGCGCACCGAGCTACCGGCAGCCGTAGTGCTCTGGTATGCCGGGGTCAGACACGGCGTACGTCAGCTCCCGCCGCCTGCAGCGCGTCCACCGGCGGGGCCGGTGCGGTGTCATCGGTGACCACCACATCGAGCGCGGCCAGCTCGCAGACCACCGCCAGCGCACCCCGGCCGAACTTCGACCCGTCCACAGCGAGCACGCTGCGACGGCCCGAGGCCAGCAGCGCCTGCTTGACTGCGGCATCGCCTAGATCGTGGGCCATCACTTGTCCTTCCGGGGACACGCCGCAGCAGCCCAGCACCACGGTGTCGAAACGCAAGGCCGAGATACCGGCAAGGGCTAGGGGACCTACCATCGCCAGCTCCCCGGGACGGGCCTCGCCTCCCGGCATCATCAGCCGGACCAGCGCCGACCCGGCCAGCGCCATCGCCGCGTGCAGCGATAGCGGCATTACCGTCAGCCGCAGGCCGGCCAGCGCGCGGGCTGTCTCGGCTACCGTGGTGCCGCTGTCCAGGCCGACGGCCTCGCCGTCGGCGATCAGCTCCGCCACTGCCGCGGCGATCCGCCGTTTGCTCCCGGCGACCTCGAGCACACGCATCGCGTACGGCAGTTCCTCGCCGCGCATCATCAGGTTCACCGCGCCGCCCCGCACCCGCCGCGCCACCCCGCGCTCGACCAGCACATCCAGGTCACGTCGGATTGTCAGCTCCGCCGTACCAAATTCGGCGGCAGCAGTCGCGACGTCGACCCAGCCGTCCCGGCGCAAGGCGTCGACCAGCTCACTCAATCGCTGCGATGCATCCATTCCCCTACCGTACATCGTAAGTGTGCGTGCGAACATGCTCAATGTACGAATGTGCGAGGCCCGTCGGTGGCCGTCCGTGGAGAAGCCGACGGTGCGCACCGACCGTCCTGAGGGCACAGATCCCGTCCGCTAAGTGTCCGTGGACCCCGAAACACGGGGATCTACGACGACAAGATGACACACGGCGGGACATATAAAAAACGGCCCGCATAGCCGAGAATTCCTAGCTAGCGGGCCGTTTTCGCAGGTGGTGGCAGGTGTTGGGTTCGAACCAACGTAGGCTGAGCCGACGGTTTTACAGACGATGTGCGCCATGAGGCGCACTGTTGTATCGCCCGCGCAGCGGGCAGGGATTGAGAGGAGATGTCTCTGGATCTGATGGCTGACCCGGTCCGAAAGGGTGAACGGGGAAAATAGCATGCCAGGAAACCGTCAGCCGTGCCCAGGCGTATGGGGCGACGTGCCGGGAGATCCGCGCGATAGGGCGAAAGCTGAATTGCCTGAATCCCAGTCTCCAGAAGGTGCAAGTAAACACCTGCCGGAAAGACGCCTGTAACCGGCACCGGCCCTGCGGCGGGATTGATGGTCGCCCGCCGCATTCCTCTTGGGGCGCAGGAGCGATGCCCTGTCAGGGCATTAAAGGAGACGAACGGGGCGCCTACGTCGTGCTAGTGTCGCGTGGCGTTAGTTGTTTGACGGTCTGATTTTGACGGTCTGATCTTGGCGAGTAATTCGTCGGCGTCTTTGGTCCAGGCGAACGGTGTGCAGCGGTCGTTGCAGGCGTCGATGAAGGCGCCGATGGCGGTGGTGAGGTCTTTGACGGAGTGGAAGGTGCCGCGGCGGATGGCCTGGCGGGTGATGATGCCGAAGAATATTTCCACCATGTTGAGCCAGGAGCAGCTGGTCGGGGTGAAGTGCAGGGTGATCCGCGGGTTGTCCTTGAGCCAGGTCTTGACGGCGGGGTGCTTGTGCGCGGCGTAGTTGTCGGCCACGACGTGCAGTTCGACGTCGGGGTGGGCGGCGGCGACCTTCTTCAGGAACCGCAGGAACTCCTGGTGGCGGTGCCGCGGGTAGCAGGCGTCGGCGGTGATCTTCCCGGTCGCGACTTCCAGCGCGGCGAACAGGGTCGTGGTGCCGTTGCGCTTGTAGTCATAGGTCTGCCGGGCAGGCAGGCCGGGCCGCAGCGGCAGCATGGGAGCGGTCCGGTCCAGGGCCTGGATCTGGCTTTTCTCGTCCACCGACACGACCACGGCATTCGCGGGCGGGTCGAGATACAAGCCGGCGACGTCGCGGATCTTGAACTCCAGCTCGGGGTCGGTGCTGAACTTGAACCCCTGGATCCGGTGCGGCTGGATATCCCACTTGCGCCAGATCCGCGCCACCGACGCGAACGAGATGCCCAGCTCGGCCGCGAGGAACCGGGCCGACCAGTGCGAGATGCCCAGCCGGGCTGGCGGCCGGCCGTCGTTCGCCAGCGTCGCGACCACCACGTCGATCTCATCGATCACCGCCGGGCGGCCGGACCGCGGCTCGTCTTCCAGCGCCGCGATCCCGCCCTGAACATAACGGTCACGCCAGCCGATCACCGTGGGCCGCGACACCCCGGCCGTCCGGGCGATCTGCGCGTTCGGGATCCCGTCCCCGGCCAGCAGCACGATCCGGGCCCGCCTCGCCAGGCCCGACGGAACGCTCGGCAGCCTGGCCAGCTCAGCAAGTCTCTGCCGGTCACCATCACGCAGCACGAGGGCGGGAGCTAAAGACATGCTCCATTGTCCCGCGAATCACACCGTAAAACAACTTACAACACTCGACACTAGCACGTACAGCAGTGACGAACATGGGATCGCCTAAGGGACGCGAGTCCTAGGGCGACGGAGTGGCCGTAGTAGTCGCAGGGGTAACGTCCTGCCAATCTGGAGACCGCTAATGACGGTCCACAGGGCGAAGGGCCACAGGCGTTGAACGGATTAACTATCACCAGGGATGCGTAATGCAGGAAGCCGAAGTGGTATTAGGCGTTCTCCGTGAGCGCGGCAGGAAGGGCCTGCCGCTGACGCAGTTGTACCGGCAGATGTTCAACAGAAGACCTGTACCTGGCCGCCTACGGCAGACATCTACTCCAACCAGGGTGCGATGACGCCGGGGCCCAGCCAGGAAACCGCCGACGGCATGTCCGAGGACCTGATCGATGAGGTCATCGGGCAGATGCGGCGCGAGCGGTACCGGTTCGCCCCGGCCCGCCGCGTCTGGATCCCGAAGAAAAACGGGAAGCTGCGCCCGCTGGGGCTGCCGTCGTGGTCGGACAAGCTGGTCGGCGAGGTGGTGCGCCTGCTTCTGGAGGCGTATTACGAGCCGCGGTTTTCTGGCCGGTCACACGGGTTCCGCAAGGGGCGAGGGTGTCATACCGCGCTGCGGGAGATACAAAGCATCTGGACCGGGACCACGTGGTTTATTGAGGGTGACATCTCCGACTGCTTCGGGTCTTTGGATCATGATGTTATGACCAGGATCCTGGCGGAGAAAATCCACGACCAGCGGTTCCTGCGGCTTATCGGCAGCATGCTGAAAGCCGGGTTCCTGGAGGACTGGCAGTATCACGAAACGCTCTGCGGCTCCCCGCAGGGCGGTGTGGTCTCGCCGATTCTCAGTAACATTTACCTTAGTAAGCTCGACGATTTTGTCGAGCGTGAGCTGATCCCGCAGCACACGCGGGGATCACGCCGGGCCGACCACCCCGCCTACCGGCGAGTGCCGCTCGCTCGGGCGGGCGCGGCGGCGCGGCGACCGGGCAGAAGCCCGCCATCTGACGCGGCTGATGCGCACGCTTCCCTCGACCGACCCGATGGATCCCGGCTACCGCCGCCTCAGATACATAAGGTACGCGGATGATCATCTGCTGGGGTTCACCGGGCCGAGGGCCGAGGCCGAGCAGATCAAGGCCAGGCTGGCGGAGTTCCTCCGGGACGACCTCGGGCTGGAACTCAATCAGGCCAAGACCCTGATCACCCACGCCCGCAGCCAGCGGGCGCGGTTCCTCGGCTACGACATCACCGTGCAGCACTCCAGCACGAAGATCACCAATGGCCGCAGGTCGGTCAGCGGGCAGATCGCGCTGCGGGTGCCGCCGGAGGTGGTCAGGGCCCAGTGCGCCCGCTACCGGCAACACGGCAAGCCGTGGCCCCGGCCCCGGCTGCAGAACCTGGACGACTACGACATCGTCCGGATCTACGGAGCCGAGTACGCGGGCGTCGTCAACTACTACCTGCTCGCCCAGGACGTCTGGCGGCTCAGCAAGCTGTACTGGCATGCCGTGACGTCGATGCTGAAGACCCTGGCCGCCAAGCACCACTCGACCGTCACCAAGATGGCCGCCCGTTACCGGGCGAAGATCGTCACCAGCGACGGCCTGCGGAGATGCTTTGAGGCAAGGCTGACGCGCGAGGGCAAGCAGGACCTGGTAGCGCGATTCGGCGGGATCGCTTTGCGGCAGGACCGGCGGGCGGTCATTACCGACCCCGGCCCGGTCCCGGTCCGCCTCCCCCGCAAGGAACTTCTCCTGCGGCTCCGGAGACGGTACTGCGAGCTGTGCGACAAAGGCGCCACGGTGGCAGTGCACCAGGTCGCCGGCCTCAAGCAGCTGGGCATTCCGGGACCAGGCCAGCCCTCGTGGGCCGCGCTCATGGCGAAGATGCGGCGCAAGACGCTTGTTGTCTGCGTGCCGTGCCATGAGCACATCCACGCGAACCCGGTCGCGCATGCGGCATAAGACGCTGGAGAGCCCGGTGCGGTGAAAGCCGCACGCCGGGTTCGGAGGGAGGCCGTCCGGAAAAGGCCCGAGTTCACCCGAGGTGAACGCGGAACCTCGCCGGGCGGCCCACCCTACATCTTCCCGACCATCGGAATAGCCGCTGACCTGCAGATCCTCCGATGACGGCAGGGTGAACGACGTTTCTGTCCGCCATTTGTCCGTGCGGTCAGAGCACTGCTGGTCAGCGGCACGCTGTTTCTCGGTCATGTCCCACCGAGTCCAGCTCAGTCCCGCCATGACTCAGCAGATATCACCGCGACTATCGGCGCTCTTGCGGCGATGCGGCCGACGCCTTCGCGTGATATCATTGCTATCTATGAGTGACAGCCTGCTGATCCGGAACCTGCCGGAGTCGCTGAAGCCGGCTCTGCGCCGCCGCGCCGTCGCGCACGGCCGGTCGGTCGAGGCTGAGGCTCGCGTTATCTTGGAGGAGGCCGTCGCGGCTGAGGACGATTTCGTGTCCTGGTGGCTGGACGAGATGGCATCGGCGCCGCCAGGCAAGCCACTGCCCGTGCCTGACCGCAGCGGGCAAGCCCGCCAGCCGGTTTCATTCGAGTGATTCTCGTGGACACCAACGTCTGGTCCGAGACGACGCGGCCGGCGCCGGATCCGGGCGTCGTGGCCTGGCTGCGCGCGCACCGCCAGGAGGCGGCGATCAGCACAATCACGATCGGCGAATTGCTGACTGGGCTGGCGTTGTTGCCCGACGGCCGACGCAAAGACTTCCTTGCTGTTCACGTCGAGGGGCTGCTCAGCCGGGCTCGGGAGCGCAGCTACAGCTACGACGAGCAGGCGGCTCGCGCGCTGCCCACGATCATGGCTGCCAGAAAGCGGATCGGCCGCGAGGTCAGCAGGCCAGTCGATGCCATGATCGCCGCGGTTGCCGCGTCCCGCGGCATGGCCGTTGCCACCCGAAACACCAGCGACTTCGTCGATATGGGCATCGAGTTGATCAATCCCTGGGACGCCCACTAGCGGCCCGGCGCGTGTTTCCTCTCCTCAGTGGCGCCTGCGCCCGCACGGGCTCTGCCTGGACCTGCAACGGCAGCCAGGTGCGCGAGCTCAAGCACCGGCCCGACGGCGCGATAGGCGTAGTGCCGCTCCCGCTAGAGGGCTTGGGCCCGCCAGGGCGTGCGGGTCGATAGCTGCGCAGTCGCCGTGGGACACACTGCCACGGCAGGGCAGACTCAGATCCTCGGTATCCAAAGTCCAGGTCCATGGCCGGTACATCAGAGATCCATCCGAGGTCGATGGCAGGCTTATCGGCATTGCCTTGTCCGGCTACAGGCCGCGATACCAGTCGTCGAGCACCGTCAGCGCGCAGATGAGCCTCTGCCCCGGCGGGCACAGCCAGTACCACGTCTCCCGCGGAACGCCGGGCACCTGCCGACGGCCCACATGACCGCTGGCCTCCAGCCGCCGCAGCGTGTCATTCAGGACCTTCCAGCTGATCCTCCGGCCGCCTGGAGCCTGCCCGTTGATGGCCTCGATCAGGTCCGTGGGCCGCCTCGGCCATCCGGCCAGGCTGGCCAGCACCGGCAGATCCCACCGCCGCCGCAGCGGCGCCAGCTCGCTCATCAGATCCGGCCAGTCCACGTCGATCCTCTCCCGATCCTGCCGGGCCCGCATGCTCCAGAGCGCTTGGTTAGGCGGCCTGAAGCCGGACCGCTGCCTGCCTGGCGGCCTCGCCGCGCTTCGCCCGTTAGCGCAGGCGCCGATGTTTTACTGCGCGCGCCCCAGGCGGTTCATCGCGGCGGGGGCGCGGTTTGTGGTTCTAGAGGCTCCACAGTGCTGCTGTGGGTGACAGGCGGGCGGCGCGTACAGCGGGCAGCAGCCCGGCCAGAGCACCGATCGCGAGGGCCGCGGCCAGGCCGCCGGCCCAGGCTTCGGGCGGGATCACGACGGCCCAGCCCTTGGCATGGGCGTAGACCGCGGTCGAGACCACGCCCATGATCACCCCGGCGACGCCGCCGATCAGCGAGAGCAGGATCGCCTCGGACAGGAACTGGGCGCGTATCTGGCCCCTGGTGGCGCCCAGTGCGCGCCGCAGCCCGATCTCCTGACGCCGCTCCAGCACCGAGATGATCATGATGTTGGCCACGCCGACGGCCCCGACAAGCAGTGCGACCGCTCCCAGGCCAACGAACAGCGTGTCGAACGCCCCGGCGGCGTCGGCCTGCGCTGTCAGCGCGCTGGAGGGCAGCGACACGTCGGCCCCGCTGGGATCTTCCGGATTGGCCTGGTAGCTGAGCAGATTGTCGATCTTATTGGTTAGGGACTGGTTATTCTGCGTCCGCACGTACAGTTCCGAGGGATGCCCGTCGAAGCCGAGGTACTTCTCCGCGGCGGGGAATCCGATCAGGATCGAGGAGTCGATCTGCGGCGCGAGCGCGGCGGGGCTAAGGATGCCCACGAGGTAGAACCACATCCCGCCGACCCAGATTTTCTCTCCTGGCCAGATCCGGTCGATCCCCAGCCTCTGTGCCGCCTGGTACCCCAGCACGGCGACTGGTTCGGTCTCGGTGGCCGCGTTCAGGTAGGTCCCCTGCGCCACGCTGGTACCCACCACAGCCGGGAGGCCGGTGCTGGAGGCATCGACGCTCATCGCGTTGGTGTCGATCGGGGGGATGTACGGGCTGCGGTAGGCGCTGGCGTTGCTGACTGCCCCGGTATACTGCACCGCGGTGACACCGGGCAGCTCACCGACCATTCCCGGCGCGGCTTTGGGGAGCTCAGCGGTGCCGGTGAAGCTGCTCCCGTTAGTGACGGTCAGCAGGTTGGTGCCCAGCCTGCTGATCTCGGCCAGCAGCCCGGCCTGGGAGGAGCTGGCCAGGCCCAGGACCGCCACTATCGCGGCCACCCCGATCGAGATGCCGAGTGCCGACAGCGCCGCCCGCAGCTTCCTGGTCCGCAGCCCCCTGCTCGCCAGCCCACCCAGATCCTGCGGCCGCAGCCGGGCCGCCGGCGGCGGGGATGTGCGTGTCATGAGGTTCCCTCCCGCACGGCGCGGTTCTCCGCAGTGACGCCAGCGGGGTCGCTGCCGGCGATAATGTGCCCGTCGAGCATCTCGATGCGGCGCCCCATCCGGGCGGCGACGGCGTGGTCATGGGTGATCACGATGATCGTGGTGCCGGCGGCGTTGAGTTCTTCCAGCAGCGCCAGCAGCGACGCGCCGGTGGCCGAGTCCAGGTTCCCGGTCGGCTCATCGGCCAGCACGATCGCCGGCTGCCCGGCCAACGCGCGGGCGATCGCCACCCGCTGCCGCTGGCCGCCGGACAGCTGGGTGGGCCGGGCGCTGGCCCGGTGCTCCAGGCCGACAACGGCCAGGGCGTCCGCGGCCAGCCGGCGTCGCTCGGCGCGCCGGACGACGCCGGCTGTACAGCAGCCCGTCGGCCACGTTGTCGATCACCTTCTGATGCTCGGCCAGGAAGAACTGCTGGAACACGAACCCGATCCGGGTCGCGCGCAGCGCCGACAGCTCGCTGTCCTTCATTTGCGCCACGTCGATCCCGGTGACCCGCACAGTCCCGGTGGTCGGCTTGTCCAGGGTGCCCATCAGGTGCAGCATCGTGGTCTTGCCCGATCCGGACGGGCCCACGATGGCCGTCAGCTCCCCGGCCGCCACTGCCAGGCTGACCTGGTCTAGCGCCCGGACCGGCGGCGACCCCGGATACAGCTTGGAGACCCGGTCCAGCTCCAGCACCGGCCGGCCCGTGAGGACACCGCTCATATGTTCGGCACCACCACGTGCTCGCCGGGCTTCAGGTTCCCTATTACCTGCACCAGCCCGGCGTTGTCGTCGAAGAGCCCGACCGTCACCGGCACCAGGTGCCGGGTGTTACCCGCGCCGACCACCTCTACCGCGTATCCGCCAGACGGCTGGGCCAGCAGCGCTCCCACGTCAACCACCAGCACGTTCGAGGCGGTTGAGGTGGTGATGTACACCGTCACCGGCGCCTGATCCAGGGACCCCGCCGCCGCCGGGCTGGTGAGCTTCACCTGCACCGGGACGGTCGGCGAGCTGGCGGACCCGGACGCCACCGTGCCGACCGAGGTGATCACGCCGGGCGTGGCAGTCCCGTCGGGCAGGGTGACGCTCACCGCGTCACCGGCTTTCACTTCTGATTCCATGGAGGTACTCAGGGCGATGGTCACGATGTGCCGGTCCGAGGTCGCCGACAAGATGGGACCGGACGCCGGGCTGCCCAGGCTGGCCGTCACCTGGCTGACCCGCAGTGCCTCCGGCTTGAACACCGCCGACCCCAGCGGCAGCGACCCCGGCGGGTCGGGCACCCCCAGGTTCTTCTCCATGTCCTGCACCGCGTACTGGGTTTCCCACGAGTAGTAGTCCCAGCCCAGCGCGCTGATGTCGCCGCTACTGGCGTAGCCGAGGTCCACCAGGTCATGGTTGAGCTGGATAACATCCTCGCCCGTGGTCCCCTCCGCCAGCGAACGCCAGGCCGGGACGCTGCCGTACAGCAGCACCACCGGAGTCCCGTTATCGGTCCGGTACAGCACCTGCCCCTGCCGGATCACCTGCCCGGCCGGCGGCAGCCAGGTCAGCGTCCCGCCGCCCGGCCCGTTCACGGTGTAGGACGCCGCGTAGCCCAGCGTCGCGGTCTCCGACTTCGTCGCCGAGATGTCCTTCCTCGTCACGGTGTACGTCTGCGGCGCAGCCGCGACCGTGTCCGGCCCGGATGAGCCATCCGCGCCGAACGCCCCCGCGGACCACGCAGCGCCCGTACCAGCGCCTAGCGCCGCGAGTACCAAGACGACGGCGGTCACCCGCCGGCGCCGTGTGCCCCGCGCCGGCCTGACCGCGACGGTGTCCTCGCGCTGGTAGGTCTCCTGATGGCCAGGCGATGTCATCTCGCTCATGGCGCCTGCCCGCCCGGGTTCGCGGGCATCAGCGACTGGCAGTCTTTCTCCGCCTTCTGGAACTGCGGTGACTCGGCATTCATGCCTGACGGAAGAGTGATCGAGCCGTTAGCAGCCGGGTCGGGGAAGTCCGGCTCTCCGTGACTGCGCATGCACGCGGCGAACTTCAAGCCCTGACTGGTCGCCTTCGATCCCTGTGACTGCTTCGGAACCATGGAGGGCGGTATCAGACTCTGACATGCTTTCAGGGCCGCGGCGCTGACGTTGACGTAGGCGCTGTTACTACTTCCGTTTGGTATGACGAACTGGCCTTGGCTGTTGGGGTCGGGGTAGTCTGGCGCGCCATGCGCCCGGATGCACTGCGCATAGGCAAGTGCTTTCTGATAGGCCGCCGACCCCCCCGTTGTGGAACTACTGCCGGCGGAACCGGTTGATGAGCTGCCACCGCAGGCGCTCGCCAGCAGGGCAATGCCGGCCGCCAGGACCAGCCCGGCCGCTCGCCGCCTGGCGGCGTGATGAGTTGTAGGTCGCATGCGGCCACGCTGCCAGGCGGGCCCGGCCCGCGTCGTCACCCCGATGCGGCAAATCGCGGCTCACCGCCCTGGGGTAGCAGTGGCGCAGTCGCGCGCGTCGTCTACCCCACGGCGGTGACACCGCCGTGGGGGACGACCCGGTGCCGCCGGCGGCTTAACGTGGCAGGGTGCAACGGATATCGGGCATTGCTGGGCCACCGAAAGGCGCCCGGCAGATCGCAGCCGTAGCGTGGCGCGGGCTGGCCCGGGTCGGGCCGGCCCCGACCCGGGCTCTGGACGACGCCCGCGATCGCCACGGCAGCGCTGGCCCGCCCGCATCGGACTCGGCATCGCAACGCTGCTGCTGTGCACAGCCAGCCTGGCCAGCCTGAGCGACGGCTACGGCCTGCCCATCCTGGACTTCCGCGGCCGGCATGTGCCGGGCGGGTCCGGTGTCCATAACCCTCCGCTTGCCACAGCAGCCGTGCCGTCGCCGATATCTGTGGCATCGGTACTGGTGGGGGTGCTCGTAGCCCTGGCAGTGGTCGCGCCGCTGCTGGTGGCGGTCCGGTATCCGCTGCTGGGCTGGCGGATCGGGTGGCTCGGGCTGCTGCTGGTCCCGCTGCTGCACGAGCACTGGTGGGGCGGCCTGCCCTGGGACCCGGTACAGATAGCTGTGCTGCTGACGGTGCTGTGCCTGGCCGGGATCCGGCACGAGCGTCCGGTGCTGTGCTGGCTATGGGCGCTGACCTTGATCCCGTGGTGGCTGTGGACTGGCAAAGACGGCCCGAGCCTGGTCATCGCCGCGCTGGGCAGCCTGGCGTTCGCCGTCATCGCGGTCGCGGTGGACCGGGTGGGTTCCGAGCGGCAGGCGCGGCAGGCCCTGGCCGACCAGGCTGACCAGACCGAGCTGGAGCGAGCGCGGCTGGCCGTCCTCGAGCAACGTACCCAGTTCGCACGGGAACTGCACGACGTGGTCGCCCACCACATGTCGCTTATGGCCATCCGGGCCGAAAGCGCGCCGCACCGGCTCGGGGCACTGCCCGAGCCGGTGCGCGCCGAGTTCGGATCGCTCAGCGGATCAGCGCGCGAGGCACTCGCGGACATGCGCCGCCTGCTCGGCGCGCTGCGCAGCGACCAGCCCGCCGCCTACGCCCCGCAGCCAGGACTGGCGGACCTGCCCGGGCTGATCGGCACGGCCCGGCATGCCGGGATGACCGTGGAACTGTCCGCGCCCCGCGCGCTGGACCAGGTGCCGCCCAGCACCGGCCTGTGCGCCTACCGGATCATCCAGGAAGCCCTGTCCAACGCCGGCCGGCACGCCGCAGGCGCCCCAGTCGCGGTATCGGTACACCACGACGCCGACACCGTCACCCTTCAGGTGACCAACGGCCCGGGGATCGCCGCCGGGCAGCGCGTCAACGGCCACGGGCCAGGACACGGCCTGGCCGGGATGCGCGAACGGGTCGAGCTTCTGGGCGGCTCGCTGTCGGCCGGGCCGGCGCCCGGCGGCGGGTTCACGGTGTCGGCCGTACTCCCGCTCGGCGGGCCGGCTTGACCAGCGACGGCCCCCTCCCGGACGGCAGGCTCATCCGCTGCCTGATCGCCGACGACCAGGCCATGGTGCGCGAGGGCTTCGCCGCCATGCTCGCTGCGGAGCCAGGGATCATGATCGCCGGACAGGCAGCCGACGGCGCCGATGCAGTGCGCCAGACGCGCCGGCTGGACCCCGACGTGGTGCTGATGGACGTGCGGATGCCGGTTATGGACGGGCTGCAGGCTGCCCGCGAGATCCTGACCGCCGCGGCCGGCCGGGCGCGGCCGCGGGTGCTGATGCTGACCACCTTCGACCTCGACGAGTACGTATACGAGGCGCTACGGGCCGGGGCCAGCGGGTTCGTGCTCAAGGACGCCACCACCGCCGAGCTCATCCACGCGGTCAAGGTCGTAGCCGCAGGCGACGCGCTGCTGGCCCCGTCGGTGACCCGGCGGCTGATCACCGACTTCACCCGCAAGCCGCCCGCCGCCCCGCCCGTCCCGGTCACGCTCGGCGTGCTGACCAGCCGCGAAACCGAAGTGCTCATTCTGATCGCCCAGGGCATGTCCAACACGCAGATCAGCGACGCTCTCTGCATCGCCGGGGAGACCACCAGGACCCACGTCAAGCGCATACTGTCCAAACTGGACCTGCGTGACCGCGCACAGGCAGTCGTCATCGCCTACCAGACCGGCCTCGTGACGCCCGGCGGATAACCCCTCCGCCCTTGCCGAGCGACCGCGAGGCTGCCGGATGCGGAACAGGCACAGATCACAGCCGGGGACCATCTACCGTCGCCCAACAACGCAAACGGCCATTCCGGCAGTTCGCGGCGAAGCGACCGACTGAGCGGAGAGCACCGAGCCAATCGGTCGAACGGCAGTGAACCCTCTTCGCTGCGCACGAGGTTGAGTACTGGCCCCGACCGGCGTCAGGCCCAGACGAACGATCAGCCAGCTACCGGGCGCGAGCACCCGCTGTCGCAGCTCAGGAAAGTTTGAATGAGAGATCGTCTTCGCCACCTGGCGGGACTCGAGCCGCTGGCCTTCACCCCTGGTCAGCCCGGCCGGATTGTGAATCCCGACCGGAGCGTTTCTGAATAGCACGGCCGGCGCCTCAATCATCAAGAGCCGCCGCGAAAACGCTGGGGTGGCGTTTCCATTCCCGTTGCTACCTGCCGGTATTCGAGCCTGCGCGCATGCCACCCGGACACCCGCCCAGATTTCGGCCGCACCGGGCCGTCCGGGTCCGGTTCATGATCACGGACGCTGTCCGCTATATGTCCGTGCACAGCGGGAAACAGCGGGACTCACAGGGACGCCCAGGGACTCCGACAGCCGGTAGGACAACGGCCCGCACCGGCGCATACGCGCAGGCCACGGGCCATTTCCGCTGGTGGTGGCAGGTGTTGGGTTCGAACCAACGTAGGCTGAGCCGACGGTTTTACAGACCGCTCCCTTTGGCCACTCGGGCAACCTGCCGTAGCTCGTTCCGCAGAACGGGCACTGTGAAGGATAGCGGAAGCGGCTGGTTCCTACAGCATCACGGTCGAGCACCTGTCTGGCCTGGTAGCTGAGCCTGCCAACGCGAGCGGCGGTCCGGCGATAACCTGAGGCACGTGGCAGCCGAATCATCCTTCGACGTCGTCTCGAAGATCAATCACCAGGAAGTCGACAACGCGCTGAACCAGACCGTCAAGGAGGTCGGCACCCGGTTCGACTTCCGCGGCGTCGGCGCCTCCATCGCCTGGTCGGGCAAGGAGGCAGTCGAGATCAAGGCGAACAGCGAGGAGCGCGCCAGTGCCGTGCTGGACCTGTTCAAGGACAAGCTGGTCAAGCGCCAGGTCTCGCTGAAGGTCCTCGACGCCGACGAGCCGAAGCTCTCCGGGAAGGAGTACCGGCTGCACGTCGGGCTCAAGGAGGGCATCTCCCCGGACGACGCGCGGAAGATCTCCAAGATCATCCGCGACGAGGGCCCCAAGAACGTCAAGGCTCAGATCCAGGGCGACGAGCTCCGCGTCTCCTCTAAGAAGAAGGACGAGCTACAGGACGTGCAGTCCTTGCTGAAGGGCAAGGATCTGGACGTAGCCCTGCAATTCGTCAACTACCGCTAACTGCCCGCGCGCCGACGAGCCCTGCCGCGCCACGGGACGGACTTAGCTGCCGCTGACCGGGACGACGAGCCACAGGCCGCCGTTCAGGTTCAGTTTGTTGCCGTGATCCTGGCCCGGGCCGGAATCGCCGATATAGGTGTAGAGCGGATGCCCGTTGTAGGTCTCCTGCGTGGACCCATCGGCGCGGGTGATGGTGCCGAGCTTCCCGGTCACGCCCGGACCCGCTCTGAGCGGTCCGGGGACCGGCGGCCAGTAGACCGCGCACGATCCGTTGCAGGCGGATTTGACCGGTGAGTCCGGGCCGAAGGAGTAGAGGGTCCGCCCGCTCCCGTTCGTCAGCACCTGCTGGCTTCCGATCGACGCCTCCTTCAGCACTCCCGCTGCCGAGGGCGAGGAGGACGCGGGCGAGCCCCCGGACGCGCCCGCGCTACCTCCCCCGCCGTCGGCCCCGGCCAGTGCCCCGCCCATGAGGCCGAGCGCCACGACCGACACGACCGCCGCCCCGAGGCTGGCCTGCCAGTCGCTCACTGCCGGGCTGAGCGCTCGCCGGACCGGCGAGCGACCGGGCGACGTCGCCGCCAGGCCGAGCCAGACCAGCACGGCGAACGCCAGGACTTCGACGATGCCGGCGACAATCCCGGCCGTGGTACGGATCTCCCGGAATCCGAACAGCCCGAATTGAACGCTCAGCAGGTAGCCACCCAGCGTCGCCAGCGCAAATAGCGCGCCCCCGAGCGCGACGGCCCGCGCGGCCAGCTCGCCGCCGGGCACCGGCCAGCCAGGTCTGGTCAGCGCCGTGACCAGCACCAGCGCGCCGAGCACCAGCCCAGCGACCACCTGGAGCAGGAACAGCCAGCCGATAGTCGGAATTGTCCGGTACCCGGTCAGGTACAAGTCCAGGTGGATACCTGCAGTTGCGAACAGCAGGCCAGCCCCGGCCAGCCGGAGCGGCACCCGGCTCGGAGCCAGCGCCGGCCGGCCCGGCATGCTCTGCACTACGTGCTTCGCCACGCTCATGCCCGTTATCACGACAAAGAGCGCCCCCGGGTTCACCCAAGTGTCACCTAGCGGCCCCGGCCCACGGTCCGTGGCATGCGAGCATCGGAGCGGAGTGGCCAGCCATGTGTGCGGCTTGCCGGGCCGGGCAGCAGCACCGCGGCCGGCCGTGCTTGGGTAGGACTGAGCCTGGTCGTCCGCCGAAGGAGTCGCCCATGACCACCGTTCCGCCGCTTCGCGAGCTCAAGGCCTGGCAGGCGCTCGAGCGTCACCACGCCGAGATCGGCGACCGCCACTTGCGCGAGTTCTTCCAGGCCGACCCGGAACGCGGCGAACGGATGACGGCTGAAGCCGCGGGCATCTATCTGGACTACTCCAAGAACCGCATCACGGACGAGACGATGCGCCTGCTCGTCGAGCTGGCCGAGGAGGCCGGCGTAACGCAGCGCCGGGATGCGATGTTCCGCGGCGACCACATCAACGTGTCCGAGGACCGGGCGGTCCTGCACGTCGCCCTGCGAATGCCGAAGAGCGCGACCCTCGTCGTCGACGGCGAGGACGTCGTGAAGGAGGTCCACGACGTTCTCGACCAGATGCGCGCCTTCGCCGACAAGGTGCGCTCGGGCGAGTGGAAGGGCCACACCGGCAAGCGCATCCGCAACGTCATCAACATCGGCATCGGCGGTTCCGACCTCGGGCCGGTCATGGCCTACGAGGCGCTGCGCTACTACTCCGACCGCGAGCTGACCTTCCGGTTCGTGTCGAACGTCGACTCCACCGACTTCGTCGAGGCGACCCGTGACCTGAACGCTGACGAGACGCTGTTCATCATCAGCTCCAAGACGTTCGGCACGCTGGAGACGCTCACGAACGCGAACTCCGCGCGCGACTGGGTCGTCGGCGCGCTCGGCACCGAGGACGCGGTCGCCAAGCACTTCGTGGCCGTGTCGACGAACGCCGAGAAAGTTGCCGCCTTCGGCATCGACACCGCCAACATGTTCGTCTTCTGGGACTGGGTCGGCGGCCGCTACTCGATGGACTCGGCCATCGGGCTGTCCACGATGATCGCCATCGGCCCGGCCAGCTTCGACGAGATGCTGGCCGGATTCCACGCGATTGACGAGCACTTCCGCACCGCCCCGCTGGCGCAGAACCTGCCGGTCATCATGGGCCTGCTGTGCGTCTGGTACACCGAGTTCTTCGACGCGCAGACCGTCGGCGTCATGCCATACGACCAGTACCTCAAGCGCTTCCCGGCCTACCTGCAGCAGCTCACTATGGAGTCGAACGGCAAGCACGTCACGCTGACCGGCATACGGGTCGACTACCAGACGGGGCAGATCTTCTGGGGCGAGCCGGGCACGAACGGACAGCACAGTTTTTACCAGCTCATACACCAGGGAACGAGGTTGATCCCGGTCGACCTCATTGGCTTCGGGAAGTCACTGAACCCGCTGAGAGAGCATCACGACATTCTCTCGTCGAACGTGTTCGCGCAGGCCCAGGCACTCGCTTTCGGCAAGACCGAGGAGCAGGTCCGGGCCGAGGGCACGCCCGAGAACGTGGTGCCGCACCGGGTCATGGAGGGCAACCGGCCCACGAATGTGCTGCTGACCGAGGTGCTGACGCCGCGGCTGCTCGGTTCGCTGGTCGCGCTCTACGAGCACAGCGTGTTTACGCAGGGCGCTATCTGGCAGATCGACTCCTTCGACCAGTGGGGTGTCGAGCTCGGCAAGGCGCTGGCGAACCAGATCGCGCCGGAACTCGAGTCGGCCGCCGAGCCGGAGCTGACGCACGACTCCTCGACCAACACCCTGATCCGCCGCTACCGGGCGCTCAAGGCCCGTCCCTGATACCTCGTTTCCTGGATTCAATGAACCGAAAGGCTGACGGCGATGCCAACAGAAAAGCCCATGCAACTCGGCATGATCGGGCTCGGCAGGATGGGCGCGAACCTGGTGCGCCGCCTGATGCGGGACGGCCATCGCTGTGTCGCTTATGACCGGGCGCCTGACGCAGTGAAGCAGCTCGAGGCGGACGGCGCGACCGGGGCGTCTGACCTCGCGGACTTCGTCAGCAAGCTGGAGCAGCCGCGCGCGATCTGGATCATGGTGCCCGCGGGCGTCGTGCAGGAGACGCTCGAGCAGCTCAAGCCGCTGCTCGCCGAGGGAGACATGGTCATCGACGGCGGCAACTCCTACTACCGCGACGACATCACGCGCGCGAAGGAGCTGCAGGCGTCCGGGATCCACTACGTGGACTGCGGCACCAGCGGCGGCGTGTGGGGCCTTGACCGCGGCTACTGCCTCATGATCGGCGGCGAGGACGGGCCGGTTCAGCACCTGGACCCGATCTTCAAGACCATCGCGCCGGGCGAGGGCAGCGCGGAGAAGACGCCGGGTATGAGCCTCGCCACTAGCACCGCTCCCAACGGCTACCTGCACTGCGGGCCGAACGGTGCCGGGCACTTCGTCAAGATGGTTCACAACGGCATCGAGTACGGCATGATGGCCGCGATCGCCGAGGGCCTGTCGATCATCAAGCACGCGGACGTCGGGCTGCACCAGGCGACGGAGGTCGATGCCGAGACGACACCGCTGCGCGACCCGGAGGCCTACCAGTACGAGATCAACGTGGCCGAAGTCGCCGAAGTGTGGCGCCGCGGCTCAGTGATCAGCTCCTGGCTGATGGACCTCACCGCCGATGCGTTCGCCAAGTCGCCCGATCTGGACGACTTCGAGGGGCGGGTGTCGGACTCCGGCGAGGGCCGCTGGACCGTCCTCGCGGCGATCGAGGAGGGCGTGCCAGCCTCGATCATCACCGCGGCCCTGTACGAGCGGTTCGAGTCCCGCGGGCTCGGCGACTTCACCGACAAGATCCTCTCCGCGATGCGCTCGGAGTTCGGCGGGCACGCAGAGAAGAAGGACTGAGCCGTGAAGCACGAGCTGGAGGTAGCGCCGGACGCGGCCGCCGTGGCGGCGAAGGCCGCTGGTTATGTCGCCGGGCGGGCGCGGCTGACCGTGGCGGCACGCGGCCGGTTCACGTTCGCGATCAGCGGCGGGCGCAGCCCGTGGGCGATGTTCGCCGAGCTGGCCAAGGAAGACATGCCGTGGGCGGACACCGACCTGTTCCAGGTGGATGAGCGCGTCGCGCCAGACGGCGACCCGTCGCGGAACCTGACGAATCTGCATGACAGCATTGGCGACGCACCCGCGCGGGTGCACGCGATGCCGGTGACCGATGCCGACCTGGACGCCGCTGCGCGGGCCTACGCGACCGTGCTCCCGCAGCGGTTCGATCTCCTGCATCTCGGTCTCGGGCCAGACGGCCACACTGCGTCACTCGTCCCCGGCGATCCGGTCCTGAAGGTCACGGACGTCCTGGTCGCCCTGACGCAGCCTTACCAGGACCACCGGCGGATGACGCTCACCTACCCGGCGCTGGCCCGCGCCGACCAGCTGCTGTGGCTCATCACCGGCGACGACAAGAAGGATGCGCTGGCGAAGCTGCTGGCCGGAGACGAGTCCATCCCGGCCGGCCGGGTGCAGGCCGAACGCTCACTGATCATGGCGGACGAGGCAGCTGCCTGAGTCCGCCCTTGGCTCGCCACCCCCGAAGAGCGAGGAATGTAGACACGCCATGACTGTCACCACCAGCCGTTCGCCTGTACACGGCACGATCAAGCGGCCCGAGGACCACGTAATCGTGCTGTTCGGCGCGACTGGAGACCTGGCCAAGCGAAAGCTGCTGCCTGGCTTGTTCCACCTGGCCGCCGCCGGGCTGCTGCCGCGCAAGTACAAGATCATCGGCTCGTCGCCAGCGCAGTTCGCGCTCAGCAGCGACGAGTTCCGGACGCACGCCCGGCAGGCGGCGCAGGACTTCTGCATCACCAAGCCGGACAGCGAGACCGACTGCTGGGAGGAGTTCCAGCAGCACCTGTCGTTCGCGCCCGCGGACCCGGATAACTTCGGGCCGCTCAAGGATGAGGTCGAGCAGGCGGAGAAGGAGATCGGCAGCACCCGCCGGCTCTTCCACCTCGCCGTCCCTCCCGTGGCCTTCTCCTCGGTCGTGACGATGCTGGGCGCGGCTGGCCTGGCCGGCGAGAATTCGCGGGTGATCATCGAGAAGCCGTTCGGGACCGACCTGGAGTCCGCTATCGAGCTCGGCAACGCCGTGCACGCGGTGTTCGACGAGTCGCAGATCTTCCGGATCGACCACTTCCTCGGCAAGGAGTCGGTCGACAACATCCTCGCGCTGCGGTTCGCCAACGGGCTATTCGAGCCGGTATGGAACCGCGCGCACATCGCCTATGTCCAGATCGACGTGCCGGAGGCGCTGTCGATTGAGGGCCGCGCCGACTTCTACGACAAGACCGGCGCCTACCGGGACATGCTTGTCACCCACTTGTTCCAGGTACTCGGCTTCGTCGCGATGGAGCCGACGACGGCCTTCACAGCGCAGCAGCTGCGCTCGGAGAAGGACAAGGTGTTCCAGGCACTCAAGCCGGTCGACACCCGGCACGTGGTGCGCGGCCAGTACGAGGGGTACCGGGACGAGAAGGGCGTCGCACCGAACTCGCAGACCGAGACCTTCGTCGCGCTGAGAGCCGAGGTCGACAACTGGCGCTGGCACGGCGTGCCGTTCTTCCTGCGCTCCGGCAAGAGCATGGGAGCGGGCCGCCAGGTCATCACGCTCGGCTTCCACGAGCCGCCGCTGCGCATGTTCAGAGCGCACCGCAAGGATGTCCCGGACGGCCGCCGGAACGAGATCATCATCGACTTCGCCGATCCGGGGTCGATCACCACGAAGTTCCTGGCGAAGGAGCCGGGTGCAGAGATGTCGCTCGGCAGTGAGAAAATGATCTTCAAGTACGGTGACTCGTTCGCCCAGGCCAACGCGCTCGAGGGCTACGAGCGGCTGATCCTGGACGCGATGATCGGCGACCAGTCCCTGTTCACGTCCACCGAGGGCATTCAGCGGTTGTGGGAGATCTCCGAGCCGCTGCTTGAGAATCCGCCGCCAGTCGAGCCGTATGCCCGCGGTTCGTGGGGGCCGGACTCGGTGAACAAGCTCATCGCCCCGTTCCACTGGCACCTGCCGAACTCCGGCTGACCAGCTCTGCTCCAGGGAGAGGTGACGCAGATGACCCTCGGTTACGACAAGCGGCTCTACCTGATGGCCTTCGACCATCGCGGCTCGTTCGAGAAGGACCTGTTCGGCGCGTCCGAGCCGGTGCCGCCGGACGTGCGCGACGGCATCATGAAGGTGAAGGAGATCATCTTCGACTCCTTCGTCCGGGCCCTGGCGGAGGGCGCACCACGGCACGACTGCGGCGTCCTGGTGGACGAGGAGTTCGGCAGTGACGTCGCCCGGAAGGCGAAAGCCGAGCGCGTGCCGCTCGCGATGCCGGTGGAGAAATCCGGCCAGGAGGAGTTCCAGTTCCAGTATGGCGACGACTTCGGCGCGCACATCGACGCGTTCGGCCCGACGTTCTCCAAAGTGCTGGTGCGCTACAACCCGGACGGCGACGCGGATCTGAACCTCCGCCAGACCGAGCGGCTGGCCGTACTCAGCCACTGGCTGCGTGACCGCGATCCCAGGTTCCTGTTCGAGCTGCTCGTACCCGCCACGAAGGATCAGCTCGACCGGTTCGGCGGTGACCAGCGAGCCTATGACCGTGAGCTGCGTCCCGATCTCGTGGTAGCGACGATCGCGGCGCTGCAGGCAGGCGGCGTGGAGCCGGACATCTGGAAGATCGAGGGCCTCGACAGCGCGGCAGCCTGCGAGGAGGTCGTAGCCCAGGCGCAGGTCGATGGCCGGAGCCACGTCAAGTGCATCGTCCTCGGCCGCGGCGCGGACGAGGCACAGGTCATCGAGTGGGTGAAGATCGGGGCCAAGGTGGATGGCTTCGACGGGTTCGCCGTCGGGCGGACACTGTGGGAGGAAGCGCTGAAGAAGTATCTGGCCGGGCAGTTGTCGCACTATGAAGCTGTCGATGAGATCTCCTCGCGCTACTGGGACGTGATCCACGCCTACCGGCGCGCTGAGCCAGCTTTCGAGCGCGGCCAGGAGTGAGGTTCGGTGCCAACTTCAACCGTGAAGCTATTCCTGGCCGACGTTGACGGAACCCTCGTTACCTCCGACAAGGTGCTGACCGACCGCGCGATCCAAGCGGTGCAGCAACTCCACAAGGCGGGCATCCTGTTCGCCATCACCAGCGGGCGGCCGCCGCGTGGCATGGCGATGCTGATCGAGCCGCTGGACATTCAGACGCCGATCGCCGCGTTCAACGGCGGGCTGCTCGTCGACCGGGACATGAAGGTAATCGAGCAGCGGGTGCTGCCTGCAGACCTGGTAACGCCAGTCGCGGACATGATGTCGTCGCACGGTCTCGACGTCTGGCTGTACAGCGGGGCTGACTGGTACGTGCCGACGGCGGACGGCTCGCACGTGGCGCGCGAGGCGTGGACTGTCAAGTTCCAGCCGAAGGTCATGAGCGGCGGGATCTCCGGTCTGCCCGGAAGCGTCACCAGCACCGTGGCCAAGCTGGTCGGCGTGAGCGACGATCACGACGCGGTCGAGAAGGCCACTTCGGCCGTCCACGACACATTCGGCGATCACGTCACCGCCGCGCAGTCGCAGCCGTACTACCTCGACGTCACGCACCCGCTGGCCAACAAGGGAGCGGTGGCCAAGTACCTGGCGTCCAGGTACTCGCTTGACCCCGAGCAGATCGCCACGATCGGCGACATGCCGAACGATGTGCTGATGTTCGCCCACTCCGGGCTGAGCATCGCGATGGGCCAGTCCAGCCCGGAGGTCAGGCGCGCGGCCCGCAGGGTGACGACGCCGAACGACGACGAGGGGTTCGCCAACGCGGTGGACAAGTTCATCCTGCACTAGCGCGTCTCTGGCACGCCGAGTTCGCAGAGGTACCGTGAGAGTGTGAGCTACCCTCACCTGCCTTATGGCGGCAGGCAAGTCCCGCCGGCTTATCAGCAGGAACGCGATTGGGCGCAGGACCCTCATGAGCGGGAAAAGCCTCCGCCCGAAGACCAAAATGCCAATGAGGCCGAGCAGTTTCTCGCGAGTCGGCCGGCCACTGGATGGCTCCGGAGGCTGATGGCCCGTCGGCGCCGCGGTCGGTCCGGGCCGCATTAACGCGTCATGGCTGCGCGGGCCTACGTAGCGCAGCACGGAGGGCATGCCCGCGATATGCCGAACGAACGACGGGAAGGCTTCGCCAGCGGGTGGACAAGTTCATCCTCGGCAGTGCATTCTCGGCTCCGTGACCTGGACCGCACCCGAGGTATCACGCGCCGAGCCGCCGTACGTGGCCGGCGAACGGATGAGGCTGGACTCGTGGCTGGACTATCACCGGGCAACGTTGCAGAACAAGTGCGCCGGACTGACAGCAGAGCAGCTGGCCCGGCAGCCGCTGGCCACCTCGGCGCTCTCGTTGCTCGGCGTGGTGCGGCACATGGCAGGCAACGAGCGCATCTGGTTCCGTATCCGGTTCGCTCACGAACCTGTGGACGACCTCTATCAGTCATCAGCGCATCCGGACGGGGCGGAGTTCGCGCTGGCGGACCCGCAGACAGCCGAGACTGATTTCGCCATCTACGCAGAGGAGATCGAGCACGCCCGGATGGCCGTCATGAACAGGTCTCTGGATGAAAGGTTCGGCGACGAGAAGGTCACCGTCGACCTGCGCTGGCTGTACGCCCACATGATTGACGAGTATGCGCGCCACAATGGTCACGCCGACCTGCTCCGCGAACTGATCGACGGCGTTACCGGCCTGTAGTCGATGGACGTGTTACGCCAAAGAGACTGGCCGCCGATGCTGTGGGTCGGTGGCGGGCAGGGCGCAGGCAAGACGACCCTCTCCTGGCAGCTGTCCCGGGCGAATGACCTGCCGCTGCACCGGGTTGACCTGTGGACCTACGATCACCAGGCACGGCTACCGGCGGCCGACTCGCTGGATGAGCAACTCGCCCGGGGACCCGAGGCTGCCGCGGATGCCTTCGAGTCCCGCAGTCGGCTCCGGCTGGAACTCGTGCTGGACGACGTGGTGGCACGTGACCTGGGCAGCGTTCCCGCGATCGTCGAGGGGCCCCAGCTCCTGCCGGGATTCGCGGACGCGCTTCCTGCCGGGCGGGGTGTCTGGCTGGTTCCCGATCCGGCGCGCACGCGCCAGGTGCGGGAGGAGCGGCTGGCGCACGAGGAGTCGCTGGCCGGGCGCACCGTGGCGGGCCGCTCGCGCGTGGACCGCGTCCTGCAGCGCGACGCCCTGATCGCCGAGCGCATCCGCGCCAGCGCCGCACTTGCCGGCCAGCCGGTCATCGAGGTGCCCTCGGAGCCTGACTGGCCAGCGATCGCAGCGGCCGTCGAGGCGGCGCTCGCCCCCGCGCTGCGGTCTGCGCCCCGACTGGCAGCCGGCGGCGAACTCAGCCGGCAGCGCCGGTACGAGAACACGGCAGCCAGCCGGCAGGGCAGGCTGTGGATGCGCGATGCCGGGCTCGCCGTGATGCCCTCCTACCCGTTCGCGTGCGAGTGCGGCAGGAGCAGGTGCCGCGCGACCTTCATGACCACGCCCGATGGCTACGCGGAAAGGACCGCCTCGGATCGTCCGCTCATCGCCCATGGGCGCTAAGTCCGGTTCCGCTGAGAATCTTCTGCCGCCGGCGGGTTCTACCTCGCCGGCTCACGGCACGCTCGCGATCAAGTGTCTCTGCAGAGCACAAGCAGCGGGTAGCTGAGGCCAGCCGCGTAGGCGAGCAGGGTGGATAAGCTGTGTGAAGGCACCGCCAGCGAGGCTGCTACGAGGGCATGTACTGAGGGGAGAGTCGCGAAGATGAGCAAGGTATGGCGGTACGTGCGCTGGTTCATCCGCAGCATCTTCACCGAGGGCAATCCTGGTGGCGGTCCGGCCGGTACCGGAGATGCACGCCGGGAGACTGACGTTGGCCAGATAATAAACCGGGACCGATCATGAGCTTCCTTAGCAGTGGTTCGCCCGTGCCGCCCGGAGGGCGTCATGCCTGAGTAGTGCATCGGACAGTCGTCGTAGGCATCGGCGAGCTTCACCCATCGTCGGCCAGCTCGATGGTGGCACCCGAGCGCGCCACCGCCGGCCGCCTGACCTAGCGGGCGGGCCAGCCGGCTTTACGCCGCAGCTGTCACAGGGAGGTGCGGTCCGCAGAGCGCGGGTCGTCAGGAACAACACCGCTGTGCAGAGCGCCGGCAATCGCGCGCTGGCGCCAGGCCGCCGTTGAGTCGTAGATGTCCTGCTCGGTGTCGACAGTGGAAATCAGCACCCCGGCCACGTTTCTTCGCAGGCGCCCGGTGGTGATCCCGTCGGCACGCACGAAGAACGACGGCCAGAGGCTTTCCGAGGCTGAGGAGTTCGGGCAGCTGATCCAGACGTGATTGCACGCAGCGGCCGTAGTCATCGCCGCGGGCATAGTGATGCCCGGATAGGTCGGTGTCGCCGCCGGGTTGAGTGACTCATAGTCGGGCCCGATCGCAGCGCTGATGGCGGCGACGCGCTCCGGGCTGGCATGTGCGGCATGGAACGAGTGGAAGACGAGCTGCACGCCGCGCCGGGAGTAGTCCCGGTACAGCTCCGGGTACCGGTAGTCGTGGCAGATCAGAGCGCCGCAGGTGACACCGTCGATGGACCACACCGTCGCATGGTCACCCGGGCTGTAGTGCGCCAGGTCGCCGGTCAGCCCGCTGGCGTCGCCCGCGCAGAAACGTTTGTCGTACCGCTCAGCGATCTTGCCGGAATCGGTGATGACATAGAGGCTGTTGTGCGGCTTGCCGGGCGGAGTCAGCTGGTGCGACGACCCGAGCACCAGCCAGATGCCCAGCCTGGCGGCATGGGCCGCAAGGTCCTCCGTCACCTGGCGGAGAGTCTCCCAGTCGAATCCGACATAGGAAACGAGGTCAGCTCCCGCATAACCCGAGAGCGCGCACTCCGGAAAATGCGCGACTCGCGCACCACGCCGGGAAGCGGTCGTCATCTGGCGACTGATCTGCCGGGCGTTGGCGACGACGTCAGCGCTCACGCTGAACTGGCAGGTCGCTACCATCACTGTTGCCATCGCGTCATGATGTCAGGCCGCTCACCCTTCACCGGCCGGGCACCGGTCCGGCGATCGCTCGGCTCCCGCAGACGGCTGAGGCCGGGACCTGACGGTCCCGGCCTCACCTCGCATCGGAGCGCGAGGTCCGCTACGGCCGATGGCCGGCTATGACCTGGCCAGACTGCAGAGCGAAGTTGGCCAGCGGCAGGCCGCTGAAGTCCTCGGTCGGCAGCCAGAAGTAGCCAGGACCGCCCCAGTTGCTGATCTGCGACGGGTTACCGCCACCGACAGGCTCTGGCTGCGTACTGGCGACCACGTTGCCGGTGGCCTCGCTGCGGACCGACTCGGCCACGTATGCGTCCCCGCCCTTGTCGCTGAACACGAAGACGAACCGGTACCATCCGGCCGTCGTGATCACTGGCGTGCCCGAGCAGGAACCGGGTGAGCCGTGACCAAAGTTGACCACGAAGCCCAGGGCGCTCGAGGCGGTGTCCTCAGCGCACGCGGTAATGATGTTGTCGCTGCCGTACTGGCCGAGATTGTTATTCAGCTCGACGTCGTCGTCCACCAGTGACCCCGCCGGCCCGCTGGTGGCGGGTGAGAGGTACAGGTCATTGGTCACCGTGAATCCGCGGGCCGGGAAGACGTTCTCGACGCCCATGGCCTTACCTGTGCCGAACAGCGCGTACGGGCCGGAGCAGTCCTCGCCGGGGTTCGACGTTGAGGTGGTGCCAGGGCAGCCGATGCCCTGATTCGCGACCCCGGTACCGTCGACGACCGCCATCCAGCCTCCGGTTAGCGCCGGAGTCCCCGGCGCATAGTTACCGGCGCCGCCGTCAGAGAAGTGGGACGCGACGCGGTCGATGGTGCCGTAGTCTCCGGCGGCGCCGTCGCAGGGCGTGTTGCCGCTGCCAGCCGGGCAGAAGGACGACGTGTTCATGCTGAATTCCTGTGCGAACGGCTGCACCGGGTACCGGGCCGTTCTGACGTTGGCGGCGGTACCAGCAGCGCTCAACGCCGGGCGGCTGTGGCTTGCCCGGCTGTGCCCGGTCGCCGCGACGGAAGGTCCGCCGCTCATCGCCACGGCCAGCAGCGCCGCGGACGCAACTACAACCGCTGCGCTACCAGCCAGTCGTAGCCGCGAACGCGTCATGGTCAATGTCATAGTGCTCCCCTCACTTACAACGAAGAAGCAGGCTCCCGCCCCGGGCCCGCTGCGTTTCATCCATGATCTGCATCCGTTAAAGGATGCACGAGCTTAGCGCCACGATCTGGCATTTGTTTCTGATTCAGCAAAGATTTCAGAATTTGAGTTTTTTTGGCGCAGGCCGCAAATCTGGAAAATTGGCGGGGAGAACGACCGAATGGTATTCGGGGACTGCCATAGCTGCCAGATGTTCTGACCCGTTTTTTCTCGTTATAAACGCAGACTGACGGTTGCGGAAATGGTCACCGAGACTCGGCGCGGCCTTTGATGCCGGCGAGGGTGGCCTCCATGTTCGCCTGATGCTCGGCGAGGCGGCGGCGGATGATCCGATGCTCCTTGTCGGGCATCTGCTCGATGAGCTCGCTGATGCCGCTCTCGCCCGGACCCATCTGCATCCACTGGCGCACGCGGGTGCCAGAACCCTCCGGCGTCAGTGTGAAACGCCACTGCGCGGCCGGTTCCGACGGGTCGCCGACCGCCCAGCCGAACTCGCGCTCGGGCTCGAAGGCGCAGATTGTCGAGACTGTCTCCCACGTGCCGCGCGCGTCGTGGTGATTCCGACCGCAGAACCGGGCACCCAGCACCGGCGCGGTCGCTCCGTCGAGCCACTGCCCGCCCTGGAACTCCGAGCTGAACTCGGCCGGCGTCTGGATGTCGCAGACGAGCTGCCAGACGACTGCGGGCGGTGCGTCAATCACGAGCTCAGCCTCAGTCGTCGGGCCGTCGGGGTAACGGAATACAAGCTCGTCCACGCTCGCATGCTACGCCGGGCACATCGCGCCCAGGGAGGCGAGAATGAGCCTCATGGAGATCGGCATCGCGGCGAATGTCAGCTCGCCGCAGGACGCGGAGTTCGTCCGGGAAGCAGAGCGGATCGGCGTGACGTCGGCCTGGGTGGCCGAAGCCTGGGGACAGGACGCCTTCACTCCCCTGGCGTACCTGGCCGCTCGAACGGAGCGGATCGCGCTCGGCTCGGCGATCGCCCAGCTCGGCGCCCGCACGCCAGCGATGCTCGCGATGTCCGCCATGTCGATGCAGATGCTGTCCGGCGGCCGGTTCCGGCTCGGCATCGGCACCAGCGGCCCGCAGGTGATGGAAGGCTGGCACGGCGTCCGCTTCGATGCCCCCCTGACGGTCACGCGAGAGACCATCGAGATCATCCGCCAGGTCACGGCAGGTGAGCGTCTCAGCCATCAGGGCAGGGCGTATCAGCTGCCGCTGCCCGGCGGCCAGGGCCGCGCAATTCGCTCGATGCTGCCGCCCGCGCACGTGCCCGTCTACGTGGCCGCCCTCGGGCCGCGCAATCTCGAGCTGACCGGCGAGCTCGCCGACGGCTGGATCGGCAATGCCTTCATGCCTGAACACGCCGACGTCTTCCTGGGGCGCCTTCGGGCGGGCGCAGCCCGTGCCGGCCGATCGCTGACGGATCTCGATCTTGTCATCCCGGTCAGTGTCGAGATCACCAGTGATGTCGAGGATGCGGTTCGCCGGCAGGCCCGCGGCTATGCCTTCACCATCGGCGCGATGGGCTCGGCCGAACAGAACTTTTACAACGCGGCCTTCACCCGCCAGGGGTACGGCGACGACGTCCAGGCTGTTCAGCAGCTCTGGCTGGCCGGGCGCCGCGACGAGGCTGCCGACCGTGTGCCGCTGGAGCTAGGCGCCAGGACTAACCTGATCGGCACTCCCGCCATGATCACAGAGCGCCTCAGGCTCTACCAGGCAGCGGGCATCACCACCCTGGAAGTCAAGCTGGCCGGCGACCGGGCCAGTCATCTGGCCACCCTCGGACGGCTTGCCGAACTGGCAGCCGGGCTCGGCAGCGATCCGCCAGGCTGACGAGCACTTGCCGCCACGCCGGGTTCCGCGGCCCGGCTCGACGGACGCAGGCGGGTACCGTAGAAGGTCCGGTCCGGAGCGCGGATCCAGCATGCGGCGGCCTGCCGCACTGCCGCCAGGCTAACGAGAGGTGGGACGCGGGGTGGCCCTCGGAGCTGCGCTAGTCCTCTTCGTCGTCCTTGCGCTCCCGGTCATCGCGAGAGCTACCGACGGTGGCCTCGGGTTCCGGCCCGCCTTCGCCGCGCTGGCGCCGCTCGCTGCTCTGATCGCGGTGGTCATCGCGGCCGTTGCGGTCCTCGTGCTCGGGTGGCTGGGGCTCATCGTTGCCATTCCCGCGCTGATGCTGGTTTTCTGGCAGCTGGCGCCGCCCCGGCGCACGAGCCACGCAGGCCGGGCCCCCGTCGTCCCGCAGTCCGCCGCCGCCCCGCAGTCTGCTGAGGTCGCTGAGTCTGCTAAGGCGGCCGAGTCTGCTGAGCCCACCGATTCTGCCGCTGCGCGGGGCCCTGGTGCCGACGTCACGACGCTGCGCGTGCTCAATGTGAACGCCCTGCACGGCAGGGCAGACGTGGCTGGCCTCATCGCTCAGGTTTCCGAGCTGCAACTGGACGTCCTCGCGGTCCAGGAACTGACCCATGCACTGTCGCAGAGCCTGGAGGACGCGGGGATCGCCAAGGCGCTGCCGTTCTCGTATCTTGACCCGCAGGAGAGCTCGGCGGGCATCGGGCTCTGGTCCCGCTGGCCGCTTACCCCCCTGGCCCCGGTGCCCGCGACAGTCACCGCCATGCCCCGCGCTCAGCTCAATCTGCGCTGGCCGGTCACCGTCACTGTGGTGCACCCGAAGGCGCCACTTCGCCTGGGCCGCCACGCCTGGCGCTACGACCTGAATCAGCTACGTGAGACGCTGGCCGGCACTGCCGGGCGGCAGATAGTGGCGGGCGACTTCAATGCCACCCGCGACCACCGGGTGTTCCGGAAGATTCTTGCTCCGCGGTTCGCTGACTCCCTGGACGTGGCGAAGCACCGCTCCTGGCCGGGCTTCACCTGGCCAGCCAACCGAAAGTACCCGCCGCTACTGCGCCTTGATCACATCCTCGTGTCCCGCAGGGGTCTCGGTGTGCCCGAGGCGAGGACTGTCGGGGTAACAGGCACCGATCACCGTGGGGTGCTGGCCGTCATCGAGCTGCAGGCGGCCACATCCGGCGACCGTCCTGCATCCGGCGGCACGCCCGCTGCCGCATCGGTCGTGCCCTGACCGTCTTGCCTGCCCTGACCGTCCGTGCGGACAGAAGCAGCGGCCGGGGCGGGCCGGCCGCTGCGAGTACCGTGGCTGGATTCAGGAAGCTACCGAGGCCCGCCGCCGGCAGTAGGCCAGCGCTGCCGGCAGGCCGGCGGGCGGGTCGGCGGCCCGGTCGCCAGCTTCCTGGTCGTGAGCCGTCAGGCCCGGTAATGCCGCCGTCACGGGCAGCAGCGCAGCGCCTGCCGGGCTGGGCATCCCGCTGAGCATCTCGGCCAGCTGAGCAGCCATCTCGGCGTACGCGCGGGCACGGTCGCCGTTCCGTGCGTGCTCACCGCATCGCCCGTCGCCGGGGATCAGGTCGCAGTCCCAGCAGGACACCGCAGCCCGGCCTGAACCTCGGTAAGCGGCGGCGTCGCTGAGCGCTGATATGACGACCTCGAGCTGACGCGGGGTCAGCGCAGCTTCCGCGCGGCCCGCCTGTCGCGCGCGCCAGATCAGGGACGCCACGCTGCCGGCACTGCGCTTGTCCCAGTGCACAAGCCTGCCCAGGAACTGCCGGTCGCGTCCGCCGAGCCGGACGCCGCTCAGCGCGGCGAACAGCGCAGACCGCGCCGACACCCGGCCCGAGCTTCCCGGCACGGCCGACCCGGTCGTGCTACCAAGTGCAGCAGACTCACACGGCAGGGCCGACCCGGCCGACCCAGACGACGCCGCCGACCCAGACGACGCCGACTCGGATGCCAGCGGCACTACCGGGGCTTGTCTCTGCGCTGGAACCGCGGTGGCACGCCGTGCCCGGATGCAAACCGGCGTCGGAACGGCGGCCTGCGGGCCTCCTGCTGGCTGGCCTCCTGCTGGTCCGGTGCCCAGATCGGTTGTCACCTGCTGGCCTCCTCGCCCGGCTCCGGAGCCCCCTCCGGTTGCGCCGGTGTTGCGGGCCTGCCCCCGTGTCCGCCGCCTCCCGAAGCGACGGTATTGGCAGGATTACGTGAGTAAGACGCGTCAGAACGCTGCCGGGTTGACACGGAGAGTAACCGGAATCCCTGAAAGTTTCCCGTCGCCATACCGGGGCCCTCGATAGCCGCGTCCGAACCTAGGCAAGCTGTGATCTGTACTAGAATCACGTTTTAGCCGCAGGCAGGAGGGGTCATAGCAGGCGGACGTCTGGCTGAGCGGCGCGCCCCAGGAAAAGAAATCACGCAAAGATGCACGCCGTCACCGCCTCCTTCCTCCGGCCTCGGCGCGTGAAGGAGGCCGGGAAACTGTGACCAAGCAGGTCCAGCAGCTCGATCGTGTCATCATCAGATTCGCCGGCGACTCCGGCGACGGCATGCAGCTCGCCGGTGACCGCTTCACTCAGGAGACCGCAAGCTTCGGCAACGACCTCTCGACTCTGCCGAACTTCCCCGCCGAGATCCGCGCCCCCGCCGGCACGCTGCCGGGGGTGTCCAGCTTCCAGCTGCACTTCGCTGACCACGACATCCTGACGCCCGGCGACGCGCCCGACGTCCTGGTCGCGATGAACCCGGCCGCGCTGATGGCAAACCTCGAGGACGTGCCCCGCGGCGCCGACATCATCGCCAACACCGACGAGTTCACCAAGCGCAACCTGTCGAAGGTCGGCTACACCGAGAACCCGCTGGAGGACGGCTCACTCGACGCCTACCAGCTGCACGCGATTCCGCTGACCTCCGTCACCGTCAAGGCGCTCGAGAACTTCGACGTCACCCGGAAGGACGCCGAGCGGGCCAAGAACATGTTCGCGCTCGGCATGCTCTCCTGGCTCTACAACCGGCCAGTCGAGGGCACGTTGCGGTTCCTCGACGTCCGCTTCGCCAGCCGCCCCGAGATCCTGGCGGCAAACAAGGCGGCGTTCCAGGCGGGCTGGAACTACGGCGAGACCACCGAGGCGTTCTCCGTTCAGTACGAGGTCAAGCCGGCGCCGCTCAAGGCGGGCACGTACCGCAACATCACTGGCAATGCCGCGCTTGCCTACGGTCTGGTCGCCGCCTCCCGCAGGTCAGGGCTCCCGCTGTTCCTCGGCTCGTACCCGATCACGCCGGCTTCGGACGTCCTGCACGAGCTGTCGAAGCTGAAGCGCTTCGGCGTTCGCACGATGCAGGCGGAAGACGAGATCAGCGGTGTCGGCGCTGCTCTCGGCGCATCGTTCGGCGGCGGTCTCGGCGTCACCACGACTTCCGGGCCCGGCATGTGCCTGAAAGCCGAGACCATCGGCCTCGCCGCGTCGGTCGAGCTGCCGCTCATCGTCTGTGACATCCAGCGCGCCGGCCCCTCGACGGGCATGCCGACCAAGACCGAGCAGGCTGACCTGCTCATGGCGCTCTACGGCCGCAACGGCGAGTCGCCCGTCGCAGTGGTCGCGCCCGCCACCCCGAGCGACTGCTTCAACACGGCTCTGGAGGCTGTCCGCATCGCGGTCAAGTACCGCACCCCGGTGATCATCCTGTCGGACGGCTACCTGGCCAACGGATCCGAGCCGTGGCGCATCCCCGCGGTCGACGGGCTGCCTAAGCTGCGCGACGAGTTTAAATTCGCGAGCGGGAACGTGGCCGTGGACAGCGCGGCCGGACCACCGTTCCTGCCGTTCCAGCGCGATCCCGAGACGCTGGCCCGGCCGTGGGCTGTGCCCGGAACTCCGGGTCTCGAGCACCGGATCGGCGGCATCGAGAAGGCGGACGGCACTGGCGCCATTTCCTACGACCCGGACAATCATGACAAAATGGTCCGCCTGCGCCAGGCCAAGATCGACGGCATCGCGGCAGACATCCCGCCGGTCACCGTGGACAACCCGGACGGCAGCGCGCGAGTGCTCGTGCTCGGCTGGGGATCCACCTACGGGTCGATCGGCGCGGCCGTGCGCCGTGTGCGCCTGGCCGGGGGGTCGGTTGCCCAGGCACACCTGCGCCACCTGTCACCATTCCCGGCCAACCTCGGCGAGGTGCTCCGCGCCTACGACAAGGTTCTGGTACCGGAGATCAACCTGGGCCAGCTGGCGCTGCTGCTGCGCGGGCGCTATCTCACCGACGTCGTCTCCTATAACCGGGTGCGGGGCCTGCCGTTCCGGGCCGCCGAGCTTGCCGATGTGATCCAGGATGTGATCGCCAATGTCTGACACCCCTGTGTCTAGCAGCGCAGAGTTCCCGGAGCCGTCGCACCGCTTCTCATCGCTCACGCTGGTGCCCAAGGCTGACGAGAAGCTTTCCACTCGGGACTTCAAGTCGGATCAGGAGGTCCGCTGGTGCCCGGGCTGCGGTGACTACGCCATCCTGGCTGCCTTCCAGAGTTTCCTGCCTGAGCTGGAGATCCCGCGCGAGAACCTCGTCATCGTCTCCGGGATCGGCTGCTCGTCGCGACTGCCGTACTACGTGAACAGCTACGGCATGCACTCAATCCATGGCCGCGCGCCCGCGATCGCGAGCGGGCTGGCCTCGTCGCGGCCCGACCTGTCGGTGTGGGTGATCACCGGTGACGGCGACGCCCTGTCCATTGGCGGCAACCACCTCATCCACGCGCTCCGGCGCAACGTCAACATCAAGATCCTGCTGTTCAACAACCGGATCTACGGGCTGACGAAGGGCCAGTACTCGCCGACCTCGGAGCAAGGCAAGGTCACGAAGTCGACCCCGTTCGGCTCGCTCGACACGCCTTTCAACCCGGTGTCGCTCGCCCTCGGCGCCGAAGCAGGATTCGTCGCGCGGACCATCGACTCGGACCGCAAGCACCTGACGAGCGTGCTGCGCGCAGCCGCCGATCACAAGGGCACTGCGTTCGTCGAAATCTTCCAGAACTGCCCGATCTACAATGACGACGCGTTTCTGCCGGTGACCGAGCCGGCCGGGCGGGACATGCGGCTGATCCGGCTTGAGCATGGCGAGCCGATCAGGTTCGGGGCCGACGGCGCCCAGGGCCTGCGGTTCGGTCGCTACGGGAGCCTCGAGGCAGTGCCGGCCGACGGAACCGATCCGGAATCATTGCTCGTCCACGACGCGCACGGCCAGGACCCGTCGTACGCGTTCGCGCTGTCCCGGCTGGACAGCTCCGACTTCGCGCATACCCCGATCGGGGTGTTCCGCGCGGTCGAACGAGCGAGCTACGACGAGGCGATGGCGGCGCAGATCGACGAGGCCCGGCAGAAGCAGGGCGATGGCGACCTCGCGGATCTGCTGGCTGGCAGCGACACCTGGCAGGTCAGCTAGCGTGCCCGCTGCGGCGGATGACAGCTCAGGGCCGGTGAGCCCGGCTGAGAACGCCGCGGCCAGCGACATCTCGCCAGGGCCAGCTAGCTCGGCACCGTCCGGTAGCTCGCCTGCGCCCGGCAGCCCAGTCTCCGCCAGTTCAGCTTGCGGCAGCTCAGCTTCCGCCAGCCCTGCCCCGCCCGGGAACTCCGCTTCCGCCACGCCCGGCAGCACGGCATCCGGCAGCACGGCCGCGCCGGGAAGCGCGACTTCGAGCCGCCCGCTGTCGGCAGCCAAGCCGTCCGGCGGCCGCGGCAGCGCCGCCGGCGGCGCGAGCCGCCCGGTTAGCGGGCGCACTGCCGTCCGAGTCGACCGCTCCGGCCCGGTCACGACTGTCATCCTGGACCGGCCTGAGGTGCGCAACGCTGTCGACGGCCCGACGGCTGCCGCCCTGGCCGAGGCTTTCGCCGACTTCGACGCCGATTCCGACGCAGCCGTCGCCGTGCTGTTCGGCGCGGGCGGCACATTCTGCTCGGGTGCGGACCTGAAGGCGGTCGGCAGCGAGCGCAGCAACCGTACCGAGCCCGATGGCAGCGGCCCGATGGGCCCGTCCCGGTTGCGCCTGTCAAAGCCGGTGATCGCGGCTGTGGCCGGCCACGCCGTCGCCGGCGGCCTCGAACTGGCGCTGTGGTGCGACCTGCGCGTCGCCGAGGAGGATGCAGTCTTCGGCGTTTTCTGCCGGCGCTGGGGCGTGCCGCTCATCGACGGCGGGACGGTGCGGCTTCCCCAGATCGTCGGCCTCGGCCGCGCCCTCGACCTGATCCTCACCGGCCGCGCCGTACCCGCAGATGAGGCGTATCAGATGGGCCTGGTGTCCCGGCTCGTCCGGCGCGGCGAAGCGCGCGAGGAGGCCGAACGGCTGGCCCTCCAGATCGCCGCGTTCCCGCAGTTCTGCATGCGCAGCGACCGTGCTTCAGCGCTCGAGTCGATGTCACTCGGGTTCGAGGACGCGATGGCGAACGAGTTCGCGCATGGCCGGGCTACCCTGGCTGACCCAGCAGTCCGGGCAGGCGTTTCCCGCTTCCGCGGGGGCGCCGGCCGTGGCGGCGCCCCCGCCTGATCCCTGACGCCGCCGTACACCACGCGTTCAGGACCATCTCGTTACTGAGGTATTTTCGCGCACTCTGCCTACGCGGAATTACCTCAATACCGCACAACCGCCGTCGGCAGCCCGGTCAGGCGAGGCAGGTCAGCGGCTTCCCGCCGTTCAGGGTGACCATGTCGGCCAGCGCCGCAGCGGCGTCGATCCGCGCGCCCGGTCCGGCGCCGGACAGGTCCGCGTAGGCGCGATGCAGGTTGCCCGCCAGCCGCTCACCGTCCGTCAGCTCACTGAACTCACCGAGGTCAGCCGACCGTGCCGCCTCGAGCGGTGAGATCCCGGCAGCAAGCCCGGCGTCGGCAAGGTCGAGGACGAAGGTGAGGTAGGCCAGCACGTCGTCGATGATCCCGGGGCCGCAGACCGGGCCGTGTCCGGGCACGATCGTCAGCGCGCCAAGGTCCCGAAGGCGGGCTACCGCCGTGACCGCACCGGTGACCGAGCCGGCCAGCAGGAACGGGGTGCCGCCGTTGAACAGCAAGTCACCGGAAAACAGCACCTGGCGCTCGGGGATCCAGATGATGCTGTCGTTCGTCGAGTGGGCCGGCATGCCGACGTGGATGACGTCGCAGCGCAGTTCGTCGACGTACAGCGTGACCCGGTCGGTGTAGGTGAGGAATGGCGGCGCGGTGCGGATGTCGCCCCAGTCCACGTCCGTCCAGGTGCCGCTGCCGACGAGCTTGCTCGTGCTGACCCTCGGCGAGGATTTCCTCGCGGCAGCGCTCGTGCGCGACGATCGTCGCGTCGGCGAACAGATAGTTGCCGTGCGTGTGGTCGCCGTGGTGATGGGTGTTCACCAGCGTCTGCACCGGACGGCCATCGGCGACGCTAGCGATTACCGCGAGCAACGCCCGCGTCCGGGCCTCGGTCGAGCAGGCGTCTACGGCTGCCACCCGGCCGTCGCCGACGATGAACCCGGTGTTGTTGATCCACCAGGTACCGTCGGGCTGGATGTAAGCGTAAACGCCGTCGCTGACCTCCTCGACGCCGGGTCGGGCCGTCCGGTCAGGCACATAGGTGCTCGCGCTCACTCAGTCCATCCTTCGAGAGCGGCGATACGTCGGAACACCTCCAGGGTATCGACCCGCTCGAAGGCTGGGTCGAGCTCGTAATACACAGCCAGCACGTTCTGCGCGAGACGGCCGTGCTCGTCGAGCTCGCCGAATCGGCCGAGGGCGATGTCGCGCATCGCCTCTTCCGGGCTCATCCCGCGGGCGTGACGCTGAGCGGCCTCGTCCCGGACGAACTCCAGGTAGTCCCTGACGCTCCGGATGCCGTCAGCGTCGGTGACCGGTCCGTGCCCGGGTACCACGAACTCAGCATCGAGATCGAGCATGAACTGGCAAGCCCGGACCCAGTTGGAGATGGGTCCGGCCCAGCTGATCGGGGTCCCGCCGATGAACAACAGATCGCCCGCGTAGAGCGTGCGCTCCTCCGGCACCCAGACGACCGAGTCGCCGCCAGTGTGCGCCGGGCCCAGGTTGTACAGCTCCACCCGGGTGCCGCCGACGTCGAGGGTCAGCTTAAGGTCGAAAGTCCGGGTAGCCGGGGCTGGTGTGATGCCGGTGAAGTCGAACGGCGCGAAGATATGGCGCGCGAAGCGGCCGACTGCACCATCCTGCCGGAGCAGGCCGAGCAGCAGGTCGGGTCCGTTCCCGGCCATCTCCTCGGCCGTCGAGGTCGCGGCGATGATCTCGGCGTCGGCCACCAGCTCGTTCCCGAACCAGTGGTCGCCGTTCGCGTGGGTGTTGACCACGGTTCTGATCGGGTGGCTGGCCGTGACCGGTGCCAGGCCCGCAAGCATCTCCCGAGTCATGGCGAGGTCGAACAACGTGTCCACCAGTAGCGACTGGCCCTCGCCGGTGACCAGGCCGGCGTTGCTCCAGCCCCAGGTGCCGTCCGGCACGAGCCACGCGTAGCACGTGCCGGTGAGCTGATGCAGTCCCCTGGTGTAGGGCACGGTTGTCATGCAGCCTCCTCCTGTGCGGGCCGCGTGGTGACCTCCGCGGCTTGACTGATTTCCGTTGCCTCGATGCTGACGTTCCGGCCGAGCAAACCGAAGAGGCCGAAGAAGACGGTGATGAGGGCCAGGAACACCCAGCCGGTGTCGAAGCTGGTGTGCGGGACCAGGTGGCCGAAGATGATCGGGATGAAGAATCCGCCTACAGCAGCGAGCGTCAGCATGAGGCCGGTGGCGGTGCCGATGTACTCGTGGCGGATGCCGCTCACCCGGGCCGGCACCGACGACCAGGCAGCGAAGCCGAAGATCAGGAAGAACCCGATGCCGATCCCGACCACCCATAGAGCGCCGGTCGGTACTACCGGGATGAGGAACAGGCCCAGCGCGACCGCCAGCAGCGATCCGACGACGAAGCCCTTGATGTTCCGGCTGCGGTCGGCCCACTGCCCGCCGACGATGCTGCCGGGGACGCCCGCCAGGACGATGAGCGCCGACAGCAAGCCCCCGAGCGATGGATCGAAGTGCCGCTGCAAGGTCGCGTACTCGGTGAAAAGCTGCGAGGTGGTGAAGTACGCGCCGTAGCCGCCCATCAGCGCCAGGCCGTAGATCCACAGGTCGCGGCTTCCCACGGCAGCGGCCATGGCCTGCCGGTCGAAACGGGCTCCGGCTAGCGCCGGGGCTCCCTCGGGCACCCGGAACCAGATGGCCGTCACCACGGCCACGATCAGCTCGAACACGCCGGCCAGCACGAGCGAGGTGTGCCAGCTAGTGGCATTCTGCAGGTAAATCCAGATATAGAGGGCGAACGCGGCCCCGGCGCTGAACGCCGCGCCGCCGCTGATACCCAGCGCCAGCGTGACCTTGTCCCACTGGAACCAGACGATCACGGCGGCGAAACCTACCGCGATGAAGGCCGAGCCGCCGACCCCGCAGATCAGCCGGAACCAGGCCAGCTCGGTGTAGGAGTACGACAGCCCGGACATGATGCCGGCCAGCCCTTGGATGACGAGGCCGAGGACGAGCGTGCGCTTCATGCCGAGTTTGGTAGCCAGCATGCCGCCCGGGATATGCGCGATCCCGTAGCCGACGATGAACAGGGAGATGAGGTAGCTCAGCGACGGCAGGCCGACCTTGAACTCCGCGCCGATCAGGCCGAACGCAGTGGCTACGTCGAACCAGTTCAGTGTCAGTGAGACGAAGCCAAGGCTGATGATGCCAAGCATGAGCCAGCGGGTGGCGTCAGTCGGCTGACGCCCGGACGGGATGGGGGTCATGCATCCTCCACGGGACTGGTCTGCGGGGTTGGGGACGGCGAGCGGGGAACGAGCCGGGAACGGAGCCGGACCTTGGCGATCTTGCCCACGCTGGTGCGCGGCAGGGCTTCGGTGAAGACCACCGAGCCGGGAACTTTGTAAGCGGCGAGCCGGGCAGCACACCAGGCGATCAGCTCGGCCGGATCGGGGCTGGTGCCGGGCGCTGCCACCACGACCAGGACGATGGCCTCGTCGCGGAGCGGGTCGGGCACGCCGATCGCGGCGCACTCGGCAATCGCGGGGTGCTCGGCCGCGACCCGCTCGATCTCGCCGGCCGACACGTTCTCGCCGGAGCGCTTGATCATGTCCTTGGCCCGGTCGACGAAGTAGAAAAAGCCGTCGTCGTCCAGCCGGGCCAGGTCCCCGGTGTGCAGCCAGCCGTCCTGGAAGGTCATGGCGGTAGCCACCGGGTCGCGGTAGTAGCCGGCCGCCACCGTCACCCCGGAAGCGCCCGCGACCAGGAGCTCACCTGGTTCGCCGGAGTGCGGTGGCGTGCCCTCTGGACCGGCCACACGGAGCCGGACACCCGGCAGGGCGCGGCCGATGCTATGCCAGCGTCGCTCGTCCGAGTCCGGATTGATCGTGGGCGGCAGTACCGTCTCCGTCATCCCGTACAGCTGCAGCAGCCTGGTGCGGAAGCGGCGCTCGAACTCGGCGGCCTGGCCGTCCGACAGGTTCTGCGCGAACAGAACCGCCCGCAGCCGGCTGCGCTGCTCGGCCTCGTCCGGCTGCTGGGCAAGGATCATCCGGATCGGTGCAGCGAACAGGCTGCCGAGCGTCGCTCCATGGTCAGCCGCTTGCCGGGCCCAGCCGGAGGCCGAGAAACGCGGCGCCAGCACGATCGACGCCCCGGTGGTCAGAGCCGACATCGTGCAGTAGTACTGAGCGTTCGCGTGGAACAGCGGCAGAGCGATCAGCCAGCGGTCCTGCTCGGTGATCGCCAGGTGGCGGGCGATCGCCGCGCCGACCGCCTGGTAATTGGCGTGCGTGACCAGCACGCCCTTGGGCCGGCTCGTCGTGCCCGAGGTGTACAGGATCGCCGCCGTCCGTGTGTCGGGACCCGTGCCGGTCGCCTCTCGGACCGTGGCCGGCGTCGCCGCAGCGGCGAGCGCGGGAAGCGCGTCCGGCTCATTCCCGTAAAGGGCAACTAGTCGCGGTGCATTTCCGGCGCTCGCCAAGTCCAGCTGCGCGACTGCGGCCGCCACTGTCGCGCGCATGCCGGGCGCAGACAGCGAGACGACCGGTGACGCCTGCTGCAGCACATAACTGAGCTCGTCTGCCGACGACTGCGGGCCAGTAGGCAGCAGCACGGCGCCGAGCAGCGCGGCCGCGAACCAGACGTCGAAGAACTCCGGGCAGTTCGCCGTGTGCAGATGTACCCGATCCCCTGGCTGAACGCCCAGCTCGGCGAGCGCACCTGCGGTGGCCCGAGCCCGGCACAGCTGCTCGGCGTAACTGATGACGGTGATGCAGCCGCGCTCGTCCTCGGAGACTGCGAAGGTCCGGGCGTGGTCGACTGCATACCGCGCCAGCAGGCCTGCCAGCGTTCCGGACAGGTCCTGGTCAGTTGTCACGGTCACTGGTCGTGGCGCACGTGGACCGCTGGCGCGCCCTGGTAACTCGCCACCCCGGCACCGTCCCGACGGGCGTTCCGGGCGCCGACAGGGTTGCGCAGGACGCCAACACCAGAGGCCTCGAGCTCGACGAGGTCACCCGGCTGAATCCAGCGGTCCAGCTCCAGGCCGCAACCGCCGCCGACAGTACCGAGCGCCAGGAACTCGCCTGGGTGGACAGTCTCGTCCAGCGACGCCCACGCGAGAACCTCGGCGAAGGAGAACTGCCGGTTCTTAGTTGTTCCCGATGCCCAGAGCTCGCCGTTCACCCGCGCCGACATCTGGATCGCCCACTCGTCGACCTCGTCCATGGTCAGCACGCACGGCCCCATCGCCGTGCAGAAGTCCTTGCCCTTGGACGGCCCGATGGTGAGGCTCATCTCGAATACCTGAATGTCCCGCGCGCTGACGTCGTTGAAGATCGTGACACCGGCGATCCGCCCGGCCGCCTCGGCCGGTGTCAGGTCGCGGCCGCCGCCGGAGGTGAAGAAGCCGAGCTCGAGCTCGAAGTCGAGCTGCTCGGTGTAGGACGGCCACAACAGCGGCTCGCCCGGCCCGATCACCGTCTCGACGTTGCACTTGTAGCAGATGGGCATCGCCGCGAAGGCCGGCGGCACCTGCAGGCCAGACCCCGCGGCGTGCTCGGTGTACGTCAGGTAGTCGCGGATCCGCCGCGGCCGCGGCACCGGAGCCAGCAGCCTGACGTCGCGGACCGGCAGCACGGCGCGAGTCCCGTCGGCTGCGGCCAGCTCATCGCCGCGCTGCCGGTATTCCTCAGCGCGCGCGACGGCCTCCTCCGCCAGAGCTGTGCCCTCCCGCCCGCTTTGGAAGAAAGCGACCATCTCGCGGGCCACCAGGGGTGCGCGGCCGGCGTCAGCAGCGCTGGCCGGGAGCGACTGACCAGAGCGAAGCGCCTGGTCGGCGCTGAACACCAGGTCCGGGTCGACCACCGAGTCGCCGTGCAGCACGCCGAAGCGCGCACCGGAGGTTCCGTCGCTGAAGGTGACGAGGCGCATAACAGCCAGGCCTTCCGTATCTAGACTCCGATGTAATCTTGGACTTGCGTCTAATTACGTATCCGAAACGTAAGCCCAGGCGCGATACGGCGTCAAGACCCTGATTGCGGAGTGATGTACTTGGGTCCCGTGAGTCCGTCCCAGCCTGCTGCCGCCGAGGCGCCGCCGTCCGGTATCGCGTCGCCGGCCGTCTCCGACCGCCGGGCCCGCCGCCGCCAGGAAGGCCGCGACCGTGTCTACGCCGCCGCGGTAGAGCTGTTCATTGAGCGCGGCTTCGACTCCACGACCATGGACGACATCGCCGATCGCGCCGACGTGTCCCGGGCCACAGTGTTCAACTACTTCCAGCGCAAGACCGCGTTCCTCGACCAGTGGGCGGCGATGCGCCGGCAGAAGGCAATGGCCGCGGTGCGGCGGCATCGGGTTGACGAGCAGGCGCTTCCGGATCAGCTGGCCCGGTACATGATCGAGCTGGCCCGTCTCAGCACCCGGGCGCGCGCGGAGACGGTGGCGCTGATGGGCGCCGCCGTTCACACCACCAACGTGCTCGGCAATCCGCATCTGGCCCATCAGCTAGCCGGCTTTATCGCCCGGGCGCAGGCTGCGGGCGAGGTGCGGCCCGAGATCGAGCCGGAGATGGCCGGAATGCTTGTCGCCACCGGGTACTTCGCCATCCTGTGCCAGTGGATCTCCGCGGAACCTGTCCCGTTCGATCTGCGGACGCGGCTGCTCAAGATGGTCGAGCTTTTGTGCACCGGCCTGCTCAGCGAAGCGTAATCAACCATGCTGCGGACATGAACGCCGAGGAACTCGAGCAGGCTTACCGGGCGGAGGCGACCCGGCTGCGGGCCACACTGGCCCGGCGGCTTGGTGACGTCGGGCTGGCCGAGGAAGTCGTCCAGGATGCTTTCGTCGAGGCAATTGAGCACTGGAGCACCGCAGGCGTGCCAGCCAACCCGGGCGGCTGGCTGACGACCACTGCCTGGCACAAGGCGCTCGACCGGCAGCGGCGGGCTAAGGCTGGCCGGGAGAAGCTCGCGCTGCTCGCCGTCACGCAGGATCGCGCCGGATCCGCTCCGGCAGGCGGCAGGCCGGCTGACCTGGCCGAGGCTGCCGACGACGACCTCCTCAGCCTGATGTTCGCGTGCTGCCACCCGGCCCTGCCGGCCGACTCCCAGGTCGCACTGACCCTGAGAGCCGTGTGCGGTCTGACGACTGCGGAGATTGCGGCCGCGTTTCTGGTCTCAGAACAGGCCATGGGACAGCGGCTGTCGCGGGCGCGACGGGCGCTGCGCGCGAACGGGGTGCCTGTCCGCGTCCCCGATCCGGACGAACTCGGCGGCCGGCTCGCGGCCGTGCTTGCCGTGGTCTACCTGGTGTTCAACGAGGGATACCTGGCGAGCGCGGGGACGACGCCCGCCCGGCGCGACCTGGCCGCGCAGGCCGTTGCGCTGGCGCGCCTCCTGCACCGCCTGATGCCGCGCGAGCCCGAGGTTCTCGGGCTGCTGGCGCTCCTGCTGCTGCACGAGTCGCGGGCCGCGACCCGGTTCGACGGCTGGGGGCGCCTGGTCCGCCTCGCCGACCAGGACCGCCAGCGGTGGGATCACGACCTGGCGGCCGAGGCGACCGGTCTGCTCGACCGCGCGCTCGCGCTCCGGCAGCCGGGCGCTTACCAGGTGCAGGCGGCGATCGCCGCGCTGCACGCGGCCGCGCCGGATTACGAGCAGACCGACTGGCGGCAGATCCGGCTGCTCTATGACCACCTGCAGATGCTGATGCCGTCGCCCGTCGTCCGGCTTAACCGCGCCGTGGCGACGCGTTTCGCGGTCGGGCCGGCGCAGGCCCTCGCGGAGGTGGAGCCGCTTGCCGGTGAGCTGGCGTCGTACCGGCTCTTTCATGCAGTGCGAGCGGAGCTCCTGACTGCGCTCGGCCGGCCAGCCGATGCACGGGCGGCGAACGAGCGAGCGCTCGCGCTGGCCGCGAATCCGGCCGAGCGCGAGCTCATCGCCCGCCGGCTGTCCGGCTAGGACACCCGCCTCAGAACTGCACGACCGGCCGGAGCTCGATGGTGACCAGGCCACGGTCCACACCGGGCCAGGACCGGGAGATCTCCACAGCCTCGTCGTAGGTGTCGGTCTCGAGCACCGAGTAGCCGCCTAGAACTTCCTTGGACTCCATGAACGGGCCGTCGGTGACGCCGCCGGCGCGGACCGTCCTGGCGGTGTCGGGCGCCTGGAGCTGAGCTCCGGTGTCGGGCATCTTGCCGCTCGCGGCCGTCTTGTCGTACCAGGCCATGACCTCCGAGCCCCACGCCTGGTACTCCTCGGGCGTCAGCTTCCCGATGGCCTCAGTGTTCAGAATGAGCATGACGTACTTCATCGCGCGAACCTCCTGGCATATCGCGGGCGCCAAGCCGGCGCCTCTCGCTCAGTGCCACGATCGGGCTGGCCGGCTTTTCGACATCTGTCCGCAGGATTCTTCGTTCTTCGCCTCCCGGGTCAGCTCACGGCGTGTGCTGAGCTTCCCTCCAGGAAACGACGATATCGTTCCGCCGTCCGCGCGATGTTTGCTGATCGGGGGGTGCGATGGGCCTGATTCGGCGCCAGGCTGTGATGACGCTGGCAGTTGCGGTGGTGGTTGGAAGTGTCGCGCTGGCGGGCCTGGCCGGGCCGACGCCCGCGCGAGCAGCTTCGGCGGCCAGCAGCGCGGTCTGCACGTCGGCGCGCCACCCCAAGCTCGCGGCACGCATCGCGCGCGGCATCACTGCGGCGCTCGCGGACCGGAAGGACTCGGTGGTGGGGCTGGCCGCGTCGGACGCGGCCGAGGACCTGCACTGCACGCTGCACCCGAGGCTGCATTTCTACGCGGCCAGCGTCATCAAGGTGACGATCATCAGCGCGCTGCTGCTCAAGAAGGGCGGCCCCGCTCACCTGACCAAGGCGCAGCACAACCTGGCCTACGCGATGATCACTCAGTCCAACGACAACGCGGCCACGACACTGTGGAACGAGACCGGCATGGCGGCCATGCACCGATTCCTCGACAAGGCCGGGATGGCGCACACGATCCTGAACAGCGCGTGGGGGCTGACGCAGCTCACCGCCCAGGACGAGCTGACGCTGCTGAAGCTGCTGTCGGTGAAAGGCACGGTCCTGACCAACTCCTCCCGCGGGTACGTGCTGTGGCTGATGTCCAAGGTCATCGCGTCGCAGCGCTGGGGCACGCCGGCCGGAGTGCCGTCGAAACTGACTGTGCACGTGAAGAACGGCTGGCTGCCGTACCCGAAGGCAGACGACTGGCACATCAACAGCCTCGGCATCTTCACCGGGAAGGACACCGACTACCAGATCGTCGTGCTTACCGGGCCGCCAGCCGACGGCGGGCAGAGCGAGAGTTACGGCATCGCGACGGTGCAGGACGCGGCGCGCGTCATCAACCGCGAACTGGCGCACGCCTGACACTGGGGGCACCGCGCGCTTGAGGGTGGCGCGGCTGGTCGCGCATATCATCGGCGGCGTGGCGAGCGAACCGGCGGCGGAGTTCCCGGACTGGCGGTTCGCGCCCAATATCGGCGAGCACCCGGCGAGCTATCAACTGGAGAACGAGGCGGTCGACCGGGCCGGTCACGTCCTTCCGGCCATGCGCGCGCTGGGACCGTGGGCAGGCGGCACGATCGTCGACCTCGGCTGCGGCACCGGATACTGGCTGCGCGGCTATGCGGCCGAGGCAGCGCGGGTCATCGGCGTCGAGCCGGATCCGGAGCTGCGAGCCGCCGCACGCGCCGCGGTGGCGGACTGGGAAAGCCCGGAGCTCGCGGGCGCCGAGGTGGTCGCCGGGTCGGCCGAGCACCTGCCGCTGCCGGATCGCAGTGTCGACGTCGTGCACGCGCGCTTCGCTTACTTCTTCCCGCCGGGGGCCGAAGCCGGGCTGGCCGAAGTGCTGCGCGTGCTGCGAGCGGGTGGCCGGCTGATCGCGGTGGACAATGACTATCGCTGGGGCGAGTTCTCCCGGCTGCTGGCGGCGTCCGCGAAGCAGCCGCCGCAGCGCACGGCCGCGACCGTCGACGCCTGGTGGCGCGATCGCGGGGCCACGCGAAGCGAGGTGCGGTCCGAACTGAGGTTTGCCAGCCGGGCCGAGCTGGCAGCGGTACTGCACATCGAGTTCCCGCCGGAGGTTGCCGCCAGCTGGCTTCGGCGGCACCCGGACGCCACCGGCATGAGCTACGGCTACGTGCTGTTCTGTCTGCAGGCCTGAGCCGTCACCGAGGCTGCGGCGAGGCAAGCGGATCTCCCGTCGACAGCGTCGGAGCCTGCGCAGCTGCCGGGACAGGCGGCCGGTCCGCGCCGTTCGTGCCAGCTCGCCGGGCCGAGGTGCGCGCTATGGCCAGCACTCCGACGCAGACGAGGAGCGCCCCGCCGGCCTGCACCAGCGTCGGCCGCTCGCTGAGCACCAGGTCAGCCAGGACCATGGCGGCGGCTGGCTGCAGGAGCAGCAGCAGGGACGAGATCGCCGCCGGGATACGCGGCAGCGACGCGGTGATGAGCAGCCAGCCGATAGTCTGGCTGAGCAGTGCGAGGAGCACGAGCCAGCCCAGCGACGGCCAGCCGATGTCCAGCTGCACGCCACCCGCGAATAGGCCGATGAGGACGCACCCGACAGCAGCGCCGACGGTGGCGTCGGCAAGCTGGCCCGCCACATGCGGGTGCCTGCCGCCGGTAGTCCGCAGGATCAGCAGGAAACAGGCGTACGCCGCGGACGTGCCGATCCCGAAGCAGATCCCGGCTACCGGGCGCAGCCCGGCGGCGTGCCCGCCGATCATCCCGGAGACCAGCACGACACCGGCAAGGACAACCGGCAGCAGGCCGAGATACCACCGGTCGGGTCGCTCCCGGAGCACCGCCCACGCGAACACCACCACGAACACGACCTGCAGATTCGCCAGAACGGTGGCGACGCCCGCGCCGACGTCGGCGATCGCGTGATTCCACAGCACGAGGTCGACGGCAAGGAAGATGCCGGCCAGCCCCGCGTAGAGCCGGCTGCTCAGCGGACGCCGCCCGATTCCGCGGCGATCCAGCCTGCGCTGCTCGGCCACCGCGAGCGGTATCAGGATCGGTAGCGCCAGCGCGCAGCGGAAGAAGGCACTCGTTACCGCGCTGGCATGGGCCAGCGTGACCAGCACCGCCGAGCAGGAGATACAGCCCGCCCCCAGCAGTGCCCCGAGCGTAGGCCGCGCGCAAGCAGACCTGGCTCAGTAGGCGCGCGCGGTATCTGGCTCATTGGCCGTAAGGAGCGTAGTGCCATACGGTACTGACATGAGCACCACCCTACGGGTCGGACGAGACAGGAGTCAAAGCCACTTTGATGCTGACCAGCTCGAGGCGATGACGGGCTGCGTCGAGCTGATCAACACTGGCCGGTCGAGTGCGGGCGACGGACTGAGGCGGCTCACCGACCTGCAGGAAATCGCGGACCGGTACGCGTTCGCCGGAGTCCGCGGTAAGTCCGCCGACCTTGCGGCGGCCCGCGAGTACCGCGCGCGACTCGATGCGGTCGTGGCGAGCTGTGAGACTGGCGACGAGGCGACGGCGATCGACCAGATCAACACCCTGTTGTCTCAGACGGGCGCCAGTCCGCAGATCGCGGCGCACGACGGCAGGGGCCCCCATCTCCACGTTTCCAGGCCGGACGCACCGCTCGCCGACCGGATGGCCGCGCACTTCGCGATGGGGCTTGCCTGGCTGGTAGTGGCCGGCGAAAGCGGCCGCATCCGGAGCTGCGCGTCGCCGACGTGCCGCGAGGTGTTCGTGGACTTCTCCCGGAACCGGTCCCGCCGGTACTGCGACAGCCGCACCTGCGGCAACCGGCTGCATGTCGCCGCATACCGCGCGCGCAAGCAGAACCCGGTCGCCGGTCCGGACGGGCGGCAGGGCTGAGCCCGGCTGCCCGGCGCCCTCCCCGAGAGGGCACAGCGGCCTGACACGGGTCGCTGGTGTCAGTCGCCGGGCGGCTGCCGGTGCTGGCCGCCCGGCCGGAAGATCGTCTGCGGCGGCTTTGCGATCATGCCCAGCGGTTTCGCTACGTCCTCGAGCGACATGCCTTCCGCGTTGACGCCGAGAAATGCCGCGACTAGGCCGCCGAGGATCATCGCGCCCGCGCCGAGCAGGTAACCCTAGTAAAGCGAGTTCGGGTCCTTGCCAGGGCCAATGCGGTGCCCGTACAGGTGGGTTCCGAGGAAGCCGAAGCACTGCGCAATCGCGAAGAAAACTGCGGGAGACGCGCCAGCTGGTGTCCGGGGCCAGGTTGTTAAGCAGAAACGGGGTGACGACGGTCCCGATGAAGGCGCCGGCCCAATGTGCCGTTCACGGCCGGATCGACTCGCCCGCGACCTCCGGAATTCGAGGGCCTGTCCTGCTACCCCGCCGCCCGGCGAAGATTCAAGTGTCACAGTCAAGCATCTACTTGACTATTACGGCCCGGCTCGCGATACTCAAGTAGTCACTTGACTTTAGGCAGCGAAGGGGCCTTCCGATGCGCAAGCTCGTCCTGCGGGTCTTCGACTATTCACTCGACGGCATCCTCGGGGAACAGGACACTGCGTTCTTCGATTTCTGCCGGGCTCTGCCCGACGATCCGGGCCTGGAGGCCTGGCACCGCGAGAGCCTCTCCGGCGCGGGACTCCACGTCATGGGTCGTCGTACCTACCAGGGAATGGCGGAGTTCTTTCCCACTGCGGACGCGAGCGGCCATCCGTACGCGGCGATCATGAACGCCGCGCCGAAAGCCGTGTTCTCGAACACGCTGGCATCCGCGGACTGGGCCAATACCACGGTCATCCGGGGTGACACCGCCGATCAGATCGGCAAGCTCAAGCAGGAGAGCGGCGGCGACATCCTCGTCCACGGCGGTACGAGCTTCGTGCAGTCACTCGTGCACCTCGACCTGTCGACGAGTACAACCTGACGATCTTTCCCTACGTGGCCGGAGACGGGGTATCGCTGTTCGCGCACGCGCCGCGGGCGCAGCCGCTCGAGCTCGTCTCCTGTGCCGGATTCGGGAATGGCATAGTCGGCCTTACCTACCGCCCGGCACCGGACGCCGGATAGATATCCGGCCGAATGGGAATACAGAGTCCGGGATCTCTGCGGATTACCGGCCTACTGTCTTAATAGGCAAGACAGAAGGGAGCAGGGATTGCCGTGAAAAGACTACTCGCACGAGTCGCAGGTGCACTGCTGGGAGTGTCGTTACTGCTGTTCCTCGTGACACCCAGCGCGCCCGACCTCACTGGCGCCAGCCCCCGGCAGCCGAGCCCCGATGTGGTCGCGCAGGCCCATGCAGCCTTCACCAGGTACATGTCGGGTCATGCACCTGCGATCTCCGACGGGCACTGGGTCTCGCCGGCCCTCCAGCACAGCGCTGCCTCAGCAGCGCGCAACGGAAGCGTTACCTCTCTGGCGAGCATCAACTGGTCGGGTTACGCCGACGCCGAGAGCTCATCCTCCCAGACCTTCTCCGCAGTCAGCGGCCAGTGGACCATGCCGGCCGTGCAGTGCCTTCCGCGTCCCTACCAGAATCAGGACGCCTTCCTTGCTCAGTGGGTCGGGCTGGACGGCGTGACCGATTCGACGGTCGAGCAGCTCGGGACAGCCGCTCAGTGCTTCGAGGGCGTCACGTACTACTACGTCTGGTATGAGATGTACCCAAACGGCACGGTCGAGGAAGGCACCAGTGCCTGCATCAGCGACAACGTCAACTGCCCGCAGCCGGGCGACCGGATCAGTGCCTCGGTGTCGGTAAAGCCCGCCGGTTCCGGTCAGAACACCTACACGCTCGCGCTCCGCGACTACACGCGGCCGGATGAGAGCTTCTCCGTTACTCAGCAATGCGCTTCCGCCACCTGCGCGGATTCCAGCGCCGAGTGGGTTGTGGAGCGGCCAGCAGTCCTACCGCCGGCCGGTGTGCAGATCCTGCCGCTCGCCGACTACCGGTACACCAGCTTCTCGCACGCCACCGAGACGTCCGGAGGAAAGGCCGCCAGCATCGGCGGCTTCAACGGCGGTTCGGTTTACGACATCTCGATGTCCGACGACACCGACTCGTACTACCTGTCCTGCATCGGCCAGTCAGCGCCGAGTGGGACTCTCCTCAGCACTGATCCGAACCAGTGTCCTACTGCCGCTCCTGGGTACGGCGGGAGGTTCTCGGCAACCTGGGACTCCAGCTTCTGAGCGCTGAGTCCGATCGCGTCGCAATTCGCGAATCGGCTGCGCGGTCATTTTCCTCAGAGCAGTGCTAGCACGCGCTCGAGATCCGGGACTGCCGGCTCCCGGACGACGTAGCTGCTGATGCCGAATTCGCTCGCCTGAGCGCGCAGCTGCGCGGCCATTTCCTCCTGGCTGCCGATGAGCATGTAAGGCGTGCCCGCAATATCGTCCGGCGAGCCGCCCGGAATCTGGCTGACGATCTCGCGGATTGCCCCTTCCCGGTCGTCGGTTACCGTGACAACCTGCACGAGGGCCTCGATGACAGGGGTGTTGCCGGCCCGCCGCGCTTCGTCCCGGATGAGCTGAAGCTGACGCTGCAGATCTTCAGCCGACCATCGGACCTGGTGATTGTGGCCATCGCCGAGGGTGCGGCCCAGGCCGCTCAGCCCGACGACTTCGGCGTGGCGAGCACCGGCTCGGAGCACCCGGGGGTGCCCGCCACCCACCGCTAGGTGGACACGACCGGCAGCTGGCAGGCCCTCCAGTCGCGAGCCATTGAGCTTCAGGTACCGGCTCTCGTGACTGACGGTCTCTCCGCGCAGAAGCCTGGCGGTGACGTCCACGAACTCGGCCATCCGTTCGGCGCGGGCGCTGGGTAGCGGGCGGTCGTACCCGAGGTCGTTCCACTCGCGCGGCGTGTGACCGGCGCCGATACCCAGCAGCACTCGGCCGGGCGCAAGGATGTCCAGAGTGGCTGCTTCGGCGGCGACGTGCATCGGCTCGCGAACACCCGCCTGCACCACATAGGTGCCGAGCATCAGGGTGCGCGTCACCGCGGCGGCACTTCCCAGAGTGGGCCACGGAGACGCACCCGAGCCTGGATGATCGCCGAGCAGCAGACCGCGGAATCCGCCTGCCTCCACGCGACGCGCCAATGCCAGCCACGAATCCAGGTGGACCGGCTGCGCTTGGACACTGACGGTAATCTCCGGCACGGTACCAACCTGCCACGGCGGCGGACTGACCAGAAGCACCAGCCCCCGCTAGTCGCGCTCATGGTGAAGCGGGCGCGAGCGAATCCCTCGACCAGACTCCGCGACCTCCCGGGCAGGCCGGCTTCCTCTGCAGGCTCACCGGCGACCCGGGCCCAGGGGCCGGCAGCGTCAGGCTGGGCTCTGCCGACACCACCGGTGCGCGGTCAGGCCGAGCCCTCCGCGCGGATCGACTCCGCCGGGCCGCTGGCCCGAACGACTCCGATGGGGCAGGACACTCCCGTGCCGTGGTCCGGGCAGTAGCCGTACGGGTTCTTGGCATCGCTGAGGTACTGCTGGTGGTAATCCTCGGCGAAGTAGAACTCGGCGGCCGGGACGATCTGCGTGGTGATCTCGCCGTAGCCCGCGTCGGTCAGCCGCTTCTGGTACGCGTCCCGCGACGCCTCGGCCTCACGCTTCTGCTCGGGCGACGTGTAGAAGATCGCCGACCGGTACTGCGAGCCGATGTCGTTGCCCTGGCGCATGCCCTGGGTGGGATCGTGGGACTCCCAGAACACCCGCAGGAGCTCTCCGTAGCTCACTTTCGCCGGGTCGAAGACCACGTGGACCGACTCGGCGTGGCCAGTGCGCCCGCTGCAGACTTCCTCATATGTCGGATTCGGCGTGAATCCGCCCTCATAGCCCACTGCCGTGGACACGACGCCGGGGGTCTGCCAGAAGTTCTTCTCGGCCCCCCAGAAGCAGCCCAACGCGAACTCGGCGACCTGAGTGCCCGCTGGATACGGCGGGCGCAGCGGCCCGCCCAGCACCTCGTGGCGGTCCGGAACCGGCATGACGTTCTCGCGGCCGGTCAGGGCGTCCTCCGCGGTTACCATGTGCGTCTTGTGGGAGCCGAAGATGCTCACAGGGTCCTCCTCTGGTCCGCGATGCACAACCACCGTGGCCGACAGCCTGTTCCCCGGTACTCCGGTCAGGCAGCCCGACCTTGCTGCCCTACCCCGTCCTTTCGACCACGAACTCGCAGAGCTGCTCGAAAGCCGCGCGGGCGGGCACGTCGGGCAGGCCGAGGATCAGATCCCGCGCGCGTTCGGCCCACTGGCGCGTGTCAGCCCGCGCCATCTCCATCGCCGGGTGTGCCCGGAGCAGGCCGAGCGCTTCGGCGTGCAGGGCCGGGTCCGTCAGCTCGGGCAGGCTCAGCAACTCGGCAAGGCGGCGGTCGCCCGGACCGGCGGAGCGGAGTGCATGCAGCATCGGCAGCGTGCGGACTCCCTCCCGCAGATCGGTGCCGGGGGTTTTGCCCGACTGCTCCGAGGCGCTCTCGACATCCAGGATGTCGTCGGCCAGCTGAAAGGCCACGCCGAGGGCATGGCAAGCCGGAGTGATGCGGTCGATCACGCTGTCCGGAGCGCCCGAGAACATTGCGCCGAACTGCCCGGACGTCGCAAACAGCGACGCGGTCTTTTCCTTCACGACACCCAGGTAGTGCTCTAGCGGATCCTCCCCTGGCTGGCAGCCGACGGTCTCGGCGACCTGCCCGGTGACCAGCCGGGAAAAGGTCCTGGCCTGAATCCTGATGGCATCCGGTCCGAGCTCGGCCAGCATCTCAGAGGCACGGGAGAACAGGAAGTCGCCGGTCAGAATGGCGACCGAGTTTCCCCAGCGCGAGTTAGCGCTGACGCTGCCGCGGCGGACCGCCGCCTCATCCATCACGTCGTCGTGGTACAGCGTCGCCAGGTGCGTGAGCTCAAGCGCGATGGCAGCTTGCACCACGCGCGGGTCGCGCGGGTCACCGAACTGGGCGGCCAGCAGCACCAGCATCGGCCGCAGCCGCTTGCCTCCCGCACTGGTGAGATGCGGAGCAGCAGCGGCCAGCACCGGGTGCTGGCTGCGCGCGGCCTCGCGAAGGCCCTCCTCGACGACCGCCAGGCTGTCGACGACGTCGGACGCGAGCGCTGCGTCGTTGAGTTCCATCGGAACTGCGGCAAACACGTGGGTCCCCTCATGGGCCGCCTGGTTTACGGGCGAGCCAGACATAGCTGAGGCAATCCTTCAGCCTTCCCCAAAACACGCGGACAGCAAAGGTAGCGACTGGCCACCGCGGCTCCGCTAGCAAACGTCAATTCTCAGCATATCGGCAGCGCCGCGGCTGGCTCGTCGAGCGCTGGCCCGACCGCCATCCCGGCTCCTCCACCGGACAGCGAGCGAACCCGCCCGACTGTGAAATATAAGCGGGAAACGCTACGCAGACGTCTGTCCGTGCGCCGTGCTATCTCTGCTGATCAGCCTCAGCGGGCTAGCGCACGAAGAGCTGGCTGGCAGCATGATTCGCCAGGCTCAGCAACGGCTGCGGGATAATGCCCAGCACGACCGTCACAGCGGCGCCGATCGCGACCGCCAGCCCGGTGTAGGCGCTTGGCCGCACGACCACCGGTCCCTCCGCGGCCGGCTCGCTGAAGAACATCAGCACGATGACCCGGACGTAGGGGAAGGCCAGGATCGCGCTGCTGATCACGCCGATGATCACCAGCGGCAGCGCGCCACCCTCGATCGCCGCGCGGAACACTGCGAACTTACCGGTGAAGCCGCTCGTCAGCGGGATGCCCGCGAACGCGATGAGGAACAGCGCGAACACGCCCGCGACGAGCGGCGAGCGCTTGCCGAGGCCGGCCCAGCTGGACATGTGCGCCGCCTCGCCAGCCCGGTCCCGGACCAGCGTGACGACGGCGAAGGCGCCGATGGTGGCGAAGCCGTAACCCGCCAGGTAGAACAAGCTGCCCGAGAGGCCCGCGGAGTTCGCCGCGATGACACCCGTCAGAATGTAGCCAGCCTGCGCGATGGACGAGTAGGCCAGCAGCCGCTTCATGTCGGTCTGGGTAATGGCGATGATCGAGCCCACCAGCATGGTGATGATGGCGACTGCCCACATGGCCGGACGCCAGTCCCAGGTCAGCTGACCGAAGGCCACATAGAACACGCGCAGCAGCGCACCGAACGCGGCCACGAGCGTGCAGGACGCCATCAGCGCAGTAATCGGCGTCGGCGAGCCCTGATAGACGTCCGGCTTCCAGGCCTGGAACGGCACAGCGCCGATCTTGAAGAGCAGGCCCACGCCGATCAGGGCGATGCCGGCGTACAGCAGCGTCGAGGACGCGGTCCCGCTCTGGGCAGCGGTCGCGATGGCGGCCAGCTGCACCGAGCCTGCGTAGCCGTAGAGCATCGCGACGCCGAACAGGAAGATCGCAGACGAGAACGCGCCCAGCAGGAAGTACTTCATCGCCGCTTCCTGCGACAGCAGACGGCGGCGCCGGGCCAGACCGCACAGCAGGTACAGCGGCAGCGACAGCACCTCGAGGGCGATGAACATCGTCAGCAGGTCATTGGCCGCCGGGAACAGCAGCATGCCGCCGATCGCGAACAGGGTCAGCGGGTACACCTCGGTGTGCGAGAGCCCGGCCAGCAGGCCCTCCCGCTCCTCAGCGCTGCCCGGGACAGCGGCAGCCTGCGGAGTGAACGCGCTGACCTCGTGCGAGGACTCGGCGATCAGCAACGCGCTCACGAACGCCAGCACCAGGATGGTGCCCTGGATGAACAGCGTCGGCTTGTCCACGGCGACGGTCCCGATGGCGGCGACCGCGCCGGTCTTGCCGGCCGAGAACACCGAGCTGGTGGCGGCCAGCACGATGGTGAGCACGAAGGCGCCCGCCAGCGCGCCCAGGGTCAGCGCGATATGCATCGGCCGACGCAGGTCGCGCGGCGCGAAGGCCTCGATCAGCACTCCGACCAGGGCCGCCGCGAACACCACCAGCATCGGGGAGAGCAGGCTCCACTCGATGTGCGGCGTGGCGATGGTCGGTGCGGCCGCCGTGACGATCCCGGTCACGCCGAGCTCCCTTGCTTCGTAATCGTCCGGTGAGGTGAATGTTGATGGTGCACGAAACTGGTCGTCCCCGCGCTAGTCGCCGGCGCGCTCGCGGGATGCGGCGGCACCGGGTCCGTGCTGTGCGTGCCGACCAGAGTGCTGTGCACCGCGGGGTTGATGATGTCCAGGACCGGCTTGGGGTAGACGCCCAGCACGACGAGCAGGGCAATGAGCGGCCCGACGGCCCACAGCTCGCGAGCCTTAAGGTCGGGCATGCCCTTGATCTCCTCGCGGACCGGGCCGGTCATCGTCCGCTGGTACATCCACAGGATGTAGATGGCGGCCAGGATGATGCCGACGGTCGCGATGACCGCAGCTGCCTCGTAGCGCGTGAACGTTCCGACGAGCACGAGGAACTCACTGACGAACGTGGACAGGCCTGGCAGTGACAGGCCGGCCAGGCGGCGATGAGGAACAGCCCGGCCAGCACCGGCGCGACCGTCTGCACACCGCCGTAGTCGGAGATGAGATGGGAGTTGCGCCGCGCCACCAGGAACCCGGCCAGGATGAACAGCGCGCCGGTCGCGAAGCCGGCGTTGACCATGTACAGCGTCGCGCCGCTCTGTCCCTCGCTGGTCATCGCGAAGATGCCCAGCGTGATCAGGCCCATGTGCGACACCGAGGTATAGGCGATCAGGCGCTTCATGTCGCGCTGGCCGATGGCCACCACCGCGCCGTACAGGACGCCGATGACCGCCAGCACGATCACCAGCGGCGTGAAGTAGTGCGACGCGGACGGGAACAGGCCCAGGCAGTACCGGAGCATCCCGAAAGTGCCGACCTTGTCGAGCACGCCGACGAGCACGACTGCCGCTCCGGGCTGGGCCGACGTGGCCGCGTCCGGGAGCCAGGTGTGGAACGGCCAGACCGGCGCCTTGATCGCGAAGGCGATGAAGAACCCGAGGAACAGCCATCTCTGACTGGTGGGGCTCAGCGCCAGGTGGCTCAGCTGGGTGAACAGGAACGTGCCCTGGTGGCCGCCGTGAGTGGATTCCACGTACAGCGCGATGACCGCGACCAGCATGAGCAGTCCGCCGAGCAGGCTGTAGAGCAGGAACTTGACCGCCGCGTACTGCCGCTGGCCGACCCCGTAGCTGCCGATCATGAAGTACATCGGGATCAGCATGGCCTCGAAGAACACGTAGAACAGGAAGACGTCGGTGGCTGCGAAGACACCGATCATCATCGTCTCGAGTACCAGCATCATGGCGAAGTACGACTTGGCGCTGCGCAGCCGCGCGGTCCGGGACGCCCGCGGCGCCGCCGGCGTTTCACCGTCGGCGGCAAGAGCCGGCCGCAGCAGCCGCAGTGGCTCCGCTGGCCGCGTTCACTCCCTCGACGTCGTTCCAGGAAGCCAGGATCACCACCGGCATGAGGACAGCGGTCATGAGAATGAGCACCAGGGCGATGCCGTCGACGCCGACGGCATAGTGCACGCCGAATTCCGGGATCCACTGGTAGACCTGCTGGAACTGGAAGCGCGGCCCGCCAGTCTTGAACTTCACCGCGATGACGATGGTGATCGCAAGTGTGGCCAGTGTGAACAGCAGCGCGATCCGCTTCACCAGCAGGTCGCGAGCGCGGCGGTCGGCGGCACTGCCAGGCGCGGTCCGGCCCGGCGTCAGCGCGATCGCGATGGCGCCGACGAGCGGGATCGCGCCCGCTACGGTCAGCCAGGGGAAATTGCTCATCAGGTCCGCAGCCTCACCAGCTCTAGAGCCTCACCAGCAGGAGCGCGCCGACAAGCAGCACGGCTCCCACCAGCATGGACAGCGCGTACGAGCGGACGAAGCCGGACTGCACCCTGCGCAGCCGCCCGGAGGATCCGCCGAAAGTCGCCGCGACAGTGTTGACGATCCCGTCGACGCCGCGGTTGTCGAAGAACACCGACAGCCTGGTCAGCCACTGGCCAGGCCGCATGAGCAGGCCCTCGTTCACGGTGTCGCCGTACAGGTCCTTACGCGCGGCGACAGTGACCGGGCTTCCGGCCGGCGCAGTAACCGGGACCTCGCGGCGGCCGAACAGCGCCCAGGCGATCAGGATGCCGACGACGACAAGGCCCAAGGCCGCGATCCCGTAGGACGTCCAGATGCCGTGCTGCGTCGGCGGCACGCCGGTCACCGGGCCGAGGAAGTTCAGCAGGCGGTTCGCCAGGATCAAGAAGGCACCGGCGCCGATCGAGCCGATCGCCAGCACGATCATCGGGCCAGTCATCACCGGCGGTGCCTCATGCGGGTGCACCTTGTCGTCCCAGCGCTTCTCGCCCGCGAAGGTCATGAACATCAGCCTGGTCATGTAGAAGGCCGTGATGCCCGCGCCGATCAGGGCAGCCGTGCCGAGCAGCGCCCCGGAGGTGCCGCCCTTGTCGAACGCCGCATCGATGATCGGATCCTTGGTGAAGAAGCCGGATAGCGGCGGCACGCCGATGATCGCCAGGTAACCGAGCCCGAATGTCACCCAGGTGATCGGCATGACTTTCCACAGGCCGCCGAAGCGGCGCATATCGACTTCGTCGTCCATCTCGTGCTTGACCGACCCGGCGCCGAGGAACATGCCGGCCTTGAAGAACCCGTGTGCAAGCAGGTGCGCGATGGCGAACACGTAACCGGCCGGGCCCAGGCCCGCGGCCAGCATCATGTAGCCGATCTGGCTCATGGTCGATCCGGCCAGGACCTTCTTGATGTCGTCCTTCGCGCAGCCGATGATCGCGCCGAACATCAGCGTGACCGCGCCCACGATGGCCACCGCGAGCCGGGCGCCCGCGGACAGGTCGAAGATGGGCGCGGACCGGACGATCAGGTAAACGCCGGCGGTGACCATCGTCGCGGCGTGGATGAGCGCCGACACCGGTGTCGGGCCTTCCATCGCGTCCAGCAGCCAGGACTGCAGCGGCACCTGGGCGGATTTGCCGCAGGCACCGAGGAGCAGCAGCAGCCCGATCGCGAGCACGACACCGTGGCTTGCAGTGTGCACCGATCCGAACACGCCGGTGAAGGTGACGGTGCCGAACTGGGCGAACATCAGCATGATGGCCACCGACAGCCCGAAGTCGCCGACGCGGTTGGCGATGAAGGCCTTCTTGGCCGCAGTCGCCGCGGTTGGCTTGTACTGCCAGAAGCCGATGAGCAGGTAGGAGGCGAGGCCCACGCCCTCCCAGCCCGCGTACAGGCCCAGATAGTTGTTGGCCAGCACGAGCAGCAGCATCGCGGCCACGAACAGGTTCATGTAGCCGAAGAACCGGCGTCGCTCCGGGTCGTCCGACATGTAGCCGACGGCGAAGATGTGAATCAGCGAGCCGACACCGGTGATCAGCAGCACGAAGCAGATCGACAACGGGTCGAGCTGGAGGCCGAGGGGCACCCGGAACCGGCCGACGTCGATCCAGTTGAACATGATCAGGAAGCGGGACCGGTGCGCGGCCGGGTAGCCGAGCATCTGCACGAACGCCGCGACGCCGTAGGCGAAGGCCAGCACCGGCATGGCCACGCCGAGGAGGTGGCCCCAGCGGTTAGCTCGCTTGCCGCCGAGTAGCAGCACGACTGCGCCGAACAGCGGAAACGCGAGCAGCAGCCACGCGGCGTTCTGGATCCCGGTGGCATGCAGGCTCGTCAGGGCCGCGACATGCGGCACGAGCGCAGCGTGGACTGAGCCGGTCATGGCTCCCTTTCCTCAGTACTTCATCAGGTTCGCGTCGTCCACCGACGCGGACCTGCGGGCCCGGAAGATGGAGGTCAGGATCGCCAGTCCGACGACCACCTCAGCGGCGGCCACCACCATCACGAAGAAGGCAATCACCTGGCCGTCGAGCGCGCCGTGCATCCGCGCGAACGTCACGAAGGCCAGGTTGGAGGCATTGAGCATCAGCTCGACGCACATGAACACCACGATCGCGTTGCGCCGGACGAGCACGCCGACCGCGCCGATCACGAACAAGATGACCGACAGCGCGATGAAGTGGGCGGGGGACAGCACTGCTACTCACCTGCTTCCTGGCCGCCGGCGGGCAAGCTCCCGGCGACAGTGCTGCCGGCGACAGTGTTCCCGGCGACAGTGCCGACGGCTTCCGGCGTCTCGCCGGCCGGAAGTTCAGGGCGCTCCTCGGGCGGCTGACCGGACAGGACGGGACTCACCGACAAGTCGCTCTGACTGCCGTCGGGGAGCAGTGCGGGCATGTCGGCCGCGTTGTGCCGGGCGTAGGTGCCGGGGCCGGGCAGCGGCGTCGGGTGGCCGCCGGCAATCCGGCGTGCGGCAAGCTCGCGCTGCGTCGGCTTCGGGGTCGTGCGCTCGCGGTGCGCCAGCACCATGGCGCCGAGCGCGGCGGTGATGAGCAGGGCGCTGGTGATCTCGAACGGGTACAGGTACCGGGTGAAGATCAGGTTCGCCAGCGACGTCACGTTGCCGTCACCGAACTTGGCGGTAGGCGGCGCGGCCGACCCGATGGCAGCGTGGCCGACGACCAGGCTCAGCAGCACCAGCATCGCGATGCCCGCCAGTGCCGCCCATAGCCGCTGGCCGCGGATCGTCTCGATGATCGAGTCGGCCGCCGTGATGCCGACGATCATGAGGACGAACAGGAACAGCATGAGGACAGCGCCGGTGTAGACGATGATCTGCACGAAGGCGAGGAACGGCGCGCCCTCCATGCCGTAGAAGACCGCCAGCGACAGCATCACGATGGCCAGCATCAGCGCGCAGTGCACGGCCCGGCGAGCTAGCACCATGCCGAGGGCGGCCGCGATCGACGCGATGGCCAGCACCCAGTAGATGAGCTCCCGGGTAGTCTGGGCGGCCGAGCTGGCCAGGATAAGCGGGTGCGTACTGGTCACTTCGCCTCCTCGCCCTGGTCCGGCCAGTCCTGCACTGGGCCCTCTTCGACCGGGTTGCGCAGGCCGCTGTCGTCTCCGGCCGGGGCTTCCTGGCGGGCGAGCATGGCACCGAGCGCGTAGTAGTCCTCTTCGGTCTCGCCGAGCCGCATCGGGTGCGGCGGCGCCTCCATGCCGGGCTGGAGCGGCGCAACTAGCTGCTCCTTGGTCCAGATCAGGGCTTCCCGGCTGTCGTCGGCGAGCTCGTAGTCGTTGGTCATCGTGAGCGCGCGGGTCGGGCAGGCCTCGATGCACAGCCCGCACAGGATGCAGCGCAGGTAGTTGATCTGGTAAACGCGGCCGTAGCGCTCGCCGGGCGAGTACCGCTCTTCGGGCGTGTTGTCGGCACCCTCGACGTAGATCGCGTCAGCGGGGCAGGCCCACGCGCACAGCTCGCAGCCGATGCACTTCTCCAGCCCGTCCGGCCACCGGTTGAGCTGATGGCGGCCGTGGAACCGCGGTGCGGTCGGCAGCTTGACCTCGGGGTACTCAACGGTGTCAACCTTCCTGAACATCTGCCGGAAGGTGACGCCGAACCCCTTGACGGAACCCAGGTAATCAGGCACCGGTGACCTCCTTCGTGCCGCCATCCGCCCTGCCACCGTGCGCGCTGTCGTCGCCGGTCACGCTCGCCAGGACGGGCTCGCCCGACGGCGCTACGCCGATGCCGTGGTAGTGCGGAAGATCCAGGGGCGGGGTGGGAAACGGGGCCGACGGGGCAGGCTCCCCAGCGTGCTCCTCGCGCTCTTCGGCTTCCTCCTCAGCCAGTCGCTCGGCGCGCAGTCCGGCCGATTCCCAGCGCCACAGCAGCGCGAGCAGCACCACGATGATCGCGGCACCGACGGCATAGACACCGGGGCTGCCTCCCTGCTGCCGGTAGACCCGGGCTGTCGCCACGATGAGCGTCCAGGCCAGCGCGCCCGGGATGAGGACCTTCCAGCCAAGCCGCATGAGCTGGTCATAGCGGATTCGCGGCAGCGAGCCGCGCAGCCAGAAGAAGACGAAGATAAAGACCAGAACCTTGGTCAGGAACCACAGCACCGGCCACCAGCCGCTGTCGGCGCCAGACCAGACGCTCAGCGGCCACGGGGCGCGCCAGCCTCCGAGGAACAGCGTGGTAGCGAGCGCCGAGACGGTGATGACGTTGACGTACTCGGCCAGCTGGATCATCGCGAACTTCAGCGACGAGTACTCGGTGTGGTAGCCGCCGACCAGCTCGCCCTCGCCTTCGGGCAGGTCGAACGGCAGCCGGTTGGTCTCGCCGACCATGGTGATCAGGTAGATCAGGAAGGACGGGAGCAGCAGGATCGCGTACCACGACGGCCAGTGCCAGATGTAGCCGAAGAAGTGGAACTGCGGCCCGCTGATCTGCGAGGCGACGATCTGCGAGGTGGACAGCGAGCCGGAATACAGGAACACCGGCACGAACGCCAGGCTCATGGCGATCTCGTAGCTGATCACCTGCGCGGACGAGCGCAGCCCGCCGAGCAGAGAGTACGGCGAGTTAGCCGAGTAGCCGGCCAGCACGATGCCATAGACACCGAGCGAGCTCATCGCGAGGATCAGCAGGACCGCGACCGGCAGGTCGGAGAGCTGCAGCGGCGTCCGGTGGCCGCCGATCGACACGATCGGCCCCCACGGGATGACCGCGAAGCTGATGAAGGCCGGGATGACCGAGATGGCCGGCGCGATCATGAAGAGGAGCTTGTCCACGCCGCGCGGGACGATGTCCTCCATCAGTGCCAGCTTGATGCCGTCCATGAGGGACTGCAGCAGGCCGAACTTGCCGGCGCGGTTCGGGCCGGGGCGCTGCTGCATGCGGCCGAGGATGCGCCGCTCGGCCCAGATCGCCATCAGGGTCGTGATCATCAGGAACAGGAAGACGATCAGGACCTTGATGATGACGATCCACCACGGGTCGTGCCCGAAGCTGGCCAGGGTCGGCACGTTGCTGGCCGGCTTTCCGGCCGCCAGCCCCTTCACCGCCAGCGAACTCACTGCGCGCTCCTCACCGAAACTACGCTGCCGTGGCCGGCCACGAGGTCGCGGCGGACAGTGCAGCCAGCCGAGTTGGTCGGCAGCCAGACAACCCGGTCAGGCATCTCGGCGATCTCCACCGGTACAGTTATCGAGCCGTGGTCGGTTGCCACGGTGACCTTGGCGCCGTCGGCGGTGCCGGCTTCGGCAGCAGTGGCGGCGGACATTCGCGCGACCGCGGCGTGCGCCGTGCCCGCCAGATTGGGCTCACCGTCCTGCATCCGGCCGACGTCGAGGAGATTATGCCAGGTAGCCAGCAGCGCGCTGCCCGGACCCGGATGTGCCACGCTGAGCTGGTCCACCTGGCCGGCCGGGGCGGATGCGGGCGACGGACTCGGCGAGAGGGCAGGCGACTGGGTAAGGATGGTCAGCTCGCGACGGGCCGACTCGGTGTCGGGCAGGCCGAGGTGCACATCCATCTCGTCCGCGATCGCGGCGAGTACCTGCAGGTCGGTGCGCACTGGCACCGACAGCGCGGCGGTGAAGGACCCTGGCCTGCCTTCCCAGTTCACGAACGTTCCCGGCTTCTCGGCCACGACGGCAACCGGGAAGACCACGTCCGCACGGTCGGTGACCGCGCTGACGCGCGTCTCGAGGCTGACCACGAAGCCCGCGGCATCGATGGCGGCCAGGGCGGCAGCCGGATCGGGCAGGTCCGCGGGATCGACGCCGCCGATCAGCAGCGCCTCGATGTCGCCGCTGGCGGTCGCGGACAGGATCTCGCTGGTGCTGAACCCGGGGTCACCCGGCAGTGAGCCGACGCCCCACACCCGGGCGACCTCAGAACTCGTCTCCGCGGAGCCGATCCGCCGTCCGCCCGGCAGCAGGTTCGGTAGCGCACCCGCCTCGAGCGCGCCGCGCTCGCCGGCTCGCCGGGGGATCCAGGCAAGCCGCGCACCCGTCTGGCGTGCCAGCAGGGCCGCGGCCGTCAGCGCGCCGGGTACCTCAGCCAGACGCTCGCCGACGAGGATCACGGCGCCGGGCTGACGCAGAGCAGCGGCGGCCGGCGAGTCTGTGCCTGCCCCCCGGACCCTCCGGCGAGCGCGGTCAGCGCGGCCGCCTCGGCGCCGGGCACGGTCGGCAGCAGCGTCCCCGACAGCTTCTCCAGCCCTCGGGTCGGGACGGCAGCCAGGGCGTAGACCGCCATCCGGCCCGCCCGCGTCGCCTTGCGCAGCCGCAGGAAGACGATCGGGCACTCATCCTCGGGCTCGAAGCCCGCAAGAAGCACGGCGGGCGCCTGCTGCAGCTGATCGTAGGTCAGGCTGACGCGGCCGACGACGTGGTCGGCCAGGAACTGCAGCTCCTCCGCGGAGTGCGGCCTGGCCCGCATGTCGATGTCGTTGGTGCCGAGCGCGACCCGCGCGAACTTGGCGTAGCCGTAGGCATCCTCGAGGGTCAGCCGGCCGCCCGGGAGCACTCCGGCGCGGCCGCGCGCGGCGAGCAGGCCGCGCGCGGCCGCGTCAAGCGCCTCCGGCCAGGAGGCAGGCCGCAGCAGGCCGGCCTCATCCCGCACGAGCGGGGAAACGAGGCGATCGGGCTGAGTCGCGTAGGTGAACGCCCACCGGCCCTTGTCGCAGTTCCACTCCTCGTTGACCGCCGGATCACTGCCCGCCAGCCGTCGTGTCACTGCACCGCGGCGATGGTCGGTGCGCTGGCGGCAGCCGGCCGCGCAGTGCTCGCAGAGGCTGGGCGTGGACACCAGGTCGAACGGGCGGGCGCGGAACCGGTACGAGGTGCCGGTGAGCGCTCCGACCGGGCAGATCTGCACGGTGTTGCCGGAGAAGTACGAGTCGAAGGGAACGCCCTCGGCGACACCGACCTGCTCCTGCGGGCCGCGGTCCAGCAGTTCGATCAGCGGGTCGCCGGCGACCTGGTCGGCAAAACGGGTGCACCGGGCGCACTGGATGCACCGCTCGCGGTCGAGCAGCACCTGCGCGGACAGCGCGATCGGCTTCGGGAACGTGCGCTTGGTTCCGTAGAACCGGCTCTCGCCCTGGCCGGTCGACATGGCCTGGTTCTGCAGCGGGCACTCGCCGCCCTTGTCGCACATCGGGCAGTCGAGCGGGTGGTTGACCAGCAGCAGCTCCATCATGCCGCGCTGTGCCTTCTCGGCTACGGGCGAGGTGAGCTGGGTGCGGACCACCATGCCGTCGGTCACCGTGGTCGTGCAGGAGGCTGGCGGCTTGGGCTGGCCCTCGATGTGCACCAGGCACTGCCGGCAGGCACCGATCGGGTCGAGTAGCGGGTGGTCGCAAAAGCGCGGGATCTGGATGCCCAGCATCTCGGCGGCGCGGATGACCAGCGTGCCCTTCGGCACCGTGATCTCGAATCCGTCGATCGTGACGCTGACACCGTCGGCCGGGCGTGCGACCTCGGCGGTCGGGGTCTGCTCTGACATCAGGCAGTCTCCATGGCGAAGAGAGTGGATGCGGCGGGATCGAACGGGCAGCCGCCGATCCGCAGGTGCTCGAGGTACTCGTCCCGGAAGTACTGCAGCGAGGAGGCGATGGCCGGCTGGATCGAGTCACCGAGCGCGCAGAACGCGCGGCCGGTGATGTTGTCGCAGATGTCGAGGAGCTTTTCCAGGTCCGCCTCGCTGCCCTGGCCGTCCTGCAGCGCCTGCAGCAGCTGCACCACCCACCAGCTGCCCTCCCGGCACGGGGTGCACTTGCCGCACGACTCGTGCCGGTAGAACTCCTCCCACCGCAGCACGACCCGGACCACGCAGGTGGTGTCGTCGAACAGCTGGATCGACCGGGTGCCGAGCATCGACCCGGCCGCAGCGACCGACTCGTAGTCGAGCGGAACGTCCAGGTGCTGCTCAGTGAACAGCGGAGTCGACGAGCCGCCCGGCGTCCAGAACTTCAGCCGGCGGCCGTGCCGGATCCCGCCAGCCAGCTCCAGAAGCTCCCGCAGCGTAGTGCCCAGTGGTGCCTCGTACTGGCCCGGCGTGGTCACGTGACCAGACAGCGAGAACAGGCCGAAGCCCTTCGATCGCTCGGTGCCGAAGCGGGTGAAGTCGGCCGCGCCGTACTCGAGGATGTAGGGCACGGAGGCGATCGACTCGACGTTGTTGACCACGGTCGGGCAGGCGTACAGGCCCGCCACGGCCGGGAACGGCGGCTTGAGGCGCGGCTGCCCGCGGAGGCCCTCGAGCGAGTCGAGGAGCGCCGTCTCCTCACCGCAGATGTAGGCACCGGCGCCGGAGTGGACGACCACGTCGAGGTTCAGATCCGAGCCGAGGATCTTCTCGCCCAGGTAGCCGGCCTGGTAGGCCTCCGCGACGGACAGCTGCAGTCGGCGGGCCGCCTGCAGTACCTCGCCGCGCACGTAGATGAACGCCTTCTCCGAGCGGATGGCATAGCAGGTGATGATGATGCCCTCGATGAGCGCCTGCGGGTTCGCCAGCAGCGTCGGCATGTCCTTGCACGCGCCTGGCTCGGACTCGTCGGCGTTCACCACCAGGTAGTGCGGCTTGCCGTCCCCCTGCGGGATGAAGCCCCACTTGTTGCCGGTCGGGAAGCCCGCGCCGCCGCGCCCGCGGAGCGCCGAGTCCTTGAGCGTCTGGATGACCTGGTCCGGCTGCATCGCCAGGGCTTTGCGCAGCGCCTGGTAACCGCCGTTGCGCTGGTAGGCCGCCAGCCGGAACGAGTCCGGCTCGTCCCAGTGGGCGCTGAGCTCCGGGGTCAGGATGGTGGTCACAGCTTTCCCTCCGGTGCCGTCCAGCCCTGCTCCTTCGCGATGCGCAGGCCCGCCAGCGTCGGCGCGCCGGCCGTGTTGCCCTCCGCGGCCTGGCCGTCGGGGAAGCCCGCCAGGATCTTCGACGCCTGCTTCCAGGTGCACAGCCGCGGCGCGCCCCTGGTCGGGTGGACGTCAGCGCCGATGCGCAGCCCGTCGACCAGGTCGCGCGCCGCCTGCGGCGTCATGTTGTCGAAGAACTCCCAGTTGACCATCACCACGGGCGCGTAGTCGCAGGCGGCGTTGCACTCGACGTGCTCGACGCTGACCTTGCCGTCGCTCGTCGGCTCGTCGATGCCGACACCCAGGTGCTCGGTCAGGTCGGCCAGGATCGCGTCGCCGCCCATCACCCCGCACAGCGCCGTCGTGCACACGCCGACGTGGAACTCGCCCACCGGCTTGCGCTTGTACATGGTGTAGAAGGACACCACGCCGGTGACGTCCGCCTCGGTGATGCCGAGCTGCTCGGCGCAGTACTCGATGCCGTCCTGCGAGACGTAGCCCTCTTCGGACTGCACCAGGTGCAGCAGCGGCAGCAGGGCCGAGCGCGCCCGGGGGTACCGGCCGATGATCTCAGCTGCCTGCGGCGCAAGCCGAGCGCGTGCCTCCTCGCTGAGCGCCATTACCTGTCCACGCCTCCCAGCACAGGATCGATGCTGGCAACCGCCGCGATGACGTCGGCGACCAGGCCGCCCTCAGCCATCGCCGCGACTGCCTGCAGGTTGGTGAAGGACGGATCGCGGAAGTGCACCCGGAACGGCCGGGTGCCGCCGTCGCTCACCGCGTGACAGCCGAGCTCGCCGCGCGGCGACTCCACCGCCTGGTAAACCTGGCCGCCGGCACCCGGAAGCCCTCGGTGACCAGCTTGAAGTGGTGGATCAGGGCTTCCATCGACTGGCTCATGATGTGCGCGATGTGGTCCGGCGAGTTGCCCATGCCGTCCGGACCGAGCGCGAGTTTCGCGGGCCAGGCGATCTTCTTGTCGGCGATCATCACCGGGTCGTCGGCCGGCCGCGGACCCGAGAGCCGGTCCACGCATTGCTTGATGATCCGCAGCGACTGGTCCATCTCGTCCATCCGGACCAGGTACCGACCGAACACGTCCGCGGTCTGCTGCACCGGCACGTCGAAATCGTAGGTCTCGTAGCCACAGTAGGGCTGGCTCTTGCGCAGGTCCCAGGGCAGCCCGGCAGCCCGGAGGATCGGGCCGGTGATGCCGAGGGCCATGCAGCCGGTGACATCCAGGTACGCCACGTTCTTCGTGCGGGCGTGATAGACCGGCGCGTTGTCGAGTAGCGCCCGGATCTCGCCGAGCAGGCCCGGCAGTACCCGCAGATACTCCCGCAGCCGCTCGAGCGCGCCCGCGGGCAGGTCCTGCGCGACGCCGCCGGGCCGGATGAACGCGTGGTTCATCCGCAGCCCGGTGATCAGCTCGAAAATGTCGAGCGTCTTCTCGCGCTCGCGCATGCCGTAGATGAACACGGTGGTCGCGCCCAGCTCCAGCCCGAAGGTGCCGATGGCGGTCAGGTGCGAGGAGATCCGGTTGAGTTCCATCAGCAGCACCCTGATGATGGTGGCCCGCTCGGGGATCTCGGCCTCGACGCCGAGCAGCCTCTCCACTGCCAGGCAGTATGTGGCCTCGTTGAACAGCGGCGCGAGGTAATCCATCCGGGTGCAGAACGTGGTGCCCTGCGTCCAGGTGCGGAACTCCATGTTCTTCTCGATGCCGGTGTGCAGGTAGCCGATCACCGGCCGGAGCTCAGTAACGGTCTCGCCGTCGAGCGTGAGCACCAGGCGGAGCACACCGTGCGTGGACGGGTGCTGCGGGCCCATGTTGATGACCATGCGCTCGTCGCTGTTGCGCTCGTCGTCCGCCGCGGCGGCGACGACGACCTCGTCCCAGTCCCCGCCGGCGACGTCGTACACCTGGCCCTCGGCGTCGTACTCAGAGCCCGTCGCGTAGCTGTCGTCATGGTCAGCCGGAGCGGTCACTCGTAAGACCTCCGCTCGTCCGGCGGCGGGATAGTCGCGCCGCGGTACTCCACTGGGATGCCGCCGAGCGGGTAGTCCTTCCGCTGCGGGTGCCCGCGCCAGTCGTCCGGCATCTCGATCCGGGTCAGCGCGGGGTGGCCGTCGAAGACGACGCCGAAGAAGTCCCACGTCTCGCGCTCGTGGAAGTCGCAGGTCGGGTAGACAGCGACGAGCGACGGGATGTGCGGGTCGGCGTCCGGCGCCGTGACCTCCAGGCGCAGCCGCCGGTTGTGGGTGATCGACAGCAGGTGGTACACGGCATGCAGCTCGCTGCCGGTCTCGTCCGGGTAGTGCACGCCGGAGACTCCGAGGCACATCTCGAACGACAGCGTCGGGTCGTCCCGCAGCCGGGTGGCTACCGACGGCAGCTGCTCGCGGCGCACGTAGAAGGTAAGGTCGCCGTTCGCGACGATCACCTGCTCGACGGCCGCGCCGAAGCTCGACCCGGACTGATCGAGGGACTGCGACAGCCGGTCGGCGATCTCGTCGAAGTACGAGCCATAGGGGCGCGGGCTGGCCAGCCGGGGCGGACGGCGGACCTGCAGGCCGCCGTAGCCGGACGTGTCACCGGAGCCGCCCGTACCGAACATGCCGGTGCGCATCACCTGCTCGGACAGCCGCTCCTGCCCGGCTACCTCGGCCGGGTCCTGCGGCGCCGAATTCCCCTGAGCGCCGTCGCCCTCGCCGGGCTGGGCCGGGCCGCTCAATGCGTGCCTCCGGGCGTTGGTCCCTCGGCGGGCTGGTCGAGCAGCCCGAGCTGCGGGCGGCCAGTAGCGTGCGGAGCGCCGGCTGCGACACCCGCGCCGCCGCCAGCGAGCGGCAGCCGGCGCAGCCCGGCCTCCTCAAGCTCGGTGATCTGGTGCTCCCGGTTCACGCCGAGCTTCATGTTCTGGATCTTGTCGTGCAGCTTGACGATCGCGTCGATCAGCATCTCCGGCCGCGGCGGGCAGCCCGGCAGGTAGATGTCCACCGGGACGATGTGGTCGACGCCCTGCACGATCGCGTAGTTGTTGAACATGCCGCCGCTCGACGCGCAGACGCCCATCGAGATCACCCACTTGGGCTCGGACATCTGGTCGTAGATCTGCCGGAGCACCGGCCCCATCTTCTGGCTGACGCGACCGGCCACGATCATCAGGTCCGCCTGCCGCGGGGTGTTCGACGCCCGCTCCATGCCGAACCGGGCCAGGTCGTGCCGAGGCCCGCCGGTCGACATCAGCTCGATCGCGCAGCAGGCGAGCCCGAACGTCGCGGGCCAGACCGAGCTCTTGCGTGCGTAGCCGGCGATCTGCTCGACAGTCGTCAGCAGTACGCCCGCCGGCAGCTTGTCCTCAATTCCCATTGCTAATCCCACTCCAGGCCGCCGCGCCGCCACACGTAGACGTACGCGACCAGCACGGTGGCGATAAACGTCACCATCTCGACCAGGCCGAAGACTCCGAGCTTGTCGAAGTACACGGCCCACGGGTACAGGAAGATGATCTCGATGTCGAAGACGATGAACAGCATCGCCGTCAGGTAGTACTTGACGGGGAACCTGATGCCCAGCGGCTGCCGGGTCGGCTCGATGCCGCACTCGTAGGCCTCCAGCTTGGCCCGGTTCCACCGCTTCGGACCGGCGAGGGAGCCCGCGACGAGCGAGAAAGTCGCGAAGACCGCGGCCAGAATGCCCAGGGCCAGGATCGGCACATAGAGGCTCACTACCCTGTCACCCCCTTTATCCGGATCAGCTCTGTCTGGATTAGCACTGTCTCAGTAGGCATGGGCAGATTGGTAACCATCGTCGGCTATGCCGCCGGCGTCATTTTAGACACCACGTTCAGCACCCGGTCCACCGCGTCACCACCACGGGTATCGGTCAGGTTGCCGAGCAGCTTCATGGTGAAGCGCATCACGGCCGGCCGCTTCACGCCGTGCTTCGTGCAGAACTGCATGACGGACGGCTTGCCGATCAGGTCGACGAACACCCGGCCGAGCGTGTAGTAGCCGCCGTAGGCCTCCTTGAGCTGCCGCGGATAGCTCGCCAGCACCCGCTCGCGGCCGGCCGCGGTCGGCCGCGCGAGCGCCTGGGTGATCACCCGCGCCGCCAGCTCGCCCGACTCCATCGCATAGGCGATGCCCTCGCCGTTGAACGGGTTGACCATCCCGCCGGCGTCACCCACCAGCAGCAGTCCCCGGGTGTAGTGCGGCGTCCGGTTGAAGCCCATCGGCAATGCTGCCCCGCGCACCGGCTGGGTGCGGTTCTCCTCGCAGAACCCCCACTCGGCGGGCATGGCGCCCAGCCATTTGCGCAGCATCTCCCGGTAGTCGATCTCGCCGAAGCCGCTCGAGGTGTTCAGCAGGCCAAGCCCGACGTTCGACGTTCCGTCGCCCATGCCGAAGATCCAGCCGTAGCCGGGCAGCAGCGAGTCGCCGTCCCACAGGTCCAGCCATGCCTCGAGGTAGTCGTCGTCGTGTCGAGGCGAGGTGTAGTAGCTCCGCACAGCCACGCCGAGCGGGCGGTCGTCCCGCTTGTGCAGGCCCATCGCCACCGACAGGCGGGAGGAGTTCCCGTCGGCCGCCACGACGAGGCGGGCCCGGAAGTTCCGGCCGTCCTTCGTGGTCACCCCAGTGATCCGGCCGCTCCGGTCGTCGAGCAGCGGGCCGGTCACGGTCGCGTTCTCCAGCAGCCGGGCCCCTGCCTTCTCGGCATGCCGGGCCAGGATCTGGTCGAAGTCCGTCCGGGTACGCACGAGGCCGTAACCGGGATAGCTGGACAGCTCCGGCCAGTCCAGCTCGATGCGGCCGCCGCCGCCGATGATGCGCAGGCCCTTGTTTCGCAGCCAGCCCTCATCCTCGGGCGTCGGCACGCCCATCGCGGTCAGCGCCTTGACCGCCCTGGGCGTCAGCCCGTCGCCGCAGACCTTCTCCCGCGGGAAGCTCGTCTTCTCCAGCACGAGCACGTCCAGCCCCGACGTCGCCAGGTAAAAAGCCACCGCGGAGCCAGCCGGCCCGGCACCGACGACAATAACGTCGGCGGTCTCGGTCACCGCCGGCCCTGCGCTCCGCGCCGTCGACACTGCGCTAGGCGCGGCCGCGCTCACGCGCGCCGAACCGACCAGCTCATCATGAGGGGCCGATTCTGGCGGGCCGGCGGGGTACTTGCTCGGTCACGGACCCGTCCTGATCTGTCTTGTGAACCTCTTCACAAGAAGGTTCGCCTCGCAGTGTAGTCCTGGCGGGATGGTCGTCGTTCGGCCGCCCCGTACTGGCACCGGCCCGGGGTCAGCATCCCGCGCCGCGAGCGGGAGGCGGCGGAGTTTGCGGCGGCCTCGTTCCCGTCTGCAGGTCCTATCTTGGCACTTCGGAGCCGCTATCCCGGACGCCGCGCCTCGTGCAGCGCGACGATCCCCAGCGACAGGTTGCGCCAGCTCACGCCTGACCAGCCCGCCGCGGCGATCTTGCCGGCCAGCTCGGGCTGGGCGGGCCAGTCCCGGATCGACTCGGCCAGGTAGTCGTAGGCCTCGGCGTTGCCGGACAGGCGGCGGGCGACCACCGGCAGCGCGCGGCCGAGGTACTGCTCGTACAACGCGTTGAGGCGCCGGGCCGGAAGGTGGCTGAACTCACAGATCACCAGCCGCCCGCCCGGCCGGCTGACGCGCAGCAGCTCGGCGAGCGCCTGGCCGGTGTCGGCCACGTTGCGCAGCCCAAAGGAGATCGTCACCACGTCGAAGGCATCGTCACCGAAGGGGAGCGCCAGCGCGTCCCCGGCCACGAACGCCAGCCCCGCGGCCGGCTTGCGGGCTCCGACGCTGAGCATCCCCAGCGAGAAGTCACAGGCGACGCAGCGCGCGCCCGCGGCAGTGAAGGCGCGCGAGGAGGTCCCGGTTCCGGCGGCCAGGTCCAGGACGAGCTGGCCTGGCCCGGCACCGACGGCCCTGGCCACCGCCCGGCGCCAGCGGCGGTCCATGCCCAGTGACAAGGCGTCGTTCAGCAAGTCGTAGCGGTCGGCGACCCGGTCGAACATCGCCGAGACCTCGGCGGGTCGCTTGTCGAGCTGGGCACGCGTCATGGAGCCAGCCTGGCACAGGGCGGACAGAAGACCCGCGCGGAGGCCGCTCGCTAGTTCCTGTCAGCAGTAACGGCTGACGGCAGGTGCCGCCTCAGGCCGGCCAGCATATAAGCGTGGTCCTCGCTCAGCTCGGCTTCATACTGGCTGGCCAGCGCGATTGTCCGACGGAGCAGCGGGGCCGGAAGCGGGGCGAGCGCGGCATCGAAAACCTGCTGGGACAGCTCATCGAGCCCGGCACGAACCGCAATCGGGTCGTCTGTCAGGCACGCCTGTTCCAGCCTCGGCAGGATCCCAGCGTCGACCCGGCCGAGGTCAAACGGCAGGGCGCACAAATCGATCTCCAGTCCGGGTGCGCGCTCCGCCGATGCGGCCTCGAAGCCGTTCAGCAGGGGACTGAAGTCGCCCGCTGTCATCGGGTCGTAGAGGGCCGGGAAGGCGACTTGCTCATAGCCGGGGTCGTAGCCGCTGAAATAGACGGGCGTACCCGAGCCGTGCGATTGCAGTGTCCCGACTGCCAGGTCCAGCAGGCTCACCGGCCAGCCGAGGTCGCTGATCGCCGACACCTCGAACCGTCCGCGCTGCGCGCGGACGCCAGCATTGAGCATGAGCTGCGCTGATTCGAGGGCCGACTGCACGTAGAAGGCGACGTCGGGATCGTGCAGGCGAATGATGCCGCTTGCTGCCCACGCCCTGAGCCGCTCGCCGATGATCGAGTTATCGACCACATGAGTGAACCTGCTGGCCGACACCTTCATCTCGGTGCGATCCGCAGCGCTCGCCAGGACCCATTCGGCGGCACGCTTGCCCGCTGTGTAGACCGCCCGCGAGTACGGACGCAGTGCTTTACCACTGGTAGCACAGATCAGGTCGGAGACCCCTGCCTCCGCGCAAGCGCTGACAATGTGGCTCGTGCCCATCAGGTTCGTGTGCACGGTCCGGACGACTTCGCGCTCGGCAAGACCGGGATCACGCTGAGCAGCGAGGTGAAAGACGATGTCGGGCCGGATCGAGCTAACCGCCCGGCTGAGGTCCGCCGGATGGCGGACGTCTGCGTGCACGTAGGTGACCTGATCCAGAACTGGCCAGCCGGTGGTGACACGCCGGCTCAGCGACCACAGGTGCCCGGCGCCGAACCGGGCGAGTTCGGCGAGGAGCATCGATCCAACGCAGCCAGTGCCCCCGGTGACCAGCACTCTCTTGCCCGCCAGCCATTCCGTCAGCTCGGGCTCACGGACGGCGGTGTTCCGGAATCTGACCGCGTCGAAGCGCTTGAACTCGCTCGCCGCATCCGGGCGCGCGTCAATCAACTCAAGTGTCAGCTCGCTCAGCTTCCGGAGTTCCGCGCTGGTCAGTTCCACCCGCCGCGGCGGCACAGCCGCGCGCATGGCGTCGATGACGCCCTGAGCCGACGGGGGCCCGGTTCGCGGCCTGGCATCTGAGGAGGCCGCACGATCTATGATCAACTCGCCACCCTAAAATCGGATATGTCCACTACGACCGGACCGGACGCGCGGACATAACTCTCCACCTGGATCAGCCTGTGCGGCATGCGATCCCGACCCCCACGGATGGGTCAACTGGCGCCGACGGCGACAGAGTGCCGCCATCCCGCCATCGTGTACCAGTAGAACTGATATCAGGACTCAGACACGCGAGGTAGCACTTTCCGGCGATCAGCGACATCTACTCTGGCTCGCCGGCCCCCGCCGCTGTCCGCATGGCCGGGGTCATCGCAGGCAGCAGGCACCTGACGCCGATGCGTCACGGGACATCCACGGCACATCAGCGGCCGGACCGCGGCAGCCGACCGATGCGGCCTAGTTGTCGGTGATCATCGCGGCGCCGACGGTGGAACTCGTCGACTCGTCGATGAGGATCAGGCCGCCGGTCAGGCGGTTCCGGGCGTACGGGTCACAGAACAACGGCTGCGTCACCCGCAGGGTCACCCGGCCGATCTCGTTGAGGCCAAGCTGCGGCGCCGACTCGTCTCGGTGCAGGGTGTTGACGTTCAGCTGATAGTGCAGGTCGCGCACGATGGCCTTGACCGTCCTTGTGGTGTGCTTGACAAGCAGCCTGCTGCCGGGGGTCAGCGGCCGGACGTCGCTCATCCAGCAGATCATGGCCTCGATGTCCTGGGTGGCGGCCGGCTGGTTGTGCGGGCGGCAGAACATGTCTCCGCGCGACACGTCGAGATCGTCTGCAAGCAGCAGCGTCACCGACATCGGTGAGAAGGCCTCCGCCACCGGGCCGCGGGCCGTGTCGATCTGACGGATCGTCGTGGTCAGGCCGGACGGCAGGTGCATGACCTCGTCGCCGGGCTTGAGCACGCCGCCGGCGACCTGTCCCGCGTAGCCGCGGTAGTCATGCAGCTCGGGGTCCGTGGCCTGATGCGGCCGGATCACGTACTGCACCGGGAACCGGACGTCGATCAGGTTGCGGTCCGACGCGATGTGCACGTGCTCCAGGTGGTGCAGCAGCGACGGCCCGTCGTACCACGGCATGTTCACCGACCGCTGGACGACGTTATCGCCATGCAGGGCGGAGATCGGGATGAACGTCAGGTCGCCGATCTCCAGCTTGGTCGCGAACGCAGTGAACTCCTCGGCGATCCCGTCGAAGACTTCCTGGCTGTAGTCGACCAGGTCCATCTTGTTGACCGCGAGCACCAGATGCGGCACGCGCAGCAGAGTCGCGAGGAAGGCGTGCCTGCGGCTCTGCTCGGTCAGCCCGTTCCTGGCGTCGACGAGCACGATCGCCAGGTCGGCGGTGGACGCACCGGTGACCATGTTGCGCGTGTACTGAACGTGACCGGGCGTGTCGGCGATGATGAACTTGCGTCGCGGCGTCGCGAAGTACCGGTAGGCCACGTCGATCGTGATGCCCTGCTCACGCTCGGCCCGCAGGCCGTCGGTGAGCAGGGCCAGATTCGTGTATTCCTCGCCGCGCTCCTTGCTGGTGCGCTCTACGGCGGCTAGCTGATCCTCGAAGATCGCCTTGGAGTCGAACAGCAGTCGCCCGATCAGCGTGCTCTTGCCGTCGTCCACCGAGCCCGCTGTGGCGAGCCGAAGGATGTCCATGTGCTTCGGCTCCTCGGTGACGTCGCCGAGGCCCGGCTGCAACGTGGTCATCAGAAGTAACCCTCCCGCTTGCGGTCTTCCATCGCTGCCTCGCTGGCACGGTCATCGGCCCGTGTCTGCCCGCGCTCGGTGATGCGCGTGGCGGCGACCTCGGCGATGACCTCGTTCACCGTTGCCGCCGCCGACTCGACGGCACCCGTGCAGGTCATGTCGCCGACCGTCCGGTACCGGACGCGTGCCTCGTAGACGGGCTCATCGTCAGCGCGGGCGACGAACTCGCTGTCCGCCAGCAGGATGCCGTCGCGCTCGAAGACATTCCTGGTGTGGGTGAAGTAGATCGCCGGGATCTCCAGCTGCTCCCGGGCGATGTAGTCCCAGATGTCGAGCTCCGTCCAGTTCGACAGCGGGAAGACGCGGATGTGCTCGCCGCGGCGGATCCGGGTGTTGTAGACGTTCCACAGCTCCGGCCGCTGGTTCTTCGGGTCCCACTGACCGAACTCATCACGGAACGAGAAGACGCGTTCCTTCGCCCGCGCCTTCTCCTCGTCGCGCCGGGCGCCGCCGAAGACCGCGTCGAACCTGTTGTCGGCGATACCGTCCAGAAGCGTCGTAGTCTGCAGGCGGTTGCGGCTCGCCCAGCGCCCCGTTTCCTCCACGACTTTCCCGGCGTCGATGGATTCCTGTACCGATGCGACGACGATGCGGGCGCCGACCTCTTCCACGCGGCGGTCCCGGTAGGCCAGGACCTCGGGGAAGTTGTGGCCGGTGTCGACATGCATAAGCGGGAACGGGATGCGCGCGGGCCAGAACGCGCGCTCGGCAAGGGCCAGCATGACGATGGAGTCCTTGCCGCCTGAGAAGAGCAGAACCGGGCGCTCAAACTCAGCGGCGACCTCGCGCATGATGTGGATCGACTCGGCCTCGAGCACGTCGAGCTGAGACATGAGGTAGTCAGTGCGGGACGGCGTCATCTCAGGCTGCTCCGGGTCACTGGACGGTGATGACGTGGGCATCGCCCGGCTGGGCGGTGCGGCGGGACCGCTCGATCGCTTGCAGCAGCGATGCCGCAATTCCGACCGGACAAATCAGAATATCAGGTATGTACGGATGGCTCTGGTTGTACACGAGAGCCGAGCCGTCGATCCGGGACGCGTGCAGGCCGGCTGCGCGGGCGACAGCCACCGGAGCAGCCGAGTCCCACTCGTACTGGCCGCCGGCGTGGACGTAGGCGTCGGCCTGGCCCTGGATCACCGCGGCCGCCTTCGCGCCCGCAGATCCCATCGGCACCAGGACCGCGTGCAGGTCCGTCGCCAGCGCAGCCAGGAACTCAGGCGGTCGGGTGCGGCTCGCCAGCAGCCGCAGCGGCTGCGCCGGCGGCACAGGCGGCGCCGGGGGTACCGCGGTGCTCAGCACCTGACCCTGGGCCGGCAGCGCAACTGCGCCCGCGATCAGGTCGCCGGCCTGCCAGAGCGCGACGTGGACAGCCCAGTCGGACCGCCCCGGCTCCCCGAACTCCCGGGTGCCGTCCAGCGGGTCGATGATCCAGACGCGATCTGCCGACAGCCGGGCCGGGTCGTCGGCGCCTTCCTCGGAGAGCACGGCCTCTGCGGGCCTCAGCCTGGCCAGCTCAGCCATCAGGAACTCGTGCGAGAGACGATCGCCCGCGTCCTTGAGCTCCCGCGGATCTCCGCCCCGGCCTCGGAGCTCCAGCAGCCGGCGGCCCGCGTCTTCAGCCAGCTGTGACGCAAGTTCGTCGTCAGATACCGTCAAGAAAGCTCCACCTATGATTGTGCAACTGGCTGGCACGGCCATCGCAAGGCTACGGCCTGCAGGCTGGCGGGACTGCCAGCGACGGGCGAGCCTGGCTATGAGCGCCACGACCGTATGGGGGTCCACGTTAACGCATGCCTGCGGCTGACCAAGACCAGTGTGACGCCCTGAGGTGGCCGCACGCTCTGTGCTCAGGCGCCCGCAGCGGGCGCGCCGGGTCCTGGCCTCGCGGCCCTTTCGCCGACTGATCATGACGCTGGCGGCGCTCGTCCTGGTGTTCGCCGTCGCCTCTGCTTTCCTCTTCGTCTGGCCGGACCGCGGCATGCCCGCACGGGTGAGCGCCATCGTCGTCCTCGGCGGGGCCGGCGACCGCATCCCGTTCGCCCTTCGCCTGGCTGCCGGACACCACGCAGCTGTCATGGTCGTGTCGACCTCGACGCCCCTGCGCACGGGCAGCACGGCGTGCATTCCTCCCGTCCGCGGCGTCAGGATCATCTGCTTCAACCCCGATCCGCAGACAACGAGGGGCGAGGCGGAATTCGCCGGCCGGATGGTGCGGCGGTACCACTGGACTTCCCTGGCGATAGTGGCCATCGCCCCGCAGGATCTGCGGGCACGACTGCGCTTCGGCCGGTGCCTTCGCGCGAAGGTCTACGTCGTCACGGCGCCGCTCCCGCTGATCGACTGGCCGTACCAGATCGCCTACGAGTGGGGCGCCACCCTCAAGGCGCTTGTGCTGCAGCGCAGCTGCTAGCGGCGCTCGTGGTACAGGTTCTGGGCTGCGGCGAGCCCGCGGGTGATCAGCGCCTCGACCGCGTCTGCTGCCCGGCCCAGGATCTCCGGCAGCTGCTCCGCCTCCGCCCGGCTGAAGTCGCGCAGCACGAAGTCCGCCGGATCCATGCGCCCCGGCGGCCTGCCGATGCCGATCCGCACGCGGTGATACTCCCGGCTGCCGAGCGATGCGGTCACCGACCGAAGGCCGTTATGCCCGTTGTCACCGCCGCCGAGCTTGAGCCGGACGTCGCCGAAGGGCAAGTCCAGCTCGTCGTGCAGCACGACGATGCGCTCAGGCGGAATCTTGTAGAACGTGCGCAGCGCAGCCACCGGGCCGCCGGACAGGTTCATGAACGTCATCGGCTTCGCCAGCACAACCGGCGTGCCGGAGACAAGCCCGTTTCCGGCCATGGCCCGTGACCGGTCGCGCTTGAAGGTCACGCCGAGATTCCCGGCGATCTCGTCGCAGCACAGGTAACCGACGTTGTGACGGTTACCTTCGTACTGCCGCCCCGGATTCCCGAGGCCGGCGATGAGCCACCGGTCTGCATCGGCCATGATCGGCGTCCTTGCGGCACGGCGCCACTTCACACCGAGCCCCGGAGGCAGCTACCTCAGCCCGATTCCTCGGAGGCCTGCTCGCCGCCCGCTGCGCTCGCGGCCGGGGCACCCTCGGCGCTCGCAGCCGGGACAGCCTCGCCGGCCAGGGTCGGCTCGGCCTCGCCCAGCTCGGCGTCGATCTCGGCGGCCGTCGGCGCCGCGATCACGTGCAGCACCAGAATGTCGCCCTCCACCGCCAGGGAGACACCCTGGCGTAGCTTGAGGTCGCTCGCGTGGACCGAGTCGCCGATCGCCATGCCCTGGACGTCGATCTCGATGCCCGGCGGGATGTTCGTAGCTTCGGCCTCGACCGAGATCTGGACAAGCTGCTGGTCGAGCAGGCCATCCGGAGCGACCTCGCCGACGACATTCACCGGTATCTCGACGGTCACCTTCTCGCCGCGGCGCACGAGCAGCAGGTCGACGTGCTCGACGTAGCCCTTGATCGGGTCGCGCTGAACGGCCTTCGGCAGTGCCAGCTGCGCGCCGCCCGGCAGGCCCTCAAGCCGGATGAGGACGTTCGCCGTGCGCAGGGCAAGCAGCACCTCGTGCCCCGGCAGGGTCAGGTGCGTCGGCTCGCTGTGGTGCCCGTAGAGCACGGCCGGGACGCGGCCGGCCGCCCTGGTCCTGCGGGACGGGCCCTTGCCAAAATCCGTCCGCGGCTGTGCGGCGATACGTACCTCGGGCACTGTGGCACTCCTTGATATGACTGAAATCCTTGTGGAGTTTACCCTTCCTGGTGAGCGCGCCGGTCCGGAAGGGCACCACCGGCGCTAGCCAGTCAGCTCTGGCCGTCGAACAGGCTCGTGACCGAGCCGTCGCTGAATACCTCGCTAATCGCCCGCGCGATGAGCGGCGCGATCGACAGCACGGTCAGCTTGTCGAACCGCTTCTCGTTCCCGATCGGCAGCGTGTTGGTGACGATGACCTCGCTGACGCTCGAGTTCTTCAGCATGTCCACCGCGCTGCCGGACAGCACGCCATGCGTCGCCGTCACGATGACCTGGGCCGCGCCCTGGTCGAACAGCGTCTCGGCAGCCTTCACGATAGTCTGGCCGGTGTCGATCATGTCATCGACCACGATGCAGGTCCGGCCAGCTACCTGGCCCACAACCTCCAGCACCCGCGCCTGGTTGGCCACTTCCGGATCGCGGCGCTTGTGGATAATCGCCAGCGGACAGCCGAGCCGGTCGGTCCACCGCTCACAGACCCGGACCCGGCCAGCGTCCGGGGCGACGACCGTAACCTGCGAGACGTCCAGCTTCTCCTGCAGGTACGAGGCGAGGATCGGCAGGGCGAACAGGTGGTCGACAGGCCCGTCGAAGAATCCCTGGATCTGCGCGGTGTGCAGGTCGACGGCCATCAGCCGGTCCGCGCCCGCGGTCTGGAACAGGTCGGCCATCAGCCGGGCGGAGATCGGCTCGCGACCGCGGCTCTTCTTGTCCTGGCGCGCATAGCCGAAGAACGGCGCGACAACCGTGATGCGCTTCGCGGACGCGCGCTTGAGCGCGTCCACCATGATCAGGTGCTCCATGATCCACTGGTTGATCGGCGCGGTATGACTTTGCAGCACGAAGGCATCGCAGCCGCGGACGGACTCCAGGAACCGGACGAAAATCTCGCCGTTCGCAAAATCGTAGGCAGTGGTGGGGGTCGGCTCAATGCCGAGGCAACTCGCGATCTCCTGACCGAGTTCAGGGAAACCACGACCGGAGAAAAGCATCATCTTCCGCTCGGGGGTAGCGGTCATGCCGGTCACTGCGTTCAGCTCTCCTTGCGTTGCCACGTGCCTGAGCTAGCCGACGCCGGCGTGTGTGCCGGCGCGTGAGATGGAGTGCCCGTCTGGTCCCTGGGTCCCCGGCGAAGGTGAGCGAACGGGCCGACTACTGTGCCGGGCTCGATCGTGACGCCCTCACAGACTGCCTGCAAAACCGCGGCGCCGGCCCCCACCGACGTGTCGCGAAGCAGGCAGCCCGGGCCGACGCTGGCGCCAGCGCCGATGATGGTGCGGCCCTCGAGCTGCGTGGCCTGCGAGATGCGCACACCTGGCTCGACCTGCACGTCAACATCGATCCAGGTGCTAGCCGGATCCACGATGGTCACGCCGGCCGCCATCCAGCGCGCAAGCAGCCGCTCGTTGAGGATGCGCCGCGCCCGGGCCAGCTGGACCTGGTTGTTCACGCCCTGAATCTCGTCGAAATCAGGGCAGAAGGCGCTGGCGACCAGGTGCCCGTCCGCGCGGAGAATGGCCGGCACCTCCGTGAGGTACTCCTCGCCGGTTGCCTGGGCGGCCGGCACCCGCTTGACCGCGTCGGCGAGCAGGTCACCGTCGAAGGCGAACATCCCCGAGCTGATCTCGGTCACGCCGCGCTGCTCGTCGGTGGCGTCCGCTTCCTCGACGATGCCGGTGATCGCGCCGTCGGCAGCGCGGAGGATGCGGCCGTAGCCCTTCGGGTCCGGAGCGCGGGCCGTGAGCACCGTCACCGCAGCCTGCGCCTCCTCGTGCCCGGCGACGAGGCTGGCCAGCGTCTCGGTGCGCAGCAGCGGAGTGTCCGAGAACAGCACCATCACCGTGCCGTGGATCACCCCGGCGGACTCGATCACCGTCCGCACAGCATGGCCAGTGCCCCAGGAGCCGCGGCGCTCCTGCAGCACAAGCACGGCCTCAGGCCAGTACTCCCGCGCATACCGGGCAACCTGCCCGTTCAGGTCACTGACGACCAGGATGAGCCGCTGCGGTGCCAGTTCCCGCGCCGCGCTCAGCACATGGCCAAGCATCGGACGGCCGCACACCTCGTTGAGCATCTTCGGCGTAGCGGTCCGCATCCGGGTACCTTCGCCCGCCGCCAGAACAATGACGGCGGCCGGACCGTCTGAAGTCACTCGGCTCGGCTCCTCTGTCTGAGTGTCGGCTGTCTGACTGTCGGCTATCCGACCGTCCGCTGTCTCACTGTCGGCTCTGTCGAGGTCGGCTGTCTCGCTGTCGGCTGTGTCGCTGTCGAGTGCCTGTCACCGCGTCATGCAGCATCGCCCAGAAAGCACGCCGCACGGGCGCTACCGGGAGATGCGGCGTGGCCTGACCGTCACCCTCCCGACATGGGCAGGATACCGGCCAGTTACCTACCTTCGGCCAGCCTGGGTGGCTGTTCGCCCGCTGTACGTCGCTTGCCCTGATCGTCCCACAGGCCGCCGCGCCTCGCGGGGCGACCGACCCGCTCGGGTCCGCCACCAGCAGCAATGCCGACGCCCCGAGCTTGACGCCACGCCGCCGACCGGCACCGCGGCAGACAAGACAGTTACTGCCAGAAACGAGGCCGCCGCACGGGCCGCCCCGGCCCCAGCGCAGCCCGGGACCTCATCCAGACCACGCAGAGGGCCGTCACTTGCTGCTCCTCAGCAGACTCTAGCGACCCCCGCCCTGCCCGGTGCGGGCCTGCCGTCAGCGGGCAGATAAAGACCGCCTGGCTCGTTCGCCTCCCGATAGACTCGGGGTCAGGATCTGACCTTCCCGGGTCGTCTAGCCTGGCAGGACATAGGACTTTGGCTCCTAGAACGAGGGTTCGAATCCTTCCCCGGGAGCTAACCTTTGTAGCTATTCACTTCCAACCCCGGTATGCCACCGGTGCGGCGTCGCCGACACGGCATCCAGCCCGGATGCTGGTCGGTCACGAAGCCATTGCGGCAGTGGCCCAGGCTTCTACCTGGCGATACAGTTCGGCACTTCGGCGGACATTGACCGCTAGGCAGCCGTGGTAATGAGCGCCGGTGTTCTTTCGTACAGTCTTGGGGTTGTGCCGTTTCAGCGTTGGCTTCCGGAACTGCTCTGCGGGCAGGCAGGTTAGCTGCTGCCAGAATCGCAGCGCGCCAGCAACGTCGGCGCTCTCGTGAATAAGCAGACGACAGATAAATCGGTCGCTGGTGACGCCGACAGACGCCATGAAGTGCAGGAAGAAGCGGATCAGCTCAGGATCGCTATTGACGAAGCTAATCTGATCCCGTCGCTGATACGGCTTACTTTTACAGCCTTCGCACCAGTAGGCGATTGCCCCGGCAATGAGGACCTCCCGGGAGCTGAGTTCCCCGATCTGAGCCGCCGCAGCCTCCCTCAGGCCTTGTCGATGCTCAGCCCGGCGAAGCTGCCTGGCCTCCCGGTACTGTGAGAGTCGCTCGGCCTTCTGCTGGCCAATCGCCTCTGCACTGAGCCGGCCAGTGCGAGGCATGTCGCGGACCCAGAGCGACACCGAGCTCTTCGAGACTCCGAGCTGGGTGGCAATCTCCTTGTAGGTCGCTCCGGCAGCCCGCAGCTCGCGAGCCTTCGCGTGCCGATAGTCCTTTGCCCTCGGGCGGGCGGTCCACAGCGGCGGCGGCTCGCCGCGCAGGGCCGGGTCGAGAGTGGAATTCCCGACACCGAGAATCTCCTTGATCTCGCGGCGGGACTTGCCCGCACGACGCAGGGCAATGGCCTGCTCGCGCGCTTCGGATGATGTCAGTTGATTTGTCATAATCAAACACTAGTGCGAGACACTGACATTTTTGCCTAGCTGCTAGATCACTTTATCGATGGAGCGGCTCGGTACTGAGTGCATGCGGAGCAGGCTCTCCGGGTACCGTCTGTAACTGGCCGTCACGTATTCATGACGATGCCCAGAAATGTTTGCCCGGATGTGGTGCAACCTACGGTCACGTAGGTTACGGTTACGTAAGCGTAGTCCTGCTTGAGCCCCTGCCCACGGCCTCGCGGACCGTTTACCCCACCGCACATCCGCAATCAGTGCCAGGCGAGGATCTGATGACCACAGCCACTGACACGACCAGCACTCTCACGACCAGCACAACCGCCGCGGCACCAGCCGGCGGCGGCCGGGCACCACTGAACGACCTGCAAGACGAGCCGAAGGGCCGACTGGAGAAATTCCTCGTCGGAGCCTTCGTCGTCGTCCCGATGCTCGCCCTCCTCGCGGCGATCCCGCTGGCCTGGGGCTGGGGCCTCGGCTGGCACGACGTGATCATCGCCGTCGCCTTCTACTACATCTCGGGCCTGGGCATCAGCATGGGCTTCCACCGCTACTTCACGCACAGCTCGTTCAAAGCCACGACCGGACTCCGGGTGGCACTTGCCCTCGCTGGCTCGCTCGCCATCGAGGGCCCCCTGCTGACCTGGGTCGCTGATCACCGGAGGCACCACAAGTACAGCGACCACGAGGGCGACCCGCACTCGCCGTGGCGGTTCGGCGATGACTGGCGGGCGCTGAGCAAGGGCCTGGTGTGGGCGCACATCGGGTGGATGTTCGACGGCAACCACACGTCCCAGCAGAAGTTCTGCCCTGACCTGCTCGCCGACAAGCGGATGGCCAGGATCTCCCGCGCGTTCCCGCTCCTGGTCGCCATCTCCCTGCTGGCCCCTGCGCTCATCGGCGGCCTCTGGTCGATGTCCTGGCAGGGCGCGGTGACCGCGTTCTTCTGGGCCAGCCTGGTCCGGATCGCCTTCCTGCACCACGTGACCTGGTCCATCAACTCCATCTGCCACACGTTCGGCAAGGAAGAGTTCGAGGTCCGGGACAAGTCGCGCAATGTCAACTGGCTGGCCATCCTGTCGTTCGGCGAGTCCTGGCACAACCTGCACCACTCGGACCCGACCTGTGCCCGCCACGGCGCGCTGCGCGGCCAGATCGACACCTCGGCGCGGCTCATCTGGTTCTGCGAGAAGTTCGGCTGGGCGTACGACGTGCGGTGGCCGGATGAGGCGCGGCTCAGCGGCAGGAAGACCGGCTCCCGGCAGCTCGGGTCTATGACAAAGCGGGCTGTACCGGAATCAGTTTCCGATATTCCGGCCTGAACAACCATGATGGACCGGTGACACACCAGGCCCCCGTGACTAACCGCAAGCGCATGACCGGACGAGAGCGGCGCGAGCAGCTCCTGGATATCGGACGGCGACTGTTTGCCGAGCGCGGTCTGGACGGCACCTCCATCGAGGAGGTCGCCGCCCAGGCCGGCGTCTCTAAGCCTGTCGTCTACGAGCACTTCGGCGGCAAGGAGGGGCTGTACGCCGTTGTCGTCGACCGCGAGGTCGAGCGCTTCCTCTCGATGGCCACGCGGCTCCTTGAGGGCGAGGACACCATGGCCAAGTTCGAGGTCGCGGCGGTACACCTCCTGCGGTACATCCAGGAGAACTCCGACGGCTTCCGGATCCTCGTTCGTGACTCCAACCCGACCTCGGGCTCTGGCACGTTCGCCAGCCTGATCAGCGATATCGCCAGCCAGGTCGAGTACATCCTCGGCGACGTGCTCAAGGCGCGCGGCTACGACCCCAAGCTCGCGCCGGTGTACGGGCAGATGCTCGTCGGCATGGTGGCGTCGGCGGGCCAGTGGTGGCTGGACGCCCGCAAGCCCAAGCTCGAGGAGATGGCCGCGCACCTGGTCAACCTGGCCTGGAACGGGATGCGGGAGCTTGACCCGAAGCCGCGGCTGTCACCAGAAGCGCTCGAGCTCCTCCGCGAGGGCGACGAGCTGGGCGATGGCAGCTAGCTACGCGAAGGTCGATTAACTCCGCGCGGCCTGCGCCACCACGAACACGCGGCGGAATGGCAGCACCGTTCCGTACGGCGCTGCCGGGTAGGCGATCCGGATGCGCGCGCTGTACTGGCGGGTGAACTCCTGGGCGTCCTCTGGCATCAGCGCACTCAGGACCGGCCGGAGTCCGGTGCCTTTGTACCAGTCGGTCACCGGATCGGGGCCGTGTAGTACGTGCAGATAGGTAGTTTCCCAGGCGTCGACGGCCAGGCCAGCGGCGGCGAGTACGCGCACGTACTCCTCCGGATCCTCGGCCTGCCGGTTGAGCTCGACACCCGCGAGCTTCTCGCGCCACTGCCTCGCGGCAGCCAGCTCACGGAGCACGACGTGACTGGGCTGGTCGAAGTTGCCCGGTACCTGGAAAGCCAGCCAGCCGCCTCGCGCCAGGTAACCAGCCCAGCGCGGCAGCAGGTCGAGGTGGCCAGGCACCCATTGCAGCACCGCGTTCGACACGATGACGTCGACGGGCTGCTCCGGTTGCCAGATAGTGACGTCACCAACGGCGAAGCTCAGCCGGCCGTTCGGAGCGCTGTCGCCATAATCTGCCTGCAGTGCTGCAGCGATCATCTCGGGCGAGGAGTCGACGCCGCTGACCCGTGCATCCGGCCAGCGCGCCGCCAGCGACACCGTCAGCTGACCGGGTCCGCAGCCGAGGTCGACGACCTGCGCCGGTGCCGCCGCGCTAATCCGGCCCGTTAGGTCGAAGAACGGGCGGGAGCGCTCGTCCGCGAAGTGCAAGTACTGAGCGGGATCCCACATCGCCGCGCCAGCCTCTCTCTCGACGTCAAGATAACTTCGGTCACCGTAGGGTAGCAGTAATCTCGACGTCAAGAGATATGCTCCCTCCATGGCACCACGAGCCCATCCGGCCACCGACGAGGTTGACCAGATCGTCGCGCGCTGGCAGTCGGAGCGGCCGAACCTCGACGTGGCGCCGCTTCAGGTGCTCAGCCGCGTTTCCCGGCTCGCACGGCATCTCGATCGGGCCCGGCGCGCCGCGTTCGCGGCCCACGGCCTCGAGGCATGGGAGTTCGACGTCCTGTCCGCGCTGCGCCGGGAGGGGCAGCCGTACCAGCTCAGCCCCGGCGCGCTGCTGCGGGCGACGCTGGTCACCTCGGGAACCATGACCAACCGGATCGACCGGCTCGCGGCGGCCGGACTCGTCAGCCGGCGGCCGGACCCGCAGGACAAGCGCGGCGTCCTTGTGCAGCTCACGAGTACTGGGCTGCGGCGCGTCGACGCGGCCTTCGAGTCGCTGCTGAGGCGAGAGCGAGAACTGCTGACCGGCCTCGGGGGCCGCCGGCAAGACCAGCTGGCCGGCCTGCTGCGCATCCTGCTCGTGCCGTTCGACGCCGACGACACCTCTGACGGCTAGCCGCGGCCGAGTCCATGATCGTTGTTGCAGTAGCGGGGTCCCGCCCCCGCAAAAATCACAACGTCCATGGCCGGTGAAGCCGGACGGCGAGGACGGCCAGCCGGCACCCGAGCCAGCCGGTCCCCGAGCCAGGCGGGTGACCGGAGCCTGCCGCACCGAGCCAGCAGGACACAGCCGGGCAGGTGCCGGAGCCAGCCGGACCCAGCCGGACCCAGCCGGGCAGGCGCCGGGCGATCAGCCGCCGAGCTCCTCCGCTACGGCCAGCCAGCGCTCCTCCAGGGCCGACCGTTCCTCCTGCAAGGTCCGGAGCTCGGCACCGAGCTTGATCAGCTTCTCGTAGTCGCTGGCGCTCTCGGCGAGCTCCGCTGACAGGCGCGCCTCGCTGTCGGTCAGCCGGGCGATCTGCCGCTCCAATCGGGCGAGCTCCTTCTGGCCGGAGCGCTGCTGCGCCGCCGACACCGCGGGCGCACCGCTCGCCGCGGCACCACCGCCCGTCGTGCCACCGCCTGCCGCACCAGCATCCGCCGCGCCACCACCAGCAGCACCCGCCGGGTCAGGGCCCGCCGCGCCAGCGGCCGGGGACGCCGAACCCGCGGGCCGCGTTGCCGCCGATCCGATCCGCCCGGTGTCCGCGCTCGCACCGATGGCCGCGGACGGGCGGGGGCCGGGCGTGCGCAGGCTACGTTCCCGGAGCTGAAGGTATTCCTCTACACCGCCCGGCAAGAAGGCGAGCTGGCCGTCGAGAATCGCTAGCACGTGGTCGGTGACCCGCTCGAGGAAGTACCGATCGTGGCTGACCACGACCACCGAGCCAGGCCAGCCGTCGAGCAGGTCCTCGAGCTCGGTGAGGGTCTCGATGTCGAGGTCGTTGGTCGGTTCGTCGAGCAGCAGCACGTTCGGCTCGGCGAGGAGCATGAGCAGCAGCTGCAGCCGCCGCCGTTCGCCGCCGGACAGCTCGCCGACGCGGGTCCACTGCCGTTCACCGCCCAGGCCGAGGCGCTCCAGCAGCTGACTCACTGACAACTCGCGGTTGCCGATCACGGCCGAGCCGCGAATGCGCTCTGCCGCCTCCAGCACCCGGACGTCGGGATCGGCCGGCGGCGGCTCCTGCGTCAGATAGCCCAGCCTGACGGTCGCGCCTGTGACCACCGTGCCGGTCGCAGTGAGCGGACCTGCCGACGGCACCGGCAGCAGGCCGCCAAGCACCTGCAGCAGGGTGGTCTTGCCGGTCCCGTTGACGCCGACGATGCCGACGCGGTCGCCCGGGCCGAGCTGCCAGCTGACATGCTCGAGCAGCGGCTTGGTCCCGGCGGTCACGCTGACGTCGGCGAGGTCGAGAACCGTCTTGCCCAGGCGGGCGGCTGCCATCTGGCTGAGCTCGACTCCGTCACGTGGCGGCGGCTCGCCGGCGATCAGCTCCGTCGCCGCCTCGATCCGGAACTTCGGCTTACTTGTCCGGGCCGGCGGTCCGCGACGCAGCCACGCCAGTTCCTTGCGCAGCAGGTTGCGGCGCCGCTGGTCGATGGCGGCCGCGATCCGCGTGCGTTCGGCCCGGGCGAGCACGTACGCCGAGTAGCCGCCGTCATAGGCGAGAACCTGGCCGTCGGCGACCTCCCACGTCTCCTCGGTCACCGCGTCGAGGAACCACCGGTCGTGAGTGACGATGACATACGTGGTCTCGTACTGGAGCAGGTAGCCCGCGAGCCAGCTGATCGCCTCGATGTCCAGGTGGTTCGTCGGCTCGTCCAGAAGCAGCAGGTCGTAGCTGGCGCGCAGCAGGGCGGCCAGCGCGGTCCGGCGGCGCTCCCCGCCGGACAGCGTGCCGACGTCGGCATCGAGGTCGATGTCGCCGAGCAGCGCCGCCACGACCGAGCGGCTGCGCGGATCAGCTGCCCACTCGTGCGCAGCAAGGTCACCCAGCACGATCTGCCCGACGGTTCCCGCGAGATCCTCGGCCTGCGGCAGATAGCCAATGGTCACGTCGCGGCCGCGGGTGGACCGGCCCGAGTCGAGCCGCGCCTGCCCGGCGAGGGCGGCGAGCAGCGTGGTCTTGCCAGCGCCGTTGCGGCCGACCACACCGATCCGCTGGCCGGTCGAAACGCCGAGCGACACCCGGTCGAGCAGGACGCGCTCGTGGTAGGCCTTCGCGGCCTGTTCCAGGTTGACCAGGTTCACCATGCCGCGCTGCCTGTCACGCTACCCGTCGCGGCGCCTTTGACAATTCCGGTCACCGCACCTGTGGCCGTGCCCGTCACCCGGGCTGCCCCTCGCGAACGACCATGGCTCCCGGCACCGGGCCGCGGGCCTTCGCGACGGCCCGGCACACGCCCGCGCCGGTCAGCGCGACCGCGATCTCCCGGGCCTGCGCCGCGTCGCTGGCCAGGAACGCGCACGTCGGCCCCGAGCCGGACACGATAGCCCCGAGCGCGCCGTTGTCGCGGCCCGCCGTCAGCGCGCGCCGCAGCTCAGGCTGCAGCGAGAGGGCCGCGGGCTGCAGATCGTTCGACAACAGCGGGCCGACCCGCGCGGGATCGCCCGAGCGCAGCGCCGTCATGAGCGGATGGCTCAGCTTCGGGTCGGCCGCCCCGGCCTCGCCTGCCGACACCCGGGCCGCGCGGAGCCGGTCGCAGGTGGCGTAGACATCGGCGGTGGACAGCCCTTGATGCCCGAATGCCAGCGCCCAGTGATAAGTGCCGCTGGCCAGCGCGGGCGTCAGGTGCTCGCCCCGGCCCTGCCCGACAGCGGTCCCGCCGAGCAGCGCGAACGGCACGTCGCTCCCAAGCCCTGCGCCGATCTCGCTGAGCTCGGCCTGCGACAAGCCCGTTTCCCAGAGTTCGTTGCAGGCCAGCAGAGCCGCAGCCGCGTCGGCGCTGCCGCCGGCCAGCCCGGCCGCTACGGGTATCCGCTTGCGAATCCGGATCTCCACCGCGGACTTGCGCAGTCCGGCCGCCTTCGCCAGCGCGGCCGCTGCCTTCCAGGCCAGGTTTGTCCGGTCAGCGGGCACGGCGGCAGCGTCCTCGCCCGAGACGCGCAGCGATGTCCGGTCGGCCTCACCTACCGTGACCTCGTCGAACAGTGACACCGCATGAAAGACGGTGACCAGGGGGTGATAGCCGTCGGCGCGCGGCGGCCCGACGGCGAGCTGCAGGTTGACCTTCGCCGGTACTCGGACAGTGACAGCCGCAGGAGCTGGCCTGATTGCTGAGATCACGATCTGCTGATCGTATCGGCATCAGCCTGGCTGACCCGCGCCGCGGCGATCCTGGCGAAGTCCGTAACACCGAGCGCCTCGCCCCGCAGCGACGGATCGATGTCCGCCGCCCGCAGCAGCACCTCCGCCTGCGCGGCTGAGCCGGCCCAGGCTGCCAGAGCCGAGCGCAGCGTCTTGCGCCGCTGCGAGAACGCCGCGTCGATGACCGCGAACGTGTCCTCCCGGCTCGCGCTTCCGCGCACCGCCACCGCCTGCGCCGCGTCGTACCGGGCCAGCGACACCAGCCCGGAGTCCACCCTCGGCACCGGCCAGAAGACAGCCCTGCGCACAGATCCGGCCCGGCGTGCCGTTCCGTACCAGGCCAGCTTGGCCGACGGCACCCCGTACACGCGGCTGCCCGGCGGTGCGCACATCCGGTCGGCGACCTCAGCCTGCACCAGCACGAGGCCGCCGCGCAGCGACGGCACCGTGGCGAGCAGATGGAGGACGACCGGGACGGAGACGTTGTAGGGCAGGTTCGCCACCAGGACCGTCGGCTCGCCGGGGAGCCCGGCCACCCGCGCGGCGTCCGCGGTGACGACCTCGAGGTGGCTGGCCAGCTGCGGCGTCCGCGCCGCGATCGTGACCGGCAGCTCGGCCGCGAGCGCCGGGTCGACCTCGACCGCGATCACCTGCCGGGCGGCAGCGAGCAGCGGCAGCGTCAGGGAGCCGAACCCCGGTCCGACCTCCAGCACCACGTCGTCCGGCCGCAGGCTGGCCAGCGCGGCGATGCGGCTGACGGTGCCGCCGTCGACGACGAAATTCTGGCCCAGGCGCTTACTGGGGTGGATGCCGAGCCGCTCCGCGAGCGCCCGGATCTCCGTCGGGCCGAGTAGCTCGGCCTGGCTCAGGCCGGCCACGGCTCGTCGCGCTGCTGCCCGTCGCGCTGCCGCCCGTCGTGCTGGTGCCCGGGATGTCCCTCCGCCGCACTGAAGCCGAACACGCGCTCCCCGGTCGCCGCGAGGATCGCGCAGAACTTGGCCACGTCCAGCTGCTTCACCGCGGCGAGCGCGCGCACCGTGTGGGTGACCTGCGCGGGCGCATTCGACCGGCCCCGGCTCGGCACCGGGGTCAGGTACGGCGCGTCGGTCTCGGCCAGGATCAGTTCGGGCGGCGTCACGGCGGCGGCATCGCGGAGCGCTCCGGCGTTCGCGAACGTGACCGTCCCGGCGAAGCTCAGCACGTACCCGGCCTCGGCGCACCGCTGCGCCAGCTCCGCGTCGCCCGAGTAACAGTGGAAGATCACCTGCTCAGGCGCTCCGTCCGCGGCCAGCGTCGTCAGCACATCGGCGTGCGCGTCCCGGTCATGGATCATCAGCGGCTTGCCAACCTGCTTCGCGAGGTCGATGTGCGCGCGGAACCAGTCCCTCTGCAGCTGCGGCGGGGCGTCGTGCCAGTAGTAGTCGAGCCCGGTCTCGCCGACCGCCCGGACCTGCGGGAGGCTCGCCAGCCGAGCGATCTCGGCCAGCGCGACCTCCCGGCCAGCCGCCGTCGTAGCCGCGGCAGTCGTCTCGTTCGGGTGAATGGCGACCGCCGCCGATACCGCCGGAAACGCGGCCGCACACTCCGCGGACCAGCGCGACGTCGGCACGTCAACGCCAACCGTGACCACCCGGGTGATCCCGGCCGCCGCCGCCTCCGCCAGCGTGTCGGCGACCGCCATGTCGATCAGGTCGAGGTGGCAGTGCGCGTCGAACGCGGCAGCGGGCAGCGCCTCAGGGGCGGCTGCCTGCGGCTTGCCGATCCCGCGGCCTGGACCGAACCCGTCGGCCGGCTCGGGACCGCGGGCGGGCTGCGTCACTTACTCTCCAGCCTGGCCAGTTCCTCGTCGACAACTGACGGGTCCAGCTTCGCGAACAGCGGCGTCGGCGCATCCAGCTTCGTCCCCGGCGCGATAGGCGCGGACTCCCAGCGGGCGGCCGCGTCCTGGTAGCGCCCGGTGATGACCGGGTAACGCGGCCCGTCGTCCTCGGTCACATCGTCGATCCGCGGCATGCCGGACCAGATGCCGGTGCCGCCGAGCATGTCGGACACCTTCTGCGACGACCGCGGCAGGAACGGGGTGAGCAGCGTCTTCCCGTCGTCGACGAGCTGCAGCGCGACGTGCAGGATGGTGCGCATCCGCTCCGGGTCGGACTCGCGCAGCTTCCACGGCGCCTGGTCGGAGAGGTACTTGTTCGCCTCGGCCAGGGTGCGCATGACCTCGGTAGCGGCGATCTTGAACCGGCAGCGGCCGAGTGATTCGCCCACCGTGGCGAACGCGGCCCGGGAGTTCTCTAGCAGCGCCCGGTCGGCATCGGTCAGATTGCCGGCCGCCGGGATCTCGCCGATGTTCTTGGCCGCGAAGGAGACCGACCGGTTGACGAGGTTGCCCCAGTTGGCCACCAGCTCGTCGTTGTTGCGGCGGACGAACTCGCTCCAGGTGAAGTCGGTGTCCTGCGTCTCCGGTCCGGCGACCGCCACGTAGTAGCGCAGCGCGTCGACGTCGTAACGGCCCAGGAAGTCGCGCACGTAGATGACGACGGCGCGGGAGGAGGAGAACTTCCGCCCCTCCATCGTGAGGAACTCGCTGGAGACGACCTCCGATGGCAGGTTGAGCTCGCCGAGGGCGCCGGGCGTGCCACCCTTAGCGCCCTTGCCGTTGTAGCCGAACAGCATGGCCGGCCAGATCTCGGAGTGGAAGACGATGTTGTCCTTGCCCATGAAGTAGTACGCGGCAGCGTCGGGCGACTGCCACCAGGCGCGCCAGGCGTCCGGGTCGCCGCTGCGCCGGGCCCACTCGACGGAAGCGGACAGGTAGCCGATGACGGCGTCGAACCAGACGTAGATCCGCTTGTCAGGCACGTCCTGCCAGCCCTCAAGCGGGATCGGCACGCCCCAGTCCAGGTCCCGGGTGATCGCGCGCGGCTGCAGGTCGCCGAGCAGGTTGAGCGAGAACTTGAGCACGTTCGGCCGCCACTGACCGCTCTTGCTCTGCAGCCAGCTGCCGAGAACGTCGGCGAAAGCTGGCAGGTCGAGGAAGAACTGCTCGGTCTCGACAAACGACGGAGTCTCGCCGTTGATCCGCGAGCGCGGGTTGATGAGGTCGATCGGGTCCAGCTGGTTCCCGCAGTTGTCACACTGGTCGCCGCGCGCGCCGTCGTAGCCGCAGATCGGGCAGGTGCCCTCGATGTAACGGTCCGGCAGGGTCCGCCCGGTCGATGGCGAGACCGCGCCGAGGGACTTGCGGGGAAAGATATAGCCGTTCGCGTACAGGCCCTTGAAGATCTCCTGCACCACGGCGTAGTGGTTGCGCGTCGTGGTCCTGGTGAACAGGTCGTAGGTCATGTCGAGCCCGGCCAGGTCCTCGGCGATCACCCGGTTGTACCGGTCAGCGAGCTCACGAGCGGTGACCCCCTCGGCATCCGCCTGGACCTGGATCGGCGTGCCGTGCTCGTCCGTGCCGCTGACCATGAGCACCGAGTTGCCGCACATTCGCTGATACCGGGCGAACATGTCGCACGGCAGGCCGAAGCCGGACACGTGGCCGATGTGGCGCGGGCCGTTGGCGTACGGCCACGCCGGAGCGCAGAGAATGTGACGGCTGGTCATGGCCTTCAGCCTAGTGGCGGAGCGCGCTCAGGCCGGTCAGCCGCCCCAGACCACCCGCAGGCCTGCCCGCCAGCTCGTCAGCACGTCGGCTGCACCGCTGACCGTGACCTCTGCGTCGGCGGGAGCAGCGCGATTCCACAGCAGCAGGTAGAGACCGGCGGCCGGGCCCTCGACGACGCAGTCAGCGGCCTCGCTGCCGCCGCGGCAGACGGCAGCGGCCTGTTCCCCGTCGGCGGTGAGCGTAACGCCCCAGCTCCGCCCGGCATCGGTCGCCCGCACCAGCAAGGTGCGGGTGGGGGCGGCGCGCTGGTCGGCCGTGAGCTCCTCCGCGTCGCAGCCGAAGAATCCCATGATCAGCTCGTCGATCCCGTCGGCGGCGAACGCCCCGCCCACGGCTGCGCTCCGGCCAGCGGCCAGCTCGGCATCGATCCGGTGGATGGCCGTCTCGTGGGCCTGCCGCCGCGCCCAGAACGCCAGCGGTGACGGTGCCGGAAGGAAGGCCCACGCGCAGATGCCGGGATCCGCGCCGCGCAGCGTCGCGACAAGGGCCGCGTGCCCGGCGCGGAACCAGCCGGTGAGCTCAGCGTCCGGCGGTCCGGCGGCTAGCTGCTCGGCCTGGCTCAGCCTGGGCACTGGCCCTGGCAGCTGCTCGGCCACGAACCTCGCCGCCCAGCGATGGACGCAGCCGGTGTGCCGCAGCAGGTCGCGCAACTGCCATCCGGGGCACGACGGAACCGGCGCATCCCAAGGGGTCTGGCTTGCGACGTCCGCCAGCAGCGTGCCGTGCTCGGCGAGGGCGTCGATGTGCTCGCTGATCTGCATGCCGCCATCGTGCCATCGCGGCCTTCGCGTGATCCCGAAGACTTTTGGTCCTGTCAGGACCAAACGTTTACGTCTTAACCCAGATCAGCGATAACTGCGGCGTAGAGGTCGTTCCGGCGCACGCCGACCTGCCGGGCGACTGCGGCGATGGCGTCTTTGCGGCTCGACCCGGCGCGGACACGCTCGCCGACGGCCGCCACCGCAGCGTCCAGGTCGGCGGCCGGCGGTGGTGAGCCCGCCACGACGAGGGTGACCTCGCCCAGCACCCCGCCGGCGGTGCGCTCAGCCAGCTCACCGAGCGTGCCGCGCAGCACCTCCTCGTGCGTTTTGGTCAGCTCGCGGCAGAGCGCAGCGGGCCGGTCGGCGCCGAGCGCGGCCGCCAGCTCCGCCAGCGTCGCGCCGACCCGGCGCGGCGACTCGTAGAAGACCAGCGTCCGCTGCTCGTCCGCCAGGGCACTGAAACGCCGAGCGCGATCGCCTGCCTTGCGCGGAGGGAAGCCCTCGAAAGCGAAGCGGTCCGACGGCAGGCCGGAGATCACTAGCGCCGTCGTGACCGCGGACGGGCCCGGCAGCACCGTCACCCGGACGCCCGCCCGGACGGCGGCGGAGATCAGCCGGTAGCCGGGATCGCTTACACCGGGCATCCCGGCATCGGTGATGAGCAGCACGTCCCGGCCGGCGACGAGCTCGCCGAGCAGGACCGGCGTCCGCTCCGCCTCCACGTCGTCGTAGTACGACACCAGCCGCGCGGTGAGGCGGACTGCGAGCGCACCGGCGAGCCGCTTGAGACGGCGGGTGTCCTCGGCCGCGATCAGGCCCGCGGAGGCGAGCGCGGCCGCCAGCCGGCCCGAGGCATCCGCCGGCTGGCCGATCGGAGCCGCGGCGACCGTGAGCGTGCCGCTGACCAGCCCGTCGGCGCCGGTGGCGGAGCGATCGCCCGGCGTCGCGGCAGGCCCGGCAGAGGCGTTCTCCCCTATAGCCGGATATGCAGGTCGTCCGCGCTTCTCCTGTTCCATTTCCCGGCCCAGGCTAGCCTCTGCGCGTCCTAACATGGCTCACGATGAACACCTACCAGACGGTGCCAGACGCGGGCCCGGACGAGGGCTCGCGACTGGCCAGAGCGAGCCGCCGGGGCACCGCGCTCGTACTCGGCAGCACGTTCTGGGGCTGGGCCGGACCGGTGATCATCATGGTCCTCGGCGGCTTCCTGCGGTTCTACCGGCTGAGCAAGCCGGACGCAGTCGTCTTCGACGAGACCTATTACGTACCCAACACCTACTCGATCCTGCGGCACGGCGTCGACCTCAGCAACGTGCCGAACGTCAACAAGCTGCTCGTCGCCGGCAACACGAATATCTTTCAGCTGACGCACGGCCACTACACCGGCGCGATCGTCGCGCACCCGCCGCTGGGCAAGATCATGATGGCGGCCGGGCAGTGGACGTTCGGACTCAACCCGTTCGGCTGGCGGTTCGTGGTCGCCGTGATCGGCACCGTATCGATCCTCATGCTCGCCCGGATCACGCGCCGGATGACCCGGTCCACCATGCTGGGCTGCGTCGCCGGCCTGCTGATGGCCCTGGACGGACTCGAGATCGTGCTGAGCCGGACCGCGATCCTCGACATCTTCGTGATGTTCTGGGTGCTGGCGGCGTTCGGCCTGCTGGTAATCGACCGGGACCAGACCAGGGCCCGCCTCGAGCAAGCGGCTGCCGCAGCCGGTCCCTATCCTTCGGACGGCCCGGCGCTGGGCATCCGCTGGCTGCGCGTGGGAGCAGGCCTGTGCCTGGGAGCTGCGTGTGCCAGCAAGTGGAACGGCCTGTATTTCCTGGTCGCGTTCGCCGGCCTCGCGGTCGCCTGGGACATGGGCGCGCGGCGGGCTGCCGGGTTCCCCAACTGGCTGGCGAACGGGCTGCGGCATGACATCAAGTGGCTGCCCGCGTGGTTCCTGGCCGTGCCCGCGGTCATCTACACCGCGTCCTGGAGCGGCTGGTTCGCCACCAGCGACGGCTACGACCGGAACTGGGCCGCCGCGCACGGGAACCACACACCGGTCTGGTCCACCATCGACTCCTGGTACCAGTACAACCACTGGATGCTCCAGTTCGGTCTCGGGCTGACCACAGGACAGAGCTACAAGTCCAATCCGCTCGGCTGGCTGATCCTCGCCCGGCCGATCTCGTTCTACTGGTGCGCCTCGAACGTCTCGGGCTGCCACATGAAATCCGGCTCGGTCGCCGAAGTGCTGGCGATCGGCACGCCGCTGATCTGGTGGGGCGGCACCCTCGCGCTGGCGTTCTGCCTGTTCTGGTGGCTGTCCGGGCTGATCGGCGACATCGTGTTCGGGCGGAAGGCCCAGCGAGACTGGCGCGCTGGAGCCGTCCTGCTCGGAGTCGCAGGGGGCTGGCTCCCCTGGATCTGGTACGCCTGGCACGACAACCGGACGGAGTTCTACTACTACGCGATCGCCTTCGAGCCGTTCCTGATCATCGCCATCACGCTGTGCCTTGGCCTGATCATCGGCCCGAGCCGTGCCCCGGCAGGCCGGCGGGCGCTCGGAGCGGTGGCGGCAGGCGGCTATCTCATCGCCGCACTGCTCAACCTGGCGTACATCTACCCGATCCTGACAGCGCAGGTCATCCCGTACTCGTCCTGGCTGTCGCGCATGTGGTTCAAACGCTGGATCTGACGCGACTGAACTATTTGCCCCACTCTGATCAGCAACGATATCGCTCAGTATTCATTCTGTTACGCAGATCACGCGTCTGGTTACTCGCGAGTTACGTCCAAGCTCTGACAGTTCACCCAGCGGAGCGGAGCAGACAGTGACTCAGGTTGACACGCCGGAAGCCGCCATGGGCCAGGCTGATATGGCGGAAACTGAGCGCCAGCTGCCGGCTCGCGAGCGGTTCGAGCGCGACGTGATCCCGATGATGCCGCAGCTGTACCCGGCAGCGCTGCGGATGACCAGGAACGCCAGCGACGCCGAGGACCTCGTGCAGGAGACCGTAACGAAGGCCTATGCCGCTTTCCACCAGTTCCGGCCGGGCACGAACCTGCGGGCCTGGCTGCACCGGATCCTGTCGAACACGTTCATCAACAGCTACCGGCGCAAGCGCCGTGAGCCCGTCACCGACGTGAGCGTCGATTTTCAGGACGACTGGCGCATCGGCACCGATCCGCTGGCCCCCCCGGCGCGATCGGCCGAGGCCGAGGCGCTGGAGCGGATCGGCGACTCCGAGGTCCTGCAGGCGCTGCACGAGTTGCCCGAGGAGTTCCGCGTCGCGATCTACCTCGCGGACGTCGAGGGTTACCCGTACCGGCAGATCGCCGAGATGATGGGCACCCCGATCGGGACCGTGATGTCCCGGCTGCACCGCGGACGCGCCAAGCTGCGGCAGCGCCTCACCGGTCTCGGCACAAGGACGCACCGCAGCGTGGCGACGGCGTCCTGAGCGCAGGCCTCGTTTCGGCTCTAGCTCCCGAAGAGCCGGTCGCAGACCCGCGCGCCTGCCTTGCCGTCGTCGAGCGGGCAGAACCTGGCCGCGAAGGCCTCGTACCGCGTGCGGTAGCCCGCCGCCACGCCGGGCAGGTCCTGGAGCGCTGCGATGACCTCGCCGGACGTCATGACAAGCGGGCCTGGCACCTCGGCCTCGAAGTCGAGGTTGAAGCCGCGCAGGTTGTCGCGGTAGTCCTCGAGGTCGTAGGCGTAGAACACCATCGGCTTCCCGGTCACCGCGAAATCACACATCATCGACGAGTAGTCGGTGACGAGCGCATCGCTGACCAGGAACAGCTCCGAGACGTCCGGGTAATTCGTCACGTTGAGCACGAATCCGGGCCGCACGCCGGACGGCACGTCGTCCGCCATGTGGTGGTGCCCGCGGATCAGGATCACGTAGTCGTCGCCGAGTTCCTGATAGGCCCGCTCGAGATCGAGCCGGACGTCGAAGCGGTACCGGCCGGAGGCGTAGTACTGGTTGTCGCGCCAGGTCGGCGCGTACATGATGATCTTCTTGCCGTCCGGCGCGCCGATCCGCTGCCGCACTGTCGCGGCCAGCGCGCTGGTATCTCCGGCCGCCAGCACGTCGTTGCGCGGATAGCCGGACTCCAGGATCTCGCCGTCGAAGCGGAACGCCCGCTTGAGGATCGGCGTGCTGAACGGGCTCGGCGACAGCAGCATGTCCCACTTGGCGACATCCTCGGCCAGGTGGTCGAGGTACTTGGCGCCGCTGATCGACTGCAGCTGGGCGACATCGAAGCCGATCTTCTTCAGCGGGGTGCCGTGCCAGGTCTGCAGGTACACCTGGCCCGCCCGCTTCTCGAACCCGGTGGGCATGTCGTCGTTCGACACGATGTACTGCGATCTGGCCAGTGCGTCCCAGTAGCCCTCGGTGCCCATCAGCACCGGCCTGGCACCATCGGGCACCGGCACCGACCAGTCGATGACCGCCCAGATGTGCTCCCGGTCGTCGCCCCGGCGGCGTAGTTCAGCCGCGATCCCGAGCGGATTGTCGCTGGCCTGCTTGCCCTTGAAGCTGACGAAGACCACCGCGTCCTTCAGGCCGCGGCGCTGCTGCAGCGGGTAGTACATCTCGCGCAGCACCCGGCGCTGGATCCGGCCGTGCTCGGCCAGCTTCAGCAGCGAGTTCACCGCAAGCAGCGGCGTGTCGTAGTCGGTGGTGGTGAAGCGATACAGCTTCGGGCCGAACTGGTGCCGCTCCCTGTCGGTGCTGTCCAGCCTTGCGTGGTCGTAGACCGGGCTGAGCAGCTCCTGGCTGCCGGTGTCGGCGGCGAAGCGGAGCTTCAGCTGCCAGGCGCCGTTGCGCAGCGGCAGCTTCAGGCCGAAGGACGGCATCCCGGCCGCCGGAACCACGACGGTGAACCGGTCGCCGTCGCGCTGAACGGGGAGCCGGTACAGGTCAGTCGAACCCATCCGGGTGAGCACGGCCTCGAGCCCGGCACCGGGCCGGCCGGCGTAGTTCCCGCTGATGGTCAGCGTGCCGTCCGGCGACCAGGAGTGCTCGTCGATCACGGGACGGACCGGGCGGCGCATGACGCCCACGTCGCCGTACCGGGTGCGCTCGACTGCCACCTCCTCCGGACCGTCCGGGAAGGTGTACTCGGCCCCGTCGGCGGCAAAGGCGACGCGCACCCGGGCGGCTCCCGGACGCTGCACCCACAGGTCCCACTCGACCTGGGCATCCTGTTCTGTGACCGCCATGCTCGCGAAGTCCAGGCTGAGCCTGTCGGTCATCAGCCCGGCGGACATGACCCCGCTGAGCCGGAAGCCGCCGCCAGCCCTGGCGGTCACGGTCGTCGGCAGCTCGCGGGAGGCCGCGCCGCGCGACCACGTGAGCACCAGCCGCGCCTCCTGACCGGCGGCCGATTGCTCGAGGTCGACGCCAAGCACGACATCGTCGCCGGACTTCTCGCAGCTCACGAGCTCGGCGGGCGTGTGCATGACCTGCAGGTGCAGCCGCCGGCTGAGCCAGCGCACGCCGATCCGGATGCCCGGTGCCACCTGCCGCGCCTCCGGCCGCTCTGCCGATCCGCGGATCGGGGTGTGCAGCCGGGACAGGCGCCACACGCCCCGGCCCCGGACGAGGACGAAGCCGTCCCAGTCGCCGGTTTGCCACTTGGAGCCGACGCGGAACCAGCGCGGGCTGATCTCCGCCCGGAAGCCCGCCCAGTCGTAGTCGTAGCGCGTCTGCGCGGACCACTGCTTGGCCTCGGGATGGCGGAACGAGCGGGCCGGGACGATGACCGGCAGCCTCCCGAGCTGGCGCGGCCGCAGGATGATGATCTTCGAGGCGTACCGGCGCTTGCGGATGTCGATCGACGGCACGTAGGCGCAGCCGGTGATGACCAGCTTCCCGTGCTCCCAGTCGATGCCCTCAACTCGGACGAACGGATTGAGCTCCTGCAGCTGCGTGCGGTAGATCCGGGCCGGGATCCGCTTGCCGCGGTCGGTACGGAATGGCAGGTCGGCCCAGATGCGCCCGCGCTCCCGCACCACCTGCACGGTGCGGATCGGCTGCTCGTTAAGGTAGCCCGCGTACTCCAGCAGCTCGGGCATCATCCGGCGGGCGATGAGGTGATAGGCCAGCTTGTGCGTGGACGGCAGCTGGCGGATGACCCGCCGGTCGATCTGGGCCAGGTACGTGCCCATCAGGTCGAGGAACTCGGCGCGGTAGGCGTCCGTGGTCCGGCCCAGGTCCGGGATGTACAGCCACAGGTCGTTCAGCAGTGCCTTGCGCTGGTGCTCGCGCTCCATCCGGGACGGCTTGTGCTCACGCAGGAACTCGTCGATCACCAGCAGCGCGGTGATCCGGTCCCGGAAGTTCTCGATGCTGGTCCGCGACTGCGTGATCGACAGGGCGCCGGCGCCGCGCTCACGCCAGTAATAGATGTAATCCGGGATGACGTCCACGGCGTGCGCGAGCACGTGCGCTTTTGTCATCAGCTGCAGGTCCTCCCACACCACGCCCTCGGGGAAGATCAGGTTGTTCGCGTCCCAGAACGACTTGCGGAACAGCTTGTTCCAGACCGACACGTCGAAGAACAGCTCGGGGCTCACGCTGATGTGCGTTCCGATCTTCCTGACCTTGATCGCCTTGGCGTGCAGCGCCGACTGCGTGATGCCGGGCCCGATGCGCTCGACGCCCCCGGAGACGAAGTCCGAGCCGGACTGGTCGAGAGTCAGCAGCATCCGCTCGAGCGCGTGCGCCGGAAGCACGTCGTCACCGTCGACGAAGGAGAGGAACTCGCCGGTCGCCCGCATGATGCCCTGGTTGCGGGAGAACCCCGGGCTGCCGCCGCTGACCTGCACGAGCGTGAACCGCGGGTCTGCCGCCGCCTGGGCCGCCGCCACCTCAGGGCCGTTGTCCGCCGAGCCGTCATCGATCATGATGACCTCGAAGTCGGCGAATGACTGAGCCGCGATCGACTTCAGGCAGTCACCGAGGACGTCGCCGTTGTTGTGGAACGGAACGACGACGCTAATCCGCGGAACCGGCATGTGATCAGTCTCCCAGGCGCTCACGGCGAGTGGCGGAGCCACGCAGGCCAGGCCCCGGGCGGGGCCGGGAATCCTGCCTCTCGACCGCTGATCCTAGAAGATGAGCGCCACTGCAGGGCACCTGCCGGTCATGCACTGCTCGCCGCCCCGTCAGCGAAGCTCACTCACCACGCCAGACAGGCTGCCTCTTCTCTGCGAAAGCCATCGCGCCCTCGCGCGCGTCAGCCGAGGTGAAGACCGGCGTGATGATCTCGCCCTGACGCCGGAACGCCTCCCTGCTGTCCCAGTCGGCCGACTCCACGATGACCCGCTTGGTCGCGGCCAGCGCCAGCGGGCCGCCGAGGGCGACGCGGTCGGCCAGCTCACGCGCTCCGTTCAGCGCCTGGCCGGCCGGGACGAGGCGGTTGACGAGCCCCGCGGCCTGCAGCCGCTCCGCCGGGTAGTGCTCGCCGGTGAGCGCGATCTCCATGGCCAGGTAGTAGGGGATGCGGCGGGGTAGCCGCAGCAGGCCGCCCGCGCCGGCCACCAGGCTCCGACGCACCTCCGGCAGCCCGAACTTGGCGTCCTCGCTGGCCACCACGAGGTCACAGGACAGCACGAGCTCGAAACCGCCCGCCAGTGCGTAGCCCTCGACCGCGGCGATGACCGGCTTGGCCGGCGGTCGTTCCGTAATGCCGCCGAAGCCGCGGTCCTCGAACGCCGGCGAGTCGCCCGCCAGGAACCCCTTGAGGTCCATGCCCGCGCTGAACGTCCCGCCCGCACCGGTCAGGATCAGCACCGAGACGTCCTTGCGGCTGTCGAGCTCGGCGACGGCCGTGCCGATGCCGCGGGCGACAGCGCCGTTGACGGCGTTCCTCGCCTGCGGCCGGTTGATGGTGATGACGGCCACGCCGCCGCTGACCTCAGTCAGTACCTCGTCTGCCATCTGGCTGGCCGTCCCTTATTTCGGCTGGAACCGGATGCCGCCGTCGAAGCGGAGGATCTCGGCGTTCATGTAGTCGTTCTCGATCAGCGACCGCACCAGGTGCGCGAACTCCGCGGCTGTGCCCATCCTCTTGGGGAAGACGACCGGGGCCGCGAGCTTGGCTTTGAACTCCTCGCTGGCCGGACCGCTGCCGTAGATGGGCGTGTCGATGATGCCGGGGCAGATGGTGTTCACCCGGACGCCGATGGCGGCCAGGTCGCGAGCCGCCGGGACGGTCATGCCGATGATGCCGCCCTTGGACGCCGAGTAGGCGAGCTGACCGGTCTGGCCCTCCAGGCCCGCGATCGACGCGGTGTTGACGACCACGCCGCGGGCACCGTCAGCGTCGGCCGGCTCGGTCTTGGCCACTGCGGCCGCGCCGATGCTCATCAGATGGAACGTGCCGATCAGGTTCACGTCGATGACCTTGCCGAAGGCAGCGCGGTCGTGCGGCTCGCCGTCCCGGCCCACGGTGCGCTGAGCCCAGCCGATGCCCGCGCAGCTGATGACGAACCGCAGCGGCGCGCCCGCCGACGCTGCCACGGCCACTGCCGCCCGCACCGACTCGGCGTCGCTGACGTCCGTGCGCGCGAAGATGCCGCCGACCTCGTCGGCGAGCGCCTTGCCGCGCTCTTCGTTCAGATCGGCAACGACGACCTTGCTGCCGTTACTGGCGAGCTCGCGGACAGTCGCCTCGCCGAGGCCGCTGGCCCCTCCGGACACGATCGCGGCAGTTCCGTTTAGTTTCATGGCGGGAGCATACTTCGGCGAACCCGGCCGCGACCGAATAGGGTTCGGAACGCCGGCCCCGGACGTATCCTCCGAAGACATCCCTAATATCGTCGCAGAGGGAATTTTCCGGCAACCGGTTGACTCATTGCCTACCAACCAGTAACTTACCGGCTGGTACCCGTGTCTTGTGATGCCTGTCACACCGGTCCCCCGTGACCGGAATGCCCCACTGGCTGGGAGTCGCCGCAATGAGTTCAGATACCCCCGCACCCGCCCCGGAGCCGAAGGCCGGACGTGCAGCAGGTGGTCGCGTCCGCTGGCGCCGCTTCGCGCTCATCTTCGTACCCGCGGTCGGCGTCATCGCCGTGCTGCTCGGGCTCACCGCCAACGGAGCGCTTGCCTCGTCCTTCTCGATCTCCGGGCAGGAGTTCCAGGTCTCTGCATCGTCGCTGAACGGCGTTGGCTTCCAGCAGTTCGGGACCATCGACGAGACCGCCGGCAAGAAGCCCATCGCCGTCGCGCAGTCGGAGATCGGCACTGCCACGATCACCAACCTGTGCCAGAGCGTCGTCACCACGTTTCCTCTCGGGCTCGGGACGTACACGCTCAGGATCACCGCAGGAGACGGCAGCACTCCGGTGCACGCCGACTCGCTGATCATCGACGCGGACCAGCTCTCGAGCTCGGTCGCCAGCTTCCGGAACATCAACATCGGCCAGGACGCCTCCACTCTCAACGCAGTGGGCGGCGTGCCCGACGGCCAGGCCGGGACCTTCGGCCAGCAATCCAGCGCCATCACCATCGACGGGCTGCAGCAGGTCGCCTACTCCACGTCCGCCGGGACCTTCACGCTGCCGGGCTTCAAGCTCACCCTGTCGGCCGGCGACGGCTCCTGCTTCTCAGCCGGCATGAGTCAGACCGCTGAGCACGCCGGGCCGGGCAGCCTGCTGACAGCCGCAGGCAGCACCTGGCGCGCCTTTACTACCTGGCGCCGCCGCCGGCCCTTCTGGGCCGGGCTGCTCCTCGTGGTGGCCGGTGCGGAACTCCTGCTGATCCCGCTGCCGATGCACTCGATGGGGCTCATCCTGCACATCGGCACGGGCGGCGTGCTCGGCATCCTGATCGGCACGATCCTGATCATCTGCGCCCTGCTGATGTGGTTCAACCCGAGCCAGCGGATCTTCTACTCGATCGTCGCCGTGCTGCTGGCGATCGCCGCGCTGGTGGCGTCGAATCTGGGCGGCTTCCTCATCGGCACCCTGCTCGGCGTACTCGGCGGCTCGCTGGGATTCGCCTGGACTCCGGGCCCGGCAGGGGCTGCCGCAGGCGGACGGCGTCGCTGGCGGCCGTCGCCGGACAGCGAACTGGCCGACGATCCTGATGAACCAGACGCGCCTGCGAGCCCCGATCAGAGCGGAAACGCGGGCACCATCCTCCGCAGCCTCGTCGCGCTCCCGGTCCTGCTGGCCGGCCTGACCGGACTGGCGCATCCGGCTCACGACACGGTTGAGCTCACCGCGGCAGTCCAGCGAGCGGCTCCGGCGACTGCGACCGCGCCGTCGCTCTGCATTCCGATCCTGCCGTCCCTGCCGGTCATCAATCAGTGCCCGAGCCCCAGCCCGAGCCCGTCGCCGAGCTCCAGCACATCGCAGCACAAGCAGTCCTGTCCGACGCCGAGCCCGGGAATCAGCCTCCCGCTGCTCTCCGGCAGCTCGACGGACAAGAACTCGTCAGACAGCACGAGCGGCGCGTCCCCCAGCCCGAGTTGCAGCCCGTCGCCGAGTCCCAGCATCAGCCTCCCGCTGCCGGGGCTGAGTCCGACGCCAAGTCCGGACACCGATCCCTCGCCGTCAGTATCAGCCGGGGCCAGCGCAACTCCCAAACCGCGCCACGGGGCAGCGCCGGCCTTCGCCGTCGCTACTACCCCGTCCGAGCTGAGCGCATCGTCGGCGACCATTACCGGCTTCGCCTACGACGGGACCGCCACCGTGCGCACGGCGAAGGGCCCGGAAAAGATGCTGCAGTTCACCATGACCTCGCTGAAGCTGACGGACGTGACTCTGACCGCCGGTCAGGGCGGCGCCGCCATCACGACGACAGCGCCGAGCATGAGCCTGAGCGGCAGCGTCCTGCTGTACGCAACGCAGCTGTCCGGTGACCTGGCCGGCGTTCCGATCACGGTCACGCCGAGCACGCCGCTGGCCACGGTCCTGCAGATCCTGGCACCGCTGACGGTCAAGGTCCCGATCACGATGACCAACGTGGTGACCGACCAGCCCTACTCCTCCAGCGACACGATGCAGGTAAGCGGACTGAAGATCTCCTGACCGAGACTCGTGACCGAACTCTGGTGACCGCGGTCGGCCCGCAACAGCGGCCAGCCAAATGTCGGAGATCTGCCGTAGCGTGTGCTCATGGCCGCAGTAACTGCACAGCCGCGGCAGCGCGGCAACCCGTGGGTGATCCTCATCGTGATCTCGCTCGGGTTTTTCATGACGCTGCTCGACCTGACGATCGTGAACATCGCGATCCCCAACATGATCTCCAAACTGCACGCCTCGCTGGACGACATCCTGTGGGTGATCAACGCCTACGCGCTCGTGCTGGCGGTGCTGCTGATCACCTTCGGGCGCCTGGGCGACTTGCTGGGGCAGCGGACAGTGTTCTTCATCGGCGTCGCGCTGTTCACCCTTTCCTCGGCCGCCTGCGGGCTGGCGCCGTCGCCGGGATACCTGATCGCGTTCCGCGCCGTCCAGGGCCTAGGCGCCGCCATGCTGATGCCGCAGACGCTGGCGATTCTCACCATGGTGTTCCCGGCCGACCGGCGCGGCGCGGCGTTCGGCATCTGGGGTGCTGTCGCAGGCGTAGCGACGGTCGCCGGGCCGACCCTCGGCGGCCTCCTGGTGACCGCGTTCGACTGGCGGTACATCTTCTTCATCAACGTGCCCGTCGGCGCCGTCGTGCTGGTGCTGACAGTCTTCCTGATCCCCGATCTGCGCACGGGCCGCCGCCATAGCTTCGACATCGCCGGCGTCACGCTGGCGAGCCTCGCCCTGCTGTCCATTTGTTACGCGCTCGTCGAGGGACAGAAATACAACTGGGGGACGATCAAGTCCGTCATCTCCATCCCGCTGCTGCTCGGAGTCGGAGTCGTGCTACTCGGCGCGTTCCTGTACGTCCAGACGCGGCGGCAGAGCGGTGAACCGCTGGTGCCGTTCGTGCTGTTCCGCGACCGGAACTTCTCGCTGATGAACCTCGTCTCGGCGTTCATCGCGATCGGCATGCTCGGCATCTTCCTGCCGTTCTCGATCTACCTTCAGTCCGTGCTCGGGTTCTCGGCGCTCAAGGCCGGCCTCACCATGGCGCCCGCATCGGTCGTCTCGATGTTCGTGGCGCCGGCTGCCGGACGGCTGTCAGACCGGATCGGCGGCAAGTTCATCCTCTTCACCGGCCTGGTGCTGTTCGCCGGCGGGATGGGCTCCATCGCGATCATCGCGCAGGCAAACTCGGCCTGGTACCTCTTCCTCGCGCCGCAGGTCGTCGCGGGCATCGGCATCGGCTGCACGTTCGCGCCCATGACCACCATTGCCATGCGCAACGTCGATCCGATGATGGCCGGCGCGGCCTCCGGCGTGTTCAACACCACGCGACAGGTCGGCACCGTAATCGGCACTGCAGGTGTCGGCGCGCTGCTGCAGAACAGGCTGATCGCCGGGTTCGCCAGCCAGGTACAGCAACTCGGCGCGGGCCTGCCGGCGGCCGCCAAGGACAAACTGCTGTCCGGGTTCCAGTCGGCGGCGAAGGGCGGCCTCGAGGTGGGATCGGGGCAGGAGACCAAGGGCCTGGCCGGACAGATCTTCACGCACGGGTACGTGCAGGCGATGCGGCCGACCATCCTGGTGCCGATCTTCTTCCTGTTCGCGGGCGCGGCAAGCTGCCTGTTCATCAAGCGACGGGCGGGCCGGAGTGCTGCTCCGGTCGTAGCAACTGCGGAGCCAGCCAGCGAAGCCGGGACCGCTGGCGCGACCACTGGCGCCTAGTCGCGCACCAGCCCTCCCAGCATCCGCCACGGGCGTGCTGGCGGTAGCGGCAACGAGGTCGCGGGTGAAGCTGACCGGCCAATGCTGGTAGGTATTGGCATGCCAGCATTTAGGTACATCTCATGGCACCTCAGGCACAGCAAACCCGGCCCGCGCGAGAAGCACTCAGCCTGGCGGTGAGCCAGAACCGCGGGCCGGGCAAAGCGGCGACTCCGAGCTAGCCAGCGGCAAGCAGTTCGGCATCCCAGTCCGGCCCCGGCCCGGCGCCCATGGGGCCGGTCTCGAAGGGGAACTGGTCTGCGAACGCCGGCCGCAGGTCGGAGAGCCAGACAGCGTCCGGGTCGTACTCGGCGAAGAACGGGCGGCCGACCAGCGACGGATCTCGCGCCTGGATCATGTGCAGGACGAACACCTTCCGGCCGGCGATCTCGGTGACGCCGTCGACGCACACCTTTCCGGGAGTCGCCGACATCGACGGGCCGCGGACCGTACGGCACAGCCCGGAAACCGAGCTGTAGGCGTCCCGGTAGATCTCCGCCGCGCGAGCCAGCGGCACCGCGAAATACCCCTGGGGGCCAGTGTCGCGCTCCACGAACATGTAGTACGGCACCAGGCCGAGCCGCAGCTGAGTGCGCCACATCTGCGACCACTCCAGCGGGCTGTCGTTGATGCTCCTGATCAGCGGAGCCTGCGTGCGGATGACCGCGCCCGTCGCCCGGATCCGGCTGATGGCCGTTGCCGCTATGTCCGGCTCGAGTTCCCGCGGATGAGAGAAGTGCGCCATCAGGGCCAGCGTCTTGCCCGGCCTGGGCAACTTCCTCGAACAACCGCAGGGTGTCATCAGCGTCCGGATCGGTCACGAACCGCTGCGGCCAGTAGGCCAGCGACTTGGTCCCGATCCGGACCGACTCGATCTGCTCGAGGCCAGCCTGCAGCAGTGGCTCCAGGTAGCGGCGCAGCACGGCCGCGCCCATAATCATCGGATCGCCGCCGGTGATCAGGACGCTGGTGACCTCGGGGTGCGAACGAAGGTATGCCGTCACCTTCGCCATGTCGTCGGTGGCCATCTTGAGGTCGGGCTCTCCGACGAACTGCGCCCAGCGGAAGCAGTACGTGCAGTATGCGTGGCACGTCTGCCCCTGCTTGGGGAAGACCAGCAGCGTCTCCGGGTACTTGTGCTGCGTGCCCGGCAGCGGCTCGTCGTCGAACGCCGGGATGTTGAGTGCCAGCTGGCCTGCCGGGTGCGGATTAAGCCGCATCCGGATCGACCGGGCCGCTGCCTGAATTTCCCGCTCCGGCGCGCCGCGTGCCAGCATGTCCGCCATCGGCGCGACGTCCTCCTCCGGCAGCATGTCAGCCTGCGGGAAGACCAGGCGGTACATCGGATCATCCGGGGCAGCCGACCAGTCGATCAGCGACTCCAGCACATAGTCGTTGGTGCGGAAGGGCAGCACCGTGGCCACCGCGCGGACGGCAAGCCGCTCCGATTCGCTGAGGCCTGCCCTGGATGTCAGCTGATCCAGATGCTTGGCCGTGTATGCCCGGAACCCCCGGCCCTGCGCGGGCACCACCGGCGTAAATTCCTGAACGCTCATGCAACTCCCTTCGGCCGCCAGTACCTGCGGCGCCTGGCTGTTCGCATGATCTCCCCGTGTCATGCCGCCATTTGGCGTGCTTATGCAGTTATTCCCGGTCCCGACTCCTCAGACGCGTTCGCCCGGGAAGCGGTTACCAACTAGCCAGTTAAAGAAGTAACGATTAGGAAACGCTCAGGAGCTGCTCAGGGTTGCCTGCAGCTCATGAACTTTTCCTGACCGCCAGCGTTCACTCCCGTCTGGTCCCGAGACGGGAGTGACCACCTACCCCGTGCCATTAGCCCCAAACGCACCACGCTGGGTGCCGCCGGCCAGGTCCCCGCGGGCCGGACAATGAGAAGCTAGGCGGCATGCGGGACACCAGGCAGGTGACACGCTGAGCCAGCCAGCGGCCACGCCTCCCAGCGCCACCGCGCAGCCAGCCGACGCTGATGCTAGCGGCGCGCTGGCCGTCGGCCATGTGCTTTCGCCGCATTCGGAAGCCCATCCGATCATCGCCGTGGACGCCATGGGCGGTGATCACGCGCCTGCCGAGATCGTCGCCGGAGCCGTAGCGGCCGCGCGGGAGCTCGGCACGCCGGTCGTGCTGACTGGCCGTCCGGGCCAGCTCCGGCCGCTGCTGGCGAGGACCGGGCACCTGCCGAACGTCTTCATCGAGGCAGCCGAGGACTCGATCGCCATGGACGAGGGAGCGCTGGCAAGCTGGCGCCGCCCCCGTTCCAGCATCGCCGTCGCATGCCAGCTCGTCCGGCGGGGGCAGGCAGGCGCGGTCGTGTCCGCCGGGTCCACCGGCGCCATAGTCGCCACCGCGCAGATGCGGCTGCGGCCGCTCGCCGGCCTGACCCGGCCGGCGCTGGCCGCCGTGCTGCCGACGAGACCCAGCCCGACGGTCCTGGTCGACGCAGGCGCCATCGCCGATCCCAAGCCGGAGATGCTGGTCCAGTTTGCCCAGCTGGGCGTCGCCTACGCCGAGATCGCCTTCGGCATCGCCGAGCCGCGGGTCGGGCTGCTGACTATCGGCGCCGAGCCCGGCAAGGGCAATAAGCTCGCCCGCCGTGCCCGCGAGCTGCTTGATGCCGACCCGCCGCACGGCGGCATGCCGATCAGCTTCGCCGGCAACGTGGAAGGTGGCGACCTGCTAGCCGGCAAGGTCGACGTGATCGTGACCGACGGCTTCACCGGGAACGTCGCACTCAAGACGCTCGAGGGCACGGCTGGCTACGCGGCCGCGCAGCTGCGGGAGGCGCTCAGCGGATCACTGTCCGCCCGGATCGGGGCGATGCTTCAGCGCAGCCGGCTGCGGGAGCTGTCGGCGCGCTTCGACTCGCAGACCTACGGCGGGGCGGCTCTGCTGGGGCTCGAAGCCACGGTTGTCATTGCCCACGGAGCGGTCACTGCCCGCGGCGCGGCCGCGGCCTGCCGGCTCGCGGCCGAGCTAACCGAACGGCACATCACCGACCGCGTCCGGGAGCGGCTCGGACCCAGCCGCGGCGGGCACTTCCTGCGCCGCACCTGACCGGCGCCGCAGCCGACGCGGCCTGCAGTGCCAGCCGATAACCCAGTGGACGGCCCGGTAGGCTGGATGGATGACCGATCCGGAAGCAGCCCTCGGCGCGCTGGTGCAGCAGGCACTCGCCGACCAGCTTGGCGCTGAGTACGCGGCTGCCGATCCGCTGATCCGGCCCTCTGGCTTTGCCGATTTCCAGTCCAACGTCGCGATGTCGCTGTCGAGGCGCCTCGCCCGGTCGCCCCGCGACGTTGCCGCGCTCGTCGCTGATCAGCTGGGTGCCTCCCCGGTGGTCGCCAAAGCCGAAGTCAGCGGTCCCGGATTCATCAACATCACGCTCGCCGACGACTGGATCGCGCAGCAGGGGGCACAGCAGCTCGCCGATCCGCGGCTCGGCGTCGAGCGTGCCGACGCGCGGCAGCGAGTCGTGGTGGACTACTCCGCGCCGAACGTCGCCAAGGAGATGCACGTCGGTCACCTGCGGACGACTGTGGTCGGCGACGCCATCGTGCGCGTCCTCGAGCACCTCGGGCACGACGTCATCCGGGCGAACCACATCGGTGACTGGGGAACCCAGTTCGGCATCCTGCTCGAGCACCTGGTCGATGTCGGCGAGCAGGCGACCTACGATCAGCTGGCGGCCGGCGAGATCAACGGCTTCTACCAGGCCGCGAAGCAGAAGTTTGACGATGACCCGGACTTCGCTGACCGGTCCCGGCTGCGGGTTGTGGCGCTGCAGTCGGGCGACCCGGAGACGCTGCGGCTCTGGCACATCCTCGTGGGCGACACCGAGCACTACTACAACGTGATCTACCAGCGGCTGGGCGTGACGCTCACGGACGCCGACCGCGCCCCCGAGAGCTTCTACAACGCGATGCTCGGCGACGTCTGCGATGAGCTGCAGTCGCTGGGAGTTGCCGTCATCAGCGACGGCGCCCTCTGCGCGTTCCCGGCCGGGTTCACCGCGCGGGACGGCAGCCCGCTGCCGATCATCTTGCGGAAGAGCGACGGCGGATACGGCTACGACACCACCGATATGGCCGCCATCCGGTACCGGGTGCGCGACCTGGGCGCAGACCGGCTGATCTACGTAGTCGGCTCCGAGCAGGCGCTGCACTTCGCGATGATCTTCGCGGTGGCCAGGCAGGCCGGCTGGCTCACCGACCAGGTACGGGCCGACCACGCGACCATCGGCATGGTGGCGGGCCAGGACGGGAAGCGCTTCCGGACCAGGTCCGGCGGCTCGGTCAGGCTGATCACTCTCATCGACGAGGCGGTCGAGCGGGCCGAGGAAGTCATCAAGGATCGCTACGACGACCCCGAGCAGCGGCACCAGATCGCGGAGGCCGTCGGGATCGGCGCGCTGAAGTACGGCGACTTGTCCGTGGCACGCGACTCCAGCTACGTGCTGGACTTCGACCGGCTGCTGGCGCTGACCGGCAACACCGGCCCGTACTTGCAGTACGCGACGGCGCGTATCCGGTCGATCTTCGCCCGGGCGGGCCTCGATCCGGCCGCCGCTACCGGGCCGATCCAGCTCGGAGCCGGCGCGGAGCGGGCACTGGCGCTGGCGCTGCTCGGGTTCGGCCGCGCAGTACATGACGTCGCCGCCGACGCCGAGCCGCACAAGCTCGCGGCCTACCTGTTCGACCTGGCGAGCACGTTCACCACCTTCTACGAGCAGTGCCCGGTGCTGACAGCCCCGGGCGCGGAGCGGCAGAGCCGGCTGGCACTCTGCGCGCTGACCCTGCGGACTCTTCTGACCGGCCTCGACCTGCTCGGCATCCCGGTGCCTGCGAGGATGTAAGAACCTCGTTTCGGTGTCCTGAGCATTCCTTGCCGCAGTTCCCGGGAAGCTCCCGGGGGCGAGGAGCCGATTCCCCATGAAGACTGGCCAGGCTAGCGGCATGGATACGCAGAACCTCACACCCGTTCAGGGCGATTCCGAGCCTCCCCGCTCCGGCCGGACGAAGCGGATCGTGACCACGGTCGCCGTCAGCACTATCCTGCTCGGCGGCGGCGCAGCTATCGGCGTGGCGCTGACCGGCGGCGCGTCGGCGGCGAGCTCGCCAACGGCGTCGACATCGGCCAAAACCACCTCCGTCGCAACGACCCGGGCCGGGAAGTGCGCGAAGATCGCCGGCGCACTACTGAACTCAGGGCATCCGAGGGCGGCCGAACGCCTGACCGCCTTCTGCCACCGGCCGCTGCTGCGGCTCGCGCTCGTCGGCGGCGAGTACGGCCAGGTGACGTTCAAGGGCCAGTCCAGCCCGCGGACGATCGCATTCGAGCGCGGCACGGTCGAGTCGGTGAACAGCACCGCTCTTACCGTCGCGGCACCGGACGGCACGACCTGGACCTGGGACCTGACCTCGGGCACCACGGTGCGCTCGAACGGCAGCGCTGTCCCGGAGTCCGAGCTCACCAGCGGTGACCTTGTCCTTGTCGGGGGCCCGGTGGTGAACGGCGTCCGGGACGCCCGACTGGTCCGGATCCGGGAGGCGAGCTCGTCCGGGTCCGGCTCGGCAAGCTCAGGCTCGGCTGGCTCGGGCGCGACCGGCTCATAGGTGACGGCGCGAGTTCGCGCCGGATTCCGGGCGGCAGGCGTGTCCTGCCGCCCGGAATTTGCCGGTAGCCTCATGACGCCGCACAAGGGCCCGGCCCCGGCCCCCGGCCCGCCAGCCGCCGCGGCACGGCCGGGCACAGCCGACGCGAGCCCGAGGACGTCATGACAGGCAGCGACCACATCCCCCAGGTGCTCGTCGTCGACGACGAGCCCAATATCCGCGAGCTCGTCGAGGTCGCGCTCAAGTTCCATGGCTGTACCGTCACGACGGCTGCCAGCGGCCGCGACGCGCTCCGGCAGGCCGAGGCGAGCCAGCCCGATCTGATCGTGCTCGACGTGATGATGCCGGACATGGACGGCTTCGAGGTCTGCCGTCGGCTGCGCGCGGCCGGCAACGAGGTCCCGGTCATCTTCCTCACCGCGCGGGACACCTCCTCTGACACCGTCACCGGGCTTGCTATCGGCGGCGACGACTACGTCACCAAGCCGTTCTCGGTCGAGGCACTGGTGGCGCGGGTGCGCGCCGTGCTGCGCCGGGCGTCCCGCGCGACCGGGAGCGACCAGCCAGGCGCCGGCAGCGGGCCGCTCAGCGTCGCCGACCTCGAGCTCGACGAGGACCGCTGGACCGTCCACCGGGCCGGCGTGCCGGTCGAGCTGTCGCCGACAGAGTTCCGGCTGCTCGCCTACCTGATGCGGAACGAGGGCCGGGTCCTCACCCGCGCTCAGCTCCTGGAGGGCGTCTGGGGCTGGGACTACGCGGGCGAGTCACAGATCGTCGAGACTTACGTGAGCTACCTGCGGCGCAAGCTCGATCCGCTCGGCCCGCCGCTGATCCACACCCAGCGCGGTGTGGGCTACAGCCTCCGCCCGCAGCGGCAGGGCCACCCTGCCGGACCGGCCTAGATCACGCCCATGAGGCGCACGCGGAAGCTGTCGCTGCGGGCTCGCATGCTGATCGTGCTAGTCGGCGTCACGACCTTGCTGCTGCTCGTCATGGGCATCGTCAGCACCTACCTGCTCGGCAACCGGGTGGACAACCAGATCGCTGCCACTGACAAGCGCCTCACCGCGCTGGCGGCGGCCCTGGTCGCCGACCCGCAGGCGGCGGCGCAGGAGAAGGTGACCGACTATGCCGTCGTCGAGGTACCGGTGCGCACGCAGCTCGCCGTCGTACCGCTGACCAGTGGCAGCCTCACCGCGCAGCTGGTCAGTGCGACCGCCCGGCAGCTCAAGAATCCCGCGCTGGCGCCCGCCGTGTCGCTGGCACAGGCGGGCAGACTCGGCCAGGCGCGGCTGCTGCTCGCGAGCCTGAACTGCGGCACCTTCCCGTCGCTCGGCTGCAAGCCGTTCGAGATCGCGACGGGCCTCGAGACCGCGAGCCGCTGGGTGCCCGCAGACCTCACCGCCACGGGCGTCGTCTCCCGGTACCGCGGCGCGATCTTGCTCGTCGCTCAGCCGGTCGACAGCAGCCGCTCACAGGTCAGCGGGTTCATCCTGGCCGAGCTGGTGACCGGCGCCGCCCTGGTGGCGCTCGTGGCGCTCGGCGGCGAGTGGCTGATCGGCCGCGGCCTGGCGCCGCTCGACACCATGACGAGGACGGCCAATGACATCACCAACCGCGGTGACCTGACCGAGCGCATGCCGGACGCCGACGACCAGACTGAGGTCGGCCGCCTGGGCGGGTCCATCAACACCATGCTGGACCGGATTCAGCAGGCCTTCAGCTCGCGGCTGCGGTCGGAGCGGAAGGTGCGCGAGTTCGCCGCCGATGCCTCGCACGAGCTGCGCACGCCGCTCACCACGATCCGCGGCTACGCCGAGCTGTACCGGCAGGGCGCGCTCGGTCCCGAGCAGCTGCCGAATGCCATGCGCCGGATCGAGCAGGAAGCCGAGCGCATGAGCATGCTGGTCGCCGAGCTGCTCGAGCTGGCCCGGCTGGACAGGACCACCTCTCTCGACCTGACCGAGACCGACCTGGCCGGCGTCATCAAGGACGCGGTGGCGGACGCGATTGCCGTCGAGCCGCAGCGCCCGGTCCGCGCGGAGTCGCCGGGCCGGCTGGTCGCGGTCGTCGACGAAGCGCGCATCCGGCAAGTGCTGGCAAACCTGCTCGGCAACGTGCGCGCCCACACGCCGCCGGTCACGCCGGTGGTAGTCCGGCTCGGCGCGATCAGCGGCGGTGTGCTCCTCGAGGTGGCCGACGCTGGCCCGGGAATGGCGGGCGAGGACGCGGCGCGCGCCTTCGACCGGTTCCACCGGGCGGGCGACCGGGTGGTCAGTCCAGGCGAGCCGGCCGGGCGCGGCGACCGCACGAGCGGCAGTGGTCTCGGCCTGTCCATCGTGCAGGCGATCGCGATGGCCCACGGCGGCCGGGCGACGCTGGAGTCAGCTCCTGGCCAGGGCACGGTGGTTCAGGTCTGGCTGCCGGTCAGGACCGTGCCCTAGCGCCACGGCTCTGCGGACCCCCCGGGTCGTCGTCATCATCGGCGGCGGAGGTAGGCAGGTGGTCGAACAGGTAGTAGACCGCGAGCAACCCGAAGATGATCAGTGCTGCCACCGGCGAGACCAGCGCGACCAGGGTGCCGGCCACATAGCCCGCGTTTCCGAAGGTGAAGCGGAACGTCGACAATCGCGGCGTGTAGACCGTACGCCGGGCTCCGAGCTTCTGCTGGTGCGCAGCCAGGTAGACCCACGTCGCTCCGAAGCTGATCGCGATCGCGATCATCACGAGTCCGTATGTCACGGTCGCCACTTTGGCCTGCCCGTTCCCGCCGTCGGCGCCGGTCAGGTGATCGGCCACCAGCGCGGTCGGGAAGGGGATCGCCACGATGCCCATGAGCAGCAGCAGGTTCAGGATCAGGACGGACCGGTTGACCTTGGTGACCTGCGACAGCATCGTGTGGTGGTTCAGCCACATGATGCCGATGGTCAGGAAGCTGACCAGGTACGCCAGGTAGGCCGCCCAGTAGTGGGCCAGGTGCCGGGCGGTCAGCGTCACCGATCCCGCAGTTCCCGCGGTCTTGTCGGCGATCGGCAGCAGGTTGAAGACCAGCACCGTGATCGCAACCGCGAAGACTCCGTCGCTGAAAGACTCAGCCCGCCGCGAGTTCATCCGTCCCCCTGGAGCCGGACTGCTACGGCGCGGATCCGCCCGGCGCGGCATCCGGAGCGGCCGGGTCGTCGTCGCTGGCCTGCGGCTCGGCTGCCGGTGCCGCGGCTCCCACCGCAGCGGGGACCTGCACCGACCGGATCAGCAGCTGGGCCACGTCCACGACCTCCAGCGACTCCTTGGCCTCGCCAGAGCTCTTCTTCGCCGCTACCGCGTCTCCGAGCATGACGAGGCAGTACGGGCAGCCAGTAGAGATGGTGTCGGGGTCGGTTTCGAGTGCCTCGTCGATCCGCTCGATATTGATCCGCTTCCCGATGCGCTCTTCCATCCACATCCGGGCGCCGCCAGCACCGCAGCAGAAGCCGCGCTCCTTGCACCGGTGCATCTCCTGCGGCTGGACACCGGGCACCCGCTCCATGATCTCGCGGGGTGGCGTGAACACCCGGTTGTGCCGGCCGAGGAAGCACGGGTCGTGATAGGTAATCCTCTCCTCGATCGGCGTGACCGGCCTGATCTTGCCGTCGGCGACGAGCTGGGCCAGCAGCTGGGTGTGGTGGATGACCTCGTAGTCGCCGCCCAGCTGCGGGTACTCGCGCGCGATCGTGTTGAAGCAGTGCGGGCAGCTGGCCACGATCTTCCGGACGCCGGCCTTGTTCAGCGTCTCGATGTTCTGCTGCGCCAGCATGCTGAAGACGAACTCGTTGCCCATCCGCCGCGCCGGGTCGCCGGTGCAGGACTCGGCCGGACCGAGAACCGCGAAGCTGACGCCGGCCGTGTGCAGGAGCTGAGCGATCGCTTTCGTCGTGCGCTTCGCCCGGTCCTCCAGTGCTCCGGCGCAGCCGACCCAGAACAGGTACTCGATATCGTCGCCGATCCGGCCGTCGACAACCGGCACCTCGAAGTCGAGCTCGGCCATCCAGTCGGTGCGCTTGCTGCCGCCCATCCCCCACGGGTCGCCCTTGTTCTCCAGGTTCCGCAGCATGGTCCCGGCCTCGGTCGGGAACGCGGACTCCACCAGCACCTGATGCCGGCGCATGCCGGTGATGTGGTCGAGGTGCTCGATATCGACCGGGCACTCCTCCACGCAGGCGCCGCAGTTGGTGCAGGACCACAGCTCGTCCGGGTGGATGATTCCGTGGGCTTCCTCGTCGCCGATGATCGGCCGCGCGGCCTCTGCCTTCACCTGATCCGGCAGCGCCGCGCGGGCCTCTTCCGAACCGGCCAGCAGGTAGGGCGCGGTGGCGAAGGCGTGGTCGCGCAGCTCCAGGATGATCATCTTGGGCGACAGCGGCTTACCGGTGGCCCAGGCCGGGCACTGGGACTGGCACCGGCCGCACTCAGTGCAGGTCGCCAGGTCCAGCATCGCCTTCCAGCTCAGGTCCTCGATCTTGCCGATGCCGAAGACGTCGGCGTCCGGGTCAGCCTCCTCGAAGTCCAGGACCTTGCCGTTCGAGCGCATCGGCTCCAGCGGGCCGAGGCCGTTGGGCCTGCGGGCGAACAGCACGTTCAGCGGCGCGATCACGATGTGCAGGTGCTTGGAGTAGGTGATGAAGATGCCGAAGGCCAGGATGACGGCGAGTTGCAGCACGATGAACGTGGTCGCGATGCCCTTGTTGGCCGCTCCCAGCGGATGCAGCCAGTGGCCGACGATCTGCGACGCGAACGCGCCGTGCGGATAGGGGAACTCGCCGGAGTTGATCTGGGCACCGCGGTAGATCAGCAGCGTGGCGACGACCAGGAAGATACCCAGCAGCACCAGCCAGGCCGCGCCGGTGTGTGAGCCGGCGAAGCGTGACTTGCGGCCCTCCCGCTGAGGATCGGAGGTGAGCCTGATGACGGCAAAGGTGATGATTCCGGCCAGCACCGCGACGGCGAAGAGGTCCTCGAGGAAGCCGACCCAGGCCCAGGTGCCGATCAGGACGATCGCGAAGCGCCGGCTGAACAGCGAGCCGTAGGCCTCAATGATGGTGAGGATCAGCACGATGAAGCCCCAGAAGGTCAGCGCATGCGCTAGGCCCGGGACCGTCCACTGGAGGAGCTTGCGCTGCCCGATGACCTGAGTGACCTGAGTCTCCGCACCCGCGGCGGGGTGCTGACGCAGTGCCTCGATGCGCTCAGGGGCAGGCTGGCCGGTGCGGCCCAGCCGGTAGAGCCAGAACAGGCGCCTGCCTGCGATGGCGGCCGCGACGACCGTCAGGGCCAGTCCGATGATGATGCGCAGCGCCAAGGCAACCTCCGGGTACGGCGATTTGGGTGACAGCGTACGCGTGCCCCGATGTGAGAACGAGGTCTACCTGATGGCTTAGCCAGTCCGCTCGAAGACGTAGACGCCGTTGTCGGCGAAGACCTGGCGGTAGCGAGTATGAGGGATGAGGGACTCGACAAAGGCCAGCGGATTCGCCGGAGGTGGCTGCCAGTCAGTGCTGTCGCTGTCGAACACCACGTACTGCGTCGGCGGGTTCGAGCCGTAGTTGCCGAGCCAGAACGTGTCGTGATTCGCCGCGAGCGGGGCGAGCAGGTCCAGGTCGGTGGCAACCGTGGCGTTATCGGGCACGAGCGCCATGGCCTTGTTCTCAGCCGTCACGTGCGGCCCGAGCGTGTAGTCCGCCGGTGTCCACAGGCTGCTCAGCGGGAACTGGAACGCCAGTGCCGCGCAGACCGCCAGCATCGCGGCCGCCCCGTAGTGCTCCAGCGCCCGCCAGAGCGGGGACGCCCAGCTGCGCCAGGACGGACGGTCCGGATCGGCTGACGTCGCCACGGCACCGCTCTGCGCACGCCTGATCCGCGCGATGGCATCAATGGCGGCGATGAAGACGATCGGCATGACTGTGGCGTTGTAGTGCCACTGTGTCCCCCAGTAGGCCGGGTTCGTGCCGATGAACCGCAGGGCAATGCTCGGCAGGGCAGCCAGGACGAGAGGCGAGCGCAGCGCGATGAAGGCTGTGGGGAGCAGGATGAGCGCCAGCGTGGGAAGTTTCGTGGCAGCGCCGTCACTGAGGTTGCCCCACAGCCCGCCGAGGCTGAAGTGGCCGCCGGTCGGGTTGAGCGTCCCGCCCATGCTCCAGTACAGGTAGACGTGCTGCGGGTTGAAATGCGGGATGATCACCAGGATGGCGAGGAGGGACCAGGCCAGCCCCCAGGCTGCGAGGAAGAGGCCCAGGCCACGCCGGCGGTAGGTGAACGCCAGGATCAGCCCCATGGCGGCGAGCGTGAACCCCTGGTCCTCCTTGACAAAGACGAGGGGAAGGGCCCACAGGACCGCCGTCCGCATCCTGCCCCGGACCATCGCCGACAGCGAGAAGGCCAGCAGCGGGACCGCGAAGGCGATCTCGTGGAAGTCGTAGTTGGCCATCTGCTGGAGGCCCCAGGACAAGCCGTAGGCGGCAGCGATGGCCCTGCCCGCGCCCGCGCCGAGCAGCTCCCGGCCTAGCCGGCTCACGGGAAAAACCGAGATTGCGGCCAGCAGCGCCTGCGCCACCAGCAGCGTGACGGGCGTGGGGAAGATCCGGAAGAACGGCGCTATCAGCGCGACGATCGGATGGAAGTGGTCACCGAGAAGGTCAAATCCCGCGCCCCTGATGTCGACAATAGGCGCGTGCAGGTGCGCGTATTGCTTGACGTACTCAGTAAAGATTCCGAGGTCCCAGGACGTGGGGTCCCGGCGAATATACCGGACGACGGATATTGTGGCGTAGGCAGCAAAAACGACAACCGCGATGATCCAGGTAACGAGGTCCTGATCAGCGAGCACGTGGGGCGTCGTCGGCAACTCGCCAATGTCGCGGGAGTTGGCTCGCGCGGCGGCGGCGCGATTGCGGGTCAGCATTCCCCTACGCAGCTACCGCTGACCATGGGGATCAATGTCCGTCCTGATCTAGTTCGCTGTCACCAGATACCCTGCGGCGACTGCAGCTGCCGTGCATAGCCGGGGGAATAACACCGAAAGCCTAGCTCAGCCGGCCCACTGGCCGGAGAGATACAGCATCCCGAGCACGATGGCGAGCGGTGCGCTCACCGTTAGGTAGGCGTAGCCGACCCACGGGCGTCGGGCGGCGATCCGGGCGAGCGCGACCCAGACCGGGAATAGCAGCATCAGCGTGCGCGGGCACGTCTGGAACCACGTGGACGTGCCGAGGGCGACCACCGCCAGGCCGCAGTAGACGGTCTCGGGCCAGCGCCGCCAGCCGGCAAAGGCGAGCGTCGCCAGGACCATGGCGGCCATGGCGGCGAGCTCCAGCTGGAACTCGAAAGCGATACTGGCGCTGAACGGATGACGGAAAGCCGCCCACCAGGTGGTCCTCAGCGCCTGCGCCGGACTGGTGAAGTGAAGGTCCCAGCCAGCCTGCAGGGCGTGCGACCACGCGAGCCAGCTTCCGGTCCTGGCCCGGAGATACCCCTCGTAGACAGCCGGCCCGGCCAGCGCCACGCAGGCGATCGCCGCGTTGGTCAGCCGGTCCCGCACCGGCGTGCTGGTGCTGCCGGACTCGTTCGCAACGAGTCTGGCCTGCCGGTACTGGCCCGTGAGCGCCATGACGACGAGCGCGGCGACGAGGAACAGGCCGTCTGGCCTGACGAATCCGGCGAGCGCCGCCAGCAGCGCCGCCCGCCGCCACTGCCCGCGGGTTGCGGCCAGCCAGGCCGGGATCGCGAACGCGAGGAACAGAGTCTCGGCGTAGCCGACCATGAGAAAGACCGCCGCCGGAGTGGCCAGGAGATACAGCACGGCTCGGCGGCCATTCGCCAGCCGGGCGAGCGCGATCACGGCGAAGCAGCCCGCGATCCCGGAGACGGCCAGGCCGGACAGCACCCAGTTGCGGAGGAGAAGATGGGTGAGACTGAGCACTGCAGGAAAGCCAGGGAAGAAGGCGATTGTGTGGGCGGTCGAGTGGGCGCTGAAGTAGCCGTACTGCGCGATGTTCTGCAGGAGGTTGACGTCCCAGTGCTCGAAGGCGCTGGTGAGCGGCGCATGCGCAGACTGACTGCGGAAGGCCCAGTCGGACGCCCAGGCGAGGACGAGAAGCACGACGTGCGCGGCAATCCAGAAGCCCAGGGCCGCCAGGTCCTCGCCACCGAGACGAGGCGTCCAGATGCCGGAGCGGGCCTGACGCGCAGCGGCAGCCGGCCGGCCGGATTCTGCTGCCGGGACCGCGGAGCGGTCGAAGCCCGCGACGGCGCCAGAGTCAGCGTCGCCCTGCAGCATTCACGCCCCCTCGGTGGCCGTCCGGAAGCTACCGGAAGCTAACAGTAGGCGGTCAGGTCGGAACCGCGCTGCTGAGTGATCTCTGTGCGCAGCGGGAATTTCGCGCCGGACCAGGTAGTTCACACAGTCATAGGTAGCAAAGTTGAGTGTACTAGGCTCAACTCATTTGCCACCCCGACGGCAGCATGGCAGACTTGAGCCGTCAGGACTCAACCTTCAGAACTAGATCACAAGGACAAACACATGGCACGTGCGGTAGGCATCGACCTGGGGACGACCAACTCCGTCGTCGCCGTCCTCGAGGGCGGAGAGCCCTCGGTCATCGCCAACGCCGAGGGCTCGCGGACCACTCCGTCCGTGGTTGCCTTCGCCAAGAACGGCGAGGTTCTCGTCGGCGAGGTCGCAAAGCGGCAGGCCGTCACGAACGTTGACCGGACCATCCGCTCGGTCAAGCGCCAGATGGGCACTGACTGGACGGTGGCCATCGACGGCAAGAAGTTCACTGCGCAGCAGATCAGCGCATTCATCCTGCAGAAGCTGAAGCGAGACGCTGAGGCGTACCTAGGCGAGACCATCACCGATGCGGTGATCACCGTGCCCGCGTACTTCAGCGACGCCCAGCGGCAGGCCACCAAGGAGGCCGGCCAGATCGCGGGCCTGAACGTTCTGCGCATCATCAACGAGCCGACCTCGGCTGCTCTTGCGTACCACCTGGAGAAGGACAACGAGGCGACGATCCTCGTGTTCGACCTGGGTGGCGGGACCTTCGACGTCTCACTGCTCGAGGTCGGCGAAGGCGTGGTGGAAGTCAAGGCCACCAGCGGCGACAACCACCTCGGTGGTGACGACTGGGATCAGCGCATCGTGGACTGGCTGGTCAAGGACTTCAAGAACAGCTACGGCACCGACCTGTCCAAGGACAAGATGGCGCTGCAGCGACTTCGGGAGACTGCGGAGAAGGCCAAGATCGAGCTCTCCAGCTCGACCGAGTCGCAGATTAACCTGCCCTACATCACCCACTCGGAGCAGGGGCCGCTGCACCTGGACACCAAGCTGACCAGGGCCGAGTTCCAGAAGATGACCTCGGATCTGCTCGACCGCTGCAAGGCGCCGTTCCAGCAGGTGATCAAGGACGCGGGGATCAAGCTCAGCGCGATCGATCACGTCGTCCTCGTCGGTGGCTCCACCCGGATGCCGGCCGTCGTGGACCTGGTCAAGGAGCTGACCGGCGGCAAGGAGCCCAACAAGGGCGTCAACCCGGACGAGGTTGTCGCCGTCGGCGCCTGCCTGCAGGCCGGTGTCCTGAGGGGCGAGGTTAAGGACGTCCTGCTCCTGGACGTCACCCCGCTGTCGCTGGGCATCGAGACCAAGGGCGGCATCTTCACCAAGCTGATCGAGCGGAACACCACCATCCCGACCAAGCGCTCGGAGATCTTCACGACCGCTGACGACAACCAGCCGTCGGTGCAAATCCAGGTCTTCCAGGGCGAGCGCGAGATTGCCGCCTACAACAAGAAGCTCGGCATGTTCGAGCTGGCGGGCATCGCCCCGGCACCGCGCGGGATCCCGCAGATCGAGGTCACCTTCGACATCGACGCGAACGGCATCGTGAACGTCTCGGCGAAGGACCTGGGCACCGGCAAGCAGCAGTCCGTGACCATTTCGGGCGGCTCGGCGCTGGCTAAGGACGACATCGAGCGGATGATGGCCGACGCCGAGAAGTACGCCGAGGAAGACAGGCAGCGGCGTGAGGAGGCGGAGGTCCGCAACCGTGCGGAGTCCCTCGCCTACACCACGGAGAAGTTCCTCGCCGAGAACTCCGACAAGGTCCCGGACGACATCAAGTCCGAGGTGGAGTCGGCGGTCGCTGACCTGAAGAAGACTCTCGAGGGAACCGACACCGAGGAGATCAAGAGCGCCAGCGAGCGGGCCGCTCAGGTGAGCCAGAAGATGGGCACTGCCATCTACGCGCAGTCGCAGGCCACGAGCGCCAGCGAAGGCGACGGCGAGGCAGCCAGTGAGGCCGGCGGCCAGGACGACGACGTTGTCGAGGCCGAGATCGTCGATGACGAGCACCCGGCCAATGAGGAGGGCGGCGCCGCCTGATGAGGCCCGAAGAGGAGAGCCAGGGCCCGGTCATCCGCGATCGCAGGCGGATCGACCCGGTTACTGGACAGGTACGAGATCCGGGCCCGGACGGCCCCGAGCGCGGGCAGGGCCCGGCTAGCGGACAGCCACGGCCCGGCAGGCACTCGGTGTCCCGGCCCGGCGGACCGACCGCAAGCTCTGGGGCCGGCACGAGCGCCCCGCCGTCAGGCGGCAGGCCCACCCGCCAGGCAGCTGAGCAGGCTGGTCGAGACAGTTCTAGCCATGACAGTGCCAGCCGAGACAGTGACACAGGGCCCGGAGTTGAGGCTGGAGCTGGCACTGGGGCTGGTCCCGCGACGGGGCGAGCCGCAGATGCGGCGGCAGCGCAGGCAGCGGTCAAGCTTGCCGAGCGGACCGCCGACCTTCAGCGGCTACAGGCCGAGTACGCCAACTACCGCAAGCGGGTCGAGCGCGACCGGATGGCTGTGCGCGAGCAGGCCCTGGCCAATGTGCTCAACGAGCTGCTGCCGGTTCTCGACGACATCGGCCGGGCCCGCGAGCACGGGGAACTGACCGGTGGTTTCAAGTCGGTCGGCGAGTCGCTGGAGGGCATTACCGCCAAGCTCGGGCTCACGTCGTTCGGCGAGAGCGGTGACCCGTTCGACCCGACGCTGCACGAGGCACTGATGCACTCGTATTCAGCAGACGTGACCGAGCCTACTGCCGTGCGGATTCTGCAGCCGGGCTACAAGGTCGGCGAGCGGATCATCCGCCCTGCGCGGGTAGCCGTGGCCGAGCCTGGCGGTGATGAGCCGGAGGCCCCCGGCGGCGGAACTGATGAGGCCGGATCAGGCGCGGACGCCAGTGGCAACACCGGCGTCGGCGGCAGGACCGGCGAAGAGTGAGTCCGGCCTGGCCGGCCCGCTTTGCGGGCCAGCCAGGCCGGCATCGAGAGAGCTCGCGAGAGAGGCCCGTTGAGCACCAAGGATTACCTGGAGAAGGACTACTACAAGACCCTCGGGGTTTCCAAGGGCGCCAGCGCCGATGACATCAAGAAGTCCTACCGGAAGCTGGCCCGCAAGTACCACCCGGACGCCAACGAGGGCGACCCGAAGGCCGAGGCGCGCTTCAAGGAGATCTCCGAGGCCTATAACGTCCTGTCGGACGACAAGCGGCGCAAGGAGTACGACGAGGCACGCTCGCTCTTCGGCGGCGGCGGCGTCCGGATGCCAGGATCCGGACCCGCGAGCAGCGGAGGCTACAACTTCGACCTCGGTGACTTGTTCGGCAATGCGGCCGGGAGCGCCGGCGGCCGGCTGGGCGACCTGCTGGGCGGCGTATTCGGCAACCGGGCTGGCGGCACCGGCACGAGCGCGCGTCCGCGCCGCGGTGCGGACGTCGAGACCGAGACCACGCTGCCGTTCGGCGACGCCATCAACGGGACGACGGTCTCGCTGCGGCTGACCGGCGAGGCCCCGTGCAAGGTCTGCAAGGGCACGGGCGCTAAGGCCGGGACGGTGCCGCGGGTCTGCCCGACCTGTGAGGGGACCGGCCAGGGTAGCCGCAACCTCGGCTCGTTCGCGTTCTCCGAGCCGTGCAAGACCTGTCGGGGCCGGGGCCTCGTCGTCGACGATCCGTGCCCGGAATGCTCGGGAAGCGGCAGGGCGATGAGCACCCGGACGATCCAGGCCCGGATCCCGGCTGGAGTCGCCGATGGCCAGCGAATCAAGCTGGCCGGCAAGGGCGCGCCCGGCGAGCGCGGCGGTCCGGCCGGAGATCTCTACGTGCGCGTGCACGTCCAGCCGCACCCGCATAACACGTTCAGCCGCTCGGGCTCGAACCTCACCATCACGGTTCCGGTGACATTTGCTGAGGCCACGCTGGGCGCCGAGATCAAGGTCCCGTCGCACGGCGGCATGCCCGTCAGCCTGCGGATCCCGGCCGGAACGCCAGGCGGCCGGACGTTCCGCGTTCGCGGCAAGGGCGTGCGGCGCAAGGACGGAACCTACGGCGACATGCTCGTCACCGTCAGCGTCCAGGTGCCGCACGACCTGAATGACAAGGCACGGGATGCGCTGGAGACGTTCCGGGACGCGACCGCGGGACCCGACCCCCGCGCCGAGGTACTGCGGAATGCGAACGGCTAGCCCGCCGAGGCGGAAGGAGATGACATGACCAGCCAGTTTGAGCTCACGGATGACACGCCTGTGTATGTCATCTCAGTGGCGGCTCAGCTGTCCGGCCTGCACCCGCAGACGCTGCGGGCCTACGACCGGCTCGGCCTGGTCTCGCCAGGCCGGGCGGCTGGCCGGGGCCGCCGGTACTCGCTGCGGGACATCCTGATCCTGCGTGAGGTGCAGCGCCTGTCTCAGGAAGAGGGCATTAATCTCAACGGCATCAAGCGCATCCTCGAGCTAGAGCTCGCCGAGCGGCGCAGCCGGCAGCTGCTCGCCGAGATGCACGCGGAGGTCGGTCAGCTCCGCGCCGAGCTCGAGTCCACCCGCGCGGTCGCGGCAAGGCTCGCCGGCCTGCTGCGGAGCCCGGCCGGACGCTGCCGCCCTTGTGCCGGTCCATCATGTCAGTCCGGGCCGCCCCGAGTCGGTGCACGGGCCGCGTACCGAGCCCGGCCAGGCGGTTGCGGCAGCCGCCGACGCAGGCGCGAGCACTCCTCCGGCCGACCGGCCCTGACCAGTACCAGCTAAGCAGCGTCCGTGTCCTCGGCAGCTTGCGGCGGCAGTTCGATTTGATTGTGGGAGACGACAACTGTGGATGAGAAGCTGACCAGGAAGAGCCAGGAGGCTCTGTCCGCGGCAGTGAAGATGGCCGCGTCCGCCGGCAACCCGAGCGTGGACGGCATGCACTTGCTCGCCGCTCTGGTGCAGCAGGACGGCGGAACGGCCGGACCGCTCCTGCGGGCCGTCGGCGCTGACCCGGCCGATGTGCTCAAGCGGGTTCGCGAGCAGCTGTCGAGGCTGCCGCAGACGGCGGGGACGACGGTGAGCGCGCCCGAGACTTCGCGCCAGTTGCTGGCAACGCTGAATACGGCCGGCAAGCTCGCGCGGGATATGTCGGACGAGTATGTCTCGACCGAGCACCTCCTCGTGGGCCTGGCCACCGACGGCGGCCCGGCGGCGAGTCTGCTGCGGGCGGCCGGTGCCGGGCCGAAGGAGCTGACGGATGCGTTCGAGCAGGTCCGCGGCCACGCCCGGGTGACGTCCGAGGATCCCGAGGCGACTTACCAGGCACTGGAGAAGTACGGCGTCGACCTCACCCAGAGCGCGCGGGACGGCAAACTTGACCCGGTCATCGGCCGTGACGCCGAGATCCGCCGGGTGATTCAGGTGCTGTCGCGGCGGACGAAGAACAATCCCGTACTCATCGGCGAGCCTGGCGTCGGCAAAACTGCGGTCGTCGAGGGGCTAGCACAGCGCATCGTCGCCGGAGACGTGCCGGAGTCACTGCGCGGCAAGCGCGTGGTCGCTCTTGACCTCGGCGCGATGGTGGCTGGCGCGAAGTACCGGGGCGAGTTCGAGGAGCGTCTCAAGGCAGTCCTGAACGAGATCAAGCAGAGCGACGGCGAGATCATCACCTTTATCGACGAGCTGCACACCGTTGTTGGTGCTGGCGCGGCCGAGGGCGCCATGGACGCCGGAAACATGCTCAAGCCGATGCTGGCCCGAGGCGAGCTGCGCATGGTTGGCGCGACGACGCTCGACGAGTACCGGCACCGGATCGAGAAGGACCCGGCGCTCGAGCGACGCTTCCAGCAGGTCCTCGTCGGCGAGCCGTCCGCCGAGGACACCATCGCGATCCTGCGCGGTCTCAAGGGCCGGTACGAGGCGCATCATCAGGTCCAGATCGCGGATGCTGCGCTGGTTGCTGCCGCGACTCTGTCCGACCGCTACATCACCGCGCGGTTCCTGCCGGACAAGGCCATCGATCTCGTCGACGAGGCAGCGTCTCGGCTGCGCATGGAGATCGACTCTCGCCCGGTCGAGATCGACGAGCTGCAGCGCACGGTCGACCGGATGAAGATGGAAGAGATGGCGCTGGCACGGGAGAACGACCCGGCGAGCCGCGAACGGCTTGAGCGGCTGCGGGCCGATCTTGCCGACCGCCAGGAGCAGCTCACCGCACTCGTGGCCCGGTGGGACCGGGAGAAGTCGAGCCTGAACAAGGTCGGCGAGCTAAAGAAGCAGCTGGACGACCTGCGCGGGCAGGCCGAGCGCGCCCAGCGGGACGCCGACTTCGAGAGCGCGTCCCGGCTCATGTACGGAGAGATCCCGCAGCTGGAGCGCCAGATTGCCGAGGCATCAGCCACGGCTCCGCGAGCAGGACCAGGCGGATGAGCAAGGCCCTGGCGATGACGGTCCGCCGATGGTCAAGGAGGAAGTCGGGCCGGACGACGTCGCCGATGTCGTGTCGGCGTGGACCGGCATCCCCGCCGGTCGGCTCCTCGAGGGCGAGACCGGCAAGCTGCTGCGCATGGAGGACGAGCTCGGCAGGCGGCTCATCGGCCAGAAGGCCGCCGTTCAGGCCGTCTCTGACGCGGTGCGCAGGTCGCGGGCCGGGATCTCCGACCCGGACCGGCCGTCCGGCTCGTTCCTGTTCCTCGGCCCGACCGGCGTCGGCAAGACCGAACTCGCCAAGGCGCTCGCCGAGTTCCTGTTCGACGACGAGCGGGCGATCATCCGGATCGACATGAGCGAGTACTCCGAGCGCCACTCGGTAGCCCGGCTCGTCGGCGCGCCGCCCGGCTACGTCGGCTACGAGGAGGGCGGCCAGCTCACCGAGGCGGTCCGGCGCCGGCCCTACTGCGTCGTGCTGCTCGACGAGGTCGAGAAGGCGCATCCGGAGGTCTTCGACATCCTGCTCCAGGTGCTGGACGACGGCAGGCTGACCGACGGGCAGGGCCGGACGGTCGACTTCCGCAACACGATCCTGATCCTGACCTCCAACCTGGGCTCGCAGTACATCGCCGACCCGACGCTGGACGAAGCGGCGACCCGGGAGAAGGTCATGGCGCGTCGTCCGGACCACGTTCAAGCCGGAGTTCCTCGAACCGGCTTGACGACGTGATCCTGTTCGACGCGCTGACCACGGCAGAACTTGACCGAGATCGTCGAGCTGCAGGTGCGGCGGCTCGCCGCGCGGCTGGCCGGACGGCGGCTCACTCTCGACGTCACGCCGGCCGCACAGGAATGGCTGGCGTTGACCGGCTTTGACCCGGTCTACGGTGCGCGGCCGCTGCGGCGACTGATCCAGTCGGCCATCGGCGACAAGCTCGCCCGCGGACTGATCTCGGGTGAGATCACCGACGGCGACACGGTGCTGGTGGATCTGGACGAGGGGGCCGACGCTCTGCGGGTAAGCCCGGAGCGGACACCGGCCGCAGCAGCGACGCCGTCCTGATTCCGGGCACGGCTTAAGTCCGGCGTCAGGCCCTGCCTCTGGACCTTAAGCCTCGTCGAGCATGCGCGTCGTAGCCGTCCTCGGGCAGGCCGAGGTCATTGCGGATGCGATAGCGCAGCCTGAGCAGCAGCCGCAGCTCGGACTCGTCGTCGTCGCGCTGCGTCCCGTCGTCCGGCTGACGTCATGCAGAGCTCGACTCCGGCGGTCGCCCACTCCAGGGCGGCCGCCAGTTCGGAACGCTCGACCAGCAGCTCCGCCACGAGGTCGCAGGTCCGCGGGTCGACCGGTCCTTCGACCTTCACCCGGCTGATGAGCGCTTGCGCCTCGGTCTGCCGGCCGAGCTGAAACAGCGCCCGCGCCAGCGGAACCCGCGGGTCGACGAAGACCGGGCCGCCGTCGGCCATCGCGCGGCGGAATGCAGAGACGGCCTCAGCCGGGTCATCGGCCAGCAGCCATTGCTCGCCCGACCGCAGGAATGCCTCGGCGCGCGGCATCGACTCGGTCTCTGTCCCCGTCGCCGCCAGCTCGGTCATCTGGCGCGCAGCCGCAGCGTGATCAGCCGCTGGCAGCGGCATCGAATTCGATAGCGTCGAACTGTTCACGGCTTAGCACGGCCACGTCCTCTACGGTACCCGGGAAAAGGTCGCGTGCGTCCGGGAACAGACGCTGGTAATGGCTTCGTGACAATGCGGCGGACGAAACGGCAGGGTTTCGACGATTAGTGCCGGGAACGCTCGAGCGCATCCCAGAAACCGCGGCGCAGCGCATGCCTGACTTCGTCATGCAGCAGCGAGTCGATGGGCAGCGCCGATCCCTGCAGGAGCCGCGCCTCGAGGTCCGACGGCATGCGCGGCTTGCGGGCCAGGACCGCCTCGAGCCAGAGCGCAGGCGCATCCCGCGCCACGGCCTCGCCGAACCCGACGCCCTCGGCGTGGGCCGACTGAACGGCGTCACCTACCGAGAGCGCCGCGGACGTCGCAGGAGGCTGAGCGCTGTAGGGCGGATACGTGCCATTGGCAGCCGCGCCGTACTGGGCGGGCTGCAGCTGACCGCCGTAGGGCGTGTCGCCGCGGTCCGCTGAGTACTGCGGCCGGCGTTGGCCGGCGATTGCCGCTGCCCGCGCTCCTGACTCGGTCCGAGGCCGTTCTGTGCCAGACCGTTCTGTCCGAGGCCGTTCTGTGCCTGCTGGCCCTGGGCGTAACCAAACTGGCCCTGGGCGCTCAGGTTCTGACCCGGCAGGTTCTGGCCCGCCGGCACGTAGCCCGGCAAGCCGCCAGGATCCTGGCCACCGCGCTGCCCGTTGCCAACCACACCGCCGCCGGCGGACCCGTTACCGACGGCCCCGTTGCCCTGCACGCCACTACCATGTACGCCGTTGTCAGGGAGGCCGTTAGCGGGCACGCCATGAGCCGGGCCGCCCCGGCTCCCGACTGCTCCGCTACTCATGGGGTTCGACGGCAGGCCAGCGTCGCCGGGACCGCTGTTCACTGCCCCGTTGCCCGAAAGTCCGCCGCGCGACTGACCGCCGGCGAACCGGCTGTCGTCCGGGCGGCCGTCGTCGGGCCGCCCGCCATCCTGGAAGCCTGCTTCCGCCCGGCCAGTGTCCGGCCTGCCGCTGCCGTACGGCGCGCCGCCGTTCGGCGGCACACTGCCGAACTGACCACCCGCCCCCTGGCTGCTGGCCAGGGCGCCGTTGCCGGTTCGGTCATTCGAAGGGGTGCCGGGTCCCGCGAGTCACCCGCTGGCATCCCGCCACCCGGTACTGCGCCGTTCAGCGGCCTGTTAGCGGAGAAGCTGCCGCCGTGCCCGTTAGACGCGCCGTCCGCTTGCTGAAGTCCAGCGGTGTAGTGCTCACCTGCGCCGGCACCGTCGGCTGCGACCGATCCCAGCCCGGACCGGCCGTTCTGCCCAGGCTGGCCGTTGTTGTGCGCTGACGGCCCGTTCTGACCGGCAAATGCTCCCTGGCCGGAGAAGAAACCCTGCCCCTGGCCAGCACCCTGGCCGGGCTGGCCGCCCTGCGCTTGTGCCGACACCTGGCTGCCGACCGCCTGCGTTTGGTGCTGCCCGCGGCCGTCATCCGGCAGGCTCTGGTGACCGAAAACTGCTCCGCCGGGCGCATCCTGCCGGACCTGGCCGCCTGCCTGGTAGCCGCTCGCGGCGAATCCAAGCTCCGCCCCCGACTCCCGGCCCGCATCCGGCTGCGCGAACTGCTCACGCATCCCGCTAGCCTGCGCCTGGGAGAAGGTCACGTCGCGGGCACCGTTGTCGGCACCGCGCTGACCACGACCGTTGGCAGCACCGCCGTTTGCAGCACCGCCGTTTGCAGCACCGCCGCTAGAACTCACCGGCGCGAACCGGGCGGCGTCCTGATCGCGCTGACTGCCGCCAGACGCCGCGAGGCTGGCGAGCTGAGCCTGGAGCGCTGCCTGGTACTCGGCCACCGGCGATCCGTAGAGCCGCTGGGCTGGCGCCTCGATGGCGGCCTGCGGAGCGCTGGCCGCCGCGACCGGGAGTTCGCGGTACGGCGCCACGGCACGCTGGGGCTCGGCGCCAGCAATGAGATCGACGTACGGGCGCAGGTGCCCGGAGGAGACCTCGATGAGGTCGTCGCACTCCTGCCGCAGCGGGCGCGACACCTCCCAGTCCGCCATCGGGCGGGACGATAGTGCAGGAGAATCGCCCGCACTCCTGAGATCCTGCACCTCGGCGATCACCGGAGCCAGATCTTCCTCGGCGCTGACGATGATCGCGTCGCTGATCGCGTGGTTGCGCGCCAGAGCGCTCAGGTCCTTGCGGATCTCGGCCTCGACGCCTTCCTTACGGCTCGGCCGGATCTTGCTGAGGCGCAGCTTGACACCGGGGATATCGGCAAGCACGTCGTGATCGGCGCTGCGATTGCCGTCGGCCGAGGTGTCATACCAGTAGCAGCGCAGCAACGGCAGGCCGGTGCGATCCCGGGACAGCCCGCCGAGCAGCTTCAGCAAACCCGCGTAATCCCAGGACACCGAGTCACGATTGCGAGTGCCGTGGACAGCCAGCGCGCCGTCGGCCAGCGCGTAACTCGCATCCACGAACAGCGCGCAGCGATCCAACGCGACACCGTCCTTCCCTTGCGCGTGACGTTACCAGCGCCTGGCAGCGGCTGTGGGCACATAGCACGGATCACGGACCTATCCGCCAGGCTGAGTTCTGCCAGTTCAGCACATTTACTTGTGTGTCAGGGCGGGATATGTATGCCGCCGTCGCCGCACCTGCCACCAGCCGGCCGAAGCTACCAGGTGCCAGCCACTGCTGCGATCGGCGCAGGCCGGTAGGCTCGGCTGCCGTGACCGACCGAGACGAACTGCTGGCCCTGATCAGGGACCTCGCGGTAGTGCACGGCGAGGTGATCCTGTCGTCGGGCCAGCGCGCCGACTGGTACATCGACCTGCGGCGGGTCCTGCTTGACGGCCGGGCGGCTCCACTTGCGGGCCGGGTCATGCTGGACACCACTGACAGTCTGGCCTATGACGCCGTCGGCGGTCTGACCCTTGGCGCAGATCCCGTGGCTACTGCCATGCTCCACGCCGCCGCCGCGCGCGGCCGGAAGCTGGACGCATTTGTGGTCCGCAAGTCGGAGAAGGCACACGGTCTCCAGCGCAGGATCGAGGGACCGGAGGTAGCCGGCCGGAGAGTCCTGGCGGTGGAGGACACCTCCACGACCGGCGGGTCAGTGCTGACGGCGGTCGACGCGCTGCAGGAGGCCGGCGCCGAAGTTGTCGGCGTAGCAGTCGTCGTCGAGCGGGGCGCGCGCCAGAAGATAGCGGAGCGCGGGCTGCCGTATCTGCCCGCGTTCGAGCTAGCCGACCTCGGCCTGGACTGAGGTCAGCGAGGGCGCAGATCGCCCTGGCTGGTTAGTGCTGTGACAGCGCGTGCAGCGCGAACGCCCCGACGAACAGCAGAGCTAAAACCGCCACCGACATGAACACGACACCGGCATAGCGGCGGCGTTCGGCGGGGTCAGCGTCATGGTGTCCCATGCCTGCAGCGTAGCCCCGAAACGGCTGCCGGCCCGGCAATGCACGGCAACTGCGGCGGCCGGCTTTGGCCGGCCGGGTGCCTCCGCAATACTGGGGCCCAGTGGAAACGCGCAGTGACACGACACAGCAAGGACACCGCGCAGCAATCGAGCCTGACTCAGCAGGGGAGGATTTGGTGCCATGCCCATCGCGACGCCTGAGGTCTACGCGCAGATGCTCGACCGCGCCAAGGAGCGGGGATTCGCGTACCCGGCCATCAACGTGACGTCCAGCCAGACGCTCAACGCCGCCCTCGAGGGCTTCGCCGAGGCCGAGAGCGATGGCATTGTCCAGATATCGACGGGTGGCGCCGACTACCTCTCCGGGGCCGGCGTCAAGGACATGGTCACCGGCGCGGTTGCCCTCGCGCACTTCGCCAGGACCGTGGCCGCGCAGTATCCGGTCAGCATCGCGCTGCACACCGACCACTGCCCCGCGGACAAGCTCGACGGCTATATGCGCCCGCTGGTGCAGATCTCCACCGAGCGGGTCGCGCGCGGCGAGGAGCCGCTGTTCCAGTCGCACATGTGGGACGGCTCGGCGGTGCCGCTACGCGAGAACCTGCAGATCGCCGCAGAGCTGCTCGCGAAGTGCGCGGCCGCGCACATCGTCATGGAGATGGAGATCGGGGTAGTCGGCGGCGAGGAGGACGGCATCGTCGGCGAGATCAACGAGAAGCTCTACAGCACGCCGGACGACGCCATCGCGACCGCGGAAGCGCTTGGACTTGGCGAGCGCGGCCGGTACATCCTCGCCGCCACCTTCGGCAACGTGCACGGCGTCTACAAGCCGGGTCACGTCAGGCTGCGCCCGGCCATCCTCAAGGAGATCCAGGACGCTGTCGGCGCCAAGTACGGCCAGGACAAGCCGTTTGACCTGGTGTTCCACGGCGGATCCGGATCGGATCTGGCGGACATCCGGGAGGCCATCGGCTACGGCGTCGTCAAGATGAACGTGGACACCGACACCCAGTACGCCTTCACCAGACCGGTCGTGGGCCACATGTTCACGAACTACGACGGCGTCCTGAAGGTTGACGGCGAGGTCGGCAGCAAGAAGGCCTATGACCCCCGGACCTGGGGCAAGGCAGCCGAGGCCGGGATGTCCGCTCGCGTGGTGCAGGCCTGCGAGGACCTGCTGTCCGCAGGCCAGCGGGTCACCTGACATGCGCGAGAACCTGCTCGGCGGCCCGCCCGAGACCCTGCTGCCCGCCGATCCCGTGGCCGCGGCTGCGCTCGCGGCCAGCGATCCGGCCGAGACCGCAGCGGCGTTCCCCGGCTACTGCGCGGCGTGGGCGGCGCTGGCCGAGCGCGCGATGGCCGCCGGCGACCCGGTGACGGCCTATGCGTTCGCCCGGACGGGCTACCACCGCGGTCTGGACCAGCTTCGCCGCGCGGGCTGGCACGGCCACGGGCCGGTGCCCTGGGCGCATGAGCCCAACCAGGGCTTCCTCCGGGCACTGCACATGCTGGCGGTGGCCGCCGCCGCCATCGGCGAGGACGACGAGGCGCAGCGATGCGAGGAATTCCTGGCCGACGCGAGCCCGGCCGCCGTCGCGGCGCTCGACGGCTGACCCGCTGATACCCGGCCGGGCACAAGCTTGTCCGGTAACATCTGAATGCAAGAGCCCCTCGCCGCGCTTGCAGCTGTTCCGCATTCCGTCGGCCCGGGGCTTTCGTCCTGTTAGGGAAGGACCGGTCACATGCCCGCCATCGTGATCGTCGGTGCGCAGTGGGGCGATGAAGGCAAGGGCAAGGCCACCGACCTGCTCGGTGACCGGGTCAACTACGTCGTCCGCTACCAGGGTGGCAACAACGCCGGGCACACGGTCGTGATCGGAGACGAGAGCTACGCGCTGCACCTGCTGCCGTCCGGAGCGCTGTCCGACCATGCCACGTCGGTGATCGGCAACGGCGTCGTCATCAATCCCGAGGTCCTGATCGAGGAGATCGACGGGCTGATCCAGCGGGGCGTGTGGCAGGACCGGCTGCTGATCTCGGCCGACGCGCACCTGATCATGCCGCATCACGTTGCGCTCGACAAGGTCACCGAGCGTTACCTCGGCGACGCCAGGATCGGCACGACGGGACGCGGCATCGGCCCGGCCTACGCGGACAAGGCCTCCCGGGTCGGGATCCGCGTGCAGGACCTGTTCGACCCCGGCATCCTGAAGCAGAAGCTCGAGCTGGCGCTGCGCGAGAAGAATCAGGTGCTCACCAAGGTCTACAACCGGCGCGGCATCGACGCCGACACTGTGGCCGGCCAGTATCTCGGCTACGCCGAGCGGCTCGGCCGGTACGTCGCCGACACCGGCCTCGTGCTCAACAAGGCGCTCGAGGCTGGTGAGGTAATTCTCCTCGAGGGTGCCCAGGCGACCCTGCTCGACGTCGACCACGGCACCTATCCGTTCGTGACCTCGTCGTCGCCGACAGCCGGCGGCGCCTGCGCCGGGTCCGGAGTCGGCCCGACGCGTATCACCACGGTGATGGGTATCCTCAAGGCCTACACCACCCGGGTCGGCGCCGGCCCGTTCCCCACCGAGCTCACCGACGCCCAGGGCGAGTGGCTGCGCAAGACCGGCGGCGAGTACGGCACGACGACTGGCCGGCCGCGGCGCACCGGATGGCTGGACACCGTCATCGCCCGCTACGCCACCCGGGTGAACGGCCTGACTGATTACTTCCTGACGAAGCTGGACATCTTGTCCGGGCTGGAGACGGTCCCGGTCTGCGTGGCCTACGAGGTGCACGGCACGCGGTACGACGAGGTGCCGATGACGCAGACCGACTTCCATCATGCGGTGCCGGTGTATGAGTACCTGGACGGCTGGTGGGAGGACATCTCGGGCGCGAAGGATTTCGCCGACCTGCCGAAGAACGCGCAGGCCTACGTGCGCGCTGTCGAGGACATGATCGGCGCGCCGATCTGCGCGGTCGGGGTCGGCCCGCGGCGCGACCAGACCGTCGTGCTGCGCGAGGTGCTGTGAGCACGAGCCCGCGGAGCCGATCGCGCGGGCCGGAACGCGACGACGGGGGCTAGGCGCCTGCTGACGTCGCCGGGTACTCGATCGTCAGCGTCCCGGTCCCGGTCCGCGCGCTGATGACATCCCGCGACGCCGCGCTGCTGATGCCGGCCCTGACCAGCACGCTGCGCGGCTGGCCAGCGGGAGTGCCGCCGGTCACCCGGTAGTGCGTGCCCCGCGGCACCGAAACGAGGCCGCTGCCGGCGCCGACATCGACGCTGACCAGAGCAGGCGGCTGGCCGAACCGCAGGTTCAGCGAGCCGGACGTGACCGTCGCGGACAGCCGGGGAGCGGTCAGCCCGTGCAGCGCCGAGATGCTTCCCGATGTCGCGCGCGCGAGCACCGGTCCGGTGACATCGGCCAGGGCGATGCTTCCGGACGTCGCAGCGAGGCGAAGTGCTCCGCTGAGCCCGGTCACGCCGATGTCGCCGGTCCCGACGGACGCCTGCACTGATGTGCCGGCCGGTACCTGGATTTGCAGGGTCGCCTCGCAGTCCTCGAACAGGTTGGGTGCCGGGCAGGTAACCCGGACCACGAGTGTGCTGCCCCGCCAGGCCGTGCTGACCTGCGGCCGGACGATCAGCCAGGATTCAGCATCGACGAGGCGGAGCTCACCGGACTGCCCGGCGGTGACCTGGACGGCGTCGCCCGGCGCGACGATCTGCAGAGCGGTGACCGGCCGCTGGTACACCGCTGCCGGGCCAGTCCGGTGCTGCAAGCTCCCCTTGAGGCTGGCCCGCAGCACGACCGGCGCGACCAGGGCGGTCGCCGTCAGCAGCGCCACCAGCGCCCAGATCCAGCGCCGCCGCGGCCGGACCGGGGAATCTGCCGGGCTGCTCATCCAGGCTCCAGGAAACGAAGTACCGCGCGGACCCGGCGATGGTCACCATCGGCGGCGTTCAGGTCGAGCTTGGCGAAGATGGCGTTGATGTGCTTGGCGACGGCGCTGTCGGTGATCACCAGCCGCTGGGCGATCGCGGAATTCGAGCGGCCCTCAGCCATCAGCGCGAGCACGTCGCGCTCGCGGCGCGTCAGCCGCTCAAGCGGGTCGGCTCGCCGCCGGAGCAGCAGCTGAGCGACCACCTCCGGATCGAGCGCGGTGCCGCCGGCGGTCACCCGGCGCAGCGCGGCGATGAACTCGCCGACGTCGGCCACCCGGTCCTTCAGCAGGTAGCCGACACTGCTGATGTTATCGGCCAGCAGGTCCGCGGCGTAGCGCTCCTCGACGTACTGGGACAGCACGAGGACGGCCACCTCGGGCCACTGCCGGCGGATCACCAGCGCAGCCCGGATGCCCTCGTCGGTATGGCTGGGCGGCATCCGCACGTCGACGATGACCGCGTCCGGCTTGTGCTCTTCCACGGCGGCCAGCAGATCGGCGGCGGTGCCGACGGCCGCGAGTACCTCGATATCCGCCGTCGCCAGCAGCCTGGACAGGCCCGCCCGCAGGAGAACCGAGTCCTCGGCGATCACGACCCGCACGGTAGCTCCGCGGTGACGACGGTCGGGCCCCCCGGCGGGCTGCTGACCTGCAGCTGCCCGTCGACGGAGCGAGCCCGGGCGGTGAGGCTGGCAAGGCCGCTGCCGCGGGGCGGGTCGGCTCCGCCGGATCCGTTGTCCTCAACCCGGATATACAGCAGCGACCCGTCCCGCCAGACATCGATGCCGGCCCGGGTCGCGGACGCGTGCCTGACCACGTTGGTCAGGCACTCAGACACCACGAAGTAGGCAACTGCCTTCCACTGTCGGCGAGGCGCGTCCGGTCAGGCGGACGCTGAGCCGGACCGGCAGTGGTGCCCGCGCGGCGATGCCGGACAGCGCTGCGTCGAGGCCCCGGTCCTCGAGCACGGCCGGGTGCAGGCCGCGGACCAGGGTGCGCAGTTCCACCAGCGCCTCCTTGGCTTCCTCGTGCGCCTCCGCGATCACCTGCATGGCCGGCCGGGCAGACCGGTCAGCGTCGCGCGGGCCAGGCCGAGGTTCATGGCCAGCGAGACCAGCCGCTACTGGGCGCCGTCGTGGAGGTCACGCTCGATGCGCCGTCGCTCGGCGTCCGCCGCGTCGACAACTCCGGCCCGGCTCTCGGCCAGGCTCTCCACCTGGCGCTCGAGCTCCAGCGACCGGTTCGCGCCGAGCAGCGCGCGGGCGCAGCGGGCGTCGAGCCAGGTCACTGCGGCGGCCAGCACCGGGGCAACCGCGAGCAGGAGCACGCCGGCCACCGTCAGGATTGCCCTGAGCTTGGGCGACATGGACTGAACGGCGCTGAACCGCGGGAAGACGGCCGAGTAGCCGTAGGCAGCCGCGAACGCAGCGCCCGCGGTCCAGGCGATCAGCGTGGCCAGCCCGCCGAGCGCCAGCAGCGGTCCGACGACCAGCTGGCGCCACGCTGACTCCGCCCTCAGTGAGGCGAGCAGCCGCTGCGGCAGGCTGCCAGGCAGGGGAGCCGCCCGCGGAATGTCCAGCCCTAGCAGCGACCACAGCCGGTGCCGCTCCGCCCGGGTCAGCGGCAGCCGCAGCAGCGCCACGGCAGCGAGGCCGGCGAGCAGCGCTGCCAGGAGCTGCCACAGGCTGATCACGACGAAGCCGGGGAAGGCCAGCGGAAGTGCCAGCACCACCAGGGCTGCCAGCTGGATCGGGATGCCGGCCACGACGAAGGTGGTGTCCCGGGCGATGCGCCCCGCTAGGCGGGCCGGCGCGGTAACCGCGCGGCGGCTACGCCGCCCGGCCATCGCTGTCACGGACACCACCGTATGCGCTGCCGCGAGGTCCCCACCATGCAGCGCAGACCCGGTCTGGTCCGGTAGCTAGCGCCACCCGGAAGTCGGAATTGTGCGCTGCAGACCTGACCGGCGCTGACCGGCAGGCTCGATCCGTGCCCGCGGCCGCCGGGCGCGGAAGGAGATCAGCCGTCATGTCCGCCCGTCGTCGCCAGATCACCAGCCCGGGCAGCCCGCTCGCTGTCAGGCGGCACCCCGGGCTGGCCGGTCTCGTGCCGCTCGGCTTCGGGATCGTCAGCGTCGGGCTTCTGCCCTGGATCGTCTACCTCGCGGTCAGCCTGCCCGGCGAGGCAGTTGCCTGGCACTGGCGCGCGGCCTGGGTCGGCCTGGACGTGCTGGAGGCGGGCGGCCTGTTCAGCACCGGATACCCGATGCTCCGGCGGGACGCGCGATTCTGCCTGACCGCCACCGCAACCGCCGCCTTCCTGGTCACCGACGCCTGGTTCGACGTGACCACAGCTCCGCCCGGAGCGGGCGAGGCGGAGTCCGCGCTCATGGCGGTAGTCATCGAGCTGCCCGCCGCGGCATTCTGCCTGATTCTGGCGGTCCGGGGGCTACGGCACATCGTCGCGGCTGCCCGCGACTGTGCTGGCGCGGACGCGGGCCCCGCCGCGCCCGCGCGGGCCCGCGCGGGCGGCTGACGGCGACCCAGCGTGCCAGCTCGCCGGCGGTGCGCCAGCCGGTAGGCTCGGCGCCGTGCGGGTACTCGTCCTCGGCTCGGGCGGCCGCGAGCACGCGCTCGCCCGGTCGCTGTCGCTCGATCCGGCCGTCAGCCAGCTTCACGCGGCGCCCGGCAACCCTGGCATCGCAGAGCTCGCGGAACTGCACCCGGTCGCGCCATCCGACCCGGCTCAGGTCACCGCCCTGGCCGCGCGGACCGCCGCCGGCCTCGTGGTCGTCGGACCGGAAGCGCCTCTGGTGGCCGGGGTCGCCGACGCCGTGCGCGCCGCCGGCATCAGCTGCTTCGGGCCCGATCAGGCTGCCGCGATGATCGAGGGCTCCAAATCGTTCGCCAAGCAGGTGATGACCGCGGCCGGCGTTCCCACCGCGGCCGCCCGGACCTGCCGCACCGGCGCGGAGGCTGCCGCCGCGCTCGACGAGTTCGGCCCGCCGTACGTGGTCAAGGCCGACGGCCTGGCCGCGGGCAAGGGCGTGGTCGTCACCACCGACCGCGCCGAGGCGCTGGCGCACGCCCGGTCCTGCGGCACGGTGGTGATCGAGGAGTTCCTGGACGGTCCCGAGGTATCGGTGTTCGCGCTCGCCGACGGCCGCGGCGCGGTCGCGCTGCAGCCCGCGCAGGACTACAAGCGGGCGCACGACGGCAACTCCGGCCCCAACACCGGCGGCATGGGCGCCTACACGCCGCTGAGCTGGGCACCAGCTGACCTGGCCGACGAGACGCTGGCAACCGTCGTGCAGCCGGCGCTGGACGAGCTCCGCCGCCGCGGCGCGCCGTTCAGTGGCCTGCTGTACGCGGGGCTCTGCCTGACCTCGCGGGGACTGCGGGTAGTCGAATTCAACGCGCGGTTCGGCGACCCGGAGACACAGGTGATCCTGGACCGCCTGGGCACGCCGCTGGGCGGGCTGCTCGCCGCAGCCGCGGACGGTGACCTCGCCGCGACGGGCAAGCTGACCTGGCTGCCGGGTGCCTCGGTGACCGTCGTGATCGCCGCCGAGGGGTACCCGGGCAGCCCCGTCGGCGGCGACGTGATCGACGGGATGGACGACGCGGGCCGCGTTTCGGGCGCTTATGTTCTTCAGGCAGGTACGGCCGCCGGTAGCTCGGGCGCGCTGACAGCCAGCGGCGGACGGGTCCTGAATGTCGTGGGTCATGGACCGGACGTCGCGGCGGCGCGCGCGAGTGCCTATCAGGCGGCCGCCCAGATCCGGCTGCGCGGCGGCTGGTACCGCAAGGACATCGCGGCCGGGCCGGCGCCGGGAACGCGCGCGGAGGCGTGAGCGGCGGACCGCCCGAGCCCGCCGCACCGCAGGCGGCGGCAGGCCGCCACCAGCCAGTGCGGCAGGATAGTGCCGTGATAGACCGCTACACGCTGCCCGAGATGGGCCATGTCTGGAGCGAGGCCCACAAGTACGAGCTGTGGTGCCGGGTGGAGACGCTGGTCCTGGCGGCGCACGCCCGGGCCGGAACGGTGCCGCAGGACGCGGTGGCCCCGGTGGCAGCCGCTCCGCCGCCGACGCCCGAGGCCGTCGCCGCCCTCGAGGCGGTCACCGGGCACGACGTCATCGCCTTCCTGTCCGCCTGGGCGAACAACACCACGCCCCGCGAGGCCGCGGCTTACGTGCACTTCGGGATGACCTCGTCGGACCTGGTGGACACTGGGCTCGCCCTGCAGCTCACCGAGTCGACCGACCTGCTCACAGCCCGGTGCGAGAAGTTGCTGCAGGTGCTGCGGGAGCACGCCCTGATGCATCGCAGCACATTGCGAGTCGGCCGGACGCACGGCATTCACGCCGAGCCGGACGTCTGGGGGCACCGGGTGGCCGACTTCGCGTTCGCTGTCCACCGGAGCCGGGACCGGCTGCTGCGGGCCCGCCAGTCGGTCGCAGTCGGCAAGCTGTCCGGGCCAGTCGGCACGTACTCCAACATCGACCCGGCGATCGAGTCCGAAGTGCTCGGCGAGCTTGGACTGCGGCCGGCGGACGTCGCCACGCAGGTAGTGCTACGCGACGGCGTTGCCGAGTGGGTCAGTGTTCTTGCCCTCGTCGCGACAGTCTGCGACGCCATCGCCGTTGAGATCCGGCATGGCCAGCGCACCGAGGTCGCCGAGCTAGCCGAGCCGTTCGGCGCGGGCCAGAAGGGCTCATCCGCGATGCCGCACAAGCGCAATCCGGTGAAGGCCGAGCGCATCAGCGGCCTGGCCCGGATCGTGCGGGCGCAGGTCGTGCCGGTAATGGAGGGAATACCGCTCTGGCATGAGCGGGACATCTCGCACTCGTCCACTGAGCGGGTCGCGCTGCCCGATGCCGCTATCGCAACGGACTATCTGCTCGAACAGACCACAACCGTGATGGACGGGCTCGTCGTCGACGCCACCCGCATGCTCGCCAACCTGGAGTCGAGCCACGGTCTCATTTACACCTCGGCCGTGCTTCTCGAGCTTGTCGCCGGCGGACTGTCGCGTGAGGACGCCTACGCCCTCGTGCAGGGCGCGGCGATGGAGACCTGGCAGACCGGCGTTCCGTTCCGGGAGACTCTCCGCAAGCACGCGGCCGCCAGCGGCCAGGAGATCGACGAGGCGCGGCTGGACGAGGTGTCGAGTCCCGAGCGCTACGTGCGCCGGCTCGACGGCGTGTTCGACCGGCTGGAGAAGCTGGCGTGACTGGCGTGGGCGAGACGGGCGCTGGGGGCGAGGGCACTGTCCCGGCCGGGCTGCGCCACGTCTACTCCGGCAAGGTCCGCGAGCTGTACGAGACCGGCGACGGGGTGCTGCTGCTCGTCGCCACTGACCGGATCTCTGCATTCGACTACGTGCTGCAAACCCCCATCCCCGACAAAGGCAAAATCCTCACCCAGCTTTCGTTGTGGTGGTTCGATCGCCTCGCCGATATCGTGCCGAACCATCTGGTAGAGGCACCGATCCCCGCCGAGTTCGCCGACCGGGCGATGGCATGTCGGCAGCTGGCCATGGTCGGCGTGGAGTGTGTCGCGCGCGGGTATCTGACCGGCACAGGGCTCGCGGATTACCGGCGCGACGGCGCGGTCGGCGGACTGAGCCTGCCGCCCGGCCTGACCGATGGCTCACGCCTGCCCGTGCCTGTGTTCGACCCCGACAGCAAGGCCCCGCCGGGCCAGCACGACGAGAATCTGAGCCGGGCGGAACTCCTCGCGCTGGTGGGCGACGAGATTGCGGCGGAACTCGAGCGGATCACTCTCGCTGTCTACCAGCAGGGCGCTGACGTGGCCGCGGAGCGCGGAATCATCGTCGCGGATACAAAGATCGAGCTCGGCACGGACGACGCAGGAACGCTGCGCCTCGCCGACGAGGTACTGACTCCGGACTCGTCGCGCTTCTGGCCCGCCGAATCCTGGCAGCCGGGCCGCAGCCAGGTCTCTTTCGACAAGCAGTTCGTGCGCGACTGGCTGACGTCACCTGCCTCCGGGTGGGACCGGCACGGCTCGCAGGCGCCGCCGCCACTGCCCGATGCCGTCGTGGAGCAGACGAGGCAGACCTACGTGACGGCGTATGAGCGTATCACCGGCATGCGCTGGCGCTGAGGGTGGTAGCCCCCTGTCGTGGCGCTTTGAATGCGCTCAGCTACGTTACGTAACACCGTCGACATGGTCTGGGGGGCTCGAGAGCGGTGGAATACTTGACGTCACGACAAGCAGCCGGTCTGGATGATGGTTGCCTGCAATCTGCATGGGCAGAGGATCCTGGGGAGCACCGGGGCATCGGCACGATGCAGCTAACTGACGGGAGTTCCATCACAATGACGAGCGGTCCAGAGACCCGCTATATCGTCAGGGGCGGTAACCCGCTTCAAGGCACCGTCTTCGTGCAGGGCGCTAAGAACGCCGCGCTGAAGATGATCGCCGCCGCGCTGCTGGCTGAAAAGGGCCGCACCGTCTTGCGCAACGTCCCCGTGATCGAGGATGTGCGCCGGGCGATCGAGCTTGCTCAGGCAGTCGGCGCCGTGGTGAAGTTCCACGAAGCCGAGCGGACTCTGGTCATCGACGCCTCCGAGCTCACCAGCTCGGTCCTGCCCGCGGAGATCGCCCGCCGGTTCCGCGCCTCGGTACTGTTCGTGCCGGCGCTGCTCCACCGGCTCGGCGAGGCCACCATCGAGGGCATCGGCGGCTGCAATCTGGGCAGCCGGCTGCTGGACTTCCACTACCGCGGCTTCGCCAGGCTCGGCGCCGTCGTGGACGAGCGCGAAACGGTCATCCACATCAAGGCCGACCGGCTGCGCGGCGCGCACTTGTACCTGGACACGCCGTCACACACCGGCACCGAGAACCTGATCATGGCCGCGTCCATGGCGCCGGGTACCACGATCATCGATAACACAGCGCTCGAGCCTGAGGTGCTCGACGTGATCGCGTTCCTTACCAAGATGGGGGCGCGCATCACCGGCGGCGGCACCGGCTTCGTCACCGTCGAGGGCGTCAATGAGCTGACCGCGGTCGAGCACACCGTGATGGCCGACCGGATCGACGCCGGCGCCTTCGCGATGGCGGCCGCGATCACCGGCGGCGAGATCAGCCTGGTCGGCGCCTCCCTGGAGCACTTCGGCGTTGCGCGCTGGAAGCTGGAGCAGATGGGCGTCGAGTTCTCGACGCACGGCGCCATCGTTCAGGTACGGCGGGACAGGCAGCTGCGGCCGATCAACGTGATCACCGACACCTTCCCCGGCTTCGCAACCGACCTGCAGTCGCCGATCATGGCGCTGTCCTGCCTGGCTGACGGCACCAGCTACATCCGGGAGACGATCTTCGACGGCCGCTACATGCTGGCCGAAGAGCTCAACAAGATGGGCGCCAAGGTCGAGGTGGCTGGCAACGCCGTACTCGTCCACGGCCCGACGCAGCTGCACGGAACCGAGGTCATTGCCCACGATCTGCGATCCGGTGTCGCGCTGATCCTGGCCGGACTAGCGGCCGACGGCGAGACCATCGTCGCGCCTGGCTACCTGATCGACCGTGGTCACGCCTCGGTCGCGTCGCGACTGGCAACGCTCGGTGCCGATGTCACGTCGGAGGTCGTCGCCTAGCCGAGGGCGCGTACCTCACGCCTCACGCTGGCCTGCTGTCGGAGCACGCTCGCGAAACTCTGATCCGGTTACTTCTTCCCGTCAGCCCGTCGCTGAGTTACCAAGGAAGTAGCGACATTGTGCGGGGACGGGGTGAACGGGCACGGAGACACAGATACCGGCTGCGCGCAGCACCGGACGGCCACAGCCACTGCCGCGGGTCACGATCGGCCTGTGCGGGCCGCATGCACTGCTGGAGCGCATCGTCCTGGCGGCCGGGCTGCCGGGGCCCGCCGGAGCGATCCTTCGGGTGACGGCGGACGACTCGACGCAGCGCCTGCTGCGCTGCCGGCTCGTGACCGCTGCATACGCAGAGGAGCACACGGCGGCCGGCCGCGCGGCCCGGCTCACGGATGCTGATGCTGTGCTGTTCGCCAGCCCGGCGCCGCTGGAGTACGCACGCCGGGCGGGCGTTGTGCGCTCCCCGGCCGTTCACATAGAGCTCGGTGACGGCCCGCTCATCGCGGCGCTCCTGCAGACCGGTCAGACCGGAGCGAACCCGGCCCGGGCCAGCTTCGACACCGTCAGCCGGCTCGAGGTCAGCCAGGCGCTTGCTGCCCTCGGCGAGCGCATCCAGGGCGCATACGTCCGCGAGGGCATCGCCAGTCCGGCCGCTCTCGCCTCCTACCACGCCCGCCTGTGGCAACTCGGCCAGTCAGCTGGCGCAGTGACGTGCCTGGACGAGGTCGGACAGCGACTGGCGGCGGGCGGTGTCCCGGTCGTTGTCGTCCAGCCGTCCGACCACGCAATCGCCTCCGCGCTGCGCACCACCATGCTGCTCGCGGAGCAGCAGGTGCTGGCCACGGCGCAACTCGCGGTCGTGCTCGTGGAGATTCCCGAGCTGCGGAACCGCTGGCCCGGGCGCCACCCGACCGACCCCGCCGCCGAGGAGCTCCGCCTTGCGGTGCACGGCCTGCTGGTGCACGAGGCCAGGGATCTCGGCGGGAGCGTCAGCCCGGCCGGCGACCACGGGTTCCTGATCGTCACCACCACTGGCGCGCTCGCAGCGGTGCCCGCCGGTCAGCAGCCGTTCGCCGCCGCGGCAGCCGACAGGCTCGGGGTCACGCTCGATGTTGCCGTCGGCACCGGCCGTACCGAGCAGGAGGCGGAGGACGCAGCAGCGCAGCAGCTTGCCAGCGCCGCTCCGGGCACTGCCCGCCGGTTCCGGGCACCGGGCTCAGCGCGTCTCGCGCTCGCCGCCGACAGCGCGCGAACAGCTGCGCCCGTCGTCGAGTCCGGTCCGCGGCCGGTCTCGCGTGACGCGGCTGGCCCGGCCGGCCAGGCGGGCAGGCACCCGGCTGCCGCGCCAGCGCGGCGCGGACTTCGCGCCGACGTACCTCGCCCGGGCGGCCGGGCAGCGTCCTTGCAGCCGCCCGCGAGTGCGGCCGCCTGGCCGGGCGCAGGCTCTGCGGCCAGCTCTGGAGAGACTGACAGCCTGACCCGGCTGCGCAGCCTGGAGACGCTCTCCCGCCTCGCCGGCCAGCTGACGGGTGACGGGGCGCCGGTGGTGGATGCCGAGCTCACCGGACGCCTGCTGTCGGTCACACCGCGGACGGCGCGGCGCCAGCTGCGGGCCCTCGCGGACGAGGGACTCGCCCTGCCGTTGCCACCACGGCGCAGCAGCCACCCGGGCAGACCGCGGCAGGCGTACCGGCTCGTGGTCGAGAAGCTGGAGCACGCAGCACGGTAGCGCGCCCCTCGCGTCGCCGGCCCGCTCGCGCCCGGCCGGGCCGGTCAGTTCGTCCAGTGCGCGATCACGTCCCGGCCGAACCGGGCCATCTCCTCGCGCTGCGGCGAGAACTGCAACAGCATCAGGCCCACGCCAGCTGCCTCGTAGGCGTGCAGCCGCTCGCTGATCTGGTCCGGCGTCCCGACGAGGCCACTGCGCAGTCCGCGATTCGACACGCTGTACTCCTCCAGCGACACCTGCGACTCCAGCTGGGAGCCCGGCTATGAAGTCCTGGTAGGAGGCGTACGCATCGGGCGAGGACCGGACGTCGAGGATGCGCTCGAGTTCTGCCTGCGCCTCGGCCTCGGTGTCCCGGCAGATCACGTAGCCGGAGACGCCGAACGTCAGCGGCTCGCCGCCCGCGGCCGCGCGGCGCGCGCTCAGGTCAGCCACCTTGGTCGCGATGACCTCCGGAGCATCCCCGTGCATCACGTACGCGTCGGCCTGCGCCGCGATGACGTCCTTGGCCCTGGGCGACTCGCCGCCCATGTAGACCGCCGGCAGCCGGGACGGCTTGGGCTCCAGCACCGTGCCGGCCAGCTGGTACAGCGCGCCAGAGTGGGTCACCGTGCCCTCGCGCAGCAGTCGCGTGACCACGTCCAGCCATTCCTGCGTGCGGGCGTACCGTGCATCGTGCACGTCGAACGGCGCACCGTACTGGTCCGCCTCGTCTTTCCACCACGACGACACGACGTTCAGGGAAATCCGGCCGGGCGCGATCACGTCCAGCGTGGACAGCGCCTTGGCCGTCAGCGCGGGCGAGTGATAGTTCGGCCGGACTGCGAGCATGAGCTCCAGCGTGCTTGTGGCCGCGGCAATCGCCGGCGCGAGCGTCCAGCAGTCCAGCAACGGCGCCCGGTGCCCCTTGATGTCGTTGAGGTTCAGCTCTGCGATCAGCGACAGGTCGAAGCCCTCCTGCTCGCTGGCTGCCGCCAGGTCACGCAAATACGGCCAGGACACCGGCATGCGCTCGTCCCTGACGTTCCGCAGCCAGCCGCCGAAAATCGGCATCCAGTACCCGAATCGCATGCTGTCCTCCGCTCAGCTCGGGGCCCGGATACCTGCACTCGTCGCCGCGAGCAGGCGGCCGAGGTAGGCGGCGACTGCCTGCAGCGCGCTGCGCGGTGCGGCAGCCTCGATCTGGGCGTTGTAGTTCGTCGTGGTGTTGATGTCGTAGGTGACCAGCCGTCCGTCCGCCGTCTCGATGAACTCGAAGCCGGCGATACCGATCCCGTGCCGGGCCGCGAAGGCACGGTAGCAGCCGATTACCGGATGATCGAAGTTATGCCGGAGCGCGAACAGGCTCGGCTCGCCCGTGTTCGGCCCGGCAGCCGCCGGCCCGCCGGACGAGGTGACCGCACACGCGTCGGCCGGGCAGAGCTCGAAGCCGCCCCGCGCGGTGTCCGCGGTGATGGCGTAGATGAACTCACCGCCGACGATCTCGGCGCGGGTGATCTGCGGCCGCGCGGCTACCAGGTACTCCTGCAGGAGCGTGATGCCGTCAACGGGCGGCTCGTAGCCGGGCCCGGCCAGGTACGCGTCAAACTCCTCGTGCGAGGCGAACAGCCGGACACCGAGGCCCTTACCCCCCTGATTGTGTTTCACGATAAACGGAACGGGGACCTGGCGGGCCGCGGCCGCCAGCCGCTCGCGCCCTGCGACGGCGATCGTCCTCGGCACGTCGAATCCGGCCGCGCGCAGCGCCGTCAGCTGCTCGACCTTGCTCATCTCCAGGTCGATGACCCGCCGTCCGTTGACAACGGTCCGGCCGCTTGCCTCGAGCCAGGCCAGCACGCCGCGAGCCTGGTCCTTCGCGTACGGGTGATCCCGCGTGTGCGAGGACGCGCTCATCCGCGACCAGAAGATCCCCGCCGGCGGCTCGGCATCCAGGTCGATCGCCGCGTCGCCGAGCAGCCACTGCTCGTGCGGCAGCCCGGCCTGGTCAAAGGCGACGGCGAGCGGGGCGTACCAGTCCGGGTTCTCGTGCAGGACGTAGAGCCTTGCATCAGGACCTGCGCTCATAGGGCGAGCTTCATCCCTTCGTGCGAAGCCGTGAAACCGAGCCTCGAGTAGAACCGGTGCGCGTCCGTGCGGGTCTTGTCGGTGGTGAGCTGAATCAGCGCGCAGCCGCGCCGCCGGGCCTCTGCCACGGCCCAGCCGATCATCGCTGACCCCAGGCCGCTGCCGCGACTGCCGTCGGCGATCCGGACCGCCTCGATCTGGGCGCGCAGCGCCCCGCGCCGGGCCAGCCCGGGCAGGAAAGACACCTGCATCGTGCCTGCCAGCTCCCCGCCGACTTCGGCTACCACCAGGAGATGAGCCGGGTCGGCGTCGATGGCGTCGAAGGCGGCGACGTAGGCAGCCAGGTCAGCCGGATCTCGCACGCCGTCCCTGCTGGCGCCGAGCTGGTCAGCCGCCAGCAGCCCGACCAGCGGCTCGACGTCGTCACGGCGTGCCCTGCGCAGGATGACCGGCCCGCGGGCGCAGGTCAGTTTCGCCAGTTCTGGCATTCGTCCATTGTGTCCTAGAGACGGCGACGGCTCATCCCCGGTCAGGCGCGGCGGCCGTAGCGCGCGGCAGCGGCGAGGAAGGCGTCATTCGCCTCCGGGTCGGCGATCGTCACCCTGACGCCGTCCGGCAGATAGGGGCGAACGGAAACGCCCGCGGCATCACAGAAGTCAGCGAAGCTGGCCGAGTCTTCCCCGAGCGGCAGCCAGACGAAGTTGGCGTCACTAGGCGGCAGGGTCCAGCCCTGGCCGAGAAGCTCCCGACGTACTCTGTCCCGCTCTTTGACGACAACCTCGACCCGCTCGAGCAACTCGGACTCGGCCGCGAGAGACGCGATGGCCGCAGCCTGGGCCAGAGAGTTGACCGCGAACGGCAGCATCGTCTTGCGAACGGCCTGGGCCACAGGCTCGTGCCCGATCAGATACCCGACCCGTAGCCCGGCCAGGCCGTAGGCCTTGGAGAAGGTGCGCAGGACCGCCACATTCGGGCGGGCGGCGTAGAAAGCGAGTCCTTCGGCTGCTGCCGGATCCCGCACGTACTGGACGTACGCCTCGTCGATGACGACCAGGCAGTCGGCCGGGACCTCGCCGAGGAACCGATCCAGCTCAGCGCCTGGCACTACCGTCCCCGTCGGGTTGTTCGGCGTGCAGATGAACACCAGCCTTGTCCGCTCCGTGAGAGCTGCCGCCATGGCGGTCAGGTCGTGCCCGAAGTCGCGGAGCGGCACCCGCACGGACGTCGCGCCAGCCAGGTCCGTCAGGTAGGGGTAGGCCTCGAAGGAGCGCCAGGCATAGAGCACCTCGGCTCCCGGCTCCCCAACAGCCTCCAGCAACTGCTGCGCGATCCCGACCGAGCCGCAGCCGACCGCCACCTGCCCGGCCGGCACGCCGTGCCGGTCCGCGATTGCCTCGGTCAGGGCGGCAGCCGCGTTGTCCGGATACCGGTTAATGCGGCGCGCGGCATCAGAGAGGACTGCCGCGACCGACGGCAGCGGGTCGTAGGGCGACTCGTTGGCGGACAGCTTGAACGTCGGGCCACCAGCCGCTGTGGGCGCCTTGCCGGGTTTGTAGCCAGCGAACTGGTCGAGTATCTGCCGGAATCGCGGTGACTGCTCGGACATCGTTGTCCTCCTGGGCTCGCTGATGCTCACAGGCTAGCTGGCATCAGCATCAGTCTGGGATGGCCGCAGGCCGGACGGTCGCAGCATCGGCGGATGCAGCAACTCGGCACTGCCACGCCGGTAGAGCTGAGCCGGACGGCCCCCGCTTGCTGAGCTCACCTCGCCTGTCTCCACCAGGAAGCGATGCGCGCCGGTGACCTTGCGGTGGAAGTTACGGGGGTCGAGCCGCGCGCCCCAGACGATCTCGTAGACCCGCCGCAGGTCGGCCACCGTAAACTCGTCGCGGCAGAACGCGGCCGCCAGCGAGGTGTATTCCAGCTTCGACCTCGCCCGCTCGACGCCGTCCTGCAGGATGCGCTCGTGGTCGAAGGCCATCCGGGTGAGAGCACCGACAGGCTGCCAGCTCATCTGCGGCGTGTCCGGCGGTGGCAGGCCGGGAGCCAGCGCCAGGTAGGCCACCGACACGGCCCGCCTGGTCGGGTCCCGGTCGGGGTAACCGTAGGTCTGCAGCTGCTCCAGGTGCACCCCCTCGCCAGGCAGGCCCGCCCGTTCGGCCAGCACCCGGGCGGCCGCGGCCGGCAGATCCTCGTCCAGCCGGACGAAACCGCCCGGCAGCGCCTGCAGGCCTGCGTACGGCTGCGAGTCGCGACGCCAGGCGAGCGTCGCCAGCTGGCTGTCACGGATCGTCAGGATGACAAGGTCAACGCTGACGCCGATCCGGGGCACGGTCACCCTCGCACGCTAGCGCTCGCTGACGCCGCGCCGATCGGCCTCGCCGGGACATCCTGGCTAGTGGCCCTGAATACTCCACGTTAGAATTAGCCCGTGAACCGACTTGGGGAGCTTGAGCGCGCCATAATGGAAGTGCTGTGGGAGGCGTCGGACCCGCTCAGTGTGCGCGAGGTCAGCGGCCTTCTCACCGATCGGGACCTGGCTCACACCACCGTGATGACGGTGCTCGACCGGCTCGCCAAGAAGGGCTTTGCCCGGCGGGAGCGCAATGGCCGTGCGTGGCACTACCGTGCCGCAGAAAGCCGGGAAGCATACGTGACCGAGCTCATGCTGAGTGCGCTGGACCAGACCGGCGACCGGCAGGCTGCGCTGGCGCGATTCGCCCGCAGTGTGTCCGGCACCGAAGCCCAGACGCTGCTGCGGGCCCTGGGAGCGCTCGGCGGGGCTGCCCGGAGTTGAGGTCGTGTCCGCCACCGTCGTTATCCTCGCCGCGATTGCCCTCGGCGTCATCCCGGCCGCCAGCGCCCTAGCAGCGGCGGCGTGGCCGCGCAGGGCGCCGGCGGCGGCGATCGTGCTCTGGCAGGCGCTCGGGCTCGGCTGGGGACTCGCGGCGGTCGGAGCGCTCATCGGATTCAGCGTGACGGCCCGCGGGTCAGCGGTGGCCAGCGGCGCGCTCGCCCGGATGGCCAGCATTGCGCGGACCGGGGGTCTGCCAGCGGTCGCCGACCTGGCCGGTGCCGTCCGGCTGCTGTGCCTAGTCGCGGGGGTGATGTTGCTCAGCGTGCTGCTGGGGATCCTGGTCGCGGCCTCGACATCGGCCGGCCGGGCCCGGCAGCGGCAGCGCGAGCTGCTCAGCCTCCTGGCGCACGGCGACCCCAAGGTGCCCGGCGCCCTGGTCGTGGACCACCCAGCCGCTGCAGCGTACTGCCTGCCCGGGCTGCGGTCGGCGATCGTCATCAGCGCGGGCACGCTCGACCTCCTCGATGCCGACGAGCTCGCCGCGGTGCTCGCGCACGAACGCGCGCACCTGCGCGAGCGGCATGACCTCGTCCTGCTGCCGTTCCTCGCGCTGCTGCGGGCGTTCCGCTGGGCCAGCGTCGCGCGGCGGGCCTGTCATGCGGTCGAGCTGCTCGTCGAGATGCACGCCGATGACCGGGCACTGCGCCAGCGTCCTGCCCGCGAGCTGGCGACGGCCCTGCTCCGGGTCGGTGCCGCCGGCGGCGGAGTCCCGTCCGGCGCCCTCGGCGCCGCCCGCAGGGACTCCGAATGTGAGGTCGCTGCGCGGGTGATCCGCCTCCTGCGGCCCGCGCCAGGTCTCGGCAGCGCCGCACGTGCGCTGGTCATCGCCGCCGCCGCGGCAGTCGTCGCGATCCCGGCGGCCCTCCTGGTGCTGCCGCTGCGCTAACCGCCGGTGACACGTCCTAGTCGGCGATCCTGATCCGAAGCCTGCGGAAGCCGCGGCCCTTGTTCTCGATCTTGGCGACCTCGATCCGGCCGATGTGCTTCGTGCTGCCGACGTGCGTGCCGCCGTCGGCCTGCTGATCGAGGCCGCGGATGTCGACGATGCGCACCTCGGCCACGTCCTCCGGCACCAGGTTGGTAGCGGTCCTGATGATGTCGGGAAGGGCGAACGCCTCGACCCGCGGCAGCACCCGGACGTCAACGCGCCGGTCCGCGCCGATCTCGGCATTGCAGGCAGCCTCGACCGCGTCGCGGAAGCCGGCCGGCAGCTCCGGCAGGTCGAAGTCCATCCGCGCGGCCAGCGGCTCCATGTTCCCTCCGGTCACGAGGGCGCCGTAGTCGCGGAAGACGACACCGCAGAGCACGTGCAGGCCCGAGTGCGTCCGCATGAGCGCCGTCCTGCGTTCGTCAGCGACCGCACCGCGAACCGCCGTACCGGGCGGCGGTAGCGGGTCGCCCTCGGCAGGGATCAGGTAGAGCTCGTCGCCCTTGCGCGCACCGGCGATCGAAGTCTGCACGCCACCCCAGAGGAGCACACCCTCGTCGGGCGGCTGGCCGCCGCCACCAGGATAGAAGGCGGACCGGTCCAGGACGATGCCGTCGTCCCCGGACTGCAGCACAGTGGCATCCCACTCCCGGAGAGTCTGGTCGGACAGCTCAAGGCGGTGAGTGCGCCACCGAGATTCGGTCATGACAGCAGTCGCTCCGTGACGGCGCTCTTACCAGGGACCGTAAGGGCCCTGGCTGCTCCCGCTTCCCGACTTGAACGTCCTGACCTTAGGGCGGACGTCCGCCAGGTAGATGGCGGCTGCAACGAACGCCGCGATCGGGAAGATGCTCAGCAGCTGCAGATAGCCCAGCGCACCGCCGATGCCGATCAGGAAGGCGACGCCGAGGATGATCAGCCAGATCGGCTTTGTCTGCTTGCCGGCGGCCGGGAACGCGGCCTTCGGCCGGCGAATGGCGTCACCGAACGCCCAGGCCTCGATGACGAAGGCACCGAGCAGCAGGACCCAGAAGAACAAGTTGATAACCGTCAGAGCGGACGGATTCACGATGGTCACGGCGTCACGCTACCCGCTCGGCGGATGCGACGGGAACGGATGGATCGTCCCGCCTGGCGAGTCGTCGTCGCCGGAGTCTTCGCGCTCGTCGTCCGCGGCCTCGTCGTCGCCGGGCTCGTCCAGAGCTCCGGCGAGGGCCAGCCGCCGTGGCTCGCCAGACAGGGCGCTGGCGCTCAGGCTCTCGGGCCAGGTCAGCGCGGCTTCGTCGGGCGCGAGATCGGACTCGTCGTCCAGCTCAGCCGCCTCGGCACGAGCGATCGCGGTCTGCTTGCGGAACGACTCGTAGATCTCGATGAGCATCTGCTTCTGCCGGTCCGTGAGCTCCTCGTCGCTGAGAACGGCGTCCCGCACCAGCGAGCCGGGCGGCCTGTCCTCGAGGAAGCCGGCCTGCACGTACAGGGCCTCCGCGGAGATCCGCAGGCCCTTGGCAATCTGCTGCAGGATGTCGGCACTTGGCCTGCGCAGGCCGCGTTCGATCTGGCTCAGGTACGGATTCGAGATGCCCGCCGACTGCGCCAGCTGCCGCAGCGAGATCTTGGCCTGCTCGCGCTGCTCCCTGATGTACGCGCCGATGGCGCCCACGTTGACCGGGCTCATGCATCTAGTCTGACACCCAGGTGCTTGCAATTGCAAACGCCACAGCTAGCAGTCGTGGCAACTACCCGGACGGCGTGACGACGATCACAGCAGCGGGCGGCAGGAATCGGCCGCTTCCGCCACGGCGTTGACCATGATGCGGACTCGCTGTGCCCGACAGGGCGCACTCTGGCCGGCGGCCGCCTGACGGCTGCCCGGCTCCAAGTCATCCCCGCACCTCCCTTACCTGGCAGAACGGAGCCCATTGTGCGCTGGCGTCCTCGCCCCGGCTGGCAGCTGTCCCCCCTCCCGGCGAAACCCCGCCGGGGACTGACCGGCCGGCGGCGGTTCGCGATCATTGCGGGCATCGTCGCGGTGCTGCTCGTCTCGCTGGGCGGCGCGGCCGTTGCCGGGGTGTTCGGCACCGCGCCGCCGCAGTCCGGTGCCGGGCAGGCGGCCGGGCGCGGAGCCACGGCTAGCAGCGGCTCCGGGAAGACGACCGCGCCCGCCGCCGGGGCTTCGGCAGCCGCACAGCCCGGCCGCACCTCCTGTGTCTCGGTCGGGCACATCGGCGACTCGACTTCCGTGGGGATGGTCTCGGCCCAGTGGCTGCCTGACCCGGCGCAGCGGCTCGCAGCTCAGTACCGCGACGTCGGCGTGCGGCATACCTGGATCAACGCATCCGGTGGCCGCTCGATCGTCGAGGAGATGCCGGGCCAGCTCAACGGCTACCGGGTGGCCAGCGCCTGGTACCAGCAGGGCTTCCGCGGCTGCTGGGTCTTCGCGCTCGGCACCAACGACACCGCGAACGTGGCGGTCGGCTCCGCTGTCGGGCTGATGGCCCGCATCCAGGAGATGATGTCGGCCGCGCACGGCGAGCCAGTCATGTGGGTGAACACGCAGACCGACCTCAGCAGCGGTCCGTGGTCCGAGGCAAACATGCAGGCGTGGAACAAGACACTGCTGGCCGCCTGCAGCGCGTATCCGAATCTGCGGATCTTCAACTGGGCGGCAATGGTGCAGCCTGCCTGGCACCTAGCCGACGGTATCCACTACACCTCAGCTGGTTATGCCATCCGCGCTCACGCCATTGCACAAGCCCTTGCCCGGGCATTCCCGGCTGGCGGGCACAGCTCGCGCTGCCTGGTGAGCTAGCAGGAACGGCACTGCGTTAGCCGGAACCGGGCCGGCCGAACTGTCCGGCCGATTGGCAGCCCGGCGGTGAATCGACGGCAAAATCACCAGCCCACGCCGACCCTGTCGCGTTTATGTGCCAGTTTTTGTCGATGACAATACGTAATTGAGAAACTACTGTGGGTAGTTTCCCCGTCGCTCGCAGTATCGAGGGGCCAGGGGGAACCATGCCGAAGCCGATCGGCTCGGATCAGCGGTACATGCCGGGGCTTGACGGCCTTCGTGCCATCGCGGTGCTCGCCGTCATCGCCTTCCACGAGCAATTCAGCTGGGCGCCCGGCGGACTGCTCGGTGTCGGCGTCTTCTTCACGCTAAGCGGCTACCTCATCACCGACCTGCTGCTGAACAAGTGGCTCGCCACCGGCAGCGCCAGCCTCGGCAACTTCTGGGCTCGGCGGGCTCGCCGGCTCCTGCCGGCCTTGTTCGTCATGCTCGCCATCGTCACCGCATGGGTCACTCTGCTCGACCGGGCCCGCCTGGGCAACCTCCGCGGTGCGGTCGCAGCGGCCGCCACCTACTCGAGCAACTGGTACCTGATTATCCAAGGCCAGTCGTATTTCTCCCGATTCGCGCCACCGCAGCCGCTGGACCACCTGTGGTCGCTGGCAGTCGAAGAGCAGTTCTACCTGATCTGGCCGTGGCTGCTGCTGGCCGGCCTGCTCTTCCTCCGGCGCCGCCGTACTGCAGACGTCGTCCGCTGGCTCGCAATCCCGACCATCGTGCTCGCTGCGGGCTCGGCCGCGCTGATGTGGGTCCTGTACCACCCGGCCGTCGACCCGACCCGGGTCTACGAGGGAACCGACACCCGGGCGTGCGGGCTGCTCATCGGCGCGGCCCTCGCCATGGTGTGGTCGAGCAAAACCGCAGCCAGGTCCGGCACGACGGCCCGGCGGATCCTCGACGTCCCGGCGATCCTGGGCCTGGCCGCCATCGCCGTCATGATCTGGCGCGTCGGCCAGTACTCGACGTTCCTGTACCACGGCGGGCTCACGCTGCTGGGCGTCGCGACGGCCGCGGTCGTCGCGGCCGCAGCCTGCCCCGGCAGCATCGTGGGCACCGCGCTGAGCTGGCGGCCGCTGCGGTGGATCGGCGTGCGTTCCTACGGGATCTACCTGTGGCATTACCCGGTCATCGTGCTCACGTCTCCGGCCGGCGCCACGGAGGACCTGCCGCGTGCAGCCTGGCAGATCGCCGCAAGCATCGGCCTCGCGGCGCTGTCCTGGAAATTCGTCGAGGAGCCCGTGCGGCACGGCGCTCTCGGCCGGGCCGTCAAGCGGATCCGCGCGCGCCAGCTTGCGGGCATCGGGCCGAAGAAACTGGCGGCCGCGACCGGAGCCGTCGGCGTGCTGGCGGTGGCATGCACTGGCCTGGGCGGCCTGGTCGCCGTCCCGGCTACCTCCAGTGCCGCCGCACTCGGCAAGGCCACGGGCGCGCTGTCGAAGTCCACGAACTCGGTCAGCCACGCCGGCGCCAAGCCGGGCGGGAAGGGCGGTGCTGCCAGGCCGGAGTCTGCCGCCCTCAAGCACACCAACGGCCCGCTGCGCACCTCGTGCACCTCAGTAGCCCACATCGGGGACTCGACCTCGGAGGGCATGGTCTCTCCGGACTACCTGCCGGACAAGCATCAGCGCCTGGCCGCCCGCTATGAGCAGGTCGGCGTCCAGAACGTGTACACCAACATCACCGGTGCCCGCTCGGTCGTGGAAGTGCTGCCCGGCACGACGAACGGGTACACGGCAGCCAAGGACCTGATCAGGCAGGGCTTCAGCGGCTGCTGGGTGCTCGCGCTCGGCACGAACGACACTGCCGACGTCGCGGTCGGCTCCAACGTCGGGCTGACCGCGCGCATCAACGAGATGATGCAGGTCACCAAGGGTGAGCCAGTGATGTGGGTCAATGTCATCTCGCTGCTGCACAGCGGGCCCTACGCCGAGAGCAACATGGCCAAGTGGAACGCCGCGCTGATGCGCGCCTGCTCTCGGTACCCGAATATGCGGGTATTCAACTGGGCTGCCCTGCCCAAGCCGGGCTGGTTCATCAATGACGGCATCCACTACACCTCGGCCGGCTACGAGAAGCGGGCGTTGTATATCGCCGACGGCCTGGCTGAAGCTTTCCCGGCTGGCAGCACGAACTCGAGCTGCCTGGTGAACCTGCCAAGCTCAGTAACATCACCGCAGCCGGCCGCGACGCCGACACCGAAATCAGTTGCCGGTGCCACGCCGAACGCGAAGCCTTCGGCTAAGCCGTCAGCCTCGTCGCCCTGATCTCGCCGACGACCTGACCGCCACCGAAAACCGGGCTGGCCGAAAGGCTGGCCAGAACGTCCAGGTCGGCACCGGGAACGGCGCCCGCGCCGAGCCTGCGCAGAAGGCTGACCGTGACGGGCACCCGGCCGCGGGCCGCACCGTCGTCGGTCTTGAACGCCCCGGCGCTGCCGTCGGCGAGGGCGAAGCCCTCGACGCCCTCGGCGCCCGACTTGACCAGCAGGCCCGGAACCGCCGCCATCAGCGCCCGCTCCGGCCGGGTCGTGCCCGAGGTCCAGGCAGGGTAGGCCCGCATGGCGTCGGCGACAGCGCGCTCAGCCGTGCCCGGCTCGGCCAGTACGACGGCACGGAACGCGCGGGCCAGCCCGCTCACCGAGATCGCCAGCAGCGGCGCGCCGCAGCCGTCGACACCAGCAGCCGCAACCGGCTCGCCAGCCAGGGCTCCCAGCCGGTCCCGGATCGCCCGCTGCAGCGGATGCTCCGGGTCGCGGTAGCTCTCGGTCGGCCAGCCTGCGGCCACACAGGTCGCGAGCATCGCCGCATGCTTGCCGCTGCAGTTCATGTGGACACGGTCGGCCTCCGCTCCGGCGACGACCATCGCGCGATGTGCCTCTTCATCGAGCGGGTAGGCGGGCGGGCACTGCAGCGCGTCCTCGGTGAGGCCGGCCGCCGCGAGGATGGCACGCACGCCGGCGACGTGGAAGTCCTCGCCAGAGTGACTGGCGGAGGCCAGAGCCAGCAGCTCGCCGTCCAGCTTGAGCCCGCAGCGGAGCATGGCCGCGGCCTGAAAGGGCTTGTTCGACGAGCGAGGGAACATCGGCACGTCAGCCTCGCCCGCGGCGAGCAGGACTGTTCCGTCTGCGGCGAGCGCCGTCACCGCGCCCCGATGGCGGGACTCGACGAAACCGGACCGGACGACCTCCGCCAGTACCGGATTCACAACCTCAGCGGTGATCGGGCACCCCCAGCATCTGGCGCGCGGCCGCGGGCGCCAGGGCCGGCCGCTGGGCGAGCTCGGCTGCCGCCGCGGCTCGCTGCACCAGCTCGGCATTGCTCGCGACCGGCCGGCCGCGGGAGTAGGTCACGGTGTCTTCCATGCCCACGCGCAGATGGCCGCCGGCCGCGAGCGCGGCCAGCAGCACCGGCAGCGTAGTGCGGCCGATGCCGGTCGCCGACCAGGTCGCGTCCTCCGGCAGGGCGGCGACGGCCTGGACCAGCGTCGCGGCGTCGCCGGGCATGCCTCCCGGTACTCCCATGACCAGGTCACAGTGCACATGGCCGCCGACCGGCGGGCCCAGCTCCGCCAGCAGCCGGTGTAGCGAGGCGATGTGCCCGAAGTCGAAAAGCTCGAACTCCGGCACCACCTCGAGCTGCTGCGTCCGAGCGTAAAGCTCGGTCATGAAGCCCCAGGGATTCATGAACACGTCAGCGCCGAAGTTGACCGTGCCGCAGGTGAGCGAGCAGGCGTCGGGCCCGGCGTCCAGAACGGCGAGGCGGTGCTCGAAGCTGTCGGTGACGGCACCGCCGGTGGATAGCTGCACGACCAGGTCAGTGGCCTCGCGCAGCGCCTGGACGGTGTCGCGCAGGCGCGTGAGGTCGAGCGTCGGCCGGGCCGTGGCGTCGCGGATGTGCACGTGGATGACCGCCGCCCCGGCCTCGCGGCACTGGACGGCAGTCGTGACCAGCTCGTCCAGAGTCACTGGCAGCGCCGGTACCGCGGACTTCTCCGACTCGGCGCCGGTCGGCGCGACTGTGATCAGCGTGCCAGCGGCGGGCTTGCTCTGCGCAGGTGCCATGACCGGTTGCTGCCCTCCTGTGCCGCTTCGTTGCGGGCTACCGCAGTCTAGTAGGGCGCGTTTCTGTGCTGGTAGCTGGTTCGCCCGTGCCGGGAAGTGATCTCCGGCACTCCTGCCCGACGGCGCGTGGGACAATCACGACTCGTGCGAGTTGTTGTCCAGCGTGCCAGCAGAGCTGCCGTCCGTGTCGACGGCGACGTCGTCGGCGAGCTGACTGCCCCGGGCCTTGTCGTGCTTGCCGGGGTCACGCATACCGACAGCGCGGAGGTCGCCGCCGCCCTGGCGAGCAAGATCTACAACCTGAGAATCCTCGCCGGCGAGATGTCGTGCGCCGACACCGGCGCGCCGCTGCTCGTGATCAGCCAGTTCACGCTCTACGCGAGCACCGCCAAGGGCCGGCGGCCGAGCTGGAGCGCTGCCGCGCCCGGGCCGGTGGCGGAGCCGCTGGTCACCGCGTTCTGCGTGGCGCTGCGCGCGCTCGGGGCCAGTGTCCAGACCGGGGTCTTCGGCGCGAAAATGGAGGTCGAGCTCGTCAACGACGGCCCCGTCACGCTGATCATCGAAGCCGGGGAGACGACCTAACGGCGGTGCCCGGCCCCGGCAGGGAGTGCCCCGGCCAGGTGACGCCGGGCGAACTCCAGCGACTCGGCCAGGTCCGCCTGCCGGTCGGCCAGGGTCGGCACCCGGTGCGTGCTCACCTCGAGCACGACGTGGCCCTCGTAGCCCGCTGCCCCGAGCCCCTGCAGTAGCTCGGCGCACGGCTGCGTGCCCCGGCCCGGAACCAGATGCTCGTCCGGCAGGCCGGGCTTGGTGCCATCACCAAGGTGGACGTGGGCTAGCCGGTCGCCCAGGTCAGCTGCCATCGCCAGGACATCGGAGCCGGACACGGCGGCATGGGAGACGTCGAGCGTGGCCGCCGTGCAGTCCATCTCGACCGGATTCCAGTGCGGTGCGTAAGCGCCGATCTCCGTCTCGCCGCGCAGCAGCGGGTACAGGTTCTCGACGGCGAACGTAACGTGGCCGTCTGCCGACAGCTCTCCGATGCCCGCCAGGAAGTCCCGTGCGTACTCGCGCTGCCACCGAAACGGCGGGTGCACGACGACGATCTTCGCTCCCAGAGCCTCGGCCAGCTCGCGTGACCGGGTGAGCTTCGTCCACGGGTCGCGGCCCCACACCCGCTGGGTGACCAGCAGGTTCGGGGCATGGATCGACACCACCGGGATCTCGTGATAATCCGACAGCTTCGCCAGCACGGAGGAGTCCTGGCTAACCGGGTCGGCCGTCACCATGACCTCCAGGCCGTCGTACCCGAGGCGGGCCGCGGTCTCGAACGCGTCCGGCGTGCGCTCAGGGAAGACGGAGGCAGTCGACAGCGCGACCTTGATCGCTGTCACCGTAGCGACCTGCGCAATGACTGCTCCTTCGCCAGCCCGGTCAGCCGGGCTGTATCTGCGGGGTCCGTGACGCCTGGGTGCCGCCGCGCCTCCGTATCTCCAGCTTATGCTGGCCGGCGCGCCGGGCCGCCAGGCACCGCCGACTGTCGGCAGCACCCGATACGTTCCCGGCATGGCACGATCAGCAACCGCCACGGCCTTCGAATGCTCGGCCTGCGGCTGGCGGAGCCCGAAATGGGCGGGCCGGTGCGGCGATTGCGGCGAGTGGGGCACGGTCGCCGAGAGCAGCAGCCGCGACGGGGAGCTCGGCCGGGCAACGTCGCGCGCCCAGCTGCGGGCCGCCCAGCCGGCCACGGCGGCGCTGCCGATCAGGCAGGTCGACGCAGCGGCGGCGCGCGCGAGGCCGACCGGGATGGATGAGCTTGACCGGGTGCTCGGTGGCGGTCTGGTCCCCGGCGCCGTCGTCCTGCTGGCGGGCGAGCCCGGCGTAGGCAAGTCGACGCTGCTGCTGGAGGCGGGTGCCCTCGCCGCGGCGTCGGGCCGCGTGCTGTACGTCACCGGCGAGGAGTCGGCGGCCCAGGTCCGGCTGCGGGCTGACCGGATCGGTGCCATCAGCGACTCGCTGTACCTGGCGGCCGAGACCGACTTCGCGGCTCTCCTCGGACACGTCCAGGCGGTCGACCCCGACCTGCTCATCGTCGACTCGATTCAGACGATCAGCGCGGCAGGCGTCGACGGCGTGCCGGGCGGCGTCACCCAGGTTCGCGAGATCACCGCTGCGCTCACCGCCCTGGCGAAGCAGCGGACGCTGACGACGGTCCTGGTCGGGCACGTCACGAAGGACGGGTCCGTGGCCGGCCCGCGGACCCTGGAGCACATCGTCGACGTCGTGCTTCACTTCGACGGCGACGCGCGCGGTCAGCTCCGGATGGTGCGCGCGCTGAAGAACCGGTTCGGCCCCACGGACGAGTTCGGCTGCTTCGAGCTCGGCGAGCAGGGGCTGGCAGGACTAGCCGACCCGAGCGGGCTGTTCCTGTCTGAGCGCCACGACCCGGTCCCGGGCACCTGCGTCACCGTGACTCTTGAGGGCCGCCGTCCACTGCTTGCCGAGGTCCAGACGCTCGTCGGACCCGTGATCGCCGATCTTCCGCCCCGACGCGTCGTTTCCGGGCTGGACTCGGCGCGGGTGGGCATGATGATGGCGGTGCTGCAGCGCCGCGCCCGGCTGGAGATCGGGCGCCGGGACGTTTTCGCAGCCACGGTCGGCGGAGTGCGGCTCACCGAGCCCTCGGTCGACCTGGCCGTGGGCCTCGCCGTCGCGAGCGCGCTCGGCGACATCAGCGTTCCGCCTGATCTCGTCGCCATCGGTGAGGTCGGGCTGGCCGGGGAGATCCGCCGCGTGACTGGTCTCCAGCGCCGGCTTGCCGAGGCCGAGCGGATGGGCTTCCGCCGGGCCATCGTGCCAGCCGGCTCGGGAGCCACGTCCGGCGCCGGACCGGCAGGGGCAGGAAACACCGGCAGCCACACCGGAGCGGACGCCGGGCCGCGCAGGCGCGCCCACCTGGCCAGTGTCAGCGCTCCCGCGGCCAGCCTGCCGGGCGGCCCTCCCGGCGGGCAGCTGGACGTGACCGAGGTTACCGACATCCGCTCGGCGATCGCCGCCGCCCTCGGCCTCCGGTAGCCACGTGTGATCAGACCGTCACCGTCGAACGGCATAGCTAGACTGCGGCTTACTAGGCAATCGTGAGGCAGGTGCTGCGGTGAGCGGCGGGCGGGACGAGCGACGACGCTCGGCACTCGCGGTCGTGGCTCCGGGGACCGCACTGCGTGACGGTCTTGAGCGCATTGTGCGTGGCAACACCGGGGCTCTGATCGTGCTGGGCTTCGATCTGGTGGTCGGCCAGATCTGCTCTGGCGGCTTCGAGCTCGACGCAGCCTTCTCGGCGACCCGGCTACGCGAGCTGGCCAAGATGGACGGTGCCATCGTGCTGGACGAGGCATGCAGCCGCATCCTGCGAGCTGCTGTCCAGCTGGTGCCCGATCCGGAGCTGCCCACGCAGGAGTCCGGCACCCGGCACCGGACCGCGGAGCGAGTGGCGCTGCAGACCGGCTTCCCGGTGATCACGGTAAGCAAGTCGATGCGAACTGTGGCGGTGTTCACCGGTGGCGAGCGCTACGTACTGGAGGAGTCGTCTGCCCTGCTGACACGCGCGCACCAGGCCCTGGCGACTCTCGAGCGGTACAAACGCCGGCTCGACGGCGCTGCCAGTGCCCTGACTGCCGCGGAGATCGAGGACCGGGCGACCGCCGGCGACGTCGCCGTCGTGGCGCAGCGGCTCGAGATGGTCGGCCGCATCACCGATGAGATCTCCGGTTACCTGGTCGAGCTCGGAACTGACGGCGGCCTGCTCGGACCGCAGGCCGACGAGCTCACCTCCGGCATCCGGCGTCAGCGCGAGCACCTGCTGCGTGACTACTGCGCTGACGGACCGGCCGGCGCGCACGCGCTGAGCGCAGGCCGGCTCAGCAAGCTCAGCGCAGACGAGCTGCTCGACTTGCCCGCGGTTGCCGCGGCGATCGGCCTTGCTGCGGCCGACGGGCTTGACCAGCGCGTCAGCGCTCTGGGCTACCGCCTGCTCGGGCAGATACCACGAGTCCCGCAGGATGCCGTCGATGCGCTGATCCGGCAGTTCGGCGGCCTCCAGAAACTGCTGTCCGCCAGCGCCGAGGAGCTCCGGAGGGTGCCCGGCCTCGGTCCGGCGCAGGCGGCCCGGGTGCGCGAGGGCCTGTCGCGGATCGCCGAGTCCGCACTGCTCGAGCGATACTCCTGAGCGTGCGCTTCGCCGGGCAGGTCAGCCGATCCTGAAGGCGATCGGGTTACTCGCACCGGTGCTGTCGCTGGCCGTAGCGGTGTAGGTGCCCGCCGCGGCCCGGACTCCGGGTACCGGGCAGCCGGGCGAGGAATGCTGGCCGTCCCAGGCGATCGGCACCACTGTCGGCACGCCGCGCCGGAGCCTGGTCACGAGCGAAGCCTGGCCCTCCGCGCAGTCGGCCGAGGTCCACACCAGCTGCGATCCGGCTGAGATCCGCACCAGCACGTGCTGAGCGCCGATGTCGAAGGTGCACGACCTGCTTTGCGTCGAGACGACGTCGACTTCGAATTGCGGCGTCTGGCGCAGCGAGTAGCTCGCCTGACTGGAGAACAGGCTGAGCACGACACTGTACGGTGCGCACGGGTGCGGCCCGTAGTGCCCGGACGACCCGGCCGTGCGGCCCGGACTGCTGGTGGCGGGGTGACTGCTCGCGGCATCGCTGCCCGCAGGAGCAGCGCTGCCCGCTGAGGCCGCCGCACTCGGCGGAGCGCTGGAGACGGACTTCGTGGCGGCCGGGCTGGCCGCAGGTGACGAGCCGCCGAGCGCGCCGGCGAAGGCCCATGCGACCAGCGCCAGGATCGCCAGTCCGACCAGCAGCGCAAAGAAACGGCGCCGCCAGTAGACGCTGGCGCTGACCGGTACGGGCAGGCCGGGTAACGCCGGGCGAGAGGCCGGGTGAGAGGAACTCCCGGGCCGTCGGGGCGGCGCTGTCAGCGTAGTGATGACGGCCGTCGCGACCGGCTCGCTGGAGGCTGCAAGGTCGGCGCTGCCTGCGGCCGACGGAACGGCCGTTGCCGGCTGCGACGATGCCGGATCCGAAGACTGAGCAGGCCGTTCCGATGTTTCCTGACGGAACGTGGTTGTGCTCATACGCTGAGTATGCAAGACCGCGGCACCGGCCGCCCCGGGACCCGCCGCATCGGAGCGACATTGCGTTATCCCAGCTCGGCGCCTTATCCGGGTTGCTCCTGCGGCACGCTGATCGGGCTATACGGCCGTCCCGCGACCTTCGCGGAGGGCGATCCCGGTTCGTCACCAGGAACTGGCGGGGTGCCCGGTCCGCAGGAGTCGTGCGAAGATCGGCCGACGATGACTTCTCCCTACACGGCCAGTGTCCGGCGCTGGTACGCGGCGAACGCGCGGGACCTGCCGTGGCGACGGCCGGACGCGACTCCGTGGTCGATCCTGGTCAGCGAGTTCATGCTGCAGCAGACACCTGTCAGCCGCGTCCTGCCCGCCCACGCTGCCTGGCTGCGGCGGTGGCCCGAGCCCGCGGCGCTAGCGGCCGCCACAGCCGCGGACGCTGTACGCCAATGGGACCGTCTCGGCTACCCACGGCGGGCTCTGCGGCTGCATGCGTGCGCCGGGCTGATCACCACCCGGTACGACGGGCAGGTGCAGGCCGGCATCGAGGAACTCCGCGGCCTGCCCGGAATCGGCGCGTACACCGCGGCGGCAGTGGCCAGCTTCGCCTTCGGCCGCCGGCATGCCGTGCTCGACACCAACGTCCGGCGGGTACTGGCCCGGCTCGTCGCCGGTGACGGCAGGCCGCCTCCGGTGCAGACCGCTGCCGAGCTGCGGCTCGCGGAGTCGCTGCTGCCGAAGGATGGCACTGCTGCCGCCCGCTGGTCCGTCGGTGTCATGGAGCTTGGTGCCCTCGTCTGCACGGCCGCACGGCCGCGTTGCGGCGACTGTCCGCTCGCAGCCCGGTGTGCCTGGCTCAAGAGCGGCCGGCCAGCTGCCCCCGTGCGGCCCGGCCAGGCCGCCTATCACGGCAGTGACCGGCAGTGTCGCGGGCGCCTGCTCGCGATGCTGCGCGCAGCAAGCGGCCCGCTCGGGGCACGCGATCTGGAATCAGCCTGGCATGAATCAGCCCGGCGAGAGCGTTCGCTCGCCGGGCTGATCACAGACGGCCTGGTCATCCGCCACGCTGACGGCTCGTACTCCCTGCCCGGGGACGAGCCGCGCCGCGCGGCCGATGCTGCCCGCTAGTCGGAGGACGTGGTTGCCGTCGCTCCGCTTGCGCCTGCCTTGGACTCGACCGGAACCGGCGGGGCGTCCGGCACCTCGGCCGGCTTGTTGATGCCGTTGAAGACGAACGTGGCGTCCTCGCCCGTGCCTTCCGCGTCCACGATCACGATCTGGCCGGCCTTGAGCTCACCGAACAGGATCTTCTCCGACAGGTGATCCTCCACCTCCCGCTGGATCGTCCGCCGCAGCGGCCGGGCACCCATTACCGGGTCGTAGCCCTTCTCCGCCAGCAGCTTCTTGGCCGCCGGCCGGATCTCGATCCCCATGTCGCGGTCGCGCAGGCGCTCGTCCACCTTGGTCACCATCAGGTCGACGATCTCGAAGATCTCGTCCTGGCTCAGCTGGTGGAAGACGATGATGTCGTCCACGCGGTTGAGGAACTCGGGCCGGAAGTGCTGCTTGAGCTCCTCGCCAACCTTGTTCTTCATGCGGTCATACGAGCCCTTCGACTCGCTGGCCGCGCCGAATCCGACGGTCACGCCCTTGGAGATGTCCTTGGTACCCAGGTTCGTGGTCATGATGATGACGGTGTTCTTGAAGTCGACGACCCGCCCCTGTGCGTCGGTGAGCCGGCCGTCCTCCAGGATCTGCAGCAGCGAGTTGAAGATGTCGCCGTGCGCCTTCTCGATCTCGTCGAACAGGACAACCGAGAACGGCTTGCGGCGCACTTTCTCGGTCAGCTGCCCGCCTTCCTCGTAGCCGACGTAGCCGGGCGGGGAGCCGAACAGGCGCGAGACCGTGTGCTTCTCCATGTACTCGCTCATGTCGAGCTGGATCAGCGAGTCCTCGTCGCCGAACAGGAACTCGGCGAGCGTCCGTGACAGCTCCGTCTTGCCGACGCCGGACGGCCCGGCGAAGATGAACGAGCCACCGGGGCGCTTGGGATCCTTCAGGCCGGCCCTGGTCCGCCGGATGGCCTGCGACAGCGCCTTGATCGCGTCGTTCTGGCCGATCACCCGGCGGTGCAACTCGTCCTCCATGCGGAGCAGTCGCTGCGACTCCTCCTCGGTGAGCTTGAAGACCGGGATTCCGGTAGCGGTGGCGAGCACCTCTGCGATGAGCTCCTCGTTCACCTCGGCCGGCGTGTCCATGTCGCCGGCCTTCCACTCCTTCTCCCGCGCGTCCTTCTTGTCGATGAGCTGCTTCTCGGTGTCACGCAGCGAGGCGGCCTTCTCGAAGTCCTGGGAGTCGATCGCCGACTCCTTCTCGCGGCGGACGTCGGCGATGCGCTCGTCGAAGTCGCGAAGATCCGGTGGTGCCGTCATCCGGCGGATGCGCATCCGCGACCCAGCCTCGTCGATCAGGTCGATGGCCTTGTCTGGCAGGAAGCGGTCGCTGATGTACCGGTCAGCCAGCTGAGCTGCGGCAACCAGCGCATCATCGGTGATCGTCACGCGGTGGTGCGCCTCATAGCGGTCGCGCAGACCCTTGAGGATCTCGATCGTGTGCGAGATTGTCGGCTCGGCCACCTGGATGGGCTGGAAACGGCGCTCGAGCGCAGCGTCCTTCTCCAGGTGCTTGCGGTACTCGTCGAGCGTGCTCGCGCCGATCGTCTGCAGCTCACCGCGAGCCAGCATTGGCTTGAGGATGGAGGCAGCGTCGATCGCGCCCTCAGCGGCGCCTGCGCCGACGAGCGTGTGGATCTCGTCGATGAACAGGATGATGTCACCGCGCGTGCGGATCTCCTTGAGAACCTTCTTGAGCCGCTCCTCGAAGTCACCGCGGTAGCGAGACCCGGCCACGAGGGCGCCGAGGTCCAGGGTGTAGAGCTGCTTCTCCTTGAGGGTCTCCGGCACCTCGCCCTTAACTATCTTCTGCGCCAGGCCCTCGACGACCGCCGTCTTCCCGACGCCCGGCTCGCCCACCAGCACCGGGTTGTTCTTGGTGCGGCGCGACAGGACCTGCATCACGCGCTCGATTTCCTTGTCCCGGCCGATGACCGGATCGAGTTTCCCCTCGCGCGCGGCAGCAGTGAGATTCCGGCCGAACTGGTCAAGCACCAGCGAGGTAGACGGCGTGCTCTCGGAGGGCGCGCCGGCCGCCGCAGGCTCCTTGCCCTGGTAGCCGTGGAGCAGCTGGATCACCTGCTGGCGGACGCGGTTGAGGTCGGCGCCTAGCCTGACCAGGACCTGGGCCGCCACCCCCTCGCCCTCGCGGATCAGCCCGAGCAGGATGTGCTCGGTGCCGATGTAGTTGTGACCGAGCTGCAGCGCCTCCCGCAGGGACAGCTCAAGGACCTTCTTGGCCCTCGGCGTGAACGGGATGTGACCCGATGGCGCCTGCTGGCCCTGGCCGATGATCTCTTCTACCTGCTGCCGCACTGCCTCGAGGCTTATCCCGAGCGACTCAAGCGCCTTCGCTGCCACTCCCTCGCCCTCGTGAATGAGGCCGAGCAGGATGTGCTCAGTGCCGATGTAGTTGTGGTTGAGCATCCTGGCCTCTTCCTGTGCCAGGACAACAACCCGCCGCGCCCGGTCGGTAAACCTCTCGAACATCTCGTCGCTCCTCACAGAGCGGTAGGTGAGGGACCCAGCTGCCCCGTCCCTTCCGCATGTTAGCCCGTGTGCTGGGCGAGGCCATGGTGTGCGCTGCCGCACTACCCAAAACGTTCCCCGCCAGCAGGGCGTTCACCCCATTCAACCTGGGCCGAAGAAGCAGTGTTCCCAGCTACGCCGCCAGCGAAAGCAAATGTCCGGCGCTTCGCCACCAGCGAACGCAACGGGACTGCGATCGCGTCGCTTTCCGCGCATACGAGGCGGGTGCCGGCCATCGTGCGATCGATATACCCCGCTTTAGGTCCCGCCGGCCTGAGCACACCTGCATCTGCCCGGCCGACTCAATCCCGGGCAGCCCGAGCCTGGCGACCGGCCGGCCCGTCGCAGAGCGTGGATCACAGATCAGGTCAAGACAACCAGTCACTAGGCCTCCGTCTCGCCCTGTCGTAGCCGCTCTAGCGCCTCCTGGAGAGGCCGCAGGGGAACCGCGATGGGCTACGCCGGACTCGCACTGGCACGAAGAGTCACAAAAGCTCCCGCATGACATCATGCGGGAGCCGTTATGAGAACGGGGCGGTGGAGCGCGCTGCGAGCCGTCGGACCGCGTCCGGCCCGCGCCTCGCTCACGGTGGCGGCAGATGCCGGCGCAATCGGCGCTCCGGGATCACCCGCCGTGCGCTAGCCGCTAAGTCACGATGGTCAGTCACATCAGCGGGAGACCGGAATGGGATGCGCTGTTAGTGAGTGGCCTCATACTCCTGAATGATCGCCGCAGGAATGCGACCCCGCTCACTCACCTTCTCGCCGCGCTCGCGAGCCCACTGCCGAATTGCCGAACTTTGCTCGCGACCTGGGCCAGTCCGGGACTTACGGCGCCGTCCGGCCGTACCGCTGACGCGTCGTGAGTGCTCGATGTAACCGCTGAAGATGTCGTGCAGTTCCTTAGCGTGCGCCGAGCAGACATCGATCTCGTAGGCAGAGCTGTCAACGGAGAAGGAAACCGTCTCGTTCCCTTCGGCCTCGCCATCGTGAGGTAGATCACAAACCACCGTCACTACGGTCTTCTGCACCATCATGCTGCCTTTCACTGAAGTCTTTTAGGCAGTTAAAGATATACCACCTCGGAGGCTCTGACAATTCGAGATAGCCGTTTAGCCGTTTACGTATCGGTGCGTAGTCGCGAGGCGTGAACAATACCGGCGCACCTGTAACTCAGCGTAATCGGCGATAGCCTCGCAGTTAGTCATCTGCTGCCGATCTCAGCTGTGCTGCGGCGCCCTCGTCCACCGCAGGCTTCGCGTCCGTGTCTGCGTCGTCGTCGGGCGCCGGGCCCGGAGGCTCCGCCGGGTTCTCCGCCTCGTCCTCTGACTGGATGCGGCCCCGGCCCAGCTCGTGACGCAGGAAAGCGACGATGGCGATCACCACGACGGCAGCCATCAGCAGCGGCGGCGTCAGCACCGTCAGGTCTTTCATAGCGGCTGCTTGTCCTTTTCCCTGATTCCCCGCACTCGGCCAGTCGGCCCGATGGCCTGCGGATATTCCACGGCCGACCCCACTGCCCGGCCGCACTCGCTGACCGCTGTCCAGGCGCCGGACCCGGTCCTGACCGGACGGCCGCCGCGGGAATGCCTGCCTCGATTCTGCCGCATCTCCGGGACTGCGTGTGCATCAGCGCCGGAAAACCGGGGTCTCAGCAGAAACGGCCACCGCGCCGACCTCGATTCCCGACCACCCGGTATGGCCGGCCTCTGGCGCACGCCAGACGCCGTGCGGCGCTCCGGAACCACCGACCGTGTCATTCTGCAAATTGCAATAGGCGAATCTCTACGAGTCCCGGGATTGCGCGATGATTGTCGGGACGTTGAGCAAAAGACCGCTCACCAGGCTGCTTATGCGGCCCAGCGCCGAACCGGCGGGCTCACATTCTGAGCAGCATGCGCGTGTTGCCAAGCGTGTTGGGTTTCACGCGATCCAGGTCGAGGAACTCGGCGACTCCCTCGTCATAGGAGCGCAGTAGTTCGGCGTAGACCTCTGGCGTCGTTGCCTGACCGTCGATCTCGGCAAAGCCGTGCCGACGGAAGAACTCAACGGCAAACGTCAGGACGAATACCCGGCTGACGCCCACTTCGCGAGCTGCGCCAAGGAGTGCGAGCGCTATCTGATTTCCTACGCCGCGTCCCTGATGGCCATCTGCGACCGCTAGTGTGCGGATCTCCGCCAGATCTTCCCACATCACATGCAGTGCGCCGCAGCCAAGGATTTCGCCGACCGCGGAACTGGCGACCCAGAACTCCTGAACGTCCTCGTACAAGGCGACCGTCGGTTTATCCAGCAGCCTCCCTGACTGCGCATTCGCGTCCACCAGTTCCCGGATCGCCCGCACGTCCCGCGTTCTGGCGCGCCTGATCGCGTAATCCATCGCGACCGCCTCCGCTAGCTGTCTCGTCACCGCTGTCTCACTCCCGCAGCACCGCCGCCGCACCGCCGCCGCAGCACCGCCGCCGGCGCCGTCCGGCCGGCCGGTGCTGCCGCCACCGCCGGGCCGAGCATCCCAAATGACACTTGCGACTGCCAATTCGGCCATCAACTGAGCGTCACCCACCGTGCACGCATTGCTGCGAGGGTCGGTGCGCGGGCTTATCGCGGACAGATCACGCGCAGATCACATCAGCCGAAGGGCTCCGTGACACGCCGCCTGACCTGCGACGATGCAGTCAAGGTCGGCCATCACGCCGCCGGCGTGGACTATGGAGCGGTGAGCGCGCCACGTGCCGCGGGCATTAGGGAGGCTCTACCGGAGATACCGGGACGGCTCAAAATCTTCGCAGTTTCGGCCCGGGGCTATGGCGCTCTCCATTAATCTCCATCGCTGATACCCGTTACACGCAGCCCGGCCCGGGCCAGCGTGCGACGACCCGCCGAGTTCCTGATCGCCGCGGTGGCAGTCGGGAAGCCGGGGACCCACCGTATCCCCGGGGTGAATCGGCAGGCCGCAAGTGCATGCCGGCTCGCGGCCCGCCGTAGGGCTTCTCCGGCCCGAACCCGTCAGCTAACCCGGTAGGCGGCTTAGGAGAGGAGACCGCACGTGAAGCGCATGCCGGACGACAGGCATGTAGCACGGCATTCGGCACCACCGGTTTCACCAGTTCCTTCCCCGGCCGGCCGGGGCGTGCGCCGCACAGCCGCGCGCCGCACGGCGGTCCTGGCCGGCGCCGCGGCGGTCTGCGCGGCAGTACTGCCCGCTGGCGTTGCTGGCGCGGCACCCGCCGTTCACGGCACCAGCAATCCGACGCTGCAGGCGACGCTGGCGAAGGCCAACGCGCTCTCCGAGCAGATTGACAACCTCAGCGAGCAGTACGACGGGCTGAAGATCCAGCTGTCCCAGGCGAAGTCCGAGGCGGCCATCGCCCGGGAGAACGCCGCGCGGGACGAGGAGCTGCTGGGCAGCGCTCAGATCTCGCTGGGCGCGATTGCGGTCGAAAACTACATGACCGGCGGGATGAACCCGGCAATGCAGCTTCTCGAGACCTCGTCGCCGCAGACAGTGCTGAACCGCGCCTCGATCATGACCCAGATCCAGCACGAGAACGGTGCCAAGGTCAGCCTTGTCGCCGCTGCCGAGATAGCCGCCCAGCGCGCGCAGGCCGCAGCAGCTCAGCAGCAGCACCGCGCAAACCAGGTCGCGGCGCAGATGGCTGCCAAGGTCGGTCAGATCCAGAAGAAGGAAGATTTCTTCAACAGCCAGGCCTTCCAGCAAGCCGAGGCGATCTTCGAGAAGACCGGTTCCTATCCCAACATCACCGTGGCCGGCGACTCGGTCGGCGTGCAGGCACTGCGGTACGCGCTGACGAGGATCGGCGATCCGTACGTCTGGGGAGCCGCCGGGCCGTCCTCGTTCGACTGCTCAGGACTCGTGGTGTGGGCCTACGCCCAGATCGGCATCAGTCTCGAGCACTTCACCGGAGATCTCTGGAACGAGGGCGAGCACATATCCCGCAGCGAGCTCGAGCCCGGCGATCTGGTGTTCTTCTACCCCGACATCGGCCACGTCGGCATCTACGTCGGCGACGGCATGATGGTCGACGCACCGACATTTGGTCAGAACGTCCAAGTCCAGCCCGTCATGTGGAACGTGTACGTCGGAGCCGTCCGGATCGTCGCTTAGCGCGCCGCCCGGCTCTGCATCCCGAGCCACCTGACCTGCCGGATTCCCCGACGCTGCCCGGCCAGATCCCCCCTCTGGCCGGGCAGCTCTCTGCCCGGCCAGGCTCTGCCGGATCCCGCCAGCTCGAGGCGGTATTCCGCCCGTAGGTGAGGCGCGGGCCAAGCTAGTCCTCCCAGTCGAGCTGAGAGGTCGGGCAGCCAACCGAGAGTCCATACTGGGCCGCCTCCGCGCGACCGGCTACGTCACCTTTGCGATACCGGAAGACCTTCCCCGCAAAAATCACCACGTGGTCATCGCCGACGCCGAAGTCGGCAAACCAGCCACCGTCCGCGATAAGGACGTCGGCTAGCTTCTGAGCGAGCATGTCCGCCAGGCCGTCTTCAGCCTCGAACCCAAGGAGCGTCCAGGTCGTCGGCATCCCCGGCGGTTCATCGGGTTCCTCGTGCCGCGACAGACTCGTGAGGACAAGCCCATCGAAATGCAGATCGGTGCCAACCCGAAGGCTCTCTGCGATCAGGGTTCCGTTCAACATGAGGGCAGCCTCTCACCTGTGACCTGACTTGCGCACTAGCCTGGCCTGGCGGATACCCCGACGCTGCCCGGCCAGATCCCCCCTCCGGCCGGGCAGTTCTCTGCCCGGCCAGACTCCCGTCAGCTCGAGGCGGTATTCCGCTCGTAGGTGAGGCGCAGGCCGATGAGCGTAAGCCACGGCTCGTAGGCGTCGATCACGGCAACTTCGTCGATGACCAGCGGAGCAAGGCCGCCGGTCGCGATGACGGTCACCGACTCCGGGTCGGCCGGCGCGAGCTCAGCCGCCATGCGGGTGGCGATTCCCTCGATCTGCCCGGCGAAGCCGAAGATGATTCCGGACTGCAGGGCCTCGACGGTACTCTTCCCGATAACCCGGCCTGGCCGGGCCAGCTCCACCTTCAGGAGCTGGGCGGCGCGGCGCGAGAGCGCGTCGACCGAGATCTCGATACCGGGCGCCAGCGCGCCGCCGACGAACTCGCCTCGCTCGCTCACGGCGTCGAAGTTGGTCGAGGTACCGAAGTCCACCACGATGGCCGGACCACCGTACAGGTGAACGGCCGCGACCGAGTTCATGATCCGGTCGCTGCCCAGTTCCTTGGGGTTGTCGTAGCGCAGCGGGACGCCCGTCTTCACGCCCGGCTCGACGATGACGGCCGGTACGTCGCCGTAGTAGCGGCGGCACATCTCGCGGAGTTCGTGCAGTACCGAGGGCACCGTCGAGCAGAGCGCGACGCCGGTCACGTCGGGCTCCCGCAGCACAGCGCTCTGCCGCAGCAGTCCCTGCAGCAAAACGGCCAGCTCATCCGCAGTGCGATCCGGGTCGGTGGAGATCCGCCAGTGCTCCACCACAGCGTCGCCGTCGAAGATGCCCAGCACCGTATTGGTGTTGCCGACGTCGATAGTCAGAAGCATCCGGTGTCCGATCGTCTCAGCTGGCCTGAACCAGGTCGAGGCCAATGTCCAGCGCGGGCGCCGAGTGCGTCAGCGCTCCCACTGCAAGGTAGTCGACGCCCGTGCCGGCAACCGCGCGGGCACTGGCCAGCGTCAGGCCGCCACTGGCCTCCAGCAGCGCCCGGCTGCCTGCGGGCCGCCGGGCCGCTGCCAGCTCCACCGCCTCAGCCAGCTGCGGCACCGTGAAGTTGTCGAGCAGAATCTGCTCCGCTCCCGCTGCCAGCGCCTCGGCTACCTGGTCGAGGGTGTCGCACTCGACTTCGAGCGGCAGCCCTGGTGCGCGGGCGCGGACCGCCGCGAACGCAGCGGCCACCGATCCGGCCGCTGCCACGTGATTGTCCTTGATCAGCGCCGCGTCCGACAGGGCCATGCGGTGATTCACGCCGCCGCCGCTGCGCACCGCATACTTCTCGAGCGCGCGCAGGCCGGGCGTTGTCTTGCGGGTATCGCGGATCCTGGTCCGGGTGCCGGCCACCGCGTCGGCCCACTGTCGCGTCAGCGTGGCGATGCCGGACAGGTGGCACAGCAGGTTCAGTGCGGTCCGCTCGGCGGTCAGGATCGGGCCGACTGGGCCGGATACCGTCAGCAGAGTCTGCCCGGCAGCGACGCGGTCGCCGTCGGCCGTCAGCTCCACCACGGAGAGCTCAGCCGACACCAGCCAGAACACCACGCGCGCAACCCCGAGTCCGGCCACCACCCCCGGGCTGCGGGCCACCAGAGCTGCCTGCCCGGTCGTGACGGCAGGCACCGTCGCGGCAGTGGTCTCGTCGATTCCGCCGGCCAGGTCCTCCGCGAGTGCTGCGGCGGCGATGGCGGCCACCGCGTCAGCGTCCAGGCCGGCTATGCGCAGTTCGTCCGCGAGCGCGCCGGGAACGGCTGGCACAACGTGCTCAGGCATCGAGCACGGCCTCGAAGACCCGGCTGAGGCCCGGATCGCCCAGCGTCGTGATGAGATGCCCGCGCCACGCCGGGCTGATCTCGGCGAAGTCCTCTCGCCAGTGGCTGCCCCTGGTCTCCTCCCGCGCCAGCGCGGCACCGGCCAGGGCCGTCGCCACAAGATGCAGGTTGGTCGCCTCCCACGCGTGTGCGTCGGGTTTGTCGCTGCTCTGTCCGCCGAGTTCGGCCAGCCGGACTGCGGCCTGCGCCAGCCCGGCACCTGACCGCAGGACTCCGGCGTAGGCCGACATCACCTGCTGCATCGGGCCGACCACGGACGGGTCGAGGAGACCCGCGATCCGGTGATCGGCGGCCGGCTCGACGCCGGGCGGCAGCCCGCGCCCCAGCTCCGCCGCGATCCGCTCGGCGAACACCAGGCCCTCCAGCAGCGAGTTGGAGGCGAGCCGGTTCGCGCCGTGCACCCCGGTGCAGGCCGTCTCGCCGCACGCGTACAGGCCGGGTACGCTCGTGCGCCCGTGCAGGTCCGTGCGGACACCGCCGCTCGCGTAGTGCGCGGCCGGCACCACCGGGATCAGGTCGGTGAGCGGATCGATGCCGTGGGAGCGGGCGCTGGCCAGGATCGTCGGGAAGCGATGCTCCCAGATCTGCTCGCCGAGCGCCCGGCCGTCCAGGAACATGTGGTCGGTGCCCGCGCTGATCATCTGGCGCATGATCGCCTTGGCAACCACGTCGCGCGGGGCAAGGTCAGCGAGCGGATGCTGCCCGGCCATGAACGGATGCCCAGCGTCGTCGACCAGGATCGCGCCCTCGCCGCGGACAGCCTCGGAGATGAGCGGCTGCCGTCCGCGCGAGCCGGGACCGAGCCACAGCACTGTGGGGTGGAACTGGACGAACTCCAGGTCGGCGATCTCCACGCCGGCCCGCAGCGCGAGCGCCACACCATCACCAGTGGAAACGGGCGGGTTCGTAGTCGCCGCGTAGATCTGGCCGAAGCCGCCGGTGGCAAGGACCACTGCGCGCGCGTGCACGGCGCCGACACCGTCGGTCTGGCCCTCGCCCAGGACATGGAGCGTGATGCCAGCCGCCCGGCCGTCCGCTGCCAGAAGCAGGTCAATGGCCAGCGCGTGCTCGATGATCTGCAGTTCCGCGCTCTGGCCCGCCGCAGCAAGCGCGGCAAGGAGTGCACGGGAGATCTCCGCGCCGGTCGCGTCGCCGCCCGCGTGCGCGATCCGGCGGCGCAGGTGCCCGCCCTCACGGGTCAGCGCGAGCGGGCCGGACGGCTCCCGGTCGAACTCGGCGCCGAGCGCGATGAGCCGGCGGACTGCGTCCGGCCCCTCGGTGACCAGGGCCCGGACGGCCCTCTCGTCGCACAGTCCCGCGCCTGCCGCGAGAGTGTCCTGCAGGTGATCCTCGGGCGAGTCACCGGGACCGAGCGCCGCGGCGATACCGCCCTGCGCCCAGCGAGTGGAGCCGTCGTCCAGGACCGTCTTGGTCGCCAGCAGGATGCGCGCGTCCGGCAGCGCGCGGCGGATGGAGAGCACAGCTGTGACTCCGGCGACGCCGGAGCCGATCACCACGACATCGGTCTGCGCGTGCCAGCCCGGCGACGGCGCGAGCAGGCGCTGTGTCAGCGAGCGCGCGGGCTGTGCCGGCAGCGGCTGTGTCAGCAAACCTTGCGTGATCATGCCGCAGCACCGGGAAGGTCCATGGCGGCGTTGTCGATCAGCCGGGTCGCGCCGACCCTGGCAGCGACCAGCATCGTGGCGCGGCCGCGGTAGCCGGCTCCGACGTCAGCGAACGTGCCCGGATCGACCAGTTCCAGATAGTCAAGCTCGACCGGCGGCTGCGCTGCCGCGGCTTCGTCGAGGACCGCGCGGGCGGCCTTCAGCGCGCAGGCGGCCCGCTCCGGGCGGCAGCGGCACCGGCGCCGGCGCCGAGCGCACGTGACAGCGCGAGTGCGGAGGTCCGCTCGGCCGCCGACAGGTAGACATTGCGGCTCGAGGCTGCGAGGCCGTCCGGGTCGCGGTACAGCGGTGCCGCCTCGATCGCGACGCCGAGGTCGAGATCACGGACCATCTGCCGGATGAGGAACAGCTGCTGGGCGTCCTTGGCACCGAATACCGCCGCATCCGGGCAGGTGAGTTTGAAGAGCTTGAGGACCACGGTCAGCACGCCGTCGAAGAAGCCGGGACGTGACCTGCCCTCGAACTGCCGGCCGACCGGGCCAGGGCTCACCGTCACCATGGGCTCGGTGGGGTACATCTGGGCCTGGTCCGGGTGGAACACCGCGCTGACCTCCTCCTCGGCGGCCAGCGCGAGATCGCGCTCGAGCGGCCGCGGGTACCGGTCGAAGTCCTCGGCCGGGCCGAACTGGAGAGGGTTCACGAAGATCGACACCAGAACGCTGCCCCGCGCGCCGGCCAGTTCGCGGGCACGCCGCAGCGGTGACCGGTGACCGTCGTGCAGCGCTCCCATGGTGGGAACCAGTACCACCGGGCCGGGCAGGGCTGCGCGCGCCGCCGTCAGGCCGACCCGGGTCCTGACGAGCATCGGAACGGACGCGCTCGCGGTTCCGGGCGCCTTGTCTCGCTCCACCGCGGTCACCTGCGGGCCTCGGCTAGCACGTCGAGGAGCCGCTGCGCGTCGGGTGCGGTGAGCATCCCGCTGGCGAGCGCCCGGCTCGCAGTCAGCCGCGCCAGCGCGAGGTAGGCAGGCAGCGCCTCAGGCGCGTGAGCCTGGAGTGCCGCCAGGTGACCGGCGACCGTATCGACGTCGCCGCGGGCCACCGGGCCGGTCAGAGCGGCGTCGCCGAGCCGCAGAGCGTTGTCCAGGGCGGCGGACAGCAAGGGCCCGAGCATCCGGGACGGCTGCGCCACCCCCGCCCGGCTGAGCAGGTCCGTGGCCTGCACGACCAGGGTCACCAGGTGGTTCGCCGCGCCCGCCAGAGCCGCGTGGTACAGGCTGCGGTCTTCCTCCGCGATGAAGACCGGCTCGCCGCCCATCTCCATGACCAGAACCTCGGCCGCCGGACGCAGCACGTCCGGAGCGGTGACGCCGAAGCTGATGCCGGCCAGCTTGTCGGCGTCGTCCGGCCGGCCGGTGAATGTCATCACCGGGTGCAGCGCCAGCGGCAGCGCGCCGAGCTCTACGGCGGGCTCCAGCACCGCGAGTCCATGCCGGCCGCTCGTGTGCGCCAGCATCCGGCCGGCCAGGGGCGCCCCGGTCGCCGCCAGCCCGGCCACGAGACCGCCCAGTGCGTCGTCAGGAACGGTCAGCAGGACCAGGTCAGCCGCGGCGATCACTTCCTCGGGCTGCAGGACGGGCGTGCCGGAAAGATACCGCTCGACCCGGCTCCTGGACGCTTCTGACACTGCCGAGGCGCCGGTCACCCGGTGACCGGCCCGGCGGAGCGCTACGGCCAGGGCTGTGCCGACGCGGCCCGCACCGACGACGCCCACGTCGAGCGGGGCCGGATGCTCGTAGCCGGACGCACTGTCGTCGCCGGGCCTGGGCCGGCGGGCCGCTGGCCCGTGGTCAGCGGTGCCGTGGTCAGCGGTGCCGTGGTCAGCGGTGCCGTGGTCAGCGGTGCCGTGGTCAGCGGTCCCGTGGTCAGCGGTCCCGTGGTCAGTGCTCATGTGCCGTCATCTTCTCTGATGCCGGCCGCCGGATCGCCCGCGGGGGCAGGCGGCCAGCCGGTCAGGAGTGCCACTGCCAGGTGTCCCTCGATCGCTGCTCGTCCTCGTCCTCGCCGTCAGGCGGGCGCGGTGCCCGGCAGCAGCGCTCCAGGTACAGCGCCGCCGCGATCAGGGCGAGGGCGGCCGCGACAGTAGCGCCCGCCACGCGCGCATCTCGGGCCGGGATCGACTTGTCCAGCGAGCCGAGGACGTAGATGAGGTATCCGGCCGACAGGCCGCCAAGCGCCGCCGCCGCCGCGGAGCTCGCCTTGGCCAGTGCTACCAGCCGCGCGACGGCGATCGGCGCCACCGGCTTGGTGTCCGGCCCGCGCCTGCGAGTGATCCTGTTGCGAATGTGACGGCCGACTAGCGCCTCGGCGATCGCCAGAGCGCCGAGCGCGGGTACTGCCGTGATCGGCAGCAGCGGGAGGTTGTCGAACGTTGCCTTCGTGGCCAGCCAGGCGAGGATGGCACAGATGGCGAAAACTCCCGCGAGCGTGCCGGGGCGCGTCATCCGCATGGCGCCGCCCTGTCCCGGCCGGGGACCGTAAGCCGGAGCTCCGGCCGCCGTCGCACGCCGGCCGTCTCCGCCGCGAGAGGAGCTTCGGCGAGCAGATCCGCGACCGGGCCGGAGCCTGGCAGGATCGCGTCTGCCCGGAGCTCGAGCCACGGCAGGAGCACGAAGGCACGCTCGCGGGCGCGCGGATGCGGCAGGGTCAGACCGGGATCGGAACTCTGCTCGTTACCGCAGGCGATGATGTCGACGTCGAGTGTCCGCGGACCCCACCGGATCGTGCGTACCCGGCCGGCGGCCGCCTCGGCGGCTGCGGCGCGGCGCAGAAGATCCTGCGCCGGAAGCGCGCTCTGCGCGATCAGCACGGCGTTCAGGTAGTCGTCCTGATCGGGTCCGCCCACCGGGGCAGTCTGGTACACGCTCGAGACCCGGGCACCGTCAAGGCCGTCGCCGACCAGGAGGTCGACGCCCAGCTGAAGGTTCGCCAGCCGGTCACCCAGATTGCTGCCCAGCGACAGCACGATCTCGCGGCGGCCCGCTGCGCCCGCCGCGGTCACGCTCGGCCCCGGCGGATGGTGACGGAGATATCGGTCACCTGCTGGCCGACCGGCGCCTGGGGCTTGTGCACCGTGATCTCGGCAGCCGCCACTGCCGGATCTGCCAGGCACTGCTCGGCGAGCCGGGCCGCCAGCGTCTCGATCAGGCTGACCGGATCCCCGGCGACGACGGCAGCGAGCCGGCCTGCAAGCGCGCCGTAGTCAGCGGTGAGCCTCAGGTCATCGGCGGCGGCGGCCGGCCCGGTGTCCAGCCACAGCACTGCGTCCACGACGAAATCCTGGCCGTCGGCCCGCTCGTGGCCGAATACGCCGTGGTAGCCGCGGACCCTCAGGCCGGTGATCTGGATCGAGTCGGGCATCAGCGCGCGCCTGCCGCACGTTCAGCCCGCCACCGTGTCCCTACCTTCGCAGCATCGACGTTGCCGGGCACGGCGTGCACACGGACGCACCAGGCCCCGGCAGCCACGACAAGCGCGGTGACGGCGACCGTCGCGTCGTCGCTGGCGGCAAACGACCTGACCCGCCCGTCCGGTCCGGCCAGCAGCTTGCCGAGAAAGCCCTTCCGCGACGCGGCCACCAGCACCGGGAACGGCCTGGCCTGCCCAGGTGCCCGGGCGATGCGGTCGAGGGCCGCCAGCAGCTTCCAGTTGTGCTCGGGCAGCTTCGCGAAACCCAGCCCGGGGTCCAGGACGATCTGGTCCGCGCGCACGCCCTCGGCAACCAGCGCGGTCACCCGCGCCCGGAGCTCGGCGCAGACCTCGCTGACGACATCGGCGTAGACAGCCGGCCCGTACATGTCGGCGCTGTGGCCGCGCCAGTGCATGACGACGTACGGGACGCCAGCGTCCGCGACCAGCGCCGCCATGTCCGGGTCAGCCAGCCCGCCGCTGACGTCGTTCACCATCCGGGCACCCGCCGCCAGCGCGCGGCCGGCCACTTCGGCGCGCATGGTGTCGATGCTGACGTAGGTCCCGGCCCGGGCCAGCGCCTCGACGACCGGCAGCACGCGCCGCAGCTCGTCGTCGGGCGGAATGCGGGCGGCTCCGGGGCGGGTGGACTCGCCGCCCACGTCGACGATGTCGGCGCCCTGGCTCGCGAGCTCCAGGCCGTGCGCGATCGCCTTGTCCGGGTCCAGCCAGGTACCGCCGTCGGAGAACGAGTCCGGTGTGACGTTGACGACGCCCATGACCAGGCAGCGGTCCGCTGGCAGGCCCGGGAACACGCCAGCGGCTCGAGCCGCCGGGTCGGCGGCGGCCGGGACTGCGGCGGCCTCGTTCCCGGCATGGTCGGCGGTCATAACTGCCAATCTACGGGCTCGGGCGGGCGCCGCTATCGCAGGGGCGAGCGGCGCGAGAGCGCAGCGCGGACACGGCGCCGGAACCTGCCGAGGCCGAGTTTCCTGGCGATCCGGCGGATCTCGACCGTCGGCCACACCAGGAACGCCTCCGCCTCAAGGGCGGCCAGCCCGATGCGCGGCGCGTCACCAGTGCCCGGGAAGACGATGAACCGCGGCACCCACTCGGGACAGAACTTCGCGTTGAACTTGTAGAGCGACTCGATCTGGAACCAGCGGGACAGGAACAGCAGGATCCCGCGCCAGGCCCGCAGGATCGGGCCTGCCCCGATCCGCTCACCGCGCTCCAGCGCTGCGCGGAACACCGCGAAATTCAGCGAGATGCGCTTCACGCCGAGACCGCTGGCGGCCTTGATCGCCTCGACGATCAGGAAGTCGTTCAGGCCGGGGGCCGCCGACCGGTCGCGGCGCATCAGGTCCAGTGACAGGCCATCGCTGCCCCAGGGGACGAAGTGCAGGATGGCTCGCAGGACGCCGTTCTGGGTCGCGGTCGCCACGACGCAGTCGCCGTCCTCCGGACCGCCCACCCGGCCGAGTGCCATCGAGAAGCCGCGCTCGGTCGGGCTGCCGCGCCAGCTGTCCGCCTGCCGCACCAGCCGGGCAACCTCCGCCTCGCCGATGTCAGCCACCCGGCGGACCTCCGCCGTGTAGCCCTGCCGGCATACCCGGCTGACCATCTGGCGCACATTCCGCATCGAGCGACCCTCGAGGGTGAAGTCCGCGACAGTCACCACGGCTTCGTCGCCGAGCTCGAGCGCGGTCAGGTTACCTTCGCGGCACCAGACTTCAGCGCCGAGCTCGCCGCAGCCGATAACCGCCGGCACCCAGGCATGCCGGGCGGCCTCGTCCAGGAACTGGTGGATTGCGCCCTGCCAGGCTTCCGGGTCGCCGATCGGATCGCCGCTGGCGAGCATGACGCCGGACAGGACCCGGTAACCGATGCAGGACTTGCCCGACGCCGACCAGATGATGCTCTTGTCATCGCGCAGCGCGAAATAACCAAGGGAGTCCTGCTCACCGTAACGTTCCAGGAGCTCATGGATCCGGCGCGCATCGGAAGGCCCGAGCCGACCCGCAGGCTCGGCGGGCCGGAGGAACAGATAGAGAGCGACGAGAAGCGTGAACAGTCCGAGGCCGCCGGTCACGAAACCGAAATGATCAGTTCGGTCCAGCGTGAGGAAACGAACCGGGCCGGAAAAGCCGACCGTATTCATGACCACCGAATAGAGCCGCTGCGGCACCGTGTAATTTCCCGCGAGCTGGCCCAGCATTGAGAGATAGGCCATTCCGATGACCAGGTCGGCGACGATGAGGCCGCACAGCACCCACAGTGCCCGCCACCGGGACCGGCGATCGCCGACCGCGTAGAACTGCCGCCGGTAGCAGTACAGCCCGATCAGCAGCACTGCCGAGACGGCGACCGCACGCGGGTGGACTGTCGCCAGCGGCACCCGCGGCCAGACCGTACGGATCACGATGCCGAGACCGGCGTGGAACACCAGGGCAACCGTCAGCAGCGCGACTGCGGACGCCCACGCGCGCCGCTTCCGCCGCCGCAGGCCATGCGACAGCATCAGGAGCAGTAGCCCGATGATGATGTCGGCGGTCCTGGTGACGCTGACCAGCGTGCCGGGCGCCAGGTCGGACAGGCCGCTCAGGCGGCGGTGGTACAGCGCCGGCAGCAATCCCTCCAGGATGTAGCCGACACCGAGGACCAGCGTCACCAGACCAGCCGCCAGCGGCACCCAGCGCAGTTGCTGGCGCAGGTCGGCTGACCGGACCGCAGGCTCGTGAGGTGGCTGCTCACTGCCGTCCGCGGTCTGTGGCGGGCCTGGCCGGCTCTGTTCTGTCATCTCGGACATAGTCATCAGGCCCCGGCTCACGGGGCACCAGCGTAGTCGTTGCGTTCTTATGCCGTGGCCAAGCCAGGGCAATAATCTGCCGGTCTGTTAACGACGATCGGCGAGCAGGCTCATCGCCTCGGCACGCGTGCTCTCCGAGTTAAGAAAACTGCCGCGAACTGCGGACGTCACTGTTTTCGCACCGGGCTTCCGCACGCCCCGCATCGACATGCACAAATGCTCGGCCTCGATAATCACAATAACTCCACGAGGCTCGAGTGTGTCCATCAGGGCGTCGGCGATCTGACTTGTCATCCGCTCTTGCACCTGCGGTCGGCGGGCGTACAAATCCACCAGCCTGGCGAGCTTCGACAGCCCGGTGATCTGACCCTTCTCGTTCGGAATATAGCCGACGTGGGCACGCCCGAAGAACGGCACGAGGTGATGCTCACAGGTGGAGTACATCTCGATGTCGCGCACGAGGACCATCTCCTCGTGGTCAGCATCGAACACAGTGGTGAGCACATCCTCCGGCTGCATGCGCAAGCCGGAGAACTGCTCGTTCAGCGCGCGCGCCACCCGGGCGGGCGTCTCCCGCAAGCCGTCGCGGCTCGGGTCCTCGCCGACCGCGAGAAGAATCTCGGTGACCGCGCGCTCGATCCGCTGGAGATCGAAGTCGCCGTCGCTCAATGAGCCTCGCCGTCTGAGGGGTTGCCATCGCTGCCGCGGTCCTGCTGCTGGCCGGGCGACTGGTCCTGCTGACCGCCCAGCGGCTTCCCCCCGCCCAGCGGATTACCTCCGCCCAGCGGATTACCTCCGCCCAGCGGGTTGCCGAAGCCCGGTGCGGCGGGCGGCGGTGGCGGCGCGGCAGGCAGGCCAGCGGATGACGCCTGGCCGTTGCCGCCCGGTGACGGCGACATGTTCGCGTCCGTCGCGGCCGTGAGTGCGAGCTCCTTCGGCGACAGCACCGGGGGCTTCTCGGACGGCAGTCGCTTGCCGTAGCCGGTGTAGGAGCCGCGCACCGGCCGCTTGTGCACCGGCGCGAAGATCTCCAGGACCTGATTGCGTGAGAGGGTCTCGTGCTCCAGCAGCTGGAGAACGAGGTTGTCCAGCACGTCCCGGTACTGGACCAGGATCTCCCAGGCCTCGTCGTGAGCGGACTCGATCAGCCTGCGCACCTCGTCGTCGATCGCCGAGGCGATCTCCTCGGAGTAGTCGCGGCTGTGCGACATGTCCCGGCCGAGGAACGGCTCGCCGTCGCCGGTGCCGAACTTACGCGCACCGAGGCGCTCGCTCATGCCGTACTCGACGATCATGCTGCGGGCGATCGAGCTTGCCTTCTCGATGTCGTTCGCCGCGCCGGTCGTCGGCTCGTGGAAGACCAGCTCCTCGGCGGTCCGGCCGCCGAGCAGCATGGCTAGCTGGTCCATCATCTCGGCCCGGCTAACCAGGAACTTCTCCTCAGCGGGGGCCGCGGCGGTGTAGCCGAGTGCCCGCCCGCGCGGGATGATCGTGATCTTGTGCACGGGGTCAGCGTTCGGCAGCGCGTGACCTACCAGCGCGTGGCCGCCCTCGTGGTAGGCGATGATCTTGCGTTCCCGCTCGGACAGCAGCACGCTCTTGCGCTTGGGACCCGCGGTGACCCGGTCGATGGCCTCTTCCAGGAAGTACATGTCAATCTGCGTCTTATTGGCCCGTGCGGTCAGCAGCGCACCCTCATTGATCACGTTGGCCAGGTCAGCGCCGGTGAAGCCGGGCGTGCGCCGGGCGATGATGTCTAGGTCCACGTCTGGCCCGAACGGCTTCCCGCGTGCGTGCACGCGCAGGATGCCCTTGCGTCCGGCCAGGTCGGGCTGCGCGACCACGATCTGGCGGTCGAAACGGCCCGGCCGCAGCAGCGCCGGGTCGAGGATGTCCGGCCGGTTGGTCGCCGCGATCACGATCACGCCGCCCTTAGTATCGAACCCGTCCAGCTCGACCAGCAGCTGGTTCAGCGTCTGCTCGCGCTCGTCGTGACCGCCGCCGAAGCCCGCGCCGCGATGGCGGCCGACAGCATCGATTTCGTCGACGAACACGATCGCCGGCGCGTTGGCCTTTGCCTGCTCGAACAGGTCGCGCACCCGGGAGGCGCCGACGCCGACGAACATCTCCACGAAGTCGGAACCGGAGATCGAGTAGAACGGCACCCCGGCCTCGCCCGCCACGGCCCGCGCCAGCAGCGTCTTACCGGTTCCGGGCGGACCGTACAGGAGCACGCCCTTAGGGATCTTGGCGCCGATCGCCTGGAATTTGCCGGGGCTCTGCAGGAACTCCTTGATCTCCTGAAGCTCCTCGATGGCCTCGTCAGCACCAGCGACGTCGCCGAACGTGGTCTTGGGGGTGTCCTTGGTGATGAGCTTCGCCTTGGACTTGCCGAAGTTCATGACGCGCGAGCCGCCGCCCTGCATCTGGTTCAGGAACACCATAAAGAGCAGGAAGATGATCAGGAACGGCAGGTAGCTGAAGATCAGCGTCCAGAACGAGCTGCTCTTGGGGACCTTGACGGTGTAGGCGCTCGCCGGCAGCTTGTGCTTGGCAACCTGGGTCTGAAGATTGTTCGCCAGCTGCGTGCCCTGGTCGCCCACCCAGGACGATTCCCAGTTCTGCCCGGCCTTGGTAGTCAGCTGGATGGTCTGGTCGACGTCGGTCAGCGTGACTGACTTCACGTTGCCCGCCTCGATCGCCGCAACGGCCTGCGAGGTGGGCACCAGCGTGTAATCCGGCCCGGTGTTGACCAGCTTGTACAGGATCACAAGGATAATGGCGACAAACAGGATGGCGAGCACCCAGCCGCGGAAAATGCGCTTCAGATCCATCGATGAACGGCCCACAGGTCCGGCCGGTCCCTCCTGACGAGCCTCGTGCCTCGCCGTCGCGGCGGGGCTACTTGCGTTCCAGCGCGATTGCGCGGCTAATTCTTCCCGCCCGCTGGGCACGGGAATACTCGACGGTACACCGCGCCGGACGTGAGCTGTACGCGGCAGGCCGCGCAGGGGCAATGGCGGCCGTCTTACGCCTCTTACCCACGTTAACGAAACTCATCGCCGGGTCGGTTCCCGCAGGACTCGGCGCGTTTTGGGCTCAGCCGTAGGCGGGCCGGTAAACATGCTCGGCCAGGGTGCCCACGAAGGGCAAGTTCCGATACTTCTCCGCATAGTCGAGGCCGTAACCGACGACGAAGGCGTCGTCGATCTCGAAACCCGTATAGGCGACGTCGACATTCATGCGGACTGCCGTCAGCTTGCGCAGCAGGACGCAGACCTGGACAGACGCGGGATCGCGGGACTTCAGGTTGCCGATCAGCCAGGACAGGGTGAGACCGGAGTCGACGATGTCCTCGACGACCAGCACGTGCCGCCCGCTGATGTCGGCGTCCAGGTCCTTGAGGATCCGCACCACGCCGGAGGACTTGGTGCCCGAGCCATAGGACGAGATCGCCATCCAGTCCATCTCGACCGGCTGGTGCATGGCCCTGGCCAGGTCGGCCATCACCATGACGGCTCCCTTGAGGACGCCGACCAGCAGAAGTTCGCGGTCAGCGTAATCGGCGTCTATCTCGGCAGCCAGCTCGCCGATGCGCTGACGCAGCTGCTCCTGCGTGATCAGGACCTCCTCGAGGTCAGGTCCCATATCCTTCGCATCCACCCCGGGTCCTCCGATCCCGCCGCATTCCTAGCTCGGTGGGTGACCCCCGGAACCCCCGGCTCTGGTGAAGAGCAGCCTGCCATACCGCCGCTGGCACCGGACGCCGCCCGGCAGGTCAGCCCAGCGCTGGCCGCGCCACGCGGTCACCATGGCATCGAGACTGGCCAGATGCCGGCTCGACAGGGCACCGGGCGGGCAGCCTGCGGCCAGCGCGGCGCTACGGAGCAGCCGGAACCGCAGGGCGGCCGGCTGGCCGGCCAGGTCAGCGGCCGGCCAGCCGCCCGCCAGCGCGGCTCCCGTGCCGCCGAGCCTGACCGCCTCCGCCTGCGCTGCGTCGTCGAGGGCGTCAGCGTCGGCGCGGAGCATCGCGGCGGTCCGGGCGAGCGCCTCGGCCACGCCGGGGCCGAGCGCATCCTCAAGTGCCGGCATCAGCCGCCGGACCCGCACCCGGGTGAAGGCGGGATCGCAGTTGTGCGGGTCCTGCCATGCCTCCAGGCCCTCCGCGGCGCAGGCAGCCAGAGTCTGCTGCCGCCGGATCGACAGCAGCGGCCGCAGGTACCGGCCGGCCGCCGGCGCCATCCCGGCCAGCGACCGCGTACCCGAGCCGCGGGCCAGGCCCAGCAGCACGGTCTCGGCCTGGTCGTCCAGGGTGTGCCCGAGCATGATCCAGGCGCCGGCCTGCTCGCTAGCCCGGTCAAGAGCCGCGTACCGGGCCTGCCGGGCGGCAGCCTCTGGTCCTCCGGCATCTCCTGGTCCGGGGACTTCGACCGGCACGGACAGGACCGGGCTGAGCCCGAGACCCTCAAGGACTGCGGTGGTCCGGCGGGCCTGCTCCGCTGAGCCTGGCTGAAGGCCGTGGTCGATGGTGATGCCGCCGGCTCGCACTCCTGCCTTCGGCCCCTCGAAGGCCAGTGCTGCGGCCAGTGCCAGTGAGTCTGCCCCGCCGGAGCAGGCCACCAGGACGATCGCGCGCTCGGCGTCACGACCCTGGGCGCGCTCGTCAGCAAGGTCGGCCAGACAGGCCCTGACCTCGTGCCGGATTGCCGCGACGGCCGGATGCGGGCCCACCGGCCTGTCGCCCCGCTTAGTCGGCAGCGCTGGCCGCTGGGCTGCCGCGATCCACTCGCTCCAGCCACAGCCCGGGCGACTGCAGCTCATCCTTGGTCGGCAGCGTGTCGGGCGAGGTCCACACTTTGTTGAACGCGGACATGCCCGCCTCGTCCACGACGGCCTTGACGAACTGCGCGCCCTGCTCGTACTGCTTCATCTTCAGGTCGATGCCGAGGACGCGGCGGATGGCCTGCTCCATCCGTCCCGCCGAGCCGCGCCGGGCGCTGAACTTGGCCCGGATCTCGGCACCGGACGGGACTACTGACGGGCCGACCGCGTCCATCACGTAGTCGCCGTGCCCCTCGACAAGCGTCATGACGCTGGTCATCTGGTCGAGGATCACCCGCTGCCGGGGGCTCTGCATCGCCTCGATCAGGCTCTCGCCGTCACTGCCGCGGACAGCGCCGGCCACTGCGTCAGCTGCGGCACGCAGCCGGTCAAGGATCGACGCCGGGTCAAGATCAGAGGCCAGCAGGAAGTCCGACATCAGCCGCTGCACATACGGCCGGAGCCAGGGCACTGAAGTGAACTGGGTCCGGTGCGTTTCCTCGTGCAGGCAGACCCAGCGGCGGAAGTCGTGCGGATTAACGTCGAGCTCACGCTCGACCATGACGATGTTGGGCGCGACTAGCGTGAGCCGGCCAGCCGGGGCGCCCTCAGCAGGAGCGTCGGGGTCCGGCGGCAGGAACAGCTCGTACTGCCCCAGGACCCGCCCGGCAAGGTAGGCCAGAATCAGGCCTGCCTGCATCCCGGTCACCCGGGAGCCGACCGCGGTGAGGACAGAGCCGGGCTGCGCGGCGCTGTTGCTCTCGGCCATGCGCTGAACGAGCGGATCGAGGACAACGCGGAACCCGTCCACGTTCGCCCGGATCCAGCCGGGCCGGTCGACCACCGCGACCGTGCCGTCGTCGTCAGCGCCCGGCAGTCCGGTCAGCTCGCGGACCGGGCCGGCGACCTCGGCTGCCAGCTGCCGGAGCTCGGCCACGACCTTTCTCGCCTCGGCCATGCTGACCTGCGGGCCTGGCCGGACCCAGCGGACCCCGGTGGAGGTGGCGACCTGCCAGTCGATCATCTGCGCGCTGCTCACCCCCCCACCGTACGTGGACTCAGGCGATTGCGCCGCGCCGGGCCGTCTAGCGACAGCCGCATCCGGCCAGCGTCGTCGCCAGGTCGACCATTGTCGTCGCGGCGGCAGACAGCTGGCTGGCCGAGATCTTGTCTGCCATTACCGCGAACGCGAGGAGCTGACCGTCCCTGGCCTGCGCGATGCCAGCCAGCGCCGCGACGGTGCTCAGATTGCCGGTCTTCGCCCGGACGAGCCCGAAGCCGGCCCGCTGACCGAGACCGAAGACGCTGCCGCCCTGCATAAGAGTTCCGGAGAAGCCCTCGACCGGCAGGCCGGTGAGCATGGAGCGAAGGCGGGACCTGTTTGCCGCCATGGTGATCAGCTGCACCAGGACAGCCGGCGAGATGCGGTCGAGCGGAGACAGGCCGCTGCCATCCACCAGGCTGAGCTCGCCTGTCACCCCGAGACCGCGCAGGACCGAGGTGACGGCAGCTGCCGCGCCGCTGAAGGACGCGGGCTGGCGGGAGACGATCGCCACCTGGCGCGCCAGGTTCTCGGCGATGACGTTGTTGCTCTCCTCGAGCATCAAGCCCACGATTGCCGACAGCGGCGGTGAGGACACGCTCGCCAGCGTCACCGCTCCGCCAGGCGCTGTCACGAGCGCCGGAATCCCGCGGACGCGGATGCCGTCAGCTGTCAGGAAACGCGCGAAGGACGCGGCCGCCAGCGCCGCCGGATCGGAGGACCGGGGCCCGTTAGATGCCTCGTTGTCGGCGGGCGCGCCAGTCGAGGTGATTCGACCCTGATCTGCCTCGAGCGGGGTGATCACCGAGACGTTACCGGTCGTCACGTAGCTCTCGGGCCAGCCGGGAGCCAGCCCCGGTCCGGTGTAGAGCGAGGTGTCATAGCCGAGGGTGACGCTGCGCCGCCCGCGCGCTCGCAGCGCTGCGGCGGTCTGCCTGGCCAGGCCCTGAAGCGTGGCAGGCTGCGGGTAGTCGGAGGCCGGGGGCTTGCCGGCTGCAAGCGTCGGGTCTCCTCCGCCCACCAGCACGATCTGCGACGCGCTGGAGCCGGATACGACCGTCGTACGGAACCGCGCCGACGGGCCGAGTACCTGAAGAGCCGCGACTGAGGTTGCCAGCTTGTTCGTGGAGGCGGGCGCAAAGCCGCTGGTCGCGTTCCGTGAGTACAGCACCTGACCAGTAGCAAGGTCGGTCACCAGGACCCCCAGCTGGGAGCCGAGCAGTGGCGAGCTGACCTCGCCGGACACCGCCGTCGCGACCCCCGCTGACGTGGCGGCGACGGCGGCGTCTGCGGAGCCGCTGGCGGGCCCGAGGACCCGGCCGTCGCCCGCCAGGCGCACCGACGAGATGACCGGCGTCCGCCAGAGCGCTAGCCTGCCAGGCAGCAGCCTGGTCACGGTGATCCCAGCGGCGATCGTGAAGGCGCACAGGACAGCAACCGCCGCCAGAGCAAGGCGTCTGCGCCGACGCACCGACACGTGTCCTTTCGCCAGGGTTCTTGTCGCAGGAACAGCTACCCCGAGAGCGCCTGGCTCAGGCCTACCGGGTAGACAACAGCCAGGCAATCGGAACGCAGAATCGAGCGCGCTGGGGTGCACATGGAGTTCGAAGTAATCATCGAGATCCCCAAGGGGCAGCGTAACAAGTACGAGATGGACCACAAAACCGGCCGTATCCGGCTAGACCGCATGCTCTTCACGTCAACTCGCTATCCTGCTGACTACGGGTTTATCGAGGACACACTGGCGGACGACGATGACCCGCTGGACGCTCTTGTCCTGCTGGAGGAGCCGACCTTCCCCGGCTGCCAGATCCGCTGCCGGGCAATCGGTATGTTCCGGATGCGCGACGAGAAGGGCGCGGACGACAAGGTGCTCTGCGTGCCGGCCACGGACCCGCGGATGGCGCATCTGCGGGACATCACCGATGTTCCGGACTTCGACCAGCTCGAGATCCAGCACTTCTTCGAGGTCTACAAGGCGCTGGAGCCCGGCAAGGAAGTGGAGGCAGCCACCTGGGTCGGCGTCGGTGAAGCGGAGGCCCAGATCGTCACCTGCCGGGAGCGCCTGGCCGCGAGCCCCGACTACTACGAGGCCTGACGGCTACCAGCGGGTGGCAGCGGCGCGAAATGGGCACCACCCGGGGTGTGTTGTTGAGTTCGCTGGGTTGTTGAGTTCTCTGTTGCCTAGTTCCCTAGTAATGGCCAGGCCCGAGGAGGCGTCGTGGCTCACACTGATGACGTTCTCAGCGAGACGCCGCTCTTCGAGGCGCTCAGCGAGGACGATGCCAAAGCCCTGCGACTGGGCGTGATCGACGTGCAGCTCGACCGGGGCCAGCGGTTGTTTTCCGAGGGCGACACCGGCGACAAGCTGTACATCATCCTGGCTGGCAAGATAAAACTCACCAAGGCTGCGCCGGACGGCCGGGAGAACCTGCTGAGCGTTCACGGGCCCGGCGAGATGTTCGGCGAGCTGTCGCTGTTCGATCCGGTTCCCCGCACGTCAAGTGCGACGGCGGTGACCAGCGCCAAGCTTGCCGGGCTCGCACACGACGACATGCGGACCTGGCTGAGCACCCGGCCCGGAGTTGCCATGCACCTGCTGCAGGCACTGGCCCAGCGGCTGCGCCGGATCAACGAGGTGAAGGCCGACCTCGTTTTCACCGACGTACCCGGCCGGGTCGCCAAGGCGCTGCTCGACCTCTCCGACCGCTTCGGCGTGCCGACGCCGGACGGCATGCAGGTCAACCACGACCTCACCCAGGAGGAGCTGGCGCAACTGGTCGGGGCATCGCGCGAGACCGTCAACAAGGCGCTTGCCGACTTCACCGCGAGGGGCTGGATTCAGCTCGCGGCCAAGTCCGTGCTGATCACCGACACCGACCGGCTCCGCAAGCGGGCGCGCTAGCGAGCCGGGAGCTCGCCTAGCTGGTCCAGGTAGCGAAGCTGCGCCCGGACCGACGACTCAGCGTAGGGCCAGAGTGCCTTGTCCACGGCCGCGTACACCCGCGCCACGATCTCGGCCGGGGTCCGGTCCCCGGCAGCCAGCGCCGCACGGACTTCGTCAAGCCGCTCGGCGCGGTGTGCCAGGTAGAAGTCGAGCACGCCCGCCGGATCGGCGAGGAGCGGCCCGTGGCCGGGCAGCAGCGCGCTCAGGCCAGTCTCCTCGGTGATGGCGCGCAGCGTGTGCAGCGAGTCCAGGTAGTCGCCGAGGCTGCCGTCGTCGGAGATCACCGCGGTGCCGCGGCCGAGGACCGTATCCCCCGTCAGGACGACATTGTCCGCCGGGACCTGCAAGCTGACCGAATCCGAGGTATGCCCGGGCGTACTGATCACCCGCAGCTCGCAGCCGCTTGAGTCGAGCACCGATCCGGCGGGCAGGCCCTCACTGCCGAGCCGCAGCTCGGGGTCGACCGCGCGCACCGGAGCGCCCGTCAGCTCAGCCAGCCGGGGTGCCCCGGCAGAATGGTCACAGTGCCGGTGGGTCAGGACGATGTCGCTCACCCGCTGCCCCCGCCCGGCAGCCACCCCGACCACGCGCTGCAAGTGGCTCTCGTCGTCGGGACCAGGGTCGATGACGATGACGGTCTTCGCTCCCGGCTCCGCCACCAGCCACGTGTTGGTCCCGTCGAGGGTCATGAGAGACGGATTCGGGGCCAGAACGCAGCGAACCCGGCTGCTGCCTGAGCCGTCGATCGGCTCACGTGCCAGGCCGGGCGGCCCCGCGCTCATGCCCGCCCGCCCGGGCCAGGACCGATCGGGTACTCGCTGAGTCCCGGTACGGTCAGCCAGACCGCGCCCTCGCGCAGCTGGATCTCCGGGATGATCGGAGCGACAGTGCGCGGTCCGGACAGTACGGTCGCGAGGTCACCGCACTCAGCCAGCTCCGACAACGTGACCGCAGTCGGCGGGAACAGCCGGATCTCACCGCTGCGGCCTGAGGCCAGCGCATCGGCCGGGCGTACCCAGGCGACCTCGGATGCCTCGCCGCCAACATCCCGGGTGCGCTGTCCGGGCGGCAGCGCGGCCGCGAAGAACCGGGTGTCGAAGCGGCGCGGCTCGATCACCGGCGTGATCCAGCGCGACCAGGCCCGCAGCAGGTCGGCCCGCAGGACGAGGCCGCGCCGGCTCAGCAGCTCGGCCAGTGAAACGGAGTGGTCGAGCAGCTCCTGCCGGTCTGTCTCCCACTCATCGCTCGTCGTGTCGGCTACCACCGAGCCGGCGGACTCGCCAGCCAGCAGCACCCCGGACTCCTCGAACGTCTCCCGCACCGCCGCGCACACCAGGGCCCGCGCCAGCGAGGGCGGTGCGTCGAAGATCCGGCCCCATTCCGTGGCGTCTGGTCCTGTCCAGGCCACCTGCTCGTCAGCGTCGCGCGGGTCGACTGACCCGCCGGGGAAGACATACGCCCCGGGCGCGAATGCCATCGACGGCTGGCGCCGGAGCATGTAGACCTCGAGCCCGCCGGCGTCGCGCAGCAGCGTGACGGTGGCTGCGTCCCGCGGAACCGCTGGCTGCTGGCTGCCGGACAGGATGTCCCGTGCGCCTGCACCCAGTTCGCCGGGGATGCGAATGGAGGCAGTCTTCGCCGCGTCTTCTGCCACGTGTTGACTCCTGCTCGCGGATTAGCCGGCGACTTCGACGATCAGCTCGACCTCGACCGGCGCGTCTAGCGGCAGGACAGCCATGCCGACGGCGCTGCGCGCATGACGGCCCGCGTCGCCGAAAACCTCAAGCAGCAGCTCGCTGGCCCCGTTCACGACTTGCGCCTGGCCGGTGAAGTCCGGTGCACTCGCCACGAATCCGGTCAGCTTCACGATGCGCCGGATACCGGAGAGCCCGCCGGCGACCGAGGCAGCGGCGGCGAGCGCGTTCAGCGCACAGGTACGGGCCAGGGCGGCAGCCTCGGCGGCGCCGACGTCAGCACCGACCTTTCCGGTCGACACCAGCTTCCCGTCGACCATCGGGATCTGGCCGGCGGTGTAGACCATCGAGCCGGAGCGGACCGCGGGCACGTAGGCCGCGAGCGGCGCCACGACCGGCGGCAGCGCGAGCCCCAGCGCCGCCAGGCGCCCCTCCGGACCGATCGCAGCGGACGGGTCCACTGCGGTCATTCCTTGACTCGCTTCAGGTAAGCGACAAGCTGCTCGGGGTTCGGTCCGGCGATGACGGTGACCAGCTCCCAGCCGTCATCGCCCCAGCCATCGAGGATCTGCTTGGTTGCATGCACCAGCAGCGGCACGGTCGCGTACTCCCACTTCGACATAGCGGCACCCTACAGGGCTACTGCTGGCCGGATGCGCCACCGTCCGCTGGAGTGCTCTCCGGGTCGGCTGCGTGATGAACCGTGCCGATCTCACCCTTCTCCTCTGGCGACAGCTCGGGAATCTCCGGGACCTCAGGGATGTCCAGTGGCACCTCGGCGGCGCTCCCGAGGGCGAGGTCCGGCGTGCTGTCGATGGCCGGAGTCCGCGCGCCCTGGATTTGAGCGTCACTGAAGTCGCCGAGCGACGCCGAGTCCGATTCCGACTTGGCTGCGTCGCCGGAGGAGGGGGTGAACTTGTCGAAGAACCTCAGCAGTTCGACCGGAATCGGCATGACCAGGGTGCTGTTGCGTTCGCCTGCCACCTCGACGACGGTCTGGAGCAGGCGCAGCTGCAGTGCGGCCGGGTCGCGAGCCATCACGTTGGCGGCTGCAGCCAGGCGCTTGGACGCCTGGAACTCGCCATCGGCGGTGATGATCCTGGCGCGCCGCTCCCGCTCGGCCTCCGCCTGACGGGACATCGACCGCTTCATGCCCTCGGGTAGCGACACGTCCTTGATCTCGACGCTCTCGACCTTGACGCCCCAGGGGACCTCGGTACCCTCATCGATGATCGCGGCCAGGCGCCGGTTGACCGTATCCCGCTCCGCCAGGAGCTCGTCCATCTCGGACTGGCCAATGATCGACCGCAGCGACGTCTGCGCCCGCTGAGAGACAGCGTTCTGATAGTTGTAGACGTTGATCGACGCCTTGATCGGGTCGACGACCCGGAAGTACACCACCGCGTCCACCCGGACACTCACGTTATCCCGGGTGATGCCCTCTTGCGCGGGCACGCCCATGGCGATGATCTGCTTGTTGACCTTGACCAGCCTGTCGCCGATCGGCCTGAGGATCGTCAGACCGGGACCGCGCACGCCGTGCAGCACTTTGCCGAAGCGGAAGACGATTCCGTCTTCGTACTGCTGCACAATCCTGAAGGGCCATGCCATGTGCAACACCTCTTCTCGCTCACCGTCTCAGGCGAGGCGGGTCACTAGCTACTCAGCCTAGTGACTTTCCCGCTCAGACCAAGGCACCGGAGATAACGGACATGTCTCGCGAGTTCCGCGCGGCTCGCCCGGACCGCCGTACCTGGGCCAACCGCTCCCGTGGCGCGGATAACCTCCAATCGTGGCGACTCGTGACACCGACTGGGACGGCGTGCGGCTGCACGTCGTGACCGGCAAGGGCGGCACGGGCAAGACCACGGTCGCGGGCGCGCTCGCGCTCGCCCTGGCCGCCGACGGCCACCGGGTCCTGCTCATGGAGGTCGAGGGGCGTCAGGGTATCGCTCAGCTGTTCGACGTTCCGCCGCTGCCCTACGCCGAGCGCCGGATCGCCGTCGGCCCGGGTACTGACTCCCGGCCTGGCGGAGATGTCTTCGCGCTGGTCGCCGATCCCGAATCGGCGCTCCTCGAGTACCTCGAGATGTTCTACAGCCTCCGGCACGCCGGGACCGCCCTCGCCAAGCTCGGCGTCATGGACTTCGCCACCACGATCGCTCCCGGCCTGCGGGACGTGCTGCTGACCGGGAAAGCAGCCGAGGCCGTCCGGCGTAAGGATGCCAGCCGCGGCCGGCAGTATGACGCCGTGGTGATGGATGCCCCGCCGACTGGCCGTATCGGCCGCTTCCTGAACGTCGCCAGCGAGGTCTCTGACCTGGCGCGCGTAGGGCCCATCCGGGGTCACGCCGACACTGTGCAGAAGGTGATCCGGTCGCCTCAGACTGTCGTGCACTTTGTCACGGTGCTGGAGGAGATGCCGGTCCAGGAGACGCTGGACGGCATCGCGGAGCTCCGGGACCTGGGCGGCATCCGCGCGGGCGGCATCATCGTCAACATGACCAGGCCGCTGGCACTGCAGGCGGACCAGCTGGCGGCAGCAGCAGAAGGGTCCCTCGATCAGGGGCAGCTGGCCCTCGGCCTGAAATCAGCCGGCCTTGACGACAGCGCGCGCCTCGCCGGCGCGCTGGCAACTGAACTGTCGGACCAGGCCAGAACTACCCTGGCCCAGTTGGAGCAGCAGCGCAGGCTCGACTCCGCCGGGCAGCCCGCCTATCAGCTGCCGTGGATAGCCGGCGGAATCGACCTGGCCGGCCTGTACCAGCTCGCTGCGGCGCTGCGCGATCAGAAGGCAGCCTGATGAGCACGCGGCAGCCACCGCCACTCGACGTCGACCGGCTGATCAGCGACCGCCGGACCCGCATCATCGTCTGCTGCGGCTCGGGTGGCGTCGGCAAGACGACGATCGCGGCCGCGATCGGACTGCGGGCCGCCGAGCAAGGCCGCCACGTCGTGGTGCTGACCGTCGATCCGGCCCGCCGGCTGGCGCAGTCGATGGGACTGACCTCGCTGGACAACACGCCGCGCCCGGTCCAGGGCATCCGGCCGGCAGCCCGATCAGGCGCCGACGGCAGCGACACCGACAGTGACACCGACGGCGGCAGCCTGCACGCCATGATGCTCGACATGAAGCGGACCTTCGACGAGATCGTCGAGGCACACGCTGACCCCGATCGCGCGACCCAGATCCTGGCCAACCCCTTCTACCAGTCCCTGTCCTCGAGCTTCGCCGGCACGCAGGAGTACATGGCGATGGAGAAGCTCGGTCAGCTTCGGCGCGCCGACGAGTGGGACCTGATCGTGGTGGACACCCCGCCGAGCCGGTCTGCGCTGGACTTCCTCGACGCGCCCCAGCGGCTGGCCCGGTTCCTGGACGGCAAGCTACTCCGGCTGCTGACAGCGCCGGCGAAGGTCGGCGGCCGGGCGTACCTGCGGGTGCTCAATGCCGGGTTCGGCGTCGTGACCGGTGTGCTGACGAAGATCCTGGGCACCCAGGTGCTGCGCGATGTGCAGACGTTCGTCAGCGCGCTCGACACCATGTTCGGCGGCTTTCGCGAGCGGGCGGACTACACCTACCAGCTGCTGCGAGCCCCTGGTACCTCGTTTCTGGTCGTCGCGGCGCCCGAAGACGATGCGCTCCGGGAGGCGTCGTATTTCGTGGAGCGCCTCGACTCCGAGCGCATGCCGCTGGCCGGGCTCATCCTCAACCGGGTGCAGCAGGTACCGGCCGCGCACCTGTCGGCGGCGCGGAGCATGGCCGCAGCCGAGGTTCTCGAAGGGACCGGCGACGGCGACAGCGGGATGCGTGACCAGGTCGACTCGACGGCGCGCCTGCTCACCATCGCCGCGCTCCGCCAGCATGCCGACCGGATGGTACAGGCTGCCGCTCAGCGCCGCACAGCCGAGCACTTCAGCGCAGCGCATCCGCTCGTGCCTGTCGCCGAGATTCCGGCACAGGCCGAGGATGTTCACGATCTTGACGGACTGCGCCGCATCGGGCGCGCATTCGCAGGTGGCGCTGACGCACCAGCGCCCTGACCCGTCTGGTATCAAGCGGGAATGCCAGCGTCGTTAGCTGGCGACGAGCTCATCCCCGGTGTGCTCGTAGTGGTTGCGCGCATCCTCCAGGAGCTCGCGCCAGGAGATGACGTCCGGGCGGCGGCGCAGCAGCGCCCGCCGCTCACGCTCGGTCATCCCTCCCCAGACTCCGAACTCGATGCGATTGTCCAGGGCATCGGCCAGGCACTCGGTCCTGACCGGGCATCCGCGGCAGATCAGCTTGGCCCGGTTCTGCGCCGCGCCCTGGACGAAGAGCTCGTCCGGGTCAGTTCCCTTGCACGCGGCACGCGCAGTCCAGTCCGTGATCCACATGTGGCCCAGCTCCTCTGATCGTCACGCCCGCGGGGGTGATCACGCCCGGGTGGCGTTCAGTAGCGGTCCGGAGCCGACTCGGGGCGACAGGCTCCGGCGAGTGAAGGTCGCGGAAGAGTAACTTACGGAAGTCGAGCGCGCAGCGCTAGACCCCGGCAGGCCCATTTCCTGAATAGCCCAGTTGAGCTATAGAGACAGAAGTTACTAGTAGCTACACTACGGCCACTCAGCGCATCTTCTCGGAGCAGGGAATGGTGACTGTAGGCAATCTCCTGGTGACTCGTAGCAACCTCCCGGTCTTCCCGGCGACGGGCCCCACGGTGACGGCTGCGCACACCGTGGCTGGTAGTTGCCCCGGCAGCGTAACCTGAGCGCGTGCAAAATCAGCGGCGCCGCGCCGGCGCGACCTCCAGCGGCACCGTCGGTCGCCTGATCCTGATGTCGGTCGTCGCTGCCCTGCTGCTGGCGGCCGCGGCCCTTCCGGTGATCGGCATAACCGGCGTAGCCATCCGCGACGCCGCCAATACTTTTGACACGCTGCAGGTCGGCAAGCTCGGTACGGCGCCCATCAGGTCTGTCCTTTATGACGCCGAGGGCAAGCCGATTACCTACTTCTACCCCTACGACGTGTACCGAGTCCCCGTCGCGTTCGGCCAGATCGCCCCGGTCATGCGGAACGCCATCGTGGCCATCGAGGACGACGGCTTCTACACACAGGGTGCGCTCGACCCGCGCGGCACGCTCCGGGCCATCGTCAGTGACGAGAGCGGCTCGCAGCTGCAGGGCGCCTCGACGATCGCCCAGCAGTACGTCAAGAACGTCAAGGTCCTGCAGGCCGGCGACAACAAGGCAGCCGCCAACGCCGCTGTCTATCCCGACCTGCAGCGCAAGGTGCAGCAGCTGCGGCTGGCGATCGACGTCGAGCACGAGATGGCGCCGCAGACGCTGCTGGCCAACTACCTGAACGTGGCGTACTTCAACAACCACGCCTGGGGTATCCAGGTCGCGGCGCAGACCTACTTCAGCGAGTCGGCCTCGCAGCTGACGCTGCCGCAGTCCGCGCTGCTGGCCGGCATCGTGCAGTCGCCCACTCAGTACAACCCGGTCGCCAACCCGGGCACCGCCCTGAAGCGCCGGTCCCAGGTGCTCAACCGGATGTGGCAGCTGCACTACATCTCGAAGTCCGCTGAGGTGGCCGCCCAGAATTCTCCGCTCGGGCTGAAGATGTCTCCGGCGCCCCTCAACATCGGCTGCGCCAGCCCGCAGGCTGCGAAGTCCGCTTTTTTCTGTGACTACGTCGAGCACGTGCTGAAGCTGGACTACCCGACCGTCTGGAAGGACATCAACGACGAGGGCGGGCTCGCGATCTACACGACGCTGAACCGGACAGACCAGCGCGCCGCCGACGACGCCGTCGACTACGTGGAGCCGCCGAACAACTCAGCGGCGAACCCTGGCCACAATGCCGACAGCGAGGTGCTACTCCAGCCCGGCTCCGGCAACGTCGAGGCCATCGCCGTGAACCGGAAGTACGGCAGCGGCCCCGGCGAGGACGACATCGACTACGCGGTCAACTATCAGTATGGCGGCGACCAGGACGGAGTGCAGACCGGCTCGTCGTCCAAGATCTTCACCCTGATCACGGCGCTCGAGCAGGGCCTGCCCTTCGGCCACACGATCAAGGTGAAGGCGCCGGCCACGGTGGGGCCGTTCCCCACCTGTAACGGCGAGACCGCACCGCCGCAGCTCTACCACGACGCGGAAGGTCCGTCGAACGGCACCGAGACCTGGCAGCTCGCCGAGGCGACGGTGCAATCCATCAACCTGTACTTCGTCAACCTGGAGCAGCAGGTCGGCCTCTGCAACGTCATCAAGACTGCTGTGGCCATGGGCATGACCCGGGCCGACGGCACGTCGCTCATGCGAGACGACAGGGCGCTTGGCAGCAACGGGCTGCCTGCCTATGACTTCTCGAGCTTTACCCTCGGCTCAGTCGGTGTCTCTCCGATGAGCATGGCGTCCGCCTACGCCTCGGTTGCCGCCCAGGGCATGTACTGCAGCCCGCGCGCCATTACCAGGATCGTGGAGACACAGACGAACCAGGAGCTCCCGGTCCAGGGCGCTCAGTGCCACCGGGACATGCCCGCCGGCGTCGCGGACGCCGCGAACTACATCCTGCAGCGGGTGCTGTACTCACCAGGTACGGCAGCCGGGCGCGCTATCCCCGGCCACACCGCCGCGGCGAAGACTGGTACCGCGAACGGCGGGTACTTCGCCGCCTTCGCCGGCTTCACCCCGACGCTCGCGGCGTACGTGTCGGTGTTCAACCCGTACAACCCGATCAAGGACCCGATGATCGGCTATGACTCCTGCTACCGGGATATTGGCGGGGAAGACTGTCCCGGCCAGATGTACGGTGACAACGCGCCCGGCGCGACCTGGGAAGAGACGTTCCTGCACGCGTCACTCGGCGCGGACGCGCAGTTCGTCTATCCGCCCGCCAGCTTCTTCTCCGAGGGCAACGGCTTCGCCGCGCCTGTGAGCTCCGTCCACAAGAAGAAGGGCAAGGGCGGCGGCGGCGGCAAGGGAGGAAAACCCGGAAAGCCCGTCGGGCACAACCACTGACTAGTGGCCTGATGGCTGCCTTAGCCGGCTAGCTGACTGCGGACCACGGCAGCCACCCGGCTCCCCTCGGCCCGGCCCGCCACCCGGGGGGTGACGACCTTCATCACCTGGCCCATGCCGCCAGGTCCGGAGGCGCCTGTCTCGCTGATCGCAGTCGCCACGATGGCGGCGAGCTCGTCGTCTCCGAGCTGCGCAGGCAGGTAGGCCGCGAGTACCTCTTCCTCTGCACGCTCGCTCGCAGCCTGATCCGCGCGGCCAGCGTCGGCGAAGGCTGTCGCGGCCTCACGACGCCGTTTGGCTTCCCTTGCCAGGATCCTGATCACCTCGGCATCAGTGAGGTCGTGCGCTGATGAGCCGGCCACTTCCTCGTTACTGATCGAAGTCAGAGCCATCCGCAGGGTCCGGGTGCGCGTCTCGTCCCGTGCCTTCATAGCGGTGGTGAGATCGGACCTCAGCTGGTCTTTCAACGTCGGCATGAGGCCTATCCTGCCGCGCCGCAGCGGCGCGCGTTGGCGCGGGGCGACGCGGCGCGGCCGGCGCACTGGCGCGGACATGGCACCATGAGTGGATGCGAGCGCGAACCGTTCTCAAGACCGGCCTCCTGGCCGGCGCCGCCGGCCTTGGCTATGCGTCGGTCATCGAGCGCAACTGGTTCGCGCTGCGGCAGGCAGAGGTTCCGGTCCTGCCAGCGGGGTCAGCGCCGCTGCGCATTCTCCACATTTCCGATGCCCATCTGACGCCTGGCCGGCACCGCCTGCTGTCCTGGATCCGGTCCCTCGACGCCCTCGAACCCGATCTTGTGGTCAACACCGGCGACTCGCTTGCCCATCCCCAGGCCGTCCAGCCCTTTCTGTCTGCGCTCGGCCCGCTGCTCGACCGGCCCGGCGTCTTCGTCTACGGTTCCAACGACCTCTACTCGCCCAGGTTCAAGAACCCGCTGCGGTACCTGTGGGGACCGAGCAACCGCGATCACGACCGGGATCAACCCGACCTGCCGTGGCGCGAGTTCGGGGAGGCGATGGAGAGTGCGGGCTGGTTCGACGCCAACAACCGCCGTGGCCGGATAAAGGCCGGCGAGCACGACATCGAGGTGGCTGGCGTGCACGACTCGCACATTCGCCGGGATCGGTATGACGAGGTAGCCGGTCCCGCGGATCCGGCGGCTGACCTTCGGCTCGGCGTGCTGCACTCACCCGAGCCTGCGGTGCTGGACCGCTTCGCGGCCGACGGCTTCGACCTTCTGCTCGCGGGCCACACCCACGGCGGCCAGGTCTGCCTGCCGGTATACGGGACGCTCGTGACCAACTGCGGCATCGACCGGAGTATGGCGAGCGGACTGCACCGGTACCGCGCCGGAGGCTCAGATCTCGCCGCCGGCCAGGGCCGCGAGCCATGGCTGAACGTCTCGGCGGGGCTTGGCACGGCTCCGACTGCCCCGATTCGCTTCTCCTGCCGGCCAGAGGCTACGCTGCTCACGCTAGTTCCCGGGATCAGCTAGACTTCTCGGGCAGTCAGCGGGGTGTGGCGCAGCTTGGCAGCGCGCTTCGTTCGGGACGAAGAGGCCGCCGGTTCAAATCCGGCCACCCCGACCAAGGTCAGAGGCCGGTTTTCCGTCGATCGGAGACCGGCCTTTCCGTTGTCGTGCGCCGCTGATGCGCCAAGCCGCCGCGACCACGAGTCGATGACCTTGCCGTGCGCATCCGGCGCTGGCCGCCTCAGGCCAGGCCGCGGCGAGCATGACGGGAGCATACTGCCGGGAAGTTCTCAGAACCATTGTCTGTGCAGCACTGACAATCCACGCAGAGTTCTGGAATGGCGCTTGCGCCGGTGGGAGTATGTGCGCATGAGTGACGAGGGCTCGGAGGAGCCTGAGGTGCAGGCGCCGAAGCCAAAAAAGCTCAGGCTGATCAACTTGGATCCTAAGGTAGGCGTACAGCGGATGCCAGACTCGCTGGTGCTGCCTTCGAATCTGCTTGGAGATATCGAACAGGCTGGTTCGGGCCCGGAGCCGGTGATTGAGGCCTCAGATGACCGCTATCGCCCAGGCGATAACTTGCGCGCCGGTGAGGGCGCACAGGATCGCGAAGAGCCGGTATAGGTTCTCTAGAGTCTTCTGGTTGGCTGCCCAGTTCTGCTCAGTTCGCGATGTCAGCGCGTAGTTGATCTCGACGAGTGTGGCGGTACCGTCGGCGACCTCGGTGACGAGCGGGCCGCGTTTGGTGCCGACGATCCATTTCCGCGGCCATGCGGTCGTGATGGCGACTCCCACGCTGGTAGCGAAGAAGACGAGGGCGGCGACCAGGCCTCCGGTGTTGACGGCCGAGAGGTGGCCGTGGGTGAGGTGGCTTCCGAACAGGCCGCCGGCGAGGGTGCCGACCGACAGGAGCCCGACCGCCCGGGTGCGGAGCGCGTCGAGGCTCGCGTTCTGCTGCGTTATCTCGGCGCTCGACTGCGCGAAGAGAAGCGCCATCGCCTCAGTCTGGTCGTCGTCGGCCATCGGGCTCTCCGGGTGCTATCTGTTCCCGCTGAATTCCTGCGCTGAAACGTGCCGCGCGGAGTGACGGTTGTGGCGCAAATGGCTACAACGAAGGTAGTCGTCGGCGCTAGGAGCATGGCCGGCTTTGACGGTATGCGACCCCAGGCGGGCCGGATCGCTGAACGACAGCGGATCTGCTCTCTAGGGTGTTTTGTATCCAGGACCTTCTGCGCCGCAAGGATGCCCTGCTTCTTGTGCGGGCCCGTGCTCCTGGGTGTCTGGGGCAGCGCCGGAGCCCGGCGCTTCCTGGCGGCGGAAGCCGGGAAGCAGCCGGGCGATCAGCAGGGCGCCAGCGATACAGGCCAGGCCGCCGGACACTACCGAGGCGATAGGACCGAAGGCGCTTGCAACGAGCCCGGCCTCCGTGTTGCCCAGCTGCGGCCCCGCGGTGACCACTGCGATCTGCAGGCCCATCAGCCGTCCGCGCAGCTCGTCGGGGGCCGAGAGCTGGACGATCGTGTCCCGGAAAACGGCCGAGATCACGTCGGCCCAGCCCGCCACCGCCAGGAGCGCCAGGCCAGCCACCAGGGCCAGCCCGTCGGCCGGGGTCAGGCCGGCGGCGTGGATCAATCTGCCAGGCTGCGGCAGGCGCGGTGCCAGCCAGCACACCAGCCCGAACCCTGAGATCGCCAGCCCCCACCCGATCACGGCGAGGATGACCGCGCGGCCCTGTCGCCGTACCCGGCCGACCCAGCCCGTCGTGACGGCACCGAGTAGCGCCCCGGCCCCGGGCGCCGCGGACAGCAACCCGAGCGTAATGGCGCCGCCGCCAAACACGTTCGCGGCCAGAGCGGGGAACAGCGCCCGCGGCATCCCGAGCACCGTGGCGTTGATGTCGATGAGGAACGCGCCCTGTACGCCCTGCCGCCCGCGGGTGAATCGGATGCCGTCGGCCAGCGATCGCAGGAACGTGCGCAGGCTCGGCATTGCCGGGTCCCCGGCTGCCGGAGCGCTGCCGCCGACCGCGGAAACGGCCGACGGCGCTGGCCGCTGCGGGGATATCAGCACCACGCTGAGCGCGACAGCGACGAAGCTAGCCGCATTGAACCAGTAGACGATGGCCGGCCCGGTCCCGGCCAGGAACACACCGGCGATCGCCGGCCCGGCCACGCCGCCGAACTGGAAGAGCGCCTGGAGCGTGGCGTTCGCCGTAGCGACATCTTTCAGTCCCACCAGGCCTGGCACCATGGCGCCGAGCGCTGAGTCCTCGAACCCGCTCAGGCCTGCAACCAGCCCGGGGAACACGAACAGCGGCCACAGGGCCGGGCCTGCCGCCGCGTTGACGGCCAGTGCGCCAGCGCCGAGCGCCATGATCAGCTCGACGACTATCAGCAGCTTGCGCCGGTCCACCGCGTCGGCCACCGTCCCGCCGACGATGGCCCCGACGATCAGCGCCGGGACCAGCGTGAGCGAGACAAGCCCGACGTCGAGCGACGAACGAGTCATCGCATAGACCTGGTACGGGACCGCCAGCGCGGCCATCTGAGTACCGAGCACCGATACCAGCTGGCCGCCCACGATGATCCGGAAATCCCGCGATCGGCGCAGCGGGGCGAGATCCATCAGCAGCGCCGTGCGCCGTCGTCGTCTGGTCACCCGACCATGCTGCAAGTTAAAAGCCGGCTTGAATGCAAGTCGGCGCTGGCGGCACACTGAGGTTATGAACACCGAGGACATAAAGGCGGGGAACGGGCTGGCGCGGGCTAACCTCGCTCCCATCGACGCGGTCGCCCGGCGCCTGTCGATACCTGCCTCGACAATCCGCTACTACGAAGACCGCGGCCTGGTGCTCCCAGCATCGAGGCATGCCGGCCGCCGCTGGTACGGGCCGGACGAGATCCGCCGGCTGGCGATCATCCGGTACTGGCAGAAGGCCGGGCAGATGAGCCTGGAGGAGATCGGCAAGATCCTGCCCGGGCCGGCTGACCCCGCAGCATGGCAGCGCATCATCCGCGAGCGGATCGACGCGATCAACGCCCAGATCGAGGCCATGCAGGCAGCGCGCGATCACCTCGAGCACGTCCTGGCGCACCACCAGCACTCGCCGCCGCACGGATGCCAGCACTTCGAGACGCTGATCTGGGACGCCGAACCCGCTGCCGCGAGCATCTCGCACTGACGCGTTGACGTCAGCGGTGAGGGTCGGCCATCCTGTTCCGGATGAGCGACCCGGCGCAACCAACTGGAAACGGGTTCGAGCCGAGCGGCGGACGGAACGGCGAACGCCAATTCGGCTGGCAGGACATGTTCGTTGACCCCAGTGCCGACCCCCGCGGGATCGGCGGGATCTTCGTCCATCATGGTGACGAGCGCACAGTGCTTGGCGGCTACCTGCACGATTACCGGCTCACCCTGGAACTGAAGTGCGCAGGCCTGGATGCGGCGGACATGGCCCGCCGTTCGGTTGAGCCCTCCGACCTCTCACTGCTCGGCCTGGTGCGCCACTTGTCCGACGCCGAGCGGTACTGGTTCCGGCAGGTGATGGGCGGAGAGAATGCCCTGGCACGGTACCGAGCGGACGCAGGCGACGACCGCGACCGGGCCTTCAGCGAGGCCGTGGCTGACCCCGTCGCGGTCACGATGGCCTGGGACAGCTGGAGGGACGAGGTTGCTTTCGCCGACCGATTCGTCGCTGAGGCCACTGACCTGAATTACACCAGGCCGTACGTCGGCCGAGGCGGCCACCAGGGACAGGTGTCCTTGCGTGAGGTACTGGTGCACATGATCGAGGAGTACGCGCGCCATATCGGCCACGCCGACCTTTTGCGAGAACGGATCGACGGACGGGTGGGGTTGTAAGCCCGGGCCCTTGCGCCGCGACAAATTACCCCCAAGGGGGCCCATTCTGCTGAAGACGACCTTAATGAGCGCCGATACTCAACGCTGTGATCGGCGAAGGCTTCGCAGCCGTGCTGACCGCCGCCCAGGGAGGAGACGAGGCGGCGTTCTCCCGGTTGTGGCGGGACGCGAACCCGTCGCTGGTGCGCTACCTGCGGGTAATTGCACCGGGTGTAGCCGAGGACATAGCAGCGGAAACGTGGGTCACAGTGGTGCGCGGCCTGCGGAACTTCGGCGGCGACGAGCAGGCGTGGCGAGCCTGGCTTTTCACCATCAGCCGCCGCCGCGTCATCGACGAGAGCCGGCGCAAGGCACGCAAGCCGACCGTTCAGCTCGCCGAGGTGCCGCTTGCCCGGCTGCCGCAAGCCGCGGACGCGGCCGACGAGGCGATCGAGCGGCTCAGCACTCGGGCGGCGATCGCGATGCTGGCAGATTTGCCGCCGCTGCAGGCTGAGGTCATCCTGCTGCGGGTAGTGGCCGGCCTGGAGACCGAGGCGGTTGCGCGGCTTGTCGGGCGTAGTCCCGGCGCGGTCAGAGTCGCGGCCCACCGGGGCCTGCGCCGGCTGGCCGCGATCGCTGCGGAGGCGGGTGTAACGCTTTGACGACCCGTGGCGTTTCGGACGATGACATGCCGAACTTTCCGTGGCCCGGACGCCGGGACGCCTCCGCAATTGAGGACGCGTCCCTGGCAGCGCTGCTGTCGGGAAGTCAGGCGCCCGAGGACCTGGCGGCGGGACTGCAGCCCGCCGCCGACGTCCTGGCCGCGCTGCGGGCAAGGCCCGCGAGCGACGAGCTGGCCGGTGAGGCCATCGCTCTGGCCGAGTTCCGGGACCTGATCGGCGTGCCAGCCCCGAACCGTCGAACCCGCCGTCGGAGGTCCTCTTTGCTTACCTCGCTCCTGTCCGCCAAAGTTGCCGTGGCGGCTGCAGCCGTCGCCATCACCATCGGTGGCGTGGCCACTGCCGCTTATGCCGGCGCCCTGCCGGGCTCCGCTCAGCGAGTCGCGCACGACGTCATCGGCGCACCCTCCGCGCACTTCACCGGCGGCCAGGCCGCCACCGGCCACCACCATGGTGACGTCACCGGCCACGCGCTGTGCTGGGCCTACACGTGGGCCAAGGCGCACGGCACCGCCGCTCAGAAGGCCGCGATCTACAAGAAGCTGGAGAAGGCGGCAGGCGGTGCCGACAAGATCACCGCGTACTGCGCACACGCCCGGAAGCCGGTGCACCACTTCAGGTGGCACGGCTGCTGGACACCCGGTCCGCACCCGTCCTGGTCGCCGAGCCCGACCTCGTCCGGCACGCCGACTCCGATGCCATCCTGGTCACCGAGCGCGAAGCACAACCTGATGTGCAAGCCAGTCGCGCATCCGACGGTCAGGCCGCAGCGGCACCACCGGCACCACAAGGTCACGCACCACAAGTACCAGCCGAAGCCGAGGCCTACGACCCAGCCGACGCCCATGCCCAGCGCCTCCGCCTGCCCGACCGCGTAAACGACCCAACGACCCTCTGCCCCGCCCCTGAAGTCGCCCGTCGTCGCAGCCGCTAGTCAGCGGCTGCGCGGCGGGCGGCTTGGCGTCAGAAGTCCTCCTCGAAGGACACGGTGCCGGTGACGCCGACCTGGTAGGCCGACACGCGCCGCTCGAAGAAGTTGGACAGCTCCTGGACGTCTTGCAGTTCCATGAACTGCAGCGGGTTGGCGGAGCCGTAGAGGGGCTCAATGCCCAGCCGGGCGAGGCGCCGGTCAGCGACATGCTCGAGGTAGGACTGCATGTCGGCCAGGGACAGCCCGGCCACGCCCTGCCCGAGCAGGTCCTCGGCGAACTGCACCTCGCACTGGACCGCCTCGGCGAGCATGGCCCGCACCTGGCTGGTGAGCTCGGCGTCGAACAGCTCCGGCTCCTCGGCCCGGACGGTGTCGACGACGTCAAAGGCGAACGCCATGTGCATCGACTCGTCGCGGAAAACCCAGTTGGTGCCGGACGCCAGGCCGTTCAGCAGCCCGCGCGAGCGCAGGAAGTACACGTGAGCGAACGCGCCGTAGAAAAACAGCCCCTCGATGCAGGCGGCGAAGCAGATGAGGTTGAGCAGGAACGCGCGCCGGTCGGCGGGCGTCCGCAGCTCGTGCAGCTCACCGAGGCTGTCGATCCAGCGGAAGCAGAACTCCGCCTTGCGGGCGATCGACGGGATGTTCTCGACCGCCGCGAAGGCCCGCGCCCGCTCCGCCTCATCGGGCACGTACGTGTCCAGCAGCGTCAGGTAGAACTGCACGTGCACGGCTTCCTCGAACAGCTGCCGCGACAGGTACAGCCGCCCTTCGGGCGAGTTCACGTGCTGGTACAGGTTCAGCACCAGATTGTTCGCCACGATCGTGTCTCCGGTCGCGAAGAAAGCCACCAGACGAGAAACGAGGTGTTGCTCGGCCGCGGAAAGCTTCCGCAGGTCAGCCAGATCGGAGTGGAGGTCGACTTCCTCGACGGTCCAGGTGTTCTTGATGGCGTCGCGGAAGCGATCGTAAAACAGCGGGTAGCGCATCGGCCGGAGCGTCAGGTCCATCCCCGGGTCCAGAAGCAGGTGCCGCGCGCCGGGCGTGCCGGCGGCGCTGGTGATCGTGGTGGCAGTCACTGGCAGGCCTCGCATGTCTCGGGGTTTTCCAGGGAGCAGGCGACCGCGTCGGCGACGCTGGCCTGCTGGCTAGCAAGGGCCGCAGGCACGGCGACGGTGGCCTGGGTAATGCGCGTCGCCGGGCGCGAGCGCAGGTAGTAGGTGGTCTTCAGGCCGGACTTCCAGGCGTGCAGGTACATCGAGGAGAGCTTGCCGATGGAGGGCGCGGCCAGGAACAGGTTGAGCGACTGGCTCTGGTCGATGAACGGCGCCCGGGCGGCGGCCATGTCGATGAGCGCGCGCTGGGGCAGTTCCCACGCGGTGCGGAACAGCTCGCGGATCGCGGCCGGCAGCGCGGCCAGACCCTGGACCGACCCCTCCGCGCGCTTGATGTCGTCCCTGACCTGATCGGTCCACAGCCCGTGGGCCTTCAGCTCAGTCACCAGAGCGGTGTTGACCTGCAGGAACTCACCCGACATGGTCTCGCGCTTGAACAGGTTGGAGACCTGGGGCTCGATGCACTCGTAGCACCCCGCGATGGACGCGATCGTGGCGGTCGGGGCGATGGCGACGAGCAGCGAGTTCCGCAGCCCGGTCTTGCTGATGCGCTTGCGCAGCGCCTTCCACCGGCCCGCCTGCGTCCCGGCGACGCTCCACAGGTCGTGCTGCAGCTGCCCGGCGGCGGCACGCGTCTGGCCGAACTCCGGGTGGGGGCCGTGCCGCTCGGCGAGCTCAGCCGAGGTCTCGAGCGCGGTCAGATAAATCTCCTCGGCGATGCGGGCGGATAGCTCCCGCGCGTCCTGCGAGTCGAACGGCAGCCGAAGCGCGAAGAACACGTCCTGCAGGCCCATCACGCCAAGGCCGACCGGACGCCAGCGCGGGTTGGACGCGGCCGCCTGCTCAGCCGGGTAGAAGGTCAGGTCGATGACGCGGTCCAGGAACGGCACGGCTGTGCGGACGGTCTCCCGCAGCTTCGCCCAGTCGACCGCAGCCTGGCCGCTGACAGTGCTGAGGTGGCGCGCCAGGTTAATCGAGCCGAGATTGCAGACAGCGGTCTGTGAGTCCGTGGTCACTTCCGTGATCTCTGTGCAGAGATTGGACAGGTGAACCACGTTTCCGGCCTGTGCGGTCTGGTTGCACCCCGCGTTACAGGTGTCCTTGAACGTCATCCAGCCGTTGCCGGTCTGCGCGAGCGTGCGCATCATCCGGGCGTACAGCTCGCGCGCCTTCACCTGGCGGACGAAGCGGCCGTCGGCCTCGGCGGCGCGGTAGGCGGCATCGAACGCCTCGCCCCACAGATCCGGCAGCTCTGGCACGACGTCCGGGTCGATCAGCGACCACATCTCGTCGGCCTCGACCCGGCGCATGAACTCGTCCGGGATCCAGTTGGCGAGGTTGAGGTTGTGGGTACGGCGGGCGTCCTCGCCGGTGTTGTCTCGCAGCTCGAGGAACTCCTCGATGTCAGGGTGCCAGGGCTCCAGGTAGACGCAGGCGGCGCCTTTGCGCCGACCGCCCTGGTTCACCGCCGCGACCGACGAGTCGAGGGTGCGCAGCCACGGCACGATCCCGTTGGACTGGCCGTTGGTGCCGCGGATCAGCGCACCGCGGGAGCGGACACGAGAGAAGCCGATGCCGATACCGCCGGAGAACTTCGACAGGCGCGCCACCTGCGCGTACCGCGCGTAGATGGAGTCCAGGTCGTCCCGCGGCGAGTCGACAAGGAAGCACGACGACATCTGCGGGTGGGCGGTGCCGGAATTGAACAGCGTCGGGGAGCTCGGCAGGTACGCCAGCGACGACATCAGCCGGTAGAAGCCAATCGCCTCGGCGGGCGTGCGGGACAGCCCGCAGGCGACCCGGAGCAGGAAGTACTGCGGCGTCTCCAGCACTAGCCGCGTGGAGGGGTGCCGCAGCAGATACCGGTCGTACACGGTCCTGATGCCGAAGTACTCGAACCGCTGGTCGGCATCCTCGTCGACGGCGAAGTCGAGCTTGCGGGCGTTGTCCTTCACAAGCCGGGCGGTCTCGTCCCCGATGAGGCCCTCGGCGTGCGCAAGGGCGACGGACTGGCTGAAGGAGGCGATGCCCTGGCCGCGGACTTCCTTAGCGATGTAGCCGGACAGCAGCCGCGCCGCCAGCCGCGAGTACTGCGGCTCCTCGCCGGTCATCTCAGCCGCTGTCTGGATCGACAGGCGGTCAAGCTCCGCGGTGGTGGCACCGTCATACAGACCGCTGATGGTCCTGGTCGCTACCCGCATCGGGTCCACGTCGTCCAGGTCCCCGGCGCACCGCTGCACCGCGCGCACGATCTTGTTCACGTCGACCGGCTCGGTGTCCCCGTTGCGCTTGCGCACCTGCATGCCCGGCCGGGCCCTGGTGCCAGACCTGGTTTCGGTCACCGTCATCGCTCTCTCCTCGCGAGCTCGATCCGTATGGTCCGGATCGCGCAGCGGGGACGGAGCCGGGGACTGCGCAGGACGGCAGACCACCGGTGCCCGTCGGCCGTCCCGCGCGGCCGGAGCCGCCGCGTGCTAGTGCGCGCGGCGCGCTGGCAGGTCTTCGGACTCGCGGGCGTAACGCCAGTGCCGATGTGGCCAGCTGGCGTCTCCTACTGGCCGTCGCTTCCCGGGCCATGCGGCCCAGTGCTGCTCCCGTCGCACGCTTGCGCGCGTGCCGGGGACGGCTGTCGTTCCCGCTCACCGCTGCGGGGCAGTCCCGGATTTGCACCGGGTTCCCTCTTGCCTCCGTGAGCCTGGATGACCCACAGAACCAGCTGCGATGACCACCATATGTAGGCGCGGCAGAAAGTTGTAGCACCACATGTCGTGCGGCGTGTCGCGTGTCTGCCGGTCAGGCGAGCCGACCGTTTCCGAAGCTGTCGTAGCGGCACTCGCCGTCCACGAACGTCGCCAGGACGCTGATGCCGGCGATGCTCGACGGGCTGACAGCCGTCGGATCCTCGGACAGCACGACAAGATCCGCGAGCCGGCCCGGCGCGATCATCCCCCGGCTCCCCTCGGCGTGGCTGGCGTACGCCGAGCCGCTGGTGTAGGCGCGCAGCGCCTCGTAGGCCGAGATGGCCTCGCCCGGGTTGAACGGCGCTCCGGTCGCGGTCCGCCGGTTCACCATGTCATGCACGCCGAGCAGCGGCGCTCCTGCGACGACGGGCCTGTCCGAGCTTCCGGGCAGGGTCAGGCCCGCGTCCACCAGCGACCGCTGCCGGTAGAGCCAGTCGCGCCGCCGGTCGCCGAGGGCGGCGAGCATGCCGTCGCCCAGCTCGGTGGCGAACCGGCCCTGCGGCACCGGGATCACGCCAAGCTCGGCGACACGGCTCACCTGGTCCGGCCGGGACACCGCGAAGTGCTCGACCCGGTGCCGGGGGTCAGCGCGCGGGTATCGCTGCTGCGCGGCAGCGTAAGCGTCGAGGACGAGATCGATGGCACGGTCGCCGATGGCGTGCGCGGCAACCTGCCAGCCGGACCGGTGCGCGGCGATGATCGTCGCCGTCAGCTCGCCGGCGTCCGCCTGCAGGTAGCCGCGGTCACCAGGCGTGCCGGCGTAGTCCTCGTGCATGGCCGCGGTGCGGCCGACGAGCGAGCCATCGGTGAAGATCTTCATCGCGCCGATCCGCAGCCAGTCGTCGCCCAGGCCGGTGCGGATGCCAAGGTCGAGGCCGAGCTCGAGACCGTCGGCAGGGTGAGCAGACAGGTCATGCAGGGCGTCGCTGGCGATCATCAGCTCGACCCGCACGCGCAGCCGGCCGGTGTCGCGCGCGGCCTGGTAGGCGGCCAGTTCCGCTGGCGTGTGACCGATCCAGCCGCCGCCGATACCTGCCTCGGTGACGCTGGTGATGCCCTCGCTGAGGTACCGAACGCCGGCCCGGTCGATGGCATCGGCCACGATCGAGAGCGGGTACGGGTGCACCAGACGGCCGACGAGCTCCTGGGCCTTCTCTTGCAGCAGACCCGTCGGGCGCCCGGCGGCGTCGGTCACGACCTTGCCGCCGGGAACATCCACAGGCCGCTCGGCCAGGCCGAGGTCGGCCAGCACGGCGCTGCTCACCACGCACATGTGCCCGGAGGTGTGCCGGACCCAGACCCTACGGCCGGGGGCGGCCCGGTCCAGGCCGTCCCGGTCCGGGTGCCCCTCGAGCTTGTTCTGGTCGTAGCCGGAACCGACGACCCAGCCGTCCGGCTCGATCGCTGCGGCCTGTGCGGCCACGGCCTGATACAGGTCGCCAAGCGTCGGCGCCGCCTCTGGCCGCAGGTCTGCCTCGCTTAGTGAGAGGCCGTACCAGGCCATGTGATTATGCGCGTCGTGGAACCCGGGCAGCACTGTCGCTCCGCCCAGGTCAGCGACCTCACGGGCGTCTACGCCGTCCATGCCGAACGGGTCGGCGCCGAGCGCCAGAACCCGGCCGCCGGCTATCGCAACCGACCGCGCACGCGGCCGGGCCGGATCCATAGTCAGGACGCTGGCATTAGCCAGCAGCAGGTCGGCTGTCACGGACATCGACGCTCGCCCTTTCCTCGCCGCGGAGGAGGCAGCCGGACGTCCCGGCTGGTCAGTCTTCACGATGACACGATGTCCGTCCGGCGGTCATCCCGTCGGGGCTGGATGGCAGCCGGACTACCCGGTAGCGTCGGCTTCGTGCTGGCTCGCCGCCCTCCCAGGGCCGGAGCGCCTGTCCGGGAGGTCGACGACGTGCCAGCACACTCGCGAGGAGAGAGCCGTGCACGCTGATTCCGCTGTGGTGTCCGCCAGCAGCAGCCTTATCCGGACACTGCCCGGGTCGTACTACACCGACCCGGCGGTTTTCGCCAGGGAGCAAGAGGCGATCTTCGGCACGCACTGGCTCTGCGTCGCGCGATCGGCCGACGTTCCCGAACCTGGCCAGTTCCTGGTGGTTCAGGCTGGCCCCGAGAGCGTCCTGGTGGTGCGGCAGCATGGCGGCGGCCTGCGTGCATTCCTCAACGTCTGCCGCCACCGCGGCGCCCGGCTCTGCCTGGAGGAAACCGGCCAGGTCACGCGCTACCTGCGCTGCGCGTATCACGCCTGGTCCTATGAGCTGGGCGGCCGGCTTGCCGCGGCACCGAACCTGGCCAGGATGCCGGACATCGACCGCGACGAGTACGGGCTGGTGCCTGTCGCACTGCGCGAGTGGCTGGGCTACGTCTGGGTGTGCCTGGCCCTTGAGCCCCCGTCTTTCCCGGCGACGGTGATGGATGCGGTGGCTGACCGGCTCGGCAGCGGGGATGCGATCGACGCTTACGGACTCGGGGAGCTGGCCGTCGGGCACCGGATGAGCTACGACGTCGCGGCGAACTGGAAGCTGATCGTCGAGAATTTCATGGAGTGCTACCACTGCGCGCCGATCCACCCGGAGCTGACCAGCGTGCTCCCCGAGTTCGCCGGCGGCTACGCCGCCCAGTACTACGTCGGGCATGGCGCGGCCTTCGCCGACCGCGCGGCCGGCTTTACCGTCGACGGCAGCCCGGGCTTTGCCCGCCTTCCCGGCCTGACCGATGAACAGGACCGCCGCTACTTCGCGGTGACGATCCGGCCCCAGGTGTTCATCAACCTGGTGCCCGATCACGTGATCTTCCACCGGATGATCCCGCTCGGACCGGACCGGACGACTGTGGTCTGCGACTGGCTTTTCGCGACCGAGGTGGTGGCGCAGGCGCAGGACATCTCGCGGTCGGTAGAGCTGTTCGACCGGGTCAACCGCCAGGACTTCGCGGCGTGTGAGCGCACGCAGCCGTCGATGAGCTCGGTGGCCTACCGGCACGGCGGCGTACTGGTCCCGAGCGAGCACCACATTTCCGAGTTTCATTCCTGGGTCCGGGCTCGGATATCGTCCCCGGCTGCTGACAGCTGCTGACGGCGGGTGCGGCTGAGGCGCTAACGATGCCGGTGACGTTCTGCAGGTGCGACTGAGAGCCAGGTCACACTGCGTATTACCAGTACTTGCAACTCATTCGCAGTCCGGGTTACCTTGCGTCAAGCCAGCTATCGTGCCGCGCCTAGCCGGAAGGTGCCTGATGTCCGCTGTTACCGCCACCGAGAAGCCCGGGATCGGCGGAATGGTCCGCGCGTCGTTCGCGGCGATGACCCCGATCGAGCGGCGGCGGGTTGTCGGCATGTACGGCTCGATCGTGTTGCTGCACGTGCTCGGGTTTATCGCGTTTATCGTCTACGTGCTGCCCGCCCATTACAAGCTGTTCGGGATCGGCCTGTCCGTCACTGCCTACACGCTCGGACTGCGGCACGCCTTTGACGCCGACCACATTTCCGCGATCGACAACACCACCCGCAAGGCGATGAACCAGCGGCATGGCACCGATAAGCCGCGGCCGTTCGCTTTCGGCTACTTCTTCTCCCTCGGCCACTCCACCATCGTCGTGGCCATGGGCGTCGGCATCATCGTCGCCGAGAAGACAGTGCTGCCTGCGGTCACTCACTCCAGCTCCTCGCTTGAGTCGTTCGGCGGCACCTTCGGCACCATCGTGTCAGCAGCGTTCCTCTTCCTCATCGCGCTGCTCAACCTGGTCATCCTGGCCGGCATCGTGCGCGTCTTCCGCGCCATGCGCCGCGGCGAGTACGACGAGGCCGAGCTCGAGTCTCAGCTCGAGAAGCGCGGATTCTTCTACCGGTTCTTCGGCCGCTGGATGAACGCCATCGACAAGGAATGGCAGATATACCCCGTCGGGGTCGTGTTCGGCATGGGCTTCGACACCGCGACCGAGGTGCTGCTTCTGACGACCACCGCATTCCTGGCATCCGAGCACATCGCCTGGCAAGCGATCATCGCCCTGCCGATCCTGTTCATGGCCGGGATGACCTTGATGGACACCACCGACGGCATGTTCATGAACGCCGCCTACGGCTGGGCGTTCTTCAACCCGATCCGCAAGGTCTACTACAACCTCGCCATCACGGGCCTGTCGGTGGCGATCTGTATCTTCATCGGCGGCATCGAGACCCTCAGCCTGGTTCCCCTCGAAGTTCACGGCGTCAGTCGGGCCCGGGGCTTCTGGGGCTTCATGTACAGGTTCAACATCAACACCGCCGGCTTCGTCATCGTCGGAATGTTCATCGTCACCTGGATCGGGGCGATCCTGATCTGGCACTTCGGCCATATTGAGGAACGATGGTCAGCGCGTCTGCACGCTGCCTCGGCAACGGAACAAGCTTGACCGGCCAGTCCTGATCCAGGGCAGTCCCAGGGGCTCGATCAAGTCAGCCACTCCAGCGCGGCACAGTCATGGGGTGTCCGGGTTAGCGCCTTACGACTACTCTTGTGCGGTTCCGCCCTTAGCGAGAGCCTGGAGGCAGCCCGTCGATGGCCGCGCCGATCTATCTCGGTCCGGAACGAGCTGGGGTCAGGTGGCTGCTGGACCCGGCCTCGCCAGACCTGGCGCGACTGGCTCCAGATGCCCGCGCACGGACGGCGGATTCGTCATGTAGTCCGGATGCCGTCGCTGCGGACCTGGCTGACCTGCAGGTGCTCCTGGCGGAGCGGCATTTCGGTATCGCCACGGGCCGGATCGCACCACAGGCTGCCAGCCGGGCAGAGCGGCTGATCGCGGCGGCTCGTGAGCGGGTCCTGCGGAACCGGCCCGTCCGCTGGGGCGATGCGCTCGGCGACCTCAATGACACGCTCCGGCTCGTTCTGCGCGACCGGCACATCTCGCTCCAGGGCGCGCCGCCATCTGCCATCCGGGCCGCCGAGCCGGCCTGTGCCCTTGACGAGGACGGGCCGGCTGTCGAGGTACGCGAGCATAGCGGCGTGCTATGCGTCGTGCTTCGGCGGCTCTGGGGAGACTCCGAGGATGACCGGCTGCTCTGGGACTGGGTCAACGACGGCGTGCGCCAGTTCGAGTACGACCGGATCATCGTCGACCTGCGCGGTAATGGCGGCGGCAACGACAGCATCACGCTGGAGTGGATCTCGCCGGTACTGCCAGCTGGTGCGGCAATTCCGGTCCGGTCCGCCGGCTGGTATGTCGGCGAGACACCGCTCGGAATCTGGAACTCGGTGGCCATGATCGAGGCTAGCCACGGAGCCGATGCGGTCCCGAGCTGGCACCGCGACCATCTCAGGCAACCGACGCCCGCCGACACACTCTCCGTCAGCGGCTCGGACGAGGACTACGAGCTGCGGCCGGGCGTGCGGGTGTGGACCGGCAAGATGCTTGTCTTGGTGGACGGCAATACCAAATCCTCCGGCGAGTCATCCGCGTGGATACTGCAGCACACGCTCGGCGGCCGCCTCATCGGCGGCAGGACCGGCGGCATGATCGAGTACGGCAACATCGTGCCCTATCTGCTGCCGGCAAGCGGCATGCAGATCATGCTGCCGACGAAGCACAACGACTTCGGCCAGCCGGTCGAGCTCATCGGACTGCCGGTACACGCGGAGCTTGATCCGCGCAGCCCGCTCGCCGCGGTCGCGGCCGCCTTCGACGAATGGTACCGAGCTGCGACCAACCACCGGCGTGTGTCATCTCACGAATCGCCGGCGTGGGCCTGACTGGCGGCGTGCCAGGCTACAGGCCGCGTGATACGTAGAGGTGCCCGGCACGAAGTGCGTCGCGGTGCTGACCGGCAGCAGCGCGCATGCCTTTTCTAGCGCCACTGCCAGTCGAGGTCGCGAGCACCGTGTCGGTAGTCGGAATCGCCTGGCACAAGGTGCGACCAGTCGGGCGAGTCGAGGTCAGCGGCGCGGTGACCCAGTGCCGCAAGCGCCGCTACGGTGCTCGAGTTCCCGGCACAGACGCTGCCTGCCGGGCCAGCCGGCAGGCAGCGCTGCTGCGATCACAGTAGGGGTCAGAACAGCTGAGCCCGGCCGAGATGCAATGCCTTGCTCGCACTACCCTTCAGGGTGACGTAATGGATGGATCCGCTGGAGGCGAAGTCGGATCGACCGCCGTCATAGGCGGCCGTCCAGTCACCGCTCACAGGGTCGACGAACCGTGACGTGAAATAGCCTGACGAGTTCGTCTTGACCTTCCGCACCCAGTACCACACCTTGCTGCCCTTGGGCTTAACCACGATCAGGACCTGCTGGTGTGCGAAATCGTGCCAGCGGCCGTCCTTGTACTGCTGCAGCCGACCGTGCACGGTCATCCGGCCGCCGTGAGCTACCGAGCGTGGCGAGACGCCCACCGAGATGATCCGTGTCACGTACTTGGACAGGTGCACAGACGTGCTTCCCGCGGGCTGGAAACTGGTCGACCCCGTCAGCCACATCCGGTAATACGCGCTAGCCAGGCGAGCTGGCACCGTGCCGGAAAAGTACGACTGAGTGTTTCCCGCGCACGAGGACGGTGCTTGGCTCTGGTCGGGACGAACCCGGCCCAGGTACTTCCACGGGCCTCCCGGCTTCGAGGCGTACTGGACATCCAGGTAGCCCTGCGGCGGGGTAAAGCCCGGTGCAGAAACAACGGCGCAGGCGTGGACCGTCACCTCGGCTTCCGGGCTCAAAGTTGCCGAGAACGACGAGAGCTTGACCGGAACGGCGTCGAACACAGTACCGCTCGCCTGTGCGACACCGAGCAGGTTGCCGCCGCCAGCCTCGATGCTCCAGTCGGTGCCGTCAGTGTCCGGAGTGAATGTCCAGGTGAACTGGCCCTCCGCATTGCTGGTGATGTACTGCACATCGGAGGACCCGGCGTCCATGACAACGGTCTCGTCTGCGAGTGGCTGCCAGCCGGTAACCGAATCCTGGTACTCAAGCGTGCCGGTCACGGTTGCCACACCGCCGACACCGTACGTGAAGTCCTGCGGAGTGACCGTGACCCCGGTCAGCTCGACCGCGTCCGCGGCCCACGTGGTCGTGAGGGACGTGCCGCCGGCGTCCATAGTCGCGGTGGCGCCCACCGACACGGTGTACTCACCATCGGCACTGGGCAGCTGCACTGAGCCGGAGAACGAGCCATCTGACTCAGTCGTGCCGACCTGCTCGTCCCACGGGCCGGCGTCGCCGTTGACCAGGTTGACGTACACCGGCACGCCGGCCAGGCCGACCGGTTCCGGGTAGCTGGAACCCGGTACGTCTCCGGTCACCTGACCGGAGATCGTCGTCGTGGTCTCGTTATAGGTCAGCGTCGACGGCGCCGCCGTCGCCGTGACGTTCGTCGTCCAGGAGAACGAGAACGGCTCCGGAGCGGCCAGCCCGGTGTCGCTTTCATCGGCATCCACGGCGTCGACCGTGACGGTGTAGGTGCCTGGCGGCAGGTCGGCCTGCGGAACCGGGGCGGTCGCCGTCCAGGTCTGAGCGCTCGGGGACCCGGAGACGTACTGCAGGTTGCCCACTGTCACGCTGGTCGTGCCCGAGGACAGGTACGCGGTCATGCTGGTCAGCTGAAGGTTGTTCGCGTCATCGGCGACCACGGTCAGCACATACGGATCGGAACCCGTCGGGCCGGCCTGGGTGATGGTGATGTCCGCCGTGGCGCTGGCGGCGCCAGCCACCATGAAGGTGGTCAGCATGGTGGCACTGACCGCGACGACGGCAGCGAGACAAGAGCGCAGGTGCATGGAATGACCCCCGAATTGAAACTGGTCCTAATCGGATCAGTCCATGACTTTAACGGAATTACATGGGTTTAGCCAATAGTATGGGGCCAAAATATCAGCGCGGGCAGCAGCCTGTTCCGGACCTGCCCGGCCGTGCGATAGAAAGCTGATCGTGGCGGACGAAGATGCGCGCATTCGCGGCTATGAACCTGGTGACCTGGACGACCTCTACCGGATCTGTCTGCTAACTGCGCACGGCGGCACGGATGCCAGCCGGCTGTACCGCGAGCCGCGGCTGCCCGCAGAGATCTACGCGGCGCCGTACGCGACCTTTCAGCCATCGCTCGCGTTCGTGGCGGAGGACCGCTCTGGAGTCGGCGGCTACATCGTCGCAGCACTCGACACCACCGCGTTCGATGAGCGCCTGGAGCGGGACTGGTGGCCGGCACTGCGCCGCCGGTATCCCGAGCCGTCCGCGCAGGAGGCCAAGGCGCTGTCAGAGTTGGAGCGAAACGCGCTGCATAACATTCACCACCCGAGGCATACCGATGCGGACCTGACCCGCGCGTATCCGTCGCACCTGCACATCAATCTGATGCCGCGGCTGCAGGGCCGCGGCCTTGGCCGCCGTCTCATCGACACTCTCGTCGCGGGCCTGCGCGAGCAGGGTTCGCCGGGACTGCACCTGATGGTTGGACGCGGCAACGAGCGGGCGCCGGACTTCTACCGCCACGTCGGCTTCACCCAGTTGCCGTCAGCCGACATCAACATCTTCGCCATGGGCCTGGCTAAGCCTGCTTGACTCTTCGCGACGCCGAGTCGGCCTGCCGCGCAACACTTGCCCAAGCTGGCGCAGGGCGCCAGACGAGCAGCAGCGCTTTGAGCCGAGCCAGCAGTTCCGAGCGCCGGCTGGACAAATACCGTGTCGTCGTCATATCGGTAGCGCTCTTTCCGGCTAGCCGTAACACACTGGTCATCCGGGTCCGATTCCCGGTCATGGGGGATGAAGCGTCAGGTGAGGCATCCTCGTCCGGCGATGCACTGAGCCACGACGAGCAGGTGGCCAGGGCCGCTGCCGAGGTTGCCTTCCTCGAGCAGATGGCTGCTGGCCTGTCGAACGGTACTACGCACTGGTCTCAGTGGGACGAAACGCTCGAGGGTCCCGGCCAGGCGGACGCCGCCATCCGCGCTTGCGACGCCCGGCTGGCTGAGGCAGTCGATCGGCTTCGCCGACTGGCCCGGACTGATCCATGCCCCTGACCCGAGGAGGCTTGACGGCGTGGCCGTGCCGTGCGGCTGCCGCGGCCGGGCGACGAACTCGCCTGCATCACCGTGGCGCCGGACTGCGACGGGCCCCAACCTAGACACTGCGGTGTTCGGCGCGCGCTTCTCGGATTGCTGGCGGGCACGATGCTGCTTCGCCAGATCGAGCGCCGCTACGGCGTGGACGTGGCTGCCGAGGATCTGAACCTGGATGCGCTCGAGACGCTCGGCACGCTGGCCGCGTTTATCGCCGAACGGGCCTGATTCGCCCGCTGCCGAGGCGCGGTGATCCGTTCGTTGGGGCGGCTGTCGGGGTGGTCTGGCGCACGCTGAGCTGTGGCGGTGACACGTGCGGCGGCGGCTGGCTCGGTCGCCGCCGGAGTTGAGCTGCGCGCTGGCTGATCCACAGGTCATTCCGGCCGGCCTCAGCTTTTCCACAAGCCCGAATAGGGACGGAGATTGCCGGTGCCTGCCGGTATTATCGAACATGTGAGCGGATAACTGACCGAGACCGTGGAAGGGAGGCCGCGATGCCGGATCCGGGCTGGGACATTCCGGGGGTCGACCGTGACGCCTCCCCCGGCGGGCTGCTCACCGGCACTTCTCCCGCCGCGGGCACAAGCACCGCCGCGGGCGCTGATGGTTCTGGCTCGGGGGCGCGCCCGGCGCGGACGGGCCGCACGACCCGGCGGGACGGCAGCGTGTCGGCCGCGTCCGGGTTGTCGGCGGGCGCGTTCGCCCCGGCCGGCGACAGCGACTCGGCTTCCGCTTCCCCGGCCGCCGGCAGCCCGGCTGGCTCTCCGGCCGCCGGCAGCGCTGGTGCGGCCAGTTCTGCAGGTTCTGCGTCTGACGGCTCGGACGGTTCTGGTTCCCGGTCGGCTGACCGCCCGTACGTGACGGCCGGCGCCGGCGGCCCGTACGCTGCTGGCGGCGGTGCGCGGCCGCCGGATCCGGCGGAAGCTTTGGCGTGGCTGAATGCGGCCCTGGAGTTCCTGGCGGCCGATGACCCGGCCCGCTGGAGTGAGGGCCTGCAGGCGGACTGCCTGCGGGCGCTGGCGGTCGCCGAGTCACGGCAGACCGCCGCCCACGCCAGGGTGCTGTCAGCGTTCAGCGTGCCCGGCGGCGGCCTGAACGGCGACGGGCACCGGTCGCCGCGGGTGTGGCTGACCTGGCAGACCCGCGCCACCCGGCCCGCGGCGGGGGCGCGGGTCGCGTGGATGCGGCGGCTGGACGCCCACCCGCGTATTGCCGCGGCGCTGGCCGCCGGGACCATCTCGGTGTCGTGGGCCCGGCAGCTGGCCGACTGGTCTGACCGGCTCCCCGAAGACCACCGCGGCGACGCCGACGCGGACTTTCTGGCCGCGGCCGGCGGCGGCGCCGGCCTTTCTGACCTGGCCGGGCTGGCGGAGGACCTGCGGCGCCAGCACGCGCAGCCTGACCCCGATGATGGTGACGGGTTCGGGGACCGCAACGTGCGGCTGGACCGGACGTTCGGCGGGGCGGGGCGGCTGACCGGTGACCTGACCCCGGCCTGCGCCCAGCTCGCCGAGACGGTCCTGGACGCCCTGGCCCGGGCCCGCGGGCCCGAAGACGACCGCAGCACCGGGCAGCGCCGCCACGACGCGCTGGAAGAGGCGTTCCTGCGGCTGGCCGGCGCCGGGACCCTGCCCCGGCGGGCCGGGCAGCCAGTCCGCCTCGAACTGGACATCACCCTGGCCGAACTGCTGCGCGGCGACCGCGACGGCCGCACCTGCGACGCCGCCATCCAGCCAGTCATCACCGGCCACGTCGACTACGACCTCCTGACCCGGCTCACCCGCCCCGGCCAGGACCAGGACCAGGACCAGGACCAGCAGCTGCCCTACGACAGCAACGCTGACGACGCGGGCGACACTGACGACACTGACGACAACGGGAAGCCTGACGCCGCTGCCGCCGCCGCTGCAGACGACTGCGCTGGCGGGCTGGATTACGGGCTGCTGGCCAGACTGGCCGACCCCGACAGCCCCCAGGCCGCCCGGCTGCGCGACGCCGCGAAAGCCGCCGGCACCGCCGCCGCGGCGGCGGGGATCCAGGACGTGCTGGCAACCGCCATCCGGCTGCTGTCCGGCCCCGGCGGCGCCGCCGCGGCACTGCGCCGCACCATCACCGGCATCCCCCGGGCGTCGGTGAGCCTGCCGCTGGACATCGCCACCGCATTCGACACCGTGCCGGTGCACCTGCGCCGCGCAGTCAGGAGACGGGACCGGTGCTGCCGGTTCCCCGGCTGCGACATCCCCGCCGCCGCCTGCGACGTTCACCACATCGTGTGGCGCAGCAACGGCGGCGGCCACACCCTGACCAACCTCGTGCTGCTATGCCACTTCCACCACCACGTCGCCATCCACCGGTGGGGCTGGGTATTCACCCTCCACAGTGACGGCACCACCACCGCGATCAGCCCCGACCGCGCCAAGACCCTCAACAGCCACCCGCCACCCCGGGCCGCCTGACTTCGCGCGCCGACCCGAAACGACCAGAACGCGCGACCCGGACCAGATCCGGGCCCCGTACCGGAACCGCGCCACAGCCACCGGCCGCAGCGCCAGCATGCCAGCTGACCGTGCCCGCCCGCACGGTCAGCTGGCATGTCCGCGCACAGCACAGAAGCCGCAGGCGCGATCGTTGCCCCGCGACGCACCGCGGACGCGGCAGCGGGAAGGCAATCACGCAGCCGCCGGAGCCGCCGGTTTGGCGGTCAGGCAGCTCGTCCGCCGACGGACCGGAGACGTCAGGATCGACGCCGGCCGTCATTCGCGCCGTGGACGACGTCGAGGCCAAACCGCTCGTCCGCGGCCAGGACAACGAGCAGAAGGACGACGGTTCGGGCGCCCGATACCGACGCCAGTTGCGACCTAGTCAAATTTGAGTAGTCGTGTTTTACTCGTCAAGTGAATCCGACTCGCTTGTTCATTCTCGGCGCGCTCAGCAAGCACGGCCCGATGTACGGCCATCAGCTGCGCAGGGACGCGCGTATCGACCGGACGCAGACGTGGTCCGAGGTCCAGCCCGGCTCGCTCTACAGCGCGCTGCACCGTCTTGCCGCAGAGGGGCTGATCGAGCCGCTTCGTACCGAGCAAGACGGCCAGCTGCCCGCACGCACGGTGTACGGCATCACCCACGAGGGCCGGCGTGAGCTGCGCGCCCTGCGGGCCGAAGCGCTGCAGGAGGTGCGCGTTCAGCCGGACCCGGTCGATCTCGCGCTGGCGATGAGCGGCGGCATGTCCGAGGACACCCTTCGTGGCTACTTCGAGGACCGGATCCGGGCGCTGTCAGCTCAGGCCAGCCAGCTGGACCATCAGCGCGAGCGCACCTGGCCCGACCAGACAGTCGCGGACGACCTGGTGGTCGAGCACGCCCGGCTTCGGGTGGCCGCCGAGATCGGCTGGCATCAGCTGGTCCTCGACCGGCTCGCCACGCTGATGACCCGGAGCCATGGCCGCAGCGAAGGCGAGACCCTCAGCCAGCGTGACAGCGCGCAGCGGACGGCGCTGACATGAGCATCCGGCCGCTTCGCTACCTCGGGGATCCAGTGCTGCGGACACCGTGCGACGCAGTGACCCGGTTCGACGAGGCCCTTGCCGCCCTCATCGAGGATCTGCTGGACACTGTGCAGGAGCCGGGACGAGCAGGGCTCGCGGCGAACCAGATCGGCTCGGGCCTGGCGGCATTCTCCTACAACGTGGACGGACATCTGGGATACCTGATCAACCCGCGCATCGTCGAGGTGCGCGGGGACATCGACGGGATCGAAGGGTGTCTGTCTGTCCCCGGCGTGAGCGCATTCCGGCACAGGGCTGCCAGCGCCACAGCTGTCGGGGTGAATCTCCAGCAGGAGGAGGTCGTCGTTTCCGGGATCGATGAGCTTGCCCGCTGCCTGCAGCACGAGACCGATCACCTGCGTGGTGAGCTCTATATCGACGGGCTCGAGGATGCTGAGCGCAAGCGCGTGATGCGTCAGCTCCACGCCGAGCAGCTCGCCGGCGGCCGGGTACCTGCCCCCTGACCGCCGTGCCGTCAGGGCAGCGACCGGCGGTACCGGAGCTCGCGGAGCGGGAAGTCGTGTGACTCGTCGACCTTGACAGCCCCGTCATGGGTGAAGCCGGCCGCGGCGTAGAACCGCCGCGCGCGAACGTTGGTGTCCAGCACCCAGAGCGTCACCTCGGCGTAGCCGAGGTCTGCCAGCTGACGGAGGGCCGCCGACATGAGAGCGCGGCCCAGTCCCTGTCCCCAGGAGTCCGGCGTCAGGTAAATCGTGCTGATCTCACCCACGCGCTCAGCGTCGTCGTCGCCATCCCTCGTGCCGCCCAAGCCAGCAAACCCGGCAAGTTCCTCGTCAGCCCCGGTCACGACCAGTGTGCCGCCTGCGGACCAGTCAGCTGCCTGCAGCGAACGCGTCCAGCGATCGAGCCGCGCGCCGCCAGGATCGAGTCCGTCGAGATAGGCCTGGGGCATGAGTCCTGCATTACCATCTCTACGCATGACGTTGGCTAGGGAGCCGGGGCGACGAACCAACCCCGGCCGCGGACGGCCCGCACGAGGCCCTCGTCGGCGAGCACCTGGATTGCCTTTGCGGCGGTCGCCCGCGCTACCCCGTATTCCTCGACAAGCGTGCGCACCGAGGGAATCGGCCGCCGGGGCTCCAGCTCACCGGAGGCGATGCGCTGGCGCAGTATGCCGGCCAGTTGCGCGTAGACCGGCTCATCCCACTCGCGGTCAATCGTCATGGGCCATACCGTAGGCAGCCCTGCCGGTGCGCTCGTCACGCATAGTAGTCTACCGTCACACCCTGGACACCCATAGGACAGTCGGGGTAGCGTGACGATGCCGGTGCGGGCTGCGGCGGTTCTTGTCCGTGGCATCCTTTGGCGGGAGCGCAGCCGCCGCGGTCCCGTGCCGGCGCGGGGAATGGCCCGGTTCCCGGACCCTGCTGCCTGGTTCCTGGAGGGGTGCGGCAGCGGGTTCCGGGAACCGGTCCCCGGACAACTAAGCGGCCCCGGACGCGGTGCGGAAACACCGGCCGGGGCCTGGGCACCGTCCCGACTAGGAAGGACGACACCTTGAAGACATCATCCAGCAGGCGGCGGGTGAGCGTGCCAGACGACGAGCTATCGCGGCTCAACGCGGCCGACCTGCTCGACCTGACCTACCACTGGGGGTCGGCGTACACGATTTCCGTTGTCGACGGCCGCTGGCAGGCCGTGAGCAGCGACTGCGAGGCGCGGGTGCTGACCGCTCACGACGCGCCGGGCCTGCGGGACGCCATCAGGCGCGACTACCGGGGCGGCGCGCACGAAGGCTGCTCGCTGTGACCGCGCTCACAGGCGCGGCGTGGCGCGCGGGCTACGCCGCCGGTCTCGCTGAAGGCCGCCGGATCATGGCCACCTGGGACAGGCAGCACCCGCCGAAGGGACGGCACCGTGCCGTGGCGCCGTTCGAGTTCTATAGCGACATGCGCGCCCGGACGGGCACGCTGGAGGCGCTGCCTGACGTGCCGGCACCGGGAACGCTGGTCGTGCACGGGCCGGGTCCGCTGGCCTCGTAACCGAAACAAACGAAACAGCCATCCCCCGCAGCGAAGGAGAACGAACGATGAGGACTATCAGGCAGTCGATCGGCAGCAGTTACTACGGCCCGGCGGGTGACACCCGCGAGAAGGTGACCGTCCAGAAGCACACCACGACGTTCCACGCCATCATGACCATCATGACCTGCGGTCTGTGGATACCCGTCTGGATGGCGGACCGGCGGACCGTGACCATTCGCAGGCAGTTCCGGCCGTGAGCGTGCCCCTGACTGCACGCCCTGAACGAGAGGTGATCCCGATGCATCCAATCCGCGGAATCCACGGCGCTCCGGCCGGCCACGCTCCCGGTCACGTCCGCGAGGCGTTCCTGGAGGCCGTCGAAGCCAAGGCCGATATGCGTCGCGGCGACTGGACCCGGCTGTGGAACTGCACCGACGCGCTGCCCGGCTGGGAATGCCAGGAACTCGACCTGCCGCGCGGTTCCACCTACGCTACGGCGGTCCGGTCGCTGCCCGTCTAGACCGGCACCGCGAAGCGCCCGGCTGGCTACCGGCTGGCCGGGCGCTTCGCTGTCTATACCCCGCCGCCCATCCTGCCTATGTACTTGTCGAGGTTGTCCTGGGCGACCTTGTTGGCTTCGCGGCGGACCTTGAGGTGGGTCTTGCGGACCGCGGCGTAGCCCTTCCAGTGCATGGTCGCGTTGCGGTGCGAAGTGCCTTCCAGCCACGGCCACCAGACCTTCCCCTTGGTGGACTTGGCCTCCACGAGCTCGGCGCTGCCCTGCGTGAGCGTGGAAATCGTGTTGATGTGGGCGCCGGTAGCCCGGCCGGTCTTGTTCATGGGAAAGGCGCGCAGGAGTTCCTGCCCGGAGCTGGCGAGTTCCTTCTTGGTGTCGGTCAGCCAGGCGGTGACAGCTGCGGATGCCTCGCCGTCGAACAGCGGCCCGTGCACGGTGATGCGGCTAGCCACGGTGCCCGAACCCGAACGCGGTCTGAACGTTCCCGCCAGCCTTAATCCTGACTTGCTTTTTCAGCCACGACACCAGCTCGTCCGACCCGCCGCCGGAGAACTCGAGTTCGATCTTCTGCGTGCCGCCCGCGCCCGAGCCGCTGAGACCGCCGCTGCCGGTCCCGCCGGCCGCCGCGGACACCTGGCGGGCGAGGCGTGACGCGGCGGCCGTAGCGGAGCCCGTAGCGCTGCCGATGCCCTGCACGAGCCCGGCGACGATGTCCTTGCCGTGCTGGGCGAAGACCTTGCTGGGCGACGCCATCTTCAGCACGTCACCGAAGACGGACGAGATGTCGGAGGCGATGCCCTTCACCACGGACAGCAGGCCGGACGCGGCGTCCTCGATGCCGTGAATCAGCCCTTCGATGAGGTCCTTCCCGGCGTCGAGGAGCAGGGTGCCGAGGTCGCCGAGGGCGGCCAGGATGTCGCCCGGCACCTTTTTGAAGAAGGAGATGACGTCGCCGATGACGGACTTCGCGCCGTCGTATATCGCTTGCCAGTGCTTGATGCACTCGGCGACGACAAGCGCAATGGGGCCGAGGAAGATGCCGACGAGCAGCGGCCAGTTGGACTTAATCCAGTCAATGCAGTCGCCGATTACCTGCTTGACCGCGTCGAACACGGTCTTTGCGACGTTTTCCACGTCTTTCCAGTGGGTGACCAGCTCGACCACGGCGCCGATGAGCGCGATTATCGCAATGGCGATTATCGCAAACGGATTCGCATCCATGACGACGTCCAGGGCGGCCTGGGCGATGCTCCACAGCTTGACTGCGGCGACGATGGCCAGGATGGCCGGCGCCAGGACCTTCATCACCGGGGCGAGCGCGGTGATGGCCGCGGCGAGACCGGCGCCCATGATTTTCGCCACCATCGCGATGACGGGGATCAGGGCGTTGATCACCGGCAGCATGGGCTTCAGCGCGTCGTTAATAAGCTCGATCCACAGCGGGACGAGGGCTTTCACGGCCGAGATGAGGACGCCCTGCGCGGTGCCGGCGAGCTGGCCCAGCAGCCCGATCAGGGGCGGCAGGATCGGCGCGAGGCCGCCGACAAGGGCGTTGACGAGGCTGGCGAGCGGGCCGACCAGGCCCTCGATAGCATCCTCCAGGTCGTTGAGAACCCCCCTGTTTTCCATCAAGGCGAACGCCTGGCCGATGGCCGCGGTGAGCGTTTTGAACGCGGGAGCGACCGCGGTGAGCAGCCCGGCCAGCGCCTTGAGACCGCCGGCGATGTTCGTCAGGACGGCGCCGGCGAGCTGACCCAGGATTTTGCCCAGCGACCCGATGGACGGCATCAGCGCCTTAATCACGCCGCCCAGCTCGGTGAACACGGGCGCGAGGAGCTTCGCGATGGAGCCGCCGAGCTTCATCAGCACCGGCAGCAGGCCGCCGATGACCTTGAGCAGGTCGTCCAGCACCGTCATGCTGGCCTTGATGGCCGGGCCGGCGGAGTCGAACAGCGACCCGAGGTCCTTGCCGATCCCGCCGAGCGTCGACCCGAACTGGGCGATGAACGGCACCGTGGCCTTGATGCCGGCGGCCAGCGGGGGGAGAACGTTCTTCACCAGGCCGAGAAGCGCGTCGATAAACGGGCCGAATGCGGGCGCGGCGGCCTGCATCACCCCGACCAGGCCCTTCACGATGGACGCGACGTTGGAGAAGATGGGCGCTAGCTGCGGTCCGATTGTCTTGAACACGCCGGTCAGCGCCGGCGCCAGCGACTTAATCAGAGGCTCGACCTCGCCGATTATCTTCGTCACCATCGGCACGATGGGCTGAATGGTCTTTTCGAGGGTCCCCATAACGTCGGTGCCCATCTTGGAGAACGCCGACTTGACCTTGCTGTCCTTGCTGAGCAGTTCCCCGGCCAGGCCGCCGATCATGGCCACGCCGACACCGACCCCGGCCAGGCCCCCGATGGCGGGCAGCGCGGCCAGCGCGACCGACAGGCCGGTCGCGATCATCTGGCCCTTGCCGCCGGCGAAAGTCTGCATGAAACGGTTGCTGAACAGCCCGCCGGTGTCTTCGCCGCCCTTGCTGGCCTCGTCGTCGCCGCCGGAGAACGCATGCGACCAGGCGTCGCCGGTCAGGCCGCCGAGCATGCTCTGGGCGAAGGACTTCGACCAGTCGTTCCCTGACTTGCCGCCGGAATCCTCGGACTCGTCGTCGGCGTGGCGGAACGCGTCGGAGAACGGCAGCCCGGCGAGCAGCTTCTTGCCGAAGTTCTTCGACCAGGAATCGCCGGCCTCGTCGCCCGACTTCTCGGCGTCCTCTTTCGCGGAGTCGAATCCGGACTTGGTGTCGTCCTCGGACTTGACCTTGATGGTGATGTCATTCGTAGCCATCGGGCACCTCCTCCGGCGGCTTGCCGAGCGCCTCGATCCGCAGCATCCTCAGCACGCTCGCGTCCCATTCCAGGACGTCCTGCGGTGCCTGCCCGAACCGCTCGGCGAGGCTGAGCACCAGCTGCGCACGGGTCAGCTCGCCCAGCCGGCCGGCGTCGTCTCCATCGGGAACTCCATCGCCGCCTCCGTCGCGCCACGCGAGGATGGCGGCTTCGAGGTAGGGTCCACGACGGCGAACGCCTCAGTCCACGCCTTCAGCAGCGCGCTGACGAACGCCGGGTCTTCCTCCGTGAACGCCTCGTAGGTGGCGGGCACCGGCTTGCCGTCCTCGTCCACCAGGTTCCACTCGATGAGGCTGCTGCCGAACCGGCGCAGCAGCACGTCGATCTGCGACATGTCCGGCCGGTCGCTGTGCACCGAGTCAATCATCGGCATCAGGTCCAGAATCGCCTTCATCGACAGGCTGCGGGCCTTGACCACCAGGCCGGCGAGTTTCTCGCCGTCGCCCCACTCCAGCGTGTAGATGTCCCGGCGGCGCTCGAAGTCCGTCACTGCGGTGTCTCCTCATCGTGGCGTCGCGGAGCAGGAGCAGGAGCCGGAGACGGTGCCGCTACCCGTTCGGCCGCCTCCGGCCCCCGCGAGACGGCAGGAAGAAGACCGTCTCCGCGCGCCGGCGCAGCAGGCACCGGCACGTTTCTTGTGAGCTTGTGCATCAGCCCCACCGGCCCATGCGCACCCCGTGGCGCGGCTCGACCACGTCGCGGGGCGCCCGCCATCCGCAGAACTTGCAGAACTGGATCACGGTCGCTCCGGCTCGTGTTGACGGGCCGGTGGTGAGCGGCTCGCCGTCGTTCGGGCAGGCCATCCCGCCGATGGAGCGGACCTCGTCGGCCCACCAGTCGAACTCGCGGTTCTGGTCCTGGAAGATGGCGGACAGGCCGTACCAGCCGCCCGTCGCCGGATTGCCCTGCCCGGACGGGGTGAGCCTGGCGTCGTCGCTCACGACCCGCTCCCGCTGCGGACCGGCAGCCGCGACGGGTCACGCTGCACACTGAAGCCGACGAGGGTGGCCTGGACGAGGCCGGAATCACTCGCCGTGCAGGACACCCACAGCGCGCCGGCGGGCAGGTCAGCGGCGTCCACGTAGAAGGCACCGCACCCGCCGGACAGCGTGATTGAGTCGGCGGCGGCCTGCGTGACGTCGGCCCACTGGTCGGCTCCGGCTGCGCTCGCGTTCGTGTAGTAAAGATCAATGTCGGCCAGCGCGGACGGTGAGCCGTTATAGGCGGTCGCGCTCTTGAGCGTAAACGTGTCGGCGCCGACGCAGGTGAACTGGACGCCGGCGGCGTACCTCAAACTGAGCAGGACGCCACTGGCGGTCGGGACCGTGTCGAGGCTCATGCCCAGCGGATTCATTCCCATATGTCTGTCTCCTGTGCTCGTTCTGGTCAGGCGAGCCCGTGAGCGAGCTCGAAACTGCGGCTGGCGGGGACCGGCACGGCGCGCTCGTTTCCAGGCCGGGGCTTGTCCCGCTTGTCGCCCTTCAGCCACTCATCCAGCTCGGCCTCGGCGAAGCCAGGGCGCCGCTCAGACAGGCGCAGCCGTGACGCCTCGCGGGTCAGCGCGGCGGTGAGCTGCCCGGCCTCCGGCAGGACCGGCGCGGCGTCCCTGAGCGTCTGCAGGTCGCCGGTCACCAGCCGGTACTGGTCGGCCTTCATGAGCTTCTGCGCGGGCCGCAGCGCACCGCAGGCAGCCTCGATTCCGCCCGTGCGGGCCGCCTCGAGCACGGCGACGGTGACCAGCGAGAACTCGCCCCGGTACTGCGCCATGACGGCCAGCCGGTCATCACACCACTCCCCAAGGGTGGCCGGCGGGAGGAACGCGGGCAGGCCGTCGTTCTCGACGTACTCCTGGGTGCGGCCGTCGCCGTAAGTCCATGTCTTCGTAACCTGCGGGCGGCGGCGCGCCTCGACCCGCGCGAGGGCGTCCCTGCGTGCGTGCTGCATCTGGCCGGGTTTCATCGGGGCTCCTATGAGGTGGTAGCGGACAGGACGACCAGCGGCGACACGGTCGCGCCGGCGGCGGTGGTGAAAGCCGACTGCGGCCACCAGCGAGCGTCGATCCTGCTGCGGATGCGGATATCGGTCGTATCCGTGATAAACCCGTCGCCGGACGCGGCCAGGTCGACCGTCAGGACCTCACGGCTGCCGATGAGGTACTGGCTGAGGTCGGCGAGGATGACATCCCCGGTCGAGCCGATAGCGGGCAGGTGGTCATGGGGAATGCATTCGAGGCCGAGCAGCCGCCAGCACCCGTTCGCCTCGTCAAATTTCAGCCATTCCGACGCGGGGACGTAGCCGGCGGCCGGCGTCTCGCCGACGCCCAGACTTAGCTCCAGCAGGGTGCTGAACACCTGGTCGGCCACCAGCCAGACAGCGTCGCCGCGCTCGGCTTTCGGGTGCAGCGCTTTCATCATGTTCGCGAGGTCGGTGACGCCGACGACGTCCGACGCCAGCCGGTCGACGGCGAGCGCGCCGGGCGCGGCCAGCAGCGCCTGCGGAGCGCCGACCCCGTCACCCTGGCTGATCATCAGGTCATCGGCATACCAGGCCCAGCCCTCGCCGAGGATCCGGCCGAGCAGCGTCCCCATCGCGTCGGAGGCGTCGGCGAGCAGCTCGTTCGGAACCGACTCAAGGTAGCCGCCGTACTTGCGGGCTTCGAGCGCGAGCCGGCCGAACTCCGGCGCGGTGACCGGGTAGGCGTCGCCTTCCCCGACCATCGAGAACTTCAGCCCGGCGAGTGCCTGCGCGCCGGACGCCTGGCTGAGGTCCTCCATATATGGGACCGGCAGCCTGAGTGTGCTCATCGGCAGGACGGTTGCCCGCGGCCAGATGATGCCCTCGCTGACGTAGCTGAGCAGCTCGTTCGCGAGGATCTCGGGCACGGTGAAGCCGCCCTCGGACGGGATCCGCTCGCTCATCTCGGCGTTGCGGATGAACGCCTTCGCGCCCTTGCGGTCCTGCTTGTCGGTCAGCGCGGCGAGAAGATGTGACCAGCTGCGCGCCCACGGCTGCCCGTTGAGCGCGCGCGCTGCGCGTGCCTCCGGCTCCTCCTCCTCCGGCACCGGCGGCGCGACACCCGACCCGCCGCAGCCAGGGCAGACCTTGCCGGGCTTCCCGGTAGCCGGATGCTTGAGCCTGCCCGTCCCGCCGCACGTCTGGCACTGGTCCTCGTCATCGTCCGGAGCGGCGTTCAGCGGGCGGTTCGGGTTGATGTACTTGCGGGACACGCCGTCACCACACCTGGGATTTCGTCGGACGTTCGGACCACAGCGCCGCGAAGACCGGCGCCCGGCCGGGATGGCCCTCGCCGAGCTCGGCTATCAGCCGCTCCTGCGCCCGCTGCATCGCTGCCGCAGCCCGCTCGCGCATCGGCCGGTTCTTCTCCCAGCGGTCGACCTGGCGCTCGAGGTTGCGGTCCCGCTCGGCCTCGATCGCGCCGAAGCGGGCAACCGGGCTGGTCAGCGGCGGCAGGGCCTGCCGCATCTGCTGGATGGCCTGAGCGGCCTGCTGGTCAGTCACTTGCATGTGCGGGAACCTCCCGGCGGTCACAGTCACGCCGGCGAGACCCGCCGGGCCCTCACGAACCGTGTGGCCACTGGCGCTGACTTACCCCAAGCCTAGCGGCCCGATACGACGAAATCTACGGCGAGACGGACGCCAGACGAGAAATCCTCCGGTCGCTGCCCGGTCAGACGAGCGGAATGCCTCGAACGGCCGAACGGTCAGAGACGGTGTCGGGAAGCGTGCGACTGACGCAGCTCGTCCAGCCTCGTCGGACCCGGGTCCTGCCTGCCCGGCTTCGCCAGTTTCGCCCGTGACATCGGCGTGCAGCCAAGCTGCGTGAGCGTGTCGAGCAGGAGCGGGCCAATCCAGCGAAGCGCCCACGCCTCATCCCGCGCCTGATCGATGCACCGGGCGTAACTCGCGGCCAGTGCAGCCGCAGCCGGGTCGCTTCCGGCCAGTTCCAGCGCCGCAACCGCATCGGCAACCGCCGGGCCGAGCAGCTCGCCGGCATCACGGACCGGAACGCCCTCATCCGGCGGTGCCAGCAAGGCCCTCCGCCTCGCCCGCAGCGCGCGTGACCGCTCCGTCGACGTTGCCATGAGATGAGGGTAACCCTCCGTGGTCGTTAGCAAAGGTAACTAGCCGCGCGAACCGTTGCACCGGTTGCGCAAGCTGAAAAAACCAGGAGGGGGGGAGTTTGAGGCGGACTCTGGCGGGGCCGGAAAAGCCACTGGAACCTGGCGTTTCCCCAGGTCGTTAGCGGTGCTAATCACATCGTTACCCGTGCTAACGACATTCGCTAATCGGAATATTATTTCGGTCACCAGATCGTCGCGGGACGCGGCGGAGGGTCAGACTGCCCGTTCCTGCGACCGCCCTGCTCGGTGGCTGTGCGGTGCCGGTGACACGGACCGCACACACTCCTCAGGAAGTTGTGATGCTTGTCTGTGCCTGCACCTAGCACATGGTCGACTTCCGTTGCCCGGCCGCGGCAGATATCGGGATACCGCAGTTCGCAGCAGGGTTGGCGTCGCAGTTGCGCTGCCCGTGCCTTCCGCCATTCGGGACCGTAAACCTGGCTGTCTCGCTGGCGGTCGGCCTGAGTTTTCGTCCAGGTCATCTCAGGTCCTGAGTGCCACGATCGCAGCAGCGACGGCGACGAGCAGACCGACCGTGACGATGGCGACGAGCACGTCGAACTTCGGTGTGAGCATGCTGGTCTCCTTCCTGCGGCCGGCCAGATCGCGGTGACCTGGCCGACCGCGGGTAGCTGGGTCAGCCGATCTGCTCGAAGAGAACGAGTTCAGGCTTCGGGATGTCGCCGGCGGTGCTGTGCGCGGCACCATGCCGATGCATTTCGTCGGCTGACGGATGCGGCGCGCCCGTCAGGACCTGGCCGCACAGCAGGCAGCGAAGCGAGCGGGGTGCTGCCCCGGACTCAGTGCCTGCCCCGGCGGCGTAGGAAAGGTAGAACAGCCGCTCGGCGAGTGCGCGGGCTTCGGCCGGGCTGAAGACAAGCGGTGCCATGACGTCGCTCTCGATCGCGATGCCCTCAGCGTTTCCGACTGCCGGGTGATTCTCGTAGGCGCGCGGATTCACCGTGACCTTGTCGCCGAACAGGTCCGTGAATGTGTCGATGACCTTGTATGGGTTCACCTGTCATACTTCCTTTCAACGGTGTTGTTGCGGCCGGGCGGGTGTTTCCGCCCGGCCGCATTGCTGTCAGGACTCCGGACTGGCGCCGACGCTGAGGACGTCGGTGTAGGTGCCGGCGAGCCGGCTGACGGCGGTTTCGAGGTCGGCGTGGTGGAGCACTGCGGCCGGCCCGATTGCGGCTGCCATGTCGCGCATCTCCATGAGCCGGTCGTGTACCCAGCCGAGTGACTCGGCGTAGGTGCGGATCGGCGCGGCGTACACGCTTTCTGCCATTGCTTTGCCTTTCGGTTCTGCCCGCGCTCGGATGCGCGGGACGTTTCGGATGCCCGTTTGGTAACGGACGTATAACGGTGGCTCGGCGCGCTTCTGTTGGCCGCTGACGAGTCCGCCTGTTGCCGGCGCACGGTCATGCCGACCTCGCCGGGTCGAGCCGCTTCGCTTCGTCCCAGGCGCGGGAGTACGCCTCGTAGGCGTCATCGACTGCGGCGCCGTCAGCGGCGCCGACTTCCACCATGTCGAGGTACTCGTCGTACAGCGCGTCGGTCTTCGCCCACTCGGCGCGCGCGTTGAACGCGGCAGCGTCGGACATTGACGCGCGGGTGCGGTTCGGGTGCGGCGGCTCGCTAACGGTAGATCTGGCGTTAGCGGCGTAGCTGCCGCTGCCGTCGCAGTGCCGACGCTGGCCGCGGACTGCGAGATGCGCGCGGAGCCGGCCATCTGACCGGACGGGCACCATGCGGTCGCAGGCGGGGCATGTCGCGATGCCGGCGCTAGTTCGCTGCCGCGCCTCCGGCACGGTCACGTTACCGCACGTTGTCAAGGCTTGTACACCCCATCTCTGACCTGCAGCGTTGTGGTGAAATTGACACAAGCGGGTGTGTCCGCGCTGACACACTTAGCGACCTGCGGTTTTGTGTCCGCGCTGACACAACTGCCGACGTAGCCGGTAGCGGTTGGCGCGCTCGATGCCAAGCTTGTCCATCGCATCGCCCAGCGCCATTCCGGACATCTCCAGCAGCCGGACGCACAGGGCCTGCCGCGGCATGCCGGACAGCGCCAGCTCCGCGAGGTCCTCGGAACGAATCGCAGCCGGTCCCTTCCGGCCGGCAACGCACACTCCGCGCTCGTCCAGGACCGTCCGCAGCGCGTCCTTCGGGTGCGACGGGCAGAACGAGTTCCACCAGATCGAGCGCCCGCGGACGGTGTACTCCAGCGTGCGCGGGTTCCCGCATTCTGGGGCCGGGCAGTCTGCTCGCCAGCCTTTGCCCTCGCGCGCGCCGTCGAGCGCCGGAGACCAGCACTGCACCGCGCAGTCTTCGGGCGTCGGCATTCCGCGCTGACATGACATTCACCGGCCCGCCTACTGCTCGCCGCAGTCGAGCAGCCCGGTCGCGTTCAGCGCACCGCCATGCTCGGCGCAGAACCTCGAGCCTGGCTCGGCGTGCTCACGGCATCCGGTCAGCGAGGCGTACAGCCAGGAACAACGCTGTCGCCGTAGACTGTCAGTGGCTTGCCGGCCGTCCTGGGCGCTCCGTCGCGATGCGGGGCGCTCTTGGACTTTAGGAGGCATCGCGCACCCCGCAGCCGGGGTGCAACAGCAGGGACAGTCGCTCGCGCTGCTCGGGACTCAGCGGCGGCGCAGTGGCGACCACCTGGCGGATGTGCTCGGCGAGCTGCTCAGTGGCGCGCTCTGTGCGCAGCTCGTCGAGCCGCGGGTCGTCACGTCCGTGGTGGTTGACTATCGACGCGATGGTGTTGGTCAGGCTCAGTTCGCGGGGCGATGCTTTGATGCGAGCCATTGCAGGGCAGCCTTACAGCGCCCTGTCCTTGACCGGGGACTAGGGGCGGATGGCTTGCCCCACCTTTGCAGTGGCGGATACTCCGGGGCACTCCTGCAGTTGTCAGTTGGCAAGTTTAGCGATCGCGGCCGAGATACCGTGTATCCCGGCGCCGGCGTGTCGCGGTGAACTCGTCCCACCACTGGCGCATCCGGGCACCGCTGACTTTCTCCTCGTACCGGCAGCGCTTGCACGTGATGTGGTGCGTCCACTCATCCTTCGCGCCCCTGCGCGGCCACGCTGTCCACGTGCCGTCCCGGCGGGGCGCGACACCGAACGGCTCGCCGGTCAGCTTGGACCTGCCCTCGCTGATGGTCACGAGGTTCGGCGACTCAGCGCACTTGCCGCACGCCAGCCACAGCACCGCCGGGGACTGCCCGGTCACTTGTCCCGCCATGCGATCACCACCTTCGCCGGGTCGAACGTCCTGACGCCCTTCCCTCGCGGCAGCAGCGTCACCATGCACAACTCGTCAACGACGGCACGCTGCCGGTCCAGTCCGAGGCCATCCCACACTTCCCGGGCAGGCTCTCCGTTCGCGAACGGAGCGAGCACCGACGTGACGGCGGCAGCGGCCAGGGAGTCGCCGATCTCGGCCAGCCGGCGGGTGGCGTACTCGCTGCGGGCTCGCAACTGTGCCCGGCTGATGCTGCCCTTCATCTCATCTACCGCGTCGGTCTCCATCTTCTTCCGCAGCGATACGGCCTCGCGGTGCAGCGCCGTGGTGTCGATTCCGGGCGGCGGCGTAATGAGGTCGCCGACGTCATCGCGGGACAGCCGCCCGACCATCACCTCAGCCACATACCAGTTGACGTCCTCCGCCTTGAGTCCGGTGTGCGGTCCCGCTCGGCCGTTCTGAGTCTCGGCGTTGCACCGGTAGGTGTGGTAGCCGATGCGCGCCACCGACCCCGTGACGTAGTTGCCGCACGGGCAGCGGCCGATCCCGCCGAGCAACGTCTGGACAGCGCGGGCCTGTTTCCGGCCAGGGTCGCCGAGCAGCGCCACAACGGCACGCCACGTCTCCTCGGTCAGGATCGGCTCCCACTCGCCCCGGACGCCGGTCTCCTCGCCGTGCTTGGTAGCGATGCCGGCGACGGCGGGATTAGTGAGCATCCCCCTGATGGACTTGCGGTCCCACGGGTGCAGGACCAGCGGGCCGTAGGGCGCTTTCGGCGGGCGCAGGCCGCGGGCAGTCCACTCGCGTGCCACGCCGGTCAGGGTGCCGCCGCCGAGCAGCGCGTCAGCAGCGTCGCGGATGGCGGCTGCCTCAGCCGGGTCTATCGTCACCCGGTCGGCCTGCCAGCCGAACGCTCGCGGGCACGAGGTGCGCCGTTTCCCGGCGTCGGCCGCCTGCTCGTAGGCGAGCTTCTGCCGCGCCGACTTGCGCTCGACCTCGCCACGGGCCACGGACGCGAGGATACGGCCGACCAGCCGACCCTGGTCGGTGGACAGATCCAGGTCGCCGGAGACGGTGGCGAGCCTGACGCCGTGCTTCTCGCACGCGCTGATGACGGTCTCGAGGTCGGCCAGCCGCCGGACGAGCCGGTCGACGGCCCAGACGACGATCACGTCGACGGCCTCGGTGTCGACTAGCCTCATCAGCTCGGTGAACGCCGGCCGGGGCTTCCCGTTCGATGCCGACACGTCGTTGTCGGTCAGGCGCGCCATGACGGTCCAGCCGCGAGCGGCGCACAGCTTCTCGTCCTCGGCGAGCTGCCGGGCGACGGCCAGGCCGGTACCGAGGGAGTCTTTCGACTGGCGGGTGTAGATGGCTGCCCTGGGGCTGCGGATCTGTGTCACGTCATGCATGGTAGCGGAAATTGGCCCCGGTAACCGCCCTGCCAGCCCAGCACGTGGATCTCGGAGAGCCGGGCGGCGTCCTCGATTCGGGCTCGCCTCACTTGCACGACCCGATCATCGCGGCCGGCCTCAGCCAGCGGCAACCGAAATGCGCAGCCAGCTAGACGATCCGGCGGCGGCCAGCAAACCCGTGGGCGAGCTTGTGATACCAGCCGAGCTCACGCTCGCCCTCAAGCCAGCACAGCAGCACCGGATCTCCATCCACCTCAGACGGGAAGTCGACCAGCAGCGGGGCTATCCCCTTAAGCTCAAGCCCTTCCTCGGTGAACCAGCCGACAAGCTCACTCAGCCGCGCTTGGTACGCCTTCGCCTCCGGCAGCCCGCCTAGTGGTGACGAGTCGCCAGCGGCGAGCGCCGTCTGGACCTCGATCAGGCTGGCCCGGAGCTCCACAAGCTCGTCGGCGTGCTTCAGGACTGCTGGCATGAGGGCGCGCGCCTCGGCAAGCGTGAACGACCGGTCCATAGCCGCAAGCCTGCCCGACCGGCGAGTACCGCGTCCACTGCCGGCCCCGCACCTAATCCCGCTCACCATTGTCAGAGCCTCAGGTCATACTGTCGGCCCTGGGCCAGCCAATGACCCGGGCCAACTAACGACCGTGAGGTGCAGATGAGCGCAACCTCCCTGCTGGACTGGCGGCGCCAGGTCGCAGCAATCTACGCCGACGTCCGCGCGGAACAGGACCCGGAAGCAGCGCACCAGGCGTGGCAGGCCGCCCGGAACAAGCTGCTGGCCACCCACCCCGACTCCCCGATCCCGGCGGGCGAGCGCACCGGCTTCTCGTCGGCGCCAGTCGCCCCTTATGACCCGAGACTGCGCTTCACCGCGCTGGTCGACACCGACGTGGAGCCCGTCCGGATCGAGGTGGGCACCGGAACCGACGGGGTCGTGCCGTTCGAACGCGCTGGCGTGGTGCACCTGCCCGGCGTCGGCAACCTCGACGTCTGGTGGCTGGCCAGCTACGGCGGCGGCGTCTTCGTGCCGATCCGCGACACCAGGACGGACGCCGGCACCTACCCGGGCGGCCGCTACGTCATCGACACGGTCAAGGGCGCGGACCTCGGCGGCGAGGAGGGTTACCTGGTCGTCGACCTGAACTTTGCCTACAACCCCTCCTGCGCGTATGACCCGGCGTGGGCGTGCCCGCTGGCGCCCGCCGGTAACACCGTCCCGCAGCCGGTGCAGGCCGGCGAGCTGATGAGCTGACGGCCCGGGGCCCGCAGCTCGCGTCCCGGCCGCCGGGTCGCCGACCGCCTCGCAGGCCGGAAGGGCCGTAGGGCTTCCGGCTAGGGTCGGCTCGCGGCGAGCTGCGGCGCAATAAGCTCCGCGATCTGCGCAGCGTTCAGGGCCGCGCCTTTGCGCAGGTTGTCGCCGACGACGAACAGCTCGATCGTGCGCGGGTTATCCATGCTCTGGCGCACCCGGCCGACCAGGGTCGGATCTGTCCCGGCCACATCGAGCGGCGTCGGATAACGGCCCTGCTCGGGGTCGTCGACCAGCACTACGCCGGGTGAGTCGGCCAGCACCTGCTGAGCCTCGGCGCGCGTGACGCTCTGGCCGAAGGTGGCGTGCACGGCGAGCGAGTGACCGACCAGCACCGGCACCCGGACGCAGGTTGCGCTCACCGGCAGGTCAGGCAGGCCGAGGATCTTGCGGGTCTCGTTGCGGAGCTTCAGCTCCTCGGAGTTCCAGCCGTCGGGCCGTAGCGAGCCCGCCCACGGCACCACGTTCATCGCGAGCGGTCCGCCGAACGCGCCGCCACCTCCCACCACGTCGCTGACGTCGCCGGGTCGCTGACCCAGCGTCCGGTTGCCGGCGACCTTCGTGAGCTGGTCGTAGAGCGTGTCGATCCCGGCCTGTCCTGCTCCCGACGCCGCCTGGTAGGACGCTGCGACCAGCGCGCGCAGCCCGAACGCCCGGTGCAGGGCGCCCAGCGCGACGATCATCGAGAGCGTCGTGCAGTTGGGGACTGAGATGATGCCCTTCGGCCGGTCGGCGGCAAAGTCCGGGTTCACCTCGGGCACGACGAGCGGCACCTGCGGATCCATCCGGAAGGCGCCCGACTTGTCGATGACGACTACGCCGCGCTGCGCCGCGACAGGAGCCCACTCCGCGGAGACCTCGTCGGGCACATCGAACATCGCCAGGTCGACACCGTCGAACACCTCCGGCGCGAGTGCCCGCACCTCGACGTCCCGCCCGCGCACCGGCAGCTTCCGCCCGGCCGACCGGGCGGAGGCCACGAGGCGAATCTCGCCCCACAGATCAGCCCGCTCGGAGACGATGCCGCGCATGACGGTGCCGACGGCACCCGTCGCGCCGACGATCGCGAGGACCGGCCTGCGGCCGCCGCCGCTCGCCGCACTCACCGGCCCGTCCCGCCGTAGACAACGGCCTCCTGGCCGTCACCGAGGTCAAAGGCAGCATGCGCGGCGGAAACCGCCACGTCGACGTCGTTCTGGTCCACGACGACCGAGATCCGGATCTCTGACGTCGAGATCATCTCGATGTTCACGCCCGCCTCGGCGAGTGCGCCGAAGAAAGCGGCGCTGACGCCAGGGTGCGACCGCATGCCCGCGCCGATCACCGAGACCTTGCCAATACGGTCGTCGTACAACAGCGAGTCGAAGCCCACCTCGGCCTGCAGCAGACCAAGCTTGGTCATGGCCGCATGTCCGTCCTCGCGCGGCAGCGTGAACGAGATGTCCGTGCGCCCCGTCGACGCGGCGGAGACGTTCTGCACGATCATGTCGATGTTGATCCCGGCCCCGGCGATGGCACGGAAGATGCTGGCGGCCTCGCCGACCTTGTCGGGCACGCCCACGACCGTGATCTTGGCCTCGCCGCGATCCTGTGCAACGCCCGAGATGATCGCCTGCTCCATCGGCTCGCCTTCCGTAACCGCCCCTGCGTCGACGACCCAGGTGCCTTCCTTGTTGCTGAATGAGGAACGCACGTGAATAGGAATCTGGTAACGCCGCGCGTACTCCACGCACCGCAGCATCAGGACCTTCGCGCCGCAGGCAGCCATCTCCAGCATCTCCTCGTAGGAGATACGCGGCAGCCGCCGCGCGCTCGGCACGATCCGCGGATCGGCTGTGAAGATCCCGTCGACGTCCGTGAAAATCTCGCAGTAATCACCACCGAGCGCGGCGGCGAGCGCGACCGCCGTGGTGTCGGAGGCGCCGCGGCCCAGCGTGGTGATGTCCTTTGTCGTCTGCGAGACGCCCTGGAAACCGGCCACGATCGGAATGGCGCCGTCCTCGAGCGCGGCCTGGATCCGGCCGGGCGTGATGTCGATGATCCGGGCCCTGCCGTGAGTCGAGTCGGTGATGACCCCGGCCTGCGACCCGGTGAACGAGCGGCCTTCAAGGCCCAGGTTGGCAATGGCCATCGCGAGCAGCGCCATGGAGATACGCTCGCCTGCGGTGAGCAGCATGTCGAGCTCGCGGCCCGGCGGAGCCGGGCTTACCTGGTTAGCGAGATCCCGCAGCTCGTCGGTAGTGTCACCCATGGCCGACGCCACGACGACCACGCGGTTCCCGGCCTTCCGGGTGGCGACAATGCGCTGCGCTACTCGCTTGATGCCGTCCGCGTCAGCGACCGACGATCCCCCGTATTTCTGCACGACCAAGGCCACGGTGCGCCTGCTCCTCATTACCGGCAAGTTGATCGCCAGTCCGGGCCGGGCCGCTGCTCTGGGGCCGACTGGTGACTGGCCGGACCATGAGTCTATCGAGGCAGGCAGCTGCTAACGCGTGGCCGGCTCGTCCGCGACGTCCAGCCGGGCATGCGCGACCACGGAATGCAGCGCGCGCAGCGCCGCGCCGCCGTGCGTCCCCCAGTGATTCACGAACGAGTACTGCCACCACCACAGCGCCTCGGCGACTCGCCCGGCCTCGTGGTGCTTCAGGCCGTGCACGAGGTCGGCCGCCACTGCGGACAGGTCGTCCGAAAGGCGGAACGGCGTTGGCTGCGTGTCCGCGAAGGGATCAAAAATCTCGGCATAGTCGTCGAAACCAGCCAGCCGCTCGGCTAGTCCGGTACGGAGGGCGTCAAGATCCATTTCCGGGTCGGCGCCCACGTCTGGCTCCCAGTTACTGGGCAGGATCACGTCCTTGCTCGCACCGAGCTGAGCCCCGGCGAGCATCATCTGAGCCGTCTCGAGCAGAAGCAGAGGCACCGTCTCCTCGGCCCCCTCGCCACGGGCGACCGCAGCGAGCCCGTCGAGGAAGTCCCGCGCGTTTCCGGCGATCCGGTCGGCCAGCGGACGCCACTCCTCCGCCGGCTGGCCGGGTGACAGGTCGGTGCCTCCGCCGTCGCGTGCGGACGTCGCCGGACCGCCCGGTGACTCAGACATCTAGCAGCCTCCGTCCCTCGAATGCCCTGCCCAGCGTGACTTCATCGGCGTACTCAAGCTCGCCACCAACCGGCAGGCCACTCGCGGGCCTGGTGACGCGCAATCCCATCGGCTTGATCATCCGGGCCAGGTACGTCGCTGTCGCCTCGCCCTCCAGGTTCGGATCCGTGGCGAGGATGATCTCGGTGATAGCGCCGTCAGCGAGCCTCGCCAGCAGCTCCCGGATCCGCAGGTCATCAGGCCCGACGCCGTCAATCGGGCTGATCGCTCCGCCGAGCACGTGATAGCGGCCGTGGAACTCCCGGATCTTCTCGATCGCGGCTACATCCTTCGGTTCCTCGACCACGCAGATCAGCGAGAGATCCCGGCGCACGTCCTTGCAGATGCGGCATTCGTCGTCCTCGGCGACGTTGAAGCAGGTCCGGCAGAACTTGACCTTCTCCGTGACCTCGATAAGGACCTTCGCCAGCCGCTGCACGTCGGCGGGATCGGCCGACAGGAGGTAAAAGGCAATCCGCTGCGCCCCCTTCGGCCCGACGCCAGGGAGCTGACCAAGCTCCTCGATCAGGTCCTGGACAACGCCTTCGTACACGCGCGAGCCTGCCTCAGCTCTCGCCGGGGCGATCGGCGTCCGGATCGCCGTCAGCCTCCGGGTCGTAGGGCCCGGCTGGGCCCGGCACACCCGGCGCGCCGCCGAGCCCTGGCACGCTGCCGAGCCCTGGCAGGCCAGGCAGGCCGCCCTCACCGCCCAGTCCGGCGGCAAACGGCGCCATCGTCTCCTGCTGCAGGTCGTCCACGGCCCGGCAGGCGTCGCGGTAGGCAGCCAGCACCAGGTCGGCAATGGCCTGCGCCGACTCCTGCGGATCCGCCACGTCGATGGCCGCCGGATTGATTGTGACGTCGACCAGCTCGCCCTGGCCGTTCACCGTAGCCAGGACCATGCCGCCGCCTGCCGATCCCTCGACCTCGGCTTCGGCGAGCTCCTGCTGCGCGTTCATCAGCTGGCTCTGCATGGCTGCGGCCGCCGCCAGCAGCTGCTGCATGTCAAGCTGGCCGCCAGGCTCCACGTGGCCTCCCCGATCCTGATTTCCCGGTCTGAGTGCCCGGTCCTGATTGGGCAGACACTCCGAGCCTACGGCGTCCTGCCCGCCTCAGCACGTCCCGGCCGGCCCGCCGCAGCGTCCGCCGGCGTGGCGCTGCGGCCAGGGGCGTCAGGACCCGTCCAGCTCCTGGATGATGCGCCCCCCGAGCTCCCGCTCGATCAGGCCAGTGCCCGTCAGCACATCGGGGGCCGGCAGGTCGGTCGGCTCCGGCTCGACCTCCGCTCGGGTGGCGGGCGGCCGCTCTCGCCGCTGCCCCTGCTGGCCGCCGGCAGCGGCCTCACGCGCGCGGGCAGCAGCCGCGCGGGCGCCAGCCGTACCGGAGGCAGCCGTACCGGAGGCAGCCGTACCAGCGGCAGCACTGGGCTGCGCGCTCCCGTTGTCCGCCTGAGAGTCACCCCCGCGGCCGTCGTCGCGGCGGGGCGGCGGGTCGGACGGCCGCGTTTCCGGTCCGGGAGGGGTTCCTGAACCGCCCGGCACAGCTCCGCCGGTCAGCAATGTGGTCCTGATCTGCGGCGCCGAGCCGAACATGGCAGCCAGTACCTCGCTCAGATCCTGGTCGTAGCCGCCAGTCTGGAAACCGCGGGCGAATCCCGCTGAGGCGAACGCCAGCGTCAGCACGCCGTCGGTGCAGGACTCGATGCTGGCGTTGCTGAGCTGGATCCAGGCGACCTTCTTCCTGCTCTGCACCGCGGCAAGGATGTCCGGCCAGCGCGTCCGCAGCTCGTCGGCATCCGGCGGCCCAGAGCGCGCCGCCCGCGGAGACCCACCAGGAGAAGAAACGGGGCCTGCGCCCGCCGCCGCCGCCGGCCCGGACTCCCGAACAGGTGCGGCGGCAGCCGGCGCTTGCCGGGACGGCGGCCGCACGGACGCACCGGAATCCGGGCCAGGAGCACCAGGGGCAGCGGCCGAAGCGCGAGCGGCGGCAGGCCTATCGGAGGCAGTGTCGGCGGAGACAGTGTCGGCGGAGGCAGCGTCGGCGGAGGCAGCGTCGGCGGAGGCAGCGTCGGCGGAGGCGCGGGCAGGAGCAGCAGAGGCGGGGCGGTCGGGCGGCGCGGAAACCGAGCGGGCGGCCCCCCCGCGCGAATCCGCACTGAGCCGGCGCTCCAGCCGGTCAAGGCGCTCGGCCAGGCCGACGGCATCGCTGGCGCCAGCCGGGAGCAGTACCTGCGCGCACATCAGCTCGAGCAACAGCCGTGGCGAGGTCGCGCCCCGCATCTCGACGAGGCCCGCGCTGATGACTCCCGCGGCCCGGGTCAGGCCCGCCTGGCCGAACGCGGACGCCTGGGCAGCCATCTGCTCCAGCCGGTCGGCTGGCGCCTCGATCAGTCCGGTGGACCCGGCGCCCGGCACCGCGGACAGCACGATGAGATCCCGCAGCCGGTCCAGCAGGTCGGCGGCGAAGCGGCGCGGATCGTGACCAGCCTCCACCACGTGGTCGATGGCATGGAAGACGGCCGCGCCGTCACCCGCGGCGAACGCGTCGACGACCTCATCCAGCAGCCGGTCGTCGGTGTAGCCCAGCAGGGCGACCGCCCGGTCGTATCTGAGCCCGTCGGCGTCTGAGCCCGCGACGAGCTGGTCGAGCACCGAGAGCGCGTCACGCACGGAGCCCGCCCCGGCGCGGATGACGAGCGGCAGCACCGTGGGCTCGTAGGGCACCTTCTCGCTGGCCAGGATCTGCTCGAGGTGCTCGCGGAGCACGGCGGGCGGCACAAGCCGGAACGGGTAGTGATGGGTCCGCGACCTGATGGTCGCGATGACCTTCTCCGGCTCGGTGGTGGCGAAGACGAACTTCAGGTGCGGCGGCGGCTCCTCGACGAGCTTCAGCAGCGCGTTGAAGCCCTCGCGGGTCACCATGTGCGCCTCGTCGATGATGTAGATCTTGTACCGGCCGGACACCGGCGAGTAAAAGGCACGTTCCCGGAGATCCCGCGCATCGTCGACCCCGCCGTGCGAGGCAGCGTCGATCTCGATGACGTCGATGCTGCCCGGACCGGCCGGGGCAAGCGCGATGCAGGAGTCGCAGACGCCGCATGGGTCCGGCGTCGGGCCCTGCTCGCAGTTCAGCGAGCGGGCGAGGATCCGGGCGCTTGAGGTCTTGCCGCAGCCGCGGGGGCCGCTGAACAGGTAGGCGTGGTGCACGCGGCCGCTCAGCAGCGCCTGACGCAGTGGCTCGGTGACGTGCTCCTGGCCTTTGACCTCGGCGAACGTGGCCGGACGGTAGCGGCGGTACAAGGCCAGCGGCGCGACGGGTGCTTCTGGCCGTGAGTCCTCCTGCTGCGGAGCCTTGCCTGTCATGACCTCATTCTCGCCGAGATTGCCCCCCAGGGAGGGTGAACAGGAAGGGGTGAACCGGGAGGGTTAAAGAGGACCCCCCGCACACCCGACAGAGCCCGCGTACCCTTGCTGCCTTCCGGCCCTGGGGGGGTTGGCGGGGTATACGCCGTGCGGGGGGTCTGGCAGCCAGTCTAGCCGGAGATCCGGTACCCGACGCCGGGGGTCGTTGTGATGACGGGCGGGTCGCCCAGCTTGCGGCGCAGCCGCCCGATCGTGACCGTCACCGTATTGGTGAACGGATCCGCGTACTCGTCCCAGACCTGCTCCAGCAGGTCCTCCGCCCGCAGGAACGCCGGGCTGGCCCGTAGCAGCGCCTCCAGGACGCCGAACTCCTTGACCGACAGGTCCAGCTGACGGCCGTCCCTGGCGGCCGTGTGCCGGAGCGGGTCGAGCTCCACCCCGGCTCCGCGCAGGATCCGGCCGCGGGCGGCGGGCTGGCGGCGCGCGAGCGCCCGGATGCGCAGCACGAGCTCGGGGAAGTGGAACGGTTTGACGAGGTAGTCGTCGGCACCGAGGCCGAGCCCTGCCACCCGGTCGCCCGGCGTGCCGGCCGCTGTCAGCATCAGCACCATCGCGCGTTCGTCCCGGTCGGTGATCATCTGGCAGAGCGAGTCACCGTGGATGCCGGGCAGGTCGCGGTCCAGCACGATCACGTCGTAGGAGTTGAGGTCGAGCTTGGCCGCGGCCGCGAGGCCGTCGTGCGCGGCGTCGACGGCCATGCCCTGGTCCCGCAGTCCCTCGACGAGGACGTCGGCGAGCGACCGGGAGTCCTCGACCACCAGCACTCTCACCCGTATGCACCCGCCGTGTTCGCCACAGCCGCCACGGCCGGCCGCGCGAGCGGCAGCGTGATCTCGGCGCGCAGCCCGCCGTCCGGCAGTGCGTGCAGCTCCAGCGCTCCGCCGTGGGCAGCGGCGATAGCGGCGACGATCGACAGCCCGAGCCCGGATCCGGTGTCTGATCCGGTCCGGTCCGCGCCGAGCCGCCGGAAGGGCTGCGGCAGCAGGGCCACCTGGGACTGCTGGAGGATGGCGCCGCCGTTCTCTACCGTCAGCCGGGCCGTACCGCCGGCCGCGCGGACGGACACGCTGATCCAGCCGTCTGGCTCGTTGTGCACGATGGCGTTGTCGATGATGTTGTCCACCATCCGGCCGACGAGGGCCTGGCTGCCCTCGACCGGGCCGCTATCGTCGGCCGCGTCCCAGCGCACGGTGAGACCCGAGCGTGCGGCGGCCGCAGACCGCGCAGCGAGCGCCCCGGTTGCGAACTCCCGCAGCGAGACGACGGTGGTGTCCGGTAGAGCGCCGTGCTGCACGCGCGCCAGCGCCAGGAATCCCTCCAGCAGGTCGTCGATCCGGTCAAGCTCGGCCCGGAAGCGGCTCGCCAGCGCCGCGGTCTGCGCCGTCATCGGGTCCGGCTTGGCCTCGGCCACGTCCAACGAGGCCCGCATGGTGGCTAGCGGCGTCCGCAGCTCGTGCGAGGCGTTGGCCACGAACCGGCGCTGCGCCGCGAATGCTCCCTCGAGCCGCTCAAGCAGGTCGTCGATGGTGTCCGCGAGCTGCTTGAGCTCGTCGTCGGGCCCGCTGAACGAGAGCCGCTCGTGCAGGTTGTCCTCGGAGATCCGGCGCGCGGTCGCCGTGATCGTCCGCAGCGGCTGCAGCGCGCGACCGGCCATGAACCAGCCAAGCAGAGCGGACCCGACCGCCATGACGCCCAGCGCGACGAGCGACCCGATGAGCAGCTGGTGGGCCACCGAGGGCGCCCCGCCCAGGCCCGCTCCGGCTCCTGGCTGGGTGCTGCCGCCGCCGGGACCAGTGCGCACGTTCCCGGCCCGGGCCGTAGCCGTGACCCTCGATGACGCGACGCCGCCGGCGATGACCAGCAGGATCGCGCCGGAGATCAGGAACAGCCCGCCGTACAGCAGGGTCATCCGAGACCGCACAGTACGGCCGGGGAAGAACGGCCGGGTGGTCAGCCCGGCCCGTCGCGTGCTCACCAGTTCAGGATGGCCGGCCCGGCCTAACGGCGAGATAACAACTGCGCTTCGGCCCCTGTTACCGGCGCTGCCATACAACCAGGTCAACACCACAACCAAGACCTGGATGGAAACGTGGACGCTACGATCACAGTCGCCCGCCTGCGCAAGCGGTTCGGGGCGACAACGGCACTGGACGGAATGTCCTTCGACGTCCGGCCGGGCCTGGTGACGGGCTTTGTCGGACCGAACGGCGCCGGGAAATCCACCACGATGCGGGTGATTCTCGGTCTCGACGCGGCCGACGAGGGCAGCGCGCTGGTGGCCGGGAAGCCTTACCGCAGCCTGCCGTATCCGATGCGGATCCTCGGCTCGCTGCTGGACGCGGCGGCGCTCCAGCCGAGCCGCAGCGCCCGTAACCACCTGCTGTGGCTGGCCTACTCGCAGGGCTTGCCCGCCGGCCGGGTCGATGCGGTGATCGCGGAGGCCGGCCTGCAGGACGTCGCCCGTCGTCGGGCCGGCGGCTTCTCGCTAGGCATGCGGCAGCGGCTCGGCCTCGCGGCGGCGATGCTCGGCGACCCGCGGGCGCTCATGCTCGACGAGCCGTTCAACGGCCTCGACCCCGAGGGCATCGCCTGGATGCGCGGCTTCCTGCGGTCGCTGGCCCGGCAGGGGCGGGCGGTCCTGGTGTCCAGCCACCTGATGAGCGAACTGCAGGACACCGCTGATCACCTGGTCGTGGTCGGCCGCGGCACGGTGGTCGCCGACACCAGCGTGGCTGACCTGCTGGCGGCCGCGTCCGGCGACCGCATCACGCTGCGGACGGCGCACCCGGCTGAGGCGGTCGCGGTGCTGGAGCGGGCGGGCGGCGGGATCGTCGCCGGGTCAGGCGACTCGCTGACCGTGACCGGCCTGACGTCGGAGGGAGTAATCAGCCTGCTGAGCAGCAGCGGAGTGCCGTTCACCGAGATCGCCGGGCACCGGGCGACGCTCGAGCAGGCTTACCTGGACCTGACCAGGGAGCAAGTCGAGTTCCGCGCTCAGGCCACCGGGGAGGTGCCGGCATGACGGCACCGGTGACGGATCGCGCGGCGGTTATCACGCCGCAGCGAGCCTCGTTCGGTTCGCTCCTCCGCGCGGAGTGGACGAAGTTCCGGTCCGTGCGAGGCTGGGTGATCGGCATGATCGTAGGGGTGTTCCTCGCGATCCTCGTCGGTGTCTTCGCGGCCGGGAACGCCAGCATCGGCTGCGGTTCCGGGCCGAACTCGCCACAGCTGAGCGGAAAGGCGTGCCTGCCGTACGTTCCGACCGGTCCGGGCGGCGAGGCCGTGACCGACAGCTTCTACTTCGTCCGCCAGCCGCTGGCCGGGAACGGCAGCATCACGGTCCGGGTGACGTCCCTGACCGGGAAGTACTCCGCCAGCGGTGCCGTGCACGCGGTCGCCGGCCAGAGTCCGGGCGCGGGCATGACGCCCGGCGTGGTGCCCTGGGCCAAGGCAGGGATCATCATCAAGGCGAGCACGCGGCAGGGCTCGGCCTACGCGGCGATGATGGTGACCGGAGCCCACGGCGTCCGGATGCAGTGGGATTACACCCACGACACCGCCGGACTGGCCGGTGCCGTGACCACGGGTGCGCCGCGCTGGCTGCGGCTGAACCGCTCCGGCGACACGCTCAGCGGGTACGACTCCGTGGACGGACGGCACTGGACGCTCGTTGGCACAGCACAGCTGACGGGGCTGTCGTCGACGGTGCAGGCCGGGCTGTTCGCGGCCTCGCCGGAGTACCTGAGGATCACGCCGTTCTTCGGCGGCGGCAACATCCGCAGCGGTCCGAGCCTGGCCACGGCCGTGTTCGGCGACACGTCCCTGCACGGCAACTGGCCCGCCGGGAAGTGGACCGGCACGCCGGTCGGCAACAGCAAGAACGGCGGCAGCTACCCCGACGCGGGCGGCGGCTTCCACCAGGCCGGCGGACAGCTCACCGTGACCGGCTCCGGCGACATCGCGCCGGTGGTTCCCGGTCCCGGCAGCGGCTTCCCGTCGTCGGTCATCGAGCAGAGTCTGGCCGGGATGTTCGCCGGGCTGATCGCCATCGTCGTGGTGGCGGCCCTGTTCGTGACCAGCGAGTACCGGCGCGGCCTGATCCGGGTCACGTTCGCAGCGACACCGCACCGCGGCCGGGTCCTCGCGGCGAAGGCGACGATCGCGGCGCTGGTCGCGTTCGCAGCGGGCCTGGTGGCAGCGATCCTGTGCGTGGCCCTGGGCGTGCCCCGTCAGCGGAACGAGGGCCTGTACATCCTGCCGGTGTCGGCGCTGACCGAGACGCGCGTGCTCGTCGGGACCGCGGTCATGGTGGCCCTGGCGGCCGTGTTCGCCGTGGCCGTGGGCGCGATCTTCCGCCGCAGTGCCGCCGCCGTGACCGCGGTCATCGTCGCGGTCGTAATGCCGTTCCTGCTGGCTGTCACCGTGCTGCCGAACGCCGCGGCGAACTGGGTGCTGCGGCTGACTCCCGCCGCGGGTTTCGCGATCGAGCAGAGTATCCCGCACTACTCGCAGGTCACCACGGTGTACTCGGCTGCGGGTGGTCAGTACCCGCTCTCGCCGTGGGGCGGGCTCGCGGTCTTGTGTGCCTACACTGCGGCAGCGCTGGCGCTGGCCGCCTGGCTGCTGCGGCGGCGGGACGCATGACGCGGGTGCTGCATGCCGAGTGGACGAAGCTGCGCACGACGGCAGGCCCGGCCTGGCTGCTGGCCGGCCTGGTGGTCCTGACGGCGGTTATCGGTGCGATCGCGGTCGCGACTAGCCGCTGCCCGGCCGGCCTGGCCTGTTCTGTCGATACCGCGAAGCTGAGCCTCACCGGGGTGCTCGCCGGGCAGGCGCTCGTCGCGATCCTGGCCGTGCTGGCCGTCAGCACGGAGTACAGCACGGGCATGATCCGCACCACGCTGGCCGCGATGCCGCGGCGCGAGTTCGTCTTCGCCGCCAAGGCCGGGCTGACCGGTGTCCTGACCCTGGCGGCGGGCGCGATCGCGGTCGGGATCTCGGTACTCGACGGCCGGCTGATCCTGCCCGGCAACGGGTTCACGGCGGCACGCGGCTTCGCTGATCTGTCCCTGGCCAGCGGCCCGGTCCTGCGGGCAGCAGCCGGCTCCGTTCTCTACCTCGCTCTCGTGGCGCTGCTGAGCCTGGGCGTCGCCGCCCTCGTGCGCGACTCAGCCGTGGCGATCGGTCTCACACTCGGGCTGCTGTACGTGTTTCCGGTCATCGTGGCTTTCATGGCCGGCACCCGCTGGCAGCGCCGGATCGAGCGGTACACGCCGATGGCCGGGCTGAACATCCAGGCCACGACTCACCTGCACAGCCTGCCGATCTCGCCGTGGGCCGGGCTCGGGGTGCTGGCGCTGTGGGCGGCCGGCGCGCTGCTCGCGGGCGGGCTCGCACTTCGCCTGCGCGACGCGTGAGCCGGACGGTGCCGTGACCGGACGACGGGGGCCGGCCATCGGCGTACCGGGCGCGCACTCGCTGCCGGTTACGCGTAACATGCTGATATGCCTGACGTCAGGGACTGCGAGCAGTGCGGCGCCCGGTTCTCGCCCCGGCGAGAGCACGCCCGGTTCTGCTCCGCCCGCTGCCGGGTCGCGTGGAACCGTGCCGACCGTGCGCACCACACCGCCGACCACAGCGCCCTGTCCTGGGCCATCACGGCCATGGCCGACACAACCGACCGGCTGCCGCGGGTCGCGGGCCTGGACCGACCCCGGGCATTCGCCGTGATCAGCGAAGCCGTCTGGTGGGTCACGATCGTGGACGCCAACCTGGTGCGCTACTACCCGGACGCCTACGACGGGGAGCTCGACAGCCGGCCTGAGGCTGACCGTCGGCTCATCGACGAGACCCTGGCCGGACTGCGTTTCGTGCGCAATCAGGTAGGCACCGACCTCGACCGCGTCGACTTCATCCGCCCGGACCCGGCCCTGACGCAGGACAGCCGGGCCCGGGACTGGACCTGGGCCGCGCTGCCCAAGCCATCCGGCTCGGCGCTCTCGCCCCGCAGCCTGACCTGGGAGCTTGGCCGCCACCAGGCCTATCAGGCCCGCCTGGCCGGCCAGCCGGTCGGGAAGACGTTTACCGCGGCTGCCTCGTTTCTTAAAACAGTCGCGAGCGGCATCACCGTGCCGGACGGGGTTCGCGCCCTGGACTAGCTGCGCGGCCCGCCCGGCGCTCCGAACTAACGAGGTCCGCGGCGGCGGCTGGTCGGCCGCGCGCTGGCGCCCCTCCTGGTCGGCCGGGATCCCCGGTTCGCGTTCCGGTGGGCCGACGCTGACTGCGTCTGGGCCGGGCGGCTCGCGGCCGGGCGGGCTGCCGCTGACTGACGCGGGGCTGCCTGCCGCGGGGCTGCCTGCCGCGCCGGAGGCTGAGCCGGCTCCCCTGCGATCTCCGCCAGCAGGCCGGACGCGGGCCCGACAGCCGCGGCGATCGGGACAATGTGCGCTTTGCGCATCAGAGCGCGCACGTCGCCTGTCTGCGCCGAGGTCTGCAGCGTGATCACGATGCCGCTTGCGCCAGCCCGGCCAGTCCGGCCGGACCGGTGCAGGTACGCCTTGTGCTCGGCGGGGGGATCGGCGTGGATGACCAGCTCGATGCCGTCGACGTGAATGCCGCGGGCGGCGATGTCGGTGGCGACGAGGACCCGCACAACTCCGGATGCGAAATCTGCCAGGTTGCGCGTGCGGCTGGCCTGGCTGAGGTCACCGTGCAGCTCGGCAGCGGGTACGCCCGCGGCAGACAGCTGGCGGGCCAGCCTGCGCGCGCCGCTCCTGGTCCGCGTGAAGATCAGCGACCGGTGGCCGCCGGCCACCAGCGCCGTGAGGACCTCCGTCCGCTCAGCGGGAGCGACGGTGAGCAGATGGTGCACGACGGGAGCCGCTTCCTCGGGCGGGTCGATCGCGTGCTCGGCCGGCCGCGTGAGGAACCGGCGGACGAGGACATCAACGTCGTGATCGAGGGTCGCGGAGAAGAGCATCCGCTGTCCGTCATGCGGTGTCGCGTCGAGCAGCCTGCGTACCACGGGCAGGAAGCCGAGGTCGGCCATGTGGTCGGCTTCGTCGACCACGCTGACCTCGACGTCGCCGAGGTCGCAGTGGCGCTGATCTATCAGGTCGGCCAGCCGGCCAGGGCACGCGACGATGATGTCCACCCGGGTCCGCAGCGCCGTCACCTGCGGCCGCTGCGACGTGCCGCCGAAGATCGTGGCGACCTTCAGGCCAACGGCGCCAGCCAGCGGGCGGAGGACATCGCGGACCTGAGTCGCCAGCTCGCGCGTCGGCACGAGGACGAGGCCGCGCGGATGGCCGGCTCGGGTACGGCCGCCCGCGAGCCTGGCGACCAGCGGGATGCTGAATCCGAGAGTCTTGCCGGAGCCGGTCTGCCCGCGGCCGAGGATGTCGACGCCGGCCAGTGCATCCGGCAGGACGGCGGTCTGGATGGGAAACGGCGCGTCGATGCCGGTCTTCGCCAGCGCCGCAGTCAGTGCAGGCGGCACGCCGAGAGAGCTAAACGTGGGCACGTGCAGCGCTGCTGCCGACCCGGGATACCGGCGCTCGCGGCGCACGGCAGTACTACGTTCGAGAGGCTGAGCTGTCATGAGTGTCGTCTTCCGGACTGAGGTGGCCGCATATCCGCGGGCGCCACGTCAGTGGAAGCCAGCTCGCTCGCTGAGCGATTACGACCGGCGCGCCCTGCTGGCGACGCCTTCTGATGGAATACGCCCCGGCGCCCAGCCCGTGCGGGCTGGGCGGCCGGGGCGGCTTAACTGCTAGAGCGGCTGAACCTGCTCGGCCTGCGGGCCCTTGGGCCCCCGGCCGGCGGTGAACTCAACCCGCTGGTTCTCCTGCAGGCTGCGGAAGCCCGCAGTCTGGATTGCCGAGTGGTGAACGAAGACGTCCTCGGTGCCGTCGTCCGGCGCGATGAAGCCATAACCCTTGTCGGCGTTGAACCACTTCACGGTTCCCTGAGCCATAACGTGCCCTTCTGATGGAGATCTTCGAGCCGCATACGCACGGCTCGGGCTGGCGCGGCCGCCTGCCGTGAGGCTTGGCTAGGGGTGCCAACGGTGCCCGCTGTCAAATTTCGCAGGCGCGCTGTGACACGAGCACGAACTTCGACTTCAACCGCGACCATTAAACCCCATGGCCGGCATTCCCTGAGCCACCAGGGCCACCAGACGGGCCCTGCAGCCTCCAGCCGCCCCCGGCCGGCAGCACCTCTCCTGTCGGCCAGGCCGCGCTCGCCATGCTAGTGCTCGTCGTAGTGATCGCCATCCGGGGCATGCCGGTGGCTGCCGTGCGCGTAGTCAATGTGGTCCCCGTGCCGGACGGGCTCGTGGCCGCAGCCCGGCCCGTGAACGTGCTCGTGTCCCGGATGGGCCAGGTGCGGCAGCGGGTGCTCGTCGTAGTGCTCCGCATGCGGCGTGTGAGCGTGGCCTTCGTGGACATAGTCCGTATGGCCCTCCCGTTCGGCGCTCGCGTGCCCGCAGCCCGGGCCGTGAACATGCTCCGGGTGAACGTGCGTGTGATGGTGTCCGGCTGTCATGGCTCCTCCTTGCTGTGACGGACGGCATCGGCAACGATGTGCGCGACGTGCTGGTCGACCAGGGAGTACACGGCCGCACGGCCCTGGCGCTCCACTTCGACGAGGCGGGCGCCGCGTAGTACCCGAAGGTGCTGCGAGACCAGCGGCTGACTCATACCCAGCAGGTCGACCAGCTCATGCACGAAACGTGGTCGGATCGCCAGCTCAGTGACGATGGCCAGCCGGGCAGGCGCGGCCAGCACCTTGAGCAGCTCGCCAGCCGTCTCGAACGCCTTAACCTGCGCTGACACAACTACATATAAACATATGCCGATTCGTTTATGCAAATCCCGCCGTCGCATGCCCGTCTTCGCAGCCTGGCCAGCCTGGACGCTTACCCGTGCCGTTGCGCGCAGCGCGCCGATCCGCTGATTCAGTGCGAGGAGAGCGCGCGGCCTTTCGGCTCCTCCCACGACTCCTGACGGCCGAGCGCGGTCAGATCGAGAAATGCATAGGGGAAGTCAAGATGGTCCTCGCCACGGGCGCAGGCGGAGTAGGTGTGGAAGATCTGGCCGTCGGCTCGCAGGAAGCAGCTGATGCCGGGCATCTCGCACGACCGCGCGCCACCGAGGAGGCCGGGTTCGGGCCGGTAGTTGTACACCAGCTGCGGCACCGACTCGTCTAGCGAGACCTGGAAGTCATAGTTGAAGTCGGTGCCGTACGAGGATTACCAGGGCGGCGTCCAGCCCATGCCGCCGCGGAACGCCTCGATCTTCGCCACCGGCGCGCGGCTGACAAGGACGAACGTCGTCTTGCAGGAGTGCAGGCGTGCAAGCACGGGCTCAGATAGCCCGGCGATGAAATTCGCGCAGCTCGGGCACGGCGCGTCCCAGTCCGGACCGAACATGATGTGCTTGACAATCAGCTGTCTCCGGCCGCCGAACAGGTCAGCGAGGCGGACCGGACCGTCCGGGCCGCGGAAGACGTAGTCCTTCTCGATGCGGACCATCGGCAGCCTTCGCCGCGCGGCGTTGAGCGCATCGCGCCGCTGCGTCAGCTCCTTCTCCTCGGCGAGCAGCCGAACCCGCGTCTCCAGCCACTGTTCGCGTGACACAACGTCGGGCAGTGCCATCTCAGCCTCCCGCAGCCTCGGAGTTATCAGAATCGGTGCGTGGTCTGGCCGAACGGGTCGCCCTTGGCGTGCGCGTAGATCTTGGTCGGCGTCACAGAAAAGACCTCGCTGCGGAAGTCGCTCTCGTCGACGTTGCGGAAGCCGCCGTCGTCGCGTACCGCGAGCCGCCAGCGCCCGTCCCACTTGCTCGCCCATGCCGCAGTCAGCTGTGAGAGCAACGCGTGGTCGGTGACCCGCATCGCATCGCCTTCGACCACGACGTCCAGGCCAAGGTCCCAGCGGTTGCAGCCAGTGATGAGGACAACGTGCGGATTGACGTGCAGGTTGGCGAACTTCTGTTCTTCGGCGCCCGTATGGAAGTAGATCGCCCCGTCGACCCAGACCGCGACCAGCGGGGTGACGTGCGGGCGTCCATCGGCGCGGACGGTGCAGATCCAGAACAGTTCTGCGCTTTCGAGCAGCTTCCGTGTCTCGTCCCATCCGACGGCAACCGCCGCCGGACTGCTGTAGCGCGGGTCGAGGGTAGTCGTCGGGCTCACGGAGCGCTCCTTCCGGACCGGTTGCAGTTGGCAACCGGATGTGGCGAGCCTAGCAAAAACCGGTTGCGGCATACAATCGGTCTGCTGGGATCGGAGGAGACTGATGGCGGAGCACCGTTCGGGCTGCCCGATCAACCTGGCCACTGAGGTGCTGGGCGACAAGTGGTCCCTGGTAATCCTGCGCGACATGATGTTCGGCGACCGGCGTTACTTCCGCGAGCTGCTGCACAACTCCGAGGAGGGGATCGCGTCGAACATTCTCGCCGACAGGCTTCAGCGGCTCGCCCGCAACGGTCTCATCTCGCGGGCGCCGGACCCGGCACACAAGCAGAAAATCCGCTACAGCCTCACGGAGCCCGCGATTCAGCTTGTCCCGATCATGGCCCACCTCGGCGCGTGGGGACGCCGGCACCTGCCGGTCAGCCGCGAACTCGCCATCCGTGCCGAACTCCTGGAGGCCGGCGGCCCGGAGCTGTGGGACCAGTTCATGGACGAGCTGCGCGAGCGACACCTCGGCATCATCCGGCCGGCCAGTACCGGGTCCGTCCTTACCTACCTCCAGGCCGCTTACGAAGCGGAGCTCGCCGAACGAATCTAAGTCAGCCATCAGTCCCGGCCAGGATGGGGCGGCCCTGCCCGTGTATCTCCGGTAACCGCTGCATTTAGCGGGTGCTCGGCCAGGGCCCGGCACCGCTGTTACAGTCGCGCCGTCTGCGCGAGTACACGGGGGGTGTCGCATGCGCACCATTGACTGCCGCTGGCCTTTGTGGCGCCGGTACCGCGCGGGTGCGGTCGCCGCTATCGGTGCCGCGGCCCTGATGTTCCTGGCCGGCGGTACGGCCGGAGCCTCGACCCTCGCGGGCGCCGCTGCGGCGGTCCCCTGCAGCGCTGCGGCTCTCGGCCAGGCCATCGACACCGCGGCGGACAACGCAACCCTCGTACTCGCGGCTGGCTGTACCTACAGCCTGACCTCGGCCCTGCCGGCCATTAACCCGTAATCTCACGATTGACGGCAACGGCGACACGATCACGCGCACCAGCGGGATCTTCACAATGCTGACGGTCCAGAGCGCGGACCTGTCGCTCAACCGCATCACCATCTCCCATGCCGATAGCGGGCCGTTACTTCGTCGGGCGACACGGCCGGCGCCATCGACGCCCGCGCCTCGCTCGTGACGATCTCCGACAGCTCGCTCGACGGCAATCACGGCTCCGAGGCAGGCGCCATCGTCGCTGCCTACCAGAGTCGCCTGGTCATCGGCGGGTCGAGCTTCACTGGCAACCAGGGGGACAACGGCGGCGCGATCACCCTGTACGCCCAGAGCCAGCTGACCGCGGACACGACGAGCTTCACCGGGAACCACGGCACGACCGGCGGAGCTATCGACGCCTACGGTCTCAGCAATGTCACCGTGACCGGCAGTGCCTTTGCCGGCAACGAAGCCGGCGGCGCCATTGCGCTGACAACAAGCACGGCCGGCCTGATCAAAGACAGTTCCTTCTCCGGGAACGACGCCGGGAGTTACGGGGGCGGGGCGATCGTCTCGGGGGGCGGCGGGAGCACCCTGAAGATCTCCGGATCAGACCCCAGGAACAATGTGACGAGCGGACCGGGCGGGGCCGTCCGGTCTTACGCCGGCCTCCTGGCTGTCAGCGGCACCGTTTTCCGCGATAACTCCGCCGGCGACGGCGGAGCCGTGTTCAATTCGGGAATCGCCACAACCTTCGCCGGCAGCAGCTTCACCGGCAATCGTGCCGCCGCAGATGGCGGCGCGATCGAGAGCGCGACCGCGCTGAATCTCGTGCGTGACTCGCTGGCGGGCAATAGCGCCACCGGGTCTGGCGGCGGACTGGCCCTGACGGGTCAGCAGGTCATCCTGACCGCCACGCGCATCACCGGGAACTCCGCCGGGACCATCGGCGGCGGCATCTCGGCCAGCGCGGACGTCACCCTGACTAGCGGAAGCGCAGTATCCGGCAACACGCCGGACAACTGCGCGGGCAGTTCCTGCACCCGGAACGCCGCTGTCCGCATCCCCGTGCCCTGCGGGGCGGCGAGCCTCAGCGCGGCCATCGCGAGCGCGCCGGATAACTCGACCCTCGTCCTCCGTCCCGCCTGCCAGTACAGCGTGACGTGGGCCCTTCCGGCTGTCTCTGCGAACCTCACTATCGACGGCAACGGCGACACGATTGCGCGCAAGGGCGGCACCTTCGTCCTCCTGCGGGATTCCGGGGCCAGTCTGACGCTCCGCCGCATCAGCGTCAGGGATACCGGCGCCGGGCAGCCGGACGCGGGCCCCCAGCTGCTCGGGACCGACGGTGCCTTCGTCACCGTGACCGACTGCCGGTTCAGCAGTGGCCGTGGCCAGATCTCCGGCGCCATCTACGCGGACACGGGCACAAACCTCACTGCGGACCGCAGTGCATTCGCCGGCGAGACGGGCGCCAACGGCGGCGCTATCGCCGCCTCGTCCGGCAGCGCCGTCACAGTGCACGGCAGCATCTTCGCCGGCAACACTGCCTCCGATGCCGGCGGCGCTCTGTATTCGCTGGGCGGCCCCGTCACCGTGACCGGCTCGGCGTTCACCGGTAACCAGGCCGGCGGCGGCGGGGCGATCGCGACAGCTGACGGTTTCCTCGGTCTGACGGCCGATACCTTCCGCGGCAACAGATCGGCCTACAGCGCGGGCGCTGTCCTCGACTACGGAACGTCCACGACGTTCGCCAAGAGCCGGTTCACGGCCAACACCGCGGCTGAAGTAGGCGGCGCCGTCGGAGCGAACACCAGCCTTATTCTCGCGCAGGACACCTTCTGGGCTAATCACGCCGGGCAGCAGGCTGGCGCCATCGGCGGCAACAGCAACTCAACGGTGCTGGAGCTTGTCGGGACGCGCGTCGAGGGCAACTCGGCCGCCGAGGCACCCGGCGGGATCCTTGCTGCCATCATCGCGCTGCGCGATGGCAGCGTGGTCAGGAACAACCAGCCGGATAACTGCTCGCCCGAGTCCTGCTGACCTCAGCGGTCGTCTGATCGGCTTGCAGACTAGAGAGGCGATTCCACCTGCCGACCTCACATTCCGGTGTGGTGTCTCGTCGGACTAGGTGAGGGCAGATGTAACCAGCGGAGGCGGCCTATGACCACCCGATCAGGGCCGGGACACGGCCGGTCCGACCCGAGCTTGAGCACGATCACGAGTGAGCGGTATGCGCTGATCAATCTCGCCTACCGGATGCTGGGCTCTCTAGCCGAGGCCGAGGATGCCGTCCAGGAGGCCTATGCCCGCTGGTATGCCATGACTCGGCAACAGCAGCAGGCCATCGAATCGCCCGGCGCCTGGCTGACCAAGGTCACCGGCCGTGTCTGCCTGGACCTGCTCGGCTCGGCCCGGGTCCGGCGGGAGCGCTATGTGGGCGAGTGGCTGCCCGAGCCGTTGCCGGACCACGCCGAGTGGATCTCTAAGCAGCCCGGAGCCGAGGGTGACCCGGCCGACCGCGTCACCCTCGATGAGTCGGTCAGCATGGCGTTCCTGGTCGTGCTCGACTCGATGACCCCGGCCGAGCGCGTCGCATTTGTCCTGCACGACGTCTTCGGCTATCCGTTCGCCGACGTGGCCGAGATAGTCGGCCGGACCCCCGGGGCATCCCGAAAGCTGGCCTCCTCGGCCCGCCAGCGCATTCACGCAGCTCGGCCTCCTGCAGGTCCGAGGGCACACCAGGCCGACGTCGTCCGGGATTTCAGGCAGGCGTGGGAGGCCAAAGACATCAACGCCCTCATCCGGCTGCTTGACCCGGACGCCGTGATGACCGCCGACGGCGGTGGTCTGGTCGCCGCTGCGCTCCGCCCGATCGAGGGCCGCGAGAGACTCGCGCGGTACGCCTTCGGCATCGCCGACCAAATATCCGACGTGACGATCCTGGAACGCAACGTCAACGGACAGCCCGGCCTGGTGGTTCAGCAAGGCGGCGCAACCGTCACGGTGCTGGCGTTCTCCGTCACCGCTGACCGGATCACCCGCATCTGGGCGGTACGCAACCCCGAGAAGCTCCGATCCTGGTCGGCGGAGGGGCAGGTGCCGCTCACCGGCATGCGGCCAGGTCACCGGCGGTGATCGCCTGCACCTGGCGGCAGTGTCGCCACCCTCCTGGTTCCCGAAGCGAGATGTCGAGGTCATGGTGAGTAAGAACTCAAAGATGGACGGCAAGTCGGCGGTCGTGGTGGGCGGCGGGATAGGCGGGCTTACCGCGGCCGTGGCACTGCGGCAGGTCGGCTGGCGTGTCACAGTCCTCGAGCGGGCCGCGAGGTTCGGCGAGATCGGCGCCGGTATCACGCTGATGTCCAACGGGCTCCGCTGCCTCGATGCGATCGGCCTCGGTGACGCCGTGCGCGGTAGCGGTTTGCCTATGCTTGCCATGGGCATGCGTACCGCGGAGGGCCGGTGGCTGTCGCGGATCGATGGTGACGGTGCCGACCTGGAGGCGCGGATAGGCACCACTGCGCTTGTCATTCATCGCGCTGAACTGCACAAAATCCTGCGCGACGCGCTGCCGGCCGCAGCCCTTATTGCCGGTGTGGCGACCGCCGGCATCCACGGGGGCGCGGACGGCGGGCCGGCGGAGGTTCGCTTCCGGGTCCGGGACCAGGATGCGCTGCTGCCCGCGGAGCTAGTCGTCGGTGCCGACGGGGTGCACAGCTGGGTTCGTGCCCAGCGCTGGCCCGATGCGCCCGCTCCGGTGTACTCCGGATCTACCTCCTGGCGCGCGGTCGCGACGCCATCGCCGGCTGCAGTCACCGAGATGAGCCTGAGCTGGGGCCAGGGCACTGAATTCGGTGTGATGCCTCTCCTCGACGGACGCACATACTGGTATGCCGCGGCAAACGCCGGCGAAGGCCAGCGCAACCCCGACGAGCTCGAGGAGCTGCGCCGCCGGTTCGGGACCTGGCACGAGCCGATCCCGGCAGTCCTGGCGCACACCCGGCCCCAGGCCGTGCTGCGCCACGACATTTACCGGCTACCGAAGCTTGACGGCTACCACCGAGGCAGCGTCGTCCTGCTCGGCGACGCCGCGCACGCGATGACACCCAACCTCGGGCAAGGCGGCGGCCAGGCCCTCGAAGACGCAGTCGTGCTCGCCGCAGCGCTCAGCCGCAACCGCGACGTGGCCACGGCGCTAGCCGACTACGACCACGAACGCCTGGCCCGGACCCAGGCAATGTCCCTGGCAGCGACACGGCAGTTGCGATTCGGCCAGCAACTACGCAACCCGGTCGCCGTAGCAATGCGCAACACTGCGGTCGCGCTCACGCCCGACCGCATCGCGTTGCTCGCCATCGCACGGTACGGCAAGTGGTGGCCGCCCGCTAGCGGCGTGCTGCACGATACCCGGCCTGCCCGAGCGTCGTCGGGTTGAGCAACCGAATGACAGTCGGGGCGGCATTGGACCGGATGTCTGGCCGTACCGGGCTGGCGCAACGCCGGTGGCGCTGGTCACGAGGGGAACATTTCTCCAAGATGCCGGGCAGTTGCGCCTGTAACACTGCGAGCATGCACAAGGACCGGGATGACTCCCCGCCACCGCATTCTCAGTGGCCGCGGTATGGCGTTGACGGGCTTCCCTTCCCAACGGTTCTCGGCGCAGCTGGAGTGGCCTGCTGCCTGGCCGCCGCCCGGTGGCGGCCAGGACGGGTCGCGATGGCGACCGCGGGGACGGTATTGCTCGCCCACACCGGCATTTACCTGCACACCACACTGCGCGGCAAGCTGCGCATCTGGGAGCGGATACTGGATGAGGCCCGCCTGAAGGGTGACGAGCGACTGCTGGACCTCGGCTGCGGCCGCGGCGCGGTGCTGATCGCGGCCGCCAGGCGGCTGCCGGCGGGACACGCCGCCGGCGCGGACCTGTGGACAAAAGAGCAGAGCGGCAACAGGCCCGGGGCCACGCTCGCCAACGCCGCCGCAGCCGGGGTCGCCGACCGGGTAGAAGTGCACACGGCCGACATGACCGCGCTGCCGTTCGCAGACGGCTCTTTCGACGTCGTGACGAGCGCGATGGCGATCCATAACATCCCCTCGCCCGAGGGGCGGTACCGCGCGGTGGATGAGGCCATGCGGGTGCTGCGCCCGGGCGGGCAGGTGCTCATCGCCGACATCTGGCCCATGGCCGCGAAGTATGCCGAGCACATCGGCCAGGGCACGCTGCGCGGACTCGGACCTGGGTACTGGTACGGAGGCCCGTGGCTGGGCGTCACGCTGCTGCATGCCGTCAAGGAGCGCTGATAGCGGAAGGCCGCGTCGGTGCCACCGTTCGGATGTGGCTCGTAAGGCGCTCACGTCCTCGCTCAGGACCTCAGGTGACACGGCGGCGGACCCACCAGAAGCACAGCCCGGCGAGGACGACAGCCGCGCCGAGGAAGATTGCCGTCTCGGACCGCTGGAAGAACCAGTAGCGGCTCCCCGTCGCGGCGGTGGCCGGCTCCCGGATCGGCCGCACGCCGTCGGCGCGACATGGCCGGCCGCCCACCCAGGATCTGCACACGCCGCTGGGCAGACTGCGAGGCAGCGGCTGCTCCACGGTGTGGACGACTGGGGAACCACCAATCGTGTCCGTTCATTCACCGAGCTCTCAGTCTTTGCCCCTAGGGTGGGCGCCTATGACAGATAACTCCACGAACGACGGCGGGGCGGACGCCGAGTCCGAGTCCGAGTCCGAGCTCGCCCCTCTCGGCTCTCCGGCCGAAGAAGCTGATCTTCCGGAAGAGCTCATCGAGATTGGCGACGACGGCTCGGACGAGGACGACGTTTCCGGGGCCGGGGCGGTGAGCGGAGGCTTCGGCTTCGCCGGCCTGGCCCTCGCGATCGTCTCCCTTACGACGAACTGGACCAGCGGTGTCGTGGTCAGTCACGCGCAGTACAACGCGGAGGTGCACGCCCCGAGCTCCGGTCTGGCGGCGCAGCAGGACCTGAACCTGTATGCCAACGGCTGGCATACCCAGGGCTGGTGGGCGCTCGTATTCGCCGTCGCGGCGGTGCTGTTCGGCGCCGGCGCGCTGCTCTGGCCGAGGGTCCAGCTCAGCCGCGGTACTCCGGGCTGGGCCAAGGCCGCCGCGACCAGCGCGATCATCGTGGGGCTGGCTGGCGCGCTGCTCGCGATCCTCACCATCACCGGGGTGTTCGGCGGGCACCTGACCGCCCCTGCCGGCGCGAGCTGAGCCGGGCTCACCTCGCACAGAGCGCTGTCGGGTTGGGAAGGCGGCGACCTATCGCAAGGTTCTGGCTGACTTGTTGCTAGAGGAGGCTGGCGAGCAGCGATGCGGCGCGGGCGGCGCCGTCGGTGGCGACCGGGCGGTAGTCGACCCGGCGGCCGATCTGGTTGGCGATTGCCGCGGCGATGTCGGCTGGTTCGGCGGTCTGGTAATTCATGCACCGGCCTGCCCGGTACCGTTCGAGCCGGTGGCGGACGTGGATGTTCTGCTCGAAGTGGTGGCGGAGGGGGAAGTACAGGAACGGCCGCTGGCCAGCGGTCAGCTCCATGGTCGTGGTTAGCCCGCCCTGGACGACGGCGAGGTCACAGGCGGCCAGGTGGCGGTATAGCTGAGGCACGTACGAGCGGATCTCCAGCCCGTCGTGGGTCGGCAGGCTGCCGGGATCGATCCGCGGGCCGGCCACCACGATCATCCGCAGATCGGGCACGCGCTGCTTTGCCTCGGGGAAGGCTGCAATTACCCGGCGCAGCAGGTGAGCGCCGACTCCTGAGCCGCCCACGGCCACGATGCAGACCCGCTCGTCGGCGCGATAGCCCAGCAGTTCGCGGTCCGCGAGCTGGCGCGGGTCGAAGCCAGTGACATAACCGGCGAAGTCGTAGTGCTTCTCGGTCCACTCGCGGATTAGCGGCAGGCCGGGGCCGAAGGTGTCCGGGCCGATGTCGTCGGGGTCGCCGACGAAGATGGCGCGGTCACGGACTCGCGGGTAGCGGGCGATGTGCCCGATCATCTCGGCGTTGTAGTCGGCGGTGAGGAAGCCCTCGCGTTCGCCGCCGTCGGGCATCGGCAGCCAGCCGACGAAGTCGGTCAGCCAGGCGTGGGCGGCGTGTTTCTGCTCCGGGTTCTCATGCAGGTAGTAGTCGAGTTCCCAGGCTTCGTCGCCGATCCACAAGTCGTAGTCCTCCTCGCGGGCGAGGTCGTGGAAAACCATGAAGTTGGCGAGCAGGATCTCGTCCATCCGCCGGATGGCCCGGAAGGCATGCAGGTCATGCTCAGCTGACTCGCTCTCGATGTGCCCGGACTCGCTGGCCAGGTGCGCGCTGGCCGGGTGAACGCGCTCACCGCGCTCTTCCAGCACCCTGGTGACCGGATGCTGGGCGAGCCAGTCGATCTCCAGGCCGGGATGCAGCTTCCGCAGCTCGTCCGCAATCGCCACGTCCCGGCGGGCGTGACCGAGGCCGATCGGCGAGCTGATGTAGAGCGCCCGCTTGCGGCGGGCCCGGCCCCGCGCCCAGCGCGCGGGAACCGCGCGCGGGACGGCGAACTCGCGCAGGAGCAAGTTCACCTTGACCGGATCACGGACATGCGGGCCGTGGCCCGAGCCCTCGAGCAGCACGAGCTCGCCGCTGGTCTCCGCGGCGAGCGCGATCCCGCGGCCGGACCCGGTGATCGCGTCCGCCGTGCCCTGGATCACCAGCACCGGGCAGCCAAGCCGGCCGCACAGCTCGCGTGCGGTCTCCTCGTCCAGGCCGTCAGGGATCTGCGTCGCGATGAGCGTCTCGGCGGTGGTCTCCAGACCCCAGCCGATACAGTCCTCAGCGGGCTTGGTCGAATGCCGCTCGGTGAACATCTGGGAGAAGAAGAACTCCAGGAAGCCGGGGTAATCCCGCAGCCAGTAATGGCGGTTGTCTTTCGCCCAGCCATCAGTGGTGGCCAGCACCTCGTCCCACGGGTAACGCGTCCGATCTTCCAGCGGCGAGCCGAACGGCACGGCCGGGCAGATGAAAACAGTCCCGGTCACGCGGTCCGGATGCTCAGCCGCCAGCAGCAGGGCGCACTGCGCGCCGACCGAGAGCGAGACGAGCACCGCGCGCTCGGTCGCGGTGGCATCCATCACCGCCAGGGCGTCAGCGGCGTACTCGGCCTGCTCGTATCCCGCCGCCGGGCGATCGGAACGGCCGTTGCCGCGCCCGTCAAACGTGAGCACGCGGCAGTGCCGGGCGAGGTAGGGGATCTGCATCTTCCAGTGCCGCGAATGGACTATCGACCATGTCGGCAGCAGCAAGACTGTCGGGTCGCCGGAACCGTACACCTCGTAGTAGAGCCGCACCCCGTTGCGCCTGGTGTAGCCGGAACTGTCGGGATACCGTGCCCGCGACTGCTCGCAGCCGGGATCGGTCACCGGGATATCCACTGGTCGATCCAGTCCAGCAGTTCGCGGTGCCCGGTTTCGATGCCGCCCAGTCGCTCGACGATGAGGCCGATGTTGAGCGTCATCACCAGCGACACCAGCGCCGGCAGCGGGAGCCCGATGCCAAGCTCGCGGCGCGGCTGGTCGAACGCCCCGGTCAGCACCGCCCGCCACTCAGCATTCACCCGCGCCAGGCGCGTTCTTATGTCGGGGTTGTTCCAGGCCAGCGCCTGCAGCTCCAGCCAGATCTTCTGATACCTGAGATCCTCGCTCACCAGGTACCGCATCGCCGTCCGCCACTTCTCCGCGAACGGCAGGTCGGCAGCGTGCAGCTCCCGCTGCCGGGCGATCAGCCGCCCGGTGAACCGTTCCAGCGCGTGCACCAGCAGGTTCTCGTTCGAGCCGAAGTAGTAGTGAACAAGGCCGTGGTTGATGCCCGCCTCCTCGGCCAGCCGCCGGGTCGTGACGCGCGCGTAACCGATATCGGCCAGCAGCTGCTCCGCCGCGTCCAGCAGTGCCTCCTCCGCGGTGGCCCGCGCCGCCGTCCTCGGCACGGCCTGGCTCATCGCGGTGGCCAGAGCGCCGTCTGGGTGATCAGCTCCTGAATCGGTAGCCATCGTCGGTCCTTCCGGCCATACCCTGGGCAACTAGGTTAGACATTTGACTAAGTCAGTCAACCAACCCGGCCCGATCGCGTCAAGCACTAGCCGCCACGTCGATGGGAAAGCCATAACCGCAGCCGCGGGCCGCGCGGCTACCGGGCTCGCTCGCCCGAGGCGGTGATCTTCTCGCGATAAGCGACGCGGCTTGGCGGAGGATAAGAGCTTCGAACTCTTGAGGGGTTGCCCCCAACACGCCTTCCCAGCGTTCGCCGACAACCGCCACCGTCCATGACCAGCTCGAACGCCGTAGGCACGGCCAGCAGCCTGATCATGGCCCAGGCACGGTCGGAGAGGTGCCCTTTTGCACTGCCGGATCGGGACCTTTGGCCCTGCGGCCAGGGCAGTGTCCGCAGCGACGATGGGAGGGAGCCAAAGGGATTGGCGCATAGAGAAGAAGGAAGCGTTTCGACATGGCAAACCTGCCTGCTGCAGTAATCGGTGACCCGGCCAAGCGCGCCAACCTGGGCGTGTGGGAATGGGCCAAGCAATCGAAGATCCTGGCCGTCGGCTGGCTGGCAATGCGGGTCTGGCTGGGGATCATGTGGATCCAGGCGGGCTGGGCGAAGCTGTTCGGCGCCGAGAACCCGTATTTCCTGCACCACAACGGCGTCGGGGTGGCCGGGTTCGCCGCCCACGGAGCGCCCGCCTACACCTGGTGGGGCAGTTTCCTGCACAGCTTCGTGGTCCCGAACGCCGGCTGGATCGGCGTCCTGATCGCGGTGGCCGAGTTCACCATCGGCGTCGCCCTGGTGGCAGGCCTGTTCACCCGGGTCGCGGCGCTCGGCAGCCTGGCGCTCCTGTTTACCTATGTGATGTCGGGCACCGCGAGCGTCTGCGCGTGGTACGCCCTGTTCGCGATCGTGATCCTGGTCATGTGGCGGACGTCCAGCTGGATCGGCGTCGACGGACTGATCGCCAGCTACCGGGAGCGGCATCACAACGAGCGCGGCCTGCACACCCATATGCGCCAGTTCCTCGGCCAGGCTGCCGGCAGGACCCCCGCCGCCAGCAAGACCGCGTAGGGTTCCGCTTCAACCCCACGATGCACCTGGTGCGGCCCGCTAGAGAGCGGGCCGCATCGGTCCATGTGCGACATGTGTCCGCGCGCCGAACAGGGTCCGGCTGCTGACGCCTGGGCCTGGGCGGCCTGTGTCCGTGGCGCGCCGACACCCAGGCCTTGGTACGGATCGAAGGTCCTGGTGTTTCACGCCGGCCTGCTGGCTGGGTGCCGCTCATGGCGACGCTCAGAAATGACAGCCGCGATGAGAGGAGCCGTCATGTACGCACAGGCGGGCGACCTGCTACTTGTCGAAGGCGACCCGGAGCGGACGGCGCTCATCATCGGCGCGCTGCATTCCGACGGCGCACCGCCGTACATCGTGAGGTGGCTGGCAGATGGCCACATCGCCATGGTCTCGCCTGGCCAGTTCGCGCGTCTCGTACGCGCTCGCGGGCCCGGTGCAGACGAGCAGCCGCCACCTCGGGCCGGCGCCTGACACCTGGCGCCGAAGATGCCTTACGTCCGGTGATTATGGGACCTTGGTCCTGCTCTGGCCGACTCGGCCGCGGCTAACCTGGAGCGCACCGGCCCTGAGGCGACCAGGCTCCCGGTGTGACTTCGGGACACGCGCGAGGGGCGACAGCACATGGCCGAGCAGGCGCAGGACAAACCGGGCATCAAGGTTTTCCTGCTTGACGACCACGAGATCGTGCGGCGCGGGGTCCGGGACATGCTGGAGGCCGAGCCGGACCTCACGGTGATCGGCGAGGCCGGGACCGCAGAGTCGGCACTGGCCAGGATCCCGGCGCTGATGCCGGATGTCGCCATCCTGGATGTGCGACTGCCGGACGGCGACGGGGTGAGCGTATGCCGGGAGATCCGGTCCCGGCATCCGGAGATCGCCTGCCTGATGCTCACCTCGTTCGGCGACGACGAGGCACTGTTCGATGCGATCATGGCGGGCGCCGCCGGCTACGTGCTTAAGCAGATCAGGGGAACTGACCTGGTGGGCGCCGTTCGCACCGTCGCGGGCGGGGAGTCGATGCTGGACCCCGGTGCGGCCGGAAAGGTGATGGCCCGGATGCGCGATGCGGCGAACCGGAAGGACCCGCTGGCTGGGCTGACCGAGCAGGAACGCAAGATCCTCGAGCTGATCGGCGAAGGCCTGACGAACCGGCAGATCGGCGAGCGGATGTACCTGGCCGAGAAGACCGTGAAGAATTACGTGTCAGGCTTGTTCGTCAAGCTCGGCATGCAGCGGCGGACGCAGGCGGCCGCCTACGCCTCGCGTGTCTTCGACCAGCCTGAGACATTGCCATAAGGCGATCGCCGGAAGGCGCAGTTGCAAGGCTGCGGTCTGGGCGACACTGCGGGCCGTCCATGACTGCCTCGTGAGGCCATCGGCTGGCCGTGGCAGCGCTCTGTAGGAACTGTCGCTCGCCGCTCGGCCCGGGAGTGAGCTATGAGCCGGGCGCGTTGCTCCGGGTGGTAAGCGGTACGTGCCACTGGAGTTCCGTGCCGCCGCCGCCGGCGGGTTTGATCGTGAAGGAGCCGCCGAGTTTCTTCGCCCGCTGCTCCAGGTTGCTCAGTCCGCTGCGCTGGCTGGTTTCTTTGATCCCTGATCCGTTGTCGCGGACGGTCAGTGCAAGGTCATCGGCAGCGCGGACCTCAACGTCGACTCGGCTGGCGCCGGAGTGCCGGGCCGCGTTCGAGAGGGCCTCGCGCAGCGCGACCAGCAGCTGGTCGGTGACGTCCGGGGGCACGCTGTCGTCCAGGCGCCCGTCGAGCTGCAGGGACGGCGGAAACCCTAGCGGCCCGGTCATCTCGTCTGCTATGGCCAGGACACGCGCCCGCATGGCCGGGGGCGCGGCTTCCTGCCGGGTCTGGAGCGCGAAGATAGACGACCGGATCTCCCTGATCGTCTCGTCCAGCGCGTCGATGGCCGCGTTCACCCGGCCGGCGACCTCCGGGGACGCTATCAGCCCGACCAGGCCCTGCAGCGACATGCCGGTGGCATAGAGCCGCTGGATGACCAGATCATGCAGATCGCGGGCGATCCGGTCGCGGTCATCGAACACCGCGAGCCGCTCGGCCTGGCGCCGGTGGTCGGCCAGTTCCAACGCGATCCCGGCCTGAGTGGCAAAGGTCACCAGCATCGCGACCGCCGCAGGCGCCAGCGGCATCGAGCCAGGCCGCACGCCGGCCGTCAGCACCCCGCGTACCTTCCCTGCCGCCCCCAGCGGCACCAGGACCGCCGGGCCCAGGCTCAGGTGCTCACGCGCAACCCTGGCGACCCGCTCGTCGTGGCTGAAATCATCGACGCTCAGCAGCTCGCCGCTGATCAGAACCTGGCCCGACGCCGACCCGCCGGCCGGCAGCACCAGGCCGAGCGCGCTCGCTGACTCCTCGCCTGCCGCGTGCTCGATCTGCAGCTGGCTGCCGTCCGCAGTCGGCAGCGCGAGCACCACCAGGTCGGCGCCGGACATGCCCAGGGCACTCGCGGTAATCAGCTCCAGGGCATCGCCGAGGCCGGCGCCCGACAGCAGCGCACGCGTGACCTCCGAGCTGGCAGTCAGCCACCGCTGCTGCCTGCGGGCCTCGTCAAACAGTCGCGCGTTCTCGATCGCCACGCCCGCTGCGGCGGCCAGTGCTACCAGGACGGACTCGTCTTCCTCGTCGAACTGGCCGCCGTCGCGCTTCCCGGTCAGGTACAGGTTGCCGTAGACCTCATCGCGGATCCGGATCGGCACGCCGAGGAACGAGCCCATCGGCGGATGCCCAGCAGGAAATCCTGAGGACAGCGGATGCGCGCCGAGATCGGCGATCCGCAAGGGCTGCGGATCAGTAATGAGCGCGCCGAGCAGGCCGCGGCCCTCCGGCCAGTGATGGATCTGGCCGATCTGTTCCTCGGTCAGGCCGACCGGAATGAACTCGGCCAGCCGACCGCCCTCCCCGATCACGCCCATTGCGCCATAAAGGGCGTCCACCAGGGTCACCGCGGCCTCGACGATCCCGCGTAGCACAATCTCGATGTCCAGGTTGCTGCCGACGGCGATCACGGCCTCGAACAGGGCATTGACCCGGTCCCGGGTCGCCAGCACCGCCTGGAGCCTGACCTGCAGCTCATCGAGCAGGTCATCGAGCCCCAGGTTCGGCAGAACCGACCTCGGCTTCCCGTTACTCATCGCCCGCTTCAGCCCCTCGAGAGATCAGCGCGTCTTTGATGCTAGCGGCCCTGCTGAGAGGCTTCACCGTGTCGGGTGCACCGTCACGGAGGTAGCTCCGTCCCTCCGGGAGGAACGGTTGTCGTTCGGCCTCGCACCCGGGACGTTCGTCCGGTCGGCCGCGCTCTCAACCCGAACACCGACTACCGCGAATGGAAAGCGTTGCTCAGTGAGGCCGGCGTACATGACGGACGGCTACACGAAGCCCGTCACACCGCCGCGATTGTGCTGGCGACCCTCGCAGTGCCGACGCCTGCGGCCATGGCGATCATGGGTTGGTCGAGGGACGACGCCGAGAGGCACCATGCCGCCGTCGCTGATGACGACGACAGCGAAGACGGAACCTCTCTTGAGGGGTTGCCCCAACACGCTTTCCAAGTCTGTGGGCGTGTCCAGCTGAGGTCAACACCGTCCGCGACCTCGACGGTGGGTGCTTCACGGTCCTCGACGGACGCTGCTGAACCCGCGCGAATGAAACCAGAACGGAGACCAGGGATCAGCTAACCGCCACCGGGCTGGGTTAGCGCCGCCACCAGGGAACAGGGAATGACAGCCCGACGTGAAACAGTCGGTCCATGACGACCCGCCGCGATCTCGACATCATCCAGCTCACGCAGCCGGGCGACGCCGGCCCGGCGGTCAGGCAGGAACTGACCGCGTGCTGGATCGCCGTCACCAACGCCGGCGGCGCCGCAGGATTCCCGTTCCCCCCGGTGAACGCCAGCCACGTCGCCCCGGCAGTCGATACCCTGGCAAGCAGCCTCGACCCGCAGCGACGCCGGATACTGCTCGCCCGCAGCAGCGACGCCCTCGCAGGATGGGTGGTCCTCAGCCGCGACCCCAGTCCTCTGATCGGCCACTGGGGGACCGTTAACCACCTGCAGACCCTGCCCGCATGCCGCAGCCAGGGCATCGGATCGGCTCTGATGCACCGGATCCGGCAAGTCGCCCGCGACGAAATGGGCCTCGAGCAACTCCACCTCGAGGCTCGCGGCGGAACAGGACTCGAATGTTTCTACGCTCAGCTCGGCTGGCGGGAAACAGGCCGCTGGCCCGGCAAGCTCCGGCTCGCCCCCGACGACACCAGAGACGAGATCCTGATGATCCTCACGCCGCTCTGACCACACCCATTCAGTCTGACTACGCCCGTCGGGACGATAAGCTTGCCCCCGCCGAAGCCCGATTCGCTAATGCCGAGCATGGCGGATTGTTCATTGTCGGCGATGGGCATCATGGGGTGGTCGAGCCCGGCCATGGCCACGAGGTATCAGCACGTGCTCGATTCAATTCTCAAGGGCGTGGCCAGGCAGGTCGGCAGGGGACCAGCACGGCAGAGGGCCAGTCCACATCATGGACTGGCCCTGAGTTTTGCCTGGTCAGGATGGCGGAGGATAAGAGATTCGAACTCTTGAGGGGTTGCCCCCAACACGCTTTCCAAGCGTGCGCCCTAGGCCACTAGGCGAATCCTCCGCCGGCAAGCTTATCGACAGCCCGCCCCTGCTCACGACACGAACCTGGCGCTTTCCCCGTGACCGGGGCGCGCGGGCTGCTGGACTGGCGTCTGGCGGCCTCGTTTCCGGAAGAATTTGTCTTGGGGCACGACGCGCCGTACTCCTTTAAACTCGGCCTGTGGTCTTCAAGCAGGTCGGGGACGGGCGGCCATACCCCGACCACGCGCGAACCGGGCGTGAGTGGGCGCAGATCCCGCCGCGGCCCGTCCGGCTCGATCAGCTGATCACCACGAAGAACGTCCTGGACCTGCACACCGTGCTCGCGAACGATTCCACGTTCTACGGCGACCTGTTCCCGCACGTGGTCAGCTGGCACGGCGAGATGTACCTGGAAGACGGACTGCACCGCGCGCTGCGCGCCGCCCTGCAGCAGCGCTCGGTCCTGCACGTGCGGGTGCTTGAGCTCGACTAGCGGTCGGCCCGCCCGCTCCCCCGGAATAGAGATACTGAACCTCGCGTTCAGTTAATCGCGCGCCGCCAGGCACGTGCTGCGCGCAGTCTCGAGGGAGCGTGATGACGAAGCTGGGGAACGGGTCAGACCGACGCCAGGCCGGGCTGCAGCTCGTGATCTTCACGATGGCTGTGGCGTGCGGGCTGACGGTGGCCAACATCTACTACGCACAGCCGCTGCTGGCCCTCATGGCCTCCGCGTTCGGCGTCAGCCAGGGCGCGGCCGCCACCATCGTGACCGCGACGCAGGTCGGCTATGCGGCCGGGCTGGCCTTCCTGGTGCCGCTGGGCGACCTCATCGAGAATCGCAAGCTCGCCTGCCGGACATTGCTCATCACTGCCGCTGCGCTCGCGGTGGCCGCGCTCTCGCCCGACTTCACCGTGTTCTGGGTCGCTTCGGTGGCGATCGGCATCACCTCCGTCGTGGTGCAGGTCCTGGTGCCGTTCGCCGCGCATCTTGCCCCGGCGGGCCAGCACGGTAAGTACGTCGGTCGCGTCATGAGCGGCCTCTTGCTCGGGATCCTGCTCGCCCGGTCAGTCTCCAGTCTGGCAGCGGCAGCGTGGGGCTGGCGCAGCATCTACGTCGCCTCCGCCCTCGCCATGCTGATCTTGTCTGCGGTGCTGCGGCGAATCCTGCCGCAGCGGATGCCGGAAGCCGCCGTCCGCTACGGACAGCTGCTGCGCTCGACAATCCGGCTGGCCCGCGAGGAACCCGTGCTCCGCCGGCGCTCGCTGGCGCAGGCACTGATGTTCGCTGCGTTCAGCTGCTTCTGGACGTCGATCACGTACCAGCTCGTCGACGTCCACCACCTGTCGCAGCTCCAGATCGCGGGCTTCGCTCTGGTGGGAGCAGGAGGAGCTGCTGCCGCACTGGTTGCGGGGGTACTCGGCGACCGGGGTCACGGTCAGATCGGACGGCTCATTTCCATCGTGATCGGGTTCGCGGCGATGGTGCTGGCACTGGCCGGCGCCGGGAGCGTGCTGGCCCTGGCCGGCGCTGCCGTCCTGCTCGACCTGGCCACCCAGGGCAACCAGGTGCTCAGCCAGCGCGACATCTACGCACTTCGGGAAACGTCGCGCGCACGGATCAACACCATCTATATGACATCGGCATTCATCGGCGGATCGATCGGATCGGCGGTCTCTGGCTGGCTTCACGCGGCCGATGGCTGGACGGGTGTCACGCTGTTCGGCGCGGCGCTGCCGCTTTTCGCCGTGCTGATCTGGGTGTATGACATTATCCGCGAGCGCCGAGGGCGCTCGCTTCCTTCGGTGGCTGACGTCCACGCGGGGCCAGGCGCCCGGAGGCGCGGCCGGGACCGCAACCGCAGGCGCAGGCGGGAGAGACCCGTCAGGTGGCCCCGCCGATAGCGAGGTGAGCAGTGTCTCCGGCTGAATCTGGCGCGGGGCGGCCGCGCGGCCGGCCCCGCAGCGAGCAGGCGCGGAGAGCGATCCTCGCCGCTGCCGGTGAGCTCATGCTCACCGGCGGACTCGGTGCCGCCACCATGGAGGCGATTGCCGCGCGAGCTGGCGTCGGCAAGGCGACGATCTATAAGTGGTGGCCATCGCGCGGCGCGGTGGCCCTGGACGGCTTCCTCGACCAGGTGTCCGGGACGCTCGCGATTCCCGCCGATGCTTCTGCGCGTGAAGCCGTGACCTGGCAGATCGCCGCCCTGGTCCGGCTGTTCCGCGACAGCACGGCCGGGCCGCTGATGCGGGCGCTGGTCGTCTCGGCGCAATCCGATCCGGACATCGCCCGGGCGCTGCGCGACCGCTGGCTCGCGCCGCGCCGGGCAGTGACTCTGGAGGCGCTCCGAGCCGGGATCGCGCGCGGCGAGATTCGCGCCGGCATCGATCTCGAGGCGACAGCTGATCAGCTCTTCGGGCCGGTCTACACGCGGCTGTTCTTCGGTCACGCACCGCTGGACGACACTTTGCCGCAGGTGCTGTCCGGACAGCTGATGGACGGCATCGAGATTCCTGCGGGCGCGGGCGCAACGAGTCGCTAACCGCGGCGCTTAGGACGTGCGCGAACGTGCCGGTGCCCACAGCACTTCTGCGGGCAGCATGCTCGGCGTGACCTTCGCCGCGGGCCGTACGACGGTGAAGCCGCCACGATGCCACGTCTGGTAGCCGACGTGGTGGTCGTGGCACCAGGCCTCAAATGAGCTGACGGTTCTGGACGCGGCGACGAACAGGTACGCGGGGTCCGGGCTTGTGTTCACTGCTGCGGTGATAGGCGGATAGCGGTCAAAGTCGTACGACGTCACCTCCGTCCGGCCGCCAGTCTCGAACATGACGCGGTAGGCGATCCAGTAACTGGCGTACGCGTCCTTGACTCCATGGGCGGCGATCAGCACCCGCAGCGCCGAGTCATTGACGGGCATCGGCACGTCGGGTGCGGGGAACGACACGAGCCTTCGCCCGGGCTCGTCGCGCAGGCCAATCGTGCCAAGCGCGCACGCGCAGGCGAGCCCCGCGATCCACACCAGCCGCGGCCTCGGGCCACCGCTGCGCGCGGACGGGGCTGCCGCAACCTGCCGCTGCGCGCGGCCTGCCGTGCGGTGCTGGAGGAGAACTCCAGCTCGTTCCAGGCCGACACCTATGAGCAGCGCAGCCATGGGAACTGCGAAGAGCGCGTAACGACCCTGGCCAACATGGTCGGCGAGCGGGTTGAAGCCGTAGAGAACAGGCAGCAACGCGATCGTCAGAACGGGCAGCCTGCAACGCGGCGCTCGGCCGGAAATCACGACCAACGCTGTTATCAGCAGGGCCGCCGCGCCGGCCGCGGCGAGAATCTCGCCTGCGTATCCGCCGATCCAGGCGAACGAGCCTTCGACGCGCACTCCCATCGCGATCGGGCCCTCGATGGGGAAGAACTGCAGGAACCGATGCGGAAAGCCGGTCAGCAGGTCCGCGCGGTAGCCCGGCATGTGCAGGTTCCGCCAGTCATGCGTGGCGCCGTACCAGAGAACGGGGAGGCCTCCGACGATCCCGCCTGCGACGATCGCCAGGAGCCGCCAGCCGAGTCGGCGGATCGTGGGAGTCAGCCAGACCACGGCCGGGATGAACAGCACGAGGGACATCGGGCTGGACCAGAGCGCGAGGCCGCACCACAGCCCGGCTACACAGCAACGGCGCCAGTCGTCATCGCCCTGCCGGATCTTTGCCAGCGCTCCGACTGCGCAGAGCGCGAGCGCAAGGCCGATCATGTACGTCCCGCCGGGCTTGACCGCCCGCCAGAGAAAGGACGCAGGCCAGACCCAGAAGGCAAGCGCGCCGGTCTGCGCCGCGGGCTCCCCGACTATGAGCCGTCCGGCGCGCCACAACGCGACCGCGCACAGCGCACTGGACAGCGCAGTGGTCGCGAGCAGCTGGCTCGTGCCGACCCCGCCGACGGCGAAGACGGCGGCCGTGACGACAGCCTCAAGGCTGCCGCCGTAGGACTGCCCCCACATGTAGGCGGTGAGCTGTCCGTGGTGGAGCAGCTGGAGGGCCATGAGGCCGATGACCGCACCGTCAGAAGTGAGCGTGCCGATCGTATGCGCGGCGGCCCACCATCGCTGGAGGGCACCTGCCAGCACGACGGCCAGCACCATGCCCGCTGGTAGCCGGCGGCTGCAACCGGCACGGCGCCTTGATATCGCCTGGTGATCTCGCGCACGAGCACCTGAGAACTGACCTCCGGGCTGGGTGGTCGGACCTTCGCCGATCCGTTATACGGGCTGGCTCCTAACACGACCCTTGCGTAGGTCGTTAGGCCCGTGTAAGGCCTGCCCGGGAATCATAGAGCTAATGCCCGGGCAGCCGACGCCGCCGCCCTAACGGCAAGAGTCTGTGACGTGGTAGCCGGCCCGGGTCCTGGTCTCGATAACCGGGGGGTCGCCAAGCTTGCGGCGGAGTCTGCTGATGGTGACGAACACGGCGTTGGTGAAGGGGTCGGCATTTTCATCCCAGGCCTGATCCAGGAGATCCTCGGCGGTCAGGAAGCCAGGGCTGGCTCGCAGAAGAGCTTCGAGAACCGCAAACTCGTTCACTGACAAGTCAAGGGAGCGGCTGCCGCGGCTGGCGAAAGTGGGGGCCGTCGTAGCAGCTGCCTTCCTGCTGGGTTGGGTAGTGAGCCAGCACATGTGCTCGTGATCCTCCGGGCTCCGGGGCTCCGGGGACCTTGGGACTGATCTGCTCGAGACTCGAAACCAGGAAACGTACCTACGTACCGGCGTCCTCGGGCCACAGTGGTCGCGTGAGAAATTTGCTGGCAGCCTGTCGATCCGGGGGCGAGGCGTTCGTAGCGAAGGTGCACGCGGTGCGCCAGCAGGCCATCTACGCCGGCGTGTTTGTGCGGAGCGACGACAACAAGGAGAGCAGCAATGACACCTAGTCGGCGCGGATCGGCACGCATCGAGTTCCCGAACGAGCTCGAGGTCCTCATCACACGAGAGTTCGACGCTCCGATCGCTCTCGTCTTCGACGTACTGACCAAGCCCGAGCATGTGAGCAAATGGGGCGCCTACCCCTCGGACCCGATGACGGAGTGCTCGATCGACCTGCGCGTCGGAGGGAACTACCTCCACTCGTTCGTTACCGACGACGGAACCGTGTGCTGGTTCCGCGGAACCTACCTAGAGGTCGAGCCGCCGGTCCGGACCGTGGAGACGTGGCTGTTCGGCGGCTGGCCGGATGCGGAGGCGGTGGAGACCTGGCAGCTGCACGAAACCGGCGGACTGACAACGCTGACGATGCGGCTGGCGTTCCGCGACAAAGCTGGCCGCGATCACTATCCCGCCAGCGGTCCGGAAGCGGTCGAACTGACCGGCTCCGACGGGCCGCCGGCCAGCTTCGACGCGATGGAAGATATCCTCAGGTCACTACTGGACCCGAACTGGTAGCTATTCAGCCGGGACGGATGGCGGCTGGTAGCCATGGGCCGGTGGCGAGCAGCTGGACAGGGCATGTCGCTGCGGTGAGCATGTGCGCTGTTTCTCACCAGAGCCAAGGCCGCTGGCGCCGTCACCAGGGACCGCGGTAGGTCAGGCCCACCGCCAGCGTGGCCACGGCCAGTGAGAAGAACGCGGCCCAGTTGGCCCAGTTCAGGAGCCGGGTATCGCGTGCCCGGATGTGGGCGCCGGCTGCGGACACGAAGTACAGGATCAGGCCGCAGGCTGCCGCCGTTCCGAGCGTCGGCACGGCGAAGCCCGCCACCAGCCCGATCGAGCCCGCGGCGAGCAGGAAGCCCAGCCGGACCATCCACGACACCGGCACTCGCAGCCTCTCGGCGACCCTGGCTACTGATTTGTCGTGGGTGAAGTTCAAGACGGCGGCGTACGCGTAGGCGATCGCGGCCACGACGGTGACCGTGACGTAGGCGGCGAGCATGGCAGCCTCCTCGGGCGGGGTGGCCGGTCCGGACGTTCGCGACACCATTAGCTTGCCATTAAGTAACTTAACGTCAGGCTACTTGGCTCTCGCTTGATGTCAAGCTAAACTTCTCCAGGTGGAGAGCGACTCCGTCGATCGCATCATCCAGGCATGGCGAGAACGTGACCCGCACCTGGATTCCAGCTCGCTCGAAGTCACCGGGCGCCTGCTGCTGTGCGCGGGCTACTACGAACGCACCGTCGGCACCGTCCTTCAGCGGTTCGGTCTGAGCATCGCCGACTTCGACGTCCTGAACACGCTGCGCCGGGTCGGTGACGAGCATGGCAGCAAGCCCAGCGACATGGCCCGGTCCTCCCTGATCACCACGGGGGCCATGACTTCCCGGCTCGACCGGCTCGAACAAGCCAGGCTCATTCGCCGCACCCCCGACCCGGCAGACCGGCGCGGGGTGCTCATCCGTCTTACCCCGGAAGGCAGCAAGGTCGCCGGGCAGGCTCTTCATGAATTGATCGCCGCCAACCAGGCGTTCCTCGAACCGCTCAGCGGACAGCAGCAGGACTCGATCGCCTCCGCGCTCAAACAGCTGCTCCTTCGACACGAATCCCGATGAACGCCATCAGAGCCGGGATCGCCGAGATTCGCGCCCTGTTAGGCGATCCGGATGGCTGCCCGCGCTACGGTCGGGGGAATGACAGCGACCTCCCGCTATGGTGTCCAGCGGGACTGGCCCCTCGCGGCCGGGCTCATCAGCGGAGTCATTGCTGACGTGCTGGCAGGCGATCCCGAACACGGCCATCCGGTCGCGTTGTTCGGCCAGGCCGTGACCGCGCTGGAGCGGCATATCTACGCGGATGACACGGCGCGCGGCGTGGCCCACGCAGCGTGCGGCCTGGCTCTCGGGATAGCCCCGGGGCCTGCCGCCAGCCGACTGTTTCGCACGAGCTCGCGGTGTCGTGCGAACCGAGTCAGCCGGGTCGCCGTGACCGCAGTGACGACGTGGGCCGTGGTTGCCTCCCGGTCGCTCTCAGCGACCGCTGCGCGGATCGGCGGCCCGCTCCTGGCCGGCGACCTGGAGCAAGCACGAGCCCTGCTCCCTGCGCTGTGCGGCCGCGATCCGCTCGGACTGGATGGCCTGGAGATCGCCCGGGCCGTCGTCGAGTCTGTCGCCGAGAACACCAGCGACGCGATCGTGGCGCCGCTGCTGTGGGGTGCGCTGGCCGGCCCGGCCGGCCTGTCCGGATACCGCGCTGTGAATACGCTCGACGCCATGGTCGGTCATCACTCACCCCGGTACGAGCGCTACGGCCGGGCCTCTGCCCGGCTCGACGACGTCGCCAACTGGGCCCCGGCACGCATGACCGCGCTGTGCTCGCCGGCAGTCGGGGGCCGGCCCTCGATCACCTGGCACACCGCGGTGCACTACGGCCCGCTCCATCCGAGCCCCAATGCGGGCTGGTGCGAGGCCGCATTCGCCGGCGCGCTCGGCCTGCGCCTGGGCGGAGCGCTGAGTTACTCCGGCCGCGCCGAGCAGCGGCCGGAGCTTGGCACCGGACGCGCGCCCGACGCGCCCGATATTGCCCGCGCAGTCCGCCTGAGCCGCAGCATCACGGCCAACGCGGCGGCCGCGGCGGCGGCTCTTGACGGGGGAGCTTGCTGGATCTCCGTCGACGAGGCAGCATCTCCTTTCGGCGCTCGTCGACGAGGGCGAGCTCCGCCGCGTTCGTCGAGGCCTGTACTGGCGCGGCAGCAAGTCGCCTCTGGGCATGGCGCCGCCATCTACTGATGTCCTCATTCACGAGCTAGCGCCTGGCCCTGGGGTGGGGCCTGCCGGGCTCTACGCTGCGAACCTCCTTCGCATGTCGACCCGGGTGCCACGCCGAGCCGAAGTCGCAGTACCAGCACGGGCACCCGAGAATCTGGGGGCGATCAGATTCGTGGCCCGCCCGTCTCGTGACGCCCGGATTGAGGCGGGACTGGCCCCGATCGAGGTTGCCCTCCTGGAGGTTCTGGGCTCATGGGAGAGCGCCGTCGAGCTTGCGCCGGACGAAGCATGGGAGCGCCTATTGGCTCTTGTATTGTCTGGGCAAGTTCGACCGGATCGGGTCGCTCACGCCGGTCGTACGGAGCCAGGAAGCGTTCGCGCGCGGCTCCGCGAGTTGCTTCGAGCTTCTGGCCGAAGCGACCTGGCCGAGCAGGTCCCCGACTCAGACGAGCGAACGACGGCAGCTGCAACACGAGTTCTGCCGGTCATGACATGACGACACAGTGAGCGCAGGCAACGCATCGTGGCAGGAGATCGAGCCGGACCAGTTCGCGGCTGCGATTCTGACCGCGGCGGAGCAACTCGGTGTACTCCCGCTTGCGGTTGAGAAGGACTACTGGGCATGTGCTGCCCTGCGCGCCATCACGTCGGCTCGCCCAGGCGAAGTCATCTTCAAGGGCGGCACGAGCCTCGAGAAACTTCGCGTCATCAGGCGATTTTCCGAGGACCTCGACTTGCTGATCGTAGGCGACTACGCATCGAACCGCGCCGCCGAACGAGCTTTGTCAGCGCTCTTCGAGCAGCTCGGCAAAGGCTGGAGCGTGCTCGCCGACCGTGACCCGGACTTGCGCTACGTGGTCCGCGAACTGCACATCGAGTTCCTTGCCCAGGTACAGTCGCCGGGCTCGCTGCTGATCGAGCTGGCGGCGACGCGTATCGGCCGGACGAGTGCGACTCACCGGTTCCGGTGCGCGAGCCCTGACGGCGCACAGACGCTGGCCAGCGGCTATCGCGTCATCGTCAAGATCGACGAAGCGGGCCAGCCCGTACCGTGGAGCTCGTCGTACCGCGACGAATTCGCACGGCTAGGCGACGCGGAGCTAGCCGCGCTCGCGGCACCCGAGGAAGGAGCGGCCCTGCGGCGCAGGCCGACCTGCTGCTGACTAACGCCACGTCCTGGCCAGCAGTAGGCTCGCTAAACGTGCGGGTCGTTTCGCTGCTACCGTCGGCCACCGAGATCATCTACTCGCTCGGACTGGCCGACCAGCTAGTCGGAGTGACCTTCGAATGCGACGAGCCTGCCTCCGCCCGCCGCGACAAGACCGTAGTCGTCGGCGGCAGGGACACGTCGGCGATGAGCCCGGCAGAGATCGACGCTTATGTCCGCACCCAACTCGCCGCCGGCAAGGACCTGTACACGCTCGACGCTGGAGCGCTTGCCGCGCTTGCTCCCCAGCTGATCCTGACTCAGGACCTGTGCCGTGTCTGCGCGCTGCCCGCCGGCCACGTCCAGGAAGCCCTGGGTTACCTCGGGTGCACCGCGGACGTCGTCACCCTCGACCCCTGCACGCTCGACGACGTGCTGGCAACGATCCTGACCATCGGGCAGCACGCGGGCGCACGTCCTCAGGCCGAGTACCTCGTCGCCAGCCTGCGCCAGCGGCTGGTCGCGTGCGCGAACAGAGTCGCCTGCCGCCGCGGCCGGCCGTGGCCATCATCGAGTGGATCGACCCTCCTTTCACCGCCGGGCACTGGGTGCCCGACCTGGTGACAGCTGCCGGAGGCCAGCCGGTCGCAGCTCAGCCCGGCGAGCGGTCCGTCCAGACGAGCTGGGATGCCGTAATTGCTGCTGCGCCGGAGGTCCTTGTAGTCGCCCCCTGCGGCTTCGACCTGGACGGCGCAGCAGCACAGGCTGAAAGCGTCACGCGTCTGCTGCCCGCCTCGACGGCGGTCTGGGCAATCGATGCGAACGGTCTCGTTGTCCGGCCAGGCCCGCGGCTTGTCGACGGGGTCGAGGCGCTCTCGGCGATCTTGCACCCCGGCACGGCTGCCCCCGTGCCCGCAGGGCGCACTCGCCGGATCAGCTGAGGCTATCGGCCGTCCCTGTCAGGAGCCGGGTCGAGCATCGCTGCAGGTAGGTGGCGGTGGAGGTGGGATTTGAACCCACGGAAGGGTTGCCCCTTCACACGCTTTCGAGGCGTGCGCCCTCGGCCACTAGGCGACTCCACCGCAGCTGAGCCTACCGGAGTCTGACGGCAGGCGGGTTCCGGGATCGTCTAGCGGCGCTCTTCGAAAAAGTCGCTGAGCAGGGCCGCGCACTCGACACTGAGGACTCCGCTGCGCGTCTCGACCGGCGGACCGAGTCGCGGGTCGTGCAGCACGTCCCACACCGATCCGGCGGCGCCAGCCCGCGGATCATGGGCGCCATATATAAGGCGCGAAACGCGGCCGGCCAGGGCCGCGCCCGCACACATCGTGCACGGCTCGAGGGTGACGACCAGGGTGCAGCCGTCGAGCCGCCAGTTCGCCCTCGCCCGGCCTGCGGCCCGCAGCGCCACCATTTCGGCGTGCCCGATCGGGTCGGCCGTGGCCTCGCGCTGATTGCGCCCTCGGCCGAGCACGGACCCGTCTGGTCCGAGGACGATGGCACCTACGGGCACCTCACCGGACCCCGCGGCCGCCTCGGCCTCGGCGATTGCCAGCCGCATGGCGGGCTCGAAGCTGGCCAGGTAGCCGGTCATTCCCTCACGCTACGGGCTAGAGAGCGCCGATCGCGGAATCCAGGGCACGCTCGAGGGCAGCGCCGAATCCGATTCGCCGCGCCAGGCTGGCGAGCACCTCGTCCGGGAAGAGGTCGAGGTCGCCTGACAGGGCCCCGAGCTCCATCTCGTCAACCCCGAGGTCAGCGAAGATCGACATATCCCCGACTGGCAGCACCTGATCGAGGTCTTCATCCTCAGGAACGGGAATATCCAGGTGTGCCAGTACCTGTCTAGCCAGCGACCAGTCCACGGACGCTGTCACATCGGACAGGAACACGGAGATGTGATTGCCAAGAACTCGCAATGCCACAAAAAAGTCGTCGCCAACGGCAGCGAGACCAATAGCTCCGCCGATGCCCGGCTGCTGGCGCAATGCCTGTATTAGCCCGTCCAGGTTGTCGGTCAGTGCCGTTGGCAGGACCTCGGCGTCCCAGAAGTCGTCCTCACGGTAGACGACGACTGCAAAGTCGCTCGGGCTTAGGTCGGACATCGCCACCCCGCTAGCTGGGATCTAGAAGAGAAATGGTGTCAGACTCTCCGCGTTCGCGTGCACAGATCCGGGTGCAGGCCGCTGGCGGAAGCCGGAGCGGGCCCGCGATCGCCGGCTGGCAGCAGTTTCCGGAGGCTTTGGGGCGCTTCCAGCTGACTCGACCGGGCTTCCCTGCGCCGCCCCGCGCGCCGGCACGCTCGCAACCGGCCGATCCCGTATGGTTGCTTGGGTTAGTGGTCATTGGTTGGCAAATTGCACTGAGCTATGCTGAGGTCAGTGACTCAGGCATACGAATTGCTCACTCGCGGTAGTGACCTACTGCGGCAACTCCAGGGAGGTGATCACGTGTTGCGGAAGGTCATCACATGGGCAATCGTTATTTTCATCGTGTATTACCTGGCCACCGACCCGTCCGGTGCCGCACATGCCCTCCAGAGCGCATTTAACGGCCTGAAGTCTGCGGGCAACTCAATGTCACGCTTCGTCAACAAGCTCTAGCCATGCGCCAGTCTGGTCCCGGCTCCCCCGTCACGATCAACAAGTACCTGCTGCCGCGCGAGGTTCAGGTCGCGACGGTGCGGATGCATCCGGCCGTCCTGATCTCGGTTAGCGCGCAGGCTCTCGCCGGGCTGCTGCTCGTCGGCGTTCTCACCGCAACGGTCGTGCACGGTGTTTACAGCACGATTCTGTGGGTGATCTGGCTGCTGCTGCTGCTCCGGCTCATCTGGAAGATCATGAACTGGTCAGTGGACTATTTCGTGGTGACCAGCGAACGACTGCTGCTCACTCGCGGATTCCTGGCCAGGCAGGTCAACATGATGCCGCTGACCAAAGTCACTGATATGAGCTTCAAACGGTCGTTCGCCGGACGACTGCTCGGCTACGGCGAGTTCATCGTCGAGTCAGCGGGCCAGGACCAGGCCCTCCGACACGTTGCTTTTATTCCGTATCCCGAGCAGCTTTACCTTCTTATCTGTGGGATGCTCTTCCCGTCGAGCGCAGCCGACGAAGAGGACACCGGATCTCCGCCAGATCCTTTTGGCGGGCCGGATACCGAGCCCGGTCCCCCAGACGACGACGGCCCGTGGCCGCCGACTTCCTGGGACAACGGAACCTCGGCACCCCAGCCCACCGACTCCTGGGACGATGAGGACGACCGGAAGCCACGGCCCCCAGCTCTGGCAGACGAACTCTGATCCCTGCGTTCAGCCCCTTCCCCGGGGTTCGTGCGGCCGGATGACACTGGCATGACGTCCGGCCGCACGAGCTTGTCCAGGGCCGGCACTGCCGTTCCGTCCTAGTTACGGACGGCGCGTCGCGAAACGCTCCCGATGCGACCGCGACGAGCCTGACCGCGCGCCGCTACTCCGATGCGACGACGGAGATGTCAGCCGTAGCCGTCAGGACCGAGATGCGCACCTGGTTGTTCGTCCCTGACTCGACCGCGACCGCCTTGCCCCAGTACGGGGCCACAGTCGATCCGGTTCCGTCCGGGAACTCGACCTTGACCGAAGCAGCGGGCGTCGCGATCGGGTATCCGATCTTGATCTTCGTCGTGCCGTCGGGGAGCGCCATGATCACGTCGGTCGAGCCAGGCGCGATGTTCATCGGGTCCTCCAGGAGTTGCAGTGCGGGCGGGGGCGGGGTCTGCTTGCCGAGCGCGGCCTGCATCTCGGTCAGACTGCCGTAATTGGCGACGTCCCGGTCGATGTCTCCGCTGATGTCGTACTGATGTACAGCCCAGGACTTCCAGGGCGCCGGCACGGTGGGGCTCCCGGCTGGCGACGACGGATCGGCAATCCAGAGCGGATAGCCGCCAAGGCCGGCACAGCAGCCTTCCTCGGCGAAGTCGATGAAGGTGTACAGGAGCGGCATGCGGTCGTAGCGGCTGCGCAGTTGCCTGAGCACGGAGCGGCCCCAGGCGGCCACCGTGGCGGAAGACGAGCCGTCGGTCGTCTCCAGGTCGAGCGCAATACCGTCGTCGTCCTCAAGCCCGAGACTTGCGAGCTCGGCCGCAAAATAGCTAACGGTGTCCGCCGCCGATACCGAAGGGTGCCCGAATAGGTAGGCCACGCGGCCTTTCCCGTCAGCCTTCAGCTCGGACCAGTCTGCCGCCGCGTCTGGGTTGATGTACTGCGCGCTACCCGGGCCAAGCTCGGTGAGCTTAACCGCAGCCCACTCGTAGGCCCCGGCCGCGGACTTCCAGTCCGCGGGCGGCCCCTGGAAGCTCGCCACGTCGACGCCGGCGATGGTCATGCCTGCCGCCTCTCGGTTGACGGTCGCGCCAGTGTGGCGTGTGGCGGTGCCTCGCCGTGAGACAGCCGGCCAGAACCATCGGCGATCCGTCCTTATGAGGCGCCATTCTTTCAGGCCGCATCGCTGGTGCGCGGAATTCGCAGAAGATCGTCCTCTTGTGTCTGGCCGGGAAGGCGCCTACTTGCCTTGATAGACAGGGGAACGTCCCGCCGCCTCAGCCTCGCGGCCCTCGATGAAATCCTCGGTGTGGAAGAAGCCGCGTGCAGCTGCAGCTGGCGACGCGTCGCGGCGGGACGGTGTGACGACGTACCAGCCGTCGCGGACGAGTTCGCCGACGACACCCGAGAGCTTGCCGGTTCCACCGACGACCAGCGCGCGCCTCATGATGCGACTTGTGATCGTCTCGGCATGTGGCCACCGCACGCCGCAGGTCAACCGAAAGCGGGCCGCAGATTGTTCATGAGCAGGCCGAGGGCGAACTCGAAGCGGTCGTGTCCGGTGCCCGAGATCAGCTCGGCGGCATGGCGTCGAGTCTGCGGGAATTTCTCGACAGGCAGTGCGGTGAAGCGGGCCAACAACTCCTCGTGGCTGAGCACCCAGTCCTGATCCTGGTGCTGGCGCCGTTGCTGGACCAGCGACTGCTCCAGTGCATAAGCGCTGACGTAGAGGGACAGCGCGTCGCGGGCCCATCCGGCCGTCCTCGGTTCGATGCCGCCCGCGAGCAGGATCGCCAGGATTCCTTCGCCGACCCGCAGTGTTTCCAGGTTGGTCGACACCATGGCCAGCGCGGCGCGCGAGACTCCAGGGTACTTCAGGTACAGGTCGCGGATCTGCGTGTACACCCCAAGCAGCTGCTCGCGCCAGGCAGCCGGGTCCGGTTCGGGGAGCACGACCTCGGCATAGAGCCTGCCGATCAGCAGATCGTCGATGTCGTCCTTGTTGACGATGTGCGCGTACAGCGACGACGGACCGGTGCCGAGCACGGCGGCGATCCGGCGGATGGTCAGCGCGTCATACCCCTCGGTGGCGACGACTTCCAGGGCGGCGTCGGTGATCCGTTCGACGGTGATCGGCTTCTTGCGTGGTGCTGACGCGGCGGCCTCCGCTGCGGGTTGGGCGTGGCGAGCTGCGCGGCGTTGGCGGGGATCGGCGGACATGGCCGCCACTATAACTTGACACGATCTAAGTTCGTTTGATAGAACTTAGATCGTCAGAACGAACTAAGTTCGTGCCGACGTCCCGGAGGTGTGTGATGCGAGTTTCCGTTGCCGGAGCCGGTCTGGGAGGTCTGGCTCTCGCGCAGGGTCTGCGTGGTGCCGGGATCGAGGCCGACGTGTTCGAGCGCGACCGGGGGATCGTCGCGCGGTTCCAGGGCTACCGGCTCGTGCTGGACCTGATCGGTTTCCAGGCGGTGCGCGACTGCCTGCCGACGCGCTGGCACCCGCTGCTGGACGAGATCGTCATGGACGCCTCCGCCGAGCAGCTGATTCTGGACCCGCAGCTGAATGAGATCGGCAAGCTCGGCGCGGGCCGGACCGGCATCGTGGTCGACCGACAGGTGCTGCGACACCTGTTGCTGACCGGCCTCACCGTCCACACCGATGCCGCGCTGACCGGCTACGGCGTGCTGGCCGACGGCAATGTCCAGGCCCAGTTCGCTCGCCGCGACCCGGCCACCGCGGACCTGCTCGTCGGCGCGGACGGCGTCACCTCCTCGGTCCGCGGGGTGTTGTCGCCGCAGACCACGCCGACCGACACCGGAGTCCAGTTCGTCATCGGCCGCACCTCGTTGACCGACGAGTTCGCCAGCTTGTCCAAGACCTACGGCTCCAAGATCACGGGCGACGGCGTCAGCCTGCTGCTCGGCGCGATGCGCTTCCGTACCTCGCCCAAGCAGGCCGCCGAGCAACTGGCCCCCGAAGTCACGCTGCCCGACATCGGCGACTACGTGCGCTGGGCCATGATCCTGCCGCCGAACGGCTCGCTGGAGGACCTGACCGCGCAGGACGCCGTGCTGTCCAGGATGGAAGGTTGGCACCCGGAACTGCGCGCGCTGATCGAGCAAGCCGACCCAGACAACAGCACGCTGCTGTCCATCCGGGTGGTCAAGCCCGGTGAGCGCTGGGCGTCCGGCCCGGTCACGCTGCTCGGCGACGCGATCCACGCCACTTCCCCGACCGGCGGCAACGGCGCGAACACCGCGCTGCGCGATGCCGACCTGTTGCGCCGCTGCCTGATCGAGGCCAACGAAGGCCGCCAGGACCTGTTCAGGGCGGTCGACGACTACGAGCGGCAGATGTTCGAGTACGGCGCCGAAGCCGTGCGCAGCAGTCTCGAAAGGCTGCCCGCGTTCGCCCCCAACGCGAAACTGTCCTGAGACCGAAATTCACCTTGTGCGACCGGAGTGGCCTCCCAGCCTGGTCAACGTCGGGTAGCAGGCCGGCGGCTCGGCCATCGTCGGCACTGTGGCCTGGAGCGCGGTGGTCAGCGGCCTGCGATCCCAGGGTTCCCCCGCGGCTACCTGGTCTCGGCGGGCATCATGCTGCTCGCGGTGATCGTCACGCTGGCCATGAGCCGGATCAAGCGCCTGGACCTGTCTGGCATGAGCGCCGAGCCGATGGCACCGGCTCGTGACGTGAACATCAGGGTAGGTACTAGACCGTGACGACTCCAGTGTTGATGGTCGTCGACGGCGATCCGGGCAGTCTTCGAGCTCTCGGTGACGCGCTGCGCCGGCGCTACAGCCCGGTGCCGCTGGTAGCGGACCCGCAGGCCGGGACGCCGGTCCTCCGCGCGATCGCCCACGGGATGATCGACGCCTACCTTGCCGCTCCCGGCACCGGCGTGGACGAGGGGTTACACCGGGGCATTACCGAACTGCTGGAGGAATGGACGCACGACTCCGCTCCGGCCCTGCCCGCGGTGAGGATCATCGACCACCAGCAGTCCGCTCGCGCTCATGAGCTGCGCGACGTGCTGGCCCGTCAAAACGTCCCTTACGCCTTCCACACCCGGCCATCTTCGGACTGGGCAGCCTGCCCGTGGAAACGGTCGATGTGGTTGTCGTCGGCGCCGGGCTGGCCGGACTGTCGGCCACCGTGTCCGCGGCTAGTGAAGGCCGGTCCACGCTCTTGCTCGAGCGCGAGGCGATCGGCGGGCAAGCTGGCAGCAGCTCACTGATCCGCAACTACCTGGGCTTCCCTCGCGGCATCAGCGGGGCGGCTCTCGCGACCAGGGCGTTCGAGCAGGCGTGGTCCTTTGGCGCCACCCAGTCTATGGCCGGGCCGGTAACCGGGCTCGAACCCGCCGCAGACCGCTTCGCGGTGCGCCTGTCCGGAGACCGGGTCTGCCACGGCCGCAGCGTCCTGATCGCGACGGGCGTCTCTTACCGCATGCTCGACGCCCCTGGCCTGGACTCCCTGCTCGGCGCGGGCGTCTTCTACGGCGCGACTACCTCAGAAAGCGGCGCGTTCGCCGGTGAGCACGTCTTCATCGCCGGCGGAGCCAACTCCGCCGGCCAGGCGGCGGTCAACCTGGCGCGCTACGCGCTGCAGGTGACGATTCTGGTCCGCGGCGACTCGCTGGCCGCCCGGATGTCGCAATACCTGACGGAAGAGAGCACCGCGACGCCCAACATCGACGTCCGCACCACTACCCAGGTCGCCGCCGCTGAGGGCACCGGCAAACTGGAGACCCTGACCCTGGAGAACACAAGAACCGGCAGCAGCCAGACCGTTCCGGCGGCAGCCCTGGTGGTGCTCATAGATGCAATGCCGCGCACCGGCTGGCTCCCGCCCCAGATCGGCCGGGATGACCACGAGTTCATCCTCACCGGAAGCGACCTCCCGGCAGCCGCCAGCGCGGAAGCGTAGTGGACAGAGCCGCGCCCGCCGCTCCCGCTCGAGACCAGCATGCCCGGCGTATTCGCCGCCGGGGACGTCCGGAACGGCTCAGTTAAGCGCGCGGCCTCCGCAGTCGGCGAAGGCACCATCGCGGCGACGCAGATAAATCAGTACCTGCAGGACAGAGGCAGAGCGCTGAGAGCCTGAAGGCAGGCCTGCTCGCCGGCCCGGACGCCAGTGCCCGCTGGTCGCCTGCTGAGTTGAGGACGCCGATCTTCTCGACGGTTCGTGGCTCCCTTCGTCCACCGAGTGGAGCATTCGCTGTATATCCGCTTCGCTCAGCTGGTTGCGGAGTGGGAGCAATCTCAGGGTTGTATCCGATCGGCGCAGTGGGCAGCCGGAGACATCCCTGCTCAGATGGCGGAGGCTCGGGGATTTGAACCCCGGATGGGCGCGAACCCAAACCGCATTAGCAGTGCGGCGCCATAGACCGGACTAGGCGAAGCCTCCTGGTAGCCCTACCGGGCCGGCCCCTAGGGTACCGGTTCAGCCGGACGGTGAGCAAAGCACGGCAGCAGTCACCTGCTGATGTGCCCGTCAGCTCGCCTCGATCACCGTGTAGTCGCCGTTTTTGTACGCTTCGCGCATCCGGGTCTTGGCAAATTTCCCCACGCTGGTCTTGGGAACTTCGTCGATGAACGACCACCGTTCGGGCAGCTGCCAGCGCGGCACGCGCTCGGCCAGGAACGCCCGGAGATCGGCCGCCGTGGCCGTCGAGCCGTCAGCGAGGACAACCGCAGCAAGCGGGCGCTCGCCCCACTTGTCGTCCTCGACGCCGATCACTGCCGCCTCGGCGACGGCGGGGTGGCCCATCAGGATGTTCTCCAGCTCCATCGACGAGATCCACTCGCCGCCTGACTTGATCACGTCCTTGGCCCGGTCGGTCAGCGTCACGTAGCCGAGCGGGTCGATGGTACCGACGTCTCCCGTGCGCAGCCAGCCGTCGTGGAACTTGGCTGGATCGTCATCCTTGTAATAGGAGCCGGTGACCCACGGTCCGCGGACCTCGATCTCGCCGACCGCCTCCCCGTCACACGGCAGGATGACGTTCCCCTCGCCGACCAGACGGTGCTCGACCTGGCACATGAGCCGGCCGCCGGTATCCCGGTACCGCCAGGCGATGTCCTCCGGCAGGCCCGCAGGCGGATGCGCCACGCTGCCGAGCGGCGAGGTCTCCGTCATGCCCCATGCCTGCAGGATGCGGACCCCGAGTTCCTTCTCGTAGGCCTCCTGGAGCGCGTGCGGTACTGCCGATCCGCCGCATGGCACCAGTCGCAGAGACGACAGGTCACCGCCATTGGCTCGCACGTACTGAAGCAGTCCGTTCCAGATCGTCGGCACGGCACCCGCGACCGTGGGTCGCTCCGACTCGATCAGCCCCACCAGGGGCTCGGGCTGCAGGAAGCGGTCCGGCATGACCAGGCTGGCCCCGGCGAGCACCGCGGCGTAGGGCAGCCCCCACGCGTTGGCGTGAAACATCGGCACCACAGGCAGCACCCGGTCGACGTCCGACAGGCCGAAGACGCCGTTCATGCAGACCGCCATCGAGTGCAGGTGCATGGACCGGTGGCTATATACGACGCCCTTGGGATGACCGGTCGTCCCGCTCGTGTAGCACATCGCGGCCGCCGACCTCTCGTCCACGTCGGGCCAGTCGAACGTGTCCGGCTGCTCGGCCAGCAGCGCCTCGTAGGAATGCACCGGCAGGCCCGCCGCCACCAGGTCGGCCGGCGGAACGAACCCGCCCTCGTCCCCGCCGGAGGTGACGATCACGTGCCTGATAGCCGGGGCGTGCGGCAGCACCTGGACGAGCAGCGGCACGAGTGTCTGGTCCACGATGACCACGTCGTCCCCGGCGTGATCGGCGATGTAGCCGATGACCTGGGGATCCAGGCGCAGGTTGAGCGTGTGCAGGACGGCGCCCATGGACGGGATTGCGAGGTAGGCCTCGAGGTGCTCGGCGTTGTTCCACATCAGGGTCGCGACTCGCTGGTCACCGTCCACGCCGAGCGCTCGCAGCGCATTCGCCAGCCGGGCGACGCGCACCCCGGTAGCTGCGTAGGTCTGTCGGCGCTTGCCGGCGCCGGTGAGGCTGACGACCTCGGCGTCCGGATACGCGCTGGTGCCATGGCGCATGATCGCCGTCACGGTCAGGGGAACGTCCATCATGGTGCTGCGCACTGCCAACTCCCTGCGAGACAGGCGTGCCGACGCCGTTTGTGGTGACGTGCCGGTGACGGCCTGGCGTGTAGTTAGCCCACGGTATCCGCAAATGATCTGCTGTGTCAGCAGGCAGACCTGCACTAGTGATCCGGCAGTCACTCCGTAGCGCAGGTGCCTATTCCGACTGCAGCTCGGCGTCGATCCTGAGCTTGGCGACAGCACGCGAGACGGTGCTCTTCACCGTGCCGAGGCTGACGCCCAGGACCTCAGCGACCTCCGCTTCCGTCATGTCGTCGTAGAACCGGAGCATGATCGCAGCCCGCATCCGCTGTGGCAGCCGGTCGACCGCCCGCCGCAGCGACTCCTGCAGATCACTGTTGACGGAGTGATCTACCACGGCCTGGTCGGGAATCTCGTCGGTCGGGAACTCCTCGACCCGGCGCCGGCGCCACCACGAGATGTGCGTGTTCACCATCGCCCGCCGGACGTAGCCGTCCAGCGCGCCCCGGTCCTCAATGCGATCCCAGGCGAGGAACGTCTTGGCGAGCGCCGACTGGACCAGATCCTCGGCATCGGCGAGGTTGCCGGTGAGCAGATATGCGGTCCGGAGCAAGGACCGGCTGCGCGCCTGGACATAGTCGCGGAATCCGGGGTCGTCAATTCCGCCGGCCGCTCGCGCAGTCTCACCGGGGTCGACCAGCCGCGCCGCCGGCACATGCGGCGGCCCGCCTTGCTCCCGCGCGCTGCTCGGGGCTGCTGTCTCGTAGCCATTATCAGCGACGTGACTGCCGTCTCCCGCGCGCCGATCCGCGACGCGCGGACCTGCCCCAGCCGCGCTCGCGTATGTGCTGTTAAGACCGTGATCGCCCCCGACGCTCACACACCAACCGTACCCAGCACAACGGCACTACAGTCAGTTACCCCGCGTAACGGCGAGTCCTGCGGAACGGATAATGACAGAACGGGACGCGCCGCCAATCTGGCCGACCAGTGGCATATCGGCGATCGCAGCACAGAAAGATCGCCAAACCGCTTGACTGCAGCAACAGACGGTACGCATCGTCGTGAAGCCGGGTGCTAATGCGGGAGGAGAAGCCAATGCCGAGCGGGCCCGCTGGCTACGCCTGCTGTGACCGATGCGCGACCCTGACGGGGCCGGCCGGGGCGGCTGCACGGCAAGGCCTCACGGCCGGAGGCCCGGTCTCCGCGCCACCGGCTGCCGTGGCGCGCCGCCGCCTCCTGAAGGCTGCCGTCTTCTCGCCTCGGATCGGCCCGGATGCCGGCCGGAGCACGCGGCCGCCGCGCAACGGCCACCAGCCGACCGACCGGCCACCGGACAGCAGCCACGAGCGGGCTACCTTCGCCGATCCGGCCCGGCTGCCGCGGACCGTTTTCGGCACTATCCAGGACGTCAGCCCGCACGTGCTCGTCCTCGGCGAAGGCGTCCGGGAGCAGCGCTTCACCCTGACGCCCAGTGCCGTCGCCTGGCGCGGAGCCCAGTTAGAACCGGCCGCGCTGCATCAGGGCGACCGGGCCGTGGTCCGGCTGACTCCGTCGGGCCGCCAGGTCGCCGACCGGATCTGGGCCAACATCGGCCGTGTCACGGGAGTCATCCTTGAGCGCTCGGGCGGAACGCTGATCGTCGACGAGGGGGCAACTCGTGCGCCGCAGGTCGTCACGCTGCAACCGCGATCTGTCGGCCGCATCCAGGTCCGGTTCCCGACCCTCGAGCCGGGCTACCTCGTCGACATCATCGGGCTGCGCACGGGAACCGAGCTCCTCGGCATGATCCCCGCCACCTCGCAGCCCGCCTACCCGGCCGAGCGGCTGCCGGAGCCTCCGCTGATCAGCGGCCACGTTCCCGACGCTATCAGCGGGTCGGCCACCTGGCACGAGCACCACGACGAGCCGCCGGGCGTTCTCGGCGCCGCATACCCGGCGCTCGACCCGGGAACCGGCTGCGCGGAAGACATGGCCGGCGCGCGTCCGGGGTACTCGCGCATGCCGTACCTGGCGATCGGCAGTGTGCTGCGGGTGCGCAACGACTGCACGGACACCGACTGCCTTGTCCCGGTGACCGGCTGCGCGACGATCGCCCGCCTGTTCAACGACCGGTGCGTTACATGCGGGACATCACCGCGCGGCCGGGTCGCCGACCTGACGATGGCCAGTTTCATCGCGCTCGGCGGCGAGCTCGAGCGCGGCTGCTTCAATGCCACCATCACGATCGGCGAATGACCGTGCTCGAAGCTATCCGGGAAGTGCAGATACCGCTGCTGGCGGCAATGCTTCTCGGCGGCTCCACCACCAAGCTCACGCGCACGCTCCGGACGGGCGCGGCTGACAAGGGCGCCGGGCCGACCGCTCTGTTCCCGATGCGCCTGCGCCTGCCGCTCGCCCTGGCGATGTGCACGGTCGAGGCCGGACTCGCCCTCGGCCTGATCCTGACCGCTGGCAGCCGCATCGGCCCCGGAGCGCCTGCGACCTGCGTGCGGCTGGGTACCTTCCTGTTCTTCCTCGTCGCGACCTGCGCGCTGATCGAGCTGCGGCAGGCCCGCCCGGACGCGGGCTGCGGCTGCTTCGGCGACTTCAGCACCGCGCCGGTGAGCGGCCGCACGCTGGCCCGCTCCGGGCTGCTGGCTGTCGCTGCGCTGGCGACCCTCGGGCTGCGCCCGATCGAGCCGCCGGCGTCCGCGGGAGCGGCGTTCGAGCTGATCATCGTTCTCGGCGTCGAGCTGCTCGTCATCGGCATGCTGTCGCCGGAGGTCGGCGAAGGCCTGATCCGCCTCGGCTATTCCGAGCCGTGCGAGCTGCGGTACATGCCGGCGGCGCGAACTCTCGCCGCACTTCGGCGCAGCAAGTCATGGCGCCGCTACTCCGGCCTCGTTTCCTCCGGTACTCCCTCGGACGTCTGGCGGGAGCTGTGCTGGCGGTACGTCGTGTACCCGGGCAGCGTCCAGGGCCGGCGCGCCGAGGTCGTGTTCGCCGTCTTCCTGCAGCACCGGCGGCCAGCCGTGCACGTGGCAGTCGTGGACGCGGCGACCGGGATGCCGTTCCCGCCGGGAGCCCTCGTGCCGGAGACCGCCGGCCAGGCGGGCCCGGGCGGCCTGCCTCAGTCGTCCGCAGGCCTCGCCGCCGCCAGCGCGGCCACGGCTGGGCCCGGCCCCCAGCCGTTAGCTGCGCCGTCGCCCATGCCGGCGGCACTCGCGCCGTCAGCCCCGACGGCGGCGTCCGTCGTTCAGGCAGCGCGCGCGGCGAACCTGGCGCGGATGCGTGATCTGCGATTATCTACGAGTCTCTAGGCTGCGCCGTAGAAAGCCCAAGACTGCGCCAGAGTGCCCGCCGCTGATGCTCCTCAGGCGGGCTGGGTGCGCAGGAACCGGCCGAAGTGCGGAACTGTGAAGGCAATCAGGCCGCGCTCAGAGCTGTAGATGAGGCCTTTCTTGATCAGGTTGTCCCGGGCCGGGGACACGCTCGAGGGCTTGCGCCCGAGCTCATCCGCCACCTGCGCGGTCTGCACCGGCTCGTCGCCGAGCATCGCCATGGCCCGCATGTACTCACGCTCGGCCGGGGTCGCTCGCTCGTACCGGCTGCCGAAGAAGCCGATGGCCAGCTCACCCGCCGCGACCGGCGCGGCAACGCTGACGTCGTGCTTCGTCACCGGGCTGGCAGCCGCCACGTCCCAGGTCACCTTTCCGTAAGCCTGTACGAAGTAGGGGTAGCCATCCGCCGCCGCGTACAGTGCGTCCAGCGCAGCCGCCTCGAAGTCAGCACCCTCCCGCCGCGCAGGCGCGAGCAGGGCGTAGTCCGCGGACTCGCGGTCCAGCCGGTCGATCGCCACGTAGCGGAACAGCCGCTCGGAGTAGCTCTTGCTCGCCGACAGCACCGACGGCAGGTGCGGCAGCCCGGCGCCGACGATGATGAGCGGCCCGTTGCTCTGCGACAGCTCGTGGCAGGCGGCGCACAGGGCCGAGATGTCGGCGGACGGGATGTCCTGCATCTCGTCGACGAACAAGCCGATCCCGACGCCGAGGTCAGCCGCGACCGAGGCTGCGTCGGCGAATAGCTCGGTGAGGTCCACCTCGAGGTCACCGGAGTCGGCACGACCGCGCACGGCCGGCGCCTCGATGCCGAGCTGGGTGACGATCGAGCCCTTCGGCGCCTTGCTGTCCTTGGCGGCGAACGCCTTCAGCACACCGAGGAAATGGTCGATCCGGTCCGGCGCCCGGTGGCGTGGCGCGAGCTCACGGACCGCCATGTGCAGGGCGCTCGCGACCGGCCGGCGAATCGACTGGTCCGGGCGGGCCTCGAGCTTCCCGGTGCCCCACAGGCGCTGCATCGCCATCGAGCGGAAGGAGTTGAGCAGTACCGTCTTCCCGACGCCGCGAAGCCCGGTCAGGACCATGCTCCGCTCCGGCCGCGCGCGCGCGACCCGCTCCAGCACAATCTCGAACTGGCCGATCTCCCGGTCCCGGCCCGCCAACTCGGGCGGCCGCTGTCCCGCGCCGGGCGCGTACGGGTTCCGCACAGGATCCATACGCAGGAGAGTATGGGGCGGTCTAGCGCATTCCTTAGATTCGCGTAGAAACCACTGCCGGCGTGTCGCCATAACGCTGATAACGGGCGCAGATCGATAGTGAGGTAATTCCGCGCCTGCCGGGTGCGCGGATTTACCTCGCTAATGGTCCGCGCGGATCAGGAGCTGCCCGGCGGCGACTGATGGAGCCGCGCCAGGTACGCGTTGTAAGCGGCCAGGTGCTCGTCGTCGTCAATACTGCGCGAGTCGGCCGGCGAGGCAGCAGCCGCGGCGGTAGCTCCCGCCCCGGCCGGAACGGGATGGTCGGAAGTGACCAGAGCGGCCAGGTTCGCCTGCCGGGCACGCTCGAACATCCCGCGGCCGCTCACTGCCGCCCGCTCGTCCCGGCTCCACATGAGGAATACCAGCATCATCAGGCCGAACATGATCGCGTCGCCGCCGATCCACATCACCGCGCCGCCGAGGTGGAGATCGGAGACGGGCGACGGCGCCCACGCGGGCCGCGGCCCGGCTGGCACACCGGGCGAGCTGGCGCTGCCGTAGCCGAGCGCCAGGCCGGTGAACGTGTCGACGGGCATGAGGAGCACCAGGATGACGAACCGGACCGGGTACGACAGCCGCCACCGGATGGGCTCGCGGCCGAGGATCGGCAGGAAGAACAAGTAGCCAACGACCACGAACAGCGCGTGCTCGGCATTGTGCGCGGCCTGGTTGGTCTCCACGTCGGTGGCGAGGCTGGTCAGGTGGAAGGCCAGCACGGAGACGGCGTACGCGATCGCGCCGAACAGCGGCCAGGTCAGGAAGCCGGCGACCCGCGAGCGCAGCACGCGCTTGGCCCACGTGTGCAGCGGGTTTCTGCTCGCGTGCAGCAGAAGCGTCAGCGGCTCGCCGGCAATCAGCAGCGGCGGCGCCACCATGAGCAGCATGAGGTGCTGCAGCATGTGGTCGTAGAAAAGCAGGTCGTCGTAACGGCCGATGCCGCTCTCGGTCGCCAGCACGATGACCGCGAGCCCGGCGCCGAACATGGCCGTCCGCCAGACCGGCCACGGCCGCGCCGGATGCGCTCGCGCGACCCGGGCCACGCCCCAGCCGTAGAGCCCGCCGAGCACCACGATGACGACGCTCACGATCGGCGCGAACTGCCACTGCGTCAGCGCCACAGACAGCCCGAACGGGGGGAGCATGCTGTCTCCTTTCACCGGCGAGCCTACTGCCGGGCCTGACCGCGCGCTGTCGCAGGTCGGGCACCGCTATCGTTGTCGGCGGAGGGTTCGCCTAGTGGCCGAGGGCGACGGTCTTGAAAATCGTTGTGGCGCGCAAGTGTCACCGTGGGTTCGAATCCCACACCCTCCGCCAGACCCAGCTCTCAGCGGGATGAGGCTCCCGGGTCAGGGGCCACCAGCGCACGGCGCTCGCTTCTGCGGAGGCTGAAGCCGTCACCGATGATCGCCGCCAGCTCCAGGAAGGCGTTCGCGGCCGACTTGCGGAGCTGGTCAAGCTCCACCTCGGCACCCTGCGCGAGATACGGGTCGTAGGGGACTACCGCGACCGCGCGGCAGCGGGCGCCGAAATGCCCCTCCAGCAGGTCCAGATCGACCGTGGTCCGGCTGTGCCGGCGGACGGCCGTGACGACGACGACCCCGTTTCTGACCAGGTCGTGATGCCCGTGCGCGGCGAGCCAGTCCAGGCAGGCGCTGGCACTGCGGGCGCCGTCCACGGACCCCGTGGTCACCAGCACGATCTGGTCCGCCAGCCCGAGCACACCGGCCATGGCCGAGTGGAGCAGCCCGGTGCCGCAGTCGGTGATGCAGACTGAGTAAAACCGCTCGAGCACAGCGCAGACGTGCCGGTAGTCCTGCTCGCCGAACGGCGCTGTCGCGGCCGGGTCCCGAGCCGAGCCCAGCACCTCCAGCCGGCTGCCTGTCTGAGCGGTGTAGCCCCGGATGTCGGCGTAACGGCGGATGCTGTCCCGCTCGGCGAGCAGGTCGCCGATGGTGGCGGGTGACGGGGCCGGCAGCCTGTCGGCGAGCGTGCCCCGGTCCGGGTTGGCGTCGACGGCGATGACCCGGTCGCCGCGGATCGCGGCTAACGTCGAGCCGAGCCCCAGGGCGACCGTCGTCTTCCCGGCCCCGCCCTTAAGGCTGAGCACAGCGACCCGGTAGTGGCCGGCTGCAACCGGAGCCCGCGCCCGGCTGATCATGTCCCGGCGCCGATCCTCAGCCGGGGAGGCCGGGATGCGCACGAAGCCGCCGGACGCACGGTAGACGGTGCGGCGCCAGCCGGGTGCCGGGGCCCGGCGCCGGGGCGGGATCAGCAGCCCCGCTCCCAGGGCGTCCGGCAGCTCCGCCGCCGGCAGCCCGGCGGGCGAGCCGTAGCTGTCCCAGCCGTAGGCGTTCCGGGCGTGCGTGCCGCGGCCGCCGCCGGTCTCGGAGTCGGCCTGCTGCTGGCCAGCTCGCGATCCGAACAACCCGCCGATGCCGTCATCGCGCCAGTCCGCGTCCTCGCCCTCAGCCCGATCAGCGTCGGCAGCGGCGCCCACCGCATACTCCGGCTCGTCCTGAAGCGGAACCCGGGCGGCCGGAACGGCCGTGCCGGTGCTCTCGCGGTCTGCGCTGCCGCCTGTCTCCCGTGCCCCCGGACCGTGCTCGCGTCGGTCATCTGCCAAGGTGTTGCCACACCCTCCGGTCACCTGACCGGCCCCCAGCCGGCCCCCGTCTGACACGCCGAGCCTAGGCCAGCGCAGAGCCAGACGACCGGCCGACAAGCGGAATTCGCAGCTGGAGGACAATATGCGCGCTGTCGTGATCGAGCAGCCAGGCGGACCAGACGTGCTCAAGCTCCGCGAAGTACCCGATCCCGAGCCCGGCCCGGGCGAGGTCGTGGTGACAACGGTCGCCGCCGGTGTCAATCGCGCCGACCTGATGCAGCGGGAGGGCTTCTATCCGCCGCCGGCCGGTGCCCCGCCGTGGCCGGGGATGGAGTGCTCGGGGCGGATCTCGGCGATCGGGCCGGACGTCAGTGGCTGGCAGCGCGGCGACGAGGTCTGCGCACTCCTGAGCGGCGGCGGGTACGCCGAGCAGGTGGCCGTGCCCGCCGGCCAGCTGCTGCCGATCCCGGCCGGGGTTACGCTGCCGGACGCGGCGGCACTGCCCGAGGCGGCCTGCACCGTGTACTCCAACGTCGTCATGCAGGCCGGACTGACGGCGGGTGAGACGCTGCTGGTGCACGGCGGTGCGAGCGGAATCGGCACGATGGCAATCCAGGTCGGGCGCGCGCTCGGCGCCCGGGTCATCTGCACCGCCGGCTCGGAGGCGAAGCTCGAGCGCTGCCGTGAGCTGGGCGCCGAGGCAGCCATCGACTACCGAAACGAGGACTTCGCCGACGCGGTTGACAAGTTCACCGGCGGCCACGGTGCTGACGTGATCCTGGACATCATGGGCGCGGCCTACCTGCCGCGGAACATCACGGCACTGGCCACCGGCGGGCGCCTTGTCGTCATCGGCATGCAGGGTGGCGCAGCCGGTGAGCTCGACCTCGGGCAGCTGATGGTCAAGCGCGCCAGCGTCCACGGGTCGACGCTGCGGGCGCGGCCAGCGGCGGAGAAGGCCGGCATCGTCGCCGCGGTCGAGCACGCCGTCTGGCCGCTCATCAGCTCCGGCCAGGTCAGGCCCGTGATCGAGACCACACTGCCGCTGGCCGACGCAGCCGGCGCGCACCGGCTGATGGCCGCGGGCGGGCACGTCGGCAAGATTCTGCTGGCCAGCCACGATGACGGCGGCTGACCCCCGATGTGCGCGCCGGGCCGGACGCCGGCAGACTAGACATCATGAGCGAGCAGACCAGTGGTGAAATGCACGACAGCCCGCGGATTGTCGTGGTCGGACCCGACGGCATCGCCACCGAGTCCGACGAGCAGACCTCGCGGGAGCGACCGGTCACCGAGATGATCGAGCAGCCTGCCAAGGTCATGCGGGTCGGCAACATGATCCGCCAGCTCCTCGAGGAGGTACGGGCAGCGCCGCTCGACGAGAAGAGCAGGGCACGGCTGAAGGGGATCCACGCCAGCTCGATCAAGGAACTGGAGGATGGGCTCGCGCCTGAGCTCATCGACGAGCTCGAGCGGCTCTCGCTGCCGTTCGCCGACGACGAGGTGCCCAGCGACTCGGAACTGCGGATCGCGCAGGCTCAGCTTGTCGGCTGGCTGGAGGGCCTGTTCCACGGCATCCAGACGACGCTGTTCGCGCAGCAGATGGCGGCCCGGCAGCAGCTCGAGCAGATGCGCAGGGCGCTGCCGCCGGGCATGATGCCACCGCCGGGCGCCGAAGCCGAGGATCCGGGTCAGAACCTGCCGCGCGCCTCCGGCCCCTACCTCTAGCAACGCCGGCTGCCGCACCCCGCCGGCCGGGATCACCGACAGCTCCCCGCTCACTGTGCTGCGCGGGCTGAGGAAGGATTACCGCTAGCCCAGCGGATCACGGTCGCTGTTGCGAGTCGGCGCCGCCAGGCCGCGGCGGATCCGCCGCACGGCCGGCTCACGCACTGCGAGGGCCCGCGAGACGTCGGCGAGCTGGTGCAGCCGGTGTAGCTGGCTCCGCAGATCCGTGCCGGTCGCGCGATGCGACAGCGGCACCTCCACCTCGACGACGTGCATACCCTGCCGCAGCAGGTCAATCGTCATGCCGGTCTCGGCACCCCAGCCGGGCGCCAGCGGCAGCGCGGCGGTGAACGCCGCTCTGGTCAGGCAGCGCTGGCCGTTCAGCGGCTGAGCTGGCCGCCAGCCAGTAGCGCGCTCGATCCCGGCACCGGCCGCCGAGGTGACGATGCCGAAGCCGCCTTTGCGGACTCTCGTGGTGAATACGGCAATCGTCATGTCGGCGGCTCCGTCCCTGACCGGCACGGCGAGCGGCGCCGCGCTCGCGGCGCTGTCGGCAAGGTCGGCATCGAGGAACAGCAGGTGCCGCGGCCCCGGACCCGAGGCAGCGGGTCCGGCGATACTCGCCTCGATCAGCCGGACGGCCTCGGCGCCCGTCTCCATCGCGGCGGCCTTGCCGCGGTTGCGCGCATGCCGGACCACATGCGCGCCGGCGGCCGACGCCAGCGCTGCTGTCTCGTCATCCGAGCCGTCGTCGACCACGACCACGATGTCGGCACCGCTGAGGGTGCGCGCCCCGGCGACGGTGGCGGCGACGCGGTCGGCCTCATTTCGGGCCGGGATGATGACCGCGAGGTCACCTGATTGCATGGCTGCGATCCTCATGCTGCATCGGCCTGCATTTCCGGCGCGCGCGTGGCCGCCGCCGGTCTGCTGGCGGTGCGGCTACTGGCCGGTAACTTCGGCGGGCGCGTCGAGCACGGTGAAGACGGTCTCCAGGCCGGTGACCTGGAGCACCTTTCGGGTGGCCGAGCCAGGTCCCGCGAGCTGGAGCTCACTGCCGCGCTCGCGGGCATGCCGGTGGGCCGCGAGCAGGACATTGATGCCAGTGGAGTCGCAGAACTCGACACCAGACATGTCCACGATCAGCCGGGCCGGGCTCTTGGCGAGAGCTGACATCAGCTCAGACTGCAGTCGCGGCGCGGTGTACAGGTCGATCTCACCCGTCACCGCGACGACGGTGTGATCGCCTTGCGTCCTAGTCGTGACCTTTAGCTCCACCTGCCGCAGACTACCGGGTCAGCCTCCAAGCCGGCTAGATGGGCCGATCCGGGCAACTGACTGACGCCTGCTTCGGCGCGCGAGACCTGCGGAAATGACGTAAATGCCGCCAGGAAGGCGGCCGGCTGCCGTTGTGGTCCGACCTGGCTGGCAGCCGGGTGCCCGGGCGACGTACCGTGGAGACATGGTTCGCTTGCTGCTGCTGCTCGTCGGCGTGATCGTGGTGATCTTCGTGGCCGCTGCCGTCATCAAGACGTTCTTCTGGCTGGCCCTGATCGCGCTCGTCGTCATCTTCGTCGGATCGGCTCTGGGCGTCTTCCGGCTCGGCCGCCGGTCCTCGCGCCGGTCGCGCAGCCGGTTCTAAGCCCGCCAGTCCGGCGGGCACTGGTGCTGGCTGCGGCACGGCGAGGCCGGCCGTCGCCGCCTCCCGTTCGGCCCGCATGGTCAGGACTGGAAGCGCCGGCTCAGATTCATCATGGCCCTGAGCTGCCGCGTCGCGTCCGACCGGACACGTCAAGCACCGCGGTCCGCCCCGGAAGCTGCCCAGCTCGCTGCTGGGAACGCGGATGACCCGGACGCCCGATTGCTCGAGACGGGCGTTCGTCTCGGAATTCCGCTCGTGGCTGACCACCAGCTGCCGTCCGATCGCGAGCACGTTGCTGGCGGCGTCCGCCGGGCCGGACGGGACGGAGAGCGATCCCGGTCCCGAGTCGATGACGCGCAGGCGGTCGATGTCCATAGCCTGAGCAGCCGCCTCCAGGAATGGCTGCGGCCTGCTCGCGCGGAGCCCGTCAGCCCGCGGCGAGATCGTGTGCGCGGTCAGCGAGTAGGCGATCGCCGGATGCATCAGCACGAGGTCGGTGCCGAGTACAGCGCACAGCGTGTCGAGATGCCCGCCGTCGCCCAGCTGGCGGATCGGTATCGCCAGGACAGCATGGACGAGTCCGGCGTCGAACAGACGCCGGGCCAGCCGCTCGACGCCGGCCGCCGTGGTGCGCTGGCCGACTCCGACGGCCACGACGCCCGGAGCCAGGAGCAGGACGTCACCGCCGTCGACGTGCTCGAGACTGGCCTCGTACACCCACTTGGTTCCGGTGAACCGGGGATGGTGACGATAGATCACCGCCGCCAGGTCAGCCTCGCGCCGGCGCTGAGCGGATGACAGGCTCGCCACCGCCACACGGTCGCCGACCCAGAAGCTGGCGTCCCGGGTGAAGATCAGGTTCGGCAACGGCGCCAGCACGAAGTCATGGCGCTCAAGCAGCTCGAACACGACGCCATGGCCGGTCTTCAGCTCCTGCGGCGTAAGCCCGGCGATCAGCACCTGGGTGAGCTGCTCGGGACCGAGATCCGTCAGATGGGCACGGAGCTGGTCCCGAAGCTCGTCGCCGAGTCCGGCATCGGCGACCGCGAGCTCGACGACCTCCTCGCGCGCAACCTGGTACTCCAGGGCGTCCTGCAGCAGTTGCGTGACATACAGGACCTCGACCCCGTTTTCGCGGAGCTGCTCGCAGAGCAAGTCGTGTTCCTGCCGCGCTTTGCTCACCCAGGGCTGTGAACGCAGCAGCAGTCCGTCGGCATACCGGGGAGTCACTCGCTCGAGCTCCGGTCCTGGTCTGTGCATCAGGACGGTCCTGAGCTGGCCGATCTCGCTGTCCGCACCCTGGATATGACTCACTGCAGATCCCCCCGGCCCTCACTGCCCCGCCCGCGCGGTGCCCTCGCAGCGCCGAACTCGCCCCCGCCAGCTAGCTGAGATTGCACCTCGCTGTGAGAGGTATTACCAGCCGCGCGCGGGTTACGCCTGAAAGAGCAGTTACGCATGGTGCAACAATCAGGTCTGGTCAGAGTCCAGCTCGAGGTCCCGCGCCCGCCGTCGCCTCCTCGCGGGCTGCTGGTGCCGCCAGCACGGCCCAGACCGTCAGCCCGGCATCGTCCGACCGCACGCCCCACGTCCGCGCCACGTACTCGACGATGTCCAGGCCCCGGCCGCCCAGCGCCGAGAGGCTGGCATGACCTGCCAGCGGGCGAGTCGGGCCGCCGCCGTCGCTCACGGCTACTTCGACCGCCTCGTCGCCGAGGGCCCAGGCGACCTGAACACTCGATCCGGCCAGGGGCCGCGCGTGCCGGATCGCATTGCTCAGCAACTCGCTGACCACGAGCACGGCATCGCCGACTGCGCTGTCGAAGATCCCGGCGGCCAGCAGGTCGGCGGTCAGCCGCTGGCGAGCGATGGCCACGCTCGCCGGCGTGAACGGCAGGAGTACGGTGCCCGCTGGTCTCACCTCCCCGCGCAGGCGTCCGGCAGCCGCCTCAGATGCGGAAATGCCGCTGCGGCGGAGATGCCCGGCGCTGGCGGCAGGGAAACTCGGCGACGGCGCCCGCGACGGGCTGCCCGTGAAGTCTGCAGCTACGAGCGGCACAGCTGGCAAGTGCCAGCGCTTCGGGACGCCCCACCCGGAGGAAGGCTTAGCCGCCGGTTCCGGTGGCCTCGCCGAGGAGTCTCTCGGCGGCGAGCCCGCGCACCAGCCCGCCGAGCCCGGCGGCCAGGCCGGCGCGTTCCTCGGCGGACAGTGCCGCCAGGATCCGGGCCTGGCGGGACTGCCAGGCCTGCCAGATCCTGCTGGCCATGTCTCCGCCTTCTGGTGTCAGGTACAGCCGGACGTATCGCTGGTTATCCTCGTCCCGGCCACGCCGGATCCAGCCCTTGCGCTCCAGGCCGGCCGCCAGGCGGCTCACCGTGCTCTTGTCCAGTCCGAGCAGGGCTGCTAGCTCACCCTGTGCGATGCCGCGGGCCGAGACCAGCTCGATCAGCGCACGTGCCTCCGATCCGGACACGCCAGGCAACGTGAGGGTCGCCGCCGGGTGACCTTCGTGCAGCTCGCCGTTAACCTGGTCCGGACCTGGATCGAGTCCGCTAGCAGCCGGCGTCCGGGCGGCGTCTCCGGCGGCGGGCGAACTGGTACCGTGGTCGGCGAATCCAGGCGACACCATCCGCAGCAGCTGGGTGAGCAACTGCTCCAGCTCGATATCCTCTGGTGACGCCTCGGTCATAACAACAGTTGTATCGCACAACTGGCATGGTGGTACAGTCGCCGCGTGACAGTTGCCCCGCACAACTCGCCATCCTGCTGGAGTGCAGCGTGAGCGATCAGAAAACGCCGCTGCGCAGCAAGCGCGCACTGCGCCGAGATCCGAACGCGGGCCGCCTGTCGGCGCCAGGTCAGCTTCAGGTCGGCGACGTGGCCGTTATGTCGCCCGAAGTCGCGGGTGAGCCGCTCGCCGAGTACGCAGTCCGGCACGGACTGCGGCCGAGCGCGCAGCGGCCGTCGGTGCCGGAGTACCTGCGCCAGCTCTGGCGCCGGATTCACTTCATCATGGCCTTCGCGACCGCCCGGAACATCGCGATGTACACCGAGGCGAAGCTCGGCCAGCTCTGGCAGATTCTGACCCCGCTCCTCAACGCAGGCGTCTATTTCCTGATCTTCGGCCTGCTGCTGCACATCAACCGCGGTATCCCGAACTACCTCGCCTTCCTGGTCACCGGCGTCTTCGTCTTTAACTTCACGCAGCGAGCGTTCATCTCGAGCTCCACCGTGATCACCGAGAGCCTGCCGCTGATCCGGGCCCTGCAATTCCCGCGGGCCGCCCTGCCGCTTGCCTACATCATGATTGAGCTGCAGCAGATGCTGCTGTCGGTCGCGGTCCTCGCGGTGATCGTGCTGGCCACCGGTGAGCCGCTCACCTGGTACTGGCTGCTGGTCATCCCGGCCGTGATCCTGCAGACGATCTTCAACGTCGGGGTCGGGCTCCTGGTCGCCCGGCTCGGCTCACAGGTCAACGACTTCAGCCAGCTTCTGCCGTTCCTGATGCGCACCTGGCTGTATCTGTCCGGCGTCCTGTACAACATCGGCACCCTGGATATCAACACCGAGCGGTGGGCGGTGGCGGCGCTGCAGCTCAACCCGGCCGCTCTCTACATCACCCTGGTCCGCAACGCGATGCTCAAGAGCCAGCGCCTGAGTCAGCCGCGGGTGGAACCCGGCCATTCCACCGCGCACGACGTTGCGATGTGCAACATCTGGAAGACCCTGGGTCACCAGCCCGGCACACCAGTCAAATATCAGTACGACAGCGCGTACTGCCACTTCTACGCCAACCCGGATCACTTCTGGTACTACGCCATCGGCTGGGCGGTGCTCTCGCTGGTAGTCGGCTTCTTTTTCTTCTGGCGAGCTGAGACGAGGTACGGCCGTGGCTGAGCCCATGGTTGTCGTGGACAACCTGCACATCGTCTACAAGGTTTACGGTGCGGGTGGCGATCGCGGCACTGCCGCGACAGTCCTGCTGCGGATGCTCGGCCGCAAGACCCGCGGCAACATCCGCGAGGTGCACGCGATCCGCGGCATGTCCTTCATCGCCTACCGCGGCGACGCCGTCGGCATTATCGGCCGCAACGGCTCCGGCAAGTCGACTCTGCTGCGCGCGATCGCCGGCCTGCTGCCGCCGGAGGACGGCAACGTCTACACCACGGGCGAAGCAGCCCTGCTGGGGGTCAACGCCGCGCTGCTCGACGACCTGACCGGCGAGCGCAACGTCGTGCTCGGCTGCCTGGCCATGGGCATGACCCGGCAGGAGACGAGGGCCAAGTTCCCGAGCATCGTGGACTTCTCCGGTGTCGGTGACTTCATCGACCTGCCGATGAAGACCTACTCCTCGGGAATGGGCTCCAGGCTCCGGTTCGCGATCGCCGCCGCCAAGAGCCACGAGGTCCTGCTCATCGACGAGGCGCTGGCTACCGGCGATGCGGAGTTCCGGGTGAAGAGCCATGCCCGGATCGAGGAGCTGCGTGCAGAAGCCGGCACGGTCTTCCTCGTCGCCCACAACCTCGAAGAGGTGGAGCTCACCTGCAACCGGGTGATCTGGATGGAGCGCGGCCAGATCGTCATGCAGGGCGAGGATGTCATCGGCATCATCGACAAGTACATCGACGCCTCTGGCGGCGCTCCGGTCGACCGCGACCCGGTGACGGGCAAGCGGACGAGCGTCAAGGTGGGGGCGAAGGGTTAACTGCCCGCTCGAATCCAATCTCAGCTGATCACCCAGATCTCGCCCGGCTCGCTGTAACAGTCCTCCTGGGTGAGGTCGGTGTCGGACTTCCGGGAGTTCTGCGGGTCGGCGAGGCACCGGCCGGAGCGGGCGTTGATCAGCTCGCCGTGCGGGCCGCGGGCCCAGCGCTGCGAAGCCGCCGTGGAACACGTCGCCAGCTCGATCGCGGCACCGTCCTGCATGCTGCCGCCCTTCACCGCCAGGCACTTGCCGGCGATCTCGATGCTTCGGTCGCGCTCGGCCGTCCATCGCTGCGACGCGCTGCCGCTGCAGACGGCGACCTTGACCCTGGTGCCGGCCTTAGCGCTGGTGCCGGGGTCATACAGGCAGCGGCCGGATATCGCGGACACGACCGGAGCAGCGGGCAGCACCCAGCTGGCCGAGGCTCCGCCGCTGCAGGTCCAGACGACAGCCTGCAGCCGGCCGCGGCGCTGCCGTGCACCGCCAGGCACTTGCCGGTCGCCACGTTCCGCAGATGACCGCTGCCCTGGTACGTCCATTGCTGCCGGGTGACGCTCTTCTCGCAGCCCTGGATCGAGACCTTCGCCCCGTTGCCGCTGCCGCTGCGGACTGCCAGGCAATGTCCGTCGATCCTGACGTTCCCGGTGCCGCCGAGTCCGCCGGCCGCTCGAGCTTCCACTTCTGGGCGGCGCCGCCCGAACAGCGCTCCAGTACTGCGGACGTGCCGACGGCGCGGCGGTATCCCGGCCCGGCGAGACACCAGCCGCCGCCCCGCCGGATCTCGCCGGTCGCCGGATGGCTGGCTCTGATCTTCGGCACGATCACTACGTCGAACGAGGAAGAGCCCGACTGGCCGTCGAGAGTGGCGGTGACCGTCACCCGATGGACCCCGGTGCGCGCCGGCGCCGTGCCGGTCAGCACCTGGCCGGTGCCGACGGCCAGGCCGGCCAGGCCGGTGACGCTCATCGTCGGAGCGTCCTGATCAGGCTGGACGTCGAGCTGAAGGCTGATCTTCGCGCCCGACTGGTAGACCTGCGTGCCTGGCCCGAGCACGGTCAGCTCTCCGCCCTGTGGCCCGGTCAGCCCGGCGATGCCGTCGAGCGCACCCACGCCCGTCGGCCCGTCGTAGCCCGTGCGAGCGTGGCAGAGGTACCGGCGCGCCGACTCACAGCTGCCGTCGGACCCACTAGTGATATCGAGGAAATCCGAGCTGTTCTGGTAGGGATAAGCGGCCGGGAAAGTCGCCGGGATCAGCGCCTGGTGCGGGCCGCCTGCCTCGACGTCGGCGAGGGCGTAGGCGGCAGCGACGATCGGGGTGCTGACGCTGGTACCGCCCACCGCTATCCAGCCAGGGGCAGCGCCCGAGCCCGGATCCCTGACCGTGTCGTAGATCCAGACGCCGGGATCCGGGTTCGCCTCCGCGGCGACGTCGTTGTCGGTGCGGTTCAGGCAGCCGCCCGGTGATGTCGCGTCCGACGTTTGCCAGGATGGCTTCGGCTCAAGCTCGGAGCACCCCGCCCCGGTGCCGCTCCAGGCCGACTGGCTCCAGTGGCCGCCGGAGCCGGTCAGCGTCGTGCCGCCGACGGACGTTACGTACGGCGACACTGCCGGGTACTGCGTGCCGTATCCATCGTCGCCGCCAGCTGCCGTGATAGCCACGCCGGGGGCGTAGAAATCCGGGTCGTAGGCACTCTCGCCGGTAAATTCCGCGCCACTGCCCCAGCTATTGGATACAGCCTCAGCTCCGCTACGAGTAGCGGTACGCTCCGCGGTCGCTAGCGCACTGATTGACGCCGAGTTCGCCTCGACAAGCCGGATCGAGCAATTCGGGCAGATTGCCGAGATCATTTCGAGGTCGAGTGATTCCTCGAGCTCCCAGCCGCCGGATGTGTCCTTCCTCGGCAGATCTGTGCCGCCGTGCTCGTTCTCGATCGTCAGGCATTTGCTGGTCTCCTTGCATAGGGGCAGACCATAGGCCGACCGGTAGGCGGCGAGGTCTGAGCTGGCCGACGGATCGTTGTAGGCATCGACGACGGCGATCGTCTCCCCGTCCGCCGGCTTGGCCGCGGCGCTGGTGAGACCGTAAGCGTCCCGCAGCTGCGACGGCCCGTAGGGGCTGCCGGCCGGCGGACTGACGTCCGCCCGGTCTCCGCCGTCCCTGGCGCTGCTCGAGATCAAGGCCATGCAAGCCATCTCACCTGGCTGCGACGGAGTGCTGCACGCCTGGCGCACACCGGACATGCGGCCGGCTATCCGCGGTGCGGCCACGAAGCTGGCCGATGCAGGCACGGGCGGAGCGGCCGCCTGGCTCTCTGCCTGCACCGCTAACGCCGCGCGGGCAGACGCTGGTCCTGCTGCCGCGCTCGCGGCCGGCGCCGCCATGGCCGAGCCCGCTAACGCAGCTAACCCCGCTGCGGCAACCAGGGTGGCCAGCCGGCTGCCACGCCGTCGTCGGGCGTACCGCCATGACCCTGGTGCCGGCATAGTTCCCCTCCCGTGGGCGGCCGGAATGAGCGGCCATTCCTGCGCTGCCCCGGAACCAGCCACTTGCATTCGACTTTCTAGCAATCGCATGCAGATGAAGCCTAGCGAATCCCGAATACTCGCCCGCCTGCTCAGGAAATCTTCAGGCTGCTTTAGAGAAGTTCTCGGGAAATGCGATTTATGAAGCACGGCAGACTATACCGGTGCCGATTCGCCGCAGCAGCCAAATAGCAGAGGCGGATTAATGACCGACAGAAACAAGTAACGCGCCCGGTGGCCGGGTGGCGGAGCGATCAGCTCGAGGACGTTTCCGTGGCCGGCCGCGGCCGGGGCAGCACCTGACCTGGCCGGCCCGGCGGCCTGCCGTGGTCGTCACCCTCCAGTCGGGCAACATCTGAAGGCCGGGCGGCGCCGGCAGCCGAGGCGCGCATGCTGTCGGCTGCGTCGCCCGACGACGCTGATCCGGGCGGAGCCGACCCGGGCGGAGCCGGTACCGCCCGCGGCAGCCGCAGCCGCATCACCGTGCCCCCGCCGTCGCTGACGTCACCGGTGGTCGCTGCGATTTCGCCGCCCTGTGCCCTCGCCAGCTGCCGGACGATATACAGGCCAAGGCCGATTCCGCCGAACCGGCGGCGATCACCGGCCTCGCCCTGCACGAAGCGCTCGAAGACGCGCTCACGGTCCTCCGGCGGGATGCCAACGCCCTCGTCGGCGACCTCGACGACGATCCAGTCGTCGTCCGGCCGGGCGCGCACCGTGACGGTGCCGCCGTCCGGCGAGTACTTGAATGCGTTCTCCAGCAACTGCCCGATGATGATGTCGGTGGCCATGGGGTCGCCGTTTGCCTGCGGCAGCCCTTCGGCGATGTCGGTGTCGAGACTGTGCCGGTCGGAGAGCGGCCGGAAGGCGACGACAGCGCTCCGCAGCAGCTCGGCAAGATCGAACGGCCCGTTGCTGACCTGGAGCTGGTCGGCGCCAGCCCGGGAGCCGAGCAGCAGCTGCTCCACGAGCCGGGCCAGCGAGGCGGCCCGGTCGGCGATCGTCTGGACAGCCGACCGGCGGTCCGCGTCGGCCAGCTTGTCCCACCGGCTCGCCAGCGTGCTCGCGAAGCCCTGTACCACCGTGATCGGTGTCCGCAGCTCGTGGCTCGTGGTGGCCAGGAAGAGGTCCTTAGCCTCTTCGAGCTCCTTGGCCGCGGTGATGTCACGGAAGTCGAGCACCTTCTCGCCGCGGCCGGCCAGGCCGGTGCACAGCAGGTCGATCCACTGGCCGTTGGCGAGCTTGTGAGTGACCTTCGCGCCAGGCTCAGGCAGCGGGAACGGCGGGCGCCGTCCGGTCGCCAGCTCGGGCGACAGGCCGGTCAGGCGATGCGCGGCCGGATTCCACTGGCGCACAAGTCCGTCGGCGTCGAGCACCGCGATGCCGTCCGCGCTGGCGTCGATGACTGCGCGCTCGTGCGCTCGCTGCCGGACGACTTCCTCGAAGGCCGTCACGTTGGACAGCGCCACGCTGGCATGCCCGGCGAGCAGCTCCAGCAGCTCGAGCTCGATGTGGCCGACCTTCCGGCCGCTGTAGAGCGCGTACAGCGCGCCGTACGGCCGCCCGGCCACGTGCGACAAGCTCAGCGTGATCGTGTGCAGCCCGGGCAGCGCTGCCCAGATGAGGTCATCGAAGCCGCCCGAGTCGCTGGTGGCCATCAGCACCGACTTGCCCGACCGCATGAGCTGGCCCACCGTGGACGTCTGCAGGTCCGCGGTCCGGCCGCGGAGCTCGGCCGGCAGCCCGTCGAGACTGACCAGGCGGAGCCGGTCCTTCTCGATCAGCACGAACCCGCCCGCGTCCGCGCGCGTCAGCTCGCGCAGGCTCGCTGCGATCCGGTCGAGGACGGCCTCGAGATCAAGCTGTGCATTCATGTCAGCGACCACATCGCCGAGGCGCCGGACGACCCTGGCACGCTCAGCCATGTAGTGCCGGGTGGCCTCGTCGTCGGCGTTCTGGTGGCAGACGCACACCCAGCCCGTGAGGTTGCCGGCCGAGTCGAGCATCCGGCTCGCGTCGATCCGCAGGTCGACCATCGAGCCGTCCTTGCATGTCCGCCGGGTGGCGAACGAGACATGGCCGCCGCTGGCGACACGCTCCAGCACGGCGTTGTGCTCGGCGCGCAGTTCCTCCGGAACGAAGGGTGGTTCAAGCCCGACTACCTCGGCCGCACTCCAGCCGAATAGCCGCTCCGCAGCGGGATTCCAGACGGTCACCCGGCGGTCGGCGCCCATGGCGATGATCGCGTCAGCGGCGCATTCGATAACTGCCCGGGCGGTGCCGTCAATCCTGTCGCGATCGCGCTGCGGCACGGCAAGCTTCCACCCCACAGCGAGTCATGCTGCCATCGTTGTCCGGTTCATGACCGGTGAACTGCGCAAACACCACGTTCACACGACGTAGCACAGAACGGGAACCAGGACCGCGCCTGCGGCGTCCAATGGCTATGACGCCTCTGACGCATGACGCGCACTCCCGCTCTCGCCGCGCCGCGCACGCCTCACACCCGGCACACCCGCGCCGCTGGCACCAGTCCGTTCTGTTCCGCTGCTGCGCGGCCGCCGCCTGCGCAGCGCTCGCAGCGGCATGCGGGAGCACGGCTGCCCCGTCCGCCAGCTCGGGAAGCAGCTCGGCCGGCACCACGGCCGCCTCGAAGGTCTCGCTGACCGTCGACTTCACGGCATCCTCGACGACTCCCGCCTCGCACTACACCCTGCGCTGCGAGCCCGCGGGCGGCACGGTCAGTGATCCGGACCAGGCCTGCTCCCGGCTGCTGGCCGGCGCGAGCATCTTCGCGCTGCGCCCGGCTCACGTCATGTGCCCGATGATCCTGGCAAACGCGGGCCGCGCGATCGTGGAAGGCACCTACCTCGGTAAGAAGGTGCACGAGACGATCGTCGACGGCGGCTGCGACCTCAGCCGCTGGACCAAGCTGAGGCAGGTTTTCAACTGACCCTCGACCTCGGCTGACTCCGGTCAGCCCTCCGCAACGCGATCCGGCGGCGTACACCTTTCCCTCGCCGCCGGATCGCGCTTCTGACAGCTCCTACTTCAGCAGCCGGGACATCCGGCGGTCGGCCAGCGGCTTGCCGCCGGTCTGGCAGGTCGCGCAGTACTGGAGCCCCGAATCGGCGAACGACACCTCGCGGACGGTGTCCCCGCAGACCGGGCACAGCTCGCCGGTCTTGCCGTGGACTCGCAAGCCGGCCTTCTTCTCCTTCTTCAGGTCGCTTGCCGCCAGGCCGTCTGAGCGGTCAATGGCGTCCCGCAGCGTCGCGATGATGACCGCGTGCAGGTCGGCAACCTCCTCCGGGCTGAGGCTCGAGGCCAGCCGGAAAGGGGACATCCTGGCCGCGTGCAGCACCTCGTCGGAGTAGGCGTTCCCGATACCGGCGATGAGCTTCTGATCCCGCAGTACGCCCTTGATCTGCATCCGCAGGCCGGCCAGGATCCCGGCCAGCACGTCGGCCGTGAAGTCCGGCGCCAGCGGCTCCGGGCCGAGGGACGCGACGCCAGGGATCAGCTCGATGTCGGTGACGAGGTAGACGGCCAGGCGCTTGCGCGTGCCGGCCTCGGTGAGGTCGAACCCGGAGCCGTCGGTGAACCGGAGGCGGAACGCCAGAGGGCCCTTGCCCGGCCGCGGAGGCGTCTCCGGCAGCGAGTCGCGCCAGCGCAGCCAGCCGGCCCGGGCCAGATGCGTGACCAGGTGCAGTGCCGGACCGCCGGTGGCGGGCTCGCAGATCAGGTCGAGGAACTTGCCGCGTCGCGCGGTTCCGCTGAGGCGGGCGCCGTGCAGCGCGCTGAGCGGCGGGTCATAGGTCTTGAGCACCGAGAACTCAGCCACGTCGGCGCGGTCGATCACCCGGCCGACGGCGCGCTCGCGCAGGTCGGCGGCGAGCGACTCGACTTCGGGCAGTTCCGGCACGCTACCGATTCTGCCCGATCGGACGAGTGGACGAAGCAGGCAGGCGAAGACGGCCGCCGGGCCGCCGTCAGCCATGATCTCGATCACATCGGGCAGCCTCGGAATCACACTGGCCAGCGCAGTTAGACCGGATAGCACCAGGATCTCGGTGACAAGCACCACAGTGGCGGCCTATGCTGCGGCCAGCTAGCGAACTGCGGCACCGGGGCCTGCAGGAACTCGGGTGTGGGCGAGGAGGGATTTGAACCCTCACGTCCTCTCGGACACACGGACCTGAACCGTGCGCGTCTGCCGTTCCGCCACCCGCCCCGGGAGCAGCAGTCAGGTTAGCACGTCCGCAAGCTATCCCACATCGCCGATACGATCAGATACGGCAGGGAGAGGAGGGCACCACGGTGGGAGTCCTGCAGCGCTTTGAGCACAGGCTCGAAGGGATGGTCGAAGGTGCCTTTGCGCGGGCGTTCAAGTCTGAGCTGCAGCCAGTCGAGGTCGCCAGCGCGATTCAGCGGGAGATGGACGACCGGGCGGCCATTGTGGCCCAGGGACGGACTCTTGTGCCCAACGACTTCGTGGTCGAGGTCGCCGAGGACGACTTCGCGCGTCTTGACGTGTACGCCGACAGCCTGGGCATCGAGCTGGCGACGCTGGCCAGGGAATACGCCAAGGAGCAGGGCTACTCGTTCGTCGGCCCGGTCCGGATGCGCTTCGAGGGCGTCCGCGACCTGACCACCGGCACCTTCCGGATTCTTTCCGGCGTCATCCGCGGTACTACCGTGGAGGACGGCGAGATCCGGCGGCCAGCCACCGACCTCCCTCAGCACTCCGGTGGCTTCCACGGCAACCCGCGCCTGCTGGTGTCCGGACCTGAGCCCGGGCCGGACGGAAGTACGCAGCGGACCTATGAGATCAGTACGCCGCTGATCATCCTGGGCCGCGGTACCGACTGTGACCTGCGGCTCGTCGACCCCGGCGTGTCTCGCCACCACGCCGAGATCAGGGTGGAGGACGGCGAGGTCGTGCTCGTGGACCTGGGCTCGACCAACGGCACGTTCGTCAACGGCCAGCCGGTGCGGCGGGTGACCCTTACTGACGGCACGCGGGTCACGCTCGGCCGCACGACGCTGGTCTTCCGCCGGGACAGCATTTACTGACAGGACCGGATCAGGACCGCACACACGCCGCGCCAGCCAAGGACTCACGACTCGATGAATGCGCTTGAGCTCACTCTCATCCGGATTGGCTTTCTGGCTGTGCTGTGGCTCTTCGTGATCGCGGCGGTCGGCGTGGTCAGGACCGACCTGTTCGGCACGGTGAGCCAGCGCCGCCGCCGCCCGGCTGCGCGCCAGCAGGCCGCGCCCGCGCCTCCGAAGGCCCGGTCCAGGCCCGCCCGGCCGTCGCGCTCGACGCCTCAGCAGCTACTGGTGACGCAGGGCGCGCTGGCCGGGACCAGCCTCGGGCTGAGCGACGAGCAGATCACCATCGGGCGGGCCGATGACGCGACACTAGTCCTCAGCGACGACTACGCTTCCACCCGACATGCCCGACTATTCCCGCAAGATGGTCAATGGCTGGTCGAGGATCTCGGCTCGACCAACGGCACTTACCTGGACCGGCAGAAAGTGACCCAGCCGACCCCTGTGCCGATCGGTGTACCGATCCGCATCGGCAAGACCGTTCTGGAGCTGCGCAGATGACCCTGGCACTGCACTACGCGCTCCGTTCCGACGTGGGGCTGCTCCGTGAGGGCAACGAGGACTCGGCGTACGCGGGGCCGCGGCTGCTGGCGATCGCCGACGGCATGGGCGGCCATGCGGCCGGCGAGGTCGCCAGCGCAGTGGCCATCTCCGCGATCACCGCGCTCGACCGCCAGACGTTCGCCAGCAGCGACGAGATGCTCGACGCGCTCGCCGCCGCGGTAGCCTCCGCTCGGGACATCCTGCATGAGATGAGCGAGTCGGACCCGGCCGTCGAGGGCATGGGGACTACGCTGACCGCGCTGCTGTGGGCCGGAGCTGACGTCGCGGTCTGCCACATCGGCGATTCCCGGGCCTACCTGCTGCGGGATGGCGACCTGTACCAGATCACCCGCGACCACACGCTCATCCAGTCCCTGGTCGACGAGGGACGGCTGAGCCCCGCGGCGGCGGCCAACCATCCGCAGCGGTCCCTCATCCTGCGCGCCCTGCAGGGCAGCACCGACGCCGATCCCGACCTGGCCATGCACACGGCGCTGCTCGGCGACCGGTACCTGCTGTGCTCGGACGGCCTGACCGACGTGGTCGGCGACGAGGCCGTGCACGAGGTACTCACCACGCTGCCGGACGCTGACCAGGCCGTGGGCCAGCTCATCGCGCTGGCGATCCGCAACGGCGGCCCGGACAACATCACCTGCATTGTCGCCGACGTGGTGGACAGCGCGGGCGGGCCGTACCCGGCGTCGCGGGAGACCGAGCTAGCCGGCGCCGCTGCCAACGGCGATGTCAGCACGCTGCTGCGAGCCGCGACCGGCGCACAGGCCGCGGACGGTCACGTGTCCGCGCCAGCCACTCCAGGCGCCAGCCTCAACGGGCCCAGCCTCAACGGACACCGCGGCCGCGGCGCCGCCGAGGACGACGATGAGGACGATGACGAGTTCGCTGAGACCCGGCGGCGCTGGCCGCTGGTGACCACCGTTCTGGTCGTGCTGGTGCTCGTCGTGGCAGGCGGGCTCTATGTCGGCTACCGCGCTACTCAGGCGAACTACTATCTGGCCTCCGACGGCCAGCAGGTGAGCATCTACCGCGGCATCAGCCAGAAGATCGCGTTCCTGAACCTGTCCAGCGTGTACCGCAAGACGGGCATCCCGACCTCGCATGTGCCGGCGGATCTGACGCTGCCGACTACTCCGACAACGCTGGCGAAAACTCAGGCAACCGTGGCGTCCATCCAGCACTCCTATATGTGCAGGCAGGCGGAGGACGCAGTGAACGAGTGGACGGCCAAGTACGCGAACCGGCCCAGCCCGAAGCCAAGCAAGGGCAAGAAGGGCAAGGCGCCGACGGTGAAGGTGCCGCCGAAGCCCGCCGTGCCGGCGTCGTGCCCGGCCCAGGAGACAGGGTGAGTCTCGCCGCAGACGCGGGCGCGTCAGTCCCGATGCCACACGGGCGGCGGCGGGCTGAGCTGCTCATGCTTGTGTTCGCGCTCGTGGTGATTCTGTTCGCGTACGCTGCTGTCGGGCTCGGCCTGAAGGGCCGGTTCCCGCCCGGCCTGCCGGTCTACGTCGTCGTCTTCGCGGTGCTGGTGCTCGCCGCGCACGCGGCCATCCGCCGCCTCGCGCCCTATGCCGATCCCCTGCTGCTGCCGCTGGCAGCGCTGCTCAACGGCCTCGGCATCGTGATGATCTACCGCCTGCAGGAGTCCGGCCGGGGCGGCAACCCGGGCCAGCCAGTTGCGCTGATGAGCTCCACGTCGACCGAGTTCCAGCTGATCTACACCGGCATCGGGATCGTCTGCATGGTGGTCCTGCTCATACTGGTCTCCGAGGTACGCGTGCTGCAGCGCTACACCTACACGCTGGGGGCGCTCGGGATCGTGCTGCTGGCCATCCCCGCGGTGCTGCCGGACTCGCTGAGCTACGTCAACGGCGCCAAGGTCTGGATTATCATCGGCAAGTTCTCCATCCAGCCCGGCGAGTTCGCCCGGCTGGCGCTCGCGGTGTTCTTCGCCGGATACCTGGTCGCTAAGCGCGACGTTCTCGCGCTGGCCGGGCGGCGGGTCCTCGGGATCGACCTGCCGAGGGCACGCGACCTCGGCCCGGTGCTGATCGCCTGGGCCGCCAGCATGCTCATCCTGATCTTCGAGACGGACATCGGCACGTCCGCGCTGTTGTTCGGGCTGTTCATCGCGATGCTCTATATCGCCACGCAGCGAACGTCCTGGCTGCTCATCGGTCTCGGCCTGTTCCTGTTCGGGACGTTCATCACCACTACGTTCGTCCCGCACGTCGCCGAGCGCTTCACGGTCTGGCTGCACCCGTTCGCGGGCACCAACGCGACCGGCATCGCCTACCAGCCCGTGCAGGCCCTGGAGGGCATGGCGTTCGGCGGGCTGTTCGGCACCGGCCTCGGTCACGGTCAGCCGTACTTCACCCCGCTGGTGCAGAGTGACTTCATCTTCAGTGCGTTCGGCGAGGAACTCGGCCTGGTCGGCGTGATGGCGCTACTGCTGGTCTTCGGCTTGCTCGTGCAGCGCGGCCTGCGCGCCGCCGTCACGGTCAAGGACCCGTTCACCAAGCTCCTGATCGGCGGACTGTCGTTCGTGCTTGCCCTCCAGGTGTTCGTGATTGTCGGCGGAGTGAGTGGCCTGATTCCGCTGACAGGCGTCACGACCCCGTTTCTGTCCGAGGGAGGTTCTTCGCTCGTGGCCAGCTGGATACTGATCGGCCTGCTGATCAGAGCGAGCGACTCCGCCCGGAAGCCGGCCCCGCAGCCCATCCAGGACGAGGGCATGACCCAGGTGGTGCGAGCCGCATGAACCGCGCGCTGCTGAAGGTCTCGCTCGCCTGCCTGGCGATGTTCGTGCTCCTCCTGCTGAACGTGAACTACGTGCAGGCCTTCGAGGCGAACAGCCTGGCGAGCAAGCCGGGCAACGTGCGCGTATTCGACCAGCAGTTCTCCTACCAGCGGGGCGCGATCATCGCCGCCGGCGACGGAAACGACCTCAAGATCGCCGAGTCCCGGCTGAACAAGGGCACCGGCAGCTACCAGCGCTACTACCCGTACGGCAAGGTGTACGCGCCGGTGACCGGCTTCGACAGCATCTACGGCAGCTCCGGCATCGAGGAGACGGAGAACAGCCTCCTGGCCGGCACCAGCTCCCAGCTCGCGGTGCATAACTTCACGGCCCTGCTGACCGGCAAGCAGAAGCAGGGCGCGACCGTCGAGCTCAGCATCAGCCCGGCCGCGCAGGAGGCCGCGTACAAGGCGCTGGCTACCAACGCCGGCGGCCACAACGCCGGCGTGGTGGCCATCAACCCGTCGACCGGGGCCATCCTGGCTCTGGCGGGTTATCCGACGTTCAACCCTAATGAGCTGACCAGCCTGGACGGCACGACGGTCGACCGGAACGACAAGAAGCTGCTCAGCGACCCGTCGCAGCCGCTGCTCAACCGGGCCACTCAGGTCACGCTGCCGCCCGGCTCTACGTTCAAGATCGTCACCAGCTCGGCGGCGTTCTCCACCGGGAAGGTCGCCGGCACCACGAGTACCATCCCCGCGCCGACGGTGCTGACCCTGCCCAACGGTCACCTGCTGCACAACGACGACGACGAGTCCTGCGGCGACGGCAACCCGCAGATCATCGAGGCGTTCTACCTCTCCTGCGACACCGCTTTCGGTCACCTCGGCATGAAGGTGACGTCCCCGGTGCTGCGGCGGTACTCCAGCCTGTTCGGCATGAACCGCCCGCTGAGCATCCCGATCCCGGTCGCGGCAAGCGTGCTGCCCGAGGGCGCCGGCTGGACCGACCCGTCACTCACGGCCTACACCGCGATCGGCCAGTACAACGACTCGGTCACGCCGCTGCAGGAGGCCATGTTCGCCGCCACCGTCGCCAACCACGGCACGCTGATGCAGCCGTACCTGGTGCAGCAGGTGGTCGGCCCCGGACTGTCCGTCATCCAGTCGGCAAAGCCGGCGCCGATGCCGGGGACCGGCATAACCTCGCTGGTCGCGGGCGACGTGCAGCAGATGATGTACCAGGTCACCCACAACCCGGCCGGAACCGCTTATGCGACCGCCGGACCGCAGGTGACCGGCGGCATCACCATCGACGGCAAGACCGGAACCGCGCAGAACGGTATCAACGACACCGGGCTGAACGACGCGGTGTTCACCTGCTTCGTCCCCGGAACCAACGGCGGAGCGTCGCCGATCGCGGTCGGCGTGATGGTCAAGGGGGGCGGTTACGGCGCCGACGCCGCCGCGCCGATCGCGGTCGCGGTGATCAAGGCCTATCTGGCGGCGCACCCATCATGACCGATACTGGAGGCGGTGCCGTGACCGGGCCGCAGCGCAAGCCGACAAGCCGGGCGCCAGGCTGCAGCCACGGCCTGCGATGCTGGCCGCAGCCCCCGATCAGCAGGACGGTAACATAAGTGCGCGACATGACTCAGCCCCGGCTTCTCGGTGGTCGCTATGAGCTCGACGGTATCGTCGGGCGAGGCGGCATGGCCGAGGTGTTCCGGGCCCGCGACATCCGTCTCGACCGCATTGTCGGGGTCAAAACCCTTCGCGATGACCTGGCGCGAGACCAGACATTCCAGGCGCGCTTCCGTCGCGAGGCGCAGTCCGCGGCGTCACTGAACCACCCGTCGATCGTCGCCGTCTACGACACTGGCGAGGACATGCTGGGCAGCACCCCGGTGCCCTACATCGTGATGGAGTTCGTCGACGGCCGGACGCTCCGGGACCTGCTGCGCGACGACCGCCGGCTGCTGCCCGAACGGGCTGCCGAGATCACCGACGGAGTGCTGCGCGCGCTGGACTACAGCCACCGTAACGGCATCGTCCACCGGGACATCAAGCCCGGCAACGTGATGCTGACCCGCTCCGGCGACGTCAAGGTGATGGACTTCGGCATCGCCCGCGCGGTCTCCGACTCGCAGATGACGATGACGCAGACAGCTCAGGTCATCGGCACAGCCCAGTATCTGTCACCAGAGCAGGCGCGGGGGGAGCGGGTGGACGCGCGCAGCGACCTGTACTCCACCGGCTGCCTGCTGTACGAGCTGCTGACCGGACGGCCGCCGTTCACCGGCGACTCGCCCGTCGCGATCGCCTACCAGCACGTCAAGGAAGAGCCGGTGCCGCCGTCGCAGGTGGATCCGGAGGTACCAGCCTGGGCCGACGCCATCGTCCTCAAGGCGATGCAGAAGGACCCGGCGGACCGGTACCAGTCCGCCGGCGAGATGCGCAACGACATCCAGCGCGCGCTGTCCGGTGCTCCCGTCGCGGCGCCCATGCTCGGCGGTGGCTACGGCACCCGGCGGATGGGCGGGACGCAGACTCAGGTCGCCGGGCGGACATCCGCCATCCAGCCCTACCAGTACGGGCCGGAGGACGACGGCAGCGGCGGCGGACCGCAGGCCCGCCAGCGACGGGTCTGGCCCTGGGTGGTGCTGGCCACAGTTGTCGTCGTGCTGATCGCCGCCATCGTCCTGATCAAATTCGTGAACGGCGGCAGCGGCGGCACCGCCGTGCCGACAGTGACCGGCGATACGCTCAGCGCCGCCAGGACCCAGCTCGTCAAGGACGGCTTCACGATCGGCACCGTGACGCCGAAGCCGTCGAGCTCGGTCGGGAAGAACCTCGTCATCTCGACCAACCCGTCGGGCGGATCGACCGAGCCGAAGGGCACCGCGGTCGCGATTGTCTACTCCGCCGGCCCGAAGACCACGAGCGTGACGGTTCCGAACGTGGTCGGCGAGAGCAGGAGCTCAGCGCTGGCCACCCTGCGCGGCGACGGCTTCAAGGTGAACGTCACCGCGGCCACGCAGGCTGGTGCGGCGCCGAACACCGTTGTCAACCAGTCGCCTGCCGGGCAGACCACGGCAGCGAAGGGCTCGACGGTGACCATCGGCGTCACCAGCGGAGCCCTGACCGTGCCCGACGTGGTGAACATGTCACAAGCCCAGGCCCAAAGCGAGCTGACGAGTTCGCCGTACGACTACAACGTGACGGTCCAGACGCAGGCAGTTACCGGGACCATCGGCACCGTCTATGCGACGTCGCCGGCCTCCGGAAGCACGCTGGCAGCCGGCTCGAGCATCACGATCTACGTCGTCGGGGCGCCGAGCACCTCACCGAGCCCTTCACCGAGCGTGTCGTCGTCGTCCCCCACGCCGACGATCTCGCCCTGACCCGGCCGGGATCGGCGCCTCTGCCGGTGAGGGCGCGTCCGCTCCGCTGAGCAACTACGCTTAGCCGGACAGGCGCGCCTGAGTCCGCGCCGGCCGCCGGGCAGCACTCCGGCGGGTAGCAGCAGTGACATCTGGAGTCGACGGTGCCGAAGTCCCGGGTCAGGAGCAAGGCGGTCTACACCCCTCCGCCGCGATCTTCAAAGGCGAAGGTGAGCCCCCGCTGGCTCGTGCCCACGATGCTGGCCACCCTGCTCATCGGCCTGGTCTGGATCGTGGTCTTCTACGTCAGCCAGCAAAGCTGGCCGATTGGCGCGATCGGTGCCTGGAACCTCGTAGTCGGCTTCGCCTTCCTGGTGACCGGCGTCGTGCTGTCCACCCGGTGGCGCTAGCCGCCACCCGATCGCCGTGAGCCAGGCGCCCGGCGGTTAGAGCTCCGGGCAGCTAGAACAGCTGCCCCCGGAAGAAGCCGAATGTGCCGAGGAGCTGGTGATTCCGCACCAGCACTCCCACCGCGATGAGCACGAGGACGCCCACGGTGGCGGCAACCTGTATCGCCGCCCGGTTCGTGCGCGGCGCGTAGACATAGGCAGCGGCGATGAGTGCGCCGGCGACTAGCCCGCCGACGTGCGCCTGCCAGGCAATGTAGGGCACGGCAAAGCTGATCCCCAGGTTCAGCACGATCAGGAACACAACCTGGCGCGAGTCGAGCCCAAGTCGCCTGGAGAGGACGAACCAGGCGCCGAAGAGACCAAAGATCGCTCCTGATGCACCGAGGGCCGGCTGGTTGGGCGCCGCCAGGAAGTAATAGCAGAGCGAGCCGCCGAGGGCGCTGACCAGATAGACCGCCAGGAAGCGGACGGAGCCGAGGACGCGCTCCAGGGCGGGACCCACGACCAGGAGAGCCCACATGTTGAACGCGATATCGAGAATGCCGAGGGTGCCCGTGCCGGGCAGGAACGCCGAAGTGATCATCCGGTACCACTGGCCGGCGGCTACGCCGATGAGGTGCTCGTTCGACACGGCGCCACCCAGCATGTACCAGTCATTAGCCAGGCTGGCGTGAGCTAGCTGGATGAGGTACAGCAGGACGTTGAGCCCGATGAGCGCCCAGGTAACGCGAGCCCTGGCAGTGACAGCACCGCCGAACCGGCCGGCCGCCTGGCGGACGCCAGAGTTACCCGACTTGACGCAGTCCAGGCACTGATGGCCGACTGCTGCCGGGCGCAGGCAGTCCGGGCAGGCCGGACGGCCGCAGCGCACGCAGGATACGTAGGTCGGCCGGCCGGAATGCCGGTAACACACTGGCGGAGCGGCCTGACTATGATCCTGGGGCGCCTGGCCCTGACCCGGGGGGATTGCCATGACAGAACGGCTGGTCTACTCGGCCTGGTCGCCGTCGATCTCGACGGACTCGAGCACCACGTCCGTCGCCGGGCGATCGCCGCGGCTCGTCTGCACGCGACTGATCTCCTCGACCACGTCGCTGCCCTCGATGACCTCGCCGAAGATCGTGTGCTTGCCGTTCAGCCACGGGGTCGGCACCGTGGTGATGAAGAACTGCGAGCCGTTGGTGCCGGGCCCGGCGTTCGCCATGGCCAGCAGGTACGGCCGGTCGAAGGCGAGGTCGGGGTGGAACTCATCGGCGAACTTGTAGCCGGGCCCGCCCGTTCCGGTGCCCAGCGGGTCACCGCCCTGGATCATGAAGTCCGGAATGACCCGGTGGAAGATCGTGCCGTCGTAGAGCTTTTCCTGGCTGGCCTTGCGAGTGGCAGGGTTCGTCCACTCGCGGCTGCCCTCGGCTAGCTCGACGAAGTTGCGCACGGTCTTCGGTGCGTGATCGGGATAGAGCCGGACGACCACGGGTCCCCGGCTCGTCCGCAGCGTCGCGGTCAGCGTATTGCTCATACCAGGAATCCTGCCACGCTCTCGCCGTTGCTCTGGCCACTGCCTCCCTGCCACGCCGGGCCAGGTCCCGTGGTTGACCCCCGGATCCCGGGGAAGATGCCCAGTCTGGGGAAGAGCATCCAGGAGGTCTTTGTGTCTGTTTTGACCAAGAAGCAACCCGTTGGCGACGGGATCCGTGATCAGGCGATGTACGCGGCCCGGCAGGTAGCGCCGCTGGCAGGCAAGACGTTGCCGGCCGCCCAGCAGGCAGTACAGCAAGCGGCCGAGCAGGCGGTCCCGCTCGCCCGGAATGCCGGCGTGACGATGCGTCAGGGTGCTGACACCGCCCTGGCCTGGGCAACTCCGAGAGTCGACGCCGCCCGGGCCTGGGCCGCGCCCCAGCTCGAGCAGTCCGCGCACGCGATCAGCGAGCAGCTGGCACCGATGATCTCGAGCGCACTCCTCTCGGCGGCGCACCGGATCGACGCCCAGCCACCGAAACCGCAACGCAGGCGAGGCATGATGGTGGCCGGAGCCGTAGTACTCACGGCGGCCGCCGGCGCTGCAGCCGCGGTGGTGCTGAAGCGCCGCCTCGACGCCGATGGCTACTCCGCCTCCGTCACTGAAACCGACTTCGAGGCGGCCGGCGGCGGCGACCAGGCGGACGCGGCGACTTACGACGCGAGCGCGAACCCGGATCCCGACGCTGACGGGCATCCTCGTATCGTCTGACCACAGGGCGGAGAGCGGCGGGCAGGTCCCGCTCTCCGGTGGCCGGAGGTCGTGACATTCGTCATGGCCGGGCCAGGACGACGAGAACATGACGCGGCGGTGCGGGCTGCCTACCCTGATGACATGACCCGTCCGCCCGCCGGGCCCGATGATCTCGACGACCGGCATATCAATATCTTCCGCCGGATCCTGCTGAGCGTGGCCGTTGGCGTGTTCCTGCTCCTGCCCGCTCTGGGAGTCTTCGGGCATACCCACATGTCCGAGCCTGCGAAGTGGTTCGTCTTCTCCGGCAGCCTGATCTTCGTGCTGCTGACCTCGATCTTCGCGATTGCTCCCGGTCCGCCGGGCGCCGGACCGGTTCCCTGGGTCGCGCTCATGGCGATCCTTGCCCTGGGGATTGCGATCTTCATCGTCGGGCAGGAGAACTTCCTGATCGTGCTGGCCGTCGCCGCGGCCGCCTGCGGGCGCTTCAGCGCTACACCCCGGCCGGCCTGGTCGCGTCTGTCGCCTGCATTGCGGCCGGGTTCGTGGTGGCCACGCACACCAACGCAGGCTTCGGCAACACCCTCGCGATGCTCATCATCGCCCCGATGGCCGCGTTCTTCGCCTATAGCGCCGGCCGTCGCATCGAGGTGGTCAATGCCCTCCGCCGGACGCGAGCTGAGCTGGCCCGAGCGGCCGTATCTGAGGAGCGACTACGCATCGCGCGCGATATGCATGACCTGCTCGGGCACTCGCTCTCTCTCATCACGCTCAAAGCCCAGCTCACCGCACGGCTGATCGACAGCGACCCGGCCCGGGCAGGCCGCGAGCTGGCCGAACTCGAGACGGTGGCCCGGCAGTCGCTCTCGGATGTCCGCGAAGCCGTCGCCGGCTTCCGGCAGCCGGACCTGACGGGCGAGCTTGCCGCAGCACAGAGCCTCCTCGATGCGGCCGGGATCGCCACCCGGATCCGCTCGGTCGACGCCGGCAGCCTGCCGCAGGCGGTAGATGCCGTCCTGGCGTGGGCAGTGCGCGAGGGCACCACCAACGTCGTCCGGCACTCCCGGGCGACGCAGGTCTCGATCCGGGTCGACAAGGACCCGTCGTCGGCGACAGCCGAGATCAGCGACAATGGCCCGCCCGCGCCGGACGACTCGGTGCGGCTGGCCAGCGCCGCAGCACCCGCACCGACGGTGGGTGCCGAAGCCCGCGCTGTCCTCGCCAGGTCGCGGGTATCTCACCCCGGTACCGGACTGGCCGGCCTGGCCGAGCGCGTGCGCGGCCTGGGCGGTGAGCTAGCTGCCGGAAGTACCGAGCCGCAGGGCTTTCTCCTCCGGGTCGTCGTGCCGCTAACCCAGCAGGCATGACAATAGGCGGGTGACGGTGCGGATCATGATCGCCGAGGATCAGACAATGGTCCGCCAGGCCCTGGTGGCGCTGCTGGAACTCGAGGCAGACATTCAGGTCGTCGCGCAAGCGGCGAACGGCGATGAGGCGATCGCGATGGCCGGCAAGCATCAGCCGGACGTCGCAGTCCTGGACATCGAGATGCCCGGCCCGAGCGGGATTGACGTCGCGAACCACCTGCAGCGGTCCGGATTTGGCGGCAAGATCGTGATCGTCACGACTTTCGACCGGCCCGGCTACCTGCGCGCCGCCATGGCGGCCGGCGCCAGCGGCTTCCTGCTCAAGGATGCCCCGGCGGCGGACCTGGCCGATGCCATCCGGCGAGTCGTCTCGGGCCAGCGCGTTGTCGATCCCTCACTGGCCGCGGCAGCCCTGGCGCAAGGCGACAGTCCGCTCACCGACCGCGAGAGCGAGGTGCTGCTGGCGGCAGCCGGCCACGACGCGATCGCCGACATTGCCGGACGCCTCCACCTCTCACCGGGCACCGTGCGTAACCACCTGTCCTCGGCAATCCAGAAACTAGGCGCCCGGAACCGCGCGGAGGCACTGCAGCTCGCCCAGCAGAAGGGCTGGCTGTAGGAGTCATGCTGCTGGACAGGGTGGTTCACACCTCGGCGGCGGTCGCCGCGACCTCCGGCCGGCTGCCAAAACCGGTGAGATCGCGGCTCTGCTGCGCGAGGTTCCGGCTACCGAGATCGCGATTGCGGTCTCGTTTCTGTCCGGGGACCTGACGCAACGGCAGATAGGCGTCGGCTACGCGGCGCTCGCGGACCTGCTGGGCGGTTACGGCCAGCCGGCCGCGCAGGCCGGCGATGTCGGCGCACCGCCTGCCGCGGCGGGGCTGACCCTGACCCAGACCGACGACACTCTTGGCCAGATTGGCGCGCTGTCCGGGCAGGGCTCCCAGGCCGAGCGCCGCGGGCTGCTGGCCGGCCTGCCGAGCCGGGCCACCGAAGCAGAGCGGCAGTTCCTGGTCAGGCTGCTCTCCGGTGACCTCAGGCAGGGTGCCCTGGACGGAGTGATGACAGACGCGATCGCCCGTGCCGCAGAGGTGCCCGGTGCGGAGGTCCGCCGGGCGTACCAGCTCAGCGGATCGCTGGCACAGACCGCGGCCGCCGCCCTCGGCGCATCGGATGCGGACACGGCCACGGCGGCGCTCCGCGCCATCGGCCTGCAGGTGGGGCGCCCGGTGCGGCCGATGCTCGCCGCGGCGGCGCCCTCGGTCGCTGCCGCGTTCGAGCGGATCTCGCCAGCCGCAGTCGAGTGGAAGATCGACGGCATCCGGGTCCAGGTGCACCGAAGCGGGAGCGACGTCCGGGTCTTCACCCGCACTCTGGACGACATCACCGGGCGCGTCCCGGAGATTGCGGAGGCGGCGCTCGCGATGACCGCCACCACGGCCGTGCTTGACGGTGAGGCTGTCGCGCTCCGCCCGGATGGCCGGCCACTGCCGTTCCAGGTCACCTCCGCCCGGGCGGCGAGCCAGGCAGGCCCGGGCCGACAGGGGGGAGACGTTCCGCTGACGCTGTTCCTCTTCGACGTTCTCCACGTGGACGGAGCCGACCTGCTGGAGGTCCCCGCGGCCGAACGCAGCTCGCGGCTAGCCGCGATCGCGCCGCGCGATATCGTCATCCCGCGGCTCGTCACTGCCGATACGGCGGCGGCCGAGCGGTTCTTCGCCGCTGCGGTCGCGCGGGGCCACGAGGGCGTCGTCGTTAAGTCGCTCGATGCGCCCTACGGCGCGGGCCGGCGGGGCAGCGAGTGGATCAAGGTCAAGCCGCGGCACACCCTCGATCTGCTCGTACTGGCGGCCGAATGGGGCCATGGCCGACGTCAGGGCTGGCTGTCGAACCTTCATCTGGGCGCCCGCGACGCGGCCACCGGCGGGACGGTCATGCTCGGCAAGACCTTCAAGGGACTCACGGACGCTCTGCTGAGCTGGCAGACCGAGCGGCTGCTTGGCCTATCCGACCCGCCGGCCGGAGCTGCAGCCCCCGACCGGCACGGCGTGGTCCGGGTCCGGCCTGAGCTTGTCGTCGAGATCGCCTTCGACGGCGTGCAGGCCAGCAGCCGCTACCCTGGCGGAGTCACGCTGCGATTCGCCCGTGTGCTGCGGTACCGGGAAGACAAGACCGCCGCCGAGGCCGACACCATCGAGGCTGTCCGCGCCCTGTGGACCGGGGATGACGCCGCGACCGGGAGCTCAGGCTGACCCTGTGCGCACTGGCCGGGCCTCCCTGCGACACTAAGCTGCGACACACTGGGCCCTCGACACGGAGCCGCGACACGGTGCCGCCACACGGTGCCGCCACACGGTGCCGCCACACGGGGCCGGGCAGAAGGGAAGCGGCGGGGTGCGATCGGTCTGGCTGGATGACCAGGACGCCTGGCGGACCACACTGCGCGGCCGTCCGGTGCTCGCTGATCCCCGGATCAACAAGGGCACGGCCTTCAGCACGGAGGAGCGTTCCGGCCTGGGGCTTATCGGCCTCATCCCGGCCGGCCATATGTCGCTGGAGCAGCAGGCACGCCGGATTTACGCTCAGTTCCTCCGCCAGTCATCCGACCTAGCGCGCAACGTGCTGCTCAATGACGTGCACGATCGCAACGAAGTGCTCTATTTCCGGGTGCTCGCGGACCACCTGAGCGAGATGCTGCCGGTGATCTACACACCGACCGTCGGCCAGGCGATCGAGCACTACAGCCACGAGTACCGGCGACCGCGCGGCGTGTACCTGTCGGTGGACCAGCCCGAGCTGATCGAGCAGTCGCTGCGCGCCTTCGGTCTCGGCGGCGACGACGTGGACCTGATCGTCGCCACCGACGCCGGCGCGATCCTGGGCATCGGCGACTGGGGCGTCGGCGGCATGAGTATCGCCGTCGGCAAGCTCGCGGTCTACACCGCCGCGGCGGGCATCGATCCGGGCCGGACGCTGCCCGTAATGCTGGACGTCGGGACCGACCGCCAGAGCCTGCTCGATGACCCGCTCTACATCGGAAACCGCCACCCTCGGGTTGCCGCCGATGAGTACGACGCGTTCCTGGCCGCTTTCGTGGCCGCGGTGCAGACTGTCTTCCCGCACGCGCTGCTGCACTGGGAGGACATGGGCACGGCGAACGCACGGCGGCTGCTGACCCGGTACCGGGACGTTCTGCCCAGCTTCAATGACGACATCCAGGGCACCGGTGCCGTCAACCTCGCAGCCGTCCTCGCGGCTGTCAGGGCCACCGGCGTCGGCCTGGCGAGCCATCGCATCGTCATTTTCGGCGCTGGCTCGGCTGGCACCGGGATCGCCGACCAGCTCACCGCCGCCCTGACCGCGAGCGGGCTCAGCGAGGCGGCAGCACGTTCGAGGTTCTGGACAGTCGACCGGCACGGGCTGATCGAGGACACCGACGAGGAAGCCTCGGCAGACCAGCGGCGCTACGCGCGGCGCAGCGCCGAGGTAGCCGACTGGCAGCGCGACGACCTGCTCGGCGGAATACCGCTGGCAGAGGTCGTGCGTCGGGTGCACCCGACGGTGCTGATCGGTACCTCGGCCCGCGGCGGGGCCTTTACCCAGGAGATCGTCAAGGACATGGCGGCGCACGCGGACCGGCCGGTCATCATGCCGATGTCCAACCCGACCGAGCTTGCCGAGGCGCGGCCGGGTGATCTCATCGAGTGGACCGGAGGGCGTGCCCTGGTCGCCACCGGCAGCCCGTTCACGCCCGTCGAATACGCCAGCACCCGGTACGTCATCGGACAGGCAAACAACGCTCTGGTCTTCCCCGGCCTCGGACTTGGCGCCATCGCTGCCCGCGCGGAGCGGATCACCGACACCATGCTGAGCGCGGCTGCTTATGCAGTAGCCGACCTGGTGAGCGCGGGCGAGCCTGGCGTTCCGCTGCTGCCCGAAGTCGCGGCTCTGCGCGACACATCGGTGGCCGTAGCGGTTGCGGTCGCGACAGCAGCCGCCGATGACGGGGTGGCCGGCTGCAAGCTCGGACCTGATCCGGTCAGTCAGATCCGCGCACTGATGTGGCAGCCGGTGTACCGGCCAGTACGGCCGGCCTGAGCCGGGGCGCCTCCGCTGCCCCGCCGTCGGCCGCGTCGCGGCCCGCGACCGCACCGCCTGGCGCCCCTCGGCCCGCTGGCCGAGCCCGGGCCGTCAGCCCGGCGCGCCGACCGCCGGCTCCTTGCCGACCTGCGCGGCGGCCGGGCGTTCCTGGCCGCTGAGCTGAGCCAGTCAGGCTGGCTGGACTTCGGCGCGTTCCGGTGGCGTGATCTGGCGGTAAGCAGGTCGCTGCGGACGACAATCGGCGTCCTCACCCCCCTGATCATCGGCATGGCGACCGGCAAGATCGAGTACGGGAGTTATGCCGCTCTCGGGGCCCTGCCTGCCGGCTTCGTGTCCTTCCGCGGCGTCAGCTGGACCCGTGTCCTCGCGGTCCTGTTCGCCGCGGCCGGTATGGCCGTGTCGACGTTCGCCGGGGCAACCGCCGCCTACAGCGAGCCCTGGCTACTCGTGCCGATCGTGCTCGCCTGGGGGTACGCCAGCGGCCTGCTGGCCTCGCTCGGCCCGACCGTTCTCGCCGTCACGCTGCAGTGGCCAGTTGCCCTGCTGATCGCGAGCGCTCTGCCGCTCGGGCCCAGAGCCGCGGCGATCCGGGCCGGCCTGGTCCTCGGAGGAGGTGTCTGGCAGAGCCTGCTGGTCATCAGCTCCTGGGCTATCGGCCGCGGCAGCGCAGAGCGGACCGCCGTCGCCGCCTCCTACCAGGCACTTGCCCGGTATGCCGCCGGGCTGGCCGCTGGCCAGTACGGGCCGCCAGCGCCCGCACAGCTGCCTGGCACTTATGTGCTGACCGACCCCAACCCGCTGATACGCACAGCGGCCCGGCAGAACATGGACGACCTGGCCGAGGAAGCCGAGCGGATCCGCGCCACTGTGACCGCGCTGTCGATTGGCCGGAAGGGCAGCGACCCCGGCCCGGCAGGCCGGAGCGTCCTGGCCGGGACGGCCCTGGTCCTGGACGAACTCGCTGATTCCGTAATGGCCCGGCCGGGCGCCCGGGCAGGCTACCAGGCCGCGGCGCAGCGCGCTCTCGACGGCATCAGCGCCGAGGCAGGCACCACCTGGCAGTGGGCCGGTGAGGCGCTGCTCAGTCAGTTGCGCAGCGCTCTGCGGATCGCTGGCCGGCTCGCCGCCGCGGAAGCAGGCCCGCCCGCCGGGCCGGCCCGCGCCGAGTCCGGCGTGACTGGGCCAGCGAGGCGATGCTCACGGTGCGCGCCAGCCTGACCACCTCGTCGGAATCCGGCCGTCACGCGCTCCGGCTCGCTCTCGTCGCCGCGATCGCCGAGATCATCGCGCAGGCCACCGGTCTGCCGCACGGCTACTGGATCGTGCTGACCATCTTCATTGTGCTCCGGCCGGACTACAGCTCGACGCTCTACCGCGGTCTGCAGCGTGCCGCCGGCACGGCGGTCGGAGCGGGCCTCGGCGTCGCGACCGTGCTGCTGGCCAAGGTCAGCATGACTGCCCTGCTCGCCGGAATTGCTGTCTCCCTGCTCGCTGCCTACGCCGTATTCACCGTCAATTACCTGCTGTATGCCGTCTTCCTGACCGACTTCGTGGTGATCCTGCTTGACCTGCTCGGGTTGCCGCCCGACCCGACGGCCGTGGCCCGGCTGATCGGCACCGGCATCGGCACCGGGCTGGCGATCGTCGCCTACCTTGTGTGGCCCACCTGGGAAGGTACCTCGGCCGGCGAGAAATTCGCCCGGCTGATCACCACGCAGGCCCGGTACGCAAGCGCGCTGCTGCGCGCGTACGGCCGACCGCGAGATGCGGGCACCGCGCGCTTGCGCGGGCTGCAGCTCACGGCCCGGCGAGCTCGGATCGACGCCGAGGCATCGGCGGACCGGCTGGCCGGCGAGCCGCATCATCCGCCGATGAGCCCGGAGACGGCGCTTGCTCTGGAGTCGGTCGGGCACCGGCTCGCGCAGGCTAGCCTCACCCTGAGGGCAGTTGACTCCGCGCACCAGGCCCGGGCCAGGCGTGAGCAGCGCGACGCTCTGCCGCCGCAGACCGATTCTGACCTGCAGCCGGATCTAGACAAGCTTGCCGACGGGATCGACCAGGCGGCGGATGTGCTGGCGGACTGGCTGAGACACCTGGGCAGCCATCAGCACGCTGACGACGTACTGCCCTCACTGCCGCAGCTGCGACCCCGGCTGCAGGCCATGTGGACGGCACACCCGGACCAGCCGCCGGCCGCGTCCGGCCCGCCCGGCCAGCAGACGGCCGATGGCCTGGACGTGCCACCGGTCAGCGCACGGGGTGAGCGCGGCGGCTTGTTCGCTGCCGCGGACAGCCTGGTAGACGCGATTAACACCGCGGCGCACGTGCTGCGGAGCTAGGTGGCACTTGGCACCGGTCAGGTCATCACGGCGGCCGCAGCAAGGGCAGCAGCGCGCGCGACGGCAATCCCTGCTGCCTCCGTCGGGTTGCCCTTCGACAGCACGACGATGAGCAGTTCCTGACCGCGCCGCTGGACGACGCCCATGCTATTGATCGCCCAGAGCTTCGGATCCGGCAGCCAGCCGTTCTTCACGGCCTCGCCGGTTCCCGGAGTCGCAGCTGCCGCGACGCCCCAGCGCTGCGCCGGCTCGACATTCGCCATCAGGCGAAGCTCGTACTCCCGGCTTGCGGTCGCGAGCGGCGACGCCTCGGTGGTCAGGTCAGCAAGCAGCTGCAGCTGATCGCCGACCGTGGTCCGGGTCAGCTCCCAGTCGCCGGCCGAGCCCGGAACCGTGTGCTTCAGCAGAAGCGCCTTGTTCGCCGTAGCGAGGCCGGACCCTCTCCCGATCGCGCGCCACAGCCTGGTGGCGGCACTGTCATTGCTGTTCTCGATCATCGTGGTCGCGAGCCCGTCATCCGCAGGGCTGATCGCCGTCCGCGCGACCTGGTGCTGATACAGCAGCGCCGCCAGGATGTCGGCCTTGACGATGCTTGCCGAGTGATACAGCCGGCCGGGGTGGTAGACCGCCTCGGCACCGGTGCTCTCGTTCACCACTCCGACCGAGATCTCGCTCTTGTCAGTCCGGGCCACGGGCTGCAGAGCCGTCGCGAGCAGGCCGCTCAGCGCTGCCGACACACTGAAGGTGCCCGCCGATCCTGACCCGTCCGGCTGGCCAGCGTGCCCGCGGGCCGGCTACCGGACCTCCGTGCGGCCACCGAACCCGTGGAACCGGCCGGTACGGCACGGGAGCCTGCTGCCGTCGTCGGTGTCCCGATCCCGCCCACTCCGTGCCGGGACGCTGTTACCGCCAGACCCACGACGAAAGCCGCCATGACTGCCAGCGCCAGCATGAACGCAAGACGCTCGGACCCGCGCAGGCTGCCCGCATGCGCAGGCGCGCGCCTCACCCCTGAACTCCGGAGCACAGCTTCCCCCGCTTGCCCGTAACCAGCCTGTCCGGGCACGGCTCACGCGGAGCTGCCAGGTTTTGCCGCGATTACTAGTCTTCGCCAAGAACCGTACGGACAGGCTTGATTGCTTAATTTTCCCCGTTATTTCAAGCCTGATTGAGGCTTGACGATATCAGCCGGGGGAAAAAAGAAACCAGTAGCTGAGCCAGGAGAATAGGAATTGTTATGAACCCAGGCCGGGCTGCTAGCTGCTTCTAAGGCTGGTTAGGTGCCGTGTGGAAAACCGGACAGCCAACCTCGGTTATATGCCGGGATTCGTCCTCGGTGTCAAATGGCGAGACGAGACTAATATTCCCGTATCGGCCCGTCGATACCATTTTCGCGCTCAGTCTCTGCCCGTACCTGAGCCCGGCCAGGTGACGCTATCGGCAAGTCGCAAGCCGGGTCTCCCGTTACGGGAGCATCAAGCGCCGCGACGATCCGGCTGAGCTGCCGCCCGGCGGACCGCGTCCGCGAACGCGGCGAAGGCGACCTCGGTATCCCGGTTCCGCTCGTGCCCGGCCCGCAGCTCGGCCAGGCACAGGCAGATGTCATCGAGGTCCCAGCGCAGCCGGTACAAGCCGGCCGCGGCGCGGCTGACGTCACGGCCGGTGAGCCGCTCGTACAGCTGCGCCTCGTCGCCGGACGGGGACAGAATCCACCACAGGTCCCGCTCCAGCAGCGCGTGCCCGGCGGTGTCCCAGTCGACGAGCAGGAGCGTCGCGCCCTGGCGCACGAGGTTGCCCGCGTGCGGTTCGCCGTGGGTAATGACGGGAGCAGCGCCCGTGCTGGCTACCTGAGCCGCCAGCCGGTCAAAGCGGCCGAGGGCGCTCAGCAGGCCGTCTGCGGCACCGCACACAATCATCCGGGCCGGCTGAGAGAACGGGCCGCCGACCCACGGACCGGCGCACTCATTCAGGGCCGCCTGCAGGACGTGCGCGCCGGGCAGCGCCACGGGCCGGACGGGCAGTTCGCACAATCCGGGGGAAACCTGGTGCAGAGCTGCCAGCATACGAACGACAGGCTCCCGGTCCGCTGGGCTGAGCGGATCCTCCTACCGACCCGGCGTGCCGTCCGCGTACCGGTAGAGCGTGATCGCGTAGCCGGGGCGGACACGCACTGTTGCCTGGCCCCCGGCCGACCGGACGGGCGCCACGACGAAGTCCAGGCCCAGGTCGGCGATAGCCATTGCCGCCGTCATGGTGGCGGTCAGGTCGGCGAAGTCGCCATCGTCGCCGAGGGCGCTTGCCGTCACGAACCAGCACATACCGCTGTCATCGGCCACCTCCCAGTGGAAGCCGCCAAAGCCCGCCGCCAGGTGCCGCGCACTGGCGGCGACGAGGTTCCAGTGCGCGCGGAGAACAGCGACGAGCTCGGCGTCGCTGAAGTCAGCAGGCGGCTCGTGCACCCGCCAGAGGCTATGCAGGTCACTCGAACCGGGCATTCCCTGCTGAGGCACTGCGGACGGGTGTGACCCCGGGCTGAAGTGAAGGCGGTATAAAGCTCCGGATATCTTCTGGCCGGGCCTCGCCTAATTAAGTGTCAGTTTGGCTGGAGCACCGCCTGAGCGGCCGCAGGCTTGGTCTGTGTCTTTGCCTGTTCAGGCCGGCATCCGGCCACCCGGCCCAGCGCCGGTGACGGTCAGCAAGCCGGGGCGCTCGGACAGCGTCTGGTGGCTCGCTGCGGTCGCGGCCGCTTTCTCGCTCGCGCAGCTGGTGTTCGTTGCGCCCCATCTCGGGCTCAGCTGGGACGAGACCGTATACATCAGCCAGGTGAGCGTGCATGCACCGGCGGCCTACTTCGACCCGCCCCGGGCACGCGGTATCACGCTGCTCGTCGCGCCGGTCACGCTGCTGACGTCATCGATCCACATACTGCGGGCGTACCTGTCGGTGCTGTCTGGCCTGGGGCTGTTCCTGGCGCTGCTCAGCTGGCGGCGGCTCCGGCCAGCCTGGCAGCTGGCCGTCGCCGGAGTATTCTTCGCAGGCCTGTGGACCACCCAGTACTACGGGCCGCAGGCCATGCCCGACCTGTGGATCGGGCTCAGTTCGCTGGCCGCCGTCGGGCTCTTCCTGCGCGCTGCCGAGGCGCAGGGCCGGCCACGCTGGTGGTTCCTGGCCGGAACCGCGGGATGCCTGGGCGTTGCTGCCCTGGTGCGTCCCGGTGACGCGCTGTATCTCGCCGGCGCCTTGTTCCTCGCGGTCGCGCTCGTCGCCCGCTGGCGCCAGTGGCCGCTGGCGATCGCGGTTGTCGCCGGGCTCGCTGCCGGCGCAGCCGACTGGGTCGTCGAGGCCTACGTGCGGTTCGGCGGACCACTCCGGCGGCTCCGGCTGGCCGGTGCCGAGCAGGGTGGTTTCGGCTGGCACTTCGCCATCTGGGACGAGCTGCGCGCACTGGACGGGCCGACCTTGTGCAGGCCGTGCACGGTCGGCTACCGGTATCCGGCGATCAGCATCTGGTGGCTTCTGCTGCCGGTGCTGCTTGTCCTCGGCGCGCTGGCCGCCCGCCGGACCGGTCTTCTCGGCTCGTCGGTGCTGGCGTCGGCGTGCGCGCTGGCGCTGGGATTTCAGTACCTGTTCCTGATCTATTACGCGGCTCCGCGGTTCCTGATTCCCGCTTACGCGCTGGCCGCGATCGGCGTGTCCGACGTTGTCGCCGGGCTGATCACCGGAGTGCGGCCAGGGTCGCGGCCCGCCGCCATTACGGCTGTCGTCGTGATTCTGGCCGTACAGCTCGCCGTGCAGCACGCCGTGCTAGTGCACCAGGTCCGGGAGAAACGATCGTATTTCGGCGCCTACGCCCGCATCGCTGCCGACCTGCACCGGATCGGCGTCCGGTCGCCCTGTCTCATCAAAGGCGAGCAGTACATCCCGATCGCGTACTACGCCGGCTGCACGTCAGCGCCGAGCGTTGCGACGGTCCGGCTCCACGATCCGGCTGAGCCGGTCGCCATCCTGGTCCGGACGGGCAAGCGTCCGCCGGGCTTCGCGAGTACCTGGCGCGCATACCGGCTCCCCGGAATCCAGAGCCATCTGCTGAAGGTCACCGCCTGGGTCCCGGTGCCGAAGTGAGCCGGTGCCGAAGCGAGTCAGCCGGGCGGGCCGCCGAGGTACTCCAGCGCGAGCCGCAGATTGTGCTCCCGGTCAGCCATCGAGTCGACGGTCAGGCGAGCATCGGTCCACTCGGCGAACTCCTTCCGGCGCTCCTGTACGTCGCTCCAGCCCGGTTCGTAGAAGCCGGCGATGTCGCGCCGCCGGCCAGCGAGCCGGCGTCGGTGAACGTGGGCGTCGGAGCACACCACCTCGATGAAAGCGAGCCGGACGCCCAGCCGCTCGGCGAGCGCCCGCCACTGACCGCGGGCGGGCTCGACGCTGTTGACGGCGTCGACAACGACCTCATGGCCAAGGGCGAGCTGCTCCTCGGCGAGCGCCTCCACAACGACGTAGGCAGCCAGGCCAGTCGGCTCGCTCGGGCCGACACCGGCCCGCCACATCGCCGCCTCCACCGGGTCCACGGACAGGACGGCGCAGCCGAGCGCCCGGCCGAGATCCTCGGCCACCGCGCTCTTGCCTGATCCTGGCAGGCCCGCGAGAGCAACCAGCAAGCCGGTGTTACCGTCGGCTGCCACTCGCTGCCGATCCAGGAGGCCGAGCACCAGTCGGACGTTCGCCTCCCGTGAGCGGACGGTGTCCACGGTCAGCCGGTCGTCGGTCCACGGCGGGAACGCGGCCCGCCGCTGCAGGACGGCTTCCCAGGTGGGCTCCGGGTACCCGGCGATCTGACGATGCCGGTGGGCGAGCCTGTCGCGGTGGACGGCGTCATCCGAGCAGACCACTTCCACGAACAGCAGCGGGACCGCGAGCCGGCCTGCCAGCTGGCGCCACTGCTCGCGGGCCTCCTCCGGGCCGTTGACGGCGTCGATGATCACGTCGCGCCCGAGGGCGACCTGCTCGGCGGCCAGCGTTTCGGCGATCTCATACGCCGCCATATGAGTCGGCTGCGGCGGCCGGACACCAGCCCGCCACATGGCCGCCTCGGCGGGGTCCACTGCGAGGACGGCGCAGCCGAGTGCCCGGCCGAGATCGTCGGCGACCGCGCTCTTGCCGGCCCCCGGCAGACCCGCGAGGACGATGAGGACTGGCGCCGCCGGGCCTCGTTTCCAGTCGGTAACAGTGGTCGGTACCACGCGAGCCGCCTACCGGTACCCGCACGCCCACGCGTCCGCGACCATCTCGCGGAGGCTATTCGTCGGGTGCCAGCCCAGGTCGGCGCTGATCAGCTCCGATGAGGCGATCAGCACGGCCGGGTCGCCGGGCCTGCGGTCGGCGATCTTGGCCGGGATCTCCAGGCCAGTGACATCCCGGCAGGCGGCGAGAACCTGCAGGTTGGAGTAACCAGTGCCCGAGCCGAGGTTGTAGATGGCGTGCCGCGACGGCGTGCAGGCGCTGAGCGCCAGCAGATGCGCCCGGGCCAGGTCGGTCACGTGGATGTAGTCCCGGATGCAGCTGCCGTCCGCGGTGGGATAGTCGTCGCCAAAGATCGCCACTGGACCCGAGTCACGGGCGGCCGCCTGCAGGATGTTGGGGATCAGATGAGTCTCGGGGATGTGCCGCTCGCCCAGCCACGCGCTGTGGTCCGCGAAGGCACCCGCGACGTTGAAGTACCGCAGGCTCGTCGCGCCGAATCCGTGCATGCGCGCGTATTCCGTCAGTGCCGTGTCTATTGCGAGCTTCGAGGCCCCGTACGGGTTCGTCGGCATCGTCCGTGCCGTCTCCGTGATCGGGACGGTCTCCGGCTCGCCGTACACGGACGCAGTGGAGGAGAAGACGATGGTCCGCACGCCAGCCGCCCGCATCGCCTCGAGAAGCGCGAGCGTTCCGCCGAGGTTGTTGCCCCAGTACAGCGCGGGCTGCTCAACCGATTCGCCGACGAGCGATCTGGCCGCGAAGTGCAGGACCGCCTCGATCCCCTCACCCAGGACTGCCGCCGCGCCCGTGCGCAGGTCACCGCGCACGAACCGGGCGCCGGCCGGGACCGCATCCGCATGTCCGGTCGACAGGTCGTCCAGGACCGTGACGTCGTGACCTGCCGCGATGAGCTGCGCCGCGACAACGCTGCCGATGTAGCCGGCGCCGCCCGTGACAAGCAGCCTCATATCGTCTCCCTCGGTTGGCCTGCGGCCGAGGATAGCCGGGCCTGACTCTCGCTCGCATTGGGGGACCCGGGGATTAATAAGCCGAAACTTATCAGTGTAGCCTTAGCACTATGCCTGGATCCCCGGACGTCGGCGAGATCGCCGGCTCGCTGCGCGTGTGTCTCGGACTGCTGGTCAGGCGGCTGCGTCAGGTCAAGACTCAGGGCGAGCTGACGATGCCGGAGAGCTCCGCGCTCGCGCGCCTGAACCGCGGCGGCCCCGCGACCTCCAGTGACCTTGCCCGGCAGGAGCAGATCAGCCCGCAGTCCATGGGCGCGACTCTCGGCGCGCTGGAGGCACGCGGCCTCGTCGAGCGGCGGCCCGATCCCGGTGACGGCCGCCGCGCGGTGATGTCCATCACGGCAGACGGCCAGCAGATTCTGCGCGACCGGCGCGCGCAGAGCACGGAGCGGCTCGCCCGGGCACTGTCGGCCGGTTTCACGCCCGGAGAGCTCGACGAGCTGGCGGCCGCGGTGCCGCTGCTCGAGCGCCTGGCGCAGGGCATCTGATGGCGGCACGGCGCAAGGACGGCCCGATCGGCGACAACTACCGGTGGGTTGCTCTGGCTAACACGACCGCCTCCGTCTTCATGTCGGCGCTCGACGGCTCGATTGTCATCATCGCGCTGCCTGCGATTTTCCGCGGCATCCACCTGGATCCACTGTCGCCCGGCAACATCTTCTACCTGCTGTGGATGATCATGGGTTACCGGCTCGTCCAGGCTGTCCTGGTCGTGAACCTCGGCAGGCTCGGCGACATTTTCGGCCGGGTGCGGATCTACAACGGCGGCTTCGCGGTGTTCACCGCTGCGTCGATCCTGCTGTCCTTCGATCCGTTCATCGGCGGAGCGGCGGCACTGTGGCTCATCGGCTGGCGGGTTCTGCAGGCCACCGGCGGCTCGATGCTGACGGCAAACTCAGCCGCGATCCTCACCGACGCGTTCCCGGCGGACAAGCGAGGCTTCGCGCTCGGCATCAACCAGGTCGCGGCCATCGCCGGCCAGTTCATCGGCCTCGTGGCCGGGGGCCTGCTGGCGGCCCTCGACTGGCGCGCGGTGTTCTGGGTCAATGTGCCCGTCGGGATCTACGGCACGGCCTGGGCGTATTTCAAGCTGCGGGAGACCAGCCAGCGGCATCGCGGCCGGATCGACTGGTGGGGCAACGTTACGTTCGCCTTCGGTCTCGGCGCGGTCCTGGTCGCGCTGACGATCGCCATCCAGCCCTACGGCGGCCACACAATGGGCTGGACCAACCCGGCAGTCATCGGCCTGCTGGTCGGCGGGATTGCTCTGCTGGTCGCCTTCGCGCTCATCGAGTCCGCGGTGGCGGAGCCGATGTTCCAGCTCAGCCTGTTCAAGATCAGAGCATTCACAGCAGGAAACGTGGCAGGCCTCGCCGTCGCCATTGCGCGAGGAGGGCTGCAGTTCACGCTGATCATCTGGCTGCAGGGGATCTGGCTGCCGTTGCATGGCTATAACTTCAGCGACACGCCGCTATGGGCCGGGATCTTCCTGCTGCCGCTCACCGCCGGGATCCTCATCGCGGGCCCGGTGTCCGGCGCGCTATCCGACCGGTTCGGCGCGCGGGGGTTCGCCACCGCCGGCATGGTGGTGTTCGGCGCCAGCTTTATCGGGCTCATCCTGATGCCGGTGATCTTCCCGTACTGGGTGTTCGGGCTGCTGACGTTCGCCAACGGGGTCGGAGGAGGGATGTTCGCGGCTCCGAACTCGGCCTCCATCATGAGCAGCGTCCCCGCCCGTCATCGCGGCGCGGCGTCCGGGATGCGCTCGACGTACCAGAACTCGGGGACCGCGCTGTCGATCGGCGTCTTCTTCACGCTGATGATCACCGGGCTGGCGGCCAGCCTGCCGCAGACTCTGACTCGCGGCCTGACCACCAACGGTGTGCCGGCGGCCGTGGCCCGCCATATCGCCAGCCTGCCGCCGGTGTCGTCGCTGTTTGCCGCCGTCCTCGGCGTGAACCCGGTCCAGCACCTGCTGTCGTCGGCCGGAGTGCTGTCGACGCTGCCCGCGGCCAGCCGGCAGATCCTCACCGGCAAGACGTTCTTCCCCGAGCTGATCTCGGGGCCGTTCCACCAGGGCCTGGTCATTGCCCTGTCCGTGTCGGCGGTACTGGCGGCGGTCGCCGGCGTTGCCTCGCTGCTGCGCGGCGGCCGGTACATCCACCCCGAATCTGATCCCTCGCCGCAGGCACACTCTGCCACGGCCTCAACCCCGAGCCGTCGGGAGGGGAAGTAGGGGGCCCTCCGGGTCGCTAGGCCGTCGGCGTTATCTGGTCGACTCGCCGCGGCCAGACGTCTAGGGTCGCCGGGTGACCGAATTCGTCAAGCAGCGCGGCGTTCCTGCGCCCGGCTCGATCCCGGCTGCACTGGACATCTTCCGGAGCGAGATTCGTTTCTACCGCGAGATCGCGCCCGTGATCGGCGTTCGCGTCCCGGCCTGCTATCGCGCCGAGACGGGGGCGGACGGCACGGTGCTCGTCCTTGAGGACTTGTCGGCCTGGACGCCGGGTGCTGACCCGATGGCCGCCGCCCGGACCCTCGCGCGGATGCATCACCAGTGGGCAGGTCAGGCTGCCGCCCGCTGGCCGTGGCTGCGGCCGGTCGGCGCCGCCGTCGAGCTGGTCGAAGACCTGTACGCGCGGACCTGGCCCGCTCTGGCTCAGCGCTCTGACCTGCCGGGCGGAGTCCGTAGGCTCGCCGGGCAGCTGGTCGGGCAGGTCACGGCCAGCGAGTACGCCACGGCCGCGGCGGGTCCGCTCACCCTTGTGCATGGTGACGCCTCCGCCGCCAACATGCGGACGAGCCCGTCTGGCGAAGTCGCGCTACTCGACTGGGAGGACGTCTCAGCCGCAGCGGGGGTTGGCGATCTGGCCTGGTTCCTGGTCTCGTCGGTCGAGCCCGGCGACTGGGACGCGACGATCGACGCCTACGGTTCCGGCAGGCCTGGCAACTGTCCTGCCCGCGGTCGCGGTGCAAGGCCTGCTCACCCTTGCCGACTACGCGGACGGTTCGCCGGAAGCGGCCGCCTGGATCGCCCGGCTCGCCTGCGCAGCTGACTATCTGTGACGCAAAGGCCTTGCACATCCGCCGCTCCGGCTGCTGTGATCTGCGCAGCAGACAATGCAGGAGGCACAAGTGCCGAGGAAACGCGCCGCGGCGATCGCCGCGCTCTGAGTCAGGGGACGAGCGCCATCGCCAGTGCGGACGGGATGACACCTACCGCTGGCAGCTGAGGAAGCTCGGCTGACAGTGACCGGGACAATCAGGCAAACCCGGTCGAGGTACGGATCCGGGGATGAGACAGGTCCCGGTGAATGCAGGAAGCGGAAGTAATCGCTGTCCCCTGACGAGGGGGAACGGGCGGTGAACCGGTCACTCTCCCGTGCCAAGCCTGGGAGCTGCGCGCAGAGTCGTAGCGGGCAGCGAGCGGAGAACGGAACCCTGCACTCCCGATTGAAGATCACTTCTTCAATCTGGAGGCAGAGCCATCGATCGGGCTGCCCAGAATCAGGGCTTTACCTGCGGAAACTGCGGTGCGACGGTCGTTCCGCTCACGAACGGGAGCTACCGGAACCACTGCCCCGAGTGCTTGTGGTCCCGGCACCTCGACGTCGACCCCGGCGACCGGGCATCGGCCTGCGGCGGCCTGATGCAGCCGGAGCGGATCGAGCATCGCGCCGGGAAGGGCATGGTCATCGTGCACCGGTGCGTGCGCTGCGGTGTCGTGCGGTCCAATCGCGTCGCGCACGGCGGAGTCCAGGACGACGACATCGATGCGCTCACCAGGCTGATGGCAGCCGCTCGGCCCCGGGGTCGCCAGCCGCGACGCTGACCGTCAGAGCCAGCCGTGCTCGTCGGCAGCGCGCACGGCCTCGGCGCGGTTGCGCGCCCCGAGTTTCGCGATCGCGCTGGACAGGTAATTGCGGACGGTCCCCTCGGAGAGGAAAAGCTTCTGGGCGATCTCCGCCACTGTCGCACCCGGCCGCGCCGCCACCAGCACGTCCCGCTCGCGTGCCGTCAGCGGGGACGCGCCAGTCGCCAGGGACGCCGCGGCGAGTGCCGGATCGACGACGCGCTCGCCAGCCATGACGCGGCGGATAGCGTCGGCGAGCCGCTCCGGCGGCGCGTCCTTGACGACGAAGCCGCTGGCACCGGACTCCATCGCCCGGCGAAGGTAACCGGGGCGGCCGAAGGTCGTGAGGATCAGCGACCGGCATTCGGGTACTTCGTGGGCGAGCACACCCGCGGCCGCGAGTCCGTCGATACCAGGCATATCGATGTCCAGCAACGCGATGTCCGGATGGTGATCCCTGGCCGCGCTGACCACCTCGTCTCCCCGGCCGACCTCCGCAACGACCTCGAAGTCGGCCTCCAGCGACAGCAGCGCGGCCAGCGCTTTGCGGATGAGGCTCTGGTCATCGGCGAGCAACAGGCGGACCATCAGGCAGTTCCGTCCGGCGCCACGCAGACCCGCAGGCGCCACCCGCGGGGCTGAGCCGGCCCGACTTCGACACTGCCGCCCGCTTCGGCCACCCGTTCTCGCAGCCCGGACAGTCCGTTCCCCGGCACAGCGGTGCCACCGACGCCGTCGTCCACGATCTCGACCGCGGATTCCGAGATGCGCACCGCGCACGAGCTCGCGTGCGCGTGGCGGACGATGTTCGTGAGCCCCTCCCGCACTGCCCAGCCGAAGAGTTCCTGGCAGGCGGGGTCGACGATGTCCACGGCGCGCGGCAGGTCCGCGTTGATGCCGGCAGCCCGCAGGAGCTCCCGCCCGGCCGCCAGTTCTCCGGCGAGCGACACCTCGCGGTAGTTCGAGACGGCCGCGCGGACGTCCGTCACAGCCTGCCGGGCCAGCGCCTCGACCTCCACCATTTCCTGCACCGCGCGGTCGAAGTCTGTCCCCCCGACCCGGCACGCCAGCCCGGCCTTGACAGTAATCGTGGTCAGTGAGTGGCCGAGCAGGTCATGCAAGTCGCGGGCAATGCGGATGCGCTCGTTCTCGGCTGCCAGACGGGCCAGGTCGGCGCGCGCGGCGGCAAGGGCAAGGCTGCTTCGCAAGACCTGGCCGGCCGTATAGACGGTGAGCGCGACAACCGGTATCGCGAGCGGCGTGACTGTGCCGAACGCCTGGCCGATGCTGACGTGCCAGGACGTGATCGCCACCGGCACCAGGAGCGATGCACATGCCAGGATCACCACGATCGGCCCGGCGCGGGCGCCCATCCGACCGACGACGATGATGGTGAGAAACACGCAGAGGACGAACCCAGCCGCGTGAGCGAGCGGCAACTCGGCGACGGTCAGGGCCGTCATGATGGCAGCCAGGAACCAGAACCGCCGGCCGGCCAGCACGCTCGGCGTAACGGCGGCAAGCCAGCAGCCCGCGAAGGCGGCCAGGAACACGTAGCCCAGCACGGCCGCGCCGCCTGCGGAGATGCTGTGGATGGCACCGATGACGTAGAGCAGGTAAACCAGCGGCACCGCCGAGACGACGTGCCGCCGCCAGCCCTGCCCCCACCAGGGCTGGATCATTCCGCCTGCTGGCAGCGCCATAGTCTGTTCGCTCGCACTCATCGCGTATCCAGCGTACTTTCGCCCTGGTCAGGCTCGGCCAGTGTCGCGCCTGCGGGCGAGGACTGCCAGCGGGACAAGGACTGCGGTCCAGGCCGCGATGACCAGCCACCCCTCGGCCGGCCAGGTTCCGCCGCCGAGAGCCGTCTTACCTGCCTGGACCAGCCAGTACGAGGGCAGGCCCTTGATGACGTCCAGCATCACGCCTGACGTCGCGATCTCGAAGCCGTAGGCGCCGCCGAGCAGGGCGAACACGGTGGTGAGACCGCCGACAGCCGGAGTCAGGCTGTCCGAGTTGAGCACGTGACCGAACAGGATCCCCAGCACAGCGAACGGGATGAGGCCGACCAGGACCAGAGCGATCAGGGTTGCCCACGCGCCTGCGGACAGCCGGACGCCGAGCACCGTCCCGGACAGGCACAGCACCACGATGGTCAGCAGTGCCATCAGGTACCCGCAGAGAAGCTTCGCGCTGAAGTAGCTGCTGGCACGTATCGGCGTGATCCGCAGCTGGCGTGTCCAGCCCGCCGACCGCTCAGCCGCAATGCGCGCCCCGCCGGCGACAACGCCGGTCATGGTGCCCACGGCCGTCATCGCCGCCATGAAATACAACGGAAACGCGGTCCCCTCGAACTCGGCATGCCGGTTGGCTCCGCCCACGATGAAGTACAGGGCCAGCGGCCACAGGACGGCGAAGATCACGAACCGCCAGTTGCGGACGTTGCGCAGGACTTCGTACTTGAAGTAGGTGCTGCTGCTCATCGGAGGGACTCCTCGGGCGTGCTCGCGTCGTCGTCCGCGGTGAGTTCCAGGAACGCTTCTTCGAGACCCGCGCCCCGCACTTCGATGTCCTGGATGTCAGCGAATTCGGTCAGCAGCGCTCGCAGGGCCGCCTCGGCGTTCGAGGCAGCGAGAATCACCGTGTCCCCGTGCCGGTCTGCGGTGATCACGCCGGGCAGTGCGGTGAGTTGCGCCAGGTCCGCCTGCGGCAGCGTCGCCCGGATCGTCTTGCCGCCCACCCGTGCCTTGACCTCGCTGGCTGGACCGTCCGCGACAATCCGGCCGCGTGCCAGCAGCACGATCCGGTCCGCGAACGCGTCCGCTTCCTCGAGGTAGTGCGTCGCGAAGATCACGGTCGTTCCGCGCGCGGCCACGGCGCGCATCGACGCCCAGAACTCGCGCCGGCCCTCCACGTCGAGTGCGGCAGTCGGCTCGTCCAGCAGGAGCAGGTCTGGATTGGCCACCATCGCGACGGCAAACCGGACACGCTGCGCCTGACCGCCGGAAAGCTTCGCCGTCGGCCGGTTAGCGAACTCAGTGGCACCTGCGAGCTGCAGCACCTCGCCGACGGCGAGCGGCTGCGGGTACAGCGAGGCCACCATGTCGACGAGCTCCCGTACCGTGAGGTGCTCGATCAGCGAGCTAGTCTGCAGCATGCCGCCGACTACCCCGGCCGCGACGGCTTCAGCCGGTGACATTCCGAACAGTGACACGGTGCCTGAGTCGGGGCGGGTCAGGCCGAGAATCATGTCGATCGTGGTCGATTTCCCGGCACCGTTAGGACCGAGGAGCGCGACGGTCTCACCTGGCGCGATCATCAGATCGACGTCGCGGACCGCGCGGACCGTACCGTAGGACTTCGAGAGGTGGGAGAGGACAATTCCTGCGCCAGCCGCGCTTCCTGTGGCCATGAAACGAGGCTGTCAGCCGGGTACCAGCGGCTGGTAGCGCCGTCTCTCACCGGATCGTGGTGACAAATGTCAGAAGGCTGCCGCCGGGCTGCTGACCAGGGAGGCTGATTCCGTGCTCGTGTCCAGTTACATCACTCCGAAGGCCCGCAAGGGCGAGCCGAGCTCGATTGACCGGCGCGGAATTGTGGCGGCCGAGCCGATATCCCGGCATGAAATCGTCGCCATCAAGGGCGGCCACATCATCGACACCCCGACGCTGGCCGCGCTGCCCGAGCCCATGAACGGCTCGGACGTTCAGATTGCCGACGGATTCTTCCTGGCAGCCCTGGACGAGGAGGAGTACGAGCACGTCATGCTCTTCCTGAATCACTCGTGCGAGCCGAACGTCGGATTCGCCGGCAACATCGTCCTGATTGCCATGCGGGACATCATCGCCGGTGAGGAACTCACGACGGACTATGCGCTGTTTGACGACTACGACGGCACGATGGACTGCCACTGCGATACGCCATCGTGCCGGCGCGTCATCGGCGGGCGCGACTGGCTGCTGCCGGAATTGCAGCGGCGCTATGGCAACTATTTCTCCTGGTACCTGCTCAACAAGATGGGGCCCGGGTAACCACGTTTCAGGCAGGAAGAACGGCCAGCTCGAGCTGTTCGAGCCGGTCAGGATCGGCGATCACGTCGATGTCGCTGATCTTGCCCGCACGGCTCAGCGTGAAAGCCAGGACAAGCTGCAGGCGGCCGCCGGGCGCGTAGACGATGCCGACGCTGCCGTCGATGAGCGCGAGCTGGGAGTGTTCCGCGCGCGCCGACGATGCGACCGCGCCGCGGGACACGGCCTCGATACCGTGCAGGGTCATCGGCCGTCCGGTCGGCACCGCCGCCCCGTCGCTGGTGAAGGTGACGTCGGCGTCGAGCAGGCCGAGGAGGGCCGCCATGTCGCCGCCACGGGTCGCAGCCAGGAACGCGGTCGCCACCGCGCGCTGACGGGTCGGGTCGCCGTGCTGCGGGCCCGGCGTTCCGCGCACGCGGCGCCGCGCGCGACTGGCGAGCTGCCGGGTTGCCTCCGGCGAACGGTCAAGGACGGAGCCGATCTCCGCGAACGACATCGCGAACACGTCGTGCAGCACGAAAGCGAGCCGCTCGGCGGGGGTGAGCCTGTCCAGGACGACCAGAAGCGCCAGGCCCACCGAGTCGGCGAGGACCGCCTCGTCCTGCGGGTCGCCGGCGTAGGCTGCCCCGGCGCCAGTCGCCGGGTAGCCGGATGTGCCCGCGCGTACCGCCTGCTCGGCGGCGGGCCAGCGATCGCCGACTGGTTCCTCCCGCCGACGGCGGCGCGACCGGAGCATGTTGAGGGAGACGCGGGCGACGACAGTGGTCAGCCACCCGCCGAGGTTCTCCACCGCGCTCGCGTCGGTGCTCGTCAGCCGCAGCCAGGTTTCCTGGACCGCGTCGTCGGCGTCACTGGCCGAGCCCAGCAGCCGGTAGGCCACGCCACGCAGATGGTCGCGGTGATCTTCAAAAGCCTGCGCCACCAGGTCGCTCTCCGTCATTTCCGCTGTTCTTTCGTCGCCTGTCCTCTTCAGACTGACACCGGAAGAGCTCAGGGCGTGACATGCCTCGCCAGAACTGCCCGCTACCTGCGGTCCGGCGGCCGGCCGCAACCGCAATTCGCTGGCAGCGGCTGGGCGGAGCACGACGTAATCCCGTTGACCCGAAGGCGTCCCGGCGGCAGGCTCATTCCGGTGAGCGTCCTGCGGAGCGACTACGACTCCGAACCGCAGCGGTTCCTGTCGAGCGAGCGGTACCCGCCGCGCGATGACGTGCACCCGCACGTCGCGGAGCGCTTCGCGCAGGCGGGCGCGCGGACGGTCGCCGATGTCGGCGGCGGAAGCGGCAAGCTGGCGCGCCTGCTGCCGAGCCGGGGCGTGCGCTGCGTCGTCATCGACCTGTCGCCGACCATGCTGGAACTCGCGCCTCGTCCCGGGCTGCTCGCCGACGGGGGGCGGCTGCCGCTCGCGGGTACCAGCGTGGACGCGGTGGCGGCGCTGTACACCCTCTACCACTACGAGGATCCGCGCGTCCCGATCCGCGAGGCCAGGCGAATCCTGCGCCCGGGCGGCGTCTTCGCGGCCTGCGCGCCGAATCGTGACAGCAACCCGGAGCTCGCTGCGGTGCTGCCTGACTGGGGCTCAGCCTCTACCTTCGACGGCGAGGAAGCGGCCGCGATCGTGCGATCGGTCTTCTGCGCGCCCGGCGACGGCGTCAGTGAGGACCGCTGGGACGGCTTTCAGAATCTTCTGACGACTGCGGCTGACGCGACCGCATTCCTGCGCGTACACGGCTTGCCTGAACCAGCAGCCCGCGCCGCGGCAGACTCGCTCGACCTGCCCCTGGCGCTCACCATGCGCGGCAGCGTTGTCTATGCGACGAAGTCGCTGTGAGCTGGCAGCCTCGAACGCGTGTGCTTAGGGTCCGGGTATGGAAGAGAGCAGATTGTCTGTGCGCGACCGCGAGCTGTTCCTGGCCGAGCCGCACATCGCAGCTCTGTCGGTGTCGGCGGGCCCCGACCGCGCGCCGCTGACCGTGCCAGTCTGGTACCAGTACGTACCCGGCGGGGAGGCGTGGGTGCTGACCGAGGCCGCGTCACGGAAGGCTCGCCTCATCGAGGCAGCGGGCCGTTTCACCCTGATGGTGCAACGGGTGGTACCGACTACGCGTTACGTGTCGGTCGAGGGACCGGTCACACGCACGGTTCCGGAGACCGAGGCGCTGCTACGGGAGATTACCGAGCGCTATCTGCCGACGGAGGACGTTCCGGCCTACCTCGAACTCGCAAGGACGTTTGGCGAGCAGGTGGCGATCTACCTGCGCCCGCAGCGATGGCTCTCTCAGGATCTCGGGCCCGGTGCCGATCCGCCGAGGTAACGTCAGGCCGGTACCGGAGACTCAGCGATTGATCTGCTCGAGCCTGGCTGCTACCTCCCGGTAGCCCTGAGTTTTATCAGGTTAGTGTGCACCCTCCTGGCTGCTGGGTGAGCGCGAAGGCGTCGCAGGGTTTGGGTTGCAGCCCGCTAGAGGTGGTAACTGGGCAGGGCGCTCTGGTTGCCGTGGTGGCTGTTCTAGCCCGTTCTTCGCGGGGCTCGGCGGACGAGCCGGCTAGCGCGCTACGCGGTAGCGGAGGTATACGACTCTGGAGCTGAAGGTGCGGGTCTCGAGGAGTTCGAGATCCACCTGGCGCTCGCGCTGGGGAAAGAACGGTATGCCACCGCCAAGCAGCACCGGGTAGACCCTGGCCCGGTACTCGTCGATCAGGCCCAGCGCGGCCGCCTCGGCGGCGAGAGTCGCGCCGCCGATCGCGATGCCGCGCTCCCCCGGCTCGGCTCGCAGCCGCTCGATCTCCTCCGCCAGGCCGCCGGAGGCCAGTCGGGCGTTGCCCTGCACCGCCGGCAGCGTGGTGGAGAACACCACCTTCGGGAGCGGGTTCCAGATCGCGATCCACTCGCGGTCTGAGTCGTCGAGGGATGGATCCTCGTCGGCGTTCTCCCAGTACAGCATCGTCTCGTACAGTTTTCGTCCCAGCAGCATGTCGCCGACCTGCCGTGTCTCGTCAGTGGCGAAGCGGGCGAGCTCCTCGTCGGGGATGCCCCACTCGAACTGGCCGTCGGGCCCGGCGATGTAGCCGTCAAGCGAGACGGCCATGGAATAGGTCACGCTGCGCATCAGGGACCCTCGCTGGTAGCGGGTTCGGAAGTACGACCGCCGGACGCCCCAGGACTCATGGTGACTCGCGGGACGTGCCGGGAGGACAACACTATCTGGATCGCAGTCGCCCCAGACGCGGTCTTCACGGTTCGAACGTACGCCACCCCACGACGTCAGGCCGGTACCTGAGATTCAGCGATTGATCTGCTCGAGCCTGGCTGCTACCTCCCGGTAGCGGCCGACTGGCACGACGTGAACACCTGCAAATGCCCCGGTCTCGCGGATCTGAGTGACAAGCTCACAGGCCGCTTCGACGCCCGCAAGCTGGTCTGCACGAACTCGGTCAACAAGTGCGGCCGATGGCCTGATGTCAGGAACGGCGGCCGCCAGGCGCCGGGCCTGCGCCTCGCTTGCCAGCACCATGACTCCGGCGAAGACCGGAAGATCTACCGGATTGGCATCCCGCCAGTGCAGCAGGTCGGCCAGCGAGAAGCTGACCTGGGTGAACAGGAAGTCCGCTCCGGTCTTCCACGCGGGCAGCTGTCCCAGCGATGCGGCGGCGCCGATCCGGAATGGCGTCACGGCGGCAAAGGCAGGATCAGTGTCTAGGTGCCTGACTTCCTCGATCATGGCGCGGACCGTCAGCTCGCTAGTTCGCCCGCCCGAGGTGGGCTTGTCGCCGTAGACGAACAGGAACTGGTCGGCGCCATAGGCCGCTGCAGTCAGCAGGTCGCGGCGGAATCCCAGCAGGTTCCGGTCTCGTGAGTTCAGGCAGGCGATACTGCGTCCGCCCATCACCTGGACCTCGTGGGCGACCGCGACACTGGAGACCGTAGCTCGGCCGAGGTGGTTATCAGGGATGAGGAAGCAGTCCGCCGCCTTGCTCAGAGTTGCGATCTGATGCCGGACGTGCATCAGGTCTGGGCGGGTCGGCGGCTCCACCTCGCAGATCACCTGGAACGGCTTGTGAGCCATGGCCAGCACCGTACAGCAGCGACTCTCCGTGAAAATCGACGCGGGCTCCGCGCAGCCTTTCGTTACTGCGGCCATACAGCGCGATCGAGGAAGTCCTCGACGGCCGTGAGGACGTGGCCAAGGACGCTGGCAGAGGCCGTCAGCCGTCCTGGCATGAACATCGCGTGATCGGCGCCCTCGACCTCTACGACATCCTCGGTGAGCGACCGGGCAAGCCGACCGTCCCAGTATTGGTCGGCCGTACCGCCCGCTAGGAGAAACGGGGCCTTCGTCCGTCTCAGACCCGCCACGGTCGGACTGTCGGTGAGTACCGGCGTGAACCACACTGCAGCCAGTCCGCGGTCCGCCACCACCGGGGCCGACACCGACCCAAGCGACTTGCCGATCACCAGCGGCGCAGCTCCTGTGGCGGCTGTCAGGTCGTCGACTGCCTCCGCCACCTTAGATTCGACCATCCCGCGCTGGTGACTGATACTTCTTCCCGCGCCGTAGTCCCAGCTAATCACCCGTACGGAAGCGCCCCGCCGCTCGACGGCGAGCCTCGAAAACATCAGCAGCGGAATCTCAGCGCTGTTGTTCGCGCCGGGCGCCAGGACCACCGGCCGGCCCGACCCAGGATCCGACACGATCCGATCGTAGTAAGGCTGTACTGTCGGCGAGCGGCTCAGGTTGTGGCTACCAGCAGTTCCTCTGAGTTGCCTGGTGGGCGAAGGCCGTCAGTCCTGCGTGCGAAGTAGCGCTCCGCAAGGCTGGCTGACGAGATGTGCCGGGCTTCCGTAAACCCGGCTCCGCGGGCCAGCTTCAGGATCTCCGCCGGAGTGAAGAAGCTGACGAACGGAGTCCCGACGGCTCGCGCTCCTGCTTCTGCCAGCTGAAACCCGGGACGCACCTCGGGATCCATGATCTCTAGCGGCAGGATGAACGTCGTCGCGAAAGTGGAACCTGCCGCCAGTGCTGCCACCTGGCGGAGCATGTCCGCGTTCGCCTCCTTGCTGAGATACATGCTGACGCCGCTGGAGGCCACGACTGCCGGCCGATCGGCATCGAAGCCGGCCGCCGCGAGTCGATCTCGCCATGCATCGCCGGCCTCGAAGTCGACCGGGACGAGCCGCAGCCACTCCGGAATGCCGAATCCGAGCTCGATCAGGCGCTGGCGTTTCCAGTCCTGGTGGCCGGGCTGATCGACTTCGAACACCCTCAGCTGGGGCGCGCTCTCTGGCCTTCGCTGCGCGAAGGTGTCCAGGCCCGCGCCAAGGATGACGTACTGCCCGACGCCGCGCTCAGCCTGTTCCAGAACCAGGTCCTCGATGAAGCGAGCACGAGCAACGATCGAGGCGCGGAAGAGCCTCGTCCCGTGCGGGGTCCATGTCCGGCCGCTCACGCCAGGCGTCGTCAGGAGCCGCGAGCGCGAGGCCGATCTCATCCTCGAGGACATGTGGAGGCGGGTCGACCTCGACGTGCATGGCCCGCCACAGCGCAACGCGCACCGCCGTGCTATCCGGTGCCACGGCCTGCTCACCGGTCATACCGTTGGCCGACATGAGCGGATCATAGGTGTTAGAACGGCCTCGGTGCCGGCGAGCAGCCGGCCAGGTCAGCCGTCCAGTTCTCACGGTAGGCCGGGCTGATCGCCTCCTGCACGTCGACCCCGGTCACGCGAACGGCCGCACCTCGACTTTCCGGTTGCAGGCCTTTGACCCCTCGGCGGCGAGCTTGAGCGCCACGTCGAGGTCGGCAGCCTCGATAATCCACAAGCCCCCGAGATACTCCTTCGACTCCACGAAGGGCCCGTCGGTAAACAGCGCCTCCCCGCCCCGGTTGTCGATCACGGTCGCTGTGCCGGGCACCGCGAGGCCGCCGGCGAAAACCCAGTGGCCCTCTGCCGCGAGCCGGTCGTTGAACTCGTCGATCGCTGCCATCTCATCAGCTGGCTCTCCGGCTACGAGCGGTTCCGGGGTGGCCAGGCCGGCCGTGTCGTCGATCACGGAAACCAGATACTGCATCGCCAATCATCTCCTGTGCTTCGGGGCGCCCCTGCGGGCGGCCGCTCACCCCTGCTACGAACAGCTCTGCCCGATCCGACACCGCCTCCCGGACTTCTTTCAAGGACTTTCTGGTACGCCGGCCAAGGCTAGGAGAAAATCGCGGCTCCAGGTCGGGCGATCAAAGGCGCAGCACGTCGAGATTTCACCATGGCTCTGGGCGGCAGACGCGGAGAGCCCAGCCGCCATCGGAGTTCCGTTCGCGAATTGCCTCGCCTGCCACTGGTGAGCGCTGATCGCCCATGCGGAGCATTTGTCCAAGACATCTGGCGGTGCGCTCGCGAACCTGGAGTCATGTCTGGGAACCTGCCGATCGCCGAGCACACGCCGGGCGATCCGAACGCTGTTGACCGACTTGTTCGAGTTGATGATGGTGACATGCACGTCGTGGAGAGCGGAAAGCCGGGCGCCCCGGCCTTGCTGTTAATCCACGGTTCTGCCGCGTCGTTGGTCTGCTGGGACCTGGTGGTCCCGTCCCTCGCAGGCGCTTTCCGCGTCATTCGTGTCGACCTGCTGGGCTGCGGAAAATCGACCACTCCCGCCGACGGGGGCGGGTATGACATCCCTTCACAGGCGCGCCGGGTCGGTGCCGTGCTGGACAAGCTTGGCGTGACCACGGTGACGGTAATCGGGCACTCCTCAGGCTGTACGGTCGCCACGGCCTTGGCCGAGCAACGGCCCGGCGCGGTGGCAGCCCTGGCGCTCATCGACTTTGGCCCCAGCCTGGCTGCCAAGACCCCTGAGAAACCGCTCCTCCGCCTGTTGCTGACCCCGGTCGTTGGGCGGCTGCTGTGGCGGCTGCGATCCGAGGACAGTATCCGCAAGGGCGCGCGAATCGGCTTCGCGCGCCCCGTGGACATCCCCGATGCCTACATTGAGGATGCGCTACGGATGACCTACGGGGCCTTCGTGGGAACGATCCGCGCTCCCCAGACCTTCCTCGAGGAGCGGAGCCTGCCCGACCGACTCGTGGCGCTGGGCGTACCGCTGCTGGTGATCTTCGGGACCGAGGACCAGCGCTGGCCTTCCTCAGGGGCTGCCGCGTACAGCGTCGTGCCCGGCGCCCGCATCGAGTTGCTGGCGGGCGTGGGACACCTCCCGATCATGGAAGACCCGCAAGCGACCGGCAGACTACTGCTGGACTTCGCCACGGCCGCCACCCCAACTGACAGCGCCCGGCCATCGCCGTTTGCGCAATCCTCGGCCTTGAGTCACACGCCCAACAGACTCAGCTCTGCGGATGGATGTCCGCCTGCATGGCCAGTGAGCTTTCTCGCGCCGCGATGAACAGCTGCGCGGTCTCCGGATCCATCCAGTAGCTGCCCGTCTCGCCCGGTGCTGGCGGGCTTTCGTACCGGAATGGCGGGGTCCGGCCCATCTCAGCGCACTGCCGGCTCGGCCAGGCGACCACCCCGGCGAGGCCGTGTCTGCCGTTGGCGAGGCCGATCTTGACGGCAATCTCGTCTGCCTGCATCGCCACGCCAGGACTTTCCATCAGCAAAGCGAAGACTGCCTGCGCCCTGGGACTGAATCTCCGCCACGCCCTGTCGGCTAGCTCGGCCTCATCCGCGAAGGCCTCGGTTCCGCCCCAGTCGTGCGGCTCCGGCTCTTCCTCCGCTGTCGTGCTCTGCTGCCCTCGCTTCAAGGCCGCGCCAATCGCGACGTAAACCTGCCCAACCAGCCGGTCAGGCACCTCGAAACTCAGCTCGACCATGTCAGGCCCCGCCTGCGGTCTCATCGTCATCGTCCCTCGCTCCTGGCTGCTATGACGCCCCGGCTGGTGCGCAAATCGGACACCAAGCCCGCACCAGCGGCTCGACCCGCGTGAACGACGTCGCCACCACCGGCCGCCCGATACCCAGGTCCCGCGCGACCTGACGCTGCGGAACCCCGTCCGCGACCAGCCGCCGGATCAAAGCCCAATCCTCCACTGAGATCACCCATCCAATCTGTCAGGGTGGCCTCATTTTCAAGCGTCGCTATGGCCTCATTTTCAAGCGTCGCCGACACACCTGTATCTGACCTGGCCTCACGCCGGTGAACGCCGGCGTGATGTGTCCGCGAGCGACGGTGATTTACCGCAGATCACAGCCTGACCGGGCACGCATCGGGCACGACAGGCTCGCCGGGTTTCTAGTAACACCAGACGCACCAAGGTGCCGGAGCTGGTGCACGCTGGTCACCTCCCTGAGTCACGGCGTCTTGCGCGGAGCTTGGGAAGCGGATTCTCAAGGCGTGTGTGAAGCCCCGGGAGGCCGCAGCTGCGAGCGTGCGAATCTGCATCGTTGACCTCGCCGAGTGCGTCGGTCCGAGGTCAACCGCACCAACATGGTTTCGTGTATGTTCCGGATCATGGCCGGACGTGGGAGTGGCGCACCCCCGTGAGAGCTGCGGCAGGAGCAAGACGTTGATGGATGCGAAGGGGCGCTGGCTAGCGCCGATGATGGCCGCGGCCGAGAGCATGGCATCGACGTCCAGGCTCTGATGACCCAGGCAACGACGGTCACCAAGCCCGTCAGGCCACGCTCGTGGTGGCGTATTCCCCCCGCGGGCGATGAAGAGGCGCGATCGCTCGACTGGGTGCGGTTCGGTCAGTTGCTGCGCAGCGCTCTCGGCTGGGACGAATATCCGGATCAGCCTGAGTGATGCTTGTAGGAACGAGCCGACGGTTTACAGACCGTGACTGACCTCAACGCAATGAGTCTGTGATCAGGCCGGGTGCGTCCACCGTCGGTGGCCTGGTCGTGCTCGTCCCGCGTATATCCCGCACGCACAGGGTGAGTACTCTCGCGCAGTGTCTGGTTGAGTACGGGGGTCGGTCGTGAGCGCCTAACCTGTTAAGACGTTTGGCCTACCTAGCCCACCTGCGTCTGAGGACGGCTGTCAGGCCGATATGCGAGGCTGGAGCACTGTGACCGAGCTTGCGGAGCCGACCCCTGAGCTGCTGCGGCAGATCATGGCGGACGTCGGGGAACTACTTGACCGCCACGGCTGGCAGTCAGGGCCACGCCGTCATATGGCGTACCTGCTCTCCGAGACGATTGAACTTGCAGAGGAAGTTCTCTGCCTACCTGACTCCGGGCCCGCCAACCCGGATGAACTGCAAAAAGTCGGCCGGGAGATCTACGACGTGCTTTGGAACGCGTGCGCGTTGGCTCGCTCGGCTGGCATTGACGTAGTCGCAGCCGTCGCTGATAAGCGGGCTATCAACGCGACCCGGATCTGGTCGGCCGAGTAAGCCGTTGCAATGGCTGGCCGCGCGGACAGCGTCGTGATGACTGTCAGCTTGGGAAGTCTCGGTCAAGGTCCGCGGGCTACCTGCTGATTCGCTAACCTGTGCCAGCTTCGGTCCGCTGTCCGTGAGTGACCGCGAAGGACCGGCGAGGCTCGCACGATCGGCACGCAGGGCACGGCCCGTGTTTTGCAGACCATGATCGTTCCTGGGGAATTACACCGATGTAATCTCCTTGTCAGACCTCCCGCCGTCGCGCGGTAGCCTTCCCGGAGCTAATCGCTCCCGTCGTCCGGTGGCACCTGTCCTGCTTCGCCCAGGACGGAGACGACGGACTCATCTTCACCGCGCCGACCGGAGCGCCCTTACGGCGCGGCACCTGGCTGACCGCGCTCGCGAAGGCAGACCTGCCTATCGTGCATTTCCACGAATATGCCGACGTCCGCGTTATGCCGACGTCGGGAAGAAGGCCCTGCTCAGCGGCGGTGAGCGAGCTGAACTTGTCGGCATAATCAGAGGGCCTGCAAGAACGCGAGCATGGTGTCGCTGGGCCGGTAACGGCCGGGCTTGACGCCGAGCGGGCGGGTGCGCTCGATGGCTTGCTGCTTGTGGCTCATGTCGGCGTGCAGGTAGATCTGTGTTGTGATGATCTGCTCGTGGCCAAGCCAGAGGGCTATGACGGTGATGTCATTGCCGGCCAGGAGGAGGCGCATGGCCGCGGTGTGCCGATTATGGAGAATTTCACATGCCGCAGGTCGTGCGCCCGGGGATGCACGGCCTGGGTGCGGATGCCCATCGCGGTGGTGATCTGGCGAAGGACCTTATCCACGCCGCTGCGCTGCAGCGGCGTGCCAGCTCCGCTGAGTAAGTGGAGCTAAGGAGACTCGAACTCCTGACCCCCTGCTTGCAAAGCAGGTGCTCTTCCAGCTGAGCTATAGCCCCGGGAAACCGCACTTCGGCGGCTCCCAATACTAGCGGGCTCAGGCCGGTACCAGCCAAAGCACGCGGATGCGAGGACCTGCGGGCCACTGCACTGCCCCGAACCGCGCCTCGTTGACCTGAGTCGCCGAGCCTGCGCTTACCGCGACGGGATGTCGGGTAAGCACCACGCCGTGCCGGTCGGTCCCAGCTGCCGCTCGAAGCACCCCGATCCTGGGCAGAACCGGCACGCGAGTTGTCAGTTTGTGCCCGGCGCGTCATGGTCCTGTCCGGCGGCAGGCTGCCCGCGGGGCGGCTAAGGCGGCGGCCGGTACCGGTCGTCTCCCTCTGACCTGGCGGAAGGGAACAGCATGGCGAAGACGCCGAAAGAGCACAGCGTTGTCATCGTCGGGGCCGGTTTCGCGGGCTTCAACGCCGCGCGGGAACTGTCGAGGCTGGTTGGTGCCTCGACTGAGGTCGTGCTGATTAACTCGGCTGACTACTTTCTGTACGTGCCGCTAATGCCCCAGGTGGGGGGCGGTCTGGTAGAACCGCGGCACATCTGTGTCTCGCTGGCCCGCAGGCTGGGCGGCGTCCGGTTCGTCCTCGGCACTGTAGCCAACGTCGATGCCAAGCGGAAGGTCGTCAGCTGGCACAGCCCGGAAGGCGCATCGGATCAGATCAGCTATGACCGCCTCATTCTGACCGCGGGCAGCGTGAACAAGCTGCTGCCCATTCCGGGAATTAGCGAGTACGCCCATGGATTCCGCAGTATCGCTGAGGCGATGTACCTGCGCGACCACATCACCCGCCAGCTTGAACTCGCAGCCGACTCCACCGACACCGCCGAGCGCGCGGCACTCTGCACTTTCGTGGTCGTCGGCGCGGGCTACACCGGCACAGAGGTCGCCGCGCAGGGCCAGCTCCTCACCACGCGTCTCGCCAGGAAGATGCCTCGGCTGGCCGACCAGGAGATCCGGTGGATGCTGCTCGACACCGCATCGCGCCTGCTACCCGAACTCGACTCGCGCCTATCGAAAACCGCCGACCGTGTCCTCCGCCGGCGTGGCATTGAGGTGCGCACCGGCCAGTCGGTCACTGAGGCCATGAGCGACCGCGTCGCCTTGTCGACCGGCGAGCAGGTGCCGACCCGCTCGCTTATCTGGTGCGTCGGCGTGCGCGCCGATCCACTGGTGGACGACATAGATCTGGAGACCAACCGGGGACGGCTAGTAGTCGACGAGTTCATGTCTGTGCCCGGCGCCCCTGATATCTACGCCTGCGGGGACTGCGCAGCCGTGCCCGACCTGACCCGCCCCGGCCAGGTCTGCGGCATGACCGCGCAACACGCCGAGCGACAGGGCAAGCAGGTGGCCAGGAACGTCGCCGCATCGCTCGGCACCGGTAAGGCAGCGCCCTACAAGCACCGCAACCTGGGTTTCCTGGTCGATCTGGGCCGGCTGGCTGCCGCCGCTAACCCGCTGAACATCCCGCTGTCGGGACCGCCAGCCAATGTCGTCACCCGGGCCTACCACCTCTGGAGCATGCCAGGGAACCGGACGCGGGTCGTCGCCGACTGGGCTCTGAATGCGCTTACGCCCCCCGAGGCGACATCGTTCGATCTCGTCAGCTCCGAGTCAGTTCCGCTCGACGTGGACAAACCGCGCGTCTGACCTCGCAGAGCGCATGTCTGCTTCTCGCAGCGAGGGCGCAGAAGCCAGTGCACGGTGCCGCCGCGCACTTGCAGGACCAGCGCCTGAACGTGCAGCCTGGTCACTGGTTACCTGGCCGCCAGTACCGGGAACCATGCTAGGGACGTGGGTCGGCCTGGCTTCGCCACTCTAGGAATGGCTTTGCTGGCGGGTCTGATGACGTTGTGGCGTGGCTGGCGGAGCATTTCGTATGAGGCAAACGGTGGCCCCTGTGGATGGCTCGTCGTTGATGCGGTCAGCAACCAGTGAGGATGGGGACGACCATGAGCACTAATTACGACGTGATCGTTTTGGGCGGCGGAGCGCCAGGGGAACACTGCGCTGGAGCGCTGGCGGCGCGCGGGCTGCACGTCGCCGTCGTCGAGCGAGAACTGGTCGGCGGAGAGTGCTCTTACTGGGCGTGCATTCCCTCGAAGGCGCTGCTGCGACCGGGCGAGGCCGTCCACGGTGCACGCGAGGCCGCGGCGACGGCACAGGTCGACGTCCAGGCCGCGCTGGACTATCGGGACTTCATGGTCTCGGACTACTCCGACGCCGGCCAGGAACACTGGCTGGCCGACCGGGGCATCGATCTGATCCGCGGTACGGGTCGGCTCGCCGGTACCGGCGTGGTCGACGTCGACGGCATTCCGTACACGGCCGGCCACGTCGTCATCGCGACCGGTGCCGATCCTGTGATACCTCCCGTGGCCGGACTGGCCGAGCTCACGGGAGTCTGGGGGACGCGCGAGGCGACGAGCATGCGCGCCGTTCCCCGGCGTCTGCTCGTCCTCGGCGGCGGCCCGGCCGGTGTCGAGCTGGCTCAGGTTGTCCAGCGCCTGGGCGGTCAGGCGGTGATCATCGAGGGCGCCGAACGCGTGCTCCCCCGCGAGGCTGCGCCGCTGGGCGAGGCACTGGGAGAAGCTCTGCGCCGGGACGACATCGAGATCATGCTCGGCAAGCACGCCACTGCGGCGCGCCAGGCGGACGGCGACTATGTGCTGGAGTTCGACGGTGGCATCGAGGTGCGCGGAGATCACCTGCTGGTGGCCACCGGCCGGCGCCCGCGAGTCAACGGGATCGGCCTGGAAACTGTGCTGATCGAGCCAAACCCGCACGGGATCCCGGTCGATGATCACTTGCGAGCCGGCGAGAACCTCTGGGCCATCGGCGACGTCACCGGGATCTGGCCGCTTACCCACGTCGGTGAGTACGAGGCGGAGGTCGTAGCGGCCAACATCGCCGGCGATCCGCTCCCCGCGAACTACGAGGCCGTGCCGCGTGTCACTTACACCGATCCGCAGGCGGCCGCGGTGGGCGCACTCGACGGGAAGTACAGCGCGACCGCCCGCGTGTCGGAACTGCCGAAGACCGCTACCTATACGCACGCTTACGCTGACTCGAATGGATTCCTGACTCTGCTCAGTGATGGCGGGCGGCTGACGGGAGCCTACGCGCTGGGGCCGGAGGCGGCCGAGTGGCTGCAGCAGGCCACGCTCGCCATCCGGGCTCATATCCCGCTGTCCGTCCTCGGCGACACGATTCAGCCATTCCCGAGCTTCTCCGGGATCTACGATACAGCGGTCAAGACCCTGCGGATGGACATCGCTGAGCTGCCGCGGCCCGCCGGGCCGATGGACGCCCAGATGGCGAGCATGCACCCATGATCGGTGCCGTCCGAGAGGAGCAGCGATGGCGCTCAGCGACTGTCGCGCTTCGCCTGGCGCCTGGCACCGCTCGAAGTCGCGGTCGCGCGCCGCTTCCGGGCTCTGACTGCAGCTGATACCCGGTCGGCGGCGGGCTAGCGCCCGAGCGGCAGGCCTTCGAGGCTGGCCTGCGCCGGAACGTTGATGGCAGCAGGCGGAGGTCCGGCCGGAGCGGGCCGTGCGGGAACGGTGGACCGGCCTGCCCCGCTGCCCGGGCTGCCCGCATTGCCAGCTCCACCCGGACTGCCAAAGCGCGCCGGGCTGCCGGCGCCACCCCGCGCGGCGTCGTCGGCCACAGCGGACAGCAGTCCCGGCAGGTCGGCGATGCTCCCCAGGACGTGCGTCGCGCCTGACGACCTCAGCCGCGCGGCAGCGTGCGGCCCGCTGAGCACGCCCGCGACGACGCCGGCGCCCGAGCGGCGGCCCGATTCCACACCCGCGCCGGTGCTGTGGACAACCGTCACGTCGCAGACCGCCCCGGTCTGGGTCCGCAGCAGCGCCGTGAGCACGAGGTCAGGCCAGGGGAAGCCGCGAGCCACGTCATCGGAACTCAGCGAGAGGTCTGCCAGGGCGCGCAGGCCGGTGGCCTCGAGGGCTGCATCGAGCGCCTGTCGCGGCAGGCTCGTCACGATGCAGATCTTGCGGCCGGACTCGCGAAGCCGGGCAAGCGCCCGGGCTGCGCCGGCCGCCGGCCTGACCACGACCCGGCGCAGGCCATCGCCAAGCGCCCGGTCGAACGCCAGCTCAGCGGCCTGGGCGCGAGCCTCGTTGTCCGGGAAGAGCCGCCGCAGCACATCGGCCGGCGCCTGGCCGCGCGCCTGGTGGACCTGAGCCATCCGGCGCGCGAACGAGCTCGTGCCGCTCACCACGCCCTGCGTGGCAATCGCCTCGGCGTACGACCGCTCGACAATGCCGTCGTCCGCCGCGACCGTGCCGAACAGGCCACAGCAGACCAGGCCAGTCCTCGTCAGCGTGCCGTTAGTCGCGCCCGTCATTCGCCGGACCAGCCAGCGGTCAGTCGTCAGCAGTCGTGGCCTCAGTCCACAGGTCGAGCTCTGCTCGGTCTGCCTGAACCTTCCGCCACACGGCGAAAGCACTCAGTCCGAGCACGACTATCACGAGCAGCTTCTTCACCACGGTGCTTGATCCCTCCGGCTCCGGCGTCCGGAGACCGACCCTGCGCAACGGCCCCCTCAGGACCTATGAAGCCTAGCAAGCCCAGCGTCAGCGAGGCCGGACCACGCGACTCTCGTCCCACACGGGGCCAGCGGACTCGTAGACCTGGCCATCGGCACCAAACACCAGGAACCGGTCAAACGACTTCGCGAACCAGCGGTCGTGCGTCACCGCCATGACCGTTCCGGAGTACAGCTCCAGGCCATCCTGCAGCGCCTCGGCGCTGGCCAGGTCGAGGTTGTCCGTCGGCTCGTCCAGCAGCAGCAGCGTCGAGCCGGCCAGCTCGAGCAGCAGGATCTGCAGCCGGGCCTGCTGCCCGCCGGACAGCGTCGCGAACGGCTGGCGTGAGCAGCCGGCGAGCTCATACCGCGACAGCGCGGACATCGCCTCGTTGACGAGCATCGCGTGCTCGGTCATGAGGATCTCAAGCGGAGTCCGGCCGGCCAGCTCGGGCCGGGCATGAGTCTGTGCGAACATGCCGGGAACCACACGCGCCCCGAGGCGGGCGACGCCCTGGCGGGCTATGCTTTCGTCGCCCGCCAGCAGGCGGAGGAAGTGCGACTTGCCGGACCCGTTCGAGCCCAGCACCGCGACCCGCTCGCCGTACCAGACCTCGAGGTCGAACGGCTGCATCAGGCCGGTCAGCTCCAGCTGCTCGCAGATGACCGCGCGCTTGCCGGTGCGTCCGCCGCGCAGCCGCATCCGCACGTTCTGCTCGCGCGGCGCCAGTTCCGGCGGCCCCTCGTCCTCAAACCGGCGCAGCCGCGTGACGGCAGCCTGATAACGCGAGGCCATGTCCGCGTTGTAGGACGCCTTCTGCTTGTACATGAGCATGAGCTGGCGGAGTTTCTCGTGTTCCTCGTCCCAGCGGCGGCGCAGCTCGTCCAGTCGCTCGTTGCGCTCCCGGCACGCCTGCGCGTAGGTCGCGAACCCGCCGCCGTGGATCCAGGCGTGCCGGTCCTCGACCGTGATGATGCGCTCAGCGCAGGCCGCTAGCAGCTCGCGGTCGTGGCTCACCAGCAGCACCGTCTTGGGCGTCGCGGCGAGCTGCTCCTCGAGCCACATCTTCGCCCGGACGTCCAGGTAGTTATCGGGCTCGTCGAGAAGCAGGACCTCGTCCTGGCCGCGCAGCATCGACTCGAGAACCAGCCGCTTCTGCTCGCCCCCGGACAGTGTGCTGACCTCGCGCCACTGGCAGCGCTCATAGCTGATGCCCAGCGCAGCCACGCAGCAGGCATCGAAATGCACCTCCGCGTCGTAACCGCCCGCGTCTCCCCAGTCGGCGAGCGCGGTCGCATACCGCATCTGCGTGGGCTCGTCATCTCGCTCCATCATGGCTAGCTCGGCCGCGTCCAGCCGCTCCGCCGCCGCCCGGACTCGCCGCGGCGCCACCGACAGCAGCAGATCCCGCACGGTGCTCTTGTCGCGGATGCCGCCGATGAACTGCCGCATCACGCCGAGCCCGCCGCTCGAGCTCACCGTCCCCGACTGCGCCGTGAGATCGCCAGAAACGAGGCCCATGAGGGTGGTCTTCCCCGCACCATTCGGCCCGACCAGCGCGGCCACGACCCCGTCGCCCACGCGGAAGGAAACGTCGTCCAGCAGTACCCGGCCATCCGGCAGCACGTAACTCAGGTGTGCCGCCTCTACGTGGCCCATCGCCATCTCCAGTTCCCTCAACCGGCAGGTATGCCTGACAATAACTGCATGGACCCCGAGGATTTCAACGCAAATTCCAGGCTGCGGGCCTCGGACGCCGACCGCGACGCTGCTGCTGCGGTGATCAACAGCGCCCTGGCTGACGGCCGGCTGACCGCTGAAGAGCACTCCGAGCGGCTCGACGCGATCTATGCGGCCAAGACGCATGCCGAGCTGGTGCCGCAGCTCGAGGACCTGCCCGGCAGCCGGGCCGCGATGGCCCCGGCGACCGCGGCGCCGCTCGCCAGCCGGGGGCCGGTTGGCCGGATCACGGCGATCTTCAGCGGGGCGACGCGGAAGGGCACCTGGCATCCGGAGCCGGAGATGAACATCCTCGCCGTCTTCGGCGGCGTCGAGCTGGACTTCCGGGAGGCGGTTCTGCCCGGCCGGGAGGTCATCCTGCGGGCGACCGCCGTGATGGGCGGCGTCGAGGTGACCATTCCGCCGGAGATGCGGGTCGTGGACAACGGCATCGCGATCCTCGGCGGCCGGGAGATTACCGGGAACTCCGAGGAAGCGGCCAGCCCGGATGCCCCGGTGCTGCGGATCGAGGGCGCCTGCGTGCTCGGTGGCATCGAGGTCAAGCGGAAGTCGCGTAAGCGGAAGGGCGCTGGCGGCCGCAGCGCGCTCGGGATGGCCGGGCCGCTGGGGCTGGAAGGCGTCTTCGGGCAGGTACGCGAACGGCGCCGGGAGATTCACGACGAGATCCGCCAGCAGCGCCGCGAGCTACACGAGCAGATGCGCGACCGGCGCCGGGACATGCGACGTGGCTGGAATGACCGCGACGAATAAGGCGGATGCATAGGGCAGCAGTCACGGATTGCTGCCCTAAATCGCGGCCTGATGGGGCGTGACTCACGGCGCGCTGCCCATAGTCGGGCAGCGATCCGTGCGTCACGCCCTATCCGAGGTTCCCGGTGACGGCGCGGACCTCAGCGCGGCGGCGGACCGGGCTGGCCAGAGCCTCGGCAAGCTCGTCGATCGCGCGGAGCGAGTGCCCGCTGACGACCGCGTCGCAGTACGGCCAGGCCGCGGCCATCCCGCCCGCCAGCGGCTCGTAGGACGAGCTCCTCGTCCGCGGATTCATCCACACGATCCGGAACGCCACCAGCGACAGGCGCTGCATCTCCCGGCGCACGAGCTCGGGATCGCCGGTGTCCCAGCCGTCGGAGATGATCAGCACGACGGCGCCTCGCGCCATGCCGCGCCTGCCGTAGGAGTCGTTGAACTCCCTGAGCGCCTCGCCGAGCTTCGTGCCGCCGTGCCAGTCCGGCGCGGTCTGCGCGGCCCGTGCCAGTGCGAAGGCCGGGCTCGAGCGGGCGAGCGCTGGCGTCAGCCGGGTCAGCCGCGTCGCGAAGCTGAACACCTCCGCGCCGGCCCCGCCCGCCGCGCAGTAGAGCAGCTGCAGCATCGCCCGGGCGTAGGGCTCCATCGAGCCGGAGATGTCGCACAGCACGACGAGCCGCCGTGGCCGCCGGGCCGGGACCTCGCCGACGAGCCGGAACGCGTGCCCGCCGGTGCGGCGCGCCTGACGCAGCGTGGCGCGCATATTCGTGCGGTTGCCGCCAGGCCGGGAACGGCGCCGCCGGGAACGGCGAGTCGGGACGGCCAGCGTTATCTGCCGCATGGCCGCTGTGAGCTCGGCGAGCTCTGCCGGCGAGAGCTCGGCGAAGTCGGTGCCGCCCAGCCGCTCGACGGCACTGCCGAGGTAAGGCCGCAGCACCTCCTGCTCGGCCTCGGCTGCCTCGTCGCCTTCAGCCGGGCCCTGCGCGGTGGTGCTCGACTCCGAATGCAGGCGCGCTGCGGTCGCCGCTTCCGCGATGTGCGCGGCTGGCGGCTTGCTACCCGGCAGCATCCCGGACAGGCCGGCCAGCGGGTCGGGTCCGTCCGGCGAGCCGAAGACCTCGGTGAACACGCGCCGCAGGACGGCTGCCTGGTCCCTGCCGGAGATCAGCGTCGCGAGCGCACAGCTGAACAGGTCACCCGGAGTCTCCGGCCGGACCAGCGCGATCGCAGCCGCGAACCGCTCGGTCCTTCCGGGCCCGACTGGCAGGCCCGCCCGCCGGAGCGATGCGCCGAACAGGGAGACGATCTCGGCAAGGTCGCCGTGCCCGCCACGTGCCAGCTCAGCCGGCTGATCAGCCATCATCGCTGCCGTGACTGGCCACCGCGGCGAAGTCGGCGACTCGCGCGGCCCTCAGGTCGTCGGCGTACTTCAGCACGGCGCCCATGGTCTGCCGCGCGGCAGTCGCGGTCAGCTCGGTCATGCCGAGCACGTCGAGCGCGGTAGCCCAGCTGATCGCCTCGGCGACGCCCGGCGGCTTGGCCAGGTCGAGTCCGCGGAGGCGCTGGACGCCCGCGGCGACCTGGCCGGCCAGCCGCTCGCTGGCGGCCGGAACGCGGCGCCGGATGATCGCCGCGACCCGGTCGGTGTCCGGGTAGTCGATCCAGTGGTACAGGCAGCGCCGCTTGAGCGCGTCGTGCAGGTCACGGGTGCGGTTCGAGGTGAGGACCACCACCGGCGGGTAGGCAGCGCGGCGCGTGCCCAGCTCCGGGATCGTCACCGCCGACTCGGCCAGCAGCTCGAACAGGAACGCCTCGAACTCGTCGTCGCCGCGGTCTACCTCGTCGATCAGCAGCACGGCCGGGCGCGGGCCGGGATGATCGAGCGCCGCGAGCAGCGGCCGCTCCAGCAGGTAGTCGTCGCCGAACAGGTCAGCTTCACGGGGAGCCTCACCGCGGGCCTCCGCGAGCCGGATGGCCAGCAGCTGACGCGGGTAGTTCCACTCGTACAGCGCCTCAGCCGAGGTCAGGCCCTCGTAACACTGCAGCCGGATGAGCGGCGTGTCCAGGACCGCGGCGAGCGCCTTGGCCGCCTCGGTCTTGCCGACGCCCGGCTCGCCCTCCAGCAGGATGGGCTGGCTCATCCGGGCAGCGAGAAACAGCGCCGTGCCCAGCGGCTCGTCGGCCAGGTAGCTGACATCGTCCAGCTCAGCCAGCAAGGTCGGAACATCGGGCAGCAGCTGCTCGAGATCGCTCATATCCTCATCTTCCACCTCAGCTCAGCGCCAGGTCAGGGCGGATCGGGCGACCCTGGATCGCCCGCCAGACGCAGGCCGGGGTGAGCGGCATGTCGGCATGCACCACGCCCAGCGGCGCCAGGGCATCCACTACGGAGTTCACCACGGCAGCCGGCGAGCCGACGGTGGCGGACTCACCTACGCCCTTGGCGCCGATCGGATGGTGCGGCGACGGCGTCACCGTCGTGCCGAGCTCAGGTGACGGGCACTCAAGCGCGGTCGGCAGCAGGTAGTCCATGAAGGAGCCGCCCAGGCAGTTGCCCGACTCGTCGAACGCGATCGACTGCATGAGCGCCATCCCGATACCGTCGGCGATGCCCCGGTGCACCTGGCCCTCGACGATCATCGGGTTGATCCGCACTCCGCAGTCGTCCACGGCGATGAACCGCCGGACCTTCACCTCACCGGTCGCCGGATCGACATCGGTCACGCACAGATAGGCGCCGAACGGGAACGTCAGGTTCGGCGGGTTGTAGACCGCGGAGGCGTCCAGGTGCCCCTCGACGCCCTCGGGTAGCTCCAGCGACGAGTGCGCGGCCATCGCGATCTCGGCGATCCCGACGGCCTGCTCCGGATCGCCCTTGACCCGCCACTTGCCGTCGGTCCACTCCAGATCGTCCGCCGACAGCTCGAGCATGGCCGCGGCTACCGCCCGGGCGCGCTCACGGACCCGGCGCGCGGCCACGACCGCCGCCGCACCGGACACCGGGGTGGAGCGCGACCCGTAGGTGCCCAGGCCGAAGGGAGTGCGATCGGTGTCGCCGTGCACGACCTCCACGTCGTCCGGCGTCAGGCCGAGCTCGTGGGCGACGATCTGGGCGAATGTCGTCTCGTGCCCCTGCCCCTGCGTCTGCACGGAGATCGCGAGGACCGCCTTGCCGGTCGGGTACACGCGCAGGTCCGCACCGTCGGCCATGCCGAGGCCGAGGATGTCCATGTGCTCCCGTGGCCCGGCGCCGACGCCCTCGGTGAAGAAGCTGATGCCGATGCCCATGTACTCGCCTCGCGCCCGCCGCTCTGCCTGCTCGCGCCGCAGATCGTCGTAGCCGGCGATCTCGAGGGCCAGTGCGAGCGCGCGCGGATAGTCACCGGAGTCGTACTGCCAGCCGGTCGGGCAGGTGTACGGGAACTGCTCAGGACGCAGCAGGTTCCGCATCCGCAGCTCCGCCGGGTCCATGCCGAGCCGCCGGGCCAGCATGTCGGTCAGCCGCTCAACCAGGTAGACCGCCTCGGTGATGCGGAACGAGCACGAGTACGCGACGCCGCCGGGCGCCTTGTTCGTGTAGACCCCGGTGACCTCGCAGTACGCCGCCTGCAGGTCGTAGGAGCCGGTGAAGATGTGGAAAAAGCCAGCCGGGAACTTGGCCGGCTGAGCAGTCGCGTTGAACGCGCCGTGATCGGCAAGCACTTTCGCCCGCAGCCCGAGAATCGTGCCGTCCGCGGTGGCGGCGATCTCCCCGTGCATGTGGTAGTCGCGGGCGAACGTGGTCGACATCAGGTTCTCCGACCGGTCCTCCATCCACTTGACCGGCCGGCCGACTGTCATCGACGCGGCGATCGCGCAGAGATAACCGGGGTAGACCGGCACCTTGTTGCCGAAGCCGCCACCGAGGTCGGGCGAGACGACCCTGATCTTGTGCTCCGGCAGCCCCGTCACCATCGCGAGAAGCGTCCGGTGCGCGTGCGGCGCCTGCGTGGTCGCGTACACCGTGAGCCTTCCGGCGACCGCATCGAAGTCCGCCACGATCCCGCACGTCTCCAGCGGAGCAGGATGGGAACGTGGATAGATCATGTCGCAGCCGACAGTCACGTCAGCGCTTGCGAACACCGCATCGGCGGCCGCCTTGTCGCCGGCAGTCCAGTCGAAGATGTGATTGCCGGTGGCGCCGGGCAGGTCGTCCCGGACGACCGGCGCAGCCGGGTCCATCGCCGTGGTGACGTCGATCACCGGCGGCAGCGGCTCGTAGTCGACCGCGATCAGCTCCAGCGCATCCCGCGCGGCGTAGCGGTCGCGAGCCACGACGAAGGCGACCTCCTGGCCCTGGAACCGCACCTTGTCGGTGGCGAGCACGGCCTGCACGTCCGCGGACAGTGTCGGCATCCAGGCCAGGCCGCGGTCAGCCAGGTCGGCGCCGGTCAGCACGGCTTCAACCCGGGGATGCGCCAGGGCCGGCGCGGCGTCTACGGACACGATGCGCGCGTGCGCCAGCGGACTGCGCAGGATCGCCCCGTACAGCATGCCGGGCAGCGTGATGTCGTCGACAAAGGTGCCCTGGCCGCGCACTAGCCGCGCGTCCTCCTTGCGCGGAATCGAGCCGTAGGCCGCGTTTCCGGTCGGGTGCGGGGTGTCAGTCATCAGCACCTGCCTCGTGCCGGGCGGTCCAGAGCACCGACCGGACGATGTTCTCGTAGCCGGTGCAGCGGCAGATCTGGCCGGAGATGGCCTCCCGCACGTCAGCCTCGGTCGGATCCGGGTTGCGGTCGAGCAGCCACCGGGCGGTCAGCATCATGCCAGGTGTGCAGAAGCCGCACTGCAGGCCGTGGCACCGCTGGAACCCCACCTGCACCGGGTCGAGCCGGGTGCCGTTGCCGAGGCCCTCGACCGTGGTCACCCGGCGGCCATCGGCCATCGGCGTGAGCACTGTGCACGATTTCACCGGCGTCTCGTCCAGCCAGACCACGCAGGCGCCGCAGTTCGAGGTGTCGCAGCCCCAGTGCGAGCCGGTCAGGCCGAGGTCGTCCCGCAGGAAGTGGATAAGGAGCAGCCGCGGCTCGACCTCGCGCGAGTACTCGGTGCCGTTCACGGTCATGGTGACTCTCATGCCGCTCCGCCGGATGCCACCGCGCCGGGCGGCAGTCCGCGGGCACGCGCCACCGCCCGGCGCAGCACGCGGGTCGTGAGCTCGCGGGCCAGGTGCTGCTTGTAGTCAGCGGGTCCGCGCTGGTCCGAGACCGGACGGCAGTGCTGCGCGGCGATCTCGCCCGCCCGCTGCAGCGTCTGCTCGGTAGCCTGCTGGCCGCGGAGGTAGTCCTCGGCCTCAGCGGCGACGAAGTGCGTGGCTCCGAGCGCGGTGAGCCCGATGCCGGCATTGGTGATGGTGTCACCCGACAGCCAGACCGCCGCGCCCGCCGCGCCGACCGGCCAGTCCCCGGCGCGCCGGGAAACTTTCTGGTATGCGCTGCCACCGCCGCGCCGGATCGGGAGCCGGATCTCTGTCAGAAGCTCCGCCGGACCGACGACGGTCTCGTACGGCCCGGTGTGAAACTCCCGCGCGGATACCTCGCGCTTTCCGTCCGGGCCGTGAATGATCATGGTGCCTTTCAGTGCGGCGAATACGGCCGACAGGTCCTCGGAGGGATCGGCCTGGCAGAGAGAACCGCCGATCGTGCCCCAGTTCCGGACGACCGGGTCGGCAATAACCCGCTCCGCGTCGTGCAGGATCGCGAAGTGCTCGCCTGCCAGTGATGACTCGAGCAGCTGAGCGTGCCGCGTCAGCGTGCCCATCCGCAGCTGCGCACCGGTTAGGTTGATAGAACAGAGGTCGGTGATCCCGTTGATGTCAATCAACACCTCCGGTTGCGCCAGACGCAGCTTCATCATAGGTATCAGGCTGTGGCCTCCGGCCAGCACGCGCGCCTGCGGCCCGTACCGGGCCAGCAGCGCGAGGGCGTGCTCGACGCTGGTGGCCTTCTCGTACTCGACCTGCGCAGGGACCTGCATGGCACCGTCCTTCGGTCCGCTCTCCCTCCGCACGAGTGTACGAACGCGCCGCGGGCCCACGGGGCGGCGACCGTGACGCTGACGCAGCTCAACGCGTTCGTCCTGGTGGCCAGGCTGGGCTCCGTCACCGCGGCGGCGAGCGCTCTCGGCGTCAGCGAGCCCGCTGTCTCCCAGGCACTCACCGCGCTGCGCCAGCACCTGGGCGATCAGCTGATCACCCGCGGCCCCGGCGGCATGACCCTGACGGCCGGCGGCTCCCGGCTGCTGGCGACGGCGTCGCAGATCGTGGTACTCGGCGCGGAGGCGCACGCGGCGGTCCGCGCCGCCCAGGGCGCGCCCGAGCAGCTCCGGGTCGTCGCGACCTCGACGTTTGCCGAGTTCGTGGCCTGCCCGCTGATCGAGGCGTTCACCCGGCGGTTCCCCGGCCCGGTCGAAGTGTCGACGGGCGTGGCGGTCTCCGGCGAGCAGCCCGTGCTCGTCGCGAACCGGCTGGCGGACATCGCGTTCGGCCCCGGCGTGGCGGCGGCGCCGGGCGCGGCCGGCGAGGGTTCCATGCCGGTCTCCAGCGAGCCGATCTTCAAGTACCGGCTGGTCGTCGTCACCGCGCGCCAGTCGCGGCTGCACGGCCCCGCCCGGCAGTGGCGGTGGCTGGTCGACCCGGCCGGCGCCGACCCGGGCAGCGAGACCGGCCGGCTGCTGGCCCGGCTCGGCGTGCCCGACGCCAACATCGGCGTGTTCCCGAGCCAGACCGCTGCGTGGGCCGCGGCCGCTGACGGCGCCGGCGCCGCGCCAGCCATCGAGCATCTGGTCTCGCAGCAGCTGCGCCGGGGCGAGCTGTCCCTGGTCGACCTCCCCGGCCTCCCGGCCGACGCCATCTGGCACGCGACGCTGCCCGAGCGTGAGCACCGGAGCACGGCGGCAAGCGCGCTGCGTCGCTTCCTCGGCACCCCGGAGGCAATGCGGCTGATCCGGTCGCCGTCGGCGGGCGTTCCGCCGTCCCGGTTCCGGCCGCCGGTGTACGTCACCATATGGAGCTGAAATCCGCACTTGCGGTGCCTTTCTCGTCGGCTAGCTGCCTTCTTAAGCGACCCCTTATTGGCACGTTGCCTGGCCGGCAACCAGGGTGCAAGATGCAGATTGAGGTCGTGCGCCGCTGGTGCGCGCCGTCCCTGGTGCAAGGAGCACGTCATGCGGATTGAGTCCGACGGCAAAAGCAACGGCAATCCGCGGCTATTCGAGCTCGTCGAGCACGCACCGAAGACCGGAAAGAGCCCGACCGTGTGGGCCTGGCCCGAGCTGATCGACTACCTCAAGATCGCGGGACAGCCCGTCTCCGGACCGTGGCCGCCCCACCAGGAGCCGCGACCCGACCCCGATTACGAGTCCGGTCCCGTCGCAGTGCCCGATCCGGCGTCAGCGCCGCCCCGGCAGCCGGACGCGAGCTGACCGGCCGCCCCGCGGTATCCGCCTTCGAGACCGGAGGACCTGCATGTACCCATCGCGGTTCCGCTACGAGGCACCGCATTCTCTCGCCGAGGCGATCGGCCTCCTGCACGACGGCGGCGACTACGCCAAGGTCCTGGCCGGCGGCCAGAGCCTCGTGCCGCTGATGAAGCTGCGCTTCGCCTCACCGGAACTCGTCGTCGACATCAACAACCTGCCGGGCCTCAGCTATCACCGGGCGGAAGCCGACGGGACGCTGCGGATCGGCGCGCTGTGCCGGCACGCAGATCTCGAGCGCTCGGCGCTGCTAGCCGGCACCCAGCCGACCATGGCCGCGGCCGCGCCGCTGATCGCCGACCCGATCGTGCGCAATCGCGGCACGCTCGTCGGCTCGATCTGCCACGCCGACCCGCAGGGCGACTGGGCGTCGGTCGTGCTGTCGCTCGGCGGCTTGGTCGTCGCACAGGGGCCGGACGGACAGCGCTCGATTCCCGTCGCCGACTTCGTGACCGGGCCGTTCCAGAATGTGCTCGAGCCTGACGAGATCGCGATTGAGGCGACGATCCCGCCCGCCAGGGGCGCCCGGGCCGGCGGGTACCTGAAGCTCGAACGGCGAGTCGGCGACTTCGCCACTGTCGGCGTCGCGGTATCGATAGAGACGTCAGGCTCGGTTGTCTCCCGCGCGGGCATCGCGCTGACCGGGGTAGGCGGATCCACGATCGCTGCGACCGAGGCAGCGGCGGCGCTCACCGGGAGGCCGCTGACCGCTGAGTCGATCAGCGAGGCGGCGCAACTGGCCGCCGCCGCCGCACGGCCCCGCACCGACCACCGGGGCAGCGCCGAGTACAAGCGGCACATCGTCGCGACGTTCGTCGAGCGAATCCTGGACCGGGTCGGCGAGCCGGCGGAAAGGGCGGCCTGAGCAATGGTGATGATCATCGAGGACCGCGGCGACGAGGCAGACGTACCGGTACGCCGCATCCGGTTCACCATCAACGGCGAGAAGAAGGCAGCCGAGGTCGAGCCGCGGCTGCTGCTCGCGCACCTCATCCGTCAGGGCCTCAGGCTGACCGGCACGCACACCGGCTGCGACACCACGAACTGCGGTGCGTGCACCGTGCTCGTCGACGGCCAGGCCGTCAAGTCGTGCACGATGCTGGCGGTGCAGGCCGACGGCCGCGAGATCGAGACAGTCGAGGGCCTGGCAACGGCCAGCGAGCTGCATCCGCTGCAGGAGGGCTTCAAGGAGGAGCACGGCCTGCAGTGCGGCTTCTGCACGCCGGGCATGATGATGGCCGCCAAGGCGCTGCTGGACCGTAATCCCGACCCGACCGAGGAAGACGTGCGGTGGGCCCTGTCCGGCAACCTGTGCCGCTGCACCGGCTACCAGAACATCGTGAAGTCCGTGCTGTGGGCCGCAGCCAAGCTGCGATCGGAGGGCTGAGGACGTGTCACAGGCAGTTGACGAGATCAAGATCGGCGGCATCGGCGCGAGCCGCAGGCGGGTGGAAGACAACCGGTTCATCCGGGGCAAGGGCAACTACACCGACGACATCGTGCTGCCCGGAATGCTGCACATGGAGATCCTGCGCAGCCCGCTCGCGCACGCCCGGATCAAGTCGATCGACGCGAGCAAGGCCTGGGATATCCCCGGCGTGCACCTGGTGCTGACCGGCGAGATGATGGCCACCCGCAACCTGGCCTGGATGCCCACGCTGTCCTACGACACCCAGGCAGTGCTCGCCACCGACAAGGTCCGGTTCCAGGGCCAGGAGGTTGCCTGCGTCATCGCCGACGACCCGTACATCGCCAAGGACGCATGCGAGGCGATCGTCGTCGACTACGAGCCGCTGCCGGCCATCGTCAGCCCGTACCAGGCGGTCGCCGACGGCGCGCCCGTCATCCGGGACGACAAGGAGAACCAGCCCGACAACGTGATCTACGACTGGGAGGTCGGCGACGGCGACGGCACTGACCGGGCGTTCGCCTCCGCCGACCTGGTGTCCAAGCTCGAGCTGCACTACCCGCGCTCGCATCCGTCGCCGATCGAGTGCTGCGGCTCGATCGCCGACTTCAACCGGGCGACCTCGAAGCTGACCGTCTACATGACCACGCAGGCGCCGCACATCATCCGGGCCGCCGTCGCGATGGTGGCCGAGCTTCCCGAGCACATGATCCGGATCATCTCGCCGGACATCGGCGGCGGCTTCGGCAACAAGGTGCCGGTCTACCCCGGCTACGTATGCTCGATCCTGGCCTCGATCCTGCTGGAACGGCCGGTCAAGTGGATCGAGGACAAGTCCGGCAACCTCATCTCCACCGGGTTCGCCCGCGACGTGTACCTCAAGGGCGAGATGGCGCTGCGCCGCGACGGCAAGATCCTCGCCGTCCGGATGCACGCCGACGCCGACCACGGCGCGTTCTTCTCCGACGCGCAGCCGAGCAAGTTCAAGATCGGCCTGATGCACTCGGCGTTCGCCGCCTACGACATCCCGGTCGCGCACCTCACCGCTCGCGGGATGTACACCAACAAGGCGCCCGGCGGCGTCGCCTACCGGTGCTCGTTCCGTGTGACCGAGGCCATGTTCTTCCAGGAGCGGATGGTCCAGGCGGCCGCCGATGACCTGGGCATGGACCAGGCCGAGTTCCGGGCGATGAACTTCGTGCGCGACGACCAGTTCCCGCACCGGACGCCGTTCGGCTTCCTGACCGACTCCGGCCAGTACGGCAAGTGCCTGGAGGTCGGCCTGAAGGCCGTCGACTACGAGCACTTCCGCGAGCAGCAGGCGGACGCCCGCTCCCGCGGGAGGCTGCTCGGCCTCGGCATCTCGACGATGACCGAGCCGCTGGGCGCGGGCAACAGCCGCGAGTACGACATCCTCGGCATCAAGATGTTCGACTCGGCCGAGCTGAAGGTGCACATGACCGGCAAGGCCATCGTCCGCACCGGCGCGCGCGGCCAGGGCCAGGGCCATGAGACCACCTGGGCGCAGATCGTCGCGCACGAGCTCGGCATCCCGGCCGACGACATCGTCGTCGAGGAGGGTGACACCGACACCGCGCCGTTCGGCATGGGCACCTACGCGTCGCGCAGCACGCCGGTGGCCGGCGCCGCGGTGGCGATGGTGTCCCGCAAGATCCGGGCCAAGGCCCGGAAACTGGCCGCGCACCTCCTCGAGGTATCGGAGGAGGACGTCGAGTGGGAGCTCGGCCGGTTCTACATCCGCAGCGCTCCGGACCGGGGAGTCACCATTCAGGAGTGCGCCATCGCCGCCTACGCGAACATGCCCGACGGCATGGAGCCCGGCCTCGACGCGACCGCTTACTACGATCCGCCGAACCTGACCTGGCCGTTCGCGGTCTACATCGTCACGGTCGAGGTGGACCCGGCCACCGGCGTTTGGGACGTGCTCAGCATGGTCGCGGTGGACGACTGCGGTGTCCGTATTAACCCGATGATCGTCGAAGGGCAGATCATGGGCGGCCTCACTGAGGCCTACGCGATGTCCAGCATGCAGTTCATCACCTTCGACGCGGACGGCAACTGCGTCGGCTCGAACTACATGGACTACCTGCTCCCCACCGCCTGGGAGACGCCCGGCTTCGAGCTGCACAGCGAGGTTGTCACGCCCTGCCCGCACCACCCGATCGGCGCCAAGGGCATCGGCGAGTGCGCCGCGGTCGGCGGCCCGGCGGCCTTCGTCAACGCAGTGATCGACGCACTGACGGGTACCGGCGTCCGCAACATCGACATGCCGCTGCTGCCGGACCGGGTCTGGGAGGCCCTCACGTACCGCCGGGACGTCTACGGCGCTCCGCCCGTCCGGTCGGACGACTAGCGGAGCGGGCCATGGACAGCTGGGAAGTCATGGAGCGGGCCGCGGAGCTGGCGCGGCGCGGCGAGAGGTTCGCGCTCGCGACCGTCGTCTGGCGGCAGGGACCATCGTCCAGCCGGCCCGGCTCGCGGGCCATCATCACCGCCGACGGTGAGCTCCACGGCTGGATTGGCGGCGCCTGCGCAGAGCCCGCCGTGATCCGGGAGGCCCGGCAGGTCATCGCGTCCGCCACGGCAAAGCTGCTACTGCTCGGCGACTCCGCTCAGTTCGGTGAGGCAGTGCCGGACGGAATGGAGGTCGTGCCGATCTCCTGCCAGAGCGAGGGCGCGCTCGAGGTCTATATCGAACCGGTGCTGCCCGTGCCGCACCTCGTCGTCGTCGGCAAGTCGCCCATGGCCCAGACCCTGACCGATCTTGGCCGCGCGCTCGGCTGGCAGGCCGACCTCATCGACGGCTCCGACTTCACCACGCAGAGCGCGACCGGGCAGTCGCTCGTGGTCGTCGCCACCCAGGGACATGACGACGAGGCCGTACTGGAGCGCGCCGTCGCTGCCCGGCCGGCCTACCTCGGGCTCGTCGGATCGCGTAAGCGCGGTGACGCGGTTCTCGGCTACCTCGCCGACCGCGGACTGCCGCAAGCCGAGCTCGCCCGGGTGCGCGTGCCCGCCGGCCTCGACCTGGGCAGCACTACGCACCCGGAGATCGCCGTCGCGATCCTGGCCGAGCTCGTCCAGCTGCGTGCGGCGGGGGCACTGGCCGGCGGCGGCCTCGTTTCCGGTCCCGGAAAAGCAGCAGCCGGTCCGTCGGCCGCGCACGGTGGCAGTGCGGCCGCCGGGAACCAGGCCCCGCAGGCCACCGATCCGGTCTGCGGCATGACCGTGTCGGCCGGACCGGGCGGCCTGCCGCTGGAGCACGAGGACGTCACGTACTACTTCTGCTGCGCGGGTTGCCGGCGGGCGTTCCAGAAAGATCCCGCCGCCTACTCCGGGAAGCTGCCGACATGAGGGATGAGGCCCGATGCTGATCAAGAGCGATTTCGAGGTCGCCGAGCCAGTCGAGAAGGTCTGGCAGTTCTTCGACAACATTCCGCAGGTCGCGACGTGCCTGCCTGGCGCCGAGCTGACCGAGGACCTCGGCGGCGGCAAGTTCAAGGGCCGGGTGGCGGTGCGGATGGGGCCGGTGCGGCTTCAGTTCGCCGGCACGGCCGACATCACCGAGCGTGATGACGCGGCTAAGCGGCTCGTCGTCAGCGCGGCCGGAGCGGAGGAGAAAGGCCGCGGCCAGGCCAGCATGATCGTCACCGCAGCGCTCAGCCGGGCCGGGCGCGGCACCAGAGTGGACGTGACGCAGGATCTGCAGCTCGCCGGCGCCGCCGCCCAGTACGGGCGCGGCATGATCTCCGACGTCAGCTCCGTGCTGATGAACGACTTCGCGGTGAACATGCAGGACCGCATCGCCCGGCTGGAGCGCGGCGAGTCGGCCGAGCAGATCGCCGCGACGTCCGCCACGCCGGCGAGCGGTTTCCGGCTCGGCCTGCGAGCAGCGCGGATGGCACTGATGCGCGTGTTCAGCCGGTTCTTCCTGCCCTATCAGCCGGCCCCGCGCTAGCGACGAAGCCAGAAGAGGAGGACAGCCATGGTGCTCTGGTGGATCGGCAACGCAGTACTGCTCCTGGTCGTGCTGCCGGTCGTCATCTACCTGCTGAACCGGGTGCTCGCCGCCCTGGAGCGCATCCGGCACGCTACCGACGACATCCTGGCCGGCGGCGTCGAGCTCGTCGGCGAGCTGACCGGAGTGCCCGAGGCACTCGCGACAACCGACACGACGGTGAAGGAGATCTCCGTTGGCGCTGTCCGCTATGCCGGTTCCGTGGCGAAGCTACTCGGCTAACCCGGACCTGACGAGGGAGAAAGGGGAACGGTCATGCCAGCAGCTGCCTGGGTGACGCTCATCATCGCCGCGCTCATCATCGCGATCACTGCCGTCGGCCTCCTCCGGGTGATCTTTCACCTCCGCGCGATCAAGGCGACGCTCGCGGCGACCACTGGCGGAGTCCAGGCGGTCGCGCAGCTGACCAGCCCGGTCCCGGAGCGGCTGACCTCGGTGAACGCAAGCCTCAAGCCGGTGCGGGACTTCTGCGAGACCGTCTGAGACGGCGAGGGAGCTGACGATGAACGGACACGTCCTGGCGGCCGCTGCCGGGAGCACCAGTAACTTCGGCTGGATCCTCGGCTTCACGATCGGCGGCGTCGTGGTGCTAGTGGTCGTCGCGCTCGTCGTGCCGATCCTGCTGCTCGCCCGGTCCATCGGCGACGAGGCGCCCAGGATCAACGCCGCGCTGACCGACTCCGTGCACAACACCGCGCCGCTGGGAGCCCTGCGCACGACGATCGAGCACGCGACCATCATCATCGGCGGGCTGCAGCGCGGCCGCGCCAGGCTGGGAGGCTGAGCGATGCACGCAGTCCTGGTCGCCGCGTTGCCCGCCCATGAGCACACCTTGTGGCTGTGGGCGATCATTGTCGGCTTCATCGTGGTCGTCGCAGTCGCCGCGCTGCTGAGCCTGCTCATCTACCTGATCAAGGTCATCGACCGGCGGGTGGTCGATGTCCGGGAGACGCTCAAGGCGGCGGCCGCCAACACCGCCGACGCCGCGCTCATCCCGCAGGTAGCCGACGGCGTGGAGGCAGTCCTGGCCGAGGGCCTCCAGCACCACCTGTTCCTCGGCCGGGTGCTCGGAAAGGTGAAGTCATGACCACGCTGGTCGTGCTGACCGTCATCGTGATCGGGCTGCTGATCGCCGGGCTCGCGTTCTACCTGTACTGGGCGGGCAGCCTGCTGAACCGGGTGGCAGCCAACCTGGAGGAGAGCTCCGAGCTGGTCGGCGCGATCGGCGCGAACGCGAAGGTCATCGGCCCCGGCGTGGAGCACATCAACCAGACCGGCGGCGTCGTGGCCGGCGCGCTGCCCCTGCTGTACGGGATGGCCGAGGAGATCGTCGCGGACGTAACACCGCGGCCCGCGGCACCGGAAGTGCCCGAGGCGGCCAGACCTGCGTCCGGCACGCGCCGGTCCCGGCTGCACGACGCCGTGGGGTACGCGCCGCAGCGGTGACGTGCTCCGCCGGGAACTACGCAGCTCCCGGGGAACGGAAACGAGGCGTCAGCGGTGCCCGGACTGGTCCGGGCCGCGGCGCGCGACGGGACCCGTGGTCGGTGCCTGGTACTCGCCGATCCAGTGGTCCTTCCAGGCGTTGTCGAACTGCTGGTCATTGCAGCTCGGATGGTACGTCGCGCCGAGTTCGCGGACGATCTGCTCGCGGTGCGCGGCAGTTCCCCCCGGCACCTCGTAGGTGGCGACATAGACCATCCAGCGGGAGCCCGCCCGCTTGATCCAGCAGGGTGCCCTCGAGTGCTGGAACGGGAAGCGCTCGGCCGAGAGGTCCTCCGCGTGCCCGACGTAGGCGACCGCGTACCGCTCGGGCTTCGTTTCCGGCTCAGGCTTGTAGAGGATGGCGTAGACCGCGGCGGTCGCAGGGGCCGTCCAGCCGCCGAGCAGCCGCGGGCCCTCGAACGGGTAGCCGGCCAGGGATCCGAGCCGGATCACGAGAGGTCGTCCTCCTCGTCCTCGCTGACTGCCTCGGTGCGCACGACCGGTGCCGATGGCAGGCCCGCGGCCGCAGCGGCGGCGCGGAAGCGCTCGGTGGCCGCGGCCAGCGCGTCCTCGCGGGTATCAGCGTCGACGATGAGCTGCGCGCCGTAGCGGTTCGTGCCGATGCCGGTCGCGATGCCGTGGCTGGCCGCGACGGCGTCGGCGAGCTCGACGATCTCCTCCCGGCTGAGGACCTTCTCGCCCTCGGCCTCGATGCCGACGCTCCACCTCACAGTCGTCTCCTCCGCGTGCGTCTGCCGCCCCGGCTAGCCCAGCTGCGGCAGCAGTTCGGCAAGCTCCTCCAGGCTGGCCAGGTCGTGCCCGGACAGCAGCAGGTCGATATACGGCGCTGCGACCATCATGCCCACAGTGCTGGGGCGGAAGTGCGGGTCGTCTCCTTTGTGCGGGTTCAGCCACACGATCCGGTAGCACAGCCGGGACAGGCGCTCCATCGCGCCGGCAAGCTGCTCAGGGTCGCCGCGGTCCAGGCCGTCGGAGCAGATGACGACGACCCCGCCGCGGCACAGGCCGCCGCGGCCGTAGCGCCGGACGAAAGCCGTAAGGGACTCGCCGATCCGGGTGCCGCCGTCCCAGTCCACGACCGTGCGGGCCGCCTGGTCGAGTGCCGCGTCCGGCCGGCGATGCGCCAGCGCACGGGTGATCCTGGTGAGCCGGGTGCCGAAGCAGAACACCTCCACTCTCGCGGCGGAGTGCTTCGCCGTGTGGGCGAACTGCAGCAGATGCCGGGAGTAGTCGGACATCGAGCCGGATACGTCGAGGATCAGGATCAGCGGCCGCAGGCGGGTCGTGCGCTGCCGGAAGTACAGCCGGGACGGCTCGCCGTGCATCCGCATGGTGTCGCGGATCGTCTTCCGCAGATCCGGCGTGCGGCCCGCCGATGCCGGACGGGTGCGGCGGGTGCGGCGCCGGGGCGGCGTGAGCTTGATCCGGGCCATGATGCGGCGCAGCGCGGCCAGCTCGGCGGGCGTGCAGGCCGGGAAGGAGCGCTGCTTGAGGGCGGCGACGTCGGATGCCATCCAGCCCAGCGAGGGCTGCTCTTCGCCGGATTCCGGGCCTGGCTCGGTGCCGGGCATGACGAACGCGGCCTCAGCCTCGGCGGCCGCTGTGGCGCGCAGCGTCAGCACGGCTGCGGCAGACGACCCCTCGGCCAGGAAGTAGCGGCGGAAGGCCTGGTCGTACACGCCGATGTCGTCGCGCCGGCTCACCAGGGTCGCCCGCCCGGCCCAGTACAGGTCTAGGAGATCAGTCGGGTCGAGCGGAACCATCGCCGCCGTGTAGGTGAGAAGGTCCCCGGTGCCGACGCTGACTCCGGCCGCCCGCAGCTCGCGGGTGAACCCGGTCAGAACGTCGAGGAACGGCGCCTGCCCGGTCGCAGGTGAGCCGGCCACAGCTGGCCCCGGAGCCGGAGCAGTCTCAGGCACCGGATGTGATCTCCGCGAGGTTCTCCCGGACAAGGTCGAGGTCGTCGCGGTCCTTGATGACGGCGCCGAGGGTGTCGTCGGCGGACTGCGGCGTCAGGTCGGTCTCGCCGAGGAAGCCGAGGGTGCGGACCCAGTCGATCGTCTCCGCCACACCGGGCGGCTTGACCAGGTCGAGCTCGCGGAGCCGGTGCACGGCGGCAACAACCTTGCGGGTCAGCTGCTCAGCGGCGTCCGGCTCGCGCACCAGCACGATTTCGACCTCGCGCTCAGCGGACGGGTAGCCGATCCAGTGGTAGAGGCAGCGCCTGCGCAGCGCGTCGTGCAGTTCGCGGGTGCGGTTCGAGGTAAGGATCACCGTGGGGGGCGACTCTGCCCTGATCGTGCCGATCTCCGGGATGCTGATCTGAAAGTCGGACAGGACCTCGAGCAGGAAGGCCTCGAACTCGTCGTCCGCCCGGTCGACCTCGTCGATGAGCAGCACAGCCTGGTCACCCGCCCGGACCGCCTCGAGCAGCGGACGCTCCAGCAGGAACTTCGGGCCGAACAGTGCGTCGACGGCCCCGTCTTCAGCGGCCTGATGCTCGGACAGTGCCCGGATCTGCAGCATCTGGCGGGCGTAGTCCCACTCATAGAGTGCCTGATTGGTGTCGATGCCCTCGTAGCACTGCAGCCGGATCAGCCGGCGGCCGAAAATGGCCGCCAGGACCTTGGCGACCTCGGTTTTGCCGACACCGACCTCGCCTTCGAGCAGGACCGGCCGCTGCAGAGACAGGGCGACCAGCAGAGACGTGGCCAGTCCGCGGTCAGCGAGATAGCCGCCGTCCCGCAGTTGCCCGGTGAGCTCGCCGACGGTTCCGGGATACTCCACTGAGCAAAATCTCCTCGCCGCCAGGGACCAGATCAGTCCTTCTCGGTCGATCCCAGGACAAGATCGCGGATAGTGCCGCCTGAGCTGTCTAGCTTGCCCTCGCGCTGCAGCCGCGAGCGCCAGGCGCTGGCCAGGTCTTCCTCGTCCGAGGCGAAGTCGTCGAATCCGACCCCGGCGTCTGTCATGCGCTTGCAGGACTTCGTCTCGCCGCTCGGATCAGCCAGGTCGGCGGAGGTCTGCCCGCGGCTGCGCCACACCTCGCGCAGGACGTCCAGCACCTCGGCACGCTCTGTGCTCATTTCTGGCACCTCCTTGCCACGGCTTACCCTCTCGACTGTAATGCCAGGCCGGCAGTGCCCGCGAGGCAGGATTAATTGAACGCTTAATCTCTGTATCCCGCCCACTCGCGCGCCACCGCCACAGTGTGCTGCGAGGTTCACCGTGTCCGCCGCCGGTTTTCGACATGATGGGGCCATGAGAGTGTCCGAGGCGAGGAGCACAGTGTCACAGGCGGCGAGCACAATGACGATCGTGCCGGATATTACTTTTCGCAGCGATATGACAGTGGAACTGGTGAAGCACGCGGCGTCCGACGCCGACGTGCTCTGGGCGGCGAGAGTCTCCACCAAGGGCGAGCAGTCTCTCGAGGACGTCACCGCCGATCCCGAGCGGTCGGGCGGACTGATCAACTTCCTGATGCGTGACCGGCACGGTACGCCGTTCGAGCACTCCTCGATGACCTTCTACGTGAGCGCGCCGATTTTCGTCTTCCGCGAGTTCATGCGGCACCGGACGTTCAGCTACAACGAGGAGAGCGGCCGCTACCGCAAGCTCGAGCCGGTCTTCTACGTGCCCGGCCCGGATCGCAAGCTGGTGCAGAGCGGCAAGCCGGGCGCCTACGTGTTCACCGACGGCACGCAGGAGCAGCACGCCCTGGTGACCAAGACCATCGAGGCCTCTTGCCGCCAGGCCTACGAGGCCTACCTGGAGATGCTGGCTGCTGGCGTGGCTCGCGAGGTCGCCCGGACAGTGCTGCCCGTCGGCCTGTACTCCTCGATGTACGTCACCGGCAACGCGCGGGCGCTGATGAACTTCCTGTCGCTGCGGGTGAAGGACCCGAACGCGACGTTCCCGTCCTTCCCGCAGCGCGAGATCGAGATGGTCGCCGAGCAGATGGAAACGCTGTGGGCGCAGCTGATGCCGCTGACGCACGCAGCCTTCGAGCGCAACGGCCGGGTCTGCCCCTAGCGGCTGATGGATGTGGCTCCGGTGGGGGCTTCCAGCACCACCGGAGACACATTCACGCTCAGCGCGGCAGCGGTTGCGACCCGGTCAGCTCCTCAATGGCCGCCGCGGCCGCAGTGCCGATCGCGGCATTGATGGCGGCATCCCCCGGCTGGTCGCCGGCTGCCTGCGTGAAGACTGCCATCGCGTAGGCCCGGCCGTCCGGATACTCGACGACTCCCACCTCGTTGCGGACAACTCCCATGAGTCCGCCGCTCTTGGCGGACACGCGCGCAGGCGGCGGAAAGGCGGACGCGAGCCGGTGGCGCGTGAGCTGCTGGCTCATCAGCGTGCGCACTCTCGCGCAGGCACCCGGCGGCCCGGCCTGGTCGGTCCAGATCAGCCTGAGCAGTCTGACCATGTCCCGCGGCGTGGTGCGCGTCGCGCTCACAGCCGACAACGCGCTTGCCGAGGTCACCTTCGCAGCGATCTCCGCTTCGTCCGTCGGTGAGTGCGGCTGCCCCAGCCACTCGGACAGCGAGCTCCAGTCGGCGAATCCGGCCTCCCGCCCGATCGAGTTGATCATGGTGTTCAGGTCGGCTGCGATCGTCGTTCCGGTCAGTCCGAGCCGGACAGCGCTCGCGTTGAGGACGTCGACGCCGATCCGGTCCACCAGTGCGTCGGTCGCGACATTGTCGCTGATCGTCAGCATGGGCACGACGAGGTCTTGCAGGGTGACGCTTACGTTGTCGCGGAACAGGGAGAAACCGACCGGCCCCGGAGTGCGCCCGTCCGCTGGCAAGGTCACCCGCTCACGCGGATCCAGGCGGCCGTCGGCGAACTGCGTCTCGGCCTCGAGCGCCACGTTGACCTTGAATACCGACGCGCTCACCACGTGGCAATCGGCACCGACCGCCAGCTCCCGGCTGCCATCGAGGGTCTGCGCGCACAGCTGGCCCGTGCAGCCGGCCTGGCGGAAGATATCCGCGATTACAGCACTCATGCCACACTGATGCTACGCAGGACGTTGCCGGCTGCTCAGCGGACCGGCAGGACGTAGCGGATCATGGTGCGGCCGTGCTCGTCGCGGAAGCGCTCAGTCTCCGCGGCGCCCACCGCGCGGGCGACTCGCAGCGAGGGCGCGTTCCGCTCGTCGACGATAATGTGCGCCTCGGCCGCACCGGTGTGCTCACCGAGGAACCGCGTGACCAGCCGAACCGCCCGGCTGACATTTCCCTGACCGCGATAGGCCGGATGGCAGGTGTAGGAGATATTCGCCTGCCCGGCCGGGACGTGGCCGTTCGCCAGGTCGCAGTCGATATAGGCGATGTACTCGGCGTCGGCGCCGTCCACCGAGAATGTCCACTTGGGCCCGCTGCCGAATGAGTCGTGAACCCGGCTAAGACCCGTGAGATTTCGGGCACGCTGCTGCTCCGGGGTCAGCGCCTCCCAGAGAGGCCGCGAGCCTGGCTCCCACAGCCAGTCGATCTCCTCGTCATCGATCCCGGCAAGGTGCGCGTCGATGTCCTCGACTCGCTGACGGCGAATACTGACCACGCCGTCGGCGTAGGTCACCGGCGGTACTGGCCGGCGGACCAGACACTGCGGCCCGCCGCGCCCGGCGTCGGTGAAGCCGGCCCGTGACGCGACCGCCCGGGTCCGCTCGTCGCTGCCGGCGAACTGTGCACACGCCGTGTGGACAGTGGTGCGCGCGGCCAGGTGATGCAGGAGGAGCTGAACGACGCGGAAGGCATACTCGTCGGCAAGATCGTCGCACGTCAGCTGCCAGGTCATAGACGCCGCGCCACCCCCCGGTCCATCCGGCCCGACGCCGATGCTTGCCGACCCGGCAGCATTTCCCCGGACGATGACGCTGGCCCAGGACGGTGATCCGCCCCGCAGGCTCACTACACCGTCGGTCACGGAGATCGCCTTTGTCATGGCACTCTCGCCGACGGCCGCCGGTGCGTTCCGTCGAGCAGCGAGGCGATGTCCGCGACGACGCCCAGTTTCACGAACGCGAGCCTACGACTGCCTGTATGACGACGAAAATTCGTTTTCCCTGCCCGGAGCGCTGACCTAGCCTGTCCTCAGCCGCGATCAGCGAGGGGGCGCCGGTGAAGATGCACGACGGGCAGGCATACGTGGATGCCGCCCTGGTGCGCCGGCTGGTGGCTGGCCAGTTTCCGCAGCTCGCCGGGCTCCCGGTGACCGGCATCCGTTCGCCGGGCACCGTCAACGCGATCTACCGGATCGGCGACGACTGGTACGCGAGACTGCCGCTGCTCGAGAGATGGCAGAGCGGTCTCGAGGACGAAGCGCATTGGCTGCCTTGGCTCGCACCGCGCCTCACGCTAGCTATTCCGGAGCCAGTTTCGGCCGGGCATGCGGCGGAGGGTTATCCCTTCAGCTGGGCGATCTACCGCTGGATTGACGGCTCGCCGTATGCCGATGATCTTGTCGACGACGAGTGCGCGGCTGCGGCAGATCTCGCGCGGTTCGTCCTCGAGCTGCGACAGGTCGATCCGGTCGGCGATCCGCCCCGCGCCGGACGACGCCCGCTGCGCGAGCTCGACGCCACAACCCAGGAGTCCTTCCCGGCCGCCGCCGCTGTGATTGACGTGGAAAGCGCCGTCATGGCGTGGGACGACTCGCTACGGGCAGCCCCGTGGGATGGATCGCCCGTGTGGATCCACTCCGACCTGTTGCGGCCGAACGTGCTAGTGCGCGACGGCCGGGTCAGCGCCGTGATCGACTTCGGCGCCGTCGGCATCGGCGATCCGGCTACGGACGTGATTGCCGCCTGGGCGGTGTTCGGTCCCGTCGGCCGGGCTGCGTTTCGTGCTGCACTGGGCGTGGATGACGACACGTGGCGCCGGGCGCGCGGGATCGCGCTCCACCAGGCGGTCGCGCTGATCCCCTATTACGCCGAGTCGAACCCTGGTTTCGCGGCGCTAGGCAGGCGGACTGCGGGACAAGTCACAGCCGACTTCCGCGGCGGTGGCTAAGGGTCAGAGCTCGACGCCCCCGCTCCGCCGGCCCAGGCCCACCGGCAGGAGCCACACGAGGAAACCCACCGCACCGCCGATCAAAAGCATGATGACCAGGTCCACGGCCCAGCCGCGCGAACCGTGAAGGGCATATGCCTGCTGGTAGCCGGTATAGCGCGCCGGGATGCTCGTGACGCCCGCCGGCAGGCTGCCCTCGTAGGCCACGTGGCTGACCTTGGCGGCACCAGGCGCTTGGAACGTGCCGGTGTACGCACACCCGCCCCGGTGAGGAAGGCAGGGCTGGGAACCGACGACGAACGTGCCGATGGTCCCGTTACCGTCGGCGGCTTCTATGGCAGGTACGAGACCGAGCGCCGCACCGGCTACCGCCATCACGGCCACGCCGCTCACAACCGCAATCATGAAGTGCCTGAATTCCGGGCGTCTGCGGCCCGACGCTCGCTTCGGGGTGCGGGTGATGGCCTGCGCCCTGCGCTGATCGTGGTTCAGCTGACCCCCGGCATCGGGCGCCGTACGCGCCATCCTGACGGCCCTGCGCCTCGTCTCGCCTCGGCGGGCCGCCGACTCGCGGCTCATGCCAGGCCGCCGGAAGGACAGGCGGTCAGGCCCGTCGTGCTGACCGCAAGCAGCGCTCTCCCCGGACCGGATTGCCTGGGCATACACGTACTCCGCCTGGCCGTGGAAAGACCCCGGCTGAGACTCCCCTGAGTGATAGTAGGCCCTGGCACTGCGGGGAACGCCACAATCGCCCCAGGGTGCCGGTTCAGCAGATATCGCGGCCGGCATCTCCGAACGAATGCCGTCAGCTTTCGCCGCGCCCGATCGGCTGGCCATCGGTGAGTCCTCTCATCGGCTGTAAGCCCAGCCCGACCATCTGTCGGCGGTAACCGCGATCACGGGCCCGCCCAGGACCCGGCCGTCATACTGCGGGTACTTGCTCCGGAGCTCACGCCAGTGAGCCTCGTGCTCAGCGCCATCGTGCTCAATGACTGCCGTGCCGTCCGCGCGCGCCCACCACAGCTGGGCCCAGTCCTCGTCGTACTCGTCAGCCAGCAGGCTGACCCGCGGATTCTGGCTGATGTTGCTTAGCCGCCGCAGGTTCACGGTTGTCTTCGGCTTGCTGTCGATACCGATCACGATCTGGCCGGCTTGGTCGAGGACGAACGTGCACGGGACCAGGTGCGGCATCCCATCCCGGTCCGCAGTCGCCAGCCGCAGCACGCGGGCGGCCGCGAACCGAGCCCTGGCCTCGCCTGCCTCCAGCCGCATGCTCCCTCGCGATCCGCTTTGCTGCTTGTCTCGGTGTGCCGTTCGCTGAACCCGCACGTTACTGCTATGCATGAGCCCGGCGGAGGCGTTCGGGTGCTTGTTCGCGGAGCGCATCTCGGCACACCGTGATGTGACCGCACAGTGCTTCCTCTCGCGCGTTGTACGCCGCCATCCACAAGCTGGCTGCCCACGCGATCTCCTGCTCGACTGGCGTGAACGAGCGCCCCCGAATGTCCTGGTAGGCCGCCAGGAACGCGTCGGAGCTTTCGATCGGAGCCAGCGTGGGCGGCCCGTCACTGGCGAACGCTCCACTCGCCGCTCCCGCCAGCGCCGCATCTGGCTGCCACGCCAGGCTGTCCCAGTCGTGCACCGCCCACACGTCCCGTCCGTGCCACCGAAGGTTCTGCGCCTCGAAGTCGGCGTGACCCAGGACGCACGGCAGGCTGGCGGCCAGTATCCTCCGCCGAGTGCACTCCGCCGCCTCAACGACGTAGGCGGGCACGACGCTCTGGTCCTGGCTATCGAGGAAGTTGATCTCAGGCCACACGCCGGAATCGACGTGGTCCCAGCGCACCCAGGGTGGGTTCGGAAGCGGCGGCGCGACGTTCACGTCGGCCAGTTCAGTCATCAGCCGGGCGAACGCCTCGGCACAGCGCTCGGCCACGTCCGGCGAGTCGCCGTGCAACACCTTGCCGCCGGGGCGGTACTCCTCGGCGTGCACAGCCAGCGAACCGACGCCAACCGCCGGAGTGAGCGGCCGAGCACAGGGAAACCCGCGCTCGGCCAGGCAGGATTGAGCCGCGACGCACGACACCGCCCGGCCGTCATCCGCGCGTGCCTTCACCACGACGTCCGTACCAGCAGCCAGCCGGAGACCGAACACCATCGAGACCTGTTGCACCTGGAACAGCACGTCGGCGGGTTCGCCACCCAGATGATCCAGACACCAGGCCGGCAGCCAGTCCGGCAGATCGCCCAACGGCACAGTCAGGACTGTGCCACAGGCACCGAGCGCCTGCAGTCAGGCTCGGTTGCGTGGCTCTGGCCGTTTGGCCAAACGGAAGTGACTTGACGGATCGCGAAGTAGTCATCCGGGCTCTGCAACTGCCCGTCCACTGCTGGGTGGTGAGTCGAGAACACCACAGCACTAACGCCGGCGATCGTCAGTTCCTGAACGCGTTAAGGCCCGTGACGAGCCCTGCGGTACCGCCGTACGGGTATGCGACCTCGACCGCCTCGGTAATCTCGGCTTCCGACGCCCCGGCGGCGCGGGCGTCGTCGGCGAGTGAGGCGACACCGTGCGGGTGCGCCGCGATGGCGTCCGTGATCATGCCCATGAGCAGCTTGTACTTGGCCGGGATGGAGCCGTCTTTCAGAATGCTCTGGCGCATCGCCAGGTACGAGCCAGCGAACTGCGCGTCGCGACGCTCCATCGTGTCGAGCCACGGCGGTCGCACAGGGGTGTCTTCCACGGCCGCGAAGCTACCACACTCCCCGGTTTCTCCCGGGCAGGCCATCTGGGCCCTTGGCCCTCCTGTATGAGCCCCGCAGCTGGAGGCGACCGTAGGGAGCACCCTTGAGGCGTTGCCCGCGAGTGGCCGACCCCGCTGCCCTCAACGCGACTCGCGGCTTCGGCACTGGCCGCCGTCGCGCTGCTAGCCTGGCCGCATGGCAGCGGGCATCTCGTTCGACCACCTGGGACTAGTCGTCGACGACCTGGAGACCGTGGCGGCGTTCTTCACCGGCCTTGGTTTCACGCGCGAAGACCTCGGCGAGGCCAGCGGGGCCTGGGTGGACCGCATCGTTGGACTCGAAGGTACGGTGGAGAAGCTCGTTCTGATCTCCGCCCCAGACGGCTCCGGGCATATCGAGCTGACCAAGTTCACCTCGCCGACCGCGGAGGGCAGGCCGTGCCAGCTGCCATCGAACGCGTACGGTCTGCGCCACGTGGCCTACCGAGTGACCGATGTCAACGCGACCGTCGCCGGGGCGCGCGAGCTTGGATACGACCTCGTCGGCGAGGTCGCGGACTTCCAGGATCTGTTCCGCTTGGCCTACGTTCGCGGGCCTGAAGGGTTGATCCTCGAACTGACCGAGGACCTCAACGCCACTCCTGCCGACGGCTAATCGCCCCGCCACCGGGGATCTGCTGCCCGCCTGGGACCAGGTCCTTGACGCCATCGGCGCGCACGACCAGCCAGCCAGGCAGCTCGCGGCCTGCCACACCGCCGACACCCCCGCCCGGGGCCGACCATGTGGACTGGCTCATGGACGCGCCGCGGTGCGAGCCCTGCTCACCGACCTGCGCGAGCTGGCTCCGCTACGGCATCCAGCCGTCAGCCGCCTGTAACTGGTGCTGGCCCTGCTGACCGTGGGGCTTGGCGCGCGAGCCGCCGTAGGGGCTGACACGTTCTGAGATGGGTGGGCCTGGGAGGACTTGAACCTCCGGCCTCTTCCTTATCAGGGAAGCGCTCTAACCGTCTGAGCTACAGGCCCGCCGCGCCGCCGGGTCGGGTCAACCGGCACGCCGGGCTAGGTTACCGCAAGCCAGGATTAGATGCTCAGTCGGTTTCCTTCAGAGTGACCTCTATGCCGCCGGTCAGCTGCGTCACCAGGTTGTACAACGCTGCGCAGACCGTAGCCAGGGCCGTGAACAGCACGGCGTTGACCGTGCAGACGACCGCCGTGTACTCCATGACGCGGGAGGCGCGGAACCAGCTAGCCGCATTGGTGCCGGGGTGATCCTTGTTGTAGGTGATCAGGCCGACGGTCTGCTCGATCGACCTGAAGACACCGAGCTTCGACAGCGCAAAGTAGACGACCGCGACAGCGACGAACAGCACAACCCAGGCGACCAGGGAGATCAGGAAGCTGAACTTCATGACCGACAGGGGCTCGAGCCGCTCAAGGCTGAGCAGGGCGCGCCGGGTCTGGCCGCCCTGAAGGCGAGCACCCTGCGGCGGCCGCGGAGCGCCGGAGGGTGGCGGCGAGCCAGCGGGACGGCGGGTGGGCTGCGGGGCAGGCTTGGACCTGGGCCTTGTCTTACCGAGGCCGGAGAAGGACGCACCGACCTTCGAGGCGAGATCCCTGGCGCCGCTCGCGGCACCAGCAGCAGCACCAGCCACCGCCGCCATGGCAGCTGCCTGGCCGGCCCCCAGGTTGCTGTTGGAGCCAGAGGGGGCTCGAGGCGCCGTCAGTGAGGGAACGAACGTCGGCGCAGGCTGGGCCGGGGCAGACTGAGTGCTACCCGCAGGCTGAGCGGGGCGGGCGGGCGCGTCAGGCTGACCGGGCCGCGCAGTACCGTTCGGCGCAGTGCCGTTTGGCGCAGCGGCCGATGTGATCTGTACCCCCGGCGAGCTGACAGCCGGGCTCGGCTCGCCAGCGGCCGCCGCGCCAGCCGGCTGGCCGGCTTGCTTCCGGACGATGCGGACGGCGACGAGCTTGCGCCGGCGTCCGGGCCATCGCCTGGAGACACGCCGCCAGAACCTTCGCCCGACGCGCGCGATGGCACCTCCACCCGGTTATCCACCCCGTCCTCCTCCGCACCGCTCATTGACACGAGGTTATCCCCAGTCAAGGGGTCCTGATTCGCTCACATCAGAACCGCTGCCGGTCCTCCTGTTAAGACGCCAGAACTGGTCCGAGCGTTGCGCCCGTGAAATCCCGCCGAGGCAGCTATCCCCGCGGAAGTCCGACGTCCCCCGTAACTGTGACATTTTTGACTTACTTTTGGGGACGATACACGGTCCGTCAACTGCGCTACCAGCAAAGATCCGGCGGCGGCCTCAGCAGGTAGCGGCCGGACGGCCGGGATTATCACTCTCCGCCGTCGGTGTCCGTCTCTGAGTCATCCGTAGGCTCGGCTACGTCTCCGCTGGTCTCAGCAGGTCCGGCCGCCTCCGGCGCTTCCGTTCCCGCCGCCGCCGTCTCGCTCTCTGCTTCGGCATCGATCTCGACCTCAGCAGCCGTTGCCTCGGCGTTCCGCGCGATCCCGACCAGGCTCTGCCCGTCGCCGAGATTGACCAGGCGCACGCCCATCGTCTGGCGTCCCGAGACCTTGATCTCGGCGGCGGAGGTCCTGATGACACCGCCGACGGACGTGATCGCGTAGACCTCGTCTCCGGGCTCCACCATCAGGGCGCCGATCAGCTCGCCGCGGGCCTCCACGATCCGGGCGGTCACCACGCCGAGGCCGCCGCGGCCCTGCACTGGGTACTGGTCGACAGGGGTCCGCTTGGCGTAGCCGAGGCCGGTCGCGACGAGGACGTCCGCGCTTTCAGTGACCACATGCATGCCGAGCAGCTCGTCACCCTCGGTGAATCGCATGCCGATCACGCCCGAGGTTGCCCGGCCCATCGGCCGCAGCGTCTCGTCGCCAGCCCGGAAGCGGATCGCCTGCGCGTGCCGGCTGACCAGCAGCAGGTCCTGGTCGGCCAACACCAGCCGCGCGCTGATGACCTCGTCGTCCTCGCGCAGGTTGATGGCGATGATGCCGCCGGACCGCGGGGAGTCGAAGTCGGTGAGCCGCGACTTCTTCACCAGGCCCGACTTGGTCGCCAGCACCAGGTACGGCGCCACGGAGTAGTCACGCAGCGCCAGCACCTGCGCGATGTGCTCGTCGGGCTGGAAGGCCAGCAGGTTCGCCACGTGCTGACCGCGAGCGTCCCGGCCGGCCTCCGGCAGCTCATAGGCCTTCGCCCGGTAGACCCGCCCCTTGTTCGTGAAGAACAGGATCCAGTGGTGAGTCGTGGTGACGAAGAAGTGGTCGACGATGTCGTCGGTCCGCAGCTGGGCACCGCGTACGCCCTTGCCGCCGCGTCGCTGGGCCCGGTAGAGGTCCGTCTTCGTCCGCTTGGCGTAACCGCCATGCGTGATCGTGACGACCACGTCCTCCTCGGCGATCAGGTCCTCCATGGACATGTCGCCGTCGTACGCGATGATCTGGGTCCGCCGGTCGTCACCGTACTTCTCGGTGATCTCCGCGAGCTCCGTACTCACGGTCTGGCGCTGCCGCTCCGGCGAGGCCAGGATGGCTTCGTACTCGGCAATCTCGGCCAGCAGCTGCTCGTACTCGTCGATGAGATTCTGGCGCTCCAGCGCGGCCAGCCGCCGCAGCTGCAGGTCGAGGATGGCGGTGGCCTGGATCTCATCGATCTCCAGGAGGTCCATCAGGCCCTGCCGGGCGTCGTTCGCCGAGTCGCTCGCGCGGATCAGCGCAATCACCGTGTCGATCTGGTCGATCGCCTTGAGCAAGGCGCTCACGATGTGCATCCGCTCCTGCGCCTTGCGCAGCAGGTACTGGGTACGCCGGACGACGACCTCGATCTGGTGCAGCACCCAGTACCGGATCATCTGATCCAGGCGAAGCGTTCGCGGGACACCGTCGACCAGCGCCACCATGTTCGCGCCGAAGGTGTCCTGCAGCTGGGTGTGCTTGTACAGGTTGTTCAGCACGACCTTGGCCACCGCGTCACGCTTGAGCATGATCACGATCCGGCGGCCGGTCCGCGCGCTGCTCTCGTCCTGGACGTTCGCGATGCCGGGGATCCGGCCATCGGTGGCGAGCTCGGCGATCTTCTCGATCAGGCTGTCCGGATTCACCTGGAACGGCAGCTCGGTCACGACCAGGGTCGTCCGGCCCCGGCTGTCTTCCTCCGCCTCCACCACCGCGCGCATGGTGATCGAGCCGCGGCCAGTGCGGTAGGCGTCCTGGATGCCGCGCCGGCCGACGATCTGGGCGGCCGTCGGGAAGTCGGGGCCCTGCACTCGCTCCAGCAGGGCCTCGAGCAGTTCCTCGTCGGTGGCTTCGAAGTTCGCCAGGCACCACTGTGCTCCGGCGGCTACCTCGCGCAGGTTGTGCGGCGGGATCTTGGTGGCCATAGCCACGGCGATGCCCTCGGATCCGTTCACCAGCAAGTTCGGGAAACGCGCCGGCAGGACAACGGGCTCGGCTGACTTGCCGTCGTAGTTGGGGCGGAAGTCGACCGTGTCCTTGTCGATGTCCCGCAGCATCTCCATCGCGAGCGGCGCCAGCCGGCACTCGGTGTAGCGCATGGCCGCGGCGGGGTCGTTGCCCGGCGAGCCGAAGTTCCCCTGGCCGTCCACCAGCGGCATCCGCATGGCCCAGTCCTGAGCCATGCGGACCAGAGCGTCGTAGATCGCCGAGTCGCCGTGCGGGTGATAGTTGCCCATGACGTCCCCGATGACGCGGGCGCACTTAAAGTAGCCGCGGTCCGGGCGGTATCCGCCGTCGTACATCGCGTACAGGATCCGGATGTGAACCGGCTTGAGCCCATCCCTGACGTCGGGCAGCGCCCGGCCGACGATGACCGACATCGCATAGTCGAGGAAGCTGCGCTGCATCTCGACCTGGATGTCGACAGGCTCGGTCCGGCCCGAACCCTCCGAGGGCGCTTCGGGCGTGGTCACGTCTGGCACTTCCCTGCTTCCTTCCGTCGTGCCCTGCCCGGCCGCAGCGGATCCGGCCAGCAAGCCGTACCGCTACCCGGTGCCGGGCAGCTACCGGGAACAACCTCGTTTCCGGTATTAAATGTCGAGGAACTTGACGTCCTTCGCGTTGCGCTGGATGAAGGCCCGGCGCGCTTCCACGTCCTCGCCCATCAGAACGCTGAACAGCTCGTCGGCCTGCGCCGCGTCGTCCACGGTCACCTGCTTCAGCAGCCGCCGGGCCGGGTCCATCGTGGTGTCCCACAGCTCGGCGGCGTTCATCTCGCCGAGCCCCTTGTAGCGCTGCACGCCGTCGCGCTGGACCTTGCGGCCCTCCGCTGCGGCGGCCTCGATGACCCCGTCCCGCTCCCGGTCGGAGTAGGCGTAGCTGGGCGCGACGTTACGGCCGTCCCACTTGATCTTGTACAGCGGCGGCTGCGCCAGGTAGACGTGCCCGGCCTCGATCAGCGGCTTCATGAACCGGAACAGCAGCGTCAGCAGCAGCGTGGTGATGTGCTGGCCGTCCACGTCGGCGTCGGCCATCAGGATGATGTGGTTGTACCGAAGCTTGGTGATGTCGAACTCGTCGTGGATCCCGGTGCCGAGGGCGGTGATCATCGACTGGACCTCGTTGTTCTTGAGGACGCGGTCGATGCGGGCTTTCTCGACGTTGAGGATCTTGCCGCGGATCGGCAGGATGGCCTGGAACTTCGAGTCCCGGCCGCCCTTGGCCGAGCCGCCGGCCGAGTCGCCTTCCACGACGTAGATCTCGCAGATGGTCGGGTCGCCCGACTGGCAGTCCGCGAGCTTGCCGGGCAGGCCGGAGCCGCCCATCGCGCTCTTGCGGGTCAGGTCTCGGGCCTGCCGGGCGGCGACGCGGGCCCGCGCGGCCTGGATGGCCTTGAGGATGATGCCCTTCGCCTCGCCGGGGTTGCGCTCGAACCAGTCCTTGAGATGGTCGTTGGTGACCTTCTGCGTGAACGACCGGGCCTCGGTGTTGCCCAGCTTCTGCTTGGTCTGGCCCTCGAACTGCGGCTCCGCCAGCTTCACGTGGATGATCGCGGTCAGGCCCTCGCGGATGTCCTCGCCGAGGAGGTTCGGCTCCTTCTCCTTGAGGAAGTTCTGATCCCGCGCGTAGCGGTTCACGATCGAGGTGAGCGCCGACCGGAAGCCTTCCTCGTGCGTGCCGCCCTCCGCCGTGTTGATGGTGTTGGCGAAGGTGTGGACGGACTCAGAGTAGGACTGCGTCCACTGCATCGCGATCTCGGCCGAGATGCCTTCGGCCTCCTCGCCGAACTCGATGACCGACTCGTGCCCCGGGTCCTTGGTCGCGTTGAGGTAGCTGACGAAGTCCGACAGGCCGCCGTCGTAGCGGAAGCTGGCGACGTGCGGCTGACCGTTGGCGTGCTCGGGGCGCTCGTCGGTGAGAGTGATCGTCAGGCCGCGATTGAGGAAGGCCATCTCCTGTACCCGGCGGGACAGCATCTCGAAGGACCACTCGGTCGTCTCGAAGATGGTGTCGTCGGGCCAGAACGTGATGATCGTCCCGGACTTGTCGGTCTTCTCGCCCCGGTCCAGCGGCGCGGTCGGCACGCTGGTGGCATACGACTGCCGCCAGACGTAGCCGTCCTTGCGGACCTCCACCTCAAGGCGTGAGGCGAGCGCGTTCACCACCGAGACGCCGACACCGTGCAGGCCGCCAGAAACCGCATAGGACTGGCTGTCGAACTTGCCGCCCGCGTGCAGCGTGGTGAGAACGACCTCGAGGGCGGGCCGCTTCTCCACCGGGTGCATGTCCACCGGGATGCCGCGGCCGTTGTCCTCGACGCGCACCCCGCCGTCGGCGAGGAGCGTTACCTCGATGGAGTCGGCGAAGCCGGCCAGGGCCTCGTCCACAGCATTGTCCACGAGTTCCTGCACCAATTGGTGCAAACCGCGCTCACCGGTCGAACCGATATACATTCCGGGTCGCTTGCGGACTGCCTCCAGGCCCTCCAGGACCGTGATCGAACGTGCGTCGTAGGACAAAGCTGAAGCTCCTCTAGAACAGGGCAGACACGCAGGTCTGACGTGTCAAAGCCCCGCCTGGCGTCAGTCCTCGTGCGCTTGTTCATTTTACCTGGAGGGACCCCCAGCCTCAGCCGTACGTGTCACGCGGGCCCCGGCCGCCGCGAACCCGCCATTCACCTGGCTTGCGGGCGCCGGTTCCCGGCCCGCGGACCCGTACTCGCACAACGCTGCCGTTGCCCAGCTCGGCGTTGAGGCGGCGGACGAGCTGAGCCGCCAGCAGCCGCACCTGGGTCGCCCAGGCCGTTGAGTCGGCGGCCACGGTCAGCTCGCCGTTCGTCAGGGTCTCCGGCGTCGTATGCGCGGCCAGGTCGGGTCCGACGATCTGGGCCCAGCGGCCGAAGACCGACCCCGTGGCCGCCGCCACCGTCCAGCCTTCCGCGTCCAGCAGGCCGCCGATCGCCCGCGACAGCGGCTGCGGGTCATCGCGCCGCGGCACCAGCGGGAAGCCTGGCCTGGCCCCGGACCGCCGGGCGCGCCGGGTGCCGCCGCGGCCAGGAGCGGCAGCATCCGCGCTCTGGCCGCCGGCCGGGGGAGCCTCGGGCTCGAGGGAAGACGCTGCTTCAAGGCTCGTCAGGCCAGAAACGAGGCCGCCAGACTCCCGGCCGTCCGCCAGATCGCGGTCTGCGGGACTGGCAGGACCAGAACCGGATCCGGGGCGAGGCCGGGGTGCCGGCTGCAATCCCTGTGCCCGGGCGCGTGCACGGGCGGCGGCGAGCGCCTCGCGGGCGCGATTGATGGGCTTGTCCGGCCGCGTCGCGGCGTCGGCAGCCGGCGGCGTCGGCGTTTCGGCAGGCCGGATGTCGGCCTGGCCGGGGACGAGGTCGTCAGGCACGGCTCACCGCCCCGTCGCCGACCCGGAACCGCGCGCCTGCCAGCCCTTCGGGGACGTCCTGCGGAACTGCGGCGGTTACCAGCACCTGCTCCGCGTCCGCGACCAGCTGCCCCAGCCGGTCGCGGCGCCCGGCGTCCAGCTCGGCAAAGACGTCGTCCAGCATCAGCACGGGATCGTCGCCGCCCGCCCTGAGCAGCTGATAGCCGGCCAGCCGCAGGGCCAGCGCGAGTGACCAGGATTCGCCGTGACTTGCGTAACCGCGGGCGGGCAGTTCGCCGATGCCCAGCTCGAGCTCGTCGCGGTGCGGTCCGACCAGGCAGACCGCGCGCTCGAACTCGGCTCGCCGCCGCAGCGCGAGTGCCTCGCGCAGGATCAGTGCCAGCTTCTCGATATCCGGCTCGGACTCGGCGCTGTCGCCGTCGTCGTCGCCGGGCAGCCCCGCGTCGAGCGTCCCGGTGCCGGGCATTCGTGCCTGGCTGCCTGGACCGGGTCCGGTCTCCTGCGACCGGATGGTGTGGGCGGCGGACATGCGGTAGGCCAGGCTGGTGTCGCGCTCCGTGCCCGACACGGCGCTGTAACTGGCGCCGACCAGGCCGCGGAGCTCCCGGACGAGGCGCAGGCGGCCGGCCGTCAGCTGTGCCCCGGCTGTCACCAGCTGATCGTCCCAGACCTCAAGGGTGCCCTGCGGCACGGTACCGCGCGCTTTCGCCGACTTGAGCAGGGCGGTGCGCTGGCGAAGCACCCGCTCGTAGTCCGACCGCACGCCCGCGTAGCGCGGGCGCATCGCCACGAGCAGGTCGTCGAGGTAGCGGCGCCGCTGATCAGGGTCACCCTTGACGATGGTGATGTCCTCGGGGGCGAACAGCACGCAGCGCAGCACGCCGAGCACCTCCCGCGGCCGCGGCACGGGCGCCCGGTTGAGCCGCACCCGGTTGGCCCGCCCGGCATTGATCTCGACCTCCAGCAGGCTGTTACGGCCCGCTGCGACAATGCCGCCACGCAGGATGGCTCGCTCGGTGCCCGACCGGATCAGCGGCGCGTCAGTGGCGACCCGGTGGCTGCCGAACGTGGCCAGGTAACCGGCAGCCTCGACGAGGTTCGTCTTGCCCTGGCCGTTGGGTCCCGTGAACGTGGTGACCCCGGCCTCGAGCTCCAGCTCCGCCTGCGCATAGCTGCGGAAGTCGGTCAGCGAGAGCCTGCTCAGGTACACGGCTGCGAGCGTATCTGCCCGGCAGGACGTGCAGCCGCGCGAAGCGGCATCAGGCGCCGAGACGGATGGGCATCAGCAGATAGCGGAACTCCGGGTTTCCGTCCGAGGCGGGCTTGCCAGTGATCAGGGCCGGCTTGCCGGGCTCGGTGAACGCGATGCGGACGGTGTCGCAATCCAGGGCGGCAAGGCCGTCCAGCAGGTACTGCGGGTTGAACGCAATCGACAGGTCGTCGCCAGAGAAATCGGCCTCGATGATTTCCTCGGCCTGCGCCTCGTCGCCCGTTCCGGCTTCGAGCATCAGCTGACCCGGGCTGAACGAGAGGCGGACCGGGGTGTTGCGCTCGGCTACCAGGGCGACACGCTTGACCGACTCCGACAGCAAGGCGATGGACAGATCAGCGGCTGCGTTCACGCTCTTCGGCAGGAGCGACTGGTGCCGGGGGAACTCCCCGCTGAGCAGGCGGGTCGTCGTCCGCCGCCCGGCCCCTTCGAAGCCGATCATGCCGTCGCCGGTGCTGCCTTCGCTGCCGGGCAGGGCGAGCGCGATCGAGACTTCGGCGCCGTTGGTCAGCGTGCGGGCGGTGTCAGCCAGCGCTTTCGCCGGAACGAGGATGGCTGCCGACAAGTCTGGGCGGGCGGGCGTCCACTTCAGCTCCCTGACCGCCAGCCGGTAGCGGTCAGTGGACACCAGCGTCAGGGTTTCGCCCTCGATCTCGATCCGGATGCCGGTCAGGGCGGGCAGGGTGTCGTCCCGGCCTGCCGCCGTCGCGGACTGCGCGACCGCGGTCGCGAACGCGTCGCTGCCGACGGTGCCGGCCGCGGGTGGCATCTCCGGCAGTGCCGGGTACTCCTCCTCGGGCATGGTCAGCAGCGTGAAGGTCGCGCTGCCGCAGGTGAGCACCGCGCGACCTTCCTCGGCATTGATCTGCACTGGCTTGGCCGGCAGGCTTCGGCTGATCTCGGCGAGAAGCCGCCCGGAGACGAGCGCGCTGCCTGGCTCCTGCGTGCTGACCGGCACTGTCGCCTGCGCGGACACGTCGTAGTCGAAGCTCGACAGGACGAGCTCATCGCCAGCGACAAGCCGGATGCCCGCGAGGACGGGCACGGTGGGGCGGGCGGGCAGCGCGCGCGCGGTCCAGGCAACTGCTTCTGCGAGGACATCTCGCTCAACGACGATCTTCACCTGTCGCCCTCCTTGTCTGGCCGGACTCGCAGGGCGGGAGTCGCGGACCGGTCCTGGCCTACTTGGGTTGGGATCTCTCGGCCATAACAAAACTGGTAGTCGTCATAGGGACGGTGGATCCCGGGGATAACGCGAGTCCGCCCAGCTAGGACGGCATCTGGCCGTGCACAGCGGCTGTGGCCGACCCGGGACCGGCCGTCAGCAGCGCTGTGGGCAGTGCGCACATGGCTAGCGGCAACCGCGCCGTTACCCACCAGTTGACCGCAGTTTTCCTCTGGCTGTCCCAAGGAGATCCACAGCTTTATCCACAGCCTGTGTGCGTGCATTGTGCGCGGCGCGTAGTTTGCGTATTCCGCTGACCACCCTGAGTGCCGGGCCGCAGGCAGTGACGCTGAACAAGCGCGGATCGGTGTGAGGCCGGTTGCCCGCCTACTGCGTGTAGGAGTCATCAGGCTCACCCCGGCAAGGCCTGCTGCTTGATCCGGTTGGTGAGCTCCGTCACCTGGTTATAGATCGCGCGGCGCTCGGCCATCAGCGAGCGGATCTTGCGCTCGGCGTGCATGACCGTGGTGTGGTCGCGTCCGCCGAACTGCTGGCCGATCTTCGGCAGCGACATATCCGTCAGCTCGCGGCACAGATACATGGCAATCTGCCGGGCGGTGACGAGCACCCGGGAGCGAGAGGTGCCGCAGAGGTCGTCGATCGACAGTCCGAAGTAGGACGCAGTCTGGCCCATGATCGTGGCCGCGGTGATGTCCGGGCCGTGGGTCTCGACGATGAGGTCCTTGAGCACGAACTCGGCGAGCTGGAGGTCGACCGACTGTCGGTTGAGGCTGGCGAACGCGGTGACGCGGATGAGCGCGCCCTCGAGCTCGCGGATGTTTGTCGAGATGCGCGAGGCGATGTACTCCAGCGCCTCGGGCGGGGCGTTCAGCCGGTCCTGCACAGCCTTCTTGCGCAGGATCGCGATGCGAGTCTCCAGCTCGGGCGGCTGGACGTCGGTCTGAAGCCCCCACTCGAACCGGCTCCGGAGCCGGTCCTCGAGCGTAACCAGCCGCTTCGGGGCGCGGTCCGAGGAGATCACGATCTGCTTGCTCGCGTTGTGCAGCGTATTAAAGGTGTGGAAGAACTCCTCCTGGGTCCCTTCCTTGTTCTCCAGGAACTGGATGTCGTCTACGAGCAGCACGTCGACGTCGCGGTAGCGGCGGCGGAAGCCGTCCTGCTTGCCGTCGCGGATCATGTTGATGAAGTCGTTGGTGAACTCTTCCGAGCTCACGTAGCGGACCTTCAGTCCCTGGTAGAGGCTCTGGGCGTAGTGGCCGATCGCATGCAGCAAGTGCGTCTTGCCGAGCCCGGAGTCGCCGTAGACGAACAGCGGGTTGTAGGCCTTGGCCGGTGCTTCGGCGACCGCGACGGCGGCCGCGTGCGCGAACCGGTTGCTCGATCCGATGACAAAGGTCTCGAAGGTGTACTTCGGGTTGAGGCGCGCCTGCCCGGGCGCCGGGGAGTGGACGGCCGGCCGCTGCGGCGCAGGCTGCCGGTGGAGTGGTAGCTCACCGGGCGCCTCCTGGCTCGTCACATCGCGGTCGAGGCCGCCGCGAGGATCAGCTCCCCGCGGCGGCGGGAACGCCGGAAGTCCGGGACGGGGCATCGTAACGGGCCGGTCGGTTGCCGGCTGCAGCATGGCCCCGCTGTCGTAGGGGTGGCCGGACAGCCGCGGGCCGTCGGGGCCAGCGCCGAGGCTGGCGTGGCCGTTAGCGTCGCGCGGCCCGAGCGCCGCGCCGCTGTAGCCGCCGAAGTCCCCGGCCCCTCGTGTCGTGACCGGAATCGGCCCGGTGACGTCGTCGTCGCCGGGCTCTCCTGATCGGGGTCTGCCGTCCGGCCGGACTGACGGCTCGCCCAGATCGGCGGTCGCTGCCGGGTCGACAGTGACGGCGAGCTGGATGCTGCGGGCGAGCTCGCGGGACAGCGCATTAGTAATAAGTGCCCTCAGCCTCGTCTCGAGCTGCTCCTTGACGAAGTCGTTGGGCGCGGCGATGAGCGCGGTGTTCTCGACCAGGCCGAGCGGTCTGGTGAGCTGCAACCAGGCGCGCTGGTGCGGCTCGATGTTCATGTCGGCAAGGTCGGCCAGCGAGCGGGCCCACACCTCCGCGAGGTCGTCGTCGCTCATCGGCCGGTCACCCGAGCCCCCCACATGTGATCAACAGGTTTTTCCACAGCATGTGCACGTTGCAAAGTCAGCGGTTCTGGCAGCCGTCGGCGGTCACCGCAGCGTCGGCAGGTGCGCGGCTGACGGCGAGCGGCCGTGACAGCGCGGGCTGCACTATCCACAGCCTAGGGCTGTGGTTCACGGTCCGTTCGCGAAACTGCGATGGTCGGGCGGATGGAGCGTCGGGCCGAGCATGCTACCGCGAATGCGGTTTGACCGGCCACCTGAGCAGCGCGTACCTTGTACCAGTCCGGTGACTCCGGTGCAGCTAAGTCACGGCCTGACGCAGGTAAGGCCAGTTATGTGGATGAGTTCGCGCCCGCCGGCTGTTGATAATGGCAGACGATCGGTTGACTGCGCGGTCTCAGAGCTGCCGCCTGTGCCTTGCGATTGTCACGATCTCAGGCTGACCTGGGATTGACCACAGATAAGACAGACCCTGCCGCACCTGGAGTTGCAGTGAGTAAGCGTACTTTTCAGCCGAATAACCGCCGCCGCGCGAAGACGCACGGCTTCCGTCTGCGCATGCGCACCCGGGCCGGCCGCGCGGTTCTCGCGGCCCGGCGCCGGAAGGGGCGCGCTCGCGTCAGCGTCTGAATCGCGGGCCGGCGATAGCGCGCCATGCTTCCCGCGGCCGCGCGGATGCGGCGGAGCTCGGACTTCACGGCGGCGACCCGCGGCGGGAGCCGTGCCGGACGCCCGCTGCTGTCGGGTCATCTGCTCGTCCGGGCCGGCAGCTCAGAGGCCGCCCGGGTGGGGTTCGTGGTGAGCAAGGCCGTCGGCACGGCGGTGGCGCGGAACACGGTCCGCAGGCGCCTGCGGCATCTCGCCCGTGGGTATCTGGGATCGCTGCCGAGAGGTAGCCTTCTTGTTGTGCGCGCGGCACCTCGCGCGGCGACGGCACGCCAGGCGGATCTCGCCGCCGACCTCGACCTGGTAATCGGAGCGTTGCTTCGGCGGCAGGGTGGGGTGATGAGCCAGTGAACGGCAGGACAGGGCGCGAGCTATCGCGTGCTGCCTGGCTGCTCACCGGGCTGCTGACTGGCTATCAGCGGTTTGTCAGCCCCCTTCTCGGACCGCGGTGCAGGTTCTACCCGTCATGCAGCGCCTACGCGCTGGAGGCAGTACGGGTTCATGGTGCACTGCGGGGCTCATGGCTGGCGGTTCGCCGGCTGAGCCGCTGTCATCCGTTCCATGCCGGAGGACTCGATCCGGTACCGGGCACGGAGCGGAAACAGGGTTCTGCCACTGCGGCGAGCCTGGAACTACCGGACTCGCAGGTCAAGGGCCTGGATGTCATGAGCAGAGCACAAGGGAGCTAGCAGAGTGAATCCACTGAATTACCTCTATGAGGCAGTCGGCTGGGTCTTCACGCATATCTACGATGGCCTGAAGCCTGCGCTTGGACCCACCAGTGGATGGACCTGGGCTCTCTCCATCATCATCCTGGTTGTGGCGATGCGGCTGGTCATGGTGCCGCTGTTCATCAAGCAGATGCATACCACCAGGGCCATGTCTGCGCTCCAGCCGCAGATGGCAGCGCTGCGCAAGAAGTACAAGAACGACAAGCAGACGCTGAACCAGGAAACGATGAAGCTGTACCAGGAGGCGGGGGTCAACCCGCTGATGGGCTGCCTGCCGTTTGCGCTTCAGCTGCCGCTGTTCTTCGGCCTGTTCAGCGTTCTGCGTGCGATTGCCGAGTACACCGGCGGCACGCCGAAGTACCACCTGCCGATTTCGATGGTCCATGCCGGGCTCAAGGCGAAGATCCTGGGTGCCTCGATCGCGGACAAGGTGCTGTTCACCCACGGGGCGAATGTTCCGCTGCACGCGAAGGCCGTGATCCTCGTCGCGGTGGTTGTCAGCATGGTGACTACGTTCCTGACGATCCGGCAGAGTCAGAAGCGGGGCATGATGCCCGCAGCGACGCCGGACAACCCGATGGCGTCGTCGCAGAAATACATGACGTACATCATGCCGTTCTTCGCGCTGACCGGTTTGTACTGGCCGTTCGGCCTGGTCCTGTACTGGGTGACGACGAACGTCTGGACGCTCGGACAGCAGTGGATTCTCGGTCGCCGCTACCCGTACACCCCGCCTGCTGCGGAGGACTCGAAGGCCGGAACCGCAGCCGGCAGGCCTGCGAGCGCCTCGGCACGGGCTCTCCACCGGCGGGTCGCAGAACGGCGGCAAGTCGGCCAGTGCGGCAAGCAACGGCGCGAGCGCCTCCGGAGGCGGAGCGGGGTCGGCTGCAGCAGGCATGCTGAAGCGGCTAGGCAAGGGGCGTTCGGAACCCGAGCCGCAGCCCGAGATGCCCGACGTTAAGCTCGTGAGGCACCAGACACAGCGGCAGTCACGAAGCAAGCGCAGCGGCAAGCGCTGACCGCGCCGCTGGGGTGAGTGCTTGGCCGCGCCGCAGGGCGCGCTGGTGAGGAGGCGGTTGTCCGGTCGGCGCTGCGCGCTGAGCGGGAGCTGGAACCGGGCCAGTGAGCAGTTGCCCGGAGGACGCAGGACGGGATCGAGGAGGAGCCTGGCATGAGCCAGCAGGAGGATGCGGTGGCGCAGGAGGCCGGTCAGGATGACGGGGTCGGCCCGCTGCCGGGGCTGGGCCCGGAAGCGGCCGAGCACATCCAGGTGCAGGACGATGCCACGCTGACGGACGACGCAGATGGCGGGCCGGAGTCCGACGTCGGGGATGCTGACGAAGAGTCGGCCGATGGTGAGGAATTGTCGGCCGATGGTGACGACGGCGGAAGCCGGTCCTCGGTGGCCGATCTGGAGCTCGAGGGCGAGATCGCAGCCGACTACGTCGAGGGTCTGCTGGACGTCGCGGATCTTGACGGCGACATTGACATGGATGTCGAAGGCGATCGGGCGGTCGTCTCAGTTGTCGGTGCCACGCTGACGGAGCTCGTCGGGCGACGTGGCGAGGTGCTGGAGGCTCTCCAGGAGCTGACGCGACTGGCAGTGCACCAGCAGACTGGCAATCGCACGCGGCTGATGCTGGACGTGGGCGGCTACCGGCAGCGACGGCGGGCAGAGCTTGCGGAGGCCGGACAGGACGCTGCCGAGGAGGTCCGGCGGACCGGGCAGCCGAAGAAACTCTGGCCGATGAATCCTTTCGAGCGCAAGGTCGTCCACGACGCCGTCGCCGCGGCTGGCCTGCGGAGCGAGTCTGAGGGCGAGGAGCCTGATCGTCGCGTGGTCGTACTTCCCGTCGGCTAGCTGGTGGAGGAGTGTTCACGTCGTTCCGGAGTAGCTCCAGAACGGGAGAGTTCAGGGGGCGCGGATGGCTGAGGCTCGCGGAAATGAGGACGATCTCGCGGCGCTGAGTGACCGCGAGCGGATCTCGCCCGCGGCGGCGATGTTCGGCGATGCGCTGCCGCGCGCCCAGCAGTTCGCGGACCTGCTGTCCGGCGCGGCAGTGGAACGCGGCATCATCGGCCCGGCCGAGGCGGATCGTATCTGGGAACGGCATCTGCTGAACTGTGGCGCAGTGGCGCCGCTGATTCCGCCGCGGGCTTCGGTAATCGACCTGGGCTCAGGAGGCGGCCTTCCGGGCATCGTGCTAGCGCTGCTGCTGCCGCGCGCACGGCTCACGCTCCTGGAGCCGATGGCGCGACGGGCGGAATTCCTGACGGAGTGCACTAGCGTCCTCGGCCTCCAGAACGTGGACGTAGTGCGCGGGCGGGCAGAGGAGATGTCTGGTGAGCTGTCGGCTGACGTGGTGACCGCTCGTGCGGTGGCGCCACTGGAGAGGCTGGCGGCCTTGAGCCTGGGGCTGGCGCGGGCCGGCGGCATAGTGCTGGCGATCAAGGGCTCGTCGGCGGAGGCGGAGCTTGCTCGGGCACTTCCGGGGATGCGGCGCCTCGGCATTAGTGATGCGGAAGTGCTGCGGACGGGTGGCGACGAGGACGGTGCCACTGCGACAGTAGTGAGGTTCACGGCGCCAGCGCAGCGTTCAGTGCGGGCTGGTACGACTCGCCAGGTCGGCTCGGGGCGGCGCGCGCGACAGAATCCTGCCGTTAACGGGACCGCAGGACCCGTACGGGCCATGCGCGGGCGGCCCAATAGCCGGCGTAGCGGCGGCTGAGCGCTGGTGACGGCTGGCGTATTAGCCAGGCGCGACGCGGACGGCCCCCGAGGAGTGGCGGCCTCGACGACGCCGCCGGATAGCGAATCTGTCCTGGGCGTGGTCCGCTGTTAGGGACGGAATTTGGCGGCGGAGCGAGCCGCGGTGGTGAGGAGATGCTTCACTATGAGCAACTCAGGCCCTGGACTTGGCTGGCCCGAGCAACGGCCGGGCAGTGGCCGGCACGCGGCGGCAGGTCCCGTGCCCGGAAGTTCGGCGCAGCCTGTGCTACAGCCGTTTGCCGGAGATATCGTCTTTTCGGATAGTTCGACTGGTCTGCCGGAACGCGTAGCGCGCACGGGAGCGAAGATGGGCCTGGGCTGGCCGCGCAGATCTCATGCGGCACGGGGACCAAGTTCCGTGCCGAGTGCGCAGCCTGGCGGAGGGCCAGGCGGCCATGCGGACGAAACGGCCCCCGAGAGTAGCGAACCCGATGATGGGACAGCGAGCGCTGGCCTAGGCTCGGAGCCCGCGGGCCACGACGAGGTAGTTGCGGAAGCACCTGTACGTCTCCGCCAGGCGCTGGCGGGTGTTTCACGTGAAACAGGTGTCGGTACCCGCGAGGATGCACGCCCGGCTCCCGCGCCGGTGGCCGCAACGCGGGAAAGTGACCGTCGGGCGGACGCAGATCGTCCAGGTACGAGCGAGAGTGAGGATCCGGTGTCTATTCCAGCGGTTGCCGGGGTCGCAGCGGACACGCCGATCGCCAGGGCCGCTCAGGCGGCAGTTGTCGCTCGCTCTGGCGGCGAGAGATGGCCGCGGCCGTCGGCCTGCCGGGTCATCACTATTGCGAACCAGAAAGGCGGCGTCGGCAAGACCACGACTGCCGTGAACCTTGCAGCGAGCCTGGCGATGCACGGCGCCCGAGTGCTTGTCATTGACCTTGATCCGCAGGGCAACGCATCCACCGCCCTCGATGTTGATCACCGGTCGGGAGTTCAGTCGGTGTACAACGTGCTAGTCGAGGGCGAGCCGCTGAGTTCCGTTGTGAGGCCGGTGGCAGGCTTTCCTCACTTGTACTGTGCGCCAGCGGCAATCGACCTGGCTGGTGCTGAGATCGAACTTGTGCCGCTTGTCGCGCGGGAGGCCCGGCTCGCCCGTGCTGTTGGAAGCTTCGACTCCTCGGCGCTGGACTACATTTTCATCGACTGTCCGCCGTCACTGGGACTGCTGACGGTGAACGCGCTAGTGGCGGCGCCTGAGGTGCTGATCCCTATCCAATGCGAGTACTACGCGCTCGAGGGCCTGGAGCAATTGCTGCGCACGGTGGATCTCGTACGGAGTCACCTGAACCCGGGTCTGCAGGTATCGACGATCCTCCTGACGATGTATGACGGCCGGACGAGGCTCGCGTCGCAGGTGGCCGACGAGGTGCGAGATCACTTTGGCGGGATCGTGCTGGGCTCGGTCATTCCGCGGAGCGTCCGGGTCTCGGAGGCGCCGAGCTACGGGCAATCGGTCATGACGTACGACCCCGGCTCGAGCGGGGCTCAGGCATACCTGGAGGCTGCCAGGGAGCTAGCTCGGCGGAATGCCGAGCGCCCTGCGGGCTAGCCCGACTTTGGCTCGTCCTGCAGCGGAACCGCCGGGACGCTGCGCCGATCGGACCTGGGCGGACGGGACTGGCTGCGGGCGCTGCTTCGCGGGACGAAGCAGGTGGCGACGGGGCTGCCGACAAGCGCGCCCGGCCGAGTGCCTCGCGAGACGGGCCGTCTGACAAGATCGTCGGCGGTCGGGGGCGGGCAGCTTGGCCGGACTGCCGGTCGCCACGGCAGGCTCGGCTCTGCGACAGCGTGAAATCCCGGCCTGGGGACAAGCCGCGGCACGGCTGTGGACAACAGCAGGGATCCTGTGGGCAGGTGCACCGGATGCTGGCAGGATGGGCGGCGGCGATAGCTGGCCGCCGGCGCGATCGATGAGCGTTGCGCTGACGGATCCGCGAAGCGACAGGAGAGTCACAATGCCGCAGCCGAAGCGGGGACTGGGCAAGGGCCTGGGAGCACTGATCCCGACGGCACCGCCTGCGTCGGTGACGGGTGCCGGCTACGAGCCGGGTAGTCGCGGCGGGGCAGGCCAGATGCCAGGCGGCCGCGAGTTCTCCGACTCTCGCGGAGTAATCGACGCGGATGCGGCGATTCCGATCACGGGCGCCTACCTGGAAGAGATCGCGGTTGGCTCGATCGTTCCGAACCCCCGGCAGCCCCGGCGGGTGTTCGACGAGGAGGCTCTGACTGAGCTGGCCGCGTCGATCGAGGCAGTCGGGCTACTGCAGCCCGTTGTCGTACGACGCGTCGGGCCGGGAGGCTACGAGCTGATTATGGGCGAGCGCCGCTGGCGCGCGAGCCAGGCGGCGGGGATCGAGACGATCCCGGCGATCGTGCGCGAGACGTCGGACGACGACATGCTGCGTGATGCCCTTATGGAGAACCTCCATCGTGAGCAGCTGAACCCGCTCGAGGAGGCGGCCGCGTACCAGCAACTGCTTGATGACTTCTCGGCAACCCATGAAGAGCTGGCCCGGCGTGTCGGCCGGTCGCGTCCCCATATCTCGAACACTATTCGCCTGCTGAACCTGCCGCCTGCTGTTCAGAAGCGGGTCGCAGCGGGTGTTCTGAGCGCCGGGCACGCGCGGGCTCTGCTGGCAGTGGAGGATCCCGTCACCCAGGACCAGCTTGCGCACCGGATTGTCGCCGAGGGCCTATCGGTCCGGGCGACGGAAGAACTGATTTCCCTCGGCTTGCGGCCGGCCAGAGGACCGCGCTCGCCAGGCGCGAAGGCACCGGTGGCGCCCGGACTGAAGGATCTGGCGGACCGGCTGTCCGATGTCTTCGACACGAGAGTTAAAGTCGAGCTTGGTCAGCGCAAAGGCAAGATCGTCGTGGAGTTCGCTTCCCTCGACGATCTCGAGCGGATCGTGCGGAGCATGTCCCCCGACCTCGGTCCGCGCTCGCGCGCCACGTAGCTGGTACGGCTAGTGGGCCGCCACCACTAACCCACTAACCGACGCTGCCCCACTAACGGACGCTGCCCCACTAACGGACACTGCCCCACTAACGGACAGTGCAGGCCACCGCCAGGGTGGGCCGCCCCGTTAGGCTTCGGTGCCGTGGCGCGGATAACAGGCAAGAGCTTCGGCAGTGACAATCACGCTGGCGTTCATCCCTCGGTGCTGGCTGCGATCCTGGCTGCCAACGCGGGGGACGCTGAAGCTTACGGAGCAGACGATATCTCGGCCGCAGCGACGGCAGCGCTGCGCGAGATGACAGGTGCGGTCAGCGTTTCGCTGGTGTTCACGGGCACTGCGGCCAATGTCCTCGGCCTCAGTCTGCTGGTGCGGCCCTACGAGGGAGCGATCTGCGCCGAGTCGTCGCACCTGAACGTCGACGAGTGCGGCGCGGCTGAGCGTGTACTGGGCTGCAAGCTTCTCCCGGTTCCAGCGCCCGACGGCAAGCTGACGCCGTCAGCCATCGAGCGTCGGCTGTCGGGTATCGGTGACGAGCACCGGGTCCAGCCGCGCGTGGTTCAGATCGCTCAGGTGACCGAGACCGGTACGTGTTACTCCCTCGAGGAGCTCCGGGAGCTTCGGGAGTTCTGCCAGCGACACGGCCTGCTGATCTTGCTGGATGGTGCGCGTCTGGCCAATGCCGCGGCCTACCTGGACTGCTCGCTTGCGGAGATCGCCACCTTCGCAGATGTCCTGACCTTCGGCGGGACGAAGAACGGCGCCCTGGGCGTCGAGGCTGTCCTTGTCATGGCGGCCGGTATCGGTGAGGGCGTGCAGTACTACCGCAAGCAGCAGATGCAACTGGCCTCGAAGATGCGCTTCCTCAGCGCGCAGGTCAGCGCGCTCCTGTCGGATGACCTGTGGCTCGCGAATGCACGGCATGCCAACGCCATGGCCGCGCGGCTGGCGACGGCGATCTCGGGGACACCAGGCGTAGAACTGGCATATCCCGTGCAGTCGAATGGTGTCTTTGCTTCGCTCGGGCAGGACCACGCCCGTCGATTGCAGGAGGACTGGAGCTTCCACGTCTGGGCCGAGAGCAGCGACTCACGGTGCGTCGTGCGGTGGATGACCGCCTTCGATACGCCGGAAGAGGACACGGATGCGCTGGCCGCTGCCGTGAAGGCGACTACCGCCTGACGAGCACGGGACGGAACGCGCGACGCGAATGCGCGAGCTGTTTCACGTGAAACCTCATCGGGCGAACAACCTGCCCGCGTCTCGTCCGGTAAAAGGAATGCGAGAGTCAAGAACGCGCCGTCAACAGGGTCCGTAGACAGCCCTCCCAGGTACGATGCTGTGCGAGGGCCGGAGTTCACGTGAAGGCCTGATCTGAGGGACCAACCGCAGGGGTATGACGTGTCGCGCCGACTCGCGAGCATCACGCTCGACAATCTCGATGACCTGCCGCCGCGTTGTCGCCGATGCGTCTTCTGGGAACTCGACCCCGTCAGTCAGGCGCGGGCAATCGAAGTCGGTGACCCCGGACTGGAGAAGGAATCCTGGATCTCATCCGTCCTGCTGGAGTGGGGCAGCTGCGGGAAGATCATCTACGTCGACGGTGTGCCAGCCGGTTACCTGACCTACGCTCCGCCGAGCTACTCACCGCGGTCGGTCGCGTTTCCCACCAGTCCTGTCAGCGCCGACGCCGTGCTGCTGATGACCGCACACGTGATGGCAGAGTTCGCTGGCGGCGGCCTCGGGCGGATGCTCGCCCAGGGGCTGGCTAAGGATCTCATCCGGCGCGGCGTCAAGGCGATCGAAGCGTTCGGTGACAACAGGTGGGCACAGCCGTCCTGCGTCGTGCCTGTCGACTACTTGCTTGCCGTCGGCTTTAAGACCGTCCGGCCGCACGCCCGCTTCCCGCGCCTCCGCCTTGAGCTGAAGACCGCGCTCTCGTGGCGTGAGGATGTCGAGGTCGCGCTGGAGCGCCTGCTGGGCTCAATGTCGCCGGAGCGAGCGCTGCGGCTCGCCTGACAGCCAGTCCGGCCCGGAACATTATTCAACGTAGGCCGTGCTCTCTGTCATGTGTACCTACTAGTCCACCAGTACCTAGGTCATACTGGACGGATGTCCTACGTCGAGATATTGATCCTCCGGCACTTGTCGAAGCACCCGGCGCACGGCTACGAGCTCCGCAAGCGCGTAGAGGCCGTCACCGGCGTTGTCCTGCACAACAACTCGCTGTATCCGGCGCTCCGCCGGTTCGAAGAGGCCGGTGCGGTGGTCAAGACGCCACATGCGCAGGAGGGTCGGCCATCCAAGCTTGTCTACGAGCTCACCGACGTCGGCTACGACCTCCTGCACGAGATGCTGGCGGATCTGCCTGCCGACCAGGCCGGTGACGATACCGAGTTCCTGGCCCGACTTGGCCAGTTCGGGTTCCTCTCCCCTGCGGAGCAGCTGGCAGTCCTCGCGGCCCGCGACGGCGCTCTCGCTGAGCGCTGCCATCGGCTGCAGGAGCTATCTGGCCGGCCGCGCCGCGAGCGCTGGAGCATCCTGGTCAGCACGGAGCTGATCCGCCGGGCAGAACGCGAGCGTGGCTGGATCGCCGAGCTGCGCAGCCAGGTAGCGCTGCGCAGCCAGGTAGCACGGGAGCACGGCGGCCGGTCGTGAGTGAGCGCAGCCGCCGTTCCGCCGCTCAGTCGCCGTCAGCAGGCGCTCAGGCGGCCCAGGAGCGGCCGCGGCTCGGTCGGCGGCCGCGCGCGGGACGCCACAGCGCGCTGGCGCGCCGTCCAGTAGCGCTGAGGCACCGACAGCCGCCGCCGATGACGGATATCCGCGCCTAGCCCAACCGCGGCCAGCCCGCCGGCCGGCTCAGCCCCGGCCGTGCCTCCTGGCCGCATGAGTCATCCGGGGTCTCGTGGTGGCGCCGCTCGTCCCGGCCTGACATAGCGGAGCCGGACCCGCAAGCGCGGATCCGGCCCGCCGGATACGAGAAATCAGATGAAGTCGGCGAGATCCCGCAGCAGCGCAGACTTCGGCTTCGCGCCGACAATCTCCTTTACGACCTGACCGTCTTTGAACACGCTCATTGTCGGGATGTTCATGATCCCGTAGCGCCGCGCGGTCATGGGGTTGTCGTCGACATTGAGTTTCACGACGTCAATCTTCTCGCCGTGCTCGGTAGCAATCTCCTCGAGGACCGGAGCGACCTGGCGGCACGGCCCGCACCACTCAGCCCAGTAATCCACGATGACCGGCTTGGTGGACTTCAGGACCTCCGCCTCGAAGGTCGCGTCGGTCACTGCCTTGGTTGCGCCCACTTCCAGGACTTCCTTTCCCTGTGATCTGATTCCGCCCGGCCAGGCTGGCCTCGCGGTTCTGCATTGCTCGATGGCAGGCCCGCCGGCCTGCTGTGCTGGTCTGGTGTGCCGGTCAGCCGTCCTGCTCGGCAAGCCACCGCTCCGCATCTATAGCGGCAGAGCAGCCCGTTCCTGCCGCGGTGACGGCCTGCCGGTAGGTCCGGTCGACGACATCCCCGGCAGCGAAGACTCCGTCGATGGCCGTCCGCGTGGACGGCTGCTCTACCAGCAGATACCCGTCCGGATCGGTTTCCAGTTGCTCGGCGAACAGCTCACTCCGCGGGTCGTGGCCGATTGCCACGAACATCCCGGTGACCTCGAGCGTGCTCTCCGCGCCGGTCTGGACGTTGCGAAGCCGCAGGCCGGCAACGCGGTCATCGCCCACGACCTCGGCAACCTCACTGTCCCAGGCGAACTGGATCTTGGGATTGCTCACCGCGCGGTCCTGCATGATCTTCGACGCCCGCAGGGTGTCCCGCCGGTGCACGATCGTGACCGTCCTCGCGAACCGGGTCAGGAAGGTAGCTTCCTCCATGGCGGTGTCACCGCCGCCGATGACCGCGATGTCCTGCTCGCGGAAGAAGAAGCCATCGCAGGTCGCGCACCAGGAAACGCCGTGTCCGGAGAGACGCTTCTCACCCGGGACCTCAAGCTCGCGGTAGCCAGATCCGGTTGCGATGATGACGGTCCGGGCGCGGAACGTGTCCTCGCCGGCCTTCACGACCTTCGGGGTCGCCTTGAGGTCGACCTCGGTGACATCCTCTGCCAGCAGCTCGGCACCGAAGCGCTCTGCCTGCTTACGCATCTGGTCCATCAGGTCCGGGCCGAGCACGCCGTCCGGGAAGCCGGGATAATTCTCCACATCCGTGGTGTTCATGAGCGCGCCGCCCGAGGTGACCGAGCCCTCAAATACTAGCGGGCTCAGCCGCGCTCGTGCGGCGTAGAGCGCGGCCGTATAGCCGGCTGGGCCGGAGCCGATGACGATTACATCCCGGACGTCGGTCACGTCTAGTCCTGCCTCTCGAATGCACCGGCATCAACCGCCGGCCGGTCCCGGAGATTCCCGGGCAGGACGAGCCTAAATGCCGGGGAGGTCCACGTGGTCAAGGACATCGCCATGGGTCGCCGAGCAGGACGATCCGACGACCCAGGCCTGGGCCGGGCCAGACGACGTGCCCGACGTCACGATGATGTCCGCGGGCTTGCCCTCGAACTTCGCCTGCTCGACCATGATCAGATCCCTGCCCGGGGCGACCAGCCCGATGCAGCCGGCCAGCCGGGCTTCTGGCTGGCTGCCGAAGTTGGGTGCCGCGACCGGGCCCCGCGTCATCGCGGCAGAACCGGAAGGTGCCGGCCCTGAGTGAACGCCCTCCTGCCGCGCCTCATGCACTGCCGCGGTGACCTCGTCGGCGAGTTTCCCTGATTCGAAGTTCGTTCCGGATGTCACCATCTGGATGCTATGAGCTGCGCGCGCGTTCCCGTAGGTGATCTTGGGCCCCACATGCTCTGTGCCCGCCGCTCCGTGGACTGCCGCCGGCGCGCTGGCGGAGCTGGGAGAGGAACCGCCGGTCAGCTGCGATGCGACTGCGTATCCGGCACCGCCGACAACCACGACGGCGGCCGCCGCGGCCAGCGCGCGGCTGGCGGAGACGGAGAGACCTGGCAGCCGCCAGCCGCCGCTGTCCCGGCCCGGCTGACGGTGACCGGCCGGGCGGCTGCCCCGAACTGGGAGTTCCTGCCGGCCAGCCTCGCTTACCGGAGCACTGGCCTCGCGCTGGCGTGCCTCGCCGGCCAGCGCGGTGTCCAGGCGGGCGGAGAGACTCTGCGGCATCGCCGGGTACTGAGTGCTTGCGCTGGCCAGCAGGCTCGGCACGCCGGCCAGCTCGGAGCTGGTCTGGGCGCATTGCGGACAGCCGGACATGTGACGCTCGATACGGGCTGCCTTGCGCGGCCGGAGCGTACCGGCCTGAAGGTCGGCAAGCTCGTCAACGCTGGCGTGGCGACTCATCTCGCGTCTTCACCCCCCTCCGGCGCAGGTTGGACGCGCGGGCTCGCCGTCCGGTTCCCGCCTCCCTGACTTGGGACGGAACCAGGGCGAAGGTGCGCGAGGCTCGGGAGGAGGCGCGCCCGGCCCCGGGCGGCGCGGCTTTTGACCGTTCCTTCCGATACGCCGAGAACGGAGGCCGCGTCCGCGATCGAGTAGCCCAGCATGTCGACGAGCACCAGCGCTGCCTGCTGCTCCGGCACGAGCCTGCGCAGGGCCGCCTGGACGTCCAGGGCGGTGTCCGTGACCCCGGCGGGATCGGAAAGCGGCTGCCCGCCGGCCACCGTGGCGAGTGCGTCGAGTGCCTCGTCGTCCTGGCCTCCGGTTGTCGGCCGCGCCGCCCGGCGCCGTATCCGGTCAAGTGCCGCATTCACCACGATCCGGTGCAACCAGGTGGTGACCGCGGAGTCCCCGCGAAAGCTGCTCGCCCGCCGGAACGCGGCAATCATGGCGTCCTGAAGCGCGTCGGCTGCTTCCTCGGGATCCCCGAGTGTGCGGATGGCGACTGCCCAGAGCCGGTCCCGGTGGCGCTGGAAGAGCTCGCCGAACGCGTCCGGATTACCGTCGACATGCTTCCGCAGCAGCTCCGCATCGGTCGCGTCGTCGTCCGCGAGCCGGGATCTGCGCTGGTCAGGAGGCTCTCTTTGTTCAGGCAGGGGATAACGGCCTGACGGGTTGCCTTGTTCCGTCGCCCCTCCCCCCAGCGCCGGGCCGCACGTCCTGCGGCCGGGTACCTGCCATGCCGGTCGTAGTGCTGGTCGCCGCGCTGCGCCTTACGGCGCTCACCCTAGCGCGGCGGCATTCTCGCGGGAGGTAACGGTCTCAGCCGGTGTCCGGACTGGCGGCCGCCTTCTGATGATAGTGACCTTGCGGGCAGCGGGAGATCAGGTGGTGCCGTGGACGACGACGCTGAACACCTGCGCCATGAACTTGCTGGTACTGCCGGCCATCGGCGGCAGCTTTGTGAACCAGATCACCAGGTACTGGCCGGTCGCTTTCACGCGCGCAGTAAAGGTGTAGGTGGCGGATACGTTGTTCGCGCTGGCGATCGTGGTCATCGAGTCGAGGTTGGCCTTACTCCTGGCCGCGGAGTTGCCCACTTTGATCTGCACGTCGGCACCCGGCACGCTGCCGAACGTCACCGCGACTGAGCTGACCCGTGCCGGGCGGCCCAGGTCGAGGATGAGGCCGGTGCCGGCCTTGAGATGACCGAAGTACGGGCTGTTGTAATACTGCTGGGTCGTCCAGCCGGCCGGGTTGCCGTCCAGGACGTTGGGCGCCTGCGCGGTGTTCTCGTCGCCGTTGTCGCCCAGGTTGAGCGCGTCGAACCCGCTGGCGGATACCGGAGTGATAACGGCGGCCTGACCGGACGGGCTGGTAGCCGCACCCGTGTGACCGTGGTGAGGTGGCACGGCAGCCGGCTTGTCCAGCAGGTGCACAGCAGCGGCGCTTGCACCGAGCACGACGACAAGCACGAGCACGCTGATGGCGATGATCTTTCCCGGACCACGCCGCCCGGAGCCCGACGGCTGCTGGTAGTCGAGGGCAGTGGCCGCCTGGCCGCGGCGCGGTATCGCGCGGGGTGCAGGCGACCGGTCGGAGCCCCGGCGGGGATCGCCCCGCGAGATGGACGCGGGCGGCACCGGCAGCGGCGGGATTGCTGCGGCGAGAGCTCCCGCGAGCTGTGCCGGGCTGGTGAAGGGCTCGTGGCCGTCCCGCCCGTGCAGGGCCAGCGCACGCCCGGTGAGGTCGTCGAGTACGGCGGGCACTCCGGCGCGCACCTGCCGGGGCCAGCGGGGCTGGCCGTCTGCCTCAGGTGCCGCGGGTAGTTCCGGATAGTCCGGGCCCGGCCACAGGCCAGTAACCGCGGCGTACAGAAGCTGCCCGAGCCCGCGGGTGTCGGTCAGCTCAGGATCATCGACGCTGACGCCCGAGAGGGCGGCGTCGATGCCGAGGCCGGTCACTTTCACGCCGCCACCGGGCGTCCACCGCACGGCGTCGGGCCGCAGGCACAGGTGCGCGAGGCCCGCAGCATGAGCACCGGAGAGCGCGGAAGCTGCCTCGGCGACGATCCGGGCCCCCACGTCCGGGTCGATGCCGCCGGCCGAGACGAGGTCGGCCAGCGTATCTCCGACGGGCCACTCGAGGACGATGTAGGCGTGGTCCCAGCTGTCCTCGACGTCGAAGACCTGAGTCAGCCGCGTGTCCGTCAGCCGGCTCGCGGCCCGTGCGGCAGTAACCGCCTGTTCCAGCCGCGGGAAGCCCGCCGCGAAAGTGATCACGCTGACCGGCCGGGCGAGGATCTCGTCGATCGCCTTCCAGGCGGACCAGCCACCAGCAGCGGCAAGCCGGTCTTCAAGTCGGTACCGGCCGCCGAGCCTGACGCCCGGTTCTGACGTAAACGTGCTCATGGTCGCGGTTCAAAGGCCCGCAGGCCCTCGAACCCTCCCCTCGCGGGCGTAGGTGATCAACGGTCGGAGATAAGGCAATGATGCTGCACACCATGCTAGGGCGCATCGGCGGCTGCTAACAGGCGTGTGTCCAGCCCGCAGCAAACCGTTACCACCGGGAGACGTCATCGGCCTAGCCTCGCCAGGACGGTCTTGGTGAGGTTCGTCATCTCCTCGATCCGCAGCGCGCGGCTGAAGACCACGTACAACGCGAGCGCGAGGCCACCGCCGATCACGACGTCGATGTAGGGATTGCCGGTCAGCAGGCAGACGAGCAGCGCCAGGAGCGCAGCCGGCAGCGTCGCCGCGTGCATCCGGACCAGCGACCTGACGATCAGGTAGCCGTCAAGCCCGCGCAGCCGGCGGCTCAGGATCCGCCAGGCGATGAGCAGCCCGGCAACATTGGACAAGCCGAAGCCGACGCCGAGCCCGGCGACCAGCTCGGACTTGGGGAGCACCGCCAGCGCGATCAGGTTGGTGACGATATTCACTGTCATGGTCACGGCACCGATGAGCGCCGGGGTCTTGCTGTTGTGCAGTGAGTAGAACACGCGCAGCTGCAGCTGGAAGATCATGTAGGGCAGCAGGCCGAGGCAGAAGACGGCGAAGACCACGCCCATGTAGCGAGCCTCGGGCACGCTGGTATCGCCGTGGCCGAAGAAGACTACGCCGAGCTGCGGGCCGAGCACGGCCAGGACCAGCGAGCAGGGCACCACGATCGTGGCGGCGAGCCTGATGCCGGCTGAGAAGTCCTGCCGGACCAGGCCGAGCCGGCCCTCGGAGGCGTGCGAGCTCATCCGCGGCAGCAGCGCGGTGATCACAGAGATCCCGACGACGGCGTAGGGCAACTGGAACAGCAGCCAGGCGTAGTTGTAGTCGGTGATTCCGGTTTTCGTGTCGCCGGCGATCTTCGTAGTGACCAGGAACGCGACCTGAGTGGCCGCGATATAGCCGAACATCCAGCCCGCCATCCGGCCGATCTCGGCCACCTCAGCTCGGCGGAAGTCGGTCTGCGGCCGCCAGCGGAATCCGACCCGGCGCAGCGCCGGAATCAGCGCGATGGTCTGCACCACGATGCCGAGTGTCGTGCCGAGGCCGAGCAGCGCCACGTCGGTACCGGAGATTGTGGCCGGCGTCTTGCCCAGGCCAGCCAATCCGACATAGAGCCCGAGAACGGCGATCACGACGATGTTGTTGACGATCGGCGTCCACATGGGCGCCGCGAAACTGCCGCGCGCGTTCAGGAGCGCGCCGATCAGTGAGCTGATGCCGTAGAAGAAGATCTGCGGGATGAAGAAGAGCGCGAAGATCACCGCGAGATGCTCGGTGCTGCCGGTGACCTGGCTCCCGCTGTACAGGTGCACGATCGGCACTGCCAGCGCGGTCGCGACGACAGTGACAGCGAGCAGGGCGACCGTGACCAGTGTGAACATCCGCTGGTTGTAGCCCTCGCCGCGGTCAGAGTCGCGCCTGGCTGCGGCCACGATCAGCGGCACGATCACGCTCGTCAGGATGCCGCCGAGCGCCAGGTTATAGACGACGTTCGGCAGCGTGTTGGACAGGTTGTAGGCAGAAGCGATGCCAGCGGCGCCGAGCGCGTAGTTCTGCACGATTGTCCGCAGGAACCCGGTCATCCGGGAGCCTATGGTGCCGACTGCCATGACGCTGCCGGAGCGCACGATCGAGGCCGATCCGCCGTCGGCACCCGGGGGTGCCGGGCGCGGCCGGTCGTCCAGCGAGCCAGGTCCCGCCCGGCCCCTTCCGGAACCGGGCGGAGCCCAGCGCGGCGCGTCCTGCGGCGCTGCGGGATAGCGATCAGGGGCGTAACGATCAGGCGGGTAGACCCTGGTGCGGGCCTGCCCGGTCTGCTGCGAGTCCCGGCCGTAACCGGGCTCGTCGTAGCCGGGCGGTTTGTATCCCGGCTCTTCGTAGACCGGCGGGCGCCCCCGGGGGGGTGCCCGGTAGGCCTGCGGCTGGCGCGGATCGCCAGGCCCGGCGGGCTCGTAGCCGCCGCCGTAGCCGTCATAGCGGTCTGGATCACGGACCGGCGGGACAACCCGTCGCGGCTGGGCCCGCATTTGGTGGGCCTGACTCTGCTGGCCTGGTGACTGCTTGTCGGGTGTCTGGCCCTGTGCCCGGCGGCGCGACCCCGGCCGCTTCAGGCCGGGTCCGGCCGGCGGACCGTCATCGGCGCGCGCGTGCCGGCCGTGCCGGCCGGCTGGCCTGTCCGTCCAGCCCGGTGGCGTCTCGGCAGGCCAGACGTCCCCGTCAGCGGCGGAGCGCGCATCGCGGTCGTGGCTACTGCCCGCCCAGTCGACGTCGGACAGGTCGATGTGCCACCCGGTGTCGTCGTACACCGGGCCGGTGAAGTCCTGGCCGGCGCTCGTCCAGCCCGGCACCCCCGGCTGTACCTCCCAGCCGCGATCGCCGGAGTCCGTATACGGGTCAGACTCGGGCGTCCCGGTTGACATCGGCCTCCTTCCTCACAATCCGGGCGAAATGGTCGCTCCTAGCTGTCGGTGCGCTCTGCCATGACGGTATCTGGTTCTGCGCCGCGCTCGCTCCGCTCAGCGGCCGCGTCCGGGCCGGTGGGAGCCTCGGCACCCTGGTCCCCGGCCTCGCCCGGTGCGGTTGCGTCCTGGGCAGCCCGCCGCCCGCCGCGGGCGGCGCGCGCGCCATAGGCGATCAGCAGGACGCCGAGCGCGACAGCGAAGATGATGACGCCCAGCACGCCTACCTGCGTGGCCTGGACGGTCATCCGCCGCGGCGTGGCGGACAGCGCCTGATAGTTCCGGTTCTGGAGGCTGAGAGTGATCGCTGTCGTTCCCACCTTGGTCGCCTGGACCTTGAGGCGGACGGTCTGCGCGGTATGGGCGGGAACTGTGATCAGGCCGCCGGGGTCCTCGGTGATCTTGACATCGCTCGACTGGCTGAACTGGAGTTTCAGCCGCACCTGCACGGCCGTGCTCAGCCGGTTGTCGATCGAGATCGGGACGCTGCCCTTGAGCCCGCCCAGCGTTACCCGGGTGCCGGCGACGATCTGGACGGCAGCCTCCAGCGATGCGATGCGAGCCCGCACTTTCGCCAGCATGGCCATGGCCGCGGACTTCGAGCTGCCCTGCCAGGCAGAGGACTCGATGACTGCGACCGCGAGGTACTCCTGCAGGTCCGGCGTGGCCTTGATGGTCTCGAGCTGGCCGATCTCCTGGTCGACCTGGCTGAGCTGCCGGAGTTCAGCCTTCCGCAGGTGGTGATGCGTTCCCGTCGTGGCGGGAAGGTTTCCGGTGGCCACGTGCTTGCCCGTGGTCAGAGAGTCCAGGCTGGCCGAGCTAAGCCAGGGAGCAGCCGCAGTATCGGCGAGCACGTCAGCCGGCAAGCCTGTGGCGGGCGTCCAGCGCCGCGGGGGCGCGACGACGATGGGCTGGCCGGGGTCCTGCTGCGCCAGCAGCGCTGTCTGAGCGAGGTACTCCTGCGCGGTGCCGAACGCCGAGCTCGGCTTGCTGCCGCCGCTGCCGAGGATCGACGTGATCGTTTGATCTGCCTGCACCACGGTCATGTAGCCGCCGAGGCTGTTGAGGACACGTGTCACTGTCGGGCCGCTGTCGCTGGATGACGAGCCGCTGAGCAGCAGCGTGCGAATGCCGTCGGCCGCGGCCAGGTTCTCCACGGTGGGATAACCGGCGATTCCGTCGGCTGGCCAGGCGATACCGGTGGCGTCGTCGGCACCGCTGGCGCTGACCGACGGGCTCATGTCCCGGTCCAGAATCTTGCCGCCGACGGCACGGCCCAGCTGAAACGCCCGCCGGACGTCGGCGGCGTGGCCGGCGCTTATCGAGCGCGGAGACATTCGGATCGGCATACGCGGTGAGGAACAGCGGCTGGCTCTTGCTCACCCGGCGGAACTCGGCGAGCCAGGCCCGTGCGGCCTTCGCCCACTGCGGCTGACTGTGGCGGCAGCTGGCCAGCGCCTGCACGTCGGCCAGGAGCGCCGGATCGACGGCCCAGGTCAGTTCGCCGGAGCCGCCGGCGGGCGCGGCCAGCAGCTGGCCGAGCCGCCCCGTGCTGCCCAGGCTCCTGGCGAGGTCAGCTGCCTTCGGGTTAGTGCAGACGTTCTGCCATGGCTCGCCCAGCAGCGGTGCGTCCATGAGCGGCCAGACCCAGGAGATCTTGGCGCGCGCCGGGATCGTGGACGCGTCTGGTCCCTTCCGTGACGGCACGTACGGCAGGTAGGTCATCGCCGTGGCCAGCGGCACTTGTAGCAGGGTGCTCTCGGCCTGGGCTGCTACCGGATAGACACCGAAGGTCGTCATGCCGATCGCGCTGGCCTTGAAGCGAATCGACCAGCTGGCACTGGCCCGCGGCTGGAGCTCACCGGACATGGGCCAGGACGCACCCGTCAGCGGCATGCTGGCGATCCCGTCCAGCTCGGCAGCGGCGGGCTGAAGCTCAGCGCTGCTGGTGATCGGCACGCCGGAGGAAAGCAGCTGGACCGACAGGTGGCTGATTTGCTGCTGTGACGTATTGGTGAGGACGCCCGTCACCGTGATCGTCGACCTCGGGCCTGCCTCCTGCGGGGTCATGCCGGTGATCTCGACACTGACGGGCGACTGACTGGCCACCCCGCTCGCGCCCGTGGTTCCTGCAGCCGCGGGCTCAGCTCCGACCCCGAGGAGCAGGACCGGGGCAGCCACGGCTGCGAGGGCGCACACGGCCGCGAGGGCGCTGCCCGCCCGTCGTGCCATCGTCCACCCGCCTGTCGCGCCGCGGCCGCCGCGAGCCGCGGGCCGGGCATCCGGAGCTACGCGGATTCCCGGCGGCGGTGGCATGCCGAAAATGTTATTGCGGTCCGCCGGGTGCCTCAGGCACACCCGCAGTGTCTCCGCGGCCATGGCGCCGGGCAGTATCCTGCGGGGAATCCTGGCCGGTTCGCCGGCTTTCCCGTTACCCACAGGCTACGCGCAGGACCTAATCTCAATGGCCGTGCCAGATTCAGAACCGCTGAACCAGCGGCAGCTGCGGGCTGCCCGTGCGCTCCTCGCCACGGCTGTCCCGCCGCTCGCCGACGAACTCGGCCGCCTGTTCGCCGCCGCGGGCCAGGAGCTCGCGCTTGTCGGCGGGCCCGTCCGGGACGTCTTCCTGCGCCGGATCCCCGGTGATCTCGACTTCACCACCGATGCCCCGCCGGACCGAATTCTGGAGCTCACCCGCGACTGGGCCGACCAAGTCTGGACCATAGGTATCGACTTCGGCACCATCGGGCTTCGCAAGGGAAGCACGACGCTCGAGATCACCACGTACCGCAGCGAGAGCTATGACCGGACATCCCGCAAGCCCGTGGTGGCATACGGAAGCTCCCTGACCGACGACCTGTCCCGGCGCGACTTCACCGTCAACGCGATGGCCGCGCAACTGCCGGGGCACGAGCTCGTGGACCCGTTCGGCGGGCTGGCCGATCTCCAGCGCGGACTGCTGCGGACCCCGGCAGCACCGGAGGTCTCGTTCTCCGACGACCCGCTCCGCATCCTGCGGGCCGCGCGGTTCACTGCACAGCTCGGATTCACTGTGGCTGGCGGGGCACGCGCCGCGATGACGGAGCTGGCGGGCCGGCTGGCGCCGCCGACGGTCTCGGCGGAGCGGATCGAGGGCGAGCTCACGAAGCTGCTCCTCTCCCCGCTTCCCGGCGGGCCGGCGGCCGGTATCGCGCTGCTCGTGGACACGGGTGTCGCCGACGAGGTGCTGCCGGAGATACCGGCGCTGCGGCTGGAGTCGGACGAGCATTTCCGTCACAAGGACGTGTACCAGCACTCGCTTACGGTCCTGAGCCAGGCCATCGAGCTCGAGGAGCGTTACGGGCTGCAGCAGGACATCGTGCTCCGGCTCGCCGCGCTGCTGCACGACATCGGCAAGCCCCGGACGCGGTCCCGGCTGCCTGACGGCCGGGTGGCATTCCACCACCACGAGGTGGTCGGGGCGAAGATGGCACGCAAGCGCCTCGCCGCGCTGCGCTACCGCAAGGACATCGTCGCCGACGTCAGCCGCCTCATCGAGCTGCACCTGCGGTTCCACGGCTATGGCGAGGGCGAGTGGACCGATTCAGCGGTGCGGCGCTACGTCACCGACGCGGGCCCGCTGCTGGCCCGCCTGCACGCGCTCACCCGGGCCGACAGCACGACGCGGAACAAGGCCAAGGCCCTGCGGCTGGCGCAGGCCTACGACAGTCTCGAGGAGCGGATCGCCGAGCTCGCCGCCAGGGAGGAGCTGGACAGCATCCGCCCGGACCTGGACGGCAACGAGATCATGGCGATCCTGCAGATCCCGCCGGGGCCGCTGGTAGGCCGGGCCTACAAGCACCTGCTGGAGCTACGGATCGAGGTCGGTCCGCTCGGACGCGACCGGGCGGCTCAGGAACTACTGGGCTGGGCTGCGTCCGAAGGGCTCGACATTCCGCCGCCGGGCAGCCGATCACCCGGCCCGGCTGAGTGACGCGCGGCTAGCCAGTAGCCCGCCGTCACGACGGCATAGCCGACGGCCACCACCCCGATGAGCGTCTGTGACTTGCCGCTCGATGGCATGAACGGCACGCTGACCAGTGCGCCGACCACGAAAGTGATATTGAACATCATGTCGTACAGGGAGAACGCCCGGCCGCGGTAGTCGTCGGGCAGCTCTTCCTGAAGGATCGTGGTAGCGCAGATCGCGATGCCCTGCCCGGCCAGCCCCAGGCAGAACCCCATCACCAGGTACGGGAACTGGCTGAACGTCTCGCCGAGCGCGCCGGTAACGACCGCGCTCACGGCGAGCAGCAGGGCAATGAAGGTTGTCTTGGCCAGCCGCCTGGTGGCAGGCGGAGTAACCAGTGCCGCGCAGAAGTAGCCAACTGCCACGGCGGCCACCAGGTAGCCGTAGTGGGCTTCCGCAGTGCTGGGACTGCGGTGGTAGTAGAAGTAATTCCGGTAGAGCAGGATCGACGCCAGGAACAAGATTCCGTAAAAGAACCTGTTCCCGCCGGTAGCACCGAGTGCGGTGGCGGGGCCGCGCCGCCTGCTGACATAGCGCACGCCGGCCACGAGTCCGGCCGCGACCACGCCAAGTTCGCTGAGAATACGGCCGGGCGGCGGCCGGCCGGGGTCCCGAGCAGGGCCCAGCAGGTCCCGGCCCATGGTCCGGGCGACCAGGCTGGCCCCGATATAGCACAGGCCAGCGACAAGGAGTGTTATAGCGGCGCCTCGCTCGGTGTCGCCGGTGGCCGCGTTCACGCCCAGACCGAGAATCCCGCCGATCGCGGCCATCGTCCCGCCTGCGGTCGGCGATACCGAGTTCCCCATGACCAGCTTGTCCCCGGCGACCACGTGTGGCAGCGCGGCCGAAAGCGAGGAGAGGAAGAACCTGTTCACGCCGAGCACTAGCAGGACCGCTATGTAGAGCGCCGGGCCGAGGTGGCTACCCGAGGCCATCAGGGCGGCGGTGAGCACGACGAAGACCGAGCGAAGCAGGGCCGAGTAGACCAGGATCTGGCGGCGCGACCAGCGGTCGATGAACACGCCGGCGAACGGGCCGATCAGCGAGTACGGCGCGTACAGGACGGCGAATGCCGCCGCGCCTGTCGCGGGGTCAGGGAAAAGTTCCCTGTTGAAGAACACGTACGTGCCGAGGCCCGCGGTGAAGATGCCATCGCCCGTTTGCGAGATCAGCCGGGTGGACAGCAGGCGCCGGAAATCGTGCTCCGCCCACACCACCTTGAGGTCACGCCAGAACCCGCCGCGCCGACCGGGATCAGGCGCGCCCGCGTGCGGCGGCAGTGCCATCGCCGAAGCGCCTGACGGCGCGTCGGCGGCAGACGGCTCGCGCGGCTCGGACACGCCCTCAGCCTAGGGGTAGCGACGGCTAAGACCGGCCCCGCGGGCCACGTTTCACGGCCCTTATGACCTTGATCATGGCGAAAGCCCCGGCACTGGCGCGCCGGGGCTCCCGTGAGGATCGGTAACCGTACAGCTAGTGGTCCACCTCGCCGCGGATGAACGTGTCCACCGCGTCCCGCGCCTGGTCGTCGCTGTACTGCTCGGGCGGAGACTTCATGAAGTAGGAGGAAGCCGACAGCACCGGACCGCCGATACCGCGATCCTTGGCGATCTTCGCTGCCCGGAGCGCGTCGATGATCACGCCGGCCGAGTTAGGCGAGTCCCAGACCTCGAGCTTGTACTCCAGGTTCAGCGGGGTGTCGCCGAACGAGCGGCCCTCAAGCCGGACATAGGCAAACTTGCGGTCGTCCAGCCACGGCACGTGGTCCGACGGGCCGATGTGCACGTCCGCTTTCGCCATCTCGTGCGGAATCTGCGAGGTCACCGACTGGGTCTTGGAAATCTTCTTGGACTGCAGGCGCTTACGCTCCAGCATGTTCATGAAGTCCATGTTGCCGCCGAAGTTCAGCTGGTAGGTCCGCAGCAGTTCGACGCCGCGGTCCTCGAACAGCTTCGCCAGCACGCGGTGGGTGATGGTCGCTCCGACCTGGGACTTGATGTCGTCGCCGACGATCGGGACGCCGGCGTCGGCGAACTTCTTCGCCCACACCGGGTCGGAGGCGATGAACACCGGCAGCGCGTTCACGAACGCAACGCTCGCGTCGATGGCGCACTGAGCGTAGAACCGGTCTGCCTGCTCGGAGCCCACCGGAAGGTAGGACACCAGGACGTCGGCACCGGACTCGCGCAGCGCGCGGACCACGTCGGCTGGCTCCTCGTCCGACTCGGTGATGATCTCGGTGTAGTACTCGCCGAGTCCGTCCATCGTCGGTCCGCGCTGCACCGTCACGCCGGTCGGCGGCACGTCGCAGAACTTAATGGTGTTGTTCTCGCTGGCGACGATGGCCTCGGCGAGGTCACGGCCCACCTTCTTCGCGTCCACGTCGAACGCGGCCACGAACTCGATGTCGCGGACGTGATAGGGACCGAACTGGACGTGCATCAGGCCCGGTACCCGGCTCGCCGGGTCGGCGTCCTTGTAGTACTCAACCCCCTGAACGAGGGAACTGGCGCAGTTCCCGACGCCCACGATGGCTACCCGTACCGAACCCATGAAGATTGCTCCTTATCTTGCGCAGCGCAGCGACGATCGCTCGCCAGTCCTAGACGACGGTGGTCGCCCCGCCGCTTTGTGGTGTTTCACCCGGTGGTGTGTGACCCTGTGGTGCCTGACTCGGCCCGGTGCCCGACTGCCGCTCCGAGGCGATGAGCTCGTTCAGCCAGCGGACCTCGCGCTCCACTGACTCCAGCCCATGGCGCTGCAGCTCCAGCGTGTAGCTGTCGACCCGCTCGCGAGTCCTGGTGGCGGCCGCGCGGAATCCCTCGAGCCGCTCTTCGAGCCTGCTGCGGCGGCCCTCGAGAATCCGCATCCTGACTTCGGCCTGCGTGAGGCCGAAGAAGGCGAAGTGCACGCCGAAGCCGTCGTCCTCCCACGACGCCGGGCCCGACTGACCGAGGAGGTCGTTCAGCCGCTCCTTGCCGTCTGCCGTGAGCCGGTAGACGATCTTCGACCGGCGGGGCCGGTCGAGCGGCAGGCCCGTAGCCGACTCGGGCATGGCATCTTGCGCGATCAGCCCCTTGCCGAGCAGGTCCTTGAGCGCCGGGTAGAGCGAGCCGTAGCCGAACGCGCGCAACGCGCCGAGCAGCGAGTTCAGCCGCTTCCGCAGCTCGTACCCGTGCATCGGGGTCTCGTGCAGGATGCCGAGAATGGCGAGCTCGAGCACGCCAGACCGCTGGCTACTCATACCCGCGTGCACCTCGCAATCCGTACACAGCTACAGTTCAGGTCGTAATTGGCGCTCATCCGGTAGCTTGCTGACCCTGTCAGCTCGATGTATCGAGTTGATACATCGCAACGATATGCGGAGCGTCGTTTCGGCGCAAGTCCGGCTTCTGGTGGTGCCCGCTCCGGTCGTGGCCGGGGGTCGGCCGGGCCGCCGCGTGCCCCCGATCAGGCTGGCGATGCCCAGTGAGGTCTCCTGCTGAGAGCAGTTCCGTCGTAACCTGTCGGGCATGAGGCGATCGGTCGTGGACTACGGACTGGCCCGGCGGGCAACGCTCGCCGCCGTGCTGTCCGGCCGGACCACGCTGACCGACGTCTGCGACGCGCACCCTTATCTGCTGCGCGCCGCGAAGTTCCACGGCGAGGCCACTGACATTCAGTGCCCGATCTGCCGGAGAACCAGGCTGACGCATGTCACTTATGTCTACGGTGACGAGCTCGGCCGCTACGAGGGCCGGGTAAAGCGTGGCCCAGAACTGGACGAAATGGCCGCCGAATATGCGGAGTTCCAGGTCTACGTAGTCGAGGTCTGCCAGAGTTGTTCATGGAACCACCTCGCGTCGTCCTATGTTCTCGGCACTGGCGAGCCAACTCCCCGGCGTAGTCGGCGGGCCAGGGCCAGCGAGTGACCAGGCGCACGGCCGCAGTGGTGGCCGCGGCTGGCCGCCGGCAGCGGGTGTGTCGCAATACATGCCGGGACGGTAGGTATCGCCAGGTAACGTGTGTTCCTGGCAGAACAGTCGCTTGCGACCGCTCAAGATCCCCGGACCAGTGAGGACGCGTGAGTAATCCCGACGTGCCCGGGCCGTACTGGCAGCAGCAGGACGACGCCAGAAACGGCTCAGGGCGGCCAGCCAGCTCTGCCCGACCGCAGCGTGAGCCCTCTCCCTGGGATGATGCGGGAGCGGACTTCTGGCGCGCGAGCGGCGGCCGGGGTGATAGCGAGGGCGGTAGCAGCCCCAGTGGTGGTTACCGGGGGCATCGCGCTGATCACTATGAGTCGAATCAGCCGCCTGCCCGCCGGGACAGCGGCCGCGCTGCGGGGGCCGGTGACGGCGGCCGGAACGGCTACCGGGGAACTCGCCGTTCGCGCGAGGAGGACCGCTGGAACGAGGCTGGCGGCCGGGAAAGCCGCCCGGACCGGCAGGGCCGCTTCAGCCAGACTGCCGATGACCTGAGGAACCGCCTGGGTATGCGCGGGTCGGTTGTCAGTCGTGGCCGCGGCCAGCACGACGGCCAGGCGGACGAGGACTTCTGGGGCGAGCACTCGCAACGGCCGGGGCGGACGGCCAGTGGCAACGCCGCTTCCCCGATGCCCGGTACCCGGGCATCCCGGCGAGCCGCGCCTGGCGGCCGGCAGGCGGGTTACGCAGGTTATCCGGGCGAGTCCGCCAGCGGGCTAACGGGCTCGCGCACTGCGCTGCGGGAGCAGCCGGGCGACTTCTGGGAGGACGACGCATCAGGCCGCGGGACACGCACCCGGCTGGGCGAGCGAACGAGCCGGGGTTTCGGCGGCGGGGGGACGGGAGCGACGGCGGGAACGGGAGCGGCGGTCGGCGAGGCGGCGGCCCGGGCGGTCGCGGCGGCCCGGGCGGTCGCGGCGGCCGGCGGGGCGCACCGGACCCGCGCACCCGGGGCGAGAGGTTCAAGGACTGGCTGCTGTACGGCAGCTGGTGGCGCCACTGGACATTCAGGAAGGCGCTTGCCGTCCTCGGCGGCGGCATCGCCATCTGCATCCTGCTGGGGATTGGCGGGTTCTTCCTGCTCTACTCCATGACGCCGATCCCGAGCGCGACGGACCAGACGGCGAGCTGGCAGTCGTCCACTGTGTACTTCGCCAACGGCAAGCAGCTGGGGACGTTCGACGACAGCGTCAATGGCATCGAGATCGACCGTGAGCTGCTGACGACCGCCCAGATCCCGGCCGTGATGACGCAGGCCATGACGGCTGCGGAGGACCGGCACTTCTACACCGAGGGCGGCGTCTCGGTCACCGGCCTGGCCCGCGCGGCCATCGAGGACGTGTTCGGCAACGGCAACCTGCAAGGTGGTTCGACCATCACCATGCAGTACGCCAAGAACTACTACAACGACGTCGATACCGGGCGGAACGCGAGCACGAAGTTCAAGGAGATCTTCATCGCGATGAAGCTCGGCCACGAGAAGTCCAAGTCGTGGGTCATGACGAACTACCTGAACACGGTGCCGTTCGGGGCGACGGTCTACGGCCTTGGCGCAGCTGCCGAGAGCTACTTCGACGTCAACCTCACCCATCCGAACGCGAAGCTGACGCTCTCGCAGGCGGCCATGCTGGCGGCGATGCCGAACTCACCGGGCTTCTTCAATCCGGACCCGACGGCCGGCGCTGGCTATACGGCGCTCGTTGCTCGCTGGAAGTACGTGGTCACCAACATGGTGCGCGACGGCAATATCACGCAGAGCGTCGCGAGCTCGCTGACGTTCCCGAAGCTCAACCCGCCACCGGCCGGCAACGGCCAGACCGGCGTCACCGGCTACCTCATGAATATGGTCAATCAGCAGCTACTGGCGCCCAAGGCCGACGGCGGCTACGGGCTGACCCAGCAGAAGATCGACACCGGTGGCTACAAGATCAGGACGACCTTCAGCCTGGCGAAGGTCAAAGCACTGGCTGAGGCGGTCAACGAGGAGAAGGCCCAGATGAGGGACGACGGCCTGCCGCCTCATAGCTACGACCGGGTCGGCGCCGTGCTGGAGGACTCCAAGACCGGCGCGATCGTTGCCATCTATGGTGGCAACGGGTACGGATCCAAAGGCTGTAAGCAGACGAACTGCTTCATCAACAATGCCGAGTCCGCCCAGCCAGTCGGCTCGTCCTTCAAGCCGTACGTCCTGTCCGCTGCAGTGAATGCTGGCATGAACGTGTTCACCAGCAAGCTGAACGGCTACTCGCCGATCTGGATCCCGGTGAAGTCCTCGAGCACGACGCTCACTGAGACCACCCTGTCGCCGACAAGCCCGCCGCCAGGCTGCACGAGCCAGGCGAGCTACTGCCTGTCGACGAACGGGATCCAGTACTTCAAGTTCGACGAGGCGGACGAGGACTCGAACCAGCCGCTGCCGGTGAATATCGCCGCGGCGATCTCGTCGGACCCGGCTTTCGAGGATCTCGCGCACCGCGTCGGTATCGACAACGTGATCAACATGGCAGAGCAGTTCGGTGTCGGGCAGAACGCGTTCGTGGAACCGTGCCCGGACTCGGAGCAGGTGTCTGACCCCGAAGGTGTCTCAGTCGCGATGACGATCGCTGACTGCAACGACCTGACCGGGCCGGCCTTCAAGAACCGCTACGGCTGGCACGCGGGCAACGGCCTGATCGGCAACTTCAGCTCGACCAGCCCCTCCGAGGCCGCCACCTTGAACGGAACTCCCGGCTCCCCGGCTATCGCGCTGGGCGAGAATCCGCTGACCCCGGTGGAGCAGGCGTCGACATTCGCCACGCTCGCCGACGACGGCGTGTACCACACCCCGCACGTGATCGCGTCGCTGCAGCAGGGAGCGACGACGGTTCCCTCGAACCTGCAGACGCGGCAGGTACTGACCGCCTCCTCGGCCGCGGACGTGGACTGGGCCCTGTCGTTCGACAACAACTACAACCAGGGCACGGCCGATGGCAGCGTGTCCTTCCGGCGTGGCGACGTGATCGGCAAGACCGGGACGCTGGGCTCGGGCGCAGACGCATCGCAGGCCTGGTTCATCGGTGCGACGCCGGACCAGTACGCGCTGTCGGTGGCGCTGTTCACGAACCTGCCGGGCAAGCAGAGCCTCGACAACCTGCCGACGACGGGCGGGACACCGGGCTCCCAGGGCGGCGCCTGGCCCGCGACGATCTGGAATGCCTTCATGACGTCGGAGTTCAGCAGCGCCCCGGTCATTTCGCTGTTCCCGCAGGTCAACGCTGCGCCGTACGTGCCCTGGATCCAGGCAACCGCGCAGCAGACGAAGCCCACCTGCAAGCCGGGCCAGTTCCAGGACTGCACGTGCCCGAACGGCGACGTGTTGTGCTCGCATCCGAACCCGACGCCATCGTGCCAGCCGTTCCAGCAGCAGTGCACGGGAAGCTCGCCGACGCCAACGCCGTCGTGTCAGGAGGACTTCGGAACCTGTACCTCGACGCCACCTACTCCGAACCCGACGTGTACGCCGACGATCGGCGCGCCGTGTGCCGATACCAACGCGGAGACGACAGCGAAGCTCACCGTGGTGACGTCAGCGGAGAGCAGGGCAGCGGACTCGTCACCGCCGCCGCCGGTGGCCCTGGCAGCTGACGAGGCGTCGGCACGCGGATCGGTGCTGATGCGCGTGCAGGTGGAGTAGGCGTTCGGCCGGGTGCTGTTGCCTGCCGGTGGCGGTCCCGGTTAGCTGAGCTGCGCGCGCAGCCAGCGGACGTCGGCGGCCGCGTCGGGCGTCTCGCAGATCGCCGTGGCGCCCGCGGCCCGGACAACGTCGACGAGCTGACCGGGGTCGATCGTGCCTGATTGGAGATCGGCGTGCCGGTCGCGGCCAGAGCCGAACTCGTCCCGCGAGTTGTTGCAGTGCACCAGGTCGATGCGGCCGGTGATCGCCTTGATCCGGTCTACCACGGTTGACAGATCTTCGCCCGAGGCGAACGCGTGGCAGGTGTCCAGGCAGAAGCCGACCTCGCCGCCGTCACCGCTCGCGCCGCCGACAGCGTCCCAGAGGCGGGCGATCGCCTCGAGGCCGCGGGCCATCGCGCCGTCACCGCCTGCGGTGTTCTCGATCAGCATGGGCAGCGGCCGCTCGATTCGCTCGATGGCCTTGCGCCAGCTGTCGTAGCCCTCCTGCGGATCGACACCTGCCGTGACGTACCCCCCGTGCACGATCAGGCCCCGGGCGCCCACGGATGCCGCCGCCTGCAGCTGCTGCTCAAGCAGTTTGCGGCTCGGGATGCGGATCCGGTTGTTCGGCGACGCGACGTTGATGACGTAGGGCGCGTGCACGTACCCCTCGACGCCGGAACTCTCAAATGCTGCCCGCAGCTCGGCGGGCGGACGGGGGAAGGACGGTGCCTTCCAGCCCTGCGGATCGCCCAGGAAGAACTGGACGGCATCGGCCTGGATGGCCGTCGCCTCGTCCAGCGGGTCGCCGTCATGCAGATGCGCGCCGATCGCAGTCATCTGCCGAGAGTACCGGCCGGCGCCGGCAGCCGTGCGAACAGGCTCAGCCGAGCCCGCCGTGGGCGATGCCGAGGCCCGCTCCCACCCCGCCCGCGATGATTCCGGCCATGATGAGCACTCGCTGCTCGGTATTGGCCGACAGCATCTGGGACACCATTCCGATGGCGAACGCCGCGATGCCGATGACCGTGGCGGGCAGGTGCGCGGCGACCACGAGGCCGAGTGCGAACGCGGCAGCACCTGCTAGCAGCGTGATGACGGCCGCCGCGTTCAGCGCGGGGTGCCGCTGGCCATCGCTATTCAGAGTGAGGTGCAGACCATGCGCCGGAGCCTCTTGCTCGGTCTCCGGCCGCGTGCTGATGACCTCGGGCATCGTTACCCCCAACGAAGGGTTCAGGATCGCTTACGGGCGTGCTAGGTACCAGTGTCTTCCCGGCGGCGCCAGAAGGGAACCTCGGAACCTCGAGAGCCCGGCCGGAGCTGTCCGGCCCGGCTGGTAAGCTGGCCCGGCTGCGTTGGGCCGCTGCTAGCGGCAGGCAGCTCCTCCTGTCACGGAGATACCGTGACCGCCAGAGTCCGAAGGAGGCAGGGTTTACCCATGCGCCAGTACGAGATGATGATCATCCTGGATCCCTCGCTTGAAGAGCGCACGGTGCAGCCGTCCCTCGACCAGTTCCTCACGGTCGTGACCACGGCTGGCGGCTCCGTCGACAAGGTTGACGTCTGGGGCCGCCGCCGGCTGGCCTATGAGATCGACAAGAAGTCCGAGGGCATCTACACCGTCATCGAGCTGAAGGCCGAGCCGGACACTGTCAAGGAACTCGACCGCCAGCTCAACCTGAACGAGGCGGTCCTGCGGACGAAGATCATCCGGCCGGACCAGCACTGAGCACAGAGCAGCGCTAGGCACAGAGCAGTGCTGAGCGCGGTCCAGGCCAACCAGCCCCCGATATACGAGCGCGAACTCCACCAACCCGAGCGAGCGGGAGTACCCCGATGGCAGCAGGCGACACCAGCATCACGATCATCGGCAACCTCGTCAATGATCCCGAGCTTCGCTACACCCCGACCGGCCAGGCCGTTGCCACCTTCCGGGTGGCCTCGACGCCCCGGTTCATGGACCGCACGACTAACGAGTGGAAGGACGGCGACTCGCTGTTCCTGTCCTGCAATGTCTGGCGGCAGGCGGCGGAGAACGTCGCCGAGAGTCTCCAGCGCGGCATGCGGGTCATCGTGAACGGCCGCCTCCGCCAGCGCTCGTACGAGACTCGCGAGGGCGAGAAACGCACCGTCTACGAGATCGAGGTCGACGAGGTCGGTCCGTCGCTGCGGAACGCGTCTGCCAAGGTCAGCCGGTCCAGCCGGTCCGGTGGCGGTGGCGGTGGCAGTGGCGGCGGCGGCTTCGGCGGCGGCCAGTCCGGCTCGGGTGGCCAGGGCGGGTATGGTGGGGGCGCCGGAGGGCGCGCCGGCGATGACCCGTGGGCAGCCGAGCCGGCTGACAGCGGATTCTCCGACGAGCCTCCGTTCTAGTCAGCACAGAAACTAACCGACCATCCCCGCCGCAGGCGGGGCTCAGTCGTCCCGGCCAGCAAGCCGGGACTGCGAAGGAGCACCACGATGGCCAAGCCACCGATCCGCAAGCCTAAGAAGAAGGTCTGCCTGTTCTGCCAGGAGAAGGTAACCAGGGTGGACTACAAGGACACCGGGCTGCTGCGGAAGTTCATTTCCGATCGCGGCAAGATCCGCGCGCGGCGGGTTTCCGGCAACTGCACGCAGCACCAGCGCGACGTCGCCACCGCGATCAAGAACGCCCGCGAGATGGCGCTGCTGCCGTACACGAGCACGGCTCGCTAGGCCGGGGAGGTAACAGACGCCATGAGCGGCAAGCCGATGAAGCTCATCCTGACCCAGGAGGTTACCGGCCTGGGCACTCCCGGCGACGTGGTCGAGGTCAAGGCCGGTTACGGCCGCAACTACCTCGTTCCGCGCAGCCTCGCGATGCCGTGGACTCGCGGCTCGGAGAAGCAGATCGACCTGATCAAGCGTGCCCGTTCGGCGCGCGAGATCCGCAGCCTGGACGATGCCAGGGAGGCCGCGGCACGGCTGTCCGGCATCAGGGTCCGGCTGCAGACCAGGGCCGGCAGCGGCGGCCGCCTGTTCGGCTCTATCTCCACCGCCGACATCGCGGCCGCGGTGCGCAACGCCGGCGGCCCGGAGCTGGACAAGCGGAAGATCGAGGTCAGGAACCCGATCAAGACCGTTGGCTCGCACCGCGTCGCTGTCCGGCTGCACCCCGAAGTGAGCGCGCAGCTCGACATCGAGGTCGCGGCCAGCTAACGCCAGCAAGCTGGTTCGAAGGGGCGCAGTCGTGCGGCTGTGCCCCTTCGCCATGCCCGGGGGAAGAAACGTGGTGCATCGGGTACCCGCCGATGGCCCGGCTCGCGCTCGTGCGGCGAGTGAGCGCAAGCATGAGCGGCAGCTGCCTCGTTTCCGGTCTTAAGCCGAGGAATAGCCTGTCATCCGCGCCCTGAGTTCGGGATCAGCCGACGAAATCATGGCCCACGCGCCCGCCAGCCGCGCTGCCAGCTCCGGATCAGCCGCATCCGTCTCGCTAATCGCGGCTGCCAGCTCGTCGATCGCCTTGCCGAGCCGGGCGGCCATGTCCGCGGCCGTCCGCTCCCCCTCCGGGGCGTTCGAACACATACTCGAACTCTAGTTGCTCACAGACTAGGCTGCCAGGCAAATCGGCGGATCTGCTGGCCGGCTTCTCCCAGGTGCGGCGGAGTTCTGGCGTGACGTTGGACGTCAAATTCTCAGTGTGGATAACTTATGGCCGTCGTGCACTTTCATCCAGGGCAAAAAAATCTTGTTTGCACAGCCTGGGCAGAACGTTCCCGCAGGCGGGAGCAGTCTCCGCCGGATACTCAGCGCCCTTTCCACAAGCGTGTCCCCAGGCTGCGCACAGCCCGTCCGGCGTGTCTGCACAAGCTGTCCACAGGGCTGTGCACACGATGATTCGACGGCTGGGCCGACACGCTGAAGACTGTCGGAGCTGTTCGATAGAACGGTTATGCGCGCGGATACGGCCGGGGCGGGATTGGCGGCTGGTGCCCGAGCGGATGGCGCGGTAATGGCGCCGCGCCTGACTGCGGGGGAAGGGGAGGTACGCCGGGTGAGCGTCACCGAGATCGCGCCGCGTGGCGAGGGATTCGAGCGGACTCCGCCCCACGACCTCGCAGCGGAGCAGTGCGTGCTGGGCGGCATGATGCTGTCGAAGGACGCGATCTCTGACGTCCTCGAAGTGATCCGGGCCCAGGACTATTACCGGCCTGCGCATCAGATCATCCACGACGTCATTCTGGACCTCTACGGTCGCGGCGAGCCTGCGGACGCCGTCACCGTCGCTGCCGAGCTCACCCGTGCCGGCGACATCGGTCGCATGGGCGGCGCGCCGTACCTGCACACGCTGATCGCGTCCGTGCCGACAGCGGCCAACGCGGGCTACTACGCGCGGATCGTCCGCGAGCGGGCCATCCTGCGGCGGCTCGTGGAGGTCGGGACGCGCATCGTGCAGCTTGGCTACGCCGGCGACGGCGACGCGGACGAGCTGGTCGACCGCGCCGAGGCCGAGGTCTACGGTGTCACCGACCGGCGCATCACCGAGGACTACCTGCCGCTAGCCGAGATCATGCCGGGCGCGCTCGACGAGATCGAGGCCATCGGCAGCCGCGGCGGATCGCTCGCTGGCGTGCCGACCGGGTTTGCGGACCTCGACGCGCTCACCAACGGCCTGCACCCGGGGCAGATGGTCGTCATCGCCGCCAGGCCCGCCATGGGCAAGGCGCTAGCGCTCGATACGCCGCTTCCGACGCCGGCGGGCTGGACGACGATGGGCGAGGTCCAGGTCGGCGATCAGCTGCTCGGTGCCGACGGCCGGCCGGTTACCGTCGTCGCGGCCACGGAGGTCATGACACGCCGGCCTTGCTTCGAGGTCGTCTTCGATGATCGGACGACCATCGTCGCGGACGCGGAGCATCAGTGGGTCACGACTCCGGTCCGCGTGCCTGCCGGAGTTGAGACTCGCGGCTCCGCGGCGGTGAGCACGACCACGCAGCTCGCGCAGGCCGTGCGAGACTCGTCAGGCAGTCCCGTACACGCCGTGCAGCTCGCGGCGCCGCTCGATCTGCCCTCTGCGCGATTCTCGCTCCCGCCGTACGTTCTCGGTGGCTGGCTCGCTCGTCCGTCTGTGCGTGTGCTGCGGTCAGCCAGGGCTGAGACCGCTGAGGATCTCTGCTGGGGGGTTCGCGACGACGGGCGGATACCGTCCGGCTATCTCCGTGCGAGTCGGCTGCAGCGGCGCGCACTGCTGGCCGGGCTCCTCGACGCCGCGGGTACCGTTGACCGCACCGGAGCCGTCCGGTTCACGGCCCGTTCCGCCGGTCTCGCCGACGACGTGCGCGAGCTCGTGGTCAGTCTCGGCTACCGGTCCTGCACGGCGCAGCGCATGCGCTCAGGCTGGAAACGGCCAGCACGGTCAGCCCGCACAATCACGTTCACGACAGCCGATGATGTCTTCTGGCGCGGGCCGCAGGGTGCGGAACATCAGCGGCTCACGGCGGCGACCCCTGCTGGTTACCTGCGGCAGCGGATGATCGCGGACGTCAGGCCAGTTGACAGCGTTCCGGTCCGGTGTGTCCAGGTCGATGCGCCCGACAGCCTGTACCTCGCCAGCCGCTCGATGATTCCGACGCACAACTCTGCGCTGGCTCTCGACATCGCGCGGGCAGCATCGGTGAAGTCCGGCATGACGTCCGTCTTGTTCAGCCTGGAAATGAGCCGGAACGAAATCACCATGCGGCTGCTCTCCGCCGAAGCGCGGGTGCCCCTGCACGCGATGCGCACCGGCCAGCTGGGCGAGGACGACTGGACCAGGCTGGCCCGCCGGATGAGCGAGGTCGTGGACGCGCCGCTGTTCATCGACGATTCGCCGAACATGTCGATGGTCGAGATCCGGTCCAAGTGCCGTCGGCTCAAGCAGCGTAACGACCTGAAGCTCGTCATCATCGACTACCTGCAGCTCATGAGCTCGCCGAAGCGCGTCGAGAATCGCCAGCAGGAAGTCTCGGAGCTGTCGCGGTCGCTGAAGCTGCTCGCGAAGGAGCTGCACGTTCCGGTCGTCGCCCTGGCGCAGCTCAACCGCGGACCGGAAATGCGGACAGACAAGCGCCCGCTGCTGGCAGACCTGCGTGAGTCAGGCTGCCTGACCGCCGAGACGCGGATCTTGCGCGCGGACACCGGTGCCGAAGTCACGCTGGGCGACCTGCTGGACTCTGGAGCGCGGGACGTTCCCGTGTGGTCACTGAACGAGCGGCTCCAGCTGGTGCCGAGCACGCTGACCCACGTCTTTCCGACCGGTACCAAGGAGGTCTTCCGAGTCCGGCTGAGGTCCGGCCGCGAGGTCACCGCTACCGCGAATCATCCATTCCTCACTTACCAGGGGTGGCGTGCACTCGGCGACCTAACGGTCGGGCATCGGGTTGCAGTACCCAGAACCATGCCCGAGCCGCTTAAGACCTGCGAGATGCCCGAGGCCGAGATCATCATGCTGGCCCATCTTCTCGGGGACGGCTCTTTTGTGCGGCGGCAGCCGATCAGGTACGTGAGCACCGACGAGGCAAATCCTCTTGCCGTGACGAAAGCCGCCCGGCACTTCGGGACCACGGCAATCCGCGATGACTACGAAGCTGCGCGTTGCACTTCATTGCGGCTGCCGTCGCCTCGTCACCTGACGCACGGTAAGCGGAACCCGGTAGCGGCGTGGCTCGACGGTCTAGGTCTCCTTGGCCTCCGCAGCCGCGAAAAATTTCTGCCCGCGTGCGTCTTCTCGTTGCCAACCAGGCAGCTGGCGATGTTTCTCCGTCACCTGTGGGCGACGGACGGCTCGGTCACGGCCACGGCAGCGGGTTCTGTGCGCGTTTACTACAGCACGACGAGCGAGCGGCTCGCGCGTGGGCTCCAGACCCTGCTTTCCCGGTTCGACATCAATTCCCGGTTGCGCGCCGCGGGCAATACGTACGGGCGGCCGCAGTGGACTGTCGACGTCCGCGGAGCTGAGGATCAGCGACGTTTCCTGGAGCGTGTCGGAGTACATGGCGCCCGGGAGGCGGGTGTAGCGCGGGCGTTGAAGCGGCTGGATCTCGTAACACCGGTGGGCCGGTTCGACACGATTCCGCCTGCGGTCTGGGATCGCGTCCGGGTGGCGATGGCGGAGAAGTCAGTGTCAGCGGAGAAGTCAGTGTCAGCGGCAAAGATCACCGCAGCTGCGGGAACCAGAAGCAGGGGTGATCTCAATCTTGCGATCAGCCCGACGAGAACGCGGCTGGGAAGAATCGCGCAGGCTCTGCATGATGCCGAGCTGGAGATGATGGCAACAAACGACGTGTTCTGGGATGCCATCTCGTCGGTCGAGTCCCTCGGCGATCAGCCCGTGTACGACGCGACCGTATCTGAAACCCACAACCTCGTCGCAAATGGGATAAGCCTGCACAATAGTATTGAACAGGATGCGGACGTCGTGATCTTGCTGCACCGCGAGGATCTGTACGAGCGCGAGTCGCCCCGAGCCGGTGAAGCGGATCTCATTGTGGCCAAGCACAGGAACGGTCCCACCACCACGGTGACCGTCGCGTTCCAGGGGCACTACAGCCGTTTCGTCGACATGGCACCGATCTAGCCGACTGGCTGCTGCTCGTTGTTCCCAAGTTTCTTCGTCTGCTGCGCCCGCCGTCGAGTGCTGATCGCGCCGTGCGTCTCGGTGCAGCCCCGCACCGTAGGTGTTTCCCAGCGCATTCGCGGGCTGGCTATCGTGAAAGCGGCAGGCTTTGTGAGGGGAGCGACTTCGACGTGACCGCTGATGCGCGTGCGGCCTGGCCAGGTGTCTTCGTCGTCTCCACCGGCCGGTGCGGCTCGACGATGGTCTCGAACATGCTTCGGCTGAACCCGGAGATTCTCAGCTTGTCCGAGTTTCTCTCTCTGTTAATGCCCGACCCCTTCCCACCGGGTGAACTGGACGCTGCGGCGTATTGGCGGTTGCTCAGCGAGCCCTGGGTGTTCTTCAGGCACGCGTACCGGCTCGGCGTGCGGGCCCCGGAGTTCTTATACGTGCCAGCCGCCGGCAGCAGGTTTACTCCGGCTACGGGGGTCCCGCCGATCCTGGTCACTGCACTGCCGCACCTGAGCGACGATCCCGAAGGCCTCTATGACGAAGTGGGGGCATACGTCGCGGGTCTGACCCCAGCCTCGGCCGCAGTCCAACACCGGCGCTTGTTCGGGTGGCTGTGCGATCGTCTGGGCGCACGCGCCTGGGTCGAGCGCTCCGGCGGTTCACTGCTGTACATGAGCCAGCTCGCCAGCGTGTTCGCGGATGCCAAGTTCGTGCATCTCTACCGCGACGGGCGCGAGTGCGCATACTCGTTCAGCCGCCATCCCTTATACCGCCTCGGAACGGTCGAGATTATGCTGCAATCGCGCCTGGGCGTATCGCGGTACCTGGGCGATGAGGAGCCGCCGGAGCATGTCCCGGCCGATCTGCGGCCGTTCATGCCGGAGACATTCGATCACGAGGCGTTTGAGCGGCTCGAGGTGCCGGTGGTGGAATCCGGTCAATTCTGGTCTGACATGATCATGCCCGGCCTCGACGTTCTCGCAAGCCTGCCGCCCGAACGGGTGCTCGAGCTCAGTTACGAGGACCTCGTGGCCGACCCGAGACTGGCGCTGTCGCGGCTAGTGCGCTTCGCCGACCTGCCGCACGCTGATCCGGCCTGGCTTGACCGCGCCGCGCAGGTGGTAGCAGCCCGGCCTCCTCGCTGGCCGACCCTGCCGCAGGAACAGATCAACGAACTGAACCACGTGTGCGAGCTCGGGATGCGGCGGCTCTACGGCGGCTCGTGGTGATAGTGCCTTGTGGCGCATTTGGCGCCCGAACGAAGATCGACAACGACGCCAGCGGCGCACACAGGCTCTCCGAGTTCCGCGGGGCGCCACGTAGAACCGCCGAAGGTCTGCACCGACGCCTTTTCGAGCGCCAAACCGGCCTCAGTGACCCAGAGCCGTGGTTCGCCTGCTCTGAAGAAAATGACAGAACGGTGAGACAACCCCTGGGACAGAACGATGAGACACAGCACATCGCGCCGGTTCACGGCAGCGCAGGTGACCAGTATTGGCCACTGAGTGCTTGTGTCCGGCTTGACTGCCGCCGCGGGTGCACGGGGCCCTCCGCTGTTGCCGTTCGCAAGTGGACGCGGTGGACACCGCGGTGCCCTTTGACGCTGGCGCCCGGTGAGACCACGGAGTGCCTGCATCGGTCGGCAGGACCCTAGGGCCCTCCAATCAGAACAGAACTAACAGGAAAGTTTCCTAAAAATAAGCCTTGACGGCCCGGCCGCCCGGGGTTACAAAGTGACCACATCACGGTTTACGGGCTTATGCGAGTGCGGAATCGCCTGAGCTCCTCTCGCCTCTGGAGGGTCAATGCAGGTCAGAAGGGGTATTTTACGCACTGCTCTCGTCGCTGGCTCGGCGCTCGGGCTGACAGTCGGCGGCTCGGTCCTCGCGGGGACCACCGGGCCGGCCGCCCAGGCATCCACCGCATGCGCCGCGACGTGGAGTTCCACTACCGTCTACACCGCCGGAGATCAGGCCAGCGAGGACGGAATCAATTACACCGCCAACTGGTGGACTCAGGGCAACGACCCTGCGACCAACAACGGCGGCAGCGGCTCGGGAGAGCCGTGGACGTCCGACGGCTCCTGCACCGGCAGCTCGGGGGGTGGCGGCGGCGGCGGGGGTGGGTCCGGCACGGGCTCGGTGAACGGCCTGCTCTTCAGCCCGTACAAGGACGTCACCATCAACATGAACTGGAACACCTACGAGATGCAGTCCGCCGTGGAAGGGACCGACCTGCCGGTAGTGGGCTCCGGCAGCCTGGTATCGGAGTACATCCCGCAATTGCCCGCGATCACGCTCGCGTTCGCTACCGGAACCTGCGGCAGCGAGACCTGGGGCGGTGTCTCGGGTGCTGACTGGGCGGCCGAGAACATCCCGCAACTCCAGTCCGCCGACCTAGATTACGTCGTCTCGACCGGCGGTGAGGCCGGGACCTTCACCTGCGATTCGACGGCTGGCATGGAATCGTTCATCGCTCAGTACGCCAGCCCGAACCTGGTCGGCATTGACTTCGACATCGAAGGCGGCCAAAGCGAGTCGGACATCGAAGGTCTGGTCGACGCGGCCGCTGGTGCACAGTCGCAGTACCCGGACCTGCAGTTCTCGTTCACGCTCGCCACGCTGGGAGCATCCGATGGCAGCTACGGCGGAGTGAACTCGCTCGGCAACGAGGTCGTCGAGGCGGTGCTCGGCTCCGGCCTGAACAACTACGTCATCAACCTGATGACCATGGACTACGGCAGCGCGTCCAGCAGCGTGTGCGTCGTTGTCTCCGGCAGCTGCGAGATGGCGCAGTCGGCGATCCAGGCGGTGGAGAACCTCGAGCACACCTACGGAATCCCGGCCAGCAAGATCGCCGTCACCCCGATGATCGGGATGAACGACACAACCAGCGAGACCTTCACTGTCGCGGACGTGGACACGCTGACGGCATACGCGGTCGACAACGGCCTGGCCGGGCTGCACTTCTGGTCATTGGACCGGGACACGCCCTGCACCGATTCGTATGCGTCCCCGACCTGCAACTCGATTTCCGGCACGACACCACTGGAGTACACCGACAGGTTCCTGAGCGACCTAGGGGACTGAGGAAGAACCCGGAGGCGGGGCCGTGCATGGGCTACCTCGCGGCCCGCCTCCCAATCTGGGCAGAAAGAGAGGCAGTGGTATGGACGGGAAGTTACTGGGAGTTCAACGCATTCTTGTGCGCGCCGCACAGCGGTGTCGCGCTGCCAGACGGCTGGTGGTCACCGCCGTTGTCGTCGGGCCGGTCTTCGTCTTAGCGGCCGGCGCGGTGTCCTCCGCCCCATCCGCTCTCGCGGCAAACGCTGCGCCCGCGACGGCCGCCGAGGCGGCGGCGTCCACTGTGGCCGCGCACCCTGGCTCACTCGCGTCCCCGCAGGCAGTGCCGGCACCGCCCTCTGGCTGGACGACGGCATTCAGCGACGATTTCAACGGTGCGGCGGGCTCCGGCGCCGACTCGCAGTGGATGTACGACACCGGACCCGGCTCCAGCTTCGGCACAGGTGAGATCGAGACCATGACGAACTCGACGAGCAATGTCTATCTCGACGGCAACGGCGATCTGGACATCACCGCACTGGGTAGCGGCACCTCGTGGACATCCGGCCGTATCCAGACGACTTCCGCCAACGTCGGCGCACCGGCCGGCGGCGAGCTGGAGGTGACCGCGTCGATCGAGCAGCCGAATCCGGCCAGCGGGCTCGGCTACTGGCCGGCCTTCTGGATGCTCGGCCCCGGCCAGTGGCCGGAAAACGGCGAGATCGACATCCTGGAAGACGTCAACGCCCTGTCCGAGCATTCGAGCACTATCCATTGCGGCACCGATCCAGGCGGTCCGTGCAACGAGCCTGATGGCATCGGCAGCGGGCTGTTGTCCTGCTCGGGCTGCCAGACCGGCTACAACACGTACACGATGATCCTCAACCGGACGAACACCTCTGATGAATCGATCACGTTCTACCGGAACGGCAACCAGACCTTCAGCGTGAGCGAGAGCCAGGTAGGCACTTCGACCTGGCAGGCGGCGTACGACCACAACATGTCGATCATCCTCGACCTGGCCATGGGCGGCGGGTACCCCGACGGCGTCTGCGACTGCACCGCGCCGACTAGCTCGACGAGTTCTGGCGGCACGATGAGCGTGGCTTACGTCGCCGCTTATGAGACAACCGGTGCCAGCTCCACCCCGACCGGCCCGATCACCGGGTACGAGGGATTGTGCCTTGACGACCGCGGCGCGATCACCACGAACTACAACCCGATCCAGGTCTACACCTGCAACGGCACCGACGCTCAGCAATGGACCGTGGAGACGAACGACACTCTCGAAGTGCTCGGCAACTGCCTCGACGTCGACGGCGCGGGCACGGCCAACGGCACCACCGTCGACCTCTACACCTGCAATGGGACCGGCGCACAAGACTGGGTCCCTCAATCTAACGGCTCGCTGGTGAACCCCAACTCTGGCAAATGCCTGGATGACACGGGTTACGGAGGGTCGGGTACCCAAGTCCAGATCTGGGCGTGCACCGGCAACTCCAACCAGGAATGGACGCTGCCTTAACTGGCGCTGCCTAACCAGCCCTGCCCCGGCTTGCGCGCCGATGATCTCGGTCGCGGCCGGGGCAGCCGCAGCGCCCCTTTTTGGGCTTGCCAGCCGTACCTTTTGAGCAGGCAAGTCGGCGCTGGCTTGGGCAGTGACCTTTGTCGGGTAGGCCTCCCCATTCGGGAAACTCTCCCCATGACAAGCTCGCTGCGCTTGCAGATTATTGCGAGCATGCGTTCGATTAGTTTCGCCGCGGCCGCCGCGGCCGCCGCCATTGGCGCCCTTCTGGTCGCTGGTTGCGGCCCTGCTAGCCGACAGGCATCTCTGCCTGCGGCCACTACGCCGGTTCCGGCCACCGCCAGGACCGGTCCAGCAACGGAAACGCCGCGGGCTGTTGCCGCGGGCTCAACTCCGCAACTGCCGACTTCGGTTGAATCCGACAGGCAGATGAAGGCCGAGGGCAACCACGGCCCGTCCTCTTCAATACTTCTGCCGACCTCGTGCCAGCTGACTGGCACGACCATAACGGCCGAAGGCACGTACACAAATGGCGGATTCGTTCCCGACGTGTACGACCGCTACGGCGACGTCATCGTGCTGTACGTGCGCGCTGCCGCGTCTCCTGGCTATCCGGAGGGGATGCAGCTCGGAGTGTCCGATGTCCGCGAGTCCCCTGTGGTCGGAAGCCGTGCCCGATGGCACGTCAGCTTCTCGATCTCCCCGTCCGTGGGCGTACCCGCCCGGTGCGTCGTAGCAGCACAGCCAACCCACGACGCTCAATTCGCGCCCTAGTCACTGGAAATGACTGGCCCAGTCCTCATGGTTGTCCGGTCGCCGGAACGTTGGCCTCGGATCGCAGGCGAGCTGGTCGAGCGGGCCTCGACCAGCTCGCCGAACTCGGCCGGCGGGAGGGTGACCACAGCCCCAGGCGCGGCCGCTCAGGAGGGCTTGAAGCTGGTCACCAGAGGCCGCCAGACACTGGCGTACACCGCGGTCCACTGGCTAGCCGGGCCGTACAGCTCAATGGCGTAGGCGAGCTGGCCGGGCCGGACTATGAAGCCCCGGTCGAGAGCGCGGATACGGACGCGCTGGTAGATGTCGGTGAACTGCCAGTCAGCGGCGTTGTAGCCGCGGTAGCTCACCCGGCGAATCGAGATCTGCCGATAGGAGGAATCGGTTGCAGCCTTCTGGGCGGCCTGCTGCTGCCAGTCGGCCAGTGCATCAGGCTGCGGGTGCGTGTTCCACGCGACGACCAGGACAAACCCGGCGTGCGTCCCAGTGAACTGAACCTCGCCGGACGTCGTCGAAGCGACGGCCCAGCCAGGCGGCAGACGGATAGCAAACCCGCTGGCGCCGGCGTAATTGTGCCAGCGGAGCGTCGACACCGCTCGCCCCGCCGCCGTGCCACCGGTGCCAGACGCAGGTGCGCGGCGCGGCTGCGGGAGCGTGAGGAACGCGACGACCGTGGCGGCGACGGCAACAGCCGCTGCGGCGGCGATCACCAAGCGCCCGCCACGCCTGCGGCCACGGACGACGTCGACCTGGCCGGGCGGCTCTATCGAGGGAGACAGCGCCAGGGATCTGGTGGCGGCGGGTTCCGCGCGAACACCGCCGGGTCCGCCGGGGGCGAGAGTGGCTGCCTCCCCTTCGGTTCTGTGGTGCGATGCTCCGGCCGTGGCGGGCGCCTCATACCGGGCCACGCCGGTTGCGCGCTGGAACGCCGCGGTGAAGTCGCCGCAGCTCGAGTAGCGATCACCGGGTGACTTGGCTAGCGCCCGGCCAAAGACCGCGTCTAGCTCCGCAGGCAGCCCGTGACGGCGAGCCGACAGTGACGGCGGAGGCTCGGACATGTGCGCGGTGAGGACGGCCATGACGTTCTCGAAGGGGAACGGCGTCTGCCCGGTGAGCATCTCGACGGCGGCGCACGCCAGGGCGTACTGATCCGCCCGGCCGTCAATGCGCCGTCCCCTAATCTGCTCCGGTGCGGCATAACCGGCCGTTCCCAGGAATCTCCCAGTGCTGGTATGAGCGACCGCCCCGAATGTAGCCTTCGTCAGCCCGAAGTCCGCCAGGTAGACGTGATCCGGCCGGCCCTTGCGGACGTCCATCAACATGTTCCCTGGCTTGACGTCGCGGTGCACCAGTCCAGCGGCGTGGGCAGCGTCGAGTGCGGACGCTACCGATACCAGGATCGCGGACGCCCGATCAAGGCTCAGCGGACCCTCGCGGGCCAGCAGCGACCGAACGTCACCGCCGGCGACGTACCGCATGGCGATGAACAGCACGCCGGCCGATTCGCCGGCCTTGAACAACGGGATGATGTGCTGGTCGTCCACAGCCGCCGCGGCCTTCGACTCGCGGACGAACCGCTGCCGGAGTTCCGCGTCCAAGGCGACGGACGGGGCCATGATCTTGAGTGCCACCCATCGGCCGAGCTGATCGTCACGCGCCCTGAACACGACCGCCATGCCGCCGTGGCCGATCTGCTTCTCGAGCACATACTTGCCGATCCGGGAGCCAGGGCCGAACTGGCTCCCCTCCCATGGCAGGTCGTTGACCATTCCGCCTCCGGCTGGGCCGCCGCCGTTGTCCAAACCACGTCATTGTCGCGCATCGAGCGACGAGGTCGGCACATTCGCTTGACCGTCGTTCCTGGGTGAGCCCGACGGCGGGGCTGCGGGTGAGCCGGACGATGGCGGCCTGACGCTTGTGCGGCTGGCGAGCCAGGTTCCCGCCACGTTGACCTGCAGGCCGTCTGTGGTGACCGACACCTGCCCGGCCCGTGGCTCGGCCGGGACTCCTCCTGCTTCAGGCCAGTGCCGTATCGAAGCGTGTCCGCAGGTCGCCGAGTCGTTCGACCGGCTCGTTGGCGAAAACCACGCGTAGGAAACGCTCGCCGCTTGGCCCCCAGCCGGTCGTCGGTGTCGCCGCGACCTCGCCACGAGCGAACAGGCGCTGCGATGCCTGGGCGGCGGACATGCCCAGGTCGGCGCAGTCGATGAGAAGCGACCAGCCGCCGTCCGGGCGGATGCAGGGGTAACGCGTCAGCTGATCGAGGATGTGGTCGCACCGCTCCCGCCACAGGCGGACCGCAGCCGCCACGTCAGCCGCGGCAGCGGGGTGCCGCAGCGCTGCGGCTACGGCTTGCTGAGCGATGCCGACCTGGCAGACCACGTTGGTCAGGCCGACCAGGCCTATGTCCTTCATGATCGGCTGCGGGCCGGCGACCCAGCCTACGCGCCAGCCGATCATGCGCAGTTCCTTCGAGGCGGATCCCACTGTGATGGTGCGGGAGGCCAGCCCTGGGTGCGCTCCCGGATGTACGGGCCGACTGGCGCCGAAGACCAGCCGCTCCATCGCGGCATCCCAGATGACCCAGGCGCCATGGCGGTTGACCGGGTCGGCGATGGCGTCGAAGTGCTCGCCCGACAGAACTGCGCCGGTGGGCATGGCCGGGCTCATCAGCAGCACCGCGGCGGTCTGCGGTCCGATAGCCGCCGCGAGTTCGCCCGGGTCGGTTGCCCAGCCGTGTTCGCCCGGAACGCACTGCACGTGGCGGGGAATTCCCCCCGCCAGCCGGATGCGATTGACGAGCCCGGCATAGATCGGGTCGCCGATGACTACTTCCTGTCCCGGTTCGACGGTGGCCAGCAGTACGTTGAGGATGCCGTTGAGGCCGCCGGCCACGCCGATGCACTGTGTGCCGGGGTCGTACCTGCTACCGGTCATGGCGCTGACATGCTCGGCTGCGGCCTCCCGCAGCGTCCGATGGCCCTGGAAGGGGAGGTAGCTGTTGGCGTCATCGTCTTCTATCGCGACGCGGGTGATCTCCCGGGCGATGGGTGGCGGCGGGACGTCAGTGTCAAGGTTTTCCAGCCGGAGCAAATCAGGGTTCCCGGCGGCGTCGGCGGCATCGCCGATCTCGTCCACGCCGATTCCGGGGATGTGCGCCAGGCGCGATACGGGCATGTCAACTCCCCTGGGCGGCGCAGGCATCGTTACTATACAGGACGAATATACCGGTGAAATGGACGGCATGGCGATCTCGGACACAGTTGGACGCAACCTGCGCCGGCACCGCCGGGCTGCGGGCATGTCATTGGCAGAGCTGGCGGCTGCCGCGGGCCTCGGCAAGTCCACTCTGCACGCCCTCGAACTCGGTGACGGCAATCCCACGCTGAGCACGCTGTGGGCGCTGGCAACCGCGCTCGGGCTCCCGCTGGGAGAACTGCTGGACAACGCGCCAACGCCGACGGAGGTAGTCAGGGCCGACGAAGGCGCCCGGATAGAAGGCGACTCAGTGCACGCCAGACTGCTGCACCGGCTGGCGGGACCCTGCACCGTCGAGGTCTACGAGCTGGTCATCGAAGGCCAGCAGCAGTCCTCGGACCCGCACCTGCCCGGTGTCCGCGAGTGCCTCGTCGTCACCCGCGGCTCGCTCACGGCAGGCCCAGCTGCCCGTCCTGCCGACCTCGCCGTCGGCGACTCCATTTACTATGACGCCGCGCAACCGCACGTCTACGACGGCCTGGAGCCGGTGAACCGTGCCCTGCTTCTGATGCTTTACCCGCGGTGAGGTGGTGATCGCCTCTGCAGCCGCGCGGAGCGTACGCGGTAACGAGCGCAAGAATCACAGGTGAGAGTTTGCCATGGCACCTGAGAACCTGACCCTGGCGACCGGAACGCGGCTGGGCGCTCGGTCCGGCGTGGTCGGTGGGATGATGGGGCCGTGACTCCCGCAGCCCCCAGCGACGGCCTCGACACCAGCACGGCGCACCAGGCACGCGTGTATGACTACTGGCTCGGCGGCAAGGAGAATTACGCCGCTGACCGGGCCGCTGGCGACGCTGTGATGCAGGCATATCCCGGCATCGTCGCGGCGGTGCGCGCCCAGCGGGCATTCCTCGGCCGTGCGGTGAGGTTCCTGGCCGGGGAGTCGGGTATCAGCCAGTTCCTCGACATCGGCACTGGCATCCCGACAGCGGATAACACCCACGAGGTCGCCCAGGCAGTCGCGCCAGTCGCTCGGGTGGTGTACGTGGACAAGGATCCAGTCGTGCTCGCCCACGCTCACGCGCTGCTGACCAGCGGCCCCGGCGGGGTTACCGACTACATCGACGCCGACCTGCATGCGACTGCGGCGATACTGGGCCAGGCTGCCCGTACGCTGGACTTCAGCCAGCCGGTAGCAGTGATGCTACTGGGCATCTTGCAGGTGATACCCGACAGTGACGACCCGTGGCAGATTGTCTCGCAGCTCCTCGGAGCGCTGGCACCGGACAGCCACCTGGTTATTGCGCATCCGGCGGCCGATATAGCGACCGGCCCGGCCGGCGAGGCCGAGCGGCGTTACAATCAGCACGCGGCCGTGCCGGTCAGCTTGCGCACTCACGCACAGGTCTGCCGCTTCTTCTCCGGCCTCGACCTACTGGAGCCAGGCGTCGTGCCGGTTGACCAGTGGAGGCCGCCGCTGGATATCCAGCCGCGGAAGGATCTTGCTATCTACGGCGGAGTTGGCCGCAAGTCAGGATGAAGCTGCTCAGCGCGAGTTCGACAAGGGCAGGATCTGCCATGGTGGTGCGGGCCGGGCCGTACCTCTCGACGACCGCCGCTGCAGGCGATAGCGAGCCGGGCTGAGTGCACAACTGGAAGCGCTTATCCCATCCTGCGTCACTCTCCGCGGCTCGCTGGCTGACGGGAGCGCCGACCCCTACAGCGACATCGACCTGTGCTGGATAGTCGCGAACGAGTCGTTCCCGGAGGCTGTGTCTGCGGCAGTACGACTCGCCGCGACGCTCCGCTCAGTTCGGGCAGTGCGCATTGACCCCGGCCTCGCGCGCTCGGACCGCCGCCGACTCGTGTTCATCCGGCTAGCCGGGGTGCCGCTGTTCTGGCGCGTTGACCTCGATGTCCGCGCCCGGTCCGTCGCTCTCGACGATTCCTATGACGACGGCAATCCGGCCGCGCGCGACGATACAGGATGGTCACGGCCTGCCAGCGCGCTAGAGAATGCTGTCGCCGCTATTAAGAGCGCCGTCCGCGGCCGGACTGAGGTGACCAGTGGCCTGCTCAGCCGGGGCTACGAGCGCGTCGGGCTCGTGCCACCGCCGGATACGAGCCTGACGGGGCTGATATCCGGCCTGGCCGAATCATGCGCTCGCCTGGCGCAAGGCCTGGCCAGCATGGCCGGTGAGGTCCGGTACGTCGCCGAAGCCCTGCTGACGCCATCCCTCGGCCCCCCGCATGATTGACCGCCCGGCAGGCGACGACGGCGGACCGGCTTATCGGGCGCCGCTGTGCTGGCCCATGAAGCAGAGACGCCCGCTGGGCTATACACTGTGCGGGGTCCGAATGCGCTCGTAGCTCAACGGATAGAGCATCTGACTACGGATCAGAAGGTTGGGGGTTCGAGTCCCTCCGAGCGCGCCAGCCAGCCAGGCCAGCGGCCCCTTCCGAACTCGGCAGGGGCCGTTTTGCTAACAGCAGCCACTCATCCGACCTGAACTGCGCGAGCGAAGATGGCCGCTGCCTCGGCGAGCTGGTCACCGATCACACGGACATAGACCCGCAATGTGATAGACGGATCGGCACGCCCGAGACGGGCCGCAACTACCTAACGCGGGCATGCGCAGCGGCATGGGCCCGCAACCGGATCGTTGGCACGACCATGGGCGCGGCGCGGCGCCCCCGGGGCTAGGTTTCACCTATGCCTTCGATCGACGACATCGGGGCGGAGTACGTGGAGCGGGTCGCCGCCCTGGACCCGGTCTACGCCACTTACGCCGGCATCGCGGGGCACGACCACGAGCTGGCGGATCTCGGTGCTGACGGGTTCGCGCAACGGGCCGAACTGGATCGCTCAACCCTCGCGGCCCTGGACGCGGCCGAGGCCACGGAGCCGCACGACCAGGTCGCGCGGGCCGCGATGCGCGAGCGCCTGGCACTGGCTGTGGAGCGCTACGACGCCGGGGACACCACCAGCGAGCTAAACACCATCAACAGCCGGGTGCAGACGGTGCGCGAGGTCTTCGACTTGATGCCCACGCAGGGCGAGGAGGCCGCCGCCAGCATCGCCAAGCGGATGGCCGCGGTGCCACGGGCTTACCGCCAGTTGTCCGCGACCTTGCTTGACGCGGCCAGGAATGGCCGCTGCGCGGCCAGGCGGCAGGTCGAGGAGGTCGCCGCGCAGTGCGCGGCCTGGGCCAAGCCGGGGGATTCCTTCTATGCAGGGCTGGCCGGGCGGCTGACCGCAGTCCCGGACTCGCTGCGCGGGGAGCTGGAGGTGGCGCGCGCGCGGCTACGGCCGCTACGGCCGAGCTTGGCGCCTTCCTCGACCGCGAGCTTATGCCGCTGGCCAGAGAGAAGGATGCCTGCGGGCCGGAAGTTTACGCCAGGGCCTCGCGGTACTTCCTCGGCGCCGCCGCGGATCTGCGGGAGGCCTACGGCTGGAGCTGGGAGGAGATCGCCCGGCTGCGGGCCGAGATGACACGGGTCAGTAAACAGGTCCGGCCCGGGGCCACCGTGGAGGATGCCGTGGCGATCCTGGACGAAGACCGGGCGCGGCGCGTCGAAGGGCGCGAGAACTTCCGTGCCTGGATGCAGGAACTGGCCGAGCGCACCATTTCGCAGCTGCACGGGAAGCACTTCGACATCCCGCAGCCCGCGCACCGGATCGAGGCCGTGATCGCACCCACCAACGACGGAGGAATCTACTACACCGAGCCCTCCGAAGACTGGTCCCGGCCCGGGCGGATGTGCTGGTCGGTGCCGGACGGCGTTGAGACCTTCTCCACCTGGAAGGAAGTCACGGTCGTCTACCACGAGGGCGTTCCCGGCCATCACCTGCAGATATCGCACGCCTTGGCAGACCGGGAGAACCTGAACCGCTGGCAGCGCATGTCCTGGATATCCGGCCACGGCGAGGGCTGGGCGCTCTACGCGGAGCGGCTCATGGGAGAGCTCGGATACCTGGACGACCCGGGGGCATATCTCGGGATGCTCGACAGTCAGCAACTGCTCGCCGCCCAAGTGCCCCTGGACATCGGGGTTCACCTCGGACTGGATATTCCACGGGACACCGGCTGGCACGAGGGCGAGCGCTGGAATGCCAGGATCGCCTGGGACTTCCTGCGCGCCCACTCCAGCTGGGATGAACGGCAGCTGCGCTCCGAGCTACGCCGCTGCCTCGGCATGCCGGGTCAGGCCCCTTCTTACAAGCTCGGTGAACGGATCTGGCTACAGGCCAGGGAGGATGCCATGGCTCGAGCCGGAGGAGCCTTCAGCCTCAAGGACTTTCACGCTAAGGCGCTCAGCCTGGGCGCTATGGGTCTTGACCCGTTGCGCCAGGTGCTTGCCCGCGTCTAAGAACGCTCAGCAAAGCACTGACGGGCCGTCCAAGTGGGGCAGTTGGACAAGAGTGGCCGAAGGGCCGCGCGAGTGCGACGCGCGGCCCTTCATCTAGGTGTTTACCTAAAGCTGCCGAGTCATGGGCCAGCGGCTCAACTACCGGTGCACTGCGCGCTGGCGTACACCACTACCGGCAAACGAAGGGCAGTGGCGGCATTGTTGGTGACCAGTTGCACACCGGCGTTGTGAGGAAGGGCCGAGGGGTCGATCACTATGACGGTCCTGTTCCCTGACGGCGGAGGAGCAGCAGGACCGGCCTTGACCATGTGTGCAGGGCCAGTTGCCGGCGGCCCTCCCAGTACCTGGTAGGGCTGGGGGAACACCAGCTTCAGCAGAGCTGACGGGCGCAGGGGCGAGGGTCCAGATCCGAGCGCGGGCGTGCCTCCGGGGTAGGGCTGGCAGGCCGGGTTCTGCTGGCCGGCGAAGGTGACGCTGGCCGGTACGCCGTCGGCGCGGAGCGTGTTCTGGAGTCCGGCCGGGTCTTTGAACTGATTGATTCTGACGGAGATGTCGCCGTCGGCCAGTTTAGTGACCGTCCAGGCCGCCAGCTGGGCATGAGCGGGGTGACTGGGCTGGCGTCCGGTGGAGCCAGAGGTCTGATGGCCGGTGGCGCCGAAGGCACCGGACAGGCCTAGGGCCACGACCGTGACCGCCGCAGTACCAGTGATCGACAATGCGGTCATCCGGTGGCGACGGCGAGACCGGCCAGCGGAGATGATCGCCGCCGTCTTCGGGGCGTTTGGCATGGGAATCGTGGACAGGGAGTCGGCTGCGGCGCGCAGGACGTCGGCGTCGCTGATTTCATCGTGGACGTTCATTGACTGGCCTCCGTGGTCTTGTTAGAGGTGAGTTCGTGCCGCAGCGCTGCCACACCCAGGGACAAGTGCATCCGAACCGTTCCCGCCTCGATCTTCATCTGCCTGGCGATGGTGTCGGTGTCCAGATCAAGGAAGATCCGCAGCGCGATCACTTCACGTTGCCTGGGGGGCAGCCGCGATATTGCGGTCAGCAAGGTGACGTCCAGGCCACTCGCCAGGTCGCCTGGAACAGGCACGTCGTGATCAGCCAGCGGCAGTTCGCGGCTGCGCCGCCGCCACCAGGAGGCGCCGGTATTCAGCGCGGTGCGCACCACCCAGGCACGAGGAGCCGGGTGATGGCTGACCTTCCGCCACGACACCCAGGCTCTGGTGAACGCCTCCGCCACCTGGTCTTCGGCCAGCTGAGGGCTGCCAACGACGGCGACGACCGCCCGTAGGCAGGGTTCCCAGCTGGCCTCGAAGAACTCAGTGAACTCTTGCTCGTTGCTCACAACCCTCTAACTCCGTCAGAGCACCCATTCGCATAACGCGGGGCTGAAATTCCCGAAGGCACGCTGTACCGGAAGGTAGGCCGAAAGCAACGATGACAGCAACGGCAGCCGCTCGGTGTGGCTACGCGCTGCTGGCTGGCGTAGACCAGGCCGACTGCCAGCGGACCGTTGGCCGCGGTCAGTACGTCGCGAAGCGTGCTCGTACCCGTCGTTTTGCAGGCGTGGCAGGAGGGGTTCAGCGCGGGGCCGGAAAGGTCACGGTAGCAGGCAGGCCGTCAGCGCGCGGCATGGCTTGCAGCCCCTGACGGGTCCTGGAGCGAGCTCTTATGCGTTCCGCTAACGTCGAGCGGATATGACCGACGTCCGGCTCATTGTGCTCCGCGGCAACTCCGGCGCTGGCAAGACCAGTGTCTCGCGCGGGATCCAGCAGGCATATGGCCGAGGAGTCGCCTGGGTGAGCCAGGACATGATGCGGCGCCTCGTCCTTCGCGAGCACGACCGCTCCGGTGCACGGAACGTCGGGCTTATCAAGCAGACGGTCAGGTACGCCCTCGATAACGGATACCACGTCGTGCTGGACGGAATCCTGCGCGCGAGCCGCTACGAGACCATGCTCGCCGCACTCAGGAGTGGCCACGCCGGGCCGTCGTACTTCTACTACCTCGACGTGAGCGTGCCGGAGTCACTCCGGCGCCACGAGACCAGGCCGCAGCGAACTGAGTTCAGCGCAGCCGACATGTGCCGCTGGTACCGGCCGCGGGATCTGCTCACTTCCATCAGCGAGCGGATCATTCCCGAGACGAGCGCGCTGGCGACGACGATCGGCACGATCCTCACCGAGACCGAACTGCTGACAGCCGTGCAGCTCCGGGCCGAGCCCGCCGCTACCGAGGACCTGACGTCATGGCTGCAGCTCGCCCGTGAGGTCGAGCCGCTCTTCGGCGCGATGCCCGACTTTGCCGGTCACGCGGCACGAGCGGTCGAGCGCAATTCCGGAATAGTAGTCCGCGACCGCGACGATGCTGTGCTCGGCGCCGCGCTGACGAGCCACCGCCCGGGTGAGCGGCACATCAACTGGCTGGCCGTCCGGGAGTCCGCGAGGCGCCGCGGAGTGGGGAGGGTCCTGCTCGCCGAGATCCTGCGGCGGTGGCCAGAACCCGGCGACATTGATGTCGCCACCTTCGGTCCCGACGTTGCGGGCGGCACCGCTGCCCGCGGGTTCTATCTGTCCGCTGGCTTCGTGGCAGCCGAGATGCTCCCGGCCGGGCCTGGCGGCGGAAGCAGGCAGCGGTTCGTCCTGGCACGCCCGCAGGTGGCCGGCCGGTAACCGGACGGCAAACCGCGAGCAGGTCACTCGGCGTCGAGATACCCCAAAACATACCGTTGATTTCGTGGTGACCCTGGGGATACCGTCTAGTCGGCATGTAGTTAATCCCAGGCGCAACATCCGGTCACAGCAAGGAGGGCCGAATGACAGCTACCACGGCGGATCCAGTCTCCGGTCAGCGGGGATTGTTCTCCTCGCTCATTCACCGGCAGCTCGATTCGTATCCCGATACCGGGATGAGGGTCTTCTACCTCGGACTGACCGTGCTCGCCACGGTCATGCTCTACTACGAGCTCTACGTTGGCGGATCGGTCTCCACTCTGATTCTGGCTAACCTGCATATGTCGTTCACCTTCTACGTGATCACTCTGGCCTTCGGGAACCTGATCGGTGCGTTCGGCTCGCTGTTCGCCGGCCTGACGGACCGGTACGGCCGGGCGAACCTGGTGGTCTTCGGGCTGTTCTTCACCGCGATCTTCGTTGCCTTCGTCATCCCGAACGCGACCAACAAGTGGGCCTTCACCATCGAGGGCTTCGTGGTCGGCGTCGTCGAGGGCATCTGCCTGGTCGCTACGCCTGCACTGATCCGCGACTTCTCGCCGCAGGTCGGCCGGGCTACCGCGATGGGCTTCTGGACGTGCGGCCCGGTGCTCGGCAGCCTGATCGTGGCGATCGTCGGCAGCAACACTGTTCCTGCCGTACCGTCGAGCACGCGGTTCTGGACGCACGAGTACCACATCTGCGGCATCGTGGGTCTCGTTGTCTTCGTGATTGCTGCGCTGTTCCTGCGGGAGCTCTCCCCGAGACTGCGGGACCAGCTGATGGTCACGATGCGCGACCGGGCGCTGGTCGAGGCTCGTGCCAAGGGCATCGATATCGAGGCCGCGCTCAGGCACCCGTTCCGTCAGCTGGTGAAGGCCGACGTCATCATCTCCGCGATAGCGGTGTCGGTCATGCTGCTGATCTACTACACGGCGGTCGGATTCCTCGTCATCTACATGACGACTATATTCGGGTTCTCCGTCAAGGACGCCAACGGCCTGGGGAACTGGGAGTGGGGCTTCAACGTCGTGGCTCTCATCGGCGTCGGCCTGCTCTCGGACCGGCTGCGGGTGCGCAAGCCCTTTATGGTCCTGGGCGGGATCATCGGCACCGTGATGCTGGTGATCTACCTGCTGCAGGCCGGGCATCATCCGAGCTACTACACGCTGGCGATCTTGCTAGCGCTGCTATCGGTCGGTCTGGGTATCGCTTACACGCCGTGGATGGCGAGTTTCACCGAGACCGTCGAGGACCGGAACCCGGCCCTGATCGCGACCGGCCTGGCTATCTGGGGCTGGATCATCCGCGTGATCATCTTCCTGTCGTTCATCCTGCTGCCGGTCGTGATCAACTCGGTGACACCGCTGGTCAACTACGGCGGCACGGTCTCTGCCTACGCTGCGAAGTACCCTTCGCTGACCTGGGCTGGCTCGCACGGGGCAGTCGTCGCCGACGCGACGAAGTACGCGACCCCGCTGACGTTCGCAGCCACCCATCCCGCGGTGGTTGCGACCGCCAAGAAGGACTCCGTGCAGCTGGCGAATGCGGTCAAGTTCGCTCCCGAACTGGCCGTGATCGAGGCTAACCCGGCGCTGTTCGCCAAGGCTGCTACCTACTCCAGCCCGAGCAAGATCCCGCCGGCGCTGGTCGCCTCTCTCGTCAAGGCGGCAGGCGGCGGTACTAAGGGCGCATCAGTGCTGGCTACGATCGATGCCAACGAGGCGGCGATCACCGGCGTCATCGCAGTGGCTCCGGCCCTGAATACGCTCACGCCGTACGCCAGTCAGCTCAAGGCACTGGCTGCGGTCCCGCCGTCGGTTATCGCGGCTGTATCTGCGCCGGGTGTCGCCAGCGAGCTGGCAGCCCTGACGAAGGTGCCGCCGTCGGTGACCGCCTACATGTCAGCGCATGCCAGCGCTGTCGTCTCGGCCGCCGCCAAGTCGCCCGGCCAGTGGAAGACGTGGTACTGGATCTGCGTCGGAGGCATCATCTTCTTCCTGCTCAGCATCCCGCTGCTGCGCGGCCGCTGGCGCCCGCGTGACGCCCGGAAGGACGAGGAAGAGCACGAGGCCATGGTGCAGGCGGAGCTCGCAAGGCTCGGGTCTACATCCTGACGGGTTCTTTCAGCAAGCCGGCGGGCCGCACCAGCGGCCCGCCGGTTTTGCTATCCCGGCAGCGCGGGCAACCCCGGTCGCTAGTACCGCTGGTGCATGAGGCTCCGGACGACCTCCAGGGTCTCGTCCGCGATGGCTGTCGCGCGCGCGTTGCCTGCGGCGAGAACCTCGCGCAGGTAAGGCTCGTCGACGACGAGGTCAGCGCGGCGTGCCCGTAGGTCCGCGAAGCGGTCGTTGACCGCATCCGTCGCCGCCGCCTTGACCGCGGCGGCACCGCCGCCGCCGATCTCCCCGGCGATCGCCTCGGGGGTGGTGTCGCGGCAGAGCGCCGTCAGCAGCAGAAGGTTCGACACCTCGGGCCGGGCCGCCGGGTCGTAGAAGACAGATCGCTGCGAATCGGTCTTGGCCCGCGCGATTAGCCGGGCCGTCTCGTCTGGCGTCGCCCGCAGCGGGATGGAGTTGTGCCGGCTCTTGCTCATCTTCTGGCCGTCGGTTCCGAGCAGCAGTGGCGCGGCGCTGAGCAGGCCTTCAGGCTCCGGGAAGAACGGCGCTTCCGGGCAGTAGCGCTCGTTGAACCGCCGCGCGATAGTCCGGGTGATCTCGAGGTGAGGCAGCTGGTCTTTCCCCACCGGCACCAGATTGGCGCGGCAGAACAGGATGTCGGCGGCCTGGTGGACCGGGTAGGTGAACATGAGCCCGGACACTGTGCCCGAGCCTGCGGCCGCGATCTCATCTTTGACTGTCGGGTTGCGGCGGATCTCGGCGACGCTGACAAGGCTGAGGAAGGGCAGCAGCAGCTGGTTGAGCGCGGGAACCTGACTGTGCGCGAAGATTGCCGACCGGGACGGGTCGATCCCGAGGGCTAGATAGTCGGCGACCAGCCCTGTCACGACGGCGGGCAGCTCGGCCGGTGCCTGCCGGTCCGTGATCGCCTGATAGTCCGCGATCAGCACGAAGAGTTCGATCCCGGCGTCCTGGAGCCGAACGCGGTTGGCCTGGGAGCCGAAGTAATGGCCGACATGCAGGGCACCGGTTGGCCGGTCACCGGTCAGGATCCGGAAGGCAGCCGGGTCGTTCTCGATGGCTTGCTCCAGTGATGCCGAACGCCGGAAACTGGCGCGCGCGGACGCCGTCATAGCCGGAAGTTCGGTGTCAGCCGGAAGGGCAGTATCTGTCAGCATGGCGAGTTTCCTCGAAGAGTCGTTGACCCGCCAGACGGACTCGCTCGCTGACTGCGAGACGGCGCTGCCCAGCGGGCGCGCCGTCGGAAAAATACACGGACAGGGCGGCCGCCTAGAGCGGCCACCACCAGGTGAAACGCGAAAGCCCGTGCATGCCTCCATGATAACGGACCAGTGTGCGCGAAAGCTACGGTCCGCGTTGACTCACCAGAGATGCCCGCGTAGAGGGGGTCGTTGCCTCACGTAGGAATGCCCGCTGCCGGCGTGTCGGCGCCTGGGCCGTCCGGTTCGGCGTTATCCGGGCGGGATGGGACTGACGATGGGCCAGCGCAAGGCAGTGACGAAGGCGACCGCAGTGAGATACAAGCGGGCTGACCGGGCCGGGAAGAAGGTCGTTCTCGATGAGCTGTGCGCGCTGACGGGATGGCATCGTGATCACGCGCGGAAGGCTCTGCGGGAGGCCCTGAAGCCCAGGGCGGTTCGGCCCCGCGCGCCGCGGCCGCCGGTGTACGGCCCGGAGGTGATCGCGGCGCTGCGGAAGGTGTGGGCAGTGCTGGACGCGCCGGCGGGCAAGCGGATGGCGCCGTTCCTTGCCGAGATCACCGGGCGGCTGCAGGCGGTGGGCGAGCTGGACATCAGCGATGAGGTCGCCGGCCAGCTGGTGTCGATGTCGGCGGCGACGATTGACCGGCGGCTGGCCGGCGAGCGGGCCAGGCTGCAGCTGAAGGGCCGCTCGGGCACTAAGCCCGGCTCGCTGCTGAAGTCCCAGATCCCCATCCGCACCTGGGCCGAGTGGGATGACGCAGTGCCCGGTTTCGTGGAGATTGACCTGGTCGGCCATGAGGGCGGCGACCCGCGCGGGGATTTCTGCCAGACCCTGGATGTCACCGATATCGCGACCGGCTGGACCGAGCCCCGCGCGGTGCAGAACAAGGCGCAGAAGTGGGTGTTCGCCGCGCTGAAGGAGATCAGCGCCGCGTTCCCGTTCCCGGTGAAGGGCATCGACTCCGACAACGGGTCGGAGTTCATCAATGACCAGCTGCTGCGGTACTGCACCGGGCAGCAGATCACCTTCACCCGGTCCCGGCCCGGTAACAAGAACGACGGCTGCCACATCGAGCAGAAGAACTGGTCGGTGGTCCGCCAGGCCGTCGGCTACCACCGCTATGACACCGCCGCCGAGCTGGCCCTGCTCAACCAGCTCTACGCGCTGCTGCGGCTGCAGGTGAATTTCTTCTCCCCGCAGCAGAAGCTCATCTCCAAGACCCGTCACGGCGCCAAAGTCACCAAGCGCTACGACAAGGCGCAGACCCCCTACCAGCGGGTGATGGCCAGCCCGCATGTCGCCAGGAAGATCAAGGCAGCGCTGACCGCGCAGTACCGGCAGCTGAACCCCGCCCAGCTTCGCCGCGACATCCTCGCCCTCAGCGACCAGCTCCTCGATCTGGTCAGGGCCAAGCGGCAGCCAGCCCGCCTGCCCGTGAAACCGCCGCCGCCGCCCGCCGCCAAGGAGGCATCATGAGCACCCCGCCAAACCGTGTCAGTCAAGCATCTGTTGACGCAGCCGGTGCCGTGCGCTGCCACTATGCCGGAGATCCTGCCGCCCGGCCGCACTGCACGCTCACCGCTGCCATCAGGCTCGGCGCCGTGCCGCTGTGCCCGTCCTGCCTCGCCAGACGCTCAACCCTCGGCAAGGGCCAGGCAGCAGTGACGCTGCCGCCGGGGCCGGTGATCGACGTCCTGGACTGGGTCAGCGCCGCCCGGCAGCACGCCGCTGCCGCCGAGCGAGACCTCGCCGCTGCCGTCGCCCGCGCCCGCCAGGCCGGACACCCCTGGTCCGCCATCGGCACCCGGCTCGGCATCACCCGACAGGCGGTCCAGCAACGATTCAGCACACCGGCCACGCGGGCATCCGGCCATGAGGCAACGAAGAATCCTCCGCGGGCATCTTGACATGAGGCAACGGGCGGTCCGCGTTGACTCACCAGAGATGCCCGCGTAGAGGGGGTCGTTGCCTCACGTAGGAATGCCCGCTGCCGGCGTGTCGGCGCCTGGGCCGTCCGGTTCGGCGTTATCCGGGCGGGATGGGACTGACGATGGGCCAGCGCAAGGCAGTGACGAAGGCGACCGCAGTGAGATACAAGCGGGCTGACCGGGCCGGGAAGAAGGTCGTTCTCGATGAGCTGTGCGCGCTGACGGGATGGCATCGTGATCACGCGCGGAAGGCTCTGCGGGAGGCCCTGAAGCCCAGGGCGGTTCGGCCCCGCGCGCCGCGGCCGCCGGTGTACGGCCCGGAGGTGATCGCGGCGCTGCGGAAGGTGTGGGCAGTGCTGGACGCGCCGGCGGGCAAGCGGATGGCGCCGTTCCTTGCCGAGATCACCGGGCGGCTGCAGGCGGTGGGCGAGCTGGACATCAGCGATGAGGTCGCCGGCCAGCTGGTGTCGATGTCGGCGGCGACGATTGACCGGCGGCTGGCCGGCGAGCGGGCCAGGCTGCAGCTGAAGGGCCGCTCGGGCACTAAGCCCGGCTCGCTGCTGAAGTCCCAGATCCCCATCCGCACCTGGGCCGAGTGGGATGACGCAGTGCCCGGTTTCGTGGAGATTGACCTGGTCGGCCATGAGGGCGGCGACCCGCGCGGGGATTTCTGCCAGACCCTGGATGTCACCGATATCGCGACCGGCTGGACCGAGCCCCGCGCGGTGCAGAACAAGGCGCAGAAGTGGGTGTTCGCCGCGCTGAAGGAGATCAGCGCCGCGTTCCCGTTCCCGGTGAAGGGCATCGACTCCGACAACGGGTCGGAGTTCATCAATGACCAGCTGCTGCGGTACTGCACCGGGCAGCAGATCACCTTCACCCGGTCCCGGCCCGGTAACAAGAACGACGGCTGCCACATCGAGCAGAAGAACTGGTCGGTGGTCCGCCAGGCCGTCGGCTACCACCGCTATGACACCGCCGCCGAGCTGGCCCTGCTCAACCAGCTCTACGCGCTGCTGCGGCTGCAGGTGAATTTCTTCTCCCCGCAGCAGAAGCTCATCTCCAAGACCCGTCACGGCGCCAAAGTCACCAAGCGCTACGACAAGGCGCAGACCCCCTACCAGCGGGTGATGGCCAGCCCGCATGTCGCCAGGAAGATCAAGGCAGCGCTGACCGCGCAGTACCGGCAGCTGAACCCCGCCCAGCTTCGCCGCGACATCCTCGCCCTCAGCGACCAGCTCCTCGATCTGGTCAGGGCCAAGCGGCAGCCAGCCCGCCTGCCCGTGAAACCGCCGCCGCCGCCCGCCGCCAAGGAGGCATCATGAGCACCCCGCCAAACCGTGTCAGTCAAGCATCTGTTGACGCAGCCGGTGCCGTGCGCTGCCACTATGCCGGAGATCCTGCCGCCCGGCCGCACTGCACGCTCACCGCTGCCATCAGGCTCGGCGCCGTGCCGCTGTGCCCGTCCTGCCTCGCCAGACGCTCAACCCTCGGCAAGGGCCAGGCAGCAGTGACGCTGCCGCCGGGGCCGGTGATCGACGTCCTGGACTGGGTCAGCGCCGCCCGGCAGCACGCCGCTGCCGCCGAGCGAGACCTCGCCGCTGCCGTCGCCCGCGCCCGCCAGGCCGGACACCCCTGGTCCGCCATCGGCACCCGGCTCGGCATCACCCGACAGGCGGTCCAGCAACGATTCAGCACACCGGCCACGCGGGCATCCGGCCATGAGGCAACGAAGAATCCTCCGCGGGCATCTTGACATGAGGCAACGGGCGGTCACGATCCGGTGCGCACGAGGTCACCGGGCCTCAGGTGGGACTGCGGAAGGAGCAGCTCATCGGCATCGGGCCGCCGCCCGGTCAGCATCCACTGGCACAGGGCCGCGAGCTGATAGCTGATCAGCGGCGGGACGGCATCACCGATGTGCCGGTAGATGTTCGCCAGCGAGCCGGCGAGCGTGTAGTCCGCCGGGAAGCCCTGAAGCAGAGCCATCTCCCTGACGGTGCACAGCCGGTCCTGCTCGGGGTGCGAGTAACGGCCGTTGCCAACATGGCTGCACTCGCGCTTGATCGTCACCGCGGGCCTGTCCCACCACATCCGTCCGTAGACGTCAGGATGGCTGCCGAGATCGCCGCGCGCGAGCCGCCGGGCCATCGCGGGCGTCATCAGCGCGGCCGCGTCAGGCCGTGCCGCCAGGTCCGCCCAGCTTCCGCCGTCATGCGGGATCGCGGCCAGTCGGCGCAGGCTGCGGGAAACCCGAAATGCCGGGGAAACGTGGAGTTGGTCACCCGGATGGGCCCGGCCGGCCTCGACGGCCGGTAGATCCCAGATCGCCCGGCGCACGTGCGTCGCCTTCGGATCAACTCGCCAGCCCTGCCAGAGCTCGGGCAGGTTCCTGAGCCGGAGCGGCTCGCGGGCGGCGACCAGGATGGCACGCTCGCGGCGCTGCGGCAGGCCGAAGTCCGTCAGGAAGTGCGTGCTCGCGGCCACCTGGTATCCGAGAGCCGTGAGCTGAGTCAGCAGGCCGCGCAGGTGATCGCTGAAGCGCCCGGTGACGAGTTCGCGCGCGTTCTCCACGACGACGATGTCGGGACGGAGCACGGTCGCGTAAGCGCCGACCCGGCCGACCAGGCTGTTTCTGTGGTCGTCACGCAGATGGTTGCTGGCGACCGCACGGGAAAATCCCGTGCAGGGCGGGCAGGCAGTGAGGACCGCTGGCTGCTGCCCGCGGACGCCCATCGCCTCGATTACCCGCTCGGGCTCAGCTACAGACAGATCAGCGTCCACCGGGTGCAGGCCGATGTTAGCCGCGTAGCTCGCGTTGCAGCCGAGCGAGCCCGCGGCCGAGCTGGGCTTGCCGAGCTGGGCATCTGCCGCGCCAATCAGCCTGAAGTCCGGCTGACGGCTGAATCCGCAGCTCATGCCGCCAGCGCCGGAAAAGAGGTCGATCACGGGCCACTGCTGCGACAACGGCCACCTCCAGCACTGAACGCCCGCCAGCACTGAACACTAAGAGTTTCCGTGCCAGGCCCGCTCGCCGACGGGCCGACGGCCCGAGGCATTCCCGCTACTTCTAGCTGCGGTCGTCGAAGACCAGGTTGAAGATCCAGCCGAGGATGCCCACGATGATTGCGCCCCAGAATGCGGGCCAGAAGCCGGTGATGTGGAACGGCAGGCTGAGCTTGCCCGCGACCCAGCTGCACAGCCACAGGAGCAGGCCGTTGACGACGAGGCCGATCAGTCCGAGGGTCAGCACGTAGAAGAGACAGCCGACGGTCTTGACGATGGGTTTGAGCACGGCGTTGACGACGCCGAAGATCAGCGCGATCAGGATGAGCGTCCCGGCCTTCGACCAGTCACTGCTGCCCGTCAGCTCGATGCCCGGGACCAGCAGATGAGCGATGCCGAGGCCCGCCGCAGGAATGAGGATGCGCAACAGCAGTTTCATGCGGTCATCCTGCCATGATCGCCTAAACGGGCGTAATCCGTTCCAGAGGGACTTCCGGCGGCGGTTCCCGGATAGCTGGGGTGCTGCCCGGTCATGCCCGACAAGACGTCCCGGGCGAGTCGCGAGCATGTTCGGAATTGTCCGGAGTCCGGCCCCGGCGTGATTTTCGATGGTAGACACGAACCCGCGACGCTGCCACCATCGGTGCGGGGATTCGATACCGCTGCTGCTACGCGGCGGTTCGCTCGGGGGAGCGGGGATGGGCTTCGCATGGGCGGCGGACTACGGCCGCCAGGCATCGGCCAGTGCTGACAGCAGGAGGGCTGACAGCAGGAGGGCTGACAGCAGGAGTGCTGACACTGGCAGCTACCGCGACGTCCGCGATCATGAGCGGGGACTGATCCGAGGGGCTGGGGATGGCCTCCACAGAGCGGGCCGGCACGCGCAGGCCAGATCCCAGCACCCGGTCTTCGCGGGCCTTGCCGTCCGGCGACGACTGAAGCGCGGCGCCCACGAAGCAAACCGGCCCTGAGTTTCAGGTGTCTCGTCCGGTAAGCGGATTACCACCGGAAATGCACGAAGACCCGGCCGAAGTTCTTGGAGTCCTTCTCCACCCGGTGGTAGAGCGCCTTGATCTCCTTCTGCTCCAGGAAGCGCAGCACGTGCTTCTTGAGCTGACCTGATCCCTTGCCGGGAATGATCTCCACGAGCGGCGCCTTCGTCCGCACTGCCTCGTCGATGATGCCGCGCAGGGCGCGGTCGATGTCCTGACCCCGATTGTAGATGTCGTGCAGGTCGAGCTTCAGTTTCATGGACCTCTCCGGATGCGTAGCTTCACGCTACGCGCCGCCCGGCTGCGGCGTGGCCCATGCCCTGAGCGTCCGCCGGGACAGCACAGCGACCAGGACCTTGTCCAGGATGTAGATGGTCGCGTAAGAAGTGCGAATGTTGCCGCACAGGACTTTTGCGGTATTGACCTTGTACGTGGTCCCGTGCAGGAACACGACGAGCGAATGGCGGGCAAGCGTCGTGAAGATCCGGCCTGCGGCGAAGTCGGCCGGACTCACGCGGCCGCTCACGACGAGATATCGCAGCACCCGCGCGAGGTCGCGCTTCCTGCTCATCAGCGTGGCGACGTTGCCGCTGCCGAGCTGCGCGAACGCGGCGTTATCGGGAGCGAATATGGTTACCGGCCGCCCTGAGTTAAGCCTCGACGCGAGGCCGGCTTTCTTGATCGCCCTGGCCAGGGTGGACAAGAGCGGCGTACGGGCTATCACGGTGGCGGCCGGGACCCTGGCCAGCGCCGCCCGCCCTTCCGGACCGGTCCCCGGGATCTGCTGACAGCTGGCTCCGACAGGTCCTCGCGCCGATGCGGTCCGGAGGCTACGCCTGCTGCTGGCCGGCTCGATTCTGGCACCGGCGGCCCGGCCGGCGGGGGAGCTAGCGGCCGCGGTGCCAGCGCCGCGGCTGGCGCCGCAGGCTGCGCCCGTGAGACACAGCAGGCCGCTCACGACAGTGCTGATGACCGTTCGTCTCATTGGTTGTCTCACCGTGCCTTCGCTGCGATTCGGGACAAGCGTCGGCTCGTCCGAGTACATGCCCCGGAGGACCGGCTACGAGACACCGAGCGCGTCGCCAGTAGCTGTGGGGCTGACCTGGGGAAATCGTCAGTTACTAACACTCTGTGACTAGATGTGTTCGCCTGGTTCCTGCGGGTACGAACCCGCAAACGCCTAGTGGCGGCCCGTTAGGAAGCCGCCGCAAAACGCCTTCATGGCCGGCGTGGATCGGGGGACCAGATGAGCAGCATGCCTGAGCGGGATGCGCCCGGACAGCCGGGCAGCGCCCAGCAGAGCGCTCGTCCCGGCGATTACGGCACGCCGGCCCGGGCGCCGTACCGGGACAGGAGCAGCAGTACGGCAGCCCCGGGCAGCCGCAGGGCGGCATGTCCGGGCAGCCCGGCGGGCACTGGGGCGGTCAGCCCGGCTCGGCCAGTCCTGTCAACGAGGCGGAGACGCGCGTCACCTGGCGGCGTATCTTCCAGTACTGGATCGACGCGTTTCTCGTGTGGATCGTCCCCTACCTGGTGTCGATACCCTTCGACAGCAGCGGCGGCAGGCTCTTGCACATCCTGGGCGGAGTCGTGGCCTTCGTCCTGTTCCTGGTGATCGGCATCTGGTACTGGATCATCAGGCCGCACAAGCACAACGGCCAGACGTTCGCGATGCAGTGGCTCGGCCTGCGCGTCATCAGCAAGCACGGCGGCCCGGCCAACATGACCCAGATGTTCATCCGATGGATCTGCCTCATCTTCGACGGGTTCCCGTGGATATGGCCGTTCACCGGACTGCTTGGCCTGATCGTGATGCTGTGCTCGCGGTACCGGCAGCGGATCGGTGACCACCTGGCCCGGACGCTCGTCATCTCGACCGGGTCGGCGGTCTTCCAGCCGGACTACCCGCAGGGCAATCCGGCCGGCCAGTACGGGCGGGGCTCGCCCTACGCCCAGAGCGGCCAGGGCTCCCAGTACAGCCAGCCGATGAGCGGCCGGCCGACGACTGGGGAGCCGGCGAGTGGCCGGGCAATGGGCGGGCAGCCAGCCGCCGGCCAGTCGAACCTGGACGCGGGTATGCCCGGCACGGACGCAGGCCAGCAGCCTGGCCCGGGCCCGGCAATGCCGGGCGGTGAGGTCCGCTAGCTCAGAGGTGCGCACGTACGGAGGACGCGTGACCAGCGAGCAGGCCCGGGCGATGAGCCCGGGCCTGCTGCTGTCCGTGCTGCGAAGTCAGCCGGCTGACTCGCTGATCAGCTGCGCCCGGAGCCGCTTGCGGTCGGTCTTGAGCACGCTGGTCAGCGGAATCGCGTCCACGATCCGGACCTCGCGCGGGTACTTGACCGCCGACAGCCGCTGGCGGGCGAACTCCACCAGCTCCGCCGGCGTCACCGTCGCGCCGCCGGCCAGCTGCACGAAGGCCACGACTTCCTCGCCGTACTTCTCGTCCGGCTTGCCGACGGTCGCCGCTGCGACGACATCGGGGTGCTGCACCAGCACGTCCTCCACGTCGCGCGGGTAGACGTTATAGCCGCCGCGGATGATGAGGTCCTTGAGCCGGTCGATGATGTACAGGTAGCCGTCGGTGTCGAGGTAGCCGACGTCGCCGGTGTGCAGATAGCCGCCGCGCAGCGCCCGCGCCGTCTCCTCGGGCGCATTCCAGTAGCCCGACATCAGCACTGGCCCGCGAACGCAGATCTCGCCGTCCGTGCCCGCGGCCGCCTCGCTCCCGTCTGCCAGCTCGATCCTGACCTCCACGCCGGGGGCCGGCTTGCCGACACTCCCCGGCCGGGACTGGCCGAGTGGCGAGGTCGCGATGATGGCCGCCGATTCCGTGCAGCCGTATCCCTCGGCGATTTCCACGGCCGGAAGCCGCCGGGCGAAGTCGTCGATCACCTGGCGCGGGAGCGGCGCGGCGCCGCTGTTCAGCCGGGCAAGCGCGGACAGGTCGTAGTCTTCGAGCGGCTGCTGAAGCAGCATCTGCAGCATCGACGGGACCAGCGGGCTTCCGCTGACCTTGTGCTCCTGAGCCAGCTGCAGCCAGCCGGCCGGGTCGAACCACCGCATCAGCACGACCGTGTTCGGTTCCGGAGCGTGCAGGCTCATCACGCTCACCATCAGGCCGTACACATGCGACAGCGGCAGCGCCGTTCGGTGGGCCGGGTCATACGACGTGGCCGTGGCCGCCCAGGCACTAGCCGACAGCGCATTGTGGCTGATCATCACGCCCTTGGACCGGCCGGTGGTGCCGCCGGTGTACAGCAGAGCAGCGAGGGCAGCCGGGTCACTGTCGATCAGGTCGCCCGGCTCGGCAGCCTCCAGGACCGCGAAGCTGAGCAGTGGAACGGCGCCGCTGACCGCCTGCCCCTCGGAAGGCTCGCCGGTGACCACGATGCCCCGCACGCTTGGCGCGGTCGCGGCTGCCGCCGCCACCTTCGGCAGGAACTCAGGGGTCGTGACCACGAGCACCGAGCCGCTGTCGGTGAGCACGTGCCGCAGCTCGTCCTCACTCAGCAGGAACAGCACCGGTGTCGCCACCGCTCCCGCTCGCCAGATCGCTTGGTAGGTGACGCTCACCTCCGGGCAGTTCGCCATGCACACGACGACGCGGTCGCCGGGTCGCACGCCGCCAGTGTCACGCAGGCCGCCGGACAGCCGCCGGGCGCGGTCGGCCAGCTCGTCGCCGGTCCACCGGCTGCCTTCGAAGTACAGCTCCGACTGCCCGGCATCGCGCTGCCAGTACTGGTCGGCCAGCCGCTGAAGGCTGCTGCCGGTTGGCCCGGTCGGGAGCCGCAGACGGGCGGCCTGCGAGGCCTGGGTCATGGGGAGGTCTCCTCGTCGGGGGCGACATCGGAGGGCGACGCCGGGAGCTGGTAGTAGCGGATGCCGTCCTCGCCAGTCCGGCAGACGGCCCGGCCCTGCGCCACCAGCAGGTCGAGGTGGTAGACGGTCTCGCAGATCGCGAGCATCTGGTTCATCAGATCGAGGTCGGCGAGCTTGCGCTGCCGGGAGGTCCATCCGATCTCGAGGGCTACCCGGTATCCGGTCTGCTCCCCGCCGGTCAGCACCTCGGCCATCGCCTGCAGCCGGTGCGCGTGATGCTCGGTGAGCTCGTCGATCCGGGCGTGCGCGCTCTCCGAGACCGGGCCGTGCGCCGGCAGCAGGCGCATGTCGGGCAGCTCGCGCACGACGCGGAGCGATTGCAGGTACTCCCGCAGCGGCTCAGCGGACGGTGCTTCCTGGAAGCCAATCGACGGTGTGATGTGCGGCAGGACGTGGTCGCCAGCGAACAGCAGCCCCGCGGCGGCATCGGCGAACACCACGTGACCGCGTGTATGCCCGGGCGTCTCGATCGCGGTGAGCGTACGCGTGCCGAGGTCGAAAACCTGCTGCCCGCAGATCCACTCGTCCGGCTGCTCGTAACCAAGCGCTGCGCCGAATGTCGTGCCTGGCCGCAGGACAGGGTGGCCGGGCGAGAATCCGCCGAACCCGGTTTCGCCTGCGCCTTCCTGCCGGTCGGCGAGGCTGCCCGAGGTGATCTCGGCCAGCTGGTCGGCAACCGGTCCGGCGCCGGCCGCGCGGACGATCGCCAGCTGCGCCCGCAGCGGCCGGAACTCGCCCGAGAGCAGCCCGTCGATGGACGGCTTCTCACCGGTGCCGAGCGCGACCGGCGTTCCGAACAGCCGCCGGATTTCCACCGCTTGCGTGTAGTGATCGCGGTGCATGTGGGTGACCAGGAACTGCCGCACGTCCGGCAGGCCGGCACCGATCGTGGCCAGCGACCGTTCGAGCTGGTCGAGTGCGTTGGCCAGCGCCCAGCCCGAGTCGATGAGCACCAGGCCGCTGTCCGCCTCGAGCGCGTAGACGTTGACGGCCCGCAGCCCGTCCGACGGCAGCGGCAGCGGTATCCGGTGCACGCCCGGCGCGACCAGGTAGGCGCCCTCGTGGGTCCACGCGTGCCGGTCAGCCACTGCCACCTCTTCCGTCGCAGGTTAGTTAGCTGCGGAAACTATCAGAATGCGGTCGGCCTGCCTGCGAGCCGCCGGCGGCGTCCACCGGCCGACCCCGCCGGTGTCAGCCTCGGCGGCCAGGCCGCGTGCCTGCAGGTAGCGCAAGTGCGACAGCACTTCGCCGACCGCCGCCTGCCGCTGGAAGGACACGAGATCCGCCCAGGCCCGTGACCAGGTCACGCCGACCGCGATCTGCCACGCGGTGAGACCGGCCGGACCTACGGCGTCGTCCCCGCCCGCGGCCGAGCCGGCGAGAATCCCGGCTGCCTCGGCAAGCCGCTCCTCGTGATGCCCGGCCAGGTACGTCAGGCGCGAGTCCAGATCGGCGAAGCGGTACTCATGCGCGGGCAGCACCTCCGCTGGCTGCAGGCCGCGCAGCTTCTCCAGCGACGCGAGATAGTCGGCCAGCGGGTTGGACGTCATGTCGTACGACGACACGTTCGGGGTGATGCGCGGCAGGATGTGGTCGCCGGTCAGCAGCAGGTCCCGCGACTCGTCGTGGAAGCACAGGTGACCGGGAGTGTGACCCGGTGTCCAGACCGCGCGGAGGCGCAAGCCGGGTGCGTCGATCAGCTGGCCGTGCTCCACGAGCCGGTCGGCCCGGGTCATCGGCTCGACCTCCCCGGCGTGCTGACGGCTTGCGATCAGGTCCTCCAGATGGCTGGCGGGAGCGCCGCACCAGCGCAGGAACGCCTCCATGCCGTCGCGCGTCATCAGGTTGCTGCCGCGCAGCGCGAGAAACTGGTCCTCGGCCGGGTGCATGCCGACCCACGCGCCGGTCAGCGCGGCGACCTTCCCGGACAGCCCGTGGTGGTCCGGGTGCACATGTGTGACCAGGACACCAGTCACCGCGCCGGGCGGGATCTCGCACTCCTCGAGCCCGGTCGTGAGAGCCTGCCAGCTGTCCGGGTGATTCCAGCCGGGGTCGATCATGACGAAGCCGGCGTCATGCTCGATCAGGTAACTGAGCACGTAACGCAGCGGGTTGCCGATGATCGGCACCGGTATCGACCAGACTCCGCCAGCGACCTTCTCGACCGGCGGGAACTCGGCCCGCTGCCACGCCTCACGCTGCCGCGTGCCGGTTACCTGCATGCGCTTGCTGCCCCTTCTCACCAGCCCGGAGCGCCCGCGGCCGGACTACGTGACCGGCCGTGCCGTGCCTCGTTCTGCCCGGGAAGGGGAAACGAGGCCGATGCGCCCGCTCTGGTTGACATGGGAACTCACGCCATGCTTCGCTCAGAGCCAGGCATTAACTATAACTGATTTCAGTTTTTTGAGCCCGGCTGGCCCGTTTGCCGGCCCTGGGCGGCCAGCAGATCGACGAGAGGCACGCGATGACCGACGACTTCCGCACTCGGGCGCGGGCGTGGCTGGCGGCCAACGCCCCGCGGCGGGCAGCCAGTGACGACGAGGCCGAGGTGCAAACCCGGGGGCAGGCGGCTGTTCTGGCCGAGCAGAAGGCGTTCCAGGCGAAGCTGTTCGATGCGGGTTTCGCCGGCATCACCTGGCCGGTCGCCTACGGCGGTCAGGACCTGACCAGCGCCGAGCAGATCGCGTGGAGCCAGGAAGCGGCCGCCTACGACCTGCCGACCGGCGCCTTCTTCATCGGCATCAGCATGCCGGGCAACACACTGGTGGAGATCGGCACCGAGGAGCAGAAGAAGCGCTACCTGCCGAAGATGCTGAGTGGCGAGGAGATCTGGTGTCAGCTGTTCTCCGAGCCCGGCGCCGGGTCGGACGTTGCCAGCCTGCAGACCACCGCCGTGCGCGACGGTGACGAGTGGGTGCTGAACGGGCAGAAGGTGTGGACCTCTGGAGCCCAGTACAGCGACTACGGCGCGATCATCGCGCGGACCGACCCGACGAAGCCTAAGCACAACGGCATCAGCATGTTCATCGTCGACATGCACGCGCCGGGTGTGACCGTCCGGCCACTCAAGGTCGCAACCGGGCACTCGCCGTTCAACGAGGTGTTCTTCGACAACGTGCGGATTCCGGCGGAGAACCTGATCGGCGAGGTCAACAAGGGCTGGGATGCCGCCGTGGTCATGCTGCGGCACGAGCGGATCGCGATCGGCACGATGGGCGGCTCGCGCACGAACCCGCTGGCCTACGACTCACTGCGCGACCTGGCGGCTGGCCTCGGCCGCACCAGTGACCAGGGCGTCCGGCGTGAGCTCGCCGAGCTGTATGCGCGGGGCCGGGCGATGCAGCTGTTCGCGCTGCTGCTGCGCGAGGAGACACAGGCAGGCAGGCTGCCGGGTGCCCGTGGCTCGGTCGCGAAGCTTGCCGGGTCGGAGCTGGGCCGGTTTGCGGGCAACGTGGCGGCAGACGTGCTCGGTGATCAGATCGCTGGCTTTGACGAGGCTGAGCTGGCCGCCGTCACCACAGCGATCATCGCGGCCCCGGGCAGCGCGATCGCCGGCGGCACCAGCGAGATCCAGCGCAACATCATCGGCGAGCGCGTGCTCGGCCTGGCGAAGGATCCCGGTGTCGACCGGGCGACCCCGTTCAGCCAGCTGCGCGTCGGCACGCAGCGCCAGAACTGAGCTCGAGCAGCGGAAGGCTGAGGACACCTGACATGGCACTGATCCTGACCGACGAAGAGCAGGCGCTCGCTGACTCGGTGCGCAAGTTCGTCGCCGACCGGAGCCCGCTCACTTCACTGCGGCAGCTGATCGCATCGGGCGAACCGTACGACGCGCAGGTGTGGAAGCAGATGACAGCTCAGCTCGGCCTGGCCGGGCTGACCATTCCGGAGGAGTACGGCGGCGTCGGCGCGGGCAAGTCCGCGCTGTCGATTGCCCTGGCGGAGCTCGGCGCCGGCCTGGTGGCGTCGCCGCTGCTCGCAGGCGTGCTCGCGGCCGAGGTGCTGCAGCGGCTGGACGACGCGGCAGCCAAGAGCGAGCTGCTGCCGAGGATCGCCGGCGGTGAGCTGATCGCGACGCTGGCGGTGGCGAGCGGCGCTGGCGGCCATGTGTCGGCGGCCGCGGCGGGCGAGGGCAGCGCGACGCTCTCCGGCAGCGCGACGCTCTCCGGCAGCGTGTCGCCGGTACTCAACGGCGCGGAGGCCGGCGTGCTGCTAGTACCCGTGACCGGCGACGATGACGGCACGGTCATCTACCTGGTGGACGGCGGCGCAGACGGCCTCACCCGGACGAGGCTGACCGCCGTCGACCACAGCCGGTCACTGGCTCGGGTGGCGCTGGCCGGGACACCGGCGCGCGCCCTGGCGGGTGATGGTGCGGCCGCGCTCGCCGCCGCGATCGACCTGGCCAGCCTCGCGCTGGCCGCCGAGTCGGCCGGTGCCATGAAGGCCTGCCTGGAGATGACCAGCGATTACGCGCGGATCCGGGTCGCGTTCGGGCAGCCGATCGGCGCGTTCCAGGCGGTGAAGCACCGGCTCGCCGACATGGAGAAGTCCTGGGAGCTCGGCTACGCTGCGCTGCGCGACGCCGCCCGGGCAGGGGACGCGGATCCGGGCCGGTTCGGTGTCGCGGCCTCGGTTGCCCGGGTGCTGCTGGCGGGCGCATACGCGGACGCGGCGGTGGACACCGTGCAGCTACACGGCGGCATCGGCTTCACCTGGGAGCACGACGCGCACTTGTACTACAAGAACGGCTTGTCGAACAAGGTGCTGCTGGGTGCGCCCGGCGAGCAGCTCGACCGGCTGGCGGACTCGCTCGGGATCTAGCCGCCGCGCTCCGGATCCTGGCGGTCGGGCCGCGGGCCTGGAAAAGCAGAACGGATTTCAGAAAGCGAGTCAGCAACAGTGCCACAGGCAGGCCCGGCTATCCCGTCGACTGCCGCGCAGCACGGCAGGCACGACCGGATCCTGGCTGCCGCGACAGCGATGCTGGAGACCGGCGGCGAAGACGCCCTGCAGATGAAGGACCTCGCGCAGCGTGCGGGTGTCTCGCTCGCGACGCTGTACCGGTACTTCCCGGCCAAGGACCACGTGCTGCTCGGCATCCTGCTGAGCCGCTACTCCTCGGCGCTCGTGCGGGTCACCGCGGAGGCGACGGCCGGCGCGACGCCCCGCGAGCGGGTGACCAGCCACCTGCTGCGCGAGTTCCGCGCCGAGCAGCGAGAGCCCCGCCTGACCGCTGCGCTGAGCCGGGTGCTGCGCGAGACCAGCCGCAGCTACAGCGAGGTCATCGAGCGGGCTGAGCAACTGCACCTGCAGATGCTCGTGCACGTTGCGGAGCGGCCGGCCGATCAGCCCGGAGTTGCGTCAGCTGCTTCCCGTCGTGGAGGCCATCTTCGGGGCCGCGACCCGCCGCTGGCTGGCGGGCGTCGCCTCGCCGGCCCAGGCGCGATTCGAGATCCGAGTCGGCTGCCGGCTCCTTGACCTGCCCGATGCCGCTGTCGCCGAGGAGTCACGTGCCGCTGTCCCGGCAGGCTAGGTTGGCGCCCATGCCGGTACTCGCTGACGCTGTTGACCTGACCGCCGTTGACGGCATCGCCGCCCGGTTCGCCGAGCGCGGCGGCCAGCCGGGGCTTGCCTACGGCATCGTGGCGAACCGCGAGCTCGTGTATACTGGCGGCTTGGGCGAGCGGTGGTCCGGCGGCCCGGTGCCGGATGCCGATGCCGTGTTCCGCATCGCGTCGATGACGAAGAGCTTCACCGCGTCGCTCATCCTGCTGCTGCGCGACCGCGGCCGCCTGCGGCTCGACGATGTCGCTGAGAACTACGTGCCTGAGCTGGGCGGAGTGAGACTTCCGGCGGCGGACTGCCCGCCGGTCACCATCCGGCACCTGCTCACCATGACCGCGGGATTCAGCACCGACGACCCGTGGGGGGACCGCCAGCAGGGCCTGGATCCGGCCGACTTCGCGCAGCTGCTGGCGTCCGGCGGGGTGCGGATGGCCTGGGGGCCCGGGACCACGTTCGAGTACTCCAACCTCGGCTACGCGATCCTCGGCCGGGTCATCGAGGCCGTCACGGGCGACGACTACGCGGCTGCCGTCCGCGCGGAGGTGCTTGAGCCGCTCGGCATGACGCAGACCGGCTACGACGGGTCGCAGTTCGACGTCTCGGTGCTGACGCGCGGCTACCGGCGGGACTCCGGGCGGTGGCTGGAGCTGGAGCACGACCCGTACGGGGCGTTCGCGCCGATGGGGGGCGCCTACAGCAGCGTCCGTGATCTGGCGCGGTGGGTGGCCGGATTCGCCGACGCGTTCCCGGCTCGCGGCGAGGCCGGGGGCGACCTGTCCCATCCGCTGACCCGGTCGGCGCGCCGCGAGATGCAGCTAGCTCAGGTCGCTATCACCAGGGGTGGTCACGGGATCGTGGCGGATCTTGCCGGACCGTTGTCGATCAGCTATGGCTTCGGGCTCTTCGCCGAGGATGACGCTGCTTTCGGGACGATCATCCAGCACAGCGGCGGTTACCCGGGGTACGGCAGCCAGATGCGCTGGCATCCGGCCACCGGACTCGGCGCTATCGTCCTCGCTAACGGCACGTACGCGGCTGCGGGCGGGCTGGCGAGCGAGCTGCTGGCAGCGCTCCTGGGCGACGTCGCTCGCGCATCCGCAGCCGAAGGCGAGAACGGCAGCCGCTACCGGCTGCACGGGCCGTTCCCGGCGCCAGGCCGGCCGTGGGCAGAGACGGTCGCCGCCCGTGCTGCCGTCGACGCGCTGCTGGCGAACTGGGACGAGGCCGCGGCGGGAGCGCTGTTCTCGCCGAACGTCGACCAGGACCGGCCGCTCGCTCAGCGCCAGGCCGACGTCGGCCGCCTCCGTGAGCGGATCGGGCCGTTCCGTCTCGACGCGAGCCGCCGGCCAGAGTTCGACTCGCCCGCGCACTGCCGCTGGTGGCTGACCGGTACGTTCGGCACCGTCGCCGTGCAGATCAAGCTCGCGCCCCTGCAGCGGCCGCTGGTACAGCAGCTGACCGTGCCGCTACCGCCTGCGGCCGGCTCAGACCTCGCCGAAGTTCTCGACCAGCTGATCGGGACGGTCAACGACGGTGCGCGCGGCTGGCCGGACGGGCTGACGACGGCGGACGGCCTCGGCACCGCCGAGGTGCTCAGGCGACTGCGGATCGCCAGTGCCTGGTGCGGGCCGTGCCAGATCGACTGCTATCTGGCCGGAAACGGGGCTACCACAGCCACGGTCTGGCTCACCGGGTCGCAGGGACGGGCGGAGCTGGCAGCCGAGATCGCCGACACCCGGCGCGTCCTGACCCGGCTGACGGTCTCGCTGGCGCAGCCTGCGGGCGCTATCCCGTGACTGGCTCCAGTATGACGACCGGAATCTGCCGGTTCGTCTTGCTTTCGTAGTCCGCGAAACCGGGGACCGCAGCCTTCTGCGCGGCCCAGATCGGCGCGCGCTCGGCATCGTCAGCCACACGCGCGCTCAGGGGCAGCGTCTGCGTGCCGATCTCGGCCGTCACTCGCGGATTGGCGAGCAGATTGTGATACCAGGCCGGGTTCTCCGGCCGGCCGGCGAACGAGGCGAATACCGCGTAGCCGCCGTCGACCTCGCGGTACATGACCGGCGTCTCGTGCTCGCGGCCGGTCTTGGCGCCAGTCGTGTGGAGAATCAGCAGGTCCGCGCCCTCGAAGTTTCCGCCGACCTGGCCGGCGTTAGCGCGGAACTCCTCGATGATGGCCTTGTTCCAGTCGGTGGGCATGCAGCCTGGCTCCTCGATGTCCGGGTTGTCGGTGCGCGAAGTAGGTAATCAGGAGGCGACGCGCTGGCCGCGCACCTCAAGGTGGTCGAGAAGTTCCTGGGTCGCGACGGCGACCGTCGCGACCGCGCGCTCGAATGCCTCGGCATTGTGTCCTGCCGGAGCGCGGAAGCCGCTGATCTTCCTCACGTACTGCAAAGCGGCCGCGCGGACGTCAGCGTCGGTGACCTGCTCGGTATAGGGCTGGCGGAGAGTCTTGATGCTTCGGCACATAGTGCACACGCTACGCCAGGCCGCCCGGACTCCGGGGGCTAGCGACCTGACCTGGCCATCTTGTGCATCGTCGCGATGCGCGCGCGAATCTGCTCTGCGGTCGCCTGGGCGAGTGGCGGCCCGCCGCAGGTGCGCCGTAGTTCCGCGTGGACTGCGCCGTGCGGCTGGCCGGTGCGGTGGTGCCAGGCAGCGATGAGGCTGTTCAGTTCCTTCCGGAGGGCCGCCAGCGTCTCGCGCGCACTCGGCTCGCGCCCCTGTGCCGTCGGTGCGGGCCCGGCACCTGGGCTGACCTGCGCGGCCCCGGCATGGTTCCTGAGCTGGCTGGCCTTGCGGTTGCGCAGCAGGAGCGCTACCTGGTCGGGCTCCAGCAGGCCCGGCAGGCCCAGGAAATCCTCCTCCTCGGCCGTGACGCCGAACTCATTACCGTCGTAGAGCACCCGGTCGAAGTGAGCCGATGCCGCAAGCGCCTGAAACGGCGCGGAGTCAAGCTCGTCGGCGGTATCCCGCTGCCGCTGGGCCTCGGCAATCTCCCGCTCGTCCTCCTCAGGGCCGCCGGGCCGCTGAAGCACGTGGTCCCGCTCGGTCTCCAGTTCGGCGGCGTAGCCCAGCAGGGACGGTATCGACGGAAGGAAGACCGACGCGGTTTCGCCACGCTGCCGCGCCCGGACGAACCGGCCCACGGCCTGGGCGAAGAAGAGCGCCGTCCCGGTGCTGGTGGCATAGACCCCGACCGCCAGGCGCGGGATGTCGACACCTTCGGAGACCATCCGCACCGCGACCATCCAGCGATCGGCCGAGGCGGAGAATCGCTCGATCTTCTTGCTGGCGCCCGGGTCGTCGGAGAGCACTACGACGGGCCGGACTCCGGTGATGTCGCGCAGCAGTGTCGCGTACGCACGTGCGTCAGAATGGTCACTGGCGATCACCATGCCGCCCGCGTCCGGCATGGCGCGGCGCATCTCCGTCAGCCGGCGGTCGGCGGCCTCGAGGACCCGGATGATCCAGGCGCCTTCCGGGTCAAGTGCCGTCCGCCAGGCCTGCGACAGCTGCTGCGCCGTCATCGGAGTGCCGAGCCGCCCTGCGAGCTCGTCTCCGGCGCGGGTACGCCAGCGCATCTCGCCCGAGTAGGCAAGGAACATCACCGGCCGAACGACACCGTCTGCGAGCGCCGGGCCGTAGCCGTAGACGTAGTCCGAGGAACTGCGCAGACTGCCGTCGGGACCGCGCTGGTAGGTGACGAAGGGGATCGGGTTCGTGTCACTGCGAAACGGGGTGCCGGTCAGCGCCAGCCGCCGGCGGGCGGCTCGAATGCGGTCCGGACTGCCTCGCCCCAGGACAGCGCGTCACCGGCATGGTGGATCTCGTCGAAGATGACCAGCGTGCGCCGGCCTGCCGCGCGCTGGCGGTGCAGGGCCGGGTGCGCCGCGACCTGCGCGTAGGTGACGGCAACGCCGCTGAAGTCCGCTGATGCCTGACCCTGAGAGTTGCTGTACTCCGGGTCGAGCGCGATGCCCATGCGATGCGCCGCGTGCGCCCACTGGTACTTCAGGTGCTCGGTCGGCGTGACTACCGTGAGTGCGGCGACCTCCCGGCGCGCCAGCAGTTCGGCAGCGATGGTGAGCGCGAACGCTGTCTTCCCTGCGCCGGGCGTCGCGACCAGAAGGAAGTCACGCGGGTCTGCCCGGAAGTAGGCCTGGTGGGCCTCTTTCTGCCATGCGCGCAGAGCAAGGAGCTGCTCTGGCCGCGTTGGCTGATAGGGCTTACCGGTGTGATCACTGGCGGCGGATGCGGGGACGGTCACAGGAGCGAGAGGCTACCAGCGCCGGCCGGCAGCCATGCGGAGCGCCACGAGCCGATCGCGGGGGGCCCGGAATTCAGGACTTTTTCAGGAAGCGTGCTGCCTGTAGCCGACAGCCGACATAGCGTAGTTCCTGTTCAGGACATGCAAGTGTTCGCCTGATCACCGCACCGCACGGCACGTCATGTAGTTACCTGAGCTTCGCCTAGCCGGAACAGGCGAAGCCGGCCAACCTTGGGGGCTTGCCAGTGACCGACAGTACGGGCGCCAACGACTGCTGTCAGCACGCTACGCAATTGCGTCATGAACTTTCCGCTGCCATCGGAATGGCAGAGAAGCTTGTCGGCATCCTGCTCGCGGAAGCCAGCGCCCCGCGCGCGCGCCCGCAGCTCCACGTCGTCGGTCACCCGCCCGTGCCAGAGAAACCAGCCAGGCTTGCAGACGTCATCGACCTCAGCGCTCGCCAGGCGGCGAACCGGCCGGGAACACGCTGCCGCAGTTCGAGCCGCCGGCACGCCGCCGGCTTCTGAGCGTTCGGCAGGCTGCCGCGGCTGGTCACCAGGCACGCTCGCCAGGCGGATAAGGCGGATAATGCAGTAGGCCCGCCTGCCCGCCTGACCGAGGAGCCTGACTGATGACCGCCTGGGAGTACGGCTACATCTACGTGGTGCACACCGTCGGCCCCGCTCCGGCAGTCTGCGTCGTGGTCGACAGCAAGCGTGCTCGCGTGCTCGACGGCTGTCATGGTCTGCTGCGCGCCGCCAACGTGATGGGCACGAAAGGCTGGATCGTGAGCGGGCAGGGCGAGAAGGTTGCCTGTCCGCCCTACATCAACGAGCTAGTCGCGCCCATCGAGGGAGCGGTCCAGGGTGACAGCATGATGTGCTACTTCATGCGGCGGCCGAGCGAGCACGCGGCCTAAGGCGGCGTCTCAGCCGGGAGGCAATTCGCGTGCCTCCGAGCGCTCCCTGGCTTCCCAGTCCTCGATGGTGCGCAGGACATCCTCGGTGTAGATCTTCAGGTGCTTGCGATACACCTCCGTGAAGGTACGCAGATAGGCGATCTCGGCCCGCGCGGCCCGGCGCTCGTGATCGGTCTGCGGCGCCAGGCTGTCGCCGTCGATCGCCGCGACCGCTGCGGCTCGAGCCTTAGTCCGGGCTTCCTCCAGCAGCAGGTCCGCGTGCTGGTGCGCCTGGATCATGATCTCGTCGCGCCGGGACCTGGCTTCCTCGGTGAGGCGTCCGCTGTAGGCCTGGGCATCTGCCACGTAGCGGTCGGCTGTCCGCTGCGCGCTGGACAGGATGCGCACCGCATGGACGTGCGCATCGTCCTTGCCGAAGAGGACTGCGTCGTTGCCGTTCTCCTTTCCGAGGACGCGGCGCCGCAGCCGCTGGACTTCCTGCCACAGTGACGCGCGCTCGTTGATGAGCCGCACCATCTCGGCCTGGACCTCGACGAGGAAGGCTCGTACCGGCTCCTCTTCGTAGCCGTGCCGCCCCCAGCGCGTCAGCGGAAAGGTGATGGTCTCCAGGTTGTCCGGGGTCAGCCGCCCCTGCTCCTCATACCAGGCATCCGATGTCATGGCTCACTCCAGCCAAAGTCCTCGACGTGGATCGAAGCGGGCGGCATCCCTGCCGCCGCGAGGCGGGCCGCGGAGTCCTGAACCATCTCCGTCGGGCCCGCGAGGTAGGCCTCATGCTGCGCCCAGCCGGAATACCGGCTAACGACGTCCGGAAGCAGCCCTGTCTCTCCGGGCGAAGGTCCGGCTGCGACCACGGGCACAACTGTCAGCCAGGACCGGGTGGCCGACAGCTTCTCCAGGCCCGGCAGGTCGTACAGGCCGTCGGCGGTCCGGGCACCGAAGAACAGGTGCACTCGCGGCGGCTCGCGCAGGCCGCCGAGCTTGTCGAGCATGGCGCGCAGCGGCGCGAGGCCGGTGCTGCCGGCGACCATGAGGATGTCCCTGGTCACCGTGCTGCCCAGCCGGAGGATGCCGACCGCGGGCCCGAGTCGCAGCTGCGTGCCGACGATACTGGTGCCGGCGAGCGCCATGCTCACGGCTCCGCCGTCGATCAGCCTGATGTGGAACTCCACGATGCCGTCCGGCCGTGGTGCATTCGCCATCGAGTAGTAGCGCCACAGGCGCGGGCGTGCCGGACACTCGACCGCCACGGACTGCCCGGGTACGTAGGGGAGCGCCGGGTCCGTCTGGACCGTCAGGACGGTCACATCGAACGCCCGGTGCTCCTGGCCGACGACCGTCCCGGTCCAGAAGGCGGGGTGCTGCTGCTCGTCCTCGCGCGCTGCCGCCGTCATGACCTCCGCGATCAGCTCGTAAGCGCCTCGCCAGTCCGCCTCGAGCTCCTCGTCCCACGCCTCCCCGCAGAAATAGGCGAAGGTAGCGAGCAGGCTGTCGCCGACGGCCGCATACTGCTCAGCCAGCGCGCCGAACTTGCGGTGGCCACGGCCCAGATCGCGCAGGAACGTCGCAAGGTCCTCGACGCGGTCGACACTGGAGACGATCGTCACGAGTGCCTCCACGAGGTGAGCGCGCTGGGCCTGCATCGAGACCGGGAACAGCTGCCGTGTCTCCGGATGCTTGAGGAACAGGTCGGCATAGAAATGCAGTGGCACTTCGTCGCCGTGCATCGCCACCCGGGCGAAGCTGCTTTTCAGTCGCGCGATGTCCAATCGTGCCCCGCCTTTCCGGCGCGCCTGCGCTTACCGGCCGAGTACGTCGTCGCGCAGCGTCTCGGCGACGGCGGCCACCGTAGCGACGTCCCCGTCGCTGATACCGCAGTCCCGCAGTGTCCGCCCGAGGTAACGCACCACGCGGTCGAAGTGCTCGTCAGTCAGGCCGGCCAGGTGCGCGTGGGCAGCGGCGAGATCGCGGCCCGCGTACGCATGCGGTCCGCCGAACGCCATTGCCAGAAACTCGGCGAGCATTCCGGCCTGGCGGTCTATGTCGACGCCCGCGAAATACGGGGCGAGAAGCTCGTCAGCCAGCACCTTCGAGTAAAAGGCCGCGGTAACGGCGCGCATCGGCTTCCGGTCGTCACCGAGGAGGTCGTACAGGCCCGTTGCAGTAGTCATCAGCAGCCTCTCGCCTGAGTACGGGGAAATTCCGGGTAGTCGTCCCGGAGCCAGAACGTAAAGCGGTACGAGTTACTGGTGAGTTGCACAGGTGTTTCCCGCGTGCACGGCGTCCTGCATTGACTGAATTACGCTTTTTATTCCGCAAGGCGGACCACGCTCTAGTGGCGAAATTCCACGTAAAGCTCGATCCTCGGCGTACCGTTGCATTATTGGTATTGCACGAGGGGGAAGGGCGACCCGATGCGGACGTGTGGCTTAGCCGGTCGCAGCGCTGGAACGAACGCAAGATTCGGCTGGTCACGGGCGTGGAGGCTGGCCGCGACGGGCTTAGCGACGCTCGCTGTCGCGGCGGGCACGACGCTGGCTAGTACCCCCGAAGCGTCCGCCAGTTCCGCCAGTTCCACTGAGACGGTCATCGTCAGCTCGACCGGCCTGCTGAGTCCGCTCACTGCCGTCCTGGGCGTCCTTGGCAGCGTCATCACGCAGTTTCACCTCATCGACGCGGTCGAGGCCACCATTCCCGCTGCTGCTCAGTCAGTTCTGGCCGCGCTGCCCGGGATCTCCGTGACTCCGGATGTCTCAGTGAACGTGCAGTCGGCGACTCCGCCCGAGTCCACCAGTCCGCACACGCCGTCGGACGACTTCCTCGAGCAGACCGGGGCCGACCAGCTTGCTGCGGACGGCGACACGGGCCAGGGCGTAACTGTCGCTGTCCTCGACACCGGGATCGACAACCTGCCGGACTTCGCCGGACGGCTGATCGGCGGCGTCGATCTCACCGGCGGGGGCAACCCGTTCGAGGACGGTTACGGCCACGGCACCTTCGTCGCCGGGCTGATCGCCGGCGACGGCGCATCGTCGGGCGGCCAGTACTCCGGCGAAGCCCCCGGCGCCAACCTCGTCTCGATCAAGGTCGCCGGCGCCAGCGGGGTCACGGACCTGGCGACGCTGATCACCGGCCTGCAGTGGGCGGTCGACCACGAGAGCAGCCTCGCCATCCAGGTGCTCAACATCTCGCTCGGTTTCCGGCCGTTCGAGTCCACCGCGCTGAACCCGCTCGACCAGGCGGTGCAGGCCGTCTGGAACGCCGGCATCACCGTCGTCGCCTCGGCGGGTAACGCCGGGCCGTCGAACGGCACGATCCTGTCGCCCGGCGATGATCCGCTGGTGGTCACCGTCGGTGCGCTCGACGACATGGCCCAGACGAACGTGGCCGACGACGAGATGAACGACTTCAGCAGCGTCGGTCCCACATCTCCGGATGGGTGGGCGAAGCCCGACCTCGTTACCTCAGGAAGGTCGGTTGTCAGTCTGGCCGCGCCAGGCTCGACCGTCTACGACCAGAATCCGTCAGCCCGGATCGGCTCGGGCAACTTCGTCGGGTCAGGTACCTCGTTCAGCGCGGCCATCGTCAGCGGGGCGGCCGCGCTGATCCTCGCCGACAACCCGGGCCTGACGCCGGACCAGGTCAAGGCCCGGCTGCTCGGCACGACGAATCCGGGACCGGTGGGCAACCCGTTCGTCGACGGGCACGGCGCGCTGAACGCCTACGCTGCCGCGACGGCCGGGCCTATGAACTTCCGCCAGCCGTCCCCGCTGCTCACCCTCCCGACGCTCGTAGGCCAGACGGTCTCGCTGTCGCCGACCAGGGGCGACAGTACCTGGAACGCAAACCTGTGGTCCGGGACACCCTGGAGCGGCGGCGCCACCGGCTCGGCGCACGACAGCTGGAACGGTTACGCCTGGACCGGCAGCGCGTGGAATGGCTGGGCCTGGTCCGGCTCGGCCTGGAATACCGGCGGCTGGACCGGTAGTGCGTGGAACGGCTCGGCCTGGACGGGCAGTGCCTGGAACGGCTCGGCCTGGACGGGCAGTGCGTGGAACGGCTCGGCCTGGACTGGCTCGGCCTGGAATGCATCGGCATGGCAGTGACCGGCGGGGCAGTCGCAGGCGTGACTGTGGCGGGCGTGACCGTGGCCGGCGTGGCACCGACTCGCGCGGCGGCGACCGCGCAAGCCGGGTAGGAAGGCGACGCCGATGCCGCGCGCAACCAGGTTCCTCGTCGTCGCCGCGGTCGTCGGCGGGACGCTTGCCCTCGCAGCTGCCGCATGGCGGCAGTCGGGCCACGGCCCGGTATCCGCGAGCCAGTGGGTCATCGCCGCCGCCATCGGCGTGCTCGTCCTCGGCAGCTGGGTGTGGCCAGTCGTCGTGTTCCGCGGCGGCGAGTCCGAGGCATTTCACATGGACGAGGGCTTCTTCGTGATCCTCGCCCTGCTCGTGCCGCCGCTGCTGACGCTCGGGACCCTCGCGGTCGCGACCACCCTCGCCCAGGCTGCCCGCCGGCGCTCGCCGGTGAAGTCCGCGTTCAACTCCGGGCAGGTCCTCGTCGCGGCCGGCCTGGCGCTCGTCGTGAGCCGGCTGTTCGCCGCCCCGTCGGACCCGCTGACGGCCGCGCAGATCGCGTCGATCCTGGCCGGCGTCCTCATCTACCTGCTGGCGAACTCGCTGCTGGTCTCGGGCGTCATGGTCAGCATGGGCGCGAGCTGGTCGGACTTCACCACCGATCTGCAGGTGCGGGTCACGCTGGCCGGCGCGGGCGCCCTGGCTGGCGTCGTGCTCGCGCTCGCTATCCAGGCGCACCTGTGGGCCGTCGCGCTCGCCGTTCCTGGCCTGGTGCTCGAGCGGCGGCTGATCAGCGCGCGGTTCGCCGCGCTGCATGACCGGGTCCGCATGCAAGGCCTGTACGAGATCACGCTGGAGGCCAACCGCGGGTTACGCCAGCAGGCGGTGCTGGAGACGATCCTCGACTCGGTGCGTCAGCTGCTGCGCAGCCCGCAGGCCGCGCTGACGACCGGCGAGCCTGGCCCCGGAGAGCTGGCGGCGCAGATGACCGTGGCCGGGAAGCAGCACTGGCTGGTGGCCTCCGGCCGGCGCCGCGACGAGCCGTTCGACGAAGCCGACTCCGGACTGCTGCGTGCGCTGGCGGCCGTCGGCAACGGCGCGCTCAGCAACGCGGAGCTTTACCAGCAGGTTCACGTCGAGCGGGAGAAGCTCGCCTCAGTCACGATGAACATGGGCGAGGGCGTGTGCGCCATCTCCGCGGCGGGTCAGCTGACATTCGCGAACCCGGCCGCAGCCGAGATGATCGACCTTCCGGGCGCGGCTTCGGCCACCATCGAATCCGGAAACGAGGCCTTCACCCGCGCACCCGACTTCCTGCTCGGGCCTGCGCGGGAGGCTATGCGCACGGGCCGGACCATCCGTGAGGACGACGCCCGCTTCCGGGGTAAGAACGGCTCAGTCATCCCGGTCGCCTATACAGCCTCGGCAGTGCTCCGGGACGGCGAGCGGTCCGGCGCGGTGATCGCATTCCGCGACATCACCGAGCGAAAGGCTTTCGAGGACGAGCTGCACCATCACGCGTTCTACGACAGCCTGACTGGCCTGGCCAACCGGCGCCTCCTGGTGGAGCGCCTGGACCAGGCGCTCGAGCGGTCAGATCTGGACCGGAAGACGCACGCGCTGATCTTCGTGGACGTAGACCGGTTCAAGAGCATCAACGACAGCCTCGGTCATGTGACCGGCGACGAGTTCCTGGTGGCCATCGGTGCCCGGCTGAAGGGTGTTATCCGCGGCAATGACCTCGTCGCGCGCATCGGCGGCGATGAGTTCGTCGTCCTGCTCGAGGACGTCGCCGGCGTGGGCGAGGCCGTGATCGCAGCCCGGCGCATCTGCGCGGCCGTGGAGAAGCCGATGGTGCTGCCCGACGGCTACGAGATGGTCGCGACCGTGTCCCTGGGCGTCGCGCTGACCGAGCCCGGCAAGTCCGCCGACGACGTGCTCCGCAACGCCGACGTGGCCATGTATGACGCCAAGACCAAAGGCGGCGGCATCTACAAGGTCTTCGACCAGGTCTCGATGGGAACGCGCTCCTCCGAGCGACTCCAGATCGAGGCAGACCTGCGCAAGGGTCTCGAGCGGCAGGAACTGGAGGTGTACTACCAGCCGCTGTACGCACTGGAGGATCAGCGCATCGTGGGCGCTGAGGCTCTGGTCCGGTGGCACCATCCGGTCAACGGCGTGATCAGTCCGATGAAGTTCATTCCGATGGCCGAGGAGACGGGGCTGATCCTGCCGCTTGGCCGGTACGTCCTCGAGCAGGCCTGCCGCCAGGTCAGCTCGGTACGAGACCGGCTGAAGCTCGACTTCCCGATCAGCGTCAACCTGTCCCCGCGGCAGTTCCAGGAGAACGGGCTGCTGTCGCACGTGGCGGCTGCGCTCACGGCATCTGGCCTGCCGTCGGAAGCGCTGATCTTCGAGATCACGGAGACCATGGTCATGGAGGACCTGTCGGGGGCCCGGGAGATTATGAAGAAGCTCAACCGGCTGGGCGTCCGTCTGGCGATCGATGACTTCGGGACGGGGCACTCCTCGCTCGCCTACCTCAAGCAGTTTCCGGTCCACGAGGTCAAGGTCGACCGTGTCTTCGTGCAGGGCGTCGGCGAGAGCCCGGTCGACTCGGCCATCGTCCGGGCTGTCATCGACCTGGCGAGGGCCATGGGAATTTCGGCCGTCGCCGAGGGCGTCGAGACGCCCGGTCAGGCAGCCGGGCTGCAGGATCTCGGCTGTCAGGTGGCGCAGGGCTTCTACTTCTCGCAGCCGCTGCGAGCCGGGGACTTCGACAAGCTGCTGGCGTCGCACTTCAGCGAGCGGGGCCAGTGTCCGGCAAAGCCGGCGCTGGTGGCCGGGCAATGACCGGGGTCATCCGCGCCTGCCGCATCTCTATGCTGGTACAGATCGCTCGCTGATCGTGGCGCGTGCCACGGGAAGGAGGGGATCAGTGGCGCCAGCCCGAGCGGAGCGCAACCGGGTGCTGGGCATCCGGATCGGGCCCGGCTTGCGAACCTGGGTAGGCGATACCGAGAACCGCGTCCTGGGCTTCCCGGTGGACTGGTTCCGGCGCTATCGGCCCGCCCCGGCTCCCGATCGGCCCGGCGATGGCGAGCCCGGCGACGGCGAGCCCGGCGACGGCCCCGAGGGGCACTAATCCGCGGGGCTCGAGCCCGTCAGTGTCCGTGAGCCGGCGCCGCCGCCGGAAGCAGGCCGAACGCGTTGGCTACGGCTACAGCTCCGGCTCTGTTGCGCACGCCGAGCTTGCGGAAGAGGCGCGTCTGGGTATTCTCGACCGTCTTCGGGGCTATACCGAGCATGCGGGCCGTCTGCCGGATCGAGTACCCCTGAGCGCCCAGGCGCAGGATGTCGCTCTCCCGCGCGGTCAGGTCGGGCAGGTCTGAGGTTCCGGCCGCTCGCTGATCCCAGCGCGCGCGGACCGCCCCGATCAGCGGCCGCATGGGCAGCGAGTCGACGACGAGGTAGCCCTGACCCGTCATGCGGAGCACGGACAGGAAGCGGTCACCGATGGTCTCGGCGAGCACCAGCGAGGTCGCGCCATTGGCGAGCGCATCCGCCAGCTCGGAGGAAGTCAGCGGCTTGCTGTGCACCAGGATCGCGGGAACGGCGAGCTCTTCGACGATCGCCCAGTCCGCCGCGTCCGGGTCGACCAGAACAGCCACGATCGGGCCGCGCTGCCAGCGCGCCCAGTGCGTCTGCGACACGTGCGCGGGGTCGCGGACGAGCACGAACGGCAGCTTGCTGGTCATCAGGATCTGAGTCACCTGATCAACGGCCCAGCAGGCCTGGCCTGACACCACCGTGAGCACCGCGAAGTCGTCGCTCGGCGGCTCCCGCCGGGCTGCGGCCGGTGCTGGGTGCTGGTCCAGAATCCCGAGTGACGCGGCCCGCGAGACCGCGTGTGCGCCGCTGTTCACATCGAGCTTGGCATAGATCCGGCGCTTGACATTCTCCACGGTGAGCGGGCTGATCCCGAGCAGCTCGGCGATCTCGGGAACGCTGTGGCCGGACCCTGCCAGCACGAGTATTTCCAGCTCGCGGTCGGTCATCTCGCCGGGGCTTGAGCGGGCGGCGTGGCGTCCGCGTCTGCGACGCAGCACCGCCACCATGGCCTCGAGCCCGTGCGACTCCGGCACGAGCGAGGACACGCCTGCCCTGCAGGCGGCGGACAATTCCTCCTTGGCAGCGTCGCGGTAGGTCACGATGACATTGAGGTCGGGGAAACGCTCCATGAGCCCGCTTACCGGGCGGCAGATCTCGCTGAGGTGCGGGCCGGCGTCGAAGATCACCGCGTCAGGCTGCCGGAGCTCACACAGCGATGGCACGCGATCGGGCTCGGCCACGGTGCCGACCACGGTCACATCGGACCGGGCCGAAAGCGAGGACGACAGCGTGTCACGGAACAGTCGCGACGGCGACTGAATGGCTACCTGAACGTCGCGAGCGGGGGGCGAGGCCATTCTTAGCCTGCTATCCGGGGTTCGACACTAATCGGGTTAGCGCGGTACCGGAGTCTACGCCCGACTGAGGAGGCCCTGGTGGCTACTTTCTTTTTATGCTATATCTCCATTTTAAGCTAAAACCCGCTACAGCATAGATGACCAGCATAAATGCCCTCCTGGCCGACCCCAGCTCTCCGGAGCCGGACGCCGCGAGTCAGGGTTCCTGGTTCGCCGTGGGTCGTGAATCAAGATCTTTGCGGAGGAGGGTCATTTCGGCCTGGACGGTGGCGCTGGCCAACCTGACCCGGCTGTTGAACGACCGCATCTGGCTGAGTGAGGACGATCGTGCCTGCTCGGCAGTCAGCTTGACGCGCACATGGCTAGCCTGGATCAGGCTTCTGGCGACCGGAGCGACGGCGGGCGGAAACGGGAATCGCGTCAGGCTCGCGGCGAGCGCATTCTCTGCTGTCACCTCCGCCGTCAGAGCCGCTTTCGACGCGGCAAGGCGGTGCCTCTCGCTGGCTGTGTAGGCAGCCCGGTCAGTGTTCAGTTGTTGAATGGCCGGAGTCGTGATCTTCACGTACTGGCCGACCAGCATTGCCACGGTCGTGCAGTGCAGGCCGGACGGCGAGAGGTTGGGCTCGCATCCGGCGGCGGCAAGCGCCGCCTTGTGGCGCCCGCTGGTACCCAGGGCGTAGCCGAGGCCCGCGATCACCAAGACGGTGCACAGGAGCGAAATGACCACGACTACGACGCCGGACGTCTTCTGCTCCAGCCCACCTTCGGCATATGTCTCGCTCATCAGATCCCTCTCCGCCTTATTCGGCGCTGGGGTGCTCCGTGAAGGAGTCGATTCCCTTGAAGATCTCCTCGTTGATGATGAAGGTGAAGCCAAATACAAACAGCGCGAAGATCGGGAGAATGGTGAGATAGACCAGCCAGTTCCGCCCTTCTCGTTCACGGGCGGCGATCCAGCGCTTGACCGGCGGCAGCCTCAGAGTGAGCAGGAAGACGCTGCACGCGGAATACTGATAGAAGCGCTGATGGAAGATGGGATCACCGTCGCCAGCGAAGCCAGACCCATTGCTCCCGCGCTCGAAACCGAATCCCTCCAGCAGCATCAGGTGGGCGGCGAGCAATCCCCAGATCACATAGATAAGCCGGTGCAGCGGCTTCCAGTACCGGCCGAGCTTGCGCTGCGCCCAGCGGTTGCCGGTGATCAGGAGCGGGATGACCAGCATCACCATAAAGAAGCCCATGAGCTCGAATGCGTGCCCGGCCAGCCGGCCAAGAAAGCCGCCGGCGAAGGTGTCGGTCAGACCGGCAGCGAGCGCGTCCCCGATGGCGCAGCACGCCATCATGATGCCGTACCAGCGCCGCAGCGGGACGAACCAGCGCTGGCCGGTGAGCGTGACTAGTGGAGTGACGAGCAGGCACAGGAACAGGCAGATCTCGGCCCCAGTCCCCAGCGTGTCGTCGACCGACACCGAGAAGGTGTTGACGTTCAGGGTGACCAGCGCGGGCAGCATGAAGAACAGCGGGACTGCGGCAGGAGCGCCGAGCAGGACGAGTGCGAGTGCCTTCCGCTTGATTCGGGACCCGCCGAACTTGAATTCCACCTCCATCCACTCGTCGACGCTCTTCCTGTCCGAGCGCCGTTGCGGCTGGCGCTGATCCGCCAGCTCCTCTTCCTGGTTCCAGGGGGTTAAGGCATCGCCACGGTGGAGGTCGGGCTCGTAGTCCCGTGTGGTAGCCATCTGGCAAGCTCCTTTTGTGATCTGCCGCGTTACTGGTCGGTCTTGTGCGACTTTCCGTGGTGCCGCGCCTTCGGCGCCACGACGTGGTGCGCCGCAGCAGCCTGCCGAGCCAGAAACTGCTGGTCAGTTTGCGTACCTGAGGTCTCGCCTACCCCGCCCCCCCGGAAGACGAAGAACTTGAATCCGTGCAGCCCGACCTCGGTGGCGCCGCAGATGACGGCGAACAACACCATCGCCGCGGTGGCGCAGGTGACGAAGCGCATGGCCCGGCGCTGCCTCGGTTGCTTCTGCGGTTTCCCGGCTGGCACAGTCCCTGGCCGGCCCGGCCCGATGCCCGGCCTGGTGGCCGGCCTGGCAGGCTTGGGAGCCGGCCTCGCCGGCTTGGTGGCCGGCAGGACTGCTGACCCCGTGCGGGGCAGGGCGGGCCTTGCGCCGGGGAGTGCTGGCCCGGGGGCCGGGAGCGCCGGCGCGGCGCCCGGCATCGTGGTAGCGGCGAGGCTCTCGGCGACGTAAGCAGCGACCCGCCGCAGCTCGCCGGACATCGAGTCGAGGCGGGCCTGCCCCTCGACGGCTTCCCGTTCGGCGGCCTCCCGCACCGCGGCCGCCTGGCGGGTTATCGCAGTGGCCTCGCGTTCGGCGGCCTCGCGTACGGCGGCCGCATAGTCATGCGCCTCTTGAGCGATCTGGGCCGCCTGGTTGTCGGCCTGCGTGAGAACCTGGCCGGCAGTCCAGAGCACATCCCTACCCGGGAAGTAGTCGTTCTGGGATAGCCCGTGCCCGGGAGCAGGCCGAAGCTGGCCGGTCTCGCGGCCGTAGTCGTAACCGGCATCAGGCGAGTTCCAGGTCGCAGCCCGCCCGCCCGGACGTCGTTGCGGCAGGTCAGGCAGGCTCGGCGCGCGGGCAGCCGGCAGCGGTCCGGACGGCTGGTCGGCCGGGAACCGGACCCGCGGTACCGGGGCCGACGGATGATCAGGATGCAGCGCGGGCGGCGGTCCCCAGTCTTGCCAGTCCCGCCATTCCTCCCAGGGCTGCTCTTCCGGGGCTGCCGTCCAGCCAGGTTCTGGCCCGACATGGCCGTACCCGGCCGGCTCGGGCCAGAACTCGGCCGTTGTCACCGGCCCGCCCGCTGGCGTTAGCGACGGCTCAATTTCAGACCTCCGGTGCTTGGGCACCACACGGCCTCCGAAAGTAAGCGCGCCTAGATCCGGACTGGTCGCAGCGCGGGGCTCGGGATCGAGCTGGCTCCTACCCGCCACAAGCTAGAGCCGCCGGGTGGCTCCCGAACAGGGACATAAATCTCTCGGGGGACGAGAACCCCCTAGGGGTAGCCAGCTTGCCGGAAGTCACCAGCCGCCGCTGCCGCTGCCCGAGGATGCTGACGCCGAGATCTTCGCGCCGGACGGGGTTACCGCCCACCACAGACCGCCCGAAGCCTTGACGTCGTTTCCGCTGACCTGACCTGCTGCTGTGTCACCCGAGTAGGTGTACAGCGGGTGACCGTCGTAGGTTGCCTGTGTCTGGCCGTCTCGGCGCTTGATCGTCCCGAAGCCGTCCGGCAGCGATGCGCCAGCCGCTGCAACGGCCGTCCCGGTGACCGGCGGCCAGTACGTGGCGCATGAGCCGTTGCACTTCGATTTGCTCCGCGTATCCCTGGCGAACCAGTACAAGGTGCGCCCGGCGGCAGTGGCGAGCACGGTGCCCTTGCTCGTTTTCATCGTCTTGATCGCTGTCGTGCCGGCTGCCGCATTGGTCTGACTAGTCGCAGCAGCCGCCGGACTGGACGCTGCCGGATCCGTCGGGCTGCCATTGCTCCCGCAGGCCGCGAGTACCACGACCGCGGCCGCGAGACCGGTGCCTATCCACCATCGGTTGTGCATGGGGTCGTCTCCCTTCGTGTGACGCGGAAGGTTGTCATTCCCGCGGCACACTAGAGCCGATTAACCGTGCCCGGATAGGGACCAATAACCCTCGGGGGACGGCAAACCCCTGGGGGCCCACGGCCCCCCAAGGGGTATTCGTCGGTGTCCGGAATTGACCGGCAGCACTAGCTTTGTCGGCGGCGAAAGCAACAATGCTGACGTCCCCGAGGCGTGTGACGTGACCTCGGGCGCGCACGCCCAAATAGGAGTGCCAAGGTGACTTACATCATCACGCAGTCCTGCGTCGATGTACTGGACAGAACATGTATCGAGGAGTGCCCGGTCGACTGCATCTACGAGGGCGGCCGCATGCTCTACATTCACCCCGACGAGTGCGTGGACTGCGGGGCGTGCGAGCCAGTCTGCCCGGTCGACGCGATCTTCTATGAGGACGATCTCCCTGGCGAGTCGAGGGATTACCACCGGGTGAACGTCGAGTTCTTCACCTACCTCGGCTCGCCGGGCGGTGCTTCCACCCTCGGCAAGATCCAGTCTGACCACCCGATGGTGGCAGCGCTTCCGCCGCAGGCGGCACGGTACTGACGCGTCCGGTTGCGCTGACGCGTCCGGTTGCGCTGACGCTCACGGACCGCATCCCGCCGGAGCAGACTGCGGCAGGCAGTGATCACTGGCCGGCCGTCACCTGGTACGCGGCGTTCGCGGTATTCGCCGGAGCCGTCCTGGCGACGTCCGGGCAGCGTGCGCAGTGCATCTGGGCGGCCGCGGCCGCCGGTGGTTACCTGCTGGCCGCACTCACCGCGGCGCTGTGGCGGTCGCGAGGTCGCGAGGTGGCGGTCGTCATCGCCCTGCTTGGCGCGGTAGTGACCCCGCTGGCATGGCAACTCACGCTGGGCGGCGACATGCTGCGGGCCGACTCCGGATCACTGAAGGTGGTGACCCGTTCCGCGGTTCTGCTGCTGCGGCACGGCAGCCCCTACCTTCCCGCAGACCAGATCTCGCACGTGCTGGAGTACAACCCGTACGAGCCCGCGATGGCGATCTTCGGCTTGCCCGCAGCACTGGGCCTGCACGGCACGGCTGGTAGCCCCGGGCTCTGGATGGGCATCATCGCCTCAGCAGTCCTCGCTGCCGCGTTCTGGCTGGCAAAGTCAGACGGCCCGCTGCGCACGACAGCGTTTGCCCTCGGTTCGCCGGTGCTGGCCCTGCCGCTGACGACAGGGCTCACCGATCCGCCAGTGGTGGCGCTGCTCTGCCTCGCGTTCGCCGGCGCCGCTGCGTACCCTCGGCGGCAGCGGGTACAGCTCGCGGCAGCCGTCGCCCTTGGCGCGGCCTGCGCGATCAAGGCGACGGCCTGGCCAGCCCTGCCGGTTATCGCCGTGATGCTCGCGGCCAGGGACGGGAGCCGGGCAGCTACCAGATTCGTGGTCGCAGCGGGCATTACGGCGACGGCGCTGGTCGCGGCGACGGCGCCGGCCGCAGTCGGGGCGCCTGCAGCACTCTTCCAGAACACGGTGCTCTTCCCGCTCGGCATGACGAGATACCAGACGGACGCGGACAGCCCGCTGCCCGGGCACCTTCTCGCAGCCACTGGACCCACCGGCCGCTGGGCAGCAATCGGCTTGTTGTGTGCTGCGGGCGTGGCGGTCGGGCTGTCGCTCGTCGTCCGGCCGCCGACCGACATCCGGGCAGCAGCGTGGCGGCTCGCGACTGGTCTCACCATCGTCTTCGTGCTGGCGCCCGCGAGCCGCTGGGGATACTTTGTCTACCCCGCAGCGCTCCTGGGTTTCGTGAGCATGACCAGGACCCGCGCACAGTCTCGTCACCGGTCGGCGAACGAGTACGGCGGCCAGGGTCCGCTGAGCTCGGCCCGAAGCGCGGGGTCTTCCGCCGAGGCCGAGTTGACGATCCTGGCGAACTCCTGAGCACGCTCAGTGTCCAGCAGGTAGGCGCCATCGACGACCATGCGCGGCGCCCCGCCGGTAACCGGGGCCGACACGGGCCTGCGTCGGGTCGCGACGGCGAAGGAGCTGAGAGCGCGGCCGATCCGTTCGGCACGCTCCGCCGCGAATATCCCCCAGGGCGAGTCAGTGCTGCTGCCGTCGGGGCCGGACCCCACGTAGATCTTCACGTCCCACTCCTGCCTGCCGCGGAACGACTCGAGCATGAGAGTGAGTTCGACGCTGCGCTGCGCGAGGAGATTCCCGATCGTCGCGTCGTCCGGGTAAACGGTAGCGAACCGGAGTGGAACGACCGGTCCGGTCCCGGCCAGGTGCGCGATCACCTGGTGGTGCGCGCGCCCGGCAGTCTCGATCGCGGGCAGGCTGGCGAGCAGGCTCGCCAGCGGTCTGCCGGTCGACTCATCGACTGTCCCGACCACCGCGGACAGGTCCGCCGCGGCCACGGCCCTGACCGGTTCCCCGGCGACGCCAGTCACTCCGTTAATCCGGCTGTCTGCGTGGCCTGCAGTCACGGCGTAGACCCAGACGGCCACATCGCTCGCTTCCGGCGTCAGGGCTGGCCCGGGCAGGACGCGCGGCTCCGGCTGCGCCGCTGCCGCGGCGGACCCGTTGCGCCCGGTCGGCAACTGCAGCACTGCCGCGCCGTTGCGGCGGGATGCCGATGCGGGGGTAATCACGGGGTTCACGCTCGTAGCTCCTTACAGGTCTGTGCCGCGCCCGCTGAGGCCATCGCGACAGCGCTGCCCGCAAGGTCACGCCTCCGGGAGCCGGTCACTCGGAGCTTGCTGTTCCAGGTGGCGGGCGAGGGTGCGTAGTCCTCGGTAGGCGGCGGTGCGGATGGCGCCGGGTCGCTTGCCGAGGACTGCGGCGGCGGCGGGTGCGTCCAGGCCGAGGACGGTGCGTAGCAGCACGGCCTCGGCCTGGTCGGGTGGCAGGGTGGCGATGAGGCTGACTGCGGCGCGGGTGGCGACTGCGTCCAGTGCGCGCTCGGCGGTGTCGTCGGTGGCGGGCAGGCCGGCCAGGTCGTGGGCGGGTACGGGTTGTGCCGGGGGGCGGCGTGCCTGGCGGCGCAGGTGGTCCAGGGCGCGGTGGCGGGCGATGGTGGCGGCCCAGCCGCGGAACTGGTCGTGGTTGCCGGTGAAGCCGGGCAGGTCGCGGGTGATCTGCAGCCAGGTTTCGGAGGCGATGTCTTCGGCGTCGTTGGCTGTTAGTGCGTGCAGGTAGCGCAGCAGCCGGGGCTGGGTGTCGCGGTACAGCGCGCGGAATGCCTCGGCGTCTCCGCGCTGCGCCCGCGCCACCAGGCCGCCGTCGCCCGCCTCCTTCGCGGGCGACGGCTGTGGTGGCGCGGCCGCGCCGGCAGCCTCCGCGGGCGCTGTATCAAGCTTCGCGGCCGCCGGCGCGGCAGCTTCAGAGATTTTCGAGGCCACCGATCGTCCGTAGCCGTAACTCGGGGTTGCCGGTCGGCCGGGCCTGCATGGCTGGCACCATCAGCGCGGGCGGAGTCCCGGTTTGCTGTGGCCCGGCGAGCGCCGGCGCCGTGCACTGCCGTCGTCGCTCGTTGCAGCGCTGTCTGGTGGGGCGCTGTCTCATGGACGCTGCCTCCGTAGATGCCTGGGGAGAGACTCACGAGCAGCCATGGCGGCTGCCCGGCCCGCGGCCCGGGCGAGATGGCAGCAGATCACCGTCCCGCCCGGGCTGCCGGGGCTAGCCCAGGGGCAGGCCGGAGAGCAGTGAAGTCGGCAGCTTGCCAACGACCGAGGCCGGCAGCTCGGCGATGATCTTGACTGCCACCTTGGCCTGCAGCTCGGCGATGACCTTGATCAGGACGGCGGTGGGCACCTGGCCGAGGACCTGCCCCAGGCCCTGGGCCGGGAGCGCGGTCAGGACCTGGGACAGGCCGCTGGCGGGCAGTGTCGTCAGGACCTGCGACAGGCTGCCAGTGGGGAGCGTGTTCAGGATCTGGGACAGGCCGCTGGCCGGCAGGGTGGTGAGCACCTGGGACAGGCCGCTGGCGGGCAGTGTCGTCAGGACCTGCGACAGGCTGCCAGTGGGGAGCGTGTTCAGGATCTGGGACAGGCCGCTGGCCGGCAGTGTGGTGAGCACCTGGGACAGGCCGCTGGCGGGCAGTGTCGTCAGGACCTGCGACAGGCTGCCAGTGGGGAGTGTGTTCAGGATCTGGGACAGGCCGCTGGCCGGCAGTGTCGTCAGGACCTGCGACAGGCTGCCAGTGGGGAGCGTGTTCAGGATCTGGGACAGGCCGCTGGCCGGCAGAGTGGTGAGCACCTGCGACAGGCCGCTGGCCGGCAGGGTAGTGAGCACCTGGGACAGCGTCCCGGCCGAGAAGGCCGTCAGCACATCGGTCAGGCTGGTCGCGGGCAGCGTGGTCAGCACCTGCGAGAGCGCACCGGTTGGCAGCGTCGGCAGAAGCTGGGACACCGTCCCGGCGGGCAGGGCCGTCAGCAGTTGTGACAGTGCCCCTGCGGGCAGGCTCGTGAGCATGTGCGCGAGCGTCTGAGTCGGCAGCGACGACAGCAGCTGAGTCAGGACCGCGGTAGGCAGCTGCTGCAGGCCCGCCGGGTCAGGCAGCGTCGGCAGTCGGAGTAGCAGGGCGCAGTAGTCGGGCACCGAGGCTGCGCTGCTGACAGCAGTCGTCAGCGGCGAGAACGTCTGGCTGCTGAGCACCTGTGCGACACCGGAGCTCGCCAGTGCCTGCGCGATTCCAGTCTGGCTGAGTATCTGTCCGGCCGCCGAGCTGGCGGTGCCTTCGTCGGTGGCGACTTGCGACGCGAGGTCACGGCAGAGCTGTGCCGGGCTCTGTGCGCCGGACACGGGCTGGGCCGGGCTGCCCGCGGAAGAAGCCGACTGGCTCACGCCGGGGTGCAGGTGGCCTGAGCCGGAACTGCTCAGGGCGCCCGTGCTAGCGGCAGCCGCCACGCCGCCTGTCAGGCAGACAGCAGTCGTTACGGCAAGAGCCTTGACACTCAGGAACTTGGCAAGCGGGGATTTGATCATCGGTCCTCTCCGAGGAATGGCTGCGGGAGTGAGATGATGCGCTTCGAACGCGGCCACCGCCGTGGCTTCGCCACTGAGCTCGGACTCGTGCACCGGCGCAGCGGCAGCCGCCAGCAGGCGTGCCAGCTGGTCAGGGCCGGGTCGGCCCGAGCCGCTGAGCAGATGCTCGGCGGCTGTCCGGCTGATCCGGCGGGAGCCGTGGTGTGTGTTCATCTCAAGTCCTTCAGCGCCAAGTTCCCCGGAAGTGTCACTCCTGTGCCGATGGTGGCGGCGGACGGGCCTGTTCCAGGTGGCGGGCGAGGGTGCGTAGTCCTCGGTAGGCGGCGGTGCGGATGGCGCCGGGTCGCTTGCCGAGGACTGCGGCGGCGGCGGGTGCGTCCAGGCCGAGGACGGTGCGTAGCAGCACGGCCTCGGCCTGGTCGGGTGGCAGGGTGGCGATGAGGCTGACTGCGGCGCGGGTGGCGACTGCGTCCAGTGCGCGCTCGGCGGTGTCGTCGGTGGCGGGCAGGCCGGCCAGGTCGTGGGCGGGTACGGGTTGTGCCGGGGGGCGGCGTGCCTGGCGGCGCAGGTGGTCCAGGGCGCGGTGGCGGGCGATGGTGGCGGCCCAGCCGCGGAACTGGTCGTGGTTGCCGGTGAAGCCGGGCAGGTCGCGGGTGATCTGCAGCCAGGTTTCGGAGGCGATGTCTTCGGCGTCGTTGGCTGTTAGTGCGTGCAGGTAGCGCAGCAGCCGGGGCTGGGTGTCGCGGTACAGCGCGCGGAATGCCTCGGCGTCTCCGCGCTGCGCCCGCGCCACCAGGCCGCCGTCGCCCGCCGAACTGGTTGAGTGAAGAGCGGCGGCGGCCCCTGACTTGCCACGTTTCTGGAAAATGGGCAGCCGGGACGCTGCGTCACCGCCGCGCCCCGGCTCGCCCGCGCTATCCGGGGAGCGGGGCCGGCTCGGTGCGCGTGCCTGAGCATCCAGCTGTCTGCTCATGCCGAGCCATGATGGTGGCCGCCGGCTTAGCCCGCTGGCGGAATCGCAGAAACCCTCGGATGCGGTCCGTCGCCGGCCGCGCACGCCTCTTGACGCGCGTGCCCCATGATGTTAACAATTTTCCTGTTCGCATTAATTCACGCAAGTAAGTCACGAAGCCGGCCGAGAGAGGACGCTGCGCATGAGACTGAGCAGAACGGGTCATTTCATGCGACGGGCACCCATGGCCGTCCTCGCGGGACTGACGCTGCTGGTGGCGTCGGCCGTGCCCGCGCTGGCTGCCACCCAGGCCGGCGCTCATCCGGCGTCGGCGGCGTCAGCGGGGACTGGTCTCAAGGCCGGTACTGTGCCGGAAGCACTGGCACAGGCGTTCGAGGCCGGGCGGCACGCGCACGTGCCCGGCTCGGCGGTCGGCGGCATCCGCGCCGGGACGCTGCACACCGGTACCGCTGACGGCAAGCAGTGGGCGATCGTCACCTTCACTCCGGCCAAGTCCGCTTCGCCGGAGGTGGCCACCTCCTTCCAGGACGGTGGTGCCACCGGCGTCTTCACCAGGACCGGCGGGTCATGGCACCTGGTCAGCACCGGCTTGTACGGCTGCGGCATCGGCCTACCCGCCACGCTGAAGACCGCGTGGGGAATCGGCAGCCCCAGTGTGTGCACGACGTCGGCCAGCTCGCAGGCTGCCGCCGCCAGGCGCGCTCTGGCCGCGATGCCGGCGAATGCGCGAGCGGTCGCGAGCAAGGCCGCCCGGGCCGGGTCCGCCGCAGCAGCGGCCACTGATCCTGCCGATCTCGGCCAGGTGATTGCGTCGATCGCGCTCAGCCAGGTCGGGGTCAGTGTCAACCCCGTCGTGTCGAACTTCAACACGGTGGACTGTGACCCGTACAGCACCATGGTCGCGGGCTTCTCCGCCGACAGCGACGGCTGCGGCTTCGACGCGGGGTTCAAGGTCGAGAACGAGAACGAGACCTGGTGCGCGGATTTCAACAAGTGGGTGTGGCAGCAGGCGGGCGTTACCGCGGACATGAACACCCTTAACGCCGGTGCTGCCTCGTTCGACGACTGGGCCGTTCAGCAGGGGCAGACCCCGCAGCTTGACGCTGGCACCCCGCAGGTGGGCGACAGCGTCCTGTTCTACAGCCCGGGCAACTTCCCTGGCTTCGCTGACCACGTTGGCATCATCACGTCGGTCAGCGCCAGCGGCACCATCGACATGGTCAACGGGGATTTCGAAGCCAGCCCGGCCGTGCATGTCGAGTACGACACCGGGATCACGAACCTGTCCGCCTTCGCGGCGAGCGTCGAGGGGCAGGGCGAGCAGTGGGCCCTCGTGACCCCGCCGACCACTGCCCAGCAGCCGAACCCGGCCGGGCACCTGTCCGCCCCCGAGGTGGCGGTCGCCGGCACGACCGGCTCGTTCCGCGCATCCGGGTCAGTGCCCGGCGGCTCGATCACCGGTTATTACTGGACCTTTGGCGACACCCGCATGACCAACGAGACCGGTGCCGACGTGACCCACGTCTTCAGCGAGCCGGGTACCTACACGTCAACTGTCACGATCACGTCCAGCTTCGGGACCACCGTGACCCTCAGGCAGAACATCAAGGTCGTTGCTCCCTCGTCCAGCGTCGCGTCGGCACCGAACGATCAGATCTGGTACGACCCGCTGCCCGTCGAGCAGTACACGTTCACTCGTTCATCTGGCGGTCTGGCCGCGGACTACTGGGACGGCGGCAGCTGGATCCAGTGGTCCGTCCCCGGCGATCCGGACGCGACGGGCAACATCACCGCGCTCACCTACCCCGATGCTGCCAACGCGGACGCGAACACGCCGCACGCGTACTACCGGGCTGCGGACGGCTCACTGGCGGAGACCTACCAGGACACGTCTGGCTGGGTGACCAGCGATCTGCCTGGCACCCCGGTCGCGGGAAGTGCGATCAACGCCACGACCACGGTCAGCGGCTACCCCGAGGTGTTCTTCGTCAGCGCAGGCCACCAGCTGGCGGTGACAGCCGAGTCGTCCGCAGGCTGGACGACTCACACGCTGGCGGTCGCGCGGGTGGCGAACCCCGGCTCGCTGGTCCTGACGGACACGACGAGCGGGCCGTCGATCTTCGGGATCGGACCGGCCGGGCTGCTGACGGTCACATCCCGAGCCGGCTCTCGCTGGCTGACGGAGCCGCTGCCAGCGATCGCCGCGCACGACAGCAGTCTGGCCGCGCTCACAACCCCCGCCGGACAGGCGGCAGTCTTCTTCACCAGCGTCACGGGCACGCTCGCCGAGGCCACCCAGGCCGGCCAGCTCTGGCACGTCGCGCGCCTGCCCGGTGACCCGGCCGCCTCGGGTGGCGTGACGGCGACGACCTACCTGCTGCCGTCGGTGCTGCCTGCTACTCCGGGCAACTTCCCCCAGCCGCCGGGAACGCTGACCGACTCGAGCGTCAGCGCGCCGCTCGGCACGGAGGTGTTCTACCTGACCGCTTCCGGCTCGCCCGCCGTCACGTATGAAGGTGGCGGCGGCTGGCAGACGCAGACGCTGCCCGGCACGGCGGACAGCATCGCCGGGGCCACCGGCTACCAGGTGGACGAAGAGCCGTCGGACTTGTTCCTCTCCGCTGGCAGCGTCCTGTCCGAGGAGACCACTGGCGCGCGGAGCGGCGATCCCTCCGGTACCTGGAGCTCGCCTCAGGCGCTGCCGGATACTCCGGCAACATGGGCGAATCAGATCATCCTGTACGCCGCCGACCCGGCGGACGCCGCGCTCGCTACCGCTGCGGCCACGGCGGCTGGCCTCCCGGCGGGCCAGGTGACCACGTCGTTCGATGTGGCGTGGGCAGATACCCTGAGTGGTCAGTACATCGTCTTCGCGGTTGGCACCCCGGCCGTCGGAGCGCTGTACTTCAACGTGTGCGGCTGGGCTAACCCGTCTGCCCTGCCCGCGGGCTCGACGCCGTTCTCCTACGACGTCGGCACCTACGACACGCTGCAGTCCGTGGGCCCGGGCACGTTCATCAACGCGGCAGGCGCAACGGCGGCCGACACGCAGGCGCTCGCCACCGACCTGGCGTACTACGCGCTGAATGGCAGCCTGCCGCCGGGGGTCACCACCCTGCCGGCGGCAGTCGGCCCGGCCTACGCCTGCGTCGGCACCCCTGGCTGACCAGCACCACAGCCGCCTCGGCGGCGACCGCGGGTACCTCGCGGTCGCCCCCGCCGGTGCAGCCCGGCCCGGAGGCCTGCGAACTCCGGCACTGCTACGAGGGGTTGACGGCCCATAAAGACGGTTATATCTTCCTTCACTAATAGGAAACTTTCCTATTAGTCTTCTGGAGGCGGCATGCTATCTTCGCGCCGCGTACGGTTCCTCTGCCTGCTCTCCCTTCCGGCGTTAGCTGTTCTGGGCCTCACCGCGCCAGCGGCGTCCGCCCAGGCCAACCTTCTGACGAACGGCGACTTCGCGACCGGGAGCACCGCCGGCTGGACATGCTCATCCGGCGACACCGTGGTCACGTCGCCGGTTTACTCTGGCTCCGCGTACGCGCTGGCCGGCACACCGACCGGTAGCGACTACGCGCAGTGCAGCCAGGTGGTGAGTGTCCAGCCAAGTTCGTCCTACTCCCTGACCGGCTGGGTGGAGGGCGACTATGTCTACCTCGGCGACTCCGGCACAGGCACCAGCGATACCGACGACTGGACACCGTCGGCCTCGTCGTGGACCGAGCTGTCGACCAGCTTCACGACGGGCTCGGCCACGACGAGCGTGACGATCTACATCAACGGCTGGTACGCGCAGCCGACGTTCTACGCGGACGACCTGTCCCTGACCGGGCCGGCTGGGAGCGGCGGCGGAGGCGGAGGCACGGCCCCGGCGGCGCCGACCGGCCTGACCGTGACCAGCACCACCGCATCCTCGGTGTCGCTGTCGTGGACAGCTCCGTCCGGAACCGTCACCGGCTATTACGTCTTCGAGAACGGCACGCAGGTCGGCGACGTGACCGCAACGAGCGACACGGTGACCGGGCTTGCGGCCTCGACCAGTTACACATTCACTGTCGCGGCTTACAACGCTGCAGGCTCTTCGGTGCAGTCCGCCGGAGTCAGCGCCACCACGTCCCCGTCCGGCGGTGGCGGCGGCGGCGGGTCCAGCGGGCTGCCGGCCCACCTGCTGATGGGGTACTGGCAGGACTTCACCAACGACGCGGCCCCACTGACGCTGGCCGAGGTGCCGGCGAGCTACAACCTGGTCGCCGTCGCGTTCGGCGACTCGGACAGCACGCCCGGCCAGGTCACCTTCTCGATCGACTCGGGGCTGTCGTCAGCGCTCGGCGGCTACACCCAGCAGCAGTTCACCGACGACATCCAGACCCTGCAAGCGCGCGGCCAGGACGTCATCCTGTCCGTCGGGGGGCAGAACGGCACGATCACCGTCGACGACGCGGCAAGTGCCAGCGCCTTTGCCAGCAGCGTGTACTCGCTCATCCAGGAGTACAGATTCAACGGTGTCGACATCGACCTGGAGAGCGGCGTGGACCCGACGTACATGGCTTCCGCCCTCGAGCAGCTGGAAAGCGACGTCGGCTCCAGCCTGATCATCACGCTCGCACCGCAGACGGTCGACACGCAGTCGACTGGCGACGATTACTTCCAGCTGGCTCTCGACATCCAGCCCATACTCACCATGATCAACACTCAGTACTACAACTCGGGCACCATGAACGGCTGCGACGGCAACGTCTACGCCGAGGGGACCGAGAACTTCATCACCGCCCTCGCCTGCACCGAGCTGGAGGGCGGCCTGTCCCCGTCCCAGGTGGGTCTCGGCCTGCCGGCCTCCTCCTCTGCCGCGGGCAGCGGATATGTCGACCCCTCGGTCGTCAACGACGCGCTCGACTGCCTCGCAACGGGGCAGAGCTGCGGCAGCTTCGTCCCGCCGGCCACGTGGCCAGGAATCCGGGGGGTGATGACCTGGTCGATTAACTGGGATGCCTCGAACGGCTACAACTTCGCCGACACCGTGGCTCCGTACCTGGCGACGCTGCCCTGAGAAGATCAAGGAAACGCGGCACACGGAGTACGCCGCCGCCGTCACCGGCGGCGGCCTGAGAGCAGGTCCCTGATCGCCTTGATGGTCACTACGGCCAGTACGACCGCGGTGGTGATCCGGGCCGAAGGCCGCGCCGGTGCGGCCGCGGCCTGGCCGGGCACGGCTGGTTCGAGTCGGGCTGCCAGCCGCAGGTCGGCGTCGGTGTCGGCGGCGGTGAGCATGCGCCGTTGCTGCAGGTAGTAGAGCAGGGCGAAGGCAGGAACGACGAGCAGGACCGCAAGGCCCGCGACCACGAATTCGGATACCAGGGCCGCTGTAGGCGCGCTGCCGGCGGCAAGGGGCAGCGAGGTGGGCAGCAGGTAGGGGTACTGGGCTAGTCCCCAGCCGAACACCACGGTCGCCACTGCGATTGCCGCGGTCAGCCGCAGGGCGAGGGCCTGATACCAGCGCAGCCACAGCATGCCCAGCACGGCGAGTCCGGCGGCAATGGAGACCGCAACGAGCGGCAGGGCGATACCGGTCAGCCGGGAGTAGACGTGCGGTGCGCTGCCTGAGAGCTCGGCGAAGGTCCCGCCGGCCAGTGCGCCGGTGATCAGCCCGGCAGTGGTGGCGCGGCGTGAGAAGTAGCGCACCAGGTCGCGGTTGCCGCGCTGACGGGCCTCCAGGACGAGGTAGACCGCGCTGATGTAGGCGCAGGCGGCGACAAACAGGAATCCGGTGAGCATCGCGGTAGGCGACGTCCACGCGGCGAGGATGTTGCCGCTCGGGTGCGCGGGCACCTGCCCGGTAGCGACGGCCGCGACGACGGTGCCCATGAAGAACGGCGTGATCAGCGAGGCGGATGCGAACGTCGCCCCGGTGAACTGCTCCATCCGCAGCCGCTGCGCGGTGTGCCGGAAGGCAAACCCGACGCCGCGCAGGACGATCCCGAGCAGGGACAGGCTCAGCGGGACGAATAGCGCGGTCATGATGGCAGCGAACGCGGGCGGGAACGCGGTCCACAGCAGTACCAGGATGAAGACCAGCCACACGTGGTTGGCTTCCCAGACCGGAGTGATGGCGTCGTCGATGAGCCTTCGGGGGGCGCCGCCGCGTGCGGGACCGCCTGCCTGCAGGTCCCAGATCCCGCCGCCGAAGTCCGCGCCGCCGAACAGTGCGTACGCGGCGATGACCACGAACAGGATCGCGGCGACGCCGATGGCTTCCGGCGATGGGCTCACGTGGTCTCCGGCGCGGGCCCGTACGGCACCTGCTCGTCTTCCTCGTCGGCGGGCGGTTCCCGTCGCCATCGCCGTGACATGATCACCGGGACGCCGATCGAGACCGCCGTCAGGATCGCGTACAGGGCGAGGACTACCCCGAGCGTGACGGGAACCCCGGTGGCCGGGGTGACCGCGTTGCTGACTAGCAGAACCCGGTACACGATCCACGGCTGGCGGCCGACCTCGGTGACGACCCACCCCGCCTCCATCGCGGCTACCGCTGCGACGCCGCTAACGGCGCAGGGCAGCAGAAACCACGCCGTGGTCAGCAGCCGGCGGTGGAACCACCAGTACCAGGCCTGCCACGCCGCCAGCGCAAGCAGGAAGAAGCCGATGCCCACCATCAGGTCGAAGCTGAGATGGATGAGCGTGACGAGCGGCGGTCGCAGCGCCGCGGGCACGGTGTCCCAGCCGATGACCCGGGTGTGCGGTGAGAATCCGACCAGGATCGAATCGAACGCCGGGATTGCGGTGCCGAGGTAGACGTGGCCGTTGACGAAAATCCCGCCGATCCACTCGGGAACGTCGCGCGTGGATCTGGAGACATATTCCATCGCGGCGAACTTGACCGGCTGGTTCTGCGCGACGTACCGGGCGATGATGTCGCCCATCATCACTTGCAGCGGGGCCGCGATCCCGGCCACAGTGAACGGGATGGCGAAGCCCAGCCGGTGGTAGCGGTCCCGGCGGCCACGGAGCAGCCCGACCGCATAGACGCCGGCGATGAGGAATCCCGTCACCATGTACGCGGCGAGAATCATGTGCGTGGTCTCATACGGGGTCGAGGGATTGAAGAACACCGACACCGGGTCAACTTTGGTGATCTTGCCGTGGCTGAGCGTGAATCCGGCTGGTGAGTTCATCCACGAGTTCGCCGCAACGACCGAGGTGGCGCCCAGGATCCCGAACACCACGATCGGCATCCCGCTCCACCAGTGAAGCCACGGCGGCAGGCGCCGCCACCCGTACAGGTACACCCCGACGAAGATCGCCTCGAGAAAGAAGAAGATCCCTTCCAGCGAGAACGGGAAGCCGATCGCCGCACCAAACCGGCCCATCAGGCCCGGCCACAGCAGGCCCATCTCATACGACAGCACTGTGCCCGACACCGCGCCGACCGCGACCAGCACCGCCATCACCTTGGACCAGCGGCGCGCCAGCAGCATCGCCGCCGCATCGCCCCGTCTGATACCGATCCACTCAGCGGTCATGATCACGGCAGCGAACGCGATGCCAAAGCACGCCAGGATGATGTGAAACCCCAGCGACGATCCCATCTGCGACCGGGCCGGCACCGGATTCACGGCCAGCACGTGCGCCATTGCCCCCATCGCGTAGCCCTCCGTTGGCCGCGCCGCATCCCCGCATCACCGCATCACGGCGGCACAGCCGTCGCGCTACAGGTGTACCGTCGCCGTGGCCCGGGTACACGCGTGAGCAGCCGTGAAGTTCTCCCTGAGGTGCATCGGTCACATGAGCAGAAGAAACGTGGCCTCGGTGGCCTTTGTCATGCTGCTGGGGCTAGTCATCGGCGCGCTCGGGATCGTCGATGCCGACTTCTATACCGTCGGAGTGCTCATCCTCTTCGTCGGCGCGGTCGGCGCTGCCGTCCTGGCCGGCGATTGCCTCATCCGGTATCTCAGCAGCCGGCGACCGCCCGCCTGACCGTGTGCGTGCCGCTTCCCGTCAGCCGCCAGTCGGCGTCCCGGATCCGACTGCCATCGCGAAGATGTGCATCGCCGTTATGCCGTTCCCTACGCCGGAGCTGATTTCGGGCAGCGTCACCGACGCCAGGTTCTTGCCCGGTTCGAGCGGCACCGAGGCAAAGTAGACGCTGACCGGATGCGCGCTATTGCTCGGATTATCCTCGAAGTTCCAGCTTGATGTCGTCGTCAGGATCTGACCTCCCGAGGCTGGCGAGTTTGCGTACCAGTCCGCCACGTTCAGGCCGAAGGTCTGGGTGGTGCCGTCGGTGTAGGTGATGGTGCCGGTGCCGGTGGCGGTCCCGTTCTGGCTGGCGGCGACAAACCCAAGGTCACTCCCCGACCCCGTCAGGTCGATGACCTGGCCGTCGGCGATCACGTTGTCGGCTGTCCCGGCGGCCACGTCCGGCCAGGTCAAGGTGGTGCCGTCGACGGTGAGCGTGGCACCGGGGGTCAGCGCGGTCGGCGTGCCGTCGGCCAGCGCCTGCGCCGAGAAGCTGTCGCCGGCGCCGTCGTAGTTGGCGGCGCTCTGATCGGAGTTGTTGCTGATCCCGACGTCGTCGTATGCCGCTGCCAGAGACGAGTACGGCTTGCCCACCGTCGGTGTGCCTGTGCCGGGGGCCATCGCGAAGATGTGCATGGCGATCGTGCCGCCCGCCCCGGTCAGGGTCGGCAGTGTGACCGAAGCCACCTGTTTGCCTTGCTCCAGCGGCACAGAGGCAAAGTAGACGCTCACCGGATGCGGGCCCAGCGAGCTGGTCTGGTAGTTCCAGCTCGACGTGGTGGTCAGCAGCTGGTCGCCCACCGCCGGGAGATTGGCATACCAGTCGGCAGCGTTGAGGGTGAACGACTGGCTGGTGCCGTCGGTGTAGTGGACGGTGACGGTGCCGGTCGCGGTCCCGTTCTGGCTGGCGGCGAGGAAGCCCAGGTCCGTCCCGCTGCCGGACTCCTCGACGGTCTGGCCGGCCGCGATCACGTTGTCGGGATCGCCTGGCGCGACGTCGGGCCAGGTGAAGGTCGTGCCGTCGACCGTCACCTTGCCGCCCTGGGTGAGTTCCGTCGGCGTGCCGTCGGCCAGTGCCTGCGCCGAGAAGCTGTCGCCTGAGCCGTCGTAGTTGGCCGCAGACTCGTCGGAGTTGTTGCTGATCCCGACGTTGTCATAGGCAGCGGCCAGCGAGGAATACGGTACGGCGACCGTCGCGGAGGATGCCTCGACCAGTCCGCTGCGCGAGCCGGACTGCGCCTGGTAGCCAACGCTCGCGGTGAGCGTGCCCTTACCTGGCTGCGCGCTGGCCGGCACGGTCACGTCGAACCTCGCGGTCACGGTCTGGCCGGGGGCCACCGTGGCCGGCGCGGGGCCCGCGGGCCTCACCGTCCAGCCGCGCGGGGCGCTCAGCGTGAAGTGAGAGTCCGGCATGGCGTAGTCGCCGTCGTTCACCAGGGTTGCGGTGACGGTACCCTCGTCGCCGGCGTCGATGACGGGCGGCGCCTGGACGCTGGCGTAGCGGGCCCCGAGGCTGCGGGTGACCGCGAAGTCGCCGCGTAGCGGCAGGCCGGCCAGCGCCGAGGAGTCGCCCACATACACCCGGTACCCGCCGTCGGGTACCACCCAGCCGTTGGCCGTGTCGTCCCAGTACGACAGGTCGTGGCCGCTGAGCGCGAAGTGCACGGTCGTGGACTGGCCGGGCCGCAGGCTGACCTTGCGGAATCCCTTCAGCTGCCGTGGCGGTTCACCGGCCGAGGCAGGGTCGCCCAGGTACAGCTGGGCCACGTCCGAGCCTGCGACCTTGCCGGTGTTGGTGACGGTGGCCGACACCGTCACCAGGTTGCCGGCCTGGCCGTTGCAGTCGCAGCTTGTGGCGCCGGGATCCGAGCTGCCGTTGTGCACCTGGTGCGGCGTGACGGCGAGATGGCTGAACGCGAAGGTGGTGTAGGAGAGGCCGTAGCCGAAGGGGAACAGCGGGTTCTCGTTCTTCGCGTCGTAATACCGGTAGCCAACGTCGATGCCCTCGGAGTACTGGACCTGGCCGTAAGTACCGGGGAATTCGCTCGGAGTCGACGCCGGGACCTGCGACAAGTCCACCGGGAAGGTGACCGGCAGATGGCCGCCAGGGTCGACCTTGCCGAACAGCACGGCCGCGAGTGCGATGCCGTTGCTCTCGCCCGGATACCAGGCGTCGACCACCGAGGCGACCTGGCTCAGCCATGGCATGACGACCGGCGCGCCCGCGTCGATGACCACCACAGTGTGCGGGTTGGCCGCGGCCACGGCCGAGATCAGCTCGTTCTGCGCGGATGGCAGATTGAGGCTCGCCCGGTCGGCGGCTTCGGACTCCGTGTCATCGGACACGACGACCACGGCGGTTGCTGCCGACTTGGCGGCGGCAACCGCCTGGGCGATGCTGGGAGCCAGCTCCGACGGCGTGGCCCAGCTGAGGCTGGCCGACGGACCACCGCCGGACAGCTGCAGCGTGTAGGTCTGCCCCGCCCGCAGGTTGACCCCGACCGAGTACGTCGACACCGGCGGGGTCCCCGGGTTGGCCAGAATCTCCTTGCCGTCCAGGTAGAGGTTGGTGACCGTGTAGCTGCCGGGATTCTGGAACGCGAGCACGTAGGTGCCGGTCTCCGGGGCGGTCAGCGTGCCGGTGTAGGTCCCGCCGTATCCGGTCGGCGCGTAGGCCGGGGTCAGCGCGGAGCTCGGGATGGCCGACAGCGACGTGTCGGTGGGCAGGCCCTGTGTGTACGTGACCGAGGTGCCTGCCCCGGCTGCTGCCTGGATGCCTTGTAGTGGCGTGACGTTGAATGTGGAGGTGACGTAGGCGCTGCCGCCGCCGGTGTCGGTCGGCGCGGCCGACGCTGCCGGGCCGATCACCGCCACGGAGCCGCCTCCGTCCGCGGACAGCGGCAGGGTGCTGCCGGTGTTCTTTAGCAGGACCGTGCCGGCCTCGGCGACTGAGGTAGACACGGCCTGGTGCGCAGCGGTGGTGACGACGGCACCCGGCGAGCCGGTCGGCGGGTCGTTGAACTCGTTGAACCGGAACATCTCGGTCAGGATCCTGGACACCATCTGGTTCAGCGTGGCCATCGCGACCTGGCCGGACTCTACTGCTGATTGCAGCGCGGACCCGAAGTAGTCGGCGCTCGGCATCTCTGTGTCCATGCCTGCGTCGGCGGACTGCACGGTCGAGTGGGTCGCTCCGTAGTCCGAGGTGACGAATCCGGGGAAGCCCCACCGCTGGTCCAGCGTGGTGCCCATCAGGTACCGGTTCTGGCACGCGTACTCACCGTTGATGGTGCTGTATGCGCACATCACCGAGGCCGCCTTGGCCACCTCGGTAGCAGCCCAGAACGCGGGCAGGTAGATCTCGTGCTCCGCGCGCTCGCTGACGATCGCGTCGTCGGCGGAAGTGTTGCGGTTCGTCTCCTGGTTGTACACAGCAAAATGCTTGACCTGCGCCATCTCGCCCTGGCTCTGGACTCCGCCGATATCGGCGGTCGCCACCGCCGCGTTCAGGTACGGATCTTCGGTGTAGGCCTCGAAGGACCGCCCCCATCGCGGGTCACGGTCGATGTTTACGTTCGGGCCCAGATTCACCATGGCACCCTTGCCGCGCTCCTCGGCTCCGACTACCTTCCCGTACTCAGTGGCAAGTGACGGGTCCCAGGTGGCTGCGAGCGACACCGCTGCCGGCATCTGAGTGACCCCGGTCAGGCCGTCGCCCACGCCGACCGGGCCATCCTCAAGGCCCATGGCCGGGACGCACAGGCTCGGGATGGCCGAGAGGTAGAACACGTAGGGCTCGCTGGTCCCCGCGCCGGTCACCATGCTGATCTTGTTGGCGAGGCTCATCTGGGACAGAAGCATGCGCACCCGCTGCCCGACCGACAGCGACTGGCTGAGCCACGGGCACGACGGGCTCGAAGAAGAGGATGCCCGCGCCGGTAAGGAGGCGCCGCCCGGCAAGGCCAGGGCAGCGAGCACAATCATCGCCAGGAACCCGGCAGCGATCGCTATCCTCGGGTAGTGACGCCTGCTGGGCCGGCGGATCGCTGCAGAGATCAATCTCATCCTGGGCCTCCGATGCTGGAACCGGTCGCGGTCAAGCCGGAGCCCACAGCAGCGATAACCCAGGCCGCTAACACACCCTTGCCGGGTGTCCCTCCCGTCAGCGGCGCAGGCCAGTCGGCGAGACTCCGGGCTGCGTCACCGCAACGGGCTCCTGCTCGCGCCGCACCACCCAGTCAACTCGCCGCTCGCCCCAAGGCCAATAGGTCGCCGCTGTATTTACCATTAAAAATCTATTAATGGTCCTGTCGGCGCAGGTTCGCGCGCTGCTGCGAGGGAGCCTGCGCGACCTCGGCCTGCTGGCGAAATGAGGGCGACAAACATCGGCCCGGGCACAATCCTGACGCAGATCGTCCGGGAAAGGCGTTACCGTCACCTCCCGTGACCAACGACAACGGTGTCATCGAATTTGTTAATGAAGACCTGACGGGCTCCCGGTTCCAGCGCGTCAACCTGGCAGGCTCGCAGTTCCGGCTTGCTCAGCTGAACGGCGCGGAATTCCGCGGCTGCGAGTTCGCGGACACCCGGTTCCGCATCGTCGAGATGAGCGGCGTCACCATGCGGGGGGTGGAACTGCACAACGTCGATATCTCCGGTGACATCGGAAACCTGACGGTCAACGGGGTTGAGGTCCGGGCGCTTGTGGAGGCCGAGCTTGACCGGCGGTATCCCGAGCGGGCAAAGATGCGTCCGACCGACGCCGCCGGCTTCCGCGAAGCGTGGGACATCGTGGAACTGCTCTGGGACGGCACTGTCGCGCGTGCCCGTCGGCTGGAACCGGTCCAGTTGCACGAGTCCGTCGACGGCGAGTGGTCATTCATCGAGACGCTGCGGCACCTAGTGCTCGTCACCGACGGGTGGATCAGGCGTGCCGTCCTCGGCGATCCGTCGCCGTGGCATCCGCTGGACTTGCCGTGGGACGATCCGGACGAGACGCGAAGCCTGCCCGCCGGCATGTCTCGCGACCGCAATGCGCGGCCGTCCCTGGATACGGTGCTCGAGCTGCGGCGGGACCGGATGGCAACGGTGCGGGAGGTTGTCGCGAGGGTCAACGACGAGTCGCTCGACGACGAGACCAGGCCGGTCGAGGCTCCAGGGTGGCCGGAATCCCGTAGCTACCGCACGCGTAGCCTGCTGCTCCACGTATTCCACGAGGAGTGGGAACACCGGCTCTACTCTGAACGAGACCTGGAGGTCCTCGAGGCGAACCATCCGTAGCGGCTCAACGACCAGCAATCCTCGTCCTGTCGAGATGGCTGGCGCTGTCCGGTCGAGTGCAGCTCGGCGGATACGAACGGAGGGTAGGCACGCGCCAATGCCGGAGAACGTTGTGGTCGTTGTCCCGGCCAACGAGACGAGCTGGAACGACCTCCAGATGGTATTCGGCCGCGGCGCCGCGGCGAAGTGCCAGTGCCAGCGGATCAAGCTCGGCGACGGCGCGTGGTACCGCATGCCGGTCGAGGAGCGAGCGCAACGGCTGCGCGAGGAGGCGGACTGCGGTCACCCCGAGGCGGACGGCACCAGCGGCATGGTCGCCTACCTGGACGGCGAGCCGGCTGGCTGGGTTGCGGTCGAGCCGCGCGCCAACTACCGACGATTGCGCGGGTCGTCGGTGCCGTGGGCCGGCCGTGACGAGGACCCGGACGACCCGGATGTATGGGCGATCGTCTGCTTCGCGATCCGTCCCGGATACCGGGGCCAGGGCCTCATGCGGCCACTTGCCGAGGCGGCCGTGCAGTATGCGCAGGAGCGTGGCGCGAAGGCCGTGGAGGGGTACCCGATGGTGCCCAAGCCGGGGCAGATCGTGTCCTGGGGCGACATGAACGTCGGATCTCGCGGCACGTTCGCGGCGGCCGGACTCCGCGACGTCAGTCACCCGACCGCGCGTCGCGTTGTGATGCGACTCGACCTGCATTAGCTTCCCGGCGTCGCCGGCCTGGTGTCTGGCGGAGGTACCGTGGGGGAAGCTGCGGTTGGTGCCGGGCAGGCCCTGACCGCGAAGCGTTGCTCTGGACCCTGGCGACGTAAGCCCCCGAGCGGAGTGGCTCGGACGACGCCAGAAGGAAAGAGCGACGAAAAATACAGCACTCGGCGTAGTTTCGGCGGCGTCTGATCGCGCCTCAGCTGCGCCCGGCCTGCCTGCTGCGGCCGATCCTTCGACGGCTAGCTTTCACGTGCTGGCGCTGCAGGTGCGATCTTCGGGCCTGCTCCACCGCAGGCTCGGCTACTACCAGCTGAAGATCAGCCTGACGATCTTCGTTTTTTGCGCGGCATGGGCCCTGTTTGTCGTTGTCGGCAACTCGTGGACGGCCCTCGCCGTCGCCCCCTTGGTGGGGGTGATGTTCACCCAGCTGGGCTTCATCGGTCATGATGCCGGGCACAACCAGGTTTTCGCCACCCGCCGGGCCAATCGCGTGCTCGGCCTCACCGTGGGGAACGCGCTCATCGGGCTGAGCTTCGGCTGGTGGGTTCCCAAGCACAACGCTCACCATGCACATCCCAACGAGCTGGGCCGTGACCCCGATATCGGCGAAGGACTCGCCCCAGTCTCGGCTGAGCCGGGAAACGGGCGCGGCCCGCTCCCATCGTGGCTGGCGCGCCGGCGGGCGCCGCTTTTCTTCCCCCTCATGCTGCTGCGCAGCACTGGCATGCACGTACTGGGGATCAAGCGGCTGCTGAGGCGACGCGACCGTGCCGCGGCGGTAGAAGCATCTCTCATCATCCTGCACGCTGCGCTGTATCTGACGGTGGTGCTGTGGGTCCTCTCCCCGCTCAGGGCACTGGCTTTCATCGCCATACAGCAGGCCGTCTTCTCGCTGTACCTGGGCATCAGTTTCGCGCCCAACCACAAGGCCATGCCGATCATCGAATCCGCAGCGGCGACCGGTTTCGCCCGCCGCCAGGTGGTCACCGCCCGCAACGTCAGGGGCGGCCGGTTCATCACGTTCCTGCTCGGCGGCCTCAACTACCAGATCGAGCACCACCTGTTCCCATCGATGCCGCGGCCCAATCTGCCACGGGTCCAGGGCATCGTCCGGGACTTCTGCGCGACGACCGGTCTCGGCTACAGCGAAGAAAGCTTCATCGAGTCATTCCGCCAGATCCTCCATCACCTCAGCGACGCCGGAGCAGCCGCCAGCCGCCGTCTCGACTGAATATTTTGACCTGACCGGAGACCGGGCCTGTATGGCATGCAGGAGAGCCCAGCCGTGACCTTTCGTGCCGTTCGTGCTGGCGTTGCGTTCTGCACGTTGGTGGTCAGCGCGCACGGGATGCCATGGGCTGCGGGCTCCATCCTCGCGCCTGGACGGTGCCTCGAGGTGAGCGGAGTTGGAGGGCTGGTGCTCGTGCAGCCCGGAGCGGCGGACACACGGCGCCGCGCCGCATGCCGCCTTGCTGCGATGATGCAGGCATGACCGCACTGAGGCTTGAGCAGATAGCAGCAAGGATCGCTACGGCAAAGAGCGGTTTTGCCACGGCGACATCGCAGTATGACCGCAACATGTTCGCCCAGATCCGCGACGAGTTCGAGCGTTACGCCACCGAGCGCGGCAAGGAGCTGGAACGGCAGGCTGCTGCGGCGAGCTCTTCCGCATCGTGACGGCGTCGCATCGTCGCGGCGTGCGGGCCGCAGCCCGGTAATCCGTCCGGGCCAGGTACTTTCAGCGAGTCTGGGGCATCCGGCAGCCAGAACGTTGCCCGGACGAGGGCGGTCCCAGCAGTCAACCCGAATAAGCGGCGCACGGTGCGTCCCCCCGCCCGTCGCATCTAACGCGTGCGGCAGTGCCGTGTCCAGTGCGGCGGACATGCGCCGCGGCGAGTTACCGGCAAGGCAGCGCACGGGCGTGCCGGAAGGTGCCCTGGTGGTCGTTTCCGCGGTGCTGGCCGGATGGGTCCAGGATGGGGGCGTGGTGAGCGATCGGGCGGTCCAGGTGTGGGCGTGGATCGCGGCCGCGCATGAGGGAGACGGGCCGGTCTCGATGGCGGCGGTGTGCAACGCGGCCGTGCTGAGGCTCGGGGTCGACGGCGCGAGCGTGACCGTGACGAGCGGTTTGCTGGTCGGCGAGCCGCTGTTCGCCTCGGACGAGCTGAGCGCCCGGCTGGAGGAACTACAGTTCACGACCGGGCAGGGCCCGGGCGCGGATGAGTTCTGGCGGGGGTCGCCGGTGCTGATCGCGGACCTGGACTCGGCGGCGGCGCGGTGGCCAGGGTTCGTGCCCGAGGCGGTGGCGGCCGGCGCGCGGGCGATGTTCGCGCTGCCGCTGCAGGCCGGTGCCATCCGGATCGGCGTGCTGTCCTTGTACCGGACGGTGCCGGGCCCGCTGGAGGCCGGAGAGCTTGCCGACGTGCTGCTGTTCGCCGATATCGCCTTGCAGTTGCTGCTGGATGCCTCCTCGGGCATCAGCGGGTCGCCGGCCTACCGGCCGCTGGCGGGGATGTCGGACCGCCGGGCGGTGGTGTACCAGGCGACCGGCATGATCTCGGTGCAGCTGGGCGTGAGCCTAGCGGAAGCGCTGGCGCGGCTGCGGGCGCACGCGTTCGCCAGCAGCGCCGCGCTAGGCGACGTCGCGGGCGAGGTGGTGAGCCGTCGGCTGCGCTTTGATCCCGGCGCAGACGCCGACGCCTGACTCCTTCGCGCTGATTTCCGTAGCGGGCGTATTGCGTCAGCATCCGGGGTTAGCGCCAAGGGCTATCCTGGCGCCATGGCAGCGACAGTGGACGAGCGCCTTGCGCAGACGTTCGTTGAGCTGGCCGACACCCTGGTTGGCGGCTTTGACCTGATGGAATTCCTGCACATGCTCACCGAGCGGTGCGTGCAGCTGCTGGAGGTCGACGCGGCGGGGCTTCTGCTGGCCGACGCCCGCGGGACGCTGCAGCTAGTGGCTGCCTCCACCGAGCAGGCTCGGATCGCAGAACTGTTCCAGATCCAGAACGACGAGGGCCCCTGCCTGGACAGCTACCGCACAGGGCAGCCGGTGATCGTCGGTGACATTACCGCCGACGACGCCGCGGCACGGTGGCCGCAGTTCGCCGCTGCCGCCGCCGAGATGGGCTTCGCCGCAGTGCATGCCATCCCGATGCGGTTGCGCGATCAGGTCATCGGCACCCTCAACCTGTTCGGCTCCGCGCCGGACGGCCTGGACCCGGCCGTCGCGCGGGCCGCCAAGGCACTGGTCGATATAGCGACCATCGGGATCCTGCAGGAACGCGCGAGTCGCGAGCACGGGATCGTGGCCGGGCAGCTGCAGGTCGCCCTCAACAGCCGGGTGATCATCGAGCAAGCCAAGGGGATCCTCGCCGAGCGCATGCGGGTGACCCCCGATCAGGCGTTCATCGTGCTGCGGACCTACTCGCGCAACAACAACTACCCGCTCACCCAGCTCAGCGCCGATGTCATCAGCGGCACCGCGGACATGCTCGCAGGCAGCCCGGCCAGAACCCGGCCCGCTCGTAACAGCCCGACACGAGGGTGAGCATCCCGTAGCGTGACGCCGCACTTGGCCCGCGGTGCTCACGGCTCGCTGCCGGGTCCCGGCTGGGTGCCAGCGAAGAGGTGCCATTTGCTCAGGCGCTGCTGTGATGTATACCGCTGAAGCGCTCGATGAGCACGCCCGCGAACGCGGTGCCGGTTCGACGATCTTCGCGGGCGCCCCATTGGCCAGACGGAGCTCACCAGCCTCCGCGATGAAAGCAGTCTGTCCTGAGCGAATCACGCCGCGTCTGCAACGGCCCGTCCCCTACTAGTACTGCCCGCATGGAAAGAGCTGCCCTGAGTTCTGGACGTGCGTGATGGCGACCCGCTACGTCCAGGGCAGGGCTGACCCTGTCGCGAGCAGGGTCTTCAGGCTGGATAGGACGGCTGGCCACCCGTCCGATATTGCCGGCAGGACGCTGCTGCCAGCCTCGAAGCCGTCGTGGGTGACCGTGAGCCTGACCATGCCCTGCTCGGCGTCCTCGATGTCGAAGGCCACCTTGGAGCGCGGCTCGGCGCGCCAGGCGTGAGCGGTGGTTTCGTCCATGCCGACGCTGGCGGCCCACTCGGGCGTGATGGCGTGCCAGGTGTAGGCGAGCCGGCCGCACGGGGCGGACTCGAGGATCACTTGTTCGGGGTCGCTCACGACGAGGCCGACTTGCTCGTGTGCCATGTCGTAGGTCGAGCGCTGCTTCCAGTCAGAGTGGAAGGTCTTCGCGCCAGCTTTGTGGTGGCGCCAGTAGCGCTTGGTGACGGCAGGGTCGGCGAGGCCCTGCTAGACCTGCTCGGGCATGGCGTGGATGTAGGTCGTGTAGGTGAAGCTCGTCATCTGGTCGTTGCGTACACATTGCCTCGCCTCCGGTCGTCGTGTTGCTGGTTTCTGTATGTCTTCCGATACGCTTACACCCAATGTGCAACCAACGGTAGCAAGCAACTGCGCTGATGTGCAACTAAAAGTTGCGTAACCTTGGGACGGCGTGTCGCAATCAACTGCAAGCATCGGTTGCACATCTCCTGCTCGACATGCTACCGTAGGTTGCAGATCAACTAGCAGTGGCTGATGGCCGGCAGGCGACGACGCCAGCGTGCTCAGGGAGGGTTCGGATACTGATGGCAGGCCTGGTGATTGAGCGGGAGGTCCTAATCGAGGCGCCGGCGGAGGTGGTCTGGCGCACCATTACCGAGCCCGATCAGATGAGCCTGTGGTTCGCCGACCGGGTGGACCTGGTCATCGAACCCGGCGCTCACGGCTTTATGCAGTTCGGGGACCAGGGCGGCCCGGTCGTCGTGGAGAAGGTCGAGCCGCCAGCGCTCTTCTCGTTCCGCTGGAACTACCCCGGCGGCGAGGAGCCCGTGCCCGGCAACTCGATGCTGGTGGAGTTCACCCTGACGCCGGAAGGCAGCGAGCGGACCCGCCTGCGGGTATCCGAGAGCGGGCACGAGCTGCTCCCGTGGCCCGATATGGAGAAGCAGCGTTATGCAGACGAGCACCAGGAGGGCTGGGCCGAGTTCCTGAACGGTCTTACAAGCGTGCTGGCGAAGCGACGGCCGGGATGACAACCCAGGTCGATGACGAGCTGTGGTCGGCCATCGCCGACCCGTCTCGTCGCCGCGTCCTCGACTTGCTGGTCAGCAATGACGAGGTGAGCGCCAGCTGGCTGGCCGGGCACGTGCCGTTCTCCCGCCAGGCGGTCTCCAAGCATCTGGCCGTGCTCGAGCAGGCCGGGCTGGTCAGCCGGCGCAAGCAGGGCCGGGAGGTGCTCTACCAGGTGGAGGCCAGGCTTGACCAGGCCAGCCGGGCCATGGCTGACCTCGCCGCGCAGTGGGACCAGCGCCTCGGCACGATCAAGCGGCTCGCCGAAGCGGCGCACGCGCAGGCAAGGAAAAGCGAGGGCTGCGGCGATCCGCCGTCGGACCTGACGCGCGGCGGAGATTCGTAGCATCGCCGGCGCGAGCCATGTCCAGGCCCGCTGTGACCAGGTGAGGGAGAAGGACAATGACCGATCACCAGACCGGAACTCGTGCGGAGTGGCTTGCGGCCCGGCTGGTGCTGCTCGAGGCCGGGAAGGCGCTGACGCGGCGCAGCGACGAACTGGCGAGCCGGCGGCAGGAGCTGCCCTGGGTGCGGGTTGACAAGGACTACCGGTTCACGACTGAAGACGGCGAAGCGTCGCTGCGCGCCCTGTTCGGCGGGCGTTCGCAGCTGCTCGTCTATCACTTCATGTTCGACCCGGACTGGGACGAAGGATGTCCGAGCTGCTCGGGGGTCACCGACGGCTTCGCCGCCAGCATCCCGCACTTCGAGCACCACGATGTCGCCTTCGTCGTGGTGTCGCGCGCGCCGATCGACAAGCTCGTCGCCTGCAAGCGGCGGATGGGATGGAACCTTCGCTGGGTGTCGTCGTACGGCAGCAGTTTCAACCGTGACTTCCACGTGACGATCGATCCCGCAGTGGCACCGGTTGAGTACAACTACAAGAACGAGGCGCAACTCGAGGCCGAGGACGTCGCCTGGCGCGGCTGGTCGGGCGAGCAGCCCGGCATGAGCGCCTTCGCGCGGGACGGCGACCAGGTGTTCCACACCTACTCCGCGTATTCCCGCGGCTTCGACGGGCTGTGGCCGATGTGGCAGTGGCTGGACCGTGCGCCGCTGGGCCGCAACGAAGGCGACATGTCATGGTTCCGCCGGCACGACGAGTACCGCGCAGGTGAGCCGTCATGACACTCGGACGGATCGTTTCGCAGTGTTCAGATGGCAGTGCTCGCAGATTCCAGTTCAGGCTCTGATGAAGAGCCACTCATCGCCCGGATTCCCGGTCGGCTAGGCGGCGAATCCGAAGCAAGAGCGTGGCGGAGGGGGTTACCTTGCCGGAGGTATAGGTGGACAGCCGCGAGGCGGAGGTCCCGATCCGGGAGGCGAACGCCGCCCGGACCAGCCCTGAGCGCTTAACAGCCTCCCGGATTTCGTCGGCGACAGCTGCGCGCTCGTTGGCCTCAGCCCGTTCACGGGCGCGTGACAGCACCGTCTCCATGGCTTCGGCGATGCCATAGGGGCGTGAGTGGCTGAGCACCTCTTCGACCTGGCGCGCGGTCTTACCCCAGGGATCGGCCCGGACCTCGGTAGTGATCCGGTGCCAGTCGGCCAGGTCACCCCGTTCTAGCGCGATCTGCACGGCCTCGGTGGGCCACAGTGAAACGGGAGCGTCGGGAGTGATAGTCAGGTTCCGGAAGGCCAGGGGCACCGGGCTACACCTCTGCCTCGAGCATCTCGGCCGCCAGTTGCCGACACACCGAGCGCACTTCATCCCAGTCCGTCCAACGGGGCGCCAGGTTCCGGTACGCGCCAAGTTGCCCTGTCACGGATGAGTCTTTCGGGCGGGGGTCGGAGAGTTGGCGGATCAGTTGCGCTGCGACGCCCCGGCCGCCGCCGTGCTGATCTGTGTAGTAATGATCGATCCTGGCTAGAATTCCTGCCGCCTCATGAAGGCCATAACGATCGGCTAGTGCGGCGACATCCAGGTAGTCTCGGGTCTGGTTCCGCCGCACGATCAAGAAACCCTTGATCCGAAGAGCCTCCTCCGCCGTGGGAACCGTCAGCTCGCGTCCCGAGGGCAGCTTGACATGCGTGATCTCCAGCGGCCGGGTACGGATCATCTGGCGCACGCCGGCCTCGATGTCCCCCAGTTGCCCGAGGATGACCTTTCCCGGGACCACCCGGTTGGTCACCCACTCGCCTTCGGATTCAAGGGCCTCGAGCACGACGTCGAACCGGCTCCGCAGGTCAGCGAGAACGTGATCATGGTCGTAGGAGCCCCGGTGACCCGCGTACAGGGCCGCAGCCGACCCCCCCACGAGCACCGCGTCGGGAATCATCTGCTGCAAACGCGCCGCAGACTCCAGCACAGCCAGTAGTTCAGGACTGGCCTCGGAAAGAGATTCTCGCAGCGCTGGCTGTTGGCCCGAAAGCCTTCGCGTCATGAACCGATGATATCAGATGTGATAACTACACGGCGTCACCGGGCGGCGGGCCAAGGGCTGGCTGTGTCAACTCCCAGTGGCCCGCCCCGGCGACGCAGGCCGCGGCCGACCAGGAAAATCCTGCGCCGCACCTGAGCGGATCGTTGCACCACCGCCAGCGTCGGCAACTGTTCCGTAGACCCATGTCTGCATCCTGCTCAGGCGGGTTTGCAACCTGTTCGTCAAGGTCCCGTTACCATGATCAACTCGTGTCCCCGGGAGGCCATCGCATAGGCAGCCCGGAGCGCGACAACCTCACTGTCCCGTCGTAAGGGGAACGCCGGGATCGTTACGCCAGGCCTGTCCCGTCCCGGCAATCGCGTCAGAGCGCGTCTGCGGGCAGGCCGAACCGGCTGAAGAGCTCAGCACCGGTGAGGCAGGTCGCGGAATGCGGCGGGTCGAGTGCCTCGGCAGCCAAGAAGGCCGTCACCGCCACGATCTTGTCGCCGTCCAGCGTCAGGACATCGATGACCCAGGGAAGGTAGGAGCCGCTGGCCTGGTCGCGGAGGTAGCCGGCCACGGCAAGCTGCCCGTTCGCCATGGTCGGCCGGTGCGTCCACCGTTCGGGGCGGGGGCCCAGGCATCAGGAATTCCCTGATGGCCTGGTGCCCTCGGAACCACATCGGATCCGGTGGCATCGACCACGTGGAATCCGCAGTGAGCATGGCGATGAGAGTGTCGGCGTCGCCGCGCTCCAGGGCCTCGGCGTAGGGCTGGGCGATGGCCCGGATGCGCTGGTCGCCGAGTTGCCGGAGTACCTGCTGCTGGCTGCTCGCCGGAACGCGCTGGCGGACAGCGGCTCGGGCACGCTGCAACGCGCTGTTCACGGCTGCGGCTGACGCACCGAGCTGCCGGGATATCTCCGCGGTCGAGAACCCGGCCGCCTCGCGCAGCAGCAAGGCCGGGCGGCAGACACTGCACCGCTATGACGAAGGCAAGTTCCACGCTCTCGCGCTGCTCATACCGCGCTTCGGGAGACCAAGCTGTCTCATCGCCCAGCCAGTCCACCGGAAAGGGCTCCAGCCAGATCGGCTCGGGCCGGGCATCCACGACCGCTCCGCGCTGGCCGGCGGGCCCGAAGTCAAGCGGCAGATCCCGCCGTGACCGCTGCCTGACGGCATCCAGCGCCGCGTTGGTCGCGATCGCGTAGAGCCAGGAGCGCACCGAGCTCCGGGCCTCGAATCCCGGTAGGCCCCGCCAGGCGCGCAGCAATGCTTCCTGCAGTGCATCGTCGGCGTCGTGGACAGAGCCGAGAATCCTGTAACAGTGGGCGTGCAACTCGGTCCGGTAAGTGCCGGCCAGTTCCCCGAACGCCTGATGGTCGCCGCCGCGGGCGAGCATCAGCAGGCGCGTCTCGGCCGGGCGCGCGCCACCGGTAACGCTCACCAGCACGACGGTATCCGAGGATGCCCGCGCGACGCGGGGCCGTATCACTCAGAATCTGTGCCTGGTGGCCCCGAACGGGTCGCCCTTGGCGTGAGCGAACACCTTGGCGGGCGTGACCGAGAAGACCATTGCCTCGCCGCTGCCATCGGAGCCGCGGAAGCAGCCGCCGCGAGCGGTGAACTTCCAGCGCCCGTCCCACTTGCCCCAGAACGCCCTGGCGGCCTCGGCGAGGACCGCGTCGTCGGTGACCTGCACCGCGTCGCCTTCGATGACGACGTCGAGCCCCCGGTCTCACTGGTTGCATCCGGTGGTCAGCACGACGTGCGGGTTAGTGCGGATGTTGGCGAACTTCCGTTCCTCGGCGCCGGTGCTGAACCAGACCGCCCCGCGCCACCATGCAGCGACGACCGGCGTGACGTGCGGACGGCCGTCTGGCCGTGCGGTAGAGACCCAGAGCAGCTCAGCAGACTCAACAGCACGGGCGGTCTCCTCCCACTCCACGGCGGCTGCAGCGGGATCGCTGTACTCAGCGTCCAGGGTTGTCACCGGCATTCTCATGTGGTTCCGTCCTCTGTCGTGGTGGCCGGGCGGTTCGCCGGCGCCTCCGGGCCGCTGTCGGCTGACGCGGGCCCGACAGATATGACTGGCCGCGGGAGCCTCAGTAATCGTCCGGCCGCAAATTTCTGCTCGTAGCTGGGCCGGTGTTACGGCTCGAGGTCGCTACCTGGCCCGCGGCAGCCAGCGGTCGCTCAAGCCGCCTTGCGTCCGGTGCCGCGTACCTAATCACAAGGATCTGCTGAGGCGCGCTCACCCAGGGGTGTGCCAGCGTTGCCGCGTTCAGCCAGGCGGGGCTGGAGGCGCGGCGGACCGTCTGCGTGTGGCAAGACGAATTGGATGAGGAGTTCGATGATGCGGAGCGTGGCGAGCTTGGCTTCCTTGCGGGCTGGCGGCAGCGAGCCGAGCCGCAATGGGCCCAGGCCGCCCACAATTCGGTCAAGAACGAAGTCCATGGGCACCTGAGTCCGCCGGTCCCGGCTGATCCCCGCGGGGACGCTGCGGCTGCAGGCCTGGACAGCCGGACCGGCGTGCGGAGGACAATGGGCGGGTGGCTTCGGATTTCCCGCGGCGGGTGACGCTCGCCGAGCTGGTTGCGATGCTGTCCCTTGTCGCCGACCTTGGCATGGGGCGCCCGATGGAGCGGGTGCTGCGCCAGACTGTCGTCGCCTTGCGGCTAGGCGCGGCGGCCGGGATGGATCCGGCAACGCGGACGTCTGCGTACTACACGTCGCTGCTGACGTGGGTGGGCTGTGCCGTCGACACCAGCGAGGTAGCGGCGCTGTTCGGCGACGAGACGGAGTTGTACGCCGAGACGCACGACGAAGATCTCGGTGGCGTCTCCTTGGCCATCTTCGTCGCGCGTCATCTGGGGCGTGGCAAGTCGGGATTCCATCGCCTCGGGATGGTCGGGAAGTTCCTGGCCACCGCAGGCCGGTCGGTGCAGCGGGTGATGTCTGAGCACTGTCAGGAGGCAAGCGACCTGGCCAGCTGGCTGGAGCTTGGGCCGGCAGTGTGCGAGCCACTGCAGCAGGCCTTCGAACGGTGGGACGGGAGGGGTGTACCCGGGTTGACCGGCGCCGAGGGCCTGGCTCCGGCAATCAGGCTGGTGCAGCTGGCCGACAGCATCGAGGCGTTCCACCACAGCGGCGGTAGCGAGGCCGCCCTGCGGGTCGCTCGCGAGCGGCGCGGCAGCCAGTTCGATCCTGCGCTGGTGGATTGTTTCTGCGACCGGCACGCAGAGATTCTCGACGGGCTCGGGAGCATGTCGGCCTGGGACGAGGTGATAGCGCTCGACCCGCAGCTCGGCACGGCACTGACCGATGAGCAGCTCGACCGGGCACTCACCGCCTTTGCCGACTTCGGCGACCTGAAGATCCCGCTGCGACTTGGCCATTCCCGGGCCGCGGCCGAGCTGGCCACTCAGGCCGGGGCATCGCTTGGCCTCCCGGCCGACCAGGTCGTCATGCTGCGCCGGGCGGCACTGGTCCAGGACATCGGCATGACCGGGATTCCCAGCACGGTATGGGACGAGCCGGGCGAGTGGAGCATCTCCCAGCGCGAGCGGGCCTGGACCCACCCGTACCTGACCGCGCGGATGCTCGCCCGCACGCCGATACTGGCCCCAGTCGGGCACTGCGCGGCATTGCACCATGAGCGGCTGGATGGTTCCGGGTACCCGCACGGGCTCCGGGGGAATGCCATCTCGCCGTCGGCTCGGATCCTGGGCGCCGCCGATGTCTACAACGCCCTGCGCCAGCCTCGCCCGCACCGCCTGGCGGTCGGCGCCAATGACGCTGAACACACGTTGCGCGACGAGGTACGTGCAGGCCGGCTCGACGGCGATGCAGTCCAGGCGGTGCTCAAGGCCGCGGGCCACCGGCCCCGCCGCCGGGCAGGCCTGCCGTCAGGGCTGACGGCGCGCGAGGCCGAGGTGCTCATACGGCTGGGCCAGGGACGGTCCAACCCCCAGATCGCCGCCGAGCTGCACGTCAGCCGCAAGACAGTATCCACGCACCTCGAGCACATCTACGCCAAGCTGGGAGTGAAAACCCGGACTGAGGCTGCCCTGTTCGCCATGCGCCACGGCCTCATCGGGGCAGTCGCCGAGCCCGGAACCTGACGAAAAGATCGGGCAGTTACCCGATTCGCTCCCGCCAATGGATCCGTAGAACGGATCCATGACCACAGCAGCACAGAACCACAGCGGGTCTCACGAGGTACCCCAGTTCGCTGTCGCGGGCGCATTCCTGGAGAGCCTCGCTGCTCAAGACTTCAAGCGGCTCGATGACGCGCTCACCGTCGACTCCGCACTCCGCGCCTTGCTGCCCCGAGGTTTCATGGAGTGGACTGGCGCCGACGTGATCGCCGGCCAGTTCGCTCGCTGGTTCGGGGACACCGAGGACTTCGATCTGATCGAGGCGACTGTCGGTGACGTCGCTGGCCGCCTGCATCTGCACTGGCGGCTCCGGCTCAGAGCAGCGCGGCTCGGTAACGGCTGGTTCACCGTCGAGCAGCAGGCCTACGCCGACGCCGACGCCAGCGGGCGCATCGCCCGGCTGGACCTCCTCTGCACGGGCTACCGGCCGGAGGCCGACAATGGCTGACACCCTGGCCACCTGGGGTGGCTGGGAGCCGACGATCCGCGACGACCCGTTCGGTCACTTCGCCGAAGCCCGAGGCAAGTGCCCAGTCCAGAGGGCGCGCCTGGCCGACGGTCACCCCGCCTGGATCGTGCTCGGCTACGACGCGGCCCGCCAGGCACTGGCTGACCCGCGCATCTCCAAGGACATGCTCGCGGCCTTGCAAGGCAGTGGCGACGTCGTCGCTGAAGGCCTGCCCGGTCCGGAGTTCTCCCGGCACATGCTTAACGTAGACCCGCCTGACCACACCCGGCTGCGGCGGCTCGTGTCCCGTGCCTTCGTTCCCTCCCGGATCGCCGCACTGGAGCCGGCCATCCGGGCAATCGCCGACAACCTCCTCGACGACCTGGAAACCGCTGGCCCGGATGCGACCGTTGACCTGGTCGAGGGCTACGCGCACCCGCTGCCTTTCCGGGTAATCGGCGAACTGCTCGGCATCCCGGCAGCCGACCGCGCGCGGCTGCACGCCTGGTTCCAGGTGCTCCTGACCGGGTGGGCCGGCGACCCGCCCCCAGAGGCCGTCGAGGCCTCGGACGGCATCGTGGCCTACCTGCGCGAGCTGGTCGATGCCAAGCGCAACAGCCCGGCCGACGATCTGGTCAGCGTGCTGGTCGCCGCCGAGGACGACGCGCTCACCACGCAAGAGCTTCTGTCGAGCTTGTTCCAGCTCGTGGTTGCTGGTCACGACACCACGGCCAGCCTCATCGGCAACGGCGTGGTAGCCCTGCTCGATCACCCCGGCCGCTCGAAGCCCTGCTTTCCGACCTCGGGCAGCTTCCCGCTGCGATCGACGAGCTCATCCGGTTCACTGCCCCTGTCCCCCATGCCACGTTCCGCATGACAACCGAGCCGGTGAGTCTCGACGGCGTCGAGGTCCCCGGCCGCGAGCAGGTGCTGGTCTGCCTTGGCTCGGCTAACCGGGACCCTGATCGCTTCCCGGCGCCCGACGCATTCGACATAGGCCGCGGCAAGACGCCGAACCTCGGCTTCGGTCACGGGATCCATTACTGCCTGGGCGCTCCTCTGGCCCGGCTCGAAGCCCGCATGGCATTCGAGGTCCTGCTCGACCGCTGCCCGCGACTGCGGCTCGCTGTCGATCGTGACGCCCTCGCCTGGGCGCATGGCGACGGCCTGGTGCTGCGCGGCCTCGTCTCACTTCCCGTAGTGCTCGGCGCCAGCAGGCGTCAGAGATAGCCAGCCCGTTCCCTCGATATCAAGGAGACAACGATGACCATCACCGGCAGCCCGATCGACAATGGAGTAAACGTCCAAGCCCTGCTCGGAGCGCGGGAAGCGCTGTCCGCGGCACCGGAACACGCGCAGTTCACCTGGCGGGCCAGCTGCACTTGGCGCAACGGCACCCACAGCCGGTCCACTGTCACCGGCTTCTCCGGCCTCGGCGCAGAGCAACAGCACCGCACCACCTACGAGTTCGACGTCGACCACCCCGAGTGCTTCGCCTCCGACGACAACGGCGCCACGCCGGTCGAGTACGTCCTGGTTGGCCTCGTCGGCTGCCTGACCGCAGGCATCGCCTCGGTCGCACAGCTCCGCGGGATCCAACTCCGGTCGGTCACCGGCACGATCGAAGGCAACATGAACATCCTCGGCATCCTCGGCGCGGACCCCGAGGCCCGCAACGGCTTGGAAGGCGTCACCGTCCGTTTCAGCATCGACGCCGACGCGTCCCGTGACGACCTCCAGGCACTAATCGCTCAGTCACAGAAGCGCTCAGCAGTCTTCGACATCGTGACCAACCCGACGAACGTGCTCGTCGAGCTGGCCTGACCAGCACCCTGGACCCCCGCATGACGCGCACCACGGCCGCCATCGTCGGTGCCGGGCACGCCGGCCTCGCCATGAGCCGCCGCCTCACCGAGCGCTCGATCGACCACGTCGTACTCGAGCGCGGTGAGGTGGCGAACTCGTGGCGCACCCAACGCTGGCCGAGCCTCCGCCTACTCACCCCGAACCGGCTGACACGCCTTCCAGGCCACGACCATGCCGGCGACGATCCTGACGGCTTCATGCCCCTCGCCGACGTCATAACCACCCTGACTCGGTACGCCCGCCTCGTCGCCGCGCCGGTGCGCACCGGCACGACTGTCCAGGCCGTGCGCGCGGCCCCAGATGGCTTCGAGATCCGGACCAACGACGATGTCCTCCGCGCCCGGGCAGTGGTACTGGCGACCGGGGCATGCAACCTGCCGGCGATACCCCGCATCGCCGACGCAATCCCTTCGTCGATGGTGACGCTCACGCCGCTCAGCTATCGCGATCCCGGTCAGCTGCCCGACGGCGGAGTCCTCGTCGTCGGCGCATCAGCCACCGGCGTCCAGCTCGCCGAGGAGATCCACCAGTCCGGACACCCCGTGACCATCGCCGTTGGCGAGCACGTTCGGCTGCCCCGCACCTACCGCGGCCGCGACATCTTCTGGTGGCTGGAAGCAACGGGCCTGCTAGCCGAACGCTATGACGAGATCGACGACATCACTCGCGCCCGCCACCTGCCATCCCCACAGCTCACTGGAACCTCCCGGGCCTCGATCACCGACCTCAACCGGCTCGCGGCACGAGGAGTCCGCATCGCGGCTCGCCTCGGCCGCATCACCCGCGGCCTAGCCCAGTTCTCAGGATCGCTGCCCAACATTTGCTCCCTTGCCGACCTGAAAATGAACCGCTTCCTGAGCTGCGCCGATAAATGGGCCACGGCGACAGGGATCGACGACGAACTCCCGTCACCACACCGCTTCGCACCAACCCATGTCAACGTCCGGGCACCGCTTGAGCTCGACCTGGCCAGCCGGGAACCTCAGAAACGTGCTCTGGGCGACCGGCTTTCGGCCCGACCACTCCTGGCTTGACATCCCGGAAGCGCGTAACAACGCCGGCCACCTGGACCACCACGGCGGCGTGTTCACCGGCGCCCCTGGACTCTACGTCCTCGGCCTGCCGGTGCTTCGCACCCGCGCCTCCACCTACATCCACGGCGCAGCCACCGATACCGAAGCCATCGCTGACCACCTCCGTTGCTTCCTGGGCAGCCAGCGCCAATGAGAGCGGTGACGACAACCGGGCCTGCAACTCCACCCTCGTGTGGCCTCCTGTTCACCGGTACTCCGTAGTTGTCACCCATGCCGGTCACCCGGGAGTCAATTGATGTCCTGCCGAACGGACAGGCCGATACCGAGAACCCCCAGTGCGCCGGCCCAGGCGATCAGGGTGATCGCGCCGGCGCCTGGCGAAACCAGGTGATCGACTCGCAGGCCCATGAGTGCGTCCGAGGCACGGGTTGGCGTGAACCGCCCGACCGAGGGGACGAGGCCGAACAGGAGGCTGTCGACGACGAGGCCCCAGGCGAGCAGGGTGATGACAGCGCCGACCTGGTTGTGGATGATCGCTCCGAGGCTGGCGCCGATCGCGCCCCACAGGGCCGCGCCGGCGAGGCCGCCGAGCGTGAGCAGCAGAATGTCGCCGCTGCTGAGCACAACGGTGATGCCACGCCCGTCGAGGATCGCGTATCCGGCCACCCAGCCGATTGCCTCGCCGAGGACCCCGAATGCGATTCCGGCCAGTGCGCCGGCGATGACCTTGGCGGCCAGGAGGTGTGAGCGCTCAGGGTTGAACAGGATCGTGGGACGGATCGTGCCGAAGCGGTACTCGCTGGTCACCAGCAACACCCCGGCAAGTGCGGAGAACACGGCCGTCAGACTGCTCAGGCTCAGCAGCTGCCGCTGGTCCTCTTTGCTGGCGAGCCCGCTCGGGTGGGTGAGCAGCCCGGTGAGCAACGTGATGAGCAGGATCAGTGCGATCATCGCGAGGATCAGCCCGATCGTGGTCCGGGTCGTGCGAATCTTCAGCAGCTCTGCCCTGACTTGCGGGATCATGCCGGTGCCTCCGAGGTCAGTTCGAGGAAGACGTCTTCCAGTACGCCTGCATCGTTGACCAGCTCGTGAACCGGGATGCCGGCGGCGAAGGCGATCTCGCCGATCCGCTCGCTCGATGCTCCCTGGACGAGCAGGGCGTGGTCGGTACCCGTCGTCACCTGCAGCGCCTCGTCACGCAGCGCCTTGGTGAGCCGCTGCGGATCGCGGCTGCGGACGCGAACTGCGCCGCCGGCACGGGCGGTCAGCTCTGCCAGCGGGGACGAGAGCACGAGCCGCCCGTGACTGATGATGAGCACGCGGTCAGCTGTCTGCGCGACCTCGGCGAGGACATGGCTTGAGATGAGGACCGTGCGGCCCTCTGAGGCCAGGCTGCGCAGGAAGTCCCGCAGCCAGCGAACGCCCTCCGGGTCAAGCCCGTTCGCCGGCTCGTCGAGAATCAGCAGCTCCGGGTCGCCCAGCAGCGCCGCCGCGAGCCCGAGCCGCTGACGCATCCCCAGCGAGTATCCCTTCACGCGCCGGCGGGCGGCGTCACCGAGCTCCACCAGGCGCAGCACCTCGTCCGCACGTGAGTCAGGAACCTCGACGGCGTGCCCGAGCATCCGCAGGTGGTCGCGGCCCGAACGGCCGGGATGGAAATCGGTCGCCTCGAGCACGGCACCGATCCGCAGTGCCGCCCGCGGCAACTGCGCGTAAGGATGATCGAACACCAGTGCTCGTCCGCTGGTCGGCGCTGCCAGTCCCAGGATCATCCGCAGCGTCGTCGTCTTGCCGGCGCCGTTCGGGCCGAGGAAACCCGTGATCGTCCCGGCGTCCAGCGCAAATGACAGGTCCGTGACCGCTGGGACCTCACCGAAGCGCTTGGTCAGCGACTCGGCTTTGACGACCGCCTTCATCGGCGTGGCTGACCGTTGAATGGGACCGCGAAGTCATGATGGGTCTCCGGCCCCGCTTCGCTCGGGAAACAGGTGATCCGCAAACCCAGATCGGCCGCGAGTATGTCTGGCTGCTGCTCGCTCCCGGCATGCCGCGATTGCTCGACCAGCTGCCACTCGGCGCCGTCGATCTGCCCATCGCCGATCTTCACGAACGCCTCCTGGTGGGCGGGCTCTGCGCCCAGTGTCAGCTCCGGCAAGCGCGCCGCGAGTGCTTCCGCCTCGTCTACCGGGACGGGACGGCACCACTCCATCGGACCGTCGCTGTCCTCGCTGATCTCCGTCAGCGGGACCTGCAGCTGGCGCAGCGCCGCGGTCAGAAGTGCCTGCCTGAACTGGCCGGGCTCGTCCAAGCGGTAGCCAGAGTCCTCATCCACCCGGAGGAGTCTGCGGCTTCCCCCAAGGTCAAGGTCAAGCCGCCGCGTTGAGGAAACGTGGATCGGTATCCCCGGAGCTAGCCTCCGACACAGCTACCCGCTCCTGGCCGATCACCAGCGCCTGCGCCGCTGACGGGGAGAGACCCTCTCGCACCTGGCTGTGGCCGACGCGACCCGACGCGGCGACCCGACGCATGCCATTCACTGGCTCGGACGGGGTGCCGGTGAGTCGGGACTGACCGCACGCGGCGGCGGACCAGCACGAGCCGGCCGCGTCCGCCGCCGGCCAGCAATCCGGCCGGCGGGATCAGCGGGGCTGTCGGCTCCTCCGCCACGGCCGCCTCGCCCACGGAGGCGGGCACGCGGCCCGAATGCCCCGCAGGTGTTCAAGCGGCGGGTGCTGTTCAAGTGGCCGTGGTTTAGGGAAATATTGCGGGTTTGAGTGTCCGAGGGGGGACTTGAACTCGGGAACACGCAATATTTCCCCGAATCGGGAAATCATGCGGTCAGCTTAACGCGCTCGGGGGTCTCGGCCAGCCGACTGTCACCCGATTCACTTGTCTACGTCAGCTTACAGTCGGTGCTCGCCTTTAGCTACTGCGGTACAAGCTTCCGTGCTAGGCCCAGCCTCGGCCAGGCTGCGGTTCCGCTTGGTCATCGGGCCGGCATCTGCGGGCGTTACACAACCTGCACGACTTCCGACAGCAAGATGCGAGAGCGGTTCTTGCTTGCCGCGACCGCGGCCGCCAGATACTGGGTTGCTGTCCAGGTGCCAAGGCCCTTTAGATATTGATGGGCCCTGCGGGCCGCTCCCGGCGGATGAGAATGGCTGCGTGCATGCTGCCCGCCGACGTCGGTTGCGCTTGGCTTCGTGAGACCGTGCTTTAGATTGACGCTGGAGCCCTCACCTTCGGGTGTCCCCCGGTTGCGCTGCGAACGCGAGTATCAGTGTCTTAGACCTGTCAGGGGCTCCGCGGGCGGCGTGCGCGTCCGTTGGCACGCTAGATGGGAGACAGGGATGCAGGTGTTGTATGAGCGGTGCGCCGCGGTGGATGTGGGCAAGGACGTGATCGCGGTGGCGGTCCGGCTGCCCGGTGACGGGCCGGACGGCCGCCAGACGGTCAAGCGCACGTTCAGGACGTTCTACGGGGTGCTGGCCGAGGCGGCCCGGTGGCTGGACTCCCTGGGTGTCACGCATGTGGCGATGGAGGCGACCGGGATTTACAGCATGCCGGTCTACCACGCGCTGATCGAGCACGGGCACTTCGGGCAGGTGCTGGTGTGCAACGCCGCGCACGTGAAAAACGTGCCGGGCCGCAAGACCGATTATGCCGACGCCGAGTGGCTGGTGCACTTGCTGGAGTGCGGGCTGCTGAAAGGCAGCTTCATCCCGCCGGCCGACATCAAGGCCGCCCGGGACGTGCTGCGGTACCGGACTAAGGTCGTGCAGTCGCGGACCTCGGAGCTGCAAAGACTCGGCAACGTGCTCCAGGACGCCGGCATCAAGATCGACTCTGCCGCCTCCTCGATCGCCACCAAGTCCGGCCAGGCGATGATCGAGGCGCTGATCGACGGCGAGCGCCGCGGCGCGGTGCTGGCCGATCTGGCCAAAGGCAGGATGCGCGCCAGGATCCCGGACCTGACCCTGGCGCCGGAGCGGCCCGTCGGCCATCACGCCTTGATGTGCCGCCTGCACCTGGACCACATCGGACACCTCGAGGCGATGATCGCGAAGCTGGACCAGCAGGTCGAGGCGATGATGGCGCCCTTTCGCGCCCAGCGGGACCTGCTGACCACCATCCCCGGCATCGGCCCGCTGACCGCCGCTGCGGTCATCTCCGAGATCGGGGCGGACGTCAGCGAGTACTTCCCCGACGCCGCCCACCTGGCCTCCTGGGCCGGGCTGTGCCCGGGCAACCACGAATCGGCGGGCAGACGGCGCTCCGGCAAGCCCCGGCACGGCAACATCCACCTGCAGCCGGTCCTGGTCGAGGCAGCCTGGGCTGCCGTCCGCCACCAGGGCTACCTCAGGTCCCTCTACCACCGGCACGTCATGAAATGGGGCGGCTACCACAGCCCTACCGCCAAGAAGAAAGCGATCATCGTCGTCGCCCACGCCATGCTGGTCATCATCTGGCACGTCCTGGCCGGCGGGGTCAGCTACCACGAACTCGGCGACGACTACTTCACCCGCCGGCTCGACCCCGACAAGGAGACCCGCCGCCTGATCGCAAAGCTCCAGGCCCTCGGCCACCAGGTCACCCTCCAGCCAGCAGCCTGACCAGAAACCCAGTCACCGGCGGGCCACGAGCCGGCTCCGCCGGCGCTGCCGCGCGCCTGGCTAAGGACCATTCACGTATCAGGGTGCTGGCGTGCCGGTTGTCGCTGTGCTGGTGGGGTTGCAGGCGTCGGGGAAGTCGACGTTCTGCCATGCCGTGCTGGGCGGCGGGTATGTGGTGGTGAGCAAGGACCATTTCCCGAACGCGCGGAACCGGCAGCGGCGGCAGCTGCGGCTGATCTACGAGGCACTGCCGGCTGGGCGGGATGTGGCGGTGGACAACACCAACCCCTCGCCTGCTGAATGGCGGCCGCTGATCGACGCGGCCAGGAGCGCCGGGGCGCGGGTGGTGGCGTACTGGTTCCCGCCCGACCTCGCCGTGTCGCTGCGGCGGAACGCCCTGCGGACCGGGCGGTCGGTGGTGCCCGAGGTCGGGGTCCGGGCCACGATGGCCGTGCTCCGGCAGCCGAGGCCTGGGGACGGGTTCGACGAGGTGCTGGCCGTCCGGTGGGACGGCGCGGGCGGGTTCGAGATCACTACGGCGCACGGGGAGGCTGCAGGTGGAGGCTGATGAGTTCGCGGCCAGCCAGCGGGACCGGGAGTGGTTCCACGCGCTGACTATCCCGCCGGGCATGTGGGCAGTCGTCCGGCCCGACGGGCGCGGGTTCTCCCGGCTGACCGAGGAGCATTTCACCAAACCGTTCGACGACCAGATGCGCCAGCACATGCTGGCCGCGGCGGCAGCGCTGATGACGGAATTCGGCGCCGTGGTCGGCGCTACGCACAGCGACGAGATCTCAGTCGCGCTGCCGCCCGGGTCCGGGCTGTTCGGCCGCGTGCACGAGAAGCTGGTATCAGTCAGCGCGGGCGTGTGCTCGGCGGCGTTCACCGCGGCTGCGGGTCTGCCCGGCCACTTCGACGCACGGGTATGGACCGGAGCGTCTGCGGAGGACGTGGTCGATTACTTCTCCTGGCGGCAGGCCGATGCTGCCCGCTCGGCGCTGAACATGTGGTGCTACTGGACACTGCGCCACGCCGGCAGCACCGCCCGGCAGGTCACCGACGCGCTGTCAGGAGCCGGGACCGCACGGCAGAACGAGCTGCTGTTCCAGCACGGGATCAACTTCAACGACATACCGGCCTGGCAGCGCCGCGGCACCGGCCTGTACTGGAAGTACCTCGAGAAACCCGGGCAGGACCCGCGGACCGGGAAGGCCACGACCGCCATCCGGCGTGAGCTGCAGATCGATGACCAGCTGCCGGTCAAGGACGAATACCGCGCCCTCATCGCGGCGGCGATCAGCAGTCCGGGACTGCCATAATGCCGTCCGCCTTGAGCCGCGAAACCGCTTGCGCCAAGCCGTCGCGCATCCTCGTATTCAGTCAGGCTGATCCGCCGCCGCGATGTCGTCGGATGGCGAGGCGGACGAGTTCGCCACGGTACCCGCTGGCGCGGCACCCTATCGGCGCAGGGCGCTCCATCGTGAGAAGGTGAACCGCGATGCATATCACCCTGGCTCTCGGCGATATCACGGAGCAGCGGATGGACGCGATCGTTAACGCCGCGAATTCCTCGCTGCTGGGCGGCGGCGGCGTGGACGGCGCGATCCATCGCCGGGGCGGCCCGGCGATACTGGCGGCCTGCCGGGAGCTGCGAGCCGGGCACTACGGCGGCGGGCTGCGCCCAGGCCAGGCCGTCGCGACCACGGCCGGGGATCTGCCGGCCCGCTCGGTCATCCATACCGTCGGGCCGGTGCACTCGGCTGCCGAGGACCGGTCGGCGGTGTTGGCCTCGTGTCACTCCGAGTCACTGCGGGTCGCGAGAGAACTCGGCGCCCGGACTATCGCCTTCCCCGCCATATCCACGGGCATCTACCGCTGGCCGCTGGACAGCGCGGCCCGTATCGCGGTGCGCGCCGTGCAGGAGTTCCCGGATAGCGGCGACTTCGACGAGATCAGGTTCGTGCTGTTCAGCCAGGACGCCATGGACGCCTTCATCGCGGTAATGGCTCACCCGTCCGCTGGCTGATCGCCGCATTCCACCGAGGCTGGCATTCCAGCCGGTCCCGAGCCGAAGGCGGGCAAGGTTGCATGCATCCGGAGGCGATCGAGCTGTTGCCAGGGCTGGGAGGGAGGCTCACCAGGTGGACGGCACCGAACAACCGCATCCGCCGGAGCCCGCAGACCGGGCAGATGGGGCCAAGACCGCCGAAACGCCCATTGTGACGAGGCCTACAGAGCAGGCGCGGATACACGGCAAGGTCCGCGCGACCCAGGCCCTGGGCGTACGAGCAGCCTTGGAGGGAGCCGCCACATGCGCGATCATGAAAGCACGGCCAGGCTGCGTCTGACTGCTGCGCCTGGTGCGCCGCCGATCTGCTCGGCGCACTGGCCGGCTATCTGGCACCGCCTGAGAGGAAACTGGATCTTAACCGGGCACGCGGCAGCACCCGGCGGAGCGTGAGCGGAGCCGGGTCCGTGCTGGGCCGGCGGTCAGGCCGCTGCGGGTTCGACCGTCACTGTGTAGCCGAGCCTGGCGAGCCGGGCGATGAGGTTGTCCTTGTAGTGTTCGGGGTTCTGGCGTCTGGTGTAGAAGTCCTCGCCGAGCTCGGCGTAGGGCTCGCGGCGTTCCAGGATTGTGTAGATGATCAGGATGAGGGTGTGGGCGACGGCTACGGCCGCTTTCTTTTTCGCCCGCGCGCTGCGCTGCCCGCCGAAGCGCCGGACCAGGCGGTGGTACTGGGCGCCGGGCCGGGTGCTGGTGCGCGAGCAGGCCCAGGCCGACTCGATCAGGGCGGTGGCCAGGTGCTGGTTGCCGTGCCGGGTGCCGGCGGGGCGCCGCCGGCCGCCGGACTCATTGTTCGCCGGGCACAATCCGGCCCAGGACGCCAGGTGGTCGGCGTCGGGGAAGAACGACATATCGGTGCCGATCTCGGAGATGATGACCCCGGCGGTGAGCCTGCCGATGCCGGGAATGGTCATCAGCAGGTCACGCTCCGCGGCGAAAGGGGCCATCAGCACCCCGGCCTGCTGCTCGACGGTGTCGATCAGCTCGGTGAGCTCGTCGATGTGGCGCAGGTGCAGCTTGCACATCAGGGCGTGGTGGCCGCTGAACCGGCCGGCCAGCGCCATGGACAGGTCGGGGATCTTGGCGCGGAGCCGGCCGCGGGCCAGGCCGGCCAGCACCGTGCCGCGGCGTTCCCCGTCGATAAGGGCCTCGATCATCTCGCGGCTGGAGGCGCCCATCACGTCGGAGGCCACCGAGTCGAGCTTGATCCCGGCGTCTTCCAGTGTCCTTTGCAGCCTCTGGATCTCGCTGGTCCGCGACCCGGCGAGCTTGGCGCGGTACCGGGTGAGGTCCCGCAGCTCGGCGATCTGCGGGGCCGGGATGTACGATCCGCGCAGCAGCCCGCATTCGAGCAGCTCGCCGAGCCAAGTGCAGTCAGCCGCGTCGGTTTTGCGGCCCGGAACGTTCTTGACGTGCGCGGCGTTGCACTTGATCACCTCGAAGTCCCCGAACTCCGCCAGCGCGTAATACACGGGGTTTGAGTAGATCCCGGTGCTTTCCATCGCCACGTGGGTGACCCCGCACTCGGTCAGCCACGCGCACATCTCCTTCAGCACGCCGTAATACGTCTTGTACTTGCGGACCTGGCTGCGCCGCTCACCCGGATGCTCGCCGGGCGTGCGCACGCACACCGCGATCTCCTTCTTCGCCACGTCGATCCCCGCGCACCGCTCATACACCACCTGCATAACGCCACCGGCCCTTCCGTCAGGGCCAGGACGGCTGCGGGCGGTCGCCGGCCCGCGGCCGCGCCGGCCGCATCACCACGCGCACGCCGGCTGCGGAGCCCCGCTCAGAAAAGGGAAACTGAGACACGCGCTCAAGGCAGCAACCGGGGGTACCCGTAAAGGGGCTCCAGCGTCAATCTAATTAGCGCCCGCGAACGGACCAAGGCGAACCAACGTCAGCAGACGGCGCACGCAGCACCAGGCTGACTCCCAGCCCTCGCCTTGTCCACCCCCAGTCCATACGGGCGACCAGCGGCTGCCGACGGCCACCTCGGCGCCCAGTTTCATCACAGCGGGCGGGCCGAAGGCCCAGGGAATCTAATTCATGTTCAGCCTGCCCGGTCCGCGCGCCTGGAGGGGGATCCTCCGCGGGTCATCATCGTTGAGGCTTACGGCAGCGTGGAGATCGCGCCGGGGCTGCTGGCCGAGATCGAGCAGCTGGCCGGCACGCCGCTGGCGGTCGAGTTGCCCGGCCAGATTCTGACCGCCGATCTGCTCGTGCCGCGCGAGGCCAAGCTGGCGGACACACCGACGGTGCTGCGGCTTGAGGACACTGCGCGCCGGCTGGAGCTCAACCAGCGGCTGCGCGGAGAGTGGCTGGATACTCATCTCGACCCGGGCGGGCCGCACTACCTGCGGGCGGGCATGTAGCACCGGCTGAGCCATCGGGCGGACATCGGCTCGCACCTGCGGTGTGAGCTGCTGATCCGGCTGCGGGACGGCGAGCAGGTCCTGAGCCTGCTCGATGTGCCGCCCGCAGATTACGAAGGACTGGACTCTGTGCAGACGCGCGCCGAGTACGAGCGAATGGCCAGGGTGATCGCGAGCGCCAGGTCCGTGCGCGAGTACGAGGAGGACCCGCGCCGCCCGTGACGGATTTCGCGGGGACGCCAGTGTCGCAGGACAGTCGTGGCTGCAGTCAGGAGGCTAGGTTCCGGGCAGGTCGTACACCCGGACATCGAACCCGGCCGTGGCGAGATGGTCTTCGAGGAGCGGCTCGATCTGATCCCAGGTCCCGCCGGCAAGCCCGCAGCCGATGCGCGGCATGTGGACGATCATTCGCCTCTCGATCCGTCCTGCCAGGCCGGACAGGCACTGGCCGAGCGCGTCGTAGCGGATCGCCACGGGATTGGCCCTGCTCACGTATCCGTGCTGTGCCACCATGTTGGCAACCTGGAGGTTGTCGTCCACTGTGACGAGCTGGACCATCCCGAGCCCGAAATCGGTGCCGTTGCGTGCCCATCTGCGGTACTCGGCTTCGGGCTGTGGCCACCGCCGGCTGATCGCCAGCACGAAGCCTTTCCCCCAGCCACCCGAGTCATTGCAGACATGAGCGATGACGTCCGGGCGCTGACGGTCCGGAGCCGTGGCATCACCGATCTGGTAGCTGATCGCCATCACGCCATCGTTGTAGCCCGGCCGGATCCGTGCATTTGTGCGGTCGGGCGAAGTCACGTCAGTCACGGCCATGCCGACCCGCCGCGACCCTCATGAGCCGCCCGGCGTCTCGTCTGCCCGGTCGTATCGCGCCGTGACCTCGATGGTCCCGATGATGTTCCTGTTGAGCTCGGGCAGGTCGCCGGCGGGGATCCAGTACTCCAGGATGGTCTGGCCGCCCGCCTGATGGATGTCGTACTGATCCAGGAAGGCCTTGCGGACCAGGAACCGGGTCACGAAACCGGCGCCGGAGTGGGGACGTTCCAGTCGCGGGCGATCTTGGTGGCGTACTCCTCGCTGAGGACGGGGTAGAAGATCGGCTGGCCGGGCAGGCGCGGCGGCCATGCCCGCCAGCCGGCCGCCTCGACCAGAGCTACCAGCTCTTCTGGCCCAGTGGGCCGCCATAGGACCATCGCGGGCTCGCTGTCGACGTTGCCATTCTTCCCCGCGGGATCCCAGCGGGGTGACCACCGGCTGTGCCGGGTCACAGCTGGTCTCGTGCGTTCATCAGGGCGAAGCCGAGCAGGTTGGTCCCGCGCCAGCTGGATGGCTGTATGGCGTCGGGGTTGCCAGCGCCCATGCCGATGCCCCAGATCCGGTCCCGCGGGCTGGCCTCTACCAGCACCTTGCGGCCGGTGCCGCGCAGGAAGGCGGCCAGGCCGGGGTTCTGCCGGAACTTGGCCAGGCTGCCGGTGACGACCAGGTCGAACCGGGCCGTTGCCCAGTCCTGCTCGCGGTAGCCGCGGACCGCCCGGCCGGCAGCTTTCGCGTCCTTCGGGCTGGCAGCGGCAAGGACCGCGGCGAGGGCCTGCTCGTCGTGGAATAGCCGTGCCTTCGTGGCCATCATCCAGTGCTCAGCTGTCGGGTAGGTGATGCCGTCGACGCTGAACTGGGACGGCCACCACTGGCTCAGGCACTCCGGCCCGGTGGTGCCGTCAGGCCGGGGCTGGTGACCCCAGAAGAACAGGTAGTCGGCGGGCTGGCCGGCGGCTTCGGCAGCCAGGAGGGCGGCGAGGCGCTCGCCGGGACTCATCATCTTCTCCTTTCCGCTGCCCGGCGTGCTGGCGGCCAGACTAGTTGCTGAGTGCCGACCATACCATGTTATAGTCGCAACGACTAAAACATGGGAGATCTCTAGTGACTGGGCTGGCTCACCTGCTGTCGCCGCTGAACCTGGCGCTGTTCACGCTGGGCAACGACCATGTGTCGGTAGCCGAGTTGCTCGGGTTCGTCACCGGCGCGGCGAGCGTCTGGCTGACGGTGCTGGCGCGGATCAGCAATTTCCCGGTCGGGATCGCGAACAGCGCGTTTTTCCTGGTGCTGTTCCTGTCGGCGCGGCTGTTTGCCGATTCGGGGCTGCAGGTGGTGTACATCGTGCTGGGGTTCGCGGGCTGGTGGCAGTGGCTTCGCGGCGGGCGGGACCGCACCCGGCTGAGGGTGGCCCGGTCTAGCTGGCAGTTGCTGGCAGGCTGCGCCGTGTTTGCGGGGCTGGCGACCTGGGGGCTGACGGTGCTGCTGGAGCGCGCGCACGATATCGCGCCGTTCTGGGATGCGCTCACGACCGCGATCTCCCTGGCCGCGCAGTTCCTGCTGAACGCCAAGCGGATCGAGAACTGGGCCTTCTGGATCGCCGCTGACCTGATCTATGTCCCGCTGTATGTGATCAAGCGGCTGGACCTGACTGCGATCGTATATGTCCTGTTCCTGGTCATGTGCTTCGCCGGGGCGCGCGCGTGGCGCCGCGCGCTGCTGGGGAGCGGCATGCTGGCCGGCCCCGAGCCTGTCGCGGTAGCGGACGGGATCGCGGCATGACAGCCCCGTTCGGCTGCGGTCTGGTGGTCGGGAAGTTCTACCCGCCCCACCGCGGCCACCAGTATCTGATCGAGGCGGCCGCGGCGCGCTGTGGCCGGCTGACGTTACTGGTGATGGCCGCGACCGCGGAGACGGTGCCCTTGGCCGACCGGGTGGCGTGGCTGCGGGCAGCCTGCGGGGGCCTGCCCGCGGTCACGATCGTGGGCGTGCGCTGCGACGTACCGGTGGACTTCGGTAGTCGGCCGGTGTGGGCTGCGCAGGTGGCAGTGATGACGGCCGCCTTGGAAGAGAACAGGCTGCCGCTGCCGGACGCGGTGTTCAGCAGCGAGCCGTACGGCGACGAGCTAGCCGCGTGGCTCGGCGCTGAGCATGTCGGGGCCGATCCCGGCCGGGTGGCGGTGCCGGTGTCGGCGTCGCAGGTCCGCGCGGACCTGGCGGGTCACTGGGATCTGCTGATCGGCCCGGCGCAGGCTGGCCTGGCGGTGCGGGTGGTCGTGCTCGGGGCTGAGTCGACCGGCACGTCGACGATCGCGGACCTGCTCGCCGCGCAGTACCGGCAGCGCGACGGTGCCTTTGCTCGGACGCGGTGCGTGCCGGAGGCCGGACGCGATTACACGGTCACCAAATGGCAGCGGGCATGCGCCGCGGCTGCCACCGCAGGCCAGCCAGGACCCGCGCTGGACTCGCTGGCGTGGACGCACGCCGACTTCGACGCGGTCGCGGCCGCGCAGACCCGGCTGGAGGACGAGGCCGCCGCGGCTGGGTCGCCGCTGCTGGTATGCGAAACCGAAGCTTTCGCCACCTCGGTGTGGGAACGCCGTTACCTCGGCGCGGCCGCCCGGCGCCTGCAGCCGTGGGCCACCACCGGCCTGCCGCGGCGTGCGGTGTACCTGGTGACCTCTCACGAGGGCGTGCCCTGGCAGGACGACGGGCTGCGTGAGGGTGACCCGGCCATCCGGGCCGCGATGACCCGCTGGTTCACCGCCGCGCTGACCACGGCCGGGCACTCCTGGGTGCTGCTCACCGGTGATCTGCGTGAGCGGCTGGACCTCGCCGTGCGGGTCACCGACACAATCCTGGAGAACCAGGCCCGGTTCGGCCCGGCGATCACCGACGCCGTCCCTGCTTGCCGGAGCGTGCCGCAATGAGCGGCCCGGGCAGCAGCTCGGCGGAGCGGGCCGGCGAACGAGAGTTCCTGCGCACCTACCAGCCCGGTGAGTTCCCGGCCTTCGCGGTAACCGTGGACCTGGCTGTATTCACCATCCGCGCCGGGCTGCTGACCGTGCTGCTGATCCAGCGCCGCGACCATCCCTACCGCGGCTACTGGGCGCTGCCCGGCGGGTTCGTCCGCGCAGACGAGAGCACCAAAGACGCGGCCGGGCGGGAACTGACCGAGGAAACCGGCGTGGGCACCTTCGGCGGTCACCTGGAGCAGCTGCGCACCTACTCTGACCCCGGCCGGGACCCGCGGATGCGGGTCGTGTCAGTCGCCCACGTCGCACTGGCACCCGGCCTGCCCGACCCGCGGCCCGGCGGCGACGCCGCAGCCGCGCGCTGGTGGCCGGTCGAGGACCTCGGGCTGAACGGCGGGGGCCCGGACGCCCCGGCACTCGCGTTCGACCACGCCCGGATACTGGCTGACGCGCTGGAACGAATCCGGTCCAAGCTCGAATACACCACCCTGGCCGCCAGCTTCGTCGAAGAACCGTTCACCCTCTCCGACCTGCGCCGCGTTTACACCGCGGTCTGGGGCAGCGCGCCCGACCTGGGAAACTTCCGCCGCAAGGTGCTGGGCACCCCCGGATTCGTCACCGAGGCGGAACGGTCGCCGGTGGCAGCGGCCGGGTCGGCGGGCGGCCTGCTGCCGCTGCTGTACCGGCGCGGCAGCGCCGACGTCCTGCACCCGCCCATGCTCCGGCCGCAAGAGGAAGGCAGTCATGACCACTGACGGCGAGCGGCTGGTCCGCGCGGCTTACACCGGCGACACGATCACCGTCTACCAGGCCTACGCACCGCAGATAGCCGATGCGGCGATGGCGCGCAGGCACGTTCGTGGCGCCGTTCAGCCGTAACCGGATGACGTGGATCAAGCCGTCGTTCGGCTGGATGATGTACCGCTCCGGCTGGGGTGCCAAGCCCGGCCAGGAACGCGTGCTTGCCGTAGAGATCAGCCGGTCCGGGTTCGAGTGGGCGCTGGCACATTCGTTCCTCAGCCACTACCAGCCAGGCCAGCACGAAAGCCCGGAGGCATGGGCGTCCCTGCGGGATGCTTCCCCGGTCCGCATCCAGTGGGACCCCGACCGGTCTCTCGCCGGAGAGCGACTCAGCTGCCGGGCGATTCAGATCGGCCTGTCCGGCCAGGCCGTGCAGCGCTACTGCGACGAGTGGATCCGGTCCGTCACCGACGTCACTGCGGCCGCCCGTCAGGCTGAGCTGATGGTCCGTGCCGGGCGCGTAACGGACGCTGCCCGGATGCTGCCGGCTGAGCGGCCGTACCCGCTCAGCCCGGAGCTTTCGCGGAGGATCGGCGCCGGACCAGAGCATAAGGAACGCTACGACGACGGCGGAGGAAGCGAATGAGCATAATCACACCGCGGGACCCGGATTACCTGCGCGCCAAGCGGATCAAGCAGGGCCAGTCACGGATCGAGGCGGTGTATGACACGTTCATCGAGCGGTTTCAGCTCGAATACGGAGTCAGGCCGCTCGCAGTGTTCGCCGGCAACATGACCCGGCCGCGAGGCCAGGGCAGGACGCCGCGGCTGAGCGTGGTGCTCGAGCGCAGCAGCCAGTGCGGTGCGTTTCATACGGCTCCGTACCTGGCCGACAAGCGGAAGCAGAAGGCGGTGGCCCGGCTGTTTACAGAATCGCTCCAGAAGCCGGGTCTTCAAGCTGCGTTCCGGCTTGCTGAGGTGGCCGCGGAGGAGATCTTCGTGTACTTCGCCGACTTCGAGTACGTCGCCAAGCAGGAAGTCCACGACCTAGCCACTGCCAGCGCCGAGCTTGATAAGTTCACGGCCAGCCTGGGCATTGGCGACCAGTTCTGGTGTACCCAGCGGCACTCCGGCCCGCCGATCGTGTTCGTCCGCACCGACGAGCAGGCCAGGGCCATCAAGGCATCGGAGCTGCCCGTGACCTGGGCAGACACCTACTTTGACATCGCAAAGGGCCATGACGAGTTCGGCTACCTAACCCGGGCCGAGATCATGGTCGGCGTCGATAGCAAGGAGAACTTCGACGCCAACTACTCCAGCAGCTGGTTCTACTACTTCAAGTAGCCGAGCGTCGTCATGCTGCCTAAACGGCCGTGTCTTAGTAAGCCCTGCCGCTCGCGGAGCTCGCGGAAGTGATCTCGCCTAGCGGAGCTCTGTCATTAGGACTTTGACGTTTGTCTTGAGTTTTCCGGCCGGGTATCTGGGGATGTGGTGCGGGTTGTGGCTGGTCAGGCGGCTGCCGGGAGTCGTGCCGCGGCCAGGCGGCGGCTGACCTCGCGGTCGATGACGCGCAGGGCATCGCGGAGCGGGGGCGGGGCCTGGGGCTGGTCGCCGGCCATGAGGGGGCGCAGGACCCGGTCATGGACCTTGGTGCAGAAGACTGCGAACCGCAGGCCGTCGGGGGTGAGTGCATACAGGTTGCGGTGCGGGATGCGGGTGACGATGCCGTTGCGGGACAGGCGGGCCAGGTCATAGGAGGCCTGGCTGACGCTGTAGGCGGTGCCGAGCAGCCCGGTCATCAAGGCGCGCAGGCTCTTGTTGGTGATGCCGGTGACGGCGAACAGCGTACTGGCGAGGGTGCCGGCCAGGGCCATGACTCGAGGGTCGCCGAACCGTAGTCCCGGGGCCCTCCGGCCATCCTGCGTGAGGGTGGGCTGCGATATCCGCGCGAAGGCTGGACTATCGAAGACACATCCCTGGCCGACTTTCTCAGTTTGCAGCAGCCGGGTGTTGATCGCACGCGCCCGGGCCTGCAGTTCGGGGAGGTTATGCAGGCGGCGCTGGCAGCCGAGATCCTCGGCCGAGTTGACTACCGTCTCCACCCGCAGGGCCCGGCCGTCCTTCAGGTACTGTTTCACCCGCGAGTGGCGCCAGAACGCGTTGATGGTGACGCCCTGGCAGCTGCGGTCGATGGCGGTCTTGAACCCGGTAAGCTGTCCGGCGGGCTTGCGGCCGCGGGGGTCGCGCTTGAACAGGATCTCGACGTGCTCGGGGCGGCCCAGGTCGAGGTTGTCAGCGATCAGCGCCTCGAAGAACGCCCGCGCCTGGCGGGGCGCGCCGAACACCACGGTGCGGGACACCTCGACCTGCCGCATCGACAGCTCCCGCCAGTAGCCCGCGGCCTGGTCGTCGGTGGTCAGCGGCACCGGGATCCGGGACATCCACCGGTCGCAGAACGCCTGGATGTCGGCGGGCCCGAGCGCATCGCAGGTGGCCTGCAGCCCGGCCGGGTCGTCGCAGGAGGCGAACCCGCTGGACAGCTCGGTGAACCCGGTCCCGGCCCGGGTCAGCTGGCGCTTGGCCCACTCGTGGCCGTTGACCCAGATCTTCACCGGATAGGGGAAGCAGGCGCAGATCTTGATGAACCCGGGTCCCCACTCCTCGTCGAGGACATAGAAGTAGTAGCAGGTCACCCGCCGCTCGGCCTTGACGAACAAGAACTGCGGCGGCCTGGACGGGTCAGTGTCACGCTTGCGCGCATCCCACACCAGCTGGAATTCTTCCGCCCGGCCGATCGCCGCCACCCCCGGCCGGCCAGCACGCGCCGCGCGGCGTAAGTACCGCTGCATCACGTCGAGCTTGCGGACGCCCCTGGTGAACGTGACCACCGGGATGTCGTTCATCTCAGCGAACCGGCCGACCGCCTGACGGAACCGGCCGCTGATCTGAGCGAACACCGCCGGGGAGGCGATCGGCATCCCCCGGTGATCATGCAAGAACGTGAACACCTGCCCGCCCACCTGCAGTACCGGCACATAGCCATTCAGGTAGATCCGGTCCAGGCACTCGATGTCGAGCACCGTGTGACCATCCAGCAACTCCGGAACCGTGACCACATGCGACATGGCAACCGCCTCCAGCAAGCGCCGTTACCATCCCAGCATCAGCCCGGCTCGCCTGCACGTCCACGCAGGCAGGGCTATGTGCCTCGGCGGTCAGAGGCAGAGCCTCGCTGGATCGTTGACCGGGAATTGCGGGCAGGTCAGTGGTCGTATGCGATCAGGGAGCGCTTGACGGGCGCGCCGATGCTCCAGTTGTGCCAGATGACGGCGTTGAGGGCGAGGAGCCGCTGGACGATGCGGGTCCATAGCCCGGCGGGGACGCGGCCGCCGTGGCGTTCGAGGCCGAGCTGGTTCTTCAGGGTCCAGATGATGGCCTCGACGCGCTGGCGCAGCCAGTTCGGGAAGTCGCGCGGGTTCTTCTCGTTCTTGCGGGCCGGGCGGACCAGGGTCAGGTCCAGGTCCGGGCCGGCGAGGAATTTCTCGAAGTCGTCTCCGGCGAAGCCCTTGTCGGCCACGATCGTGGTGCCCGGCCGCGGCCGGCTGGCGGGCTGGGCGGTTAAGCATCTGCTGAACTTCGTCGCGTTCGCCGAACAGCTTCGGGTTGGCCAGCCCGAACCCGGTCACGGTCCCGTCGCAGGTGGTGATGAGCATCAGCTTCGATCCCCAGTACCAGCGGCTGTGGGACGCGCAGTACCCGTAGCCGGCGTACCCGGACAGGTCAGAGCGCCGGGCGGTGACCACCGAGTGCCCGCACGGCACCGGGGTGCCGTCCATTAGCCGCAGCAGTTCCGCCGACCCGGGAGTCCGGCCGGCGAGCCACCGCAGCGCCGCCTCCATCAGCGGCCCGGCTTTCTTGAGCCGGTCGTTGTACTCGCTCTGGGCCAGCAGCCTGGGGAACAGGTGCCCGACCCGCGAGGCCGCGGCACGCAGCCAGTGCCGCTCGTCGTCATAGCGCAGCAGCACCTGCGCCACCGCCAGGCACACCAGTTCGGCGTCGGTCACCTCCGGCGGGCGGCCCGGCCCGCGGCGGCACGTTCCCCGCGAGGGGATGACGCGGTCGGTCAGCTCCACGTAAAGTGCGGTCAGAAGAGTGTCCAGGTCGGCGATCACGATGACTCCCAAGGTCAGACGTGTGTGAACACGCCGATCCTGGACACTCTTCATCTATTAGTCACGGATCAACGACGGCGTGTCGCCGTGTCCCTTGTGACCTGCGCCGAATTACCGTTCAACGATCTAGTAGTGGCCGATGATCTGCCGTACCGGACAGCCCAGAACATCGGCGAGGCGACCCAGCTCATCGTCGTCAAGCCAGCCACGGCCGGGGTTGCGTGCCTGGAGTGCGAAGTTGGCGAATCCTGCAGGCCAGGAGTAGTCGAGCTCATTGAGTGATACCTGAGTCGTGCAGCACGGCAGGGTCGCTGATAGATCGCCGAAGCCGTGGCCCTGGCCCCTGGACGCTCTGTCCATCTGGCCTGCCCACCAGTCCAGGTCAAGCGCCGTTCCGCACGCCGGACAGTTGATCTTCTCGAAGTTGCCACTTGGATCGACGAACTCCACGCAGGCGAACGTTTCCGCCGTGACCTGGTCGCTCGCCGGAGCCATCTTCTTAAGGACTAGCGCGGCCGCATCTGCCTCCGCCTTCTGCGGGGTGAAGCGGGGATCGACCGGAATGACGGTTAGCATGCTGTCGCTCACCCGGCCGCCGCCGTATTCGCGTAATAAGCGGCGTAGTCCCGCAGGGCACCCGCAGCCGGCAGACTGCCGTGCTGTAGTGCGAGCCACAGTTCGTTCTCGGTCCAGAACCGCCAGACGAACTCGGCGAAGCCGTCAGCGCATAGCTCGTAGGCAGCGTCGGTGCCGTAGGCCTCGCTGTCAGCTGGATCCAGGACGAAGCCTGCTGGGAAGTCAGTGGTCACCACGGCCGTCCCGCCGGTTCCCGTGTACAGCAGCCAGTGGCGCGTCCACTGGGAGTCGGAGAGGAAATGCAGAAGCTCGCCGCCGGGAACCTCGAGCACATGATCGCCAAGGTCGAAGTAGCAGCCGGTCACCGAGCGCAGGTGCTGGCGCGGGCCGGCCCCGGACGCCAGCTGCAGGAAGGACTCGGGGAGCCGGATTGATTCTGCTGGTCTCAGGTCGGCGATGTCGCGACGCGCCCATTCGCAGGGCGCAGCTAGCGCGGAGTCCAAGTGCAGCGGCGCGGCCTTGAGCCATCCCAGGCCGTCATCAGCCCAGCCAGGAACGGGCGGGAGCAGGTCATAGTCGAACGACGAGTAGGTGGCATAACGCGCCGGGTGCGGCCGGACTCCCGGCAGGTCATGGGACCACCACGCGCGAGGCAGGTCCGCGCGAAACGACATCACCGCAGCATCCTGGCATGATCAATGCTGCTTCATACACCAATGCGCTGCCGACAGGCCCGGTTCAGCTGCTGCGCCTCATCGCAGGCACTGCGGCGGAAGCCGCTAGTGCCCGGGAGGTATCCGTGAGCGACCAGAAAGCCGCCCTGGAGCGTATCTGCGCGGTCACGCGGGCCAGCCTCGATTCATCAACGGCAGAGACCTGGCTGGCAATGATCGGGCCCGCCGTCCGGCTTGGCGCCGCGCAAGCTGCGCAAGAGTCGAGACGCAGGCTGGGCCAGCGGCTCCGCAGCGGCCGGGGAGACATGATCGGGCCCATCCGGGTGGGCTGGCTTGGCGGTCCGCCTGTCCTGCCGGCCGGAGCGCCATGGCCGGCCTGGGCTGGCCACGGACCACTAGCTCACGTCGCCACCCTCGATTGCGCGCGACTACATCCGGCACTGCCGCCTGCACTCGCCGCTGCTAGCTTCCCGGCCGACGGCTGGCTGTCGTTCTTCTACTTCGACGGGTCAGCCGACGGCGGGGTCGAGGTCGTCGGTGCGCTGTTCGCCGGGACCGAGGACGGCGCGCAGGTCATCTACACCCCCGCAGTCCAGGAGCGCGGCCAGGCACCAGCACCCGCCGGGATCAGCTCCTATAAAAGAGTGGACCTGACTGGCGGACACGTGCTGACCTGGCCAACGTAGGAGCACCCGAAGATCCACTCCGGCGGCCGCCCGATGCAGGCCTGGGACGAAGTGTTCCCCGTGCTCGACCAGATCGAGCAGGAGCAGGGCCGCGGGCCCGCCCACCAGGTGGGTGGCAACCCAGGCCCGGTCCAGGGCCCTGTCGAGCTCGAGGTCGCCTACGGTCATCTGAGCAGGGAGGCCTGGACACGGTCAGCTGGTCGGACCCGGCCGTCCGTAAGGCCAGCGACGACTGGATCCTGCTCGCTCAGTTCGACTCCGACGACAGAGCCGGATTCCTGTGGGGCGCCCTGGGAAGGCTGTATTACCTCATCCGGCCAGCCGATCTGGCTCAGCGGCGATTCGACCGTGCAGCCTTCACCTGGCAGTGCAGCTGAAGACCCGCAGGCAAGAGCACCGGACCGGCTTCAATGGCGCATTACCGAATTGCCAGCATCGTGCGCCCTCTCCGATGTGTCCGCTTGGATGATGGCCAGCAGCAGGACGCGCTGGGGTACTGCGTGGCCGCGAACGTCGTAGACTGGACTGCCCACGGCGAAGGCGGGCTAGAACTGCAGCGCGGCCTGCGGCACTGCACGGCTGGCGCGAAGGTCTGGGTGCTGCCAGTGCAGTGGGGTGACGGCGGCGACAGCGTGATCGTAACTGGCCGTCACTGGGGGACACGCGGCCGCGGTTAGGCCCGGATCGTGATCAGGCGGCTCCACCTGACAGGATTCCGTGCCGTCGTGATCTACAGCCCCGCACTGATGAGCATGATCACCGCGCCGCTGCAGGGCCGCGACAGCGGCCCGGGCTGTCTGGGCTCACTCGTGCAGCAAGCTGAGCTAATCCAGAGGCCAGAGTTTCTTGATGGAGTCCTTGTAGACGCCGTACAGGTAGGGCCCGGGTTTCTGGGCGGTCTGGATGATCCGGAACCGGTTGGTCACGAAGTAGGCGGCCTGCTCGGCGAACCCGAGGTTTGCGTTGGTCAGGCAGAAGACGCGAACCTTGCCCTCAGTGAGCGCGTCACGCTCTGCAGGGCGGCGGCGAATTCGGTCATCCTTGCATAGGACAATCCAGTCGCGCTGGGCCGCAAGCCTTATCCACTCAGTGTCCTCCGTCTCCTGCGCGGCCTCCTCGCCGTAGACATCGGCGAGCGTGCGGACAGTTAAGCCGACTGACCGAAGAGCTTCGGCCACCTCTCGGCGGCCAAGGCTCCGGTCGATCAGGAACTCAGGCGGCGCGGCGGCGCGTTGCCGACCGGATGACCGCTTCGACGGCATCTGGGGTCACTCCGAACTCGCCCGCGATGGTGAGGTAGCTTTCGCCTGCCCAGAACGCGTCAAGGATGTCTTCTACTCGGACCTTCTCGCGCTTCAGGACTGGCTGCCCGAACGCGAAACGTGGGTCGATGATGACGTCGGCGCCCTGGTATGCCTGCAGCGTCAGGCGCAGGGGGTAGCGGTCTGGTGATCGCCATGTGACGAACTTCAGGTACTGATCGACTACCTCGGCGATGACTCCCTGGCGGTCCTCGGCACGCACCCACTGCGGGGGCTCTTCCAGCGACTGGGCCATGTTCACGAGCAGGTTCACGCCGTCTGTTGCCACAGCCCGGGTGGCCAGGGCGTACTCGTCACCGCTGTCGGCGCGCAGTTGGGCCACAGCATTCCGGAGCTCGATCGCATTCAGGCCTAGTTCCCTGAATCCGCGCAGCATGTGTGCCTCTACCATTCCGACGAAGGGAAGTGAGGCTGCGCGAGGCGATGACGGCCTGACGCGGTGCACGAGCGGAGCCGGGCCGGCCATCCGGCGCGTCCAGTCACGCAGGGTCGATGGAGGAATCGCAAGGTGACGTGATGCTTCGTCGATCGTGAAAAGCGGCACATGGAGGCGTACGTCGTGGTTCACGCGAGTTCCTCCTTTCTTCGGCGCCATGGGCACACCATAACTACCCGGCTCGCCCGCACCCAGTACCTGGGCGGGCGTTTCTACGGGACAAATGCCACTGTCGCGCACGGCTGGGCTTCCATCCCGGCCCCGGCCGCCAGCTCCGCAACGATGGGCCCTGCTCTGCCCGCGGGCTCATTGGCGGAAGAGCCACTCGCTCCCGGCGATCAGCACCTCGCGCGGCCGTCTCAAGTCAGCCCGACGTTCACTGTAGCCGTGACGGCGGACTGCGCCTCAGTCACGCCTCAGTCCCGTCGGGTCATAAGGGGCGCGCTCTTCGGCGCCGGGACGGCCGGGAGCCGGGCCAGCGGCCGGAACGGCAGGGGATCTGGATGACGCGTTCTTCTCATCTTGCGGCCATTGTTCGTGGCGGAGTTCTTCGACGCTGGGCAGGGCCGCACGGTGGGCGTGGGCCTTCCGGCCGCAGGCCGCCGCCTGGTGGCAGAGCTGGCTCGCTGTGTCAGTCAGGAGCAGCCCCTCACGGTTCGAGTTCTGTCGTCAGGTCTTCGGCTGGGCCTGTCGTCATCCACGTCGGCAAGCTCGCCTCCAGCCGCTGTCGGATGACCTGGGTGACGATTGGCTTCTCGAGAGGGTCGATGCAATATTCGACGACGGACCGGTGGTGTTCCGGTGCCGGGCACATCAGCACGGCCAGTATGCGGAGAGCTCGCTGCACGTCATCGATTTGGCCGACCAGCGCCAGGCGGGAAATGAGCTGCTTCAGCCCGGCTACGGTCAGCTTGACCGCGAGCCTGATCACAAGGTGTGAGGGAAGCGATCGGTTCCCGGCTGCTCGCTGGTCAGCGACTGCTTCGACGATCTTCTCTATTGCTGCGTCCAGGGCGTCATCAAGCACCTGGATCGAGTTGGCCAGCTCTGCAAGCAGGCCGCAGAAGAAGTGATCGGCTAAAGCGACGCGCTCTGCGTGGCCTACGTCAAGCTTCGCTGCCACGTCGATAAGCAGTCGGCCAACTGCCTCGGCAATTTCGTCTACCGCGGCAGGACCCAAATCTGCAGCCGATGCCGGTCGACTTGCGGCGCGGTCCGTGGCCAGCCAGCCGGAAAAGCCAACGCACGCGCCTTTCACGGCAGCCCGGGCCTTGCGAAGTGTCGGGCCCGCGCGGGTGCCTGCACTCGTTGCCTGTGCCCAGGCGCGTTCCGCGCGGTCAGATAACTCCTGTCGAGCAGAGTCGTCATGAGCTGCAGCCAGATATGGCTGCCAGCCATGCTCAGACCCTCCGCATCCGGCGCAGCGGCAGGTGGGAGTGACTGCATGTGCACAGTTGCTGTTATGCGCCATCGAACACTCCCAGGTTTCCGACCTGAAGCCACCCGGATCATCGCTCTAAGTGGTAGATCGTGCAATCGCCGCTCCCCAGGCACGTTCGCAGGCGGTCTGGTCAATGGTTGGTGAGCAACCCGTGAACCAGCCGGCTGCTGGCAGCCGTTACCAGTGCCAGGCATGCCGCGATCTGCTGCCTGCCGCGGAGCGGAGGGGGCCATTTGTGGACGCGCAGTCTTCAGTAAGCCAGCCGGGCACAGGTGCTGGTCTGGCGGAGTGGGCCGAGGCGACGGGCCGCCGGCGTGGTGAGGTGGCCACTCGGGGCGGGCTGCGGTTCGCGTTCTACGGGCGGGTGTCGACGGAGGATCATCAGGATCCGGTGACCTCCCGCGCCCGTCAGCTGGCCCTGGCTTCGGGCCTGATGGCGGGGTACGGGCGGGTGGTGGCTGAGTTCTTCGACGCCGGGCAGTCCCGGACGATCCCGTGGGCTCGCCGTCCGGAGGCGGCCCGGCTGGTGGCGGCGATGGCCGATCCGGACCGCGGGTTTGACGCGATCGTGGTCGGGGAGTATGACCGGGCGTTCTACGGCGGGCAGTACGGGCAGATGTTTCCGCTGTTCGAGCACTACGGGGTCCAGTTATGGACGCCGGAGGCGGGCGGGCCGGTGGATTTCGCCGCGGCCGATCATGAGCTGCTGATGGTCGCGATGGGACTGGCGGCCAAGCGGGAGATCACCCGCACCAGGATCCGGGTCCGGTCTGCGATGGCCGCGCAGACGCTGGAGCAGGGACGGTACCTGGGCGGGCGGCCGCCGTACGGGTACCGGCTCGGCGACGCCGGGCCGCATCCGAACAAGGCCCAGGCCGCGTGGGGGCGGCGGGCGCACCGCCTGGACCCCGACCCGCAGACCGCGCCGGTGGTGGCGTGGATGTTCGCCGAGCGCATCGGCGGCCGGTCCGCGGCGCGGATCGCGCGGGCGATGAACGAGTCCGCGATACCGTGCCCGTCGGCGTCCGACCCGGCCCGGAACTCGCACCGGACCGGGAACGGGTGGACGGTGCACACGGTGACCGCGATCCTTGCCAACCCCCGGTACACCGGCCGGCAGGTGTGGAACCGGCAGCGGACCGACCGTGACCTGGTCGACCCCGCCAACACTGGCCTGGGGTACCGGGACGTGCAGCGGTGGAACCTGCCCGAAGGCTGGGTGATCTCCCGCAGGCCTGCGCACCCGGCGATCGTGTCCGAGGCCGACTACGTTGCCGCTCAGCAGGCCAGCGCGCCCCGCGGACCAGTCGGTCCGGCGACGCGCCGGTACCTACTGGCCGGGCTGATCTGCTGCGGGATATGCGGCCGCCGGCCGAATCGGCGTGGTCGAACGGCAAGCCCGCCTACCGTTGCCGCCACGGGCACAAGAGCTCCAGCCCGCCCGACCCCGCCCGGCCCAAGAACTCCTACGTCCGCGAGGAGCAGGTCCTGCCGCGCCTGGCCGCGCTCGCCATCCTGCTCCACGACCAGCAACACCAGCAGTCCGGCCGCGCACTGCCAGCCGCTGGACCACGGCTGGCGTCACCTGAGCAGGCGGCCGCGCTGATCGACCGCCTCCGCCAACAAGGCCTGACCCTCAGCTACGACTCGCGTGACCGCACCCTGCGCACCGGCGCGAAGGACCCGGTCGCCCTCACCATCTGAACGCCCAGCACGCCGGCGACTGACCCGAAAGGAGGTGATAAGACACAATCAGCGCCCGGCCCGGCTGAAGGCCGGACGCGGGCGCCAGAAAAGCCTGCCCAAAAACAAGCTGCTATGGGGATTTACTGTGTCCGAGGGGGGACTTGAACCCCCATGCCCTTTTGGGGCACTAGCACCTCAAGCTAGCGCGTCTGCCTATTCCGCCACCCGGACGTCGGCTCCGCCGGAAGCTGAGCCGGCCTCACGATAGCAAATCCGGGCACCTCCCCGCGACGTGCCTTCTCAGGCGACGGCCTTGGTGCCTGCCCGCCACCGCCCGTTCGGGCAGAAGGTGCAACGATGACGAGATGACCGACAACGCCACTTCCGCAACTCGCGGCAGCGCCGCTCAGGACGAGGTCGCGACGCTGGCCAGCGATCTGATCAGGATCGACACCAGTAACCCCGGCGATCACTCAGGCCCGGGCGAGAGGGCGCCGCGGAGCACGTCGCGGCACTGCTCGCTGAGGCGGGCCTGGAACCGAGGATCTACGAGTCGCACGAGAGGCGGGCAAGCGTCGTCGCCCGGGTCGAGGGCGCCGACTCGTCGCGGCCAGCGCTGCTGATCCACGGCCACCTGGACGTCGTCCCCGCCGATGCTGCTGACTGGCGCGTGCACCCCTTCTCTGGCGAGATCGCCGAAGACTGCGTCTGGGGCCGCGGCGCGGTCGACATGAAGGACTTCGATGCCATCCTGCTGGCCGTACTCCGTCAGCGGCTGGCCGAGGGCAGAAAGCCTGCCCGCGACGTTGTCGTGGCATTCCTGGCCGACGAGGAAGCAGGCGGCAACTGGGGCGCGCACTGGCTTGTCGACAATCACGCGGCCGAATTCGACGGCGTCACCGAGGCGATTGGCGAAGTAGGCGGCTTCAGCGTCACCCTCGGCGGGAAACGGCTCTATCTGCTGCAGACTGCCGAGAAGGGCATTGCCTGGATGCGGATGACAGCGCAGGGTACTGCCGGGCACGGGGCGATGCTCAACTCCGATAACGCGGTCACGGAATTGACTGAGGCAATTGCGCGGCTGGGCAGCTACGAGTGGCCGGTACGCGAGACTGAGGCGGCATTCGCATTCGCCCGCGCTGCCTGCGCCGCCCTCGGGGTTGAGTTCGACCCAGCCGATCCCGGCGCGGTGCTCGGCAAGCTCGGACCGATCGCGAAGATGGTGGGCGCGACGCTGACGAACACTGCGAACCCGACAATGCTGTCCGCGGGTTACAAGGTAAACGTCGTACCACAGGTGGCATCAGCGCACGTAGACGGGCGTTTCCTGCCCGGTTACGAGGACGAGTTCTTCCGCGAGATCGATGCTCTCACCGGGCCGGGCGTCCGGCGCGAGGACGTGCACCGCGACATCGCCGTCCAGACCAGCTTCGATGGTGAGCTCGTCTCGGCGATGGGCCGGGCGCTGGGTGCGGAGGACCCGGACGGGCTGATGGTGCCGTATTGCCTGTTCGGCGGAACGGACGCGAAGTCGTTTTCTCAGCTGGGCATCCGGTGCTTCGGATTTACGCCGCTCCGCCTGCCGCCCGAGCTGGACTTCGCGGGCATGTTCCACGGCGTGGACGAGCGCGTTCCCGTGGCGGCACTCCAATTCGGAGTCCGGGTCCTCGACAATTTCCTCGATCTTTGTTAGCCCGTTAGCCGAGGTCAGGGCCGTATTGCCGGGCCTGTCCCGGCTGCTCACAGCACGTGGTGCGGTGGGCGTCTTTTTGTTTATTGCAACATGCACGTTGAGTAGTGCTATCGTGACTGGCTGTGCGGGACTGACAAACCGGAAGCGCATCCCCCCTTCTTTCTGCGCTCCGGCAAGTGGTCTCGTGCCCTGGCGGGTCATCGCGACAAGCAATTGATGACGACCGCCGGCCGGCCGTAAAGGAGGGTCGCCTGTCATGCCGGAGCAGGGTCAAAGCCGGGTGGTGTTACCGGTTCGCAGCCGCGTTCAGCCGCGGCGGCACGGCGCCGTGACGAGCAGCGCGCGGATCAGGTGCCCTGGCTTTCAGACCCTCTCGGCCGGCTGCGGGTACTCGCCCGCTCTGGTGGTCGCGGTCCCGGCTGCTGCTCTGGCAGGCGGGACCGCGGCTGCCGCCGATCACTTACCAGGCGGGCCCCCGACCGGCTAACCCGGTTCTCGCCAACGGCACAGCCTGAGTACCAGCGAAAACCGGGCCGGCGTAGCCATCACCTCGAAGGTTACGCTAAGTAAGTGATCGGAAACGCTAAGAAGTCGAACTGGATAGCACCGATAGGCAGATAACCGCAGCCCCCAGCTGACAACGAGAAAACAAAGGACAAGCACCATGAACGGAATTGCTGCCCTCGCGGCTAAGGAAGCCGCAGTGGCATCCGGCCTCGGCGCGAGCCTGCTGCCGGGAGTCGCCTCGAGTGCAGTCGACGGCTTCGCGGTCGGCACGCTGCTGTCCGGTATGTGCTTCCTGCTGGTCATCGGCCCGCGGCGGCAGCGGCGCCAGGCCCGCCTGGACGCGCGCAGCGAAGGCTGGCCGACAGACCACGCGAGCCTGGTGCACGCCCAGTACCCGGCCGCTCCGGGCCAGGTGAGCGCCGCAAGCCCCTACGAGAACCCGTACGGCGACGAGTCAGCCGAGACTCTGCTGCCGACCGGGCTCCCGGCCAGCCCGGGGCAGCGCAACGAGCCCGCCGCGGAGCCGAAGGACTCCGGCTACCCTGACTATCGCAGCAGGCACCGGCTGCCCGGCCCGGAGGGCGACCGGCGCCAGGAGCAGCGCCGCGCGGCCGGGCGGCATGCGGCACCGTCGGTGCGCTTCAGCAGCAGGATGGCCAGCAGGCTCCCGTTCCACGCGCTTGCGGTGCGTGACTAGATGAAGCAGCCGACCGAGGGTTCGTCAGCCTGGGACTCCGCCGCCGGCAATGCCGGTCAGTCCGGGAGCAGTCCCGCCCCCGCTTTCAGGGCAGACCAGGAAGACTGGTCAAGCCGCGACATCTTCCTTCTCTCCGGCAACTCAGTCCTCGCCGCTCAGCCCGGTGGTGTGCGGCCCGGTCGCCCGCTGGCTCCCGCGGCTTAAGCGAGCCTGGCCTATCCCGGGCCGTATCCCCAGTTGCGCCCGGGCCTGGCGGATGATCATCCGCCGGAGTGTGGCCTTGCGGCTTCCATCGGGGTACAGACGGACCCGTGAGAGTTCCCAGTGGCCGTACTCCGCGTGATCGGTCAGTATCCGCCGTGCCGCGTCCCGTGACGTGCCTCGCGGCAGATAGAGCACGAGGTACGAGTACTCCGCCATCAACTCATTGTGCGCGCTGCGGCGGATGGTTCAATCACCTTGAGGGAATCAGCAGCAATGCCTCAGGGAACATGGTGACGACCTCCGCGGGTTAACGTTCTTGAGGAAACGGGGTTGTAGTCGATCCCGGCAGCGGCCGGGCGGATGCTGTATCCCTTACTGAGAAGGCCAGAGCGCTACGAGGCCGCAGGTCCGCCTGCGGTACCCTCCAGGGCGTCTGGTGGGACGTAGAGGGTGGGAGAAGTGGCAGCAGGGACCGAGGAATCGACGCAGAGCCCCAAGGCCGGAGCCAACGGCGGCAGCAAGCTGGTGATCGTCGAGTCGCCCGCCAAGGCCCGGACCATTGCCGGCTACCTGGGCAAGGGCTACGTCGTCGAGTCCAGCATCGGCCACATTCGCGACATGCCCGACAGGGCTGCTGAGATCCCGACGAAGTACCGCAGCGAAGCCTGGGCCCGCCTCGGCGTGGACGTCGATCACGACTTCGAGGCGCTCTATGTCGTGCATACCGACAAGAAACAGCAAGTCGCCAAGCTCAAGCAGCTTCTCAAGAGTGCCGACGAGCTCTACCTCGCTACAGACGAGGACCGTGAGGGCGAGGCAATCGCCTGGCACTTGAAGGAGGAGCTCAAGCCCCGCGTCCCCACCCGGCGCATGGTCTTCCACGAGATCACGCCCGAGGCGATTGCCCGCGCTGTCGCGAATCCCGGCGAGATCGATCAGGGGCTCGTCGAGGCGTACCAGACGCGGCGCGTGCTGGACCGGCTCTACGGCTACGAAGTCTCCCCGGTGCTGTGGAAGAAGGTCATGCCGCAGTTGTCCGCCGGACGAGTGCAGTCAGTTGCCGTGCGGCTCGTCGTCGATCGCGAGCGCGAGCGGATCGCCTTCCGGCCGGCTCAGTACTGGGACCTGGAGGCCGAGTTCGCCCTGGTCAAGCGCGACCCTGCGGCTGACGTCTCGTCGTTCGGCGCGACGCTGGTGTCCGTCGACGGCCGGCGCGTGGCACAGGGCCGTGACTTCAACTCAGTCGGCGAGCTCCGCGGGGCCGAGGCTGCCAACGGCAGCGCGATCCTGCACCTGGACGGCGCGGCGGCCGGAGCGCTCGCCGGGCGCCTCGCTGACTCCTCGTTCGCGGTCAAGTCAGTCGAGCGCAAGCCTTACACCAGGAAGCCGTACGCGCCGTTCCGCACGACGACCCTGCAGCAGGAAGCGTCGCGCAAGCTCGGCTTCTCGGCCAAGTACACGATGCAGACGGCGCAGCGGCTGTACGAGAACGGCCACATTACTTATATGCGCACCGACTCGGTGACGCTCTCGCAGACGGCGCTGAACGCGGCGCGCTCCCAGGCGCGTGAGCTGTACGGCGCGGAGTACGTGCCGGACAAGCCGCGCGTCTACGACAGCAAGGTGAAGAGCGCGCAGGAAGCGCACGAGGCCATCCGCCCGGCTGGCGACACCTTCAAGACGCCAGCTCGCGCGGGCTTGTCCGGTGACGAGCTGCGCCTGTACGACCTGGTCTGGAAGCGCACCGTGGCGTCGCAGATGAAGGATGCGACCGGAGAGTCGGTCTCCGTCCGGGTCGCCGGCCGGTCGTCCGCGGGCGAGGAGGCCGAGTTCGCCGCCTCCGGGAAGATCATCAATTTCCACGGTTTCATGAAGGCGTATGTCGAAGGCTCCGACGACCCCGACGCAGAGCTGGATGACAACCAGCGCAGGCTGCCGCCGCTGGCCGAGAGTGACCCGCTGACGGCGCTGAACCTGGACGCGGCCGAGCACGCGACGCGGCCGCCGGCGCGCTACACCGAGGCGACGCTCATCAAGGAGCTTGAGGACCGGGCGATCGGCCGGCCGTCCACGTACGTGACGATGATCAGCACGAACCTGGATCGCGGCTACATCTTCAAGAAGGGCACGGCACTCGTCCCGTCGTTTGTCGCGTTCGCGGTGGTGACGCTGCTGGAGCGGCACTTCCCGCACCTCGTCGATTACGCGTTCACCGCACGGATGGAGGACGCGCTCGACGACATCGCCAGCGGCGAGGCCGAGCGGGTGCCCTGGCTGCGCAGGTTCTACTTCGGCGCCGACGGCGAAGAGGGCCTGAAGGAGATGGTCAGCGACCTCAGCGAGATCGACGCCCGGGACGTGAGCTCGTTCCCGCTCGCCGGCACTGACATCGTCGTGCGCGTCGGCCGGTACGGTCCGTACCTCGAGCGCGACGGTCAGCGAGTGAACGTGCCGGAGGGTACCGCCCCAGACGAGCTGACGCCGGAGTCCGCCGCCGAGCTGCTGGACCGGCCGAGTGGCGACAAGATCCTCGGCACCGACCCGGAGTCCGGCAAGACCATCGTGGCCAAGGCGGGCCGCTTCGGCCCCTACGTCACCGAGGTGCTGGAGGAGGGTGCACCAGCGGCTGCCAAGCCGCGCACCGCCTCGCTGCTGAAATCGATGGACCTCGACAGCGTCACCCTCGATGACGCTGTGCGGCTGCTGACACTGCCGCGCACGCTCGGCGAGCTGGACGGCGAGCCCGTCACGGTGCAGAACGGCCGCTACGGCCCGTATGTCAAGAAGGGCGCCGAGAGCCGCTCGCTCGAGTCCGAAGAGCAGATGTTCACCGTCACGCTCGACGAGGCGAAGGCTCTGCTCGACCAGCCCAAGCCACGCGGCCGGGCCGCGCGCGCCGCAGCGGCACCACCGCTGAAGGAGCTTGGCGACGACACCGCGAGCGGCAAGCCCATCGTGCTGCGCGAGGGACGTTTCGGGCCGTATGTGACAGACGGCGAGACCAACGCCTCGCTGCGGAAGGGTGACACGGTCGAGACGATCACTCCGCAGCGAGCGATCGAGCTGCTGGCCGAGCGGCGGGCAGCAGCACCCCCGCCGCGACGGAAGGCGGGCCCGAGGAGTGCCGGCAGCCGGACGACCAAGACGGCGAAGAAGACCGGGACCGCGTCGGCGAGTGCGGCTAAAAGCGCCGCGAAGACGCCGCGGGCCGCGAAGAAGGCAGCAGCAGGGGATGGACAGGACGGCTAGCAATTTGGCGTCTGGTGCCCGGCAGCTTCATGCTGTAAGCATCTGTCCCCGTGCCCGACCTATAACCTAGCGCAGTGAACTTTAGATCCCCTTTGGGCGGCCGTGGCGCCAGCGTGCTGGCGATCACGCCGTTCCGCCGCTTGTGGATCGCGCTATCGCTGTCCAGCCTGGGGGACTGGCTCAGCCTCGTCGCGCTGTCGACGCTGGCTGACAAGATCGGCGGGACGAGCAACGGCGCTTACGCAGTCAGCGGTGTCTGGCTGACCTCGCTGCTGCCGGCGCTGCTCTTCGGGCCGCTCGCGGGTGCCGTCGCGGACAAGTTCGACCGCCGCCTCAACATGATCATCGGCGATGTCATCCGCGCCGTGCTGTACATCACGATCCCGCTGAATCTGACGTTCGGCTTCGCGAATCAGCTGACCTGGCTCTACATCGTCCAGTTCCTGGCATCCTGCGCGTCGCTGTTCTGGACACCGGCCAAGGACGCCTCGGTGCCGAACCTGGTGCCGCCCGAGAAGCTCGAGGCCGCGAATCAGCTGAGCCTCTTCACGACCTACGGCACGGCGCCGATCGCCGGACTCCTGTTCACCATGCTGGCGCTGATCAGCCGGGCACTCTCGACGAATCAGTACGACCTGGCGCTGTACTTCAACGCGGCCACCTTCGTGGTGTCCGCGATCACCGTGTTCATGCTGCGCGAGCTGCGCCGCCGTTCTCGCGAGGCGGTATCAGCGCCATCGGTACTCAAATCGATCTGGGACGGCTGGAAGTTCCTCGGTCAGACGCAGGTGGTCCGGGGCATCGTGATCGGGATGAGCGGCGCCTTCGTGGCCGGGGGCGTGGTGGTCGGACTCGGGCCGTCGTATGTCCGCTACACCCTGCAGGGCGGCGGAGCGGGCTGGGGCGCGGTATTCGCGGCAATCTTCTTCGGCCTGGCTCTCGGCATGTTCCTGGGGCTCCGGGTGCTGCACGGAATCTCGCGCCACCGGCTGTTCGGCGGGTCCATCATGATCGCCGCAATCCCGCTGGCCCTGGCAGCACTGATCCCCAGCCTCGTCCTGACGGTCATCCTGACCGTGCTCCTGGGTGCCTGCGCGGGCGTCGCCTATGTGACCGGCTACACCGTGGTGGGTCTCGAGGTCGATGACGATACGCGCGGCCGGACTTTTGCTTTCCTGCAGTCGGCGATCCGGGTCATCCTGTTCGCCGTCATCGCGATCGCGCCCACCCTGGCCGGGGCGTTCAACTCGCTCATCAGCGCCACTGGCGCGCCGAGCCTGCACATCGGCGATGTCGCCTACCGTAACGTGGGAAACAACCTGGTGCTGCTGCTGGCAGCGGTGGTCGCGGTTGTGCTCGGCCGGGTGTCCTACCGGCAGATGGACGACCGCAATCTGGCGCCGCAGCCTGCCGACCAGGGCTCGGCGTTCCGGCAGGACAGGGGGCAGGGCATGAACGGGCGGGGCAAAGGCGCGCACGAGCCCGTCGCCGGCGCCGCGTCGGCATCCCGTCGTCCCGGAGTGTTCCTGGCGCTCGAAGGCGGTGAGGGAACGGGCAAATCGACTCAGGCCCGGCTGCTGGCGATCTGGCTGCGGGACCAGGGCTACGACGTAGTGACGACGCATGAGCCCGGAGCCACCAAAGTCGGCCTGCGACTGCGCGCGCTGCTGCTGGACACCGCGCACGCCGGGCTCGCGCCGCAGGCCGAGGCACTCATGTACGCGGCCGACCGCGCCGAGCATGTGCAGTCCGTCATCATCCCCGCGCTGGAGCGCGGCGCCATCGTGGTGACCGACCGGTACGTCGACTCGTCGCTGGCCTACCAGGGTGCGGGACGGCAGCTGCCGGTCACCGAGATCGCCGAGCTGAACCGGTGGGCGACCGGTGGCCTCACGCCAGACCTGACAATCCTGCTCGACCTGTCTCCGGTGACCGGCCTCAGCCGCCGGCTGAGCTCGGCGGACCGGCTCGAGTCTGAGCCGGTCGAGTTCCATCAGCGGGTGCGATCGGGTTTCCAGAGCCTGGCGGCTGCTGAGCCAGGCCGTTACCTGGTGCTGGCAGCGGACCGGCCCGAGACCGAGGTCAGCCGCGACATCCAGGCCAGGGTCCGTGAGCTGCTGCCCGACCCGATCCCGCTCGCCGCGGAGGAGAACACTGGCTCCTTCCCCGCGGTCCGCGACTGACGAGGCCGGTGTGAGCCCGGCTCCGGTCTTCGCAGAGCTAGTCGGCCAGGAGATAGTGGTCGACCAGCTGCAGCGCGCCGTCGAGGCCAGTACCGCCCCCGGCGGCGGGAGCGGGATGACGCACGCCTGGCTGTTCACCGGACCGCCCGGATCGGGCCGATCGCTCGCGGCCAGCGCATTCGCCGCCGCACTGCTGTGTGACCGGCACGGCTGCGGGCAGTGCCCGTCCTGCCGCCAGGTGGCGGCCGGGACCCACGCCGACGTGCTCTCGGTGCGGCCCGACGGGCTCTCCTACGGCGTCCGGCAGACCCGGGACCTGGTGCTCAAGGCTGCCGCCGCGCCGGTCTACGGTCGCTGGCGGGTCGTGCTGTTCGAGGATGCCGACCGGGCAACCGAGCAGGCTGCGAACGCGCTGCTGAAGGCCATCGAGGAGCCGTCGCCGCGAACCGTCTGGCTGCTCTGTTCCCCGTACGCCGACGACCTGCCGACGACCATCAGGTCGCGATGTCGGCTCGTCACCCTGGTGACGCCGCGGACCTCGGCCGTCACGCAGGTACTGGAGCGCGAGGGCATTCCGCCGGAGCGGGCCAGGGCAGCCGCCCTGGCCGCGCAGGGCCACATCGGGCGGGCCCGGCGGCTCGCGAACGACGAGGAAGCCGCCCGGCGGCGAAACGAGGTTCTCCGGGTTCCCGGCCACGTGGCGAATCTCGGCGAGGCGCTGAAGGCAGCTGCAGCGCTGGTGAAGGCGGCCGAAGCCGAGGCCGCGGCGACGACCGAGGAGCTGGACGAGCCTGAGCGCGCTGCGCTGCGCCGCGCATTCGGCGAGGGCTCGACGGGCAAGGGAGTCGCGTCCGCACTGCGCGGCGGCGCCGGGGCGCTGCGTGACCTGGAGGACCGGCAGAAGTCCCGGGCCACCAGGCTCAAGCGGGATTCACTCGACCGGGCTCTGCTTGACCTGGCCGGATATTACCGTGACGTTCTCGCGGTTCAGCTCGGCGCCGCGGTCGAGCTGGCGAACGAACCGCGGGACGCGGAGCTCCTCCAGCTGGCATCCGCGTCGTCATCAGCCGATACCGTGAGGCGCATCGAGGCCATCATGCGCTGCCGTCAGCGGCTGGAGCTGAACGCCGCTCCGCTGCTCGCTGTCGAGGAGCTTGCCATCGCGCTCGCGAAGGTCGCGTAACCCCGGGGGGAGACGAACTCCGTTATCAGGCCGTAATCTGTCGGACGTGGGCATGATGATGGCAGTGAGCTTCCAGCGGAACGGGCGGCTGTATTACCTGGACCCCGGTCCGTACCAGCCGTCGGTGGGCACCAAGGTACTGGTGCCCACCGACTCCGGCCCCGAGGTCGCCGAGTGCATCTGGGCGCCGCAGTGGGTGGACGACGAGATCACCGGTCTGCCCGTGTGCGCGGGCCTCGCCGACGACGAGGATCTCGGCCGCGACCAGGTGAGCCGCTCCCGCCGTGCCGAGGCACGAGTTGCCACCCGCAGGCTCGTTCGCGAGCACGAGCTTCCCATGAAGATCATCGGCGTGGACTACGTCGGCAAGACCAACGTGTTCACTGTTTACTTCAGCGCGCCGCATCGCGTCGATTTCCGCGCTCTGGTGAAGGATCTGACGTCCCGGCTGCGGGCGCGCGTCGAGCTGCGGCAGATCGGGCCGCGGGACGAGGCGAGACTCCAGGGCGGCATCGGGCCGTGCGGCCGCGATCTGTGCTGTGCCACGTTTCTTAAAGACTTTGAGCCGGTGTCGGTGCGGATGGCGAAGGACCAGGACCTGCCGGTCAATCCGCTCCGGATCGCAGGCGCGTGCGGGCGCCTCATGTGCTGCCTGAAGTACGAGCACCCGCTGTACCAGGACTTCCATGCGACCGCGCCGAAGCGGGGCGAGCTAGTCGACACCCCTGACGGCGAGGGCACCGTCGTCGGCCACAACGTTCCCGCCGACCAGGTGATCGTCAAGCTGAGCGAAGACGGCCGTCGCACGTCCTGCCCGAAGGCCAGCGTCTGCGGCTCAAGGAAGGCGTACGAGGCGATGCACGGTGGTGCGCAAGAACCAGCCCCGGACCGGTAGAATCCTGTGGCCGCACGGTTTCGGCCGCGTGTGCGCCGCCTTAGCTCAGTCGGCAGAGCGATTCACTCGTAATGAATAGGTCATCGGTTCGATTCCGATAGGCGGCTCCACCTGACCTGCGGGAATGCCCCGCCCGTGCTTATGGATCATGGTATGACGACACCTTCACCATCGGCGTTCGATCCCCAGGCGTTTGAGGGGACGGCCGAGTACTACGCGGTCGGGCGTCCCCCGTATTCCGTGCAGCTGGCGGACACGCTTGCCCGGGAGCTCTCGCTGGATGGCACCGGCCAGCTACTGGATGCGGGCTGCGGACCTGGCGTCCTCGAGCTGGCCCTGGCTCAGTTGTTCGACCAGGTAACGGCGCTTGATCCCGAGCCCAGCATGTTGCAGGCGGGCCGACGGCGTTGCCAACAGGCGGGAGTCGCCAACGTGCGCTGGGTGCAGGGCGTCGCGGAAGACATCGCGGCCCTGAACCTCGGCTCATGGCGAGTGGTCACCTTCGGACAGTCGTTTCATAGGGTCCGACGGCTGGAGGTCGCCGAGGCCGTCTATGACCTACTCGTGCCGGGTGGCTCGCTGGTCCTGATCTCGCACGACGCCGACGATGGCCGTCCACGACCTACCAATCCGGGATACCCGGAGATTCCCCACGCCGCGGTGAGGAAGCTCATCCTCGATTACCTCGGTGACAGCACGCGCCGCTATCTCGGGACCTGGAACGAGGGCCAGCCGGCGCGCTTTGAGGACACCCTGTCGCAAACCCGGTTCGGCGGTTCGCGCACTGTCTACGCTCCCGGGCGCCCCGACCTGATCAGAGAGATCGACACCGTTGTAGCCAGCAACTTCTCGCTGTCGTACGCCGCACCCCGATGGTTCGGAAGCCGCCGGGCGGACTTCGAGGCCGATCTGCGTCACCTGCTACAGGAGCATTCGCCAGACGGTCTCTTCTGGGACTGGCCAGGTGACACCGAACTGGTCATAGCAACGAAGACCTAACAGGATCGGGCGGTACTAGTCCCGTCACGTCCGCTGCTGGCTCGCCCCGGCCGCGATGCACTCTGATCCAGGCCGTGGCCGCGAGCTGCCCGAGGTGCTGCGCAGCCAGTGCCGCAGCTGGGCTGACCGGCGGGGCGGCAGACCGCTAATTTGACCTTGACCCTGGGGGAAGCCGCACAGTCTGGGGAGCCGGGCGTCGGCCCGGCACGAGGGAGCCGTCCGTGGACCTGATGAGCATCGGTGAGTTCGCCAGGCTGTCCCGCCTGTCCCCGAAGGCGCTGCGCCTGTATGACGAGCTGGGACTGCTGCCGCCCGCCCAGGTCGATCCGGGCTCTGGTTACCGCTGGTATGCCGCTGGTCAGCTGGACAACGCTCGGCTGGTCGCGTCACTGCGCCAGATCGGAGTGCCGCTGGCGCAGATCCAGCTGATCCTCAGCCTGGAGCCGGAGGCCGCCGCGGCGCAGGTCGGCGCTTACTGGTCAGGGACTGAAGCCGGTCATGCTGCCCGCCGGGGCCTGGTCGGCCACCTCGTTGACCGCCTGACTGGAAAGAGGAACGTCATGCACGAGGTCAAGGTCCGCGATGTCCCCGCCCGCAGCCTGCTCTGCCTGCTGCGGCATGCCAGCACTGAGCAGGAAGTCTGGGACTTGGGCAAGGAGGTCATCGGCATGCTCAAGGCCCTGCCGGTGCCGGCGCCCCGGATCGAAGGAGTGGCCGGGGCCGCGTTCCTGATCTACTACGGGGAGGTGAACCAGGACAGCGACGGCCCGGTGGAGTTCTGCTTCCCGGTGCCGCAGGATCAGGCCGGCCAGATCGCCGCCAGCCTCCCCGGACTCACCCTGCGCACCGAGCCTGCGCACCAGGAGGCCTACGTTCACCTGGACCAGGACGCGACGGAGGCGCAGTGGCAAGCCGTCGGGGACTCGGCCATGGCCTGGGTGGCCGAGCAGCAGCGGCAGCCCAGTGACCTGCCCCTGCGCATTACCCTCCTGACTACCACCGCGCCAGTGACCGACGCCAGCAGGCCCGGCGGCAGCGACCTCGCCTTCCCGCTGCGCGACCGAGTCGGCGCCGCATGAAGACCAGAGGCGTGATCAATGACGCGGGGACCGTGTACCGAGCTGGCCTGATCAGGCCGCGGGCCCAGTAGCGACGGAGGGTACTTCGATGCGGGTGGCTGACATCGTGATCGGCGTGGGCTGGGTCATCTTCTGGGTCGGCTCGGCGCCTATCAAGGGGACGGGGCGGAGCCGTCTCGTGTGGTGCGGGACTCTGCGCAGCGGTCGGGTGGTGCAAGGGGCGGCGATAGACCGGCATGCGGGCTCGACTGTGTATCAAGAGCAACGTGGCACGATGGGAGCGTTGCCCTCTTAGTTACCGGGCACTCTGGGTGGGTGAGGATGACGTGAGTGTCTACGCTTACAAGGTTAAGCACCAGCAGAGGTGGGCTGGCGGGATATCTGAACCCTGGTTTGAGCTGACGGCCGACTCCCAGGATGAGTTGCACGAATTTGCCGCAAGGCTCGGTCTCCCCCCGCAGGGATCTCAGCCAGGCAGCCTGGTTGGCCCGCAGCAGGTGTCGGTTTCCTGGCACTACACCGTGACCGGGAGCGAGCGTGACCGCGCCATAGAACTCGGAGCACAAGCGATCACGCAACGGGATGTTACCGAGATCGAACGGCAGCGGGCCGCCGATCTGGGAGTCATCTAGGTCACCGATCTGCGCCGCGGATAACCCGTGTGGTGACAGAGAACGCGCAGACCGGGCGCATACTGGCCACGACCTCGTCGGCGGGTGGACGTTGTAGGCAACCTCGATCCAACCCCGGCGAGGCTGCTGTCAGCGCCGGGCTGTCCACGTTCGTGGCAGGCTGCATGGGTGACTGATTCACCCACAAGAACCTGTCCGGTGCCCGGTTCGAGGACGTCCACCTGACCGGTGCCGACTTCCGCAACGTCGACCTCACCGGCGCACGCTTCCGCCTGGTCGATCTGACTGGGGCCACGATCCGCGGGGCAGACCTGGTGGACATGGACATCAGCGGCCAGATCAAGAATCTCACGATCAACGGCGTCGACGTCGCGCCGCTGGTGGAGGCCGAACTCGACCGCCGCTACCCCGGCCGGGCCAAGATGCGCCCGTCCGACGCCGCCGGGTACCGCGAAGCCTGGGACACACTGGAGCCGCTGTGGCAGCAGACCGTGGCCCGGGCCCGCGGCCTGGACCCGGAACTGCTGCACCGGAGCGTCGACGGCGAGTGGTCGTTCATCGAGACGCTGCGCCACCTGGTCTTCGCCACCGACGCCTTGGTGAACCGCACCATCCTGGGCCAGCCGTCGCCGTGGGATCCGCTGGACCTTCCAGCCGACGAACTGCCCGACGATCCCAGTGTCCCGCGCGACCGGGACGCCCGGCCGTCCCTGGACGAGGTGCTGGCCCTGCGCGCCGACCGGATGGCCACCGTCCGGTCGGTGCTCGCCGACCTCACCGACGAGCAGCTGGCCGGCGTGACCCGGCCGGTCACCGCGCCGGGTTATCCGGAACCGGAGAGCTTCCCGGTCCGCCGCTGCCTGCGCGCCATCCTCAACGAGGAATGGCAGCACCGCCTCTACGCCGAACGGGACCTCGACGCCCTGGAGCGCCAGCCCGGCTGACCGGCTTGGACCCGGTGCATACCGGCACAGCACGGGCCGCGCCCGCACTGTGCGCAAGGGCGTTCGTGGAACGGCCGGTGGTGGGCGGCGATCCGGGCCAGGTCGGGGGAGTTCTCGACGGTGTGCGGTTACACGCGGTCGCGCCGCTCGCTTCGGGTGTTCAGGTCCCGAGCCGTTGGCCGTCTGCCCGGCGGAGCATCTCATCCAGTTCGGAGTCGGGCCCGATCTCGCGGACTTCTTGCGCGCAGCGGCACGCGACGGCGATCTTGGCAGCCCACTTCAGCGCCTCCTCGGGTGAGGGCACGTCAATGAGCGTGAATCCGCCGATGGCCTCCGGATACGGGCCAGCGGTGACTGTCCCGTCGGTGGCCACGATGCTCGCCGGCTGGTCCTCCAGTCCGCCGGCGGACACATACACGCCGGCGTTGATGGCCTCCTGGCAGGCCGCGTGCGCGGCCGTGCCCACGGCGGGCCCCTCCTCGTCGGGGATGTGGTCCATCGCGTGGGCACCGAACGAGATCAGGTACTGCGTCATCTCATGGCTCCTTACATCCGGCGGCCGCCTCTGGCCGCCTCTCACCTTCGCTACGAACGCCTCGCCCCGGATCGACACTCTGCCGGAACAACCTCCGGCCACCCTTGTCGTTCAGTCCCCGCGACCGTCATGCGGCGCGCCAGTCTTTGGCGCTTGCGCGGCCCGCGCCTCACGTACCAGTCTCCTGATCCGTTCCGGCGGCACGCCGGCGAGCTGAACCTCGAGCCCGAGGAATCTGCGTTGCGCGTTCATCCGGTTGACGGCGGCAGCGTGTCCGGGATCAGCTAAGGCTGCCGTCCGGGCAGCCTCCTCGCTGATGCAGAAGACTGCGGTGATTTCGTCGCGGCCCATTCCGACGAAGGTCTTGCCGCGGACCTGCCACAGCGGGACTTTGAACCTGAAGTGCTGTTTCTCCGTCACCTCGGGCAAGGCCATCGCCCAGGCTCGAATGTCGCTGGTAGTCGCCATCACCGGCACAGGCCCACCGTCTCACGAGTCGCCTTGTTCGCACCGTGAACCGACGCCCGTGCGATCGAGGGCTCAGGTCAGCTGTCGGCTTCCCGAGCGGCTTCCCTGGCTTTCGGTGTCGGAGGCGGGGGTGCGGCCGGGCAGCATCAGGCTGAGCACGAGGGCCAGGGCGGTAAAGCAGACTGCCCACCAGAATGCGTGGTCGAAGGCGGACGCTGCCGAGCTCGGATGGGTCCGGAGGGCGGTGTCGAGGATGACGGCTAGCACGGCAACACCGAATGACCCGCCGAGTTGCTGGGCGACGCGAGTGATGATGCCGGCGTGCGGGATCTGGTCACGCCGAAGGCCGGTGAACGCGGCCGCCGACAAGGGGATCATTACGGCGGCGAGTCCGAAGCCGCGCGCTACCAGCACGGCCATGAGGTACCACTGGCTAGTGGTGGCGGAGGCCAGGGCGAACGGCACCGTCGCCACGCCGATGATCGCGAAGCCGGTGAACGCGACCCACCTGGCTCCGATTCTGTCGCTGAGTCCGCCGGCCAGCGGGCGGCTGAGCAGCGCGCCGACGCCCTGGGGAGCGAGGAGCAGGCCGGCGCGGAGCGCGTCGGCGCCACGGACGTCCTGCCAGTACAGGGGAAGCACTACCATCCCGCCGTAGAGCGCGGCGCCGGACAGGAACGTCAGGGCGGACGCGGACGCGAGTGGCCGATGTGTAAACAATCGGACGTCGACCAGAGCGTTACCGCCGCGGCGCGCCGAGTAGAGAGCAAATGCCGCCAGCAGCACCGCGCCGCCAGCCAGCGGGCCGAATGCGTCGTCGCGGCCGAAGCCGCCTTGCTGCGCTGAGTCGGTGAGGCCGAGCAGAACCGCGACCAGGGCCGGGGAAAGCAAAAGCCAGCCGAAGATGTCGACGTGCGGACGCGCGCTAGTGGCGTCGCGCTCCAGCAGCCGCCAGGCGAGAATGAAGCCGGTCACGCAGAAGGGGACGTTCACCCAGAACAGCCACCGCCAGTCGAGCCAGTTCAGAATCGCACCGCCGATCACCGGACCCAGAATCGGCCCTGCCACGGCCGGCAGCGTGACGATCGACATCGTGCGCCCCAGCGCCTTGCCAGCGGCAGCCTGCATGATCATCGTCGAGAACAGCGGAAGCATGAGCCCGCCGCCGAGTCCCTCGACGACCCGAAAGACGATGAGACTTGCAGCGCTCCAGGACAGACTGCACAGAATCGAGCCGATCAGGAAGACGGTCAGCGCGAACATCCACACCCGCCTGCTGCCGAAGCGGGCCTGCGCCCAGCCCGCGAGCGGAATCGCGACGCCGAGAGCAAGCAAGTATCCGGTGCTCACCCACTGAATCGTGGAGACCGGCACGTGCAGCTGAACCGACAGGGTGCGGAGCGCAACGCTGATGATCGTCGTGTCGAAGACTACGGCGAGAGAACCGACAATGAGTACCACGGCGGTCTTGATGACCGTCGGGTCGATGCGATCTTGGGCGGATGCCGTGGTCACGGTGAGCTCCTCGGATACACCTGGGTATCTCAGGCAGATTGATCGAACGACGTTCGTTACGAACAGCGTACGTGGCGTACATCGTTCTAGTCAAGTAGAGTCCGGTCCGCCACGTCTCTCGCCGGGAGGTCCAGCGCCGATGAACCCCGCAAGCCGCCATCGCTCAACTCGTGACCGCCCCGCAAAGGCACCGCTCAGCGAGGATGTGGTCGTCGAAGCAGCTCTGGCGATCCTGCAGTCGGACGGTCTGGAGGCAGTCACGATGCGCCGGGTCGCCGCCGCTCTGGATACGGGCGCTGCCTCTCTCTACGTCTACGTTTCCGGCCGCGAGAACCTGCTGGCGGCGATGCTGGATCGCGTCACCGCCACGATTGAGCTCGAAGCCCCGGACCCGTCACGCTGGCGTGCTCAACTGCACTCGCTGCTTGAGCGCACGCACCAGGCACTGACCGCTAATCCCGGCATCGCCGCCATGACCCTCGCCGATCCGCCCACGACCGAAGCGATCCTGCACCTGACCGAGAACCTGCTCGGAATCCTGCTCGCCGGCGGAATCGACCCCCAGGACGCCGCCTGGGCCTGCGACATTCTCATCCTGCTGGTCACCGCCGCCGCCCGTGAGGACGATGTGCGGCACCCCCACGGCCGCGGCGATGACGGCGATCGCCAACGGGAGGCCAGCCGGGTCTACAAAACCTTCGCCGACCTGAAGCCCGACCAGTACCCCCTGATCACCGCGCACGCCGCACAAATGGTGGCCGGTGACGGCGACGAGCGGTTCCGTTTCGCGATCGACGTCGTGATCGACGGCACGCTCGCCCGAGCAGCCTCGCGGTAACCTGCCAGCCTCTCGGTGCATGAGTACTGGCTAAGGCGGTCAGCCCGCCGGGGTAGTTAACCTGCCCGCCGCCCGGACATCGGCCAGCAGCCGGTCAGCGACCATGGCGGACATATCGGCGCAAAGAGAACACTCGGTCGCGGACCTGTTTCATGACGCTTCCGCTGGCTTGCAGTCTCTGCAGGCGCTCCAGAGCCGTTACGACGACGAGATGTGGGATATCGACGATCCGATCTTCGCAAAGATCCGTCACATACAGCTACACCTGTCGAACACTGTCGGAAAGCTGGCGCGAGCACTTGAGCCGCTCGATCACTGTGAGCACCGAGACGAACAACTCGACCTGACGGAGCTGACCGACGCGCTCGGGCCTGTGCTAGCGGATCTCGTTATGCATGCCACTCAGCTGGCCAACGCGGTTGGGCGGGACCTGCCAGGCGCGCTCCGTTCGCGGTATCAGCAAAATGCGACGCGGTTCGCGCCCGGCTCGGCATTCGCGGGCCTCTGAGAGCACATCCCCTGGTGCGGCTACAGCTGCCCGGGTGCTGAGACGCCGAGCAAGCCCAGGCCATTAACCAGAACGATCCGCGCTGCTTCGGTCAGCCACAAACGCGCTCGCCCGACGTCATCGATCGGTGCGTTGTCACGCGGAAGGACGCGGCAAGCGTCGTAGAACCGGTGATAGGTACGGGCGAGATCTTCCAGGTACCTGGCGACGCGGTGCGGCTGACGCAGTTCCGCCGCGCTGGCTACTGCGGCGGGGAAATCGGCCAGGGTCTTCAGGAGATCGTTCTCTCGTTCGTGCGTGAGCAGCGTTGCGTCGTAGCCGCGGCCGCGCGTGATGCCGGCCTCGGCCGCGCTCCGCAGCAGGGAGGCGATCCTGGCGTGTGCGTACTGCACATAGTAGACGGGGTTGTCGTTGCTTCGCCGGGTCCAGAGGTCCAGGTCGAGGTCGATCGTGGCGTCCAGTGAGTACCTGGCCAGCGCATAGCGGGCCGCGTCCACGCCGATCGCGTCGACAATGTCGCTGATGGTGATGACTGTGCCAGCGCGTTTCGACATCCGCAGCGGCCGACCGTCACGCACGAGGTTCACCATCTGTCCCATGAGGATCTCCAGCGTCTCATCGGGGCTGTCGCCGAAACTGGATGCGATGGCGCGCAGGCGTCCGATGTAGCCATGGTGGTCGGCGCCCAGGATGATGGCGACCTTGTCGAAGCCGCGCCTGCGCTTGTCGAGGTAGTAGGCACAGTCGGCTGCGTAATAGGTAAATTCGCCGTCGCTGCGCCGGTAGACGCGGTCCTTATCGTCACCGAAGTCGGTAGTGCGGATCCATGTGGCACCATCGGCGTCGTACACGCGGCCTAGCTGGCGGAGGCTGACCAGCGCTGCGCTGAGCTCGCCTTTGTCATGCAGGTTCTTCTCGGCAAAATACACATCGAAATGCACGCCGAAGTCGGCCAGCGAGGACTTAATCTCGTCGAACATCAGCGGCACGCCTGCAGAACGGAAGATCTCCTGAGCGACCGCATGCGGCTTGCCGAGAGCGTCAGGATGCTCCTTCAGTACAGCCTCGGCGATCTCACCGATGTACTCACCGGCATAACCGTCAGCCGGGGTCTGCTCATGTCGCGCGGCGGCGAGAAGCGAGGCGGCGAACCTGCCGATCTGCGCGCCCGCGTCGTTGAAGTAATACTCAGTCGCGACGTCGGCTCCCTGCGAGCGCAGCAGCCGGGCGAGGGCGTCGCCGACAGCGGCCCATCTGACCCCGCCGATGTGGATCGGGCCGGTCGGATTCGCCGACACGAACTCAAGATTTATGTGCTGCCCCGCGAGTCCTGTTCCGTTCCCGAACGCCTCTCCTTCTTCGGCGATCGTGGCGGCGATCGCCCCGGCGGCCGAAGATTGCAGCCAGATGTTCAGGAAGCCGCGGCCCGCGATCTCCACTCTCAGGATTGCCGGGTTGCCGGCAAGCTTGCCGGCGATTGCCTGCGCCAGCTCGGCCGGAGGTACGCCCGCCTTCTTCGCAATCACCAGCGCGACCGTGGAGGCGTAGTCTCCGTGACCTGGATTCCTGGGCCGCTTCACCGTCACCTGCTCCGGCAGGACGGACGGGTCCGCACCCACGTCCCTCAGCGCGTCGGCGGCAGCGCCGCGGACAACACTGGCGAGCTGGCTAGGGATCACGCAGGAAAATAGTAGTGATTTGCTCGGCGTGCAGTCGATCCGGAGGGCTGGTTACCGCCGGCCCTGGACGCGGGCGACCACAGCGAGAACGACGGCCGGGATGACGGCGATCGCCATCAGCGGTGAGTGCCCTCCGGTAATCGCGGCCACGACAATCAGCGGGATGACGGACAGGGCGACCAGGAGGTAGCCCTGCCACGTGCGGGGGCCGTAACCGAACCCGAACTGTTTCGGGCCGAACCACGGTTGCTTTCCCCCGCGGCCGGAGTCGGGGCTGAACGGGTCGTTGTCTGTCATGTGAAGTGATCTCTTTTCCGCAGGCGGCGCGCGCTGCCCGTCACTTCGGCGCCGGGCGGATAAAGAGCCCGACAACTTCGCCGTCGCGATCGAAGCTCACGCGCCCGCTCCGCTCACCGGCTCCGAAATACAATGGAATGTCCGTAACCGTACCGTCGCCGAGTGGGTAGGCCAGCGCCTCGCCCATCCGCTCGAAGCTCCCGATCATGCCGATGGTCTGAGCCCAGCCAGCGGCAAGGCGTTCCGCGTCCAGGCCGGTTCGCATCTTCTCGCCGAAGTCTCGGCGGGCATGCTCCCAGCGGCCCGCGGCCATGTCGGTGAAGATCTTGACTGCCTTGTCGGCTGTCCCTGGCGGCACAGCCCGGCTCATCGGCGCGCCCGTCCGCGGGTCGATCGGCCGGCCGAACCGCTGAAACGCCGCCTGCCTTGTGGTGTCCAGCACGTCGCCGATCTCCCTCCAGCTGTGTCCCGTCGCCCGGGCCCGGTCGACGGCCTGCTGCAAGTCCGCTTCCGCGGTAGCCGCCAGCTGGCGTGCCGCCGCGATGGCCGCAAGGGGCGAGTCGTCGGCTGCCGAGGCAAACTCCGGCGCGGAGCGGCCGATGGCGGGCGTTGCCGGCGCCTCGCCCGAGTCCGTACCGGACATCGCGTCAAGACTGTCATGACGCTGATCGGGTGTCAATTCTAGATTTACAACTGGTGCCGACATGGCAACTGTGCGGCTGCGCTGCCGCCGGGCAGCACTCCGGCAGGTGGCGTCACAGTACTGCCTCGGACGCCCTCTTCCCTGTTTAAACGGCAAGGCCCGGCCGCACGCGGCGCATGCAGGCGCCGCCTCCATCTCTGTCATCGTGTACATCCAGCCTATTTACGTGCTGCAGGAATCGTCGCACGTAAACCAATTACGTGTCCAGACTCCAGCACGAAAATGGGACCCATCCCGAAAGCAAGGGCAGCGAAGGGCTTGCGGGCGGGCCTGGTCGCTAGGGCTTTGGTGCCTGGGAGATCCGCACCATGTTGCCCGACGGGTCACGGAACGCGCAGTCACGCGGACCCCAGGGCTGGTCCTTCGGCTCCTGCAGCACTTCGGCGCCAGATGTCCGGACTTTCTCGAAGGTCGCGTCGAGGTCGTCAACCTGGAACCCGGTCAGCGGCAGAACCCCCTTGGTCAGCAACTCCTGAAGGACGTCGCCGTCCGCTTGCGACCGGCCGGCGTGCGGCTCCGAGATCACGATCTGAGGTACCGGCTGACCGGGAAGGCCGAGAGTGACCCAGCGGAACCCGCCGGAGCCGACGTCATTCCGCAGCTCAAGACCGAGTGCGTCGCGATAGAAGCCAAGCGACTCGTCGACGTCGCTGACAGTGACGTGGCAGTAGTGAAGCTGGATGGTCATGCACCCAACGTTAGGCCGCCGGTTCGCTGGCCGCTTCTCGGTTCCCGCTTCGCGCATTCTTACCCGTGTTCCTGGTCGGGCGGGTGTGCAGCTTGGCGAGGCACGGGGGCATTGCTGCTACAGCGTGATGCTCGCGGCTGCGGTAGGCGCTGGGTGTCTCCCCGACGATCTCGCTGAACCGCGAGCTGAACGAGCCCAGTGAGGTACAGCCCACCGCCATACATGCGTCGGTCACGCTCATGCCACCGCGCAGCAGTGCCATCGCGCGCTCGATGCGGCGGGTCATCAGGTAGCTGTAGGGCGTCTCACCGTAGGCCGCCCGGAACTGCCGGGAGAAATGCGCCGGCGACATGAACGCGTGCTTGGCCATGGCCGGCACATCGAGCGGGCGCGCGTATTCCCGGTCGATCAGATCCCGTGCCCGGCGCAGGTGCGCGAGGTTGGCGAGCTCTTGACGGTTCATGATGCGACGCTACCAGCGAGGCCAGACGGGCAGACCGGCTATCTCCGCAGCGGCTTACCCGACGTTCTCAGCCTCACGAAAGCAGCGCGAGCTTGCCGGCGACGTGGCCACGCATGCTGAGCCGGTGTGCATCCGCGGCCGCCGCCAGCGGAAACGTCTCCGTCACCAGGACGCGCAGCGTGCCGTCCCCGGCCATCCGGGCCAGCTCCGGCCTGGCCGCCGCGCGGATCTCCGTGCCCGGATCGGCACCCGGCGCTCCGCCGAGCACCTTGATGCCCAGCTCCAGACCCCGCCGGGCGTTGGCGATCGTGGCTATTCGCGAGCGGTTGCTGACCAGTTCCAGCGAGACGTCGAGGGCCTCATCAGTGCCCACCAGGTCCAGTGCGACGTCCACCCCGTGCGGCGCGGCCGCACGGACCCGGTCGGCGAGGCCGTCGCCGTAAGCGACTGGTGTGGCGCCGAACTCGCGCAGCAGATCGTGATGGCCGGGGCTGCCGGTCGCGATCACAGCCGCGCCCTGGCCGACTGCCAGCTGAATCGCCATCAGCCCCACGCCGCCGGGGGCGCCGTGCATGAGGACGGTGTCGCCGGCCGCTATCGAAGTCGCCGCGAGTGCGTGCCAGGCGGTTGCACCGGTCAGCATCAGCCCGCTCGCCTCGGCCCACCCGAGCGCAGCCGGCTTCGGGACCAGCGCCGCGGCCGGAATCACGAGGTCGGAGGCGTAGCCGCCGGAGATGCGGAACGCGATGACCTCGTCGCCGGCGGCCAGCGGACCACTGGGCCCCGCAGCGTCGGGGCCGACGGCAGTGACCACGCCGGCCGCCTCCAGGCCAAGAGGCATCGGAAGGCGACTCGGGTCGGCCCCCATCGCTCCGCTATAGACCTTGTAATCGACGGGGTTCACGCCGCTGGCGCGGACCGTGATGTGAACCTCGCCCGGACCAGGCTCACCACTCGGCTTGTCCAGGACAGCGAGCACTTCCGGACCGCCGAATGCGGTCGCCTCGACAACACGCGACATGTGCGACGCAACGCTGCTCAACCGCCGCTCATTCCCCGCCGGTTGCCTGGTAGCTCCGTGCGCGTCCGGTTGAGCCTGCAGCCGTTGCCTGCTGCACCGCAGGCCTGCTATAGCTCAGCCATGCTGTTGCACGACAAGGCAGCCGAGCAGGCGCGAGCAGCGCTGGCTCGCGCGGCCGCCCGCACGATGGACTGGCAGTTCTTCGGCTGGTACTGGGGCGATGCCATTGCGATCGACGGTCTGCTGGCGGCGGCTGACGTGCTCAGCGACCAGGCTCCGCGGGCGTTCGCGGCGCAGACCATCGCGCGCTGGGCTGAGCTGTGCCCGGCGTCCTTCGACGATGCGCTGGCGCCCGGTGCAGCGATCGCCAGGCTCGCTGGCGACGGCGACGTGCCGCCAGCCACGGCCGACCGGTTCCTCGCCTCGATCGACCGACTGCCGCTCCTGGCCGGTCGCGTCCCGGTGCTCGAGCCGCACCGGCCGGCCTACCGGTTCGGGCTGTGCATCGACGCTTTGTACCACCTGCCTCCGGCACTGGCGGCCCTGGCCTCACTTCGTCACGATCCAGACCTGGCGAAACGTGGCACGAGCATGGCCGCTGCCATCCTTCAGCTGACTCAGTGCGCGGCTGGCTGGGCCCAGTGGTACGACGTCGGACCCGGCCGGAACAACGCGGTGGCCTGGAGCCGCGGCATTGGCTGGGCGCTGCTGGGCTGCCTGGACACCATTGCCCTGGCAGGCGACGACGCTGGAGAACCGGCTCTGTCCGACGCAGCCGCCGCCATGCTCGACCTGCTTGCCGCAAGTCAGCAGCCGGACGGGCACTGGCCAGCGGTGCTCGGTCATCCCGGTGCCCCGGCGGAGACGTCGACGGCTGCATTCTTCGTCGCTGCCGCGCTACACCCGCACGCGCCGGTTACCGTCAGCGAAGACAGCCTGAACCGGGCCCTCGATGCAGTTCTGGCCAGCGTCGACGAGGCAGGCACCTACGGCGGCGTCTCGGCGGACGTGCTGCCGAGCTGGGAGCTGGCCGACTACCTCCGCTTCAGGGTCGAGCCCTCGCCGTGGGGCCAGGGAGCCGCGCTGCGCGCACTCGCGAGCGCGGCCGTGCGCGGCGGCGGTCTGGCGGCGGGTCAGCCTGACCGCTGACGCCGACCGTTGACGGTTGTGCGTGCCCGCTTCTACGGTCGAGTCCAGTGAATCGTGAGAAACGTGAGCCCTCGGGAGGCGGCCATGGCGCCCAGCTCGTCTCAGGCAGTGGTCGAGCAGCGGGCGATTGAGTTCATCCCGACGACCGAGCGGTTCGGCCGGCCGGGCACGCTGTTCACTATCTGGTTCGCCAGCAACGCGCAGATCACTGCGGTGGCGACCGGCCTGCTGGCGACGGCGGTGTTCGGCCTCAGCCTGACCTGGGCGATAGCGGCGGTCCTGATCGGCAACCTCGCTGGCGCGCTGTTCATGGCGTATCACTCCGTCCAGGGCCCGCGGCTCGGCATGCCGCAGATGATCCAGAGCCGCGCGCAGTTCGGCATGTTCGGCGCGGTGCTGCCGATCGTCGTTGTAGTGCTGATGTACATCGGCTTCTTCGTTTCCAGCGCCGTGCTCGGTGGCGAGGCCATCGCGAAGCTCATCCACGTTCCCACGGATGCCGGCATCGTCATCTGCAACGCGATAACGCTTGCCATGGCCTATATCGGGTACAAGCTGATCCACCGCTACGACCGGTGGGCGTCGGTGCTGTTCGCTGTCGTGTTCCTGGCCCTCACCATCAAGATGCTGACGGTGCGTCAGCCCGCTTACCACGCGACCGGCGACAGCGCCGCGAACATCCTCCTGGTCATCTCGATCTTCGTGTCGTGGCAGATCACCTGGGCACCATACGTGTCGGACTACTCGCGCTACCTGCCGCAGGACACGCCCTCCGGGCGCACGTTCTGGTACACCTACGGCGGCTCGGCGGTCGGCGCCTGCTGGTTCATGGCGATTGGGGCGTTCGGCGGCATACTTGCGCCGTCGGCGATCTCGGCGAACACAGCCGGCTACTTTGCCGGGCTGTTCCCCGCCGTGCAGTGGCTGGTGCTGATCACCGCGATCCTCGGCATCCTCGCGGCGAACGTCGAGAACCTCTACGGGCCGTTCCTCGCGGGCGCGGCTGCGGTGTCGCCGTCGGGACGCGTTGGCTCGGCTCCGGTCACGCGGTTGCTGGCGGCCGGAGCGGTCGCCGTTATCGGGACGGTGCTCGCCATCGCGGCCAGCGCGCACTTCCTCACCGACCTGTCGAACTTTGTCCTGTTCCTGCTCTACTTCCTCGTCCCGTGGACGGCCATCAACCTCACCGACTACTACATCGTGCGGCGCGGCCGTTACGACATCGATGACTTCTTCCGGGTGGACGGCCGGTACGGGCGCGTCAACTGGTGGGGCGTCGGCATCTACGTGCTGACGATCCTGATCGAGCTGCCGTTCGTGAACTCCGACCTGTATGTGGGGCCGATCGCGAAGGATCTGGGTGGCGCCGACATCTCGTGGATCGTCGGCTTCATCGTCGCCTCCGCGCTGTATTACCTGGCCGCGCGCCGCTTCACCAGCACCGCGATGCGGCCGGGGAGGGCCACCGCCTAGCCCGCGTTTCCCGGACAGGCGCTGGCCCGCAGGTGACGCGCCGGCAGGAACTACAGTGACGGTTGTCCGCATCGAGGCAAGGGGGGCGCAACGTGAATCAAGAGGAACGCCGCCAGTTCGTCCAGGGCCACCGGACCTGCATCTTCGGCTACGGCCGTAAGGCCCACGGCCCGGCGATGACTGTCGTGTATTACGTGATGAACGGCGACAACGAGCTCCTCGTTTCCACGATGGCGGCACGGGCCAAGGCCAGGGCGGTCGCCAGCAGCGGGAAGGTCAGCCTCTGCATTCTGGACGAGCAGTGGCCGCTGAGTTATCTGCAGGTCTACGGCGACGCTGTGGTCGACCCCGATCCCGAGCTGGCAGCCGACGTGCTGACGAAGGTCGTCGAGATCATGGCCGGCGAGGCGGTACCGCCCGAGCGGCGGCCGCAGATTGCCGACATGGCACGCGAGGAGGAACGCGTCGTCATCCGGGTCCGGCCCTACGCGACCTTTGAGACGCCGCCCCGGCACGTGCACAAGATGGACGACATTGACACGCTGACGCACTTCACCAGCAAGTCACTGCCCTGGTGAGCGGTGCCCGGTAGCCCCCCGCCGCAGGCTTCGCGGCCCAGCCCTCCGTCGCCGGACGTCGTGGCCCGGCTCAGGGCAGCGGGCTGCGTCTTCGCCGAGGAGGAGGCTCAGTTGCTGGAGGCTTCCGCGCATTCGCCGGCCGACCTGGCCGCGATGGTGGATCAGCGCGCCGCCGGGCTGCCGCTCGAGCACATCCTCGGCTGGGCCGAATTCTGCGGCCTGCGGATCAGCGTGAGCCCGCGCGTGTTCGTCCCGCGTCGGCGGAGCGAGTTCCTCGTCGCGCAGGCGGTGGCGGCGGGCTACCGTCAGCGGGCCGGATCGCATGGCAGCCACCGGCTGGCTGTGGTCGACCTCTGCTGCGGGACGGGCGCTATCGGCATCGCCATCGCGGCGGCTCTCGGCGACACCGACCTGCACGCTGCCGATGTCGATCCGGCTGCCGTCGCCTGTGCGCGCCGCAACGTGGCCACTGCAGGCGGACACGTCTATGCGGGTGACTTGTTCAGTCCGCTGCCGCTGCGGCTGCGGGGCGGCATCGACATCCTGGCCGTCAATGCCCCGTACGTACCGACGGCCGAGATTCGGTTCATGCCCGCGGAGGCGCGGCTGCATGAATCGCGAGTCGCCCTCGACGGCGGTCCCGATGGCACCGGGCTGCATCACCGGGTCGCTGCGCAGGCGGCGGACTGGCTGTCGCCGCGCGCCGTGCTCCTCATCGAAACCAGCGACCGGCAGGCGTCCCTCACGGCGCAGGCAGTCGCGGACGGCGGCCTGACCCCGGAAGTGCTGACCGACACCGAGCTGGACGCCACTATCGTCACCGGCGTCTTCACCCGCGTCGCTGCCTGAACCTCCGCCCGCCGACATGTCACTGGTTCTGACGACTGAGCGCCCGGTTTATCCCGATTACGCTGTACACAACCAATGACATGTCGTTAGTCGGCCGCTTCCCGCAGCCGGCCGAACGCCGCCGCGAGTCCGGCCGCGCTCCAGTGGGCGTTCAGGCCGCTCGGGTTCGGGAGCACCCAGACCCGGGCGCCGCCGAGCTGCTCCTCCTGGGGGCCGACGACCGCACGCGGACGGCCGAAGGCCGAGCGGTACGCGGTGACGCCGAGAATGGCCACCCATGAGACTCGCAGGCCGGCCGCGAGCTCGCCGAGGACGACTCCGCCGGCCGCAAGCTCGGCGGCATCGAGCTCGTCCGCGCGGGCGGTAGCGCGAGCGACCACGTTGGTGATGCCGAGCCCGACGCCGAGCAGCAGATGCTGCTCGGCAGCCGCGAGCTGACGGCTGGTGAAGCCGGACTGATGCAGCGCGGGCCAGAACCGGTTGCCCGGCCGGGCGAAGTGGTATCCGGTGGCGGCCGAGTAGAGGCTCGGGTTGATGCCGGAGAACAGCACTCGCAGCCCGGGCGCTACCAGGTCCGGAATGGGCCGGCCCCGGGCCGCGGCCACCTGCGCGGGCGTGGGCCGGGCGGGCAGCGGCGCGGTGCCGGACGCAATCACCTGACCCAGGGTACGGGCGGCTGCCGCACAATGGGCTGGTGATCACACTCGGTCCGGATGCCTTCGAGCAGATGGTCGGCACCGCGCTTGACTCGCTGCCGAAGCAGTTCGCCGACCACATGAAGAACGTCGCCGTCCTGGTCGAGCACGGTGCGGGTCCTCCTGGCCTGCTCGGCCTCTACCAGGGCATCCCGCTGACGGAGCGGACGACGACGGGCTACGCGGGCGTCATGCCGGACCGGATCACCATCTACCAGCGGGCAATCTGCGCCATCTGCAGTAGCGAGCCCGAGGTGGTCGAGCAGGTGCGCCGCACGGTGATCCACGAGGTGGGTCACTATTTTGGTCTCTCCGACGAGCGCCTGAGGGAGCTGGGCTGGTGACGGGCAGCGAGGACACGACGCGGGCAGTCCACGACAGTGCCGTGCAGGACGAAGCCGAGCAGAACGCCGTCAGGATGGCGCACGCAGCGATCGGCGATGGCGACCCGACCGCCTGGTTCGAGCCGCTGTATGCCGCCGCCAGCGCGGGCGGGGCGGCAGTGCCGTGGGATCGGCGCGCGCCGAGCCAGCACCTGGTGCAGTGGGCAGCACAGCGCGGGCTGCTCGCCGCTGCCGCGGCCGGCACCGGCCCGCTGGCCCGGGCGCTCGTGGTGGGCTGCGGCCTCGGCGAGGACGCCGAGTTCGTGGCATCGCTGGGATTCTCGACCACGGCGTTCGACATCTCGCCCAGTGCCATCGAAGCAGCCCGCCGCCGGTTTCCCGGCTCCGCCGTGGAGTACTGCGTCGCCGACCTGCTGTCGCCGCCGCCTGCCTGGCACCATGGCTTCGGCCTCGTTGCGGAAAGCATGACGCTGCAGGCGCTGCCGGAGCCAGCCAGGGCGGTCGCGGGTCCGAACCTGGCACCGCTGGTGGCTCCCGGCGGCACGCTGATCGTGCTGGCGCGCGGCCGCCCGCAGGGCAGTGCCGACGAGGGCCCGCCGTTCGCGCTGACCCTGCCGGAGATCGAGTCCGTCGCGCACGACGGCCTCCGGCTTGCCGAAGTGCTCACGATCGACGACGGCGTGACCGATGCGGCGTGGCGGTGGCGGGCCGAGTTCCGTCGCGCCTGAGGCGGCCGGGTTTCGCGTGCTCCCGCTTAGACGAGGAGCGTCGCGCCGAAGATCAGTGCCACGACCGAGCCGGTCAGCCACAGCCTCGACCAGAAGCCGGCCGGGATCTTCGTCATCTCGCGCAGTGCGCCGGCGTCGAAGGCCTGCTTGCCGTGAATCTGGATCACCCACACGCCGGAGACCAGCAGGAACCAGGTGACGGCGTAAGCAGTCAGCACCTGCGCCGTCACGCTCGCGAAGCCCGCGATCCCGAAGAGCACGAGGAACGCGACGATCACGGAGAAGACGCCGAAGCTCCTCCGCAGCACCGTCATGACGAGCAGCAGTCCGGCGAGCCCGATCCACAGGACGGCGACGATATAGCCCGCATTGATGAGGGCGGCAGCCCCGATGCCGAACGCGCTGGGTCCGAGATACCCGACGACACCAGCGGAGAAATTCGTCAGGTAGCCGCCCGACGACAGCAATGTTGCGCCAGAGCCGTCGGCCTTGAAGCTCATCCCGTTGACCTTCAGGCCGAGCAGGGATCCCATGGTCGCGTGGGCGCCTTCGTGGGCGATGGTGGTGACGTGCTGGGTAACCACCCACAGCCAGGGGGCCAGGGCAATGCCAGCGACAATGATCGCGACGAGAATCGAGCCGGCCACCGGCAGGTGGGGCTGAACCTGGCCGATGCGCCGAAGTGCCGCTGCGAGCGCCATCGCTGTCACGGCCCTAGCATGCGCGACTATCGGTCGTTACGGAATAAAAACCACCATCGGAACGGAAACGAGGTTACTCACCCACGCCGAGACTTCCCTTCGCGGCAGCTTCGAAGACCCGGAAAGGAAGCAGCCGCTTCGCCATCAGCCCGACTCGCTCCCCGGCCTTGCCGACGGATACCCGGCGGGGCGCCCGGGTAGCGCTCAGGACGCGCTGGACGGTGGCCGCCACCCTTTCAGCGGACGCACCGTTGGCTTCGTCTCGTTCCATGACGCTGACAGCCCGGTGCATCGCCTCGGCGTAGACCGAGTCGCCCTCGGCGCCGTCGGCAATCAGGCGGCTCGCGGTGAAGTCCGTTGCGATGTTGCCCGGCTGCACGAGCGTCACCTGCACGCCGAACGGCACGACCTCGTACGCCAGCGCCTCGGCGAATCCCTCCAGCGCGAACTTGCTCGCGCTGTAGTAGGCCTGGAACGGAATGCCGATCACGCCGCTGATCGAGCTGATCAGCACGATGCGGCCGCCGTGCTGCTGGCGCATGTGCGGCAGGACAGCCTGCACGACCCGGACGCAGCCCCAGAAGTTCGTCTCGAACTGAGCTTGGGCCTCGGCGATGCTGGTGTACTCGGCCGCCCCCGCGACACCCCAGCCGGCAGCGGCGACCAGGGCGTCGATCCTGCCGTCGCGCTCGACGATGCCGGTCACTCCGGTCCGCACGGCGTCGTCGGAGTTGACATCCATGACGAGCCCGGCCCAGCTGCTGCCCGTGGTGCCGCCGGTGCCGCGGCGGCTGGCCCCGGTGACCACCCAGCCCGCCGCGGCGAGCCGGTCTGCGCACGCCCGGCCGATTCCCGCCGACGCGCCGGTGACGAGCGCGACTCGCCGTGTTTCTGTCATCGCGGATTGAGGTCCTCTCGGTACGGGCCCCGTCAGAGGTGCTGACAGGAGACCTGTCAGCGGTGGCGCTGTCAGTGGTGCTGGCTACATTCAGTTTCCATGATCGCGCTGCCAGGTGTTCTTGATGCGCTGAATGACGATCAGCGGCGAGCAGCGACGCACGAGGGCGGCCCGCTGCTGATTCTCGCGGGGGCCGGCACCGGCAAGACCAGCACGCTGGTAGCTCGCGCGGCATGGCTGCGTGATCAGGGCATTCAGCCGAGCAGGATTCTGCTGCTGACCTTCACCCGGCGGGCAGCGGATGACATGCTCGCCCGGGCTCAGCCCCCCGACAGCGGTGCGGCGGAGCGGATTTTCGGCGGGACTTTCCACGCGGTCGCGCACCGCATCATCCGGGCGCACGCTGAGGCGTTCGCGCTTCCGCAGGAGTTCACCGTGATCGACCCGGCCGATACCGCGGATGTGATGGACACGCTGCGCGACGCTCACGGCCTGGTCGGCACGACCGCAGGACGGCGGACGCCACGTGCGGCCACCTGCGCCGAGGTGTACTCGCGGTGCGTCAGCACCAGCACCCGCCTCGCGGACGTTGCAGCCGCCGGGTATCCGTGGTGCGTGCCGTTTACCGAGCAGCTGGCCGGGCTGTTCACCGACTATGTCGACTACAAGCGCCGCCAGGGCCTGGTGGACTTCGACGATCTGCTGCTGCTGTGGCGCGCTGCGCTCGTGGATGCCGCCGCGGGTCCTGCGCTCCGTGCCCTCTTCGACGCGGTGCTCGTCGACGAGTACCAGGACGTCAACGCGGTCCAGGCGGAGATCGTGCGGCTGCTGCGGCCGGATGGCGACGGCCTTACCTGCGTGGGCGACGACGCTCAGGCGATCTACGCGTTCCGCGGCGCCGACCCGGCCCACCTGCGGGCGCTCGCGGTGACGTTCGCCGATCTGTCGGTGATCCGGCTCTCGCGCAATTACCGGTCCCGGCATCAGGTGCTCGGGCTGGCCAATGTCATACGCCCGCAGTATGACGGCCTGGAGCTGGCTCTGCGCGCCGAGCGCGGTGACGGCCACCGGCCCGTGCTTGTCCGCTGCCACGACGAGGCCACCCAGGCCCGCGAGATCTGCAGCAGGATCCTCGCCGACCACGAGGCGGGCGTGCGGCTCACGGAGCAGGCAGTTCTCGTGCGGTCCTCGCATCACAGCGACTTGCTGGAGATCGAGCTGGTTGCCCGCTGCATCCCGTACGTCAAGTACGGCGGCCTCCGGTTCACCGAGGCCGCGCAGGTGAAGGACTTCCTGGCGGCGGCGCGGGTGGTCACGAATCCGGCTGACGACCCGGCCTGGTTCCGGCTGCTACGGCTGCACGAGGGGGTAGGCCCGGTCCTGGCCCGCCGGGTCATCGAGTCGCTGCAGATCGGCGAGCCGGCGCCGTTCAGCCGGTGGCCCGATGCGGAGCAGCTGCTGCCGCAGCGGCCGGCGGCAGCCGTCGGCAGCACCGTCAGAGAGCTGGCGGCCGCTGCGCGGCTTGAGAGCACGGCCGAGGTGGCAGCGTCCGTCCTGGCCGCACTGCACGACCCGCTCGCCGCGCGGTACGCCGACGCGGCCGTCCGGTTCGCCGACCTCGAGCGGCTGGCCGACGCGGCCGCCGACAGCCCGTCGCTGCACGACGCGCTTGTGCAGCTGGCGCTCGATCCGCCGGTGTCGGCATCGGACCTGGCTGGCCGGCCGCGCCTGGACGACGACTACGTGGTGATCTCCACCGTCCACTCAGCCAAGGGCCTGGAGTGGCCCGTTGTTCACTTGCCGCAGCTTGTCGACGGCGCTGTGCCGAGCGATATGGCGCTGACGACTCCGGCCGGCCTGGAGGAGGAGCAGCGCCTGTTCTACGTGGCGGTGACCAGAGCACGAGACCGGCTCTACCTGTACGCGCCGCTGCGGATGCATCATCACCGGATGGCGCGCGACGACCGGCACAGCTACGGCCAGCTGACGCGTTTCCTCGGCGCGGACGCGCTGGCGCACTGCGAGCAGGTCCAGGCGGTTCCGCCGCGGCCCGCATTCCGGCCGGCCGCCTCGCTGGCAGCCAGTATCGACCGGGATCTGGCTGCCCTGTTCAGGCCAGGCTGAACAGGCCGGGTAGGGTCAGTCGTCAGCCTTGGCCGAAGACGGAGGACAGCGGTGACCAACCCGACGCTGCAGATCATCATCGCGAGCACACGCCCCGGCCGGGTGGGCCCGTCTGTCGCGACCTGGTTCTACGACCGGGCCGTCAAGACCGGCGACTTCGAGGTCGAGCTGATCGACCTCGCCGAAGTGAACCTGCCGATGTTCGATGAGCCCAAGCATCCCCGTTTCGGGGAGTACGTGCATCAGCACACCAAGGACTGGAGCGCGACGATCCGGCGCGGTGACGCGTTCGTCTTCGTGATTCCCGAGTACAACTACGGCTTCAACGCGGCCATCAAGAACGCGATCGACTACCTCAACCAGGAGTGGCAGTACAAGCCACTCGGTTTCGTCAGCTACGGCGGCGTCGCAGCCGGGACGCGAGCCGTCCAGATGCTCAAGCAGGTGGTCTCGGCGCTCAAGATGGTTCCGATGGCGGACGCTGTGCACATCCCGTTCGTTGCCCAGTTCCTCGACGAGAACCGGGTGCTGCAGCCGGACGAGATCATGGAGGATGCAGCGACCGCGCTGCTCAGCGAGCTTGCGCGCTGGACCAGCGCCGTCAAGGAGCTGAGGGCCTGACACCGCAGGACAGCTAGCCGGGCGGATACCGGCGGGCGTTGTCGGCCAGCTTGGCCAGCGCTGCGGTCGCCAGGTCGATGTCGAGCACGTCGGCCAGCAGGATCAGGTACAGCAGCACGTCGGACATCTCCTCGGCGGCCCGCCTGCGCAGCGGCTCGTCAGCCGCCATCGACGCTGCGGCCTCGGCTGGCAGCCACTGGAATAGCTCGGCCAGCTCGCCGACCTCGCCGACCAGGGCGAGCAGCACCGATTTCGGGTCGTGGAAGCGGCCCCAGTCGCGCTCGGCGCTGAACTGGCGCACCCGCTCCCGCAGCTCGTCAAGATCGGCCACCCGGTCAGCATGACATGGCCGTCACCTCGCGGCTAACCGGCCGGCTGATAAGTGCGAGAGGATCAAACCTGAGGGTGGAATGCCACCGGCTGAAGGACAGTTGGAGGATTGCTGTATGAACTCTCACCGATATTTCCCGCGGCTGGCCGGGCTGTGCGCGGCCGTCGCGCTAGCGGGGACCATCGCCGCCTGCGGTAGCAGCAGCCCGAGCTCGTCTGCCCCGCCGGCGTCGTCTTCACCCGCATCGACTTCGCCGGCCGCCTCGAGCAGTCCCGGCACCGCGGCTACCACTGCCGCCATCACGAAGAACTGGGAGGCGTTCTTCAACGCCAAGACGTCTACCGCCAAGCGCGTGACGCTGTTGCAGGACGGCCCACAGTTCGAGTCAGTGATCAAGAGCCAGGCTGGCTCTGGCCTCGCGGCCCTCGCGACGGCTAAGGTCACCCATGTCACCGTAAATTCTGCCACCCAGGCGACGGTGAACTACGAGATCCTGGTGAGCGGTACCCCTGAGCTGAAGAACCAGACAGGCACTGCCGTTCTGCAGGACGGGACCTGGAAGGTGGGCGTGGCGAGCTTCTGCGGTCTGCTGACCCTGGAGAACTCAGGCAAGACCTCAGGTCTGCCTGCCGCCTGCAAGTCGGCCTCGTAATCCGGTGGTGAGCCCGGCCGATGTCTCGCAGGGCGAGGCGGCCATCGCCCGGCACGGTGGTCGCCCGCTCGCCCTCGCGGTTCTGTGCGTTGTCCTGTTCCTGACGTTCCTCGACAACACCGTTGTCAGCGTCGCGCTCGGCAACATCCAGACTGAGCTGCACGCTGGCGTCTCGGCGCTGCAGTGGGTGGTCGGCGCCTACGCGCTGACGTTCGCGGGAGCGATGCTCGGGTTCGGGATGGTCGGCGACGAGTTCGGCCGCAAGCGCGTCATGGTGATCGGGATCATCATTTTCTGCGGCGGGTCAGTTATGTCGGCACTGGCGCCCAATGTCGGAGTCCTGATCGCCGGCCGTGCCGTCATGGGCTTCGGAGCCGCGGCGAGCGAGCCGGGAACCCTGTCGATGATCCGCCACGTCTACACCGACGAGCGCACCCGCGCCCGCGCGCTCGGCGTGTGGACCGCGGTGTCCGGGGTGGCCCTCGCGCTTGGCCCGGTGGTCGGCGGGATCCTCATCGGCGAGTGGGACTGGCGCGCGATCTTCTGGTTCAACCTCGTGGTCGGCGCGCTCGCCCTGGCGGGCGTGGGCTTCGTGCTACCGGAGAACTCGGACCCGGACGCCCACCGGGTGGACATCGCCGGCACGGTGTTCGGCGTGGCCGCGCTGTCGGCCCTTGCCTTCGCCGTGATCGAGGCGGAAAGCTCAGGCTTCGGCTCGGTCATGGTCAGCTTGCTGCTGTGCCTGAGCTTCTTGTCGGTCATCGGCTTCTTCTGGTGGGAGCGCCGGGCGGCCCACCCGCTCCTGGACCTGAGGTTCATCCGCGTACCGCGCTTCCTGGTGGCGAACGTAGTGGCCTTCAGCGCCTACTTCGCTACCTTCGCGGTGTTTTTCTTCACCGCGCTGTATCTGGAGGAAGTGGTCGGTGACAGCGGCTACCGGATCGCGCTGGAGTTCCTGCCGATGATGGTGCTCATGACGGCAGCCGCGCTGGTGGCGGGACGCTGGACGGTCGCGGCCGGGCTGCGCTGGCCAGTGGTGACCGGCTGCGTGCTGTTCGCGCTCGGGCTGATGCTGACCTCGCTGGCGATCAGTCCGCATCCCGGCTACCTGGCACCGGCCGCGGCGCTCGCAGTCACCGGCATCGGTGTCGGGGCCACCGTCGTGCCCGCGACGTCGTCGGCGCTGTCCGCCGTCCCGCCAGAACGCTCGGGCATGGCCGCCTCGACGACCAACACCAGCCGGGAGATCGGCGCGGTGACCGGTGTCGCCATACTCGGCGCGCTGGTGTCGTCGAAGCTTTCGACGGACATCGTCGCGCGACTGCACGCGCTCGGACTGCCGCAGAGCATCTCGCAGATCGTGATCAAGGGCGTCGAGACCGGGCTCGTGCCCTCGAGCGGCAAGACCCAGGGCGCGGGCGGCGCGGCCGGAGCAGGTCACGGCAACCTCGTCCAGGAAGTCATCCAGGCTGCCTACAACGCGTTCGAGTCGGGGCTGCACGCGGCGCTGTACCTCTCGGCCGCGCTGGTGCTGCTGGCCGGGATCTTCAGCTTCTTCTGGCTCCGGCGCCCCGACCCCGAGGACCTCGAAGCGGAGCCGACGGAGGCCCCCGCGCCCGCCTGACCCTCCCGCGTGCGGCACAGTGGAGATCATGACTGTGCCGACGAGCGGCTTCGCCAGCTGCGTTGCCGGCTACGCGGCCCGCCTGCACGCGGCCGCCGGAACCCGTCATCATGTGGCCTCACCACTCGGCGCCTGGCTGCTGCTCGCGCTCGCCGGTCCCGCCAGTTCCGGCGGCGAGCGGGCGATCCTGACCGAGATCCTCGGGTGCGACGTCGAGACCGCGGCGCACACTGCCGCGGAACTGCTCGGCCATCCGCATCCGGTGGTCGCCAGCGCCGCCGCGGTCTGGACGCAAGCCGGGGCACGACCCGGCGCGGTCTTCGAACGCTGGCGAGGCGAGCTCCCGGCGACCGTGACCACCGGCGACCTGCCGGACCCGGCCGGGCTTGACGCCTGGGCGCGCGAGCACACCCTCGGGCTTATCGACCGCTTCCCGGTGTCCGGCGACAGCGTCTATCTGGTCCTGGCCAGCGCACTGGCCACGAAGGTGTCCTGGACAGTGCCGTTCGAGCTGGTCCCGGCCGCCAGCCTGGGCGAGGGAAGTCCCTGGGCCCGCCAGCTCAGCCGGGTGCTGCGCACGCCGACCCGCGGGCACACGCAGTACGTTGCGGCCACGGCGGAGGCTGGCGACGTGATCGTGCACGTGGCGGCGGCGGCCGGCGGGCTCGCGGTGGTCTCGGTGGCCGCCGCGGAGGAGGTGCCCGCCAGTACTGTCCTGGAGGCGGCGCACCAGGTCAGCCTCGATCACGTGACCGGGGCCCGCGCTGGTCGCCGTGAGGTCGGCAGCCTGCCGCTCGGGGAGGCGCCGCTGTGGCGGGTGCGCGAGGTCACCGCCCCGTCTGACATCTGCGTTGCCGTACTTCCGGCCTGGTCGGCGAGCTCAGACCTCGACCTCGCAGATCCGGCGCTTGGCTTTGCCGCCGCCCGGGCTGCGCTGCTGCCGGACAACGCTGATCCCTGGCAGGCCCGGCAGGCAGCGATGGCGCGTTACTCGCGGACCGGGTTCGAAGCGGCCGCCGTCACGGCGTTCGCGGTCACCGCGGCGGCGCGGATCCCGGCCCGCCGCCGCGAGGCGGAACTCAGGTTCGCCCACCCGTACGCCGTGGTCGCGGTCGCCACCGACCAGGACCTGGCCAGTCCGTGGCACGGGCTGCCGGTGTTCTCCGCCTGGGTGGCGGAGCCCGAGGACGCAACCGGGGACGATGGCAGCGCCACGGCGATCCGGCCCCTATGATCCGGCGACTGTGACGTCCGTGCATCCTGCGCTAGGTTTTCCGCCATGCACAGCGTGGACCGCACCACCGAGATGATGATCCGGTCGGTGCTCGCGTATGCCGAGAACCGGCTGCGGCTGGATCCGGTGCCACTGGACAAGGGCTCGCGTGATCCGGCCGAACTGGACGTTGCGCTCGCCGGACTGCTCGGCGACGACGGGCACAACCCGGATCAGGTGCTCGGTGTGTGGGCCTCGGCGCTGGCACCCGCGGTGATCTCGGCGGACAGCCCGCGGTTCCTCGGCTTCATCCCGGCGGCGCCGACGAAGGCGTCCTTGCTGTTCGACATGCTGGTCTCCTGCGCTTCGATCCAGGGAATCTCCTGGCTGGAAGCGGCCGGCGCAATCCACGCCGAGAACCAGGTACTGCGGCTGATCGCCGACCGCGCCGGGATGCCGGCCGCTGCGGGCGGCTGCTTCGTCTCGGGTGGGTCGGCGGCGAACCTGTCAGCCCTGGCAGTGGCGCGGGAGACCGCGAAGAGGCGGTCCGCTGCTCCGGCCCGGCGCTGGCGGGTGATCGTGGGATCGGATGCGCACTCCTCGATCGGCAACACGCTGCGCCTCCTGGAGATGGACGCGCTCGTGGTACCGACTCCGGACCACCGGCTTTCCGGCGCCGCCATCCGGGCCGCGATCGCTACCGACGGCGAGCCGGAGTCACTGGCGGCCATCGTGGCGACAGCTGGTACCACTAACGCCGGGATCATCGACGATCTGGCCGGCGCGGCCGCCGTCGCCGCGGACCACCAGCTGTGGCTTCACGTCGACGGCGCCTACGGCGGAGCTGGCCTGTTCGCGCCGAGCGTCCGGGACCGGTACGCGGGGATCGAGAATGCCGACTCCTTCGTGGTGGATCCGCACAAGTGGCTATTCGCCCCGTTCGACTGCGCTGCGCTGCTGTACCGCGACCCGGCGCTGGCGCGTTTCGTGCATACGCAGGACGCCGGGTACCTGGACGTCATCCACGAGCAGCCGGCCGAGTGGAACCCGACGGACTACGCCTTTCACCTCACCCGGCGCGCCCGCGGCCTGCCGCTGTGGTTCTCGCTGTGCGTGCACGGGGTGCGCGCCTACAGCGAGGCCATCGAGTCGGCCCTCGAGCTTGCCCGGCGGACGGCGGCCGAGATCTCGGGCCGGGCGTACCTGGAGCTGATCCGCGATCCCGAGCTGTCGGTGGTGCTGTTCCGCCGGATCGGCTGGCAGCCCGCCGACTACGCCGCCTGGGCCGGCAAGCTGCTCGACGACCAGGTGGCGTTCCTGCCGCCGACGGTCTGGGAAGGCGAGACGGTGGCGAGATTCGCCTTCCTGCACCCCCGCACACCGATGGACCTGGTCACGCAGATCCTGGACCGGATGGCGGTGGCGGAACCAGAAAGCGAGCCGGAATGAGCCAGAACGAGGGCACCGCCGTGCGCATGCCCGACCACGTCGAAGTGGCGCTGCGTACATTCGGTCAGCCGAACGCCGTGGCCCACCAGTTCGATTTCTGGGACGAGAGCTACGAGTGGCGCCGCGTGTTCAGCGAGCTCTTCGGCACCTTCCTGCTTGTCACCGTCGCCGTCGGCGGTGGCATGGTGAATGCCAGGTTCGGCGGCGACGCGGTTCCCGCTGCGGCCAGGGCGGTCGCGCCGGCGCTGATGGTGATGGCCGTCATCTTTTTCATGGGCGGCGTGTCCGGCGCCCACCTCAACCCGGCGGTGAGCCTGGCGTTCGCCCTCCGGGGTGACTTCCCCTGGCGCCGGGTGCCGCTGTACATCGCGGCCCAGTTCGCCGGGGCGGTGCTCGCGACGCTGCTGCTGATCGGGCTGATAGGGCACCAGGGCACGGCAGGGCTGACACTGCCGGGACCGGGCATCTGCACGCTGGACGCCCTGGGCTGGGAAGCCCTGCTGACCACGGGCCTGGTCAGTGTTGTGCTCGGCACCGCGTCCGGCGCGCAGGCGCTTGGCCCGATCGCCGCCCTCGGCGTCAGCAGCTACGTCGCGCTGGCCGGCCTGTTCGCCGGGCCGGTGACGGGGGCGTCCATGAACCCGGCCCGCTCGCTCGGGCCAGCGCTTGTGCTGGGTGACTGGAGGTCCTGGTGGGCGTACCTGGCCGGGCCAGTGATCGGCGCCGGCGTCGCCGTCGCTATTGCCTGGGTGCTGCGAGGACATGGCGGCGACAAGGCCGCTGCCCGCGCGGCGCAGGGAACGCTCGGCGCGATCTGGTTCCCGGCCCGGCCCGGCCCGGCACCCGGCGACGCGGGGCCCGCAGCCGGGGATCGCGGGCCAGCACCCGGCGGCGACGGCCCCGGTTCCGGCCAGTGAGGTGTCTCAGGACCCGGCACTGGCCAGCCGGGTCAGCGGGGCACCCGTGAGCTGGCGCAGGTGATGCACCTCGTGGTCGTCGGTCGCGCCGCGAGCCGGTCAGCGCCGATGGGCTGACCGCAGGATCCGCACCGGCCGTAGGAACCCGCGTTCAGGCGGCCAAGCGCCGCGTCGATGTGGCAGACCTGGTCGCGAGCCTGATCGAGCAGGGCGGCGGTGTGCTGCCGCTCGAACGCGATGGTGGCGCCCTCCGGGTCGTGCTCGTCGTCACCGTTGGCCTGGCTCGCGGCCTCGATAATGGCGGCAAGGTCGCGCTCGAGTGCCGCCACCCGGCGGGCCGCCGCCGCCCGCTCGGCGGCCAGCAGCGCGCGGGGTTCCGGGCCTGAGCTCACCCCTCCTGCTTATCACGGTGCACTCACCGGGCAGTTTCGCGACCAGGGCCGATGTGCGCAGCCCCGCCCGGATGCGGCAGGCTTGGCTCATGTCAGCTGACACCCTCACTCTGATGGCCGTGCACGCTCACCCCGACGACGAGGCCTCGAGCACGGGCGGCGTGCTCGCCCTGTATTCGGACCAGGGCATTCGCACGGTCGTGGTGACCTGTACGAACGGCGAGTTCGGCGACGCTCCGGGTCAGGTGAAGCCAGGCGAGGACGGGCACGACGAGCAGGCTGTCGCTCAGCTGCGGCTTGCGGAACTGCGGCAGTCCTGCAAGATCCTCGGCGTCAGCAGCCTGGAGCTACTCGGCTACCACGACTCCGGCATGCCGGACTGGGAGTACCAGAAGCGCCCGGACGCCTTCTGCAACATTCCTCTTGACGTGGTGGCCGGCCGGATCGGCGGGCTGATCGAGACCTACCGGCCGCAGATCGTCGTCTCCTACGACGACAAGGGCATGTACCAGCACCCGGACCATGTCCACGCTGCCCGCGCTGCGGCTGCGGCCGCCGCGGCGTCGCCGATCCCGGCGAAGTTCTACCAGACTGCGATGCGCGGGAGTGTCTGGCGGAAGGTCTGGGAGGCGCTGCGGGAGCTTGGCGCCGAACTGCCCGACGAGCGCGAGTTCACCGCCGAGCAGGAGCGTGACATGCGCGAAGCGGAGGAGCGCATCACCACCAACGTCGACATCCGGAGCGTCCTCGAGCGCAAGCGGGAGGCGCTATTCGCGCACGCCAGCCAGATCCAGGACTCCTGGTTCAGCAAGCTGCCGGCGGACATCGCGGGCGAGGCATTCGGCCAGGAGAGCTTCGTCCGGGTGACCGACACGACCGGAGCACCCGTACCGGAAACTGACCTGTTCGCCGGGCTTCGGTAGCCATCAGGCCCTAGGTGCATGATCGTATCGTTACCTGGCGGCGGGGGTCGCTATCGCGCCATGCCGGGCGAGCGCGCCGCTTGTACGGCACGATAAGACCGTGATTGCTCTTCTGGCCCGGCTCCTCGGGCCACACCATCGCAAGCACATCGCGATCCTGCTTGCCTCCGCGGTGGCCTGCGTGTTCGTCGGCGGCGGTGCCTTCGCGGCTACTCAGAGCCTGCCCTTCACTACCGGCCTGTACTGGGCTATCACGACTGCCACCACAGTCGGGTACGGCGACGTCACCCCGCACAACGGGGCGGGGCGCGTCATCGCCTCGCTCGTCATGCTCATCACTATTCCGCTGCTGGCATCCGTCTTCGCGCTAGCGACCGGCGATGCCGCAGCGGAAAGAATACGAAGGATCCTGGCCATGCGCAGCCACTTCCCGGACGGCCGGTACCGCCTCGTCGTCGGCCTGAATGACACGACACCGGCGATCCTGGCCGAGCTGGCCACCGCCAGCATCCCGGTGGTCCTGGTCGCGGACACTGATCCGGCCACAGTGCCGGACGAGGTGCACCTGGTGCGCGGCGACCCGACCGACGAGAACGTCCTGAAGAAGGCCCGGCCGCAGGACGCCGAGCAGGCGCTCATCACCGGTCAGACCGACGGTGATGTCCTCGTGACCGCGGTGCTGCTGCGCAAGCTGGCACCGGATCTGGAGACCACGGCGCTGGTCGCCTCGCCGTCGATTCGCGAGGCGCTCACTGATCTCGGCGTGCATCAGGTCATCTCCGCCCACGCGATGCTCGCCTCGACCCTGGCGAAGACCCTGGAGGCGCCGCACGCTGGCGACATGCTCGCGCAGCTGGTCGGCAACAACTCGCACCGGCTGGATGAGATCAGCGCCGACGCGACGACGATCGGTAAGCGGCTGAGCGCGGTCAGAGACGAGCGAGACGGCCTGGTCCTCGGCCTCGTGCAGGGCGGCGCGTTTACCCTGGGCCTGTCGCTGGATCCTGTCGTCGGCGACGGTGATTCCCTGCTCGTGGCTGAGCCCGACCCGGCGAAGCGAGCCATTCGCCATTAGACCAGTGCGGATGCGCCGGCGTCCCGGCGTGGTCACACTGGACTCGTGGACGATCGGGTGCGGGCTGCGGTTCGGGTGGAGGGCGTGGTCCAGGGCGTCGGCTTCCGTCCGTTCGTCTACTCGCTGGCGACAAGTCTCGGGCTGGCCGGGCATGTGGGAAACGACGTCGACGGTGTCTTCGCCGAGGTCGAGGGCAGCGCGGAGGCAGTCGGCTCCTTCCTCGCGCGCCTGGAGCGCCAGGCGCCGCCGCTTGCCCGGATCGAGCGCGTCAGCACCCGCAGTCTCGGGCCGACCGGCGGCTCGGACTTCGTCATCGTGCCGAGTCAGGCCGGCGGCCCGCGCCGCACGCTGATCGCGGCCGACACGGCTACCTGTGCTGACTGCCTGCGCGAGATGGCCGATCCGGCCGATCGCCGGTACCGCTATCCGTTCATCAACTGCACGAACTGCGGGCCGCGTTTCACTATCGTGCGTGACGTCCCCTACGACCGTCCGCTGACCACGATGGCCGGCTTCGCCCTGTGCGCGCTGTGCGACGCCGAATATCGCGATCCGGGTGACCGTCGGTTCCATGCCCAGCCGGTCTGCTGTCCGGCGTGCGGTCCCCGGCTCCTGCTCGCGGACGCGAGCGGGACTCCGCTGATCCCGGACGGCGCGGACCCGATAACGGCGGCGGCCAGGCTGCTGCTGGCCGGGCAGATCGTCGCGGTCAAGGGCCTCGGTGGTTACCATCTCACGATCGATGCCGGAAACGCGGCCGCCGGGGCCGCGCTTCGAGCACGCAAGCACCGGGAGGAGAAGCCGTTTGCGGTGATGGTGCCGGACGTTGCGGCGGCGCGCGCGCTGTGCGAGGTCAGCGAGACCGCGGAGCGGCTGCTGACGAGCGGGCGCCGGCCGATCGTGCTGCTGCCACGCCGGCCGGAAGCAGAGCACCTGATCGGGCCTGCGGTCGCGCCGGGAAACCGGCACCTCGGACTTCTGCTGCCCTACACTCCCGTGCACCATCTGCTCCTCGCGGCGACCGCTCGCCCCCTCGTTGCCACCAGCGGGAACGTCTCGGACGAGCCCATTGCCTATGTCGATGCGGATGCCCGCGACCGGCTGGCCCCGATCGCTGATGCCTTCCTCCTGCACGACCGGGCGATCCACATCAGGACCGACGATTCGGTGGTACGCGCGGTCGGCGGCCGGGAAGTAGTGCTGCGTCGGTCCCGCGGCTACGCGCCGGAGCCGGTAAGCCTGGCCGCGCCGCTTCCGCGGCCGGTCCTGGCCTGCGGTGCGGAGCTGAAGAACACGTTCTGCCTGGCCCGCGACGACCGGGCGTTCCTGTCCCACCACATCGGCGACCTCGAGAACGCAGAGACGCTGCGGTCGTTCACCGAGGGGATCGAGCATTTCCGCCGCCTGTTCGATATCGAACCGCAGGTTGTCGCCCATGACCTTCATCCCGAGTACCTGTCGACGAAATACGCGGTCAGCCTGGACGGCGTCGAACTGGTCGGCGTCCAGCACCACCACGCGCACATCGCGTCCTGCCTGGCCGACAACCGCGAGGCCGGGCCCGTGATCGGTGTTGCGTTCGACGGCACCGGCTACGGCCCGGACGGGACGATCTGGGGCGGCGAGTTCCTGGTGGCGGACCTGGCCAGCTATCAGCGCTGCGGATACCTGGAGCCGCTTCCGCTGCCCGGTGGTGCGGCCGCCATCCGGCAACCCTGGCGGATGGCGGCGGTCTACCTCGCCGCCGCGTACCCGGATGGCCTGCCGGGCGGGCTGGCCGTGCGGGAGCGGAACACGAGGGCCTGGGCCGCCGTCGGGTCCATGGCCACTCGCGGGATCAACGCGCCGCTCACCTCGAGCGCCGGACGGCTCTTCGACGCTGTCTCGGCGCTGCTCGGAGTGCGGGACGAGATCCGTTATGAGGGCCAGGCCGCGATCGAACTCGAGCAGCTCGCCGACCCGGCTGAGCAGGGCTGCTATCGCGCCGGCATCGTGCCGGACAGCGGCAGCGTGAGCGGTGGCAGCGGGCGGGACGGTGCCCCGGTCGATCGCCTGAGGCCGGCGCTGCGCGTACGAGGGGCTGACCTCGTCCGCGCTGCCGCGGAGGACCTGAGTGCGGGCACTGGTGTCCCGGTGGTGGCGGGCCGGTTCCACAATGGCGTTGCTGCGGCGATCGTGGCGGTCTGCCGCCGCCTCCGCGAGCAGACCGGTCTGGAAGTCGTGGCCCTTTCCGGCGGTGTTTTTCAGAATGTACTGCTCAGCGAGCGGACGGTGACCAGCCTCGAAGCCGCCGGTTTCCGGGTGCTCGCTCACAGTCGGCTGCCCTGCAATGACGGCGGCATTAGCCTCGGCCAGGCGGCGATCGCCGGTGCACGGGACCGCCGGTCACTGCTTCCGCCTGTCTCAGTCCGGTAGCGGCCTGCTGTCAGTCGCGCGGGGCGGGGACACGGCGGCGCAGCCAGTCGTACCAGTCCTGCGTCCCGTCGCCGGTGGTCACCGACAGTTGCAGCAGCAGCGCGTCGGGAGCCGCCAGCCGCAGGTCGGACATGTACTGCCGGACGTCGAAGTCCACGTACGGCAGGAGGTCGGTCTTGTTCAGCAGCACCAGGTCTGCCTGCCGGAACATGTGCGGGTACTTCAGCGGCTTGTCGGCCCCCTCGGTCACGGCGGCCAGCACGACCCTGGCCGATTCGCCGAGATCAAAGAGCGCCGGGCAGACCAGGTTGCCGACGTTCTCGATGACGACGACGGAGCCGCTCGGCGGGTCGAGGCCGCGCAGGGCCCGGGCGACCATCTCGGCATCCAGGTGGCAGCCGGAACCAGTATTGATCTGCACGACCTTGCTTCCGGCGGCCTGGATACGCCGGGCGTCGAGTGCCGTCTCCTGGTCGCCTTCGATCACCGACATCGATATCTTGCCGGCCATCTCGCGCGTCGTGCGCTCGAGCAGGGTCGTCTTGCCGGAGCCCGGCGAGCTCATCAAGTTGATGGCCAGAATGCCGCGCTCACGCAGCCATCCGCGGTTAGCCTCGGCTAGCTCGTCGTTCTTGGCCAGTACCTTCTGCTGAAGCACGATAGTGCGATCGCTGCCGGCCGGGCCGGGGATGTGCACGTGGCCGGACTCGTCATGCGGATGCTGGTGATCATGGTCATGCGCGTGCGAGGCGGACGCCAGCGTGTCCGGCGCCAGGAGTGTCACGACGGCACCAGAAGAGCAGCCACACGTTCCGCACATACTTACGCCACCTGTACCGATAGGATCCTGAGATCTTGTCCGGCCAGTACGGTCACTTCAGCGCTTCCGCACGGGCAAAGAGTGATGGGGCCGGCCCGAAGTCATCACCGCAGATGCGGCAATGGCACCGGGCAGGTGGCTGGTCGATCTCCAGCCGGGCTCCCTCAAGGCTTGTTCCTTCTGTCACCAGGTCAAAGCAGAACCTGACGGAGTCGGCGACGACTCCGGACAGGGCGCCGATCTCGAGCCGGACACATGTGACCCGCCGTCCGGGCAGACGCTCGGTGACTGCGTCCACCACGCTTTCGGTCACGGCCAGTTCGTGCACGGCTTCGTCTCTCCCCGGGGCGGGACGGATTAGCAGATTCGGGGCAGCGGGTCGCCGACCAGCAAGTCGACGATTCTGGTTCCGCCGAATGCGGTCTTGAGCTGGACAATTCCGGGGTTCTCCGCGGTGATCCTGCCGATCACGGCGGCCTGCTCGCCCTGTGGATGCGCTCGCAGGGCAGCGAGCGCACGGTCACAAGTATCCGGACTGACGACCGCCACGAAGCGCCCCTCGCAGGCGACGTACATCGGGTCGATACCAAGTAGCTCAGCGGCCCCGCGCACCTCGGCCCGGACGGGGATGTCGTCCTCACTGACCAGAACGCCGACGCCAGCGGCCGCCGCGATCTCGTTCAGGATGGTGGCGACGCCGCCCCTGGTCGCGTCGCGGAGTGCACGGACTCCCGGGGCCGCAGCCAGCAGGTTCGCGACGATACCGTTCAGCGGGGCAGTGTCCGAGACGATGTCCGCCTCGATTTCCAGCTCGCCGCGGGCCAGCATGATCGTCACGCCGTGATCGCCGATGGGGCCGGACACCAGGATGGCATCGCCGGGACGCGCCTGCGCGACGCCGAGCGTGCCGTCATGCTCGAGCACGCCCACGCCCGCGGTGTTGATGTAGCAGCCGTCGGCCTTGCCCTTCTGCACCACCTTGGTGTCGCCGGTCACCACCTGGACTCCGGCCCGCCTGGCGGCGGCCTGCATGGAGGCTGTGATCTTCGTGAGGTCGGCGACGGGGAAGCCCTCCTCGAGGATGAAGCCCGCCGACAGATACAGCGGCGTGGCCCCGGCCACGGACAGGTCGTTGACGGTGCCGTTGACCGCCAGGTCGCCGATATCACCGCCCGGAAAGAACAGCGGAGAAACGACGTAGGAATCAGTCGTCAGGGCAATCCGGGCGGCGCCGACGTGCAGTCGCGCGGCGTCCTCCAGCGGCTCGAGGAGCGGATTGCGGAAGGTATCGAGGAAGATCGCCTCGATCAGCGTCTGGGTCGCCTTTCCGCCCGCGCCATGCGACATGGTGATGCGATCTTCTTTCACCCGAGGGCGGGCGCGACGGGCACGGTCGATGCGCTCCAGCACCAGTTCCTCGCGCACTGTGCCAGCGAGCGGCTGTGGCGAGCCATGATGCGGGAACCTCGTCGCCTCGCTCTGAGCCTGAGCCTCGTGCTCGCGCAGCGCCTCCTCGACCCAGCCGGCGCTCGGCGGAGTCTGGCCGGCAAGGTCGCCGGGCATGTCGGCGCCGCGGCCGGCTTCGAGGCCAGCCTGACCACGCTGACCGGGCGTCATGACCGGCTCGCTTCGCTGACACGCTGGCGAGTCAGGCGACCGTAGTTGTAGTAGGCGGCGCAGGCACCCTCCGGCGAGACCATGCAGGTTCCGATCGGCGTCTCGGGCGTGCAGGCGGTTCCGAAGACCTTGCACTCCCACGGCTTCAGGACGCCCTTGAGCACCTCGCCGCACTGACAGGCCTTGGGATCCGCTACTCGGACGCCGGGCACCGAGAACAGCTGCTCGGCATCGAATCGAGCGTAGGCGTCGCGGATCTTCAGCGCCGAGTGCGAGATGAAGCCGAGGCCGCGCCACTCGAAGTACGGGCGGAGTTCCATGGTCTGGCCGATCGCCCGCAGCGCCACCAGGTTGCCGTCCCAGGGCACCACGCGCGCGTACTGGTTCTCGACAGCTGACTGCCCCTGCGATAGCTGGAGCATCAGCATGTAGATCGACTGGAGGATGTCGAGCGGCTCGAATCCTGCGACCACGACGGGCTTTCCGTAGTCGCGCGCGATGAACTCGTACGGCCGGCAGCCGATGACCGTGGAGACGTGACCAGGGCCGATGAAGCCGTCGAGCCGCAGGTCGGGCGAATCCAGAATCGCCTTGATCGCCGGGATGATCGTGACGTGGTTGGCGAAGACGGAGAAATTGCCGAGGCCCTCAGCCTCGGCCCGGAGCAGCGTCATGGCCGTCGACGGGGCGGTCGTCTCGAAGCCGATGGCCATGAAGACCACGCGTTTGTCCGGGTTCTGCCGGGCGAGCTTCAGCGAGTCAAGCGGTGAGTACACCATCCGGATGTCGGTCCCGCGTGCCTTGGCGTCGAAGAACGAGCCATTGCTGCCCGGCACGCGCATCATGTCGCCGAACGACGTCATGATCACGTCAGGCTCGCTGGCGAGCGCCATCGCGTCGTCGACCCGGCCCATCGGGATCACGCAGACCGGGCAGCCGGGGCCATGCACGAGCGTCACCTGCTCGGGCAGGTAATCCTCGAGGCCGTGCTTGTAAATGGTGTGGGTGTGCCCGCCGCACACCTCCATCAGCTTGTACTTCCGGCCGGGCTCGCAGAGCGCGGCGATGCGGGCCGCGAGCGCGTGCGCTTTGTCCGCGTCGCGGAACTCGTCGACGAACTTCACTGCGGCGCCCCCTACTCGATCCTGGATTCAGCCAGCGCGGCGAGCTCGTCCTCGTAGGCCTTGCCGATGTCCTCGAGGAACGACAGGGCCGCTGCTGCCTCGGCCTCGTCGATCTTCGAGAGTGCGAACCCCACATGGATGAGAACCCAGTCACCGGGTTCGATCTTGTCGTCGGTCAGCAGGCCGACGTTGATGACGCGGCGGACGCCGCTCACGTTGACGCGGGCCAGATCCGGCTGGTCCGGCAGGAACTCGATCACCTCACCGGGAATCCCGAGGCACATGCGCCCACTCCTTTGCGGGTAGCTGGTGATCATCAGATGCGGCCGCGCCCGCGACGAGATCGAGAACGGCCCGGACTGCCTCGTCGACAGCGGCGGCGACCGGCTCACTCAGGCCCATGCCGTAATCGACGCTTGCGGGCTCGCAGCCGACCACCAGGACCTGCCGGACGCTGGTGGTGCTGCCGAGCATTCCGAGCATGCTGAAGACGACGTCTGGCTGCATGCCGTGCGCGTTGAACATCGGGTTTCCGGCGAGCGTCATCTCCGTTGTGGCCATCGCGGCGGTCAGGTCCGGCTCGATCACGTGGATCGTTCCCGGCGCGCCGCCACGGGCGGCGGCATCGACGACGATCGCGGAGTCATAGCCGCTCGCCAGGTCGTACGCCAGATGCATGCCCCGGATGCCGTAGTCGACGACGTGAGCCCAGTCCGGCAGCCCGGCACCGCTGAGCCGGTTCACGACCTCGACGCCGAAGCCGTCGTCACCGAGGAAGATATTGCCGACACCGGCGATCAGGAGCCTGCCGGTCATGGCGAGCCCCCGGCTCGCCTGCGGCCGCCGGGTCTGCGCTCAGCGCACCCTCGCAAAGCTCCCAGAGCACGTTGTACATCGTGGTCTGGGCCTCTTGGATGCGGTGCACTGAGGTGGACGGGGCCACGAACAGATAGTCGATGCTGTCCAGCTCGGCCATCTTTCCGCCGGAGTAGCCGGCCAACCCGATGGTCAGCATCCCGCGCCTGCTCGCCTCGTCGAACGCTCGCAGCAGGTTGTCGGAGTTGCCGCTGGTGGACAAGCCCATGGCGATATCGCTCTTGCTCGCGAAGGCGGCGATCTGGCGGGCGAACACGACATCGACGCCGATGTCGTTGCTGAGCGCTGTCAGTACCGAGGCGTCGCTGGCGAGGCTCAGGGCGGGCAACGGCCGGGCGATTCCGCCGGGATGCAGGAAGAGCGTCGTCACCTGCTGTGCATCGGTCGCGCTGCCGCCGTTGCCGAACGCGAGCAGGCGCCCCCCGGCGGCAAATCGAGCGGCCATCGCGTGTGCACATGCCAGCAGGCGGGTGCCATCTGCAGCAAGCACGGACCGGCGAAGCTGGAGAATCTCCTCTGCCTTCGCCGCCGTGGACTGACGCACCTGCTCCAGCACGGCAGACACATCTGCCGTGCCGGAGTACAGGAAGGGGTAGAGCGCCTCAATCGACGCGTCCGGCCTGACAGAGCCGTTCTCCGCGACGGGCCTGCCGTCGCCAGCGCCCGTCATCGAGGCACCACCGCGATGGCCTCCTTGGCGTGCACCAGTATTGTGTCGCCGACGCCAGCCGCGACAAGCGCGACGCTTACTTCCTCGGTGCCCTCGCCGGTGTCGACCTGGGCCAGGCCATCGCTCAGCAGGCGAATAACAGTGACCTGGACGGCCGTGTCCGAGCAGGTGATGCACACGTCGCCGCGGCACTCCGGGACCGTCATGCCACGACCCCCGGACCGAGCACGCCGGGCTGCTCGAAGAAGACGTGGACGAGTTCCCACAGCACGTGGTATTCGGTCACCTGGAGCTCCTTGACGATTCGCGGGTCCGCTGACCTGGAGACGAGCAGGTGGTCGACAGCCGGGCAGGCGGCAATAGCTCCGCCATCCCCGCCCACCAGCGCGATCGTGAGCATGCCGCGCTCGCGTGCGGTCAGCAGACCGGACAGCACACTGGCGCAGTTGCCGTCGGCGGAGATCCCGAGCGCGATGTCCGCGGATGTGGCCAGGTAGCGCAGCTGATGGCTGAAGATCGCCGCCATCCCGCTGCGGGACGCGACTCCGGTCACGGTAGCGATATCGGAGGTCAGTGAGATCGCCGGCAGCGCTCGCTTGCCGACGATTACCGGATGGACGAACTCGACGGCTACGTGCTGAGCGTCCGTGCTCGCGCCGCCAGTGCCGAACACGACGAGCTTGCCACCCTGGTGGAACCGGATAGCCATCTGATGGCAGGCGGTCGCCACTGCGCCGGCCTGCCCGGCGAAATCACGCACGGGTTGCTCTCGGCGCTCGAACAGTGCGCTGACCTGCAGCTCGTCAGCTGGCGACGGGCTGGCGACAGGACCGGGCTGCGGGGTCATGACCCGTTCTCGTGATCCGTGGAGGCGGAGAGATCGATTTCGACCTCGACGTCGACGGCATCGGCGACTTTCAGCGAGCCGAGGAACGCCGAGTACGGCTTGATGCCATAGCTCGTCTGGCGGACGGTGGTGGTGGCCCGGTATCGGCCGGGTGCAGTCTGGGTGACCGCAAGTTTCTGCGGCCTGGTCTGTCCCGCGAGCGTGAGCGTGCCCGTGATGGTGCCGCCACCGGCGTCGGGACCGGCGTCGAACCCGGTGGCGGTAAACCTGGCCTCGGGGAAGCGGTCAGCGGTGAGAAGCTTGCGCGCGCTGACGCCGATCTCGCGCTTGTCCCGGTCGGTCAGCGGCCTGACCCCGCCAGTGCCGTTACGCACGACGAGCGCGCCGAGATCCACGCTGACTTCCAGGCTTGCGGGCGCGTCATCGTCGGCGATCACAAGCTCGCCCGTCCACCGGACGGCGTCGATCGTCAGGTCGTGACCCGCCTGTGCGGCCAGCCCGTCGCGAAAGGTCCTTAATGTTATCCGGCCCTGATCCGTGCCGAACTGCTGGCGTCTCTCATGAATCGCCATAGCAGAACGGTAGGACACAAGTGGGGGGACGTCCAGTGATCCGGCAAGACAGTCTGGCTAACGCAATTGCCCGACGCAATTGCGCGTCAGGGCAACGGAACCTCACCGAAGACTTCCTGAATTCGCCGCAGATCACGCATTCGGGGTTCCGTCGCGCCGCCCACCCAGCGGCCGACCGTCTTGACCGAAACGCCGAGCTGCCGCGCGGCCGCTTCCTGGGTGAGCCCCTCGCGGCGCAGAGCGCTCGACATCCATTCGGCAAATGTCCGCGGCTGCACGTCCTGACGATCAGCCTCGGCGCTGTCCCCATGCGCAGCCTCCTGCGCGTCGCCCTGGCCTGCGGGCGCGCTGTGCTGCAGCGGCACTGCGTAGAGCGGAGTGTCGGCCTGGCCGGAGCCAGCAGACCAGGACGGCTCCGCCGGCCTGGCCTTCTCTGCGGGCAGGTCAGGCCCGGGGGGCCGGGCTGGTGCGGGCGGCTGGATCGAATAGGTCAGGGGCGATCCGGGCATGACCGGCGACTGGATGGCCGTGTCGGAATGCAGCACGTCGACCTCGACATGCTCAGGAAAGATCCGGAAGGCAACCTGGATCGAGCCGGTGGGCCCAGCCGCATCCAGAAGTGCCCGGAATACTGTGTCCCGGACCTCGCGGGTGCCTTCATCGGTGAGCGGCGACTCGGCCAGGCAGCGTCGCACGAAGTCCCTGATGTCCGGAATGGAGGAAGGGCGCGCCGGAAACACCTGAGAGAGCACCACGACAGGAACGACCTCTATCGGCATCCCCGTGGGTCCGTAGATCGGCTCACCCACCGGTATGTCTCCCTCTGGCCGTCACCCCACGGTTACGGCACCTCGGGGCATGTAGTCAATGTACGGTGCCAGGAGCGTTGACGGGAACCCCGGTGCGTAGTCCACGGCGCCCTGAGCCGCGCATCCGCTGGCCGTTGGGCCGTTCTGGCCGGATGACAGAAGCCGAATGACAGAAGCTCTGACAGATGTGACGGTAATGGGGGCCAGTTTTTGGCGTCCGCCTTGTCGAGGCAGACATTTATGTCCGGTGAACTGACTGTTCCGTCTTGTCGCCGGAAGGTCACGGGTCTAGCATTGCGACCGTCGCATCACCGAAGGCGAGGTGCGTTGTGGCCCATGAGAACGACCAAGTTTCGGTCGCCGGAGCGCCATTGCCGGTGATGCTATTGGGCGGCGCAAGACACGCATCCGCCGCACAAGGGAAACGCCGCAGGGAAGGAGTGGCAGGCAAGCGCCGCGGGAAGGCATTATCTCCCGGGCGTGGACCGACCTGCTGCTTGCCACCGCACCGACTGGGCTGGGCCCGGTCCGCATTCAGCTGTCCCACAAGCGAGGAGGTGGCCTCGCGATGGCCACTGATACACAAGCAGATGCCACGCAGGCCGACACAACTGAACCCGTCATCCACATCTTGTGGATGAATGGCGGGCTGGGATGCGACGGAGACTCCGTCGCGCTGACCGCAGCGACCCAGCCGAGCATCGAGGAGATCGCGCTCGGCGCACTGCCCGGGCTGCCTAAGGTGGCCGTCCACTGGCCGCTGATCGACTTTGAGTGCGGCCCGGAAACCGGGGCCGACAACTTCATCGAGTGGTGGCACAAGGCCGACCGCGGCGAGCTCGACCCGTTCGTGCTCGTGGTCGAGGGCTCCATCCCGAACGAGGCGATTAAGCCCGAGGGCTACTGGTGCGGCTTCGGCAATAACCCGGCGACCGGGCAGCCGATGACGACCAACGAGTGGCTCGACCGGCTGGCTCCCAAGGCGACGGGCATCCTCGCCGTCGGGACCTGCGCCACCTACGGCGGCATCCACGCGATGGCGGGCAACCCGACCGGCGCGATGGGTGTGCCCGACTATCTCGGCTGGGACTGGCGGTCGAAGGCAGGGCTTCCGATCGTGTGCGTGCCGGGGTGCCCCATCCACCCGGACAACCTGTCGGAGACCATCCTGTACCTCCTCTACCAGCTGGCCGGCTCGGCGCCGATGATCCCGCTCGACGAGGCGCTGCGGCCGACGTGGCTGTTCGGCGCGACCGTCCACGAGGGCTGCGACCGGGCGGGCTACTACGAGCAGGGCGATTTCGCGAGCGAGTACGGGTCGCCGAAGTGCCTGGTGAAACTCGGGTGCTGGGGTCCCGTCGTGAAGTGCAACGTACCGAAGCGAGGCTGGATCAACGGTGTGGGCGGCTGCCCCAACGTCGGTGGCATCTGCATCGCCTGCACGATGCCGGGCTTCCCGGACAAGTTCATGCCGTTCATGGACGAGCCGCCCGGCGCGCGAGTCTCGACTGCTGCCAGCAGCCTGTACGGAACGGTCATCCGCGCTCTGCGCGGCTTCACCGCGCGGACAGCCGACGAAGAGCCGAAGTGGCGCAAGAAGGGCGACGAGCTGCTGACGGGCTACAAGGAGACCTGGTGACCGGCCGGCTGCCGGAGCGAGCCGGACAAGGAAAGAAGGACGGGAAATGACTGCGGTTGAGGACAGCACCGGCCTCGTCGAGATGGCCTGGGACCCGATCACCAGGATCGTGGGAAGCCTCGGCATCTACACCAAGATCGACTTCAAGCAGAAGAAAGTGGTGGAGTGCCACAGCACATCCTCCATCTTCCGCGGCTACAGCATCTTCATGAAGGGCAAGGACCCGCGGGACGCGCACTTCATCACCAGCCGCATCTGCGGCATCTGCGGCGACAACCACGCAACCTGCTCGGTCTACAACCAGAACATGGCCTACGGTGTCCGCCCGCCGCACCTCGGTGAGTGGATCATCAACCTCGGCGAGGCGGCCGAGTACATGTTCGACCACAACATCTTCCAGGAGAACCTGGTCGGCGTGGACTTCTGCGAGCGGATGGTCAGCGAGACAAACCCCGGAGTCATGGAGCTCGCCAACCGCACTGAGGCGCCGCACGCGGGTGACCACGGCTACAAGTTCATCGGCGACATCATGCGCTCGCTGAACCCGCTCGAGGGCGAGTTCTACCGCGAGGCGCTGCAGGTATCCCGGTCCACCCGGGAGATGTTCTGCCTGATGGAGGGGCGCCATGTGCATCCCTCGACGCTGTACCCCGGTGGCGTCGGCACTACCCCCACCGTCCAGCTCTTCACCGACTACCTGACCCGGCTGATGCGCTACGTGGAGTTCATGAAGCGCGTCGTCCCCATGCACGACGACTTGTTCGACTTCTTCTACGAGGCGATGCCGGGTTACGAGGAAGTCGGCCGCCGCCGCGCCGACATGGTGTGCTGGGGCAGCCTCAACGACCCCGAGTACTGCGACTTCCGCTACGACCACATGACCAACTGGGGCCGCAAGATGTTCGTCAGCCCCGGCGTCATCCGGGACGGGCAGCTGCTCACCAACGACCTCGTCGAGATTAACCTCGGCATCCGGATCCTGCTCGGCAGCTCGTACTACGAGGACTGGGAAGACCAGGAAATGTTCGTGACCCGCGACCCGCTGGGCAATCCGGTGGACCGCAGGCACCCGTGGAATCAGCACACCATCCCGCGGCCCGCGAAGCGCGACTTCGACGACAAGTACAGCTGGGTCATGTCGCCGCGCTGGTTCGACGGCCAGAACCACCTGGCGGCCGATACCGGCGGCGGCCCGATCGCCCGGCTGTGGGCGACCGCGCAGGGCGGCCTGGTGGACTTCGGCTACGTCAAGTCCACCGGCCACAGCGTGCTGATCAACCTGCCCCGCACTATCACCAAGCCCGAGGTCACGTTTGAGTGGAAGGTGCCGACGGATTCAAGCGGCGCACCGCTGTCGAACGCCATCGAGCGCGACCGGGCGCGGACCTACTTCCAGGCCTATGCGGCGGCCGCGGCGCTGCACTTCATGGAGAAGGCCCTGGCGGAACTTCGGGCGGGCAACACTAAGACCTGGGAGCCGTTCACGGTGCCGGACGAGGCGAACAGCTGCGGCTTCACCGAGGCCGTCCGCGGGGTGCTGTCACACCACATGGTCATCCGGGGCGGCAAGATCGCCAACTACCATCCCTACCCGCCCACGCCGTGGAACGCGAGCGTCCGCGACAGCTTCGGCACGCCGGGCCCCTATGAGGACGCGGTGCAGAACACCCCGATCTTCGAGGAGAACCCGCCCGAGCGGTTCAAGGGCATCGACATCATGCGTGCAGTGCGCAGCTTCGACCCCTGCCTGCCTTGCGGCGTGCACATGTACCTGGGCAACGGCAAATCGCTGGAGAAGGTGCACTCGCCGATGGCGGCAATCCTGTCCACCTGACCGGGCCGGGCCGCGCCATCTGGGCGCGGCCCGCGCTCCCGTCCCCGGACGCACGCGGGCAGGCCCGGGCCCAGTCCTGCATACGGAGGCAAGAGGCGCATGACCAGCGTGCAGAAGGTAAGCGCACGAGTCGAGGAGCTGCTCGGAGCCCTGAGTTCCGGAGGCTTCGGCGGCGCGGCCCCGGCGGCCGAAGAGCTTGTCGCCCTGCTCGTAGGCCTCTATGGCGACGGTCTTGCGCAGATCCTCGCGTTGCTGCGGGCCGAGGGTCCGGCCGGGCAGGAGATGGTGCTGAAGCTCGCCGACGACCCGCTGGTGGAGAGCCTGCTGCTGCTGCATGACCTCCATCCGCTCGACGTCGACGCGCGCATCCAGCGTGCGCTCGACCGGGTGCGGCCGTATCTCGGCTCGCACGCGGGCGGCGTGCAGTATCTGGGCGTCTTCGATGGCATTGCCCGGCTTAAGCTCGAAGGCAGCTGCGACGGCTGCCCGTCGTCGACGGTCACGGTGCAGCTGGCCATCACCGGCGCGGTGCAGGATGCCGCGCCGGAGGTGTCCGAGGTTGTCGTCGAGGGCGTGACGGCGCCTCCTGCGGCGCCCCGGCTGCTGCAGATCGGCCGTCGGCCCGACGACATCGCGGCGGCCAGTGAGGAGCACGGCGGGAACGGGGCCACCTGGATCACGCTGCCGGATATCGGGCCGCCGAGTTCGCGGCCGGTCAGCGCCGCAGCCGATGGCATCTCGGTGCTCGTCTGCTCGGTGCGGGGCACCCTCTACGCCTACCGCGACGCCTGCGCCGGCTGCGGCGCCTCGATGGCCGACGGCGCACTGGAGCGGGAGATCCTTACCTGCCCGGCCTGCGGCGCTCAGTACAACGTCCGGCTGGCTGGCAAGGCCCGGGACGAATCCTCGGTTCTGCACCTGGATCCGCTGCCGCTGCTCGCCGACAGTCAGGGCGTGCGGGTCGCGGTGCCGGACGCGGTGCCCTCGTGAGCGGCCAGGCCGGCCTCCGGCGGTTCGTTCGTCCCGCGGGCGGGCAGTCACCCGGCCCTGCCGTACCCGTCCCCCCGGCTCCTCCTCCGGCGGCGACATCTCCGCCCGCACCGACGGCCGCTCTGGCTGCGTTGCCGGCGGATGCAGGGCCGATTCCAGCCGGGCTGGCTGCCGTGCTCGCGGCGCTTCCGCAGCAGCAGGCTGTGCCGGGCCAGCTATCACCGGCGCGGCCGGAGTCCGCGGCACCCGAGCGGTGCGAGATGTGCGCTGCGGAGGTACCGCCCGAGCACGGCCACGTGGCTGATCTGGACGCGTCGTCGCTGCTGTGCGCGTGCCGCGCCTGTTATCTGCTGTTTACCCGGGAGTCGGCCGGCCGGGGGCGGTACCGCGCGGTGCCCGACCGCTACCTGCAGGACCCTGAGCGGCCGATGTCTCCTGCGCAGTGGGACCGCCTCGAGGTTCCGGTCGGGCTGGCGTTCTTCCTGCGTGCCTCGCGGCAGGCCAGTACGCCCAGGCAGGAGGAGCTGACCGGCTTTTACCCGAGCCCTGCTGGCGTGACCGAGTGCCGCCTGGACTTGCAGCTGTGGGAGCAGCTGGTCGCCGATTACCCGCTGCTCGGCGTGCCGGAAGCGGACCTCGAGGCCGCATTGATCAGCCGGACCAATTCAGGGGTCGAATATTTCCTCGTTCCCGTCGATGTTTGCTATGAGCTGGCTGGCCGAATGCGGCTGCACTGGCGCGGCTTCGACGGCGGGAGCGAGGCGCGGGAAAGCATCGCGTCCTTCCTGAGCACTGTGCGCGGCCGCGCGCGGCCATTCAGCCAGGAGGTCAGTCATGCCTGACCTGGTCTTCGACTGTACGGGCGCGCGCGCCGACAAATACGCGGTCGTGCCCTCGATGTTCTTCACGCTGCGGATCAGCGAGACCAGCGGCGAGCGAGTCGAGGCGATCGCGCTGCGCTGTCAGTTCCGGATCGAGCCGGCCCGGCGACGGTACTCCGACGAGGAGGCCGAGCGACTGAACGACCTGTTCGGCGACACCCAGCGCTGGGCCGACACGCTCAAGCCGATGCAGTTCACGAACGTCTCGGTCATGGTGCCCGGATTCACCGGAAGTACCGAGGTCGATCTGCCGGTGCCGCTGACCTACGACATGGAGATCGGCGCCACGCGGTACTTCGCCGGCCTGGACGGCGGCGACATTCCGCTGCTCCTGCTGTTCAGCGGGTCCGTGTTCGGCACGGCGCACGGGCGGATATCGGTCACGCAGGTGCCGTGGAGCAAGGAGTCGAGTTACCGGCTCCCGGTCGGAGTCTGGCGCGAGGCCATCGACGCCCACTTCCCCAACTCCGCGTGGATCCGGCTCAGCACGCTGACGTTCGACGACCTGCTCAGGTTCAAGACCGCAAAGGGCCTGCCTACCTGGGAAGCAGCCATCCTGCACCTGCTCTCGGAGGCTGCTGACCGCGCAGATGGCCCGGCATGAGACTCGACCCTCGTGACCTCGAGCACGCCCGCAAAGTTGCGGACGCGATCTTGTACGAGGGCTACCTGCTGTATCCGTACCACAAAGCCGCCCAGAAGAACCAGGTCCGCTTCCAGTTCGGTGTCCTCATGCCGCGCGGTTACGACGTCGTCGATCCGCACGAGTCCGGCGGAAGCCAGACGGAGTGCCTGCTGGAGTGCGCCGACGATGCCGAGATCTGGCTTCTGGTGCGCTTCCTGCACCTCCAGCGGCGGACGGTTCAGGGTGTCTCACCAGAGACCGGCGATCTGCAGGACGTTGACACGCTGTACCTGAACGGATCCGAGTACACCTCATTCGACGAGGCGGCCGAGCGAGAGCAGCGGGTCACCGTCGGTGTCGCGGCACTCCTTGCCGCGGACTTCATGGCGGAATTTCACGTCGGCGCCGGCACGGCCACGGAGGATGTCGCCGACGGTCACGGCCTCCTCGCCGGGCGCCTGGTCCGGGAATGGAACGCGCTGGACGGATCGATCCGGCTGCATGCCGAGCGCGTGGCCGGTCCTTATCAGGCGCTGAAGCTGCGGGTGCAGGTGGAGAACACCACCACGCCGCCCGGTGGCCTCGGCGGCCGGGACGACGGGCTTGCGCACGCCCTGATCGCGGCACACTCGCTCACCGCAGTCCCGGGCGGGACGTTCCTGTCGATGACCGACCCGCCGGAGTGGGCGGCCGCGGAGGTAGCAGCCTGTCAGAACGTCGGCACCTGGCCAGTCCTCGCCGGACCGGACGGCTGCACCGACCTCATGCTGTCGTCGCCCATCATCCTCTATGACCACCCTGAGGTCGCTGCGGAGAGTGCCGGAGACCTGTACGACGCCACCGAGATCGACGAGATCCTGACCCTTCGCACCCTGACCCTCACCGACGCGGAGAAGCGGCAGGCCCGGGCCACCGATCACCGGGCGGCCGAGCTGATCGACCGGCTGGATGACATGCCCCCGGAGATGCTCGAACGCATGCACGGCGCGATCAGGTACCTGCGCTCGGCGCCGGCCGGGGCGAACGTCCCGCCGGGACCGGGCAGCGGTGCCGGATCGGCTGCTGGCGACCTGGCCGGCGGGTCAGGCAACGGTACTGCCTGGCCTGCGCCGGACATCACGGCTCGTCCGTCAGTGCCGTGGTGGGATCCGGGAGCGGACGCGTCAGTGTCCCCCGAGACCGACCACGTCGTCATCGACGGCGTCCGGGTCGCGCGGAATTCTCGTGTGGTCATGCAGCCGGGTAGCCGCCGGGCGGACGCCCAGGACTTGTTCCTGGCCGGCCGTGAGGCGATCGTGGAAGCAGTCCTCTCCGACGTCGACGGGCACGTGCACCTGGCCGTGACCCCAGTCGATGACCCGGCGGCGGACCTGCAGCGCAATCATGGCCGGTTTTTGTACTTCGCACCCGATGAAGTGAATCCGCTGCCGGGTCCGACAGCACCGGAGACGGCCGGCAGCGCCGATGCCGGCGGCTGAGCATCCCGGAGGGAGGGAACGATGATTGTCAGGCTTATCAAAGCGGCCCTGCTGGCGGTGGTCATAGCCGCGATCGTGCAGTCGGTGCCGGATATCAAGCGATACCTCGAACTGCGAGATATGTAGTCCGTGCTGATCAACCCCCAAGGAGCAGGGCAGGACCATGGAGACTCTGGTGGGCTTTGTGGCCGGCTACCTCGCCGGCTGCCAGGATGGCCCGGACGGCGTGAAGAAGCTACGCTCGTCAGCTGAAGCCATCGTGAACTCGGACGAGTTCAAGCGACTTGCCGCCGAGGCAATCACCTTTGCCGAGGTATTCGTGCGGCGGGCCGCATCGCGCGGCAATCTGGGCAGTTTGTCCGGAACTATCGGGACTGTAACTGACGTGCTCGTGCACCGGGCATCAGCGGCGGGTAAGGCAACGCGAGCCGCCTGACTCCGACAGCGCCCGCCGCCGCCGGCGGCGGGCGACTCAGAGCCCGGGTGTCGGGCGGCCGGAGCCTGCGGGAGGTGTCGCCGCTGATTTCGCCATGTCGCCCGGGTTCGCGCGGAGATTTGGGACAATACGGCCGTGGACGGCAAACTTATCCTCACCGACGGCACTTCGCTGCCGGTCGACGAAGCCAGCGTCAAGAGCGCGCTGAAAGCTGGCACGATCCTCTGGCTTGACCTCCAGCCCGCGGACCCGGATGGCATCGCGCTGCTGCGCGATGACTTCGCGCTTCACCCGCTGGTGCTCGACGCCGTCAGCGATTTCGGCCAGCGACCTAAGGTCGAGGACTTCGGAAACGTGGTCTACCTGGTGAACTACGGTGTCACCGGGCCCGGCAAAGACGACTTCGCCGAGGTCCACATCTTCGTCGCCGAGAACTACCTGATCACGGTCAGGAAGGACAGCTGCCATGCCCTCGACCAGCTGTGGGAGCGGCTCAGCCGTCCCGGTGGCCTGCCGCAGGGCGGCAACCGTCCGCTGCGCCTGGTCCTGCTGCACCACATTGCCGAGAGCCTGATCGACAGCTTCTTCCCGCGGCTGTCCGACTTCGACGATCACATAGACGAGCTGCAGGAGCAGATTTTCGCCAAGCCGACCAATAACCAGCTCCAGCAGCTGTTCGACATGCAGCGCTGGCTGGTCAATGTCCGCAAGCTGGTCGCGCCGCAGCGTGACCTCATGGCGTCGATCGTCGCGGGCATGGTGGAACTGCCCGGCACGACCCCGGATGTCGACCCGTACCTGCGGGACCTGTATGACCAGACCATCCGCATCAGCGACATGATCGACAGCTACCGGGACCTGCTGAGCAACGCCATGGACGCCTATCTGTCCATGGTGTCGAACAACCTCAATGTGGTGATGAAGCAGCTGGCCATCATCGCCACGATCTTCCTGCCGCTGTCGTTCCTGACCGGGTTTTTCGGGCAGAACTTCTCCTGGCTCGTCGGGCACCTGAACGGCTGGCCCACCTTCGTGATCCTCGGGCTCGGTACCGAACTGCTGGCCGTCGGGGCCCTGTACTGGCTATTCCACCGCCGCGGCTGGATTGGCTCGGCGAGTTAGCCGCCAGGCCGTACCCTGGGCGGCATGGTGACGAGGACAGCCGGGGCGCCTGCGGCCCGGTGGCGGAAGCCTGAGACCAGACTGGCGCTGGTGCGCCGGGCGCGGCAGATGAACCGGATCCTGGCCGAGACCTATCCGGACGCGCACACCGAGCTGGACTTCAAGAACGCCTACCAGCTGCTGGTCGCCACCGTGCTGTCGGCGCAGACCACCGACGTGCGGGTCAACCTCACCACCCCGGCTCTGTTTGCCGAGTATCCGACGCCTGACGACCTGGCGGCCGCTGACCCGGAGGTTGTCGAGACCATCCTCAGGCCCACCGGATTCTTCCGGGCCAAGACGAAGGCAGTCATGGGCCTGTCGGCTGCCATCCGCGATCGCTTCGGCGGAGAGGTCCCCGGACGGCTCGAGGACCTGGTGACTCTTCCCGGCGTCGGCCGCAAGACAGCCAACGTGGTTCTGGGCAATGCCTTCGGCGTCCCCGGGATCACGGTCGACACTCACTTCGCCCGGCTCGTCCGGCGCTTCGGCTGGACCACGCAGGACGACCCGGTCAAGATCGAGAAGGAGGTCGGCGAGCTCATCCCGAAAAGCGAGTGGACCATCTTGTCGCACCGGCTCATCTGGCATGGCCGGCGCGTCTGCCACGCTCGCAAGCCTGCCTGCGGTGCCTGCACCGTCGCGGCCCTGTGCCCGTCGTTCGGCACCGGCCCCACTGACGAGGCGACGGCGATCAAGCTGGTGAAGAGCGGTCCGTTCTCTTGACCTCAGACACGACAGCACCCCGGTTCACGCCGGGCGGTGTGCCGGACTGGCTCACCGGGCTGGCATCGGCCGCGTCCGGCATGGTGGTGCCCGAGCAGCTGCGGCCGCGGGGGCACGGCCGTCCGGCCGCGGTACTCGTTCTCTTTGGTGCCAGCGAGGCGGGCCCCGACCTGCTGCTCATCGAGCGGGCAGCCGGGCTCCGCAAGCATCCCGGTCAGCCGGCCTTCCCTGGCGGCGCCGTCGACCTGGCTGACGGCGGGCCGGTCCGCGCAGCTTTGCGTGAGGCCCGCGAGGAGACTGGCGTCGATCCGGATGGCGTGCGCGTTCTGACGGTTCTGCCGGAGCTCTACATCTGGCGCAGCGATTTCCGGGTCACGCCTGTTCTCGGCTGGTGGCATACCCCGGTGCCGGTCGCGCCCGGCGACCCGGCCGAGATTGCCGCGGTGCTCCGCGTGCCGGTTGCGGATCTGGCGAGCCCCGCCAACCGGATGATGATCCAGTACCCCGGCGGCCAGGCCGGGCCTGCCTTCCGCGTTTGCGGCCTCATCGTCTGGGGCTTCACCGCTGCCCTCCTCGACCGGCTGATCGCGCTCGGCGGCTGGGAGCAGCCATGGGACTCCGGCACCATGACCACGCTGCCGCCCGACGACCTGCCGGCTGGCTGGCCTCCTCCCTCGAGCTGATATCTCGGGCGGATCACAGCGGCCCTCCAGGCGCCCGGAGCGCTATAAGTTGATTGCTGTGCCCGGCGATCTGCTCGACCTCATCCTGCTCGCGCTGATTGCTGCGTTCGCGGTCGCCGGTTATCGCCAGGGCTTCATCATCGGCGTGCTCAGCCTCGCCGGCTTCGTGGTGGGCGTCGGTCTCGGCGCGGTCATCGCACCCGGGATCTCCCGCGCCCTGGCCAAGAGCACCTCGTGGCAGGCGTTTGTCGCGATCATCGTCGTGTTCGGCGTTGCGGTCATCGGCATGCTGGTGGCGTCGGGCATCGGCGTCGCCGTACGGTCGCGAGTACGAGGCCGCCCCGCGACGGTCGTCGACTCGCTCGGCGGCGCCGCCGTGAACGTCGTGGCGGTGCTCGTCGTCGCCTGGCTCATCGGCTCGTTCGTCGTGAATGCGCCGTTCCCGGCCATCTCCCGGCAGGTCAACAAGTCAGCGGTGCTGCGGACTGTGGACAGCGTGATGCCGCACGACGCGCTGTACCTGCCCGTCTTCCAGCAGCTGCACAGCCTGCTCACGTCGAATGGACTCTACGCGCAGGTCTTCAACGCCATCGGCGCCGAGACCAGCCAGGACGTGCTGCCGAAGCCGGACACGGCGATCCTGACGTCAAGCTCGCTCGCGCGCGTCGAGCCGAGCATCGTCAAGATCGAGGGTGTGGCAACGACCTGCTCCACCCGGATCGAGGGCTCTGGATTCGTCATCTCACCCCAGCATGTCCTCACCAACGCGCACGTGGTCGCGGGCGAGGACGAGGGGCCGTACGTCGATGCGTCCGGGCGTGCCTACAACGCGCGGGTGGTGCTCTACGACCCGCAGCGAGACCTCGCCGTGCTGGACGTCCCCGGGCTGACGGCCAGGCCGCTGAAGTTCGCGTCGCAGGCGGCGGAAGGCGCCCCGGCAGTCGTGGCCGGCTATCCGCTCGATCATCCGCTGAGCCTCGTCGCGGCAACAGTCGGCCACTACATCACCGCCTACGGCCCGAACATCTACGAGACCAGCACGGTCGGCCGCCAGATCTACCCGATCCGTGCTGACGTCAGGCCGGGTAACTCCGGCGGGCCGCTGCTCGCGCCCGACGGCAGGGTGTACGGAGTGGTATTCGCCGCCTCGACGTCGTATAAGGACACCGGATACGCGCTGACCGCGGGAGAGGTCGCCAGCGACGCCCGCGCCGGGAGCACCGAGACCGCCCAGGTGTCCACGCAGAAGTGCCAGGCCGGCTAGTTCACGTCCTGGCGCAACCGGAGGCGCAAGCTGGCCGGATCCAGGCCCGCGAGTCCGCTGGCGTCGATGCGGTCGGCGAGTGCGGTGGCAGACGCGCGCACTCCGGCGACGTCGATGCCATGCGGACCCGCTGGCGGGTAGCCAGCCAGCCTGCCCGCTCCCCGGCGCAGCAGGGCGACCGCGCCCCGCGCGTTCCCGCGCAGCGCATGCGTCAGCCCCACCGCGAGTTGCGCTAGCCCTTGCCAGAGCTCGCGCTCGGGTGCCGGGGACGACTTCCAGGCTGCCTCGAGTACCTCGTGCGCGTGAAATGGGCGGCCTGCGTCCAGCAGCTGCTGTGCCGTCGCCAGGGCCGCCGCTGGCGGCAGCGCCTCGTCACCGGCCGTCGGCTCGCCAGCGGCGAGCCTCGGCAGCGGCCGGCCGAGTGCGTCCCGCGGCCGGGCGCTGCGGGCGCGCCCGGCGGCATCGCGGTCACGCCCGGTCATCGGCTACCGCTCAGGCTCGGGGTCGAGTAGCCACGAGCGCAGCTCAAGGTCGAGCCGGTCGGGCACCTCCTCATGCGGGAAGTGCCCGGCGCCGTCCAGCAGGCGCCACCGGTACGGAGCTTCCACGTGCACGCCAGATCCGCGGGCAGCGCTCGGCAGCACGCACGGGTCGAGAGCGCCGTGCAGATGCAGCGTCGGCGCCTGGATCGGGGCGCGCATCATGCGGGTGTAGGCGATACCGTCCGGGCGGAACCGGGACCGCAGGTACCAGCGGTGGTACTCAAGGGCGGAGTGAGCAACCGAGGGAACGCACATCGCGTCCCGGTAGCGGCGCTCTGTCTCCGGATCCGGCCAGCCCGGCCCGGACCAGGCCGAGAGCAGCCGGCCGACCCGGCTCGCCCCGTCCTTGGTGCAGCCGGCGCTCGGGAAGCATCGGAAGCTGGAATCCCATCGCGTAGCTCATGCTCTTGGCGTGGGCAAACGGCGCCGACAGGACCGCCGGCCGCAGTCGCAGCGGATGGGGCATGGAGATGACCGCGAGTCGCCGCACTACTTTCGGGTGGTAGGTCGCCATCGTCCAGGCGATGAGGCCGCCCCAGTCGTGCCCGACGACGATGGCGTTCGCCTCGCCCAGCGACCGCACCAGGCCGGCTGCGTCGGACGCCGCGGTGACGAGGTCATAGCCGCGCGGCGGCTTGTCGCTCGCGCCGTAGCCGCGCAGGTCGGGTGCCGCTACGCGAAAGCCGGCCTCGGCTAGCGAGCTGAGCTGCCGCCGCCACGTCCACCAGAACTCGGGGAATCCGTGCAGCAGCAGCACCAGCGGGCCGTCGCCGCTCTCGGCGACGTGGAACCTGGTGCCGTTGGCGCTGACCGACCGGTGCGACCAGGGCCCGCTCAGATAGATGGAGGCGTTACCGCGAGCGGTCATGGCTAGCCAGCTTTGGCAGGTGCCTCGGCTGCCGCACCGGACTTCCCGCGGTGCAGGAGCGACATCCCGGCAGACAAGCTTCTCCGGGTCTTGGGCAGGCCGTTCACCTTCTTCACCATCCGCCAGGCGACGAGCGCGGCCATGGCGATCACGAGCACGACGCCGACGGCAGTGACAATGAACGCCAACCACAGCCCGCCCGGAAGGCCAGCCGCGTGGATGCCGTAGGCGAGGGCGAAGCACAGCAGCATCAGGACCAGGCACGCGGCGAAGAGCGCGACGATTCCGAGTCCGGCGGCGATGCCGAGGCGCTTGGCGTCCGACTTCAGCTCGAGCTTGGCGAGGTCCAGCTCATACCTGACCAGTTGTGAGATGTCCCTGGCCGCCACCGAGACGAGATCGCCGATGGACTGATCAGTCACGCTGGAGGACGTGCGCCTGACCGCTGGATCGGCCATGGATACCTCCCTCTCTTCACGCTGTCAACTCAAAGTCTTGCTTATACCCAATGGCAACAGGCGACGGCATCGGGTATTTGGAAATAGTGGCAGGACTGATGCCACGAAAAGTGACGCTTTTCACATATTTCCCTGCGCACTTCCCGGCGCGCCCCCGTTTTGGCCGCTGTGGCGCTGGCAACGCACGTGTCCTGGCACAGCAAACGGCGCCCCGCTCGCGGGGCGCCGTCGCAGAGACACGTCAGGCCTGGTTACCAAGCGTGCACCTTCTCTGCCGTGGTAGGCGGACTATGGTCTCTCTGCGCCTCCTTCTTCTCGGCGCTCGTCCAGCCACTGTTCGCCTGCCACGGCACGCCTCCCGCGGCTGGTCGCGCGTGGGTACCTGGCTGCCGTGTACGGACCATCAGCCCGTTCTTCCGTTCTACTGCGCCGACCGGGGTTTGGAAAGGCCGGAGTGTGATCGATTCGTTATCTCAATCGATCAGCGACGTTGCATTCACGCCCGGCGACCCGGTGTGCCGGAAGCTCAGCTCCGGCCAGTGGCGGCTGCGGGCGATCTTGCGCAGGGCCCGGTCCGGGTTGACGACGTGCGGGTTTCCCACCAGCTCCAGCAGCGGCAGGTCGGTCACGGAGTCGCTGTAGGCAAAGCAGTCGCCCAGCAGGTATCCCCGCTGATCTGCCAGCTCGCGAACGTGGTCCGCCTTGGCCTGGCCGTAGGCATAGAACTCGACGCCGCCGGTGTACCGTCCGCCGGCGACAGTGAGCCTTGTCGCGATCACGTCGGTTGCGCCGAGCATGGCGCCGATCGGGCCGACGATCTCCTGGCCGGACGTGCTGACGATGACAACGTCGTGGCCGTCGTGACGATGACGAGCCAGCAACGACCGCGCCTCGCCGTACACGTGCGGGCTGATGATCTGGCCGAGCCCGTCGCTGACGATCTGCGCGACCTTGTCGGTCGGCCACCCGCTGCAGACGGCGCACACCTGGTCGCGGATTCGCTCCATCTGATTCGGGCTGGCGCCTGCCAGCCGGAAGGACAGCTGCGCAACTGCGCCGCGGCAGACCTGCATCGTGCTGATCAATCCGTGGCGGTAGAACGCCGGAGCAAATGCCAGCGTGCTGGACCGGGAGATGATGGTTTTGTCCAGGTCGAAGAAAGCCGCAGTTGTTGTCGCTGTGCTCTCGACGGATGTGGCCACGGTCCGGCAGCATAGGGGAAGGCGCTACAACCATTTGCGGTTCGGCGTGACCGGCTGGTAACTTGCCCCGATTGCAACTAGGCTTCCTTGAGTAACGGACCCGGCTCTGCCCCCCCGGAGCCGGACCGTATGGCGACCCCCGTTCTCCCCCCCGACGGGGGTCGCCCCATGTCCGGACATGGCATGCCAGGTGCGCCTGCCAGCAGGTAGTGCAGAAGCGTTACCGCGTCGCGCTTCGCAAGCGGGTGATTACCATTCCCGCATTTCGGTGACTGAATGCAGGCGGGGCAACCCGCTGCGCATTCACAGCTGGCAATTGCCTCGGCGGTTGCCGTCAGCCAGGCTCGCGCTGCTGCAAAGCCGCGCTCTGCGAATCCCGCGCCGCCAGCGTGCCCGTCGTAGACGAACACCGTGAGCTTGCCCGTCGCCGGATGCAGGTCCGCGGAAACGCCGCCAACGTCCCACCGGTCGCAGGCGGCAACCAGCGGCAGCAATCCGATCGCGGCGTGCTCGGCGGCATGCGCGGCTCCGGCCAGGTCAAGGCCGGCCAGGCCAAGCTCCGCCCGCTGGCCGCTTCCCAGGGTCCACCAGACGGCCCTGGTGGGCAGGCTGCGCTCGGGCAGGCTCAGCGGATCCTCGCCGAGTACCAGCCCCGTATCGGTGCTGCGGCGGGAGTAGGAAACGACCTGCCGGGTGACCATGACGTCGCCGAAGCTGACGGTTGCCTCACCCCACTCGGCCCGCTGGCGCTCAGCGGTGACCTCCACGCTGGTGACCTCGCGCGCCATCGTCGCGTAGCCCGGATCGTCCGCCGCGACCAGCGCGATTCGCTCCGCCAGGTCAAGCTTGCTGACGAGATACGTCTCGCCCTGATGGCTGTAGACGGCGCCGGCGTGGGCAAGGAAGTGCGCGGACGGCTCGTCGACCGTGCCGACTAGCCGCCCGGTCGCGTGTTCCACGATGCGCACTGGCCAGCCGCCGGCGCCGCGCAGGCCGGTCCGGATGGCGAGCCCCTGCCGGGTGCAGAACCAGCGGCCGCCGCGGGAGCGCAGCAGGCCATCGCGCGCCATCGTCTCCGCCAGCTCTGCCGCCGCCGGGCCGAAGGAGGTCAGGTCATGGCCGGAGAGCGGGAGCTCGGCTGCAGCCGCGCACAGGTGCGGGGCAAGCACGTACGGGTTGTCCGGGTCAAGCACGGTAGCCTCGACCGGCGCCCCCAGCAGCGCATCCGGGTGATGGACGAGGTAGGAATCGAGCGGATCGTCGCGGGCGATGAGGACCGCGACCGCATCCCGGCCCGCGCGCCCGGCGCGCCCGGCCTGCTGCCACAGCGCCGCCCGCGTGCCCGGCCAGCCAGCCATCAGGACCGCATCCAGGCCCGGCACGTTAACGCCAAGCTCGAGCGCGGTCGTCGCGGCCAGGCCGGTGATCTGGCCGGTCCGCAGGCCGTCCTCGAGGGCGCGGCGCTCCTCGGGCAGGTAACCAGAGCGGTATGCGGCCACGCGATCAGCCAGGACGTCCGCACCGGCCTCGGCGAGCCGGCGGCGAGCCGACTGCGCGACTGCCTCGGCGCCGCGCCGGGACCGGACGAAGGCAAGCGCGGGCACCTGCGCGCGGACGAGGTCGGCGAGGAGATCGGCCGCCTCCGCGGTCGCCGCGCGGCGAAGCGGAGCGCCTGCCGCACCAGCCGATCCGGTCAGCGGCGGCTCCCAGAGCGCGAACGTCAGCGGCGCCCGCGGCGCACTGTCGGCGCTCACCGCCTGCACGCTGCGGCCGGTGAGCTGCCTGCCGCACCGGGCGGGCTCACTGATGGTCGCGGACGCCAGCACGAAGACCGGCTCTGAGGCGCTGTGGTGGTAAGCGATGCGGCGCAGGCGCCGCAGGACGTGCGCCACGTGCGAGCCGAAGACGCCGCTATAACTGTGGCACTCATCCACGATGACAAATCGAAGCCGGCGGAAGAAGCCATTCCAGCGTGCGTGCGACGGCAGCAGCGACTGGTGCAGCATGTCCGGCGTCGTCAGCAGGTAGCTGGCCTGCGACCGCGCCCTCGTCCGCTCGGCCCACGGCGTGTCGCCGTCGACCACGGCGGCCCGGATCCGGCCGCCGCCCAGGGAGCGAACCAGCGTGAGCTGATCTGCGGCGAGCGCGCGGGTGGGGGCGATGTAGAGCGCAGTGCCGCCGGCCAGGATGCCGGTCAGGGCGGGCAGCAGGTAACCAAGCGACTTGCCCGATGCGGTACCGGTCGAGATGATCACGCTCTGGCCGGCTGCCGCCAGTTCCGCGGCCTCCACCTGATGCCGCCACGGAGCCGTAACACCGCCCGCCGCGAGCGCGCCCCGCAGCTCCGCCGGCACCCAGGCGGGCCAGTCCGCGTGATCGCCCGGGCGTCCGGGCAGATGGGTGAGGTAGGTCAGGCGGCCTGCCCTGGCGCCCGACAGCAGAACGGAGGCGGCGTCGCCGGGCATCCGGCTGGCCTGAGTGCTGCCGGCCGAGCCGGGCGGCGTAACCAGATGCATCAGATCCCAGTGTGTCGCACGGCGCAAGGTGCCTGCGACAGTGATCTGGTATAGGAATGACCTGAGGGCGTGGCTCACTGCGCGACAGGCCGCCGCTGACCATTAACCGCCGTACGGCGCTGGAGGATATGTGGATCTGAAACTGGACCACCACAGTAAGGATGGAATCGAGATCGTCGACGTTGAGGGCGAGATCGACGTCTACACCGCTCCGCGCTTGCGTGAACTCCTGATCGAGCTGGTGAACAACCGCTTCTACCAGCTGGTGGTGAACATGGAGAAGGTCGAGTTCCTCGACTCGACCGGACTGGGCGTCCTTGTCGGCGGGCTGAAGCGAGTCCGTGCCCATGACGGCTCGCTTGACCTGGTGTGTACTCAGGAACGCATCTTGAAGATCTTCCGCATCACCGGTCTGACCAAAGTGTTCGGCATCCACGACACCGTAGACGAGGCGATCGCGGCGCGGCGGGCGGAGAAGTAGGCCGCCGGGCGCTGGCTGCAGGCACCGGACCGGACGGCATACCTATGGCAACTGTCGAGCTGAGCTTCACCGCCCTGCCCGCCCACGTGCGGACTGCGCGGCTGGTCGCCACCGCCGTGGCGAGACGCAGCGGCGTCGATGAGTCGCTCCTGGACGAGGTGCGCCTCGCCGTCGGCGAAGCCTGCTCGCGTGCGGTCGAGGGCCATCAGCTCTACTGCCCGGCAGAGCCCGTGCGGCTCGCCCTCACGGACCTGGCCGGCCGCTTCGAGGTCGAGGTCACCGATACCTGCGCCCCTGATGCCCGCTCGCCTGCGAACGCGGCCGGCGGCCTCGACTCTGGGTCGGTCGTCGGGGTGCCGGCCGGCCTCGGCATCGCAGTGATCGAGGGCCTGGCCGACGAGGTTCAGATCAGCGAGACGGCGGCCGGCACGAGTATCAGGATGAGCTGGCCGTCAGCCGGAGCACGCCGGTAACTCGCTGTGCTGGGCGGTCGGACTCTGCGCGACTAGAGTCTCCGGGTGAGCACTGTTGCGTCACAAAACTGTCGCGACTGCGGAAGTACCCGCACCCGATTTACCATGCACTTACCAGGATGCGTAGACTCCCGGCACGCCCGCGGGCTAGTTTCGCTTGCTTTCTGACGGCAGTCATGGCCGGTCCGCTGCGTACCTGAGCTAACGGAACAGTGCACCCGCGCCTGCGTCCGGTACTAGCTTGTATCCCCTGTCAAGGAGGACGGATGTCGCATTACCTCGCCCTGGGGGGAGGGTTGCCTACTGTCACGGGGGCAAACCTGACCTGGGTAGCCGTGGTGGCCGTCATCGCGCTGATGGCGCTGGCCGTCGCCGGCTGGCTGGTCAGAGATGTGCTGGCGGCCAGTCAGGGCTCGCCGAAGATGCAGGAGATCGCCAAGGCGGTCCAGGAGGGCGCGGCAGCTTACTTGCGGCGGCAGTTCCGGACGCTCAGCGTCTTCGTCGTTCTGGTCTTCTTTGTGCTGCTGGTCCTCCCGGCGCCGGACGGCTCCGTCCGCCTGGGCCGGTCCATCTTCTTCCTTGTCGGAGCTCTGTTCTCTGCGATCACCGGATTTACCGGCATGTCCCTGGCTGTCCGCGGCAATGTGCGAGTCGCGGCGGCCGCGAAGGAGGCGGGCGAGCGACCGGCAATGCGGATCGCGTTCCGTACCGGTGGCGTGGCCGGCATGTTCACCGTTGGTCTTGGTCTGTTCGGCGCAGCGGTCGTCGTGCTCATTTATAAGGCCAACGCGTCCAGCGTGCTCGAGGGCTTCGGCTTCGGCGCCGCGCTGCTCGCCATGTTCATGCGGGTCGGCGGTGGCATTTTCACTAAGGCTGCCGACGTTGGCGCCGACCTGGTCGGCAAGGTCGAGAAGGGCATCCCGGAGGACGACCCGCGGAACGCCGCGACTATCGCCGACAATGTCGGCGATAACGTGGGCGACTGCGCCGGCATGGCGGCCGACCTGTTTGAGTCCTACGCGGTCACGCTGGTAGCGTCCCTCATCCTCGGCAAGGCCGCGTTCGGCTCAGACGGCCTGGTCTTCCCGCTGATCGTGCCGATGATCGGCGTGATCACCGCAGTTTTCGGCATCTTCCTGGTGGCCCCGCGCAAGCGGGACCGCAGCGGCATGACCGCGATCAACCGCGGCTTCTTCGCCTCGGCGATCATTTCCCTGGTGCTGGTGATCATCGCCTCGTTCGTCTACCTGCCGTCCAAGTTCAGCGCCCTCAAGGGCGTCACCGACCCGCGGATCCTTCACCACGGCGGGGACCCGCGGCTGCTCGCCATCGGCGCCGTCCTGGTCGGCCTGGTGCTGGCCAGTGCCATCCAGCTGCTGACCGGGTATTTCACCGAGACCACCCGGCGCCCGGTCCGGGAGATTGGCGACAGCTCGGAAACCGGTGCCGCGACTGTCATCCTGTCCGGGATCTCCGTCGGCCTGGAGTCTGCGGTGTACTCGGCGCTACTGATCGGCGGCGCTGTCTACTGCGCATTCCTGCTGGGCACTGGCAACGCCACGATCGCCCTGTTCGCCGTCGCGCTCGCCGGCACCGGCCTGCTGACCACCGTGGGCGTCATCGTCTCGATGGACACCTTCGGCCCCGTTTCCGATAACGCTCAGGGCATCGCCGAGATGTCAGGCGAAGTCGAGGGAGAGGCGGCGCAGGTACTCACCAGCCTCGACGCGGTCGGCAACACCACCAAGGCCATCACCAAGGGCATCGCCATCGCCACCGCCGTGCTCGCCGCCACGGCCCTGTTCGGCGCGTTCCGCACGCAGGTGACGGCTGAGCTCATCACCAAGCACCTGGGCGGGTTCAGTCTCGGCATCGACGCGCCGAACGACCTGTTCGGTCTCATGATCGGCGCTGCAGTGGTGTTCTTCTTCTCCGGGCTCCTCATCATGGCGGTCGGCCGGGCTGCGGGCCGGGTGGTCTACGAGGTCCGGGACCAGTTCCGCAACCACCCGGGCATCATGAATTTCACCGAGAAGCCGGAATACGGCCGGGTGGTCGACATCTGCACCCGCGACTCGCTGCGCGAGCTGGCGACTCCCGGATTGCTGGCGGTCCTGACGCCGATCGTCGTCGGCTTCGCCTTTGGCTACGCGCCGCTCGGTTCCTTCCTCGCGGGCGCGATCGCGGCCGGCGCCCTGATGGCCGTGTTCCTGGCGAACTCCGGCGGTGCCTGGGACAACGCCAAGAAGCTGGTCGAGGACGGCCACCACGGCGGCAAGGGCTCAGAGGCACACGCGGCCACAGTCATTGGTGACACGGTCGGTGACCCGTTCAAGGACACCGCCGGGCCGGCAATCAACCCGCTGCTCAAGGTCATGAACCTGGTCTCGCTGCTGATCGCCACCAGCGTGGTGGAGTACAGCAAGAATCTCGGGCTCCGGGCCGGAGTCGCGGCCGGAGCGGCCATCATCGTCGCGGCCGCGATCGTCATCTCCAAGCGCCGCTCGACCAGCATCTCCGCCGGCGGCAGCCATGCTGAATCACAGGCCGACAAGGTCACTGCCTGACCTAGCCGGCCTGGCAGAGCGGCTGCGCGCTGCGGGGCTGCAGGGCGCATGACTATGGCTGCAGCGGGGCCAGGAACCCCGCCGCAGCCACATTCATGCTGGTCTCGGAGCTGCTGCCTGCCGCGTCGGCTGCGCGGAACTGCTGCGCGCGAGACGATGGGAGCATGACGCACACGCGCAGGCTCATCGTCATGCGGCACGCTAAGGCAGGCGAGCTTCCTGGCGGCCCGGACATCGAGCGGGCCTTGCGGCCGCGAGGCCGCGCGATGCTGCTGCGGCGGGCAGCTGGCTAGCCGCGAGCGGATTCCGGCCTGACGCGGTGATCTGCTCGGCGGCTCGCCGGACCCGGCAGACGTGGCAGTACGTCGCTCCGCCACTCGGCGGTCAGCCGGCGTTCAGTGCCGTGCCGGGCCTGTACGAGGCGGACAGTGGCGACGTTCTCGCCTTCGTGCGGCAGACGCCTCCGGACGTCGGGACCCTCCTGTACATCGGCCACAACCCGGCGGCTGCCGAACTCGTCGCCACGCTGGCCGGCGCCGAGCCGGCTTTCCCCACCTCGGCGGTCGCCGTCCTCGACCTCGCTGACACCTGGGCCGCCCTCGGGCCCGGCGGCGGGGAGCTTGCCGCCTTCTGGGTGCCCGGGCAGCAGTAGCGGCCGCAGGAGCCTAGGGCTCGGCCGGGCGGCTGCCGCTGTCGTCCGCCAGCAGCGGGTCCTCGGCGTCCGCAGCCTCGATGTCATCGCGTGAGATGCCGAGCAGATACAGGATCGCGTCCAGATGCGGCACGCTGAGGGAGGTGTCAGCTGCGTCGCGGACGGCTGGCTTGGCGTTGAAGGCGACGCCGAGTCCCGCGGCGGAGATCATGTCGAGGTCATTCGCGCCGTCACCCACCGCCACCGTCTGGCTGAGCGGTACCCCGGCCGCAGCGGCGAAGGCGGCGAGCGCGCGCTGCTTGCCGGGCCGGTCGATCACCGGTCCGACCAGCCGCCCGGTGAGGCTGCCAGCCGCGATCTCGAGAGTGTTCGCCTCGGCGAAGTCGAGCCCGAGCTCAAGCGTCAGCCAGTCGGTAACCTGCGTGAACCCGCCGCTCACCACCCCGCACCGGTACCCCAGGCGTTTCAGGGTCCGGATGAGGGTGCGGGCACCCGGTGCCAGGCGCAGTGTCGCCAGGACGTCGTCGATGACGGTCGCCGGCAATCCGGCCAGCAGCCCGACCCGCCGCTCAAGCGCCTGGGCGAAGTCCAGCTCACCGTGCATCGCCGCAGCCGTAATGCGGCTCACCTCGGGCAGGCACCCCGCGCGTGCCGCCAGCAGCTCGATCGCCTCGTCCTGCAGCAGAGTGGAATCGACGTCCATCACCACGAGCCGCATGGACCGGCGGTGCAGGCCGCCGCGCTGGACCGCGACATCGACTCCGAGATCGGCCGACGCACGCGCGAGCGCCGTCCGCAGGCTAGCCGGATCGGCGCCGCTCACGTCGAACTCGATACAGGTCACCGGCTGGCTCGCCAGCCGGGTGATTCTGTCGATGTTGGCACCGTCGGCTGCGATACGCCCGGCGATCGTGGCGATCGCCGAAGGTAGCAGCGGACCGCCCAGCACAGTGACATGGAGCTGCCCGCGGCGGCGCGCGGACGGCTCGCCCGAGCCCACGGTGATCTCCGCGTCCAGGCTCATGTCCGCCGCCAGCGCGGTGACCTGCCGGTGCAGCGCGGTCAGATCCGGCGACCCAGTCGCGGCCAGCAGGACCCCGAGAACCAGCCTGCCCCGGATCACGACCTGCTCGACGTCGGCGACTGTCAGCTCGTGCGCCGCCAGTACGGTGAATAGCCGGGATGTCACCCCCGGCCGGTCCCGGCCTGTCAGGGTCAGCAGGATTGTGAGCTGCGGACCGGCCATAGTGCGTCAACGCTATCGACCCGGCGGCCCGGCAGGGGCACTCAGGGCAGCAGCAGGTGCACGTCCCCGAACTCGTGCCAGCGGTAGCCGCCCGCTATGGCGGTGGCGTAGCAGCGGGTGAGCAGCTCGTCGCCAGCAAAGGCGGCCAGCATCCACAGGTGCGTGGACCGGGGCTCGTGCAGTCCGGTCAGTAGTCCGTCGACGACGCTGACGCCGGTGCGCCTCGTCACCACGTGAGAGGTCCAGCCCGTGACGGCCTCCACCGGACCGCCGCGCTGGCGGCTGGCCACAGCAGCTGTCTCGAGCGCCCGCACGACCGTCGTGCCGGCCGCGACGACGCGGCCCCCCGCGGCCCGGGTGAGGTTCACCAGACGGGCTGTGGCTGGCGGAACGTCGACCTGCTCCGGGTACGGATCCTCGGTGCCCTCCAGCGACGACACGCCGGCGTGCAGAGTCACCGGCGCGATCGCGATGCCCCGGCTGACGAGCCTGGCCACGATGCCGCCGGTGAACGGCCGGGCGGCGCTGGGCATTTCAGCGCTGCCCGGAACAGTGGCGAAGACTGTCTGGTAGGCCTCGATCGGCCACTCACGCGGCACGTAGGAATACCGGATCGGGCGGCCGTACCGCAGCAGATAGGGCACCACCGCGGTGGACAGCTGCGCGCGCCACAGCCTTGCGGTGTAGCAGCTGGTCAGGGTCAGGACCGCGCCGCCCGGCAGGGTGAGCTGCCGTCCGGCGCCCCCGCGGCCGGACGGCACCGTTCCGGCGCCGGAGCCGGAGCGCAGCTCGACCAGCCAGTCGCCCGCAGGCAGAGCCGTCGAGAAGTGGACGGTCAGCGGATTCTCGCGATCGCCGGCCGCCCGCACCGGCACCGCGGCGGGGATCGTCGCCGAGTTGTTCACCACCAGGAGGTCGCCGGGCAGCAGCAGCTCCGGCAGCCTGCCGAAGGCGTCCCGGCTCACCCGCCCGGTCCTGCTGTGGCTCACCAGGAGCCGGACGTCGTCACGGCCCGCGCCGCGCACTTCCGGCGGCTCGTGCGCCTCGAGGCCGGGCCCGAGCTCGAATGGCAGGCTGTCACCCGGGTCCCCGTCAGGGGCCAGCGGAACATCGAGGCTCGCGGTTGCGGTCATGATGCCGCTCCCGGCGCCACTCCGGCAGGCACCAGGTCTGCCGCCCGGTAGCGGCCGCTGGGCATGCGCTCGCTCAGTAGTCGGAGGAACGCCGGCACGACGGAGTCGGGCCGCGGGCGATCCGAGATGTCCTCGCCGGGGAACGCGGCCTGGTGCATCTGGGTGCGCAAGTCGCCGGGATCGACCCACCAGACACGTACGGCCGCCTCCTCTGCGGCGAGGACATTGCTCGCCTGCTCCAGGGCAGCCTTGGCGGCACCGTAGCCACCCCAGCCGCTGTACGCCTCCACTGCGGCGTCCGAGGTGATCGACAGGACCGCGCCACCGCGAGCGCGCAAGCCTGGCAGCAGCAGCTGGGTCAGGGCAACGGGGGCGACGACGTTCGCCTCGAAGGATTCGCGAAGCGCTGCTATCGGGTAGTCGGCAAGCGCCGGCAGCGGGCTGGCGCCGAGAGTGCCCGCGTTGTTCACCAGCAGGCTGGCGCCGCCGGCTGAGTCCGCCGCGGCCGCCAGGTCGGCGCGATGTGCCGGATCGGTGATGTCGCCGGCCACGGCCGCCACCAGGTTCCGGGGCAGGTCGTGCCGTGCTCGCAGGTCCGCGGCAGCAGCCTCGAGTGCGGCGGCGTCCCGGCCGTCGATGATGATCCGGTACCCGGCTGCGGCTAGTCCTCCGGCGAGGGCGCGGCCAAGACCGCGGGAAGCTCCGGTGACGATTGCCAGGCGCGAAGAGTTCATGGCACTGACGCTAGGCGGCCGCGGCGCCGGCGCCATCGGGCCTCGGCCGGGCCCGGCCTGCGACCTTGGTCCTACGACGTGCGCCGGATCCGGCTCCGGTCCGGCGCGGGTACGGTCAGGGATATGACGCGGCATCGCGGCCCGGCAGCCGCCGGCCTGCCGGCAGGCTCCGGCGACGACGAGCTCTTCGAGCACGTCAGCCAGGTAGTCCTCGCGGTCGCGCGTCAGGTGTCGGTGCGCGATGTGCTGCAGATGATCGTGCGGGCAGCGCGGTCGCTGGCCGGCGCCCGGTACGCGGCTCTGGGAGTGCCGGACGATGCCGGCTCGTTCGCCGAGTTCGTCGTCGCGGGCCTGACGGAGCAGGAACAGGCGGCCATCGGCCCGCTGCCCCGCCAGCACGGGCTGCTGGGCGTCCTGCTGCGGGAGGGTAAGCCGCTGCGGCTCGGTGACATCCGCGCAGATCCCCGGTTCTGGGGCTGGCCGGATGCGCATCCGGAGCTCACCGACGTGCTCGGCGTGCCGATCCGGCAGAGCGAGCAGATTCTGGGCTTCATCTTCGCGGCCTGCAAGACCGAGCCCGGTGGCTTCACCGAACGCGACGAGCGGCTGGTCAGCCTCTTTGCCGCCCATGCTGCGATCGCGCTGACGAACGCGCGCCTGTACGAACGCGGCCGCGAGCTCTCCGTCCTCCAGGAGCGGGCCCGGCTGGCCGGGGAGCTCCACGACGCCGTCTCGCAGAAGCTGTTCAGCCTCCGTGCGCGCGCACGGGCGGCGGGGGTGCTGGTGGGGCGCGACCCTGCCCGCGCCGTCGCGGAGATCGATGGTGTCACCGAGCTCGCCGGGCAGGCGCATGCGGAACTGCGCGCCGTCATCGACGGCCTGGCACCGCCGGAGCTGGCATCCGGCGGCCTGATCAGCTCGGTCCGCAGCTACGCCCTCCTGGCCGGGGGCACTCACGGCCGCCAGGTCGCGGTGCGGGCTGGTGAGCTTCCCGAGCTCACCGACCAGACGGCGGCAGCGATCTACCGGGTGGCCCAGGAGGCGGTCAGCAATGCCGTCCGCCATTCCGGGGCAGGAATCGTCACCGTCAGTCTCGGTGAGCGTCAGCGCGGCGTCGTCCTGGAGGTCACGGACTCGGGCAGCGGCTTCGACGCCAGCGCGCCGGTAGCCGGGCTGGGACTTGCCTCCATGCGCGAGCGGGCCGCCTCGGCCGGCGGCCAGCTTGAGATCAGGTCCGCGCCCGGCGCGGGAACGACCGTCACGTTCACGCTCCCGGTCCGCGGCGGGCGGCAGGGATCCGGCAGCGGGAGCACACGGTGACCGGCGGTACGCGCCAGCCGGCCGGACCGGGTGACAGCAGCGCCGCAAGTCCCGTCACGGTGGTAGTTGCCGATGACCACCCGGTGGTCCGGCAGGGTCTGGCCGTGCTGCTCGATGTCAGCGACGACATCGTCCTGCTCGGTGAGGCGGCCGACGGCCCGGAGGCCGTGCGGCTGACCGGGGATCTCCAGCCCGACGTCCTCGTGCTCGACCTGAAGCTGCCCGGCCTCGACGGCCTGGACGTCCTTGTCCGGGTGCGCGAGGTGTCCGCCCGGACCCGGGTGCTGGTGCTGACGAGCGCGGCCGGTCCCCAGAGTCCGGGCCGCGCACTGCGGGCCGGCGCCGCGGGCTTCCTGTACAAGGACGTCGACCCGGATGCGCTGCTGCGAGCGATCAGGTCGGTGCACGACGGGAACACCGTGCTCGCGCCGCAGGCCGCCAGCCTCGTCGCCAGCCAGCCGGACCGGGACGTGCGCGGCATCGGCGCCCTCACCGCGCGCGAGCGCGAGGTACTCGGCCTGCTCGCCCGCGGTAAGTCCAACCGCGAGATCTCCCGTGCGCTGCTCGTGGCGGAGAAGACGGTCAAGAGCCACGTCAGCGCAGTCCTCGCGAAGCTCGGAGTCGCCGACCGGACGCAGGCAGCGCTGCTGGCGGTGCGGGACCGGCAGCAGTGAGCCCGATGCCGTAAGTTTCAAGCTGAGATGGTGGCGGGTGAAGGGAACCGGATGCCGGCTGAGGTACTCAGGCTGCGCGGGGTTGGAGTCCGATACGACAGGTCGATGCTGCTGCGCGACGTCAGCTGGACCGCGCACAGCGACGAGAGCTGGGTCATCATCGGGCCAAACGGAGCCGGCAAGACCACGCTCCTCCAGGTGGCTGCGACGCTGCTGATGCCCACGCACGGGACAGTGGAGGTCCTGGGCGAGCCGCTGGAGCAGGCGGATATCGCCGACCTCCGCACGCGCATCGGAATGTCGAGCTCGGCGATCGCCGAGCAGGTCCCCGCCCAGGAGAAGGTCATCGACCTTGTCCTCACTGCGTCGTACGGCATCCTCGGCCGCAACGCGGAGGATTACGACTCCTTCGACGTGACCCGGGCGGTCGAGCTCCTCGACGCACTGGGCTGCGCGCACCTGATCCGGCGCCGCTTCAGCTCGCTGTCCGAGGGGGAGCGCAAGCGGGTTCAGATCGCCCGGTCACTGATGGCCGACCCGGAGCTGCTGTTCCTCGACGAGCCGGCCGCCGGACTCGACCTGGGCGGCCGCGAGGATCTGCTGCAGCGCATTGCCGCGCTGCTGCGCGACCCGAGATCGCCGATGATGGTGCTGGTCACCCACCACGTGGAGGAAGTGCCTGAGGGCTTCACCCACGCCATGCTGATGCGCAAGGGCGCTGTCCTGGCGGCGGGACCGCTCCCGGAGGTCTTCACCGAGCGGCAGCTGTCCCGGTGCTTCGGCGTTCCGCTCCAGGTCGAGCGCCGGTCTGCGCGCTGGTCGGCCCGGGCGGTACCGTTCCCCTGACCGGATCGCCGGCCGGCGTGTGGGACTGCTCACAATCGGCTGCCGGCCGGACTCGCCCGCTTTGCGCTCGCCTACGATCAGGTCTGTGCGGGGACTGCTGAGGCGGGAAGGCTAGTGCGAGGGACCTGTGGGCCCGGCTGAGGCGCTCGCCATCTTCGGAGTCGGCGTCGCGGCTGGCGCTGTCAACGCGGTCGTCGGGTCAGGGTCGCTGATCACCTTTCCCACCCTGCTGGCCTTTGGCTTTCCGCCGGTCGTGGCGAACGTCTCCAACAACATCGGCCTGGTACCCGGCAACGTCAGCGGAGCGGTCGGCTACCGGCGCGAGCTGTCCGGCCAGCGCCCCCGGCTCATCCGGCTCGGCGTCCTCGCCGCTGCGGGATCGGTCGCGGGAGCGGCTGCGCTGCTGTCGCTGCCATCCAGTTCCTTCAAGCTGATTGTCCCCGCGCTCATCCTGATCGCCTGCGTTCTCGTGCTCATCCAGCCCTGGCTGAGCGCCCGGGTCATCGCCCGGCGCAAGCGGCTGGCCGAGCAGGACGACGCTGCGGACGGCACGGGCACCCCGGCGCCCAGGGAGCGCACGGGCGTGGTGCTGGGCGGCGGGGTGATTGCCTCGGCGGCCTACGGAGGCTACTTTGGCGCCGCGCAGGGCGTCCTGGTGATCGGCCTGCTCGGGACGTTCCTGGACGAGAGCATGCAGCGCGTCAACGGCGCGAAGAACGTGCTGGTGGCGGTCGTGAACGGGGTAGCGGCGATCGTCTACATCATCTTCGCCCATGTGGCCTGGCTGGTGGTGCTCCTGATCGCGGTCGGCTCCACCATCGGCGGCCTGGTCGGGGCGCGCTACGGCCGGAGGCTGCCGCCGGTGGCACTCCGGATCTTCATCGTGGTGATCGGCGTGATCTCCTCGGTCAAGCTGATCTTCTTCTGACGTCTAACCAGGCCCCGGTGCCCACTCTCTGTAATCGATGTGTCATTCTGTGTTGTGGGGGACCCATTCAGATGAATCCGGGGGGGACCGGTCATCGGGCTCGCCCTGGCGGCGCCGTAGCTCCGCCAGGGCGAGTTTTCTGTTGGCGGGCGGCGCTTCTGGCGCGCATGCAGGCTCAGCGCGAGCGCACCGGCGGGGCCCCGGCTGCCACCGCCTCGGCCATCCCGCGGTTGGCGAGTGCATCTGCCCGCTCGTTTCCCGGGTTGCCGGCGTGGCCCTTGACCCACAGCCACTGAATGTCGTGCCGCGCAGTGGCGGCGTCCAGCCGGCGCCACAGGTCCTCGTTCTTGACCGGCTGCTTCCCGGAGGTCTTCCAGCCGTTGCGCTTCCACTTGGCGAGCCAGCTCGTCACGCCGCCGCGCACATAGGAGCTGTCGGTGTACAGCCGGACCGCAGACGGCCGGGTCAGGCTCTCCAGCGCCTGGATGGCCGCCATGAGCTCCATCCGGTTGTTGGTCGTCGGCGTCGCCTCGCCGCCCCACAGTTCCTTGCGGCGACTGCCGGCGGACAGCACGGCGCCCCAGCCACCGGGGCCGGGATTGCCGCTGCACGCGCCGTCGGTGTAGATCTCCACCAGGTTCGAAGCCTCAGCCGCCATAACAGGACAACCTAGCGGTCAGCACGGCGACGGCGGCACGTCGAGTGCGGGGTTGCGGTCGAAGAAGCCCCACGGCTTCAGCCAGAACGAGGTCCGGTCGACCGGCATCACCGGCCAGTCCTCCGGCCGGGTGATGTGATGCAGCCCGAACACGTGCCACAGCACGACGTCGCTGTCGCTGATCGGCCGGTCGCGCGCGGTCCAGGCGGGTAGCCCGTAGTCGGCCGAGCTCAGGTTCGGGAACTCGCCGCACGGCCAGCGCTCTGCGGGCTCGTAGGGCGTCACCCACAGCGTGTGCCCGATGACCTCGGCGCGCTGGAAGGCGGGCGAGGACTCGTCGATGAGCGGCGGGAAGCTGCCGCCGGGCACGAGCTTATAGGCTGGCCGGCCGCCGAGCCCGTTGGTCGTGCGGGTGCTGGCGATCTTCCAGCCGCGCTGCGTGGCCCAGTCGTAATCCTGCCGGCCGTCGGACTCGGTCAGCAGGGCAGTCTCGCGGGTGACCAGGGCGAGACCGTGGGGATTGGCGCTGCTGACCGGCAGCGCCTCCGACTCGACAGCAAAGACGGTGTTCGGCACTCCGTCGATGTCCAGGTCCAGCCTGGCCACGATGAAGTGCTGGTGGTACGGCGCATAGGTCCGCTCGTCCACCAGCGCTCCGGTGGCAGGCTGCTGACCGGGCGGGAACGACGAGGTCACCATGATTCCGGTGGCCCGCACCTCGCACTCGATGCTCCCGTCCTGGTAGAAGCGCCAGTAGACGAGGTACTCGTAGTTGGCCACGGTGACGTGGAACGAGATCACCAGCCGCCGGGCCCGGCGCGTCTGTGCTCCGGTCCGCTCGTCCACGTGCTTCCACAGGATGCCGTCGTCTTCCTCGTGGATGCAGATGGCGTTGCGGATGACCTGCGGTGTGCCGCGCGAGTCGTGGACCACGGCGTCCAGGTACCGGGTCTCGCCCAGGCAGTCGCAGCCAAGCTCGAGCGACGTGGTCATGAAGCCGAGGCCCCACTCGCCGATGTCGAACGCCGTCCGCCGGTAATGATCCAGGGTGGGGTCCCGGTACGGCACGATCATCTCGGCGAACGACATGCGGTGCGCCACCGAGCGCAGCCGCCCGCCGTCGCGGAATCCGACCGAATGCAGGACGAGGCCCTCGCGGTAGTTGAAGCCGATCCGCAGCTCCCAGTTCTGCCACCGCAGCAGCCTGCCGTTCAGGGTGAACGACACTCCCTCGGGCTGACTGACCTCCAGGGGCGCGACCTCGCGCAGCGGCTCGGGCAGGAACCGGGGCAGGTACTCGCCGTGCACCTGCGGGCGCTCGCGCTTAGCGCCGTCATCCTCGAGCTCCAGCAGTTCCATCCGGTTCAGGTCGACGACCGGATGCAGCCCGGTGATGTGGTGCGCGTACGGGTTGCCGTCCTCGCTGCCGCGCTCCCAGACATCCGACCAGCCGATCCGGCGCCCGCGGAACTGCTCGGGCACGAGCGCGCCGCCGTAGGCCCACACGTCGGTCAGCACGCGGCTGATGTCGGTGATGCCGCGCCGGGCCAGGGCGGCGAGAAGAGTGGGATGACGTCGCAGCATCTCGTCGCACTCGTGCCACTCGTCGACGGTCATGGCGGGCTGGAAGCCCTCGATCTGCTCCCAGCGGGTGAGCTCCCCGCCGGGCAGTGTCACCAGCGCCCGGCACGGCTGACCGCTGCCGGTGTCCCAGCAGATCGCCTGCGCGGTCCTGATGATGTCGCCCGGCCGTGCCGCCAGGTCCTCCTTGGAGGGCTCCACGAGATCGATGGACGCGAATCGCCAGCCCGGCCCCACACCCCTTTTTTCCTGCAACGTGGTAACAACACGGCTGATCTCTGCCGCAATGAGCGGATCGAGAGGATGAACGTCCGTGACCTGCTGGCCTGGTGTCTCCACGTAACCTCCCTGGGGTCACTGCCATTGTCCGCCGCTCCTGGCACGTGCGCGGCGGGCTTCAGCCGGTGCCGGGACTGCGCAGCCGCTGGAGATGGTCGCGGATGACGTCCTCCATCTGGTCGTAGAACTCGACGATCAGGCGGAGCTCGTCGTCGCTGTACTGATCGGCCATCCGCTGCCAGGCAGCCATCATCGGCCCGAAGATCGGGCCTACGGTGGCGAGAGCCTTCCGCGCTTCGAGGTGGATGACGACGCGGCGCCGGTCCGCGGCGTCACGCTCGCGCCAGACGAATCCGGCCTGCTCAAGCCGGTCCACCACGCCGGTGATGGACGCAGTGGTGAGGCCGGTCGCCTTCGCGAGCTCGCCCGCCGTCAGCTGCCCGCTGAAGCTGAGGATGTTCATGCAGTTCAGGTCCGTGGCGTTGATGCCGATCCGGTCGGCTGCCGCCTGGCTCATCAGGTGCATCAGCGAGCCGGTCTTGCGGACCGCAGCCGCGAAGGCCATGGCGAGGCGGGCTCGCTCCGGACTCCACGAGCTCGATCCGGCCTCGGCGGGCCAGGGCACAGTCCAGCCTTCTTCGCCTGCATGCGCGGAGCCGGCGGGCGGTGTCCCGTCCGCGGCCGCATCTGGCCGGTCCATGGCGTCTTCGGACATGCCTCAGCTCCCTAATATCTAGGCTCCCTAGACAATGGCAATCCGAGAAGCTAGGTTGACTATGTAGCCAGATTATCCCGTCACTGCGGTGTCCTTCCGGAACGGAGAACCCGATGTCAGCCGATCCTCAGATCCTGACACTGCCCGCGAGCGGCAGCGACCGGCCTGACCCGCGGCGCTGGCTGACGCTCGCCGTCTTGCTGCTGGCCGCTTTCATGAACCTGCTCGACATCTCCATCGTCAACATCGCCATCCCGTCCATCCAGCGGAACCTGCATGCCGGCTACGCCGACGTGCAATGGGCGCTGGCCGGCTACACCCTTGCGTACGCCCTCGTCCTCATCACAGGTGGCCGGCTCGGCGACACCTTCGGCCGCAGGCGGCTGTTCCTGATCGGCGTCACCGGCTTCACGGTGATGTCGGCGCTCTGCGGAGCGGCGCAGACTCCGGGAATGCTCATTGCCAGCCGGGTCGCGCAGGGCGTTTTCGGCGCCATCATGATCCCTCAGGTCCTCGCTGTCATCCAGGTGATCTTCCCGTCCGCCGAGCGAATCAAGGCGCTGGCCGCATTCGGAGTGACGGCAGGCCTCGGCACCGTGAGCGGTCCGCTCCTCGGCGGCCTGCTCACCCAGCACAATCTGCTCGGCCTCGACTGGCGGCCGATCTTTCTGATCAACGTCCCGGTTGGCATCGCAGCCGCCGCCGCGTCCGCCGTGCTTGTTCGTGAATCGCGCGCGCCGCAACCACCGCGCCTGGACCCGGGCGGTGTCGCGCTGATCTCGGCAGCGCTGCTCCTGCTGCTCTTCCCGCTGGTGCAGGGCCGTCAGCTCGGCTGGCCGCTGTGGACGTTCGTCGCGATGGCGGGCAGCGTTCCGGTGTTCGCCGCCTTCGTCGCCTACGAGCGCCGCAAGGACCGCCGCGATGGCTCGCCGCTGGTGCAGATGCGGCTGTTCCGGTCGCGCGCGTTCGCGGTCGGCATCATGATCGCCGTGACCTTCTTCCTCGGCGTCACGTCGTTCGCGCTGATCCTGACCCTGTTCCTGCAGACTGGCCTGGGCTTCGGCCCGCTGCACGCCGGGCTGACCTTCCTGCCGTTCTCCGGCGGCGTGCTGGTCGCCTCCGCCGCGGCCGCCGGGCTCGCGCCACGCTTCGGGCGCGGGGTCACGATGGCCGGCGCGCTGGTGATGGCGGGCGGGATGGCCTACCTGATCGCCACCGTGCATCACTATGGCGGCGCTGTCACCACGACCGAGATGATCCCGGCGCTCGTCGTCGCCGGCCTGGGGATGGGGACCGTTCTGGCGCCGCTCGCGGACATCCTGCTGAGCGGCGTACGCACGCAGGACGCGGGCTCGGCATCCGGGCTCTTCAACACCAGCCTGCAGCTCGGTGCTTCCATTGGCGTCGCCGTTATCGGCGTCCTCTTCTTCGGCTTCCTCGGCAGCCAGTCCGCGCCGGCTGCTGCGACCGTCGCCCCCGGACTGCACGCCGGGCTGGTCTCGGCAGGCGTTCCCGCTCCGGCCGCACGGGCAGTCGAGACGCAGTTCGGCGCCTGCCTGCATGCCCGGCTCGTCGCTGCCGACCCGACGGTAACCCCGGCCGCCTGCAAGGTCTCCGGCCACCAGGTGCTCCCGGCGGGTGCGCGCCGCGCGCTGGCGTCGGCAGGCGGAGCGGCGGTGCGGCAGGACTTCGCGGCGGCCCTCGAGCGGACTCTGTGGTTCCAGGTCGCCGTGTTCGGAGCGAGCTTCATGCTGATGCTGGCGCTGCCGCGGGGCATCGGCCGTCGCCCGCCGGCCTCCGGCTCCGCGGTTGCGGCCGACCGCGAGCGAGAGGCAGCAGCCGACCCGGTCATCGGCTAGCCCAGTCGACACGCGCAGGCAGAGCGTACGCAGGAGACCACCATGCGCCTACCGAGGGTGCCCCTGTCCGCCTCGGGCGCGCTGGGCGGCAACGAGATCGCGGTACCAGCCGAACGAGGCCTTCGGTGTTCGCTGCTGGCTGTCGAAGTCGACGTAGACGAGGCCGAAGCGCTGGTGGTAGCCCTCTGCCCACTCGAAGTTGTCCATCAGCGACCAGACGAGATAGCCGCGGACGTCGACGCCTGCGGTCCTGGCATCCGCGACCGCCCGGATGTGGGCGTCGAGATAGCTGATCCGGGGCTGGTCGTCGATAGCGCCGGTGAGGTCAGGCTCGTCAGCGACCGAGCACCCGTTCTCGGTGATGTACACCGGCGGCAGGCGGTCGCCGTAGCGCGCGGCGAGGGTAGTGAGCAGCTCGGTGAGCGCGGCCGGCACCACCGGCCAGCCGAGGTTCGTGACCGGGTAGCCGTCGATCTGCTCGAACTCGAACGGCAGCGGTGCTCCCGGCAGCGCCGACAGCCGGGTGGGGTTGTAGTAGTTCACGCCGAGTGCATCCAGCGGCGCGGCAATGACCGCGAGGTCGCCATCGCGCACCACGTCAGGACCACCCGGCCCGATGCCGAAGGCGCTCAGGTCCGGGTAGCTGCCGAGGAGCAGCGGATCGGTGAACATCCGGTTGTGCAGCGCGTCGTAGGCCGCCGCCGCGGCGATGTCCGCTTCGGTGTCCGTCGCTGGCCACGCAGGCGAGTAGCTATTCGTCAGTGCGACCTGCTGCACACCCGCCGCGCGGAGCGCCGCGGCCGCCAGGCCATGGCCGAGCAGCTGATGATGCGCGGTCGCCAGAGCGTCCAGCATCAGGGCCTTGCCCGGCGCGTGCATGCCGAGGGCGTAGCCGAGCGCCGTGACCACGAACGGCTCGTTCAGCGTGATCCACATCGGAATGCGATCGGCGAGGCGCCCGGCCACCAGGCTGGCGTAGTCGGCCAGCCGGCTGGCCGTGTCCCGGGTGAGCCAGCCCCCGGCGTCCTCCAGCGGCTGCGGCAGGTCCCAGTGGTACAGCGTCGGCATCGGGGTGATGCCCCGCGCCAGCAGCGCGTCGGTGAGGCGCTCGTAGAAGTCCAGGCCGGCCGGGCAAGCGGGACCAGAGCCGTCCGGCTGGATGCGCGGCCAGGCGACAGAGAACCGGTACGTGGTGATGCCCAGCCTCGCCATCAGGGCGACGTCCTCGGGCCACCGGTGGTAGTGGTCGACCGCCACATCGCCGGTCTGGCCGTCCCGGATAGCGCCGGGTTTCCGGCAGAAGGTGTCCCAGATCGACTCGCCGCGGCCGTCCTCGGTAACCGCGCCCTCGATCTGGTAGGCCGCGGTAGCGACGCCCCAGGCGAAGTCGGCCGGGAACGAGGGGAACTCAAGATCGCTCACGCCTGCGATGGTAACCGCGCCGGTGCGGGGTACCGTCGGGACTATGAAGAAGATTTTCGAGTTGCTGGTCTGCATCCTGCACCCGGTTGCCGTCGTGCTGATCTGGATCGACCTGCTCACCCGGCGCGATATCTCCGCGGTGGCCAAGCTGGCCTGGGCGATTGCCGCTATCGTCCCGCTGGTGCCGTTCCTGTATGTGCTGACCGGCGGTGACCTCTGGTAGTCAGCGACCATGGATTTCGACATCCCCGCTGACCTGGCTGCCTACCTGACTGAGCTGGACGAGTTCATCGAGGCAGAAATCCGGCCGCTGCAGGAGCAGGACGACAACAACCGCTTCTTCGACCACCGCCGCGAGGACGCGCGCACCGACTGGGAGCGCGGCGGCCTGCCGAGCCGGGACTGGGAGGCGCTGCTCGCCGAGGCGCGGCGCCGTGCGGACGCGGCCGGTCACTACCGGTACGCGTTTCCGGCGGCCTACGGCGGGCGCGGCGGCACTAACCTGGGGATGGCGGTAATCCGCGAGCACCTGGCGGCCAAGGGCCTCGGACTGCACTGCGACCTGCAGAACGAGCACATGATCGTCGGCAACAACGTAGGCCTGATGCTCATGCTGGAGTACGGCACCGGCCAGCAGCAGGCGGACTGGGTCGAGGACCTGGCGGCCGGCCGCCGCGGGTTCGCGTTCGGCATCACCGAGCCAGCGCACGGCTCGGATGCGACCTACCTGGAGACCACAGCGGTGCGCGACGGCGGCGACTGGGTCATCACCGGGGAGAAGACCTTCAACACCGGCGTGCACGCTGCCTCGCACGACCTGATCTTCGCTCGCACGAGCGGGCAGCCTGGCGACGCCGACGGCATCACGGCCTTCCTCACGCCGGTAGCCGCGCCCGGATTCACGGTCAACGAGTACCTGTGGACGTTCAACATGCCGACCGACCACGCGCACGTCACGCTGACGCAGGTGCGGGTGCCGGACGCCGCGATCTTCGGCGGCGAGGGCCGCGGCCTGCAGGTCGTGCAGCACTTCTTCAACGAGAACCGCATCCGGCAGGCAGCCTCGAGTCTCGGCGCCGCGCAGTACTGCATCACCGAGTCGGTGGCCTACGCCCTGGAGCGCAAGCCGTTCGGCAAGCCGCTGGCGAGCAACCAGGCGATCCAGTTCCCGCTGGTCGAGCTCCAGACACAGTGCGAGATGCTCCGCGCGCTCATCCACAAGACAGCCTGGCTGATGGACCGCGATGGCCCGTTCTCCGTCTCGGACAAGGTCTCGATGTGCAATTACTGGGCCAACCGCCTGTGCTGCGAGGCCGCCGACCGTGCCATGCAGATCCACGGCGGCCTCGGCTACTCGCGGCACAAGCCGTTCGAGCACATCTACCGCCACCACCGCCGCTACCGCATCACGGAGGGAGCCGAGGAGATTCAGATGCGCCGGGTGGCGGGCTACCTGTTCGGCTTCATGCGTCAGCGCGCTCCTAAGGGAGTAGCGGAGGGCTGATGACCGCTCTTCCGGACGGAAACGAGGTAGCCAGGGCGCTGCAGCCCTGGCTCGGGCCGGTCGAGGTGGCCGGACTGACCCAGCTGCCGGGCGGCGCATCGAAGCAGACCTGGTCCTTCGACGCCGTCGCACCGGACGGCACGCGCACCGCCCTGATCCTGCGGCGTGACCCGCCCGGCCGGCCTTCAGAGCCAGGCGCCGTCGAGCGCGAGGCGGCGGCGCTCAGCCTCGCCCACGAAGCTGGCCTGCCCGTGCCGGAGCTGCTTTCTGCCCCCGGGGTGGCGGCCCCGGGCGGTGCTCACCTCGGCGGGGCCGGGATGGTCATGCGCCGCGTCGATGGCGAGACCATCGCGCGCAAGATCCTCCGCGACGAGCAGTACCAGGCGGCCCGCCGGCGGCTCGTGCCGCAGCTTGGCCAGTTCGCAGCCGGCCTGCACGCACTGCAACCGCCGCAGTCTTTCCCCCGGCCCGATCCGCTGGCCACGCTGCGCGCGCAGCTGGACGCTTTCGGCCGGCCAAGCGAGGTTTTCGAGCGCGCGCTCGCCGAGCTCGAGCGCACGCGGCCGCCGGGCCGGGGGCCCGTGCTAGTGCACGGCGACTTCCGGCTCGGCAACCTCATCGTCGGACCGGACGGGCTGCGCGCCGTCCTGGACTGGGAGCTCACGCATCTCGGCGATCCGGCCGAGGACCTCGGCTGGCTGTGCGTCCGGGCCTGGCGGTTCGGCGCCACCGAGCCAGCCGCCGGGATGGGCAGCCGCGAAGAACTGCTCGCCGCCTACACCGAAAGTGGCGGCGCGGACATCTCCCTCGCAGAGCTGCGATGGTGGGAGATCCTCGGCACCCTGCGCTGGGGAGTGATCTGCCTGACCCAGGCGCAGGCTCACCTGTCCGGCGCGCACCGCTCGGTCGAGCTGGCCGCGATCGGCAGGCGCGTCTGCGAGCAGGAGTGGGACCTGCTTCTGCTGCTGCAGCCCGAGGAGGCCGCGGAGGCAGCCGCACGGCGTCCCCGGCCAGCCGGCGCCGCGGTGCCGGAGCCCGCGCCGTACGGGCGGCCGACCGTGAGCGAGCTCCTGGAGGCGGTCGGCGAGTACCTGACCGGCAGCGTGCTGCCCGCTACGACGGGGCAGGTGGCTTTCCACGCCCGGGTTGCCGCCCATGCGCTTGCGATTGTGGCGCGGGAACTCGAACTCGGCACGTTTCCGGTCCCTGATGGTATGGCTGACGCTGTCGCGGCCCGGCTCGCGGTCGCCAACCCCGGTTACTTCGCCCGCCCCTGATTACCTGCTAGCCGTGCATGGGCTGCTCGTGGTCGGCGTGGCCCGCAGGCTCGAGCTGGAAGGTGGAGTGCTCGACGTCGAAGTGGCCGCGGAGGCACGCCTGGAGCTTGTCGAGCATGATCGCGCTCTGGCCGCGCTCGATGATCGCCGGATCGACCACGACGTGCGCGGAGAAGACCGGGAGCCCGGAGGTGATGGTCCACACGTGCAGCTCGTGTACCTGCCACACGCCGGGGAGGGCTGCCATGTGGCGGCGGATCTCCTCCAGGTCGATGCCCGCCGGGCTGGCCTCGAGCAGGATGTCGATGGCCTCGCGGAGGAGCCGCCAGGTCCGCGGCAGGATGAGCGCCCCGACCGCCAGCGACGCGATGGGGTCGGCGATGCCGTAGCCGGTGGCGCTGATGATGATCCCGGTGACGATGACCGCGGCGGCGCCGAGGGTATCGGCGGCGACCTCCAGGAAGGCGCTTCGCACGTTGAGGCTCTCGGCCTGCCCGTGCCGCAGCACCAGCAGCGAGCATGCGCTGGCGGCCAGCGCGCCGACGCCGAAGGCGATGAGCAGGCCGGAGCTGACCTGCGGAGGCGTCACCAGGCGGCGGATAGCCTCGTAGAAGATCACCCCGGCCATGGCCAGCAGCAGCAGGGCGTTGCCCATGGCGGCGAGAATCTCCGCCCGCGCGTAGCCGAAGGTGCGCCGGTCAGTGGCCGGGCGGCTGGCGAACCAGGCGGCTAGCAGCGACAGTCCGATGCCCGCGGCGTCGGCAGCCATGTGCGCCGCGTCGGCGAACAGCACCAGAGCGCCGGTCAGGACCGCGCCGATGACCTCGGCCACGGCGATTCCGATGCTCACGAGCAGGACGATCGTCAGCGCCCGCCGGTAGCTGCCCGTCACCGTTCGCGGCCCGCTCTGGGCATGCGCGGAGTTGTAGCCGTGACCGGAACTCGCGGCCCGCCTCGCTTCGGGGGTGCGGCCGGTCTCCGGGGTGCGGCCGGTGCCGGGCGTGTGGTCGGCGGTCGGGGACTGCCCGGCGTCGTCAGCGCCGCGGCCGGTGCCGGTCATCGGCCCGGGTCGTCCCGGTCGCCGTCGTCCCTGTCGTCCCGCCGGCCGCTATCGCGGCGGCCGCGGCCGCGGCCTCGTGGCGGGTTGTCGCCCGGCTCGGGTTCCGCAGGGGCTCCCTCTCCCGGCGCCAGCAGCTCGTAGGCCGGGTTGATCATGACGGGCTTGCCGTCCCGGATGCCGACCTGGCCGCGCAGCCGTACCTTGCTGCCAGGACGCAGGCCGGGAATGTTGGACCGGCCGTAAAACAGGGCAGTCAGCTGGCCGGTGGAGTCCTCGACATCGCAGGCCAGCACTGTGTTGTGCTCCACCGGCCGGATCTCGACCGTGTGCACGCGGCCTTCGGCTACTGCCCGGCCGGGCCGGACCAGAGAGCCGATTGGTGTCGCTCCGCGGCGGGGCGCCGGCCGCTCGTACTCGCTGCTTCCGGGCGGCGTGGTGAACTCGCCGGGCATTGGCCGGTCAGCCGCTCGCCGCGTAGCGCGGCCCTCAGCACGTCCGGCCGGGCGGCTTGCCCGGCGGCGTGCGGCCCCTTCGTCCGCTGTGCCCGCGGTGCCGGCGCCCGAGTCGCCGCCCGGGGCTTCCGAGGTGCCGACGTCTGGCCCGGTGCCCGGGGCTGCTGCCTGGCCGCCCGGCGTTGCCGCTGCGGGCGCCGGCATGGCGCCGGCGGTCCCGGCCCTGGGGATGACTCCGCGCCTGCTCAGGGTTTCCACCCGGCTCCGCACGTCGAACGGCACGATCGTCGCTGCCGCGTGCGGAATGCGGCTGATCACGGCTGCCATCTTGTCCGCGGTTCTGTCGTGCAGGAGCCTGCCGACGATCGGCGCGTAACTGCGCCGCGGCAGGATCGCCGTGACGCCGACGCCGGGCAGCACGGCCTCGGCGCTGACCAGGTTCGCTGCTGCCGCCGCGAGCCGCCGGTCGGGGCAGTCCACGAAGTCCAGCGGGATGCCCGGGTTGGCACGCATCCAGTCCTGGCGCAGCTTGTCCGCCTGGATGTTGTCGATGACGAAGTGAACGGCTCGCAGTGACGTCGGCCGCAGGCTGCGGGCGTAGCGCAGGGCCGCCAGGGTGGCGAGATCGAAGTCGTCGATGAAGACGTAGACGCTTCGGCGCGAATACGTCGGCGGCTCGGGCGCCTTGCCCCGGCTTCCGATGCCCTCCAGTACCGCGGCCTCCATGCGGTACTGGCGATTCAGGAAGATCAGCGCAGGCACGCCGACGATGAACAGCACGACCACCAGCCAGGCGCCCTCGCCGAACTTCACGATCACGAAGATCAGCACGACGACGAGCGAGGTCACGCCCGCGGCGAAGTTGATGACGAACTTGTACCGCCAGCCTTGCTCCCGGACGCGGTGGTGGTACTTGGCCATGCCGAAGCCGGCCATGGTGAACGCAGTGAAGACGCCGAGTGCGTAGAACGGAACGAGCGCGTTGACGTTCGACCCGACTACGGCCAGCAACGTGATGGACACGATAGCCAGCACGATGATGCCGTTGGAGAACACCAGCCGGTGCCCGCGCTTGGTCAGCCACCTGGGCAGGAAGGCGTCCTCTGCGACGAAGTTGGCCAGGAACGGGAAGCCGTTGAAGCTGGTGTTGCCGCCGGTGTAGAGGATCAGCGCGGTCGCGGCCTGGACCAGGACCCACAGGGCAGTGCCAAACCAGGTGTGCCCGAAGATGAGATGGGCCTCCTGGGACAGCACCGTCGGCACGCCGGAGACGTAGGGTGTGGCGTGCGTCACATGGGCCAGCCAGGAAATGCCCGCCACCAGCGTGCCGAGAATGCAGCCCTCGATCACCAGCACCTTGCGCGCGTTCAGGCCCTCGGGCGGCCTGAAGGCGCTGACGGCGTTCGACACCGCCTCGATGCCGGTCAGCGAGGAGCCGCCGTTGGCGAACGCCCGAGCCAGCACGAACACCATGCCGAAGGCGATCAGGGTGCTGTGGTTAGGCGCGACGCCCTGTCCGTAGGTGCCGGCGTGCAACGCGACGTGGTGCAGGTCGCCGAGAGACTCCCGGACGATGCCGACGATGATCATGATGATGACCACGCCGGAGAACAAATACGTCGGCACCGCGAACGAGCGGCCAGCCTCCCGGATGCCGCGCAGGTTGCCGAACAGCATCAGCAGTACTACGCCGATCGAGATCAGCGTGATCGTGGTGGGGTGGTTCAGGACCGGGACCGCGGAAGCAACGGCAGCCGTGCCGGCCGCCGTCTGGACCGCAACGGTGACGACGTAGTCGATCAGCAGCGCCACCGCAGCGATCTGGGCAACCCGCGGCCCGAAGTTCTCCCGTGCGACCACATACGAGCCACCAGCCCGGGTGTAGATCGTGACGACTTCCCGGTATGACAGCACGACCAGGACCATCACGAACAGCACGACGCCCGTCAGCGGAAGGATCAGCGTGAACGCCGTCGCTGCCAGCCCGCCCTTGAGGAGCTCGATGAGGATTTCCTCGGTGCCGTACGCGGAGGACGAGATGCCATCTGGCGACAGCACTCCCAGGGCCAGCCGCTTAGACAGGCGCTGCTCGCCGAGTTCCTCATTGATCAGCGGCTTGCCGAGGAGCCTCCGCTTAAGGCTGTAGCCGACTCCCTCTGCTAGGTCGTCTCGGCGCACGAGGGAGCCGACAGCTCGTCGCATCGCCACGCTGCAGCGCCCTCCCCTTTCCGTCCGCACCCGACCTGGCCTTCATACCACTGCAGCGGCGAGCAACGGGAGACCGGGCGCGCCGACCGCTGCGCCCGCCAGCCTGCGGGGCAGCAACCAGAGTAAACGCATGCCCGACTTGTGCAGACTGCGGCGGGGTTCGCTCCGGGCGCGGACGGCGGAAGCCGCCGGAAATCCGGCCATTCGCGGCGCGAGGGCGCAGGCCGTGGGAGGCTGACGGCCTGAAGGCCAGAGATTCCAGAGCTAACTCGCGAGGAGGACGGGGTCTCCGCCCGTAATTCACGATGAGCACGACACCAGCCGCGCCCGGCGGGCGGGTCGGAGGCTTCCGGCGGATGCACCTCTCGGAGTTGCTCGGCCAGCCGGTCACTGACCGGGAGGGCGGCTCCATCGGCCGGCTCTCCGACGTGATCGTCCGGCTGCGCGGAGCGGGTTACCCGGTGGTCACGGGCCTGGTCGCGACCGTCGGCGGGCGGTCGCTGTTCGTGCCGATCGAGCAGCTGGGCAGCCTGGATCGCGCTGAGCTCCGCCTTACTAGCGCCCGGCTCGACCTGCGGCAGTTCGAGCGCCGGGAGGGGGAAGTGCTGCTGCGGGCGGATGTCCTCGGGCACCGGCTGATTGACGTCGAGAATGCGCAGCTGATCCGGGCAGCGGACCTGGAGCTCGCTCCGGGCGGTGGCGAATGGCTCGTCACCGGAGTCGACACTCGCCGGCGCCGGAGGCGGCTGCCCGGTCCCGGCCGGGGCCGGCGGGCCGCGACCCGTCCCGGCCACTCCTTCCGGGAGTGGGACAAGTTCGAGCCGCTCATCGGCCACACTTCCAGTGCCTTGTCGCGGCGCCCGTTCGGCCGCATCCGCCGTCTGCGGCCGGCTCAGATCGCCGACCTGCTCGAAGACGCCTCCCAGGAGGAGGAGAGCGAGATTCTCGGTCAGGTCCACGCAGATCCCGAGCTCGAGGCCGACGTCTTCGAGGAGCTGGACGAGGACCTGGCAGCCCGGCTGCTCGGCGCCCGGACCGACGCGGAGATCGCGGCCGTGCTCGGCCGGATGCGCGCTGACGATGCCGCTGATGCCATCGCGGAGCTACCGCAGCGCCGGCGTCAGCCGGTACTCGACCTGCTGCCGGCGGCGCAGCAGGTAAAGGTGCGCACCCTGATGGGATTCAACCCGACCAGCGCGGGCGGGCTGATGGCCATCGACTTCGTGACGGTGCCGACCAGTGCCACGGTCGCCGACGCGCTGGCGGCCGTTGCTGCCGCTGCCAGCGTTCAGCCCGAGGCGCTGACCAGTGTTCACGCGCTGGATGAGCGAGGCCGGCTGTACGGCGTCGCCCGCCTCGTCAGCCTGGTGCAGGCAGCCCCGGGCACGCCCGTGAGCGACGTCCTGGACGCTGACCCGGTGCGCGTCAGCGCCGCCACGGATGTGGTCGACGTCGCCGTCCTGATGAGCGACTACAACCTCGTCACGATTCCCGTGGTCGACGAGCGCCGGACCATGATCGGCGTCATCACCGTTGACGACGTGCTTGAGGCGACGCTTCCGGAGGACTGGCGCCGGCGAGACGCGGCCGAGCCACCTGACGTCCGTGGTGGCGAGCACGACTAGTGCAGCACCTCGTAAGTTCCTTACCGGTGGCTGGGCCGGGTGATGGTCACTGCTGGTAGTCGGCGAGGTGGACGATGGCGGCGGTGTCGAAGGCGTCGCAGGGGTCTCCGGCGGGCTCGCCGGTGCGCAGCAGGGCCGGGGCGTAGGTTTCGGTGGCGGGGTCGTAGAGGGCGAAGCCCCAGTCGTTGTCGCCGAGGTACTCGATCCGGCATAGCGGGATCTGCTCGTCGTTGTCGTCGCCCTCGCCGGCCCGGGCGATCAGGCAGCCGAACGAGCCGCGCCAGCGGATGGTGATTTCCTGCAGGTCAGGGTGGGTGAGGGAGGCGTGGTGGTCGACGGTTCCCTCGGTCAGGTCCTTGAGGCGTTTCGGCGGTACCGGCATGTGCTCCAGTGTCGCCGGCCCGGCCCGGCGGGCGACACGCCGATGGCGGGGACGTCCGCTGCGGTGCCCGGGTCCGGGCGCATTCTTCCGTGATCATCACAGACATGGAAGGGGACCCTGGTATGAGCGGGAGTGCCCGCGGCGTCCGGCTGACCAGGAAACGCCGCCGCAAGCTGCAGCAGATCATCGCCGCGGGGACCAGCCCGCAGCGGCTGGTGCTGCGCGCGAAGATCGTGCTCGCCGCGGCGGCGGGAAAGACGAACGCGCAGATCGGCCGGGAGCTGGGCTGCAGCGCCGCGACGGCGCGGTGCTGGCGGTGCCGGTTCGCCCGCCGCGGCATCTGCGGCCTGTTCGACCGGCCCCGGCCGGGGCGGCCCGAGGTGCACGGCCCCAGCACGAGGCTGGCAGTGGTGGCAGTGGCCACCTCTGTTCCCCCGGACGGGGAGTCGCAGTGGTCGCAGGCGATGATCGCCGGCCACCTGGCCGGCCGGGGCCTGGACGTCTCGCCGGCCACCATCGGCCGGGTGCTGGCCGAGGCGAAGGTCCGGCCGCACAAGGTGAGGGGCTGGCTCAACCGCGCCGACGACCCCTCGTTCTGGATCCGCGCCGGACAGGTCTGCCGGCTCTACCTGGACCCGCCGCCGGGCACCGTGCTGCTCAGCATCGACGAGAAGACCGGCATCCAGGCAAAATCCCGCAAGCACCCGGACCTGCCGGCCGGCCGCGCCGGGACGCGCGCCGCGAGTCCGGGTACGTCCGCCACGGCGTCATCTCCATCATCGCCGCGATGAACGTGGCCACCGGACAGGTCATCGCCGAGCGCATCAACCGCAACAACTCCGCCGCCTTCACCGCCTTCCTGCACATGCTGGACCAGGCGATCCCCCCGCACCTGCGCATCCACCTGATCATGGACAACGGGTCCAGCCACACCTCGGCTGCCACCCGCGCCTGGCTGGCCGCCCACCCCAGATTCGCCGTCACCTGCACGCCGAAACACGCGTCCTGGCTCAACATGATCGAGCAGTGGCTCGGTGTCCTGACCCGCCGGCTGCTGCGCCGCGGCGACTTCGCCTCCCGCGACCAGCTGGAAGCAAAGATCACCGCGTTCACCATCCGGCACAACAAGCACGCCCCGCCCCTACCGGTGGAGCTACGACGCCGACGCCGACCACGCCCGCTACCTCCAGCGCCACCCCGGCCACCGCCGCGTGACCGTAACAGCCGGTAACCATGCACCAGTCAAGGACTTACGATGCGCTGCACTAGCGGCTGCCGTCGCCTGCCGTCAGCTTGACAGCGGCATACCGCTCGGGGCATGCTCAAATGGTTCTCAATTTCGGACACCTTGTTCGGTGAGGCTTCGTCACGGACACAGGCCACTGATCCCACCCGTCGAGAGACGCTCCGGATCAGGACACCTCTCCCCGGAATAAGGGGTGAGGCCAGGTGGCTCGCGCTCCCGCTGCGTTACGCCGTGACGTGCCAAAGCTCTAACGAGGGGGTGCCCGCCAGGCGGTCCCGTGCCTGAGTGTGCTTCCTTCTGGGTGCCCCGTACAGTGCCGCCCGCTTACTCGCGGGCAGTTGAGCGTGCGCGGATCACGCCGCGGCAGGAAGGAGGCGAGTAATGGACCCTGATAGTCCGGGCCGAAAATGGCCCCTCGCCGTTCCTTCTGTCTGCCCCGGTACGCGCATGCGCTGCTCAGCGCAATCCCGATGCCCGGGCGCGGCTGCCTAGCCTGAGGCCCGCCGCACCTGGTTGCGCGTGCCCCCGACCCCGCCGTCCACGGCGGTGAGAGGGGTGGTCCGCCATGACCTCAGCAACCCAGGACCTGCACGGCGCTGCGCTCGACTCCGCGCACGTCGGTGACATCCGTGGCGCGCTCGGCACCATCTCCGTCGACGACATCGACGCCCGCCGCTCGACCTCGGCCAAGCTCAAGACATTGCTGGCGATCGTCGGACCTGGCCTGATCGTGATGGTCGGCGACAACGACGCCGGCGCTTTCGCGACCTACGGCCAGGCTGGCCAGAACTACGGCACGCATCTGCTCTGGACGTTCGTGCTCCTGATTCCGGTTCTGTACGTGAACCAGGAGATGGTGCTACGGCTCGGGGCCGTCAGCGGTGTTGGCCATGCCCGGCTGATCCTCGAGCGGTTCGGCAGGTTCTGGGGCGCCTTCAGCGTGATCGACCTGTTCCTGCTCAACGCGCTGACCATCATCACCGAGTTCATCGGCATCACGCTGGCAGCTGGTTACCTGGGCGTGCCGAAGATCGTGGCGGTGCTGCTGGCGGCCCTGGTGATCGTCGCGTCGGCGATGACGGGCAGCTTCCGCAGGTTCGAGCGCATCGCCATGGCGTTCTGCGCGGGCTCGCTGCTGCTGGTCCCGGTCTACGTGCTCTCACACCCCGGTATCGGCCAGGTTGCGTCCGGCTTCGTCATGCCGACGATGCCCGGCGGCGGCGGGCAGCTCGGCACGCTCATGCTGCTGATCATCGGGATCGTCGGCACGACCGTCGCGCCCTGGCAGCTGTTCTTCCAGCAGTCGTACGTGATCGACAAGCGGATCACCCCGCGGTTCATCCGGTACGAGAAGGCCGACCTGGTCATCGGCATCGGCATAGTGATCATCGGCGGCGCGGCGCTCATGGCCGCGGTCGCGGCCGCGTTCGAGGGCACCAGGGCTGCCGGCCATTACACCGACGCCGCCGGCATTGCCGCCGGGCTGTCGGCCTACGCGGGCAAGGCGGCGGGCGCGTTGTTCGCCGTGGCGCTGCTCGACGCGGCGATGATCGGCGCGTTCGCGGTTTCGCTGTCAACTGCCTACGCGCTCGGGGACGTGCTCGGCCTCAAGCACTCGCTGCACCGAGGCGTCCGTCAGGCCAAGGGGTTCTACGTGATGTACGGCGCGCTGATCGCCGGCGCCGCGACGATCGTGCTGATTCCGGGCTCGCCGCTCGGCCTCTTCACCGAGGGCGTGCAGGTCCTGGCCGGGGTCCTGCTGCCGAGCGCGACGGTGTTCTTGCTCATGCTGTGCAACGACAAGGCCGTCCTCGGGCCATGGGTCAACGGCCGCTTCACCAACGCGTTCACCGGGGCAGTCATTGCGCTGCTCATCATGCTGTCCCTGATCCTGGTGGCATCGGTCACCTTCCCCCACATCACCTCGCGCCAGATCCTCATGATCATGGCCGGCTTCGGGGGACTGGCGCTGGTCACGGTCGTCGCGATCCTTACCCGGAGCACGAGTTCCAGCCCGGCGGCCGGGCAGGAGGAGACGGCCGGGCAGACCGGGCCGGTGCCGCCCCCGCAGTCCGGGAGCAGGGAGAACTGGCGGATGCCCGCCCTGGCGATGCTGGCGCCGGCGCCGATGTCGCGCACGCGCCGGATCGCGATGGGCGGCATGTGGGTCTACCTGGCGATCGCGATGACGGCAGTGGTGGTCCGTGTCGTCGAAGTGGCCATGGGCCACTAGCGCGCCCGTGCTGGGGTGCCCGTGCTAGCGCACGGCGCCGGTCACCAGCCAGCGCTCTGACCGGCCGCGGAGTGTCAGCGTGACGAACCGGGCGAGCATCCACGCGGCGTAAGCGCCCCACAGTGCGACGAGCCCCGCCCCGGTCTGAAGGACGAGCGCGGCGGCAGCCCCGAACACGGCCAGCGTGGCCAGTCCGGCCAGCGCGAGGTAGTCCTGGTCGCCCGCGCCGATGAGAATGCCGTCCAGGACGAAGACAACACCCGCGACTGGCTGCTGGACGATGATCACGAGCAGTACGCCCGCGAGCAGGCTGCGGACGCCGGGCGTGATCCCGAACAGCGCGGGCAGGACCGGGCGCAGCGCGAGCAGCAGGAGCGAGAACGCGGCGCCGTAGGCGGCGCCCCAGCCGGTCATCCTGCGGGTTGCCGCCCGGGCGCCGGCGGCATCGCCCGCGCCGAGGTACCGGCCGGTGATGGCCTGCGCGGCGATCGCGATGGCATCGAGCGCGTAGACGAACAGGTTCCAGATCCGCATCGCAAGCTGGCTGGCAGCAACCGCGGCGTCGGACTGGCGCGCGGCGAGCGCGGTCATCAGGACAAGGACGGCCTGCAGTGCGAGCGTCCTGGCGACCAGTGACGCCCCGGCGACTGCGGCAGCGGTCAGGCCCCGGCGGTCGGGCCGCAAGCCGATGCCCGCCCGCCGCGCACCCCGGACGACGACGATCAGGTAGGCGCCGCCGGCGACGGTCTGAGCCAGGAACGTTCCCCAGGCTGAGCCGGCGATGCCCCAGTGCAACCTCAGGACGAACGTGGCGTTCAGCACGATATTGACTGCATTCGCGCCGATCGCGACAACCAGCGGGGTGCGGGTGTCCTGCAGTCCCCGGAGCACGCCCGTGCCCGCCAGGACCACCAGCATGGCCGGGGCGCCGAGCAGGCTGATCCGCAGGTACGTCACCGCCTGGCGGCTGACTGCGGCGCTGCCGCCGAACGCGCGGACTATCTCGCGTGCGAGCGGCCAGCCAGCCGCGAGCACGACCAGTCCGATGACGGCGGCGAGCCAGAGCCCGTCGATGCCGTGCCGGATGGCCGCGTCGCGGTGGCCCGCGCCTAGCTGCCGCGCGACAGCCGCCGTCGTCCCGTAGGCCAGGAAGATCGAGATACCGGTCAGGGTGGCGAGGGCCTGGCTGGCGATGCCGAGGCCGCCCAGCGGCACTGTCCCGAGGCGCCCGACGATGGCCGAGTCGGCCAGCAGGAAGAGCGGCTCGGCGACCAGCGCACCGAAGGCCGGCACCGCCAGCCGCAGAATCTCGGCATCCAGCGGGCTGCGCGCACTGCTCAGCAGACGCCGGGCAAGCTGCGGTCGGCCGGGCTCAGCCAATCACGCCTCGGGAGCGCAGCTCGCCGACCTCGGCCCCGGTCAGGCCAAGGTCGGCGAGGACGGCATCGGTGTCGGCTCCGGGCCGGGGTGGCGCGGACGGCTCGCCGGCCGACGTCCGGCTGAAGCGCGGCGCTGGCGCGGGCTGGTTGATGCCGCCGACCTCGATGAAGGCCTGCCGCGCACGCGCGTGCGGATGGCTGGGTGCCTCCGCCGGGGTCAGCACGGGGGAGACGCACGCGTCCGTGCCGGCGAAGACCTGCTCCCAGTCGGCCCGGCTGCGGCTCGCGAAGGCCTGCGTGAACTGCTCCCGCAGCCCGGGCCAGCTGGCTCTGTCGTGCTGGTCCGGCAGGCCGGCGTCGGTGAGACCGAGGCCGCGCAGGAGCGCCGCGTAGAACTGGGGCTCCAGCGCGCCGACGGCGACGTACTCACCGTCCGCCGTGACGTAGGTGTCGTAGAACGGGGCGCCGCCGTCGAGAAGGTTGACCCCGCGCTTGTCCTGCCAGCCGCCAGTCGCGCGCAGGCCGTAGAGGAACGAGGTGAGCAGTGCCGAGCCGTCGACCATCGCCGCATCGACTACCTGGCCGCGGCCGCTGCGGGTCCGCTCCACCAGGGCCGCCAGGATGCCCAGCGCCATCAGCATGCCGCCGCCGCCGAAGTCGCCGATCAGGTTGACCGGCGGCACCGGGGACTCGCCGGCCCGGCCGACGATGCTGAGCGCTCCGGAGATCGCGATGTAGTCGATGTCGTGACCGGCTGTCGGCGAGAGCGGCCCGTCCTGGCCCCAGCCGGTCATCCGCGCGAAGATAAGTGCCGGATTGCGCTCGGCGCATATCTCCGGCCCGAAGCCGAGCCGCTCGGCGACGCCGGGACGGAATCCCTCGACCAGGACATCGGCGGCCTCGGTCAGGCGCAGCAGCAACTCCACCGCGCTCGCGTCCTTGAGATTGAGGCCGATCGAGCGGCGCCCGCGGACCAGCGGGTCGGCGGGCTGCGGCGCCTGCGGGCCGCATCGCTCAGCCCGCTCGACCCGTACCACGTCGGCGCCGAGATCGGCCAGGATCATGCAGCCGAACGGGGCCGGCGCCAGGCTGGCAATCTCGATCACGCGTACGCCCGACAGTGGGCCCATCTCGCCTCCGCTCGCCTGGCAGTTCGCTCTGCCGGTCACAGCGTGCCGGCTGAGGGCCCGCGGCTGCCGTGCCCGCTGTGGCCTGAGGCGATCGTAATGTGCCGGTCTTACTGGCGTTCGGCCAGCAGGAGCGCGAGCGTGGGACAGCTGGCCACCGCCCGCCGGGCCAGTGCCTCCAGCACCAGCGGCACCGGACCTGGCCGGATGACCGGATAACCCCACGGGTCTGCCGAGATGAGCTCGGGCAGCAGCTCGATGCAGACACCGTGCGCGTCGCAGGCGATCGGGTTCACGCGCAGCTCGAGCTGGCCGCGCGCGGGCGGCCCGGACCCGGTGCCGCGCTGCCGCTGGCTCATCGCGAGCCCGGGCCGGGTACCGGGAAGATGGCCGGGAGCCCGGCGGCCGGGCAGGGTCCGTACTCGGCGTGGCCACGCAGATCCGCGGCGAACACGCTGAGCGCGCTGCGCACGAGCAGCGCCGCGCCGTCCGGGAGGTGGCAGGCGCCGCGGCCGCTGATCAGCCGGGCCAGCTCCTGCGCCCGGCCGGCGACTTCCGGCCCGGCCTGGCCGAACGCGATCCAGTCGAGCGCCTCCGCGAGCGCGGGCATTCCGTTCCGGCACGGGCCGCACTGCTCGGCGCTCTGGCCGGCCAGGAAGGCGGTCAGCCGTGCCGTCTCGGCCAGACCGCAGGCATCCTCCGGCAGCACGCCTAGCACGCCCGCGCCGAGCGCTCCGCCCGCGGCCCGCAGGTCGCCGGGGGTAAGCGGCACCCCGGCAGCTGCGGGCAGGGGGAGCCAGGCGCCGAAGTAGCCGCCCGTCAGCACCGCCTGGGCGGGCCGCAGCAGGCCGCATCGCCGCAGGATCTCGCCAAGCGGGGTGCCGAGCGGAACCTCCCGTACGCCGGGCCGGCCGACGGCACCGCTCACCGTCACCAGGGCTGTGCCGGGTGCGCCGGCTGTCCCGCCTGACCGGTACCACCGGCTGCCGAACCGGGCGATCAGAGCAATGTGCGCGAGCGTCTCGACGTTCAGCACCAGAGTCGGTCGTCGCCGCGCTCCGCGCTCGGCTGGTCTCGGCGGCACAAACGTCGGCTGCGGCGCGCCTCCGTTCAGCGCGCTGATCAGTGCCGTCTCCTGGCCGGACAGGTAACCAGGAGGCGTGGCAGTGACCTGGACGGGGACCGTGGCGAGCCCCGCGTGATCGCGTTCGGCCAGTGCGGCCGCGAGCGAGCGGGGCAGGCCAGTCAGGGCGGCCCCGACGGCGCGGGCGCAGAGCGCGATGCCGTCGAGTACCAGGTGCGGGGACCGGCTGAGCAGGACGCTGTCCTTGCTGCTGGCCGGCTCCGACTCCGAGCCGTTGGCAACCACGACGGCTCCGCCGCGGCCCGGCCTGGAGCCGGCCTCCGCCACCGCGCGCAGCTTGCGGTCGGCCGGGAAGGCGCCGCCGCCTCGTCCGGTCAGGCCCGACCGGTCGACCTCGCTGATCAGCGTCGCGGCGCTCAGCGCCTGCAGCGGCACCGGGCCGTAATGCTCGAGGTGCTCGGCGAGCGACAGCGGCCTCTCGCGGATGACGAGCCGCGGCTCGCCCGGCGCGGGCGGGCGGGTCGCTCGCCATGGCGCGGCGGTCTCGTGCGTGCTCACCGGAGGTCCCGCGGCGCTGCGGCAGCAAGCGTCCCGGCCTGCCGCAAGGTCAGCCGAGCCGCCTGCCCGGCATGTGTTCCTGACCGGGTCCTGGCCGACAGCGGTCCGGCGCCGACCCACGCGCCGCCGGCGATGAGCGTGAGCACTACCAGGACTACTCCCGCGGTGCTCGCAACCGGGCGGGCGGGCCAGGCCACGGCGAGCCGCCACAAGGTCAGCCCGGCGATCACCAGAACACAGGCGGCGGTCAGGCCAAGTACCCAGTTCACCGGCGTGTCCGTGCCGGTGCCGAGGCCGTGCAGCACTGCCACCGGCCAGCACAGGTAAGCGCACCAGTGCACCAGCCGCCAGCTGCGCAGGCTCATCCGGGTGCGGAGCAGGCTGGTGACGATGAGCGCGAGCATCAGGTCGAACGCGATGGCTCCGAGCCCGAGCCAGATCGGCCGGTACGAGGAGATGAACGGCACGACAGCGTCCTGCAGCGGTATCGACACGAAGCTGTCTGCCACGGTCGTCACGATGTGCGCGATCGTGAACGCGAGCGCCAGCAGGGACAGGTTCCGGTGCAGGCCGAGGGTGACGAATCGGGGCCAGCCGCGCCGCTGGAACCGCACCGAGCTCAGCAGGCCCATCCCCATGCTGCCGGTCAGCAGCACCAGGGCGACAAGGCCCGTCGCCCGGGTGGCGTACCAGAGCGGCGTCGAGGATGTGACGACGACGGCGCTGACAGCTGACGAGCCTGTCACGCGGCATCCCCCGGTCCGTCCTCCCGAGGCCAGCCCGCCGTGGTCTCGACGGTCCCGTCGTGTCGCACAAGCCGGGCCGGGAGACCGAGATCGCTCAGCCAGCCGAGAGCTGCCGCGGACCGGATGATCGCCGCGGTACTGGCGGTATTCGCGTCAGTACACGAGCCGGCTGCGACACTGACCGTGCGCCAGCACGAGCGCGCGGGCTCGCCAGTCGCGGGGTCGATGATGTGGTGGACTGGCCGGCCGCCGACGCGCCACGCCCGCGCCGTGGTGCTCGAGGTGGCCAGGCCGCCGGTGCTGATCGTCACTGTCTGGGCTGGTGCGCCGGCCGGTGCCGCGTGATCGTCGGTCACCCGGACGTCCCAGCCGTCGCCCGGTGGCGGGCCGGCCACGCGGACATCGCCACCGAGGCTCACCAGTACGCCGCAGCCGGCCCGGCTTGCGATGCGCGCGGCGACGGCGTCGGCTGCCCGTGCCTTGGCCGTCGCGCCGAGGTCGAGCTGAGCACCACCGTCGACCCGGACCCGCCGCGCGTCGCGGTCCAGGTGCACGCGCCGCCAGCCCGGCACCGGGCCGACTGTGCCGGTGAGGCGCGGCGGCGCATCACCAGCCGCGCGGACCAGCGCGAAGTCCCGGTCATATCCCAGGCTCGCGAGAGCTCGTGCGCACGTCGGGTCGACGCTGCCCCCGGTCAGCCGGGCGGCCCGGAGTGCGGCTGCCAGGAGGTCGGCGAAGACGACGCTGATGCTGACCTCCTGCCCGGCCGCGGCGTTCAGGCGGGAGAGCTCGGAATCGGGCCGGAAGCGACTGCAGGCGAGATCGATCTCGGCCAGCAGCTCAGCGGCGATGTCGCGGGCCAGCCCGATGGCGGGCGGGCTGGTGACCAGCAGCACGGCAGTGGTGCCGAAGACCTCGAAGCTGTCGCGGGCAAGCGCCTCGGTCGTCACGGCACATCTCGCGCGCCGTGCTGCCAGGGGGACGGAGGCGCGGTCATGATGCGCCCGACGTGACGCTGCCGCCGGCGGAGGATGGCCGTGGCGGCTGAGCCGGAATCACGATGCCGCTCGGCTCGCGGGAGTGAGCCGTCGGCGCTTGCTGCGCGTCCGCATGGTGGCCGAATGCCACGGCAACGGCTGCGGCGCCCGCGACTCCCGCCGCTCCGGCTTGCCAGGTAGTCCGGCCGACCCGCCGCAGCCCCCGGTCGCGCTCCTGTGCCGCGCCGCGCGAATGCTGCCCGGGCATCTGGCCGCTCCTCCCTGGTGCCGCGCCTGCCGTCACGCCCCTGCGGCGGCGATTCAGTCTTCCGGTCCTGCCCTTAAGAATCGCTGGCCGGCGTCTGAGGGTTCACCAGATCCGGCCGGCCCGCTGACTTCTTTGTACCCCCGCCCGCAGTGCGGCAGGCACGTGTGAGGGCGCTGCCGAGCCTGCCGCCAGGCGTGTACCGTCAAGCTATGCACGGTTACACGCAGGACAAGGATGCCTACCTCAAGCGGCTTCGGCGGATCGAAGGCCAGGTCCGGGGGCTGCAGCGCATGGTCGAGGACGACACCTACTGCATTGACGTGCTGACGCAGATCTCCGCTGCGACTCGCGCCCTGCAGGCGGTTGCGATCGGGCTGCTTGAGGATCACCTCGGGCATTGCGTGGCGCAGGCGGTCGAGCACGGCGGCCCGGAGGCGGACGCGAAAGTGAAGGAAGCCGCAGACGCCGTGGCCCGGCTGGTCAGGTCCTGAAACCAGCCCGCAGGGCAGGCGCAGAGCTCAGCCTGACTGGTCTTGAAATGCTCACGACTCACGGAAACGAGGCCCCGCCGCTGCGCCGCTCCGGCCGGGTGCGCCTGCGTCGGCGCCGGTGATCCGCCCGAACGCCTGCAGGTTGGCCAGGCTCTCGCCGCGCCGGACGCGCCAGTCGTACTCCTTCTTGATGGCCGTGGCGAAGCCGATCATCAGCGCCTGGTCGAAGGTGTCGTCGGCGTAGCTCAGCACGCAGCCGAGTAGCCGGTCGACTTCGTTCGGCGCGATGGCCCGCAGCGGAAGCCGGCCGACCAGATAGACGTCACCGACCGGGTCGAGCGCGAACTGGACGCCGTACATCCGCGCGTTGTGCTCCAGCAGATAGCGATAGAACTCCGCGTGGTTCTCGTCCGGCTGGCGGCAGTAGAACGCCTCGACGTGCAGGCTGTGAGTCCCGGCGATGAGCCAGGCCATGGTCTTCAGCTTGTGCTGGCCGGGCAGCGTCACCAGGTAGCTCCCCGGCTCCGGTGACTCATAGCTGACGTCCAGGCCGTCGAGCGCGGCCTGCAGCATGCCGCCGTAGTCCGGTCCGGTCACGCGTCCACCGCGGCGGCCGTCTCGGCGGTGACGGTCGCGTAGAGCTGCAGCAGCGCGTCGACGGTGGTTGACCAGCCGAAACGGGATGCGTGCTCGCGCGCGCCGTGCGCCAGCCGGGCGAGGGTGGCTGGCGAGGTGATGAGCTCGCGGACGGCTTTGGCGTAGTAGCCGGGGTCGCGCGAGTCCACAAGCACGCCGGACTGCCCGTGCCGGACCGCCGTGCGCAGCCCGCCGACCGCGGCCGCGACCACGGGCGTGCCGCATGCCTGCGCTTCCATCGCGACGAGGCCGAAGGACTCCGAGTACGACGGCACCATCACCAGGGTCGCGGCGCGGTACCACTGCGCAAGCTCGGGTTGCGGGCAGGGCGGCTCGAGCCGTACCAGGCCGCCAAGGCCGAGGCGCGCGGACAACTCGAGCAGCCCGTCCGGGTCGTGCCAGGCCGGTGCCGCTGGGGCCGCCGACGAAGGCCACGGTGAGCTTGCCGGCCAGGGCCGGGTCGTCGGCGACGAGCTGGGCAGCCGCGTGCAGGACGACGTCAGGTGCCTTGAGCGGCTGCACGCGACCCGCGAACACCAGGACGATCCCGTCGGGCCTCAGGCCGAGCTGCTGCCGAGCGCGGAGCTGCGAGCCAGGCTGGAAGACGGCCAGGTCGACGCCGGGGTTGATGGTCGTGACGCGGGCAGGGTCGGCGCCGTAGTAGCCGACGAGCTGGCTGGCCTCGTCGTCGGTATTGGCCACCAGGCGGTCAGCGCAGGCCACCACCTCCGCCTCACCGCGCAGCCTGACGTCGGGTTCCGGGGTGTCGCCTGTGGCGAGCGCAGCGTTCTTGACCCGGCCGAGGGTATGCATGGACTGCACGAGCGGGACGCCCCACCGTTCCTTGGCGACCGCTCCGACCTGGCCGGACAGCCAGTAGTGGCCGTGCACGAGGTCGTAGCGGCCGGGGGCGTGGGCAGCCTCGGTACGCAGCAGCTCGAAGGTGAACTGGCAGAGCTGGCCGGGAAGATCTGATTTGTCCAGATCTTCGAACGGCCCGGCCGCGAGATGGCGCACCAGCACGCCGGGGGCCAGCTCAGCCACCTGGGGCTGCTCACGGGAGACCGCCCGGGTGAAGATGTCGACCTCCACGCCGCGCTCAGCGAGCCGTCTGGCTACTTCGACGACGTAGACGTTAAGGCCGCCTGCGTCGCCGGTCCCCGGCTGCTCAAGCGGTGATGTGTGAACGCTGACGGTCGCGATCCGCCGTGGAGAGCGTCGCGGCACGGGCCCTCACCTCCGGAACAGACCAACTACCGAGCCAGCCGCCAGATTCCCGTCGTAACGGGTAAGGCAGGCCGCGTGGTGTGAACCGTTATGACCACGTTTCCTGCCAGGTTTATAGGGTTTTAGCGTCACGCTAGGATTCCGGCATGAGCACCCTCATCCTGATCCGGCACGGCGAGAGCGAGTGGAACGACAAGGGCCTGTTCACCGGTTGGGTCGACGCGAAGCTGTCCGAGCACGGCCGCACTGAGGCCGCGCGGGCCGGGCAGCAGCTCACCGACGCGGGGCTCCGGCCCGATGTGGTGCACACGTCGGTGCTCAGCCGGGCCATTCAGACCGCGAACATCGCGCTGGAGGCAGCCGACCTGAGCTGGCTGCCCGTGCGGCGATCCTGGCGGCTCAACGAGCGGCATTACGGCGCGCTGCAGGGCAAGGACAAGGCGCAGACGCGCCAGCAGTACGGCGACGAGCAGTTCATGGTGTGGCGCCGGTCCTATGACGTCCCGCCGCCGCCGATCGCCGACGACGACCCGCTGTCCCAGGCGGGTGACCCCCGGTACGCGCTGCTGCCGCCCGATCTGCTGCCCCGGACCGAGTGCCTGCGCGATGTGCTGCTCCGGATGCTGCCGTACTGGTACGACGCGATCGTCGTCGACCTGGCGGCAGGCCGGGTCACCCTGGTCGTCGCTCACGGCAACTCGATCCGCGCCCTGGTGAAGCATCTCGACGGCATCAGCGACGCCGATATCTCCGAGCTCAACATCCCGACCGGCATGCCGCTGGTGTACGAGCTGGACGATCAGTTCCGGCCCCTGCAGCCCGGCGGCCGGTACCTCGATCCGGAGGCCGCCGCACAGGCAGCCGAGGCTGTGCGCGCCCAGGGTCGCTGACCGGCGCGGCCGGCCTCCACCCCGTCCCTGGCCCCGGCAGGCCAGACGGGCGTGTCCGGCTGTTCCTTTCACTGGTGCCGGCACGGCACAATCAACATGGATGCCTGCAGTCGGGACCGTGAACACTCAGCGAACAACTGCAGGTGGCAGGGTCCGCTGGTGGGCGAGAACAGGCCGCGCACATAGCATCGGACCGTGGAGATGGGGGTGCAAGCAGTCATGTCTTCGGACATGTCAGACCCGGGCTTCGTCCAGGACAGCAAGCTGCCTCCAGGCGTCGGCTCCGTCCTGGCGGTGCTGCTGTCGTCGGCTGTGGTGCTGGGCAGTGACGACCGCGTCCTGAGCTCAAGCGCGGCCGCGCGCGAGTTCGGTCTGGTCGAGGACGACCGGCTGGTCGTCGGTGAGCTGCTGGCGCTGGCTCGCCAGGTGCGGCGTGAGGGAACGCCGCGCGAGGGCGAGATCGACATCATGACCAACCGCTTCAACGGCCGGGCCACGAGCTTCGCCGTCCGGGTCGCGCCGCTGGGCCCGGCCGTCGGTGACGGCGGCCTCATCCTGCTGCTCGCCGAGGACCAGACCGAGAGCCGCAGAGTAGACGAGGTCCGGCGGGACTTCGTCGCCAACATCAGCCACGAGCTGAAGACTCCCGTCGGCGCGCTGGCACTGCTGGCCGAGACGGTCGAGGAGGCCGCCGGCGACCCCGAGGCCGTGCTCCGGTTCGCCGGCCGGATGCGCCAGGAGGCATCCCGGCTGACCGACCTGGTGCAGGACCTGATCATGCTGTCGCGGATCCAGGCGGCCGAGCCGGTACCCGATCCGAGCCCGATCGTGCTGGACGACGCGGTCGCCGAGGCCGTGGACCGCTGCCGGATGCGGGCTTCGGTCCGGGGCATCTCGCTCGAGGTCTCCGGCGAGCGCGGCATCACCATCCTCGGCGACGAGGATCTGCTCGTCACTGCGCTCCGCAACCTGCTGGAGAACGCAGTCGCCTACAGTCCCGACAAGACCAGGGTCCTGATCACGACCAGGGCCGCATCCAGCTGGATGGCTGAGGTCAGCGTGTCCGACCAGGGCATCGGCATTCCGGAGCGCGACCGGGAGCGCATCTTCGAGCGCTTCTACCGGGTCGACCCGGCGCGGTCGCGGGCCACCGGCGGTACCGGCCTCGGCCTGGCCATCGTCAAGCACGTGACCGCCGCCCACGGCGGTAACGTCTCGGTGTGGAGCCAGGAAGGTGCCGGCTCCACCTTTACGCTCCGGCTCCCGCTTCGCCCGGGGTGCGGCAAGCCGGTGAATGAGACGGATCAGCAAGCCGCGCGATCAGACCACCGGGCCGCGCAACCTGTCTTGGGAGGCAGTTAAGTGACTCGGGTGCTCGTTGTCGAGGACGAGGAATCGTTCAGCGACGCGCTGTCGTACATGCTGCGCAAGGAAGGCTTCGAGGTCGCCGTCTGCCCGACTGGCCCGGACGCGATCGAGACGTTCGATCGCACCGGCGCGGACCTGGTCCTGCTTGACCTGATGCTGCCCGGCCTGCCCGGCAGCGAGGTGTGCCGGACGCTGCGGGAGCGCTCCAACGTCCCGGTGATCATGCTGACCGCGAAGGACAGCGAGATCGACAAGGTGGTCGGCCTGGAGCTCGGTGCCGACGACTACGTGACCAAGCCGTTCTCGTCCCGCGAGCTAGTGGCGCGGATGCGCGCGGTCTTGCGGCGCCGCGGCGACCCCGACGAGCCGGTGAGCTCGATCATGGAGTCCGGGCCCGTCCGGATGGACGTGGACCGGCATGTGGTGACCGTGCGCAGCGCGCCGGTCCAGCTCCCGCTGAAGGAGTTCGAGCTGCTCGAGGTGCTGCTGCGGAACGCGGGCCGCGTGCTCACCCGGATGCAGCTGATCGACCGGGTCTGGGGCGCGGACTACGTCGGCGACACCAAGACGCTGGACGTGCACGTCAAGCGCCTGCGCGCGAAGGTCGAGGCCGAGCCCACCAACCCGCGGCACATCGTGACCGTCCGGGGACTTGGCTACAAGTTCGAGCCGGTTGGCTGAGCAAGCCGGCTGGCTGAACGCTCAGCGGACTTACCTCGTGGCGCTGACCTACCTCGAGTTCAGGACGTCGGGGTCGGGGTCGGGCTCACCGTCGGGGTGCTTGACGGGGTCGCCGAGGCTGACACGCTCGCCTTGTGGTGCTTGCCCTTCTTGCCCGCGGGCGTGACCGTCGCGGACGGCGTCGGGGCAGGCGGCAACAGGGTCTGGTAATGCGACGCGCGCGGGAAGACGGGCACAAGCAGCGTGACCGGCCCCTCGTTCTTGAACGTGAGCACGAGCCTGAGTGACGAGCCGCTGGCCACGGTCCGGGTCAGGTGCACCAGCACGAGCGCCGGCTTCGGGCCGCTCAGGAGCACCGGGTCGTTCGTCAGGACCGCGACCCCGCCGCTCGGTATGGAGACCGAGGTCGCCGTTCCCGGTGCCGAGATGCTGAGCAGCCGGTCGGGCGCGCCGGTGTTCACCAGCGCCAGGAAGAGGCTTGCTGACTGCCCCGGCTGGAGGCTCGCGCCGAGGCCCGGGCCGAGGACGAAGACATTCCGGATGGAGATCTGGCCGGCGACGGTTCCGGCCGCGTCGGTCGGATAGTGGAAGTTGAGCGTGGGGGCGTTGGTGCCGGCCTCGCATCCGGCCAGGACCGGAATCAGCGCAGCCGCCGCCACCAGCACCAGCCGACGCGGCAGTCTGCTTCTCCAGCCGCTCCGGATCACGGCATGCTCCCCTCGGGTCGTGCGAGATCTCCGTTGAGACGCCGAAAAGCGTAGCCACCTGGCGGGCCGCGGTGAGCAGCGGGGCGGCCGTTGCGGCGCGGGCAAGATTCTGCCAGTTGCCCGGCTCAGTCGGCGAGCGCTTGGACGATTGCCGCCGCGCTGCCGCCGGGGATCACCCGGTCGGCGTAGGAGACGTACTGACGTTCGCCGAGAGGTTCTGACCCGACGACGACGAGGGTCAGCCCGGAAACCGGGATCGCAGTCCACAGCACGCTCTGCGGGTCGACCGCGAGGCTGGCATCCGCCTGCATGACGGGACTGAGCCGCCCGTAGACCCGTTCCGCTTCCGGCACGGAGCCCGGCGTGCCGACGATGAAGGTCGGCGCGTGCTGCTGCGCGCCGATGCCGGCCAGCCACCGGACCGCGGCGGTGCAGCGGCACGAGGTCGGAACGAGGACGAGCATCGCTCCGCTGAGCGCCGTGAGCTGGAGCGAGACGCTCCCGGCGAGCCTGAGCGCGCCGGCCGGAAGGCCGCCGCTCGTCGAGACAAGATGCGGCTCAGTGATCGCAGTCGCCCCGGAGGTCCGCGAGCCCGCGCCCGAGGACGCCGGGGCGGACGCAGACGACGAGGCGGAGGCCGACGCGGAGGCGCCCTTGGCCGGGGTCCGGCTATGCAGCCGGCTTCCGGAAGAAGACGGCGATGTGGGGCCGGGATTGCCGCCGTGGGCGCGGCTGCTCGTCGGCGCACCCCGGCCGCCAGGGGTGTTCGTCAGGTTCTGGTCTGAAGTCGCGGTGAAGATCGTGAGCAGCGTGCCGGTGATGAGCGCCAGGATCAGGCAGCATGCCAGCAGCGGCAGGACGATGCCGTCGCCGCCGAACCGGTGATGCGCGGACCGCCAGCGCTGCCGCCGCCGCTCAGCCCGAAGCTCCCGGTGGTACGCCTGCACGTCACGGTCGAGATCCCGCGCGTCGTCGGGAATCTCGATATCGACCGGTGGCAGGCCAGTGTCGTCCCGTTCCGGTTCGCCGCCTGGGTTCACGCTTACCTCTCGACAGGAGCGAACGTCTTCTTTCAGTATGAGCCCATCAGCGCCCGGGCGGCACGGTGAGTCCCGAGGTCATCGGGCCGCGGCGGGCCGCATTGCCCCAGCTCTGACTGGCCGGTGAGCGCCACGCCCGGGTACCAGGCTGCCAACTGAGCCATTGACCTGCACCTTTGCCACTAACGACGGCTAATCGCCCGCGCTACGCGTGGTAGGATGGGTTCAGCGGAAGGGGTACATGCCACATGTCATTCAAGGTCGGCGACACCGTCGTCTACCCCCATCATGGGGCTGCTCGGATCGAGGAAATCGAAGTCCGTGTGATCAAGGGCGAGGACAAGACCTACCTCGTACTCAAGGTCGACAAGGGCGACCTGACTGTGCGTGTGCCCGCGGACAACGCTGAGCTAGTGGGCGTCCGTGATGTGGTGGGCCAGGAGGGGCTGGAGCGGGTTTTCGAGGTTCTGCGCGCCCCCTACACCGAAGAGCCGACTAACTGGTCGCGGCGGTACAAGGCCAACCTGGAGAAGCTCGCCTCCGGCGATGTCAACAAGGTCGCCGAGGTCGTGCGTGACCTGTGGCGCCGGGACCGCGAGCGCGGGCTGTCGGCCGGAGAGAAGCGCATGCTGGCCAAGGCCCGCCAGATCCTCGTCAGTGAGCTCGCGCTCGCCGAGAAGACCAACGAGGACAAGGCCGAGGCACTTCTCGACGAGATTCTCGCGTCCTGACTCTGTCTGACACCATGACCGGCGTGCTGCCGCGAGTCGGTGTCGGTGTCGACATTCATCCCTTCGGCCCGGGCAGGCCGCTCTACCTCGCGTGCCTGCTCTGGCCGGATGAGGAAGGGCTGACCGGCCATTCCGACGGAGACGTGGCAGCCCATGCTGCCTGCAGCGCGCTGCTGTCGGCGGCCGGCCTCGGCGACCTGGGCACTCAGTACGGCACGGACCGGCCTGAGTGGGCAGGCGCCGCCGGGGACGCGCTGCTGCGGGAGACAGCGCGCCTCGTGGCTGACGCCGATTACCAGATCGGAAACGTGGCCGTCCAGGTCATCTGCAACCGCCCGCGCATGTCATCGCGGCGAGCCGAAGCCGAGCAGGCCCTGTCGGCAGCGCTGGGCGGCGCGGCCGTCAGCCTCTCGGCGACCACGAGCGACGGCCTCGGCCTGACCGGCCGCGGCGAGGGAATCGCGGCCATCGCGACGGCCATCGTCGGCCGGACCGGTTAGCCGCCGGCAATGGACGCCGCATTGCCGGTGCTACATCCCGGACGGTGGTGTCGGCGCGCTCCACATGCGGTGAAACACCGGCATCTCCGGGTCATCCGGCTCCTGCGCCCCTGAGATACCGGGGTCGCCGTGCGGGCTGTCCGGCTCGTCGCCCGACGGGTCGTCCGCAGCTTCGTCAGTGTCTGCTGCCAGCTCCGGGACGAAATGCTGGCCGGCTGCGCCGAGGCCGGGATCGGCATCCGCGACCACGTCGGGACCCGGCTGATGCGGAACGGCCACGACGGGCGACATGACGGGCTCCGCCTCGGCCGCCGCGGCGGTCGCGTCGTCGGGCTGGGCATCCCCGGGCTGGGCATCCCCGGGCTGGGTCTCTTCGGGCTGGACGTCCTGAGGCTGGCCGGCCGTATCCGGGCCAGCCGCCTCCGTGGTGGCCGACCCGCCGCTGACGGGTATCCCACTGGCGAGTACAGCAGTGGCGGGTATTGCGGCGGCTGACAGACGGTGCGGCAGGTCAAGAGTCGGCGGGGCCGGGACGGCCTCGCTCGCCGCTGCGGGCTGCCAGTGCGCGCGCGCCTCGCCATGCGGAGCCACCCGGCCGCGGGCGGCAGCCTGCCGCCGGTTCCGCGCGTGGCGGAGCATCGCGAGCAGGAGGCCGAACGCCAGGAACACCAGCACCCACGGCACGACGGCGGCCGTGACGGCGGCGACGTGATCGGGGAGCTTGCGGCCGGCGGCGTGCAGCGCGTCGGCGCCCGCTGCGGCGGCCAGGATGACAAGCAGCGTGACCCAGGCGAAGATCCGGCTCGGGAGCCCGGCCCCGCGCAGCGCGAGCACCGCGGCGAGCACGACGACGAGCATGGCGTCGATCAGCAGCGGATAGCCGCGCGCCAGCCGCGGCTCGATCCGGGCCTGCAGGGCCAGCGCGTGAATCCCGGAATACGACAGCACGAAAGTCGCCGCCGCGATCGCCACGACACCCAGGCAGACGGCAGCGAGGCCGAGTGTCCGCACCGCCCGCGGCGCCTTGTCGTGCGGCCGGACTTCGCCTGACCGCTGGGTACCCGCAGGCTGCGCGCTCATCGGCGTGACGCGTCCTTCCTCGGCGATATCAGTCTGACTGCGGTTCCCCTTATAGTCAGGAACGGGCGGTGCTGCAAGCATGCGGCCGTTGGCGGCGAGGCTGGCGAGTCGCATTATGGGGGACAAACCCTCTGGAACCCGCCCGCCGCGGCGCTCAACCGTCAAAGGAGACGACATGCCGTACTACCGGGTCGCTGGGGAAGTTCCGCGCAAGCGCCACACCCGGTTCCGGGATGCTGCCGGCAATCTCTACGCCGAGGAGCTCATGGGCGAGGAGGGTTTCGTGTCCGACTCCTCGCTCCTCTACCACGTGCATCCGCCGACGGCGATCGTCAAGAGCGAAGGGCTTCCCGACGCGGCGGGCGAGCCGGCCCTCCGGCCGAACCATCCGCTGCTGCCGCGGCACTACCGGACTCAGGACCTGCCTGCTGGCGGCGATCTTGTCCTCGGCCGTCAGCTGCTGATGGCCAACGACGACGTTCGCATCAGCTTCGCCGCGGCCGACGCCGACTCCGAGCTGTACCGCAACTCCGCGGGCGACGAGGCGGTCTACCTCAGATCGGGCTCGGCAACCTTCGAGTCGGTTTACGGCACGATGGCGGTGCGCGCGGGGGACTACGTCATCGTGCCGCGCGGGACCATTCACCGCTGGCGGGCGGGCGACGGCGTGCACGCGCTGGTCGTCGAGGCGCGAGGGCACATCCGGCCGCCGAAGCGCTACCTGTCGCAGTACGGGCAGTTCCTCGAGCACGCGCCGTACAGCGAGCGGGATCTGCGCGGGCCGGCCGGACCGCTGCTCGCAGACGGCGAGGATGTGCCGGTCATCGTCCGCAACCGGTACGGGCTGACCCGGCTGACGTATGCCTACCACCCGTTCGACGTGGTGGGCTGGGACGGCTTCCTGTACCCGTACGCGTTCAACATCGCCGATTTCGAGCCGATCGTGAAGCGCACGCATGCGCCGCCGCCGGTCCACCAGACGTTCGAGGGGCCGAACTTCGTGATCTGCTCGTTCTGCCCGCGGCCGCTGGACTTCGACGCCGAGGCGGTCCCGATCCCGTACAACCATCACAACGTCGACTCCGACGAGATGATGTACTACGTCGCCGGTGATTACTCGGCTCGCAAGGGCTCCGGAGTCGGGCTCGGCTCCATCACCCTCCATCCGTCCGGCTTCACCCACGGCCCGCAGCCGGGCGCGGTGGAAGCTGTCATCCGCGGTCTGGCCGAGGGCAAGGACACCACCGACGAGACGGCGGTCATGATCGACACCTTCCGGCCGCTGCTGCTGGCCGGCCCGGCCGCCGCGGCCGAGGATCCCGAGTACGCCTGGAGCTGGGCCAACGCGGCGCGAGGCAAGGTAAGCCCGCAGGGCGCCGACAAGGGTCCGGGATTCTGACAGCTACCCTGGCGCCTTCCGGCGGCGGACGTACTGTGGAACGGTGTCTGCCGACATGCGCGCACTTCCATGCGCATCGTAAGCCGATTGGCGCTGCGCCGGTGGGCGCTCGTGGCTGCCGGGACCGCACTGCTGTGCGCGCTTCCGGCGCTGGTGGCAGCCTGGCCAGTGCCGGCTTCGGTGCTCTCGGCCGCGCAGCTCCGGACGCGGATGATGGCGTCGGGCCACGTTTCTTACCAGGGCTACGCGGAGAGCGACGTCAACCTCGACCTCCCCAGTCTTCCTGATCTCGGCAACGTCATCTCGCTGCTCGACGGCACCACCGACCAGTATGCGTGGTACCGGTCGCCCGGCGAGTGGCGCGCTGACGAGCTCACCGCGGCCGGGGAGCAGGACATCTATCAGACTGGCCAGGGAACCTACCTCTGGGACTACAGCAGCAACCTGCTGACCCGGGTGGTGGGCGCCCAGCCGGTCCGGCTGCCGCGCGCGGCCGATCTGCTGCCGCCCGCGCTGGCGCGCCGGCTGCTGGCCTTCGCCGGCCGGGCCGATCGCATCTCCAGGCTGCCCTCGCAGCGGGTGGCGGGCATTGCCGCGGCAGGCGTGCGCATCGTCCCGTCGGGCTCGGCAACCACGATCGCCGCGGTCGACATCTGGGCTGATCCGGCAACCGGCCTGCCGGTCCAGGTCGAGGTCTTCGGGCGGGGCTCGGCCGCGCCGGCGCTGGTGACCAGGTTCCTCGATGTGCGGCAGACCATGCCGTCGCCGGCGGACGTGCAGCCCGATCCGGCTCCCGGAGTGAACCTGAGCAGAACCGCCCTGCCAGACGCGGCCGGAGTGCTGAACGGCTACGGCGCCGGCGCTGCCCGCCGAGCTAGGCGGCGTCGCCCGGGTGGCCAGCCCTGCCGGCCTGCCCGACGTCGCCGCCTACGGTAGCGGGCTCGCCCGGTTCGCGGTCCTGCCACTGCCGTACAAGACCGGACGCCAGGCGCTGACCGCGGTCGGCTCGGTCGGCGCCACCATCAGGCTGGCCGGCGGCACCGCCGTGCTTGTGCAGACTCCGCTGCTCACCGTGCTGCTGGCCCCTTCGCGCTATGGCGGTCCGGTGTACCTGCTCACCGGTGCGGTGACCGCCAGGCTGCTGGAGGGCGCAGGCGCCGAGCTCATGGACTCGCCGTGATCGTCACGAGTGCGCTGACCAAGCGCTATGGCCACGTGCTCGCCGTTGACCACGTCGACCTGGACGTGCGGGCAGGCGACCGGTACGGGTTCCTCGGTGCGAACGGGTCCGGCAAGACAACCGTGGTACGCATGCTGCTCGGGCTGGTCTATGCCACCAGCGGGACGATCGAGGTGCTCGGTCAGCCGGTACCGCGGCGGATCTCCGCGGTGCTGCCGCAGATCGGCTCGCTGGTGGAGTCACCGGCTGCCTACGGACACCTGTCCGGCCGTGCCAACCTCGCGCTGATCGACGCGGCCGGCGCCGGGCCGAATGGCAGCCGCAGTAGCCGCCGAAGTCGCCGGGTCCGGATCGGCGAGGCGCTGGAGCGGGTTGGCCTCGGCGGACTCGACAACCGGGCGGTGAAGAAATACTCGCTCGGGATGCGACAGCGTCTCGGCCTGGCCGCTGCGCTGCTGCGATCGCCTCGCCTGCTCGTGCTTGACGAGCCGACTAATGGCCTCGACCCGCAGGGCATCCGCGAGATCCGCGACTTGCTGACCGAGCTGAACGCGACCGGGACCACGGTCTTCCTGTCCAGCCACCAGCTTGCCGAGGTAGAGCAGCTCTGCACCCGGATCGGCGTGATCAACCGGGGCCGGCTCGTGCTGCAGGACGACATGACCGCGCTGCGCGGGCCGACCGGGCGGGTCATCGTGCAGAGCGCGGACGCCGACCGGGCTGCGGCGCTGCTGGACGGCCGGGTCGCCGAGCGTGCGGCGGACCGCCTGATCATCGCCGACGCCGACCCGGCGGCGGTTAACTCCGAGCTGGTCGCTGCCGGGCTCCGGGTGAGTGAGGTCAGCCCCGAGCGGCGCTCGCTCGAGGAACTTGTGCTTTCGGTGACGAGCTCGGGCTCTGACCGGATCGACGGGACGGAACCTGGCCATGATCACAGTTGAGCTGGTCAAGCTGGCGCGGCGGCCGCGGAACTGGGTGAGTGTCGCGCTGCTGTGCGGCCTGCCGATCGTGGTGGCGATCTTCGTGGCAGTGACTCATGTCGCGCCGCCGCCGGGTCAGGGCCCGACGCTGCTGTCCGCGGTGCTCTCCGACGGGGCGCTGTTCCCGGCTGCCGCGCTGGCGATCGTGCTGCCGATATTCCTCCCGATCGCGGTTGCGGTCGTGGCTGGCGACGCGATCGCGGGCGAGGCCAGCGCCGGGATGCTGCGCTACCTGCTGGCCAGGCCAGTCCCGCGGACCAGGCTGCTGATCGCAAAGCTGGTGGCGCTCGTCGCTTATGTGGTGCTCGCGGTCGTAGCGGTAGCGGCGACGTCCTACGTGACCGGCAGGCTGCTGTTCGGCTCGAAGCCGGCCGCGGTCACCTCCTCCGGCATCACCACGACCAACGTGGTCGCGGCATCGCTGTCCGGGACCGCGCTCACCCCGGCGGACGTGCTGGTGCGGACAGCCGGGGTGGTGGCATTCATCGTCGTGTCGATGCTCGGCGTCGGCGCGATCGCGCTGTTCCTGTCGACTATCTACCGATTCCGCGCTGGGTGCGACCCTTGGCGCGCTGGCTGTGCTCATCACCAGCGGCGTCCTGGTGGCGCTGAATTCGGCCTCCGCCATCAGCCCCTACCTGCCGACCCGGTACTGGCTCTCGTGGGTCGACTTCTTCCGGCAGCCGATCCTGTGGCGGACATCGACCAGGGCTTCGAGATCCAGGCTGTCTACGTGGTCGTGTTCGTGGCGGCCGCCTGGGCGAACTTCGCCAGCAAGGACATCACGAGCTAGCGGTCAGTCGGTCGGCCGACGGCGCTGCCAGCGGTTCGGGCCCGAGAGCCTGCAGCACCATGGCGACGACTGGCGGGCTGGCGGGCAGCTGCGAGTGGGTGATGCTCAGTGCCGGGCAGACCGACTGCACGGGAACGTCGATCGCCCCGGCCAGCCGGGCCGAGTCGGGCGGCGTGACGATCTCGTCGTCGGTTGTCCAGAGCGACAGCCACTGCGGCAGCCCGGCCGGGTTCGCCACATCGAGACTGGCCAGCAGCGCGCTGCCGGGGACGAGCTGCTGGCAGGCCGTCGTGCAGGCGCCGGGCACGAACGCCTCGGCCGCAGCCGCAAGCTCAGTGCCGTGGAACGGAGATCCGAGCGTGATGATGCGCCTGGCCCTGCCCGCGCCGTCATCGCGGCGGGCCCAGATCAGCGCCACGACGCCGCCGGCGGAGTAGCCGATGATGTCCACCGAGCGAGCGTCGTGCGCAAGATCGCTCGTTGACAGCGGTGTTGAGCAGCGCGGCGTCGGTGATCAGGCTGCCGGTGCCGGTGCCCGGCAAGCGCAGCACGGTAGCCTTGCGGCCGGTCGCGCGGATCCGGTTCGCCAGCAAGTCCAGCGAGCTGGTGCTGCCGCCGTAACCAGGCACGAGCAGCACCGGGCCCGGCCGGTTCTGGGCCGGACTGGCTGCCGCGCCCGGCGAGCCGCCACCGACCGAGGCAGCAATCGCCGCGGCTGCCACGGCCGCCACCACGACCAGCGCCACACCAGCAATGAGCGCGCGGCGCCGGCCCGATAGCCCGGCAAGCCTTGCTGCCAGCCGGCCACGCATCCCGCGCTCGACAGAACCGCCCATCACGTCAACGGTACGGGAAGGTCCGGCTCGCCAGTCCGTTCCGCCAGCCCGCCGGCGATCCCGCCCGGCAGTCGCGCCCCGCAGGCCGCGCCGCATCTGGCCGTGCACATCCCGTAACCTTGGGCAGTGACGCTACGCCTCTACGACACCGCGACGCGCTCGGTGCGCGACTTCGTCCCGCTGCATCCGGGCCAGGTCTCGCTCTACTTGTGCGGCGCCACGGTCCAGGCGCCGCCGCATATCGGGCATATCCGCTCGGGCGTGAACTTCGACATCCTGATCCGCTGGCTCCGGGCGTCGCACTACCAGGTCCGGTACTGCCGCAACGTCACCGACATCGACGACAAGATCATTACACGTCGCCCAGCACGAGGAAGTGCCGTGGTGGGAGGTCGCTGAGCGGAACCAGCGAGCCTTCAGCCGCGCCTATGACGTGCTCGGCTGCCTGCCGCCGGACGCGGAGCCGCGGGCGACCGGCCACGTACCGGAGATGATCGTGCTGATGCAGCGGCTGATCGATGGCGGCCATGCGTACGCCGCCGGCGGGGACGTCTACTTCGACGTGCACTCGCAGCCGGGCTACGGCGAGCTGTCCGGCCAGCGACTCGAGCACATGCGGGCAGCCGCGGATACCGACGACAGCGGGGCGAAGCGCGACCCGCGGGACTTCGCGCTGTGGAAGGGCGCCAAGCCGGGCGAGCCGACCTGGCCGACGCCGTGGGGACCGGGCCGTCCGGGCTGGCACCTGGAATGCTCGGCGATGTCCACCAAGTACCTCGGCGCGACGTTCGACATCCATGGCGGTGGCCTTGACCTGCTGTTCCCGCATCACGAGAACGAGCAGGCGCAGTCGCACGCAGCGGGCGACGGCTTCGCCCGCTACTGGCTGCACAACGGCCTCGTCCGGATCGGCGGCGAGAAGATGAGCAAGTCGCTCGGCAACTCGCTGCTGGTCGACGAGATGGTCACCCGGGTGCGGCCGGTCGAGCTGCGCTACTACCTGGGCCAGGCGCACTACCGGTCGCCGATCGACTACTCACCGGAGGCGCTGGGCGAGGCGGCCACCGCCTACCGCCGGATCGAGGGCTTCGTGACCAGGGCCGCCGAGCTGCTGGGCGGCGAGGCTGCGGCGGCCGTCGACCTGGCGTCGCTCCCGGCCGCGTTCACCGCGGCGATGGACGACGACCTGGGCGTGCCGCAAGCGCTGGCGATCGTGCACGACAGCGTCCGGGACGGAAACGCGGCAATCGCCGCCGGTGACGCTGCCGGGACGGCCAAGCACCTGGCGCAGGTCAGGGCGATGCTGTCGGTACTCGGGCTCGACCCGCTGGCGGCACCGTGGGCGAGCTGCTCAGGCCAGCGGCGACCTGCGGCCCGTAGTGGACGCGCTCGTCAGCGTCGCGCTCGAGCAGCGGCAAGCAGCCCGCGCGCGCAAGGACTTCGCTGCCGCCGACGCCATCAGGGACCAGCTCCTGGAGGCCGGCGTGCTGGTCGAGGACACCCCGCGCGGCCCGCGATGGGAGCTTGCGCAGATGAGCGCGCGAGGAGCCGGCGGGGGCGGCGGCCGGACCAAGTCGGGCAAGCCGCGGCCGGGCACCGGCGGTTACGGGCAAGCGCAAGCTGGAGGGCAAGGGCCCGACGCCGCCCGCGGAGATGCGGCCGGGACACCCGGCCCGAAGGCGCGGCGGCGCAGGCGCGGAAGACGCCAGCTAGCCCGGGTCGCGGCCGGCCAGTCGCGGCCCAGCGGCCGGGCCGCCGGGCGCGGGGGTGCTACCGGCGGACAGGCCGCCGGGCAGGATCGCGGCCGGTCGCCGGCAGCTCGCGGGGTCCGTCGCGTGCTGGTGACTCGCGTGCCCGCGGCGCGGGCAGCTCCGTAGCCGAGCTGGTAGCCGGGCGCAACCCGGTGCTCGAGGCACTGCGCGCTCGCGTTCCGGCCACCGCGCTGCATGTCGGACCGCGGCTGGATAGCGACGAGCGCATCGGCCAGGCGGTGCTGCTCGCCGACCGAAGCCGGCATCCCGGTCGTCGAGGCCGGCCGGTCAGAGCTCGACCGGATCACTGGCGGCGCGATCCACCAGGGACTCGCGCTGCGGATCAAGCGCTACTCCTACGCCGACCCCGCCGACCTCGTGGACGGCGCGCGGGCTGCGGGTGCTATGCCACTGATCGTGGCGCTCGACGGCGTCACTGATCCCCGTAACCTCGGCGCGGTCGCGCGCTCGGTCGCGGCATTCGGCGGGCACGGCATCCTGGTGCCCGCCGCGGCGGTCGGCGGGTGTTACGGCCGGTTCGTGGAAGGCGTCCGCAGGCACGCTGGCGCAGGTCCGCGTCGCCCAGACGGCGAACCTCGCCCGAGCGCTGGTGAGCTACCAGGATGCGGGCCTGTTCGTGGCCGGCCTCGACGCCGACGGTGACGAGGATATCGGCGAGCTTGACCTAGCCGACTCGCCGCTCGTGCTGGTTGTCGGCTCGGAAGGCAACGGCCTGTCGCGGCTGGTGACCGAGCGCTGCGACGTCACTGGCCCAGCATCCCGATCAGCGGGCCGGCCGAGTCGCTGAATGCCGGCATCGCTGCCAGCATCGCCCTGTACGCGGTGTCCCGGCTGCGCGCTCGCCCGGCTTAGAACCACTCGTGGATCCGCGGGTGAGAAACCCGCCGCCGGGCTGACGGGCACCGCGCGGGCGGCTCTCGTCGCGGGCCTATCGTGGACAGCGGGGGTGGTGCGCCATGCAGCCTCTCGATCCGGCCTGGGTCGATCCTCCGGATAGTGCCGATGCCGCCCGGGCCCGGCTGGCCCGGGACCTGCGGCACCACGGCGGTCCGCTGAGCCGCTCGGCGGCCAGCGCCTTTGCCGCGCGTGCCCCGGCATATCTTCGTGCCCGGAGGTCGGCCCGGCGGCCGCGTATCGCGACGAGGCCCTTGTCATCAAGTGCGGACCGGACGGACTGCCGGTCAGCTCGTCGTCGCAGCCCGCGATGATGGCGATCATGCTCGATCAGCTTGACCTCCGTCCGGGCGACCGGGTCCTCGAGATCGGCACCGGAAGCGGTTACAACGCGGCGGTGATGTCTGAGGTCACCGGACCCGGCGGTCAGGTGGTCAGTGTCGACATCGATGCGGAACTCGTGGCACGCGCGCGCGGCAGTCTCGCGGCCGCTGGCTACGACCGGGTCCTCGTGCTGTGCGCGGACGGCGGGTTCGGCGATCCGGACCGGGCGCCGTTCGACCGGATCATCGTGACAGCGGGCGCCTGGGACATCGCGCCCGCCTGGCTGGACCAGCTTGTCCCCGGCGGACTGCTGGTGCTGCCGCTGTCGGTACGTGGCATTCAGCTGTCGGTGGCCCTGCGCCGCGACGGCGAGCGCTGGACGGGAACATCCGCGTGGCGCTGCGGCTTCGTCAAGATGCTGGGTGCATTCGCCGGTCCCGAGACGGTCTTCCAGGCCGGCGGTCCGCAGCCGCTGATCGGCTCGATGGCCGACGGGGCGCCCGCCGACATCAGCGCCATCCAGGCAGCGCTGGCCGGGCCTGCCGTCGACGAGGTGGTGCGTGTCCCGGTCTCCAGCCTCGCCGACCTGTCCGACCTGGACTTCTGGGTGACAATCGCCGCAGCCAGCCTCGACCGCATCACAGTCCTGTCGGCACCGGGCGGCTGGTTTGCGATGGCATCGCTGCTGCCGCTCGGCGGCCTGGTCAGTGACGCCATGACACCCGGTCAGCTGGGCGTTGCCGTACTCGGGCCTGCCGGCACTAGCGCGGGACCAGGCGGCGCGTTCCGGGCCGGGCGTCCTGGTCCGCGGCTTCGGCCCGGGCGGCGCTGAGCTCACCGGCTACCTGTCCGGGCTCGTCCGGGACTGGGTCGGGGCCGGCCGACCCGGCACCCGGAACCTGGAGCTCGCCGTCTGGCCCGCGTCGGCACCGGAACTCCGGCAGCCGCCGGCCACCAGCGCGGGTGTCGTGACCAGACTGCAGCGTCCCAGCGTCTGGATCGAGGCGGGCTGGCCCGAAGCCGGGTCGGCTGGCTAGCTTTAGCTGGCCTGGCCGGCGGCTTGCTCGCTCGTCTCGTACAGGAGCGGTGCCGGTCCGACGATGAGCGGGTCAGGCTCGCCGACCACAGCGTCATCCCGTCCCTCGTAGGCGACGCGCCGGAGAACATACCGCATTGCCTCGATGCGGGCTCGCTTCTTGTCGTTGCTCTTCACGACCGTCCACGGCGCGTCCGCGACGTCGGTGAAGAAGAACATGGACTCCTTGGCCTCGGTGTAGTCGTCCCACTTGTCGAGCGAGGCAAGGTCGACCGGGCTGAGCTTCCATCTCTTCACCGGGTCAAGCTGCCGGTTGACGAACCGCCTGAGCTGCTCCGCCCGGGTGACCGAGAACCAGAACTTGGCGAGCGTAATCCCGTCCCGGGCGAGCATCCGCTCGAACTCTGGCGCCTCCCGGAGGAACTCCATGCACTCTTCTGCGGTGCAGAAGCCCATCACCCGCTCGACGCCAGCCCGGTTGTACCAGGACCGGTCGAACATCACGATCTCGCCGGCAGCCGGCAGATGCGCGATGTAGCGCTGGAGGTACCACTCCGTGCGCTCCCGCTCGGTCGGCTTCTCCAGGGCCACGATCCGCGCGCCGCGCGGATTGAGGTTCTCGGTGAAGCGCTTGATGGTTCCGCCCTTTCCGGCGGCGTCCCGGCCCTCGAAGACGATGATCAGCCGGCCGCCGGTGGCCTTGATGTGCCGCTGGAGTTTCAGCAGCTCGATCTGCAGGCCGCGTTTCTGTTTCTCGTACTTCTTCCGGCTGAGGCGCTCGTCGTACGGGAAGTCCTGCCGCCAGGTTTCCGCGACCTTGCCATCCCGGTGCGTGAGGACGGGACCTTTCTTGCCCTGGCGGATGCGGAAGCCGATCTGGGCCGCGAGGTCGTCCAGCAGCTCGCTGGCGCGCGAGTCCGCGCCTTTACCGGGCATCACGCCGCCATCCGGTCAGCCGGGTGAGCCGAGCCGTCACCTGGTGCCGGGCTTGCGCGCCCGTGCGTCCTTTACGGCGGAGGTGGCCTTGCCGGACAGGTCGCGCAGTTTCCCGGCGGCCTGGCTGGAGGTGGCCTTGCCGGACAGGTCGCGCAGTTTCCCGGCGGCCTGGCTGGAGGTGGCCTTGCCGGACAGGTCGCGCAGTTTCCCCGCGGCCTGGCTGGAGCCCGCCTTGCCGGACAGGTCGCGGAGCTTCCCCGCCGCCTGAGCCGAGCCCGCCTTGCCGGACATGTCACGCAGCCGGCTCGTCATCTGCCCGGCTGCGCGGCCCGCCTGCTGACCGGCCCGCTGCATCGCAGGGCTGGCGGCGTAACGCGCCTTCGCCTGCCCGTACAGACCGCCGGCCGTCTCCCGGACCTTCGTGACCAGACTCACCCTGCTGCCTCCGTTCCTGCGACGGCACCGCGCGCGGCTGCCGCTGCGAACGTCGCCGGACTAGATACCCTCACTGTGGCGCTGCACACCCGCGCGGGCGGGCGGCCACCATGGCGGGCAGGAATCACATTGAGGCCAATCTGAGACTTTGCCGCGCAACCCAGAGTAACCGGCAAACGTCTAGATATCCGAGTAAGTCTTTTTTGGCCTCCGCGCGACGCTGGAACCGCCCTTAGCGGTAAGACGACGCAAAGCGGGTACTAACGAGAGGTGACCATGAAGCACTCAGCTCGGCGCTGGCTGGTCTCGGGGGGCGCCGTGGTGACCGTCGCCGGAACGGTGGCTTTCGGCCTGGCCGGGACGGCAAGCGCCGCAAAGTCGGATCCGGTGGCGCACGCCGGAAGTACGACGTCTGCCGCTGCCTACGTCCCGCCCAACCATGACCTGTACTACGGCGACCACGGGGCAGCCGTCCGGAGCGTCCAGAAGCGCCTGAACCAGTTGCACTACTACGCCGGCCCGATGACGGCCACTACGGGCCCGACCTCGAGGAAGCCGTGTGGGCCTTTAAGGGCGTACAGGGCCTGCCGATGAATGCTGACAGCAATTCTGTCATTACCTACGCATTCCGCAAGGCTCTGATCAGCCCCCGGCTTCCCTATACCAAGTACCCGCATGGCGGGTCTGGCCGGATCGAGATCAACCAGAACATTGAGGTGCTTGTCCTGTACCGGGACAACAAGCCGCACCTGATCCTGCACGTCTCGTCGGGCGGCCGCTACTACTACTGCAGCCAGGGCAGCTGTGGCTATGCCATCACGCCGAACGGCAAGTACAAGGCGCTGTCCTACCTCCAGGGGGTCATCACCGTCCCGCTCGGCTTCATGGAGAATCCGGTGTTCTTCATCCGGCGCGCCTACGCCATCCATGGCGGCGACCCGGTGCCCTGGTATGCGGCGTCGCATGGCTGCGTGCGGATTTACAACGATGCGGTCAACTGGTTCCACAAAGAGGTCCACATCGGGGTCACGCACATCTACGTGTTCGGTACGATCAAGCAGTACATCGAGTGATCGAACCGCGCTGACCTCGCAAATCTGCCCGTCCCGGCCATGCCGGGGCGGGCAGATTCAGTCGCTCCGGGGCTATAAGCTACGCCGAGGCAGGAAATGCTCGGAGATCGGAGTGAGTCATGATGCGTCGGGTGGCCCTGGTGGCGCTCACCGCGATCGCCGCCGCCGGGCTGGCAGCGTGCGGGAGCAGCGCTTCCCCGAGTGCGGGCGGCGCCGCGAAGACAGCCAGCTGCACCTACGCCGGCATTCAGTCGGAGCTCTATGCCAGGGGCGCGCTGACCGTCGCGACTGACAAGCCCGCCTACCCGCCCTGGTTCGAGAACAACAACCCGGCCAACGGCAAGGGCTACGAGAGCGCCGTCACCTACGCCATCGCCAAGCAGCTCGGCTTCAAGGCTGCCCAGGTGCACTGGGCCTACGAGCCGTTCGACGCGTCGTACGCGCCGGGCCCGAAGAAGTTCGACTTCGACATCAACGAGATCTCCTACACGCCGCAGCGCGCCACAGCCGTGACGTTCTCCAGCAGCTACTACGACGTCCAGCAGGCCCTCGTTGCGGAGAAGGACTCGCCGATTATCAGCAAGCACTCGCCTGCGCAGCTGAAGTCCTACATCTACGGCGACCAGATCGGCACTACGAGCCTGTCGTTCATTACCGGCAGCATTCAGCCCACGTCACAGGTGAAGGTCTTCTCCACGCTGAATGACGTCAAGGAGGCGCTGCAGACTCACCAGATCGCCGCCTTCGTGACGGACACGCCGACCGCGCAGTACATCGCCGCCGACGAGATTCCGGGCTCGGAGATGGTGGCACAGTTCCCGAGCACCGGCGAGCACTACGGTCTGCTGTTCACCAAGGGAAATCCGCTGGTCACCTGCGTCAACAAAGCCATCGCGACGCTGACGGCGAACGGTACGCTCCAGGCGCTGCAGAAGCAGTACCTGCAGCTCTACCTCAGCGTCCCGACGATCAAGCCGTAGCCGGCAGCGTCGCGCACGTCATGACCACCAGCGAACCGGGCGTCACCGGCAGCCAGGATGGTGCCGCCCTCGTGACCGAGGGGATCAGCGCGGGCACCCCGATGGCTGGCTTCGGCACGGCCGGGCGCGGCCCGAAGCTGTTCTCGGGTGGCGGCCGCCGGGCCACGGCGATCTCGACGGCGAGCACGCTTGTGGTGCTGGCCATACTCGTCGCGATCTTCCTGGCAGCTCCCGGCAGCAGCCAGGTCCGCCACACCTTCTTTGACCCGCATGACATGTGGCAGTCGTTCATCGGCGACCCGGCGAAGGGCTACTATTCGGTCGGAGAGGCCATCTGGCTGAACATCCGGATGTTCCTCGCCGCCGAGGTGCTGATCCTCGTCCTGGCTCTGGTGATCGCGCTCATCCGGCAGTCGACCGGCCCGGCGCTCTTCCCCCTGCGTGTGCTGGCCATGATCTACGTGGACTTCTTCCGCGGTGTCCCGCTGCTCCTGGTCGTCTACGCGATCGGCTTCGGCGTCCCGGCACTGCGGCTGAGCTTCGTCTCGAGTCAGTCCTTCGCCGTCTACGGCGTGATTGCCCTGACGCTCAGCTACTCGGCCTACGTCTCGGAGGTATACCGGGCCGGGCTCAATTCTGTGCACCAGAGCCAGGTCGCCGCCGCGCGGTCCCTTGGCCTCTCCAAGAGCACTGCGCTTCGCTACGTGATCCTGCCGCAGGCCATCAGGAACATCATCCCGCCGCTGCTCAACGACTTCATCTCGCTGCAGAAGGACACCGCGCTCGTCGGCGTCCTGGGCGCGATCGAGGCGAACCAGGCTGCCCAGATCTACGGCAGCACCGTGTTCAACTACTCGAGCCTCACGGTGGCCGCAATCCTGTTCCTGATCCTGACGATCCCGCTTGCCCGGTTCACCGACTCGCTGATCGACCGCGACCGCCGCCGCGGCTTGCCGGGGGAGTCGCGTGAGCGCCGGCGAGCCGCTGGCCGCGGGCCCGTCCGGCTCGGCCATCGAAGTGGAAGACGTTCACAAGTCCTTCGGCGCCAACGAAGTGCTCCGCGGGATCAGCCTGTCGGTCGCCGCACACGAAGTGATCTGCCTGATCGGTGCTTCCGGCTCGGGTAAGTCGACGCTGCTGCGCTGCATCAACCTGCTGGAGCCGATAAGCGCTGGCCGGATATGCCTGCTCGGCCAGGACGTCACGATCCCCGGAGTCGACGCCAACGCCGTGCGACGACAGGTCGGCATCGTCTTCCAGTCCTACAACCTTTTCCCGCATATGACCGTCCTGCGGAATGTGACGCTTGCCCCGGCAAAGGCGCTCCGGATGCCGAAAGGCCAGGCGGAGGAGGCCGCAGGCGAGCTCCTTGCGAGATTCGGCCTCGCCGACAAGCGCAACGAGTACCCGGACCGGCTGTCCGGCGGCCAGCAGCAGCGCGTGGCCATTGTCCGGGCGCTGGCAATGCAACCTCAGATCATGCTGCTCGACGAAGTCACCAGCGCCCTCGACCCCGAGCTCGTGGCGGAGGTACTCGACGTCATCAGGGAGCTCGCGGCCGGCGGGATGACGATGCTCATCGCGACTCACGAGATGGGGTTCGCCCGCGACATCGCGAACCGGGTGTGCTTCCTGGAGGAAGGCACCATCATCGAGGACGCGCCGCCAGCAGAGCTGTTCACCGACCCCAAGGACGACCGCACCCGCCGTTTCCTGCGCCGGATTGTCGAGGCCGGGCGGCTCTGACAGCCCGCACCGAGCCGCCGTCCCGTACGAAGCCCGGCGAAACGGGGCACCTGCGTCTGTCACGTACCATCGGGCCGATGAGGGATCCACGGTGACCGGCACTGCCACGCACCGGACGCACTCCGCACAGCGCCGCCATCGGGCACGCCGCTGGACGATCGCCATCCTGGTCGTCATCCTGGTCCTGCTCGGCATCGACTTCGCCGCCCGGGCGGTAGCCGAGAGCGTGCTGGCCAGCAAGATCGAACAGCAGGGTCTCCAGCACAAGCCCTCGGTCAGCATCGGCGGCTTCCCGTTCCTGACCCAGGCCGCCAGCAAGGACTTTCAGCAGGTGAGCCTGACCGACCACGATCAGACGGAGGGGCCGGTCACCATCACGAGCATGAGCGCGACCGCTCGTGACGTCACGCTCAACTCCTACGCGTTCTCCGGCGGCACGATCGGATCGGTGAAAGGCACGGCGCTGATCAGCTTCGCGTCGCTGGGCAAGACGCTCGCGCACGAGGTGGGCCCGCTCGGATCGTTTCTCAACGGAGCGGGCCTGAACCTGACGGCCGCGGGCCCGCACGAGGTCAGGGCTTCCCTGAATCTCCTCGTCACCAGCGGGTCGGCCACCTGGAGCGTGAGCCTGCCGAGTCCGGACCAGCTGAATATCCGGCTCATACGCAGCAGCGGCCTGCCGTCATCGCTCCTCGGGTCCATTCAGAACATCACGCTGACCATCCCGAAGCTGCCCCTGGGCCTTCGGCTGGACCGCGTGCGGGTCACCTCGGCGGGCGTGGTCGGCTATGTCCGCGGCGCGAACGTGCCGTTCGGCAGCTGACCCGCCGGGGCGCAATCGGCTTAACGTCCGGCTTAGGAGGCATTTGCGTCAGAAACCAGCCGGTCTATCGGCGCAATTGCGTGAGTGTATGAGCTACCAGCACGATGCAAGCTAAAGTCGGCTTAACCGGGTGGTGGCGGGCTGGCCGGCACGAATGAGGCAACCATTCACCGGCCAATGTCAGCCACCCGGGTTTAATGTTGTCACTTCTGAGCGGTATCGGTTGCTTGGGCGGTCGCGGGTGCAAATCAACATGGAGACGGGTGTGGACGACCCAACACCGGCTCCGGTAGCAGGTCCGCTTGTCGTGACAGCAGGCTGGCCGGTGCGGTCCGGGGCGGTTCCGCCGCTCGCCGACCGGTACAGCACCAGACCGGAGTCAGGCCCGGACCTGCGGATGGCGCTGGAGCGCAGCGCGGTGATCGCGCTGACGTCGCCAGCCCGGCGGCCGGGGTCGGGCTCTTCCCACGACTGGCTCCGGGTCAGCGGCAAAACGCAGCTCGCCGCCTACTATGCCGAGAGCCAGTGGCAGGGCCGGGCTGTCGACCTACTCGTCTGGGTCGACGGCAGCAGCGCCGCCTCGATCCTCTCCGGGTACGTCCAGGCCGCCAGGACTGTCACCGGGACGCGCACGCCCGGCACCGCCGAGGCGGTCGCCGCCAGCTTTCTCGCCTGGCTCAGGGAGACCCACCGCCGCTGGCTGATCGTGCTGGACGACGTCGCGGACAGCGCGGATCTGGCAGGACTGTGGCCCGCAGGCCCGGCCGGGCAGGTCATGGTCACCACCGCCAGCACCAAGCTGACTGGCTTGCGGGACGCACTGCCCCTGGAGATCGGCCCGTTCAGCCGGCGTGAGGCCATGAGCTACCTGGTCGGGCGCCTGTCGTCCGATCCGGATCAGCGGCGCGGCGCGATGGACCTGATCGAGGATCTGGACTGTCAGCCACTGGCGCTGACACAGGCTACAGCTGCGGTCGGCGGCTCGTGGATGACCTGCGGCGATTATCGCGAGCAGTTCTTCCTCCGGTCGGCACTGTTCAACTCGCCTGATGCGGCGCCGTTGCCGGCCGCCGGGATCACCTGGACTCTCTGCGTCGATCACGCCGACCAGCTGATGCCCGGTGGCGCAGCGCAGTCGTGCCTGGCGATCGCCGCGCTGCTCGACGGTCATGGAGTTCCGGCGTCTGTCTTCACCGCTCCGACGGCGTGTGGTTACCTCACCGGAACCTCCGCGGCGACACCGCAGGCGATGGAGCGAGCCCGCATGGCGCTGGCCGTTCTCGACCAGGCCGGGCTCGTCAACCTCGACCGGAGCACCGATCCGTCGACAGTCCGGATGAATCCGATCCTGCAGCGAGCGGTCCGGGCCGCGATGTCGCCGGACATGCTCGAGCAGGCCGCCCGGGCTGCTGCCGCGGCACTGCTGGAGGTCTGGCCGACGCCCGAGCCGGATATCAGTGTCGGGCAGAGCCTGCGGGCGAGCGCTGCCAGCGTACGCCGCGCCACCGGCGGGCTGCTGTGGACCGGCGGCTGTCACCCGCTTCTGCTGCGCGCCGGGCAGAGCCTCGACGAGGCCGGTCTCACTGGTCCGGCAGTCGACTACTGGACCGAGCTCACCGCGATCGGGGACCAGGTCTTCGGCCCCGGCCACCCGGAGTCGATGGTCACAGTCGAGCGCCTGGCGAGCTCGTACGTCGCCGCGGGCCGCGTTGGCGAGGCAGTGGCCTGGTATCAGCGAGTCATGGCCGACTGGGGCAAGGCCTATGGTCCCGACCACCCGCGCACGCTCGCCGCACGCGTCCGGCTGGGCCGGGTCCTCGTGACCGCCGGGCTCTTCGACGACGCGATCTCGGTTCTCACCGAGGCGCTGAACGACGCCGAGCGCGCCTACGGCCCCGCTCACCCCGAGTGCATGATCATCCGCGACGAGGTCGCGGTCGGCTACCGCGCGGCCGGCGAACTGAGCGAGGCCATCCGGCTCTACCGGCTGATTCTCGGGGAGCGTGAGCGCGGACTTGGCGCCCAGCATCCCGACACGATGGCGACCCGGCAGCTGCTGGCCGAGGCCTACCTCGCCGACGGGCGGATCAAGGACGCGTTCTCGCAGTACAAGAAAGTCGTCGCTGACCGGCAGCGTAGTCAGGGTGCCGACCATCAGGACACACTCCGCGCCTCCGCAGCACTGGCGGGCGCTTATCACCAGGCGGGCCGGATGTCGATGGCCGTGCAGCTCTGCGAGCAGGTACACGCGGGCTTCGGGCGAACGCTGGGCAGCGACAGTCCCGACGCGATCCTGGCCTCGCTCAGCCTCGGCCGTGTCTATTACGCCGTCGGGCGGCTGAGCGACGCCCGGCGGCTGCTGGAGGACGCCGTTGCCCGTGGTGAGCGAGCCCTTGCGCCCGCCGACCCGATCACCGCCAGTGCGCGCGAGAGCCTTGCCGTCATCGTCGGCGAGCAGCAGCCCGGCTGATGCCCGGTCAGCCGATGTCGGCCTCAAGCGATGACAACGACCCAGTTGCCGGCCTGACGGCGCCGCGGCGCTGGCAGCAGCTCGACCCGCTGCTTCCTACCGTGCTGCCCGGCGATCCGGGCGGCCATCAGGTGACGCGGCCGGGCGGTCGCGGAAGCTGCCGCCACTGGGCCGGGGTCCCGGATTCGCTGGATCTGACCTGGGGAGCCGCGCGCCGGTTCGAGTTGACGGCGTGCCTAGACGGACCGGACGTCGCCGCGTCGCTCGATCCGCTCGTGCAGAGCTGGCGAGAGCATGTGAACGCTCAGCCCGGCTCGGACGATGCGGATTCTGCCGCAGTGATCACCTGGCCGAGCCGGGACGTCGGCGGTGTCAGGACGCTGCTTCACCACGGGTTTGCTCCTCTGGCAGTAATCGCAGCCCGGCGGCGCGGCGACGCGGCGGCGGACATTGGCCACCTGCCAGGCGGCAGAGCTCAGGAGGCGGGTCTCAGCATCAGGCGGGCAGGTCCAGGCGACCTTGATGCGCTGGTACGGCTGGGTCTCGAGGTCATCCGCTTCGATGCGCAGGTCAGTGCCGTTACCGAGCGGCCGGGAACAGCGAACGCGCTCCGCGACGAGTTCAGCGGGCTGCTGGCCGCTCCGCAGCCATGGGTCTGGCTAGCCGAGCTGGGTGGTACGGCCATCGGCATGCTCGCCGCCGAGCCGCCAGCGGCCGCGCGATGGATTGCTCCCCTGGTGAGCACGGCTCCGGTGGCGTACCTGCTGCTCATGGGCGTTGCCGCAGAGCAGCGAGGCTCAGGCGTCGGCGCGGCTCTGACAGCCATGTTTCACGGCGAGGTTGATGCGGCCGGCGTCGGTGTCACCCTGCTGCACTACGCGCAGGTGAACCCGCTGTCCGCGCCGTTCTGGAGTCAGCAGGGCTACCGCCCGCTCTGGACGGTCTGGGAAACGGCACCGGCCCGGGCCTTGTACTGACCCGGGCCGGATGAACCGTGCTGGCTCAGCTGTGCCGACCGCGGCCAGCCGTGGCGGGCGCGGGGTCGCTTTCCCGCTTGATCTGGAAGAACGGCGACTTGGCCACGAACCGCGCGATGAGCATCAGCACAACGCCCACCACGACAATCCCGATCAGTGACCAGCGCTCGGCTGAGTCCGCCTGCTGCACTGACTTGACGAACATCCAGCCCAGGAAGCCGGCCGCGCCCAGGGGCAGCAGCCCGAGAACGAGAGCGTCCCAGACACCACCGAAGACCCGGCGCCGGTAGAAGACGATGGTGGCGAGCGCAGTGAGAATGTAGAAGATGGCGAACAGCAGGCCGGTCACGTCCACCACGTTGTCAAATGCGTTCTGCACCGACGTTGCCAGCAGGTATACCCAGGTCAGCGCGATAATCAGGATGCCGACGATAATGCTGGCGCCCACCGGTGTCTTGTAGCGCCGCGAGATGTTGCTCAGGAAGGCCGGCAGCGCCCGGTAGCTTGCCATGCCGTATACCATCCGGGCAGTCAGCACGATTCCGGTGCCTGTCGTTGCGATCACCGACAGTGCGAGAGACAGGGCCATGACCTTGGCCCAGCCGCCGCCACCGAGTGCGTTGGCGACATAGACAAGGACATCCGCCGAGTTAGCCTGCAGCTTCGCGGGCGACACCGTCCCCTGCAGACCCACAGTGGCGAGAGTGTAGATGATGGCCAGCAAGCCGACGGCGAGCATTGCTGCGCGGCCGGGGTTGGCGCGCCGGTGCTTTACTTCCTCGTTGACGTAGACCGTGCCGTCCCAGCCAGTGAACATGAAGACCGCTATCAGAAAGCCTGCGACCGCGTCACCGTGGCCGCCGATTCCGGTAACGCTGAGCCAGCCGCTGCTGAATGCGAAGGTACCCGAGTGATGACTCGCGACGGCGATCAGCCCGACGATCGCGAAGCCGATGAGGATGGCGTACTCGACGACCGCCATGCTGACCTGGGCACGGGCGGTGATCTTAATGCCAATGACGGCGATGACCAGCATGACGACCACCACCGCGGAGCCGATGCCGATATTCCCCCACGTGCTCGTGGAGTTGGAGCCGAAGACAGCAAGCACTGACGGGCCGAGTACTTCGACGCCGCTCACTGTGGCGATGATGTACGCGGCAATCATCAGCCAGCCGGTGAGGTAGCCCAGATACGGGCTGATAGCGCGGCCAACCCACTCGAATGACGCTCCGCAGTTGGCATTCCACAGGTTCAGCCGCCGGTAGGCGTTGGCGATGACCAGCATCGGAATGGCCGTGATGATGATGATCGGTCCGCTGCCGTAGGCGACCGCGGCGACAAGGAAAGGCATCGTCAGTGCTACCGAGGTGGCCGGCGCTGATGACGCCATGCCAATGACGGTGTCCTGCGCCACTCCGATGGCGTCGGGTTCGAGCCGGGCGGCGGGCGCTGTGGAACTCCCGGCGAGCGCGGCGGACTGGTCGGTCATCTCTGCTCCTCTCGCACCGAGCGGACACAATCGCGTGCTGCCTGCCCGAGCGCGTGCGCTGTCAGGAACTGTTAGCTATCTGCTGTTTGGCGTGATCATATCGACTATTTGCCAATCTTCGACAGATCATTGGTTAACATCATGCACTTCCGCGCGCCGTTGTTTCCAGAGGCAACCACGGTCGGCGTGAGTGCTCGTTACCCGGGAGGCTGTCCGTGAACGACCCGCGCATCCTGTCCTTCCGCCCGGCGCCGGATCAGTTCGCCTGGACCTTCGGCGGGTCAGAGCCGCTCGCGCGGGTCGCACCAGGCTCGATCCTGGAGCTCTGGACCGAGGACTGCTTCGCCGGCCGGGTGCGCGGCACCAGCGACCGCGTTTCTGAGGTCTGTGAGTTCCCTTACCTCAACCCGCAGACAGGACCGTTCTACCTCGACGGTGCTGAGCCGGGCGACACGCTCGCCGTTCATTTCATCTCGGTGGAGCCGGCGAGGGACTGGGCGGCGTCGACCACGGTCCCGCTCTTCGGCGCGCTGACCTCGACCCACCTGACCGCGACGCTGCAGGATGCGCTGCCGGAGGTGGTCTGGATCTGGGAGCTCGACCGTGCGGCCCGGCTGTGCCGGTTCCGCGCGCGGGACAGCGACGTGACCGCTGACCTTCCGATGAACCCGATGCACGGCACCGTCGGCGTCGCCCCGGCCAACCTCGAAGTCCGGTCCGCTCTGGTGCCGGATGCCTTCGGCGGCAACATGGATACCCCGGAGATGCGCGCCGGAGTGACCTGCTATCTCGGCGTGAACGTGCCCGGAGCTCTCCTGTCGATCGGCGACGGTCACGCTCGCCAGGGTGAGGGCGAGACATGCGGCGTCGCGGTCGAGTGCGCGATGGACACGGTCATCGCGGTCGACCTGATTAAGGGCGCAGCGACCCCGTGGCCCCGGATCGAGTCCGACACCCACATCATGTCCGTCGGCTCAGCCCGGCCACTGGAGGACGCGTTCCGGGTTGCGCAGCTCGACTTGGTGCACTGGGTCGCGGCGCACAGCGGACTCTCGCAGCTGGACGCTTATCAGTACCTCAGCCAGGCCGTCGAGGCGCCGCTGGCAAATGTCGTCGACACCAACTACACCTCGGTCGCGAAGCTGCGCAAGGACTGGCTGCCCGGCGGGACGGCTCGCCCGCTGATGGACGGCATGCACGGCCGCCTGAGGGAGATGGCACGGCGCTACCTCGGCCGCTGACGGCGGCTGCGGGAAGGCAGCGGAGCTGCTAGACCGGCCGTGCGCCAGCCGCGTGGCGACGTGCGAGCTCGCGGTAGATCGCGGGGTTCGTCTCGACCCACTCGAGTGCCGCGCCGCTCACTTCGCGAGTGACCCGCGCGGGCGTGCCGACAGCCAGCATGCCGTCGGGGACCTGCAGCCCAGGCGGCACTGTCGAGCCTGCGGCGACTAGCGCGTGGCTGCCGATCACAGCACCGTCCAGCACCGTCGCGCCGTTGCCGATCAGCGCCTCGGCGCCGACGACGGCACCGTGCACGACGCACAGGTGACCGACCGTCGCGCCCTCGCCGATCTCGGTCACCGGATCGAGGCCGCCGTGCAGTACCGACCCGTCCTGGATGTTCGCACCGCGCCGCACGATGATCGGGCCGAAGTCGGCCCGCAGGACGGCTCCGTACCAGACAGACGCATCGTCCTCCACCCGGACGTCGCCGACCAGAGTCGCGGTCGGCGCGATCCAGGCCGACGGGCTGACAGCGGGCTGCTTGCCCTCGAATGCGAACAGTGGCATCCGGACATCATGCCAGGTGTGCTGCGATGAGCTGGTGTCACATCAGCCCGAGCTGCTCGAGTATGCCCAGCTCGTCGGTCGAGCCCCAGCGATCTGACGCTTTGCCGTCGCGGAAGCCGAGAACCTGAACGTTTCTTACAGTGAAGCGCTTACCGGTCGGTGCGTGACCGAGGTACTCGCCTGTGTGGGTTCCGGAGAGATTCATGACGGTGACGAGCCGCGTGGGCGTGGCGATCACTTCGATCACTTCACGTTCGATCTCGGTGAATGACTTACCGAACTGCTGCCAGAACCAGCCCGGCCCGGCCGGGCCCGCGGGCTGCCCCTCGGCTGGGTCATGGTCGGTGAAGCTGGCGTCGTATCTGTCCTCGAGCGGCAGGGAAGCGTCCTGGATTCGGGCCAGTGCGTCAAGGGTCGCTTGCCCGCCTCCGGTTACCTCGGTAGCCATGAGTGGTCTCCTCCCTCGGGCCGTCGCGGACACTCGGCTTCTTGTCTACACCTGGCCGGACACGGCGGCAGAGCCGGGGCGAGGCAGCTCGGGCGCGCCGCGATCATCTGCTCAGGGCTGCAGGACGGCGAAAACGACCACGTTGCTGAGATAGTGGCCGGTCGCAGGATCGAAGGTGCCGCCGCAGGTGATGAGCCTCAGCTGCGCGTTCGGCACCGGGCCGTAGATGTCCGCCGTCGGAAACCTGGCCTTGAGGAACGTGCGGACGGCCGTCACCCTGAAGACCGCCAGCTTGCCGGTGCCGCGCTTGACGTAGACAAGCTCGCCCGGCTTCAGGTCGCGCAGCCGGAAGAAGATGCCCGGTCCCAGGTAGGAATCGATGTGACCGGCGATGACGGCCGCGCCGGTCTCGCCAGGTCGCGGGCTGCTGGTGTACCAGCCTGCGACCGCGGTGCTCGACGGTACCTGCAGCGTTCCGGCTGACGTCAGGCCCAGGTGGATCAGGCGGGTCCGGACCCCGATCGCGGGGATGACAAGCGCTGTCGGGCGCGGCACGGTCTGCTGGCCCGCTGGCGGGGCTGCCGCCCACTGACCTCCGGGGATCGGCACTAGCGGGGGCATTCCCGTCGGCATGGCGGCCCGGCCCGTGTGACTCGCCCAGGTGAGACCAGCGACGGCACTGCAGACGACCATCAAGCCCGCGAGGGCGGCCGCCGCCGCCCATGGCCGGCGAATCAGCCGGGCGGGCGACACATGGCGGCCGTCCCTCGCAGGATGGTGCGCAGACCCTGCCGGCGACGGCTCAGCGGGCATGCAGTGCGGGCCGCCGGCGTCGCGTCACCATGAACGTTCCGGCCGCGGCCGCCAGGAGGCCAGCCAGCCCGGCCGCTGCCCAGGGGAGCAGGGTGGCACCCGGCCTTGCCGCGGTGCCGCCGAATCCAGTCTGGGGAGCACCGGCCGGCGCGACCTTGCTGCCCTCAGCGTCCATGAGATCGTCGATTGCGAGCTTTCCGTTTTCATCGAGCACGACGAGCGTGTGGAGTGACCCGGCCGTCAGGCTGACGGACTGGGTCGCGTGCTCGCTTCTGCCGGCCACATGGAATGTCCAGGTACCCGGCCGCACGGCCACATAGGACGTCACGCTGGCGAACTTCAGGTTCTTCGCGAGGCTCCGGCCGGCGCCCTTGACGGTGACGACATCCTGATCCATCGATGCCTGAATGACCCGGACGAGCGCCTTGCCCTTCGGCGTCGTCAGCCGGTCCGGGATGATCTGCAGCCGTAGCCCGGACTCTGGTCCCATGCCCGCCACTGTGTAGGCGTGGCCTGGCTTCACGTCCACCGCGGTCGACAGGACGGGCTTGGAACGCGACGGCGCTCCGGCGGCGCGCATGGCGACCGTGTACTCTCCCGCCGCGACCTGCTCGAACGGTGAGACCGTGCCGTAACTGACGTGCTTCAGCACGATCTGCGCGGTGGAGTTACCGAACGAATAAAGGTAGACGTCGACGGCCGGGGTATTCGGGGACAGGTGGGCCAGGCGGATGTAGCCCACGCCCGACGTCGCGGCGGCGGATGCAAGCGGCGTCGGAGCCGAGAGCAGGCCGACGCTGAGGGCGATAGCGGTCACGGTGACGGCCGCTGCGATGCTGGCAAGCCGTGCCAGCGGACGTGCTGTTCTCATGGGACATCACTCTCACGATCGGTGAAGTGGTCAGTGCCCGGCCTGACGGGGCGTCTCACGGCGAGACTGCCGCACCGAGCAGCCCTGTCGGGCTAGGGGCGGTGAACTCGATCTGGACATGTATCGCCGCGCCAACGTGCTCAGTTGACACGACCGGGAGCAGGGGCGGCCGCTGCGCATGCAGGAAGGAGAGCAGCTGGCCGAGATAGGCAGATGACGGAGCCAGAAGCGTGAGCTCGCGCAGCGGGACGCCGGCGCTGGCTCCGGGCCCGGAATCACCGAAGCTGACGACCTGGACCCTGAACTTATGCGTCAGGGCCGCGAGCGTCATCAGGAGCCGGGCGTCGACGCGACCCGTGGACAGCTGTGTCCGGGCGATGGCCGGAGCAGTGATGGCCGCGTTGCCAGCGAGCTCGCGACCGGCTGCCGTACGCTCCTGCACATCGGTGCTGAGCGCGGCCAAGTACGCCCTGGCTCCGCCGATTGCGGTCGCCCGAACCTGGACAAGGTCGGCGCCGCTGGCAAAGCTGGCCAGGATGACCGGCGCGTAGACGGTCGCCAGCCTGGGGCCGAGCTGGCTGCGGACCGCTGTGGTCGCGACGACGACTGCGGATCCCAGCGGGTCACTTGATGAGTCCGTGATAGCTGACAGATCGGCTGCCGGGAAGCCCTTCTGCTCGAGCGCGCTGCACATCAGCGGGTCACAGGCCACAATGACACCGCGACTGACCTGGGCCGAGACCCAGCTTGCCGCGCGCTGCCTGCTGGCGGCCGCGTCGGCCAGGGCGGCTCCTCCCCGGGTGGTCGATGTCGCTGATTGCCGCTGGGGCTGACTCCCGTCGGTGGCGACGAAAGCGGCAGCGGCTGCGGAGGCGAGGAGAAGCGCCAGCAGGAACGACAGCACGACGTCCCGCTCACGGCGAGTTCGGCCGGGTGGGGCTGAGCGTGTGGGAAGCACGTGGCGCTGCATCCACAGCCGGAGCGTTGTCGCGATCACCGTCGGCCAGGACGGTTCCGGCGGCAGACGGTTATCTCCGATCACGCCAACCCACCCCCAAGACCGCGCATGATGCGCGCACGGTCTTAACGGGGCCAGTCCACCACATCACACGCTGTAGCCGACGGCGGAACGTGAGATTTATGGCATGAAATCTCGGAGTCTACGGGGAACGTGACGATTGCAACCTGTAGAGTGCACATCGCCTTAGTGACCGTTTCGGCCGAGCGGGCTGCGGCCAAGCGGATGGGTGCCACCACCTACGAGATCGACAGCAGCCACGTCCCCATGCTCTCCCACCCCGACTTCGTCCTCGACGTCATCCGCGCCGCCGCAGTAGGCGTCTGAGGAAGCAAGGCGCGACCCGCAGACCTTCCCGGCTAGTGTGCCTGCCATCACTGTGCCCAGCAGGTCCTGGATGCGAGGTTCTGGCCGTAGCAGCGGAGCCGTGCCGACCGGCGAAGGCGATGCAAGCTACTGGCTGACACGTCTGCACTCCCGTCTCGATGGGATTCCCAAACGCGCGGCCGCCGGCGTGTCTGAAGGGCGGCGCTCTCCGCGACTGTGACCTTGAGCGTGCGCTGAACGACAACGAATTGCGGTGCCCGACCGTACCTCCGTTCCTGTTCTTGAGGGAGTCTGGGGGTGATCAGCGGCGAGATATCCTCGCCCAAGCCGGTGATGCGTTGGGTTTCACCATTGCCACAAGCCTGGCACTACGGAAGGTGAGACGTGCCACTCGAATCCTCTCAGACCGCCGGAGGCGGCGGACCTCCGTGACTGACGGTCATGTCCCCCGATCCTGCGTTCGCTGACAGGGACGCCCTCGGACTCGATGCCGTCCACCTTGAACTGCTCGGACGGCGCGAGGAACAGCGACGGCTCGCCGCCCTCCTTCGCGGGGCTCGAGAAGGCCGGGCCGGCGTTCTCGTGTTTCGAGGGGACAGCCGGCATCGGGAAGTCGGTTCTGCTTAGCGATCTGGCGGAGAACGCCGACGACTTCTGCATCTGCCGTGCGGGAGGCGTCGAGTCCGAGATGGAACTCGCGTACTGGGCGGCGCCGACATCGAGATCTTCACCAGGACCACGACGTTCGCGATCATGCAGTCAATTCGGCTGGACCGCGGCCCCAGCGGCCCGGTCCATCCCTGACCGCAACGCACCAGGGCGAGCCTGCCCTGGTACACCACCTGGACCGCGATCACGCGTCCGGCCCAGGTCCTTCCTTACCCGATGCGCATCCCGGAGGGCCTGCGGCCCTGGTCCGTTCCTGGCAAGGACCGCAGGTCAGCGGGCAGGTGAGCACGTCAGGGCCGGGTTCGGCTACGATTCAGCGAGTCCCCGCCGGTGTAGCTCAGTTGGCAGAGCAGCCGTCTTGTAACCGGCAAGCTGAACTGGAAGTGACCTGGCCTTTCGCAGTCAGAGGCGAGAAGTTCGGCACGTATTTGGCATGACGTCTGAGACGTTGCGAACCGAATCAGCAGACCCTTGGCCTACTGCACCCGAGCCTTGATTAGAGAGGAGGAGTTGCGCCGGTCGTAGCCGACTGCTCGCAATGCAGGTCGATCGGAGCGGGTCGTTTGCACTATTTTGCAGACGTTCTTGGCCAGTCACGGCCGCCGCGAATCGACTCCGTTGCTGTACCTGGTTGCTGTACCTCGAGCGCCAAAGCTCAGTTCACCCCGATCGTCGGCTGGCTGCCAGTAGGCAGAAGTGAAACGCCACAAGCGGCCCAACGAGGCGCGCCTGGCAGCTTGCGGGCTCTCAATAGCCCGTGCTTCGCGTGCGCTATTGAGGGGCTGGTCCGGCGTGCGAAGTCTCTTAGGCGGTTATCCAGTGGCCTATCGGGTCCCGACATAGCGACCGCTCCGTCCGGGGCATCGCCCACCGAACTCATCTTTATGGGCCCGGAGGGTGGTGTTTCGGGTTGAGTGTTCGAATGTCCGGCCGCACCGGGTGCATTGGTAGAGGTAGACGGGGCCGCTTCGCGTCGGTGTAGTTCGCCGGCCCTGGGAGGTCAGCGAGTACCCGCCGATGCGGCGGCTCTGCAACGGCGCCCGCAGCGGTCCCTGGGCCGAGAACTCGATCGCGGCCCGCGGCTTGAACGGGGTCGTGGTCGCGGTCGCGGCTTGCATGCGGTCGATGCGGTAGGAGCGGTGTCCTGAGTTGTCGGCGCGTTCGGCGTGGAGCAGAACGAAGCCGTCGCGGGTTCGGCGCAGCGAGTAGGGCTCGATGAGACGCCGTCGGCCGTCGTAGGCGAGGTCGACGAGCAGGTGGTTGGTGGCCGCGAAGCGGATGACCTCGACAGGTACGCCTGCACGCCAGGTCCACGCGGTTCGAGGTGGGGTCCAGGCGTCGTCTTCGTTGGCCTCGTAGACCGGCGGAGGAAGTTCGTCGAACACCACGGAGCCGTCGAGCCAGCGGAACAGCAGCGGCAGCTCATCCAAGAATGGACCCAGCGGCGGTAGGACCGGCAGCTGGTGGCCGAGCATGTGGAGCCAGTCCGCCTCGAGCTCGGCACGGCGTGGGTCGGTCATGATCGTTTCGGCAGTGGGCACCACAACGCCTTTGACGGCGCATTTCTCGACGAGCGCAGCGTGGATCTGGTTCGGGTAGAGCCGCAGGTCGTTGCGCCGGAACAGGTTGATGATGTCGTAAAGGTCGCGGGGCCGCCCGCGCTGGGCCATCGCGCGAAGCTTCTCCGCGAACAGTTCCTCGAAGGAGTAGCAGCGCACCTGCGCCGGAGCGGGAAGGGCATCCGGGTAAGGATGCCCGATGTCGCGCAAGACCGGCGGCCTCACGACTCGTTCGTTGGCCGAGATGTCGAGCTTGATCCGCGACGGTGACGCGATCTGGGCACGGGGGCCGACGTAGTAGACGCTGCCCTCGGTCGACAGGCCGTCCGGGCGGGCACGCAGGGCCGGCTCGCGGCCGGTGAAGTCGACGCCGGACGCGTAATAGACCCGCGCGAGCACCTGCTCGATCAGTGGGCGAACGTCGTCCGCTGCGTGTGGTCCTCCGGGCAACACCGTGAAGTCGAGATCCTCGGAGAAGCGGTAGGTCTCGATGTAGCACTTCTTCAGGCAGGTGCCGCCTTTGAAGATCCACGTCTGGCCGAGGGTTGGGTCGGTGGCGATTCCCCACAGCAGCCAGCCCAGCACGTAGTCCTTCTCGACGACCTGCTCGGTGAGTCCCCATTCGCCGACGCGCTCGACGACATCGGCTCGCGAGATCACGCGGCCTCCGCCGGGCCGAGTTCGATGTTCACGCGCAGACCCCAGCGCCGCACGATCCGGCCACGAGAGGTGTTGGCTGGATCGAGGGCAGTCAGGCCCGCGCTGCGCCGGTCCCGGCACATCGTGATGAGTGAGCCGGCGTCAACCCCGGCCGGCCCTTCGCGGCTTTCGAGGAGGTAGCCGAGTCGTTTGAAGATCGTGCGGTTGCCGAGCCGATCGCCGTAGTCGATCAACCGCCCATTGTCGCGATGCTCGCTGAGCAGATACTCGTGCAGGGCATCGGCGCTGTGCCGCAATCCTCCGCCGAGGCGCGGGTCGTCGAGAATGTCGATGACGGTGCGGCTCGGGTCAGAGACGCTGACACGGGTCGAGTTCCGCCACACGCCGACAGTGCCGAAGAGCATCTGCGGCGAGCGCGAGGTCACGTGCAGCTGCATACCGGGATAGCTCACCTGTGAGCGTCGTACGCTTCGTCCGGTCACGACGAGCAGCGTTCGGAACAGCTGCTCGGTGAAATTCCAGTGCTCACAGGCCGACCACCCGCCGATGTAGCACGGGCGGTAGATGCTGTCCGCGACAACCCACGGATCCTCCACCCACTCCCCGCTGCGACGGGCATCCAACGGAACGGTCACATACAGGCCACGGCGTACACGACTAAGCCAACCGCGCCGGGCCAGGTAACCGAGCAGCCGCGCAGCATCGGGCTGGGCCATGTCCAGAATGCGCGCGGCATCCTCGACGCCGAACGTCGCACCACCGTCGCGGTGCAGACGCTCCAGATAACCGCGATACCGAGGGCCGATACCGGACGGGTGCAGCTCAGCTGCAGCACTAGGCACAACAGTTACTGTACTACGGCTGAGCTGTATCGGTACATCCTGGCCGCGCTACTACCCACCATGTCCTCATTCCTGCGGGGCAGGAGTAGCACCTGGGTCGCGAGGGCGCCTTCTGCCTGGTTCAGGCGGGGTCTTGACTGGGTGCTTACGCGGGAATGTCTCGCTCATTCACGTCACCGGTCTCGGCTGACCTGGGGCGGATCACTCCAGTGACGGCCCCGCGCGCCGAGCTGACCAGTACCGCGATTAGCGAGAACTTCGGCACGTATCCGGCACAGCCGACCGCGCGAGGCGCCTGTCGGCGAGCGTCAGCCGGGCGTGACCCTGCCTCCAGCGACATCGGGCGGACGATGGAGATGCGGGTAAGACCGCAGGTCAGCGGCCAGACGCAACTGGCTGCGCCGGTCAGCCACCATCCACGGAGTCTCCCGCAGGCATAGCACAGTAGGCAGACCGGCAGCCGTTTTGTAAACGGCACGCCGAACCGGCTGTGACCTGGCGCATCGCGGCCAACGGCAAGAAGTTCGGCACGTATTTGGAATGAGGCTGGAGATTTGGCGAACCGAACCAGCGGACCCATGGCTAAATGCGCCCGACCCTCGATCAGATCGGCGCGCGCTTGGTCCCGAACAAGGCGCCGCGGCCTACGCGGCCCATGGCCGCCAGCGTTTGCGCAGGTCAGCAGGTGCGGCTCGCTGCCACAGACCGCGGTCTGGGCGCTTTGCGTACGATGCCTGCTCGCATCCGGCTCCCGGAATCGGACACCCAGGAGCTGGTCGCGAAGAGCATCGCGGTGATGAACGGGCGAGTTGCACCTCAGGGTCACCAGACCAGACGCGGGCAGCCGGTGGACCGACGACGGAGCAGCCCGCGATCAACGCGGTCTCAAGCACCGCGCCTACGGAGACAGCCGCACCGTGCCTTGTCCGCCCGACCTCGTGACGCTCCTGCGCGAGCACCTTGACAAGTTTGTCAGCGACCCCGCTGGCCCACTGTTCGTGGGCGTCCAGGGCCGCCCGCTGGCCACCATCACCTACCGCCGTGCCTGGAACGCCGCGCGCCTGGCCGGATTAACGGCTGAGCAGTACCGCTCTGCCCTTGCCCGCCGTCCCTACGACCTGCGGCATGCATGCCTGTCCACCTGGCTGAACGGCGGCGTAGCGCCCGCGCAGGTAGCCGAATGGGCCGGCCACAGTGTCGAGGTACTGCTCCGCGTCTACGCCAAGTGCCTCGACGGCCAGCAGGAACTCGCCAGGCGCCGGATCACCGCCGCGCTCAGCGGTCAGCAGTAACTATGCTCTTCTGCATGATGAGGGCGTCTGGGATGCCAGCGCGGGCTTCGTCAGGAGTGCTGTTCTGATGATGAGCGCGTCAGGCAGAACTCGTATCCGCTGCATGCAAATATGCACTCTGTTCTTGACAACCTCGAGCACCTTCCCGAGTTAACCAAAGGCAGGCCGTCAGGCCGATAGGGTTCCGAACTTGAGTAGCCCCTCATTGATGAGCAAGCCTACGAAGAGCAGCCCGAAGAACATGCAGGCGCCGAAGAAGATCACTTCGTTGCGGGTCAGGCCGAAGGCGCCGTGATCGAGTTCCGGTTAGCGGCTGATTGCGCCGAATAGATCCGGGCGCGGCACTTACCCGCAGTTGCGACGCCTCGTGTCTCAGGTCAGCGGGTGACGGCGACCAGCGCTAGACTCTGACAGCGAAGAAAACCCCGGGCGCATCGCGTCTAGGGCGACGAGCACCGGGGCTTTTCCTTTATTCAGCAATTGGACGATACCCCGGATCGCCAGCATCAGTCATTAGAAGCTGCTGTGATCCATGTCTCGCTTCCCTAACGCGGTGCGCTGTCATGCACGCCATCGAAGGGAAGCACCGTGAAGCTGATAAGCGCTCACGTCACGAAGTACAGGTCAGCCGAGGACTCCGGCCCATTCAGCGTCGAGCCAGACGTGACCTGCCTGGTTGGCAAGAACGAGTCGGGGAAGACCAACGTCCTGCAGGCCCTGCTGCGGCTGAATCCAGCCGAGCCAGCCGCTCCTCTCGACGAGGTCCTCGACTACCCGGCGCGACTGACCCGTGAGCGGACGCAGGCGCCTGTGGAAACGCCGATCCCCGTTGTGGTCGCGACTTTCCGCTATGACGCTGCCGAGGTCGCAGAGATCGAAAAGGACCTGGGCCCCGGTGTGCTGCTGAGCCCGGAGTTCACGGTCACCTTCGGATACCGGTCGCCGTCCAAGACCGTCGGCCATCTATGGAACGAGAAGGCCACCACCAGGTGGCTGGCGTCGCAGCTGGAGCTTCCCCAGTCCGCCGCCGCTGCCGTCACCGGCCAGGAAGGAGACCCTCAGCGGCTTGCTGGCAGCCCTGGAGCAGCTGCCAGAGCCACCGCAGGCGGCGCTGGAACTCGCCGCCCGGATCCGCGGCTGGGCCGACCGCGGCGTCACCGGATACCTGATCGACAGGTACGCCTGGCCGCGGCTGGCGAGGTTCGTCTACTTCGCGGACTACGACATCATGCCGGGCAAGGTCTCGATTCCGGACCTGATCGCCAAGCGCGACGGCGGCACCGCAAGCCGCGGCGAGCAGGCGCTGCTGAGCCTGCTGTCCAGGGCCGTGGTCAAGCCCGAGGACTTCCTGCAGGGAAACCAGAACGAGAAGCTGATCAGGGCCCTGGAACTCGCCGGCAATGACATCTCCGACGAGGTGTTCCGGTACTGGACGCAGAACACCGAGCTAGAGGTCAAGCTCGCGATCATGCAGCCCGAGACCGGCGCTGCGCCGCCGTTCAACGTCGGGCCGATCCTGGAGATCCGCGTCTACAACAAGCGGCACCGGATGTCAGTCCACTTCGACGAGCGGTCCAGAGGCTTCGTCTGGTTCTTTTCCTTCCTCAGCTACTTCACCGCGATCGAGGACACAGCGAACAGCAACCTGATCCTCCTGCTGGACGAGCCGGGCCTATCCCTGCACGGACGGGCCCAGCATGACCTGCTGCACCTGATCGATGACCGGCTGGCGCCCCGGCATCAGGTGATCTACACCACCCACAGCCCGTTCATGGTCGCGCCCGACCACCTTGAGCGCGTCAGGACGGTCATCGACGTCGACGACAAGGGCACCGTCGTGTCCTCGGAGATCTTCAAGGCCGACGAGGACACGGCCTTCCCGCTGATGTCGGCGATGGGTTTCGAGCTCACCCAGAGCCTGTTCGTCGGTCCGCACAGCCTGCTGCTGGAAGGCCCGAGTGACCTGGTCTACCTCGACATCTTCAGTGACCTCGTGGCCGGGCAGGGGCAGCCTGGCCTGGATCCGCGCTGGGTGAAGATCCCGGTCGGCGGCGCCGGAAAGCTGTCCACATTCGTGGCCCTGCTCGGCGCCAACAAGATCCATGTGGCGGTCCTCATCGATTCGAGTACGTCCGACACCGGCGCGATCCGGAGGCTGCGCGACAACGGCCGTCTGGCAGCGAGCGGACTGATCGCCGTCAGCGAGTTCACCGGTACGGCGGATGCGGATATCGAGGACATCTTCGACCGGGACTTCTACCTCAAGCTGGTCAGCCTCGCCTACCACAGTGAGCTGCCGACCGCCCTTACCACGGCGGATATCAACACCGCCGATCCGAGGGTTGTCAGGGCAATCGAGGCGTACTTCCGCGACAACAACATCAACGGCGGCAGGTTCGACCACTACCGGCCCGCAGGCGTGCTGCTCCAACGGCAAGCTGAGCTGCTGCCGCGGATTGGCGCAGCAACTATCGCGCGGGCCAGCCAGCTGACCAGCCGGATCAACGCGCTGCTCACCTAGCCGCCGCCGGGGCGGGCACGCTTTGACCATGCCCGCTCCGGCTATCTCGAGAGTGCGAGATGGACCCATGACTTTCCAGGGACGCGCCGGCACGGCGCTGATGAGGTCGATGCAAGGTGAAAGACGAGCTGATCAGCCGGACGACGCGCGGCCTGTTCCGCAGCCTGATGACCGGATCCACTCTGGGAGAGATCAGCACGGCGTTTGAGGACGAGGGCTTCGCGCCAGATCCGGATTGCACTTACGAGGACAGCAGTGTCCGCCGCCAGAGTACCCAGGCCTACCTGGACGCCATCGACTGGACCGACCCGCGGCGTGTGATGCTGGCGCTACGTGTCTTCGAGAGGTTGATGCACGGTTTCGATGCTGGCTACACCGAGCAGTTCAGGCAGTCGCTCCGGCGAGACGGTTATCTCACCGACCCTGCCAGCGGGCATATCAGCGCCGCCGGACCGCAGTTCGCCGCAGCGTCGCTGGCAGGCCTGAAGGACCCGAGCGCGATCAGGGAGCAGCTCGACCGGATCCAGCGCGCCATCGCTGATGACCCGGCCCTCGCCGTCGGCAGCGCGAAGGAACTCATCGAGAGCACCGCCAAAGTCGTCCTGGCCGAGCGAGGCGTGGCGGTGAGCGAGAAGGCAGACCTGCCGGAACTGGTCAAGCAAGCACAGCAGGCGCTGGCGCTGCACCCATCGTCTGCCGCGCCGGGGCCCGATGGCACCGATGCCGTGAAGCGGATCCTGGGTGGCGCGTCCACTATCGCGGCGGGCCTAGCCGAGTTGCGCAACCGGGGTTACGGAACTGGCCATGGGCCGGCCGGAGCACGAGTCGGCCTGCGCGCACGGCACGCCCACCTCGCCGTTAATGCGGCCTTCACATGGTGCCAGCTCATGCTCGACACGCTCGCCGACCCTGAGGCTCCATGGCGCAACCCGCCACCCTGAAGCTGACCGTTAGTCGCGAACGTTCGCGACTCGCCTCCTTGGCGTGAAAGGGCCTGTTGGCATAGTGGGTGGCGATCGCGGACGGTTTCATCGCTCCGCCGGCCTCCTAGCAACTAACGGTGAATTCGAGAGGCGCGCCTAGGCCGCCACTAGCGTGGCCGCACATGAGCACTGCAATCACGATTATCGCCGCCGCTGCCGCCGTAGCCGCTGCGATCGCGGCCCTCGGCTCCTGGAAAGCCGCTTCCAGGGCCAACCGGACCACAACAGCCCTCGCTACCATCGAGCTCGAGCGTCGGCACGATGAGCTGACCCCCGATTTCGACATCGCCTGCGCCGAGAGGGACACGTCACCCGGAACCGCGGACATGCGCGTGACCCTCAGGCGCGGCCGCCTGGAGCACCAAGCCCCGTTCCTACACCATCGCTGATGGCAAGAACTGGGACCTCCTCGGCCTTAACCGCACCAGGCCCGGTCACTGGATGAGCGCCACGAGCCAGGAAGGGTGGCAAGAGCAGCACGATGGCCAGCCGCTCCGCCTTCTGATCACCCGCCGAGTCGCCGACGCAATATGGACTATTCCCTACGACATCGTCGTAAAGCGGGCCCCCAGGCCCCCAAGCGTCTACTGACCCGCAGGACGGGCATGCGGCGCGGAGGCGGCGCTTGCCTTGCTTGGGGCCGATCGCGTTGGCTGCGTGACATTCCCGGCGGCACAATCGCGTGACCGATTCTGGTTGATCCGGGTCTCCGGCGCGCTCGACCTGGATGGGCATGCCCGCGAAACAAAAATCTCGGCACGTATTCGGCACAGACAGCCGCATCGGGCCGCTCTCAGCCAGTGCCAGCCGGACATGAAGCTGCGGCCGCCAACAGCTGGCGACCGGCGGAGACGCAGGTAAGTCCGCAGGTCAGCGGCCAGATGCGCACGTCAGGGCCGGGTTCGGCTACGATGCAGCGAGTTCCCGCCGGTGTAGCTCAGTAGGCAGAGCGGCCGTCTTGTAAACGGCAGGTCAGCGGTTCGATCCCGCTCACCGGCTCGCTCGCAGTCGCGATCGATGACTGGCAGGGCCGCTAACAGATATAACTGCCGGCGTCCCGGCCGGTCAGCATGTCGTCGATGCGGGCTTCCGGCTGACGGGCCAGGATGACTTCGATGGTCTCCGCGGGCGTCAGCGCCGAGGTGTCGAGCCACAGTCCGGCCGGTGGCGTCCGGCCAAGCTGGCTGTCTAGGCCCTCGGGGGTGAATTCGCCGGGCCGGTACGCGACCTTACCCGTGGCGGCGTGCCGCTGCTCCTCGCGCTGGCGCACGACTGCGACCGACGGCCGCAGCACGACGAGGTGACGGGGCCGGGCGCGGACGGACTCCAGCCAGCGCGTCACGTCGGCGCCGTAGATGTTGTCCTGGACGACCGTGCTGAAGCCTGCTGCACAGTACTGGTCGGCGGCCAGGGCGGCGAGGCCGTAGCGCAGATCAAGCAACCGCCGCGCTTCGTCGCTGCGGGGATCTCCGGGATGCACCCACCCGGTCACTGCCCACCGGTAGAACTGACCGCCGCGGATATGCACGCCGCGTGCGAACTGACGGGCCAGCAGGTCAGCGATCGTGGTCTTTCCTGCGGCCTGGACACCAGTAATGAGCCAGACTCCGCTGCCCGTCACGCCGTAGCTCCGGCCGTACCGCCTCCTGCCGTACCGCCTGGGGGGCGACTGTCGGAAAGGTCGAACATCGACAGACACGGCTCCAGGGCGGTGATCATCACCCGGAGGCGCTCTCTCGCGGCCTGGGTGGCGCGGTCCAGGCGCAGTCGCATCAGCGTCGCGGGCTGTCCGCGGCTGAGCCGGCGTTCGATGCCGTCCGCCGCGTAGCCAAGCCTGGCGGACACTCCGCGCGAGGCGGGGTTGTCGGAGTACGCGGCCGACACCGCATACTCCGCGCCCAGGCCGGCGAATGCCAGGGGCAGGACTGCCGCCCGCATCTCGGTCCCGATGCCCTGGCCCTGGTGCTGACGGCCCAGCCAGGAGCCGGTGCTGACCTCGGTGAACGGCTGCACGTCCGGATCATGGACGTCCGCTGCGGCCAGCGTCGCCAGCGCGTCCAGGTCGCGCTCGCCAGGCAGCCGCAGCTCGAGCCGCGGCGTGCGAACGCAGAGTCCGGCCACTGGCCACCAGTCCGTCATCTGGGTATTGTCGCCCCTGGCCGGGCGGGCGAGCACGCGGATTTCCGCGCCTGCCGACGAGGAGTTCAGTCATGGCGCACACGCGGCTAATCTGTGACATGCCGCGCGGGATGACCCGGTTGCCCGCGCCCAGCCCGGCAGGAGGCCGTTTGCAGTATCGGTTGTCCCGGGCGGTTGCCGGGCCGTTCTTTCGGACGCTGGTCAGGCCCGTAGTCATCGGTGCCGAGAACATACCGACGACGGGCCCGGCCATCCTGGCGTCGAATCACCTGTCGGTGATCGACTCGGTGTACCTGCCCCTGATGGTCACCCGTCCGGTGAGCTTCGCGGCCAAGTCCGAGTACTTCACCGGCACCCGACTGCGAGACCGTCTGCTGGGGGCCTACCTCCGGTCGACGAATCAGCTCTCCACCGACCGCGCCGGCGGCGCCGCCGCCGTCGCGATGCTTGAAGCTGCCCTGACGCACCTCAGGTCCGGCGAGCTGTTCGGAATCTACCCGGAGGGAACGAGGTCACCAGACGGGCGGCTCTACCGCGGCCGCACCGGCGTGGGGTACCTTGCGCTCCACTCCGGCGCTCCGGTCATACCGGTCGCCATGATCGGGACCGACCACATCATGCCGCCAGGGCGCCGGATGCCGCGGCCGGGCAAGATCGAGATCAGGATCGGGGAGCCGCTGGAGTTCGCAGAGTTCCGTGGGCAGCCTGCCGGTGCCCGCCAGCGGCGTGCTGTGACCGACGAGGTCGTGCAGGCGATCCAGAAGCTGTCCGGGCAGGAGTTCGTGCCGGTCTACGCCTCGGTCCGCAAGGAGGAACTGGCCCGGCAGGCCCATGACGTGCGGCACGCTGCGGCTGGCGGCGGATAAAGCCCTCCGGCCAATCGAGCCGTTACTCGCCGGACCGTCGGCTGGCGTCGTCCGCCTGGGCCGGGTTCCACACGAAGATCGGCCGGCCGGGACTCTCGCCCGCAGGCGATCCGGCGCCGCTGCCGGGCTTGTCCCACAGTGACGAGCCAGCCGCCCCGGCAGCGTCCCAGAGGGAGCCACTCGGGGACATCGGCGCGGCCTGGGAGGCATTGGGCTGACGCACCGGCAGGCCAGACGGAGACCGGCGCTCCTGACCATCCGCGGCTGAAGCGTCCGCGAGGTGATTGCCGGCGCCGGGGCTGCCGGCGAACCCGGTCAGATCCGCAGCTGCCTGAGACTGACCGGCCTGGCCCTGGAGCGCCCAGCCGGACCGCTGAGCAGCTCGGCTGAGATCCTCCGCGCTGCTCCAGTGCGCTGCCTGTGCCTGCTCCCGTGCGCGCTCCCAGTCAGCTGCCGTCGCTTCCGAGGTGAAGTCGGCCGCAGGCCGCAGTTCGGCGCGGTAGGGCTCTTCGTCCTGCCAGCGCTCCCGCTGATGGCGCGGGGACATCGGGTTCGGGCTGGCGACAGGCCGAACGGCGGCAGGCTGGGCGGGGGGCTCGGCCGCGTGCTCGCTTGGCTCGCTAGCCCAGGGCAGCTCGCCCTGAGGGGCTGCCGCGGGCTCCCAGGGTGGTGCCCCCGAGACCGCCGGGCGTCGGCTGACAGCCCGGCTCGCAGGACCCTGTGCAGGCATGCGTCCGCCATCGGCGGCTCCGGCCGGACTGAGGGCGGGCCGACCGGGCAGCGCGGGGACGCCGGGCCGCGGCCGGGTCACCGCGGGCTCAGCGACCGGCGCAGTGAAGACCTCGAGCATCCGGTCCGCGTCCGCGCCGGGGGCGCCCTGCGGATAGCGCGACTGGCCCTGGCGGTGCACCCACTCGGCTGTCGCGACCTCGGTACCCGCCCGCTTGCGGCGTCGTCGCCGGCCGACGGCCGCCAATCCGGCGACCAGCAGCAGAAGCAGCACCAGCAGGCCGCCGGAGATCTCGCCGGCCCGGATCAGCTTCGATGAGATGCTCTGCGCTGCCGCGGGCGCGGCCACCGGTGCTGGCGCTGTCGGTGCCTGGGCTCCGGCATCGGCGCTGGGCACGGCCGGAGCCGCGATCTTGCCGGCGGCGGCCATGGCCTTGTCGGCGTTGACGGAGCCATAGCCCGAGCCGTCGGACAGCCCGTGAGCGGGCCGGAAGACGGTCGAGGTAGTGAGAGCCTTCCGTACCTGACTCTCGGTCAGGCTGGGATACCGCGACTGCAGCAGGGCCGCGATGCCAGCCACGACCGCGCTGGCCGCCGCGGTGCTGTCCATGGTCTGGGAGCCGCCGGCGTTATCCGCGGCGACGACACCCTCGCCCGCGGCCGTCAGCGTCACGTAACTCTGATGGCTGGACCACAGTGCCTTGTCGAATGCGGAGTCGAACGCGCCGACGGCGATGACGCCGGGATAACTGGCCGGGTATTCGATCGCGTCTGACGCTCCGCCGTCATCTCCGGCGGGCGCGACCAGGACAACGTTGTGCTTGAGCGCGTAGTCCACGGCGGACTGCTCGGCTGCGCTGCCGCCCGCTGCTGCCAGCGCGCCGCCGGTACCGGTGCTGCCCGGCTCTCCGGGGTCGATCGGCAGGTCGATCACGGTGGCGCCGTGGCTGACTGCGTACCGGATACCCGCGGCGATCGCGCCGGGAATGGCTTCGGCGTCAGCCGTCATGGTGAGGTCGGGATCATTAGCCGGAAGGGTCACCGGAACCGACAGGATCCGGGCTTGTGGCGCGACGCCGAGGATCCCGGCGCTGTTGGCGGAACTGTGGCCGCGGCCGGCGATCAGGCTCGCGATCGCCGTTCCCTGCTCGCCGAGGTACTGCCCGGTGGCAGCAGGGGCGCCGGCCGGAGCCGGGGCGGCGGTCACCGCGCCGGTCAGGTCGGCCTGGCTGGCATCGACTCCGTCGCTGAGGACAGCGACAGTGACGCCAGCGCCCTGCGATGCTGCCCAGGCATGGGTGACGCCGAGGGAGCTCAGCCACCACTCCTGGTGCCGGATCAGATCGGCATGGGCCGGAACCGCCGGCAGGCCGATCGAGGCAGCCGCGACCCCGGAGGCCATCAGTGCCATGACGGGGCGGGAGAACCTCACTGGCACGCCATCCTTGCCTTAGGCTGTGAGTACAGCACATTGTGCCATGTTCACGCTATTTGCGTGCTATCTGCGCGAATCTCGGCTGCCCGGCCGGCGCTAGGTGCCGTGCGCCTGTGAGATGCGCACATGGGCGCCCGGCGGCAGACCCAGCTGCTGGGCCGCGTCCCCGGTATTGATGGCCAGTGAGATCAGCCCGGCACTGTCGGTGAACGCGACGATCTCGCCGGGCGCTCCGGCGGCGAACGTGTCGAGGTAGGGGACGGTGAACTGGCGCCGCCCGCAGCGCACGATCACTGCCGAGCCAATGCCGACGCCGAGCCGCCCGGCGTCGGCGGCCGGGATCGACAGCTGCACGTTCCCGAACCGGTCGATCGACATCACCTCGCCCTCGGCGGCGCCGTCGTGCAGCCTGCTGGTCGGAGCCGGCAGCGCGATCAGCTCGTCGACGGCGACGTCGTCTCCGGCGGCGGCAAGCTCCAGGCCGGCAGCGAGGTGCGCGGCGACGGGCATGAAGATGTCACGGCCGTGGAAGGTCGCGGATACCGGATGCAGCCACAGCTCGCCGTTAGTCAGCTGGACGGCCTCCTTGCCGCCGCCGAGCGCGGCAACGGCCCACGACAGCAGGCCGTTGTCCGGCCCCACCAGGATGCTGTCTCCGGCGGCCACGGCAACTGCGCGGCGGGTAGTGCCGACGCCCGGGTCCACGACAGCGACGTGGACGGCGGGCGGCAGGTAGGCAATCGTCTGCGCCAGCACCGCGGCGCCGCGGCGGACATCGCCCGGCTGTACCAGGTGAGTGATGTCGATGATCCCGGCCGCCGGCGCGATCCTGGCGGCCACGCCGTGACAGGCCGCGACGAATCCGTCCTCCAGGCCATAGTCGGTGAGAAAGCTTAGGTAGCTATAGACGGTCACGACCTGCCAGCGTACGTTGCCGGTGGCGGCGCGCATAGTGAGGCCTGTCAGCGGCCGGGCGAAATGTCGCTCGCGGACAGTGCGCCGGTGCAGTGAGCAGGAGGCCAGGTGGCTGGATTAAGTGAGCGCGACATGCGCATCCTGGCTTTCGAGCGCAGCTGGTGGCGCATCCCCGGCGCCAAGGAGCGGGACATCCTCGAGGTTTTCGGAATCCCGGTCACGCGGTATTACCAGCTGCTGAACGAGCTCATCGACCGCGCGGAATCGGCCGAGTTCGATCCCGTTCTGGTCACCAGGCTCCGCCGCCAGCGGAGCCGGCGTCAGCGCATGCGCTCGGGCCTCGCGGACTGACGGGCACCGCCAGAAGTCCCCGCCGCGGGCCCCGTCAGGTCGCGCTGACCGTGTCGAGTGCTTCCAGCTGCCCCGCGAACCAGCGCGACGGGGGCATGGCCGCCGCGACCGTCGCGAGCCTCGCGCTCCGCCGTGCCCGCTCGTCCGCGCTCATAGCCAGCGCCGTATGCAGAGCCTGCGCCGTCTGGCTGATGTCGAACGGGTTCACCATCAGTGCCTGGCCGCCGAGCTCGGCGGCCGCCCCCGCTTCGGTGGACAGCACCAGGGCACAGCCACGGTCGGACAGGACGGGCCCTTCCTTGGCGACCAGGTTCATCCCGTCCCTGATCGGGTTGACCAGCATGACGTCCGCGATCCGGCACGCGGCCAGCGAGCGCGGGTAGTCGTCGTTGACCTCCACGATCAGCGGATCCCAGCCGGGGACTGCGAACTCCTCGTTGATCTGCCCCGCGAGCCGCTGGACGGCCGCGGTGTACTCCCGGTACTCGGGCAGGTCGTACCGCGACGGGTAGGCGAAAGCGACGTGGACGACCTTGCCGTGCCACTCGGGCCGGGCGCGCAGCAGCTCGCGGTAGGCCTGCAGGCCGCGGACGATGTTCTTGGACAGCTCGGTCCGGTCGACGCGCACGATCAGCAGCCGGCCGCCTGTTGCCCGGCTGATCGCTGTCATCCGGGCCTGTACGTCGGGCTCGGCGGCGCGTGCCCGCAGCTGACCGGCGTCGACGCCGAGCGGATGAACGCCGATGCTCGTGACGTGACCGGCGAGGCTGACCCGGCTGCGATCCGCGTCGGCCCCGGCGCCCAGCAGCGTCACGCAGCAGTCGACGAAGGCATCCGCCCAGCGCCGGGACAAGAATCCGGCGTGGTCGGCGCCGAGGATGCCCGTCAGGACCTCGCGGCCGACGTCCTCCGGCAGCATCCGGTAGTAATCCGGGGGTGCCCAGGGCGTGTGCGAGAAATGTGCGATGCGGATGCCAGCCTGTGCGTTGTCGGCCAGCGTCTTCTCGGCAAGCATCCGCGGGGCGAGGCACAGGTGGTAGTCCTGGATCACCGCGCGGGCGGGAGCACCGCCCTCGGCAGCCGCGCTGCGTGCTGCCTCCGCGAGCGCGGCCGCGAACATCTCGTTGTAGCTGCGGAAGGCGCCCCACTCGCGGGCAAAGCCCGTGCCGAAGACGGGCCGGGTCGGCGTGTCGTACAGCATGTGGTGGACGAACCACAAGGTCGAGTTGGCGACCCCGTTATAAGCGCGCTGGTACACCGCTTCGGGGATATCCAGCATCCGCACGGCTGCGCCTGATCCGACTAGGTTCTGATCGAGGACGCCGCCAGGCGCTGCGCGTGCGGCCGCCCGGTCCGCATCGCTGAGCGCTGCGCAGACCCACAGCATGTCCGGGTCCCCGGCGACAGCGGAGAGCCCGGACACCATGCCGCCACCGCCGCGCCGTGCGGTCAGCTGGCCGTCGTCGCCCCGGGTGAACGACACCGGTCCCCGGTTGGACGCGATCAGTACTGGCCCGCCGGCCTGCCTTTCGCCCATGTGGCCCGACACTAATGCGCGCCCGGCGCCAGCCGGGGTCCGGGCCTCGCGATCGCGCCGGGCGGGCGAGGCCGTCGGCAACCGGATTGGGCATGCGGGCGGGCTCAGGTTACGATTGCCAGCACAACTTCATATCGCTCATCCAGAGGGGTGGAGGGAACGGCCCGATGAAGCCCCGGCAACCATCACGCTGATCGTGTGCCCGCTGCAGTACAGCTCATTACAGCGCAGCAGCGGCGAGGTCGTCACGTGACAGGTGCCAACTCCGGCCCGCGGCAGTCGCCGACGGGATAGATGAGGAGAGAGGCCTCGCCCGTGAGTAACACGCTGACCAGCACCCCGCCGTCCCCCGCCACCGCCGCCCGGACCGCATCGCCGGAATCGCCCCGGCTTGGTTATGCCACCCATCTTGCCTGCCGCGAGTGCGGGCGTACCTGCCCTCTCGGCCTGACGCATGTGTGCGCCGAGTGCTTCGGGCCGCTGGAGGTCGCCTACGACCTGCCGCCGCTGACGCGCGCGTCGATCGAGTCGGGCCCGCTGAGCATCTGGCGCTACGCGAGCCTGCTGCCCGTGCCGCCCGATGTAGCCGGCCGGCCGAATCTCGACCCCGGCTGGACCCGCCTTGTGCGCGCCGATCACCTGGCCCGCCTCCTCGGCATGCGCGAGCTGTGGATCAAGGACGAGCGCGGCAACCCCACCCACTCCTTCAAGGACCGGGTGGTCGGGGTCGCGCTCGCCGCCGCGCTGGAGCTGGGTTACCAGGTACTGGCCTGTCCGTCGACCGGCAACCTCGCGAACGCGGTCGCGGCAGCCGCGGCCCGCGCCGGGATCCGCTCCGTCGTGCTGATCCCGGCGGACCTCGAGCCGCAGAAGGTGGTCGCATCCGCGGTGTACGGCGGCTCGCTCGTCGCCGTGCAGGGCAGCTACGACGACGTCAACCGGCTTGCGTCCGAGCTCGCCGACGAGCACGAGGACTGGGCGTTCGTGAACGTCAACGTCCGGCCGTACTACGCCGAGGGCTCGAAGACCATCGGCTTCGAGATCGCCGAGCAGCTGGGCTGGCGGCTTCCGGAGCAGGTTGTCGTGCCGGTCGCGTCCGGTGCCCAGCTTGTGAAGATCGACAAGGGCTTCCGTGAGCTCATCGCCACCGGTCTGGTGCAGGAAACGGGGTACCGGGTGTTCGGCGCGCAGGCGACCGGCTGCTCGCCGGTGTCGGCCGCGTTCCGGGCTGGCTACGACACCGTGCACCCGGTCCGCCCGCAGACCATCGCCAAGTCCCTCGCCATCGGCAACCCGGCTGACGGCCCGTACGTGCTGGACGTGGTCCGCCGCACCGGCGGCCAGGTGGCAGACGTGAGCGACGACGAGCTTGTGGACGCCATCAGCCTGCTCGCGTCGGCGGAGGGAATCTTCGCCGAGACCGCCGGCGGCGTCACGCTGGCCGTCCTGCGGCAGCTGCTGAAGGAAGGCCAGGTCGACCCCGGGGCGGCGACAGTCATCATCAACTCCGGCGACGGGCTGAAGACGCCTGACGCCGTGGCTCCCACCCTCGAGGCCGTCCGGCCGATCGCGCCGACGCTCGAGGCGTTCGCGGCGAGCGGGTACGCGGCCACAGCACGAAAGGCAGGCTGACCATGTCCGTTTCGGTCCGGATCCCGACGATCCTGCGCAGCTACACCGGCGGGACCAAGGTGGTGGCCGCAGAGCCGGGTACCGTTCGCGAGCTCATTGCCGGCCTGGACGCGAGCTATCCGGGAATTGCCGGGCGGCTGCTGGACGACGGCGGACAGCTTCGCCGCTTCGTCAACGTGTATGTCGGCGAGGACGACATCCGGCTTGCGCAGGGACTGGACACTGAGGTTCCGCCGGACGGTCAGGTGTCGGTCATCCCGGCGGTTGCCGGCGGCTGATACGCCCGCGCGGAAACGCGTCACGCAACTGCCGTCACGCAAACGCATGCACCAAACGCACGCACCACGCAACTGACTGCACATTGCTACAGAGACAGGCACAAGTTGCCGCAGTGGCGAAGCTCAGCATGTAAAGTCGTGTCCGGTCGCGTTGGTACTCCAAGCGCGGCAGGCGTTGCTTGCCGGTGAAGCCGAAGGACTCGCCGCGATCAACGGGTCTCCGCGAGTAAGGGCGGAGACCCGCAGCCCGAGCAGAGTTAGGGAGTTGTTGGTAATGGCTCAGGGCACCGTCAAATGGTTCAACGCGGATAAGGGCTACGGCTTCATCGCGGTCGACGGTGGTAGGGACGTCTTCGTTCACTTTTCGGCTATCCAGTCGGATGGTTACCGCACCCTCGAAGAGGGCCAGCGGGTCGAATTCGACATCACGCAGAGCGACCGGGGCCCGCAGGCCGAGGCCGTGCGGGCTGTCTGAAGTCTCTTCTGTCGGAACCTTCTGAGAAAGCCCGGCATCCTGCGCGCCAGGGTGCCGGGCTTTCTTGTGTTATGGCCTGTCTGGTCCGCCCCGCCGCTGTGCCCCCTGCCCGGCCCCCGCGGCCGCTTCCACGCCGGGACGGCCGAGGCTCTGGCCACGTTTCTGACCTGGAAGTATTGAGCCGGGAATGTGGCCGCGCTTGCACTCTCGGTAGGAGAGTGCTAAACATGACGTTGGCACTCTCGCAGTGAGAGTGATAACGCAGTGACGTGATCGGGGCGATGAGGCCCTTCTGGCTGCCGGGCAGGGACCGGCGCCGGGCGAGCCGTCCGTCGCGGGCGTCGGCCCGGTCGGCACGCAGGCACAAAGTTCGCAGGAGGACTGGAAGCCTATGGCAGCGAAGATGATCGCGTTCGATGAGGACGCCCGGCGCGGCCTCGAGCGCGGCATGAACCAGCTCGCCGACGCCGTGAAGGTAACCCTCGGCCCCAAGGGCCGCAACGTGGTGCTCGAGAAGAAGTGGGGAGCCCCCACGATCACCAACGATGGCGTGTCCATCGCCAAGGAGATCGAGCTCGAGGACCCGTGGGAGAAGATCGGCGCCGAGCTCGTCAAGGAAGTCGCCAAGAAGACAGATGACGTCGCCGGTGACGGAACCACCACGGCGACGGTGCTCGCCCAGGCGCTGGTCCGCGAGGGCCTGCGCAACGTCGCCGCCGGTGCCAACCCGATGTCGCTCAAGCGCGGCATCGAGTCGGCCGTGGAGCGGGTGAGCGAGGAACTGTCCAAGCTGGCCAAGGATGTGGAGACCAAGGAGCAGATCGCTTCGACCGCCTCTATTTCCGCTGGTGACACCGCGATCGGCGACATGATCGCCGAGGCGATGGACAAGGTCGGCAAGGAAGGCGTCATCACCGTCGAGGAGAGCAACACCTTCGGCCTCGAGCTTGAGCTCACCGAGGGCATGCGCTTCGACAAGGGTTACATCTCGCACTACTTCGTGACTGACCCTGAGCGGATGGAGGCCGTCCTCGAGGACCCCTACATCCTCATCGTCAACTCGAAGGTGTCGGCCAATAAGGACCTGCTGCCGCTGCTCGACAAGGTCGTGCAGTCCGGCAAGCCGCTGGTCATCATCGCCGAGGACGTCGAGGGCGAGGCCCTGGCGACCCTGGTGGTGAACAAGATCCGCGGTCTGTTCAAGTCCGCCGCGGTGAAGGCCCCCGGTTTCGGTGACCGCCGCAAGGCCATGCTCGGTGACATCGCGATCCTGACCGGCGGTCAGGTCATCAGCGAGGAAGTCGGCCTCAAGCTGGAGAACGCCGACCTGGACCTGCTCGGGCGGGCCCGCAAGGTCGTCGTGACCAAGGACGAGACGACCATCGTCGATGGTGCCGGCGACGCCGAGCAGATCTCCGGCCGGGTTAACCAGATCCGCGCCGAGATCGAGAACACCGATTCCGACTACGACCGCGAGAAGCTGCAGGAGCGGCTCGCCAAGCTGGCCGGCGGCGTGGCCGTCATCAAGGCCGGCGCGGCAACCGAGGTCGAGCTGAAGGAGCGCAAGCACCGCATCGAGGACGCGGTGCGCAACGCCAAGGCTGCGGTCGAGGAGGGCATCGTCCCCGGTGGGGGTGTCGCCCTGCTGCAGGCAGGCAAGGTCGCGTTCGAGAAGCTCGAGCTGACCGGCGACGAGGCGACGGGCGCGCAGATCGTGCGCCGGGCGCTGGAGGAGCCGCTGAAGCAGATTGCCATCAACGCCGGCCTCGAGGGCGGCGTGGTGGTCGAGAAGGTGCGCGGCCTGAGCGCGGGCCACGGCCTGAACGCCGCCGACGGCGAGTACGTCGACATGTTCAAGGCCGGCATCATCGACCCCGCCAAGGTGACGCGCTCTGCGCTGCAGAACGCCGCCTCGATCGCCGCACTGTTCCTGACGACCGAGGCAGTGATCGCCGAGAAGCCCGAGAAGGAGAAGGCTCCGGCCGCTCCGGGTGGCGGTGACATGGACTTCTGATCCAGCGCGCTGGCGGGTTGCCGGCAACTGGACAGGAAGTCAGCGCGGCCGTCGGGCCACGTAGTGACAAAGGCGGTCCCGGGATTCCCGGGGCCGCCTTCGTCGTTGCGCGAGAGGTCGATATAACTAAGGCATCCGCCGCTTCGCGGGGCTGCTTTCTGTCACTTGTGTCGCACCTTCCCCACCCGTTAGGGGTCTGGTCGCGCATCGGCGCGCGTGCCGGCTCCACAACGCACGCCCGAAGAGGGATTATCAGCGCATGAGCCCGCCGATCGAACCGCTCATCCGCGACTACCTCAGCCGGCTGTCGGCTGCGGCGCGCGGCCAGCTGTCCCCGGCCGACCGGAAGGCGCTGGTGGGCCGGGCGCGCAACCTCCTCGAGACCAGGACGTCCGGACCGGAAGGCCCGCCGACAGCAGTCGAGGTTGCGCAGCTGCTGTCCAGGCTCGGCGACCCGGCCACACTCGTACGCCGGGAGAAGGAGCAGCTTGCGACCCTCCGCGGCGGCGCATTAGCGCCCGACGGTGGCGGACGGCCCGGGCGGCTCGGGCGGCTCAGTTCGTCCGGGCGGCTCGGGCCGGTGGTGCGCGGCCTCTCTCCCGCGTCGCACGGGACAAGCTGGCACTGGCCCGCCCAGCCCGCAGGCAATGCCGACCTGCAGTCCCATCTGCTGAGCGGTTCCGTGCCGGGACCTGCGCCGGCCGCGCCGCTCAGTGTGCCGCAGCAGGCGCGCAACACCGGCCGCCTGCGGCGCCCCGAGGCCGTCAGTGCCGTCCGTGGTGCAGGGCAAGGTGATCCGCTCTGACTCCGAGTCGGCGCCCGGCCAGGCCGACGAGATGTCCGAACCTACGGCTGACCGGATGTCCGACCAGATGGCCGGGCGCGGGGCGGGCCGGGCGGCCGGACCGCGCGCCCGCTGGCCGTTCGCGCCTGCTTCCGGCTCCTCGCCGGACGCACAACCCGGGACCGCGTTGCGGTCTGGCCCTGGCCCGCGATCTGGCCTCGGCCCGTCGCGGTCTGGCGGCCCGTTGGTGCCGGGCCCCGGCCAGTTGCGGCCTGGCCCCGACGCGTCGCAGGGATCCTCGCTGCTTCCGCTGTCATCGCCGCCGCGAGCCGGGCAGACTGCCGGGATGGCGGTGTCGCCGACCGCGCCTGCGAATTCGGACGAGCTCCTCAGCACGCGCATCCGGACCGTCGCGACGAGCGTCGGAATCTGGGCACGCCGCCGGCCGCTCGAGGCTGCCGCCGTGACGCTACTCGGGCTGGGTGGCGTGATCTTTCCGCCGGTGTGGCTGCTCGGTGCCGCGGTGACTCTCGGTTCGCGGCTGTGGGACTACCGGGACAAGTGGCTCGGCCTGGCCGGGCCCGTGCTGATCACCATTCTCGGCATTGTGGCCGGGGTGGCGGCCAGCGGAGACAACGGAATGGGACACAGCGTGCACGAAGGCTGGGTCGCGGCGGACATCGTGAGCCGCCTGGCTGCTGCCGTCGGAGCAGCGTACCTGGCCTGGCGGTCGGTCCACGACCGCCGTCCGCCGGAGGTCCCGCCCTGGAATAAGGCCCGCAAGGTGGGCTGAATCACGCCAGGCCTGCACCGGCCGCGCATGACGGCGATTGGTACTCGGCCGACCGGGGTATGGGAGATCAATCGTGGCGGCGGCCTGCTGGCTTGCCTGCCCTTTCCCGGTCCCGCACGCGATCCCGTCCCAGCAGCATCCGACGTGTGAGGCCGCGGAGGATGTGGTCCCGGCACCAGGCCGGGACCACGTCTTTGCGCCGGAAGCGGCGCGGGCAGGACCAGGCCCGGCCCGCCCGGACCGTGCACCGCCGGCAGCACGGGAGGCAGCCCGAACCGATACCCTTACAGGCGCAAGCGCTTGCCGCGCGCGCGCTCATCGTTCCTCCTCGCGTAAGGTCTCGCCCGTGCCTACTGGCAAGGTCAAGTGGTATGACGCCGACAAGGGTTTCGGCTTCCTCACCCGTGACGACGGGGGTGAGGTGTTCGTGCATTCGACTGCCCTGGAGCCAGCCGGCGCAGCACTCAAGCCCGGGCAGCGCGTGGAGTTCGGAGTCGCCGAGGGACGCCGCGGCATGCAGGCGCTGCAGGTCCGTGTCCTGGAGCCGCCGCCGACCGTGTCCAAGGTCGCTCGGAAGAGCCCGGACGAGATGGTGCTGATCATCGAGGACCTGATCAAGCTGCTCGACGGCGTCTCGAATGGCTACCGCAAGTCCAAGCACCCGGACAACCGCGACGCGAAGAAGATCGCCGCAGTCCTCCGCGCCGTGGCTACCGATCTGGAGGGTTAGGCCGCCTCCCCTGGTGGACGGGTCCGTCGCTAGCGGGCAGGGCTCGGGGCCGTCGGCCGGGCGCGCAGTATCCGGCGCCGGCGGGCGACCAGTAGCAGGCACAGAGCTGTCAGCAGCCCGGCTGCCGCGAACGTCAGCCCGGCGACTCCGCTGCCTGTCAGGGAGAACAGCAGGCCGAGAAGGCCACCCCCGACGAGCGCCAGCTGGTGCACAGTCTCCGAGAACGCGAACGCGGAAGATCGCTTGTCGTCCGGGATCTCGCGCTGAAGGATCGAGTCCAGCCCGGCCTTGACCAGCGTCTGCGCGATGGCAGCGGCACACGCCACCGCCCACACTGACCAGAGGCCGAACAGCAGCGCGCACGCGATGCTGGCCACGGTGGTGAGCGCGAGCACCGCGAACATCATGGCTCGGGGCGCCCGCGCGCGGAGCGCCGAGCCGATCGCCGTGCCCAGCATGCCGCCCACTGCCATCGCGGCGGCCAGGCCGCCCAGGGCGATGTCCTGGGACACGTGGCCGAAATGCTCGCTCGGACTCTTCAGGATGAACGCGAGGAAGAAGAGCAGGAAACCGTAGAAGACGCGGATGGCAGCGTTCGCGCGCATCGCTTCGGCGACCACCGGCCCGACCGCCGGCACGGCGAAACGACTGCGGCGGCGGCCAGTTCGCGCATCGTGCGCGGCGCCGCCCGGATTCTGCGGGTCGCCGGGAAAGCCGGCTCGGGGCACCGTGAACGGGATCGTCCCGCCCGGCCCCGGGCCGCCGTATGAGGGACTGGACGGTGTCCCGTCCGCGGCCGTGGCTGCGTCGGCCTGCGCGTGCGCGCCGTTGCCGGCCGGCGTCCCGTCAGGCTGCGCGGGATCAGCGGACGGCCCGCCCGCCGCCGGGACGTCGACCGTATCCGGCAGCCGGATCGCCAGGACCATGGCAGCGAGGTAGATCACGGTCCCGAAGCGGAGGACCCAGGCAGCCCCGCCGTTGCCGCCGCCCAGCAGCTTGTCGACGCCGAGAGCGACCAGCGCACCGGTAGAGGTGGCGACGAGCGAGGCGAGATTGGACCGCGAGTTCGCAGTCACCAGCGTGATCTCGCCGGGCAGCAATCGCGGCGTGACGGCTGCGCGTGTGACGACGTAGGCCTTCTGCAGGACCAGCACGCCGAACGCCGCGGGCAGCAGGGTGAGGGTGTCCCCGTACTGGACCGAGGTGGACATGCCCCAGCACAGCAGGCCGCGCGCAAGCAGCGTGCCCATGAAGATGAACTTGTTGCCCTGCTTGACCCGGTCAAGGAGCGGTCCGATGAGCGGGGCCAGGATGGCGTACGGGGCGATCGTGATGATCAGCGCGAAAGCCGCCCGCCCTCGCGCCTGCTCGACCGACGTGCTGAAGAAGAGACTGCCGGCCAGCGCCACGGTGACGAAGGCATCCCCGACGCCGCTCGCCGCTGTCAGCTCGAGCAGGTTAGAGAAGCCGGTGCGGCTCGCCCCGGAAGCACCGCTCAGCCGGTGCACGACGCGCCCGGCGCCATGGGCCGTAGCTGCGCCCACCCGGCCCGCGCGCTGCGAGGCGGCGAACACCGAGCGGCCAGCTCGCCTGGTCCGCTCCCTCGTGCCCGTGTCGCCCATGGCTCAAGTATTCTTCCTTCACGAGCCTGCACAACACTCTGCCGCACTGTCAGGTTCGCAGATACCGGCCCTGAGCAGGCATGTGCACCGCCGAAGAAGGACATTTACCGACCGTGAGCCCAGCCCGATCCCGTACCGCAGTCCTCGACGAGACCTGCGCCGAGGCGGCCGATCTTGCTCGCGCCGCTGCCGACGAGATGGCTGGCCAGGGCAGCGTAGGTGACCATGTTGGTGTCGTCGCCGACGACGAGCGGGTCGTCACCCATCTGTTCTCCGCGCTGGACAAGGCGTACGCGGGCTGGCGCTGGGCGGTCACGGTAACGCGAGCATCCCGGTCGCGCACGGTCACCGTCGACGAGGTGGTGCTGCTGCCGGGCCCAGACTCGCTGCTGGCTCCGGACTGGGTACCGTGGAGCGAGCGCGTCCGGCCCGGCGACCTCGGCGTCGGAGATCTCATGCCGACTTCCAGCGACGATGAGCGTCTGGTGCCGGTGACGATGCTCGAGGGCGACGACGGCGTCCTGGACTGGGATGACAGCGGGGCCTGGGCCGAAGGACGAGAGCTCGCTGAGTCGCTCGGCTTGTCGCTGCGGGAGGCCAGCCCGGTCGATGCCGCAGCGGCCGATGAGATCACGGGCGAGACTGGGATTCGCGACGAGGCCGGTCAGCCTGGTGCCAGCGCTCCTGAGGTCACCGCCCCCGAGGTGACCGCAGCGCGTCGCACGCGCGTGCTGTCCGCCATCGGCCGGGACATGACGGCTATCCGCTGGTACGCCAGTGAGCACGGGCCGGGCACGCCGCTGGCGCGGGCCGCACCCGGGCCGTGCCTGACCTGCGGGTTCCTGATTCCGCTCGCCGGACCTCTGGGGCGGGTGTTCGGAGTCTGCGCGAATGAGTACGCGCCAGATGACGGCCGGGTGGTGTCATTGGATCACGGTTGCGGTGCGCACTCAGAGGCATCTGCTTCCGGCGGCAGCTCGAACGCGATCACACCCGTCATCGACGAGGTCGGTTACGATCTGGTCGACATGCCAGGCATCGCGCTCGCTGACACCGTCTTCGAGTCGCTGGACCACGCCTCAGATTCCTGATCTGCCCGGCGGGCCCGCGGCGCGTCCTAGCCGCTCGCAGGAGGCCCGTCATCGTGACGCGCGGCCCGCTGTGCTGCCGCACGGGCCCGTGAGCGCTTGAGAAACGGCACGTAGATGAGGCCGAAGACGCCCAGGGCAGTGCCGAACGCGGGAACCCAGACCCACCACCGGTCCGCCGCAGCCAGCTGGTCACGCACGATCAGCAGGACGATCAGCGCGACCACGAAACCAGCCGTGATGACGGCCGTGATCAGCCGGTCGTCGCCCTCGAGGGGCGGCGGCGACGGGCGCTGCGGGCGATCCATTCGCTCAGGCTAGTCCACAGCTGACCAGCGGCTCCCGGCCCGGCGGCGGGCCGGCGGCGGCGGTGGCGGGGTCAGTGGCGGATTTGCCGAGTGCTCGCCGGTACCCACTCGCCGCGTCGGGGCTGCGCATCGGCCGCCGCCATGCGACGATGTGGCGAAGCGTCCGGATCGGTGAGCTAACTGCTGTGGCGGAATGCGTCAGCGCTGCCACTGGTTAGCAAGAGTAATGACTCAGGTTAACGAAAATGACCACGCCACAGCAGACCAGATCCGACGCAGGGCTAGCGACAGCCCTCCGGATTACCGTGAGCAGGCTCGCCCGCCGGCTGCGGGCCGAGCGGCTGACGAAGGGCATGGAGCCCGGCTTGTCGGACACCCAGCTAGCGGCCCTGGCCGCTCTGGAGCGCCATTCCGCGATGACACCCGGCGAGCTGGCCGACCACGAGAAGGTACAGCCACCGTCTATGACGAGGGTCATCACGGTTCTCGAGGAGAACGGGCTGGTCACGCGGACGCCGCACGCCACCGACCGGCGGCAGGTCGTGCTGACGGTCACCGACCGGGGCCGCCAGCTCGTGCAGCAGAGCCGCAGGCTGAGGGAGGCGTGGCTGGCGCAGCGACTGCGGGAGCTGACGCCGCAGGAGCGGGCGATCCTGAGGTCGGCGGCACCGGTGCTGGAGAAGCTCAGCCAGTCCTGACCGGCAAGCCGCGCTGGGGCAGCAAGACGTTCGGCTCTCTGCAGACCCGCAATTACCGGCTGTTCGCGGCCGGGCAGATCGTCTCGAATACTGGCAGCTGGATGCAGCGGGTCGCCCAGGACTGGCTCGTCCTCGAGCTGACGCACAACAGCGGCACTGCGCTGGGCATTACCACGGGCTTGCAGTTCCTGCCGCTGCTGCTGTTCAGCCTCTGGGGCGGCGTCATCGCCGACCGGTACTCCAAGCGCCGCATTCTCATGATCACCCAGGCGCTGATGGGCGGACTTGCGCTGATCCTGGGCATCCTGGTGCTCACCGGCTCCGCGCGCCTCTGGCAGGTGTACCTGCTGGCCTTCGCACTCGGCATGGTGACGGTCGTGGACAACCCGACCCGCCAGGCATTCGCTGTCGAGATGGTCGGCAAGAAGGGCATGGCCAACGCGATCGCCCTCAACAGCGCCGTCTTCAACCTCGCGAGGATCGCCGGCCCGGCGATTGCCGGAGTCATCATCGGCGTGCTGGGCACGCCTGCGGCTTTCCTGGTGAACGCCGCCTCCTACGGCGCGGTCCTCATCGGCCTGAAGCTCATGCGGCCGGCTGAGCTGCATCAGGTCCAGCGCGCTCCGCGCAGCACGGGTCAGCTCCGCGAGGCGCTGTCGTACGTCCGCGAGCGGCCGGCGCTCTGGATGCCGCTGATCCTGATCTTCTTCGTCTCGACCTTCGGCATGAACTTCCAGGTGACCACGGCGCTGATGTCGAGGGAGGTGTTCCACACCGGCGCGAGCGCGTTCGGGCTCGCCTCGGCCGTCTTCGCGGTTGGTGCCCTCGGCGGCGCCCTGCTGGCGGCCCGTCGCAGCCGCCCGACGCTGCGGCTGCTGCTGCTGACGTCGCTTGCCTTCGGCGTCTTTGAGATCGTGACGGGCGTCGTGCCGAGCTACCTGACCTTTCTGGTGGCGCTCGTGCCGACGGGCATAGCGGTGCTGACATTCACCACCGCGGCGAACTCGAGCACGCAGCTGAACACGGCACCTGACATGCGCGGCCGCGTGATGGGCCTGTACATGCTGGTGTTCCTCGGCGGGACCCCGCTGGGCTCGCCGCTCGCGGGCTGGGTGGCGGAAGTCTGGGGGCCGCGCATGAGCATGGTTGCCGGCGGCGTGATCTCCCTCGCGGCGTCTGTGGTCATGACCTACTTCCTGGCCCGGAAACGTGGTGTTCGGGTCCGCAGTTATCTGCGGCCCGCGGAACTGGCGCGGCTCGCGGCCTGAGAGTGTGCGCCTATGGCCGGGCCTGCCAGCGGTGATAGCAATGGCGCATGAGGCTGTTCGCCGCGATCGTGCCGCCAGCGAGCGCCCTGGCCGAGCTGGCCAGCGCGGCTGAGCCGCTGCAGCGTGCCTCTCCCGGCCTGCGCTGGGCCAGGCCGGACAACTGGCATCTGACGCTGGCCTTCCTCGGCGAGGTCAGCGAGGAAATCCTCCCCGAGCTGACGGTGCGGCTCGAGCGGGCTGCCGGCCGTCACCCGCCGCAGCACCTGGCCCTCGCAGGCGGGGGCACGTTTCCCTCGGCATCGCGCGCGCGTGTTCTGTGGGCCGGCGTCAGCGCAGACCGCGCGGCGCTGCGCCGGCTCGCAGCGTCGGTAGCGGCGGGCGCCCGCCGGGCCGGGGCGGCTCCGCCGGACGAGGGCAGAAAATACCACCCGCACCTGACGCTCGCGAGGTCCGCGGCACCCGCCGACCTGACCAGCGTGCTGGCCGGCCTGCGGAGTTTCACCGGCTCGTCGTGGACGGCCGGCTCGGTCGAGCTGATCCGCAGTCACCTGGGCGGCGGCGCGCCGAGCTACGAGCGCATCGGCGCCTGGCCGCTGGCTGCCGCCGCACCGGGCGGACGTGCATCACGCACGCGGTAAGCCGCAGGCCCGGCGCTCCCGCGGAGGGGGCACCGGGCCTGCGGCTCACCGGACAGTGGACGCGGTTACTGCTTCGCGAAGTCCGCCGCGAGCCTGGCGAGGTTCGGGATGCCAAGGCCGGAGCCGGCGTTGAAGATCTGGCCGGCAGTGCCGCTGTAGTACAGGTTGTCGTTGCTCGTGCCAGTCGTGTCGAGCGGGGTGAACGGCGAGTTCGCCTGGGTGGCGAACTGGTAGATCGACGGGTTCCAGAACCCGACGCGGTGGCCGAGGTAGGAGTCGATCACCGCCGTCGCACCGTTCAGCTGCGGGCCGACGAAGCTGGTGCCGCCGTAGTCCTGGATCTCGTCGCCGGCGCCGAACTCAGAGAAGTACAGCTCGTAGCCCGTCTGCGGGTCGGCATTGGTGGCCAGGTCGGGCAGTGCCCGGCCGGTGGCGTCGCCGGTGGTGACCGACGGGGCGGGGTTGAAGCTGAAGTCCGTCGGCAGGTTCAGTCCGTCGGTCTCCTGGTAGTCCGTCGGAGTCAGGTACTCGACCGCGCTGAAGTGGTGGACGCCGCTGATCCCCTGCTGGTAGGCCGGAGTCGGCTCGTCGACGCTGAAGCCGCCGCCGGAACCGCCGATCGTCTCGTCGATCCAGTCGGTCTCGTTGTCCGCGCCGAACTGTGACCAGTACGGCCACAGGTAGTCCCAGCCCCAGGTCCGCTCAGCCGGGATGGTGATGTCGAAGGCGGTGTCGCCGCTGCCGTACTCCTGCGTGCCGGCCAGCGTGGTGCCGCCGGCGGCCGTCACCCACGGGCTGTCGGCCGGGCTGTCGACGGACAGGTTGGTCGTGCCCTCGTCGCCGGCCGCGTCATACGCCCCGTAGTCGCCCGACGAGGCGAACGTGCTCTGCCCCTGAGCGGCCATCTCCAGGAAGACGTTGTTGAACGCCTGGATGTAGTTCGGGTCCTCGAACCCGGAGTTGATTGCGTCCTGGATGACTGTCTCGGACTCGCCCCAGCTGACTGATACCGAGTCTGCGGCGTTCTGGCTGGCGGCGGCGTAGAACGCGTCCGTGAAGCCAGGGTCGTCGTTGGGCGCCTGGTACACGTCGATGTGGGCGTCCGGAGCTATCGCACCCGACTGCTCGACGTCCAGCGTCGTCTCGTCCGAGCCGGCGGAGGCGGAAACGCCGCCCAGCGGGCCGCCGTCGATGTTGTCGATGGTGATCCGGTTGGCCGGAGTGCTGATGCCGAGGACGTTACTCCAGAAGTACTCCGGGTCGGCCGGGTTCAGCGCTGCCAGCGTGACGATGCCGATCGTCTCGCCCTTTCCTGTCGCGCCCTTCTTGATCAGCGGGTTCAGGTTGTAGTGCTGGGTGAAGAAGCTCGGCGGCAGGAGGTCGATCTGCTGCCCGCTGCCGGAGCTCTCCTTGACGGTCGACGGCGACTTGACGGCGTCGCTGCTGTAGGTCGGGTAGTTGTCCAGGCCGAGAATGGCAAGCACGAAGCTGCCGAGCTGCTGCGGCAGCAACGGGGTGTCGGTCGTGCCATGGATCATCATCGCTGCCCGGCCGGGGCGCCCGTTTGCCGCCTTGACGGCGGGCACCTGGTACTGGTGCTGCTGGACCGACAGCGCCGAATCGAACTCGCCGGCCGTTCCGTTTGCGGTCACGTTGAGGGCGTCGGCGTCGACTGTGGCAGTGATGCCGTACCCGGCCAGATAGTGCTCGAGCGCGGCGATGTTGGATTGCGTCTGCCCGTAGGTACCGGCGAACTGGCTGACCGACAGGTAGCCGCCGGGCATTCCGGCATCGACGGCCGACTCGAGCCCGCCCTGGCTGCGCATCTGCAGGACGAAGGACACTGTCTCGGGCGTGCTCGGGTCCGTGCTACCGAAGACCGGCAGTGTGGTGAGCTCGCTGGCGCCGATCCCCTGCGGGATGGCAATCTTGCCTGGATGCGGGGAAGCCGAGGCGTTCCCAGCCAGGGCGAGCAGCACCAGCGCGCTCGCCGATCCGGCCGCCAGGACCGCGCCGCCCCGGCGAGACCTGACCCACGTGGCTGACTTCAACGGGTCCTCCTAGAGCTACAGGGCCTTTACCAGGCCAGGTAGCACGCTAGGGGAATCAGTCAGTCATGCCAATAAGCACAAAGAAATCATCTAATAACAGGCTGTAGTGGTACCTCTCAGAGCCGGTCGAGCACGTAGTCGATGCACGCGGTGAGCGCTTCGACGTCAGACGGCTCGACCGCCGGGAACGTGCCGATTCGCAGCTGATTACGCCCGAGCTTGCGGTAGGAGTCGGTGTCCACGATGCCGTTGGCGCGCAGAGCTGCCGACAGCGCAGTCGCGTCCACGGGCTCGGCGAAGTCGACGGTCGCGACGACCGCCGAACGCTGAGCAGGATCGGCCACGAACGGGGCTGCTGCCGGGGACTTCTCAGCCCAGGTGTAGACAATGCCCGACGATGTCGCCGTCCGCTCGGTGACCCACGCCATGCCGCCGTTCCCGAGCATCCAGTCCAGCTGCTCGGCAAGCAGCACCAGGGTGGCGATGGCCGGCGTGTTGTACGTCTGCTGCAGCCGTGAGTTGTCGATCGCCGCCTGCAGCGACAGGAAGTCCGGGATGTACCGGCCGCTGGCCGCGATCCGCGCGGTGCGCTCGATGGCAGCAGGCGACAGGAGCGCGATCCACAGCCCGCCGTCGGAGCCGAAGCACTTCTGCGGGGCGAAGTAGTAGGCGTCGAACTCCGCAGGATCGACGGCGATGCCGCCGGCGGCACTGGTCGCGTCTACGAGCACCAGCGCGCCCTCGTCAGCACCGGCGATCCGCCGGACGGGCATCGCGACACCCGTCGACGTCTCGTTGTGTGTCAGAGCGTAGGCGTCGACGCCCGTTTCCGCGGCCGCCAGGGGGTGCGTGCCGGGCTCGGACGCGATCACGACGGGATCGGCGAGCCAGGGCGCCGCCCGTGTCACCCGCGCGAACCTCGCCGAGAACTCGCCGAAGCTCAGGTGCTGCGACCGGTCCGAGATGAGTCCGAAGGCCGCGACCTCCCAGAAGGCGGTCGTGCCGCCGTTGCCCAGCACGACCAGGTAGTCGTCCGGCAGGCCGAACAGTGCTGCAAGCCCCTCGCGCACCCGCTGCACCAGGCCTCGCACCGGCGCCTGCCGGTGCGAGGTGCCGAGCAGCGTGCGTCCGGCGGCGCTCAGAGCATCGAGCTGGGCGGGCCGGATCCGGGTCGGTCCGCTGCCGAACCTGCCGTCGGAGGGCAGCAGGCCGGCTGGGATGACGACCCCGGCCGGATCAGACATCCTGGTCGAACACCTCGTCAGCGCCGGGAACGTCGCGGACGGAGCGGGCCTTCGGCCCCACGTAATTGGCGCTCGGCCGGACGAGCCTGCCGGTCCGCTTCTGCTCGAGGATGTGCGCGGCCCAGCCGGCGGTCCTGGCGCAGGTGAACATCGAGGTGAACATGTGCGACGGGACCTCGGCGAAGTCGAGGATGATCGCGGCCCAGAACTCGACGTTGGTGGCCAGGACGCGATCGGGGCGCCGGGCGTGCAGTTCCTCGAGGGCAGCCTTCTCCAGCGCGGCCGCGACCTCGTACCGGGGCGCGCCCAGTTCCTTCGCCGTGCGCCGCAGCACCCGGGCGCGGGGGTCCTCGGCGCGGTAGACCCGGTGGCCGAAGCCCATCAGCCGGTCGCCGTGGTCGAGCGCCTGCTTGACGTAGGCCGTCGCGTCGCCTGTCTTCTCGACCTCCTCGATCATGCCGAGCACGCGGGCCGGGGCGCCGCCGTGCAGCGGACCGGACATCGCGCCGACGGCCCCGGACATCGCTGCGGCCACGTCCGCGCCGGTCGACGCGATCACGCGTGCCGTGAACGTCGAGGCATTCATGCCGTGCTCAGCAGCGGACACCCAGTACGCGTCGATGGCCCTGACGTGGGCCGGATCCGGCTCGCCGCGCCAGCGGATCATGAACCGCTCGGTGATGGTCCTGGCCTCGTCTACTCGCTTCTGCGGGACCATGGGCTGGCCGAGACCGCGCGCAGCCTGCGCGACGAACGACAGCGCCATGACGGAGGCACGGGCGAGGTCGTCGCGCGCCTGCTCGTCGCTGATGTCCAGCAGCTGGTGCATGCCCCACGCTGGCGCCAGCATGGCCAGCGCGCTCTGGACGTCGACCCGGATGTCCCCGGAGTGCACTGGGATCGGGTACGGCTCGGCCGGCGGCAGCCCTGGCGCGAACTGGTTGTCAACCAGCAGGCCCCACACGTGGCCGTAGGAGACGTGGCCGACCAGCTCCTCGATGTCGACGCCCCGGTACCGAAGCGAGCCGCCCTCCTTGTCGGGTTCGGCGATCTCCGTCTCGAATGCGACAACGCCCTCAAGCCCAGGCACAAAGTCGGACATTCGTGCTTCCTCCGTCTTCTCTGTCAGCGGCAGGCCGCGAGCTAGCCAGGGGGCTTTCTGGCCGCGCGTCGGGCGGCGGGGGTCAGCGAGCTTCGGTGGCCTGCGCCCCTATTCAACCGCGCGCGGCTTACGGACCGGTAACCCACCTGCCAACTCAGCCGGCCGCAGGCGGTCGGACCGCTGCCTGGCGGTTCCGGCTGACGTGCGAGAGGATCACTACCCGTGGACCCGATCCGGCACGCTAGACCGGCTGATGCTCCCTCTGGCGCCCCGTCGGACGCCCTGCCTGACGCGCTGTCTGGCGCTGTGTCCGCAGCTTCCGTCCCTCTGCCGGACACGCTGGACGAGTCGATGCTGCCCGCCGAGCCGATGGACTTGTTTACCCGCTGGATGACTGACGTGGTCAGCGCCAGGCTGCCGGAGCCGACCGCGATGGTGCTGTCGACGGTCTCTGCCGACCTCCGGCCGCGGGCACGCATGGTGCTGCTGAAGGCAGCCGACGCCGCGGGATTCACCTTCTACACGAACCGGACCTCCAGGAAGGCGAGTGACCTGGCCGAGGTGCCGCAGGCCTGCCTGCTGTTCCCCTGGTACCCGCTGCAGCGACAGGTGATCGTCGAGGGGCCTGTCGTGCCGCTGTCGACGGCCGACAGCGAGCCCTACTTTCACAGCCGTCCCCGTGGTTCTCAGCTGGGCGCGTGGGCCAGCCGGCAGTCGGCTGAGCTGTCGTCACGCGCGGAGCTCGAGGATCGCTACGCCGAGCTCGAGCAGCGGTGGCCGGAGGGCACCGAGGTCCCGATGCCGGAATTCTGGGGTGGCTACCAGCTGATCCCGGAGCGGATGGAGTTCTGGCAGGGCAGGTCGAGCAGGCTCCACGACCGCTTCCGCTACACCCGCGACGCACTCCGCGGCGGGTACGGGGGGTCGTCCCGCCGGGATGCGGCCGCCTGGCGCGTCCGGAGGCTGGCACCCTGACCTGCTTTGCCCGGCAGGTACGGCATGCGAGCAGGCCGGCATAGCATCAGAGTGGAGGTAGTGGCAAGGTGACAGCGCACGGCCTGATTGACACGACTGAGATGTACCTTCGTACGGTCTTTGAGCTGGAAGAAGAGGGAATAGTTCCGCTGCGCGCGCGGATCGCCGAGCGCCTTTCGCAAAGCGGCCCCACTGTCAGCCAGACGGTAGCCCGGATGGAGCGCGACGGACTGCTGCGGGTCGAGGGTGACCGTCAGCTTGCGCTCACTGCCGAAGGCCGTGACCAGGCGATGCGGGTGATGCGCAAGCACCGGCTCGCCGAGTGCCTGCTGGTCGGCGTTATCGGGATGCCCTGGGAAGAGGTGCACATCGAGGCCTGCCGCTGGGAGCACGTCATTTCCGAGAATGTCGAACGGCGCCTCGTGGAACTGCTCGACTATCCGGTCAGGTGCCCGCACGGGAATGTCATTCCCGGGCTTGCGGAGCTTGGCGTCCCCGCCGACGCCACGAAGCGCGCCGATGCCGCGACTGGCGAATCGGACATTGCCATGACCGCCATAGCGATTCCCGGCGGGGAGCAGGTCCTGGTGAGTCGTATCAGTGAGCAAGTTCAAAGCGATGCTGCATTGATGCTTAGACTGAAGAACATTGGGATACAACCCGGACGCGAGGTTACGCTTGCGGTCAGCGATCACGGTGTGCGGGTGACAGGTGCAGACACGGTTGGCGATGCCGGGGCTGAGTTGCCCGTCGATATTGCCGCGCACCTTTTTGTCACGCGGCTGTGACCGCGCCCAGGTGAGGGCTGGATGAGCCCGGAGGAGATGCCGCACCCGACCCTGACGGCGAGCGACGTGCTCGACCAGGTCGGGGCCGGCATGGTCGTCGTCGATCGCGAGTGCCGGCTGCTGTACGCCAACGGGTTCGCCGTCACGCTCTTCGGGTTCCCTGACTCGTGGGATCATCTGGCCGGGCGGCCGCTGCTGTCGCTCGGAGTCGAGCAGTCCGACGCTGCGACTGTCCAGCAGATGGCCGAGAACGTCCTGCGCGGCTGGCCGTGGGAGGGCACCTTCGCCAGCCAGCGAGTCGACGGATCCCGGGTGTTCGTACGCGCGCACGCCGCGCCGCTGCGGTCCGCGGACGGCGAGATCACCGGCATCGTCATCATGGCCAGGGAGGCCACCCGGCGGGGCGGGCAGCGCGCCAGTGACCGGATCGGCCTGCTCGAGCGGATCGGCGAGCGCCTGGCCAGCTCACTGGAGCTGGATGTCACCCTGCGCCAGGTTGCCGAGACCCTGGTACCGCAGTTCGCTGACCACTGCCTCATCGACTTGCTGCATGGCGAGACGCTCGTCCGCCGCGCGCAGCTGCACTCGCGCGGCTGGATGCCCGAGCCTGGCACCTGGGCGCTCGTCGGCGAGCCCATCAGCTACCCAAAGGGTCACTTCTGCGACCTGGCGATGACGCGCCAGGACGCGATCGTGGTCGCCGACCTGGGCGAGCAGAGTTTTCCCGCACCGACACCGGAGAGCCTCGAGGCCTGCAATGACGTCCGGCTGACCTCGGTGATGGCGGCGCCGCTCATCGCCCGCGGCCAGCTCCTGGGGGTCATGAGCCTGGCGCTGTCTTATCTGACCGACCGTGAGGAGCGCCACTACGGCGCTGACGACCGAGACTTCCTGTCCGCGATCGCCAGCCGCGTCGCGATCGCCATCGACAACTCGCTGCTGTTCGAGGAGGAGCGCCGCACTGCGCTGGCGTTCCAGACAAGCCTGCTGCCCAAGGATCCGCCGTTCGTCGACGGGCTCGAGGTCGCGTACACGTACGTGCCTGCCAAGCCGCTTGAGACGCACGGCCAGGGCATTCAGACGCAAGTGGGCGGCGACTGGTACGACATCATTCCGCTGTCTGCGGGCCGGGTCGGCATCGTCATCGGTGACGTCGAGGGCCGGGGCGCGCGCGCCGCCGCGGTCATGGGCCAGTTGCGCGCGGCCCTGCGGGCCTTCGCGCAGGACGACAAGTCGCCGGCCGAGATCCTGCGCAAGCTCGACGACTGGGTGCGGGCCCTCGGCCCCGCCGCCACCGACGGCCACGACGACGCGGACCCGCCGACTGTGAGCTGCACCTACCTCGTCTATGACGCCTGGGCGCGCACCTTGTCGTTCTCCAACGCCGGGCACGTGCCCCCGCTCATCATGCGCGGGCACGACATCAGCCAGCTGGAGATCCGCGATCGGGGAGTGCTGCTTGGCGTGCGCGGCAAGGGAGTCCCCGGGCTGCCCACCTACCGGGAGGAGATGCGGTACCTCGCTCCCGGCTCGACGCTGATCTTCTACACCGACGGCCTGGTCGACCGGCGGCAGCGCACCGACGGCAGCGGGCACTACACCGACGCGGAGGTCATGCACCTGCTGCGGCAGGCGGTGAAGGATGCCGCCGACGGGACGGTCGAGCACATCGCCGAGGCTGCCGAGCACGCGGTACCGGGTGAGATCGACGACGACATGGCTGTAGTCGTGGTCCGGACCGCGGAAACTGACCTCGCGTCCTGGGAAGGGCAGTTCCCGGCCGAGCCGATCCGCGTCTCGGAGGCCAGAAGGCTCGCCCACGAGACCTTCCTGAGCTGGGGCATGGATCTCGAGCAGGCGGATCTGGCCTGCCTGCTGGTGTCCGAGGTTGTGACGAACGTCGTGCTGCACGCGGCCGTGTCACCTACCCCGCGGCACGAGCTGGTGCTCGAGGGCGCGGGTCCCGGGCCGCTCGGAATCCTCGGCGACTGGGAACTGCCGGCCTTCGACGAGAACTTCTCCGGTCCGCCCGGCAAGGACTTCACCCTGCGGCTGCGGCGCGGGTATGAGGCGATCTGGGTCGAGGTGTTCGACTCCGACCTGCGGCTGCCGCGGATCCGCAGCGCCGGCGAGAGCGATGAGGGCGGCCGCGGTCTTTACCTGGTCGACCAGCTGGCAACGCGGTGGGGATCGCGGCCGACTAAGGACGGGAAAGCAGTGTGGTTCGAGATGCCGATCAAGGACCTGCCGGGCGGCGCTTCGCTCGCCTAGGTGCAGACCAGGTGCAGGCGCAGGCCGCAGAAGAAGCGGCTGTGGCTGGCGCAGTAGCCGTATTCGGCCCAGCCTGCCAGGTCGGAGCGTTTTGACGGTCTGGCGGGAGCGGCCCGGTCCAGGAATGCGCTGACGCCGACCGGCTACTCGTTTCGACCATGGTGATCAGGCGAGCTAAAACGGCTGGCGGGCCGTCATAGCGTCGCGGCAAGATTGCGCCATGCTCGCCGGCGGACCTTTCATCGGATGCGCTGGCGGGCCATTGCCATGACCGGAATCGAAGCTTCGGCCTCTCCCCCTGCCTTGCCGCGCTGGTTCGGACCTAGAGCCAGCCCAGATGATCCGGCCGTCTCGGCCCTGATCGTCCGCGTCGCGCGAGGGAACGGATGGGCAGACATCGGCGGTGGGTTCAACCTCAACGTGCGGATAGACGCTGAGCCGCCGGTTGTCCTCCGGGTTCACAGGCCCTGGGTCCGCCGCGGCCGGGTCGCGGGACTGCGGCGCCTGCGGGAGCGGCTCCAGCGGACGCAAGTCCGCGTCGCCCGGCCGATTCGGATTTCCGGCTGCGACCTCCTGAGGGTCGCTGATCGCTGGGCTGAGATTGAGGAGTTCGTCGATCACGTCCAGCCACGGGCGGACGAGGACTCCTACGTCCGCCTATTCGAGGAGCTCGGACGCGTTCACACTGCGCTCACAGCAGTCTGGGAGCCCAGCCCGCCCGAACCCCTCGACGACCACAGAACCTTCGGCCAGCTGCGTTACTCGGTCGGCTTCACGCGCCGCAGGCTCGGACCCCGCAGCGAGCCGGTCGTGCATCGGATGCGCCAGCTGACTGGCGAGCTCTCCAAGCTCCGGAAGGAGGTCGAACTGCCATGCGCTCCGATTCACGGGGACTACAAACTGGGCAACGCGGGAGAACTGTCAGACGGCTCATGGGCCACCTTCGACCTGGATTTCGCGAGAGTCAGGGAGCGGCTGTACGACATCGCGGGCAGCCTGCACCAAGTCGCACAGCGCGGCGACTTGCTCGAGCCGCGACGACTGCTCGACGCCTACGAAAGCACGGCTCCGGAACCGCTGACTCGCGACGAGCATCGTTGGCTCCCCGGGGCTGTAGCTCTTATCCCCCTGCACTGGGCTGCCACCGCAGGGCTCGTGGGCGACGGCATCCACGAGGCCGAGAGCGCGATGACCGCCGCCGAGGCCTGGTGGTCGCGCCGGGCTGAACTCTCGTCGTAGTCCGGCGGGCCGCATTCCACCGCGGTGGAGTCCACAACCCATACGTTGTCGCTCCACACCGAGGTGGTGGTGGCCAGGATCCGGCTGACGCTTCGCATCAGACCGGCGGCCTTTCGCAGCCGCTTGTTGCAGCCGGGCTGCTGGGGCAGGTGCGGGAGGAGGTGCGCAGGCGGGCACGGGCATGGCGGAGCCATCGGGCCTCGGAGGTGCAGCCGGGTATGGCCTGCATCGTGGCGAGGGTGACCAGTTCGGCATCGCTCAGGCGGGGCGTAATGCTGGCCGGCGGGCGCCACGGCGCCAGGTCGGGATGCTCCGTCAGCATGTCGTCGGTCGTCGCCTAGAGTGCTGTCGCGAGGGTGTCCACGTCGTTCGTCACAAAACGATCTTGGATACCCTCGTTCTCGTCTCCGCAGGCACCCCTTGGACAACACCGCCAGGAGGAACCAGTGTCATACCCGCAACTGCTCACCCCCGAGGAGAAGCTCGCCGACGCGAAGAAGCTGCTGAGCCTGCCGCGTATCGTCGTGATCTGCGGCTCCACCCGCTTCATGACCGAGATGACCCAGGCCGATCTGCGGGAGACCACAGCCGGAAAGATTGTCGTCAAACCGGGCTGGGACATGAAGTCGCCGCACGAACTTTGGTCCGATCCTGCTGAGGCCGAGGCACTGAAGGTTCGACTCGACGATCTGCACCGGGCGAAGATCCGGCTCGCTGATGAGGTGCTCGTAGTCGGCGACTACATCGGAGACAGCACCCGAGCCGAAATCGCCTACGCCCGGTCGCGGGGTAAGCCCGTGCGGTTCACGCACCCCGAAGTCGACCCTGACGCCTGACCGCCCGCTGCCACCTCGACAACCAGGGCCGGCAGCCCGCCGCCTGACCGTCTCGCGGTGGCTTCGGCCGCCGCCCACCCCGCACCCTCCGCAGGCATCCCTTGGGAATTGATCATCTAGGCCATCTGGTTAGTGCGTCTGACTGGCCCACAGCGCGAGAATGCCGATCACGACCGCCGCCAGCACGACAAGCCAGGTCCTGCCGGTTACCAGCAGGCCCATCCGGCGGCGCGTTCGGGTGATCACGTAGGTGATGATGAGCGCAATGATCACCAGCAGGATGATTCCCTGACTCACCGCTGCCGCCTCCTGACGTCGTCGCTCTCAGCATAGAGCCGGAGACCGAGACGAGGCAGTAGCTCAGGCAGCGCCGTCCTGGACAGCTGCCACGATGCTCAGGTCCTGCCGGTCCGCGGTCACGGTCCCCAGCACGGATGCGACTGGCAGTTCGCTGTCGGTAGCGCACACAGAGGCGTGAAGCCGGCGCAAGACGGTGACCTGCCGGGCGAGCGACTCGATCTTGTCCTCGACCAGCCGGGCGGCAGCATCGCGCTGGCCCTGGCTGACCGATCTCCCCGCGGCCAGCCGCGCCAGCGGCTTGACCTCCTCCAGCCGGAAGCCGAGGTCCTTGAGCGCGAGCGCGGCCGCGATATAGCCGCGGTACTCCTTCGGGTACTTTCGGGTGCCGCCGGGCGAGCGCCGCGGCTCGGGCAGGATGCCCAGCTCCTCGTAGTACCGGATCGTCCGGCTGCTCACCCCGGCTGACTTGGCAAGCTCGCCGATACTCACCAGGCTTGCCGGTTCGTCGACTGTCTTCGTCATGCGCGGCTGTTCCCCCGTCCGGGCAGTCAGCCCGATGTAGCAATGATGCGAAAGCCGGAAAGCTGCGGAGCGCGGCCTGCCCCCTGGCCTGCTCTCACGGATAGTAGCTGGGCGAACACATGGTGCGAGCGGTAATCGACTGACAGGCATTGCTTCCTGAGCCCGCTCGGCGCGCCGGACCCCAGATTCGGGCCTATGGCGAGGGCCAAAAGGCGAGGTAGCCTCGACGTGACGGCAATCGCGGCTGTGCCGTTCGGGCCGGCGGACGCGGGTGCCGGGTCCTGGAGGTCGGGAAGTGTCAGAGGCTCTCATCGTCGGGGCGGTGCGCAGCCCCGTGGGCAAGCGGAACGGCGGCCTCGCGGCAGTGCATCCGGTGGACCTCGCGGCTCACGTGCTGCGCGAGCTGATCGCGCGCACCGGCGTCGATCCGGCAGCCATTGACGACGTCGTCATGGGATGCGTGTCGCAGATTGGCCCGCAGGCGATTGACATCGCGCGCAACGCCTGGCTATCGGCCGGCCTGCCGGAGAACGTCCCCGGCGTGACGATCGACCGGCAGTGCGGCTCGTCGCAACAGGCGGTGCACTTCGCGGCGCAGGCCGTGCTGTCCGGCAGCCAGGACCTCGTGATCGCGGCCGGCGTTGAGAGCATGAGCATGGTTCCGATGGGCAGCACTGTGGCGCTGCCGCACCAGCAGGGCATGGCGCTGCCGTTCGGTCAGGGCTGGCGAGACCGGTACGGCGACCAGGAGATCTCGCAGTTCCGCGGAGCTCAGCTGATGTGCGAGAAGTGGGGCATCAAGCGCGCGGAACTTGAGGAGTACTCACTCGAGAGTCACCGGCGGGCCACCCGGGCGATAGACGAGGGCAGGTTCGACCGCGAGATCACCCCGGTCGGGGAGCTCGCCACTGACGAGGGGCCGCGCCGCGACACAACGCTGGAGAAGATGGCTGGCCTTCAGCCGCTCCGGCCGGGCTGGGAACTGACCGCAGCGGCCGCATCGCAGATCTCCGACGGCTCAGCCGCGCTGCTGCTGGCGTCCGCGACCGCCGTCCGCAGGTACGGCTTCACCCCGCGCGCCCGGATCCACACGCTTGCCGTGACCGGATCCGACCCGGTGTACATGCTGACCGGCCCGATTCCGGCGACCGAGCAGGCTTTGCTGAAGGGCCACCTCACCGTCGATGACATTGACGTGTTCGAGGTGAACGAGGCGTTCGCGTCCGTGCCGATCGCGTGGTCGCGTGAGACCGGGGCGTCGCTGGAAAAGACGAATCCGAATGGCGGCGCAATCGCGCTCGGTCATCCCCTCGGTGCGACGGGCGCCGTCCTGATGACCAAGCTGCTGCACGAGCTCGAGCGCACCGGCGGCCGCTTCGGCCTGCAGACCATGTGCGAGGGCGGCGGGCAGGCGAACGCCACGATCATCGAGCGGCTCGCTTAGCAGGTAGCACCCAAGCGCCCGGCCCGACGCCGGCTGGCGGCTGTCCCCACGCGCGCGGCGACTCCCTGGCTGTCCCCACGCGCCGGCTACACCTGCCTGTCGGCGAGGTAGGCGGCTGCCCCGCCCCCGCGCCCGGTGAGCTCGGGCGAGCCTCCGCGCGGGCGATTTGCCGCATTCGACCACCTGCTGCGAGCCGTTTTGCTTACTCCCCACGCGCAAGGTGCACCCTAGCGCCCGATTCATCCTGGTTCGGCTGCACCTTAGGCGTGGGAAGTCACGCCGCCGTGGGATTATCCGCGTCGGCCCCCATGTGCGGTCCGCCGCCGCGGCCGGGCTTCAACGCCAGACTGCAGTCGATTGCGTCCTCGTTTCCAGGAAATATATAGTTGAGCTTGTAGGTTTGATAATGAGAGAGCAAGAGATCCTGGGTCATCGGGCCTGGGATTCACAGGAGGATGACAGGGATATGCTGCTTACTTCGTTTGACCCGTTCGCCGAGTTCCACCGTGCACTGCGGACCGCTGACGGCGGCCACGCGGCCATGCGGATGGACGCCATCCGCCGCGACGGAGGGGTTGAGCTGCGGTTCGACCTGCCTGGCATCGACCCCGAGAGCATCGACGTGACGGTCGACCGCGGGGTGCTGAGCGTCAGCGCGAAGCGCGACGAGGAGTACACCGACGGCGAGAAGCCGTTCGTCCGGGAGCGGGTCATGGGCTCGTTCACGCGGCGCGTCCGGCTGTCCGACGCTGTGGCCGCCGACCAGATCAGCGCCGCCTACGAGGGTGGTGTCCTGCTCGTCAGCGTTCCCCTGACCGAGCAGGCGCAGCCGCGCAAGATCGAGGTCAGCACAGCCGCGGCCGCCGTCGAGGCCTGATCCTCGCGGTAACCTGCGAAGGGCCCGCGCAGCGTCATCTGCGCGGGCCTCTTGCCGCTATCACGTCGCGGGTTCATCCCCGCTGAGCTACGCCGGGAGGTAACTGTGGCTCCGTTGCCCCTGGACGATGCGAACATGCCGCTGTTCACTGTCGGCCAGGTCGCCGAGCTTCTCGAGGTCCAGCAGGCATTCCTGCGGCGGCTTGATGAGTTTCACGTTGTCAGGCCATCGCGGTCGGCGGGCGGACAGCGCCGCTACACGAGGAATGAAATGGTCATCGTCCGTTATGTCGTTGAGCTCATGGACAACGGGATGACGTTGTCGGCGGTGCGCCGGATTCTCCAGCTCGAGGCCCGCGTGCGCGAGTTCGAGGCCCGGGTGCGCGCCCTCGAGGCTGAGCGCGACGCCCTGCGCGCTGCTCTGCGGCGCGAGTCCCAGGCCTGACAGGGAACCAGGCCGGGTCTCCCCGCAAGGGAGGGCCCGGCCTGGTTGTTCGCATTGTGCTTGCGGTCAGTCCGAGGGCGCGAGCGCTCCCACGGGCCTGACCGCTTCGTCGTCGGCGGCCCGGCTGACGAACACCTGCGGGCTGATCGTGTGCAGCGCGCTGAGCATGTCGCCGAGCTCGTCGTCGTGTGGCAGCTCCAGCACGACATCACCAGACAGCACGGCGTCGTTCCCGGCCCGCGGGGTCAGCCGGATGGCGCTGACTTGCTGGCGTGCGAGTACTTCGCTGAGCCGTTCCCTACTCCGGGGATCGTCGGAGAGATTGATCCGGATCCTCCACATGGCCATGAGCTGGCCCTCCAAGTCTGAGTCGCGCATGTTCACTACGATGCAGCGCATCCGTTGCTCAGGTGATTCCGCCTCGTAACGGCGACGTGAACTTAGCGACGGCCGCGGCGCTCTCACGACCACTCCTAGATCATCGACGCTAGCGGCGTCAGGCCGGCTAAACTTTGGATCGGTAGAAATTTAGGTAAGACTTCGACGGGGTCGGGCCCCGCTGGTCCTGATACCGCGAGCCGTAGACTGAAGAACCATACGGGTGCTCCGCCGGAGAGCTGCACCGGAAGAGGCAGAGCTGCCCGATCTTCATCCCCGGCCACAGTTTGATAGGCAGGGTGGCGACGTTCGACAACTCGAGCGTCACGTGGCCCGAGAATCCGGGGTCGATCCAGCCGGCCGTCGAGTGGGTCAGCAGGCCGAGGCGGCCGAGGGAGCTCTTGCCCTCCAGTCGGCCGGCGACGTCATCCGGCAGCGTGATCACTTCGTAGGTGGACGCCAGCACGAACTCGCCGGGGTGCAGGACGAAGGGGTCATCCGCAGGGGTCTCCACCAGGCGCGTCAGGTCTGGCTGCTCGACGGCCGGGTCGATGTGCGGATAGCGGTGGTTCTCGAAGACCCGGAAATACCGGTCGATCCGGACGTCGATGCTGGCCGGCTGGATGAGCTCGGGCAGGAACGGGTCGAGCTTGACCCGCCCCGACTCGACTTCCGCCATGATGTCGCGATCAGAGAGCAGCACCTTAGGAAACCTACCTGCTCTAGTGGCTTGCCGAGTGGGTGTCGGCGGCGCACTGCGGCGCCAGGCTCTGGCCGCGGCCGACCGGAGGACGCGCGTCGTGAGGCCGGGAACGGGTCCCGCGGGCCAGTACCGGCCAGCACCGCCCTCAGCGCCGCCGCTCCTCTGCGTGCTCCGGTATCCGGTACGATGTCCGGGCAGGTCGCTCCGGGAGCAGGTTCCGACCGAGCGTCCCGGCACGCGGGTGTAGTTCAATGGCAGAACGTCAGCTTCCCAAGCTGATAGTGCGAGTTCGATTCTCGTCACCCGCTCCGATGTGAAGGCCCAGCTCAGGACGATGATCCCGAGACTGGGCCTTGATCGTTTAAGGGGCTCGCGGTGCCTCGTGCCATTAACGTGCCATTAGCCTGCCGGGTCCAGCGCCCCGGCCAGCCCCCGCCGTCCTCGTCTCGGGATCTCTGGGCGTCTACGTGGGCGTCGATAGCGCTCGTGATGGCGGCGTCGGCGCCGCGAGCACGGTGCTGGTAGATGAGCGCGGCGCGCTCGCTGTCATGCCCCATCCTGGCCATGAGGTCTCGCAGGCCTGCTCCGCTGGCTGCTGCGAACGTGTTACCTGTGTGTCGGAGGTCGTGGAAGTGCAGACCGGGTGCTCCGATGGCGGCGACGGCTTGGGGCCAGGCGGCCGAGCGGTTGAAGTTGCCCCGGCGCAACGGGCCACCTTTGGCTCCCGGGAAGGCGAGCGCGCCCGGATCGGGCTTGGCATAGATGGCCAGGTGGCGGCGGAGATCAGTGATGATCACCTGGGGGATCCCGACGATGCGGCGACCGGCTGCTGACTTGGGCGGGCCAAGGATGATCTCTCCGGTTGAGCGCTCGACGTAGGCGGCCCGTACCCGCACTGTTGCCGCGTCCAAGTCGATGTCGCAGCGCCGGAGCGCGGTGGCCTCGCCCCAGCGCAAGCTGGCGAAAGTAGCCAGCAGTATGAGAGCCCGATAACGCCGGTCGTGCTGCCAGTCGGCCCGGCCGTCGCGGGCCATCGCCCAGAGCGCTTGCTCGGCATCGGCTCGGGTCCGGTAGACCTGTGGCGCGGTTCGCATCTCGCCGTTGCGCTGGAACCGGAGCCGGTAGCCACTGCTTGGCAGTTGGCGGATATTGCCGAGAGGACGGCGGCCGACCAGGTCGGCCAGGTCGAAGACCTGGGCTACGGTCAGGACCGGACGTTCGAGTGCTTGTTCGCTTCCCGCTCCTCGAATGCGGCAAGGATTGCGCGGGAGAATCTTGTCTTCTTCTACTGCGGTCATGAGCACTGCTCGCAGCAGCCGGTATGCCTTGGCTGCCGTCGTCGCCGATACGCCTCGGGCCAGGAGACCGGAGCGCCACTCCCGGACGGTCTGCGTGTTCAGCTTCCCGATGGGGATGTCGCCGAGGTAGGGCTCGATGTGCTTGGCGAGCAGCCAGCGGTAGAAGTCAACCGTCCGTATCCGTAGGCCAGGTCGTTGCGTGATCCAATCACGCGCGTAGTCGCCCAGCCTGGCCTTTCCTCGTTGCGGGTCTGTCCAATCACCCGCGATCATCTGGGCTTCGATGAGCGACAAGGCCCGCTCCGCGTCGCCCTTGCGGTCGAACGTTTGAGGGTGGCTGCGCAGGCGTCCATCCGGGCCGGGATAGCGCACCTGGTAGCGGCCGGACGGGAGCTTGCGGACATTGCCGAAGCGCCGATGTCCTTCCTTGTTGGGCATCAGGCGGCCCTCCCTGGGTGCGATGTGGTCATGGGCTCGATGAGCCCTGCAGCGACGAACTCGCGAAGTGCGGACTCGGGAATGCGGACGTGGCCTCGCTTGCCGTTCTCGCCCAGGCGAACGAAGCGGATGCGGCGCTCGGTGATAAGCCGCCGGGGAAACCGTTCGGACGTGCCGAGCAGCTCCGCGGCCTGGGCGACGGTCAGCAGCCGATCGAGTTCAGGCAACTGCGGCCACCCCCTCCGAGTACGAGCGATCAGGGCGACCTACGCGCGGCGGGTCAGGTGATGCGGGCGGGTCCATGGCCGCGTGCCCGCGTCCTGCGAACTGCCATCGCGCCAGGACGAGCGTGCTGTCCCGCGCAGTCTCGGGCAGGAGCCCGGCCGCTATCGCGTGTTCTCGTTGGTGCTCAGCGCGGTCGGCGCGCAGGGCGCTGAGAGTGGTGGAGTAGGCCCGGCTCTTGGTCGAGAAGTGACCGCGGAAGCCGAGCATGTGCGCCCACGCGGCCAGGCGCAGGTGCTCCAGCTCGGGGAGCTTGCTGAGGCTAATGCATGCAGCGATGTGGCGGCGCGCGTGCTCGCGGACGGGAAGGTCTGCGAGCTGGTCAGCGGGCGTGATGCGGCGATCGAGGGTGCCAGTGCATTCGGCGGCCTTGGTGGCGTACTTCGCAACGTAGGACGCAACTCTCGTGTCGGTCAGGTCCCCGGTGGTGGTGATCGGGCGCGCGTCGACTTCGTGCCCCCAGGACAGTTGCCTAGCCTTGAGGCTGCCACCGGCTGGAATGTCTAGCCGAATTGCTCGGGCAGCCTGATCTATCGCGCTGGCGAGCAGGGCGAGGGTTGCCCAGGCGGGCGGGAGGTTGGTCGGTCCTGCTGCGCCGTCGAGCCGGATGATCGCGTGGAAGTGGACGATGCCGCGCCGCTGGTACTCGGCGACCTTCGCGTATGACATCCGGACCTGGGCGGCGACCGCCTTGTTGGTGAGACCGGTCTGGCGGGCGATGGCGCGCCGCACGGTGATGGCGAAACGGCGCCACAGTTCGGGAGCGCAGGCGTTGAAGAGCACGGCTCCGGTGTAGTCGTAGCAGTCCGGGCAGAGCGGCTCACCGAGCCGCGCGTCGTCACGGCTGTGTTTAGCGGCGCACGACATCGGTCGGCCGTGGGGACACGTCGGGCGGCTGCGGCGGGGACGGCATGACTGCGGTCGGCCGCCTGCCTCTCGGTGGATATGTACCGGGCCGAACGAAGGCGCGGTGAGCGTCGTGAAGACGCACGGGTGACTCGCGACGGTTTCGGGGACGCCCTTGCCGCCGGTGAGCCCGGCGCGGATGAGCTGGTAGGTGTCGGCGCGGTAGACCTCCGCGCAGGGCGGACATCGGGATGCACGGCGGGTCTTGCATGCGATCGGCAGGACCCCGCCGGGCTCGTGGACGGTGGTGTAGCGGTGCAGCAGCTCCCCGGTGGCCCCGTCGACATGATCGACGCGGCCGCGGACTAGGACGGGCTGCAGGCACGCTCCCGCATGCCGGACAGCAGGCGTGGGGTCGGTGGGCAATGGGGGTGCTCCTCTCGTCGTGCCCAGGCGGGCGCTGGTGGACGAGCGGAGGCGAATCTGGAGCCGGACGTGTAAGAGTCGGGTGTGCTGATCGGCGGTGCTGTGCCGCATGTGGCCTGGCCAGATTGCCTGCCGCTCAGGCGCTTTCATGTGTGGCTTGTGGCACCGTGACCGGGCTGCCGGTGACTCACCGGCCCGGAGTCCCACGGGCATCCCTCGCTGAGGGTGGGTTCAGTCGATCCGGTGATACCCGTACGTGGAGTCTCTGACACATACTAAAAGTATCAGTCTGATAACTTCGCTATCAGGCGCCGGGAGAGGTCGCGCAGCTCGGCGGCTGGCGGGTCTTGCATGGTGAGCAGGTCGGAGACGAGGTGGCGAACTAGGTCGTGTCCGCGGACTTGCTCGGGAGTGATCTGCTCGGCCTGGCGCAGCGCCGCAACGGCTTCGGTTACCTGGCGGCGCTGCGCGTGAGCACGAGCGACGTCCATCAGCATCCGTGCCCGACGCTCGGGGGAAAGGCCAGCGACGTCGACGGCGGCGGCGGTGCGCAATGCTCGGCCCGCATCGCCCAGTTCTACGGCGACTGCGATCTCATGCAGGCTGACGTTCGCCGGGCCGAACTCGCTGTCGTAGTCGTTGCGCCCCTCGCCCAGCCGATCGGCGACTTGCCTGGCCTCTTCAAGTCGGCCGTAGGCAGTGTCGGGGTCGTTGCAGCGCGCCGCGATGACGGCGCGCTGCAAGGTCAGCGCGCCCAGCAAGGACATCGCTTGCGGGTCGCCGTGACTAGCCTGCTGCAACAGGGCTTCGGAGGCCGTGCTTGCCGTTTCTTCGGCCTGGTCGTAGTGGCGGGCAGAAATGAATACGAACACCAGCCGGAACGCTCCGGCTGCTACCAGCATCGGGTTGCCTGCCCGTTCGGCGGCAGCCATGGCACGATCGGCGGCGATCCAGGCGGCCTCGGGTTCGCCCAGCTTGGCTAGAGCCGCCGAGCACGCTTGGTAGGCCAAGGCCATCAACTCGAATGCCTCCGCTCGCTGGGGCTCGGGCAGCCCACGCGCGGCCGTCTCGAGGTCAGGAACCAGGCCGCGCAGCACATTCGTAAGCTCGGTATAAAGGCCGCCATGCGTGAGGTCCCACGCCTTATGGCTCTTGGTACGCAGGGTGCTGAGCGCAGGCGGTCGGTGCCCGTCGAGCATCGCGCGCAGCGCATATGCGCCAGACAGTACGACGCGCAGGCCAGCCGCGTCTGGCGGCCCTTCATTCACCGCAGCGACGACGGGAGCCTCGGCAGCTAGCTCAGCCAGCGGGATATCAAGCGCGGCAGCGACGCTCTCAAGGACCGACATACGATCGACCCTGCGCACTCCCCGCTCGACCTGCGAGACCCAGGCAACGGAGCGCCCGATCATCCTGGCCAGCTCGGGCTGTGAGAGGCCCCGGCGACGTCGTTCTGTTGCGATCTTCCGTCCAAGGGCCTGCTGATAGTCCGGGGTACTCACCCGCTAATGCCCTTGCCAGCCTGCAGCGTGAGCCGGTCTACCTCGGTGCTGGCCAGGTACTGGTCCCGCTCTGCGAGGTAGCGGCGGGTATGCGGAGCTGCGCCGTGCGCATCGAAGGCGGCCTCGTCTCGATATAGCTCATAGAAGATCCGCTGGAGTGGCTGGCCCTCCACCTTGTGAGAGGCGTACACGAGTGTTCCTGGCTCCCTGGCCTTGATGCCCTCGATCGTCTCGGCCACCAAGTGGTCGTAAGCCTCGGCACTGGCCTCGTCCTTGCACGTGAACCGCACGAACAGACCGAACATCGCGCATCCTCCGAGTCGCTTCAGGCCATGGTCGCACTCGCAGTGCTAGGCCGGTACATCAAATCGCACGTACTAATTGTACGTGCAGTGAATTCAAAGTACGCTCAGCGGTGGCGTTCAACGAGAGTCAGCGCTATAGGCGAGGACCGATGCACCCACCAGTACCCAGAGCGCTCGCGCTCCGGACGTCTGAGGCCACATACGCGGGAACTACCGAGCAGATCAGCTCCGTTCGCGCCGACCTTCGGGCGCTGCTGCCGGAGTGCCCGGTGGCGGATGACGTGGTTCTTTGCGCCTCGGAGCTCGCCGCCAACGCAGCCTTACACAGTCGCTCATGCTTGCCCGGCGGCACCTTCACCGTCCGGACCGCAATCAGCGAGGACGCCTGTGTCTGCATAGAAGTCGAAGACGGCGGTGGCCCGTGGACTGCCGTGACGGATGATCAGATCGGCCGCCACGGACTGGACATCGTCCGAGCACTGGCGAGCGAGTGGGGGATCGACGGCGACCTCACCACCCGCACGGTCTGGGCAACATTCGACTGGTCGATCACGCGTTGCCAGAGGGAACACTGGCAGCCCGACGGTCGTCCACCCTAAACGCACGCCATTCGCAGCGCCCGCAGTCTGGGGTGTGAGGACTTTCTTCACGATCATCAAGGGCGCGCCTGCGGCGCGCCACGGCCCGGGAACCGGCCGGTTGATGTCGATCTTGATTAGCCCGGAACGGTTCCGCTACGCGCACGGCGGACGGACTAAGCGGGCCGTGTAGCGGGCGCGCTCAAGCGCCGGTGATCTGCGGGGCGGCAGGCTTTCGCCGCTCCCTACACCAAGCTTGCCTCCGGTGGCGGCGGCCTGCCGCACGTTTGCTGACCCGCATCTCGCCGCGCCGGTACCCGCCGCCACCAAGGCGACGCGGATCGCAACTGCAAGAGCTGACCGGGCCATCCTCCTCGCGCGCGGCATCCTATCGCCGAAACGCTCACAGTCCAGGGCGCTCGCTGTGCTCGCGTCGCTACGCGATGGCGCTCCGCGCCACCCTGGAGAGTGACCGTCCCCGGCAAGATCATCGGCGCCCATCAGGAGGACGGGGCAGTTGTGCGCAGAACGCCAGCGCACCGCGGCGGGAGCGCGATCAACCATCTACGCGTCGTCCCGAGGGCCGTGATCATCCCAAGTGCTCCGATCTGTGCGGCGCCCAATCTGACGTATATCTCCTGCCAGCCGACGGCTAGTAATGCTCCACTCCCACGGCAGGCCCTTATCAGGTATCTTCGTCCACTCCCTATCCAAGTACAGCCGGAAGTACTCGCTACGAGCAAGCCGGTCAGCGAGGGAACTCGCGTCATGAATCAATGTGCGGTAATGCTCATCAACAATGGGCGTATCTATGAGCACTGCGTCAACATAAGCAAAGTAGCTTAGCAATATACGAGTAGTATAAGCTCCGACAGTCGTTATCCGGTAATGAACCCTCTGTTGCTCACCAGCGTAACGTGGCACGGCATCCAAGAGGCGCTTAACCACAGCATGTGCAAGGGATGACTGGATCTGATCTGCGCTGAAACCTAGCCCTTGCGCAAAGGAGTACACTTCGTCAACGGCGACGTAGCCATCTTGCCCTATGCGCTCGCCGAGCGTCTGGACTTGGCTTAGGATTAGCGGAAGCAGAAAATGTTCTCGACCATCAGGTTGAGTAATGCGAAACAAATTGGCGATAGGCGAAGACTGGGACTCGTAATACACGCCGTCACCGTAGAGCAATGCGCGAAGAAATTCGTGGGGAGGAATGAAATAGCGCTGGCCAGTGCGAGAAATCTCAAGCATCTTCGTTGTATCTATGTGACCACTCCCGATAAACTCAGCGACAAATCTTAGCGCGAGCCGCATATTACCGCCCGCAAGGTTGTCAATTAGCGCGAGCAGGTTACGATTGTTTCCGAAGTTATCAGCTAGCATCTCAAAGAAAATCTGGAGGCTTTCACTGTCGACCGTCACACCTGTCGGAAAGGACCCCAGGCGCTTTGTCTCACGGAGCTGCCTTAGCGCGAACTCGACCCTGCGGAGCAGCATCACTTCGGCTCGTGGAGGCGAAATCGTGAATGCACGAGGTTGGTACCCGGACAGCGCTCCTGTTCGGCTTGAACGGTAGAAGGTCTCCGGTCGCAAAGAGACGAAGACCGTCGCCGGCCAACTGTGAGCAAGCTCATTTGCAATCAGAAAGACCTGCTCCTGATCCTCACTGCTGCGTTGGTCGATATTGTCCAAGAAGATTACTATCTGCTTCCGCCATGTTCCACGGAGGTGCTCCAGGCTAGCCTTAAGATGCTCAGCACGGTCGTTGACTCTGGCCTGAAGGAAGTTGATGCGCTCCCTGGCGTAGGCGGGCGGATCTATATCACGAAGCCGCCCGAGTACACCGCGGTCAAAGCTATTTAGACCCTTGTTATGCACGGCTTCGACGAACGATGCTTCTTCGATGTCGACGCCGTATCGCTCGCGCAGCTGCCTGGCCGCCTCCCTCAGGACGAAGTCATTCAGTTGGCTCAACGTGGTACTTGCTGCAAAATCGATATAGAGACTGAAGGCTTCTTTAAAGATATCTTGCGCATCAACATGTACTAGCCGTTGGATGAATGTCGTCTTTCCAACTCCGACGTCCCCTAGAAGAACGATTGGGCGTTGCGAAGCTGCCGCAGCCAACATATCCTGTGTCAGAGCCGGATTCAGGCCTCCCTTCTTGGTACCAGCCGATGCTATCTGCAAGCCGCTCTCCTCGTGGAGGAGAGCGTATCGAGTTTGAAGAATCTGTTTGCTAATCTCAGCGTATTGAGAAAGAGCCCCACTCGACGCATAACAATCGCGAAGGAAGTCCTCACGTAGTTCTTCGAGTCGGACAACGTCCTCAAGGAAGAGTTCACCAAGAATGTCCAACCCTGCTTGAAGGTCATTGCGGCGCTTGACGCCTGGGTAATTAGGAAGCTGTGCTGACAGTGGTTCTGGCGGAGGCGCCTCAGTAACCCGGACGGTTCGATGCAGGATTCGCTGATCAATTCCCACTGGGGACGCATTGTCCCATAGCATTCTAAAGTCTTTCCTCATGGCTACCAAATCCGGAAAGACAAGTGCGCGGCCCCGGAGCGGCGGGACGCCATCAGTGCGGGCAGCTATGAATAGCACTAGCTGCTGTCCATTGGTTACTGCAGCAGGAGCAACCCCGTTGCGGGCGGCGTAACCTGCAACCTGTTCGAGAGCGTCCTTCAACGGCCGAGCGCTGGAGCCGTCCGTGATGCTGGCAATGCTGTGCACACCGGTAGTGGTGCCAGCTGGGAGATGGAAGTAAATGCCTTCGCGCTTTGCCTCGACGATGAACTGCGTGCTCGGCGAGCCGAGTGCGTAGTCGATGAATCCTGTCCCGGCTGGCTCCTCGGCCCTAATTGCCGTCTTGGGCCACTGAAGCACTGATTGCAACAGTTCATTGATTAGATGCAGCCGTGTAGTCGCTTCATTGCGCTGCGATCCGTCTGCATTAGCCTCAGCCCACAGGATGAGCGCATCAAGCGCAGCCTTGCCCTGGTCGTAGGTATCTGGCACTCTGAGCGGGTCCCTCGCGCCTCGACGGTCCGTAACGATCGCAAGCGTATCGATCAACTGTTGCGATGGCGATACGGACCCCACGGGGCGCAGACCGGAAGGCTTGTCTGCTATTGGGCTATGCGCGGTTAATGACCGTTTTACGCAAGACGGTCGCGGTAGCAGCGTCTTCGGCCGGACACTGTCGCTAGGCTCCTGGGCGGAGTGGGGAGTTGCGCCGTGAAGGCTAGCGCTTCGCTGGACATGCGTGGGATGGGCCGGGCTGGCGGGGCGGTGCCGGTGGCGTTGCTCCAGGTCACGGGCCTGATTGCTCCTGAGAGTCAGCCATCTGTGAAGCCGTCGGATCGGGTGCCGTTCTACGTGCTACGGCTCTTCGAAGAAGTTCTCGTCTACCTGCTTGAGGACGAACGACTCCTCGACGGTCACTCCGCAGTCATGCTCGATCATGAGCGCAGCTAGCTCGGGGCCGTCGATGAGCACCAGGCGCGCGTTGACGCGCTCTGCGTAGTCGATCGCCTGTGGGCTGAAGCGGGAAGTTGTAATGAAGATCCCGCGGCTGGCCTGGGCGCCATGCAGCGCTCCAACGAACGCCTGGATGTCCGGGCGGCCGACGTGGTGATCGGTATAGCGCTTGGCCTGCACGTACACGACGTCCAGTCCGAGCGGGTCCAGGCGTATCAGGCCATCAAGGCCTCCATCCCCTGGCCCGCCCAGGTGCTCTGTGGGTGCTTCGAGCCCTCCGTAACCCATCTTGACAAGCAGTCGGAGGACGAGCTGCTCCAGGAAGACGGGCGGTTGCTTGATTACGCGAGCGAGTAGGTCCGCCGCGACGGCTGAGTGGGCCGAGTCGATTACCTCGGCGATGGCCTCGCGCGGCGCCAGCTCGTCAGATGCCGCGCCACTGCTCGGCGGCGTCTGCCCGGTCTGGCCTTTGCGCTCCCTGGTGCGCGTTCGGAACTCCTCGTACTCAGGGAACTGGCGCAGGACTCGCATGTCGACGCGATCCGGGTACTGAGCCAAGACGTCCCGGCCTCTAGCCGTAATCTCCGTTACTCCTCGCGCCGGGCGGTCCAACAAGCCGGCTTGCGCCAGGTGGGTCACCGCCCACGCGACCCGATTCGTGAAGAGCGGCTGAGAACCGCTGGGCAGAAGAGCCGCCCGGTCCTCGGCAGTGACTTGCATTCGTTCTGCTATACGATCCCGGACGTGGGCCGACGTGTACCGCTGGCCGTCTTGATGGACTGCCAGGCATGGCCGCATCAAGGACTGGAAGTCAGGGACTGCCACGTGGTCTCCGCAACGGCAAGTGGGGCTTATGCCGCGGTGCAGCCTAGTCCTCAGCAGTGAGAGACACGGGCATCTTGCTCACGAACCCTCGAGTCGAGCCTTCGCTCTCCAGCGTTCGGTCAATGTCACAAGATCGCCGTGCCATTAGCGTGCCATTAAGCCCGGTGAACGGTGGGCAACCGCGGTCACTCGCGGACTACCGGATGTGCAGCCCAGGCCTGCCGACTGTGGTGTTGCGACAGATTCCCAAGCTGATAGTGCGAGTTCGATTCTCGTCACCCGCTCCAGCAAGACAGTGCTCAGGTCAGGTGCCCTTTCTGGCATGATCGTCTGGTCCCATCTCCGGTCGCTTTGCGGCTTCGCGTGCCCGCTGCGTGCCCGATCGGAATGCGTTCAGCTTGCTGGCCGATCGCTTCAGCTCCCGCCGCGCCATCCGGTCAAGGCTCGCGGCGAGCTGCTGGTCCCGATCGTCCCTGGCGTGCAGGTAGACCATCACCAGGGATTCGGCGCCTACGAGGAAGACGGGGCGGAGTAGTTGCTAGTGCCGCGTCAGGCAACGTTTGCCCTCCCCTACAACGGCACATGAGGGACACTGACTGCGATGAGTGAGGCCCCGCCGGTGCTTGGACGCCGCGTCATCGTGACTGGGCTGGCCGGGTCCGGGAAGAGCACGTTCTCGCTCGCGCTAGCTGCCAGGACCGGCTTGCCGGTCATTCATCTTGACCTCCACTTCTGGAAGCCCGGCTGGGTTGCGCCGTCGGAGACCGAGTGGCGCGAGAAGCAATGTCTCGTGCTCGCCGGCGGCGAGTGGATCGCTGACGGCAACTACCGCGAGACACTCGATCTCCGGCTCGAACGCGCGGAGAGCGTTGTGTTTCTCGACATGCCCTGGTTGCTGTGCGCAGGACGCGCGTTCCTGCGCGGCTTCCGAATTCCGGGCGAGCTGCCCGAAGGGTGCCACTATTCGAGGTGGCTGCGGTTGCGCGATGAGTGGCGTTTGGCCGTCCGCATCTTGCGGGTACGCCGGTCAGAGCCGGAGCGCGAACACGGGATTATTTCGCAGCACGGTCAGCATGTGGCCCTTCACGTGCTCAGATCCAGGCGGGCGGCCGGGGAATTCCTCGACGGTCTGGACGCCGACGGTCTGGACGCCGACGACGGTTGATCGCACGCCGAGTGACTCGCCCCTGACGCCCGGCCTGGGGTCACGCCACCAATGAGGCAAACGTTGCCTGACGGGCGCTAGCGCTGGGCCGGGCGTGAATCATCCATCCTCGCCTAGGCCTGACTGTTGCAATTCACTGTCAGCCAGACGGGATGATCGGGCAGAGTGCAGGCGAGCGCGCTCTGGCCCAAGATCCCGTGCCATTAGCGTGCCTGTGAGTCTGGGCATGTCGGTACCGGACATTACGACTGGGATCGGCCAGGGCTGGTGCCTGGTAGCACCGGGTGACTCGTAGCGTGCCCGACCGCCCATGTGGTGTGTCTTTCTAATGACATGTCCCCGGTGCTGCCAGCACCGGCCTGGCTACCCTCGTTGGCCTGATCAGGAGCTTGTCCGGCGCCGGGCCGTGACCCATCACAGGAGTTTCCCTCCAGGCCGGTGCCGCCATTCCAGGATCGCTGATTGCCAGGAGGAGATGCAGTGGCACTTGCCGATGAGGTCGATTTCGTGGTTGGCGTCGACACGCACATGGATACTCACACCGCGGCGATCTGCGATGCGCGGGGGCATGCGCTGGCGGAGTTGCAGGTGCCCGCTGCCACGGCGGGCTATGCCGAGCTGCTGGCGCGGGTCAGTGCCGCGGCTGGCGCGGCGCGGGTGGCCTGGGCGGTGGAGGGCACCCGGCATTACGGGCTGGGTCTGGCCCGGTACCTGGCCGCCGAAGGCCAGCTGGTGACCGAGATCGACGGCACGAAGCATGTCGGCAAGCGGCGCAAGGGGAAGAGCGACCCGATCGATGCGGTCCGCGCGGCCCGCGAGCTGCTCGCCCGCCCCGAGGCCGGCCAGCTGCGCTGCGACGGAGACCGCGAGGCCCTGCGGCTGCTGATGATCGACCGGGACAACGTGGTGCAGTCATGCAAGACCGCCCGGACCGTGCTGACCTCGGTTATCGTGACCGCACCCGATGAGCTGCGCGAGCGGCTGCGTCACCTGACCCGCGAGCGCCGGGCGCGGGCGTGCGCCGCGCTGGCGTGTCCCAAGGATGCGGACCGCAGGACCCGCGTCCTGCACCAGACCCTCATCCGGCTAGGCCAGCGGATCGTGACGCTGGAGGAGGCCGCAGCCGAACTCGAGACCCAGATCGCGGCCATCGTCGAGGACCTGGCCCCCGGCCTGGTCGCCTCCGAGCACGGCGCCGGCGCGCTGAGCGCGGCCCAGATCCTGTTGTCGTGGTCGCACGCCGGCCGGATACGCAGCGAGGCCGCCTTCGCAATGCTGTCGGGCACCGCACCAGTCCCGGTGTCATCTGGCCGTACTGACCGGCACCGGCTCAACCGCCTCGGCGACCGCCAGCTCAACCGCGCCCTCCACATCATCGCCGTCACCCGGATGCGCAACCACCCGCCCACCCTTGCCTACATCCAGCGCCGCCGCGCCGAAGGCCAGACCGACAAGGAAATCCGCCGCTGCATCAAGCGCTACCTTGCGCGGCATCTCTACAGGGTCCAGAACCAGGCTTGACAAGCATAGGAGCGTCATTAACATCGGTCCGCCGCGGTGCCCTGCGGACACATGCCGATGCCGCAAGACCCAGGTCCGCCACAACAGCGCAGGTCGAGACGGCACTTTGCAAGCAGGTGCCCCACCTTCCAATCTGGTGGTCTCCGTTGACCTCTCATGGACGCTCGTTCTGTAGCACGAAGGCGGCCAGATCACCGGCAACCAGCGCCGGCGTCCGAGCTGTCGTGTCGATCACCGGCAACCCAAGCGATCGATAATGCTGCGCGTCCCTGACGGCAGAGTCGCTGTCGTGGTCGCGTCCGTCCGCATGCAGTCGTAGTCGGCGCTCCTCATCGCTGCAATCCAGCAGGATCCAGGCACGGATTGGCCAGCCGTCCAACTCGGCAGGCGTGGTTACGCCGAAAAGCACCACCGGCACGCTCGCAACCGAGGCAGTGATGCTTCGCACCAACTCCCGGTAAGCGGGCCACGTCTGGGGATTGAGCCGGATGTCCCGGCCAGCGAGCGCACCAGCCGGTTCCATGAACGCATCCCAGTCCAGCACGACGCGCCTCGGCAGCAAAGCAGACAGTGGCTCAATGACCGTCGTCTTGCCAGACCCCGGCGCTCCGAGCACAACCGTAATCACCAGACAACCGTAAAGTACCGCCCATTCGGTCGTGCCCGCTGCGTGCCCGACCGCATGAGCCCTGGCGGCGACTCGCGGTCAGTCACGGACCCAGCGCCTCGTTAGCCGCAGGTCAGCGAATTGGCAGGTCGGCCCCGAACCGTGGTTGAGACTTCCCAAGCTGATAGTGCGAGTTCGATTCTCGTCACCCGCTCCACCACAGAAAGCCTGGTCAGAGGTAGATCAGCGCGGCGCGTGTCGTGTTGCCGGTCATGGATCACCGCCGTGCGCGGTGGGTACGGCTGATGGGGGATGAGCTGCGGGGCCGGAAGGTGCTGAGCTGGGTAGCCAGGTCAGCCAGTTGCTCTCCGTGCCTCTCCCGTGATCGGAGCGACCTCGGCACCTGTCAGGACGACGGGACAGGACTAGTCGAAGGTTCCGAGCGCGGTGAACCGGGCGGTCAAATCGTCCACCCACTGCACGGGCGTTCGCTTGTCCGGCAACGGAATCCCGGCCTCGGCCCGCCACAGCGCATCGCCGAGCACCGTGCGCAGGTGCCAGGCTATGATCCGGTCTACGTCTAGCTTCGTGCCAGTCAGCTTCTCGTAGTGCGCCACGGTCGCGGTGAACAGCTCGATGCCGCAATCCCCCGGGAGGCAGCGCATGTCGAACTCGGGTTCGCCGGTACCCACCGTCTCCATATCGATGACCAGTCGCAGCCGCAATGTCTCCTTGTCCCAGAGGTGGTTATCACCGTGGAAGTCGCCATGCACTAGCACGGTCCGGCCCTCCGCCGTGAGTACAGTGTCGGCCCAGTCGCACCAACCAAGTACCCGGTCTCGCTGGTCAGGCCGGACCAAAACTCCAAACCGGGCGCGGAGTGTGTCCGTCGTGGCGTGCGCCGCCGGCTTCTGCAGCGGGCCAGCAGCGTCGGAGACCGCCCGCAGAACCCCGGGATCGTGCAGCTGGGCAAGGACCGTGGCGAGATCCCTCGCGGCCCCGCCCAGCGTGCCGGGCCCAATCCGGTGCCGCACCTCGAAGAATGGCGTCGCCGGGACCCAGCGCAAAACAAGCATGGCAGGATCGCGGGAAACCGCCGTCACCTCGGGCAGCGGCAGCCGGGGCGCGGCCGCGTGCAGCGCGTCCAGGATCTGCGCCTGGTGGCAGATCCGCGATGCGGCCGGGCAGGACCAGGCGAACTTCACCACGAAACGGCCGTCGATCACCGCGCTGGCCTTGCGGTACTGCGGATCGTCGCTTGGCTCAAGCCCTCTCGGGACGATCCTGGCCTCGGCCAGGTCCGGTACCACCGTGCGCAGTCCGGCCCGCAGCGCGTCCACGGTCGGTTCGCTGAGCCAGCTCAGTTCCACCCCGGCAGTATGACTGACCGAACCGGATGGACTATTGGCTGGCCATTCACGCCGGCGACTGCCGGCCAGCGACGGTCACTCATGCGAACTTTGGCCGCTAGAACCAGCGCGCCGTCCAGCCTGGCTGGGCTGTTGTGACTCATCACCGACCTTCCTAGCTGGTCATGACGATCTGGCATGCTCTGCCTATGTCCTTGCCAGCTCAGCCTCACGGGAAGACCGCCAGCAACGACGTGGATGCGTTCGAGTCTGTTTCTAGCTGGCGGCAACCTGAGCCGTACCCCGCTTCCGCTGCCCGGACGAGACTCGTTGACCACGTTGCTGGCCTGATTTGCCGTCTCGCTCCAGGCCGCTTGCGCGTCGCCATCGATGGATTTACCGCTGCCGGTAAGACAAGCTTCGGGCATGAACTTGCGGCAGCCATTCGCCGGCGCGGTCGGCCCACGATGCGGGCATCCATGGATGATTTCAAGAACCCGTGGCGCGAAGCCCGAGAGCTTGGCTACGACAGGCTCAGCGGCGAGGGCTATTACCGCAACGCCTACGATTTTGGCTCTGCCCGCGAGCTGCTGCTGCGCCCGGCAGGGCCGGGCGGCTCCGGCCAGGTGGTGCTGTGCGCGCACGACCCGCTAACTGGGGAAGATCACCGGGACAAGGTCGTTACCGCTCCCGCGAACGCGGTGCTGATAGTTGATTCAGTGTTCGCGTTCCGGCCGGAGTACAACGACCTGCTGGATTACCGCATCTGGCTCGACGTTGACGCTGGGGTTTCCCTCGATCGGGGCATAGCCCGTGATGTCGAGATGGAAGGCCTCCAGGAGGCGACGCGAGTGCATCGTGACCGTTACCACGCCGCTGTGAGGGTCTACCTCGCCGAGGTTGACCCGTTGGCTCTCGCCGACCTCGTCATCGACAACGCGGACTTCAAGAACCCGCGAATCCGCTTGCCTCCACATTCGTGACCGAGCGCTGGTCATCGAGGGTCAGCAGGATCTGCGTCCCGTCGCCGGGTGTGATCCCTAGCCGAAGCTGGCCGTTCTCGCCGACGTGCCTCGCTGCCTGGGCGTGCGAGTCGATCACCTTCGTGATTGCCTGATCCGCCCCGCCCGGTTCGGGCCGGCAGATCATCGCCGCCTGGCGCCGCCCGACCGCGCGCGGCTACGGTCAGGACGAGCGAAAGGACGAGGAGGATGGCTCCGGCTGCTGGGGCCTGCGCAAGCGCGGCCGAGGGCCCCCACGCGTCCGCGGCGCGCCCGGCGAGGATCGCTGCCAGTGCCAAGCCGGCCGCGCTGGTGGAGTTGTTCCAGGTGAACGCCTGGGTGAGCGCCACTGGCGGGACCGCCTTTTCCGTGAGGACGTTCAGCAAGACAAGGGTGGGCGGAACGGCCGCCCCCGTGACCACCATGGCCGCGCCGAGCCAGATCGTGGACGGGGCGAGAGGAAGCAGCAGCGCTGCACCGGTCAGGTAGGCGGCGGCAATGACGAGCTGACGCGTTGCCGGGGCGCGATGCCGGCGCAGCCCGTAGACCCAGCCAGAGAGCAGCCCGCTGAGGCTGCCTGCGGCGATAATCGGCGCGGCCGCGCCCGGCATCCCGTGACCAGTGGCGAAGGAACTCACCGAGACCTGCATGGTGCCGAAGTACATCCCGATGGCCAGGTTGAGCAGCGCGAGAAGACCGAACTCAGGCTGCAGCAAGGTCCCCCTGGCGCCGGCATGTTCGGCGCGGTCGCGGACGGGCGGGGGCGCGGTGTGGCGCTGAGCGGCCAGCGTCGCTCCGCCGCCGAGAATCAGCCCCGCGGCAATGGCGCTGGCGAGGGTCTCGTCACCGGCTGCGCCGAGCGACGTGACCAGGACGGGCCCGAGAAGGAAAGCGGTGGCGTTGGCCAGCGACTCCAGCGAGAAGGCGGTGGGCAGCTCATCGGCCCGCCCGTCGCGTAGCAGGTGCGCCCAGCGGGCTCCGGACAGGGCCCCGAGCTGGGGAACGACTGCGCCGGCGCAGGTCGCGGCGGCGATCTCTGCGGTCGGCGTGGTACACACAAGGACGCCGGCGATGGCGGCGCCGTGGGCCAGGAGGCAGAACGGCAGGACCCGGGTCTGACCGAACCGGTCGATCAGGCGCGCCAGATGCGGGCCGATCAGGGCCTCAGCGAGGGCGAATCCGGCGGCGGCAAGGCCGGCGGTGCCATAGGAGCCAGTGCGTGCGTGCAGCAGCCAGATCAGGCCCAGGCCGGTCATGGCGATACCGACGCGGCCGACAGCGGCGGTGAGGAAGAAGGGTGCAGCACCGGGGGTGCGCAGGACTGAACCGTAGCCGGTAGCGGCGCGGGCCATGAGGTGTCCTTTAGAGCCGCCCGGCAGGGTGAGCCACTCGGTGGTCGCCGGCGCCTGAGTTATGCAGAAAAAGGTGCGACCGTGGCCCGCCAGGGGACGTCCAGGACTGCGGCGGGACGGGACACGCGCCCTCACCGCCGTCCCCGACACCGGACGGAGGATAAACGTTGAGCCAGGCCAAGACGGGCCTGAGCGACTGGAGCCAGGATAGCAGGCTGGAGCAGGACTCCAGGAAGGCCATTTCCGACGAGGTGATGCGCAAGCGCCACTGCGCCCGCTCGCTGAACTCAGCGACGGACTAGGCGCGACGGCTGCTGAACTCCAGCGGATCGGCACCTTCGCTGGCCTTGAGCACACCGACGCTACGCAGCCACTGCCGCCTCGTCGGATCGAGCCAGGATCTCCGCGACAGTCTGCTCGACGGTCAACCTGGTCCGTGAAAGAATCTGCTAGTGCGCACATATTCCGGCGCCGTAGCTGAAGCTGTGCGCGAGCCTCGTCGCGGGGCGGCCCTTGAGGCGGGACGAATCCATTGACGATGAACTCCTCGCCCACCCGGTCGCCCTCGATGTGCGCGGACCGGGGAAACCGGGACGCCAGCGCGCGGGCAACCGTGGTCTTGCCTGCGCCAGGCACGCCCGAGACCAGAAATACCCGCACGACCGCACACCTTACCGTCACGCTCCGGTGCGATCGATGCGCCGGTTTCGACGGCGCTGACGGGCCCAGGCCGGCTGCTGGTCAGAGGTACTTGCGGAAGATGACAGCCTGCCGCTGGTATCCCATGCGTTCCTCGTAGAACGGCACAGACAAATAGCTGCGGACATTGGTGTCCAGCGTGGCTACGACCGCACCCCGGGCGCGGCCGAGGTCCTCGATGGCCTTCATCAACTCCGTGCCCACGCCGGCCCGCCGCTCCCCCTCCACGACGGCCAGGGCCTCGATGACGAGGCGGGCAGACGCGAGATCTCGCTGAATCTGGAGCCCGGCGTCCTGACTCGGCGCCGCCAGGAAACCCTGGACGAAGCCCGCGACCTCGCCATTCCGTTCTGCAACGAGCCACAGCTCACCGGGCGGGCGCGGACTGGCGCATGCCGTCTCGAAGTGCTCTGCCAGACCGGCCTGCTCGGGAACCTGACCGACGGCCGGGTCGATACTCTGAAGATAACGACCGGCGTCGGACCACGCCTCAGCGCAGCCGCGGCCGTCACCGGCACGAGCTTCTCGGACCCTCATGTCGCCGCGGCTCATCTTCCGCTCACTGCCTTCCCGAGCTGGCGGCAGGCGCCGACGACGACCATGGCCAAGCAGATCGTGAGCTGGCCGCCACTCGGGCGCCGCGCATCAGGCAGCCAGATCGCGCAGGTAACTGATTCCGGCCTTGCCAGACAGAGTGACCTGGCCAACCGGCACGAACCCGTTGCGGGTCAGTACCGTCTGCGACGCGAGGTTCTCACGCGTCGTCCGGGCGCGCAGCGACCTCAGTCCGTACTGGCGAGCGGCGAGTTCGCAGATCTCCTTGACGGCGCCGGTCGCCGCGCCGCGGCCCGCTGCTTTCTCCGCCATCCGGTAGCCGAGCTCGGCCGAGCCCTTCTCGATGTCGACCAGGTTGAACCGGCCGAGTACCTCGCCGTCGTCGTCCACCAGCACGTGGAACAAGCAGATGCCTGCTTCCTGCTCCGCCAGGAGCATGGAGTGTCGTTCGTCGTAGTGAGCGAAGAAATCGTCGCCGCGGTCGGGTATCGACACCGCGAAAAACGCCCGGTTCTCTTTCTCGAAAGCCAGGACGGCCGGAGCATGGTCGGGACGAAGGATCTCGAGGGCAGGCACTGCACAACTCTAGCCATCGGCCGCAACCACAGCCGCCGCGGCCTCGAGCGGCCTTTCTCATCCGAGCGCCTGCCGCCAGACATCAATGTGGCGGTCGGCGTACTCGGCTGCGGGGCCCCAGTAATCGGCGTGCCCGTCCGCGTACAGCCGCGCCCATGGCTGGCGCCCGGTGAGTGCGGAGTCGCGGAGCAGGTCGAACATCCCGCGTGAGTGCGCGCCGATAAGCGGCGGTAGTGCCCGGCGCTGAGCTGTCGTCAGTCCGTAACCATCAGCGAGTGCCCGGATGCGCGGGGCGTCGGCGGCCGGGTCGCCGTCCGGAGCGAGCGGCACGAAGCCCGTAATGGTCCAGGCCAGGTCCCACAGCCGTGAGCCCGGGCCCGCGCCATCCCAGTCGATGAACACCCACCGGTCGGGAGCGCAGACCAGGTTCCAGGGCGCCAGATCGTGATGGCAGATGAGGTCGGTGCGATCCGGGGGGACAGCGACGTCCCACTGCGCGCCCGGCGGAGACGCGTAGCCCTCAGAAAGGTCGTGAAGCTCACGGATCAGGGCTCCGACCCGGTGCAGCCCGTCCTCGTCCATCCGAGACTGCTCGTAGGCGACCTCGCCAGCGATGTACTCCAGCACGTGGCGGCCTCGCTCGTCGCGCCCGAGCGTCCGGGGCGCCCCGGCGAATCCGGCCGTGTGGAGGTACGACAGGAACCCTTCCACGGACGCGGTGTGCGGGCGGCGGGCTTGCGGACGGTGTCGCCTATGCGCACGACGCTGTCGGACACGTTGCCGCCCGCCAGTTCTTCCTCCCGCGGTTCAGCCATCGCAGCATTCTTCCAGCCAGGTAGGCCCGCCCGGACCGCCAGTTACTCGGTGGCTCGGGCTTGACATTTATCGAATACATATTCGATAGTGATGGCTGCAATCGGCTTACCCGTCGTGCGTAGCGGAGTCGTGGAGGTGTGCCTGGTGAGTCAGGAACCCCGGTGGATCGGCGAACCGGTAGCTGGCGACAAGGTCACCGAGCGCACGTTCCTCCTGGAGCGGCCCTCCGGCGACGTTCCTGGTGTGCTCCGGCTGCCCGCGGCCGCCGCGGAACCACGACCGCTTGTGCTGCTCGGGCACGGCGGCAGCGGGCACAAGCGAAACGACCGGATCACGACTCTGGCGCAGTGGTTTGGCGGGCACGCCGGCCTGGCTTCCGTGGCGATCGACGGTCCGTATCACGGTGACCGCGTGCCCGCTCCGCTGAGCGCCCCGGAGTACCAGGCCCGCATCGTGGCCGAGGGCGCGGAAGTGGTCATCGGCCGGATGGTCGACGACTGGCGGGCAGCTGTCGATGCCGTCGCAGTGCTCGAGGCGGTGAGCACAGCTGCGCTCGGGTATGTAGGCGTCTCCATGGGCACGCGCTTCGGCCTGCCGCTCGCGGCCGCAATAGGCGGTCAGCTTCGGTGCGCGGTGTTCGGCAAGTTCGGCCTCCAAGCGCCCGAACTCTACCCGGGTGCCGACATGACCGAAAGCATCCGCAGCAGTGCGGTACGGGTTGGCGCGCCGGTTCTCTACCACGTCCAGTGGCACGACGAGCTCTTCCGCCGGGATGGTCAGTTCGCCTTGTTTGACCTGCTGCCGTCACCGGACAACCGGCTGATCGCGTACCCGGGAAAGCATGGCGAGACGCGACCTGACGCCATCGCGGCCTGGCGGCAGTTCATCTCGGCGCACCTGACCGGACCGTAAGGCGCTCAGCCCGCCGGGCGTCCCGAGATGAGACGGAACTGCTCTTCATGGGCAGCCCGCAGCCAGTCCTCCGTGCAGCGCGGGTCATCGAACGGCAGCCCGGACTCGAGCAGGTCCAGGTACCGCGCATCAGCGTCGGCGCGGCTCCGGAACCCTGCCGCGTCGGCTACGCGTCCGTGACCCGGCACTAGCCACCGGACCCCGGACACGGCACTGAGCAGTCTTAGCCCGGCCCGGTAATCGCCAACCGGGTCACGCCCGGTGGTGTCCAGCAGCGGGATCTCAGTGTCCGAGAGCATGTCGCCGGCCACGAGGACGCCGGACTCGGGCAGGAACACCGCCGCGTGCCCGGGTGCGTGCCCGTTATGGACAAGCACCCGCGCGACCGGGCCGTCCCACGGGACGGCATCGCCGGCCAGTGGAGTCAGCCGTCCGACGACGTCGGGGTCGTGCCCCGGCGCCGACTCCTGCAGCTCTTCGAGCAGCTCGTCGCGCGAGGTCTCGGCGGCCCGCACCGCCCCCGGCGCTGCGTAACGCGGAACGTCCCCGAGTTGCCGCCTCCACAGGACGTGGTCCCAGTGCGGGTGCGTGGCGAATCCGGCGCGGACCCGCAGCCCTGCCGAGGCCAGGTCGGAACCGAGCCCGGCGATTTCGGCCGGCGAGACGCCCGGGTCGATGAGGACGCAGTCGCGATCGCCGACCACCGCGACGCTGTTGGTCATCGCAAAGTCAGCTGTCGCAACCAGCACGCCGGGGCCGAGTTCGCGGAAGTGCCGCACGCCGCAGTCCTACCCCGGCCGGGCAAGGCGCACAACCCTGGCGACCGCGTCCGTCTCCTGCTACCAGACGAGGGGAACGAGGCGCTTGTGCTCCGCGGCATAGGCACGGTAGGGCACGCCAGGCCGACTCCGGCGGCTGCGAGCAGCATGCCGGTGTAACTGGGGTGGCGCAGCAGGTGATACGGGCCGACGGCCACCACCCGCTTGGTCAGAGCTCATCATGACGTTGTGCGTGAAGTACTCCCCGAGGGTCATGATTGACCATCCGCGCAGCACCAGGCCGGCGAGTAGCAGCACTATGCCGACGAGAAATGAAACGAGGCCCGGACGGATCGCGGGCCACCGGGACCAGGCGCGGTACCAGGTTGACTACGGCGACCGCGGCGGCCAGGCAGGCCAGCATGACGATCCGCAAGACGGGAGCGCCGACTTTCCTGGCGCGATCGCGATGTTCCTGGGAAATCTGGCTGAGCTCCATCATTCCCCAGGCCATCATCGTGACCAGGATCAGCAGCGCGGCGATGTGGTGTGTCAGGAAGTAGGGCTGCATCTCTCCTCCTCGGGGGAAGCACCGTCAGGAGTCCGGCGCCGCCGCGCGCTCGAAGAGAGTGACAAGGGCGGCGCCGTAGGCCTCGAGATCGAGGTCAGGGTCTTCGGCGTACTGACTCAGAACGTCGTCTAGCGCGGCCTTCATCAGCGCCGCGAGGACAGGCGCGCTGAACGACCCGAGGTACCCTCGGGCCTGCCCGCGCTCCAGGACTCCCGTAATGATGGCGATGTCGTCGGCCCGCGCGCTGAACGCGGGGCTTGGTCGCCCGGTCTCATCACGAAAGCTGTTGTAGATTCGCACCAGCGCGAGGACCTCGCGGGTGTGCGTGCGGAAGTACTGGATCCACGCGGTGATGTACGGCCCGATCACTCGCTCGGGAAACTGGCGAGGATCGGCAGCCATCACGCGAGGCGTGACGAACTCGGCCATCGAGCCGAGGACGTCCTGGATGACGGCGCTGATCAGGTCGTCCTTGGCCGGGAAGTGATACGTGACGACGCCCTTGCTGACCCCGGCCCGCCGGGCTACCTCGGCTACGGACGTGCGGGCAAAACCCACGTCGGCGATCGCGTCAATCGTGCGGTCCACCAGCGCACTGGCGGCTACGTCCGGTTGCGGCGGATGATGTTGCGCCGGCCGTGGTTCACGATGGCCCGGCCGGAGTTCGGCAGCCGCCGGCCGAACCGGTCGAGCCCGATGAAGTTGGCGATCACCCGGTTGCGGTTCGTGCCACCGGTCAGCGTCACGCCTGCGCCGCGGTTGCCGCTGATCAGGTTCGCCGGGAGCTTCCCGCCACCAATCAGGTTGTCGTACGCATGCCCGCTGATCAGCAGTCCGCCGCGGGAGTTGCCGAGGGGTTTCACGCCGAGGATCTCGGTCCCGATGAAGCTGGTGAAAACCCGGTTCGCATGCGCCCGGCCGCTGATCACGAGGCCGTAGCCCTTGTTACCGGAGAACGTGTCCTGCGGGATGACCGAGCGCCGTGAACCGCCGACCACGTTGCTGTGCGCATGCCCGGTAATGAGCAGGCCGTCCGCGCCGTTGGCGAGCCGCGAGTTGCCGTTCGTGGACAGCCCGGCGATATCCGGGTCGATGGTCACACCGCGGGCATACCCGGCGAGCTCGATGCCGTTGCGCGCGTTTCCGGAGAAGACGTTCGTCCGGACCAGGTTGTCTCCGCCGGTCGCGGTGATGAGCAGCCCGTCGTTCCGGTTCGGCGCCGCGCCCTTGAAGGCCAGCAGGCCGCCGAACGTGTTGAAGGTGACGAAGCCGCGTACGCGGCCGGCGACATCGATGCCGTTGCGGCCGTTGGCGGCCGAGACGTTGCCCAGCGGGATCACGCCGCCGACCTGGGTGTTCCGCGACGACCCGTCGACCTGGATGCCGTTGCGGCGATTGCCCAGCAGCGTGGTGTTGTTTGCGCCGACACCGAAGAAGTTGCCCCGGACCGTGACGTTGTCGGAGCTCGTCACGCGCAGGCCATTCTGCCGGTTGCCGCTGACGACGTTGTAATAGACGAACGGGTTGTTCACGAACTTGCAGCCGATCAGCGAATTGCGGTCTGCGCGGTCGATCCACACGCCGTTCCCGCCGTTGCCGAGCGCGCTGTTGCCCGACGCTGTCGTCCCGATGAAGTTGCCGTTGAGCATGTTATGAGAGGCGCCGTGGCTGATCAGTACGCCGTTGGCTACGTTTCCTGAAATGAGGTTTCCCTGAGCCGGAACCACAAAGACGGGGGGAACGGTGCCCTTGCTGCCCGTCGGATTGTTCGCTGCGCCGGTAGCGGGATTCGTGTAGTCGGTTCCGCCGATCTCGGCGTCCTGCGCGCCGCTGGTGATGACGATGCCGTTACCGCCGTTGCCCAGGCGGGCAGTGCCAGCCGGGCTGGTGCCGATGCGGTTCGCCGCGATGGTGTCGTGCGACGAGCCAGCCAGCACGATGCCGCTGCCGGAGTTGGCAGAGATGACGTTGCCGACGACGCCTGGCCGGCCGGAGGTGTTGAGACCGATCCGGTCGCCCCGCGAGCGTGCGGAGGCGTAGACGCCCGCTCCTCGGTTCCCGGCCTTCGCGCCGCCCGGGGTAAGACCGATGTAGTCGGCGTTCAGCGTGATCGCGCCGGCGTTCAGGGTGACGCCGTTCCCGCTGGCGTTCTCGATCGCGACGCCGAGCAGCTGAGATCCGCTCGATCCGGGCGCGAGGCGCAGGCCGGCGTGCCGGGCGAAGTTGATGGCGATCACCGGCGGGCCGCCCGCTGAGTAGCCCGGCGCCGATGGCCCGTTGACCCGGACGGTGGCCGATACCGGTGGCAGCGCGGATAGCAGCCTGATCGTGCTGGCGACGCTGAAGTCGATCGCTGTCGAGATGCCGGGAGCGGCACTGTCGGCACGCTGAATCGCCGAGCGCAGCGTGCCGCGACCGGAGTCGTTCAGGCTGGTGACGCGGATCGTCCGCGACGGCACGGTCGGGCGGCCTGACGGCTGAGCCCGAGTCGATGCGGCCGAGGCGGGTGCGGCTTGCGCTGCGGCTAAGGCGATTGCGCAGGTTCCCAGGGCTGCCGCGGCCGGGACGCGGCGCATCCCGGGCGCTCGCGATCGTGCCTGCCGGGGCTGGTGCTTCTTCCGGGCTGCAAGCATGAACAGACGTCCCCTCGCTGTCGTTGGTGTACAAACCTCCTTTCGTCGCAGGTGACGCCTTCGTTACTGGCCGCTGCTATGCGGTCACGCGCTGTCGTCAGGCTGGCGCTCGAAGCCGACCTGGGCCTCGGCGTCCGCGAACCCGATGCTCCGGTAAATCCGGATGGCAATGTCGTGCGGGTCGGCGACGATCACCAGTGTGCCGGCGCCGAGCTCGCCGATGCCGTACTGCCCTGCCTGCCAGGCCAGGGTCCCGGCCAGCCCCTGCCGGCGCGCGGCCGGGTGGGTCTCGACGTTCTGATAGCGGGCGATGCCGGATCCGTCGGTCACCACGCCGAGCTGGGCGACGAGCGTACCGTCGAGGAAGGCGCCGAACCACGCCCCGTAGCCGGCCTCGGTCAGCTCGCGCTCGGCAGCGATCCGTGCCTGCAGGAACACCGGGTCGGAGCCCAGGGTCCCCTCGGTCACGGCGGCCCGGAGCTCGGCCGCCTGCCGCCAGTCGTCGTCCCCGGTCAGCCGCCGGATGACCGCCGCCGTATTCGGCTGCGGCGGCTCGGTAACGTCCTGGGCGGTCAGCACAGCGTTGTGCTCAAGCCGGAGGCCGTGGCTGGTCATCTCATCCACGTCGACGGCGCTGACCTCGGTGACGTCGACGGCCAGCGCGAGGTGCCGGGCCAGCGGGAACTCGCTGGCGAAGACCGACAGCCAGGTCTTGACATCGCCGGGCTGGGGCGGCTTGGCCAGCAGCAGGAAATTGCCCCACCAGTAGCCCGGATTCTGCGGGCTCCGCACGATGACGTACTCGTCCCGGTCCTCGATCTGAGCGCCTTCGAGAGCGCGAATCATCAGGTCCGTGCGATAGCCCAGCGAGTGAACGTCCACGCCTGCGAGCGTAGCCGCGGCGGCCTGCTCGGCGCCGCCGCGCGGCCCGGACGGCGTAATCTCGGCAGCGTAAGCGCAGCTCCATTCCGACGTCGCAGGGAGCACTGACATGCCGCTCTTCCAACGGGCCCACGACATCGTCGCCGCCAAGGCCAACAAGGCGCTCGACTCCGCGGAGAACCCCAACGAGATGCTCGACTACTCCTACGAGGAGATGCTGGACCACATCACCAAGGTCCGCCGTGCCCTGGTCGACATCGCCGCCTCGAAAAAGCAGCTGGAGCTGCAGGAACAGCAGATTCAGCACTCCATGGACCACCTCAATGACCAGGCGAAGGCCGCGCTTGCGTCAGGCCGGGAGGATCTGGCACGGGAGGCGCTGTCCCGTAAGGCGACTGCCCAGCAGCAGATTGCCGAGATGGAGCCGCAGCGGCAGCAGCTCGACGAGGAAGAGCAGAAGATGGAGCAGACGCTGAGCACGCTCCAGCAGCGGGTGAACGACTTCCGGTCGAAGAAGGAGGTCATGAAGGCTCAGTACACGGCGGCCTCCGCGACCGCATCCGTGAACGAGGACGCGGCCGGGATCTCCACCAGCTTCAGCGACTCGGGCGCGGCGCTCCAGCGCGCCCAGGACAAGATCGCCCAGATGCAGGCCCGCGCGGGCGCGACGGACGAGCTGCTCCAGTCCGGCGTTCTCGAGGACGTCGGCGGCGACACCGACGACATCCAGCATGAACTGGACCAGGCAAGCGCGAACGCCGATGTCGACAAGGAACTGGCGGCCATGAAAGCGCAGATCGCCAGCGCTCCGGCCACCCCGGAGCTGCCGTCCGGCAGCTAGACACGCGGCCGGGCTATTATCGGCGTCGTGGGTTTCCCTTGACTGTGACCTGAGCTAGCGGCTCGCGCTCCGCCGTCTTCCTCTGTCCGAAGACCGACAGATGAAGACGGAGGAGACATGGCTGCACGCCCGAAACCGCTCCTGCCCGCAGGTTCGCGCCGCAGGCGATTCGCCCGTCCCGGACTGGCTGTCCTGCTGGCGGCTCTGGCCGTTGAGCTCGTCGACGAGCTGTTCGACGGCACCACGAGCGCCGCGATGCCGCTCATCAGGCGCGATCTGGCCCTGAGTTACGCGCAGATCGGCCTGCTGTCCGCTATCCCGCTGATCGCCGGCGGCATCCTCGAGCTACCGGTCGGCGTCGTAAGCGGCACTGGCCGCCGTCGCCGCCTGTTCATCCTGGCTGGCGGCCTGGTGTTCACGGCGTCCGTGCTGGCGGCGGGGCTCGCGCCGGCGTTCGCCGCGCTCCTGGTCGCGCTGACCGTCTTGTTCCCCGCGTCCGGCATGTTCGTCAGTCTCACGCAGTCGGCGCTGATGGACTCGAATCCGGACCGCCGGTCGCAGAACATGACCCGCTGGACGCTCGCGGGGTCGGTCGGCGCAGTCGCCGGACCGCTCCTGCTGGCGGGCGTGGCGGCCGCGGGCGGTACCTGGCGGCTCGCGGTCGGACTGGTGGCCGCTGGCGCGCTCCTCGCGTGGCTGGCGGTCGTGGTCACCGGCTGGTCCGGGCCGCTCCAGGAGTCGGCCAGCCTGCCCTCTCGCCGCAGGGAGGACGAGGACACCTCAACCGGCCAGGGAAACGAGGCAGCACCATGGCCAGGCTTTCGGGCCGCTGCGCGGATTGCGCGCCAGTCCGGTGCCCTCCGGTGGCTGCTCCTGCTTCAGCTCTCGGATCTGCTGCTGGACGTCTTCACTGGCTTCCTGCCGGTGTACCTGGTGGCCGAGGTACACGCCTCGGCGTCGGTAGCCGCGCTCGGCGTGGCGGTCCGGCTCGGCTCGGGCCTGGCCGGAGACCTCGTCGGAGTCCGCCTGCTGGCATCGGCAGACAGCCGCCGGGTGCTGCGGGCCAGTGTGTGGCTGGCGCTCGTGCTGTTCCCGGCGCCGCCGCCTGGCCGACTGCCCTGGTGGTAGTTCCGCTGGCGATGCTGGTCGCTGGGGGAGCACACCTACGCAGAACGGACCAGCCGAACCGGGCCAGATCGGGCTAGTGTGGCCGAACGCCGCACACACCCTGACCGCATCACCGGGAGCGAGCATGAGTCAGCTAGAGGTCGTGACGACGGCCGACCGGCATGATCTCGATGACCAGGCACGGGCTGCGTTCGGGCAGATCTGGCCGGAGTTCATCCTCCACGATCCCGTCAGCGCGCAGTACCTGGAGCGGGTCGAAAGCCTGTTCCCGCAGTTCGACATCATGCTGCTCGACGGTGGTGAGGTGGTGGCTGGCTGCTGGGGCGTGCCGCTCCGCTGGGACGGCACGGCCGCGGGCCTGCCCGCTGGCGGCTATGACGGCGCGCTGGTCGCTTCGGTGACTGGCGCCGAGGCGTCCCTGCCGGCCGATGCGCTGTGCATCATGGCGGCCGCTGTGCGATCGGACAGGCAGGGCGCTGGCCTGGCGGGGCAGGCCCTGAGCACGCTGCGCGAACGGGCTGCCAGCGCTGGGCTCGAGCGCGTGATCGCGCCGATCCGCCCGGCGCTGAAGGACCGGTATCCGCTGACGCCGATGGCGCGCTTTGCGGACTGGACCAGGCCGGACGGCGTGCATATCGACCCGTGGATCCGCACGCATCAGCGCCTCGGGGCCAGGATCCTCACGCCCGCCCCGGGCTCGATGATCATCAAGGGCAGTGTGGGCGACTGGGAAAAGTGGGCCAGCATGGCCTTCCCGGAGTCGGGCCGCTACGTGGTGCCGCGGGCGCTGGATCTCGTGGAGATCGACCGTGAGGGCGACACCGGTGTCTACGCCGAGACGAATCTGTGGATGCAGCACCCTGACCCTGGCACTGCGGTGGTGTGACCAGCGGTAAACGCCTCGCGAGCGGGCCGGGTGCGCTGGGCTAAACTCGGCTGCCGTGACTACGTCTGGGATCAGGGCACGCTTCGCGCCGTCGCCCACCGGCATGTTCCACGTGGGCAGCGCGCGGTCGGTCCTGTACAACTGGGCTTTCGCCCGGCACAACGACGGCGTGCTGGTGCTGCGGATCGAGGACACCGACGCGGCGCGCAACCAGCCGGAGTGGGTCGAGGGCATCATCAGCGCCATGGCCTGGCTCGGCATCGACTCCAGCCAGTACGAGGGTCCTTTCTTCCAGTCCGCCAACCTCGGCAAGCACACCGAGGCGGCGCAGCGCCTGTATGCCGAGGGCCGGGCTTATTACTGCGGCTGCCGCCGGGAGGACGTGATCGCCCGCACTGGCGACAAGCATCGCGGCTACGACGGCTTCTGCCGTGACCTCGGTCTCGGACCGGGCGAGGGGCGCGCGCTCAGGTTCCGGGCGCCGGACGAGGGCGCGACGGTCATCGACGATCTCGTGCGCGGCCGGACAGTGTTCGAGAATGCGTCCATCGAGGACTTCGTGCTGGCACGCGGCGACGGTTCGGTGCTGTTCCTGCTGGCCAACGTGGTCGACGACATGGAGCAGCGGATCACCCACGTGCTGCGCAGTGAGGAGCATCTGCCGAACACGCCGAAGCAGCAGCTCCTCTGGGAGGCTCTTGGCCAGCAGCCGCCCGCCTGGGGGCACCTGTCGATCCTGGTCAACGAGAAGCGGCAGAAAATTTCCAAGCGCCGCGACCGGGTGGCCCTGGAGAGCTTCCGTGACGAGGGCTACCTCGCTGACGCGATGCGCAACTACCTGATGCTGCTCGGCTGGTCGCCGAAGGGCGACCGGGAGATCGTGCCGTTCGACGAGATGGTCGCCGAGTTCCGGATCGAGGACGTCAATCCGTCGCCGGCGTTCTTCGACGTGAAGAAGCTGAAGGCCTTCAACGGCGACTACATCCGGGCGCTGTCCGTACCCGACTTCATCGCGGCGTGCCAGCCCTGGCTCGCCCCCGATGCAGCTCCGTGGCCAGCCGACCGGTTCGACCCCGCGGTGTTTGCGGAGCTGGCGCCGCTGGCGCAGACCCGCGTGGCGCTGCTGCCGGAAGTCGTCACGATGGTGGACTTCGCGTTCCTGCCGGATCCGGTGCGTGACGATGGTTCCTGGACAAGGGCCATGCGGGAGCCAGCCGCTGAGCTGCTCGCTGACGTTACCGCCGCCTACGAGACCGTCGACTGGCAGGCGGCCGCACTGCGTGAGCGGCTGGAGTCGATCGGCGCGTCGTACGGCCTGTCGCTTGGCAAGGCGCAGGCACCGGTCCGCGTCGCCGTGACGGGACGCACCGTGGGACTTCCGCTGTTCGAGTCGCTGGTCGTGCTCGGCCGCGCCGAGACGCTGCGACGGATCGAGGCGGCCCGCGAGCGCGTCGCCGGGCTGGCCTGAGCCGACCCAGTCGCGAGGGCCAGTCAGGGCGCGGGGCGTCAGACTGGCTGCTCGCCGCTGTCGGCATTTCCGGGCTGGCCGTTGCCTTCGCGGTCCGGCAGGCTGACGCGCTGTCCGCCGCGGAGCAGGACTGGTCGCCATTTGCGCTGGTCGGCGGGCTCCTGCTGATCGGGCTTGTGGCGGACGGTGACGGGCTGTTCGCAGCCGCAGGCGCGAGGCTGGCGGGCGCAGTCCGGAGCGGCGTCCTGCTGTTCGCCGGCTCGGTGGTGCTCATCAGCGTCGTGACCGCGACGCTGAATCTGGACACCTCAGTCGCGTTCCTGACGCCGGTCCTCGTGCACACTGCGCGCAACCGCGGGTACGGCCAGCCCGCTCTGCTGTACGGCTGCCTGCTGTTGTCGAACGCAGCGTCGCTGCTGCTGCCCGGATCGAATCTGACCAATCTCATCGTGCTCGGCCACCTGCACCTGACCGGGGCGCAGTTTGCGGCGCGGATGTGGCTGCCGTGGCTGGGCGCTGTGGCGGTCACCGCGGTCGTCGTGGCCATCGGCGAGCGAAGCTCCCTGCGGAACACCGAGTCCCGTGCCCGGCCGGCACCGCCTCTGGCGTTCGGGCTCGGACTCGCGGCGATCCTCGCAGCGACGGTGGTCGTCAGCGTCATCCGGGAGCCTGCATTTCCCGTGCTTCTGATCGGAGCAGGAGCTGCGGCATGGCGGCTCAGGACGAGTCGGCAGTACCGCCGCCTGGGCAGCCCGGCGGGCGCGCCGGACGGCCCGCCCAGCGAGGGTCCGGCTGACGAGCGCGCGGCTGATGAAGCGCTGGCGCGTCAGGCCCCAGCCGACGAAAGGCCGCTCACCATGGGCCGCGTCTGGCAGGTGCTCGGCATCCCGGTGCTGGCGGGCCTGTTCGGCGCGGCCGTCGCCCTGGGTACTCTCGGCCGGGCCTGGTCAGGCCCGGCGGTGCTGCTGTCCCATCTGTCCGGCTGGGCCACGGCAGCGGGCGCCGCGGCCACGACCGTCGTGGTCAACAACCTCCCGGCCGCGAGCATGCTGGCGGCCCGGACGCCCGCACATCCGTTCGAGCTGCTGATCGGCCTGAACCTGGGACCGAATCTGTGCGTCACCGGGTCGCTCGCCTGGATCCTGTGGCTGCGGTCGGCGCGCGAGGCTGGCTCGCGGCCGTCGCTGGCGCGCGCGAGCCGGCTCGGCGTGATAGCCGTTCCGTTGTCGATCGTGGTTGCCGTCGCTGCCCTGGCGGTCACCGGCCCGGCGTAGAAGCCGGCAACTGCCATCGCCCGCCGCCGACTCTGCCGCGGACAGCAGGCGGCTGATCAGTCGGCGCGGCTCGTGTGGTTGGCTAGCCGCGTGAGCGATAGCCCTTTTTGCGACCGCGTCCGTAATGGTGACACCGTCTTCGGCAGCTGGGCGATGGCGCCGAGTACTGTCAGCGTCAGCATCCTGGCTGGCGGCGTCGACTATGTCGTCCTCGACTTGCAGCACGGCACCGCCACCGAGCACGACATCCCCGCGCTGAGTTACGCCATCCGCCAGGCAGGTGCCACTCCGCTGGGCCGGGTTCGGCACGCGCACCCCGCCGACATCGGGCGTGCCCTCGACCTTGGCTGCCAGGGCGTCATCGTCCCGAACGTGGATTCGGCTGAGCAGGCCGCGATGGTCGTCGGTGCCTGCCGCTACCCCCCTGTCGGCTACCGCTCGGCCGGCGGTGCGATGGGCGGTGCGGCCGAGCCGCTGTGCATCGTCATGGTCGAGTCCCGCCAGGCGATGGCCGAACTGCCGGAGACGCTTGCGCTGCCCGGAGTGGACGGTATCTACGTCGGGCCGCGCGACCTGTCGTACGCGCTTGGCTGTCAGCTCGACCCGAACGACCCCGTGCTGCGTCCGGCACTGGAGAAGATCTGGGCAGACTGCGCGGCCGCGGGCAAGCCGGTCGGCGTGCATGCCAGCGATGGTCCTACTGCCCGGCTGTACCGCGCGGGCGGCTGTCGTCTCGTGACCGTGGTAGCGGACGTCCCGGCGATCGCCCGCGGCGTGGCCGCAGAACTGGCGACCGCGCGCTCGTAGCGACGGGTCGCGCACAGCGCAGAAGCGGAGGGTGCCCCGCCCCTGCCGGGGCGGGGCACCTTTCCGCGCGGCCTGGGGGAGGCCGCTGTGCAGGAGCCGCAAGGGGGGGAAGGATGCGGCTCGGGGCCGGTCAGGGCGCCGGGGGAGAGTGCCCTGACCAGATGGCTCTGGTGCGGGAACTACTGCACGAACCGGACGACGAGGTGCGCCGCCTGAGCCTCCCACTGGGCGTAGGCAAGCGGGGCGGCCGACTGCTGTACCGCCTGGGCGCTGGCCCATAGCGGCTGCGTGGCCCAGCCGGGATCGCTGGCCTGGTACTCACGCAGGACGCGGAGGAACGCGTCGGTTGCGTATTTCGGGTTCATGACCTGCTGCGCGGTGCCCCAGCCGCAGTCCGGCTGCTGCTGGAACAGGCCCAGTGAGTCCGAGGTGCCGTAGCTGATGTTCACCAGGCGCGATTCCTGCATTGCCGTCGCGACCGCGATCACCGCCGACCGGGCGCCCATGCCGGCCGCGATGGCCTGGTGCACGATCGTGCTGGCATTTGCCAGCTGGTCATGGCTCAGCGGCATCCAGGCCTGAGGACCGCTCGTCCCATGCGGGATCAGCTGCTCGGGCGGGGTCGCAGGCTTCCGTGCCGCGGGAGTCCGGACCGCTGCCGTTGCGCCGCGGACCGGGCCAGCAGCTGCGCTGGCGCGCGGTGCGACGAGCCCGGCCAGCGACTCGGTGTGCGTGCGGAGCGGCGGCGGTGCGGCCGGCTGGGCTGTCCGCACAGCAGCAGCCGGACCCGTCGCGCTCACCGTCGCCGCGTGCGCCGGGCCGGCGACCGCGACGCCTGCGGCTCCGGCGCTCGCCGCCAGAACGAGCCCGGCGCCTGCAGAGCGCAGGGATGCAGCGGGGTGGTTGCGGATGGTGGTCAGGGCGGACTTCAGCGGGGCCGCTGGAGACTGCACGTCGGGGGGTTCCTTCCGTCGTGACCCCGCCCAGCCGTCAGGGCAGCCCTGAGCGGGAGGTTGGATTCTGGTCTTCTGCTGGCGCGGCGGCGTGCCAGGGGGCAGCACGCACTTCGGGGGCCTGGCCTGCCCGCCGGGGGGACGGACGGCCATCGCCGGGCCAGCACGGGAGGCAGCACGGTCTGGTCACTGCGCTCCCGGACGGGATCAGGAGGTATAACGCCGCCGCCGCCGCAGAGCCATCCAACGCTCAGTGTGGGAGCAATCACTATGAGTAAATAGCCAGGCACGGGAATGCGCAGAGCGATCGGAGTGGGCGCTCAGGCGCGCCAGCACCATGCCGCCGTAGCCGGGCTCGGGCCTATGCTGCTGCACGGAAGGCAGTTGTGGCGCACCGGGAAGAGAGTCGGCACGCGAGCGGGCGCCCGTCAGACACGGAGGCCGCACATGGGACTGATGGACAGGGTCAAGGAGCAGGCCAATCAGCTCGCCCAGAAGACCCAGGAAGCGGCGCAGGAAGGGCGGGCCCGTATCGACCAGGCCCAGGCCGCCCGGCGCGGCGACATGCTCCTGCGCCAGCTAGGCGCGCTCGTGTTCGCGGAGCGAACGGGCCGAGGTACCGGAGATAGCCAGACCCAGATTGACCAGCTGATCGGCGAGCTCTCGGCGCACGAGACGCAGACGGGCCTGAATCTCACCGACCCGCAGCAGTCCGGGTTCGGCATTTTCGGCCAGGGCGCCCGGGGCCAGCAGGCACCCGGTCAGCCCGCGCCGGGCCAGCGGGAGCCCGGCCAGGAGGTTCACGGTCAGCAGATATCTGGTCAGCCAGGCTCAGGGTCAGCCGGCTCAGGGTCAGCCGGCTCAGGGTCAGCCGGAATCGGGTCAGCCGGGCTCAGGGTCAGCCGGAACCGGGCGGGGGCGTCCCGCCGCAGGGCGGCCCGCCCGAGGCAGACCCCGGCACTGTGCCTCCGGTGGACACGACCACCAACTTCTTCCCGCCGCCCGAGGACGACAGCTAACCAGTCAGTGGCAGGCATCCTGGGCAGCGGTCTGCTGCTGGCCGGGCGCCGTGCTGACGCGCCGGCTTGGCGGTGACGGCGTGCCCGCTTGTCCCCAGAACCAGCTGAATGCGCGTCAGCCCGGATACCTGCTGGAGGGTCGCCCCGGACACTGCCCTGGCCAGCAGCCGGGCATCGGACGCCTGAGCTGGCGGATACCGGATGACCGTTGCGCCGACTGTGTCCGATGCCCAGTTGAGCCCGGCTCGCTTCACGGTGAAGCCGAGAGCCTTGAGCTGCTGGCCCGTTATCGCCGACAGGCCGCTGATCTGCGTGCCGTTGTAGACGTCCACATCCACCGCGGATCTGGAGAGCTTGGTCTTCTTCGATGACGTTGCGTGCGGTTCAGGACCGTTGTTATTCCTGAGCCAGCTGAACAGCGCTGCTGCCTGCTTCTGGTTCCACAGCACCGCGGACTCGCCCGTCGGGGTGATGTAGTTGATGGACGAGAGTGGCACGGTGGTGAAGGAGACGTCCGACGGGCGGATGCCGCGCAGTTCCTGGGCGAGACGGACAAGGTCGAAGCCCTGATCGACCTTGATTGCCGAGGTGACCGACGACAGGACCTGCTGCAGTCTGACGGGATTGGCGAGGACCCCTGCCTGAGTCGCCTCGGTGAACAGCGACGACAGGATCTGCTGCTGATCCTTGATCCGCTGGAGGTCCGACAGCGCAAACGAGTGCCGGTCACGCGCGAACTCCAGCGCGGTCACGCCGTCCACGTGGTGCATGCCGGCCGAGATGTCCAGGCCGCTGTCGGGGTCATCGACCGCATACGGCACGCAGATGTTGACGCCGCCGAGCGCGTCGATGACCTTGACGAAGCCCATGAAATCGACCTCGATGTAGTCGTTGATCTGCATCCCGGTCGCCTGCTCCACCGTCTTGACCATGAGCTGGGGACCGCCGAGACCGACCGCGGCATTGATCTTGCTCATGCCATGGCCGGGGATGTTCACCCAGGAGTCACGGGGGATGCTGACGACCTGCACACTGTCGTGGCTCGCCGGGATGTGCACGAGCATGAGCGTGTCGGAGTTCGTGCTGATGGCGTCGCCGACGTGAAGCCGGATCTCCTGGCGACGGGTGAGCCCGTCCCGGGTATCCACGCCGGCCACCAGGATGTTGACCGGCCCGCTCGACGGCGTGCCGGACGTCCCCGCGTTAATGCGGCCGAGGCTCGAGCTCACGTAGCTGGTCAGTACCCAGGCGCTGCCGGAGATCAGCAGGGTGAGAGCGGACATCAGGCCGGTGACGAGAAGCACCATCCGGTGCCGGCGTGCCTTCCGGTCGCGCGCGATCTGGCGCATCAGCCGCTGGCCGGCTGCCTGCGGGCCAGTCGGCGCGGGACCACCAGGGCGGGGCGCGGCGGTGCTGCCGGCGGCGGACCGGCCGCGCCCTGGCAATGGCGGCCGTCCAGGCGGCAAACCCCGGCCTGCAGCCGCGCCGACGCCCGGTGCGGAGTCTTCGCCAGGTACGCCGTCGTGGTCGCCGGTCATCAGCCCCCCTGGGGAGTCACCCCTCGGCAGGCTAACCCGGCCGGCGCCGTCAGAGCAGCTGGCAACACCGGCGGGTCGGCAACTTTACCCGGGCTTATCCGCCGGCTGAATCGGGTGGCTCGGGGTCGCGGGGCAGGGCGAGTATCCGCTCGCCGATGATGTTCAGCTGGATGTCGGTAGTGCCGCCGCCGATGGTCAGCGCCCTGGTGATCAGGACCTGACGCGCCCAGTGCGCCCCGTCGGGCGCGCCGGCGGTGGTGACGGGCGATCCGCTCCGGCCGCCCAGCGCGCCGGCCGCGCCGGAGAGCTCCCAGCAGAGCTCGGCGACCTGCTGCGCGTGCCGCATGCTGAGCAGCTTGCGGACGCTGCCGGTCGCACCCGGCTCGGTGCCGGACAGCTGCTTGAGCGCCGCGCGGACGGCGAGCAGCTCGATTGCCTGCCCGGTCGCGACGAGCTCGCCTACCTCCGCAAGACGGTCGGTGGCAGCCGCAGCCGCCACCTGCAGGAGCTCAGGCACGCCGCAGCCGAACGTCCAGGACCGCGAAAGCGACACGCGCTCGTTCGCCAGCGTGGTCCGTGCGATCCGCCAGCCCTTGTTCACCTCTCCCACCAGGCAGTCGTCCGGCACGAATACTCCATCCAGGAACACCTGGTTGAAGAACGCGTCACCGCCGATCTCCCGCAGCGGCCGGACCTCGATGCCCGGTGAATGCATGTCCACGAGGAAGTAGCTGATGCCGTCGTGGCGCGGCTGCGCGGGATCGGTCCGGGCGATGCAGATGGCCCAGGCAGCCTGCCGGGCGAGCGATGTCCAGATCTTCTGCCCCGTGATCTTCCACCCGCCGTCGACGCGCTCCGCCCGGGTGGACAGCCCGGCCAGGTCGGATCCCGCGCCGGGCTCGCTGAACAGCTGGCACCACAGGTAATCCGCGCGCAGCGTCGCCGGCAGGAAGCGCTGCTGCTGCTCCGCCGTGCCGTACTGAATCAGCGCAGGCACCACCCAGGCACCAATCGCCAGGCCAGGAACGTGGATCTGCGCAGCTCGCAGCTCTTCGTCGATGAGCAGCTGCTCGAGTGCTCCTGCTCCGCGGCCCCAGGGCTTCGGCAGATGCGGCAGAACCCAGCCGCCGGCGCCGAGCGCTTCGTTTCGGTCCGCGCCGGTGAGAGGCACGATCTCTGCCAGTTCCGACCTGATCGACTCTCGCAGTCCTGCGTCACCGTCGTCTGGCAGCTCCAGCTTCACTGGCCGGCGCTCCCCGCTGAGGGCGAGGCGGGCCAGCCGCTGCCGCCAGCCGGGGTCCTCGGGCACCGCGCTGCGAAGCAGGGCGGAAAGGGTCATGGCCCGGCGGTAATACAGGTGCGCGTCGTGCTCCCAGGTGTAGCCGATCCCGCCGAGTACCTGGATGCACTCGTGGGCGCACGAGACAGCCGCGTCGGCGGCCAGCGCGCCGGCGGCCGCGGCGGCGTAGGCGTGCCCGGTTCCGTCCGCTAGCGCGTCGTCAAGTGCCCGGGCGGCATCCCAGACAACGGCGGCGGCCTGCTCGGCTGCGACCAGCATCCGCGCGCACCGGTGCTTGACGGCCTGGAACTGCCCGATCGGCCGGCCGAACTGGTGGCGCAGCTTCGCGTAGTCGGTGGCTGTCTGCACGGCCCAGCTGGCAATTCCGACGGCCTCCGCCCCGAGCAGGGCGGCGGCCAGGTCTGCTGCCCGCCCATCCGGAAGGGCGGTGAGCTGCCGGCCGGGAGGGACGATCACCTTGTCCGCGCTCACCTGACCGATCTGGCGCGTCAGGTCCAGGCTGTCGGCCGGCGTGATGTCCAGGTCGGCGGCATCGGCGGCGACCCAGACGACGCCATCTGCGGTCGTGGCCGGCAAGATGATCAGGTCAGCGCCCGGAGCGCCGAGCACGACGTCGGCCGTGCCGGTGATGACGAGGTCTCCGCCGGGCGCGGCCGCGGCCTGAAGGTCGGCTGCGAGGGCGACGGCCGCGTTTCCGTTTCCGCGGGCGAGCGCTTCGGTGAGCTTCCCGGTGACTCCGGCCGCGATGAGAACGGCCGAGGCCAGCACCGTGGGAACGAAGCTGCCGGGGACGAGCGCGCGGCCGAGTTCCTCGATCGCGACACTGAGCTCGGCCAGTCCGGCGCCTTGTCCGCCGTCTGCTTCCGGAACGTGCAGCCCGAGCAGGCCCTGCGCGGCAAGACCGGGCCGCAGAGTATCCCGGTAGTGCGCCGAGCCGTGATCGGAACCGTCGGCGGCTGCCCGCGCGACCGCCGGCGGGCTGGTGCGGTCAGTCCAGGCACGGACCGAGTCCGCGAGCTGAGACTGGTCCTCGGTCAGTGCGAGCGCCATCCGATCCACCTCATCCGCGACATTGCCGGCCGGCTCCGCGCATTCTAGAACGGGATTCGGTGCAGAGCCAGGGCCGTGCCGCCCGGCCGGCTCGCGCGCCCGGCGGCCGGAGATAACTGCCAGGTGACACGTCGCGCGCTGTTCGGTACTATTGAGTAAGTTACCGACCAGTAGCATGGCGGCAAGCGGGCGGGAGAACGCCGATGGGACACTTCAAGAGCAATCTCAGGGACCTGGAGTTCAACCTGTTCGAGGTGCTCAACCGGCAGGAGCTGCTCGGTGCGGGGCCGTTCGCCGAGGTGGACGCCGAGACGGCCCGCGGCATCCTGGACGAGGTGACCAGGCTGGCCGAGGGGCCGGTTGCGGAGTCCTTCGCCGACGCCGACCGCCACCCGCCGGTCTTCGATCCGGCCACGCACTCGGTTACCATGCCGGAGTCGTTCAAGAAGTCCTACCAGGCGTTCCTTGACGCGGAGTGGTTCCGCCTCGAGCTGCCGCCTGAGCTGGGCGGTACGACCGTGCCGCGCACGCTCGCCTGGTCGGTTGCCGAGCTGATCCTCGGCGCGAACCCAGCCGTCTGGATGTATTCGACCATGGGGTCGTTCTCGCACGCCCTGTGGCTCATGGGCACCCCGGCCCAGAAGAGGGTCGCCGAGCTGGCGGTGCAGGGCCGCTGGGGCTACACCATGGTGCTGACCGAGCCTGACGCCGGCTCCGACGTCGGCGCGGGCCGGACGAAGGCCGTGCAGCAGCCGGACGGCACCTGGCACATCGAGGGCGTCAAGCGGTTCATCACCAGCGCCGAGCACGACATGGCGGACAACATCCTGCATATCGTGCTGGCGCGGCCCGAGGGCGCCGGACCCGGCACCAAGGGCCTGTCGATGTTCCTGGTGCCGAAGTTCCTGATCAACGACGACGGCTCCCCGGGCGACCGGAACGGTGCCCTGGTCACGAACGTCGAGCACAAGATGGGGCTCAAGGCCTCGACGACCTGTGAGCTGACATTCGGCGCTGAGCGGCCGGCCGTCGGCACGCTGATCGGCGACGTGCACGACGGCATCCGGCAGATGTTCATGATCATCGAGTTCGCCCGGATGATGGTCGGGACGAAGGCAATCGCCGCTCTGTCGACGGGCTACCTCAACGCACTGGACTACGCGAAGACCCGGGTGCAGGGCAGCGACCTGACCCAGATGCTGGACAAGACGGCACCGCGCGTCACGATCCTGCAGCACCCGGACGTTCGCCGCAGCCTCATGCTCCAGAAGTCCTACGCCGAGGGCATGCGGGCCATGGTGCTCTACACCGCCAGCCAGCAGGATGCCGTGCAGGTGGCAGCCGCCGCCGGCGAGAAGGACGAGCGGGCGGTCGCGCTGAACGACCTCCTGCTGCCGGTTGTCAAGGGCGTCGGCTCCGAGCGCGGCTACGAGCAGCTGGCCCAGTCGCTGCAGACCCTGGGCGGTTCCGGCTACCTGCAGGACTACCCGATCGAGCAGTACATCCGGGACGCCAAGATCGACAGCCTGTACGAGGGCACGACCGCGATCCAGGGCCTGGACCTGTACTTCCGCAAGATCGTCCGCAATCAGGGTGCCGCCCTGACGGACCTGCTCACGCAGATCCGGGAGTTCGCCGCAGCCGACAACGGCAACGGCCGGCTGAAGGCAGAGCGGGCAGCGATCGCCCGGGCCGCGGACAACGTCGAGGCCATCGTGACCGCGCTGAACGGTTTCCTGGGCGGCAGCCTGGAGCAGGCCCGGGAGATCTACCGGGTCGGACTGAACACCACCCGCCTGCTGCTCGCCCTCGGCGACCTGGTTATCGGCTGGCTGTTCGGCCGGCAGGCCGAGATCGCGCTGGGCAAGCTCGACCAGGGTGGCCTGTCGGCCAGCGACGAGGCCTTCTACCAGGGGAAGGTCGCGGCGGCCGGATTCTTCGCCGCTACCGTGCTGCCTCGCCTCGCGGCCGAGCGCGAGATCGCCGAGGCAACCTCCCTGGACGTCATGGACCTGCCCGAAGCGGCATTCTGACCGCTTCCTGACCCGGCCGCGGTCGTCTGCTCAGCCCGCACCCCCCTCCCCGGGCAGGCGATCGCGGTCATTCCGGCACCTGACGGGTCGTGACGTTGGATGCGCCGACACAAGAACGCAACCGGCACGAGCGTCCGCCACGGCGGCAATTGCTGGAAGCAGGCGCCCGAGTTAGCGGCGATGCGTCAGTACGCCGGGCAGCCGGCCACCGGGGCCTTCGGCACCATGGGCACGTATGACGCGGCGCCCGGCCTGCGGGCTGCTGCTGCCGGCGCGGCCGCCTTCGCGGCCTCAGGGGCGTACACTAGGTCTGTTGCTCCGGACCCCGGCAGTTACCCGCAGTGAGGAAGTCGCGGCTGCCAGCGGTGCCGGAGTCTTTTTGTTGCCGCGCGCGGGGAGCCAGGTCCCGGACGTGTACAGGAAAAGTCGGCGAGCAGCACCCTTGGTCACCGCGCACCGCCGGGCCTGCTGGCGTGAACCGATCCGTCGGCCGGCTCACGCGGCCCTCACTTCCGAGGTTCCGGCACACGCTGCCGCTGCGGCGAGCACGATGGCCTGAAGCTGGCGAAGCCGCTGGCTGACTTGCGACAGCAGCAGGCGTCGGCGCCGGTCGCGGACCGAGAACCAGGGAGGAGCACTATCGGCCGTGGCGGAACGCCAGACCTCGCCGATGACCTGGTCACATCGCGGGTGGCTGTCCTCGCGCGCTCGACAGCCGGATGGCATCGCCAGGCCAGCCGGGTGACAGAGAGCCGGCGCGCCAGAATCTGGGGCCTCGTCGCCCGGCAGGCAGCTAGCCGCGGCGCGCGTGTGTCAGCTGCAGACGCGTGCACCGCCGCGGTGGCCGCGGTCGAGGTGACCGGAGCCTGGCTGGCAGCGGCCAGCGGTGCCGACGCGGATCATCTGATGCGGGTCACCGACCCGATCGCGGAACTGCTGGCCGAGCTTGAGCTGACTCTGGGGGAAGGCCCGTCGCTCGATGCGATGGCTTCCGGCGGACCGGTGCTGTCCTCGGACCTGGGCACTATCGAGACGCTCAGGCGGTGGCCTGGCTTCGCGCCAGCCTCGCGGCTGGCCGGAGCGGCGGCGATCTTTGTCTTCCCGCTGCAGGTCGGAGCCATCCGGGCAGGGGTGCTTGGCCTGTACCGGGACCGGCCTGGCGCGCTGAGCAGCAGCCAGCTGGGCGATGCGCTAGTGTTCGCCGACGCAGCGACCCTGTTGCTCCTCGATGATCAGGCTCAGGCAGCAAACGGTCAGACGGAGGACACCAGCCCGGGCGGCCAGACTGACGACCTGGCCCGGCACCGGGCGCAGATCGACCAGGCAACCGGGATGCTGACTGAGCAGCTCGGCACCACCATCGTGGACGCTTTTGCCCGACTGCGCGCCTATGCTTATTCACACGACCTGCGGCTCAGTGACGTGGCCCGGGACATCGTCGCGAGGCGCCTGCGCCTGCGCCCTGACGCCAATCCAGTCCCGGATGGTGAGGCGTGAAGCTCTTGCCACCCGGCAATCTGACCGCCGACGGGGGCAGCTTTCCCGCAACGGATCTCGTGAGAGGGTGAGCGGATTGAACGGACAGCTACTAGCCGACACCTTCGTCGAGCTGACCGACACCATGGTCGCCGACTTCGATGTGATCGACTTCCTCCACGTGCTGACCGACCGCAGCGTCCAGCTACTGGACGTTTCCGCGGCCGGGCTGCTGCTCGCCGACCCGCGCGGTGAGCTGCGCGTAGTGGCCGCCTCCAGCGAGGCTGTCCGGCTGCTTGAGCTGTTCCAGCTGCAGAACGACGAGGGACCGTGTCTGGACTGCTTCCGGTCCGGTCAGCCCGTCGCAGCAGTCGACCTCGAGGCCGAGGCCGAGCGCTGGCCCCGGTTTAGCGCCGCGGCCCGGGACGCCGGGTTCACCGCCGTGCAGGCCCTGCCGATGCGGCTGCGCGAGCAGGTCATCGGAGCCCTGAACCTGTTCCGGGCAGCGTCCGGAGCATTTGACCCGGCGGACGTACGGATCGGTCAGGGGCTGGCCGACGTGGCTACCATCAGCCTGCTGCACGAGCGCAGCGTGCGGCACAGCGACTCTCTTAACGAACAGCTGCAGACGGCGCTCAACAGCCGGGTCATTATCGAGCAGGCGAAGGGCAAGCTCGCTGAGCGTCTCGGCCTGGACATGGAGCAGGCCTTCGAGCTGCTGCGCGACTACGCTCGGGCGCACAATTTCCGCCTGGGCGACCTGGCCCGGTCCTTCGTCGACGGAACCGAGGTACTCGCCGGCCCGCCCGCAGTCAGGCACGTGCAGCGTCCCGCCCAGCCGTAGAATCCGGAGCTTACGCCCAACGGAGCGCGACCAGACGCGCCCGGATCCGGCGCTCAGGTCAAGATCCGGATGGTCGGTGGCGACCTCCTCCGTGCCGCGCCGCAGCACCAGGTATCGCGTGCGCTGGTCTTCAGCGGTCTTAGGGACCTTTTCACCGTCGAGGCCAGCGTGGACGCGGCGGTGCAGACGATCCGGTGCCGCCGGCAGGTACTCACGCAAGCGCTCTGACCTCGGCTGCAATCCCACGTATAGACGCCGGAACTGATGCCGGCTACTGTAGTCGGGCTGCTCCGGACCCTGGCAGCTGATCCCGTGGCGCGTAGCGGGACCAGCTCAGGAACCGGAGCTTTTGTGTCTCAGCCGACGACGGGACTCTGGTACTGCTCGTCGGCGGCACAGGGGTTCGCCGGGGAGGGACCGCGGGCCCGCTAACCCGCGGGACGGCGCGCCCGGAGCGGCCGGGTCGCCAGCCAGAGAGCTGGCGACCCGGCCTTCCGTACCCCTTGGGGGAGGGGCACCCGGTGCGCTGTGCCCGCCGTGGTCGGGGCCGGCTGCCGTCAGGCCGGCCCCGACAGGGCCCGCTAGATCTCGTACTGGACCGACGCTCTGCTCTTAGCGTGCGGCGCGCTGAGCCGGCTGATGATGTCCTGGTGCTCGGGGTTGCTCCGGTAGGCGAGATAGCTGTCCGCGTCGTCGAAGTCGGCTACCACCGCGAAGTCGAAGTTACCCTCGACGATCCCGGCGTCCGGTCCGGCGTGATACGAGCGCAGACCGTCGAGCTTCGGCGCCAGCGCGGTCAGCTCGGCGGCGAACTGGCGCTCCAGCTCGTCGGTCATCTCGTCGTCCCAGGTGAACATCACCACGTGCCGGATCATCGGGGGGCTCCCTCTCTCAGGACCGGCCGGCCGTCAGGACCAGGCCAGCATCCGCAGCGGGTCGGTCAGCATCGCGCCTATGTCCCGGAGCACTGCCGAGCCTAGATCTCCGTCGATGATCCGGTGATCGAAGGACAGCGCCAGCGTGCACACCTTCCGCACGGCCAGCTCGCCGTCGACCACCCACGGCGCGTCCTTCACCTGCCCGAACGCCAGGATCGCCGCCTCGCCTACCGGCAGGATCGGCGTCCCGGTGTCGACGCCGAAGATGCCGACGTTGGTGATCGAGATCGTGCCGCCGGACAGGTCAGCCGGGCTCGACTTGCCTGCCCGGGCGGTCTCGGCTAGCTGCGCCAGCGCCCGCGCCAGCTCGGGGAGCGACAGCAGGTGCGCGTCCTTGACGTTCGGCACCACGAGCCCGCGGTCGGTCGCGGCCGCGATGCCCAGGTTCACGTAGTGCCTGACCACGATCTCCTGTGCTGCCTCGTCCCAGCTGGAGTTGACCATCGGCTGCCGCGCGGCCGCGACCAGCAGCGCCTTCGCTACCAGCAGCAGCGGCGACACCCTGACATCAGCGAAATCCGGCAGCGAGCGCAGCCGCTGCGTCGCGGTCATCGTCTCGGTGATGTCGATCTGCAGGAACTCGGTGACATGCGGAGCCGTGAACGCGCTCGCGGCCACGGCAGCGGCGGTGTGCTTGCGCACGCCCCGGACGGGAATCCGCTCTTCGCGCGGCCCTGCCACCGCGCTCGCGCCCGGAAGCCTCAGGCCGGAAACGCGGTCGTCCGGAGCCGCTGCCACCGCCTGCTCGACGTCATCGCGGGTGACGGAGCCGCCGGGGCCGGTCCCGGTGAGTGCGGCGAGGTCGACGCCGAGATCGCGGGCCAGCTTCCGGACCGGCGGCTTGGCCAGTGCCGGGCCGCCGTGCGTGCCGTTGGCGGCCGACGGGGCTGCCGGTGCGGGCGCAGCCGACGCTGGCGTAGTTGAGCGTGGCGCGGGCGGGACCGGAGGTGCCACCGCGGCCGCGGCGGGGCCGGCGGCCGGAGGTGCAGCGGCCTCGTTTCGCGGTCGCATGGGTGTTGTCTTGCGAGCACGCCGCTGCGTGGTACCCAGCTTGACGCCGTAGCCCACCAGGACCGCCTGACGCTCGGCCTTGGGTGCCGGGCTGCCGACCATGCCGGGCTCGGAAGCGCTCTCGAGCGGCACTGCGGGCACGAGGTCCTCGGTGTCGCTGATCATCCGCTGCTCGATCGCCTCGAGCGGCGGAGCGGCGGCCGCGCCGCTGCCGTCGGGGCTGGTGTCCACCGAGATGATCGGCGTGCCCACGTCCGCGGTCTGACCCTCGGGGACCAGCAGGCGGGCAACCGTGCCTGCGTACGGGCTCGGCAGCTCGACGACCGCTTTGGCCGTCTCGATCTCCACGATGATCTGGTTGACGGTGATGCTGTCACCTGGCTTGACGTGCCACCTGACGATGTCGGCCTCGGTCAGGCCTTCGCCGACGTCAGGGAGCTTGAACTCCTTGAGATCTGACATGCGGGCCTCTCAGTAGCCGAAGGTGCGGTCGACAGCGTCCAGGATCCGGTCCAGGTCGGGGAGGTAGTACTCCTCGAGCCGGGACGGCGGATACGGGGTGCTGTAGGCGCCGACGCGCAGGACGGGGGCCTCGAGGCTGTAGAAGCACTCCTGGGTGATCTGCGCGGCGATCTCCGCGCCGATGCCGCCGGTCACGACGGCCTCGTGGACGACGACGCACCGGCCGGTCTTGCGGACCGACGCGAAGATCGTCTCGGCGTCTAGCGGCGCGAGCGTGCGCAGGTCGATGACCTCGAGGCTGCGGCCGTCGTTCTGCGCCGCGACGGCCGCCTCGGCGCAGGTGCGCACCATCGGGCCGTAGCACAGCACGGTGACGTCGGTGCCCTCGACGAGCACGCGGGAGCGGTCCATCGGCAGCGCCGCGGCGAGCCCGCCGTCGGTGTCCACCTCAGCCTTGTCCCAGTAACGGCGCTTCGGCTCGAAGAAGAGCACCGGGTCGTCACTGCGGGCAGCCTGCTGGATCATCGTGAAGGCGTCAGCCGGATCACCGCAGGAGACAACCCGCAGGCCGGGCGTGTGCGCGAACAGCGCCTCGGGCGACTCGCTGTGGTGCTCGACGGCGCCGATGCCGCCGCCGAACGGAACCCGGATGGTGACCGGCAGCCGCACCGAGCCCAGCGAGCGGTAGCGCATCTTCGCCAGCTGGGTGACGATCTGGTCGAACGCCGGGAAGATGAAGCCGTCGAACTGGATCTCGCAGATTGGCCGGTAGCCGCGCAGCGCCAGGCCGATCGCGGTGCCGATGATGCCCGACTCGGCCAGCGGCGTGTCGATGACGCGCGCTTCGCCGAAGTCTTTCTGCAGGCCGTCGGTGACCCGGAAGACGCCGCCGAGCTTGCCGACGTCCTCGCCCATGATGAGCGCTTTGGGATTGTCCTCCAGGGCCTTGCGCAGGCCCTCGTTGAGCGCGCGGGACAGCGTGAGAGTGGTCATCGGGCCTCCCCGGCAGGCACGGCCTCGTCGGCCTCGAACGAGTCAAGGTAAGCCGCGAAGGCAGCCCGCTCGGTCGCCAGCTGCTGCGTCTCGCTGGTGAGCACGTCGTCGAACATCGAGGTTGGCTCCGGGTCGGGCATCTGCTGGCAGGCCAGCCGGACCCGCGCGCCGACCTCGGCTGCCTCCGCCTCGACCTCGTCGAAGAAGCTCATCTCCGCCTGCTGCGTGCGGATGAGGTACTGCTTCACCCGCTCGATCGGGTCCTTGAGCTTCCAGGACTCAAGTTCCGCCGACAGCCGGTACCGCGTCGGGTCGTCGGTCGTGGTGTGCGCGCCCATCCGGTAGGTGAACGCCTCGATGAGCATCGGGCCCTGCCCGTCGCGCGCGGCCTGCATGGCCTTGCGCGTGACCGCGAGGCAGGCCAGCACGTCGTTGCCGTCGACGCGGACGCCGGGGAAGCCGAAGCCCTTGGCGCGCAGGTACAGCGGCGTCCGGCTCTGCCGCTCGAGTGGCTCGGAGATCGCCCACTGGTTGTTCTGGCAGAAGAACACGATCGGGGCGTTGTTGACCGACGCCCAGATGAAGGCCTCGTTGACGTCGCCCTGGCTGGTCGCGCCGTCGCCGAAGTAGGCGATGACCGCCTCGCCGTCCTCGCCGACCAGGCCGTCGCGCTGGATGCCCATCGCGTAGCCGGTCGCGTGCAGCGCCTGGCTGCCGATGACGATCGTGTACAGGTGGAAGTTGTGCTCGGTCGGGTCCCAGCCGCCGTGGCTGACGCCGCGGAACAGCTCGAGCAGCTTCATCGGGTCGAGGCCGCGGCACCAGGCGACGCCGTGCTCGCGGTACGTCGGGAAAGCCATATCGCGGGGCATGAGCGCCCGGCCCGAGCCGACCTGGGCAGCCTCCTGGCCGAGCAGTGAGGCCCAGATCCCGAGCTCGCCCTGGCGCTGCAGGGCGATCGCCTCGAAGTCGATCCGGCGGACGATGACCAGGTCGCGGTAGAGCGCCCTGACCTCCTCAGCGGAGACCTCGAGCGGATAGTCCGGGTGCTCGACCCGCTCGCCTTCAGGGGTAAGGAGCTGGATCAGCTCCGCCGAGTCCGCCTGTCGTTCTGGCTCGCGGGCAGGTGCCCGTCTCGCAGAGCGGGCGGCGCGTCCGGCATCTTTGACGGCCACGTGCCACTCCTTGCATGCTCATGTCCCGCACGGGACGTACCCGCACTGGCCTGTCGTCCGTCCGCCTGGCCGGCGGCGCCGGGCCGCGTGGGCTGGCCCGCGTGGGCGGGTCCGTCCCGCGGAGGCGTCCGGCCATGACGGTGCGAACAGTACTATCGCGGCGCCCGAAACGGTCAAGCGCTGCTCGGTCATCGGGATCGATGGTGACGCATGTCACGAAATCGGGTCACGGTGGCCTAGCTCCAGGCTACTGCCCGCAGGCGCGGTTCCCCACTCGGTCCCGCGGTGCCGCGAAGCCGCCGGGGCGGAGGATTTTTGCCTTATATGGTAAAAGTCCTCCGTGTTAGTGGTCCTGGCAACTCCCGTGCGTCCGTGGCGGCACGGGGCGCGTACTGTTCGGATGTGCCGAGATTCGTCATCGACGTGATGCTGAAGCCCGAGATCCACGACCCGCAGGGTGAGGCCATCGCCAGTGCCTGCCGTCGCCTCGGGTTCGGCCAGGTTGCCGGCGTGCGCCAGGGGAAGCGGTTCGAAGTGGAGCTGAGCGAGCCCGCGTCGCGGGAGCGGATCGAGGAGCTCGCCGCCGAGCTGCTCGCGAATTCGGTCATCGAGGAATTTTCGGTCTATACCGACTGACTGGCGAGGTCCCGACCGGCTGGAGCGCCGACTGCGGAGGTGGCCGGGGGGCGGTCAGGCGTACTGAGGTAGATTCGCGTAGCTCCAGTGCGCGGATATACCTCAATAACCGGATATACCTCATTCCACTCACCGCGCGGTCGTGACGGCGTGAGGTTCCCCGCTTACCCGATTGTTGTTTTTCCGGCCGTCCGGCGGGCCGGTCACGATCGGGTGCGCGATCTATCGCAGTCGGTGTTTCCGCTGGTCAGGTGCGTGTCCGTACGCTCGGGTGACCTCAGCCGGTAGCGCACTGTTCGTCCAGAGATCGCCTGAGTTCATGATTACCGCAGCTCAGCGTGGGAAGCCTTCACAATGTGAACTGACTTACTGCCGCGACGGGGCTGAGGAGCGGATGCGATCTCGGGTTTTTCATTCTGGGGAGCCGGCCGCAGACGTCGAGTTCTGCCTGGTCTTCCCCCGGGAATCGCTGAGCGTACCCGTCATGCGGCGGGTCCTCGGGGACACTCTGACCAGCCTGGGAATCCACGAGAGCTGCATTGACGACCTGCTGCTCGCCGTCACCGAGGCCTGCACGAACGTGCTCCGGCACGCCGGCCCTGGCCGCCGCTACGAGCTTGTCGCGCACGTCGGCAGCAAGCGCTGCCTGCTCGAGGTGCTCGACAGCGGCCGGGGGTTCGACGCCGCGGCAGTGAGCCGGCGGCGGCGCGGGATGCGCTACCCGGTGCGGCCGGTCCGCCGGATCCGCCGCCGCCATGTCGCGCCGACGGCACCGGGCTCGCCGGGCGCACTGCGCGGCCGGATTGCCCGCTCGCGGCGCCAGGCACGGGAGCACACGATCGCCGAGCTGCCGGAGAGCGGGCGCGGGCTGGCGATCATGCAGGCGTGCGTCGATGACGTGACCATGCGCAGCCGTCCCGGTCAGGGCACCGTGGTCTCGCTGCAGAAGCGGATCGAGTGGCGGAACGACGCACCGCTGGCCGGGCGGCCCGCGTCACAGCTCAGGGACGCCGGCTGACCGGGTAACCTGCGATCATGCGCCGCTCGACAGGACGCCCATGACGGCTCGCATCGGAGTCGTCACTTTCCCTGGTTCTCTCGATGATCGTGATGCGCACCGTGCCGTACAGCGGGCGGGCGCGCAGCCGGTCGAACTGTGGCACGGCGATGCCAGCCTGCGCGGGGTCGATGCCGTCATCCTGCCGGGCGGCTTCTCCTACGGTGACTACCTGCGCTGCGGCGCCATCGCCCGGTTCGCGCCGGTGATGGGGGAACTCATCCCCGCGGCCGGCCACGGGCTGCCCGTGCTCGGCATCTGCAATGGCTTCCAGATCCTCTGCGAGGCCCATCTGCTGCCCGGTGCACTCACCCGCAACGCGGGACTGCACTTCGTGAACCGGGACATCACGATCCGGATCGAGAACGCTACGTCAGCCTGGACCGGGCAGTACGCGGCCGGTCAGGAGGTCAGCGTGGTCCTCAAGAGCGGCGAGGGTGCCTACATGGCGGATGCGCCGACGCTGGCGAGGCTCGAGGCGGGCGGCCAGGTCCTCTGCCGGTATGTCAGCGGCAACCCCAACGGGTCGGTGAACGACATCGCCGGCGTCGTCAGCGAAACCGGGAACGTCGCAGGCCTGATGCCGCATCCCGAGCACGCCATCGACGAGCTGACCGGCCCGAGTGCGGACGGTCTCGGCTTCTTCACCTCGGCACTGCAGGCGGTCGGCGTCTGATGGCCAGCCAGGACACGGTCTCCAGCCAGGACACGGTCGCCGGCGCGGCCGCCACGCCGGATCGAGATCAGCCGTTCGCGGCGCTCGGGCTCACCGCCGGCGAGTACGAGCGGATCCGCGAGATTCTGGGCCGCCGCCCGACGGACGCCGAGCTCGCCATCTACTCGGTGATGTGGAGCGAGCACTGCTCGTATAAGTCCTCGCGTCAGTACCTGCGCGAGTTCGCCGAGAAGGCACCGGCGACGGACGTGCTGCTCGCCGGGATCGGCCAGAACGCCGGCGTCGTGGACATCGGCCAGGGCTACGCGGTCACGTTCAAGATCGAATCGCACAACCATCCGTCCTACGTCGAGCCGTTCCAGGGCGCCGCGACCGGTGTCGGCGGGATCGTCCGGGACATCCTCGCGATGGGCGCCCGGCCGGTGGCCGTCATGGACGCGCTGCGGTTCGGCCCGGCCGACGCCCCGGACACCCACCGGGTGCTCCCCGGTGTCGTCGGCGGCATTTCGTTCTACGGCAACTGCCTGGGCCTGCCCAACATCGGCGGGGAGCTGGCATTCGACCCCTGCTACGCCGGCAACCCGCTCGTCAACGCGCTGTGCGTGGGCATCCTGCGGCACGCCGACCTGAAGACCGCCGCCGCGACCGGGCCCGGCAACCAGGTGATCCTGTTCGGCTCGCTCACCGGCCCGGACGGCATCGGCGGCGCTTCGGTGCTGGCCAGTGCCTCATTCGGCGGCAGCGGCGAGGGCGCCAAGCGGCCCAGCGTTCAGGTCGGCGACCCGTTCATGGAGAAGCTGCTTGTCGAGTGCTGCCTGGAGCTCTACCAGGCTGGCCTCGTCGTGGGCATCCAGGACCTGGGCGCCGCCGGCGTGGCGTGCGCGACGACGGAGCTGGCGGCAGGCGGCGGCACCGGCATGCGCGTCCGCCTCGACTCGGTGCCGCTGCGGGACGCATCACTCGGCCCGGCCGAGATCCTGATGAGTGAGTCGCAGGAACGGATGATGGCGATCGTCACCCCGGCCGACGTCGCCGAGTTCCTCGCCATCTGCGCGAAGTGGGACGTGCCGGCGACGGTGATCGGCGAGGTCACCGGCACCGGCCGGCTGGAGATGACCTGGCACGGCGACCGGGTGGTCGACATTCCGCCCGGCAGCGCTGCCGACGACGGGCCGCTGTGCGACCGGCCGGTGGCCCGCCCGGCGAGCCAGGACCAGCTGCTGGCCGGCGATCCGGCGCAGCTGCCGCGGCCCGCCGCCGGCTCTGAGCTCCGTGCGGACTTGCTGCTCCTGCTCGGGTCGGCCGAGGGGGGCGACAAGGCCTGGGTCACCGAGCAGTATGACCGGTACGTCCGGGGGGACACCGTGCTGGCGATGCCGGAGGACGCGGGCCTGCTCCGCGTCGATGCCGAGACCGGCCTCGGCGTGGCGCTGGCTACCGACGGCAACGGCCGCTACTGCCTGCTCGATCCGTACGCGGGCACGCAGCTTGCCCTGGCCGAGGCGTACCGGAACGTCGCCGTCACCGGTGCCCGGCCGCTTGCGGTCACCAACTGCCTCAATTTCGGCTCACCTGAGGATCCCGCGGTCATGTGGCAGTTCACCGAGTCGGTGCGCGGACTGGCCGACGGCTGCCGGCATCTCGGCGTGCCGGTCACGGGCGGAAACGTTAGCTTCTACAACCAGACCGGCGGCACTGCGATCCAGCCCACGCCCGTAATCGGCGTGCTCGGCGTCCACGGCGACGTCCGGCGGCGGGTGCGCTCCGGCTTCCGTGAGGCGGGCGGCCGCATTCTGCTGCTCGGGGAGACCAGCGCAGAGTTCGGCGGCTCGCTGTGGGCCTGGCTGCGGCACCGGCAGCTAGCCGGCCATCCGCCGTCTGTCGACCTGGACGCCGAGCGCGCCCTGGCCGAGCTGCTGGCCGGCGCAGCGGAGCGGAATCTGCTGCTGGCCGCTCATGACCTGTCCGATGGCGGGCTCGGCGTGGCCCTCGCGGAATCGTGCCTGGCCGGCCGGACCGGATGCGTCGTGCGGCTGCCAGCCGATGCGGCCACGTTTCTGTTCAGTGAATCGGCGGGCCGCGCGGTTGTTGTGGTGCGGCCCGACGCCGAGGCGGACGTGATCGCGCTGTGCGAGGCGGCGGGAGTGCCAGCAGTTGCCATCGGCGAGACTGGCGGCCAGAGCCTGGAGGTCGCGGGGCTGTTCTCGGTGCCCCTGGCCGAGCTTGCGCAGGTGCATTCGGGCACGCTGCCGGCGCTGTTCGGCTGAGCCGCTCAGACTGACGACCACCAGAAGGCGATGAGCTGGCTGGCGGGCGCCGGAGCCTGGCAGGACTCGAGGGCGGCGCCGTAGACCTGGCCGGCGAGCTGGCCGGCCTCGGTGAGGCAGTTCCCGTCGCCCAGGCTGGCGTACTGGTAGAACTCGTGGCCCTGGCTCTGCGACAGTGCCTGGCTGCGCCGCCACCGCTGCGCGGCCGAGAGGTTGCAGTGCTCCAGGGTGAGCCTCGGCTGCCCGCGCGTTCCGCCCGCCGTCAGGCAGTCGCCGGTCGGCAGGAAGATGAAGATGTAGCTGTTCCCCTGCATCAGGTCCGCGGTCCACTGCGGTGATCCGGCCTGCTCCTGTGCCGCTGGCAGCGGACTGAACTGCGGCGATCTGGCCGGGCCGATCAGCTGCAGGAGCTGGCCGGACGAGGACCCCGGCAGCGCGTCCCGGGCGATCAGGCCGACCGACTCGAAGCTCTGCACCCTCGTCGGAAGCGGCGCGTGATGGTGCTGCACGGCCGGGTGCACCGCGACCAGGTAGCCGATCACGCCGCCCGCCGCCAGCACGGCCACGATGCCGATTCCGGCCAGCCGGGGCAGCCGGGAACCGCGGGCGCGGGTGCCTGCTGCAGTGCGCTGACCGGGCATACCGAACGAATACCGTTATCCACTGGGCTATGGAGCTAGATAGGCCGAAAATCAGGAAGAATTTTTGCCGTCACCACGGCTCTTCAGGTCGCCGGCGCAAGGTCCGCTGACGGCAGCATCGGCTAGTGTGCTGAGCCGTGCCACCGCGCGGTCCAGACCTCGGACGGCTCCTCGTCGCCGTGAACGAGCAGCGTGCCGCTCTCGGCGAGCCGCCGTGGACCGGCCTGACCACCGAGCGGATCCTCGGCGCCGCCAGCCTGGCGGCGGTCGAGACGGCGCTGGCCGCTGGCGCCGAGCCGCTGCGGCCCGCCCTGCGGGCTGCGGTGCGGTACTCGCTGGGACTGCTGGCTGAGCTGGCGCCGGGGCGGACCGTGGAGGTACGGGTGCCGCCATTTGCGGCCGTCCAGTGCGTGCCCGGCCCCCGGCACACGCGCGGAACGCCGCCGAATGTGGTGGAAACCGACCCGATGACCTGGCTCGGCCTGGCCGCCGGGCGGGTGGACTGGACGACTGCCGTGGCGAGCGGCCGGCTCCGCGCCAGCGGCCAGCGGGCGGACCTGTCTGCCTACCTGCCGCTTTCTGCCGCCGCCGCAGGTCAGCCGCCGCCAGAGCGGACCTGACACCGCTGGCTGTCACTAGACTTGACTGGTGATGAAACCCGATGGCGCGTTGTCACAGGATCCCGACGCCGGCGACCCGCCACCGCGGGACGCATGCGGCGTATTCGGCGTCTGGTCACCGGGCGAGGACGTGGCCAAGCTCGCCTACTACGGCCTGTACTCGCTTCAGCACCGCGGTCAGGAGTCCGCCGGCATCGCTGTGAGCGACGGCTCCCGGATCGTGGTGTACAAGGACATGGGCCTGGTGGCCCAGGTCTTCGACGAGTCGGTCCTCAACACGCTGCACGGCCATATCGCCGTCGGTCACTGCCGCTATTCCACTAGCGGATCTTCGGTGTGGGAGAACGCGCAGCCGACGTTCCGGGCCACGCCGTCGGCCAGTCTCGCGCTCGGCCACAATGGCAACCTCATCAACACGCTCGAGCTGGCCGGTCTCCTCGGCGGTCAGTCTGCCGCTCTGGCCGGACGGGCCACGTCCGACACCGACGTCCTGACGGCCCTGTTCGCGGCAAGTGACATCGGCGGCGACATCGGCAGCAACGCTGGCGGCGACGGCTCTGGTCATCCGGGCGTCGAGGCTGCCGCGCTCGCCGCGCTGCCGCTCGTGCGGGGTGCGTTCTCGCTGGTCTTCATGGACGAGCTGACGCTGTACGCGGCTCGAGACCCGCAGGGCTTCCGGCCGCTGGTGCTGGGCCGCATCGCCCGGGGCTGGGTGGTGGCAAGCGAGACGGCGGCGCTGGACATCGTCGGGGCCACCTTCGTCCGCGAGGTCGAGCCCGGCGAGCTAGTGGCCATCGACGCAGACGGCGTCCGGTCGCACACGTTCGCGCCCGCGGTGCCCCGCGGCTGCCTGTTCGAGTACGTCTACCTGGCCAGGCCCGACACTACGATCGCCGGGCGAAGCGTGCAGGCCGCCCGGCACGAGGTCGGCCGCCGGCTGGCAGCGGAGTACCCGGCTGACGCCGACCTCGTTATCCCGGTTCCCGAATCGAGCACTCCGGCCGCGATCGGCTACGCCCAGGCCAGCGGGATCCCGTACGGGCAGGGCCTGGTGAAGAATTCCTACGTCGGGCGTACCTTCATCCAGCCCAGCCAGACGATCCGCGAGCGGGGCATCCGGCTGAAGTACAACCCGCTGCGCGACGCTATCGCCGGCAAGCGGCTCATCGTGGTGGACGACTCCATCGTCCGCGGTAACACGCAGCGGGCCATCGTGGCGATGCTGCGCGAGGCCGGGGCAGCCGAGGTCCACGTCCGGATCTCCAGCCCGCCCGTGGCCTGGCCCTGCTTCTTCGGTATCGACTTCGCAAGCCGGGCGGAGCTGATGGCAGGCAACCTCAGTGTCGAGGAGATCCGGGAGTCGATCGGGGCCGACTCTCTTGGCTTTGTCTCGCTGTCCGAGCTCATCGATGCCACGACGATTCCGGCGGGCCGGCTCTGCCACGCATGCTTCGACGGCCAGTACCCCATCGACGTCGCGGAGGACGAGAAGGGCAAGCACCTGCTCGAGGCAGCAGGCTCCCGGGCCAGGGCTGCCGGGTGACCGAGCGCCAGCCCGCGAGCTATGCAAGCGCAGGGGTGGACATCGCCGCGGGTGACCGCGCGGTGGAGCTCATGAAAGCGTCGGTGGCCCGGACCGCGGGCCCGGAGGTCCTGGGCGGGCTGGGCGGCTTCGCCGGCCTCTTCGACGCCTCGAAGCTGACTGGGCTTCGCCGGCCGCTGCTGGCCACGTCCACGGACGGGGTGGGAACGAAGGTCGTGATCGCGCAGCGGCTGCGCCGCTACGACTCGATCGGCCTCGACCTCGTCGGGATGGTCGTCGACGACCTTGTGGTCTGCGGCGCCGAGCCGCTGTTCATGACTGACTACCTGGTGTGCGGTCGCGTCCGGCCTGAGCTGGTGGCCACGATCGTGGCCGGGATCGCCGAGGGGTGCGTCCAGGCTGGCTGCGCGCTTATCGGCGGGGAGACGGCCGAGCACCCCGGCCACTTCGCCGACGACGACTTCGACCTGGCCGGCGCGGCTACCGGGGTCGTGGACGCGGACCGGCTGCTGACGCCCGAGCTGGTCAGGGCCGGCGACGCCGTCATCGCACTCGGCTCTTCCGGCCTGCATTCCAACGGCTTCTCACTGGTTCGCGCGATCATCGACGACCCGGCTGCAGGCCTGGACCTTGAGGGCCAGCCCGATGGCCTCAGCCGTCCCCTTGGCGAGGAGCTGCTGACGCCCACCCGGATCTACGCCCGGGACTGCCTGGCGCTGGCCGCGAGCTGCGCAGTGCGGACGTTCGCGCACGTCACCGGTGGAGGGCTGGCCGCGAACCTGGTCCGGGTGCTGCCGCCAGACGCGGACGCCGTCCTGGAGCGCACGAGCTGGCAGCCAGCGCCTGTCTTCGGCCTGCTCGCCGAGCGCGGCCAGGTGCAGGCGCAGGAGATGGAGAAGGTCTTCAACATGGGCGTGGGCATGGTCGCTGTCGTGGCACCGGAGGATGCCGATCACGCGCTAACTCAGCTGGCCGGGCGTGGCGTGCCCGCCTGGCGTGCCGGCGAGATCACTGCCGGGACCGGAAACGCGCGCCTCGCGGGCCGGCACCCGGGCGCGTAAGCAGCGCATCGGGAAGCCAGCACCGGCGAGTCGGCTGTACCCGGACCCGAACAATTGCCGGATTTCACCGGATCGCCATGTCAGCTAGCTGACGAGTCTTATGCCCCCGACGAGCCCGACTGCCGGACAAGGCTGTCGGCGCTGTAATCGCCGGAATCCCAGTCGTCGGCGGAATCTTCCTCGTCGTCCTCGTCCGGTGCGTACTCGGAGTCGTCGTCCGCGGAGTAGCGGTCGCCTTGGTCCGCGTAAGCGGAATCCTCGTCGGCGCCTTGCTGGCCCGAGTCGACGCCCAGCTCAGCCCGCAGCCTGTCAAGATCAGTCCCGCCGCCGCTGTACTTCAGCTGGCGTGCCACCTTGACCTGCTTGGCCTTGGCTCGGCCGCGCCCCATTGGCTCGACCCCCTCTAACGTACGGGACCCACGGGTCCCTGGTCACCGCACTGTTCCTTGCCCGTTACCACGCTGTCCGTTACCACGCCAGTTCTTCGCGGTTTCGTGCATACAAGACCGAGCCGTCGCTGCTCCGCCAACCGGAGAGCGTCGCGCTCGCCCTGACGTACAGGTACAACCGTACCTGCTTTGGGCGCCCGGCGCCTCCGATGATTCTGCCGAACCGCGGGCGAACCGCTGTCAGCCGCCGAGGTAAATGCCCCGGAGCCTGCCGACCTCCGCGATCCGGCGCTCGGCCAGCCGGTCGGCGGCCACTGCCGGCGGGACACCGTCGGCGTCAGCCGACCTCAGGATCTGCCTGGTCGTAGACAGAATCTGCTCGGCTCTGGCGCGCGCCCGGTCGAAGCTGAAGCCGTGCAGCTCGTCCGCGACCTGAATGACGCCGCCGGCGTTCACCAGGTAGTCCGGCGCGTACACGATCCCCAGATCAGCCAGCATCTTCTCGACGCCCGCGTGTGCTAGCTGGTTGTTCGCGCCGCCACAGATGATCTTGGTGCCGTTCGCGGCCAGCGCGTCGACCGTGCCGTCGTCCACCGCGCCGCCGAGGGCGCACGGCGAGTACACGTCGAGCGGGCCGCGAAGGAGCTCGTCCCGGCTCTCCGCGACATTCACCTCCGGGTGCTGGGCGCGTACGCGCTCGATGGCGGCGTGGCTCGTGTCGTAGACAATCACGCGCGCGCCGTCGGTGACCAGGTGGTCGACGAGCCGGTGGCCGACCTTGCCGGCGCCCTCGACGGCGACGGTGCGCCCGGCGACGCTGGTGGAGCCCCAGACGTGCTCAGCCGCTGCGCGCAGCCCGGCGAACACGCCGAGCGCGGTGAGGACCGAGGAGTCACCCGCCCCTCCGTTCGGCACGGTACGGCCGGTGACGAACGAGGATTCCCGCCCGACGATGTCCATGTCCTCGCTGTAGGTGCCGATGTCGCAGGCGGTGATGTAGCGGCCGTTCAGTGACTGCACGAACCGTCCGTAGGCGCGCAGCAGCGTCTCGGACTTGAGCTGCGCGGGATCGCCGATGATGACGGCCTTGCCGCCGCCGAGGTCAAGCCCGGCCAGCGCGTTTTTGTACGCCATGGCCCTGGACAGGTTCAGCACGTCCGCCAGCGCATCGTCCTCGCTGGCGTACGGGTAGAACCGCGTGCCGCCCAGCGCCGGGCCGAGCGCAGTCGAGTAGATGGCGATGATGGCCCGCAGTCCAGACTGCGAGTCCTGGCAGAACACAACTTGCTCGTGCCCGGCCGGGTCACCGTGCCCGGCGCCAAAGACAGTCGTCACTTCGGTGGGCTCCCGCGATCTGCCCGCGTCTTCGTTGACACGGGATCGGCAACAAGCCTAGCGCCGCCTGGCCGGTCGGATGAGACTCGCGCGGATCCTACCGGCGCGTAAGGCTTTGCCCAGAGCGATACATCATGTCACGATTAGTGGGGGAGTCTGGTGTTCGGCATTTGCCACAAAACCGGCGCGTGCAGCCGGTTGGTCACGAAGACGTGATAACGGCACTACGGAGCGTAGGGACACTACGCTACTCTACGGCGAAAAATGCCCGAAGCAGATTATCTGGCAGTAGTACGGGGATTATTACAGGACTCGGTCCGGTTCCACCGAAACGACGCAGTTCCTGCGGTTCCGACCTGCAGCGAGCAGCGCCGAGGGATCGGGCCGCGAGGGGGACGGGAGCGCGGGGAGGCGCAACCGGGAGGGAGGAATGCGGGCAGGGCAGTCACTGCTGATGGGCCAGCATCGGTCCATCGGCTGACCTGGGCCCCGCTGCAGGTGCCGGCTTGGAGGAGATCGGCAGCCAGGCAGGGGGTGCGCAGCGACGTGGCGGCAACCGAGCTAAGTAGCCGATGGGAGGCGCGGATGACTTTTCCGAATCTGCCCGTTGCGACGGTGCGTGTCGCTAGAATCACGCAGCGTGACAGATCGCTGGCGGGGGCATCGCGGCGACTCGCAACAAAACTTTGCTCCCGGTTGTCGACTTGTTACCGCTGGTGATGGCAATATGGTCTGAGTGGACCATATGGGACATCCGAGGCAGGCTTCTTAGAAGCCACGAACAGCAAGAGAAGTAGGTAAGGATCGCATTACCGGTCCAGGAGGAGAGGCCGTCACATGTCAGCACGTACACCAGAGGCTGAGCCGCTGCTTACGCCGGCAGAAGTCGCGACGATGTTCAGGGTTGACCCGAAAACAGTTACCAGGTGGGCGAAGGCAGGGAAGCTCACGTCTATCCGGACTCTCGGCGGTCACCGCCGGTACCGGGAGACTGAGGTTCGCGCCCTTCTGGCGGGTATCCCGCAGCAGCGCTCGGAATGACAACTGGCCGCGGTCCGGCGGTGCAGCGCCGGACGGCTCTCGCGCACAGCGCCGTGACGAGCCGGCGGCCAGATTGCCAGAAGTTGGGGGGGTCGACCCCGGTGGCCAGCACACCGCATCGGGGGGCGCGTTTCGCGTTCGATGCGATGACAGCATCGGTCAGCTGAAACCGGGGTCGATCCGGCCTCCCGGGCAGTAGGGCCGGGACAGGCCAGAAAGTCAGACCAGCACAAGCTTCCCAGGGCGAGAAACGAGGTCGTCGCCCTCTCAGCAGCCCCGCCGCGCGCACATTGGCCGGCGGCTTGCTCGCCGTTTGCAGGACGGCCACCAGACTCTTGTCGGGAATCTCCGGCCACTTCATCGAACCGCCCGGCCCCGGCAGCTGCTAACGATTCGTAGTCTCTCAACAACTTTTCGTAATCTCGCCTGCTAGGGGCAGGTGACGGAGATACTGAGGACACCTGCCGCCGCAAGCCCGGCGCCCCGGCGGCAGCACCGGCGTCATGCGTCACCGTGGCTTGCAATTCCGTGCATCCGGTGAGGTACGCAGCGTCCCCGGGGGGATCCGCCTGCGGGCGGAAGCGTGCGGCGCTTCGGAGGGGAGGTAAGCACCATGCGTGATCCAGACTTGGTACGGCGAGCTGAAAGAGCCGCCAACGCGTTGGAGCGGGCTTGGGGTCGCTGGCTCGTCATGCACGGCCTGGGCGCAGTCGCGCAGTCGCCGGTGTCGAGCTATGTGGGTTACTCGTTGGACGAGCCGTGGGGTCAGCCGCGAGTCGTGTTCGGCGTTAGCGCCGAGGAAGCGGAGCGGCTCGCATCCTTGCTCGACGGCCATGACTGCGTGGGTCCCGTCCACGCGGAGATGTCCAGCCGGCCGGAGTGGCGCCGGGCTGCAAGCGGCAGCACGGTGGCGCCGCCCTGGCCCTTTGACGACCCGCTCGGGATCCCGGCGCAGGCCTCGTATCCGGCGCCCGAAGCGCTCGGACCGGCGGGGAAGGCCGAAGCGGCCGGGCTTGGCCGCGCCGACTTGCCTCTGCGCGCGGAGGCCGGCTCGTCCGGCAGAACAGCCGAGTCAGCCGCCGCCAGCGAGTCGAACCGGCCAGATGACGCGGGCCCTGGCGGCGATGTGCCCGACGGCCCGGTGTCCCGCGACGCAGTGTCCCGCGACGCAGTACCCCGCGACGCAGAGCCGGACGATGTGCGGCCCGATGATGCGGCGCCGCACGACGCGGTATCAACCGACGAGCTGGCCAGCGCGGCCGCAACCGGGAGCGCGGCAGTTAACGGGAGCGCAGGCGGTTCCCCGGCCCGCGAGTACACGGTATCGACCGACGGGCCGCTCCCGTCTGAGCCCGACGCAGCGCGAGACCGCGGTGCAACTGCCCCGAGCGGAGCTGGCCCGCTCGCAGCGGCCCCAGTGGCATCCGGCCAGTCGATGCAGGTCAATGGCTCGGCGCGGGCCGGCAGCAGAAAAGGCGCGGTGGCCCTCGGCGCGCTGCCGGAAAACCGTCTCGCTGAGCGGGAAGACACGAGCGCCAGCCCGACTCCTGCTCCGCCACACTCGCCGCCGTCCGGGAGGTTCCCGGCTGCGCCGCTACTGCCGGTTCCGGTGCGACCGGGCGCCAAGGCTCGTCGGCGCGGCTCGCGGCGGAACGCGCAGGACGCGGGCGACCAGGACTCGGGCGCCACCGGCGACGGTGACGCGGGGCAGCAGCATGAGTCTGGCGCGACGGCGCAGTTCGCAGTAGCTGCATCGTCTGGCATCGCTGAGTTCCGACGCACCCCGCCGACCGCGGAGCGACAGGTGTCCAGCCTGCCGGTACCCGCGGAGGCCAATTCTGGTCAGCCGAACCGCCCCTGAGGCGGGTCCGAGCCAGGCCCGCCCCGGCCCGCCCCGGGCCTGGCGGTGGCCGGGTTAGCGGCGCCAGCTGGCTGTCGGCACGATGCAGCAGAATCAGCCTGTGCGGATAGCGCTCGTCCCCGGACCCGGCACCAGCGGGCATCTGTGCCAGGTCGGCGACGACGGCGCAGTGGCGAGCGCACCGCAGGAGGTCCGCGATCTCGCCGCGGCGGTGGCTGCGGCGGAGCGAGAAAGTCGGCCGCGATGGATCTGGCGCTCGGCCCAGCAGGCGTACCCGAAACTGCTTCGTGCCGGTGTCCGGGTCACCCGGTGTCACGATCTTGACCTCACCGGGGCGCTACTCGGAGCGCGTGACGGCGGCGAGATCGCGTCGCCGTCACCAGTACCGGCTGAGGCCATGCCGGAAGCGGAAGCGGGCCGGCTGCCGCTGGAGCTGCCCTTCGAGTCAGCGGCCAGTTCGCAGCCCGATCCTGCCGGGGCACTGGACGCACTGATCGCGGGGCACGCCGATCAGCTTCAGCGGATCAGCGCGGACACCGACCCGGCCCGGTTCGGGCTACTGGTCACCGCGGAGTCGGCAGGCGGCCTCGTCGCGGCCGAGATGACCGCTGCGGGCCTGCCGTGGCGTGCGGATATCCATGACCGGCTGCTGACGGGCGTACTCGGACCGCGACCGCGTGCCACCGCAGGCCACCTGCTGCGCCCGGTGAAACTCACCGAGCTGGCGGTCGCCATCTCTGCCGAACTCGGCGCTGTCCGCCCCGTGAACCCGGATTCTCCGGCCCAGCTGCTCCGTGCGCTCGCGGCCAGCGGCATCCGGATCTCGTCAACGCGGTCAGCAGTGCTGCGCACCGTGGATCATCCGGTCATACCGCTGCTACTGGAGTACAAGGAACTGGCACGGCTCTATACCGCCAACGGATGGTCCTGGCTGGACACGTGGGTAACAGACGGCCGGTTCCGGCCGGAGTACGTCGTGGGCGGTGTCGTCTCCGGTCGCTGGGCATCGCGCGGCGGCGGTGCGCTCCAGATCCCGAAGCTGCTGCGCCAGGCGGTCGTGGCCGATCCAGGCTGGACGCTTGTCGTGGCTGACGCCGCTCAGCTCGAGCCGCGGATCCTGGCCGCGCTGGCCGGAGATCACGCGTTCGCGGAGGCAGCTGGCTCGGGTGACCTGTACGCAGCCGTCGCTGCCGCGATCGGCGGTGACCGGGCCACCGCCAAGGTCGCCCTGCTTTCGGCTATGTATGGCGGCACGGGCGGCGACGGCGGGCGGTCGCTGGCACTGCTGCGCCGCCGGTTCCCGCACGCGTCGGCCTTTGTTGAGAGTGCGGCACGCGCAGGCGAGGAGGGTCGCGTGGTCCGCTCTGTGCTCGGCCGCACCTGCCCGCCCCCGTCCGCCGCGTGGCGGTCGCTCACCAGCGAAGGTGGTGACCCTGAATCCGTACGTGATCCCGGGGCGGGGGCGGCGGCGAGAGCCCGCGGCCGGTTCACCCGCAATTTCGTCGTGCAGGCGAGTGCCGCTGACTGGGCGATCGTCCTGCTGGCGCTGCTGCGGGCCAGGCTGGCCGAGATCGGCGCCAGCTTCGGGGACGGGTCCGCCGCTGCGCCGGACGCTGGCCTGCCGGAACTCGTGTTCTTCCAGTACGACGAGGTGATCGTGCACTGCCCGGAAGCACTGGCGGCCGAAGTGGTCGCGGCGATCGATGCCGCCGCGGCCGGAGCCGCCCGGCTTGTCTTCGGGGCGACGGCGGTGAGCTTCCCGATGACCACGGCGGTCGTCAGCTGCTACGCCGACGCGAAGTAGCGGATCAGTGCAGGCCGACGGCTAGAACAGGTGCCGCGTGTGGCTGGAGTTCCCTGGGCGAACGCGAAGACCCTGGCCGGTCGCACCGCTTCCCTCCCGTCGCGGGTGTGGCTTCTAACGTTGCGGTTCTCTGGCGGTGCGGGAGTCGGTCGCATCCGGACTGCGGGGCAGCTGCCTGACGAACCGCGCGGCCCGCCCGCATATGTCTTCGTACCCTGCGCTCGCGTAGAAGGCGTGGGCAGCGGCTCTGCCGCGAGCGCTGGTTATCTCCATGTCCAGGCATCCGAGCGTCCGCGCCTCTGCCTCGGCTGCGGCGATCAGGGCACGTCCGACACCTCGGGCTCGGTGTTCTCTGTCAACGACGAGCGCGACCAGCCGGGCACGCCATCCGGTGTGCTCGATGTAGGGGATGGCATGGACTGCTGCCATTCCTGCGAGCGCATCGTCCGCCTCAGGCAGCCGCATCAGGGACCGTCGAGCACACGTGGACCCTGAGCTCATGCGGAGACTGTGGCGCCAGAACTGGGCGTAATCTGACTTCAGACTGGGACTGCACGCTGCTGCGCGCGGTCTCCGAACGGGCTGCTTCATCTTCGGGGCGGGGATTAGATGCATCGGCAAGGAAATGCCTCGTGGCGGTTCGGGCACGGCGACATGGGCTACCTGCACACCGCCTTGTTTGTCCGTGACGCCGCCCGGCTGCCCGTCGCGCCGTCAGCTGATGTTCCGCCCCCGCTCACCAGGGACGTGCCTGACTGCGCCGACGTTCTTCCGCCCGGTGACCGAGCTACAGCGGGCCAGCAGTGGGAAGTCTGGTGGCAGCGGCTGGCTGGTCAGGCGGCCCGCGAAGCACGGCAGGCGTGGACTCCGCTGCCTGCCGGTATCGACCCTGACGACGATGAGGCTCGCATTCGGCACCGATTCGCCGGGCGGAAGGATGTCTTCGACCCGCCGGGGTTCGAGTCGCTCGCCGGCCTGCGGCTCTTGCGGTCGGCGGTCATCGGGACCTTCGAGCTTTCGCGGGGATGGAACAGTTTCCAGCCTGGCAGAGCCAAAGAGCCCGAGAGGTTCGCACAGCGGCTTGTACGGGGCGCGGCCGAGCGCACTGCTGCTGATCTAAAGATCCCTATCGGCGACGTAAACGGTTACGCGGACGTGCTAGAGGTCGAAGGCCTGTGGTCATATCTAGCCGGACCGGGCAGCGCGCTGTGTTCGGACGCGCTGGCTTGTGATCCGGTGGCCGCTAGTCGGCTGCTGCGCGAGATCTTCAGCTCGGGCCACGGCCAGGCAGCTGGAGTTGCCAGGTGAAAGCCCGCCATCTCTGGCCGGTGCTCGGGTAGCCGTACCGCCTTCGCCGCTGAAGGCTGCCTGGTCACTGCACGTCTGCGCCGCCAGTCTGGGCCGCGGGGAAACCGTGTCGCGCGCGCCGCGGTGTCGGGACGCCGGCAGCCGACGGAACCGGCGGGACTTCGGCCGTGCAGTACATGCAGCGCCGGGCCGCGACGGGGATGGTGCTCACGCACTCCGGGCACTGCCGGTCGGTTGCGGCCTTGTTGCGTGTCGCGAGCGCCGTGAGCCGGGCCGACGGGGCGACGATGAGCCAGTACACGACGCTGGCGATTATCAGGAACGCGATGATCGCATTGATAACTGCGCCGTAGCTGAAGCGCGCGCCGCCGACGCTGAAGTACAGGCTGGCGAAATTCACGCGACTGCCGACGATCGCCGAGATCAGCGGGGTGATCATGTCCTTCACGATGGCCTGCACGACTGCATTGAACGCCAGGCCGATCACGACCGCGACCGCCAGGTCGATGGCGTTCCCCTGCATCAGGAACTTCCGGAATCCCTTCAAGGCTGCCCTCCAGGCTGCGTCCGTCCGGCTGGTGTCCACCCCCGGCCGATCGCGATGACGCTACCAAGTGAGCAGCGCATTCCATCGCAGACCGCCGGAATCCGGGGCATCGCGCAAACTGCGGGTGGCGCCAGTGGATCCTTAGCAGGTGTCGCTGGTGTAGCTGATAAGCGCCTCGTAAGCGCTCTTCTGCTTCGGGTTCGCCGTGAGCGAGAACCCGAGCAGCTGCCTGACGCTCTTCGCCGTGTCCGCCAGTGCCTTGTAGGACCGGAGGTCGGCCACGATGACATCGATCGGCCCACGCAGGCTTGCCGGCGCGTCCGGCTCGAGTGCGGAGAATCCCGCGATGCCGCCGTCCAGCAGGTTGTCGAGGGTTTCCCTGGCCTTGGGTAGCGACATCGAATTGCTGGGGTCCGTCCCGCCCAGGCTGGCCAGCGCCTCCTGGACCTGGTTGCAGAACTTCTGGGTAGCGGCCGGGAGCGGTGAACTGGACGGCGTGTTCTCACCACCGGGAGTCAGACCGGGCGTGCCCCCGCACGCAGCTAACAGAAGGCAGCTGCCCGCAACGATGCCCAGCATCGCCCGCCGGCACTGCCCGGCGCCAAGATCTCCGCGCGTCATCGTGCCTCCCCTGGTTGCTCACTGGCCCGACGCATTCTGCCTGACCGAAGAGCCGCTCGTAGCTCATTGTGACGAGCTGCCTGCAAAGCGTGGCAGGATCGCCGGAAAGGTCGGATTGGCGGGACGGACGGCCGGCGTCAGAACGCGGCGATCGACTACGGAGGGCATCCGGCCCGCCTGAGGGCGCGGACCTCCGGTCCTGCCGCTTCCCCGTTGTGATAGGCAGGCAGCCATGCCGGGTTTGTACCGCCGCAGGACGGCGCGATGAGCATCGAGGTGACCGTCCGGGGCATCAGCATCCCGCCGGAGGAGCTCTCCTGGCGATTCTCTCGCTCGTCCGGACCCGGCGGGCAGTCCGTCAATACCACCGACAGTCAGGCCGAGCTGTCCTTCGACCTCGCCCGGACCACCACACTGCCGCCGGTGCTCCGGGAGCGCGCGCTCGCAGCACTGCCGGGCCGCCTGACCGCGGGAGTCATCACTGTCGCGGCGAGCGAGTTCAAGTCGCAGCTCCGGAACCGGCAGGCGGCCGCTGCCCGGCTCAGCGCGCTGCTGACCGAAGCGACCGCGCCGCCGCGCCCGCCCCGGAAGCGGACCAGGCCAACCCGCGGCTCGGTAGAGCGGCGCCTCGCTGACAAGCAGCGCCGGTCGCAGGTCAAGCGCTGGCGGCGCGGGGACGCTGACTGACCGCGTGTACCGCGCCGGTGCCAGGGCCGAGGGCGGGGCGACCTCGTTTCGAGGCTGATGATCGGCGGCGGCGAGCTCAGCGGAGGGGCTGACCGCGAGACCGGCCCCGGTCCGGGTGGCGCCGCTCGCTAACCTGGACCGGTGAACGCGGCTGGCCAGGAACGGAGCGGACCGCCCCGGCGTCGTGCCGGAGCGTCACGGTCGGCGAGTTCGGGGGGCCGGGGTCGTCCTGGCCGGGTTACGGGCGGGCGCACCGACGCCGACCGGCGGCGCCGCGAGCTCTCGCAGAACTACCTGCGCAGTCCGGAGGCTGCGCGGCAGTTCCTCAGGGCAGTCCGGCTGGACGCGGACGGCCTGTGCGTCGAGGTGGGCGCCGGAGAGGGGATGCTGACCGCGCGGCTCGCGGCCATGACCGGCGAGGTCATCGCCTACGAGGTGGATCCGGCGCTGGCTAGCCGGCTGAGGGCGCGAGCCGGTGCGCGGCCGAACGTCCGGGTAGTCATCGGCGACTTCCTGGCCGCGCGGGCGCCCGCCCGGGCGTTCCAGGTGGTCGGAAACGCGCCGTTCTCGCTGACCTCACCGATCATCGACTGGTGCCTGCACGCGCGACGGCTGACGGCGGCCACTCTCATCACGCAGCTCGAATACGCGCGGAAGCGGACCGGCGGCTTCGGCCGCTGGAGTCAGCTGACGGTGAGCACCTGGCCCCAGTTCCGCTGGGAGCTGCGCGGAACGCTCGCGCGGACGGAGTTCCGCCCGATGCCGCGCGTAGACGCCGGCATCCTGCACCTCGAGCGCAGGGCGGAGCCGCTCGTCAGCCCGGCGCGCCAGGCCGCCTACCGCAGGCTCGTGCAGGCCGGTTTCACCGGAGTGGGCGGGTCAGTCCAGGCCTCGCTCCGGCGCTCGTATCCGCCGGACAAGGTTGCGGCCGCGTGCGCCGCCGCCGGAGTGGACCGGCGCGAGGTCGTCGGCTTCGTCAGCCCGGACCAGTGGGTGCAGATCTTCCAGGCGCTCGAGGCGCGGGCAGATCGATCGTCGCGCGCGGCGCGGCCGGTGCGCCCCGCGCGCCCAGATCGATCGTCACGGGCAGAGCGCCCGGCGCGGCCGGAACGATCCGCGGGGTCAGACCACGCGCGGCCGCCTGATGGGTCGTGACGTTGGATGTGCGTCCATTCTTGTGTTGGCGGGTCAGGGCGCGGTGGTTCCGGTGCGCCCGTAGCGATCCTCGAGCCTGACGACGTCCTCGCGCCAGCCCGGATCCGCGGTCGAGACTTCGGCGAAGGTCAGGTCGGTAATCGCCGTGATGCGGTGCACTGTCCCCGGCGGCAGGTGAATGGTGTCGCCAGGGCCGAAGTGCTGACTGCTGAGCTCATCGGCCGACGGTCCGTACTCGACGACGCCAGCCCCGGACAGGATGCTGCTTGTCTCGTCCTTCTGCAGGTGGTACTGCAGGCTGAGCGAGTTACCGGCCAGCACGTGGATGATCTTGCCGACATACTTGCCGTCGAGGCCCGCAAAAATCACCTCGTGCCCCCACGGCTTGTCCTGTCGCGGTGCCCGGTATATCTCCGCCGCGGGCGTCGCTGCCGCCGGGCTGGTGTTCTGCGCGGGGGTCACGGTGCCCCTCCCTGTCAGGCTGAATTTCTCAGGTACCGGAGCGAGCCAGCACCGTACGCACGACCATCCTAGTAACGGGTGCCGGGACCACCGCGCTGGCTAGCCCGCGGCCTGCGCCGCTGGTCGGGCTGCCGTTCGGTCCCCTGGTCCGGCGGTCCCGTGGAGCCCGGCCAGCCGTGCCGCGGCGTCGGCCAAGACCTCGTCACGCTTGCAGAATGCGAACCTGACCTGACTGCGACCGAGATCCTGCCGGTCGTAGAAGACCACGTTCGGCACCGCGACGACACCGCAGCGATGCGGCAGGCTCCGGCAGAAGGCGAGGCCGTCCGACTCGCCCAGCGGCCCGATATCGGTGGTGATGAAGTACGTTGCCTGCGGCAGGAAGACGTCGAAGCCCGCTGCCCGCAGGCCCTCCGCAAGCAGATCGCGCTTGCGGTGCAGGCTCGTCGCCAGGCCCGTGTAGAACTCGTCCGGCAGCGCCAGCCCGGCGGCGATCGCGTACTGGAACGGGCCGCCGCTCACGTAGGTGAGGAACTGCTTGGCAGTCCGCACGGCCGTGACGAGTTCCGGCGTGCCTGTCACCCAGCCGATCTTCCAGCCGGTGAACGAGAACGTCTTGCCGCCCGAGCTGATCGTCACGGTCCGCTCCCGCATACCGGGAAGCGAGGCAATCGGGATGTGCTCGCCCTCGTACACCAGATGCTCGTAGACCTCATCCGTGACCACCAGGAGGTCGTGCTCGAGCGCCAGGTCCGCGATCGCCGCCAGTTCCTCGCGGGTGGCCACCATGCCGGTCGGGTTGTGCGGAGAGTTCAGCAGGATGAGCCGCGTGCGGCTGGTGATCGCGTCCCTAAGCTGGTCCAGGTCCGGGCGGAATGCCGGGGGCCGGAGAGTGACCGGGACCCGTACTGCCCCCGCCATCGCGATACAGGCCGCGTAGGAGTCGTAGTACGGCTCCAGCGCGATGACCTCGTCTCCCGGCTCGAGCAGGGCAAGGAGCGCGGCTGCTATCGCCTCAGTAGCGCCTGCGGTGACAAGCACTTCGGTGTCCGGATCGACCTGCAGGCCGTAAAAGCGCTTCTGGTGCGCGGCGATCGCGCTCCGGAGCTCGGGAATGCCGGGTCCGGGCGGGTACTGGTTGCCGCGGCCGGACAGCACTGCGTCCGCGGCTGCCTGCGCGATCTCGGCCGGCCCGTCGGTGTCAGGGAAGCCCTGACCCAGGTTGACCGAGCCCGTCTCTACTGCCAGCGCCGACATCTCGGCGAAGATGGTGGTGCCCATTCCGGCCAGCGCGCTGTTGAGCAGTTCACGAGTCACGGGCGTGCCTTCCGCCATCGGAGCGGCCGGTTGTAATCTCGCCGGGCGGCGGCCGTCACCACCCGACGCCGCGACGATACCTCCACACGCGGACAGGCGGCGCTGCGCCGGCCTGCTGCTGAGCGGCAGCGGAGTTGCGGTAGTGGCGTTCTGCGGTAACAACATGCACTCTCTGCACTCATCGGACCGCCGTGGTGCGAGGGATATATAACACGGAGCCGCGCAGAAGGCGCGTCATTTGATGCATGTTGCAATGAGCGACCGGCAGTTCTCCGGTGCGCTTGCGGTGGCACGGTGTGCCGCGCCGGATTTATGTAGCTGTAATGACGGGTTACAGCGCAGACGACCGAGTTGCGTCAGGCCAACTACTCTGCGGAGCGAATCCTCGCGCGTGCCCCACGCTGCAAGGGGCGGCCCCGGCGAGCCGGGACCGCCCCTTCTTCTGTTGTGCAGAGCTAGCAGCTATGCGTGCTGTAACCGGCCGACTCGGCCGGATCCGGTCAGAGCGGGCGGACCTGCTCAGCCTGCGGGCCCTTGGCCCCCTGGCCGGCGGTGAACTCGACCCGCTGGTTCTCCTGAAGGCTGCGGAAGCCATCAACCTGAATCGCGGAGTGGTGCACGAAGACGTCGGCGCTGCCGTCGTCAGGGGCGATGAACCCGTAGCCCTTGTCGGCGTTGAACCACTTCACGGTGCCCTGAGGCATGTGCCTTCTCCTACTGGGTGATTCTCCGGGATCCACGGACGAGGATCCTGGGTCGCCACGACATCAGACCGGCGACGGAAGGATTCTTTCCCTGCCGTTCGCCGGCGGTCTGTATCGCGTACGCAAAATTACGAATGCAACCACGTCTATCAAACACCATCGGGCGCGCGCGGGTAACGCGGTCTCACCGACTTCGTGCTGGCGTGGCTGTGATTCCGAGCTCAAGGCACGCAAATTCCCGTTGCCGGCAACGCAGTACGGCACAAGAGCCGACGCCAATTTCTCGGCGCAGAATTTTCCATGCCGGGAGTCACTTCCTGATATGACGCTATTATCCTACGGCAATCGTCCAGAAGCCCCGGTAATCACACAACAGTGGCGCGGAAGGCTGCGCTACGTCCAGTCTGATCCGGATCTGCCCGGCTAGTCCGTGATCCGCTCGCCGATACCCGCAAGCAGGCTGTCCAGGCCGAACTCGAACCGCTGGTCCATCGTCTCCACGGCGTCGGGGTCCACCTGGGCGTCGATGAGGGCCACGAAGTTCGGGAACATCCCCGTGGCGACCAGGCGCTCGCGCCAGGCAGCTTCCTCGCGCTCGATCTCCTGGGGATCAAGGCCCATCTCCCGCTCGGACTGCTGGGTGCGCAGCTCCTGGACCTCGCGCAGCACGGCGCCCGTGACGTACGTGTTGACCGTCGTCAGGATGTTGATGGCGACGCCGGGGGCGAGCTTGAGGCCGGCCAGGATCGCCAGCGACCGCTCCAGCATGAGCACGGTATTCGGCCCCAGCGGCGGCCGGCCGCCGGTGAACTCCATGAGCCACCGATGCCGGCGGAACATCGCCCGGCTGCTGATGGCCAGGCCTCGCAGGCCGGCCTGCCAGTCACCGGACGGCTCCGGCACGTCGACCTCGGCCATCAGCATGTCGCGCATCAGATCGAGCAGATGCTCCTTGCTCGCCACGTGCCAGTACAGCGACATGGTCCCGGACCTCAGCACCTGAGCGATGCGGCGCATGCTGAGCGCCTCGGCTCCCTCCGCATCCGCGATCGCGATCGCGGCGTCGACGATCTCTTCCTTCGTCAGCCGCGGGCGCGCACGCGGGTCGCGTGCTCGCTTCTGGAGCAGCTCGTGCCGCTGCGTGTCGCGGCGATCCGCGCGGGACTGACCGGACTGACCGGGGAACGGTCCCGGCCACAGCGTGTCCGGATCGACCTGCCACTGCCGCCAGTCGGGCTGCGGGCGGCTGCCGGGCACGCGACCGCCGCCGGGCACGCGACCGCCGCCGGGTCCGCGACCGACGCCGCCGCGCGCGGCCTGGGGGCCCGCGCGACGCTGACGGTCAGAGTCCATATTCCTGCTCCCGGATCCGGTATTCGCTTGACACTCGTACAGCGTACTGTACAGTACGCTGTACTACTTGATTCGTACACCGTACTAGGGGCGCACCGTGAACAGCACACTTGCAATCGAGGCGACCAGCCTGCGCAAAACCTATGGCAAGACACACGCCCTGGCCGACCTGAGCCTGGAGGTCGGCCAGGGCGAGATCCTGGGGATGCTCGGTCCGAACGGGGCGGGCAAGACAACCACCGTCCGCGTTCTGACCACGCTGCTGCGGCCGGAGGCCGGCCACGCCACGGTGGCCGGCTATGACGTCGTCACGCAGGCACCGCAGGTGCGCAGGCTGATCGGGCTGACCGGCCAGTACGCGGCGCTCGACGAGTGCCTCACCGGCCGCGCGAACCTCGTGATGATCGGCCAGCTTGGACGGCTGACGAGCCGCACGGCGAAGCAGCGAGCCACCGAGCTGCTCGAGCGATTCGACCTGGCGGACGCCGCCGACCGGGGCGTCAAGACCTACTCCGGCGGCATGCGGCGCCGGCTGGACCTCGCGGCGAGCCTGGTTACCCGTCCGGAGGTGCTGTTCCTCGACGAGCCGACGACCGGGCTCGATCCGCGCAGTCGCATGGTCACGTGGACCGCGGTGCGCTCACTCGCCGCCGAGGGCACCACCGTGCTGCTGACGACGCAGCACCTGGATGAGGCTGACCAGCTTGCCGACCGGATCGCGGTTGTCGACCACGGCACGGTCATCGCCGACGGCACGGCCGACCAGCTCAAGGCCAAGATCGGTGGCGAGCGCGTGGTCCTGACGGTCGCGCCGGAGTCGGACCTGAGCGCGGCTGCGTCGATCCTGGCGGCGCACTCGGAGGACGGCCAGCCTGCGACTGACCTGAGCAGCCGGACAGTCGAGGCTCCGGTCGCCCGAGCCGCCCGGCGCCTGCCCGAGATCGTCCGCGATCTCGACGCATTCGGGGTGGTCCTCGACGACCTGTCGATCCGGCACCCGTCACTCGACGACGTCTTCCTGACACTCACCGGACATGTCAGCGAGGACTCCGAATCATCTGAAAGCGAGCAGTCATGACAAGCATCACCGTCGCTCCCGGCGAGCTGACCGCCGATCCGTCGCTGTCGCGCCTCTGGTGGGCCGTCAAGGACACCTGGGTACTGACCAGGCGAAGCATCACCCGTATCGCCCGCGAGCCCGAGCAGCTGATGGACGTCACGATCCAGCCGGTCATCTTCGTCCTGCTGTTCGCCTACATCTTCGGCTCGGCCATCCACCTGCCCGGCGGCGGCAACTATCACCAGTACCTGATCAGCGGAATGTTCGGCATGGCGATGGCGGGCAGCGCGCCCGGCACCGCCGTCGGGATGTGTGCCGACATGACGACCGGGCTCATCGACCGTTTCCGGTCGCTGCCGATCTCGCGGTCCGCGGTGCTGGCCGGCCGTACGGTGAGCGACCTCATCACGCAGGTACTCGGCATCGTGGTTCTCATCGCGACCGGCCTGGCCATCGGCTGGCGCGTGGAGAACGGCTTCGGCAACGCCCTGCTGGCCATCGGCCTGTCGGCGCTGTTCGCCTTCGCGATGACGTGGGTGGGCGCGTGCGCGGGCATGTTCATGCGGAGCACGGAGGCGGCGCAGGCGGCAGGATTCATCTTCTTCCTGCCACTGACCTTCTGCTCGAACGCCTTCGTCCCGACCCAGGGGATGCCGGCGGTACTGCGCGACTTCGCCAACTGGAATCCGATGAGCGCCATTGCGGCGGCCTGCCGCACGCTCTTCGGCGGCCCGAACCCGGCCGCAACCGTGAACGCATGGCCGATGCAGCATCCCGAGCTCGCGGTGGTCCTATGGTCGCTCGGCCTGATCGCGATCTTCGCTCCCGCAGCCGTCATGCTCTACAAGCGCCGGGTACTGCGCTGACCGCGGTCCCGGGCGGAGCAGCGAACTCGGAGAGTGCGCACCAGCTCCGCTCAGCGAACCTGGAGGTACGCGAGGTGTCCTGGCTGATGTGAGCCCGGCAGTGGCTGGCCACGAGGGTCAGCTGAGCCGGGCGGCGAGCAGGAGGTCTCCATGCCGAGCACGTCGGTCTCGCAGCCAGCACCCCGCCCCGCCCCGCTGCAACGCCACCGGGGGACGGTCCAGCTGCACCCGTCGCTGCGCAGGCCCGCGCACCAGACCTCACACCACGCCGGAAACGAGGCCCGGCCACTCACCGCCGCGGCACGGACAGCGGCTGGCCGGCTGAGCCTGGCCGAACGGAGAGCGCAGCTCGAGGCTCGCTGGCGGGACCGGCTGGAGCGGATCACCGCTCTTGCGCTCGCCTATCACGACGAGGCGGACTGCCCGGCACCCGGCACCGCGGGGGCTGCCGGGGAGTCCCGCCGGGCCCAGCTGCTCGCGCACCAGGCGGCAGCCGAGCGGCAGGCACTGGCGGAGATCGAGGCGGCGCTCGACCGGCTGTCCTCCGGGCAGTACGGCCGGTGCGAGCAGTGCGGCCGGCCAATTGCGGAAGGCCTGCTGACCGCGCAGCCTGCCGCACGGTACTGCCCTTCCTGCGGGCGTCAGGCGGCCGGGCGGCGCCCCGCCTACGCATGAGACCGGAGCTCCCGGCTTGACCTCGACGCGAGCTCGTCGTCCGCCACCTGCGTCACGTGAATCTCGCCTGTCACACCAACCGCACCTTGCGGCACTCTCGTAACAATGGTGACTGTTTACCGGTGCAAATTTGGTTTAATTCTGCAAATAACGATCCGATAAATGTGATTTAACTCATAGCCCCGTAATGGCATTTTCGGCCGTCCGCAGTCCATAACTTCGGGCAGAGTATGCGTTCGACAGCACCCTGCGTGCGCGACGGCTTACCCCTGAGAAGCCACCGTCGCCCTGCCCCCGCGCCGAGTCCGCACGCTGCGCGTTCACCGTCCCCACGGTGATCAGAGCGCAGAGGGTGGTAGCCGAGCACGGCTTTTTGCGTGCCCGACAGAAGGCTTCTCTTGTCCCCCTTCAGGACATTCACCCACGTTAAATCAGTCAAGTTTTATCGTGCAGCAGCCGGCTCGGCAGTCGCCCTTGCGGCGGCAGCGGCTGGCACCCTCGGCGGCTGGTCGGCAAGTGCCGTTGCCCCATCTGCCGCAATCACTCAGCACACCGCCCTGGCACGGCCGGCTCAGCCGGTCAGCAGCATCGGCGCGACTCGGTCCGCCGCGGCCGCACCAGCGCAGCTCGACGCCTTCCTGGCCACGTCCGTCCTGTCGGACCGCAGTTCGGCCAGCGCAGCAGCAGCCCGTACGTCTGCACGGCCGAGGACGCCGCAGCAGATCGCGCGCGCAATGCTCCATCGCTTCGGCTGGGGACAGGGCCAGTTCCGGTACCTGAACCTGCTGTGGTCCAGGGAGAGCAGCTGGCGAGTCCACGCCTACAATCTGTACTCAGGCGCGTACGGCATCCCGCAGGCGGTTCCAGGGTCCAGGATGTCTGCCGCGGGCCCGCGCTGGGAGACCAGTGCCCGGACGCAGATCCGGTGGGGCCTGGAGTACATCAGCGAACGGTACGGCTCGCCTCACGCGGCGTGGAACCACGAAGTGGCCAGCGGCTGGTACTAAAAGCGGGACCCGCTAGGCACGGCCCCAGTTAGCCCCCCGGCGCCGCAGCAGACTCTGCTGCGGCGCCGGCCTGTCGGCCAGTGGTGCCGCGGTGCGGGCCCGGCGCCCGGCGGTGCCGCGGTGCGGGCCGGGCGGCCAGCCGCTGTCGTTCGTCACCTGGGGCAGCGGTCACGGATTGCTGCCCTATGCCGCGCGCCGATTGGGCGTGACTCATTGCGCGCTGCCCCAAGAACGGCAGCGATCGGTGTCCTGCGCCCTATACCCGGCGGGCCGCGACGCCAGCGGCGTCTGTCACGGGTGCGCGTGATCGTGGCCGAGGCCGTGATCGGACACCCCTGCGGCCTGCCGGGAAGCGGCCATGATCGTCCTCGATTTGCGCCAGGCCGGGCTGTCGCGCGAGCCTAGGTCAGCGAATGCGGGACCGGCCAGCGACCTGTAGAGGAGTCACGGCGTGGCGTATCTGACCCCGGCCAGCGACATCGTCTCGATCATCGATGCGCCGCCGACACCGGCGGCGTCGCTGGCGCCAGGGCGTCGGTTTGTCGTTTTGGTGCACTACGAGTCGCACCCTCCGGTGGCTCTGCTGGCGCGGCCCTACCTGGCACTCGCCGGGCTCAGACTGGACCCCGTCCTCGGTGGCCGCCAGCGTGTGCGGCGCCTGACCGGGCTGTCGGTGATCGCCCTGCCGGGCGGTCGGCCCCGGCGCATCGAGCTGCCGGAAGAGAAGTCGGTCAGCGTTCCGGCCTGGGCACCCGACGGCCGCCGGTTCGCCTTCACGGTGGACGAACCGGACGGCATCGCTGTCTGGGTTGGCGACGCGCAGGCGGCAACGGCCGCGGAGATACCGGGGCTGCGGGTGCGCGACGTACTCGGCGGCGACCCGACCTCGCCCGCGTCGACGGTGCGCTGGTCCCGTGACGGACGCAGCCTCCTTGTCCTCGGCGCCCCGGCCGGAGCGAAACCGCCGGGCCCGGAGCCGATCGAGCCGCAGGTGGAGGAAACCGCGGGCAAGCGCTCGCAGATGGCTACGTTCACCGACTTGCTGCGGACCGACGCGGACGCTGACGTCTTCGAGCAGCTCGCCACCACAAGGCCGCTGCGGGTGGAGCCAGACTCCGGCAGCGTGACCGAGCTCGGTGAGCCGGGGCTGTACTACCACCTCAGCGAGTCCCCGGACGGGGAGCATCTGCTCGTCTACCGGCTGCAGCGGCCTTTCTCGTTCCGCGTCCCGTATCCGTATTTCGCCCGGCGAGTCGAGGTGTGGACGGCCGGCGGTGAGCTCGAGCGCGTCATCGCCGATCTTCCCGTCAGCGACCAGGTGCCCCGCCAGGGCGTGCCGACCGGACCGCGGATGGTGTCCTGGGAGGAATCGGTCCCGGCCAGCCTGGTCTGGGCGGAGGCGCGGGACGGTGGCGACCCGCTGGTCAAAGCCGAGCATCGCGACGAGCTTTACCGGCTAATGGCGCCCTTCGCCGACTCGTCACAGCCGAGCGGGCTCATCCAGCACCGCTGCCTCGGCTGGTTCGACATGGCCGCGGCGGGCAGCCTGCTGGTGACCGAGCACGACCGCGATCGCCGGTGGGTGACAACCCGGCTTACTGACCTGGCCGCTCCGGACGAGAGCCGGATCATCTTCGACCACTCTGCCGACGAGGCCTACAACGATCCAGGGTCGCCGATGACGACGGTGCACCCGGACGGCACCCGGACGGTGCTGCAGGACGGCAACCAGATCTATCTGCGCGGCGAAGGCGCGAGCCCGGACGGCGACCGGCCGTTCCTCGACCGGCTGGACCTTGCCGACCTGGGTACGGAGCGCCTCTGGCGGTGCCCGGATGACGCATACGAGCATGTGCTCGGGTTTGCCGGAGCCGATCGCGAGACCGTGCTGATCTGGCACGAGAGCCGCACCGAGCCGCCGAACCTTGCCGTGACCCGGCTGGACGGCACCGAGCGCAGCCAGCTCACGTTCTGGCCCGACCCGCATCCGCAGCTCACCGGCATGGGAAAGCGCCTGCTGACGTATGATCGCGGTGACGGCGTGACGCTCACCGGGATGCTCCACCTGCCGCCGGGCTATGACGCCGAGCGCGACGGACCGCTGCCACTGGTCATCTGGGCCTATCCGCTCGACTATGGCGACGCCGGGACCGCCGGGCAGGTGCGCGGCAGCACTGAGCGGTTCAGCCGGCTGCTGGGCTCCGAGCCGGTCTGGTTCGTGCTGCGCGGATACGCCGTGCTCCAGAACGCCACGATGCCCGTTATCGGCGACCCGGAGACGATGAATGACAGCTACGTCGAGCAGACCAGCGCAGCCGCTAGCGCACACGTTTCCGCTCTCGCCCAGATGGGCATCGCGGACCCGGCCAGGGTCGCGGTCGGCGGGCACAGCTACGGCGCTTTCATGACGGCCAACCTGCTCGCTCACACGGAACTGTTTGCGGCGGGCATCGCACGCAGCGGTGCCTACAACCGGACGCTCACGCCGTTCGGCTTCCAGACGGAGCGGCGCAGCTTCTGGGAAGCGACCGAGGTCTACGACCAGGTCTCGCCGTTCCGGTACGCGGACAAGATTGACTCACCGCTGCTCCTGATCCACGGCGAGCGAGATGCCAACCCGGGAACGTTCCCCATCCAGTCCGAGCGGCTCTTCCAGGCCCTGCAGGGGACGGCCGGGACTGCTCGCCTGGTGGTGCTGCCGTACGAGAGCCACGGCTACCTCGCCCGCGAGTCCGTTCTGCACGTGCTGGCGGAGCAGTTCAGCTGGCTCGAGCGGTGGCTGGGTGACAGCCGCTGACTGCCGCTACCGGGTGTAGCGCTCGAACGGCGACTGCCGTTCGTGAATCTCGTCCTTGGCGAACCACACCTCGATCTCGTGCGCGGCGTCCTCGACGCTGCCGGAGGCATGCACGAGGTTGGCCACCGCGATGCCGCGTCCGTTCGCGTAGTCGCGGCTCATGTGTGCAAAGTCACCACGGATGGTTCCGGGGGGTGCCTGGTCGGGGTACGTCGAGCCGACGAGCTTACGCGTGGTGGCGACCGCTCCGACTCCCTCCAGGATCATCGCGATCACCGGGCCGCTCTCCATGAACTCGGCCATGGCGTTGTACACGGCCGGACCGAAACGCTCTTCCAGGTCGAAGTAATGCCGCCGGGCCAGGTCGGCATCCATCCAGACCATCTTGACCGCGGTTATCTTGAGCAGGGCTTCCTCAAAGCGCGTGACCACGCGACCGACCAGGCCCCTGGCCACTGCGTCGGGCTTGAGCAGCACCAGGGTCCGCTCGACTCCGGTGTCGTTACTCATGGTTTTCCTCTCGGTGCACAGAGCGCGCGGCAGCGCGGCCCGCACAGCATAGCGACGTTGTTAGGGTGCCCAGCCGCCTTACTCGCTAGTCGCCACGCGGGGATGTTGCGGGGGAATTCACCTGCGGGACAGGCAATCCTGCCACGGCAGGGCCTGGTCCCGCTGCCGGGATGCCATGAAGGCCACAATGGCGCGCCTGACGTCGTTGTTCTCGCTACTCTCGTAACTGCCGGAAACAACGGCCCCGGCGACCGACAGCCGGGGCGACCCGACGATTTGAGGGGCCCGGGCATGCCCTGAACCGGATGTCTGAGTCCCGGTGAGGCAGTTGTCGTGCATGACACCTGGGCGGTCCGAGACCTGCCCGTGCTGGACGCTACCGTCAGCCTGCTCGAGCAGAGCTACATGGTCACGGTCACCGACATCGCGGCTCGGACGGGGTTCGATACAGCGGCGGTAGCCAAGGCACTGGAAACCCTGGACCCGGTCTACGTCGACTTCCGCAAGACGACCACGGGCGGCGACCCGCGATTCTGGTATGTCTTCAAGGCGACGCCAGAAGCTCGCCGGGCTGTGGGCCAGTGGCCGACCGCGCAGGCGCTGGCCGGCCGGCTCGCCGAGGAGCTGGCTGCGGCCGCTGCTGACGAGACCGACGCCGAGCGGCAGAGTCTGCTGACCTATGCCGCCCGGCTTGTCGGCGACACGCTGCGGGAGGCCACAGTGCGGGCAGCCTCCCGGGTGCTGGCGCCGGCGTTCGACGGGACGCCGCAGCCAGAGCTGGGCATGCCAGTGCCGGAGCCAGCTCCCCGGCCGGCTGACGACTTTCCCAGCCTCGTACCGCTGCCCGAGATCCCGGAGTTGCTGCGCCCCGAGCAGCCGGCTGCTGCCGAGGACGGCCGGCCGGGTGAGCCGGAGCCCGGGCGAGCTGACGCGCAGGCTGCGCCGCAGTCAGCCGAGACAGGCGGCGATCCGGACACGGCCGACACCGACCTTGACCTCGTCCAGTCTGACCGCGATGCGGCGTCGGCGGTCTGACCAGGCAAAACTGGCCTAGTTCGAGGCCTGCTTGGTGAATTCGCCGGTAGGCGGCCGCCCTGTGGGCGGGCGTATCGGCTCGATCTGCGGGCACTTCTTGTGGCGGCGCGGGCCGGACCAGAGTGCCGGCACTGCGTCGACGGCATAGGCGACGGCGAATGCGGCGTCCTCATAGTTGACTCGCCATCCGACGAAGTCTGGCCAGGCCTGCTCCGCGGGGCGCTCGATGGGGAAGTCGACCTCCTCGAGCCGGTTGATCGCCTCCAGGAACTGCTCGTAGGTGATGCTGATGCCTTCCTCGGGGTCCGGCTCCGCCGGGAGGTTAAAGCCCATCGCTCCGGCGACGTCGCGGAAGCAGATGAATCCGGACCGGAGGCACAGCCGGGCCGGCACGACGGGCGCCGTGGACGGGTTCAGCGCCAGCATGAGCGCAGCCGAGTCGAGCACCGCCAGCAGCGCGGTGACCCACGAGGACAGGGGCTTGGGGGAGCGGAACCGCACCAGCGGCAGATAGGTGGTGTGGCTCTCCGCCACGTCCGCCGCCCAGCTCTCCCACTGCCCGTAGAAATCGGGCAGCGTGTCGATCGTCGACGTGCCTGAGCCCAGCGCGTAGTGGGTCCGGGCGAGAAGTTCCGGCCCCCAGCTCGGGACGCCGGCGCGCGCCGCCAGCGCGGCGACCGCGTTCTCCCGGCGGTTGAACTCCGAATACAGCGTGGGCAGGTAGGCGATCTGCAGGGTGACCGTGATGAGGCCGGTCAGCGAGGCGACATCGAGGATCGTGGTCTCAGCGGCGCCGCGGGCCCGGTCCTCGCCGATAGCCCACAGCCCTGGACCCGCCAGCTGGAAGGCGTGGGTAATGCCGCCGTGGACGAGGGGCCAGCACATAAGGGAAAAACCGATGAAGAAAAACACCAGCCAGCTGATGAGCTGACAGACCAGCAGCGTCGCCGCCTGCGTCGCGAGGACGCGGTCGCGCCGCTTGAAGTCACGCACCGGCCTGGTGATCAGCACGAAGACCGCGTTGACGAGCTGGTCGACTTTAGAAGTCAGCCAGCTTCCAACCGAACGCGGCACGATGAGCGTGCCGATGACGCTGCTCCCTGCCGTGATCACGAGCAGCGCCCCAACGGCCGCGGCGACGCATCGCGCGGCCAGCGGAACGACCATGGTCCTCCTCGGCCAGTTTTCGCCGGCCATCGGACAGAGCGGCAGAGTAGCGCACTGCTGCCGAGAGGCGTCTGGTGGGTTGACGTGCAGGCTTGCGGCGGGCCGCGCGCCGTTCGGCCGGCGAGAAAGAATCCGCCCTCGTATTCGCGACATCGCACGGCACGCACTTGCGTGCAGCACACTCCGCGTGCAATTCTCGGAAAATGCCGGAAAGGCTCGCCCGGAATGGCTCGCCACCGCGGGCAGGCAGGTGAACGCCGTGGAGTACCCGGACGTGCGGGGCGACGGATGATCGCCGACGCTCTGGAGTTTTCGCTGTCTGAGTTAGCAGCGGGTGTCCCCGCTGCGACCGGACTTCGGCGGCCCGGCCCGGCAGCTGCAAGCCTGCGGATGCTGCTAGCCGGAGCACATTCGCTGTGCGCCATGCTCGGCGAGACTCATCCGCCGCCGCTCAGCGTGCTGCGCGCCAGCACCGAGCGCGCCTGCGCGCTATCCCGGACCGGGGATTACGACGAGCTGGCCCTAGTGCTGGCGGAGCTGCTGCCCGGCCTCGAGGCAGCGGTGCGCACACTGCCGCTCGCGCAGCAGCCGGATGCTTGCGAGCTTTCCGCCATGGCGTACCAGGCATGCGCCACCGCGCTCGTCCGGCTCGGTCAGCCGCTGGCATCCTGGGTTGCCGCGGACCGGGCGATGGTGGCGGCGGAGCGGGCCGGGAACCTGCTCCTCGCCGCGGCCGGCCAGTACCGCCTGGCCTCGGGATTCCTGGACGGCCAGGAGTTCGCGCTTGCGGACGAAGCTGCGCAGACCACGCTGACGGCGCTGCGCGGGCTAGCCGAGCTCGGCGACCCGGACGCGCTCGCGCTGTGCGGCGGCTGCACTCTGGTACGAGCGATGGCAGCGGCAAGAACGCAGCGCCCGGATGCGGCCTACGGGCACCTGGCGAAAGCGCGGCTGCTCGCCAGCCGGCTCGGCACTCAGCAGACGACTGTCATGCCGGAGTTCGGCGCGCAGTTCGTGGCCCTGTACGAAATCGCGGTCAGCGTGGACCTCGGCGACGCCGGCCACGCGCTCCGCGCCGCAGCCTCGATGGACATGACCGGCCTGTCCCCGCGGCGGCAGGCACGGATGCTCATCGACGTCGCTCGCGCTTACGCGCTGCGAAGCCAGGTCGACGAAGCGACGGCCGCGCTGCTACGGGCCGAGGACCTTGGGCCCTGCCATCCTCGTGATCACGAGCGGGCGTGCTGCGTGATCCGGGATCTGGCAGCGTTGCGCTCGCCGATGACACCAGCCCTGGACGGGCTCGTCAGCCGGATGGGCACGCAACCGGGATGACACCGGAGGCTGCCGCTGCGGCTAGCTGCGACGGCGCTCGTCCTGGAGCTGTTGCAGATCGGCGAGCGGGCCGAGGTGCTGCAGCTTCGGCCGGCTGATGACCGAGCGCACGGTCTGGATCTGACCGTCGGCGATGTCCAGGACCAGCACGGCGATGAGGTTCCCGTGCGCGTCCCGGGCGAGCGCACCGGGCTGGCCGTTGACCTCGGCGGGCTCGATCTCGGCGCGGACGTGCCGCAGCTGATTGCCGACCGCGACCATGAGCTTCGCGACGTGCTCCCGCCCGATGATCGGCGCGCGCCAGGACGGCGGCACACCGCCGCTGTCGCCATGCACCTCGACGTCCGCGGCGAGCATGCCGACCAGGCCGTCGAGGTCGCCGCCGCGCACGGCCGCGAAGAACCGGGCAGCGAGCTCGTCCCGTTCCTGCGCCGCCACCTCGAATCGCGGCCTGGAGGCGTCGACGTGCTGCCGGGCCCGGTGCGCGAGCTGGCGGCAGGTGGTGGCGCTCCGCCCGACGATCCGCGCCGTTTCGTCGTAGCCGTAGCTGAAAACGTCGTGCAGCAGGAACACAGCGCGCTCCAGCGGTGTCAGCCGCTCTAGCAGCAGCAGGAACGCCATCGACAGGGAGTCCGCCTGCTCGGCCGCGGCAGCCGGATCGGCAGCCGGCTGGGTCAGGGGCGCCGGCCCGGTCAGCAGCGGCTCAGGCATCCAGTCGCCGACATACGACTCGCGCCGCACTCGCGCCGACCGCAGCTGGTCGATGCACAGCCGGGTGACGACGGCCGACAGGTACGACTTGGGTGACTCCGGCTCGCCCCGGCTCCCGGTCACCCGGTGGTAGCGCAGGAACGCCTCCTGGACGACGTCCTCGGCCTCGGTGACGCTGCCGAGCATCCGGTAGGCGATGGAGAACATGAGCGGGCGCAGCGCCTCGTAGACCTCCGCGGTCCCGGTCCCGGTCCCGGCCGAGGCAGGCGGCTGCTGGCTGACAGGCACCGGTCACACCTGCGCCGACGTCGCCGGGTACCCGGCCGCCACGAGCTGAGGAACCAGCGGCCGGCCCACTGCTCCGGTCGCTCCTGCCACAAGCACTCGCATGGCGAGTCCTCCCTGAGTCCCTTCTCCTATTATCCGGTCAGAGGTACAGACGAGGCAGGCCGCCGGTCTGTGACAGCTGCGCTGCAGCAGGCGTCAGTCACCCGCGAATTCGGCCCTCACCCCGAGCAGCCGCACTGGCCGGCGGCCGGTGAACAGCTCGAGCGCAGCCAGCGCACCCGCCTCAAGCGCGGCGGGATCCCCGGTGGGCTCGGGAAGCGGCACACCGTGCGTACTGGTGAAAAACGGCCGGTAACGGACCTTGACCACGACCCGGGTCGCCGGCCGCTCCTCCGCGGCCACGTCCAGGGCCACGCGCTGCGCCAGCGCCGCGATCTCGGCGCGGACGCGGTCCCAGTCCTCGATGTCTTCCTGATACGTCACCTCCCGGCCCCGTGACCTCGGCACATACGGCTCGCCGGTCACGTCCGCGGGGGCGAGGCCGCGCGCGGTCTGGATAAGCCACGGGCCGATGTTCGGGCCGAACCGAGCCGCCACCGCCGGGATGTCGGCGCGGGCGAGTTCCGAGACCGTGCGGATGCCGAGCTCAGCAAGCTTGGCCGCGGTCTTCGCCCCGATGCCCCACAGCGCGCTGACCGGCTCGCTGCCGAGTAGCTCGAACCACGTTTCGCCGGTGATCCGGTAGACCCCGGCGGGTTTCGCGTATCCGGTCGCCAGCTTGGCCTGCAGGCGGTTCTCGCCGATGCCGACACTGCTGTCCAGATCCGTGGCCGCCTTGATGCGCTGCTGGATCTGGCGAGCGAAACCCTCCGGGTCACCGCTGTCGTCGGCGACGAACGCCTCGTCCCAGCCCATCACCTCGGTGACCGCGCCGAAGCTGCGCAGCGCCGTCATGACCTCGTCGGACGCGGTCTCGTAGGTGGCGCGGTCTACCGGGAGGAACACGCAGTCCGGGCATCGCCGCGCCGCGGTCCGCAGCGGCAGACCGGAATGCACGCCGTGCTGCCGCGCCTCGTAGGACGCGGTTGCCACGACACCGCGCTTGGCCGGGTCACCGTCTCCGCCGACCACCACCGGCAGCCCCCGCAACTCTGGCCGGCGCAGCACTTCGACAGCCGCAATGAACTGGTCGAGGTCGACGTGCAGCACCCAGGCGGTCACAGCATCTAGTCTTACCGCCGCTCGTGCCGCCGTGCCCGGACGGCAGCGCACTAAGCTCCCCGGCATGGCGAAGGGCGGGACACGGGCAACGGAGGCGCTTACCGGTCTCGGCATCAGCTACGCCGTCCACCGGTACGCGCACGACCCGCGGCACGCGTCCTACGGCGAGGAGGCAAGCGAGGCGCTCGGCGTCCCGCGGGAGCGGGTCTTCAAGACTCTCGTGGCCGACGTGGACGGGCAGCTCACTGTCGCTGTCGTGCCAGTCTCCGGGTCACTGGACCTCAAGGCCCTTGCGGCCGCCGTCAGTGGCAAGAAGGCTGCCATGGCTGACCCGGTTCAGGCAGAACGAGCTTCAGGCTACGTAACGGGCGGAATCGCGCCGGTCGGACTGCGCAGGCAACTCCCCGTGGTGGTCGACGAAAGCGTTCTCGGGTATCCCACCGTGTTCTGCAGCGCGGGTCAGCGGGGCGTCGAAATCGAGCTGGCCCCCCTCGACCTGATCGCGGCCGCGCGCGCAAGAACGGCATCCATCGCCCGCAGCTGACGAGCCGGATTCCGGCCGAGCCGGCGGATCGCGTGCTCTGGCGCCGGGCTGATCCGGGATCTACAGTCGCATCAGGATCCCTGTGCCGCACGGTTACCAGCAGCGAGGAGCTCCGATGGCCGCAGCCGATGCCGCCTACACCCCCGACGGCTCGCTTGCCGTCCAGGAAAAAGCCAAGCTGCGCCGTGTGCTTGGCCGCCTCGACCTTGTCCTGTTCACCGCTTGCGCGATCGTTGGCCTGGACAGCGTCGCGCAGGCTGCCGAGGCCGGCGCGCAGGCCATCACCTGGCTGCTCATCTCGCTCGTGTTGTTCCTCATCCCGTACGGCATGCTGACCGCCGAACTCGGAGCGGCATTCCCGGTCGAGGGCGGCCCGTATGAGTGGGCGCGGATGGCATTCGGCCGTGCCGCGGGCGCAGTGACCGCGATCCTGTACTGGCTGTCCAATCCGCTGTGGGTCGGCGGAACGCTCACCGCCGCGACGATCGCGACGCTGAACGCGTTCGTGCTGCGCCGGCCGATGAGCACCGGCTGGGAGATCGTCGTCGGGCTGCTCTTTACCTGGGTGACCGTGGGCATCGCCGTCATCGCGTTCCGGATCGGCAAGTGGGGACCGAACATCGGCACGTTTGTCAAGATGGCCGTGGTGGTCATCTTCACCGCGCTGTTCATCGCCTTCCTGGTGAGCCGCGGCCGTCCGGCGGGCGCCTCGACGGTCGGTGACCTGAAGCCGTCGCTGAGCGGCTTCCTCACGGCGATTGGCATCATCGTCTTCCTCTGGGTCGGCTTCGAGCTGTCCAACGGGGCGTCCGAAGAGATGCGCAACCCGAGGCGCGACGTCCCGAGGATGATCGTCGGGGCCGGCCTTATCGCCGCACTGCTCTACGGTCTGGTCATCCTGGGCATCGTGCTGGTGATCCCCAGCGCGAAGCTGTCGAACGTCGGCGGGTTCGTCGACGCCTATTCGGCCGTGGCCGGCGTGCTGCACTCGCACGGCCTCAACGTCCTGTTCGCCGTGCTGGTGATCGTCACGCTGCTCGGCAGCGGGTCAGTGTGGCTGGAGGGCGCAGACCGGACACAGGCGATCGCGGCGCTCGACGGCGCGGCTCCGTCGTGGATGGGCAAGTTCACTAGCTTCGGCACCCCGATCGCGGTGAACATCTCCTCCGGCGTCGTCTCCTCGGTGATGTGCGTGGTCGTGCTGCTGGTCACTAAGGGGAGCCTGGCCAGCTTCTTCGCGGTGATGCTGGCGCTGACCATCTCCAGCACCACGCTGAGCTATCTGTGCATCTTCCCGGCGCTGACCATCCTGCGCCGCAAGTACCCGGAGGCCGACCGGCCCTACCGGGTGCCATTCGGCACGGCCGGGGCATGGGCCGCCGTCATCATCACCGAACTGTTCGTCGTCGTCACGGTGGTCACCCTGGTCTGGCCGGGGGCGATCAACGCGCTGTTTGGCCAGAGCTACTCGATCGAAGCTAACTGGGGCGTGTCGCGGACGTTCTTCGAGCTCGTCACGCTGGTGTCGCTGGGCGTGATGATCGCTCTCGGACTGGTGTTCTGGGCGATCGGCGAGCGCAAACGACGCGCCGGGATCACCGGCATCGAGATCTCCGGTGCCGAGCTCGGGCTGCCGGGCCCGGGCGAGCGATGACGGATCCTGTGGCGGGGGAAGCGGCAGGGGCTGCCGCCGGGCTGCCGCCGCGCCGGTGCGGCGTGCGCTCCATGGTGGCGCCGCTGCGCCGGGTGCTGGTGCGCCGTCCGTCGGTGGCGGGAGATTTCGCCGCCGCGGAGTGGCGTGAGCCCGACCCGGCGCTGCTGCTCCGGCAGCACGACGAGTTTGCCCGGCTGCTCGCCGGCCTGGGCTGCGACGTCGAGGTGGCCGAGGCTGCCGACGGCATGGTGGACGCGACCTACGTCCGCGATCCGGGCATGGTGACCGGCCGGGGCGCTGTGCTGTTCCAGATGGCCAAGCCAGCCAGGGCCGCGGAGCCGCCGCTCCTCGGCACGGCCCTGGAGGCTGCGGGCGTGCCGGTGATCGGTGAGCTCACCGGCGATGCCCGGGCCGACGGCGGTGACATCATCTGGCTGGACGAGCGCACGCTGCTGGCGGGCCGCAGCTACCGCACCAACCGCGAGGGCATCCGGCAGCTGCGCGAGATCCTGGCCGCTGAGGATGTCGCGGTGGCTTCGGCCGACCTCGCGCATGACCGCGGCCCCGGGCACGTGCTGCATCTGATGTCGGTCATCTCGCCGGTGGCGGATGACCTGGCGGTGGTGTTCCCGCCGCTTGCGCCGGTCCCGCTGATGGAGGAACTCGCCGCCCGCGGCATCCGGATCGTCCCCGTCCCCGAGCCCGAGTATCTGACCATGGCCTGTAACGTGCTGCCGGTCCGTCCGGGAGTGGTCGTGATGCTGGCCGGCAATCCGCTGACGCAGGCCGCGCTCACGGCGGCAGGCTGCGAGGTCCATTGTTACGACGGATCAGAGATCTCGCTCAAGGGCGACGGCGGCCCGACGTGCCTCACAGCGCCGGTACTGCGCTCGGCCTGATGCCACTCCAACCTCGTTTCGGTACCTGAAGGCCGGAGCCTGAAAGATCTTCTAGTCCCGCCGGTCCTTGCGCCGGATCCTGCCGTTGGCACCGAGATGGCGAGGCCGCTCGGACGCGCCCGCAAGCGCGCGCCGCGCCTCCTCCTCGTCGTGCTCGATGACGTGCATCACGGCGTTGATGAGTGCCAGATGGGTGAAGGCCTGCGGGAAGTTCCCCTGATGACGGCCCGAGCTCGCCTCGATCTCCTCGGCGTACAGCTGGAGCGGGCTCGCATATGACAGGACCTTCTCGCACAGGTCCCGTGCCCGGCGATGCTCACCGATCTCCGCGAGTGCCGACACGAGCCAGAACGAGCAGATCGTGAAGGTACCCTCCTGGCCGCGCAGCCCGTCGTCGGTCTCGTCGACCTCGTAGCGCAGCACCAGCCCGTCCCGGCTGAGCTCGTCGGCGATCGCCATGACGGTCGCGCGGATGCGCGGATCGTCCCGTGGCAGGAACCGCAGCAGCGGCATGAGCAGCAGCGACGCGTCGAGTGCGGTGGTCTCGTAGTGCTGGCAGAAGACGCCGCGGTCGTCGACGGCGTTCGCGCAGATGTCGGCGTGGATCTCGTCGGCAGCCTGCTGCCACCGGCGGGCGGCGTCCGGGTCCTCGCGGATGCGGGCAAGCCGGGCGCCGCGATCGGCGGCGACCCAGCACATCATCTTCGAGGAGGTGAAGTGCTTGGGGCTGCCGCGTACCTCCCAGATGCCGCAGTCCGGCTCGCGCCAGTGCTCGAGCGCGTGCTCCACCTGGTTCCTGGCCATCTGCCAGACACGCTCGTCCAGCCGGTCGCGTGATTTCGTGTTCAGGTACAGCGAATCGAGAACGACTCCCCATACGTCGTTCTGCTGCTGCGCGTAGGCCTCGTTGCCCACGCGCACCGGCTGGGCGCCCTGATAGCCGTGCAGGTACTTGAGCATGTGCTCGGACAGGTCGGCCCGGCCGTCGATGCCGTAGACGATCTGCATGTTCCCGCGATCCCGCTCCACGAGATCGGTGAGGAACGCGAAGTAGTCGCTCGCCTCCCAGTCGAACCCGAGAGTGTAAAGACCCCAGAGCGCGAACGTGGCATCACGGATCCAGCTGTAGCGGTAGTCCCAGTTGCGCTCGCCGCCGGGCGTCTCCGGCAGCGAGGTGGTCGCCGCCGCCACGATGGCGCCGGTCGGCGCGAACGTCAGGCCCTTGAGCGTCAGCGCGCTGCGCGCCAGGTAGCTGCGCCAGCGGTGATCGGGGAAATCGCCGCGCGCCAGCCAGTGCTGCCAGTGGTGCGCCGTCCACACCAGGCGCCGGTAGGCCTCCTCGTACTCTTCCGGCGGCGCGAGCCTGCCCCAGGACAGCGCGACGAAGCGAGTGTCGCCCTCGTGCAGCAGCGTGCGGGACCGGGCGCTCGGTCCTTCCAGGCCGATCCGGATGTCGGACGTCAGCGTCAGCGTCAGGTCGGTGTCCTCCGCGGACGCCTGAGCCTGGTAATAGCCACGTTCGGTGTGCCGCCAGGTCCCGCGGACCCGGCCGTAATCGAAAACGGGCTCGCAGTCCATCACAAGCTGCGCGGTCCCCTGCACGCAGCGAACCGTGCGCAGCAGCGTGTGCTCGGCGTCGTAGTCCGTCGGCGGGCGGGTGTGCGAACTGCGGCCGGGATGCTCGTGCAGCCACGGCCCCATCAGCAGGCAGTCGCGGACCACGATCCAGCCTTCGCCGGAGTCCCAGCTTGTCTCGACCACCATCGTGCCGGGGAGGTACCGGCGGTCGGCTGGCTCGGAGATGTTCTCCGGCCCGAACCTGAACCGGCCGGCATCCCGGTCGAGCATCGCGCCGAACACGCTCGGACTGTCCATCTGCGGAAGGCACATCCACTCGATGGCGCCGCTCGGCGCGATCAGGGCCGTGACCTCGCAGTCCGACAGGAACGCGTAGTCCGCGATCGGCGGGAACGGCGAGGCGGCCGGAGTCGTGAGCTCATCCCACTCGAGCGCTGCCGTCATGCCGGGGGAGCCGCCGCTCGGGTCGGGCGGGCTGCCGCCGGGGTCCGGCCGCTCCGCCATCCCGGCCGCCTGCGAAGGCATCCCTTCGGAGGGTAGCGGTGTGAGCGTCTCCTCGTCCCGGGCGGCCATATCCGTCACTTTGCCCCTGGCCTGCGGAAGCCAATCCTGCCGACCGCTGCTCCAGACGGAGGATTTTCCCGTACACCGTAAATCCCCCGTGCTGAACGGCTTGGACCGTTACCGCACGTTCCGGGGGCGGAACTGGACACTGATGCGCGGGCCAGTCGGCCGCGCCGACTTCGGGATCGCGTGCTGCCAGGTCCGCTGGCAGCTGCCGCCCATCACCAGCAGGTCACCGTGACCGACGTCGAACCGCAGCGTCTTGGCGCCGGAATGATGCCGCTGCGGCCGCAGCAGCAGCGGCCGGGGTGTGCCCAGCGAGAGGATGGCCACCATCGTGTCCTGCTTCCTGCCGCGCCCGATCCGGTCGCCGTGCCAGGCCACGCTGTCCCGGCCGTCGCGGTACAGGCACAGGCCGGCGCTCACGAATGGCTCCTGCAGCTCTGGCGCGTAGTGCTCAGTCAGCGCGTCCCGCGCCGTCGTGAGCAGAGGGTCGGGCAGCGGCTCGCCCGCATCGTAGAAACACAGCAGCCGGGGGACGTCCACCACCCGGTCGTACATCCGGCGCCGCTCGGCCTGCCACGGGACCACGTCGCGGAGCCGGCCGAACAGCTCATCCGCTCCGCTCAGCCAGCCGGGCAGGACGTCGACCCATGCGCCGTCGGTCAGCGACGTGCGCCGCAGCCCGGTGAGCGGCCCGAGCCCCGGCTCGTCGGTCAGGTCGAGCAGTGATTCCTGCAGCGATGCGCTCATACATTCGAGTGTACCGTCGTTGCCCATATCTGTGTTCGGATAACGCGCATGGCCATAGGTTACGGCGCAGGCAGCGTCGGGCAAGCCCGGCGAGCAGATGGCGGCGGCGTCACTGGTGCTGGCGCGCCGCCAGCCAGTCGGCGAACCGCACTGTTCCGCGCTCATCGGCGTCCGCGCTGGTCAGAGCTCCGTCCCGCAGCGCGCGGCCAACCTTGCCGGGCAGCAATACCGGCAGCAGGACGGCGCGCGTGCCGGTGAGCGACCGCCAGGCTGCCGCGAGCTCGCGGACAGTCAGGATCTGCGGGCCGGTGATCTGGACGCGGCCCCGCGGGCCGCTCTCGGTGACGTCGGCGACCAGCCGGGCGACATCGGCCGCTGCGACAGGCTGCAGCGTCATCCGCGGCACCGGCAGCACGTGGTATTTGCCGGCCGTGCCGAGCGCATGGGCAGCGAGCTCGTGGAACTGCGTCGCGCGCACGATGCTCCACGGCACCGGGCCGGACCGGACGACCTGCTCCTGCTCGGTCTTCACCCGGTAATAGCCGACCGGCACGCGCTCGCAGCCGACGATCGAGATGCACACGTGGTGACCGATCCCGGCGCGCTGCTCCGCGGCCAGCAGCCGCCGTGAGCCGCCGGCCAGCACCTGCGCAGCCCGCTTCGGCGATGAGGCATTGCTGGCGTCGACGACTGCGGCGCAGCCGTCGAGCGCCTTGGCCAGCCCGTCGCCGGACGTGAGATCCACCGGGTACTCAGGACTCCTGCGGCTCAGCACCCGGACTTCGTGACCCCGCCGGGTGAGCTCGGCACCGGTCAGGCTGCCCAGCGTGCCGGTCCCGCCTGCTATCGCGATTCTCATGGCCGCTCAGACGAGGTTCCGTCCGTGCTCGTGACAAACTCGCCGGTCCGCCGGGCCGGGCTGCAGGTCAAGTACCACCCGGTCCTCGACGGGCCGGTAGCCGAGCCGCTGATACAGCGCGTTGCTCGTCGGATTAGCCTGGTCGGTGAACAGCACGACGGCCTCCGCGCCCTCGTCGAGCGCCGCCTGCGTGGCGGCCGTCGTCACCCCGCCGCCGTAGCTCCGCCGCCGGTGCTCGGGCGGCGTGTAGACCGGAGCTATGCGGGCCACCCCTGCGACCTCGGGGGTACGCCCTGCCAGCGCGACCGGCTTACCGCCGACCTCCCAGAGAGTAAAACCGCCGCGGCTGAGGCGGTCGCCGGCGGTCCGGACCGCACTCGCCGGCGACTCCGGGGTCGCTTCGGCGTGGAACGCCACCAGCCAGGCGAGCACCAGTTCCCGGTCGGCCACGGTCGCCGCGCGTGCTGCCCCGGCAGGCACCGGGTCCGGTGGCGTCAGCTCGCCAAGCCGGAAGAGCCGCGACCGCTGGCGTACGCTCGCCGTGCCACCCGTGACGTCGCTCCAGGCGGCGAGAAACGTGGCTTCATCCAGGCCGGCCACGTTCGCCGCGCGAGGCAGACCGCGCTCGGCAGTGAACGTTGCCACGAGCTCGGCCGCACCGCCTGGCGGAAGAGCGGCAACAAGCACCGGGAACGGCGGCGTCTGCAGGAAGGCGCCGTCCACGGCCCCGTCTACGGCGTTGTCAGCAGTGCCATCGGCGGCCTGGTGTTTGCGGGCCCGGAGCGGCGCCTGCGACTGGTTTTGCCGCCGGTGCGGCGTGCGGACGAGGTGGTGGTGCGATTCGGGCCTCGTTCCCGGCAAAATAAGGGGAAGTCCGAATCAGGGAGGGGCGCCGATGCGCGTCGTCGTCGTGCGGCATCACTGGGTCGACTCGGCCGGGTTCATTGCCGACGCGTTCGTGGCCAGGGGCGCGGAACTGGTCGTGCATCAGTTTCCGAGGGAAGGGCCGCTGCCCGCGCTGGAGGGCGTGGATCACATCGTGGTGCTCGGCGCGGCCTGGTCGGTCTACGAGGACGGGATCCGCAGCTGGATCGGCAACGAGATCGACTGGCTGCGGGCCGCCGACGCCGCGGGCAATCCAGTGCTCGGCATCTGCTTCGGCGCGCAGGCGCTGACCGCGGCTCTGGGCGGAACGGTCGAAGCGGCGGCGCGCAGCGAGGTCGGCTGGACCGTGATCGAGACCCTCGCTCCGGAGGTGATCGAGCCGGGACCGTGGCTGGAATTCCACCACGATCGGTGCCTGCCGCCCGCCGGCGCGCAGCTGCTGGCTCGCAACGAGCTGTGCGTCCAGGCGTTCGGCATCCGCAGGCACCTGGCCGTTCAGTTCCATCCAGAGGTCGACGGGGCCCAGGTCGGCCGCTGGCTGGCGGACGGCGGCCGGGCCGAGGCGGAGAAGGCGGGCCAGGATCCGGACGAGCTCATCGCGCAGACCGAGGCGGAGGAGCCGGAAGCGGCGCAGCGGGCAGACCGGCTGGTGGCTGCGGCCCTGCGGATCGCGCACGGCAGCTGACTGGCGGCCACCGGGCGCGCGGCTGACGGATCGTGCGGTCGCCGCGGGGCAGGGGCAGCCAGGCGGATCTGACCAGGGCCCAGCCGGCGCTGAGCCAATCGCCCCGCAGATGGTGACAACCGAGCGGGATTCGGTACAAGGTGTACCAGAGAACTTCCGAGGCTGCGGGCTGCCCGCCAGACCACGAGAGCAGGTGCGATGCCAGACATCCTGACGGTGTACGCCGAGAGCCAGCCCGACAAGCCGGCCGTCATCGACGACAAGGGCGACGGCAACATCGTCCGGTGGACGTACGCCGAGTACGAGGCGGCGGCGAACCGCGTCGGCAACGCGCTGCTCTCGCTGGGCGTCCGGCCGCGCAGCAAGGTCGTCTGGTGCGGGCCGAACTCGCCGCAGGTCGTCGCCGTCATGGCCGCCACCCGGAAGATCGGCGCGATCGCCGTGCCGCTCAACTACCGGCTGACTGCCGAAGAGGCGCGGTACGTGGTCAACCACTGCGACGCCGAGATCGCCTACGTCGACGCCGAGTACGCCCACCTGTTCGCCGGCCTGACCGGTGACCTGGAGAATCTGCGGCACGTGGTCGTGTACGGCGGCCCGGCGCCCGACGGCATGCTCGGCGAGGAAGTGGTTGCCGGCGCCTCGGCGGAGCCGCCGGACGTCGGCGACGATGTCGGCACCGGGGCCACGATGATCTACACCTCGGGCACGACCGGCAAGCCTAAGGGCGCGGTCCGGCACAGTGCCGACCCGGAGACGGGTCTCGCTCTGGTCACGCTGTTCGGGTACCGGCCGGATGACGTCTACCTGACCTCGGGTCCGCTCTACCACAGCGGGCCGAGCGCGTTCATGGGCGCATCGCTGCTGTTCGGTGCCACTGTTGTGGTCCAGCGCAAGTTCGAGCCCGAGGACTGGCTGCGGCTCGTGGACACCTACAAGGTCACCTCGACGTTCTCCGCGCCCGCACTCGTCCGGATGGTGTGCGCGCTGCCGCCGGAGGTGAAGGCCAAGTTCGACCGCTCGTCCATGCGCGTCATGCTGGCCAATGCCGCGCCGTGGAGTTTCGCGCTCAAGCAGCAGTACGTCGCGGACTTCCCGCCCGAGTCGCTGTGGGAGATCTATGGCTCGACCGAGCTGGGCGTCGACTGCGTGCTCAAGCCGGAGGACCAGATGCGCAAGCCGGGCTCCTGCGGGCAGCCGGCGCCGGGGATCGAGGTCGTGCTGTTCGACGGGGATGGCAAGGCTGTGACCGGGACCGGGCCGGAGCACCCCGGCGAGGTGTTCGTCCGGTCCAAGGGCGTCTTCGACGAGTACTACAAGCAGCAGGACAGCTACGACGCAGCGAGCCGGGGTAATTTCCACACCGTCGGTGACATCGCTTACTGGGACGACGAGGGCTACCTCTACATCTGCGACCGCAAGTCGGACATGATCATCTCGGGTGGCATGAACATCTACCCGGCCGAGATCGAGGCCGCGCTCGAGCAGCACCCGGCGATCTACGACGTCGCGGTGTTCGGCATCCCGTCCGAGGAGTGGGGCGAGATAGTGCACGCGACCGTCGTGCTGGCGCCGGGAGTGTCGCTGACCGCTGAGGAGATCAAGGCGTTCGGCAAGGATCATCTGGCCAGTTACAAGGTGCCGCGGTCGGTGGATTTCGTCGGCGAGCTCCCGCGGACCGGCTCAGGCAAGATCCTCAAGCGGCAGCTGCGCGCACCGTACTGGGCTGGCAGGACCGCGCAGGTCGGCTAGCCTGTTCCGCTCGTCAGCTGGTGCTGAGTGGCGTGCACGATCATGCTGTTCAGCCGGCGGCGGACCGGCCGGAGCCTCGCGACTGGCTGCAACCGCATAGGCACCGCCCGCGATGACTCCGGCAGCCAGCACCGCGACCGCCGCTGCGATCAGGACGGCGGCGCGCCGGCGCTCAGCGCCCGGCGGCGCAGCCTCAGCGGGCCGCGCCGCTACGTCGGGCTGCGGGACCGTGGCGGCCTGCCTGAAGGCCGACGAGTCGAGCTCCGTTGGCGCGGTACCGGACCTGGATGCTGCCACCGGCGCCTGCCAGGATCGCCAGCTGGCGGACGGGGTGGCGATCGAGTCCGCGGTCGAGCTGGCGGGCGTCGCGCGCACCGCGGGCCCGAGTTCGGCCAGGAGCAAGTCGGTGCTCGGCCGGTCAATGGGATCCTTGGCCAGGCAGCTGTCTACCAGGCCGCGGAGCCGCGGCGGGACCTGCGCGGTTGCGGCGGTCCCGTAGACGACCCGGTACAGCAGCGCGGACGCCGATCCGGCGCCGAACGGCGCCCTCCCCGTCGCGGCATACGCGAGCACGCCGCCGAGGCTGAAGATGTCGGTGGCCGGCCCGGCTGTGCCGCCCTCGGCCTGCTCGGGCGACATGAATCCGGGCGAGCCGACGACGCCACCGCCGTTCGTCAGCCAGGCGGAGTCGGCGGCACGGGAGATTCCGAAGTCGATAATGCGCGGCCCGTCCTGCGCGAGCAGCACGTTGGACGGCTTGAGGTCGCGGTGGATGATCCCCGCCCGGTGCACCGCGCCGAGACCCTCGGCCAGGCCGGCCGCCAGGACGAGCAGGGAATCCAGCGGCATCGCGCCGCGCTCCTCGACGGCGTCCGCGAGCGACGGCCCTTCCACGTACGCGGTGACCAGCCACGGGCGCGCCCCGTCCGGGTCGGCGTCCACCACCGGGGCGGTGAAGGCGCCGCTCACCCGCCGCGCCGTGCTGACCTCCTGGGCGAACCGCTGCCGGAACCCGGGGTCGTCGGCGAGCTCCGGCCGGATCAGCTTGACCGCGACCAGCTGCCCGCTCGGGGACTGGCCCAGGTACACGCGGCCCATGCCCCCAGTGCCCAGCCGTCGCAGCAGCCGGTACTGGCTCACCCGCGACGGATCCTCAGGCTGTAGCGCGTCCACTCGAAACCCCCGGCTACTCACTGCAGGACGACTACGCTCCAAACGCAATGTATCGCGACTGAGTATGGCAAGGCGAGACTTAACTGGCGGTTACAGGTTTGACGCAGTTCGGCCACGCCGCTGGCCGGGCAGCGCCCCGGGTCGCCTATTCTTCGCAACGTGATCACCGACGAGCCCCGACCCCAGCTGACGAGCCTGGTGCCTGACCCGGACCGGTCCGTCGTGGCAATCGCTCCGCCCGGCAGCGGGCCGGGTACCTGGGCCGGAGGCCCGAGCGCCGTTTCCGTCGGGTCGGAGATCGTGCTCGCGTACCGCCTGCGCAAGCCTGTCGGCCACGGGCGCGGATTCGCCGTCGCGATCGCGCGGTCGGCGGACGGCGTGCGCTTCGAGACGATCCAGGTGATCAACAGAGACGACATGGACGCCGAGTCCCTCGAGCGGCCGGCTCTCGTGCTGACCCCGGACGGAGCCTGGCGCCTGTACCTGAGCTGCGCCACCTGGAACACCAGGCACTGGCGAGTGGAACTGCTCGAGGCAGGCGCTCCGGACGCGTTCGACCCGCGTGAGCGCGTCGTGGTGCTTCCCGGAGACGCGGCCCTGGCCGTCAAGGACCCGGTGATCGTCAGCCATGAAGAAACGTGGCACTTGTGGGCCTCGGTTCACCCGCTCGCCGATCCGGCGAACACGGACCGCATGACCACTGACTATGCGACCAGCCCGGATGGCATCTCCTGGACCTGGCAGGGACATGCGCTGATGCCGCGGCCGGGCGAGTGGGACGCGCGCGGCGTCCGGGTCTCGGCAGCGCGCTTCATGCCGGACGGTGTCCTGGCGTTTTACGACGGCCGGGCGAGCGCCGCGGAGAACTACGAAGAGCGGACCGGCCTGGCGTTCGGCAGCTCGCCAGACAGCCTCATGGCTATCGGGTCAGAGCCGGTCGCCGTCTCACCGGAGACGGGCCGCGGCGGCCTGCGGTACCTGGATATCGTCGATCTCGGTGACGGCCGCGAGCGTCTGTACTACGAGCTGACCAGGCCAGACGGCCTGCATGAGCTGCGGACCGAGCTCCGCCTGCCGCCCGCCTAGAACTCCCGTGGCCGGCCATTGCGGGCCTGCCGCTGCCCGGCGGGGCGAGCGCCAACCAGCCCGCCTGAGTCCTCGCGCGGCCGCGTCCAGTCGCTGAAGTCCTCGCCGGTGACCTTGCTGAGCAGCCGGTTGTCGGCCTCGAAGTACGGGATGAGTGACTGCCGTTCGTCCCACGTCAGCGGTCGCCGAGGTGCCGCTCCCTCCTGCAGGCTGAGCTCCAGCCGGTCGATCATCCTCTTGGCCGGGTGGCCGGGCAGGCGCGCGGTCACGGCGGACCCGGCGCGCAGAAACCGGGCGATGTGCTGGTGCCGCCGGGTCTGCTCGGGGTGAGCCGTCACGTTCTCGCGCGGCACCGCCTGCAGGATGCCCTGCTCGACGGCGAGGAAGGCGCAGATCCGGTCAAGGGTGTCAGCCGGGTGCTCGAGGAGGTCGCGGTAGCGGAAGATCAGGACCTGCTCGCGCGGGAACACCGAGATCAGATGCTCGATTTGCTGCCCGTACAGGCCGAGCCGCGTGTAATGCCAGAAGTCGGCCCAGCCCGCCTCGACGCGCTGATCCTCGGCGGCGCAGGCGGAGACGAAGTCGTCGATCGGGTCGAGCCCGGCTGACCACAGGTGAGTCCAGTTCGAGTGCGCGCGCTCAACGGGGTCGCGCAAGATGACGATGAGGCGAGCGGCCGGGACTAGCTCCCGGATGCGCCGCTGCGCGTCCTGGCTGTACACGTAGAAGGGCGTGGACTCCCCGCGCAGCGTCCCCGGCGGCGCGGGGTCGAAGAGCCCCTCGTAGTCAGGCCGGCGCCAGATGTGCTCGCGGTAGGTCTTCGCATCGCCGGGGCCGCCTTGAGTCGGTGGCGGGCCATCGGTCAGGAAGAACTTCGGCTCCTTGACGGCCGACATGTACAACGCGCGATGCTGGGCGAGGGCGGCATGCAGGGCTGTCGTGCCCGCTTTCGGCGCACCCGCCACGAAGAAGTCCGGCAGCGCCACGGCGTCCTCCCCCTGGCGGCAAAACCTACTGGATCTATTGGCTTAATAGGATACTGCTGTCGCCGCAGCTTGCTACCCCGCGGCGAGGCGATAATCCGGCCCGTCCATGACGCCAGGTTATCCGGGGCCGACCGGCTGACCCGGCTGCCGATCGGGGCTAGCGCTGGCCACCGCGCCGCTCGCGGCGTGACGGGCCGGCCTGCGTCGGATGCTGGCACCAGGCGGCGGGCACGACTGTTCCGCCGCCTGGCCGGATGCCGCCGCGCCGATCAGGCAGGTCAGCTGCTCCAGTACTGCCAGATAGCTGACCGGCGACACCGCCTTGCTCGTGAGCACGTCGTCGAGCGTGCGCCCGCTGTGGGCGCGCACCAGCACATCGGCCAGGCCGAGGAGATCTGCGGCGCTGGTGAGGGCAGCCCTCCTGGCGAGCGGGTCTTCGCCGGTCGCCAGCCCGGAACTAGCGCGCAGCCTGCCGGCCATGCGGGCAAGTACCTCGCGGGCCCGCTGGATGTGGCTGCCCGGAAGCTCGGGCTGCTCGCCAGCCAGCCAGACGCTGTCGAGCAGGGCGCAGAAGCCATCAAGCTGTTCGCACGCAAGCGCAACCGCGGCAGAACGGGGAGGGGGTCCGGGATTGCGCGGCCTCGCGGGCACGGGCTCCGGCAGCAGCCCCGCGCGGTCGTAAACGTCTGCCAGACCGGCCGCGAAATCGAACGTGAGGTCGCAGCGGGTGACGAAGCGGGCCCGGGTCGCCCGGATCAGCTCATCCACCTGGTCGCTGTCAGCGCGTTTCATGAGCAGTCTCCCGGCACCATCGAGTCCTGCAGGAGCGACTCGCGCAGAGTGGCGCGGGCGCGCGCCAGGTTCTGCCGCACCGCGCCGGCGCGCATGCCCAGGTGGATCGCGATCTCCGCTGTTGTCCAGCCCTCGTAGTGCAGCGTGAAGACCCGCCGCTGCTGCATCGGGAGTCCGGCGAGCAAGGTCAGGACGAGTTCCTCCTCGGCACGCTGGTCAGCGTCACTCTCGGGGGCCGGTTCCGTGAGCGACTCCGGGATATCAGCGACGGGGACAGCCGAGTGTCCGGGATCGGAGAGTGCCCGCACATAGCACCGGAAGGCGACAGTCCGCAGCCAGCCGGGCCAGGCCCGCTGGTCGCGGATCTGCGCGTCATCGCGCAGCGCGCAGGCGAACGCTTCCTGCACAGCGTCGGCGGCCTCGGCCGGGCTCGCGCCGTGGCTGCGCAGATGCCACACCAGTGCAGACCGGTGCTGCAGATACAGCACAGCGAACTCGTCCTCGCCCACGGGCGTCGCCTCCTGCCTGACTCACCGGAGATAGCCGGTGCCGCCGCTCCGTAAGTAAGTGTGCCCAGCGGCGGAATGTGTGACATCACGTCCAGTCGCCCGCGCTGACGAAACGGCCGTCGCGCAGCACGGGCACGGTCGAGCTGGTGTCCAGCTCAGCGGCGATAGTGACGTCGTCGCTGAAGCCCGCGCTCGCCAGTTCCCGGCCGCTGCTTGAGGCCGCCAGCGCACGGCTCAGCGAACTCTCGGCGGCCCGGAACGCGGCTGCCGCCGCTTTGGCCTCGGCGCTGAGGCCGGCGGGGCTGTGCTCCCCGAGAGCGGCAATCACGGCTCCCGCGCCCCACAGGTCCTCCACAGCTGGCCGGAGGGAGCCGTCGGGCCACCGCTCGCCGGCCGCGACGACGGCAATGACCGGAGGCTGGCCGCCGGGTCGTAGCTGCCGGATGAGCCAGCGTGCGACTGCGGTCCGGTTGCGCAGGCACGCTCCGACGACCACGGCCGCACTCGCGGCGAGCTGACTGGACAGGGCTGATCCGTTAGGCGACGGCAAGACCAGTCGTGCCATCCCTCGCGCTGCCCTCATCGAGGCCGGTGACAGACTCACCTGCGGCGCGACGGCTGCAGGATCTGCCGCCTCGAGCCGTCCGATCGCAAGCGTGGCGTCGTGCTGGCGCGCGAAGTTGGCCGCAGATTCGTCGCGCCACTGGTAGGGGTACACCTCCGCACCCACGTCCAGGGCGACGCTGAGCGTTGTCGTGAAGCTCAGGATGTCCACGACGACGGCACAGTCCGCGCCTGCGCCGATGGCGGCAGCCCCCTGCGGACCCCAGTCCATCCGAACTGCCGCGTCCGCCTGGCTATGCCGGTCTTCCACGTCGACGACTTTTCCACAGCGTGGTCGCGCTGGCCGTGCGCAGGCCCGGCTGACTGTCGTACCTCATCGGTAATGTGCACATCAGTGGCGGCACCGGGCCGTCGGCAAGCCTCGCGGAGGCGACCATGAGTAACGCAAGCCCGGAGCTGACGACGACGGAGCGAGCAGACATCGCGGAGACCCTCGCCAAGCACCGGGCCTTCCTGCGCTATACCGCCCGCGATCTGACCGACGAGCAGGCCGCCGCCCGCACGACTCCCAGCGCTCTCAGCGTCGCCGGGATCATCAAACACGTCACAGCAGTCGAGCGCCAGTGGACGAGGTTCATCGTCGAGGGGCCAGCCTCAGCTGCCGACTGGCAGGACGAAGGTGCGGTGCAGGCGTACCTTAACGGCTTCCGGATGCTGCCTGGTGAGACGCTCGCCGGCCTGCTGGCCGACTACGCGTCAGCCACTCACGAGACCGATGAGCTGCTCGCCACCCTGCCCGACCTGAGCGTGACCCAGCCGCTGCCCGAGGCGCCCTGGTATGAGCCCGGCGGCCGCTGGTCGGCGCGCCGCGTGCTGCTGCACCTCATTGCCGAGACCTCACAGCATGCGGGCCACGCCGACATCATCCGCGAGGCCATCGACGGCCAGAAGACCATGGGCTGAGCGTGCGCCGGGCTCGCGCCAGCTGCGAGCCCGCGGATGCCGGATGAATGCGCGGAGCATGCCGATCTGCCTGCCGGGCGACACTGATGCGGTGGCGCGGGGAATGATCGGGTTGTGACCGACGAGGGACGTACGACAGCGCCGCCTGCCGAACTGCGGCCGATGCTGGCCACGGCTGCGCCGCTGCCAACTGACGACACGGGCTGGGCGTATGAGATGAAATGGGACGGACTGCGCGCAGTGGCCTTCCTTGCCAGCGACCGGGTCCGCCTGACATCCCGCACAACCCGTGACATCACGCATGCCTACCCCGAGCTCGGCGGGCTCGCTGCCGCAGCTCAGGCGGGTCAGGCCATCCTGGACGGCGAGATCGTCGCGTTCGGTGCCGGGTCGTGGCCTGACTTCGAAGCCCTGCAGCAGCGCATGAACATCTCCCGTGCCGCGCAGGCCCGGCAGCTGGCGGCCGAGGTGCCGGTCACCTACCTGGCGTTCGACGTCCTCTGGCTCGACGGGCGGTCGTTGCTGGAAGTGCCCTACACGCGTCGGCGCGAGCTCCTCGACGGCCTTGAGCTGAACGGCGCGAGCTGGCAGGTGCCCCCGTCCTTCACCGCAGAGTCAGGCGCTGACGTCCAGGCCGTCTCCGTGCAGCACAACCTCGAGGGCGTCGTTGCCAAGCGGCTCCGGTCACGATACGAGCCGGGTCGCCGCAGCCCGGCGTGGCGCAAGATCAAGAATGTGCACGGTCAGGAAGTCGTGATCGGCGGCTGGAAGCCAGGCGAGGGCAACCGGGCCGGCCGCATCGGCTCGCTGCTCGTCGGTGTCTACGACGACGGCGAGCTTGTGTACAGCGGCCACGTCGGCACCGGCTTCAGCCAGCAGACCCTGACCACGCTCGGACGGCGGCTCAGCCCGCTTCGCCAGTCAGTCTCGCCCTTCGGGGCGAGCATCCCGCCGGAGGACGCCCGGCATGCGCAGTGGGTCGAGCCAGTGCTCGTCGCCGAGATCGAGTTCGTCGGCTGGACCAAGTCCGGCAGGCTCCGAGCGCCGTCGTATAAGGGCCTGCGCGACGACAAGGAACCAGCGGAGGTAGTGCGTGAGTCCTGACGCGAACAAGACGCAGGTCGAGGTCGATGACCGGACCCTTACCCTCTCCAACCTCGACAAGGTCCTGTACCCGGAGGATGGCTTCACTAAGGCGCAGGTGATCGACTACTACCACCGGATCTCGCCCGTGCTGCTTCCGCATATCGCCGGGCGCCCGGTGACCATCAAGCGCTACCCCGAGGGAGTCGACGCCGCCTTCTTCTTCCAGAAGAACGCGCCAGCCCATCACCCCGACTGGGTGCCTACGGCTCGCATCGCCTCACCGGGGTCGACGAAGTCGCGCGACACTGTCGAGTACATCCTCGGCGGCGACCTGCCGACGTTGATCTGGGCGGCGAACCTAGCCGCACTGGAGCTGCACACGCCGATGTGGCGGTATCCGGACATCGGCGAGCCGGACCAGCTGGTGTTCGACCTTGATCCCGGCCCTCCGGCGACGGTGGTCGAGTGCTGCGAAGTCGCCCTGCTGCTCCGGCCGCTGCTGACCAGCCTGGGGCTAGACCCGCTGCCGAAGACATCGGGAAGCAAGGGACTGCAGCTGTATGCCGCGATCTCGGGAATGTCCTCGCCGGAAGCGAGCGACCTGGCCAAGGATCTGGCTGAACGGCTCGAGGCCGCGCATCCTGAGCGCGTGGTGTCGCGAATGACACGGGCCCTGCGGCCGGACAAGGTTCTGATCGACTGGAGCCAGAACAACGCGGCAAAGACAACGGTCGCCCCGTACTCGCTCAGGGCCCGCTCACGTCCGACTGTGTCGACGCCCGTCACCTGGGACGAGGTCGCGGCCTGCCGGCACGCTGCGGACCTGGTCTTCACGGCGGACGACGTCATCGACCGGGTGGCACGATCCGGCGACCTGTTCGCCGCCACGCTCTCGTCCGGGCGTTCCTGACTCCCGGAGTTACTCCCGAATTGCCGAGGTGTTACTGATCTCTCCGGGACTGCTGGTATCAGCGAAATAGCTGATACCAGAGGAACGGGTTGCCGGTAGCGTCCCGTTCTGCGGACGTGACTGACGGCAATGCCGAAACACGAGAAGAGCTTTATCGCTCTCCTCGCGCATCGGAGATCGGCCACGTTGACCTGCGATATTTCACGATTTCGTGAATGTGTGCGAATCGCGGGATGCAACTTGCCGGGCGGACGTATGGTTCTTGTGCAATTGCGGAGCCGACATCGCCGTTGTCTCTCCACCCCAGGGAGGCCGCCATGCGATTCAGCGTCCTCGGGCCGTTACTGGCCGAAGGCGATGATGGCTCGCCGCTGGTGCTCAGGCGCCCGTCGCAGCGCAGCACGCTGGCCGTCCTGCTCCTGCATGCAGAGCAGCCGCCGACCCGGGCACTTCTGATCGACGCGCTGTGGGGCGACAATCCACCGGCCGACGCCGAGACTGCGCTGCGGGTGAGGATGCGCGACGTGCGGCGCGGCCTGGCCGGATATCGCCGGGTCGTCACGCGTTACTCGGGATATCAGATGATCGTCAAGCCCGGCGAGCTGGATGCAGCCAGCTTCCGGACGCTGGCTGCTCACGGCCGTGCCGCGCTCGATGACGGCAATCCGGCGGATGCCGCGCGGCTGCTCGAGCAAGCCTGCGGACAGTGGCGCGATCCGCCACTCGCCGATCTGCCCGATACTCCGTTGATGCGCGTGCTCGCCGGCGCGCTGCTGGAGCAGCGCCGGGATGCGCAGGAGTGGCTGCTCGACGCGCGCCTTGCGCTCGGTCACCATCACGAGGTTCTCGCCGAGACGCGAGAACTCATGGCCGCCGACCCGCTGCGCGAGCACCCGCACGTGCTGCTCATGCTGGCGCTGTACCGGTGCGGGCAGAAGTCGGCTGCACTCGCCGCCTACACCCGGCTGCGCGACCTGACCGCGCGCGAGTTCGGCCAGGAACCCGGGCCGGAGGCCCGGGTGCTGCTCGGTCAGGTTCTTGCCGACAGTCCGCAACTGATGTTCCGGCCTCGTCCGCTGGCGCTGGCGGCAGACCCGAGGCCAGCCTGGACGCCGGTCTGCCAGCTTCCGGCGCCGCCCGCCGACTTCACTGGCCGCGTAGCCGCGATCGAGGCACTCGCGCGGCGGATGCCAGCCCCTGGTCTGGCCGTGACAGTCATCACCGGTCCGCCCGGCTCCGGAAAGACGGCGCTGGCTGTCCGGGCCGCCCATCTCGCCCGGACCGAGTTCCCGGATGGCCAGCTGTACGTCGCGCTTGGCGGTCCCGGCCAGGACCGGCCTCCGCTGGACATCCTCGGCGAGCTCCTGCGATCACTGGGCGTGCCTGCGGCCCGAGTGCCGCCGGGCCTGGCCGAGCGGGCAGCACTGTACCGAACGCTGCTGGCCGGGCGCCGCGTGCTCGTGCTCGCTGACGACGCGGCCTCGGCTGCGCAAGTGCGGCCGCTGCTGCCGGGAACTGCCGGAACGGCGGTCCTGGTCGCGAGTAGCTCACGGCTGGCCGACCTGGAGGGTGCAAGCTGTCTCGCGGTCAGCGGGCTGAGTGCCGACGAGGCGATCGCTCTTCTTGCCAAGATCGCGGGCCGGCGACGTGTCGACGCCGAGCCCGATGCTGCCCGGGCCATCGTGGCGGCCTGCGCCGGCCTGCCGCTCGCACTGCGTATTGCGGGTGCCCGGCTGGCCGCCGATCCAGCCCGCCCGCTCGCCGAACTTGCCACGGCAGTCTCGGACAACCGGCGACTGCTGGGTGAGCTGTCGATCGGTGACTTGTCTGTCAGCCGGCGGCTCGACCGGTCCTGGCGGGCGCTTGACGCACGGTCGCAGCGGGCGCTGCGGATCCTGGCTCTGGCCGGGGGGGACTCCCTTCCGGATGCTGTCGTGCAGTCCGCCGCCGGAGCCTCTTCGGTTACTCAGACCTTGCGGGATGCGGGACTGATCATCGTCGACCCGGAGACCGGTAATTATCGGGTCGCTCCGCTCGCCGACCGGCATGCCGCCGTGCAGCCGCTGTCCGCGGCCCAGTAGCAGCCAGGACCTTTTGCCGCGGACTTAGCGCCGCTGACCTGGCAGCACTCACACCGGCACAGGTCACCGCCACTGGCGCGCCGTCACCTGCGCCGCGGGCGCTTGCACGGCGCCGTCCTGCAAGGGCTGACTATGCGCCCCGACATGGGCCGCGACCTGCGCGCTAACGCAGCGCTAACCGGCTGCACACAGACCGGTCCTACGGTGCATACCGCAGGCCAGCGGGCAGGAGTGCGAGTGAGACTGACGGAGTCTGAGTGAGACTGCAGGCGTTTCGGCAAGTCCTCATCGGCGTCTGCACGTGCGCCGTGCCCCTGCTGGCCGCCTGTTCAGGCGCCGCGGCGCAAGTACATCTGCCACCGAAGGCCGGTCCTGCCGCGCCCGCAGAGGTGGCCAGGCCGGCGCTGAAACTTCCCGGCAGCAAGTCACCGCTGCCCTGGCCGGATACACCACGGCGCTGGCAGCCGCGGAAGCGTCGCGGGACCCTGCGCAGGCGCGACGCATGCTGCGCCCCTACCTCGCCGCGAACCGCATTGGCGGGCTCGTCAGCGCGATCAGCATCATCTGGGCCCGGGGCGAGAGCTTCTACGGTCAGGATGACCTGCACATCCTGACCGTCCAGATCAGCGGTCGGCGCGCGTTCGTGCACGACTGCGATGACACCAGCGCCATGGGGCTGGAATACGTCTCGACCGGACAGGCCGTGCCGGGAACCGGCGGGGTCTACCGGGCGAACCTGGTGACGCGACTCGACCTGGTTGACGGCCACTGGCTCGTGGAGTCGCAACTCCCGGAGGACGTGCCGTGCGTGCCGTGACCGCGCTGGCCACGGTGCTTTTGGCGGCCGCCGGACTCACTGTCACGATCGCTCCGCGGGCTGCCGCGAGCGGCGGCGGGAGCGGATGCGATCCGTACGTGGACGGCACGGTCGTTCCGGTCCCGTGCTCGTCAGGCGGCGGCACCGGCGGCGGCTCTGGCACTGGTTCCGGAAGTGGCGGCGGGGGTAGCACGATCGACAACACCTGCACGTTCGTCCCGCTCAGCGAGGCGCAGGCCAGGAATCTCGGGCTGAACTGGCCGCCGCCCAAGGGAATGCACTGGGCCCTGATGGACTGCATCGGCGGTGCGACCGGTCCGGGCCCGCAGGCAGTCCTGGTCAGCAACGCGACCGGAGCACCGCAGGTCACTCCGCAGCAGTTGCTGGCGCAGGCCCTGGGTGAACTCCGGGTGCCCGCCCTGAGCCCGGCTACGGCGCCGCCCCGGGGCACGGACGGCCTCGTCGGACTGCCCGAGTGGTTCTGGGTACCCGCCCGTCAGTGGCATGCCCGCGTGGTCACAGTGGCCGCCGGGTCAGTGTGGGCCACGGTCACTGCTCAGCCGGCCGACCTGACGTTCGCGCCAGGCGCGGGGTTGCGGCCGGTGAGCTGTCCCGGACCGGGCACTGCGTACGACCGGAACGAGCCAGCAGCCCGGCAGCACACGGACTGCTCCGTCACCTACGAACGTCCGTCCACGGGACAACCCGGCAACGTCTACCAGGCGTCAGTCACCGTGACCTGGCGAATCAGCTGGACCGGATCCGCCGGCGCCGGCGGACTGCTCGACAACGCGCTCGCGGTCGCAGTCGGCTTCACCGTCCCGGTCGCGCAAGGAGAGGCTCTGGTGACCAGCCCGTGAGCAGTCATCCGCCCGCAGTCGGCACAGCATTCTTCCCCGAGCGGGATGTCGCGCCGAACGGCACCGGCTCCGGGATCACCCTCGGTCAGGCACCCGCACGGCTGCGCGGCCTCCCCCGACGCCGCCGGCCGGCCATGATCGCGCTCGCCGTCGCCATGGCCGGTGCCGGAGTCCTGGTCAGCGCAGCGATCTACCAGGAGGCCGACCACCAGGTGAGCGTCGTCATGGTGACTCGGCCGGTAGCCGCTGGCGCAGTGATCACGGCTGCCGATCTCGGGGCCGCGAGCGTGACCGTCGGCAACTCGATCCACGTCATCCCGGCGGCTCAGCTCGGGCAGGCTGACGGGCGGATCGCGGCCGCCGCTCTGCAGCCCGGCACGCTGCTGGCGCCGTCAGACCTCACGACAGCGCAGCCGCCGGCCGCCGGCCAGGCACTCGTCCCCGCCTCGGTGAAGCCCACATTGCTGCCGGCCAGCGGCCTGGCGCCGGGCAGCAGCGTGCTGGTCGTGCCCACTCCCGGCGATCAGGGACAGAGCGGCTCCGGCACTGGCGCCGCCGCCCTGACAGCACCTGTACCGGCAGTGGTCGAGGCCGTGAGCGCGGCGCCGGACTCCGACGGCCTCGATGTCGTCGACCTGCTGGTGCGGTCTGCCAGTGCCGCGGCGGTCGCCGAGCAGGTGTCGACGGGCCAGTTCGCGCTTGTCGTGACGAAGCGGGGGACCTGAGTGGGCGACCTCTATGCACTCGTGTCGGCTGGCGGCGCTCCAGGCGTCACAACCGCAGCTGTCGCGCTCGCACTGACCTGGCCGTCAACGGCGATCCTGGCCGAATGCGATCCGAGCGGCGGCGACGTCCTGGCCGGTCTCCTGAGCGGTCACGTGCCGGCCGGGCGCGGCCTGATGGAGCACGCCATCGAGGCGGGCCGCGATGCCGGCGCCGCTACGGCGAGCCTAGGCCGGCAGCTTGTCCCGCTCGACGACAGTCAGCAGACGCTCGTGCTCCCCGGACTCACCGATCCGCGGCAGGCCGCAGGCCTCGTCCCGTCCTGGCCGGCGGTGGCTGCGACTCTGACGGCTCAGCCGGCCGACGTCATCGCGGATTGCGGTCGCTGCGACGCCGGAGCCGCCCAGCCGATAGCTGTCCTCGCTGCTGCCCGGACACTGGCCATTGTGCTGCGGCCGACACTGCGGCAAGTCTGGTCCGCACGTTCGCGTGCTGAGCTGCTCCGCGAGCTCCTGGGCGGCAGCACCCGGCTCGCGCTGCTACTGACCGGACCCGGGACTCATTCGGCACGGGAGGTCGCCGACGCGCTGGGGCTCCCGGTGGTGGCGGCGCTGCCGGACGATCCGCGCACTGCCGCGTTGCTGTCGGACGGCGCCGGGAGCGAGCGGCAGCTGGCGCGCGGCCGCCTGCTGCGGTCCGCCCGGACGGCGGGCCAGGCACTTCGCGATCACATCGCGGTGCCGACGCACGACCCGGCCCGCGCGGGTGCAGTCCGATGACACTGCACTGGCCGCCGGCGCCCCCGCACGACCTGCCCGGTTCGCTTCCGGAGGACCTGCCCGGTTCGCTTCCTGCGGGTCAGCCTGGTTTGCTTCCGGCGGACCCCGGCGGGGACCTCCAGCCCGAGGACGGCAGGCACTATTCGCTGGCGACGGCGGGAGTGGAGTCATGCGACGCGGTAGTCGAGCCTGAGCAGTTGCGAGGACCGCGAGCCCGGCCAGCCGACCCGCGCATGATCAGCGGTATCGGCGAGATCAGTGCCATGATCGCAGCTCAGCTCGATGACGGCGCCAGCGCAGCAGACGTACTGCCGGCCATCCGCGAGACGGCCCGGCAGTGGCTGGAGCACCAGGTGCGCGTCGGACTGCTTCCCGCATCTGCGGGCGGAGCGCTCGACGAGCTAGCGCAGGCCGTGCACGACCAGCGATACGGGCTGGGCCCGCTGACCGACTACCTGCGCGATCCGCAGGTCGAGAACGTCGACATCAACGGCTGCGACGAGGTCTGGATTACCTACGCCAGCGGTGAGCGCGTGGCCGGCCCGCCGGTCGCCGCCAGCGACGATGCGCTCATCTCGATGATCCGGACCTGGGCGACCCGCGGCGGGCAGACCGCCCGCGACTTTTCGGCTGCCTCCCCGCTGGTGAATGTCGCCCTCACGGGCAGCGCCCGGCTTACCGCGACGATGTCGGTCACGCCCCGGCCGTGCGCATCGCTGCGACGTCATGGCCAGATCGACGTCACGCTCGGCAGGCTCGCCGAACTCGGCACCGTCGACGCGACACTGGCCGCGTTCCTGTCAGCGGCCGTGCGCAGCCGCTGCAACATCATCGTCACCGGTGGTGTCAATGCCGGGAAGACGACCCTGCTGCGCGCGCTTGCCAGCGAGATCCCGCCGGGTGAGCGCGTAGCCACGCTCGAATCCGAGTACGAGCTGTACCTGCACGGGCTTGCCCAGCATCCGGACGTGATCCCGTTCGAGGCACGAGAAGCGAACTCGGAGGGAGCCGGGGGCATCAGCCTGCACGACCTCATCGCGCACGCGCTGCGACACAACCCGCGCCGGATCCTGGTCGGCGAGGTGCGGCGCGGCGAGATCATGCCGATGCTCGAGGCGATGAACTCGGGTCAGGAGGGCTCGATGTGCACCCTGCACGCGAACTCACCTGCGGAGGCGTTCGACCGGATCCTCATCCTCGGCTTGCGCGGCGGCCTGGCACTGGCCGAGCGGGCCATCCACATTCTCGTGGGCATGGCCGTCGACCTGATCGTCCACGTCCGCCGCGGCTACGACGGCACCCGGACGGTCCGGTACGTCTCGGAGATCCTGGAGGTCATGCCGCCCGGCGACACTGACCGGCCTGCGGTCAACCGGCTCTTCCTGCCCGACCCGCAGACCGGCCGGGCGATGGCCGCCCACACCCCGTCCGCCGCCTGCTGCGCAGGCTCACTGCGGCGGGCTTCGATCCTGTTCTGCTTGACCAGCACAGGGCGCAGCTACCCGCCTTCCAGCAGCCCGCGATGTGGTCCCGGTGATCGCTCTGGCCGGGCTCGCCGGCGGCCTGGTAATCGCCGGAGTCGTACTGCTCGGGCGAGAGCTCTCGCGCCGCGCACCGGTGCCCGGGACGCCGCCGCGGCGCCGGCTTGTGGTCGCCGCCCGGACGCGCAAGCGGGCGCTGATCGCCTGCGGCGCGGCCCTGCTGACACTGATCCTCACTCGCTGGCCCGTCGCGACGATCGCGGCGGCCCTTGCGGTGCTCTTCCTGCCGCGCATCACCTCGAGCCGGGTCGCGCAGCAGCGAGCGGCAGTGCTTGAGGGGCTCGAGCAGTGGACCCGGCGGCTGTCCGACATGCTGACCGCCAGCCGGGGCCTTGAGGAGGCACTGGAGGCGTCGGCGCGTCAGGCACCCGCCGCGATTGCCCCGGCGGTGACAGCGCTCGGCCGGCGACTGGCTGCGCGGACCGGCACCGAGCAGGCGCTGCGCGCATTCGCCGCCGACATCGACGACCCGGCCGGTGACCGTATCGCCGCCGCGCTCATCATCGCCACCGGCCGGCGCGGCGGAGCTGTGCGCGACGTACTCAACGCGCTGGCCGTCATGCTGGCGCGTGATGTCGCCGCGCGCCGCGAGATCGAGGCCGATCGCGCACAGCACCGCACGACGGTGAAGTGGCTGACCGTGTTCGTGCTCGGGTTCACCGTGTTCGCCGTACTCAACCGGTCGTACTCGGCGCCGTACGGCACGGTCAGCGGCCAGGTCGTGATGGCGCTCGTCATGGCCTTGTACGCCGGCGGGCTCGCCTGGCTCTATCACCTCGGCACGGTCAGCGCGCCTGGACGGTTTCTCGCCGCTGCCGGCGACCAGCCGGAGCAGGCGTCCGGTGCCGGACCTGCGTTCCGCCCGGCACCCTCGCCCCGGCCGAGGCGGCGGCGATGACCGTCTGGGTGCTCGCCGCGGGCTTGCTGGCCGGACTCGGGTGCTGGCTCGCCGTCCGGGAGCTGATACCGGCCGGGCCGAGCCTGCGAGCCGCCATCGGCCGGCTCGACTCGGGCGGTGCCGCCGCCGACAACGGGTCTGTCCCGGCCCGGCTCGGCCGCCGTGCGTCGGCCGCGGCCCCCTGGCTGCCCGTTCCCGTCCAGGATCTGCGGCTGCTCGGTCAGGATCCCGCGGACTGGGTCGTGGCCAAGCTCGGCCTCGGCTTCGCCGGCCTCGCCCTCGTCCCCGTCCTCACAGGACTGCTGGCGCTCGGTGGCCGGTCACTGCCGTGGACGATCCCGGCCGCTGGGTCGCTGGCGCTCGGGGCTGCCCTGTTTTTCACGCCGGATCTCGTCACGCGCAGTAACGCGCGCCAGCGACGGGCCGACTTCCGGCTTGCCCTGACGAGCTACCTGGACCTGGTGGCGCTTGAGCGCGGCGCGGGCGCGGCACCGACCGAGGCACTCGAGGCAGCCGCGGAGGTCGGCCAGGGCTGGGCTTTCGAACGCATCAGCCTCGCCCTCACCCAGGCGCGCAGGGCAAGCGCGCCACCGTGGGACGGCCTCGCGCAGCTCGCCGGCGAAATCGGCATTACCGAACTGGCCGACCTGGCGGAGATCGCCGGCGTCGCAGGCCAGGAAGGTGCCCGGATCCTCGACACCCTCAGCGCGCGGGCCGAGTCGATGCGAGCCGAGGCACTTGCGGCCACCAGGGCCGAGGCCGGCGCCCGTAGCACGACCATGGTGCTGCCAATCGCGCTGCTGGCAGGCGGCTTCCTGGTGCTGCTGATCTTCCCTGACTTCTACCGGCTGTTCGGCTAAGGGACCCGGCCGTACCCGCGAGAAAGGCACAGTGAATGAATCCTGATCCGCGACTCCCCGCCCTGCAGTACCTGATCACGCAACTGCGCGTGCGCTCCGCCGCCGTCCGGTCGGGTGGCCTCGACCGGGGCGCACTCAGCCTGGAGTGGGTCGCCATCGCGATCGTCCTGGTTACTGCCGCGCTCGCGCTCGCCACGTTCCTCACCGGCAAGCTCGGCGACCTCGAGAAGCTCATCCCGAACTGACCGGGCGTCGGAGGACTTTGCGGTGAGCCGTGTCAGGCAGCTGATCACGCGGCTGGCGCGAGATGACCGCGGTGCGCTCACGCTGAGCTACGTCGCGGTGCTGCCTTTCGTGTTCTTGTTCCTGATGGTGCTGATCCAGGCCGCGTTCTGGTTTCTGGCCAGGGACGCCGCGATCGCTGCCGCGCGGCAGGGCGCTGATGCCGCCCGCGCTCTGAACGCGCCGATGGCGGCAGGCCCGGCGGCCGCGCTCGCGTTCGCCCGGCAGGCCGGGGAGGGCTACCTGCTACACCCGGCCGCGACTGTGACCGGCACCAGCGGCTCGAGTGCGACGATCTCCGTCACCGTGAGCGGCCACGTTCCCAGCTTTGTTCCCGGTCTTGTTGTCCGGGTGTCGGAAACCGTGCAGGCGCCGGCTGAGGAGTTCCGGTCATGACCGCCAGGCGAGGGACGCCGTCCGAGCGCCCAGCCGCGGACGACGGCAGCGCCGCGCTGGAGCTTGTGATCCTCGCGCCTGTCCTGCTGGCGCTGCTCGCCCTGGTTATCGCCGCCGGGCGCGTGTCGGTTGCGCAGGGATCGGTCGACGCTGCCGCCCGGGATGCCGCGCGGCAGGCGTCGATCGCGCTCACTCCGCGGGCAGCCGAGGAGGCCGGTCGCGAGTCCGCGCGGGCGGCGCTGCGCGAGGACGGACTGGACTGCATCCCCGTCGTCGCGGTGGACACTAGTCAGTTCGCCATTCCGCCCGGCCAGCCTGCGACCGTCACGGCCAGCGTGAGCTGCAGTGTCCCGCTGGCTAACCTCGCCCTGCCCGGCCTTCCCGGCAGCACGCGTCTCACTGCCAGCTTCACCAGCCCGCTCGACATCTACCGGTCGAGGTGAGCCGTCGATGGGCCTGTCACGCGAGCGTCACACCCGGCACGGCAGTCTGCGGTCCATGCGGCGAGCAGCCGGTCTGCGGGCAGCCCGCCAGCGCGCCGGACCGGAGCGGGACCGCGGCGGGCTGTCGCTGATGATCGTCGTCCTGTTCGTGGCGCTCGTAGCGCTGGCCGGCATCGTGGTGGACGGCGGCGCGAAGCTGAACGCGGACGAGAACGCGGTAGCCCTCGCTCAGGAAGCCGCCCGGGCCGGCGCCACGACCGTCGACCAGTCGACGGCGTACTCGTCCGGAACGTTTGTCGTCGACGAACAGCAGGCAGTCAACGCGGCCAGCAGTTATCTGGCTGCCGCCGGCCAGCGCCACTACGTGGTCACCGCCGACGGCAACCGGGCCATCTGGGTGAGCGTGACGATCACCGAGCCCACCCGGTTCCTCTCGCTCATCGGCATCGACTCCTTCACCTGCACCGGAACGGCAACGGCGTCCCTCGTAACAGGTGTGACGGGAGGGACATGATCACTCGGGCCAGGGCTGTCGCAACCGGCCTGACAGCGATCCTGCTGCTGGCGCTTCTGATCATCGGCCTGCCGCTGGTTCTGCTGCGATTCGGCGGCTCGCCACTCCCGCCGCACGTGGCGGGCTGGCATGACCTGTCCGCAGCGCTGTCCCGCGTGGAAACCGGCAGCCTGCTGCTCGCGATAGTCCGGGACTGCTCGTGGGCAGCCTGGCTGCTGTTCACGGCGTGCGTGTTCGCCGAGGCGCAGGCCGCGATCCGGGGACGCGGCTCGCCACGGCTGCGGCTCGGCGGCCTTCAGGGCGGCGCGGCGCATCTGGTGACGCTCGCGGCGCTGGCGTTTGCGACTCCATCGGCGATCACGCTGTCGGCGTCCGTCACCGCGGCGCCCAGCCAGTCGCTTGCCAGTCAGCCGCTTCCCGGCCGTCCGATGGAGCGCCCTGCTGCGGTCTCGCGCGCCGAGACCGCGCCGCAAGCCGATGCCGCCTACCTGGCCGCGCCGCCTGCCGACCGGGAAATCCCCGGGACCACTCCCGCGTCGGCTGCGATGGCCGACCGGAGCGCCGACGCTCGCGTCCTGGACTTCGAGTCCGCTCCAGCCCAGTCGGCGCGCATCGTGACGGTGCGCCCGGGCGACTGCCTGTGGCTCATCGCGGAGCGCTACCTGGGCGCGGGAGACCGGTATCCGGAGATCGCGCAGCTCAATTACGGGCACGACATGGGCGGCGGGCAGATCTTCACCAACCCGTCGCTGATCGAGCCGGGCTGGCGGCTGTTCCTGCCCGGCTCCGGCAGCGCGACCAGTGCGGCGGCTTCAGGCCAGTCCGCGGGCAGTGACCACCTCGGTCACGCCACCAGGGATCCGCGTTTCCAGCGGCGCCACTCGCCGGCCCGGCAGGACACGGCTGCGGGCCACCATTCTCAGGCCGGAAACGAGGCCGCCTCCGACCCGGCCCCGGCACGCACGGCGGCACGAGGTGGCGAACCCGCATCCCGAGAATCCGCACAGCCCCGTTCCCCGGCATCCCCGCTACCGGGGCGCGACGACTCGGCGGCCGCGAACGCGGCTGGCGCCGGCGAAGCTGGCTACCGGACTCCGGCTAGCGCCACGCCGGCCAGAACTGCGCCCGCCAGTACTGCGCTGCCAGAAACGGCAGTCTTCATCTCCGGCGTGCTCGCGGGCGCGGTGCTGACGAGCCTGGCCCGGCTGCGGCGGCGACAGCGGCAGCAACGGCGCCGCGGCCGCCGGATAGCGCTGCCCGCTGACCCGGATGTCCTGGCTGCTGAGCAGAGCCTGCGCGCTGCGGCCCCGGCTGAGACCGTGACGTCGCTGCGCGATGCGCTTGCCTGCCTGGAGGCGGGCCTTCGTAGCTCCGCCTATCCGCCGCCGGACATCGTGGGGCTCCACGTCACCCCGGACGTACTGGAGGTGCTGCTCGCCGCTCCCGCCGCCGAGGCTCCGCCGCTGCCGTACACGATCACGCCCGGCCGGCAGGGGATGTGCTGGCAACTCCGGCTTCCGGCTGCCATGGCATACGGCGCGCAAGACTCGAACGGCGCTGGCCCGGCCAGCGGCACCGCCGGGCTGGACTGCCATCTTCTACCCGGGCTGATCACCGCGGGCGCCACTGGCGACGGCTATCTGCTACTCGACCTGGAATCGCTGCAGGTCACCGCCTGCGATGGCCCGGCCGGACTGGTCGACGACGTCATCGCGACCGTAGCTACCGAACTCGCCACCGGCCAGTGGAGCGGCTGGTATGACCTGATCCTGGTTGGCTGCGACGAGCTCGAGGTCCTCGGCCGGGCCGAGCACTGTGCCACCGTCGCTGACGCGCTGGCTATTCTCGAGGCTCGCCGCGCGGTGGTGGGGCCGCGTCTGGCCGAGCACGCACCGGAAGACGCGCGCGAGCTACGGCTCGCCGAGCCGGACAACGAGGACTGGGGCCTGACGCTACTCGTCAGCCGGACTGAGCTGTCGCCGGCCGAGTTGCAGCGACTGCTGGCCCTGGCCGAGGACGGCTGCGGCCTTGCCGCGCTGATCGCCGGGGATGAGGAGGCCGCCGACGGCCGGATGGCACCGGCGGCGCTGCAGCTGGCGCCGGATGCAGAGCAGGCCGGCGGGATCGTCGCCAACGTGGTGCCGTTCCAGATCACGGTGCGGCCCCGCACACTGTCGAGTGGTGATTACGACGCGATCGCGACGTTGTTCGCGGTGGCGGACGGCCTGGAGGACGTCAGCCCCGAAGAAGAGCCCTACGCCGTCTACAGTGCTCCGCCGTGGATCCCGCAGGCGTCCGGGCTGCAGCCCGGGTTCGCCGACCCCGGCTGGGGCGATTCTGCAGCCGAGCAGCCTAGCGCCGAAGTCGGCGGCGGAGCTGTAGACGATGCTGACGACGACAGCATCCTGCAGCGCGCGGAAGCGGACGCGCGGTCCGCCTCACCCGGTGAGCACTTGCGGATCCGCGTTCTCGGCCCGTTCGTGATCACAGGCGCCGCCGCGCCGCTCCAGCCGAAGCAGGCCGAGCTTGTCCTGGCGCTTGCACTGGCCGCGCCCGCCGGCCTGTCGAACTCGTCGCTGTGCAGCATTCTCGGGGCCGATCCCGACCACCCCAAGCCCGGCGACACGGTCCGGCAGATCATTACCCGTACCCGGCGGCACCTCGGGCTCGCCAGCGACGGGCAGGAGTACATTATCCACGCTGGCAAAGGGCAGTACCTCCTGCACCCGGACGCGACGCTGGACTGGACGGAGTTCCGCGACCTGGTTGCCGCCGGGCGGGCTGACGATCTGCGGGCCGCGGTCTCGCTCATCGGCGGTCAGCCGTTTACCGGCGGCTACTTCTGGTGGATCGACATCCCGCTGATCGAGACGGTGCGCGCGGAACTCGCCGATGCAGCCGAGACGCTGGCTGAGTTCGAGCTGGCGAACGGTGCCGCGCGTGCTTCCGCCCGGGCAGCCCGGGCCGGCCTGCTGGCGGAATCATCGGCGGAGCAGCTGTGGCGCGCCGTGATGCGTGCTGAGCACGCGGCCGGCAACCTGGCCGGCGTCACCGAGGCCTGGCGGCGCTGCCTCGACGCGATCGAGGACATCGCTCCCGGCGGAGAGCCGCACCCAGACACCACTGCGCTGTACCGCCAGCTCACGATGACAGCGCGGCAGCACGTGCCACTGCGCTAGCGGTCGGTCAGCCAGGGCAGGCGGATAGCATGCGCGGATGTCCTCGGTGAATCTGCGTCGCTCTGCCCGTGCGGTGGTTCTCGACGAGGATGACCGCATCCGGCTGTGTCGCTTCGTCCGCGTCGCCGGACAGTCACCGGTGACTAACTGACCTTGGCCGGTCAGGCGGTTACGTTCAGGTGCTCGCGGCTGCCGTATTTGTAGGCATCGAGCTCGCAGCGGCTGACAGTGGGCTGCTCCTGCGGCCGCCAGCGCGTCGGTAGATTGGGGAGCGAGGACAACCGGAGAGGAACCGCCCGCTATGCCAACAGCCGACCACGCGGCCAGCGACCAGGCACTGTGGAATCCGTTCGCGAACATGGCGGCGATCGCTGACCATGAAGTCCGCATCGTGGGCGGCGAGGGGTGCACGGTCTACGACGCGGCGGGACGCGCCTATCTGGATGCGCTTGCCAGCCTGTGGTACTGCAACGTGGGATACGGCCGCGTGGAACTCGGCGACGTGGCGGCGGGGCAGATGCACCAGCTTGCCGCGTTTCAGACCTATGAGGTTTTCTCGAATGCGCCCGCCGAGGCACTGGCGGAGCGCGTAGCGGCTCTCGCGCCCATTGCGGGCGCGAAGGTCTTCTTCACGCCGGGTGGCGGCTCGGACGCCGTCGACACCGCCGCGAAGCTCAGCCGCGCTTACTGGCGTGCCGTGGGGCGGCCAGAAAAGCAGGTGATCGTCGGCCGGTCGCACGCCTACCACGGCGTGAACGCCTACGGCACCTCGCTTGGCGGGATCCCGGTCAACGCCGAGCCATTCGGTGAACTCGTGGGCAGCGTCGAGCACGTGCCGTGGGACGACGCGGCCGCGCTGGCGAAGCTCATCGATCAGGTCGGCGCGGACCGTGTCGGCGCGTTCATCTGCGAGCCTGTCGTCGGCGCCGGCGGCGTGTACTTCCCGCCTGAGGGCTATCTGGCCGACGTTCAGCAGATCTGCCGGGACGCGGACGTGCTGTTCATCGCCGACGAGGTGATCACCGGTTTCGGCCGGACCGGTGAGTGGTTCGGAAGCCAGCGCCTGGGCATCGAGCCGGACCTCATGACCGTCGCCAAGGGGATCACGTCCGGGTACCTGCCGCTCGGTGCGGTCCTCGTCAGCGCCCGGGTTGCCGAGCCGTTCTGGCGGCCGGGTTCAGCCGAGATCTTCCGCCACGGTTACACGTACTCCGGACACCCGGCCGCGTGTGCGGTGGGTCTTGCCAACCTGGACATCGTGGAGCGCGAGCAGCTGATCGCCCGGGTGCGCGAGCTCGAGCCGGCGGTTGCCGCCGCGTTCGGGCCGCTGGCCGGGCACGACCTGATCAGCGACGTGCGCACTGGCGTCGGGCTGCTGGCCGGCATCGAGCTCGCTGCCGGTGCCAGGGAGGCCGATCCCGGCCTCGGGCCGCGGATCGTGACCGCCGCCCGGGAGCGCGGCGTCATCACCAGGCTGCTGCGCGGCGTCGCGCTGCAGGTGTCGCCGCCGTTCGTCATCACTGCCGCGGAACTGCATCAGATTGCCGAGGTGCTCTCGGCGGCCCTGGACGCCGCTGCGCGGTAAGCAGCCTGCTGGCAAGGATGGTTACTCTCCGGTCTGCCCGTCTATCGACTCGCGGATCAGGTCAGCATGCCCGTTGTGGCGTGCATACTCCTCGATCATGTGGCACAGGATCCAGCGCAGGCTCGGCGCCCGCCCGTCTGGCCAGGGCCGCCGGGCGAGCTGATCCAGGCCGCCGGTAGCAAGGGCATCGGCCAGGACGGTGCGCGACCTCGCGATGGCAACGTGCCAGAGCCGCAGCAGTTCCTCCGGCGAGTCATCGGCGGCCGTGCGCCACTCCCAGTCGGGATCTGCGTTCCAGTCCACGGCGTTCCATGGCGCGGGGCGGTCCTTTTCGAGGAAGACGCGGGTGAACCAGCTGTCCTCGACGAGCGCGAGGTGCTTGAGCATCCCGCCGAGTGTCATCGTCGATGCCGCGACGGTTGCGCCCAGGCCTGCCGAATCCAGCCCACTGCATTTCCACGCCAGGGTCGCGCGCTGGAAATCCAGGAATCCGGCGAGGGTGGCCGCCTCGTCGGCGGCGATGGGAGGATCGGGACGGCCGTGCTCGTCTATCTCGGTCATGCGCCAGAACTCTACCGACAACGTCGGCGCGGCTCATTCCATTAACGACGTGCGCTGTAGCTCGCAGCCGCCCGCGTGCCGGCCGGTAAATTGGCTTAATGACCGAGTTTGCGGATCTGCGTAGTGCCGGCGGACTGATGACCGGTGTACCCCCGTTTCCCCCGGAGGGGCTCGTCACGCTGGCGAACTGGCAGGACCCGCCGTTCAACCGCTGGGCGTTCCAGCACATCCGTGAGCTCATCCCGACCGCCAGGATAAGCCGCGGCACCGGGCGGCCGCGGCGCCTGCCGCGAGCCGAGCATGACCTGTCCGGCCTGCGGTTCCGGTCCGGTAACCGGGAGCTGACAGTCGGCGAGATGCTGGCCGAGACGTTCACCGACGGCTTCCTGGTACTCCACCGCGGGCGGATCATCAGCGAGCAGTACTTCAACGGCCTGGGCCCAGAGACGCCGCATCTACTCATGTCGGTGTCCAAGTCCGTCGTCGCGTCGGTCGCCGGGGTGCTCGCGCAGCGGGGGCAGCTGGACGTCTCGGCGCCGGTCGAGAAGATCGTCCCGGAGCTCGCCGGGACCTCGTTCGAGGGCGCGATCGTTCAGCACCTGCTGGACATGCGTACCGGCACCCACTTCGACGAGTCGTATGACAACCCGCAGGCCGATGTGCGCACCTACGAGCGGGTCTACCTGTGGCGTCCGGACGACGGGTCGCCGCGCCCGGCCGATGCCCTGCAGTATTACCCGACGCTGTACAACGACGGCGAGCACGGCGGCCCGTTCCGGTACCGGTCGATCCTCACCGACGTCCTCGGCTGGGTGCTGGAGAAGGCCGGCGGCGCACGCCTTCACGACCTCATCGCGGAACTGGTCTGGCAGCCGATGGGCGCGGAGTTCGACGCCGAGATCACTGTCGACGCCCACGGCAACGCGATGGCCGACGGTGGTATCTGCGCCACGCTGCGCGACCTCGGCCGGTTCGGGCTGGCGTATGCCGAGGCCGCGGCCGCGAGGACGGCCCGCGGGCGGCGGGTGATCCCGACCGGCTGGGCGCGGGACACGATCGACGGTGCCGAGGACGGCGCGGAAGCCTTCGCCGCTGTGGGGGACGCACCAGGGTTCCCGCCTGGCGCCCTCTACCGCAACTGCTGGTGGGTCCGCGAGCCTGCCGTGCCGTTCTTCCATGCCTCGGGCATCAACGGCCAGAACGTGTTCGTCCACGTGCCGACCCAGACCGTGGTGGCGAAGCTGTCCACCTGGCCCGCCGCGCTCAGCCCGGCGATCCGCGTCACGACCGACGCCGTCCGGGCGATCGCGGAGTCGCTCAGCTGACTGTCGAGCCGCCCGTCACGACCGGCGGGACGACCTTCTGGTCCACGCTGTCGAAGATGCCCGGCGCGTTCTGGAACTCGCCACTCGGGTTGTCACGCAGCGTCGAGTGCGCCTCGATGGTGAGCGTGCCCGCGCCGCCATCGACAACGTAGAAGATGGCGCCGCCGCCCTCGCGGGCGGAGTTGTCGCGCATGATCGTCCCGGCGATGACCAGGTTGTAGCTGTCGCCGTCGGTGTAGATCGCGCCGCCGCTCCCGCCGCCGGCCGTGCCGCTGCTCGCCGGGTTAGCACCCCAGCCGATCGCCTTGTTGCCGGTGAACACGCTGTTGTACACGGCGAAGTTCGCGAACAAGCCGCTGAGCGCACCGCCGTTGGAGCACTTGTTCGCGTGGAAGGTGTCGTCGACGATGTAGACCGGCGTGCTCATGTGCATGCCGAGCGCGCGGATCGCCGCGCCGCCGAGGTCAGGGCCGGCCCGGTAGCAGCGGTTGTCGAAGAATCCCGAGTTCACGACCTTCAGCTGGCCGCCCTCGTCGAAGATGGCGCCGCCGCCGTACTCTGACGTCTTGGTCTCCCGGGTCGGCGAGTAAGCGTCACGGAACGTCAGGTTCTGCACGACGAGCTGCGGCCACTTCTGCTCCCAGCAGTCATCGGTGGTGATCTTCTGCCTCGGGTCGCACGCGTTCATGTACAGGATGCGGTGCTTGCCTGCGCCGCTCAGCGTGACGAGGCCGCCGCCATCCAGAACCGTGCGCCGGTGGGTGTTCACGACCTTCGCGGTCGCCGTCATGGTGATGGTGACCGGGTCCGGCCCGCAGCTGAATGTGATGACTCCGCCTCTGGCCACCGCCCGGACGACGGCCGGCGATGTGCAGCTTGCGGGCGTCCCGTTGCCGACGACATGCCCGGGGTGCGCGGTGCTGACGGCATGGCCCGCCGCCGGGACCGTGGCGGCACCCTCCGGGTTGCCGTACTTCGCGGGCCTAGCGGGCGCAACTGTGGCAGCGCTCGGCGCGGATGCCGGTGTCGAGGCGGGTGAGCTTGCCGCGGACCGCGCCGCCGCCGTCGCGTCGGTACCTGCACGGGCGTGCGTCAGCGAGTGCGCGGTGGTGGCGTGGCGGGCGCTGTCCGCCGCAGGTGCGGCCGTCGTTCCGCACGCGGCAAGCGCGAGACAGGCACCGAGGCCGCCAGCGAGAATGACCGCCAATGTGCGGAAATCACCGTTGATTCGCATGCCGCCTCATGGTAGCGGCCAGGTCTTGATCAGATCGTGACATGGACGATTCAGCCGGGGGGCACGGCCCTTTCCTCATGAGCGGGCGATGTAGCGTCGGACCCGTGCAGACGTCACGGTTCGTCGTCCAGCTGCATGACGCGACCCGTCTCCACTACGACCTGCGCATCCTCGTCGACGGAGTGCTGAAGTCCTGGGCCGTGCCGAAGGGCCCGTCGCTCGACCCGGCCGTCCGGCGCCTCGCCGTGCCGGTTGAGGATCACGAGCTGTCCGCCGGCGAATTCGAGGGCGTGCACGAGCGACCGGCTGAGGACGGCGGACGCAATCGTGGCAGCGGCGCGGTCATCATCTGGGACGAGGGCCCGGCGAAGATCGTCCGCGACGAGCCCGGCCATCTGTCGGTCTTCCTCGACGGGGCCAAGCTGTCCGGCGGATTCGCGCTGACCAGGACCGGCGAGCGCCGCTGGATCCTGGTCAAGATGCGCGACGATGGTGCTCAGCCCGGCTCGGACGTCACCGCCGCTCAGCCGCGCAGCGTCCGCTCGGGCCGCACCTGGCAGGAGCTTGCGCGGCATGCGTAGCCCGCCGCCTTGCGGGCAGGCTGAAAGCGCCCGCGATCACCGACCGAGTCAACCGGCTCCGGAGGAGAGATGTCGTGACTGCTATCCCCGAGATCATGCTGAACAACGGCCAGGCCATTCCGCAGCTCGGATTCGGCGTCTTCCTGGTGCCCCCCGCGGAGACCGAGGCAGCCGTGGCGGACGCCCTGACGGCGGGCTACCGGCACATCGACACTGCCGAGATGTACAGAAACGAGGCTGAGGTCGGCGCGGCCATCGCCAAGTCCGGGCTGGGCCGGGGCGAGGTGTTCATCACCACGAAGCTCGGAAACGGCGCGCACCTCCCGGACGACGCGCGGAGGGCCTTCGACGAGTCGCTGAAGGCACTCGGCTTCGACTATGTGGACCTGTTCCTCATCCACTGGCCGCTGCCGACCCGCTACGACGGCGACTACGTGTCTACCTGGAACACCCTCGAGGAGTTCTACCGAGACGGCCGCGCGCGCTCGATCGGCGTTTCCAACTTCCAGCCGCATCACATTCGCCGATTGCATCAGGAGTGCGAGATCCCTCCGGCCCTTGACCAGATCGAGGTGAACCCGTACCTGACGCAGGACGATGTGCGGGCATTCTGCGCCGAGCACCAGATCGCGGTGGAGGCGTGGTCGCCGCTGGCGCGGGGGAACGCGCTCGGCGACCCGACCATCGACGACATCGCCCGCCGGTACGGGAAGACGCCCGCTCAGGTGATCTTGCGCTGGCACATCGAGCGTGGCGACATCGTGTTCCCCAAGTCGGTCACGCCGGCCCGGATCCGGGAGAACATCGACATCTTCGACTTCGAGTTGTCGGGCGAGGACGTCGAGGCCATCACGGCACTGAACCGGAACGTGCGGACCGGGCCCGACCCCGACAAGTTCGAGGGTCCCCCCAATTAGGGCGCGCCCCTACGGTCCAGGTCGGTGATCAACTGCTCGACATTCGCTATCTGCATAGTTACTCCCGATCTGCCCTGCTCTTCCCGCTGACATCCTCGTCACGTTTGGTGCAGGACGCGCCGGGAAGCTCCTCCCGCCGATCCAGATGACTCCATACTGGTACTGGATCATCAAATCGGGCAGAGGGCGGGGCAATGCGGGTTAGGTCGGCGGTCGCGATCGACCTGGGCACGGTGAATACTCTCGTGCACGTCGCAGGCCGCGGCGTCGTGCTCGAGGAGCCGTCGGCCGTCGCCGTCAGCCATGCCACTGGTCAGGTCGTGGCAGTCGGAAAGGCCGCGGATGCGCTGACCGGCAAAGAGCCGCAGGACGTCGAGGTCATCCACCCGCTGCGGGACGGAGTGATCGCCGATCTCGACGCGACTGTCGCCATGCTGCAGGCATTCCTGCGCGAGGCCAGGGTGCGGCGGCGGCTGGCCCGCACTGCCGCGGTGGTCTGCCTTCCGGTGGAGGCTACGTGGGTGGAGCGCCGCTCGGTGCTGGCTGCCGCTGAGGCGCTGAGGCCGCGCTGCACCATCCAGCTCGTCGACGAACCGGTCGCGGCCGCAGCTGGCGCAGGTTACGACCTCAGCGCCGGGTCCGGCGCGTTCATCGTGGATGTCGGCGGCGGAACGACCGAGGTCGCCGTGCTCGCCGGCGGACACGTCGTCCGGGCGCGGTCGCTGCGCATCGGCGGCAACGCGATGGACGACGCCATCAGCCGCGCCGTGAAACTCGAGTACGGCCTGCTCATCGGCCGGGATGCCGCCAGGAGCCTCAAGATGATCCTCGGTCTGGGCGACGGCTCCACGTCGGTGGCAGAAGCGGTTGGCGTCGACGTCGCCCGAAGGGTCCCCAGGGTGGAGCGCGTTCCGGCCGAACTCGTGGCCGCTGCGCTGGAGCCGACCGTGTCGGCGATCATCGACGCGGTCGAGGGACTTCTGTCGGACGTGCCGCCCAACCTGGCCGCTGAGATCGTGCGGGGGAAGATCCGGCTGTCCGGCGGCGGGGCGCTGCTGCCCGGCCTCGCCTTCCGGATCGAGACGGCTGCCGACATCGCCGTCATGGTCGTCGACGATCCGCTGCGCTGCGTCATCCGCGGGGCCGCCCGGATCCTCGAAGGCGATCTCGCCCAGCGGCCGACCGCAGGTGCCTGACGCTAGGACCAGCGTTCCCCTGCAGTCCGGGCGATGAGATCCCGCGACTCGTCCGGTGTTAGCGCTACTTCCGCGAGCCGCTCGAATGCGAGCCGGTACTTGTAGGTGTCGGCGTCTTCGTCGAAGAGGTCGTTTGTCTCGAGCCGCTCAACATAAACGACGTCGCTGATGACCGTCTGATGCATGGGCTCGAACTCGAGGATGGCAAACGCACCCGGGCTGACGACCGGATGAGGGCCGGCGAACGAGAGGATGCGGATGGTCACGTTCGCGAACCGGGAGACTTCCTCGAGCCGGGCTAGCTGATGCTTCATAACCTCCGCACTACCGTGCCTGCGGAGCAGCGTGGCCTCATCGAGTATGAACGTGAAGTGCCTCTGGCGCGCCCCTGTGAACAGGCCCTGTCTGCGAACGCGAATGTCGATCCGGTCCTGAATAGTACGGGGCGGTATCGATGAAGGCGACCCGTAAATGATCTGCATGAGCTCCTTCGCGTAATCCTCAGTCTGAAGCAGTCCGTGGATCATCTCTGGCGACCAGAAGCGAAGCTGGGACGCTCGGGACTCCAAGCTGATGTATGCCGCGTAGTCAGGATCGATGGACTCGGCGTATGCACTCCACCAGCCTCGGATCTCCGGCTCCCTCGCAAGCGCAGCAAGCTGTTCGCGCCGGTCGCCCTCGACGTTGTAGAGGTCTAGCAGCCGGTCAAGATCCGGTTCCTTTACTCCGGAGCGGTTAGTCTCGATCCTGCTGACCTTGGAAGCTGACCATCGCAGTCGGCTTGCCACTTCGTCGCCCGACATGCCGGATAGCTCGCGCAGGCGGCGTAGCTCTGCCGCCAGTGCGCGGTTAGCGGGCGAGCTCCGGAGATCGGGCACGTAACCCTTCCCGTCCAGCCTGTCGCAGCTGATAACAGCAATCGCATCAGAAGCGTAGCGCCGCGAGGTCTGTCAGTGAAGGGGTCGGAAAAATATTCATGACACCTTGCACTGCACCTTGCAGAAGTTCGTCACGCTAACTGACAATCCAAGAGAGGGGTATCCCCGGTGGGGATGGGAGGCCGCCGATGGTCGCTAGGCGTCAGGGCCGGATGGTTCTCCCACTACGGTCAGCCTTCAGCAGCCCTGTGAAGTCGGGCCAGCTCAGTGCCGGCATGACCGAGCGCCAGCACCGCCGAGCTTGTGCGCGCGGTCCGCCGCTCCTGGTCCGACGCCGCGCCTCACGCGCGCAATCACCGGAGACGACACTGGGCGGGCATGCGCGCCCGCCCAGATCGAAAACCAAGAACCAGCCCAGTTCGTAGTCAGGAACGGAATAGCTCAATGGCCAAAAACAACACTACCCACGTCCGCAGTATCCGCAAGTGCTCAAAGCGCCAGGTCAGAAAGACAGCTGGCAGGCTCAGCAGCCGCAACGCCCCGCAAGGGGGTGACAGAGGTGGTACTTGAGATTTTCGGCTGGTCCTGCGCGGCCGCTGCTCTCTCGTGGCTTGTCACTCTTGCATGGGCAGCCGCAGCCTTCAATCGCCACCGCGAAGAGTCCAGAGACGAACTCACCTACTGGCAGCAAGAAGCTGCAAAGGCGCGAGAACTCGTGACTCAGCTTCGGCATGAACGCGCAGTGTGGGCGCGAGGCTGCAAGCAGGGCCGGGAGGACGTCATGTCGATCATGCCGCTGCTCGTAGCGGCACAACAGGCACGTTCCGGCGCGAGCGTACCTGACGTAACCGAGACAACGACCTAGCAGCGGAGCGCTCCCAGCCGCAAGCGCCGCCCGGCTGGGGGCGCGCATGACTGAATCGGATGGCACTCGCCGCGTATGCGACGCGTCACCGCCCGGCGCTCGGTGTGTCAGTCGAACTCGCCGACCTTGACGGCCGAGATAAACGAGTCCCACTCGCGGCCCGTGAAGATGAGGACTGGGCTGGTCTGAGGCGACTTTCCGTCGCGCACAGCCCTGGCGCCGTCGCGGAGGTTGGCGATCTCCACGCACGAGCCGGCACCGCCACAGAATGAACTGCGGACCCAAGCCGGCTGGCCCGGATCCGTCACGTCAACGGAGGACGGGTCGCGTCTTAGCCGCCACGCGCCCAGTGTCTCGTCTGGCATCGTTGCTCCGGAATATCAAGCCGTCGACCTGGCGGCCGTTGGCAGGCTCTTACGCAGCAGCAGAATGATATGTACGGTTATCAGCGCAACTAGAATCGATACTAGGTGAGCCGTACTCCACCTGCCGCGTTCCCTGGCAGGCACTATCCCCGCTGTGATGCGTGTTGATGCCGTGATAGTAGCGATCTCGGCAATGAATTTCGGTGATTCTGACCGAGCCGTCATGACCTTTTTACGCAAGTCGCTGGGCCGAGCTGGCCATCGAGGTCCGCGTTCCATGGATTCGTCTCCTGACCAGCGATGATGCGCGCGGTCCAGCCGGCGCGGGCAAGTGAGCCATGCGCAGCGCCTCCCCGAATCCGTGGGGAGGCGCTGCATTTCTGGAGGCGCTTGATGGAGTTAGCGCTGGGGATCCCCGATGGCCACCAATTCGCGGTCGGCGGCCGGCTGCGCCATTTCAGGCTCGTCGTGCGCAGCGGTTCGGCTGGGGAGAGCGATGGCCACGATGACTGCTGCGGCGACTGCGATCGTGCCGGCGACCGTGAAGCCGGTTGTCATCGCGGTGGTGAAGCCGGCGTGCGCGACCTGCAGCACGTGCGGGGCAAGCGGCCCGGCGTGCGCGGCCACGGCGTCCGCGGCGGCGATCGACGGGCGGCTTGCCGCCACGATCTGACCGGGCAGGCCGCTGGAGTCGAGCGCGCGCCGGAACGAGCTCGCGACGACGCTCCCGATGACGGCGATGCCGAGGCTTCCGCCGAGTTCCTGCACGGTGTCGTTGATTGCGCTGCCGGCGCCGTACTGGGCGGCGGGCAGGACCGACATGATGGACGCCCCGGCGGGTGCCATCACCAGGCCCATTCCGGCACCCATGATGGCGACGCCGATTGCCAGGAACGAGTAGCTGGTGGTGGGTGTGGCCTGGGTCAGCAGAAGCAGTCCGCCGCCCATCAGCGCCAGTCCGGCGGGGACCACGGTCCGGATGCCGAACCGCGCCACGAACCTGCTGCTCAGCGGGGCGAGGACCATGACCGCGGCGGCGAAGGGAAGCGCGCAGACGCCGGCTCCCAGCGGGCTGTATCCCTGGACTAGCTGCAGGTACTGCGTCAGGGCAAACAGCGAGCCGAACAGCGCGAGGAACGTGAGTCCGATCGCGGCGCTCGCCGCCGAGAACGCACGGTGGCGGAAGACCCGCACGTCGATCAGCGGGTTCGCGACATGCAGCTCGCGCCAGACGAACGCCGCGACGAACACGGCACCGAGTGCCAGCTCGCCCAGCGTTGTGGCGGCAGTCCAGCCGCGGTTCGGGCCCTCGATGACCGCGTCGACGATCGCGAGCATGGCGGCAGCGGACAAGACAGCGCCGATGAAGTCGAGGCGCGAGCCCTTCTCGCGGCGCCCCGGCAGGTTCGGCACGACCGTCAGGACGGCGGCGATCGCGACGCCGACGAGCGGGACGTTCACCCAGAAGACCGAGCCCCAGTAGAAGTGGGCGAGGAGCAGTCCGCCGAGCGTCGGGCCGACCACGATACCGATGCCGGCGATGGCCGACCAGGCGCCGATGGCCTGGGCGCGCTCCCTGGCCGGGAACACCGCCGTCAGGATCGACAGCGTGGCTGGCATGACGAAAGCGGCACCGACGCCCATCAGGGCGCGGGCGACGATCAGCACGGACGAGTCGCCGGACAGCGCTGCCCAGGCAGAGCCGGAAGCGAAGATCACCAGGCCGAGCAGCAGCGCCCGCCGCCGGCCGAAGCGGTCGCCGAGCGCGCCGGCCATGACCAGCAGTGCCGCAAAGGTCAGGGTGTAACCGTCGGTGATCCACTGCAGATCGGTCGTGGACGCGTGCAGCACGCGGGACAACGTCGGCAGCGCGGTGTTGAGGATCGTGTTGTCGATGACCACGATCAGCAGAGACAGGCACATGACGGCGAGGACTGCGCGCCGCCGGGGGTGGCCCTGCTGACCGGCCTGGCCTGCGGCCATTCCCTCGTGAGTGGTGTTCAGCGTCATGGCTCGGGTCTCCTCGATCAGCTAACGCTTGTTGGCTTACATCTGTAAGTTTTACAGCATGAGTAAACGGTTGTAAAGTCATGGGTATGAAAGATCTTGTGCGGGAACGCAACCGGCGCGGCGAGGGAACTCGGCTTCGCGCGGAGATTCTGGCCGGAGCGGCCCAGCTCCTGGAGGACTCCGGCAGCGAAGAGGCCGTGACGCTGCGGGCTGTTGCGCGCCAGGTCGGGATCTCGGCGCCGTCGATCTACTCGCACTTCGCGGACCGGGACGCGATCGTGGACGCGATCGTCGACGGTGCCTTCAGCGATTTCAACGCGGCCATCGCGGAGGCCGCATGCGCCGGTGAAAGTCCGGCCGCACAGCTACGCGCGGGCTGTGCCGCCTACCTGAAGTTCGCGGCTGAGCGCCCGAGCCGCTACCGGCTGCTGTTCGAGCGGAAGGATCTGCTGGACGGCGGCTCCCGGCCGGTTCCGGAGATGCGGACCGAGAGCTTCCGGCTGATGGTCGACCGGCTGCAGGACTGCATCGACGCCGGAACGTCCGCCAGCGACGACCCGCATCGCGACTGCGCTGCTATCTGGGCCGCGCTACACGGGTTCGCGACGCTGCACGGTTTGCTGCCGGGCTTCCCGTGGCCGGGCACCGACGCAATGCTCGACCGGATTGTGTACGGGCTGGCTCAGATCAGCCCGCACCCGGCGGACTGAGGCCATCAGCGACCCGCGTCGCCGCGTGGCCGCGCCGCAGCCGCGACACCGAGGTCAGTAAGCGGCACCGTACTGGTCGGTCGGGTACTGCTGGGTCTCGCCGGCCGCCTCGGATAGCCGGGCGCTGAACCGGCGCGCGGCCATCCGGGCCACAACGACCTCGCCCAGCGCGACAGCCCCGAAGAAGAGGATCACGACGCCGAGACCGTAGAAGAAGCCGAGCGTTTCCAGGAAGCGCATCGTCGCAGGGCCGAAGATTGCGCCGTGGCTGGCGACCGGGAAGCCGGCCGAAATCGCGTAGCTCGTCAGCGCGAAGGCGCTAACCGACTGCCCGATCACGAACCAGGTACCGCCGAGAACGGCAAGAAACGCGCCCGAACCAGCCAGCCGGTTAGATGCCAGGACCAGAAGTCCGCCGAGGAACACTGCCGCGCCCGGCACCACGGACAGCCACAGGCGCCCTGAGGTGTACGCCCAGGTCCGGTCAGGCGTGTAGGCGTAGCCGAAGTAAGGCCCGACGAAGGGAACGAGCGCTCCCCACGCGCCGAGCAGTATGAGCAGGCCGCCGATGAGTCGTCCCCGATTGGCAAGTGCGGCGCCAGCCATGTGATGTCATCTCCCGGATAGCGGTGGATGCAGCCAGGCTCAGCTACCCGGGGCAGCGGCAGTCATGCACGGCGCGGCCCACGGGGCCGGTCTTATGACGAGCTTCTCATCTCGCCGCGCCGGGCGCCACCGCGTGATCAGCCATGACCTCCTCGATCACCCGCCTGGTCGCGATCGCGTCTTCCGGGTCGTTCTCGAGGGCGCTCACCAGGACCTTCATGGCTTTCCAGATCGCCCAGCCGCGCCCGCGAGCCCAGGTCGCGCTGTCGACGGGGAGCTTCTCCATGAACGCGCGGCGGCTCTCGCCGGACAGGAACGTCCACGCAATCACCGTGTCGCAGGCAGGATCGCCGACGCCGCAGCACCCGAAGTCGATGACGGCGTTCAGCTGCCCGCCGGTGACGAGCAGGTTGCCCGGCGCGATGTCGCCGTGGAACCAGACCGGCGGGCCCTGCCAGTCGGCGCGCAGAGCAGTCCGCCAGACGTCGGCGGCGAGCCGGGTGTCGATGTGGCCCTCCAGCGCGGCCAGTGAATCCCGCGTTTCGGAGTCATACACAGTGAGCGGTGCGCCGCGGAAGCACGAGTGCTGTCCGGGCTGCGGTCCGCCAGCCGGGTCGATCTTGTACAGCGCGGTGAGGAAGTCGGCGATCGCGGAGGCGAACTGCGCCAGGTCAGTGACGTTCTCAGCCGTCACCGTGTCACCGTCGATCCAGCGGTTCACCGACCAGGGCATGGGGTAGCCGTAGCCGGGCTCGCCCATCGCGATCGGCGCGGGGACCGGCAGCGGAAGCTGCTCAGCGAGCACCGGAAGCCAGCGCTGCTCCTTCTCCGTCTGATCGTTGTACCACTCGGAGCTCGGCAGCCGGACGGACATCGTCTCACCAAGCCGAAACGTGGTGTTGTCGATGCCGTCCACGTCGACGCGGCGGAGCGGGAGGTCAGCCCACTGGGGGAACTGCTCAGCAAGGAGCCCGGCAACGAGTTCCGGCGTGATGTCCGACTTCCTCACGGCCGCGATTGTCACACGAGCGCCGGCAGACAGGCCACGGATTTTCCCGAGCGGCAGCGCCCGAGCGGTCCGGTTCTCACTGTGCCGACGTCGGCCGGCGAACGGGCTTCACCGGAACGTCCGGCAGGTCAGCCGGGTACGTCACCTGGATTTCGCTGATGCTGCGCTGGAAATCGCGCTGGTTGTCGGTGATGAACCGGTCAGCGCCGACATTAATCGCTGTCGCCAGGTGCGTGGCATCCGCCGCCCGCAGGCCGTATCGGCCACCCAGGGCGGTGGCCAATTCTGCCGTGTGCCGGTCAACAGGCCGCAGGTCCAGACGGGCCAGCAGCCTGGCCAGCGCACTGACTTCCGCGGCGTCGCCCTGGGCCAGCGGCTTGCTGAGAATCTCGGGCAAGAGAAGCACGGACCCGATTCCAGCCTGCTCACGACCAGGCTCGCGCAGGAGGATGAGAACGCGCCGGCCCAGCTGGTGATCACGCACGGCGGCATAGATGAGGACGTCCGCGTCAAACGCGTCCACTAGCGGCCGTCCCGGCCGGCGCGGATGTGGGCGATCAGCTCGTCGGCCCGCTGCTCGGTCAGGCCTGGCTCGAGCGACTCCCCGCCTTCGCCTGCTGCGTCCAGAAGCTGGTGGACCCTCGCTGCGTCGTCGATGACGACCTCGGCCCGCACGCGCAATACGTCGGGACGAACCAGAACGGCCACAGCACGCCCGTGGCGGGTGATCGTCACGTCTTCGCCCTGCTCTACTCGGGTCAGCAGCTCGGGAAGAGAGGCCCGCGCCTGGGAAACAGTCAGCACCATGCCAGCGAGTGTACGCTGATGTACAACGACGTACAAATTGGAAATCGCCCGGGCCGCATTCAGGTCAGTCAGACCATCAGCGCGAAGACTTTTGGTCCTCTCAGAACTATTTGTTTACTTGCTGAGCCGACTGCGGCGCGGGCGCCGCTCCCGTCAGCCGGCGCGGCCATGTCAGCCAGCGGCAGCCGCAGCAGCGGCCGCGCGGAGCGACCGGTATAGCAGCGGCTGGTCGCCGAGCCGACGGCGCAGCTCGCGCTCGAGGCCGCCGATGGGCACCAGGTTCTGCGGCGCGCGCGGGTCTTTGTGCGGCGAACTCGCCAGCGGCGGCAGCACCAGCGCACTGAGGTCCGCCAGCCGGGTCACCTCAGGCACCGGCAGGTCGGCCGAGCACTCGAGCCGGACGACACCGGACCACGGCGCGCCTGCCGGGCCGGGCAAGCGGAGGTACCAGGAGCTCCGCCGCCAGGAGGTGCCCATCGTGAAGGCGGGCGTGCGCTGGCCGGGGCCGAGTTCACTAACTACCGCGGCCTGCTCGGGCGGCAGGTACGTCGTGTGGTGCGTCTTGATGAAGCCGATCGTCCGGTCCAGATGGGTCCGCCCCCGCAGCGGCCCGTCCACGAAGAGCAGATCGTTCGCATCCGGGTTTTCCGTGCGGAACAGCAGCGCCAGCTGCACCTCCGCCTCGCTCAGATGCTGCTGCAGCGCGAGCGACAGCTGGTCCATGCCCGGCCCCGGCGCCTTGCGCGCGAAGTACACCGCGTGCCAGGCTCTCGATGTCGCGCGCCTCTGTGGCGGCCGTGAACAGGCCGCGCTCGACCGCCACATCGCTGATCCGCGCCGCCCCGTCGAGGCAGACGAGGCCAGCCGCATAGGACGCGGCAATCCCCGGCGACGGCTGCGGGTCCGAGCCGTGTACCCAGACGCGCGCATCGATGCGGCGCACGCCGTCCAGGAAAAGAATCGTGCCGGGAACGGGCAGGCTCGGATCCGCCGAGACCGGCCGCCAGTCGGCTGGGGGCAACTCCAGATCCAGCACCAGCTCGGCACTCGATCCCGGGCGGGAGTCGTCGTCCATCTCCTCGCCGTAGGCCATGCCGTAGCTCGGATCCCACGGATCGACGGAGAACGAGGCCGTCGCGGTCGCTGCTGCTGACACTGGTGCTGCCGACAACGTCACGAGCGCTCCCGGACGATCGTCGACGTCGTGCCGGTGCGGTTGACCAGGAACCGGACCGGCACCCGCTCGGCCAGCTCCGCCACGTGCGTGATGACACCTACCATGCGATCTGAGTCTGCCGCGAGTCGCTCCAGAGTGCTGGCAACTGTCTCCAGCGTGTCGCTGTCCAGCGTGCCGAATCCCTCGTCGAGGAACATCGAGTTGAGCTCGCGCCTCCCGGCGGACAGGCCGATCACCTGCCGGGACAGCGCGAGCGCCAGTGCGAGCGACGCCTGGAATGTCTCACCGCCCGAGAGCGTGTGCACCGGCCGCCACGCGCCGGCGTCCTCGTAGTCGATCACGACCAGGTCGTTGCGCTCGTCCCGGTCGAGCTCGTACTGACCGCCGGAGAGCTCCATCAGCGTGCCCGACGCCTCTCGGACCAGCGAGTCGAGCGCCTCGCCGCACAACCAGCGCTCGAACGATGTCGCCCGCAGCAGGTTGCCCAGCATCGCGGCGACCTGGCCTTCCTCACGCCGCGCGGCAATCTCCTTCGCCAGCTGCGTCGCCTTCTTGCGATCGTCGCGGACACGCTGCAGGTGCCCCTCGGCGCGCGCTCGCTGCTCGGCGACGGTCGCCGGGGCGCGCGTGAGCGGATCGGCGGCGACCCCGTTCTCGGCCAGCAGCTGCGCAAGCGCAACGGCCGCATCGTCGAACTGCCTCTTTGCCCCGCGCGCAGCTTCCTCGAGCTGTGGCAGCGCGGCCGAGCGCTCGGCCCCCTCAGCCGCAGCCCAGCCGGCCAGAGTCGCCCACGCTGCGGCCAGGTCCTGCCCCGCCCCGCTCGCGACCGCCGGTGCGCCCAGCGGAACGAGCTTGTCGCGGGAATCATTGAGCGAGGCCCACGCGTGCCGTTCGCCTGATTCGAGCGCGGCCCGCGACTTCTCCGCGGCAGCGAGCTCGGTGTGGCGTGCGCCAGCAGCCGCGCGCGCCTTTGCGGCGGCCAGGTCGGCGGCCGCGATGGCCGCGAGCTGAGCGGTCAGCTCGGCTTCGGGCGGCACGTCCGCCATGACCTCAGCCGCTTTTGCCAGCCGGGACTGCGTCGTGTCGAGGGCGGAGTTCGCCGAGGCGGTCGCGCGGCTCGCTTCCTGGTGGGCAGCGCGGGCCTGCCGCTGCGCCTTTGTGGCTGCTTCCACCTCATGCTGGGCCGAGGCCACGTCATCGTGCGCCGGGTGGGCAGGCAGCGCGGCGATCTTCTGCTGGCATACCGGGCAGTCGTCGCCCACCTGGAGCTTCTCCGCGAGGAAGGCGGCTGCGTCGCCGCGGCGCGCCGCTTCGAGGCTCTCCTGAGCACCGGCAACGTCGAGGTCGGCGGCCTGGAGCCGGGCGGCGAGCTTGTCCTCGTTCTCCTGGCAGTCTGCGAGTGCGGCCCGCTGCTTCTCCGCCTCGGCGACCAGCTCCCGCCGTAGTCCGTACTGCTCAAGCTGGCGCTGGGTTACGGCCTTGTCGGGCAGCGCGGACCGGGCCTGGTCGGCAGCCGCGGCCCGCTCGGCTGCCCCGTCGCGGCGCTCCCGTGCGCCGCTGACGAGCTGCTCCGCGGCGGCGATCTGCTGAGCGAGTCCCGGCACTTCCGCTGGTGTGCGGACGGCTGAGAGCTGAGCGGCCGCGTTTCGTTCCGATTGGACGCGGCTGGTGGCGTCCTCCGTCAAGCGATGCAGCCTGGTCAGCGTCGCGAGGCCGGTGTCCACCTTCTCTGCCAGGGCGGTCAGCGCGGACAGGCGGGCTGCTGCTGAGGACTCGGCCTCCGCCGTCGCGTCGCCGAGCTGGTCGTGAGCCTGCTGGGCGGCATCGCGCAGGCTGTCTGCGCGCTGCGCGCGTTCCCGGGCGCGCTGGCCGATGTCCTTGTAGACGCCGAAGGCGAGCAGCTCAACCAGAAGTTTCTGGCGGTTGGCGGCAGTCGCGCGGAGGAACTCGGAGAACCCGCCCTGCGGCAGCAGGACCGACTGCGTGAAGTGCTCGTACGTCAGGCCCAGCAGTTCCTGCACGCGCAGCTTGACGTTGTCCGGGCCCTCGGCCATCGCCTCGACGCTGGCCTCCAGCAGCTCGGCGAGGGGCGCGTCCGGGGGGATGCCCGGGTCGAGCCGCTCGAGCCGCGCCGCCTTGGTGGTCACCTGCCCGCGCGCGCCGCGCTGCAGCGAGCGGACCGCGACGTACCGATGGCCGGCGAGCTCGAAGATGAGGCTGACCGTGCAGGCGTTGGCCGAGGGAGCGAGCGCGTTGCGCACCTCGCGCTCGTTGTCCCAGCGCGGCACCGTGCCGTACAGCGCGAAGCAGAGCGCGTCGATGACAGTGCTCTTGCCCGAGCCGGTTGGCCCGACCAGCGCGAAGAAGTCGACATCGGTGAAGTCGACCTCGGTCTCGTTCCGGTACGTGCCGAACCCGTCGAGCAGCAGTCGCAACGGTCGCAATCCCGCGCTCTCCCTCCCTGCGTGGCAGAACTGAACCAGTCTGGCCGAAAGCACGGACATTCGCGGCGCTACCATGTTTCTGACCGGGGAAGACTGTCCTTCTGGCCGCCCGTCGATCGTCGTCATGCTGATCAGAGGCGGCGGCTGATGAGGAGGCCAGGATTGCGATATCTCATGATCCACTGCATCGACGAGTCCACCGTGACGTTCGAGGATGACGACAGTCCGGAGAGCCAGGCGGAAGACCGGGCCATCGAGGAGTGGGACGCCGAGATGATCCGGCGGGGCATCCTGGTCGGCGGCGGCCGCCTCCGGCCGGTGGCCAATGCCACGACGGTGCAGGTTCGCGGCGGCGAGGTCCTGGTGAGTGACGGTCCGTTCGCCGAGACCAAGGAGCAGATCGCGGGCTACGCGATCCTCGAGTGCGCCAACCTGGACGACGCCATCGAGGTAGCGTCCCGGCACCCGACGGCGCTGATCGGGACGTTCGAGCTGCGGCCGTACTGGGATTAGACGCGCCTGACGAGCTACGCCGGGCCGGGCAGCGGCTCCTGGCTGTCGGTCATCTCCTCAAGCAACTCAGCGAACATGCGCTCGACCCGCTCGTCGTTGACGTCCTGCTCTTTCAGGTAGTCGCCGAACAGCTGCACCGGGGACCGGCCGGCCCGGCTGGGCTTCTCGCCGCTGCGCACGCCCGGCCGGGGCCGGTGGACGTCGTCGAGCTGGACTTCGAGCGCGTTCGGCAGCTTCTCCCGGACCAGGTCGCCAAGCCCGGCCCGGGCCGATTCGGCCAGGACGACCCGGAGGTAGGCATCGCCCGCCGCCTCACCGTCGGCGATGACCTGGTCGAGCGAGCCGCGCAGGGTCTTCAGCCGCCGGCTGCCAGTGACGTCCACATGCCGGGCGTCCGCCCGGATGCCGGGAGCGGCCGTGACGATGAGGGCGCCGGGTTCGTTGCCCTCCTCGCCGAAGTCGATGGCCAGCGGCGACCCCGAGTAGAAAGCCGGGCACGGCGCCGGGATCTCCTGCTGCCGGTGCAGGTGCCCAAGCGCGGCATAGTGCGCCGAGGACGGGAAGATGCCGGCCGGCACCTCGTACTCGAACGAGGTCTGCACGTCCCGCTCGCCACCCCCGCGGCGGCCGCCGAGGAGGGTGGCGTGGGTCATCACGATGTTCACGCTGTCAGCGGTGAACTGGGCAGTGAGCGCCGCCACGATCGCGCCGACCCGCCGGGCGTAGTCCAGGGAGTGCTCGGCTGCCTCGTGGAGCAGAAGCTCAGCGGCCCGGACGGCGTAGCGCTGGGACAGGAACGGCATAGCCGCGACGGTGGCCTCCTCGCCGCCGCGGGTGGTCAGGCGGAGCGTGCCGCCCGAGTCCGGGGTCTTGGGCGTGCCGAGGACGTGCAGGCCGAGCTGCCCCAGTACCGGGCGGTACACGTTGTCCAGCAGGCCGGCGTTGTCGTGGTTCCCGGCGATGGCGACGACCTGGCGGTTGTCCTCGCGCAGCGCCAGCAGCGCGCGCATGACAAGCCCCTGCGCCCTCGGGGTCGGGGCCGACGTCTCGAACAGGTCTCCGGCGATGAGGACGAGGTCGACGTCCTCGTTTCTGGCTGTCTGAACGATGCTCTTCAGGACCGCCTCGTGCTCCTCGTGGCGGTCACGGCCCTTGAGGACCTTGCCCACATGCCAGTCGCTGGTATGCAGGATCTTCACGCGCATCACCCCTGAGCCGCAGACTGCAGCTAAGGGTACGAGCGGCCGCCGGCACCCGGCGGCCGCATCCCGAAAGCCGGCTTAGCTCTTCGACTTTGCGCTGGTCTTCGTGCCGGCCCTGGCGCTCGTCTTCGGGCTCGCCTTGGCGCTGCTCTTGGCGCTGGTCTTCGTGCCCGTCTTCGCGCCGGACTTCGTCCCCGTCTTCGGGCTTGTCTTGGCGCTCGCCTTAGGACTGGCCTTCGCGCTCGCCTTCGGGGTGGTCTTGCGAACTGTCCTGGCGCTCGTCTTCGGGCTGGGCATGCTGTCGTCGCCGCCCTCGGCGAGGTCGTGCCAGCTGGCCTCGGAGACCGCGACATCGTACTTCTTGGCGGCGGTGAGGATGCGCTTCCACGCCTTATCGCGCTCGGCGTCGGTCACTCCCTCCACCTGGTCGAAGCGCGCGATGGCATTGCGGACGTGCCGCGCGTCCACCAGCGGCTCCTTGCGCTCCTTGGGGAAGGCGAAGTCCTTGTCCGGCAGCTTGTCCTGCTGCGCCGTGCTCAGGCCCCTGGTCTGCCGGGGGATCTTGGCGCCGTGAGCCCGCTCGCTCTGGACCACGCGGGCCTTGGCGATGTTCTCCCGGGCCGCTTCCTTCTGCCGGCTGGTAGCCATGTCTGGCTCCTCTCAGTGTCCGCATCTCGCCGGTCACTGCGGGCCTACCCCCCGATCGGCCGGCGCATTCGGACCGGGCGAAGTTACTATGCGTAGCGACAGCGATCATGGACCGGTCTGCGACAGGGAGCAGGGATGCCTGATGGCGATCGCGCTTTCCCGGTGCCGGAGGACTGCTGGGTGCGCGACTCGGTCAGCCGGCCCGCCGCCCGCCTGGGCCCGCTGAGCGCGCAGACGCTCGCGGTCAAGGACCTGTTCGCCGTCGAGGGCCACGTCTCCTCCTTCGGCCACCCGCGCTGGCGGGAGACGCACGAGCCGAGCGCGCGGACAGCGCCGGTGATCAGCCAGCTGCTGGCCGCCGGGGCATCGATCGGCGGCCTGGCGAAGCTGGACCAGCTGGCCTACTCCATCGTGGGAAACGCCTGCGAGGGCATCCCGCCGCTCAACCCGGCCTATCCGGACCGGTTCACCTGCGGCTCGTCCTCCGGCACGGCCGCCGCCGTGGCCGCCGGCCTTGCCAGCGCCGGCCTGGGCACGGACACCGGCGGATCCGTCCGGGCCCCGGCGGCGGCCTGCGGGCTGTACGGGCTGCGGCCGACGCATGGGGTCATCAGCACGCACGGGGTGCTGCCGCTGGCGCAGTCGTTCGACACGGTGGGTTTCCTGGCCAGGGAGCCCAGTGTCATCGGGCAGCTTCTGGATGTCACGGCGACTGGCTTGGCGGGGCCGGATCGCCACCAGGCCGGAGGGCCTCATCTGCGCGTCGTGGTACCCGCGGACTGCCTGGCCGCCGTGAGCCCGGCCACGGCCGAGGCTGCCCAGTCGACTGCCCGCGCGCTTGCCGCGGTCACTGGCGCGGGGCTCGCCGAGGGGGGTCTGGCGGACCTGGTCAGCGCCGAGGTTGCTGACCTGTTCGCGCGGATTCAGGGCCGGGAGCTGTGGGCGGCGCACGGACCCTGGCTGGCGGAGAACATCAACGTGCTGGCGCCGGACGTGGCCGAGCGGGTGCGCCGGGCCGGGCAGCTCAGCGCCTCCCCGGAAGCGGACAAGCGGGCCGACCAGCAGGCCCGAGCGGCCTACGTGGCTGCCCTCGAGAACCGGCTGCCCGCCGGGACGATCGCCGTGCTGCCGGTCTTCCCCGACCTGCCGCCTCTTCGGACGGCGTCGCTTGCCGAGATCAGGGAGTTCCGGGTCCGGGCGTTCCGGTTCACGACTCCGGCCAGCCTCGCCGGCCGTCCGGAGCTGGTGATCCCGGTCACGTCGGCGGCCACCGGGCTGCCGGTCGGCGTCGGATTGCTCGGAAGCCGGGGCAGCGACACGAGCCTGGTCCGCCTGGCGGTCGCCCTGGCGCGCTGCGCTGATCGCCCGACCGGCGCATTGCGGTAATTCCGCGTAGTCGTGCGCGGATTTACCGCAATGACGACGGGCGTCGCCGAGGCGGAATTTCCGGACTGGCTGGTCCCTTGTAACTAAGGCGTGCTCGCGCCTGACCTCAGCACTTCGTGAGCGCGGCCCAGTGTTGGCTTGTGGTCTGCCCCCGCCCGGCCCGGCCCTGCTCCTGCCCCCGAAGGAACCTCGTGCAAGCGCGCATCAGCCAGAAGGTAGCGGTCAGCGTCGTCTTCGTCGCCGCCATGTTCATGTCGATCATGGACGCGACGATCGTGAACGTGGCGCTCCCGACGATCGGCCGGGACTTCCACGTCAGCCCGACGGCGGTCGACAGCATCTCGATCGCATTCCTGGTCAGCCTGGCGGTGTTCATCCCGGCGTCCGGCTGGCTCGGCGACCGCCTGGGCGGCAAGCGCGTCCTGCTGACGGCCATCGTGGTCTTCACCGTGGCGTCGGCTCTCTGCGGCCTGGCCTCGAGCCTTGGTGAGCTGGTGCTCTTCCGCGTGCTGCAGGGCGTTGGCGGCGGCATGCTCGCGCCGGTCGGGATGGCGATGCTGTTCCGCGTCTTCCCGCCCGAGGAGCGGATCCGGGCCTCTGCCATTCTCACCGTGCCGACGACGCTCGCCCCCGCCCTCGGGCCAGTCCTGGGCGGCCTGCTGGTGACTGACCTGACCTGGCGGTGGGTCTTCTACGTGAACGTGCCGATCGGCGCCGCAGCCTTCCTGTTCGGGCTTTTCTTCCTGCGGCAGACTGAACAGGCCAACCCCGGTCGCTTCGACCTGCCCGGTTTCCTGCTCTCCGGCATCGGCCTCGGTCTCGCCATGTACGGCGTGTCTGAGGGGCCGGTGAAGGGCTGGCACTCACCCGACGTGCTGGCCAGCATCGCCCTCGGTATCGTCCTGCTGATGGCCATGGTTGTGGTCGAGCTCCGGCACTCGCAGCCCATGGTCGACCTGCGGCTGCTGACGAACCGGCTATTCCGCTCCAGTAACGGCGTGATGGTGTTGGCGTCGGTCGCCTTCCTGGGCACCCTGTATGCGATCTCCCTCTACTACCAGGACGGCCGTGGCCTGAGTGCGCTGCAGTCCGGCCTCAGCACGTTCCCCGAAGCTCTCGGCGTGATGGCCGGCGCGCAACTGGCCAGCCGGTTCATCTACCCGCGCCTCGGCCCGCGCCGGCACGTTGCGATCGGCCTGCTCGGCACGGCGGCATCGATCGGTCTGCTAGCACTCATGGGGCCGACGACGAGCCTGTGGTGGGCGCGGCTGCTGATGTTCACCCTGGGCCTGTCCATGGGCCAGGTCTTCGTCCCGTTGCAGGCTGCGGCGTTCGCCACCATCACCCCAGCTGCGACCGGCCGGGCATCGACCATGTTCAACGCGGTCCGGCAGCTCGGTGGCGCAGTGGGGGTCGCGGTTCTGACGACCGCGATCGTGCTGGTCGGGCCGCTGCACCTAGTCGGCGGCCACGCGGTTGCCAACCTGGCCGCATACAAGGTCGCTTTCCTCGTCGCGGCCGCGTTCTGCCTGCTCGCGATCCCGGCCGCCTTGACGATCCGGGACTCCGACGCGGCCAGGACCATGGTCCGGCACAGCAAGCCGAAGATGTCTGCCGGGGAGAAGGACCCGGTCCCCAGCCTGGTGGACTGAGGCGCGCACCACAGGCCGGAGCGTTGGCCGGAGCCGCGGAGGCGGATACCTCGTTTCCTGACGTGGCGGATCCTGGGCTGCACCGCACTTGTCGGTGCCGCGGATTAGCATGCGGGACGTGAGGACGCGCTTCCAGGGCTGGCCGGAGCAGGCGTACGAGGTGCTTATCGAGCTGGCCGGCGAGCCGTCGCGGCCGACGCGGGAACGGGCACGGCGTGACCGCGAGGAGCGGGTACGGCGGCCGATGATCGATCTGCTCAGCGACCTCGCGGATGCAGACCCCTGGTATGAGGATTTTTCCGTATGGGGCTACGCCAGCACCGCGTGGTGGTGGCAGAACCAGTGCGCCGTGGTGCGGGTGGCCAGCGGCATCCACATCGGATTCCGCTTCAACCTTGATGGCCTGCGGATCCAGGCTGCCTGGCGCTATGCCGACCCTGAGCAGATCGCGCTGTTTCGTGCGGCGGCCGCTGCGGACCGCAGCGGGCGGGCGCTTGCTGATCTCGTGTCGTCGCTTGCCGCGGACGGCCATGAGATTCTCGGCGATGTCATGAAGCGCATTCCGCGCGGTTACCCCGCCGACCATCCTCGGGCCGGCCTGCTCAAGCACCGCTCGCTGGTCGCCGCCAGCGAGCTTGAGCCCGAGGTCGTGCGTGACGTCGATCCGGTATTCCGCTCGTGCGAGCGGCTGCGCCCGCTCCTCCGGTGGCTCGCCGAGCACACGGTTGCCGAGTCGGAGGCGGCCGAGGTCGCGCCGGGCTTACCACCCCGCTGAGGTCACAACGATCAAGGTATTCCCGCGGTCACATCGTCATAGGTCCGGCCGACCACTGACAGCCCGGTGGGCACGCCGTCGCGGGACCGGCCCGAGGGGATGCTGACGACCGGGCACCGGCTGGCGATGCCGCTTCCGGACTCAGGATCGTTTCAGGTAGACGGTGAAACCGTATCCGTCATCCCAGAGCGAGCTGGCGGTGGCGTAGGCCGGGCCCGGGTGTGTGGTGACCTTGGCGTCGCTCCACCACTTGCTCGAGATGCCGCCTACGTGGCCCGCAGAGTTGCCGATCTCGCCGGCGTACGGCGGCGGCTTAGGCCGGTCAAATGACATGACCTTGATCTCGCCGCCGCCCATCCGCATACTCGGCCTAGCCCACGGGCTTGAGGCGAACTCGGCAGCGATACGCGCCTGGGTGAAGTCCAGGTCAGGCTTGGAGCTTGGCGCGGACGGCAGCCAGTATGTGTAGGACCGAGGACCGGCTGAGAGCATGATGCTGTCGTACGGCACCACGTACGTCATGTACAGCATGATGTTGACGCCGGGCTTAATCCCCTTGGTACTGAGATTGCCAGTCGGCGCCGGGCATCGCTTCGAGCCGGAAGCCGTGGTCGAGCACTCCAAGGCGTGCGTACCGCGGTCGTAAACATCCAGCACAGCGTGGTAGTAGTTGTTCTCGGGCTTGCCGCCCGCCTTGCAGGTGGCGTCCGTGCAGGCAGACAGCCTCAGGTCGAATACCGAGTTCGCCGTCCACAACTGGAGCGATACGCCGATGGTCCCGACGTGGCTAGCGAGCTGTCCGGGCTTCGGCAGCGTCACCCAGGTCTCGACCACAGTCAGGTGCTTGCCAGTGACTGTGTAGCCGGCGTCCGCTGATGCGGAACTGGAGGCTGCCGGACTGGCCGGCCCGGACGCGCTGGCACTCGCCATCGGAATGCCAGCAATGCCTGCCAGCGCGAGACCCAGGACCGGCACCAGGATACGAAATACCCGCATTACTACTCCCAGCTCGCGCACCAATGTAGAGGTCGGCTGGCTTGAGCGCAATGAGCAAAAGCCAGGCCGCCGGACTGATGGCCAGCGCCGCCTGCAGGATCGGGTTGCCTGGGCTCAGCCGCCGGCGACCCGGTCCCAGTTCGCCGATAGCAGGTCCGGACCGGGCCAGTACTACCGCTTGGTGGCAGATGCGGCCTGCCCCTGCCGTCCGGCAACGATATGATCGCCGTTGTCCGCACGCGCGGCAGGGTCATTTGACGACAATGGCAGATGGAGCGGGCACGAATGACCGCAGAGCACCCGGCCTTCAATACCGCAGTTGCTCATCAGGCACGCATCGCTGACTACCTGCTTGGCGGCCAGGACAACTTCGCCGCCGACCGCAAGGCCGCCGAGGCGATGATCGAGGCGATGCCGACAATGGTCGAGCTCATGCGGGCTAACCGGGCCTTCCTGCGCCGCTCGGTTCGGTTCCTGGCGGGCGAGGCGGGCATCCGCCAGTTCCTCGACATCGGCACCGGGATCCCGACGGCGGGCAACACCCACGAGGTCGCGCAGGAGGCAGCGGAGGACTGCCGGGTGGTCTACGTCGACTACGACCCGGTCGTCCTGGCACACGCCCGTGCCCTGCTCACCAGCACCTCGCAGGGTGCCACCGACTACGTCGATGCCGATCTCCGGGACGTGACGAAGGTTCTGACCGGTGCCGCCAAGACGCTGGACTTCGCCGAGCCGCTAGCCGTGACCATCTTGATGACCTTGCACGCCATCCCCGACAAGGACGACCCGCACGCGATCGTGGCCCAGTTCATGGACGCCGTGCCGTCTGGCAGTTACCTGTCCATCTCGCACCCGGCGTCTGACATCGAGCCGGAGAAGGCGGCCGAGGTCGTCAACCGCCTCAGATCACTGAGCTACCAGCAGTACGCCGCCCGTACCCGCTCCGAGGTGCTGCGATTCTTCGACGGCCTGGAGCTTGTCGCGCCCGGACTGGTCCAGGTCCAGCAGTGGCGCCCGGCCACTGAACTAGACAACACCTTCTCGGTCTGGGCCGGTGTCGCGCGCAAGTTACCGGAGCGACGACCCAGATCTGGGTGTCTACGCAAACGTAAGCGCTCGTCTACGCCGATCTGGCTGGAGTCGAGCTCGGCCCGGCGGGCCTGCCGCTCACACCAGCGAGCTCCGTGCCGAGGCTGCGCGATAGTCGGGGCCACGTTCCCTTTCTCATGTGGATTGCGGGCGACGGCGGCGGACATCGTGATCGGCGTTACAGGACGGTTGCGCAGCTCGCGCAAGCCGGATGAGCCGCGCGCAGGCCAGCCTTGTCAGTATTTGTGAGTAGCGTGCGCGCGCCGGGCGGCGACTGACGAGGGGAACGTGGTATCCCTCGTCAGCCGCTTGCGCCCGGGCTAGCTCACTTGCTGTACAGCAGCACCCGGTACGGGCAGCCGGAGTCGCCGCCCAGCCGGTACAGCTGGCCGGCCTTGGGATGCAGCGTCGTGACCCCGGACTTCACGCCGCCGCTGGTGACGGCGATCTTCAGGTTGCCAGCACCGGCGGCAGCGCCGACCAGGCCTGCGACGAAAGCGTGCGAACCGGCTGTTCCGGTGCACGAGTAATTCCAGCGGGCGGTCATCGTCCCGGACGGCGCCTTGAACGTCGGGCTCACGTTGACGCCCGTGCCGTGTACGGCCTGGACCAGAGTGGTGCTCGGACCGCCGTTGTACGAGGCGGCGAGGCCGGCGATGAGTCCGCCGAGCAGGACCAGGCCAGCGAGGCCCGCCGCGATGAAGGTCCTCTGGCGCTTGGCGGCCGGCGGCCTGCCGCCGGCCGCATAGTCCTGCCGCTGGTACTGCGGCTCAGTCGCGACGCCACCCCGCGAACCCTGGTCCGGTTCCCGAGGTATGCCCGATTGTGGCCGCTGCGGATCGTACGTCATGGATGCCTCCCTCGGACAGACAAGGACGTTGGGAGTGGCCCTATGCGTCTTGTGATTGTTCTCCGTCACGGCCCGGTCAACCGTGCCTGCCGCTAAGGATTTCCGGCTGGCGGCCGGGGCGGGCGGTGCCTCAGAGCACCGGGCGACCGCGAACTCCGCCCAGCGCCTGGGGCCGGAGACCGTGTCGGTCGGCGCTCTCGGCGGCCGAGCCGGCGAATCAGGGTTTGCGCGCGACGCCCGCCCACATCGGAACCGGCTCAGCGAGGCCGGTCGGTCCGTCGGGCCGCCAGAGCACTGTCTGAGTGACGCCCGGCTCAAGGATCTCCCAGTCGCCGAAGAAGGAGGTCACCTCGTCGCGGGTGCGCCGCGTCTGCCCGGTGGCTACCGAGGCGTTGTAGCGGCGGGAGACCTCGGCGACCTTGTCGGCCTGGATGTCCTTCGCCGGATGAGAGAGCACCAGATAACTTCCCGCCGCCGAGGCCTCGCGAAGGCGCGCGACGATTCGCTGCGGGTCGTCCGAATCGGGGATGTGGTGCAGCACGGCGACCAGCATGATCGCGACTGGCTGGGCCAGGTCGATGGTCTGCGCGGCCGCGGCGAGGATCGTCTCCGGGTCCCGCATGTCCGCGTCGAGGTACGAGGTGATGCCCTCGGGCGCGCTAGTGAGCAGCGCCCTGGCGTGCGCGAGCACGATCGGGTCGTTGTCCACGTATACGACCCGGCTGTCGGGAGCGATCAACTGAGCAACTTCGTGCGTGTTGTTCGCGGACGGCAGGCCGGTGCCGATGTCGAGGAACTGGCGGATGCCTGCATCCTGCGCGAGGAAGCGCACTGCACGGCCGAGAAACGCGCGGTTCGCCCGGACTTCCGACCGGATCGCTGGCCGCACTTCGATGACCTGCTCAGCTGCCGCTCGATCGGCCGCGTAGTTGTCCTTGCCGCCGAGCCAGTAATCGTAGACACGCGCCGAGTGCGCAACCGAAGTGTCGAACGCCGGAGCCTCGCTGTCCGGGCGACCGTCTGACGTCACGCCGACCATGCTTCCGCCTTTTCGTGGTTTCGCCGCGATGGCTGGTAAGAGTGCTGCACAGCCTATCCTGGCCTTTGTGCGGCCATTCAGTCGTCGTCGGGTTGTGAGGCGCTCCTTCTGCGCGGCACGCTGCTGTGCGCAACACGGCGCGGCGTGCCGCCGGGCGGGCAGAACTAGGCTGATCGGGTGTCCCATGTGCCGTCGGCTGTCAGCGTGCTCGGGGATCGTCTCGCCGACCTGGGCTGGGTTACCGACCTGCTGGTAGCGGGCTCCCTGGCGACAGGGGACTACATCCCTGGAGTTAGTGACCTCGACCTCGTTGCGCTGACCGAGGGCCCAGTTGGCCAGGCGCGACAGGAAGTCCTCACCGGCCTGCACGGCGAACTGGACCGCGGGACGGCTAAGGGACTGGACCTGGGATGCGTGTACGTCGACGCGGGTCGGCTGACCGAGGCCGCGGCGCTGCATCCAATGTGGACCCACGGATCGATGGTCCACCGCACGCTTTCCGGCGTGACGCGCGCTGAGCTGGTGCGGCACGGCTTCGCTGTCACGGGGCGGCAGCCCGCCGCTGTGCTGCCGGACATGACCGACGATGACGTTCGGCGTGCCGCGCGCGCCGAGCTCTGCGGGTACTGGGCGTGGGCCTCGCATCGGCCGCTGATGTGGCTGAACCCGGTGATCGCCGACCTGGGCCTGACGTCGATGGCCCGCGGCCGGTTCACCCTTGAGACGGGCCAGCTTCTCACGAAGACGCAGGCGGCAGAGCGCGCACATGCGCCAGAGTGGCTGCGGCGGCAACTCCGCGCCCGACGCCGGGGCGAGCAGGTTGTCTCGCCCCGAGCCCTGACAGCACTGATCGCGTGGCGAGATGCACGGCGAACGGTGGCCAGGGCACGCTGCCGAGCCCCGGACTGAGCGCGTACGCGCCCGCAGCCAGGTTTCACTCACAGGCGGCATCTCTAGCGCTTGCAGAGTAAGCGGCGGCGGGCGATTTCGGCCGTCGGGGCGCCGCTGGGCACCCCAGATTCAGGCGTTCAGATTTTGCTGAATTTTAGGAAATGACCTGATAATCTCCTGCCGAGCCAGCGGGTGCTGCTGGCAGGACGCCGGCGCGCCGGTTAGTCCAGGGAGATTCGAAGATGATTGCTGGCGTCCGCACTGCTCGCGTGCTCGGCCCGATAGTGGCGCTGTGCCTCGCGCTCGGAGTGTTCGCGCTCAGCGGCGGCGCTTCTAGTGCTTCCGCGGCTGCAGTCCAGTGCCCGACCGTCGATCCGTCAACTGGCGCCGTGTCGCCCGAGCCGGGCCCTAACGTGGACTGGGCAGGCTGCGACCTGTCCGGCGCCGATCTCTTTGATCTGAATCTCGCCACCGACGACCTGTCGAACGCGAACATTTCCGGCGCGAACCTGTTCGACGCAAGCCTGCAGAGCGCGAACCTATCGGGCGCAGACCTTTCCGGTGCGAGCACGGCCGATCTGTTGCTGTCCGATGCGGACCTGTACGGGACCAACCTGGATGGCGATGCCCTCGGCTCGGCCGTAATGAGTGGCGTGACGTCTGGTGCAGTGACCGGGACACCCACGTCCCTCCCGACCGGCTGGGTTCTCGCGAGCGGATACCTGGCCGGCCCTGCGGCCAATCTGACCGGTGCCGATCTCTCGGGGGCTGACCTTTCCGCCGCTGACCTGAGCCAGGTGCAATCCGGCGGGATCACCGGGACACCAGCAGCGCTACCGTCCGGCTGGTTCCTGATCGATAGCTATCTCGTCGGCCCTGACGCGAACCTCTATGGTGCTGACCTCGCGGGTGCGGATCTGACGCCGGTGGCATTTACTACCGCCAACCTCGCGAGCGCGAATCTGGCGGGCGCGAATCTCGCCGGGGACAATCTGACGTCCGTGACTCTGAGCAACGCGACACTTACTGACGCTGACCTTGACGGCACTAATCTGTCCGCGCCGGCTGACGAGCCTTGTCGGCGTAGCTTCTGGTGGCATCATCGGAACTCCGGCTTCCCTCCCGGCTGGCTGGAACTTCGTGAACGGTTACCTCGTCGGAAGCGGCGCCGTCCTCACGGGCGCCGACTTCTCGGGCCTTGATCTGACGAGCGATGACCTGTCGGGCACCGTCCTCACTAACGCCAACCTCTCGCACGCGAACCTGACGGGGCTGTTCCTTGCCAGCACGGTCCTGACCGGCGCCAACTTGAGCGGCACCAGCCTGGCCGGCACGAACCTGGAGTTCGCCGTCTCCGGCGGCATCACCGGGACGCCGGCCTCTCTGCCGGACGACTGGTCACTCGTCGGCGGCTACCTCGTCGGGCGCGACGCCAACCTGGATAACGCGACTCTGGCTGACGCGAATCTATCGGGTGCCGATCTGGGCTCTGCCACCCTGACGAACGCCACCCTGACCGACGCGAACCTGTCGGCCGTCAACCTGACCGATGCCACTCTGAACAGCGCCGACCTTGCCGGAGCGAACCTCGACGCCGCGGAGTTGAACAGCGCCTCGCTGTACTCGACGGCCCTCTCTCAGGCGAAGCTGACGGATGCCAACCTTGACGCAGCCGATCTGGATGACGCTCAGCTTGATAGCGCCAACCTGACCAGCGCGACTCTCGTGAGCACCGATCTTTCCAGCGCCGCGCTCGCGGGAGCGAACTTCACCAGCGCCGATCTGACCGATGCGTTCATGACCTATGCAAACCTGAGTGAGGCGAACCTAACAAAAGCCAACCTCACGAGCGTCAGCTCAGCTGATGCGCTCTTTACGAACGTCACCTGGTATGACACGACGTGCCCGGACGGCAGCAACTCCAACTTGTACGTCGACGGATGCTTCAGCAGCCTCGACACGACTCCGCCGGTGGTGGCCGTGACCGGTCTCGGGAACGGCGGCCGGTATGTTCTGGGCGCGGTGCCGAAGCCGGGCTGCAAGACCACCGATAACGGCACTGTCGCGACGCCAGCAACCGCCACAGTCACGACTAAGGGGAAAAACGGGGTCGGGTCATTCACGGTGACGTGCACGGGAGCTGTCGACGAGGCAGGGAACAAGCAAACGGCGCCGGTCACCGGAGCCCGGCGGCGGGCAGCACGCTGTCGAAGAAGCCGAGCCGCATCACTGTGGAGTTCAGGCTCACCAAGTCGTCAGGGAAGGCGATCAGCAGCAGCATTGCCAGCTCCCTCGCCTCGGCCAGGCACGTCAGGGTGACCCCGGCCGGCCCGGGCATCGCGTCGGTGACCGCCTCCTGCTGGTGGAGTACGTCGAGCCACGAATTCCGCTGCAGCTTTAAGACCCCTGCACACGTCAAGCCCGGCAAGAGCCACCGTTACACGATCACGGCGGCAGAGAATGTCGGGCCTGGTTTCGTGACGGCGCCCAAGACTGGCAAGGCAGTCAACCCGGAGACGATCCACTTTCGCTAACCGAGGGCACGCCGCTCTGTCCAGAGCGGGCGTCACGTCTCCTCGTGGCAGACGACTTCGAGCATGAAGCCGTGGGGATCGAGGAAGTAGGTGGCGTAGTGCTCGCCGTACTCGGGGAACTCGCGCGGTTCCTGGACAACCTCCGCGTTGTGAGCAACCGCCCAGTCGTGTGCCTCGCGGACGGTCGCCCGGCTAGACACCATGAAGGACAGGTGCTGCAGGCCGGTGCCATGGCGTGAGTAAGGCGCAGGCTCGAGTGCCTGGTAGAAGAAGATCTGAGAACCGCCAGCGCCATCGGGACCGTAGTTAAACTCTCCGGCTTCCGTCGTCGCGAACCAGGCCCGGAGCCCCAGGATCGGCATGAGCTCGTCGTAGTACCGCTTGGCAGCAGCGAGGTCGGGGACACCGATGCCGATGTGGTCGATCAATCCGGTCCGAGGCACTTGATCCTCCTGTCGACGCCGGCGCAGCGGATTGCCGCCGGTGCTAGCGAGCCTGCCACAGCCCGCCGCTCCGCGTCCGCCGGTGCGCGACGAGGGCGCGTTCGTCACTAGGCGGGGAGGATCTCGACGTACCCCTCAGTTCCGTTCACGCGGATCCGGTGCCCATCCTGGATGAGCTGCGTGGCATGTTCAATACCGACGACGGCCGGGAGGCCGTACTCCCGTGCGATCACTGCGCCGTGGGTCATCAGGCCGCCGACCTCCGTCACCAGGCCTGCGATGGCGACAAAGAGGGGCGTCCAGCTGGGGTCCGTGTAGGCGGTGACGAGGATGTCACCCGGTTCGGGATCGGCGTCGGCCATGTCCAGGATGACGCGAGCCCGCCCTTCGATGATCCCGGCAGAAACAGGCAGGCCGATCAGCGCGCCGGCCGGGACATCGCCGCGTAGGTACGCCCCGGCGATGGCCTCGCCGTCCGAGGTGAGCACTCGCGGCGGCGTCAGCGCTTGATACGACCTGAACGCGTCCTTGCGCCGGCCGATGAGCTGGTCATCCACGCGATTCGTGCGCACAAGGTCGTGGAGCTCGGAGAACGTGAGGTAGAAGATGTCTTCCTTCTCGCGGAGCACGTGGGCCTTCACGAGCCGCTCGGCTTCTTCCAGCAGGGCCTGCTTGTACACGAAGTAGCGGCTGACCATGCCGTACTTCGGATACTCCCGGTATCCGATGAAGGTCCGGACCCGGTCGATCATCCGCTTCGTCTCTTCGGCCTTGCGATCCCCGTCCGGCAGGGCCCGCAAGCGCTCCAGCAGCTCCTGCTCCTTCTTCCAGGCCTCCTGCCGCCCTTGCTCGAAGCGACGCTCGCCTGCGCCCGGCTCGAAGTTCTTGATGTTGCCGAGGATCACGGGCACGAGCGTGGAGGGGCGCTCACGCCAGCGCGGCCGCGTGATGTCGATCTCGCCGACGCAGCGCATGCCGTACCTTTCGAGCCACGCCTCTATGGCGTCTTGTGCTTCCCGGCCGCCCGCGAGCCCGGGCAGCTCGTCCAGGAAATCCTCGTCCTCGACGTGCTGCAGAAACGCCACTACTTCGGGATGCGGGCGGATCACATCCGCGACGTCCAGGAGCGCCAGCCCCATCTCCGACGTCACATTGCGCGGAACGGACTGCGTGAGCGTGTCCGCCGCGTTCTTCTCGCCCAGCCACGCCTCTAGCTGATCGTTGAGCCACCACGCGGCCTCCATCGCCGACATGAACACCTGATGGCCCTGCGGATCGAACAGGATCCGCTTCAGCTCCGGGATGTCCGCCAGGATGAAGTCGAGCAGCGCCAGTCCGGACTTCGTCGCGATGTCGCGCCTCAAGGCGGTGATGGAAGCCTCGCTGCGCCCGATGAGCTCGGTGACGATGCCCGGATCGGTTTTGATCGGCGAAGGAGCGCTGCGCGGAGTCGGCTCGGCGAGAGCCTCGTCGGCGAGTGACGGGATGAAGTCGCCGCGGTCGATGACGGTCCGCAGAGCGTCCCCGATCAGCGGATCGGATCGTCCGAGGGCCTGCACAATGCCCGCACGGGTCGCTGGCGAAGCCAGCAGCTGGGTCACGTCGACGAACAGCCGCCCGCCGGCGTCCGCCATCGGCCGGGCCGCCGTCAGCTGCCACATCGACAGGCCCAGAGGCTTCATGGCGTCGGTCATCATCTGCTGATGACCGACCGAGACATAGACGTGATTGCCTGAGTCACCGGCTTCCGGGATCGGGAACAGCGTGGTGATCGGCCGGCTCTGCACGATCTGGAAGTCGCCGTCGGCCAGGCACCATTCGATGTCCTGCGGGCGGCCGAAGTGCGCTTCGATCTGCCGGCCGAGCTGCGCGAGCCGCACGACTTGCTCATCTGTCAGTGCCGGCTGGTCCTGCCGATCCGGGGCGATCACCTGTTCCTGCGTCCCCCCTGCCGGCGAGGCGTGCACAGCGAGCTGCTTGGCGGCGACCGCCTTGGCGACGATGTCGCCGTCGCGCGCCTTGTAGACGTCGGCGTTGACCAGACCGGAGACCAGGGCCTCGCCGAGGCCGAAGCTGGCCTCTGCCGACGCGACCTTCCGGTTGCCGGTGACGGGGTCGGCCGTGAACAGGACGCCGGATGCCTCCGGAAAGACCATCTCCTGCACGACAACGGCCATGTGCACCGTCCGGTGGTCGATACCGTTGCGCAGGCGGTAGGTCACGGCCCGCTCGGTGAACAACGATGCCCAGCACCGGCTGACATGCTGGAGGATCACAGCCGGGCCCACGACGTTCAGGTACGTGTCCTGCTGGCCGGCGAAGGAGGCCGTCGGCAAGTCCTCTGCCGTCGCGCTGGATCGGACGGCGTAAGCAGCTTGCTCGCCGAGCCGGGCGAGAGCGCGCGTGATCGCCGCCGAGACATCGCCCGGAATGGCGATCCCTTCGATGGACCGCCGGATCTCCGCGCTGAGGCTGCGAATTGCCTCCCGGTCGTCGGGGCTCAGGCGCGACAGCCGGTCGAGCCGGTCGTCCATTGATGGCGCGGCCGCCATGACTCGCCGGAAGGCGCCCGTCGTCACGCAGAAGCCAGCCGGCACGCGGATGCCTTCGATCCGTGAAAGCTCTCCCAGGTTCGCGCCCTTGCCGCCGGCGACTCCGGCCTGCGTCTGGCCGATCTCCCGGAGACCGAGCACGTAGCTGCCCAATGTGTTCACCTTCCCCCGGTGTGACAGCTCCGATGAGCTCTGGTCAGCCGTTGGGGGAGCGGACGGAGTCGGCCTCGATCGTCATCAGGAGCCGGGTCTCGGGCTTGCCGGAGAAGTTCGGGTACGGGACGCCGAGATATTTATGCGAGATCTCATCGATGCTCTCGGCCCCGCCGTCGCTGGTGGTCGCGATCACCCGGCCGCGCACGGCGTAGAAGCGGCGGGTGTCGTCCGGGTCGGCGATGTTCACGGCTACGCGGGGGTCGCGCGCGATGTTCTTCGCCTTCTGGGTCGACGTCGGAGTGTTGATCACGATGTGATCGCCATCGGTCGTCACCCAGGTCTGGGTCAGCTGCGGCGAGCCGTCCGGCATGAGAGTCGCCACGAAACAGGGGCTGGGCCGGCGCAACAGTTTGAGCAGTCCGTCGGGTAGTGGTACTGACACTTCGTTTCCTCTCGGGTGGAAGTGCGGCGGCAGAGCGTCGCGCGCCGCCAGGTCGTCAGCCTAGGGCACCACAGGGGCGCCAGGGTGCGCCCGCTCCGGCGGTCCGCGCGCAGCGTACAGTCCGAAGGACAGGGGGATCACTTTCGCATGCGGGGGGGGACATGGCCGTACTAGTCAGCATGGCTGTGCCGGGGATGGATACCGGCAGCTATGACCAGGTATCGATGAAGCTCACCGACATGATGAAGAGGCAGCCGGGCTTCATCATGCACCTCGCCTACCCGATCAAGGGCGGCTACGCCGTCGGCGAGGTCTGGAACAGCGAGGACGAGTTCGAGACCTGGTTCACCGAGAACGTCGAGCCCAACGTGCCGGACGTCCAGCGCGAGATGATCGAACTGCACTCGGTCCTTCAGGCGTAGCGCTTCTGGCGACTGGCACTCCACTGGCGCAGCACCGGACGGGTCGGTGCTGCGCCAGTGAGCTGAGCTGCAGCTGACGCTGCCGGGCCGCGCTACATGTCGGTGACAGCGTCCTGGAGCGCCCTGTCGATGTCCTTGGGGCTGACGCCGAGTTCCTCAGCTGTCTCCTTCTCGGCCCTGGTCACGGCCTTCTGGATCGCGTCCTCGACCTTGGACTCGCCGATCACTACCAGCCCGGCCTCCCCAGGGTCGATGAAGTCGCCCAGTTCCTTGGCTTGAGAGCGCGACATGCCCTTGGCGACGTGGCCGCTCACGGCTCCGATAACGCCGCCTGCCGCGGCCGCGCCGAGAATCGCGGGCGGGAACAGCACTCCGACCGCTGCCCCGGCCGCGATGCCCCACCAGGCGCCGTGCCGGGTGGACGTTTCGTCCTTATTCTCGTGGACCTTGCCGCGGCTGTCCTTGGTGACGACCGCCGCGTCGTAGGCGCCGACCAGGCCGCCGGAGTGGAGTTCCTTGACGGCCTCATAGTCGGCTCGCGCCGCGAGCTCGTCCGGATATGTGGCGATGTAGACGAACGTGCCATCAGCGTTGGCCACTACGGCCTCCTCGGATCGTCACGACCAGCAGGTCTCTCACAGGCTGCATTTCAGGCGGCGCCCCGGGCATCACCCGACGGGGGTGAATCCCGCCGATGCCCGATGCGGTCAGCGCCGCTCGGCCGAGCGGAGCTCAGCCTGGGCCTGTCGCCCAGTGGCCGTCCCAGAACGGGGATTGCTGGCTGCCGTCGACATCTGTGAAGCCGTACTCTCGGGCGAGCGCGGGTGTGGTGAGAACGGAGCCCGACTTCGCAAGAACGTCGCCGTCTGCCGCGAGCGCCGCCACGGCCCGGCCGGAGAACTCGGCAGACTCCGTCATGGCAGCTTCGTCCGGACTCAGGTTCATCCGCTCGAGGCGCATGAACCCGGGTGAGACGGCCACGCAAGCGACCTCGTAGGGCCGCAGGTCGTCCGCCATCTGCTTCGTGAGCTTGTTCGTGCCGCCCTTGACGACCTCGTAAAGGGCGTGGCCGTGTGGGCGGTCCAGCACCCAGGTGATGTTCACGATCAGCCCGTTTCATGTCTCGATCATGCTCGGGGCCGCCAGATAGGAGGCGTAAGCCGTCGCGCGAAGGCCGCCGCTGAACATGAGGTCCCAGTGCCGCCACTCAATCTGCCAGAACGCGAGAGCCGGGTCCGGCCCGATCTCGTAGCCGCTCCACGCGTTGTTGATGAGCAGGTCCAGGCGTCCCTGCTCATCGTGGATGCGAGCGAATACGTCCCGGACCTGAGCGTCGTCCGTGTGGTCACAGCGCATCGCGATGCCGCGCCCGCCACGCGCCGTCACCTCGTCGGCGGTGGCATCGATCGTGCCCGGCCGTCCCATCGTCGTCGGCTCGCCTCTGACGCTCCGGCCGGTGACGTAGACCGTCGCGCCCTCCTCGCCGAGCACAACAGCGATTCCCTTGCCGCAACCCCGGCTCGCCCCGGTGACCAGCGCGACTTGGCCGCGGAGTCGGTCCATAAACGCCGATGATACTAACGGCTGTCTTGCGGCGAGCTGACTGAGCATGCCTACGACGAGGACGCCGGTGGCGGTCTCGGCTGGCCTGCGAGGCTAAGGCCCAACCAGATCGGCAGCCCAGTCTCGGAAGTAGGCACGCAGTGCCGGGGCGTCGCGAGGATCGACTGGCAGATCTTCGTCATCGAGCCGGTCGATGCTGGTCAGCATGGCGGCGAAGACCTGCCGGTCGAAGCCCTGGTCGTCTTCGGCCGCCAAGGCGAGGAGATGGTCACGGCCGTAGCGTTCCGCAAGGTTGTAGACGTCGGCAGGTCGACGTCAACTGTGGGCCGGTGGATAAGGCCCTGAGCCAGGAGCGCTGCGCCTCCGGCGACGGCGAACCCGGCACTCTCGGGCAGGGTGAAGAACAGGCGGGAGGCCTCGATCTGCAGCGCAGTAAGCGGCGTTGGGGCCATCTAAGCCACCGCGTGTCCGCGAACGGCGTCAATCAGTGGCTGCCATTCGCGTCGCAGCTGGGACGGGAGGACAAGGTCTGGCCATAGGTCTGCGAGGAGCGCACCGTCGATGTACCCGGTGATGTCCGCGCCGGTTCCCTCGCGCAGCACGATTTCGTAGACTCGCGCACGCTGCCGCCGGTCAGACAAGTCGAATACGCGGCCAGGCTGAGACCAGTTCAAGTGCAGTGGCAGCCGGACCCTGGCAAGCGCGCGGTCAACCGGCAGCCGGGGCAGGACGGCAGGAACGTATACGGCGCGGCCCCGGCCAGTCCCCGCCTCCCGGAAGGCAGGACGCGGGGCCAGCTCCAGGTCGAAACCCGCGGCCCGCGCGATCCGTTCGGCGGTGGCAAGGTTCGGGCTTTTTGTCCCGGCCGCGTATGCAGCCAGCGTCGGCCGGGAAGCGCCCGCACGACGTGCCAGCTCAGAGCGCGAAAGCCCGGCTAGCCGCCGGGCGCGCTCCAGCAACTCACCTGACCCGGTCATTCCACTCCGCTTGCGTCGACCCGATACCCATCCGCACTGTATCTGATTGGAGACATCTGCGCCACGGGCTTGGCGGTCGTGATACTGCTCCCGGCTCGGCCTTGGAGCGTCCGGGTTGACCTTGCACGCCGTCTTCACGCCGGGTACGGCCCACTATCGGTCGGGCTCCTGAGCCTGGCGCCTGCAGTCAACCTGATCGCAGGGCCGGGCCGGCCGGCGCGCGTTGCTGACAAATGCTCAGGACGGAAACGAGCTTCGATCCCGGCTCAGCCGCGTTTTAGGGCGCGCAGTTTCGCCGGACGGAGGAGCACGATGGGAGTATCCAGCTCGGCCGCGCTCGCCGGCAGCTCGTCAGCAACAAGGAGGACAGCCAGTGGACGAAGGCACTCGAGTGCTGACGGAGGAGGAGGTCATCCGCCTGGTCGGATGGCATCCGCGGTATGCACGCGTCGTCCTGATCGAGCACGACGATCATCACGCCGTGGTCCTGGTCGACGGGAACGGGGATGATTCCGAGCTCGAACTCGAGTACTGGCATCGCGATGACGAGGGCCAGTGGCAGGCAAGCTCCAGCTCTGGTCACGGCTCCCTGCGAACAATGCGGTCGCAGAGCTGGAACGCGGGACCCTTTGTCGCCGCCCTCGGCCGGGCGGCTCCAGGCAGCGAGGTCGCCGTGGAGTATGACGGACACAGTCATCAGCGGCAGGCGAACAAGTTCGGAGTCTGGGGCTTCGTGCACGCGGCCGAGCGCGCCGAGGAGCTGCCGACTATGGCACCAGTGAATCTGTCTCCGGGAAGGGCGCACCCTGACTTTGTTCGTGAGCGTCGGGGACTCGGCTGACGCTGGCCGACGCTCCGGACAGTTGCCATGAGAACGCTGAACCATGGTTCTCTGAGTTGTACTTGAGCAAAATGCGAGCCACTGGGATCTGCTCAGGGCCAAGTACCCGCAGTACGAAGCTCGGGTCCTGGACGGCCCGATGATCGCGGTGACGATCAGCTCCTGGTCCGGATGGGCGTTCGCCTAACGTGAGGATCTTCTGATCAGTTCGCGAGGCCCGCGAGCAGACGTTCGGGATCGTCGGGCACGAGGAACACGCTGTCCGCCTTGATGCCGTTGCCACGCAGCCAGGCGACAACGTCAGAGAAGCTGTCCTGGTCGGTCAGCACCTGGTTGCGTTGCACCGCGACCCACCGGTCCCGGTAGCCACGTAGTACAGCGGCCAGCGCTTCCGTGTTTGTGGCGCCGTCCAGTTGGGACGGCTCGCCGGGATGATCGGGCGAGTGAGACTCCTGCGGTGCCGAACGCCCATGCTGGCTGGTGAGCCCGAGCCCGAGCCTGATGCGGGGAGGTGAGGACCTGACCAGCACCGCGTTGGGCAGCGTTAGGAGGACCGCACCGGCAAAGGCGCTCCGGTAGCCCAGGGATTCGACGCTGACTTCGACCTCCTGAGTGTTGTGCAGGTCGTCGATCGCGTCCTGTATCCAAGCCACGGGTACGGGCGTCCCTACGGGCGAGCGCGCTGTCGCGACAAGGACGCATCCCCGTCAAGGCGAACAACCCGGTTCGGCCGCCCGGTCACCGTGTGGATCTCCTGGCCGATCAGAGATGCGAGTATGTCGCGCGCTCTGGGTGCCTCGGTCACACTCCGATTATCCGGCAAGCTGATGGGCGGGAGCACAGCCGACGTCTCGCCTGGTCCCCGTCATGAGCCGCTAGCGCCGGACTTCTCGTAAGAGGTAATTCGGTTTACCAGTTAGATTCCCTGGGCCTTCGGCCCGCCCGCTGTGATGAAACTGGGCGCCGAGGTGGCCGTCGGCAGCCGCTGGTCGCCCGTATGGACTGGGGGTGGACAAGGCGAGGGCTGGGAGTCAGCCTGGTGCTGCGTGCGCCGTCTGCTGACGTTGGTTCGCCTTGGTCCGTTCGCGGGCGCTAATTAGATTGACGCTGGAGCCCCTTTACGGGTACCCCCGGTTGCTGCCTTGAGCGCGTGTCTCAGTTTCCCTTTTCTGAGCGGGGCTCCGCAGCCGGCGTGCGCGTGGTGATGCGGCCGGCGCGGCCGCGGGCCGGCGACCGCCCGCAGCCGTCCTGGCCCTGACGGAAGGGCCGGTGGCGTTATGCAGGTGGTGTATGAGCGGTGCGCGGGGATCGACGTGGCGAAGAAGGAGATCGCGGTGTGCGTGCGCACGCCCGGCGAGCATCCGGGTGAGCGGCGCAGCCAGGTCCGCAAGTACAAGACGTATTACGGCGTGCTGAAGGAGATGTGCGCGTGGCTGACCGAGTGCGGGGTCACCCACGTGGCGATGGAAAGCACCGGGATCTACTCAAACCCCGTGTATTACGCGCTGGCGGAGTTCGGGGACTTCGAGGTGATCAAGTGCAACGCCGCGCACGTCAAGAACGTTCCGGGCCGCAAAACCGACGCGGCTGACTGCACTTGGCTCGGCGAGCTGCTCGAATGCGGGCTGCTGCGCGGATCGTACATCCCGGCCCCGCAGATCGCCGAGCTGCGGGACCTCACCCGGTACCGCGCCAAGCTCGCCGGGTCGCGGACCAGCGAGATCCAGAGGCTGCAAAGGACACTGGAAGACGCCGGGATCAAGCTCGACTCGGTGGCCTCCGACGTGATGGGCGCCTCCAGCCGCGAGATGATCGAGGCCCTTATCGACGGGGAACGCCGCGGCACGGTGCTGGCCGGCCTGGCCCGCGGCCGGCTCCGCGCCAAGATCCCCGACCTGTCCATGGCGCTGGCCGGCCGGTTCAGCGGCCACCACGCCCTGATGTGCAAGCTGCACCTGCGCCACATCGACGAGCTCACCGAGCTGATCGACACCGTCGAGCAGCAGGCCGGGGTGCTGATGGCCCCTTTCGCCGCGGAGCGTGACCTGCTGATGACCATTCCCGGCATCGGCAGGCTCACCGCCGGGGTCATCATCTCCGAGATCGGCACCGATATGTCGTTCTTCCCCGACGCCGACCACCTGGCGTCCTGGGCCGGATTGTGCCCGGCGAACAATGAGTCCGGCGGCCGGCGGCGCCCCGCCGGCACCCGGCACGGCAACCAGCACCTGGCCACCGCCCTGATCGAGTCGGCCTGGGCCTGCTCGCGCACCAGCACCCGGCCCGGCGCCCAGTACCACCGCCTGGTCCGGCGCTTCGGCGGGCAGCGCAGCGCGCGGGCGAAAAAGAAAGCGGCCGTAGCCGTCGCCCACACCCTCATCCTGATCATCTACACAATCCTGGAACGCCGCGAGCCCTACGCCGAGCTCGGCGAGGACTTCTACACCAGACGCCAGAACCCCGAACACTACAAGGACAACCTCATCGCCCGGCTCGCCAGGCTCGGCTACACAGTGACGGTCGAACCCGCAGCGGCCTGACCGCCGGCCAGCACGGACCCGGCTCCGCTCACGCTCCGCCGGGTGCTGCCGCGTGCCCGGTTAAGATCCAGTTTCCTCTCAGGGAATCTGCCAAATCTAGCCCGCAGGTTGCGCGGCGCAGAGCCGGAGCTAGAACGGCGGCGGGTCGTCCTGGGCTCCGGGGATAGCGGTGAACGGATCCGCGGGCGGGCTCGGGCCGTCGTCTACTCCGGACCACGTTCCCTTCTCTGATGGTCTTGTGGCCCAGGCGGGGAACGGGAAGTCCACGGCCAGCGGCACCGGGATGTCGGGCTGGGAGACGAACATGGTGCCGGGCTTGGCGAGCATGGCGCGGACGCGCTGCTGGGGCGGGAGGAAGCCGTATTCGGGGCGTTCGGCTTCGGCGGCGTCGAGGCGGCCGGCGACTTTGATGGCGCAGTTGGCGAGGATGCGGCGCTCGACTTCGCTGGCGGTCTGCTGGGCGCCGATGAGGATGACGCCGAGGGAGCGGCCGCGTTCGGCGACGTCGAGGAGGATCTGCTTGATCGGGCTGTCGCCTTCGCGGGGAGCGTACTTGTTGAGCTCGTCGAGTACGACGAACATGAGCGGCCGCGCGGTGCCCTGGCGTTCCTTGCGGGCGAATTCGCCTCGGAGGGTGACGCCGACGACGAACCGCTGCGCTCGGTCGGGGAGGTTGTGCAGGTCGACGACGGTGACCTGGGCGCGGCTGGTGGAGATGGACCGCTCGCCGCGGTGGGCGAGATCGCCGCGGATGATGGCCGACAGTGGTTTGACGGCGGAGCGGAGGCGGCGCAGCAGGGCGTTGATGCTGCCGGTGACGGCGCTGCCGGCGACCCACGTGCCGCGAAGGTGGTCGTCGCCGAGCTCGGCCTCGAGCAGGTCGACCAGGTCGCCGAAGCTGCGGATGATGGTGTCGCTGCCGGGGCCGGTGCCGGTGATGCGGACGGCGCCGTCGGCGCCAGCGGGCGTGGCGTCGCGTCTGAGCCGGGCGGCGACCTGGCTGATGAGCATCGTGTACTGCGCGCGCTCGTCCTCGGCGTCGGCGAACACGAACGGCAGCAGCTCGTCGCGGCAGAATTCCTCGAGAGTCCAGTAGAAGGGGCTGACGGCCTTGTCGCGGGCAGCGACGTCGGGGGTGCCGGAGGCATCGCCGGGTCGCGGCGGGGCAAAGACTCTGACGTTCTGAAACGGGGCCGCCGGGAGCTGCAGCTGCTCGTAGCGCTTGCGCTGTTCGGGGCTGAGCTTTGAGTTGGCGTAGTCGAGGAACAGCAGGTCCTCGCCCTTGACCGAGAACACCAGCGTCTTGGTGTTGTGGGCCTCAGCCGCCAGGACGCCGCAGTTGATGATGGAGTGGAGCAGGAACAGGGCGAAGCTGGTCTTGGTGGCGATACCGGAGACTCCGGAGATGGAGATGTGGCCGCCGCGGGTTCCGTCGATGAACTCGAAGTTGGCGTAGACCGGGTTGCCGTCGCGGCCGAACCCGAGCGGGACTTTCTGGTCGCCCATCTCGTCGAAGTAGAGGGCCTGGTCGCGTTCTTTGCCGCGGGCGCGGGTGACCGCGGCGCCGGGGACGGGCGGGACGTAGACCTCGGGCTCGACCCGGGTGACCGACACCTGGGCGACTTCGGCGACCTCGGCAGGCAGGGCGCCCTGCTGGATCAGGAACACATCCGAGGCGAACCGGGCGCCCTCGTGCATCGCCTCGACATTCGTGACTACACCCGAGACGCGAATGGGCGGGTGGCCGGGAAGCTGACGGGTGGTAGTGACGACGTCGTCAAGCTGCAGGTACTGGCCCGGGTCGACGGCAACCGAAAACTGCAACGGCGTCGCCGCCGTCGTACCGACAACAAGCCCGACAGGATCATTGCCCGCGCCAGCTGCGTTCGTCACGTGCACAGATTAGACCGGACGCACGCGTGGCCGACGTAATGGCGCTGCCAGGCTGGACTTTCTCAGCGGGCCGGGCGCCGCGTTCACGCGCCGCGGCATAACCGCCCGGCGTTTCCGCGGAAACGTTTGTGCAATGTGCCGCTGGCAAGCTCGGCCCCGTTTCGGGGCACGCCGTTCTCATACCGCGCGACCATGGCCGCGATGTCGCCGGCGCGACGTGCCGGTTCAGGCGGAGTCAGTCCGGCCTGCCGCCGGCCGCATACACATCAGCTGGCGTGAGCAGTGTCAGCCGGTGATCCTGACCGGCGTAGGCGCGGAGCCGGCTGGTGAATCCTGCGCGGGAGCAGATGATGCGCTGGACACTGTCGTCGGCCCCGTTGACGTACTTGGCCAGCCCGTCGAGAAGGTTGAGTTCGCCGAGGTCGACAGGTGCGGAGGTCCACTTGCACATGCCGATCACCACGGGTCTGCGGCCGGTGCCGATGCCGACAATGTCGACCTCGCGCTCCTCGGTGCGCCGGCCGTCTCCCGTGGGTACCTGCCCCCACCATCGCCCGACCTCCGAAACTCCGGCGGTCGTGCGCAGAACGAACTGCCGACAGATGTCTTCCCAGGTCAGCGATGCATGGTGGTCCAGTTGCGGCAGCACGGACTCGTAAAGGTATGCCCGGGCGAGGGCGGAGGTGCGCAGCTGAGACTTGGCCGGCTCGACGAAGCGGTAATGGAAGCGCAGGAACTGGTCGCAGATCCGGTAGGCGACTTTCTTAGCGCGTTGCGATGCAGTAACCGGGCGGAGGCGTTCGACCAGCCCGAGCCGCTCCAGCGAGCTGAGGATCTTGGAGACATGCGTGGCCTCGAGCTGAGTGCGCAGGCTGATCTCGTTGTTGCGATTCTGGCCGTGAGCGATAGACCGCAGAACGGCGATGTGGTTCGCAGGATCGGTGATCGACTGGCGCATCATGAGTTCGGCTTCGTCGTGCAGCAGGCCGGTCCGCTCGAAGATCTCTGCCAGCATGTTGTCGGCGAGCGAGCGCTGATCGGTAAATCGGTCCAGGTAGTAGGGGATACCGCCGCAGATCGAGTACGTGCGGACGCAGTCCTCCGGTCCGTAGCCCGGCTGGAACAACGCTGCTTCGGCGGCCAGAAACGGTTCCACCTTGAGCTGCCCGGTGCGCCGTCCGTAGAGCTGCCCCGACAGAACTCTGTCCTCGAAGAACGACAGCTCACTGCCCGCAAGGATCAAGGTGACTGGCAGGTTCCGTCCTGTCGTGCGCCACCATCTGCTGAGCGTTGTCTCAAGCTCCGGCGCCTGCCGGGCCAGCAGCTGAAACTCGTCGAGCACAACCAGGGTGTGCTGCACGTCTACGAACTGGGCGATCGCCGTCAGGGCCGCTTCCCAGCTCGTGAGCGGCTGCGCGGCCAGGAGGTCGTTGCCGGAGGCACGGCGGAGCTCGACAGTCAGGTCGGCGATCTGCTCCCCCCGGACGGTGTCGGTGGCCTCAAAGTAGAACGACCGGCTGGTAGCGGCCAGGTGGCTGAGCAACTCGGTCTTGCCGACCCTGCGGCGTCCATAGACAGCCAGCAGCTCGGCTTTGCCGCTCGTCATCCGCCGGCGCAGCATCGCTAGTTCGTCCGTACGATTCAAGAACTCCACAAGACTAGCATACACAAGACTATCTTGCGCAGGCAATTGATATGCATGCGGAGTAAGAACCTGCGGGGCGCGAGGCTTCGCATAACCGGAATTAATGCTCGAGTTACCCGAAGTGTCAGGGCGGACGGGCGGCTGGCCGGCACGCTGCGAAGAGTGACGACGACATCGTCTAGCTGCAGGTACTCATCCGAGCGGCCCGCCAAGGCGTAAAGCTAGCGCTCAAAACTTGCGCTTATCGTAAGTTTCATGTGAAGCGAGCCGGACCTTGTATGACCTGGCATCAGAGCACGGCGGCTACTTCACTACGCCGGAGGCCGCGGGCGCCGGACTGAGCCACCGGAAGCTTCCTACTATGTGACCAGCGGCGATCTGGAACGAGTGGCGCACGGCGTGTACCGGCTGGTCAACTTCCCGGCGCATCCAGACGGGGAAATGATCGCAGCCACGTTGTGGGCCGGGCCTGGCAGCGCTGTAAGCTACGGACAGCGCGCTGCGTATGGCCTCGCCTCGGCAATGCCCGCGGTGATCCACGTGACGGTGCCTTGTGCACTCTCCGGGCGACGCAAAGGCGTGCACATCCATGTCGGCAGCCTGCGGGACGACGAACAACGCGTGCGGGACGAGATCCCGGTTATCACCGTAGAGCGCACGCTCATCGATCTCGCGAACGATGCTGAGCCCTCGCTAGTGCGTGCATCTACTGGCGAGGCACTGAGTCTGGGCCTGACGACCCGCCCGAGACTTGCGCGTGAGGTGGCGCGGTCAGACTCTACTGCCAGAGTCAGGCGTGTCTTTGGCCTCCGGCTGCCCGTGATGAGGGATGCGATGTGACAGGGAGAAGGACAGCGCCTGGGCCATACGGTCAGCACTCGAGCAACGCCTGCCGCGACGCCACCAGGCGTCCGGCCTTCCCCTCGACCGGCTGCGCAAGGAAGCGGCTCTGCAGCGACTGCTGGCACGTCTCGCGACTGCTGCGCCATCGGGAAGCTGAGCGCTGAAAGGCGGGGTTGCCCTGATAGCGCGGGTGGGCGAGGGCGGAAGAGCTGCCACCGGAAAATCGTTAGCAACGCCGGCGCGACGCTTCGCATAACCTGAACTTATCTTCGGTTTATCCGAAGTGTCACATGAGCGGCCGGGCGGTGCCCAGGCGTTCCTTGCGGGCGAATTCGTCCCGGATGATGGCCGACAGGGGTTTGACCGCCGAGCGGAGGCGGCGCAGCAGCGCATTGGTGATGGCGGTGACGGTGCTGTCGGCGAACTATTTGCCGCAAGGATTTTCGACCTGTTGCCGAGCGCGGAGTCCGGTCGGCGACTTCCTGCGCGACGCCGCCAGCGATGGCTGCACGGCGGCTGACCACAGCTGAAGGCGCTTCTGAGAGACAACCACTCGAGTGGCCGGTCAAGCACAGCGGAGAGCGCGAGCAGTTCGAGCGAGTTGAGCTGCAGCCGACCGTCGTAAATGTGGGCAGTCCGGCCCGGACAAGGCGAGACTTACTTGTACGCGAGCTCGATAGCGAGGAGGTGATTGATGAGTTACCTCATCACCGAACTGGCCCGGATGGCCCGCATCCTGAAGCACAGTGCCCCCCAGGACGTCGACTTCGATGAAGTGCGGTCGTTGCTGTACCAAGCGCAGGTACGCATCGAGGCGCTGGAGGCTCTGGCGGCGTATACCGAACTGACAGCCTCGCGAGCCGGAGACGACGACATCGTTACCCTGACGGCCACCAGTGATCGCGAGCAGACGCCGGAACTCCTACGCGTGCTTCTCGGCCTGGATGACTGAACGGTGCTCGTAGCCGGATTGCTTCGGCAAGAGCGCGTTCGCGTAAGCGGGCGCCCGCCCTCGCCGGATGTTCCCCTTTGGCGAGGCCACCGTGGTGGGAGCCTCAGGGCAGCGGGAAGCGAGTAGCCACCTGCTCGGCTAGCTCCCTCGTGCGCGTCTCAATGTCACCCACGGCCCACGATTCCCTGGACGCAAGGCTCTCATTCAGCGCGAGCCCATTCTTGTAACCGATGAACCGGCCTTTGGCGTCAATTCGGTCGCGTTTGTCGGCGAATGACTTGTTGCTTAGTGTGCTGTTGTAGGCGGTGATAGTGAGATTGCCGAGTCGGTGGGTGTATACCTCCTGGGCCTCCGTCGCAGCCTCCGCTCCACCGAGCGCATGCTTCCAAGCATCTGGCAAGTTCTCCCCTTGGGGGAGGATGTGCTCGATGGTCCAGACGAAGTGCCCTTTCTCCTGCGCCCAGAGGTCCTTCAATGTCTCCTTGGTCATGGCGTCTTCCGACAGAGTTGTCAGGATGAACCTGGCAACGTCCGCGTTCTCCTCGTAGATCGGGCCCTCCAGACGCTTTCGGAACTCGTCGTCGCCCGACGACACGTTCCGGAGTTCTTGCGCCACGACCTGCAAGACGTCGGCTCCGGCGTCGCCGGAGATCTTCTCGATGATCGTCATGAACAGCTTCGGCAACGCGTAGGTCTGCGGGTAGCCGGTCAGGTTGCGCCGAACGAAGAAGCTTGTCAGCAAGTCCGTCACTCGAACAAGGTGATCTTCGGAGAGCTTGAGATCGAGCTGATTGGCGAGCAGCCACATCAGGAGCACGTAAGACGGGGCGCCCTGGGCACGCATCAACTGGCGCAGGGAGTCGTCGAGCTTGACTGGCGCGTCAGTTTCCGCGACGCAGGTAACCTGGCCGTAGATCTTGCTTGCAGCTACGAGTGCCTCGATGCGTGCCTTGATGTTCGCGCTAAGAAGAGTCTCGTAGATGCGTATTAGGTTGGTCCTAGTCGCCACGAGGGCGTTGGGTATCTCGGGGAGCTCGGTCTTAAAAGCGTTGTAGTAGTGCCGTAGAAATCGCTCTTGCGTCGCGTAGTTGTCGCCGAGGTTTGTCAGCATCTCGTTCCACAGCTTGAACGCGACATCCACGTTCATGATGCCTTTACGCTCTGATTCGGCAAGCAGGTGATTCTTAATCAGGTCGACCGGCGTTAGCGGCATCCCTCGGTTGTTGAGGGACTCGAAGAGAACGAAGGCATCCGCGTGGTTGGCTACTTCGATCTTCACGAGCACCGCCTGTTCGACCGCCTCTCGCACGCGCAGTGCGGCCTTGACGGGGCCAGTGCCCTCGGACTCGGCTAGCTTGCAGATCGAGCTCCGGAAGTAGTTGAAGCATTTGGCGATCCGGCGCATCGGGAAGTAGGGCTTCTTGATAAAGTCCACCTTGAGTCCGGCATCCGCGAGAATCGTGCGATAGTCGTCGCGATTATGGCCCTGGATCTGGGGTGTCACACGAGGCTCATAATCAGCCTTGCGGACAAGCTGCCTGCCGAGATTGGTCACGTCAGTCCGCGTATCGTCGTCGAGTTCCTCGTAATGCTCTCTCAGAACCGAGTAGACGGCTGCCAGCAGCAGCGTTAGCGTCGTCATGCGCTGCTGGCCATCTATGAGTTCCAGCACTCCGCTGTGCACCGCATCGGTCGTCGTGTTGAGAGTGATGATCGTGCCGAGGAAGTGCGCCCCATCGGCCTCGATGAGGTCTTGATAGAGTTCTTCCCACTGCGCCTTATGCCACGAGTACTCCCGCTGGTAGGGCGGGATCCTGTACATCAGGTTCCCCTCGTGACTCAGCAGTGTGTGCACGGGATACTGACTAGCCGATTTGATCATAAGACTGAGCCTACGATCCGCATCGCTCGCTTTGACGGACGTTTGGCATTAAGGGATTGTCCCAGAGGTATGTCCGGTCACGGGCGAGCTTGGTGCACGGTGCCAAGCGCAACTCCGGTAGCTGTGCTCGCTGCAACGGCGAGCAGTTCTAGCTAGGCCGGGCCGGGCAGCCGATCGAGGTGCCGGCGCGGCGGGAGGACCGGCCCCAGGGCGTGTTCCTTGAGTGGCACCTCGTAGAGATCTTCAAGGCGTCCTGAGTCGGCATGACTTTCGGGCCAGCATGGACAGCCACGTTCCTGTGCTCATGAATTTTGCCCGTGACCGACGGTTAGGTCGCCGGCGAGCGCGGTGAGCATGCGGTCCAGTTCGCTGATGTGGCTGCTGACCTCGCGGCTGAGGTGCTGGGCCAGGCGTTCCCACTCGGGCGGGCCGGGAAGCCGGCCGTCGGGGACAGCCTCGGCGAGGGCGGCCCTGATCTGTGCCAGGGACAGGCCGGCCTGCTGGCAGACCCGGATCATGGCGATCCGGCACAGCACATCCCCGCGGTAGCGGCGCTGGTTCCCGGCGGTGCGGTCGGCGCCGATCAGCCCTTGCCGCTCATAGAAGCGAAGCGCAGACGGCGCGGCACCGCTACGCTCGGCCACCTGGCCCACGGTCAGGCCTGCCTCGTGCCAGTCGAATGAGTCCATCACCATCTGCCGCCGTGCCGTCACTGCCGTCCGGGCGAGGCAGGGGAGCGGCCCTTGACTTCAACATTAGTTGAGGTCCTAGCGTCTGGCGGTAGCGGCCGCGACCGGCGGACGGCCAACGGAGGGAGGCTCATCGTGATCGTCGTCGTAGGCGGGACGGGACTGGTCGGCCGGCAGGTTGCGGCCCAGCTCGTGGATCAGGGCCTGCCGGTCCGGGTCGTCACTCGCGGCCTGCATCCGGCCGGGGCACCGCGCGGCACCGAGGTGGCGCGCGCGGACCTCGCCGATCCCGCCTCGCTGGAGCCCCATCTGGCCGACGCGCAGGCAGTGTTCCTGGTCTGGCCGTTCACCTCCCCCGAGCTGACCGCTGACCTGGCCCCGAAGGTCGCCGACGTCATGGCCCGGCATGCCGGGCGGATCGTGTACCTGTCCGCGCAGGCCGCCGCGGACCAGCCCGGTTCGTTCTGGGCCCTGGTGGAGCGGGCGATCGAGGATTCCGGGGCGTCGTGGACATTCCTGCGGCCGACCGGGTTCGCGGCCAACACCCTGATGTGGGCTGACCAGATCCGCTCCGGTGACGTGGTCCGGTGGCCGTTCGGCGCCGCCGCCAGGGCGCTGATCGATGAGCGGGACATCGCCGCGGTGGCGGTGCGGGCGCTGACCGGCGACGGCCGCGACGGGGCCCGGTACCTGCTGAGCGGCCCGGCGGTGCTGACCCAGGCCGAGCAGCTGGCCGCGATCGGCCAGGCCGTCGGCCGCGAGCTGCGCTGGGAGGAGCTGCCACGGCAGGCCGCCTTCGCCGCGCTGGCCGCGGCGTGGGGTGACCCGGTCTTCGCCGAAACGACCCTGGATGCCTGGGAGTGGTTCGTTGACTACCCCGAGACCGTGACCTCGGCAGTCCAGGATCTCACCGGAGTCCCGGCGCGCAGCTTCGCCGACTGGGCCGTCGCCCACGCCGCAGACTTCCGCTGAGCAAGGCGCGGGCCAGAGCAGCGCGAGCGGCGCGCTTCTTTCGCAGAGATCACGGTAGGCCGCGATCAGCTCGCGGGCCCTGGGGCGCCTTGGTCGGAGAGGGCATGGATAACCTCGCGGGCGCGCCAGTGGTTCGACAGCACCAGCCGCCCAGGCATCACGGCTTGCAGCGCGGTTACTGCGGCCTCCGGTCTCAGGTCGTCGGCAGCTTCAGCCGGAGTAATTCGGATGCCTGCCAAGGGAGCGCGGAGTAGCTTCTGCCAGGTGTCCGATCTGTACATAGTCGACTTCAGCGGAGACGACGACGAGCGAGCCCGGCGGGAGGCCGAGCGGGACGCTGAGTTCCGGCGGTTAGCTGAGCGCTACAGCCGTTATCTAGCGGAAACCGCTGGCCTTGATGAGCCGACCGTGCGCCGGGTGATCGCTGCGCTGTTCGACTGGCGGGCGGCGGACGGCCGCCAGTGCCCGTGCGGCTGTCACCCGCGACTGTCCTCCCAGCACGGCGGTGGTCTCGACTGCCAGTGCAGATGGGACCCCGCGCGGCGCGAAGCGGAAGCCAAGCGGCGCTGGGATGCTCTCGAGGACAACGAGGGGCTGGCCGAGCTGCGCGCGGAATTTGCGCGCCGGGAAGAGGAGATCGCTGCCTGGCTTGCCGGGCAACCGGATGTCGATGCGCGCCGCACGACGTCCATGGCGCCCGAACAGTGGGAGGGCACCGTCGACGGTCACTCGTTCTACTTCAGGGAACGCGGCGGCTTCTGGCGGATTGAGCTTGACCTGGCCGACAGCGGGAGTTTCGCCCAGCGGCTAGTGCGGGTCGCCGACGACGGCAGTGTGGTCACCGAGCCCGTTTCCATTATGGAAGGCGAAGTGATCGCGGAGGGCATCGACTCTCAGCTGGGAGAGACGCCCGCCGAGCACGTCGCCTTCATAGTCCGGACGATCCGTGACCACCTGTGGAGCACGCACTGCGATCACGCCGGGGCGCTCTTCTACTGTCCGAAATGCGGACAGCGCATGCGCGAGGCTCTGTGACTTTCCCCGGCACCCCGTGCATCCCGGCCCGTGCCAGCAGGTCGCGCAGCTTCAGCTGGCAGCGATCGCCGGCGTTGCCGCTGCCACTACGGTTGCCGCGCCGGGCGGATACGCCGCGGGCCGGGCAGCGCGTGGGTGAGGAGCTCTGACTCTGCTTCCGCGCTTCCGCGCTTCTGCACGGCAAGGCGTGTCGGTGCAGTGCCGGGCATGATGGTCACCGACCTGGATCATTTCCGCGCCACGCCCTGCCGGCCCGCTCCCGCAGACGCGGTCAGATGGCGAAACGCGCTCGCCCGTCTGCAGCCCGCTGCGCCCGGACCGGTAGTTCCGCCCCGATCTCCGTCGCGAAGGCCGCATAGCCCTCGTGTCCGGGCAGTGTCTCCAGGCATTCCTGGACCAGCTTGCGGGCGAGGTCAGGGTCGTCGCGCTGCGCGGCCAGCCTGGCCCGCAGGAAGACGAGGTCAGGCCCGGTCAGCGCGGGGTGCTGAACCAGCCGGTCCAGCCGGTCATCCGCCTCTGAACCGGCCAGCCGCTCAAGCAGCATCTCGTGCCAGTCCGCCAGCTGGCCCGTGCGGTCCCGCCGTCCGGACGTCACGCTGTCGTAGCCGACATCGCGGGACGGCGGCGCGGCCGCCTCGGAGCGGGCTATCCCGTCGAGCGCATCGAGATAGCGGTCGGCGAACGTGGTCCACATGTCCGGCGCCGTCAGCATCTCCGCTAGGACGCCGGCCAGCGTCCTCTCCTTCTTGCTCAGCTCGCCCCAGCCGCTGCGCGTCCAGCCGTACCTGGACTCCCACCGGGGCAGCTGCGCCGCCGCGAGTTCCGCGAACGGCCCGAAGCCCTGCTCCCCCCTGACGGTTTTCCAGAGGATCTCCGTGGCGTCGGACACCACGAACCGCGCGGCTTCCATCGGGTCCTCGGAGTGGAAATAGTGGTAGCGCCGCGTCTCGCAGGCCAGGTCGATGATCAGCGCCACCGCCTCCTGCGCCGGGCCCGCGTCCCGTGCCCGCAGCGCCGACAGCGCGTTCGCGGCCAGCTGCCTGAACGTCACCCGCCAGCGGGACCGCTCCTTCGGCGAGACCCGCCGGTCGCCGTACATGTAGGCGCCCGCGCGGGCCAGCTCGACGAATTCGCTCACCTCTGCCAGCACGGAATCCGGGTCCGCCTGCCGAGCGGCCGCACGGGACCGCGCCGCCTTCTCCGCCGGGTCGAGCTCGCCCTCGATGCGCTCGCGCAGTTCAGCCGACCCGCGCCAGTACAGATTCCACAGTGCCTTCCTGATCTGGTCATCGCCGAGCCTGGACAGCTGCCCGAAGAACTCGTCACGATTCATCCGCTTCACGGCCATGGCACAGAAGGCTACGACGCGCCAGCGTCGGCCGGCGCCACTCCGGTCCGGCGTGTTGCGGTCGCGGCACAAGGCTGGCCGTCCGCATTTGCGGACAGACCGGCGTGGCGCGAGGCGCGCTGTCGGCCCCGGCCGCCAGACTTGGCGATGCCCAGTCAGCGGCTCATGCAGAACAGGAGAGCACAGTGGGGAAGGCGAACCGGGACCGGCGGCGGGCGAAGCTCAAGGATCGCGAGCGGCAGCGAAAGCGTCGCGATTTTAGCTGGGAACGAGGCCGCCCGGGGCCGGAGCCAATGCACGCGCGCGGCCGTGCCGGGGAGCGGGCCGGTGACGCCGGCGGCTGGCGGCCTTCGCCGGCGGAGCTTGCGGAGTACCTCGTCGCTGCGTCACTGACCGCTCAGTTCAATGGCGACCAGGCTGAGTTCGCCACCTGCACCGCATGGCTCGCGGGCGACATTGTCCGGGCCGCGCCGAGTGGGTCCGCCCTGACCGGGGCGGCCGGAGTCAGTTCCGTGCCCGGCTGGCGTCGGATTGTCAGCCGGCAACTGTGGTTGGCCCTCCTGCCGGCCGTGACCGCGGGATGGCAGCAGGGCTGGCAGCCCGCGGAAATGATCCGGCAGGCGGAGCGGCAGTTCACACCGCGGCACGCGCGCCTGGCGACGGACGCCGTGGCCGCGGAAATGCGGACCTACGCAGCCGCCACGGTCGACGACCGGTGGACGGCGCAGCTGGCCGCGCTCGGCGCCGTGACGTGGTGGGACGGCGACGCCAGCTACTTCGAGCAGTGGAGCGTCAGGGAGCGCCTCGACCGGGCGGGCACAATCACATGCGCCCTGGAGACGCTGTTCGCATTCTCCGCGCTCCCGGAGATGAGCCCGCTGTGCCCGCTGCCGGGCGCTGCGCGGCGCGGGACGCTGACCACTGAACACCCACCGGGCCGGAAGGTCGACCAGCGCATGCTGGACCGGGTCCGGGCGCTGCTGGCCAAGGCTGAGTCGACCGAATTCCCCGAGGAAGCCGAGGCGCTGACGTCGCGGGCGCAGGAACTGATGGCACGGCACAGCATCGACGACGCGCTACTCGCTGCGGCGGCCGACCGCGCGGGCCGGACCGGACCTGGTCAGGCCGACGGACGGAGGCTGTTCGTCGACAGCCCGTACGAGGCGGCGAAAGCTGTCCTGGTCTCCGTGATCGCCAAGGCGAACCGGTGCCGCTCTATCTGGCACAAGAACCTCGGACTCTGCACGGTGCTGGGTTTCCCCGCCGACCTGGATGGTGTCGAGCTGCTCTTCACCTCCCTGCTGGTGCAGGCAACGACCGCGATGGTCGCGGCCGGTTCGCGACAGGACGCCTGCGGCCGGTCGCGGACCCGGTCATTCCGGCAGTCGTTCCTGGCCGCCTACGCCCAGCGGATCGGCGAACGGCTGTGCGAGGCGACCGGGGCAGCGGAGCGCCAGGCCGTCGCGGACACTCCCGGTGCCAACCTGCTTCCTGTCCTAGCTGCCCGCAACCGGGTCGTGGACGAAGCGTTCGACGCCATGTTCCCTGACATGACGACGTTCTCGGCCGGCTCGGTAAACGATCGCGAGGGCTGGATAACCGGCCGGGCTGCCGCCGATCTCGCCACCCTGCACGACCGCCGCGCCGTCACCGGAGATGCGGCCTAACACGCGAGCGCGCGAACCCGGCTGGCGGACTGAGCGCTCTCGGCCTGCAAGGACGCAGTCCGGCAAGGACCGCTCAGCCTCACGTCGCGGCGCTGAGCAGGGCTCGACCTGCGAGTGGCGGCATCGAGTTCGCGCCGGAACGCGATGTGGCGCGGGTGCTGTGCGTTCATCGCGGCCAGGAACGCCGTTGCGCCCGCAGCGTCACCGCACAGCGCGACGGATTCGGCGTAAGCAACGGCCAGTTCAGCGGCCCGCGCGTATGCACGCCGGTACTTGCCGCTGACCACGGCGTCGATCCGCTTCTCGGCCACGGCCAGCGCCGTGGCGAGCCACCGGTGCCGCTGAGCCGACGTCACCTGGACCTGCAGTCGCCGCGCGAGCAGCGCCGACAGCGAACCCTCTGGAGTCCTCGCCGCGTCTGTCTCATCGACGAGTTGTCTGTCCGCCGACTCCAGGGCCTCCCATCGGGTGCCCAGGTCCTCGGCGTTTCCCAAGCCTGCGCTACCGGTGTCAATACCGGTCCGAGCCGCCGACCGGGTGGCCGGCCTCATCGTCCAGGGTCTGGTCTATCTCGCCCGCGTTCGCCGCGGCAGTGACCATCGCGAGCAGCCTGGCCCGGCTCGGTGCGGCGCGCCAGGCCTGGCGGCGGGCCTGAAGCGACGCGGTCGCGTCCCCCTGCGCACGGGCTGCTGCCCCGAGCCGGTCGGCGATCTCGCCAGCTCGCGCGCCGGGTAGCCCTGCCAGCGCCAGGCCCTCGCGGGCCGCGCTGACGGCATCCTCGAGTCGCTCGTCAGCAATGAGCGCATCGATCCAGGCCAGGAACGTGGCCGCCTGGTGAACTCCCGTGCGCCGGGCCAGTCTGGCCAGCTCGTCCGTGCCGCCGAGCCAGAGAGCGGCTTCGGTGAGCAACCGCTGCCGGTCTGCTGCCCACATTCCGTCGGCGTGCTCGGCAAGCACGTCGATCCAGGCGGGCAGGAAGCTGTCAAGGTCCGGCAGCGCCTCCCGTCTGGTGCCGCTGATGTCGTGCAGAGTCAGTTGCCGGGCCAGGAATTGCATCCGCTCGTACCACTCGTACAGGGCGGCAGCCCTGTCGCCTGACGGCGCGGTCTCGTACAGAGCGCGCAGGCAGCGGGCGGCAGCCTCGCCGACGTCGGTGCCGACCATCGCGGCATCCAGCCCGGCGAGGAACGTGCCGAGCAGCCGTCCGTATGCCTCCGCGGCGCGCGCCAGGTCGCCCGCCAGGAAGACCTCCCCGGCGTCGGCGAACAGCTGATCTATCTCCTCAACCCAGGAGTCATCGGCCCACGAGCTGTCGTCGTCCTCGTCGTACCACTCCGTATCGTCGCGGAAGGCGCCGCCGTGAACCTGCTCGACGAAGGCATCGATGTCCGGCAGGAGGTCCGGGTCAATCTCGGGATGCAGGGACCCGGCCACGGACACTTCCGGGCCGGAGGCGAACACGGTGAGGAACGCCTCGCGCTCGCGCGCCGGGAGCCGCTCGGCGTAAGCGACTATCGTGCGTCGCAGCTCTTCCCCGCTGAGTGCGTCCAGCCGCTGATCCAGTTGCGCGAGGAAGTCGCCCAGATCAAGCGCCTCCGCGCCGCCATATGCGTGCACGTTGCGGCTCCAGTTGATGGCTACCGTGCTGAGGCTAGCGCGGAGGTCGCCGGGTTTTCCTCGTGAGCCGTTTACTACCGCCCACCTGACGCGCTGGCCGATGCGCGGCGCGCCAGCCACGACAACCACCGCGTGACGACGGCGGGCGTCAGCGCCAGCAGGCAATGCGAGCAACCTTGCTCTGTTAAACACAGAAAACTTCGGGGTCGCGGTACGCTAACTACATATTTCTTCGGGGGAGGCGAAGAGAATCGTAGATACGAGCATCCTTTTCGGTACGGATGCGCCAGCTGCGACCATCTCGGACCGGCTCCGCCGAGGTGAGCTGGTCCGCCTGCGTGCCGGCGTCTACAGCGCAGACGTTACTACCGACCCGACCGCCGTAGTCGCTCATGAATGGCCTGTCATCGCGGGTGGAATGCTGTCCGGCGCAGTTATCACAGACCGCTCTGCCGTCACGGGCGGGCCGGTCGACGGAGTGCTCTACCTGTCCCGCGCAGGCCGCGCGCGGCGGATTCAGCTCCCTGGCCTGGAGATCAGCGCCCGATCGGGCGCAGGGCCGCTGGAAGGCGACATTCCGATGCCGGACGGTCTCTACCAGGCAAGTAAGGGAAGGGCTCTCGCGGAGAACACTCTGCCTTCGCGGTCACGCGCAGGCAGGCAGCGGCGGACTCTGGACGCAGCTGAGCTGGGGGACTGGATCGATCGCCTCAGCCAGGTGGACGGGCTGGAGCGACTCGATCAGTACCGTGAGCAAGCAGAGCGGCTCGCGGATGCAGTCGGCGCTCCGCCAGAGAACATAAGATCCCTGGGTCAGCTGATCGGAGCGGCCCGAGGAACTCAGCGAGTTGAGACGCCGTCCAGGGCACTGACCGCACGCCAGGTGTCCCTTCCCTTGGACCAGGACTGCCTGCGTCTCTTCAGACGGCTCGTGTCCAGCTTGCGTGAGTCCGCTCCGCAGAACCGGCCTGTCGCCGATCCCAGTGCCGCTCCTTACCGATTCCTGCCCTTCTTCGAGGCCTACTTCTCCAACTTCATCGAAGGCACGGAGTTCGAGCTGGACGAGGCAGTCGCGGTTGTCTATGACCGCCGCCAGATCCCGGGACGCGCTGACGATAGCGACGATCTGGTAGGGACCTACAAGATCGTCAGCGATCCCGCGGAGATGGCCACGCTCGCGTCGACGGCGGCAAAGTTTATAGGTCTGCTTCGGAGCAGACACGCCACGATCATGGGAGGGAGGCCGGACAAGCGACCAGGATCCTTCAAGGAGACGGCAAACCGCGCCGGAAACTCACTCTTTGTTCACCCTGGGCTGGTAGCCGGGACGCTCGGGGCAGGCTGGGAGCTTCTGACAGAACTCGACTCGCCATTTGAGCGGGCGGTCTACATGACATTTCTGGTATCCGAGGTGCACCCATTCGACGACGGTAACGGCAGACTGGCGCGGGTCATGATGAACGCTGAGCTGGTGGCCGGGGCCCAGTCGCGCATCATCATCCCGACGGTGTTCCGTGGCGACTACCTCGGTGGGCTCAGGATGCTAACGCGGCAGAACAGCTCAGGTCCGCTTGTTAAGGCTCTTCGCTTCGGCCAGGACTATACGAGCCGAATCGACTTTGCGTCCCTGGACCGGGCAACTGCTGTGCTCGAAGCAACCAACGCCTTCAACGAGCCGGACAGCAGCGACCGGCTTCAGCTGCCGCCAGAATCGTAGGTACAAGGACAGCGTCTTCGGCCGCGGCATCTCCCGCTAGAACGGCTGCGGCCAGCAGGAACTGACCATGACTACCGCGTGGCTACGTTGGCCGCGGGCGGCAGCGGCCTCGTTTCTCGCATTAATGGTCGACGAAACGGATTGCATCGCTGAGCGGCAAGTTATAGCCCGCCTTGCACCTCGCCGTTGACGAGGTCCGGCGCCGTGGCCGCAGAAGCTTAGGTGGGCGGCATGATCGCGGTGATCAGCCGGTGCATTCCGGACGACGGGTTGCCTGCTTCGGGTAGCAGCAGCCAGCCGCACGAGTGCCCGCGGCTTTGCCGCGCCGTGACTCGACAGTGCTTCGGTGCCCGTCCCCGCGCCAAGGCCACGCCGGCCGCCGTGCCTGTCAGCGGCCACGCGGCGTAGGCCAAGCCCGCCGCGTTGTGCCAGGCATCGCACCGGGCGGAGTGCTCGTACCGTAGGTGCCATGGGCGAACCGCACGCGTCTGCGGGCACAAGGCAGCACGCTGATCTGCTGGCAGAACTGGCGCAGCTGCGCGCGGAGAACGCGCGGCTGCTCCGCTTGCTGCGGCTGACCAGGACCGAGGCGGCGCTGCCGAGGCCAGGGCAGGCTGGCTTCTTCGAGGGACCACAGGGTTCTGTGCATGGGGGGTCGTCTCCCCAGGAGAAGGTCGCATTCTTCGGAGCACTATTTGCCGCCAGGACCGATGTCTACGCGGTGCGGTGGGAGAACGCCCGCACAGGAAAGGCCGGCTGGCTTCCGGCGGTCAGGGGTGGCTGGCGTAAGGGAGTCCGCCACTCGGAGCGCGATTACCTGCCGCTGACAGCCGAAGTCGTGACCGCGCATCTGTCTGGGGAAGCGCACATCGGCTTGTACCCGCTACTAGACGGTGATCGCTGCTGCTGGCTGGCGGCCGACTTCGACGGGCAGGCAGCGATGCTGGACGCGCTCGCCTACATGAAGGCGGCGCGTTCGCTCCAGGTTCCGGCTGCGCTGGAAGTGTCGCGTTCGGGCGTCGGCGCGCACGTCTGGGTGTTCTTCACCGCGCCAGTTCCAGCAGAGACGGCGCGTCGACTCGGTTCGGGTCTGCTGCGCGAGGCAATGGCCTTGCGCGGTCAGATGAGCCTGACGAGCTACGACCGGTTGTTTCCCTCGCAGGACGTCCTGCCGTCGGGTGGCCTGGGCAATCTGATCGCGGCGCCGCTGCATGGCCGCGCTCGGCGCGATGGTGCAACGGTGTTCCTGGACCTGGCAACGATGGAGCCCGACGAGGACCAGTGGGAGTTCCTGTCGACGCTTGGCAGGATGAGTCCGCGGGAGGTAGACAGGGCTGCGGATCGCGCTGGGCAGGTCGCCGTTGGCGCCAGGGTGAACCGGCTAGGAGTACCTGCCTCAACCCGGACGAAGCCGGCTGCCGCTCCTGTCGTCCATGCGCGCCTGGGCTCGGGCATCCGCGTGGAACAGAGCGACCTAACGCCAGCGCTGCTGGCGACGCTGAAGCACGCAGCGTCCATGCCGAATCCGCTGTTCTACGAGCGACAGCGGTTGCGTGCCTCCACGTGGGGCGTTCCTCGGTTCCTGCTGAGCTACGACGAGACTGTCGACGGCGGACTAGTGCTGCCCAGAGGCCTGGCCGACACAGTGGCGTCGCTGGTCGACCAGGCTGGCAGCAGATTTGACATCACCGACGAGCGCAGTGGCGGCGCGAGCCAGGAGTTCACCTTCAGTGCCATCCTCAGGGCCGGGCAACAGGAAGCCGCCGACGCGGTCGCGTCCCACGACCTCGGTGTGCTCGTCGCCCCGCCGGGTGCCGGCAAGACGGTCATAGCATGCGCTGTCATCGCCGGGCATCAGACCTCGACACTCGTTCTGGTCGATCGCAAGGCACTAGCCGATCAGTGGCGTGCTCGCGTCCGCGAGCTGCTGGGCATCACACCGGGTCAGCTCGGCGGCGGCCGGGCGAAGATCCGCGGAGTTATCGACATCGCTATGTTGCAGACTCTGGCCCGCCGCGAGGACATCGCCGAGCTGACCGCCGGCTACGGTCTCGTGGTGGCGGACGAGTGCCACCATGTTCCCGCCGCAGCCTTCGAGTACGCAGTCAAGCAGATCCGCGCGCGACGCTGGCTCGGGCTGACCGCGACGCCTTACCGCCGAGACAAGCTCGATGACCTGATTGTTCAGCAGGTCGGCCCGATCCGGCACACCATCGCCGCCTCGCCGGGCAGGAGCCCGGCCGAGCTGGCCAACGAACTGCCTGGGCTTGATGCCGCCTCCAGCACAGTCGCGCCGCCTGCTCCGCTCCTGCACCTGCACCGGACCGACTTCCGCTACTCGGGGGAGGCAGAGCCATCTGCGCCAGGCGGCATGGCCGCGATCTACCGCGATCTGGTCGCCGACGGGGCTCGTACCAAGCAGGTCATCGGCGATGTAGACAAGGCATTGGTCCGCGGGCGGAATTGCCTCGTGCTGAGCCAGTGGACCGCGCATGTCGAGCTGATCGCTGAGGCTCTGCGGCAGATGGGCCATGACCCCGTCGTTCTTCGTGGCGGCATGGGCGCCAAGGCCCGTGCGGCAGCTCTCCGCAGACTCGAACCTGAAGTTGGTCGGCCGTTGCTTGTCGTCGCGACTGGGCCCTATGTCGGCGAAGGGTTCGACTGTCCGGCGCTGGACACAGTGTTCCTGACGGCACCGATCGCATTCAAGGGCAGGCTGGTCCAGCACGTAGGGCGCATCCTTCGGCCTTATCCCGGCAAGGTCACCGCTGAGGTCCACGACTATCACGACATTGATACCGGCGTGCTGGCGTCGTCGCTGGCTAAGCGTGCACCGGGGTACACAAGTCTCGGCTTTCCTGACCCACGCCGGATTTAACTTGTGTTGGAGAAGGTCGCGGGACCGGTGCTCAGGGTCAAGGGCGGAACGAGTTTGCGCACCGTCACTGTCTGCGCAGCAGTCGCGGCCTTCACCGCTGCCTCCTCAAGCCGCCAAGCCGCCAAGCCGCCAAGCCGTCACGCCCTCGCACCGCCAGGCCGGCGTCGCGCCAGGACGACGCCGACCCGTCCCGACGACGAACCACCAACGCCACTCTGGACACATCGGGCCGCCGCCCGCAGAATTTCGATCGCAGTTACTCGACCGGGAGCGATCCCGTCCGCTGACGGCCACTGCGAGTTCACCCGCCATCCTTAGCGTCGCAGCCATGGACGATATGGGACTGTTTGGCTCAGGATCTGCAGGCGGCGCCGCCGAAGACGGTCTCTCGAGGCGCCAGTTCATTAGCGGCGTTGTGGTCGTCGGCGCAGCCGCGAGCCTTGCCGCCACAGGTGAGATCGCGTTCACCAGGGGCGAAGCCCGCGCCTCCACGACTCCGCCCACCGGGCCGCCGACTACCACCGTCCCGCTGCCGACAACCACCGCGCCCGAGCAGCTCTGGCTCACCTGGGGCGCGAACCCGGCCACCGACGTCACGGTCTCCTGGCTCTCGCCGGGCACGGTGGCGATGCCCGCGCCGACCCTGGCGTTTTCCGCCCGGCCGATCAGCCCGGCCAACCCCGGCAAGATCGTCAAGCTCCCAGAGCCACAACCTCTCGACGTCTCGCGGCAGTACCCAGACACCTCGAGCGTCAGCTTCACTGACGGGCTCAACGCGCAGACGACGTACTTCTACCACGTTCAGCTCCAGGACCTCGCCCCCGATACTACGTACTACTACCAGGTCAGCGACGGCGCGACGCCGACTCCGGCCACCACCGGCGCCTCCTTCACCACCGCGCCAGCAGGTCGCGCCAAGTTCCGCTTCTCCTCCTATGGCGACCTCGCCACGCCGTCGTATGACCTCAACGCGTCCGGCAACCAGTGGCACGAGTCGTGCGATAACTCCTGCTACGCCGTGAACGCCATCGAGAGCCCCGGCGACGGTAACGGCCCGCCGCTGTTCCACCTGCTCAACGGCGACCTCTGCTACGCCAACCTCGACATCTTCAACGCGCCCGGCGTGTGGCGCGACTTCGGCGTCAACGTGTCCCGCTCCTCACGCAACCGCCCCTGGATGCCCGCGCTCGGCAACCACGAGACTGAGTTCGGCACCTGCGACCACGCGGGCCAGCCCGGGACAGCGCCCGGCGGCATCGCGGCCCAAGCGGCTGCCGGCAACTACTGGAACGGCCCCTACGGCTACGGCCACTACCTGAGCCGATTCCTGCTGCCAGACAACGAGGTCACGAACTACGACGGCAACCGGCTGCGCGGCAACTTCTACTCCTTCCAGGTCGGCACTGTCTTCTTCATCAGCCTCGACGCCGACGACGTGATCTACCAGGACGGTGCCTCGGCTTACCTCGAGTCGACCCCCAACGCGGCGGACGAGACCACGTCATCCGGCGCCTCCATCCCCAACGGCACCGTCACCTATAACCACGGCTACACCGGCCATCTCAAGATCGTCGCTGCGAACAACTCCCTCGTCCCCGACTTCAGCTCCGGTACGCCGAATCTGCAGTGCATCTGGCTCGAGCGCACCCTCGCGGAAGCGCGGCGCGACCCGGACGTCGACATGATCGTTGTGTTCATGCACCAGTGCGCCATGTCGACCAGCGTCGACGGCAATGGCTCCGACCTCGGCATCCGCCAGGCCTGGCTGCCGCTATTCGACAAATACCAGGTCGACCTGGTGCTGTCTGGCCACGAGCACGACTACGAGCGCACCTACCCGGTTCGCGGCTATGACCGCGGGGAGCTCGGCACGGTCGTATCCCCGAACGCGAACCAGACGACCGGCGAGAAGGTCGACACCCGCCGCCCGCATGTCGTGACCGCCACGCCGGTCAGCTACGACGGCCAGCAGGCCTGGGACACCGAGCAGGGCACCGTGTTCCTCGTCCTCGGCGGCGGCGGCACCGACGGCCCGACCAACGAATACGGCACCGACACCGTGACCGGCCTGCCGCAGGCAAAGGTCATTACGGAGCGGAACGCGATCAGCGGCTCGGAGGCGGCCGGGTTCACCCGCAACTCCGCGGACTCGGTCGAGGACGCGCCCTGGTCGGCGAAGACCAACGCCGGCGACGCCTACGGTTACGCGATCTTCGACGTCGACCCCGGTCAGCGCCCCGGCGAGACGACCATCACCTTCAAGTACTTCGCGATCCCGGCCGTCAGCGACGAGACCGGCCCCCTCCACACCGGCACGACGACGCTGCCGAGCACTCCGTACGAGGAGTTCATCTTCGGCCGCGGCATCTCCCGCCAGCGCAGCCAGCAGAAGAAGGTACTGACCACGACCACCGCGTAGCGACGGCGGAGGTCAGCGCGAGCGGCCTCGTTTCCTCCTGGATTTTTCAGGCTGGAAACGGGGCCGTTGCCATCCCGCACCCGCACGGCGAGCGGCCTTCGGGGTCAGCCGAAGCCGCGACGGGCCTGGCGCGGCCGTCACCCGACGAGAGCTCGCAACAGCTGCCTGGTCTGCGCGTCGGCCGAGTAGATGATGGTCCCGAGCATGCCGCGCGTCAGCAGAACCTTGTAGACGTTGCGGATGAGCCGCTCGAATTCGTGATCGGTGACCTCGGCGCGGCGGCGCAGGCCGGGATCCTTGTTGGCCTCGCGCACCGCGATCCAGCGATCGCCGCGCCAGACGAGGTCCGGGCCGATGATGACCCCGTTCCAGTCGTATTCGAAGCCCTGGGCGGTGTAGATGCAGCCGACCTGACCGAATCCCGCAGGATCCGTTGCCCATAGCCACGAGGGAGGCGCCCCTGCCACCGCCCGGTCACCCCGAAGGTTCCACGGCCGGGACCAGTCCTCGATGACGACGTCAGACACCAGCGAGCCTTCGGGCCGGGGATCGCTCCACGGCCAGCAGAACCCGGCCGCCATCCGCGCTCCGTAGCCGGCATCGAGCTTGAGCCGGAGCGCGTGCTCAAGCTCATAGGGAGTGTCGGCGACCTGGATGGCGAAGGCCGGGTCGCCCGACCACGGCTCCGGTCCGCCCGGCTCCAGCCCGATTAGGCGCAGGACCCAGTGCAGGTACGCCTCGCTGCCACCGCAGCGGAACTGGTCGTTGAGCGAGATCTTGTGAATGTCCAGGCCGAGCGAGATCGCGTGCTTCTCGATGTCCTCGACGGTGCCCATCTCGCCGGGCCGCACGACCTGATGCTCGTCGAGCAGGAAGACCGGCACCCGAGCGGCGGAGAGCAGTTCGTCGACCTGGCGTCTCCCGGTGCGGAACTTTGCCTGAGTGAAGCGGTCCGCTGACGTCTCCCTGATCCGGTGTGCCTCGTCGAGGATCAGGACCTCAAGGCCGTTCTTCTCCGCATCGACGAACTGGTTGAAGTACTTGAAGAGGCTCTTGGTTCGCGTCGAGCCCTTGCCCGCCACCTTGCGGAGCGTCTGGGTGAAGGACTTCGAGCCGGTTGCGTGGATGACGGTGCGGCCCTGGCGGGCAAGTTCGCCGAGCAGCGACAGCGCGATCACGCTCTTGCCGCTGCCGGGTCCGCCGGTGATGATGACGACCGTCTTCGAATCACCTGCCCGGGCGGCCTCGGTCGCGTGCAGCACCAGGTTGTACGCCAGTTGCTGCTCATCGAGGAGCACGAACTGCTCGCGGTCCTGGATCTCGCTGGACGCGACGGCCAGCAGCTGCCGGCTCGGAGCCGCGCGTGAGGCGAGGAATGCGTCCGCGTAGGGCGCGCCCTCGGTATCGGGGGACAGCCGGGACCGCAGGTAGTCGATGAAGTCCGCTCGCCGCTGGCCGGTAAACATCCGCGCCTGGTTCGCCTCAGCGAAGCTCCGCAGTGCCGCCACGCTGTGGTCGGTCGCGTTGTGCAGGTACGCGACGCCTGAGACCGCCTGGTCGTCGTCCTGCAGGACGGGCACGAAGTCGACGAGGTACTGGCAGTAGTTGCGGACCTGCTCGAGCGGGTGCAGCACCGGACGGCGGCCATAGCCGTCGATCACCACCAGCGTCGGGTCGTCCTCGTAGAGCTCCGCGCCACTCCACTGCTTGAGCTCCACGACGACGTACGAAGCAGCTCCGGTGACCGGGTGGCGTCCCGCGAGGATGGCGTCGATCCGGTGACTGCTGAGCGGGAGCCGGTGCTCCAGGAGAACTTCGACCTTGCCCAGTCCGGCGTCGGTCAGATCGTGCGCGAGTACCGGGATGCTGCGTTCCCAGGAATGCTTTTCGCCCGGCGATGGCCGTACCCCCAGGTCGTGCAGCATCTGCTCGAACATGACCTCAGCCATGCTGCTGGGATTAGCCGCCATCGTTGCCAGGCTGGCAGCTGACCGACGAATCAGGGCCAAGAACAGGCTCCCACGCAGCACGAAAGAGATCGCGCGGGTGGGGGCATGTCCGGGTTCGCTGCACGTAGGAGCGGGACGCGGAAGCCCGTCGGGCCGCAGTGATGGTCACTTTAGTGGGTATCGCTGGAACTTAAGGCGTCTTCACGGCGGTCCCGGGCCGATCGATAGGTGTAGCATCTTGCCGAAAGTGCTACACCTGGGTCCATGCCAACGAAACGCCCCCGGCACGTGATCACCGAGACGGACCAGATAGTCCGGGCTCTTGATGATGCAGCGCGCCGCTGGCCGGCTGATCGCGGCAACCGGGCACGCCTACTGGACCGTCTGGTGGCGGAAGGACACCGGGCGGTGCTGAAGGAGCGTGAGCGCGACGCCGCGGCCAGGGGTTCCGCAATCGACCGGACCAGGGGCGCGCTGACTGGTGCCTACGGCGAGGGCTACCTGGCTGAGCTGCGCGAGGACTGGCCCGAGTGGTCGTGCTCGATGCATGTGTCCTCATCGCGCACTTCGAGGCCGGCGATGCCCTGCACGACAATGCAGGCGATCTCCTTCGATCGGTCGCCGATCAGCCCTGCGAGTGAGCCCGATCACCGAGGAAGAGGTGCTCGTCGGGCCAGCCAGCGCAGGCAGGCTGGACCGGGCGATACTGCGCTGGCGCAGCTGGCCGTACAGACGGTGCCGCTGGGTGACGACGGACCGGTCCGGCTCGCCATGCTTCGTGCGGAGACCAGGCTCAAAATGCCGGACTGCTGCGTGCTGCTCTCTGCCGAGCAAGTCGGCATGGCGCAGGTAGCCACGTTTGATGACCGGCTAGGTGCGGCCGCACGTCAGCGCGGCTTCATCGTCATCGGACGGCGCGGACGAATTCCCGAGGCTTGACGGTCAGGCGGCGGCACGCGCCCGCTCGTCTGCTGCCTCGGGTAGGGGATGCCGAGATACTTGTGCGAGATCTCGTCGATGCTCTCGGCCGCGCCGTCGCTCGTCGTGGCAATCACCCGTCCGCCCACCGCGAAGAAGCGCCTGGTGTTGTCCGGGTCGACGATGTTCACGGCCACGCGCGGGTCGCGTGCGATGTTCTTGGCCTTCTGCGTTCAGTCCGGCGTGTTCCTCAGGATGTGCTCGCCGTCAGTGGTCACCCAGGTCTGATTCAGCTGCGGCGACGCGTCGGGCATGGTGGTCCGGGCCACCGTCAGCGGGAGACGTCTACGGGCTGCTCACGCTGACTCGCGAGTGCGGTCGGCATTTCGAAAACGGCCCGGGCACCGCGCGGAGGACCTTTGGTGTCGGGGCTGCCCAGGCACGCAGAGTCGTCCGCGGTCGTCAGTCTTGGGGATTTTCAGCGTTATTCGCCGAAAAGACTTCGGGCTGCGCGAATCGCTGAAAACTCCCCGGGCTAACGGAGCCAGGCGGTCGCTGAACCCATCCCGCACGGCGCAGCACCGCGCGCCCAAGGTTGCTCCGACGCTAGCCGGGTACGGTGGGCCGCGTGCCGAACAATATTCCCAGCCGTGACGCGGTCACCCGCGCTTATCACGAGGAACTAGGCCAGGGCCAGAAGTCTGCGCTGCTCAGCTGGCTGGCCTTCACGGCGACCTTCACCGGGCTCCGGGCGCTCACCTACAGCATCCGGGCCGGCAAAGGGCCGTTCCACAACATCAGCGTCGGCGGCGAGCACCTGCACCACTACATGTGGGGAATCGGCATGCTGTCCGGCGTCGGCGCTGTAGCCGTCCGCGGCGAAGAGGAGCAGCGGCGCCACCCGGCCGTCGCCATCAGCTATGGCAGCGGCCTCGCGCTGATCGTCGACGAGTTCGCCCTCCTGCTCGACCTCAAGGACGTCTACTGGGCCAAGCAGGGCCGGATCTCGATCGACATCGGCGTCGGCGGTATCGCACTAGCCGGGTCCTACTTCGCGGCCCTGCCAGTGCTGCGCCGGCTGCAGCGCGAACGCCAGCACGCCACGGCAGCGCCTGCGGACTCCACGGAGACCCCGGACAGCAAGGCGCAGGAAACGGGGTCGTAGCACCCTACGATCGACGACGCACCCCCGGTTTGGGTGCAAGCCCTCAGGGCGCCGGGGGCGCGGTCAGATCGTCGGACCGGCCAGCGGCCAGTCGTGACCACTGCGCGCTCGGGCGGCCGTTGGTGCGGAACTGGCTCCCGTTGTTCGCCCAGTGCTGCGGCCAGCCCGCGGGGGAGTCCTCGGACGGCTCCTGGCGGCCGTAGACCGTCATGTCGAGCAGCCCGTAGGCGGGCGCCATGACCTCGGTGCCGCGGCCGCTTCCCCAGTACGTCTCGAACACCCGGTCACCGTCGCGCAGGTAGCCGACAAGCATGCCGAACCACCGCCCGGCGAGCAGCGCTTCGGCGGACTCCTGTGCCGAGTACCACGGCATGTCGTAGCCCATGAAGCGGCGGTAGGCGGCGGCCTCTTCGTACGGCCCCTCGGAGAAGGTCGCGTAGGTGACGTCACGCGCGTGCAGGTAGGAGAGCTCGCTGACCTGCCCGTTGAAGAACGTGCAGCCCTCGCACTGGTCCTCGGCAGGCTTCCCGTCGTGCCACATGTGGAAGTACACCATCAGCTGGCGGCGGCCTTCGAAGACCTCAAGCAGCGGGACCCGGCCGCGATCCCCGATAAGCGGAGTCGAGGCATCCACCTCGACCATCGGCAGCCTGCGCCGTGCCGCCGCAATCGCGTCACCCTCGCGGGTGTGCGCCTTCTCCCGGACCAGCAGCTCGTCAAGCTGGGCCTGCCAGGTCTCCCGGTCGGTCACTGCAGGCATCGGCGCGCCCGCGGTTGCCTCCGGCGCCATAATCGTGTCTTCCGGCCGGTCGTTCACTGTTGCCTCCTTGCACTAGGCCGTCGTTGCTGGGCCCTCCCGAGATTAACGAGAACTCCCGCTGTGACGACGAACGACAGCGCGTCTTGTGGACAGCCGGACCGTCCGAAACTAGCCGGGCTCGCGCCAGGCTGCCAGCTTCGCGTCGATGACGGGCCGAACGCGCTGGCGGGCTGCGTCACGGGGGACGCCGGTCATGAGCAGCGAGTCATAGCCGGTGTCCTCGTGGCGTACCGACGCCGCCACGGCCAGTGTGATGGCCGCTTCGTCTAGTGCGCGCGCGGCGGCTGACCGGCCGACCCGTCCGCTGCCGCGCAGTGCGGTGTGCTCGGCGATCGCGTTTGCGCGGCGAGCCGGGCAGCGGGGGAAGAGCTTGATAATCTCGTCGGCTAGGCGCTCCTGGAACTGCGCGTCCGCGTCAGCGCGCCGGACCGTTTCGCGTTCGCGTCTGCGCATACGTGCGTCAGCGTCGGACAGGCACTGTTCCTCGGCGAGTGCCAGCGCAGGTTCCTCGACCAAGGTGCCCTGGCGCTCGTAGCGCTTACGGCTGCGACTCCAGCGCACCACCACGGCGGACAGGCTGCTGGCCTTCGTCGAGCGCCGCGTGAGAGCAGCGTCGCCCGACGGCAGGAACACGAGGTGGTCGAGGTCGGAGCAGGTCAGGCACAGCGGCCCTTCGTCGTGCATCTGCAGCAGGCCGCGAGTCTCGCCACACTCAGCGCAGGTAAAGTCCTTCAGTGGCTCGACGACCACGATCCCGCGGGATCGCTCGGCCGACCCGGACTGGTTAACCTGCGCGGACTGGCGGGAGCGCGCGGGCCGCTGAGCCCGCTGGGTCTGGGACATGCGGTACCACCTCCGGGTCGCACCAGACTCCCCACACGGACATTACCCGGCCAGGCCCGGGTTCGCCGGATCCGAGCAAGGCTTGCGGCTACTTCGGCCAGGTCATCAGCGCGGCCCGGGCGAATAGCGTGCCGTCCGCCGTCGGCGTCGGGGGGAGCGAGGAAAACAGCTCGCCGGTCATTGCCCCCAAGCGCCGCAGGACATCGACGGTGTCCTCGGCAGCACGGACAACGAGCCATGGCTCCACCGGGCCGCCGTCGGACTGCATCCAGCCCATCGAGTCGATGAGGCTCGCCACGGTCTCCTCGACGTCATCTCCTCGCCCGGCGGAAATGACGAGCAGGAACAGCAACCCGGCCTGTGACGCCAGGTCATCGGCTGACTTGATGGGCATGCGCTCAGCCAGGTGCCACCACAGTGCGACCGGATCGTCGCGCACCGCGCGGCCGCGCGCCGTCAGCAACAGGTCGCCACGGCTCTTGCGGAGCAGGCCCAGTTTCTGCGCCGTCTCGCGCAGGCGCAACACGGGCCGAGTGTCGACCTCACGATTCCCCTGCCCGTACCACTCCTCGGCCAGGCCGAGCTCGGCATACGCGGCGGATACGTGAACCGGCGGCAGGTATCCGGCGCTGGTCAGCCTGATCCCGCGGGTGCCGACCCGGTCGAGCAGCCACGCGTACGGATGCACCATCCGCGTAGCTGTTTCCGCGTCGACGTCGACCGGGCCAGTAAGGCCGGCCGCGGCCAGAAGCTGCCGCAGGGTCCGCCGGCCGTCCGTCGACCGGACCAGGTCCAGCAGTTCGGCCAGGCCCGGCGTCAGGCTGTCGACGTCGATCGCGGGATTGGCGCCCAGCCGGGTCAGCGCGGCGTTGATCTCGTCGACATCGAACGGCGTGGTCTCGAAGTACGACGGATCGATCTCCTCGCCGAACATCCGCGCGAACTCGGCCCGTGCGGCGACGGGATCAGGGCTTGCCGGGTCGGTGGCGGCGGCGATCAACTCGTAGCTGAATGAACCGCCGCAGTCCTCCGGCGGCCCGACGCGCTCGCCGCCCGTGCACACCGCGCCCGGCGTGCCGTCGGCTCGGGGCAGTACAGCCTCCAAGGTGACCACGTGCTGCCAGCCGTCGCCGTAGTCATACGCGTACGCGAGCGTGTCGCCATCCTCGGCCAGCACCTCATCAAGGCGGACCTGCGCCTCGGGCACGCCGTCGGTGTCACCCTCTGCCTCGTCGAACGGGCACAGGTAGCGCTCGGCCTCTTTGCTGTAAAACTCCGGCCCGGCCGCGAATCCATGCAGATGCGAATCCGTCCAGCCGAACGCGATCTGCAGGATGTCGTGTAGCTCAGCCAGGTTCAGATCCGAAGCCAGCTCGAGCCCGCGCCATACGGGCGGATTAGTCTCCTGCAGCTCGGCGCGTACCCGGTACGTCGCCACGTCGGCCCGCGGCGGCACCCGCCCGTACTTCAGCGGCTGCTCCGGCACGCTGCTGAGGCGGCGGCCGCCACCTTCTGCGCCCATCACGCCGCCAGGTTACCGGGCATTGTCGCCGCCGACGGCGCGGTTATCCCGACGTCGCGGCACCCGGCGGGCGGGCTCGCTGATCCGGGTGTCACCGCGGACTGGCCAGCTGACGCTCGAGTGCTGTGAACGCCTCGATGACCTCGGGCGCCTCGAACGCCCGGTTGCGCCGGCCGACGGTCAGCTGGCGCAGGATCCCGGCGCCGGCGAGCCTCGTGATGGCCTCGTTAGCGGCGCTGAAGGAGCGGCCGGTCAGCTGGGCTGCGGACGACACCGTCACGATGGCAGCGCCAGGCAGCCTGCGCAGCAGGACGTCGGTCGCGGAATTCGCCCGGACCGAGCCGAGCCGGGTGCGCCAGGAGTCCTGGAGTTGCCTGGCTCGCGCTTCGAAGCTCTCGGCGTGTTGCACTGCGCGCCGGCAGGCTGCGGCGAACCGGCCCACCCACAGGTCAGTCCCCTCGCGGGCTGCGGCTGACGTTGCCGGTCCGCGGTAGCGAGTCGCTCCGAGCCCGAGCACGTAGTCGTCAGACCAGGTGGCCAGGACCAGGGAGACCGGCGGCAGGACGCGAGTTGCCAGTCCGCGCCGCCGCAGGACGAGCTGGATAAGCGCGCGGCCAGTTCGGCCGTTGCCGTCGACGAAGGGGTGGATGGTCTCGAACTGCGCGTGCGCGATGGCGGCCTGAGCCACCGCAGGCAGGTCGTCTGCGTTGCAGAACCGGCACAGGTCGTCGAGAAGGCCGTGAACGTACTCCGCTGGCGGCGGGATGAACGCTGCCGAGCATGGATTGTAGCTGCTGCCGCCGATCCAGTTCTGCTCCGTCCGGATCGCGCCGGCGTGGGCGTCGAGTCGTGTTCCCGCCAGCAGCCGGCGGTGGAAGTCCAGCAGCAGGTCAAGCGTGATTGGCTCGCCCGGGCTGATGCGGCGGATGGCCGTCGCCATGGCATCGATGTTGCCGAGCACCTCTGCTGCCGTGACGTCGGAATCTTCCGCGCCGAGTTCCGTAGCTGCCTCGGCCCGCAGCAGCCGCCGGGCACCGACTTCGAGGCCCTCGATGCGGGACGATGCGACGCTTTCGGCGCGCAGCAGGATCCGGGCGATGGCCTCCGTGTCGGCGAGGGACGACGCCCGGGCGTCAAGGACCGCAAGGGCCCGCTCGGCGTCGGCGACGTCGGCAGTAGTCGGCCCGCTGAGCGCGAGCGGACGACCTGCGAGCGTGTCGGGCACGTAAGCCTCGTAATCGCACGACTGCCGGTCGCGCCGGGCGAGACCCATGCCCACGTCGCTGACCCAGTGCCTGCGGATAAGCCTCGACATGAGTCCTCCTTATTCAAGGTTATCAGCTAACCTTGAATAAGGAGGACGGTCAGGCCAGGTCGGCCAGCACCGGAGCGAGCTCACCGAGCTGATCCAGGCTGGCGCCGATTTCGGCACCGCCGGGAATGAGCGCCACCTGGTCGGCGCCGGCGTCCAGATGCTCGCGGATCAGGGCGGCGATCCTGTCCGGGGAGCCGTGCCCGGCGAGTGCATCCACCAGGCGGTCGCTGACCGGCGCGATCTCGTCGGCCGTGAAGCCCAGATCGGCCAGCGCAGCGGCCTTCGCCGGAAGCCGGGCGAGCCCGGCCTCCACACTGGCGCGCGCTGCGGCTCTGGCCCGATCGGCGTCCGCGTCTACGTCAACGCCGAGGCCGACCACCACCAGCTTGTCCGGGCCGAGCTTCTGCCGGATGCGCGCAGTGAAAGCGGACGGCATCGCAGCGGGCATTACCCCGTCCGCGAGCTCGCCGCCGAGGGCAACCATCTTCGGGCCGTTGGCGGCGATGATCCTGGCATACGGTGCCACCGGTGCGGGCGGCAGCACCGGAGCGTGCATCCGCTCGAGGTAGTCACGCATGGTGGCCAGCGGCCGGCCGAACTCGCGCCCTGCCGCGGCCGCCTGCTGCGGATAGCCGACGCCGAGTCCCAGCACGAAGCGGTCCGGGTACGCCTGCGCCAGGAGTGCCGACGCTGCGTTGGTGATCTGCGGTAGCCGGGCCTAGATGTTGGCGATGCCGGTGGCGAAGGTGATGCGCTCGGTCTCGGCCAGCAGAACGGCAATCTGCGCGAACACGTCCTTGCCGCCGACTGGCTCGTTGGACCACGCAGTCCGGTAACCAGCGGTTTCGATCCGGCGGACGGCCTCGCGCTGCCAGTCGACCGACGGCGGCTCGGTGAACGAGGCGGGCACGAACGCGCCGACCCGTCCGAGAGAACGCCGGGCCGCCGCAACCACCGTCGCGTTGTCCATGCCAGTCCTTCCCAAGATCCAGAATCCGGCATAACCGAGCTTAGGCGGGGCACCACGTTGAGGTGGCGTCCTACTCCGTGAACCGCGAAGCGGTCACATTCGCCGAGCAGCTCATCGAGCGCAGGCAGTACGTGCTGACCAGCGACTGGGGCGAGGTTCAGCCCACCGCCAGCCAGCAGAACGAGTACCTCACGACTCACTCCTGGGACGAATACGCGCGCTGGCATCTCGGCCTGACCGAGGGCGCGAACGACCACACCAAGGCCCGGTACGCCTTCGTCTACGGTGACTTCAGCCGACTGCACCGCATTGGCCTGATCGCCTGCCAGTACCGCGCAGCCGAGTGGCGGCACAAGGACGTGGAGCTCGCGGCTCACGACCTGCTGCAGCTGCTCGACAGCAAATCCTCGTAGCGGGCCCGCGGCGAACCCGTCAGGATCCCGACGCGGCCGTAACCGTGAACGTCAGCGGCCCGCCAGGTACCGGCGGCGAAGTCGGGTACCCGTAGGACGAAGTGAGGCCGCCGGCGTCGGTGATCTGGAAGGCGACCGTGTAGGTGCCGGGCTCCAGGTCAGCCGGCAGTGACGCATCGGTCTCGACCGGGCCGTCGAGCGTGGCAGTGACACCGCCAGACCCGCCGCCGACAATCTGGCCGGCGCTGTTGAAGACCACCGTGGTCACCTGAGTTACAGGAGCAACCGCGTCGTCCACGTCAATGGTCAGTTCCTCGAATCCGGTATTCGGGCTCTGCGGCTGCGACGCCGGTGACACCGATGCGCCCGTCGCGGCCGGAGGCGTGGTGTCGGGGACAGGAGTCAGCTCGACGCCGAGGTCCGGCTCACCGTATTCGGCCCCGTACACCGAGACGTTCCCGGCACCGTCGACAATGGCGATCCCGTCGACACTGCAACTGCTGGCGGTCGCGGGCACACTGACGGTTACCGAGTAGCTTCCGTCGGCGTTCAGCGTCGGGACGGCGGACTGCACGGAGCACATGTCTCCCACGGCAAAGTCCACGTAGACGTCGCTGACGCCTCCCTGCGCACCGGTAATCTGCATGCCCAGCTGCGACGTCGCGCTGCTTATCCAGTTGTCCACCTGCGCCGGGTCAGCAGCGAATCCGCTCCCCTGGATCACGCCGTTGCTCGTCACGATGACCGGTAGCGTGTCCAGATCCTTATAGGTCGCGTGGTTGCCCGCGTTATCCCACAGCTCGAGCGACAAGACGGTATAGGTACCGGCCGGCGTTCCTTGCGGCACCGTTACCGCGACCTGGCACTGCGCGCTGGTGTCGTCGAAAACCGTGCTCTGACCACAGGCGCCGATGTAGTTGGGGACCGAGTACGTGTACTGGAAGCTCCCGGAGAGTTTGGCCCCGCCGGGGCCGGAAAGGGTGATCCGGCCCTTCCAGAAGCCAGACTCGGAGTCGTCGGCGTTGAAGGAGTACGACGAGGATCCGCCGCCCGTGCCGCCGTCGTAGACGTACGGCCTGGCCGGGTCGGTGACGACCGGGAACTGCAGCGAGTCGTAGGTCGGCGGCGTCGAGTCGACGAGTTCCGTTGTGGTCAGAGTGCCGGCGTACTTGTTCAGATCCGCGCCCGTCAGAGCGACCTTGCCGTGCTGATCGTCCTCGGCCGTCACTTTGGTGACGACCCAGTGTCCCTTCGCTGCCCACGCATACTGCGGCACCGGGAACGCCCACGTGTAGCTGGAGTCCTGTGCAGTTCCGGTGCCGACCGCACCGCCGGTGCCGTTGCCAGGAGTGCTGAACGGGACCTCGTACGCGTAGCCCACGTACGTCCCGGCCTGGCGGCCCTCCAGCCGGATGCTCACGTCTCCGCCGACGGTGGTGGCTTCCGGGTCCGAGTCCTTGATGGTCCAGTTCAGGTTCACGGTCGCCGTTCCGCTCGTCGCGTCGACGGTGTGCTCGGCGAACTTGAGATGCGTGAGAGTCAGCGTGTCGCTGGCGGCCAGCGACGGAGCCACTCCTGCCGTCAGCGTGACCAGGCAGGCAGTCACGAACACGGCCGTCGCAGCGAGGATCCGCGTTGCCACTTTCCGGTGCATTCGTTGCATAGCTGACCTATACCACTGTGTCATGATCAACTGGAACCTCACTGCTGATAAATTTGGCTAAGAACTGCCGGTGAAAAGACCGAGTAGGCCGGCGCCACACTGCGGCCAGGGCAGCGCCGTTTCGGCTGCCGCGTTTCGTTAGCCTCAGGTCTATGAGCAATCCGGCAGACACGAACGCGCAGATCTGGCAGTCCGAGGAAATCGTCCGGGACTGGGTCAGGGAGTCAGAAGCTCAGGAGCGACACCGCGCAGAGCAGCGGCGGCTCATGGCCGAGCTGCTGCCGTTCGGCGACGACGAGGAGTTCACGTTCCTGGACCTCGGTGCGGGCACGGGGGCCGCCTCGCGCGCGATCCTGACCCGTCACCCGCGCGCGTCGGCGATCCTCGCGGACTTCTCGGCGCAGATGACGGCGGCGGGGCAGCCGCAGATGGAACCGTTCGCCGGCCGCTACCGCAGCGTCGAGTTCGACATGGCGGCGGGGGACTGGCCCGTCGGCATCCCCGCCCAGCTCGATGCGATCGTCACGTCGATGTGCGTTCACCACCTGACCGACGACCGCAAGCAGGGCCTGTTCGCGGAGATCTACGACCGCCTGGCGCCCGGCGGCTGGTACTTCAACTACGATCCGGTGAGCGCGCCCGATCCCGTTGTGCAGGAGATCTGGGAGCGGGTCAGCGACCGCGAGAACCCCGAAGCGGCGCACCGCCGGCATCACCGCACCGCCGAGCAGGAGGCGCGCTGGGAGAACCACGTGCGCTTCATCATCCCGCTGGACCAGCAGCTGGAGTACCTGCGCTCGGCGGGCTTCGCCGGCATCGACGTCTTCTGGAAGAAACTGGAGAACGTCATCTACGGCTGCTACCGTCCGCAGCCCTAGCAAAACCAGGAGCACAACAGCGGGCAAAACAAGGTCAGGACAGAAACGGGGTCCGAGGAGGCTCGCAGTGGGCTCGCCACGCAGTCTGCGGGAGAACATCGACGCGACGACAGCAGCAGACTTGCGAGCTCGCGGCAGCGCGAAGTGGACCGCGCCCGGGCCCGGCGGCTTCGGCGCAGCGATCGCGGAGATGGACTTCGGTACTGCGCCGCCGGTCCTCGAGGCGCTGTCGCAGCTTGTGGGCGAAGCCGCATTCGGTTATCTGCCGCCACGGCTCGCAGCCGATCTTGCCGACGCATGTGCGAGTTTCCAGCAGCGGCGTTACGGCTGGGACATCGACCCCGACTCCGTTCGCCTGGTGCCGGATGTCGTCCGGGTGCTCGAGCTCGCCATCACCTACTACTCCCGCCCCGACTCCGCGGTCATCCTTCCGACTCCGGCCTACATGCCGTTCCTGAAGGTGCCGCGCGCACTCGGCCGCGAGATCATCCAGGTGCCTATGGCGACCGGCGCCGATGGCCGCGCTGCGCTCGATCTTGACGGGATCGAGGATGCCTTCAGAGCGGGCGGCCATCTGCTGATTCTCTGCAATCCGCACAATCCGCTCGGCCGCGTTTCCAGCGGTGCGGAGCTTGCGGAACTGACGGCTGTCGTGGACCGGCACGGCGGCCGCGTGTTTGCCGACGAGATTCACGGACCGCTGGTCTACCCCGGCTCGCGCCACGTTCCGTACGCCGCCACATCCGGCACTACCGCTCACCACACCATCACCGCCGTCTCGGCGTCGAAGGCCTTCAACCTGCCCGGGCTCCGCTGCGCCCAGGCGATCCTGACCGCCGAGGCCGACCGCCGCCAGTGGGACGACGTCGTGGGGTTCGCCGCCCGCGGCGCGAGCAACCCCGGCGTGGTGGCGAACGCGGCCGCCTACCGCTACGGCGAGCCCTGGCTCACTGAGGTGCTCGGTTATCTCGACGAGAGCCGCCGCCTGCTGGGTAGCCTGCTGGCGGAGCTCGCGCCGCAGATCCGGTACCGGCCGCCGGAGGGCACGTATCTGGCCTGGCTCGACTGCACCGCGCTGGACCTGCCGGACTCGCCGGGCGCCCTGCTCGCCGAGCGGGCTCAGCTCACCGTGGTGGACGGCCCCGAGTTCGGCCGCGGCTTCGATGGCTTCATCCGGCTGAACTTCGGCACGCCGCAGCCGGTCCTGCGCGAGATGGTGACCCGCCTGGCCGCAGTCCTCACCGCCGCGTCCCGGTGACCGCGCCCGGTAGGGACGCCGTTGCGGCGCAACCTGTTCGGGCTCTGGTCCCGGCAGATCGATGCCGAGCACCGGCTGGTCTGCGCGGTGCCCCCGGGCGGCTGCTTAATGCGGCCGGTTAATGCGGTCGGCCCGGCGGGCGACGTCGTCGTCCTCGATCGAAGCGCGCAGGACGGCGTCGGCTGCGGCCAGCTGGCCCGGAGTGACCTTCGCGGCAACCGCTCGATTGAGGCCGGCAATCACTGCCGTGATCGCGTCCGCATAGGCGTTTCCGGCGCTCGTGAGGACGATATTCAGCTTGCGCGCGTCGTCGGCATCGGGCTGCGTGATGGCGTAGCCGCGCTCCTCCAGGCCGCGCACTACCTTGCGCGCGGCCTGACGCGTGACGCCGAGGCTCGCGCCGAGCGAGCCGACGGACGCTGGGCTCTGCCGGAGCAGACGCAGCGTCGCGGCGTCGCTGATCCGGTAGTCGGTGAATCCGCGAGCCGCCAGCTCGGCCGCCACGCGATGAATCCAGCTCTGGCGCGCGAGCGCCAGCAGATCGCCGAAGCGATAGGGGTTTGCATCCGTGGTCACTGGTCCCTACTCTAGCAAATATGCAACCCGGTTGCGTATTTGCCAGAGGCAGCGCTCGAGTGCTCGTCGTGACGGCAGCGGTCACCTTGTTGTCTGCCACGATCGCGGCCTGCGGACATGGCGGAGGGGCTGCCGGCCTTGTCTCGGCCGGGACGCTGCCTGCGGCGTCCGGAACCTCTGGCTGCAGGCATCACGAACCCAGCGGCTCGCTGGAGTACACCCTGACCGTGAGCGGCCACCGGCGCACGGTGATCGTGCATGTTCCCGCGGGCTATACCGGATCAGCCAGGATGCCGCTGGTGCTCAACCTGCACGGCAGCGAGAGCACGGCCCGCTCGCAGGAGAAGTTCAGCGGCATGGACGCGACGGCCGACGCGGACCACTTCATCGTCGCCTACCCGCAGGCCGTCATCGCGGACGGCGCCGGCTATGACTGGAACATCCCTGGTGAGCCGCTGGTCAGCGGCAAGTTCCCGCCCGCCGGATCGCCCAGCGACGTAACGTTCCTGACCACGCTCGTCCGCGATCTGGCAGGCCGGTACTGCCTGGCTCTCAACCGGGTGTATGCGACGGGCGTTTCTGGTGGCGGCCGGATGGCCAGTCAGCTGGCTTGTGATGCGAGCAGCGTCATCGCCGCGATCGCGCCAGTCGCGGGCCTGCGCTATCCGAGCCCGTGCCCGGCCGCCCGGCCGGTGCCGGTGATTGCCTTCCACGGGACCGCTGACCTGATCGATCCCTTCGACGGGCACGGCGCCGCCTACTGGACCTACTCGGTCCCCGTCGCCGCGCAGAGCTGGGCCAGTCACGATCACTGTGCCCCGGCCGCGGCCGTCAGCACCGGTCAGGGCTACCGCCTCACTCGCTACGTCGGCTGCTCAGGCGGGGCGGCCGTCGAGCTCTACGCGATTACCGGCGAGGGCCATGAATGGCCTGGCGGTCCGCGCATGCCATCGGCCATCACGGACGCCCTCGGAGCGCAGAGCAACGCGGTAAACGCGAACAAGCTGATGTGGGCGTTCTTCGCTGCTCATCCGATGCCCCGCACAGGCGCCTGACCTCAGCTCTCAGGACTCCCTCCAGCTGTCACCTGGCAGCCACGGCGACGAGGGAGGGAGTTCACTCGGGGCTGCCTACTATCCTGGAAGAGGTCAGACAGCGTCGCCGCAAGGCCGGCCGCCGCAGCGGAAGGAGTCGTCTCGCGCCAGGACCAGTCCCTCGCGGACGCCACTGACGCGGCGGCTCAGCATCCAGTCCCGCCGTCGGGCCGGATGCTTCAGACGGTGCCTCTGCCGGCGGCGACAGAGCCGGAGCAGCTGCGCCTGACCTGGGGCGGCGAGCCGTCGACCGAAGTCACCATCTCCTGGTCCGCGCCTGGCAGCGTCCCGCAGCCTGCGCCTGCCTTGACTTACTCGGCGACTCCGATCACCCCGGCAGCTCGCGACGTCCGGACCATCCAGCTGCCGCCGCCTGAGCCACTCGACGTCACCCGGCCGGTCCCGCAGGCGCACGCCGTCAGCTTCACCGACGGGCTCAACGGCCAGACGACGTACCACTACCACGTCCAGCTGACCGGCCTCGAGCCAGGAACTCGGTACTACTACCGCGTCAGCGACGGCGCGACGCCGCAGCCCTCGACGGCGGACGGCCAGTTCGAGACCGCGCCCGCTGGCCGGGCGCGGTTCCGGTTCTCCAGCTTCGGAGATCTGGCCACGCCATCCTGGGACCGCAGTGCGTCCGGCAACCAGTGGTTCCAGTCCTGTGACAACGCCTGGTACGCGATCAGCGCGATCTCCGAACCCGGCGACGGCGCCGGCCCGCCGCTGTTCCACCTTCTGAACGGCGATATCTGCTACGCCAACCTCGACTACCAGAACGCTCCCGGCGTCTGGCGCGACTTTGGCGTCAACATTTCCCGCTCTGCTCGGAGCCGGCCGTGGATGCCCGCGCTCGGTAATCACGAGATCGAGTTCGGCACCTGCGACCAGACCGGCCGTCCGGGCGACGCGCCCGGTGGCGTAACCGCTCAGGGCGCCGCCGGCAACTACTGGAACGGCCCGTATGGCTATGGCCATTACCTCAGCCGCTTCCTGCTGCCGGACAATGACGTGACCAACTACGACGGCAACCGGCTGCGCGGCAACTTCTACGCCTTCCGCGTCGGCACCGTGCAGTTCATCAGCCTCGACGCGGACGACGTCATCTACCAGGACAGCGCGTCGACGCATCTGCGCTCCGAGCCCGACGCCGCTCCGCTGGTCACCAGCTCAGGCGCGTCGATCCCGAACGGCACCAGTACCTATAACCGCGGCTACACCGGCGACCTGCGCATCGTCGAGGCGGATAACTCGGCCGTCCCGGACCGCGGCAGCGGGCGGCCTAACCTGCAGACCCTCTGGCTGGAGCGGACGCTCTCGCAGGCCCGCCGTGACCCGGACGTCGACATGATCGTGGTGTTCATGCACCAGTGCGCGCTGTCGTCAGCGCGTGCCAACGGCTCCGATCTCGGCATTCGCCAGGCGTGGCTGCCGCTGTTCGACCGGTACGAGGTCGACCTCGTTCTCTCCGGGCACGAGCACAACTACGAGCGCAGCTATCCTGTACGCGGCTACGACCGTGGCGCCCACGGAACGGTTGTCCGGCCGGGCCCTGACCAGACCGGCGGCGCGAGCTTGGATACTCGGCGCCCCCGCGTCGCGGCGACCGAGGCGCTCTCGGTGGGTGAGCTGCCCGGCTGGGACACCGAGCACGGCACCGTGTTTGTGGTGCTCGGCTGCGGCGGCAACAACGGCCCGTCCAACACCTACGGAACCAACCCGGAGACGGGTGCCGCGCAGGCCAAGGTGATTACCCGGCGCAACGCGACGACGGGCTCGCAGGCAACCGGATTCCGCCGCAGCCCGGCTGACTCTGTTGAGGACGCGCCCTGGTCCGCGCAGACGTGCCCCGATGACCCGTATGGCTACGCGATCTTCGACGTCGATCCCGGTGAGCGGCCCGGCCAGACCACGATCACGATGAAGTTCTTCGCTGTCCCCGCAGTCAGCAACCGCGCCGGCCCGCTCCACGATGGCACGACCACGCTCCCGGCCGAGCCCTACGACACGGTCGTTTTCGGCCGCGGCCTCGCTCGCCGCTCCGCCCGCGCCGCGACGGAACTGACGATCACGACCGCCTAGGCGGGCTCACGATGAGCACGAGCTGGACGGCACCTCGGTGCCAGTCGGCGGGACATTCGCAGCTGCACTGCGTGATGCTGGCCTCGATGCGGGAAACAGGCGGCGCAGCTGGTAGTCGATGACCCGCTGGGCTTGCCCCACCGACGACTGGCCGCCGAGGACGCTCGTGCCCAGCCCTGCGGACATGGCAATGAGGCTGACGGCTTCCAGGTCAGCGTCGAGGCCGGCGGGCATGTCCCCGGCGGTTTGGGCAGCCCGCAGCTGGGCGGCGACCACGTCGATCACCACGCTTGAGTTCCGGGCCAGAGGGCTGATCGCCAGCGCCGGATCGGTCAGCGAGAGCGCGAAGTAGGCCGTGTAGAGGATGGTGAAGGTGCGTCTTTCGTCGTCGGCGGGCAGCGCCTCGGTCAGGATTGCGGCGATGATGTCGCGCGGGCTCGCCGGATTAGCTGACCCGCTGGACTCCCTGAACCGCGCCACAGCCCGCGTGCTGAACCGGGCTGCCAGGTGCTGCATGGCGGCCAGCAGGAGCTCTTCCTTGGTGCCGAAGTAGTACTGGACGAGCCGCAGCGACACGCCCGCCTCGGCCGCGACCTCGCGCATCCCGGTGGCGTGCAGCCCGCGCGCGGCGGCCGTTCGCAAGAGCGCCTCCGCGATCTGCCGCCGCCGCTCCTCGTGATCGACCCGCTTCGGCATCCGCTCACCGTACCCCTCGGGGCCTGCCGCTCATCTTCATGATACGGTCGTACCATAACAGTGACAGGCTGAGCCGCGAGGAGATGGGACATGTTCGGGATCAAGCGCATCACCGGCGCGGCTGACCTGGCGCCCGAGGGCGAGTTGGGTTCGTGGGTGAGCGATGCGGCCCGGGAGAAGTTCATGGAGGCGTACGACCGGGCCTTCGCGCTCTGGCCGCAGCCATGCGAGGAGCTCGATATCGAGACGCCGAGCGCGACCACGCGCGTGCATGCCTACCGACCGCATCCCGGCGGGGATCCGGTCGTGCTACTCAGCGCGTTCAACGCCGCAGGCTGGTAGCCGCACGTGGTGGCGCTCGCCAAGGACGGCCCGGTATACGGGATCGACATGTCCGGCGACGCGAACCCCAGCATCCCGCGCGTCCTGATGACCCCGCCGGCGTCCTGCTCGGCCTGGCTGGACGGGCTGCTCGGCCAGCTGAGCGACCGCCCGGCGCACCTGGTCGGCTTCTCCTATGGCGGCTGGATTGCCATGAACCAGGCAATCCGGGCGCCCGGCCGAGTCGCGTCCGTGACGCTGCTTGACCCCGCCGGGCTCACCAGGCTCGATGCCCGCTTCTGGTGGTGGCTGTCCATCACCGGCCTGGCCACGCTGACCCCGATGCCGCTGCGCCGCCACCTCGCACGGTGGCTGGACAGCCCGCCCATGCTCGAGCCAGACCTGATGAGGCTCATGTGGGCGGGCACCCGCGGCTACCGGGCGGAGCCGAAGTTTCCGGGCGTCCTCACCGACGACGAACTACGCGCGATCAACGTGCCGGCCCTGCTGATCACCGGAGCGCGCAGCGCCATGCTCACCCCGGCGGAGGCCCGCGCCCGGGGAGGCCTCATGCCGGACGCCGAAGTGGCCATCGTCCCCGGCAGCCACGGCGGCTTCGACCGGATCGACGAGCTGAACGACCGGATCGCCGCCTTCATCAAAGCCCGGGCCACGGACAAGCAGGCCGCCCAGCCGACACCTCCGCTAGCAACCTAACGGCGGGCTCCTGGCGCCCTGTCCGCGCTAGCTGACGACTGCCAGACACTCAGAGCAGCGATCCGCCACGAGGTCGGCCAGCCTCGAAGGCAGCCCACTTGCCAGCCGGGTGACATCCTCCGTCTTCGCAGCGTCGGCGAACGCGTCCGGTGCCCTCAGTGCGAGCGTCCGAACGCGATCGAGAAGTTCCGCAGGGGGGATGTCCAGGTCGCGGGCAGTCCCGGGCCAGACGTTCCGTGCGAGGACTGTGTACTCGCCGCCGTACTTCATCGCGAAGCGCAGCTTCCGTTCATGCGTGTCGTACGGCAACGCCGACGAGACGTCGTAGAGCGGAGCAAGACGCACCTCCTTGCCACCCAGCAGGAGCGAGTAGTTCTTCGCGTGGGCGTCCGTTCCGGCGATGAGCCAGTTCCAGATCAGTGCGTCAGCGAAGCGCCGAACCGCACGATTCGCGGCATCCCCGGTCATGGCGCTGCGGAGCAGTGCTGCGACTTCGCGCGCGCCCGGGCCGCCCTCGTTCTGACACTTCCGGGAGGGAGGGAGCGACAGCGCCTGGCATACGTCCTCTTGATGTAGCCGCCGGATATGAGACGCGGAGTACTGCCGGTCGTAGCGTCTGACCACGACAGCTGACTCATCCTCAAAGCGGTGAACCTGCGTCCGGGCAGCTGGCAGACCCGCGCGCCGGGCGGCGTCCATGCAGAGATGCTCGTTCAGGTCGTGCTCATCGAAGCCCGCAATGGCTGGCTTCAGGATGTGTGTTGTCGGCTCACCGCCCGTAGGAGCGCCCCAGCGGTCGGCTCGCTTTTGGAGAGCAGTCTTGGCCTGAGCACCGCCCAAACTGAACTGCCCAGAGAAGCCGGGCCCGAGCCAGGCTGTGGAGTCTTCCCTGAGGTCGCGAAGTCGCTGCGCGACCTCCGCGTCGGTGAGCCAGGTGACCTGCCCGGGCCTGGAGAGCGCAGCTTGCTCCTCCTCGGGCCGCGCGAACCGCACAGCTCCGGCACAGTCGCGACCGACTGCCGTACCGAGAAGTGAAAACGGCGACGATGACGATACCTGGAACTGGCGTGCCCACCGAGCCAGAACTGCGTCGTTGTCGGGGAGAAGTCCCCACAGCCACGGCCTGATCTGACTGTCTCCATACGCCTGGACGTGGAGTGGCATGGACACCGATAGCGGCGTCGCCGTGTCATTCGCCCGATATTCGTCGTCGTACTCGAAACGAAGTCTGCCGCCCTGTAGCCGGTGCACTTCGCCCGCCCGTTCGTCGCCGAGGATGACGACCAGGGATTCGGTCATGATCTCTGGTAATCCTCGAGGAAATCGTCGAGAAAGCTGCGGGTGTCGCTCGCCTCGCTGACGTCCAGCTGGAGATTGAGAGCTTCGAGCACGTGCAGGACCAGGATGAGCTCGACGCGCGGTTTGCTTGCCTCGAACGAGTTCACCCAGTCGCGGGATACGCCAGCGCGCGAGGCAAGCTCGTGTTGGCTGAGGCCCAGAGCCAGCCTTCGGCCGCGTACCGTGGCCGCCAGGTCACGTATCGAGACAACGCGCACCTCAGCCTCCCCGCCCAGGTTCCACCTGCAAATGCCGGCGTTCGCCGACAGTCAGTCTATGTCGGCGTTCGCCGGCAATGCAAGATGTCGGCGAGCGCCGACATTGCCTCTTGACCGGCTCGCACGAAATTGGCGTTGGAGAGTGTGTGCTCAGCTGGCTCGAGAAGCGGGACCGGCAGGCAATCCGACTGTGCGAACCGGAGAGCCGCGGGCTCATCAGACGGCCACGCCGTCGGTGGCGGAATGGTCGATTAGTTTGCCGCGGGCCCGCCGTGCACGGCGGGCCCGCGGCATCCCCCCCACGAGTGATGATGGCATTCTGCGAAAGATCTCAGCAGAGTTGCACTAATGTCCGGACAACTTCGGACGCCCTGCTCGTCCGGCTTCCTCATCTGTCTGGCAGGTGATCCTGGGGGAGATTTGGCTACTGAGACTGGGCCGAAGCTGGCAGGCGCGACTGGTGATCCGGACCAGGTCGCGACACAGCAGGACTTCGGCCGCGAGCTGAGCGCTGTCCGGACGGCAGCCCGGATGACCGTCCGGCAGGTTGCGCGAGCGGCAGGCTTGCCGATCAGCACGGCTGGCGACTACTTCTCCGGACGCCACTTGCCCGCGTACACGCAGCCGGAGCCGTTGCTGAAGCTGCTCCGGGCATGCGGTGTGACCGACACGGAACAGCTCGCCGGGTGGACTGAGGCGCTTCGCCGGGCGAGGAGGCCAGCCGGTCGGCGCGCGGCCAGCGATGCCCCCTACCGGGGTCTCGCCCGGTTCGAGGCTGAGGACGCGCGCTGGTTCTTCGGGCGCGAGGAGATCACCGAGCGCCTCGTCCGCCTGGCGGCTGACAGCGACGCGGACCTGCCGATCGTGCTTGTCGGCCCGTCGGGTTCCGGTAAGTCGTCGTTGCTGCGAGCGGGCCTGGCGTCCCATCTGGACGGGCCGGTCCTGATCATCGAGCCAGCGGCGACTCCGCTCGCCGCGCTCGAGCAGCAGCTCGCCAGCGCGGCCGAGTCAGCTTCTCCGGCGCGGCTGGCGGTCATCGTCGACCAGCTCGAGTCGGTGTTCACCGAGTGCCGCGACGAGAGCGAGCGGCAGGCGTTCCTGGACCGGATCGTCGAGTTTGCCGCCGGCCACCTAGTGGTACTCGCGCTCCGCGCTGACTTCTACCTCCAGGCGCTCGGTTACCCGCCGCTCGCGCAGGCGCTGCAGAGTCGTCAGCTGGTCGTGGGGCCGATGACCGCAGCCCAGGTCCGGCGTGCGATCACCGAGCCTGCGCGGCTTGCCCGGCTGGACGTCGAGGACGGCTTGGTCGAGCTTCTGCTGCGTGACCTGGCCCCGCGCGGCCCGCGCTCCGGCCAGCCGGCCGACGACGGACCGGGGAGCGAGGCGGCTGCTTACGACATCGGCACGCTGCCGCTGCTGTCGCACGCGATGCTCGCGACCTGGGAGCACAGCCGCGGCGGAGTCCTGACGATTGCGGACTACCTGGCCAGCGGCGGCATCGGCGGCGCTCTGATCCGGACCGCCGAGGGAGCGTACGACAGCCTGACGGAAGAGCAGCGGCAACTTGCCGGGCCGCTGTTCCTCCGCCTTGTTCACGTCGCGGGCAGCCTGCCGCCGACCAGCACGAGCGCTCGGGTCAGCGACCTGCGCGGCTGGGCCGGGCCGGAGGCCGAGCAGGTCCTGTCCATCTTCGTCCGCGCCCGCCTCATCACGGTGGACGCCGACACGGCCCAGATCACTCACGACGCGCTGCTCACCGCATGGCCGCGCTTGCGCTCGTGGGTCGAGGCCGGACGTGAGGATCTGCGCGTCGAGCGACGAATTGTCGAGGCCGCGCAGTCCTGGCAGGACGCGGGGCGCGAGGACGCCGCACTCTGGCGCGGCAGCCAGCTTGCGGTCGCCCGGGAGTGGGCGGCGGACGCGGACCGCCGGGCATCGCTGGGAACACTCGCGACCGCCTTTGTGGACGCAGCGGTCGCCGAGGACGAGGCTCGCGAGCGCGCGGCGCGCCGCCGCACCCGCCGGCTGCAGCGCCTGGTCGCCGCGCTCACCGTCCTGGTGCTGGCGGTCTGCGGTCTCACCGCTTACACCTTTCATCAGCGCGACGAAGCGGCAGCGGCCCGCACCAACGCCGACTCCCGCGAGGTGGCGCTCGAAGCCGACCAGGTTCGCGGCCAGGACTCGCCGCTGGCCGCGCAGCTCAGCGTCGCCGCATACAAGTTCGCGCGAACGCCGCAGTCCCTGGCCAGCCTGCTGGACTCCTCGGCGACTCCGTCGGCGGCCAGCCTGATCGACTCGCCTGACCTCGTTCAGTCCGTCAGCCTGAACCCCGCCCGCAATCTCCTCGCGGCGGCCGCCGCCAACGGCACCCTGCGGCTCTGGAACGTGGGCACCCCAGGCCATTTCGCGCCCATCGGCAAGCCGCTGGAGCAGGTCGCCGGCGCCCTCTATGCAGCTGCGTTCAGCCCGGACGGCGACCTGCTGGCAGCGGCCGGCGCCGGCCGGACGATCTCGCTCTGGGACGTGAGCAAGCCCGGTCATCCGGTACGGCTCGGCGCCCCGCTGACCGGCCCGGCCAACACCATCTACACGCTGGCGTTCAGCCCGGACGGCAAGATCCTTGCCGCAGGCAGCGCTGACGACACCGTGCGCCTGTGGAACGTCAGCAACCCGGCCGACCCCAGGCCACTGGGCGCGCCGATCAAGGCCGCCAGCGGTTACGTGGAATCGATCGCCTTCTCCCCGGACGGCTCGCTGCTCGCGGTCGGAAGCGCGGAGAAGACCGTGCGCCTGTGGGACATCGCCGATCCGTCCCGTCCCGCGGCGGTCGGCAAGCCGCTGACGGGCCCGGCTGACCTGGTGACATCAGTCGCGTTCAGCCCGGACGGTCGCCTGCTCGCGGCCGGCAGCCAGGATGACAAGGTCTGGCTCTGGCGGATCAGCTCCGCCACCACCGCGAGAAACGCGGCCGCTTCACCCGACGGCACGCTGACGGGCGCCACGGACTGGGTCAACTCCGTGGCCTTCAGCCCCGACAGCGACGAGCTGGCAGCCGGAAGCAGCGATGCCAGCGTCCGCGTCTGGAATCTCGCCACTCGCTCGCTCACCGCGACGCTGCCGGAGCCGCAGCCCGTCACCTCGCTGGAGTGGGACGGCACGAGCCGACTCGTCGCCGGGGACGCCGACGGCACCGTCTCGTTCTGGTCGCTGCCCACGCCCGTCCTGCTGGCCGGCAGCCCCGCCTTCGACGCGGTCTACAGCCCGGACGGCGCGCTCCTGGCGGTCAGCAGCCAGGACGACCTGGAGTTGTGGAGCACAGCGAGCCGCCAGCTACTCCAGGCGAAGGCCGCGCCCGGCACGTTCGTGAACGTCGTGGACTTCGCACCGCACGGAAACGTGCTCGCCACCGGCTACGGCGACGGCATGATGCAGCTCTGGCGTGCGACGTCGACCGCTCTGACCCCGCTCGGAGCGCCGGTGCGCGCGGCGGCGTCCGCAATTGATATGGTCGAGACGCTCTCGTTCAGCCCGAACGGCCGGGAACTGGTGACCGGCGCCGACGACGGCACGGTCCGCCTGTGGTCCGTCAGCAATCCCGCGCACCCGCTGTTGCAGGCGACGGAGCAGGACTCTGCCGGCCAGGTCCTCGGTGTCGCGTTCTCACCGGACGGCCAGACCGTTGCGGCTGCTAGCGGCGACAACCTGACGCGGCTCTGGAACGTGGCCGACCCGTCCCGGCCCGTCGAGATCGGCAAGCCGCTTGCCGGGCTGTCGAGTTACGCGATCTCCGTCGCGTTCAGCCCGGACGGCAAACTGCTGGCCGTCGGCAGCGCGGACAAGACCGTGCAGCTGTGGAACGTGGCCAATCCGGCGCACCCGCGGCTGGCCGCGCCGCCCCTCAGCGGGCCGACGAGCTATGTGTACGGCGTCGCGTTCAGCCCGGATGGACAGACTCTCGCCGCGGGTGTCACTGACGGCACTGTCTGGCTGTGGAACGTCAGCGACTCAGCCCGGCCCAGTCTCCTGGGCACCCTGAGCGGGCCCGCCGGGCATGTGTACTCAGTCGCCTTCTCCCCGTCCGGGACGCAGCTGGCCGCCGCCAGCGCCGACGGGACCGTTCGCCTTTGGGACACCAGCCCGGTCGCGGCGGCGCAGTCCATCTGTGCGGGCGCAGGCCAGCCGCTCACGCGGCAGGAATGGGCGACCTATATCCAGGGCGTTTCCTATCATGCGCCCTGCCCGTGACGCCGGGGGCACTGCCCGTTCGTCAGCCGGGGCTGCCTTCATGAGCGTTTCGAGCAGGGCGAACTCCTTGGCCGACAGGTCTTGCGGCTGACCGTCTCGGGTGACGGCGCGACGGACCGGGTCCAGCTCGATTCCTGCCTGACGCAAGACCCGGGGGTGCGCGGTCGGCTTGCGCCGGGCGAGGTCGCGAAGCCGGAGGTGCCGCGTCCGCGCTGGGTGTCAGACGGCTTCATTACCTTTGCTTGGTAAGTTCAGTGCCGGATGTCCAATCGGGGAGGGTGCAGTTGGCACGCGAGACTTCAGGCCCGGCTGTCCTGGCCGAGGGCCTGACGAAATCGTTCGGTGACGTACACGCCCTGCGGGGCATCGACCTTGCGGTACCCAGAGGGACGGTGCTGGGCGTCCTCGGGCCGAACGGCGCGGGGAAGACGACGGCCGTGCGCATCTTGACGACGCTGCTGCGCCCGGACGGTGGTCGCGCGATCGTCGAGGGGCATGACGTCGTCCGTCAGGCTGCGGCGGTGCGGCGCTCGATCGGGCTGTCCGGACAGTCGGCCGCGATCCAGGAAGAGCTGACTGGCCGGGAGAATCTCGAGATCATCGGCCGCCTGTTTCACCTGAGCTGGCCGCACGCGCGGACTCGCGCAACTGAATTGCTCGCGCAGTTCGATCTGACCGATGCCGCCGAGCGCTCTGCGAAGAACTACTCAGGCGGCATGCAGCGACGGCTGGACCTGGCGGCGAGCCTGGTCGGCGATCCGCAGGTGCTGTTCCTGGACGAGCCGACTACCGGACTCGACCCGCGGTCGCGCCTAGGGATGTGGGACATCATCAAGAAGCTCGTGGAGGGCGGCACGACGCTGCTGCTCACCACGCAGTACCTGGATGAGGCCGACGAGCTGGCGGACCAGATCGTCGTGATCGACCACGGCCTGGTGATCGCGGCAGGCACGGCCGACGAGCTGAAGAGCCGGGTCGGCGGCGACGTCCTGGAGTTCACCGTGCCGGACCGCTCCCGGATGAGCGACGCGGTGTCCGCGATCGTGCAGGTCGGCGAAGGCGAGCCGCACGCCGACAAGGAGACCGGCGTGGTCACCGTCGGCGTCGGCGGCCGCGGCTCCGACGCGCTGATCGACGCGGTGCGCGGACTCGACGCCGCGGCTGTGCAGACCCAGGGCCTGGCGCTGCGGCGCCCGTCGCTCGACGACGTATTCCTGGCGCTGACCGGACATGCGGCCGAGGAGGAAGCGGAGCAGGTCTCCAAGGGCAGACGGCGCGGACGGCGCAAGAGCTCCGCAGGCGACGACGAGAGGGCGGCATCATGACCGCGGCGACCGCAGACACGATCTTCCTGCCGGACGAGCCGGGCCTGCTGCAGCAGGCCCGCTGGGCGGTGACCGACACCCTCACGATTACCCGGCGCAATCTGCTGGTCTGGATGCGCGTTCCCGCGTACCTGGTCTTCACGGTGATCCAGCCGGTCATGTTCGTGCTGCTGTTCCGCTACGTGTTCGGCGGGGCGATCAAGGTGCCGAGCGGCAGCTACGTCGACTTCCTGATGCCGGGGATCATCGCCCAGACTGCGGCGTTCGCGACCTTCGGTACCGCGATCGCGCTGGCGCAGGAACTGAAGAAGGGCGTGATCGACCGCCTGCGCTCCATGCCGATGGCGCGCTCCGCCGTGCTGGCAGGCCGCCTGGTGGCCGATACCGGCCGCATGCTCGTGACGATCCTCATCGTCGTCGGCGTCGGGTATGCGGTCGGCTTCCGGTTCATGAACGGGGCGCCGAACGCGGTGCTGATGATCGTGCTGGCGACAGTGTTCGGGCTGTCGATCTGCGTGATCTCGGCGTTCACCGGGCTGGCCATCGGGGACGAGGAGTCGGTGCAGGCATTCGGCCTGATCTGGCTGTTCCCGCTGACGTTCCTGAGCTCGGCGTTCGTGCCGATCCAGTCGATGCCGGGGTGGCTGCAGGCGTTCGCCAATAATCAGCCGGTCACCTACGTCATCGATACCATGCGGGCGCTGGCGCTCGGCGGGCCGATCGAGGCGAGCCTGTGGAAGAGCCTGGTCTGGCTCGCCGGGATCTTCATCGTCTTCCTGCCGCTGGCGGTTCGCGCCTACAAGCGCGCCAGCTGAGCGGACTCTGCGTTCGGCTAGTGACGCCTGGCAGGTTTGTGCCGTTAGGGTCACCACTAGCCATGGTTGTGCGCCGCGGACGCGAAGGAGATTGCCGCTATGCCCTACGACATCGCTGCTGACATGCGGCTGGATCCGCGGCTCAAGGCGCTGCTCGGCGCGGTCGCGATGGAGCCCAGCGGCGATGTCGAAAACCGCGAGGTACTGCTGGCCGAGTCGAATACGGAAGAGGCGCGCCAGCAGGCCGAGCAGTTCCGCGCGTTCGGCGACATGTGCGACACCGAAGAAGCCGCGCCGTCAGCGGGCCTGCGCATCCACACCGAGGAAGTCATCTCGCAGCCGGACGGCAACACCATCCGGCTGCAGGTGATCCGCCCCGATAACGACGAGACCGTGGCGTGCGTCTACTACATCCACGGCGGCGGCATGGCGTCGCTGTCCTGCTACGACGGTATGTACCGGAGCTGGGGGAAGATCATCGCGGCGAACGGTGTCGCCGTCGTGATGGTCGACTTCCGCAACGCGGTCGTGGCGTCTTCCGTCCCCGAGGTCGCGCCGTTCCCCGCCGGACTGAACGACTGCGTGTCCGGCCTGAAGTGGGTCATCGCGAACGCGGAGCACCTGGGCATCGACCCCGGCCGTGTGATCGTCGCGGGCGAGAGCGGCGGCGGCAACCTGACCCTGGCCACGGGGCTGAAGCTCAAGCGTGACGGTGACCTCGGGCTCATGCAGGGCCTGTACGCGATGTGCCCGTACATCCGGGGCGAATGGCCCACGCCGGAGTGCCCGTCCTCGAGCGAGAACAACGGCATCCTGCTGGAGCTGCACAATAACCGCGGCGCGGTTGGCTATGGCATCGAGGCGTTCAAGGAGCGCGACCCGCTGGCCTGGCCGTCGTTCGCGACCGTGGCGGACGTCGAGGGTTTCCCGCCGACGGTGATCTCGGTCAACGAGTGCGACCCGCTGCGCGACGAGGGCATCAACTTCTACCGGCTGCTGCTCGAGGCGGGCGTTCCGGCGCGATGCCGCCAGGTGATGGGCACCAGCCACGGCACAGAGGTCTTCACCATCGCGTGCCCGGAGATCAGCCGCGATACCGCCCGCGACCTGGCGGCGTTCTGCCGCGGGTCCTGACGTCGGGCAGCATTTGCCCGGCTGTCGGATAACCGCCGGCCACTATCCGGCCACAGGACGCCCGGGGCCGCTACGGTGCGGTTGTGGCCGCGACGCGGGTGATCCTCGTTTCCGATTCTCATCTGTCGGCCGATGCTCCGGAGGCGCGGTCCAACTGGGCTGCCGTCGTCGCGTACATCGCGCAGGCTGGCCCCGACCTGGTCGTCCACCTCGGCGACCTCAGCCTCGACGGGGCCCGCAGCCAGGCCGACCTGGAGTTCGCGCGGCATGAGCTCGGGCTGCTGACGGTTCCGTGGTGTGCGGTTCCCGGCAACCATGACGTCGGTGACAACCCGCTGCCCGGCCGGCCCGACGACCTGGCCATCGACGACAAGCGCCGGCTGCGCTGGCTGGACACCGTCGGTGAGGATCGCTGGGCGCTGACGCTGCCGGGCTGGACGCTGCTCGCCGTGAACGCGCAGCTCGCCGGATCGGGCCTGGAGGCCGAGGAGCAGCAGTGGGCCTGGCTCGCGGAGCAGCTGCGGGCGGCCGAACCCGGCCAGCGCGTGGCGCTGATCTCGCACAAGCCGCTGGCCGCGAGCGACGCCGAGCTGGCGAGCGCGCCGCCGTACCGGTTCTGGCCGCCAGCCGCGCGGAAGCGGCTCGCGGACCTGTTCGCGGACCGGCCGCTCGCCCTGGTGCTGAGCGGGCACGCGCACCAGGCCCGGCAGCTGCACCTGGACGGCGTCGATCACCTCTGGGTGCCCACCACCTGGGCTGTTCTCCCCGATGCGGTGCAGCCGCCGCTGGGGGCGAAGCGATCCGGCCTCGTTTCCCTCGATCTTGCTCCGGACCTGCGACCGAAGCCGCAGTTCGCCGAGCCGGATGGCCTGACACAGGTGACGATCAGCATCGACTTCCCGGATCCGTACGAACGGCACTGACGCCCGCCCGGCGGGTTAGAACCGGGCGTAGTCCTGGATGTCCTGCTCGAACTGCGTGACCATCTCCTCGGTGAGCGTGCGGCGGGTCTGTGCGATGCCCTCGAGTACGTCCGCGGTCGTAGTGACTTCCTCCGCCCCGTCGAACATCACCCGCTCGAAGACGAGCTGCGCTGTCCGGCGCACAGCGAACTCGATGTCCGCCGGGGTGAACAGCCGGGACCGCCTGACAACCTGTTCCAGGTCGATCTCGCCGGTCGGGGTCGTGGTCAGGTAGCGGTTCCAGATTGCGAGCCTCGCCTCGTCGTCCGGCGGCCCGACCGGGATCACGTAGTCGAAGCGCCCGTGCCGGAGGAACGCGGTGTCGAGGTCCCGGACCGAGTTCGTCGCGCAGATCAGCAGCCGCTCGTCCTGCTCCCGGAACGGCGGGATGAGCTTGAGCATCTCGTTGGTCACGCCCTGGCTGGCGCTGGCCGTACGCGGCTGGCGGAGGCCGGCGATCTCCTCCACTTCGTCGATGAACACCACCACCTTGTCCAGTTCGGCAATCAGCGCAAACGCCTCCCGGAGTGCCGCGCCCAGACCGCCCGAGGAGTCCGCGGAGAGCCGTGACGGGAAGAGCTCCACGAAAGGCCAGCCAAGCCTGCCCGCGACGCCCTTGGCGAATGTGGTCTTGCCCGTGCCCGGCGGTCCGAAGAGGATCACCGCTTGCGGTGGCACCAGGCCCAGCCGCCCGGCGAGCTGCGCACTCGCGAGCGGGAGGATCACCCGGCGCTCGATCAGCTCCTTCTCCCGCATCATGCCGCCGAGCTGGTTCCAGGTACTCGGCCGGATCATGCGCCCGCCGAGCTGTCCGAGGATGCCGATGTCGCCGAGTCCGACTGGCTCGAGCTTCTCGTACATGCTGATGCCGTGCCGGACGCTGTAGCCGCAATGGTCCATCGCTTCAGCGCCCACATCCTGGTCGTCCGCGAGCAGGCAGACGAGGCGATGCGCCCCCGCGGCGACGAGCCGGCGCTCGAGCTCGGTGAGCATGGCGCTGCCGATCCCTCGCTGGCGCCAGCCGGGCGCGAGACTGATCCGCAGCAGCATCGCCCGCGCGCCGCTGACGGTGGCGACGACGGAGCCGACCAGTTCATCGCCCACGACCGCGACGACCGCGGGCGATCCGCTGCGTACGGCGGTAATCAGGTCAGAAACGCCGAAAACTGGCACGGCGCTGCTGGCGACCGGGTCGTCCCACAGGCGGACGGCAGCGTCGAGGTCATCGTCGTGCAGCTCACGGATGCGCCAGGGCGTCATCAGCCAAGTGTGCCCGCTCGCGCCTGCGCGCACGCGAGCGGCTACAGTGCGCCGACTGGCTCAGGTGCGCTGCAGCCGGACCTCCAGCGTGTCGCGCAGTGCTTCACCGAGGAAGTTGAACGCCACCACGGTGAGCACGATCGCCAGGCCCGCCGGGTAGATCAGCCACCAGGAGCCGTTGTAGGCGTACGTGAGACCGTTGTTCAGCATGCTGCCCCAGTTGGTCGAGGGTGCGGGCGGACCCAGCCCGAGGAAGCTGAGCGCCGCCAGGAGCAGGATCGCGTTCGCGATCTCGAAGGTTGCCTGGACCACGACAGTCCCGGCGACATTGGGGATGATGTGCCGCGCGATGATCCTGTAGTTCCGGCCGCCGAAACCGGCGACTGCCTCGATGAATTCCTGATTCCGCAGCGCGAGCGCCTGGCCGCGAACCAGCCGCGCGGTGACGAGCCAGGACACCGACGACAGCGCGAAGATCAGCACCGGCACGGTCGGAGTGAACACGCTCGCGAGCAGCAGCATCAGCAGCAGCGCCGGGATGGCCAGGAGCGTGTCGACGACGCGCATCATCAGCGCGTCGACTGCGCCGCCTGCGAAGCCAGAGATCGAACCCCAGACCGTGCCGAGAAACGCGGCCAGAAGGGCAGCGGAGACGCCAACTTCCAGCGATGAGCGTCCGGCTACCATGAGCCGGCCCAGCACGTTGAACCCGAGGTCATCGGTGCCGAGCGGGAACCGGCCGCCGGGATGGATCATGACCTGGTTGAGGTTGGTGTGGATCTGGTCAGTCGGGTAGAGCAGCGGGCCGAGGAAGCTGAACGCGATCATCGCGATGACGATGACCAGGCCGACGAGCCCCAGCTTGTGCTGGACGAACGCGCGCATGCTGCCCGGGCGGCCCGGCTGCAGCGGCGCGGCCTCGGACTGAAGTTCAAGCAGGCTCATGGCATGTCCCCTGCCAGCAGGTTCCCGGTCATACGCGAAGCCTCGGGTCGGCGAAGCCGTAGAGGATGTCGGCGAGCAGCGAGCCGGCGACCGTCGCGGCCGCGACGACGACGGTGAACCCGAGCAGCAGCGGGTAGTCGTGGCTCAGCGCCGCATTCCAGAACAGCAGCCCCATGCCGGGATAGTTGAAGACTGACTCGGTGACGATGGCGCCCGACAGGACGGCCGGAAGGCTCAGGCCGATCAGGGTGATCGTCGGCAGGATCGCGTTGCGCAGCACGTGGCGGGCGAGTATCCGGCGCTCTGCCATGCCCTTTCCGCGGGCCGTGCGCACGTAGTCCTGGATGAGCACCTCGAGGGCTGACGCGCGCATGAACCGGCTGAAGACGGCCACTGTCCCGGCGGCCAGCGTCAGCACCGGCAGGATCAGTCCCTTCGGGTCGGCAAGGATGGCGCCGACGGTCGCTCCCTGCGGTGCCTCAGCGGGCAGCCAGCGGAGGTGGACGGCGAAATACAAGATGGCCAGCAGGCCAAGCCAGAAGGTCGGCATGGAGTAGGCGATCAGTGATACTCCGGTGAGCACGTAATCGCTCGGCTTGTTGTGCCGGACCGCCTGGAATGCGCCGATGGGCAGGGCGACGATCAGCCCGACCGCGTACGCGAGGCCGACCATGAGCGCGGTCTTCGGCAGGTCCTGCCCGAGCAGTGACGACACCGGCTCGTTGTAGTGGTACGAGAAGCCGAGATTTCCGGTGACCAGGCGTTTCAGGTAGAGCAGGAACTGAACGGGGAGCGGCCGGTTGTAACCGTTGGCGGCGTAGAACTGCCGAACTGTCACCGGATTCGCCTGCAGGCCGAGCAGCGAGCGGGGGCCACCGGGCAGCAGGTGGGAGATCAGGAAGACCACCAGTGTGACGCCCAGCAGGACGACGATCGCCTGTATCAGGCGGCGCAGCAGGAACGTGGTCATCGCAGTCCACCTCGCAGGCACGCGAAGCCGCTCGGGGTCAGCGGGGTCATGTGAGCACCGCCAGGTCGATGCCGAGGGAACGACTCAGGCAGCCGAGGGTGAGCGGCCCGTGCTCGAGCAGGCGGCTGTGGAACGCACGATTCTGCGCGGGACTTGAAGAGTCGGCGACGAGGCGCGCGCGAAGCTGCTCGAAGGCGAGCTGGCCGGTCATGTAGCCAAGCGCCTGGCCAGGACAGGCGATGTAGCGGTCGATCTCGTTCTCGACGTTGCCGCGGGACAGGATCGTGTTCTCCCACAGATAAGTGACGGCCTGGCGGCGGCTCCAGCCGTGAAGGTGCATGCCGGTATCGACGACCAGGCGGCGGCCCGCCATAGCTGGAACGACAGCATCCCCAGCCGGTCCAGCTGCCCGGAGTACAGGCCGATGTCGTCCGCCAGGTGCTCCGTGTACAGCGCCCAGCCCTCGCGATACGGAGTCACCTCGGCAAGCCGGCGGAAGGGCGAGTCGATCGGTGCTTCCTGGCTCTTGGAGATCTCAATGTGATGGCCGGGCACCGACTCGTGATGGGCGAGTGCCTCGGCTTCGTACACCGGGTGGCTGGCAGGCTCGCCGGTGTTGAGCCAGTACCAGCCGGGGCGATGCCGGTCCAGCGGGGCTGACTGGTAATGGCCCAGGACGCCATTGCGCGTTTCCAGGGCGTCCATCTCGCGCACTGAGCAGGTCGCGGCGGGCGGCTCGCAGATCCACCGCGGCACGACTTCCCGAGCGCGCTGCAGTGCGGCTCTGGCGGCAGCGACCATCTGCCCGGCGCTGCCGAAGTACAGGCTGCGGTCCTCGCGCAGCCGGTCGCGGATCGCGGCGAATCCGATGTCCCAGCCGAGCGATCTGCCGGTCTCCTCGGCTCGCGTTCTGATCGCCGCAACCAGATCCTTCCCGGCCTCGTGGACAGCTTCTGGCGTGACGTCGAGCGTCGTGTGCGCGCGAACAGCGGCGCGGTAGGTGACCTCGCCGCCGGGCAGCCAGGCCAGACCGGGGTGGTCAGCGTCGCGGGCGCACGGCAGCACGTCGGCGACAAGCCGGTCGCGGTACTCCCGGAACGCGGGCCGGACGGCTCCGGTGACGGTACGGCGGATGTCGCCGGCCAGGGCGGCGTCGTCCGGGCCGACAGCTGCGCAGGCGGCAAGCACGTAGCTGTCCTGGTCGACGGGAGTCGCCAGGTACTGCTCGATCTGCTGCACGGCGCGCTGGGTCAGATGCCCGACCGGGTGCTGCCCGGCCGCCCGCCCCGCGGCAAGCTCAGCCTGGCTGTCCCGGAGCGTGCCGGGGATCCCGGCGCAGGCCCGGGCGAATTCCTCCAGCTCGGCGGCGGAGCTGATGCTGGCTTGAGGCAGGAACAGCAGGAGCGACGCGGTCAGGCCAGCCTCGGGGAGCGGGGACACCGTGTACCGAGGCGAGCAGGCGGCCAGCGCGTCGGCGTCGTACCCGCTGAGCTCGCTGAGCATCCCCAGCGTGAGCTGTTGCTCCTGGTCAAGCTGCCCGGGCGCGATCCCGGTCAGCTGCGCACGAGCCCGGCTGATCCGGCCGGCCAGGTCCTGGGCAGCGTCGCCGGCCACCACGGGGAGGAGCTGGTCATGCCAGCCAGGCTCGCCGAGAAGAGCGGCGGTCAGCGGCCGGGCAGCCAGGTAGCATCCGACCAGCTCGGTCTCGGTCGCGCGCAGCCGCGTGGCGCCCTCTGTCATCCCCGCTGCACCAGCACCCGCTCGGGCGTCGCCAGCTCGGTCATGCCGGAGTCCTGCCAGGCGTACCTGGCGGCCGTCGGCGTCGTCGCGGCGGCGTGCTCACCGGCCGGGTTCAGCACCACGATGTGCATGAACGGGGTGACCCCGTCAGTCGACAGGTCGAACAGGTCCTCGAGCGCGATACGGGCTGCTTCCGCGGGCGATGCGCCTCGCGCCAGCGCCATTACGGCCGTATGGGCCGTCGAGGCGCGGATGGCGAGTTCACCCCAGCCCGTGCAGGCAGCCGCCCCGAACCGGTCGTCGCAGTAGTTGCCCGCGCCGATGACGGCTGAGTCAGCTATCCGGCCGGGATGCTTGAACGCCCAGCCGCTGGTTGACACCGCGGAAGCGAGGTGCCCGGCGTCGTCGAGGGCGAGAACGTCGACGGTACCGGCGCCGTCGCGCGGATCTCTGGTCAGCTTCCTGACCTGCGCGAGCAGATCGGCCTCACGGCCGCCGACCTCGGCAGCCCAGTGAGCGCGCTCTTCGTCGGTCAGCAGGTTCTCTTCCGGCAGCCCGATGTCCCGCGCCAGCCGGGCGGCACCGGCGCCGGTGATCAGTGCGTGCGGAGTCCGTTCCATTACGGCGCGCGCCACGGTGATCGCGCCGCGGAAGCCCTGCAGGGCGCCAACGGCTCCGGCTCGCCGGGTCTGGCCGTCCATGATGGAGGCGTCGAGTTCGACGACTCCGTCGACGTTGGGGTGGCCGGCATAGCCGACGGTGTGATCGTCTGGGTTGTCCTCTACGGCGCGCACGCCAGTCTCGACAGCGTCCAGGGCCGATGCGCCGTCCTGGAGCGCCTTCCAGGCGGCGGGCAGCCCGAAGCTCCCGTTCTGGCTGGCAACGATGGTGAACAGGTCGGTGGTCCTCTCGGTCTGCGGGCCAGGCTGGCGCTGGCGGATAGGTTTCGCTCGGGCTAGCGGATGCCGCCGCCGCGCCAGCCGGGTGTCAGGCCAGGCGTCAGCCGGATCGGGTGGCCGTCCTTCCACACCGCCCTGACGGCGGCTAGGTGGTCGAGGTCGTCCAGCGGGTTGCCGTCCAGGACAACCAGGTCGGCGTGCTTGCCGGGCTCGAGCGTGCCCAGGCGCGCCTCGGCCCGGACGGCGCGGGCCGCGTTCCGGGTGGCGGTCTGGAGCGCCTGACCGCGCGTCATGCCATTGGCATGCATGAGCTTGAGCTCGGCGATCAGCCCGAGCTGGTCGTCGTGCATTTCGATACCAACCGGGCCGGCGCCCTCGGGGAGATCGTCGACTCCGGCCAGGATGGGAATGCCGAGCCGGAGCGCCTCGCGGAACATCTCATGGTGCCGGGCCGCCGCCTCGGCGGCGTTGGCCGTGAACCACTCGGGGTAGCCGCGGGCGGCGAGCAGCGCCGGATCCCAGGCCGTGGTGACCGCCAGGTTCGGGCAGTACATGGTGCCTGCCTCGGCCATCGCTGCGATGCCCTTCTCGGTGGCGACGAAGCCGTGCTCGATGGTGTCCGCGCCTGCTTTCGCCGCCGCGATGATGGTTTCGTCGCCCATCGCGTGGACGGCGAGTGGTTTCGCCCACCGGTGTGCTTCCTCGGCGGCGGCCGCGATCTCCTCGTAGCTGTGCAGTGTGTGCCCGATGGTGTCGGATCGCCACGGGATGCCGCCGGAGGACAGCAGCTTGATCTGGTCGGCGCCGCTGGCGATTGCCTGCCGCACGCGCCGGCGAACTCGTCGACGCCTGCTGCCGTGCGCGTCCACATGATGTCGCCGGTCGCGAAGATCCGGGGGCCCTCGATCTCGCCGGCCTCGACCGCGTCCCGCAGCATCAGGTCGGCGTCGTTCTCCTCGCCGAGCGACCGCAGGGAGGTGATCCCGCACCGGAGGTTGTCCTGCATCTTGCGGATGCAGCGGATCATGTGGTGGCCGGGCTTCTCGTGGGCGAACTCGCCCTCGTAGGGAGGCACGTATGCGCCCAGGTGGATGTGGCTGTCCCACAGGCCGGGGATCACGAAGGCGCCGTCCAGGTCCACGCGCCGGGCGCTGGCGGCGGTTGTCACGTCGCGCCGGGGGCCGACAGCGGTCATGCGGCCGTTCTCCATCGCGATCGCAGCATCGGTGATGATGTGGTCTGCCCCGGTTGCCGGGATGACAGAGCAGCCTTCCAGCACCACGGTCACTGCGCGCCGCCTGTGACCGGCTCCGGCCTGAGCCACCGCTCGAACCACCCGGTGAGGAGCTGCAGTCGTTGCAGCCGGTGCACTGGACTGCCGGTGCGGGACAGCCCGTGGCTCTCGCCCGGGAAGCGGATGAACTCGACCGGCCGGCCGAGCAGCTTCAGTGCCATGAACAGTTCCTCTGCCTGCTGGATGGGACACCGCCGGTCGTTCTCCGAGTGCATGATCGCGACCGGCGCGGTGATTCGGGCGGCTAGCCGGAGGGTCGAGCTGGACCAGTAAGCCGCCGGGTCGTCGGTGACGTCGCGGCCGAGGTAGGTCTGGAAGAACCAGGGCGACTCGTCGTTGGTGCCGGCCAGGCTCACCAGGTTGTAGGGCCCGCGCTCCGCCCATCCGGCCGCGAACAGGTCCGATTCGGCCAGGAGCCACGTCGTGACCAGTCCGCCATAGGAGCCGCCCTGGACGCCGACCCGGCTGGCATCGAGCTCGCGGTACGCGCCGAGCACGTTACGGACGACGGTGAGCACGTCGCTGATGTCGACGCTTCCCCACCCGGTTCCGGGAGTTGCGGCGGCCGGTCCTGCAACCGTGCGCATCCAGGCGCTGCCGTAACCGGCCGAGCCGCGGGGGTTCAGGTACAGGGTCGCGAATCCCGCCGCTGTCAGTGCCTGGAACTCGTGCGACCACTGGTAGCCGTACTGCGTACCGCCGCCCTGGAGGCAGAGCAGCAGCGGGTAGGGCGCGCGCCAGCGCTGCGGATCGGGCAGGGTGAGCCATGAGTCGAGGGGAGTCCCGTCGAGCGCTCGTACCGTCCGGTGCACGGGGGCACGCAGATCGCGCGCGACAGCCGCCGTGTCGTTCGGAGCCAGCAGCAGTCGTTCCCGGCCGCCGTCCTCGCGAGCCAGAAGCTCCGGCGGCTGGGCCGGGCCTGAGCTGACATAGACCAGGGTTCCGGGACGCTGCGCCATGCTCGAAATCCGCCGGTCGCCGCCGAGAAGCAGTTCCTGCTGGCCTGGCCGGCGTGCGTCAAGCCGGTAGGCGTGGATAGCCCCGCGGTCCTCGACCAGCACAGTCAGGCGTCCCTCGTCGTCCCAGACCGGCCCGGTCATACCAGACGACGGACTGTTGCAGTCGCGATCGAGGCCGCCGGACAGGACGGTGACCGGACCGCCGGCGACCGGGACCACGGCGAGGTCGGCGACCGCCGGGAACCGCGGAACGTCGGTGGCCGTGAAGGCTACGATCTCGCCATCGGGCGACACCCGCGGCTGGGCACACGCGGCGTCCGACCTGGTGAGCTGAACCGGAGGGTTTTCGCTGTCAACGTCGACTACGAAGACGTCGTTGATGATCGTGTGATCCGCGCCGGGCTGCCGCTGTGATACGAAGACCACGCGCCGGCCGTCCGGGTGCCAGCCGAACTCGGCATCGTCGTACCCGCCCCGGCTGACCTTGCGCGGAGGCGAGCCTGGCGCAGCTGCGACGACGTAGGCCTGGCGGGGCCGGTTAACGGTCCAGCCGATACCGTCCTCCTGATACCGCAGCGTAGTGATGCGCAACGGCGGTCGCCGGTCCTCCGGGGTCTCCCACCAGCTGCGGTCAGTGGGTTCCCTTGCCACGAAGAGCAGCCGGTCGCCGGCGGGCGACCAGGACAGCTCCTCGATCGGGTCCGGCCAGGAGGTGACGACGGCGATCGGGTTCTCGCCGTCGCCAGACGCCGCTAGCCGGCGGATCCAGATGCTCCATCCGCTGTCATCCCGCCGGACCGTCGCGAGATCTCTGCCGGCCGGTGCCCAGGCCGGCAGCACCTCAGCTGCGCCCGCGTCGGTCAGGGCGCGCAGCTGCGTGCTGCCGTCGGCCGGTCCCGCGAAGACGACCCGGCGGTAGCAGTTCGCGGCGACGTCCGGCCTGGATGCGACGGCCGCTATCAGCGATCCGTCCGCCGACAGGCAGACGGAACCGATGTCGGCGAATCTCCCGAGATCCTCGGCGGTGACGGGCTCCGGCCCGGCGGTCGCGCTCAGGTGCTGGTCAGCATCCAAGAGCGCGGCCGCCAGTCCGGACGGGCGTCACCATGTCTCGGGCGCCAGGTAGCCAAACGGGTTGTTGGAGTACCCGGACATCCCGGAGGCGCTTGCCACCTCGGTTCCCTGGGTCGGCGTGAAGAGGATGCCGGGCAGGTTGGTCGCGATGTTGTCCTGGTAGGCGTCGAGCGCCTGACTCTCCTGGGCTGCGCTCGTGGATTCGACTTCCTCGACCAGCTTGTTCGTCGTGGCGCTGTTCCAGCCGCCGTAGTTCCCCTCGGCGCCGGCCGCGAAGAGCTGCTCTCCGCTCGGGTAGCCGCCGTATACCCAGCCGCCCCAGTTGAGCAGCTGCCACGCGCACTGCGTGCTCTTGTTGCCTGGCTGGCAGATCGGCACGACTGAGCCGGTCACCTGAGAGAACGGCGCGGACGACAGCTGAAGGCTGATCCCGACCTGGCTGGCGTTCGAGGCCAGCGCCGTCATCTCGTTGCCGAGAGCGGTGTTCCCGGAGACGTACAGCAGCTTGAACTTCAGCGCCTCGCCCTTGCTGATTCCTGGACCGCACTTGGCCGGATCCGCGCAGGTCGACGTTCCGTTGGGGGTGACGGTCCAGCCATGCTGAGTCAGCAGGCTCTTGGCGTCCGCGACACTGAAGGGATACGGGTTCGTCCGCTCGAAGCTGTCGGCGAACGAGTTAGGCGGCTCGAGCGGCACCGGCCCGTAGGTGGGCGCGGCGATTCCGCCGTTCAGCGACTTGATCCACGCGGGCTGGTCGATGAGGTGCTGCAGCGCCTGGCGGATGTACAGCTGCTTCAGGATCGGTCCGACCTGCGGGTTCTGCATGTTGACCGTGATGAAGTCGAAGGCGCTGTCGTAGGCGGCGCTGGTCTTGTAGCCGTTCGGGGTGATGCGGGCAGCTTCAGCCAGGTCCTGCGGCGGGATGTACCCGACGGACAGGTCGTTGGCCGAGTTGGTGGCGCTGGCCGCCAGGCTCGTCGGCCCCTGGGAGGACAGCAGTTCGTTGAACTCCGCCGAGTCGCTGGTGAACGGCAGCTCGGTGAACGTCTTCGCGCTGTTCCCCGCTGGGCCGCTGTAGTCAGGGTTCCGCGCGAAGGACGCGAGCCCGCTCGAGGTGAACTGGGTGAGCTTCCACGGTCCGTCGACGACCGTCCACAGCGGGCTCGTGAGGTAGTCGGACGTGTGGGCGGCCTCGCCCTCGAGGAACTTCGCGACCGCGACAGCGCCCGTAGCCGTGCCGTCGGGCAGCGCACCGGACGGCTGTGCCGGGAGCTTTCCGGACGTCGCCGTAACACCGCTCGGGAAGCTCGTGATGTCCCAGGCCAGCGGCCACGGCGTGATCTGAGTGAGCTCGTTGTACAGGAACCAGCTCGGGTTCCAGCTCTTGTTGAGCTTGATCGACACCGTCGTCGAGCTGGTGGCGGTCATCGACGTGACATCGTCAGGGAAGCCGCCCGGCGAGTACGGCTCCCAGTCGGCCTTGTTGGCCTTGATCAGGTCGTAGAAGAAGACGACGTCGCGAGCTGTGAGCGGGCTGCCGTTCGACCACTTGTACGGCTTGAGGGTGATGGTCAGGGCCGTGTCGGTCTTGTTCCAGACCGGCATATTGGCCAGCGACAGGCTCGGGTCGATCCCCAGCGTTCCGTTGTCGCCCAGCCAGTACAGCGGCCGGTACATCAGGTTCTGGAAGCTGCCGGCGTTGGCGACCGTCTCGCAGGTCAGCGGGCCGAGCGGGAAGATGCAGTTCGGTGCCGAGGATGGTTGCTCCGCCCAGGTGATTCCCTCGACTTTGGCCGGGGCCCCGGAGGCGGAGGGGGAGCCAGATCCGCTCGACGCTGAGCAGGCGGCAAGTACGACGGCGAGAGCCGTGATGATGAGCGGTGGCCCGGCAAGCCGGGCCCTTCTGGTGAGACTCGCCTTGCGGATGACTTTTGCCACTGCGCGTCCATCTCTGACCGGATCGTCAACGGTTAATATTGCGTATCGGTGACGATCGCAGACGATACTACATATGCTGCTCTAGCAGCAGAGAAACCACGCGAAGTACTTGTTCTGGGTAGCTATCTCCGGAACATAAACGCGCATAACGGTCTAAGGCAATTGGCCGCGCGTCCCGGGCAGGGGAGGACAGCCGGATGCAGCCGGGCAGGCAGCCAGTTCTCGAGGTCACGGATCTGCGGACTGAGTTCCGTCTGCGGCACCGGTCCGTGACCGCCGTGGATGGCGTGAGCTTCTTCGTCGGGCCGGGGGAATGCGTCGGGCTCGTCGGTGAGTCAGGCTGCGGCAAAAGCACGACCGGACTCTCGATTATGCGGCTGCTTCCGGCCGCAGGGCATATCACCGGCGGCAGCATCATGCTGAACGGCCGCGATCTTGCCACGCTCGACGGCACTGCGATGCAGGACGTCCGCGGCAATGAAGTCGCCATGATCTATCAGGATCCGATGACGTCGCTGAATCCGACGATGCCGATCGGGAAGCAGATCAGCGAGGCGGTGAAGCTGCACAGCGACGCGACGTCAGCGCATGCGCGCGCTCGTGCGCTTGAGGTCCTCGGCCTGGTCGGCATGCCCAAGCCCGCCGAGCGGATGGATGACTTCCCGCACCAGCTGTCCGGCGGCCTCCGCCAGCGCGTCATCATTGCCATGGGGCTGGCCAGCGAGCCCAGGCTACTCATTGCGGACGAGCCGACAACGGCGCTTGACGTGACGATCCAGGCGCAAATCCTCGACCTGCTCGACACGCTCCGCGCGCAGCTGCGGATGTCCGTCATTCTGATCACGCACGACATGGGGGTCATCGCCGGCCGCGCCGACCGTGTCATGGTCATGTACGCCGGGAAGATCGCCGAGTCAGCTGGTACTAGTGACCTGTTCGGCCAGACGCGCCATCCCTACACCGAGGCTCTGCTGCAGTCCATCCCCCGGCTTGACCATGACGCTCGTCAGCGCCTGCCCAGCGTGAGCGGCATGCCGCCCGACCTCGGCAGCCTTCCGCCCGGCTGCCGGTTCGCTCCGCGCTGCCGCTACGTGCAGGCAGACTGCCAGGCGAGTGAGCCACCGCTGACCGGCCCGGAGGATCATCAGGCGGCCTGCTTTCATCCGGTCGGCACGCAGTCCGAGCTGGCTGCCGGCGCTCCGGGCGCCGCCGTTCCAGCGCCCAGGGCCGCAGTGGTCCGCGAGACGAACACGACCGGGGCCGGAAACGAGGCAACCGGGGCCAGTCTCACTGCGACGCCGCTCCTGGTCGCCGAGGAACTGGTGAAAGAGTTCCCGGTACACGGCCGGGCCGGCGGACGGACGGTCAAGGCTGTCTCCGGTGTCTCCCTCACCGTGCTGCCCGGAAAGACGCTCGGCCTTGTGGGCGAGTCGGGCTGCGGGAAGACCACGCTCGGGCGCGTCATAGTGGGCCTGCAGCGGCCGACAGCCGGCGCGATCCGGTTCGATGGCGAGGACGTGACACATCTCGGCGGCAAAAGCCTCCGGGTGCGCCGCCGCGACCGGCAGCTTATGTTCCAGGACCCGTATTCGTCGCTGGACCCGCGCATGCGGATCGGCGCGCTCGTGGCCGAGCCGATGGTCGTTCAGGGCATCGGCACGCGGACAGAACGCGGCGTCCGCGTCCGCGAGATGCTCGGCGAAGTCGGTCTCGGCGACCGGGTGGCCGACATGTACCCGCATGAGCTGTCCGGCGGCCAGCGGCAGCGAGTCGGGCTGGCCCGCGCCCTGATCCTCAACCCGCGGCTGATCGTCGCGGACGAGCCAGTCTCGGCACTGGACGTCTCGGTCCAGGCACAGGTGCTGAACCTCATGCGGTCCCTGCAGGATCGCCATGACCTCAGCTACGTAGTCATCTCGCACGATCTCTCGGTGATCCGTTACCTGGCGAGTGAGATCGCGGTCATGTATCTCGGCAAAGTCGTGGAGATCGCACCAGCGGCCGATCTGTACGAGCGCACCGTCCATCCGTACACGCGCGGGCTCATCGACGCGATCCCGATCCCCGACCCTGAGCTGGCGCGCAACCGTGCCGGGATCGTGGTGACCGGCGAACTGCCGTCCGCGATCACCCCGCCGTCCGGGTGTCGCTTTCGTACGCGCTGCCCGCTGGCGCAGGACATCTGCGCAGAGAAGGAGCCTCCGCTACGCGTTTTCGGCGCGGGCCACCGGGCCGCCTGCCACTTTCCGCTGCGCCCGCCTGCCAGCCCGGCCGCAGACGCGGCGGCGACCGCCGGAGCCGAGGGTTGACCGCGCGCGCCGAGAAGCCGGTTCCGCGGCGGTTTCACGAGGGCGGTTCCTTCGAGGCGGAGGCAGGCTACTCGCGGGCGGTTCGGCACGGGCCGCTGATCGCCGTGAGCGGGACGACCTGCAGGCCGGAAGTGGCCGGACTCGGCACGCGCGCGCAGGCGGTCGACTGCCTGCGGCGAGCGATTGCCGCGGTGGAGCGGCTCGGCGGATCCCGCGCCGGCATCTACCGGACGCGGATGTTTCTGGTACCGGAAGCCGACTGGCGTGACGCTGGCGAAGCGCACCGTGAGGTGCTGGGCGACGTGGCTCCGGCTAACACCACATTGTTCGTCCATGGCCTGATCGGCGACGGACTGCTCGTCGAGGTCGAGGCGGAGGCATGGGCCGGGGACCGTGACGACGTGACGACGTGACGACGTGACGACGGGAGGATCAGCCATCCCTGGCGAGCATCTCGTGCGGACAGTCAGCCTGCGCCTCAACAATGACCTGTCCGTGCGGGGCTTCACTGAGCTAGCTGCCGCAGCCGAGGACGCGGGTTTCGACCAGCTCTGGGTTTCGCACGACTTGTTCTGGAGGTCCGCCCCCGTCCTGGTGGCCGCAGCGGCCACTGCGACGCGACGGATCAGGCTGGGTATCGGCATCCTGAACCCGTTCTCGGCGCACCCGGCCGAGCTCGCGATGCATGCGGCGACGCTGCAGGAACTCAGCGACGGCCGTTTCCTTCTCGGCATTGGCTCGGGAGCGGAAGAGTTCCTGGCGTGGGCGGGTACGCCGCGGCCGCGGCCGCTGTCTGCTGCCCGGGCGGCCATTTTCGCCTGCCGTGCGCTGCTGGGCGGGGGCTCTCCGGCCGACAATCCCGAGCTCGCCACGGCGGGTTGGCAGCCTCAGGCGAGGCTGCGCTGGAGCGGTCCGCCCGTGCCGATTTACCTGGGCGCTATGGGACCGAGAATGCTGGCGCTCGGCGGTCAGCTCGCCGATGGCGTACTCGGCCTGTCCTTCCCGCCGGAGCGGGCGGCACAGTCCGCCGCGCTCGTTCGCGCGGCTGCCGCCGGTGCGGGCCGTGCCCCGGGTGCTGTCGATGTCCCGGCATGTTTCTGGTGTTCCTACGACGACGACGACGAGCGCGCGGCTGCACCGCTCGCGGAGAAACTCGCTTACTACGGCACCTCGTTCTCGCCGCTGCAGCTGGCAGATGCCGGACTCACCCCCGCCGATTTCGCGCCAGCAGCTGCGGCTCTGGAGCGTGGTGACAAGGCAGCCGCGCGCCGGCTCATCGCCCCGGAGATGCTGCGCCTGGGCGTTTTCGGCGACACGGCCACCGTTATCGGTCGCTGCCGCGGACTTGCCGAGGCCGGGGCGTCGCATCTGTCGTTCGGGCCGCCCCTTGGCCCTGATCCGGTCGCTGCCGTCGTTCGTCTCGGCCGTCAGGTGATTCCAGCCCTCCGCGAGCTCTGACGCCGCGGTGCAATCAGCCTGATCCAACCTGCGGGGAGGCTCCCGACGCCGCCGGAAGGCTGCAGACACGCTTGTTTCGAGTATGTTACTAGTAGGTTTCGAGCAGGATTCGCTTCCTGCTCAGCGAGCTGAAGCCCGGAACGACGGCGAATGTGTCTTCTTGCGCTCTGAGGGTATGGCGAAGGGCGCTTAATGGGGAGACAATCCCCATCGGGACGGACTGCAGCGCTGCGGTTCGGGCACCCAGGGAGTGGCCATGACGGCACCCACGACGATGTGGACGAAGCTAGCTCGCCGGTTTGGCTGCGACGGCAATCCGCTGCGCCGGCGCGAGGACCGGATCGAGTCCTGGATTGCGCCGGTGGCGGTTCTGCTGTTCCTGGCGCTGTGCCCTGTGGTGGCCATCGGGACGAGCATGTGGGCACACGGCGAGAACGCTGCCGTTCAGCGTGCCGCCCTGACCTGGACACCGGTGCGGGCGAAGCTTCTCAAGCCGGCTGCCGGGCCCCAGGAGACCGACAACGGCGCGAACACCTGGCTCGTCTGGACTCCGGCGACCTGGCGCTTCGACGGCCGGGCCGCGACTGGTAACGTGCCGGCTCCCGCGAAGTCCGCGGCTGGGAGCACAGTCACCGTGGAGCTGAATCGCGCCGGTCAGGTACAGGTGCCGCCGATGGCTGCCAGCCAGGTGGCCGCGCTGGCGGACACTGCGACCTGCGTCGGCATCGTGGTGCTTGGCCTTCTGACGGGCTGCCTGGCCTGGCTTGCCCGGCGGGCGCTGGACCGGCGCCGGATCGCTCGGTGGGAGACAGCCTGGCTGGTCGTGGAACCGCGCTGGACCCGTCAGCGTTAGTGCACCAGTGCTAGGCCGGAAGAAGGGACTCGGGCCAACTCGGCCTGGACTACCTCGGAAGGACTCCTGATGCCGTTCGTCAACATCTCACTGGCCCGCGGCAAGTCGGGCGACTACCTCGAAGCCGTCTCACGGTCCGTGCACGACGCCCTAGTCGCGGAGTTCCACATCAAGCCGGAGGACGACTTTCAGCTCATTCATCAGCATGAAGCGGGCGAGATGGTCTTCAACCGTAACTTCCGTGGCGGCCCCCGGTCCGACGACTGGATCGTGCTGACCATCACCGACGGCCTGGACCGCGGCGAGCTGGCGAAGCGCCGTTTCTACAAGACCCTGGTCCGGCTGCTGCAGGAAGGCCCGCGTGTCCGCCCGGCCGACGTCTTCATCATGATGACGGTGACGCCGCCAGAGAACTTCTCCTTCGCCGACGGAGTGCCTCTCACCGACGTTACGGCCGCCGAAGCACTCGACACAGCCGCGAAGGACCCCGCCAGCCGCGAGGCTTACACGAAGGCTGAGATGGCCTACGCCATCACCGAGCTGCTCGGGCACCGCGACAGCAGCCGCATCCTGCCAATGCTGCGCCACGATTTCGTTCTCAAGATCCCTGCCAGCCTGCCTTACGGCGGGGAATTCACCGGCCCCGATGCCTTCGCTAACTTCTTCGCGGAAACCCCCGGTGGCGCGGCGGTGTGGGAGTCCTTCGACGTCCATATCGATCAGGTCATCGAGTCCGCTGACTACCTCGTCGCACAGCTCACCAACACGGCCGTCCTCAAGGCGACCGGCAAGACGGTGGTGTTCCAGAATGCCTGGCTCTTCGAAGCCGCCAGCGGCCGCCTCGTCAGCGCCCAGCTCTACGCGGACACGGCCGCTGCCCGCAGCAGTGCGGACTGACGCCTGTCGTTTTTGACGTGCACCCTGCTCGCACTGCCCTCGAACATAATGTCGGTACCTCCCTGCACACTGGTGATATCGCAGTCGCCTGAAGCTAGGGAGGCAGGACGATGTGCTGGCTGTGCGAGCACCCGCGGGCAACGCGGTTCGACTATCTGGATCACCTCCGCGACCTCATTGCCTGGCACGGATGGACGGTACAGGGCGTGGAGCGAGATCGCCTCCGGCCGCCCTGGGCGTACACGATCGGGCTGACTGAGCACAGCCTGCCCGAGCTGGTCGTGACCGGCACCCCGCTCGTCCCGGCAGCGGAACTGCTGAACGACGTCGCGGCACATTGCCTGCACGCGAAGCCGCCGGAGCCTGGCGAACGGGTCGAGCTCGTCGACGGACCCGTCATCGAGATCGTCGAAGTCGCCGAGCCGACTATTCACCTGGTTAATGCCGTCGAGATCTACGGGACTCGCGTTACCGCGCTGCAGATCGTCCATGCCGATAACCGCAATCACTGGCCCTGGGAGACGGGCTACCGCGGCGTGCGCGGTGGCCAGCCAGTCCTGGGCGTCCGCAGCCGCCCGTCAGCTGACGCGGCCTGACCGCCGGACTGCCACGATCTCGAGACCAAGGCAGCACATGGGTATGAGCCAGACACACCACGAGAAGCGGCTCGTGATCACGCCGCGGCGGGCCGCAGCGCCCGGATCCGTGACCAGAAGCCCGGATAGTCGAGGACGAGCCCGTGGTCGTCGACCGGCAGGTCGGCGCGAAACGTCGCCGTCTCATAGCGGAACACGGCGCTGGCAGCACCGGCCGTCAGGCAGGTGTAGCGCTGCTGCACTGGCCGCACTGTCAGGTCCGGGACGCTGACGTAGGCCATGACGAAGTCGCGCGCCTGACGGGGAACCCAGTCGAGCCGCCGGATGGGCAGCGTGTTCGTCAGCGGCGTGCAGTTGATGTCGATGTCGATGCAGCCAGCGAGATCGGACCGCGGCTCGTCGTTCGCGCGCCACGAGCCGTCCGGGGTTGCCGTCAGGACGAGCTTCCGCTGGCCGCGCGCGCTCGTGATGCGCATCGTCAGCTCGGCGAACCGGCCACCGGGCTGGCACCGAAGCTCGTACTCAGCGCTGGCGAGCCCGTCCTCGGCGATGACCAGCCGGCCAGCGGCGTGCCAGCCGACCGTCGCGTCGGTCACGATCACGTGCTCCGTGGCTGGCCACCGCAGGGCGGTCCAGCCAGCGTCGAGAGACATTCCAACCCCTTCTGATAACCGTCCAACGTCTTAGCAAGTTACCGCGACCCGGCATCAGATGCAACCGTTATTCTGATTAGATGGTTACAAGTGCCGCGGCAGCGGCAGGGCAGGTCGCGCCGGGTGATCTGGAGCGCGTCCGCGAGCTGCTGAACAGCTGGCTCATCCCGAACGACTCGCGCAAGCCCACGGACGAGTTCGAGCAGCTCGCGGGCCAGCAGGGCTGGGGGCGAGACGAGTCCGGGCTCGTCCGCGAACTTCGCGACGACATCCGCCGCGCCGTCGAATCCGGGGATACCGCTGGGCTCAACTCCTGGGTCGGCAGGCTTGCGCTTCGTCCCGTCATCGGCGACGTCGGCGTCAGCTACCAGCACGATGCCGGCCCTGCGGGCGACTTCGTCGTCATCGTCCTGACGGCCATAACCTCCGGGCACTGGGCCCGGCTGAAAGCGTGCCCTGACTGCCGCTGGGTGTTCTACGACAAGACCCGCAACGGCAGCAAGCGCTGGTGCCTCATGAACGCGGGCAGCCCTGACGGCCGGGCCTGCGGGACGATTGCGAAAGTCCGGCGCTACCGCGACCGGAAGGCAGCCGTCGCACAGTGACCGGCGCCGATGTCCGCACAGTGACCGGCGCCGCACAGTGACCGGCGCCGATGACCGCGCGGCTCAGTGCGGGCGGCCGCCGCGCGTCATCACCACAATGACCGGGCGACGGCGAGCACCCCGGCGATCAGCACCTCGAGCACGTCACGCAGCGTCGAGGGGAAGTCGAGGCGCATCGCTTCGAGCTCGGGATCGGCCGCGTAAGCCGCGAGCATCGCAGCCGAGGGCTGGCAGCTGCTCCACAAACCGCCCGCGGTGAGCACGGCCGCGCCCGCGAACCGGAACGCGTCCGCTTCCCCCATTTCCGGCACGCAGCGCAGGGCCAGCCGCCCGAGTGCGGCGACGCTGGCCATGGCCTCGCGCTTGTAAGCGGCCGCGACGGACGGCGAAACATTGCGCTCTAGAACCGCGGACTGCGCGCTCAGCAGGTCACACAGCATGGGGCGGGCGGCAAGCGACGATGCGAGGATCAAGGCCAGCGCCCGCCCGCGTTCGGCCACGCTGCCGTGATCGGCACAGCCTGCTACCTCCGGCGCCAGATCGGCCAGCCAGTCCTGCCGAGCCGCCGCGAGCAGCTCGAGCAGCACTGCCTCGCGTGTCTCGAAGTAACGCAGCACGTTCGATTTCGCCAGCCCGGCTCGCCGGCTCAGCTCGTTGAGCGTCACCTCGGACACGGGCATCTCGGCCAGCATGGCCGCTGCCGCATCGAGGATCGCGCGGCGCCGGATCTCGCGCTGCTCCTCGCTGCGCGCCCGCTGAAAGGTCGTCACGCCCCGCGAGTTTACAGACCGGCGGTCCCTTGTGAATAGACCGGCGGTCTGCTACGGTGAATAAATAACAGACCGACGGTCTTTTCTCAGACACTCGCCGCCAGAAGGGCGTCCGCCATGTACGAGGTACCCGACCAGTCCGGCAAGCTCGTCATCGTCACCGGGGCCAACAGCGGCACCGGCAAAGAGGCCACCCGTCGCCTCGCCGCCGCCGGGGCGCGGGTGATCATGGCAGTCCGCACGCCGGCCAAGGGCGAGCAGGCAGCCGCCGACATCACCGCGCAGCACCCGGACGCGCAGCTGGAGGTCCGCCGTGTCGACCTGGCCGAGCTGTCCTCCGTGGCCGCCTTCACCGATCGGATCCTGGCCGGCGGAGCACCCATTGACCTGCTGGTGAACAACGCCGGGGTGATGGCGCCGCCGACCCGGATCGAAACCGCAGACGGCTTCGAGCTGCAGCTCGGCAGCAACTACCTCGGCCCGTTCGCGCTGACGCTGCGCCTGCTGCCGCTCCTCCTGGCGGCGCGCGAGCCGCGAGTCGCCACGATGGGCAGCGGTATGAGCAGCTTCGGCCGCATCGATTTCGGCGACCTGCAGTGGACGCGCCGCCGCTACCGGCCGATCCTCTCCTATGCGCAGTCCAAGCTGGCCGACCAGCTGTTCACGCTGCAGCTCGCCGAGATCGCCCGCCAGCGCGGCTGGCACCTGCTCAGCACCGCCGCGCATCCCGGCTACACGCAAACGAACTTGCAGACCGCCGGCGCCAGCCTCGGCCAGAAGCCGCGCCGTTTCGTCCCGGCCAGCCTGGACGTCCTTCCGTCGCAGGAGGTCGGGCCCGGCACCGAGCCGCTGCTGTTCGCGGCCACCAGCCCGGACGCCACCGCGGGCGGTTACTACGGTCCGGACGGCCGCTTCGGCCTGGTCGGACCCACTGTGACCGCCCGCCCGCCGCGCCGCGCTCGCGACACCGCGACCGCCGCGCGGCTGTGGGCCGAGTCGGAGATACTCACCGGCGTCAAGCTGGACGAGGTTCTCCCGCAGGCCGGGTCGCCGCGGGTAACCGCGGGGTGAGACCACCACGTTTCGTCGGTTGCCCCGCAGCCCGCAGTAGGGAAGCGCGATGTGTCCGGGTTACGGTAAGGCCCACGGCGCAGTCGGCACAGTGAGCTCGGAGGCACGGTGAACGGGGCACAGGCGATCGTCCGGACGCTCGTCGGCAGCGGCGTCACCACGTGCTTCGCCAATCCGGGTACGTCGGAGATGCATTTCGTCGCGGCGCTGGACGCGGTGCCGGAGATGCGCGGCGTGCTGTGCCTGTTCGAGGGTGTCGCGACCGGGGCGGCGGACGGGTACGGCCGGATGACCGGGCACCCCGCGGGCGTGCTGCTGCACCTCGGTCCCGGGCTCGGCAACGGGCTCGCGAACCTGCACAACGCCCGCCGCGCGCACACGCCGCTGATCGCGATTACCGGGGACCACGCGACGTATCACAAGCGGTTCGACGCGCCGCTGGAGTCTGACATCGACGCGCTAGCCGGGTCTGTGGCCGGCTGGAGCCGTCGCAGCCTGCGCAGCGCGGACGCGCCGGCCGACGCTGCCGAGGCGGCGGCCGCCGCGCTCGGGCCACCCGGTCAGGTCGCCTCGCTCATCCTGCCTGCGGATGTGACCTGGACCGACGGGGCGGAACCCGCTGCCCCGGCGCGACCGCGCCGTCCTGCACCAGTGCCCGGTGAGGTAATCGACGAGGCGGCGAGGGCGCTGCGGTCCGGTGAGCCCGTCGTGGTGCTGCTGGGCGGAAGCGCGCTGCGTCGCGCCGGGCTCGAGGCCGCGAGCCGCATCGCGCAGGCAACGGGCGCGCGGCTCATCTCTGAGACATTCCCGGCGCGGCAGGAGCGCGGCGCCGGGCTGCCCGCCGTCGAGCGGCTCGCTTACCTGGTGGAGATGGCCCAGGCGCAGCTCGCCGGGACCCGGCACCTGATCCTGGCCGGGGCGAGCGCGCCGGTGTCGTTCTTCGCCTACCCGGGTAAGCCGAGCACTCCGGTGCCGGACGGCTGCGAGACTCATGTCCTCGCCGAGGGCGGCGACGACGTGCCGGGCGCTCTGGAGGCGCTTGCCGACCTGATCGCGCCGGACCTGAAGCCGGCGGTGCAGGAGGCGCTGCGGCCGGAGGTGCCCGACGGTGATCTCACGGCGCAGGCAGTCGCCACGGTGATCGGAGCGTTGCTGCCCGAGGGCGCGGTCGTGTGCGACGAGGCGAACACCTCGAGCATCTTCCTGCCCGGTGCGACTGCGGGAGCGCCGCCGCATGACTGGCTGAGCCTGACCGGCGGCGCCATCGGTCAGGGGCTGCCGCTCGCAACCGGCGCGGCCGTGGCGTGCCCGGACCGGCCGGTGCTAGCGCTCGAGGCCGACGGCAGTGCGATGTACACGGTGCAGGCACTGTGGACGCAGGCCCGCGAGCAGCTCGACGTCACCACCGTCATCTTCAGCAACCACTCCTACGCGATCCTGAACATGGAGCTCCAGCGGACTGGGGCGCCGGTCACCGGGACCACCGCGCGCAGCCTGCTGGACCTGTCCCGGCCGGACCTCGACTTCGTCTCGCTGGCGGCGGGCATGGGCGTGCCGGCGAGCCGGGCGTCGACGGCAGCCGAGTTCGCGGCCCAGCTCGAAGGGGCACTGGCGGAGCCAGGACCGCATCTGATCGAGGCTGTTCTGCCCCCGCCGGGGTAGCAGCCCGCCAGCTCAGGGCAGAGTGGTCTGGTATGACGCCATCGGAGCCTAGCGAGCCAGGGGACCCTGCCACGGCGGGAGAGCCCGCCGGACCCGGGCCCGCCGGGCCGGAGGTGCCGGGTGCTGCGGAGGAGGCGGTCGGGCAGCCGCCTGTGGCGCACTGGCCGACGATGCGCGTGCCCGATCCCTGGCAGACCTGGCTGCGTAAAGCCGAGCATCTGGCCGTCGGGCACGCCGTGGACCTGCCGGTCCCTGCCTGGTTGCGCCCGACCCGGGGCGAGCGGCGCTGGCCGATCACGGCCTCCATCTTCGTGGCGATCGTGCTGCAGATCCTGCTGCCGCAGCAGGTGCGGTTGCTACCGCAGTGGACCATGCCCGTGCTGGAGGGTGCCCTGCTGGTCGGCATCACGATCGCCGATCCGGTCCGGGTCGAACGTGGCGGCACGGCCATGCGGGCCGCGAATATCGGGCTGATCCTCCTGCTCAGCATCGCGAACGCCGTGTCAGCGGTGCTGCTGATCCGCGACATCCTGAACGGCTCGGCCGGGAGTTCGGCCGAGCCGCTGTTCGCCACCGGCGCCTCCGTCTGGGTCACCAATGTGATCGCCTTCGGACTCTGGTACTGGGAGTTCGACCGGGGCGGCCCGGTGAAGCGATCGGCCGGCGTTGTCCGCCATCCCGATCTGATGTTCCCGCAGATGGCATCTCCGGAGCTGGCGCCGCCGGACTGGGAGCCGCAGTTCGTGGACTACCTCTATCTGTCGTTCACCAACGCGACCGCGTTCAGCCCGACCGACGTGATGCCACTGGCGCGCTGGGCGAAGCTGACCATGCTCATGCAGTCAGCGGTTTCGCTCGCGATTGGCGCCCTGGTCATTGCCCGGGCGGTCAACATTCTCAGGACCTGACGCGATGGCGGAGGCAACGCTCGCGTTCGCTCCGGAACTCGTGTTCTTCCTGCGACCGGGGCGGCGATCGGGACTGGTCCCGGTGCGGTGCGACGTCGTTTCGACGCTCGGGCACGTCGTCGAGTCGCTCGGTGTGCCGCTCACCGAGGTCGGCACGCTGACCGTGAATGGCAGGCTGACCGGGCCGTCCTGGCGACTCGCGGCTGGCGAGATCGCCCGGGTGGCGCCAGGGCTGCGGCCGCAGCGGATGCCCACGCCGCGATTCCTGCTCGACGTCCACCTGGGCACGGTGGCGCGGCGCCTTCGCCTCGTGGGCGTGGATGCGGCGTATCACCGGAATGCCGACGATCTCGCGCTTGTGCGGCAGGCGAACGACGAGCGGCGGGTGCTGCTGACGCGGGACCGCGGCCTGCTCATGCGCCGCGCGCTGCGGCGCGGAGCGTTCGTGCGCGGGTCGCGCCCGGACGAGCAGTTCGCCGATGTGCTCGACCGGTTCAAGCCGCTGCTGGCGCCCTGGACTCGCTGCGGAGTATGTAACGGCCTGCTTGCGCCGGTCGGCAAGGCCGACATCGAGCGGCAGCTGCTGCCGGGCACGCGCCGCAGTTACGACTCGTTCGCGCAGTGCCGGTCCTGCGGCCGGGTGTACTGGCGCGGCGCCCACAGCCCGCAGCTTGCCGAAGTGATCGGCGAGGCCGCCCGCATCGTCGCCGCTGACGTGGCCGGTCCCTCGACGAGCGGAGTCGGGCCGGGTGCACGCGACTACTAGAGTCGGACGCATGCCGAAGATCGCCACTGCGGACCGGGTGGGCCGCGACGAGCTCCTGGACTTCATCCGGACGCGCCACCGGGTCACGCTGGTCACCACCCGGCGCGACGGGCGGCCGCAGATCTCGCCAGTCACGGCGGGCGTCGACGACAGCGGGCGCATCGTGATCTCGACGTACCCGGATCGTGCGAAGGCGGTCAACGCCCGGCGCGAGCCGGCCGTGTTCGTGCTCTTCCAGTCCGACGACTGGAGCGGCCCGTACGTTCAGGTCGACGGCACCGCCGAGGTGCTCGATATGCCGTCGCCGCAGGCCGAGGACGGGCTGGTGGAGTACTTCCGCTGCATCTCCGGCGAGCACCCGGACTGGGATGAGTACCGGCAGGCGATGCGGCGGCAGGGTAAGTCGCTGATCCGGATCACGGTCGAACGCTGGGGCCCGATCGCGACCGGCGGCTTCCCGCCCGACCGTGCACCTGCCTGACGCACGCCAGCGCATCAGCACGAAGCGGCCGGGCGGCAAGAGCTCAGGCGTGCGCAGTCCGGTAATGCGCGGCGAGGATATCGGCGCCGAAGTCGCTCCGGGGACGGCGAAGAACGCTGTGGGCGTGATTGCCGTCGTCGGTGGTGTCGAACTCGATCAGCAGATCGTCCGACTGAACTCGGTAGTAGTGCCGCTGCTCCGGCGACGCCGGTCCCTCCCAGGCGAAATGGAGCTCCTGCCCGTCAAGCCGCCTCATCTCGGCGGCTGCGAGTTCGGCAGGCAGCCGGCGCAGGTACAGCGTCACGAGCTCGTCGAGCGCGGCGAGCGCCGACTCGCTGAGGTCGGCGGCCGCGATCCCGGCCGGGAGTACACGGCGCGCCTGCGGCGACGTCGCGGAGTGAATGTCGGCCGGCGCCCGGTCCGCCACAATGGCGACAGCGAGCGCCGCCGGGCTGAGCGCGTTCAGCACTGCCCGGCCGAGTTCCTCCTCGGGTGCCAGCGGGCGCGAAACAGGCAGCCCCGCATAGCTGACGCAGGCCGGATTCGCGCCGAGAAATAGCGGGGCCGGGGACACCTGGTCGCCCATCACGGTCATGGTCACGGACAGATGGTGGCCCTCGAAGCGCCAGGACCACGGCTCGGCCCCGGCTGGGTCACCGAAGACGCTGACCCAGTAGTTGCCGCTGTGGCGGCCGAGGACACCACCCTCGCGGACGTCGAGTACTTCCTCGAGCGCCACCACAGCCATCGCCTGCGCGAAGGCATGCTCACTCAGGGCGGTCGCCAGCAGGCGGTGCGCCGCCTTGCGGCTCGCCGGACTCAGCAGGGCCAGGCAGGCACCCGGTCTCGCCTCGGGCCGGTACTCCAGCCAGCGCCGGTCAGCCTCAGACGCGAACGCGAACGCGGCGCGCCCGAGTTGCTTCTCGTCGAGCGAGCCGAGTAGCACCTCCGCGGCGGCTCGCATGGACGCTGCAATCCCGGTCGGCATACATCCGGTATAGCAGCCGGAACCACACGGAGCGATCGCCCGGCGGGCGGTTAGCCAATGTCCAGACTCAAGCCGGGAACGGCCACCGCGATCTCGCCGGCATATGCGTCCCTGGCAGCACCGATCGCGGCCGCGTGCTCAGTGCCCGGCCACAGATGCGTCAGCAGCAGACGGCCGCTCCCGGCGTCCGCTGCTTGCCGGGCGGCCTGACCTGCACTGGTCAGGTACTCCCGCGAGTCCTCTGGCACCGCTGCGGCGAAAGTCGCATCAGCGATGAGCAGATCCGCTTCGCGGGCGAGTGCCACGACCTCCGCGCTCGGACCGGAGTCGCCGGTGTAAGCGATGCGCAGCCCGTCGGCGGCTAGCCTCAGCCCGGCATTCGGCACCCAGTGCGGGAGCAGCCGGGTCTCGCACCGGAACGGGCCGATCTCGAACACGCCTCCCACGTCCAGGTCATGCAACCGGAATCCTCCGCCGAGCATGCGCGACGAGTCGAGCGCCAGCACAGCGTCGAGTGCGTTCGGGGGCGCGTACACCGGCAGGGCGGCCGACTGGCTGCCGCCGGGAACTCGCGCACGCAGCAGCGGATTGAGATCAGCGCAGTGATCCGGATGGCCGTGGCTCACGAAGACGGCGTCGACCTCCTCGGCCCGGATGTGCCGGAGTAGCTGCGGCACGGTGGCGTAACCGCAGTCGGCCAGCAGCCGGAAGCCGTCGTGCTCGATGAGGAACCCGCTGCAGGCGCTACCTGCCTCTGGCCACGCGCCGCAGCCGCCGAGGACGGTCAGCCGCACGCGCCCGCCCGGGCGGCCACATCCACAGCCGGTGTTACTGGTGCCAGTGCGAACGGCGTGCGCGCCGGCGGTACCGGCGAACCGTGAACAGGCCTACCACGCAGGCCACCAGCCAGAACAGCAGCATGAACTTCAGCACCGCGCCGAGCACGACGCCCGCGCCGGGCAGCACGATGAGGATGATGAGCAGCAGCAGCGCCATCGGCAGCAGGCGCGGTCCCCGGCGCCGGTAGCCGTACATGCCGCGGCCCTCCCATGGCGGCGGGCCAGCGCCCCACGGCGGCTGTCCGGCCGGAGTGCCACCGGGTGTGCCGGCGGGCTCAGGCTGCGGCAGGTCCGTCATGACGGCCCGCAACTGCCCGACCGTCTTGGCGCTCAGTGCTGCGGAGACCCGCTCGTCCAGTTCCTCGGACGTCAGCCGGCCCTCGGCGAAATGCTCCCGCAGCCGGTCCGCGACCTGCTCGCGGTCGGCATCGGATACGCGGAGGTTCTCGTTCATCACTCGTCCCCGTTGTCGTCTTCCTCGTCGGCCGGCGCGTCCTCGTCGGCCAGGATCCGGTAGAGCTCCCGGCGCGTCCGCTCGAGCAGCCGCTCCGCCGCGCGCACCTGCGCCGGGTTTCCTGCGTGCGCGAGCTGCACGATGCCGCTGCCGAGCCGGGCGGCCTCGGCGAACAGGCCTGGCAGCTGCCAGGCTTCCTGCTGCCTGCTCGACTCCCAGGCGCCGCGGGCCATCTCCGGGTTCTCCGCGACGTAGCGCTGCCCGGCTTCGGTCAGGCTGAAGACCCGGCGGCCGTTCGACTTCTCGTCCGCGACGAGGCCCTCGTCCGCGAGCTGCGACAGCGCCGGGTACACCGCGCCCGGACTCGGCCGCCAGGCTCCGTTGCTTCGCTCCTCGATGTCGGACATGATCTGGTAGCCGTTGCGCGGCCCCTCCTGCAGCAGCGCCAGGATTGCAGCGCGAACGTCACCGCGGCTCGCCTTCGGGCCGGGTGGCGCTGGCGGCGGACCGGGCCACCAGCCCTTCGACGCGGAGAACCCGCCGCCCCAGTGGCCGGGTCCCCGCCGGCCGCTGAACTCACGCTCCCAGTGCTGCTCGCGAGCGGCCGTCTTGACGGCGCGCCGGACATCGCCAAGCACGTCGCGCAGGACGCTGAAGGGGTCGCAGTCTGCTGCCGTAGCTGTCATAGCTCGATCCGTCTCTCGCGATACGATCACGATATATCGACAGCCTAGGTCATGCGAATTCGGAAGACAAGTCATATCGCGACTAGCTGCGCGGAAGCCTCGAGCTCGGGCAGGCGCTCATCGGGTCCGGCCGGCTGGCTACAGGTCCGTGGCTCGCTGGGCGGTGCCGCTCCGGCCGCCAGGCGAGGGCCGCCATGTAGGCGAGGAATGCGATTCCGGCGACAAGGAAGCAGTTCGCCGTCACTGTGACCAGCCCGTGCAGGCCGAGCTCGCTGCTCGCGAAGGTCCAGGGTGTCCACCACATCGGCGCGAGCGCGAAGAGCAGGTAACTGCACAGTGCGGCGACGAGCGCCGGCCGGGTGCCGCGCCTGGCCAGCACGGCAAGTGCGGGCACGACCCAGACCCAGTGGTGCGTCCAGGAGATCGGGCAGACCAGCAGGCTGGTCGTCCCGGTGACGGCTGCCGCGCCGAGCCAGTCGCCGCGCCCTGCCAGCGGAACGGCGATCGCCAGGCCGGCAACTCCGAGCGCCAGCGCGATCACCAGGTACCAAGGGCCGACGTGGCTCGTCCCGCCGAGGATCCGGGCCAGCGCCGCGTACGGTGACTGGTTGCTGATGTAGGTCGCGCCGACCCGCTTGGTGTCGTAAAACAGCCGGGTCCAGTACAGGCGGGAGGCGGCCGGGTCGGCCGCGAATCCGGCCAGCGCGCACGCGGCGAAGACTCCTGCTGCGGTCAGGGCGTCGCGCGTTCGCCTGGTGAGCAGCAGCAGGACGATGAAGAGAGCAGGCGTGAGCTTGACAGCGGCAGCCAGTCCGATGCCGAGCCCAGCCGGACGGCCGCGCGCGACGCGGCCGAGATCTGCCAGCACGAGGGCGAGCAGGATCAGGTTGATCTGGCCCAGATACAGCGTGTGATAGACGGGCTCGAGCAGCAGTCCGGCGGCGACCATGGCGGACACCAGAACGACTGAGGGTTCGACCCCCGCCAGTCTCAGGGTCGCCGTGCAGGCCCAGGCAAGCGCCGCCACAGACGCCAGCTCCCAGCCCAGCGAGACGAGCCAGGCTGGCAGCGCTGCGAGGGGCGTGAACAGAGCGGCGGCGAACGGCGGGTACGTGAACCAGTTCCCGTGGACCGGGATCAGATACAGGCTGAGGCCGTGGCTGACCGCCTGGCCGCCCCATAGATAGATGCTGAGATCAAGGGGCCGGTACACCAGCGCGAACACGACGACCGTGGCGAGTTCGGCGGCCAGCAGGGCGGCGGTTACGGACCGGCCCCGTCGGCCGCGAAGAAAGCGGAGCGGCGACTGGCCGGGCCTCGTTTCATATCGGGCTGTGGGTGGCGAGGTGAGCGACCGGGGCGGCGGCGGTGCGAGGACCGAGTTCATGCCCGACAGCCTGCGAGGACCAGTCCGAAGCGGTCATCGGGAAGATCACCCAAAGGAACCCCGAACGGCGACAGGCCCGTCCGGGAAGGGCAAGTCGCCGCGGTACGCACCCATGCGCGCCTTTTGCAGCGGCCATCTTGGCAGAGTGCATCACGCTAAGTCGTGAAGCTGTTACTCTCGGTTCTCAGTTCTGGGGGCATGTCATTTCAGCAGCACTGCAGGGGGTGCCTGTGACGGGCTGGTTGCTGAGCGAGGAAGCCGGAGCGGATGACCTGTCCGCCGGAAAGGCTCGCACGCTGTCCGATATTGCCGCGTACCGCGAGGCGGTCGCGGATGTTCTCGCGGAGCTGGCAGGTCCGGCCGGAGAGTGCACGAGCATGGCGGCGGCCGAGCGCGTCCTCGCGCGACGCCTGTCCGAGCCGGAGTTCACGATGATCCTCTCGGCGACGCCGGCCGGGCCGGAGGCGGCCGCGCGGCGAGTGCTGCGCGAAGTCCGGACCTACCGGTACAGCGCGCGCAGCTCGGCTGCGAACCTGACGGCGATGATCCGGATCGCGCTGCTCTCCCAGATCGACGTCCTGTGGTGGGGGAACGAGCCGGAGTACCAGTACGACTGGGACGTGCGCGGGGCAACCGAGCTGCTGCCGCTCGATCCGCTGCGGCGCGACGGCCTGCTGCTGTTCCGCTACCGGCGGCAGCCGGCGTCGCTTATCGCGCGGGCGGCACGATCCGCGGAGCGCAGGGCCGCGCCGGACCGGGCGCCGCGAACGGCCGGACTGCGGTTCGCGTGCGCTCGCAGCGAGCTCATCGTGCTGCTCAACCAGATCGCGGCCGACTTCGCCGCGATGGCTCCGCGCGGCACGCCGCGGCTGTGGGTGACCAGTCTGGCCCGCAGCGTCGCCCACCAGCGCCATCTGCGGGCCCTCGGCTACGCGGCGCTGCTGCCCAGCGCACACTGCGTCGGGTACGCGGCTGACGTGGAGATGACCTGGTTCCGGCAGTTCGACGCGGACAAGATCCTGCAGCGAGTACTGCTGGCGCGGCAGCGGGAGGGCGAGGTCAACGTCATCGACGAGGGCCAGGCCTGGCACGTCTGCGTCCGGCCCGGCGCCGGGCGTGCTCTCCGCCTGGTGCCCGAGATCGGCGGCTGAACGCCGGTGTGCGGAATCGCGCTCATCGTCGGGGGAGGCGGGGGCGGCGACGGCGGTGACGAGGCGCTGCTGGCCACCATGCTCCGGGAGCTGCGACCGCGCGGTGAGGTGACGGAGATCGCTCGTGAGCCAGGCGTGCTCGCGGGCGTCCGGCGGCTGCGCATCGTGGACCGCGAGCGGGCCGTGCAGCCGTGGACGACCGGGCGGTGGCTGCTCTGCTACAACGGCGAGATTTTCAACTACCGTCAGCTGCGCGCGGAGCTGGCCGGGCTGGGGCGGACATTCCGCAGCGAGAGCGACACCGAGCTGGTCGCCGAGGCCTTCGACGAGTGGGGCGAGGAAGCCGTGCGGCGGTTCCGCGGCGAGTTCGCGTTCGCGATCGTCGACCGGGCCAGCGGCCGGACGTACCTGGCCCGGGATCCGGTCGGCGTCAAGCCGCTGTACTGGTCGTTGCGCGGCGGATGGCTGCACGTCGCCTCTGAGGTCAAGGCCCTGGTGCCCGCCCGGGCGCGCGTGCACGAGGTGCCGCCCGGGCACCACGGGTGGGCCGGTCCGCGGGCCAGGCCGGAGAGCGGGGCGGCTCTCCGCCTGGTGGCCGGGCCAGGTGCCGGACAGGGCGCGCGGTCGCCCGAGCTGACTGCCTACGCCGACCTGAGCCGTCTCGGCGAGAACGCACCGCCGCTCGACGACCCGGCTGAGGCGGCCAAGGTGCTGCGGCTCGCAGTCGAGGACAGCGTCCGGGTACGGGTCGACACCGACCTGCCGGTGGGCGTCATCCTCTCGGGCGGGCTGGACAGCTCCATCGTGCTGTCTCTCGTCCGGCAGATGCATCCCGACTGTGTCGCGCTGACGATCGGCGCGCCCGGCAGCGATGACCTGGTCTACGCGCGGCGGCTGTGCGCCGAGCTCGGGGTGCAGCACGAGATCATCGGCGTCCGGCCCGGCGACATCCGAGCGGGCGACGTGCGCGAGGCGATCCGGATGTCGGAGCTCACCGAGTACGGCGACATCATCAATGCCGTGGTGTCGGTACCGCTGTTCGCCCGCGTCCGCGACCTCGGCATCAAGGTGGTACTCACCGGCGACGGGTCGGACGAGCTGTTCGGCGGCTACCCGATGTACGAGCGGAACGGCGCCGATGCGACCCGGCGGCTGTTCCTCTACATGATCCGCAACCTGCACCGGACCGAACTGCAGCGAGTCGACCGGATCAGCATGGGCCACGGCGTCGAGGCGCGAGTGCCGTACCTCGACCCGATGGTGCTCGAGCTGGCCATGCGACTGCCCGTCAGCCTCAAGATCCGCGACGGGCAGGAGAAGTGGGTGCTGCGGCAGGCGTTCGCCGGTCTGCTGCCGGACTACATCCTGTCCCGGCCGAAGAACCCCATGTCGCACTCTTCCGGGCTGCACGAGCGGGCGCGGCTGTACCGGGCGCTGTTCGCCGGCATGCAGCGGTCCTTCGGCTACGGCCTGCTCGGCTCGGTCCGCCGGGACTTCTCCGTGCTGCTCAGCCAGTGCGGCCACGATCTCGACCTCGCCGTCGCCGCAGCGCAGGTGCGGCGCGACTACACCACCGCCGAGCACGCCCGTGACCTGGCCGGCGCGCTGCGCTGGAACGTGGCGGCCGGGCTGCGCTCCCGTGGCGCCGCCGGCCTTAGCTCGCGGCCATCGCGCCGAGGGTGACTGTCATGTGCTTGCGCAGGGTCTCCAGCCTGCTGTCGAGGATGGACTTCGCCTCATCGGGAGACTCCCGCATAGCCTCGCTGAGGCCGGTCACGCCAGGCCCGTGCTCGAACGAGTGCCGTACTGTGAGCTGCGCGCCGGCTCCGGGCACGAGCTCATAGCGCCAGACCGAGCCAGGGCTGGCCGGGTCCGCGCTCGGGTCGAGCACGATCCACTCGAACACCGACGGCCGCTCGGCCTGCGTCACCACGCACGTGACGTCCGAGGTGAAACCGCCGCTGAACTCGTTGTGGCCGGTGAAGCGGGCGCCTGGTCGCGGCCCGGTGGCCGACTCGCTCAGCCACGCTGCAGCCGTGCACTCCGGGCTGAACTCGCTGATCCGGCTGACGTCCGTAATCAGGTCCCACATGTGCGCCGCGTCCTTGCCGACGGTCATCTCGATCTCGACTCGTGCTCCGGTGGCCGTGCTCATCGCCTTCTCCGTTCGCAGGATGCTGTAACACTCCTGCAACGAATGGCTAAGCCCGAAGAGGACGCAAAGTTAGGCGGCGCCTGACCTGGGAACAACCTTGGCGCCGGAGATCGCAAGCCAGGAGGCGGAGAAGTGGAAATCAAGGTGGCGCTCTTCCTGCCCCGAGACGCAGCCAGCGTGCCGGTCACCCGGCAGGTCCTGGACTGCTGTCTGGAGCGCCTCGGAGTCATGCCCGACACCCGCGCCGACATCGCGCTTGCGCTCAGCGAGGCCTGCGCCAACGTTATCCAGCACGCGGGTCCCGGCCAGGAATACGAGGTCGTCGCGAGCACCCGGGACGGCCGGTGCGTCATCGAGGTTGTCGACACCGGCAGCCGCGAGCCCAGCGCGCAGCGTCCGCCCGACGAGGCGGACGAGGCGACCCTCCTGTCCGAGCGCGGGCGTGGCCTGCGCATCATCGACGCGGTCACCGACCAGATGTCGATGACCGGAAACGGGCCGGCTGGCACGACCGTCCATTTCGAGAAGATCCTGGACTGGGAGCCCGGCGCGCTCGCCGAGCGGCTGCCGGTCGCTGGTGCCTGACGCCTTCTGCAGAGCTAGCGAGATCTGCCCGTCAGGAAAGCTGCGATGAGCAGCACGATCCCGAGGGCGAGTGAGGCGCCGCCCCGGTCCACGTGGTGGCCCTTGTGCACGCTGCCGACCAGGAAGTGCACGGAATTCAAGCTGCCGGCGAGGTACAGGATCCCCAGAATGAGCGCGAGGATGCCCAGGATGCCGAGGACGATCGCCAGCGCCCGGCGGCCCTGGCCGCGCTGCTCCGCTGACGCGCTCGCTGAAGCCACGTGATTCACCTGTTCTTTCGGAAGTGCTGAAACGGGCGGGATTCGAATGGAGTGATGCGGTCAGGAACGCTGGCCGATACGCGGCGGCGGTCCACGCCTGGACGCGTCACGCCCCTCGGACGTGACGTGGCCCAAGCGGGGCACGAAGGCACGCAAACTGCGAGCTCAGGGAAACGCGGCCGCCGGCCGACCCGGCAACGGCTACCCCCGCAGCGACCAGCCTGCCATGCCGGGCTAGGCCCACGCTAGCGGAGGGGAGATGACGCTGATCAGAGCCACTCGGCGGCGAGCGCCTCACGGCGAGCGCCGAGTGGCGAGCACCGGACGGTTAGCACTCCACGGACTGCGCGGACTCCGTGCTCGCCGAGGCGGAACCGCTGCTGACGGACATCCGGACTGCTTCGCCGCACCCTGAGGTGCCGGTGACCGCCAGGAACAGGCCGCCCTGTGCTTCCGTGCCAGTAGCGATACCCGCGTGCTGGCAGGTGGCCTGGGTCCCGGACTCCGCGCAGAGCCAGCCGACTCCGGCACCGGGTCCGGGGGACGCTGAGCCGCCAATGACGCTCGTGCCGGCCGGGAGCGTCAGGGAGACCGTCAGGTCGCTCGTGGTGTCGGACGCGCTGTTGCTGACCTCGAAGACCACCTGGGCGCTGCTCCAGTCCTGGCCGAGACCGTACATGCTTACGCTTGCCGCGAGTCCGGCCGACGGCGACGCGGCCGTCGACGAGGGATGGGCCGAGGGAGCGCTTAAGGTGGCCGGCCCCGGCGACTTGCGCGGATCAGGCCTCGGCGAGGACGGCGTCGGGCTGGGCGGTGGTGACACCGCCGACGTGCGGGCCGTCGATCCAGAAGCGGACGGGCCCGGAACCGGCCCGGCCGACGCCGAAGGCGTGCTCCGGCCGTTCAGTGTCAGGGCGACGGCAACCGCCGCGATCGCGACGACAACTGCTGCCCCTGCCGCCAGCCACCGTACCGGCAGCGATGCCTCCCGGATGCGGTCACGCAGCCCGGACCAGAAAGCCACGCCTCCGGCTGTGCTGACGGCATTCGCCCCGGCCGTGATCGTGTTGGCGTCGCTGTGCTCGGACAGGTATGCAGTGGTCGCGCCGCCCAGGAAGAGCGGCGCGACAGTCTCGCGGAGCGCCAGGCTGATGTCGGCGAGCTCGGAGTACACCGCGCGGCACTCATCGCACTGGCTGAGATGGTCAGTGACCAGCGCGCTGTCCCGGCCGGACACGGCATCCTGCACGAAAGTGCCGAGCTGGGCTGTCACCGCCTTGCAGTCCTCGCTGCTGACACCGCTCATGCGAGAGTGCAGCGCGGACTGCCGCAGCCCGGCCCTGGCCCGGCGTCGCAGCGCGGTTACACCGTTGCGGCTGAGGCCGAGAAGCGGCGCGACGTCAGCTGCGCTCGCCTCCTCGATCTCGGTGTGCCACAGTACAGCGATCCAGCGGTCCGGCAGGGACAAGAATGCGCGGGCGACGGCCGATTGCTCAGGGCCAGCTACCGCGGGATCGACGAGCAGCTCACCGGGGTCAGTCTCGAGCAGCTGTCCGTGGCCGCCGCCCGCCTGCCGGTCCCGGATGACCCTTCGCACCGCGGTCAGCAGGTACGGCCGGAATGCGTCGGTCGGGCCGCCGCCTCGCTGGGTGGCAGCCAGCACGCGCGCGAACGCCTCGGCGACAACCTCGTCGGCCTCCGCCTCTGAAGCGGCGAGTTCGCCCGCAAGCCGCCTCGCTGCCTCCTGATGCCGCTGCCGGATGGTGCCGAATGCGGAGACGTTGCCGAGGCGCACCATGCTGAGCAGCCTCGCGTCGTCCGCGTTGTGCGTTCCGCGTGCTTCGTTCGCCACTAGCAGCCCTGCCTGTACCTTCCGTCGTCAGGCGCAAGGGAAGATTATCGCTGATATCGCATTATGCCGCCCGTGATTCAGGGTCAGCGCGGCACGCGCTGGCTCGATGGCGACCGCCTGGCTGACGTAGATAGTGCGTTTCGCGGCGGATAACAGCAGGTGAAGGGCGGTCGGTGGGGACACGCCTGACGCCTGCTAGCTCGTCTGGTGAATTGTGGCGGCCACGATCTTGCCGCCCTGAACCGTGTCGGTGCCGGTGAAATGCTGAACGTTACCGGAGCACGAGTTGGTCGCGGCGAGGTCGAAGGACACCTGCTCGCCGGACTCGCCGAGCTCAGTCAGCTGCTGCGCTCCGGTACAGGCGAAGCCGTCGACGAACTGCTGATACGTCTGCCCGGTGGTGGCACCCGAGTCGATCAGTGCCCAGGCCTGCTGGTAGTTGCCGGACTCGATGTCGCCGTAGTACGCCGCCACCACTGCCCACGGGTCCGTGACACTGGGCGCTGTCGTAGTGCTCGGGGCGGGCTGTGCCGTCGGCTGGCTTGGTGCAGCTGACGGGCTCGTCGGAGCCGGACGGCTTGATCCGGATGCAGGCGACGACCGGGCCGGTGACGATGACGGAGGTGGCTGGCTCGTGGTGACGGTCGTGCAGGCGGCAAGGCCCACGATCGCGGCCGATGCCAGCGTGACGGTAATGATCTTCATAGCGCACCTGCCCTCAGATCGCCGGGCGTCTGCTGCTTGCCAGATGCGGAAGATCCGGCCCGGTTTGCCGGATAACTTCCTAAGTGTAATCGGGCAATTACTCTGCGTGTCAGGCGGGGCGTCGAGAGAAGGTCGCTAGCTGGTCCGATTTGTCCGGTTGTACTTCTGCGTAGCCGGGTAACTCTGTGCTCAGTGGCCGGCCAAGTGTCCCGGCCAGCAGGGGACGTCATGGGCGGGCCTGGTCAGGCCCGGGAGAACGTCGTCGGGGGAGTGCTTGAGATGGACCTGGTCATACTTTTCCTGGTACTAGTCGCCATCGCCTGGCTGCGGAAGTAGCCGCGGGCGCCGGCGCGGCCCGCTGGCTGGTCAGTCGCGCTCGAGGACGGCCAGCCAGGCCTGGGCCCGGGTGATGCCCTGTAGCGGGTTCATGTCGAACCCGTCGGCACTGATCGACTTGACCGTCCAGCCGTCGCTGAATGCCGCCCGTATCTCGTCCTGACGGACGCGCCGGGGGCCGAAGTCACCGGGCTGGCGGTCGCTGAAGCACATCAGGTAGATCATGCCGCCGGATCGGAGCGCCGAGGCCAGGCTGGCGACATAGCGCGGCCGCTCCTCGTCGCTGAAGACGTGGAACACGCCGCTGTCGATGATCGTGTCGGCCTGTCCGGCCAGTCCGAGCGAGGACGGGTCGAGGGCATTGCCAACGTCAAACCGGGCGGTGAGACCGCGCTTGGCCGCTTTGGCCCGGGCGCGCTCGATGGCTGTCGGTGACAGGTCGACGCCGCTGACGCTGGCGCCGTGGCTGGCGGCGACGAGGGCGTTCTCGCCCGTCCCGCATCCGGCATCCAGCACGTGGCCCGGCAGAAACCCTTCGGCGGCCAGTCGCGCGAAGGTAGGCTGCGGCCGGCCGATGTCCCACGGAGGCGCCTCGGCTGCGGTGTACGACTCGTCCCACGAGTTGACCATGCTCACAGTCTTGCTCACTGCGCCGGCCGGTTGCCGCCCGGACGCGTTACCGTCGGCAACATGGACCGTCGGAAGCCCCCCGCGGCGGTAGTGGACTACCAGCCGCGTTGGCCGCAGCAGTTCGCCGTAATCCGCGCAGCTCTGGACGTTGCTCTCGCGGACGTGCCGCACGACACCGATCACGTGGGCAGCACTGCGGTGCCCGGCCTGCCGGCTAAGCCGATTATCGACATCGATGTCGTCGTGCCGGCCGACGATGTCGTGTCCGTGGCTGTCGCCCGCCTCGCTGCGGCCGGATGGGTCCATGAGGGCGATCTGGGAGTGACCGGCCGGGAGGCGTTTGAGCCCCGAGACGACCTGCCTTATCACCATCTGTACGTGGTGGTGGACGGCAGTCCCCCGCATCGTGATCACATCGACCTGCGTGACCTGCTGCGCTCGCGGTCCGACCGGGCGGGCGGATATGCGGCCCTGAAGAGGCAGCTAGAGCCGCTGCTGCGCACCGACCGCGAAGCGTATGTCGCGGGCAAGGCTGACCTGATCGCGGATCTCCTGCGCGAGGCACGCGGCACCGGCGAGTGAGACAGTCGCCGGCCAGGGCCTCGTCAGGACTTGATCAGGATCGCCGCCTTCGGCGCCAGAAGCCGGTTCACCCCCGCCACGTCGAACTGATCCGGATCGAACTCGCCTGGTGCACAGATCCCCAGCCACTGCAGCGTCTCGGCATGATGCGCGTGCCGCGGATTGGCTAGCGTCTTCAGCATCTCGCTGTAGCCCCACGGCCCGCCGCTGTCCTCGGGAGGGCAGGCCCTCCGGCCTGCCGTGCACTGGGGGTAGGCAACGCTCGCCTGGGCAGGCTGCACTGCCTCGACGAGGACATCGTGCTCCCAGTAGTCGCCGAGGTCGTACACGTAGAGAATCTTGTCGCCGGGCCAGTCCGCGAGGGCCGACAGCTTCTTGCCCGCGCCGCTGCGGATGTCCAGGTCCGGCTCGTGGCTGCCATACCGGCCGACAGGCGTCTCGAAGAGATGCAGGTGGCTGTTCTGCCAGCCGAAACTCTGCTGGATGACGGTGTTCAGCCGGGCGAGCGAGATGTCGGAGGGCACCTCAAGGCGGCGCCAGATCGGCGGCTTGATGCCGCGCAGTGTCACCTTGAGCCGGTGGATATTCCGCGGCGACTGCCGGAGTGCCGTCCGCTCGTCCGCTCGTCCGCCGCGGCCGGTACGGCCGGTACGGCCGTTCCCGGCGCCAGATGCGGTCCTCTTCGCACTGCCGCTGTGCCCGGTAGCCTTCCGGGGAGTCGCTGACGAGGCGCCGGGCAGCAGCGCCACCCGCGCCGCGAGCAGGTCGAGGAAGTTCTCGACGTCCTCAGCCTGATCTGGATGGACCGGGCAGGGCCTCGCCGCGAGCGCTGCATCGAGGATCTCGCGTGCCTGCAGCCCGTTCAGGTCGCTGAAGCGCACGTCGGGCTCACTGCCGAGGGCTCGGCAATCGCGCCGCACCCCGTCGGTGTAGTCGACGACCGAGCAGTCCTTCACGCCGCCGCCGAGCACATAGTCGATGAGCACCATGAGTGCGTGCTGCTTCCGGCCGTACCGGAACGAGAGGACGACAGAGCGCTGCTCGCCGTAGATGTCGCCGTACCCGAAGCATGGTCCGGGCTTCGGAGCTCCGAGCCCCGCCACCCACGGCGGATCGGTCAGGCCCGCGGCGACGAGCTGGCTGGCCGCATCACCGGCCGCCTCCCGCACGGACGGCGGTCCGAGCACGGCGAGAACGCGTGCCATCGCCAGCGACTCGGGGATGGTATAGGCGGCGAGCTGGCCGGTGAGATCGGTGAGAAGCTCGGTGATGTCGGCATCGGCGGGAGCCGCCCGTCGGAGCTCGCCGATGAACTCGGCACCGCAGACTTCCGCTTCGACCTGGTCACAGCCAGCCTCAAGCAACGGGCTGAACCACGACAGCATCCCTGCCATGGCCGTCTCGTCGTCGGGTATGAGGCCCGCGCCGGTCAGCAGCTCGAGAGCGTCGTCCGCGGTGGCCGCGTTCTCGATCAGCTGGACCGTGTCCGCCGGCGCACCCGTCGTGACGGCGAGCTCACGCAGCCTCGCGATTCGGTCGACCTCCTGGCCGTCCCACAGTGCTGGCTGGTCCTGGGCCTGCTGGTCATCACGTACGACCGCCAGATGCCGGACTCCGTCACCGGATCGACCGCGCGAAATAGCCACGCTGTCCATAGTGTCAGCGTCTGCCCGCCGGACATGCCGATTCCTGGCCCGCGCGCCGTCCGGTCACAGCCGGAAACTGTCAGAGCCGGCGCCTAGCGTTGTGCCATGCCCAGGCTCAGGCTCGACGAGATTCACCTCGCCTCCGTCGAGGATGCCGTCGGCATGGCTGCGTACAGTGACGGCTACGGCGAGATGGAGGAGGGCGCGGTCCGGCGGCTCGAGTGGCGAGCTGCGCGGCGAGCGCTGCACGGCGTCGTGCAGGACACCGGCGGCGAGTGGCACGAGACCGTCGTGTACTTCCGGCCCGGCAGCCCGATGCGGTACGACCGGGGTTACTGCAGCTGCGAGACCGGCTGCGAGTGCAAGCATTCCGCCGCGCTGGCACTCGCCGGTGCGCTTGCCTCGGGACAGGATCTGCGGGTGATCCCGCCGGCGCCGCCGGCCTGGGAGCACTCCCTGGCGGCGCTGCTGCAGCCCGCGAGTCAGGTCGGCCTGCATGGCATTCCCGGCAGCCAACCCAGCGGCACGTCTCTGGTCGCGATCGAGCTCTCGCTGGCAGGCGCTGCCCAGCCGCGCGGGCTGCGGCAGGTTAACGGCCTGCCTCCGCTGACCGTGCACGCGCGGCTGGTGCAGCCGGGCGCGCGGGGCAGCTGGGTTGGCGGCCAGCTGGCGTGGGGCAGGCTGGAGCCGCGCGGCCTGGCCGCGCCGCTCACCCGGATCCAGCTGCGCGTGCTACGGGAGCTGTACTGGACGTTCCAGGCCGGCGACCGGCTGGCGGGGAGGTTCCACAGTCCCTATGCGTACGGCGGGGACAAGACCCTGGACCTGGCGACGTTTGAGTCCCGCCAGCTTTGGTCGCTGCTCGACGAGGCCGAGTCGGCCGGGATCGCTCTGGTGTACCGCAAGGCGGGCGCCGTGCCGCACTACGGCACGGCCGAGTTGTTCATCGACATCACGCGCGTCCAGCCCTCCGGCGAGCTGCGGATCAGGCCGGCCGTTGGCATCGACGGCAGCGACGAGCAAGTCTGGCCGATCCGGTTCATCGGCTCGGACGGCCACGGCCTCGTGTATATCGACCGCGCTGAGGCTGAGCACACACCGGACCCGGCCCAGTGGCGGTTCCGCCTGGCCCGGATGGTGGCACCGGTACCAGCTCAGCTTCAGAAACTGGCGCTGTCCCGGCAGCCGCTCGCCGTTCCGCCCGCTGACGAGAGCAGGTTCCGCGAGCAGTTCTACCCGCGCCTGCGGCAGATGGCGTCGCTGATCTCCTCGGATGGCTCGGTCAGCCTGCCATCCGTCTCCGCGCCGACGCTGGTGCTGCGCGCCGACTACGGCGACGATCACGAACTGGACATCACCTGGGAGTGGTCCTATCAGGTCGGGGATTCGCAGCTGCGGACGCGCGCCGAGCGGGCAGGCAGCCCGGGGTACCTGACGGGCGGCCGGGGAGAACTGACGGCCGATTCCGGCGAGCCGCTCGCCATCGAGGCGCTCGACAGAATGCCCGGCCCCGCTCAGCGGCGCGAGCTCGAGTCGGGCTACCGGGATCTGGATGCCGAGCAGAACATCCTCGCGACGCTCGACGTCCCTGTGGCCAGCCTGCCCGGCGGTCGTCTGACCGGCATGGAAACCGTCCGCTTCAGCACCGAGCTCCTGCCGCTCCTGGCGAGCCGCCCCGGTGTCGAGGTCGAGATCAGCGGGGACCCGGCCGACTACCGCGAGGCCGGTGACTCGCTGCGCATCGAGGTGTCGGCTGAGGAACTGACCGGCGAGAACGACTGGTACGGGCTCGGCGTCATGGTCTTCGTCGAGGAGACGCAGGTGCCGTTCGTCGACCTGTTCCTCGCGCTCACCCGGCAGCAGGACTATTTGCTGCTGCCGGGCGGAGCGTACTTCTCGCTGAACAAGCCCGGCCTCCAGGCGCTCGCAAGCCTCATCGCCGAAGCCCGCGCGCTGCAGGACTTGCAGACCGACACGCTGCGGATCAGCCGCTTCCAGGCGGGACTGTGGGCCGAGCTCGCCGAGCTGGGCATCGTCAGCACCCAGTCGCAGGCATGGGAGCGCCAGGTCAGCGGCCTGCTTTCGCTGGCCAGCGGCAATGCCGGCCTCGAGACCGAGATCCCGCTGCCGGCCTCCAGGCGCAGCTGCGCCCGTATCAGGCCGAGGGCTACCAGTGGCTGGCCTTCCTCTGGCAGCACCAGCTCGGCGGCATCCTGGCCGACGACATGGGCCTCGGCAAGACGCTCCAGGCGCTGGCTCTCATCAGCCATGCCCGCGAGCAGGACCCGCAAGCGCCGCCGTTCCTCATCGTCGCGCCGACCAGCGTGGTGTCGAACTGGGCTGCCGAGGCCGCCCGGTTCACGCCCGGGCTGAACGTCGCGGTGATCACCGACACCGTCGCGAAACGGCGGACTCCGCTGGCGGACAGCATCGCCGGCGCTGACGCCGTCGTGACGACCTACACGCTGCTGCGGCTGGACGCCGACAGCTACACGGCGCTGCCGTGGTCCGGGCTGATCCTCGACGAGGCGCAGTACGTGAAGAACCACCAGTCGAAGGTCTACCAGTGCGCGCGGCAGCTGCCGGCTCCGGTCAAGCTGGCGGTCACCGGCACTCCGATGGAGAACAACCTCATGGAGCTGTGGTCGCTGCTGTCGATCACTGCGCCGGGCCTGTTCCCGCACCCGGACAAGTTCAAGGAGTACTACGCCCGGCCGATCGAACGGCAGCACAACGGCGACCTGCTTGACCAGCTGCGCCGCCGGATCAGGCCGCTGGTGAAGCGGCGCACCAAGGAGCAGGTCGCCGCGGACCTGCCGGCCAAGCAGGAGCAGGTGCTCGAGGTGCGGCTGCACCCCCGGCACCAGAAGCTCTACCAGATGCACCTGCAGCGCGAGCGGCAGAAGGTCCTCGGCCTGCTCGACGACATGGACGCCAACCGGTTCGCGATCCTGCGCTCGCTCACGATGCTCCGCCAGCTCGCACTGCACGCCGGCCTTGTCGATCCGGACCACGCCGACCTGCCGTGCGCCAAGCTGGACACTCTCGCCGAGCTGCTGCGCGACGTCATTGGCGGCGGCCACCGGGCGCTGGTGTTCAGCCAGTTCACCCGTTTCCTCGAGCGCGTCCGGGCCCAGCTCGACGACGCGGGTATCCCGTACTGCTACCTCGACGGCCGGACTCGCGACCGGCCGCTGGTCATCCAGCGCTTCAAGAACGGGGACGTCCCGGTCTTCCTGATCAGCCTCAAGGCAGGCGGCTTCGGGCTCAACCTGACCGAGGCGGACTACTGCTTCCTGCTCGACCCGTGGTGGAACCCGGCGACGGAGGCCCAGGCCGTCGACCGCACGCACCGGATCGGCCAGACCCGCAACGTCGTCGTCTACCGGCTGATCGCAGCCGACACTATCGAGGAGAAGGTGATGGCGCTGAAGTCTCGCAAGGCTGCGCTGTTCTCCTCGGTCATCGACAGCGGCAACGCCTTCGGCGGCACTCTGGACGCGCAGGACATCCGCGGGCTCTTCGAATAAGTCATGAGAGATGAAACGAGGTGATTTGCCCGTTGCCGCCGCGCGCCACCGTCGGCATGCGTGGTAAACCGTCCTCTTACGCTGGTCAGGTGGAGATGCTCACCTTCCTGTTCACCGACATCGAGGGCTCGACGGTCCTGCTCCGCCGGGTGGGTGAGAATGCCTACGGCCAGATCCTCGCTGACCATCACGGCGTCATCCGCTCGGCCCTGGCGCACCACGGTGGCCGCGAGCTGAACACACTCGGAGACGGGTTCTTTGCCGCGTTTCCGTCCCCTCGGCAATGTGCGGCCGCGGTCCTGGACATGCAGCGGGCGCTGGAGGCGCACGCCTGGCCGGGCGGGGAGCGCGTGCGCGTGCGGATGGGCGTGCACACCGGCGAGGCGGCGGAGACGGCCGCCGCCGGAGTGCTCGGCCTGGCTGTCCACCGCGCAGCGCGGATTGCGGCCGTCGCTCACGGCGGGCAGATCCTGCTGTCGGAGACGGCGGCGGCGCTGATCCGTGACTCGCTCCCAGCGGGCGCGTCGCTGACGGATCTCGGCGTGCACCGGCTAAAGGATCTGGGTCGGCCGGAGCAGCTGTATCAGCTGAGTGCTCTGGATCTGCAGGCGGAGTTTCCGCAGCTCGCCTCGCTCGGTCACCTGCCGAACAACCTGCCGGTGCAGCTCGCCACCTTCATCGGCCGGCGGCGGGAGCTCGAAGAGCTTCGCGCGCTCGTCGGATCTTCCCGTCTGGTGACGCTCACCGGCGCGGGCGGCTGCGGCAAGACCCGGCTCAGCCTGCAGGTGGCGGCGGAACTGCTCGACAGCTCCGGTGACGGCGTCTGGCTGGTCGAGCTGGCCGGCGTCAGGGACGAGGAGGCCGTTGCTCCGGCGATCGCAGCGGTGCTCGGTATCGCGACGACGCCGGGCCGCCCGGTGCTCGACGTGCTGCTGGACGCGCTCATACCGCAGAGCGCGCTGATCGTGCTCGACAACTGCGAGCACCTGATCGGCGCGTGCGCCAAGACTGCGGACGTGATCCTTCGGCGCTGTCCGCGGATGTACCTGCTCGCGACGAGCCGCGAGCCGCTGGGGATCGGCGGCGAGGTGATCTACCGTGTTCCCTCGCTGTCGCTGCCCGACGCGAACGACGGGGACGAGTGGGTGCCCGGCGATTCCGATGCGGTGGAGCTTTTCGCCGACCGGGCCCGTGAGCAGGGCGTGAATCTCACGATCGACGCCGAGACGGGGCCGCTGATCGTATCGATCTGCCGGCGGCTCGACGGCATGCCGCTGGCGATCGAGCTGGCGGCCGCGCGCCTGCGGTCGCTGTCGCTGACCGAGCTGCGGGACCGGCTGCACCAGAGATTCCGGTTGCTGACCGGCGGTAGCCGCACGGCCCTGGAGCGGCAGCAGACGCTGCGGGCCACTGTCGACTGGTCGTACTCGCTTCTCGGCCAGGCCGAGAAGCAGCTGCTGCGCCGTCTGTCGGTCTTCGCGGAGAGCTTCGACCTGGCCGCCGCCGAGGCTGTGTGTGCCACCGGCGACATCGAGGTATTCGACATCGCCGAGCTGCTCGGGTCGCTGGTAGACAAGAGCCTCGTCGTCGGCGAGCAGTCCGGTGGCAGCCTCCGGTACCGGCTGCTGGAAACCATCCGGCAGTTCGCTGCCGAACGGCTGCTCGATGTCGGCGGCGAGGAAGAGGTCGCGGCGGTTGGTGCCGCGCACTGTGCGCACTTCCTGGCGGTCGCGGAGAACGCGGCGCCGCATCTGCCGGGCGGCGAGCAGCGGCGCTGGCTCAAGCTGCTGGAGGCAGACAACGCCAACCTGTGGCGAGCCGCCAGGCATGCGGCGGCCGAGCCAGGCGGGAACGGGCTGGTGCTGCGCTTCGCGGCCGCGCTGCGCCGGTACTGGCAGGCGAGTTCGCAGGAGGTGGCGGCTTCGGAGCTGCTCGGGCCAGTGCTGGCGCGGGCTGACCCGGCCGACGATCCGGCTGCGTTCGGCGCCGCTCTGGTAACCGCCGTGATGTGCGCCCGGTCAGTCGACCTGGCGGTCGCGCGCAGGCTGGCCCAGCGGGCGGTCGAGTTCGCCCGTGAGTTCGGTGAGGAGCGGCTGCTCGTCGAGACCCTGTTCACGGTGTGCGGGAACTACTTCTTCTCCGGCGAGTCTGAGATCGGGCTGCCGCTCGGTCAGGAAGCGGTCGAACGAGCCCGCCGGCTGGACGACGACGTCTTGCTGGGCGGCGCGCTGATGGGTTACCTCCTGTGCAAGGACGCGCTCGACCCCACCCGGACCGAGGTGTTGTTTGCCGAGGCGATCGCGTGCACGGAGCGATCTGGCGACAAGCTGATCGGTTCCGTCCTGCTCAACAACGCGGGCGTGCATGCACTGCGCGCTGGTGAGATGGCAGCAGCGCGGGCGTATCTGATGCGGGCCGCGGGCGACGACTTCGGTGCGGGCGGGCAAAGTCACCACATCGAGGTGAACATCGGCTGGGTCGACCGCAATGAAGGTGATCTGGACGCGGCGCACGCGCGGTTCACTCGCGGTCTGCGCCAGAGCCGCAGGAACGGCGAGCGCTCCGGCATCGCGTACTCGAGCCTCGGACTGGCCTGCAACGAGGCCGACCGGGGCGATCCGCTTCGGGCCGCGGAGCTCTTCGGGGCCGCGCAGTCGTTCCTCGACCGGGCGGGCGAGGCGTGGCAGGAGCCGGAGGCCACTTACCGCGAGACTGGCCTGGCGAAGCTGCGCGCTGCCGTCGGCCCCGAGTCGGCCGAGCGAGCCTATGCGCAGGGGCGGGCGCTCGGATTCGATGACGCCTTCGACCTGGCGCTAGGACGTGTCCAGACTCTCTAGCCTTTTCAGGTGGTGCGACACGTTCTGCGGGTTTATGGTCGCTGCTATTGCCGCAAGCGCTGGAGGAGGCAGGCAGTGGCTGTCGCCGACTACCGGACGGACCTCACCGAGCACCGGCACGCGCCCAGCAGCGGCGACGCGCACTTAGACCGGCGCCTGCGGCAGCTCTCCGACGGCCATCCGTCGTCCGTGCGCTACGCTGACGCCCCCCGCCGCCCCGACCACGCCGACCCTACGGACCGCGCCGACCGGCGTGAGCGTCCTGATCGGCCGAAGGGCACTGATGCGGACGACCGTCCAGCAGGTCCGCCTCCTGACACGACGGAACCGGCCGACTACGTCGGCCCGCTAACCGATACCGAGCACGCCGAGCACGTGGCGGACGTCCGCCGCCGCTTAGCAGACGCCCGCGCTGCCGGACTCGAGACGGACCGCCAGCACACCGTTGACTCCGGCCGCGAAGTCTGGACGGATGAACGAGACGCGGCGCACCAAGAGATGATCGACTACCTCTACGCTGCCGCTTCCGGGGTGCCATGCGAGGGCAAGGCAATCCTCGCAGGTGGTTTGCCGGGTGCAGGCAAGACAACTGTCCTCCGAGAACACGCAGGCATTGACCTCTCCAAGTACCTGATGATCAACCCGGACAACATCAAAGAGGAGATGGCACGTCGCGGCCTCATCCCCGAGATTCCAGGCTTGTCTCCTATGGAAGCGTCAGACCTCGTGCACGAGGAGTCCTCGCTCATTGCGAAGCGACTGGCGAACCGTGCCGAGTCTGATCGCAAGAATCTCGTCTGGGACATCACCATGTCGAAACCGGCTTCTATAGCGGACAGAGTCCAGGCTCTACGCGTAACCGACTACCGCGATATCACGGGCATTTTCGTGGATATCTCAGTGGAGGTAAGCGCACACCGAGCCGATCTTCGGCACCGAGCAGCGCACGATCAGTTTCGAAGCGGCCAGGGATTAGGAGGCCGGTGCATTACAAATGTAACATTCCTCAAGAATGCGAACTCGGCATGGGGAAGTAGCAACAGGGAGAACTTCGAGCAGCTCAAGGGCCTGTTCGACGACTGGTCCAGATACGAGAATTCTGTCGATGGCCGAGCTCCTGCGCTCCTGGAGGCAAGCCATTCAGAGCGTGAGCTATCGCAAGGAGCGTGAGTGATGGGGTCGGACGAGGTCCGGGATCTGATTGACGCTCTGAAGTCTGGAGAGCGACGGCTGGATGAAGTTGCCGACCGTTTCAGGCAGAGGACTTGGCGACGCAGCAAGGGACTCGCTGCAGAGAGCTACGCGGCGATGGCCGCGGCCGCGCAGGAGGATCCCGGTGCGAACGTGCCAGGGTCGATAGATGATGTCATCGCCGCTTACGATCGAGGTGAGATCACTCGAGAGCAGTATCGCGTTCTTGCGCACGCTGTGGCGGACTCCATCAACGCGGAGGCGGCTCGGGCTGCTGAAGGTGGCTCGACCGAATAGCGGTTGCGCCCAATTAGGCGGCAGCTCGCAGGCGAAACGGGCATATCAGTCATTCCTAGGCCGACGCCATCATCGTATGTGCGAAAGGCGACACGGTAGCGTCACTTTTCGCACATACGTTTGAGGGGCTGATCTTCTGAACCCGGCATTGACGATAAATCTGGCACAGGTCCGGCCGTCACGAGCGCTTTCCCGCGCCGGCGTGTCAGTTCTGGGCGGTTGCGAGCTCAGCATTCGCCCGCGCCGTCACGATTCCGAGCACGCGCGCGGCTGTCTCGAGGTCCGCGAGTGGCATGTCGCCGAAGATGCGACCGGTGATGGCGTCGACGTGCTCCCGCACCTGGCGATATCGTGCCTGACCTTCCGCGGTCACCCGCAGTTCCGGCTCACCATCCCCGGTCAGCTCGACCAGCCCGGCGCCGGCCAGTTCGTCCACCGCCTGCAGTGCGTCGGCCGTGCTGATCTTCCGCGTCGCGGCTAGCTGCCGCACGAGATCGCCGCGCGCCGCGGAGCCGCCGCGGGCGGACGTCACGACCAGCACGATCCACTGAGGGAACGAGATCGCGGCGCGGTCAAGCAGCGGAGCGAGGATCGCGCCGAGTGCACTCTCGGCCTGGCCGATGACCTGGGTGTTCAGTGTCGGCGCTGAAGACGACATGCTCATCCCTCCGGGGTGTGGAGATACGGATCGAGTGGCTTCTGAAGAAGGAGATTGAGGTCCTGCACGAGCGTCTCGGTTCGCTTTCCGTTCAGGCCGCCGAGCGGCTCGAGCAGCTGGTCGACGAGTCTGCGCACGATAGTGATCGCGTGCAGCGTCACGGCGTGACCCTCATGAGTAAGCGAAAGCCGCATGGCCCGCGAGTCGTTCGGATCCGGCAACCGTTTGATGAGATCGTCGTCTTCAAGCGCTCGCGCCAGTCTCGACACGTAGAGCGGCTCGAGACCGGTGTGGTCGGCCAGCTCGCGCTGCGTGGGCTGCAGGCCCTCCTCGCGCATGGCCAGCAGGGAGGAGATCAGGGAGTACTGGGCGTGCGTCAGGCCCAGCGGCCCCAGGGCACGGTCGACGGCTACGCGCCACTTCGTCGAGAGCCGCCAGACGAGGAATCCCGGCGTCGGGCCGCTGTAGTCAATGTCCACCTGCATAAGTGTACATAGAGATTATGTACATGGCTACTACCGAACCACGGGAGCCTGCCGACGCGACCCGCCCGCCCGCCCCGGGGAGCAGAGCCTGCGTGCTGGCGCAGCGTTCCGCACACCCCCAGTTAGGCTCAGTTGTGTGCCATCAGCCCGACCGGCGAGCCATCGGAGCGTGAGTTGACCAGCCCTGACATTGTCCTGCGCGGCGGACGCGTGATCGACCCGGAGACTGGCCTGAACGAGGTCGCAGACGTGACCGTCACCGGCACCCAGATCACCAGGGTCGGAAACGAGGCCGACGCCGCTGCAGTCGACATCGACGTCGCGGGCTGCGTGGTGACAGCAGGTTTCATTGACCTGCACAGCCACACGAACGAGATCCCCGGGCTGCGACTCCGGGTGCTCGACGGTGTCACCACGGCGCTCGAGCTCGAGGCGGGCGTTATACCGGTCGACTTCGCTTACCGGCAGGCGGCCGCGGAAGGCAGGCCGCTGAATTATGGGTTCGCGACCTCGTGGGCGCTGGCGCGGATAGAAGCAGTGGCCGGCCTGGAGGTAACCGACACCCTCGATTTCCTCGGCAACCTCTCGAACCCGGCATTCCAGCGCGCGGCGTCGCCGCCGCAGGTCACCGCGATGCTCGGCCGCCTGGCCGCGGAGCTCGCTGACGGCGCGCTCGGGATCGGCCTTCTGCTCGGCTACTCGCCGGGAACTGACCCGGACGAGTACCTTCAGGTCGCGGCACTCGCTGCGGAGGCGGGCGCGCCGACGTTCACGCACGCGCGTGACCTCATCGAACTGGCGCCGAACGCGCTCGTCGACGGCGCCGAGGAGATCGTCCGCGCAGCGGGCGAGACGGGCGCTCACATGCACTACTGCCACGTCAACTCTACGTCGCTGCGTCATGTCGACCGCGTTCTCGACCTTGTCGGCCGCGCGCAGGCAGCAGGTTCACGGATCTCGACGGAGGCGTACCCGTACGGGTCGGGGATGACCGGCATTGGCGCAGCGTTTCTCGCGCCGGAGCGGCTGCACGAGCGTGGCCTCGTGCCGTCCGACCTGACATACGCGCCGACCGGCGAGAGGGTAGCAACGGAGGACCGGCTGCGGGAGTTGCGCGCGACCGACCCTGGCGGCCTGGCAATCATCCGGCAGCTGGACGAAGGCGCCCCAGCCGACCGCGCTGTGCTGCTGCGGTCGCTGACCTTCCCGGACGCGGTCGTCGCAAGCGACGCGATGCCGCTGACCTGGCCAGGCGATCGCCCCGGCGCGATGGCCTGGCCGCTGCCAGACGGCGCGTTCACGCACCCGCGCACGGCCGGAACCTTCAGCCGGGCCTTGCGCATGCTGGCCAGCGACGGCGGCGTCGTCGGCGAGACCGGGCCGCTCGGACTGACGGAAACGCTGCGCCGGTCGAGCCTGCTCCCCGCCCAGCTGCTCCAGCCGCACGTCCCGGCGATGCGCCGCAAGGGCCGCGTCCAGCCGGGCTCCGACGCCGACATCGTGATCTTCGACCCGGCGGCGGTCAGCGACCAGGCGACGTACCTGGAGAGCACGCGGCCGTCGACCGGGATCATGCACGTCCTGGTCAACGGCACTTTCGTCGTTCGCGACGGCGACCTGGTGACGACGGCGCTGCCAGGGCAGCCGGTGCGGGCGGCGCCGGCCTGAGAGGAAACTGGATCTTAACCGGGCACGCGGCAGCACCCGGCGGAGCGTGAGCGGAGCCGGGTCCGTGCTGGGCCTGGCGGTCAGGCCGCTGCGGGTTCGACCGTCACTGTGTAGCCGAGCCTGGCGAGCCGGGCGATGAGGTTGTCCTTGTAGTGTTCGGGGTTCTGGCGTCTGGTGTAGAAGTCCTCGCCGAGCTCGGCGTAGGGCTCGCGGCGTTCCAGGATTGTGTAGATGATCAGGATGAGGGTGTGGGCGACGGCTACGGCCGCTTTCTTTTTCGCCCGCGCGCTGCGCTGCCCGCCGAAGCGCCGGACCAGGCGGTGGTACTGGGCGCCGGGCCGGGTGCTGGTGCGCGAGCAGGCCCAGGCCGACTCGATCAGGGCGGTGGCCAGGTGCTGGTTGCCGTGCCGGGTGCCGGCGGGGCGCCGCCGGCCGCCGGACTCATTGTTCGCCGGGCACAATCCGGCCCAGGACGCCAGGTGGTCGGCGTCGGGGAAGAACGACATATCGGTGCCGATCTCGGAGATGATGACCCCGGCGGTGAGCCTGCCGATGCCGGGAATGGTCATCAGCAGGTCACGCTCCGCGGCGAAAGGGGCCATCAGCACCCCGGCCTGCTGCTCGACGGTGTCGATCAGCTCGGTGAGCTCGTCGATGTGGCGCAGGTGCAGCTTGCACATCAGGGCGTGGTGGCCGCTGAACCGGCCGGCCAGCGCCATGGACAGGTCGGGGATCTTGGCGCGGAGCCGGCCGCGGGCCAGGCCGGCCAGCACCGTGCCGCGGCGTTCCCCGTCGATAAGGGCCTCGATCATCTCGCGGCTGGAGGCGCCCATCACGTCGGAGGCCACCGAGTCGAGCTTGATCCCGGCGTCTTCCAGTGTCCTTTGCAGCCTCTGGATCTCGCTGGTCCGCGACCCGGCGAGCTTGGCGCGGTACCGGGTGAGGTCCCGCAGCTCGGCGATCTGCGGGGCCGGGATGTACGATCCGCGCAGCAGCCCGCATTCGAGCAGCTCGCCGAGCCAAGTGCAGTCAGCCGCGTCGGTTTTGCGGCCCGGAACGTTCTTGACGTGCGCGGCGTTGCACTTGATCACCTCGAAGTCCCCGAACTCCGCCAGCGCGTAATACACGGGGTTTGAGTAGATCCCGGTGCTTTCCATCGCCACGTGGGTGACCCCGCACTCGGTCAGCCACGCGCACATCTCCTTCAGCACGCCGTAATACGTCTTGTACTTGCGGACCTGGCTGCGCCGCTCACCCGGATGCTCGCCGGGCGTGCGCACGCACACCGCGATCTCCTTCTTCGCCACGTCGATCCCCGCGCACCGCTCATACACCACCTGCATAACGCCACCGGCCCTTCCGTCAGGGCCAGGACGGCTGCGGGCGGTCGCCTGCCCGCGGCCGCGCCGGCCGCATCACCACGCGCACGCCGGCTGCGGAGCCCCGCTCAGAAAAGGGAAACTGAGACACGCGCTCAAGGCAGCAACCGGGGGTACCCGTAAAGGGGCTCCAGCGTCAATCTAATTAGCGCCCGCGAACGGACCAAGGCGAACCAACGTCAGCAGACGGCGCACGCAGCACCAGGCTGACTCCCAGCCCTCGCCTTGTCCACCCCCAGTCCATACGGGCGGCCAGCGGCTGCCGACGGCCACCTCGGCGCCCAGTTTCATCACAGCGGGCGGGCCGAAGGCCCAGGGAATCTAATTCAGAAGCAACAGATCAGACCCAACGGAAACGAGGTCACCCGTCAGGCAGCCCTCACCGGCGCGCGGTCGTAATGCGTTCGCCGGAACGTACGCTGCGGATCTAGCATCGCCACAGAAGAGGACGTGCCGATGACCTCGCGCAGCAACCGTGCCGGGACGCCCGCCAGGTCAGCTCACGTCAGCCGCCGGCAGGCGGCCGAGGCGCGCGCGGAGCTCGCCGGGGGCGGACTGTCCCATCAAGATCAGCGCAGGCTCCGCTTGGTAATTCGCGAGCGGGAAGAAGCCGAACGCCATCAGCGGCACATTCACAAACACTTGATCATCACGCTGGCCGGCGCCGTGGTGGCGATGGTCATCGTGGCGCTCTCGTTCGGGTTCGGTCCGGCGATCAAGGCGGCGAGCGGCGACGGCGTAACGGGGACCTTCGTGGTTAACAACCAGGTCTGCTCCTCGAAAACTGGCTGCCAGTGGGTCGGCACTTTCCGGGCTGCTAATGGCGCCGCGACCGGCGGCCTGTCCTACGGCGGGAGCCTGCCGTCGGGCGCCGGCCCGGGATCGAGCATTCCGGCGCGCTATCCGGGCGGGACTGACCAGGTCTTCGCCCTGCACGGTTCGCACACGTGGTTGTTCGACCTGGTGATCATGCTGATCATTGGCGCTGCCGTCGGCGCAGCGCTCTGGATCAGCCCCCTCGGCAGCGGGGCCAAGAATCCGAAAGGCAGTCGGTTGTCCGCCTGACCCAGATTGCCGGGCGGCCGCCGGATTGCGGCCTGACCCAGATTGCGGGCGGCCCCCGGATCGCCGGCAGCCCGGGACTGTCGGCAGGCAGCGCTACGTTCGTTGCCCGATGGACCTTCAGTTAGCTCTCGCCGAGTTCCCCGACTGCCACAGTTGCGGGAACTTTCGCGCTGGCCCGGCAGCGGTCTGCCTGGCTTGCGCGAGGCGTGAGCTGACGAGTCCGGGCGCCGATGCCTGCCCGACCTGCTCGCAGCGCCTGCGCCCCGACGGCGTGTGCGCGAACGACCTGTGCCGCAGCCCGGATCGTCGCATCGGCAGGATTCACGCCCTCGCGTACCAGTCGGGCGGACTGCGCCGCGCGATCAACTCCTACAAGTACCGGGGAACGCGCAGCTGGTCGCTCGTGCTTGGCCGGCTGCTGCTCGGCTGGCTGGACGAGAACCTCGCCGATGACCGGCCTGACCTCATCGTCGCGAATCCCGGCTATACCGGTCCGGGCGGTCAGCAGTTCGCACACGCCGAGGCCGTTCTTGCCGCGGCCGACGGGGCCGATCACGCGGGCCGCTGGCCGTTCGACACCGCTACACCTCCGGCGGTCGTCAAGGTCCGGCCGACTCTGAAGTCCGCTGACGCGCAGATCTGGTCGAAGCGCGTGTCCGGTAACGAGCTGCGCGCCGCGCTGCGGGTTACCGAGCGGTCTCGGACCATGGGCCGGTTCGTCCTCGTCTACGACGACATCTGCACGACGGGTACGCAACTCGACGTCGTCGCCGGCTGTCTCTTCGATCAGGGACAGGCAGCGCGGGTGGAGGCAGTCGTTCTCGCCCGCGCGGCCTGGCGGCGCTCACCCGGGATCTAGTCAATCGACTTGACCGTCAATTAGCGGAACTAATAAGCTGGCAGTGTGACGAACCACGAACACGAGGGTTATTACGCGCAGATGGGGATTCCGGGACTGTTGCGGAACGCGCGGAAGGCCTACGGCAACGTCGTGCGGGCGGCCTTCGCTGAGGAAGGCTTCGACGACATACCGAGGAACGGCGCGGACGTGCTCGCCCGCGTGTACGGTGACAGCTCGCCACTGGCCGGGATCACGCGGCAGCTCGGCGTCAGCAAGCAGGCCGTGAGCCAGCTGATCGACACCATGGTCATGCGCGGTTATCTGGAACGGGCGGCGGACCCGGATGACCGGCGGCGGATGCTGCTGACACTGACCCCGCGGGGCGAGGCAGCAGCCACAGCAAGCTGGCGCGCGGCAACGGCCGCCGACGAGGTACTGCAGCGGCGCCTGACAGCCGAAGGCGTCGCGGCACTGCGCGCCGGGCTCGTCGCACTGTGCGAGATGGCCGACGAGTCCGCGGATGGGCCAGCCGGCGCTGCGGAACAGCACGGTCACGACGACTAGCCGCGAGCTGGCGTGCAGACCGGACGGGGCTGGCTTAATCGGGATGCAGGCAGATTGGTGGCCGGCTGCCGGGCTCACCGGAAGTGGCCGAGCCAGCTCCCGGTAACCGTGAGCAGCCGGTCCGTCTCGAGATGGTAGATCCGCTCGCGGCCGTTCAGCCGCACGCTGACCAGGCCAGCGTCCTGGAGGACGCGCAGGTGGGCGGACGTCGTCGGCCAGGAGTGCTCGAACCAGGCTGCGATCGCGCCGGAAGTCATCTCGCCGCCGTGACCGTGCAGGGCGGCCAGGATCGTCCGCCGGGCCCGGTGCGCCAGCGCGCCGAAAACCGCGTCGAAGTCGTCGAGCTCGATGACGCCGCGCGCGGCGCGCGTCACCGGCCGAGTTCGACGCGCTCGTAGTGCGGGAAGTCCCACTTGGGCCGCCCGTCGCGCTCCTCGAGCAGCGCGTCCATCGGCCCCCAGATAGCCAGCACCGCCGGATGCTCGCGCGCATGCTCGTAGCCGCCGTCAGCCCAGGTGAAGATCTCGACGTAGGTCAGCCCGTCGTCCCGGCCGCGGTAGACGACCGACGGCTCATCCGTCACGAAACCGAGCTCGTGGAGAGTCGGCCAGTGCCGCCCGAGCAGCGCGGCGAACTCTGCTTCCGCGTCGGGCCGTACCCTGAAGGTCCCGATCACAGTTTGATTAGTCATGAGCCTAAGTATTAGCCTACAGACTAAGTAATTCAAGTCGTGCACGCCGATCGCCGTAGTGATAGCACACTCGGCTTTCGCGGCCAGAGGGCGGCCAGAGCCCGCGAGTTCGCCTGCGACGAGTGGCGCTAGGAGCTGGCCGGCTCGCGGCTGAGGGCGTACTCAACCGCCAGCGCCGGGGTGAGGCCGGACCCGGACTGATACGCCTCGTCGTACCGGCCCGCGCCCATCCGCTTGCGCAGCTCCCGCTGCTCACGCTCGCGCAGGTCCTGCTCGGCCTTCGACCACTTGATCGTGCCGATCGTCAGTGCCTCCGAGATGTCGGCGTCGGCGGCGCCGTGCAGCCGCGCCGCGCGGATGTCGTCGCCCTGCCAGGCGGCCGCGCACGCCGCGGCGAAGATGACCTCGCTGGCGTCGATGCGAACGCCCATCCGCCGGGCCACCAGCAGGCAGCGCCGGATCACCGGCGCGGCCTCAGCGTGCTTCCCCTGGATGAGCAGCAGGATGGCGAGGTCCGCTCGCATGAAGTAGTTGAACAGATCGCCGCCCAGCTGCTCGGCCAGCCGGGTCGCCTGATGCAGATAGGCGGCGGCGTTCTCGATCAGGCCGGCGTGGAGGTCGAGCCCGTACATGCTGTGCAGCTCGTTAGCGGCCACCAGGTCGTCGCCGGACTTCCGGCAGCAGTCCAGGACCTCGAGCCGGATCCGGCGCACGTCCTCCGGCGTCGGAGCAGCCGCCGCGAACGCCGCCAGCAGCTCGCCCAGCAGCTGCATGTCGCCGATCCGGGTGGCGAGCTCCGCGCCCTCGGCAGCCAGGCCGCGCACGGTAGCAAGGTCATGCTCGAAGAACGACGCCCCGGCGAGCTGCCCCAGCGCCCGTGCCTGCAGCCGGATGTCGCCGATCTCGCGCGCGAGTGCCAGCGCCTGCGCGGCCAGCTGCTTACCCGCTGCCAGCTCGGCGATGTCCTTGCGCAGCAGCAGGGTGATGAGCCGGGAGGTCACGATCAGCCCGTCGACGAGCACCGGGCTCAGGCCGGACTGCCGGATGGCACGCCGCAGCGCGGTCAGCACGTCAGCATGCCCGCGGCTGATCGCGAACCGCTCCAGCGCGACGCCGAGCCGGAGAACGTCGTCCGCTCGCCCCTCCGCCTCCAGGTGCCCGAAGACGGCGCGCAGATTGTCCCACTCCGGATCGAGCCGCCGGAGCCACGCCGCCTGGCCATGTCCGCTCAGCGCGGGCCGGGCGGTCTCGGCAAGCGCGAGAAAGTACTCGGCGTGCCGGTCCCGCACCCTCAGGACCTCGTCGTCACCCCTCGCCCGCAGGAGCTCCTGCGCGGCGTACTGCCGGATGGTCTCCAGCAGCCGGTAGCGCACCGACTCGGTTGTGCGCTCCGCGAGGACGAGGCTCTTGTCGACGAGTGAGCCGAGCTGGTTGAGCATGTCGAGCGAGTCCTGGCTGCTTTCGCCGGCGACCGCGCTGGCCGCGTCCAGGTCGAAGCCACCGGCGAACACCGACAACCGGGTCAGCGTCTCGCGCTCGTGCGCGGTCAGCAGCTCGAACGACCAGTCAACCGTGGCCTGCAGCGTCTGCTGCCGCGGCATGGCGTTGCGGCTGCCTCCGGTGAGCAGCCGGAAGCGCTGGTCCAGCCGTTCGCTCACTTGCCGCAGCGACATCGACGACAGCCGGGCCGCCGCCAGCTCGAGCGCCAGCGGGATGCCGTCGAGTCGCCGGCAGATGGTCGCGACTAGCGGAGCGGTCCGGGCGTCCACCGTGAATCCGGCATCGTGCATGCGCGCTCGCTCCGCAAACAGCCGGACGGCGTCGCTGCCGGCCAGATCCTCGGCGGTTTCCGTTTCCGCAGGCGGCAGGGACATGGAGGGAACGCGGTAGATGCGCTCTCCGCCGATGCCGAGCGGTTCGCGCGAGGTGGTGAGGAACACCACTCGCGAGCAGTGCTGGATGATCCGCTCGCAGAACTTGGCGGCCGCGTCGATGAGGTGCTCGCAGTTGTCGAGCAGGATTAGCGCGTGCTGATCGCCGAGCGCATCGACTACCGCATCGCTGACGTCGGGACGGCCCTGGTCGGGCAGTCCGAGAACGGCCGCGACGACCGCGGAGATCTGCCCGCCGTCCGTGACGGGTGCCAGCTCGATGAACCATACGCCGTCGGCGATCGTGTCGATCAGCTCGACGGCGGCCTGCAGCGCCAGCCGGGTCTTGCCGCTGCCCCCGGCCCCGGTCAGCGTCACGACGCGCGAAGTCTCAACGAGTGCCCGGACCTCGGCAAGCTCGCGCTCGCGGCCGACGAACGCGTTGACGACACTCGGCAGGTTGTTGGGCAGCTCAGGATTGTCGAGGGAGGCCAGCGGCGGGAAAACGGCAGTGAGCGAAGGCCCCTCGACCTGGAAAACCTGCTCGGGGCTGCCGAGGTCCTTGAGCCGGTGCAGGCCAAGGTCGCGCAGTGTCATGCCGCTGGTGAGCGACGAGGCGACGAGCGCCGCGGTCGTTCCCGACAGGACGATCTGACCGCCGTGGGCCACCGCCTCGAGCCGCGCGACCCGGTTGACGACGGGGCCGTAGTAGTCGCCGTTCCGCTCCTCGCAGGCGCCGGTGTGCAGGCCCATCCGGACCCGGAGCGGACGGCTGGTCGGCCAGGCCGCCGCGCCGAGCGCGAGCTGGCCGGTGACGGCTGCGTCCACTGCGGCTTCCGCTGTCCAGAACGCCGCGCAGAACGCGTCACCGACTGTCTTGAAGACGTAGCCGCCCGCGTTCTCGATCGCGGACCTGATCAGCTCGTCGTGTCGCCGCAGGGCGGGCGCCATCTGGGCGGGCTCGGCCTCCCATAGCCGTGTCGATCCCACGATGTCGGTAAACAGCAGCGTGACGACGCCCGAGGGGATTCCCGCCGACTGACCCACCTGCGCAGGATAACGTGGCGGCCGCTGCCCAGTCAGTGGCGTTTCGGCCGTCGCCAGCGTCGCAGTACTGTCACTGCCGCGAGATATACCAGAAACGAGGTCGTCACCACGGCGGCACCCGTCACGCGCGCGGTATCGGGGGCAGGTGAAATACATGCCGGAGGCGCTTGTTCTGTCAGTCAGCGGGCCGTTCTCGCTGGCAGCCGCGGCTGCTCTGGGCTTCGGGCCGCGCACCGGGCGGGCCTCTCCGGACGAGAACCTCATGCGGCTCGCGTTCGCCGCCGATGATCTGGCCAGTCACGCGGGAGCGGTGATCCGTCAGCAGGACGACGGCAGCCTGGCCGTCGAACTGCACGGCGACGCCGGCGCAGAAGAGGCTGTGCGCCAGATCCGCCGGGTCCTGTCAGTCGACATCGGCATCGACACTGACGCCTGGCTCGCGGCAGGTGCCGCGGATCCCGTCCTCGGCGCGCGGCAGGCTGAGCAGCCGGGTCTGCGGCCCGTGCTATTCCACTCGCCGTATGAAGCCGCAGCCTGGTCGGTGCTCTCGCAGCGGCGGCACCGGACGCAGGCAACTGCCCTCCGCCGGCGACTCGCAGAGGCCGAAGGCGTCACTTTCGAGCTAGCCGGCCAGCCCGAGACGGCGTTTCCGCTGGCGGATCGGCTGCTCGCCCTCAGGGAGTTCCCTGGCATCGAGCCGGCCCGGATGGAGCGACTGCACGGCGTGGCGCGAGCAGCCCTGGAGGGGCAGCTCGATCCGGACCGGCTGCGCTCGATGCCCGAAGCGGAGGCGATGACGTCGCTGCGGCGGATCAAGGGTCTCGGCCCCGTCTACGCGATGCTCGTCTACGGGCGCTCGACTGGAGTGCGAGACGCACTGGCCGTCGGCGAACCGCGACTCGCGGCCTACGTGCCGCACTTCTACGGGCTCGCGGAGACTCCGGATACCGGCACGCTGGAGCGGATCGCGGAGGCGTGGCGGCCGTTCCGGACCTGGGCGGGCGTGCTGTTCCGGGTGGCAGGCGACCGGGCGGGAGTGCCGGCACCGCCGCTACGCGCTCACTGACGCTGGCCGGGGAAAGCGGCAGGCTGCGGACCGGAGCCGGGAGACATGCAAAGAGGGGCGGCGCCGCAGTGGCGTCGTCCCTCTCAGTGTTCGCGGATCAGTGTTTCGCGGAGTGCCCGAGTGCTCCTGGCTGCGGCGGGTTACCGCAGGACGAGCTCGCGGTCGTCGCTGGCGGTCGGGTGCTGCACCGGAATGGGTGCGAGCTCCCCGTGGTGTGCGCCGTGCTTCTTGCCGCGCTGGCCGATGGCGCCGGCGGCGACGAGCGCGCCCAACATCACAACCGCGATGCCGACGACGGTGATGAGCGCGACGAGGGCGTCGTGCAGAGTCTGGAAGTTGATGCTCATGGCGTTTGCCCCTTGCCGGATCGTGATGTTTACGCTGTTTACAAAACTCATTATGCACGCTTTAGTAAACGGCGTCAACTCAAGCGAGCATCGTTCGCTCAGCGATGCGGCGGGCGTGGGGAGCGGGGCGCGCCGGGCAGGTCCTTCGCGCTGATCAGGCGGCGCTGTCGCGGTGCAGAGCGAGGTCCGTTGCCTGCGCGAGCGTCAGCTGAGCGCCGGCAGCGTAGGCAGCCTCGAAGGCAGTGTCGCCCATCAGCTCGCGCAGGCGGCCTTGCTCGCGCTCTCGTAGCTGCTGCTCGGCATCGGACCAGAAAATCGTCCGCATCTCCAGTGAAGCTCTGACGTCTTCGTCGCCGGCGCCGTGCAGGCGAGCGGCCCGTTCGGTGTCGCCCGCCCAGCCGGCCACGCACGCGGCGGAGAAGATCAGCTCACCGGACGGGACACCCGCACCGAGTCTCCGGCTCATCAGCAGACAGGTCCGGACGAGCGGAGCAGCCTTGGCGTACTGCTCCTGAATGAGTTGCCACACGACGAGGTTGCAGCGCATCAGGTGGACGAACAGATCTCCGCCTACCTGCTCGATCAGGCCGATAGCTTCTTCCAGGTAAGTGGTCGCCTCGTCGATCTGCCCCGCTTGAAGGGCGAGGCCGAACAGATGGTTCAGCTCGCTTCCGGCGAGCAAGACGTCACCCGACCGCCGAGCGCAGTCCAGCGCCTCAAGCTGGATGCGGCGCCTCTCCTCCGGGGCCTCCGTCAGGTAACCGAGGAGCTGCAGTTGCTCGCCGAGAAACTGCACGTCGCCCAGCTCGCGGGCTAGTGACACGGCCCGTTCGGAGAGCTCGAAGGCTGTTGCCCGGTCGCCGCCGATGTCGACGGACTCCGCCAGCAGGCTGAGCGCGCGTGTCTCGGCGCGTGGCGAGCCGACGGCCCTCGCCATCGCAACTGCGCGGTCCGCATAGTCCCTCGCGGCCGCCAGCTCCGCCGCGTCTGTCCGGCGAATGATCTTGATCAGTGCCCCCGTCATCGCCAGGCCGTCGGCGAGCAGTTCGCTCGGAGCGGCGTCGGTGCGATCGACGACCGGCCGCGCGTAGTCGAGCACCTCAGCATTGCCCCGGCTGAGAGTGAACCGCACAAGCGAAACGGTCAGCCGGAGGATGTCGTCGGCGCGGGCCTCGGCCTCGAGATGGGCCAGGGTGGCCCGCAGGTTGTCCCACTCGCGGTCGAACCGGCGCAGCCACGGGACCTGCTTTGGGCCCACGAGCGCGGGAGCGGCGAGCTGCGCCAGGCCGATGAAGTAATCCGCGTGCCGGCTCCGGACGCGGAGCACTTCCTCGTCACCGTCGGCCCGCAGCAGTTCCTGCGCGCTGTACTGGCGGATGGTCTCCAGTAGCCGGTAACGCACCGAATCCGGCGACCGGTCGGCGACCACCAGGCTCTTGTCGACCAGCGAGCCGAGCAGGTCGGCAACGTCGAACTCGTCGACCGACGCCGAGGTGCAGACGGCTTCCGCTGCCTCCAGGTCGAATCCGCCCGCGAACACCGAGAGCCGCCTCAGCGTGTCCCGCTCCCGCTGGGCCAGCAGGCCGAACGACCACTCGACGGTCGCCTGCAGCGTCTGCTGGCGCGGCATCGCGTTGCGAGCGCCGCCGGTCAGCAGGCGGAAGCGCTGGTCCAGCCGGTCGGCCACCTGCCGCAGCGACATCGAGGACAGGCGGGCGGCGGCAAGCTCCAGGGCCAGCGGGATGCCGTCGAGCCGCCTGCAGATCGTCACGACGAGCGGTACGGCGACGTCATCCACCGCGAACGCGGGCAGTTGCATCCTCGCCCGCTCGGCGAACAGCTGCACCGCGTCGCTGCCGGACAGCTCGCCGACCGCATCGACGTCGGCGGGCGGCAGGGACATGGACGGAACGCGGTAGATGCGCTCTCCGTCGATTCCCAGCGGCTCCCGCGAGGTGGTCAGGAACCGCACCCGCGGGCAGTGCCGGATGACCTGATCGCAGAATTTGGCGGCAGCGTCGATGAGGTGCTCGCAGTTGTCCAGCACGAGCAGCGTGTCCTGCCCGGCCAGCGCGTCGGTGACCTTCTCGGTCAGCGTCGGCCCGGTGTGCTCGGCAATCCCGAGCGCGGCCGCGACCGCGCCGGGGATCTGCGTCCCGTCGGTCAGCGACGCCAGCTCGACGAGCCACACGCCGTCCGGCGAGCGGCCGATCTGCTCGGCCGCTGCCTGCAAAGCGAGCCGGGTCTTGCCGCTGCCGCCGGCCCCGGCCAGCGTGACCAGCCGGGACGAGCCGGCCAGAGCGCGCACCTCGACCAGCTCGGCCGCCCGTCCGACGAATCCGCTCAGCAGCATCGGCAGGTTGTTCGGCAGCTCCGGGTTGTCCAGCGACGCCAGGGCAGGAAACGTCGCCTCGAGGAAGTCGGCCTCGAGCTGGAACACCTGCTCGGGCCGCCCCAGGTCCTTGAGCCGGTGCTGGCCGAGGTCGCGCAGCGGCACCCGCCCGGCCAGCAGCTCGGCGGTCGCTCCGGAGACGAGAACCTGGCCGCCGTGAGCAACTGCCTCGAGTCGAGCCGCGCGGTTGACCGCCGGGCCGAAGTAGTCCTGGTCGCGCTCTTCGCACTCCCCGGTGTGCAGGCCCATCCGCACCCGGATCGGGCGGCTCGTGAGCCAGTCCTCGGCGGTGAGGCAGCGCTGTGCCGCGAGCGCAGCCTCGACCGCGGCCGGCGCTGTCGCGAAGGCGGCGCAGAACGCGTCGCCCACGGTCTTGAAGACGAAGCCGCTGGCCGACTCGATGGCGCCGCGCAGAATGGCGTCGTGCCGCCGCAGGGCGTCCGCCATCGGCCCGGGCTCGGCCTCCCACAGCCGGGTCGAGCCCTGGATGTCAGTGAAGAGCAGAGTTACCGTGCCCGACGGTATCTGCGCAGCCTCGGTCACCTGCGCAGAATAACCCGATCGCGGCCGCCTTGAGCCAGTCTGCAGACGCCGCGCAGCCTGCAGGTTTACGATGCCTGCCACAGTGCAGATCTGGCCCCCTTATCTATGAGGACGCGCCCAGTCAATGCCGCGAGTGTGACTGGTTCTGCCCGTTTCCTCGTAGCTGCCGATTATGGGGCGGACGGTATGGCGTCACGGTGGAGCGCCCCGCGGACGAACGACCTTGACGCCGGGCTGTCCGGACCTGACGATGGCGCGGCGAGGAAACGGGTGCGAGCTGGGTGTCAGGTCATTGTGTGGTTCTCCGTTCGGGCACTGGGGGGGCGGGGGTTCGCGTTTCGCCGGTTCCCGCCGTTGCCGGGCGCCCAGCCTTATCTCGGTGCACGGAGCGGTTTGCGGTTGCTCCGGCGACATGATGCTTGATCGGGTGCCCCGGCTCGGGGCAGAATGCGGCCGCTCATTCTTTGGAGGCTGGCCAGGACGTGTCCTGGCAGCAGGGGGCTGGCAGGAGCCGGCCGCGGGTTCATCGGTTCACGGGCGCGCCGTCAGCGGAGGGCGGGCGGTATTACGCGGCCGGGGCCAGTGCCTCCTCGCCGAGCTCGCGCAGGGTGTGGTAGCAGCGGCGGGCCAGCTTGCGGGCGACCGGCAAGGTGGCGCACTTGGCGGCCTCCTACAGGGCCCAGCGCAGCAGCTGCGGTCCCTGCCGGGACAGGTGCCCGGCCGGGCGCTTGCCGTCGCAGGAGTACACGGTGATGTCCAGCCCGGTGTGGCGGATGACGTTATCGGAGTTGCTGAACCGGCGCACGTCGCGCAGCTCGGCCCAGATCGCCACCGAGGTCACCGCGCCCACGCCGAACTGGGTAGTACGCAGCGCCCGGCAGCCGCTCTGGCGGCGCGAGATCATGTCCAGCTGGCGGCGCAGCGGGTCCAGCTCGCCGGTCAGCCGGTCGACCTGCCGCAGCCCGGTGCCGACGGCCTGCCGCCCGGCTGGCGACAGGTCCATCCCGGCGACCGCGGCCCGGCCCTGCGCGGTGGACATGCTCGCGGTCACCGGGACGCCCTGGTGGAACAAGGTCGCGGCGATCCGCTGATGCCAGCCGCCGCGCTCATCGAGCAGGTCCTTGTAGAGCCAGACGATTGCCCGCGCCTCCAGGACGTGGCCCGGCGGGATCCAGCACTCCGGCAGGTCCCCGGCGGCCAGATGCGACCGGATGTGGCGGGAGTCGGTCTTGTCAGTCTTGGCGTGCCGCTTCTTCCCGCGCAGCGCCGCGGTATCGGCCGGCTCGGCCAGGTGCGGGATGATCCCCGCGGCAGACAGCTCCCCGACCACATAGCGCCACCCGGTGCAGCCCTCCAGCGCGAAATGCACGTCGTCCTGGCCGGCGAACCGGGCAAGCCACTGACGCAGGTGCTCCCGGTCACCGGGTATCACCCGGCCCCGCTTCACCTCCCCGGTCACTGTGTCTAAGAAGTCGAAGGTCAGCTGCCGGCGGTGCACGTCAAACGCGCCTACGATGCTCATGAGGGACCTCCTCGAGCTCCTACCGAAACTGGGACAGCGACCTTGTTCCCTAAGCCCGCATGTCGTAGATACTGCTACGACTGACGCCGGGGAGGTCCCCCCTCATATGGCATCTTTGGCACAGCTGCAGACTTGGCCGGCCAACTGGCCGCCGAACGCCGGGGAGGCCCTGCCGTGGTGACGTTTACGCCGTATGACAGACCGGTTCGGGCTGCATTCGTGGGCCTGGGCCGCATCTACGATCTCAACGTGCGCGGCTACGTCGGCAACCCCGACGTCGAGGTCGTGGCGCTGGTCGACCCGAGCCCGCAGCGGCGCGAGCAGCGGCAGCGGGACTGGCCGGACGCGGCGCTGTTCGCGTCGGCTGCCGAGCTTGCCGCCAGCGGGCTCCAAGTCGACGCGGTCGAGGCGCTGCTGCCTGCGCCGCTGCACGGCGAGGGCATTCCTGAGCTCCTGCGCTACGGCTGGCACGTCAACGCGCAGAAACCGATGTGCAACACCATGGACGAGGCCCGCGGCCTGCTGAAGGCGGCCGACGACAACGAGCGGGTACTGCGGGTCATGGACAACTACCTGTTCTTCGAGCCGCTCCACCGGCTCAAGGCGGCAGCTGAGTCCGGCGAGATCGGCGCGGTCGCGGGCTACCACGTGAAGATGGTCGGCACCGGCAACGGTGGCTGGGACATTCCGTGGAGCAGTTTCGAGTACCAGCTCGAGCAGATCGGGCTCGGCCGCGGCATCCACGTGTTCGACGACGGGTGGCACAAGCTGACCACGGCGTTGTGGCTATTCGGCCCGGTGCGGGAGGTGCGGGCCTGGATCGGGATCACCTCCTTCGGGTCGGGCATCGACCTGGACGCCCCAGTGACCATCAGCTGGGAGCATGCCAACGGCATCCGCGGCGTCTGGGACATCACGCTGGCACCCGACATGTACTTGCGCTCGGACTACTACACCAACGACGAACGCTGGGAAGTGACCGGCACCAAGGGCTTCGCCCGGGTGAACCGCGTCACCGCGCGTGGCGTCGAGCAGCCGACCCTCGAGGTCTATGCCGATGGCGAGATGCGCGGCTACCACGGCCTGGACGACGACTGGGGCAGCAGCTTCCGCGACTCCGGCCGCCACTGGCTGCGCTGGCTGCGCACCGGCGAGGGGCCGCTGCTCTGGGGCGCGGCGGAAGCCGTCGACGTACTCCGGTTCGCACTCGCCGCGTACGAGAGCAGCGCGGCGGGCGGCGTCGGCGTCGACCCGGCCACGATCAGCTAGCCGCACAGGGTGCGTGTCAGCCGGATATGGTTCGGTTTGTGATCGGTCGCGATGTCCGCCTGGTGTACACGAAATACGACGGCAGCCTGCACTGGCATCAGGTTGCGCACTACCTCGGCGAGGACGAGCACGGCATCTGGCTCGGTGCGCCGGGCGGCTCGACAGTCCAGCGCGGCAGCGAGACGCCCATTGTGCTGCCGGAGGCCTTCGTCGAGCTCGTCCCGGACGGCGCGTGGTGGACGGCCACGTTCAATGACAGCCCGGCGCGCACCGAAATCTACTGCGACATCGGCACTCCGGCCCGCTGGCCGCACTCGGACGAGGTCACCATGGTCGACCTGGACCTCGACGTGGCCCGGATGAGGGCCGACCAGCAGGTGCTGCTGCTGGACGAGGACGAGTTCGCCGAGCACCAGGTCCGCTATCAGTACCCGGCCGACGTGATCGCGGAGGCGGAGGCGGCCGCGGCCTGGCTCATGGATGCGGTCACCGCGCGCAAGGAGCCGTTCGGCGAGGCGTACCGGAACTGGCTCGACCGGGTGCGCTGACCACGCCCTGCCGCGTGACCGGACGGCCCCCTGGGTCGGCGCCGCAGGCCGCGCGGCGAAGGGGCGGCGGGGGCTAGAGACCTCGTTTCCGGTCCCAGAGGTAGTTTGAGGCGAGCTCGGCGCCTTCCGCCATCGCGGCAAGCTTCAGCCAGGTGATGCGGGGCTTGACCGCGTAGTAGCCGGCGAACGTGCCGAATCCGCAGTCGGTGCCGGCGATGACGTTCTCCTTCCCGGCCACCTCGGCGAACTTCACGATGCGCTGGGCCACCAGCTCGGGATGCTCGACGAAGTTGGTGGTCGAGTCGATGACGCCGGGGATGAGCACCTTGCCGTCTGGCAGCCGCACGTCCTTCCACACCTTCCACTCGTGGGCGTGCCGGGGGTTGGCCGCCTCGAAGGACAGCCCGGCCGGACGCGCCTCGAGCACGATGTCGACGATCGTGGCCATCGGGATGTCGGTGATGTGCGGCCGCTCGCTGTTACCCCAGCACACGTGCATGCGCATCTGCTCGGGCGGGATATCGCGAACCGCGTGGTTCAGGGCGCGGACATGCATCCGGATCTGGTCGCGGAATTCCTCATCGGTGAGGATGTCGTTGCCGAGCATGGACCGGGTCATGGCGAGGTCCGGGCAGTCCAGCTGGAGCACGATGCCCGCGGCGGCGATCGCCTCGTACTCGGGCTTCATGGCGTCGGCGAGCGCGTAGAGGTACTCCTCCTGAGTGTCGTAGTAGTCGTTGGCGAGGAAGGTCGCGATGACGCCGGGCGAGGCCGCGGTCATGAAGACATCGGCTGGCTCGGCGTTCTGGACGCTGGTCTTGATGTTCGCGATGTCCTTCTGCACCGCCTCGCGATCGCGGAGCTCGACCGGGCCGTTGCAGGCCGGGATGCTGATGGAGCGGAGCAGGGGCTTGCCGTCTTCCGTGCGTACCGTCAGCTCGGGGAACTCGATCCCCTCCACGCTGGTCAGCGGACGGCCGGTGCCGCCGAAGCCGGTGAGCCGGTCCTTGACGTAGGTGGAATAGCCGGGCTTTCCCGCTTCCCCGTCGCTGATCACGCTGACGCCGACAGCGAGCTGGCTGGCGACGACGTCCGCGACGGCAAGCTCGACCCGCTTCTCGAACGCCGCCTGGTCGACTTCATGGTCGGCCTCCCGGTCGGCGATGAGCTGGTCCAGGTCGGCCGGCCTCGGCAGGCTCCCGGTGTGCGTGGTCAGGATCCGGTCGCGACTCCGTCGCATGCTCCTGCTCCTTCCGGCGGTCAGGCTCGCCGCGTGGGGTACGGGTTCAGAGTCCACCCTCCGCCTGTTCGGAGCCGTGCGCCAGTCCCGTGTGCCGGGTGTGCCGGTCCCGTGCGCACCCAGCCCGCTGGATCCGGCGCGCGCTCTTGACAGGCCGTCGGGCAGCCTTGTACGTTTAACACATCGGTTAATTAACGAGGCGGTTAAATGACTGCGGAAGATCGGCTCAGCCTGGTCTTCGGGGCGCTGGCGGACCCGACGCGGCGGGCGATCCTGGCCCGGCTTGCCGACGGTGACGCTACCGTCACGGAGCTGGCCGAGCCGTTCTCGATCAGCCTCCCAGCGATCTCGCGGCACCTGAAGGTGCTGGAGCACGCCGGCCTGATCTCCCGCAGCCGGTCCGGGCAGTGGCGCTCCAGCTCGCTGGAGGCCGGCCCGCTGCGCGAGGCGACTGACTGGATGGAGCGGTACCGGGTGTTCTGGGACGTTAGCTTCAGCCGCCTCGACGAGCACCTGCGCCGGGTCAAGGACCAGAAATCAGTAAGTACCGAGAGGAAGCAGGAGTCATGACGAAGCCAGGCACGCACGAGATCAGCATCACCCGCATCTTCGACGCGCCGCCCGAGCTGGTCTACCGCGCCTTCGCGGACCCGGACCAGCTGTGCCAGTGGTTCGGCCCGGTCGGCTACTCGGTTCCGTACGAGAGTGTCGCGATCGATGCGCGGCCCGGCGGGTACCAGCGCCTGGTCATGGTGAGCGACGACGACCCGACGGAGAAGAGCGAGATCGACGCGACGCTCACCGAGGTCGTGGAGAACGAGTTGCTGGCCGGTCACCAGGACGTCGAGGGCATTCCGGGCACGACCGGGACCGTACGGTTCCACCTGCGGCTGGAGTTCCACCCGGAACCAGGTGGCAAGACGCGGCTCGACCTCCACCAGGGCCCGTTCACCGAGGAGATGGGCAGCCAGTCGAAGCAAGGCTGGGAGAGCTCCTTCACCAAGCTGGACTTGCTGCTACGCAAGTCGCTGTAGCTCAGCCGCGGCGGATATCGGCAGATATCGCAGAGCAGAGGACTAGAGGGAGGCACGCAGTGGCCGGCGCCGGAGCTGACGCGAAGGTACACGGAGTGACCGACGCCGGAGCTGACGCGAAGGTGGTGGTCAGGCCGTCGTTCGTGCTCACCCACCACCCGCCCGCTGATGCCGGGCACCGGATCGAGCTTGAGCCCATCGGCAGCACGCTGTCCGGTTCGGTCACGATGCTGAGATTCGCGGTGCGCGCTCCGCGGGCGGCCGGGACGGCGGCGGCGTGCGCAAGCTGATCGAGTCGACGTTCGTCACTCTCGGCGGTGACATCAGTGCGCCGCAGCAGTGGGGCGCGGCATTCCTGTCCGGGTCGGATGTGGAGGCGTGCACGCGCGGTCTGCTGTTCGGTGCCGGTGCCCTGCTGCTCGGTCGCAAGACCTACGAAGGGCTGTCGGCCGGCTATCTGGCGATGGCCGCGGGCGACCCGGAATCGGTGCCGGACTTCGTCGCGACCATGAATGCGATACCGAAGCACGTGGCGTCGACCACGCTGACGGATCTCGGCTGGAACGCCAGCCTCCTCGGGCCTGATGTCGCGGCGGAGATTGCCGCGCTGAAGCAGGAGCCTGGCCGGTACCTTCTGAAGTACGGCACCGGCCCGCTCGACCGGACGCTGGCCGACCATGGGCTGGTCGACGAGTTCCAGATCTGGGTAGTCCCGGTGACCGTGGCGCCCGGGCAGCGGCTTTTCGAGGACGTGCCGGACCTGCGCCTGAAGCTGACCGGGACGAGAACGTTCGAGACCGGTGTCGTGCTGCTGAGCTACGTGCCGGACGATGCTGCTCGCGCCTAGGTCCGCTCATCGGCGTGCCAGGCGTGATCTCGCGGACAGGGGCGCCCTGGATCGGCGGCCGGGGTGTCACTGCGATCGGCTGAAAGCCGGACGGGGCGGACTCCGTCGGCGGGGACCTGCCCCGAACTGCGCTGACCTGCCGTAGCATGCGGCCCTCGATCCTCGTTTCTCCTCGGCTGGATGGTCGCCCGGCGGCACTGGTTCCACTCCGCTCGGCAGGTTGGCTGGTCAGCCGGGGTGTCATACCGGTGCGATACCGTCGCTGAATGCCGAAGCTGCCGACCCGGGTCCGGGTGCTGCTGGTCTTCGTCTGCGCGCTTGTCCTGGTCGACACGATCTTCTTCACAGCGCTGACGCCACTGCTGCCGCACTATGCGCGTGCGGCGGGGCTCTCGAAGGCGGGCGCTGGCATCCTGGTAGCGGCCTATCCGGCCGGCACCCTGATCGGCGCGCTGCCCGGCGGCGTGCTGGTCGCGCGCCTCGGCGACCGAGTCGTCGTGCTCCTTGGCCTGGTGCTGATGAGTGTGTCCACGCTGGCGTTCGGCTGGGCCACGCACTCCGATGTCCTCGACCTCGCGAGGTTCGTCCAGGGTCTCGGCGGTGCCTGCACCTGGGCGGCGGGCATGGCCTGGCTGGCGGACGCAGCCCCGCCGGGCCGGCGCGGTGAGCTGATCGGCAGTGCTATGGGCGCCGCGGTCGGTGGCGCCCTGCTCGGCCCGGTGGTCGGTGCGGTGGCCAGTCACGTGGGGACAGGCCCGGCATTTTCGGCCGCGGCGGTGGTCGGCGCGATCCTTATCGTTGCCTCGTTCGCGATCGAGCGGCCTCCCCGCGCAGAGCCGCAGGGCCTCCGGGAGGCCTGGCCCGCGCTTCGCGACCTGCAGGTGAGCGTGGGCATGTGGCTGACGATGCTGGCCGGGCTTGCGTTCGGTGTCATCGACGTGCTGGCTCCGCTGCGGCTCGGGCGGCTCGGGGTCAGTGCGACGCTGATCGGGCTGACCTTCCTGGCGTCGGCTGCCATCGAGGCGAGCCTGGCTCCCGTGACCGGGCGGCTCTCAGACCGGCGCGGACCGCTGGTGCCCGTCCGGATCTCGCTGTCCGTCGCGGTCGTGGTCAGCCTGCTAGCGCCTGTGCTTGCCCCCGCGCCGGTGCTCATCGTGCTGCTGATCGTCGGTATGCCGGCCTACGGGACGCTGTTCACGCCCGCGATGACCCTGCTGAGCGAGGGTGCAGACCGGCTGAAGCTGCATCAGGGCCTGGCGTTCGGCCTCGGCAATCTGGCCTGGGCCGCTGGCCAGGGCATCGCCGCTGCTGGCGGCGGCGCTATCGCGCAGGCGACCACGGACTTCGTGCCCTACGCCCTGCTGGCCGCAGTCTGCCTGGGATCGCTAATCGCCATCGGCCCGGCCCGCAAGCCGCTGACGGCCTGGCTGCGCGAGAAGCAGATCGTGATACGGCCACCAGTAGCCCCGCAGCGTCCGGGTGCCGAGATTCCGCGCGGCCGGTAGGAACATGCGGGAATGGGAGCCCGAGCGTTCGCTGCCGGCAGGCGAATGGGCCGGCTGCGCGCCGACCTCGCTCGCGGCCTGCCGGACCGGGCCCGTGCATGGGTTCCGCATGGGTTCGCAGTCACCTGGTTCCATCCGCTGCCGGCGCTGTTAGCCTGAAAGTGACAGCGCCGGGGACCCGGCGGGCTGCGCACTCGCCAGCTGGCCGGCGACCGGCGGCAGGCGGGAGGTTTTTCTGATGCTGACAGCCGTGACGCTGACCCGTGATCGTCTCGCGGTCTTGGCGGGCCTGGCCGCGCCGCTCGCGCTCGCCGCGATCCTCACGCCGTTCCGGGCGAGCTTCCCGAATACCGACGCCGCTCTCGCGCTGATCCTCGTCATCGTGGCTGTCGCCGCGGCCGGGAGTCGGCTGGCGGGTTACGTCGCCGCGGTCTCGGCCGCCGCCTGGTTCGACTTCTTCCTGACCCACCCGTATGACCAGTTCGCTATCACCCGGCCGACAGACCTCGAGACGACTCTGCTCCTACTCGTCATCGGCATCGCGGTGACGGAGATCGCGGTCTGGGGCCGACGCCAGCACTTTGCCGCGAGCCGCCGGGCAGGCTATCTGGACGGGATCAACGACGCCTCCCGTGCCGTCGCTACCGGGGACTCAGCGGCCGCGCTGATCGACCGGATCGCTGCGGGACTCGTGCCGCTTCTGTCGCTGCGCTCGTGCGAGTTCCAGTTCGGGATCGCGGGCATCGGCCGGCCGGGACGTCTGGAGCGCGACGGGAGCGTGATGCTCGACGGCCGGCCATTCGACGTGGACAACGGCGGGCTGCCGGCCGCGGGTGTCGAGCTTCTCGTCGAGAGCGGCGGGCGGCTGCAGGGCCGTTTCCTGCTGCATCCACAGCCGACTGCGCGGCCGTCCCGCGAGCAACTTCTGGTCGCAGTGGCGCTGGCGGACCAGGCGGGTGCTGCGCTGGCGGCCAGCTATCCCGTAGCCAGCTAACGGGCTGCTGGCAGGTGGTTGCGCTCGCCGGGGCGCGGGCGCCCGGGCCGTCAGGCGCGCTCGGTGGAGCAAGCAAGCGCTTGGGAGGTTCGCCGTTTGCCCGCCATAATGACGCGGTGAGCCCGACGCGGAAGTCTCAGTCCGCCAGCCGTGCTGCCGCCTCGTCTGCCGCGCCGCGGGCTAACGGCGCTGGCCGGTCGCAGCGTCGCGCCGACGTCGTGCGCCTGGCGGGCGAGCTCTTCGCGCAGAAGGGCTTCCGTGCCACCACCGTGCGCGAGATCGCAGATGCCGCGGGCATCTTGTCCGGAAGCATCTACCACCACTTCGACTCCAAGGAGTCGATCGCTGACGAGATCCTGTCCGGGTTCCTCGACGACGTACTCGGCGACTACCGCTCAGCGGTCGGCGCGGGTGGCGATCCGGCCGAGGTCCTTGCCCGGATCGTCCGGTCGGCCAGTCACACTCTGGCTCGCCACCACGCGGCGCTGACCATGCTGCAGAACGACTGGGCGTACTTCAGCACCCAGCCGAGGTTCGGTTACCTGCGCAAAGATCTCCGCGAGATCGAGCGCATCTGGATCGCCCAGCTCGAGCGGGGGAAAGAGTCCGGCGCGTTCCGGCCCGATCTCGACGTCCGGCTCACTTACCGCCTCCTGCGGGACATCCTGTGGCTGCCGATGAACTGGCGGCACGCCGGCGGCTTCAGCACAGATCAGGTCGTTGAGGCGCTGCTGGCTCTGCTCTTCGACGGCATCACGAACCCGGCCGCCCGGCCGCGCCGCCTGGCCCGGTAGGGCCACGCCGCGTCGCCTGCGCCGGCCACGTTCGCCCAGCGCTCGCCAGTGCCGGGCGCCGGGCGGCAGGCCTGTTAGTTGTCTGCCATGATCTGCGCCAGATACTTGGTGGCGCGGTCTGCCGCCGCATCGTCCGCATCGGCAGCGAGCCCCACGTACCCATCCGGGCGAATGGCGAGCAGCACGTCCTGGTCCGACCGCACACCGTAGGCCGCGCGCGCTGCTCCCTCTGAGTCGGCAAAGACCCCGTTCCCGGCCGTGGCGCTTATAGTCACCCCGGCACCGCCCGCGGTCATGCCGGCCGCGGGCCCGGAGGCCGCTGTAGCAGCCGGCGGTGTCACCGCTATCGCGCGCAGCGGCGACTTCGGCCGGTCGGCCACCAGCCGCGTGGCGATCGCTGCGGCCGCCGGGCCAAACGCCAGCAGGGTCGTGGCTCCGCCGTGCAGCACGGTGAAGAGCCGGAGCGCGTTTCCGGAGACGTCCGTGCCCGGCGCATCGGGTGCCCGGTCACCGGCGATCACCACGCCGGGCTCACCCCGGTACTCCTGGCTCAGTGCGCTGTCGCGGTAGCCCAGGTTGAGCTCGCGCAGTTCGGGATCGTCACGCTTGTGCGCGTCGGGGTCCTGGTCGACCGCCCTGTCGTGCAGCCGGGTGCTGATGCCGAGAACATCGGCGGCAACCGGCAGCCGCTCCGACTCGTAGCTGTCCAGGAGCGCGGCCGGGGCACCAGTGAGCACGGCGGCAAGCTTCCACCCGAGGTTGTACGCGTCCTGGACGCTGGTGTTAAGACCCTGCCCGCCGGCCGGCGAGTGGACGTGCGCCGCATCGCCTGCCAGGAAGACCCGGCCGGCCCGGAACTGCCGGGCCATCCGCATATTCGCCCGCCACAGCGAGGTCCAGCCGACGCTGGTCAACCGGATCTGTCCCGCACCGGCCGCGTCATCGGTGATCTGCTGCAGCGCCTGGATCGTCAGCCCCGGGACCGGTGCCTCGGCCGGCACTGAGGACGTCAGCTGGAACTGGCCGGTGCCGGCCAGCGGGCAGAGACCGAGCATGAAGCCTTCACCGCCCGCACGTGCGGAGCCGGTCCAGACGTGCCAGAACTCGCGGCTGACACCCTCCGCGCGGACATCGGCGACGATCATCCGCTGCTCCTCACGCGTCTCACCCGCGAACTCGATCCCGAGGGCCCGCCGCACGATGCTGTGCCCGCCGTCGGCACCAGCCAGATACTCGGCCCGGACCTCCCGCAATCCGCCGGTGCTGTCATCCCCGCTGCGCAGCACTGCGGTCACCCCGTCGGGGTCCTGACGGAACGGCACGACCTCGCAGCCGTAGCGGACGTGGCCGCCGAGCTCGGTGTACCGGGCAGCGAGCAGCTCACCGGTGCGCCACTGGGGGAGCATCCAGATGTTCGGGTAGGGAACATCCGGAGTCACCTCGCGGAGCGGGTCCATCCGTCCCTCGAACACGACCTCACCGTTGCGATGAGCCTGGAGCGGCGGATAGAGCCCGCCGAGAGCCTGCACGTCAGCCAGGATGCCGAGGTCCTCGAAGATCTCCTGCGTCCGCGGCTGCAGCCCCTTGCCGCGAGACCCGGCTGGCGGTTGCGTGTCTCTCTCGACGACCAGGCTGTCGACCCCCCGCCGGGCGAGCTCGCAGCCGAGCATGAGGCCGGCCGGGCCGCCGCCCGCGATCAGCACTTGTGTCCGGTAGGTGTTCGTCCCGCTCACGAGAACTCTCCGAATGAACTAAGATTCATTGAATTAGGATTCACCATAGCGGATAGCGGCCACGGGGGCAATCGCGACGGGCGAAGGGCGTACCTTACGGATCAGTCAGCAAGGGCGGCGCAGGCGATGAGTCGTGATGTTGGATCAGCCTCCCCGCGAGCGTGTGTACATCCAACATCACGACCCATCAGGGCCACCGCGGCCGCGCCGCCAGGCCCGCGAGCCTGGCAAGAGCGCACTGAAGGTGACGAGTGACCCAGATGCCCACGGGAACGCGGCGTGCCCGTGCCGCGGCCGAGACCGAGACCGCGCTCAAGGAGGCGGCCATGCGCGTCTTCGACCGCGAGGGCTACTTGCGCGCGAAGATCACGGATATCACCGCCGAGGCTGGCCGCGCCGCGGGCTCGTTCTATAGCCACTTCGACAGCAAGGAGCAACTGCTCGAGGCCCTGCTGGTCGACATGATCGAAGAAGGCCACCGCCGTGCGGCCGAGCCTGGCCACAGCCCGGATTTCAGCACGCTCGAGGCCATCCGCTATCACGTGGCAGGCTACTGGCGCTTCGTCGTCGAGAACCGCTCGGTGATTCTCGCGCTCAATCAGGCCGCGATGATTAGCGAGCATTTCGCAGCGCGCCAGGCCGAACTGCTGGCGCCGATGTACCTGGAGATGTCCGGTCACCTCGAGTATGTGACGGCGGCCGGCGGCACGCTGCCCGCTGACCCGGCTGCGATCACCACAGCGGTCGTGACGCTCCTGTCCGGCTACGCCTACGCCTGGCTGACCGGCCAGGGGCTTCCCCCCGGGCCGACGGCCGACGAGGCCATCGAGATGATCTCCGCCTTCATCCTCAACGGCATCATGGGCGCGCCGTCGCCGCGAGACTGAACCTGCGCCGAGACCGCCCCCGCTCCCGCCGGGCCCGCGAGCCTGCCGCCGGGCGGAGCTTCCTGTTACGCTCCCGCCAAGCAAGCGTTTGCTTCAGGACGAGGTGACGATGGGCCGGCTCGACGGCAAGGTGGCGCTGATCACCGGCGGCGCCCGCGGGATGGGCAAGTCACACGCGCGGCACTTCGTCGCCGAGGGCGCGAAGGTGGTACTCGGCGACATCCTCGACGACAAGGGCGCGGAGCTCGCCGCCGAGCTCGGCCCGGAGAACTGCTGCTACCTCCATCACGACGTCACCAGCGAGGACCAGTGGGCGGCAGCGGTCGCGGCGGCCACTGACACCTTCGGCACGCTGAACGTCCTGGTGAACAACGCTGGCATCCTGCGCAACAAGAGGATCGCGGACATGACGCTGGCCGAGTTCCGCCAGGTGATCGACGTCAACCTCATCGGCGAGTGGCTGGGCGTCAAGAGCGTCATCGGCCCCATGACCACCGCCGGCGGCGGCTCGATCGTCAACATCTCCTCGGTCGAGGGCTTCACCGGCGCCGCGGGCATGTCGGCATACAGCGCGAGCAAGTTCGGCATCCGCGGCGTCACCCGCTCGGCCGCTCAGGAACTCGGCCGGCATGGCATCCGCGTCAACTCGGTGCACCCCGGCGGGATCATGACGACGATGACGGCGACGGCGTTCGAGTCGTTCACGCAGGTCAGCGATGGCGAGGGGTTCATGCGGTCGCTGCCGATCTCCCGGTTCGCCCGGTCGGCGGAGGTGTCACCGCTGGTGGTCTACCTCGCCTCGGACGAGTCTTCCTACTGCACGGGCAGCGAGTTCGTCGTCGACGGAGGCATGCTGTCCGGCCCCGGCTACTAGGAGCTGCCACTATGACGGACCCGACCAGCCTTGATGGCCGCGTCGCGATCGTGACCGGCGCCGCCAACGGCCTCGGGCGCGCGGAGGCGGTCGCTCTCGCGGCCGCCGGGGCTCGTCTCGTGCTCAACGACCTGGACGGAAACGCGGTCGACGCCGTCGCCGCCGACATCCGGGCCGCGGCCGGGACGGTCACGATCAGCGCGGGGGACATCGGCGAGTGGGAGACCGCACAGCAGCTGCTGGCAACCGCGCTCCGGGAGTACGGCCAGCTCGACATCGTGGTGAACAACGCGGGCGTGCTCCGCGACCGGATGATCTTCTCGATGTCCCCGGAAGACTGGGACGTAGTGCTCCGCACGCACCTGCGCGGCCATTTCCTCACCAGCCGGGTCGCGACCGCTTACTGGCGCGAGCAGAGCAAGCAAACGGGCGGACCGGTCTACGCGCGCATCATCAACACCTCCTCCGAGGCGTTCCTGCTCGGGTCGTCCGGGCAGCCCAATTACTCCGCGGCCAAGGGCGGGATCACCGCGCTCACGCTGACGACGGCGCGTAGCTGCGCGCGCTACGGGGTGCGCGCTAACGCGATCTGCCCGCGGGCGCGTACCGCGATGACCGGTGATGTCATGGGCGCCGCTCCGGAAGACGGGCCGGACCCGCTCGGCCCCCAGTACGTTGCGCCGCTGGTGACCTATCTGGCGAGCCCGGCGGCTGCGGCCATCAACGGCGAGGTGTTCATCGTCCACGGCGGCGTCGCAGCGGTCATGGCGCCGCCGACGGTGAGAGCCACGTTTCTCGCCTCGCAGCACGGGTCGCCGGACGGCATGTGGACGCTCGCGTCGGTCGCGGACGCGTTCGCGGGGTTTGAAACCGGGCCGTCGGACGCGGGATTCTTGTGCGAGGACACGCTCGCGCTGGCGAGCGAGACGATCGGGCTCGGCGGAGGACAGTAGTGGCGAAGCAGCGCGACCGGGTCCAGATGACGGCTGCTGAGGTCACGCAGATGCTGGCCGGGCAGCGGAAGGTGCAGCTGGCGACGATAAGCCCGGACGGCTACCCCCACCTGGTGACGATGTACTACATCCTCGTGGACGGGAAGATCGCGTTCTGGACGTACCGGACTTCGCAGAAAGCGCTGAACCTGGCTCGTGATCCGCGGATCAGCTGTCTGGTGGAGGCCGGTGAGGCGTATTTCGACCTGCGCGGGGTGCAGATCCAGGGCACGGTAGAGACGATCACGGATCCGGATGAGGTCTACCAGCTGGGGCTCGCTATCGGAGCGGTCGTGGCTGGCGCGCCCGCGCAGTCGGTGGCGGGCGGGGCGGCGCCGGACGGCGAAGCCGTGAACGAATACGTGGCGAACGCCGCTCGCAAGCGGTACGGCTACATCGTCGACCCGGTCCGCGTTATCTCCTGGGACCACGCCAAGCTGGCCTGAAGAGGGTCGCGGCCTGATTGAGGCGCGCCCGAGCTGGGGTCAGTCAGAAGAAGGCCAGCCTGACCGCGCGCCGTCGCCGGCCCTGCCCGCGTCTCGGCCGAGGCGGCCGGTCGCGAGGAAGCCGGCTAGCGCCGCCTCGTGCGGCGCGATGTCGATGCCGCTGACGGCCAGCCAGTTGTCGTCGTAGTACGTGTGCGCGTACCGGTCGCCGCCGTCGCACATGAGCGTCACGACCGACCCCTGCACGGCCGCCGCTCGCATTTCGGCGATGATGCGGAAGGCGCCCCACAGGCTGGTGCCGGTCGAGCCGCCCGCCCGGTAGCCGGTGCGACGCGCCAGCAGGCGGATCGCGGCGATCGACGCTGCGTCCGGCACCTGGATCATCCGGTCGACGATCTCGGGCATGAACGACGGCTCGACCCGCGGCCGGCCGATGCCCTCGATCCGCGAGCCGCGGTCGGTGACGTAACCGGGATTGTTGCCGGCCCAGCCGGGGAAGAAGGCCGAGTTCTCCGGGTCGACCACGCACAGGCATGTCTGCAGCCGCCGGTAGCGGATGTAGCGGCCGATCGTGGCGCTGGTGCCGCCGGTGCCGGCGCCGACGACGATCCAGCCCGGAACCGGATGCCGCTCTTTGCTCAGCTGGTCGTAGATCGACTCGGCGATGTTGTTGTTGCCGCGCCAGTCCGTTGCCCGCTCGGCGTAGGTGAACTGGTCCATGAAGTGGCCGCCAGTGCTGGCCGCCAGCTGGCGGGACTCCTCGACTACGCGGGTCGGGTCGTCGACCAGATGGCACTGGCCGCCGTAGAACTCGATCAGGGCGATCTTCTCCTTGCTCGTCGACTCCGGCATGACCGCGATGAACGGCAGGCCGAGCATCCGGGCGAAGTAGGCCTCGGACACCGCGGTCGAGCCGGACGAGGCCTCGATGACCGGGCGGTCCCGGGCGATCCAGCCGTTGCACAGCGCGTAGAGGAACAGCGACCGGGCGAGGCGGTGCTTCAGTGAGCCGGTCGGATGGGTGGACTCGTCCTTGAGGTACAGGTCGATGCCCCAGTCCGCGGGGCAGCGGGACCACGAGCAGGTGGGTGTCGGCGGAGCGGTTCGCGTCGGCCTCGACCTTCGCGATCGCCTGGTGTACCCAGTCACGTCCGGCCTGACAGCCGGTGCTGACTCGATCTCCGTATTCCGGCATGACTCGCCGCTCCTTGCCTCGCCCGGTCACCGAAGGTAGCCGGCCGCGGTGGCAGGCTGCTGTCATGGACTTCAAGCTCGAGCTGGTGATCATCCCGGTGACCGACGTGGACCTGGCGAAGGCCTTCTACATCGAGCAGGCGGGGTTCCGGCTGGACGTCGACCACCGGGCCGGTGACGACTTCCGGGTGGTACAGCTCACGCCGCAGGGTTCCGCGTGCTCGGTCACGCTTATGCGCAATCCGGAAGCGGCCGGGTCGGTGCAGGGCCTGCACCTGGTGGTGGACGACATCGAGGCGGCGCTGGCCGAGCTGCGGGGCCGGGGCCTGGACGCCAGCGACGTCTTCCACTTCGACGACGGCGCACAGGCACCGGGGCCGGATCCGCAGCGGCGGAAGTACAACTCCTTCCTGACGTTCGCCGACCCGGACGGCAACAGCTGGATGGTCCAGGAAGCCCGCGCGGACGGTTAGACCCTGAGACGGCCGCTAGATCATCTCGTCCGTGGTGGGGATGAACACGGTCTTGAGCTCGGTGTAGGCCTCGATCGCGGTCCGCCCGCCCTCGCGGCCGATGCCGGACTGCTGATAGCCGCCGAATGCGGCGTGCGGCTCCAGGCCGTAGCCGTTGATGCCGACCGTGCCCGCCCGGAGCGCTTTCGTCATGCGGAGCGCGCGCTTGATGTCGGCCGTCCACACCGTGGCGGCCAGGCCGTACTCGGTCGCGTTGGCGATCGCGATGGCCTCGTCCTCGTCGGTGAACGGGATGACCGACAGCACAGGCCCGAAGATCTCCTCCCGCGCGATCGCCATGTCGTTGCGTACCTCGGTGAACAGCGTGGGGGCGACGAAGTTGCCCGCCGCCAGGTCGCCGTCGCCGCGCGTGCCGCCGCAGACCAGGTGCGCGCCTTCCGACTGGCCAGCGTCGATGAGCCCGAGGACGCGGTCGAGCTGGCGGGAGTTGATGAGGGGCGACGAGGTCGTGGCCGGGTCGAACGGACTGCCGTAGCTGACCATCCCGGCGATCATCTCGGCCATGCCGTTGAACTCGTCAAGCTTGTCCCGGTGCACCAGCGCACGGGTCTGCGCCAGGCAGATCTGGCCGGACAGCCCGAGGGTCACGGTCCCCATGGTGAGGGCGGCCGCGGTGCCCGCGTCACCGTCGGCGAAGACTAGCGCCGGGCTCTTGCCGCCGAGTTCCAGGCTGACCCGCTTGAAGGTGGCTGCGGAGGCCTCGATGATCTTGCGCCCGACGGCGCGGCTGCCGGTGAAGGAGATCTTGTCGACCATCGGGTGGTTGATGAGCGCATCCCCGGTGGGGTCGCCGGGGCCAGTGACGACGTTGAGCACGCCCGCGGGCAGGCCGGCCTCCTCGATGAGGCGCACGAGCCGCAGTACCGAGAACGTCGCGTACTCGGACGGCTTGAGCACGATGGTGCAGCCGGCCGCGAGAGCAGGCGCCAGTTTCTGGGCGGTGAGCAGCAGCGGTGCGTTCCACGGCACGATGGCGCCGACGACGCCGACCGGCTCGCGCAGCGTCATGACCAGGTGGTCGCCGCCCTGGTACGGCGGCAGCGTCTCACCGGACAGCTTGTCCACCCAGCCGGCGTGGTGGTCGAACACGTCGGCGACGAACGCGGCCGACATACCGTAGACCGCGCCGAAGCTCAGCGGCACGCTGTTGTCCAGGGCCTGCAGCGCCAGCATCTCGTCACCGTGCTCGCGCACGAGGTCGCTGATCCGGCGCAGCACCCGGATCTTCTCCTGGGCGCGGGCCTTCGGCCATGGTCCGGAGTCGAACGCGGACCGGGCCGCGCGGACGGCGCGGTCAACGTCGGCCGCGGTGGCGACGGGAAATGACGCGACGTCTTCGCCGGTTGCGGGGTGCCGGTGCGTCCAGACCTGCTCGCCCGAGCCAGGTCCCCAGGACCCGTCGATGAGCAGCTCGCCGTCGGTGAGACCGACCTCGTCGCGGTGGGTCTTGATCGAAGCAACCATCGCCGCGCCCCTCTAACTGGAACGTGTTCTACTTCCTCGGAGGGTAGTACCGCCACGTCTGTGCCGCTAGCCGGCCGCGCTTTGTCAGCCGATGACGGGGAGGGTGCCGGTGGCGGGGCCGTCCGTCGCCGTGGTGAGCGGCTGCGGCACGCTCGGCAGCACCGTGTCGAAGTAGGAGCGCGCCGCGGCCGTCGTCCCGACGTCGCGGCCCGCCGCCTCGGACATATACCAGCGGTGCTCGAGGATCTCGTGGAAGATCTCGGGTGGCGCGAGCCGGCCGCGCAGCTTCCTCGGGATCGCGGCGACGACGGGGTCGTAGACCTCTTCCAGCCAGCGGTGAGCGGCCACGGTCTCCGAGACCGGATGGCCGGTCTTCTGCTCCTTGTAGGCGCGGAAGCTGGCGATGTCGTTGAGCAGCCGCTGCGCCTGATGCTCCTCGGCGCCGATGCCGGTCAGGCGGAACAGCTCCCGGCTGCTCTGCCCGGACTCGGCGACCTTGGTCCGCACCCGCAGCCGCACGCCGTCCGTGCCGCTGACCAGCTCGACCTCTTCGGCGTCGAAGCCGAGCTCGTTGAGTCGCCGCAGGCGCTTGCCGATGCGGTGCCGCTGATCCTCAGGCTTGATGAGCTCCTCCGAGTTCAGCTCGTCCCACAGCCCCCGGTACCGCCGGCCTAGGTCCTCGCTCACCTCGATCGGATCGACATCGTCCGGCAGCAGGTCACCTGCCTGCAGGTCGAGCAACTCGCCGCAGACACGCTCGGCGGCGATGTCCACGTCGAAGTTCCGCTGCCCGGTGGTCAGCGTGTCGTGCTGCTCGCTGGTCTCGGCGTCGACCAGGTAGGCCTGGAACGTTCCGGCGTCCGCGCGGAAGAGCGCGTTGGACAGCGAGCAGTCACCCCAGAAGAATCCGGCCAGGTGCAGGCGCACGAGGAGCTCGACCAGCGCGTCCAGCAGCCGTTCGGTGGGCAGGCCGCCGCGGCGGCTGGAGAACAGCGCCCGGTAGGTGCTGGAGTACTCCAGGTACCTGGTCACCAGGATGGCGTCGGTGTCCCGGCCGCGGTCGACCACTACGCCGACGACCTTGACGGCCGGGATTCGGAGGTCGTCAAGCCAGCGCAGCAGCCGGTACTCGCGCCGCGCCAGGCTCTCACTGATCGACTTGAGAGCGAACAGCTCACCGTCGTCCGTGACGAAGCGCACGACATGCCGGGACAGGCCGCGCTGGCGGATCTCCACCAGACGCTCGTCCTGCCAGTCCTGCAGAGCGTCCGCCCAGGGCAGCGTGAGCAGTCCTGATACCTCCCCGGCGGGCGGGCTGAAGACAAACCGCATGGTCCATTGTGCCCCGGATATCGCCAGTCAGGGCTCCGCTGTTCCTGCGGGCACCGTGTTACGCTCGCCCGAGCAAGCGCTAGGTCACGTCTGAGCGAGGTAGGTTCGATGCCGATCGAGCTGCAGGCCAGCGATGGCGTTGCCGAGGTCGTGATCGACTTTCCCCCTGTCAACGCACTGCCCGCGCAGGGCTGGTTCGATCTCGCTGACGTGATCTCGGCAGCCGGCGCGGACCCCGGCGTGCGGGCCGTGATCCTCGCCGCCGGCGGCCGCGGGTTCTGCGCGGGCGTGGATATCAGGGAACTGCAGGCCACCGACGGCCACGCCGCCCTGCTTCAGGCGAATCGCGGCTGTGCTGCGGCATTCGCGGCCGTCTACGAGTGCGCTGTTCCGGTGATCGCGGCCGTGCACGGCTTCTGCCTCGGCGGTGGCGTGGGCCTGGCGGGGAGCGCCGACATCGTCATCGCGTCCGAGGACGCCACGTTCGGGCTCCCCGAAGTGGATCGCGGTGCGCTCGGGGCCGCTACTCATCTGGCCCGGCTCGTGCCACAGCAGCGAATGCGCGCGATGGTGTACACCTGCGAGCCCGTTTCCGGTCGTGAACTCAAGAGTTATGGCACAGTGCTGGAGGTCGTGCCGGCGGCCGGACTGCGGTCTGCCGCCCGGGAGCTCGCCGCAAGGATCGCGGGAAAGGACAGGGAGATCATCCGACTCGCGAAGCAATCACTGAACGGCATCGAGCCGGCTGACCTGCGGCGGTCCTACCGGTACGAGCAGGGATTCACGTTCGAGCTGAACCTGACCGGCATCTCCGACCGCGCGCGGCGGGCATTCGTTGACCGGGCCCGCGACTGATCGGGCGCCCGGCCGGGTGCTGACGCTCGCCGGCGTCATCAGCGAGCTGCGGCCTGGCATGACCATCGGCATCGGCGGCTGGGGATCCCGGCGCAAGCCGATGGCGCTGGTGCGCGCGCTTGCCGCATCCGGTCTGACCGGCCTCACCATCGTCAGCTACGGCGGACCCGATGTCGGTCTGCTCGTCGCGGCCGGAGCGGTACGCCGGGTCGTCACCGGCTTCGTCACGCTGGACTCGATCCCGCTCGAGCCGCATTTCCGGCTGGCGCGGCAGCGCGGTGCGATCGAGCTCACCGAACTGGACGAGGGGATGCTGCACTGGGGTCTGCTGGGGGCCGCGCACCGGCTGCCGTTCCTGCCGATGCGGGCCGGGCTCGGCTCCGACGTGCTGCGCGTCAACCCCGAGCTGCGCACTGTCCGGTCGCCTTACGCCGACGGCGAGGAGTTCGTCGCCGTTCCGGCACTGCCGCTCGATGTCGCGTTCGTGCACATGAACCGGGCGGACGCGCGGGGCAACGGCCAGTACCTGGGGCCGGACCCGTACTTCGACGACCTGTTCTGCCTGGCGGCCAGGCGCGCCTACCTGTCCTGCGAGCGGCTGGTGCCGACCGCCGAGCTGCTCGCTGCCGGGCCGCCGCAGAGCCTGCTCATCAACCGCGCGATGGTGGCCGGGGTCGTCGAGACGCCCAACGGGGCGCATTTCACCAGCTGCGTGCCAGACTACGAGCGGGACGAGGAGTTCCAGGCTCGGTATGCCCGCGCGGCTGGCGGCCCCGAGGAGTGGGCGGCGTTCGCGGCCGAGTTCCTGGCCGGGGACGAGGCCAGCTACCAGGCGGCGGTAGGGCGGCTGCGGGAAGCCACGCCGGAGGGTGACGAGGTGCCGGCGTGACCCGCGGCGGAGCTGCCACTGTCGCTGAGATCTGCATCGTGGCCTGCGCCGAAGCGTGGCGGGGCGACGGGGCCATCGTCGCCAGTCCGATGGGCGTCATCCCGGCCCTCGGCGCGCGGCTGGCGCAGCTCACCTTCGAGCCCGACCTGCTGCTAACCGACGGCGAGGCGACACTGCTTGCTCCGGACGGCGACCGCGATGACCGGATCGCCGAGGGCTGGCTCCCGTTCCGGCAGGTCTTCACGATGCTGGCGGCCGGGAAGCGGCATGTGATGATGGGCGCGTCGCAACTGGACCAGTTCGGCAACCAGAACATCTCCTGCATCGGCGACTGGAGCCGGCCGAAGGCGCAGCTCCTGGGCGTCCGGGGCGCGCCGGGCAACACGGTCAATCACCCGGTCAGCTACTGGATACCGCGGCACTCCCGACGGGTCCTGGTCGAGCGCGTCGACATGGTCAGCGGCCTGGGTTACGACCGGGCTGCGGCGCTCCGCGGGCGAACCGCTGATTTCCACGAGCTGCGCCGCGTTGTGACGAATCTGGCCGTGCTCGACTTCGCTGGCTCCGACCACTCGATGCGGCTGCGATCGGTCCACCCGGGGATGTCAGTCTCCGACGTAGCCGAGGCCACCGGGTTCCTGCTCGCCGCGCCGTATCAAGTGCCGGAAACGCGGCTCCCGACGGCCGCCGAACTAGCACTGATCCGGGAGAAGCTCGATCCGGCCGGAAGCCGTGATCAGGAACTGTCGTGAGCTCGCCCCCGTCTGGCCGGGACTCTGGCGGCGGCCCGGACTTCGGCGGTGGCGGCCGGGACTCCAGCCCGGTCCCGGTGCTCTCGACGCGGCTGACGGAGCTGACCGGCATCCGGCACCCGATCGTCCAGACTGGCATGGGGTTCGTGTCTGGCGCCGGGCTGACCAGCGCGACCGCTCTCGCGGGTGGTCTCGGCATTCTCGGCTCGGCGACCATGACGCTGGCGGAGCTGCGGACCGCGATCGCGTCGGTGCAGGAGCGCACCGACGGGCCGTTCGGGGTTAATCTGCGCGCCGACGCGCCCGACGCAGCGGAGCGGATCGAGCTGCTGATCAGCCACGGCGTCCGGGTGGCGTCGTTCGCCCTCGCGCCGAACCGCGACATGATCGCTCGGCTGAAGGATGCTGGCGTCATCGTGATCCCGTCGGTCGGCGCCCGGCGGCATGCGGAGAAGGTCGCAGCCTGGGGCGCGGACGCCGTCGTCGTGCAGGGCGGCGAAGGGGGCGGGCACACCGGGCCGGTCCCGACCAGCCTGCTGCTTCCGCAGGTCACCTCGGCAGTCGACATCCCGGTGGTCGCGGCCGGCGGGTACTTCGACGGCCGCGGTCTGGTGGCCGCGCTGGCCTACGGGGCCGACGGCATCGCCATGGGAACCCGCTTCCTGCTCACCACCGACAGTGCGGTCGCGGCGCCGGTCAAGCAGGTTTATCTCGACACGCCGCTGACCGGGACCGTGGTCACCAGCCGGGTGGACGGCGTGCCGCACCGGGTGCTGCGCACGCCGCTCGTCGACGCCCTGGAGCGGTCCGGCCAGGTCACCGGGCTGGCCCGGGCAGCGCGGAACGCGATCGGCTTCCGGAAGCTGTCCGGGCTGAGCTGGCCGCAGCTGCTCCGGCAGGGCCGGGCCATGCGGCAGGGCACCGAGCTGTCGTGGAGCCAGGTGCTCATGGCCGCGAATACGCCCATGCTGCTGCGCGCCGCAATGGTCGACGGCCGTCCGGACCTCGGCGTGATGGCGGCGGGCCAGGTCACCGGGCTCATCGAGGACCTGCCATCGGCAGCCGAGCTCATCGAGCGGATCATGACCGAGGCTGCTGGCGTCCTCGGGCGGCTCGGCTCACTGACCGCGACCTGACCCGACGCGAGCACCAGCAGCTCTGGCCAGTCGAGCTCGATTCGGCGGCCGCCGATGGCCTGCTCCCGGGCAGCTGCCGCGGTCGGCCAGCCTGCGTTGCGGCGGCCGACAGCGCGCCATCCGGTTGGGACGTAAACCTTCGGTTCTGTCAGGACCAAAAGTCTTCGCGATCATGGGACGAGAGCCGGTGACGGCGTGCGGCTGCCGTCGATCTGGTCCAGGTCGCCGTAGCCGTTATAGGTGCCGCCGCCGCCGCTCCACTGCCACATCAGCGCGTACTTGCTGCCGCTGCCGATGCCGCCGAAGAAGTCCGCGCAGGTCTTCGTGCCGGACAGGCACCAGCTACTGGGATGGTGGGCGAGGCTGCTGGTGTCCCCGGTGTAGGTCCACTCGTAGGTGTTGGTGATCACCGACGACGACCCGGTGCCGAAGATCGACTGCCAGATGCCGGGCGCCGAGTACACGCCAGCCTTGTAGCTAGAGTGGCTGGTCAGGTAGTCGGCGAAGCCGTTGAAGTCCGCCCGGTCCAGGGACGCCGGGACGCTATCGATGCGTACCTTGCCGCTGCAGGCCGAAGTGTAGACCGAGTTCCAGCCGTTGTCCGGAGCCGGCGTGTAGCTCGGGGCGTCGCCCGGCAGCTCCACGTCCATGAACACCACCGGGTAATTCGGCTTCGGGCTCTGGGTGCTGATGTCGCTGAGCACTCGGGCAGCCTGGGCGGCGCCCCACGCCGTGGCCTCGGCTGTCGTCCCGTTGTAGTGCGGGTCGACGCCCGGACCGCCCATGAACCAGTAGTCGGCGACGCCGATGCCCTTGTGGTAGGTGACGAAGTTGGTCCGGGCGTCGTCGCTGTTGTTCACCGACCATACGTACTTGGTGCCGCACTTCTGCCAGGATGACCAGTTCCCGATCATGCCGACGTAGCCACCGTAGCTGCCGCCGATCGCGGGCTCCCGGAACGGCGCCGCGCCGGGGATCTTGATGTAGTTGCTGTCGGTCCCGCTCCAGAACTGTGTCGCCCGAGCGGCGGCGCCGGCTGAGCGGGCCGAGCTGGCTGTGCTGGCCGCCGGGCTCGCGGCTGCCGCGCCATGGCCGATCACGGCTGCGGTCACGGCACACCCGACGGCCGCGACCAGGCCCGCAGCACTGGCGCGCCGGGCTACGTTTCCGGGAAAAATCTTCATTCGGGTAGCAAGTCTGCCAGACCTTTCGCAGTCACGACAGGCTGGCGGGTCCGGCGCGGATACCTGGCCGAAGAATCATGGATTTCTTGCCTGCTTATGTCGATCCGCGGGCAGCCTGTTCGACGCACGGGTGACAGAAGGCCGGCCAGCGGCTGGCCAGACGACGAGGAGGGAATAGCGATGAAGTTCCTGGGATACAGCCTGGGCGACCCGAACGTCCCGATGAGCCCGCCTACCCCCGAAGAGATGGCGCGGATGGGCGACTTCATTGAGGAGGCCACCAAAGCCGGCGTGCTGCTGGCGACTGGTGGCCTGGCACCGCTCAGCGAGGCCGTGAAGGTCAAGTACTCCGGTGGCGATTTCACCATGCTGGACGGGCCGTTTGCCGAAGCGAAAGAACTCGTCGGCGGGTGGGGACTGATGGAGACACGGGACCTGGACGAGGCGATCGAGTGGACTAAGCGGTTCCTCACCATCGCGGGCGAGGGCGAGTCCACGATCCGGGAGGTCTACGGCCCGTGACCGGGCGGCGGGCCGCGGCGCGGGCGCACCGGAGCTCCGGCCAGCACCCGCGCCGCGTCCGGCCGGCTGCTGGCTGGCCTGGACCCGCCGAGCAGGTCGTGGTGGTCCGCCTGCATGAGGTTGCCCCGGTCCGCCGGCAGGTGGTGGGATCGGGAAGCGTGAGCGAGGCCGAGGTGCAGGGGGCGGCGCCGGGTGCCGCCGCAGTGGGGTCCGCGGCGCAGGGCGACAGGACGAGGGCCGCGATCGAGACGGTCATCCGGCTTGAGTCGGCCCGGCTCATCGCCGGCCTGGCGCACTACACCGCGGATATCGGCCTGGCCGAGGACCTGGCGCAGGACGCCGTTGTCGCCGCGCTTGAGCAGTGGCCGGCCGAGGGCGTGCCGCGCAATCCCGGTGCCTGGCTGATGACTGTGGCCAAGCGGCGGGCGATCGATTTCTTCCGCCGCTCCAGCGAGCTGGAGCGCAAGTACGCCCAGATCGGCCGGGCTCTCGAAGCCGAGAGTGACTCGGTAATGCCCGACTTCGACCGTTCGTTCTCCGACGACATCGACGACGACCTGTTGCGGCTGATCTTTACCGCCTGCCATCCGGTGCTGAGCCTCCCGGCGCGGGTGGCGCTCACGCTGCGCCTGCTGGGCGGGCTGACCACCGCCGAGATCGCCCGTGCCTATCTGGTGCCCGAACCGACGATCGCCCAGCGCATCGTCCGGGCGAAGAAGACCCTGGCACAGGCGCACGTGGCGTTCGAGGTGCCTGCGGCCGGCGAGCGCCCAGCGCGTTTGTCATCCGTGCTTGAGGTCGTCTACCTGATCTTCAACGAGGGTTACTCGGCAACGGCCGGTGACGAGTGGATGCGACCGGGCCTGTGCTTCGAGGCGGTCCGGCTCGGCCGGGTGCTCGCCCAGCTAGCGCCCGACGAGCCGGAGGTCCACGGCCTGGTGGCCCTGCTGGAGATCCAGGCGTCGCGGATCCCGGCTCGGACCGATGCGAACGGCGATCCGGTACTCCTGCTGGAACAGGACCGCACGCGCTGGGACCGCCTGCTGATCCGCCGCGGGCTGGCCGCGCTGGACAGGGCATTCGAGCTTGGCGGCGAGCATGGCTCATACGTCCTGCAGGCCGCAATAGCGGCCTGTCACGCACGGGCGTTCCGGTCCGAAGAGACTGACTGGCAGCGGATCGTCGCGCTCTACGGTGAGCTTGCCGAGATAATGCCGTCGCCGGTCGTCGAGCTGAACCGGGCTGTGGCGCTCGCCATGGCCCACGGTCCTGAAGCTGGCCTCGAGCTGGTCGATCAGCTGGCAGCTGAGCCGGCGCTCCGGGATTACCACCTCCTGCCGAGCGTCCGCGGTGACCTGCTGCGCAAACTGGGCCGCGGGGCAGAGGCCCGCGCCGAGTTCGAGCGCGCGGCCGCGCTGACGCAGAACGCGCGGGAGCGTGATCTGTCGGCTCAGCGCGCCCGGGCGGCCAGTCCGGACACCGGTATCCGCGGCGGTCCGGATCCACCGGCGTGAACAGCGGAAATAAGCAGTCGGTGACGATGATCGATTCCGCTCCTGATGCCGTTTCCGTGTGAGAGTATCTACGGCCATCTAGCCATTTCCGCTGCGCCTCGCGTGCGCCTATCCAGGAGACCAGATGGCCGGCCCGAGCAGGAGTGACGACCCGACCGCGAACGGCGTCGATCGCACGCGAGCGTGGACTGGCCTGTGGGTGGTCGTGGCCGGCGACATCGGAGTGATCACCGCCGCCGTCATCGGGATTCTGGTGACCTACAAGTCCGGAAGCTCAACCGTAGCGGCGATCCTGGCAAGCGCGTTCACTGCGATCGGCACGACGACGACCGCGTATTTCGGAATCCGCACGATGTCGAACGCGACGCAGAGCCTGGTCGGCAAATCCGATAAGCGGTAATCGCCTGCGGAGTGCTCATGCCGCCCGCGCATCGAGGAGAGTTCATGGCCGACGAGGCTTATAGCAAGGCCAATAACCCGAACGCCAACAGCGTTCAGCGCACCCGCGCCTGGTCGGGCTTCTGGGTCGTGTTCGCCGGCGATCTGGGGATCGCGGTCGGAGCGATCCTCACGGTCTGGAAGATCTCCCGCGGAGGCACCGACACGACGTCCATGGTCGCGATCCTCACCAGCGCTTTCACGGCCATCAGCACGATGACGACGGCCTACTTCGGCATCAAGACGATGTCGAACACCGCGCAGTCGTTCGCCGCCGTGCACGGCGACATCATGAAGGCAAGTGCAGGCGGCGGTGGCGGCTCAGGCAACTCGGGTGGCCCAGGGCCTCAGCCGCCCACGCAGCCGGGTCCGACGCAGCCGGGTCCGACGCAGCCAGGGCCGACGACGGCGGGACCGACGACGGCGGGACCAACCCAGACGACGCCCGGCACGGGGCCGACCCAGTCGGCGCCGGCGACTCAGCCGGGGACAACGACTCAGCCGGCGTCTGCCGCGGGGTCGACTCAGCCGCCGTCGGCCACGGAGCTCGCTCAGCCGGCGGCGAGGGCAACAGCCCAGCCGACGTCGACGGTTCCGCCGGCAGCGGACCCGGCGGCCGGGTCGAAACCGTCCGCTCCGACCGGGCCGCCCCGGCCCAAGGACCCGGCTCATCCGACCGACGCCGAGATCGTCGCCCGGATGGCGAACCCGCCGGACTCGGAAGGAAGCTAACTAGCCGGGAACCGGGCGGTTCGGGTCTGTGGGCCGGAGGCAGGATACTGACATGGCCATTCGCTTCCCGGCACCTCTTCAGCACGGTGACCGCATCGGCGTGACGTCACCGTCGAGCGGGGTCGGGGATCGCTTCCGGCCGCGACTGGAAGTTGCGATCCGCTCGCTGCGCGATCGCGGCTACGAGGTGGTGGTCGGCACCTGCATGGACGGTACGGGTCACGTCAGCGCCCCTGCTGGGGAGAGGGCTGCGGAGCTCACCCGGATGCTGACGGACCCCGCGGTCCGGGCAGTGATTCCGCCATGGGGCGGCGAGACGGCCATTGACATCCTGCCGTTGCTTGACTGGGCGGCGATCGCAGCGGCCGAGCCGACCTGGTACGTCGGCTACTCCGACAACTCGACGATCATGCTTCCCCTGACCATCCAGACTGGCCTGGCGACATTGCACGGCAGCAACCTGATGGATACGCCGCTTGAACCGGTGCCCGGCCTGCTGAGCTGGACTGACGTGGCGACCCGCGGGGCCGGGTCCTCGGTGGAGCAGAGATCGCCGGGAGTCTTCAGATCCGAGCAGTTCATCGACATCGTCGGCCAGCCGGAAATTTCCAGCCCGTCCTATGACAGCCATGGCGGCTGGACCCGGCTGGACGGAACCGGTCCGGTCGATGTCACCGGCCGGCTGATCGGCGGCTGCATCGAGACCATCTGTCACCTGGCCGGGACCAGGCACGCGGACGTCGGCAAGTTCGCCGGGCAGTACGCGCGGGACGGGGTGATCATCTACGTCGAGGCCGCGGAGAGCGACGCCTTCACGATCTGCAGGAGCCTGCACGGTATGCGCCTGGCCGGCTTCTCAGCCGGCCGTCGCGGTGCTCGTCGGGCGGACGCTCGCGCCGGACACTGCCACGATGACACAGCATGCGGCAGTGCTCGATGGGCTTGGCTCGCTCGGCATCCCGCTCATCGCGGACGTGGATTGCGGGCACGTCTACCCGATGATGCCGATCGTCAACGGTGCAGCTGGGCGGCTTGAGTATGACAGCGGGCGTGGCGTCCTGACGCAGACGCTGGCCTGATTCTGGTGTTCGACGGCAGTTGTGGCGTGATCGCCGGTGCGTCGTCGGAGGCCGCGTTTCTGTCCTGCCTGGCTGACGGGAACGGCGGGCCGCCCAGGTTCAGGCGGCCGGCCGTCGCGGGACGGGCTGGTGGAGTCGTCAGACGCTGTAGCCGGGGATGCCGGTGCCGGCGACCGTGCTGCTGACGTGGAGGTAGACGGGGCCGCGCCGGCCGCACGCGCCAAAGGAGAACGGGACATTGATGGCGGTGTAGTCGCCCGGCGCGTAGATCTTCAGGCCGCCAGCGGTGACCGGATGGCAGGCCGACGGGGAGTAGTCGCCCACCTCGGTCACCTGCAGGATGACGTGAGCGGTCTGGTTATGCCTGAGGGTGACTACCAGCACCGGCTGGCCAGGATTGCGCTGTGCGGGACTGCCCAGCTGGTGGCCGCTTCCCCCGGTGGCGGACACGCCGGGGTACCCGTACAGCGTGCAGGTCGGCCCGGAGATGTTGGAGATCTCAAGCTCGTAGAAGGTGCTGCCGGCTGCTCCGCTGCCCGGAAAGCCGAGCCACGACGTCAGCTGGGCCCGGGTGCAGCGATGAGCAGAAGCGGCGGACTGACGGGCAGCAGACTGGCTGGCAGTCGTGTGCGAACTCCCGCCCGCGGAGGAAGCAAGAGCGACAGCAGGCAGCAGGATGGCAGCACTGGCAATTGCGGCACCGGCAGTAATTCGGCGGATGCGAGGTGTCAGCTTCACGGTAAAGCTCCTTTTCGTTAGGGACTGACACTGCTGAGACTCCGATGACCGGCAGAACGTTGTATTTCGAGACAGTCCGGTGCCTGGCTCACGTGCGAGGCTGGCGGGATCATGGTGCCGAGGGTGCCGAGCAGGCGCGTCGACAGGAGCTTTCATGATCTTCATCACGGCTAAATTCCGGGTGCTGCCGGAGCACGCTGACGCCTGGCCCGAGATTTCCGGCCCGTTCACCAGGGCGACTCGCGGCGAGTCCGGCTGCCTCTGGTTCGAGTGGTCCCGCGGCGTCGACGACCCGACTGAGTACGTACTTGTCGAGGCGTTCCGCGACGGCGACGCTGGCGCAGCTCACGTTCAGTCCGGGCACTTCAAGGAGGCGCAGCAGACACTGCCGCCGCATCTTGCCGAGACGCCGAAGATCGTGAACTTCACCATCCCGCAGGACGACTGGTCACGCCTCGGCGAGATGGCGGTTCCGGGTCACGGCTGACCAGGCCGGCTACAGCCCGTCAGCCGCAGCACGGCCCTGGCTCATCGTCCCTGCGTCTGGCCTGAGGCAAAGGCGAACAACCGCCCCCGCGGGCGGTCTTCCGGCCCGGCCGCGGGCCCCGTCAGCCGGTGAACTCCGACGCCGATGTCTGACGGCAGAGCCTCGAACGCGACTTCGTCGAACCCGGCTGCTGCGAACCAGGACCGCAGCCGCGGCGTGAGGTCGGGCGCCCGCCGGGTCCGCGTCCAGATGACCGTGGCGGCCGGGCTGCACAGTGCGGGCGTGGCCGTGACGACGCCGCGGATGTCGTCCTCGCTGATATTGCCGAAGATCCCGCACAGCAGCAGGACGTCGGCCGGCAGCGCATCAGCGTAGCTCGCCACCAGGCCCGCGTCCGCCTGCCGGACCTGCACGGTGCCCAGCCCGGCAGCGGCTGCCTCGCGGCGGGCGACGGCGGCGATGCGCGGGTCGTACTCCACCAGCACGGCGGTGACATCGGAACGACGCGGATGATCAGGCAGCACCCCGAGCACGTCACGGCCCTGGCAGGCGCACAGGCTGACGAGGCGGACCGGGCCCGGCGGAACAGCCGTGAGCGATTCCGCCAGCAGCGCCTGCACGGCTCGAAGCCGGGTGTTCAGCGGCGAGTCCGGGTCGTCGTAGGCGCGGTGCCAGTCTGCCCAGTCGAGGCTCACTCGCCGGGCCGGTGCTGCAGGCCGACGGCGCTTGCCACTTCCGCGTAGCCGGTCAGCGGATCCTCGTCGGCCTCGGTCAGCAGCTGGATGCAGACGTGGTCGGCCCCGGCATCCAGATGGGCGGTCAGCTGCGCCGCGATCTCGTCTGGTCGTCCGTGCGCGACCAGCGCGTCGACCAGCCGCTCGCTGCCACCGTCGGCGAGGTCAGCGTCGGTGAAGCCGAGCCGCCGCAGGTTGCTGGTGTAGTTGACGAGGCCGAGGTACGGATTCTGGACGCGCTTGCCGCCGAGGGCGCGCGCACGGGCCGGGTCGGCGTCGACCACAACCTTCTGCTCCGGCGCGAGTAGCTTGCGGCGGCCAAGAATCTCGCGCGCCTGCCGCGTGTGCTCCGGCGTCACGAGGTACGGGATCGCCCCGCCGGTCTGATCGGCCGCGAGCCGGAGCACCCGAGGGCCGAGCGCCGCGAGCACAATCCCTTCTGCGGGAACGTGGTTACTACGGAGCGTCTCCACGTACGCCGCAAGCTTGTCGTAGGGGCTGTCATATTCCTGGGTGGCTTCGCGGTGACCGGCGCCGACGCCGAGGATGAAACGGCCGGGGTGATTGGCCTCGATCCAGGCGTAGGACCGTGCGGCGGTTGCGGCGTCGTCCTTCCACATGTTGACGACGCTGGTGCCGACGACGAGCGTCGAGGTCGCTGCCAGCAGCTGGTCGGCAACGGCGAGATCGCCGTCGGGCGAGCCGCCGAGCCAGAGCGCGCCGTATCCCAGGCGCTCGATGGCCGCGGCCAGTTCGGGGGTCGTCTGACTGGTGCTGCGCCAGACTCCGAACTGCCCGATCCGCTCCCGCAAGTGCGCTGACATCCGGTCTCCCTTGATCGCGCCGACGATGAGCGGCAACCATCGCCAGGCCGACAGTGTTCCCCCCGCCGTTCCCCCCGCTCAGATGCCCATGAGATCGGCCATCAGCCGCATCTGCTGGTCGAAGAACTCGGCCCTGGCCTCGATGACGTTGTTGAACTGGCCAAACAGCTCGAAGCTTACGTTGCCGAACATCTGCACCCAGCTTGCGATGCCAGCCAGGAGCAGTTCCTCGGGCAGCTCAGGCGCGATGCTTTCGCGCGCCCGCGCGAGGTCGGACCGCACCGGGTCCTCAAGCGTCACCGGCAGCCGGGGCCGTCTGACCGCGCCGGCCGCGAAGCCGTCGGCCAGGATGCGGGCCAGCACGACCGGCGTGCGGGCAGCGGCGACGATCGTGTCGGCCGGTGCGGCGTAGCCGGGCACGGGGCTGCCGTAGATGAGCGCGTATTCCGCCTGGTGCGCGAGCGCCCACTCGCGAACGGCGCGGGTCGCGGCGAGCCACCGGTCGCGCAGGGCGCCGCGATCCGCCACGCTCGCGTCGGCTGCTTCCGCAACCTCGCCGAGCGCGTTGTAGGCGTCCAGGATCAGTGCGGTCAGAAGCTCGTCGCGGCCGGCGAAGTAGCGATACAGCGCCGACGACACCATGCCCATGTCACGGGCGACGGCGCGGAGCGAGAGGTTGGCGCCCTCGGTTTCCAGATGCCGGCGCGCGACCGTCTTGATCTCGTCGGTCATCTCGGCCCTGACCCGGGCCCGGATGGAAGCAGCGGGCATAGCCGAGATTATTGCACACATTCGAGAGCACCGCTCTTGCAGATGACGGCGGAACGTGCCAGACTCATGATTACAAGAGAGAGCAGTGCTCTCGCAGCGGAAAGCTAGCCGCTGCTTGCGGCTGGCGGGGAAGAGGAGTTATGCCGGAGCACGTCATCGTCGGGGCCGGAGCAGTCGGATCAGCTACCGCACTGCTGCTGGCAGAGCGCGGCGAGCACGTCCGAGTCGTCAGCCGCCGCGGCACCGGACCGGACCACCCGGCAGTCGAGCGGGTCGCCGCGGACGCGACGGATGCCCAGCGGCTGACCGAACTGGCAACCGGTGCAGCGGCGCTCTACAACTGCGCGAACCCGCAGTACCACCAGTGGATCACCGACTGGCCGCCGCTGGCTGCCGCGCTGCTGACCGCGGCCGAGCGCAGCGGTGCCGTGCTCGCGTCGATGAGCAATGTCTACGGCTACGGGCCGGTGACCGGCCCGATTACCCAGAAGACGCCGATCGCCGCGACGCACCCGAAGCTGCGCCTGCGCGCCGAGATGTGGCGGGACGCGCTGGCCGCTCAGCAGGCGGGGCGGATCCGGACCACCGAGGTGCGGGCCAGCGACTACATCGAGCAGAATGGGCTGCTGTCGTACGGTACTCGGCAAGCCGCTGCTGGCCGGGAAGCGCGCTTACTCACCCGCGCCGCTCGACGTGCCGCATAGCTGGACATCGGTGACCGACTGCGCCCGCGCGCTGGCGGCTCTTGCCACCGACGAGCGAGCTTACGGGCAGGCGTGGCTGGTGCCGACCGGCCCGGCGCTCACCGTTCGCCAGCTTGCAACCCGGTTCGCCGAGGTGAACGGCGCTCCGGCGGCGAAGATCTCCGCCCTGCCGTACCCCCTTCTGTGGACCTACGGGCTCTTCTCGGCGATGGTGAAGGAACTGCGCACGACGCGGTACCAGTTCACCGCGCCGTTCGTGGTGGACTCCAGCGCGACGACCGAGACCTTCGGGCTGCAACCGACGCCGATGGACGACGCGCTGCGCGACGCCGCCAGCCGTCTGTGAAGGCAGGCAGTCGGGAGGGACCACTGGGAGTCCCGAGTCGCGAGAAAACGGTGATCCAGGCCGTTACCGGCTCTAAGTGTCACAGTGTTGCAACAACCTGCCCCCCGCCTCTCCCGCAAGTCGGCTGAATGTCCGTATAATGCCTACTCACATGGTAGGAAGTCGAGATATTTTTCCGTAGAGGGCGTCTCCGGCCGAAGGAGTTGTGACACGTGCGCAGGACTCATCGCTTGATGGCGACGGCAGCCACGCTCGCGCTGGCGACGCTCGTCGCAGCTTGCTCGGCCGGAACCGGGGGCGCCATCGGCAGCGGCTCGGCCGTCAAGGGGCAGAAGGAGAAGGGCGGGACCGTCACGATCGCCGAGGTCGGGGCGTCGCCCAACTTCATCTTCCCGCTCGTGCCGGCGACCAACTCCAACGGCTACAACGAGGACCTCACGCTCGGTCTCTGGCCTAACCTGGTGTACTCCGGCGACGGCGCGAAGTCCCAGCCGAACCCGCAGGAGAACCTGTACAGCTCGCTCACCTGGTCTGCCGGTGACTCGGTCATCACCATCGACCTGAAGGCGTGGAAGTGGTCCGATGGCGCGCCGATCACCAGCCGCGACTTCACCTTCGTCTACAACCTGCTCAAGTGGAACTACAACGACTGGTTCGACTACGTCCAGGGACTCTTCCCGGTGGACGTCGCCAGCGTGGCGACGCCTAACCCGCACACCGTGGTCATCCACCTGACGCGGTCGTACAACCCGCAGTACTACACCGACGACGTGCTGGCGACGATCCCGCTGCTGCCCCAGCAAGCCTGGGACAAAACGTCGATGACGGGCAAGGTGGGCAACTACGACGAGACCAAGGCCGGAGCCAAGGCGGTCTGGAACTTCCTGCAGTCCGAAGGCAGCCAGATGGGCACCTTCGACACCAACCCGCTCTGGCAGGTGGTCGACGGGCCGTGGAAACTGTCGGACTTCCAGAGCTCTGGCTACTACAGCTGGGTGCCGAACAAGAACTACTCCGGCCCGGACAAGCCGGTCCTGTCCAAGGTCATCTGGACGCCGTTCACCACTGACACCGCGGAGATGGACACGCTCCGATCCGGCACCTCGCTCGACGTGGCCCTGGTTCCGCTGAACGACATTCGCCAGGTGCCCGCGCTCAAGGCGGAGGGTTACGACGTCGCGGACGTCCCGACCGCCGGAGTGGCCGAGATCCTGCCGAACTTCTGGAACAACTCCACCGGGCCGATGCTGCGGAACCTGTATATCCGCCAGGCCATGGAGTACCTCATCAACCGCAAGCAGATCGTGTCGAAGGTCTTCGCGGGCTATGCCGATCCCGGCAACGGGCCGGTGCCGGTGACGTACGGCCAGCAGTGGGACTCACCGCTGGAGAAGGCCGGCGGTCTGTACGCCTATGACCCGGCCAAGGCGATCGCGCTGCTGAAGGCACACGGCTGGAAGGTCGTGCCTAACGGGACCGACACCTGCCAGCGAGCGGGCACCGGGCCGACTGACTGCGGGGCGGGTGTCACGGCCGGCGAGCCGCTGAAGTTCCAGCTCCTGTTCGGCTCCGGCACGGAGTCGTTCGACGAGCAGAACGCGGCGTTCCAGTCGTCGGAGGCGCTCGGCGGCGTGAAGATCACGCTCAAGTCCGAGCCGTTCAACACGCTGGTGTCGACAACCGGGACCTGCAACGCCCAGTCCCACCCCGCGGCCACCTGTAACGACTGGCAGCTGGAGCAGTACGGCTACAACGAATACCTCATGGACCCGTCGGGCGCCGGCATGTTCAACACCGACGCCAACGGCAACTACGGCGGCTACTCGACGCCCGAAATGGACAAGCTCATCGAGGCGACAGAGTACGGCTCCAGCAGTTCGGCGTTCTTTGCCTACGAGGATTACGCCACCGAGCAGCTGCCGCTGCTGTACCTGCCGAATGCGTCAGGCGTCTTCGTCTACAAGGACAACCTTGCGGGCATCACGCCGATCAACCCGTTCTCCGGTCTGCTGAACCCTGAGGTCTGGTACTACACCAAGCCTGGCTCATGACGGGGCTGCTCCTGCGGCGCGTGGGCCAGTCGATCGCGGTCGTGATCGGCGTCATGATCCTCACGTTTATCCTGGTCCACCTCGAGCCAGGGAGCACGGCGCGGGCTGTCCTCGGGCTGAAGGCAACCCCGGCTCGCGTGGCGCTGTTCAACAATACGTACGGGCTGAACCGGCCGCTGCCCGTGCAGTTCTGGCTGTACTGCGACCACGTGCTGCACGGCAACCTCGGCATCTCCTACTCGGCGGGCCAGCCGGTCTCGACGCTCATCGCGCAGCGGCTGCCCCGGGACGCAGTGCTGCTGGGGCTGTCGACCCTACTGGCCCTCATCATCGGCCTGCCGATGGGCCTGTACCAGGCGCTTCACCACGGCACCGTTCGCGACGACCTTGTCGCCGGCACCTGGTTCACGCTGTACTCAGCGCCGGACTTCATGGAAGCACTGCTGCTGATCGCGATATTCAGCGTGCACTTCCACATGCTGCCAGCCGGCCTTCCCGGGCGGCATCACGACAGTCGGCGGCGTGTTCGCTGACCCGAACGCGCTGATCCTCCCGGTGTTGGTGCTGGCAGTCAACAGCGTCGCGAGCTTCAGCCAGTACATGCGGTCCTCGGCGATCGAGGAACTCGCCCAGGACTACATCAGGACGGCGCGAGCTAAAGGGCTGGGCGAGCGGCTCATCCTCACCCGGCATCTGCTGCGCAACGCGACGCTGCCCATCATCACGATCCTCGGGTTGTCGCTGCCGGATATCGTGGCGGGTGCTGTCATCGCCGAGGCGATCTTCAACTTCCCCGGCATGGGCCTGCTGTTCTGGCAGTCCGCGCTCAGTCACGACTTCCCGGTGATGCTCGGGGCGACGTTGATCATCGGCGTTGCCACCGTCGTGGGCAACCTTGCCGCCGACATCGCCTACGGCGTTCTCGATCCCAGGATCCGCCATGCAGTTGCCTGAGCCCGCGGTCGTCGAGCCGGTCGGGATCGTGCCTGAAGGCGGCGCGGTCAGCGTGGTCGAGTCCGGCAACCTCTTCCTCAGCGACCTGCTGCGGAACAAGCGCGCCATGGGCGGCACGGCGGTCGTGCTGCTGCTCATCCTGTTCTGCTTCGTCGGGCCGCTGCTCTACCGGACCAACCAGACAACAGTGAACCTCAACCTGGCGAACATGCCGCCGGGCAACGGCCATCCGCTGGGCACCGATGAGTACGGAATCGACATCCTCGGACGGCTCATGCAAGGAGGGCAGTCCTCGCTCGAGCTCGGGTTCGCCGTGGCGATCGCCAGCACGGTGATCGGCTCGCTCTACGGCGCCATCTCCGGCATGCTCGGCGGTATCGCTGACGCGTTCCTCATGCGGATCGTCGACACGCTGCTGGCCGTGCCGACCTTCATCCTGCTGCTGATCGTGGCGAGCATGTTCACGCTGAGTCTTTTCACGATCATCTTGCTGCTGACGCTGCTGTCCTGGCCGTACGTCTGCCGGCTGGTGCGGGGGCAGGTACTCTCGCTGCGCGAGCGCGAATTCGTCCAGGCGTCGACCGCGATGGGATCGAGCCGGATTCGCATCCTGTTCCGGCACATGGTGCCGAACACTTTCAACATCTTCATCGTCACGGCAACGTTCGCGGTCGCCGACTCGATCTATGCCCTGTCTGCGCTGAGCTTTCTCGGGCTCGGCCCGCCACCGCCATTCGCGGACTGGGGCACGATGCTGACCAATGGCATCAATGACCTGTTCGACAGCTATCCGTGGGAGGTATACCCGGCGCTGATCGTGCTGGTGATTACCGTCCTGGCGTTCCGGCAGATCGGCGATGCGCTCAACGACATCGCCTCAGCGCGGTCGTTCCGGCGCTGACCTCCGCTCAGCACCAGTCGGCTCCGGACCGGCCACTGCTGCTGTCGTCGGTCAGGTCTAACCTTTTCCTCGTGACAGCTGACCCGGTCCGCCTGCGTTACGAGGACCTGATTGATCAGCTTCTCGGGATAGCCGGCGTCACGCCGCCGCGTGGTGGCGGCGGGTTCGGCCGGAGCGCCTTGCGGTTCCAGGGCAAGATCTTCGCGATGCTGGTCCGCGGTCACCTCGTGCTGAAGCTGCCGGCTTACCGCGTCACGGCGCTGATCCGGTCCGGCAACGGCGTAGCCTTCGACGCCAACAAGGGCACACCGATGCGGGAATGGTTCAGCCTCGACCCGGACTCGCGCCTTGACTGGCTGGCGCTCGCGACGGAGGCGCTTGACTTCGCCCGCTCTCCGGCCGGCCGCGGAGCGGGTTACCCGCACGACAGTGACCGCAACGCCAGCCGGGCGAGTGGCGCCGGCTGGTTAGCGCTCAGCAGGCGTGAGGAACGCGGAAAGCGCGGCAATCATCATGGCCGCGTCGGCCGCGCCGCTCAGCTCCCGAGCGGAGTGCATCGCGAGGGTCGGATTGCCCACGTCGACGGTCGGCATGGCCAGGCCCGCGGCGACGATCGGCCCGATCGTCGAGCCGCCGGGCACGCCGCTCCGGTTGACGAAGTACTGCACCGGCACCCCGGCCTGCTCGGCCGCGAGCACGAACGCCGCCTGCGTGGGCGCAGTCGTGCTGTAGCGGACATTGGCGCTGACCTTGATGACCGGGCCGCCGCCGAGCGCGACCGGATGCTGCGGCTCGTGCCGGTCCGCGTAATTCGGATGAGTGGCGTGCGCCATGTCCGCCGACACGTGCAGGGACCGTGTCACCGCGCGCAGGAAGTCGTCCCGGCTGCCGCCGCGCGCGAGCACGCTGCGCTCCAGCAGGCGGCCAAGCCAGGCGCCGCGGGCACCGGTGGCCGACTGGCTGCCGATCTCCTCGTTGTCGAACAGCACCAGCGCGCTGACGTGGCCGGCGGCTGGCTGAGCGGCTATCGCGCACAGGGCGCAGACGCAAGCGTGCGAGCAGGCGAGGTCGTCCTGGCGGGCCGCGCTGACGAACTCGTCGTTCAGCCCGGCGAGGGATCCGCCAGTGAGGTCGAAGGTGACGAGCTCGTGGCTGAGCACGTCGCTCGCGGCGACGCCCAGTTCCCCGGCCAGGAACCGAGTGAACCCGCCAGGGTCGGCATCGCCCAGCCCCCAGATGGGAACGAGGTGCTGCTGAGGGTCCAGCTTGAGGCCGTCAGCCCTGATGCCGGGATCGAGGTGAATGGCCAGCTGGGGGATCCGGAGCAGCGGCCGCTCGATGCGCAGCAGCCGTACTTGCGGGCCATCCGGAGTACGGACGACGACGCGTCCGGCCAGGCTGAGATCTCGATCCAGCCAGGAGTTGTACAGGGCGCCGCCGTAGACCTCGACGCCGAGCTGGCGGATGCCCGCCCGGCTCGAGTCCGGCTGGGGCTTCACCCGCAGTGCCGGGCTGTCGGTATGAGCGCCGAGCAGCCGGAATGCCGCACCGGGCGGACAGTCCTCCGGAACCACCCAGGCCAACACCGAGCCGCCGTCGACGACGACGTACCGGCCGGGGCCAGCCGGCCATTCCGCTGACTGCTCCACCTCGGCGAACCCTGCCGCCGTCAGGCGCCGCAGCGCTTCCGCGGCGGCGTGGTATGGCGACGGCGACGCGTCGATGAAGCTGATGAGATCGAGTGCGGTGTCACGGGAGGTACTCGCTGGCGCATTGCTCACTGACCCATCTTGTCGCGCCCGCCCCTCCCATCGTGCTGCGGGGTTACAGCCGCTCGATGATGGTCACGTTGGCCTGGCCGCCGCCCTCGCACATGGTGAGCAGTCCGTAGCGGCCGGCGGTGCGCTCCAGTGAGTGCAGCAGCGTGGTCAGCAGCCGGGCGCCGGTCGCGCCGAGCGGATGCCCGAGCGCGATGGCTCCGCCGTAGGCGTTCACCCGCTCCAGATCGGCGCCGGTCTCCCGCTGCCAGGCCAGCACGACGCTCGCGAACGCCTCGTTGATCTCGACAAGGCTGATCTGGTCCAGGCGAAGCCCGGCCTGCCGCAGGGCACGGGCCGTGGCCGGGATCGGCGCGGTCAGCATCAGCACCGGGTCGGCCCCGCGGGCGCTGAGGTGATGAATGCGAGCCCTGGGTGTCAGGTGGTGCTCGGTAAGCGCCGCCTCAGACACGACCAGTACCGCGGCCGCGGCATCGGCGATCTGGCTGGACAGGGCTGCGGTCACGAGGCCGTCCGGGCGAAGCGGCGCCAGCCCGGCCATCTTCTCGAGGCTGGTATCCCGCCGCGGACATTCATCGACCGAAACGTGGCCGTAGGGCTCAATCTCGTGCGCGAATGCGCCGTCGTCGATGGCTCGCACGGCCCGCTGGTGGCTGGTCAGGGCGTACTGCTCCATCTCGGTGCGACTGATGCCCCACTTCTGGGCGATGAGGTCAGCGCTGCGGAACTGTGAGATTTCCTCACCGCCGTAGCGGCGCTGCCAGCCCTGCGAGCCGCTGAACGGATCGGCGAACCCGTACTGCTGGCCGGCCAGCATCGCCGCACTGATCGGAATCCGCGACATGTTCTGCACACCGCCGGCCACCACGACGTGCGCGGTGCCGCTGAGGACCGCCTGGGCAGCGAAGTGAACGGCCTGCTGTGAGGATCCGCACTGCCGGTCGACGGTGACGCCCGGCACTTCCTCCGGCAACCCGGCCGCCAGCCACGCGGTCCTCGCAATGTCGCCGGCCTGGGGGCCGATGGTGTCGACGCAGCCGAAGACCACGTCATCGACGGCGAGCGGGTCCAGACCCGTCCGCGCGAGCAGGCTGGCGATCACATGCGCGCCGAGATCGGCTGGATGCGCGGCGGCCAGACCGCCCCCGCGCTTGCCGACAGGGGTGCGGACCGCGTCGACGAGGTAAGCCTCAGCCACTCACGTGCCCTTCCCGGCCGGTGCTAGAACACGTTCCATTGAAGCACCTGCGGCGCTGGTGTGAGTCCGCAGATTCCGGGTAGCTCCGGCACGGTTTTCCTGATGCTGCACTCACTAAGGAGCTGATCACGATGTTCGGTCTCATCGCTGCGGTCCTGTTCGCCATCGCCTTCGTCATTAACGCCGCTGGCATCACGACCGATAAGGTGTTCTCGCCGTTCAGCCTGATGCTGGCCGGCCTTGCGGTGCTCGCCTTCCACCTCATCGGTAGCGGGGCGTGGACGCCGGACTACCGGCGCTGGCGGCGCTAGCCCTGGCCGGGCCTCTGCCGTGCTTCCGCGATCTGGGCTAACCGGAGGCGGTCCGTTAGCATGCTCTAGAACGCGTTCTAGTTGAGCGGCAGGCACCGGATGCACATCGCCTACACGGCCGAGCAGGAACAACTCCGCCAGCGGTTGCGGGAGTACCTCGCCGGGCTGATGACGGCCGAGCTCCGGGCTGAGCTGAGCAGCTCAGCAGGCGAGTACGGCAGCGGTGATGCCTACAAAAGCGTCGTCCGGCAGCTGGGCCGCGATGGCTGGCTGGCGCTCGGCTGGCCCGCTGAATACGGCGGCCGGCACGGCTCGGTTCTGGACCAGCTGATCTTCACTGACGAGGCTGCTATCGCGGGCGTTCCGGTGCCCTTCCTCACCATCAACACGGTGGGCCCGACGATCATGCGGTTCGGCACGCCGGAGCAGAAGGAGCGGTTTCTGCCTGCGATCGCGGCCGGCGACCTGCACTTCTCGATCGGCTACTCGGAGCCAGGTGCCGGCACAGACCTGGCCTCGCTGCGCACGCGGGCGGTGCGCGACGGCGACAGCTACATCATCAGCGGCCAGAAAATGTGGACCAGCCTGATCCAGTACGCCGACTACGTCTGGCTGGCGTGCCGCACTGATCCGGAAGCACCCCGGCACAAGGGCCTGTCGATCATCATGGTGCCGACTGACGCTGACGGGTTCTCCTGGACGCCGGTGCGGACGCTTGCCGGGGTCACCACCAGTGCGACGTACTACGCCGATATCCGGGTGCCGGCCGGGAATCTCGTCGGCGCGGAGAACCAGGGCTGGCCGCTGATCACCAACCAGCTGAACCACGAGCGGGTGGCGCTGACCTCGGCCGCACCGTTGCTGTCGGCGCTGGCGGAGGTGACCGATTACGCGCGGGCGACCAAGATCGCCGATGGCCGGCGGGTCATCGACCAGGAGTGGGTCCAGCTGAGCCTCGCCCGTGTGCACGCCAGGGCGGAGTTCCTCAAGCTGACCAACTGGCGAATCGCGGCCGAGGCCGGCTCGCCGGGTCCGGCGGTGGCGTCCGCGACGAAGGTCTACGGCACGGAGCTGACCATCGAGGCGTGCCGCCTGCTCCTCGAGATTCTCGGAGCTAACGCCGAGGTCCGGACCGGCTCGCCGGGAGCACTGCTGGCCGGGCGGATCGAGCGAATGCAGCGGTCGGCGCTGATCCTCACCTTCGGCGGTGGCACCAACGAGGTGCAGCGCGACATCGTCGGCGCCGCTGCGCTGGGCCTGCCCCTCGCCGGCGATAGAGACGATCGCGAGGAAACGATGAACTTCGAGCTGACAGCAGCTCAGCAGGAGCTCGGCGGGCTGACGCGCCAGATCCTCACCGATCTGATCACGCCGGAGCGGCTGCGCGAGGCCGGGCTGGGTCAGCTCGACCGCGCGGTCTGGCGGGAGCTTGCCCGGTCAGGCGTGCTGTCGGCGGCCCTGCCGGAGTCCGCGGGCGGTGCCGGGCTCGGCTTGCTGGAGCAGTGCAGCGTTCTGGGCGAGATCGGCCGCACGGTCGCGCCGGTCCCGTATCTTCCCTCGATTGTGCTCGGCACCACCGCGATCGCGGAGTTCGGCAGCTACGAGCAGCGCGCCCGCCGGGCGGTGCCGGCCGCGCAGGGTGAGCTGATCCTGACGGCGGCGCTGGCCGAAGAGGACTGCGAGGATCCGCGGACTCCGGTCACCACTGCCCAGCACGCCGACGGACACTGGCAGCTGACCGGGGTCAAGACGACGGTCCCGGCGGGCCTGACTGCAGACGAGCTGCTCGTGCCGGCCAGCACGCCGTCGGGGGTAGCGGTATTCCTCGTCCGGCCAGACGATCCCGGCGTGACGGTCCAGCCGCAGGAGGTCACGGGCGGAGACGGGACGGCGCTCGTCGAGCTTGTCCGGGCCACAGTGCCAGCCGACCGCATCCTCGGCAGCATCGCGGCCGGCCGCGCGATAGCCGACTGGCTGACGACGCGCGAGACAGTCGGCCACTGCGCGATCCAGCTCGGCGTCACTGAACGGGCGCTGGAGCTGACCGCCGCCTACGCGCGCACCCGCGAGCAGTTCGGCAAGCCGATCGGCAGCTTCCAGGCGGTCGCTCAGCGACTTGCCGACGCGTATATCGACGTCGAGGGCATCCGGCTGACGCTCTGGCAGGCAGCCTGGCGGCTGTCTGAGGGACTGCCTGCGGAGGCCGAGGTCGCAACCGCCAAATTCTGGGCAGCCGACGGCGGCCACCGGGTCGCGCATACTGCGGTGCATGTCCACGGCGGCGTCGGCATCGACCTCGACGGCGAGATCCACCGGTTCTTTGCCGCTGCGAAGTACCACGAGTTCGCGCTGGGCGGAGCGACGGCTCAGCTCCGCGAGATCGGCCGGGTGCTCGCGGCGGGCTGAAAGGAACGGCCGGCGCGGCGGCGCGGCGTGCTGTCGTGCAAGCAGCCGCGCCGCTGTTACGGACGGTGACGGCACCTGAGCGGGAGTTCTGTTCTGTTCGGGGCCTCTGGTGTCGACCTGGATAACCGAGGGTGTCACGTTAGCCTGGCTGATACTCGTTGTAGCCGCCCGAGGGAGGCCGTGCTATGCCACCAACTCATGTCCATTTCAATGGCAGCATCAACTTGGCCGATACCGAGTCCGTGATGCGCGAGATCGCGTCGCGGGTTCCCTCCGGCGTGCGGCGGATTCCGGACGGGGAGACCGGTGACCGGGGCAACTGGATCTTTTTCCAGATGCAGAAGTTCCTGCAGTCGCCGTCGCTGGTTCCTGCCAGGCAGCTCGAGGCGGAGGCGGGGGACTATGGGCAGATGCCACGGCTGCGCCTAGCCGACGGGGTCGATCCGGCAGACATGTCGTGGCCCGACATTGGCTACGCTGACGCCTACCTCGGGTCGTATGCAACCTTCGCCACCCTGCGCGAGGAGGGCGTCCTTCCCGGCAGCGTCCGCTTCCAGGTCGAGTACCCGACGCCGCTCGCATCGATCGGCGGCTTCATCGTCCCCGAGCAGCAGCAGGCGCTGCTGGGTTCCTACGAGCAGGCGATGTTCGCCGACCTGGACCGGCTTCTCGCGACGATCCCGCACGATGAGGTGGCAATGCAGTGGGACGTTGCGGTGGAGTTCGGGATCCTGGAGGAGGCGTTCGCGGCCGAGGGCTCACAGGCCTTCGACGCGACCATCGCGGGCCTGACGCGCTGTGTGGACCAGGTGCCCGCCGACGTCCCAGCCGGGCTGCACCTGTGTTACGGAGACTACGGCCATCAGCACTTCAGCCAGCCTGAGTCACTGGCGCTGCAGGTCGGGGTGCTGAACGCGATCACTGCGGCAGCCGGGCGAACGGTGAACTTTGTCTCGTTCACGGTGCCGCAGTACCAGCGCGAGGAGAGCTATTTCGCGCCGCTCACCGAGTTGGCCGCGGATCCGGGTACGGAGCTCAATTTCGCGCTGGTCCCGTATCACCCGGCGGATCAGACACCGGGCACCACCGAGCATCAGGTGCGGCTCATCGACGCTGCGCTGGCGGCTAGCCCGAGTGGCAGCCGCCCCTGGGGCATCTGCACCGAATGCGGAATGGGCCGCGCTGGCCGGGAGGAGATCCCGGAACTGCTGGACCTCCACCGCGAGATCATCGCTGCAGGCTAAGCGAACGTGCGTGCCGGCACGCGCCGAGCGGTGACCAGCAAGGGCGCAGGGCCGGCGCACCTGGTGACCACAGGTGCACAGAGCCTTCGGCGCAGCGGGGTGTCACCGACCCGGTACCAGCGGGTGCTGGCGTTGCTCGCGGTCACGCATTATGGTTTTGCCTGCTGAGATCCCCGGCACCGCATCGGTCCTCAGCTTCAGCGACTGCCCGCCTGCCACTTTCTTCGGCCTGGCGCGTCGCGTGCACGGCTGATGCATCAGCACGAACGATGCGGTAGGTGGGGCAATGATGGCTATGCGAGCGGTCCGGGCAGTGGCACTGCGCGATGACAACGAGTGAACCTCCGGACGAGGTTGCGCGTCCAATTCACAGCGGCGCAACCCTCGCCGCCGAGGCCGAACGAGCGCTGACCGAACTGTACCGGCTGCATTACCGGTCGCTGGTGCGGCTTGCGACGCTGCTGGTACGCGATATCGGAACTGCGGAGGACGTAGTGCAGGACTCGTTCATCGCGATGCACGGCGGCTGGCGCCGCCTGCGCGACGGCGACAAGGCCCTGGCCTACCTGCGGCAGTCGGTGGTCAACCGGTCGCGTTCAGTGTTGCGGCACCGGACGGTGATCAGCCGGAACGCGCCCGCTCCCCCGCCGGACATGCCCAGTGCCGAGCACGGCGCGCTTACGGCCCTGGAGCGCGATGCTGTCGTCGCGGCGTTGCGCGAACTGCCGGGCAGGCAGCGCGAGGCGCTGGTGCTCCGGTACTACGCCGACATGTCCGAGGCGCAGATCGCCGACGCGATGCAGATCAGCAAGGGCGCGGTGAAGAGCCACACCGCCCGGGCCGTGATGGCGCTGCGAACGGCCCTGGACGGCGACGCGTGAGCGCGCCAGGCGAACACGAGGCCATGCTCCGACGGGCATTGCATGCCGCGGCTGACTCCATCGAGCCTGACGCTGACGGCCTGAACCGGATCCGTTCGCGGCTGAAGACACCGCGTTCCGTGCTGGTCGCCTGTGCCATGGCCATGTGGGCCCGCCTGGCCATGCGGATCCCGGATGCCGCCTGGACGGCCGGTGCGAAGCTGACGCGTGAGCGGCACCACATCGCGGGCGGGCTCGCCACGACCCGGTCCCCGAACAGCAGCAGACCTGAGCGTCCCCGGAGCTGGCATCGCCCGGCCGCCGCACTGGCTACTGCCGCATTTGTCGTGGCCTTCGGTGTCTGGGCGGCGATGTCCGTGCCGGCGATGACGCGCCCGGGCGGCAGCCTGTCCGCGGCGACGGGCAATGGCAGCGGGGGAGGGGGCGGCGCAAACACTGCCGGCACCGAGGGCCACGGGTCCAAGGCCCGACGCAGCTCTCCTGAGCCAGGCAGGACGACCAGCGCCGCAGCCTGCCCCACGCGCAGCCCTGCTGGCGGTGGGCCCGCCGGCGTGCCGTCATCATCGTCCTCGCCGTCATCGACGCCGAGCCAGACCGCAAGCCCGACTCCGACACCCACGGGAAGCAGCACACCCAGCCCCACGCCTACCCCGACGCCCTCCGACAGCACGACCCCGACTCCGGGGCCGAGCCTTTCCTCGCCACCGGATGCCTCCACCAGCAGCAGCCCTTCCGCCAATCCCACGCCGACCGGCAGAAAGTCGCCGTCGGCGAAACCGGGCACCGCGGCCTCTGCTTCGCCATGCCCCACCGCGCCCGGCTGAGCACTCCCCCCGACCGCAGCGCCAGCACGGCAGGCCAGTCGTTGAGCAGAAACCGTCCGGAAGGGGCCTGAACACACGTCATGTCCGCAGCAGCGCGCGGTGCCTGACGTGGTGATGCCGACGTAGCTGACAGATGGCCTGCCCGCGCATGCGGAGGCCACTCCCTCATCGGGGTCAACGCGGACACAGTGCACTCTTCTTCGCGACCGCGCCGCGCTAGCCCGCCTCCGGTTAGCTCGCCAGCCGGAGGAGGCGCGCGATTCCGCCGCTGAAGGTGATGACCACCGCCGACGGGCCCGGCGCGAGGGTCACCGCGTGCGCGATGCTCAGCGAACCGGTCACGGCGCCGGTCGCGGGCGAAAGCGTGCTGACCCGGCCGGACCTGAGCATGAGCAGCCCTGCGCCGGCGCCCGCGACGTCGTGGTTCTTGACGGAGACCCGCCGGAAGAAGACGGGGTGCAAACTCGACTCGCGGTAGGCGTCGAGGAACAGATCGCCGGACGGCTCGTGGTCGGCGAGCAGATACACCCGGCCGTCGGTCAGCGCCAGCGGAGCGTCGATGTTCTTGTCGGCGCGCTTGGTGACCCGCCCGGACGGCCTGACGCGGATCAGATAACCGTTGGTTGCATTCGGTTTGATGGCCTCGTAATAGAGGCCAGAGGCATTAGCGGCCATGTCCGCCGGGTAAGCGATGTTGGAGCTCACCTTATGCACGGCCGCTGAGGTGGTGCGGATCCGGCTCACGTTCGCGTATTCGAAACCACTCTCGTCGGTGGCCCAGTCGGTCCAGGCCCAGACCGTGCTCCCGACCGCGAACAGCCCGGCCGAGGTCAGCGGCCCGATGCTCTTGGGCAGCGTCCACTTGCGGACGAATTCCCGATCGGAGCGCCGGTACTCGCTGACGGTCCGGCCGACCTCGGCGAAAAAGTCCTTGCTGTTCGCGGCCACCGCGAGGACAGGGCCGGCTGCGTGCAGGATGGCGGCGGGCGGGCTGCTGCCTGCCACCGCGTATACCATCCGGCCGCGGGCGTAGTAGACGGTCCCGTTCGGAGCCTCGCTGAACTGGTAGGTGAACGCGCTCCCGACGTGGCCGAGGCTGACCGTGGCCGTCACGTGCAGCGCTGCCGGCGAGGCCTGCGCCGGCACCGCGGCGGCCAGCATGCACGCGGCCCCCAGCCCGGCCGCGACCGCGCTGGCGGCCGGCCTCCGCATGACACTCACGACGGACATAGACCCGCTCCCCTCCACCGGCGACCAAGCCTTCAGGGCGGCGCTTCAGGTCGCGACGAATGGCCCTGTCCCTCGCACATCGTAGATTCCGTCGACCCGGCCGTCTGCGACTGGCGAGTATCGATTCGGTCTCTGTCCCCTGCGAGCTGCAGCCGAATCCGCGCGCCCGGCGCGCCGCGAGTGCGCCTGGCGGGCCCGGTTGAGGCTAACGTGCTGTTCGCCTGCGTCGGCAAGCCAGCCGCGCCAGGGCGGTAGCGTGCAGGTGCCGCAGGTGCTGTGCCTGCGAAGATAGGTTCCGCGGAAATAGTGCCCGCGGAAATCCCGCGCCTGAAACGGAAGGTCGTCGTGCTCGGCTGGAGTCCCGCTGTCCGTACACCTCCTGCGTCGCTGCCTGTTGTCGGCGTCGGGGTAGCCAGCGACGTTGTCCTGGCCGCGCGAGACGTTAGCCTGGTGCGCAACGACCGGGAGCTGCTCAGCCACGTCAGCCTGACGGTGCGGGCGGGCGAGCAGTGGGCGCTGCTCGGGCCTAACGGCGCGGGGAAGAGCACGCTGCTGCGCCTCCTGTCCAGCTACGAGCATCCGACCCGGGGCCAGGTCGAGATCCTCGGGCGCCGCCTGGGCCGGGTGAACGTCTTCGAGCTGCGGCCGCACATTGGCTTCGTCACCCCGCATCACCCACTGGACTCGCCGCGCACGGTGACTGAGGTGATCCTGACCGGAGTAACCGGCACGATCGAGATCGCCGTGCGCTGGACGCCCACTGCGAGCGAGCTAGATCGGGCGCAGGAGCTGACGCAGCTTCTCGGCCTGAGCGGCGTGGCCGGGCAGCCATGGCAGCTCTTGTCGCAGGGAGAGCGCAGCCGGGCGCTGATCGCCCGGGCGCTCATGGCCCGGCCGCGGATCCTGCTGCTGGACGAGCCGGCTAGCGGCCTGGACATCGGCGGGCGCGAGCAGCTGCTCGAGAGCCTGGCCGCGCTGACGCAGAGCGAGCCGGAGCTGGCGACCGTGCTGGTCACGCACCACCTCGAGGAGTTGCCGCCGAGCATCAGCCATGCCCTCCTGCTGCGCGACGGCGAGTGCCTGGCTGCCGGCCAGGCGGCAAACGTGCTGACGACGGAGCTGGTCAGCGCCTGCTTCGACTACCCGGTCGCCATTGCGCGCCACGCGGGGCGGTGGATGTCCGTCGCGGACGCTGGCCGGGCTGCCGCCGGTGAACGGGTGAGGCTGGCGATCCCGCCGTCGACGGGGATGACCGCGCCGGTGAGATAACGGCCGGCCCGCGAGGCCAGGAAGATGGTCGCGCCTGCCATGTCGTCGGGCTCGCCGATCCGGCCTAGCGGCACGCTGGCCGCGATCGCCGACCGGGTCTCCGGGTCGTCGAGGGCGAACGCCATCATCTTGCTGTCGAACGGTCCGGGCGCGATCGCGTTGACGGTGATCGACTCGGCGGCAAGCCGACTGGCCAGATGGCGGGTCAGCATGTGTACCCCCGCCTTGCTCGCGCTGTAGGCGTAGCTCTCGAGGGCCGGGATGCCGATGCCGTCGATGGAGCCGATGTTGATCACCCGGGCCGGGTCGTCGGCACTGGCTGCGGCCCGCAGCAGCGGCAGCGCCTGTACGGTCAGCCCGAACACGGCCTTGACGTTGATGCTCAGCACTTTGTCGAACGCCTCGAGCGGGTACTCCTCGATCGGCGCGCCCCAGGTGGCGCCGGCGTTGTTGACCAGGATGTGCAGCCGGCCCTCGCGCTCGCCGATGACCCGGACGAGCTCTTCGGCGGAGCCGGCCGCTGACAGGTCAAGCGGGACGGAGACGCACTCGCCCAAGGCCGAGAGCTCGGCAGCCGTTGCGTCGCAGGCCGCTGCCTTCCGCGCGGTTATGTAGACACGGCAGCCTGCCTGCACCAGTCCGCGGGCGATCATGGCACCGATCCCGCGCGATCCGCCGGTAACGACCGCGACCTTCCCGGCGACGGAGAACAGATCGGCCGGGAACTGCGCGCTGGGGTCGGTGCTGGGTTCGGGCACTGCCACGTTTCCTCTCATAGGTCGTGTGGTTGCTCGAATCATGCCAGGCGGAGCAGTGGCCTCACCAGTCACCCGAACTGGCTGGCGGCAGCGCGCAGTGCGCCGCGAGCCTCGGTCATCAGCGCTGCGACCAGCTCGGCGGCGGGCAGTTCGCGGCTCAGCTCGTGCGCCTGACCGGCCCACAGGTTGACGACCTCGAGGTTGCCACTGGCGCGGCCGGCGGCGCGCAGGGGGCTGGTGAGGAAGTGGACCTCGGGGTAAGCGGCCGGGGCACTTGCGGTGTGGGCGTCCAGGAACTGGTTGCGGATGCCGCGGGCCAGCCGTCCGGTGAACGCCCGTGTCAGGGCCGTTGACGTCGCTGACGTGACGGCATCGCGTTGCACCGGGGAGGTGCCCGCCTCCGGGCAGCGCAGGAAGGCTGTGCCGAGCTGGGCTGCGGCCGCGCCGCCCGCGAGCACTGCGGCGATGCCCGCGCCGGTCGCGATGCCACCGGCTGCGACCAGTGGCAGGCTGACCTGGCTGCGCACCAGCTGAAGCAGAGCGAGCAGGCCGAATCCGCTGGCGCTGTCCTCGGCGGGATCGTCGGTGAAGCTGCCGCGATGCCCGCCGGCCTCGTTTCCCTGAACGATGAGCGCGTCAGCGCCTGCTGTGGCTGCGATGCGCGCCTCGGCCGGGGTTGTCACGGTGATCCAGACCTCGCTGCCCGCGGCCTGCAGCGCGGTGATCACAGCTTCGGCCGGACAGCCGAAGGTGAACGAGGTTACGGGCAGCGGGTCAGCGGTCAGCAGCGCGACCTTGGCGTCCCAGTCGTCGTCGTGGAAGCGCGGCTCGCCGAGGACGGCGCCCGCTGCCTCGGCGTCGGCGGCGATCGCTGCGGCGTATCCGGCTACTGAGTCCGCCGGTTCGGACCTGGCGCCAGGGACGAATACGTTCACCCCGAGCGGTTCGCTGGTCAGCGCGCGGGCCCGGCGGATCTGATCTCGCAGGCTGCCGGCCGTCAGGTAGCCGGCGGCGAGGAAGCCGAGCGCGCCGGCTTCGCTGACGGCAGCGGCGAGCTCCGGCGTGCTCGGGCCGCCCGCGAGTGGCGCCAGCACGATGGGCACCTCAGGCTGAATCATCGCGCTCGCCCTCCGGCTCGCGCAGGCTGGCGGCCCAGGCGGCAAGCTGCCCCGCGGTCGCGGCGGTAAATCCCTCGGCCGGGTTGATGTCGATCAGCAGTGTGGGCGTGCTCCGGCTGGCAGCCCACTCGTAGTGGTCCGGCAGGTGCACGTCGTCGATCCAGGCACACGGACGGTCCCCGACAGCCTCGATCACCGACGGCAGTTTGCGGAAGAACAGGTCACGGCCGCTCAGCGGGAACTCGATAACCGGCAATTCGGGCAGCTCGAGGACCGGGCAGATGAGGCGGTTGGCGTTGTGCTCCCAGGCGGTCGCCCAGACGAGCTCGTAGTCATGAGCGAGCTCGGCAAGCAGCCTGCCGTGGGCGCGCGAGAGCAGGACGCGCTCGCCGGGGAAGAATCCGAACTCCGCGTATCCGTCCGGAGTCGACTCGGCTTCCCACGGGTTCAGCACGCCGTCGACGTCGACCAGGAGGACCGGGCGCGGGTCGCCGTTGCCGCCGAAGTTCATGCCGACTCCTCGCGAAGCGTCCGGCGGATCCGCAGGCCGTCGAAGGCGACTGTACAGACCGCGTCGGCCAGCGCGTCGGCCGAGATCCGCCGGTTGCCAGGCCGGTACCACTCGACGAGGGAGTTGACCAGGCCAAACAGCAGGCGCGCGGTGACAGCCGGGTCGACGTCCGGGCGGATGTCGCCGTCCTGCTCGGCCGCCGCCACCAGGTCGGCGACGATCTGGTCGAACTCCCGCCGGCGGGCCAGGGCCTGCCGTTCGGTCGGGGTGTTACCGCGGGCGCGCAGGAGCAGCGTGACGTACGGCAGGCGGTCGGCGAGGACGGCGACGCTGCCCCGGACGAGGTGCTCCAGGCGCTCGATCGCCGGCCCGCCGCCGGCCGTCGCCTCACCGGCGACCGCGAACAGCCCGTCCAGCGCCCGGTCCAGGGCCAGCGCCAGCAGCTCTTCCTTGCTGCCGACGTGGTAGTAGATCGAGGACTTGGAAATGCCGAGACGGCGGGACAGGTCCTCCATGCTGGTGCCGTCGTAGCCGCGTTCGTTGAACACGGTGACGGCGACCGCGAGCAGGGACTCGAGGTCATAACCGGGCCGGCCGCGGCGCGCTGTCGCGGTCGCGGGCGAGCCCGGGCGGGCCTGGCCAGGTGCCATGCGGACAAGATAACGTACCGAACGACCGGTCAGGAAAAGCGAGGAGCTGGCAATGGCGCTGCTGCGGAGCTACGTGAACGGTGACTGGAAGACCCCGGACCACGAGGGCAGGCCGGTCTTCGACGCGGTGACCGGGGACGAGGTCGCCCGCATTTCCTCGGCGGGCGTCGACATGGCAGCCGCGCTGGAGTACGGCCGATCGGCCGGCGGGGCGGCGCTGCGCGAGCTGACCTTCCATCAGCGGGCGGCGCTGCTCAAGTCGCTGGGCTCGTACCTGCGGGAGCATCGCGACGAGCTGTACGCGCTATCGGCCCGGACCGGTGCCACGCTCGGCGACTCGAAGTTCGATGTAGACGGCGGCATCGGAGTGCTGCTCGGCTACGTCAGCAAAGCCCGGCGCGAGCTGCCGAACGACACGGTCTATCTCGACGGCGGGCTCGAGCCGCTCGGGAAGTCCGGGCAGTTCGCGGGCCAGCACATCATGACCTCACTGCGGGGTGTCGCCGTGCAGGTCAACGCGTTCAACTTCCCGGTCTGGGGGCCGCTGGAGAAGCTCGCCCCCGCCTTCATCGCCGGGGTCCCGAGCCTGATCAAGCCTGCGAGCCAGACGGCCTACCTGACCGAGCGGCTCGTCGAGCTGATCGTGGCGTCGGGGCTGCTCCCGGCCGGGTCGGTGCAGCTGGTCTGCGGCAGCGTGGGTGACTTGCTCGACCACCTGACGGATCAGGATCTGGTGTCGTTTACCGGTTCGGCGGCCACGGCGCGCCAGCTGCGGGCGCATCCGGTCGTGGTCGGCCGGTCGGTGCGGTTCAACGCCGAGGCCGATTCGCTGAACTGCTCGATCCTCGGCCTTGATGCGGGACCAGGCAGTGCCGAGTTCGACCTGTACGTGAAGCAGCTGGTGACCGAGATGACGGTCAAGGCCGGCCAGAAGTGCACGGCGATCCGGCGGGCGTTCGTGCCCGCAGAGCTGGCGGACGCGGTGACAGAGGCGGTGACGGAGCGGCTGGCCACCGTCGTCGTGGGCAACCCCGCCGATTCGAGCGTGCGAATGGGAGCGCTCGCCAGCCTGGAGCAGCGCGAGGAAGTGCGGCGCAGCGTGAAGGGCTTGCTTGCGGCCGGACGGCTGGTGTTCGGCGACCCGGAGCACGTCGAGGTCGTCGGCGCGGATGCGCAGCACGGTGCCTTCATCTCGCCGCTGCTGCTGCGGTGCGACGACGCGTACCGCGCACAGCCGCACGAGATCGAGGCGTTCGGGCCAGTGGCGACGATCATGGGCTACGCCAGCACCGACGATGTCATCACCCTCGTGGCTCGCGGGCTCGGGAGCCTGGTCGGATCGGTAGTGACGGGCGATGCGCAGTTCGCCCGCGACGTGGTGCTCGGCATTGCGCCGTGGCACGGCCGGCTGCTGGTGCTGGACGCTGACGATGCCGCTGAGTCGACGGGACACGGTTCGCCGCTGCCGGCGCTTGTGCACGGCGGCCCGGGCCGCGCCGGCGGGGGCGAGGAGATGGGCGGCATCCGCGGTGTCCAGCACTACATGCAGCGGACGGCCGTCCAGGCCAGCCCGCGAGTGCTGTCGGCGGTGACTGGCACCTGGGTGCCGGGAGCCGGGCGGCGCGAGGGCATCCATCCGTTCCGCAAGTCGCTGGCGGAGCTTCGGCCGGGGGACACCGTGGTGGCGGGGCCGCGGCGGGTGACGCTCGAGGATATCGAGCATTTCGCCGAGTTCACTGGCGATACGTTCTACGCGCACATGGACGACGAGGCGGCGCGGGCGAACCCGTTCTTCGACGGCCGGGTCGCGCACGGCTACCTGGTGCTCTCCTTCGCCGCCGGGCTCTTCGTCCAGCCAGATCCGGGCCCGGTGCTGGCCAACTACGGCGTGGAGAACCTGCGCTTCCTCACCCCGGTCTACCCCGGTGACGAGCTGACGGTGACGCTGACCTGCAAGCAGATCATTCCGCGGGAGGACGCCGGGCACGGAGAGGTGCGCTGGGACGCCGACGTGACGAACCAGAACGGTGCATCTGTGGCTAAATATGACGTCCTGACGATGGTGGCCAAGCAGTGGCCTGCGGCCTGAGCCTGGCGCCTCGGTCCTCGCTACCAGTCGCGCGGGCCGGACCCGCTGCCGGACCCGGCCGAGTTCCCGCTCCCTGGCCGTCGCCACCCAAAGCCGCGCTGGCCGCGGGCTGAGCGGCGCCAGACCAGCAGCCCGACGATGATGAGCCCCAGCACGACCACGATGAACGGGCCGTAGGTCGGGATCCGCCAGAGGTAGCGGAACAGCCGGAAGAGCTCGTGCCAGATGATCAGGCGGATGATCCAGTGCACAAGGACACCGCCGCCGCCCAGCGCCACGACCGCGCCGGACCGCAGTGCGATGGCATGGCTGCGGCTGTTCTGCACGAACCCAGCCTGCCACCTAACCCTGAGTGCTCAGGTAGTGACTCTGGTCACCTTTCGGTGATACGGCCAGGCTGCGCTATAATTACTGACCGAATGATCGGTTAATAAGGAGCCGCCGATGAGCCAGGTAGCAGCTCCGCAGGAGCTGGAGCGGTACTTCGAGGACACGGTCGCCAGGGACCGCAGGATCGAGCCGCGCGACTGGATGCCGGACGCCTACCGAAAGACGATGATCCGGCAGATAGCCCAGCATGCGCACTCGGAGATCATCGGCATGCAGCCGGAGGGAAACTGGGTCACCAGGGCGCCGTCGCTGCGCCGTAAGGCGATCTTGCTGGCCAAGGTGCAGGACGAGGCGGGTCACGGGCTCTACTTGTACTCGGCGGCCGAGACCCTCGGGGCGGATCGCGCCGACCTGACCGACCGGCTGATTACCGGGCGGCAGAAGTACTCGTCGATCTTCAACTACCCGACGCTCACGTTCGCCGACGTCGGAGTCATCGGCTGGCTCGTCGACGGCGCCGCGATCTGTAACCAGGTACCGCTGTGCCGCTCCTCCTACGGGCCGTACGCCCGCGCGATGATCCGCATCTGTAAGGAGGAGTCGTTCCATCAGCGGCAGGGCTACGAGCTGCTGATGACGATGATGCGGGGGACCGATGCGCAGCGCGGCATGGCGCAGGACGCGACGAACCGGTGGTGGTGGCCGTCGCTGATGATGTTCGGGCCGCCGGACGCCGAGTCGCCCAATACCGAGCAGTCGATGCGCTGGCGCGTTAAGCGTCACACCAACGACGACCTGCGGCAGCGGTTCGTGGACATGACCGTGCCGCAGGCCGAGGCGCTCGGTGTCACGCTGCCCGATCCGAAGCTGCGCTGGAACGCCGACCGCGAGCACTACGACTTCGGCGAAATCGACTGGGCGGAGTTCAAGCGAGTGATCGCCGGCAACGGTCCATGCAACGCCCAGCGGATCGCGCACCGGCGCGCGGCACACGACGGCGGTGCCTGGGTCCGCGAGGCAGCGGCCGCCCGTGCAGCCAGGCAGGCGGCGGGAAACGCCGGGAAGGAGACCGCGGCATGAGCGCGGAAGTCCGGTCGAGCTGGCCGCTATTCGAGGTGTTCCTGCGCAGCAAGCGCGGCCTCAATCACGTGCACGTCGGTTCGCTGCACGCGGCCGACGCGACGATGGCGCTGCACCACGCGCGCGACCTGTACACGCGGCGGAACGAGGGCGTCAGCATCTGGGTGGTGAAAGCCGCGGATATCACCGCATCGAGTCCCGACGAGAAGGACCCGTTCTTCGCGCCGAGCGGTGACAAGGTGTACCGGCATCCCACGTTCTACGAGATCCCCGACTCCGTCCCGCACATCTGAGCAGGGATCGGCAAATGGGATTCGACACTGCTTACGAGGCGATCACCGAGGAGAGCGACACCCATCGATGGGCGTTCGGCACTGGCTTCACTGACCCGCTCGCTGGCGTGGATACCAGCGTGCCGGAGGGCGTGGACGGGGCCGATCTCGCTGCCTACTGCCTGATGCTGGGCGACGATGCGCTGATCATGTCGCACCGCCTGCAGGAGTGGCTGGCTCGCGCACCTGAGCTCGAAGAAGACACGGCGCTGGCGAATATCGCGCTTGACCTCCTCGGCCAGGCGCGCCTGCTTCTGACGAGGGCAGGTGCGGCTGACGGCTCAGGCCGGACCGAGGACGACCTCGCGTTCGCCCGCGTCGAGCGTGAGTTCCGAAACGTGCGGCTTGCCGAGATCACCGATGCCGACTTCGCCGCACTGGTGGCACGGCTGCTGGTCTTCAGCACCTGGCGCCTCGCGCTGCTCGTGGCGCTTCGGGACAGTGCCGATCCGGTTCTTGCCGCGATCGCGGCACAGGGCGTCAAGGAGGTGACCTACCACCGCGACTACGCCGCCCAGTGGGTCATCAGACTTGGCGACGGCACTGCCTTCTCGCGCGAGCGCATGGTGGCCGGGCTCGCGGCGGTCGCGCCTTTCGTGGCAGAGCTGTTCGCCGTCTCGGCTGTGGAGCGCCGGCTGGCCGGTGCAGGTGTCGCCGTGGATCCGGCTGGACTGCGCGCGGAGTTCGACGACGTCATGGCGACAGTGCTGGCCGAGGCGACGCTGGCTGAGGCGACGCAGGCCGAGGTGACGCAGGCCGAGGCGACGTTGGTTGAGCCCGGCGCTGGCGGGGCGAGTCAGCCATGGCCGGGTGTTCCGGGGCTGGCCGGGGTGTCCGGGCAGACGGGCCGGGATGGCGTGCACACCGAGGCAATGGGATACGTGGTCGCCGAGCTGCAAAGCGTGGCGCGCTCACTGCCGGGGGCGACGTGGTGAGCGCGGCGATGTTCCCGGATGTGGCGGTGGCTGGCACCCAGGTGGCGGACGGGCATGCTGCCGCCGACGGCAGTCGGGAGCTGGCATGGTGAGCAACGCGACCGTTCACGGCCCGGCGGTGACCGGCACCCTCGAGCGCGCACTGCAGGTTGCCGGGTCGGTTCCGGACCCGGAGTTGCCCATGCTCACGCTGGCTGACCTCGGCATCCTTCGGGATGTCAGCGTCGACGGTTGCCGCGTCACCGTCTGGCTGACACCCACATACTCGGGCTGTCCCGCTCTGCACGAGATGCGCAAGGATGTGTCGGACAGGCTGACTGCGGCCGGGTTCGCTGACGTAGAGGTGCGTACCGTCCTGAGTCCGCCCTGGTCAAGCGATCAGATCAGCGCCGCTGGCCGCAGGAAGCTGGCGGAGGCTGGTATCGCGCCACCTCGTTTCCGTGCTGATCGCGGCGATGGACCCATTCCGCTGACTCTCGTGACCCGCCAGCCGCTTATCGAGTGTCCGGTGTGCGGCTCTGCCGATACGGAGCGAACGGCGGCGTTCAGCGGGACCGCGTGTAAGGACCTGAACCGGTGCCGCTCGTGCGGCGAGCCGTTCGAGCACATCAAGGAGATCTGAGGTGACCGCGATCGCTGAGGAGCGCGCGGCGCGCCGGCAGTTTCGTGAGCTGACGGTCGCGCGCGTGGACCGGCTCTGCGACGACGCGGTCGCAGTGACTTTCGCGGTGCCGCCGGAGCTTGCTGGCGAGTTCGCGTTCCGGCCGGGTCAGTCGCTAACGTTGCGGCGAGTCGTCGACGGGCGCGAAGAGCGGCGATCGTATTCGATCTGCGCGCCCGCCGGGATGCCACCGCGGATTGGCGTGCGCGAAGTGCCGGGCGGTGCGCTGTCCAGCTGGCTGGTGCGCGAGGTCCGGCCGGGTGACCGGATCGAGATGCAGCCACCGTCGGGGACCTTCACCCCGGACCTTGATACTCCCGGCCGGCACGTGCTGATCGCGGCCGGGTCCGGGATCACGCCGGTGCTGTCGATCGCCGCGTCAGCGCTGGCCGATGAGCAGTCCGACGCGATGGTGCTGTACGGAAACCGGCGGGCGGACTCGGTGATGTTCGCGGACGAGATTGCCGACCTCAAGGACTCGTATCCGGTCCGGCTCCAGCTGGTGCACGTGCTCTCGCGCGAACCGCAGGAGGTCGAGCTGTTCAGCGGACGGCTGGACGGCGACCGCCTCCGCCGCCTGCTGCCGGCCCTGTGTGACGTTGCCGGAGTCGACCACTGGTGGCTGTGCGGTCCGTTCGGCATGGTCACCGACGCGATGTTGGTACTGGCCGAGCTAGGCGTTCCGGCCGAGCGGGTACACCGCGAGCTGTTCTACGTCGAGGACCTGCCACCTGAGCAGGAACACCACGAGGAGAAGCCGCTCAGCGGCGGCGCCGAGGCGACGATTGTGCTCGACGGGCGGAGTACCACGGCGACGATCCCGTGGGACACACCCGTTCTCGATGGCGCGCAGCGGGTGCGGCCCGATCTGCCGTTCGCCTGCAAGGGCGGAGTCTGCGGCACCTGCCGGGCACGCCTGACGTCGGGTGAGGTCCGGATGCGCCGGAATTTCGCCCTGGAGCCCGCCGAGGTGGCCGCTGGTTTCGTGCTGACGTGTCAGTCGCTCCCGGTCTCGGAGGAGCTGACGGTCGACTACGACGCCTGATCCCGCGTCGGCAGCTCAAGCGCCAGCGTCCATCCCCGCCGCGTTGCGGCAGCCACGGGGGCTGTCACTGGAGCTCCTTCAGGCCAGCGGCAGACAGCAGGTAGGCGCCGGAGCCCGAGCCCGAGCCGGTGACGAGATCGAGGACCGCCTTGCCGGTCTGGTCCGGGGTTAGCGCCGGACCGCGGCTCGCGACGAACTCGGCCACGTCAAGGCCCGCCCTGGCGGCGTAAGCCGCGACCGCGGCCGCTCCCAGGTCGGTCGCGGGCGTCAGTTGCGGGAGGACCGAGACGAACCTGATACCGAGCCCGTTCCGTTCTGACTCCTCAGCGGCATAGGACGCGATGTACCGGATGGTGGCCTTGGCTCCTGCGTACCCGCCGCTCAGCGGGGATCCGGCGATGGCTGCCCCGCTGGAGAACGCAACGACGACGCTGCCAGGCGGCAGCGGCCGCAGCAGCGCCTCCCGGGTCCAGTGAAATACCTGCTGCACGTCTACCTCCCAGTTCCGGCTGAAGGACTGCCAGCTCTGCTGATGCAGCGGCCGCGACAGCGGGCTGGCGCCGGCGGCGAGCACGACCAGCCGTGGCGCGTACTGGTCGAGGAGCCGCCCTGCCGTTACCGGGTCGGCCGCATCCGCCTCGACCGCAGTGAACTGGCCGCCAAGGTCGGCCCGCACCGATGCGAGCCGCCTGTGGTCGCGCGCGACACCGATGACGGTCGCGCCGGCCTGGGACAGCGCGGTGGCGACGCCGCGGCCAAGGCCACTGCTGGCGCCCGTGACTAGTGCTGTGGTTCCGGAAAGCTCGTCAGCTGACATGCTGATCTCCTCAGGGCTGTGGGTCGGAGCTGGCGCGCCAGTGCGCGCTCACGGGTACTGATCCGGGCTGCGGGCGAAACTCACCGCAGCGGCTGAGCAGACGCGAACCAGAGAAAGAAGTCCGCGGCCGGCAGATGAGTTTCGTGGCCGCGCCGGGTCAGTAGACACAAGGCTGTGCGGTCGGCCCAGGCACTACCAGGGTCAGCTGGAACTGGCCAGCCGGTCAGCTTGCGGAGGGGGTGGCGCATGCAAGGCACCGCAGACTTCGCAGCGCTCGCTGACCCGTACCGGCGCGAGCTACTTGCCTACTGCTACCGGATGCTCGGCTCCGTCGACGACGCCGAGGATCAGGTGCAGGAGACGCTGTTGCGGGCATGGCGGTCCTACGGCGAGTTCGAGGGCAGGTCGTCACTGCGAACGTGGCTGTACCGGATAGCCACCAATACCTGCCTGCGTGCTCTGGAGACCCGCAGCAAGCGGCCGCTGCCATCGGGTCTCGGCGCTCCCGCCGAGGATCCGGACGGGCCCCTGGCCGCGCTGTCTACTGAGGTGCCCTGGCTGCAGCCAATCCCTGATGCGCTCACCGCCGACGGCTCGGCCGATCCTGCCATGGTTGTCAGCGCCCGTGCCAGCATGCGGCTAGCACTGATCGCCGCGCTTCAGTACTTGCCCGCGCGCCAGCGGGCGGTGCTGATCCTTCGCGATGTCCTCGGCTGGCATGCAGCCGAGGTAGCCGACCTGCTCGGCGTGTCGACGGCTGCCGCCAACAGCGTGCTGCAGCGCGCCCGCGCGCAGCTTGCGCAGGTCGCCCCGGCCGAGAACGATCTGCGCGAGCCGGCCGATTCGCAGGATCGGGCGCTGCTTGATCGGTATGCGGCTGCCTTCGAATCGGCCGATATTGCTGCCCTTACCGCGCTGCTGCGGGCGGACGCGACCTTGGAGATGCCGCCGCAGCCGTACTGGTTCGCGGGCCGGGAGCAGGTCGTGCGGTTCCTGCGGTCGCGCGTACTGACCGGGCCAGGCAAGTTCGTGCTGGTGCCGACCTCGGCCAACGGCCAGCCCGCGTTCGCTGCCTACCTACGTGCGGGCGAGGGCCGGTTCCAGGCACACGGGATCCAGTTGCTGGCCACCAGGCGGGAGCAGGTAACCAGGATCCTGTCGTTCAACGATAGCCGTCTGATCGCCAGGTTCGGCCTGCCGGCTGAGCTGTCCTCGGACGCGAGCGTGGCTGCTTTGGCAACGCGGCAGCACCCATGACACCTGCGAGCGCGGGCGGGCCACCGCAGGTAAAGCCGGGCGACACCGCTGCGTTCCAGCTTGCACTCCGGTACGCACTGGCCGCTGCGAGGCAGGTGACGCCCGAGCTTATGCCGCGGCCGACGCCGTGCCGGGCCTGGGATCTGCGGATGCTCCTCCTGCATGCGACCGACTCGCTTGCCGCGCTAGCCGAGGGACTCCGCGCCAGGCACATCGGCCTGCGCCCGCAGGACGACTCCGTCAGTCTCGCGACCGACCCCGGTCTGGCGTTCCGGCAGCGCGCGCGGGATCTGCTCGGCGCGTGCAGTCTGGCGGACCCGGACCGGAGCGTCGTTACGGTCGGCGAGTGCCCGATAACATCAAGCCTGCTGACCATGGTCGGCGCGCTGGAAATCGCCGTTCACGGCTGGGACATAGCCCAGTCGTGTGGCCACCGTGTGCCGATTCCGGCTGCGCTCGCGGTCGGCTTGCTTCAGGTCGCGCCCACGCTGATCACTGCCGCGGATCGGCAGTTGCTATTCGCCGCGCCGGTCGCCGCGCCCGCCACCGCTAGCCCAAGCGACCAGCTGGCAGCGTTTACCGGCCGTTCTGCCTGCTGAGCGGTTCCGGTGTCGAGCCGCCTTCGCGCAGGTCGCTCGCCGATCTCTGGACGTCCCTAACGTGGGATCATGCGGCCTCGGGCCAACGCGATGGGACGTGCGCTCCGAGCTGATGCGCCCAGGTTCGGGACGGGCCTACGCCTCGCCCGCGGCTGCTATGCCTGTCCCGGCCAGCACGACGAATGTGATTCGCCGCGCCGGGCCAGTACAGGCTTGCCGGGCAGGAGTCGGATGCCTGGCCGGATTCGGCCGTCAGACCGGGTACGGGTCGGGCCTGGTGAGGTAGGTGCGGCCAGCCGGTGTCATCCAGCGGAAGACGCCGGGCTCAGGTTGGTCCAGGCGCCAGCCGGGCCGCTGTTTCAGTTTGTGGTGGGTCCTGCAGCAGCCGCCGAGATTGCAGCTACAGGTGAGTCCGCCCTTGTGCCACGGCTCGGTGTGGTCGAGGTCCGTGCGCCAGGCAGGTTGCCCGCAGGTGATGTACCGGCACGTCCTGTCCCGAGCCGCGACGAGCTCCCGGATCCGCGGCGGCGGCCGGTATAGATCTGACGCTCCGCTGTGAGCGCAGCCGCCGGCGGCCGCGTTGGCTTCAGCGTCGGCCCTGGCGGCCTCGGCGGCTCGCGCGGCGGCGCGCAGGACGGCCGCGCCGATCTGCGGAAGCGGTGCCGGACCGGTCAGGTCCGCGGCGAGCGGAGTGCCGAGCCAGCTGGCCCGGACGGTCACGGTCACTCGTCCGACGACGCCGGTCGTGCTGCCGCTGCCGTCGTGAGTCGCAGTGCTTGCGGGCGTACTGGCGTCGGCAGGCACGCTGGAATGTTCTGGTGTGCGGCAGCCAGAAGACGGTGTGTCCCCTGCCGGCCGTTGCCAGCAGATGCGGGCTCGGGTGACGGCGAGTGCCCGGCCGTCGTCGTCGGTCACGATCACGCGCCACTCCGTCTGCGGGCTGCGTGCGGCGAGCATGAGTAGCTGCCGGCCCTGCAGACTGGTGATCGGACCGATGCGGCCGAGGATTGCGGGCTCGTTGCTGAGTCCAGCGAGCGCTGACCACGGCATGAGGACATCCAGCAGCCCGGCCGGGCCGCGCAGGCTCCATGGCCGGTGGGACCTGGCTCCCGTCCCGGTTGCTGGCAGCTGGTCCGGCAGGACCGGCCAATCCGGCGAGACAGCCCAGTCGTCTGCGTCCACTTGGTCGTCGGCGAACCGGTCGAACCACGCCGGTACGTCTACGGCTTCGCCAGGATCTTCTGGCGGAGCGTTCTCGTCGCCCGGGCACGGGATATCTGGCCACGGCCCCGGCACGCAGGCGTCATCGCGATCACTGCGACGTGGCGGCGTGCTGCCGGTCTCCGGGTCTAGCGGCGGTGACTGATCAGATGGCAGCGGGCCGTCGGGCGGGTTGTCGTGAGGTGGTGGCGAACTGTCGGGCGGGTTGTCGTCAGGTGGTGGCGAACTGTCGGGCGGGCCGTCGGCAGGCGGCGGGATAAGCGGCAGCGTGCCGAGTAGCAGCCCGACGAAAATCTGGGCGCGCAGCAGGTCTAGGCCGCCCTGGGCGCCGGATGCACGCAGCGCCCGAGCCATGGCGGTGATCCGGGCCATTGCCGCAGCTGCGTGTACGCCGGGCAGGCAGGTACCGTTCAGCGCGGCCGTGCCCTCAGGGTCCGGATACAGCGACACTTTGGCCAGCCGCTCCGTGTTCTTGCGGCGTTCCTCGGCACCGTCGGGGTCGGCCGCGATCACGGCCCGGTGCACGGAAGCGCGCAGCTGACCGGTGGTCTGGTCCGGCGCGCCGGGAAGCACCCGCTCTTCGACAGCGCGGGCCTGCTCGTCGGACAGCACCGATGTGCCGTCGGCGACGATCCGGCTGCGCTGGAGGTCGAGATCCCCGGTTGCGAGTGCCGTGCCGGTGGCAGGCAGACGCCACCGAAGTCGCATGGCCAGGTCCACCCACGCGGTCGCGCTGGCCTGTGTCATGTCCAGCGCCAGGCTGACCTGCGCGGCGGCGTCCGCCGGTACGTTGAGCGGCATGCCGTTGTCGGCGGTCTTGGCGCCGTCGGCAGCAGCGGACCGAGCGGCGATCTCCGCGACCGCGGTGAGTTCAGCAGCCTGAGCCCAGGAGGCCAGCTTCCGGTAGGACGCCGCAAGACCGGGCAGGTCAAAGTCGGTTGCCTGCGGCACCGGGCACTGAGTCAGCCACGCCGCGAGGAACGGCCCGGCGGGCAGGTGCTCGCCGACCTGCGCCGTGATGTCCGTAACCCGCGAGCTGCCAGACTCACGCGCCTCGATCTCGGCGGCCAGCAGACCGTCTTGCTCGCCGGCCTCGCCAGGATCGTAGACGACACCCGCGTCAGCCAGCAGCCCGGCCAGGTCCACGTCAAAACTCCATGCTGCCCCCGCCGATGCGGCCTCGGCGGCGACTGCACTAGCGGATGCGGAGTCAGTCGGCGAGGTACCGGCCGCGGCCGCGTCGGTGTCCTGTGCGGCCTGGCTAGCCTGGCCAGAAGGGTGCTGCGCCACAGTTGGCTTGTCTGCCACTGCGCCTCACCTCCCGGCTCGATGAGCTGACTTCTATCGAACATGCTATCGAAGCGATCTGACAAAATCCGAGTACGATTGCCGCGCTCCCGGCCACTGTTCAGCACCATCGGCACCGCTGCGTCCTGCCAGCGGTGGGCGGGTGCCATCGGAGTGACGTGGACGCCAGCCAGCGCACCAACCCCGCTGCGGAGACGCCGCAACGACTGATCAGGGCGTCGGAGCTAGCATGACGGACATGTCTGGGGACGAGCGCCGGCCAGCCGAGCTGGAGATCACCAGCCCGGCGAATCCCCGGATCAAGCAGCTTGTCGCCCTTCGTCGGCGCCGCAGCCGGGACAACGCCGACGTGACTCTGGTCGAGGGGCTGGCTGAAATCGAACTGGCCCTCGCGGCCGGGGTGCAGCCACGCTCGCTCTACTACTGCCCGGCGCTCGCGGCTCCCGAGGCGCTGCCGCTGGTCGGCCGGGTCGCCGAGACTGGCACCGAGGTTATTCAGGTCAGCCGAGCCGTCTTCGAGAAGATCTCCTATCGCGACGGACCGGATGGCTGGCTGGCCGTGGTGCCGGCCATCGCCGCTGGCTTGGACCGGCTGGCCATCGCCCCAGAGCCGCTGATCCTGGTGTGCGCGGGGCTGGAGAAGCCCGGCAACCTCGGCGCGATCCTCCGGACTGCGGACGCCGCCGGGGTCAATGCGGTCATCGCCGCCGACCCGATCACGGACTTCGGCAACCCCAACGTCGTCCGCGCCAGCAAGGGAACGGTCTTCTCGGTGCCTGTCGCGGCCGCCACTACGGCTGAGGTACTGACCTGGCTGTCCGGTCACGGCCTCCGTATCGTTGCCGCCACCCCGGCCGCGGATCAGCTCGTCACCGATGCTGACCTGACGGGCCCGACCGCCATTGCCGTGGGCGCTGAGCAGACGGGCTTGTCCGACGAGTGGCTAGCTGCTGCCGACATCCGGGTCCGGATCCCGATGTTCGGCCGCGCCGACTCGCTGAACGTGTCAACCTCGGCAGCGATCATCACCTATGAGGCCATCCGCCAGCGCCTGGAGGCGGGCATCAGCCCGCATCTAACTCGCGCACCGGCTAGGTGAGGAGGACACCGGCGTGCCAGGAACCCGTCATCGGCAGATCAGCGGAGACGCTCCTGCTAGCTGATCTTGAGGTGGAACGTCTGGTGGATGGCGCCGCCGACGCCGTTGCTGGCGGTGATCTTCAGAACGTAGGTCTTGCCACGGTCAGCGCGGGGCGGATTACCGGTCAGAGTCGCGGTTCCGTTGCTGCCCGCCTTGAAGGTGACTCCCTTGAGCAGACTGCCGGATCGCGAGAGCTTAGCTGCCGGGTAGCCGCTGGTGCGGAACGTGAACGTGTGCTTCGAACTGGCCTTGAACGTAGTGCTGGCCGCCGAGGTGAAGGCCGGTGCCTGGTCGACCGTCAGCGTGAACGCCTGTGTCGCCGATCCGATGCTGTTCACTGCGGTAACCACCAGTGGATACGTGCCGCCGGTGTGCGCCGCAGGAGTGCCGGACAGGACGCCGTCTTGGTATCTCACCCCGGCGGGTAGTTTCCCGGCCAGGCTGTATACCGGGTATGGGTATCCACGGCCGTGGAAGATGACGTTGCCGAGCTGATCGGTGCGGAAAGTGACGTGCGAACTGCTGGTAATTTCCGGCGCCTCGTTGACCGTTATCGTGACATCCAGGTCCTGCGCGCCGGCGAATGAGTTGCCGCCATAGAACTCCGTGTCGTACACACCTCCGGAGCCGGGAAGCGGCGTGCCTGACAGGGCCCAGCCGCCGGGAGAATTATCAGTGACAGTCAGTCCGCTCGGTACCTGGCCGCTCGCCTGGACGGTGGCTGCCGGGTATCCGCTCACACCGATGGGGTAGCTGCCCGCCGTGCCCACCTGGAAGGTTGCCGTCGGCGATCCGGTGAACTGGGGGACCTGGTCGACGACGACAGTAAATGACTCCTGGTAGTCGGACACAATGCCGTTGCTCGCCGTGACAGTGATCGGGTAAGCGCCGCCGCTACCGGTCGCTGGCGTGCCGGACAGGACTCCCGATGAGCTGAGCGTGATGCCAGCGGGGAGTTCTCCGGACTCGGTGAACGCCGCGGCGGGGAGCGCACTCGTGTTGATAGTAGAGCTGCCGGCAACGCCGACGGCAAAGGTTGCCAGTGGATTGCCGTTGATGATTGGCGACATGCCGTCAGATGCCGAGGAAGTGAACACAAAAGCTCCGTTCACTCCCACGGCTGGCGTATAGACAGCCCCGGTGACGGGGTCAACGGCAGCTGCATACCCACCGCGGTCGGTGGTGTCGACGATGGTGGTGCCGCTGACGACCCAGGTTGATCCCTCATAGCCCTGACTGTTAAGACCAGCGATGTAGATCGTTCCGGTCACCGGGTTCACGGCGACGCCCCGAACTACGTCCGGCGCAACAATCGTGCCAGCGAGTGTCCCCGTGGCTCCGTCGACGACGGCGACCGTCCCGCTCTGGGTGGCGGCATAGACGGTGTTGGTCGTCGGGTTGACGGCTATCGAGATCGGAAAGCTGCCGGGGAGCGAGATGGTGTGCATCACGGAGTCGCTCGCGCCGCTGATCGCAACGGCGTAGCCGCTCTCGCTGGCCACCCACGCGACATCCGACGCCTGATCGAAGGTGATCGCGTACGGCGCGGTAGCGCTCCCGAGGCGAACCGTGGCGATAGTCGATCCAGCGGATCGACCGCAATCCCTCGCGGAACCGCACCAAGGTTGAGCGTCGCCGTGACCGTCCCGGTGGTGCCATCCAGCGCCGTGAGATAGTCGGTGGCCCTCGCGCCCAGGTAGACAGTGTCGGTAGCCGGGTTGATCGCAGAGGCGAACTCCTGCTGACCCGTCGGAATGAACGACGCGGTGTAGCCGGAGTCGTCGGCAGCAGCGCTCGTCGCCGAGAGGACTGCAGAAGATCCCACGGCGGCTAGCGACGCAGCCGCGATGATGAGTGCTAGGCCAGACGCGCGACGAGAAACCCCGAGTCGCCCCATGATGGTCCCCGTAGGTAGTGATAACTGTACAAGTAAGGATTAGCCGTAATTGTGCGACACCAGCAGTCTCTGGCGCAACAGCGGATTCGCGCGACGCGATTTGAAGGACCGGCCGTCCGTGGAGTAAGCATCGGTGTATGCCTGATCTTTCCCTGCTGCCCCCTTCTGCCGAGATCGACGGCGCCGACCTGCGGATCGGCGGCTGCTCGCTGACTAAGATCGCGGCGGAGTTCGGCACGCCTGCGTTTGTCTTCGACGAGGACGTGCTGCGCGACCGGGCGCGCGCGTTCCGGGTCGGCCTCGAGCGCCGCCACCCGCGCAGCCATGTCTGCTTCGCCACGAAATCCTTTCCGTCAGCATCGATGATCAGCATCCTGGCGAGCGAGGGCCTCGGCTTCGACGTGGTCGGCGAAGGCGAACTGCAGATCGCGCTGGCCGGCGGCGCGGATCCGAGCCGGATCGTGATGCACGGCAACGCGAAGTCCGACGCGGACATCAGGGCAGCCCTCGACGCCGGGATCGGCTACATCGTGGTCGACGGATTCGATGACATCGACCGCATCGACGCGCTCGCGACCCGGCCCGCGCCGGTCCTCCTGCGCGTCAGCCCCGGCATCGAGTCCAAGACCCACCTCGCGCTCGCGACCGGCGGCAAGTCAGCCAAGTTCGGCGTGCCGGTGGAGCACGTGCCGGAAGCGCTCGCCCGGATGCAGGCGTCGCCGATGATCGAGATGCGCGGCCTGCACGCGCACATCGGCTCGCAGATACTCAACCTCGAGCAGTTCGAGGCCGAGGTGGAGGCGCTGGCCTCACTCGGCTCCTTCGACGTCTACGACCTCGGCGGCGGCCTCGGCGTCCGGTACGAGGCGGCCGACGTCGCGCCGGACATCGACCACTACCTGGACCGGCTGGTCGCTGCAGCGCACCACCACCTGGGCGAGAATGTCGAGCTGATCATCGAGCCCGGCCGGTCGCTGGTGGCGCCGGCCGCCGTGACCCTCTACCGGGTGCTGACTCTCAAGCTAGCGGGCAAGCTGCATGTCGCCACCGACGGCGGCATGGGCGACAACCTCGAGTACCCCCTCTACGGGCAGCGCTTCGCGCCGATGGTCGTCGGCCGCTGGGACGAGCCCGAGGTTCTCGCCGACCTGGTCGGCCGCCACTGCGAGTCCGGCGACATCGTGACCCCCGACGTGGAGTTGCGGAACCCGCAGATCGGCGACCTGGTCGTGGTCCCGGTCACCGGCGCGTACTGCTTCACCATGGTGAACAACTACAACGGCGCCCTGCGGCCGCCGGTCATCTACTGCTCCGGTGGCACTGCCCGCCTCGGCGTCCGCCGGGAAACGCGGCACGAGTTGCTTGCCCGCGAAGTCGGGCTGCTCACCGCGGTGGCTCCTATGAGTTGATCGCTGGCCGCCTCAGCGCGGTTCGCGGCCCAGCACCAGCACACCCGAGCTGGCGAACATGCCGCCGTTGCCGACGACCACGCTCAGGTTCACGTCGGGGACCTGGGCCGCCGCCTCGCCGCGCACCTGCCGCACGCCTTCCTGGATGGCGAACATCCCGTACATCCCGGTGTGCGTGTACGACAGGCCGCCGCCGTTGGTGTTCAGCGGCAGCTTCCCGCCGGGCTCAGTGTTCCCCTCCGCGATGAACGCCCCTGCCTCGCCCTTGGCCGTGAACCCGAGCGCTTCCAGCCCGTAGATCGGCACGTGCGCGAACGCGTCGTAGATCATCAGGTGGTCGACATCAGCCGTCGTGATGTCTGCCTCGGCCAGCGCCGCCTGCCCGGCCAGCAGGAACGCCTTCGACTCGGTGAAGTCTGCCATCTGCGAGATCAGCGGCGCGTCCATGGACTCGCCGGTGCCGAGCACGTGGACCGCCGGCTTCGGAAAGTCCGCCGCACGGTCAGCCGATGTCACCACCAGAGCGCCGCCGCCGTCGGTGACCAGGCAGCACTCGAGCAGGTGGAACGGCCACGCGACGACCCGCGAGGACAGCACGTCGTCGACGGTGATGAGGTCGCGGAACATCGCCCGCGGGTTCCGCGCGGCCCATTTCCGCTGCGCCACCGCGACGTACGCAAGCTGCTCGTGGGTGAGTCCGTACTCCTTCATGTAGCGCAGAGCAGGGATCGTGAAGGCGCTGGTCGGCCCGACCGTTCCGTAGGGTGCTTCAAACTGGCCCGGAATCGATGAGGCTCCGCGAGGAAACGGGGCCGCCCCCACTCGCGATCGGCCGGACTCGCCGTGAGTGACAAGAATGGTCGAGGCGTACCCGGCCCTGATGGCTGCGGCCGCATGGCGGACGTGCAGGAGGAATGAGGTGCCCCCGACGGCCGTTCCGTCCATCCAGGTCGGGGTGATGCCGAGCGCGTGCGCCACCTGCATCGGACCCGGCGCGCTGACCGTGGCGATACCGTCGATGTCGCGCATCGTCAGCCCGGCGTCCGCGACGGCGTTGACCGCGCCTTCCAGGTGCAGCTGCAACGTCGAATAGTCCGGGAGTTTCCCGACCGAGTTCGTCTCGGCAGCTCCGGCGATGATCACACCACGTTCCCGGCTCATAAAGACTTTTCTCCTGCCGCTGGTGCGAAGACCGGGATGCTCATCTCGCCGCGTTTCTCGAAGGCGACCTGGAGTTCCATGTCCAGGACTAGCTCCTCGGGGGTGTTCGGGATGCCGGTGATGTTGGTCATCATCCGCGGTCCCTCGGCGAGCTGGACGACCGCGATCGCGTACGGGCCCTCGTTCTCGAAGCCGCGGGCGGGCCGGTGGTTGATCACGTACGAGTACAGAGTCGCGCGGCCGCTGGCGGTGAACCACTCGACGTTCACCGAGCCGCACTCCGGGCAGACCGGGCGCGGGTAGAAATACGGCTTGCCGCAGTCGAGGCAGCGCTGGATGACCAGTTCGCCGCGGCTGCAGCCGTCCCAGAACGGCTGGGTGTCCGGAGTGGGCTCGGGCAGTGGCTTGGCGGGCGCCTTCGCGACCGGCGGGACCTGTGCTGTCACACGGGCCTGCCGGGCGTCGGCCGGAACGAGCGCTCGACCTGGTCGGCCAGGTCATCGAGCTGCCACGGTTGCTCGCCGATGAGCCGCACGACGGGTGACATGTTGTTGTAGAGCGAGACCTCGTAGCCCGCGGAGTGCACGATGCGGCCGGTCAGCCAGCCGGACCGCTCGCTGGCCAGGTAGGCGACGACGGTCGCCACGTTGTCTGGCGAGCGGCGCTGGTCGTCGTCGGCGGGCCGGTCACCTCGGCGCCGGTCGGTCGGGATGGAGTCGGTCATCCGGGTGGCGGCGGCCGGAGATACCGCGTTGGCGGTCACGCCGTACTTGCCCAGCGAGTTCGCGCACGACCAGGTGAGGCCGACGATGCCCATCTTCGCCGCGGCGTAGTTCGGCTGGCCCGGCGCGCCGTGCAGCCCGGACACGGAGGTGAAGTTGATGAGGCGGTTCTGCGCGGTCTCCTCGCGCAGCGAGCGCCAGTGCGCGGCGGCGAACTTCGAGGTGTTGAACGTGCCCTTGAGGTGCACCCGGATGACGTCGTCCCACTCCTGCTCGGACATGTTGAAGATCATCCGGTCGCGGAGGATGCCGGCCACGTTCACCAGCACGTCGAGGCGGCCGAACTCGGAGATCGCGGCCTTGATCAGGCCCTCGGCCGCGGCGTGATCCGAGACGTCCGCGCCGTTGGCGATCGCGGCGCCGCCGGTGCTGGTGATCTCGCTGACGACGTCATGCGCCGGACCGGTGTTGTTGCCGCTGCCGTCGACGGCGCCGCCGAGATCGTTCACGACGACGCTCGCTCCCTCACGGGCGAGCAGCAGGGCAGTGGACCTGCCGATACCGCGTCCTGCGCCGGTGACGATCGCGACCCGCCCGTCCAGGCTGCCCATACAGCTCACCCGATCCTTCATGAGGTCCAGTTGGCCCGATATTAGAACGACCTTCTGGAATTATCACTGAGAACTGGGTCACATGTCTCGCCCTCGGCGTGCCGGGTAGCGGGCTGCTCAGGGTTTGCGGCCTATGCCGGCATAGGCGGGAATGATCGGCGCAGGGCCCAGGGTGCGCCATTGCGAAACTGGTACCAGGCCCGGATCGACGAACTGCAGGCCGTCGAAGTAGCGGGAGATCTCCGCGCGCGTGCGCGGCGAAGAGCGAGTCGGGCCGGTCCGGGCGTTGTACTGACTCGTCGCGCCGATGACCCGGTCGGTGTCGATGTCTGTGGTGGCATCCGAGACCGTCAGGTAGCTGCCCGGCGGAACGGCGTCCATCAGCTCTGCGACGATCTGGTGCGGGCCGTCGGAGTCGGGGATGAAGTGCAGGACCAGCAGCATCATGACCGCTACGGGCTGGCTGAAGTCGAGTGTCCGGGCGGCCTCGCGCAGGATCTTCGCCGGGTCCCGGGCGTCCGCCTCGAGGTAGTCGGTGGCACCCTCAGGGCTGCTGGTCAGCAGCGCGCGGGCGTGGGCGAGGACGATGGGGTCATTGTCGACGTACACGACCCGTGACTCCGGCACGATCGACTGTGCGACCTGATGGGTGTTCTGCGCCGTGGGCAGGCCCGTCCCGATGTCGAGGAACTGCCGGATCCCGGCCTCCCGTGCGAGGTACTCGACCGCCCGGCGCAAGAACGCCCGGTTGGCCTGCACACCCGGCAGGATGCTGGGCATCGCCGCGGCGAACTCCGCGGCGGCTTCCCGGTCAGCAGCGTAGTTGTCCTTCCCGCCGAGGAGGTAGTCATAGACCCGGGCGGGGTGCGCGATGCTGGTGTCGAAGCTGGCTGCATCGGCCAGGCTGCCCGCGGTATCGGTGTCCTGCGGGCCTGCCTCGGCGTCTTGGCTAGTCACGGGATCATGTCCTCCTGGAATGCTCGGGCTCTCCTGGCTTCCCCGACGGCGGCAGGCACCTGCCACGTCCAGGCCATGAGCTCAGTCGACTCGCGGCATGCGCATGCGGTCCGAGTTCCGGGCGCCAGTGTCATTATCGTCCAGATCGTCCAGGTCGCTAACCGAAAGCACGCTGGAACGGGACGGAGTCCGGACGAGACTGATTTAGCCCGCGGTGAGCACGTCCTCGACGCCTGGCTGGCGTGACGGACGACAGTCGCCCCGGACGACCACGTTTCCGGCCTGAAATTCGCCTGGCGCCTGGCCGTGGCACGATGCTGACAGTAGCCAGCCAACTCCGAGGGAGGCGGTGAGCACCGATGGCCGAGCCGCAGGCACGCAGCGAAACGCCGGCGCGGGGCGAGCCGCCGTCGCGAAAGCCGGGCAGCAGCGCCTGGCAGTGGGGGCGCACCGCGCAGACGCAGCGGGCGCTGCTGGACGCGGCGCGGGACGTGTTCACGAAGCAGGGCTTCGCTGAGGCGAGCATCGCGGACGTGGTGGAGCGGGCCGGGTCGAGCGTGGGCAGCCTGTATCACCACTTCGGCGGGAAGAGCGAGCTGTTCCTCGCGCTGTGGCAGGAGCACCAGCTGGCCTACGAGGATGCCGCGAGCACGGCAGTGGCCGCGGCGCGGGAGTGCGGCGTAAGCGACCCGGCTGAGCTGTTCGCGACTGGGGCGCGGGCCTACCTCGAGATGAGCTGGCAACGGCGAGACCTGGCGATCTTGTTCACAACCGGGGACGGACCGCCGGGATTCGAGGTCATGAGGCGGCACCGCGGCCACGAGTGGGTCCGGCAGAACGACGCGCTGCTGCGGCTGCCCGACACCTCGCTCGACCGGCTGTATGCGGCCGTGCTGACCTCGCTCATCGGCGAGGGTGCCCGCGAGGTCGCGGTGGCCCGGACACGGGCGCAGGCCATGCAGATCATCGACGCGGTCATCGACTACACGCAGCGGCTGATGGCAGGCGGTCCGGCCCGGCCCTGACGGGGTCGTATCCAACGCGGCAGCCGGAGGCCGTCGCCTGGCGCCGGCGGTCGGCTGGGTGCGGGAATGGCCGTTCCTGGTCAGCCGGTCACGGCGGCCACAGCCACCGGCCGGTAGCGCATTCCGAGCCTGAGATAGAGCCGGATGGCGGCGTCGTTCCACTGGTCGACCATCAGCGCCGCCGCGCCGTGATCGCGGAGTGCTTCGGCCAGGACGAAGCTGCAGACCGCAGCACCGAGTCCCTGGCCACGGGCGGCGGGATGGACGGCCACGCCGGCCAGATAACCGACATCGACGGCCGACCAGGCGAGTGCTGTCGCAGCTACGAGACGGCCGGACACGTCGCGCACCCCTGCCCAGCGCTCGACGCCGGCCACTCCCGGCCGGGCATCGGACTGGGCGTATCCGGCGTCGAGCAGTTCGCTGACCTCGCTGGCCTCCGAGTCAGTCAGCCAGTGCGCGACTCCCGGAGCGTGCGATCCACTGTGGTCGGCCAGACCGCCCGAATCGGCTCCGGTCGAGCTCAATCCGGTCGGGTGGGGTTCGCTCCGACTCGCTGCCGCTGCCGAAGCGGCCACGATGTCGGTCACCGTATGCGGCGCCTCCGGCCCCGCCGACTCCGCTTCTGAGCCTGGACCGGAGGATGGCGGCTCGGCGGCCGGCCGGTAGTCCATCCAGCCGAAGGTGGCAGCCCGCTTCAGCTGCGGGATTCCAGCGACAAGCGCATCCGTCAGAAGCGGGTCCCCAAGCGGACGGAAACTCGGCCCCACCACCTTGAGCACGTCGCGCACGAGTGGTACGAGCGCACTCGCAGCGCCCAGGACGGCGATCCGGTCGCGCGTCGACAACCCGGCTCCGGCGACGGCGAGCGCCGTACCGTCGGCACTGCGCCAGGCGCGGCTCCGGCCGTCCAGGCCGCGGGCCGCCCACAGGCACAGGGTGTCGCCCTGGCAGCGGGAGACGAGCTCCGCATGCGAGGAGATCTCGATCACCCGCCCGTCCTACCAGGTGCCAGGCCCAGCGCAGGCACCGGGCCGGGCGGCGTGCCCCCAGCGGCCACGTTTCCGAGCCTTGACAGGGGATGCGCCGCCGGGATTTCATCACCTTAGAACCAGATTCCAGAATTGCGCCGGTGCCGCGGCACGGGCTCGCGCTGTGTCCCCTGCGTTACCCGCTAGCCCGGAGGTCATCTTGGAACTCGACCTTGGCCCTGAGATCGCTCAGTTCCGCGCCGAGACGCGCGACTGGATCGCGACGCACGCACCGGACGGCCTGACCGAGGTCACGGACTGGAACAACGTCGTCACCACCGGCGGATACGGCAGCGATCGGCGCGCCGGGGCGATGCATCACCCGGCGTATGCCGCCTGGGAAGCCGAGCTACTCGAGGCGGGATTCATCTGCCCGCAGTGGCCGCAGGCGTTCGGCGGCAAGGGCCTGGACGCCGTCCGGGTCGCGGTGTTCAACGAGGAGCTGTACCGGGCCGGCGTTCCGCGCGTCGTGCGCGGCATGGGCGAGAGCCTGGTCGGGCCATCGGTGATCGTGCACGGGACGCCGGAGCAGCAGGGCCACTTCCTGCCCCGGATCATCACTGGCGAGGACGTGTACTGCCAGGGCTTCTCCGAGCCGGGCACCGGCAGTGACCTGGCCGGCCTGCAGACCAAGGGCGACATCGACGGAAACGAGGTCGTCATCACCGGGCAGAAGCTCTGGACGTCGGGCGCTGCGCGCGCGAACAAGATGTTCGTCCTCTGCCGCACCGACCCGGACGCGGAGAAGCACGCGGGCATTTCCTTCGTGCTCATCGACTTCACTGACCCGAAGGTCAGCTACCGGCCAGTCCGGCAGATGTCGGGTGCGGCGGAGTTCTGCGAGGACTTCCTGGATGGCGTTCGCGCCCCGATGTTCAACGTGATCGGCGGACTCAACAACGGCTGGCGCGTCGCGATGACCACGCTCGGCTATGAGCGCGGCGGCAGCGCGTCCATCCTGCATCTGGCCTACCAGCGGGAGTTCTGGGAGCTGGTCGAGACCGCGCGCAAGCGGGGCAGCAGCACCGACCCGCTGATTCGGCAGCGGCTGGCCTGGGCCTATACCCAGGTCGAGATCATGCGCTTCTCCGGCCTTCGCGCACTGGCCGGGCTCGCGCAGGGCCGCCAGCCGGGGCCGGAGGCGTCGATCAACAAGCTGTTCTGGAGCGAGTACCACAAGAAGCTTGGCGAGATCGCGATGGACATCGAGGGCGCTGACGGGCTCATCCGGCCCGAGGGCGACGGGTACGCGACCACGGGCTGGCAGAACGTCTTCCTGGCCAGCCGGGCCGGCTCGATCTACTCGGGCACGAACGAGATCCAGCGCAACATCATCGCCGAACGAGCGCTCGGCCTGCCGAAGGAGCCGCGGGCACGGGCGTGACTGACGTGACGGAAACCAGAAACGTGGCCAGTGGCGCTGATCTCACTACCGAGCCGCGCGCGGCTGATGGCGCTGCTGACGTCGAGGGCGCAGTAGCGGTCGGCGGGACGGTGGCGGACGGCGGCGCGGCGGCGGCCGGCGGAGCGAATGCGCACGGCAGTGCGGTCAGCGGCGGCAGTGCCGGGGATAGTCAGGCTGCGGCCCGCGCGCTGATCACGCCGGAGCGGCTCGCGGAGTTCTTCGCGCCGCGCAGCATCGCGATGGTCGGTGCGTCCGAGACGTCCGGCTGGTCGCGCTTCATCGTGGCGGCGAGCAGTGCGGTCGGCTACGAGGGGCCGCTGCTGCCGGTGCACCCGCGGCACGAGAGGATCTTCGGCCGCCCGGCCGTGCGCACGCTGCGCGACCTCGCCGAGCCCGCTGACCTCGCGTTCGTCCTGGCTCCCACCGAAGCGGTCGCCAGCGTGATCGACGACGCCGCTGCGGCCGGGGTACGAAATGTGGTCGTCCTCGCCTCCGGCTACCGGGAGGCTGGCTCCGCCGGGCGCGAACTCGAAGACGACCTGGTGGCCTCGGCCGCCAGGAGCGGCATCCTCATCCTCGGCCCGAACACGCTCGGCTTCCTCAACACCGGCGCCAAGGCCGCGCCGTTCGCGCTCACCGTGCCGCTCCCGCTGGCGCCCGGCCCGGTTGGCATCGCCCTGCAAAGCGGCGCGCTGTCCAGCGCACTTCTCGCGTTCGCGCGCGCTCAGGCAATCGGCGTGAGCACGGTGGCGAGCCTGGGCAACGAGGCGATGATCACTACCGCTGACATGCTCGACTACCTGGTCGCCGACGAGCAGACCAGGGTCATCTGCATGTTCCTGGAGGAGATCGGCGACCCGGCCGCGTTCAGCGCAGCGGCTCGCCGGGCCGACGAGGCCGGCAAGCCGATCGTGGCGATGAAGGTTGGTTCCAGCCAGGCCGGGCAGGCTGCGGCACTCGCGCACACTGGCGCGGTCGCCGGAGACGACGCCGTGGTCGACGCTGCCCTTCGCCAGCTGGACATCACCCGCGTCACCAGCATCGAGGACCTGCTCACCACGGCGGCGCTGCTCGGCTACCAGCGGTGGCCGCGCGGCCGGCGGATGGGTGTGCTGACCGCGTCCGGCGGCGCCTGCGACATCATCGCCGACCGGGCCAGCGCGGAGGGCATCGAGATCCCGGCGTTCGGCCCGGCGACAACTGCCGCGATCGCCGCGCACCTGCCGTCGTTCGCGAACGCCCGGAACCCGCTCGACGTCACCGGCTACGTCCTGGCGAACGCCCGCACCACCATGATGACGGCCATCGACCACGCGCTCGACGCCGCGGTCGAGGATCCCGGCCTGGATTTCGCGGTCTTCACCGGATTCACCGTTCCGGACGTCCGGCCACCGGACGAGGCCGCCGCGCAGCTGCTCGAGTCCCGGGTCGCCTGGCTGGCCGAGCGACTGCGTACCTCGCCGATCCCGGTCCTGCCGCTGGGCATGACCTGCACCGACGTGACCGGCTACGCGCGCGAGCTCCTCACCAGGAACGGCGTTCACCTGGCCGGAGGGTTGGAGCTCGGCCTGCAGGCTATCGGCCACGCGCTGCGCTGGCAGGACGGCCGCGGCGACGTGCGGCTGATGGCCGGGCGCCCTCGGCAGCCTGCCGCGACTGCGACGGCGTGGCCCGAGGCGCGTGCTCGCGACCTGCTCAGCGCCGCGGGCATTCCGGTCGTCGCGGGTGGCGTCGCTCGCTCGGCCGGCGAGGCGGCGGCAATCGCCCGCGAGCTCGGCACCCCGGTCGCGCTCAAGATCAACTCGGCCGCGGTGACGCACAAGTCCGACGTCGGCGGCGTGCTGCTGAACCTCTCGACAGAAGCGGCCGTGCGCGACGGCTACGATCGCGTCGTCGCGGCCACGAACCACCTTCGGGCCGGAAACGAGGTTCTGGTCACGTCGATGCGTACGTCCGGCACGGAAATCCTGGCTGGCGTGACCGTCGATCCGGCGTTCGGCCCGGTGCTCGCTGTCGGCCTTGGCGGGATCTGGGTGGAGCTGTTGCGGGACACCAGCCTGCGTATCCTCCCGGCCGCCGTGGCCGAAGTGCGCAGCATGCTGTCCGAGCTGCGCGCGCTGCCCGTCCTGCAGGGCGCGCGCGGCACCGGCGCGGTCGATCTGGACGCACTCGCCGACGTGATCGCTCGTCTCGGCGAGCTTGCCTGCTCCCTCGACGGCCTGCAGGCGCTGGAGGTCAACCCGCTGTGGGTCAGCGGCGACCAGGTAGAAGCACTGGACGTACTGGTGATCGCCGGTCCGGACGGCTGCAACGATGAATGATCAGGTGAAGGGAGCCGGCCGATGATTCTCGGCGTCAGTGCGGAGCAAGAAGAGCTGCGTGCCTCGGTCCGCCGGTTCCTGGCCGACCGCGCGCCCATCGGCTCGGTCCGGGAGCTGATGGAAACCTCCGACGGGCTCGACGCGGGCGTGTGGCGGCAGGCCGGGGAGCAACTCGGCCTGCAGGGCATCGCGATCCCGGAGGAGTACGGCGGGGCCGGTTTCAGCTTCGCCGAGCAGGCCATCGTCCTGGAGGAACTGGGCGCCGCGCTGTACGGCGGCCCGTACCTGGCCAGCGCCGTGCTGGCGACGCAGGCGCTGCTGGCGAGCCCGGATGCGGACGCGCGGAAGAAGTACCTGCCCGGCATCGCGTCCGGTGAGGTCATCGCGACGCTGGCGTTCACCGAGGAAGACGGTTCCTGGGACCCGGACGCGATCCGGCTGACGGCGACGCGGAGCGCGGAGGGCTGGCGGCTCGACGGCCGCAAGAGCTTTGTCCTCGACGGTCACTCGGCCAGCCTGATCCTGGTGGTGGCGCGAACCGGAGAGGAACTCAGCCTGTTCGCCGTTCCCGCTGACGCCGACGGCCTGACCGCCGCGGCGCTGCCGACGCTCGACCAGACCCGCAAGCTGGCGCGACTCGACTTCTCCGGCGTGTCCGCGCAGCTGATCGGCTCGGCCGGCGACGGCACCGCGGTCCTGAGCCACACGCTGGACGTCGCCGCGATCGCGCAGGCAGCCGAGCAACTGGGTGGCGCACAGCGGGCGCTGGACATGGCGGTCGAGTACGCCAAGGTGCGGCACCAGTTCGGCCGGCCGATCGGCAGCTTCCAGGCCATCAAGCACCGCTGCGCCGACCTGCTGCTCGAGGTCGAGTCGCTGCGCTCGGCGGTGCAGTATGCGGCCGCCGCGGTCGCGGAGGACTCCGCCGAGGTGCCAATGGTGGCGTCCCTGGTCAAGGCGTACGCATCCGACGTCTACTTCCACGTAGCGGCGGAAAACATCCAGATCCACGGCGGCATCGGCTTCACCTGGGAGCACGATGCGCACCTGTACTTCAAGCGGGCGAAGGCCAGCGAGCTGTTCCTCGGCGATGCCAGCTACCACCGCGAGCACCTGGCAACCAGGATCGGCCTCTGAGGGCGCCGCCTGGGGCGTGACTACTTGCAAGCGGCCGGAACCCGATAGGCGGTGATGGGCGACGGGGCGTAGGAGCCGGGTGGCTGCAGCGCGTTCACGTACACCGTGCCAGCCGTGGCGGTGAGCGCGACGACCTCACCGCTCACGGGCAACGTCATGACGGGCCCGATCGTGCGGCCGGCTGTGAAGCAGACGAGCGAATGTCCTCGCACCCCGGTTGCAACCCAGATCGTGTCGCCGGCCGACCAGACGCCCTCCGACCTGGCCAGCACCGGGCTGGACCGGAGGGATGCGGGAGTGCTGTCCGCCAGCCGGGTGTTGAGGCGCACGAGCGGGCCGGTAAGGGACGCCTCGCCGTTGCGCTGTGCGTAAGTCGTCACCCAGAGCGAGTCGCCGGTGCTCGTCACCGCACTGATCTGCGTCTGCCAGCTGCCGCCAAAACGCAGTCCGGGAGAGCCTGCGAGCACCAGATGCCCGCCGTTACCGCTGCCGTCGTTGCTACTGCCGCTGGTAACGAATACTGCGATCCGTCCGCCTATCTCGCCGGACCACCAGCCCGGCTTAGTGCCCGACGGGGCGCCGAGGCTGGTGCCCGGCTGTCGGCGTGCAGCGGCCGGGCCTGACTGCCCGGGCGTCGGCATGCGCAGCCCGACCAGGCCGTACTGATCCGCGATCCAGGCCGAGGTCCGGCCGGTCGGCAAGATCGTGTTCGCCCGGAGCGCGGCGTAGGCTGAGTGCAGCCGCAGGTCCGGGCTCAGCAGCCAGATGCCCGTGGGCCCGCCACCCTGGTCGGGGGAGAACGCGAGCCAGACAAGCCCGCCGGGACCTATCGCCAGCGCCGACGCATCGCTCGGTAGGTGCACCTGCCGGATCAGCTTCCCGGTTGCGGCGTCATAAGCGGTCAGCAGCGAGTTCTGGCCGGCCAGCAGGTAGAGGTACTGCCCGCTCACGGCCAGCTGGGTCACCGGGTAGTCGACGGTGGCCACGGTCCGTGGCGAGTCGCCCGTCGACAGCGCGCCGGTGTCGTGGTGATGGCTAGCGCCGGCGTACGCGGTGCCGGCGATCACCAGTACTGCCGCGCAGGCCGCAGCGGCGGCGGCCAGTGTCCGGCGGCGCCGTCTGCGGGCGCCAGCCCGGGCGCGTTCGGCGAGTTCAGGATCTGGCCACACGAATTCGCTCGCCATCTCGAACGCGGCCTCCAGTTCCCGGTCGACTCGGGTGATCACGTCTTGCTCCCATCGGGCTGGCGGGGCATGAGTTCGCGCAGCCGGGCGATCGCCCTGGCGTGCTGCGACTTGACCGAGCCGACCGAACAGCCGAGAACCCGCGCGGCCTCGGATTCCGTCAGATCGTCGAAGTACCGCAGCACCAGCACGGCCCGCTGTCCGGGCGGGAGTTCGCGGACGCAGCTGAGCAGCGCCGCCCGGCCGGGCAGGCCCTCGACGGCAGGATCGGGAAGTCCGGGCAGCTGCTCCTCCTCGAGCGGAGCGCTGCTGAACTTGCGTCGGCGTCCCGCGTCGATCGTGCTCGTGACGATGATCTTGCGCACGTAGGCTTCGGGTACGTCCTTCTGCCTGATGGACGGCCAGCGCCGGTAAGCACGCTCCAGTGCGGTCTGCAGCAGATCTTCTGCCTCGGCGAGGTCGCCAGTGATGAGGTACGCGCCGCGCAGCAGGCGGCGGGCCGACGCGACGACGAAAGCGGTGAAGTCCGAGTCGTCGGCCGTCCGCACGCCGCCTCCCGCCGCCGCGACACAGGCTGCGCCAGATCGGTCAGCCCCCTCGCTAGTGCAGACGGGTGGCGGTGCTCAGAAGGTTGTCACCGTGGCCGGAGCGGGTCAAGGCCTCGCATGCGGACCTGACGAGGTTGAGTCACTGGTGCGATAGCCGCACTAACTCACCATCATCGCCAGGACGTCAGTCGCTGGTCTCAGTGAGGCAGTCGCGGAGTTCGTCGGCGAGCGCCGTGAGATCCTTCACGCTGCTGAGTTCCTCGACCACTTGTGCCGACGGCAGGTAGCTGCGTCTGGGTGATCTGCGCGATCCGCGGGCCTGCTCGTCGGTGCCGGGAGCGCGCGGAATGCGCAGGTCGGTACGGGCAGTCGAGTCGTTCACAGCAGCACAGTAACGAGAAGGCCGCGCATCACCGGCGGTGACACGCGCATAAAGGATCTTGACCTTTGACGCTGACCGGCCGTAAAGCTTACGGTGAGCCTCGCGGCGGACCGCAGGATCCGCAGATCACGGCCCCGACCACTATCCGGGACGGCGGGCGTAGCGAACGGCGTGCGGCCGGTGCACTCCGGTCACCGCGGCGTCGGCCAGTGCCGCCAGAAACTCGCGCGGCCCGTCGAAGTCCGGCATCTCCAGGTACGCCGCGCCGACGCCTTCCGGGTCGTGCGCGTCGGAGCCCGCGCCGCCGGGCAGTCCGTACCGGGTGGCCAGACCGGCGGCGCGCTCGTTCAGGACCGGGTCGCAGATCTTGGCATTGAACACCTCGACGACGTCGGCCAGGCCGCGGGCGCAGAGCTGCTCGGCGACCTCCCCCAGGCTGGCGCGGCCGGGATCGTAGGGATGCGGCAGGTACACCAGCCCGCCCTGCCCGCGAATCAGCGCGATCACCTCGGCCAGCGGCAGGACGTACGGGATGCGCTCGGTGAGGAACAGCCCGATGACGTCCCCGTCACGGGTCCGGATTTCCTCGCCGACGATCACCCGGGCGCCGATGTCCCGCTCGGCCGCCTCGACGGCGGCTGAGGTCACGTTGTGATCGGTGATGAAGACGACGTCGAGCCGCTCCTGCGCCACTCGCCCGGCCAGCTCGTCGAGAGTCGTGACGGCGTCCCCGGAGACAGCGGTGTGCAGGTGGCAGTCAACTCGGAGGCCGTCGTTTCCTGTCACGGTTATGCCTGCGGCACCGGGACGCCGAGCTCGGCCAGTAGCTTCTGCGAGTAGGTGACCCGGCCAGTCAGGCTCTGCGGGGCACGGTGGCAGAGCATCAGCGCCGCCTCCGCCATGACGGCCGCGGGCTCGGAGTTCTCGGCGCCCTCAGAGGTCAGCTGATGGAAGATCGTGCCCGGCGTCGGCACGACCTTCGTCGGCGACAGCGCGTTGACCGCGATGTTGTCCGGGTACAGCTCGGCCGCGAGCCCGGTCGAGAAGCGCTCGATGGCCGCCTTGCACATGCCGTACACGGTGCCCCCCCGCCCCGCGAACGGCCCGGGCGGGATAACCGGGTGGCGGGCAGCGATCGAGGAGATGTTGAGGATCCAGCCCGCGCCGCGCTCGCGCATGCCCGGCAGCACGAGCTGGGCAAGCTGGAAGGGCGCCTCGACCTGAACGCCGAACATCAGCGCGAACTGCTTGGCGGTGAAGTCCTCGACCCGGGTGAAGTAGGTGACAGCCGCGTTACTGACCAGGATGTCCGGCTGGCCGAGCTCGCGGACGGTCTCGGCGACGATGCGCTCGCGGTCGGCTGGCCGGGCCAGGTTCGCCGCGATGGCAAGAGCCGTGCCGCCTTCCGCCCGGATCTGGGCGGCCGTCTCGGCGATCGTGCCGGCGAACTGTGACTGCCCGGCGTCCGTGGTTCTGGCGGCGACCGCGACTGCGGCTCCCTCGGCCGCGAAGCGCCGGGCGATCTCGGCGCCGATTCCGCGGCTTGCCCCGGTGACGATGGCGACCCGGCCGTCGAGCAGACCCATGCAGGACCTCCGTGCAAGCGGGCGCCGCTGCCGGGCGCCAGGGAATTCAGTGCTGGAGCGAAATACTAGAAGCGTGTTCTACTAGGCCATTGGACCCAGTCAGCCCGGCGCTGTCAATGCGGCCGGCCACGTCGCGCTCCGGAGGTCAGGATGTCGCTCAATCACAGTCTGGTCGGCGCTGCTGGCGAGCCCCAGGACCGGTCCTGGACGTCGGCGGACGCGCTGCTGTACGCGATCGGCGTCGGAGCTGGCCTTGGCGACCCGCTGCGGGAACTCGAGTTCACCACGGAGAACACCGCGGGCGTCGAGCAGAAGGTGCTGCCGACCTACGGCGTCCTGCTAGCGCAGGCCAGGCCGAGCGGCAGCCTCGGTGACTTTGACCGGGCGTTGCTGGTGCATGCCGAGCAGTCGGTCGAGCTGCACAAGCCGCTCCCGGTGGAAGGCACGCTGCGGACCACCGCGAAGGTGACTGGAATCTACGACAAGGGCTCGGGTGCGCTGATCCAGACCGAGAACAGCGCCGTAGACGCGGCCACCGGTGAGCCGCTTGTCACCACGCGCAGCGGGACATTCATCCGCGGCGAGGGCGGATTCGGTGGAGACCGGGGCGGCAGCGAGCCATGGGCGCTGCCCGAGCGCGCGCCTGACCACAAGGTGACCGCGGAGACCAGGCCGGAGCAGGCGCTGCTGTACCGGCTCAGCGGCGATCGCAACCCGCTGCATGCCGACCCGGCGTTCGCCGCCCGCGGCGGATTCGAGCGGCCGATCCTGCACGGACTGTGCACGTACGGGTTCACCGGACGGGTGCTGCTGCACGAGTTGTGCGGATCTGATCCGGCGAGGTTCATGGGCATGTCCGGGCGCTTCAGCCGGCCGGTGCTGCCCGGCGACGCGCTGGTGATCTCGATCTGGGCGGGCGATTCGGGCACCGCGCAGTTCCAGACAGCGACGCAGGACGGGACGGTCGTTATCGATCGCGGAGTGGTGCACTACCGGTAGCGCGGGAGGCAGCGCCCAGAAAAGCACTGGCCGCTGCCTCCCGCGCCTGGCTACGGTGGCGGGCGTGTTCACTGCGCCGCCCGACTTGCCTGCCGACCTGATCGCAGACGCTCTGGCGGATGGCTGGGCGCTGCGCGCCACGTCTCTGGAGTACCGGCCCGTCGGGTTCGGCAGCCATCACTGGCTCGCCACGGATGCTCGCGGCAACCAGTTGTTCGTGACAGTCGATGACCAGGCCCTGCGACTGCAGGGCGGCGCGGACACGTGGGACGCAGCATTCGGGCGGCTTGAGCGAGCTCTCGCGACGGCTCTGTCGCTTCGCCGGGACGCAGGCCTCGGCTTCGTGCTCGCGCCCGTTGTGGCAACTTCGGGGGCGCTCCTTATCCGGCTGACGGAGCGCTACTCCCTCGCCGTGCACGCGTATCTGGACGGCGCGGAGTCGCGCGCCGACGGCACGTTTTCCTCGCCTGCGGACCGGCTGGCGGTGGTCGGCCTTCTGACCCGGCTGCACGCAGCAAAGGCCACGCCGCCAGACCCGGATCCGTTCACTGTCCGGCTCGCGGGGGGGAACTCGTTCTCGCGATTGAGCAGACCGGCGAGCGCTGGGACGGCGGTCCGTACGGGGAGCGTGCTCGCGCACTGCTGGCGCGCGATGGCCAGGCTGTTGCTGCGCTGCTAACCGCCTACAACCGCGTTGCGCAACGCGTCGCGGCCCGGCCGGAGCGGATAGTTATCACGCACGGTCAGCCGCACGGGGCGAACGTCCTCCGCACAACGGACGGTTTCGTCTTCGTCGACTGGGAGAGCGTCCTGCTGGCGCCGCCGGAGCGGGATCTGTGGGGCCTCGCCGAGACCGATCCGTCGGTGCTGACTGCGTATTCGGCCGCGACCGGCAAGGCGATCGACGCGGACGCGCTGACGCTCTACCGGCTCTGGTGGGACCTGGCGGAGATCTCCGGTTGCATCTGCTGGTTCCGGGGTGAACACGGCGACACCGCTGACTGTGCTGAGGCGTGGCAGAACCTGCAGTTTTCCCTCCGGCCGCGGGAGCGATGGCCGGATCTGCTGCAGGCATGACCTCGCTTTCAGTTCTTCCCCCGGCCGGCGGAGCGTGGCCGGATCTGCTGGCGGGCTGAGCTGACCGGCGGTTGCCGCTAGCCTGGCCAGAATGGAGCTGCCCGCCGAAGCCGCGAGTGTCACCAGCCAGTTTCTCGATCTGGCCGACGTTGGCGCGCCAGGCCTCGTGACGGGCCTGTACCTGCACGGTTCGCTGAGCTTCGGGGAGTACTTCCCCGGTCAGAGCGACGTGGACTTCGCCGCCGTGCTGTCGCAGCGCCCGGACGAGGGACAGCTTGAGGCACTCGCTTCCGCGCACGCCGCGGTAGCGACGGCGCATCCGCTGCCGCACTTCGACGGGTTCCACCTGCTGCGCGAGGACCTGGCCGCACCGCCGGAGGAGTGCCCAGAGCTCCCGGTGATGTTCGAGGGGACCTTCCAGCCCAGTACTCGGAACTATGGCGTGAGCCCGGTGACCTGGCACGAGCTTGCGCGTCAGTCCGTCGCCGTGCGTGGTCCGGCACTGACCGAGCAGGACATCTGGACCGGCGATGGGGCGCTGCGGGCGTTTACCTACGCCAACCTGAGCTCCTACTGGGCACGCTGGCCGCAGCGCCTGGCCGAGCAGCCCGAGCACGCGAGCGCGGAGTGGACTGCGGCCTGGTGCGTTCTCGGCGTCAGCCGGCTGCATCATCTGCTCGCGACCGGCGGGATGACCTCGAAGAGCGGCGCGGGCCGGTATGCGATCAGCGCGTTCGGGCCGCGCTGGCAGCGGATCGCCACCGAGGCCCTGCGCATCCGGGAACTGCCGGACGAGCCGTCGCTGTACGCGGATCCGGCTGAGCGCGGCCGGGACGTCATCGCGTTCACCTCGATGGCCATCGACTCGGGCCTCGCGCTCGGGCCGGTCGCCACCGTCGCGACCTAGCGGACTGATGCCGACGCCCCCGCCAGTCTGCGACGCTGATGACCGTGCATCCTGATCAGGCGGGCGGACCGGCCGCCATCCCGGACCCGGCTCTCGTCGTACTCGTCGGCGTGTCCGGCGCGGGCAAATCGGCCTGGGCCGCAGCGCACTACCGCTCGCGGGAGATCGTCTCGTCCGATCAGTTGCGCGCCATTGTGGGCAGCGGCGAGCATGACCTGGACGCGTCCGCCGATGCCTTCGCGGTCCTCGACCAGATTGTCGCGGCGCGCGCCGGCCGTCGGCTGACCACGGTTGTCGACACGCTCGGCCTCGATCCGGCGCGCCGGCAGCAATACCGGGAGGTCGCGCGGCGCTCCGGACTGCCGGCGATCGCAGTCCTGTTCGAGATCGACGGCGCGGTGTGCCGTCGGCGCAACCGAGAGCGGGACCGCCCGGTCCCCGCTGCTGTGCTTGACATGCAGCTCGCGCGGCTCCCGGATGTCGCGGCGCAGCTGGATGCCGAAGGCTGGACTGCCGTGCTCCGACCGGAATCAGCGGCCGTGGAACCGGCGCACTCGCCGGGAAGCAGGCAGGCGGCGAGCAAGCAGCGCGAGCGGCCTGCCCAGCTGGAGTTCATCCTGCAGATCTCGCGTTTCGGCTGGGGCGACGACCCGGCCCACTGGCTGAGGTCCGTGGCCCTGGCGGCAGCCGCGGCTGGCTTCAGCGGTATCGCGCTCATGGACCACCTGATCCAGATCCCGCAGGTGGGCCGTGCCTGGGAGCCGATCCCCGAGCCCTGGGTTACGCTCGGCCTGCTGGCCGGTCTGGACACCAGTCTGCGCCTTGGCACGCTGGTCAGCCCGGTGACCTTCCGCGCGCCCGGCGTCCTGGCGAAGACCGCCGCGACTATCGATGTTCTGAGCGGCGGCCGCGCGTTCTGCGGGCTCGGGGCGGGCTGGTGGGAGCGCGAGCACGCCGGATTCGGACTGCCGTTCCCGCCGCCCGCTGTCCGGCTTGACCTACTCGAGGCCGAGATCGAGATCCTGCGCGCCTTGTGGCGGCCCGGCACTCAGGCCTACCAGGGCGAGCGGGTGAGCCTCCCGGAGACGACCTGCTATCCCAGGCCCGCCGCACCGATCCCGGTCATCGTCGGCGGACGCGGGGACCGGACGCTGAACGTGGCGGCGCGGCTGGGCGATGGCTGCAACCTGCCCGCCGACCTTGCGGTCCTCGAACCCGGCCTGGCCACGCTGCGGCGGCACTGCGAGCGCGCCGGCCGTGACCCGGCCGACGTTGCCGTCACCGTGCTCGACGTTCCCGTCGTCGGCCGCGATCGCGAGCACACAGCCGCACTAGTGGAGACCCTCCGCGGGCGCGCGAGCGCGAGCGCTTTCGCCCGGCAGCACCACGCGGGCACTGCGGCTGATCACGTCGGCCGCTACCGGCTGCTGGCGGAGCACGGCGTCAGCACCGTGTTCCTGTCCTTGCCCGACCTGGCCGGACCCGATGACCTAGAGCGGCTCGCACCGGTGCTCGGATCATTTGGCTGACCGCGCGGGCGGGCTTACTGCCACGATCGGGCGGCCGTCCTCTAGGTAGGCGATACCCCGGCCGCGCGGCTTGCCCGCTCGCGTGCGCACTGCCCGGACCCGACGCCGGATCGGCTTGCGCAGCAGCGAGAGAGCCTCCGCCACCGGTACGAAGCGGTACTCGGAAATCTCCTCGGCTTGTACCTCGATGGCGGCGACCTGCGAGTCGGGCACGTGGCCGCAGTCAAACAGGTAGCGGATGCCGCCGGCAGTGCCTGCTCGGGGACGGCGGAAGTCCATGCACACAAGGCGGCTGCACTTGACGTCGAGAGCTGTCTCCTCGCGAACCTCGCGGCGGCACGCCTGCCAGGGCGTCTCGCCGTCCGCTTCCATCACACCGCCCGGGATCGTCCAGCCCGATTTGTAGGTCGGCTTCAGCACGAGGAGCCGGCCGCTGTGGTCGAAGACGAGCGCTCCGGCCGAGACCGGAATGGCGGGCAGGACGTCCTCGCTGCCGGCCGTCACGACAATGTCGGCTGGAGGGACAGTGCCGGCCGACGGGAGGGTGTCGGCCGACCGGACAGGGCCGGTTTCCTTCATGCTTCACCGTACGCATCGGCAGTACGTTGTCGGGATGGGCACCTTCATCACCCGGCTGACGCCCGCGGGCAGCGGCATCCGGCTCGCGGTCAAGGACCTCATCGACCTGGCTGGAGTGCCCACGACGGCAGGCAGTCGCGCCCTGGCTGAGACCGCCTTGCCCGCCGGGGAGGATGCGCCGTGCCTGGCGGGCGCGCGGGCCGCCGGAGCGGCCATCGTCGGTAAGGCGAACCTGGTCGAGCTGGCATTCGGCGCGTCGGGCATCAATGACTGGTTCGGAACACCGGTCAACCCGCTCGACCCGGACCTCATGCCGGGCGGTTCCTCGAGCGGATCGGCGGTAGCCGTCGCCGACGGCGATGCCGACGTTGCCTACGGCTCGGACACCGGCGGCTCGATTAGGGTGCCGGCTGCCTTTTGCGGCATCACCGGACTGAAAACCACGTACGGCCGTGTCTCGCTTACCGGCGTATGGCCGCTCGCGCCCAGCCTGGACACTGTCGGGCCGATGGCGCGCGATGTCGCAGGACTGGCTGCGGGGATGGCTCTGCTGGAACCTGGCTTCACGGTCGACGCCGCTCCGGCCGTGCTAGCGGCGCGGATCCGCCCGTCAGGGGTCGACGTAGATCCGGACATCGACGCGGCCGTTGACGCCGCACTTGCCCGAAGCGGACTCGAGGTCGTGGCCGCGACGCCGTCGGCCGGGATGGCACTGTCCGCCGGGATGGGACTATCGGCCGGGACGGCACCGCCGGACGGGACGGCATTGCCGGCCTGGACCGCGGCGCGCGAGGCTTGCGGCACGATCATCGATGCCGAGGCGGCCCGGGCGAATCGCGTGCTGTTCACCGACCCGGTGCGGCGGTCACAGCTCAGCGAGAAGATCCGGGCACGCCTCGACGGCGGTGCTGCCATCTCTGCCGCGGAGGTGGCGCAGGCGCGGCAGTTCCAGGCGCTGTGGGGTACCACCCTGGCTGCGGCGATGGGCGAGGCCGACGTCCTCGTGCTGCCGACGGTCCCGATATACGCGCCGCCGCTCACTGCGCTCGGTGTGCACCCGTTTACCGCGCTGACGAACCCGGTGAACCTGTCCGGCTGTCCGGCGATCGCGCTTCCGGTGCCCAGTGCGCGGCGCCTGCCCGCGAGCCTGCAGCTCATCGGGCGGCCGGGGAGCGAGGCGCTGCTGCTGGCGACCGCCGCCGTCATCGAGGCAGCGGCTGGGTACCGCCGCGACTGATGGCGGTAAAGGCAGCAGCCACGGATTGCTGCCCTATGCCGCGCCCTGATTGGGCGTGACTCACGGCGCGCTGCCCAAAGGCGGGCAGCGATCGGTGAGTCATGCCCAATGAGAGCGTGATTTGGGGCAGCGATCGGTGAGTCATGCCCAACGAGACCGCGGCTCAGGGCAGCTTCCAGTCCACCGGCTCCGCGCCCTGCTGCTGCAGCAGCGTATCGGCCCGGCTGAACGGGCGGGATCCGAAGAACCCGCGGTCGGCCGACATCGGGCTCGGGTGCGCCGACTGGATCGACGGCACGCTGCCGAGCATCGGTGCCAGGTTACGAGCGTCGTTGCCCCACAGGATCGCGACCAGCGGGCCGCCGCGCGCGGCAAGAGCCCGGATGGCCTGCTCGGTGACCTGCTCCCAGCCCTTGCCGCGGTGGGAGCCCGGCTTGCCCGGCTGCACCGTCAGCACTCGGTTGAGCAGCATGACTCCGCGCTCGCTCCACGGGGAGAGATCGCCGGTCGACGGACGGGGGTAGCCCAGGTCGGCGGTGTACTCCTGGAAGATGTTCACCAGGCTGGCGGGGAGCCGTCGCACATCCGGCGCGACCGAGAAACTGAGCCCGACCGGGTTACCCGGCGTGGGATAGGGGTCCTGACCGACGATCAGCACGCGGACGTCGGCCATCGGCTGGCGGAATGCCCTCAGGATGTTGTCGCCGGCTGGCAGGTAGTTGCGGCCGGCCGCAATCTCGCCGCGCAGGAACTCGCCCAGCTGCGCGATCGTCGGCTCGACCGGCGCGAGAGCCTCCGCCCAGTCGGGCGCGACGAGCTCGGTCAGAGAGCGTGCTGCCATGTCAGCCCACTGTAGAGGAAGGGCGGGGCCAGCAAGGCGATCGAGGCAAGGCTGCAGCGGCCGGCTGCAGCGGCCGGCTGCGGTGATCGGCTGCGGCGGTCAGCTGACCGGGCGACCAGGTCGAGGACGCGCTGCACGTCCTGCTCTAGTGCAGGTGCTGCGCCGGATCAGCCGCTCGGGACGACCAGGTCAAGGACGCGCTGCACATCCAGCTCCAGTGCAGCGGCTGCGCCGGCGTCTCCCGCGAGGTGCCGGATCAGCGCGTGCTGGAAGACGCCGTCGTACACCGCGTAAGCGGCGCGCGGGGTCAGCGCGCACGGCGTGGCGGACAGCTCAGCGAACCTGCTGACGATGCGCCAGATCATCCGCTCCAGGCTGAGGTCGATGTCCTGGACGTCGGCCCGGTAGGCGTCGTCGAACTGGCTCTGATTCCGCAGGTCGTACCAGAGCCGGTGCATGGTGGCCTCAGCCCGCAGGGTCCCTGCCATCACGGCACCGAAGTCGCGCCTGAGCTCGTCCGGGGTCGTGGCGGTGGCGACGATGCCGTCGTACCGCTTGACGCACTCCGCCTTGTACTGGCGCACGCAGCAGGTGATGAGCTCGATCTTGTCGCTGAAGTAGTAGTGCAGCACTCCGTGCGAGAACTCGGAGTTCTGCGCGATCTCGCGAAGGCTCGTCCGCGCGTATCCGAGCTCGGCCAGCGTCTGCAGCGCTGCAGCAGCCAGCTGGGCGCGCCGCTCGGCAAACTTGTCAACTTGCCGTCGCGCGACCTTGTCTCGCTTCCGCTCCGCTACCTCAGTCACTCAGCCAACCTCGTTGTCCCGCTGCCGCCCGCGGGCGTCCGCCCACCGCGACGCTGCCTGCCGAGTCTAACTCCGGCCTGGCCAGGGCGATTCCCGGCGTCTTGACAACTGCCCAGATTTCTCTGACCAATCGTCACGATATCTCTTGACAGTTGTCAAGTAGGCGGCGTAGTCCTTGAGGCACATCGACCCGAACATATTCGAAACGCGCCAGGAGTGCCTCGCGGTGGCCAGACGGCGCGCTGCACGAAGGGACGGCGGATGAGCGTTTATGACCTAGCCGGGCGGAAGGCTCTGGTGACGGGCGGAGCACAGGGCCTCGGCGCGGGGATGGCCGAGGCACTGGCCAGCGCGGGCGCTGCGGTGGTGATCGGCGACATCCAGGAGGATGGCGCCAAGGAGACGGTCGAGGCGCTGCGCGAGTCCGGCGGCGCAGCCGACTACGTGCTGCTCGACGTCACCGAAGACGGCAGCTGGGATCGCGCCATCGAGCAGGCGGTCGGCATACTCGGCGGCCTCGACATCGTGGTCAACAATGCGGGCGTGGAGATCTCCTCTCTGCTTGCAGATCTGGATGCCGATCAAGTCCGCCGGATGCTCGAGGTCAACGTCCTTGGCACCGCGCTCGGCATCAAGCACGCCTTCCGTGCCATGCGGCCCGGCGGCAGTGCCGGGGCCGGCGGCGCTGTTATCAACGTCGCCTCCGTAGCTGCGACGATCGCCTTCCCGGGCATCGCGGTCTACTCCGCGACGAAGTCCGCAGTCGACCGCCTGACGAAGGTGGCGGCCATGGAGTCCGGCAGGCTCGGCTACGGCGTCCGGGTCAACTGCGTGTACCCCGGGCTCGTCGCGACCCAGATGGGCCTGCAGCTAGCTGCCGACATGGAGACGCTCGGGCTGTTCGGCAGCGCGCAGGAGGCAGTCGGCGCGGTTGTCGGCCTCACTCCGCTCGGCCGTCTCGGCGAGGTCGCGGACATGGCCGATGCCGTCGTGTTCCTCGCGTCCGACGGAGCCCGCTTCATTACCGGCGCCGGCCTGCCGGTCGACGGCGGCATGGGAATGTAGACAGGAGCCACGGCATGAGTTCTGACAAGCCTGTAGTCGTCTACGGAGCGTCCGGCTACACCGGCCGGCTGGTCTGCGAGTATCTCCGCGAGTTCGGCGTGCCGTTCGTAGCGGCCGGCCGGGACAAGGCGCGGATCGCCGATGCGCTCTCCAAGGTGCCCGGCATCGACACGGTGCCGCACCAGATCGTCGAGGTCGACCACCAGGTCGGTCCGCTGACGGAGCTGCTCGACGGCGCGGCCGTCGTGTGCAACACCGTCGGGCCGTTCGCCCAGTATGGCAGCGAGGTCGTCGAGGCCTGCCTGGCCACCGGCACCCACTACGTCGATACCACCGGTGAGCAGGACTGGCTGATCACCTGTGACAAGACGTACGGGGCGCAGATGGCGGCGAAGGGCCTGCTGCTGGGTCCCGGCATCGCCCAGATGTACACCACGGGCGAGATTGCCGCTGACTTGTGCCTGGAGACGCCGGGACTGGACACGCTGGACATCCTGGTCTTCTGGAAGGGCTTCCCGACGGTCGCCTCGACGCGCACGATCCTGGTCAACGCCGCCCTGTCGAAGGCCTTCTACCTCGAGCAGAACTCCTACGTGGAATGGCCGGCCGACACGGGGCTGACTGACGTGACGATCCCCGGCCAGCACGAGACCGGACTTGCCCTGCCGTGGGGCGGCACCTCGCACCCGGTCTGGTTCCGGCGCGACCCGCGGGTGGCGAACGTCAAGGTACTCGGCGGCGTCTTCAACCGGCCGCTCATGCTCGGCGTGCCCCAGATCGTGGCGGCGGCGCTCGGCCAGATCGAGGGCCTGCCGGAGGACGAGAAGGTCAGGGTGCTGTCCGAGCAGGCGGCGGCCGTGATGAGCGAGATGCCGCCGCGCGAGAGTACCCGGGTCAACACATCGCTGGACTCGGTGCACGCGAGTGGCCCGCTCGGCCGTGCCCACTGCGTCATCCACGGCAACTGCAACTACAAGCAGACCGGACTGCTGCAGGCGTACGCGGCCTACTCACTGCTCCAGCAGCCGCCGCTGCGAGCCGGGTTCGCCTCCGGCTGCCAGGCATTCGGGCACCGGGAACTGCTGGCCGTGCTGCGCAGTTTCGGCCTCGTGATGGAGCCGTCGCTGACGGTCCGGCACTGATGCGGCTGACCGACTACCTCGACAAGGGGGCATCGCTCGACGCGGAAGCGCCGTGCCTGACGGTGGCCGGCCGCACGCGAAGCTACGCCGAGGTGCAGCGGATGTCGTGGCTGGTCGGCCGGGCGCTGCGGCGGTCCGGCATCGGCCCGGGCGACAAGGTGGCGGTGCTGTCCGGCAACGATCCGGTTGCCTTCAGCTGTGTCTTCGGCATCTCCCGTGCGGGCGCGGTCTGGTGCCCGGTCAATCCCCGCAACGAGGCGGCGGAGAACCGCGAGCTGCTCGACCTGCTCGACTGCCGCTGCCTGATCTTCGCTGGCGCGTTCGGCACTCTGGTGCAGAGGATCGCTGCGGACCTGCCCCGGCTGACGGTCCTGGTCTGCCTGGATGCTGATCCGCCGGCCGGGGTCAGCCTCCGGTGCTGGCTAGACGGGCTCGACGACACCACCTTTGAGCCGGTGCCGGCCGATACCCTGCCGGCGGATACTGCGCCTGCCGAAACCGTGTCGCCGGACGAGGTGGTGATGATCGCCGGCACGGGCGGAACGACAGGCCTGCCCAAAGGCGTCCAGCTGACCGGGCACAACATCGAGACGATGACGTCGCTGACGCTGATGAGCTATCCGTTCGAGGGCCGCCCGGTCTACCTGGCGCTCGCACCGCTGACCCATGCCGCGGGCGTCCTGTGCTTCCCGGTGATGACGCTGGGCGGAGAGATCGTCATCATGCCGGCGCCGGACCTGGCCGACTTCGTCAGGCTCATTGCCGAGCATCAGGTGACGCACGCGTTCCTGCCGCCGACAATGATCTACCTGCTGCTCGATCATCCTGCGCTGGCGGCTGCAGACCTCCGGACGCTGCAGTGCCTGTGGTACGGCGCGGCGCCGATGTCGTCGGCGCGGCTCGCCGAGGCAGTCACCCGCATGGGCCCGGTGCTCGGGCAGCTGTTCGGTCAGACCGAGTCGCCGATGATGATCTCCACCATGGCGCCGAAGGATCACCTCCGCCCGGACGGCAGCCTGGCGCTTGAGCGGTTCACCTCGGCTGGCCGGCCGACGCCGCTGACGACAGTAGCGATCATGGACGAGGACGGCCGTCTTCAGCCGGCCAGCGAGGCGAGATCGTCGTGCGCGGGCCGCTGGTCATGGCGGGCTATTACCGCGACCCCGCAGCGACGGCTGAGGCGTCGAAGTTCGGCTGGCATCACACCGGTGATATCGGCTACCTGGATGCCGACAACTACCTGTACATCGTCGACCGGGCAAAAGACATGATCATCACCGGCGGCTTCAACGTGTACTCGGCCGAGGTCGAGCAGGCCCTGCTGGAGCATCCGGCGGTACTCGACTGCGCAGTGATCGGCCTGCCCGACGCCAAGTGGGGAGAGCGGGTCGTCGCCGTCATCCAGCCGCAGTCCGGCCGCGTAGTCACCGACGAGGAGGTACGCGCGTTCGCGAAGCAGCGCCTGGGCAGCGTCAAGGCACCCATGCAGGTCGAGGTCTGGCCGGACTTGCCGCGATCGCGCATCGGCAAGGTGCTCAAGGCCGAGGTTAAGTCGCGCCTGCTCGGCGCGCCACACTAGCCTGCGGCTGCGCCGGGACCGGGCGGCTGCGAAGCTGAGCTGTGCGCTTCGCGACCTATAACCTGCTCGACCTGTTCGATACCGACACCGCTGCGGAGCAGGATCGCTATCGCCAGGTCCAGGAGGTGATCGGCGGGCTGGCCGCGGACGTGCTGGCGGTTCAGGAGATCCGGGCACCGCAGGCGGAGACCGCGCGCACGCGGCTGCGGCAGCTCGCCGCCGATGCGGGCATGAGGTGCGTCGTGCCCGGTCCGGACGAGGAGCCAGGGCGGACCGCGCTGGCCGACGGGACCCGCGGCTATTACTGCGGCCTGCTGTGGCGGCCCGAGATCGAGCCGGTTCCAGGCTCGTTCCGCGAGGCGCGCGCTGGCAGGCTGTGGCACGGCGCCGGCTGGGTGACGCTCGACCTGGGCGGCGTCCGGGTGCGGCACGCCACCTTCCATGCGACGCCGTTCGGCCGCCGGCTCCGCGCCGACCAGAATGAGCTACTGCTGGCGATGCTGCGCAGCGGACCGGACCGGGCACTGCCGCTGCTGGTCGGGGCGGACTGGAACACCGAGTCGGCTGACCGGATTCTCGACGAGGCCACCGGCAACCTGATCCTGTACGAGCCGGCCGACCCGTTCGCCGGCGTGACCTGGTACGAGGGCCTGATCCATCAGTGCGACTGGGACTATGACCGGCGCGGCCGACGGCGTCACTGGGCCGATCGGAGGCCCGGCGACGTGCTGTTCGCTGGCGGGCTGCTCGACGCGGCCGCGGTGCTGCGAGCGCCGTGGCAGCCGACCGTCGGCCATTTCGCTGCCGATGGCTACGGCTCGCGCGGGATCCGGCGGCGGATTGATGCGATCCGGGTCACCCGCCCGGTAGTGCCAGCGCTGCGCGCGTACCACGTCACCGATACCGAGGTTGCCCGGGCTGCCTCTGATCACCTGCCGGTGTGGGTCGACTACGAGCCGGGCGGTGCGGGGCCCAGTCAGCCGCCGCCGAGCGGTCCGCAAGCAGGCAGTCCGGAGACGCACAGCGGAGCGGAACCGGCGGCGGAGACACCCGGCCAAGCTCATTGAGCGCGGCCGGGCGCCTCCCCGCGAGCGCGTGCCGTCTTCCACGTCTGTGTCCGCGCTGCGATGTAGTTGTCGAAGTCGGCAGGCGTGTGCTGGTTCGCCAGCAGCGGCGCGCCCTGCAGCTGGTCGTCCGGCACCTGCAGGTCAGAGATCTGCTGCGCATGCAGGCTCAGCAGCTGAGACACCTCGCCGGACGCCGGGTTCTGCCCGGCGGAGACCGGCGCTGTCACCCCCGCGAGCGGGTCATCCGTCCGCGGACTGGTCAGCGTCAGCACGCCGGAGAGATCCGGTGCCGCCGCGTCGCGCTTGGTCAGGGCGAGGAGCCCGAAGCGCAGCTCGATCGTCTTGAGCACAGACGTGTGGTCGATCGGCATGGTGCCGTCCGGCACGCGGTAGATCGTCCCCGCCGGTATCAGCGGCGACACCAGCACAGCCGGGACGCGCACGCCGAACCGGGTGAAGTCGAATCCGAACTCGCCGATGCTGGTGTCGGGCGGCGTGGCGCCCAGCGGCGGCGAAACGTGGTCATAGCATCCGCCGTGCTCGTCATAGGTGATGATTAGCAGCGTCTGGTCCCAGCCCGGTCCGTTCCGCACTGCCTGATACACCGCGAGCATCAGTGCCTCGCCGAGGGCGACGTCGTAGTTCGGATGCTGGCTGTTGCCGTTGGAGCCCCAGCTTGGCTCGAGGAACGAGTAGGCCGCGAGTTTGCCCGCCGCCGCGTCCGCCTGGAAGTCGGCGAACTTGCCGAAATTTGTGTCCGGAGCGTCGAGGGTATCCGGGAAGTTGCCGCGAGTAAGCGGCTCGGCGTCGTAGCCGTAGATCTTCCAGCTGACGTTGTGCGCGGACATGAGGCCGAAGATGCTCTGCACGGTGTAGGAGGACGTGCTGTCGTTCATGTGTCCCTGGCTGGTGGCAGCGCAGGCGAACGCCCGGTTCGGAAAGGTCTCCGTCGGCACCGAGCTGTACCAGTGGTCGCAGACGGCGAAGCCGCGGGCGAGCGCCGAGAGCACCGGCAGCGCCGACGGCGGGAAGACACCCATGATCTCCGCTGCCGTCGTACCCGGAACGACCTTGCTCCCGGACCGCTGATCGTAGGAGATCGCGGCGGCGAAGTTCGTCACGAAGCCGTTGTTGGTGGCCACCGCCGGCGCAGGTGGCTTGCCGCTGCCGAACAACTGGGCATTGGTGTTCGCGTACCCCTCGCCGGGATCGGCTCCGGGCATGTAGTAGGCGTTGCTGCCGGTCGCATCGATCTGGAAGACCGGAAACGCGGTGCCGGTGGCGTCGCTATTGGATTCGGTCCCGGTCAGGCCTTCGAATGACTGGCCATTCGGCCCGGTCTTGTCGGCGTAGAGGAAACCGAGCATGTGGTCGAAGGACCGGTTCTCCAGCATGAGCTGAACGATGTGCTGGACAGGTTGCAGCGGCGCTGACTGACCGGGGGTTGTCATGTGCTCATCGTGATCGCCGCAACCGTCCCGCTCAAGAGCCGACCTGCCAGCGGGTAAAAGGCCGCGCCGGCCGGGAGGTGGAAGCCCGGCCAGCGCAGCCGCTGGTGCGGGGCCCTGCTGACCCCGCCGCTTGGTCTCGCGTCAGACAGCTGTGGCTGCCGCCTCCGCGAGCAGACCCGAGGCGTCGTCGGGCACGCTGGCGCTGCCGAGCACCCCGCGCCGCCGGAGTTCCGGCAGCACGCCCTCGCCGAACCAGTACGCCTCCTCCAGATGCGGATACCCGGACATGATGAATTCGGAGATGCCGAGCGAGGCGAACTCCTCGATCCGGTCGGCGACCTCAGCGTGGCTGCCGACCAGCGCCGTACCCGCGCCCCCGCGCACCAGGCCGACGCCCGCCCACAGGTTCGGGTAGATCTCCAGATCGCTGACCTGGCCGCCGGACCTGAAGGACTCGTGCAGGCCGCGCATGTTCTTCTGGCCGACGGACGAGGACCGCGCCAGCGCCTGCTGTGATCTTGCGATTTCCTCCGGGCTCAGCTCGGACAGCATGCGGTCAGCCTCGGCCCAGGCCTCTTGCGCGGTGTCGCGGCTGATGGTGTGCAGCCGGATCCCGAACCGCAGTGTGCGGCCGGCCTGCTCCGCCAGCTCGCGCATCCACGCGATCTTCTGCGCCACGGCCTCCGGCGGCTCACCCCAGGTGAGGTAGACGTCGACGTACTTCGCGGCGACCGGTCCGGCTGCTGGCGACGAGCCGCCGAAATACACCGTCGGCACTGGCTCGGGCCGTGCCATCACCGTGGCGCCCTCGACCTTGTAGTGCGTGCCGGTGAAGTCATAGGGCCGCCCGCTCCACGCACCGCGGACGATGTCGAGGAACTCGCCGGTTCTCGCATAGCGCTCGTCGTGGGTGAGGAAGTCGCCGAACCGGCGCTGCTCGGTTTCCTCACCGCCGGTCACGACGTTGAGCAGCAGCCGGCCGCCGGAAAGCCGCTGGTAAGTGGCGGCCATCTGCGCGGCGAGCGTCGGCGCGACGAAACCGGGCCGGAACGCGACCAGGAACTTCAGCCGCTTCGTCTGGCTGATGAGCGCCGCGGTGGTGAGCCAGGCGTCCTCGCACCAGGTGCCGGTCGGCGTCAGGACGCCAGTGAAGCCGAGTTGCTCGGCCGACCGGGCGATCTGACCCAGGTACTCCAGGTCCGGTGGCCGGGACGCCGACCGGGCTCCGGTAGCCAGCTCTGCCGGGCGGGCCGTCGCGCCGACAAGCGGGATGCTGTGTCCGCGGCCGACAATGCCGCGTCCGTCACCCGAGGTCGGCAGGAACCAGTGGAAGACCAGGCTCATCAGGAACCTCCGAGGATGTTGTTGAACGTCGTGACGGCGTAGTCCTTGAAGTTGACGTGCGAGGGGATAAGGCCGGCAGTGGTGAAGGCGTTCGACACGCCCTGCTCGGAGCTGAGCACCGCCGCGGAAATCGGCTCCGGCGTCTCCACGTCGTCCTTGACTGCCTGGTTCATCACGCTCAGCGGCAGACCTGTCGCCTTCGCCCAGGTCGCCGCCCAGGCCGACTGATGCGTTGCCGCCCAGGCGTAGGCCTGGTCCAGCAGCTTCAGGTAATCCCGGATGGCCGCGGCCTTGGAGGGGTCGTCTAGCGCTGACCGCGAGGCGACCTCGAAGGAATATGTCTCGCCGATGGTCGAGCTGTTGATCAGTACCCGGGCGTGATCCTGCACCTCGGCTTGCTCGATGAACGGCGACCACACATCCCAGGCAGCGACATGACCGGATGCGAACGCGGCCTGAGCGTCCGCGGGCTGCAGGTAATCAGGCTTGATGTCCTTGATGGTCAGGCCGGCGTTGGTCAGGATAGCCAGCAGGTGATAGTTCGCCGAGCTGCCCTGGGCGACCGCCACGCTCTTGCCCTTGAGCTGGGCGACGCTCTTGATCGGCGAGTTCGCCGGGACCAGGAGCGCACCCGAGTTCACATCGGTCTTAACGGCGCTGACGACGGCGATCTGACCGCCGGCCGAGGCCTCGAACACTGGCGGGGCGTCGCCGACGCCGCCCACGTCGATCGAGCCCGAGCCCATCGCCTGCAGCATCGGCGGACCTGAGGTGAAGTCGGACCAGTGAGCCTTAAACGGCAGCTTGCTGATCAGGCCGGCTGCGGTGAGCAGCGCCTGCGATCCGGAGCCAGCCTGGTCGCCGATGTTCAGCGTGACCGCGGCGACGTCAACAGCGTTCCCGGATTTGCCGTTCGTCGAGCTGCCGCTGGCGGACGAGCAGGCCGCGAGGCCCAGGACCAGCAGGCCGGCCGTTAGCGCCCCAGCGGTCTTCCGGCGTCCGGCCAGGGCACGGCCCGGCAGGCTGCCGGGCTGGGTCGAGACCACGTTTCTCATATCGTTCCTTCCTTATCGACACCCAGTTCAGCGAGCAGCCGGCTTCTCAGCGCCGTGAGGCCCGCCTGGTTGCGGTCGCGCGGCCGGCTCGCGCTGACAGGACTGCTGTGGGCAATCCGCCCGTGGGAGAGGACCAGCACGCGGTCGGCCAGCGTCAGCGCCTCGTCCACGTCGTGGGTGACGAGCAGCACTGCTGGCCGGTGGACCTCCCACAGGCTGAGAACGAGCCGGTGCATGGCAATCCGGGTGAGCGCGTCCAGCGCGCTGAACGGCTCGTCGAGGAGAAGCAGGCTCGGCTCGCGCACCAGCGCCCTGGCCAGTGAGGCGCGCTGGGCCTCGCCGCCGGACAGCGTGAGCGGCCAGGCTTTTGCCCGGTCGGCCAGGCCGACCTCATCCAGCGCGGCTGCGGCGCTGGCCGGCGGATCCGGCACGCGCAGGCCCAGGCAGACGTTGTCGGCGACCCGCTTCCACGGCACGAGCCGCGGTTCCTGGAACGCGATCGACACGGTGCCGTCCACGCTGACCTCGCCGGTCACCTCGTGGTCGAGGCCTGCCAGCGAGCGCAGGAGCGTCGACTTGCCCGAGCCGCTGCGCCCGATCAGGGCGACGAACTCGCCGGGCGCGATATCCAGGTCCAGGTCGCTCAGCACCCGGTCGGGGCCGAACGAGCGGCTGAGCCCCCGGGCCCGGACTGTCGGGCTCGACAGGACCGTCACGCTGCCGTGAAGCTGCGACGCCATGACAGTGCCCTCCGTTCCAGGACGCGGACCAGCCAGTCGGTGAGCAGGCCGAGGATGCAGTAGCAGAGGAGCGCGACGAAGATGACGTCGTTGCGCAGGAACTGGGTGGCCTGGCTGATCATGAAGCCGAGGCCGGCGTTCGTGTTGATCTGCTCAGCCACGACCAGGGCCAGCCAGGCGACGCCGAGACTCTGCCGGACGCCCACCAGGATCTGCGGCATGGCACCCGGTAGCACGATCTTGGTGATGAGCTCACGGCGGTTCAGGTGCAGTACGTGCGCGAGCTCACCGAGCTTCGGGTCGACATTACGGATACCCGAGAATGCATTCAGGTAGAGCGGCACGGCGGCGCCGATGGCGATGAGCAGGATCTTCGGGCTGTTGCCGATGCCGAACCAGACGATGAACACCGGGATCAGGCCGAACAGCGGCAGCGTCCGCAGCATCTGCATGAGGGGGTCGACGGCGTGCTCGCCGAAGCGGTGGAGGCCGGCGCTCAGCGCGAGACCCAGTCCGACCGCGGCGCCGATCGCAAACCCGATGGCCACGCGCTCGAGTGAGACAAGCAGGGCGCCCTGAAGCGTGCCGTAGGCCGGCGAGTCCGTCGTGATCAGTGACACTGCGGTCGACCACACCTGGGTCGGCGGCGGCAGTTTCTGTGCCGAGACCAGGCCGAATTCGCTGACGAGCTGCCAGATCACCAGGAGTGCGAGCGGGCTGATGAGCCGGAGCAGAGCTGTGCGGCCACGGCGCCGCTGTCCCTGCCGGGCACGGGTCGCGATGCCCGACGTGGCCAGCGGGGTAGCAGGCGGCGCGGCGCGCAAGGCGGCGGACGCTGACCCGAAGCGGGCAGCACTGCCGGGCGGGGCCTCGACGTCGGCGAGAGCCGGTCTGTTTCCGGGCATGACGGCACGCTCCCTGTGGTGTGCGGAGTTGACGGCGGTTCGGGCAGGTCGACGGAGTGAGCGGCGCCGTCGCGGGCTGACATCCGGGCGGCCTGCCTGCCGTCCGGAGCCCGGCGGCGGCCGCCGGGGTGGCTAACGCCGCCCGGCGGGGCGCGGCGGCGGCCGCCGGCACAGCGCGCTTGCCTGGCGCCGGCGGTCCACGCGGAGGCGGGCTCTCAGGTGCTGCGGGGTTGCCATGACGTTATTTTGCGACCAAATCCCTATTATGTCAATAGACAAACTCATCTTTGCGTCAGCCGGCGGTCCTGACCGTGGGCGCGTCTCGTGCGGCGGGCAGGGATCCCGGCTGGGCCGAATGCGGCCGATACCCTAGTGGGGTATATGCTGCCCTGGGCAGGCCGGGAGATACACCGTTTGCGGCGGAGGTGAGCAGGCAGATGCACGCCATCGGGCACGCACTTGCGATGGCCGGCTCGATGACCTGGCAGATCACCTGGGCTCTCATTCTCGGCTTTGCGCTGTCGGCCGTGATCCAGGCGCTGGTCTCGAAGGATGCAGTGGTCCGGCTGCTCGGCGACGACAAGCCGCGGACTCTGGCCGTAGCGGCCGGACTCGGCGCGGCATCCTCGTCCTGCTCCTACGCCGCCGTGGCGCTCGCCCGGGCGCTCTTCCGCAAGGGCGCCAGCCTGACCGCGGCGCTGGCCTTCGAGATCGCCTCGACCAACCTCGTTGTCGAGCTCGGCGTCCTGCTGGCGCTGCTGCTGGGCTGGCAGTTCACTGCCGCGGAGTTCACCGGCGGGCCGGTCATGATCGTGGTCGTCGCGCTGCTGCTGCGCCTGTTCGTGCGACCCCGGCTTGTCGAGGCAGCCCGCGCGCAGGCCGATACGGGCGTCGCCGGCACGATGGAAGGTCACGCCGCGATGGACATGTCCATCCGGCCGGGCCGCCCGCTGCGCCGCAGGCTCCTGTCCGCCGAGGGCGCGACCTCCGTCTCGCACGTCTTCGTCATGGAGTGGGCCGCCGTCCTCCGCGATATCCTCATCGGCCTGCTGATCGCCGGCTGCATCGGCGCCTGGGTGCCGGACAGCTTCTGGCACGGGTTCTTCCTGTCCGGTCATCCGCTGGCGGCCGCGATCTGGGGACCGCTCATCGGCCCGGTGGTCGCGATCCTCAGCTTCGTGTGCTCGGTCGGCAACGTCCCGCTGGCGGCCGTGCTGTGGACGGGCGGCATCAGCTTCGGCGGCGTGACGGCGTTTATCTTTGCCGATCTGCTGATCCTGCCGATCATCAGCATCTACCGGAAGTACTACGGTGCGCGGATGGCCGCGATCATCGTCGGGGTCTTCTACGCGGCCATGGTCGTTGCCGGCTACGTGACCGAGCTGATCTTCGGCGGCCTCGGCCTGGAGCCGGACCGTGCCACGGCGCACGTCGCTGTGACCGGGATCTCGTGGAACTACACAACCTGGCTGAACGTTGCCGCTGTGTTGCTCGCTGCGGGTCTGGTGATTCGCTTCCTGCGGACTGGCGGTCTGCCCATGCTGCGGATGATGGGCGGGCCAGCGGACGGCCATGCGCACGGAGCAGGTCATGATCATCATGGTCATGCCGCCGGGCTTGAGGACCAGCCGAGTGGTACAGGTCACTGCCACGGTATGCCTGCTCAGACGGCCCATGGCGGCGCCCATACTAGGTAAAAATATGATGGTGAGATCACGTGTAGTGGGTGCGGCCCGGGTAGCCTGCATCGGTGAATTGACTGACCGGGCACTATGGTCCGGGCAGGTAACTGCGGAAGTAGAGGCCGGGATGGCACTTCGGGAACGCGCCCTGGGCGATCAGGCTGTCGAGCTGCCTGAGCCCTGGCGCTCGGCGGCGCTCACTGTCGTGCTCCCCACCTATAACGAGGCCGGGAACCTGCCGGTCATCGTCGACGAGCTGTTCAGCCTCCAGCTGACGGGCCTGCACATCCTGGTTGCTGACGACAACTCCCCGGACGGCACCGGCGCAGTTGCCGACGAACTCGCTCAGAAGTACGGCGCCGACCGGATGACCATCATGCACCGGCCGGGCAAGCAGGGCCTGGGGCGCGCTTACGTCGATGGCATGACCGCCGCGATCAAGGCGGGCGCCGACTTCGTCGTCCAGATGGACAGTGACCTGTCGCACTCGCCGCAGTACCTGCCGCAGATGCTGGGCACACTGCTGGCGACCGATGCGGACGTCGTGATCGGGTCGCGCTACGTGTGCGGGGCGAGCCTGGCCCGGGAGTGGTCCTGGAATCGCAAGGCCCTCTCAGCCTTCGCGAATTCCTACGTGCGCGTGCTGCTGCGCCTCGGGGTACGCGACGTCACGGCCGGGTTCAAGATGTGGCGCAGCGCGGCTCTGGAAACTATCGACGTGGCCGGCGTGCGCAGTAACGGGTACAGCTTCCAGGTCGAGATGAACTACCGGGCGGTGCAGCACGGACTGAAGATCGTCGAGCTGCCGATTCACTTCGCCGACCGCCGCGACGGCGAGAGCAAGATGAGCCTGAAGGTGCAGCTGGAGTCCGCGCTCATGCCGCTGTCGCTGCGCCGCCGCCCGCACTAGCGAGCGCGTCGGCAGCCAGCCGGCCCGGCACCGGCGCACGACACCACAGAGCGGGCGGGCTCGTGATGAGCCCGCCCGCTCTGCGCCGGTTTCCCGGCCTGCCCCTCGCTGACTGCCCCGAGGGGCTCGTCAGCGAGACGGCCGCTTCGCTCAGGCCGCCACGGCCGCGTGGCTACTAGCCGGCTCGAGTGCCAGCTCCAGCACCTCGCGGACGTCGCTGACCGTGTGGATGTCGAGCGCCTCGCGGACGTTCTCCGGCACATCCTCCAGGTCCGGCTCGTTCCGCTTCGGGATGAGCACGGTGCTGATGCCGGCCCGGTGCGCCGCCAGCAGCTTCTGCTTGACGCCGCCGATGGGCAGGACACGCCCGGTCAGCGAGACCTCACCAGTCATGGCCACGTCCGACCGGACGAGCCGTCCGGAGAGCAGCGAGGCCAGCGCGGTCGTCATCGTGACGCCAGCGCTCGGACCGTCCTTCGGGACCGCGCCCGCGGGCACGTGGACGTGCATGCCGCGCTCCTTCAGATCGCCGACCGGCAGCTCGAGCTCGGCGCCGTGAGAGCGAAGGTACGACAGCGCGATCTGCGCCGACTCCTTCATCACGTCGCCCAGCTGCCCGGTGAGCGTGACACCGGTCGTGCCGGTCTCCGGGTCGGCCAGCGACGCCTCGATGAACAGCACGTCACCGCCAGTCCCGGTTACGGCCAGGCCGGTCGCCACGCCGGGGACCGCTGTCCGCTCGGCCGACTCCGGCGTGTGCCGCGGGTGGCCCAGGTAGCCGGCCAGGTCACCACTGTCGACGGTGACCGGCAGCTGCGAGGAGCCGGACTCCGCCTGAGCGGCGACCTTCCGGAACACCCGGGCGATGGTCCGCTCCAGCGACCGGACGCCCGCCTCGCGGGTGTACTCGCTCGCCAGCGCATGCAGCGCCGCATCGGTCAGCGTGACGTCGGCTGCCTCGAGCCCGGCCCGGTCCAGCTGCCGTGGCAGCAGGTGACCGCGCGCGATCGTGACCTTCTCGTCCTCGGTGTAGCCGTCCAGCGTGATGAGCTCCATCCGGTCCAGCAGGGCGCCGGGGATGGACTCCACCACGTTCGCCGTGGCGATGAACAGCACGTCGGACAGGTCGAGCTCGACCTCGAGGTAATGGTCGCGGAACGTGTGGTTCTGCGCCGGGTCGAGCACCTCGAGCAGCGCGGCTGTCGGGTCACCCCGGTAGTCGGCGCCCAGCTTGTCGACCTCGTCGAGGAGGATCACCGGGTTCATGGTGCCCGCCTCGGTGATGGCCCGGACGATCCGGCCCGGCAGCGCACCGACGTACGTGCGCCGGTGACCGCGGATCTCCGCCTCGTCCCGGACGCCGCCTAGTGCGACCCGGCCGAACTTACGGCCCATGGCACGCGCCACAGACTCGCCCAGCGAGGTCTTGCCAACGCCGGGAGGGCCGCCGAGCGCCAGCACGGCGCCACTGCGGCGACCGCCGACGAGCTGCAGGCCGCGGTCCGACCGCCGCTTGCGGACGGCCAGGTACTCGATGATCCGGTCCTTGACGTCATCGAGGCCAGCGTGGTCGGCGTCCAGCACCGCCCGCGCCCCGGTGATGTCGTAGGCATCCTCGGTCCGCTCGTTCCACGGCACCTCGAGCAGGGTGTCCAGCCAGGTCCGGATCCAGCCCGCCTCGGGAGACTGGTCGGAGCCGCGCTCCAGCTTGGCCGCCTCCTTGAGGGCCGCCTCTCTGACCTTCTCGGGCAGGTCCGCGTCCTCGATCCGGGCGCGGTAGTCCTCCTCCTCGGAGGCGGGCTTGCCGTCGAGCTCGGCCAGTTCCTTGCGGATGGCGGAAAGCTGCTGGCGAAGCAGGAACTCTCGCTGCTGCTTCTCCATGCCCTCCTTGACGTCGTTGCTGATGGTCTCGGCGACGTCAAGCTCGGCCAGGTGATCCTTCGCCCAGCTGATGAGCAGCTCAAGCCGCGTTTGCGGCTCCGGGGTCTCCAGCAGCTGGCGCTTCTGCTCCAGGCTGAGATAGCCGGCATATCCTGCGCTGTCTGCCAGCGCGGACGGGTCGGTAAGCCGCTGCAGAACGTCGACGAACTGCCACGCGCCCCGCTTCTGGAGGATCGTCGCGGCCAGGCCGCGGTACTCGCGGGCAAGGTCAGCTGCCTGCGGACCTGGCTCGGGCTCGTCGATCACCGTTCCGGACACCCACAGCGCCTGACCCGGGCCGACGGTACCGGCACCGATGACAACGCGGGAGATGCCGCGGACTACGGCCGCGCGCTCACCGCTCGGCAGACGGCCGACCTGCTCGATCGATGCGAGCGTCCCGACGGGGGCGTACTTCCCGTCCGGCCGCGGCACGAGCAGGACATCGGCCCTGGCGTCGCCACCCGCGGCTGCCGCAGCGAGCTGAGCAGCCTCGATCGCGGCCCGCGGCTCGGCAGCGGACAGGTCTAGCGGAACTACCATGGTCGGCAGCACGACGTTGTCGTCGAGCGGCAGGACCGGTAGCGAGAGAGTCTCTGGCATTACAGAGGTCACTTCCTCCGAAGCGTAGGCACTAGATTGCTTACGTAATTACGAGGCTACAAGCAAGCTTAGAGGTTTTTTGTTCCTTGGCTGGTAGAGCGTTCGCGCTGAGCAAAAGCCGGGCGCACGCAGAAGGCGCCGGCCACGGACGCGGAAGAGCCTGCGACCGTCGCGATTACGCGCCAGTAACAGCGCTCTGAGCAGCGAGATTGTTCCCGCCTGCCAGCAGGGCCCCGCCGTCGGGGGTTCCGTATGCCGGATAAATCGGGCAGCGGGACCGCGTCAGTCGGTCGGGTAGCGCCTCAGCCCGACGGCGTAGTCACAGCCAGCGCCCATACCGATATAGCCGGCCAGATTCCGGAGGAACTCGCCCGGCACGTCGACGAAGTGGCTCGGATCGCCGGTGCCGGCGATGTACGCATCTTTAACCGGGGAACGAGGCAGCCCCAGATCGCGGAAGACCCATTCGTTCGCGGCATCCCGGCAGGCATCCAGGGCGGCCAGGCCGACGGCGCGGTGGTCGGCGTGGTTGATCGGTCCGTCTTCGCCCCAGGTCAGGTCGAAGTTCATGGTAATGACGACCTCCGGCCGCAGCTGGCGGTACGCCTGTGCCAGATCCCGCCGCAGCGGGAGGCCATAGGAGATCTCGCCGTCGGGATAGCCGAGGAACAGCACCTCAGTGACGCCGACGATCGCCGCGCTGCGGCGTTCCTCCTCCTCGCGCAGCGGGCCGACCTCGGCCGGGTCCCTCCCGGCAATGCCTGCCTCGCCGCTCGTCGCGAGGACATAGGCGACCTGCTTGCCCTGGCGGGTCCAGCGGGCGACCGCGGCCGCCGCTCCGTACTCCAGGTCGTCCGGATGCGCCACCACGCACACGGCCCGGCTCCAGTCCTCGCGCATTGGCTCCATCGATTCGGTCCCTTCGTCGCGCCGATGATCAGCCTGCCACTGAGTCCTGCTCCCTGTCGCCGCAGCGTAAGCTGCGGCGCGTGCTCCGGAGCGTCAGTGCCATCAGCTACGTCACGCCGCTGCGTGAGGGCGGATCCCTGCCCGCCGTCATGGAGGCTGACGACCTCGGCACCTACGTGGTCAAGTTCCGCGGCGCCGGGCAGGGACGCCAGGCTCTGGTCGCCGAGATCATCAGCGCGGGCATCGCCCGCGCGTGCGGGCTCGCCGTGCCGGACCTCGTGCTGGTCGAGCTCGATCCGGCGCTTGCCCCCGGCGAGCCTGACCAGGAGATCCAGGACCTGCTCCGCGCCAGCGCCGGCCTCAATCTCGGCGTCGATTTCCTGCCGGGTTCGCTGGACTTCGAGGCCGGTGCTGCCACCGTGGACAGCGAGCTGGCCGGACGCATCGTCTGGTTCGACGCGCTGGTGTCCAATGCCGACCGGTCCTGGCGCAATCCGAACCTGCTGCTCTGGCACGGCCGGCTGTTCCTCATCGACCACGGCGCGACGCTGACGTTCCAGCACCGGTGGGCGACCGCGCAGGCCACAGCGGCCCGGCCTTACGACCTGACCGACCACGTGCTTCTCGGCTGCGGCGCGCTCGTTGCGGCTGCGGATGCTGAACTCGCTCCCCGGCTGACCGCGGACGTTCTCACGGAGGCCGTGCAGGCGGTTCCCGATGAGTGGCTGGCCGGTGAGCCGGGCTTCAGCAGACCGGATGAGCTCCGGGCCGCGTTCATCACCCAGCTGACCGGGCGGCTGAAGGCTCGCGACAGCTGGGTGCCGGCGCTGGCCGAGCAGGCAGCGGCCGGCCTGACGAACGTGGTCGTGGCGGACCGGGCTGGCCGGCGCGCAGCGCGGCCCGGCTGGCTTGGCGGATCCGGGCATGATCACGAGGCGGGAGCATGACCGGCGAACAGTCACCGGCCGCCCCGGAGCCGGACAGTGGCGGTCCGCAGCCCGCGCGGGGCGCGCCGCAGCCCTTCTCCTACGCGGTGCTGCGGGTGGTTCCGCGAGTGGACCGGGGCGAGGCCATGAACGCGGGAATCCTGCTGTACTGCCGCCCGCTTGGCTACCTGGCCGCTCTGATCGAGCTGGACCATGCCCGGCTGCTGGCGCTCGACCCGGCCGCCGACGTGCCCGCCATCGAGCGGGCGCTCACCGCCGTCGGCCGGGTGTGCGCGCAGGATCCCGGTGCCGGGCAGGCTGCCGTTCAGGACATCGGCCGCCGGTTCGGCTGGCTCACGGCGCCGCGCAGTACGGTCGTGCAGGCCGGTCCGGTGCATACCGGCGTCACCGCTGATCCGGCGGCCGAAGCGGAGCGGCTGCTGCGGTCCCTCGTGCGGCTTCCGTCCTGACTGTGGCCGCGCAGGCTGAGGCCGCCTCGCTAAGCTGGGAGCCGTAGGCCCTGGCAGTCAGCGAGGTCAGCGCACCGCTGACGGCTTTCCCCCGCCGGGGCGGGCGAGGGGAGCTAGTCGGTCATGCGGAGTACCGTCGCGCAGGAGCCAGCGCCAGGCCAGGTCATGGAATCAGGCATGCGGGGAACCGAAGAACGCGCGCCGCTGAAGGTCGCGCTGCTCGGCTGCGGCGTCGTGGGGTCGCAGGTCTACCGGCTGCTGGCCGGGCAGTCCGCCGACCTGACGGCGCGAGCAGGGGCGCCGCTCGAGGTCGTCGGCGTCGCCGTCCGCGACCGCGGCCGGCATCGGGACGTACCGGTGCGCGCCGACCTGCTGACCACCGACGGCATGGAACTGGTCACCCGGCCCGACGTCGACATCGTGATCGAGCTGATCGGCGGAATCGAGCCGGCCCGGACGCTGCTGCTGGCGGCCCTGAGCGCAGGCAAGTCGGTCGTCACGGCCAACAAGGCGCTGGTCGCCAGCGACCGCGCGGTGCTGCACGCTACCGCGCGCGAGGCCGGTGCCGACCTGTACTACGAGGCTGCCGTAGCGGGCGCGATCCCGCTGCTCCGGCCGCTGCGCGAGTCGCTCGCGGGCGACGATGTCCACCGGGTGCTCGGCATCGTCAACGGCACGACGAACTTCATCCTGGACCAGATGGACACTTCCGGCGCGGACTTCAGCACGGCGCTGGCGGAGGCGCAGGCGCTCGGCTACGCGGAGGCTGACCCGACGGCCGACGTGGCCGGATTCGACGCGGCATCCAAGGCGGCGATCCTGGCCAGTATTGCCTTCCACACCGAGGTGACCGCGGACGACGTCTACCGGGAGGGCATTCTCTCGGTGACCGCGGCGGATATCGCCAGCGCTCGCGCCTTCGGCTGCGTGGTCAAGCTGCTGGCGATCTGCGAGCGGGCCAACGGCGGCATCTCGGCCCGCGTCCATCCCGCGATGATCCCGCGTACTCACCCGCTGGCCGCCGTGCACGAGGCGTACAACGCGGTGTTCGTGGAGGCGGAGTCGGCGGGGCGGCTGATGTTCTACGGTGCCGGCGCGGGCGGGCAGCCCACGGCGAGCGCCGTGCTCGGCGACACCGTTGCGATCGCCCGGAATCTCGCGGCCGGCCTGCGCGGTCCCGATTCCTCGACGTATGCGCAGCTGCCACTCGTCCCGATCGGCGAGGCTCGCACCAGTTACTACGTGCAGCTGGACGTTGCGGACCGGCCCGGCGTCCTGGCGCCCGTCGCCGATGCGTTCGCGCAGCAGGGCGTGTCGATTAAGGCCATGCGGCAGGAGGGCCGCGGCGAGGACGCCAACCTCATCATCATGACGCACGTCGCCCGAGAAGCCGCGCTGGCACGAACGGTGGCTGTTCTCGGCGCGATGGAAGCGGTGCGCAACGTGGACAGCGTGATGCGCGTCGAAGCGGCGGAGGACGAGTGACCAGCATGGTGCCCGCCAAGACGACAGGGCGGGTGCCCTGGCGGGGCATCATCGCCGAGTACGCGGCGAGCCTGCCGGTCCCCGCAGGCGTCCCGGTCGTGAGCCTGGGCGAGGGCGGCACGCCGCTGCTGCCGGCGCCGGTGCTGTCGGAGCTCACCGGATGCTCGGTGTATCTCAAGGTCGAGGGAGTCAACCCGACCGGGTCGTTCAAGGACCGCGGGATGACGGTCGCCGTCACGCTGGCCGCCGCCCGCGGTGCCCGTACGGTGATCTGCGCCTCGACTGGTAACACCAGTGCCAGTGCCGCCGCCTACGCGGCCCGGGCCGGGCTCGCCTGCGCGGTCCTGGTACCCCGGGGCAGCGTCGCGCTCGGGAAGCTCGCTCAGGCGCTCGCGCACGGGGCGCGGCTGCTCCACGTCGACGGCAACTTCGACGACTGCCTGGAACTCGTTCGCAAGCTCGCCGCCGACTACCCGGTGGCACTGGTGAACTCGGTCAACCCGGAGCGCCTCCAGGGCCAGAAGACTGCCTCGTTCGAGATCGTTGACGCTCTCGGCGACGCGCCGGACGTGCACTGCCTGCCGGTCGGCAATGCCGGCAACATCTCGGCGTACTGGCTCGGCTACCGGGAGTACCGGGCTGCCGGGAAGGCGACGAAGGCGCCGCGGATGCTCGGCTTCCAGGCCGCCGGTGCTGCGCCGATCGTGGCCGCCTGCCGGTCCTGAATCCGGTCACGGTTGCTACCGCCATCCGGATTGGCAACCCGGCGTCCTGGCACCTGGCCGAGGAAGCCCGTGCCGAGTCGGGCGGGCTCATCGGCGCCGTGACCGACGAGGCGATTCTCGATGCCTACCGGCTGCTCGCGCAGCGCGAGGGCGTCTTCGGCGAGCCCGCCTCCGCGGCCGGCGTGGCGGGCCTGCTGCAGGCCTGCGCGGCGGGCCAGGTCGCGCCCGGCTCCGTGGTGGTGTGCACGATCACGGGCCACGGACTCAAGGATCCGGACACGGCCGTAGCCGGGGCGCCGCCGCCTGTTACGGTCGGCGTGGACGCGGCCGCGGCAGCGACCGCGCTCAGCCTGGCATGAGCTGGCCGGCCGAGCCGGTCACTGTCGCATCGCCGGCGAGCAGCGCGAATCTGGGTCCCGGCTTCGACTCGCTCGGACTCGCGCTCGGACTGTACGACACGGTGCGGGCGAGCGTGCGGCCCGCCGGAGTCGAGGTCGAGGTCAGCGGTGCCGGTGCCGGAGCAGTCGACCTCGGCGAGGGGCATCTCGTCATCCGCGCCATGCACGCGGCCTTTGCCTGCCTCGGCGAGCGCCCTCCCGGTCTCGCCATTACCTGCCGAAACGAGGTTCCGCACGGCTTCGGCCTCGGCTCGTCCGCGGCGGCGATCGTCTCGGGCGTCCTGGTGGCGAGCGCGCTGGCCGGCACTGCCGGAGCGGGTGCCCTCACCGGCGGCCAGGTGCTATCGCTGGCGACACAGCTCGAAGGGCACCCGGATAACGTGGCCGCCTGCCTGTACGGCGGGCTGACGATCTCGTGGACGACACCGGACGGAGCTCAGGCGGCCCGGCTGACTCCGCTGCCGGACCTTGCTCCGGTTCTGTGCGTTCCGGCGGCGCCGTTGCTGACCGAGACCGCGCGCAAGGCGCTGCCGGCGCAGGTGCCGCACGCCGATGCGGCGGCCAACTCCGCTCGCGCCGCGCTGCTCGTGACCGCACTCACCAGCAGGCCGGATCTGCTGCTGGCGGGCACCGAGGATTTCCTCCATCACGGCTACCGGGCCGACGCGATGCCCGCTACCGCCGAGCTCATCGCCCGGCTGCGCGCCGCCGGCATCGCTGCGGTCATCTCCGGTGCGGGCCCGTCGGTGCTGGCTCTGACTGTCGACGGCAGGACGCCCGGCCACGCCGAGGTCGCCCGGATCGTCGGCGATGCTGCGGCCCCGTGGCGGGTGCTGTCGCTGCCAGTTGACATCCGCGGCGCTCACGTGCTCGCGCACTAGGGCATGCCCCAGCCCGGAAGCAGACAGCATCCGCCGGGTGCACCGGACTCAGTTGCCCGGCTTCCTACCGGACAAGCGCCAGAACTGCGGCGCGGAGCCTGGCCAAAAATTTTCTGGCATTGTGCCAGGCTGGTGTCGAGCGGGCGGTTGCCACTTCGTAGCGGGAGTGAGGGTCGGCGAGAGACCGGCCGCTCCCGGCGGAATCGGCGACGCCGGCGAGAATGACCAAGGAGCAGGCATCATGAGACTTCTTCTCACCTCCGCTGGCATCAAGAACGCGAGCATCCGCAACGCGCTGGTCGACCTGCTGGGCAAGCCGATTGCGGAGTCCAGCGCTCTCTGCATTCCCACCGCGGTGTACGTCATGGGCGGTCCTGGCGCGGCATGGCGGTTCATCACCGGACGAGCCACCACCCCCATGTGCGAACTGGGCTGGAAGTCCCTGGGAGTGCTCGAACTCACCGCGCTGCCCAGCATCGATCAAGAGCACTGGGTCCCCCTCGTCCAGGAGGCAGATGCCCTGCTGGTAGCTGGCGGCGATGCCACGTATCTGTCCTACTGGATGCGGCAGTCCGGACTGGCAGACCTCCTGCCCTCGCTGCGCGCGGTCTGGGTGGGACTGAGCGGAGGGAGCATGGTGATGACCCCCCGCATCGGGGCGGACTTCGTCAGCTGGAGCCGGGCCGACAGCGACAGTGCGCTGGGAGTAGTCGATTTCGCGATCTTCCCGCACCTGGATCACGAGAAGTTTCCGGAGAATTCCATGGCCAGCGCCGAAAAATGGGCCGCCAGCATGCCGGTACCAAGCTACGCGGTTGACGATCAGACCGCCATTAAAGTGACCGGCAGCTGCGTCGAGGTCGTCTCCGAGGGCCACTGGAAGCTGTTTAGCCGCTAATCCGAGGGCGTTGGCACTGGCGGTCATCCCTCCGTTAGGCTCCGACCGGGCAGCCCCGGGAGGTGAAGTGAGCGACATCATTCCATCCGACAACCGGGCGTACTCCGATGCCGGGCATGAAGCCGATCACGCGAACATCGCTGACATGCTCGGCCTGCTGCACCAGAAGGGCTATATCTGCAACGTCAAGAACCCTGCTTTCGCCGGCGGAGCAACGGGCGATGGCACGACCGATGACACAGCTGCCATCAACGCTGCCATCCAGGCGGCGCAGGGCTTTCCGAACGGCGGCATTGTCGAGTTTCCGTATGGCGTTTACGCGACGAGCGCACCGCTGGTGTCGGCCGGCAATGACATCTGGTTCGTCGGCCCGCACGGGCTGAAGGCCACGATGGGCGGCGCGGGCAACAATAATGACAGCAGCGCGACGATCAAGCCGCTCAGCACCTGGGCCAAAGGCAGCGCGAACCAGCCGGCCGCGATACTGGTCGATGCGATCGCAGCCGGTAAGAACCTCAGCAGAGGCGGGATTATCAATATGTGCGTCGATGGCGGCAATCTGCCACCGTCGACGCTGATGCACGGCATAGCTACCTACGGCTATGTCGGCGCATGGACGCTGCACGACTTCATCGTTGCCAGCATCGCGAACACCAGCTCGGTCGGCGTGAACCAAGTCGCTGACTCGTCCGGCGCAGAACCGCAGGGCAACTCGATTACTCGCGGCCTCGTTCAGGCCACCATGGGTGGCGGTGTCATCCTGTCGGCTGGTGACGCCACGATTGAGCATATTCATACGCAGAGCACCGGCGGCAACGGCATCTCGATTACCGGCCGCGGCGGCGACACGCGGCTGTCGCATTGCCGTGGCGACCTGGCCAGGATGAACGGTTTCTCTATCAATGTCCCGTGCGGCCAGTACCTCGGCATGGTGCAGATCAGCAACTGCAGCACTCAGCGCAACGGCCACAACGGCATCAAGATCTCCAACTTCGCTCTCGATCGGATCAGCGTGGTGTACTGCACGGGCTGCGTCTTCCAGGGCGACGGCACGGCCGGATCACCCGGCAGCGGGATTCGCCTTTCCGGACCGGTCGGTGCCGTGTTCACCGGCTGTGGCGTTCACGTGAACAGCGGAATCCCGGCAGACAGCAGCGGTACCTGGCCCGCTTACGCCATAACTACTGCAGCCGAAAGCGTGGCGCCGCCTGTCTTCGTGGACATTCACGGAGGCTTCTATAACGCTGCTACCGCCTTCTCCAACAAGATCGACTCTCCGCTGGTCTCTGTTGTGGATGCTCTTGAGTATCACGGCGGCCAGTGGCTGCCGACTGGCCCTCCTACTCACATCACAGCCCTCTGATACTCGAGCCCCGGCAACTGGCGTGGCTGGTACCGGAGCACGCTAGCCACGTTTTCACTTCGCGTTCACCGGCAGGTCGTTTACCTTCAGCAAGCTTCTGCCGGGTGGCCATTCCGGCCGCTTTGACTGTTAGCGGAGGACATGAACTGATGAGGACCGTATTCCTTCCCCCAGGTGGCGGGCGCCGGCGCATCGCGCTGCTCGGAGCTGCCGCGATGACGGCCGGAGTAGTGGCTGCCGTCGGCCTGTCGGCTGGTGCCGCCCAGGCCGGGAACGGGCTGCGGCCCTGGTTCCAGCCCGGCAACCTGGTGGTCAGTACCTCGACCTACGAGGGCACGGCGAGCCTGTTCACGCCGGGCGTGACGCAGCTGCCCCCCGGCTGCACGACCGGTTGTGTCACCGCCACCAGTAACGGCAGCTATCCCGGCGTGTTCAATAACGTGCTGGCAGACCCCAGCTTCGGCGTTGCATCTCCGATCTACCTCGACCAGATCACCCCGAACGGCCGCCTGGTCAACTCGCTCAAAGTGCCCGACGGCACGGGATTTGCCGGCAGCAAGGCCGGCCACGTCGTGACGAGCTTCTCGTCGAAGTCCGAGCTGGCGCTGAATCTGTCGACCAACGGCCAGGACCTCACCTTCATGGGCTACGACGCCACGCCCGACGCGGTCGACGTGTCGAACGCCAACACGCCCGGTGATGTCGACCCGACCAACCCGGTGACCGGGAGCACCTACCGCGTGGTGGCCGAGGTGAACCGTTACGGCCAGTTCCGCTACACGCTGACGAATGCCTACAGCGGCGACAACGGCCGCGCCGCCATCCTCAACAACACCGGTGGCGCCGACGTCGTGTACATGGCCGGCAACGGCGGCAACGGGAGCAACCCGCAGCCGGACGGCGTCATCTCGGGCACCGGCGCGCAGATCCTGACGCCGTCGCTGCTGCCCGAGGCCGCCCAGGACCCGGCGCAGCCCACGCCAGCCGGCAGCTTCAGCGTCACCCAGCTGGGCGACAAGGCCGACAAGATCGGCAAGGACACCAACTTCCGCGGCCTGACGATCTTCAACAACGTCGTCTACTTCACCAAGGACAGCGGCAGCAACGGCGTCAACTCCGTCTACTTCATCGACACCACTGGCAAGGCCTGCCCGAACGGCACCGGCGTGCCGCAGGCCGGAGCCACACTGCCGACCTCGCCGATCGCCTACAACTCGTCGCTGCTGCAGACCGAGGGCGTCACGCCGTACAACATGTGCATCCTGCAGGGGTTCCCGACGACGCTGTCGAAGTCGTCGACCTGGTTCCCGGCGGACATGTGGTTCGCCAACGCCGACACGTTGTACATGGCGGACGAGGGCAACGGCACCACCACGTACGACCCGGCGACCGGCACCTTTACCGCGGCGGCCGCGCAGACGACGGCAGGCCTGCAGAAGTGGGTGTTCAACGGCACGAGCTGGAACCTCTCCTACACCCTCACCGCCGGACTCGGGCTCGGCACGCCGTATTCGGTCAGGGGCTACCCGACCGGAGACAACGCGGCAACCGGCCTGCCGTGGGCGCCCGCGACCGACGGCCTGCGCAACATCACCGGCCGCGTCAACCGGAACGGTACGGTGACCATCTGGGCAGTCACCTCGACCGTCTCCGGCGGCGGGGACCCGGGCGCGGACCCTAACAAGCTGGTGGCCATTACCGACCCGCTGTCGGCCACGACCGCGGCGGCGCACGAGCAGTTCGTGACCGTCCGGTCAGCGGGCTACGGCCAGGTACTGCGCGGTGTCTCGTTCACGCCAGGGAGCAATGGCAACCCCGGCTCCGGCCGCTAGCGAGGGAGAGGCCGGGCGCGGCCACAAGCGCGCCCGGCCTGCACCCCGGTGAGAGTGGCCACGACGTACTCACCGAGGGAGCCCGGGTCGTAGCCACCCTCCTGGACAGCGGCAACCGGACCGAGCTGTCCGACGAGTTCGCCCGCCTGGCGGTAGGCCGCGGCCGTCACCTGCAGCAGGCTCTCCGGGTCAGCGGCCGCGGCGTCCACGCCGAGTGACAGGACGACGGCGTCCGCGCCGCGGGCGCAGTCGCAGAGCTGCCCGACGGCTGTCAGCCACGCGTCGTCACCGGTGCCGGGCGCGAGCGGGATGTTGACAGTGCAGCCGCGCCCGGCGCCGCTGCCGGTCTCCCCGGCGAAGCCCAGGTAGTGCGGGAACCAGCCGGCTGCCGGGTCGACGTGGACGCTGCCGTAGAACACGTCGGCCCGGTCGTAGAAGATCGACTGCGTGCCGTTGCCATGGTGGGCGTCGATGTCGAGCACGGCGACAGTGCCGGCGCCGGCGGACCGCAGGGCCTGCGCGGCGACGGCCGCGTTGTTCAGGTAGCACGAGCCGCCGTATCCGGCCGGCCCGGCATGATGACCGGGCGGACGGCACAGCGCATAGGCGGCGCTCGCACCGCCGGTCAGCAGCAGCGCCGCCGTCCGCGCGCAGTCAGCCGCCGCGCGGATCGCCTCCCAGCTACCCGGGCCGATGAGCGTCATGGTGTCGTAGCAGTACAGGCCCGTCTGCGCGTGGGTGGCAGCCGGACGGCGCGGCGGCATCCCGGCCAGCAGCGCCGGGGTGGGGAAGACATAGGGCACCACCCGGTCCCGTCCGTACTCGCGCGGGTACCCGCCCGCCGTCCAGTCGGCCCAGATCGTCGCCAGGTGATCGACGAGCTCCCGGTCGTGGACCGCGACCAGCGCGCCGCGGTCGTGCGGTTCCGCAGGCACCACCGTGGCTCCGGCCGCCGTCACCGCCCGGAGGATCGCGGTGGCACGGGCCGGCACCTCGGTGCCGGCGTCCCGCTGGCCCAGCCAGACCTCGCCAGCCGGCTCGTGCCGCAGGCAGTCCTCGTGCCAGACGACCGGAAGGCCGCTCAGAGTGCCCTCGATGCTCATCGGCCTTGCCCTCTCGTGGCATGCTCGCTGCGTGGGACTAGCGAATGGACAGGCCACCCGGGCCCGCGATCTGGGCATCAGGATAGGGGTGCTGCCGGCCGGCCCGACCGCGTCGATCGCGGACGTGCCCGGCGTCGGCGTCGGCCACGTCACGATCTGGCGCGACGAGCCCGCGCCGCCGGCCGGCCGCGGCGTCGCCAGGACCGGTGTCACGGTGATCGACGCAGGCGGGAGCATGTTCGACAGGCCGGTGCCCGCGGGCGGCGCGGTGCTGAACGGAGCCGGGGAGTGCACCGGATTCCTGGTGGCCGCCGAGTGGGGGCTCGCCGAGACGCCGGTGTTCCTGACCTCCACGATGCAGCTCGGCCGGGTCTACGACGCGGCCTGCGAGCTGCTCCTGGAGCAGGACCCGCGGATCGGCGACGACGTGATCATCCCGATCGTGGCTGAGTGTGACGACAGCTTCTTGTCGGACGCCCGGCGCATGCAGCTCAGCGCACCGGATGTGGAGGTGGCACTCGAGCTGGCCCGCGGCGCGGGCGCGGCGCGGGTCCGGACCGCGCCCGCCGAAGGCGCCGTCGGCTCCGGCACCGGCATGAGCTGCCTGGGTTTCAAGGGCGGAATCGGCACCTCGTCCCGGCTGGTGCCGTCGGGCCACGTGGTCGGCGTGCTGGTGATGTCGAACTTCGGCGATCGCGAGCGGCTGACCATCGACGGCGTGCCCGCCGGCGGCTGCTGCCGGACGGGACCGGGCGAGATGCGAACGGACGGGAGACCGCTAGCCGCCCGGCTGCCGGGTCGTGCATCACCGTCGTGGTCACCGACGCGCCGCTCGACCATGCGGCGTGCTCGCGGCTGGCGCGCCGGGCTGGTCTCGGGCTGGCCCGTACCGGATCGACCGGGCATCACGGCAGCGGCGAGATCTTCCTGGCGCTGGCAACCGGCCTGCGCGCGCAACGCGGCCAGCCCCCGCCCGCCGGTGTCGTGCCGGTGACCGGCCGCGACCTCGACCCGTTTTTCGCGGCCGTGGTCGAGGCGACCGAGGAGGCAGTGCTCAACAGCATGCTGGCTGCTCCGACCGTCTCCGGGCGGGACGGCCACACGTCGCCGGGGCTGCCGGCCGCCGGGGTGCGTGAGCTGCTTGTGGCCGCAGGCCGGATCAGCGAGTAGCGCCCGAATGCACTCGTCTCCTCGTGGCAGTAACCGGGCGCCCCGGCCGCCGGAAGCGCCGCGGATCCCCGCTGTGCGCGACCTGCATGGCTGCCGGGACACCGACAACTACGCCTGGATGCGGGACCACGACTCGCCGGCGCTGCGGGAGTACCTGGCCGCCGAGCGCGCGTATTACGACGCGGAGAGCGCCGGACTGGCGGAGCTAACAGAGCAGCTCTACGGCGAGGCGGCCGCCCGGACCCCGACGCAGGCCGACGACTCGGTCAGCTGGCCGCTGCGCGGCTACCGGTACTGGCACCGGACGCCGGCCGGGGCCGAGGGCCGCCAGCTGCTGCGGTGCCGGCGAGACGGCACCGGCGGCGAAGAACTCCTGCTAGACGAGAACGCCCTCGGCGCGGCGGACGGATACCTGGAGATCGGCGTCGCCGAGGTGAGCCCCGACGACACGCTGCTCGCCTGGTCGGCCGACACCACCGGTGCGGAGATCTACGAGCTCAGGTTCACCGAGATTGCCGCCGGCACGCCGCTTCCGGAGGTGATCGGGCGCAGCTACCCGGGCGGCGCCTGGTCGGCCGACTCGGCCCGCTTCTTCTACCTCGTGCCCGACGCGCTGAACCGGCCGCACCAGGTCTGGCGGCATACGCTGCGCAGCGATCCGGCCGCTGACGTGCTGGTCTACGAGGAGACCGACGCCCGGTACGAGCTGACGCTCGAGCTGTCCCGAAGCGGCGAGCTGATCCTGATCACCGCAGCCAGTCGTGACACGACCGAGGTGCGGTTCATCCCGGCCCGAGACCCGCTGCGTATCCCGGTCCTCGTCGAGCCGCGCCGCCGGGGCACCGAGTACCGGGCTGACCACGCGGCCGACCCGGATGGCGGGCCCGGCGAGCTGCTGATCGTGACCGACGACGGCGTCGCCGAGTTCACGCTGAAGCGCGCGCCTGTCGGCGCGCCGGGCCGGGCGAACTGGGTCCCGGCCGGCTGCCCGGCCGTCGCGCCGGCCCGCGCCGACACCCGGCTCGAGCGCTGCGACGTGCTGGCGGGCCATCTGCTGCTGACGCTGCGGCGGGCTGGCACGCATCTACTGGCCATCGCCAGCCGGGACGGGCAGCACGTCCGCTACGTCCGGCCGGACCTGACGGCCGGAGGCCTGGCGGTGGCGCACGCCGCGGACTATCAGGCCGATTCGGTCCTGATCGCCGAGGAGTCGCTCATCGAGCCGCCACGCTGGTCGCAGCTGGACCTCGGCACCGGTGAGCGCCGGGTGCTGAAGCAGGCAGCCGTGCCGAACTACGAGCCGGCCCGCTATCGCACCCTGCGGATCAGCGCGGTGGCGGCTGACGGCACCCGGATCCCCGTTTCCGTTGCCTGCCGGGGTGATGTACCGCTCGACGGCACGGCCGCGTGCCTGCTGTACGGGTACGGCGCCTACGAGGCGAGCCTCGATCCGGAGTTCGGCCGCAGCCTGCCGTCGCTGCTCGACCGGGGCGTGGTGTACGCGGTGGCGCACGTCCGCGGCGGCGGCGAAGGCGGGCGGCAGTGGTGGCAGCAGGGCAGGCTGCGGTCCAAGCCGACGACGTTCGGTGACTTCGTGGCGGTCGCTGACTGGCTGGCCGGTGACGCGCCGGGCTCGGCGCCGGTCGTCGACGGTGCCCGCATCGTATCTCGCGGCCTGTCGGCGGGCGGGCTGCTGCAGGGAGCGGTGTACTCCCGCGCGCCGGGTCGCTGGCGGGCAGTCGTTGCCGAAGTGCCGTTCGTGGACTGCGTGACGACCATGCTGGACCCGGGCATCCCGCTGACGGTCAGCGAGTGGGACGAGTGGGGCGATCCGCGGAATCCGGCGGACTTCGCCTGCCTGCGGGGGTACTCGCCGTACGACAATCCGCCGCCCGGCCCGCGACCTGACCTGCTGGTCACCGGCGCCGTGCACGACCCGCGGGTGCTGGTGCACGAGCCCGCGAAGTGGGTGGCGCGGCTGCGCGAGACCGACACCGCCGGCAGCCGGGTGCTGTTCCGGGTGGAGCTGGGCGCGGGCGCGCATACCGGCCCGTCCGGTCGGCTGCGCCACCTGGGGTACGAGGCAGAGGTGCTGGCCTTCATCCTGGATGCCCTCGGGCGCAGCGCTCACTTATGCTGAGGTTCCGGTGTGGCCGGTGCGGTGAACTGGCCGCTGGTCGCATCGTTATGCCTGCTGAAAGGTGAGCCGGGTGCCAGTGCCGCAGCCGGCGCGCACGAGCGCGCCGATCCGGATCGGGAACGCGTCGGGGTTCTACGGCGACCGGTTCGCCGCCATGCGCGAGATGCTCACCGGTGGCGAGCTCGACGTCGTGACCGGTGATTACCTGGCCGAGCTGACCATGCTGATCCTCGGCCGCGACCGGATGCGCGATCCGGGCCTGGGCTACGCCCGGACGTTCATCCGCCAGCTCGAGGACTGCCTGGGGCTCGCGCTGGACCGGGGTGTTGCGATTGTCGCCAACGCCGGCGGCCTGAACCCGGCGGGCCTGGCGCGCGCCATCCGCGAGCTCGCCGACCGCCTGGGCCTGGGCCCGAAGATCGGTTTCGTCCACGGTGACGACCTGCTTGCCCGCTCGGCCGAGCTCGGCTACGGCGAGCCGGTTGCCGCGAATGCCTACCTCGGCGGCTGGGGCATTGCCGAGTGCCTGAAGGCTGGCGCGAACCTCGTCGTGACCGGCCGCGTGACGGACGCGTCGCTGGTCGTCGGGCCGGCCGCGGCGCACTTCGGCTGGGCGCGGGACGACTTCGACGCCCTGGCCGGCGCGATGGCGGCCGGCGACGTCATCGAGTGCGGGCCGCAGGCAACGGGTGGCAATTACTCGTTCTTCAGAGAGATCAGCGACCTGCGGCATCCGGGCTTCCCGCTGGCTGAGATCTACTCCGATGGCAGCAGCGTGATCACCAAGCATCCGGGCACCGGCGGCTCGGTGAGCGTCGGCACTGTCACTGCCCAGTTTCTGTACGAGGTCGGCGGGCCCCGCTATGCCGGCCCGGACGCGACGCTGCGGCTCGACAGCGTGCAGCTCAGCCAGGAGGGTCCGGACCGGGTCGCGATCACCGGAGTGCGCGGCGAGCCGCCGCCGCCGACGCTGAAGGTCTCGCTGAACAGCCTGGGCGGCTACCGGAATCAGGTCGAGTTCGTGCTCACCGGACTTGACATCGACGCTAAGGCGGCGCTGGTGCGCGGTCAGCTGGCGGGCGTGTTCCCGCCGGACGTCGAGTGGGAGCTCGCGCGGACCGACGCGCCGGACGCCGGGACCGAGGAGCAGGCCAGCGCTACCCTGCGGTGCGTGGCCCGCGGCAGCGATCCGAAGGTCATCGGGCGCGCCTTCTCCGGCGCCGCGGTGGAGCTCGCGCTGGCCAGCTATCCCGGGTTCCACCTGACCACGCCGCCGACTGACGCGCAGCCCTACGGCGTGTTCACCGCTGCATACCTGGACCGGCACGAGGTCCGCCAGATCGCGGTCCTGCCCGACGGCAGCTCATCGGACGTGCCGGACGCGGGTGTCACGATGAAGCTCGAGCCGGTGGCCGTTACCGCGCCTGGCCTGGACCCGGCCGGGCCGAGCCGACGGCTGCCACTCGGTACCGTGGCCGGTGCGCGCAGCGGAGACAAGGGCGGTGAAGCCAATATCGGCGTCTGGGTGCGGGATGCCGCTGCCTGGCCGTGGCTGGCCGCGACGCTGACGCCGGAGCGGCTGCGCGAGCTGCTGCCAGAGGCGCGGAACCTTCCGGTGGCGCGCTACCTGCTGCCGAACCTCCTGGCCGTCAACTTCGTGATCTCCGGCCTCCTCGGCGAGGGCGTCGCGGCGGCGGCCCGGTTCGACCCGCAGGCGAAAGCCGTCGGTGAGTGGCTGCGGTCCAGGATGGTCGACATCCCGGACGCGCTGCTATGACCGTGACCCCGGGCGAGGGGAGCGGGCGGTGAACTTCACTGAGACCGACGAGCAGATTGCGCTCCGCAGTGCCGTCGCCCAGCTTGGCCGCAAGTACGGCTACGCGTACTTCACGAAGCAGGCACGCAGCGGAGGCCGGCTGACTGAGCTGTGGCAGGAGGCCGCTAGCCTCGGCTTCATCGGGGTGAGCCTGCCTGAGGAGTACGGGGGCGGCGGAGCCGGTCTCTACGAGCTTTCGCTCGTGCTCGAGGAACTCGCCGCAGCCGGCTGCGGCCTGCTCATGATGGTCGTCTCGCCGGCCATCTGCGGCTCGATTATCGCCCGGTTCGGCACCCGTGAGCAGAAACAGGAGTGGCTGCCGAAACTGGCGTCCGGCGCGTCGATCATGGCGTTCGGCATCACCGAGCCGGACGCCGGTTCCAACTCCCACAAGCTCACGACCGTCGCACGCCGGGACGGTGACACCTGGGTGCTGAGCGGCCGCAAGATCTACATCTCCGGCGTAGACGAGGCCCAGGCCGTGCTGATCGTGGGCCGGACCGCGGAAGCCAGGACGGGCAAGCTGCGCCCGGCGCTGTTCGTCGTGCCGACGGACGCACCCGGCTTCACTTTCGAGCCGCTGGAGATGGACATCGTCATGCCGGAGAAGCAGTACCTGCTGTTCCTCGACGACGTCCGGCTGCCGGCCACGGCTCTGGTCGGCGAGGAAGGCGCTGCGCTCCTGCAGCTGTTCGCCGGGCTGAACCCGGAGCGGATCATGGCGTCGGCGATGGCGGTCGGGTCGGGCCGGTACGCGCTGGACAAAGCTGTCGGGTACGCGAAGGAGCGGACCGTGTGGAGCGTGCCGATCGGCGCGCACCAGGGTCTGGCTCACCCGCTTGCCCAGGTCAAGATCGAGCTGGAGCTCGCCAGGCTGATGATGCAGAAGGCGGCGGTGCTCTACGACGCCGGGGACGACATGGCCGCGGGCGAGGCAGCGAACATGGCGAAGTACGCCGCCGCTGAAGCTAGTGTCCGCACTGTCGACCAGGCGATCCAGGCACTCGGCGGCAGCTCGATGACCGCCGAGTTCGGCCTGGCCGCGATGCTGGCGAACGTGCGGACTACCCGCATCGCACCGGTCAGCCGTGAGATGATCCTGAACTTCGTAGCCCAGTATTCGCTCGGACTGCCCAAGTCGTACTGATTGCAGGCCCAACCAGGAGCGCGAATGGCGGACCAGCTGGTGCAGTACTCGGTCGACCGCGGGATCGCCCGTGTCGCACTCGACTCACCGCGTAACCGGAACGCGCTGTCGGCAGCGCTCGTGGAGCAGCTCGCGGGAGCGCTCGGCCGGGCCAGGTCGGACGACAGCGTCCGTGCGGTCGAGCTCACCCACACCGGCTCGACGTTCTGCGCGGGTGCTGACCTGACGGAAGCTCGCGAGGGCGGCATGGCGTCAGGCACCCGGCGCGTCATCGGGCTGCTGAAAGACCTGGTGACGCTGCCCAAGCCGGTCGTCGGCAGCGTCGACGGCCACGTGCGGGCAGGCGGCCTCGGCATCGTCGGCGCCTGCGACATCGTGCTGGCCGGCCCGCAGTCCACGTTTGCCTTCACAGAGGTCAGGCTCGGCCTGGCCCCGGCGATGATTTCGCTGACCACACTGCCGCGGCTGGAGCCGCGGGCCGCAAGTCGGTACTACCTTACGGGCGAGACCTTCGACGCGTCGGCAGCCGCGCGCATCGGCCTGATCACCGAGGCTGTCGCCGACATCGATGCCGCGACCATGGCGGTCCTCGACGCGCTCCGGGTGGCGTCGCCGCAGGGGCTGCGCGAGACGAAGCCGCTGCTGACGCAGGGCCTGCTGGCCGGCTTCGACGAACGAGCGCAGACGCTGGCCGAGCTCTCGGCCCGGCTGTTTGCGTCGCCTGAGGCCGCCGAGGGGATGGCCTCGTTTCTGGAGAAAAGGCGCCCGTCCTGGGTTGCCGAGGCGCCGGACGCCGGCCGGTGAGCGTGCCCGGGACCGGGTGCCGGGCGCTCGCGGCCGGCCTCGCGGTCTCGGGGCTCGCCCTCGGCGGCGGCGATTCCCGCCTGCCTGCCCGGGCCGAACGTCAGGGCTTCGCGGCGAGCTCAGAGATCGGCGGCCCGGCCGGCCCGAACGCCGCCACCATCGGAACGGGCAAGGCCGGAAGCTGACCGAGGTCCGGCACGGCGGGCCGCGCCTGCGATGGCGTGCCGTTGTTGACAGAGATGTCGATGCCCGTGCTCCGGCTGGCCAGATGCGTCTTGTTGCCGCCGTAGGCGGCGTAGGTGACGGCGACGAAGCTGCCGGTGGTGCCCCTCACCCGCAGCGTGACATAGCCACTGGAATTGGTGCGGACGCCGCCCAGCGATCGCCACGCCGAGGTGCCCTGATAGTTGTAGATGAAGCTGAGCAGCTGGCCGCCCCACCCCTGCCACCGGGAGCGGCGGACTTCGAGTCTTGCCTTGATAGTCACGTAACCGTTCTGCGACACCGACCGGGGCTTGACGCTGAACGAGACGACCCGGGTCGGGTACTTCCACGCATGGATGTCCCGGCTCGTCGCCGACTGGAAGCTGTCGGTGGCGGCGAAGTGCGCGCGGTAGTAGGCGCTGGCGAGCCTGGCGGCCAGCGAGCCGCTGAAGTAGGACTCGTCCGCGTCCGGGCATGTCCGGTGCTGGCGGTCCCGGTTGTACAGCCGCAGCTTGCCGAGCGACTTCCAGGCGCCTGTCGTCCTGGCCCGGTACTGGATCGCGACAGAGGTCTGCGGGCCGTAGCCGACCGGAGCGGTGACCTCCAGACAGCCGGCCACGCTGACGTGGTCATTCACCCCGAGGCTTGCCGAGAACGACTTCACCTTCAGCGGGGCGGCAATCGACAGGTTGCCCGTCGCCGTCGCCTGCCGGGTGAGAGCCGCCGCGGCCACGGTCGCAGTCCAGCCAGGCCCGTGCGTCGTGGGCAGCGTAGCGGTGAATTTGCCCGCGCTGCTGGTGACCACGCTGCCGACCTTCTTGGCGGACTCGGCCAGCTGCACCGTCGTGCCGGGCATCGCCGTCCAGACAGTTCCGTGCAGGTACTGAACCGAGCCGGTGAGGGTTGCTTTCTGGCCGTACTTGAGGTGAGCGGGCGACACGCGGATGCCGCTGATGCGCGTGGCCGCCGGCGTGACACCGATCGCCATGGTTGCCGCGGCAGAGGTGTAGCTCGAGGTTTCGTCCACCGAGAACGTGTAGGTGGTGGTCTTCGACAGGCCGGTGACCTTGTAGCTGAAGTCGCCGCTGCTGCCCGTCGTTGCGATCTGCTTGGCCTGCCCGCCGTTCACGCTGAGCCAGACCGGCACGTTCTGGATGTCGTTGGGCGTTGCCGAGCCGGGCGCGGTGCCGGTCAGCATGCCGGAGAAGGTGACGGACTGCGCGCCCTTGGTCACGCTGGTGGCGCTCGGCTTCACCGACAGCGCCGACTGCTGACTGGGGCCAAGCGGTACCTCGTCGGCCGCCTGCGTGTACAGGACGCCGGGCTGGATCTCGAAGTTGTAGTCGGCGGGCTCGGTCGGGCCGGTCGCGTCGTACGTGAAGGTGCCGTTGGCGCCGGTGACCGCGACCTGCGTTGCCGGCTGTCCCGAGATGCTGAGGTAGACCGGGACCCCCGCGCCGATAGGCGCGCCCGCCGAGCCGCCAGACGGAGTTACCAGCGCCGTGCCGCTGAAAGTGACCGACTTCGCGGACAGATTCCCGTCGGCCGGGCTCGCCGAGACGGTCAGTGCGGTCTGACCCTGGACGAGCGGGATCGAGACGTCGTCGGAGGCGCCGTCGTACAGCGGTGTCGCGTCCACGGAGAAGTCGTAGTCGGTACCGGTGGTGATGCCGCTGACAGGATAAGAGAAGTTGCCGTTCCCGTCCGTCGTAGTGACCTGCTGCGGTGCACCGCTGCCGATGCTCAGGTAGACCGGCGCGTCCGGCACCCCGACGGAGCTGGCCCCCTGCGGGTCGGCGGTCACGCTGCCGGCGAAGGTCACGCTCTGCGAGCCGAAGGTGACGGCCGGCTGGCTAGGTGTCACGGCCAGCGTGGTGGGTGCCGCCTGGCTGTAGACGGTGACCGCGAAGGAGGCGCTGGTGTACAGGCTGGTCGGGTTCACGCTGAAGGTGTAGGTGCCGGGCTCCGTGTCAGGACTGGTGTAGCTGAAATCACCGGTCGCGTCGTCCGTCGTGGTGACCTCCTGCGGTGCGCCGCTGCCGATGCTGAGGTACACCGGTACTCCGCTGCCGACATTGACGCTGGCCGAGGTGTCCGGGGCAGGCTCCGGCACGGATGCCGACACGGTGCCGGTGAACGTGACGCTCTGGATGCCCTCGGTCACAGCGGCCGGATCGGGACTCGCGACGATCGACGTTGTCGCCTGCTCCACCGGCACCGTGACGTCGTCACTGGCTGCCGGGTAGGTGCTCGTGCCGGGCACGCTGAAGTTGTAGTCCGCAGTCTGCGAGATGCCGGGCACGGGGTAGCTGAAGTTGCCATTCGCATCGGTCGTGGCCACGACCGATGGCGTTCCGCCTGCGATGCTCAGACTGACGGGCGCGTTGGGGATGCCGGCTCCGCCGCCGCCGCCGGGAGCGGTGCCGGTGAGCGTGCCGGAGAACGTGATGCTCTGCGCGCCGAGGGTGACGGTCGGGGGCGCTGGCGCGACCACCAGAGTGCTGGCGGTGTAGCTGAAGGTGAAGGAACCGGGTGCCGGGATCGCGCTGTCCGACTCGTCGGCGTCCGCAGCGTCCACCGTGACGGTGTAGGTCCCGGCGGGCAGGTCCGCAGGCGCAATCGGATTCTGCGCGGCGAAGGTCTGCTGCGACGGATCTGCCGTCGACTGAGCCCTCATAGGCACGTCGGCCACGTCCTGCCCGCTCGCGCTGTACACGTGGGCGGTCATCGCGGAAATGATCAGGCCGTTGCCGTCGTCGGCAACCACGGTCAGGTCGTACGGGTCACCGCTGACATCTGGTCCGGCCGAGAGGACGGTGATGTTGCCCGAGGAGTCCGCGCTCGCGAGGGCAGGCGCACCGATAACGCCGAGCAGCAGTCCGGCGGTGCCGAGCAGTGCGGCAGTGCTCACGCGGAGACCTGACACGAGCCCAGCTGACACGAGCCCCCCAGTGGTGTACGCGATGGCCGCGAACCTGGTCGCAGACCATGGTCCGGCCCCTTCGCTGACCCGCCGAAGGCGCTTATTTGCGCTATTTGGGTCCGTCAAAGGGCGGTTCATCATAACGATCGCAGAGCTATCGCGTGGGCTGTTTCGCCGACAATCGGATACTCGGCGCGTCGCGGCGATGATGGCCAGGGTTTCCCTGATACTGGGCAGGCAACGGCAGAGTCCGGCGATCGGCAAGGGAAGAGCGAGTGCGGAGCAGGCAGTACGCACTGGACGTGCTGGCGGCTCCGGACCGCCGCCCGGTCCCGCCGCCGCGGATTCCGGCGGAGAACGGCCTGGTCGTCGAGGACAGTGCAGGTGAGTTCTGCGGCGCCGTCGTCGGCTGCGAGAAGGATGCGGTCACGCTGGAGGACCGGCACGGCAAGCGCCGGATGTTCCCGCTGAGCGGCACGTTTCTCCTCGAGGGCAAGCGGGTCGCGCTGGTGCGGCCGCCTGCCGGTGCCGCCAGCCCTGGCAGTGCCGCCAGCCCCGGCAGATCTGCCGGCGCCATCGGCGCCAGCCGGCCTGCCCGGACGGCGTCGGGGTCCATCGCCGCGCCGGCCAGCCGCGCGAAAGTAGCAAGAGCCAGCCGGATCTACGTCGAGGGACGCCACGACGCTGAGCTCGTCGAGAAAGTCTGGGGGGACGATCTCCGCGAGGTCGGCGTGGTGGTCGAGTTCCTGGGCGGCATCGACGACCTGCCCGCTATCGTCCGCGAGTTCGGTCCCGCGGACGTCCGCCGCCTGGGCGTCCTCGTCGACCATCTGATACCCGGATCCAAGGAAACCAGGATCGCGGCGCAGGTCAGCTCGCCAGACGTGCTGATCGTCGGGCACCCGTTCATCGATGTCTGGGCCGCGGTCAAGCCCGCCGTGGTCGGCATCGGCCAATGGCCGGAGGTTCCGCGCGGCATGCCCTGGAAGGAGGGCGTGCTCGCCGCGATCGGCTGGCCGCAGGACACCGCCGCCGGGTGGCGTCGTATCCTGCGCAGCGTGCGATCGTTTACGGACCTCGAGCCCGCCTTTCTCGGTCGCATCGAGGAACTGATCGACTTCGTGACCGCGCCGGGCAGCAGCTGAGGTGGCCGCACGCCCCGACCCGGCAGAGCCGGACCCGGCCCTGGCCGAAGCTGAGCTCGCCGTCCTGCGAGACGGATGCACGCGGTTCCTGCACGGCCACGGCCCGGCCCGCGCGGCCGCGCTGCTTGCGACCATCCCGGCGGACACCCAGCCCGATACCTACGGTCAGGGCGGTGTCGTCGCCGGCCTTGAGGCCGAGATCGGCCGCCTGCTCGGCAAGCCGGCCGCGGTTTTCCTGCCGTCCGGCATCATGGCGCAGCAGGCGGTTCTCAGGGTGCACGCCGATACGCGCCAGCGTAACACCGTCATCTGGCATCCGATGTGCCATCTCGCCCGCCACGAGGACCAGGCGTACCAGCGCCTGCACGGACTCATCGGCCGGCCTGCCGGCGACCAGAACCGCCTCCTGGCGCTCGCCGACCTGACCTCGGTTACCGAGCCGCCCGCCGCTGTCCTGCTGGAGCTGCCCCAGCGCGACCTCGGCGGCCAGCAGCCAGCCTGGGAGGATCTCTGCGCCCAGACAGCGTGGGCTCGCGATCGCGGTGCGGCTGTTCACCTGGACGGCGCCCGGCTGTGGGAGTCCGCGGCTGGTTACGAGCAGCCGCCGGCCGAGATCGCCGCCCTGTTCGACACCATCTACGTCTCCTTCTACAAGGGCATCGGCGCGCTGGCGGGCTGCTGCGTGGCCGGACCGGAGGACGTCATTGCCCAGGTCCGGGACTGGCGCAAGCGGATGGGCGGCACGCTGTACGGGCTCTGGCCGAACGCGGCCTCTGCGCTGAGCTGCCTGACCGAGCGCCTGCCGAAGTTCCCCGCCTACCTGCAGCACGCCCGGGCAATCGCGGCCGCTCTCGCGCCGGTGCCGGGCGTTACGCCCATACCGGACCCGCCGCAGGTGCCGATGATGCACCTGCTGCTTCAGGCGGGCCGGGACGACTACAGCGCCGCGGCTCGCCGGCTTGCGGCCGAGCAGGGCATCTGGGTCTCGCCCGGCAGTGCTCCGACGGCAGATCCGGCCGTGCAGCGCCTGGAGCTGTCGGTGGGCGACGCCACGCTGGAATTCGGTGCCAGCGAGGTCGCCGCCATCTTCGCGGCCCTCACTGGCTCCTGACGGCTTCCTCCTGCTCGGCGGGCACGGTCGCGCGGAACCGGGCCGCGCCGACCGTCAGCACCACCACGAGCGGCCAGACAGCCTGGTCGACCGTGACCGTACGCTCGGCTAGCCCGAGCTCGGGGCCGTTGAAGAGCTCGGCGGCAAACCAGACAAGCAGCACAAGGTTCACGGCCACAGCGGCGCGCGCGACCGCGGGGCGCAGCCCGAACGGCGCACCGGGTTCCTGCCGGGCCGCGGCGATCGGCCAGAGCGTCATGACCACGACGCCCAGCAGCGAGAACGACTCGTGCAAGAGCGAGCCGCCGTGCCGGGGCTGCGGATTGGCGGCGATGAGCAAGCCGAACACACCGCCGAAGATCAGCAGGATCCGGCCGGCCTCGGCGGCCGGGCGCAGCGCGACGCCGGTAAGGATGTTGCAGGCACCAACACCCAGGATCGCGAAGGTGACCACCCATCGGTCGGGCGTGCCGATCGCGGCCAGCGTACTGATCGACCGCGTTACGGCATTGAACGGCTCTGGCTGCAGGTCGGCGGCCACCGTCCAGCCCCCGACCAGGAGCACCGGCGCAACTACCGACGACGCGATTCCCCACCACGGCACCCGCACATATCCACGGTAAACTCTCGGGCCGACATTATCGGAGGCGACCCTCCGGTTTCTTGCCGAAACGAGGCCCGGGCGACCTCAGCGCGGGCTAGGTGCGACGCGTGGCGAGGAAGACCGGGATGGTGCGCTGCGTCTTTTCCTGATATTCGGCGTACGGCGGATAGGCAGCGACGGCTCGCTCCCACCACCGGGCGCGCTCGTCTCCGTCCAGCTCGCGGACCTCAGCGTCGAACGGCTCCGGTCCGTCCTGGATCATGACCGCATTCGGGTCCGCCTTCAGGTTGTAGTACCAGACCGGGTGCGCGGGGGCGCCGCCTTTCGAGGCGACGAGGAGGTACTCGCCGTCGTGCTCGACCCGCATGAGGGGGGTCTTGCGGATGCGGCCGGACTTGTTCCCGCGGGTGGTCACGATGACGACCGGCAGGCCGGAATCCCGGAGCGTGCTGGCGCGCTGCCCGCCCGATGCCTCGTACTCCTCGACCTGGTCCCGCACCCACTGAGCCGGACTCGGCTCGTATTCACCGGCAAGAGTCATGCCCAGACTCTATGCCCGCTCGAACAGCGCCATCATGGCGGCGCCGAGTGAGGGAACCACCCCGTGGCGGCGCCGGATCATGTCGGCGACCAGTCCCGTCCACCCGGTCTGATGCGACGCGCCAAGCCCTGCCCCGTTGTCGCCGTTGAAGTACTCGCTGAAGATCAGGTTGTCCCGCCAGGCCGGATCGTCACGCAGGAGCGCCACCTGCCCGAAGCACGGCCGCCGGCCGTCGGCGTCGGGAAGGAAAAGTGAGATCAGCCGACCCTGGATGTCGGCCGCGACCTGCGCGAGGGTCAGCTGCTGCCCGGAACCAGCCGGGTACTCGACAGTGAACTCGTCGCCGAAGAACAGGCTGTAGCGCTCGAGCGTGCTGACGAACAGGTAGTTCATCGGGAACCAGACCGGCCCGCGCCAGTTGGAGTTGCCGCCGAACAAGGGCGTGGTGGACTCGGCCGGCTCGTAGTCGATGCTGGCAGAGTAGCCCTCCACGCTGATTGTGTACGGATGCTCGCGGTGCCACGCCGACAGTGCCCGCAGGCCGTGCGGGGAGAGGAACTCGGTCTCGGCCAGCAAGACCTCAAGCATGCGGCGGAGGCGATCTGGTCCGACCAGGCTGAGCAGGAGCCGCTGCTGACCCGGAGCGCCGCGCAGCAAGCCCGGGCCGCCGAACGCCGCCAGCCCGGGGAAGTCACCCCCGGCCATCAGCGCGGCGAAGCGCTTGCCGACCACCCGGGCGAGATCGATTGCGTCCTGATCGACCGAGCCCATCGCCAGCATCGGCAGGAACGCGACGATCGATCGCACCTTCACTGGCACCTGCTGGCCGCCGGGAGTAATGAGGCGGTCGTAGTACAAGCCGTCGGTCTCGTCCCACAGACCGCGATCGTCGAGCGCCTGCTTGATGCTCGCGAAGTGCTCGAGGAACTTCAGCACCAGGTCGGTCGCGGGCCGTTCGCCAGTCCGGCGCAGGATCTCGGCTATCGTCCCCATGGCCATTGCGTAGAAGGCCATCCAGGCGGTCGCGTCGGCCTGCTCGAGGATGCCGCCCACTGGCAGGTGGGACCGGTCGATCGGGCCGATGTTGTCGAGGCCGAGGAAGCCGCCCTCGAACAAGTTGTTGCCCTCGGCGTCCTCGCGGTTCACCCACCAAGTGAAGTTCACCAGCAGCTTGTCGAAAATGCGGCTGAGGAAGTGCAGGTCGCGGCCGCCGTCGACAGCGAACACCTCGAGCGCCGCCCACGCCTGCACGGGCGGGTTGACGTCGCCGAAGTCCCATTCGTAGGCCGGCAGCGCGCCACCGGGATGCTGGAACCACTCACGGCACAGCAGGATCAGCTGGTATTTGGCGAACGCCGGGTCCACGTGCGCCAGCGCGACACAGTGGAAGGACAGGTCCCAGGCTGCGAACCACGGGTACTCCCACTTGTCCGGCATCGACATGATGTCGAACGCGTCGAAGCTGCGCCACCGGGAGTTGCGCCCGGTCAGTCGCTGCGGCGGAGGCGGCGGCTGGGCCGGGTCGCCGTCCAGCCAGCGGGTCACGTCGTAGTAGTACAGCTGCTTGCTCCACAGCAGGCTGGCGAAAGCCTGCCGCATGACGAGCGTCTCCGCCGCCGTGGCCGCCGACGGGGTGAGCTCGGCGTAGAACTCGTCGGCCTCGGCGCGGCGCTGCGCCACGATGCCGGCGAAGGCGTCGCCGAACAGGTCGGAGGCCGCGGGCGCGACATCCGCTGCCCCAGCATCCGTACGCGCGCCATCCGCTGCCGCGCCATCTGCTGCCGCAGTACTGGCGGCCGTCGTGTCCGCTGCCACACCGGCCCGCAGCCGCAGCCGCAGTTGCACAGTGGCGCCGCCGGCCACCGTGAGCTTGTACCAGAACGCGCACTTGGAGCCGCGGTGCGCCGGGTTCACCGTGGGCGCGCCGCTCACCACGTGATCGTTGATTCCGTCTTTAGGAAACGGGGTTTCCGGGGCCGCTCCGTAGAGCCGGGCGACGTTGGTCTCGTTCTCGCAGAACAGCGCTTCTGGTGCGACGCCGTCTGGCCCGGCGTCGGCCAGCAGTTCCATCGGGCCGACGAACGGGTGCGTGAGTGTGACCCGAACAGGACCGGCGGTACCCCCTGCGGCCGGAGCGAGCGCGAGTTCCGGCGTGCCGGTGCCGTCTTCCCAGGACCAGGTGTTACGGAACCACGCGGTCGGCAGCACGTGCAGCTCAGCCTCGGCCGCGCTGGCGTTGGTGACCTCGATGGTGACGAGGATGTCGTCCGGCCCCGCCTTGGCGTACTCCACCTCGGTGATCCAGTACCGGCCGTCGTCGAAAGCCCCCGTGTCAGCCAGCTCGTACTCGGGCTGCTGACGGCTGCGAGCCTCGTTTCCGTCAATGAGGTCTTCGTACGGATAGCGCCCTTGCGGGTAGTGGTATCGCCAGCGGTTCCACACGTGGCTCGGCACCGCGTCCAGGTACCACCAGTACTCCTTGACGTCCTCGCCGTGATTGCCCTGGGTGCTGGTCAGCCCGAACATCCGCTCCTTGAGGATCGGGTCCGCCCCGTTCCACAGCGCGAGCCCCAGGCAGAGGCGCTGCTCGACGTCGCAGAAGCCGGCCATGCCGTCCTCGCCCCAGCGGTAGGCGCGCGAGCGGGCCTGGTCGTGCGTCAGGTAATCCCAGGCCTCGCCGTCCGGGCTGTAGTCCTCGCGGACTGTGCCCCACTGCCGCTCACTGACGTACGGGCCCCAGCGGTACCACTCGCCTGCCTGCCGCAGGCCGTCCTCCAGCCGGCCGAAGCCCGCCACCCGCTCGCTCTCCGCGCTCACCGATCGCCCTTCGTCCGGGCGCCGGGCATCCGGTCATGCTGGCATCTGCTCACTTGCCGAATGGTACGGAACGTGGCCCGAACGACCGGATGGCAGTCCGGCTGGTGCGGGGCCGGCACTGACCGGGACGTGCAGCGGGCCGCGGATGAGGGTGGAGTTACGCCGCCGCACCGGCCCGGTCCGGTGCAGTGCCGGCATCCGCTCGGCCAGCATGCGGACGGCGATAGTGGCCTCCAGCCGGGCCAGCGGCGCGCCGACGCAGTAGTGGATCCCGCTGGAGAAGGCCAGGTGCTCGGTGCTGGTCTTGCGGTGGATGTCGAAGACATCGGGGTTGTCATACACCTCGGGATCCCGGTTCGCGGCGCCGAGCAGGGTGGTCACCTCCTGGCCCGTGCGCACCGGAGTTCCCTCGAGGTCGAGGTCCTCGAGCGCGTAGCGGCTGGTGCGCTGGACCGGCGGATCGAAGCGCAGCGTCTCCTCGACGACGGCAGGCGCCAGGCCCTCCGGCTCAGCCTGCAGCTCGCGCCATTGCGCCGGGTGATCGAGCAGCGCGAGCATGCTGTTGCCGATCAGGTTCACCGTCGTCTCGAAACCCGCTACCAGCAGCACTACGCACAGCGGCAGCATCTCGGCAGACTGGATCTGGTCGCCCTCGGCCGCGACGAGACGGCTGACGATGTCCTCGCCCGGCTCGCTGCGGCGGAGCTTGAAGAGGCTGTCGAAGAGCGCCGCTATCCTGGCCTGGCTCTTCATCAGCTGCGCGGCGTGCCGCAGCGAGGAGATGCCGTCGAGCGCGCTGCCGAGCAGGGCACCGTACTCGGCGAACTCGGCCGAGTCGGCGTCCGGGATACCGAGCAGACCGGTGATGACCGCGATCGGGAGCGGGGCCGCGAACTGCGGGACGAGGTCGAAGTCGCCGGCGCTGGCCGCCTGGTCCAGCAGGTCAGTAACGGTCCGGGTAATCCGGCCGGTGTAGTCGGCCACTGCTTTCGGACTGAACGCGGGCTGCGCCAGTTTGCGGAGCCTGGTGTGATCGGGCGGATTCATGGTGAGGAAGGATGCCTCGATCTCGTCCTGAGGGCTGCGCGGGTACCCGTCCGGTGGCCGCGAGCCGAACCGCCGGTCCCGCAGAACCGCGTTGCAGACGCGGTGGCTTCCGGTGGCCAGGCCGCCGTGCCGGCCCGGCAGGAGCGTGCCCTCGGACCGGAGCTGCGCGTAGATGGCGTAGGGGTTGTCCCGGCCCGGCCGCAGCTGCAGCCGGGCTAGCTTGTCCCGCCGGACGTAGGCGGACACTGCCGTTCCCGCGCGCTCCCGGTACAGCTCGGTGACGAATTTCGTGGTTTCGCCGAGATCACTCACGAGCTTCTCCGTTCGGTGCGGGGCGCGTGCCGATGCCGCGCAGGAACATGTCGAGGACCCGGCCGGGCGCATCCAGCGGGGCAAGCCGTCCGGCCAGAACTTCGCTTGAGCCGGCGATGAGCAGCGCCGTGTACGAGCCGAGCAGCCAGGTGTCGGACAGGCCCGGCATCAGCACGCCGCGCTCCTCGGCTCGCCTCATCACCGAGATGACGCCCTCGTCGCCGGCATCCCAGCGGTCAGCCAGGCCCGGCTGTTTTTCCAGTCCTGCGTTACGCCACAGGAACATCAGCTGCGGGCACAGCGGGAGCAGTACGGCGGTCAGGGCGGCCAGGCCGCCGTCCGGGCCGTCCTCGGCCTTGCTCACCGCCTCCTCCCAGAGATCGAGCACCCGGTTACCGACGGCGCACAGCAAGTCGTTCCGGGTCGCGTAGTGATTGTGCAAGGTGGTCCGGCTGATCCCGGCCGCCTCGGCAACCTCGGCCAGCGAGGCGCCCGGATCGGCGACAAGCACTTCGGCCACGACGTCGAGCAGCGATCGCTTCACCCGGACCTGAACATCCATGTTCAAAACCATACGTTGGTGTTCACCAATGGTCAAGCTTGGCAGATCCTGAGCGCCGCTGTCGGCACGGCCCGGCACCGATCCGGAATCGTGCTTCGCCGCCCTCGGAGTAGGCTCGCCTCGAGATGGCCCAGGTGATCACCAGCGCAGCGAATCCGCTGGTCAAGCGCATACGGCTGCTGGCCGACCGCAAGCACCGGCGGCGCGAGTCCGCCTACGTGGTGCAGGGCATTCAGCCGGTGTGGCAGGCGGTCGAAGCGGGCGCCCCGCTTGAGGTGCTCGTCGTCGCGCCGGATCTGCTCCGTCACCCCGGCGCGCTGGCGATGGTCAGCGAGCAGGAGGCGGCCGGGACGAGCGTTGCGCGGCTGTCTGCGGAGCTGTTCGGCCGCATCGCCGACCGCGACGGCCCGTCCGGCCTGGCCGCGATCGTGTCTGCGATGCCGCTGACGCTCGGCGACCTGGCAGCTGGCGCGGGGGCGCTGTTTGCCGCCGTGCACGCGGCCGGGAACCCCGGCAACGTCGGCACGATCATCCGGACGGCGAGCGCGGCCGGCTGCAGCGGCGTGATCCTCATCGGGCCGTCGGCTGATCCGCACGACCCGGTGGCAGTGAAGGCCAGCATGGGAGCGCTGTTCACGGTGCCGGTAGTTCCGGTGGCGGCGGCCGGGGAGTTCCTGACCTGGGCGCGCGCAGCCGGAGTGCGAGTAGCGGCGACCTCCGCCCGCGGCAGTGTCAGCGTCTGGGAGGCCGACCTCGCGACGCCGCTCGCGGTGCTGCTCGGCAGCGAGGGCACCGGCCTCCCGTCCGAATTGCTGGAGGCGGCCGACCTGCGGGTCGCGATTCCGATGACCGGCACCGCCGAGTCGCTGAATCTCGCCGTCGCCGCGGGCGTGCTGCTGTACGAGGTCCGGCGGCGTACCGGCCTGCCCCGCTGACGTGCGGACTGGGCTGCCCCGGAGGTCCACGTTTCGCATGATCCCGAAGACTTTTGGTCCGGTCAGAACCATTTGTCTACCTGCTCACGCCTCGGGGCCCGGCACGGGGCTCAGCAGGAAGTCGTGCTTGAGCGAGTACCAGGCGCTGCCGGCCGGCACGCCCTCGGGAACGGGTCTGCCATCCGGTGCCATCTGCTGGCCCGCCGCTGCCGGCTCGTGCCGGGTGAAGTCGCGCACCAGGCTCGACTTGACCGCGAAGACAGCGTCGGAGTCCAGATACGTGCTGGCCGAGTCGAAGATATGCGTGGCGACGGTCTGGTAACCGGGCGCGCTGACGATCACGTGCAGGTGGGCCGGCCGCCACGGGTGCCGGCCGGTGGCCGCGAGTGAGCGCCCGACCGGCCCGTCATCCGGGATCGGATAGTCGGTCGGCCGCACGCCGAGGAACGCGAAGCTGCCGTCGGGGCGAGTGCGGAACTTGCCGCGCAGGTTGGTCGCCGGCGAGTCCGGGTTCTGCACCGCGTACAGCATGTCGTCGGCGTTCTGCCAGACATCCAGGGTGGCGCCGCCGATCGGCGTGCCGTCGATGTCGGTGACCCGGCCGGTCACCCAGGCCGGCTCGCCGGAGCGCTGCTCGGCGATCGAGGCACCGAACTCGCGGTCCGGGCTGTTCGCGACATAGAACGGGCCGAGGACCGTCGACTCGGTCGCGAAGCCGGCAGCGCCCTCGCCGGACGGCCCGGCCAGCAGGTCCACCAGCATCGAGACGCCGAGGGTGTCTGACAGCAGGATGAACTCCTGCCGGCGGTCGTCGCAGATCTGGCCGGTCTGGGTGAGGAACTGCACTGCCGCCAGCCACTCGTCCTGCGTCAGCCGCACGTCGGCGACGAAGCCGTGCAGGTGCCGGACGAGCGAGGTCATGATCAGCCGCAGGCGCGGGTCCGGCGTCGCCTGCAGCCGGCCGACGACAGCATCGGTGAGCTCGCCCGCCGACATGGGCTGCCCGGGATCGGGTCCGGTCACGTGCCTGACCCGTCTGTTTCTGGCTGCGGAATCTCCAGGGAGACCCGCCCGGTGTTCTCCCCGTCCTCGAGGTACCGGTGTGCTCCAGCCGCGTCTTCGAGAGGAAACGTGGTATCGAGCACAGGGCGAAATCCTCTCCCGACTTCAGTCCACAGCGCGGCGATGCTGACCGCGTTGCCCGAGCGCACTCCGATAATGCGCTGCGCCTGCAGGTACAGCGCGGGCAGATCGACCGTAACGTGCGGGCCGAGGAACGCGCCCGAGGTCACCAGGGCGCCGGTCGGCGCGAGCGCGGCGAGCGAAGCCTGGAAGATCGTTGGCTCGCCGAGGCTGTCGATGACAATGTCGGCGCCGCGGCCGCCGGTCAGTGCCCGCACCTCGGCGGCGAAACCGGCCGCCAGCGGGTCGAGGATGGCGTCAGCACCGAGGGCGCCAAGCCGCTCGCGCTTCGCGGGGCTGCGGGAGGCGAGGATGACGTGAGCGCCCAGATGCAGGGCCAGGCTTCCGGTGAGTGACCCCAGCGCTGACGACGCGCCCTGCACCAGGATCCACTGGCCCGGCAGGAACCCGGCTCGCTGCAGCTGGTTCATCGCGACCGCGCCGGACAATGCGAGTCCGGTGGCCTGGGCTGGCGAAACGTCGTCAGGCACGGCGCTGAGGTTGCCGGCCGGGACGGTGACGTACTGCGCGTACGCGCCCGGCCGGTGGATACCGAGGATCTGCAGGTTCTCACACACCTCGTCGTAGCCGCGCAGGCAGTAATAACACGTGCCGTCGGAGATGACCGGGAACGCGGCGACCCGCTGGCCGATCTGCCAGCCGGATACGCCGGGGCCGAGTGCGGCGATGAGGCCGGCGTGCTCGGCGCCGAGAACGTGCGGGAAGCGGAAACCCGGATAGGGGTGCTGCCCGGCCCGGGCGGCGAGGTCGAGCACCCGGCCGATGCTGACGGCCGCGACCTGGACGAGCACGTCGCCCGCGGCCGGCGGGGTGGGGACCACGTCTTCGCGCAGCACCTCCGGCGGCCCGAACTCGGGCAGCACCACCGCGCGCATCGTCGCGGCAGGCGCTGCGGCAACCGGCCACCCGTTGCTCTGGCCGACGCTGGTCCGGTCGGCGCCGCCCTGGTGAAAGCTGCCCTGGCGGACGCTCATCCCGATACCACCTGATTCCGCAGGGCGCCGATCCCGTCTATCTCGACGATAACCGTGTCTCCCACAGACAGGAACTCGCCTCGGGGCGCGCCCACCCCCGCGGGGGTGCCGGTCAGGATCACATCGCCGGGCAGGAGCGTAACCGTCCTGCTGGCGCCTGCGACGAGGTGATCAATGTCGATCACCATGTCGCTGGTCGACGCATCCTGCTTGACCGTGCCGTCGACAGTGAGCCGCAGGCTCAGGTCCTGCGGATCGGTGACCAGCCAGGCCGGGACGATGCCCGGGCCCAGCGGGCAGAAGCCGTCCTGCCCTTTGTGGCCGAGCCAGTCGTAGACGAAATGAGCGGACACGGCATCCTCGCGGGCCGTCCGGTCGCGCGCCGACAGGTCGTTCGCCGCCAGGTAGCCCGCGATGTACTGCCGGGCCTCGTGCGGCCCGACATTCTTGGCGGTCCGGCCGATGACGACGGCGAGCTCGGCCTCCCAGTCCAGGCGGACGCTGTCGTAGGCGGGGTACGGGATCGAGTCGCACGGCCCGATGACGGTGGTAGCCGCGGGCTTCAGGAAGAAGAACGGGTCGGATTCCGGGTCCGGCGCCGGGATCCCCATCTCGGCTACGTGCCCGTGGTAGTTCGCGCCTGCTCCCAGAATCTTGCCGGGGTAGGTCAGCGGGGCGGTGAGCCGCGCGGCCGGGACCGCGGCCGCCTGCCCGGGCGTCCAGTTCTTCAGCAGCGACTCGACCTCGTCCCAGCGGGCGAGCGCCGCCAGCAGCGAATCGCCGGTGCCCGCCGGTGCCTGGTACACCACATCACCGGCCAGGACGCCTGGCAGTACGCGAGGGTCGCCCGGCAGCCGGTACTGGACCAGGGCGAGGCGTGGTTCACGCATAGCGCCGGCTCCCTTCTGCGCGGCTGCGGGATGAGCGCTCCCATTCTTCCGGACCGGGCTCGCCGGCTGCGGCGGGCGGGCCTAACCTGGTTACTGTGAGTGCCAACCACGTTCGCGCAGGTGACGAGGCCGAGGGTGAGACCCTTCCGTCAGCCCGGGCGACCGGCGGCCGGCAGGCTCGCCAGGGTATCCAGTCGGTCGAGATCGCGATGACGGTTCTGCTGGCCCTCGAGGCCGGGGCCGGCCCCATGAGCCTGTCCCAGGTGGCGGCGCGGGCGAACATGCAGCCCAGCAAGGCCCACCGCTACCTGGTGAGCCTGGCCCGGGTGGGCCTGGTCACGCAGGGCGCGACGTCGGGTCAGTACGACCTCGGCCCGGCGCTGCGGCGGATGGGCGCGGAGGCCCTGCGCCGGATGGACGAGGTCGGCCTTGCCTCGCAGCACCTGCCGGGGCTGCGAGACCGGACCCAGCATGCGGTCAATCTGGCCGTCTGGGGTGATAACGGGCCGATCGTCGTCCGGTGGGACTACGGCGCCTACGCACTGCCCGTCACCGTCCGCGTCGGCGCCACGATGCCGCTGCTGTCCTCGGCCGTCGGGCGGGTGTTCCTCGCCTACGTCCCCGAGTCGCTGACCGCCCCGGTGCTCAAGGTCCAGTACGGCTCCGATGATGCCAGGCCGTTTGATGCGGACGAGATCGAGCAGATCAAGGCCACGGTGCGAGGCGAGGGCATGGCGTTCACCTCGGGCAGCCTCATCCCCGACCTCGCCTCGCTGGCGGCTCCGGTGTTCACCGCCGAGACGTCGCTGCCGCTGGCGGTCGCGATCGCCCTGCCCAAGCAGCAGGCAACTCCGCGCGCGCTGCGCTCGCTGAGCGCTGAGCTTCAGGCCACGACCGCGCGGATCTCCGCCGAGATCGGCTCGGCAACCCACGGCGAGCGGACTCGCCTGATCGCGGACTTACCTCCGCCTGATTAGCTTCTGGCTCTGGACCGAACCCTGTTCTAGTTGGCAGGATCGGGCCTGGAAGCTTGCCATCAGGAAAGTAACGGAGGCTGGGACCCGATGGGCGGACTGCAGACAGAGGTCGAGGCGGCCGAGGTCGGATTCGACCCCGCGCGACTGGCGCGGATCGACCGGCATTTCGCCCGGTATGTCGATGAGCAGAAGCTGGCGGGCTGGCTGATCACGGTGGCGCGGCGCGGGAAGCTCGCCCATGTGTCGGCTTACGGGCAGCGCGACGCTGAGGCGAGTCTGCCAGTCGAGCCGGACACGCTGTGGCGCATCTACTCGATGACCAAGCCGATTACCTCGGTCGCGGCGATGATGCTGTACGAGGAGGGCGGGTTCCAGCTCACCGACCCGGTCGCCAAGTACATCCCCTCGTTCGCCGACGTCCGGGTTTTCGCCGGCGGCAGCGACATCAGCTACAAGACGGTGCCTGCCACCGAGCCGATCCGGATCTGGCATCTGCTGAGCCATACCTCCGGTCTCACCTACGGTTTTATGCGGAACCACCCGGTAGACGCGATCTACCGGGCTGGCGGGTTCGAGTGGGGCTCACCTCGCGGCGAGGACCTCGCGGCGATCTGCGACCGGTTCGCCGGCTTTCCCGCTGCTGTTCCAGCCCGGCAGCGAGTGGAGCTACTCGGTCGCCACCGACGTACTCGGCCGAGTGGTCGAGGTGATCTCCGGCCAGCGGCTCGACGCGTTCTTCGCGACGAGGATCTTCGGGCCACTCGGCATGGCCGACAGCGCGTTCTACGCCGGCCCGGACGACCAGTCGCGGCTGGCGGCCCTGTACAGCCGCAGCCCTGAGACGCGCAAGATCGCGCGACTCGACACGATGGGCAACGCTGCGCTCAAGCCGCCTGCCTACCTCAGCGGCGGCGGCGGCCTCGTCTCGACCGCGGCTGACTACAACCGCTTCACGCAGCTGCTGCTCGGCCGCCCGGACAGCCCGGCGGGCGAGCTGGACGGCGTCCGCCTGCTGTCACCGCGCACCGTCACGCTGATGACGAGGAACCACCTGCCCGGAAACGCGGACCTGGAGACCTACGGCCGCCCGCTGTACGCGGAGACGGATTTCACTGGCGTTGGCTTCGGTCTCGGTTTCGCCGTCGTTCTCGATCCGGTGGGTACCAGGTCGCTGGGCTCGGCCGGAGAGTTCAACTGGGGCGGCGCTGCCTCGACGACCTTCTGGGTGGATCCGGCCGAGCAGCTGACGGTGACGTTCTTCACCCAGCTGATGCCCTCGAGTGCCTACCCGATCCGGCCGCAGCTCCGGCAGCTGGTGTACCAGGCGCTGGTCGACTGACCGTCCGGCGCGCGAGGTCCGCGGCCCGGGGGTCAGGAGCCGCCGCTCGGCCGCCGGTGGCTGTGCGGGCGGGCCGTGGCCTGGCCGGTGTCGCCGGTGGCTACGGCCGCGCTTGCCGCCTCCGCGGCTGGCGGCCCGCCTGCCGGGCTGCTCACCGTGTCGACGGCCGGGCCGCCCGACAGAGCAGTGGCCGCATCGGCCCGGCGCTCCCTGCGGACCTGAAGCCACTTGTGGACGATGAGGACCACGAGCATGAGGATGACCACCGCAGCCAGCAGGTCGCTGGCGTGCGAGAAGTTCTTGGACGCCTTGTCCCAGTCGCTGCCGAGCTCGTAGCCGATAACCGAGAGCACGGTCGCCCAGATCAGCGTTCCGATCAGATTGAAGCCCTCGAAGGCAAGCGCTGGCACTTCCATGAACCCGGCTACCAGGCCGGCGAAGGCCCGAACCAGCGGGATGACCCGGGCGACTGCCACCGACCAGGACCCCCGGCCGTCGAAGAACCTCTCGACCCGCTCGACGTCTTTCCGCGTCATGAGAAGGTACCGCCGGTATCTCTCTACCGTGCCGCGACCGCCTAGCCGGCCAAGACCGTAGGCGGCAGACGAACCGGCCAGCTCGGCGAGAGTCCCGATGACGATGACCAGCACGAGGCTGAGATGGCCCTGGTAGGCCAGCACCCCGGCGAATCCGAACGTGATCTCGGAGGAGATCGGGATGCAGCAGGCCTGGACGAAGGCGAAGATGATCAGCGCCCAGTAGCCAGAGTCGGTCAGGAAACTCGTCATGGTCTCAGTTTCTACAGCATCGGTGTCAGTGGCCGGGCCATTGTGCCTTGTCTAGCGCAGGGAGGTGACGTGCCGGTGAATACGGTGCCTGCACACCGTGACTGCAAGTCACTTTCCCCGATGGACCGCGGTGAATGCGTGCTGACAGCTAAGTGCCCCGACCTCTCGGGAGGACGGGGCACGGGTGCCGGCCGGACCGGGCGGGGGAGCCCGGCGGCCCGGCGCGCCCGCACCGTGGGGAGGAGAGGGCGGATCGCGCCGGAGGTCTCGGCTAACCGGTCATGGCACGGTCATGGCGATCTGGCGCACGAGATTCGCTGCCTGGGTCTCCCACTGCGCGTAGGCGAACGGGAAGCCTGACTGCTGGACTGCCTGCGCGGTTGCCCACAGCGGCTGCCCGGCCCAGCCCGGATCGGCGGCCTGGTACCGCCGCAGGGCCGCGAGGAACGCGTCCGCAGCATGCGCGGGATCGAGGATCTGCTGAGGGCTGCCCCAGCCGAAGCCAGGCCGCTGCTGGAACAGTCCCAGCGAGTTCTCGTCGCCATAGTCGACGTTGAGCAGCTGGGATTCCTGCATCGCGGTCGCGACGGCAATGACCGCGGACCTGATGCCCATCCGCTGGCCGAACGCCTGGCGCACGATCGTGGTCGCGTTGGCGATCTGCGCCTGGCCGACTGGCATCCACGCCTGCGGCCCGCTCGTCCCGACCGGCATCAGGCGCTCCGACAACGGAAGCCTGCCCTGTCCGAGAGCACCGGGGGCCTGCTCGCGGATGATCTCGTTCCGGACCTCCAGCCACGTGCGGGTTACGGGGTGGCTGGCCGCCTGGAGCTCCGCAGGAGCGGGGTTCGCGGCGGCAGGCGGAGTCGGCGCCGCCGACGGCAGCCAGGACAGCCGGCCGGACGCAGCGACCGGCAGTATGACCCGAACGGCCGTCTCAACCGCGTCGCGGGCGGCGGTGGCCGGAGCTTTCCCGGCCGAGGTCAGCGAAGCGCCCGTGCTGGCGGCGCCCGTGCTGACGGCGCCAGCGCTGGCGGCGCCAGGGCCGACTGGGATGGTGTTAGCGGTTGCGACGGCGCTGGTGCCGGTCGCCGCGCTCGCTGTGGTAGCGCCGAGCGCCGATCCGGCGCCGGCCAGAGCCAGGGCCGTGCCGACGTAGGCGAATGACCTCTTGTGGCGGGCAACGCGTCGGCTGCCGGCGGCGATGGATCTTCCGTGACGGCACACGGGAGGGCGAGCAGAGCCGTGCAATGGTTTCCCTTCCTGCGTTTCCTCGCCGCCTGCCCGGCGCTGAGCCGGCCAGGGGTGAGACCGCCAGGCGGGGCGCCGGCGCTCTCCGCACGCGGGGCGCGTGCGTCACGGGTTCAGGGCGGGCCGGGCCAGCCTGCGGGGGCAGGGCTGACCGCGGCCTTCATACGAAAGCCGCCCGGCGGTTGCGGGGCGGCTTCCCGGTGAGGATCAGCACCTATAACGCGAGGTCAGGAAGAGGTCCATCCCGATATGGGCCTTATCACTACCGGCGAGTAACGGGAATAAAACCCCGCGTATACGGCGGGAGATGGGTGATTACGCCGGAGGATGTCCGGAAATCAGACTGCTTACCGGCTGTCTGTCAGGATCTCCGCGCGTTCCTGAGCCGCCTGCCCCCGCGTGCGACGCCGGCTGAGGCCGCCGCGCGTGAGGCCAGCCAGCGCGGCGACCGCGGCGATGCCGACTGCGGTCCACGGCACGTAGTCGCCGAGTGCGTCGAACGGCGTGCGGTAGGAGGCAGACGGCAGCGGGAGGCGGACCAGCACCGTTCCCGAGAAGTCCGTGCCGGCCCAGGCAATCCGGCGGCCGCGGAGATCAAACGCGGCGGAATCGCCGGTCAGCGCCGCCTGGACAGTGGGCCTGCCGGTTTCCGCCGCACGGATCGCGCTGAGGGAGGCGTGCTGCGCTGGTGCCCAGCTTCCCTGGAATGTCGAGTCCGAAGTCTGGTAGATGATCAGCCGGGCGCCGTTGTCTGTGTCGACACGCGACATGTCCGGGAAGGCGGACTCGAAGCAGATCAGCACGCCGATCGTCAGAGCCCGGCCGTCGGGCAGCGTGGCGTGCAGGACGTGTGCTCCGGTACCGGGCACGATATTGGCTGCCGCTGCCTTGCTGATCTTGTCGAGCCAGCCGAGTACCGGCCGGAACGGGATGTACTCCCCGAAGGGCACCAGCCGGGTCTTGACGTAGCGGCCTCGCACGCCGGCCGGGCTGATCAGCGTTGCCTGTTTCGACGTGGCACCGGACTTGCTGACCGCGTTCTGGTCCACCAGGATCTCCGCCCGCGCGGCGGCGGACAGCCGTTCGATCGCGGCGAGCACGCGAGGGTACGCCGCGAGGCTGTAGCCGACGCTGCTCTCGCCCCAGACGAAAAAGTCAGCCCGTCCGGCCCGAGCCAGCGTGAGCTGCTCGCCCCGCTGAAGCCGGGGAGCCGGCCCGCTGGTGAGGCCAGGCTGGACGAGGGCGATGGTGACCGCCTGCCCGGTCGGAACCGGCGGCGTCAGCGCGAACGCCACCGGGCCTGCCGCAATCGCTGCCAAGGCGGCGGCCACCCCGGCGAGGCGGACTGCGGTCCGGGTAGCGACGAGCGCGACCAGGAGCCCGGTGTTCCCCATCACCAGGGCGAAGGAGATCAGCCAGACCCCGCCCACCGCCGCGAGGGCCAGCTCTGCCGGGTGCTGCCACTGGCTGACACCGAGCACTGCCCACGGTCCGCCAAGTCCCTGCCAGGACCGGATCCACTCGGTGACCAGCCAGCAGCTCGGTATGACCGCAAGAGCGGTCAGCGCCCGCGGCATGGTGACGGGCGGGCGCAGCAGCGACCACGCCGCCAGGGCGACACCGGTCCACAGCACGCCGATGACGACCGCGAGGAGGAAAAGGCCGGGGCCGAGGTTGGGAACTAGCCAGTACATCGCGGCAAGCAGATAGCCGGTGCCGAACCACCAGCCCCGAACGACCGCCTCACGCCGGCTCGGCGCGAACCGCATCAGCGCGAGTCCGGGCACCAGGGCGGCCCAGGCCAGGAACTCCAGGTTCGGGGCCGGGAAAGCCAGCGCCGGGATGCCGCCTGCAATCAGCGCGGCATACCTCGCAGGCTGCAGGAAACCGCGCCAGAACGCCACGGTCCTATTGTGACGCGCGAGTGGCAGCGGTGCGCTTGCGGCGGTCTCCGGTCGCCTGCACGATTGCCCATGCCAGTGCCGCGACAGTTGCCCACACCAGGATGGCCTCGGGCCAGCCGCCGAGCCGCGCGGCAAGGGTCTGCGATGTCAGCAGCGGGACCTTCGCCTCGATCTCAGCCTGGGTCCAGGTCCGGGTGCTGACCAGCAGGCTGCCGTCCGGAGCGATGATCGCGCTGATACCGGTCGTGGACGCAACCACGACAGCGCGGTTGTACTGGATAGCCCGGATGCGGGCCATGTCGAGCTGCTGTTCCGTCTCACCCATCTGTCCGTCGATCTCGAAGTCGGCATCGTTGGTCTGAACAGCGAGCAGGTTCGCGCCGGCCGACACCTCGGACCCCACCAGGCCGTCAAAGCCGACCTCGTAGCAGATCACGTCGCCGAGCCGGACCTTGCCGGCCCGGAAGACGACCGGACGGTGGCCGGGAGTGAAGTTCACCGGCTGGATTGTGGACGGCAGCGAGGTAATCGAGCTGAGGAAGCCGCGGAACGGGATCACCTCACCGAACGGCACCAGCCTGCGCTTCACGTAGGTCGCGACCGGGCCCTTGCCGGGCAGCCAGAGCTGGCCGGCGTTCCGGACCGGCTCCTGGAGGACCGCGCCTACCAGGACGGGCCTGTTGATGTCGTCGACCGCGGCGGCGATCGTGCCGTAGACGTACGGATTGAACGCCGGATCCTGGTCGGTGGAATTCTCCGGCCAGATGACGACGGCGGGCGCCGGCGCAGCGCCGCTTCGCACCCGCGCCGCGAGCTTCTCGGTCGCGGCTGCGTGATTCTGCGTCACCTGGGTGGCTCGCAGCAGGTCCGGCAGGTTCCTCGCGTGCGGGACATTGCCCTGGATCGCGGCGACGATCGCCGTCTGGCCCGCGGCAGCAGGCTGGCCGGCCGGGAGCAGGGCACCGGTCAGGGCCAGGCCGGCGCTCACCGCGAGACCGATCGTCGGCCATAGCCGCGATCGGAGCGCGGACACCCGGCCGGCATCTGACTGCTCCGGCAGCCGCCGCCGGCCGGGGCGCGCAGGGCCGAGCACGACCCAGGCGAGGCAGGCAGCGGTGAGCGCGACAAGGAAGGTGACGAACGGCGGCCCGGCGATTGCCACCCACCTCCCGGCAGGTGCGGTTGCCTGGCTCATCACCAGCCGGCCCCACGGGAATCCCTCCCAGGGCCAGCGATCTCGGACGGCCTCGGCCGCGACCCACCAGCCCGCCACTGCTAGCGGCCACGCACGGAGGCGCAGAAGCAGCCACTGGCCGAGCACGAGAACGGCGAAGATCAGCGTCTCGGCGACCGCGAGCGCAGTCCAGGCGTACCACGCGACGTTGACCAGCCAGGACAGCAGCGGAAAAAAGAACGCCACGCCGAATACGGCTCCGGCGGCGACCGCGAGCCGCGCGCGCTGCCGCCACAGGGCCACCGTGAGCGCAGCCGGCCCGACCACCGCGAGCGGCCAGATCCCGGCCGGCGGGAACGCGGCCGCTAGCGCCAGGCCGCCGGCCAGCGCGCAGATCAGGGCAGGGACGGACCGCAATCGCAGTCCTGCCTCAGGGCGCGGATCTGCGACGGCCGTCGCGACGGCCGGAACTGAGCTCAGCAGCCGCACGATCCCTCCGCGGAGCACGGTACTCCGCCGGTGACTGCGAGCGTAGTCGGGGAAACCGGCCGGGGCTCCGGCACGGTCCGGCCGGGCGGGCGGGGCTCTCACCAGGAACGACTGCAATAGGAAGATTGCAATTTGATCAAACTCGTGGGATTGCAGCTATCTAACGTGATACGGTCGTCACCGTCTGTTTGACGTCGAACGGTAAGTCGGCCAGTGGGGCGGGACATGAGGATCGGCTGATGGTCAAGATCCGGTACTCCGAACTGCCCGTCGGCTTACATGTCGCAGCGGAGTCCGACGGCCGCAACACGATCGTGTACTTGCTGCCGGGCCTGACTGCGGAGCAGCGGCGAGCGGCGCTTGGCCGGGTCCGGAGCAGCAGCCGGATGGGCCACGGTCCCAGACTTCCCGCTCTCGCCATGGGCCGCGCAGTGGCAGCAGACCGGATCCGGATGACCGTGCGCCATGGTGCCGCCGCGACCCGCCGCCACCCCATGCTGCTGCTCCCGCCGCTGATCATCCTGGTCTCGAGTGCCATCGTCTTCATCCTGATGTCGTTCGTCACGCTGACCGTGCCGCCGATGGGCAAGACTTCGGCCCTGGTCCCCTCGTCGGCAAGCACCGGGATGGCCGGCGCTCAGCCGGGACAACGCGGCCAGCCGGGCGGCCCCGCTCGCGGATCACCTGGCCCCAGCCTGCTTCCCGGCAATTCGCCGACGGCGTCGATGTTCCCATCTGGTCAGCCGTCTGAAGATCCCGCTCCCCCTAGCGGCTCCCCGCTGCCCTCGGGGCGCCCGAGCCCAACGCCGACGCCGACTCCCACCCCGACGCCGACGTCCTCCGGTACGTGCCTCAAGCTGGGGCCTCTCGGGCTGTGCGTGAACATCTGAGCAGACCCCCGGAGCACCCAGGCGTCTAAGCTCGGCGCAATTGCGTTCAAGACGCGTGCCCCGTTTCCCGGGATCGTGGCCGTAACGCGTTTCCGATGAGCGTGACGAGCCGGTGCTGCGCCGCCGCGCACTGGGTTAAGGAGCAAGCGTGACCCGCCGCGGCTGGTGGTTGTTCGCAGCGATGAGCCTGATCTGGGGTATTCCCTATCTACTCATCAAGGTCGCCGACGGCGGTGTCGCGCCGCCGGTGCTCGTGCTCACGCGGGTAGCGGTCGGGGCCGCGCTGCTGCTTCCGCTCGCCATCCGGCGCGGCGAGCTCGCGCCGTTGCTGCCACGGTGGCGCTGGCTCCTGGCGTTCGCGCTGGTGGAGATCGTCGTGCCGTGGCTGTTGCTGTCCGAAGCGGAAACGCGGCTGTCCAGCTCGCTGAGCGGTCTGCTCATCGCGTCGGTGCCGATCCTGGTCGCGGTGATCGGGCGGCTGACCGGCGGCCAGGACAGGCTCACGCCCGCCCGGTGGGCTGGCCTCCTCGTCGGCCTCGGCGGCGTCGCGCTGCTCGTCGTCGGTGATGCACGCGGCGACCTCGGCTCGGTATTCGAGGTCCTCGCGGTCGCTGTCTGTTACTCCATCGGCCCGCTCATCGCCGCCCGCAAGCTAGGCGACCTGCCCTCGCTCGGTATGACCGCGGCCTGCCTGGCGTTCGCCGCCGTCGTCTATGCGCCCGTCGCGGCCCTGTCGTGGCCATCGGCGGTGCCCTCGGGGAAGGTGCTGGCGTCGCTGGCGGGCCTGGCCGTAATCTGCACCGCGGCCGCCTTCCTGGTGTTCTTCGCCCTCATCGGCGAGGCCGGCCCGGCCCGGGCATCGGTGATCACGTACGTGAACCCGGCGGTGGCCGTTGTGCTCGGAGTCGCTGTGCTCGGGGAGCACCTGAACGCCATGATGGCTATCGCCTTCGTGGCCATCCTCGGCGGGTCAGTGCTGGCGACCAGGACCAGCGGAACCTCGGTGCCAGAGCCTGCCGGGACGGGCGCGCAGGCCGGTGCCGGCGCCGAGCCTGCCGCCGCGGAGGCATCGGGCGCCGGATGCTGACGGCGCGCCGGTTATCCAGGCGCACTGCGGATGCGGCGAGACTAGACTCGCGCGGGTGATCGACCTCAAGGCTGCCCGGCAGGAACCGGACCACTACCGCGCGGCGCTGGCGCGGCGCGGCGCGGGCGCTGACTTCGACGCGCTGCTGGCTGCGGACGCCCGGTGGCGCTCGCTGACCGAGCGAGCCGAGACGCTGCGCGCTGCGCAGAAGAGCGCATCGAGGGCCAAGCCGACACCCGACCAGATCGAGCAGCTGCGCTCCCTCAAGGACGAGCTCGAGCAGGCGCAGGGCGACCTCGATACGGCGGCGGCCGACCGCGACCAGCTGCTAGCGCAGATCCCGAACCTCCCCGACCCGACGGCCGCCGACGGCATGGACGAGGATGATGCGGAGCTCGTCCGGACCTGGGGCGAGAAGCCCAAGTTCGGCTTCGAGCTACGGGACAGCACCGAGATCTTCTCGCCGCGGGGCTGGATCGACATGGCCCGCGGCGCCCGGCTGTCCGGCTCTCGCTTCGCCTACCGGATCGGTGACGTGGCGATGACCGAGATGGCGCTGTACCGGTACGTCATCGACAAGCTCACCAGCCGCGGCTTCCTGCTGGTGCTGCCGCCGATCCTGGTCAACGAGCGCGCTATGTACGGCACCGGCTTTCTGCCCACTGAGGCGTCGAACCTCTATCATCTCCAGCACGACGACCTGTACCTCACCGGCACGTCCGAGGTCGCACTGGCGGGAATCCACGCCGATGAGCGGCTCGAGGCCGAGGACCTGCCCGCGCGCTACACCGCCTTCACGACGAACTTCCGCCGCGAGGCGGGTGCGGCGGGCAAGGACACTCGCGGCATGTTCCGCGTGCATCAGTTCGACAAGGTCGAGATGTTTGTCTACTGCGTGCCCGAGCAGTCGCGCGAGACTCACGACCTGCTGCTGTCGTACGAGGAGGAGATCGCGCAGGAACTCGGGCTGCCGTACCGGGTCATGAACATCGCCGTGGGCGATCTCGGCGCGCCCGCGGCGAAGAAGTTCGACATCGAAGCCTGGTTTCCGGTGCAGCAGCGCTACCGCGAGATCACCTCGTGCTCGAACACAACCGACTATCAGGCCCGGCGGCTCAACATCCGGTTCCGGCGCGACGGGAAGCTCGAGTTCGTGCACACCCTCAACGGCACCGGGGCAACCGCGCGAGCCCTGCTGTCCATCATGGAGAACTTCCAGGACGAAGGCGGATCCGTCGCCGTGCCGGAAGTTCTGCAGCGGTTCGGCGCGCCCCCGGCCATCGGCGGAGGCGGTTAGCCGTACTGAGGTAAGTCCGCGTTTCGCCGTGCACGGATTTACCTCGATAACCGCATTTACCTCGCTCGTTAGTCGGTGTCTGCCAGCTCCGCGGCCGCGGTAGCCGAGGTGGCCGTGCCTGCCTGCAGGCGGGTCAGCAGCGCGGTGCCGATCGGGACACCGAGTCCGCTGCACGCGTCCCAGCCCGGTCCCGCCTCGTAGGCGCCGTTATTGCCGGTGGTGATGTCGCGCAGGCCGGCGACGGGTTGCTGCGGCTCGATGCCCGCGTAGAGCTGCTGCTGCACGAGGCCGAGCGGCGAGCCTAGTGACTGCGCCAGCCGGGCGATCAGCCCCGCCCAAAGCGGAGCGACGGCGCTGGTGCCGCCGATGACCGTCTGCTCACCGTCGACCAGGACCTGATAGCCGGTATTGGGATCGGCGTTGCCGGCCACATCCGGCACGCCGCGACCTGGCTGTCCGGCCGGGCTGGCGGGCACGCCGGCGTTCGCCTGCCAGGCCGGCAGGCCGAACTGCTGGCTGACCCCGCCGCCAGTTGCGCCGCCCGCCGTGCCGTCGTTCCAGACCGTCTCGGAGGTAACCGTCCCGGTCGCGACGTCCGCCTGGAGAGTGGTGCCACCGCAGGCCAGCGCGTGCGGACTCGACGCCGGGAAGTCGGTGTGCGGCTGGCCGCCGCTGACACCGTCACTGCTGCCGTTGTCACCCGCCGCGATCGTGACCGTGACGCCCAGCGCGGCACCGTCGGCCATCGCCTCGTCCAGCGCCGTCATCGCCTGCGCGGTCCAGGTGCTTTCCGGGCCGCCCCAGCTGATGCTGACCGCGACCGGGGTCGGCTCGGCCTGTACAGCATCGGTGACTGCGTCGAGGAAACCCTGGTCGGTGTTCGGCGCGAAGTACACGACCTGAGCCGCACCGGGCGCGATCGAGCCGGTTACCTCGATGTCCAGCAGCACCTCGCCGTCAGCACCGTCCGGTGCCTGGCCGGGAACGTTGCTGCCGCCGTCGACGCCGGTCGCGGTCACCGAGGGGACCGCCAGTCCCAGGCTGCCGAAATAACTGTCCAGGTCAGACGCGGCGAAACCGCCGCCGAGTTCGACGATCCCGACGGTCTGGCCGCTGCCGTCAGCGTCAGGCGGGTACTGGTAGACGGCGGCCACCTGCGGCGGAGTGTAGGAGACCTCGACGGTCGCCGGGTCCGCGAACCGGGCCTGGGAGGCGGCCTGCGGCCGGTCGTCGAGGCCGAGGACGGCGACGATCACACCGTCGAGTTCGGCCGGGATCTGCAGGCTGCCGGTCCGGTAACGGTGCGTCACTGCGGCACCGTCCGATCCGGTCGTGACGACAAGGCTGAGCTGCGTCCCGAACGCGCGGGCGAGCGTGTCGAGCGGACCGGCCACGGTCAGCCGCCGCGACCCCAGGTCACGAGCGGTGACTTCGAGATCGGGCTCGTGGCGGGCCAGCACCTCAGCGATCAGCGCGTGGTCGGCAGGATCGCTGCCGTGCCGCTCCCGCAGCTCGGTCCGGCTCAGGCGCGCGGGCACGCCGTCGGGGTCCCGCGGCAGCTCGGCAGACCTGCGGGTGACGATCGTCAGCTCGACCCAGCTCTGCGGATCGACCGGTCCGGCTGACTGCGCGCCGGGGACCGGACTGCGGTTGCTGCCGGTGAGCGGGACCAAAGCTGCTGCGGACATGGCATGTGGCCCTTCTCCCGGCGGCGCGAGCTCGCCATACCCGGCGGCCCCGCGACCGCCCGCGAAATGCGGACGGTCTCAGTAAACATCGGCTCGGCCTGCTGCGCATTGCCCAGCGGCGACTGCCGGACGGCTGGCTGACCCTCGCCGGATCTGCTAGCTCGCGGGTACCGCCGTCTCGCGCCTGCGAGCCACGTGCAGCACTGCGCCCCAGTGCCGCCGCACCTGCCGGTCGGAACGCTGCGCGACCCGCCGCCGGATCTCGCCGAAGAGCCGGTCGCGCTGCCACGGCGCCATGTCGATGTGGCTCGAGAAGGTGCTCAGCAGGGCGATGTAGTCCTCAGCGCTGTAGCGGACTTCCCAGTCGAAGTGGCGGATCAGCGTCAGGTCGAACAGGCCGCTAGCTTCGATCGCTGCGCGGTCGTCGGGCTCCTCACCGGGCGCGAAGAAGCGAGTGCCGGCGGGCATCGCCTCGTCGATCTCGTCGTAGACCTCCTGGAGCTGGTCAAAGAACGGGTCGCCGTCAGGCGGGACGACGTGACTCGACGCCCAGGTAGCGAGATGACCGCCTGGCTTCAGGCAGTTCCAGGCCAGCCGGTAGCTGGCGGCCGGGTCGATCCAGTGCCAGGCAGTGGCAGCGAAGACCAGGTCGGCTCCGCGGGCTGGCCGGAAGTCCTCGAAGGCCTGCTCCGCGATCGTGACATCGGGATAGCCGGCGAGATTGGCCCGTGCGACAGCGGCGAGCCGGGAGCCCGGCTCCAGGCAGGTGATCAGGAACCCCCTGTCCGCGAGGGGGAGCGTCGCCTTGCCGGTGCCGCAGCCGACCTCGAGCAGTTCGGCGCCCGGCCTGAGCCCGGCGGCCGAGACTAGCGCGTCATACAACTCGTCCGGGTAGTCGGGCCTGATCTGGTGATAGCGGTCGGCGACGGTGTCGAAGGTCACTTTCAGCCGGTCCCGGTCCGGGGCCTCGTGAGTCACGAAGTCTGCCACTCGCTGAAGTTTAGGGGACCCGGGCCTGCTCCGCCGGCGCTGCGGGACTGGCCTGGACTGGGGTGCGGCGTCGTCCGGCAGCATCGAGCGTGAGAGCCACTACTAGCGTGACGCCCGTGCCCACCGCGGCCCCGGCAATGGTGTCGGTGAAGTAGTGCATATGCGCGACCACCAGGCCGATCGCGACGGCGCAGCTGACGCCGACCGCGCACACGGCGAGGACGACGCGCAGCGAGGCCGGCGCGGTCCGCCCCGGCGGGCCGGCGAGCAGCACCACGACACAGGCCACCATCGCGAAGACCGTTGTCTCGTGGCCGCTCGGCATGCTCAGATAACCGGAGAGGGTGCGGTGGATCAAGGGCTTGAGAACGTACTCCGTGAGCGCGGCGGCGGCAGGCACCGAGACCGCCACCATGATCGCGCCACGGTAGCGGCGCAGCGCGAGGCAGCAGTAGCAGAGCACGGCCGTCAGGACGGTTGCGGGTAGAGGGCTGCCCAGGTGGGCGGTCGCAGCAAGGTCACCGCCCACCTGGCTGCCGATGCCCGGCAGATGGCGTGCAACCGTGGCGTCCAGCCTGCCTGCGGCCGACGCGCCGTGGTAAAGGGCGCCCAGAAACGCGACGATGAGCGCGCAGACCGCGACCGCGATGAGGGCGGCCGGGCGGAACCGTGATGGCAGCAACGGCACGGCCGGCCCCGCGGCCGCTGCGTCATCCAGCCCCTCCGGCCTGCCGTCCTGTCTGGTCAGGCAAGCCTACCCAGGGAGCAGCGGGCAGGCCCGGGTACCCTAGTTGCGCATTGGTTGCAAATACATCCTCAACGCACTGACAGGGCCGCGCTTGCCTGAAGTGCGCCGGCGGCGGCACATTTCCTAAGGTGAACAAACGGCAGTGCGCGGAGGCAGGGAGAGGGTCATGACCACGTTCGGCGCGGCTGAGACAGAGTACGGCAGCACGGGCCACGACAGCACGGGCGGCGACAGCACGGGCCACGAAAGCACGGCCCGCGACAGGACAGACCCCGAGGCTCCTGACCGCGAGCTGGCCGGAGCCGCGGGCGGCCGGGCCGTCACCGTCGGTGCGGGCCCGCTCACGGCTGCTTCCGTGATCGCGGTCGCCCGCGGCGGAGCGCCGGTCCGCCTCGCCGCGGAGGCTCTCAAGGCCATCCGGCGCGGGCGAGAGGTCATCGACGCGCTGGCGCATGACATCGAGCCGCACTACGGCGTGTCGACCGGGTTCGGCGCGCTCGCTACCCGGCATATTCCGGCCGAACTGCGCACACAGCTGCAGGCCAGCCTCGTCCGCAGCCACGCCGCCGGCTCCGGGTCCGAGGTGGAGACTGAGGTCGTCCGCGCGCTGATGCTGCTGAGGCTGGCGACCCTGGCCACCGGCCGCACCGGCGTCCGCGAGGGGACCGCGCTCGCCTATGCCGCGCTGCTGAATGCCGGGCTCACCCCGGTGGTCCGCGAGTTCGGCAGCCTGGGCTGTTCCGGCGATCTCGCGCCCCTGGCCCACTGTGCCCTGGCGATCATGGGCGAGGGTACAGTCCGCGACGCGAGCGGGCGCGAGCTGCCGGCCGGCGAGGCGCTTGCCGCCGCCGGGCTCGCCCCGGTCCAGCTCCGCGAGAAGGAGGGCCTCGCGCTCATCAACGGGACCGACGGCATGCTCGGCATGCTGGTGCTGGCCATCGCCGACCTGCGCGATCTGCTGACGGTCGCCGACATAACGGCGGCGATGAGCGTCGAGGGCCTGCTCGGCAGCGATGCCCCCTTCGCCGCCGACCTGCAGGAACTGCGGCCGCATCCGGGCCAGGCCGCCTCGGCCGCCAACCTGCGAAGGCTGCTCGCGGGAAGCTCGATCATGGCCAGTCACCAGGGTCCGGACTGCACCCGCGTGCAGGATGCGTACTCGCTGCGCTGCGCTCCGCAGGTAGCCGGGGCCGCCCGGGACACCGCTGATCACGCCGCTGCGGTGGCGGACCGCGAGCTAGCCGCCGCCATCGACAACCCGGTGATCACGACCGACGGGCGGGTCGTGTCCAACGGCAACTTCCACGGGGCGCCGCTCGGCTACGTGCTCGACTTCCTCGCCATCGCGGCTGCGGACGTGGCGAGCATGGCCGAGCGGCGGACCGACCGGTTCCTGGACATTGCCCGCAGCCAGGGCCTCAGTCCGTTCCTTGCCCGCGATCCGGGTGTCGACTCCGGGCACATGATCGCGCAGTACACCCAGGCGGCAATCGTCTCCGAGCTGAAGCGACTTGCCGTGCCGGCCAGCGTCGACTCGATTCCCAGCTCGGCCATGCAGGAAGATCACGTGTCGATGGGCTGGTCTGCGGCCCGCAAGCTACGCCGGTCGATCGACGGCCTCCGCCGCGTGCTGGCAATTGAGCTGCTGACCGCGGCGCGCGGCATCGAGATGCGCGGGCCGCTCACGCCGTCGCCGGCGACCGCGGCAGTACTGGCGGGCTTGCGCGCGGTCGCGGACGGCCCCGGTCCAGACCGCTTCCTCTCCCCGGAGATCGAGGCAGCCGTCGGCTACGTCGCCGATGGCGGCGCCATCCGGGCCGCACAGACAGTCACCGGTCCGCTGAGCTAGCTGCCGGCGCGGGACGCATGGTGCCCGGTCAGATAACCGGCGGCCGGCCCGCCTTCGTCATCCGCCAGATGGCGCGAGCCGAGATCGGCCGCCGCTGACCGGGGTCGGTCCGCCAGCCCTCGGCCCAGCCGGCCAGCCAGGTCCTCAGCGCGCCGGGCTTCCTGCCCTCGCGGAGGACTGTCAGTGCCGTCCAGTCGAGAAGGTAAACGAACGCGATCGGCCAGGGCAGGTTCCGGCGCGCGAGCAGCACCCGGTTGCGCCCGTCGTATCGGTACCAGATCTCATGCCGGGCATTGGAAACGGGCGGATGGCACATCTGCGCGTGGGCGTCGTACTCCAGGTGGTAGCCGCGGTCAATAAGCTGCCAGGCCAGGTCGGTCTCCTCGTGCGCGAAGAAGAACTCGTCGGGCAGCCCGCCCGCCTCGAGATAAGCCGACCGGCGGGCCGCGAATCCCGCTCCGACAAACGTCGTCACCACCGAGGACCTGTCCGGATCGCCGGCGCGGAGCCGGGGCACATGCCAGCGGACACCCGTGCCGCCGGTCGGATCCACCACCCGGAAGGCCAGCACCGCGAGCCCGGGGTCGGCGGCGAACCGCGCGGCCACATGCCGGCCGATGCCGGGGTCGGGGAACCAGCCGTCGTCGTCGAGGAACATCACCACGTCCCCGGTACTGGCCTGCACCCCGGCGTTACGCCCGCCGGCCACGCCGAGGTTCACCGGCAGCCGCACAGTGGTGACATCGGCGGGGACCGGCGGCAGGTCAGCGCCGTTGCCCACCAGCACGAGCTGGACACCCTGGGACCGCAGCGGCTCGGTGCTCGCCATCGCCCGGGCGAGTTCAGCCGGCCGGGTGCCCATCGTGATGATCACGCAGGACAGGGTCAGCGCCAGACCCTGGCTGTCGTTCGCGGGCTGTGGCTGGCTCACGCCCGGCTCGTTGGTCACAGCTTCTCTCCGGTCGGGATATCTGCGGTCACGACAGGCGGCGCGACGCCAGGATGGCCGCCAGGTGGGCGAGGACCATCAGCGCCGCCACGATCAGGCAGGCCACCAGCAGTACGCGGGTCGCCAGCAGGCCGCCGCGGATCTGGTCGGCGATGGCCGCCAGGAGCACCAGTACCGACAGCTCGATCTCCTGGATGATCCGGTGGATCTTGAGGATGCTAGCCGCCCGCCGCACCGCGGCCAGGCCGGCTCCGCGCGGCTGGAGTGCCTCGTTCTCGTTCTCGTGCCCGGGCCCGAGACCCTGCACAGCCCGGGCAATGACCACGTTGTCGGTCTCCGCTTTGACCAGCATCGCCAGCACCGCGGCGGCCAGTCCGGCGGTGATGTACCGGCCGGACAGGCCGAGGGCGCCCTGGGCACGGAAGCCGAGGCCGATCAGCATGGCAGCCTCGCACAGATAGTGGCCGATCCGGTCCAGGTAGACACCGGTCGCCGAGGTCTGCTTTTTCAGCCGGGCCAGCTCGCCGTCTGAGCAGTCAAAGAGCAGCGCCAGCTGCACCAGCACCAGCCCGACGACAGCTGTCGCGAGCCCGCCGAACGCGATCACGACCCCGCCGGCCACTCCGCAGACGACGAAGGCGACTGTGGCGGCATTCGGTGACCAGCCGAGCCGGGCAAGCAGCCAGGTCGCCCGCGGCGAGATCTTCCGCATGTACAGGCGTCCGAACAGGTGCTCGTCGTTGACCCGGTCGACGACCCAGCGCGGCTGGCCCTCCGATCGCACCTCGCTCAAGCTCGGCCGGGTCATGTGCCTCCGTTCTGGTGCCTGCCGAAGTCTGGGGAACATCGTAGGGCCAGCCGGAGAGTATCCCGGCGTCAGCGCCAGCGCCGGCACCGGTCAGGCGTAGCTGTGCGCCTCGTCGGGGTAGCGGCGGGCGGCCACGTCCGCGACGTACTCGCGCGCAGCGGCCAGAAGCGAGTCCGCCGTGCTGGCGTACTGCCGGACAAACCTCGGCAGGCGGCCGCTGGTCAGCCCGGCCATGTCCTGCCAGACCAGAATTTGCGCGTCGCAGTGCGGCCCGGCCCCGATACCGACGGTCGGGATGCGCAGCGCGTCGGAGATCCGGCGGCCAAGGTCGGCCGGCACCGACTCGAGCACCACAGCGAATGCTCCGGCCCGCTGGAGCGCGAGTGCGTCCGCGAGCAGGACATCCCCGGCCTCGCCGCGGCCCTGGACGCGGCGCATGCCACCGAGCGTGTTCACGCTCTGCGGCGTCAATCCGAGGTGGCCCATCACCGGGATGCCCGCAGCCGTCAGAGCCCGGACCTGTGGCAGCACCCGGCGTCCGCCCTCGAGCTTGACCGCCTGGGCACCGCCTTCCTTGAGGTGACGCACCGCGTTCGCCAGCGCTGTCTCCGGCCCGGCCTGATAGCTGCCGAAGGGCAGGTCAGCGACGATCAGCGCGGTGGACGTGCCCGCCACGACGGCGCGGGTCATCGAGATCAGCTCGGCCATGGTGACCGGCAGCGTGCTCGGGTAGCCGAGGACGAGCTCCGCACTGGTGTCGCCGACGAGAAGCGCGCGGACCCCGGCGCGCTCGAAGATTCCCGCAGTGAGGACGTCATAACTGGTGAGCATCGCCCACCGCTCACCCGCGTCCGTCGCCGACTGCAGGTCGCTGACGGTGAACCGCCGGGGTACGGGCCTCGTTTCTATGCTGGTCATGGGTCTCGTCCTTCCTGGTCGCCACCACGATGGTTGACGCCACTTCGATGATGTCAGGATTCTCGCCATGAATGCGCTTGCGGCGTGGTCCGGCTTCTTCGTCGCGCAGGCGAGCGCGGCCGGAGAGCGGCGCCGGGGAGCTGCTCATGCCTGCGGACGCGGGGGAGCGGCTCATGCCTGCGGACGCTGGGGTGGCGCCAGCCCGGCGGGAGTGCTCCCGTCCTCGATCGTGATCTCGTCGAACCATCCGCAGCGCGGCTCGCCGGGCGGCCGGTCGAACCTCGTCACGTATGGCTTGATGTCGAGCACCGGCGTGCCGTCCAGCAGGTCGACTCCGGTGAACTGGACTTGCGTGCCGGTCACCTCGGTCAGCCGGACCAGGCTCAGGCCGATCGGGTTGACGCGCCGCGGGCCGCGGGTGGCGAAGATGCCCGTCAGCCGGCCCTTGCTCCGCAGCAGGTACGGGATCTGGCGCAGGGCCGGCGGTCCGGGCTTGCGGTCACGGGGCTGATGCAGCCAGGTCAGCAGCCACGCGTAGTCGAATCCGCTGAGGCCGTCCAGGCCGTCGGCGTACTCCGCGACGATCTCGACGACCGCCTGCTCGCCTCGGTTGAGGCTCGACTGGATCGGCGTGTGCTCGGTCTGCGTGTACCGGCTTCGGACGACTCCGATCGCGGGCAGCGGGACTGGCTGGCTCATGGAAGCTATTGTCGCCGCCATGAGTGAGGTGCCGGCCCGGCTCACGGCTCTTCCGGATCGGCTGAAGTGGAACGAGCGGTATTCGGCCCCCGGCTACGTCCCGTCGTTCAAGCCGCATGACCTGGCAGTCCGGGCGCTGTCCGGGTCCCGGCCGCTGGCGCCGGACGCGCCGTCGCTGGTGCCGGAGGGCCCGGTGCTCGAGCTGGCCTGCGGTCCGTCCGGCAGCGCGCTGCTGGCCGCGAGCACGGGCCTGCCGGTCACTGCGGTTGATGCTTCCGACGTCGCGCTGGACCTGCTGGCGCGAGAGGCCGGGGCCCGCGGGCTGGCGGACCTGCTCACCGTGGTGCTCGCGGACCTGCGGGACTGGCGGCCGGACGCCGGCCGCTACGCGCTGGTGCTCTGCACCGGCTACTGGGACCGTGAGATCTTCGCCGCGGCGGCCGGGGCCGTGCGCGAGGATGGCGTGCTCGCCTGGGAGGCGCTGACGCTCGCGGCGCGGTTGCGGCGACCGGAGCTGCCGCCCGACTGGTGCCTGCAGGCGGGGCAGCCGGCCAGCCTGCTGCCCGATCAGTTCGCCGTGCTCAGCCAGGCCGATGTCGGGCCGGCGCTGGCGACCCGGCGACGGCTGCTCGCGCGCCGGTCTGGCTGAGCGGATCGTATGAACCGGACGTGGCTGAGGCCGGACCATGCTGGTCCGGCCTCAAACCACAGCGTACCGCGCCGAATTACAGCAGTGTGGTTACTGCCTTGACTTCGGTGTAATTATTCAGAACTTCGTGACCCATCTCGCGGCCCCAGCCGGACTGCTTGTATCCGCCGAACGGCAGTGAGGCGTCGAAGACGTTGTAGCAGTTGATCCACACGGTGCCCGCGCGGAGCTTCTTGGCCAGGGCGTGCGCCTTCGAGATGTCCTTCGTCCAGATGCCCGCCCCGAGACCGTATTCGGAGTCGTTGGCCTGCGCCGCGATCTCCTCGATGCTGTCGAACGGCGAGGCGACGACGACCGGCCCGAAGATCTCCTCGCGCACGACCTTCATGTCCGGGCGGACGTTGGTGAGGACCGTGGGCTCGACGAAGTAGCCGCGGTCACCGTAGCGGCCGCCGCCGGCCAGCGCCGTCGCGCCGTCGCTGCGCCCGGACTCCAGGAACCCGGTGACGCGGCGGAACTGCTCGTCCGAGACCAGCGGTCCCATCTGTGTCGTCGGGTCAAGTCCGGAGCCGAGCTTGATCGACTTGGCGATCTCGGCCACGCCGTCGACGACCTCGGCGAACCGGTCGCGCTGCACGAACAGCCGGGAGCCAGCGACGCAGCACTGCCCGTGGTTGAAGAAGATCGCGTTAGCCGCGCCCTCGACTGCGCCGTCTTCGGCGTCGTCGAACACGATGTTCGGGCTCTTGCCGCCGAGCTCGAGCGTGAGCTTCTTCAGATTGCTCGCACCGGCCGCGGCGACGATCAGCTTGCCGACCTCGGTGGAGCCGGTGAAAGCGACCTTGTCTACGTCGTCGTGCGCTGCCAGCGCGGCGCCGGCCGTCTCGCCGAAACCAGGGACGACGTTCACCACGCCGTCCGGCACGCCTGCCTCGGCGATCAGCTCCGCCAGCCGCAGCGCGGTCAGCGGGGTCTGCTCGGCGGGCTTGAGCACGACGGTGCAGCCGGTGGCCAGTGCGGGGCCGAGCTTCCACGCTGCCATCAGCAGCGGGAAGTTCCACGGGATGATCTGGCCGACGACGCCGATCGGCTCGCGCAGCGTGTAGGAGTGGAAGTTCGCGCCGGGCATGTAGGGCACCGAGATGTTGATGGTGCTGCCCTCGATCTTGGTGGCCCAGCCCGCCATGTAGTGGAACAGGTCAGCCGCGAGCGGCACGTCCGCTGCCTGAGCGACGGCGAACGGCTTGCCGTTGTCGAGAGACTCGAGCTGAGCGAGCTCGTCGACGTGCTCGAGGATGAGGTCGCCGATCTTCCAGATGATGCGGCCGCGCTCCGACGGCGTCATCCTCGACCAGGGGCCGTCCTCGAACGCCGCTCGCGCGGCCCGCACGGCCCGGTTGATGTCCTCCGCGTCGCCTTCGGCGATGCGGGCGAGGGTCTCGCCGGTCGCCGGGTTCGGGGTTTCGAATGTCTTGCCGGACGCTGCGTCGGCCCACTGTCCGTTGATGAAGAGCTGACGAGGGGAGCCGATGAAAGCCTCGACGTTGCGATCAAGCGTCACCGTCACGAGAGATCATCTCCTTGCCTTGCGGGGACGGTGGCTCGCACCGCCCATGACGGCCTGCGTCAACCCGCGCACCAGCCCGGAAGTGCGGGTTCAGGCCAGTAGTCACAATCAGACTACAAACGGTGTTAGCCCGCAAGGGTTCGCCGGGAGCCGCGCAGCCTCACTCCGCGACAGCCTGACGGACCCGATGGACGTCTAAGCCGGGGCCGCGCCGGGGCCGTCGAGAGCGGCCGCGACGGCGCGGCCGAGAGCGGCCGCGACGGGTGGCGGGAAGGCGTTGCCGACCTGGCGGTAGGCCGCGGTCTTGCGGCCGCTGAACTGCCAGGCTGCCGGGAAGCCCTGCAGGCGGGCCACCATCGCGACAGTGAGCTTCGGGTACGCGTCCGGCGGGAACCCGGGGCCCGGCGCACGTTCCGCAATGCCGAGGCCGTCGACGCCGAGTTCGCGCCAGGCTGCGCGCGCACGGGTCGGGCCGAGGTCGGGGCCGCCGTGTTTCTTGCTGCCGCCGACGATCGTCGGGGCGATCCGGCCGGCCCGGCGGGTCCAGTCGCCAGCGCCGGGCCAGCCGTCAGCCGCCATGAGCTCGGCGAGGGCGTCGCCGGCAGTGGACGGCGGGCCGGGCTGCGGATCGGGCCAGCGGAACCTCTCCGCCCACGGCTGCGCGAGTCCGATCAGCACATACCGCGGCCGGAGCTGCGGCACGCCGTGCTCGCTCGCGTTCACAACCTGCCACCAGGTGCGGAATCCGAGGGCGGCGAGGCGACTGCGCACCTGCGACCGGTAGCTGTCGAACCGCGCCGCGGACAGGCCGCGGACGTTCTCGAGCATGACGGCGCGCGGCCGGATCTCCGCCGCCAGCCGCAGTGCCTCGGGGAACAGGTCGCGCTCGTCGTCGCTGCCGAGTTGCCTGCCCGCTACCGAGAACGGCGGGCACGGCACTCCGCCGGCCAGCAGGTCCACGCCCGCGAACGCCCGGCCGTCGACATTAGCGACGTCATCCTCGATGATCTTCCACTCATCGCCGCGGTTGCAGCGCAGCGTCTCGCAGGCGTCCGCGTCGATCTCCACGGCGGCCGCGTGCCGGAAGCCTGCCTGCTCGAGCCCGAGGGCCTGCCCTCCGGCACCCGCGCAGATCTCCAGCACGGTCAGCTCACCCACGCGTCCTCCTGCTCGCCCGTCGGGCTGTGCCGCCTGTCCGGGCTGTGCCGCCCGTCTGGCTGATTGTGCTCGCTGTCGCTGGCTCGGGCAGTTTTCCACGCCGTCGCGGCCGGATCCAGCTCCGGGAAGGGGTTGACTTCAGCGCCAAACTGTATACAGTTTTGCTCACGCGACGGCGTCCGGACGCGCACGCGATCCCTGGTAACCGGCGGCAGCCGGTGCGCGGGGGCGGTCATCTGACGTGCCCGTATCCCGCGCATCTGGTGCCGCACGTCTTGAGAAGGCGACGCAGTCATGACTTCGACCACGACAAGCGCGGCGGATGGCGTCATCGACGCTGTCACCCGGCAGAAGATCATCGAGTCCCTGCAGGGCCGCTTCAGCGGTGCGATCGTCGAGCCCGGCAGTCCCGAGTACGAACGGGCGCGGACCGTCTGGAACGCGATGGTCGACAAGCGTCCCGGCCTGATTCTGACCTGCAACTCCGCCGCCGACGTCGTGGCAGCGGTGAACGTCGCCCGTGAGTTCGGCCTGGCGCCGTCGGTGCGATGCGGCGGGCACAACGTGGCCGGCAAGGCGCTGTGCGAGGGAGGGCTGACCATCGACCTGGGTGGCCTGCGCGACGTCACCGTTGACGCCGAGCGCCACCTCGCGCACGTCGGCGGCGGCTGCCGGCTCGGCGACGTCGACGCGGCAACCGGTCCGCTCGGCATGATCGTGCCCGCCGGCATCATGTCCGAGACGGGCGTTGCCGGACTTGCGCTCGGTGGCGGCATCGGCTGGTTCTCCCGCAAGCACGGACTCACCTGTGACAACTTCGTCGAGCTCGAGGTCGTACTGGCCTCCGGTGAGGTGGTGACAGCCTCGGCTCAGCAGCATCCCGAGTTGTTCTGGGCCCTCCGCGGCGGTGGCGGCAACTTCGGCATCGTCACCCGGTTCACGTTCCGCGCCTTCGACTTCGGCCCGATGATGCGCATCGGCGTCTCGCTGTACCACCCCGATCAGGCCGCCGCTGCGCTGCGCGAGTACGCCGCCGTCTACCCGACGCTCGGCCGTGACGTCGGCTTCCACGCGGCGCTCAAGCACGACATGCCCGCGCTGCCGTTCGTGCCGCCCGAGCTCGTCGGCGCGCGCATGCTCATGCTGATCTCGATGTGGCTCGACGACGCCGACGACCCGGCGGGCAAGGCGCTGATCGACCGGCTCGTCACGGTCGGCGAGCCGGCGGTCTCCGCGTCAACCGTGCTGCCGTTCGGCGCGGGCGTGCAGCATCTCATCGACGAGGAGTTCTGCGACGGTCACCGGTACTACACCAAGGAAGCGCACCTGCAGTCGCTGACCGACGAGGCCGTCGACATCCTGGTCAGCTTCTTCCGCGATATGCCGATGGGCGGCGAGGTCGAGATCCTCGGCCTCGGCGGCGCAATCGACGACGTGCCGGAGGCCGACTCGGCGTTCTCGAACCGGCAGTACCAGATGTGGCTGAACTTCGCGATGGCCTGGGACGACGCCGCTCTGGACGCGGACTACATCGCGCAGATCCGCGCGTGCGCCGCCGAGCTCAAGCCGTGGACAGGCAACGGCGTGTACGTCAACATGCTCAATGCCGACGAAGACCAGCCGGACCGCGTCGCCGAGGCCTACGGCGAGGACTCCTACGCCCGCCTCGGCCGGGTCAAGGCGCAGTACGACCCCGGCAATCTGTTCCGGGTGAACTACAACATCACGCCTCGCTAGCCGGGCCGGGCTTTGTCCGCCTCCGCCGGACATTGCCCCGTACGGGCCGGACTGCCTACAGTAAGTCCTTGAACTGCATACAGTTTGCTCGCGCAGACGGGAGCCTCCCATGAGCCGTAACCTCGCCGCCATCTTCGCCGACATCGACGCATTCGACCCCGACAAGTTCGTCGCCCACCTGACCGAGGACGTCACCTTCCGGTTCGGCAACGGCGAGCCCGTCGTCGGCCGGGCGAACGTCCGCGAGGCCGTCGCCGGTTTCTTCGGCACCATCGACGGGCTCACTCACCACTTCCTCAACACGTGGGATGCGGGGGATGTGAGCGTCGCCCAGATCGACGTCGAGTACGTCCGCAAGGACGGCAAGCACGTCACCGTCCCGAACGCCGACATCCTCGTCTTCGCCGGGGATCTCGTCAGCAACTGGCAGATCTATATCGACCTGGCGCCGGTCTTCGCCTGAGTTCCGGGCCGCGAGAACGGCCCGGGAGAACCGGCCGGGGAAGGAGCCTGCCGTGATCGAGCTCACCGACATCGCCTACGTCAGGTCCGGCGTCGCCGACCTGGACAAGGCGGTGACGTTCGCGACCGAGATCGTCGGCCTTGAGCTGGTCGCACCCGTGGTTGAGTCGACGGCGCCAGTGACCGCTGCCGCCGCACCGAGGACCGCTCAGCTGCGGGCCGACGGCCGCCACCATTGCCTGGCCCTGGTCGAGGGCGGATCCGGCGTCATCGCCTCGGGCTTCACGGTGGCGGACGAGGACGCCCTGGCGGCGGCGGAGTCGGAGCTCGAGGCGGCAGGCTTCGCGGTCAGCCGGGGCGCGCCCGACGAGGCGAGAGACCGGCGGGTCCGGTCTTTCATCGGCTTCAGCGACCCGTTCGGTAACCGCGTCGAGCTGGTGGCCCATCAGGGAATCGTCACCAGGCCGGTGCACTTCAGCCGGCCTGCGGGGATCACCGAGTTCGGGCACCTGTGCCTGGACGCGACCGACGTGCGAGAGGCCTACCGGTTCTGGAACACGCACTTCAACGCGCGCGTCTCCGACTGGGTCGGCGAGGCGGCCTGCCTGATGCGCATCGATCCGGTGCACCACAAGCTGGCGGTCTTCCGCGGCGACGGGCCGGGGCTGTGCCACATGAATTTCCAGGTGGCCACGATGGATGACGTCTTCCGCAACTGGCATTTCCTGGTCGATCACGGGGTGGAGATCGAGATGGGGCCGGGGCGGCATCCGCAGTCCACCGCGATCTTCCTGTACTTCCTCGGCCCGGAGGGGTTCACCTACGAGTACTCCTACGGCGTTCGCCGGATCGAGGACGATGCCGCCTGGCGGCCGCGGACCTTCGATCCGGACGAGCCGGGGTCTATCGACATGTGGCTCGGCCCCCAGCGCAAGCCCAGCACGCAGCCACAGCTAGGAGCGTCGTGATCGACTACGTGCGAGTGCAGGCAGGCGGCATCGACACCGCCGTGATCGACACTGGAGAACCAGAAACGGGGCCGCCGCCGCTACTCCTGCTTCACGGCAGCGGCCCTGGCGTCAGCGCCGCTGCCAACTGGCGGCCGGTCATCCCGGCACTGAGCGCGCAGCGCCGGGTGATTGCACCGGATCAGCTCGGTTTCGGCGGCACGGCTACCGGCGACAAGCACAGCTACGGCCGTGCGGCCTGGACTGAGCACGCGCTCAGCCTGCTCGACGAACTCGGCGTGAGCCAGTGTGACGTCATCGGCAACTCGATGGGCGGGGCGATCGCGCTGTCGCTTGCCGCCGCGCGCCCGGAGGCGATCCGGCGGATCGTGCTGATGGGCACGATGGGTGTCGCCCTGGCACTGCCGCCCGGCCTGGCGACGATCTGGGCCTACCGGCCGAGCCCGGAAGCAATGCGCGAGGTGATCGGCCTGTTCGCCTACAACCGGGCGCTGATCACCGACGAGCTTGTCCAGCTGCGGTACGAGGCCAGCCTGAACCCGCCGGTTCGGGATTCCTGGGAGGCCATGTTCCCGGCGCCACAGCAGCGCTGGGTGGACGACCTGGCGCTGTCCGGCTCGGAACTCAACGGCATTACCCAGCCGGTCCTGCTCGTGCACGGCCGGGACGACCGCGTGGTGCCGTGGCGATCGTCATCGGGAGAGATGGTGGACCTGCTGCCGGACTGCCGGCTGCACCTGATCGGCGGCTGCGGGCACTGGACCATGATCGAGAAGACGGCCGAGTTCCTCGGCGTCGCGGAGCCGTTCCTGGCCGGAAGCTGAGCCGGTCTGCCTCATAAGTCCCAGACGACGTGCAGCGACGGCGGCTTCCGGAATACGAGACCTTGCGGGCTGCTCGGCCGGCCGGGATCGAGGCGCAGGCCCGGCAGCCGCTCCAGCAGTGCGGTGACGGCCGCGGTGGCCTCGAGCCGCGCGAGCTGCGCGCCGATGCAGAAGTGCGGGCCGACGGCGAAGGCCCAGTGCCGGCTGCCGTTTGCCCGGTGCAAGTCGAACCGGTCCGGATCGGCGAACACCCGCGGGTCGCGGTTCGCACCCGCGAGCGAGACCGTGACGAGGTCGCCGCGGCGGATGCTGGCCGTTCCGAGCGTTACGTCTTCCGTCGCATAGCGATCGACCACCGCGGCGGCAGGTTCCAGTCGCAGTGACTCCTCGACGACGCGGTCGACAAGAGAGCGGTCGGCCCTGACCTCGCCCACGGCGTCCGGGTCGCCGAGCAGGTACCAGACTGCGTTGCCGATCATCCCCTCGGTGGTCTCGATGCCGCCGAACAGCAGCACGGCGGCGTTGGACACGACCTCGCCGAGCGGCAGCGACTCGGCCGCCGCAGTCAGCACGGACTGGTCGCCACGCCCGGCGACCGCCTCGGTGACGCTCGCGCTCAGCTCCGCGAACGCCGCGTCCGCGCCCCGCAGCTGCGCCGCGGCGGCCGCGGCCTCATCGGCGTCCGCGCCGCCGATCGCCGGCTCGTCCGCGACGGGTCCGCCCGCCGTCGGCGCCGGCACCGATCCCTCCGGAGTGACCGGCCCCGAAGCGACTGACAGCGCTGAGACACCGGCCACGATGGCGTCGTACCAGGCAAGAAGCCGCGCGGGTGCCACCGAGAGTCCGAGCATCTCGGCCATGACGGCCACAGCGAGTTGCCCGGCGAGTCCGCGGCGGAGTTCGGCCTCGTTTCCTGCAGTAGTAAGGGCTGAAACCAGAAACTGCGTGTTCCGCTGCGCAGCGCTGGCCAGCCGGGCGCGGGTATCGCCCGAGCGGAGGGCCCGGGCGAACGGGTCGCGGTGCCGCCGGTGCTCGGTGCCGTCCAGCGACAGCATGCTGGGTCCGACTACGCGGGCAGTGGTGAACCTCGGATCGTCGACCGTGAACGCCGCAGGCTCGCGGAGCACGCGCTCGGCCAGGTCGGCGCGGGTGACGAGCCAGCCGCCGGTGGCCGGCAGCCAGGAGACGGGCTCGGATTCGCGAAGCCGTCGCAGGGAGGGGTGCGGATTGGCGGTCAGCTCGGCAACGGTCACCGCGGCGCCGAGCGGATACCGCGCACGGTATTCGGCTTCTTCCGGCTCCGGCATCCTGCCGACGCTAACACCGTGCCGGCCGAGTACTGGCTTGCAGGCTGGCGCTGGGGTGCGGGGCTGGGCGCACCGGGGCGGTCAGACGACGATTGCTGCCGGGTTGCGCTCGACGAGCTCGACGGCGTGCGGCACTGCCGTCGCCAGGTAATCCGGAGCGCAGTCGGTCAGCACGCGCTCGGCGGTGCGGGCCAGGTGATGGGCGAGCCCGACCAGGGCGGCAGCGTAATCGCCGTCGCTGAGCGCCTCGAGGATCGCGGCGTGCTCGGTGTCGCCGGCCATCTGCCAGCTGGCCGGCGCAGACAGCTGGTAGATCCGGATGTAGCGAGTCGTGCGGTCGGCGAACGTCGACAGCTGCCGTCGCAGAGCCGGGCCGGCACCCGCGGTGATCAGCCGGTGGAACTCGGTATGCGAGTCGAACCAGGCCGCGAAGTTCCCGGTCCGCGCCGCCTGCCGCATGGCGGTGAGCATCCGCCGGGCGTCCCGCTGCCGCGCGGTCGTGAACTCGTCGAGCGTCATCGAGAGCGCAAGCGTCTCCAGCAGGATGCGGCTGGCGTAAACCTCGTCGAGTTCCTGCGGGTCCAGGCCAGCGACCCGGGTGCGCTGGTTGGGCTCGATCTCGACCAGTCCCTCTTCCTGCAGCATGCGCAGCACCTCGCGAAGCGGCGTGCGGCTGACGCCGAGCTGATCGGCCAGTGCTACCTGGGACAGCTTCGTCCCCGGCGTGAGCGTGCCGTCCAGGACACACTCGCGCAGGTACGCGTGAAGAGCCGGGATTGCCTGGCGGGCCTCGGGCAGGTCGACCTTGCGGAGGCCGGGGACGATCGTCGGTGTGCGCGGCATGTGGGTATTCTCGCTGATCTCAGGCCGCGAAGTGCATACACTGCGCGGCCGGCGGCTTTAGGGTCTTGACGCGTGCGACAAACTGTATACAGTTTAGCCATGGACGCAAGCAGCCAGCCGGACGCCTCGTCGGACGCTGCGCCGGGTGCATCGTCGGCCGCGGCGGATGGTGTGCCGGGTGGGCCGCAGGCCGCGCCGGGTGCGTCGGCGGTCGGCGCTGAGGCGCGCCTGCTCGGCCGCGACTACTGGCTTGTGCTGTCGACGCCGAATCCGTCCACCGCGCTGGCCGACATCCGGGCGCTCGTCGACGAGCACGTTGCCTGGCTGCTGAAGCTCGAGGCCGAGGGCACGGTCTTCCTGTCTGGCCCGCTCGTCAGCGGTCCCGGTACCGGTCCCGGCTCGGGTGTCACGGTCCTGCGCGCGGCATCGGCTGACCACGCCGAGGCGATCGCGGCCACTGACCCGTTCGTCGCCCATGGCCTGCGGACGTTCCAGGTGTTCGCCTGGCGGGTCAACGAGGGCGCGATTAGCATCCAGCTGTCCCTGGGCACGGGCGGCTACACGTGGACCTGAGCACGCGGGCACGCAAGCGAGCCTGCCAGGCTGGCGTCCTCCTGACCGGAAGGCGGTAAGGCCGTGCGCGTCGCAGTGATCGGCCTCGGCAAGATGGGCCTGCCCATCGCGCGCAACCTGCTCGAGCGCGGTTTCGACGTCACTGGTTACCGGCGCACGCTGTCCTCCGAGCTGGCTGCCGCTGGCGGCACAGTCGCCGCCTCCGCCGCGGAGGCAGTGGCGGACGCCGACGTCGTCCTGTCGATCGTGCCTGACGCGGAGGCGGTCGCCGAGGTCATCACCGGCCCCGCCGGAACGCTGACGGCGCTGCGGCCCGGCACGGTGCACATCGAGATGAGCACGATCGACGTCGGCCGAAAGCGCGAGCTGCGCGATGCAGTCCGTGCGGCCCGCGGCGACCTGCTCGACAGCCCGATCAGCGGCAGCCCGGGCATGGTCGCGCCGCGGCTGGCTACCACGTTCGCGTCCGGCGACCGGGCCAGCGTAGATGCGGTCAGCCCGGTGCTCGACGCCATCTCCGGCCCGTGGGTATTCACCGGCGAATTCGGCACTGGCGCGAGCATGAAGTACATCGCGAACCTGCTGCTGGCCACGCACATTGCCGCCGCCGCCGAGGCGATGCTGCTGGCTCGCAGTCTCGGTCTCGACCTCGAGCTCGTGCAGCAGACCCTGGACAATTCGATCGGCTCGTCGGCGGTCTGGCGCCAGCGCGGTCCGGTGATCCGGCAACGGCAGTGGTCACCCGCCCCCGGCCCGATTGGCACGCTGCACCCGATCCTGGAGCAGATCGCGGCCGCGGCCGGTTCGGTGGGCTTCGACCCGCCGGTGTTCGGCGCGGCGAAGAGCCTGTTCGACAAAGCAATCGCCGAAGGCTGGGCCGAGCTTGACATCGCGGCGGTGCACGATCTGCTGGCCGCGCGGCCCGGCGCGCCTGGCGAGGAGGCGGCGACGTGAGCTTCGCCCTTGTCACCTACCGCGACGGCAGCGAGATTCGACTCGGCATCCTGACGAACCCTTCGCAGGACGGAAACGAGGCAGTCCCGCCTGACCTTGTCAGCCGCGTGCTCGCCCCGCCGGAACTCAAGAGATGGCCAGCGATGGTGGACCTGCTGGACGACTGGGCGGCGGCTGTCGGAGTCCTGTCGCGTCTCGAGCTGTCGGACGTACCGCTCGCGGAGTCGGCCGAGCTGCTGACGCCGGTGAGCTACCCGCGGAAGGTGCTGTGCGCCGGGGTCAACTACCGCAAGCACGTCAAGGAGATGGGCGGTGAGGTGCCGGGCGCTGACTGGGTGCCGTTCTTCTTCCTGAAGCCGCCGTCCACGGCCGTCACCGGCCCGACAGACCCGATTGTCATTCGGGACCAGGAGCACGCGCGCTACGACTGGGAAGCCGAACTCGCCGTCGTGATCGGCACTGGCGGCCGGGATATTCCGGTCGGGAAAGCGCTCGACCACGTCGCCGGTTACTGCGTGGCGAATGACGTGACCGCTCGCGGTTATCACCGCCGGGCGGAGGTGCCAGCCGAGCCGTTCCGGTTCGACTGGGTGGCCGCGAAGGCGGCGGACTCGTCGCTGCCCCTGGGCCCGGGTGTCACTCCGGCGTGGTTTGTTCCTGACCCGCAGGCGCTACGCGTCCGGCTGTGGGTGAACGGGGAGCTTCAGCAAGACGAGTCCACCGCGGACATGATCTGCCCGGTCGATCAGCTCGTCGCCGCGGCGAGCAGCTTCGTCACGCTGGAACCCGGCGACGTGATCGCGACCGGGACGCCGTCCGGCGTCGGCGCGGGCCGCGGCCTCTATCTCAAACATGGCGACCTGGTGACCGTCGCGATCGACGGACTCGGCCAGATATCGAACCGCGTCGTCGACGCAGAGAGGAGCTAGCAATGATCTTCGTGTCGCACCAGCTGCCGGCCAATGAGCCGGGTGAGCCGGTCCTCGACAGGTCGGACGTCTGGGCGGGCCTGGTGATGAAGGCGAACAACGCGCTGCCGTTCGTGCCGGCCATGACCTTCTGCGAGGTGACGAGCCGCCTGGATGACAACACCTTCGACCGCGACATCGACTTCCGCGGCCAGCGGATGACGGAGCGGATCACGCTGGAGGAACCGCACCGGGTCGTTTTCACCCGGACGTCCGGACCGGTCCTCGGCACGATCGCGAACGAGATCGAGGAGGAGAACGGGGGGCTGTTCCTCCGGTTCAGCTTCGCTCTGGTGGTGACCGGCGTCGAGGGCGGCTCCCCGGCCGAAAAGGAATACGCGGACAGCATGACCGGCGACTACCTCAAGGCGGTCGCGGCGACCCTGACAGCGATGCGGAAGGTTAAGTCCGGCGAGACCGTCCCCGCCTGACCGGTCGCTCGGCAGGCCGGTGACGGTCCGCCTGACCGGTCGCTCGGCAAGCCGGTGACGGTCCGGTTGGCGGTGACGGTCTGGTGGGCCGGTGACGGTCCGGTGGCCGGGGCCGGTATCGGCCCGTGGGCCGGTGTGCCGGGAGGCGGGTTGGGGTCGCGCCGCCGGGTCTGGGCCGTCGCCGGCGGTGTCTGGACGCGTTTTCTATGGTCCGGTGTCGTTTTGCGGGGGCGAAATGCCCGTTCTGTCCGCACGGAACCAGAGAAAGTGATGTCCGGGACTTGCGGCGGCTCGGTCTGCCTCGGCGCCAGGCACGGGTCCGGGCACACAAGCGATTACCCAGTGCCCGGCTGGACACCCAGGATTCCGGCTCGACCGGAGGTCCCGGAGGCGCGCGTCAGTCCTTCGGCTCCAGGTTGGCGAGGAAGGTCTCTGGGGGCGGGGCGCCCCACAGGTGCGGCGGCACGTCCCAGTCGCCGGCCACCCAGCAGTCGTCGATCTGGTCGATGTCGGAGAACCACTCGATCCAGCTGCCCCACGGGTCGGGGTTGTAGTGGAAGAAGTTCGAGCCGATTGTGTGCCGGCCGAGGCCCCAGCCTTCTTCGCGCCCGCGGGAGCGCATCCGGTCGGCGCCGATGGCGATGGCGTCGATGGACGGCACCTCGAAGCTCGCGTGGTGGAATCCGGAGTGCGTCGAGTTGATGAAACCGAAGATGTGGTGGTCACCCGGCCCGGCATTGAGGAAAGTCACGAAGTCGTGGTGGATGGTGTCGCTTATCTTGAGTCCGAGCACCGTGGTGTAGAACTCGGTCATCGTCTCCGGCTGACCGGTAAACAGCAGCGAGTGCCCGAGCCGCCGCGGCTTGACGTCGGCGGTCACCTCGCGCCACGCCGCCCGGTCCACGCGCTCCCGCGAACCGCCAATGTTCACCGGCACCTCGGCGACGGGCCGGGCCGGCGCCGGGGACGTGTCGAGGAGCTGAACCGCGGTCCCGTCCGGGTCGCGTAGCCAGATGCCAGATTCGTCTGCTCCCGCAGGCGGTTCAGCCAACGGGATCCCGTGCCGGTCCAGTGACTCCAGGACCTCGTCGCGGCCAGAGATGGTGAACGCGACGTGGTGCAGCCGCTTCGCCGCACCCTCGGTCATCCGCACCTGCTCCTGGCTACGGCCAGGGCACTGCGCTACGAGAGACGCTCCGGTGTCACGGGTCTCGAGGCCGAAGTCGGTCAGGAAGCCGTCGGCGACTTCCAGGTCCGGCACCTCGAGCGCGTAGTGGTGAAGTCCTGAGATCACGGCTTTCCCTTTCGCTTAAAACTGCATACAGTTTAGCGGTGAGCAACCCGCGACACCAGGCCAGAAACGAGGTCGTGCGCGCCAGCCGCACCCTGTCGGCACTCGGCTTGGTGACGGCCTTCGGCCACGTGTCGCAGCGCGCCGGTTCTGTCATGGTAATGACCCCGGCCGCTGACCTCGGTCATGTGATCGAGTCTGCGCTGGTCGAGGTGGACTTGTCGGCCGCCAGCCTGCCGCCGGGAGCTCCGGCCGAAGCGTGGGCACACCTCGCGGTCTACCGAGCCCGTCCGGACGTGCAGGCGGTGGCCCGGGCGCAGCCGCCCGCAGCCTTCGCAGCCGCCGCGGCCCTGTCCGGCGAGATGCCGTCTGGCGAGGCGCTGGTCGGCGCGCAGCCGTCGGGGCCGGTCACGCCCGCCGCCGATGGGCCGGTGCTGCCTTTGCTGCACGGGCAGGCGTGCTGGCTCGGCGAGCAGGTGCCGGTCCATCAGGACGCTCGCCTGCTGCGGTCCGCGGCGCTGGCAGCGGCTGCGGTATCACTGCTGGGCCGGTCCCATGCGCTTATCCTGCGCGGGAACGGAGCCCTGACCTGTGGAACGTCGCCGGGACTGGCGGTCGCGCGGATGTGGCTGCTGTCCGCCGCGTGCGAAACCTGGCTGGCCGCAGCGGCTTGCGGCACACCCCGGCCGATGGGGCCGCCCGAGGCCGAGTCCTGGCGCGCCGTCGCGGACGAACTCCTGCCGCGGCTCTGGCTGCACCTGAGCAGCAAAGCTGGCGATAATGACGCGACGGCAGACGGAGGCTCACGATGACCGATCTCGACGCGCTGGCTGCACTTCTGCTCGACGCTTACGAGACCCGCACCCCGGTGCCGCCGCTGACGCAGACCTTCGACGGGCTGACGCTGGGTGACGCCTACGCGGTGCAGCAGATCCAGATCCGCACGCGGATGAGTGGCGGGGCAGGCATCGCTGGTTACAAAGTCGGCCTGACCTCCGAGCCGATGCGGCTGCAGTTCGGCGTGAATGACCCGGACTTCGGCCATCTGCTGACCGACATGGCCTACCTGGCTGACTCGTCGGTGCCGGTCAGCGACTTCCTGCAGCCGCGGGCCGAGCCGGAGATAGCCCTCGTGCTGGGCAAGCCCTTGCGCGGGCCGCGGGTTACGGTCACCGACGTCGCTGCGGCTACCAGCGCTGTTGTTCCGGCGATCGAGATTATCGACAGCCGGATCGCGGACTGGAAGATCAGCCTGCTCGACACCGTGGCCGACAACGCCTCCAGCGGCGGCTTCGTCGTCGGCCAGTCGCCGGTGCCGCTCGCGAGTGTGGACCTGTCGCTGACCGGGTGCGTGCTGCGGCGGAACGGCCGGATCGCGGCGACGGGGGCCGGGGCCGCGGTGCTGGGGTCGCCACTGCACGCGGCGACCTGGCTGGCGAACGAGCTACTGGGCCGCGGTGCGCAGCTTGAGCCTGGCCACGTGATCCTGACCGGCTCCATCACGGCCGCGATTCCGGTCACCGGCGGCGACGCGGTGACGGCGAGCTTCGACCGGCTCGGCTCGGTGACCGCGGTCTTCGACTAGGAAGGGCCAGTTTCGTGGACTCGATCACTGCCGCCATTGTCGGCTCCGGCAACATCGGCACCGACCTTGTGATGAAGCTGCTGCGGGCCGGCGGCAGCGTCGTGCCGCGCTACCTGATCGGGATCGACCCCGAGTCGGACGGACTGGCCCGGGCGCGGCGCCTCGGCCTGGAGACCAGCGCGGAGGGCGTCGGCTGGCTGCTGCGCCAGGACCCGCTGCCGGATCTGGTGTTCGAGGCCACGAGCGCGAAGGCCCACGCGGCGAACGCTGTCCGGTATGCCGAGGCGGGTATCCGGGCGATCGACCTGACGCCCGCCGCTGTCGGCCCGTATGTCTGCCCGCCGGTCAATCTCGATCTCAGCCTGGACGCGCCGAACCTCAACCTGATCACCTGCGGCGGACAGGCGACCGTCCCGATCGTCGCCGCTGTCAGCCGCGTCGTCGAGGTGGCGTACGCCGAGATCGTCGCGTCGATCGCCTCCCGGTCGGCCGGCCCGGCACCCGGGCGAACATCGACGAGTTCACGCAGACCACTGCGGCGGCGCTGCGTGATGTCGGCGGTGCCGGCCGGGGCAAGGCGATCATCCTGCTCAATCCGGTCGAGCCGCCGATGATCATGCGCAACACGGTGTTCTGCGCGATCCCCGCCGAGGCGGGGGAGCCGGGCCCGCTGCAGGACGCAGTGACCGCGAGCATCGCGGAGATGGCCGGCACGGTACGCGGCTACGTGCCCGGCTACACGGTGCGCGCGGACCCTCAGTACGATCCGCCGGATCACCGCTGGCGGGGCATGGCGCGCGTCGGCGTGTTCCTCGAGGTGCGCGGCCGGGGTGACTACCTGCCTGACTACGCCGGGAACCTGGACATCATCACCGCGGCGGCGGCCAGGGTCGGCGAACTACTCGCCGTTCAGCTGCTGGCCGCACGCGCGGTAGTCGCTGGCGGTGCGGCATGACGGCGCCGGCCCCGGACGGGCCGGCTGTCCGGCTGACCGACTCGACGCTGCGCGACGGGTCGCACGCGCTCGCGCACCAGTTCACCGAGGAGCAGGTGCGTGCCGTCGTGCACGCGCTCGACGCCGCCGGTGTCGAGGTCATCGAGGTCTCGCACGGTGACGGTCTCGGCGGCTCGTCGTTCAACTACGGCTTCTCGCTGCGCGACGAGTTCGAGCTCATCGCCGCCGCGGTCGACGAGATCACGCAGGCGCGGATCGCGGTGCTGCTGCTGCCGGGAGTCGGCACGATCGACGATCTGCGGCACGCCCGCGACGCCGGAGCATCCGTCGCGCGGATCGCCACCCACTGCACCGAGGCCGACGTCTCGGTGCAGCACTTCGGAGCGGCGCGCGACATGGGCATGGAGACCGTCGGCTTCCTCATGCTGTCGCATCGCATCGGCCCGCAGCAGCTGGCCGGGCAGGCTCGCATCATGGTCGACGCCGGCGCGCAGTGCGTCTACGTCGTCGACTCCGCGGGCGCGCTCATCCTCGCCGATGCGCAGGCCCGGGTGCAGGCGCTAGTGACAGAGATCGGCGGCGACGCGCAGGTCGGTTTCCACGGGCATCAGAACCTGTCGCTCGGCGTGGCCAACAGCGTTCTTGCCGTGCAGGGCGGCGCCCGCCAGATCGACGGCGCTCTGTGCGCTCTCGGTGCGGGCGCCGGCAACGCGCCGACCGAGATACTGGTCGCGACGTTCGAGCGGCTCGGCATCGCCACCGGCGTTGACGCGGCCGGCGCGATGGCCGCGGCGCAGGACGTCCTGCGGCCGACCTTGCCCCGGCTGCCGAGTGCCGACAGATCGGCGATCGTGCAGGGCTTCGCCGGTGTCTACGGCAGCTTCCTGCTGCACGCCGAGCGAGCCGCTGAACGTTACGGCGTACCCGCGCACGAGATCCTGCAGAAGGTCGGCGAGGCCGGCTACGTCGGCGGCCAGGAAGACATGATCATCGACATCGCGATCCAGCTCGCCGAGCAGCGGGATATTGCGCTGACGAAGTGAAATTACTGGTGCTCCAGCCCCGCTAACCTCACATCGTCAGCCGGCGGACAGCTCCGGGCGCCGGAGCGTGGCCAGCGCTGCAATCACGGCGTCGCGCAGCGCCCCGGTCCGCTGGATCGCACCATCGGTCATCAGGCCGACGAAGCCCTCGGCCTGCTTGGTGTTGCCGCGGCCGAAAACCTCGTCGCAGGCGCGTCCGAGTTCCTGGCCGGCGAGCACCCGGTCCATCAGCGCCGGCGGGACCTCCATCCGGAGGCTGCTGCCGACGCCCTCGGTGCCGGACGAATCGACTACCGCAGCCCAGCCGCAGTTGAACCAGCGGCCCCCGATGAGCTCAAGTCCGCCCTCATGGCCGACGCCGAAGTCGGCGTTCGACGCTCCGAGTGCGCGGGCCGCCCGGAGCTGCGCGCCGCGGATTGTCTCGGCGTCGGTCATGGGCTGGGCCGAGACACCGGACTCGACTGGGTAACCGCGGACGTCCCAGCTCTCCCCGGGCCAGAGTGCGGTGAAGGCCAGCCGCGCCGATTCGATCTTCGCCGGGTTGCCGGAGCCGACCGCCACGATCATGGCCCCTGATCGTAGCGACCGGGCGCCGCGTCAGCCGCCGGCCATGGCGCCGACGATGAGGTAGGGCTCCGTGCCCGCGGCGACCGGCTCGGGCAGCAGTTCGTCCGGCTGCACATGGGACAGGTCCTCCTCGCAGGCGAAGAAGCGGATGAACGCCCGGCGCCGCAGGGTCTCCTGGTGGCGGATTGTGCCGCGGAGCATCGGATACCGGCTCTCCAGCGCGTCCAGCACGGCACGCTGGCTCACCGGAGCCGCTACCTCCAGCCGGACCTCGCCGTCGATCTCTGCCAGCCGCCGCAGGTGAGCGGGCAGCACGACCCTGATCATGGCAGCGTCTGCACCTCGACCGACAGAACGGCAGGCAGGTCCCGCACGATCGGCTCCCAGCTGTCGCCTGCATCAGCTGACGCGTAGACCTGGCCGCCTGTGGTGCCGAAGTAGATGCCGCAGTCATCGAGCTTGTCCACCGCCATGGCGTCGCGCAGCACGTTGACGTAGCAGTGCTGCTGCGGCAGTCCCGTTGTCAGCGGTTCCCAGTCGTCGCCGCCGGTGCGGCTCCGGTACACGCGGAGCCGGCCGTCCGGCGGGAAATGCTCGGAGTCGCTCGTGATCGGGACGACGTAGACGGTGTCCGGCTCGTGCGCGTGCACGTCGATGGGGAAGCCGAAGTCCGTTGGCAGGTTGCCGCTGATCTCGTGCCACGACTCGCCCGCGTCGTCGCTTCGCATCACATCCCAGTGCTTCTGCATGTAGAGCACATCAGGACGGTCCGGGTGCTGGGCGATGCGGTGCACGCAGTGTCCGACCTCGGCATCCGAGTCGGGGATGCCCTCGGACTTCAGGCCGCGGTTCACCGGTCGCCACGACTCGCCAGAGTCGTCTGAGCGGAACGCTCCGGCAGCCGAGATCGCCGTGAACATCCGTTCGGGCCGCATCGGATCCAGCAGAATCGTGTGCAGGCACATGCCGCCAGCGCCAGGCTGCCAGGACGACCCGGAGCCGTGGCCGCGCAGGCCAGGCAGCTCGCGCCAGCTGTCGCCGCCGTCAGCCGACTTGAACAGGCCGGCGTCCTCCACCCCCGCGTACACGGTGTCCGGATCCCGGAGCGCCGGCTCGAGATGCCAGACTCGCTCGAACTCCCAGGGATGCGGAGTGCCGTCGTACCACTGGTGCGTACCAGGTGTGCCGTCGTAACTGAACTGGTTGCCGACCGGTTTCCAGCTCACGCCGCCGTCGTCGGACCGCTGGATCACCTGCCCGGACCAGCCGCTGCACTGCGACGCGTAGATCCGGCCGGGATCGGCGGGCGAGCCTTTCATGTGGTAGATCTCCCAGCCGGAGAAGAACGGTCCGCTGATCTCCCACTGGTTCCGCTTGCCGTCGGCCGCGAGCACAAACCCGCCCTTGCGGGTGCCCACCAGTACCCTGATGCCGCTCATCTGCTCTCCATTCCGGTCATCCTGGCCAGTCTCCCGCTGTCTTGACGAACGGGAGGCTGGGTTCCGGACATCCGGTCCCGGAGGTCTTACTCGCCGAGCATCCAGTGGCCGGGCGCGATCAGCGTGCGTGCCTCGACCGGGCCCCAGGAGCCAGGCGCATACGGCACGACCGCAGGCGGATTGGTCAGCAGCGGGTCGGCCACCTCCCACACGGCGGCGAGACCGTCCGGCCTGGTGAACAGCGACCGGTCGCCGATGAGCACGTCGTGGATCAGGCGCACGTAAGGCGGCAGCGGATCAGCACCGTGGAGCGAGGCCAGCGGGAGCGCCGCCTTCGCGTTATCGAGCATCAGCCCGACTCCGGGCTTCTTGGCTACCAGCGTCAGGTCGATCTCGCCGTCGCCGGCGAGCGAGAAGCACAATGCATTCGCCTCGTCGGGCAGCTGGTCGGCGAGGGGACCGGCCGGCTTGCGCAGGATCACGCTGACCTGCTGCCTCGTAGCTGCCAGCCGCTTGCCTGTCCGCAGGTAGAACGGCACGCCCTTCCAGCGCTCGTCGTCGATCCAGAGGCGGGCGGCGACGAAGGTGTTCTGCTGCGACTTCGGACGGACGCCGGGCACATCGCGGTACCCGGTGAACTGGCCGAGTACCACCTCGGCCGGGTCGAGCTTGCGGAAGGAGCTGATCACCTTCTCGCGTGCTGGCTGCAAGTCGTCCGCCCGGAGGCTGGCCGGCGGTTCCATCGCGACTTCGGCCGCGACCTGGATGAGGTGCGTCACCAGCATGTCGAGCACTGCCCCGGTGTCGTCGTAGAACACCGACCGGTCCGTGACGCCGAGCCGCTCCGGCACGTCGATCTGGACGGATTCGATGTGCCGGCGGTCCCACATCCCGGAGAACAGGCCGTTGGCGAAGCGCAGCACGTGCAGGTCCTGCGTCGCCTCCTTCCCCAGGAAGTGGTCGATCCGGTACACCTGCTTCTCGTCGAGCACCAAGTGCACGGCCCGGTCCAGTTCGCGGAAGCCCTTCTGCGAGGTGCCGAATGGCTTCTCGTAGACGACGCGGGAGTCTTTCGCCAGGTTGTGCTGGCCGAGTGCCTTGGTCAGCTCGGCGAACGCGACCGGCGGCACGGCGAAGTAGTGGACGTACTGCGGCTCATCGGCTAGCGTCCTCGTCGCCTCGGCGATCACGTCGAGCAGGCTGCCCGGGCTGTCAGTGCTGAAGCCGCCGCCCGCGAACAGCAGATGCCTGGCGAACTTGTCCCAGTCCGATGCTTCCGGCTTCGGGCCGAACTGGGTCAGCACATCGTGCACGTGCTTGCGGAAGTCCTCGTGCGACACGTCTCCGCGGCCGTTCCCGACGAGCTGCCATTGCTTCGGCAGGAGGCCCTGAAGGTACAGGCCGTAGAAGGCCGGGAGGACGAGCCGCTTCGCCAGGTCGCCGGTCGCGCCGAAGAGGACAAAGACTGTCGGGCCCGGGGCCGGCATGGAGCTGCCGCTGTTCCTGGTCGCCATGAGTCAAACGTACGGGACTCGCCGCCCGGAATCCGTGCGACCCGCCCCGTGTTCGCGATCGCCGCGATCGCCGGGCTGGCGCGGCTTCGGTACCTGCGGTTCATCCTGCTGGACCTCGTCCAGGACAAGATCCGGGACGCCGGGGCCGGCCCGATGGGCAGCTCGTCCGGAGCTGCAAGAGCCTGCGCCGCCTGCGCGGCCGGCTGCTCACCAGGGATCTGAGCTGGGGGACGCTCCGGCTGCGGTCGGCCGGTGGCCAGCGGGGACCGGCCCAGCATGACGATGCCGACGACTGCGGTCGCGGCCGCGAGCAACTGCAGGGCCAGGCCTCCGGGCGAGGATGCAAGGCGCTCGCCGAAGACAACCGTGCCGATGACCACACCGGAAACGGGCTCGACGGTGTCCATGATGGGCAGGCTCATCCGGAGGGCGCCGGCCTGGTACGCGCTGACGGAGAGCAGCAGTCCGACAGCGCCGAGAACGATCAGCACCCACGGCTGCCAGCTGGAGAGGACCGCCGTCACGCCGTGGGACCGGAGCAGCCTGGACATGCTCAGCGTCACGGCGGCGGTCATGCCCATGACCACGCCAGCGGCGATGGCCAGCAGGGAGGCCCGCGCTGACGGCTTGCTGAGCAGCCCGGCAGTGACGGCCGCGGCGGCGATGAGCGCGACGACGGCGAAGGCGAGCAGCCAGTCGTCCGCAGCGGCATCCGACCGCCCGTGCTGCTGAGGGGCCAGGGCGAGGAACAGGGTGATGCTGCCCGCCACCAGCACGCACCCGGCCCAGTCCTGGCGCCGCATCCGGCGATGGTCCCAGGCAGCGGCGACCGGCAGCGCGAACAGCAGGTCAGTGGCCACAAGGGGTGCCACGAGCGCCAGCGGGCCGAAAGCCAGAGCCAGCGCTTGCAGGCCGTAGGCCGCCACGGCCAGCCCGATCCCGGCCAGCCACAGCCGCCGCCGGGCCAGCTGCGCAAGCAGGCGGACCGGCGCCCGGGCGGCCTCCTGACGGGCCTGACGGTGCTGGAGTGCCACGCCCACGCCGAATGCGCAGGCTGCGCCCAGGGCCGCCAGGATCGCGATCAGGATCGCGCTCGGCTGGCCCGTCACAGATCGCTAGTGTTCCGCTGGCGGTCGGCAGGCTGCTCGCGGTCGCTGGGCATAGGTGCCTGAACAGAGCCAGCCGGGCGGGTTGTTCCCGGCAGGCCCGTTCCCGCCGGTCCAGGTCCCGGCAGGCTGGTTCGCGCCGGGCCAGTTCCCGGCGGGGCACTGGACTTGGCCGGCGGCAGCGGAGGCGAACGAGGCGCCTGATGCCGCAGGAACAGCAACCGGAAGCAGATGAACAGGACTCCGGCGCCAAACGCCGCCCACGGCGCCAGTACAAGTACGTCACTGCCGGACATCGCTGCCATCCCTCGCCTCTCGGACGCGAGCTATTCCTCCCCGGACACTCGGTGCGGACTACTTCAGTGCATGCGGTGGCGATGCGGCCCCGGTGCAGCTGTCATGGTGGTCACGTGAAGAGTCGCGGTCAGGCTCGTCACGTGCGGCCGCAGCGGCCCCGCTCCGGCTGGGCGCGCTCCGGGTGGCCGAGCGTCGCCAGGTCATCAGCCGCCGGATCAACTCGACGAGGGCGCTGACCGCCACGGCAGCGCCGAGGGCGATCACCAGCCCGACCCAGGGCCGGTCCTCGAAGGCTGCACCGCCAAGCCGGCCAAGCAGGTAGGCGTAGCTGGCCCAGATCACCGCGGCGAACGCGGTAGCGGGCACGAAGCTCCGGCGCGGGTAGCCGATGATGCCGCAGGTCAGGGTCACGGCGGTCCGGCCGCCGGGGATAAACCGGCAGACGATGATCAGCCGGGCCCCGTAGGTCTCGAGCTTCTCCCGCGCCCAGGCCAGGCGCCGGGCGCCGCGCTGGCCAGAGAACAGGCGCCGCTCTGCCGCCGGCCCGAACCGGCTGCCGATCCAGTACGCCAGGTTGTCCCCGGCGAACGCGCCCAGCGCCGCCAGCAGGACCAGGACGAGGATGCGCGGGTCGGTGCTCCCGGCCGTGGCGACGCCGAGCGCGATCACCACCGTCTCGCTCGGCAGGACAGGAAAGACCACGTCGAGCGCCGGCAGCCAGAAGGCCGCCAGATACGACAAGGGCGATGAGACTGCGAGGTGCGCGAAACCGATCATGGTATGTGCCGTTTCGTTCCCTTCTCAGAGGCGGGCAGCACCGCTTCAGCCGGCAGAGACGGCACGGCTCCGTCGCGCAGGCGGGCTGCCCGCCCGTAGGACAAGTTCACCCCGGGCATGTGCAGCCTGTGTGAAGACGCGGTGTGAAGGCGGAGTGAGCGGTCGGCAGAGCCGGGCAGTTCGGTCAGGAACCCGACTGGGAGGTGCCGTCAGCCGCCGCTGCGACAAGGGCGCTGACGGCTCGCTCCACCTCGCGGGCGACGATCGTGTCGCCGAGCTCGGACAGGTGCGCGCCGTCCGTCCAGGGCGACAGGTCCGGATCCAGCTGGCGCGCCGCGCTCGTGACGGGTGCCCACAGGTCGACGACCTCGATGCCATGCCTGCGGGCGACTGCGGCGGCGTCCTCGTTGTACCGGGCCAGCTGCCGGTTCATCGCCGCGGCGTCGAGCACGTCGTCCCAGCCGAAGGGAGTCTCGCTGACGCACAGGACGCGGCGGGCCCAGGCCGACAGCTGGGCGACGAGCTCGGCATAATTCGCGCGGAACTCGTCGGCGTGAACGGCCAGTTCCGGGCGCCCCTGGAAGCACCGCCACACGTCGTTGATCCCGACTCCGAGCACGGCCAGGTCGGGTCCGGCTGGCTGCGCCCGGATGGTGCGCCGGACAACGTCCAGAACGTCGCGCGACGTCGCGCCACCGAGGCCACGGTTGTCGACGTCGAGGCGGACGGCCGGGAACGCCGTCTGGAGCCGGAGGTAGACGAGGTGGATCCAGCCCCGGCGCCGGTGGCCGTCGATCACGACGGTGTCGCCGACGTCCGGCAGGCTGTACGGTCGCTCGAGCTCAGCTGAGTGCGCCTCGAGGTGTTCCATGATCGAGGTGCCGAAGAACGTCACGGCGAACCGGCGGCTGGTCACCGTGCGGGCGCCGGCAGTGAAGGCTTGCGCCAGAGCAGGAAATAGCGCCAGAAGATCAGCCGGCGCACCCGCGCGCCGGGCAGGATGGCCGTGGCCTGCTGCCGGACCTGGCGGGTTGTGAGCGGCGGCTGGAGGACGACCGGCATCATCGCGCGGCTCGCCGGCATCTCGTACCAGTCACCGCGCCCGGCCGCGCGCAGCCCGGCGAACGCGGCGCCGTACAGCCGGTGGCCGACTGCTCCCGCCAGCTCGGCCGGCAGCTCGCGGGGGAGGTCGGTCCGCGGCAGCGCGACCACCGCGAGGACGCCGCCGGGTCGTAGCGCCGCCGCGAGCCGCCGCAGGACGTCCGCGAGCGGCAGATGGTGCAGAGCGGTGAGCGAGACGATCGCGTCGTAGGCATCTGCAGGCAGCGGGTGGGTCAGCACGTCCGCGTGGATGCAGGTCACATTGCCGGGAACTGCCGCCCGGGCCAGCTCGATCATCGGACCGGAAACGTCGAGTGCGTCCACCCGGCCTGCGACCCGCGCGAGCTTGGCGGCGAGATCGCCCGCGCCGCAGCCCACGTCGAGAACGCGCGCAGGCGTCGCCGGGAGCTGCCGGAGCAGCAGCCGGTGGTAATAGGCGTTGTGATTCCAGGCCACGGCCCCCAGGTTAGGCGGCGGGAGTTTGCCCGGGGGCCAGCCGGGGGCATTGCTGGGGTGTGACGGCGGGCGATCCGACGACGGACAAGGCCGAGCGCGCGGCCCGGGCGGCAGCCGGAGCCGAGGCACTCCAGCGCTGGTATGTACGGTGGCCCGGGCTGCCGGGGACCGGGCAGTGGCGGACAACCGGCTGGTGGAACGCGGCCAACGCGCTCACCGCGGTGATCCGCTACGCCCAGCACACGGGCGATGACCGCTACACCGGGGTGATCGAGCGGACTTTCCGGGGTGCCGGGCGCGCTCACTCCGGGTTCATCAACAAGTTCTTCGACGACAACGCCTGGTGGGCCCTGGCCTGGATCGACGCCTACGACCTGACCGGCCAGACCCGGTACCTGGACGCGGCCAGGGCAATTTTCGACAACCTCGCCACGGCCTGGGATGGCACCTGCGGCGGCGGCGTGTGGTGGAACACCGACCGTAAGTACAAGAACGCGATCACCAACGAGCTCTTCCTGGCTGTCGCCGGGCGGCTGCAGCAGCGCGTTCCGGGCAATGGCCGCTACCTGGACTGGGCTCAGCGCGAGTGGCAGTGGTTCGCTGGCAGCGGCATGATCAATGACGACGGCCTCATCAACGACGGACTCACGGCCGACTGCCGGAACAACGGACAGCCGACCTTTACGTATAACCAGGGCGTCGTTCTCGGCGGGCTTGCCGCGCTGTACGAGATCACTGGCGACGACGGGTATCTGCGCGCGGGCGAGCCGATCGCCGATGCCACTCTGCGGTTGCTGACGAGCCCCGTTTCCGGTAGTCCGGCAGGCATCCTGGTCGAGCCAGGCGAGGCCAGCATGGCTGCCGCTCGCAGCAGGGGGGACAGGACGCAGTTCAAGGGGATCTTCGCGCGCAACCTGGCCGACTTCGCGCGGCACAGCGGCCAGCCGGCTTACCGCGAGTTCATCCTGCGGAACGCTGAGTCCGTCTGGACCAACAGCAGGAACGGCAGGAACCAGCTCGGCCTGCAGTGGACCGGGCCCTTCGATACGGCGGATGCCAGCCGGCAGAGCTCGGCCCTGGATGTGCTGGTCGCCGCGGCCGCCGCGGCGGACTGAACGGGATCTAGCCGGCCGGGGGAACCGGGACTGACCAGCCAGTCTGCGCAGCCCAGAATTCCGCGGCGCGGATAAGGATCTCGGTCGCAGGCGCTTTGATCTGGCCGTAGTCGGCGAGGTCGGGGATGCTCTGGGCGAGTCGCCGCTTGAACGCGCCCCACGCCTCCCGCGCCGCGTCGTCGGCCCGCAGATAGTCGCGAAAAAGCAGCGCGAATCGCGCGTTCGCGGCGTCGGCCTGGCGGATGTGGACGTTGCACAGCCGGGTTCCGGCGGGCGGGGCGAAGACGAGCTTGGCGCAGGTGATGCCGCTCGATGTCTCGGTACGGTTCCACGGCTCGGGCCGGCAGCGGAAGCCGATCGCGGTCATGGCAGGGCCGATGTCCTGCTCGGCGACAACGCCGACGCGCACCTGGACGTCGATGACATCCTTGGCAGGCAGTCGCGGAACCGACGTGGACCCGACATGGTCGATGGCCAGCGCCAGTGTGCCGAGCGCCTGCTTCAGCACGCGAGCCACTTCGTCGAAGTCGGCTGGCCACTGCGGCTGGTAGCTGACGATCGAAACGTAACCGGGCTCGTCCGGGAACGGCATCGTCAGAATGCCCGGAGGCGGTCAGCCCGGCGGGTCGCGATACTGGCCAGCCACGTCGTCAGGGCTGTGCCCAGGACGAGCACGACCACGATGCGGGTGGGCGTCTGGGAGGTGAGCGCGAGCCGGCAGATCACGAGCAGCGGCACGATGGCCAGCAGTGGTCCGGTGGCGTACCACAGCGTGATCGTGACCCCGGACGAGTTACCCATGGGCGTGTCGAATCCGGCGAACATCTCAGCTTCGAGCTGGCCGCGGAACGCGTTGATCAGCGCGCCACCGACGAGGACGGCAACCGTCGGCAGCAAGATCACGAGCAAGGCCGCGTGTCCGGTCAGGACGGCGAGCGGCACGGCCGGGATCGCGGCCAGGAGCAGCAGCACGATAGCCGGGACAACGGCGTGGCGAAGCGGCAGTGACCGGAAGCTGAAGGGCAGCGAGCCAGACCGGCGCGGGTCGTCGGCATCCAGCCGGGCGCCCTCGCAGAGGCCCGTCGCGGCCAGGTAGCCGGCGATCAGCGCGAGTGCGAGCGGCAGCAGGCCGTCGCGGGGTGACCGCGCGGCCAGGGCGCCGAGCCCGACCGCCCCGAAGGCCAGCACGGCCGACCACGCGATCCGGTACGGCACCCGGAGGAGTGCGACGAGGTCGCGCCAGATCAGCACGAGATCACGACTCCGCGGCGGCCGCAGCCAGATCCTGGGGGCCGCAGCCGAGGCGCTGACGCCACGGTAGGCCGTGGTGATCCGGCGGGTGTCGAGGTTCATCATCGCCGCGGACATGTCGCCCATCGTGCGCGAGCGAGCCCGGAGTGCGGCCGCCGGCACGCGAGCGGCTACCCGGTCGCCTGCCACCAGGGCAGACAGCGCCATCAGCGCCAGCAGGCCGAGCGCGACCCGCCACGAGCCTGCGCTGCCGCTGCTCAGCGCGACAGGACCCTGCGCGGCCCAGCCCCACGGTCCGGACCATAGCAGCGCAGTGCTGATGGCATGCGGCAGCCGGAATGCGGCGCTCGCTACTGCCAGGCCGGCCAGGACGACTGCCGCCGCTATAAGAGTCAGGCAGGCCGCACGGAGTGAGCGCTGGCTCTGCTGTACCTCAGCCCGTGCGGCGAGCCCGGTCCCGCAGGCGGCCAGAAGGGCGGTGCCGATCATCGTCACGGCAGCCAGCCGGAGTTCATGGCCGGTGCTGTGGCCGCCCAGACCTGCCGCCAGCAGTCCGGCGACCGGGACGAGCCCGGCGACAGCGCCGCCGGCCAGAGCGCCCAGCGCGCTGGCGCGGAATCTCGGCCGCAGCAGGCGGTCGCGCCGGACTGGGGTATCCAGCAGCCAGTCAGCGGTCGGCCTGGCGACGGTCACGGGTCCGCGCCACCGTGCGTCCCAGAGCAGCGCTGCGAGGAGCAGCACCGCCAGCGCGCACAGCGCCGCCGGCGCCCCGCGGGCGAGGTCCGGCGTCGCCGCCAGCGGTGGTGGCGGGTGCCGGAGGGCATTGGCGATGGCGGCGACGAGCCAGCCGCCGTAGCACAGCACCGCCAGCCCGGCGATGTACAGCCAGAACATCAGGCCGGACGCGCGGGCGCGGGCCCGTGCGCGGCTGCCCCGCACCTCGCGGAGCAGGGCGAAGGCAGCGTCGGTGGTGTCCGGCGCCTCGACGATGGTCTCAGCGGTCATGGCCCCGGTCACCGGATGCTGCTCAGGGCATCAGCGGGTTTGCCCCGAGCGAGCACTTCGCCGTCCAGCAAGACGATGACCTCATCGGCAATCGCGTCCGCCAGTTCCGTGTGATGCGTGGCGAGCAGCACCGCGACGCCGCGTTTCTTCTCGTTCTCGAGGAAGGCCGGCCAGCCATCGCCGGGCACCGGGATCAAGCCGCTGCTCCGGCTCGTCCAGCACCAGCATCCGCCGCGGTCGCACGAGCGCGGCCGCCAGCTGAAGTGCCTGCCGCTGACCGCTCGAGAGCGCCAGCGGCAGCGCGTCCGCGTGGCCGTCGAGCCGGCACTCGGCGAGCGCGCTATCGGCCAGCTCCTCCGCCTGAGCACCCGCGCCGTGGGCGATGGCGACCAGCAGAAGGTGCTCGCGCGCCGTCAGGTCCGGATAGGCGCTGGACGCCTCGCCCACCATGGCCATCTCGGTCCTGGCGATCAGATCGTCCTCGTGGAGCAGCCGGCCGGCGTACTGCACCTGCCCGGTGGTAGGCGCGTCGCGCCCGGCCGCGATCCGCAGGAGCGTTGACTTACCAGAGCCGTTCACCCCGAGCAGTGCCACGCACTGACCCGCTGCGACGGTGGCGCTGATCGGCTTGAGCGCCGACACCGGGCCGTAGCTGCGGCTCACTTCCCGCAGCGCCAGCAATGTCTGCGGGGCCGCCATCTGCATCTGCTGATTCCACCACGCCAGCCGGCCAGGCTGGTAACGGGCGGACCGCGCCGGGCATTTGCGTGCCCCCGGCGCCAGACGTGGCAGGGCGGCGAGAGCTTCCGCGGTGTCAGACTGTGGCATGTGAATCCCGCGCTGATCTCGTCATTCTGCCGCGACGGGTGGGTGGCCCGGCCCTGCTCGGCGCGACCGAGCCCTGCGTGAAGGATGACGCGTGCCGGAGCACCTCCGCGTTGACATTCCTGATCTCGTCCGGCTGGTGTACCGCGTCTTGCCCGGCGCCAGGTCCGTGACGGTCGAGCCCGCCAGCCAGGGACGCCTGGTGGTCGTGTACCGAGTCAGGACCGACGCCGCTACGTTCTACCTGCGGCTTGCCGAGGCGCCGGGCGAAGATCTGACCACCGACGCCGAGATCCTCGGCCGGCTGAGGAATCTGGGAGTATCAGTCCCCGCGGTCGTCGTCGCCGAGGCAGCTCCCGCCGAGCTGGCCCGTTCCTTCCTGCTGGTGACTGAGGTTCCCGGCTGCAGCCTGGCCGAGGGCGGAACCGATGACGAAGCCAGGCGCGCCGCGAGGGCCGCGGGCCGGGACACCGCCATCATCAACTCCGTGAGCGTGCAGGGCTCCGGCTTTGTCCGCAGGTCTGGAACCTGGCCGCTGACAGCGCAGCTGGGCAGCTATGGCGAGTTCGCGGAGTCCTACCTGCCTGAGCACTGGCCGGGCTGGCTGGAAGGATCCTTCGGCCCGGGCCAGCTGGATGCGCTCGAAGCGCTCGTCGATGCCGAGCGCACCCGGCCTCTCGATTCCGCCCACCTCGTGCACGGCGATCTCGACGTCACTCACATCTACGTCGGCGACGGTCGCTACCGCGGGATTATTGACTTCGGTGAGATGCGGGGCGCCGACCTCTGCTTCGACCTCGGTCACTTCCTGCTGCACGACGGCGAGACTCGTCCGGTCGAGCTGTTCGACTCGTTCCTGGCCGGATACACCGAGGTGACGCCGTTGCCTGACGACCACCGGGAGACGATTCGCGTCTCGGCCATCCTGCTGGGACTGCGCCAGCTGTCGCTGTGGCTGAGCCCGGCCAGAGGACTCTCACCGAAGAGCCGCCTCGTCCGGCTCCGGGTGGCAGAACTGGCTAACCTACTCGAGGGCACCTGCGGCGCGGGCCGGAGGATCTGGCCGCCCGGTGTTACGTTCGGTGCGGACGTGAGCAAACAAGCCCGCGCGAATAGGGCCTCAAGCCAGAGCGCGGCGCGGGAAGCGCCTGATTCCCTAGGAACGGCTCACGGCAACGCGGCGCTAGACAGGCGCGGCTGGCCGCCATCGGCCACGCCATCCGCCGCGCCGAAAGGACATTATCCGGGTCGGGCTGCAGGAGAACATCCTCATCCTGGCCCCGCCGAGGGTGGGGAAGTCCGGGTTCCTGGCCAAGGCGGTGCTCCACGCTCCCGGCCCGGTCGTCAGCGGGTCGACTCGTGACGACATCTTCCGGCTGACCTCAGGTGTGCGAAGCCGGTACGGCAATGTCCACGTCTTCAACCCGCAGCAGATCGGGGGAGTGCCGAGCACGTTCTCGTGGAACTCGCTGGACGGCTGCGAGGTGCCGTCGACCGCGATCCGCATCAGGCAGTGCAGCCGGTAAACGGCGACCAGCTCGACATTGACGACTTCGCCTCCGGGCCGAACACGCTGTACCTGATCGGCGAGTCTCAGGGCACTGAGGCGCCGCCGGCTCCGCTGCACGCGGCACTGACGGCGGTGGTGCGAGACTCGATACGTGTGCGACCAATCAACACCGTTCGTCGACGAGCCAACAACCGATCCGGCGCTGCTGAGGACGCTGGCGGCCGCTGGTCTGCCAGCAACCGGGCGCTTTCTTCCCAAGGCCGGCTGGGTTAGCCGCGCGTGGGTCGGCGACGAATACGTCGTACGACTGAACAACGACGATCGGTTCCGCGACGCGTATCGCCACGAGGCTACAGTCGTCAACTTGCTCGCCGGCAGCGACGTCCCGCACGCCCGGATGCTTGCCCAAGGCGACGGACCGGATGGGCCGTGGTACATCTCCGAGCGCCTGCCCGGCCGAACCCTGTACGACGCATGGCCGCAGGCGGACTCGTCCACGCGCCAATCAATCATCGAGAGCCTCGGCTCCGCGTTGCGGGCACTTCACCGCGTTCCTGTCCCCGCCGGCCTGCTGCCGCCCTGGCTGGCCGACGCGCTCGCCGGGAAGAAGCCGTGGGCTGCGTTCCACCCGCCCGTCGTGAGCGCGGCACTCCAGCAGGCCGAGGCTGCGCGACGACTGCCCGGTCATGACTCGCGCCTGCTCGCGGACGCCGCCGACTGGATCCAGGAGCGGCTGGCATTGTTCGCTGCCGACGAACCCGTCCTCGTCCATGGTGACCTCCATGGATCCAACGTGATCGTCGACCAAGGACGCGTCACTGGTCTCATCGACTTCGCGGAGGCGTTGGCTCAGCCAGCGGATGTCGAGCTCGACACCATCCTGCGCTGGTGCGCGAAAGCGCAAGAGTACCCGCCCACACCCGCCGAACGAGGGCTCGACGAGACCACACTCACAGAGGTCCCCGGATGGCTGCACGGCGCCTATCCGGAGCTGTTCGAGCGCGAGCATCTGCGCGAGCGATTGAACTTCTATGACATGTACGTCGAACTCGCGCTATACGCACACCACCCTCAGCCTGGCGGTCGTAAAACTGCGCACGACCGCATCGTTCTCCTGCTTTCCGGCCATAACCATCTAGATGGACTCGTCTGGTAGGTCGTCGTCTTCGCGCCTACACGGGACAACGTGACCCGCACCCGAGAGTTCGAAAGCTCTTTGCCTGTGCGTGGCTTTGGCGGCTTGATCAATTGGTGGCCGCACGCAGGACCTGACGGGATCAAGCCAGACGACGGCCAGCAGGGCCACCCTGGACACGGTAGTCGCGAGCCGGACCATCGGAAGCGAGAAAGGCGCCGCGCTCTGTCATTCGACGCGCCGCCAAGATGCAGCCGGGCCAGGTCGCTGACCCAGACGTTCGGATCACCGACAGCTCCCTGACGCTTTGACCAGTCTTGCGCTGCCAGCGCTCCGTACGAGAACTCCGGTCCGCATAAACTCGGCGGCCGGAGTTCTGACCCCGCAGGCAGGAGTTGAACAGTGGTAGCCAACTCGGCACGCACTCATGTGGCGATCGTCACAGGAGCCAATCACGGGATAGGCGCTGCCACGGCGGTCGCGCTCGCGGCTCGTGGATGCTCAGTACTGTGCACGTTCCTGCGTATCGACGAGCCGCCGTACCGGCCGGCTGCCTACCGTGACAACCGGGCGCAGAATGCGGACGCTGTCGTCGGCCATCCGGGACACTGGTGGTCGTGCCCTGGCGATCGAGGCGGACCTGTCCGACCTGGGCACTCCCGCATCTCTCTTCGATACGGCCGAGCAGAACCTCGGCGCCGTGGACATCCTCATCAACAACGCCACCGGACCCGTCAAGGACACCTTCGCGGCGGCAGGCACGGACCGTTTCGGACGGATGCTGGAGTCGGTGTCGGCAGAGTCGTGGGGCCGGCAGTTCGCCGTGGACGTCGGGGCAGCTGCCCTGCTCATCAGCGAATTCGCCTGCCGCCACATCGCCCGGAGCGGTAATTGGGGCCGAATCGTTGGCCTCACCTCCGGCGGTGACCTCGGCTTCCCCGAAGAGGTCTCCGATGGAGCCGCGAAGGCAGCCCAGACGAACTACACGATGTCCGCCGCGCTTGAACTCGCGCAGTTCGGAATCACCGCCAACATGGTCTACCCGCCTGTCACCGACACCGGCTGGGTTACCGACGCCGTGCGCGACGCGGTAGCCATCAACTCTGAGCTAACGCACATCGCCGCCCCAGCGGAAGTCACCGCAGTGATCGCCTACCTAACCTCCGACGAAGCTGCGCTGATAACCGCGAACGTCATAACCCTGCGCTGATCCGCACCTGCACTGTACGCCGCATACGTCCTTATCCTTGTTCTCGGCCTGCGGCGGGGTGAGGTGCTTGGGCTCACTTGGTCTGACGCCGATTTCGAGGTCAGGGAGGTCCATATTCGCTGGCAGCTTCAGCGAGCTGACCACGAACTGCGCCATCGCGAGACTAAGACCGTCTCGTCCACGGCTGTTCTCCCGCTCCCAGACATTTGTATAGCCGCGTTGACCCTGCGCCAAGGACGCCAGGAAGCCGACAAAGAGCAAGCCGCTGAGGCTTGGCAGGAGACCGATCTGATCTTCACGAGCGGCTACGGGACCCCTTACGAGCCGCGGAACTTCAACCGGCAGTTCGCGGCCCGGTGCCGCAAGGCAGGGGTCCGGCACATCCGGGTCCATGACACCCGCCGCACCTGCGCGTCGCTCCTGGTCGCCCTCGATGTTCATCCCCGAGTGGCCATGCAGATCCTGCGCCACAGCCAGATCGCGATGACGATGGAGGTCTACAGCGAAGTTCCCTCAGCCAAGACCCGGAGCGCGCTCAAGCGCCTGGGCAGGCAGCTCGATGGCTAGGGTTGCTGTACTTCGCTGCTGTACAGGCCAGCAGAAAGGCCAGTTACAAGATCGCAACTGGCCTCTGACCTGCGTGGAGCTGAGGGGATTTGAACCCCTGACCCCCTCGATGCGAAGCAGTCTCAGTCCGTTCTAGCGGATGTCGACCTGGCCGCTCACGTGGGACTTCTTCTGTCCTGGCACGCGTCCGAACGCAGCCGTACTTGAGGGAACGGGACCACCTAGGGGACCACCCGAGCAGGAGGTCATACATGTCATCCGCCGTCTGGCCCTCGGGTCGGGAGTCGGCTTCGTGAGGACCCTTGACCGCTGGACGGTTCATAACTCGTGCGTCTCCAGCGGCCTTGCGGCTTTCCACGTCTCGATAAACTCACTTCCGGCATCGGCAAGAGAAAGAGCAACCCATTCTGGAAGTTCGACGATCTGCCCTTCATGTTCATCGGCTCCATAGACTCTTCTAACGTTGCCAGACTTCCATTCTTCGATCTTAAGATATCCGTCGTCTACCAGGTACCGAACTAGAAGCTCCATTGTCCCCGGCAAAAACTTGACCCTGGGTTCGGGATTCCGAGCAAATTCCGCTATCAGTCTGCGCTCTAGATCACTGTAGCGCCCATTAATTATGGCAAGGTTAGCCTTGATCTGCCTGAGTGCCTTCCTGTCTAGCGTTCGGGGCCCCTCGCCTTTCATCCCATGATGGTTTCGGCACAGGACGATCATGTTCTCAAACCTGTGTTCTTTTACCTTGGCGAAGTCCTCGATGTGATCTATCTCAAGCGGGCGGGATACAAGGCATCCTGGCACTGAGCAACGGTAGCCAGCTTCCATCATCAACGCTCGCTCAAGGGGAGCAGGAACGTCCCTGCCTTCGACTGCATTCATCAGGGCTGGCGGTAGATCGAGATCGAGAATTGCCCCCTGTGCTCGCGACAGATCCTCCCGGCTTCCCGGCAGCACGCGGGCAGGCGTGCCAGCGTCGCGGCGTACTCCTCGGGCGTCTTCAGCTGCCGGACTCCACGGTCGCGCTCCTCGGCGCGCTTTCGCCGCATGGCCCACTTGGGCGTGGCGTGCTCGGCGCACCATAGCCGGGGCTTGCCCGACCACCTGTGGCCCTCGGTCCAATGGATCTCGGCCCCGCAACCCTCGTGGGCGCAGACACCTTGGCGTGGTTCGGCCGGACGCCAGAACGAGCCTGGGAAGTTCTCGGGCGTGAACGGCAGGGGCTCGGTCCGAGTGCCCCACTCGTCCCTCCAGACCTGGGCGCTCTCGTCCCAAGTCCGCCAGCCCTGAGCGTCCTCATCCCAGACCCAGTTCGGCAGCGCCAACGAGAGCCCCCTCCAGAAGTGCGGCCCCGAGTTTCGTGGGCGCGACGCAGGCAGTCTACCAAGATCGTGAAGATGCAAACAGGTATGACCAACGGCCCGGAATCCACCGGACCGCCGGAGCGCTGGAGGGACGTTGAGCAAGCTTGCCTACTCAGTCGAGGAGGCCCGCGAGGCCCTGGGCATCGCGAGGGCCACGATCTACGAACTGATCAACTCTGGCCGACTGCACTCGATCAAAGTGGGGGCGCGGCGGATCATCCCGGCGTCGGCGCTCGCCGAGTTGCTCGGCGGTGCGGCGTGATCTGCACTTGGCCCGGTTGCACGGGCGTTCATGACAACAACCGCTATGCCGAACTGTGCCCGCGCTCGCGGCGACTGAAGGAGATCAAGGATCAGCGCTACCAGTCACAGTCAGCGGTCTATCTACGCCGCTACCTGCTGAGCCTCGACCGTCGTCGAGGCGCACAGATCGATGCGCTAGCCATGATGGGCCCAGACGTCGAGGGGTTCGCAGCAGATCAGGCCAAGATCATGAACGACCCCGTGCGCCTACAGAATGCCGAGCGGTTTCGAAGCCGACCCAAGCGCGAGCGTCCGAAGGAGCCCACGATCTGCACTCGACCGATCTCGGTCGCCCAGGTCCTCGCCGATACGGCAAACCCCGCTCGCACGCTGGGCGTCCTTTGACCGACTGGACCGAGCGCATGGACAGGCTCCGTGCGCGCCGCGAAGCCGCCGGATTGCCAGTCAGTAGCGCGGACATCAGGCTTCAGATCGCCGAGGCTCACGGCACCAACTGGCAAGACTGGCGTACGCGCAGCTTCGACTGTGCCGAGGACGTCGCGCTGTACCCGTTTGGCTGGTGGCCTATGGAGCCCGTGCGGATCTCGATGAGCGTTCCCGTGGTCTGCTGGTGCGGTGCGCCCGTGCGGTCGCTGAAGCCGAGCGCGCAAGCGAAGCCGAGGTTGTGCGTTCGGTGCCTGGAGCCCGATGGCCTGGAGCCCGGGCCGCTGAAGCTGGAGCGCGAGGGCGACCCTGTGCGCGTGGCCGCGCTGTACCTAACGGGCCTCGCCGACGCCCTCAACGCTCCCGAGCGACCGAAGCCGAAGAAGCGCGGCGCGTACACCATCGACCAGAAGCGCGGAGCGGTACGGCTCTACCGCGACACGAACATGTCCATGCCCGAGATCGCCGAGAAGCTGGGCGTGCCGCTCGCGAGCGTCAAGAACTGGGTTCGGCGGTACCAGGACGATCCCTACTTCACTTCATGATCGTTTGGATTCAACCGACCTATAAGAGCCGAAGGCTCTAACTGCCCAGGACGGAAAGGAACGAGAGGAGAAACAGAGGTTGGAAGCCAAGAGGCTTGACACAATCATCATTAGAGGTTCGGATTTCTGTCCCAGCGGTGGGACAGTGACCGGCGACACGAGATCGAGCCTGGTGTGCGGTCGCTGCACCTGCCCGGAGGTCTGGCGAGGCCAGGGCGAGCGTCCTCGGTGCAAGGTTCACAGCCGGTGAGACGGATTTCTTGTCGTCGTTGCGGCAGACCGTGCCCCACGGGCAGCAAGGGCCTATGCCGCTCATGCTTCGGCGTGCATCGCGCCGCGGGCCATGGTTCTTCTGAGTACCGGCGCAACGCCGACGCCGTCCGGTCCAGAACGGCTCTGATCTTGGGGTCCGGCGGTTGGGTTGTGTGCGGCATCTGTCGGCGTCAGATTCGCTCGGACGAGCCTTTCTCGGTCGACCACATTGTTCGGCTGAGGGACGGCGGATCACACGCACTAGGGAACCTCAGGCCAGTGCATGCGCGGTGCAATAGCCGGGACCACTAGCCGCGATCACTACGCCCCCCAGGGTCGAAAGTGATGGGGCCCCGCACCCGCTGTCGACCCTGGCAGCCACGCGCACACATTCTCGCTTCATCGTCGATTTTTGTTGATCTTCAGCCTCATCTTGCTGGAACGCGGTCGATCAGGTGGACGAGCAGTTCTGCCTCCTCGGTGGTTCATCGGGCCACAGAACCAACTGCTGATCACCGGAGGTACAAGATGAGGTTTGTTTGGTTCTCCCGCTCTGCTCCGGAGTTTGCGACCTTGGGCTCGGACGGCAGGAGGGGTGTTGGGATGAAGAGCAAGAAAGCACGAACCATTCGGAAGGGCGCCAGGGCCCGGTTGTTCACCCGCACTTCGACCCGCTGGCGGGCAAGCAGAAAGGCAAGCCTTCGCACTACCAGAAACGCAGCCGCCTACCACGTCCGAAGACGGAGGAGGCAGCAGAGCGTAGCTCTGCGTTGGATCGCCCCATGTCGGCTTCGTTTCGTGACCAGACGACCGTCGTGATGCGGTCAGGCTGTACGGCAGTAGCAACCACAGAACGGCGAGTTGCTGCGTGTCCCTGGGTTGGCCCGGCGATGATCCTAACGGCCGAGCCTCCGATACAGCTCCGGGATGTCCCACGCGGTCAGTACTCCCGGGGGCTTCCCTCTCCCGCGATCAACGATCACCGCCGGATACGCCTCCCCCTCGCTCCACTCCAAGTGTGATAGTGCGTCAACGACGTAGCAGTCGGCGGCGAGCACAGTCGGCACGACTGGGCCGACGGCCTCGGACAGCTCACCGACGGTGGTGTGCAGGTCGACCATGACGAGGTTCTCCTGCGCGGAATCCTCGACCCACCGGGCGACCTGGTCACGGGTGAGGAGCACCCAACCTGTGCCATCCCGGTAGTAGGGAACTTGCGTGTAGTCGTGCTCCTTCATTTCTCGCAGCACATCCTGCAGCTGGTCATCGGCTCGGCACGTCAGGGCCGGCTTTGTCACCTCCTTGAGCCGGACGCGGTCGACGAGTTCGCGGACGAGCCGTTCTAGCCGGACGACGACTGGCTGGGGTGGGGCTGCGGCAGGGCCGTCGTACTCGTCGAAGCTCACATGCGTGAATGCGTTGCGGACTCGGCGGCATGCCTCAAGGAACCTTCCTTGCTCACGCGTGACCACGCCGTCGGCCACCGCACGTCGTATCTGCGCATCGCTGTCGCTGCCTCCGCGCCGGTCGGTTTGGTACAGCCCGTTCAGGTACCGCTCGAGCCGCCGCCACTCGCCGTTGAACCGATCCACCGGCGTCTTCTCGCCACTCATGCGGTCCAGCATCGACTACAGCGCGACGCGGGACGGTCTGATTTAGATAAGCAGCTCTGAAGCAGCGGTGATCCACTCGCTGACGCCGCTTTGGCGTCATGATGGCCGTGTTGACCCGGTCGGCCGGTTGGTGTGGGGGCTGGGCAATCGCTGTTAGGAGCGCGCCATGAGCCGTCGCTCTGTCCGGGTGAGCTTGCGCGGCTGGCCGGGCACTGAGTGGTCGAGCTGGCAGCGATCACCCGCACGCTTGGAGCAGTTGCACGGACGACACAGTGTCTGGAATCCCTCAGGGAACCCGTTGTCCACGAGCCAGCGGTAGAACGATGTGATGGTCTCGCGGTGCGCCTTGCCGTCGCCGTCGACGTGGTCGATGGTTGGTTGATCTCTGACGCCGCAGCACTGGCAGACTGTGCCGTAGTGGGCGATCACAAGGTCGCGGTAACCGGCGTACCGCTGACTGCTTATCTCTCGCCGCTTCCGGTCGCCGCACGCGTTGCGGCAGCCCCAGCAATTCAGGATGCAACATGGCGCCTTCCGGCGCTCACGCTTGAAGTCGGTGAGGGGCAAGACGCGCTGGCATGCCGGACACCAGTCGTACCCCTCAGGGATTGTCTCCACCACCCGCCGACCGTATCGGTCGGTTCTGACACCACGGGGCGTCAGAGAACGATCAGGCCGACGGCTTGAGTCAGCAGATCAGGTGTGCACAGCGCGATCTCCTGCTGGCAGTTGGGCTGTAGGCCAGATCCCCACGCAACACCAAGTCCGTACGGGGCCCCGCAGGTCGTTAGTGCTGCGTCAAAGGAGCGACGATAGGAGAGCAGGTCGGCCAGCGCCTGTCGCGCGGCATGCCGGACGCCAGTTCGCTCCCTGAGCTTGCACTCAACAACGAGCCATCGTGTCTGACCGTTGAGATCAGTCCACCTGAGAACGAAGTCCGGTCTGAGTTCCTGGTTTTGCGCGAATCCGTGTGATGCGAGAACCTGCCGATAGCGGGAGCCGGTAGCTAGCGACGGGGGCGTTGACTGATACCACAAGGTCAGTTGTCGTCCGTCCTGCCGCTGCGCGCGTGTTTGGACACTGCCGTGGAACAGGTGAAACGGCTGTACGGGCCATCCGTGCTCGCTCAGACTGTCGATGAGCCGGAACGCTGTGAGTAGCTCGAAGAGCGTCGCCTCGGATGCGGTTACGAGGGCGGCCTGTTCGATCGCCTCACGGATCGCCTGCCGGTCGAGGTGCTCAACGAGTGAGACCAGCTTGTCGTACGCCGCTAGTACGGGACCGTAGCGGGTGCTTCTCCTGCCGACTCGTATCCGTGCGAGCGAGCGCTGGTCTGGGCGGACTCTGGCCACTCCCTGGAGCATCCGGTGCTGCTGCCACCTGGCCGCCTGCGCGAGCCTCTCACGCACGACGCTGGCTGGTTCTTCCCTGCTGACGGTTTGGTCCCAGCCGCTCGCCGTTCCAGCTCGGACGATCGCGTCAAGCACGTGGACTAGCAGCCCGTTCTCGGGCGTGTCGTAGACCCGCTCGGCCGGCGTGGTGACGTAGAGGAGCTGTGAGCCTGTGGCTGCTCGTAGCGACAAAGTCCGATTCCATTGCACAGGCCCGCGTAGCCGGTCTGCTGCCCAAGTCTCCTCATTTGCCGACGCCGTGGCCAGTCTCCTCACCAGTTGCGGCATAGCGGTAAGTAGATCGCCAACCTGCTCGGACAGCAGGAATTGCAGCTCGCCCAACCGCAGCGCGTCAGCTTCCGGCCACTTGAGCAGCGCAGCGGCGACGAGCAGGCCGGGGAGTTCGTACCGGGAGGATGGAGAGACATAGGACCAGATGCGATCTCGCACCTCCGCGACGCGTGCGCCGCGGTTCCAAGGCAGAGTTCTCATTGTGTGTCGGCGAATGTGTCCGAGCTGCTCCCAGCCTCCTCCGTCTCTGATCCTGACACCTCGTCTCCCTGGACAGCCTCCGACTCCAGGACTACGCCAAGGACCTGAGTGATCGTTGTACGCAGCCTGTCGCGGTTTTCGGCCCCTACGAGCTTCCGGACTTTCCTGTAGAGGTCAACTCCCTCCGGGTTGCTGACACCTTCGAACTGCGGCAGCAAGTAGCTGAAGAACAGCTGGAACGCTAGGTTGTGAGCTGAAGCTGGGACATCTGGGTCAATGTATTGCCCTGCGAACCTTGCCATGTCGAGGAAGACCGCCGGCCCGATGTCCTTCACACTGCGAAGGTTGAGCAGGCCTTGAAGGACCTGGTCTGCTTCTTGAGCGCGCTCGGCAGGCAGGTCTTTGAGCGCATGCTGCCAGAGCTTCGCAAATACGCTGGGAGCCGGTGACGGAACCTCGATGAACGCGAAGCGTCGCATAAGAGCAAACGACATCTCGAATAGCAGCGACTTATCGAAGACGTTCATGGTTGCGACAATGCGCCAGGAATTTGAGATGACCAGCCGCTCATAGTCGCCAGAGTCGTACTTGCTTGCAGCGCCTTCGGGTATGAGGACGATGCGTCGCCCGCTCCTTGCGTCTTCGTAGGGCAAAACGACGGCCTGTCCCGAAAGCACGGTGAACAGCTGGCCGAAGGCGCGGTCGAAGTTCGATCTGTTGAGTTCGTCGACAAGAAGCCATCTGCGCGATCTAGCCGCCTCAAGGAAGATGCCTTCCTGAAAGTGGAGGCCACCGCCTGATTGGGCGGGCCGAAGGCCTCCGATAGTCTCGTATGTGGTCCAGTCGGAGGTTGCCGTCGTCAGCGTGTGACCCGAGCAAAGCCCCGCCTCGCTGGCCAGTTGGCATGTCAGTTCAGCAAGGGTCGTCTTGGCGGTCCCTGGCGGGCCGGTCAGGATGACGTGTTTCCCGCTACGGATGGCAGCAACAACAGCCCTGTAGACGCGCCGGTCGATTTGAAGCTGAGAGGGGTGCGCCAAGGCACGTTCTTCGAGCATGTCGGCGTCGAAGGGTACGTGCGGGGCAGAGAAGCTCGCCTGACTAGTGCTCGGCGGCGGAGACGTGCCGAACATGGACAGGTGCTCCTCCAGACGGGCAATCAGGGCTGTCTTGACATGAGCGGCATGTTGTTCCGGGCTGCCTGCAGGTATCTGCGCCTCTGGGTGGGCCTGCAAGTAAGCCTCGGCAACCTGGTGGTAGTCCATTGCAGATAGCGGGTTCCCCTTTGCCTGCAAGGGCGCCCTTACGGCCGTGCCGCCCGCGTTTTTCAAGATCTCGATCGCGTCCGCAATCTGAGCTGCTGTAACGGCCACACCGCCGATAGTGATCGTCTCGGAAGCGTCTGGCTGCGTTTGGCCACCAGACCCGGCCGACTGGTCCGGTGGCGGTTCTGCCTGGGGGAAGCAGTATCGCAGCAGAGGCCCGGCAGCTTCTGCAAGGTCGAGCAACTCCCCGACGACCCCGTCGCCCATATGTTCGAGTGCCGCAGGATCCAGGTTGATGGAGATGCTCGCCCCTGCACCAGCCCGAGTTGAAGCGTAGGCAAGCCACTGCGTGATGTCTTTAAAGTCCCGTGTGTCGGCTGGCTGTAGCCATGACTTGCGATATGCGACGCCGACGGGGAGAGCGCCTTCGACAGCCTCGATAACCGCCTGTGGAATGTCTGACATTCGTGCCTGTAGATTCTCGAGCACCTGCTGGGCTTCGATCAATTCAGGTCCCCGCAGTTGGGAGCGGCCCGCGCCGAGGCATAGCGACAACTCGGCGCCAGCCGACGAGATGATCAAGGCAATCTGCAGCGTGTAGGACTTGTTAGGCGCGCTCTCTGGGTAGACGCAACACCAGAGCTCCCTTGGTGACCGGCCATTGGGCTGAGGATGGCTCGTGAATGGACGCATTGGAACTGTTGCGTCAGTAGTGGCCGCAAGCCAAATAGCCACCTCCTTAAGACGTTTCCATATGTCCCTGAATTTCTCCTGATCTATAGATGGGATGCTCTCAGTGTCCCAGTGCACAGTCTGCGGGTAGCGCCCGAACACCCCGCAATCCTCCTGGGTGAAGCGCACACCTGGCAGCGAGATGTTAGGAGATTCTGGCGTTGACACAATTCACCCTCGATATGGCTACGGGTACCCGTGGCAGGTAACCGTGCGACGCAGGGCATCCTGACCGGCCTGATACTTGCCTGCTCACGATGTAGACGGCCAGGCGGCCGTGCAGGATTACCGAGCGCTATCGGCTCTATTGCTCCATGAGGGCCGCTTTTGTGTCAGCCGGCGTCAAGCTCGGAAGAGATCGAGCACGCGCTCGACCGTTAGGACGGCGGAACCCCTGACAAGGATCCCCAGTTCAAGGTTCCGACCCGCGATCCCGGCCTGGGTGACGTTTGCGCTGCCGATGTACGCTGCAGCGGCGTCGGCGGACAGCACTTTGAGGTGTGCCCAGGGCGCGTCGTCGTGGAGGGCGGCGACCGAGAAGCGAGCGAGGTCTCCTTCCACACGGATGATTCGCTCCAGTTCGTCGAGCGCAGAGTCCGCATGTGTCGATCGGGTCGGTAGCAGCACCTCAAGAGACACGCCTCTTGCCGTCGCCGCCGCGAATGAGTCTGCGAGGAAGGAGATCGCGACCTGATCGATGAACGGTGCGGCCAGGCGAAGCGTTCGAGTGCTTCCTACCGCCAGTTGAATGAGCGTCTCGCCGGTCGTGCGGCGCAGGCCTTGCGGGAGGACCGTCCCGCGCGGCAGCGAGGCGACGAGTTCCCAGGACCCGACGCTCCTGACGGAGCGACGGCCCATGACCCACGCGGCCCCGAGAGCACACGCGGTCTCAATGCGGGAGCGGTCACGGCCGAGCCGGTTGCGCAGGACGTCGACGAGGACGGGATCGAAGTGCGACCCGCTAGTTGGGCTGCCCGTGAGGAGGTCGGCCAGGTCGTGGGCAGCTTGGTCCGGATCGGGGGAGTCGAGGATAACTCCGCCCACTAGCTCGGCGTCGTCCACCGTCAGACGTCCGCGAGAAGGTAGCCGTGATCGCCGAACAGCGAGGACCTGTCGAGGAACCTATTGAACCACCGGCACGAGGGTTCGCCCAGGTGCAGGCAGGCCATGCAGGCACCGCCACCGCTGCGGCATCCGGGGTCGAGGGCGCAACGCGACTCGGCGGTGAGGAAGTCCTCGAGGAACCGGTTGAGCGAGGTCTCGAAGACAGCCTGGAGGCCCCCGAGGACGAAATCGCCGCGTGAGGCGGCGTAGACGACAAAACAGAGGTGGTGAGGGAGGAGGTATTCGGCGAGACCATCACGTTCGATCCCAGCGAATGCGGCGAGGCGCCGCACGATCCGGTGGGCGTATGAGTGGAGGAGGGTGAGCACGTCACCCCCGAGTGCCTGGTACCTCTCCTGAGTGGCCCGCGGGACCTGAACGCGCTCGAGGAGAGCGATGCGCGCATCCCTGCTCGTCTGGACCGCGGGCAGCTGGTGGCCCCGACCGACGAGGTAACGGTGCACCGCCAGCGGGTCGAGGCGGAAGAGCAGTGCCTCCGTCTTCGTTAGGGCCCCGTACGCCCGTACGCGACCGCGTTCCCGGAAGGCCACGAGTCTGGCGGCGCCCGGATCCAGGTCGCCGCGGGTATAACCGAAGGCCAGCGTGGCCACGGGGAAGTTCGCCAGCAGGTCAACGCTCTCAAGGTCGACGTCCCTGATGGCCTGCCCGTACGCCCCCTCGTAGAGGGTGCGCAGAGGGGGTGTGGTTCCGGCCACCATGTCGGAGACGCGAGTCCGGCCCCCGGTGACCGCGGAGGCCAGGCTCAACGCCTCGTTGTGCACATCCTCCCGGATCTGGTCGGGGAGCACGACGACGGGACCGCCGCCCTGCTCGTCGACCTCGCCGCGGGCTGCCGCCTGACGGGCCAGGAGCTCGGCGGTCGCCTCGGAGATGTTACTGAGACGGAGCGTCTCGATGAGCCCGGCGACAGTCTGACGTCCCACTGTCGGATCGTCCGATTCCATGCCCCCGAGGACCCAATCTAGGGCCCGTGCTCCGCCTCCGCCCGCCCTGAGACGGGCAGCGACCGCGGGCTCCGGTGGGTTCACCACGACCGCGAACCGAGGCGAGTAGACCACGGCCGCGCGATGGACGGTGATGCTCATCGGACCATTGCCGCAATCGCATTGCTGGTACGGGAACCCCTGGCCGAGAGTTCTGTTGCAGACGGGGCAGAAGAACCGGAGTTCCCGCGCGGTCGCGGTGCCAGGAAGTCGCACGGCGATCGCGCCCGAGTGCTGGGGACATGCGCGGGGCACCATCGGTACGCGTGCGGCTCCGCACGTGTGGTAAGCGACAAATTGCATCTGGGCTTTGGAATTGACCCCACAGGCGCACCTGTCGGAGCGTGTCCGAGTGATCCGGCCGCAGCCCTTGCAACGCCACTGCGGTGGGAACGGTTCGACAAGGACGCCTCGCTGCATGTTGAGCGTGACGACTTCCGCCGTGGTGGCCCGCAATTCGGCCGTGAGGCCGTCATCGGTGCTCTGCTGGGTCCAGGGGAAGACGGCACCGATCAGTGCCTGACGGACGCTCTCCGGGTCGAGAGCGACCGGCACCGGATCCACCCACTCGACGACCCGCCAGATACGCCCCTCCAGGTCGGCGGTCTGGCCGGGCAGCAGGCCGAAGAGGATCTGGGACGTCCCGCGATCGACCTTCACGAGCGACCTCCACGGTCGTAGACCGGCACCTGCTGCTCGACGTCACGGAGGGACCACATGGGCTTGCCCGTAGGGAACAGTTTTTCGACCTTGTCGGCGGTGCTGGCCGGGTCGTTGGTTGCGCGGAAGAACTCGCGCACATACATCGTGAGGTCGCGGCGCAGATTCTCGTCGAGCGGTCCGCCGAAGTCGAGCATGTCGATCAGCGCGGCCAGCTCGTCCTGCTCCCTGACGGGAAGGCGCCCGAAGGCCCGCCGTATCGCGCTGGGCATTGTCAACTGCCTCAGACCGGCTGCGAGAGCGGCGGGCTCGTAGATCCCGTACAGGCGCCCCTGCTCCATGCCGGAGAATGTGAGCTCAAGGACGCGGCGGCTCTTGGCAGTGATGGGAACGGGGTCGATAAGGCGATCCGCATGGAGGACGAAGGAAGGGAACGTCCGGTACACGGCGGCGTCGCGCTCGCGACCGATCTTGTGGAGGACGATCACGAGGCCGGGGTGAGTGCGTCCGACCCGGGATGTCGTCTGGATGAACTCGGCGGTCGATAGGGGCAGGCCGAGCATCACCATCACGTTCAGGCGCTCGATGTCGACCCCGTGCGACAGCATGGAGGACGCGGCGACGAGGTGGATGCGTCGGTAGAAGTCCTGCTCCGGGTGGGTCAGGCGATCCATCGTCTCCCTGACCTCAAGCAGCGGAGTGCGGCCGGTCAGGGTCGCGGCGTTCACGCGGTCCAATCGGATTTGCGACTCGAACGACCGGGCGACCGCCTCGACGTCCTTGAGGTTGGACCCGTAGACGACATCCACGCCGTACTCGAGAACGAGGGTGGGGATGATGGCGGGGTCCACTCCGATCTCCCGTGCCACCGATGCAGGGTCCTCGACAGCGCGACGGGTCACCTCCTGGAGCGACTCCATGAGCTGGTCCGTGGCGTACTCAAGCGTCACGCCCCGTGGGGCCAGGCCGGTGAAGCGCCTTGCCAGGCGATCGGTGTCGCGGGACCAGAAGGAGCGGCCCACACGGGGTCCAGGGACCGGGAACGAACGCCCCTCCCGCCGGTATAGGACGCGGATCTGCCCCTCCTGTCCTGCCAGGGTGGCGGACGAGGCGATGATCTTCGGCGCGGACTGGTAATTGGCCTGGAGCCCATCGAGGAGCGCCTCGTAGTGGGCGTCGACGGCCCCGAGACTGTCCCGCAACAGGTGTAGCTCGTCCTGCATGCGAACCGTCGGGGGATAGAGGGACGCGTCCTGTACGAGGGGAACGGTCGGCGCGGTACACCCAGGGAAGAGGCAACCGTTCGGCGTTGACGTCCGAGGCGCGTACGTGAAGCCGTGCTGCGCGACGGAGCACCGAGCCGCGGGCGCTCCGTAGAAGCCGCGCATGGCGGCCTGCATCGACACCGTCGCAGCCTTGTCCAGGGTGCCGATCACGACGGTGGGGAGTGACCTGTATATCTCGTCGTCAACGATCCGGAACGGAAGCGGACGGCCAGCCGAGTGGCAGCCGTGGGCATTGCAGATGTGATCGAGAGCCCAGCGAGTCTGGTCGAAGTTCATCGTCAGCTCGTCGGACCCGCAGAACGGACAGCGCAGGAGAACCTGATAGCGAGCCGGCATGTCCGGGTCGCGATAGTCCGGCTCGTGTGCGCGAGGTTGCGTCGAGAGCCGGTTGGGCGTGCCGTTGCTGCCCACCATGAAGCCGAGGGAGAAGGCGCCCCCGATCCTCTCATCCCGCCGCACGAGGTCTGCGGCGACGACGACGTCGGCGAAGCGTTGGGTCTGCTGGAGCGAGAGCATGCGCAGTGGGAAGCGGCCCCAGGAGGTGATGCCCTCGGTCTTGCCGCGCAGGCGGTCGTGGAAAGCCGCCGTGAGGACATAGAGCAGGTAGGTCTCGGTCTTGCCACCGCCGGTGGCGAACCAGAGTGTGTCCACCACATCGCGCTCTCCGTCGGGAGACGGGTCCACGATCGACGCGATGCTGGCGAGCACGAAGCCGATCTGGAAGGGGCGCCACCTATCGTGGCGGATCGAGTGCGCGCGGTCGAAGGCGCTGTTGGCCAGGCAGAAAGCGCGTCGGACCTGGTCGTCAGTCTCAAGGTGGGCGAGCCCGGCGGCGAGCCTGTCGACCTCCTCGGCGTAGCGCTCGGCTTGCTCTCTGGCCTCTTGACGCATGCCGTCGTCCCACGCCTCCTCGTCTGCACGGCGCTCCAGCGCATCGGTGGACCAGTGCTCGGCGCCCCATCGTCGGGCCGCCTCGACCAGCTCCCGCAACGGCGGCTCGGGACGGTCATGCAGGGTGGTGAACCTGAGGTCCGGCTCGGGACCGCCGGCGTCATCCCAATAGGTGGCCCTCGGCTGGTCGTAGAGGGCCACGTCGGTGGTGCGGAAGGTCGTCTGGTCTACTCGCTCGACGCCTCCATTGACACCGTAGGCGTCGACCGTGCGGTCGTAGCGGAAGGAGTCCGGGAGGTTGTCAAGCGTGAAGGACTGAGTCGGGCCGGCGGCGACGTGCAGGCTCACTTCGTAGAGGTTCGTATCCCAGCCCGGCAGCTCCTCAGGAGAGATGTTCACTAGGGTGATGACCATCTCGGGCCCGTCCTTGCCCACCTCCATCTCGGCGTGAAGCTCGCACTCGAGCCCGCTGGCCCCGATGGCCGCGAGTGCTGCGCCGAATTCGCTACGTCCGGCCCGGTTGACGGCACCAATGGAGGTGGGTGTCTGCACCTGCGCGGCGACTTCCACGGGCCCGGACTTTGCCCACCTGTCGGCGTCGGGGTCGTTGTCGTCAGCGCCGTCGATCTCGTGCCAGACGAACAGACGGGCCGAGCACTGGGCCATGCGGCCGTCCACCTCCGACAGCCGGAGCCGGACACCGACCTCGCACGGCTCTAGGCGCTCGCTCCTCTCGCCGAGCCGGCTGTTGCGGACGACCACCTCGGGGGCAAGCCGACCGAGCCAGAGCCGACCGGAGGGAGCGACGGTGAGCGTGCGCATCTGGTCCCCTCGGGCCTCTGCCACGACACCGTCGAGCATCCATTGGACGAACGCGGTCGCATCGCGTGTCGGTAGGTCGTCGGTCACGATTCCTCCAGTCGGCCGATCAGGGTCAGCGGGACCAGCCCGTCGCATGCTTCCACGGCGATGACCGTGGCCTCGATGATGGCGTCGCGGAGGTCCGCGATTGAGAGTCCAGTCTCGGGGTCGACCTGCTGGGTGTCGTCGACGGCTGCGGAGCTTCGCGCTGCGCGGGCCAACGCCCGCCCCGTGGCACGGCGGAACTGGCGCCGTCGCCTAACGCCAGCGAAGAGCTCGTCCATCTGTACGTCCGACATCCCAAGGTCGAGCACCTCGTTGAGCAGTCGGAGATCGGCGGCATCACGTGGGGCCATTACGCCACTCCCACCGACCCAACTCCCAAGGGCAACAGTGGTCTTATCGAACCCGACGGCGACCAAACGCCTGTGCAACTCTGCGATGGTGAGGCCGGAGCTGGCGAAGTGGGTGCGGAGCAACTCGTGGTACCAGTCGACGAGCAACCGGGCCGCGAGAAGGTCCGGCCGGTGAGCCAGCCGCTCTTCCAGCGCCGCGAGGAGACCGACTCGCCCGGCCCGCCGACCGATGAGGAGGACGTCGCCCGGCCGGAGGTCCTGGGGTCGGCGATCCACGATATTGGGCCCGGAACGGAGTTCGACCTCGCGGCCGGCCTCAAGTAGGATGCGCCCGTGATCCGTGGTGACGGCGACGGCCGGGACCTCAGCGGTCCAGTCCCCCGCCTCGCCCCGGCGTGCAATACCACTTCCCGGACCCTCGCCGCCGAAGTCGAGCGGGTCGAGAGCGAACAGCGAGGCAAGCGTGCCGAAGGGATCGGGTTGCGGGACGTACTCAGCGCCGTCCACTGTCGTGGTCCTGTGCTGGAGTGGTGCTAACGGTTCGGGCGCTGGCGGCGGGTCCGTCCGCAGCAAGCGGCGCCACGTCCGTCCGCGGACATCGTCGTCGCCCCAGTGGTCCCGTGCACTTCGGACGGCGTCGATCATCGCTGCGCATCCCCGGGCTGCCTGCTGGCCCAGCGCCAGAACGTCGAGCTCGGTGGAGAGTCCGGAGATCAGGCGATGCCAGTCCCACGGAGCCGGTTCACCGACGACGAGGGCCTTGGGCCATGTGCCTTCTCGGTGGAGCCTCCCTATGGGGCTGACGGTGAGATCCCTGATGCCTCCGGCGTCGGGCTCGGTGCCGAGGGCGCTCAATAGCGCGCGGGCAGCGGTTCTGGTCCTTGTGACCAAGAGCGTCTCGATCCCGCTGTTGCTCGCTTCGATGATCGCCGTCTCCATTGGATTGCCCCGGTCGAGGGCTGCTCGCAGGTCTCCGATGTCACTGGCGAGCACTGTGGCGTACTCGCCGATGTCGCCCGTGAGCGTACGCGCCCACGCCGACAGTTCGGGCTCGAAGGTGCTCGTCGCGCGCGCAGCCCAGGGTGGGAGTCCACAGAACCGGTCGAAATGGCGCGGGGTGCACGGGAGCGAGGTGAGGGCGGCGAGATGGTGCCATGCGATCGACAGGCCGCGCTCCACGTGCCGGTTCGTGCGATCCGGGAGCGATGCACGCAGGAGGCGCAGGTCCTCCCGGACGCGGCGTACGGCCTCCTCGGCCTCGGGATGGTGAACCACCGTGATCGTGACGTCCACGCCCTGCGCGATCGCTTCCAACCGGTCGGAAGCCACCGAGAACGAGACAGTGTGGTCGCGGCGGACCTCAAGCGCCTGGTTCCATCGCGCCAAGTCGGGCTCGGACCAGCCCCAGATCAACCGACCGTCGCGCTCGGCCTGCGTTAGGGCGGGATCGAGGGGATCGGAGAAGACCTCGATCGTCCGTCCGTCGCCATGGACCATCACCGGACCGGCAAGGTGGTCCACGATCATGTAATCGACGGGCCAGCCTAGGCAGCGCTGGCCGATGATCAGGCCCTGGAGTGTTCGGCCCGCAACGGGTGACTCACCTTCTGGCCCAGCCCGGAAGCAGGGGAAGACGTTTGTCAGCGGTTCGCGCGACCCAACCGTCGCGATCCGGAGCGCCTCCCACGTTCGCGCGGCCGAGGTTGTGTCCGCGGTCACTAGGCCGAGAGACGCGGGCATCGCGCCCCGGACGAACCGATGCAGGAGCAGTTGGGCAGCCAGCAGGACCCCGACCTGGCCCGCGGGAGCCGGGTACACCAGTTCAAGGCCGTCGTGGCGCGAGACCGCAATTTCAATAAGCGCCAGGGCGACTTCATCGACCCAACACAGGTCCACCCATTCGGGCCCCCGGCGGTCCTCAAGTACGAGGCGACGGTTACGGGCGATCGCGACGAGGCTCGTGGGATCCTGGTGGTCCAGGAGGATGGCATCCCACGGTCGGGCTGCGTCAGCAGCTGTCGTCCGAGGCATGCTCAATGTGCTTCCCGAGGTCGTGCGGGGGCGGCCAAATCAGCGCCGGTCCCACGGCCTGCGACTCACCCGACCGTGGATACTCGACGAATTGCTTACCGCCCGCCAAATTGATCCGGATCCGCTGGAGTGCCGATCGGATATAGCGAGCCGCGACCGCGGGGTCGTCGTGTTCCCCAAATGGTAGAACTGTCCAACCAGCAGCGCATAGTTTCGCGACGGTTTCGTCATCCCTCGCACGGTTGGCTCACTTGGAGCCATGACCTGCAGGTCAGGGTCGCGTCCCCAAGTCAACTTCTCTCGCGCCTCTCGCGTCACATACGTAACAGAGCAAACGCCCAGGCCAGTAGCCGTCCGGGCCGTGGCGGAGTGAGAGGACCGACAGGTGAGTCCGACCCCCAAGATCCCCGTAACCGGTGAGCTATGGCTCAACGCCGATGGCTTCCCTCAGCTGACGATCGACCTTCCCGAGGGCGGCAAGATGTGGCTGCAGGTCCCAACGCGCGACACCCTCAGGAATCCTCGTGCCTCCAAGGCCCACCGCGCGGCAATGAAAGCCCTTGGGGTCGAGGAGTCTGCGCGCAATGAGGGCAGACCGGAAAGGGGGTCGGACGAGGTTCTGCGCCACAAGATCCTGAAACTACGCAAGCAGGGCCGCGAGTGGGCAGACATCGCCGTAGACATAGGTCTCGCCACCGAGCGCGCCAACCTGCACACCAAACTTAACTCGCTTGGGAGGAGCGAAGTAGCCCGCGCTATACAACGGGAGGAACTTAACGACCTCCTGCGGGCGGGCAACATGTACGGTGATCCGACATAGGCTGCAACGCCATGAACTTTGTGGCGATTAGTCGGTCGGGGAAGTCGGGCCTCGATGTCTGGCACACTCCCATCTACCACGCCGGCTGGATTCCAGGACCGGACGCCGCCGAGCTTCGCGACTGGGTCGTCGACGAGACCGAGCTTGGCGAGCGGGTCGCCGGGTGGTTCATCGACTACGGGCGATGCCCGCTCTATGCGCTCGACACCACTATCTTCCGGGCAATGGAGGTTAGGTTTCCCTATCCCGAGAACCCCCGACGCGACGATCCTTACTCTCGCTTCCCAGACCCCGACTTCCTGGGCGAGAAGGAGGCCGTCGCGGAGTGCCTTGAAGCGCGCTTGGAGTGGCGGGCGAAGTGGAGGAAGGACGGTCGCCGAACAGTAATGTGCCCGGACCCTGAGTCCCACATGCAGTGGCGTGGTACGGGTGGCACGCACGGCCCGCGCCCGGTCGGTGAGCCGCTCAGTGGCCTGTTCTGGACGTGCCACGTGAGGCCAGCGCCGCGTAAGTGAGTTCGGCTGTACCTGGTCGAGACCTCGGTCCGCCAACGCTCTGTTCGCCTCGACAGCTCGGGTGGTCCGCTAGTGTGCCAAACCATGTCAGAGCATATAGCCGAGGGGCCTAGCTTCCGTAGCAGTACCAACGTGCAGCTCGTTCAGCAGCGAGACGGGCGATTTGAGATCGTGGTCATTCAGGCGAACATCATTCCGGTCAGCGCCGCTGATGCCGGGAACAGCAGACTCGTCGCAGAGATGGCGATGGGAACCGTTAATGGCTACGAGATCAGCATGACTGAGAGGAAACTGGATCTTAACCGGGCGGGCCGAAGGCCCAGGGAATCTAATGCGGAACTCGTAGAGACACTGCGCTATGCCGCCGATCAGATCGAGGGCCTCGGCCAGTAGCCAACACCTTCTAGCCCAGGCGGCATACCGACGCCACCGGGACTCGCGCCACTTCGAGGCGCTCAAGACCGAGGTGGCGCACGTCGTCCATGTCGTTCTGCAGCGGTTCGCGGAGAACTTCGACGACAAGCACCAGTACCTGATCGGGGCGCCCGCCATCATGGCTGGCATCGGTGTGACAGCCCACCGCACGATTCGGACTCTGCCGCACCGCTCGATGGACGAGGTGCCGGTTAAGTCGATGTCGGTCGATGAGCTGATCGATCTCCTGGCCGACATCCGCTGGGACAAGGAAGACGGCACCTGGGACGGCATCGCGACCACGAAGACGCCGAAGGGTGTCACCACCGTGGCCGGGCCGAAGGAAGTCGGCTACGCGGTCGCCGAAGCTATCGACGGTAGCAACGCCGTCACTGCGGCACAGATCAGGGGGAGGAAGGCCGAGCAGTTGTCTGCGTCACCGGCCGAGCAGTCGCACGAGCTCAGCTGGCCGGTGCCGGCTCCTTCGGAAGTCTTCAGCCCCGTCAGGTAAGCACCGCGCCGTCCTGACACAGCATTGACGGTGAAGACCCGCTGCCCAGCACGGCTGCGGGTCTTCACTTTTACTCCGAGAAGATAGGCGATCGGATCGCTCGAGTTTTCGAAGCCACCGGCCTATAGTTCGTTGCGTGACCTCCCTCGCCCCTGATGAATCGACTGACACTCGCGACCTCCGCAGTACCGTTCGCCCTGACTTCGAGGTAGCGGATAAGTGCGTTCGCGCGGTCGATCTGTTCTGTGGCTGCGGTGGCCTGACACTCGGCTTGGCGCAGGCCTGTAGAGACGCTGATATCGCTTTGGACGTGCGCTTGGCGTTGGACTTCGACGCCAACGCGACGACCGTCTACGAAGCCAACTTCCCAAAGGCCACCGTTGTGACCGGCGATATCGAGCTTGCCTTCGACGGCGCTCTCGGCGCACCCAGGACCGACACCGAGATTGTGAAGGCAGCGGAGGTCGGATCGGTTGATGCTCTAGTGGCGGGCCCGCCCTGCCAGGGGCACAGCGACCTGAATAACCACACTCGCAGGGACGATCCAAAGAACCTGCTGTATCTCCGCGTCGCGCGGGCAGCCGAGATCCTGCGCCCGAGGGTTGTCCTTATCGAGAACGTCCCGGCGGTGCAGCATGACCGAAACCGTGTCGTCGCGAATACGGCGAAGCACCTGCAAGCACTCGGCTACAAGGTCGGGGACCGCACTATCTCGCTGACTGCGCTCGGGGTTCCGCAGCGTAGGAAGCGCCATCTCCTTATCGGGATCTCAGATTCGATCGCGGTCTCCGCGACCAGGGTCTTCGAGGCCGTCACGTCCGACGTCAACACCGTGCGCGATCTCCGCTGGGCTATCGGCGACCTTGCGAACCTGACCGACGGCGCCGGGATGGACCTGGTGCCGCGAGCGAGCCGCGCGAACCTCGCTCGGATGAGGTGGCTCCTCGACAATGACGAGTACAACCTGCCGAACGACCAGCGACCGGCGTGTCACCAGAACGAGGATCACAGCTACCACTCGATGTACGGCCGTCTCCGGTGGGACGCGCCAGCGCAGACGATAACCAGCGGTTATGGCAGCATCGGCCAGGGCCGGTACATGCATCCGGACCAGGCCAGGGCGCTGACGGCCCATGAGGCGGCCAGGATTCAGGGTTTCCCTGACTACTTCGACTTCAGCGCTGTTGATAGACGGGACGCACTAGCCATCATGATCGCGAACGCCGTTCCCCCGGCGCTCGCCAGAGCCCTGTTCGCGATCCTCCTGACAAACTTGTCCGGGGGACTAGCCCCCGAGGAGTGAGCCCATGACGGTCGCACCCGTGCGCAGGACGGGGCGAAGTTCCTTCCGGTAGACGACTTCCGTGGTGCGCGTTGTCGAGTGCCCTGCAAGCGCGGCGATCTCCTCGATTGGGACGCCAGCCTCACTGGCGATGCTGACGAATGTGTGGCGCAGTTCGCGTGGCGTCCACGACTCGCCCAACCCGGCAGCCTTCGTGAGTCGCCGCATAGAGCGCCTGACGTTGTGCGAGTCAATCTCCGTCCCGACAGACGTGGTGAACGCTAGGCCGGTCTGGTGCCACAGTTCGCGCGCTGCTATGCGGTCCTGCTCTTGCTGCTTCTGTCGGCGCTCCAGCGCAGCGACGGCCTGCGGTGCGATCTCCAGGGTTCGGCGGGACTTGACGGTCTTCACGTCCCCATGGGCGCGTGTGGAGCGCCATACCTGGATGACCCCGGCGTCAAGGTCTACGTGATCCCATCGGAGCGCCCGTGCCTCCTCCGGCCGGATGCCCGTCATGACCGAGAGGATCAAATACGACCCGATGGTTGGGTCGGCTTCGGCCGCTTGGACTAGTCGGATTGCGACATCGCGGGTCATGGCCTTCGACGGCCTTCCTGCGGCCTGACCCTTGGGACGCTCCGCGAGTGCGGAGACGTTCCGGCCCACGAGGTCGTTGGATTCTGCGCGCCGGATCGCTCGGGTCAAGGCGCTGTGGGCGGCCTGGATGCTCCGAGTTGAACGGGTTGCAGCAACCCGTACGAGAGCGCGACGGACGTCGGTCGCGGTCAGGTCGCGCAGCAGCTTCGACCTGAGGATCTGAAGCAACGGCTCGACTACCTCGCGGTTGGTCGAGACGGTCTTGGGCGACCGGCCGTCGAGTCCGTACGCGAGCCAGTCTTCGACGCACTGGCGGACGGTGTACGAGCCGGACGACCGTACGCCCGCGCGCTGCTCGTCCTGCTTGGCCTTGAGCTTCTCGGCGGCTTCGGTCTTCGTCCTCGCGGAGACTTTGACGCGGACGCGCTTGCCGTCGATCACTTCCGACGTGACGCCGCGCCAGAGACCGGTACATCCACGGTGATAGCGCGTGTCCCGGCACTCTCCACGGTGCTCGAAGCTGATTGATCCCTCGCCGCGACGTCCCATCGTGGTCCCCTTGTCCCTGGTCAGGGGATCACGGTAGCACCATGGGGACCACGATAGGGACCACCACTACGGATTTCTCGATCTTGAAATCTGAGTTCCGCAAGGTAAATCAGGGTGGAGCTGAGGGGATTTGAACCCCTGACCCCCTCGATGCGAACGAGGTGCGCTACCGGACTGCGCTACAGCCCCTGGAACGCCAGTCAGCGTAGCAAATGTCAGTCACTCCTCGCGCTGGGCGATCGCTGAAGGGTGCTCCGTTGTGGGCTACATCAGCCGGTGGGCACGCGCTCGCGGCTGAGCTCAGTTAGATGAGCCTTCACGGCGGGCCACTCCGCGGCCGTGACGGAGAACCGTGCCGAGTCCCGCGGCTGGTCGTCAGAAGCGAGCCGGTGCCAGCGCAGGACTCCCTCGTAGCGAGCACCGATGCGGCTGAGCGCGGCGCGCGACCGCTCGTTGCGCGCGTCGGTGTGGAAGCAGACGCTCTGAACGTCCCAGGTCTCGAACGCGAAGGCCAGCATCAGCTGCTTCATCTCGGTGTTGGCACCGGTTCGGACTGCCGACCGGGCGAGCCACGTATGGCCGATCTCGCAGGTGTCGGGTCCTGCGTGGTCATGCCGGGGATGACCTTGCGGCCACGGCCACCAGCTCAGGTCGAAGAGCCGGGAGGAGCCGATGGCCCTCTCGTCGGCCAGGCGGATCACCGCGAACGGCGCGGCCGCGCCCGAGTCCCGAGCTCGCTCCGCCGCCTCGATGTAAGCAGCGGCCTCGGCGTCGCCGAACGGCACCTTCGTCATCCGGTATAGCTCTGGATCGGCGGCCGTGGCGACTACGAATCCCGGCCTGTGCTGCTGGCCGAGCGGTTCGAGCCGGACGATCTGGCCGGTGAGCACCGGGCTGAGGAAAGCCATGCTGACGACGCCTCACTTATGTTACAGTACATAAATCTATTATGACTACACAATACTTGCCGTCAGGGCGCAGCGCTAGCGAGATTGCCGCTGACGTCGAGACCGCTGTGCGCGACGGCCGCTTGCTCCCCGGCGCGGTGCTGCCGCCCGTCCGGCTGCTGGCGGCCGAGCGAGGCCTGAGCCCGGCAACCGTCGCGGCTGCCTATCGCGACCTTCGGCTGAAGGGGATAGCGCGCGGGCATCGCCGGGCTGGTACCCGGATCACCGGTTCTCCGCCGACCTCGCCGCGGCCACCGCTGGCAGTCCCCGCCGGGACGCGGAATCTCATCAGTGGGTCACCGGACCCGGCGCTGCTGCCGCCGCTACCCCGGCCGCGACGGGCGCGCGGCACTCCGGAGTCTCCCCGCCTGTATGGCGACTCGCCGGTCCTGCCGCGCCTGGCCGAGCTGGCATCCGCACGGTTTGCCGGCGACGGGATCGACGCGGCGAATCTGGCCGTCGTCAGCGGCGCGCTCGACGGGGTGGAGCGCATTCTCGGTGCGTGGCTGCGTCCTGGTGACCGCGTGGCCGTCGAGGATCCGGGTTACCCGCCCTTGCTGGACCTGCTGACGGCGATGGACCTCGAAGCCGAGCCGATGAAGCTCGACGCGGAAGGCGTCCGGCCCGATGCGCTGGCGACGGCGCTGGCCGCAGGCTGCCGGGCGGCGATCTTCGTGCCCCGCGCCCAAAGCCCGACCGGAGTCGCTGTCAGCGCGGGCCGCATCACCGAGCTGAGCCGTGTGCTCGCCGGCCAGCCCGACCTCCTGCTCATCGAGGACGACCACGCGGCCGAGGTGGCTGGCGCTCCGGCCCGAACCCTGACCGCCGGACGCGAAGGCTGGGCGGTCATCCGGTCTGTATCCAAGACTCTGGGCCCCGACCTGCGGCTTGCCGTTCTGACGGGCGATCCGGTGACCGTCGCGCGCGTGGAAGGCCGCCAGGCACTTGGCCCAGGCTGGGTGAGCTACCTGCTGCAGGAGACGGTGGCGGAGCTCTGGTCCGATCCGGCCACCGCCGGAATGCTCGAACGGGCGGCGGCGACCTACGCCGGCCGTCGCGAGCAGTTGCTAGGCGAGCTTGCCGAGCGCGGCATCCCGGCAACGGGCCAGTCCGGCATGGCGGTCTGGGTGCCCGTCGCCGACGAGGCAGCGGTCACGACCACTCTGCTGGAGCGAGGCTGGGCAGTCGCTCCGGGCCACCGGTTCCGGCTGACGTCACCGCCGGGCATCCGGATCGGCATCGCGACGCTGACGGAAGCCGAAGCAGCACGCCTCGCCGCCGACATCGCTGCGAGCCTCACGGTAAGGCCGCGCCGGACCGACTAATCCAGCCAGCCGCGGATCGGCGGGCAGGCCAGGCAGGGGAAACCGGACCGCGGCGTGACGGGCGCCCGACCGCGATCGGATCGGGCGTGAGTGCCGTCATCGAGGTACATCCGCGTAGCCATGGTGCGCGGAAGTACCTCAGTAATCACATTTAGCTCCCGGTTCCGGCGGCGTCACGTCAGTCGCCGACGGCGCGGACGGTCGCGTCCGCGTACTGGTCGTAGAGCTGGTCGCCGACGCGGGCGGAGATGTCGATGATCTGCGCGCCGGGCGACTCGTCCTCGGCGTCCGCTTCCCTGTGCGCGCGCTGGCGGGCGGCCTGGACTCGCAATTCCATGGCCGCCCGCCGGCGCGCTTGCCCGGCATCCGCGAGCGCGGCCTCGCGGAGGAGAAGGAGATACGTGCCGAGCATGCCTGCGGGCGGGATGCAGACCCACCACGCCGCGAGCTTCAAAACCGTGCAGCCAGCGGCTGCCACCATCAGCAGGGTCAGCATCGTGAGGAGGCGCCGCCGGGCCTGCACGACCTTCGACCGCGAGGGCGACGGGCGCATCGGGGCGGACTGTGGTGAGTGCCAGTCCGCTGGGCTGGCGCCGGGCTGAGCCGGCTGACAAGCGCTTGAGTCAGATCCCTCGTCCGCCTCGTATTGGGCGTCGTCCTCGTACCCGGTGTCGTCCTGCCACTGCGGGGCATCCGCAGAGTCGGCGCGATAGTCGAGTTCGATGTCGACCTCGATCTGCTGCGTCGCGTGCTCGCGGCGCAGCCACCGCGGCACAAGGACAAACGCCCAGATGGCCACAATCGCCAGATAGAGGAAGACGCTGCTCACCCACCCACCGCCCGACTCGTGCGCGTGCGCAGCGCGCAACGTAGCGAATCGGCAGTGGTCACGTCACGCACGGTAAAGGCCCGCGCCCGATTTGACGAGTATTCAGCCCGGTGTGTCGCGAGATCGGTGACTGGGCGGCGCATCCGCAGCCTCTGCAGGCCATATCTGATGACGCACCGCACACCCCGCGCGCACCTGACCGCGCACTCACCCCGGGGCCTCTGCGCGCACGCGCCCGCCACGTGCCGCCGCTCCCCGCCACGCGGCCCGCCGCGCCCCGCCGCGGCCCGCCGCGTGCCAACTGGTAGTGCGTCAGCGGAATCCGATATATCTTGTCTTCGTGAGCACGTCATTCTCCCCGGAGGAGATCCGGGCAGCGGCGGAGATCCACCGCGAGATTCAACCCGAGTACCGGGATGCCGTTGTCGAGTCGTTCATCGACCGGGTCGGCAAGGAGATCGACGCGCGAGTCGACAGCAGGCTGATTGCCGCTCAGAACAACGGCGAAGTCCGGTCGCAACAGCAGCAGCACCGCGGGCCGGCGCTGGCGCTCGGCATCGTCTCGATCGGGTGCGGCATCCCGCTGACAGCTATCTCACTGAGCATGCTGAGCGCGAACTCGAAGCTGACCGGGCTGTTTCTCATCTGGGCGGCGATAGCAGTGATCAACGTCGCCTACGGGCTCAGCAACCGGCCAAGGCGAGCTGGTCCCGGCAGCCGCCGCTAACCAGTGCGCAGGCGCCCGGACATCACGGTGCTGCGCCAGCGGGGCATGAGCCCGTTCGGCACATCCTCGACCGTGAGGGCATAACAGATGTGGTCGTGCCACGCCCCGTCGATATGCAGGCAGCGACGGCGCAGGCCCTCTTCCCGGAAGCCGAGCTTCTCAACCACCCGGCGGCTCGCAGTGTTCTCCGGACGGATCGTCGCCTCGATGCGATGCAGACCGACCCCGAAAAAGCACTGGTCCAGCGCCAGCGCCAGCGCCGTCGGGGTGATGCCGCGGCCGGCGAACGCCTCGTCGATCCAGTAGCCCACCTGCGCTGACCGGGCGGAGCCCCAGGCAATACTGCCGATCGTCAGCTGGCCGGCGAACTGGCCGCCGTACTCCACCACCCACGGCAGCGCGAGGCCTTGCCGGGCCTCGCGCCGCATTGTCCTGGCCATCGCCACGTACGGGCCCAGGCTGGACCGGTACAGCGGAGTCTCCGGGTTAGTCGGCTCCCACGGGCGCAGCCATGACGCGTTCCGCACCCTGGCATCCCGCCAGATTGCGGCGTCTTTCACCTTTATCGGGCGCAGCCTGACCGGCGCCTGCAGCAGCGCCGGCTCGTTCAGCGTCACCCATCCGCGTGATCGTGCCACGGATCTATCATCGCGTGGTCGTGCCGTTACGCGCTATCGGGTCGCCTGACGAAACCGGAGATTACGCCGGGCGGCGATGGTCACCGCCCCGGATCTGGTCGACCGCGTGCTCGATCAGGCCGGACAGAACGGCCATGCCATCCCGGACCCCGCCAGTCGACCCCGGCAGGTTCACGACCAGGGTGCTGTTCGCGACTCCGGCCACGCTGCGGGAGAGCGCCGCCGACGGCACGCCGGCCGCCGCGCCAGCCGCCCGGATCGCCTCCGGGATACCGGGAATCTCGTGGTCGAGCACGAGCCGGGTCATCTCCGGAGTCACGTCGCCGGGGGTGAGCCCGGTCCCGCCGGTTGTCACCACCACGTCGTAGCCGGCGTCCACGGCATCTCGCAGCGCGATCTCCACGGTGGCTCCGTCTGGGATCACCACCGGCCCGTCGACCGTGCAGCCTGCCGCCTGAAGCAACTCGACGAGAACCGGCCCGGACCGGTCCTCGTACACGCCAGCCGCCGCCCGGTTGGAGACCGTCACTGCCAGCGCCCTGATCACGGGCGGTGCCAGCTTCCGCTCGTGCCGCCGGACTTCTCCTCGACCCGGACGTCAGTCACGACCGCCGCCGGGTCAATGGCCTTGACCATGTCGATGAGCGCGAGCCCGGCCACCGATACTGCGGTCAGCGCTTCCATCTCCACCCCCGTCCGGTCGGCGGTCCGCGCGACGGCGCTGATGCGCACGCCGTGATCAGCAACCTCGAGATCGACCGACACCGAGTGCAGCCCGATCGGGTGGCACAGCGGGATCAGGTCCGGAGTCCGCTTGGCGCCCATGATCCCGGCGATGCGGGCGACGGCGAGCGCGTCCCCCTTAGGCACGTTTCCCCCGCGCAGCGCCGCGACCGCAGCCGGCGACAGCAGCACCGTGCCGGTCGCGGTGGCCGACCGCGCGGTGACGTCCTTGCCGGACACGTCGACCATCCGCGCGTTCCCGGCGGCGTCGAGGTGGGTGAGGCCGTACTCGCTCATGGCAGCTCCAGCACGGTCATGGCAGCTCCAGCACGTCGACGGTCTCGCCCGCGGGCAGCGAGGTGACGCTCTCCGGGATGACAACCAGGGCGTTCGCTCGCGCGAGCGACGCCAGCTGGTGCGACATCTGGCCGGAAACCGGAGTCACGAGTCCGGCCGAGCTGTTCAGGATGCCGCGCAGGAAGGAGCGCTTGTCCGCCGGGGAGCGGACTGGCTCGGTGAGAACTGCCTGCCGGGGGTTACCCCGTTTCTCGTCAAAGTCCTGGAGGGCGTCAAGCGCGGGCCGGACAAAGAGCGTGAATGACACGTAGGCACTCACCGGATTGCCGGGCAGGGTGAAGATCGGCGTCTCGCCCGGGCCGAGCGTGCCGAAGCCCTGCGGCATGCCGGGCTGCATCGCGACCTGGCGGAACCGCACTGTGCCCAGCGTCTGCAGCGCCGCCTTGACCACGTCGTGCTCGCCGCCCATGCTGACGCCGCCGCTGGTGACCAGCACGTCGGCGCCGGTCAGAGCGTCGCGGGTGGCCGCGAGGACCGCCTCGGTCGTGTCGCGGACGATCGGGTAGCGACGCGCCGGGCAGCCAGCCTCGCGGGCGGCCGCGGCGAGCATCGTGCCGTTCGACTCCCAGATCTGGCCGGGGATCAGGCTGCTGCCCGCCTCGACGAGCTCGTCGCCGGCCGAGATCACCGTGACGCGGGGGCGTGGCCGCGCGAGCACCGATCCTCGCCCGGATGCGGCGAGCAGGCCGATGTGCACGGCGCCGAGCCGGGTTCCGGCGCTGAGCAGCAGGTCGCCGGGCTGAGCGTCACCCCCGGCACGCCGGACGGAGTCGCCGGCCACGACGGCGCGGCGGATGGCGACCTGGCTGGTCCCGCCGTCGGTGAGCTCGACCGGCACGACGGCGTCCGCGCCCGCCGGCAGCGGAGCGCCGGTCATGATCCGGATTACCCTGCCGGAAACGAGGTCATGGTTGCTCGTGTCGCCGGCCGGGATCTCGCCGTCCACGGGGAGGACCACCGGGTGTTCCCCCGTCGCCCCGGCAACGTCCTCGGCGCGAAGGGCGTAGCCGTCCATCGCCGAGTTGTCGAACGACGGCAGCGGGAACTGAGCGGTGACATCGTTGGCGAGCACTGCGCCGAGCGCCTCGGTCAGGGGTAGCTCGCGCGGCCGCAGCGGCCGGATCGTGGCCAGAATGTCAGCGAGGTGCGCCTCGACGGAATCCATCACCGACCTGCTCGTCGTCATCGGACTGGTCTTCGCAGACTACTGGCCGGCCCGCGGCTGGCAGGCGGCCGGGCGCGCAGTGGTCGCCGGATCGCGCCTTGCCGGTGGCGGGCGAGCGAGGCTACCTGCCCGGCAGCCCCGTGATGGCTCAGAGGTCGCCAGGCAGCGTCTCGAGATAGTTGCGCAGCCACGGCACGAACTCAGGCGCGACGTCCGGCCGCTCGCAGGCGAACCTGATGAGGGTCTGCAGGTAGTCGATCTTGTTGCCGGTGTCGTAGCGTCGCCCGCGGAACAGCACGCCGTGCACGCCGCCGCCGTCGATGCTGTCGCCGCCCCGGTCGGTCCTGGCCAGGGTGCGGAGCGCGTCGGTCAGCTGGATCTCGCCGCCGCGGCCGGGCTTGGTGTGCCGGAGCACCTCGAAGATCGCCGGGTCGCAGATATACCGGCCGACGAGAATCCAGTTGGACGGCGCGTCGCCGACGGCGGGCTTCTCCACCAGGTCGGTGACAGCAACGACGTCCTCGCTGTCGGTCGGTTTAATAGTGGCGACGCCGTATGCGGAAACCTGCTCGGGCTCGACCTCCATGAGGGCGAGGATGCTGCCGCCGTACTGCTGGCGGACTTCGAGCATGCGCTGCAGGAGCCGGTCCCGCTCGTCGATGAAGTCGTCGCCAAGGAGCACCGCGAACGGCTCGTTTCCGACGTGATCGGCGGCGCACAGCACCGCGTGGCCGAGGCCGAGCGGCTGACCCTGCCGCACGTAGTGCATCGAGGCGATCTCGTTTGAGGCGCGGATGCTGGCCAGGCCGGCCTCGTCGCCCTTGGCCGCGAGGACTTCCTCAAGCTCGATGTTCCGGTCGAAGTGGTCCTCAATGTTGGTCTTGCTGCGGGCCGTGACCATCAGCACATCCGTCAGCCCGGCGGCGGCGGCTTCCTCGACCACGTACTGGATGGTCGGCGTATCGATCACCGGCAGCATTTCCTTGGGTATCGCCTTCGTGGCGGGCACGAACCGGGTACCGAGGCCGGCCGCCGGGATGACCGCTTTGGTCACGGGCGCTGAGTGAGCCATGCTGAGAACCTTAACTAGCGGAGGGGAGGGTTCGTGCACAGCACAGGCCAGGACGGTCAGGACGCAGGCCGCGCCGGGTCTCTGCCCGAACCCCCGCCGGCGGGCGGGCCCTCGCCGGGTCAGGTACATATGCCCAGCAGAGCAGGGTCAAACCCGGAGAATCCTGTCGCCGGCACCGGACACGGGCTCGCGGCTGTGGGTGGCGCTGGTCAGCCTGAACTTCGCGGCGAATCGCGGGATTTGGGCCTCGGCGAGGCGAAAGGAGCCCTGCGGCGGCAGCTTCTGGCCGGCCGCCGGGACCTGACGGCGCTGGCGCGGGCCGATGCGGGCCGGGCCCTGCGGGACAGCATTCTCGGGCTGCCCGAGCTCCAGATGGCCGGGACTGTGGCCGCTTACCTGTCGGTGGGCAGCGAGCCCGACACCCAGGGCCTCGTCTTTGCTCTCTGGAAACGAGGCACCTACGTGCTGCTGCCCGTGCTGCAGGCTGACGGGGACCTGGACTGGGCCTCCTATGAGGGCCCGGATGCCCTGGCTGCGGGCCCGCGGGGGCTGCTCGAGCCAACCGAGCCCCGCCGGGGTGTGACAGCAATCACCAGCGCGGACCTGATCGTGGTGCCAGCCCTGGCGGTTGACCGCGCCGGGCGCCGGCTGGGCCGCGGCGGCGGCAGCTACGACCGCGCGCTGGCCCGGGTTGGTGCCGCTGTCCAGACGGTCGCCCTCCTCTACCAGGGCGAGTTTGTCGATGAGGTCCCGGCCGGTCCTGGTGATTATCCGGTCCGCACCGTGGCCGTCGCGGGCGAAGGAATCACCAGGCTCCGCTAGCCGTTGCTACCATTTAGCAGTTGACCGCGGCGAGTGCTAAGCCGCAGAGGGAGGAAACGTGCCGACGTATCAGTACGCCTGCACCGAGTGCGGAGACCGGTCCGAGGCCGTCCAGCGGTTTTCCGACGATCCGCTGACCGTGTGCAGCGTTTGCGGCGGCAAGCTTCGCAAGGTGTTCTCGCCTGTCGGCATCGTCTTCAAGGGCTCCGGGTTCTACCGGACGGACAGCCGGAAGGGCTCGAGCACGGTCCCGGCTGGCAAGGACGGCGCCAACGGGTCGTCGTCCGAGAGCTCGTCGAACGGTGACTCGGCTAAGGGTGACTCTCAGAGCGATTCCAGTAAGGGCGACTCCGGTAAGTCGGCTAAGTCCGATTCGGCCAAGCCGGCTTCGGGGAGTTCGTCGAGCTCGTCAAGCGGCTCTAGTGGCGACTCCAAATCCTCGTCGGTCCCGGCCAAGGCAGGCTAGCTCCCGTTCCCGCGGTCTCGGTTGCCGCGAGGATGTCGTCGAGCCCCGCGCATCGGTACTCTCTATGATTCCGTGCGGTTTCCGGTGACGCTTTGTGAGGTTTGTCCACAGCGAATCATAGAAAGCGGCGCTGCGCAGCATCCCAGCGGCGCTCCGGTGTCCGAATCCTCCCCGGCTACAGTGACCCCGTGAGCGACCTGGCAGACATTGGCGTCATCGGCGGATCGGGGTTCTACACGTTCCTGGACGTCGCCGACGAGGTGACGGTCGAGACTCCGTACGGGCAGCCCAGCGACCCCATCGTCGTAGGTGAAGTATCCGGCCGCCGCGTGGCGTTCCTCCCGCGGCATGGCCGGGATCACCGGTTCCCGCCACACGCGATCCCGTACCGGGCCAATCTGTGGGCGCTGCGCTCCGTTGGCGTACGCCAGATTCTGGCGCCGAGCGCGGTCGGCTCGCTGACGCAGGATCTCGGCCCCGGTACCCTCGCTGTGCCGGATCAGCTGGTCGACCGCACGAGCGGCCGCGCGCAAACCTTCTATGACGTCGGCGGCGCGGTCCACGTGCAGTTCGCTGACCCGTACTGCCCGGCAGGCCGGCAGGCGGCTATCGGCGCAGCGCGCTTGACCGGCTGGGAACCGGAGACGTCCGGCACATTGGTTGTCGTCGAAGGACCACGTTTCTCGACCCGTGCTGAGTCGCGCTGGTACGCGGCGCAGGGCTGGACGCTGATCGGGATGACTGGGCATCCGGAGGCGGTCCTCGCCCGCGAACTCGCGCTGTGCTACACGACCATCACGCTCGTGACTGACACCGACGCGGGGGTCGAGGAGGGCGAGGGCGTGACGCAGGAAGAGGTGTTCCGGGTGTTTGCGACCAACACGGCCCGGCTGCGCGACGTCGTCATGGCGGCGGTCGAGGCGCTGCCGCGGGAGCGAACCTGCCCGTGCAAGGACGCGCTCGACGGCCTGAAGCTGCCGTTCGGCCTGCCGTAACTGTTGTCGCTCTAGTCCAGGTCGCCGTGCTCGATCCGGGCGAGTCGCTGCTGCCGGACCAGGTGGTCGAACTCGTGCTCCACCCGGACGTCGCCACCCCCCATCGCGGCGAAAACTCCGGTCACGTCGCGCATGCTGACCACCCCGAGGATCTGGCCATCGGCGACGACGGGCAGATGCCGGATCCAGCGCGCGGCCATCTCGCGGGCTGCGTCCTGGAGCGGCATGTCCGGCGTCACGGTGAAGACCGGCGCGGTCATGGCCTCGTCCACGGACGTCTTGTCCGGGTCGGCGCCCAGCGCCACGGCGCGCAGGAGGTCGCGCTCGGTGATGATGCCGATCAGCTCGTCACCCTCGGCGACTAGGAGCGAACCGGTCTGCTGACGCCACATCCGCTCGGCCGCAGCACGGAGGCTGTCGTGCGCCGACTCGGTGACCGAGGCCTGCGTCATGATGTCTCGCACTTGCACCGCGTTTGCTCCTGTCCGCCGTTCCCTTGGCTCCAGCCTATGATCCGGTCTCGCCGCGGCGTGGGCGACGGCTGTCGCTGCGGACGGCTTCTACCGGTTAGGCTTAGTCCGGCTCCTGGCGGCGTCCTGAGGCGGATGCCTGCCGGGCAGCGTCGGCCCCGATAGCTCAGGCGGATAGAGCGACTGCCTCCTAAGCAGTAGGCCGCAGGTTCGAGTCCTGCTCGGGGCGCAGGTCAGAGGCATGTTTGGCGAATCATGAATGGCTCTGGGAGCCAAACTGGGAGCCAAACGAGTTAGACTTTGCCTATGTCTGAGGCAGATGCCGCCCGCCGTCGCGGGCATGGTGAGGACTCGATCTACTTAGACGCCGCGCGCGGCAGGTATCTCGGCGCGGTGTCGCTTGGCTGCGGTCCGAACGGGCGGCGCATCCGGCGGAAGGTCAGCGGCCGGACCAAGCAGGAAGTCCGGGACAAGCTCAAGGCGCTGCACGCCGAGTTCGACGCGGGCCTGAAGACGTCTGCTGGCTATTCGGTGAAGCACGCCGTGGAGGACTGGCTGAAGGATGGCCTGGACGGGCGGTCGGAGCGGACCAAGACGCTCTACACCGGGCTGATGGGCTCGCTGAACGAGCACATCGGGGCCAGACCCTTGCGAAGCCTGAGCGCGGGTGATGTCAGATGGGCCTTGCAGCAGTTGGCGCCACGGTTCTCCCGGCGGTCCCTGCAGATCACCAGGAACTGCCTGGAGCGCGCCATCCGCCAGGCGCAGGCGGACGATCTGGTGGCGCGGAACGTCGCCTCGCTGGTGAGCGTGCCGAAAGGGCGGGACGGGCGGCCGTCGAAGAGCTTCACGGTCGAGGAAGCGAAGGCGCTGCTGGCTGAGTCGAAGGGCCGGCGGTTGCACGCCTACGTGACGCTGAGCCTGCTGGTCGGCCTGCGGACCGAGGAGGCGCGGGCGCTGCGATGGGATCACGTGGTGGTCTGGGCCGAGAACCGGGGCGAATGGCTGCCCGTGACGGCGCCGGAGTTCGAGGATGGCTGGCCGGACGTGGCGAGGTTCGCAATCTACGTGTGGCGTGCGGAGCGGCACGGCGGCGACACGAAGACAGGAAAGTCACGTCGCACGCTGGCGCTACCGCGGGTGTGCGTCGACGCGCTGCGCGGTCAGCTGACGCAGCAGGAGCGTGACCGATCGCGCGCCGACGAGGTGTGGGAGGAGCACGGCCTGGTCTTCACTTCGAGAGTCGGGACGCCGTTGACCGCGAACAACGTGATCCGGGCTTTCCGCATCATCACGAAGGCCGCCGGACTGGGCGCGAACTGGGTGCCCAGGGAGATGAGGCACACGTTCGTGTCAGTGCTTTCAGCGAGCGGCGTGCCGGTCGAGAGCATTGCCCTGCTGGCTGGCCACGACCGGACGGCGACGACCGAGCTGGTCTACCGCCACGAGATCCGGCCCGCACTGACACAGGGCGCGGAGGTGATGGACGAGATCTTCGGCTAGCCTGCAGTGCTGTTGAGCCGATGCGAGCGAAAATCCGATAGGCCAGAAGCCGGTACGGGCGCCATGCTGACCGCGCTGCTGGCTCCGCCGGGCTCGTCCAGTCGTAGGGCCCGGCGGAGGCGCTGTAAGCAGACTCAGGCTGACAGTTCCAAGGGCATGTCTCCCGGCAGTTCGGCACGCGCCGCGGGAGGGATCTCCCCGCCGATGCCGATGATGTCGAGGACGATGCCCTCCAGGCCCTGCTCGCGGATCTCGGCCGTGATCTTTTCCAAGCGCTTCCAGCGCTGCTGGCTGGTCCGCTGGTCCTGGTCGAGTTCCCCGGTGAGCCGATCGATTGCCTCTTCCATTGCCTTGTACCGGGCCTCGAACCCGCCGGTGGCGAAGTAGTCGTACACCTTCCCGGCGGTTTCGGCCCGGGCAGCGTTCGCGGCCACGTGGCGGTAGACGGCGATGATGGCTTGCCTCAGTCCGGCGCCCAGGTGCCAGGCGTGCTCGTAGTCACACGCCCAGACGTCGCCGATTTGCCCGGACCCGTCAATGGCCGTGGGGAGTGCCTCGGACACGATGACGCCGAACCTGGCACCAGCATCACGAACCTCGGTGGCCAGCTTCCGGGGCCACTCTGCGTTCCAAGCCGCCGTCCGCTTGCATTCCCACAGGATCACGCCGCACTCGAGGTGGCCGATGCGTACGACCTGGGTCACGTCCGGTCCTCGCTTTCCGACGCCGGTCACCGTGATCAGGTCGTCCGGGAAGCGCCCCCGCAGTTCCTCGGCGAACAGATCCTGGCGCGCGACCCCTTCCTGCTGGCGCGAGCCTGTCCCGCTCTTGCGCTGCGCCTCTTCCAACTGAGCGTTCACCCGCTTGAGCTGCTCTTCGAGCTGCCGCGCCCTGGTGTCGTGCTCTTCCTGGGTGCGGCGCAGCTTGTCCTGGTACTCCGACTCTGCACGGCGGAGCTCTTCCACCGAGCGCTCCTTGGATCGCTGGTCCGCTTCCTCGCGCTCCTGCTTGCGGATCTCGTCGCGCATCCGCTCCTTCTCACGCTCGAGGTCTTCCTTCTGGTCCTGGAGCTTGCGCCGTTCGCGCCGGAGCGTCGCCTCTTCGGCCCGCAGCGCCTTGACCTCGGTCTCGCGTTCTTTGAGCTGGCCTTGCAGGTCTTCGCTCCTGGCGCGCTGCTGGTCAAAGTCCCGTGCGTAGCCAGCGCGGACCTCGCTGTCGACTGCCTGGCGCATGTCAGCCTCCCAGCCTGCGCGCATGGGCGCAGCGAGCTGGTGGGCTATCGCCTCGTCGAGCTGCACGGCCTGCCCGCAATGCGGGCACACGATCGTGGGCCGTGCCGGGTTTGATGTCGTTGTCATTACTTCCTCAAGTGCTGCTCGGGCCCGGCGAGTCCTCCGGGTTAGCGGTGATCACGTTGTTGGGTCCGTACGTAGGCTGGAGGTGTAGGCCCGCAGCTACGCGCGGTCCGGTTGCGGGAGACTCGCTGAACCCGGGTCTCCCGCAGCGCTAATCGGTCTCTGCTTCGTTCACCCCCTCCGAGCTCGGAGTTGTCATGTCCGTTCCGACGCATCGGCGTTCCATGTGCCCTCGGCGTCGTGGCACGGCAACAAACTAGGCCGATGCCTTAACTCGCGCTAGAGTAAAGCTGATAACCCCGGTTATCAGTCTTGGACTCGCCATTGACGTAGCGCCGGGCTAAGTTTGGCCCACGGCTGCCAGGTGGGCGGCGCTCGGCAAGGGGGAGGGAATGACCGTCAGCACCACATCACCTGGCAGCCCGTCGCCCATGTCGCCACTGATCTCCATGCCAGAGATAGCCGAGCTGGCCGGGGTGCGCAGGCCAGTGGTTACGACATGGCGCAGAAGGCATAAGGATTTTCCTGCTCCTGTTGCCGGAGATGCCGGTCGGCCACTGTTTGACGGCCATCAGGTCGCGGGCTGGCTGCTTCGCACGGGCCGCGGCGAAGCCGAACAGGTCAGCACCGAGCTGAGCTTGCACACGCTCGCTGCGCTGTCACCGCTGCTGCCTGCGAGACAGCTGATCGCCGCTGTCACCGCGCTCATATGCCTGCGACATCTTGGCGATGACGAGCCACTTGCCGACGGGACAGATGACGTCATGGCGGCTACAAGATCGCGCGCCGCCGTGGCCGATCCAGATGACGAGTTCCTTGCCTCAGAAATCACGCAGCTGCCACCCCGACTGCACACGCTGCCCGCCCAGGTCGACGAACTGGTGGAGGCTGCCTGGGGGTGCGCAGGCGCATTCGAGCGGGTCATGCGGGAACGCAGCCGATTCAGCGCAGCCGACCTCCTCGTCACGGCCGTCACGCCCGCGCTGGCCCGGCTGATGGCGGAGCTAAGCGGTGCCCGGGAACTCGCGCAGATGGATCAGTCTCTCGTGATCAGCGACCTGTCCGCTGGCCCCGGCGACCTGCTCACGGCCGTCGCGGAGATGCTTGGCGCAGATCACTCGCCTATGTTCACCGGCGCCGAGAGCGACGACTACCTGGCCAGGCTCACGCGGCGGCGCCTCCTAGTACATGGCATCCCGGCTATAGACCTGGACATTAGGGCAGGCGCGCAACTACCGGACGAGGCAGGCGAGCCTGACGCGATCATTACGCAGATCCCATACGCGCCGGGGGAGGAGCGATCCGCGGCGGATGTGCTCGAAAAGCTGGACGATGTGTCGCTCCGGCTGGCGCCGGGCAGAACAGCCGTGGTGCTCGGTCCCGCCGATGTCCTCGTTGCCGAGCTGACCGCCTACTCCCCGGCGGAACGCCGACGGTCCGAGCTGGTCAAGGGCGGCATGGTCGAGGCGATCATCCAGTTGCCCGGCGGCCTGCTGCCGTTCCGCCCTGGCTACCAGCCGGCACTATGGGTCATCACCTCGTCCTTCTCCTCGCCATGGGCAGGCCGCATCCTGCTCGCGGACGTCAGTGATCGGCCACTGACCGATGACGTCGTAGAAGGACTGGCAGCGGATGTGGTCACCTGGCGCCGGGACGGGTATGAGCCGCGAGCGCATGCGCGTCAGTTCGGCACCGAGGAACTGATCAGTGAGTTGATCGAGCCACCAGGCTCCCTGACCCCGCGGCGGCCGCGCGGCACCCATGCCGTAACGACGTCCGGTCACGCCAGAGTCGCGCGGGTCGCCGAACTGCAAGCTGACCTCGCCGCAGCAACGACTACTAAACAGACTTCCCTTAACAGCGAGATCGCCGCTGGTTCTCTGCAGGCACCGGAGCGAACGACGATCGGCAAGCTAGTTGCCCGGCGGCGACTCGCCATGATCAAGGGGACTCGGCTCAATGACGATGACGTGTCCGCGGATGGCCACTACGTCGTGATCAGCCCCGAGGAGGTCCTTGGCCATCGCCGGCTCGGCGCGATGATGATTGACCGCAGCACCCTGGCGACCAGCTACAGGCAGGCCCGGCTCACCGAGCCAGGTGACGTGATTGTGACGACAAGTCCAGTGCTGGCGGCGATCGTTGATGACGCGGGGTTCTCGGTTGTCAGCTTCCCGGCCCGCGCGATCCGGATCCCGCCGACGGAGCGGGCGCATTTCACCCCTCGAGTGCTTGCTGCGCTGCTGGCGGCCAGCCTGTCAGGTGGCCGGCCCGCGGGCGCCGTCCGGGCTTCGTACCGTCTGGAAGATCAGCCCGTGCCGCTGCTGGCGCCCGATGATCTTTTGCGGCTGGATGAACTGCTGGCGCGGCTGTACGAAAGGACCACCCGCGCCCGTCAGGAGATTGATGCGCTCACGGAATTGAGCAAGATCGCAACTGCGGGCCTGGCCGATGGAACACTCACATTCACCGGCGATATGCCTGAAGACCGATATGACGGGATTACCGATGGCACCTAGGAAGAAGGCGGGCCAGGCAACTCTGCCCGGCATGCCCACGCTCGCCGACTTGAGGGAGACCTTGTGGAAGGCAGCGGACAAGCTCCGCGGATCAATGGACGCGGCCCAATACAAGGACTTCGTCCTCGGCCTCGTCTTCATCAAGTACGTGTCCGACTCGTTCGACGAGCGTCGCGAGCAGATCCGCGGAGAGGTGCTTGCTGAAGGGGTGCCCGAGACCCGGCTGGATACGTTCCTCTCGGATGAGGACGAGTACCGGCGCGCCGGTGTGTTCTGGGTGCCGGAAACCGCGCGATGGCAGGCCCTGGCGTCGCAAGCGAAGAGCGCCGGTATCGGCGAGTTGCTCGACGGTGCGATGGACGCGTTGATGAAGGCGAACGACTCGCTTGTCGGCGTGCTGCCGAAGATCTTTAACCGGGACAACGTGGATCAGCGGCGGCTCGGCGAACTGGTCGACCTGATCAGCGACGCTCGATTCACCGGCCACGCGGACAAGCCCGCGCGCGATGTTCTCGGCGAGGTCTACGAGTACTTCCTCGATAAGTTCGCCAAGGCTGAGGGCAAGCGCGGCGGGGAGTTCTACACCCCGGCCAGCGTCGTGCGGCTGCTCGTCGAAGTGCTGGAGCCATACTCGGGCCGCATCTACGACCCGTGCTGCGGTTCTGGCGGCATGTTCGTCCAGGCCGAGAAGTTCGTGCTCGCCCACCGCGGCCGCCGAGACGACATCGCTGTGTACGGCCAGGAGTCCAACGAGCGGACCTGGCGGCTCGCCACGATGAACCTCGCCATCCACGGCATCAACGGCAACCTCAGCACCCGATGGGAAGACACCTTCTTTCTGGACAAGCACCCAGATGTCAAGGCCGACTTCATCCTCGCCAACCCGCCGTTCAACATGTCGGACTGGGCGCGCAACGCCCAGGACCCGCGCTGGCGGTTCGGGACTCCCCCGGCCGGCAACGCCAACTTCGCCTGGCTCCAGCACATAGCCTCCAAGCTCGCCGAGCGCGGCACCGCAGGAGTCGTCCTGGCCAATGGCTCGATGTCATCCCGGCAATCCGGCGAAGGCGAGATCCGCGCCGCGATGGTCGAGGCTGACCTGATCGCCTGCATGATCGCCCTGCCGCCACAGTTGTTCCGAACCACGCAGATCCCCGCCTGCCTGTGGTTCCTGGCCAAGGACAAGTCGGCCCAGGGGGCAAAACGACTGACCGACCGCAGCGGCCACGTCCTGTTCATCGACGCCCGCTCGCTTGGCGTACTGGTGAACCGGACTGAGCGGATCTTTACAGACGACGAGATCCGGCGCATCGCCGGCACCTACCACGCCTGGCGCGGCATTCAGTCAGCCCGGCTAGCCGGAGTCGCATACGCGGACGTGCCCGGCTTCTGCTATTCGGCCAATACCGAAGAGATCCGGACTCACGATCACGTCCTGACTCCGGGCCGCTACGTCGGCGCCACCGAGGTCGACGACAGCGACGCCGAGCCCATCGCCGAAAAGATCGTCCGACTGACCAAGGAGCTTTACGCCCACTTCGACGAGTCGGCCCGCCTCGAACAAGAAGTACGCCGCGAACTGGAGCGTCTCGATGCCCGAACCTGGTGACCGGCCGGAAGCCCGGTCCATTCCGGATGGCTGGAAGTGCAGACCGCTAGATGATCTTCTTCAGCGAGAAGGTCTCTCGTATGGCATTGTCCAACCCGGTTCGGAAGATCCTAATGGAGTGCCGATATTGCGTGTGAACAATCTACGAGGCGGCACCATCCTTACGGAGGAGGTTCTGCGCGTGAGTCCTCGAGTAGAGGAGAAGTATAGGCGCACGAGATTGGAGGGCGGAGAAGTTGTCCTATCAGTTGTCGGATCCATCGGTGAGGTCGCCATTGTGCCGCCGCAACTCGCCGGATGGAACGTTGCCCGCGCCGTTGCGGTCATTCGTACCACTGACGTGTCCTCCCAGTGGGTTCGGCTGTGCCTGTCCTCTGAACCTGCAATTAGTAGTATGCACATGTGGAAGACAACGACAGTTCAGGAGACCCTGAATCTACGCGATATTCGACGCCTTCCAATTCTTCTGCCACCAAAGCATGAGCGCACGGCAATTGTGGCCGTTATCGGTGCGCTCGACGACAAGATCGCTGCCAACGACCGTATGGCCTGCACGGCCTTCGACCTTGCCGGAGGTATATATCAGCAGGCCGCGTCCCGCGCAACATTGTCTGCTGTTGTAAGCGATGTGCTCGATCTGAAGTACGGGAAATCCCTGCCGGCAGCTACGCGCGTGGATGGTGACGTGCCGGTCTATGGCAGCGGTGGAATTACAGGCAGTCATAATGAGGCCCTTGCGCAAGGTCCCGGAGTTGTCGTGGGACGGAAGGGAACTGTAGGCACTGTCTACTGGGCGGAAGACAAATTCTTCACTATCGACACTGCGTTCTATGTTTCCCTAAGGCGCGAGGTTCCTATGGAGTTCGCGTTCTTTATGCTCCGTGGCCTTGGACTCGACGCTATGAACTCGGATTCGGCAGTCCCAGGGCTCAGTCGCAGCAATGTGCTGGCTCTGCCTGTGCTCGTACCCGATCAAGATGACATTCGGGCCTTCCACACTGCTGTACGACCGATTTTCGCGCTGCGGGACGGTCTTGCTGCTCAGTCCGCCGCACTAGCCAAGTTGCGCGCCGCGCTTCTGCCTCGGCTGATGTCGGGCGAGATCCGGTTGCGGGATGCCGAGAAGCTAGTCGAGGACACGACATGACCGCCGGTGGGATGAGCGAGGCTGCTTGGGAGGCGCTCGCCATGGATACGCTTGGCGAGCTCGGCTGGGAGCCGGTCGAGGGGAAGCTCATCGCGCCGGGTTCTGGTGAGCGAGAGTCGTGGGCGGAGCTCATCATCCCGAGCCGGCTGCGGCGCGCCATCGAGCGGATCAACCCGCAACTCCCGGCGACCGCTGTTGATGAGGCAGTGGCGCTGGTACTCACGCCGAAGTCACGAGACGTGCTCACGGAGAACCGCCAGGTGCACGAATATCTGACCAAGGGCATCCGTAGCGTCGTCTACACCGACAAGTACGGGGCCGAGCAGAACCCGACGATCCGGCTCATCGACATTCGCGACCTGTACGGCAACGACTTCCTGGTGGCGAACCAGGTCACGGTCATCGAAGGCGACCACCGGCGCCGACTGGACGTCGTCGCCTACGTGAACGGGATGCCGCTCGGCATTGTCGAGCTGAAGAAAGCCGGGGACGAGAACGCGGATCTGGCCGGCGCCCATGCGCAGCTCATGACCTATACCGACGAACTACCCGCTGCGTTCCGGTGCAATGTGGTTTGCATGGTGAGCGACGGGGTCACTGCCAGGTACGGGACGGCATTCACGCCATACGAGCACTTCGCGCCCTGGCTGGTCGACGATGAGGGCACGCCGGTGCCGCAGCCAGCCGCTGATGACTCCGACCTTGCCATCAACTTGCTGCTACACGGGGTGTTCCAGCAGGCCCGGCTGATCGAGATCCTCAACGGCTACGTCGCGTTCGCACGCTCGCCCGAACGCGGACTGATCAAGCGGATCGCCAAGCCGCAGCAGTATTTCGCCGTTTCTAAGGCCATCGGAAAGACCGTCGAGGCGTCCCGCAGTCACGGGCTGGCCGGAGTCGTCTGGCACACCCAGGGCTCCGGCAAGTCGATGGAGATGGAGCTGTACACCAACCAAGTGATGACCCATCCGGCGCTGGCCAACCCGACGGTGCTGGTCCTGACCGACCGGACCGACCTGGACGACCAGCTTTACGACACATTCGAGGTGAGCGAACTGCTGCCGGAGAAGCCGCGTCAGGTGTCGACGCGCGACGAGCTGCGCACCGAGCTATCCAGCCGCACGATGGGCGGCATCCTGTTCACCACGCTGCAGAAGTTCGGCCGGACCAAGGCGGAGCGCGAGGCCGGGCGTTCCCATCCGCTGCTATCGGAGCGGCGCAACATCATCGTGATCGCGGACGAGGCGCACCGCAGTCACTACGACGACCTGGACGGGTATGCCCGGCACCTGCGCGACGCGCTGCCGCACGCCACGATGATCGCTTTCACTGGCACGCCAATCTCAACCGCCGACCGCAACACCCGGCTGGTCTTCGGCGACTACATCGACGTCTACGACCTGACCAGGGCAGTGGATGACGGCGCGACCGTGCCGGTCTACTACGAGCCGCGGCTGATTCCCGTCGACCTGCCCGCCGACCTGGACACCGAGCTGATCGACGAGCGCGCCGACGAGCTGACGGCCAGCCTGGACGACTCCGAGCGGGAGCGCATCCAGCAGGCGGTTGCAGTCATGAATGAGCTGTATGGCGCGCCGGACCGGCTGCGCGTGCTGGCGGCCGATCTGGTCGAGCACTGGGAAACGCGGTCGGCTGAGATGCGCAAGTTCATCGGCTGCCCCGGTAAGGGCATCATCGTCTGCGCAACCCGGGAGATCTGCGCGAACCTGTACGACCTGATCATCAGCGTTGCGCCCGGAATGGGCTTCGCCGGACGTTGACAAGGGGCTGATCAAGGTCGTCTACACGGGCAATCCCAGTGACCCGCCGCTGATCCGCCAGCACGTGCGCCGGCCATCGCAGAACAAGGCAATCCAGCACCGCGCCAAGAACCCCGATGACGAGCTGCAGCTCGTCATCGTCCAGTCGATGTGGCTGACCGGATTCGACTCCCCGCCGCTGCACACGCTCTACCTGGACCGGCCGATGCGCGGCGCCGCGCTCATGCAGGCCCTGGCCCGGGTCAACCGCACGTTCCGCGGCAAGCAGGACGGGCTGCTGGTCGGCTACGCGCCACTGAGCGAGAACCTTTACGCAGCCCTGGCCGAGTACACCGCTTCCGACCAGCAGACCCAGCCGCTCGGCCGGGACATCGACGATGCCCTGGCCAAGGTGCGGGATCTGCACGACACCATCGGCAACGTGATCCTGGCCGACTACGACTGGCGCAGGCAGCTCGCCGCTCAGGTCACAGCGCGCCTATATCAATGCGGTCCTCGGTACGGTCAACTACCTGCGCGACGCCACCAACCCCCTAAACCAGCCACCAGAGGGAGAACCGACGCTCACCGACCGGTTCCGGATGGCGTCCGCCCGGCTCGCCAGGTTCTATGCGCTGTGCTCCAGCAGCGGCGAAGTCAACGCATACCGCGACGACATCGCGTTCTTCGAAGAGGTCCGGGTCTGGGTAGCGAAGTTCGACGCCGAGGACCGCAAAGCCCGCGGGCTGCCAGTACCCGCCGATGTGGCCCTGTACCTGCGGCAGCTGACGGCCGGCGCCGTCGAGGCGGGCGGCATCACCGACATCTACGCGGCGGCAGGGATCGAGCGGCCAGATCTGTCGCATCTGGACGAAGCGTTCATCGAGCGGATGCAGCAGGCGCGGAACCCTCAGCTTGCCATCGAGGCGCTGCGCCGCCTAATCGAGCAGGAGATGCGCCGGGTGACCCGGCACAACCTGGTTCGTCAGCGCAGCTTCTCTGACCGGCTGCTGGAACTCATGCGCAAGTACACCAACCAGCAGCTCACGGCGGCGGAGATCATCGCCGAACTGGTCGCAATGGCCAAGGAGGTATCCGCCGACGCCGGACGTGGCAGCTCGTTCGCACCGCCCCTCAGCGACGACGAGCTGGCGTTCTACGATGCTGTATCGCAAAACGACTCGGCAGTCACCGAGATGGGCACTGGAGTCCTGGCCGACATCGCCCGTGACCTCGTCACGGCGCTCCGCCGCGATGTCACCACCGACTGGGTCTCGCGAGACGACGTGCGAGCCAAGCTCCGCTCCACCATCAAGCGGCTGCTCGCAAAGCATGGCTACCCTCCGGATGCACAGCCGACAGCCATCGAGCTGGTGATACGGCAGATGGAGACTTTCGCAGACGAATGGTCGCCGTTGTCGACATGAATCGGCGGCCTTAGCGGACTGCCGCTTTGGCAACCATCACATCGATCGCCCGGCGCGCGTCCCGTCTCGCTGAGTTCTCTGGCCCTGCCCCGTATGGCAGGCGCTATCAGGAGCTGTGCCCGCCGCTGGCTGTCTCCTCGATGTCATGTTGCGGACTCGCGCAGGTGTCTGAGCTGGTCCAGGTAGTCGGTGGCCGCGGCGTCGGAGCCGTAGCGCTCGCCGAGGACGGTCCCGAGTTCGCTGGACACCATCAGCAGGCTCGGCACGGAGAGGCGTTGTCCGGCGAGCGCACGCTGCCCGTAGTCGAGGGCGCGCTCGAGGTCGCCCTGCCGGGCGGAGATAACGCCAAGAGTGACGCGTGCTTCGGCGTTGCGCATGGGGGATAGCTCCATGCCGGTGCTGTCGGTTCCAAGCCGCAAGACCTCGGTCGCATAAGACTCAGCGAGCGTGTTCTCGGTGCTGGCGGTGTCGTGTCCGGCGCCGAGGATCCGGTAGCAGTCCATGGAGTAGAAGTCCCACTTGGCCGGATCGACGGCGAAGTGGTTGTCCAGATTCTCCGGATAGGGCAGCTGCTCCAGGATGGCCCGGCCTTCGTCGAGAGCGACCTCGACCTGGCGCCGGTCTCCGATCCGGGCCCAGGCCTTCGCCTTCTGCGCGTGAAGCTGGACGGCGGCCGCGCTGCGAGGCGAGGCAGAGTGGCCAGTGGCGGCTGCGTCGAGGACGCCGCGGTAGTCGCCGCGAGTGAGCGCGAACCAGGCTCGCATTTCCTGCGCCCAGGCCATGATCTCGGTGTTCCCGGACTCTTCACCCAGGCTCCAGGCTGCCTGCCGGGTCGCCTCGGCCGCGGCCCTGTTGGTGGAGTCGTACTCGACGCAGCCGGTTAAGGCTGCGAGCCAGCCCGCCATCGACAGGAGTTCCGTGTGCTGGCGCAGGGTCAGCTGACGGTCGAGCATCGCAGTGATCCGGCGCAGCCAGGACCGGCCTTCGGTCAGCAACTGCTGGGCAGGCAGAGACTGGTACTCCGAGCACAGCCTGTCCACGGTGATGCGCAGACCCGCCAGCGTCGCATCATCGACCGAGGAGGCGCGGAGCCGGGTCAGGATCTCCAGGGTGTCCATGCCGGTGCCGGCGATCAGCTCGGCGTTGGCGTCCCGACTGCCCTGGACTGGCCAGATCGCCGCGGTCACGGTACCGAAGGTCTTCGCGATGACGGGCTTGTAGAAGTCATCCGGGCAGGAGGCTCCGCTCTCCCATGAGTGCACCCGGCGGAGCATGGATTCCTTGCCGGGCAGCTCGCTCGCCGCATGGGCCCTGAGCGCCTCGATGAACTGGGGCTTGTTCCAGCCGCGCGCCTCGCGCTCCGTCGTGATGCGCCGCGCCCACGTCGGCCTGTCGTCCATCGCACGTCGCCCTTCACCCGAATCGCTCTCTCCAGTGTCCGGCTCCTGACGCGTGGCCGGAAGGGTGACGAGGGATGACGAGTAGACGTCACCCCTGAGCAGTCTTCATTTGCCCTCGGGACCTGACGGACCCTGCTAATGGGGCCAGTCGCAGCGTTCTGCTATGCGGAGGTGACCGGATGTACGCGCAACCCAGGAAGTTCTTGTGGTACCTCGCTCTCATCGTCTTACTTCTCTTCGTCATGAAGAGTCCGGTCGTGGCCGGGCACCTGGCTCGCATGGGCGGCGACCTGTTGTCGGCGGCAGCCACCGCGCTCGGGAAGCTTGTCGGTGCACTGTGACGGCAGCCGTTTGCCGCGACCGGCGAAAGCAGTCGAAGGCGCGTGGGCAACGCTCCCAGCGGTTACGCCGTACAGGCCCCTCCGCGCACTGATCGCTAGGAGGCGGATGTCATGGCCAGCTACGATGACGGCGGCGATGGCCGAGCGGTGTTGCCGGTGATCAGCGGCACGCGATGGTTCGGACCGGTGCCTGGGAAGTTCGTCCTGCGCATGGAGCAACCGGTGACGTTCGACGAGATGGTTGCCGCGCTCTACGGCGTCGTCGAGCAGGATGAGATTGTCAGCGACGAGGATTTATGCGGCTGCGTCGTCATGACACTGCTGATCGAAGGCTTGCCGGCCCTGCAGGACCGCGCGGCGAAGCTTCGCAGAGATGAGAAGCGCGGCGCGGTCGAGTCGCCTGCCTTTCTGGCGATGTGCCGTCAGCGAGTGGCGGCTCTCCTCAGCGAGTGAGTGCTCAAACCCGGCCGACGATTATCGGCGGGCCCGCCGGGTGGCGAAGCTGCCGCGGCCAGGAACGGTGACCACCAGCCCTTCGTCGGCGAGGACCTTGATCGCCTTACGGACGGTGCCGACCGCGAGGCCGGTGTCCTGCACCAGGGACGTGAGTGATGGCAGAGCGTGCTCGGGCGGGATCTCCCCAGAATGAATCCGGGCACGGAGGACCGCTGCGAGCTGCAGGTAGCTCGGCTCCGGCGACAGCAGATCGATCTTGATCGCCATGTGAGCCAAGGTAGCCATGCTAACCATAGCTTCCCTGCCTCGGCTCATATCTATCATGGCAGCTATATCAGCTATGCTAGTTGCTGAAGCGACAGGTTCTCTGGCCTTGCGAGCGTCCAGTCCGACGCTGAACCGCAGGTCAGAGGCATCCAGGGAGGTTGCACTCGTGACTCTTTGCCCGTATTGCGATGAGTTCCAGCCGACCACCCGATGCCAGGCGACTGGGTGCGGCGGATTCGTCTGCCCCTGCTGCGGTCGCTGCAACCGCGCCGGTCTCTACGAACATACGAGTCAGGCAGCAACAGAGAGCGCCGCACCGGTCACGACGGACGATGGGCTGGTGCCGGACGCGCACGCCGCGGCGCGGCGGCGCTGATGTACGGCGACCTGAACAGCGCGCCGGACGATCAGGAACAGCTGGCCGACCTTCGCTGGCACTGGGACCTGGCCTATGAGATCGACCTCTGCGGCGGGACGTGGACGGCGCGGTTCCTCACTGGCGCCGATTTGTTGTCGGCGGCCTCGGCTGACGACCTGCGCCGTCGCATCCGGGCCGATTACACATCGCGCACGGCGGCCGCGACTTCCGGCACGGCGACCAGCGCAGGCGGAGTCGACGCTGGCCCCGGCGTGCAAGCTCTCCGGCGGCTGCGGGACGAGGGCGTGATCTGAATCGGACGATGACTCCGCCGAACGGCCGCGAGCTTGCCGACGGCTGAGTCCGGCGTCGGCCACGTTCCCGTCATCATGATCTTTTCCGGCCGAGAAGCGTTCGGCCGCGCGCGGCTGAACGCGCAGCAGCCATGTGCTCGCGATCCTTCCTGGACCTGCAGTTCACCGCTCTGTCCGTCCGCTGGCTCCGTTGGCGATCTTGCTGTCTGCACTCTGTCGTGCCTGTTGCCATCCTCGATGTGGAGCTCCGACCCGAACAGACCATTGCATTACGAATGATCATGGTCGGTTGAGATCAGCTCAGGGCGCCGGTTGCGGGAGGTCTGGATGGCAGTGGTGGTGACCGCCGCGTCTGGCTTCGACCTCGGTTACGTCTGGAAGAACCAGGCCGGGCAGGCGGAGCCGGAGCGGTCGGCGGGCGGCTACTACATCAACGCGGCGCAGGCGGGTGAGCCGCCCGGCCGCTGGTGGGGTCCTGGTGCCAGGGCCCTGGGGTTCCGCGACGGCCAGGTGGTCGACCGGCGGCCGTACGAAATGGTGTACCGGCAGCTGGATCCGCGGACCGGGCAGAAGCTAGGCAGGTCGCGGGGGAACTACGCGAAGTTCTCCGATCATCTGGCCCGCCTGCAGGCCGCCGAGCCGCACGCGACAACTGAGCGGCAGCTGGAACTCGAGCGGGAGGCCGCCCAGGCGACCCGGCAGGCGCCGGTCTACACGGACATGACGGTATCGCTGTCGAAGTCGATCTCGATCTTCCACGCCTCCATCAGAGAGAACGAGCGCCGGGCCCGGCTGGCGGGCGACTCGGCCGCCGCGGCCCGCTGGGGCGAGGTCGAGAGTCGGTACCAGCAGGTCGTCCAGGCGGCCAACCGGGCCGGACTGGAGTACGTGCAGCAGTGGGCCGGGATGACACGGACCGGCTATCACGGGACGCGCGTCGATGGCCAGGAGACCGGCCGGTTCGAGCAGGCGCTGATCACGGTCTCGTCGTGGCTGCAGGGGACAAGCCGGGACGGTGATCCGCAGGACCATGTTCACAACCAGGTCGCGCGGCTGGTGAAGACGGTGGCTGACGGCAAGTACCGGGCCCTGGACACCGTGTGCCTGCGCCAGGTCCTGGGCGCGGTGCAGGCGATCGTCGCGACACACGTGGAATGCGGGCTGACACGTGAGTTCGGCGTGCGGTGGGTCGCGCGGACGGACGGCCGCGGGAATGAGATCGAGGGCATCACCCAGGAGCAGATGGACGAATACTCCGCACGGACGGTGGCGATCACCGAGGCGATGCCGGCGGCGGTCGCGTCATGGACGGCTAAGTACGGGCGGGCGCCAAATGAGCGGGAGCTTCTGTACATCCGGCAGGAAGTCACGCTGGCATCGCGTCACGGCAAGGACACCGGTGTCATCGACTGGGACGCGGTGACGGCGCAATGGGATGCGCGGATCGGCGGGGAGCTTGCGTCGGTTGCGCCGCGCGTATCGAGCCTGCGCGCGGACGGAGACGCAAACCGGGATGGCGCGATGCAGGATGGCGCAACGCAGGGTGAGGCTGCGCGGGACGCAGGGCCGGTCGCCGTCCGTTCACTCGCACAGCCTGCGCGGGAGGAGCTGACGCGCGCGGTTCAGCGTGCGCTGACGCTGGTGCAGGCGGCGAAATCGACGTGGACGCGCGCGGACTTACTGAAGCAGCTGGCGCTGGTGCTCCCGGTCCAAACTCGGGCGATGGCGCCGGAGGCGGCGGTCGCGCTGCTGCACGGGCTGGCTGACGATGCGCTAGCCGGATCGGTGGAGCAAGTGGTCTGCCTGGAGGCGCCTCAGTGGCCGCCGCTGCCGGAGTACCTGCGTCGTCCGCTGGATGGTCGCAGCGTCTATACCCGGCCCGGGACCACGCGATATGCGACCAGGGTGCAGCTCGACATGGAGGAGCAGATGCTGCGTGCGGCGCAACGGGACTGCGCGCCGCACCTGACGCGCGAACAGGCCGCAGCGCAACTCGGTGCCGACGCCGGGATGCTCGAGGCGCAGCTAGTCGCGCGAGCGCAGGAGCTGCGCGGAGCCGTGACGCAGTCGGGGCTGCGCGTGGATCAGGGCGCCGCGCTGTATCACGCGCTGACGTCGACGCGCACGGTCGAGATCATCACCGGTCCGGCGGGAAGCGGCAAGACGCGGGTTCTGGCGCAGGCTGCGCGTGCGTGGACGGCTGCGGGCCATGGGCAGGTGCTCGGCATCGCGACGGCGCAGGCTGCGCGCAACGTGCTCGCCGCCGCGGGCGTGGACGCTGCCGAGAACAGCTCGCAGTTCCTCGGGCACCTGCCGGACCGGAGGGGCGCCCGCGGTATCCGTGATATCGGTCCGGGCACGTTGCTGGTTATCGACGAGGCGTCGATGATGTCCATCCCCGACCTGCTGGACATCATCCGGCACGCCGCTGACCGCGGCGCCAAGGTGCTCATCGCCGGGGACCATGAGCAGCTCGCTGCCGTCGAGTCGGGAGGTGGCTTGACGCTGCTCGCGCGGCGGCTGGGCTATGTGCAGCTCGCCGAGGCGGTCCGCTTCACCGCCCGCTGGGAGCAGGACGCGTCGCTGCGCTTGCGCACAGGCGACACGTCCGCGCTCGACGAATATCAGGAACGTGGCCGGATCCAGGGCGCGGAACCGGACAAGGCGATGGACGAAGCCGTCCGCCGCTATGTCGCCCACTACCTCGCGGACCGGGACACGCTGCTGATGATCCACGACCGGACCCGGTGCCGGGAAGCATCGCGGAGGATCCGCGACGACCTGATCCACCTTGGCCTCGTGGATGACCGAGTCGAGGTAGCGCTCGCTGATGGCGCGCGGGCGTCCGCCGGCGACCTGATCATCTGCCGCCAGAACGACCACGGTCTGGAGGCAGGCGAAGTCGGCAGAACCCTGGCCAACGGCGACCTGCTGCGGATCGAGTCCATCCGCGGTGACGGGACGCTAATGGTCCGCCGTGCGATGAATTGCGACCCGGCGACCGGGGCCCGCCGGTGGACTGACCGCGTCTTCGCCTACTCCGGCTATTCCACTGCGGACCTCGGTTACGCCGTCACGGGTCACTCGGCTCAGGGCCGTTCGGTGCAGGTCGGCATCCCGGTTGTCACCGGGACCGAGGACCGCCAGTGGCTGTATGTGGCCATGACGCGGGGCGCCGAGGCCAACACGATGATCGTGTTCACGCGTTCCGCCCGGTCGCGACGCGGAAACCGGCACCAGGCCTGCGCCCGAGCTGGAACGTCATGACCGTCTTCAGCGGGAGCGCGCGGCTTAGTCGCCGACGCGGAAACCGGCACCAGGCCCGCGCCGGAGCTGGAACGCCATGACCGCCTTCAACGGGAGCGCGCCGGGCTTCCGGCTGCGGCCGCTACGGCGGCGGGCGGCGGTGCCGAGCCGCGGGACGCTATCGCGGTCGCGGCGGACATCCTGGGCCTGGACGGCGCGGAGTCATCGGCGCTGGAGACGCAGGACCGGGCACTGGCCAATGCTGACCATCTTGCCCTGCTGAACGCGATGTGGCAGGGAGAGACCGCCGGCCTGGAGGCCGAGCGGTTCAGGTCTGTGGTCGCGGCGGCGCTGCCCGCTCAGTACGCCACCGAGGATCTAACGTCGCACCAGGCGACCTGGCTATGGCGAACGCTGCGAGCTGCGGAGTCGGCCGGCCTGGACGTGCGCGACGTGGTCCGGCAGGCCGTTGACTCCCGATCGCTGGCCGGCGCGCGGGACCTGGCCAGCGTGATCGACGCACGGATCCGGCACATCACCGGTCCGCTTGTGCCACAGCCGTCGCGGCCATGGTCTGAGCGCGTGCCGTCAGTGGCCGACCCTGAGCGGCAACGGTTCCTGACCGAGCTTGCGGGCGCGATGGACGCCCGCAAAGAACGGATCGGAGAACATGCAGCTGAGCACACGCCGGACTGGGCCGTTCGCGCTTTCGGCCCGGTTCCCGATGACCCGCTGGACCGGCTCGAATGGCAGCAGCGGGCCGCCGACGTCGGCGCCTACCGGGAGCTGTACGGGTATGAGCATCCAGACGAGCCGATCGGCCCGGAACCAGCCGGGGACAGCCCGGAGAAACGGGCGGCCTGGCACGCAGCGTTCGCCGCGCTCGGCCCGGTCGACGGCGTCGATCTGCGCGGGTTGCCGGACGGATCGCTGCTGCACATGCGCGGGACATACGAAACCGAGACCGCTTGGGCGCCACGGCACGTCGGCCGCGAGCTGCAGCGAATCAGGATCAGTGCCGACGACGCGGACCTGGCCGTGATCCGGGCTCGGGCCGAGGAGCGGGTTGCGCGCGAGCGTGGCCACGAGGAGGTGGCCACGCGTCACGGCGTGCTGGCCCGGTCCTACGCTGCGATGGAGTCCTTCTACCGCGAGCAGGAATCCGAGCTGGAGCAGACCATGGAGGTGCGGCGGGCGTGGGAGCGCGCGACCGAGCCGGCCCGTCGGCTGGCTATCGCGGCCGATTCCGAGCTTCGCCGCCGGCATCCGGGACAGCGGTTCGAGCCGCTCCGGTCGGCCGAGCCGATGGTGACCGACGAGCAGCGTGAACAGCTGGTCCTCTCGCACGGGCGCGGAGTCTTATCGGACGCCTGAGTGGATCGCGCAGCTCGCCGCCGAACGCCGGGCAGTCAGGGAGCGCCTGGACGAGCGGAGGGCAGTCCGGGTGCCGAGCGCAGAACCTGGTCTACGAGGACGAGGGCGAAGCCTGGCCCGCCTGGGCTGGGCGTGATCGCCAGGCGATCCTCCAGCCGCCCAAGCCGGAGATGCGTCCCGCAGCCGCTGTGGCCGAACGCTTCGCCGACCTGCAGCTGGAGCGCTCGTGAGGCATGCGTGATGTCGCTACGCGAGCGCATCATGGGAAGGAGGAGCTGAGAAGGTGGTCGCAGTGGAAGCAGATGTGCGCCGTGCCGATGCCGCCGTAGATCTGCTGTCCCCGTCGTACTGGCTGGTCAGTGGCCTCGAGTGGCAAGGTGACGGCGAATTGGCCGAGGCAGCCATGGCCGTCGCGCCCGGACTGATTCCGCGCGACGCGCTCAGCCACGATGCTCGCCAGGTCCTCGGGTGTGCTGACCTCTACAGTCGCAAGCATGGCCAGCGCGTGGTCTTCTTCTCGGACCTGACCCGCATGTTCGCCGAGGCAGGCACATCCTGGTCCCAGCTCGGCGTCGACTGGGAGCGTGCTCTGCGAGAACTCAGCGCCGGGGAATTCCCGGTCATGCTGCTGACGATCTCGGAGCGGGCGTACATCTCCATCTGCAACCTCAGCAGTCCCCGCTGTGGCAATCACGCCGGACGGCGGGACTGATGAGACTGCCGATGACGACCGCGAACTCGTGCGGCAGGCCGTCACTCGTCAGCTGGTCGCCGATTGGCCGGTCTACATGCAGCGGATCGTTGACGCCCGCCGTGTTCGCACTGCCGGATGAGGTAGTGGTTCGCTAGCGGAGTGCGTCCCGAAGCCCGTCTATTGCCTCGACGAGAGCCTCCGGTTTCGTACGAGCCCGCCACTCATCGAACACCGTCACGACCTTCTGCGCCGCGGCCTTGAGACCGGGTGCTCCACGGCTGACCTTGCGCCTCGGCGGCTCGAGCACGAACGTACCAACGCCTGGCCGGTGCTCGATCAGGCCCATCGAGATCAACGTCCCGTGAACTCGCCCCGCCGTCGTCCTGCCCACGCCATGCATCTCGCTCAGTTCGCGCGCAGACGGAAACCTGTCGCCCGGCTTGAGCTCGCCGCGTGTGATCGCATCCCGGTAGTGCTCGGTCAATCGCTCGAACCGAGTGTCGAAGCTGCCGATGTCACTGTGCACCATGCGATGCGCCCGTCCCGATCCGGCCAGAACCCAGTGTGGTGCACACCATTATGCTCTCGACCCGCAGGAGGGTCGGGAAACGCCGCCAGCGGCTCCGTCCGTCGGAGCCGGGGTGCCGTCTGCACGATCGTGGGAGTTTGAACTCCCGACCGGCCTCGTCGGGAGCCCCACACCACACGCTATCGGCAGCAGATGCGGACGTTCACCGGAACCACCAGTGCTTGGTCCTGCGACAAGAGGATGAACGGCGGCGTGGCTAGGCGAGACTTCTAGGATGACGATAGCCCATCAGCCCGCCATCATCGTTCACCTCGTAGGAGGGGGCAGCACCTGGCCGACCGTGCTCGTCTCAGCGGTGACTGCTCTAGTTGCCGCCTTCATCGCATTCTTTGGTGCGCAGGCAATTGAGCGTCGAAGGCAAACGTCCGAGAGGGACAACCGTGAGCAGGAGTGCCAGGTGCAGTTCGGGCTCTCATTGCTGAGCGAGATCCAGGGACTGCTCGATCAGCTGAGCACAGTGAACGCCGGTAATGCCGCACGGCTTATCGACTCGTCCGATGATCGATCGGCGAAGCTCGCCCACATGGCACAGGTAAGTTCAATTGCCGAGCGGCTCAAGCTGCGGAGCGCACACTTTGCCAAGCGTCCGCTCTATGGCTCCCTGGACCAGCTCTGCAACCTCAGCATGACACTCGCTGGCACCGATAGCTTCGACGCAGCGATGAGCGAGAACGCGCGTCTGTTCGGTGCCGTGGACATAGCGGCCAAGAACCTCGTGGACGAAAGGCTTCGGCTGCTTGGAGATGCCGTGTCGACTGATCCCGGTCGAGCGTCAGGGACGGCATGACTCTTGCCCTCGAAGAAGGAGCGGAGCACCAGAAGGATGTGTAAGGGCCGGCCTACGGTCCTGGGGCCGATGACGCTGGATACCGCGGCGCGCGGCACGAGCGAAAACCTCTTTCCAAGGAGCTAGCCAGCCCCGGTGGGCCAGATTGAAGACGAGATACGCATCGACGCCGAGGACGCGCTCGCTGCCAGCCATAGGCGAAGCCCTTGCGACAGCGCTCCGCGACAAGATACGCAACCCGGACGGGTACGTCCGTACTTAGCCTGCCGACGCTCAGCCGCAAGACGGGCGACTGCCACCGACACGCACGTACCCGCTGGCAGCGGACTCGATCTGGAAGTGCGCTCGCAACCAGATGGAAACGTGCTGGTCAGCGTCCCAAATTCGAGACACAGCACCCCTGAGCAGCTCGTCTGGCAGCTTGCACGCATCCAGACGCAGGGCCCGTCGGCACGCATACGCCCATGTAGGGAGCACATCAGCCAGACCGAGCGTGAGTTCGATAAACACCTGGTACTTAGTTGGCTGTACTGCAGTCCGGGCCGGGATCTGGGTTGCTGAGCCTGTTAGCCATCAGCTCGGTAAGGGCCGTGAGGGACGTGGTCAGCCGTGTGGCGACTGACTCGAACGCGTCCCAGGCGGCCAGGCCAGTGACACCCATGTCGGCTGCGGCCTTGGCGCGGCCTGAGCCGGCTAGATGGGCGACGCCGCCGGCTGACCTGAAGCCCTGCAGCTTGCGGAACACCACGATCAGCTCCGGGTCGCCGCCGAGCGCCTCCGAGAATCGGCCTAGGAGGCTCAGCGACCTCTCGTCCTTTTCGTATGAGACCAGGAACTTCTTCAGGGGCGCGGGGTCGATCCCGTCGACGAGGGTTTTTGTGAGGACCAGCAGGGCTAGCCCCAACGCAGCGGGGGCGTCGCTGAGCGGGCCGACGAGGGACTCGAATTCCGCCTGCGCGTCTGCCGACAGCGGCTTCCAGACCGGGGAGCCCAGGAGGGCTTCGGAAACGTCGGCCGCCTTGGCCCGTGCGCGCTGCAGGTCGCCGGCGGGGTCTTTGGAGTTGGCGAACTGGTTCAGGAAGTCGCGGCGGTACCGGCCCTCGTCCATCTTCCCCTGGGGCGGGACGTTGTAGGACTTCCAGTGGCCCCATTCCGCCGCGGGCAGCTTGCACCCCAGATCGCCGAGGTAGACCTCTACCAGGCCGACGCTGTTGAAGGAGATGTCGACGCCCCACAGGTTCAGGCATGAGAGCCGTGTCGCCGACAAGGAGTACTTACTTGGCTCTGCCGCGTAGGGCTGGAGGACCTCGCGCTTGAAGTAGACGGGCGTCAGGTAGTGCAGCCGCGTGTCGTCCTTGTCGAAGTACGAACCTAGCTGCTCCGGGTCACACGTGTGCGACAACGGCTGCCCGGATTCCTGGTCCGTGCCGTAGATGAACTCCGGGTACTCGTGGTCCTGGTCCCACTCCTCGAACCGGGGGACTCTACCGTTCCTGGCTCCGCGGACGAGGTACCTGCCCAGCAGCCGTGAGAACGCGGGCTTTCCGCCTAGAGGCGAGGGGTCGTGCACGGCGCAGAAGCTGAAGTGCGCCCAGTCGTTGCTGAACTCCTCGTCGACACGCGGGAACTCCCCCAGGTCCGCGAACAGCACGTGGTCGACCTGGAGCAGGCCGTCGCGGCCGCGGGCGGCGAGGTACTGGCGGAACTCAAGGGCCCGCACCTCGACCTTCCACCGGTCAGCCTGGACGTCCTGCCGGACGAGGTCCTGCACCCGACCTGCGCCGTCAAGGTACCTCCACCCGTCACGAACGGGGAACGCATCCCAGTACCACAAGAAGGGGTGGGTAATCTCCGGGACGGGGGCCGTTGCGCCGCTCGGCTGGCGCACTTTAGCGAAGAACTCCACGGCCACACCGCGATCAGTGCCCGCCAGTCCGTCCTCGAACGTCTCGTCGTCATAGATCTCGACCTGTCCGAGGTGGCTGCCGAGCCAGCTGGTGCCCGCAAGCGCCGGGGAAGCGTCAGCTGCCTGGACCAGTATGCACATGGTCCCGCTGCGTTCCGTGCCAGTCGCGTGGTGCTCGGCGACCGTGACCCAGTCCGTCGGGTGGTTGTGCACCGCCCGCAGAACCTGCACCGGCCAGAGCGGTGCAGGGACCTCAGCCGGACGCACCCACAAGTCCGTGAGGGCACCGTCGCCCTGATGCTCAAGGTACCCGGGAATGACCGGCCTGCTCATACACAGATGGTATGGCCTGGATCGCGCTCTAGCGGATGGTGACCAGCGGCGGCCCTCTGCTGCAGGGATAACGGCCGGGCGCCCGGACTCAGGAGGTGCTGTGTCTCGAATGCGGGCGCTGACCAGCACGTTTCCATCTGGTTGCGAGCGCGCTTCCAGATCGAGTTCGCTGCCAGCGGGAACACGTCAGCCCAACATAAATGTCGCACACCCGACTCCAAACGGGATGCTGGTTTCCGAGGTCGGCGTTTTAGCCACCCTCGGTGGCGCGTTACTGCATCGGCGTCTAAGCAAGGCACGCCTCTGCCTGTCCGCACGCGTACTTGCGATCGCTGCGGCTAAGATCTATGGTGGTGTACATCACACCATCACAGCAGCACATAGGAAGCGTCGATGCTATGTCGGCAAGCGAGAGCTACTGGACTTCGCTCGGTGCGGCCGCCCAAGACCTCGTCGATGCGCCCGCCCAGGCCGGCGACGTCCGCGTCGTGGACGTTTCCCGCCTGGCCAATGACACTGACCGTCCCAGGCGGTGGCTTGCCCTATCGATGGTTGCGCTAGGCGTGCTCGCGGGTGCGTCGGCAGCGGTCAGTTACGCGGCGCAGTACCGGATGGTGTACTCCGCTAAGCACACCGCGGCAGCTGCCGCGCTCGAGGCGGGCATCCCAGACACAGCAGCGCTGATCTTCGCGTCCCTCGGGATTGCACTGGCGCTGCATGGCAAGCGTGCTGTCCGCCCGCGCGTCCTGAACATCTGCGCGGTCGCGACCTCCGTCACGATGAACGTGCTCGCCGCAGGTAACGGATGGCGGAACCTGGCCATCTGGGCGATGCCGCCGATCGCCTACGCGCTGGCCTCGGACACCGCCATTGGCGTCGTCCGTGCCTGGACGATCGCGCGGCAGCGCGCTCTGAATGAGGCGCTTGCCGACGACGGCACCTCGCCGCTCGCGATCGTCGGCGGGTTGCTCCTGTGGACGCTGCGGCTCATCCTGGCACCGGTTTCCACCCTGTCGGGATTCCGCAGCTGGGTGATTGACGAGTGCCCCGTGGCCCCAGGCTGTCGGCCGAACGCGGCCAGCCCAGTGCCAGTCGCGCAGCTGACGGCGAGTCCCCGCACCTCCACCGTCGGCCGCCCGATCGCGCGAACGCCGAGCAATGCAGCCGGGTCCGCCAACAAGACCCAGCGCTTCCTGGCGCTAGTGGCCGACCGGTATGGGCCGCTGGCTGACTTCCCGATCACGAACGTCTCGAAGGTCTGCACCGAGCTAGCGCCCGAAGTCGACCTCAACGCAGGCGCGGCTCGCGCAGCGCTTCGCCGTCACGTCCAGGCCGCCCAGAACGGAAGTTCGTCATGAAGAGTTTCGCCCTGCTCACGTTGGCGCTGTTAACCCTGGCGATCCTGCGCTGGTGCTTCCTGCCGCATGCACGCCTGCCGCGGTCCCGGGCCAGGCGTAACCGGTTGCGCTTGCTGCTGCGGCTGCATCCCGGCCGCGGTCACGCCACACTGCCCGAGCTGTGGCTGCACTGGGGTCGCTTCGCAGCCTTCCGCCGGTCCCGACGGTCGCGCCGATCGATGTCCGGCTGGCAGCGCCTCCTTCACCCGGATGAGCATTCGCTGATGCTCGGCCGGGCGCACTACGGCCACGGCTTGCGGATCCCGGTCGAGGAGCACGTTCTGGTGATGGCGCCGCCCCGGACCGGCAAAACCGGCCTGCTGGCCAGGATGATCCTGCACTACCCAGGCCCGGTAGTGAGCACCACGACCAAGGCTGATGTGTTCGAGCTGACCAGCGGCACTCGATCCCAGCTTGGCGCGGTGGACGTGTTCAACCCGCAGTCCATCGGCGGCGTCCCGTCCACGTTCCGCTGGAACCCGCTCGACGGCTGCATCGACGAGGCGGTCGCGATCCGCCGGGCCGACGGATTCGCCAACGCGGTCAGCATGACCGGGACCGAAGACGCCTCGTTCTGGAGCAGCAAGGCCAGTAGCTACCTGCGCGGGCTGTTCCACGCCGCAGCACTTGCAGGCGGCGACATGCGCCTGGTCGTCGCCTGGGCGCTGGGCAGCGCCGAGGACGCCGAAGACATCCTGTTCCAGGCTGGCGCGACGCAATGGGCGCTGGAGCTGGGCGAGCTTCGTGGCGATTCCCAGAAGACCGCGGCGACGATCAAGATGGTCCTGTCCCGGGCACTGGCGTTCATGACCGACCCGAAGCTGGCCCAGTCGGTCCTGCCCGCCGGGCGAGCCCGAGTTCGACATCGCGGCGTTCCTGCGGCAGTCCGGGACGCTGTACCTGATCGCCGAGAGCGAGCACGACGACAGCCCAGTCGCCCCGCTGTTCGCGGCGATGGCCAGCGAGATCCACCACGTCGCTGCGCAACTCGGCCAGGCATCGCCCGGCGGCCGCCTCGACCCGCCGCTGCTGATGGCGTTAGACGAGATCGTCCAGACCTGCCCCGTCCCGCTGCCGACCTGGCTCGCCGACTCCGGCGGCAAAGGCATCCAGCTCATCCCCGTCGCGCACGGCGAAGCGCAGCTGCGTACTCGCTGGCAACACGACGGCGCTCAGGTCGTCATGGACACCTGCGGGGTGAAGGTCTGGCTGCCCGGCATCTCCGACATCGCGACGCTCAAGATGGCCAGCGACCTGTGCGGCCAGACCGCCTTGAAGGAACGCGGGCATCGGTACCACACGCGCCACGACGTCATGACGCCCGACATGATCCGCCAGCTTCCCGCCGGCCACGCTCTGATCGTCCGCGGAGCCTACTCACCCGTCCTGGCCCGACTCGGCGTCGCCTGGAAGGACCGCGTCTACAAGGCTGCGCAGCGGCGCGGCACAGCCGTCGCCGCGCTGACCCCAGCTCCCGCGCTCTCAACCTTCAACGACCCGCCGAGCACGCGGCCGGAATGGCCATTCCTGCCGCCCCGCCCGGACCCACGAGCCGGAACCCTGATCCGGCGAGTGTCGGCGCCAGCGACGAATATCCGTGGAGCTGACTGCACATGCCAGCAACAGACGCCCTTGCCGCAGCGCTGCTCCAGCTTTCTGAACACGCAGCGAAGCTTCAGGAGCTGGACAGTCGCGAGGCCGGCCACGCCACCGAGATCCGCGAGCGAATCACCGCACTGAGCACGCTGGCCAGCGCGATGAAAGGCACGCTCGATGACCAGGCCGTCATCCTGGCCGGCCTGCAGGACCTCGACGAGCGCGTCATCGCGCTCGCGGTCCGCCTCGACGAGATCGCACCCGGCGCCGACGACAGCGATCACGCCTACTACCCGTCTCCGTCACCGCGGTTCTGGAAGCTCGACGGCGAGGCCCGCGAGGACGCCATCGGCCGGCTCCGGGCCTGGGTCGAGCACGTCTACCAGCCGGGTTACGGCCAGCTCGCAGCCTCGCTCGGCGCTTGCTGGGAGCAGCACCCGCTGTGCCTGTATGTCCTGGACTGGCTCAGCGAACTGTGGTCCGTGCTCTATCTGCAGCCCCTGCGGACCACTGGCACGCTCGCCGGCCAGGCCGAATGGCAGACCCGGCTGCTGACAGCCGCTGCCGAGCAGATGGCAGCCGAGACCGCGCGGTGCGAGCACGCCGTGCTCCGCACCGGCCGTCCGGCCCGGATCGGAACCAGGACATGAGCAGCGACTCATCGCGCGACCGTTTCCGTCCCGCGACAGATCCGCATTCCGGGAACGGGGCCGTCTCGATCTCGGCCAGCCCGAGCCGCGCGGTCGCCTGGGCGATGGCCTATGCCAGCCGCGGCTGGCCCGTCTTCCCGTGCCAGCCCGGCACCAAGGAGCCGGCCACCCGGCACGGCTTCCATGACGCCAGCACCGACGCTGACCGGATCACGGTCATGGTGGGAACGGACGCCGCTCGCCAATCTGGCAATCGCCACTGGCGAGCCGGGACCGGACGTGCTGGACATCGACCACCACGGCAAAGCCGGGAACGGCTACGCCGCCCTGATGCGGCTCAAGCGCGCAGATCTGCTCGATGTCGCCGGGACGATCGTCCGGACTCCGCACAGCGGACTGCATGTCTACTTCGCCGGCAGCGGCCAGGCGTCAGGCCGGCTGCCGCGTCATCACCTGGACTTCAAGTCCGCCGGCGGCTACGTGCTTGCGCCGCCGTCCAGCGTCGACGGCAAGCCTTACCGCCTTGTACGCGAAGCGGTCCCAGCTGGCGGCCTCGACTGGGCCGCAGTGGCCGGGATTCTTGAACCGTCGCCGGACCGGCTTGCCCGCCCGGTCCTCGCTGCCAGCGACGACGTTGCCCGGCTTGCGGCCTGGGTGGAGCGGCTCGAGGAAGGCAACCGCAATGCGGGCCTGTTCTGGGCCGCCTGCCGAGCGGTCGAATCCGGCCAGGCGGGCTGGCTCGACGACATCGCCGACGCGGCGGCAAAGACCGGGCTCACCGAGCGGGAAATCGCGCGGACCATCGGCTCCGCCAGGCGAGCGCGTGCACGCCGCGCTGACCACCGGCAGCCGGAGTCGGAGGCGGCGAGATGAATGCCTTAACTGAGCGACCGGCCGACTGCGCCGTCCTCACCCAAACGGCCGCGCAGGTTGATGCCGGCGGCACCATGTGGCGGCTACGTTCCCTCATCGCAATGGGTCATGACGCCGGGCGGATCGCAGCTGCGCTCAAGCTGAGCCCGCAGCTCGTCGAGAAGGTCCTGCGCGGCCAGGCCGGCGCGGTCAGCGCCGACCTTCGGGATCTCGTATGCCAGCTGTGGGACGCATGGTGGGACAAGCGCCCGCCCGAGCTAAGCCGCAGCGATCGCAGAGCAGTCGGCGCAGCACGGCGACGGGCGGAGCGGTGCGGCTGGTGCCCGCCGCTGGGATTGGACGAGGACGAGCTTGATGAGCCGGGCTACCGGCCCTACTCCCGATACCGCGAGGCGACGGGCACCGGCACCGCAGAGGAGTTCACCCCGAGAGGCACCGCGCGAGCCAGCAGGAGGCCGGCATGAAGCCGATCCGCCGGCCTGTCACTCCGCGATCACCGGGTAGCGCGCGGCAGCCACCAGTGCCACGGCAGCCAGAGCGCAACCCGGCTGAGCCAACCAGGACAACCTGGACTTCAGATCGGCTGATTTTCCGATGGCGGTCTCACGGAGCCGATTAGCGAGACCTGGCTGCGCTTCCCGTCAGATCGCGCGCTTGCTGACCGTGACTGCGCGGAGTGGGAGGCCGAGCCGTGATCGTCAGCACGCACAATCCCGCTTGCGAACATGACGGCCGTCATGGGGTCGGCTGGTACTGCAGTTCCACGAACCTGTGCGTCCACGACGACGTCGTCCACAGCCCCACGCTGCAAAGGACGGCGTGGCCGATGCCGCTGTCATCCTCGCCGGTGCTACCGACCGTCGGCCGAGAGAGAGGAGACGGCACGTGAACCGCATCATCGGGGCGTCCGAGCGGCTGAACGCGGCCATCGACCTGCCCGGCGTCCTTGACTCGGCGTACTGCGCGTTCGAGGACGTGCTCGCCGTGCTGCGCCATCACCAGGAGGATGACGAGGCGGCGTTTGCCGCATTCATCCTCTCCGCGATTGCGCGCCGCAAACGGCCGGGACTGGATCGCCTGGGCGCCAGCGCTGCCGTCGGTCGCGTCGCCGCGTGACTCTGCCGATGATCTGCTGGACCGCGCCTGCGTCACGGACGTGGTGCTCGCGATTGCGGAGGTCAGCGCGGAGCTAGCGCGGCGGCTGACCATCATGCGCGGCCACGGCCACGGACCTTGAAGACAGGGAATGCTGCGGACACGCTGCGGCAGAGGCGGCGGCGATCCATGCCTTGATGAGCGGCGCGAATCCGCCATGACCGGACGGGCTACCTTCGGCGAATTCGCAGCGAGCGCCACCCGACGGCTCGGCGCGATAGCCCGAGGCATCGATCTGCCTGACTGGCCGGGCTCAGCCGACACTTGCGCGGACGTTCCTGTAGCCGTGCGCTCCGCAATGCGCACGCTGACTGGTTACGGCGAGGACGCCTGGAGCGTGCTTGGCGACGCGCGCCTGGGTGGTACGGCCCAACTGCGGCCGTGGATTCGCGCCGCTAGCCAGGCGTGCGGGCGCATTGACGATTCTGAGGTCCTCCTGCAGTCGGAGCCAGGAGGCAAGGACCGGCGAGGCAGCGACGGATATGCCGAATGGACTGGCCAGGTCGGCAGCAGCATGCGCGCTGCAGTGCGGTCGATGCGGCTCGCCCGGGATCTGCTGCATACCCATCTTGATCCTCGACTGTCGCTGGCCGCCGAGGGCAGGTCCGAGTGGGCGCCGGTCGTCACCTCGGCACCCGTCGCCTGTGCGTTGCTGGACTGGGTCGGCGGCTGGGCAAGCCAGATCGCTCCGGTCGCCGCCCGTGTCGCAGTTTCCGGCCGCGGCATCACAGCAGCGGACCGGCGGTACCTGTACGCCGCAAGCCAAGGACTGTGGGCGATCTCGTGGGCAGTGGGGGAAGCTCAGGAACGCCAGCCCGTGCGTCGGGACCGGCTGCAGCTGCTGGAGGCAGTCCCAGTAAATGCGCGCCCCGCCTCCTCTTGCCCGGCCGTGGACGCGTCGGTCACCGGCCTGTGCGATGGCGTCATCACCACGGCCGAACGGCTGCGGGCAGCCGCCCGACAAGCTGCGGCCCGGGCCGCCTGGTCACCGACGTTGACCAGGGAAAGCCTCCGCCACACCGCGGGCTGCTGCGCGATCACCGCATCCAACCTGCGCATCGTGCTGCGCACCCTCGCCGAGCATCACGGCCGGCCTGGCGCTTCGCTCTGCGGGTCCATGGCCGCTGCTGCCGCCGCGGCCGACAGTGCTCGCGCCACGTGGCTGCAAGCTGCCGAGGCGTGGGACGACATCACCACCGACACCCGCGGCGCCACCAGCCGGACCGCCGCCGAAGCCACCAGCCTCGCGCTGTGGACTGGCCGGCTCGCCTACGCAAGCCCTGACTGGACACCCGCCCTCGGACCGCGCCACGCGGCCCGTCCCGCCGCCGAACTGGCCGCCAGCCCGGATCAGCTGCGTCACGTCATCGACGCCATCCACCACGCCAGCCACACCTTGGCGCAGGTCGCCGAGGCTGACCGGAGCCAGGCAAGGTCAGCGTCCATGACGGGCCGGCTCATCGTGCCGACCCGGAGCCTTCCCGACAGCTTCGATGTCCCGTACCGGTTCGCGCCCGCGCCCGGTACTCGGTCCGCGCCCCTGCTGTCCAGCTACGACCTGGCTGTGGAGGCGAGTGCCGCAGCCACTGACGCCATCGCTGAGCTCGCGGCCGACGCGAAGGCGCCTAGCCGGATGTTGGCTGCATATCGTGCAGTCATCGGCGCCGGGCTCGTGGCATCGGCGGAAGGTCCCCGGTCTGGCCACGCGAAGGTGTCCGTGGCCCGCGCTGCCCGCGACCAAGCGACCACCGCAGCTCCTGCGCGGCGGCATGTGCCGGCCATGCCTGCCGGACCGGTGGAACGCATCCTGCTCGACCTCGACATCACCAGCGCCGACGAGCTCAGGAAGGCCGCCGCGCTCGACACAGCCGCCGACCAGCTCATTCTGCGCGCAGCCACTGCCGCGCAGGCGGCGCGGCCTGGCCAGGATCCGGGCCGGTCAGCGGGCACTGCTGAGCTGATCTCTCACCTCGCTGCCGCTAGCGGCGGCCGCATCCCTGAGGCGCTGCTGCCGGTGCGCCATGTCGGCCGCGTCCATGGCGTGGACGGTGCCGCCCCGACGGCTCACTCCCACGCTGCACAGGTGAGGGCTCGGCAGGCCGAGCTGGAAGCCGATGCATAGATAACTATTGGTGAAGGAAACGCGCCATGCCCCCAGAACAGACAAGATCAGACGACAGGCTCAGGGCCCTCCGGACCGCCCGTGACGCGGCCCGCCGCGCCGCCTTCGGGATTGCCCGCTCGGCCGGCGCCCAGATCATCACGCGGCCCGCATACCAGGGCGCGCAGACGGCTATTCGCGACGTCGAGCCGCTCGCGGGGATGCGCGCATCCCGTCAGGTCGAGCTCGGCGCCCGCGGAGCTGCTCGCGACTACATACGCCAGGCCCGCGAAGCCGGACACGGCTGGCACCGGATTGGCCAGGCACTCGAGCTTGAGCCTGGCGGCGACCGTGACCAGCAAGGCATGACGGTTGCCGATGCTGCATACAGCTACGCAGCCGGGCACCCCGACACGGACACGGCGCTCCGGTATGGCCGGTCTTTCGTCTGGACGTGCAGGTCTTGCGAGCATGCGATCAGCGACCGCGGACTGTGCGACAGCCCAGCAGATGATGAGCATGGTCATGCCGACAACTGCGCGCGGCTATTCGCCACAGTCGCGGATTGGGACGCTCAGTGGGAGGCAGGGCAGTGAACGCGCCAGGTCGCCAGATGCGCCGGCTACCTGATCGTGGGCAGCCTCCGGCCGGGACGTCAGGCAGGACCGGCCAGGCCAGTCCGGAGCCGCAAACGGCGGGCGACGAGACCGCGGTGCTCCGTTCTGGCGATGTGCTGGCCGAGCGGGTCGCGTACTCAGTAGCCGAAGCGGCCTTCATCACCGGGCTATCCAGCGACCTGCTCTATAGCCAGATGAGGGCAGGAAAGCTTGCCTATCTGAAGGTCGGCCGCCGACGCATCATCACCCGCCGGAACCTCGAGGCCTTCCTCACCAGGGCGGCGTCGTGAATTCCGATGTGGCCGTCGTGTTTAGCGCAGCCGGCCAGGCGGGAATCACGGTAAGACAACAGTTGTTGTCTACATACAGGCGGCATGGCAGAGTGGCCAGGTGAGGATCGGCGAGCCGGCCCGTAGGCACGGAGTCAGTGACTCCGACATCTGGCACGCCGTCCGGACCGCTATACGGAAGATCGACATGGACGAGGACCTGACGATGCTCATCGGCCCTGCACAGGACGGCACGCCGCTGGAGATCGGCGTGCTCGATCTGCTGGGCGAGGACCCGGTGATCATCCACGCGATGCGGCTGCGGCCGAAGTTCTACCAGTTCATCAGGCAGGGGTGATCACGTGACGCACAGCGACGCGGAAATCGAGGAAGCCGCTAGCCGGTTCCAGCGCCTGGCTGACGCGCTTGACCCCGCTAGCGCCAAGGTCGATGACCTGTCCGACCTCCGTGCTGTCGCCGAGGCCGCCGACCAGGTCCGAGACAGCGAAGCTATGGTCACCGAGCGCGTTGCCGCAGCCCGTGCCAAGGGCCGGAGCTGGAACAGGATCGCGATCGCCCTTGGCGTCTCCCGCCAGGCCGCCCGGCACCGATTCGCTGACAAGGTCGGTTAGGTCCTTCGCCGGACGAAGCGACATGCCCATCTCGCTGGTCACCAGGTCAGGCTGTTTCGCTGTAGCGGAGCACCTCAGCAAGGCATGGGTGAAGCGGAGCAAAGTGCCGGAGGGTCGAGGAACTCGCAGTCCCGCACGCCGTACGGCTGATCGATCGGTTCCTGGAGCACGTCGGCCCGGGACGCGCGGAATGTCTCGGTCGCGTTGCAATGGCTTCGTGGTGAAGTCGGCAGCTCCGCGTTAGCACCTTCGGAGCACGGCAGGCTGTCGGCCGTGCCCGCAACCCAGGGCAGCGCCCGTCGTGAGCTTGCCGCCGTCTGATCAGGCGAGCGCGCCAGCCGAGGGGACGGCCATTCTTCCCGGCACAATGGCCCAGACTGATTGCCATCACTGCCCGCGCCTGAAGCTGATCACCCAGCCCCGGCTACCGTGCGTCGAGAATGCGCATAATCTCGGGACGAAGCTCGTTGTCTGAGGTGACCGCGAGGATCCGTCGAATCCGGCCCAGTTTGTCGATGGCTTCGTGCGCGCTGCCTTGGAGCTCTGATACCTGTTCATCCAGGCTCGCGTCGAGATCTCGGTGACACCTGGAGCAGATATTCCTGCGTGCCCACTCTTGCTCCAAGTTGGCGAGGTAGGGGGTGCTGGTGTAATTCGGACCTCTGTCCTGCTGCCAGCGCTCGTACTGCAACTGTGCCCACAAGCAGCCGTCGGGCCACTCATACAAGAGGATCTGCGGGCCGGCATGGTGTACGGGCGGCCTGTGATCGAAGGGCTCCGCGAAGTTGCATCCCATACGAGCAGCGTAGTAGGAGCTGCGCTCGCGCCAGAGCGCACCGCAACTCAGCCGGGCAACGTCTCGTCGATTGTCGTAACTCCTGCTGCCGCTGCCCATTCTTGAATGTAAGGGTGCCGCTCTTGCCTCCAGTATTGCAGGCGCACTCCGCCGTCGCGGGTGAGCTGGGCCGCTTCCGGCCAGCCGAATTCCTGGAAAACGTCGGTCGCAAGGAGGTACGCGGTCGACACCAGATCAGGGCCATCTGACACAAGGCTGTCCAAGGGCGCGGCGCGCTCCACAGGCGGCATGGCATCAGCGATGATCCGGGTACCGAGCGAATCGTTGAAGCCGCTGCGGTAGTGGCCGAGACCAAGCGGCTGTTGGCGGCTCACTGGATACAACTGCGCGCGTACAAGAGCATTGCCCCCGGCTGCCGACCGATCTCGGGCATGGCGGGCAAGGAGTCGCAGTCCAGACAAGATCCCGTTCACGACGCTCTCGTCACTGACTCGCCGGACTGCCGGTTCATCCGTATCCGCTGGCGCCTCACTCCGTTGAGCAGCGGGACTGAGAACAAAGGCGGCGAATACCCCTGCTCCATCCTCATGCAGGTCTGCTGACAGATGACGTGCTAGGCGGCCGTTGTCGCTCGTGCCGTCGGCAAGTAGCCGACGCCGGCCAGTACTTACTCGCAACCAGTTAAGGCCGACCGGGAAGATGAGCGGGCGCTGGGCCAGCAGTTCGGCGCGGACTGCCGCCAAAGTGGCCTGGTCAATCAGAAGCTCTCCCGCTAGGTCAGGCACCAGGGATACGACAATCCATGCCTGGTCATCGGTCATCGCGAGCCTACCGAGCGCTTCCGCTTCGATCTCGCGAGCACGGCTCTTCTGCTGACGTGCCACCACGAACCGGTCGCGATATGCGTTAGCCACTTCGGGCTCTGACAGGTAGCGCGTAGTTGCCCCATTGCGTTTGGGATACCGAAGTCCCTCATTGACGAGCACGGCGTGTGGTGCCAAGGGACTCCGCGGTACAGCAATCAGCATCAACCCGCGCCCAGGCGAGTCCGGATCATCTACTCGCAGCACGTCCATCACCGGCATCGGAACGACGTGCGAACCGACGACCTGCCTGATCCGCCGCTCCTCAGCATCCGACAGCGCCACCCCGGGCGCAGCGTGCGCCCGCGCCTGATCGTCTTCCTCGATTCCAAGGATCAGCAAGCCACCTGCCGTGTTGGCAAGCGCCGCTATGTCCGTGGCCGCATCACGCTTGTCCCGGTCGGAGCTGCCGTACAACTCCGACTTAAAGTCGAGGTCGAACGCTTCGGCTACCTGGTTGCTGACCAGCGTCATCAGCTGCGGATGCTTGGCTTGCTCAAGGCGCGAACCAAGCAGCGCTTCCAGCCGTGCAGACCGTAGGGCCACCATGATCCAAGGATTGCGCGGCAGCCCGGCTTTTACCCAGAAGGCGCGCTAGGCGGCTATCATGCTCTGGTTCAGTGACCAGTACGATTTCGCTGGTGACCGCACAAGTGCAGCAACGGTAGCCTGTGCCTCAGCTCGCTAGCCAATAGCCCGCGCCAGTGCGTGCCCTGCTCCTCGCTGCGGCTGGACTCAACCTGCAAGATGTCGCGCGTGCCCTGGTAACCCTCGGCGTCGAGGACGCCTGGGTCATCACAGTCAACCTCGGCGACCCTCCATTCGGAGATTCGCCTCCAGATTCGTGATCGTGCCGCCCTCATTGCCACGGCCTGCTGATCTGGTGGGCGTAGTAGCTGCGCCTTGCCCATTGGGCGACTATGTGTCAACGGCCAGGTCGCGGTCCCCGGTGGTGGCCAGGTGAAAGTCCCCACCCCTCGGGTTGATCATTTATCTTTCAGGGCGGTTCCTCCTCCTCGAGCTCGGGCCTGGCGCATGCGGTAGGAATCGCCGGCTGTGACCACGACGCTGGCGTGATGGAGCAGTCGGTCCAAGAGGCTGACGGCGGTGGTGTGCTCGGGCAGGAACCGGCCCCAGGATTCGAATGGCCAGTGGCTTGCGACGCCGAGCGAGCGTCGTTCGTAGGCCGCCGAGACGAGCCGGAACAGCAGCTGGGAACCGGTGTCGTCGAGCGGGGCGAACCCGACTTCGTCGCAGAGGATGAGGTCGTTGCGGAGCAGGTTCTCGATGATGCGGCCGACGGAGTTGTCGGCTAGGCCGCGGTAGAGGGTGTCGGTGAGGTCGGCGGCGGTGAAGTACCGGACCTTGTGCCCGGCGTGGACAGCGCTGATGCCGAGCGCGACCAGGACGTGGCTCTTGCCCGTGCCAGGCCCGACCAGGCAGAGATTCTCCTTCGCCGTGATCCATTCCAGGGAGGCGAGGTAGTCCAGGGTCGGGCCGGGGATGGAGCACGCGGACCGGTCCAGCTCATCGAGGGTTTTGATGACCGGGAACGCAGCGGTCTTCATCCTGGCCGCGGCGTTGGAGGCGTCGCGGGCGGTGATTTCCGCATCGATCAGGGTCCGCAGCAGTTCCTCGGGCGCCCACCGCTGGGTCCTGGCGGTGATCAGCAGTTCGGGGGCGAGCTGCCGCATGGTGGCGAGCTTGAGCCGCCGCAGCCCGGCGGCGATGTCGGGCGCCAGCGGCGGCGCCTGCGCGGTCACCGGCGTCCGCCGGTGAAGCGCTGCTGCGCGGCCTGGCGGGTGCCGCCGAGGATCGCGGCGACGGCGCTCCACGGGTGGCCGGCCCGGCGGGCCGCGGCGACAGCCTGCCGCAGCCCGGTCTCGGCCTGCTGGCAGGCCTCGCGGGCAGCGGCGATCTGCAGGAGGGCACGCGGATCGGGCAGAGCCACGGGCGGGACGCCCTTGCCGAGGGTGGAGCGGCGCTGGTCGCAGGATGCGCACAGGGCGAGCTGCCCGTAACAGACGGCGGCCAGGTCCTGGCAGTCCGGGCGGGTACCCGCGTAGCAACACGCCCGGGCCAGCCCGGACGTCAAGATCTTGTTGACGTCCGGGCTGTGGCGGGCGGCGTCCGGAGTGGCCGGGGCGGTCATGACCGGGCGCCGATCGCGTAGTCGGCCAGCGGCCGGACCGGGACATCGGGCAGATCCAGGATCAGCGCGTCCCCGGCCGGGACCCGGGGTCCGGGGACGCCAGCCCCGGCGGCCAGGATGGACCGCACGTCAGCGGGCCGCCACCGGCAGAACGCGACCGCCCGGTCGAGGGCGGCCAGGAACTCCTGCTCGCCGTGCGCGGCGCGCAGGGTATTCAGCTCGGCCAGGTCGGTGCCCAGCCGGGTACTGCCCGCCGCGGCAGCGCCGGTGATGAACGCCTCGGCGACGGGCCCCAGCGAGCAGAACTCTTTCTCCGCCGCGGTCTTCGGCCGCACCTTCCGGCGCGGCGTGTCCGGCCGCGGCCCGCCGTAATGCTCATCGCGGACCGACGCCTCGCCGGGCGCGACCAGGACATGCTCGGCGGCCACCTCGCCGGTGGCCGCCACGATCGCCAGCAGCCGTCCGTCATCGATGCGCACCTGCACCTTGCTGCCGATCAACTGGACAGGGACGGAGTAACGGGCCGAGGCGAACCGGACGCACGAGAGCCGGTCGACCGTGCGGGTGACCGTCTTGCCGACGCTGGCCCGCAGCGACGGCAGCGGCGCCAGCAGTTCCCGCTCGGTCACCAGCCGCTCGGCCGGCACCGCGCAGATCTCGCTGTGCACCGCGCCGTTGACCTCAGCGCACCACGCCGCGGCCGCCGCGTTCGCCGCGGTCAAGTGACCAAACGGCGCCTGCGGCACCACCAGGTCGGCCTTGGCATAGCCGACCAGGTTCTCCACGATTCCTTTCGATTCCGGGTCCGCTGCCTCGCAGAAATCAGGCCTGAACCCGTAATGGCCGGCGAAGCGCACGTACTCGGCGGTGGGCACTACCACGTTGGCGACCACGCCGCCTTTCAGGCAGCCCATCCGGTCGGCCAGCACCGTGCCCGGCACCCCGCCGAGCACCTCGAAACACTCCGCCAGCAGGCCCAGCGTTGTCCCGGACCGCTCGTCAGCGGCGAACCGCACGAACCGGACCCGCGACCACGCCAGCACCGCGCAGAACACGTGCAGCCCGCCCTCGGCGCCCCAGTCGATCACCAGGTGCTCACCCGGCGACCACACAGCCGGGCGGCGACCCCGGTGATGATCCTGGCGCCACAGCCGCTTGCGCTCGGCGACCAGGCGGCGGAAGTTCCGGTCCGACCCCGCATAGCCCGCCGCCCGCGCCGCCGGCAGCAGCCGCTTCGCCGAGATACGGCCCGAGCTCGACTTCACCCGCACGGCGACCAGTTCCGCCACCGCATCGTAATTGTGAGCCCGCTGCGAACGGGCCGGCGGTACGCCGCCCGCCTCATGCCGGGCGATCACCCGCCGCACGGTCTTGTGGGTGGTACCCGCGATCTCCGCGGCCCCGCGGTAAGTGCCTGCCTCACGGTAGGCAGCGATGATGTCCATACGTTCCCTCGCAGACTTCAATGGGAGCTCCCCGGACGGTGCGGTGACTGGATGGCACCGCCACCGTCACCGCCCGGGGCTCAAACTCCGGGCCGACACGACGAACGAGGGATGGGGACTTTTAACCGGCCACCAGCGGGGACTCAGATCCGGCCGCACACGGGGACTTTCTCATGGCCATGGACACTATGAGCCCTTCGTTTGCATCTATCGGCATTTGTGGCAACGCTGGCTGGCACCGCACAGCATCTACCACAGGAACGAGTTGCTCAGCCGACCGAGTTCGATGCCACTGCCGTTCTCGATCACCTCCGCAACATTGAGCGCCATGGCCTGTCGGCCTCGCTGCAGGTCGAGCACCTGGTTAGTACGATTCTCAGGCAGGTCGGCGCAGAACTGGTCGAGAACCCCCGATCGTGATCAGCCGGATAGCCCCTCGTCAGGCGGCCCACCCACCTCGTCTGGCCCGCTGGAGACTACGTCGCCCGCTTGCAGCTGCGGCGCACCTGTGGCAGTAACTGCCGTGACCGAGCTCTGCCCGCCTACCGTGAAGGTAGGGGTGCCCGGAGTTACAAGGAACACAGGAACTGGTACGTGGGCAGTGGCCTGGGACAGCTGTGCCCTGACTTTGCGGTACCGGCGATACTCGCGCACCGCCATGATCGCCGGGATAGTGGTACCGGCGATCAAACCGCTAAGGATCAGGTACATCGCTATCGGGTGAAGAGCTCCGGCCGCAAGCGCAACCGCGGCGGCCACACTGGCGCCGATGCCAGCCAGAGATATGGCCAGGAGCACTTGGAACCCGTCCGAGGCATGCAGGACTTCCTGCACTCTTGATTCCTCGACCCACCCGAATACGACGGTGGTGCCGCCCAGCGTTTGGGAGGCGGGTCCCTCGCCAGTCATCGGCCGATGCGTGGCAACTGGCCCGGACCGACGGCGCCGGGCATCTGGACCATGGACCTGATGCGTATGGGAAGTCGCCGCATGTCCGCATCATCCACCGAGATGACGACGGAGTAGGTATTTGGTGCGGGGAACTCTATGCCGTCTATGTTCAGCGCGATCGGCACTACTTGAGAGTCGCCTATGGTCAGGAAGGGCGGTCGTCCCAGGTTGAACTGGCCCACGATCTCGCGCACTTTGCCGTCTGATATTTCCGATCCGGGCGGAGCTGCGCCGAGCACAAGCTTGTTCTCGTCCTGATCGACGATCCTGACTGCGAATCTGTGCATCTGGTTCGTGGCGGTCCATGGAACACGTAGCAACACACCCACGCCTAGTCGTGGATGCCGGACAGGAAAGGCGCCGGCAACAAGCGTGTCCCATCCTGCGCCTTGAGCGTAGAGCTTGCCTTCAGCGACCACCACCGAGTCAGCCAGGAACGCGTCCACCTCTACTGCATCCAGCTCCACTGTAATCGGACCTCCAAGGTTGGTGTCTTACACTGAGCGAGAGTCTAGAGAGAGACGTCATACAAATCAACCGCCCACGGGCGTTGTGTCTGACAGTGTGTTTGACATACGTTCCGGGTGCACGGGCGATGGCGAAGCGAGGAAACGGGAACGGAGGCGGGCCCATGACAGCTCCCAGCTCGGAGCCCCGTACGGGGATGGTCTCAGTGCGGCTATCTCGCGAGGAGGAGGAGGAGCTGCGCGCAGAGGCTAGCCAGAACGGAGAGTCCCTCTCGCAGTTCATACGAGATGTCTTGCGGCGACGCAGTGAAGGACTGCACGGAACGGCCGATGTGAGTCTGTATCCCGTCAGCAGCAGCGTGGTCGCGGGCGGCCTGGCGCTAGAGGCCGAGAACGGTTCGCTGGTACCCAGGACTACTCAACCGCATGTAGTCACGTCGGTGAGAGGCTGAGACTACCTATATGGGGTCGGAGCTAGCGACCTCCGGAGAGCCAAACTGGGAGCCAACGTCAGCAGGAGCCGGGCGGTGTCAGGCGTCGTCAGGCGATTGTCGTTGCAGGTCAGCGCCGTGTAGGGCGGTGGCGGGCGTTGCCTGGCCTGGTTCGGGTTTGCCTCCTAAGCAGTAGGCCGCAGGTTCGAGTCCTGCTCGGGGCGCCATACCAGCACGTGAAGAATGTTTTTCGCCATTCCGTTCAGGGCTATGTAAACTGCCTGCGAGCAATCGCTCGTTGCGGACGAATCATATTGTGTGAACTGTGGTTATTGTTCGAACAGCTCACGGCCGAGAGCCAAACTGGGAGCCAAAGTACCCGCACGGCCTGAACGCCAGGCCCCTTCGAACTCGCCGGAACAGCGCCAGGGGCGGGATAGAGCAGAAGCAGGCCCGCCAGCGCGGCGAGCACCGGACGAGGAGCCAGCCGTAATCACTAGCAGCCTCCCGGCAGGCTGCTTCGATCCGACAACTCCCGGCTGCAGCGAAAGCCGCCAGGCGCGAGGCCAGCGGGCCAAGAGGCCACGAGCAGTGAACACGCGAATCGCGGCATGAGCGTGCGTGTTCTAAGAGGCGCTATTTGACCAGTTGCCTGTAAACCGACCAGTCCGGGTCAGTGCGGGCATCGATCTGAACCTCGTGGGTGGTTACCGCTATTTGGAGCCCCCGATCGAACTCAGGGAGCCAGGAACCGTCACCGGTGTAGGCAACGAACTCGCGCATGCCGTTCGTGGTCACGATGGCGACCAGGACCGCGTGCCCGGCGATACGGGCGATGATCGTTTCCTCGACGACCCCTAGTTCGGCGTCCTCGGCAGGCTCCGGGAATCCATCAGGGCGCGGGTTCTTGAAGGGCACCGCCACGCTACCTTGATCGGCAAGGCCTTGCTACCGGCAAGGTTCTTCGCGCCGATGTTCCCGCGGACCAGGAGCGGCCGGCCGTCGTAGGTGCCCTGAAAGACGTTCCACATGTCTTCGACACTCTCAGTCCACTTTCGCGAAGACACGCCGCCGAGTCTGCCAGACATGATCGTTCCGCGCAGCGGCGCAGTAAGCGCGCTTCAGGTACCTTCCGAGCCCTGCCCGCGGTCGCAAGGGGGTTCGTGAATGCCTGGTCGCTGGACAGATACGCTGCTGCAGGCGCATGGGCGCCGCGTCAGGGCGTATTCAGGTCGATCGACGAACGAGCGCTGCTTACCGCTTTTCCGTAGTTCTCGGTGCCGAGTTCCGGGATCAGGGGAGCCAGCGACTGCTGGACAGCTGAAATGATCTTCTGCTCAACTGGCAGCCGAAGTTCGATCGCGTCCAGTTCATTCGACCACTCGGAGAAGGCGATCACTTCGTGAAGGACCACGACTTCCGCTTGTGACAGACGGAGGCAGACGCCGCCGTCAGGCTCCCGATGTGCCTCCATTCGACGATCATCGCACTCCCTTCCGGGGCGCCGCCGAAACCACGCTCGTCCGCAGGATCGCCAGGGCGCGCCAACTGCGTACTGCTAGCGGCAGATGAGCGCCTCGCTACACGGTTTCCCACCACGCGCTGATCATGACGTCGTGTCCAAGGGCAGTGTTGATCTGGTGATGCAATCCGAGTTCTGTGATGCGGTCGTCGTTGGGATGGAAGGGGCGAGCAATGCTTGAAACCTGTGGATCTGCCGGGAAGGGCGAGATGAAGGAGGGTGTACCTTCCCGGTTGACCGAGTCGTAGAGGTCTCAAGCAATGGCCGGCGGTGGAACGCCGGGCCGGGAAGGTACACCCATGCTCACAGTAGCCCCTGACGTGGCTGGCGCGCTGCCGGGCGACGGGCAGCCGTCGTCGCTGATCGACCAGATCGTGCGGGACGGCGCCCGGCAGATGCTGGCCGCGGCGCTGCAGGCCGAGGTCGCCGCTTACATCGACCAGTTCGCCGGCGTGCAGGATGAGAATGGCCGGCGCCTGGTGGTGCGCAACGGCACTGCCGAGCCGCGGACGGTGCTGACCAGCGCCGGGGCGGTCGAGGTGACGGCGCCGCGGGTGAATGACAAGCGCACCGACCCGGCCACCGGCGAGCGGAAGCGGTTCAGTTCGGCGATCCTGCCGCCGTGGGCGCGCAAGACCCCGCCGATCGCCGAGGTGCTGCCGCTGCTCTATCTGCATGGCCTGTCCAGCGGGGACTTCGTGCCCGCGCTGAGCCAGTTCCCCGGCTCGCAGGCCGGGCTGTCCTGCTCGACGGTGACCAGGCTGACCGAGACGTGGACAGCCGAGGCCGGCGCGTTCATGACCCGCGACCTGTCCGGCGCCGACTACGTGTACCTGTGGGTAGACGGAATCCACCTGGGCATCCGGCTGGGCGAGGGCAAGCTGTGCCTGCTGGTGATGATCGGGGTGCGCGCCGACGGCCGTAAGGAGCTGGTCGCCCTCGCCGAGGGCTACCGGGAGTCCGCCGAGTCGTGGTGTGACCTGCTCCGCGACTGCGGCCGCCGGGGGATGCGCGCCCCGGTGCTGGCGGTCGGCGACGGGGCACTGGGGTTCTGGACCGCGGTCCGGGAGGTATTCCCGCAGGCTGCGACCCAGCGCTGCTGGTTCCACAAGATCGCCAACGTGCTCGGCGCGCTGCCGAAGTCCGCGCACCCGGGAGCGAGGAAAGCCCTCGCGCAGATCTGGAACGCCGAGGACAAGGACCATGCCCGCGCCGCGGTGAAGGCGTTCGCCGCCGCCTACGGCGCCAAGTTCCCCAAGGCCGCCGCGAAGATCACCGGTGATGAGGACGAGCTGCTGGCCTTCTATGACTTCCCGGCGGAGCACTGGGTGCATCTGCGCACCACCAGCCCGATCGAATCTACTTTTGCCACGGTCCGGCTGCGGACCAAGGTCACCAAGGGACACGGGTCCAAGGCCGCCGCGCTGGCCATGGCCTTCAAGCTGATCGAGTCCGCGCAGCGCCGCTGGCGCATGGTCAACGCGCCGCACCTGGTCGCCCTGGTCCGCGCCGGATCGACCTTCATCGACGGCAAGCTCGCCGAACGGCCCGACGACCCGGCCCAGCCCGAAGCCGCCTGAACGATCCGGGGCCAAGCCGCCCGCTCGTCCCCACGGAGACCCTCGAAATGCGACACGACAGCGAATATCGTTACAGCCCTGCCCCGGCTCCCGGCCCCTGCCCCGAGCACCCCGGCTGCATCATCCGGCAATGCCAGCGGATCTTCTGCTCGCGGCGCTTCCACGTCCCGCTGATCAGCCGGGGACAGCCCCGCCGGTACTGCTCACCCGCCTGCCGGGTCGCCGAGCACCGGCGGCTACGAGGATGAAACCAGCACAGCCGAACAACCGGCCAGTCAAGACGGCATGAAAGGAGCCCACCTAAAAGATCTTGATCCACAGGTCTTGACAATAACTCGAAGGGGCGCCGTGGATCCTCGCCGAGGACGGGGCCGAAGGAGTCGATCAGTGGCTTCCAGAGGTTGACCCAGTTCCGGCCTGGCCCGGTTGTCACGGCGATATCCATGCTGACGGCCCGGTGCCTGCTGGGGCCTGATGATGGCCTGCTTGCAGCAGCAGATTGCGGAGCGTGGCTTTCCATTCCTTGCGCTCGTATGAACCGGTGAGCTGGCCCGAGAACTGGGCGGCTGCCTTGGCCCGGCCGAGCTGAGCGGGGGCAATGGTCAGAGATGATGAGCCGTGAATCTTGCGGCCGAACATCGCGGTTATCCGGGCCGGACCCAGTCGCTGGGCCAGCGGGAAGAGGTAGTTGTCGAGGTCCCGCCCGCCTTGTGTCAGCGCCACATCGCCGGGAAGCCCGACGGTGAGTTCCACCGCCAGGAGGCCGTCGGCGGTGAGCATCGGTGCGGCCAGGTTGTCTACATGAGACAGGAAGTTGTCTAGCCGGACCTGACCGGGATTGCCGGTCCGATCCCAGCTCGCCAGCTGAGGCTCGACCAGCAACCGCGCAGCGCGGCCCGTCGGCCTGGAGTAAAGCACCATCACCTTCGGATCCTCGTAGCTGCGACGCAGGAACGCAAAGCGGTAACTCGGGCCTAATTTTGTTTCTGCCTAAAGTGAGTGTTTGTACGCTCTCGGTGTGCTTGGCTGCGAACGCCGGGCGGAGCTGGCGTCGCCCGTGCGTCCGATAGGTGGCCGAGGGGTATCAGTGATTTACGACAGGCCGATCTGGGCGTTGATGCAGGACGCCGTTGCGGAGATGTCGCCACCGTACTCGGTAGGGGAGATCATCGCCTGGTTCTCACAGCACTTACCCGAGGATCAAAGCGACTTCGGTACGAGCACACATCAAGGGCCTGACCGCGAATGATCCGAGCCGTCATCACTACCAGGTGAGTGGCCGGACCGCGTTGTTCGTGCTGCGGCCGGACAAGACGCTGATGCCCTATGACGTGGCCGCAGCCGATACCGATGACGATATCGAGCTTGACGACGAGGCAGAGCTGGCCGATGAGCTCGCCATCGAGCAGTCCGCAGAGTTCGTTCTCGAAGCTCATCTGGAGGAGTTCCTGGTGGGCAACTGGAATTCGATCGACTGGGGACGCCCGCTGGAGATCTGGACCGGCCCGGATGGTCAGTCCGGTCACCAGCTCGTGACGCAGGTTGGCCGTGTGGACTTCCTGTGCTCAGATCAGGTCGCCGACGCGTTGGTTGTCGTCGAACTCAAGCGCGGGCGGCCCTCAGACAAGGTTGTCGGCCAGGTCGCGCGCTATATCGGCTACGTTCGTACCCACCTCGCCAAGCCAAGCCAGCGGGTGGAGGGACTCATCGTCGCGCATGATGCCGACGACTCGCTGCGGTATGCGGTTGCCGCTTTCCCAGACCTCCAGCTCATGACCTACGCGGTCACCTTCAAGCTCAACCCGGTTGAAGGGCCAACGGCGTGCTGAATAGGTCGGCTGAGTTAAGGGCCCCTGCCGACGACCGTGATCACCCGCTACACCGGTGGCAGCGCAGATGGGGACGTTATGCGCTCGACTTGGATCGCGTGGGCCGACGGTCAAAGGTCGGTGGGGTGCTGCGGTAGGTTCGTGCGATGCTGTCCCAGCCACGCTTGAGGCGAATATCGAGTTCGGGAGTACCGAGGCTGTCTGACCGCCGATTCAGTTCGACGCCGCGGTCGAACTCACTGGCGATCTTGTGAAGAGGTACACGCTGGCCCTGGCTGGCGCAGAACTCGAGTTAATCCCGCTCCCGCAGGTTCGACGTGCTGGGCGCCTTCCATGAGCTGCGGTTGCCGGCCGCGCCGGCCGTCGCTTCGGCTGAGTGGCGAGACCCGACCGTCGCTAACTGCCGAATAGGCCTTCCGGCTCGAGGTCCATGTGGTCGGGCATGACGAATTTCTGGGTCATCCAGGCGGTACTGAACATCATCAGCCATTCGGGCGGGACCAGGGGCGTGAGTCCGCCTAGCGATTCCCCAGGGTGGCATAGGCGGTAGTACTTGGCATGGATCAAGCCGATGCGGTCGAGGGCCTTGTCCATCTGACCCCAGGTCACCGGGATCGGTGCGACCTGCCCGCGGGCAATTGCCGCGTCGCGGTGGGCGATGACCTTGCTGGTGTACTCGTTGACCTTGGAGATGACGGCCTCGAGGTCGGTGACGTCTTCCTTGACCCGCTCGCTGTCGATGTACGGGGCTCCCGGTGCGGCGAACCGGTCGAACCCGCTGCTGAGCCACGCCAGGTCGCTGCCCGACCGGCCGGCGTGCTCCTTGCGCAGCTCGCGTTCGTACCAGTCGCGGGTCGCGATCCGGGGGCATGCGGCCAGCTGGCCGAGCGATCGCTTGAGCCCGACGCTCCCCTTGTCGCCGTCGGTTTCGCGGCGCATTCCGATGAGTTGCGAGTTCGTGTAGCACGATCCAAGCCAGTACTCGCCGAAACCGCCCCTGCGCACCGCGGGGTTGGATTCCAGCATGCTGAGGATAGTCCGCCATATCGCCCGGTCGTGGAACAGCCGGACGATGCCGTTATGCGTCACGTCAGACCGCTCTCGCCAGGCGTCCCAGTCCTCTTCCGCGCTCACCGCGCCCGCCTCCGGCGTGTTCCGCGCGGCGGAGGCCGTTTCGGCTGACTGCGCTTGTTCCGCATAGCGCGCTCGCGGGCCTTCTCCTGCTCGATCTCGCGGAGCATCTGCGGGATCCCCTCGGTCGCGCCCACATCGTCCATCAGGCCGCGCACACCCGTGATCATGGTCTCGCCGGTGTCGTCCTTCAATCCGGCGACCATGCAGTCCCAGAACTTCGCGCGGAAGGCCTGGAGTTCCTCGTCGCCGTCGAGGAGCCACTGTATGAAGCCCGGTTCGGTCAGGTAGCCGCCGTAATCGGCGAGCGTACGCACGGTAGCGGATACCCCGCACGCTTCCGCCTTGCTGACCGTCCTGGGCTCGCGGACCTCGCCGCCTGCAAGGTCGACGTAGAAGCCCCGCTGCTTGGCCCTGTTGTGCTCGCCAGCGAGCGTCCCGACGTTCTCACTAACCGCGACAACGGCGCCGAACGGATCCTCACCGACCGCTGCCGAGGACAGAAACCGGCCTAGAAAGAGTGCAGCGACCAGCTTGTCAATGTGGGTAGCCATCAGCTCGGTGAGCGGCCACTCAGACCGGATGTCATCCGGCATCATCATGGCGACGATGGTCATCCACGCCTTGCCCATCTCCTCGAACGCCAGGACGGACAGTGGGTACGCCCGCGCCCAGCGGCGGTTCCTGAGCAGGAGCTCAGCCTCATCCAGGAGATCCGCCGCGTTCCTTCCCGCGGCCAGGGCGTACTCGCCCAGTTCCGGCATCGGAGGCACCGTCTTCCTCACGCACCGAACGCTAGCCCGTACGGACTGTCCAGGCTCGCGAATATTCGGCCGGGGTGGCATCCAGGCCGACCCGCTTGCCGGGGCCAGGCACACGGTAAGCGCCCTTCGCGACTCGAAGTGATTCCAGGACATTACGTAATCGAAGGAACACGAGCGGAAACCAACGACATCATCACTCGACCAGGTCAACGCAGACGCAATCCTGGCCGCACAGACCGCAAGCGAGGAGCAACGCGCCGTAGAGCCAGGGCTGAGGGCCGGCCTGACCACGCGAGCCAGCTCATAAACATGCACCTAAGCAACGCGCGCTTTTCGGCATGAGCGGTAAGCCTGGCGTCCGCACGCTCGGCCAGTCACGTGCGCCGCCGCCGGTCGTCTGGAGTGCTGGTGGTACGACGCCGCCCGGTCAACACGGTCCGAGTTAGGGTTCGCACGCTTTCATGGCCCCCACAAGGCGGAGATGGGAGCGGCGAGTAGGCGGTCGCCGAAGGGCAGGACGTCGTTGCCCGCGTAGAGGGCGATTCCGGCGATGAACTTTTCGCCGAGAGCGGCGCGCATCTGGGCGAGCCAGCGGAACCATTCGGGTTTCGCGGTCTGATGGCTTTTGACTTCCACGCCGACGACACGCCCGTCAGCGGATTCCAGGACGATGTCGACCTCTGCGCCGGAACGGTCCTGCCAGTGGAACATGGCGATGTCGGTGGCCGCCCAGGTGAGTTGCCGGCGGAGTTCGGCGAAGACGAAGGTTTCGACGAGTTGGCCTGTCGCGGGGTCTTCGGGGTTAGCCAGCGCGGCAGGGGTCTTGCCAAGCAGCCATGCGGCAAGCCCCGGATCGGTCAGAAAGACCTTGGGATGTCTTTTGACGCGGCGGGTGAGGTTGCGTGACCAGGCCGGCAAGGTGGTGAGCAGGTGGATGGTCTCCAGCCACGCCCGATGGTCGTAGACGGCCTGCCGCTCAAGCGGCGCGTCGTCGATGATGCCCTGCATGACCAGCTCGCAGCCGGTGCGCGCGGCGAACAGCCGAAGGAGCTGACCCATTTCGGCGACCTTGCGGATGCCTGAGAGCTCGACCACGTCGCGCTCGATCGTGGTGCGCACGTAGTCCCGGAACCATCCCGGCCGCTGGCGGGCGGCGAGGCGCTGAACCTCCGGATAGCCGCCGGCGCATACCCGGTCGAGCAGGTCGTGCCGGCTGAAGCGGCCGGGATGGTGGGTGCTGAACGCGGCCGGCCCCTCGAACGCGCGGTCGATAAATCTGTCGGGCTTGCCGTTGATCTCGCCCTGGGTGAAGGGCCATACCTCGACGAAGCCAGCCCGGCCCGCGAGCGACTCGGAGATGGTGGGGACGGTCAGGAAGTTCGACGAGCCGGTCAGCACGAACTGGCCGGGGGTGGGGTCGTGGTCGACAGCAAGCTTGATTGCGCGTACCAGCGGTTCGCCCGCTCGCTGGACCTCATCAATCACGAGCGGCCGCTGGCCGAGTGCCAGGAAACCGACGGGATCGGTGAGCGCGGAGTCCAGGGTGCCCTGATCATCCAGGCTCCGCAGCGTTCCTCCGCCAAGCTGGCTTTGGACTAGCGTGGTCTTGCCTGCCTGGCGCGGTCCGGTCACTACAGTCACCCGGCGGGCGGAGACCATGTCCTGGTAGCGCCCCGCGACAGCTCGTTCGAGCATCGGTGACATGCTTTCTATCATACAGAACGCCGAGATCGAATCATACAGAACGCCAGACTCGAACCATACACAACGCCGCTTGTCGGCCATGCGGTTCGCCACCTGAAGACGAGCGGTTCCGGCAGGGACAGGTGTGTGGATGCTCGTACGGCGACAAACACGTGAGAGCCAAACTGGGAGCCAACGTCAGCAGGGCCTGGGCGGCTTCAGGCGGCATCAGGCGATTGTCGCCGCAGGTCGGCGCGATGTAGGGCGGCAGTGGGCGTTGTCTGGCCCGGTTCGGGTTTGCCTCCTAAGCAGTAGGCCGCAGGTTCGAGTCCTGCTCGGGGCGCCATACCGGCACGTGGAGAATATTTTTCGCCATTCCGTTCAAGGATATGTAAACTGCCTGCGAGCAATCGCTCGTTGCGGCCGAATCATATTGCTTGAACTGTGTTTATGGTTCGAACAGCTGACGGCTGAGAGCCAAACTGAGAGCCAAAGTACCTGCACTGCCTGAACGCCGGGCCCGCTTCGAAGTCGCCGGTATAGCGCCAGGGGGAGATAGAGCAGAGGTAGGCCCGCCCGCGCGCCGAGCACCCGACGAGCAGCCAGCCGCGATCACCAGCGGGCAGCAATTCGCCATTCGCGAAGGCAAGCGGACCGCGGGCTTCGGCACCCTCAGCCAAGTACTGGACTAACAACCGCTGGTTCGGCCGAGCGGCCTCCCGGCAGGCTGGTTCGCTGCAACAGCTCCCGGCTGCCAGAGACCAGACCCGAGGCCAGCGGCCCACGAGCAGTGAACACCTGAGTCGCGGCAGAAGCAGGGTGTCTCAGCAGCCGGGTGCCCCGTCGCTGCGGTGCGCTGCTGCGCCCAAAGGGTCTTGTCGACGCCACTGTCTTTTGATGTTGTAGTGGTGGAGGCGATGATGGCGCGAAGACGCTCGCTGTGGTCAGACCTGCAACGAGAACGTGAGCGACGGGAGCGTGAGGCTAGAACTCGGGAGCGGGCGCAGCAGCAATTGGTTCGCCAATTCACACAAGAACGGGACCGGGCACTTCGGCAAGCTGCACGTGAAGATGCCGCTGAGCGAAAGCGCCAGGAACTCCTGGCGCACGAGGCGGGGGCGGCAGCCGCTCGCGCTATGCGCGAACAGCTGGATTCCCGAGTGGCCGAACTCAAATCTGTCCTGACGTCAGGACTGAGTGAGCCGCCAACGCTCACTTTCGCGATGCTTAAACGCACTGCAGACTATCCGGCATTCGATCCCGGCGAACTTGGAAGGCGGTTGGCGGCGCCCGACTGGGCTGCTTTCGCTCCTCCAGTTCCCGGAGCGCTCTCCGGCCTGGTCGGAGGAAAATCCAGGTACCAGCGCGCTAAAGACGCGGCCTGGGCGATGTTCCAGGGCGCACTGGCTGACCATGCCCGCGCCGAGGAAGCGCGCAGCCGGGAGTTGAAGACCGCGCGGCATGATTACCAGGTGTTGGTCGACAAGAACAACACCGAAACTCGCGAGCGCGATGCTGCGGTCGACGAGCTCGAGGAGAACTTCCGAGCGGGTGCTCCCGACGCGGTCGAGGAGTTTTTCACCCAGATGCTGGCCTTATCGGAATATCCGACCGGGTTCATGCAGGACTGCCAGGTCGCCTATCGCCAGGACCCGCGCGAGCTGGTGGTCCAGTACCGGCTCCCGCCGGTGGAGACTATCCCGGCGGCCCGAGACTTCAGGTATGTGAAAGCTCGAGGGGAGATCGACGAGTTAGCGCGCCCGCTCAAGGAAATTAAGGAGCTGTACGCGTCTGTGATTCACCAAGTAGCGCTCCGGATCATGTGGGAATGCTTCACCGTGGCCGCTGCCGTGGATGTCGTGGATGCCGTGGTCTTCAACGGGATCGTGTCAGCAACCAACAGGGCAACCGGCAAGGCGGAGGAGCTTCACCTGATCAGCGCACCCGCCAGCCGGGCCGACTTCTCTGATCTCGTCCTTGACCAGCTTGACCCGGCAGCATGTCTGAAGCATCTCAAGGCCATCGTGTCGCCTCACCCCTACGACGTTGAGGCTGTTGAACCAGTCATCGAGTTCCAGCAGGCAAAATACCGCTTCGCGGACCCCGTCGACGCGCTGGCAGGCATCGACTCACGGCCAGACCTGCTGAAGATGGACTGGTACAGGTTCGAGAACCTGATCCGCCAGCTCTTCGAGGCGATGGGCATGGAAGTCAACGTGACACAGTCCTCCCGCGACGAAGGCATCGATGCAGTCGCCTACAACAAGACCGATGTCGTGCACCGTGCTGAGATCCTGATCCAAGCAAAGCGTTACAGCAAGTGCGTGCCCACCAACGACGTCCGCGCCCTGGCTGGATCCGTCGAAGAAAAACGAGCCACGAGCGGCGTCTTGGTAACCACAGCATGGGTCAGCCCAGAAACAAAAGCATTCGCCGCCCGGAACAACAGGCTCCGGATCATCGAAGGCGGCGAACTCAAGCACCTGCTCGCCGAGCATCTGCATCTCGAGGTCCGCATCGACCTCGCCCGCCGACCCAGACGCAGCGCGTAGTTCGCGTCAGCACAGCGTAACGGCATCACCGCGGCGGCAGCCAGTCCGCGGCCGAAGCGCCAATCGGCGCTTCGGAGAAGCCACTTCCCGGACCCGCCACCGACCAGCCTAAAGACCCCTGCTCTCGTCGCGTCTTGACACAGAGGGGAGCCACGAGCGGTAACCTGGCGAGCCGGTGTTCGCACGGCTGGGCCGTGCCGGAGCGCTGATACTCGAGTGCTGACTGCAGTACTCAAGTATTGCTAATGATACTGCGGTACCATTCGCACGTGGATGTATCTGATCCGGCGGCTGTGCTAGCTGGGGGCCTGACAATGCCTCTCCTGCGTGCACTGTCCAGCCGGGCTTCTCCGGCGACCGCGGCGCAGCTGCGCCGGGCCGCGGCGGCAGGAACCGAGGCAGGCGTCCGGCGCGCGCTGGACCGGCTCGCTGTGCAGGGGCTGCTGACCACGGAGCAGATCGGCGACCGGGTCGTTTACTTGCTCAACCGCGACCACGTACTGTATCCGGCGGTCACGGCCCTTCTGCGCGCGCAGGACGAGCTTCTGCGCCGGCTGCGCGGCGAGATACCGGCCTGGCTGGTTCCGCCCGTCGCCGCGGCGCTGTACGGCTCCGCGGCGCGCCGAGACGGGGACGCCGACAGTGATATCGACATCCTGCTGGTCAGGCCCGCGAGCCTGGGTTCGCGGGAGCGTGAGCTGTGGAATGACCAGGTTCACCGGCTGCGCGACCTGGTGAAGCGTTGGACCGGCAATCGCTGCCAGGTGACCGACCGATCGATGGCAGCGCTACGGCGACTGTCGCGCGCACGCGAGCCCATCGTTGACGAGTGGCGGAAGGATGCCGTCAGCCTGGCCGGCGCCGACGTCAGGCAGCTTCTGGGGCAGGCGTGACCGGCCGCGCCCGCCGTCGGCCATGCACCGCTGAGGATGCTCGCACCCGCGCGGCACACGCCCGCGCGTACCTGGAAGTCGCCAAACTGATCCGCGGCGATGCCGACAAGCCCGAGGACCTTAACTTCAACCACGTGGCGGCCGGCAACGCGGTCCTAGCCGCGATCGCGGCGAGTGACGCCTTGTGCTGCAGGCTGCTGGGCGAAAGGTCGCGAGGACAAGATCACCGAGACGCCGTTGCCCTGCTGGAGCAAGTCCGCTTCGGGACAGGCGCTGATGAGGAGCAGGCGAAGCGCGCCCGTGACCTCGCCCGGGCACTGGCCACAGCCCTCGACCTGAAAGACGACTCCCACTACGGCACCCTCATGGTCGGCGCCAACGAGCTGCGACGGCTCATCCGTGCCGCTGAGGTCCTCGTGTCGGCGGCAGTAGAGGTGACCTGATAATGCCCGCGACTGGATCCGCCGGGCAGGCTCGCTCCGTGAGTAACTTCAGCTGCGAGTAACTTCAGGCCGATGCCCGGAGCCTCTCTGGCTGAGAGCCAAACTGAGAGCCAAGGTCAGCAGGGGCCAGGCGTCGTCAGGCGTCGTCAGGCGGTTGTCGTCGCAGGTCAGCGCCATGCAGGGCGGCGGTGAGCGTTGTCTGGCCTGGTTCGGGTTTGCCTCCTAAGCAGTAGGCCGCAGGTTCGAGTCCTGCTCGGGGCGCTGCCTTTTATCGCAGGTCAGGCGGGTCGCGGCTCCTGATGAGTGCCTCCTCGCCATCATCGCTTTGTCCGTCTCGTGCCACAGACGTGCCACAGGGATCTCCGGCGCGCTCCTGCATTGCCCGCTGTCGACGGCCTCGGCGAGCGTGCGCTGCCGGTCGTCGGTGGTGTGCAGATAGATGAGTGCGGCCCGGCTGCTGGCGTGGCCCATGCGTTCCATCAGCTCACGGAGGGTCGCGCCGGCCTCGGCGACCAGGTGATTGCCGGCGTGCCGCAAGTCGTGAAAGTGGATGCCCGTCAGGCCGGTCGCGGTCATCGCCGGAACCCACGTGACGCGCCAGAAGTTGCTGTGGCGGAGCAGCTCTCCGCGCGGCGAGGTGAACAGGAGCGCGTCGGCCGAGGCGCCGGTGTAGTTGTCGAGGTGCTCCTGGACTTCGGCGAGGATGCTGCCCGGAAGGATTACGCGGCGCCTTCCCGCGGCAGTCTTGGGCGGCGCGAAGAACGACGCCTGGCCGCGAGCCTCGGTGAGCTGTTGTGCGATGCGCACGGCCGCGGCCGCTGTGTCGATGTCGCGGCGGCGGAGCGCGACGAGCTCGCCCCAGCGCAGGCCGCCGAAGCAGGCGAGCAGGACCATGAGGCGGTAGCGCGGACCGCAGGCGTCGGCGAGTGCGTAGACCTCGGCGACGGTGAGCAAGGGTCGCTCGGGTGACTGCTCGTTGCCAGCACCTTTGACCCGGCACGGGTTGCGGCGGATCAGGCTGTCTTCGACGGCGGTGGCGAGGATGGACTTGAGCAGCCGGTAGGCCTTGGCTGCGGTGACGGGGCTGACGCCGTCCTCGAGCAGCTCGGCCCGCCAGCGTCGGACGTCGGCCTCGGTGATGCTGCCGATCGTGGTGAAGCCGGGTGTGATGTGGCGGCGCAGGAGGTAGCGGTAGAGCTGGATCGTCTTGGGCCGCAGGCCGGGCCGTTCGGTGATCCAGGCCTCCGCGTAGTCGATGAGCGGGACGCTGCCCGCCTCCGGGTCGATCCAGTCTTGCCGCAGCAGCTCGGCCTCGGTCAGGGCCAGCCAGCGAGCACCATCGGACTTGCGGACGAACGTGCCGGGAGCGGCCACGAGGAGCCCGTCAGGACCGCGATAGCGAGCCTGCCAGCGGCCGGATGGGAGACGACGGAGCGAGCCGAATGCGCGGGTCTTGCGGCCGGCCATGTCAGCTCACCCTCCGACGCCGGTGCGCCCAGGCGGTGACGGGCTCGACGGTCCTCGATGTGATGTACTCGGCGATCGCGGACTCGGGGATGCGGACGCAGCGGCCGACGCGCACGAAGCGGATCTTCCGCTCGGCGATGAGGCCGGGGGGAAACTGTCGGATGTGCCGAGCAGCTCGGCCGCCTGGGCGACGGTGAGCAGCCGGTCAGGGGCAGGCGGTTTCATGGTGACTCACTCCTTCGATAGCGACAGATCGGGTGCTGGTGCAGGGGCAGGAATGAGGACTGGCTCGGCCAGGGCGTTGACGTCGAGGTCGCGGCGGTGGCGAGTCGTGGCGGCCGCGCGGGCTGCCGCCCATGGCTCGGTGATTTCGGGGACGCGCAGGCGGGTGAACGGGTCGGTTCCGGTGGTGAGAGTGGTCACGGCGGTGCCGATGCCGCTGGGTGTCTCGCGCAGCAGGGTCGGTGAATAGCCGGGGTACTCGCGGATAGCGTCACCGAGCGCGGCCACGCTGCTCTCCGTCGTCTTGAGCGCGAACGAGATGGCCGATCCGGAGTTGTCGCGCAGGCTGGTCGGGATCGAGTCCCCGGTGGTCTTCTGGGTGGCCAGGATGGTCAGGCAGAGCACGGACCGGCCTTTGCGGATCAGCTCGGCCACGAGCGAGATGCAGCGGCGGGCGAGCGTCTCCATCGCGCGGTCGCCTTTGTGCTGGGCGATGTCGAGATAGGTGTGGCACTCATCCAGGACCGTGACGAGCAGTGGCAGGTCCTCAGTCGGGCCGCCAGCGTTCCAGGCGTTGGACTGCCCGCACAGTCGGGTGATGTTGCGCAGCCGCCGCCGCATCTCAGCGTGTGGGTCCTCCAGGACGTCGAGGGCGTCGGCGAGCTGGTCGCCGCAGTACCGCCAGGCCCGGTCGTGCCAGGGTTCCTGGTCGCCGCCGTCCTTGCCGTCCAGGAGCACGAATTGCACAGCCGGAGTCGGCGCGAGCTGGCAGAGCCAGGAGTTGATCAGGCTGGTCTTGCCGTAGCCAGGCAGGCCGGAGACCGTGATGCCGGTGAGGCCGCGCAGGGGGAGGTGTCGGTCGGCGCCGAAGTCGTCGCGCCCGACGTAGAGAACGGTCGGCTGGTGCGGTTCGTACGTACCGGGCGGGCATCGGTCGGGGCCGAACGGAACGGCGAGCGGGTCGTCACGGAGGGCGCGGACGATGAGCCGACCGGGAGCGGCCTGGGTGACGCCGACGCGCACGGAGCGCCAGTAGTCGGCGATGTGCTGGGCTTGCTTCTCGACTTCCTTACGGCCAATGCGGGGAGCGGTCTTGACCAGGCACTGCCAGCCGTAGTCAGTGAGCCGCCATCGTCGCGCATGCGGGTAGTGGATCTTCCCGATCCGCTCGGCGCTCTCTAGCCCGATCAGAACGGCGAGCAGCCTGGAGACCAGCGACAGAGCGACCAGGAGCAGCGCTCGGGATTCCGCGACGGGCCGGTTGTTCACGGCGAGTTCGGGCTGGCCGAGTCCGGTGCAGCGGCACAGCCAGCGCCACCGGTGGCGGGCGCGGATCATGCCGGGGTAGTGGCGTCGTGAGGCGGGGGGTGCGAGCGCGAAGCGGATCAGGTCAGCGATTGGGCGGTAGGCGATGAGCGCCAGGACGAGCGCCAGGGCGTCGTGCCAGGGGTCGGTGAGCCATAACGCGGCGGGCAGGACGAGGGGCATGGTGAGCTCCGGAGCGGAGAGGCCCGGCCGGGCCAGGACGGGCAGTGACCTGACCCGGCCGGGTGCGGATGACGCTAGGTGGCCTGGTCGGCCTTGGCCGGGCGGCCGTGCTGGGCCTGGTGGACGTCGGCGGCCTGGTACCAGGGGCGGCCGATCGGTCCAAGGCGAGAGTCTTCAACGGCTTTACAGTCAGTTCACCCAGGGCATCTTCTTGGTCAACCGGAGGTACCAGCGCAAACTGGTGTGGGCAGTTGAAGAGAAGGCGCGGCTGATTGACTCTGTAATCCAGAAGCTTCCAATACCTCTGATCCTTCTGGCCGAGACAAATCACGACGGCCGATCGCGCCTAGAAGTCATCGACGGCTACCCGCGGCACCGCCACCAGGAGTTCCTGCGGTTCCTGCGCTTCGCGCCCAGCCGCCTCGGGGCGCGCCAAGACCGCGCGCCCGCAGTGCGCGGGTTCCGGTGGTGGGTCGGGTCGTGGTTGCCATGGGGTGCCTCCGGAGACGAGCGGGGAACCGGGCCCGCGCGATGGCGGGCCCGGCGTGCTGTCGGGACCGGGATGGCAACCGGATGCGCTCAGCGGCGCGCTGCAACGGCCGTGGCTGGCCGGAACGAGGGCGCGGAAGCGGCTAAGGCTGGTCGCTGTCTCCCTGCACCTTCTGCCGGAGCTGCGTGGTCAGGGCAGCGACCTGGTCCCAGGCCTCGGCGGCGGCCGCGCGGGCATCGGTTGTGTCCGTCTCGGTGGCGATGCGGGACAGCAGCTGCGCCTTCAGCTCGAAGTAGGCGATCTGCTCGCCGAGCGGGGACTGCGGGGTTAGGGCACGGCCTGCGCTGAGTAGCTCGCTGATCTCGGTCGGAGTGACCTGGCTAGGTTCGTCGGTGGTCATGGTCACGGGTGTCCTTCCTGGGGAGCAGAATTGAATGGGAGAAGACGCAGAACGCGGGCGCGCGGAAAGGCGGGGCGCGGCGCTCTCTTTCAGAGATCGGGTGGCCGGCGTGGGGGGCCGGGCTGCGCGGCTGAGGGTATGGCCGTGCCCCTCGCCGTCAAGGAGCTTCGCCCGCTGCGCGGCGCCTTCGGCGTCCTTGACCGCGAGCCTCTGGCACGGCATCGTCAGAAGGGACCGGCAGGCAAGGGAGCCTGCCTCAGCTCGACGCCGCGCAGCCCTCTAGAGCGTGCGGCGGAAGCCGGTTCGGCGTGCCATATACGTGCCACAGAGATGGCGCGGATGAGTTCGCTCGCCCGAGAGCGATTGCAGAGCGGCATGGCCCCGAGCAGGCATTTTACGAAGTCTGACGACCTATGACCCAACTCCTAAGCAGTAGGCCGCAGGTTCGAGTCCTGCTCGGGGCGCATCATCACAGCTGAACGAATTATTTCGAAAATATAATCCATAGTATGATCTACTGCCTGCGAGCAATCGCTCTATGCGAGCTAATCATAATGTCTGAACTGCGTATATTATTCGAACACCTACCGGCGGAGAGCCAAACAGGGAGCCAAAGGATCCAGCCGGCTGAACCCCGGCCCTTCACCTCCCCGGATTTGCGCTAGCGCTGGATGTAGCAGAAGTAGGTCGGCCTATGCGTCGGGCAGACGACAAGCGGCCAGCCGCAGTCACCAGCCGCCAGGCTTCGCCATTCGCGAAGGCAAGCGAACCGTGGCCGCAGGCACCGGGCGGTCCCAGATTGCGACCACTCCCATCTCGGCGGCCAGCCGGAGGTGGAGCACTGACCAGGCCAGGGATGTCTCCGCGTTGTTGGGATAGGGATGCGTGGCCATCCTCCCGGTCGGCTACGGGCCAGCGCGAGCCCTGGCGAGCCATGAGCGCGCAGTGTCACTGCCATGCTTGCACGCCTCTTCGTGCGGCCTGACGACGCAACGACTTTGCCGCTACCGTGGCTGCCCCGAGGCCGACCGTGAAGCGGCCGAGTCGATCATCCGCCAGCGAGGCCAGGTCGTGACGGCCGCGCACGCTAGCCGCGCGCTCAGGAACGGGGGGTGTCCTCGTCTCAGGCCGGCGTCGGCCGGACGCCCGCAGGTTTCCATGCTCCGGCCGTTTGTCGGCGGCCTTAGGCATACTGCGTACTGAGATGGAAACCTCAGAGGCTGAGCACCCGCCGCGGTCGAGAACGCGGCCGTTCGCGCATCTCGACGTTCCGCTTGCTCCGCTCTACCGGCGCGTCATGGGCGTGTTTACCGCGGCCAAGCAGCGGTTCGTTGTGCACTTGCGGCCCGAGGACGTGGCTGAAGCACTGGACCGGGACGGGACTGGCAGCCCGGTCGCTCAGGAGCAGATAGAGGAGGCTCTGCGGAGCCTCGAAGTGTGGGGCAATCTGCGCGCCGATCCCGACACGAGCCGGGTCACCACAGTCGAGGACTTCTACCGCGCGCGTTACCTGTACCAGCTCACAAAGGAAGGCGAGGCGCCCGAGCGGGCGCTCGCGCTGTACGAGGCTGAGCTCGCGCGGCGCGGGGAGCTGCAGGCCGTGGCGCTCGAGGACATTGGCCTCCGGCTCCGCGCGCTGCTGGACCTGCCGGCGCCCGCCGATCCGGCGGTTGCGCACAACCTGCTGCTGGAGCTGACGGGCCGGCTCGACAGCCTGGCCGCGAACGCGAGCGCGTTCATGTCCGGCCTGCAGCGCACACTCGACCTGCAGGAGATCGACGAGGAGGCGTTCCTCGCCTACAAGGACCGGCTGATCAGCTATCTGGAGCGGTTTGTCTCCGAGCTGGTGGTCAAGGCCTTCGAGATCGAGGGCCTGCTGCGGCGGCTGGATGCCGCGGGCCGCGTTGGCCCGCTGCTGCAGCTCGCGGCCGAGCGCGAGGCGGCCGACGCGGCGCCCGGCCAGGAACCAGATGGCCAGCCCGGCGCGGATGGCGGCCGGCCCGCGGCGATCGAGCGCCGGCTGACCGAGTGGCGGGATCGCTGGTCGGGTCTGGCCTCCTGGTTCGTGACGGCCGACCGCCGCCACCCGAGCCAGGCAGACCTGCTGCGTGGCCGTGCCCGCCAGGCGATCCCGGATCTGCTGGCCACCGTCAGCCTGCTGCAGGAGCGCAGGACCGGGCGCAGCGATCGCAGCGCGGATTTCCGGGCACTAGCGCGATGGTTCGCCGAGACCTCGAGCGAAGCCGACGCGCACCGGCTGTGGCGGGCAGCGTTCGGCCTGGCCTCCGCTCGGCACCTGTCTGTCGAGGTAACTGCCGAGCAGCCCGACATTCCCGCATCGGTGAGCTGGCTCGATGCGCCGCGGACCGAGATAGCGCCACGGCTGCGAGCGACCGGGCGGTACGCGCGCCGCGGCCGCCAGCGGCAGGTCGCGGACCGATCCGCCGAGCGGGAGCACCTCGCACGGCTCGCCACGGCCGAACGGGAGCAGGCGGAGGCTGCGCGGCGTCGGCTCGCGACCGGACGGCCCGCCCGGCTGTCCGATATCGGCCCGCTGGACGACGCGGAGTTCGGCCTGTTCCTGCGGCTGCTCGGCGAGAGCCTTGCCGCCGGTCCGGTGGGTCCGGAGGGCGTGATCACCTCCAGGACGTCGGACAGCACGATGGAGATCACCCTGCGGCCGATACCGGACGGCGCCACGGCGCGAATCGTGACGGCCGGAGGCGTCATGATCGGCCCCGATCATGAGCTGACCATCACCGACTTGAGTTTCTGGCCAGCCGGGACGGTCGGCTTGACCGGCTCGGCCCGGTCGGTTGAGTTCGCCAGATCGGCGAGGACGCCATGACGGACGCGCTCAGTGACGTCCTCGAGGCGCAGGTGGCCGAGCAGCGGCGCAGGGCACTGCGGATCTTGCTCCGGCAGCCGCTGCTGACCAGCCGCGATCGGCAGAAGTTCAGCGAGGTCAGGAAGCACGCGGGCTGGCTAGCCGAGTGGTTCGTCCGGGAAGCCGGCTGGCCGGTGCAGATCGATCACACCGTGGCCCGGTTGCGCAAGATGATGCCGTCGCATCACGACGGCAGCCGCGCAGCCCAGAGCGGCAAGGTTCCTTTCGGCCGGCGACGATATGTGCTCACGTGCCTGGCCCTTGCCGCCCTGGAGCGGGCCGAGAGCCAGGTGACGCTCGGCTGGCTTGTCAACCGGGTCGTACTGCTAAGCCGGGAGGGCGAGCTGGCGTCGGCCGGCGTGACCTTCACCCTGCAGACCAGGGAGGAGCGGGCCGACCTCGTCGCCGTCGCGAAGCTGCTGCTCGAGATCGGCATCCTGACCCGTGTCGCCGGGGACGAGCAGGCGTTCGTCAACGACACCGGCGATGCCCTGTACGACGTCGACCGCGCTGTCCTGTCCGTCCTGCTGATCGCGCGACGAGGACCGTCCACGGTGACGGCCGTCACCACCGAGGAACGGCTCGCCGCTCTCACCGGAGAGGCTTTTCCGGCTACGGAGGACGGCCGGAACCGGGCCATCAGGCATTCGCTCACCAGGCGGCTGCTCGACGACCCGGTCCTTTACTACGCCGACACCTCTCCGGCCGAGCGCGCCTACCTCGAGCGCCAGCGCGGCCCTCTGCTGCGGCGGCTGACCGAGGCGACCGGGCTCGTCGCCGAGTCGAGGGCCGAGGGCATCGCACTGCTCGACCCGACCGGCGAGGCGACCGACCTCGGCATGCCGGAAGAGGGTACCGACGGTCACGCCACGCTGCTGCTGGCCGAGTTCCTCGCGGACCGGCTCCGTGCCGGGCACGCGGGCCCGGTCACGCTGGACGTCTTGACCGCCCATATGGTCGTGCTGGTGAACACGCACCGCCGTCACTGGCGCAAGGACGCGACGCTGCCGGGCGGCGAGCGCGCGCTCACGGTGCAGGCCGTGCGCCGCCTCGCCGCGCTGGGCCTCGCACAGGACGGTCCGGGGGGCATCGTTCCCCTCCCTGCCCTGGCCCGGTTCGGTTACGGCGAGCCGCTCGTGACCGGGATGACGGGGAACGATGACTAGTTACGGTCAGCCCGCGGGCGAGGTGGCGCTGCCGGTCGCAGGAACGACGCGCTGGCAGCCGCTGCGCACCGGCCTGGTGGACATCTTTCACTACGATTACCAGGAGTTCTGGTTCCGCGACGGCCGGGTGCTCTTCCGGGGTAACAACGGCACCGGCAAGTCGAAAGTGCTCGCGCTGACGCTCCCGTTCCTGCTCGACGGGGACCTGTCTCCCAGCCGGGTCGAGCCGGACGGTGACCGGGACAAGAAGATGGAGTGGAACCTGCTCCTCGGCGGCAAGTACGAGGAGCGAATCGGCTACACGTGGCTGGAGTTCGGTCGCGTCGCCGAGGACGGGGAGCGGCTGTATCTGACCGTCGGCTGCGGGCTCAGGGCGGCGCGTGGCCGGGGGATCGCCGACCGCTGGTTCTTCGTCACCGCCCAACGGCCTGGTAAGGACCTGTTCCTTATCGGCGGCAATGGCGCCGTGCTGACAAAGGACCGGCTCAGTGAGGCCATTGGGGCGAGCGGTCAGGTAACCCAGCGCGCCGAGCACTACCGGCGGCTGCTGGACGAGCAGCTGTTTCACCTCGGCCCAAGCCGCTACGGCGCGCTGGTGAACCTGCTCATCCAGCTGCGCCAGCCGCAGCTCTCGAAGCGGCCGGACGAGGGCAGGCTTTCGCAGGCGCTGACCGAGGCGCTCGCGCCGCTTGACCAGGCCGTGCTGTCGGACATCGCCGCAGCGTTCCACGACCTGGAGGAGCAGCGTGACCAGCTGGTCGGCCTGCGCGATACTGGCAGGCACGTGCAGCGGTTCGCTGGCCGTTACCGGCGGTACACGGCGGTCGCGGCCCGGCGTCAGTCCCGCGCACTGCGCTCCGAGCATGCCGCATACGAGCAGCAGCAGCGCGATCTGGCCAGTATCCGGGCCAAGATCGGGCTGGCTGCCGCCGACGAGCAGACGGCCCGTACAGCGCTCGACGATGCGGTCCGCGAGCTCGCGCAGCAGAACGCCGCGAAGGAGGAGCTCGCCGCCGACCCGCGGATGAAGAGCCTGGACGATGCCGAGCGTTATGCGTACCAGGCCGAGCTTCTGGCGGAGGCAGCGGCCCGCGGACGCAGCCAAGGCCCGGGGAATGGTGACCGACCGAACCACGAAGCAAGCCACCGCGGTCGTCGGGGCCGACGCTAGCCGCGCGCAGGTCGAGACGGACCTGGCCACGCTCCGCCAGGCGGCGGGGAATCCCGGCGTTGATGCCGCGGCAGTCCTGGAACCACTGGGTCTTCCAGACGGGCCGGACGACCCGGCCGGGATCGAGGCGCTGAAAAGCGACTTGACCGGACATGCGGACCGGCGAGCACAAGCTATCGCTCACGTGACCGCGCTCGCCGAGGATGTCGTGGGACACGAGCAGAAGCTGCGCGCTGCGCGGCAGGAACTGTCCCGGCGTGAGGCCGCCCGCGACGGCGCCGCCGACAGGCTCGCAGTCGCGCAGCAGGAAGTGGAAGACAGCGCGGCGGGCCACCTCGCGGCGTGGCATGACTTCGCCTGCCGCGCCGAGGCGCTGGAACCGCCCGGCCTGGTCATGCCAGGCCCGGACGAGATCGGCATGGCCGACTGGGCCGAGACGCTGGATGGCCCGCATCCGGCCGCGCAGGTACTGCGCGCCGCCCACGCCGACAGCGTCCGGGCCCTAGCCGACGAGCGCGCGGCGGCCGCGGGCGAGATCGCCGAGGCCCGCGCGGCTCTGGCCGTCCTGGACGAGGAACGGCTGCCGCTCGAGTCCGGTGTCGCCGCGCGGCCGCCCGTTCCTTATACGAGGGGCGCAGGTACACGCGACGATCTGCCCGGCGCGGCACTGTGGCAGATCACGGACTTCGCGCCCGGCCTGACGGCACCTCAGCGCGCCGGGCTGGAAGCGGCCATGGAGGCATCGGGGCTGCTTGACGCCTGGCTGACCGCGGACGGTCGGCTACTCGACCCGGAGACCCATGACGTCGTGGCCAGCGCGGGCGTGCCCGTGCCCGACAGCCTGGCGGAGCTTATCGTCCCGGCCGTCGATAGGAGCGATCCGCGGGCTGGCGCGCTATCCGATGCTCTGATCGGCGCGGTGCTGGGCTCGGTCTCCGCGGTGGAGCGGACCGGCGTGCCGTTTGCGACCAGCGGCGGGCGGTGGGGGCTTGGGCCACTGCGCGGGACGTGGTCCAAGGAGCACGCTGAGTACCTGGGGCACGGCGCGCGCGAGGAGGCGTGACGGCGCGGCAGGCCGCCCTGGAGGAACTGGTGGCGGCTGCCCCGGTCGACTCCGGACTGCGGGCAGCGCATGCGGTGGCGGGCGCCGCGGCTCTGGCGCTCGACGAGGCCCGGTCGGCGGTCGATGCGGCCGTCACCGATCACGGCTGGGCTACGCGTGACTTGGGCGAGGCCGTCGTGGTCCGCGACGCCGCGGCGACCGACACCCGCTGCCCAGCTGACCTGCCAGGCCTGCGGGACATCGCGGTGGCGATTACCGCCTTCCGCGCGGCGATCACCGTGCTGACCGCGGCGATGCGGGTGCATGCCGGCTCACTCGCGGCCATGATCGGATGGGCCGCGGAACTGGCACGCGCGGAGGAGGAGCTGCGCGACCGGACCGAGGTGGCGCGGTCGGCTGCGGTGCGCGCGGCCCAGGAACGCCAGCGAGCCGACGAGGTGCAAGCCGCGATCGGCGCGACGGTCGAAGAGCTCAGAGAGCGCCTGGAAAGCGTGCGGGCGAGGATCGCCCAGCTGGACATCCTGCAGGCGACAGCAGACGAGGACTACCGAACCGCGACCGTGCGGCGGGCCCAGGCCGAGGGCCAGGAAATCGAGCTCGGCCGGACGCTCGCCGATGCGCAGCAGCGGCGTGACCACGCGGTCGCCGAGCTACGCCGGTTCGCCGCGACCGGCCTCCTGAACGCTGCCTGCGAGACGGAGGTTCCCGACGTCGGCTCGGGCTGGGCCGCCGATCCCGCGGTCCGGCTGGCCCGGCGGGTGGAGCAGCTGCTCGGGGACGTGGACGCTGGTGACGACGCCTGGCGGCGGATTCAGGACGAGATCAGCGGTCGGTTCGGCGAGCTGAAGGACGCGCTGACCCGTCACGGGCACGAGGCCGCTGCGAGCCTGGGGGACTGGCTGGTGGTCACGATCACGTTCCAGGGCATACCGCGGACACCCGCCGAACTGGCCAGGTTGCTTGACGAGGAGATTAGTTACCGGGAGCGAGTCCTGACTGCCCGTCAGCGCGAGGTGATCGAGAACCATCTGATCAACGACGTGGCCAGCCACCTGCAGCAGCTCATTTCAGATTCCGAGGCCCAGGTCGCGCACATGAACGCGGAGCTGCGCGACCGGCCAACCTCGACGGGCATGATCCTGCGGCTGCGCTGGGAGACTCGGCCGGACGGCCCGACCGGACTCGCCGAAGCACGGTCGCGGTTGCTACGGCAGGAATCGGAGCTGTGGTCGCCCGCGGACCGCGACGCCGTCGGCGATTTCCTCAACCGGCAGATCGAGGCAACAAGGGCTGAGGACGAGCATGCGACCTGGGCTGAGCTGCTCGGCCGAGCACTGGACTACCGTGACTGGCACCGGTTCCTGATCGAGCGATTCCAGGACGGCCGGTGGCGTCCGGCCACCGGGCCGGCCTCTGGCGGCGAGCGGGTGCTGACCGTGTCGGTGCCGCTGTTCGCGGCAGCGTCCGCGCACTACCGGTCAGCGCACCCGCACGCCCCGCGGCTGATCATGCTCGATGAGGCCTTCGCCGGCGTCGACGACTCGGCCCGAGCCCAGTTCCTGGGCCTGCTCGCCGCGTTCGACCTCGACGTGGCGATGACCTCTGAACGCGAGTGGGGCTTCTACATGACCGTGCCCGGTATCGCCACGCACAATCTGGTACGCCGCGATGGCATCGACGCGGTGCACGTGACCACGTGGGAATGGGACGGAGTGGCGGCCCGGCAGGTGGACCGGCCGGTGCGCGACCGGGATCCGGGCCGGGTCCCGGCCCAGGCCGGTTCCCCGGCCGATTCGCTGCTGCCCGGCCTGGAGCCGTGGTAGCGGCTTTCGGCGCCGACGGGCCTGCCACCGCTGACCCGACAGCAGGCGCTAGTCCAGAGGCGGATGCAGGCCTGAGCGGTGCCGGCTCGAAGGTCGATGAGGAGCGGCTGCGTCGGACACTCGGCGATCCCGCGCTGAGTCGTGTCGTGGCCAGGCTGGCCCGCCGCATCGCGCTCGGGCGCTCACTGGACGCGGACCTCACGCTGGCCGATGCGACAGAGGCGGAGCGGCTTGCACTCGGGCGGCTACTCGGCCGCCCGGTGTCCCTTCGGGGAGGCTCGCTGCGGATCGTGCCGGCTCGGCTGTCGGCTGCCCTTTCTCGTGCCGCGATAGCGCCTGACCTGCGCACCGCGGTCGAGGCTCTTGCCGGGCCAGTGACACCGCGTCCGGAGATTGCTGACCGGGAACGTGCGGTCCGGTCGCAACTGCTCGCGGTCCTCGCCGCATGCCGGCACGCGACGGCGCCGTGGTACGGGCAGTGGGCAACTTCCCTAGGGACAGACGGCACGCTGACCCGGCTGGTCCGGTCTGGCTCCTCGGCGCTGGCCGTGCATGCAGTGGCGGTACTCGACCAGCTGCCCGCCGACACCCTGCCTCTGCCCGTTTTGGCCGAGCGTGTCACCGGCAACACCAAGGCGCTGGCAGGCACGCGGCTAGCTCGCCTCGTGCTGCGGGCCCTGGCGCTGCGGGAGGCTGCGGGGCGGCGGCGAGCCCGCCGTCTCGCGTGAACTGTCGCGCGCTGACGTGCAGCGGCTCCTGTGGGAGTCCGCAGGGGCAATACCTGACGATATGGCCAGCCAGGTACTCGTGCTCGGACTGACGGCCACCGGCCCCGGTGCTCTGGCTCGCTGGCTCAGCGAGGCGGCCGAAGGCGGTATTCCGTTCCGGGTTACGCTCCAGCAACTCGTGGCGATGCCCTTGATGCCTACTGCCGGTCGGGTGCTCGTATGCGAGAACCCTTCGGTTCTGCGCGCGGCGGCATTGACCGTCAGCAGTTCGGGCAGCGGTGCCGGCCTGGGTCACGGGACGGCACTCATCTGCGCCGAGGGCAATGCGTCGGCGGCATGTCACCGGCTCGTCGGCGCGATCGCGCGGGCGGGCGTTCCGATCAGCTGGCGCGGCGATTTCGACTGGACCGGCGTGCGCGCCGTCGGTGCCGCGATGACGCGTCACGGCGCGCGTCCGTGGCGGATGAGCCTGGCTGACTATGAGGCGGCGCTCGCTGGCGGGGAGACAGAGCGCCTTAAGGGCCCGGCAGCCGCGAGCCCATGGGACCCGAGGCTCGCCGCCCGCATGGCCGAGACTGGCCGGGCGGTGATGGAGGAGAGGATCATCTCGTCACTCCTGTCAGATCTGGCTTGACTATCGCCTCGTAACTGGTAGCCGGCTATCGCTTCTGAACCAGCGCTTTGACGGCTCTCGACGAGGATGGGCGTGACCAGACTCGTGGATCTCGTGACCCACATAAAGTCCGGTTGAAACGGGCGACCTCCGCCGATCAAATCAGGTCGCCGGAACATCGCGCCTACTTCTGATCCGTCGTGTCCGCCCGATCCGACGTCGCCGCTGCCCCGCGGGCTCATCGACGGGTGCAGCTCAAGAAGGCGCTGGCGCTCGCGTCCAGGCAGGTCTTGGTCAGGCTACGAGTTCGCGGAGTCGCTGCACGTCGGCGGAGATTTTCTCGATCGTGCTCTGCAAGGTCTCGTCCTTGTGCGCGTTGAGGCCGGAGAGGATCCAGCCGCGGATGAGGCTGGACGGGGGCACGTCCAGCCGGTCCGCTAGGCGCTCGATCTCGGCCAGGTCCTGGGGGGAGAGCCGGGTAGCGACGGTGACCGACTTGTTCGGTCGCGTGAAGACGGCACCGGGTGGCATTGGCTGGTCGGCGGTGACGTCGGCTTCGGAGGCAATCTGCTCGACTACCTGCTTGGGGTCACTCATGGCGCTGGGTCCCTTCAGCGTAGATCCGGCGGTCTGTGCTATTTGCTCGCCAGCCGTTGGCGCCCCACCATGATCCTGGTTTGTCCTCGCGCCGGACGAGGATGACCACCAGGACCGCGGCAGCAGTCGGCGAGAAGCCGATCACGCGGGCACTCTGACCAGACGTGCTCTTGGGGTCGGGGTCAAACAGCAGCGCGTCAGGATCGGCGAGTGCCTCATTCGCCGCCTGCACCGTGATCTGGTGCCGGGTACGCATGTGGTCCTCGCCGTGCTGCCAGTCGACGTCTAACCCCATGAGGTCAGTTTACAATTGTAAACAGCCCCTTGTCCAGCCGACCGGCGGACCGGCCCTCGTATACCCACCTCCGACTAACACCCCTGCTTCCCTGGCGGCCGGCCAGCCGATTGCCGGCCGGCCCGGAGCTGGCAGCGTTGGTCAAGCTTGGCGGGTCAGACGCCCTGGCACGCGCGCAGACTCGCCTCGGCTGTGTGGGCTGTTAGCGGAGCTAACGATCTCTGGAGAGCCAAACGGGGAGCCAACCTCAACAGGAGCCAGTCGGCGTCGGGCGGCGTCGGGCGATTGTCGCTACAGGTCAGTGCGATGTAGGGCGGCGGTGAGCGTTGCCTGGCTGGTTCGGGTTTGCCTCCTAAGCAGTAGGCCGCAGGTTCGAGTCCTGCTCGGGGCGCTTTTAGATGCGCAGGACAGGCGGGCCGCGTGCGTCCGCCGGACCTGTATCGGATGCTTCATGCTGCCCCTCGCGTGCCACAAATGTGCCACAGATTCTCCCGGCGAGGTCCTGGCGGGTCCGCGCGGCAACGGCCTCGGCGAGAGCGCGCTGCCGGTCTTGGGTCGAGTGCAGGTAGATGAGCGCGGCGCGGCTGCTCGAGTGGCCCATCCGCTCCATCAGCTCGCGGAGGTTGGCTCCGGCCTCAGCGACCAGGTGGTTGCCCGCGTGGCGGAGGTCGAAGTGGGTTCCGGTTAGTCCGGTCGCCGTTAGCGCCCTCGTGATGGCCCGGTTCCGACACGCCCGCAACGAATCGGGCATTATCGAACTGTCAGCGGCAAGTCAATGTGCTCCCGACGCCGCTGTTCGGGTCGGCGTCGTCGATGACGGGTCGCGGCCGAATCTCTGGCGAGGCCTTCACGACCGGGACTAACTCATCCAAGCAAGACGAAGACGATTCATGACGGCGCCAGCCACCTCACGAAGGCCCGACTGTTCCTAGCGCTGGGAGCGGGCAGATGCGGGCGTTCACACCGGGTCAGCGGAGTTAGCTGACGCGGCGATAGCGAATGTGGGTGGTCAGCGGTGAGTGAAGCACCTCGGCGGGTTCGAAGCCGAAGGATTCAACTCCGTCGAAGAGGCGCTCGCCCGAACCGAGCAGGACCGGTGCGATGTCGAGGGTGAGCTCGTCGATCACGCCGGCGATCAGTGCCTGCCGGACGTTTGAGGCGCCGCCGGCGATGTCTACGCCGTTGTCCCCGGCGGCCTGGCACGCTGCGGAGTAGGCCGCGTCGAAGCCCTCGGTGACGAAGTGGAAGGTCGTCCCGCCGTCCATCTGGATCGGGTCATGCCGGTGATGGGTCAGCACGAACACCGGCGCGTGATACGGCGGCTCGGGGCCCCACCACCCGGTCCACTCCTCATCCCAGTCCCCGCGGATCGGGCCGAACATGTTGCGGCCCATCACGTACGCACCCCGCGGGCGCATGAGCCACCCGGTCGCGACCTTGTCGGCATCGTTGGCCCTCGGGTCGCCGATGTGCCAGCCGTGCAGCTCCCCCCGCTTGCCCAGGGGGGTCTCGCGGCTCTGGTTCGGCCCGGCGACGAAGCCGTCAACAGATATCGACATGTGGCAGGTGGTGTCCGGCACCGCGAACCTCCTCAGTGATTGCGAGTTCCGAGCGGTCGTGCGGACCGTAGCAGGTGGTGGCGAACCGCATGTGCCTATACGGGGATGCGCGGAGGTCAGACCAACCGCGCTCGGACAACGCAATCAACGCTGCGGTGGAGGTGATCGGCGACCGCGGTCGGTGCTCGTCCTGCGCGATGTCATGTTCGGCAACCGGCGAACGGCGCCCGGCGGCCGGGCTCGGCAGCCACCGCAAGTGACACTTCCGCATCCTGCCCGAACGCTCCGATCAGGGAATCGCCTGAAAATCCTCGCCGACCGTCTTGGCGGCTGGTCGCCGACGGTCTCCTCACCCGGACGGACGCCGCCCGAGTCACCGCACCGAATACAGCCTCTCCAAGGCCGTGATCCAGCTCGTCCCGGTCATGGCCGCACTCGGGAGGTGGGCGCATGGCACCGCCGACATCGCCATGAGGTCCGCGGTGCGGCAAAGTCGTATGTTGTGGCAGCCACCTGGCACCGGCAGGATGGTGGGGTGACCGGGAATGCAGGCGCAGACTGGGCCGGGTATTACGCGTGGTCTTCGGGCCGCGGGCCGCGGCCCATGCTGCTGGCTGCGTGCGGTCAGCTCGGCGTTGGCGACGGCCGGCTGGCGGTGGACTTGGGCTGCGGTGAGGGAACCGACGCGCTGGCGCTGCTGGATCGAGGCTGGTCCGTCCTGGCGATCGACATCGAGCCAGCCGGTCTTGCCTTGCTGCGGGCTCGGATCCCGGCGGGTTGCGCGGGACGCATCCGGATCGTGTGCGCGTCGTTCGCCGATGCCGTCCTTCCGCCAGCGCACCTGATTCAAGCGGGATTCAGCCTGCCCTTCTGCCCGCCGCGGCAGTTCCCGGCGGTCTGGGCGCAGTTACGCCGTGCGCTAGTGCCCGGCGCGATCTTCGCCGGGCAGCTTTTCGGCACCCGTGACAGCTGGGCCGACGATCCTGGCATGACCTTTCAGAACGGTGCTGAGGTCATCAGCATGCTAGACGGGCTGGAGATCCTCGAGCTGCACGAAAGCGAGCGTGACGGCGAGGCTTACAGCGGCCCTAAGCACTGGCACACCTACGACATCCTGGCCCGCGATCCCCGCCGAGCATCAGCAGCGGCGGGCCGCCGATCTGGCGGTGAGTTGCCTACCTCGCACGCCGATTGATCTGCGTCGACGCTTACGCCAGCAGGTCCACCACCTAGCCCCGGCAGATGCCTCGTGACGAGACGCTCCGTCTCCTTACCGCTCGCCGCATGTGCGGAAGTTGCAGCGAACTTCGCGGCGGCGGTACGGCAGGTGGCGGTCAGCGGCTGTCGAACTCGGCCTCGTTGATGACGCTGATCTGGAGGCCGAGGGTAGTAGCGATCTCGTCGAGGAACTTCGTGTGGGTAAGGAACCACTATCGCCCGGCGCTCCTGCCGATAGTGCGGCTATGGTCGGCGGCGTCTAGGAGGCGATGGAATACCGACTCGGCGCGGGCCGCCGAGCCGGCGTCAGTGCGGTAGATCCTCAGCAGTATGGGTTCCTCGGGGAGGGCGGTTGTCCGGGTCTGGTTGCGGAGGCGGGCGATGATGTCGCTTTGGATATGCCCGACCTTGAGCAGCGTCCGGCCCGAGGCCTGGTCGTATGGGTGCCGGCGTCTTTATCCGGCAGCCTGGTCAACGTGTACGCGCGCCTTGTCCATCCACCTATCCTTTTCGGGATCATTGGTCAGGTCCAGGAACAAGCCAAGCAGTTCAGTGCCTGTTCCCTTGGCGAGCCCGAATCGGGCTGCATGAGGCGCGAGGCTGTCTGCGAAGGTACCCGGATCGTCATAAGCCAGGCGGATCGCGCCAGCGATGAGCTGAGCTATTCCCTCGGGATCCTCGTGGTCTCGCAGCAGGTCTGACGCGACGCGCGAAGGTCGGGTGACTGGAAGACCATGCAGGCTGGCCGTCTCTCGATCGTCAGTGAACCGACGGTGGACGCGGACGTCCGGCCGTCTGGTCTGCTTGCGCTTCGTCATGGTGAACTCGTGCCGGTCAGCCGGGAAATGCCCCAGCCCGTACACCGCTGCCGCCGACCGATGAGAGACGACGCCCTGGTTGGCGGTACGTTCCCATGCCGGGACGCCGGGCGGAGAAATGCCGGGCAATTGACTGCCACGCAGCGTGCACCTGCCGTCGTTCTTCCGGTCCGGCGCGCCCTCGGCGGCCCGCCTCCGGGCCCTGCATTGCCCGGTTCGACTGTCGATGCGAGCCAAACTGAGAGCCAACGTGAGCAGGAGCCGCGCGGCGTCAGGCAAAAGTCATTCCAGGTCTGCGCCACGTGGGCCGATGGTGAGCGGTATCTGGCGCGTTCTGGTCTGCATCCTCAGCAGTAGGCGGTATGGTTTCGAGTTCTTTTCGTGGCACTGGACTGCATGTTGAAGTAATTTTTCGCTATTTAGTTCACAGCATGTTCACCGTTTGCGAGCATGAGACCCCATGTGCGCGGTCGGATCTGCATGGTCGCTCCCCGTGGCGGGGAAACTCAGAGAGAGGGGGTGTCAGCTTGACCGCGAAGCACGTGACCTCATCTGGGGACTGGCTGCCGTGAGCAAGGCGGTCGGATGGGGACTCATCATTCTCGTGGTGCTCCTGCTGGGCACACATCCCGGCGCCTTGGCCGGCTTTATTGAGCATGCCTTCGCAGCCCTAGAGCGCGCTGGCGACGAGCTAGCCTCGTTCGTGAGCAAGCTCTAGTGTCGAGTGTTGTAAGTTGTTTTACGGTGTGATTCGCGGGACAATGGAGCATGTCTTTAGCTCCCGCCCTCGTGCTGCGTGATGGTGACCGGCAGAGACTTGCTGAGCTGGCCAGGCTGCCGAGCGTTCCGTCGGGCCTGGCGAAGCGGGCCCGGATCGTGCTGCTGGCCGCGGACGGGATCCCGAACGCGCAGATCGCCCGGACGGCCGGGGTGTCGCGGCCCACGGTGATCGGCTGGCGTGACCGTTATGTTCAGGGCGGGATCGCGGCGCTGGAAGACGAGCCGCGGTCCGGCCGCCCGGCGGTGATCGATGAGATCGACGTGGTGGTCGCGACGCTGGCGAACGACGGCCGGCCGCCAGCCCGGCTGGGCATCTCGCACTGGTCGGCCCGGTTCCTCGCGGCCGAGCTGGGCATCTCGTTCGCGTCGGTGGCGCGGATCTGGCGCAAGTGGGATATCCAGCCGCACCGGATCCAGGGGTTCAAGTTCAGCACCGACCCCGAGCTGGAGTTCAAGATCCGCGACGTCGCCGGCTTGTATCGCGACCCGCCCGCGAATGCCGTGGTCGTGTCGGTGGACGAGAAAAGCCAGATCCAGGCCCTGGACCGGACCGCTCCCATGCTGCCGCTGCGGCCCGGCCTGCCTGCCCGGCAGACCTATGACTACAAGCGCAACGGCACCACGACCCTGTTCGCCGCGCTGGAAGTCGCGACCGGGAAGATCACCGCCGACGCCTGCTACCCGCGGCACCGCCACCAGGAGTTCCTGCGGTTCCTGAAGAAGGTCGCCGCCGCCCACCCCGACGTCGAACTGCACGTCGTGGCCGACAACTACGCCGCGCACAAGCACCCCGCCGTCAAGACCTGGCTCAAGGACAACCCGCGGATCACCCTGCACTTTGACCCCGACCAGCTGCTCCTGGCTCAACATGGTGGAAATATTCTTCGGCATCATCACCCGCCAGGCCATCCGCCGCGGCACCTTCCACTCCGTCAAAGACCTCACCACCGCCATCGGCGCCTTCATCGACGCCTGCAACGACCGCTGCACACCGTTCGCCTGGACCAAAGACGCCGACGAATTACTCGCCAAGATCAGACCGTCAAAATCAGACCGTCAAACAACTAACGCCACGCGACACTAGCATCTGCCCGCCAGGGAGTTCTGCGGATCAGAGGAATACGCTCTGTTTGCGGAGTTTGTCCGCGTTCAGCGAAGTTTTGTCCAGGGCTCATCACCGGCGGGCCGCTAGACCTGTCAGACGAAGAAGTGATGCGCGCCGCATGGCAGCAGCGGCCACCAGGACTGGGATCGCGCGCTAGAAGCGCAGGCCTGCCGTGACGTATCGGCCGGACGGGGCGTTCGGCCTTCCCGATCTGGTCATCGCACCAGTTGCCGAGCCGGGAACACGTCACACTCTGCCGTCGCGCCCTGGCCCGCCAGGCGAGAGTCGCCCGAAGGGGCAGTCGTACCCATCGCTAGGGAGGGCGGCCGACCTCGCTGGGGGGAGCTTGGAAACAATCGGGGCCAGGGGTGTCGAATCGAGTCAGTGCGTTCGTGGAGAAGGTGAGGGGCAGCGGCCTGGGCTGCCCGTGAGCAGAGGAGCTTGAGATGTCGCTGTACCTGATCGCCTTCAACGACGAGTGGGTGCCCGACCTCACCCTGGAGGAGCTGCGCGAGAGGGGCGCGGCCGGCCGGGCCCTGATCGAGGAGATGACGGCTGCCGGTGCGTTCGTCTTCAGCGACGGCGGTCTGGACGCGTCGACCGTCGTGTGCAGCGTCGACCCGAGCAGCGGCTCGCCGGTCTTCACTGACGGGCCGTTCACCGAGACCAAGGAGCATCTCGGCGGTCTCACGGTCGTCGATGTGGCCGACGATGCCGCGGCACGGTACTGGGCCGGCCGTGTCGCGGTCGCGGTCGGCTGGCCGCAGGAGGTGCACCGCTTCCCGCATGGCATAGCCCTGAGCACTGATGCGCAGTCCGAGGCCCTGTCTTGACCGGAATGCTCTGGCGGTCATGGCCTAGCGGATGGGGAAGCCCGGTTAGCGTCAGCAGTTGGCTTGCGCCCTGGAGGGCCCGGGCCGCGCGCGCCGGCCCGGCCCTGGCGGCTCGCTCATCACCATCGAGGTTCACTCGACACGACTGCGGGCGCACGGGCGAGAACTGCCAGCTCCTGCTCGGCGGTGAAGCCACGGGTCAGCGGCGGCTCGCCCCGCTGGCGGTCCCAGGCCAGGACATCGGCGGCCGTCACTTCCAGCGGAGTTGCGGGAAGACCTGCCGCCCTGGCGCGGGCCGTGTCGCGCTGCTGCGATGGCCAGTCCGTCTTGATCAGCGGGAACAACGCGGGCGCGGTGGCGGGAGGCACCGGCACCACTTCGACTTGCGTGCCCGCAGCGCGCGCGCAGACCTGGATGAGCCCGGCCATCGTGACCGGCGCGGCCGGGCCGACAGCATGAAAGGCGCCCGGCCGCTCGTCAGCGACGAGCTGCACCACCAGGCGGGCCAGGTCACGCGAATCGACTACCTGCACCGGCTGAAGCGGGTCACCGGGCAGTGCCACCCGGCCGCCGTGGGCAGCCCGCCGCACCCAGTAAGTGAGGCCGTCCTGCGGGTCGTGAGGACCGGCCACCTTCCCTGGCCGCACGATCGTCGCCTGAGGGCCATAGCGAGCCAGCACATCGTCTTCACAGGCCACCTTGAGAGGCCCGTAGGTCTCGCCACTCAGTTCCTCGGTGTTCCGCACCGGCTGGCGGCGCGGGGTGCCCTCGGTCGAGCCCGGCTGGCCGGTGTGCTGGTAGACGGCATGACTGGAGACGAACAGGTACCGGCAGGCCCGGCCGCCGAGCGCGTCCATTGCCTGGTCAACGTGGCGCGGAACGTAGCCGCTCACATCGACAACCGCATCCCACCTGCCCGCGCGCAGCGCTTCATAGTCGCCGGAGTCGCGGTCACCGATCAGACGCGCTGCTTCAGGGAACAGGTTCAGGCCGGTCTTTCCCCGGCCGAACAAGGTCACCTCGGCTCCGCTGCGCAGCGCGTCCTCGACAATGGCGCGACCCACGAACGACGTACCGCCGAGAACAAGGATGCGCACAGCCTGCACCCTACTGGCTGCGTCGCTAGCCGCCATCGGGCCGATTGAAGGGGCGGCCTCCCAGGTGCTGCGCATGTTTGCGCGAGGGCGTCCGGCGCGTGAGTTAGGAACTCCGTTCGGCCAGCAGGTCATGGACCGCGTCTCGGACCAGGGCGTCGAGTTCCGCGGGGGAAACGTCGTTGAAGGCGTCCCCGGCCATGGACAGCCCGCTCGCCGCCGCGGCCAGTGAACAGGCCATCCGGACCCGGTCGCCTGGTGACAGCGAGGAATCGGCGAGTGCGCGCTGAAGCCGCTGCTGGATGTCGTCGTGCTCGTCGTCGAGATCCTTGCGCCGTAGTTTCTCCAGGGCCGCGTGGTTGCGCTCGTGCATCAGGAAGAGCTTTCGGTGCGATGCCATCTGATCCAGCAGATCATCCAGCAGCAAGCCCCACGTCTGGAGCGTCATGGTCTGGCCCTTCAGGCGTGCGACGGCCGCCTTACCGGACTCGTGCAGGCGCATGTGCAGCGTCAGCAGGATCTCTTCTTTGGAAGCGAAGTGGTGGTAGATCGCCGGCTTGCTGATGTGGAGCCGTTCGGCGATCTCGCGAATGGAGGTGCCGTCGAAGCCCTGGTCGGTGAAGAGATCCAGGGCGACGTCGAGGATCCTTTCGCGCGTCGAAGCGCTGGCCTGGTCGCTGCTGCCGTGATCGCCGCCGGGCTCACTGCCTCGGGCTGCGACGCCCACGGGCGCGAGTACTGCGTCAGCCTGTGTCACTTTCTCACCCTAGCGCTTACCTACCGTTCGGTCAGCACGATGCTATGCTGCTTCCGCTCGTGCTTACCTACCGTTCGGTAAGCAGATGGAGGATGAACAAGGATGATGGACCTGACAACGAGGATCAAGATCGGCGTGGTGCTCGGGAGCAGCCGGGAACACAGGCTCGGAGAGCGGGTCATCCGCTGGGTGCTGACCGGTGCGCGGGAGGTATCCGAAGCTGACTTCTCCGTGTTCGACCTTGCCGCCTACCGGCTCCCCTTCTTCGACGAAGCCATCGCACCGTGGGACAACCCGGACCGTCATCCCGCACAGAACGTCGCGCGCTGGCTGGAGGACATGACCTCTGCTGACGGCTACCTGTTCGTCGTGCCTGAGTACAACCTCGCAGTGCCGGCCGTGGTCAAGAACGCCCTGGACCTCCTGGCCCACGAGGCAGACGTAAAGCCGGCGTCGATCCTCTCCTACTCGGACACGTTCAACGGAGGCGTTACTGCCGGGCACGAGTTCCGTCTCGTTGTCAACAAGCTGGGGATGCTCCCGCTCCCCAAAACCATTCCGCTAGCGCACGCCGAACAGCTGCTTGACGCCGACGGCAACCTGGTCGCGGAGTCCGGCTTCGCGCGGGTTATCGCGCAGCTCCTGCCCTATGTGCTCCGGGAACTGGTGCATTACGCCGACGCGCTTCGTCCCCTGCGCCAGGAGCTCAGTTCCTGGGGCACACCGTGGCGCGACTAGCCGCTCGGTACACCAGCCGGTGTCAGAGGGCGTCCTTGTGCTTGTCCAGCAGGTCGTCGAGTGCCTCGCGGAGCAGACTGGCTTCAGTCCGGTCACTTGCCGAGGACAGCTTGGCGAGGCGCTCGAGATTTGCCTTGCTGTAGTAGTTGCTCTTGAGGACCATCTTCTCCTCGACATACATGGCAACCCGATCGCGTCCGTCCCGCTTGGCGCGCATCAGCGCCTCGCCGGCGGAGCGGTACAGCTCCTCGGCGCTCGTGCCGTGCGGCGGGTTTGCGGCGACGCCCACCGATGCCCGTACAGCGCCTGCCGCGCCCTCGATCACCATGCCGGAAAGATGGCGGCGCACCTCCTCGAGCAGGACGACGGCGATCTCGGCCGAGGTGCCGGGAAGCACGACGGCGAACTCGTCCCCTCCCAGCCGCGTCACCGAGCCCTCGCGCGGGATGTTGGCTCGGAGCACGCGGTCCCATGCCATGAGCACCGCGTCGCCGACGTCGCGCCCGTGGGCCTCGTTGATCGCGGTGAAGTCATCCAGGTCCGTGAGGGCAACGGCGACAGCGGCGCTGCCACGGTGCAACTGAGCTTCGAGCTCGGCGAGGAACACGTTGCGATCAGTAATCCGCACGACGGTCGTAGTAGCCATGACATATATATATGCCTGATACTACGTATCGTCAACACCGCGAGCTGACCAGCCCGGCGTCAGCACTTCTCTGGCGGCAGGTTGTCGCGGGCCCAGCGGGCGATCAGGTCGAGGGCGGGCATGAGGGCCCGGCCGCGTCCGGTCAGCTGGTACGTGACGGCTACCGGCGGGCCGTCAGAGACCATCCGGGTGATCAGCCCGCCCGCAGCCAGGCTGGCAAGCCGTTCGGACAGGACAGAGTCGCTGATCGCGCCAATCCCGCGTGACAGGTCACGGAAGCCGGCGGGCCCATGTGACAGGTGCCCGAGGATCATTGCGGTCCACCGCTGGCCCAGGAACGCGAACGCGCGGGCCAGATCTGTAGCGGCAGGCAGGCACTCGTCGACGGGGACCTGGCTGACAGACACGATAAGCTCCTGACGGAATATCGGCTTCGATATTAGAAGTTACTAGTCACAGGATAGCTGATTTGCCGGGAGGCTAGCGGTGACTGACTACGGACACGATCTTCTGTTTGGCACGTTCCTCACCCCGCAGAGCGCGCAGCCGCAGGCGCCGGTCGCGCTGGCCGAGCTCGCGGAGCGGGCGGGCCTGGATCTGGTGACCTTCCAGGACCACCCGTACCAGCCCGCGTTCCTCGACACCTGGACCCTGATGTCGTACGTCGCTGCCAGCACCGAGCGGATCAAGATCTCCGGAAACGTGGTTAACCTCCCGCTGCGGCCGCCAGTACTGCTGGCGCGCCAGGCCGCCAGTCTGGACCTGCTGTCCGGGGGCCGGTTCGAGCTGGGACTCGGCGCGGGCGCCTTCTGGGACGCGATCGAGGCGATGGGCGGGCCGAGACGCTCACCCGCCGAGGCAGTAGCAGGCCTGAGCGAGGCGATAGACATCATCCCGGTCGACGTGGGACGCCGATCAGCGGGGTGGTATCTTCACCGACGGCGGCCAGTACCGCGTCCGCGGCGCCAAGCGCGGCCCCGCGCCAGCCCACGACGTAGCGATCTGGCTCGGCATCCTAAAGCCGCGGATGCTGCGGCTGACCGGGGAGAAGGCCGACGGCTGGCTGCCCAGCCTGGCCTACCTCAAGCCGGGGGACCTGGATCGCGGCAACGCGATCATCGACCAGGCCGCCGCCGCGGCTGGCCGGGATCCGCGTGAGATCCGCCGCATGCTGAACATCGCTCCGGACAACGCCTCGGTCGACGAACTGCTCCCGTACGTGCTGCGCAACGGCGTGTCCGCGTTCATCCTGGCCAGCGACGATCCCGGCGCCATCCAGGCGTGGGGGCAGGAGGTCGCGCCAGCGCTGAGAGAAGCCGTTGCCGGCGAGAGGCTGGAAGCCGGCACGTCCGCCGGGCAGGTGGTGCGCAGCCCAAAAGTCCTGACGCTCCGGCGTGACGGCATTGCTTATGACGCGGTGCCGCCGGCGCTGACGGGCACCGCGGTCGAGCCCGGCGACAAGGCCTACCGCAGAGTGCGATCGACGTACATCCGCTCCGGTGCGCCCGGACTGGTGCTGCGGCCCGGCACCGCGGCAGAGGTCGCCGATGCGCTCACGTTCGCCCGCCAGCAGGAGGTCCCGCTCGCCATCCGTTCCCGTGGCCATGGCATCAGCGGCCGGTCCACCAATGACGGCGGCATCGTCATCGACCTCGCGCGGCTCGACAGCGTCGACGTGACCGGCACCCGGGTGCGGGTCGGCGCCGGCGCCAGCTGGGGACACCTGGCGCAGTCGCTCGCACCGTCCGGCCTGGCGATCAGCAGCGGTGACTACGGCGATGTCGGGGTCGGCGGCCTGGCCACCGCGGGCGGTCTCGGGTTCCTGGGCCGCAAGTTCGGCCTGACGATTGACCACGTCGGCGCCGCCGAGGTGGTGCTGGCCGACGGCCGGATCGTCCGCGCGGACGCCAGCGAGAACCCGGACCTGTTCTGGGCACTGCGCGGCGCCGGCGGCAACTACGGCATCGTCACGGCGCTGGCGCTGGACGCCTCGCCGCTCAGCAACGTGGTCTTCGCCCAGATGCACTACGACGCCACCGACGCGGCCGCACTGCTCGAGCGCTGGGGCAAGCTCGTCGAGGCCGCACCGCGGGAGCTGACTAGCTTCCTGTATGTGTTTGCGGGGCGGTCCGGGTCACCCCCGGCCGCCCGGGCACTCACGGTCTGGGCAGGCAGTGACACCGACGCTGCCGTCGAGGCGCTGACACCGCTGCTGTCGGTCGCTCCTGTGCTCGAGCAGCAGGCTCAGCTCCTCCCGTACGCCGCGATCGTGGCGCCGCATGATGCCACGCATTACGGCGGCCAGACCGAGCCGCTGTTCAGCAACGGCTTTGCCGTGCATCTGGCGTCGGAGCTAACCGAGGGCATCGCGGCCGGGCTGCGCAGCGGCGCCGCTCCCTATGTTGCGATCCGCGCGGTCGGCGGCGCAGTCAACGACGTGGACCCGGACGCCACCGCGTACGCGCACCGGCACCAGAACTTCAACGTCTCGGCCGTGGGCGGGAACGCGGACCGCTTCCACGCACACTGGGACGAGCTGCGCCGGCACCTGGACGGCCTGTACCTCAGCTTCGAGACCGACCAGCGGCCGGAGCGGCTGCACGACGCGTTCCCCGGCGAGACACTGACGCGGCTCCGCGAGCTGAAAGCCATCTATGACCCGGCGAATGTGTTCGACCAGAACTTCTCGATCGCGCCGCTGCGCCCGGCCGCTGCCCGCGCCTAGGTCCGCTGTCAAGCTGAACGGTTTGGCGGCGAACCGGCAAGTGCAGGGTGGAAGGCGACGCAGCGGCTGGGAGGGCCATGGAGTCTGACGCGCAGTTGATCGCCCGGTCGCTGGCCGGTGACGGGGAAGCTTTCGCGGAAATGATCCGCCGCCACGAGGTCGTGGTCGGGGCCTATCTCGCGCGCCGCGCAGGCCGCGACGTCGCGGAGGACCTGCTCGGCGACGTCTGGGTATCGGCCTACCAGTCCCGCGGAGGGTATGACACCTCGTTTCCTGACGCCCGGCCCTGGTTGTTCGGGGTGGCACTGAACACCTTGCGGCGCCACTGGCGATCCCGGCCCGCGGAAGACCTGGTACCGGACCTGGCGGGCCTGGAGCAGGGGTGGGACCCCTGGCCGGCGGTGGTCGGGCGCGTCGCTGTCGAGGCGGCGCTGCGGGCGGCACTGGACCGGCTACGTCCCGCCGAGCGGGAGATCCTGACCCTGGTCGCGTGGGAGGACCTGACCGTCGCCGACGCGGCGCGCGCTCTGAGGATGCCGGCCGGGACGGCTCGCCGGCTGCTGTATCAGGCCCGGCAGGCGCTGCGGGAGACACCCGGCATCGTCGCGCTGCTGGCCGAGTACGACACGGTGAAGGAGAGCAGGTAATGGTGGATGAACTGGAGCTTGTCAGCCAGCTGAAGGACGCCGAGCCGTTGCGGCCCGACGCCTTCGAGCACGCGAGGGTGGCGCTGCGTGAGGTGATGGCCGAACGCGGGCCGGGGCCGGAGCCCGAAGTGGCGGACCGGGCGAGGGCAGGCCGGCCGCGGCGGCGGACTCTCAGCACTCGCGGCAGGGCCGGTGTCGGCATCGGCATCGGAGTCGCCGCGGCGGCGGCTGCAGCGCTGGTGATCTCGGGGCTTCAGCCCGCGGGGAACCCGGCCCGGCCGCACGTGGCCGCCGCCCCGTCGCACGGGATGAGCGCCCGGCTGCTGACGCTGGCGGCCGCCATCAAGGCCAGCGACGGCCCCACGCCGGGTAACGCCACGCTGGTGATCAGGACCCAGACCAACGGCAGCAACCCGCCGGAGGTCAACTATGACCTGTACACCGACAGCGGCGCCTACTACTGGGCCCCCGCGGAGAGCGGCCTGCCGCAGGCAATTGCCGACCACGAGAACCTTGCCAACGGCGCGGACGGCCGTGAGGTAGCGGCGGCGCTGTACGCGGTGAACGGCAACCTCACCACCGCCCGCGCACGCATGGTGAATGCGACGCCGAATCCCTTCGGGCTCGACGGATACCACGCTTCGGGACAGGAAACGCAGCAGAGGACGGCCGCCGAAAAGGCCGGGCCGCGGCCGGTGCCCGTCAACGGGAGCACTTCGGTAGCGCCGCCGGCGGGCGCCCAGCGGCAGGACGACATCAATAACTACCTGTGGAACAACTGCATCGACGCGCTGACCGAGGGGGCCGGGAACCCGCAGGTCCGCGCCGGCGTGCTCCGCCTGCTGGCGACGGTGCCGCAGGTCACCGTCAGAAGTTCCGCAACTGGCGGCCAGCCCGTGCTGACGCTGACGGCGGGGGCCGCGCTGTTCGCTGGCGTCGCCCAGCAAGTGCTGACGCTCAGTGCCAGCACCGGGATGCCGGTCAGCTCGGTCTCGGGTGTCCCTGGCCAGACGCCGTCGTCCGTCGTTACCTACCAGGTCACCCGGGTGACACTGGCCAGCATCGCCGCCGGCAGATTCTGACGGCTGCCGGCGCACCGGCCGTCCCGCTCGCCGCGCGCCGGTGGTCGCAGGGGCCGTCTCGCCCGCGGGGGCTGGGACGGCCCTACTGCTCCGGCCTGCCGGACGCGATGCGGTCCAGCCACTCAGCCAGGACGTGTCGTTCCCCCTCGGTGAGCACTGTCAGGTCGGAAAGCTGGGCGCGCAGGGCGTTCGCCGCTGCGACCGGGCTTGGCGCCTGCTGCCGGGCCTCACCGGTGGTGATGGCACTGATGACGATCTCTCGCGCCGTCTCGGACAGTGTCATGTCCCGCTCGGCTTCGGGAAGTTCGAGCAGAGCCATGACCGTGCCACTGCCGGCGGCGTGCAGTAGCTCGACAGCCAGTCGCTCGCTAACGGTCAGCAGCCCGGCGGCCGCGATCGCGCGGACGCGCTCGTGCAGGACCCGGATCGCGGCGGCCGCGGCGGGAGTCTGCCGACCGGGTCTCGGCTCACCGTACATGAGCGAGAACAGGATCGGGTTGGCGAGCCCGAAGCTGACATGCAGGTCCCATCCGGCCCTCAGGTCCGCCAGGGGATCTGCGGCCCGGGGCCGGCGGCCCTTCTCCTCGAGGTAGGCCGCGAATCCCTGCTCGGCCACGCTTGCGAGCAAGCCTTCTTTGTCCCCGAACAGCCGGTAGATCGTCGGCGGCTGCGTGCCGGCCGCCGCCGCGACTGACCGGGTGGACACGGCATCGCGCCCGCCGGTGCTGAGCAGGTCAGCCGCGGCGGCCGCGATCCGGGCCCGCGTCTGGTCGCGCCGGCCCGCCGCTCCTGTGGCGGCCTCTTCGTACTCCTGCATGATGTCGATGATACCAGCGTGTTGTTATCAGCGAAACTACAGTGGTATCGTCAAACTGATATCGCTGATAGCAATCGTCAAGGAGGACCGATGATCATAGTGACCGGCGGGACGGGACAGCTTGGCCACGCCATCGTCGAGGGGTTGCTGGAGCGGGCACCCGCCGACGAGATCGGCGTCATGGCCCGCGATCCGGCCAAGGCCAGCGATCTGGAGGCGCAAGGCGTGCGGGTCCGGCGTGGCGACTTCGAAGACCCGGCGGCAATGGCACTCGCGTTCTCCGGTGCGCGGCAGGTGCTCATCATCTCCGGGCCTGCTGAACCGAAGCCGCACCACGCGGCGATCGAGGCGGCGCTGGCCGCTGGCGCCGAGCGCATCCTGTACACCAGCCACATGGGGGCGAGCCTGACGTCGCGCTTTGCGCCAACCGCGAGCCATGCTCAGACCGAAGAGGACCTCCAGGCATGTGGCGTGCTGTTCGTCTCGCTGCGCAACGGCTTCTATGCCACCAGCGCGATGCAGTTCATGGGCCCGGCGCTGGAGACCGGCACGATTGCCGTCCCGGAGGACGGGCCCGTGTCGTGGACCGCGCACCCGGACCTGGCTGATGCAGCTGTCATCGCGCTGACCGAAGAAGGTCGCCTCGACGGCATCACGCCGCCGCTGACGGCGTCTGAAGCCCTCGACTTCGCGGACATTGCCGAGATTGCCTCCGAGCTGTCGGGGCGCACGATACGTCGCGTGACCGTCGGCGACGAGGAATTCGTCAGGGGGCTCATCTCCCACGGGGTGCCCGAGGCGAACGCCACCATGCTGCTCGGAGTGTTCCAGGCCAGCAGGCGCGGCGAGTTCGCCGCAGTCGACCCGACTCTCGAGCGGCTGATCGGACGCAAGCCCATCTCGTTCCGCGAAGTGCTGGCAGCCCGGCTCGCGCGCTGACCGGACGCGGCACCGCAGACCGGCGGCGGGCCGCGGCTGCCAGCCGAAGGTGAAGACGTAGGCCTATGCGCCGGGCTCGGAGAAGGTGATCTCCACGGTCGGCTGCCTCGCCGCTCTGCCGGACGAGCTGGTAAAGGCGGCCGTCGACAAGTGCCCCGTTTCCGTTCTCGTCGACATCCGCACCGTGCGAGCTGCCGGGAGGCTCGCCATCCAGGAGCACGCGGAAGGCGATCGGGTCCCGACTTCCGGAGGACAGCACGAGGTGCGAGTCGCGTGCGTGGAACCGGAAGGCGATGCTGCCGCCAGCCCGGTCTGACGCCGCAAACCACGCCCGATGGTCCAGTCTCCCGCAAGCGCCCACTGGCCCGGGCGCAGGCGCTCCGGGAACTCGTAGCTCCGGCGCACGTCGACGGCCGCACCGCCGGGCGACGCGAAGTTCTCGCCGCGCGCGTGGCCGAGATACGTCTCGGGCGTGCGCAGGCGCATCCAGTCCGCTTCGGCTTCGACGCCAGATCCGACCGCGGAGACGAGGTCACGCTGGATGCCCAGCAGCTGCTGCAGGAGACGCTCCGACTCCTCGTAGTGTTCCTCGCCGAAATGGTGGTCGCGGATCACGCCGTCCCGGTCGATGAAGTACAGCGCCGGCCAGTAGTTATTGTCGAACGCGGTCCACACCCCGAACCGGTTGTCGACCGCGACCGGGTAGTCGATTCCCCGGACCGTCACGGCCTGCCGGATCTGGTCGACGTCGTGCTCGAAGGAGAACTCCGGCGTGTGCACTCCGATTACCACGAGGCCGTCCTCGCGGTAGGCCTGCGACCATGCGCGGATGAAGGGCTCGGTGCGCAGCCAGTTGATGCAGGTCAGTGTCCAGAAGTCCACCAGGACAACGTGCCCCCGCAGCTCGGCGGGGTCGAGCGGCCCGGAGTTGAGCCACCCCGTCGCTCCGTCAAAGGAAGGAATGAGTGTCGGCGTGGCCACGTGAGCTGTCTCCTCGGTCTGGTTGTCGATCCGCGCCCGACCATGATCACGTAGCATTTTTCGTACACGGTAAAAATGCTTCGTGCCGGGCTCTCATCGGTGCCCGCCATCCACGCTCCGCGCCCTGAGTCCCAGCTGCCTCACTCCCGCCGGGTGATTCAGCCCGTAATCAGCCCGAGGTTTCGGCGGGTCAGAGCCGGTCCAGCCAGGGATGATCGGGAACGAAGCTGGCCAGGGCCTCGCGCAGCCAGTGGCGCCGGTCGCCGGACAGGAGGGGCAGGGTCGCCTCGAAGTCTGGCTCGTCCTTGGTCCGCCGCAGCCGGGCCTTGTACATCAGCACGATCTCGGGCTGCAGGTAGCGGATGCCGTCGGAGTCCTTCCAGGTGACCTCGTCGACGGCCGCGACGTGCTCGGGCACGCGGCGGTTGGTCCACAGGCCGTCGCGGTCCGGCGTCAGCGGGACGTCCAGCACCCACGGCGACGCGGCGTTCCTTCGGAGCCAGAGCTGGCTCTCCGGATCCCCGGCGGTCGTCCACCGGCCGCCGAGCGGGTGTAGGGCGCCGTCGACGACGTTCCACACGTGCCAGCGTCCGGCAAGGCACGCGACGAACTCGGGCACGTCGCAGGCCAGGATCGAGATGTCGGTGTCCTCGTGCTCCCGCCGGTAGCCGGTCGCGGCCTCGATCGCCCAGCCGCCGACGACCCACCAGGGCCGGGTGAAGTCCGCCAGCTCACGCGCGACCTCGGCCGGGCTGAGCGGCGACCACGCGCCGTACAGCGACAGGAACTTGTCTTCCTCGGCTTGCTGCTCAGCGGTGCGATGCAGGGGGACCCGGGTCGGCTGGCCAGTCACGAGACGCCATCATGCCAGGAGTTGTCCGCGTCTTCACAGCCGGTTCAGCGCAGCCGTCAGCAGGTCCTCCGTTCGACCGGTCATACCGTCAACGTCGACGGAAACGCGGCCCGCGACCTGAACCGGAATGAACGCAGGCCAGTCGTCGTCGTACGCCACGATCGCGTGCACGTCCCACCACGGGTCGAGTGGCCGCCCTGACTCGGCCTCGTAGGCCAGCCGGAATTGCTCGGCCCAGTCCACACCGAACAGCACGGCCAGGTTCAGCCGGCAGTGGCCCGCGTCGATGTCGGCCGGGCCCGTGGACGCCACGCTCCAGTCGACGACCCCGGTGAGCCGGCCGCGCTGCCAGAGCATGTTGAAGTGCTGGAAGTCGCGGTGGACGAGACACTGACCGGTCAGCTCGTGCGGCTCCCGGAGGACGCGCAGCGCTTCTTCCCAGACCGACGGGCGGGCCGCGGATGACGGGACCGGGCGCTTCGCGGGATCGAGCCATCGCTGGTACGGCGGCGCCGGCACCTTCGCTTCGTGGATGCGCACCGCCATCCGGGCCATCTGCGCGAGCCAGCAATCCGGGTCTTCGGGCGTGAGCTCCACGCGGCCAGGCCGGCGGGTCATCAGCAGCGTCGGATGCCCGTCAGTCTCGGCACCGTCAGGGTCGAATGCCACCAGATCCGGGGAGAGCAGACCGCAGCCGCGGAGCGCCGTCAGAGTCGCTGCCTCCTGGCGAACGGCGCCCGCGAACGGAGGCACCTGCTCGTACTGGCGGAGCACCAGCACGGTTCGCTGCTCCCCGTTCTCGATGGTCAGCCGGTGTACCGCGGACATGATGCCGCCGGTCATGCGCCGCCAGGCGATGACTCGGGCGGCTGGCCCGACCACCCGCTCGACCCAGCGCAGTGTCCCAGCGGACGGGCGCTGGCGGCCGAATTCCACAACTCGACACCCTGGCACACGGCCGCGAATCGGTCACGCGCGTTTCGAGGCCGCCCGTTCCTCGTCGGCCAGCGCGTCCGCGATGATGCGGGCGGCGGCGTCGGGCCCGATCTGGCTGGTATCGATCACCAGGTCGCTCGGGTGCAACGGCGACAAGTCGAGGTGCTGTACCTGGTCGCGAAGGCGGGCCGGGTCGAGCAGCTTGCCGTACTGGCGGCGCGACTTGCCTGCTACCCGGTTCTGCAGCACCGGCAGCGGAGCGGTCAGCTGGACGAACAGCGTGCGGCCGCCCTCGGCAGCAACGATGCGCTCCGCCTCTGTCGCGAAGGCCTCGAACCGGGCTCGGGCGTCCGGACCCGGCCAGGCAGAGTTGTTGGTGAAGATCAGGCTGACTCCCTCCCTGGCCGCCGTGCGGAACACGTCAAGGCGCAGCCGGTGCACGACGTCGGCGAAGGGACCGGTACCAAACGGGAAGACGGAGCTGATCGCATTCACCGTGAGGTGGTTGTGGAACAGCGGCAGGCCAGTGAGCGGGGACAGCAGCGAGGCCACCGTGAGCTTGCCGCTGGCCGGAGGCCCGTAGAGATACACCAGGGTCGTCGCGGCGCCGCTTGCGTCCGCTGCGCCCGCTGCCGGGCTGTCCGCCGTAGTCGAGATCGCCCTCTCCTTTCGTCAGCGGCCTCAGTACTGAGAACCGAGGACGGTGGCCGTCACCCTACTTCGCGGGGCCCTGGCGGTCTGTTACGGCGGTGTGAGCTGGTGCTCTGCCAGACCACGCGGCGGTATAGTCGGCCGCGTTCCGGGGCGTCGTGAGTGTCCGTCGCCGGGCGCGGCCGAAGGAGAGCAATGAGCAGTAGGGAGACGACGGCCTACCGGGCCGCGCTGCAGGTCATCGGTGCCGTTGAGCCGCGGGTCGTCGCGTCGATCGAGGCCGAGCTGGCCGACCAGCGGGAGTCGCTGAAGCTCATCGCCAGCGAGAACTATGCCTCGCCCGCCACCCTGCTCGCGATGGGGAACTGGCTGAGCGACAAGTACGCCGAGGGCACGATCGGCCGCCGGATGTACGCGGGCTGCCGCAACGTCGACACCGTCGAGGCACTGGCTGCCGAGCATGCGCGTGAGCTCTTCGGGGCCGAGCACGCGTACGTCCAGCCGCACTCCGGCATCGACGCCAACCTCGTCGCTTACTGGGCGATCCTGGCAGCGAAGGTCGAGGCGCCGCGGCTGAAGGAGCTCGAGGCCAAAAGCGTCCAGGACCTGTCCGAGGCGGACTGGGAGTCGCTCCGCAATGCGCTCGGCAACCAGCGCCTGATGGGGATGTCCCTGGACGCCGGCGGGCACCTGACGCACGGCTTCCGGCACAACATCTCCGGCAAAATGTTCCACCAGCGTAGCTACGGAGTGAGCCCGGAGACCGGGCTGCTCGACTACGGGGCGCTGCGGGAGCAGGCGCGCGAGTTCCGGCCGCTGATCCTCGTGGCGGGCTACTCGGCCTACCCGCGGCTGGTGAACTTCCGCATCATGCGCGAGATCGCCGACGAGGCCGGCGCCGTGCTCATGGTGGACATGGCGCACTTCGCCGGGCTGGTGGCGGGCAAGGTTGCCGCAGGCGACTACGACCCGGTGCCGTTCGCGCAGGTCGTCACGACGACGACGCACAAGTCGCTGCGCGGCCCGCGCGGCGGGATCGTCCTGTCGACGCGGGAGTTCGCCGACTCGGTCGACCGCGGCTGCCCGATGGTGCTCGGCGGCCCGCTTTCCCATGTGATGGCGGCCAAGGCCGTGGCACTCGCCGAGGCCCGGCAGCCGGAGTTTCGTGACTACGCCGCCCGCATCGTCGTCAATGCGCGCGCGCTGGCGGAGGGCCTGGTGAAGCGCGGCGCCCGGGTGGTCACCGGCGGGACCGACAACCATCTCGTCCTGCTCGACGTGACCGGCTACAGCCTCACCGGACGGCAGGCCGAGCAGGCGCTGCTCGACTCGGGCGTGGTGACGAACCGGAACTCAATTCCGCGCGACCCGAACGGCGCCTGGTACACCTCCGGCATCCGGCTGGGCACCCCGGCTCTGACCACGCGCGGCCTCGGCACGGCGGAGATGGACACGATTGCCGGCCTCATCGACACGGTGCTGCGGGGAACCGACGGCAGCGGATCGAAGGCCAAGTACGTGGTCGAGAACGGACTCGCCGACAGCGTTGCGAAGCAGGCGGCCGACCTGGTCGCCGGCTTCCCGCTGTATCCCGGTATCGACCTGAGCAGCCTCAGCGTCTAGTCGCCGGCTGAGTGCGTAAGGTCTGCGCGCCGCACGGACCTTACGCGCCAGCGGACACGGCAGTTAGTAGCCTTCGGGACGGCCTTCCAGGATGACCGTCTTGGTCTCCAGGAACGGGTGCAGCCCCTCGGTGCCGCCCTCGCGGCCGATGCCGGACTGCTTGAAACCGCCGAACGCCACGCCGAAGTCGGTCCGGAATGCGTTGTGGCCGACGGTGCCGGAGCGCAGCTGGCCGGCGACCTGGCGGGCGCGGTCGACGTCGTTGGTGAACACCGACGCGTTGAGACCGTAGATGGTGTCGTTCGCTACCTTCACCGCGTCGGCCTCGTCGTCGGCCGGGATCACGCTGAGGACCGGCCCGAAGATCTCCTCCTGAGCGATGGCCGAGGAGTTGTCAACGTTGCCGAAGACAGTCGGCTCGACGTAGTAACCGCGCTCCAGGTCCTTCGGCCGCCCGCCGCCTGCGGCGAGAGTGGCGCCATCGGCGATGCCCTTAGCGATGTAGCTCTCGACCCGGTCACGCTGGCGGCTTGCCACCAGCGGGCCCATCTGGGTACCGGCGTCGAACGGGTCGCCGACCTTGACCTGCGAGAACGCCCCGGCAAGCGCGTCCAGGAGCTCGTCGTGACGGCGGCGGCTCACCACGATCCTGGTCAGTGACGAGCACACCTGGCCGGACAGGAAGCACTCGGCGCCAGCCAGCGTCTGCGCCGCCGTCTGCAGGTCCATGTCGTCGAGGATTACGGCAGCTGACTTGCCGCCGAGCTCGAGCGTGCATCGAGCGATGCGCTCGCCGCAGATCGACGCGATCCGGCGGCCGGCTGCCGTCGAGCCGGTGAAGGTGATCTTGTCGACGCGCGGGTCCCGGACGAGCAGTTCGGAGACCTCGCGGTCGGCCGTCACGACGTTGAGCACGCCTGGCGGCAGTCCGGCTGCTTCTGCCGCCTCCGCCACGATGTACCCCTCGCCGGGCGCTTCGGGCGAGGACTTCAGCACCACGGTGCAGCCCGCCAGCAGTGCCGGCGCGATCTTGTAGCTGATGAGGCTGAGCGGCGCGTTCCACGGCACGATCGCGCCGACTACTCCCACCGGCTCGCGGACGATCAGCCCGAACTGCCCGCCGGCGGTCGGCTGAGCCGGCTCCTCGAACGGGAAGGTATCCGCGAGGCCCGCGTAGTACTCGAACGTGCCCGCTGCGCCAGGTCCGGCGTACTTCGCGATGCGGAACAGGACGCCCGACTCGCGCGGCCAGAGCTGCCCGAGGTCGGCGGCGCGCTCGTTGAGTCCGGCGGACATCGCGCGCAGGTACTCGGCCCGCTGGGCGTGTGTCATCCGCGGCCACGGGCCCTCATCGAACGCCTGGCGCGCGGCGCCAACCGCGCGCGAGATGTCTGCTGCCTGCGCTTCGGCGACGCTGAAGTACAATTCCTCGGTCCCGGAATCGATGACGTCGATCTTTGCCTCAGACGACGGCTGTACCCATTCGCCGCCGATGAAGAAGCGGTCCGCGTTGCGTACCGGTGCCGTGGTTTCGTCCGCCAGACTCATGTACTCCTCCGACCTGTGCTTGCACTCGCAGCAGCCGCTCGCCGAGGCTGAGGCGACGCTGCTCCCTCAGCAGCCTATGCCGGGCGATCCGGGCGGCCAAGGGAGGTAACGGCTACGTCCCGGATCGCAGAACCCGGTGCATGTCCGATCTGTTCAAGACAGCGCCGGTGGTCACCGCCGTAGCCTCGGGCTATGAGTGATGCATTCGCAGCGGCTGACCGCTTCCTGCTCAACAACGCGCGCCTCCTCGAGCGCCGCCTCTTCGCGACCTGCTTCCTGGGCCAGTCAGCGTCGCATGTCGTCGACGCGCTCACCGGCTACCAGAACGACGACGGCGGCTTCGGCCACGCTCTCGAGCCCGACAAACGGTGCCCGCTGAGCCTGCCGATCGATGTCGAGATCGCCCTCCAGTCGCTGGCCACTGGCCGCGCCTCCGCGCCACCAGGCATGCTCAGCCGGGCGTGCGACTTCCTGGCCGAGACGGCGACTAAGGCTGACGCCGGGGGCGGCGTTCCCCTCGCCTTCCCGGTCATCGAGCAGTTTCCGCGCGCCGTTCACTGGACGGAGTGGACCTACCAGCCCGGGCTGAATCCCACGGCCGGGCTGACTGGATTGCTCTACCGCCTGGGATTCGACCATCCCTGGCGGTCGGCAGGCGCCGCGTACTGCTGGGAGAAGCTCGAGTCGGGTTATCTGCCCGGCGACGGCCACGCGCTCTCGGAGGTGCTGGTCTTCCTGGAGAACGCGCCTGAGCGCGACCGCGCTGACAAGATCGCCGACGCACTGCGAGGCAATCTCAGTGACCTCGCCATGTTCAACCTCGACCCCGGGGCTGAGGGTTACGGTGTAACGCCGCTGGACGTGGCACCCGAAGCGGGCTCCCGCTGGCGCCGCCTGTTCACCACCAAGCAGATCGAGGGCCACCTCGACCGGCTGGCTGCCAGCCAGCAGGACGATGGCGGCTGGCCGATCGGCTGGGAGCCGCCCAGCGAAGCCGCGGTGTGTGAGTGGCGCGGCGTCGTGACGCTCAAGGCGCTCCGCACGCTGGTCTCCTACGGCCGGCTCACACCGCTGGCAGGGTAACTGCGCCGGGGGCAGCGCCGGGCGGGAGTGCTGGCGCCAGTGCTGGCTGAGAGCGCCGTCAGCCTGCAGCAGCGCTAACGGTGAGCCAGCGCGAGACGCTCTGATCGCCCGGCCCGAGGCGTTTGCGTGCCCGGGCGAGGAGATCCATCCGGGCCGCGTAGGACAAGCCGGGGAGCCGGCTGTCGGTGAAGACCGGGACCGTGAGCCAGGCGTGCCGGGCCTGTGCCGACGCGGGGTACTCCAGCCATTCGGTCCGCACCTCGCCAAAGCCGGCCCGGCTGAGTTCCGCGATGACCTCGTCGGCGCTCAGTCGGCGGCGCCGTCCGCCCGCCGCGTCTGGCGGCGTCCAGCCAAAGTCCTTTTCGGCCAGGTCCCGCATGACGGTCAGCAGCGACGGCGCAGAGCTGATGTCCGGGGAGACGAAGCTGATGTCCGGGGAGACACTGTCCGAGCGCAGGAACTCATCCCCGATGTTGAACACGAACCGGCCTCCGGCCCTGAGGGCGTGCCGCGCTGCCTGCGCGGTGCGGCCGAAGTCCGTTTGCCAGATCGCCGAGTTGCACACGATCACGTCGGCCGGCTCGGCGAGGTGCTGGTCAAACGTCTCGGCTCGCGCCAGTACCCAGCGCACTCGCGGGTCACTGATAGCTGCTGCCGCCTCGCCGAGCATCGCCGGAGACCCGTCGACCCCGACGACTGCGCCGCCGGGGCCAAGCGCCGCGAGAATCTGCGTGGTCGTGGCACCGGTGCCGCAGGCGAGGTCGACAACGACGGCATCGGACGCGGGCGCGGCCCTGGTCACCAAGTCGCGGCTAGTGTCCCGGTACATCGGGAACTCGCGAGCGTAGGCGGCATAGCGCGCAGCATTGCCATCCGCCGCCCACGGGTCGCCGTTTCCAGGAGTCACTCCTCGAGCTTAGGAGTGATCATGGGAAACGAGGTCGCGTGATGCGGAGGTCAACCGAGTGAAGCTAGCCGAGGCCGTCAAGGGCAGCCGCGACCTGGACGACGCGGCGCAGATCTGGGCCGAGGCGACGGCGCTCAGGGATGGCAGCGCCGACGTCGCCGACCTGAGCATCTCGCGGCCGATTCTGGAGGCCGTGCTTGAACGCTCGCCGTCCTCGTTCGTGCTCGTCGCCCGGACCGGTGACGACAGCGCCGCCGGGTTCGCCGCCGTGGAACCCGTTGGCACGACCGCAGCTGAGATCTGCTACTTCGGCGTGCGTCCCGGTCACTGGGGGCAGGGCGTAGGTGCCCTGCTGCTGCGCTCCGTGCAGGAGCGGCTCAGCGTGTCGGGCTACCGCACCGCGCAGCTGCTGGTCTACACCGACAACGCCCGGGCAGTGGCGCTCTACGGGCGGCTCGGCTGGCAACCTAGTGGCCAGCCGGCACCCCATCCGCGGACCGGCAAGCTGGAGCAGCGGTACGTACTGTCGCTCGCGGCTGCGGGGGAGCAGTAGCGACCGTGACCGAACTGCGCATCCCCGCCCTGCTCGCGAGTAAGTTCGCCGGTCATCCCGATCCGCGGCGGCGGCGCTGGCTGGCGAACCTGCCGCGTACGGTCGCGGACCTGGCCGCCCGCTGGGAACTGCACGTCGGCGAGCCGTTCGAGTCTGGCGGCTCAGTCTCCTGGGTAGCACCCGCGCGGACAGCCGCCGGTGAGCGCGTCGTTCTCAAGGTTGGCTGGCCGCACCCGGAGGCTCGTTACGAGGCCGCCGGGCTGCGGTTCTGGGACGGGAACGGCGCCGTTCGCCTCCACGCGGAGTACCAGACCGACGACAGCGTCGCCTTGCTGCTGGAGCGGTGCGAGCCCGGCACGACACTGGCCAGCCGCTCCGAGCCGGAGCAGGACGAGGTCCTCGCCCGGACACTGCCGCGCCTGTGGCGCGAGCCGCCGCCACACCACGAATTCCCCACGCTACAGCAGATGTGCGACCAGTGGGCGCGCGAGTACGACGAGGACTCCACGCCGTCCGGGATCGACCCGGGCATCGAGCGCGCTGGCCTCGAGTTGTTCCGCGCCCTGCCGGCGTCCGCCAGCCGGCAGGTTCTGCTCGCGACCGACCTGCACGCGCTGAACATCCTGGCCGCGCAGCGTGAGCCGTGGCTGGCCATCGACCCGAAGCCGTACGTCGGCGACCCGGCCTACGATCCGCTGCAGCACATGCTCAACTGCGAACGACTGGCCACAGATCCGCTCGGCCTGGCGCGGCGGCTGGCCGGGCTGCTCGATCTCGACCCGGAGCGGCTGCAGCTGTGGCTGTTCGCCCGTTGCGTCCAGGCGTCGAAGGGCTGGCGGGATCTGGATGACGTCGCCACCCGGCTAGCGCCGTAGCGCCGGTCGCGCTCACTGAGGTACTTTCGCGCACTGGGGCTACGCGGAATTACCTCATGAAGCTGACCGGCACGCAGCGATGTCCATTCGACCACGGTGACCAGCAGCGCCAGGCGGCCGCCACTACGGTGGGCAGGTGGCTGGATCCGGACCCGCGGCGGGCTCGCTGACTCGCGCGATTCAGACCGGGCTGACCGGCGCCGGGATCCCGAGCCTCACGGCCGGCGTCCAGCGGCTGATGGCCGCGTACCGGTCAGGCGAGGTACCGGTGAGCCCGGTCATGGCATCACGCGCCGACGCAGCTGCCTACGCGGCCTACCGCATGCCGGCCACCGTGGCGGCGAGCGCCGCAGCGCTCCGTCAGGTGCAGCTCTCGCTTCCCGGCTGGCGGCCGTCGAGCTTGCTGGATTTCGGAGCGGGAACGGGCGGTTGCGCGTGGGCGGCCGCCGGCGAGCTGGCGGACTTGCGGGCCGCGACGCTGCTGGAGCAGTCAGCCGACGCGATCCGGCTGGGCCGGGCGATCTTCGCCGGGTCCGGTTCGGAGCTGCTGCAGTCCGCAAGCTGGCGGTCGTGGCGGCTGACCAGCGGCGAGATCGCCGTGCCAGCCGGGCCGGCCGATGTCGCGACCGCCGCCTACGTGCTCGGCGAACTCGATGCGGCCGGGCAGGCCGCGCTCGTGGGGCTGGCGATGGCCGCGGCGCCCGCCGTTCTGCTGGTCGAGCCGGGGACGCCCGCCGGGCACCGGCGCATCCTGGCAGCGCGGCAGCAGCTCCTGGCCGCCGGGTACCGGATTGCCGCGCCGTGCCCGCATGAGCTCGCGTGTCCGCTGGCGATCGAAGGCGACTGGTGCCACTTCGGCGCACGGGTGCAGCGCTCGGCTGTGCACCGCCAGGTCAAGGGCGCCGAGCTGGCGTACGAGGACGAGAAGTTCAGCTACGTGGCCGCCGTCCGCGCGACCGGCGCTGTCGCGGAGCTTCCCGCAGCGCGGGTGGTACGGCGGCCGCAGCAGCGCAAGGGCCTGGTGCTGCTTGACGTGTGCGCCGCTGACGGGCAGAGCCGCCGGGAGCTGATAAGTAAGAGCCGGGGCGAGTCCTACCGGCGTGCGCGCAAGACGTCCTGGGGCGATCGCTGGGACGGCTGACGCCGCTGGTGTCTCACTTGGCGTCTTTGCACGGGAACCCTGGGCTGAGCGAGAGCCGGGGCCTGTCCGATCTTTATCCGTTATGCGCGACGTGTCCTCGACGTCTCTGGCGTGCGCGAGGAGGATCGCTGCATGACTCGCTACCACCTCGACCCGTCACCGTCGACGACGGTCAACGTGTTCTGTAGTGACCATCGGCCCGCCCTGACCGTCGACCCCGGTGACACGATCGTGCTGCGCTCACTGGATGCGTCCGGCCACCTGGAACGGCAGCAGGTTCCCGGCGAGCAGGTACCGACGATGTTCTCCGAATGGAAGGGCCATTGCCTCACCGGGCCGATCGAGGTGCGCGGCGCGGTGCCCGGCGACGTGCTGGCGGTGCGCTTCGCCTCGCTGCGGCCCGACGACTGGGGCTGGACGTCAGCCGCGACGCAGGACACGCCGCTGACCCGACGACTCGGCCTGCACGACGGCCCGCCCGCCCGGCTCCTGTGGCAGCTCGACGCCGAAGCTGGCGTGGCCACCAGCAACCTCGGCCACAGGGTGACCACAGCGCCCTTCCATGGCATCGTCGGGCTCGCCTGGGACGAGCCGGGTGAGCATTCGACTGTCCCGCCGCGGCCGGTCGGCGGCGGCAACATCGACTGCAAGGAACTGGTGGCCGGCTCGATCCTGTACCTGCCGGTTTCGGTGCCAGGGGCGCTGCTGAGCATCGGCGATGGCCACGCTGCCCAGGGCGACGGAGAAGTGTCGGGCACCGCTATCGAGTGCGGCATGACGACCGAGCTTCAGCTCGACCTGGCCAGGGACCGGCCAGTTCCGGGAGTGCACGCGGAGACTCCGGCTGGCCGGATCACCTTTGGCTTCAGCCCGGAACTCAACGCGGCAATGGGCGATGCTCTCGAGGCGATGCTGATCTGGATGCAGGCCAGCTACGGAGTTGACAAGGCAACGGCACTGGCAATGGCCAGCCCGGTGGTCAACCTGAGGGTCACGCAAGTGGCGAACCAGACCTGGGGAGTTCACGCACTGCTTCCGGCGGGCGCTATCAGCTGACCGGCTAATAGAGTCGCCGCGGTGACACCGGCTGGCTAGCGTGGCGATCGTGGAACAGCGGTACTCGCAGGCTGAGCTCGACGACGTACTCGCCTCCGTGTCGCCGCGCGTCGGCTGGGATTTCTCGGCGATGAACGATGAGCGGGCGCCGGTGCCGTGGGAGTACACCGAGGTCGTCGCCCGGTATCTGCGGCCGTCCGACGACGTCCTCGATGTCGGGACCGGCGGCGGCGAGCAGTTCGCCAGCCTGGCGGCGAAGTTCCGCAGTGGCCTGGGCGTTGACATCGATCCGGAGATGGTGCGCCTTGCCGAGGAAAGCCATGGCAGTGCTCGCCTCAGCTTCCGCCTCGGAAGTGCACGGCTGGAGAACGTCGCTGCCTCGTTTCCGGTCATTATCAACCGGCACGCCGAGCTGGATCTCGACGCAGTGGCCGCGCACCTCCAGCCGGACGGGTATTTCATCACCCAGCAGGTCGGCGAGCGCAACATGGCCTGCGTCGCAGCGGCGCTCGGCCGGCCGCGGCGCCGACGGTGTCCGCGCGGGCGCTGAGTGACGCCGGACTGCAGGTGACGGCGTTCGGTGAGTACGACGTCGAGTACGTGGTGCGCGACCTGGAGTCGCTGGTGTTCTGGCTGGGAGCGCTGGATCTGCGGCACGCGGATCTGGACGGCGCTGCTGCGGTGGCCAGCGCCGGCGTGCTGAACGCGGTGCTCGCGGGCAACGTCGGCGAGCGCGGGTTCGTCACGAACGAGCACCGGTATCTCGCAGTCGGCCGGGCTGGGGCGTAGCTCGTGCCCGCGGGAACGCTGACGGACTACCTCGCGGTTCTGGCTGCCGACGGGCAGCCTGCCAGTGCGGCCGGAGCCGAGCTGCGGTCCGGGCAGTTCCACGACGTGGTGCTGGCGGGCAGCGTCGCCTACCGGTTCCCGCGGGACGAGGAGTCTCGGCGGCTGCTCCCGGATCGTGCCGCGTTGCTGAGTGCTCTCGCCGCTCGCGCGGAGCTGCCGGTGGCTCGCGCTGAGCTGCCTGTGGCACTGCCGGAGCCGCTGGGGATGGACCGGGCACGGTGGGTCCGGCGGCCGCTCGGGAGGTGTTACCTGCCGGTGCGGCGGCTGTCGGGAACGCCGCCTGCTGCGGGGCTGGCCGACGACCCGCGGGTCGCCGATGCTCTGGTGGCGCAGCTGGCGAACCTGCTCGCTGCACTCGCGAGCGCGGGCGCGGACGATGGCGTTCGGGAGGTGGTACCCGCCGCCAGGCCAGGCGGCTGGCAGGCCTGGGCCGGGCGGGTGCGCTCGGTGCTGTTCCCGCTGATGACGGCCGCAGGTCGGCAGCGGGCGGAGGCGGAGCTCGCCGCGGTCGAGGCCGTGCCACCGACGGGAACGGCGCTCGTGCACGGCGATCTGGGCGGTGCGAATCTGCTCTTCGCAGAGTCCGGCGGCGTGCCCCGGCTGACCGGCGTCCTCGACTGGGACGACGCCTGCATCGGGAGCCAGGCGAACGACCTGGCGTCACTGGCGGCGACGTTCGGCTGGCCGCTGGCGGCGCGCGTTGACCGCCGCCTGCGGGACTCAGGTGACAGGATGCTGCCCGCTGCCCGGCGCATCTTCGCGACCTTCGCGCTGCAGCAGGCGCTGCCCGCCGCGCTGAGCGGGGACCAGGCCACCCTCGACGACGGGCTCAGCAGGTATGCGTGAGGGCGCCGGGCGGCTGGCGCCGGGCGGTTGCCGGCTAGCGGGCGGGGCCGCAGGATGGGTAACCGTGGCGGACGAACGGACGCATCCGTGGACGTGGTGACGGCCCGGTCGGTGCTCATCTACGTCGCAGACAAGACAGCCGCGTTCGCCGAGTTCGCAACTGACATGCCCGACCCGGAGTGACGCGGATGAGATTCGAGGCGGAGGCAATCGTGGACATCGCCGCGGTGCAGCGGGCGGCCTGGGAGAACAAACTCGCCAAGGGATTCAACGTGACCGATGTCGCGCTGGAGTTCGGCCTGCTCACCGCAGAGGTCAGCGAGGCGTTCACCGCATGGCGCAAGCGGCTGCCCGACCTCGGGGAGGAGCTTGCCGACGTGCTGATCTACCTCACCGCGCTCGCGGAGATGACCGGGGTGGACCTCAGCGCGGAGGTGGAACGCAAACTCGCGATCAACGCGCGGCGGGAGTACCGCCGGGACGCGTGCGGCGTCCTGCACCGGGTTAGCGATCAGCCGTCGGGGTCACCGGCACGTCCATGACGTCGCCTTCGGATGTGAAGCTGGCTTGCAGCCCGGCGAACTCCTCGTAGCTCCAGCTCCAGTTGCCGCCAGCGAGGTCGCGGACCACGCCGTCCACCCAGGCAAGCTCGGCCGCTAGCATGGCGCGCTGATACTCGTCGTCCATCAGGACGATCCGGGGAAGGTCCGGCGACACGCGGGCGAGTTCCGCGTCGAGCCGGGAGAGCTGCTCGCGCAGCACGCTCGCTCGCTGCGCGAGCACGTTGGCGACCTCGCCGGGCGTCAGCAGCATAATGAACGACAGCGCGGCCGGGAACTGCGGGAACTCGTTGCGCGGCTGCGCCAGCATGTCAGTCAGCCAGACCTGAGCGGCCCTACGGCCGGCGTCGGTGAGCTGGTAGACCGTTCGCTCCGGGTACTGCTGATCGCGCTCGGTCTGCCGCACGGAGATCAGGCCCGCCTGGTTCAGCCGCTTGATCGTCTTGTAGAGGCTGGCACGCTGGCCGACGTTGATGACGTTGTCCTTGCCCCACAGCTTCAGCAGGCGCTGGATGGCGTAGGGATGGAGCGGCGCCGCGTGCAGGAGGCTGAGCACAGCGAGCGCTAGCGGCGACGGGCGGAAGTCGGATTCCCCCTCGCCTGTCGTCGTCGCCACGGCTTCTGATCCTACTAGTTCCCTCGTTACTAGTCGCCCTGGCGGCCGCGTGAAGGTCGCTGAGAAACTAGTCGCCTGTAATCGCGTTGCGTCGCGACTAGTTCTCCGGCTACTATCAGCTCACGATATAACTCGTCAGGCTTGCCTGGCGGGGTGACTGAGGGGAGAAGCGATGACCACGCAGACCTTGACAGGCGGGTGCCCGGCAGCCGGCGAGCCGAGCCGATGAGTGCGGCAGCGGCGCCGGAGAGCGCGCCCCTGCTGGAGGCACAGGGCCTCACGGTGCGGTACGGCAGGGTCACCGCGCTGGACGAGCTGGAGCTTCGGGCTGCCGCCGGTCAGGTCCTTGCCCTGCTCGGGCCGAACGGCGCGGGCAAGACGACGTTCGTCCGGACCGTCGCCACGCTCGTGCGCCCGACGGCTGGCCGCCTCCTAGTCCGCGGCCGCGACGTGGTCCGCGAGGCTGCCAGCGTTCGCCGGGACATCGGGCTGGCCGGCCAGTTCGCCGCGGTCGAGCCGACGATGACGGGCCGCGAGAACCTGGAGATGACGGCCCGCTTGTTCGGCCACGGCCGCGTTGCTGCGCGCCGGGCCGCCGAGGCCGTCATCGGCCAGCTCAGCCTGGGCGAGGTAGCGGACCGCCGTGCTGCCACCTACTCCGGCGGGCAGCGCCGTCGTCTCGACCTCGGCGCCAGCCTGGTCGGCGGGCCGCGCCTGCTCCTGCTGGACGAGCCGACCACAGGTCTCGACCCGGCGGGCCGGCGCGAAGTCTGGGATGCGGTGCGCAGCCTGGCGGCCCGCGGCACCGACATCCTCCTGACGACGCACTATCTCGACGAGGCCGACGAACTGGCCGATCACGTAGTGGTCGTCGATCACGGCCGTGTCATCGCGTCCGGCACGCTCGGTGAGCTCAAGGCCAGCGTGGGCCGCGACGTCATCGAGGTGGCCGTCGCCGATGCCGCTGCTGTCAGTACCGTCGCCGGGATTCTGGAAAGCGTCACGCTCAGCGCGCCGCGCCTGGAGTCGGGCGACCGGCACGTGAGCGTGCCCGCGCGCGGCGGGCCCGCCGAGCTTGGCGCGATCATCGGCTGCCTCGAAGACGCCGGGATCGCCGTGGACGAGATCGGCCTGCGGCGGCCGACGCTCGACGAGGTCTTCCTGACCCTGACGGGCGCGGAGGAGAAGGACGATGAGCCAGCTGCGGCTGGCCCGACAGCCAACCGGAGTCTGCGATGACAGCAACCCAGCTCACCATGCCCGTCACGGTCAGCCGCCCGGCTCGGCCGCCGCGCCTGCCCGGAGCGTCTGTGCAGGTCGCCCTGCGCGCGCTCCGCACGTATGTCCGGACTCCCGGGCTGATCGTCATGGGCATCGTCCAGTCCGCGCTGTTCTTGTTCTGCTTCCGGTACGTGTTCGGCGGTGCCATCCACGCGGGCGCGCAGAGTTACGTCGACTTCCTGGTGCCCGCCTACGTGGCGACCATCGTGCTGTTCACCGGCGGCGGCATCGCGGTGGCGGTCGCCGAGGACAAGGAGCAGGGCTTCACCGACCGGCTGCTCTCGCTTCCGGTCTCCCGGTACTCGCTGGTACTCGGGCGCACGCTCGCGGACTCGACCACCAACGTGTGGTCGATCCTGAGCACGGCGGCGTTCGGGTTCGCGTTCGGCTTCCGGCTGCAGGGCACCTGGCAGGACTCCCTGGCCGCGCTCGGGCTGTGCATCGTGTACGCGGTCGTCTTCACCGTGGTGTTCATCGTGATGGGCTTGTTCGCGCCGAGCCCTCAGGCGGCGCAGGGCATGGCCCTGATCGCGTTCATCTTCGCGTTCCTGTCCAGCGCGTACGTGCCGGCCACGTCGATGCCCGGCTGGCTGCAGCCGTTCTCGAAGTATCAGCCGATCACGCCGATGGTGGACGCGGTGCGATCTCTGCTGACCGGATCGTCGGGCGATGTCGGCCTGGCGCTGATCTGGTCTGCTGCGCTGATCGTGCTGTTCACCCCCGTCGCGGTGCTGCGCTACCGCCGCGCCTGATCCGGTTGTGTCCTGAGGCCGGTGGCGGTATCCGTGCCGCCGGCCTCAGGCTGCTCCGCCCGGATGCAGCACCATCAGCAGGACGGCGTCAAGCAGACGAAGCCAGTCGGACTCGGCGGGTTCGGCGGCCACGGCGGCGGCCAGCCGCGCCAGAGCACTCGTCAGGAGAATCGACAGCTCGCCGGGGTCAGCGCCGGTTGCCCCGGCGAGCGCAGCCACGTCCCGGCGGAAGCGAGCCGTGCGCCCGAGGCGGACAAGGGAAGCGGGCACGCTGGCGGCTGTGCCGCGCGGAGCATCGTCGGCCGGCACCAGAGCTACGTCTAGCCGCACGTCGAGAGCAGTCGCCAGGCGGTCAAGCGCTGACAGTGTCGGATTGCCGCGGCCGTTCTCGAGGTTGGCGATATAGGGGACGGACAAGCCTGCGTCGGCGGCAACTGATGCCACTGTCCGGCCGGCTGCCGCGCGAAGGCCGCGGAGCTGGTGACCGAGCTGCGCGACTTCCGGCATGACAGCAATCCTATCTTGACAAGACAGTTGGATCAAGAAGTATCTTGTCAGAATGAGCTCGCAGCGGATGGTCCGAGCCCGCCGTGGTGCTGGCAGGCTGCTGGTGGCGAGGATCCCCGCCTTCGGGCTGCTCTGGACTGGCCAGCTGCTATCGGCCACAGGCACCTGGCTCATGATCGTCGCCGTCCCGCTCTACGTCCTGCACCTCACCGGGTCGGCACGCGACACCGGCCTGGCTTTCGCTGCCGAGGTCGTGCCGGCTCTGCTGATCGGACCGCTCGCCGGCGTGCTCGCCGATCGCCTGAGCTACCGGCTGACGATGATCAGCTCCGACCTCGTCCGGGCTGCCAGCGTCGCCGGCATGGCATTCGTCCGCCGGCCGGGCGAGCTCGGCTTCCTGCTGGTCGCGGTCTTTGCCGAGAACGCGGCAGGCGCGTTCTTCTCCCCGGCGCACAGCGGGCTGCTGCCGGCAGTCGTCGGCCGCGGCCGCGACCTGGACACCGCGAACGCGTGGTACTCGCTGTCGAGCGGAGTTGTCAGGCTCATAGGCGCGCCGGCCGGCGGCGCCGTGTACCTGACGGCTGGGTTCACCGCGACCGCGGCGATCGACGCAGCCAGTTACCTGGCCTCCGCCGCGCTGGTCGCCGCGATGCCCGTGCTGGTCGCGGAAACACGGCGCACCCGTGCGCGGTTCGTGTCGGAGTTGCGGCAGGGCTTCGGCGCGGTGCGCGCCGACCGGATGCTGCGCGTGCTTCTGCTGGTGTCCGGGCTCTTCCTGCTCGGTAACGGCGCGCTGACGGCTCTCTTCGTTCCCTACGTCGTCTCCGGGCTGAGAGCGCGGCCGGACGTCGTCGGCGTGCTGTTCAGCGCTCTCGGCGCCGGGTTCCTGCTTAGCGGGTGGATCGGCCGGTACGTCTGCCGCGCGCGGCGACTGCGCGTCGCGGTGGTCGCGCTCCTGGCCGGCGCGACCGTCGCTTTCTGCGGGTTCTTCGACTGGCACAAGCTGGCGGCGGATCTGCTGTTCATCGGCCTCGTCGGCGCGACCGGTGGCGGCTTCCTCATGGTCAGGCAGACTCTTCTGCAGCGGCGTGCCGATCCGGCCGTCATCGGCAGAGTCAGCGCCTGCTTCACCACAGCCGAGATGGCCGCGACGCTGGCAGGTGCCGGGCTGGCCAGCCTGGCCGTTTCGCGGGCAGGCCTCGCCGTCACTCTCAACGCCGCCATTGCCGTCGTAGCAGTAGCCGCGGCTCTCGCGCTCTGGCTGCCGGCCGAACCGCCGCGGCCTGCTGCCGTGCGGCGTGCGACTGTGCAGCCCCTCGCGGGGCGGTCTGTTTCGGGGCCAGTGCGCGCTGCGCGACTCAGGCAGTTACGGAAATGCCTGCCCGGGCTCCGGCGGGCGACCAGCACCGGACGATGTCGCGCATGGAGAGCAGGCCCGTGACCTCCTGGCCCTCGAGCACGATCAGGTGCCGGAAGTTGCCGCTGGTCATCGCCGAGGCTGCCTCCTCCAGCGTCCACTCTGGCGTCGCGAACACCACATCCGACGTCCGGTGGTCGGATACGAGCTCGGTATCGGGGTTCTGGCCGGCACCCACCGAGTCCAGGATGTCCCGTTCTGTGAGGATACCGATGCCCGGCTGCTCAGGATCGAGAACCACCGCAGCTCCGACCCGGTGGGCGGACATTGCCCTCGCTGCCTCGCGGAGGGTGTGGGCCGGCCCGATGCTGAGCACGACCCGGGTCATCCCGTCGCGTACGTTCATTGCTGCATCGCTCCTCTCGCGTCCAGCAGCTCCTGCTGGCGCTCGAACCAGATGGCGGCCTGATGGCGATGGCGACGCTGCCGCAGCGAACCGCCCGGCGTGCTTGTGCGCTTGTGATTCCCAATGCGTTCCAGCATCGGACACAATCGGGCTCAGGGCAAGCCCGTTCGCCCAGCCGGAGTCAGGAGGCGGCGGCCAGCAGGCTGAGGACCTCGGTGTGCAGCAGGCCGTTCGTGCAGACGGCGCTGCCGGCATCCGGCCGCGGCGTGCCGCTGAGGTCGGTAAACGCGCCGCCCGCCTCCTCGACGATGATCTGCAGCGCGGCCAGGTCCCACAGGTTGACGTCGGATTCCGCCGAGATGTCGACGGCGCCTTCGGCGACCAGCATGTGGGACCAGAAATCGCCATAAGCGCGGGTACGCCAGACCTTCCGGCTCAGGCCGAGGAACTCGGTCAGCAGCCCGGCGTCCTCCCAGGTCGACAGGCCCGAGTAGGACAGCGAGGCGTCCGACAGGCTCGCCACCGTCGAGACCCGGCAGCTAGTGGCCTTCGTCAGGCTCTTGCCCGTCCAGGCGCCGCCGTCGCGTGCCGCCCACCAGCGCCGGCCGAGTGCAGGAGCGCTGACCACGCCCGTGATGACCTCATCTTCGTCCATGAGCCCGATGAGCGTCGCCCACACCGGCACGCCGCGGACATAGTTCTTGGTGCCGTCGATGGGGTCGATGACCCAGCACCGCTGACTAGAGCCGGTCCGGCCGGACTCCTCGCCGAGCACAGCGTCCCTCGGGCGAGAGCGGCTCAGCACGTTCCGCAGCGAGTCCTCGACGGCAAGGTCGGCATCGCTCACCGGGGTCAGGTCCGGCTTGGCCTCCACCCGGAGGTCGAGCGACCGGAATCGGCGCATCGTGATGTCATCGGCCGCGTCCGCGAGGACGTGCGCGAATCCGAGGTCGCCGTCAAAACCAGCCATGCCGGGAACGCTAGCGCTTACCGCACCGACTGGCCACGCCCGGGCTGTTTGTCGCGCGCCCGCGCTGCCGTAGCGGGGTGAGCCGCCGGGCGCCTCAGTGCCACGTTTCGTCACCCGGCGGGCGGAATGAGCTTGCCCGGATTCATGATGCCGGCCGGATCGAGGGTGTTCTTGACCGCGCGCAGCACGCGGACGCCTAGCTCGCCGATTTCCGCGCTGAGGTAGTCGCGGTGGTCGAGCCCGACGGCGTGATGGTGGGTGATCGTGCCGCCGCCGGCGATGATGGCCTCGCTTGCGGCCCGCTTCGCGGCAGCCCACTGCGCTACCGGGTCAGCTGTCTGCGCCGTCGCGACGGTGAAGTACAGCGATGCGCCCGCCGGGTAGAGGTGGGAAACGTGGCACATCACGACCGGCGGGGTGCCAGCCGCGGTCAGCGCCTGCGTCAGCGCGGTCCGCACGGACTGGTGCAGCGCGGCGAGGTCGCTCCACGTCGTCGCGGTCTCCAGCGTCTCGGCCAGCGCGCCGGCGTCCAGCAGCGAGTCGCGCAGGTACGGCGCGTCGAACCGGCTGGCCCGCCAGTCCGCCACCGGCCCGGCGCCGGCCGGGTGACCGCCGTGGTCACGCAGCACCTCGGCGGCACGCGCATGCCGGTCCGCCACCGCGGAGCTTGTTCCCTCGATGCTGACGACCAGGAGGCAGCCGCTGGCGGGCCGGCCGCTCAGGATGCCGCTGACGGACGTCTCGGTCTCGTCGGAGAGCCGTGCCATCGTCACGCTGCCCGGCGCGGTCTGCGCCAGCGCGCGAACTGCGGCAATGCCGGCCGGGAAATCGGCGAACAGCCACGCCTCGTCAAGTTCCTCTACGGGCAGGTTCGCAACACTGACGGTGACCTCAGTGATCACGCCGAACGCGCCCTCAGACCCGAGCAGCAGCTGGCGCAGGTCAGGACCAGCTGCCGACGCGGGGGCGCGGCCGAGCGCGAGGGTGCCGCGCGGGGTCGCCGCCCGGAGTGCGATCACCATGTCGTCGAACCGGCCGTACCCGGTCGAGTTCTGGCCGGCCGACCGGGTCGCCGCGAACCCGCCGATCGTCGCGTGCTCGAAGCTCTGCGGGAAGTGCCCGAGCGTGAACCCGCGCGTGGTGAGCAGCCGCTCGGCCTGCGGCGCGCTCACGCCCGCTTCGAAGGTTGCGGTCTGGGCGGTGGCGTCGACGCCGGTCAGCCTGTTCATCCGGGCTAGGTCGAGGGCGACGACGGCGGTCAGGCCGCCATCCAGCGCCTCCACTCCGCCGGTCACGCTGGTTCCGCCGCCGAACGGCACGACGGCGATCTGCTGACGCTCGGCCGCCGCGAGCAGCGCGAGCACCTCGTCGTGCGAGCCCGGCCGGGCGATCGCGTCCGGCGCGTGCGTGGCATCGCCGGCGCGGCGCCGCAGCAGGTCAGTCGTACTCTTGCCGCCGGTGTGCCGCAGCCGCTCGGCGCGGTCGGTGCGCACGTGCTCGGCGCCGATCGCGGCACCAAGAGCGGCCTGCGCGGCGGGCGTCAGCCGGGACGGCGCCAGTGCCACCTCGGCGGCGTCAGCCGGCGGCGGAGGGGCGGCCGCCAGCCCCAGGAACTGGCCGAGAAGCTCGCGCACGGGCTCAGGAAGCGGCCTGCGCGGGCCCCAGGCACCCCAGGGCATCCCGGCTTCGGGCGGTTGCGGCTTCGTCGTCATAGGTTAATAATCTTACAATCACTGTCCTTTTGTAACGAGGTATTCGGAGCCAGTGCCTCCCGCACCAACACCGGCGGCCGGTGCCCGTCAGGACCCGCTGGAACAGGACGAGCCTGCGCTGGGCGGGGGCCTCGGTGGCGCGGGCCTCGGTGACGCGGGCCTAGATGCAGGCACCGGCCGCATCGACGCGGCAATCCTCGACGCGGCAGCAGAGTGCGTGCTCGCGTTCGGAGTGCGGCGCACGTCGTTGTCGGACGTCGCCCGGCGGGCCGGGGTCAGCAGGCCGACTGTCTACCGGCGCTGGCCCGACCTCACAGCGCTCGTCGCCGATGTCATGACCCGCCAGTGGGCCGCGGCGTTCGCGGTGGCGGAGCCGGACCTGGCCGATTTCGCGACCGCGCGGGAGTTTGCGGTGAGCGCGATCGTCGCCGTGGTCCGGGCGCTGCGCGACCACCCGCTGCTCGTCAAGATCATCGACGTCGATCCCGAGCTGCTGCAGCCGTACATCTTCGACCGGCTTGGCACGGGCCAGCGCCGGGCGCTCGAGTTCCTGACCGCGCAGGTTGCCGGCGGTCAGGCCGACGGCTCGGTGCGGAGCGGCGATCCCGCGACGCTCGCGCTGACGGTGCTCTTTGCGGCCCAGTCGTTCGTGTTTTCCGGACGTGTTGCCGCGAGTTGCTCCGGTGGCACGGATGCGGCCGACGCGGAGCTTGCCGTTCTGATCGACCGCTATCTATGCCCGCCGGGCGCTTGACGGGACCGGCATGACCGATGGGATCAGCATGACGGGCACGGCTGCGGAGCGGGACTGCCGGAAAGCCGGCCGGGCGGAGGAACACAGTGGGTGACGCAGGCGACTCGGCACTCAGTGCCAGCCGGCGGTCGCGGGAGCTTGCACGGCTTGGCGATCGTGCCGTCGTGGACCTGCTGGTGGTCGGCGGCGGGATCACCGGCACAGGGGTCGCGCTCGACGCGGCCTCCCGCGGATTGTCGGTCGTGCTGGCAGAGCGCGCCGACCTGGCGAACGGCACCAGCCGGTGGAGCTCCAAGCTCGTGCACGGCGGCCTGCGCTATCTCGCTCACGGTGACGTCGGGGTTGCGCACGAAAGCGCCGTCGAGCGGGGCCGGATCATGGGCGTGATCGCGCCGCACCTGTGCCGTGCGCTGCCGATGGTGCTGCCGTTCGTACCCGGCCTTCCCCGGCGAGCCCGGCTGGAGACGCGAGTCGGCCTGGCCGCAGGCGATCTGCTGCGGCTGGCGGCGTGGACCGGCCGCGACCGGCTCCCGGCCGCTCGCCGGCTCAGCCGTCCAGGCGCCCTGGCCGCGGTGCCGGGGCTCCGGTCCGACACCACGGGCGCGTTTCTCTCCTTCGACGGTCAGCTGACCGACGACGCCCGGCTTGTCGTCGCCGTGGCGCGGACAGCTGCTGCGCACGGCGCGGTCATCCTCACGCGCTGCGAGGCGAGTGCGGTAACCGGCGCCGGCGCGACGCTGACCGACCGGCTGACCGGAGAGTCGATCGCCGTGAGCGCCGGGGCGGTGGTGACCGCAGCGGGCGTCTGGGCCGGCGACATCGTGCCGGGAGTGGAACTGCGGCCGAGCCGCGGTACGCACCTCGTGCTGGCGGACTCAGTATTGGCTGACTCGGGCCTGGCAGGGCTGCGAGCGGGCCTGACAGTGCCGGTGCCGGGGGAGCGAGCCCGGTTCGTGTTCGCGCTGCCCGTCCCCGGCGAACGCCGCGTCTACGTCGGCCTGACGGACGAGCCCGTCGATCGGGATCAGGGGCTGCCGGAGGTACCCGAGCCGTCCGAGGCGGAGATCGACTTCCTGCTCGCGACCATCAGCTCGGTACTTGCGACACCGCTCGGCCGGGCCGACCTGGCGGGCTGCTATGCGGGCTTGCGCCCGTTGCTGGCAGGTCGCGCCGGCAGTACGGCTGACCTGTCGAGAAAGCACACGGTGCTGGCCCCGGCGGACGGACCGGTGACCATCGTCGGCGGCAAGCTCACCACCTACCGCCGGATGGCAGAAGATGCCGTTGACGCTGCGCTGCGGCAGCCCGGGCTCGCAGCTCGGCCGGCCGGTCCGTGCCGCACGATGCGGCTCCCGCTGGTCGGCGCAGCACCGCCGGCGGAGCTCCGGCGGATCGCAGCACCGGCCCGGCTCGTTGCGCGCTACGGGACCGAGGCGGCCGACGTGCTGGCGCTCGCGCAGGCTGATCCGCTGCTACGCGAGCCGCTCACACCCGGCGGGGCGACGATCGCGGCGGAACTGGCGTTCGGGCTGCAGCGTGAAGTGGCGCTAGATGCTGGCGACCTGCTCGACCGGCGGACGCGGATCGGCCTGGTGGCCGCAGACCGCCGCGCCGCGCTGCCCGCGGCGCAGGCCGTGCTGAAGAGATACGGCACCGCCTGAGACAGACGCACCGCGGCAGAATCCGGCCCCGAGATGCACGGCACCGCCTGACGGGCGGCGTCCTGCAGCTTTTCCGGACCAGTCTGCGTGCGCACGCGGTTCAGGTGACGCTGCGCGCCTCTCGATAGGGCGTGACTCACGGATAGGTGCCCGAAGAGCGGCAGCGATCGGTGCCGCACGCCCTTTCAGCCGCCGCGGTAGGGCAGCAATCGGTGAGTGCTGCCCATGCAGGGGGACCGCAGGCCGCGGACTAAGGGCCGCCGCGCGCTAGGAATCGGACACGCCGTCGGAAACGTCACCGGGGTCGATACCCTCGCGGCTTCGGAGCAGTCGCCGGAGCGAATCCAGCCGGGCTGCCTCGGCCGGACCGCCGTGCCGGGCCACCCAGTCGTCCAGGCCGCAGCCGGGCTGGAGGTGGCTGCAGCCGGGCTGGCATTCGGTCACCGCGTCGGCGAACTCGGGGAAAGCGGAGATCACACTGTCGGCCGCAACGTGCGCGAGCCCGAAGCTGCGGAGCCCTGGCGTGTCGATGATCCAGCCACCGCCGGGCAGCGGCAGCGCAACGGCCGAGGACGACGTGTGCCGGCCCCGGCCGGTGACTGGGTTGACCGATCCGATTGCCCGCTCGGTGTCCGGAACGAGCGCGTTCACCAGCGTCGACTTCCCGACGCCGGAGTGCCCGACCAGCACGGTGATCCGCCCGGCCAGCAGCGACCGCAGCTCGTCGAGCTGGCCGCCGAACGGACGGCTGAGCGCGATCGAGCGGACGCCGAGCGGCTGATAAGCCGCGAGCAGCTCGTCCGGCGCAGCCAGGTCGGCCTTGGTCAGGCAGAGCAGCGGCTCGAGCCCGGCGTCGTAGGCGGCGACCAGGAATCGGTCGATCAGCCGCGGCCGCGGTGTCGGGTCCGCCAGCGCGGTGACAATCGCCAGCTGCTCGGCGTTGGCGACGACGATCCGCTCCGTCGGGTCGTCGTCCTCCGCTGACCGGCGCAGGACCGAGGTTCGGGGCTGGACCCGGACCACCCGGGCCAGCGCGTCGGCCTGGCCGGACACGTCGCCGATGAGGCTGACCCGGTCGCCGACGACGATGCTGCCCCGGCCCAGTTCCCTGGCCTTCATGGCCGTCACGGTCCGCTCGCCCGTCCAGCACCGGTAGCGGCCGCGGTCGACGGCGGTGACGAACGCGTCGACGGCATCGGAATGCGCGGGCCGGCGCCGAGTGCGGGGCCGGGAGCCCTTGCTTGGCCTGACCCGCACATCGTCTTCGTCCAGCCTGGAGTGGCTCGCCGCCGGGCTCAGGGTGCCTGCCCGGCCATTTGCTGCCAGCGGAGGAGAAACTCGGGGAACGTCTTGCCCACCGTGGCCGCGTCGCGCACCCGCAGGCCCGGCACCGCCAGCCCGAGCACCGCCGCGGCCATGACCATCCGGTGGTCGTTGTGGGTATCGAACGGCTCAGCTCCGGCGCGCAGCGGCCGCGGGTCAATCTGCAGGCCGTCGGGCAGCTCGGTGACCAGGCCGCCCAGGGCGCCGATCTCGGCTGCCAGGACGGCCAGCCGGTCGCACTCGTGCAGCCGCATGTGGCCGATGCCGGTGAGCTCGGACGGCCCGTCGGCCAGTGCTGCCGCTGCGGCGAGAACGGGGGCGACTTCGCTGATATCGCGCAGGTCCGCGCGGATGCCGTGAATCCTGCCGGTGCCGCGGATCACCAGGCCGTCCGGGGTGATCGCGGTACTCGCGCCCATCTGCTCGAGCACGCCGAGGATCTGCGCCGCCGCCTGCAGGCTCACCGCCGGCCAGCCGGGGATCGTCACCTCACCGCCGGTGACGAGAGCAGCGGCCAGGAACGGGCCGGCGTTGGACAGGTCGGGCTCGACGTCGATCGTGCCGGGTGTCAGACGGCCGGGCCGGACACGCCAGAAATCGGGGACCGACGGGTCGCCGCGGCCGGTCGTGCCGGACTCTACCTCCGCGCCGGCGGCCGTCAGCATGGCCGCCGTCATGGCAATATGCGGTGCCGACGGGATGCGCTCACCCTGGTGGACGATCTCGATGCCAGCCTCGTACCGGGGAGCGGACAGCATCAGCCCGGAAACGAGCTGCGACGACGACGAAGCGTCGAGCCTCACCCGGCCGCCGGGCGCGCCGCCCCGTCCGCGGACCACGAACGGGATCGCGCTGCGGCCGCCGTCGCTGACCTCGACTCCGGCCTGCCGCAGCGCTGCCAGCAGCTGGCCGACCGGCCGGTCGGGCGCGCGCGGATCACCGCTGAACTCGACGTCGCCGCCAGCCAGCGCGGCGGCCGGTGGGACGAACCGCATGACGGTTCCGGCGTTGCCGACATCGACCCGGCTCGAGCCGCGAGCCCAGCCGGGCGTGACCGACCATGATGGCCGGGTGCGGGAGGCGGCAGCCGCGGAGGGGACCTCGTTTCCGGCCTCGTGGTTGTTGCCGTCGGCGGATTCCACGGCCGCGCCGAGCGCTTCGACCGCGCGGCGCATGAGGTCGGTGTCCCGGGCCCGGAGCGGTCCGGTGATCATGGTGGGTGAGTCCGCGAGGGCGGCCAGGACCAGCGCCCGGTTGGTGATCGACTTGGAGCCGGGCAGCATGACGGTGGCCCTGACCGGCTCGGCGGCCGCTGGCGCGGCCCAGCTGGTGTCGGCGTGTTCGGCTGCCTGCATGCCTGGAAGGTTACTGGCTCCGCGTCCGGCTGGACGTGCCTGGCTAGACGTGCCTGGCTGTGCGGAGCGACAATCGGAGGCCACGACTCTGTACACACGACTCTGCGCAGACGACTCTGTACACACGACTCTGCGCAGACGACTCTGTACAGGGGACTCTGTGCGGGCGGCTCTGGGCAGGCGGCGGAAGTCCGGACTTCCCGGCAAGGTTTGGCATAGCTGGATTCGGTAATGATCTGCCGGATTCCGGCGTTGCCGGACCGGTAGTTATGCGTTGTCAGGTGAGGATCATGTGCGGTCGGTATGCATCGGCGCGTAAGCGCATCGAGCTCCTCGAGGAGTTCAGCGTGCAGCGCGACGACGTCGCCGAGCCGCTGCAGCCCGACTACAACGTTGCCCCGACTAAGCCGGTTTACACGGTGCTCGACCGCGCTGAACGGGCTGAGCGTCCTGCGAGCGAACCCGACGGCGAGCAGGTCGGCGACGGCCCTGGCGACTTCGCCGGGACGACGACTGCCGGGGTGGCGCGCGAGCTCCGGGTGATGCGCTGGGGACTGGTGCCGTTCTGGGCTAAGGACATCAAGATCGGCAGCAGGATGATCAACGCCCGGGCCGAGACGGTTGCCGAGAAGCCCGCGTTCCGGCGCGCTTTCGCGAAGCGGCGCTGCCTGCTCCCGGCGGGCGGCTACTACGAGTGGATGCAGCAGCCGGGCGAGCCGAAGCAGCCCATCTACATAAGCCGGACCGACGGCCAGTCGCTGGCCTTTGCGGGTCTGTATGAGCTGTGGCGCGATCCCGCGGTACCGCGGGACGAGGAGCACGCCTGGCTGTGGACCACGACCATCATCACGACAAGCGCCCCGGACGAGCTCGGGATGATCCACGACCGGATGCCGATGATCATCGACCCGGCGAGCTGGACCGACTGGCTCGACCCCGCCAACAGCGACGTTGCCGATCTGCAGGCGCTGCTCACCCCGGCGATGGTCAGTGATCTGACCACCTGGCCGGTATCCACCGAAGTGAACTCGGTCCGGCACAACGGGCCGCAGCTGATCGAGCCGGTCGGAGGCGGCCGCGTCTCGCCGTTAGCCGGAGCGAACCCGGCCGGGCAGGCGCCGCCGCCCGGGCAGCGCGCCGCAGTCGGCGCTGCTCACTTCGGAACCGACGGCACTGGGGTGCTGTTCTAGCCCGTATGACCGGCAGGACAGCGCAGTTCGATCCCCCGGCAGATCCCCCATTGTGCTGCCGGCCTGGCTCGGAAGGAGGCGGGGATCACCATGGATGTCACCGCGGCGCGCGAGCGCCTCGAGGAGATCTGCAGCGAGCTTGACCGCTCCATCCTGGTGCTGGATGGCCCTGGCGAGCACCAGTGGTCCGGCGAGTACCCGCAGGACCCGGCGGACGCGGGCGCGAACCTGTCCGAGAGCGACCGCTCGCAGGCCGTGCTGGCCGTCGCCCGGCGGCAGCGCTCGGACGTCCTGGCCGCGCTGCACCGTATCGACCTGGGCACCTACGGGACGTGCCTCGACTGCGGGGCGTCCGTTCCCGACGGTCGCCTTGAGGCTAAGCCCGAGGCCGCCCGGTGCGTCGCCTGCCAGGGCAGGCTGGATCGCATGCGCCGGTAAGGCCTGAGCCTGACGGCCGCTCGCGGGGCGGAATGAAGGGGCCAGTGCTCGTGTTTCAAGGCACGTGTCCCTTGCTAGCTGTGAGACGAGGCCAGACCCCTCTCGGGTGGCCGCGCGCGATGTCATGACGGCTGGCGTTGTATCCTCCCGGCGAGGCGGCTTGCAGGCCAGAAGGCTGCAGCCCTCCGATCCGGAAGGGGTGGGTCCGGTCCCCGAGACACTAGAGCAGCGCAGTAGGCGGTTCGAGGACGACGTTCTGCCATACCTCGACCAGCTGTATGCAGCCGGGATGCGGATGACGCGTAACCCAGCGGACGCGGAAGACCTGGTCCAGGAGACGTTCGCGAAGGCTTATGCGTCATTTCACCAGTTTCAGGTTGGTACAAACCTGAAGGCGTGGCTCTTCAGAATCCTCACCAACACCTTTATCAACACCTATCGCAAGCGCCAGCGGGAGCCGCAGCGATCAGGGACGGAAGAGATAGAGGACTGGCAGCTCGCCCGCGCTGCGTCGCACACCTCCGCGGGCCTGAAGTCAGCGGAGATGGAAGCGCTCGAGCGGCTGCCGGATTCCGACATCAAGGCTGCATTGCAGGCGCTCCCCGAGGACTTCCGGCTTGCCGTCTACCTGGCGGATGTCGAGGGGTTTGCGTACAAGGAGATCGCCGAGATCATGGGCACTCCGATCGGCACAGTCATGTCGCGGCTGCATCGCGGCCGCCGGCAACTTCGCGACCTGCTTCAGGATTATGCGGCGGATCAGGGCATACTGGCTACCACACCCGCCGCCCCGACGACGCCTTCCGATGGCGACGCGTCAGGGAAGGACGCACGATGAGCTGCGGAAAGCCGCACGAAGTGCCGTGTACTGAGGTACTCGCCCTGGTGTACTCCTACATCGACGGCGAGATGGAGGACTCCGGCTCGGCGCAGATCCGCGAGCACCTCGAGGAGTGCGGGCCGTGCCTGCGGGAGTACGGGCTCGAGGAACTCGTCAAGAAGCTCGTCCGTAAGTGCTGCGGCCACGAGGCGGTGCCAGGCGAACTGCGGACCAAGGTGCTCACGAGGATCGCGGCAGTACGCGCGGAGATCGAGGAGACCGAGATCCTGGCCGAGTAAGGCCCACCGGAGGAGCGGCAAGCCGCTCCTCCTTTTCCGGCGCGCGAGCCGTCACGGTGTGCAGTTGTCTGACTACTATTGGCTCACATTGGGCAGGAACACTCGCGATCTTGCAGCGCGCGTTACTCTATGTGTCGGCACCGCTCAGGACCGCCGGCAACTGGAGAGCGCGGCGCCACGGACGCAGAGCTTCAGGCGGAGCATTCCGGAGCCGGCTTCCGGGCCGCCGCACCAGCGCCGTAACAAGGGGGTCGTGACGTGGTCTCCCGGGCCGCATGGCTCTACATAAGCCTGGTCGTGGCCGCGACTGCGGTCCTGGTCGCGATGACGGCAGATCACCTGGGCTCGATCCCGCACCCGCTGTTTGCCCTGCTGACGCTCCAGGTCCTGTTCCTTGTCTGCGACTCGGTCAAGACGCCGCTGACCGCCCGGCAGACTATGTGGTCACCGAGCTCGTCAGCCACGCTCGCGGCCGTTGTCCTGCTCGGCCCGCTGGCGGCGGCACTCGTCGGAGCGACGTCGCTGATCAGCATGAAACGGCAGCCGCGGCTCGCCGAGCGGTTCTTCAACGGCGCGATGCACGCGCTGTCCGGGCTGGCGGCCGGCGAGGCGTACTTAGCGCTGAAGGGCCCGGTCGGCTTCCCGCACTCGGAGCACTTCCGGATCATCATCACGGCGTTTGCCGCCGCCGCCGCGGTTCACGTCATGGCCAACCACGGGCTGATCTGGGGCATCTACCGGCTGAACCGGGGCAGCGGCGAGCTGCGGCCCGAGGGCCTGGAGTCCCGGCTGCCGCTGCTGCTCGCCTCGGACCTCGGCTACGCCTGCCTCGGTCTTGTGATCGCCTCGCTCTGGGAGATCATGTGGTGGTTCTCGGCGTTGCTGGTGCTAGTGCCCCTGTTCGTGGCCCGCTGGGCGATGGGGCAGTTCGCCGAGCAGCAGCGTGCCTACGCCGCAACGATGAATGCCCTGTGCCAGGCCGTGGAGACCAAGGACTACTACACCCGCGGTCACGGGGACCGCGTTTCCCGCGGCGCCGTGATGATCGCCCGGCAGATCGGGATGAGCTCAGACCGGACCGATGCCATCCGGTACGCCGGGATGCTCCACGACGTGGGCAAGCTCGGGGTGCCGACGCAGGTGCTGCAGAAGACCGGCCCGCTTACCGAGGACGAGTTCGCGGCGATCCAGCTCCACCCGATGAGAGGGCTGGAGATCGTCCGGGAGATCGGGTTCCTGTACGAGGCGCTCAACGGGATCATGCATCACCACGAGCGGATCGACGGGCGCGGTTACCCGATGGGTCTTGCGGGGCATGAGATTCCCGAGTTTGCCCGCGTGATCGCGGTTGCCGACGCGTTCGACTCGATGACCTCTACCCGCTCCTACCGCGAGGCGAAGAGTCCCGAGATCGCAGTCGACGAGCTGCGCAGGGGTGCGGGCACGCAGTTCGACCCGCTGGTCGTGGAGGCCTTCATCGCCGCGCTCGAGCATGAGAAATGGCCGCTGCCCGCGCCGGCCGGGAAGCCGGCCGACCTCGCCGTCGTGACCGTTCAGGATCACGACGACCCGACCGCGCCGCTGCGCGTGATCGAGATCCCGTGACCGGGGGAACGCTGGCAGGCCGTTCGGCTCCGGACCGGGTTGCCTACTGGCAGGCAGTCGACTCCGGCCGGCTGCTGCTGATGTCGGCAGCGGCCATGCTGGTCACTGCCGCGTTCGCCGGCTCCGCTCTGGCCATCAGAACCCACCACATCAACTGGCGGGCGGCGCTGGCCTTCGGCGGCTTCATCGCGTTCGGCGAGCTGCTGCGGCTGGCGCTGCCGGGCGGCCGCGAGGCGGCGCCCATCGCGATGGTCGGCGCCATGTCCTACGCGCTGCTGATGTCCCTGCCCCGGCAGGGGGTGTCGCACTACAACGCGCTGCTCGTCATCGCGGTGTCGGCGATCGGCATGACCGTAGGCGCGCTGCCCCATATCGCGGCGGGCCTGCCGGCCGGCCTCACCGGCATGTGCGCGCGTCTGGTCGCGGTGGCCTGCGTGGCGTTCGTCTTCCGCCCGATCGTGTCGGCACACTTCGTTGACGAGCCGTGGGAGTTCGCGTTCTCGGTCATGGGCCTGCTTGTGCTCTTCGGCTGGCTGGTCGAGACCCTGGTCGGTGCCCTGATCCGGGCGGACGACGTCGGCGCCCGGTTCAGGGTCGCCGTGCGTGACGAGGCCCGGCTCCAGTGGCCGCTCGGCCTCGCGGTCGGCGCGTCGGTGATCATCGCGGTGTTCGGCGCGAAGGTGCTGGGCCTGATGGAACTGGCGGTCTTCATCGGGCCGCTTCTGGTGACGCAGATCGCCTTCCGCCGGTATGCCGCGATCCGGGCCACCTACCTGCAGACCGTGCGCTCCCTGGCCCGGGTGACGGAAGTCGCCGGCTACGTCGAGGCGGGCCACTCCCGGCGGGTCAGCCGGCTGGCGGTAGACGTCGGCCGGCGCCTCGGCATGGCGGAGCCGCAGCTGCTCGCGCTGGAGTACGCGGCGCTGATGCACGACATCGGCCAGCTGTCCCTCCGCGACCCGATCCCTGGCGGTGCGACGGTGCTGGTGTCACAGCCGGACCAGGAGCAGATCGCGCACCTGGGCGCGGAGGTGATCCGCGAAGCGGGCGTGCTGGACGACGTCGCCGAGCTGGTGCGCTGCCAGGCGTGGCCCGCTCGCGGTCACGACCCGGCGCCGCCACTGGGCAGTATGATCATCCACGCCGCGAATGCGTTCGACGACATGGTGGGCAGCTCGGCGGACCGCGACCGGTCGATGGCGGCGCTGGACCGGCTCCGGCTGGACCCGGCGACGTTCGACACCGGCGTGGTCGCCGTGCTGGCTGAGGTCGCAGGCCGGCGCATCCCGTCCCGGCTGTAGGCTGCCCTGCGTGCTCGAGTCCGTCCTTGTCGCCAATCGTGGCGAGATCGCCCGGCGTGTCATCGCCACCGCCCGCACGCTGGGCGTCCGCTCGGTAGCTGTCTACTCCGAGGCTGACGTCGATCTGCCGTTCGCCCGCGAGGCCGACGAGGCGGTCCTCATCGGGCCGGCGCAGCCCGCGGCGAGCTACCTGGACGCTGAGGCCGTGCTCGCGGCAGCACGCCAGACCGGGGCGCAGGCCATCCACCCCGGTTACGGGTTCCTGGCCGAGAACCCCGCATTTGCGGCGCGGGTTCTGGACGCCGGGCTCGTCTGGGTCGGCCCGTCGCCAGACTCGATGGAGCAGATGGGCGACAAGATCAACGCGCGCAACCTGATGGAGCGCGCGGGCGTTCCAGTGTCGCCCGGCACCCGGGAGCCGGTGGCCGACGTCGCGGCCGCGCTCGCCGCGGCCAGCCAGATCGGCTACCCGGTCATGATCAAGGCATCAGCGGGCGGCGGCGGCATCGGGATGAGCGCTGCTGCAGACGCGGCGCAGCTGGAGTCCGGCTTCGAGACTGCACGATCGCGGGCCGAACGATTCTTCGGCAGCCCGGCGATCCTCCTGGAGCGGTATGTCGAGCGCGCCCGGCACGTCGAGGTCCAGATCCTCGGCCTGGCCGACGGCCGCGTCCTCGCACTCGGCGAGCGTGACTGCTCGGTTCAGCGGCGTCATCAGAAGGTCGCCGAGGAAACGCCGTCGCCGGGAGTCAGTCCCCAGCTGCGTGCGCGGATGCTGGCGGCAGCAATGCAGGCGGGGGAGGCGGTCGGCTATCGCGGCGCGGGCACTGTGGAGTTCCTTGTCGACGTGACGGCGGGCGACTTCATGTTCCTGGAGATGAACACCCGGCTGCAAGTGGAACATCCGATCACCGAGCTCGTTACCGGCATTGACCTGGTCGAGCAGCAGTTCCGCATCGCGGCGGGCGAGGACGTCAGTTTCGACCCCGGCAGCGTCACGCCGTTCGGGCATGCGCTCGAGCTGCGGATCTACGCCGAGGACAGTAAGCGCTTCCTGCCAAGCCCCGGCACGATCACGCAGTGGGCAGAGCCGTCCGGTGAGGGCATCCGCGTCGACGCCGGCTACATGGCGGGCAACACCGTGACCCCGTACTACGACCCCCTGCTGGCGAAACTGTGCGCGCACGGAGCGGACCGGGCGCAGGCGCTCGAGCGGGCCCGGGCGGCCGTCGCGGCGTTCGAGGTGGCCGGGCTCAAGACCAACCTGGAGTTCCACGCGGACCTGCTGGCATCGGCGGAGTTCACCAGCGGCGACTACGACACCGGGCTGGTCGGCCGACTGCGCCCGTAACTGGGGGCGAACGGTGATGATGGACGACAACGGCCGGCGCGCCGGCCGATACCGAGGAGAGGTACATGAGCGAGGTTCGCGCGGAGATGGTGGCCAACGTCTGGAAGGTCGTGGCGGCCGAGGGCGATTCCGTCGCCGACGGTGACACGCTGGTGATCCTGGAGTCCATGAAGATGGAGATCCCGGTCATCGTGGAGGACTCCGGCACGCTCACCAAGCTCGCGGTATCCGAGGGCGACGTGGTCCAGGAAGGCGATCTGATCGCCGTTATCGAGTAGCGGTGCCCGGGACTGCGGTCAGATGCCGGTCGTGGACCGCGGGTAGACGTTCTGCGGGTCGGTGACGATGTTCACCAGGTAGGGAACGCCGGAGTCGAACGCGCGGCGCAACGCCGGGCCGATGCCGCCGGGGTCAGTCACGAGCTCGCCGGCGCCGCCCAGCGCCGTGACGACCTGGTCGTAGCGGCAGCCGGGCTGCAGGTCAGCGGCGACGTCGTAGCCGTAGAGCGCCTGCATCGGGTGTTTCTCCAGCCCCCAGATCCCGTTGTTGCCGCAGATCATGACCACGGGCAGGCGGTGGCGGACGAGGGTGTCGACGTCCAGCAGGGAGAATCCGGCGGCGCCGTCGCCGAGGAGGAGCACGACCTGGGTCAGCGGCCGGGCGATCCTGGCCGCGATGGCGTAACCGAGTCCGGTTCCCAGGCAGCCGTACGGGCCCGGGTCCAGCCAGCCACCGGGCTGCTGCGGCTCGACGTACTTGCCCGCGTAGCTGACGAAGTCCCCGCCGTCGCCGATCACCACGGCATCCGGCTCGAGCAGGCCGGCGAGCTCGCCGTAGATTCGCAGCGGATGGATCGGCCGGGCGTCGCTGCCCAGCAGCGTCGCGTCGGCCGCGATGGCGTCGGCGCTGAGGTGCTGCAGCCGGGGCAGCCAGTCCTGCTCACGGGCAGCGCGGGCAGTCGTTCCGGCGCTTGCGGCCGTGGCCTCGGCAGCCAGTCCGGCGAAGATCGCGGCGAGGTCACCGGCCGCCGACGCTGCCAGCTCGCAGTGCGTCGCCACCTGGCCGGGCGCATCGGCCAGGTGCACCACGCGCGCCGGCGGAGTTCCGTTCCGGCCGCCGAAGCGGCCATACCCGAGGCGGAAGTCGAGCGGCGTTCCGGCAACGATGACGAGGTCCGCTTCGCCGAGCGCCACGGCGCGGGCGCGGGTCACCAGCAGCGGGTGGCCAGCCGGCAGGATGCCCCGGCCCTGGCCGTTGGCGATGACGGGCAGGCCCAGGTGCTCGGCGGTCGCCCGGGCGGCGTCCTCGGCACGGTCGAGCCAGACGTCTGAGCCGAGGACGAGCACGGGCCGCCGGGCTCCGGCGACCAGCCGGGCGATCTCGCTGATGGCGTCCGGATCGGGCTGATCCGGGCTGGCCTGCGGGTTGGCCCCGGATCCGGCCGATGCCGGGGCGCCTGGTTGTCCGGCTGCCGTCTCGCCCGCCGGGCCGAACAGTGCCTCGATGCTCGCGTCCAGGAACACAGGCCCCCGGTGGCGAGCGCTCGCCAGCGTGAAAGCCTCGTCCACTGCGGCCCCGACGCCGACGGCGCTGTGAACTGTCCAGGCCCGTTTCGTGACTGGCGCGAGCAGCGGCGGATGATCGAGCTCCTGCAGGCTTCCCGAGCCCCAGCGGCCGTCGGGCGCCCGGCCCGCGAGCACGACCAGCGCGGTGCCGTTGAAGTGAGCGGTCGTCACCGCGCTGATGCCGTTAGTGACGCCGGGACCGGCGGTCAGTACCGCGAGCCCTGGCACACGGGTCAGCCGGGCGGTCGCCTCGGCGGCGAACACCGCGGTCTGCTCGTGCCGGACGTCGACGATGGGCAGCGGCGGATCGGCCGTGACGGCACCGTCGTAGAGCGGGAACACATGACCGCCCGACAGCGTGAACATGGTCTGGACGCCATGACGGCGCGCTGCGGCGACTGCCCGGGCGCCGCCGTGTTCGGGCCGCTGGTCCGCACTCATGGCGGTGACGTTACCAGCAGGTAGCGGAGGCCGCGCAGTGCCCGCTTTGCGGTGGTAGCGGGCCGGATGAGGGCAGCAGCGCGCGTGGCCTGCGATGATGACGGAGTGCCGACGCTGACTCAACTCGCCGGCCAGGCCGGGATCCGCGGCGCCGCCCAGAACTGGCTGCACGCGCTGATTTCGGACTGGCAGCTGCTCGCCGACCTGTCGTTCGCTGACCTGGTCCTGTGGGCGCCGCTTGCGGACGGGATGCCCGCGGCTGGCGCGGACGGGCCAGCTGACGCGCTGCCGGTGAACGGGGCGGTCCACTACGACGTGACTGGTCCGGCTGCGGAGACGGCGGCTGGAGGCGACGACGACGAGGTGATCTGGCCGGAAGGCGCCCGCTGGATCGCGCTCGCGCAGATGCGGCCCACGACCGCGCCAACGGCACTGCCGGACGACATTGTCGGCAGTGTGCGGCAGGGATCGGACCAGCCATTCCTCGCTGCCGCCTACCTGGACCGGCGCGTCTGCCGCGAGGGTGATCCGGAATGGACCAGGGGAGTGCCCGTCCGGCATGAGACCATCCCTATCTTGTTCGGCGACGCGGTGATCGCCGTGATCGAGCGGTCCACCAATCTCAGCTCGGCTCGCACGCCGAGCCGACTCGATCTGGCATATCTGAAGGCAGCCGATGACCTCACGCAGATGGTGGCGGCTGGGATGTTCCCCTCGCCAGGGGACGAGCCTGCCCTCGTCCGCTCGCCGCGTGTCGGGGACGGCCTGCTCCGGCTGAGCCGCTCGGGCAAGGTGACGTACGCCAGCCCGAACGGCTTGTCCGCCTACCGCCGGCTCGGGCTCACTGCAGACCTGGTCGGCAAGCAGCTCGGCCCGCTGACGGCCCGTCTGTGCGCGGGCCGGGTGCCCCGTGACGACTCGCTCATGGTCGCGGCGAGCGGGCGCGCGCCAGCCGAGACTGAGGTCGAGGCGAACGGCTCGGTCGTGCTGCTGCGGACGATCCCGCTGGTGGTGGACGGCGATCGTGCCGGGGCGCTGATCCTGCTTCGTGACGTGACCGAGCTGCGGCACCGCGAGCGTGAGCTGCTTACGAAAGATGCCACCATCAGGGAGATCCACCACCGGGTCAAAAACAACCTGCAGACAGTCGCGGCGCTGCTGCGCCTGCAGGCCCGGCGGCTGCGGTCGCCGGAAGCCAGAGCGGCGCTTGACGAGGCAGTCCGGCGGGTGGGATCGATCGCGATGGTCCACGAGACCTTGTCCCACGTCCCGGACGAGACAGTCGACTTCGACGAGATCGCCGGGCGCGTGGCGATGATGGCCGGGGAAGTATCCGCGCCCGAGGCGCGGGTCAAGGCAGAGGTCCTCGGCGAGTTCGGGCTCCTGCCCGCGCTGATCGCGACTCCGCTCGCGCTGGTGCTGACGGAGCTGCTGCAGAATGCGGTCCAGCACGGTCTGAGTGGCCCTGGCCAGAGTGCAGCATCGGGCAGCCTGGAGATCTCTGCCGTGCGCGGGCCGGAGAAGCTGACGATCACGGTCTCCGACAACGGGGTCGGCTTGCCCGACGAATTCGACCTGGCGTCGACGTCGAGCCTGGGCTTGCAGATCGTGCGGACTCTGGTGCTCACGGAACTCAACGGCCAGCTCGATATCTCGCCTCGCCGCGGCGGCGGTACGCAAGTGCTCGTCCAGGTGCCGCTCGAGCTGACTCTTGCCGAGCCGGCGACCGAGTAAGAAGGCTGCTGACCCCCGCGCCCTGCCGAAGCTGCGCCGCACCTCCCGGCGGGAGGCGGCGCAGCTTCGCCCCGTTTCAGGCTGCCCCGTTATGGAGCTGCCGCGCTGTCAGGCTCCAGCGCGCGCGGCGACCCTGGTGCGGCGCTTGACTGCCCGCCGCTCGTCCTCGCTAAGTCCGCCCCAGACACCGGCGTCCTGGCCGCTGTCAAGTGCCCACTGCAGGCAGGGTTCCATGACCTTGCACCGCTGGCACACTTGTTTGGCCTCGTCGATCTGGAGTAGCGCAGGCCCGGTGTTCCCGATCGGGAAGAACAGCTCCGGGTCCACGTCACGGCAGGCGGCATGGTGACGCCAGTCCATGAGTCCACTCCTCCTTGTGCTCAGGTCGGCTGTGCCGCCCGAACCCTCAGTCGTGCTTGTGAATGATTTCACGAGCTAAGTTCTATGTCCGCTATGTTCGATCTTGGTCTTGGCTTGCGGTCTAAATCGGCGATGCTCTGCTTACCCGGTGTCACCGCACTTATCCGCTGACACACAGACTTTCCCGGCGGAGCAGCGATTGCTTTGCCAGAACGTTGGCTAGCTCACACTGCGCCGTGGCTTGCGCCCTCTCCACCCTTGGCGGACAAGCCGGGCCGCGCTGAATCTCGCGCCGCCAGCCCGGCATGGCGTGCCGGAACACACCGTTCACCAGGAGCGTTACAACCCTCTCAAGGTCGGCCATCAATGGCAAGAGCCTTGGGCAAAGGTTCGGCAGGATTTCAGTGTCATCTCAGTCACATGGCGGGCATGAGAACTCTGCCTGACGTAGGCCTCTGCGGACCTTAATTCGGCTCTTCGAAGTTAACCGGGATCGGGTTGCGGCCTGATGACGTTGCGTGAGCGCGGCGGACCGCCCCGGCTGGTGGGAGCCGATGTAGGGTGTGGTGGCGTGATCAAGACGCCCGCGGACCCACGCCCAGGTCAGGTGTCCTGCCGGGCCCATCGACGGCGACCCGGTCGGCGCCGCTGCATAGCGGTCGCAGTCTTGGACGATTGAAGTTTCTCGAGCAGCGCCGTCAGGGTCCGCACCTCCTCGGGCTCCCAGTCGGCCACGAACGTGGCAAACCGGTCCACGCCGGCCTGGCGGAGGCGAGCCATCTCCTCGGCGCCGGCCGGCGTGAGGGTCACCAGGCACGATCGCCCGTCAGCTGGGTCCGCGGTGACCTGCGCGTACCCCTTGTCCTCCAGGTCCCGGACCTGCCGGGTGACGAGCGACGGATGAACGTGCTGGAGGTCGGCAATCTCGGAGGGGCGAATCGCGTCGCGGCTGGCGACCACCTGCAGCAGGTTCAGCGCGCTCGCGCCTGCACTCTGGCGGGCTGCCCGGTCCATGCTGCCGATGAGGGTGAACAGGGCAATCACCATCGGCTGCACATCACTTCTGCCTGGAGCCATGAAACTATGCTAGCTTAGTTGATAGACGCAATCAATTTGTTGCAGGCGCAATCGTTGGCTGCGCGGAAACTGGAGGCAGCCATGAACCCCATCGAGAAGGTCATGGTCAACGGAAGCCAGCACGTCAAGGTGGCCGTGGCGGTGGCGGTGTTGATGCTGGTCCTGTGGGCGCCGGGATCGCCGGTCCAGTCGCTGTGGCTCACCCCGGTGATCGTCTTGGTTCTCTGCATCACCATCCAGCTCGGGTGGGGCTGCCTCCACCGGCATCGCGCTCCGGGGAAGGACGGCCTGGCCTGACGTCGCCGGGCAACGTGCGGCCGCGTATCCAGCTCACTGGCCAGGCAACCCCTGAAGCTGTTCCCCGAGAAGCCCGGCGCCCGTGTCGCCGGAAGACCTCAATACCCCCGAGCCGGACCGTCAGGTCAACCTCAAAGCAAGGACAGTGAACGAGATGCCCGAGCAGGCGGCGGAGCAGAAGGCGGCCATAGCCGAGGCTGAGGCCGGCACTGCCAGGCGCATGCTGGCCTGGGGAGCGGTGGGAGCCATCGCACAGGTCGCCTTCGTGGCCGGATGGCTGATCGCTGACACCTGGCAGCGGCCTGGGTACAGCTCGATCAAGAACTCCATCAGTGACTTGCAGGCCGCCACGGCGCCGCATGCCTGGTTTCCCATCGCCTGTTTCGCGGCTGGCGGTCTGGGCACCTTCGGCTTTGCTGTGTTCGGCCTGCGGCCTGCGCTCGCCCGGGCAGGCAAGATCGCCGCTTACGCGCCCTGGATGCTGGCCGTCGCCGGGCTGGCGATCGGCAACTCCTTCCCCCTGATTCCCTGCCAGCGCATCGCCGCCGGGTGCACCGCCCACGTCCAGCTCCACAGCCCTGGAGGCATGACCGACGCGATCGTGGCCACCATCGCCTTCCTCGTCCTGGCGGCCACTCCATTTCCGCTATGGCGGCGGCTGAAAGCCCTGCCTGAGTGGCGGCGGCTCAAGCCAGTAATGATGGCTGCCCGTGTCATCGGCCCCATCTGCTTTATCCTGCTGGCGGTGTTCTCGAATTCGGGCCCCGCGGGACTTGCCGAGCGGATCCTGGCCGCAACCCTTTCACTGTGGATTGGCGCGCTGGCGATCATGCTGATCTACAACACACGCCATGCCCTCAGCAGCCCAGCGAGCGTTCCCGGGCAGAGTAGGACACAACAAGCAGAGCAGGGAACGGCACCCAATGCCCGTTCTTCGAAGTTAACCCGGATCGGGAGGCTGCCGGCATACCAGACGTGATCTGCTCTTGATTCGGGCAGGTACCGGGCTGTGGCCGCGGGTGCAGGCGGTGCGGACCCGGCGGCGCTGGTTTGCGGGGTTGCGGAAGGAATATGCCTGGCGGGCCTCGAGCTTCGCGATCCGGTTCAGGGCCTCGGACCTGGCGTTGCTCACCCCGGTCAGCACCGCGGCTACGATCTCGTTCTCCCACCGGGAGACCGTACGGGCGAGGGTGACCAGCTCGGGAATGTCGTCGTTCTGGGCGCACCAGTCATAGAAGGCGAACAGCCGGCCGCGGACGTCCCGCTCGCACGGGGTGGAGCGGGTGATGCGGGCGCGAAGGCTGAGCGTATCCCGCAGTTTCTCCTTCCCGATCCCGGCGGCCAGGATCTGCTGCCCGTGCCAGCCGCCACCGAGGGTGTCGATGACCTTGGCGAACTGGGCGGCAGACAGGTTCTCCAGGTTGCGCACCAGTAGTCCCTTGACCCCATGCTCCGGATCGCCGGAGCGGCCTCGCCGGCCGTATCGCTCCCGCACCGCCCGGCGGCGCACGTCCCCGGTCATCTTGACCGCCAGCTGCACCACGTGGAACAGGTCAACGACGATCTGCGCCTGCGGCAGCATCCGGCGCACCGCCGAGGCGTAGATAGAGCACATGTCGATGGCCACCACCTCGACCGCGTCCTGCCAGGCCGCCGGCGCCTGGGCCAGCCAGTACGCGGCGTCATCAGCGGTACGGCCCTCTACCTGGCCCAGCAGCCCCTGATCCCTTGACAGGTCAAAGAAACACGTGTGCCAGCGGTCCGCGAGCAGCAGGTACTCGCCGGTGTCCCCATCAGCCCGCCAGCGGGGCCGGCCGCGGCGGTGCTCGTCGATCCCCAGGTGCGCCACCAGGGCAGGAGCCTGCGCCAATACCGGGTCCGCGCGTTCAGCGAACGCGGCATGGGTCACCGGCCAGGACACGTGCTGCCACCGGCCGGCCTCAGCCACGGTGCAGCCCCGCTCCGCGACTTCCGCGCCCAGCAGATCCCGCAGCCGGCTGGTCAGCCGGCACCGCGCCGGCACCGCGGGCAGCGACTCGGTGAACGTCACGCGGCAGCACTCCTGGCTGGCGCACTTCCACCGCCGCTTGCACCACGCCACCGACACCTCGTCCAGGCCCCGGCGCAGGTCACGGGGCCGGGTCAGCACATACTCATGCAACCGGCCCGAGACCGTCCCGCAGCCCGGGCACGCAGCTGCACCCGGGTGATCGGTGACCACCCAGACAGAGAGCGTGCCGTCGGCCTCCCGCTCAACGTCGGCGACCCGCAAGCCTTCCACGCCGAACAGCGCCGATGCCGTATCCTTGGCCACAATGCCCGCGGCTTTCTGATGATCATGAAGTCTTTAGCAAGATCCATGATCTTAGGAACCGCGGGCGTCTTGATCACGCCACCACGCCCTACATCGGCTCCCACCAGCCGGGGGCGGCCCGCCGCGCTCACGCAACGTCATCAGGCCGCAACCCGATCCCGGTTAACTTCGAAGAGCCCTTAATTCCGCGGTGCCGAGTTCCGATAAGCGAGAAATGCGCGGATTTATGAAATTGCCTGCGGCGCCAATCAGACCTTTAGCCTAGCGCCGCGCATCAGGCGACCACGCGCAGGGCGCGCGGGGCCGAGCGGAAACTCACGCTCTCCGTTTCACCGACGTATTCCCCGTCCAGCTGGAATGCGATCGGCCGGTCTGCCAGAAGCTCGAGGGCGGGAAGGTCGTGAGCCGTCAGTACCGTCCGGCCGTGCGGCGCCCGGTCCTGGTCTCTCAGCATCTGCCGGAGCGTACGCGCTGTCGCGATCGTGCCGAGGCTCCGCAGGGCCAGGACGTCCAGACCCGCGTCGAAGCTTGCGGCCGGGCTGGCATTGACCGGCCGGTCGCCGAGATAGGTCCAGGGTGCCGAATTGGACACGATGCAGAGGAAGACCGGGTCGGCCGTTAGACCGGCGGGCTCGGTAATGCTGATCGCGGCGTGCCGCCGGTCGGTGAGCTGGTAGTACTGGCCCAGCGCCGTCCGGGTGTAGAGCGCGGGCGTCAGCCTCCGGCCATGCGCCCGGCGGCCCTCTACGGCGCGTACAACTTCGGCATCCAGTCCGAGCCCCGCGTTGAAGGTGAAGTAGCGGCCGTTGGCGGTACCCAGGCCGATGCAGCGCTCCTTGCCGGCGGCCAGATCCTCGATGAGCTGGCCGGTGGCATCCACCGGATCAGTCGGGAGGTGCAGCGACCGGATGAAAACGTTGGCATTGCCGCCCGGCAGGGCCGCCAGGGCAGGCAGTTCAGCTGCGTTCCGGCGGGGCGCCGAGGTGCCGCCGGCCGGGTCAGCGCCGCCGAGCAGGCCGTTCACTGCCTCGTTCACGGTGCCGTCACCACCCAGGGTCATCACCAGGTCGAATTTCTCCGACGCAGCGGTCGCCGCCAACTTGGTGGCGTCGCCCCGGTAACGTGTCTGCACGACCCGAAGGTCGACGGCAGACGCAAGTGCCCGGACGATGACATCCCGTCGCCCGTGGGTCGTGGAGGTGGCGTGTGGGTTCACGATCAAGAGCGCGCGCACGGGCCCAGGCTAGCCAGCAAGCACCGGCGCAGTCTGCGCCGGGCCAGCCTGCGCCGCGCCAGTCTGCGCCAGGTCAGGCTCCGGAGCGACGACGGCCCGGTCAGCCACGCGGCGCGATGACGCCGCTGGCGCAGCAGATTGCGGCCTCGCGAGGTAAGTCCGGCGGTGCCGGGCCGGGGTCAACGGCCCGGTCCGGAGGCGGTGCGCCCGCCTCGCCGGGACCGTCCGGCAGTACCGGGCAGATCGCCGGACAGACCGGAGGGCCGGTCACCGGGGCGCTTCCCCGGTCAGTCACCATCGCGGCAGTCGTTCAGCTGATCGAGGCAGTTGGTGTCCTCGCCGCCTCGCTGATCGCCGGTGTGGACGCCATGACCGGGAAGTCCTACCATCGCTCGAGCGGAATCGCGATCACCGTCATCGGCGTCGCGACCGCGCTGGCGCTGGCCTACGTCGCCTACGGCCTGCGCGGCGGCCGGCGCTGGTCGCGGACGCCCGCGATGCTCACCCAGCTGTTCGCCGGGATCGTCGGGATCTACCTGGTCCAGGCTCCCCGGCTTGACTGGGGAATCCCGACGGTCGCGCTGGCAGTGGCTGGCCTGGCCGCGCTGTTCGCACCTGCCAGTCTGAAGCTCTTGACGCCGGGCCGGCCTGAGTAAGCGGCAGGTCAGCCCTGCTCGTCAGCGCTCGTCAGTCCGCGCTGTCAGTCCTCGCTCGTCAGGCCCTCGCGCAGCTGGGCGAGAGTCCGCGCCAGCAGCCGGGACACGTGCATTTGTGAGATGCCCAGCTCGGTGGCGATCTGGGACTGCGTCATGTTGCCGAAGAACCGCAGGAGCAAGATCCGCTTCTCGCGAGGCGGCAGCTGCTCGAGCAGCGGCTTGAGCGACTCGCGGTACTCGACGCCTTCGAGCGCCTCGTCCACCATGCCGAGGGACTCGGCCACGGCGGGCGCGTCGTCGTCGCCGGAGTCGGGCGCGTCGAGCGAGACGGTCGAGTAGGCGTTGGCGGACTCCAGGCCCTCCAGGACCTCTTCCTCGCTCATCTGCAGGTGCCCGGCGAGCTCGGCGACCGTGGGCGCGCGGCCGAGGTTCTGCGCCAGCTCGCCGATCGCCTTGGCCAGCGCCAGCTTCAGTTCCTGCAGGCGCCGCGGCACCCTGACCGCCCAGCCCTTGTCACGGAAGTGGCGCTTGATCTCGCCTACGATCGTCGGCGTCGCATAGGTCGAGAACTCCACTCCGCGCTCGAGATCGAAGCGGTCGATGGACTTGATCAGCCCGATCGTGGCGACCTGAGTCAGGTCGTCCAGCCACTCGCCCCGGTTGCGGAACCGGCGCGCCAGGTACTCCACTAGCGGGAGGTGAAGCTCGACGAGCTCGCTGCGGATCCGCAGCCGCTCCGCGTCGCCGGGCGGCAGGGCCGACAACTGCTCGAACAGCTCCCGCGCGTATCCGCGCTCCCGCGGGCCGTGCTGCGCGCGCGGCTGCGGCGTGGCCAGTTCGTCCCCGTCTGCCAGTTCTGCGGCTTCGGCGAGCTCGGCTACTTCTGCGAGTTCCCCGGCGTCGGTCAGCTCGCCGATGGCCGGATTCTCACTGAGCTCCAGCACGGACGGCAACGTGCCGTCGGTGTCATCAGCCGCAGGTCCCCCCCTGGCCGGCGCTGCCGACATCATCTCGAACTCCTCGGTCAAGGCGACCTCTGTTTCCCCCGTCACACCGACCCCGGATTCGGGCGGCTCTTGCGCATCACGATGGCTAGTCTGTCTCCCGGTCCTGCCTGCGCCTCTACGGTGCCAGCCAGAGCCGAGAGCACAGTCCAGGCAAAGGTGTCACTCGATGGCGGGCGGGGGTTCAGGCAGGGAACCGAAACCGTGATTGTCATGTCATCCGCGCTGAGCGCGAAACTGCACTCGAGATTGCTGCCGGGAATCGCCTGACTGAGGAGCATTGCGCAGGCTTCGTCCACCGCGATCCGCATGTCCTCGATGTCGTCGAGGGTGAAGTCGAGTCGGGCGGCGAGCCCGGCGGTTGCCGTGCGCAGCACCGACAGGTAGGCGCCGTCGGCCGGCATCCGCACCGTCACCTGGTCCGCGCCGGCCTCCAGTGCACGCTCGGAGACGCCTGGCACTGAACCAGCTGCTGGCACTGAACCTAGGGCTGGCACTGAACCCGGGGCTGGCACTGAACCCGCGGCGGGTGCCGAGCTAGCGGACGGCGCGGCCGCGATTGCGGACGCCGTAGTCTCCTCCGTCACTACTGTCCTCCCCGAAGCTGCCGGATCGCCCGCGCGAGCGGCCCGGCCTTACAAGGCAACTTACAGTGACCATCCGACTGCATCCGAACCCGGATGGTCCTTTATGCAATTGCAGGCTGTTACACCGGCCGGATAATGCAGAACGGCGGGCCGCGAACGGCCCGCCGGTTCCGCCGCCTGGCTCGACGATCAGCTCTGCTTGGTCTCCCAGAAGATCTTGGCGATCTCGTCGATCTTGGCGAGCAGCTCGTCGGCCTTGCCCACGTCGACGGTGCCCTTGGTTCCCGCGGCACCCGCCAGCTTGGTGGCCTCGTTGACCAGCTGGTTCAGCTGCGGGTACTTCTCGAAGTGCGGCGGCTTGAAGTAGTCCGTCCAGAGCACCCAGAGGTGGTGCTTCACCAGCTCGGAGCGCTGCTCCTTGATGATCAGGCAACGGGTCCGGAATTCCGGATCGGTGTTGTCCTGGTACTTCTGGATGATGGCCTTCACAGACTCGGCCTCGATGCGTGCCTGCGCCGGGTCGTAGACACCACACGGAAGGTCACAGTGCGCGTGCACGGTAACCTTCGGCGCGAGAAGACGTGCGAGCAGCCTCATTGATTGCCCTCTCTGATTCTGGTCTGTGGCTTGGATTCTGACAGTACAACCTCGGTTGCTTGTGCCCGCGCGGGAGGCATGCATGCGGTGGCCGCTGCAGCGAGTCGCTGTCGTGGAGCAGTCCATGGAGCCCGCACTGCAACCGGGCGACTGGCTCCTCGTCTGGCGCGGAATCCGCGCAGGCCAGCCACCCCGCATCCGGTCCGGCGACGTGGTGATCGCAGTTCATCCCGGACGGCCCAGCCTGCTTCTGGTGAAGCGGGCCACGATGCTGCGACCCGCTGGCTGGTGGCTTGAGTCCGACAACACATCCGCTGTCGGTGCTGTCGACAGCTGGTCCTTCGGCCCCGTTTCGGGCGAACTTATCTACGGCAAGGTGCTGCTGCGGTACTGGCCGCCGCGGCGGGACTGAAACGCGGAACTGGCCCGTCCCCAGGCGGGGACGGGCCAGCTCCGCTCGGAACGGATCAGTCCGCTGCCGCTGCCGCGGCTGCGGCGTCCGGGTCGCGCTCGTCGAGGGACTGGCGCTCGACCATGTCCAGCATCTCCTGCCGGGGCAGCCTAACGGCCTGCGCCCAGAAGAAGATCACCAGAGAGAAGACGGCGACGATCAGCATGTCATACCAGAACGGAATGTTGTTGGTCGCATTGCAGCTTGCGCCTGGCCCGGCCGGACCTGAGCTGCAGTAACGGCCCTGCCAGGAAATGATGCCCATGCCGATCAGGAAGACCGGCAGCCACTGCGCCGACTTCCAGTTCAGCGGCGCCCGCTTCTTGTCGAACGCCATCCAGGTGCCGATGAGGATGTAGCCGATCACGATGCAGATGCCCAGCTTCCAGACCGTGTCGAAACCGGACCAGTAGATGATCTCGCAGGCGAAGACGAACCCCAGCGGCGACAGCCATACCGCCCACGGCAGCTTGTACGGCCGGATCGCCTCGGGCACCTGCTTGCGGAATGCCGACAGCGACAGCGGCGCGCCTGCGTACATCAGCACGCTCGCGCTGGTGACGAGGCCGACGAGTGACTTCCAGCTGGGGAACGGCAGCAGGAACACCAGTCCGAGCGCGAACGCCGTCAGCAGGCTGAACCACGGCACGCCGTTCCTGTCAGTCCAGCGGAAGACCGGCGGGTAGTAGCGGTTCCTGGCCAGGCCATAGCCAACGCGCGAGGTCGACGTCTGGTACATCAGGCCTGTGCCGAACGGCGAGATGAACGCGTCGGCTCGCAGGAGGTTCGCCAGCCACGCGAATCCGACGACGCCAGCGACGCCGGCGAACGGTCCGATCACGATCGGATTAGTGGCCGACAGCTCCAGCCAGCCAGTGGGACCCGACACTTCGGAGTGCGGGACCGCGCCGATGAACACGAGCTGGAGCAGGCAGTAGATGGCCACGGCAATGCAGATCGCGCCGATGACCGCCCGGGGCAGGTTCTTCTGCGGGTCCTTGATCTCGCCGGCAAGCTGGTCCGCCTGCTCGAAACCGAGGTAGGCGAACACGACTCCGGCCACCGGCATCGCGCTGAACACGCTCTGCAGGCCGTTGTGCTTCAGGAAGAAGCTGCCGCCCGCGGTGAAGTTGGCTGTGTGGAACTTGGTGAACAGCAAGATGATGGCCAGCACGGGAATGGCCACTTTCCACCAGGTGATTGCCGAGTTGACCCGGTTGAACAGGCGCATCGCGAGGAAGTTGATCGCCGTGAAGATGGCCAGCAGGATGATCGTGAAGACGAACCCAGTGCCCGTGGTGACCTTGGTCGTGGCGTTGTAGATCGTGATATGCCAGACGCTGTTCGGGCCGAACCAGTACTGGCCGTACTGCATCACGGCGAAGCACTCGATCGGCGCCACGCAGATCGCCTGCAGCCACGAGAAGAAGCCGAACGAGGCGCCCGCGATGCTGCCGAACGCGAAGTGCGGGAATCTCGCAGTGCCGCCGGAAACCGGGTACATCCCGCCGAGTTCTGAGTGCACCAGGGCGAGCACGATGACGATAATGCCGGCGAACACCCACGCCAGCAGAGCGGCGCTGCCGGCCACCTGCACCGCGTACAAAGAGCCGAACAGCCAGCCCGAGCCGATGAGCGAAGTCTCGGACGCCCACATGGCGCCGATCAGGCCCATCTCTCTCTTGAGGCCGACATCTGCCGGTTTGGTCGCGACAGACTCAGCTGTCATGGTCGAACCTTCTTTCCGGTCCGCATACGTGGGCCATATGCCCCTGGAGTAGGGCTCATGGTAATGATCGACTTGGTCAATGAGAAGCAGTCGCTTGGCGTCATTTCGGTAACGCTGGTAACTAAAGTGTCGGCTGCGGCGCAGCCGCGACAAGCCGCTTGATGCGCATAAGCCCAGGTCAGATCGGGTGTGCTGTGGGTCACCGGTCGGGCGGGCTTGGGTGCGTTCTGCCAGCCGGGCGTAAAGAGAATGTAACGAGACGGCCTAGCTGGCTGCTGGCGTGGCGCGCGAAGTCAGTGCGTCCTGCGACTCGGCAGTCGCGGTCTGCTGCGCCGGGGATTCGCTCTGTCTGCGCAGAGTGCTGACGTTTCCCTTGGCTGCTGCGTGCTCTGCACAATAGCGACGAGATTTGCCCGGGCTTGAGTCGAGGAAGATGCGGGGGCAGGCCGCGATGGCGCAGACCCCCAGCCTGCTCACGCCGACGAGGGAAACAGTCAGGGCGACGCCGATCACTGCGCCGGCCGCCAGCTGGTCGGCCACCGAACCGTGCGGGGCCAGGTGCACGTGCCAGCGCTGGTCGTCGTGGCTGGTCAGCTCAGGCTGGACCGGGAACTGCCGGAGCAGGGCGTTCATGCCCGCCATGGCCTGCTGGTGGTTTCCGGTCGCGGCGGCAGTGAAGATGGCGTTGAACTCGTCCCGCAGGTACCGGAGCACGTCAAGATCGCGCCGGGTGACTGGCCCTGCCAGGCAGTCACCGAGGGCGCTTGCGCATGCGTCAGCGGAACTCAGCGGATCCGGCTCGCCAGGAGCCTGGACAGCGGTGTTAGCAAGGCGAACCGCTAGCTCCGCATACGAGGAGAGGTTCACTACGGTCCTTACGGTCCTAACCTGCGGGCGTTCATCAGGAGGCCGCTTCCCGCATCGAGTATGGCACAGTCGCCATTGGCCTCGCGGGCTCCCTGATCACATAATCCATTACTTTCGGCAGGTTGCGCACCGGCGTCTGGCCGTCGCGGGACCAGCCGCAGGCACCGGCCGGGATGGCCGCGCTGCCCGTGCCTGGCTGGTCACGCTAGGGTCCAGTCATGTTTGCCGTGACAGCAGCGCGCCTCGATGCCGACAATCCGATCTCTGGCCTCGAGCTGGGTGAGCACGATGAGCCGGACGCTCCCGACGGCTGGACCTCAGTGACAGTCCGGGCTACCGCTCTTAATCACCACGACGTCTGGTCCCTGCGCGGCGTCGGGCTGCCTGCGGACCGGCTGCCGATGATCCTCGGCTGCGATGCCGCTGGTGTCGACGAGGACGGCAACGAGGTCGTAGTCCACGCGGTCATCGGCGATCCGACGGTCGCGGGCGGCGACGAGACCCTGGACCCGCGCCGCTCGCTGCTGTCCGAGCGCTACGACGGGACGTTCGCGGAGCGGGTTGCGGTACCGCGCCGCAACCTGGTGCCCAAGCCGGCGTCGCTGTCCTTCGAGCAGGCTGCGTGCCTGCCGACGGCCTACCTGACGGCGTTCCGGATGCTCTTCGACCGCGCGCCGATCGGGCCGGGGTCGACGGTGCTGGTGCAGGGGGCCGGCGGCGGCGTGGCCACGGCGCTGATCCTGCTCGGCCGGGCGGCCGGCTACCGGATGTGGGCCACCAGCCGGAGCGAGGTCAAGCGGGCGCGTGCTCGGGACCTCGGGGCTGACCAGGTCTTCGAGAGCGGCGCCCGGCTGCCCGAGCGGGTCGATGCGGTCATGGAGACGGTCGGGGAGGCGACCTGGGCGCACTCGCTGCGCGCCCTGCGCCCTGGCGGCACGATCGTGATCTCCGGTGCCACGAGCGGATCGGTGCCGCCCGCGGACCTCACGCGTGTGTTCTTCCTGCAGCTGTCGATGGTCGGCTCGACGATGGGCACTCGCGACGAGCTTGCCCGGCTGCTGACCTTCTGCGAGCAGACCGGCGTCCGGCCGCTCATCGACCGGACGATGCCGCTGGCGCAGGCCCGCGACGGGTTCGAGGCCATGATCGGGGGCGACCTGTTCGGGAAGGTGGTTTTCACCCTCTGAAGTGGCGGTGGCGTGACAGCGGCCGAGGGCGCATAGGGCAGCAGTTACGGATTGCTGCCCTATGAACTGCGCTGATGGGGCGTGACTCACTGATCCCTGCCCAAAGACAGGCAGCCATCGGTGAGTCACGCCCAATGATTGGTGATCATTTACTCGCCGGCGCGGCAGGACTGTCAGACAGCGCTGGCATCCTCAGGCGCATGCCCCGTTTATCACAGTTTGATCGAGCCGAGCTCGCTGCCAAGTTGCACAAGCAGCTCGGAATAGTCGCGCGACGTCAACTCAGCGGGTGCGGCCTCACCGATAAGGCGATCCGGTACCGGATCCGGCCCGACGGCCCGTGGCAGATCGTTCTGCCGGGTGTCTATGCGGACCAGCCAGGGAAGCTGTCGGACCGGCAGCGAGCCGTGGCGGCATTTCTGTTCGCGGCCCGGCCCATCGCGATCACCGGACGGACGGCGGCGGCCTGGCACGGGCTGCCGGCCGCCCGCAGTGAGTTCGTCGATGTGCTTGTGCCGCTGCGCTACAACCGCACTAGCGCCGGCTTCGTCCGGTTCCTCCGCACGAGTGCCGAGCCGGGTGCTCTGTTTACCGACGGTGTTGTGTCGTACGTGCCGCTGGAGCGGGCCATCGCTGACGCGGCGCGGATGCTCACCGACATGTCGGAGGTCCGGGACCTGGTCGCTACGGGCGTACAGCGCGGGAAGGTCAGCATCTGGCAGCTCATGAGCGAGCTTCAGCTCGGCCCTGCGCAAGGGTCGGCCCGACTGCGCGCCGTGCTCGCCGAAGTCGCCGAGGGAGTCCGCTCGGTTGCCGAGGCTGATCTGCGGCTGATCATCCGGCAGTACCGGGTGCCTAAGCCGCTTTATAACCCGTCGCTCTTCGTCGGCGAGCAATTCCTGGCGAGCCCGGATGCGTGGTGGCCCGATCGCGGTGTCGCCGTGGAAGTGGACTCGCGCGCCTGGCACCTCAGTCCGGCTGACTCGGAGCGCACAATGGCCCGCCATGACCGGATGAAGGCAGAGGGGATCCTCGTGCTGCGGTTCCCGCCTGCGGAGCTCAGAAGGTCGGGGCCCAGCGTCGCCAAGAGGATCAACGCCACCCTCACGGTCTCCCGCGGTCCGCTTCCGCACATCGTGACTCGCCCGGCAGCCTGAACTTCCGCCTGCCGCCGTCCAGTGGCGGTCGGCGTCCTGCAGGTGCCGGCGTTCCTCGAACGGGGCTCGGCGCGAGCGGCGGCGCGGGCTAGCTTGCTGAGGGCTTGTCCGTGCCGCCCGGGCTTTCGTCGCCGCGCTTGCCCTCGGCGTTTTCGGCGGTCGAGTCATCCGCGTCAGACTCCGGAAAGACCTCGTCCCGCACCTTGCCCAGCGTCTCGGTGAGGATGTCGCGCAGGTCGTTCAGCGACCGCTCGCCGAGATTGCCGGCCTGCTTGGCGGCTGTGCGCAGCTCGGTGGCGAACTGCATCGCCATCCGCTCGAGGTCCCCGAAGGGGTTCGGGCCGCCGGGCCGTGATCGCTTGCCCGTGCCCGTGCCCGCACCGGGTGAGGCCGCTTCCGCCTCGGCTTCCTCGGCGCTTGCGGCTCCCCAGGTTTCGCGCCCGCCGGCCCACTCGGCCCAGGCGCTCCACGGCGGCCACTCGGTCTTGCCCGTCCAGCCCGACCAGTCGCCGCGCGCCCGGCTACGAGAGCGGAAGTCTGCCCGCATCTGCTCGCGGCTGCGACGGGCTTCCTCGCGGATGCGGCGCGCTTCGTCGCTGCCTTCCTGGTCGCCACCGCCGGCCCCGCCGGCCGCGCCGCCCCCAGCGGCCGCGCCGGCCGCCTCCTCGTCGGTGCTAGCGTCCGCGGTGCCCTTATCGCGGCCAGGCCGGCCACCGTCGGCGCGGAATTCGCGCGCCGCCGAGACCAGCTCCTCGCGGATCGTCCGGACTGTGTCACGGACGTCCTCGGAGATGCCGCGCGCAACGTCGCGCAGCGACTCCGTCAGCTCGTCCTCGAGGTCGGCGAGCTCGCCGAGGCGGGACCGGATCTCCTCCCGGCCCTTGTCGGTGATGCTGTAGACCTTCTTGCCGTCGACCTCCTCGTGCGTGACGAGGCCGTCTTCCTCGAGCCTGGCCAGGCGCGGGTAGATGGTGCCCGGAGACGGCGCGTAGACCCCCATGAACCGGTCCTGCAGCAGGCGAATGACCTCGTAGCCGTGGCGCGGAGACTCGTCGAGCAGCTTCAGCAGGTACAACCTGAGCCTGCCGTGCCGGAAAACTGGGCTCACTTGACTCTCACCGCCAGCCTGGGTCCACCGAACGCGTGGTCTGACATGCGTCTCCGAAGATCGTAGTCCCTCTCTCGATACGATATGTCGCGTCGAGAAAAAGTCAAGATGTATCGTGTCCGGCGAGCGGCGCCCTGCCTCGGGGCCAACGCCGGCCGCAGGCGATGCTCGCCTTTTTTCTTCTCTTCCTTACTCCCTCGTCAGGCTGCTCGCGGTGTCGCAGAGCCGGACGTGTTACTCGTGTCGCCGGAACGACCGAAGGCGCCGGCTCGCGTCGGGCAGCAACGGGGTCCCTCCAGCGCGGCACGCGCTGCCCACGACATGCCGAGCAACAGCCTCAGGGCGGCTGACCAGCGGGCAGGCCGGCCGCCCCCGTTGCCGCCGGTCACTCGTCGCCGAACTCCGCGTCGTCGTCGAAGCGGGCAAGCCAGCTCGCCAGCCGGTCGACGGCCGACTCCGACTCCGGGTGCTCGTCCACGAAGTCACGCAGCCGCGCGGCGACCCAGCTGAGCGTGACCTGCTCGCCGCCGCGGCGCTCCTCGAGCTCTTCGATGCCGCGGTCGGTGAAATACACGGTCAGCCGCTCGCCGGGAACAAGGCGTCGAGGATCGCAGCCTGCTCTGCGGCGGAGGCCTTGGCTGAGCCAGAGGCGGGCGCCGAGCTCGCCGACCGGGAGACGACCGCAATTCCGCGGTCGGTCTTGGCCGGCAGGTGCAGGGCAACGTACGGCCAGGCGCCCATGTTCGCGGGCTCTTCCTGGACCCACACCAGCTCCGCTGACGACGGGTACTTCGCCAGCTCGGCCTCAAGCTCCTTCACCGGCAGCGGATAGAGCCGCTCGAGCCGGAGCAGGGCAGTGTCGGTCGAGCCGCTTGCCTGACGCCGGGCAGCGAGGTCGTAGAAGATCTTGCCCGAGCAGAGAACCACCCGGCGTACCGCCGCCGGGTCACCAGCGGACGGGTCGGCGAGCACTGGCGCGAACGAGCCGGAGGTGAAGTCCGACATGGCCGAGACCGCAGCCTTCAGCCGCAGCATCGACTTCGGGGTGAAGACGATGAGCGGCTTCACCCGTCCGGACAGCGCCTGCCAGCGCAGCAGGTGGAAATAGCTGGCCGGAGTACTCGGCATCGCCACCGTCATGTTGTCCTGAGCACACAGCGACAGGAACCGCTCCACGCGCGCCGAGGAGTGGTCCGGGCCCTGGCCCTCGTAGCCGTGCGGCAGCATCAGCACGACCCCGGAGCGCTGGCCCCACTTCTGCTCACCCGAGCTGATGAACTCGTCCACGATCGTCTGGGCGCCGTTGATGAAGTCGCCGAACTGCGCTTCCCAGCAGACGAGCGCGTCCGGGCGGGCCACGGAGTAGCCGTACTCGAACCCGACAGCCGCGTACTCCGACAGGAGCGAGTCGTAGACGTGGAACCGGGCAGTCTGCGTGTTGAAAGTGCGCAGCGGCACGTGCTCCTCGCCGGTGTGCCGGTCCATGAGCACCGCATGCCGCTGGCCGAAGGTACCGCGGCGCGAGTCCTGGCCGATCAGCCGGACCGAGTGGCCGTCGATCAGGGTCGCGCCGAACGCCAGCAGCTCGCCGGTCGCCCAGTCGATCTGGTCCTGCTCGACCATCGCCGCCCGCCGGTGAAGCTGCGGGAGCAGCCGCGGGTGCACGGTGAAACCGTCTGGCAGCGCCACCTGGGTCTCGATGATCCGCTTCACCGTCTCGACCGGCACGGCCGTCCGCACGCTGGCGTAATCAGCCGGCACCTCGACTGTCTGCGGCCGCACCAGCGCTCCCGGCTCGAGCGGCTGGCTGGCAGCGTCCTTGGTTTCGGTGAACGCGCGCTCCAGCTCCTGCTGGTAGTCGCGGAGGGCCTGCTCGGCCTCTTCCATGGTGATGTCACCACGGCCGATCAGGGACTCCGTGTACAGCTTGCGGGTCGACCGCTTGGCGTCAATCAGGTCGTACATGAGCGGCTGCGTGAACGACGGATTGTCTGCCTCGTTGTGGCCGCGCCGCCGGTAGCAGACCATGTCGATGACGACGTCCTTGGCGAAGGCCTGCCGGTAGGCGAATGCCAGCCTGCCGACCCGCACCACTGCCTCGGGGTCGTCACCGTTGACGTGAAAGATCGGCGCCTGGATCATCCGCGCCACGTCGGTCGAGTACACGCTGGAGCGCGAGGACTCGGGCGAGGTGGTAAAACCGACCTGGTTGTTCACGACGATGTGCACGGTGCCGCCGGTGCGGTAGCCGCGCAACTGCGACAGCTCGAGGGTCTCGGCGACCACGCCCTGGCCGGCGAAGGCCGCGTCGCCATGGATCATCACCGGAAGGACGGTAAAGCCCGGCTCGCCCATGTCGATGATGTCCTGCTTGGCGCGGACCACGCCCTCCATCACCGGGTCGACTGCCTCCAGGTGGCTCGGATTCGCCACCAGGGAGATCGGGATCGTGGCCCCGTCCCCGCCGACGTACTTGCCTTCAGCGCCCAGGTGGTACTTGACGTCGCCCGAGCCGTGCGTGGTGGCCGGGTCCAGGTTGCCCTCGAACTCGGCGAAAATCTGCCGGTAGGACTTGCCGACGATGTTGGCCAGCACGTTCAGCCGGCCGCGGTGCGCCATGCCGAGCACGGACTCGTGCAGCTGCTCTCCGGCCGCAGCCGTCAGCACCGCATCCAGCAGCGGGATCAGCGACTCGGCGCCCTCCAGCGAGAACCGCCGCTGCCCGACGAACTTGGTCTGCAGGAACATCTCGAACGCCTCGGCCACGTTCAGCCGGGACAGGATGCGCAGCTGCTCGTCGTGATCGGCGCGACCGTGCGGCCGCTCGACCCGCGCCTGAATCCAGGCCCGCTCCTCGGGATTCTGGATGTGCATGTACTCGATGCCCACGGTGCGGCAGTAGGAGTCCCGGAGCACCCCGAGAATCTCGCGCAGCTGCATCCGGGGCTTGCCGCCGAAGCCGCCGGTGGCGAACTCGCGCTCCAGGTCCCACAGCGTCAGGCCATGCTGGTTGATATCCAGGTCCGGGTGCTTGCGCTGGCGGTACTCCAGCGGGTCAGTGTCGGCCATCAGGTGGCCGCGCACCCGGTAGGCGTGGATCAGCTCGTAGACCCGCGCCGCCTTGGTGATGTCATCCTCGTGGCCGGCGGCGATGTCCTGCACCCAGCGAACCGGCTCGTACGGGATGCGCAGCGACTTGAAGACGTCGTCGTAGAAATTGTCGCCGCCGAGCAGCAGGTCAGCCGCGAGGCGCAGGAACTCGCCGGATTGCGCGCCCTGAATGATCCGGTGGTCGTAAGTCGAGGTGAGCGTCACTGTCTTGCTGATCGCCAGCCGCGCCATCGTGTCCGGCGAGGCCCCCTGGTAAGCGGCCGGGTGCTCCATGGCCCCGACGCCCACGATGCAGCCCTGGCCCGGCATCAGCCGCGGGACCGAGTGCTCCGTGCCGATCGTGCCCGGATTCGTCAGGCTGATTGTTGTCCCGGCGAAGTCATCGACCGTCAGCTTGTTGGTGCGGGCCTTCCTGATGACGTCCTCGTAGGCCATCCAGAACTGGTGGAAGTCCATCGATTCGGCGTTTTTAATGCTGGGAACGAGGAGTTGGCGAGTGCCGTCGTCCTTACGTACGTCAATTGCCAGCCCGAAGTTCACGTGCTCGGGCTGGACGATTGCGGGCTTGCCGTCCACTTCGGCGTACGAGGCGTTCATCTCCGGCGCGAGCGCGAGCGCGCGGACGATCGCGTAGCCGATCAGGTGCGTGAAGGAGATCTTGCCGCCGCGGCCGCGGGCCAGGTGGTTGTTGATCACGATGCGGTTGTCCACCAGCAGCTTCGCCGGAACGGGCCGCACGCTCGTCGCGGTCGGAACGGTCAGGCTCTGCGTCATGTTGGCGGCAGTACGGGCCGAGGCGCCGCGCAGCCGGACCGTCTCTGCATCCTGACCAGGGGCCGAGGCTGCGGCCGGTGCGCCGCTCGTGGCCGGGGCGCTTGTCCCCGCCGCGGTGCTGTCGGCGGCCGGGGCGGTGCTGCCAGCGGCCGGGGCCGTGCCCGCGGCGCGGCTTCCGCCCGCGGGGGCAGTTCTGCCGGCTGTCGTTACGGCAGCGGGGGTCGCAGTGCTGCCTGGACCCGCCCTCGTGCCAGCCGCAGCGTCGGCAAGACCAGCCGCAGCGGTGCCAGGACCAGCCGCAGCGGTGCCAGGACCAGCCGCAGTGCCAGCGCCGTTCGCGCCAGCCCCCGCTGCCGGGCTGGGACGGGTGGCCGAGGGTGTGGCGGCCCCGTTCCCTGGCGAAGTTCGGGTTTCGGTTGCACTCGTCGGTGGTGCGCCGGTACTCTGCGCGGCCACGTCTGGCTGCGGCTGGTAGTCAGCGAAGAAGCTCCACCACGCCTGGTCCACTGAGCCGGGATCGGCCTGATAGCGCTGGTAGAGCTCGTCGACGAGCCACTGATTGGGCCCGAAGTCCGCCCGGCCGTCCGGGCTGTGCGAGGGCGGCTCGGCCGTCGCCTGCGGGGAGTTTGCTGACGACTTGGTGAGATCCGCGGAACCGCGCGGGGACTCAGGAGACACGGCGGACATCGCCCTCTTCCGGACCTGGCTGGCTGTAAGTGCGCGCATGATAAGCCTACCCGTCAGACATAACCAGCCTGCTCGGGTGCTTAGTCCCAGCTAGCCTAGCCCGGCATCCGCTCTCGTCCGTGCGGCTCCAGCCAGCTGACGTACGGACCTTTCGGGACAATCCTGGTCGGGTTGATCCACGAATGCGCCTGGTAGTAATGCAGCTTGATCTGGACGAAGTCGGTGGTGTCGCGGAAGCCCGGCTGCTGGTACAGATCTCGCGCGTAGGCCCACAGGCTGGGGTAGTCGGCGAGCCTGTGCAGATTGCACTTGTAGAGCAGGTAATAGACCGCATCGAAACGGGCCAGCGTCGGAAACAGCCGGACATCCGCGTCGGTCGGCTGGGGGCCGAGCAGGAACCGGCGGCGGGCCAGTCGCTCCTCGAGCGCGTCCATCGTCGTGAAAATCGCGTCGAAGGCGAGTTCGTAATCTGCCTGGGTGGCGGCGAGGCCAGCCTTGTAGACGCCGTTGTTCACGGTGTGATGGACCAGCGTCGCCACGGCCTCGATCTCCCGGCGCTGCGCCGCCGGGTACAGGTCGGGCGCGCCCGGCCGGCAGTACGCGCCGAACTCGGTCTCTAGCTGCACGGTGAGCTGCGCGAAGTCGTTCGTCACGATGCGCTGCGTGCGAGTATCCCAGAGCACCGGCAGGCTGACGCGGCCGGTGTAACCAGGGTCGGTCGCGAGATACAGCTCGGACAGGAACCGGGCGCCGGTGAGCGGATCCCGGCTCCCGGTCTCGGCGGGGAAGCGCCAGCCGCGCTCGGCCGGGACGGGGTCGGTCAGGGTGAGGCCGATGACCCGCTCGAGGCCCAGCAGCCGCCGGACGATGAGCGCGCGCTGCGACCACGGGCAGGCGAGGGACGCGTACAGGTGGTAGCGCGCGGGCTCGGCCAGGAAGCCGGTGGAGCCGTCGCGGCTGATCCTGCGGGTGAACTCGGCGGACCCTCGAACCTCCGGGCCTGCTCCGGCCAGAAAGCCGGCCTGCGGTCCGCGCTGCGCGTGCGAGCCGGCCGCCGGGTGCGCGTGGCGTCCGGCGTCACGCGGCCCCGGGTCGGGCAGGCTGGCGTCACGCGGGCCGGAGTCACGGCTGCCGAAGTCGCGTAGGCGTGCGTCGGGCAGGCTGGCGCCGCGCACGCCGACGGCCTGGTGACCGCCCGGCGGCGGGAAACTTCCGGATGCCGGGCCGGCCGGGAATGAGTGCGAGACCTGCATTCCCAGTCCCCTTCCCCGGTCCTCGCTGAGCGGCTCATGATTTCCTACTAGATCATGACGAGCACGGCCGCCGGACGCAAGACCTGCCCGGCAGCGCCAGCCCCGGCCGCAGCTTCCGTTCCGGCGGGTGCGGCGGGCACGGAAGGATGGTCAGGGTGAGTTCCATTGCGAACGGCCTGACCGGGCTCACCGGCTGGGTTGCCTACCTGGTCATCGCGGCGCTGATCTTCGGGGAGACGGCGGTCTTCGTCGGTTTCGTGCTGCCCGGCGAGATCTCCGCGATCCTGGGTGGCGTCCTGGCCAGCCGCGGCCATCTCGCCCTGCCGCTGGTGATCGTCATCGTGGTGGCGGCCGCGATCGCGGGGCCGTTCGTCGGCTACGAGATCGGCAGGCGGATGGGGGACAGGCTGTTCTCGGTTCGCGCCCTCAGCCGCGTCCGCGGCGGAACCGAACGGGCGAGAACGATACTCGGCAACCGCGGCGGTGCGGCCGTGTTTCTCGGCCGGTTCGTGGTGGTGGTCCGCGCGATCATGCCGGCGGCCGCCGGAGCCGCCCCAGTGCGATACCGGACTTTCGTCCTCTACAACGTGCTTGGCGGCGTGATCTGGGGTGCCGGCTACTGCGTGCTCGGGTACGTGGCCGGCTCCGCCTACGCCGACGTGGAGCGCCGCGTCGGCGCAGGCCTCGCCATTGCGATCGGCGCGGTCGTGATTATCGGCGTCGCCGTGTGGGCGTACCGGCGGCACCGCTCGTCCCTGAGCGGGCCGGACGGACCGGCGGGCCCGGAAGGACCGGGGGGACCGGCGGAGCCGGAAGGACCGGAAGGAATGGGGGGACCGGGCGGGCGGGATGGACCGGCCGGACCGGATCCGGGGTAGCTTCTGCCACCCGGGGGCGGCGAATCCTGCACCGGCGGCAGCGCCTGCTCGCCCGCTCGCCCGGCTGGTTCGCGGCCGCGTGCTTAGCTGGGAAGCCGGAGGTGGCGAAACTTGCGAGAGTTCGGCCAGCTGGAAAGCGCGATCATGGAAGTGCTCTGGTCACAGGACAAGCCCTATCTCGTCCGGGAGGTGCGCGAGCGGCTCGACTACTCCCGGCCGGTTGCCTACACGACGGTGATGACCGTGATGACGATCCTGCACGGCAAGGGCGTCCTGCAGCGCGAGAAGTACGGCCGGGCGTGGCGGTACTGGCCAGCCGAGCAGCGCGAGGAGCACGACGCGCGGCTGATGGCGGAGATCCTGCGCTCCGGCGGCGATCACCAGGTGACGCTGCGGCAGTTCCTGGACCGCATCAGTGAAGAAGAGCGGGCCACGTTAAGAAACGTGGTTGACGGCGGCGCTCTAGCTCGCCGGGTCGCAGCCAGCTGACGAGGACAGCCGGAGGCCTCGCAGGCTACGCGCCGCCCGCCAGGATGTTGGTGGTCGCCAGGATGCTTGTGCTGGCCAGGATGTCGGTGCGCCGGTTGGCCAGTGACGGCAGGATTGCCCGGACGCTCGAGGTCTGGCTGGTGTCGACGTCCCCCACGCCGAGTCCCGCGGCGGGTCCGAGATCGACGCGGACGACGCCCATCGGGTCGACAAGGAGGCTGCGGCCGATGCCTGTCGGAGCTCGGGTTGGCGGCTCGGCCGGGTCGGGTACCTGGCCGGCGGCGGCGACCCAGATGGTGTTCTCGATCGCGCGGGCGCGTACCAGCGTGACCCAGTGCTCCTCCTTGAAGGCTCCGGCGGCCCAGGCGGCGGGGACGACAAGCAGATCGGCACCTCCGACGGCAAGCGCGCGGGCAAGCTCGGGGAACCGGACGTCGTAGCACGTCATGAACCCGACGCGGAGGGCTCCGAGAGTTGCCACCACGGCCTCGTTTCCCGGAGCCACGCTGTCGGACTCGTGGTAGCCGAGGGCGTCGAACAAGTGGATCTTGCGGTAGACAGCGGCGAGCCTGCCGTCGGCTTGGTAGCCGACGGTGGTGTTGTAGACGCGGCCGTCAGGGGCGGGCTCGAAGAGGCTGGCGACGAGAGCGAGGCCAGCGGAGCGGGCCGCGACTGCGAGGCCCTGGCAGAACGGGCCGTCCAGTGGCTCGGCAACTGCCCGGAGGTCAGCGGAGAACCGGGCCTGCGTGCCCTCGGGGAAGACAATGAGCTCCGCTCCCCGGGCCGCGGCGGAAGCGGCGGCGTCGGCGACGCGCTCAAGGTTCACCTGCGGTGCGGAGCTGATCGGGAGCTGGCCCAGTGCGACGCGCATGACGTGCAGCGTAACCCGAGAGGGCCCGGGCGGGATCCGGGCGCCTCGGTGGCCGGCACTGCCCCTGCGAGCGCCGCGCCTACTGCGTGAGCTACGTACGCGGAAGCGTGAGCGTGTCGCGAGGTGCGCTGCCGGAGCGCCAGGAGCCGGTTGCAGCGTCATCCGCTCCGCGGGGCCGCGGTACTTCGGGGCCGGTCCGGGTGGGCCGGCCCCTCGGCCGGTCGCCAGGTACTGCGTGCTCGTGGACCGGCTGTCGCTGGGAACGCGCCCGCTGCTTCCGGCGCGCCCCCCGCTTGCCGCTAGCCCGCGGCTCCGGGCGCGTCCCCGGCTGGCTGGGCGCCCCCTGCTTGCCGCGCCCCCGCGGGTTGCGGTCCGCTTGGTGGTTCCGTTCCGACTGCACAGCAGTAGCCGCGCGATGGCCGTGATCCGCCCCGGCGGCCGTCCGGTCAGCGAGTGCTCGGCGTCCTCACGACGGCTGGCAATGCTGACGAGGACGACGGCGGCCAGCGGCGCCCCGACCACCAGTGCCGCCGCGACTAACAAGAAGAACATGTTCCCTCCTCCGGGGAGGTTTGCCCGGTGTGGACCCGCGTGTCTTGTTTCGCTGGCCACGAATCCGGGCTACCCTTTCCTGTAGTACAGGACACCTGACTCATACCAATGAGTCCAGTGTTTAAAACAACCTGGACAGGCAATTCTTTGAGTAATCAGCCGGGCGAGGAGAGTGACGTTGGCTCATCCCAAGTACCAGCAGATCGCTGACAGGCTACGCAGCCAGATGGCAAGCGGCGTCTTGCAGCCGGGCGAGCGACTGCCGAGCGAGCCGGACCTGGCGACGGAGTACGAATCGTCTCGGAACACGGTCCGGCTCGCGATTGCCCTGCTGATCAACCAGGGCCTGGTTGTGAGTCGTCAGGGCCTCGGCACGTTCGTAGTCGAGCCGACCAAGCCGTTCACGGCGCTGCTGTCCCGCGTCACGGCCCCGCCGCGGGAGGATCACGCCTCGATGGCGATGCCCGTCGTCAGCCCGGCCGCGGACGAGTCCGAGATGGTGCGGCTGATCGTCGAGACGTCGACTGCCAGCCCGAGCGTGGCTGATGCGCTCGACCTGGCAGCCGGAGATCCGGTGGTGGTGCGGCGCTCGCAGTACTTCATCGGCGACGTTCCCTGGCAGCTGATCAATTCGTACTACCCGAAAGAGCTTGCTAAAGGCACGGCGCTTGAGCAGGCCGGCGAGATCCCGGCTGGCAGCATCGGACTGCTGACCGAGCTTGGCTATCCCCAGCAGGGGTTCGCGGACGAGATCGGCGCGCGGATGCCCAATGCACGCGAGTTCGACTTCTTCAAGCTGGTGAGCGGCACGCCGGTCATCGTTGTGAACCGGACGTCCTACACCGCGGACCGGCCGATCCGGCTGAGCCGCTATATCTACCGGGCCGACCGGGTCAGGTTGCTGCACGTGGAGGGGACTATCCCGGAGCAGTACCGGCACTCTTAGCGCGAGCGCGCCCGGTACCGCGGCCGGGTCAATCGCGACTACGGTGGGTGAGTGCTGGCCCTGCTCCTTGTCGCTGCCTCGGTCGGGCTGTCCAATTTCGGCGCCGCAATCGCTCTGGGCGTCTCGGGCATCGACCGGCGGACTCGCCTGAGGGTCGGTCTTGTCTTCGGCGCCTTCGAGTCTGGCATGCCGGTGGTCGGCCTGCTCGTCGGCGAACAGGTGGCGACGACTCTCGGTCATGCGGCGCGCTGGATCGGCGGCGGACTGCTCATCGCCATTGGCGCCTACGCGCTGGTCAAGGCCGCGCGGGCCGGTGCGGCCGGCCGCCGCGCTGGCAGGGCGGCCGACGGGGCTGCGGATCCCGCGAGGGCTGCGGATCCTGCCGGAAGCGCGCCGCCGACGGGCCTGGTCCGGCTGCTGGCGAGCGGGCTGGCGCTGAGCCTCGACAATCTGGTGGTCGGCTTCGCGCTCGGCACCTATCACACGCCGATCGTCGTCAGCGCGCTCGTCATCGGTGCGGTGAGTGTGGCCCTGTCGCTGATCGGCCTCGAGCTCGGCGCGCGGATCGGCAGATGGGCGGGCGACCGCGGCGAGCAGCTGGCCGGCCTGGTGCTGATCTCCGTCGGCATCGCCATCGCCTCCGGAGCGCTCAGCTAGCCGCTCACCGCCATGATCGTTGTTGCGGCAGCGGGGTCACAACCCCCCCACGCTCAAGGCATTGTCGCAACAACGATCACGAGGCACTCAGCCTGCGAGCTTCGCCAGCTCCGGCACGAAGTAAGCGGCGTTGACGGTGCCGACGCCGGACACCAGGTCATAGCCTCGCCGGGCGCCGAAGCCGGTGACGGTGTAGTGATGGCCGCCCTGCGAGAAGCTCTGGGTGTTGTTTCCCTTGGTCACGTCGACGATGCCGCGGTCGTGGTCGGCCGCCATCCGGTAAAGAGCCGGGTTGATCAGCCCGAGCGAGTGACCGGCGGCCTGGTCGGCGAGAGCCACCACGCCCGCGAATAGCGGCGTCGCGAGGCTGGTGCCGCAGATCGGGCTCCAGCGGCCGCCATTGCCGCCGTAGAAGCTGCCATAGATAGCCACGGCGCTGCCGCAGGACGCGTCCATCGAGATGTCCGGGACGCCGCGGTGGCTGCCGGTGACGCTCTTGACGCCATTCTGGTACGAGGGGCGAGGGAACACGAGGGACGTGCCGCCGCCACTGTCGCTCCAGGCCACGTCGGGCTGCGTGCGGGTGCCGTTGGCGCGCAGGTAGAGCCGGGTGCCGCCCACTGCGGTGACGAGCGGATCGGTGGCCGGCCAGGAGACCGCACGGCTGGTGTAGAGATCCACCATGTTGTACTCGTCGCTGGTCGCGCCGTTGTCGCCGGTCGCGGCCAGCACGGTGACGTGATCGGCGTCGGCGAGCTGATACGCGTTGCGCAGGCCGCGCAGGGCTGCGTAATCCGAGGCTGACGGGAACGTCTGCTCGGTCGCCGCGAAGCTCTGGCTGATGACCTGGCCGAGCTTGTGCCGCAGCACGTACTTCTCCGCCGCCACGATCTGCGGGAAGCCGGTCGTGCCCTCGTTCTCCGAAGTGGGTGTTTCCACCAGCACGATGCGGGCGCCGGGTGCCATCACGTGCGACCACTCGACATCCAGGGTGGTCTCGGCGGCCCAGCCCGACCGGTTGCTGTTGCTGGCGTGGTACGGCGGCACGGTTCCGGCTGGCTGGATAACCCGGAAGGACGGCGGTGCCGGAAGGCCGAAGCAGCTGTCGAACCGCGCGAGGTCCCTGGTGATCGTGGGCGACCCGAAGGAATCCACGATCACGATCGTCTGCCCCGCGCCGGTGGTGCCCGCCTTATAGAGCGGATCAACGTTGTAGGCAATGCGAACCTGCGCGGGCGTCAGGCCGGCGCCGCGGGCACTCTGGCAGGTGGTGGTGGCCTCGCGACCCGCGGCAGTCCGGGCCGGGCTCGGTGACTGCTTCCTGGCCGTGTTGTGATGGTTGCCCGCTGCCAGGGCACCGGTAGCGACGAGCGCACCCGCGGCGACGACTGCCACGGCCAGGCCTACTGTCGCCAGCAGCCGGGCCTGCGAACGGGGCCGACCGTCAGCCTGGTCGCTGGCGCCCGGACGCCGCATCCTCCACGCCACGCTCTACCCCCGCCTGTCCGCTGCCTGCGCCAACTTTACTCGGAGAGCCGGAGCGCCGCCTTGGGACAAGAGCGAACCGCATGCTGCACGCCGTCGACGAGGTTTTCCGGAATCTCGTCGACCAGGATGTTCAGGTTGTCCTCGTCGTCCACCTCGAAGACCTGGGGCACCAGGCCGGCGCAGACCGCGTTGGCCTCGCAGGCATCCCAGTCAGCCACTACTTTCACCGCGGGCTCCTTTCCGCCGCGTCGCGCCGCGACGGCCGATCCGGCTCGCGGTAGCGCAGACTGTACGGCATGCCAATCCAGGACAAGTTCAGGCTAGCTGCCGAGGCGGCTCGCGGCTTCATTCCGGCGGCCGAGGGACTGGCGCTGTACGAGACGGCGGCACGGTACGCGCCCGTCGGCCCCATCGGGGAGGTCGGTACGTACTGCGGGAAGTCGACGATCTACCTGGCCGCCGCGGCCGCTGAGGCGGGCCAGAAGGTCATCACCGTGGACCACCATCACGGCTCGGAGGAAACGCAGCCAGGCTGGGAGCACCACGATCCGGAGGTAGTCGATCCGCGTACCGGACGCATGGATACGCTGCCTTTCTTCCGCGCCACGATCGGTGATGCCGGGCTCGAAGACCATGTCATCGCGGTGATCGGTACCTCCGCGGACGTGTCCCGGATCTGGCGCACGCCGTTCGGCATGCTGTTCATCGACGGCGGGCACAGCGAAGCCAATGTGGTCGCCGACTACGAGGGCTGGGCTCCGTGGGTGGCGCGGGGCGGAGCCCTGGCCTTCCACGACATCTATCCCGACCCGGCCGACGGCGGGCAGGCGCCGTACCGCGTTTACCTCCGGGCGCTGGCCTCCGGTGCGTTCACCGAGGTCAGCGTCACCGGCTCGCTACGAGTCCTGGAGCGCACCGCCGACGGCATCGGCTGACGCGCAGCCGCAGGCCGAGGCCTCGGACGGCTGCCAGACGGACGGACCGGCGCCCGCGTCGCCGAAGATGCCGGCCTCCCGGAAGATGCCAGCTGCTCGGCTGCTCGTGCCCGCGCCGCCGCTGCCGTCCGCCAGGACGTCCGCGGCCAGCACCACAGCGGCGGCAGTGTAGCTACTCTGCTCGTGCGGGAAGTGCCTGCCGGTCACGAACTGCCAGCCCGTCCAGTAACTGCCGTCGTCGGCGCGCAGGAACTGGATGAGCCCGAACAGCGCGAGAGCCCGGTCGCGCTGACCCACGGCGTCGAGCGCTATCGCCAGCTCACAGGTCTCGGCACCGGTCACCCACGGCTCGTCGCTGACGCAGCGCACACCGAGCCGGGAAACGACGAAAGTGTCCCACCCGGCCTTCAGCAAGCTCTCGGCAGCAGCGCCGCGGACGACCCCGCCGAGCACCGGGTAGTACCAGTCCATCGAGAACCGGCTCTTGTCCGCGAACGCCTCCGGGTGGCAGGCGACCGCGTGACCGAGCTGAGCGGCGGCCAGCTCCCAGTCGGGCTGAGGGTCCGCCAGCCGCCCGGCGAGCGCGATGCCGCAGCGCAGGCTCTGGTACATGCTGGAGCTGCCGGTCAGCAGCGCGTAGCTGTCCGGTGACCCGTCCGCGTGCCGTCGCCAGATGATCTCGCCCCGCGGTGCCTGCAGGCCGACGGCGAAGTCGAGTGCGGCGCGGACGACAGGCCACATCCGGGCGGCGAACTGCTCGTCGCCGGTCACCAGCAGCTCGTGCCAGACGCCGACCGCGCAGTACGCGGCGTGGTTGCTCTCGGTCGTCGGGCCCTCAGCGGTGTGATCCGCGGTCGGGCCGCCGCCGGTGGCCTGCAGCGGCCAGGATCCGTCTGGCTGCTGCGCCGGCCAGCCAGGCGTACGCCCGGCGTGCCTCCTCCCGCAGCCCGCAGACCGACAGCGCCATCGCGCATTCGACATGATTCCAGGCGTCGACGTGACCGTCGGGCCAGCCGATCGATCCGTCGCGCTGCTGGCTCGCAGCGATGGCCCGTCCGGTCGCGATGACCTGGTCCGGCGACAGGACGCCCGGTATCTCGGGCACGTGCCAGCCTGCCTGCACGGATCGGGCGGCCGCTACGCTCTCAGGCTGCCGCATGCACCTTCTCCGCGGCGGCCGGGCGCGCCCGGGCGGCGACCTGCGAGGGCCTGGTCGCGTAGACGACAAGGCTCTTGCCGATCAGCGGGTTCAGCGCCCGGTCGGCCAGCTGGGTGACCGGCGGCTTGCGCATGATGTCCCACACCAGGAGCTTGTGGTACGCGCTGGCGAGCGGATGGGCGTCGTCGTGGACGCCGACCGCGCACTTGAGCCACCAGTACGGCGAGTGCAGCGCGTGCGCGTGGTGGTGTCCGCCGACCAGCAGCCCGGCCCGGCGCAGCTTGGTCTCGAGCTCGCGGCGGGTAAAGATGCGCACGTGCCCGCCGGGCACGTTGTGGTAGTCGTCCGAGAGCGCCCAGCACACCCGCTCCGGCAGCCAGGCCGGCACGGTCACGGCGGCTACCCCGCCAGGGCGCAGGACCCGGGCGACCTCGTTCATGGCTTTCTGGTCGGACGGAACGTGCTCGAGCACCTCGGCCGCGATGACGACGTCGAAGCTGGCATCCGGGAACGGCATGCGCGTCGCATCGCCCGACGTCGCGGTGATGCTGGCCGGCGGCTGGAGCTCGCCCGCCTCCGCCATCGCCGCGGCGATCGCAGATACCTGCTCAAGTTCCGCGTGGTCGGTGTCGAGCGCGACGACCTGAGCGCCCCGGCGACCGGCCTCGAACGCGTGCCGCCCGGCGCCGCAGCCCAGGTCCAGGAGCCTCGTTCCCGGCTCGATGGGGATCCGGTCAAAATCCACCGTCAGCATGGCGCGGCCTCCCTCGGCGTCGGCGAGGGTGCCGCACCGGCGGCGATGGCCTGGCGGTACTCGGCCACGGTCGCCCGGGCGACCGCCTGCCAGGCGAAGCGCTCGGCGACCCGGGTGAGCGCCGCCCGGGACAGGCGTTCGCGCTCAGCGGGCGAGTCGTGCAGCGTGCGCAGTGCCGCGCAGAGTTCCTCGGCGTCGCCGGGAGTGACGAGCATCGCAGCGTCGCCGGTCACCTCCGGTAGCGCGCCGGTGCGGCTGGCGATCAGCGGAGTACCGGACGCCATGTGCTCGACGGCCGGCAGTGAGAATCCCTCGTACAGCGACGGCACGACGGCGATCTCGGCGCTGGCCACCAGCTCGGCGAGCGCTTCGTCGCTGATGCCGCTGACGAACTGCACCGGGCCGGCCAGCGACAGCTCGCCCAGCAGCCGCTCGGTCGGGCCGTCCGGTACCAGCTTGCTGACCAGGGTGAGGGATACCGGGCGCTCGGTGGACAGCTTCGCGAAGGCCCGCAGGAGCGTCGCCACGCCCTTGACCGGAGAGTCCGCGCTGGCGACCGCGACGATCCGGCCGGGAACGCGCGGCCGCGGACGCTGATAAAAGAGCCGGGTATCCACGCCGAGGGGAATCACCCGGACGTTCTCCGGTGGCACCCGGAAGTCGCGCAGGATGTCAGCCTTGGACGACTCCGAGCCGGTGAGGACCGGGCCGATGCGGCGGGACACGCGGCCCTGCATGCCGACGAAGGAATACCAGCGCCACTTGGGGATCTTCCGCAGGCCGCGGGCTGCCGCCAGCTCGATCCGGCGGTCGACGCTGATCGGGTGATGGATACTCGTCACCAGCGGCAGGCCCAGCCGGCCGATGCCGAGGTTGCCGTAGGCGAGGACCTGGTTGTCGTGCACGATGTCGAAGTCGCCGCGGCGCTCCCGTAGCGCGCGCAGCGCGCGCAGGCTGAAGGTCAGCGGCTCGGGAAAGTAGGCGGTCCACATGCCGAGAACCTCGAGGACGTCGATCCAGTCGCGGTACTCGCGCAGCCCGGGGGTGCGGAACGGATCCTCGTCCCGGTACAGGTCGAGACTCGGCAGCTCGATCAGCTCAGGGCCCGGCTCGAGCTCCGGGTAGGGCTGGCCGGAGTACACCTCCACATGGTGGCCGAGCGCAGCCAGCTCGCGTGACAAGTGCCGCAGGTAGATACCCTGGCCGCCGCAGTGTGGCTTGCTCCGGTACGACAGCAGGCACACGCGCAGCGGGCTGTTGTCGTCCGGGGCGGGGGGCGCGGTTACGGCTGGCGTAACCTCATCGGCAGCTGCGGCATTCACGCAGGTTCGCGCCTCCTGTCTTGCCACTGGCAGCCCGCGACGGGCGACCCGCGTGACCCCCCTCGGCAGCGAACATTACCAGCGATTCACTTGCATGCCCTTTCGCCCCACTCGTAAGCCGGCCTGTCCTGGCCGGGTCCGGTATCTGTAAGCTGCCGCGACGAAGCATTTCTACGGAGGCACCGCTGACTCGACGCGCGCTGATCACCGGGATCACCGGTCAGGATGGCTCGTACCTGGCTGAGCACCTGGTCGACATGGGATATGAGGTCTTCGGGCTGGTCCGCGGTCAGGCGAACCCGCGCGTGCGCCACCTGCGCCAGCGGCTCGGTGACGTGCGGCTGATCCGCGGCGATCTGCTGGATCAGGGCAGCCTCATCGCCGCGGTGGAGCGCGTGCAGCCTGACGAGGTCTACAACCTCGCGGCCATCTCCTATGTCCCGATGTCCTGGCAGCAGGCTGAGCTCACCGGCGAGGTGACCGGTCTCGGCGTGCTGCGAGTACTCGAGGCTATCCGGGTCTGCAGCGGCATCAGCGCGTCGCGGAGTCCCGGCAGCGGCCAGATCCGGTTCTACCAGGCGTCCACGTCGGAGATGTTCGGTCAGGTGGGCGAGTCGCCGCAGAGTGAGCGGACGCCGTTCCACCCGCGCAGTCCCTACGGCGTGGCCAAGGTCTACGGGCATTTCCTCACGCAGAACTACCGCGAGTCCTACGCGATGTTCGCGGTCTCCGGGATCATGTTCAACCATGAGTCGCCGCGGCGGGGCGCCGAGTTCGTCACCAGGAAGGTGTCGCTGGGCGTCGCCCAGATCAAGCTGGGCTACGAGCGCCAGCTCCGGCTTGGCAATCTGACTGCGAGCCGGGACTGGGGCTTCGCCGGCGACTACGTCCGGGCCATGCAGCTCATGCTCGCCCAGGACACGCCAGCGGACTACGTGATCGGCACCGGTGTCACCCACTCGGTGGAGAAGCTGGTCGACACCGCATTCCGGGCTGCGGGCCTGGACTGGCATGACCACGTCGTGACCGACGCGGCGTTCATCCGGCCGGCCGAGGTGGACCGCCTGTGCGCCGACCCGTCGAAGGCACGGGACGAGCTCGGCTGGGAGCCGAAGATCGGTTTCGAGGAACTCATCGCGATGATGGTCGACGCTGACTTCGAGCTGCTGAGCGCGGCCGGGGACAGTGGCGCCGAGGAGTACACGACCGACTCGTGGTAGCGACCGGGGCTCGCGGTGCTTGCGGTCAGGCCCGGCCGCCGACCAGCGTCCCGATTCCGTAGGTCAGCGCAGCCGCCACTGCCGCGAGCAGCAGCTGGCGCACCGCGCCGCGCAGGAACGGCCGCGCTGTCACGCGCGCGACGATGCCGCCGCCGACGAAAGCGACGACGGCTGCCAGGATGACGGGGGCGGCCAGCGAGTCGAAGCCGAGCAGGAAGGGCAGGAGCGGGATCAGCGCCCCGACGGCGAAGGTGACCAGGGACGCGCCCGCGGCCATGACTGGCGACGGCAGCTCCTGGTGATCGACCCCGAGCTCCTCCCGCACGTGGATGCGGAGTGCTTCCTCAGGGTGGCGGGACAGCTGGCGGGCGACCTCATCCGCCAGCGCTGGCTCGACGCCCCGCATCTTGTACATCGCGGCAAGCTCGGCCTGCTCGCCAGCCGGGTTGGTTTCCAGCTCGACGCGCTCTTTCTCCACTTCGGCGGCGACTAGCTCATTCTGCGAGGAGACCGAGACGTACTCGCCGGCCGCCATCGAGAGGGCGCCCGCGGACAACCCGGCGAGCCCGGTCAGGATGATCGTGTGCGACGACAGCCGCGCACCGCCGACGCCGGCGATCAGCGACACGTTGGTTACCAGGCCGTCCATCGCGCCGAACACCGCAGGCCGGAGCCAGCCGCCGGAGACGTCCCGGTGCTGATGGCTGATCCCGGCCCCGTGATCGTGCCGCCGACCGGCCGCAGCGGCCCGCGTCGGGCCAGCTCCGGCGCTCTCGGTCCGGTCCGCCCGCGCGGGCGGCCTGCTCGCGGATGCCATCAGTGGCGTGCCTGTTTCCTTCTGCTCGCGGGGCCGCGACGCGGACAGCGTGAGTGCACCTGCTGGCTGAACTCACGGCGAACGGGCGACCGTAGGCTCGATTATCCCCGGTCGCGCTTTATCCCTGTCCGCGGCGGCGGCCTCAGGCCAGCGACTGGGCGGGTCGCGTGGGCAGGCCGGCCGCCTTCCAGGCCTTGAACCCGCCGTCCAGGTCGGTCGCCTCGCTCAGGCCGATGCGGCGCAGCGAGGCGGCTGCCAGCGTCGAGGCATAGCCCTCCGAGCACATCACGACGATCCGCGTGTCCGCCCTGGCCAGGGCGGGAATTCTGGCTTCGCTGCGCGGGTCGAGCCGCCACTCGAGGACGTTGCGCCCGATGAGGATCGCACCGGGGATCTCGCCCTCCACGATGCGCTGCTCGAGCGGCCGGATATCCACCAGCACCGCACCGTCGGTGAGCGCGGCGAACGCCGCCTCCGGACGCAGCCGCCGCAGCCCGCTGCGGGCCTCGGTCAGCAGCTCGTCGATGCCGGGCGCGCCAAGCGGCAGCGAGTCGGACGTCAGGGCGGCCGCCGAGGCCGACGCCCGAGCCAGTGCGGTATCGGCACCACCCCGGCCGCGTCCGCCCTCAGGGCCGTCGATGGCCAGGGTCTGCCGGGCGATCAGTCCGTAGTCGGTCGAGGTGTAGTACGTCATCGCGGTCAGCGGCGGCGAGTAGGCGTGAATGCTCGTCGCGGAGTCCTCGCCGCCATGAGCGACGTCGTGGACGTGGCCGGGGCCGAACGCTACCGCCTGGCCTGCGGCAAGCCGCCGGTGACTCAGGCGGCCGCTCGGGGCGCGGAACTGCTCGATCAGGCTGCCGTCGGCCACCGCGAACGAGCCTGACGAGCCGCCGTGGTCGTGCCAGTCGGTGTCCTGGCCGCGTTCCCAGGCCAGCAGCCACACGTCACACGAGTTGGACCGGTGCAGCGGCAGGTACCAGCGCACGTCGGGATCGCGGACGACGAGGTCTGCCCACAGCTCCCGGCACTGCGAGAGAGCCGCGGTGACCGCCCGCAGCTGTCCCGGTGCGAGCCGGCCGCTGCTCGGTGCGAGCCGGTGGAGGGTTTCCTCGATTGCCTCCTGCCGCTCCGGGCTGACGCCCCAGCCTGGCTTCAGGCCAGAGCCGGGCTGGTCGAGGTAATCTCCGCCTGCTGGCTGCTGGCCTGTTGCGGTGACTGACATCCGGCCCCCTTCTGACTCGGGCATTTCCTCTTCATCTGGCATTATCCATCCAGCGGCCTGGCCCATGAGCCATCAAGGAGGAGCTCGAGGTCGGTGCCGAACTGGCGGTCGCCATCTATCGGCCTGATGATCTCCGCCAGCGCGCCGAGCAGCGCCTGGCAGGCCGGCGGCCACGGTGGTCCCGCCAGCGACGCCGCGCGGAACGCGGTCAGTGCCTCAGCGGCCGCCACCGCCCGTGCGCGGCGCAGCGCCGTCCGCAGGGTGATCGCCGCCTCCCAGGCGAACGACTGGACATCCTCCTGGCCGCCTGAGGTCTCGATCAGCCCGACAGCGGTCGGCATGGCCAGCCGCCGCATCGCGTGCACCTCGCCGGCGGCGCGCTTGTGCACGGCGACGAGTCCTGCGTCGGGGCCTGGCCGGGCGGCCAGCTGAGCCGGCAGCCCGGTGACCCGGTCGTCGAGCAGCCGGTGGATCCGCGCCGTCGCCACCTCGGCGACGTGCGTGATCGCGGCCGTGAGCTGGTCACACTGGGCCGCCAGATCGATGCCGTGGAACCCGGCCGTGCCGACAAACCTGCCATCCAGGAACGCGGGTGAGTCGGTCACTCCCGTCAGCGCCCGCTCGGTCGCGGCGGCCAGCCCTGCCGTTGCCCGTGCCAGCTGAGCCAGCACAGGACCAGCCACCCGGAAGGAGACTGGCGCCTGGAGCATCCGGCCCGGCCGGGGCGGATCCATGAGTGTCCGGAGCTGGCCCAGTACAGCGCTCAGCACGTCGTCGCCGCGCGCGCAGACGGACAGGTACGGATCGGCGGGCGCCCCGATAGCCGCGATGGACAAGCCGGCGGCTGCGGTCATCATGGTCGCGACCGAGGTGGCCTCGGCGCCGGCCAGGATGCTCAAGGCGGTCGCGCCAGGCACGCCCGCCAGCAGTGCGATCCCTTCCTTGGGACCGACCTCGAAGCCAGGCAGGCCGTGCTCGGCCAGCGCCTCGGCGGCGGGCCGGATGCCGGCTCCCGGCGATTTGGTCCCGCCGGACCTCAGCACGTCCCCGAGGCCGATCAGCGGGCCGAAGCAGTGGGCGAGCTGGATGATCTCGCCGGCGCAGCCCGCCCCCTCCTGCGGCACCGCCGGGGTGAGCCGGGCTGCCAGCACCTCCGTCAGTCGCTGGCACAGAGCCGCCGAGACCGCGGCATCGCCGGACAGGAACGTGCGCAGCCGCACCGCGAAGATAGCTCTGACGTCGGCTTCGGGCAGCCATGGCGGGCCGCCCGTGGCGCGACCGAGCAGCAGGTGCCGCTGCTGCGCCCGCTGCTCGGCATCCGACAGCCGGACCCGGCTGAGCGCTCCCGCGCCTGTCGTGACCGCGTATGCTTCAGCGCCGCCGCTCAGCGCCGCCCGGGCCAGGTCGCACTGCGCCTGCACCTCGCGCGCAACTGCGTCGCCGAGCCGGATCTGCAGCCCGGCACTGACCTGCCGGATGACGTCGACATCGAGGTCATCCGCCGCTTCGATGACCAGGCTGGCCGGCATCGCTAGCGGTACCCGAGCATGCTGCCACCCAGCCGGGCGGCCTCGGCGCGGGCGGGCAGGCCGCCGGTCCTGCCGCCCGGCGGCCTGCGGCCTGCTATCTGGCCCGCGGCGGATCAGCTCTTCGTGCAGTTGTAGAGGAAGATGTGGCCGATGGCGGTCGGATACGCGCCCGAGACGTTCTTCGCCGTCGCGGTCAGGTAGTTGTAGAAGTAGCTGTAAATGATCGGTGTCTGGTCGAGTAGCAGCGTCTCGATCTGCCCGGCGACCGACTTCTGGGTGGACAGGTCGATTGCCGCGATGTACTGCGCGGCGAGTTTGTCGTACTGGGCGTTGCTGAAGTGCGCAGCGTTCCAGGAGCCGGTGCCCGTCTTGGCGTTGATCGTCTGCAGCGGCGCCGTCAGGAAGACGTTCGGGACGCTGCGGTGGCCGTAGTCGACCAGGCTCATGGTGGCATCGAGCCAGTCGGAGTTGCCGAAGGTCGCCTTGCCGTAGTAGACCGACGACGACTCCATCTTGACGGCGATATCGACGCCGATTGCCTTGGCCGACTGAGCGACGATCTGGCCGTACTGCGGTATCTCCAGCACGTCGTTGCCGATGAGCTGAGTGGAGAAACCGTGCGGGTGCCCCGCGGCGGTCAGCAGCGACTTCGCCTTGGCGATGTCCTGGACGCGCTGGGCGACGCTCGTGTTGGTGGACGGGAACACCGGTGCGAACGGGCTGTCGTTGCCAAGGTCGGCATAACCCTTGAACAGCGCGCTGATGATAGCCGGGCGGTCGAGGGTCAGCGCGATCGCCTGGCGCACCCTGGCGTCGGTGAACGGTGCCACGTCGCAGCGCATCGACAGCTCGCGGTGCGCGCTGGACTTGAGCTTGATGACGTTATAGCCACCGGAGAGCAGCTGCTCGCCGCCCGTCACCGAGAACTGGCCGAGCACGTCGATGGTCCCGCTCGCGAGCGCGCTGATGCCGGGCGTCTGGGTGGCGTAGAAGGTGAAGTTGGTACCCGCGGGCTTCGCCTTCGGGCCCCAGTAGGAGTCGTTGCGCACGAAGGTGGCGCCCGAGTTGGTCGTATAGCTCTTCAGCACGAAGGGGCCGGTGCCGATGAACGAACTCTGCCACTTGGCCGGGTCGTAGCCGCTCGGCAAGATGATCATGTTGTAGTTGTCGGACGAGGTCAGGTACGGGAAGTTGCCGTTCGGCGCCTCGAGGTGGAAGGCCACGGTGTAGTCGTCGACCTTCACCACGCCGGACGGGATGAGCACGCCGCCGAACGCCGACAGCGCCGACCCGCCGGTCTTCGCGTCGGTCTGCAGCTTGTAGGTGTACACCACGTCGTCGGCTGTCAGCGCGTGGCCGTCGCTGAACTTGACGCCCTGGCGGATCTTGAAGGTCCAGACGTCGGCAGTCGAGTTGGGCGTCCAGCTGGTTGCCAGCTGCGGCTGCAGGGTCAGGGTCTGATCGGAGAAGCAGAGATACTCGCCGGTCTGCCCGAGCATGTCGAGGCCACCCTGGTCAGCGACGGTGACCGGGTTGATCGCGGCGGCCGGCGTAATGATGCCGACGTTGATCGTGGCGCCCGAGCCGGCGGTGGATTTCTTGCCGGACGAACTCGACGAAGGGCTTGAGCCGCAAGCGGCAAGGACGCCGCCGAGCACAGGGACGGAGATGCCCACGAGGGCGCCACGCTGCAGCAGCTCCCGGCGGGAGAGCCGGCCGGCCGCGAACTCGTCGATCACGTGGTTGGGGACCTCGCCCTGACTTGCGCGTAGCCGGCTGAGCCGGTCATTTCGTTTACTCACTGGGGCCCTCCTCGGAACCTCCAACCGGAGCGCGCGGGCGTCTCCGGTGCGATTGATCGGAACCTAAGCTCGGGGTGCTGCTGCTGTCACTACGCCAGACCGCCGCCCTGCAGATTCGTTAGCTGATCGATAGGGATATGGCAGCTCATGTAATGACCTGGCTCGGATTCGGTGAGCGGCGGCTCAACCGACTCGCAGATGCCGGAGCTGAGCCGCCGGGGGCAGCGGGTGTGGAAGACGCAGCCGGAAGGCGGCTCCGCGGCCGACGGGATCTCGCCGGTCAGCCTGATCCGCTCAGGCGGAGTGCCCTCCAGGCTCGGTACCGCTGACAGCAGCGCTTCGGTGTAGGGGTGATGGGGCCCGCTGAATACCCGCTCGGCCGGGCCGACCTCCATGACCCGGCCGAGATAGAGCACGACGATGCGATCGGACAGGTACCTGACCACGCCGAGGTCATGGGAAATGAACAGATAGGTGACCTGCTCCTTGGCCTGCAGGTCGGCGAGCAAGTTCAGAATGGCGGCCTGGACCGAGACGTCGAGCGCCGAGGTGGGCTCGTCGCAGACCACGACGCTGGGGCCGCCCCCGAACGCGCGGGCGATCGCCACGCGCTGCTTGAGGCCGCCGGACAGCTGGCGTGGCCGCAGGGCCAGGTGCCTCTCCTCCAGCCGGACCGACCTGACCAGGTCGGTGAGGCGCTCCCGCAGAGCCGCGCCGGACAGCCCGGCCAGCTTGACCAGCGGCCTGCTGATGAGCTGGCGCACTGTATGGCGGCGATTGAGCGCGGAGTCCGGGTTCTGGAAGACGATCTGCATGGCCTTCAGCTGGCCAGTGGTCCGGTCGGACACCTGCGGACCCAGTCGCTCGCCGTCGAGCTCGAGACTGGCATCTGCGTCGGGCGGAATCAGGCCGAGCAGCACCCTGGCCAGCGTGGTCTTTCCGCTGCCGGACTCCCCGACCAGGCCGAGCGTCTCGCCGCGCTCGATGGTGAGGTCGACCCCGCGGAGGGCCTGAACCGATTCGCCGCGCGACGCGAATGTCTTGGACAGCCCCCGCACGGTGATGACCGGGTCGCTGGCAGGATCAAGCGCCGAGCGCAGCTGGACGTCCACCGGGGTATTCCGGGGCAGGTCTGCGGTGTCCTGGTGGCGGTAGCAGCGCGAGGTCCGCTGCGGGCCGGTGACAAAGGACGGTGGCGGCGCCTGACGGCACTGATCCTCTGCTATCGGGCAGCGCGGCGCGAAGATGCAGCCGGGCAGCGAGTCTCCGGGCTGGGGGAGGAAGCCCGGAATCGAGTCCAGCCGGCCATGGTCCTTGCGCTGTCCGAGCCGGGGAATGCACCGGAGCAGGCCCACCGTGTAGGGATGCCGCGGCTGCTCGAAGATCTGCCGGGCCGGGCCTTCTTCCACCAGCTCGCCGGCATACAGGACGCCGACTCGGTCACACATTTTCGCGATGACGGCAAGATTGTGACTGATGAACAGCACCGAGGTAGCCATCTCAGCCCGCAGCCCGGCTATCAGGTCGAGTACCTCGGCCTCGACCGTCGCGTCGAGCGCGGTCGTGGGCTCGTCCAGGATCAGCAGCTTCGGCTCAGCTGCGATCGCCATGGCCAGGACGACTCGCTGGGCCATTCCGCCGGACAGCTGGTGCGGGTACCGCTCCATCACCCGGCGCGGGTCGGGGATCTGCACTCGCCGGAGCATCTCGGCGGCCTTCTCCAGCGCCTGCGACCGGCCGGCGCCCGCGAGTTCGTATACCTCGGCGACCTGACGGCCGACCCTGATGGACGGATTGAGCGCCTTACCGGGCTCCTGGTACACCATCGACACGGTATGAGCGCGCAGATCGCGCAGCGCGGCAGCTCCCAGCTGCAGGGGATCCTGGCCGCTGATGTGGACCGAGCCCGCGCTGACCCGGCCGTTGCGCGGCAGGTAGCGAGTCAGTGTCAGCGCGACCGTCGACTTTCCGGAGCCCGACTCGCCGACAAGCCCGTAGGACTCGTTCCGGCCGATCTCGAAGGAGACGTTGCGCAGCGCAGTCCGGTCGCGCCCGCGGACGCGGTAGGTCACGTCCAGGCCGTCCACTCGGAGGACGGGCCGTGCCTCGCGGTCCGGACCGACCGCGATCGCAGCAGTGGCGGTCATCCGGCAAGCACCCGCTCAATCGAGTCGGCGACGAGGTTGATGGCGATGATCAGCGAGGCGATGGCGAGCGCCGGGAACAGCGTCTCCCACCAGTACCCTGCGCCGATGACGCCGTAGTTGGCGTAGATGTCCGATCCCCAGCTCGGGGAGGCCGGGTCCACGCCGAAGCCGAGGAAGGCCAGTGTCGCGACGGTGAAGATGGCGTAGCCGAGCCGGACTGTGAACTCGACCAGGACAGTGGGCATCACGTTCGGCAGGATCTCCGCGTACATCATCCGCAGGCGCCCCTCGCCGAGCAGCCGGGCCGCCGGCAGGTAGTCGAGCTGACTCTCCACCTGGACAGCCGACCGGACGGTCCGGGCGATCAGCGGCGTAAAGATGAAGCCGATCACGACGATCTCGGTCACGGCAGATGCGCCCACCGCCACGATGAACAGGAAAGCGACGATGACGGCAGGAACGGCCAGGACCGCGTCGACCAGCCGGCCGACGAGTGCATCGACCGCGCCGCCCAGGTAGCCGAGCGTCAGGCCCAGCGCCGTGCCGAGAACAGTGCCGAGGAGAGTCGCGAGCGGCGCGATGAGCAGGATGCTGCGCGCGCCCACCAGGACCCTGGAGAACACGTCCCGGCCGAGCTGATCGGTGCCGAACCAGTGCGCAGCCGACGGCGCCTGGTTCGTCGCGAGTAGCTGCTGCGCATAGGCGCTGTGCGGGGCGAACGAGGCTCCGAACAACGCGCAGACGATCCAGAACAGCAGGATGACCAGGCCGATGGTGAACGCGGGCCGCTTCAGGACCAGGCGCCAGGAAGGCAGGTCACGGCTCGCAGCATCAGTGACCGGCGCCACAAGTATGTCCGTCATGGCGTCACCCTCGTGCGCAGCCGGGGGTTCAGCCAGGTGCCCAGCAGGTCGGCAAGCAGCGTCGCGACCAGGTAGACGGCTCCGATCGTGAGTACGCCAGCCTCCAGCATCGGGAAGTCCTTGTTGGTGGCGGCGTCATAGATCAGCAGGCCGATGCCGTGGTAGTTGAAGAGCGTCTCGACAACGACGAGCCCTCCGATGAGGTAGCCGATCTGGGTCGCGATCACCGTGATGGTCGGCAGCAGGGAGTTGCGCAGCACGTGCCGGGTGATGACGACGCGGCGCTTCAGGCCCTTGAGCGTGGCTGTCCGGGCGTAGTCCGAATCCAGGGCCTCGATCGTACCCGCGCGCGCCATCCGGGCGATGTATCCGAAGAACTCGAAGACGAGCGGCACGACCGGGAGGATCAGGTAGCGCAGCTGGGTGCCGAACGAGGCGCCCGGTCCGGCATTCGCGGTCGACGGGAGCAGCTTGAGCCCGTCGGCAAAGATCACGATGACGACGATGCCGGAGACGAACTCGGGCACGGTCGCGGCTGACAGGCCCGTCAGTGAGATCAGCCGGTCAGCCGATCGTCCGGCATTGAGTGCGGCGATCACGCCGCCGCCGATGCCGAGCGGAATGATGAGAATCAGCGCGAACGCCGCGAGCTTGGCTGAGTTCACCAGGGCCGGGCCGAGGATGGGCGCGACCGCCGACCGGTACTGATAGGAGATGCCGAGGTTCCCGTGGACGGCGCCGCTGATCCAGGTCCAGTACTGGGTCAGCAGCGGCCGGTCGACCCCGAGCTGCCGGTCCAGGCTGGCCACAGCAGTGCGCGACGCGAACGGGCCGAGGATGGCGCGGCCAGGGTCGCCCGGCAGTACCTGCCCCGCAAAGAAAATGATCACGCTCAGGATCCAGAGCGTGACGACAGCAAGCCCCAGCCGCTTCAGGAGATATCTCGCCACCCGATCCCCCTGGCAAATAGTCTAGGCAAGCAGTCGGAATTACCGGATTCGGGAAGCCTGGAAGGCGCACCGCTGGGGCGCAACGTCACAAGGAGGACCAAAGGTGCAAGACGGATGCCCGGCGCCCGCGGCGACCGCCTCCGTGCCCAGCTCCACCCGTGCTGGCTGCGGCATAGTGTCACCGCCATGAGAGTCAAACCTAGCCATCTCCGGCGGTTCGCGCACGATCATTCGCTAGTGGTGAGATGAAGGAGATCCCGCACGGAAGGGGACAAGGCACATGAGTGAGCCACCGGCCATGCTCATCGGTGAAGGTTTCGTGGGCGAGGGTGCTGAGGCGGCGCATATCAACGTTGTCCTCGGGCACCGGGCGGGTCCTGTTGGCGCGGCGTGGGCGACGGCCCTTGCCACGCCCAGCTCGGGGCACGTGCCGTTCGTCGCCGTTCTCGTGCCCGGCATCCCGGTCAAGCCGCTCACGCTGTTCGTCAACAAGGCCGCGATTGCCGACGACCCCCACGGCACGCTGACCTGGGGTGCGGCTCAGGCCGGGGTGGCTGGCGGCGTCGCCGACGCGGTAGCAGATGGCCTCATCGCTGAGACTGACCTCGACGACCTCGTGCTGATCGCGGCCGTCTGGGTCAACCCGGCCGCCCGCGAAGCGGAGCTAGTCTGCGCCAACAATCGTGCTGCGACCAGGGCAGCGCTTCAGGCCGCCGCGGAATCCCGCCCTGCTCTGCCCGACGTCCTCGCGGCCCGGAACAATCCGTCGAATCCCTTCTACCAGCCGGCGTGAAAATCACCTCTATCCGCCTCGACCGGATGCGGCTCGCCCTTGACCCGCCGTTCGACGCGGCCTGGGATCCGCAGCCTCGGCGGTACTTCGACGCGACCCTGGTCCGGGTAACCACCGACGCGGGGATCACCGGATACGGCTCGGGCGACACGATGGACGGCTTCGGCGCGTTCGCCGATCTGTTCCTTGGCACCGATCCGCTGCAGATCGCCAATCAGGTCCGCATGCTGGAGACCGTCAGCTTTCACGCCGGCCGGTACTGGCCGCTGGAGGCGGCGCTCTGGGACATCATCGGCAAGGCGTGCGGTCAGCCGGTCGCCGTCCTGTTCGGCGGTGCTTGCGACCGGCTGCCCGCGTACGCCTCGTTCGGCGAGCTCAGGGACCCGGCCGGGCGTGCCGACGCGGTGCTGGCCGCGCGGCAGGCCGGATTCCGGGCGGTGAAAATCCGGATCGGCCGCCACGACGTATCCGGCGGCCTGGCCGCCGTGCGCGCGGCGCGGCTGGCGGCGGGCGACCAGCTGAAGATCATGGTCGACCTCAACCAGTGGTGGCGGATGGCCGGCGACATCTCCCCGGCACTGGACGTGGCGGCCGTGCGCCGGCTCGCGGCCGAGCTCACCGAGCTGGACGTGACCTGGCTGGAGGAACCGCTGCCGGCTGCCGACCTCGCCGGGATGCGGTTGCTCCGTGAGCAGTGCGGCATCCGCGTGGCGGGCGGCGAGATGGCCCGCGGTGTGCCCGAGCTGCTTGATGCACTCGCGGCCGATGCGCTCGACGTGCTCCAGCCCGACGTCGTCCTGGCCGTTGGCATGCTGCGCGCGCGAACCGTGGCTGAGCTCGCGCTGCAGCAGGGCCGGTGGTTCACGCCGCACACCTGGACGAACGGCCTCGGGCTGCTGGCGAACCTCCACGTCGCGGCCGGCGTCGGCGGCGGCCCCTACCTGGAGTTCCCGTATGACCCGCCGGGGTGGACCGAGCAGCGGCGCGACTTCTTCCTGGCGGAACCGGTCCGGATCGACGCCGACGGGTGCGTGCGGGTGCCGGAATCAGCCGGACTGGGCGCGCAGATTGACGAAGACGCAGTTGCGCGGTGGGCGCTGCGCTCCGATCGGTACTGACCTGAACGTGCGCTGACTGGTGCCGGGGAAGTGGAGCTTGCGTGCGAGTGGGATTTATCGGCCTCGGCCACATGGGCGGCCCGATGAGCGCCAACATCCTGGCGGCCGGGCACGACCTGGTCGTGCATGATGTGCGAGCAGACGCTGCGGAAGGGCTCCTCGCGGCCGGAGCCCGGTGGGCAGACTCGCCGCGGCAGGCCGGGCAGGACCGGGATGTGGTCATCACCATGCTGCCCACCCCGCGGCACGTGGACGAGGTGCTGCTCGGCGGCGACGGGCTCCTGGCCGGGATGAACGCCGGGGCGACCTGGACGGACATGTCGACGAGCGTGCCCGGAGGTCGCAGACCGGGTCCGGCAGCGGGCGGAGCCGCGTGGTGTCAGTGTCCTCGACGCGCCGGTCAGCGGAATGGCCGCCGGCGCACGGGCGGGCACCCTGCAGATCTTCGTCGGCGGCGAGGCCGCCGCCTACCAGCGCGTACGGCCGCTGCTTGAGGCGATGGGCGATCCCGACCGCATTCTGCATGTCGGCGGGAACGGAGCTGGCTACACGGTCAAGCTCATGATCAACCTGCTGTGGTTCGGGCATCTTGCCGCGACCGCCGAGGTGCTGACCGTCGGCGTCCGGGCAGGCGTCGATCTGGCCACGCTCCGGCAGTGCCTGCTGGCCAGTCCGGCCGCGAGCAACTTTCTCGAGCGGGATGTGCTGTCGGTGCTGGAGCGAGGAGATTACGACGACTCCTTTGCGCTCGCGCTGGCCTGCAAGGACCTGGGCCTCGCGGTCGACCTGGCCCGGCAGACCGGAGTGCCCGCCGAGGTCAGCGCGCTCGTCGAGCAGATCTACCGGCGGGCCCTTGCCCAGTACGGCGACGGCGGCGGTGAGATGCTGCCCATCAGGCTGCTCGAAGACGTCACGTCCACCCCGCTGCGGCTCTCCCCGGAGTAACCATGGCACCGACCCCGCCTGAGCTGGTCATCGGAAACACCCCGCCCGCGTATTTCGGCGCCGGCGCGATCACGGGCCTGCCCGGCATTGTCGCTGCCGCCGGCGCTGGCGCCGAGGCCGAGGCTGTTCTGGTCGTGACTGATGCCGGGCTCGCCTCGACCGGAGTTGTCGCCTCCGTGACCGATGTCCTCGCTGCCGCCGGAATCGCGGTGACGGTGTTCAGCGGCGTGCAGCCAAATCCGACCACGGAGGACCTCGCGGCCGGAGCGGCCGCGGCGGCCGGGCTGGGGGCGGCGCGGCCCGTCGTGGTAGCGGTGGGCGGCGGGTCGCCGATCGATGCCGCCAAGGGCATCGCGCTGGCCGCCGTGAATCCGCAGCGTGGCCGCGATCTTGACTACCGGTCGCCGTTCGCCACCAGGGCGCTGCCGCTGGTGGCCGTGCCGACTACGGCCGGTACCGGAGCCGAGACCAACGCGTTTGGCGTGGTCACCGACGAGACCCGGCACCGCAAGTTCTACGTCGGTCACGCCACCACCATGCCCGCGGCGGCGATCCTGGATCCCGAGCTGACCCTGGGGCTGCCGCCTGCCGCAACAGCCGCGACCGGCATGGACGCGCTGACGCACGCGCTGGAGTCGTACCTGTCGGTGCGGGCCAACCCGTGGTCGGCTGGCCTCGCCCTGCAGGTCGTCCGGATGGTCGCGGAGTACCTGCCCCGCGCGGTTGCGGACGGATCCGACGGCGAGGCCAGGGGACAGATGCTGCTGGCCTCGCACCTCGCCGGTGTCGCGGTGTCGCCCTGACTCTCGTCCTGCCTCAGGTGCTGTCGTTCAGCGCTCCGGCGTGCGGAGAGCGGCTCTCGGAACTCGCGGTTGCGCTGCGCGCCGGACAAGCCGGCGCGCACGGCGACAGCGGGACCGCGGCCAAGGCGGACGGATCCGCGTCGGCCGTGGTCTCCGCCGTCACCTCGCTCGCGGAGTCGGTCGGGATGACACACCGGCTCGCTGACTTTGGCATCGGGCCCGGGGACTTTGACCTGATCGCGGCTGACGCACTTGACGACGAAGTGCTGGCGAATGCGCCGCTTCAGCCTGCCGCGCAGGACATCGTCGCGATGCTCGCCGCCGTCGCCTGAGCATCGCGCCCGACGGCAGGCCGACACCTCCGCGGCGCATCGCGACGCCGCTGCGGTTAGATGAGGATGCCCGCCAGAAGAGGAGCTCATCATGACCGCCGTCCCCCAGGTATCCGGAGCCAGGCCCGTGCGCGCGCCGCGCGGCACGTCGCTGAGCTGCAAGGGGTGGCCGCAGGAAGCGGCGATGCGGATGCTGATGAACAACCTTGACCCGGAGGTTGCCGAGCACCCCGATCAGCTCATCGTGTACGGCGGATCCGGGCGGGCCGCCCGCAGCTGGGATGCCTTCGACGGCATCGTCGCGTCGCTGCGTGACCTGGAGGACGACGAGACTCTGCTGGTGCAGTCCGGCAAGCCGGTGGGGATCTTCCGCACGCACGAGTGGGCCCCGCGGGTGCTGATCGCGAATTCGAACCTGGTGCCCCAGTGGGCTACCTGGGAGGAGTTCCGGCGGCTGGAGGCCGAGGGGCTGACCATGTTCGGCCAGATGACCGCCGGGTCGTGGATCTACATCGGGACGCAGGGCATCCTGCAGGGTACGTACGAGACGTTCGCCGCGGTAGCAGCCCGGCGCTTCGGCGGGTCACTGGCCGGGACGATCACACTGACCGCCGGCCTCGGCGGGATGGGCGGCGCTCAGCCTCTGGCGGTCACCATGAACGGCGGCGTGGCTCTGTGCATCGACTGCGATCCGTCCCGGATCAGCCGCCGGATCGAGCATGGCTACCTCGACGTGCAGGCCGCCGATGTCGACGACGCCGTCCGCCGCGCTGTGGCCGCCGCCAGCGCCGGCGAGCCGCTGTCGATCGGACTGCTCGGCAATGCCGCCGAGCTGGTGCCGCGGCTGCTGCGCATGGGCGCGCCGATCAACGTGGTCACTGACCAGACGTCAGCTCACGACCCGCTGACCTACCTGCCGGAGGGTGTCGCTTTCGAGGACATGGCGGCGCTGCGGGCCGAGGATCCGGCCGGGTTCACCCGGCGCGCGCGGGAGTCGATGGCCACGCACGTGGGGGCCATGGTCGGCTTCCAGGACGCGGGCGCGGAAGTGTTCGACTACGGCAACTCCATCCGCGGTGAGGCTGAGCTGGCTGGCTACGCCCGGGCCTTCGCGTTCCCCGGATTCGTGCCTGCCTATATCCGGCCGCTGTTCTGCGAGGGCAGGGGCCCGTTCCGGTGGGCGGCACTGTCCGGCGAGGAGTCCGACATCGCCGCGACCGACGCCGCCATCCTGGACCTCTTCCCGGAGAACGAGGCGCTCGCCCGGTGGATCCGGATGGCGCAGGAGAAGGTCCACTTCCAGGGACTGCCCGCACGGATCTGCTGGCTTGGCTACGGTGAGCGGCATCTGGCCGGGGTGCGGTTCAACGAGCTGGTGCAGCGCGGCGACGTGCAGGCACCGATCGTGATCGGACGTGATCATCTGGACTGCGGATCGGTCGCCTCGCCGTACCGGGAAACTGAGGCCATGGCCGACGGCAGCGACGCGATCGCGGACTGGCCGCTGCTCAATGCGCTCGTCAGCACGTCGTCGGGGGCATCGTGGGTGAGCATTCACCACGGCGGCGGCGTGGGCATCGGCCGCTCGATTCACGCCGGACAGGTGTGTGTCGCGGACGGGACCGAGCTAGCGGCGCGCAAGCTCGAGCGCGTACTCACCAACGACCCCGGCATGGGCGTGATCCGGCACGCGGATGCCGGCTATGACCGCGCCACGGAAGTGGCGGCGGAGCGCGGGGTGCGTGTCCCGATGCGCAAGTAGTGCCAGGCTCGACCCGACGGGCACGCGGCCGAGTCAGAGCAGGGGGAGACCGCCGATGACGTTCGCTCAGTGGTGGGCTGAGCTGCTGCCGATAGGCCGCGACGAGAGCACGGGCGGCTACCGCCGGTACTCCTGGACTGAGTCGGACGCGGCGTGCCGCGCCTGGTTCGCCCGCACCGCGACGCAGCTTGGCCTGCGGACCGACTGCGACCGCAACGGGAACCTGTGGGCGTGGTGGGGCAGGCCAGGCGGGCCGCAGGCCGTCGTCACCGGCAGTCACCTCGACTCGGTGCCCGACGGCGGGGCCTACGACGGCCCGCTGGGCGTGGTCTCGGCGTTCGCCGCGATCAGCGAGCTGCGCAGCGCCGGTTTCCTGCCCGCCCGGCCGATCGGCGTCGCCGCCTTCACCGAGGAAGAAGGTACCCGCTTCGGCGTCGCGTGCCTGGGCAGCCGGCTGCTGACCGGGGCGATCTCGCGGTCGGCAGCCCGCGAGCTGCGCGACCAGGAGGGCGTCACGCTGGCTGAGGCGATGACGGCGGCCGGCCGCGACTCGGCTGCCATCGGACCCGACGAGCAGCTGCTCGCCGGGATCGGCGCTTACGTGGAGCTGCACATCGAGCAGGGCGCGGCGCTCGCCGGGCTCGACGCTCCGATCGGCATCGCCGAGAGCATCTGGCCGCACGGTCGCTGGCGGCTGGACTTCGCCGGCCGCGCGGATCACGCGGGCACGACCCGGCTGACCGACCGCCACGATCCGATGCTGCCGTATGCCGAGACCGTACTAGCGGCCCGTGCGGCGGCGGAGCGCTACGGCGCACTCGCCACGGTCGGCAAGGTGATCGCCGAGCCGGGCGCAGCCAACGCGATCAGCTCGGCCGTGCATGCCTGGCTCGATGCCCGCGCGCCGGACGAGGTCGCGCTCGATCAGCTTGTGGGTGACGTCTGGTCGGCTGCGCATGCGGCCGCCAGCCAGCACGGCGTCGCGGTCCGCCGCCAGCGAGAATCCGTCTCGCCGCTCGTCACCTTCGACAAGGGGCTGCGGGACCGGCTGGCCGGAGTGCTGGCCGCAGCCGGACTCAGCGCGCCGGTGCTGCCCACCGGGGCGGGGCACGACGCCGGCGTGCTTGCCGACCGCATCCCGACCGCGATGCTCTTCGTCCGCAACCCCACCGGCGTCTCGCACTCACCCGCCGAGCGCGCAGAACTGGCGGACTGCGAGACCGGCGTTGCCGCGCTGGCCGCAGTGCTCGCGGACCTGGCCGGGCAGTGACCACCAGCCCGCCGCGCCGCGCCTGGCTCGCTGAGCTGGCGTGGTCACCGGCGCTCGGCCTGCGCGAGGACGTCCTGATCGAGGCGGAGGGAGACCGGTTCGGTCTCATCACGCCGGACATCAGGGATGCCCCCGCCGGGGCAATCCGGCTGCCCGGGCTGACCCTGCCGGGCCTGGCGAACGCGCACTCGCACGCATTCCACCGGGCGCTGCGCGGCATCACCCAGGGCTCCCGCGGGACGTTCTGGACCTGGCGAGAGCGGATGTACGAGGTCGCCGGCCGCCTGGACCCGGATACCTACCTGAGGCTGGCTACGGCGACATACGCCGAGATGGCCCTGGCCGGAGTCAGCTGCGTCGGCGAGTTCCACTACCTGCACCACGGCCCCGGCGGTACGCCCTACACCGACCCGAACGAGCTCGGCGCGGTGCTCGTGCAGGCCGCGCACCGGGCCGGCATCCGGATCACCCTTCTGGACACCTGCTATCTGTCCGGAGGCTTGTCCGCGCACGGCCATCAGCAGCCGCTCGAGGGCGTGCAGTTGCGGTTCGGCGATGCTGGCGCGGCTGCCTGGGCTGCGCGCGCCGACGCTCTCGGGCCCGATCCCGCCGGGAGCATCGCTCCGCACGCCCGGGTGGGGGCGGCGATCCACTCGGTGCGGGCCGTACCGCCCGGTCAGATGCCCGAGGTGGTCGCCTGGTCGCACCGCTATGGCGCGCCGCTGCACGTCCATCTCTCCGAGCAAGTGGCCGAAAACCGGGCCTGCATCGCCGCGCACCGGGCGACTCCGGCCGAGGTGCTGTCGGGAGCGGGCGCCCTCGGCCCCCGCAGCACCGCGGTCCACGCGACGCACCTGAGCGGCAGTGACATCGACCTGCTCGGCGGGAGCCGGGTATACGCCTGCTTCTGCCCGACGACCGAGGCCGATCTGGCCGACGGGATCGGCCCGGCCGCTGCGCTCGCCGAAGCCGGCAGTCCGCTCACGCTGGGCAGCGACAGCCACGCGGTCATCGACATCCTCGAGGAGGCGCGCCGGGTCGAACTCGGCGAGCGCCTCGTCAGTCAGGAGCGCGGCCACTTCACTGCCGCGGAGCTCGCGACGGCCGCCACGACAGCCGGGCACGCGAGCCTGGGCTGGCCGGAGGCGGGCGAGCTCGTGCCGGGCGCACTCGCCGACTTCTGCACAGTTGCCCTGGACACGCCGCGGACCGCCGGGGCGATGCTGGCCACGACGCTGGAGTCGGTCATCTTCGGGGCGTCGGCCGAAGACGTCCGGACGCTGGTGGTGGGCGGCCGGGACGTGGTCGCCGACGGCCGGCACCTCCTCGTACCGGACGTACCCGGCGAGCTCCGCGCAGCGATCACGGCGATCCTGCGCTGAGAGCAGGACTGGGCGTCCGGCTAGCCGGGGCCCTGCGCGCCGGGTGCGTAGGCCGGCGGCAGGCCGGAACAGATGTTCGCGCCCGCGTTCCGCGACTCGACGGATCCGGCGCCGCTGCTCGGGCCGGAGGCTGGCGTCGTGCTGCCGGAGCGCTTCTTGCCCTTCTTGGCCTTCTTTCCGGCCACGTGCGCCGGGGCGGGCGAGTTGACTCCGGCGAAGTCCGAGCCCAGGACGAGCGTCACCGTGCCGGTCGTGCCGACCTGCGAGGCCGGCTCGGCGAGCGTGTTCGTTGCCGCCGGGAATTTCGTCAGCGCCGTCATCAGGGTGTACGCAGCGTCGGCCTGCGTCAGCCCGGCGTAGGTCACTGTCGTGGTCGCCGTCGCCGGGGCGTCGCCGATGCCGGTGACATCGACGCCCAGCTTGCGCAGGCTCGCGGCCGTCTGAGAGGCGAGGTCAGCCTGGCCGGTCCCGTTGAGTACGCGGACCCGAACCTTGCTGTAGGGCTGGGTCGGCAGCTGACCGTGCCAGACCTGCCCGGTCCTGATCATCTGGTAAAGCACATCGTCCTGCGGCTGCACTGCCATGAGGTGCTGGTCGTAGGTCGGGTAGTCGTAGGTGTCCGTGGCGGTGGGCAGCGTGATCAGCGAGACGTTCTTCGAATGCAGGTGCACCAGGGACTCGGCCAGGTGCATGAGCGAGTCGACCGAGCCGAGGCTCTGGTCCACGGTCAGCGCCTTCGTCGCGGTCTCGGCGACGCTGAACAGGCTCCGGACATTGGACAGCATGCCGTCGGACTGGACCTTCTGCACCACCGAGGAGATGAACGCCTGCTGCAGCTGAATCCGCGGCAGGTCCCCGCCGGCGTCGCTGCCGCTGCCGACGCCATGGCGGGTGCGTACGTAGGCCAGTGCCTGGTTGTACTTGAGCAGGTGACGTCCCGGGCTCAGGTTCAGGTGCGAGTACGCGTCGTGGTAGCCAGGCCCGGGCGGAACGCAGACCTCGACGCCGCCGAGCGCGTCGACCATGGTCCGGAAGGAATTGAAGTCGAATTCGACGAAGTGGTCGAGCTTGATCCCGGTCAGGTCCTCGACGGTGTCCACCGCGCAGGTCGGGCCGCCGATGTTCAGCGCGCCGTCGATGATGGCACCTGGCGGGTAGGTCTGCACCGGCCACGTGCCGGTGCCGATGTACGACCGCTCCTTACAGGCGGGCTGGTAGACGAACAGGTCTCGCGGTATCGACAGGACCGTCGCGTGAGTGTGCGTCGCGTCCAGGTGGATGAGCAGCAGGTTGTCGGAGTTCGTGGTGCCGGGGTCGGCCTCGTAGCCGAAGTGACCATGCTGCCCGAGGCGCTCCTGGGAGCCGAGCACCAGGATGTTCAGCTCACCGTAGACCGTCCGTCCGCTGAGCCCGCCGACGTTGACCTTGGTGATGTTTCCGGTGAGCTGCCGGTAGATAGCAAAGGCGCCGAGTCCGGCCACGACGGCCACGACAGCCACCAGGGTGGCCAGGATGTACCCGGCGCGGGCAAGCAGGCTGTGGCTTCGCCAGCGGGCCCGCGCCGAAGCGAGCCGCCTGCGCCGGGGCGGCGCAGCCCGCTGGGCGCGGCGGCGGCCCCCGGGCGGGGGATCACCGCGACTCGCCCCCTGCGGCATCTTTTCTCCCGTTCTGGCAGCGACGCTGACGCGCTCAGGCCGCTTTAACCCGGTCAGCACGCCGGTGGGCGGCCATGGCTAAGGATGAAGGGTAGCCGGGCGGCAACCGGACTCTGCGTCTTTTGCCGCCACCTTACGGACTCCAGGCAGCAATATTCCGCCTCCTTGGCCAGTCTCCGGGCTAGCTTTCAGCTACTGCTGAGGATGTGCGCCTACCCAGGCCAGATACCCCTGCACCGACGCCGTCACGCGCCCTTCGTCGCCGGTGGCGAGCAGGTCAATCAGCGCCCCGCGCAGCACGGCCAGCAGCAGCGTGGGCTCGGACCCGAACTCGCCGAGGAGGGCCAGCCAGTCATCGACGGTCGCGCGGGCGAACCCTGCCCATGGCCCGTCCGGCTCGGACAGGCTGCGGGCGTAGCCGTCGAGCCAGAGCCGCAGCAGCGGTCGGCGTTCCTCGTCGGCGAGCCAAGCCCAGACCCGGGCGCCTGCCTCGGCCAGCGCCGTCTCGGCCAGCCCCGTCTCGGCGGCGGCCTCCTGCCGCAGCGCCGCCAGCTGACTGACCTCGTCGGCTCGCGCCCGGCTCAGCAGCGCCCGGACGAGGCCGTCCCTGCTGCCGAACAAGTAGATCAGTACCCGCGGGCTTGACCCGATCGCCGCCGCGAGCGGCCGCAGGGTGAGGTCGGTGCTGCCGCGCTGCACCGCGTACTGGTACGCGAGCTCCAGCAGCTCGCCTCGCCGCGCCGACGGGGGTTTCTCGTCACCGGCCATTCCCGTACTATGGCAGACTGAAACACTCGTTTCAGTCTGAACAGCTCGCTCAGCGGAGGCAACATGGCGCGCCAGACAGCGATCCGGTCCCTCGGCAAGCCCGGCGACCTGGGATGGGTGATCCAGGCACACGGCGAGATGTATGCGCAGGAGTACGGCTGGGATGCCAGCTTCGAGACGCTCGTCGCGCAGATCGCCACCGAATACGCCGCCAGCCACGACCCGGCCCGCGAAGCCGCCTGGATCGCCGAGGCGAACGGCGAGCGGGCCGGCTGCATCTTCTGCGTCGGCGATCACGATGACCCGGCCACCGCCAAGCTCCGCCTGCTGCTCGCGCTCCCGTCTGCCCGCGGACTCGGCCTGGGCGGGGCGCTGGTGGACACCTGCATGGAGTTCGCCCGGCAGGCCGGCTACCCGCGAATGCGCCTGTGGACCAACGACGTCCTGACCGCGGCCCGGCGGCTCTACCTGGCCCGTGGCTTCACGCTGATCGGCAGTGCGCCGCACCGCAGCTTCGGCGCCGACCTGGCCGGCCAGACCTACGAGGCCGATCTCACCGCGCGGCCAGCGGGCTGACGGTCACGACGACCCTTCGAGCGCCAGAAACGCGGCAGCCTCAGTCCCCGTTTCCGGCCACGCGATAGCCATCCCACAGCGGCCCGCCCGCGTGGTCGAGTACTTCGCGGGCCAGCCCGGCCAGAGCGGCGGGGTCGGTCAGGGCTGCGGTCATCCGGCTGGCAACGACCGGGTCGGCGGCCCGGAGCTCCCGGAGCAGCCACTTTCCAGTACCGAGCCAGTGCCCGGCCAGCACAAGCGCAAGCTCCGCGGTCATGGTCCACAGGTTCCAGGCGATGACCGCGGTCTCGCCGGGGTCGCTGCTGCCGGCCAGGTCGTCGAGCAGGTCGCTGAGTCCGTACCGCCAGAGCTCGAGCTCCGCCTGACCGGGTCCCTGCGGCCCTGCGGCTAGCACCTGACCTGCCCGTTTCCTGACTTTATCGATTGTTTCCCGCGAGCCCGCCAGGACGACCGAGTCTGTGCACAGCCGGGCCAGCGTCGGCCGCCGCCGGGCGGTATCGGAGGCGAAGAAGCGCTCCAGCGAGTCCGCGTCGTGCACGAACGTCTCGGCCGGCCAGCCGCGCCAGTGCAGGGACTCCCGGTACGGGGCCGGCGGCCCGGCCAGCACGACCACGATGTCGAGATCGGAGGTCGGCGTCCGTCGATCGGACACGATCCCGTCGCCGAGGAACGCGGCCAGGGCGTCCGGGAACCGTGCAGCCACCAGGGCGCGGGCGTCGGTCACCGGGTCCATCTGCTCATGCTGACCGGGCCGCGGCTGCCGCGCTCCTGAGTTTTCGCGGGCTGTGACACGATGCGCGAGTGAGCGTGCTGATCACCAACATCGGCGAGCTGGTCACGAACGCGCCGCGGGAGGCCGTCAGCGTCGCCTCGCCGGGGCCGTTCGAGGTGCTGACAGACGCGGCGCTCGTTCTGGACGGCGGGCTTGTCGCGTGGACCGGCCCGGCGTCGGCCGCGCCCGCGGCGGACGAGGCAGTCGACGCTGCCGGGCGGGCCGTGCTGCCAGGCTTTGTCGACTCGCACGCGCATCTGGTGTTCGCCGGGGAGCGGGGGGCCGAGTTCGCGGCCCGGATGGCCGGACTGCGGTACAGCGCGGGCGGGATCCGCAGTACGGTCGCGGCGACCCGGGCAGCGAGCGACGAGGCGCTGCGGGCGAACCTGGCCCGGCTGGCGGCGGAGATGCTGACGCAGGGGACGACCACGTTCGAGTGCAAATCCGGGTACGGCCTGACCGTAGCCGACGAGGCCCGGTCGGTGGCGCTCGCGGCCGAGGTCACGCCGGAAGTGACGTACCTGGGCGCGCATGTGGTCCCGCCCGAGTACACCGGCGACGCGGCCGGCTACGTCGAGCTCGTCTGCGGCGACATGCTGGCGGCCTGCGCGCTGTCGGCCAGGTGGGTCGACGTGTTCTGCGAGGACGGCGCGTTCGGTGCCGACGAGGCGCGGGCGGTCCTGCTGGCCGGGGAGACGGCCGGGCTCCAGGCACGCGTGCACGCCAATCAGCTCGGGCCCGGACCGGGGGTCCAGGTGGCCGTCGAGGCGGGGGCCGCGTCGGCGGATCACTGCACGTTCCTCGCCGAGGCGGACGTCGATGCGCTGGCGGCGTCAGGCGGTACGGTCGCGACGCTGCTGCCGGGCGTGGAGTTCTCCACCCGGTCGCCCTACCCGGACGCGCGGCGGCTGCTGGGGGCTGGCGTGACGGTGGCGATCGCCACGGACTGCAATCCGGGGTCGTGCTTCACCTCGAGCATGCCGCTGTGTGTGGCACTTGCGGTCCGGGAGATGCGGATGACGACCGCCGAGGCGGTGTGGGCGGCGACCGCCGGCGGAGCGCACGCGCTGCGGCGTACCGACATCGGGCACCTCGGCGTCGGGGCACGGGGCGATCTGGTCATGCTGGACGCGCCGTCGCACGCCTATCTGGCCTACCGGCCCGGCGTACCGCTGGTGGCCGGCGTGTGGCGCGGCGGCGAGCGCGTGGCCTGAGCCTGTCCGCCTGGCTGCCGGGGCGCGGTCAGTGCTGGCGCCAGCGATAGTCATCGCCCGGTAGGCGTGGGCCTACCTCGACAGTGGAGCTCAGTCCATGGCGCGGGCGCCCAGGCTGCGCGAAGCTGAGTCGCGGGGCGCCCACGCCGGGCGGACAGTCATCAGCGGGAGGCCGAGATGCCGCCACCAAAGCATCCGCTCGGACCAGCGAGACCCTATTACGTGGTCCCGCGCGCAGAGCCGGCCCCCGCGCAGGACATGCTGCACTCGAGTAGCCACTCCGCAGTGCTCGTCGTGCTGCTGCTTGTGGTTGCCGCGTGCCTGGTCGCTGCCTGGCTGCGGACGGGTCAGGGCGAGCAACCGAAGACAACGCGGGGGCGCCTTCGCGAGTTCGGCTGGTGCGTGGCGCTGGTTGCCATTGCGGCCAGGATGATGAGCCTGTTCCCCGGCGCGGAGAACCGTGACTTCGGCACCCTCGCGGTCCTTCCGCTGGCCGCCGCCGTCCTGGTGGCGTGGCGGCCACTGCTGGCCAGCCGGATCGTTCCGCCAGTGCTGATTCTGTTCGGGCTGTACGGCTTCGTGCTGGCACGGGACACCAACTTCTGGAGCCCCGGCGTGACCTACGGGGTGGCGGTGGCCGGCGCCGCGAACATGGGGCTCTACCTGGTCTTGCCGCAGGCTTACGCGTGCCTGCTACTCGGCGGCTGGCTGGGCTGGCGCGGCATTCGGCGCCGACCGGGGCTGGCCAGCCCGGTCCTCGGCGAAAGTGCTGCCGTCGGTCAGCGTGCTCAGGTGCTCGCGCTGCTGCTGCTGCCGGTCGCATTCGCGGCGGCCGCTCTGATCAGCCCGAACGTCTGGCTCGGCGGGGGAGTGGCAGGGGCGTTCTGGACCGTCGTGCTGATCGCCGGAGCGCTGCAGGTGATCAGGAGGTCGCCGCGCACCGCCGCGGCCCTGGCCACCGTCGGCGTTGCCGGGCTCGGACTGGTCGGGCTGTATCTGGCCGTCCGCTGGAACGCCGGAAGCTGGCCGTTCCGAACGCCGAACGGCTACGTGCTGTACGGGGCCGTAGACATGTCCGCCCAGTCCACGGCGTACGCCGCGGCCCTGCAGGCGCTTGCGCTGGTCGGGCTCGGCTGCTGGCTGGTGCCGCAGGCATTTCCTGGCGTGGGCAGGATGCTGAGCCGGGTGCCAGACATCGAGCTGACCAGGCGGGTTCAGCGGCTGACCGAGACCAGAGCCGTTGCCGTGGACACGGCGGCGGCCGACGTGCGACGTCTCGAGCGTGACCTGCACGACGGCGCGCAGGCACGGCTAGTAGCTCTGGGCATGAACCTGCGGGCCGCAGAACGGCTGATTCACACCAGCCCGGATGCTGCGGTCGCGCTGGTCGCTGAAGCACGGGAGACGTCGGTGAAGGCGCTGACCGAGCTGCGGGAGCTGGTTCGCGGAGTGCATCCGCCGGTGCTGGCCGATCGCGGCCTCGCTGACGCGGTCCGCGCACTGGCACTGGATAGCCCGCTGCGCGTGGAGACCGAGATCGACCTGCCTGGGCAGCTACCTGCGCCGGTGGAGACTGCCTGTTACTTCGCGGTCGCCGAGGTGCTGACCAACGCTGCTAAGCATTCCGGTGCCCGCACTGCGCGCATCATGATGGCGCATTCCGGCGGACTGCTGCGGATCGAGATTACCGACTTCGGTCTCGGCGGCGCTGACCCGTCGGCGGGTAGCGGGCTCGAAGGAGTAGAGCGCCGCCTCGCGACCTTCGATGGCATCCTGGCGGTGAGCAGCCCGGTCGGCGGGCCGACCATCGTCGTGCTGGAGGTGCCGTGCGCGTTGTCGTCGCTGAAGACCTCTTCCTGCTGAGGGACGGCCTGGTCCGGCTGCTTGAGGCGCACGGCTTCGTGATTGCGGCCGCGGTCGAGGACGCGCCTGGGCTGCTGACCGCGCTCATCGAGAAGCGGCCGGACGTCGCCATCGTCGACGTCCGGCTGCCGCCGACCTTCACCGACGACGGTCTCCGTGCCGCTATCGAGGCTCGCCGCCAGGTGCCGGGCCTGCCGGTGCTGGTGCTGTCCCAGTACGTAGAGCAGCTCTACGCGCGCGAGCTGCTCGCCGATGATGCGGGCGGTGTCGGTTACCTGCTGAAAGACCGGGTGTTCAACGACGATCAGTTCGTAGACGCCGTGCGGGCAGTCGCGGCCGGCGGCGCCGTGATGGACACCGAGGTCGTGACGAAGCTGCTCGGGCGCCGGGCCCGGGATGAGCCGCTGGCCCGGCTGTCAGCCCGCGAGCGTGAGGTACTCGAGCTCATGGCCGAGGGTCGGTCCAACAGCGCGATCGCGCAGCGTCTGTTCGTGTCAGAGAAGGCGGTCAGCAAACACAGCACCAGCATCTTCACCAAGCTCGAGCTGGCGCCATCGGACGATGACAACCGCCGCGTGCTGGCGGTGCTGGCCTACCTTAACGGCTGATCTGCTGCCGGGCCCGGGCCCTGGCCGAGGCCATCGCGCGCCCCGCCTTGAGCTCGGTCAGCAGCTCGTCGATCTCGGCCCGGTTCTGGTCGCCAAGGCTGGTGAACTGCGCGTCGAGTGCGGACTTCGCGAGTGCGTCGCAGCTGCGGACCCGCGCCTCCTCCCGCCGTACCTTCTCTTCGAAGCGGGTCAGCTCAGCTGCCGAGTCCAGCACGTCGGTGCTCATGGCGGCCTCCGTCAGCTGCGGCGGGCCGTAGGCCCTGCCGGACCCGGCGACCAGCTGGTGGCGCTTGCGCTGCAGTTCCGAGAGCCGCACCCTCATCTGGCTGAGGCCGCTGATGAGCTTTTCAGCGGACTCACGCTGGGCGTCGAGGGTGTGCTGGCCGGTCTGCACGTCGTTCTCGGCGATGAGCTGGCGCTCCAGTGCAGCTCTGGCCAGGTTGTCGAACGTGTCGGCCGGCGCGGCGTCGCCAGCCGCTCGGAGTTCGTCCGCCTTCTGGCTGGTGGCCTCGGCCTCGCGGTTCCACTGCTCGGCGGCCGTGGCGTCCTGCGTCTGGTCGTCCTCGACCATCTGCAGGTTGCCAACGAGCCGCGCGATGGCCCGCTCGGCTCGGGAGATGTTCCTGGTGTAGTCGCGGAGTAGCTGGTCGACCGTCAGCTCAGGATCCTCGGCGCAGTCGAGCACGCCGCTGATGTCGGCGCGGGCGAGCTGCGTGACGCGGCCGATGATGCCCTGCTTAGACATGCAGCCTCCTTCGATTGGAGCTGACGTCAGAACCTGCCGCCGCAAAGCTGCTGCTGGCACCCCGGCGGCCGCGCGTCAGCCGGCCACCGAAACTGGCGGGGCCGAGGACGCGCAGCTCGCCCGGGTCGCGCAGCTCGGCCGGGTCACCGCCGCCGGGCAGGCTGCTGATGACGATGCCGCCGAGCAATGCACTGCCGAGCCCGGCGACCGAGCCGCCATTTCCCGCTGAGCTGGTCTGTGGATGGCCGAGATTCCCCACGTCCGCTTCCGCAGCCGAACGTGCCTGCGAGGCCAGCGCATCGGCACTCTGCGCCTCGGTTACGGCGACTTCCGGGTCGGTCTGGGCGGCGCCGATGGCGTCCTGGAAGCGCCGCTGAGCCTCGGCCAGCCTGGTGCGGGCCTCGGCGCCGACGCCGCCGCGTCGAGTGGTGATGAAGTCCCCGGCCGCGGTCACCGAGCTGCGGGCGACGAGCATCGCCTGGTCGAGCACGGCGCGCGCCCGCTCGCGCCGCCCGCGGTCGTCACGGCGGCTGGCCAGCATGTGATCAAGGGCAGAGTCAGCCTGCTGAACGTCGCGAAGCGCAGCGAGAGAATCGAACCGGCCGGCTGCTTGCTGCGCACGCACGTCGGCGGCGGCCGCCTGCGCGCGGGCAATCAGCGCGGCGCGACCGTCGTCCGGTCGTCCGTCGTGGCTGTCACCGGGTTGTCCGGTGTGGCCGTTGTCCGACCGCCCGGTGAGCAAGTCGGTCGCGTCGTCGATCTCGGCGTCGATCTCGCGTAGCGCCGCCGGCAGAGCGGACGCCGCCTGCGTCAGCTCTGCCTCCGCGTGCTCGACAGCGTCCAGGAGGTCAGTCGCCTGGTCCGCGCTCGACTCGGCGGCCTGCAGCAGGACCGCTGCCTCGGCGGGCTGCCTCACCGCGAGTTGCTGCCGGGCACGGGCGAGGACCGCGGTCGCGAAATCCAGTCGCCCGGCCGCCTGATCCGGATTGGCGGCCACCGCTGCGACCGCGTCTGGCGTGTACCTGCCCTCCAGCTTGGCCAGGATCTGCCGGGTGGTGGCGAGGCGAGCCCGCAGCTGGGCGACGTGGGCGTCCACTTCGGCCGCCAGTTCCGGCGCACGCGCCGCCAGGTCCTGGAGCTGGTCGAAGGCCTCGGACTGCTCGTCCAGTGCCTGACTGGCCCGGGCGCAGTGCTCGCTGATCTGGGTCAGGTAGGAGCGGCGCGTTGCCTCGTCCTCCCGCGTGTCGTCGTCGAGCAGCTGCCGGAGCCTGAATGCGGCGGCCAGATCGGCGCGGGCCGCGCGGACGGCGGCCGAGAACGGTTCGGCTGCGTGCTCGCCGAACCGCGCGGTTGCGAATCCGAGCTCCTGCTCGCTGGTACGCACGGCGTCGTCGGTCTCGACCAGCGCCTGCGACGCCTGCGCTGCGAGTGCCTGCGTGGTCGGACCGAGTGGTGGCACGCGGCCGGCGCCGGGGCTGGCGCCGCGCCCGCCGCGCCGGGCGCGGGGCAGTACCCGGATTGCCACGAGCAGCAGCAGGATCACCGCAGACATGCCGACGAAGATGGCGGTCTGGCTGCCCGCCGACAGCTGGCCGCCCCGGCGGACGCTGACCGCGTCGTTGCGGTCGGTGGCGGTCAGGTCGGCCCGCGAGGTCGCACTGCGGTCGGAGACGGTCGACGCAGAGCGGACATCAAGCTCGGGCCGGTTATATCGGTACAAGGTGTCGATCGCCGACTCGACTGACGTGCGGTGATCGCCGCGACCGCCCGAAGATGCGGTGCTGATGATGCTGGCGGACGTGGTTCCGGCGGACGCTGGGTTCCCGGACCTGGCGCCTGCCGACACGTCAAGGCCGGCGGCACTTGCCGCCACCGCGAGGACCGCGACAAGCGCGGCCGTGACCCGTGTGCGCACCGTCCCCCCGCAGCGGTCCGCTTGCCGATTCCCCGTAGGCCCGGACCTACCCGACTAGCCCGGCGCGCACACGGGGCCTGCTCAGCTGGACCATCCGCTGAACATAGGCGGATGAGTGAACGGATATCGCCCGATACCGCGATGACGGGCCCGGCGAGCCCCGGTCAGCGGAGGTAGCCGCCGCGAAAGCGGATCAGCGGCTCGCCGGACTCGGCGACATAGGGGACGGTGACGACGCTGGCGATCACCAGCAGATGGTCGCCGGCCGGAACGCGGGTCGTGACTGAGCACTCGAACGCCGCGAGGCCTCGCTCGGGAATGAGCGCACCCGACTTCTCGCCGCGGCGGTGCGGGACGTTCTCCAGCAGAACCCGCGCGGCCGGGCGCCCGGCGGCGGCGAACCGGCCTGCGAGCGCTCGCTGTGACGCCGCGAGCAGTGTGACGGCGAAGGCACTCGCGCGGCCCAGGACCTCGGCCGGGTATGACTCGGCGATCAGCGAGACGAGCACGAGCGGCGGGTCAGCCGAGACCGGGCAGAAGGCGCTGACAGTGGTGCCGATGTCGTCGCGCCCGTCGGCGATGGTTACCAGCGTCACGGCACCGGGCCAGGCGCCAAGCGCCTCGGCGAGGCCGGCCGGAGGCACGCGAGCCGCTATTCGAAGATCCAGGTGCCGGGCAGCATCAGCGGGCCCTGCGGTGACAGGCCGAGCCGCGACGCCATTTGCCAGACGGGTCCCCAGGAGTCGGCCAGGAGGGTCGCACCCAGAGTGCTCGCGCCTGCAGCCCCGCTGAGGATGCTCCCCGTCAGCAGGCCTCCGACTGACACGGCCGTCGCGCTTGCGTTGCGGCTGTCGCTCGATCCCGGCGGCCGGAGCCGGTCCACCGGCCGCACTCGCGGATAGACCCGCACCGGCGCCGTCTCCGGCAGGCCGGCCCGGCGCCGCGCGATGGCGGTGGCCGTTTCCACTCCGCCGAGCTCGTCGACCAGCCCGTGGGCGAGGGCGTCGGCGCCGGTCCAGACCCGGCCGCGGGCAACCTCGTGCACCTGGTCAGGCGTCATACCCCGGCCGGTCGCGACCTTGCCGGTGAAGTCGGCGTAGATGTGGTCCAGCCAGTCGTTCACCAGCTCCCATTCCCCGGCCGAGAACGGCTCAAGCTGGGAGTACATCGCCGCGTGCGTGCCGAGGCTGATCCGGTCGCTGCTGACGCCAGCCCGGCTCAGCGCCTGGCCCAGAACCGGCTTCCCGGTCAGCACGCCGATCGATCCGGTGATCGTGCCGGGCTGGGCGACGATCTCGTCTGCAGCCATCGAGATGTAATAGCCGCCCGACGCCGCGACATCGCTCATGGACACGACGACAGGCGTGCCGCCAGCTCGCGCCCGGACGACCTCGCGCCAGATGGTGTCGGAGGCGACGTAGGAGCCGCCCGGGCTGTTGACCCGCAGCACTATCGCGCGGACTTGCTCGTCCCGGGCAGCCGTCCGGATCGCGCCCGCGATCGTGTCGGAGCCCATCGGACCGCCGGACATGAAGCCGCGGCCACTGCGGCCGCGGCGGATCGCACCGGTCGCGTAGATCATCGCGATAGCCGGCTCGTGACTGCCGGGCATCCGGGTCACCGTCGTCCGGGCCCGCTCGGCGAGCGCCCTGGCGCGCTGATAGCGGCCGAGGAACAGCATCGTGGCGTCGGGCCCGGCCAGCTTCCGGGCCTCGGCGTAGACCTCGTCGCGGTAACCGAGCTGGTCGACGAGCCCTTCCTCCTGCGCGCGGGCGGCCAGGAACGGGCCGGCGTTGATGAGCGCGCTGACCTTCTCCCGCTCGAGGCCACGCCGCTCGCCGATTGCCTGGACAATCTGCTCGGTGATTGACTCCGCCATGCGTGTCGTGGCCTCGCGCGCGGGCGCGGTGAACCCAGTCTCGGTCAGCTGCTCTGCCGCGCTCTTGAACTCATAGCGCGCGGCGACCTCGAAGTCCGCGCCGACTTTGTCCAGGACGCCCCGAAGGAAGATCCGCTCGATCGCGATGCCGGTGAGTCCCAGGTCGCCCGAAGGCTGCAGCCAGATCTTCTCGAACGCGGTCGCCAGGTAGTACTGCACGTTGCTTGCGGAGAACTCGCCGAACGACTCCGCCCACGCGATCGTCGTCTTCCCGGAGTCGCCTAGCTCGGCAACGGCGCGCCGGAGCTCCTGAGCCGCGGCCAGTCCGAGACCCTTGCCACCGAGCCGGGCCACCAGCACAGTGACCCGGTCGTCGTCGCGGGCGCGGCGCAGGCCGTCGAGAACATCGGGAAGGGCCGCGCGCCCGCGGGCGGCCAGCGCCGACACCGGGTCAGCCGGCCGGGTCTCGCTCAGCCCGTCCGTGAGGTCGAGCTCCAGGATCAGCGGTGCGGTGCGGCGCTGGCGTAGTTTCGCCAGCTGGGCGGTGAGAATCGACTCCGGCATGTCCACAGCCTAGGTGCTGCGCCGCAACCGGTCTCGGTCAGCCTGCGAGCGTCAGCTCGGACACGTCCCCGCGATAGCGGGCTACCATGGGGAAATGGAGGAGCCTCCGGTATCTTCTCCGGGATTACTCATCGGAGGTGCCTCCTCTTAGCGAGCCGGAGGAGGTGACGATGGCGACCGCGGAACACACTGGCGCTGACAGCGATGGCGGTGGGCGGGTCCTGCGGGCCGACGCGCAGCGCAACCGCGAGCAACTTCTGGCGGCCGCCGTGACGGCCTTCTCCCGGGACGCCGACGTCACACTGGAGTCGATCGCCCGCGACGCGGGAGTCGGCATCGGCACGCTGTACCGGCACTTCCCGAGCCGCGAGGCCCTCGTCGATGCTGCCTACCGCAGCGAGCTAGCCCGGCTGTGCGACTCGGTTCCCGGCCTGCTCGAGAGCATGCCTGCGGACCAGGCCATGCGGACCTGGATGGACCATTTCATCGAGTACATGTCCGCCAAACGTGGCATGGCTGACGCGCTCAAGATGGTGATCGCGTCAGGCGGCAATCCGTTCGCCGAAAGCCGCAGCCGGCTGCTCGCCGCCTTCTCGGCACTGCTGGCCGCCGGAGCAGCCGACGGCACGATTCGCATTGACGTGGATCCTGCTGATCTGCTGGCCAGCATGAGCGGCGTGGCGCTGGCCGCCGGTGACCCGTCGCAGCGCGCGCAGGCAGGCCGTCTGCTCGACCTGCTCATGGACGGGCTGCGGCACGGTGCTGGCAGCGCTGCCACGGCCGGGACCGCGGCGGCCGGCTCCGCATCGACAGGAAACGCCGGTCGCCGTGGCTAGCCGCGACGGCAACGGCTGGGTCCGATGCGAGCTTGGCCACCGCCACTGGGGCCGCTTCGGCGCGGCCGGTCTGCTCGCCTATGTGGCCGACGGCCCGGTGCTGCTGCAGCGACGTACCTGGTGGAGCCACCACGGCGGCACCTGGGGCCTGCCCGGCGGGGCACGGGACAGCCACGAGTCGGCGCTGGCGGCGGCGCTGCGCGAAGCCGCGGAGGAATGCGGCGTGCCACCCGATGCCGTCCGCCAGCGCGCGGTCTTCACCGACGACCACGGCGGCTGGTCCTACACCACGGTGCTCGCCGAGGCCACGGCGCCGTTCGCCGTGCAGTCGGACGACGACGAGACCGAGGAAGTCGACTGGTTCGCCGTGCCGGACGTCACCCGGCTGACGCTGCATCCCGGCCTCGCCGCGCACTGGGCCGAGCTCAGCGGCGAGCTATCCCCGGTGTCGATCATCGTCGACGGCGCGAACGTCGTCGGTTCCCGGCCGGACGGCTGGTGGCGTGACCGTGCGGGCGCCGCGGCGCGGCTAGCTGGCCGGCTCGCACCGCTGGCCGTCGAGGGCATCACCAGCCTGCCCGAGGGCCTGGCCGCGGTGACTGCGGCCGGCAGCCCGGGACTTGACGGTGCGCGCGGAGGCGGCGGGACCGGCGAGCACCCCGGCCGGATGGCGGACGGAACGATCGGCATGCGGTGGATGCCGGAGGTCGTCCTCGTGCTTGAGGGCGCTGCCCGGCCCGCCGCGGCTGCTGCGGCCGGCGGACCGCTGACAGTGATAACCGCAGAGGGTTCCGGCGACGACACCATCGCCGCACTGGCGGCGAGCGTCACGGGGCGCCGGGTGGTTGTCACTGCCGATCGTGAACTCCGCCAGCGCTGCCAGGCCGGCGGGGCGGCAGTGGCCGGACCCGGCTGGCTGCTCGGCCTGCTGTGATCAGCGCACTGCTGTGACGAACGGGCCGCAAGCGTCGCCCGATTCGTCGCCTCGCGGCCGCAACCGGCCCAAGTCCGCCGAATGCCCATCCTGAGGGCAGCGAGCCGGACATGATGAGTGGTTGTCCGGTTGCACCGACAGGAGATCAGGTTCGTGCCGCAGCAGCCACACCTCGAGCCGCTGCGCCGCTGGGACCCGGAGCAGGTCGGCGGATTCGTGCTTGTCGGCCGGCTCGAGCCGGCGCGATGGGCCAGGTGTACCTGGGTCGCTCGGCGGCCGGGCGGCTGGTGGCCGTCAAGACCATCAAGACCGAACTGGCCGAGGAGCCGGACTTCCGCAATCGCTTCGGGCAGGAAGTGGCAGCGGCCCGCCGGGTCAGCGGCGCGTTCACCGCAGCAGTCGTCGCCGCCGATTCCGAGGCGGACATCCCCTGGCTGGCGACGGTCTACGTGCCTGCGCCGTCCCTCAGCAAGCTCGTGCGCAACTGCGGCCCGATCCCGGTGCCCGCAGTGCGGTGGCTGACGGCCGGCTGTGCGGAGGCACTGGAGTCGATCCACAGCGTCGGGCTGGTGCACCGGGATCTCAAGCCGGCGAACGTCCTGGTGTCCCCGGACGGGCCGCGCGTCATCGACTTCGGTGTCGCGCGGGCAGCCGAGCGCATCCAGCTCACGGTGACCAGGGGCAGCATCGGCACTCCTGCCTACATGGCACCCGAGCAGGCGCGGGATACCCGCCAGGCCACGTCGGCGAGCGACATCTTCGCGCTCGGCGCCACAATGCTGTTCGCTGCGACCGGCCACGCGCCCTACGAGGGCGAGACGGTGATGGACGTGCTGGTTCAGTTGGCGACGGGGCCGCCCGACCTGGGCGGCCTCCCCGCTGAACTGGCCGATATCGTCAGCGCCTGCCTGGAGCGCGACCCGCGTAACCGCCCGACCTCCGCGTCGATCCTCGCGCGGCTGGCGCCCACGCTTGAGGCCGGCGGATCGGCACCGCTCCCCGCCGCGGCGCTTTCACTGATCGAGGAGTACCGCCGCATACCGGAGGTGCCCGCGCCGGGTGACGCGGCCGATCACGAGCTTCAAACCACCGGAAACGCGGCCACCGGCGACGATGACACCCTCGGCTCGCGGCCGCTGGGAGTTCCGGCGCTCGGAGGTCAGGCCCACGCCGCAGGGCCTGCCGCGCCGGCGGCCGGTCCGCGGGGCACGGCTCTCCCGGCCGGTGACTCGCGCCGCCGTCCGGCCGCGCGGCCGACGCGGCGCCTCGCCCTGACTGCCGCCGCGGTGGTGGCAGCTGCCGCTCTCATCGGCGCGGGCTGGGAACTGCACACCGCGGCGCCAGCATCGCACGCGAGCCAGACGGCCGATCAGGACCGCATCGGGCAGCATGGCACGTCTAGCACCTCCCCGTCCGCAGCCCCGTCCGCCGGGAACGGCGCGCCTCTCAGCGATGATCACGACCTTGGGCCGGTGTTCCCGCCGCCGCCCGGGCAGAGCGCTCTGCCGGGAATGCCGCAGCTGCCGCGAGGGGTCACGCCGGAGATCCTCGCCACTCTGCCCAGCGTGCCGTTCATAGCGCTGAATCAGGCGGTCGGTGACAGCAACACCGGCTTCGTGATCCATGGCGGGAACTGGCCACCCGGCAAGCCGGTCAGCATCACGCTCGTCGGCGTGGGCACATCACCCGATCATCCGATCGCCGACAGAGCGGGCACGATCAATTACGCGATCAACCAGGCGCACGAGTTCTTCCGCGGCGGACTGCCTCCGCGTACGTACACGGTGCGCGCCGTCGGGCCGGGCGGCACCGAAGCGCTGGCCCGGTTCCTGGTGCAGGGCCCCGGCTAGTGGTTCGGTGTCGGTCGCCTGTTCGCGATAGTCAGAGCCACTGGGGAGCTGCATGAAATACATGCTGATGTTCTGGGTCGACGAGTCCGCTGATGCGACGGCAGACGAGGACGCGGCCATGATGATCGCGGTCAAGTCGTGGGTGGAGAACATGACCGAGCGCGGGATCCGGCTAACCGGTGGTCCGCTCCGGTCGGCCGGCGAGGCCAGGATCGTCCGGGTCCGTAACGGCGAGTGGCTGATCTCCGACGGACCGTTCGCCGAGACCAAGGAGCAGATCGGTGGCTATGACGTGGTGGAGTGCGCGGACCTGGACGCGGCAACGGCGGTAGCGGCCGCGCATCCGCTCGCGCGGACCGCCACTGTCGAGGTAAGGCCGTTCTGGGATGCTCCCTGGGACCGCTGACCGCTCCCGCGCGTAGCTGCCAGAGCGCGACATACCCGTCGGCCTGTTTGTCCATCTCGGATGTTCCCGCTCGTCGCTCTGGTGACAGGCGCAGACGGGCGTCACCGCGACAAGCGCGTTCCCGCTGCCGACGGACGAGAATGTCGAGGACGTGGTTAACGTGATGCCGTACTCCGTGTACGCGCTGTATGAGGCCGAGCGGGTCAAGACCGGCGCCGACCGCCGCCAGGCTGACATCGCGCAGGGTGTGATGACGGCTGAGCTGTCGCGGCTGTGCCGGAGTCTGACCCGGCCTCTTGCGGTACTGCGCCGGTCTCGGACCAGGAGCTATCCCGGCCAGCCGGCCCGCAGAATCGATCTCGCCACAGGAGGACACAGTGGCTGACCCGCCGGTCGCGTCACCAGATGAGTGGCTGGCCGCCCGCAAGCAACTGCTGGCCAAGGAGAAGGAGCTCACCCGGCAGCGAGATGCGCTGAACGCCGAGCGGCGCAGGCTGCCGATGGTCGAGGTCGACAAGAACTACGTCTTCGAGGGCGCGGACGGCATGGCGAGCCTGCTCGACCTGTTCGAAGACCGCGGCCAGCTCCTGATTTACCACTTTATGTTCGACCCGGCCTGGGATGAGGGCTGCCGGTCCTGCTCGCTCCTCGTTGACAGCATCGGCCACCTCGCCCACCTGCATGCCCGGGACACCTCCCTGGTGGTGGTCTGCCGGGCGCCGCTGGCCCGCACCGAGCCATTCAGGCAGCGCATGGGCTGGACCATTCCCTGGTACTCCTGTTTCGGCAGCGATTTCAGCTACGACTTTCACGTCACGCTGGACCAGACGGTCGCCCCCGTCGAATACAACTACCGGGACCTCGCGGCGCTCGGTCCGGAATGGCAGGGCTGGTCCGGCGAGATGCACGGCATCAGCGCTTTCCTGCGCCGCAGTGACCGCGTCTTCCACACCTACTCCAGCTACGCGCGTGGCACCGATCTGGTCTCCGGCACCTACAACTGGCTCGACCTCACCGCCCGGGGCCGGCAGGAAGACTGGGAGCAGCCACCCAGGCCCGGCAACGGTCCGCTGATGGGCTGGCTTCGCCATCACGACAGATACCGGCACCTGAGAGGGACCAGTCAGCCCGTGCCCGGTCTCACCTCCCTGCCAGGCACCCTCGAGCCAAGGCCTTGTCCTGCACAATCAGAGCACCGGGGTCCACCACAGGTCCTCCTGGCGTGAGCACCAGGCCGGATCGCTGATCTTGTCCAGGTCGTCGCTGGTGATGATCCCGTTCTCGATCAGCGCACCGACCGCTACCTCATCGGACAAGCGGATTCCCGCACGGACCATGCTCCGCTCGGTGATCTTCCGGCGCAGCACCTTGAGGTGCTCGCCTACCCGTGCGGAGAGCCGGTCCCGGAAGGCAGGGTCGGTATCGAAGCAGTCGAGCTCGTGGTGGGCGTCGGTCACTTCGAGTGCGGCGCGGGCGATCTCCGGAGTGCGCGGCAGCGGTGTGCCGCGAGCCGGGTCGACGAGCCACGGCCGGCACCACAGCAGCGCCACCAGGAACAGCTTCGTGTTCGGGTCCAGATAGAACGGCAGCAGCGTGACGTCCCCCGCAGAGCCGCTGGCCGGGCTGCCGTCCGGACCGCCGGCCTGCCTGGCGGGCGCGACAACGAGCCGCAGCGGCATGCCCTCGTCGAGCATCGCGCGCGTGCCGACCAGCGCGGATCCCTCGCGCAGGAACCAGCCCTTCGACGGCTCTCCGGCGGCTCCCGCGTCGCTGTCCGCTTCCATGCGCGGCAGCCGGACCCGGTAGCCGTCGCCCTCCGCGTACAGCGCGTGGGTGCGGCTGATGTTCGCCACCCAGGCGCCGCCTGCCACCGCGCTGATGACCCCGGCCCGGCGTGACAGCCCCCGGCCTGCGGCCACGATCAGGTCAGCATGGGGTCCGCGGCCGAACACGATCTGACTTCCCTCGGGAATCGGCGTCACGGTGCCCGACGGGCAGGTGACATGCGCCCGGGCGGGGGCTGAGTCAAGCGCCATCAGTGTCCTGCCTGTCGTGCTGTTCCCCGTGATCTGCGCAGTTTAGGTCTGCGCAGTTTAGGTCGTGGCACGGGGCACATGCATCCACGAGTTCGGGGATGGTCACGTCGGACGGCTGCCGGTTGACTGTGCTCACCAGGACGAGGCGTGCCCGCGTCTGTGAGTTCTGTGCTGCCGGCGGCCTGCCGGCCGTGCACCACAGTGCAGCAAGCCGGGAGGTGGGGGGGATCTGCGGTCCCGCGCGCCGGGGACGCGCAGATCTGGCCGGCATTTCGCACCGAGCAAGCGGGTCCCGCGCAGGCCGCCTCGTCCTGGGTTCGCCTGGCCACGTTCGCTGCCCCGCGACTGGAGCCACAGTGAGGTTCTACACAGACATGCCGCGTCGGCCCGAGCCGTACACCGGCCGCCATCGCGCGTTACCGAAGCGCCGCCGCGCCCCTGACGGTCAGCGGGACGTGGCCGCCAGCCAAGCCGAGCAGGCAGGCCGCCCGCCGCTGCCCCGCCCCTTACCGGCCGCGGAGCAGGTCGCCGGCCCGGACGGCCGCCGGAGCTTACCGGCAGTGGTCCGACGGGTCGCCGGTGCCTGGGCTGTCCGGCACGGCCCGCGGGGCCCCGCTCCGCGCGGAGCACCAGTAGCACCCGACTCATCGGGGCCGCGCCCATGAGAGGGTGCGGAGGTGCGCGTCATCGCTCTTTCGGACACTCATGCGCCGCGGTTCTGGAAGTCCTGCCCGCCGCCGGTCGCGGCCTGGCTGCGTGCGGCCGACCTCATCCTGCACGCCGGTGATGTGTGTACCGCCGCCGTCCTGGACGAACTCGCGCAGTACGCCCCGGTGCGGGCCGTGCTCGGCAACAATGACGGGCCGGACGTGGCGGCGTGGGGCGCGCCCCCGGTGCTGCAGTTCGACATCGACGGACTGCCGGTCGCGATGCTGCACGACAGCGGACCGGCCCGAGGGCGGCTGCGACGGATGCGAGCCTCGTTTCCTGACGTGGGTCTGGTTGTCTTCGGCCACTCGCACATTCCGCTCGACGAATCTGAGGCGAGCACGCGCATCTTCAATCCGGGGTCACCGACCGACAGACGGCGGCAGCCGCACGGAACGCTGGGCGTTCTGGACATCGCTGACGGCGTGCTCGCGGCCGCGCGGATCGAGCCGGTGAGCTGACAGCACGGCCCGCAGAGCCGTTTGCCGCTCGGGACGTAAACGTTTGGTCCTGGCAGGACCTCGTTTACGAGATCATGGTCCAGTGGCGTCTTCGGCGCTGATTTCCTCGGCCTCGGCGATCAGCGCGTCCTCGTCGTGCTCATCCGCGAGAGCTTCGTCGGCGGCGGGGAACTCCGGTGCCAGCCAGATGACGGCCAGCGGGGGCAGGGTGAGCGCGGCGGAGGCAGGCCGGCCGTGCCACGACTCCGCCACCGCCTCGACGCGGCCGTAGTTGCCGGTCCCGGTGCCGCCGTAGGCCTCGGCGTCGCTGTTCAGCACCTCCAGCCAGGGTCCCGCGTGGGGGAGGCCGACACGGTAGTCGTGGTGCGGCATCGCGGCGAAGTTACAGACGCACGCGAGCACGCTGCCATCGGAGCCGTAGCGGAGGAACGACAGCACGTTCCCGGCGGAGTCGTTCGCGTCGATCCACTGGAAGCCCTCAGGCGAGCTGTCCTGCTGCCACAGCGCGGGGCGGCTGTCGTAGATCCGGTTGAGGTCCTTGACCAGCTGCTGGACGCCAGCGTGACTCGGGTACTCCAGCAGGTGCCACTGAAGGCCGGTCTCCTCCGACCACTCGTCGCCCTGGCCGAACTCCGAGCTCATGAACAGCAGCTGCTTCCCCGGGTGCGCCCACATGAAGCTCAGCAGCGACCGCAGCCCGGCGAACTGACGCCACTCGTCCCCGGCCATCTTCCGCAGCAGCGAGCCCTTGCCGTGGACCACCTCGTCGTGCGACAGCGGCAGCACGTAATGCTCGGAGTAGGCGTAGATCATCGAGAACGTCATCTCGTCGTGGTGGTAGCCGCGATGCACTGGGTCCCGGCTGAGGTAGCTCAGCGTGTCGTGCATCCAGCCCATGTTCCACTTCAGCCCGAACCCGAGTCCGCCGAGGTACACCGGCATGGTCACGCCGGGCCAGGCGGTCGATTCCTCCGCGATCATCGCGATGCCCGGCACGCGCTTGTAGCAGGTCGCGTTCACCTCACGCAAGAAGGAAACGGCGTCGAGGTTCTCCCGGCCGCCGAGCGAGTTCGGCGACCACTCACCAGGCTTCCGTGAGTAATCGAGGTACAGCATCGAGGCCACCGCGTCGACCCGCAGGCCGTCGGCGTGGAACTCCTCGAGCCAGTAAATCGCGTTGGCCACCAGGAAGTTGCGCACCTCGGGACGGCCGTAGTCGAAGATCAGCGTGCCCCAGTCTGGCTGCTGGCCGCGCTGCGGGTCGGCGTTCTCGTACAGCGGCGTGCCGTCGAACTGCGCTAGCGCCCAGATATCTCGCGGGAAGTGCGCGGGCACCCAGTCCAGGAAGACCCCGATGCCAGCCTGGTGCAGGCAGTCCACGAGGTAGCGGAACTCGTCCGGCGAGCCGAACCGGGCGGTGGGCGCATAGTACGAGGTCACCTGGTAGCCCCACGAGCCGCCGAACGGGTGCTCAGCCACCGGCAGGAACTCCACGTGGGTGAAGCCCATCTCGGTGACGTAGCCGGTCAGCTGGCTCGCGAGCTCGGTGTACGACAGGCCGGGCCGCCACGAGCCCAGATGTACCTCGTAGATGCTCATCGGGCTGGTCAGCAGGTTGCGCTCGGCTCGCTGGGCCAGCCACGTCGCGTCGCCCCACTCGTGCCGGGACTGGGTGACCCTGGAGGCCGTCGCCGGCGGCCGTTCGGCCCAGCCGGCCAGGGGGTCGGCCTTGCGGTGCCACTGACCGTCCGGGCCGAGGATGTCGTACTTGTAAGTCGCGCCGTCGCCGATGCCGGGAACGAGGAGTTCCCAGATGCCGCTTCCCCCCAGCGAGCGCATCGGGTGCGCCCGCCCGTCCCAGTGGTTGAAGTCGCCGATGACGCGGACGCCGCGGGCGTTAGGCGCCCAGACCGCGAACGAGGTGCCGCCCGCCTGCGGCCGCACCCGCGCGCCGAGCACCTTCCACAGCTCCTCATGACGGCCCTCGGCGACCAGGTGCAGGTCCACCTCGCCGAGCGTGGGCAGATGCCGGTAGGGGTCATCCGAGATCGCTTCCGGTAGTCCCGGATAGGTGACCGCGAGCCGGTAATCCGGCACCACCGAGCCGGGCACGGTCGCCGAGAACACGCCCTCGTGGACATGCTGCATCGGCACCCGGCTGCCGCCGGGCAGTACCACCACGACCGACTCTGCCAGCGGCCGCAGCGCCCGGATCGTCACGCCGTCCGGTCCGGGATGACCGCCTAGCAGCGAATGCGGGTTGTAGTGCGCTCCCGCGACCAGTGCGTCGATTTCCTCGCGGCTCACCTGGTCCGCGGAGGAGATGCCCGCTGTCATGCCGTTGCCACGTAGTCAAACGGGATCGATAGCCAGGATGGCCGGTGCCGGTACTCGTAGACCACTTCGTAGACCGCCTTCTCGAGCGTGAGCGCGCGCAGCAAGGTTCCGTGTCCGTCCGGATCGCGGCCGCCGCCCGCTGCGTACCCGGCGCGGAATGCCGCCTGGCACTGCCGCACCCACTGGTCCGCGACCGCGGCAGCGGGTTCGGCGGCAGGCTGGCCGATCAGCTGGTGCCGTGCCGCATAGTCGAACGAGCGGAGCATGCCGGCGACGTCTCGCAGTGCCGGGGCTGGTGCCCGGCGGATCGCGAGCGGCACTGCGGGCTCGCCTTCGAAGTCCAGCGCTACCCAGCCCTGGACCGCGCGCAGCACCTGGCCCAGATGGTAGTCACCGTGGATGCGCTGGACCGCAACCGGGCGTTCCAGTTCTGCGGCGGCGTCGTAAGCGAATCTGATCCGCTGCTCGTACTCCTCCAGTGCGGGCACGACCGCGATCGCCTCGGTCAGCTTGTCGTGCATTCCGGCGGCCAGGCCGGCCAGCTCGGCGCGGCTCATGTCCTGGCTGCCGAACGCGTCCGCCAGATCGGCGTGCAGTTCGGCCGTTGCCTGCCCGAGGAGCCTGGCCTCGTCGGTGAACGGCAGTCCGGCGGCGGCCGGGGAGGCGCTGGCCTCGTTCCGGCTGGCTGAGGACCGGACGCGCTCGGTCAGGTACTCCTGGCCGTATGCCTCGTGCCGGGCGTACAGGCGGTGCAGCGACGCGAGCGCCAGCGTCCAGCCGTCGCTGGCGCCGGCCAGGAACTGCGAGAGCACGCCGAGCAGCACCGGCTCCCCGTCGAGGTCAGTCTCGATCCAGCCGTAGGGCGCCGCTACCCGGTCGGAGCCGAGGCGGGCGAGCGCATCGGCGACCTCGAGGTCCGGATTGGCGCCGGGGAACAGCCGCCGGAGCATCTTGAGAATGGCCCGGTCGCCAAATACCAGGCTGGTGTTGCTCTGCTCGGCGGAAAGGACGCGGCTGCGCAGCGCCGGCGCTGCGCCGTCCGCCTCGGCGGTACCGGGAGCCGCCCTGATGCCCGCAGCCCCCGCAGTCAGCGCAGGGGCGCCGGCCTCGCGCACGAACCGCACGTTATCGGCCAGGCGCTGTGCAGTGATGCCGCTGAGCAGGACATCGGCGAGTTCGGGATCGTGCAGCGCGTCGTAGCAGGCGGCACCCTCAACGTGACCGATGAGCGCTGGCTCCAGGGCGGACGGGAGCTGTCGCCGGTAGCCGACGAGGACCTGGAAGCGCGCGGGTCCGCTGCGGAGGTCCGCCTCGACGATGAGATGCCGAAGGGCCGGTTCGCCGGGCTGGAGACTGACGTCGGATACGACGGTGATCCCGGCGAGATTCGCGCCCCGGCCGGGGAACCAGCGCTGGGCGGGCAGCCAGATGGTCAGCAGGCGGAGAAGCTCGCGATCCGAGGCCGGCATAGCTGGGCCGGTGACGTCATCGGAACCCGGCATGCCCTCCGCCGCGCGGGCGCTGTCGCCCGCTGCCGCGTCGTCGTTCGCGGGCGGGCGCCGGGAGCGCGCGCTGCTGTCGAACACTGTCAGCTACTGCCCACGACTGCACCCCTTTATTCCGGATCGGGACGACTCTACGGTGGCCAGCAGGAAGCCTGCGGCTGGCCGGACATAATCTGCCGGACGGGGCGTGGTGCAGGCGACGCCGGTGCGGTCTGCCGGAGGCGGCGGGAGGGCTGTCGGCGGTGCAGCTGGTGCAGGCGCCGCGGTGGCGGTCTGCCGGAGGTGGCGGGCCGCAACATGTTACTGATTGTGAGGCTTCTACGCCCGAATTATCCCGGTCTAGCTGTGCACAACCAGTGACATGTTGCCGATGCCGCCGCGTTAGGGGCCGTAGTTCGCTGGCGGCTTGAGCATCAGCCAGTAGAAGCCGTAGCCCGGCAGCGTCAGCAGGTAGCTCAGTTCGCCGATCGGCGGGAACGCAACGCCGCCCATGGTCTCGATCGGCACCGAGCCGGCGAACCGGCTCAGGTCGAGCTCGACCGGCTGCGGGTAGCGGGAGAGATTGTTCACGCACAGCATCCGGTCGGTCTCGCTGTCGTCGCCGTCGGTTACCCGGTACTCCCGGACGTAGGCGAGCACGCTCGGGTTCGAGGAGTTCAGCTCGTGGTACTCCCCGAGCGCGAAGACCGGGTGGCGCTTCCGGATGTCGATCATCCGCCGGGTCCAGTTCAGCAGCGATCCGTTCATCCGCTCTTGAGCCTCGACGTTCAGGCCCTGGTAGCCGTAGATCGGGTCCATGATCAGCGGCAGGTAGAGCCGCGCGGGGTCGCACCGCGAGAAGCCGGCGTTGCGGTCCGGCGTCCACTGCATCGGCGTGCGGACGCCGTCGCGGTCGCCGAGCCAGATGTTGTCGCCCATGCCGATCTCGTCACCGTAGTAGATGACCGGCGACCCCGGCAGCGACAGCAGCAGCGCGGTGAACAGTTCCAGCTGGTCCCGGTCGTTGTCGAGCAACGGGGCGAGACGGCGGCGGATGCCGATGTTGGCCTTCATCCGCGGGTCCCGCGCGTACTCGGCCCACATGTAGTCACGCTCGTCGTCGGTAACCATCTCGAGCGTCAGCTCATCGTGGTTGCGCAGGAAGATGCCCCACTGGCAGCCGGACGGTATCTGCGGCGTCTGGGCCATGATCTCCGAGATCGGGTAACGCTGCTCGCGCCGTACTGCCATGAAGATGCGCGGCATCAGCGGGAAGTGGAAGGCCATGTGGCATTCGTCGCCGCCGGCCTCCGCGTCACCGAAGTACTCGACCACGTCGCCGGGCCACTGGTTTGCCTCGGCAAGCAGGACCCGGTCGGGGTACAGCCGGTCGATCTCGGAGCGGACCCGCTTCAGGTACTCGTGGGTCTCCTTGAGGTTCTCGCAGTTCGTGCCCTCGCGCTCGTAGAGGTAGGGCACCGCGTCGAGCCGGAAGCCGTCGATGCCGAGGTCGAGCCAGAACCGCAGCACCTCCAGCATCGAGTCCTGCACCAGCGGGTTCTCGTAGTTCAGGTCGGGCTGGTGGGAGAAGAACCGGTGCCAGTAGTACTGGCCGCGCAGCTCGTCGTAGGTCCAGTTCGACCGCTCGGAGTCGACGAAGATCACCCGGGCGTCGGCGTACTTGTCGTCGGCATCCGACCAGACGTAGAAGTCGCCGTACGGACCATCCGGATCGGACCGGGACGCCTGGAACCAGGGGTGCTGGTCGCTGGTGTGGTTCATGACCAGGTCGGCGATGACGCGGATGCCCCGCTCGTGCGCCTTCTCCACCAGGTCGACGAAGTCGCCGATGGTCCCGAACTCCGGCAGGATCGCGGTGAAGTCGGCAATGTCGTAGCCGCCGTCCTTGAGCGGCGAGGCGTAGATCGGCAGCAGCCAGATGCAGTCGATGCCGAGCCACTGCAGGTAGTCCAGCCGGTCGATGAGGCCCCGGATGTCACCGGTGCCGTCGCCGTTGGAGTCGCTGAAGCCGCGGATCAGGACCTCGTAGAACACAGCGCGCTGGTACCAGCGCGGGTCGCGCGGGGTCTCGAACGAGAACGAGTCAGGTACCGGCTCGCTGACGCCCACGTCGAATTCCTGGACTGCGTCGGCCGTGCCGCCCTGCCCGCTCGCGTGACTCGGCTGCTCCACTCCCGCTCCTGCTGACTTTGGACTGCCTGTCAATTACCTAACAAATATGCACGCGAAAGCGGTACCGAAGCGAATGCCGCCTGACCAGGGCGGCCTGACCAGGGTTGCCTGGCCGGGGCTGCCCGACCCGGGCTGGCGGTTCCGGCGGCCGCGCACCTCAGGTGACCGTGAAAATGTGCGCGGGCGTGACGGCCGGGTCCAGCCGCACGTAGTTGCCGAGACCCCAGGTGAACTCCTGACCGGTGAGCTCATCGGTGACCCGGAATCCGGCCGCCGCATCGAATCCGAGCGCTCCGCTGTCCAGCCAGACAGTAGCTTCACGTGGCTCGCTGGGGTTCAGGTTTACCACGACAAGAACAATGTCCGGCGGGCCGGCAAAGTCTGCTGCCGTGCGCTTGGAGAAGCACAGGATGTCGGGCTGGTCGCTGTAGTGGAACCGCAGGTTGCGGAGCCAGTGCAGGGCCGGGTGGGCGCGCCGGATCGCGTTCAGTCTGGTGATCAGCGGCGCGATGGTTACCCCGAGAGAGGCCGCCCGGTCCCAGTCGCGCGGCCGGTAGGCGTACTTCTCGGAGTCGAGATACTCCTCGCTGCCGGGCACAAGCGGGATGTTCTCGCACAGCTCGTACCCGGAGTAGACGCCCCAGGACGGCGACAGCATGGAGGCCAGCACCGCCCGTACCGCGAAGGCCGGCGGCCCGGCGTGCTGCAGGTACTGGCACAGGATGTCGGGCGTGTTCACGAAGAAGTTCGGCCGCATGGAGGGGGCGGCCGGCCCGGCCAGCTCGCGGCAGTACTCGGTGAGCTCACCGGCGGTGTTCCGCCAGGTGAAGTACGTGTACGACTGGTGGAAGCCGATGGCCGCGAGCGTGTGCATCATCGCGGGCCGGGTGAAGGCCTCCGCCAGGAAGATCACGTCGGGGTCAGTGGCGGCGACCTCCGCGAGCAGCCGCTCCCAGAACGGCAGGGGCTTGGTGTGCGGGTTGTCCACCCGGAAGATCCGCACGCCGTGGTCCATCCAGTGCCGCACGAGAGTCAGGATCTCGGCGTAGATGCCCTCGGGATCGTTGTCGAAATTGAGCGGATAGATGTCCTGGTACTTCTTCGGCGGGTTCTCGGCGTAGGCAATGGAACCGTTGGCCCTGGTGGTGAACCATTCCGGGTGCTTGGTCACCCACGGATGGTCGGGGGAGGCCTGCAGCGCGAGGTCGATGGCGACCTCGAGGCCGAGCTCGCGGGCGCGGGCCACGAACGCGTCGAAGTCGTCCAGCGTGCCGAGGTCCGGATGGACGGCGTCGTGCCCGCCGTCGGGCGAGCCGATCGCCCAGGGCGAGCCGGGGTCGCCCGGCCCGGCGACGAGGGTGTTGTTCTGCCCCTTCCGCGCGGTGGTGCCGATGGGGTGGATCGGCGGCAGGTAGACGACGTCGAAGCCCATTCCGGCGACGGCGTTCAGGCGCTTCGCCGCGGTACGCAGCGTCCCGGACACGGGCTTGCGCCGGTGGGTCGGGTCGAGCACTGCGCCTTCCGAGCGCGGGAAGAACTCATACCACGAGCTGAAAAGGGCCCGCTGCCGGTGCACGATCAGCGGGAAGGCCTCCGTCCGCGTCAGCAGGTCCCGGAGCGGAAACGAGGCCAGAGCCGCAACCACCCCAGCATGCCCGGCGGCGGCGAAGCGGTCGGGCGGTGCCAGTTCGGCGTCGGTGAGCTTGCGGACGGCTCCGGTGAGGGACGCCCGGGCCTGCCGCGCCTCCCGCGCTTCGTCTTCCGGCAGCGTCTTGGGCTTCGGGATCGCGGCCGCTGCCCGGCTCAGGAGCAGCGCCCCCTCGGCGAGCATCAGTTCGGTGTCCTGCCCGATCGGGATCTTGATGGCCGCGTCGTGCTGCCAGCGCGCCACCGGGTCGCCCCAGGCCTCGACGGTGAAGTGCCAGAGCCCTTCACTGGCCGGGGTGACCTCGGCGCCGAACCGGTCGGTGCCTTCGGCGAGCTCGTGCATCCGCACCAGCGGCAACTGCCTGCCGCCGGGGTCGGTGAGAACGACGCCCGCCCCGAGCATCTCGTGGCCCTCGCGGAAGACGGTGGCGCTGACCAGGAAGCTTTCGCCTGGCACCGCCTTGGCCGGGGAGTTTGCCGTGGAGCCAGCCACGCGGACGACCGGCTGCACGTCGAGTATGGGGATCCTGCCGATCACGGATGAAAGCTACCCATCGCAGCGTAGGCAATGCCCAACCGGGTAAGGGAAACGGCGTCGATGTGACCAGCCTCCGCACAGCCGGCCTGGTCAGCGACCCGTGGCCAACCGGGAGGAAGGCCGCGGCCTGACCACCTCGGCGAACACACTAAGGTCACTGTGCGTGAGAGCTATCCGCCGGTTCACGATCCGCCCGGTCCTGCCCGGGGCACTGGACCCGCTGCGCGCGCTGATGCTGAATCTGCGCTGGTCCTGGGACGCCGGGACGCGGGAGCTGTTTGCCTCCATCGACCCCGCCCACGCCGAGCTGGCGGAGCGGGACCCGGTAGCCCTGCTGGGCCGGGTGTCCCAGGAGCGGCTGACGACACTGGCGGCCGATCCTGACTTCTTGCAGCGGCTGAGCGCCGCAAGCGCTGACCTGGCCGATTACCTGGCGGAGCCGCGCTGGTACCAGACCGCTGAGCGCGACAGGCAGATGCCGGCCGCGATTGCCTACTTCTCGCCGGAGTACGGGATCACCGCGGCCCTGCCGCAGTACTCCGGAGGGCTCGGCATCCTGGCTGGCGACCACCTGAAGGCGGCCAGTGACCTCGGCGTCCCGCTGATCGGCGTCGGCCTGCTGTACCGGCACGGCTACTTCACCCAGTCGCTCTCCCTGGAGGGCTGGCAGGGGGAGCGGTACCCGGCATCTGACCCGAACGGCCTGCCGCTGACGCTGCTGCGGGACCCAAGCGGCAGCGCGGTCCGGATCGTGGTCGGGCTTGCCGACGGCGCTCAGCTGTCCGCGCAGGTCTGGGTAGCTCAGGTTGGCCGGGTGCCGCTGCTGCTCCTCGACTCCTACGTCGAGGAGAACGTCCCCGAGCTGCGCGAGGTCACCGACCGGCTGTACGGCGGCGGGACGGACCACCGGCTGCACCAGGAGCTGCTTCTCGGCATCGGCGGGGTCCGCGCGGTCCGCGCGTTCTGCGCGATCACCGGGCACGTCGAGCCGGAGGTCTTCCACACCAACGAGGGACATGCCGGGTTTCTGGGCCTCGAGCGCATCCGGGAGTACGTCGCCCGCGGGCTCAGCTTCGACGCGGCGCTTGAGCTCTGCCGCGCCGGCACGGTCTTCACCACGCACACCCCGGTCCCGGCCGGCATCGACCGGTTCCCCCGTGATCTGGTGGCGCGGCAGTTTGGCGGCGGCGCGGGCGCGGAGCCGGGCCTCCCGGCGGACCGCATCCTCGCGCTGGGCGCCGAGACGTTCGACGGCGGCGACCCCGGCGTCTTCAACATGGCCGTCATGGGCATGCGCCTCGCCCAGCGCGTCAACGGCGTCAGTGAGCTGCACGGCAGGGTCTCCCGGGAGATGTTCGCCGGGCTGTGGCCGGGATTCGACGTGGCCGAGGTCCCGATCACGTCGATCACGAACGGCGTGCACGCGCCGACCTGGGTGGCGCCGGAGATGGTCGAGCTGGTGACCGGCACGGCCGGGACTCCGCCGGGGCGGCCGGAGCGCCAGTTCCCGGCGCCTCAGCAGGTAGCCGACCCGGCTGACGACCCTGAGTTCTGGGAGCGCGCTGCCGGTGACGCGAGCCAGATCTTCCGGCTGCGGCGGCAGCTACGGTCGCGGCTGGTCGCAGAGGCACGGCAGCGGCTGCGGGTCTCCTGGCGGCAGCGCGGCGCCTCGGACGCGGAGCTGATGTGGATCGACAGCGTTCTCGACGAGGACGTGCTGACGATCGGGTTCGCCCGCAGGGTGCCGTCGTACAAGCGGCTGACCATGATGCTGCACGATCCGGCCCGGCTCACCGAGCTGCTACTCGACCCGGAGCGCCCGGTGCAGATCGTCGTGGCCGGCAAGGCGCACCCGGCCGACGACGGCGGCAAGCAGCTGATCCAGCAGCTTGTGCGGTTCGCCGACCGCCCTGAGGTGCGGCACCGCATCGTGTTCCTGCCGGACTACGACATGGCGATGGCCCGGAGTCTGGTGCAGGGCTGCGACGTGTGGCTGAACAACCCGCTGCGGCCGCTGGAGGCATGCGGGACGTCCGGGATGAAGGCCGCGCTCAATGGTGGCCTCAACCTGTCGGTGCTCGACGGCTGGTGGGACGAGTGGTTCGACGGCCAGAACGGCTGGGCGATCCCCTCGGCCGACGGCGTCGCGGATCCGTCGCGCCGGGACGAGCTCGAGGCATCCGCGCTGTACGACCTGATCAGCAAGTCGGTCGCGCCGCTGTTCTACGACACCAGCAGCGGCGGCCTGCCCGGCCGCTGGCTGGATATGGTGAGCCATACACTGCGCGGTCTCGGTCCGCGTGCGCTTGCCACGCGCATGGTCCGCCAGTACGTCACCGAGCTGTACGCGCCGGCTGCTCGCTCGTCGCGGCTGCTGGCCACCGGAGCCGGCAATCCGCCTGTTGCTGCCGGATCCTTCGAGGGCGCCCGTGAGCTTGCCGCCTGGAAGGAGCGAGTGACGCAGGCCTGGCCTGGCATCCGGGTGGAGCACGTCGAGGCGGACGACGGCGATCTCAGCCCCGGCGATCAGCTGATCGTCCGGGCCAGCGTCGCGCTGGGCTCGCTTCAGCCGGACGACGTTGCCGTCGAGGTCGTCTACGGCCGGGCCGGCGACGCGGACGAGATTACCGATCCGGCCTCGGCGCTGATGACCCTGGAGGACAGCGTCAGCGCGGACGGAGTCGCCCGTTACGTGGGCGCGGCTGAGCTGGGCGAGCCGGGCCCGTTCGGCTACACCGTCCGGGTCCTGCCACGGCATCCGCTGCTGTCCGGCCCGGCTGAGCTCGGCCTCGTCACGGTGCCGGGCGGGCCCTCCGGAATGGTGAACGGTAACCTCCGCTAGGCCCTCATTCGCCGGATTGGTAAACCGCTGAGGTGCGGCTGACGTCGTGTTAGCGGCGGACATCATTGGCTAGGTAGGGAATTTCCTCACCTGCTAGTGAGAACGCCGGAAAAGCCAAGGCCGATGTGACATCCTGTGATACAACGATGTCAGTAAGTGACGGCCCTAGATCGTCACTATCTGTCACTAGGCCATTACCATCAAGTGCGAGAGGACCCTCCTCGTGAGAACTCAGATCAAGCCGGACAACCGCCTGCTTACCCCGGCCGAGGTTGCCGCGATGCTCCGGGTCGACCCGAAGACCGTCACCCGCTGGGCGCGGGGCGGCAAGCTGTCGTCGATTCGCACGCCGGGCGGTCACCGGCGGTACAGCGAGAGCGAGGTTCGCGGTTTCCTGAACGGCTGGCAGGGCGTCACACTGCAGCGCGCGTCCGGGGAGTGATCGGGGCAGATACCTGCCCCAGTCACAGTTCTGGGGCAGGTTCGCCCGTCCAGCGCAGTTGCAGACACCGGCAGCAGGATACCGGCAGCAGAAATCGGCAGCAGGCCGATGTACCCCGAAGCTAAAGCACTCGACTGAGACAGCAGGCCGCGCTTTCACTGCGGCTGGGGTGGGGCAATACCACGTTTCTCGACGTGGTTTTTGAATTTACCGGCTAATCGCCTTGAGTTTCCCCGTGCTATTTGGCTAGCGCCGAAATGTTTGCCTACGCTCCGTAGCGGCGCTCGGCGTCGTCCTGTTCGGTGGGGAGGACGATGCCGAGCTGAAGTGCGATGGTGGCGAGCAGCTCGCGGGTCTGGTTGCTGTCCATCGCCCGGACGCGCTCGAGAATGTCCGTGGTGTCCGGCTGGGGCTGGTACTGACGAGCGAGCTCGTCCGCGGCGTCCTCGCGGCCTGCGGCGCGCAACTCGGCCGGTGTCACGCCCGCCACTGCGGCCATCCGGGCCAGCGTGGCGGCGGGTCCGCGGACCTCCGCGTACACGCCGGGGCTCACGACCTGGTAGCCGCTGGTGATCTGCCGCCACCGGCCCTCGCTGAGGCCAGCTCGCCGCGCGGCCTCGCGCGCGGACAGGCCCGCACGCCTCAGGGCTGCGGCGATGAGCGCCCCCCACGGGGGCGGTTCCGGACGATCGCCCATGGATGTACCTTCGCACAAACTTCGCACCCCTGTCCAGCGGATTCGCAACCGTTGGCGCCACGTCTGGGCAGGTGAGACGCGAACGGTGCGCGGTGTGCCGAAGGCTGCGAAACTTCGCGCGAAGTCTTGACCCTTCGCTGGTCACGGCAGTAGCGTGACTGAAGATCCTTAGTAGAAGTTCATCGCGGTCTGTGGGGCTGGAAGTTAGCCAGAGGGGGCAGCAGATGGGAGTGTCGCTCTCCCTGGAGGGGACGCGGCAGAGACGCAGCCGGAGCCGCGGCGGTCACCACACCCGCACTGCCGAGGAGCAGGCCTTTCTGGACGCGCTCGAGGCATTCCTTCGTTCCGACGCTCTCGGGGCGGGGCGGTCCCTCAGCAAGGTCTCCCGTGCCAGCCTCGCGACCCGACTGCTGCCGGCTGCCCGTGCCCTGGCCCGCGCGGCTGATCTTGTCCTGGCGGCTGATCCCGAGGCGGCCGGCAACGTCGATCTGGACTTCGTGTTGTCGCCTGCCTGTCTGCTGGGCCTGTGCCAGAGTTCGACTGGTCACAATCCGTGCCTGTCCCCGTCCTGCCAGCATGGCTGCCACTCGCTGGAGGAGTCCGGGTAGGCAGCGACTCGGCAGCAGGTGACTGGGCAGCAGGTGACTGCTGAGCAGGCGAAGGCGGACCTGCGTAGGATCGTGCCTTCCGTGCAGGAGGTACAGATGGGCGATCTGGTCCGGGTCGAGACTGAGCAGGCTGTTGCCACTATCCGGCTGAACCGGCCGCCGATGAATGCGCTCGGTGCCGATCTTCAGGCCGACCTGGCCGCGGCCGCCGCCGCAGTGTCCGGTGATCCGGCAGTGCGGGCGGTGATCCTGTACGGCGGCGAGAAGTTGTTCGCGGCCGGTGCCGATATCAAGGAGATGTCCGAGGCTGACTACGCCAGCATGACCCGGGTCAGCGTCCGCCTGCAGGCGGCGCTCAACGCGATCGCCGCGATCAGCAAGCCGGTCATCGCGGCCGTGACCGGGTACGCGCTCGGCGGCGGACTTGAGCTCGCGCTCTGTGCCGACTTCCGGGTGCTCGGCGAGGGCGCGAAGGTCGGTCAGCCGGAGATCTTGCTCGGCCTTATCCCCGGCGCCGGCGGCACACAGCGGCTGCCCCGCCTGATCGGGCCCGCCCGTGCCAAGGACCTGATCTTCACCGGCCGGTTCGTGGGCGCGACGGAAGCACTGTCGATTGGCCTGGCGGACCAGGTGGTGCCCGACGATCAGGTGTACCCGGCGGCGCTGGAGATGGCCGCCCAGTACGCGGCCGGGCCGGCCATCGCGGTCGCCGCCGCCAAGCAGGCGATCGATCGCGGCCTCGATACCGACCTTGGTGCCGGCCTCGAACTGGAGCGGGCTTTGTTCGCTGGCCTGTTCGCCACCGAGGACGCGCGCGGGGGACTCCAGAGCTTCCTGGAGAATGGTCCGGGGAAGGCCACATTCAGCGGCCGGTAAGCCCGCAGACCGATTGAGCGAAGAAGGAAGCGGCAGCGATGATGGAGCCTACGGAGCCCGGCGACAACCCCTCGCTCGACATGGTGACTGCTGCGCTGCGCGCTGACAGCAGCGACATCGCCATCTATGCCCGGGTGCTCACGGACTCGCTTGGCGAGGCTCTGCCGCCCGATTGCGTGATCGTCGACCGGGATCGGTCGGTGTCGGACCGGATGAAAGGCCGTCCCGGTACCGTGAGGAAACTCACAATCCGCCTCGGTGACCAGGTCATGACGCTGCAGCTGACTGGCGGCCGCCGGCCGCCGAGATCTGCCGCGAGGTCCGCGGTGTGGTGCTGACGCGGCAGCCCGTCCAGCTCAGCGAGTGGGCCGCAGCCCTGGCAAAAGCGCTGGTCAGCCACGCAGAGCAAAACGCGCAGACGGCCGAGGCCCTGCGCCGGCTAGTGGCCGGGAGCTAACCCCGGCCCTGCCAGGCGGCCCCCGGCCCGAGCGCACCGTACTCTGTAGTGCTATGAGTGCTCACTCGGGGGAGGAGCGGCTGGGCCCTTACCGCCTGCGCGAGCAGCTGGGTGAGGGTGGGATGGGCGTTGTCTATCTCGCCAGCGATCCTGGTGACCGGCTCGTGGCCATCAAGGTACTCCGGCAGGGGGTGCCAGCCGAGGCAACGGCCCGGCGGCGGCTCGCCCGTGAGGTCGAGACCATGCAGCGGGTGCATAGCCCTTTCGTTGCTGAGGTGGTCGACGCCGACGTCGAGAACAGCCCGCCCTATATCGTCACTCGCTATGTCGCCGGGCGCACGCTCGAGGACGTCGTCACTCAGGATGGCCCGCTCACCGGGCCGGCGCTGGCCCGGCTTTGCCGCGGGCTAGCTGCCGCTCTTGCTGCCGTGCACTCGGCAGGCGTCGTGCACCGCGACCTGAAGCCGGCCAACGTCATGCTGGTCGACGGCGAGCCGGTGGTGATCGACTTCGGCATTGCTCAGGCGCCTGACTCCACCCGGCTGACGATGACCGGCATGTTCATGGGCACACCGGGTTACCTGGCACCCGAGGTGATCGAGGGCAGGGCGAGCGGCACTGCCTCGGACGTGCATTCGTGGGCCGCGACGATTGCGTTCGCGGCGACCGGGCGGCCGCCGTTCGGCACCGGGCAGTTCGAGGCCGTCTTCTACCGGATCGTGCACGGCCAGCCCGAGCTCGACGGCATGCCGGCCCCGCTGCTGCCTGTCGTCCTGTCGGCGCTCGCCAGGGACCCGAGCCGACGGCCGTCGGCCGACGACCTGACGGCACGCGTCGCCGGTCTGAGTCCGGAGACTCTCGTGCCCAGCGCGGCCGGCGCCGCCGCGGCCGCAGTGTCAGCTGCAAATAGGTCAGCAGCAAATGGTCCGGCGGCGAACGGGTCGGCCGCGACGCCGGCTGCTGCCGCGGACGGCGCAGGCCACGTTTCACCTCTCGTTGCGGGCGCCGCGGCGGCTGGAGTCGCTGCGGCGGCTGAGGCTGGCCCGGCCCGCACTGCCATGGACCTGTCGCCGCAGCCGCACGTTAGCGGCCTGGCCGCTCAGGCTGCCCCCGCCTGGCCGGGCACCCGGCCTATTGCGGTCCAGCCCGGCCAGGATGACTTCGCCGACCTGCTGACCCCGGTCCGGTACGAGTCGGCGAACGGAAACGGATTCGGCGCCGCGCAGGACGCGCCGCCGATGCCCGGCCAGTTCACCGGCGCTGCCTGGCCCGCAGGCCAGTGGCCCGGCTCGCCGGGCCAGTATCCCCAGGGCCAGTACCCGCCGGGCCAGTACCCGCCGGGGCAGTTCGGCGGTCAGCTGCAGCCGGCCATTGCCGGCGGCCCGGCTGGCGCAGTGCCTCGCGCCGGAGCCGTGCCCGCGGCCGGCACTGGTGCCGCGCCGGGGCGCCTGCTGCTCGTGCTCGCGACCGTTGCGGTTCTCGTCGCGGTCAGCGTGCTGCTTCCGGTCGCGGGTGTGGCCGCTGCGCTGGCAGTGGTGGCGCTCCTTCGCGCCGCCGACGTCACCACTCGGTGGCTGGGCCGCCGCCGGTCGCGGCAGGGTCCGAGGCGCGGTGACGCAGTGTCGGCAACGGCCTTCTATCCGTGGGCGGTCTGCCGCTCGGTCCTCGGTATGGTCGTGCTGGCGCCGTTCGCCGTGCTCTGTGCCGCGGTGGTGGCGCTGCTCACCGTGCTGGCGACAGGCCCCACCGAGCTGCCGCGCGCCGTCGCCTACGCGGCCGGGGCGCTCGTGGCCTGCTACTGCCTGGGTCCTGGCTCCCGCGCGTGCCGGCAGCCGCTCAGCAGCTTCTACGGCCGTGTGACCCGGTCAGGCCCGGCTGCGCTTATCGGCTCGCTTGGCCTGGCTGCGCTGGCCGTCGGAGTCGTGGCTGCGGCGGCAACGCTCGCACCTGGCTACTGGCCTGCCGAGCACCTCGGCAATCAGCTGCAGGCGGCGACGCTCGTCCACCCGCTGAGCCACTTGTCCGCCAATGCGGGCGACCTGGGCCGGCGGCTTATGCACTGGATTACCCACCGTCTCTGACTGGCCGGCAGCTAGCTTGCCATGCGAGACGACGGGACCGCCGCGCTTCCGGAGGGCCACGCTGGCGATTCCGGCTCAGGATGCTCACTGGGCGGAAGCGGGTGCACCAGCCCGCGTGCCACTACTTCGTTCGCCAGCCGCACGCGGCGGTTCGGTCCCTCGGCGATGCGGAGCTTCTGGTAGAGCCGGAGAAGGTGCTGTTTCACTGCGGCCTCGGTCACCACGAGGTCCGTGGCGATGTCCCGGGCGGTCGCCGGCGCTACGAAAGCCTCGTCGGACAGCGCGGGCTTGCAGAGTGCCGTCACGACATCGAACTCGCGCCGGGTGAGCTCGGGAACGGCGGAGCGGTGCGGCTCGGTCTCGGGCAGGGCTTGCTCGACCAGCAGCCCGCCGATACGGCAGCGTGCCGAGCCGAACATCAGGACGTCGCCGTCCTCAAGCAGCCGCTGCGCGACGACCTTGCCGTTGACCCGAGTGCCGTGCCGCGATAAACCCAGGTCGCTCACGTACGCGTACGGTCCGCGGCGGATGATCTCGGCATGGACCTTCGACACGCTGGGATTGTCCAGGTAGATGTCGACTGCCGCGCCACGGCCGATCGTGGTGACATCGGGGCGCAGCCTGACGACCGCGCCGGTGCTTTCGATCCGGATGTGGGGGGTTTCCATGACGTTCCTCCGGCATGTCCGGCCAGTTAGTGAGGTGTCACCAGAGGGCTACCCAGCAACGGCTGTCTCCATGCCTGGTCAGCGCGACCAGCGCGAGCTGGCTGAGGGCAAGTCGGAATAGCCGGCGCACAGAAGTACACTGCCGAGCGGGCAGTGCGAGGAGGGTACATGGCGGAGGCGCCGTCTCGAGGGCTGGCCGATGTGGTTGCCGCATCGACCGCGCTCAGTGACATCGACGGTCGCGCCGGCCTGCTGTTCTACCGCGGCTATGACATCAATGAACTGGCGGCCTCAGCCAGTTTCGAGGAGGTCGCCTTCCTCCTCCAGCGCGGGCATGCACCAGACGCCGCCGAGCTGGCGGAGTACCGGGCCGAGCTCGTCGCGGGCCGGCGGCTTGGCGTGCTGGCCGAGACCGACCTGCCGGGAATCGCGGTCCGCCAGCGGCCGATGGAAGCGCTGCGCAGCCTGGTCTCGCTTGGCAGTGCCGACGACCCGGACGCCGAATCCAGCGCGCCTGCTGCGAACCTCCGCAAGGCAGCTCGCCTGACTGCGCAGCAGCCGGTACTGATTGCCGCCTATCAGGCGGCCCGGACCGGCAGCGATCTTCCGCCGGCCGATCCGGGACTTGGCGTTGCCGCGAATTTCCTGTTCCAGCTGACTGGCAGGCAGCCCGGTCCGCGCGCTGCTGAGATTTTCGACACCTGCCTGGTTCTGCACGCCGACCACACGATGAACGCCTCGACGTTCGCTGCGCGCGTCTGTGCAGCGACGCTGGCAGATATGCACTCGGCGGTCGTCGCGGCGCTCGGCACCCTGTCCGGTCCCCTCCACGGCGGTGCGAACGAGCAGGTCATGCGCGGCCTGGAGGCCATCAGGCAGGTCGGCGGCGATCCGCTCGCGGCAACCGCAAGCGCGGTCTCCAGTAGGCTCGCGGCTGGTGAGAAGATCATGGGATTCGGCCACCGGGTGTACAAGACCGAGGATCCGCGGGCCTCGCACTTGCGCCGGATGTCGGCTGAGCTCGCGGCCGCCAGCGGCGACGATACCTACTACCAGATGTCGCGCCGGATGGAAGAGGTCGTGCTGACGGAGAAGGGTCTGTTCCCGAACGTCGACTTCTTCGCTGCGACTGTCTACCACTACCTGGCCATTCCGACTGACCTGTTCACCCCGGTCTTCTCCGCGAGCCGGATGGCAGGCTGGACCGCGCACGTCATCGAGCAGCACGCGGACAACCGGCTCATCCGGCCGGACAGCGAGTACATCGGAGACCGCGGCTTGCACTGGGTGCGGAAAGATGTCCGGTGAAGCACTCAGCTAAGGAAGCGGCGCGGCGGGCCCGTGGCGAGCAGGCACTGGCGCGCCAGGCCTCCGGCTCCGCGGGTGCCACCTCGCGGCGCTGGCTGACGCAGCTTCCGTACTGGCTGGTGGCAGCGGGAATGGCCGCGGGACTGGCGACTGTCCGCAGCGGTGGGCAGGACGTGCGGGGCGGTACGTTGGTAATAGCCGGCGCGCTGCTGGCAGGATCGCTCGCCAGGCTGGTGCTGCCAGACGGCAAAGCCGGGATGCTCGGGTCGCGCCGACGGTTCGTGGACGTCGCGGCGCTCGCAGCTCTGGGGGTCGGCCTGCTGATCGCCGGATTGCTTGCCCGGGTCCCCGGCTGATGAGCCGCCGAGACCAGAAGGGCCGGACAAAAGCTAGGCCGGGGGCAGTTGGGCGCCCGGTCGGAATCGCCGCGGCAATGACGCCGGCGTGATGAAGGGAACGCACCTGCATGGCAAAGATTAAGGTGGCCAACCCAGTCGTCGATCTCGATGGCGACGAGATGACGCGGATTATCTGGCAGTTCATCAAGGACAGGCTGATCCTGCCGTATCTCGATATTGAGCTCGACTACTACGACCTCTCCATCCAGAACCGCGACGCGACGGACGATCAGGTCACGATCGATGCTGCCAACGCGATCAAGCGGTACGGCGTGGGTGTGAAGTGCGCCACTATCACCCCGGACGAGGACCGCGTCACGGAGTTCGGTCTCAAGAAGATGTGGCGGTCGCCCAACGGCACCATCCGCAACATCCTGGGCGGCGTGATCTTCCGCGAGCCCATCGTGGTCTCGAGCATCCCCCGTTTCGTGCCGGGCTGGACTGAGCCCATCATCATCGGGCGGCACGCGCACGGCGACCAGTACCGTGCCACGGACTTCGTGGTGCCGGGCGCGGGCCAGCTGCGCATCACGTTCACGCCGGCCGACGAAAGCAGTCAGGCCCTGGACTTCCAGGTTGCCGAGTTCACCGGCGGCGGCGTCGCGATGGGCATGTACAACTTCGACGACTCGATCCGCGACTTCGCGCGGGCGAGCATGCGGTATGCGCTCGATCGGGGTCTGCCGCTTTACCTGTCGACGAAGAACACGATCCTCAAGGCCTACGACGGCCGTTTCAAGGACATCTTCGCGGAGATCTTCGAGGCTGAGTTCAAGGCCGAGTTCGAGGCTGCCGGAATCACCTACGAGCACCGGCTGATCGACGACATGGTCGCCCAGGTGATCAAGGGCAACGGTGGCATCGTCTGGGCCTGCAAGAACTACGACGGCGACGTGGAGTCCGACATCGTCGCCCAGGGCTTCGGCTCGCTGGGTTTGATGACGAGCGTGCTGATGACGCCGGACGGCAGGACTGTCGAGGCCGAGGCCGCCCACGGCACGGTTACCCGGCACTACCGGCAGCACCAGCAGGGCAAGCCCACGTCCACTAACCCGATCGCGTCGATCTTCGCGTGGACCAGGGGTCTGGCCCACCGCGGCAAGCTGGATGGCACTCCCGAGGTCACCCAGTTCGCTGAGACTCTCGAGCGTGTCTGCATCGAGACGGTGGAAAGCGGCAAGATGACCAAGGACCTGGCGCTCCTCGTGGGCACCGACACGCCGTTCCTGACCACTGAGGAATTCCTCGCCGCGCTGGACGAGAACCTCCGCGCCGCGATGGCAGCTTCCTGACCACAGTCACACCGGACTGCATCCGCAGAAGGAGATCACTTTCATGGCCCGCACAGGGAAGGCAACGGTCGTGGGCGCCGGGTTCTACGGTTCGGCCACGGCGCAGCGGCTGGCTGAGTACGACATCTTCGACGAGGTTGTGCTCACCGACGTCGTCGAGGGTAAGCCAGAGGGCATCGCCCTCGATATGAACCAGTCGCGCCCGGTCGAGGGCTTCGAGACCAAACTCACCGGCCAGACGACCGGCCCGGCTGGCGAGGGGTACGAGGCCATAGCCGGCTCCGGCATCGTGGTCATCACGGCCGGCCTCCCGCGCAAGCCCGGCATGAGCAGGATGGACCTGATCGGCGTCAACGCGAAAATCGTTCGCAGCGTGACCGAGCAGGTCGTCAAGCACGCTCCCGACGCTGTGCTGATCGTTGTCTCCAATCCGCTCGACGAGATGACGGCGCTGGCGGCCAAGGTGTCTGGCTTCCCGCCCCACCGCGTGATGGGCCAGGCGGGCATGCTCGACACGGCCCGGTTCACTTATTTCGTGGCCGAGCGCCTCGGTGTGCCGGTCGGCTCGGTCCGGACTCTCACACTCGGTTCGCATGGCGACACGATGGTCCCGGTCCCGTCGGCGTGTACGGTCGACGGCAAGCCGCTCGCCGATCTCATGCCCGCTGCTGACATCGACGAGATAGTCGAACGCACCCGGAACGGCGGGGCTGAGATCGTCGGACTGCTCAAGACCGGCTCCGCCTACTACGCCCCGTCCGCTGCCGCTGCCCGCATGACGAGGGCGGTTGCCGAGGACTCTGGTGCCGTCATGCCGGTCTGTGCTTGGGTCGACGGCCAGTACGGCATCTCCGGCGTCTACCTGGGTGTCGAGGCCGAACTCGGTCGTGAGGGCATCCGGCGGGTCGTCGAGCGCGATCTCACCGAGTCCGAGCTCGCTTCGCTCCACGAGGCTGCCGAGGCGGTGCGCGCCAAGCAGGCGGATGTGGCGAGCCTGTAGTTAGACCGGGTAGGGGTCGGGCCTGGTGGTGTAGCTGCGTCCGGCGGGTGTGGTCCAGCGGAAGGTGCCGGGGGTGATCTGCTGGAGTTTCCAGCCGGGTAGCTGCTTGATCTGGTGGTGGGTGCGGCAGCAGCCGCCGAGGCCGCATGTGCAGGTGCGGCCGCCTTTGTGCCAGGGCAGGGTGTGGTCGAGGTCGGTGCGCCAGGCAGGCTGCCCGCAGGGGGTGAACCGGCAGGTGCGGTCCCGGATCGCGACGGCGTCGCGGAGGCGGGGCGGGGGCCGGTAGGCGGCGGTGGCGAGGGTGTGGGCGCAGCCGCCGGCGGCGGCGGCGTCGGTCTGGCGGTAGCGGGCGGCGGCCGCCAGGGCGGCGTGCAGCAGCGGCCCGGCCATCCGCTGGAGGATCGGCGGCGTGTCCGGCGGAAGCCACAGGCCGGGCGCGTTGCGGGGCAGGGCGGTGAGCGGGATGGCGACGGTGACGCGGCCGATGACCGCGTCGCGGCCAAGGTGCTGGCCGGGCCGCCAGGGCGGCAGCCGCTGGCTGTCCAGCGCGCGGCCGTCGGGGTCGGTGAGCACGACGTGCCAGCGGGTCATGGGGCTGAGCGCGGCTGCGACGAGTAGCTGGCGGGTCTGGAAGCTGGTCAGCCAACCGGCCCGCGACAGCTGACCGGGCGTGCCGGTGCCGCCGTGTAGCGCGGTCCAGGGCACGGTGAAGTCCAGCAGCCCGGCCGGCGGGCGGCCGGCGCTGACTTTGGTGCGGCCGGTCGCCGGCGGGGCGGGCACCAGGGCGGGCAGCGGCGGCCAGTCCGGCGCCGGCCACCCGTCATCCTCGTCCTCGAAGTCGTGTCGGCTGCGGGCCCGGGGCGGCGGTTCGGGCGGCACGGGCGGGTCGTCTTCGGGCCAGGGCGCCTGGGTGTCGCCGGGGCAGGGGATATCGGTCCACGGCCCCGGCAGGTCATCGCAGCCGGCCGGGACCGGGTCTGCGTCCTCCTTCGTGGTGTCGGTGTCGTAACCGCCGGGCGGCGGCTGATCCGGCGGCAGGCCGGGATCGCCGGACGGCGACTCAGGGTCGAGGTCGCCGGAAGTCGCGGCTGGACGATCGCCGGCCTGCCGCTCGGAGTCGCGGCCGTCGCCGGGCGCCGGCTCGTCGTCTCGGCTCATGGTGTCGTCCGCAGCCGGCTGCAGCGTCGGCCGGCTGGCCGGGGCTGTCATAACGCGCTGGCTCGGGGCCGGTGCTGTCGTCACGTGGCTCGGGGCCGGGATCGTTCGCGGGCGGCTCGGGGTCGGGACCGTCGTCACGCGGCGGGTCGTCGTCCCGGACATCGGGAAGCGGCCCGGAGCCGAGGTCGTCGTCACGCGGCGCGCTGCCGGGATCGTTCGCCGGCGGCGTGCTGCTGGGATCGTTCGCGGGCAGTTCGGGGCCGGGACCGTCGCCGGGTGGCGGCTGGTCTGGTGGCGCGCCGGGGGGTGGGGGGATGAGGGGCAGGGTGCCGAGCAGCAGGCCGAGGTAGATGCGGGCGCGGAGCAGGTCCAGGCCGCCGTGGGCGCCGGAGGTTTTGAGGGCGCGGGCCATGGCGGTGATGCGGGCCATCGCGGCGGCGGCGTGGATGCCGGGCAGGCTGGTGCCGGTCAGCGACGCGGTGCCGTCGGGCTCGGGGTACAGGGTGATGCGGGCGCGGTGCTCGGCGTCGCGGCGGCGTTCCTCGGCGCCGTCGGGGTCGGCTGACAGCACCGCCCGGCGGACACTCGCGCGCAGCTGGCCGGTGGTCTGCCCGGCGGCGGCGTCCAGGATGGCCTGCTCGACGTCGGCGGCCGTCTGGTCGTCGAGGGCGGCGGTGCCCTCGGCGATGACGCGGGCGCGGGGCACATCGAGGTGCCCGGCGGCCAGCGCGGTACCGGTGCCCGGCAGCCGCCAGCGCAGCTGCGACCCGAGCGACATCCAGTCGGAGGCGGCGGGCTGGGACATCCGCAGCTCGAGGGCGAGCTGGGCGGCGGCCTCGGCAGGCACCTGCTGCGGCTGGCCGGTGTCCCTGGTGCCGATTCTGGGGTTGGCGGCGGCGCTGCGGGCGGCGATTTCGGCGGCGGCGGACAGCTCGCGGGCCTGCGCCCAGGAGGCGACCCGCCGGTACCCGGCGGCCAGGCCGGGCAGGTCCCAGTCCGAGGCGGCTTCGGGCGGCTCGCAGGCGAGGATGGCGGCCAGGCCGGGCCCGGCGGGCAGGCACTCCCCGATCCACGCCGGGCTCGCCGTCCGCCCGCCGCCGTCGCTGTCGTCGTTTTCGAGGGCGGCGATCTGGGCGGCCAGGACGGCGTCCTGCGCATCCTGGCCGTCGTGGGTGCCCTCGACGCCGAGCCGGTCCAGCAGCGCCAGCACATCGGCGTCAGAGATGCAGCCCGCCGCCGCCAGCGGCGCCGCGCCCGCGGCGGCGGATCCGCTGTCGGCGGCGCTGCCGTCGTCTGGCGGACCGGCGCTGCCGCTGTCCGGGGTACTGCAGTTGCCGGGCTGGCTGCTGCTGTCCGGGGTGCCGCTGCTGTGGGCGGTGCGGTAGCCGGGGATCCTTTCCTTCGAGAACAAGGCGGCCTGGTCCTCGCGGCTGCCACGGGAGCTCATCACAGGTCACCTCCGCCCTCTTGCGATCGGTGTCATCCTCTTCGAACATAATAGCGAGCGCCTCTGACAAAACCGGTGCCCGAACCGGGTCCCACCAGCCGAAATTAGCCAAGCCGGGCACAGCCTCTGATGCAGCTGCCGGAGCCCGGAATGCGCGCGATGCACGTGCTGCACACACGCATGCAGGCGCGATGGTTCGCCCCGATCTGAAGCAGTAGTAGCCAGACGCCTTAGCTGGTCAGTGCGCCGGGCGGCCGAGGTCCGGGTCGTCGGTGTTGCGGCGTGGCTGCGGACCATAGCGGTGACTTCGCGTGTGATGCCAATCGATGGGCCGCCGATCGTGCCCATGCGCGGGCAATGCCGATCAGGAAGCAGACGATCACGAGTACCGCGATCCTGTTCACCGCGCCCGAATCGCCCGGCTGGGTAATGACGTCTCTTCCTTGGGTCAGCTGCACCACGAAGGTCACGGCTGGCCCGAGCAGCAGCGCGTGACGCAGGGCGGCCCACCGCACCTGGCGGATCCGGTACAGCGATAGCAGCGCCGCCGCGACGAAGGCGAGGCCGCCGGCGGCTACTGCCGTGGCGGCGGCGATCTTGTGTCCGGGGATCAGCGCGAACAGCGCCACCGCGAGCGCGTTGGTGAACGCGGTCAGGGCTGCCGCTGCCGCCGCGCCGATCCGGTGCAGTTGCGCTCCGGCTCCGGGCTGCGTGAGCCGGTCCGAGGCCACTGAGATCGCCACGAACAGCAGCCAGATCAGCGCGCCGCAGCTGTAACCCGGAAGCGCAGCGAGCGCGCCGCTAAAGTCAGCGCCTGCGCAATGCGAGAGGCCCGGTCCCCGGAGGGATCGGGCCTTCTCCGTGCCGCTTGAATCCGCGCCGGAGCCGACGAGGCGGTTTAGCTAGGTCTCCCGGTCCGGGAACACTTCGTGTAGCCGCCCGGTGCTGACGTCGTAGACGAAGCCCCTAACCGGAACGTCCTGCGAGATCCACGGATGTGACCTGGCCTTCTGGATCTGCTCCTTGGTGTTCGCCTCGGCGTCGGTGAAGCTGTAGAACTTGGCCGGCGCAATCGCCGCCTGCCCCGTCTCCTTGAGGAGCCGGTTCTCCATCTCGCTGTCGGTGAACCTGAGCATCCCGCAGTCGGTGTGATTGATGATCATGATCTCTCGGCTGCCTAGCAGCCTCGTCGAGAGCACCAGCGACCGGATCGCGTCGTCATCGATCACGGTGCCGAAGTTCCTGATCATGTCGACGTCGCCCTCGGCGAGACCCAGCATCTGCTCGATGTCGCTCAGCCGAGGATCCGCACAAGTGACGATCGCGATCTTGGGCGCCGGCGGCTTCGCACGGCCGGGATCGTAGTCGTTGGACATGGTCGCATTGGCGCTCAGCGCCTCGTCGATGACACTCATGACCGTTTCCCCCCTGAATGTGCCGAGTCAGCCGAACGGCTCATCCGGCTCTGTACCCCGTCCCGGAGGTGCTGTCCCGGTCACCCGCCACGCGAACGGACCACGTTGCCGGCCTGCAGGTCATCCAGTGAGGCTCACCCGAAGTGGCCGTCCCAGAGCCGGCTGGACCGCGGGCGTCCCCGCTCCCTCGTGGCGACACTCGCGCAGCTTCTCCGGCTTCCGGCTCAGGCCTCCTGAGCCAGGCGGCGCAGGGCCAGTTCGGCATACAGAGCCGTTCCGTCTGGCAGCACCGCGTCGTCAAACACGGCCTCGGCCGAGTGGTTGAACGGCGCGCTGAACGGATCGGTACCTGGCGGGCAGGCGCCGAGCATCAGGAACGCGCCGGGGACTTCGTCGAGCACGTACGAGAAGTCTTCCGAGCCAGTCAGCGGGTCCGGCGCCGCCATGTAGCGACCGGGCCCGAGCACGTCGGCAACCGTCTGCTCGGCGAACTCCAATTCGCTGGCGTTGTTGACCGTCACCGGGTAGCCATCGCGGAACTCAGCCGTCGCGGCCAGGCCGTGCGCAGTGGCGATGTCGCGAGCCAGTCGCGGCGCAGCGTTCTGAATGGCAGCCCGGGCCTCGGGCGAGAACGAGCGGACTGTCGCCACAAACGTGGCTTCGTCGGGGATCACGTTGTCGGCAGTGCCGGCGTGGAAGGTGCCGACGGTGACGACGACGGGGTCGAACACGTTGAACCGCCGGGTCACCATGGTCTGCAAGGCAAGGACGATCTCACAGGCCGCCGGGACCGGGTCAGCGGCATGGTGTGGCTGCGAGCCGTGGCCGCCGCGCCCGTGCACGGTGACGTGCAGCGTGTCAGCTGCCGCCATGATGGTCCCGGGCCGGCTGGCAAACAGGCCGAGTGGCAGCAGGGCGGAAGCGACGTGCAGCGCATAGGCCGCCACGGGGCGCTCACCGGAGGCGCTCAGTACGCCTTCGCCGACCATGGTGCGCGCACCGCCCGAGCCCTCTTCGCCGGGCTGGAACATGAAGACGACGTTCCCGGCCAGTTCATCCTTGCGCGCCGCCAGCAGCCGGGCCGCGCCAGCCAGCATCGCGGTGTGCAGATCGTGACCGCAGGCGTGCATGGCCCCGTCGACCCGGGACGCGTACGGCACGCCCGACCGCTCGGTCACCGGGAGCGCATCCATGTCGGCCCGCAGCAGCACTGTCGCGCCTGGCTTCCCGCCGCGCAACACGGCTGTGACGGAACTCAGACTCCGCCCGAGGCTGATATCCAGCGGGAGACCGTCGAGCGCCGCCAGCACTCTGCTCTGCGTCTTCGGCAGGTCCAGCCCGATCTCCGGTTCCGCGTGAATCGCCCGGCGAAGCTCGGTCAGGTCAGCCGCATGCGCGACAGCCTCGTCGTGGAGAGCAGCCACCTACCCACCTGTCCTTCCTATGTTATTACGGTCATAGAGCGTAATCATGCAGCATAGGGCAGAAAGCGCCTGAACAGACAGATCCCAAGGCGCCCTCCGAGGCAGGCTAGGCGAGTATGACTCACCCGAGCGGGCAGACTCCGTAGACTGCTTAGACTGTTGCAAACTACCGCGCGGCCGAGTTCCGGTCTGCCGCCGGACGCGGGGCCGGCGCGGGACCGCTGCGTTTCCCGCAGGTACATGACGAGGGTCGGGGATCCGGACGTGAATGGCGTCGGCTGGGATGTTCTCCTCGTCGTTGCCGTGATTCTGATCGGCGGATTCTTCGCGGGCGCGGAGATGGCCCTGGTGTCGCTGCGCGAGGGCCAGGTGCGCTCACTGAGCAGGCACGGTAAACGCGGCCAGCGAACCGCGAAGCTGGCCCAGGACCCGAACCGGTTCCTCTCCTCGGTCCAGATCGGCGTCACGCTGGCGACGCTGCTGTCCGGTGCCTTCGGGGCTGCGCTGCTGGCCGACCGGCTGAGCAACTGGCTCCACAAGTTCATGCCGCGCGATGTGGCCGGTCCGCTGGGACTGATCGCGATCACCCTGATCATTTCGTTCTTCACGCTGGTCTTCGGTGAGCTCGCACCGAAGCGGCTCGCCCTGCAGCGAAACCAGCGGGTGGCACTGGTGACCGGCCCCGTGGTGGACCGGGTAGCGATCGTGGCCAGGCCGCTGGTGTGGCTGCTGTCGAAGTCGACGAACCTCGTCGTCCGGATGCTGGGCGGCGACCCCAATGCCGCGAGGGGCGTGATGACCGACGAGGAACTCCGCGACCTGGTGGCCGGACACCAGGCGCTCAGCCCGGACGAGCGGCACATCGTGGGCGAGGTCTTCGACGCCGGCAAACGGCAGATCAGGGAAGTGCTGGTGCCCCGCACCGAAGTCGAGTTCCTGCCTGCCTCGATGCCGCTCAGCGAGGCGATCGCCGCGACTGAGCACGCCCGCTACTCCCGGTTCCCGGTCTACCAGGAGTCCTACGACGACGTGATCGGCTTCGTGCACACGCGCGATCTGCTGGACCGCCGCTCCGAGCTCGACTCACGGCAGGTCGGCGAGGTGTGCCGCCCGGTGAAGTTCCTGCCGATCAGCAAGATGGTGCTGTCGGCGCTGTCGGAGATGCGGAAGGACCGCGCGCATCTGGCGATCGTGATCGACGAGTACGGCGGCACGGCCGGCATCGTGACGCTCGAGGATCTCGTCGAGGAGCTGATCGGCGAGATCCAGGACGAGTACGACGAGGAAGCCAGCCACCCGCGTCAGCTCCACGGCGGCGAACTCGAGGTGGACGGCCTGCTGAACCTGGACGAGTTCGCCGAGCAGACCGGTCTCGAGCTGCCGGAGGGCCCGTACGAGACCGTCGCGGGTTTCCTGCTGGCGGCGCTCGGCCACCTGCCCGAGAACGGCGAGTCCGCCGAATTCGCCGGACGCAAACTCACCGTCACCCAGCTCGACGGGCGCCGCATCTCGCGGGTGCTGGTGAGCCCCAAGGTTGCGACCGCTGACGTGGCCACAGACGCGGGCACTGACTCCGGCCAGGTGGCCTGAGCGAATCCCATCAGGCTTGAAACGTGGCCGCCGCCCTCCGCGGCCTGCGCCCCGCCCCGGCCATCGGCGGTCCAGCCGGTGATTCGCCGCCGCCAACTAGACTGGCGGCCATGCCGGACAGCGCACCGAACGGTGCCGCAAGCAGCGCCGCAAGCAATGCGGCAGGCAGTGCGGGAAACAGCGAGCCGAGCGGCCAGAACCTGGAGTCCAGCCCTGTCCTGGTGGTGGACTTCGGCGCCCAGTACGCGCAGCTCATCGCGCGCCGGGTGCGCGAGTGCCACGTGTACTCGCGGGTCGTGCCGAGCACCATGACGACGGCGGAGATGCTGGCGCTCCGGCCAGCCGCCATCATCCTGTCCGGCGGGCCGTCCTCGGTCTACGCGCCGGGTGCACCGCCTGCCCCCGACGGCCTGCTCACCGCTGGCGTGCCGGTGCTGGGCATCTGCTACGGCTTCCAGCTGATGGTCCGCGACCTCGGGGGAGAGGTGCGCCGGACCGGCACTGGCGAATACGGCGCCACGCAGCTGCAGGTGGGCACCGAGCCCGGTGTGCTGCTGACAGGCTTGCCCCGGCCGCAGCAGGTCTGGATGTCGCACGGTGACACCTGCGCCCTCGCGCCGCCTGGCTTCAGCGTGACGGCCACCACCGCCGGGACGCCCGTGGCCGCGGCCGAGGCACCCGACCGGCAGCTCTACGGGATGCAGTTCCATCCGGAGGTGCTGCACACCGATCAGGGCTTCGAAATGCTGCGCCAGTTCCTCGAGGCGGCAGGGTGCCGGACTGACTGGACGATGCGCGGTGTCATCGACGAGCAGACTGACCGCATCGCGGCCCAGGTCGGTCACGGCCGGGCGGTCTGCGGCCTGTCTGGCGGAGTCGACTCGGCAGTCGCGGCCGCGCTGGTGCACCGTGCGATCGGCTCGCGGCTGACGTGCGTGTTCGTGGACCACGGGCTGCTGCGCTCCGGCGAGGCCGAGCAGGTGGAGAAGGATTTCGTGGCCGCGACGGGCGTCGAGCTCAAGGTCGTGGACGCCGCGGACGTCTTCCTGACTGCTCTCGCCGGAGTCGCTGACCCGGAGCTCAAGCGCAAGATCATCGGCCGCGAGTTCATCCGGGCGTTCGAGCAGGCCGCGCGCGAAATAGCGGGCGAGGGGGATGCTGCCACGTTTCTGGTGCAGGGAACGCTGTATCCCGACGTGGTCGAGTCCGGCGGCGGCACCGGCACCGCGAACATCAAGTCGCACCACAACGTGGGCGGGCTTCCCGAGGACCTGAAATTCGAGCTGGTGGAGCCCCTTCGCGACCTGTTCAAAGACGAGGTCCGCCAGGTCGGGAGCGAGCTCGGGCTGCCGGACCAGATCGTGTGGCGGCAGCCGTTCCCGGGACCGGGCCTGGCGATCCGGATCGTCGGCGAGATCACCGCGGAGCGACTCCGGATCGTCGCCGCGGCTGACGCGATCGCCCGTGCCGAGCTGTCGGCCGCCGGGCTGAACCGCGAGATCTGGCAGTGCCCGGTGGTGCTCCTCGCCGACGTCCGCTCGGTCGGCGTGCAGGGTGACGGCCGCAGCTACGGCTACCCGGTCGTGCTGCGGCCGGTGACGAGTGAGGACGCGATGACCGCGGACTGGGCTCGGGTGCCCGGCGACGTACTAGCGCGCATCTCCACGCGCATTACCAACGAGGTCGCCGAGGTCAACCGGGTGGTGCTCGACATCACCAGCAAGCCACCCGCCACCATCGAGTGGGAGTAGGTGTACCGGCAGGCGGCTGGGACGGGCTCCGCGGGCTGGCACAGGCTTCGGCCGGCTTACGACTGTCCTGCCCGAGGCGCGCTGAGCGACCACTGATCGTCGGCCACGCTTACGCCCGCTACGCCCGTCCCAGCCGCCGGCCGGTCTTGCGAGCGGCGGTAGCGCTTGCTGAGCCAGTACCCGCCGGCGGCAGCCACCAGGCAGGACGCGCCGCCGATCGCGAGGCCGACCCGCGGGTTGGCGACGGCAATAATCCAGCCGATCAGCGGCCCGCCGACAGGCGTTGTGCCCTGGAAGGCGACCTGCCAGAGGGCGATCGAGCGGCCGCGCATGCTGGGATCCGAGGCTAGCTGAATGGTCGAGTTCCCGATAGCGATAAAGGAGACGCTCGCCCAGCCCACGAACAGCATGGCGGCATAGGCCAGCCCGATCACCGGGGCAAACGCGCAGACGATGATAGCCAGCCCGAAGCCAGTCCCGGCAATGATCATCGAGCGCAGGCCAGTTCGGCCGCGTGCCGCCGTGAACAGGCCGCCGATGACTGCGCCGATCCCCATGGCCGCTGTAAGGAAGCCGTAGGCCTCGGAGCCGCCGTGGAAGGTCTGCCGCGCCAGCACCGGGATGGACACCTGGAATTCGTAGGCGAGCAGGCCGACCAGGCTCATCATGGCGAGCGGGATCGCGATGTTCGGCGTGCGGGCCGCGTACCGGACGCCCTCGCGTAGCTGTCCGCGGGCGCGCGGAGCGGGAACGGTCGGCCGGAGCGCGGCCTTGTTCATCATCACGAGGGAGGCAACGACCGCGACGAAGCTAGCCGCGTTGACCAGGAAGCAGACTCCTACGCCGACCGTGGCAATGAGGATTCCGCCGATGCCCGGGCCGACTGCCCTGGCCGCGTTGACCGTGACCGAGTTCAGCGTGATGGCGTTGCGCAGTTCGTCCTTGCCGACCATTTCCCGGACGAACGACTGCCGGGTGGAGTTCTCGAACGCATTGTTGAGGCCGAGGATGACCGCCAGGACGCAGACTTCCCAGAACTTCACGTTGCCGAGCACGGTGAGCAGGCCGAGTACCAGAGCCTGGCAGCCCATCGCGATCTGCAGGATGATCATCAGCTTGCGCTTGTCCACCCGGTCGGCGATGACGCCGCCGTAGGCGCCGAGCAGGAGCACCGGGAGGGTCTGCAGCGCGACGACGAGGCCCAGCCGGGTGCTGGAGTGCGTGAGCTCCAGGACCAGCCAGGACTGGGCCGTCATCTGCATCCAGGTCCCGGCGAGGGAGATGGACTGACCGGTGAAGTAGAGCCGGTAATTCGGCACCTTGAGAGACGAAAAGGTAGAACGCCAGAAGCCGCGCTGACTGGCCTGGTCAGGACTAGCTGGCATGCTGCCGTCCGGCGAGCTGCCGTGCGTGCTGCGCTGCGGCACGAATCCCCGCCTCCCGGTAGTTACTTGCTTCTCGGCAACTAAGTTTACTCCGCCCGGCAAGAGGTCTGGCAGGCAAGGCGGCCTGGGGTGCTAGACGGCTGGCCGGGCAACACGGCTGGGGGCAAAGAGGCCGGTGTTGAGCGGCTGGGCCGAAACGCAGCGCGCCGCCCCGAGGTACCGAGGCGGCGCGCTGGCGCGACAGGGATGCTGAAAGCTCCGGACGGCTCAGAGCTTCGGCGTCCCGCCGACGATGGCGAACGAGGAGGGTGCATTCCCGCTCGCCGGGCTCAGCGCGGAGGCGGTGAGGACGATCGGCGGCGCGCCCGTGTGCGAGCTGCTGACCTGCTCAGGCGTCCAGGCGGCGAGGCCGCTGGTGACGCCGGCAGCGCTAGCCGCGGTCACGCTGGTGAAGGTGGCGAGCTGGTTGACGACCGCGCCGCGGAAGAGGACGCCGGGGTAGCTCGCGCCCGCTGCCGCCTCGTCAAACTGACCGGCCGTGGCCGTGACCCGGTGAGTGAAGTTGGCGGCGGCAGAGGTGGCGTAGGTGAAGACGTAGTGCCCGGGCGACTGCTGGCTGATCTGCGCTTTCAGCGTCGAGCCGGTCGGCGCGGAGGCCAGCGAGGTGATCGCGCCGGTCTTGAGGAACTCGTTGCCGGCGCACGGGTCACCACCGATGCCGGAGGTGCTGGCCAGTTGTCCGGCGAAGTACCCGATCGTCCACCCACTTGAGCCCGGAACAGCGCCGAACTGCACGGCGTAGCCGGTCTTCGAATCGCACAGCTGCAGGCCGAGCGAGCCGTGACTGGACAGGCTAGCCCCGGTGAGCGTGAAGCTGCCGGTGACCGTGGTGAGGGTACTGCTCGGCGACTTGATCGCCCAGCCGGCCGTGTTGTTGACGTCGAGAGTGGCGCCACTCGGTGCCGACGGCGACGGGCTGGGGGAGGTTGCCGGGCTCGTGGGGGTACCCGTGCTCGCGCCGTGGCTGGGCGCGGCCGCGGGATGGGATCCGGACGAGCAGCCGGCCACCGCGACGAGGGCCAGGGCCGGTAGTGCCAGGAAGAGCCTGCGCATCGTGCTTCGTTTCGCTTTCTGAGGAGATCGACCGGGAGAATCCGGGCCTGGATATGAAACCGCGCGCCACAGGCGATACCACAGCGAAGTCGCTATGGCTCGCCCGTGGCGCGCGGGTCGTGAACTACTAACTAGCCTTGGCTAGATCAGTAACCGAGCGGAGAACCAGTGAGGATGTTGAAAGAGCTGGCGCCCCCACCCGTGCACTTCTCCTTGATCCACTCCTTGTGGTGGACCTTCTTGTGGTGCTTCCAGGTGGTCCAGCGCTTCCAGTGGCCAGCCACGCAGGAGTACGCCGACGGGCTAATGGCGCCCGGCGTGATCAGCGGAGCGTAGCCCGGAACGCCCGAGCTAACCGAGACCGCGTTCCAGTAGGCGAGACCGTGGGCCGCGCCGGCAGTGGTGGTGCCGGTCACGCCGCTGAAGTCCACCAGGTCGTTTACTGCCGGGGCGCTGAGGACATTGAAGTCGCCGGTGACGCCGTCGCCGACCTCGTTGAAGTAGCCCGGGAACGAGTGCTGGAAGTAGTTGAAGTTGGCCAGTTGAGAGTCGGCCACGGTGAACAGCAGACCGTGGTGGAACGCGCCCTGGCTGGCTTCCTTGACCTGGACCTGCACCGTGGAGCCGGCCGGGATGTGACCCAGAACGGTGTGCTGCAGGTACCCGGCGAACAGGATGTTGCCGTCACACTTCGAGCCGGTGCCGGTCGGTGAGCCCTTGTAGATGCCCTGGGCCACCACGACGTCCCAGGTGCCTGGGGCGGTGAAGGACGGGACGACGCCGACCTGAGCGGTGTAACCGGTGGTCGCGTTGCACAGCTGTGCGCCGATGCCGCCGTCGCCGTCGGCGCCGACACTGGCGCCGAGCCACTGGAGAGCGGGCTCGTTCACCTTGAACGTCGCGTTCGCCTGGTTGTACTGCACTGCGAAGGACTGGGTGTAGTAGCCGGCCGTGCCGAGGCTGTCGGATACCGATCCGACAACACTGGCCTGAGCGGCGGCACCCATGCCCAGCGTCAGCGCCGCGGCCGCTGCGACCACGGGTGCTGCGAGGATGGACTTGCGCATGCTCGATGCGTTCCTTTCCCTGTTTCCTGATGTTCTTCTAAACAAGCCCGTCCTGAGCTTTCTCAGTTCGGGTCGTGCGCGGGCGGCGTTACCCTTTTAGGCGCGCCGTGTGTCGCTAAGCAAACTCCGGACATCACTTTCTCTGTATCTCCGGTGTCCGCCGAGTGTGCGCGTTGACCAGAGTCGCCCGGTTTTAGCCCAGCGGGTGACGGTCTTCGGATCTACTCGCAAAATTGCCGCCACCTCTGCTGGTGTCAGCAGGCGATCCTCCGCCACATCCATTCGTCGCTCTCTCCCCTCCCCACTGAGCAGCAACGACGCGAGAAGTACTACGACAAATGCCGCCCAGCTCCCGCGTCGGCCGCCCCCTGGAAACGACCGGATTACACGCCGACCAACAGGGTAGGTAAGCCCCGATTTCTGATGCTTACCGTTTGTCGATCGATGTTATGACGCAGGGTTGGCGGTGTTGGTTTACAGGATCTTCATAGGAAAGTTTTTGAAGATCCTCAGGACTGGGGAACCGAATAAAACCGGCAAGAGAGGTATCTATCCGGGCAGCCTATGGAGCACTTTAACCCGTAAATACGGACATACCCAGGCCCGGCATAGCTAGGAGATGCCTGAGGGGCATGCTGAATAAATCCGGACATGCCCAGCTCTTTCTGCCAGAAAAAATTTTCCGGCGCCCGCGCTGACGGCGTCCAGGAGATACGTCCGCGACTCACCGGAGGCCAGCCGGAGCAGGCCGGGCAAGGCTCAGATGGTGAAGCGGAGATTGCGGGCGGCCCGGTCTCCGAGCTCGCCGTCTCCGGTCCAGCGCACCGCGCCGGAGTCGATCTGCTCCTGGGGGTCGATGCGGCCGCCGGCCAGCTGGACGAAGGTCACCGTGTCGGTGGTCAGCTCGGCATCGGGCTCGTCGAGCCGCTCGACGGCTCGTGCCCGCCCGCCGCTGGCCGCGACCTGAATCGAGCGCACGATCGGCCCGGTCAGCCGGAAGCGGATGGAGCGCCCGTCCGGCAGCCCGATTTTCTTCCCCGCGATGTAGCCGATGGAACTCTCGACCTGACCAAGGGCGATCTCCGCGCGCGCACCGGCGTCCTCGGTGGGCCAGCCCAGCGGCGTGGTGATGTCGCGCTCGTGCACCCAGAAGTCGAAGATGCGCATCTCCAGGAACCCGCCGTAACTACGCGGCCCGATCGGCGTCCACGACGGCCGCGCCAGGTCCGCTTCGGTAAGCCGGGCGAGGTCCGCGCGCCGATCGGCGAAGACTCCCGCGATCAGCGCGGCGAACGCCGCGTCATCTAGTGCCGCAGCCTCGGCCTCGTAGGGCGCGATGCGATCGAGCGGAGGCAGGTCTTCGGCGCTGGCGGGCAGCCACCCGGTCATCACCCGCTCCATCATGCCGAGGTGGTGCACCACGGCGCGCATGTCCCAGTCCGGGCACAGCGACTGCGCGTTCCAGGTCGCGGCGTCCAGCCTCGCGCACAGCGACTCGATCGCGTCGTAACTCTGCTCGAGCGATCCTCGGAGGGTGGCCAGGTCCGTCGCTGTGCTTGCTGTCACGGGTCTCCTTCACGGTGTTCCTTCTGGACTGTGATCCAGTCGCGCGCCTCCAGGTACGGCCGGAAGGTCGTGGCGATCGCGTTCAGGTCGGCCGGACTCTTCGGCCGCTGCACTTCGTACAGGTTCGGAAACTCGAGCCAGCCGGTCATGAGCTCCCAGAGCCGGACAGCGGCCGCCCCCGACGGTGGCGCGATGAGCACCGGCCCGAACAGGGCCTGGCACTGGCCGAACACGAGCGTCGGCACGCCCCAGCCGCCGAGGCCCAGCAGCCGTTCGTGGTCGGCCAGTACCTCGGCGCTCGTGGACGGGTCGTCGATGGCCTGGCCGACGAGCGCCGGGTCCAGGCCGAGCCCCCGCACCAGTTCCTCGGCCACCTCGCGGCGATGCGGTTTGTGTCCGTCCACATGCAGGGCGGTACCAGCCGCCCGATACCAGCGGTCCAGCAGGTCCGCATCGAGCCGCCGGAGTAGCGCGCCGACCCGCATCATCGACCAGCCGTAGGACCAGTCCCGTTCCCAGGGATGTTTCTTGCCCTCGGCCCGGTTGACTTCCTCGAGGCTGAAGAACCGCCACCCGATGGCGATGCCGAGCTGGTCGCGCACGTCGCGAATCCACAGTGACGCCTGGTACGCCCACGGGCACATGACATCGAAGTGGAAGTCGACCGAAGCGACGGACGCAGCCGGACCGCCGCTCATCGCCAGCGCTCGATCGTCGGGTCGAGGAGCAGCGCCTGATACCGCGGACCGGGACGCTCAAGCGGCAATGCCGTGCCGGGCTCGATCGCGGTGTAGCGGACGCCGTCCCAGCCGCGGCCATCACCGATGATGGTCCCCTCGACAGCGAACGCCGTCGCCGTCCCCGCGGCCACCAGGCCGGGCGGCGCACCGGACCAGGCCTCCAGCAGGATGCGGCCGGACCACGCACGGGCCGGCAGCCCCGCGACCGGCAGCGTGCTCATCACCATGGTCCGCTCGATCCGGTCTTCCTTCGCGATGTGCCAGTCCTGGAAGCTGCGCTGGTAGGCCAGCTCGACGAACGAGCGGCGCGTCGGATACCAGATGACAGCGACCCGGTCCCAGCCACCGGAGCTCGCCAGGACGTCGGCCGCGAAACACACCGTGGCGCCGGCCGCGGCGAGCAGCGAGACGGGCGCGTACACGGCTTCAGGGGACTGTCCGGGTAGCGACGCCGCGAGCGTGCGCCCGCTGTAGCCGGGCAGGAGCCGGGTCAGGCCCAGCATGTATACGGGGCCGTCCCGGTCGAACGAGCGCAGCCGCCGACCGTAATCGCCGTCGATCTGGCCGTATCGGGGCACGCACCGACACTAAGGACCGGCCGTCCCGGGTGTCAACGACCTTCGCCGCAGGTCAGGTCAGGTCACGCGAGAGCGCTCGAGCGGGATGTCGGCGTACGACTTGCTGGCCGTGATGTCCCGCAGGCGTTCCATGGCGTCGAAGACATCAGTGAACGACGTATAGAGGGGAACGGGGCCGAGGCGCACCCGGTCGGGCGTCCGGTAGTCGCCGATGACGCCGGCTCGGATCAGTGCCTGGCTGATCTGCCACGCATCGTCGTGCCGCAGGCTGACATGGCCGCCGCGATGTGCGGCCTCCCGGGGCGAGGCGACGGTGAATCCGAGCGGCGTCAGCCAGGCGTCCGCGAGGTCGATAAGATAGCTGGTCAGCTCGATGCTCTTGGCGCGTAGCGGCGCCATGCCCGCCTCGCCGAGAAGCCGTGCGCCTTCCTCGACTGCCACGGTCCCGATGATGTTCGGCGTCCCGGTCAGGAACGACTCGACGCCGGACGCCGGGTCGTACCGCGGGCCCATGGCGAACTGGTCGTGCTGACCGAACCAGCCCCAGATGGGCTGCTTCAGCAGCGGCTGCAGATCCTCGCGTACATAGAGGAACGCCGGGGCGCCTGGCCCCGCGTTGACGTACTTGTAGGTGCAGCCGACGGCCATGTCCGCGCCGGCGGCGTCGAGCTCCACCGGCAGCGCGCCGACCGAATGACAAAGGTCCCAGAGTGCCAGCGCGCCCGCGTGGTGCACCAGTTCGGTCAGCGTCGCCATGTCGGCCAGTGCGCCACTGCGGTAGGCGACGTGAGACAGGCTGACCAGTGCACAGCGTTCGTCCAGCGCTGCTGCGAGCGCGTCCGCGCTGATCCCGCCGTCCGGGTCGGTGTGGAGGAGGCGCAGTTCGCAGCCACGCTGCGCCGCGATGCCCTCCAGCACGTAACGGTCGGTGGGGAAATTGTCGTCGTCGGTGATGATCACGTCGCGGCCCGGCCGGGCGTCGAGCGCGGCCCAGGCCAGCTTGTAGAGGTTCACGGTGGTGGAGTCACAGACCAGCACCTGGCCGGGCGCGGCGCCGACGAGATACTCGCCGATCATGTCGCCCACCGTGTGCGGGAGGCGGATCCAGTTCTCCCAGGACCGGATGAGGCCGACGCCCCATTCCTGGTCGACGGCATCGGCGATCCTGGCCTGCGCGCGGACCGGCAGCGGCCCGAGCGAGTTGCCGTCGAGGTAGATCAGCTCACGGTCCTGCCGCACGAACCGCTCGCGGAAGTGCGCAAGCTCGTCAGCCGCGTCCAGTGCGAGCGCAGATGCCCGATCTGCGGAGAAGGTTGTCACATCTCCTCACCCTAGCTGAGTGCCCTGCGGTCACCCGGTACCCTCCAGCGGCCGGTGCTAACACCTGTTTCGCCGAACCGCCGGCGCCACGAGGCGCTGACCAGGCCCGCCGTAGGATCTTGCTATGGCTGGAGAACAGAAGGTTTCCCGCGTCCTGGTGATCAGCGCGCATCCCGATGACGTCGACTTCGGCGCGGCCGGGACCATCGCGCAGTGGACGGACGCCGGCCTCCAGGTCAGCTACTGCATCGTCACGAACGGAGACGCCGGCGGCAGCGACCGCGCCGTCCCCCGCGCCGACATGGCGGTGCTCAGGCAGGCCGAGCAGACGGCGGCGGCGAAGCAGGTCGGCGTGACCGACCTGCACTTCCTCGGCTATCCGGATGGCCGGGTCGAGGCGACTCTCGGGCTGCGGCGCGACCTCGCCCGCGTGATCAGGCTGCTGTGCCCGGACCGGGTGGTGTGCCAGTCGCCGGATCGCAACTTCGCGCGGATGGGCGCCAGCCATCCTGACCACCGCGCAGTCGGCTCGGCGGCGCTGGACGCCGTCTACCCGGACTCCCGTAACCCGTTCGCCTTCCCCGAGCTGCTGGATGAGGAGAAGCTCGAGCCGTGGACCGTGCACGAGGTCTGGATTGCCGGCGGCCCGCAGCCGACGCATTACGTCGACATCACCGACACGTTCGCGCGGAAGATCGCGGCCCTGCGCTGCCATGGCAGCCAGATCGGCGACCCGGACGGCCTGGAGGGATTCCTGCGTGACCGCCTCGCCGCAGCCGCCACAGCTGGCGGGCTCGGTGCGGGGCGCCTGGCCGAGACGTTCCAGGTCGTGCAGACCGGCTGAGCTGCCGCGTCGGCGGATTCTCGCTGATGGCGACCGTGCTGGCCCGTACGCGCGGATCAGCGATGACCCGAGGGCCTTGAGAAGGGTGTGGATCGTCAGGAGGGGCGGGGATGCGATGGTCGCCTACGACCTGGATCGCGCTGTCCGCGACCCTCGCGACTTCGAGGACTTGATCGACGCCAAGGTCCTCTACGGCTTCGATGTCCATTCGACCACCGGGAACCTGCGCCTCGATACGGATAGCGATGTTGCGATTGCCAGGCTGCTGGTAGCGATGGCGAACAAGTCCAGCGCGGACATGGCCCGCGGAGGCCGGTGCGTGCACTCAGCCCATGAGAGCTGCGCTCGCCGGCCTAGCAATGCTGCATTGATCGGCATAGAGATCCTGCAATCATCGGCTTAGCGTTAGGATGGCGGTATGGATACTGCCGAGGTGCTCGGACGGGCATACCGGCCGCGGGTGATCGACGCGGCGCTGCACCGTGCGCTGACCGCGGCGGGCGCGGTGGTGGTCGAAGGCGCTCGGGCGAGCGGCAAGACGATGACCGCCATGCACGCCGCGGGTTCCTATGCGTTCATCGACGACGCTGACGTGCAGCGCGCCCTGGCGATCGCGCCGCGTTCGGTTCTCGAGGGTGACGCTCCTCGGCTGCTCGATGAATGGCAGGTCGCACCAGAGCTCTGGAACCTGGTGAGGCGCGCCGTCGACGCGACCGCAGAGCCCGGACGCTTCATTCTGACCGGGTCGGCGATACCCGCAGACGACGTCACCCGCCACACCGGAGCCGGCAGGTTCCTCAGACTTCGCCAGCAGACGATGACCTGGTGGGAGAAGCTCGGTACCGCTACTCACCCGGTGAGCGTCGCTGGACTGTTCAACGGCGAGCGGCCAGTCGCGAACATGAAGGCCGGTCTCGAACTCGACGAGGTCATCGAGAACATCCTGCGGCCCGGTTTCCCTGCCATGACCGCGCTCGGGCTCGAACAGTCCGCCGACCGCCTCAGGGCGTACATCGACGAGGTCGCACGCACTGACATCAGGCGACTCGCCGACGTGCGACACGAGCCAGACGTGATCAAGCAACTCATCGCAGGGCTGGCGCGGTCCGTCGCCTCAGAGGTAACGCACAGAACCCTCGCCGCCGACGTGCGGGCGCTCGCACCGGCGATCAACGTCGAGACGATCAGCAGCTACGTCAGACTCTTGCAGCGGCTCTTCATCATCGAGCCGCAGCAGCCCTGGACGCCAAAGCTGCGATCACGTGCTCGCCTGCGGACCTCACCGAAGCTCCACTTGGTCGATGCGTCGCTTGCGGCAGCGGCACTGGGAGCAGGGTCGAACCATTTGCACAGTGACCTGGAAACGCTCGGCATGCTTTTCGAGAGCGCGGTCGTCCACGACCTGATGGTGCTCGCGTCCTCGATCGGTAGCGAAGTCCGCCACTACCGGGACTCGAACGGCAAAGAGATCGACGCGGTCATCACGCTCCCGGACGGCCGCTGGGCGGCGGTAGAGATCAAGCTTGGAGGTGCGCAAATGCAGGCGGGCGTCGAGTCGCTGCGGGACGTCATCGACCAGATCGACACCGAAACCGTGGGCGAGCCGGCATTCCGTCTTGTCGTCACGGGCACTGGCCCGATCCTCACCGCGGACGACGGCACGGTAATCAGCCCGCTCAGCGCGCTCGCACCCTGATCACCGCCCGCGATCGAACCCGGCGGTAGCCAGTCCGTCCCACCACGACCCGCCGGCCTCGAAGTCCACCGGCACGAGCTGCAACCACTCCGGGACACCGAAGCCCAACTCGTCCCGGCGCTGGCGCTTCCAGACTTGGGGGGCGGGCCGATCGACCCCGAACACTCGAAGGCGGGCGGCAATCTCCGGCCGGCGCTGGACGAAGGTGTCCAACCCAGCTCCCAAGATGACGCACTGGATGACACCCTGGTCGGCCCGCTCGGCAACCAGGTCCTCGATGAAGTGAGCGCGAGCCACGATGGACGCTCGCGTACGACTCGTCGCCTGGGGGTCCATGTCCGGGCGACAACGCCAACCGTCGTCGGGCGCCGCCAATCGGAGGCCGATCTCGTCGTCGGGCACATGGGGCGGCTGGTCGACCTGGACGTGCAGTGCCCGCCACAAGGCGACCCGGACCGCCGTGGCGTCTGGCCCTGCTGCCTGCTCACCAGTCACGATGCGTTCTCCGTGCGGTCGGTCACTTCTTGGCCGGGGCCTGGAGGCTCCAGATGCGCCCGTCGGGATCACGGACGGTCATCTCCTTGGTGCCGAAATGTGTGTCCTGGAAGGGAGTGACCACCTCGACGGCAGGATCGGCCCGGAATCCGTCTGCATCAGGCACCCTGAGCGCACTTGGCTGCCTTGCCCCAGTTGCGAGTCTCCAGGAACACGGCTTCGATGCCCTCGGTCGTCATGTCAGGTCTCCTTTTCAGATGATCGCCGGTGCTGGCCGCACAGCACCACAAACGACGCCACGCAGCCGATAGCGCCAGTTCAGCTGTCCTCCGGACGGCCAGAATCACGGCCGGCTCGCTCACGGCGCCGCATTCCCGCTTGTTCTCGAACCCAGTGCGCCGCCGCTGACTCGCTATGGGAGATCCACAAGATCACATCCAGGATGCGCAGCAGGCTGGCTTCGGCGGCACCGTCCGGGCGGAGCGCTTCGACCCGGTCGCGCGCGGCTGGATCCTGCAGCAAGCGGCGGAGTACATCCCAGGTCCGGCCGGGCACTGCTACGGCCCTGGTGACCACGCTGTCGCTGATCGGGCACAGCCGCGGACGCTTGCGGGCCAGCAGTTTCGTCGCGCTGGCAGCGCCAATGCCGTCGATCGCCATCAGCGCATTCCACAGCACGTCGATGCGCTGGGACACCTCATCGTCGGCATCCCACAGGTCGATGTCATCCGGGATGGCGGCGAGCATCTGAGACAGTTCCCGCAGCTGCGTCCCGAGCAGGATGCGGACGACCTGAGGGCGCCAGACGATATCCAGCAGCGTCACGGCGAGCAAGTCGTCGGCTGTGATCTCATCAGGCGGATTGCGGCCAAGGTCGCTGAACGTCATGCCAGCGAAGACCGGCTCGCTGAAATACGAGGCAACGGCATTTTCCAGGCCGTCTTCAGCCAGATCCGCCCGCAGGCGCCCGGCGGCGGCACGGACTGCATCGTCGGTCGGTAAGGAACGCATACCGCCAGTATGGCCGGGAATTTTCTGGTGGTGAGCTAACCGGCGCACCGGCGGATGGTGCATCGTGCGATGCGCGGGTACTGGTGCAGTAGCCGGTGGGCGGCCTAAGTTTGCCTGAGGCCCATCTGCCCTGCCCCCGGAGGTGTCAGCGCATGACGCACATCACCGTCACGGTTGACGGCGTTCAGTACGTCGATCAGGTCGAACCACGCTTGCTACTTGTTCACTACCTGAGAGAGGTCGTCGGCAAGACCGGTACGCCGGTCGGATGCGACACTTCCAACTGCGGTTCGTGCACAGTCCTGATGGACGGCCAGTCGGTCAAGAGCTGCTCGGTCCTGGCCGTGCAGGCGGACGGGTCCGACGTGACCACGATCGAAGGACTGGCGAACGGAGGTCTGCATCCAGTGCAGCGCGCGTTCCACGAGGAGCACGCCCTGCAGTGCGGGTACTGCACGCCCGGCATGATCATGGCGGCGATTGACCTGCTGCGGGACAACCCGGACCCGACGGCGGAGGAGATCCGGGAGGGGCTGGAGGGCAACCTCTGCCGCTGCACCGGATACGAGAACATCGTCCGCGCCGTGAAGCGCGCGGCGCAGGCGGCGGTGACCGCATGACCGCGACTCCGGTACTCGACGATGCGGCAGCGCCCGCGGCCCAGATCGGTCAGGCCCGGCTGCGGAAGGAAGACGCGCGGCTGATCACGGGCCAGACGAACTGGACCGACAACTTCCGGCTGCCGGGCATGCTGCACCTGGCGTTCGTGCGCAGTCCGTTCGCGCACGCGAAGATCACGCGCGTCGACGTCAGCGGCGCGCTCGAGCAGCCGGGCGTGATCGCGGCGTTCTCCGGTGCCGACTTCGCCGCCGAGCAGGGCAGCCTGCCGTGCGCCTGGCCGGTCACCGAGGACATCCAGATCCCCGCGCACCCGCCGATGGCCGTCGACGAGGTGCGCTACGTCGGCGAGGCCGTGGCCGTGGTCGTGGCCCGCGACCGGTACACAGCTGCGGACGCCGTCAACGCCATCGACGTGGACTATGAGCCGTTGCCACCGGTGCTGGACATCCGGACTGCGCTCGAGCCTGACTCGCCGAAGGTGCACGAGGCTGGTAACAAGAGCTACGAGTGGGTGTTCGCCAACGGCGACGTCGAGGCTGCCTTCCGCGACGCGCCGGTCGTGCTCGAGCGCACCTTCCGGCAGCAGCGCCTGATCCCGTGCGCGATGGAGCCGCGTTCGGTGGTTGCGCAGTGGAGCGGCGACGAGGTCACGCTCTGGTCGGCCACGCAGATCCCGCACGTGCTGCGGTTCGCGCTGGCAGCGTTCTTCGGGATACCGGAGCAGAACGTCCGCGTCGTCGCGCCTGACGTCGGCGGCGGCTTCGGATCGAAGCTGCAGGTCACCGCCGAGGAAGTGCTGGCGGTGCTCATCGGTCGCAAGGTCGGCAAGCCGGTCAAGTGGACCGAGTCACGCACCGAGGGCAACCTGACCGTGCACCATGGCCGCGACCAGTGGCAGCGGATCAGGATCGCTGCCGACTCCGACGGCCGGATCTGCGGCCTGGACGTCGACCTGCTGGCCGACATGGGTGCCTACCTCATGTTGGTGACGCCAGGCGTGCCGCTGCTCGGCGCGTTCATGTTCCCGGCCATCTACAAGATGGACGCGTACTCGTTCAAGTGCACCGGCATCTTCACCACCAAGATGCCGACGGACGCCTATCGCGGAGCAGGCCGACCGGAGGCGACGTTCGCGATCGAGCGGATCATGGACGAGCTGGCAGCCGAGCTCGGCATCGAGCCGCTGGAGCTGCGGGAGCGGAACTGGATCACCCACGAGGAATTCCCGTTCACCACGATCTGCGGACTGACCTACGACTCGGGCAACTACGAGGCGGCGACGGCGAAGGCCAGGGAGCTCTTCGGCTACGACGCGCTGCGGGCGGAGCAGCACGAGCGCAACGAGCGCGGCGACCCGGTCAGGCTCGGCATCGGCATCTCCACCTTCACCGAGATGTGCGGGCTGGCGCCGTCGCGGGTACTCGGCTCGCTGTCCTACGGCGCGGGCGGCTGGGAAACCGCCTCGATCCGGATGCTGCCGACGGGCAAGGTCGAGGTCGTCACCGGCTCGAGCGCACACGGTCAGGGGCACGAGACAGCGTGGAGCCAGATCGTGTCCGACCAGCTCGGCGTACCGTTCGAGGACATCCGGGTGCTGCACGGCGACACGCTGGTGTCGCCGAAGGGCATGGACACCTACGGGTCGCGCTCCCTCGCGGTCGGCGGTCTCGCCCTGGTCGGCGCCTGCGACAAGGTCATCGCCAAGGCCAGGGTCATCGCGGCCGCGATGCTCGAGGCTTCGGCCGACGACCTGGACTTCTCGGCCGGGCGGTTCTTCGTCCGCGGTGACCCGGAGGCGAGTACGTCGATCCAGGAGGTCTCGCTGGCCACGTTCGCGGCGCATGCGCTACCCGAGGGCGTCGAGCCGTCGCTGGACTCGGAGTCCACCTACGACCCGGACAACTTCTCCTTCCCGCACGGAACGCACCTGTGCGCCACCGAGGTGGACACCGAGACCGGGTTCGTGACAATCCGCTCCTACGTCGCAGTGGACGACGTCGGCGTGGTGGTGAACCCGCTGATCGTTGAGGGCCAGGTCCACGGCGGGCTAGCCCAGGGCATCGCGCAGGCGCTCTACGAAGAAGGCGTCTACGACGACGAGGGCAACCTGGTGACGGCCACGCTCGCCGATTACCTGGTGCCGTCGGCGGCAGACCTGCCGTCCTACGTCACCGAGCGCACCTCGACCCCGGCCAGCAACCGGCTCGGCGTCAAGGGCGTCGGCGAGGCCGGGACGATCGCGTCGACCCCGGCGGTGGTGAACGCCATCGTGGACGCGCTGCGGCCGCTCGGCGTCCGTGACATCACGATGCCCTGCTCGCCGGAGCGGGTGTGGCGGGCCATCGCGGCAGCGAGTGCGAACACGGCGACGAGCCCGAACGGAGACACGGCATGATCCCGGCGAAGTTCTCCTACCTCCGGCCCGCGTCTGTCAGCGACGCGGTGAGCGCGCTTGCCGACGGCGGCGAGGACGCGAAGGTGATCGCGGGCGGGCAGAGCCTGCTGGCGCTGCTGCGCCTGCGGCTGGCCTACCCAGAGCTACTGGTCGATATCGGCGGCCTCGACGAGTTGCGCGGCGTCACCGACGGCGGCGATCATCTGCTTGTCGGCGCGCGGACGACGCATTACCAGGTGGTGCACGACCCGCTGATCGCCGAGCACTGCGGCCTGCTGGCGCAGGCGGCGCGCACGGTCGCCGATCCCGCGGTGCGTCATCGCGGCACACTCGGCGGCTCGCTCGCGCACGCCGACCCGGCCGGTGACCTGCCCGCGGTGATCCTGGCGCTGAATGCCACGATGATTGCGACCGGCCCGGCCGGCCAGCGGGAAATCCCGGCGAGCGAGTTCTTCGTCGACTACCTGACCACGGCACTTGAGCCCGGCGACGTCCTGACGGGTATCCGGGTGCCCAAGCTCGGTACCGACTGGGGATATCGTTATGAGAAGTTCCACCGGACCGCGCAGGCGTGGGCGATCGTCGGCGTCGCGGCGCTGGTACGGCGCTCCAATGGCCAGGTGGCCGAGGCGAGGGTCGGACTGACCAACATGGGATCGGTCCCGGTCCGCGCGACTGCCGTCGAGACCGCGGCAGCCGGAGCGCAGGCTAGTTCCGAGGCGCTGCGCGCAGCCGCCGACGCAGCGGCCGATGGGACACAGCCGCCTGCGGACCTGCACGGGGCGCCGGATTACCGGCGTCATCTCGCGCGGGTGCTGACCGGGCGTGCTCTGGAGGCAGCGGCAGGAGTCTGACATATGGAGCTCGAGCACTCATTCTCGGTCCCGGTTCCGGCGGAGCGAGCATGGGATGTGCTCCTGGACGTCGAGCGGGTGGCGCCCTGCATGCCGGGCGCCAGCCTCGACTCGGTCGACGGCGACAACATCGCGGGCCGGATCAAGGTGAAGGTCGGCCCGATCCAGATGACGTACGCCGGCACCGCCAAGTTCACCGAGCGGGACCGGGACGCGGGCGTCGTCGTGCTCGAGGCGTCCGGCAAGGAGACCCGTGGCGCGGGCACGGCGTCGGCATCGGTCCGCTCGCAGCTGCAGCCCGACGGCGACAAGACCACGGTGACAGTGCGCACCAACCTGACCGTGACCGGGAAGCCCGCGCAGTTCGGCCGCGGCGTGCTGACCGAGGTTGGCGGAAAGCTCATCGGGATCTTCGCCAGCAACCTGGCGGCGATGCTCGCGGCTGATTCGGCACCTGCGCCGGATACCGCGACTGCTGCTCCGAAGACAGGAAACGAGGCAGCTCCTGGCAGCGGCACACCGGACGTGGCGCTGCCGATCGACGTACTCAACCTGAGCTCGCGGGCGTGGAGCAGCCTGCGCCGGGACGGCATCCAGACGCTCGGGGACCTGACCAGGCGGACCGAGCAGCAGCTGCGCGCTATCGACGGTGTCGGCCCGGCGTCGCTGACGGACATCCAGACCAAGCTCGCGGACCGGGGGCTCGCTCTCGCCGATGCTGGCAGTGGCGGCGCAAGTGGCCGCGAGCCGGCGCCCGCGGCCGCTGACCTGGAGGGTGACCGGCGGGCGGGCAGGCACGCGGCCGACGAGGACGATCTCGCCGAGGTGACTCCGCTTCGCCCGGCGCGCCACGAGTCCGCGGTCGCGGACGAGCCCGCGGCGGCGCCGCAGACGCAAGCCTGGCAGCCGCCGGAGAGCGACGCGATCGACCTGCTGGAGGTCGCGGGCCTGCCGGTGCTCAAGCGCGCCGTGCCGGCCGCGGCCGGCCTGCTGGCCTTGCTGCTCGTCGTTCTCGGCATTCGCCGCCGCCGTCGCTCCCGCCGCGGCTAGGGCGTCTTCCTGGCGTGCCCGGGCCACCACACGCGGCTGCCGATCAGCGCGGTGATGCTGGGTGAGAAGAACATCGCCATGACGAATGCCGCGAGCACGATGCCGCAGGAGACGGCGAACCCGAGCTGAGCGAGGATCGAGTTGCCGGCCAGTGTCAGCGACGCGAAGGTACCCGCCAGGATCAGTCCGGCCGCGCCGATGGCGGGCCCGGCGTGCTGCAGTGCCGTGGCGACAGCCTGCCGGGGTTCCATGCCCTCGCGTGCCTGCTCGCGGAGCCGGGCGATCATGAGGATGTTGTAGTCGGTGCCGAGCGCCACCACGAACAGGTACATGTACACCGGGAGCAGGAAGACCAGCCCCGCCTGATGGCCGAGCGCCTGGAATACCAGCACACTGGCACCGAGCGTGGCGCCGAAACCGAGGCCGACCGACGCCATCAGGTACCACGGTGCGACCGCGCTTCGCAGCAGCAGGAAGAGGATGACCAGGATGATGACGGCCGCTGTCGGGAACACCACGGCGTAGTCGTGATCTATCGCCCGCTGGATATCGGCGAACACGGCAGTGGTTCCGCCGACCAGCGCGTACGTGCCGGGTGGTGCGGCCGCGTGCGCGCTCGGACGTAGGTGATCCGTGAGCACGTCGACGGCGCGGGTGGACTCCGGGTTGTAGGACAGCGTGACCGTGTAGGCGGCTGTCGCCCCGTCGGCGCTGACAGCCGGCGGTGCCACCGAGCCGACTCCGTCGAAGGTTTTCAGCTTCGAGTCGTAGCTGGTAAGTTCCGCGGGCGTCAGCCGGCCGGACCGGGCGTGCAGCAGCACGATGGTCGGATCGGTCGCGCCGGGCGGCAGCCCGCGCTCGAGCGTCTTCAGCGCGGTCTGCGACTCGGCGTTACTCGGGATGCCGGCCGAGGACAGGTCGAAGGTCGGCTTGTACCCGAGAGCGCCGAGTGCCAGCACGACGAGCACGAGGCCGGACGCGACCGCGAACACAGCCGGGCGGCGGCCGATCGCGCGGCCGATCGCGGTGAAGCGGACGGCCTTCGGCTCCGTGCGCCACGCCTGGGACGGCCAGAACACCTTCGTGCCGAGCAGCGACACCACGGCCGGGACGAGCGTCAGGCCGGCCAGCAGCGTGACCGCCACCGCGATGGCGAGCGTCGGCCCGAGCGAGCGCAGCACGCTGAGGGTCGACAGCAGCAGCGCGAGGAAGGCGACGATCACCACGCCCGCCGCGGAGGCGATGACCTCGCCGACCCGTGCCACCGCGCTGGCCATCGCCTGCTTCGGATCCTCACCGCTGCGCAGCTGCTCGCGATAGCGGAACATCAGGAACAGGATGTAGTCGGTGCCGATCCCGAACAGCACCACGATGAGGATCGTCGACACCGAGCTGTCCGCGTTGAGATGCAGTGCCGTGTTCACATCGCTGATGAGGCCGGTGGCGACCTGGGACACCAGCGCGATCACGATGAGCGGCAGGACCGCGATGATCGGGCTGCGGAAGATCAGCAGCAGCAGAACCAGGATCAGGATCAGCGTGGCGACCAGGACGATCTGCTGGGCCCGGTTGCCCGACTGCTGACTGTCCAGCTGCTCAGCGGCCGCGCCGGTGACGCCCTCCGTCACGCCGGTACCGCGCATCAGCGGCTTGATATCGGAACGCAGCGTCTTGACCGCGTCGGCGGACGCAGTCCCGGTGCCGTTGGCCACGCTGTTCGGCATCGCCACCAGGATCGCCTGGACTAGGTGGTTCGGTGACTGCGCACTGGGCGTGAAACTGAGAATGTTGCGGATGTGCCGGGCAGTGAGCGACTTCGCGATCCCGGCGATCTTCGCTGAGTCAGCCGTCGAGAGCCTGCCAGAATCCGCGCGGGCGAAGACGATGATGGCAGCCTCGGACGAAACGTTCCCCGCCCCCGGGAACGCCTTGTCCTGCAGATTCGCGGCCCGGATGGACTCATAGCCCGACGGCAGGAAGCTGCTTTCGTTGGTCGTGGTCGGCAGGGCTGGCGCCGTGGCGATCACCGCCACCGCCGCGATAATCCACAGCGCGATCACTCGCCACGGATGCCGGACCACGACGCGCCCGAGCCAGGCGAACGGTCCGGTGGCAGGTGCGCCTGCTGTCTGACCACCGGCTGCCACGCTGCTGCCAGCGCCGCCGCGTGCCGAGGTGTCCGACGTGGCGGCATGCCTGTTACTCACTGCGATCCCCTCGTTTGTCACAGCCCTGACGCATGGGCAGAGGCAACTCACCCCGTCGCCCCAGGATTTCGCAGCCCGCGGCGCGGCTTTAGATATTGATGGGCCCTGCGGGCCGCTCCCGGCGGATGAGAATGGCTGCGTGCATGCTGCCCGCCGACGTCGGTTGCGCTTGGCTTCGTGAGACCGTGCTTTAGATTGACGCTGGAGCCCTCACCTTCGGGTGTCCCCCGGTTGCGCTGCGAACGCGAGTATCAGTGTCTTAGACCTGTCAGGGGCTCCGCGGGCGGCGTGCGCGTCCGTTGGCACGCTAGATGGGAGACAGGGATGCAGGTGTTGTATGAGCGGTGCGCCGCGGTGGATGTGGGCAAGGACGTGATCGCGGTGGCGGTCCGGCTGCCCGGTGACGGGCCGGACGGCCGCCAGACGGTCAAGCGCACGTTCAGGACGTTCTACGGGGTGCTGGCCGAGGCGGCCCGGTGGCTGGACTCGCTGGGTGTCACGCATGTGGCGATGGAGGCGACCGGGATTTACAGCATGCCGGTCTACCACGCGCTGATCGAGCACGGGCACTTCGGGCAGGTGCTGGTGTGCAACGCCGCGCACGTGAAAAACGTGCCGGGCCGCAAGACCGATTATGCCGACGCCGAGTGGCTGGTGCACTTGCTGGAGTGCGGGCTGCTGAAAGGCAGCTTCATCCCGCCGGCCGACATCAAGGCCGCCCGGGACGTGCTGCGGTACCGGACTAAGGTCGTGCAGTCGCGGACCTCGGAGCTGCAAAGACTCGGCAACGTGCTCCAGGACGCCGGCATCAAGATCGACTCTGCCGCCTCCTCGATCGCCACCAAGTCCGGCCAGGCGATGATCGAGGCGCTGATCGACGGCGAGCGCCGCGGCGCGGTGCTGGCCGATCTGGCCAAAGGCAGGATGCGCGCCAGGATCCCGGACCTGACCCTGGCGCCGGAGCGGCCCGTCGGCCATCACGCCTTGATGTGCCGCCTGCACCTGGACCACATCGGACACCTCGAGGCGATGATCGCGAAGCTGGACCAGCAGGTCGAGGCGATGATGGCGCCCTTTCGCGCCCAGCGGGACCTGCTGACCACCATCCCCGGCATCGGCCCGCTGACCGCCGCCGCCGTCATCTCCGAGATCGGGGCGGACGTCAGCGAGTACTTCCCCGACCCCGCCCACCTGGCCTCCTGGGCCGGGCTGTGCCCGGGCAACCACGAATCGGCGGGCAGACGGCGCTCCGGCAAGCCCCGGCACGGCAACATCCACCTGCAGCCGGTCCTGGTCGAGGCAGCCTGGGCTGCCGTCCGCCACCAGGGCTACCTCAGGTCCCTCTACCACCGGCACGTCATGAAATGGGGCGGCTACCACAGCCCTACCGCCAAGAAGAAAGCGATCATCGTCGTCGCCCACGCCATGCTGGTCATCATCTGGCACGTCCTGGCCGGCGGGGTCAGCTACCACGAACTCGGCGACGACTACTTCACCCGCAGGCTCGACCCCGACAAGGAGACCCGCCGCCTGATCGCAAAGCTCCAGGCCCTCGGCCACCAGGTCACCCTCCAGCCAGCGGCCTGACCAGAAACCCAGTCACCGGCGGGCCACGAGCCGGCTCCGCCGGCGCTGCCGCGCGCCTGGCTAAGGACCATTCACGTATCAGTGCCGGGACTCACGAGTGTCGCGTGACAAATGTCAGGCCAGCCGGGGCGGCAGCACGCCCCGAACCGAACGAGAGGTCGGTCGGTAGTAACTATTTCGCAACATATCATCCATCGCATCGACATCAGGGTCCGGGCAAAGCAGCCTGAAAACGTGTCAGTCACGCGGCAACGAAGGAGTGCACATGTCTGAACGCCGGCGCACGATAGGCGCCGCCGGGATCGCTGGAATTGCAGCGGCCGCACTGCTGGCGGCGGGCTGCAGCTCCACGGCCAGTCCGAGCACCAGCTCGTCGGGCACGACGGTGAAGGGTGCGGTCGCGACGCTGGCGAATGTCACCGGGACCGGCGCGAACTGCATCTTCCCGTTCCAGGGCACTCAGTGTGCCAGCGTGGTCAATGGCGAGGACTTCGAGTACCTGATGGTGCGGCCGCTGTATATGTTCGGCGGCAACAGCAGCACCTCGATCTCGGTCGACTACGCGGACTCCCCGGCCGACGCGCCGATTTACTCCGACGGCGGCAAGACCGTGGTGATCAACCTCAAGGGCTGGAAGTGGTCCAACGGCCAGACCGTGGACGCCAAGGACCTGGTCTTCTGGCTGAACATGCTGGAGGCTGAGAAAGCCATCTTCGGGGCCGGGCCGGGTCTGCTGCCCGACAACATGGCCTCGTACTCGGCCACCGGCCCGGACCAGGTGACGCTGCACCTGAAGCAGGCGTACTCGAGCATCTGGTTCACCTACAACCAGCTCGCCACCCTGGAGCCGATGCCGATGGCGTGGGACGTCTCCAAGGCCGGCGTGGCGGCGGGCAGCGGCGGCTGCACCACCGACTCGGCGGCGGACGGCTGGACGAAGTGCAAGGCCGTCTACAACTTCATGACGGCGCAGAACAAGGACACCGCCACCTACGCAACCAACCCGCTGTGGCAGGTCCTGGACGGCCCGTACAAGCTGAGCGCGTTCAACATCGACGGCGACTACACGTTCGTGCCGAACCCGAAGTACTCCGGTCCGCAGAAGGCCACGGTCACGGTTAAGTTCGCGGACTACACCAGCGACACGGCCGTCTACACCGGCGTGAAGACCGGCGCGCTCAGCATGGGCCCGATCCCGTCCACGGACCTCGGGCCGGCGCAGAAGAACTTCCTGCCGGCCGTCAATCCGGTGCAGTCCGCCGGCTACGGCCTGCAGGCGGCCTACTCGTTCGGCATCGGGTATGCCGCCATCAACTTCAACAACCCGACGTACGGCCCGGTGTTCAGGCAGCTCTACTTCCGGCAGGCGATGATGGAGCTGACCAACCAGAAAGGCATGGACACGGCCGTCGGCCGCGGCTACTCCTACCCGACGCCCGCGGGCGTCCCGCCCGAGCCCAAGAGCCAGTGGGTCTCGTCGACCATGGAGGAGAACGGCGGTCAGGGCCCCTACCCGTATGACCCGGCGAAGGCCGAGGCACTGCTGGCCTCCCATGGCTGGAAGAAGGTCGGCGGGGTGCTGACCTGCGAGTCAGCGGGCACGGCCGCGTCGGATTGCGGCGCGGGTGTTGCGAAGGGTACGCAGGCCAAGTTCAGCATGGCCTACACCTCGGGCATCTCCACGCAGGAAGACGATGTCGACATCCTGAAGTCGGGCTTCGCTCAGGCCGGCATCCAGCTGTCCCCGCAGGGCGAGACGTTCGACACTCTGCTGGGCGAAACCAGTCCGTGCAAGCCCAGTCAGTCGTCCTGCAAGTGGGACTTCCTGTACCTGGGGGGCTGGCTCTTCAACGGGCCTGGCTTCGAACCGACCGGCGAGCCGCTGTACGCGACCGGCTCGGACAACAACGCGGGCAGCTACAGCAACCCGACCATGGACTCGCTGATCAACGCCACCCACACCAGCAGCAGTCTGAGCACCTTCGACACCTACGCCAATTACACGGCGACGCAGGTGCCGGCGCTCTGGCTGCCCTGGCAGACGGCGGTGATGGCAGTCAGCAACAACCTGCACAACGCGACGCAGAACCCCCTCGACATGTTCTTCCCTGAGTACTGGACCTGCAGCTCGAAGACCTGCTGATCCAGCACCGGGTAGTAAGGACCTCGGGGCGGCCAGACCCACCCGCCCCGAGGTCCGCGAGCAGAGAGCGCGCTAGTCGAGCGCGGACATCACGTGCTTGACCCGCGTGTAGTCCTCGAAGCCGTACATCGACAGGTCCTTGCCGTAACCGGAGTGCTTGAAGCCCCCGTGCGGCATCTCGGCGACCAGCGGGATGTGCGTGTTGATCCAGACGCAGCCGAAATCGAGCGCCCGCGCCATCCGCATCGCGCGGCCGTGGTCCGAGGTCCAGACCGACGACGCGAGACCGTACTCGGTGCCGTTGGCCCACCGCAGCGCATCGTCTTCGTCGCTGAACTTCTGCACGGTGATCACCGGGCCGAAGACCTCGTTCTGGATGATCTCATCGTCCTGCTGCAGCCCGTCCACGACGCTGGCCGCGTAGAAGTAGCCCTTCTCGCCGACCCGCTGCCCGCCGGTCAGCAGCCGGGCGTGATCCGGCAGCCGCGAGATGAAGCCGGAGACCCGGTCGAGCTGACTGGCGTTGTTCAGCGGCCCGTAGGTGGCCTCCTCGTTGTCGGGCCCGGCGGTGAGCTGCGCCTTCGCCTGCTCGGTCAGCGCCGCCGCGAAGTCGTCGTGGATGCCCGCGCCGGTGAGCACCCGGGTCGCTGCCGTGCAGTCCTGCCCGGCGTTGAAGTAGCCGGCGATGGCAATCGCCTCGGCTGCCTTCTCCGGGTCGGCATCGTCGAACACGATGACCGGCGCCTTGCCGCCGAGCTCCAGATGTACCCGCTTCAGGCTGTCCGCCGCCGAGCGGGCTACCTCGATGCCGGCCCGCACGGAGCCAGTGATCGAGACCATCTGCGGCACCGGGTGCGACACCAGGGCGCGACCGGTGTCCCGGTCGCCGCACACCACGTTGAAGACACCCGCGGGGACGAACTCGCTGATGAGCTCGGCCATGAGCAGAGTCGAGTAGGGCGTGGTGTCGGACGGCTTCAGCACCATGGTGTTGCCGGCGGCCAGCGCGGGCGCCCACTTCCAGACGGCCATCATCATCGGGTAGTTCCACGGTGTCACTGCCGCGCACACGCCGACGGGCTCGCGCCGTACGAACGAGGTGAACCCGGCCAGGTACTCGCCGGCCGACCTGCCCTCCAGCATCCGGGCCGCCCCGGCGAAGAACCGGATCTGATCCACCATCGGCGGGATCTCCTCCGATGCGGTCAGCGCGAGTGGCTTGCCGGTGTTCTGCGACTCGGCCGTGACGAACTGGTCAGCGCGCGCCTCGATCGCGTCCGCGATCCGCAGCAGGGCAAGGCTCCGCTCTGCGGGCGTCGAGTCGCGCCAGCCGGGGAAGGCGGCTGCGGCGGCCCGGAACGCGGCGTCGACTTCGGCCTGACCGGATACCGGCGCGGTCGCAAAGACCTCACCGGTGCTGGGGTCGATCAGGTCAGCGCGCTTGTCAAAGGACGTGTCAGTCCACTGGCCACCGACGAAGTTCTGGAGATCATTAGCCACGGTTACTCCGTTTCCATGTACAGCAGTCTCAGGTTCCGGCCGGGGTGCGTTCCTCGCAGGTCCACGGTGAGCCGTAGGCGGTCAGCAGGTCAAGGAAGGGCTGCGGGGGCAGCGCCTCCGGCCCGAGCACGCCGGCGCCCGACCAGGCGCCGGAGTCAAGCAGCTCCAGGGCGACCACGGGGTTGACGGCGGTCTGCCAGACGACGGCCTGGGATCCGTAGTCAGCCATCGTCTGCGCGTTGTCCGCGACGTGCGACAGGTAGACCTCGCGCGGCCTGCCGTCTGTGCCGGTGCCGGTAACCCAGGTGCCGGCGCAGGTGAGGCCGGACATCTTGTCGCCCAGCGTGGCCGGGTCCGGAAGGCACGCTGCCACCACGTCGCGAGGCGAGACGCGCCCGCCGTCGACGCTGACCGGGCTGGTGGAGTCCAGGCCGAGCTTGTGCAGCGTCTCCAGGACGCCGATGAACTCCTCGCCGAGGCCGTACTTGAAGGTGACCCGCCTGGCATCCACCCAGCGAGGTATCAGCAGCACTTCCTCGTGCTCGACGTTGACGCACTCGACTGGCCCGATGCCGGCCGGGAAGGTGAAGGTCTCGGGCTCGCTGAACGGCGCCGTGGTAAACCAGCCCCTGCCCTCTTCCCAGATGACGGGGGGATTAAGGCACTCCTCGATCGTGGTCCAGATGGAGAACGTCGGGGCGAACTCGTAGCCGGCTACCGCGAGGTTGGCGCCGTCTCGCACGCCGATCTCGTCGATCTCGCTGAACAGCTCGTCGGCGGCGTAGCGGGCGAACACATCGGACAGGCCCGGCTCCACGCCGATGCCGACCAGCGCCAGCTGGCCGGCCTGCTCCCACTGCTCGGCCATCGCGAACTGCTCGTCGCCGAGCTTCACCCCGGTCCGGGCGTACGGCTCGTCCGGACTGGGGTGCGACAGGGACATGGCCATGTCCAGGTAGGTGACCTTCGCGGCCAGCGCGGCGCGGAACAGCGGCATCACGAACCGCGGGTCAGTGGCATTCATGAGGACGTCGCAGCGATGCTCGATGAGGAGGCCCGCGGTGGCGGTCTCGTCCCTGGCATCCAGCCGCACGGCGGTGTACGAGTCCCGGGCCGCGGCCGCGTGCTGAGCCCTGGCCAGGTCGTAGTCGGCGATGATCAGCTCGGCAAACGGGCGGCGGGCGGCAATACGGGCAAAAGCGGTGCCTACCCCGCCAGCTCCGACAAGGAGTATGCGCATGCTGCGATCCTAGCCCTGAGCACCCGAGGTACCTCGACGGGACCAGTAGCGTTTCGTACATGTTACAACTGAAATCGTTGCCATCGGGGGGTAATACGTGCTAGAACCGTGGCCAGTAAGAGTGGGTAGTAACGTCAGGTGTCTGTTGAGTGACCGGCAGCCAGGCCAGCGGCTCTGGCTCGCCAGTGCCAGACTCGTGTGCCCCAGGTCCTGTGCCCCAGGTCCGGGGCAGACCAAGCTGAGGGGTAGGCATGGCTCTGTCGGAAATACAGCCAACGGAAGAACTCAAGGATAAGGGCCTGAAGGTCGGTGCCCTCGGCCTGATCTCCAGCACCGTCATCGCGACGGCTTCCGTCGCGCCCGCCTATAGCCTCGCGGCCACGCTCGGTTTCATCGTGCTTGCGGTCGGGCTGAAATCGCCGCTGGTGGCGATCCTCGCGTTCATACCGATGATCCTGACCTCGATCGGCTACAGCGAGCTCAACAAGGCCGACCCGGACTGCGGCACGACCTTTACCTGGGCGACTCGCGCCTTCGGCCCGAAGACCGGCTGGGCTGGCGGCTGGGCCATCGTGGCCGCCGACATCCTCGTCATGGCGAGCCTTGCGCAGGTGGCCGGCCAGTACATCTTCCTGCTGTTCAACGCCAAGGGCATCGGCTCGAACCCGGCCAGCAGCTGGGTGCTGCTCACCGGCGTGCTCTGGATCGTCGCGATGACCTACATCTGCTACCGGGGCATCGAGGTCTCGGCGAACTTCCAGAAAGCACTGCTGAGCATCGAGGTCACGATGCTGATCGTCCTGTCGGTGGTAGCGCTCGTCCGGGTCGGTACCGGCCACCACCCGGCAGTGTCCATCACGCCGAGCTGGAGCTGGCTGAACCCGTCGGGCCTGGCCTTCCCGGCGTTCGCGTCCGGTCTGATCCTCATGGTCTTCATCTACTGGGGCTGGGATACGGCCCTGTCGGTGAACGAGGAGACGAAGGACCCGACCAAGACGCCCGGCCGCTCGGCAATCCTGTCGACCCTCATCCTGGTGGTCACCTACGGCATCGCAATCTTCGGCGCGCAGTCGTTCGCCGGCATCGGGACTAAGGGCATCGGGCTGGCGAACCCCAATAACTCCAGCGACGTGCTGTCAGTGCTTGGTCATGCGGTCTTCGGTTCCGGCACCATCGGCGACATCTTCTACCGGCTGCTGCTGATCATGGTGCTGTCCTCGGCCGCCGCCTCGACCCAGACCACGATCCTGCCGACGGCCAGGACCACGCTGTCGATGGCGGCCTACAAGGCGCTGCCCGACTCCTTCGCCAAGATGCACCGCAGGCACCTGACGCCGACGGTGTCGACGCTGGTGATGGGCGGTATCTCGATCCTGCTCTACGCAGGCATGAACTACATTTCCGGCGGCCAGGTGATCGCGGACGCAGTCACCAGCTGCGGCGTCTTCATCGCCACCTACTACGGCCTGACCGGCTTCGCGTGCGCCTGGTACTACCGGAAGAACCTGACGAGCAGCGCTCGCAACCTGTGGATGCAGGGCATCCTGCCGGCTCTGGGCGGGGTCATCCTCTGGTTCCTCGGCGGCTGGAGCCTCTACCTGGACTGGAACCTGAGCAGCGCGTACGAGGCGTCGTACACGCGCTTCACGGTGCCGGGACTCCACTGGCAGATTGGCGGCGTGTTCGTCATCGTCTTCCTGTCCTGGCTGATCGGCCTGCTGGTCTTCATCTACCTGCGGATCAAGCAGCCGCCGTTCTTCAAGAAGGAGACCCTGACCCGGTCCACGCCCACACTCGTCCCGGACGACTAAGACCGCGGCGGACTCCTGCGCCAAAAGGCCCGCAAGCGGACCGGTTCAGCCGGCCGCTGGCGGGCCTTCGGGCGTTGTCCCCCATCCGGGGCGTCACTAGCGGGGCGGGGTTTGGCACAACTGCCCCGTTTCTGGTTGAAATCGTGCCCGCAGCTCTTGTTGCCGCGACCTGGCGGCACCGAACGTCGCCAGACGACTTCCCTGGCGAAGGCGCGGAGCCGCGCGGCTGTCGGCGGCAGCACTTACCCTTGGGAAAGTGACCGCGGTCGTTGTCGATTCACTCCTGGACGGGCTGAACCCCCAGCAGCGTGCTGCTGTCCTGCACGAGGGCAGCCCGCTGCTGATCGTGGCCGGCGCCGGCTCGGGCAAGACCCGTGTGCTCACCCACCGGATCGCCTACCTGCTGGCTGAGCGGGACGTCGCCCCCAGCCAGATTCTCGCCATCACCTTCACCAACAAGGCGGCGGGCGAGATGGCGGCCCGTGCCGGCGCGCTGACCGGAGCCCGCGCCCGGTCGATGTGGCTGATGACGTTCCACTCGGCCTGTGTCCGGATCCTGCGGCGAGACGGCAAGCGGTTCGGCTACCCGTCCAGCTTCTCGATCTACGACCAGGCCGACTCGCAGCGGCTGATGGCGTTGGTATGCCGCGAGCTGGAGCTGGACGCGAAGTACTTCCCGCCCAAGGGAATGATCAACCAGGTCTCGAACCTGAAGAACGAGCTCGTCGACTACGAGACCGTACTCGCCCGGGCCAGCGGCTTCCGGGAGAAGGCACTCGGCGAGGCTTACGCGGAGTACCAGCGGCGGCTCGTGGCGGCCGGCGCGATGGACTTCGACGACCTCATCATGGTCACGGTGAATCTCCTGCAGGCGTTCCCCGACCTGGCGGCCGAGTACCACGAGCGCTTCCGGCACGTGCTGGTGGACGAGTACCAGGACACCAATCACGCACAGTACGTGCTGGTCCGCGAGCTCGCCGGTGCTGGCAGCGAGTCTGCCGCCGAGCTCGTCGTCGTGGGTGATGCCGACCAGTCCATCTACGCCTTCCGCGGTGCGACCCTCCGGAATATCGAGGAGTTCGAGCGCGACTTCGCCGGTGCCCGGGTCATCCTGCTCGAGCAGAACTACCGGTCGACTCAGAACATCCTGGCGGCCGCCAACGCGGTGGTCTCCCGCAATCCGGGGCGCATACCGAAGAACCTGTGGTCCGAGGCCGGCGACGGACCGCCGATCACCGGCTACGTGGCGGACAGCGAGCACGACGAGGCCGCCTTCGTGGCCGAGGAAGTGGACCGGCTTGCCGACGCCGGCGACGCGACGCCCGGCGAGGTCGCGGTGTTCTACCGGACCAATGCGCAGTCCCGGGTGTTTGAGGAAGTGTTCATCCGGTCCGGGCTGCCCTACAAGGTAGTCGGCGGTGTTCGTTTCTACGAGCGCCGCGAGGTCCGCGACCTGCTGGCGTACCTGCGGCTGATCGCCAATCCGGACGACGAGGTGTCGCTGCGCCGGGTGCTCAATACGCCCCGGCGGGGGATCGGGGACCGGGCCGAGGAGTACGTGGCCGCGCTGGCGAGCCGGGACAGGATCAGCTTCGCGGCGGCGCTGGCCCGGCCAGACGACGTGCCGGGTCTGCCAGCGCGGTCGGCGCGGGCCATCGAGGGGTTCAACTCGCTGATCGGCGACCTGCGGGAGATGTCCGCCGCCGGCACGCCCGTGGGGGACCTGACCGAGGCGGTGCTTGACCGGACGGGGTACGTCGCGGAACTGCAGGCATCCTCCGACCTGCAGGACGCGAGCCGCATCGAGAACCTGACCGAGCTGGTGTCGGTGGCACGGGAGTTCGACGCCCGGAACCCCGGCGGGACGCTGCCTGAGTTCCTCGAGCAGGTGTCGCTCGTTGCCGACGCCGACCAGATTCCCGACGGCGCCGAGCATGGCGGCATGGTCACGCTGATGACCCTGCACACCGCGAAGGGCCTGGAGTTCCCGGTGGTGTTCCTGACCGGGCTCGAGGAGAACGTCTTCCCGCACGAGCGGTCGATGGGCGACGAGCGGGAGCTTGCCGAGGAGCGGCGGCTCGCCTACGTAGGCATCACCCGGGCGATGCAGCGGCTGTACGTCACGCGGGCGGCGACTCGTACCTGGTTCGGCCGGCCTGGCTATCACCAGCAGTCCCGGTTCCTGACCGAGATCCCGCAGCACCTGATCGAGTGGCGCCGGGACGAGTCGGCCGCGACCCAGCCGGCCTCAGAGCGGCTGGCTCGCCGCCCTGGCGTCCGCGCGGTCGGCAACCACCCGGTCCCCTCGCTGCAGCCGGGCGACCGGGTCAACCACGACTCCTACGGCCTCGGGACCGTGCTGTCCGTTGAGGGACGGGGCGATGACCCGGAGGCGAAGATCGACTTTGGCGCGGACTACGGCGTGAAGCACCTGGTGCTGCGGTACGCGCCGATCGAGAAGCTGTAGCCGGCGCTATCAGACGGGGCGCATTCCGTGCTGGCGCATCAGCGCCAGCTCGGTGTCCCGGTCCGGAGGCTCCGCGCCGGACCACAGTTCGGCAAGCTCCCGGAAGTACTGGTCGAGAGCGGGTGCGTGCAGGACGAGTACGTGCGCGGCGGTGTCCGCGGGCGCGCCGAAGGTGTGGGTCACACCGCCGGGTACTAGCACGAAGCTGCCGCTGCCCGCGCGGATCAGGTCGCCGTCAAGCTCGAACTCGGCCTCGCCGTCCAGGACCCAGAACGCCTCGGTCCGGTCCGGGTGAACGTGCGCCGGCGGCCGTCGTCCGCCCGCCGGGATGCGCCGCTCGTGCAGGGAAAAGGCACCACCGGTCGTGCTCCCGACCGCCGTGAAGTTCAGGGTGCTGCCCCGGACCGTGAGCTGCTCGCCGCTGCCCGGCGGCACGACTAGGTAATTTGTCACCCGCACCGTTCTAGCACGCAGGTCTGCCGGCTCCGCCGGGGCGCTGTCAGCCGGCGTCCGGGTCAGGTCGAAACGGACCCTGCGCGGCCCGTGGCGCGGCGGCGGTATGCCCGCGACTTGGCGCGCGAGCCGCAGATCTGCATGCTGCACCAGCAGCCGTTGCGCGTGGGGGACCGGTCGTAGAAGGCCCACTCGCAGTCGTCAGAGCTGCATACCTTGAGCCGGGTCCAGGCGCCGAGTGTCTGCGCCTCGGCGGCGATGAGCAGGAGCGTGGCGAAGGCGCCAGGGCAGCCGACAGAACCCGCGGCGACATGAACGCTGCCGTCAGCGCTGGCGGTGATCGCCGCAGGCAGCCCGGCGGCGATCTCTGCCAGTCGCGCGGCTGCCACCGCGCTGCCGGGGTCTCCGGCTGGCGCTGCCGACGGCTGGGTCCGGTCGCGCGGCGGCCGGACGTGCGATCTGAGCACTGCTCGCAGAATCTCCCGGAGCTCGACGGCGAGCGCGAGATCAGCCGCATCGGACCGCCAGCCGGGCCTGCTGTCACGGTCGGAGGCGGGTCGAGCCCAGTCCTGCGCTGCCGGGGCAGCGCGGAGCAGATCGTGAGCGGCGAGCCACCGGTCGAGTCCGGCGGGCGAGGTCAGCTCGTCCGTCGCCTGCTCGATGTCCCGCGTGTTCACGAAGGCCTGGACGGTGGCAAGCCGGCCAGGTGCCTGGCCGATGTGCGGGTCCGCGGTACTCGCCGGCGTCGCTCGCCTTCTCTCGATCGTCGTCACCATCATTCCAGTTTAGCCGGTTGCGCAGGCGGCGGCCAGCCGGCTAGCGTTGTTACTAACAAATGGCAAAAGCTGGTGACGGCCTGGCGCCGGGACCGGCGCCGGCGAAGGAGGAAGCGGCACATGAGCAGGGCTCGCACCGACTGGACTGTGCTCGGAGTGCCGACCAGCGCAGGTGCCCACCACGCAGGCCTGGAGCGAGCGCCGGCAGCACTGCGCGCCGCCGGGCTGCTCAGTAGGCTGTCGGCTGCTGGCATCGAGATCAGCGATGCCGGTGACCTGCCCGGCGGCCTGTTCGCGGTCGATCACGACCGTCCCCGGGCACGGAACCTGCCGGCCGTGGTGAAGGTCGCGCGGGAGGTAGCCGACGCCGTCGTGCGGGAAGTGGGCTCCGGCCGGCGGCCGCTCATTATCGGCGGCGACTGCACGATCACCCTTGGTGTCGTGGCCGGAATGCGCCGCGTCTTCCCTGACGCGGGCCTGGTGTACGTCGACGGCGATCCTGACCTTGACTGGCTGGCACCGGACTCGTCCGGAATCCTCGACGCGACCGGCATCGCCCATCTCCTCGGGCATGGCGAGCTCGAGCTCACCTCGCTGGCCGGCGACCTGCCGATCCTGCCGCCGTCGCGCCTGGCGATCGTCGGCTGCGACCCGCGTGAGGTAACGGACGCGAACCGTGACTTCCTTGCTGCCCGCGGCATCTCCTGCACCGAAGGACCAGAGTTCACCGCGGATCCCGAGGGCGCGGCCCGCCGGGCCAGGGCTGCACTTGCCGGCGCAGGGCCGCTGATCGTTCATTTCGATGTCGACGTTGTCGACTCCGGTGATCTGCCCCTCGGCAATTTCCCCCACTACGGCTCAGGCGTCCGGCTCGACGATGTGGTGCGCTGCCTGCGCGTGCTGGTGAGCGACCCGTCCTGCGGCGCACTCGTGCTGACCGAGGTGAACCCGACTCATGACCCCGACGGCAGTCAGCTCGAGCGGTATGCCGCCGCACTGGTGAGTGCGCTCGGGGCCTGAGCTCAGGCGCCGGCCGGGCCGCCGGCCAGGTGCACCGGAGTCGGCGTTTCCCCTGGCCGCGGCTAGGCTGAATGTGCTGCCCGTTATGTCGGCGGCTGGTTTAAGCCCGTGGTCGGAGGTTCCATGAGCAGTATCCGGGTGATCATCGCCAAGCCTGGCCTGGACGGCCATGATCGCGGGGCGAAGGTAGTCGCGCGCGCCCTGCGAGACGCGGGCGTCGAGGTGATCTACACCGGACTGCATCAGACTCCGGAGCAGATCGTCGCGGCGGCGCTGCAGGAGGACGCGGACGCGATCGGCCTGTCGATCCTCTCGGGCGCGCACATGACGCAGTTCAGCCGGGTTCTCGAGCTTCTGCGCGAACGTGATGCCGGTGACATCACCGTGTTCGGCGGCGGCATCATCCCCGACGCCGACATCGCCGAACTCGAGCGGATGGGAGTGGCGAAGATCTTCACGCCGGGCGCGACGACCACGGAGATTGTGGACTGGGTGCACTCGGCGTTCGGTACCGCCGAGCCGGTGAGCTGATTCTCGTGCGGCTGCCGGTGACCGGCGCCAGGCTCCCCGGCAGGGCACGACCCAGATGGCAGCGCGGGAGCGCGCGGGTCTAGGCTTCCTGCCGCGGGGCGCGGGCGCGCCGCAGTCATGTACCGAGTAGAGACGGACCCCCGAGTAAAGGACTAACCCGAGTGGACCTGTTCGAGTACCAGGCGAAGGAGCTTTTCGCCGAGTACGGAGTCCCGATTCCGCAGGGCAGAGTTGCCACCACCGCGGAGGAGGCCAGGCAGATCGCCGAGGAGTTCGCGGCGCGCAGGCCCGGCGCGAAGCCGCTAGTGGTGATCAAGGCTCAGGTGAAGACCGGCGGGCGCGGCAAGGCCGGCGGCGTGAAGCTGGCCGATAGTCCCGAGGAGGCCGCCGAGAAGGCCGGCCAGATCCTCGGCATGGACATCAAGGGTCACACCGTGCATTCGGTGCTGGTCGCCGAGGACACCGACATCGCCCGCGAGTTCTACCTGTCGTTCCTGCTGGACCGGGCCGACCGGACCTTCCTCTCCATGTGCACCGTCGAGGGCGGCATGGAGATCGAGGACCTGGCCAGGACGAAGCCGGAAGCGCTCGCGAGGATCCCGGTCAGCGCGCTAGCCGGTGTCGACCACGACAAGGCGCTGGAGATCGTCAGGGCCGGACGGCTTCCCGTTGAGGCCCAGGAAGCCGCCGCCGAGCTGGCAGAGCGCCTGTGGTCGGTGTTCACCGACGAGGATGCGACGCTCGTCGAGGTCAACCCGCTCGTCTACACCGGAGACGGCCGGGTCGTCGCGCTGGACGCCAAGGTCACGCTGGACGACAACGCCGCCTTCCGCCAGGACTGGGACCGGTTCGCCGATCCGACCGCAGTCGACCCGATCGAGGCGCGCGCCAAGGCCAAACACCTCAACTACGTGAAGCTCGACGGGTCGGTCGGCATCATCGGCAACGGCGCCGGCCTCGTCATGTCCACGCTGGATGTCGTCGCCTACGCCGGGGAGGAATTCGGCGGCGTGCGCCCGGCTAACTTCCTGGACATCGGCGGCGGTGCATCGGCCGAGGTGATGGCGAACGGGCTCGACATCGTGCTGTCGGACCCTGACGTACGCAGCGTCCTGGTGAACGTCTTCGGCGGAATCACCTCGTGCGACGCCGTGGCCAACGGAATCGTCTCGGCGATGGGGCTACTCGCAGAGCGAGGCGAGCCAGTCCGGCACCCGATCGTGGTCCGTCTCGACGGCAACAACGCTGCCGAGGGCCGCCGGATCCTGCAGGAGGCCGCTCTTCCCGTGGTCGAGCAGGTGGGCACGATGGACGATGCGGCGCGGCGCGCCGCCGAGCTGGCCGCCGTGGCCGGGAACGGAGCATGACATGGCGATCTTCCTGACTGCCGACAGCAAGATCATCATCCAGGGGATCACCGGTTCCGAGGGCCGCAAGCACGGCGCCCGGATGATCGCGGCCGGCAGCAACGTCGTCGGTGGCACGAACCCCCGCAAGGCCGGCCAGACGGTCGACCTCGGCGCCCGGTCGGTCCCGGTCTTCGGCACCGTCGTCGAGGCTGCAGCCGAGACGGGCGCGGACGTCTCGGTTATCTTCGTGCCCGAGTCCGGCACCAAGGCGGCGGTCATCGAGGCGATCGACGCGCGGATCCCGCTCGCGATCGTGATCACTGAGGGCGTCCCCGTCCACGACTCTGCTGAGTTCTGGGCCTATGCGGTAGAGCAGGGCAACGTCACCCGGATCGTCGGCCCGAACTGCCCCGGCGTCGCCTCGCCCGGAAAGTCGAACGCGGGCATCATCCCGGCGGACATCACCAGCGAAGGCCGGATCGGGCTGGTCTCGAAGTCCGGCACGCTGACGTACCAGATGATGTACGAGCTGGGCGACATCGGCTTCTCGACGGCGGTCGGCATCGGCGGCGACCCGATCATCGGCACCACGCACATCGACTGCCTGCGAGCGTTCCAGGACGACCCGGAGACTGACGCCATCGTGATGATCGGCGAGATCGGCGGTGACGCCGAGGAGCGGGCTGCCGCGTTCATCGAGAAGAACGTCACCAAGCCGGTTGTGGCCTATGTTGCCGGGTTCACCGCTCCCGAAGGCAAGACAATGGGCCACGCCGGCGCGATCATCTCCGGCTCCGCAGGCACCGCGCAGGGCAAAAAAGAAGCGCTGGAGAAGGTCGGCGTGCGCGTTGGCCGGACGCCCAGCGAGACCGCCCGGCTTGTCCGGGAGGTCATGCAGGCCGGCTGAGCGCGCTGCGCTGCCCGCGATCCCCTCGAGCGCAGCGTCATAATCGTCGGTCGCCAGGCATCGTCTGCTGATGCGTCGGCGCGCCTGGTTGGCCGAAGCGCGCCGGATTGCCAGGCTGGACTCTTGTGACTGCCTCAGCTGTCGGCCCGCCGCGTTCCTCACCCGTCGGCGAGAACCCGGGTCCCGGCAGCGACTCCGGGCCTGGCGGCCCGGCAGTTCCCCAGCGGCCTCTGATGACGACGGGCGCGACGGCGGCAGCCGTGGTGACGGCCGCCGGTCTGGCCGCGATCACGCTCGTTGTGCTACTCGGCTGGATCGCGGCGCCGCATCAAGGCGCCAGTCTGACCGGCGTCCTGCGGACGTCTACCGCGCTGTGGCTGGTCGGCCAGCACGTGGGCTTTACGTTCCGCGGAGCAGGCCGCATCGGCCTGCTGCCGCTTGGCCTCGTTCTGCTGCCGGGCGCGCTGTTGTGGCGCGCCGGGCGGTGGGTTGTCCGCGCGGGCCAGGTGCGCCGCCTGCGCCACGTCGGATACGCGGCCGTCTCGCTCGCCGTGCCCTATGCGCTCCTCACCGGAGCGCTCGCGCTGGCGAGTCGCTCGGGCCTCGAGTCGTCGTCGCTGCCGCAGTCAGTGGCGTGCGGCTTCCTGTTGTCCTTCGTGGCAGCCGGGCTCGGCGGCGCCCGAGCCCTCGCGCCCTGGTCGCAGCTCATCCGGCTGCTGCCCGAGCGACCACGATCAGTGGTCGTCGGCGCAGGCGCCGCCCTGGCGGCGCTGATGGCAGCCGGCGCCCTGCTCGCCGGGATCTCGCTGGCAGTGCACCTGCACCAGGCCGCTGCCCTGCAGCAGGATCTCAGTCCCGGTGTCGTCGGCACGGTGCTGCTGCTCCTGCTGCAGATCGGCTACCTGCCGAACGCGGTGGTCTGGGCGATCGCATTCTCTCTCGGGCCTGGCTTCGCGTTCGGCACCTCGACCGTCGTGGCGCCGACCGGATCAGCGCTGCTCCAGCTTCCCGCGTTTCCCATCCTTGCGGCGCTCCCGCCTGGCCTGCATGCAGCGATACCGGGCTGGATCGAGCCCACGGTTCTGACCCTGCCGTATCTGGCCGGCGGCCTGGGCGGCCTGCTGCTCGTGCGGGCGGCACCGGTGCTTGCTCTAGACGCGGCACCGGTGTTGGGCCTGGCCTGCGGCGCTGTCTCGGGCGTCGTGCTCGGAGTCCTCGCCGCGGTCTCCGGCGGGCCGCTCGGCGACGGTCGGCTGACGGCGGTCGGCCCGTCGGCCTGGCAGACGGGCCTGGTCTCCGCGCTGGAGATCGGCATCGCAGCAGCCGTCGCCGCGGGCCTGGCGAACTATGTCAGTCTCCGCCGGGCTGGCGCGCTGCCGGCGCCTCGAGCACCAGCAGCGAGCCCCGGCACCGGGTACCCGGCCGATATGGCCACGCACCCTGGCGGCGTGGAGCCGCTGTCGTCCGGCAGCCTCGCGCCGGGGCACGTCATCTACGTGGATCCGTGGGCGGGTGAGCCGCTGCCGCAGCCGCGCAGTCCGGCCTGCCCGTCGGCCCTCCCGGACCGGCCACTCCCGGACCGGCCCCTCCCGGATCAGGCAGCGCCGGATCAGGCAGTGTCGGATCAGGCAGAGTCGCAGCGAGACCGGGACTAGGCCTCGGCGCTAGCAGGGAGTACGAGCAGTGCGCGGTCCGCACGGCCGGCTCGCCGGGCTGGCGGGTGACCTGGCGCGCCTGCCGGACGGGGTCATCCCGGACATCATGCCGTCGCCGTCGTGCCCGCGAACGAGACGGCGCCCCGGTTGGATACGCTGAGCCCGCCGGGGCAGGGCGCGCCCCGCCTGCGGCTACGCGGGCCGGAGGCGCCGGGCCTGTCCGGCTGGCCGGATCACGCCGACCCGAGGAGCTCACCGTCAGTCAGTCGCGATTGCTCGTGCTGGTGTCGGGCACGGGCAGCATCCTGCAGTCGCTCCTGGATGCCTGCGCGGATCCCGGCTACGGCGCGCAGATCGTCGCAGTCGGCGCGGACCGGGAGGCTACCGGCGGTGCTGAGCGGGCTGCAGCGGCGGGCATTCCCACGTTCGTGCGCCGCGTGGCTGACTCGCCTGACCGGTTCGCCTGGGATCAGGTCCTCACCCGGGACTGCGCGGCCTTCGAGCCTGACCTGGTCATCGCGGCCGGGTTCCTCAAGCTCGTCGGTGCCGAGTTCCTGGCCAGGTTCGGCGGCCGGATGATCAACACGCACCCGGCGCTGCTGCCGTCCTTCCCGGGGATGCACAGCGTCCGGGACGCTCTCGCCTACGGTGTGAAGGTCACCGGCTGCAGCGTGATCCTGGTCGACGCGGGAGTGGACAGCGGCCCGATCCTGGCGCAGGCCGCAGTGCCCGTGCATGACGACGACAACGAGGACACGCTCCATGAGCGCATCAAGGTGGCCGAGCGGTCGCTGGTCGTGGAAACGGTGGGGCGGATGGTCCGCGATGGGTGGTCGGTTCGCGACCGGATTGTGAGGATGGGCAGTTGAGCAGGGTGGCAATCAGGCGCGCGCTCATTAGCGTCTACGACAAGAGCGGGCTGGCCGAGCTAGCGGCAGCGCTGCAGGCTGCCGGAGTGCAGATCGTGTCCACGGGCACTACGGCCGCGACTATCGCCGCGACGGGCGTACCGGTCACGCCGGTTGAGCAGCTGACGGGCTTTCCGGAGTGCCTGGACGGCCGGGTCAAGACGCTGCACCCGGCCGTGCACGCGGGACTGCTTGCGGACCTGGCGCGCGACAGCCATCGCGAGCAGCTGGCCGAGCTGGGGATCGAGCCGTTCGACCTGCTGGTGTCGAATCTCTACCCGTTCGAGCAGACGGTCGCCAGCGGCGCGAGCCCGGACGAGTGCGTCGAGCAGATCGACATCGGCGGCCCGGCCATGGTCCGGGCCGCCGCCAAGAACCACGCCACCGTGGCGGTCGTGACCAGCACGGCCAGCTACCCGGATGTCGTGGCGGCGCTCGGTGAGGGCGGGTTCACGCTGGAGGAGCGTCGGCGGCTGGCCGGCGAGGCGTACGCGCACACGGCCGCTTACGACGCGGCGGTGTCCTCGTGGTTCGCGGCTGTCTACGCACCCGACGCCGTCGCCACCGAGACAGGCTGGCCGGCCGTGGTCGGGACCGTGTGGAACCGCAAGGACGTGCTGCGCTACGGGGAGAACCCGCATCAGCGTGCCGCCTTGTACCTACGGGCGGGCGGCCCGGCAGGCGACCCGGGAATCGCCGGTGCCGAGGTGCTGCATGGCAAGGCGATGTCCTACAACAACTACGTCGACGCGGACGCGGCCCGGCGTGCCGCTTTCGGCTTCAGCGAGCCGTGCGTGGCGATCATGAAACACGCCAACCCGTGTGGCATCGCCCTGGGCGCTGACATCGCGGAGGCGCATCGCAAGGCCAATGCGTGCGATCCGGTGTCGGCATTCGGCGGGGTGATCGCGGCCAACGGCATCGTCACCGAGGCAATGGCGGCGCAGGTCGCGGAGGTCTTCACCGAGGTGGTCATCGCGCCCGGCTTCGAGCCCGCCGCACTGGAGATCCTGACAGCGAAGAAGAATCAGCGGCTGCTGCGGTGCGCCGCGCCGCCGGGTGCCGCCGGGAGTGCTGCCGCGGGCGCCGCGGCGGCCGGGCTGGACTGGCGCCAGGTCACCGGCGGGATGCTCATGCAGACCGCAGACACTGGCACCGAGCAAGGGGACTTCGCGGCGAGCTGGCAGCTCATGGCAGGCAGCCCGGCCGACCCCGAGGCGCTGGCCGATCTGGAGTTCGCCTGGCGAGCGTGCCGGGCCGTCAGGTCCAACGCGATCCTGCTCGCTTCAGGGCGCGCCAGCGTCGGCATCGGGATGGGCCAGGTGAACCGCGTCGATTCCTGCCGTCTTGCAGTCAGCCGGGCGGGTGAGCGTGCGGACGGCGCGGTTGCTGCCAGCGATGCGTTCTTCCCGTTCGCGGACGGCTTCCAGATCCTGGCCGACGCCGGAGTCAAGGCGGTCGCCGAGCCCGGCGGCTCGGTGCGCGACGACGAGGTGATAGCGGCCGCGCAGGCCGCGGACGTGGCGCTCTACTTCACCGGCGTCCGGCACTTCTACCACTGACGGGTTTGCCGCTCAGCCGCCGAACTGTGCGCTGGTCTGCTGCAGGACCCAGCCGTTGCCGTCCGGGTCGGAGAAGGTAAGCCAGCGTCCCCACGGCGCCTCCACGACCTCGTCTTCGTGAAAGCTGAGACCGCGCTCGCGTAGCGCGGCCGCGGTCTGCTCGACGTCGTCGCAGCCCAGCACAGTGCCGCGTAGCGAGCCTGCCGCCATCTCGTCAAACCACGTGACAAGAGTGATGGCAGTGCCGCCGCCGGGCGGGCGCAGCGCCACCCAGCGCATGCCGCCGTCGCCGAAACTGGAGTCCATCTCGGCGGTGAAGCCGAGCACGCCAGAGTAGAACTCCTTCGCTCGGTCCTGGTCGCTGACCGGTATGGAGATCACTTCGATTGAGGTAACCGACATGCTGCTGACTCCTCGTCCGCTGGGTGCCGCCCGTCAGGCGCCGGGGCGGGCTGCTCGCTCGCTGCCTGCCGCACCGGTCCGCCGCACCGGGGGTCCGCTGCAGGTTAACGGGCCTCGGGTCCGGATCGGTGACGGCCATCAGGCAGAATGAGCGCGCTATGACTGCGACCATTCTGGACGGGAAAGCTACCGCGAGCCAGATCCGCGAGGATCTCGCCAGCCGGGTGGCGAAGCTGGCCGAGGCCGCGTCACCCCTGGCCTCGGCACCGTGCTGGTCGGGGACGACCCCGGGAGCCGCTCCTACGTCGCCGGAAAGCACCGGGACTGCGCGCAGGTCGGAATCGTCAGCATCCGCCGCGATCTGCCCGCGGACGCCTCCCAGCAGCAAGTCGAGGATGTCGTCGCCGAGCTGAATGCCGACCCTGCGTGCACCGGGTACATCGTCCAGCTGCCGCTCCCGCCTGGTCTGGACGCCCAGCGCGTGCTCGCTCTCATCGACCCGGACAAGGACGCCGACGGACTGCAGCCGGTCAACCTGGGGAAACTCGTTCTCGGCGAACCAGGGCCGCTGCCGTGCACCCCGAAAGGCATCGTCGAGCTGCTGCGTCGCTTTGACGTCCCGATCGCCGGCGCTGACGTGTCGATCATCGGCCGCGGTATCACCGTCGGGCGCGCTCTCGGATTGCTGCTCACCCGGCGGAGCGAGAACGCCACGGTGACGCAGTGCCACACCGGTACGCGCGACCTTGCCGCGCACACGAGAGGTGCTGACATCGTCGTCGTCGCCGCGGGCAGACCCGGGCTGCTGACTGCGGACATGGTGAAGCCAGGCGCCGCGGTACTCGACGTCGGCATCACCCGCACCGAGGCGGGACTCGTCGGCGATGTCGATGCCGGCGTCGCGGAGGTGGCGGGGTATCTGGCGCCGATGCCAGGCGGAGTCGGCCCCATGACGCGGGCGATGCTGCTCGCTAACGTGGTCGAGGCTGCCGAGCACCGGTTGCTGGCCAGCTGACCCGGCTCAGAGTCTTACTGGTCAGTAACATAAGCTCGAAGTTAAGGTACGAACGGGAGGGTCGGCAGCCGGTCATGAACATCGTCGTCTTGGTAAAGCAGGTACCGGATACCTGGTCAGAGCGCAAACTGCGGGCCGAGGACAGCACCTTGGACCGTGATGCCGCCGACGCCGTCATCAACGAGCTTGATGATTACGCGATCGAGGAAGGCCTGCGACTGCAGGAGGCACACGGCGGCGAGGTGACGATCGTCTCGATGGGCCCGGAGAAGGCCGCGGACGCGATCCGCAAGGCGCTGTCCATGGGCGCCGACAAGGCCGTGCACGTGCTCGACGACGGGCTGCGCGGGTCAGACGGCCTGGTTACCTCGGCAGTGCTGGCAAAGGTCCTGGAGCGGAGCGGATTCGACCTGGTGATCCTGGGCTCAGAGTCCACCGACGCGCGGATGGGCACGCTGGCCGCGATGCTGGCTGAGCGGCTGAGCGTTCCGCAGCTGTCGTTCGCAGCAAAGGTGGAGACCGACGGCACCCAGATCAGCATCCGCCGGCAGGCGGACTACGGCTACGACACCGTCGAGGCCACGCTCCCGGCCGTCGTTAGCGTCGTGGAGAAGATCAACGAGCCCCGTTACCCCTCGTTCAAGGGGATCATGGCGGCCAAGAAGAAGCCAGTCGAGACCCTCAGCCTCGGCGACCTCGGGCTGGACCCCAGCCAGGCCGGGCTGGGCGCGAGCGCCACCGAGGTGGTGAGCTTCGCGAACCGGCCGCCGCGCGCGGCGGGCACCATCGTCACCGACGAGGGCGAGGGCGGCGCTGCCGCCGCGGAGTTCCTCGCGGCGCGGAAATTCATCTGACCCGGCGGATGCGGAAGGCAATCTGAGATGGCTGAGATCCTTGTCCTCGCCGAGCATGATGGCGACGCGGTTAAGAAGGTCACCCTTGAGCTGCTCACAGCGGCGCGGGCCCACGGCGAGCCGTCGGTGGTCTGGACCGGCGATGGCGCAGAGGCCGCTCAGGCCAGGCTCGCCGAGTTCGGCGCCGCCACGGTCTACGTCGCCGTCAGCAGCGATTACGCGGACTACCTGGTCGCGCCGAAGGCCGAGCTGCTGGCGCATCTGATCGAGCAGAGGTCCCCGGCTGCCGTGCTGGTGGCCGCGACTTCGGAAGGACGCGAGGTGGCTGGCCGGCTGAGCGGTCAAGACCGGCTCCGGCGTCCTCACCGATGTCACCGGACTGGGCGACGGGCTGACTGCCGAGCAGCTGATCTTCGGCGGCGCGATCACCGTCGAGTCCAGGGTCCGCACTGGCACGCCGATCATCGCGGTCCGGCCCAACGCCGTGACGCCCGAGCCCGCCGCCACGGCCGGCGCGGCCACGATCGAGAGCGTGGACTTCGACGTCTCCGACGCGGCCAAGACCGCGAAGGTCACCGGCAAGGTCGTCGCTGAGCGCGGCGAGCGGCCCGAGCTGACCGAGGCGTCCATCGTGGTCTCCGGTGGCCGGGGCCTGGGGTCGGGTGAGCATTTCGCGCTCATCGAGCAGCTCGCCGACTCGCTCGGGGCGGCGGTCGGCGCCTCCCGTGCCGCGACGGACGCGGGCTGGTACCCGCATCAGTTCCAGGTCGGGCAGACCGGCAAGACTGTCTCCCCGCAGCTGTACATGGCGATCGGGATCTCCGGCGCCATCCAGCACCGGGCAGGCATGCAGACTGCCAAGACGATCATGGTCGTCAACAAGGACCCCGAGGCGCCGATCTTCGAGCTCGCCGACTTCGGTGTCGTCGGTGACCTGTTTAAGGTCGTTCCCCAGCTCATCGAAGAGATCGGCAAGCGGGCCGAGAGCTGACGGCAGGCCGCGCCAGGCTACGCGGCGGCCGGCCAGACAGGGCCGGCCTGCCCGGCCCGCCGCAGTGCTGCCGGGACGCCATTAGGCTGGGCGCATCATGTCAGACATCGACGGAGCCGGCGGCGATCCGGTGCCGACGCCGGAGGCCCGGCCTGCCCCGGCGGTCCTGGCATACCTGGACCACGCGGCGACGACGCCGATGGTGGCGGAGTCCCTGGCCGCCATGACGGAGGAGCTGGCCCAGCTCGGCAATCCCTCCTCGCTGCACAACGCCGGCCGGCGGGCCCGCCGGGTGGTCGAGGAGTCACGGGAGCTGATCGCCGAGGCCTACGGCGCCCGGCCGAGCGAAGTTGTCTTCACCAGTGGCGGCACCGAGGCTGACAACCTGGCCGTTAAGGGCCTCTTCTGGGCCCGGCGGGCGGCCGATCCGCGGCGCCAGCGCGTGCTGGTGACGGCGACCGAGCACCATGCCGTCCTGGATAGCACCCGCTGGCTGGTCGAGCACGAAGGCGCGGAGGCGGACTGGCTTCCGGTCGGCCAGTCGGGCGTGGTGACCGCGGACACGCTGGCTGTGGTGGTGGACCGGGATCCGGCCAGTGTCGCGGTGATCAGCGTGATGTGGGCGAATAACGAAGTCGGCTCGGTGCAGCCGATCCGCGAGCTTGCCGCGGTGGCCGCCCGGCACCAGATCCCGTTCCACAGCGACGCGGTCCAGGCCGCTGGCCAGCTGCCGGTGAGCCTCGCGGCTAGCGGTGCGACGGCCCTGACGATCACAGCGCACAAGATCGGCGGCCCGGTCGGGGTGGGCGCGCTGCTGCTGGCGCGCGGCGAGCAGCCGGTCCCGGTACTGCACGGCGGCGGCCAGGAGCGCGACGTCCGGTCGGGCACCCTGGACGTGCCCGCGATCCGCGCGTTCGCGGTCGCAGTCCAGGTCGCCACCGAGCGCCGCGCGGACGAAGCGAAGCGCTTGGCGTCGCTGCGCGACGACCTGATCGCCCAGGTCACCGCCGCGGTGCCCGACGTAGTGCTCAACGGAACCGCTCCCGGGCCTGGCCGTCTTCCGGGAAACGCGCACTTTTCCTTCCCCGGTTGTGAAGGCGACGCGCTGCTCATGCTGCTGGACGCCCGCGGTATTGCCTGCTCGACGGGCTCAGCCTGCACGGCCGGAGTCGCGCAGCCGAGCCATGTGCTGCTGGCCATGGGCGCGGACGACGCCCGGGCGCGCGCATCGCTCCGGTTCTCGCTCGGTCACTCGTCACAGCAGTCCGACGTCGACGCGCTCGGTGCTGTCATCGGCGAGGTGGTCGAGCGGGCCCGCCGGGCTGCTCGCTAGCGTGCTTATGCTGGAGTGAAATGACTACTCTGCGTGTGCTTGCTGCCATGTCCGGCGGCGTCGACTCGGCCGTCGCGGCGGCGCGGGCCGCCGAGGCTGGCCACGACGTCACCGGCGTCCACCTGGCGCTGTCGCGCAACCCGAGCTCCTACCGGAGCGGGGCGCGTGGCTGCTGCACGCTCGAAGACGCCCGCGACGCGCGCCGGGCCGCGGACGTCATCGGCATTCCGTTCTACGTCTGGGACATGGCCGACCGGTTCCACGAGGATGTCGTCCAGGACTTCGTCGACGAGTATGCGCGCGGCAACACGCCGAATCCGTGCCTGCGCTGCAACGAGAAGATCAAGTTCGCGGCTGTGCTCGACCGGGCGGTGGCGCTCGGCTTCGACGCGGTCTGCACTGGCCATCACGCGCGGCTCGAGGCGGTTCCCGGAGCACCGGAGCTGACGCGGCTTGTGCGCAGCGTCGACCCCGCTAAGGACCAGTCGTACGTGCTGGCCGTGCTGACCAGTAAGCAGCTGGGGCGGGCCATGTTCCCGCTCGGCGACACCACCAAGGACCAGGTCCGCAAGGAGGCGGCCGATCGCAGCCTCGGCGTCGCCGCCAAGCCGGACAGCCACGACGTGTGCTTCATCGCCGACGGCGACACCCGGGGATTCCTGCACCGCCAGCTGGGCAGCGCCCCGGGTGACATCGTCGACCAGGACGGCGCGGTCGTCGGCAGTCACGACGGTACCTACGGCTTCACGGTCGGGCAGCGCAGGGGCCTGTCGCTCGGTCATCCGGCCCCCGACGGCCACCCCCGGTTCGTGCTCAGCATTGAGCCGGTGAGCAGGACGGTCACCGTTGGCCCCGCTGAGGCGCTCGACGTCACGGAGATCGCGGCGAACCGCCCGATATGGTCCGGCTGCCTGCCGCCCGCCGGACCGGTCGACTGCCTCGTGCAGCTGCGCGCGCACGGTGAGGTGCACTCCGCTAGCTGCGAGCTGGCCGATGACACCGTCCGCATCCGGCTGCGCGAGCCCGCCCGGGGCATCGCCTCCGGCCAGGCGGCGGTGTTCTACGACGGCGACGCCGTCCTCGGCAGCGCGACGATCACGGCCGCGTCTTAGAGGCGGCTCGGCGCGCTGATCGGCGACGGCCAGCGGAACGGGATGACGCTGGTGAGCTTCTCGAACCGGGCCGCTGACGGATACCCGTCGTCGGGATGGAATCCGGTCAGCGCGAAGCCCTGATCGCAGTAGTACCGGTGCAGAGCCAGGTTGGTGGTCCAGACGCTGACCCGGATGCTGAAAGCTCCATGGGCCTGCCGTCCGCATCGCCCGGCCCAGTTGAGCAGTTCCGAGCCGAGGCAGAGGCCGGCATACTGACGAGCGACGACCAGCCGGTGAACGTAGACAGCGGCTCGCGGCTGGCCGGCGTCGAGCCAGTGCGGGTCGTGATCAGGATCCGCCGTCAGGGTTGCCGCCGGAGTATCCCGGTCCCAGCAGATCCAGGTCTTGCCCGCAGTTAAATCCGCCCGTACCCGGCTGTCCCGGCCCGCTTTGCTCGGCCACGGGCTGCTCCACTGATCGGTGTGCTTCCAGCGCCGGAGCCAGGCGGCCGCCTCGTCGATCAGGCCGATAACTAGGGCCATGTCCGCCGTTCCCGCGCGCCGAAGAGAAAGCGGCCAATCTGGCATAGAAAGTAATTTTATGCTGCCCTTACCTTGCGGCGGCCCGGGCCGTGGCTGGATCCCTGCACAAGGAAGCCGGCGTACGGGACATCAAACCCTGACGCCGGCTTCCGAAAAGTGACTTACTCCTGTTGGCAGTTGCCGCGACTAGCAAGGGTCGTAGTGCTCGTACCGGTACTGCAGTGAAGGCCGACCGTGCCGCTTGACCATGACCCCTCCTCACTTCGGACGGCGGGCTCGCCATAGCCCGGGTTAGTGGCGTTGGCCGAGGTATGCCTGATGCGTCGCATCGCTAAAGTAAAGCCGGAGGCACAATCCCTCAAAGGTGCCCAACTGTCCCATTTGGCATTCGACGTACCGTTGGTGCGAGGAGACTGTAGCGTTCGGTGCGCTGCCGGCGCTGCTTGGCCTGCCGAGCCTGATGCCCAGCGCCGGCGGCATATCGGTACGGCGACATGTCCGCGCGAAGTGCAGCGGCTAGTGCCGCGGGGAGTGTGCGTTCAGCATGGGTCGTAGTGCTCGTAGCGGTACTGCGGCGACGGACGACCATAACGCTTGGCCATTGATTACCTCCTTCCGGTCCCTTGTAGGTGTCGCCGGGCTCATCCCGGCAACTGGCTCGCGGCACGCGTCGTCAGCTGGTCAGGCGTGGTAGGCGCGCGGCCGGACTAGCCCGTGCTCCCGGTCTTGCCGTCCGCGTCGGCGGGCTGCTGTCCGGTGACCAAGCCGTCGTCTGGCACGCTGCCCGTGGTCATTACAAACTGATTCCGGTCTGCTGGATAGGTGGTGACGGTGACGCGGAGTGGTGCTCCAGATTCCTCGTAGCCGACGCGGGTGAGCTCGATCACCGATATACGGCCATCGTCGGGTACGCCGAAAAAGGCGCTTTCCTCCGCATCCGGTAGTCGCACTGCAATCTGATCCATCTGACCGACTTCGGCTATGCCTAGCTCGCCCCTCAGATAGCCGACGGCGCCACCCTCGATGTCTGCGGCTTCAAGCAGCTTCTTTGCGCCTCGCTCGAACAGGCGCATCGGATAGAAGGTTGTCTGCCGAGAGTAAGGAACGCCATCGATGAGGCGATCTTGATGCCTGCTAACGATCGTGGTTCCTGCTTGAAGGCCGAGCTGAGGGGCTATCTGGCCGTCAGCCTGGAGAATCTCAACGCGCGGGGCTAGGATTTTCGGCTTGCGGCTCATGTTGAGGACTTCGGTGGCAAAGGTCGGGCTTTCGTCGAGGCTCGTGGTGCCAGCCGGGATCAGCTTTGTCACGAAGGGCACAGCCTGCTGCTTGACGAAGGTCCCCTGGCCGGACCGCGTGTAGACGAGGCCGCGCGCTGCTAGCCACTTGACGGCGTCGCGCACGGTGTTGCGCGAGGCCTTGTATTCGGCTTGCAGGTCGAGTTCGGTGGGCAGCGGCTTGCCGTCAACGCCAAGCTCGCCCGCTCCGATTTTCTGGCGCAGGTCCTCGGCGATCTGCTTCCACCTGGGATCTGGCATGGCCCGCTCCCTCAAACATCCCAACGAAACCAACAGTATGACTTGCTAGATCAGCTGGGACCATACCACCGGTAAGAATTGGTTGCCCCAATCTCTTGTACCTGATCTTGGGACATGCCACGATCAGAGAGGAAAGGTTGGTATGAATCCAACAGCAGGAACGATTCTAGCAGAGCCAATCGTCAGGTCCGCAGGGACTTGCCGAAGGAGCTCGGATCGGATCTGCAGTGGGCCTCAGCCAGCCGGAACACACGGTCCGAAGGGAGTTGCCAAGCCGCCAACCGGGCCTGAAAGGGGGATGAGCCATGGCAGCCATTGAGGCGATCATTTTCGCCGCCGCAGCAGGGTTCGCGTTCGTCGTCGTGGTCACGGTCATCGTGATCATCGGGGTCCGGCAGGAAGAGCGCGAGTGGACTCTCAAGAGCGGACGAGCGCCGGGGCTCGTCGCTCAGATGGCCCGGTTGGTACTCGGCTGTGAAGTTCGCCCCCGGTACACCCGCCAGACCCGCCGCGACAAGACAAGCGTCGGCCGCGGCCGCCGAGGCTGAGCCAGCAGGGACCGCCGCTGCCGTACCAAGACCGGGGCGCGGTACGGCAGCGGCTCCTGCCGGGCGTCGGAGGTCGCCACTAAGCTCTGAGCGTGAGCGAGCAAAGCCAAGACCAGCGGCTGCCGTGGCCGGCCGACAGCGCGACCGGGATCGGGTCGATGCCGGGTACCGACCCCGGCGAGGCGTGCCGCGCGGTCTTCGGCGAGCTGCCGGAACTGCCGTTCCTGCCTGAGCTGCCAGCTCGCGGACCCGGCGCCGAGATCACCGGCCGGACCGCGGCGCTGCTCGTCGGCATGCCGGTGCAGACGACATCCCGAGGCTGGAAGCTGGCCGACCGCCCGGGCCGTGACCTGAGCCGGGCAGCGGGTTACTGGTCGGAGGATCTGGACACGCTCGAGGAGGTTGCCTACGGCTACACGGGCCCGCTGAAGATTCAGGTCTGCGGTCCGTGGACGCTGGCCGCGACGCTGGAACTGAGTCACTCGGTCAATCCGGCGCTCGCCGATCCCGGTGCCGTGGCCGACCTGACCGCCTCACTCGCCGAGGGACTGGCCGCGCACGCTGCCGACGTGCGGAGGCGAGTGCCCGGCGCCGACCTGATCGTGCAGCTGGACGAGCCCTCGCTGCCGGCGGTCCTGGCCGGGAGGGTGCCGACCGCGAGCGGGCTTAATGTCGTTGCCGCGGTCGACCGCGCGGTGGTGATTCAGCGACTGGAGACGGTGCTGGCCGCACCATTGGCTGCGACAGTTGTGCATTGCTGTGCGCCGTCGGCCCCGTTTCCTGAGATGAAATCGGCGGGCGCCACGGCCGTGAGCTTCGATCTCAGCCAGCTCGCGGACCGCCAGGTCGACGACATTGCCGAGCTGACCGAGGCCGGGCTCGGGATCTTCGCCGGCGCGTTTCCGGCGTCGAGCGCGCAGCGGCTGATCAGCGGGCCGCCGCTGGCGCCGCGGCAGACCGCCGAGTCTGTCGTGACGCTGTGGCGCAAGACCGGTCTCGCGCCTGGCCGGCTGACCGGGCAGCTCGTGATTACTCCCGCGTGCGGGCTGGCCGGGGTGTCGCCCGCCGCGGCCCGTGCGGCGCTGGCGCATGTTCGTGAGGCGGCGCGGATCGCGCCCGAGATGATCGAGCCGAGCTAAGGCGATGTCTTTTCGGAGGAGAGACGCCTGATGACGCAGCAGGATCCGCGGGAACGGCACGCTGAGCTGGCAGCCGAGCTCCTGGAGGCGCAGTACCGCTATTACGTGCTCGACTCGCCGCTGATCTCGGACATCGACTACGACACCCGGCTCCGGGAGCTGCAGGCCATCGAGGAGCAGATCCCGGAGCTGCGGACTCCGGACTCGCCGAGTCAGCAGGTCGGCGGCATGATCTCGACTGGCTTCACCCCGGTGCAGCATCTGCAGCGGCTGGAGAGCCTCGACAACGTGTTCTCGGCTGAGGGACTCGACGCCTGGGCCGCGCGCGCTGAGCGTCTGGGCGGCGGCGGCCCGTACGTCTGCGAGCTGAAGATCGACGGTCTGGCGGTCGCGCTGGTATACCGCAAGGGCCGCCTGCAGCGCGCGGCGACCCGGGGCGACGGCGTGACCGGCGAGGACGTGACGCCGAACGTGAAAACCATCGCCGCGGTGCCAAGCCGGCTGTCCGGCTCGGGGTGGCCGGACGTTCTCGAGGTGCGCGGCGAGGTTTTCCTGCCCGTGACGGCGTTCGAGGAACTCAACGAGAAGCTGACCGCGGCGGGGAAGCCGCCGTTCGCGAACCCGCGGAACTCCGCCGCCGGGTCGCTGCGGCAGAAGGACCCGCGGATCACCGCGTCCCGCGCACTGGGCATGATCCTGCACGGGGTGGGCCGGGTCGAGGGGCTTGACGACCGGCCGCAGAGCCAGTCGGGCTGGTACGAGCAGCTGCGGGCGTGGGGGCTGCCGGTCAGCGACCTGTACCGGGTGGTGCCGGATCTCGACGGCGTCCGCGCGTACATCGAGCACTACGCGGAGCACCGGCACGACCCGCCGTATGAGATCGACGGCGTCGTGGTCAAGATCGACACCGTCGAGACGCAGCGGCTGCTGGGCTCCACGAGCAGGGCGCCGCGGTGGGCGATCGCGTACAAGTACCCGCCCGAGGAAGTGAACACCCGGCTCCTGGACATCCGGGTCAATGTCGGCCGGACTGGCCGGGTGACGCCGTTCGCGGTGATGGAGCCGGTCAAGGTCAGCGGCTCCACCGTCGAGAACGCGACGCTGCACAATGCCGACGAGATCACCCGCAAGGGGGTCCTCATCGGCGACATGGTGGTGCTGCGCAAGGCCGGGGACGTCATCCCTGAGGTCGTTGGCCCGGTTGCGGACCTGCGCACCGGCGAGGAGCGGGCGTTCGAGTTCCCGACCCGCTGCCCGGCCTGCGGAACCGGGCTCGCCCGCGAGGACGGCGGTGTCGACTGGCGCTGCCCGAACACCCGGTCGTGCCCGGCACAGCTGCGGGAGCGGCTATTCCACCTGGCCGGCCGGGGGGCGCTGGACATCGAGGTCCTCGGCTACGAAGCGGCGGTCGCTCTGCTGGACTCGGGGCTCGTGACAGACGAGGGTGACCTGTTCGGGCTGACGGCGGAGGCGCTGGCCGGCGTGCCGTTCTTCGTGACCAAGGGCGGTTCGCTCACGGCGAATGCCACCCGGCTGCTGGTGAACCTGGAGGACGCCCGGCAGCGCCCCTTGTGGCGGATCCTGGTGGCGCTGTCCGTCCGCCACATCGGTCCGACTGCCGCCCGGGCGCTGGCGGCCGCGTTCGGATCCGTTGACGCGATCGCGGCGGCGCCGGAGGCCGAGCTGGTCACGGTCGACGACGTGGGGCCGACGATCGCCCGGTCCGTGCGGGAGTGGTTCGAGGTGGACTGGCATGCCGTGATCGTGGCCAAGTGGCGCGAGGCGGGCGTCCAGCTGGCGACCCCCGGATTCGTGCCGCCCGAGCGCGGCGCGGACGGGTCAGCGGGCGGAGCGGGGTCAGCGGGAGCGGCCGGCGGCCCACTCGCCGGCATCACCGTCGTGCTGACCGGGACGCTCGAGGGCCGCACCCGGGAGGAGGCGGCCGAGGCCATCGAGGCACTGGGCGGCAAGGTCTCCGGCTCGGTGTCGAAGAAGACCGCTTTCGTTGTCGCCGGGGCAAATCCGGGCTCGAAACTCGACAAAGCGGAGTCGCTGGGCGTGCCGGTGCTGGACGAGCCGGGCCTCACTGTGCTCCTCTCAGAGGGACCAGATGCGGCGAAGGCGGCCGTCTCAGCGAGCTGATACCCGGATGAGCTGTTCTGGCAGGCTGCCCGGGCAGGCCGCTGGCGCCCGGCTGGCTGACTGCCAGACCGGATCGGGGGTAGCTGGCGACGTGCCAGGAGGGGTGGTTCCGGCCCGGATTCCGCCGGACCGGTGATGATCTCAAGTTGTAACGGATAGTGTGCAATTGGCTTCGGGAAGTACGTTTTTAGCCTTAGGATTCACGCAAAGCGCCGGGTGCTGCACAGTGCGCAACGGCTGGCCGATGAGGAGCCATGAAGGACCCGACCGATACTAGGGACATCGGCCCGCGCGTTGGCTCTCCCCTGTGGATTCACATGACGTCGGTCATCGTCGTCGGCGCCGCCGTTTTCGTGCTCGCGCTGACCCGGCTCATGGACATGTCGGCGCTCGTGAACCACCCCCTGTTCTGGGTACTGGCCGCGATGGTCGTCCTCGGCGAGATCTGGCCGGTCGTCACCCCCGGTCACTCCAAGCTCGAGGCGCCGCTGGCGTCGGTCACCTTTACCTTTGCCGCGCTGATCGCCTGGGGACTGCCGGTGGCCGTGCTGCTGCGGGCCACGGCCGTCATGGTGACGTTCCTGGCCCGGCGGAAGGCGCCGCACCGGGCCGCGTTCAACGCGTCCGCAGCGACACTCGGCCTGATGGCCGCCGGCCTGGTGCTCTGGGGTCTCGGCGAGCGCATGTCCCCGAGCCATCCGTGGCAGCCGCAGGGTTACGACGTGTGGCGGATCCTGCTGGCCAGCTCTGCCTGCTTCCTCGTTACCTACGCGCTCATCACGCTGGCCATCGCGCTGCACTCCCGCGAGCCGGTGATGCAGACCGTGCGCCGCACGCTGACCTACGAGGTCGTCGTCAACCTGGTGCTGTTCGGCACCGCACCGCTGGTAGCCGTCGCGATCGCGCAGGGCTCGGCGCTGCTCGTGCTCCTGTTCGCGTTCCCGCTGGCCGCCATCTACGTCAACGCCGCTATCTCGGTCCAGCGTGAGCATCAGGCCCACCACGACGAGCTCACCGGACTGCCGAACCGCAAGCTGCTGACACTCCGGCTGGACAGCACGCTGGCGCAGGCAGCCAGCTCCGGGACCAAGGTGGCCTTCCTGATGCTCGACCTCGACCGCGGCCTCAAGGAAGTCAACGACACGCTCGGGCACGCGGTCGGCGACCGGCTGCTGCGACTGGTCGCGCACCGGCTCACCCACAGCATCAGGCCGGGCGACCTTGTCGCGCGGCTCGGCGGTGACGAGTTCGCGGTGCTCCTGCCGGCGGTGAAGGAAGCCTCCGCCGCCCGTGAGGTCGCTGCGCGGCTCCGCGCCGCTGTGGCCGAGCCGATCCGGCTCGAGGGCATGTCGTTTGTCATCGAGGTGAGCATCGGGATCGCCATGTTCCCGGACGACGCCACGGCCGACGAGATGCTCATGCAGCGCGCCGACGTGGCCATGTACCTCGCCAAGCAGCGGCGGAGCGGAGTCGAGCGGTACGTGCCGGATCTCGACCGCAACTCTCCGGCGCGACTTGCCCTGTTCGGCGAGCTACGGCGCGGGCTGGACCGCGGCGAGCTGGAGCTGCACTACCAGCCGAAGATCCTCCTCGCCGACCGGCGGGCAGCCGGCGTGGAAGCCCTGGTGCGCTGGCGTCATCCGACCAGGGGGATGCTCACCCCGGACGACTTCATCCCGCTGGTGCAGCAGTCGTACCTGATGCGCGAGGTTACCGCGTACGTGATCGAGACCGGCCTCGCGCAGGCCGCCGTCTGGCGCCAGTCCGGGCTGGACGTGCACGTCTCGCTGAACGTGTCGGGCCGCGACCTGCTCGACAACGGCCTCGCCGACCTGGTGGCGCAGGGCCTCAGCAAGCACCGGCTGCCGCCCGACGCTGTGCTGCTGGAGATCGACGAGCGCGTGCTGACCAGTGAGCCAGCTCACGCGGTCGCCACCGCCGAGGCGCTGGCAGCGCTCGGCGTCGGCCTGAGCCTGGACGACTTCGGCACTGGCTACTCGAACCTGGTCCGGCTGAAGCGCCTGCCGGTCAGCGAAGTCAAGGTGGACTCCTCTTTCGTAGGCCGGCTGCTCAGCTCGCCCGACGACGAGGTCATCGTGAGATCGATCCTGGACCTCGCCGCCGCCCTCGGCATCCGGTCGGTTGCCGAGGGCGTCGAGTCGGCCGAGGTGGCCGATGCCCTGCTGGCCATGGGGTGCGTCGCGGCCCAGGGCTGGCACTTCGCCAAGCCGATGAACGCCGTCTCGGCCACTGCCTGGCTCACCGACCACAGTCGCGGCGCTGCCGGGCTGCGGGCGACCGCCGCGCCGGCGCCGGGGACTCCAGGGCAGCCACGGACTCCAGTGCTGCCGGGGACCGCGACCCTGCCGTCGGTGCCGAGCGAGCCGGCGACACGGGACACCTCGACGCGGGAGCAGGCGAAACGGGAGTCGGTGACGCTGCCTCCATCCGGCTGGCGCACCTGAGGCCAGCCGGCGCAGCCAGTACCGGCCGGCGCAGCCAGCGCCGGCGCGCTGTTGTGCGAGCGTTAATGCCGTCGGCTCCGCCCTGGCCCGGCCAATAGGATGGCGTGCATGTCGATAACCAGGGACGAGGTGGCGCATCTGGCCAGGCTGTCCAGGCTGGCCCTGACCGACGCCGAACTCGACCATTTCGCTGGTCAGCTTGACCAGATCATCGGCGCTGTCGCGCGGGTGCAGGAGGTCGCCGCCGAGGGCATTCCGCCCATGACCCACGCGGTGCCGGTCGTCAACGTCTTCCGTGACGACGTCGAGGTGCCGTGCCTGACACCTGAGCAGGCACTGTCCGGCGCGCCGGCCGCCGAGCAGGGCAGGTTCCGCGTTCCCCGCATCCTGACGGAGGAATGACATGGCTGCCGAGCTCACGCGGCTGACGGCCGCGGAGATCGCTGCGGCGGTCGCATCCGGCGCGGTCCCTGCCGTCGAGGTGACTCAGGCGCACCTGGACCGGATTGTCGCCGTCGACCCGGACGTCCACGCGTTCCTGCATGTGGCCGGGATCGGAGCGCTGGCCGCGGCGGAAGACGTCGATCGCAAGCGCGCCGCAGGTGAGCCCCTCGGGCCGCTGGCGGGCGTGCCACTCGCGCTCAAGGACGTGCTCACCACGGCGGACATGCCGACCACGTGTGGCTCGAAGGTCCTTCAGGGATGGCGCCCGCCGTACGACGCCACAGTAACCCGGCGGCTGCGCGACGCCGGCGTGGTGATCCTCGGCAAGACCAACATGGACGAGTTCGCGATGGGCTCGTCGACCGAGAACTCCGCCTACGGCACGTCGCACAACCCGTGGGACCTCAGCCGCATCCCCGGCGGTTCGTCGGGCGGGTCGTCCGCCGCGGTCGCCGCGTACGAGGCGCCGCTAGCGATCGGCACCGATACCGGCGGGTCCATCCGGCAGCCCGCCGCCGTCTGCGGCATCGTGGGCATGAAGCCGACGTACGGCGGCTCCTCCCGGTACGGCCTGGTCGCGTTCGCGTCCTCGCTGGACACGCCGGGTCCGCTGGCCCGCACCGTGCTGGACGCGGCCCTGCTGCACGAGGCGATGTCGGGGCACGACCCATGTGACTCGACATCGGTGGACGCGCCGGTCCCGCCGGTGGTGGAGGCTGCCCGCCAGGCGGACGTGGCCGGCCTGCGCATCGGGGTGGTGTCGGAGTTCAGCGGCGACGGCTACCAGAGCGGTGTGCAAGCCCGGTTCAACGAGGCTGTCGAGCTGCTCGAGGCCCTCGGGGCTAAGGTCACCGAGGTCTCCTGCCCGCACTTCACCTACGCGCTGCCGGCCTACTACCTGATCGCGCCGAGCGAGTGCTCCTCGAACCTGGCCCGCTTCGACGCCATGCGCTACGGCCTCCGCGTCGGCGACGACGGCACGGCCAGCGCGGAGGAGGTCATGTCGCTCACCCGGGCGGCCGGCTTCGGCCCGGAGGTGAAGCGCCGGATCATGCTCGGCGCTTACGCGCTGTCCAGCGGTTACTACGACGCCTACTACGGCAAGGCCCAGCAGGTCCGCACGCTCATCTGCCAGGACTTCGACGCCGCTTTCGAGCAAGTCGACGTCCTCATCTCGCCGACGACCCCGACGACCGCGTTTCCTATCGGTGAACGCGCGGACGACCCGATCGCGATGTACCTGGCTGACCTCTGCACGATCCCGTCCGACCTGGCCGGAAACGCAGCTCTCTCGGTGCCCTGCGGGCTCGCACCGGAGGACGGACTCCCGGTCGGGCTGCAGATCATGGCGCCGCCGCTCGCCGACGACCGGACCTACCGGGTGGGAGCTGCCGTCGAGGCAGCCCTGGAGCAGCGCTGGGGCGGCCCGCTGCTGTCGCAGGCGCCGGCGCTGCCTTCGAGCGGAGGTGCGCGATGACGCAGGTAGCGGAACTGGTGCCCTACGACGAGGCGCTGGCCAGGTACGAGCCGGTGATCGGCCTGGAGACGCACGTCGAGCTCGGCACCCGGACGAAGATGTTCTGCGGCTGCCCGACGACATTCGGGCTCGAGCCGAACTCGGCGGTCTGCCCGGTGTGTCTCGGGCTGCCAGGCTCCCTGCCGGTGACGAACCGCGCCGCGATCGAGTACACGATCCGGATCGGCCTCGCACTGAACTGCTCGATCGCGACCTGGTGCAGGTTCGCCCGGAAGAACTACTTCTACCCGGACATGCCGAAGGACTTCCAGATCTCGCAGTACGACGAGCCGTTGTGCACGGACGGGTATCTCGACGTGGTGGTCGAGGGCCAGACTTTCCAGGTCGGCATCGAGCGCGTCCACCTCGAGGAGGACACCGGTAAGTCGCTGCACGTGGGCGGCGCCACCGGCCGCATCCACGGCGCGGACTACTCGCTCGTCGACTACAACCGGGCGGGCATACCGCTGGTCGAGGTCGTGACGAAGCCGGTCACCGGTACCGGGGCGCTTGCCCCCGTCGTCGCCCGCACCTATGTGACCGAGCTGCGCGACATGCTGCGCTCGCTGGGCGTCTCCGACGTCCGGATGGAGGAGGGCTCGCTGCGGTGCGACGTCAACACCTCGCTCTCGCCGCATGGTGCTGCCTGGGGCACCAGGACTGAGACGAAGAACGTGAACTCGCTGCGCTCAGTGGAGCGCGCCGTCCGGTCCGAGATCGAACGCCAGGCGGCCGTGCTGGACGCAGGCCAGCGGGTCATTCAGGAAACCCGGCACTTCCACGAGGACAACGGCACCACCACCTCCGGCCGGAGCAAGGAAGAGGCGCAGGACTACCGCTACTTCCCGGAGCCGGATCTGGCACCGCTCGCGCCCGATCCGGCGTGGGTGGAGGAGATCCGGGCCAGCCTGCCGGAGCTGCCTGCCGCGCGCCGCGCCCGGCTGCAGGCCGAGTGGGGCCTGCCCGAGCTCGACATGACAGCGCTGAGTAACGCAGGCGCGCTTGACCTGGTCGAGTCAACGGTTGCCGCGGGTTCGTCACCCGCCGACGCGCGCAAGTGGTGGCTGGGCGAGCTGGCGCGACGGGCGAACGAGTCGGGCACTGAGCTCACCGACCTGGCGATCAGCCCGGCGCAGGTTGCCAGGGTCAGCGCTCTGGTGCAGGCGGGCACGCTGAACGACAAGCTGGCGCGGCAGGTGCTCGACGGCGTGCTGGCCGGCGAGGGCGAGCCCGACGCGGTAGTCGAGGCCCGCGGCCTTGCCGTCGTCAGCGACGACGGCGCGCTCACGGCGGCAGTCGACGCGGCCATCGCGGCAAACCCAGACGTGGCGGCCAAGATCCGCGACGGCAAACTGCCTGCCGCAGGCGCCCTCGTCGGCGAAGTCATGAAGGCCACGCGCGGCCGCGCGGATGCGAATCGCGCACGCGAGCTGATCCTGGAGCGCCTCACCTGATCCCGCTGCGGCGGCTGCCGCGGGCGAATGCCGCGCGCATTGACCTGAGGATGTAGGCGGGATCGCCGTTGATCTCCCGCCACTCGAAGTGCACGACCTCGTAGCCCGCCTCCCGCAGCCGCTTGTCGCGCCGGAACTGGCGCATGGCCAGGTTCCGGTCGTCGTACCTGGCTACGCCGTCCACCTCGACGATCGTGTTGAACTGCTCCCACAGGAAGTCCACCCGGCCGATGAACTCGCTGTCCCGGATCTCGACTTGCAGCCCGGGCGGCGGCAGCCCGCAGTCGCGGAACACGATGCGCGCCAGCGACTCCAGCGGTGACTCGCCGCCACGGTCGGCGAACTCGACGACCTCGGCGGCCCGGCGAGTACCACGCCACTGCTGGCAATCTGCCAGGACCGCGCGCAGTTCCTTCTTGGACGTGAGGCCCTGCTTCAGGGCCGAGTCAGCGACTACGACGCCATCGCGGAAGTCCGTCGTCCGGGCGATGTCGACAACCGTCCGCGCCACAGTCGTCAGCGGCACGCCCAGCCGACCGCCGATATGGCTCGGGGGCAGCGCGGCGAGATGCAGTCGGGTCCCCCGGCGCTGAGCCGGGTTGCTGCTGGCGCCCCGCGGACGGGTGATGACGATGGCCGGGCCCGGCATCGTCAGCAAGCTCAGCTCGTGAAGCTGTGCGGCGGTCTCGTGGCTGACCACTGACTCCGGACCGAGCGCGAGCGCGGCTGCGGCTGCCTCCAGGAGCAGCTTTCCGTGGGGAAGGGCGCTGGCCAGCCCGACCAGATCGGCGGTGGCGTAGTACCCGCGGCCGATTCGCACGATCTGGCCGGTACGCGTCAGAGTGCGCACCTGCTGAAGTGACAAGCCAGTTCCGATCATGTCGCGGAAGCTCGTGATTCCGGCTAACCGGACATGTGGCTCTGCTGAATCCGATCCCATGCGAGCGAGCATGTCAGCCGGCAGTGACATGTCACTGGTTATGTACTCCATAATCACTACAAAACAGACGTCGAGCCGTCATAACCAGTAACACCTTTCCCAGCTCGCCTGCAGCAGGCGCGGGCGGGCGGCTGCCATGCGGTAACCTGAGCGCATGCAGTCCTTCGCGCACCAGGAGATGATGCCCCGCTAGCCGGGGCCATCTAACGCTGCCAGGACTTGAGTCCGCACGAGGCCCTTGACGGGGCCTCGATTCATGTGCGGGGTCGGTGCCCCTGATTCCGATCATCAGGAGGTTCCGATGACCAGCCAGCGCATTTACCTGAGCACCACCGTCCCGTACGTGAACTCGCGGGCCCACGTCGGGCACGCGCTCGAGCTCGTCCAGGCCGACGTCCTGGCCCGGCATCACCGGCGCACCGGCGACGAGGTGCGGCTGCAGAGCGGCACCGACGACAACTCGCTGAAGAACGTCCTCGCCGCCGAAGCCGCCGGGGTCAGCACCCGGGAGCTGGTGAACCGCAACGCCAGCGCTTTTGCCGGGCTCCGCGAGCACCTGTCGCTGAGCCTCGACGACTTCATCCGCACCAGCAGCGACCCGCGCCACCGGCCCGGCGTCGAACGGCTCTGGCGGGCCTGCGCGGACAGCGGTGACCTGTACCGGAAGACGTACTCGGGCCTGTACTGCGTGGGCTGCGAGCAGTTCTACACCGAGGCCGAGCTGGCCGGCGGCACCTGCCCCGAGCACGGCACGCCCCCGCAGCTCGTACAGGAGGAGAACTGGTTCTTCCGCCTCTCTCGCTACGCCGGCGCGCTGCACGACGCGATCACCTCAGGCCAGCTGCGGATCGAGCCGGCCAGCCGCCGTAACGAGGTACTCGGCTTCATCGCCGGCGGCCTCGAGGACTTCAGCGCGTCCCGGTCGGTCGAGCGGGCCCGCAGCTGGGGCATCGGCGTCCCGGGCGACCCGACCCAGGTCATCTACGTCTGGTGGGACGCCCTCGGCAACTACGTGACCTCCCTCAACTACGGGACGGGCCCGGCGGCAGCCGACTACGAGCGCTGGTGGGCCGGGGCCGACCGCCGCATTCACGTCGTCGGCAAGGGCGTGCTGCGGTTCCACGCGGTCTACTGGCCGGCCATCCTGCTGTCGGCGGGCCTGCCGCTGCCGACGGAGATCTTCGTCCACGATTACCTCACCATCGACGGCCGCAAGATCAGCAAATCCGACGGAACCGCAGCCGCCAGCGACCCGGTAGCGCTGTCGCAGACCTACAGCGCCGACGCCCTGCGCTGGTGGCTGCTGCGCGACGTACCCCGGGTGGGCGACGCCGATTTCACCGTCGTCCGGCTCATCGCCCGCGCGAACGAGGACCTGGCCAACGGCCTCGGCAACCTCGTCAGCCGGGTGGTGTCTCTCATTCATGCCCATCGCAACGGGGTAGTCGTCCCCTGCGGCAGCCCGCAGGGGACTGGGAGGTTCCTCGCAGTGGCCGCAGGCGGGTCCGCGCAGAACGGAGCGCCCGACTGGCCCGGCGACGCCGCCGACCTGAGGGCAGCGCTGGCAGGTACGCCCGGCGCAGTGCGAGAGGCGCTGGCCAGATTCGATTTCCGCAGCGCTGCCGGGGCCGTCTGGCAGATCGTGGTCCAGGCCAACCGGTACGTCGACGCCACCGAGCCCTGGCACCTGGCCCGTGCGGAGCGCGCCGGGGACGCGGCCGCGGGAGACCGGCTGACGGAAGTACTGGGCGCGCTCGTCGCGGCCTGTCAGGTCGTCGCGGCGGAGCTGTGGCCGTTCCTGCCCGACCTGGCTGCGCGGGTGGCGGCCGCCTGCAACGGGCTCGACGGGCGGCTGCCGCGGCCGCAGCCGGTGTTCCCGCGGATCGTGACAGCGCCCGAGCCGGAGCCCGGCCAGGCTCGTGGCCCGGCGGACGGTCGCGGGTCCGGCTCCGCGTCCGGACCGGCGCCGGCAGCCGAGTCAGCGCAACCGCAGTATGCTGCCGCAACAGCGCCACCTCACCGCGCGCTGGCGACGCCCGTTGCCCCGGAGGACCTGGTGACCGTTTCGCGCACAGGCAGCTTCACACGCACGGGCGGCTTGTAGCGTGCCAGCCGGATTTCTCTGCTGGGTGCCGACCGATGCCGTCGCCGGAGCGCTCGCGGATCTCGACGGCGTCCGCGTCGAGGTTCAGGTGCCGGACTCCTCGCCGCTGCCGGAGTCGGCGGCGCAGGTCGAGTTCTACGTGCCGCCGTTCTTTCCCGCTCCGGCGGCGGTCGCGGCGATGGCTCAGATGCCCGGGCTCCGGGTCGTGCAGACACTCACCGCGGGCTTCGACCGGGTGCGGCCGCAGGTGCCAGGCAGCGCCGTGCTGTGCAATGCGCGCGGCGTGCACGACGCGAGCACGGCCGAGTGGGTAGTCGGAGCCACGGTGGCCGTGATCCGGCAGTTTCCGTTTTTCGCCCGGGAGCAGCTAGCCGGGCTGTGGAGCTATCAGCCCACCGGCAGCCTGGCCGGCAAGACGGTGCTGATCGTCGGCTACGGCTCGATCGGCCAGGCGGTCGAGCGGCGGCTGTCCGGCTTCGAGGTCAGCATCCGCCGGGTCGCACGGTCTGCCCGCAACGGCGTTAGCCCGGTCTCCGAGCTACCCCGGCTGCTGCCGGAGGCCGACGTCGTCATCTTGCTCGCACCGGTGACGGCGGAGACCACCGGCATGGCGGACGCGGCGTTCCTGGCGCGGATGCGGGACGGAGCGGTGCTGGTGAACGCGGCTCGCGGCGTGCTGGTCGTGACCGAAGACCTGGTGGCCGAACTTCAGGCGGGCAGGCTCGCGGCTGCGATGGATGTCACCGACCCGGAGCCGCTGCCGCCGGATCACCCCCTCTGGAAGCTGCCGAACGCCTTCATCACGCCGCATGTCGGCGCCTCGACGCCGTATTCGGAATTGATGGCCCGGTCGTTCGTGCGGCAGCAGGCAGAGCGTTATCTGGCCGGCGAGCCGTTGGTGAACGTGATCACAGGAGATTACTAAAGCCGCAGGTCAGAGGCCTCATAAGAACCCGCCGGCAAGTTGTCGCCGTGTGTAGGCCCATCCTCAATCGAAGCGTGACCTGGCGCCCGTAGAGTGCTTGCGTTTCACTGAATATGCGAGACCAGGTGATGTTCCCGGCAGGTCCGCCATAGACCTGCCGGAACTTTAATGGCGCCTGCGCGTCGAGTTGTGTCGTTGCTCAATGGCGAGCCGCAGGCATGATCTCCCTGTGCGGCGATGCTGCGCGGCTATGCAGACGCCGGTGCCAGTTTGGTTTGCTTCGTCATGATCGGTTCGTCTCACGGGTCGCAGCCGACAGGAGGTCCGGTGCACGCACTCCCGGCGCAGGCGCTCGCAGCAGCCTGCCCGCGATGAGCCCGGCTTCCCCGGTCTGGACGATCCTCGGGCTGCTGGTGGCACTCGGGGTGACGGCTGCGCTTGTCCGCCGGAGCCGCCAGGGTGACGTGCCGAGCCGCTGGCTGGCCGTGACCGCCGTGCTGTGGGGCGCGGCCTTCGCAGTGCAGGGAACTGGCGTCGGCCCGGTGACTCCGGCCACGATCCAGCTCACGGTGTCCGATCTGCTGGCCTTGCTGGCCCTCCCGCCACTCGGCTTCGCGCTCTTGCGGCTCGCGCAGGCGGCCGGCGCCGAGGCGAGCATGCGGCCGAGTCGCATCAGCCGGAGCTTCGGATCTGGTCAGCTCACCGACGGCGGCTTGCTCGCGGTCTCGGTGTTCAGCGTCGGCTGGATCGCGCTCCTGCGCACCGCCTATGCCGCCTCGGGTGCCGGTGTCGGGGCGTTCGCCGTCGACCTGATCCACCCGGTCGCTGACCTCGCAGTCCTCGCCGGGTCACTCTGGCTCGCGGTCCAGGCCGGTCGCCGAGGCGCCGCGCCCTACCTGGCGCTCTGCGCGGCGACGCTGGGCGATTTCCTGGCCGTCCAGGCCCGGTCGAGCGGCATGCATCCGGGTAGCTGGCCGCAGCTCGCGTGGCTGGCCGCGATCGTGCTGCTCGGCGTCAGCGGACTTGCGCCCGCGCGGGCGGACGGCCAGCCAGCTGCCGAGACTCCGCTGGGCGCTGACCCACCGGTAACGACGCTGATCGCGCTTGCGGCTGCGGCGGCCGCGGGCCTCGTTTCCCTGATCTTCGGAATTGTGACCTGGAGCCATAGCGGATCGGTGCCGGTCATCATCGGCAGCGTGCTGTGCCTGGCCCTGATCGCCCGGATCACCGGCCTGCTGCGGCAGTCCGTGACCATGTCCGCTCTGGCCGACCAGGCGGACAGCCGGTTCCACCAGCTGGCCGATCGCACCAGCGACGTCGTGCTGCTCTGCGACAGCGCTGGCGTGATCAGCTATGTGAGCTCCGCCGTGGCGCGGTACGGGTACCGTCCGGCTGAGCTGGCGAACCGCTCGGCGATGGACCTCATCCATCCCGACGACCTGGACAATGCCCTCGGGTCCGCGGCGGCGGCGCACGACGGCGCATCCGACACGGGCGGAAGCGTCGCCTGCCGGGTCCGGGCCGCGGACGGCACCTGGCGGCACGTCCAGGCGACCGTGTCGCGATACTCACAGGCGGGGCGGCACGACCAGCTGCTCATCACCGCGCGGGATGTGAGCGATCAGGTGGCACTGCGGCAGCAGGTCACGCACCTCACGTTCCATGACGGACTTACCGGCCTGCCGAACCGCTCGTATCTCGAGGAGCGGGCAAAGGATCTGCTGGCCAGGCGCCGTGCCGGGACCGACAGAGGGCTGCGCACCGGCGCTGTGTTCGTCGACCTGGACGGGTTCACCGCGATCAACGACTCGGCCGGGCACGGTGCCGGTGATCTCGTGCTTGCGCAGGCGGGCAGGCGGCTGCGCGGCCTGGTGCCCGCCCACGACACGGTCGCGCGCTGGGGCGGCGATGAGTTTGCCGTGCTGATGGAGAACGCAGCCGGGCCGCAGGAGATCGTCGATGTGGCTGAGCGGCTGGCGGGCGCGATCGCGGCCGAGCCGTTCTCGGTCGCAGGCCGGGACATGACGATCACGGCGAGTGTCGGCGTAGCGTTCGACGACCCGGACGTCGCCGAGCATCTGCTGCGCAATGCTGACCTCGCCATGGCCCTGGCGAAGGACGCGGGCGGCGGGCGGGTCGAGGTGTACGCCGCGCACATGCACGCGGACGTCATCCGGCGCATGGAGCTGTCGGCCGACCTGCGCACCGCCATCGACGAGGGTGCGCTTGGCATCGAGTACCAGCCGGTCGTCGAGCTGTCCACCTCCCGGGTGGCCAGCGTCGAGGCACTGGTGCGCTGGCGCCGGGCGGGCGAGCAGATCGAGCCGTCCGAGTTCCTGCGCATCGCCGAGGACTCGGGGCTGATCGTGCCGCTTGGGCAGTGGGTGCTGTCGGAGGCCTGCCGCCAGGTCAGCGAATGGCGGGAGGCGGGCTGGCTCGTCGGCCTGTCGGTGAACTTCTCGCTGCGGCAGGTGAAGGCAGCCGGATTTGCGAAGGCGGTCCGGGCGGCCCTCCACGAGTCCGGCCTGCCCTCCTCCGCCCTGACGCTCGAGGTCACCGAGCGGGTACTGATCGAGATCGATGCCGCGGTCATGGCCGGGCTTGCCCAGCTCCGGCACATGGGCGTGCGACTTGCGATCGACGACTTCGGCACCGGCTATGCCTCGCTCGCTTACCTGCGGGAGCTGCCGGTCGACGTCATCAAGATCGACCCGTCCTATGTGGCCGGGCTTGGCACCGACGGCACGCTTGCCATGCTGACCCGGACGATCGTGCAGGTTGGCCACGACCTCGGCATCGAGATCGTGGCCGAGGGGATCGAGCGGCCCGAGCAGCTGGAGCTACTGCGCGCGATGGGCTGCGGCCTGGGCCAGGGCTACCTCGTTGGCCGGCCGACGACCGCGCAGGGCATCGAGACGCTCCGGGGGACCGGCGGCTATCAGGAGGACGCGGAGCTGGACGACTTGCCGGGGACGGGCGGCCCGGCTGGGCCACGCAGGCCTGGAGGGCCGCGCGCGCCGGGAGATGGCGCGGGGTCTGATGCGTCCGACGCGCCCGCCGCGGCTCCGGCTGGGTAGTGCCGGCCGCGCCCGGTCTTGCCACGCGGCTGTCAGCGGCCAGTAAGGTACTTCCGTGGCAGCACGAGGCATCCGGCTTGCGGTGATCGGCGGCGATGGCATTGGCCCCGAGGTGGTGTACGAGGCCATCAAGGTTCTGCGCGCCTTGGGCACCGTCGCGATCGAGCCGACGAGTTACGACCTGGGCTCGGCTCGTTTCCACCGGACAGGTGAGATCCTGCCGGACCCCGTTCTCGCGGAGATCGCTCAGCACGACGCGATCCTGCTCGGCGCGGTGGGTGACCCGAGTGTGCCAAGCGGCATCCTGGAGCGCGGCCTGCTGCTGAAGCTGCGGTTCGAGTTCGACCAGTACGTCAATCTGCGCCCGGTGCGGCTCTACCCCGGCGTCGCCTCGGCGCTGGCCAACGTCCGGGCGGAATCGGTCGACATGCTCGTCATCCGGGAAGGCACCGAAGGCCCCTACATCGAGGCCGGCGGGATCATGCGCAAGGGAACCCCGGCTGAGGTTGCCACACAGGAGTCGATCAATACGGCGTTCGGCGTCAGCAGAGTCGCCCGGTATGCGCTGGAGCGCGCCGCCGGCCGCCCGCGCCGCAAGCTGGCGCTCGTGCACAAGAGCAACGTGCTGGCGTACGCCGGCGACCTGTGGCGGCGCGTCGTGACCGAGGCAGCTGGCGAGTTCGCCGATGTGACCACGGAGTACTGCCACATGGATGCCGCGGCGGTGTACTTCGTGACGCAGCCTGAGCGATTCGACGTCATCCTGACCGACAACATGTTCGGCGACATCCTGACGGCGCTTGGCGCTGCCGTGGCCGGAGGCATCGGGCTCGCCGCGAGCGCGAGCATCAACCCCGAGCGGACAGCGCCGAGCACCTTCGAGCCGCTGCATGGCAGTGCGCCGGATATTGCCGGGAAGCAGAAGGCCGATCCGACCGCGACGATCCTGTCGGCGGCGATGCTCTGCCAGCATCTGGGCCTGGCGGCTGAGGCGGCGCGGATCGAGCAGGCAGTCTCCGACGACCTTCTCGAACGCCAGGGCGCGTGGTCGCCGCGGGCGACGCCGGAAATCGGTGACGACATCGCGGAGCGCGTCGCAGGCTAGCGTTGACACTGACCGGTCGTGGCAACGGCGCCACGCCCAGATCAGGAAGGACCTCGATGAGCCCTGCAACGAGCGGCGAGATTACGTTCGCGATCCATCCGTCGGCAACACCGCTGCCCGCGCAGCGGCGAACTGAGCTGCTGGAGGACCCGGGCTTCGGGCGCATCTTCACCGACCACATGGTGACCGCACGCTGGGATTCCGGGCAGGGCTGGCATGACGCGCAGCTCCGCGCGTACGGGCCGCTGAGCATGGACCCGGCGAGCGCCGTCTTTCACTATGCCCAGGAGATCTTCGAGGGGCTGAAGGCATACCGGCAGGCGAGCGGCCAGATCGTCACCTTCCGCCCGGCGGCGAACGCGGCCCGCTTCAACCGCTCGGCCGCGCGGATGGCCATGCCGCAGTTCCCCGAGGACGCGTTCGTCCAGGCACTGGAGCTGCTAGTTGCTCAGGACCGTGACTGGGTTCCGGGCAGTGCATCACAGCGCGGCGCGCCGGAGGGCGGCGCAGCGCAGGGCCGGGTTCAGGCCAGCCTGTACCTGCGGCCGTTCATGATCTCCGCCCACGTCGGGCTGGGCTTGGGCCACCCGTCGTCGTCGTTCCTCTTCGCGGTGATCGCCTCGCCCGCTGGCGCTTACTTCTCCGGCGGATTGCACCCCGTGTCGGTCTGGCTCGCCGATACCTACACCCGCGCGGCGCCCGGCGGCACCGGGGCGGCCAAGACCGGCGGCAACTACGCCGGGGCCTTCGCCGGCCAGCTCGAGGCGCTGGAGAACGGCTGCGAGCAGGTGGTCTGGCTCGATGCGGCCGAGCACCGGTGGGTCGAGGAGATGGGCGGGATGAACCTGTTCTTCGTCTACGGCTCGGGCGCGGACGCGAGGATCATGACGCCCGCTCTCACTGGCACGCTGCTGGCCGGCATCACCCGCGACTCGCTGCTGACGCTCGCCCCGGATCTTGGCATCCCGGCAGAGGAGGGGTCGATCTCGACCGAGCAGTGGAGGGAAGGCTGCGAGTCAGGTGAGATCAGCGAGGTCTTCGCCTGCGGAACGGCCGCTGTCATCACGCCGGTGGGCGAAGTGCGCGGGCGGTCAGGCGGCTGGACCGTCGGCGGCGGCCAGCCCGGCCCCGTGACGATGCGGCTGCGCGAGCACCTTCTCGGGCTGCAGTTCGGGCAGCTGCCTGATCCGTACGGCTGGGTCCATAAAATCTGCTAGCCCGCACGCGACAGTGGGGCGTCAGATCTCGAGGCCGGTTCCGGGACGCCGCCCCACGTATCCGGGCATAGTGCGGCTACCGCGCGCATGAGAAGATTGAGGCCGAACTCAAACTCGGCGTCAGCCTGCAGCAGCCGCACGTCGGCGGCTGTCGCGCAGCTGTGCGCAGCGCCGTTGCCGCGCACGCGATTGTCGGTGGTGCAGCTACTGACGTCATCGGCGCTGGTTTCGCCCAGCAGCGAGCCCAGCACGTAGGCACCAAGTGTCCGCAGCACGCGGACCTGGTCCGGCCCGGTCAGGCCCGCGGCCTGGAGCGCCGCAAGAACGCTGCCCGCCAGCTCTGGCAGGGCCGCGGCCGCGGGCGCACGGGTGACGGTCAGCAGAGCAGTGCGCGGATGGGCGGCGGCAACCCGCCGGATCGCGCGAGCGTGCGACCGCAGCAGGTCGGGCCAGCTCGCGCCCGGCAGCACCGGGACCTCGATCCGTGCGATCAGGTCGGCCGCGACCGCATCCAACAGCGAATCGCGCGAGGAAACGCGGCCATAGAGGCTCATCAGACCGCAGCCCAGCTCGGCTGCCAGTCGCGGCATCGAGACCGCTGCGACGCCCTCGGCCTCGATCAGGCTGATCGCGGTTGCGATGATCCGCCCTCGGGTTAAGTGCATACCGGCACGCTAGCCGTTACCAGTGACACCGCCGCAGGTCTCGGGGTGCGGGATGGAAGGATAAGCAGGACGCCCCAGGAAGGATCATCCGTGATGGACGACAAGGAAATCCTCGGCAACATCGACCAGCTGATCAAGACCGAGCACGAGCTGCGAGGCAGGCTGGCCGCGGGCGAGCTGACCAGCGAGCAGGAGCGTGAGCAGCTGCGCTCCACCGAGGAGCAACTCGACCAGTGCTGGGATCTGCTGCGGCAGCGCCGGGCCCGGCGGGAGTTCGGCGAAAACCCGGACGATTCGTCAGCCAGGCCCGTCCCCGAGGTCGAAGACTATATGCAGTAAGGCCGGGAGCCCAGCATGCGTATCGCAAGGTTTGCCGTCGGCGATGAGGTCCGGTACGGCGTTGTCGACAGTGACCGTGCCGGCAGTGGCAGCGGAGACTCAAGCGGTGACGGCAACAGTGCGGCGGCGCTCGCCGTGGCGGAGATATCCGGCCATCCGTTCGGCCCGGGACCGGACGACGTTCGGCTCACCGGCATCCAGTATCCGGTGGATGACGTACGGCTCCTGGCGCCGGTCCTGCCGAGCAAGGTCGTGGCGATCGGACGGAACTACGCCGAGCATGCCCGCGAATTCGGCAACGAGGCGCCGCCGAAGCCGCTCATCTTCCTCAAGCCGTCCACCGCTGTCATCGGCCCCGGTGATCTGATCGTGCGTCCTGTCCGGCTTTCGGAGCGCGTGGACTTCGAGGGCGAGATGGCGATCGTCTTCGGCCGGCTCTGCCGCGACGTGCCGGCGGAACGAGTACCCGAAGTCATCTTCGGCTACACGTGCGCGAACGACGTCACCGCGCGCGACCTGCAGGCGAGCGACGGCCAGTGGAGCCGGGCCAAGGGCTTCGACACCTTCTGCCCGCTCGGACCGTGGATCGAGACGGACCTCGACCCGGCAGATCAGCAGCTGACGACGACGGTGAACGGCGAGGTCAAGCAGGACTCATCGACCTCGCTGCTGATCCACGACATTGCGACGCTGGTCAGCTACGTGACCGCGGTGATGACGATGCTCCCGGGCGACGTCCTGCTGACCGGGACACCCGCCGGAGTCGGGCCGGTTGTCACTGGCGACAGCGTCTCCGTGACGATCGACGGCATCGGCACTCTCACCAACCGGGTCGTCGACAGCGACTGAAGTCAGCGGCGGCCGGGACGAGCGACCCGGGAGACTGTGCCGAGCAGCGGAGGTGTGATGCTGGTCGCAGGCGTGGACTCATCGACGCAGTCCACCAAGGTCGTGTTGTGTCAGGCCGAGGACGGCGCGGTCGTTGCTGACGGCACTGCACCGCACCCGCCCGGTACCGAGACTGACCCGCAGGCGTGGTGGACGGCACTCGAGCAGGCCGGCGCCGGCTTACTCGACCGGGCCGATGCCATCGGCATTGCCGCTCAGCAGCACGGGATGATCGCGCTCGACGATGCCGGTGACGTGGTCCGCCCGGCCTTGCTGTGGAATGACCTGCGGTCCGCGGACGCGGCCGCCGAACTCGTCGCGGAGCTGGGCGGTCCGGGCTGGTGGGCCACCCACACCGGCAGCGTGCCGACTGCCTCCTTTACCGTCACGAAGCTCCGCTGGCTGGCACGCCACGAACCGGCGAATGCCGCGCGTACCGCGAGCGTCCTGCTTCCGCATGACTGGCTGACCTGGCGCCTGCGCCGGACTGCCGACCCGTCGCTGCCGGTGGCGGCCGCGACAACCGACCGGGGAGACGCATCGGGTACCGGCTACTTCGCGCCGGAGGCCGGCCAGTGGCTCCCCGACGTCGCGGCGGCCGCGCTCGGTCATCCGGTCAGGCTGCCGCAGGTCGCGGCGCCCCATGCAGTGGTCGGCCGAACCGCTTCGGGAGCTGTGCTGTCCGCCGGAACGGGCGACAACATGGGCGCCGCGCTGGGCCTGCCGCTGGAGGCCGGCGACGTGGTGATCTCCATCGGGACCTCTGGAACGGCATTCGCGGTGAGCTCGCAGCCGGCCTGCGACGTCACCGGGGCCGTCGCGGGTTTCGCTGACGCGACCGGGCGGTACCTTCCGCTGGTCTGCACGATCAACGCGGCTGGCGTGCTGGCAGCCGCAGCTGGTCTGCTCGGGTGCAGCCTGGCCGAGCTGTCCACGCTGGCGCTGGCGGCACAACCGGGGGCAGGCGGGCTGACCTTGCTGCCTTACCTGGACGGCGAGCGCACCCCGGACCGGCCCGCCGCGCACGGTGTCCTGGCCGGCATCAGCAGCAGGAACGCCTCCCGGCAGAACTTCGCAAGGGCCGCTGTGGAGGCGCTGCTTGCCTCCCTGGCGAGCGCTGCTGCCATGCTGACCGGTGAAGGCGTGCAGTGTCGGCGCGTTCTCCTGATCGGCGGCGGGTCCCGGTCGGGTGCCGTGCGGGAACTCGCGCCGGGCATTCTCGGCACGCCCGTGCTGGCTCCGGAGCCCGCCGAGTACGTTGCCCTGGGCGCCGCCCGGCAGGCCGCGTGGGCGCTGGCCGGCACTCGGGAGCCGCCGCGCTGGCTCCCCGCCCGGCCGCCTGCCGAGTACACGGGGCCGCCAGTACCGGAGATCCTCCGGCGCCACCAGCAGCTGCGCGACGACACCCAAGGCTGGGACGACACCAAGGGCTGGGACGGAACTGCGGGCTGGTCAGGAAGATGACGAGCGGAGACCCGGTGCGGGCTAGCTGATCTCTTTGGCCCGTGCGTCCGGCTTCGGCTACACTGCTCTGGCTGGACCGCGCCGGCGCGGGAGGGTTCGCCCGATTCGCGCACCCATGGGGTATGGGGTAATTGGCAGCCCGACTGGTTCTGGCCCAGTTAGTCTAGGTTCGAGTCCTGGTACCCCAGCGCTGTACCCAGCAGGCGCGGCCGCCCGAACGGGTGGCCGCGCCTGCTGGGTAGTAGCCGTAGCGGGAGGGCGCTAGCGACGGTAGGACCGGCCGCGCTCCAAGTGAAGGACGCGGAGCAGCAGGAGCACCACGATTGCCCCGATGATCGAGCCCAGGATGCCGACGCTCCGGAAGTGGTGCGTCTCGATGTGGTGGTATTCCACGAGCTCCCACAGGAACCCGCCAACGAACGAGCCAACAATTCCCAGCAGGATGGTGCCGAGCAGGCCGATGTTGTCGCGCCCCGGGACCAGCAGGCGCGCGATCAGGCCGACAATGAGGCCGATAACGATCAGGACGATAATGAAAGTGAGCATGCGCCGGGAAGTACCAGCAAACTCGCAGTTCATGCATGGGCTCTGCCCGATCCGGGTCATCTGGCCTCCGGCGACTGGTTTGGCGGAGGGTCAGCTGGTGCGCTAACCTGATGGCCCGGCAGGCGGTCCACCCGGATCGCGCACGTGCCGGGCTTTTCTTGCGAACAGGCCCTTCGCCGGCAGGCACGGGGCGGGTGTGGCAAGAGCAGCGAAGTTCCTGGCCCCGTCGTCTAGTGGCCCAGGACGCCGCCCTCTCAAGGCGGTAGCACGGGTTCAAATCCCGTCGGGGCTACAAGAGAAGTAGCAGGTCACGGGCCTGGTCGCCGTCAGGGGTGGCCAGGTCCTTGATCATTTGTCCGTCACCTCTGCCGGCCTACGCGACGCCATCGAGGTCATGAACCACTCCATCAACATGTGGCAACGCGAATACGACCGGGCTGGCAGTTGGCCAGCAGTCACAGGGGGTGAGCGGACGGCCGTTGCGCGTCGCCGGCGGGTCAGCCCAACCAGGCAGACCCACATGCGCCCGCCGGACAAACAGTCGCCTGATCTGCGCGCTAATACTGGATGGCACTAAGCAGCCGCCCGCGCAGTGGAACTCGGCCACGGTTGTGTGATTACTCATATGCGTAGTCTGTGATCCGGCGGTCGATCTCAAAGGCGAGGGTCAGCTCGGCTAGCTCGCGTGGTCGGGACAGTGAGCGGCCGGTCTGATCTTGGAGTCGGCGCAGGCGGTGTCGGACGGTGTTCGGATGGCAGAACAGGGCGGCGGCGGCACGGTCGGCGGAGCCGTCCGCATCGAGCCAGGCGCCGAAGGTGCCGAGCAGTAGGGCACGGTCACGTGCCGGCATCTGTTCGAGCGGGCCGAGGGTAGTCCGGGCGACGGTCCGCATGACTTGTGGGGCGCTGGCCGCCGCGATGGCCAGTGGGTCCCGGTCGAAGACGGTGACCCTGCGCTCGTCGCAGGCCCCTCGCAAGGCGATCCTGGCCAATTTCAGGGCCTCTGCGGTCTTGCGCAGATCGTGGTAGGGCGGGCTGATCCCGACATGACTGCTGGCGGCGGCCTCCAGGGCGTCGGCGAGGGTCTCGGCGCCGTGGTGGGCGCCGGGCATCCGCGCGATGCCGATTTCGGTGTCGTGCAGCAGCCGCCACGCGGAGGCCACGCCGAGAGACCGAAGCGCGTCCTCGACGGGCGCGAGCGCGTGGCGTCCGACTTCGGGCACCTGAGCAGCGATGACCATGTAAGGACCCTGTGTCGGCAGTCGCAGGATGTCGGCGGCCTCCCACACGTTGGCGTCGTCCAGGCGGCCTTCGAGCAGCGCATGTACCACGGCTGAGCGCTCGGCTTCGCGGCTGAGGGTCTGGGAGTCAATCTCCTCGCGGTAGCCGTCGGCCATCTGCTGGGTGAAGGTGTCGAGCACGAGCCACATCTCCGAGGCGGCGCGCAGGGCGGCCTCGGGCGCAACCTCGCCGGCTGCGGCGGGCTCAGCCAGCCGTTCCCACAGGAACCGGGCGCTGACGCGGTACGCCTCCATCACCGAGGTCAGCGGAACTCCCGCCTGCGCGCGCCGTCGGCCGTTGTCCCGGGACTCGGGGGAGGTGCGAGCCGGGGCGTGACCCATCGGCCGGAAGATGAAATCGACGTTCTGCAGGCAGGTGCGGCGCAGTTCCGCGGCAGTGATCGCCGCGTCGCTCCGGTAGACCGGCACGGCCGCCCGGATCCGCTCCACCATCTCGTCGGCTAGTTCACCGGCTCGCTCAAGCATCCGGGCGCCCAGCAGCGCAACCTGCGCGCCAACTGGGTCGAACGCCGGATGTTCCACGCACCAATCTTAGCTTGCTGCTAACTCGCGAACCGCACGCTAGTCGACCTCCACGCGGCGCCCGGTTGTCTCTCGGAACAATCCAGGCTGGAAAACTCGTGTTCCCCCGGACATCGACCCGGGCTCGGGTCCGGGCCAGGATGAGGGGGTCGGCCAGATCCGATCCGGCCCGCTCGGCACCGGGTCTGCCGGCCCGAGTGATTCCTGAGAGAAAGGCAGCGCACCGATGAGCCTGACATCCCGCGAGAGGCAGGAGATCGCCCAGGCGAACGCGTCGGGCCTCAAACCGGTCGTGTTCGTGCACGGGCTGTGGATGCTGGCCTCCAGCTGGGCGCCGTGGCGTACGTTCTTCGAGGAGAACGGCTATGCCACGCTGGCCCCGGGCTGGCCGGACGACCCGGAGACCGTCACCCAGGCCCGCGCGAACCCGCAGTTGTTCGCCCGCAAGAGCGTCAGGCAGGTCACCGACCACATGGCCGAGGCCATCGACGGGCTCAGCCAGCCTCCGGCGGTCATCGGCCACTCCTTCGGCGGCCTGATCACCCAGCAGCTGGCCGGGCGGGGACTGGCCACCGTCTCGGTGCCGATCGACTCCGCGCCGTTCCGCGGGGTGCTCGCGCTCCCGCTGTCCGCGCTCAAGTCGGCGCTCCCTGTCATCGGCAACCCAGCCAACTACCGGCGGGCCGTCGCACTGACCTACGACCAGTTCCGCTACTCGTTCGCGAACGCGGTGAGCGAGAGCGAGGCCAAGCGCCTGTATGAGACGTATCCGGTGGCCGGCTCCGGGATCCCGCTGTTCCAGGCCGCCACCGCGAACTTCAACCCCTTCACCGAGATCAAGGTCGACACGAAGACGCCGCGGCGCGGCCCGATGCTCCTGATCACCGGCGAAAGGGACCACATCGCGCCATCCGCGATCGCCGGCGCCTCCTACCAGAAGCAGAAGCGCAACACCGCGGCCACCATGATCCGCGAGATCCCGAACCGAGGCCACTCGCTGGTTTTCGACAGCGGCTGGCAGGAGATCGCCGAAGCAGCTCTGGCCTTTGTCAAGGAACATCACTGAGCTGGACTCCGCGAAGCGATCGCGCGGATCGATCGCAGCAGCGGGGGATAACCCGGGCGCATCCGGGGGGGTGTGCAGCACCCGCCTCCGCCACGCCGGCATCACCGGGCGCTGGTTACCCAGTGCGAGCACGCGTGCGTACTGCACGTGGTCGCCCTGCAGGGCGGGCGTGCCCTGCAGGGCGTGATGATCGGCCACGACGTCCTCGAACGAAGATGGCGGACGCTGCCCGGCGACGAGGAGTACCGCCACCCTGGGCGGTACGCTAGCTCCTCGCGCGCAGGCTCAACGGGCTTAGCGCGATCTAGGCTCACGCCCTCTGAGCGCACGGGTCGCGGTAGCCGGCATGACCGCCTGCGCCTGCGCCTGCAGCGGCGCCAGATGCCGTAACGCGCCGCAATCGTGTGGATCTCAACTGCAGATCGCACAGCATTGGCAGGCTGCCCACGCCTCTGTTCTCCTCCTCGCTCATCAGCGAGTCGACTGCGGGCAGCGGCTCGGTAGGCGTCTTTCTGGATGCTTTTCATCGCGCTTGGTACCGGTCGGTTCCCGGCGACGACGCCGACGACTGCGCTTCTTCTTGTACCGTTGCCGGGCGGGTCCCGATGAACCACCCAGATGGTGTCCTTGAGGTGCGGCAGCCCGTGCTTATGGCTTGTCTGGTCGAGAACAAGCAGCATGCCGAGTGGGACGTTCGTGCGCTGATACTCGAACGTCTGCGTCAGATAGGCGGTTTCTATGCTCTGGCGTGAGGCATCGGCTTTCTCGCGCTTGATCTCGACGATGAATCTTTGTGCTTCGTCGAAGGTCACGTAATCGTCGGCGCGTCCGCCGGCTACGTCGTGAAGCTCTATACCAGCTCGTCCTGCTAGCGGGCTCGCGGTCCCCGGTATCCTTCCGGAGCTGGTGCAACGCCGGCGGCATTGCTCGGTCGCCGAATACAGGCGCACCGGAATCGACGAACGACAGCATCCCGGGTCAGATAGCGCGCGCCATAACCGCTCCCTTCTTGGCGGGCGACCTGCCCGCGGCGACCGGCCGCGCATTAACCAGTGCGACCCGGCTATTGCCGCGCGGGCAGCTGCGGCCGCCCCGCAGCGACGCGGGCCAGCTCGACTCGTGAGGAAATGCCGAGCTTGCGGAAGACCTGGCGCAGGTGGAAGGCAACCGTGTGCACGCTGATGAACATCTGGTCGGCCACCTGCTGGTTCGTGAGCCCCTCGGCGACCAGCTCCGACACTGCACATTCGGTGCCGGTGAGACTGAGCCATCCGGTGTTCGGCCTAGTCTCGACGGCCCAGTGCCGACGCCGCACGCCCAGCCTACGCAGCCGCCGTCGTACCCGCGCTGTATCGCGCGCTGCACCCGTCGCCTCATAGCCTTCGATGGCCTGATCGAGCCGGGTGACGGCGTCGCGACGACGGCCGGCCGGGACCAGCAGTTCTGCGAGGTCTTCTGCGGCAGAGGCACGGGCCCACAGGTCAGTGTGCCCGGTGACAGCCTGTTCCAGGCGAGCCGGGTCCTGATCAGCAAGTCCGCCGGCATGGGCGGCGGAGATGACGGCCACCTCGATCTCGGGGCTGGCCAGCGCGATCTCGTCGGCCGCCACCACGGCAGTCTTGGCCCGCTCCTGATCGTCCGCCGAAAGCGCGGTGCGGACCAGCCATGCCGCGCAAGTGGGGTCACACATGAGCAGGAACCGGTGCGTCGGCAGCTCGGCGTAGACGCGCGCCAGGAGGCTCACCGCGGCCGGGGGACCGTTGCGGGCCTCCTCGATCTGGGCCATCACGACCTTGTCCCAGGTGTCAGCGTAATCTTCCCCAAATTGGGCACGCCGCTCCTGCCACGTCCGCATATGCTCTGCGGCCAGGTTCAGGTCGCCAAGACGCAGGGCTACGGTCGCGAGAACGGCCGGCGCTCCCGGGCCATGCATGCAGTTCCCCGTGGTGGAGGCCACGCTGATGTCGGCCTGAGCCTCGGCGACGGCGTCGTCGAGCCGGCCTTCGGCTAGCGACATGCGCGCCCGCAGTGTGGCCGGCGTCGCCGACCACCCAGGGAGGCCGAGCGGACCAGCGTGCTCGCCGCCGGAGCGGAGGATGCTGTGCGCCTCCTCGAATCGCCTCAGGTCCACCAGGCGCGACGCGAGATACAGATGCGGGTGAAAATGCCGCGGGCTGAGCCGCTGGCCTCTCGCCATGCGGACGGCGTCGGCCGACAGCTCCAGCGCCTCAGCCGGCTGGCCTCGGTCCCACGTGATCACGGCCCGCGCCACCAGAGCCATGATCACCACGTCCGGCCGCTCCCGCTCCGGGGCCGTCAGGATGGACTCCGCGAGGCGGTCGGCCCTTTGGTTGTCGTGCATCAAGGTCATGCCCTCGAGAAGAGCGATCTTCGCTTCGGCGCGGAGCTCACCGGGCAGCTGCGGCTGAGCCAGCACGCGCGTGGCTTCGGTCATCGCCTCGCCAGGCTGCCCGCTTAGCCAGAGCGCGGACGAGAGCGCACACCGCAGCCTGGCGCCGGTGGCGGCCGGCAGCGGCATCGCCAGCGCAGAGCGGGCAAGCTTCGTCGCCGCCTCCAACCGGCCCGCGGCCGTCAGCGCCTCGGCCGCGGCCAGCGAACGAGAGATCACTTCCGGATCTCCGGGAGGAGTCAGCTCGAGCGCGCGGCTCGTGAGATCGGCGGCGATGGGCGGGGATGACGGGAGGACTTCCACCGCGGCCCGGTCGAGCCCGGCCAGTGCTCCTCGGTCGCCACGGCTGGCGCAGTCGAGCAGGTGTGCGGCCGCCGACGCCGAGGAGCCTCGCGCCAGCTGGATCTCCCCGATCTGACGGTGCAGCGCGTGTCGCACGGGCGGTGGCAATGTCTCCGCGACCGCCTGCCATACCGTCTCGTGCCGGAAGACCAGCGCGTCATCCGTCGCGGCCAGCACGCCGGTGGCCAGCGCCTCCTCCAGCGCGGGCAGCAGCGCGGCCGGGGGCGTGTCCAGCGCGGCGGCCGCGTCCTGCAGCTGGAACGAACGGCCAAGAACCGATGCGGTCTCCAGAAGCTGCCGGGTCGCGACGCCGAGCCCGGCCAGGGTGTCGCGTACCGCCTCCTGGAGCCTCCTGGGCACGCGCGCCGACCGCAGGCGGGCCCGGCCGGCGGTGACCGCGACCGCGTCCTCCTCCACGAGGCCGGTGAGGAGCTCGGCAAGCAGCAGCGGGTTGCCGCCGACCCCGGCGGTATACGCCAGCAGGTCCGCGTCTGGCTCCGCTCCTAGCGCCTCGGCGACCATTGCGGCTACCGCGTCGTCCGCAAGCGGCCTCAGGCTCACGCGAACCGCACCCTCGCGATGCAGCAGGCCAAACAGCAGCCCGGCTTCGCTGCCGCGGTCCGGGGAACGCCGGGCCAGGATCCAGGCCAGCCGATACGACGCGAGCTGCCCGGGCAGGGTGCGCAGGGCGTGCAGGGTGGCGGCATCGGCCCACTGCAGGTCGTCGAGGCTGATCAGCAGGGGGCCTACCGCCGCGCGCTTCTCGAGTTGCGCCCGCAAGAACCCGATAAACGACGCCGCCTGGTCAACCTGTCCAGGCCGGGCCGTATCACCAGCCAGCACGGCTGAGTGATCGCCTAGTGCCATAAGCAACGGGCCCAGGGGCGTGAACCTGCCGAGCTCGTCTGCGGAGGCCGCCGCTACCGAAACGCCCTCGGTCCTCGCTGCGCTGGCGGCGCACCTGAGCAGCAGCGACTTCCCTGCTCCTCGCTCTCCCTCGATGAGCAAGGTGTCACCGCGGCCCTTCGCGGCGCCTCGCACCAGCTCAACGACTGCCCGCATCTCCGGCTCGCGGCCGTATACCGCGGCGGCCCCCAGACCGGCGTCTCTACCAGGTGTCCCGCCTCGCCGTGCGGGGGGTAGATCCGTCATTGGGGCCTTCTCTTCGCCATCGGGCGCGGGCTCTATCTGGCTCTACCTGGCAGGCGCTTACGCCAGCCAGGTAGGCCACGGAGGTTAAGGTCGTTGTGGAGCGGATGGACAGCAAGCGCGGTGACGGCCGACCGGCGCGCTGCCCGCTTGGATGTTCAAGCTTCCGCGCTGCTCGTTCCCGTATCGCGGGCGCGACTCTCAGGACCGCACGTAAAGCTGTGGTAGATCTCTCTGCGCGCGCCCCGCCTGATCGGGGGGACGGCCAGCATTAGCCGGATTGAGGATGCGGGGGCACCGCCGGACGACAAGCCTCGGAAGCATGGAGTACCGGACACAGGAGGTTACGCATGGCTGTGCTCCCGGCCCGCCGTGGCGGGCAGAACCTTACCCTTATCGACCCGTCGCGTGAGTTCGAGGACATCTACGACCGCATGGGTCAGCTGATGAACGTCGCGTTCGGTGATCTCGGGCTGGCCCAGCTTGCCGACGTGCCGTGGTCGCCGCTGGCCGACCTGACCGAGACTGACGACGCATACCTGGTACATGTCGAGCTCCCGGGAATCAGCAGGGACCAGATCGACGTGCAGCTGATGGATCGAGAGCTGGTCGTCAGCGGCGAGATCAAGGAGCAGGAGAACGGCAAGCGGCGCCGGAGTTCCCGACGGACCGGCCGCTTCGAGTACCGGATGGTCCTGCCTGGCGATGTCAAGCCTGACGAGGTGAACGCCAAGCTCGCCGACGGCGTGCTCACGGTGACCGTGCCCAAGTCCGAGGCGGCCAAGCCCAGGCAGATCGAGGTCAAGGAGCCGGAGAACGCGGGCGACCGCAGCGGCTAGATCAGCAGACGGAAGGGACTGAACGCGCTGATACGTGAATGGTCCTTAGCCAGGCGCGCGGCAGCGCCGGCGGAGCCGGCTCGTGGCCCGCCGGTGACTGGGTTTCTGGTCAGGCCGCTGGCTGGAGGGTGACCTGGTGGCCGAGGGCCTGGAGCTTTGCGATCAGGCGGCGGGTCTCCTTGTCGGGGTCGAGCCGGCGGGTGAAGTAGTCGTCGCCGAGTTCGTGGTAGCTGACCCCGCCGGCCAGGACGTGCCAGATGATGACCAGCATGGCGTGGGCGACGACGATGATCGCTTTCTTCCTGGCGGTGGGGCTGTGGTAGCCGCCCCATTTCATGACGTGCCGGTGGTAGAGGGACCTGAGGTAGCCCTGGTGGCGGACGGCAGCCCAGGCTGCCTCGACCAGGACCGGCTGCAGGTGGATGTTGCCGTGCCGGGGCTTGCCGGAGCGCCGTCTGCCCGCCGATTCGTGGTTGCCCGGGCACAGCCCGGCCCAGGAGGCCAGGTGGGCGGGGTCGGGGAAGTACTCGCTGACGTCCGCCCCGATCTCGGAGATGACGGCGGCGGCGGTCAGCGGGCCGATGCCGGGGATGGTGGTCAGCAGGTCCCGCTGGGCGCGAAAGGGCGCCATCATCGCCTCGACCTGCTGGTCCAGCTTCGCGATCATCGCCTCGAGGTGTCCGATGTGGTCCAGGTGCAGGCGGCACATCAGCGCGTGATGGCCGACGGGCCGCTCCGGCGCCAGGGTCAGGTCCGGGATCCTGGCGCGCATCCTGCCTTTGGCCAGATCGGCCAGCACCGCGCCGCGGCGCTCGCCGTCGATCAGCGCCTCGATCATCGCCTGGCCGGACTTGGTGGCGATCGAGGAGGCGGCAGAGTCGATCTTGATGCCGGCGTCCTGGAGCACGTTGCCGAGTCTTTGCAGCTCCGAGGTCCGCGACTGCACGACCTTAGTCCGGTACCGCAGCACGTCCCGGGCGGCCTTGATGTCGGCCGGCGGGATGAAGCTGCCTTTCAGCAGCCCGCACTCCAGCAAGTGCACCAGCCACTCGGCGTCGGCATAATCGGTCTTGCGGCCCGGCACGTTTTTCACGTGCGCGGCGTTGCACACCAGCACCTGCCCGAAGTGCCCGTGCTCGATCAGCGCGTGGTAGACCGGCATGCTGTAAATCCCGGTCGCCTCCATCGCCACATGCGTGACACCCAGCGAGTCCAGCCACCGGGCCGCCTCGGCCAGCACCCCGTAGAACGTCCTGAACGTGCGCTTGACCGTCTGGCGGCCGTCCGGCCCGTCACCGGGCAGCCGGACCGCCACCGCGATCACGTCCTTGCCCACATCCACCGCGGCGCACCGCTCATACAACACCTGCATCCCTGTCTCCCATCTAGCGTGCCAACGGACGCGCACGCCGCCCGCGGAGCCCCTGACAGGTCTAAGACACTGATACTCGCGTTCGCAGCGCAACCGGGGGACACCCGAAGGTGAGGGCTCCAGCGTCAATCTAAAGCACGGTCTCACGAAGCCAAGCGCAACCGACGTCGGCGGGCAGCATGCACGCAGCCATTCTCATCCGCCGGGAGCGGCCCGCAGGGCCCATCAATATCTAAAGCCCATCATCGGCATGACCGGCTCCAGTTCACCGTCACTCACATTGACCGCATCCGCTCCAGCGCGAGCCGGATCGCCATCGCGCCCTCGCCGACGGCTGCGGCCACCCGCTTAACCGAGCCGCTGCGGACGTCGCCGACGGCGAACATGCCCGGCTGGCTTGTCTCCAACACCGAACGTGGCCACCAGGTCTTCTCCTCGGCGGTGCCTGCAAACTCCGACGGAGCGCGCGGTCCCGTCCGGACGAAGCCGTGGTCGTCCATGTCGACCAGCTCGCCAAGCCAGCCGGTGCAGGGCGTCACGCCGATAAAGACGAACAGCGCCCGCGCCTGGACAACGCCCCGCGTCCGTGTCTGGCCGGATACCACGACGGCGTCCAGCGACTGGTCACCGACCAGTTCCAGCACCTCGGTGCCGAGCAGGACCTGGACGTTCGCGAGCCGTCCGATCTGGTCGATGAGGTAGCGGGACATGTACTCGCCCAGGTCGCGCTCCCGCACTATGAGTGTCACCGCAGCGGCGTATTGCGAGAGGAAGACCGCTGCCTGGCCTGCGGAGTTGCCTCCGCCGACGATCGCGACCGGATTATCGCGGCAGAGCAGCGCCTCCGCCTGGGACGCCGCATAGTAGACGCTGGTCTGCTCAAAATGGTCGAGGCGGGCCACGTCAAGCCGGCGGTACATGGCGCCGGTTGCGACGATCACCGATCTCGCGGTGACCGGCGCCCCGTCGTCCAGCTCGACCGTGTAGTGACCGTCGTTCCGCGCGACCGAGATGGCGGCGGCCGGCACGGCGAACCGGGCACCGAACTTCCGAGCCTGGATCACAGCCCGATCCGCGAGCTCGGCGCCAGAGATACCCGAAGGGAACCCTAGGTAGTTCTCGATCCGGGATGACGTCCCGGCCTGGCCCCCCGTAGCCGTTCCGTCCACTACCAGGGTCTCGATGCCCTCCGAGGCGCCGTAAACCGCAGCTGAGAGCCCTGCAGGACCGGCTCCGACCACGAGCAGATCGCAGGTCGCGGACGGCGCGCTCGGTGCCGGGAGCCCGACCGCGGCGGCCAGCTCAGCATTGCTGGGATTGCGCATCAAGCGTCCGTGCACGATCACGATGGGCGTTTCGGCCGGCGTGACGTGTAGCTGGACGAGCAGGGCCTCGGCACCTGGGTCGGCTTCCAGATCCAGCCATCGGCACGGGAGCCGGTTGCGGGCCGCGAAGTCCCGCAGGCGGCGCGCGTCGGGAGAGTACCGCGAGCCCGCGATCCGAATGCCGAGTCCCAGCCCGATCAGGATCGAGCGCCGAATGAGATACGCACGCAGGACCAGATCGCCGAGTGCGGGGTCGCGCGCCACCACCTCCCTGAGACGATCGACCGGTACCGCCAATACCTCGCCCGCTTCGGACACCACAGCGGCGTAGTAGGACCCCTCGCCGGTCAGCAGGCTGAGCTCGCCGAGAAAACGCCGGTGACCCTGAACGCTGATGACACGCTGCTCCGGCGTCCGGCCTTCGACCACTGCGACGCGGCCTGACAGTACGACAAAGAAGTCGCAGTCGCGCTCGCCCTCATGGAAGAGCACATCGCCCGGCTGTGTGCCGCGCCGCTCGCCCAGCGCGGCCAGCGCGGCGACCTGGGCGTCGCTCAGCCGCGGATAGGCCCCGTAGGTGTCGGGTGTCTCAGCTGTTGGCAGGGGATTGCCGACTCCCGCGGGCGATCCGGGATCGCTGCGGTCGGGGGGCTCAGACGTAGGCTTCATCGACATAGCACCAGCGCCAGTTCCCGCCGGGCTCGAACGACGCAGCGATCGGGTGCCCGACGGCATGGGCGTGGCCGCGAGCCTGACGCAGCGGTGACGAGCCGCAGCAGCCGACGCGTCTGGGGACATACCGGACGGACCAGGCTCAGGTGGGGATCAGGCACAGCGGCTCCCGCCCCTGACACGCGGTGCATAGCTTCAGGCTGACCCTGCCGGTCGGCCCGCGCATCCTCAGGGCAGCTAGTTTCGAGCTCATCGCAGCCTGCCGGCCTACCCAGACGGGGGATGCCGGAGCGGTGGCATCCCGACACGGTTTGGGAATGGAGATGTCATGACACACGGAGGCCTGCCCGCGACGTCGGGACCGTGAGCATCCGGGCTTTCCGCAAGCGCCGGGACCGGCAGCAGATCGGTGCGGCCGCTCGCGCGGTGGCCCATGCCGCGCCCGAGACCCTGACCGTTGTACGGCGGCGGGCGCAGCCGAAGGCCGTGACCATGGCGCGGCTGGCAGGCACCGCTGTGTTCGCTTACCTGGTGGCGCTGCCGCTGCCGGTCAGCCCGCGTCCCGTGCTGGCGCCGCTGACGGCGCTGCTGGTCGTCCAGGTCAGCCTGTACCAGACGCTGAGCAGCGCGGTACAGCGGGTAGCCGCCGTGGTAGCAGGTGTGGTACTGGCGGTCGGCTTGTCTGCCTGGATCGGTTTCACCTGGTGGAGCCTGGGTGTCGCGATCGTGGTCGCGCTCGGCATCGGCTATACGTTGCATCTGGGCGACAGCATCCTCGAGGTCCCGATCAGCGCGATGCTCATCCTGTCCGTCGCGAGCGTGCGGACGGCTGCCTTCGGGCGGATCATCGAGACGCTCGTCGGAGCGGCAGCCGGGCTGGTCGCCGGGCTGGTCTTCGCTTCGCCCCAGGTGGAGCCCGCGGCCGAGGCGATCCAGGATGTCTGCCGGAAGGTGTCAGATCTCCTAGATCAGATGGCCGCCGGTGTCGCCGACGGGTCCGTCCTGGATCGCTCGGAGGACTGGCTTGCGCAGGCCCGCGCGCTGGGCGGCGAGATCCAGCGGGTCGACGATGCGCTCCGTCAGGCGGAAGACAGCCTCCGGCTCAACCCTCGCGGCCTTCGGCTGCAGGCCGCTCCCGTTAGCTTGCGCGGCAGGCTGGAGACCCTGGAGCATGCGGCGATCACGCTCCGCGTCCTCGCCCGCTCGCTTGCCGACAGCCTCCGGCTGGCCCAGGACGATAGCCCCATGCACGATCCCGAAGCGCGCGATCGGCTCGCCAGCGTGCTCGCGCACCTTGCCGCAGCTGTGCGGACGTTCGGCAGCCTCGCGGTCGTTACGGGCGTGTCCGCCCAGGAGCAGCTGACGGGCGATCTCGAGCGGGAGCTGGCCGCGGCGCAGGATCAGCAGGACCGGCTCAGCGAGGTGCTGGGAACCGACCCCGAAATCCGGCCGGTCGGCTGGCCGCTGCGGGGCGAGCTGATCAGTCATCTCGACCGGCTCCGGAGCGAGCTTCGGGCGGCCGCCCCGACGGCGGTGCAGCGTCCGCAGCGCGTGCGTTCGTGGCGGCGGCCGCTGCCCGCCAGCCGGTGGCGGCCTCGCTCGCCGATCCGTCGGCGGCGAAAGGCATGATACCGAGACAGGGAGTCGCCCCGATGCCCGGCGACGGGAGCGTACCCCGACCTGGTCAGATGCCCAATTGCGGGCACAGGGACCGGTGTACGTAGACCTGGTATGGCGCTACTCTCACGCGGTCGGCAGCATGGTCACATCCTCAGACTGGCTAGTGCTGGTCGCGGCGACGGGCCGGGGGCTCGGTGATGATGCTGACCTGGGTATCGGGCTGATACGTGTAAGCCGCCTCGCGCACGCTCTCGTGGGACTCCAGTGCGGCGCCCAGCGCGCCGCCGAGCGTCGCGATCGAGGTGGCCAGCCATGCGAGCCGGACCTGGTCGGCGACGCTCGCGGCGCTGCCCAGCGCGATGCTCAGCAGGTCCGCTGGCACAAGCAGCAGCGCCGCCGCGAGCATGGCGACGAACAAGGCGGCGTAGAGCACCGCCACGCCGATTCCGACCGTGGCCGCGGTGACGATGTTGAACAAGACGACCTGCTCGCGAGCAGTCGGGTGCGGGCTCCGCTCCCAGAGCCCGGTTGCGATCACGATCGTCACGCTGGTGACGCCTACCGAACCGAGAGCAATAATTGTCATCCGAAGCGGCCCGAGGTACTCGGCGAGCAGCCAGATCTCGGTCGTTACCAGGGCGAACACGCCAGCCGCGAATGCTGCGACAAGTGCCCGTGTCAGCCGCAGCGCGAGCCGCCACGGGCGGTTGGCGCGCAGCATGCCCAGCAGCAGCCAGATGTTCCCGGTGACGACCCTCGTGGCAAAGCCGACGCCATGCTGTCCTTCATCCATGCGCCTGCCCAGTTCGCGCATGCGCCGGCCGACCCTATCGGCGAGCGGGCTCCGCGGCTCGTCGGTGCCCGCTGTCTGCATCATGTCGCCCAGCATTTGCCCGATCAGGCGGACGATCGTCTCGACCGCGCGCTTCCGCACCGCGACCGGGCCGAGCGCGGGCATGGACAGGACCGCGACGCCATGCGTCGCGCTGGCATGCGCGATCACGGGCCGCCACGCGGTCTGCAGAGGGATGTCGGTAATACAGACCGCCAGCTGCCAGCCGCGGTCGAGAAGCATCCGGCGGCCCGCCGAGATGAGCTCGCTGAGCACGGTCGGCGGTTCGACCAGCCGGTCCGAGACGAATTCCACCCTCCAGCGAGCCCTGGGCAGCTGCACTGCCAGCCGGTCAGCGATATCCGGCAGCAGACCTTCCATGAGCTCCGACGCGGGCCCTGGCGATGCAAGCATGCCGACGACCAGTTCCGGCTGATGCGTTAGGTCGGGAGAGTCCGCCGCAGAGGTCTCGACCGTGCCCTCCTCTCGTGCCGTCCCCGGCGAGGACGACTACCCATGCTCCGCTACCAGGGTTGCAGGCCGAGTTGCTTGCGACCTAGTCGGGTGAGGCGGCGGGGCGGAGCGGCCGGTCCAGGTGGTCTTGTTGTCCTCGGCGGAGAAGTCGCCGGGCTGGCACCGTGGGGAATGCCTGGCCGAACGCTGCGTCGGTGACCAGGCGGGCCGCCGCGTCGTCGGCGCCCGCCTCGTCGCGTTACGGCGAGACCAGGACGTGGCTCTCCACGGTGGCGATCCCCGGCGCGGCTGCTGCGGCTGCGCTTGCGGCGCTCGCCTCCCTCAGGGAGTGCACGTGGCCGTAGAGCTTCGCTGTGTGGTCGGACACTTCGACGCTGATATGGCGCGCGTCGACCTCGGCCTCGCGTCGGAAGGTGTCCTCGATCGCCTCACGGACCCGCTCCGGGCTGGGTGGCGGGGTAACTGTGATGAGGTCGGTGACGCCGACCACGTCCCGGACGTGACGGACCATCCGCTCGACCTCGCGGCGCTGGAAGTCGTACCTGACGTTGCCGTTGAGCGTGACCCAGCCGTTCTGCACGCGGGCGCGGACCTGGCCGGGAGGGATCTGGACGTTGTTGTCTAGGACGTGGGCGATCGCGGTGGCGATCTCGGCGCCATCCCGTGGGGTGCCGACCAGCTGGACGCTGATCTCGTTGGCCACGGCTTTTACCCCGTAGACACGTTCGGCTGCACGTGCGGCGGCCAGCTTCTCGGCGTAGGTGGGCGTGTGGCCGGTCAGGGCTACCGCCCCGTCCTTGACCGCTACGCCGATGGCCTCGGGGTCAGATAGTTGCAAGTCCCACCGCAGCTCGCGCGTGACGTCTTCTTTGATCTCGGCATCGGTTTTCATCGGGCCTCCCCGTCGATAGGTGAATAGCGCCGTATTCAGGCTGCGCCCGGCGCGGGCGGTGCCACATCACAAGATCAGGCAGGACCAAATGCCGCGCCGGAAGGCCCGGTTGCTCACCCACCGGGCGCGACGACGCGTCGGGCCTCCGGGACAGGCGCTCCTACGCGGGCGGGGTCATGAAGCTGGCTCTTAACTGGGGGGGACACAGGCGACGTGCGGGGTCAGCCCGGTCATCCCTATATCGCCGAGCTACAGCGCAGCCAGCATCGCCGTCTCCAGAAGTCGCGGGACCTGGCCCGGCACGCTGGCTGGCTCGCGGTACACACTGCATTTCGCGAAACAGCACCTGCGTACGAGTCTCCCGGGGATAGCTACTGCCGATTTCGTCCGTCGGAATCCGCGCGGCAATCGCTAGCACCGGAACATTGCTGCGGTTGGCATCGAACAATCCGTTGATTAGGTGCAGGTTGCCTGGCCCGCAGCTCCCGGCGCATGCAGCTAGCTCCCCGGTCAACCTAGCTCCCCGGTCACCGCCGCCGCGAACCCGGCGGCCTGCTCATGCCGGACATGCTCCCAGCCGATCCCGTCATCCCGGCGCAGCGCGGAGCTTGTATCCCGCCCGTGCCCGTGCCGCACCGATCGGGATCGGCTGGATGCGAGCCGCTTGCGCGGTCTGGAAACTCAGATGGACGCAGAGCCTGATGTCCGGGCGGTGCTGCGGTACGGCCGCACAGGAGCCGGGGAACTGGTCGGGGTGAAAACGGCAGAATGCTCTTCTGTATATCGCTACTCGGGAAAGGCGGGCACAGCAAGAACAGGAAAGTTGCCCGCTGAGTGATCCGGTGACGCCGGTTGTGTCAACTCCGTCTAGTAAGCCGGCCTGCGTTTCCTCCTCCGAGTTCCGGCGGCGGTTTGGATCACCGAGAAGCATGGGTAATCCGCCAGCCTGACGTCAGTACCAGGGGAGCTGGCACAGCGATGGCCGTACCGCAGCAAACCGCCACAGCTCCAATCCGGAGCCTGATCCCGGCACGGATGGACCGGCTTCCGTGGACCCGGTTCCATACCCGGCTGATCATGGCGCTCGGCACCGCGTGGGTGCTGGACGGACTGGAGATCACCCTGGCGAGCTCGGTGTCGTCGGCGCTCACTAAGCCGCAGACGCTGCATCTGTCGTCGACAGCCGTCGGCGCGGTGGCCACCGTGTACCTGGTGGGCGAGGTAGTCGGGGCGCTGTTCTTCGGGAAGCTGTCGGACAAGCTCGGCCGCAAGAAGCTGTTCTCGGTGACCCTGGCGGTCTACCTGATCGGCAGCGGGCTGACCGCGGCGACGTCCGGCGCAGGGCCTGGCTGGGTGGCGTTCTTGTACCTGACCCGGTTCGTCGCGGGCACGGGCATTGGCGGCGAGTACGCGGCGATCAACTCGGCGATCGACGAGATGATCCCGGCCAGGTACCGCGGCCGGGTCGACATCGGCGTGAACGGGACGTACTGGGCCGGCTCGATCATCGGCACGCTGGTCTCGCTGGCGTTCCTGAACTTCGTCGGCCTTCAGCTCGGCTGGCGGCTGGCCTTCCTGGTCGGGCCCGCGCTGGCAATGGTGATCATTTACGTCCGGCGCGCCCTGCCCGAGAGCCCGCGCTGGCTGCTGATGCACGGCCGCGCCAAGGAAGCTGAGCAGACGATCACCGGGATCGAGGCACAGGTCGAGCGCGATTCCGGGAAGCCGTTGCCGAAGGTGGACGACAGCCAGGCCATCGAGGTCCGGCCGGTGCAGCGGACCGGCTACCTGACGCTGCTGCATCTGGCGTTCACCAGCTACTCGCGGCGCGCGGTCCTGGGCGCCAGCCTGATGATCTCGCAGTCGTTCCTGTACAACGCGATCTTCTTCACCTACACCCTGGTGCTGACCAAGTTCTACGGCGTCAGCTCGAGTGCCGCGCCGATCTATCTGATTGCCTTCGCATTCGGGAACCTGGCCGGACCGCTGACCATCGGGCGCCTCTTCGACACCCTCGGCCGCAAGGTCATGATCTCCTCGACCTACATCGGGTCGGGCGCGATGCTCGCGATCACCGGGTACCTGTTCGACCAGGGCGTGCTCAGTGCGATCACGCAGACGGTCGCCTGGTGCGTGATCTTCTTCTTCGCCTCGGCTGGAGCCAGCTCCGGCTACCTGACCGTGTCGGAGATCTTCCCGCTGGAACTGCGCGCGGAGGCGATCGCGGTGTTCTTCGCCATCGCACAGGTGTTCGGCGCGGTGGGCCCGATCCTGTACGGAAACCTGATCGGCAACGGCAGTGATCCGTTCAAGCTGTTCATCGGCTACCTGATCGGCGGGGCAGTCATGATCGCTGGCGGCGTCATCGAGATTCTCTTTGGCGTGGAGGCCGCAGGCAAATCGCTGGAGTCAGTGGCCAGGCCGCTGTCCGCGGTCGCGCCGTCGGGCAAGTCCGTGTACTCACCAGGCTCGCAACCGTCAGGGACCAGGCGCTCATCTCCTGTCAGGTGAGCTCACAGTCCCGGCATCGTTTTTCGACGGGCCAGTTAGCGGAACGGAGGATGGGAAATGGCGCGCTATCCGAACATTAGTGATCACGGGCTTATCGGCGATCTGCAGACCGCCGCACTGGTCACCAACGACGGGACCGTGGACTGGTTCTGCTGCCCCCGGTTTGACTCCCCCAGCGTCTTCGCGTCCCTGCTGGACGCAGACAAAGGGGGCCATTTCCGGATAGCGCCCGACCGGGACGACTATGTCAGCAAGCAGCTGTACCTGCCCGGCACCGCGATCCTCACCACGCGGTTCATGACGCCCGACGGGGTCGGGGAAGTGCACGACTTTATGCCCGTCGTCACCGGCGATCCGACTGACCGGCACCGCCTGGTCCGCGTCATGAGGGTGCCGCGCGGCACCATGCGCTTCGTACTCGACCTGCAGCCGCGCTTCGACTACGGGCGTCAGCAGCACAAGCTGACTGTCAGCAAGCACGGCGCAGTGTTCGAAGCTGACGGCGCGCACCTGACGCTGCACACCGTCGAAGCGCAGGGTCTGGCCAGCATGGAGGTGCGACGGAACGGTGACGGGCTGCGTGCCACCTGGACGCTGCGCGAAGGTGATACCGTCGGCGTGGTCCTGGAGTCCAATGGCGGCCAGCCATATCAGCTGCCGGCCCGCGAACTGGCCGGAGTGTTTGACAGCACGTCGCGGTTCTGGCGGTCGTGGCTTAACCGGTCCACTTATACCCGGCCGCTGGCGGGAGGTCGTCTCACGCTCGGCGATGACGCTGAAGCTGATGACGTACGCGCCCACAGGCGCACCCGTCGCGGCGCCGACGGCCGGCCTTCCCGAGCAGGTCGGCGGCCCGCGGAACTGGGACTACCGTTACACCTGGATCCGGGACGCCTCGTTCTCGATGTACGCGCTCCTCGGGCTCGGCTACGCCGACGAGGCCGCCGCATTCGGCAGCTGGCTGCGGGACAGGACAGCCGAGCAGGTCGGCAACGGATCCGGACCTCTCAAGATCATGTACCGGGTCGACGGCTCCTCCGACCTCACCGAAGAGGTGCTCGACCACTTCGAGGGCTGGCGCGGATCCAGGCCCGTCCGGATCGGGAACGGGGCCGCCGACCAGCTGCAGCTCGACATCTACGGCGAGGCACTCGATGCCGTCCTGCTCGGCGACAGTCACGGCCTGGAAGTGGACTACGACGGCTGGAAATCCATCTCGCACATCATCGACTGGCTCTGCGACCACTGGGATCAGCCAGACGAGGGCATCTGGGAGACCCGCGGCGGCCGCAAGGATTTCACCTACGGCCGGTTCGAATGCTGGGTGGCATTCGACCGGGCAGTCCGGCTCGCCGGCCGCCGCGGACGGCCAGCCGACCTGGCGAAGTGGATCAGCGAGCGCGACAAGGTCTACGACGACGTCATGGGCCGTGGCTGGAACGCCAAGGCAGGAGCCTTCACCCAGCACTACGCGACCGAGGTACTCGACTCGTCGCTATTGCTCATGCCGCAGCGGGATTTCGTCGCCCCTCGCGATCCGCGATGGCTGTCGACGCTGGCGGCCATGGACCGCGAGCTCGTCTCCGACAGCCTCGTCTACCGCTACAACCCGGAGGCGTCGCCCGATGGCCTGCAAGGGCGCGAAGGCACCTTCTCGCTGTGCACCTTCTGGTACGTTGACGCGCTGGCGCGGGCCGGTCGGCTGGAGGACGCGACGCTCACCTTCGAGAAGATGCTCACCTACGCCAACGACCTCGGCCTGTACGCGGAAGAGATCGGCGTCGCCGGCCAGCAGCTCGGCAACTTCCCGCAGGCTTTCAGCCACCTGTCGCTCATCAACGCCGCGATCAATCTCGACTACCAGCTCGAGCACGGTGCGGGCGAGCCAGGCCGTGTACTCGCGGCGCAATGACCCAACCGGCGCATAACGCCCGGCTGCAGCACGAGAGCGGTCCGTTGCGCACTACCCCTGAGGGCGGGCGAGCGCCGAGTCGCACCACCCGCGGTGGGGTGCCCGCGTGACTTCGGGCGAGCCGGATCTAGGGGTCCGCGTGGCGTCGGTGCGGCGTTTTCTGATCGGGCCGCCGCTGCGGGCGCGGGACGCGGCAGGCGAGCAGATCACTCCGCTGGAGGGGCTGCCGGCGCTCTCCCTGGACGCACTGACGTCGGTTGCCTACGGCCCGAGGCGATCCTCGCGGTTCTGGCGGCAGCGGGCGCCACCGCCTTGCACCTGGTGCTGCCCATCACGATCGCGATCGTGGCCCTGCTGGCCATCCTGGTGTTCTCGTATCGCCAGGTGATTGACGCCTACCCGCAGGGCGGCGGAGCTTACGCGGTCTCGCGCGCCAACCTCGGACGCGGCGCCAGCCTGGTCGCCGGCGCCGCGCTGGTCGTGGATTACACGCTGACAGTTGCGGTATCCATCGCCGCCGGCGTCGCGTCAGTCACGTCGGCCTTCCCTTCCCTCACCTCCGCGACCGTGCCCATCTGCCTCGGCATACTCGCGGTCATAACGGCGCTGAACCTGCGCGGCCTCGGCGACGCAGCCCGTGCATTCCTGCTGCCCACGATGCTGTTTATCGCCGGGCTGCTAGCAATCATTGTCATTGGCTTCATCCACCCGCTGGCGCTGCACGCCGCTCAGCCCGGCCGGTCACTGATGCCCGCCAGAGCTGTCGAGGCCGTCAGCGTCCTGCTGGTCCTGAAGGCATTCTCCGCCGGGTGCAGCGCGCTGACCGGCGTGGAGGCGATCGCCAACGGCGTGCCGCTGTTCAAGAAGCCGCGGCAGGCCCGGGCCAAGCGAACCGAGCTGCTGCTCGGCGTGATCCTGAGCGCCATGCTGCTAGGCGTGGCCGGGCTGGCAGATAAGTGGCACGTCGGGCCACGGCCGGCCAGACGGTGCTCAGCCAGATCATCGGCTACGCGATCGGCAGGCACTGGGCTTTCTATGCGATGTCGCTGGTCATCACCATTGTCCTGGCGCTGGCCGCCAACACGTCCTTCGGCGGGCTGCCGGTGCTGGCCAGCCTGCTGGCCCGAGACCACTTCCTGCCGCACCTGTTTGCGCTGCGCGACGACCGGCAGGTCTTCGGCTCCGGAATATGGGCGCTGTCGATCGGGTCCGGCGTGCTTCTGATTGCTGTCGCCGGCGATACGGAGACACTGATCCCGCTCTTCGCGATCGGCGTGTTCACCGGCTTCACGCTGTCCCAGACCGGGCTGGTCGTGCACTGGCGGCGGACCAGGCCGCCGGGCTGGCAGCGCCGTGCTGCTGTCAACGGGCTCGGCGCTGCGGTGACCGCCGCGGCCACAGTGATCTTCCTGATCACCAAGTTCACCGCCGGGGCGTGGGTGGTCGTGCTTGCGGTACCCGCGATCATCTTCCTTTTCACTCGCATCCACCGCTACTACCAGCGCGCAGGCCGCGCGCTCGGCCTTGGCGCCGTGCCCCGCAAGCCAGCCACCGAGCCGACGGTCGTGGTGGTCCCGGTGAGAGGAGTGTCGCGGCTCGCCGAGCACGCGATCTCCGAAGCGCTCTCGATCGGCACGCATGTCATCGCCGTTATCGTGCTGACGGATGTTGCCGACCAGGATGACCACGACCGCCGGGCCAGCCAGCTCCAGGAGCAATGGGCACAGTGGAACCCGGGGGTGCCGCTGCGGGTGCTGGCCACCGAATACGCCTCGATTGCCGGGCCGATCGTCGCATTCGTCGATCAGCTCCGGCACCGTCAAGGCGAGCAGGTCGTGGTGCTCATTCCCGTCGCCGTTCCGGACCGGCTACGGTACCGCTTCCTGTACGACCACCTCGACGTTGTCCTCACCGACGCGCTGCGCCGCCGGCCTGACGTCATCACGGCGCGAGTGCCAATGCTCGTCCAGATCAGCAACGGCGCAGCCGAAGACGAGCCACCCGCCAACCCAGCGAATGCCCGACACGGCTAGTCGCGAGACCATCCGGCGGCCAGCTACCAGCCGGAGACCACCTCGGCGGGCCGCCCGTGGCGGCGCGACGCGCAGCGGCTCGGGCTATCCCGCGACGGAGACTGCTGCCGCGGCAACCAGCCGCATGCCTAGCAGGCCGGCGAGGGCGCGCTCACCCTCCGGTGTTACCCGGACCGCCCGGCTGCCGGGCCGCTGGACGAGCCAGCCGCGGTCCGTGAGCTGCCGGCGCAGCACTACCCCGAGCGTTCCGGCGAGATGTGGCCGGCGTTCGGTCCAGTCCAGGCAGCTGCGCACCAGCGGGCGTGATCCCGTCGCGTGAAGCGCCTCGTTGCCGCCCAGCTCGGTGAACCAGGATCGCCCGTAGTCGGTGACCAGCAATCCGCCGTCTGTGGCCAGGATGCCGCCGGAGACCATCGCGTCGAAGAGGCACACTCCGAGGGACCCCGCCAGATGGTCGTAGCAGGTCCGGGCGGCTGCCAGATCGGCTGCGGCGCGGACGGTCCGCAGCGAGCGCGCCGGTGCAGGCTGGCCCGCCGCGACCGCGAGGCTCTCGATGATCTGGGCGATCTCAGCGTTAGCGAGCCGGAGGTAGCGATGACGTCCCTGGCGCGCCTCCGTCAGCAGGCCCGCTGACACCAGCTGATTGAGGTGCTCGCTCGCAGTCGGCCGGCCGATTCCCGCGTGATCGGCGAGCTCGGCTGCGGTCCAGGCCCGGCCGTCGAGCAGCGCCAGGCACATGGCAGCCCGGCTGCGATCCGCCAGCAGCCCCGCGAACCTGGCCACGGACTCGGGCGCCAGGATCATCGCCACCTCCGGGTCGCCTCGGCGATCGTTGTCCTGTCTGCAGACTAGGCAGGAAACAGTTCGGCCGCGACCGCACTATCCGCGACCTACTCTGCGGTTCATGACGACGTCCGCGGGGCCGCAGGCGCTGGCAGGCCTTCCGGTGCAGCACATCGCCACCAGCGCTCAGCCCGGAAGCTGGCAGCAGGCTCTTGCCGCGCCGGGCGCCCGCCAGCACGGCGGGGCGTGGATCGTCGCCGAGCCGGATAGCGTGACGGCGGCGCTCGCTGCGCCATCCCTCGTCGTAGCGCCGCCACCCCGGTCCGGTGGCCCGGCTGCGGATCTTCTGGCGCGGATGGCGAGATTCAGCAACGGCAGCCAGCACAGTCGGCGGCGGACACTGGTTAGCGAGTTGCTGCCGCCGCTCGCGGTTGTCGACCGGATCACCAGCGACCGCGTCAACCGCAGGCTGCGCAGGCGCGCGCAGCAGTTCGACGCCATGCCGCTTGCGCGGGCCCTGCCCGCCGAGGTCCTGGGCATCGCGATGGGCCTCCCGGCTGCTCAGGCCGAGCGGGCGGCTACTCTCACCGGTCGGCTCTGCGATGCGGTCAGCGGGCTGAAGCCGGCGCCCGTGTCTGGTGCGGGGATGCCAGACAGCGCGGACGACGCCGCCGCCGAACTGTGCTCCCTCACGTCCGGGCTCGTCGGGGACGACACCGGAAGGGAAAGAAACGAGCGGATGGAGGCCACGGCCGCGGCGCTGAGCATCCTGTTCCAGGCACGGGACGCGACCGCCGCCCTGATCGGTCTCGCGCTGGCCGCAGGATCGGGGCTGCTTCCCGCCGACCAGCCCGTCGACCAGGTACTCCGGGAGAACGCGCCCGTTCAGTGCACCCGGCGCCGTGCAGCAGCGACCACCGCGGTCGGTGGCACCGTGATTCCTGCTGGCGCCGACGTGTGGATCTTCGTCGCCGCAGCGGAACAGGGCAGCGTCATCCCGGCGACGTTCGGCAGCGGGCCGCACGCCTGCCCGGCGGCAGCGCATGCCACCGCGATCAGCAGGCAGTTTCTGCTCGGGCTCGGCACGCGGGGCTGGCGGGCGACTCCCGGTCAGCGCATTGAGCTCGAAGACCGGCCGAACATCCGCTGCCCGCGCCGGGTTCTGGTGAGTCGAGCGTGACCGGTGAGCCGGACAATCAGCCCGCCGCCGGGCTGCTCCCGGATCGGGCAGAGCCTCCGCAGTGCCCGCACCACGTGGCCGGTGCGCCCGAAGCCGCCGGGCCCGCCGACCAGGCCGACCAGGCCGACCGGGCAGCCGCCCGCCGGGCGTTCGCCGCCTTGCACCGGTCCGGCGAGCCGTTCGTGCTGCCGAACGCCTGGGACGTCGCCTCGGCTCTGCTGCTCGCGGACGCGGGATTCCCGGCAATCGGCACGACCAGCCTCGGCGTTACTGCCGCGGCTGGCCTGGTCGACGGGCAGGGGACGGGCCGCCGCGTAGTCGCCGAAGTTGCCCGGCAGGTCGTGCCGCGGCTGAGTATCCCGGTCACCGTGGACATGGAGGGCGGCTACAGCGACGACCCCGGCGAGGTCGCGGCGCTTGCCGCCGAACTGGCCAGCCTCGGCGCGGCCGGGATCAACCTGGAGGACGGGACGGCCGCCGGGACGCTGCGGCCCGCAGCTGCTCAGGCCGCGATTCTCCGGGCAGTCGTCGCCGCGGCGCCGGGGCTGTTCGTCAACGCCCGCACCGACACGTACTGGCTGCACATCGGCTTGCAGTCCGGGCGGCGCGCTGAGACGATCAGCCGGCTGCTGGCCTACCGGGAGGCCGGCGCTGCCGGAGTGTTCGTGCCGGGGGTCACGGACCTTGCGGACGTCGCGGAAATGACCAACCGGGTGCCTCTTCCGCTCAACGTGCTCTGGCAGCCCGGCCTCGCGCTGGCTGCGCTCGGCTCAGCCGGAGTCGCCCGGGTGAGCACCGGCTCGGGTCCGTACCGGCGTGCTCTCGCCGCCGGGCTGGCGACCGCGCTAGCCGCGCGCGACGGCACCGAGCCGCCCGCGGGCGACCTGCCGTACGGCGAACTGCTCGCGCTGCTGGCGCCGACACCAGCCGGCGCCGGGTAGTCCGGCCGGCGATCGACCTCGGCTGGCTGCCGAGACGAAGCGGGGAACCTCCGGCCAGTCCGTTGCCCGGCATCGGCCGATGCGAGCTGGCATCATGAGCGAGGCAGGCGGCCCCCAGCACGAATCGGTCACGGCTCGTCCGATCCTGCGGTCTTTCGGGTGATCGGCTGGCTAAGGTGGTGTTCGCTCCGCCATGGCGCCTTTGTCGCCTGCAGCCTTTCACGGCGCGGCGATCGACGGTAAGAACGGGGATCCATGATTCAGGCACGCGCGGCGGCAGTGGCCGTCCTCGCTCTTGCTCTTCTCGGCGTCCCGGCTGTCGCGAGTGCTGCGCCTGCTAGTACAGCGGAGCCTTCCGGCGCAGCTCAGTCAGGCCCGGACGTCGGCGGGATCGTGCGCTTCAACGTTGGCGCGACCCACTCACCGCAACTCGACCACCTGCTCGCCGGGAGCGCTTCCGCCAGTCCGGTCAAGACCCGCGCGAAGGCCGCCGGCCTCTCGGCGGCCGCGGCTGGATCCGAGCTCCAGGGCATCGACGTCGCCTCAGAGCAGCACCCGAGCGGCAAGGCGATCAACTGGTCGGAAGCTGCCAGCGCGGGTTACAAGTTCGCCTTCATCAAGGTCTCGGAGGGCAGCTACTACGTCAACCCGTACTACGCGAACGACACCGCGCAGGCACAGGCGGCGGGCATGTTCACCGCGCCGTACGTCTTCGCTATCCCCAACTACTCCGGCGGCGCGCTGCAGGCGGACTACGCGCTCAACCACGCGAACGACACGCCCGACGGCCACTTGCTGCCCCTCATCCTGGACATCGAGTACGACCCCTACGACAGCGAAGACGGCACGAATCAGTGCTACGGCCTGACCGACAGCCAGATGGTGTCGTGGATCAGCGCGTTCGTCACCGAGGCTGAGCGGCGTACCGGTCAGTGGCCGGTGATCTACTCGACCCAGGGCTGGTGGGACGCCTGCACCGGTGACAGCTCGAGCTTCGCCGCCAACGACCAGCTGTGGGTGGCCGCCTACGGCGTCTCCACGCCGGAGATGCCGGCTGCCTGGGCAAACTGGACCTACTGGCAGTACACCGACGCGGCCAGCGTGCCGAGCATCTCGGGCGGTGTAGACGCCAGTTACCTGAGCAGCTCAGCTCTTGAGCTCGCCGCGCCGGGGACGCGGAGCAACGCCACCGGCAGCACTGCCAGCCTGCAGATCAACGGCCTCAACGGCACCACGTCGGCCGCGAGCTTCAGCGCGACCGGACTGCGCGGCGGGACTTCCATCGACGCCACCTCCGGCGCGGTGAGCGGCAAGCTGCCGGCCACCGCGGCCTCGTTCCCGGTGTCGGTGACAGCGACCGCGGGAACGATAAGGGCGTCGCAGACATTCACGTGGCACGTGCACGGCAAAACCAGTCTCGGCAGGCTGACCAGCCGGACCGGATCGGTGGGCAGCCCGGTCCGGTACCAGGTGCCCGCGTCCGACCGGCTGTCCGGCTGCACGCTGAAGTTCACCGCCAGCGGCCTGCCACGCGGCCTGGCGATCAGCAGCTGCGGCATGATCACCGGCTGGCCGTCGCTGAGCGGCACCAAGACCGTGACCGTGACGGTGACGGACAGCTCCGGGAGCAAGCTCGCGACCGGGAAGTTCAGCTGGCGGATCAGCGCCGCGAGCGGCAGCGGGCCCGGTGGCCAGATCAAGCTGCGGCGCGACGGCAAGTGCCTGACCGAGCGGAGCTCGTCCGATATCGCGATCGAGCCCTGCAGCTCGGCGTCGGCCGAGCACTGGACGGTCGCGGCCGACGGCACGATCCGGATCCACGGCGAGTGCCTGGCGGCGAGTTCGTCGAAAGCCGGCGCGGATCTGGACCTGATCTCGTGCAGCAAGGGCGGGCAGCGCTGGCAGCTGGGCTCGAATGCGGTTCTGACCGACCTCAGCAACGGCCACTGCCTGT
>CAVQEN010000007.1:0-12042 GCA_963711535.1 uncultured Actinomycetota bacterium | reverse complement strand
CTACGGTTCGATTCCGTAAGGGGGCTCATCAGCTCAAAGAAAATATTCGAACAAAAGCACAATAACCCGTAGATGCTGGGGTGGGGCCTAACGGTCCCAAGAGGGTTTATGGGCAGGTCAGCCGAAGCCACTTCGGCGAGGTCACGGCCCCCGGGTTTCCGGGGATGATTCCGCGTAGTCCGTGAGATCCCGGAACTGTCACAACCCAGGGAAACAGGGTGCCCGGGGAGGCCCGGATTGGTCACGGCATGGTCAGGTACCGGCGCTGTGCGGACGCCTCAGCCTGGACGGGCTCTCTCCCGACGACCGCAATCGGGTCGCGGACGGCCTCGCGCAGCAGGTCGCCGATGTCCGGTAATGGCTGAAGCCGGTCATCAAAGGCGGAAACGCAGGTGACGGTCCGCACCAGTCCTGGCATCTGGCCAGTGTTCCGTGCAGGCGGCATAGTCGGGCCCGGTCCCGGCACGGACGTGCGGCCAGGCGCGTGTGACCTTGACGTGGATGCCGGGCAGGCGGGCCAGGGGCGGGCGGGCAGCCCGGCGGCCAGCTGGAACTACGCCGTCGAGCGGCCGTGCTTGGGCTGCAGACCGAGCCGCCGACTCCGCCGGGGCTAACCGGCGACCGACGATACCGTCCGGCGCGGCCCATGCCCTTTCGGTCGCGTCGGCAAGGAAGCCCGGGCACAGCACTGGGAACCGTCGCCGCAGCAATCGCCCGGATGCGCGCCGACACCGACGAGTCCTCGCTTACCAGATCCGGCCGACCATACGCTACCGGCGCGACATCCAGGCGCTGCGGGCGGCGCCACCGCGCATCGTGATTGCGGTCGGGGCCACGTCGAAAGGGCAGCTCGCCAACCGCACTGCGGTGGCACTCGCTGGCCAGCTCGGACATCCGTGGTCGAGTTCCCCGGTGACCCACGGCGGATTCGCGGCCGCGTACTGGACCGAGTCCTCACCGAAACGCCCTGACCGGCAGATCCACTCCCACGGTCCAGCCGATGACGCAGACTATGACGCCGAACAGTGATCACGAACCGCCGATCTACCGGCTCCACGGCCGGTGGTACCGCACAGATCGGGTCCCTCGCGCGCCCGAATATGCCTGGCAGGCCTGCCGAGACGGGTTGCCGGCTGCTAGCGGGTCCTGGGATGACGGCTCCTGACGTACTACACTTGAGGTACTGGAGGCACCAGCAGGCTGGGTGCCTTCCGGAAAGGAAGAGGAAGAAGGTAGAACGCGGCGATGACGATGATGGAGCAGGCGCCCCGGCAGGTAGCGGTCAAGGTCTCCCCGGAAGGAGACAAGCTGATCACCAGCGGCGCGCATTACCTGCGCATGAGCAAGAAGGACCTCGTTGAGGCCGCGGTCGCCTTCTACCTGGACGCGCGCCGTGAGGAGATGCAGGCCGGGATGCGGGAACTGCTGAGCGAGCTCGACGGCAGCCGCGCATCACGGATCGCGATGCTGGCCGGGATGACCCGCGCGGAACTCGACGCTGTCGGCGGCGCAGAGGAGGACTGAGTGGCTGAGCGGGCAAGACCCACGCTGCGCTGCCTGCGCGAGGATCTCGGGCTCGCCGTCCCGCGCATCGACAGGCCGCTGGACGAGATCGCCCATCCACTGCTCGCCAAGGCGGCTGAGCGGTTCGCTGACGACCAGACCCCGCAGGAGCGGATCGCGGCTGTCGACGACCAGGTGCTGTTCAAGGTGAAGGCCCAGCGCTGGCGCGGGGCGGTCTGGGCCGATACCGGAGTGGCGTGGCTGGTGGCGGCCGGGCAGCGCGAAGAAAGGCTCGCCCGATGACTTCTACGCGTCGCTGGCGGCCCGCGGCAAGGCGGCGCGGGCGCGCTACAACGCCGAGCACACGCCACCGCTGAGCAGCACGACGCACACCGGCGACCTGCTGCCCGGTCGGGAAGACGAGCTGCGCTGGCGCGCCGAGGGAGCGGCACGGACGGAACGCCGGCTCCGGGCGGTCGTCCACGGCCTGGTACGCCAGTCGCTGCTCGACGGGCGCGAGCACGCCGAGATGCTGGACGGCGCGGCCCTCGGCATCCATATCCTCGCCGACGAGGGCCACGAAACCTACGTCGCGATCCGCATCATCGGATCAGTCCCGCGCCGACTCGTCGCGACCATCCTCAGCCTCATCCCCGGATGCCAGGCCGACGCCTGGATGTCCGACTACGCCATGCCGGAGCGGGCAGTCGCCCCCGAAGAACAGATCTGGTCCAACATCATGGACCCCACCGCCGCCGCGAAGCTCCTCGACGACCAGCCATAATCTGCCCGCCCGTCGATGCCCGCAACCGACGCCTGCACAACCAGGCCGCTAGCAGCGCGCATAGAACCGCCGTTCGGATCGGTAGACGCTGTGCAGCAGGATCCGTCGTGATGCGCACAGAACTGGGCTTCTGGAGTGTGCTCGTTGGAACTGTCGGCGTGACAGGAACCGCCAAGGTGAAGGCTTTACCGACCTGCCTCAAACAGGCCCTGACCTGCGGGATGCCACTTCAGCCGCCCTGTTTCGGCACGTATCCGGCACAGGCCCGAAGTGTCACCGGGCGCCTGGCCGACGGCGAACGCGAGCACGGCACTGGCGGCGGACCGCACGTCGGCCGGTATCACCGTCTCCAGACTGGTCACCCGGATAATTGGCTTGCGGCGCCAGCGGGAACGCTGGTGTAATCCCGCAGTGCGAATCACCTCTGACACCGTCGCCGACGGCATCCGCGAACAGCTGTTCACCGTCGGCGACATCCCTGGCGTGCTCTGGACGCCCGCCGAGGGTTCCGGCCCCCGTCCGCTGGTGTTGATCGGGCACGGTGGCGGCCAGCATAAGAAGGAACCCGGCGTGCTGTCCCGGGCCTTCCCTTATGTCACCTCCTGCGGCTTCGCGGTCGCCTCGATCGACGCGCCGGGAGTCGGCGACCGGCCGGAGCACCCGGAGATCAAGCGGCTCGTCGCCGAGATGACCGAACGGGAGGCGGCGGGTGAGCCCGCCGGACCGGCATGGCCCGCCCTGTGCGAAGTCATAGTGACGGAGATCGTTCCTGACTGGCAGGCCACCTTGGACGCGCTCCAGAAGCTGGACTGTGTCGGCGACAGCCAGCCGGTCGGGTACTACGGCCTGTCCCAGGGCGGCGGGGTGGGCATGCACCTCGTCGCGGCCGAGCCCCGGATCACGGCTGCGGTCCTCGGCCTCGACGAAAGCGACGTGCTTATCAGCATTGCGCCGCGGATCACGATTCCGGTCGAGTTCGTGATGCAGTGGGACGATGCAGGGCACCCGCGAGATTCCATGCTGACGCTGTTCGACGCACTCGGCTCCACCGAGAAGACCCTGCACGCCAACCCAGGCAGCCACTTTGAAGTCCCTGACTTCGAGATCGACAGCTCGATCCGGTTCTTCGCCCGGCACCTCGGCAGCCAGGGCGCTGCGATATGAAAAACCTCATCATCGTCGGCGGCACGGCGGGCGTTGGCAAAACCACAACGTGCCGCGAATTGCAGAAAATACTCCCGCGGAACGTATTCCTTGACGGCGACTGGTGTTGGGATATGCGTCCATTCGTGGTCACCGGCGAAACAAAAAAGATGGTGGAGAGCAATATCGCTCACCTACTCAACAACTTTCTCGATTGCTCGGAGTTTGAGAACGTTATCTTCTGCTGGGTGCTTCATCAGCAGAAGATATTGGACGACCTTATTGCCAGGCTAAACCATAGCGACTGCACAATACATTGCTTTTCGCTCGTCAGCAATAAACAGGCTTTGTCGGAAAGATTGAGCCGCGACATCGCAGAAGGAAAACGGGAGCCGGACATCATAGCGCGCAGCGTAGCGGCCATACCGCTATACGATGCGCTTGACACTGTAAAGATCGATGTGAGCACTATTTCGCCGGCAGATGCGGCAAAGCGGATCAGGGATTGCCTGGCAAGGGTTTAGCCGAGTGCGCTTGTCACATCTGACATGCCATCCGGCTTCCGTTACTCTGAGTAGTCAATTCAATTTGATGCGTCATGTCCGGTCTGCTGGCCTGATGGCATCAATGCACCGAGAAGACCCTGCACGCCAAGCGGTCTTGCCGACCGCTCCCTTTCCAGCCCGAGGGCCTGGACGATCGTGCTATCCGAAGCGCACCACCCCCGGGACACGGCGCGCCGAACTGGACGATCTGTGAACGCCTACGCGCTTCGGCAACCTGATTATCTTGCGCGCGGAATCGGCGATCTGGGCCTGATAGTGACCGATGAGTGGTCACATTGTGTAATGGCCGCGAGCTCGGCAGGAATGGCATCGGTTGCCGGGCCGGGAGGGCGAGCTCCGGTCAGGTCACCGGGGACCGGCGGCCTGGCTGCGCGGGTCCTGGACGGCTGTCGGGCTTGGGCGGGGGCTGGTTTGTGTGAACAGCTGGTCCATGATTTCGGCGCCGGTGGTGATGACGGGTCGGAGTTCGCGGCGGTAGACGATTTCGGTGGTGCGGGTGGAGGCGTGACCGACGATGCGGGCGATCTCCTCGATGCTGACGCCGCCGTGGCTCATCAGGCTGACGAACGAGGTCCGCAGCTCGCGCGGCGTCCAGCCGTCCCCGATCCCGGCCTCGTCGCAGACTCGTTTGAACATCTTTCGGACGTTGCCCGCGTCCAGGGCGGCGCCGTGGCAGGTGGTGAAGACCAGCCCGGTGTCCTGCCAGTCGTCCCCGGCGGCGAGCCGCTCACCGGCCTGGCAGTCCAGCCAGGCGCGCAGCGCCTGGACCGCCGCCGTGGGAAGGCCGAGGGTCCGGCGGGACCGCTCGGACTTGGTCTCGCCGTGCGCGCGGACCGACCGCCACACGGCCACATGCGGCGGCACGGGCGGGCGGGCTTCCGGGTCGCCGTCCAGGTTCACGTGCGCCCAGCGCAGGGCCCGGGCCTCCTCGGTGCGGAGCCCGCACAGCAGGCTCAGCACGATGTAGGCGTGCATCAGCGCGGCGGGCCGGCGGACGTCTTTGAGGCCGGGCCTTAGTTCCATCACCGGCAGGGTCGCCGAGGCGGTGATGACCGCCGCGGCCTGGTCCAGGGTGAGGGATTTGGAGGGGCGGCCTTGCTGGCCTTTGGGTGTGTCGGCGAGGGTGGCGACGTTGCGGCTGACGAGGTCGTTGGCTTCGGCGTGCCGGATGGCGCGCTTGAGCGCGAGGTGTCCCATCGAGACGGCGGCGGTGGAGTATCCGGCGGCCATGGCGGCGAGCGCCTGCCGGACGTCGGCGGCGGTCAGGTCGCGGAGTTTCCTGGTGCCGATGACGGTCAGGATGGGCTCGAGGACGTTCTGGTTCTTCTTGATGGTCTTGGGGGAGCGGCCCTCGAGCCCGTGGGCGAGCCAGTCGCCGGCGGCCTGGCGCAGGGTGTAGTGGGTGTAGCCCGCTTTGGGGGTGATGCCCTTATCGAGTTGGTTGTGCAGGTCGCGGAGCTTGTCGATGACGGCGGCCTTGGTGGTGCCGCTGACTTTGCGGCGGGAGCGTTTCCCGTCGCCGGTGTAGCCGAGGGTGATTTCGCCGCGCCACAGGCCGGGGCAGTGGCGGTGGCGCTGGGGGTCGCTGCAGGGGCCGCGGTGTTCGAAGGAGATGCCGTCTTCGCCGCGCCTGCGCCGAGTAGTCATGGTGAAAGCCTACCCCGGGGTGGGGACATTCAGTGGTGACCACGGCCAGCCTCGTCCAGCCATACCCAGACCTTTCAAGCTAAGAAATGCCTGGTGAGATTGAATATCATCACAGGTTGTTGCAGGCTAGGAGGAGGCTTGATTGTCCATGGTAAGGAGAAGGTCTACGGTTCAATTCCGTAACGGGGCTCCAGAACGTAAGCACGAAAAACGCCACTCCATCAGGCCCAGGACCTGTGGGGTGGCGTTCCCGCTTTTCCGGCTGTCTACAGTTGTGCCCGGTCTCCTACGGCTGGCTGTGCCCAATACATGCCCAAGTTTCCAGCGCTGTCCGTCGCCATCGTTCGGCGGCGCGCCGTGCGCGGGCGCGCCAGCTGCTCGAGGAGTTCGCCGCCTTCACCGCTGCCATACGGCAGCGGCTCGGCCGCTGCAGCTCGCGCTCGAGCAATCTGCGGGAACCAACCCCGAGCTGGCGTAACTGCTTAGCCCGATAACCGGATCCGGCCCATTCGTGTCGACTCCCTACGTCGGCTCGAACGTCCCGACACAACACCTGCCACCATCTGCGCAAACGTCCCGCTAGTTGCGAATTCTCGCGCTTGGCGGGCCGGTTCTGCTCTAGCCGGGCGTGTCAACGTGTAGGGGCTGCGGGCCGTGACAAGGTCCCGGAGCATGCCGGCGGTTCGCCGGGAGATCCGTGGGTCGCGGGTCGTTCAATTTTCGATCAAGGGCCAGCGGACGGTGCGGACTCAGCCGCACCCGTTCGGACTGTCACGGCTCGCGAACCTCGTCCCTTTTGGGGCGGACAGCGGCGGCGTCTTACCACTCACCCGGCACCGATGCAGCCCGCAGCCCGGTCTCGCGAAGTTTCGGGTAAGACGGGCGGCCGGGCGACGTGCGCCTAGCAACTCGAGCTGGCGCAGCGCCTCCCGCAGGCGGTCGGCGGCTGAACTTGGCGTTCGCGCCATGCCGGCCTTAGTTAGCTAGCCAACTTGACACGTCATCGCCGACGTGAGAAGTTAGTCAAGTAACTAACCGAAGCGATCTGGAGGCCTTCTCCCATGGCAGCTATACCGGCAACATCAGCCCCGCCGTCTTTTCTCGGGACGCGTCGCGGCAAGCTCATCCTTGTCCTGCTGTGCGCGGTCGGGTTCATCGATCTTCTCGATGCGTCCATCGTGAATATCGCGCTACCGGAGATCCGGGCTCATCTGGGCTTCTCGGTCCAGAGCCTGCAGTGGGTCGCGAGCGCGTACCTGCTCACCTACGGCGGGTTCTTGCTGCTCGGCGGCCGCGCGGCTGATCTGCTCGGCCGGCGGCGCCTGCTTGTCGCGGGGACGTCGCTGTTCGGGATCTCGTCGCTCGTGTGCGGTCTGGCCGGAAGCGAAGGGGTGCTGATCGGGGGTCGGCTGGTTCAGGGTGTTGGCGCGGCGATGATGACGCCCGCGGCGCTTTCCATCCTGACGACGTCCTTTCACACCCGCGGCGATCGGGTCAAAGCGCTTGGCGCCTGGGGTGGTGTTGGCGCCCTGTCGGGCGCCGCCGGAGTGATCTTCGGCGGCGTGCTCACGACCGAGGCGAGCTGGCGGTGGGTTTTCTTCGTCAACCTCCCGGTCGTAGCGGTCATCCTTGCCGCGTCGTTCCGGCTCGTCGATGCGGAACGGCCTAAGGCGCCGCCGCTGCGGGACTTCGACACGGTCGGCGCTGGCCTCATCACGAGCGGCATGCTTCTCCTGGTCTACGTCCTGGTGAACGCCCCCAGCGTCGGCTGGGGCACTGCCCGGACTCTCGGGGAGCTCGCAGGCGCCCTTGCGCTTGTCGTCCTGTTCGTGTTCAACGAGCAGCGCCATAGCAACCCGCTCGTGCCTCTGTCGCTGTTCAAGATCAAGGGCCTCGGGGCGGCCGATGTCACCCAGATTCTCGCGATGGCCGGCTTCTACACGATGTTCTTCCTCGTCACGCTCTATCATGGAGGAAGTGCTCCACTACTCGGCGATCCGCGCTGGCCTTTGCTACCTGCCGGTGACGGTGGGCGCCGCCGTCGGAGCGGGCGCGGCGACGAAAGCGATCCCGAAGATCGGCACCCGGCCGCTTATCGCCGCGGGCGCGCTGCTGGGCGCTGCGGGAGTGTTCTGGCTTTCCCGGCTACCGGTGCACGGCTTCACCTATCTGCCAGATCTCCTTCCGGGAATCGTAATCATGGGGGCCGGCGTGGGCCTCGTGCTGGTGGGCGTTCAGAATGCCGCCAACGGGGGTGTGCCGGCCGACAAGGCTGGACTCGCCGCGTCGCTGATCACCGCTTCCTTCCAGCTCGGGGGCGCGTTGGGGCTTGCGATCTTCGTCTCGCTCGCCACGGGCCGCACCAACCAGCTACTCGCGACGCACACCCAGCCGTCCGAGGCGCTCACGCTTGGCTTCCAGCGAGGACTGCTCGGCGCCAGCATCGCACTCGTGATCGCCGCGGTGATCGCATTGCGGTCGCCCAACGTGCGGGTCGTCGACATGGCCCCAGACGCGGACGACAACCAGGCCTTGCCCGTCCCCGTGGCTGGCGGATCGACACCAGAAGCACCTCATTTCTCAGCCGGCCGAGCAGAACTCCCCGGGTTACCGGGCCGCGCCGCAGAGGGCACGACTGTTCCCGGCGCATCGCAAAGCGCGCCGCCCGAGACCCTCGTCCCGGCAAGCCAGCCGACGGAACGCGCCGTCGGCTGGCTGCACCTTGCAACCAGGAGCGATCCAAACCGCTGGACCTACGGTGCCGCCGCAGTGCTAGGCTAGTCAGCTGACTAACCCTCCAGCGTCTTGAAAATGAGCCGCGGGTCAGCCGGGCGGTTCCATCGGGCACCGCCCAGCACAGGAAAGGACGAGCAATGACTGCCTCTGTGACAAGCGAGAGGCCCGGAAAACGAGACCGCCTGATAACCGGCGCGCGCGAAACGATTCACCGCCAAGGAGTCGAAGCCACGACCATCGCGGATATCGCGGAGGCCTCCGACGTGCCGCTCGGCAACGTCTACTACTACTTCAAGTCCAAAGACGAACTCGTCACCGCTGCAATCGACTCCTACGCCCAAGAAAGCCGTGAGCGGCTGTCGTGGCTCGAGCAGCAGCACCGTACCCCCAGGGCTCGCCTGAAGACGCTTGTCCGGCTGCTCGTGTCGCAAGCCGATCAGGTGGCGCTGTACGGCTGCCCGAGAGGGAGCTTGTGCTCAGAACTCGACAAGCAAGATAACGACCTTGCTCAAGCCTGCAAAGAGCTCATGCATATGCCGATCGCCTGGATCGAGCAGCAGTTCAAAGCGATGGGCAGGCGCGATGCTCGCGACCTGGCGTTCGCCCTGCTGGCGTCATACGAGGGGATCGCGCTCCTCGCGAACACGTTTCGTGATCCCGAACTGATGGTCCGCGAGGGGCGCCGCCTCGAGCGCTGGATTGACTCGCTCGCTCGCGACTCCAAGGTCGCGCCCACTGGCTAGAGCAGGCTGTTCGCGGGCATCCTGGTTCTGGTGGTTCCGGGATGCCAGCGACGGCGGCCGGGTCCTTACTGTGCCTGCTGGGTCTCCTGGCGCAAAGCGGCGGCTTGGGTGCGCATCAGGGGCTTCTTTGTTTTCGAATGGCGCGCAGGACGGCTACAGGCCGGCCCCGTCACCCTCGAAGCGGGCAAGCTGGCCCTCGGAGAAGCCGATCTCGAGTTCATCTGGACTGTCTGCTTCCCTGAGCTGATCCAGACGCGCTCGCGACTCCGAGATCGCCTCGTCGACCCGTCCCGCCTGGAAAAGGTAATCAGCCAGCCAGTAGTGGGCGTTCGACACCGCTGTGGCTACCGCCGGAAGGGCGGATTCCGGTAGCGCCAGCAGCGTCTCCAGGTCCTTGACGGCAGCCTCGTCGTCCCCCGTCTCATGATGGGTATCGGCGAGTGACTGATAGCTGTCGATGAGGATCTCGTCAAGCATGGCTTGTCGCGACGACACGCCCGGCGGGTCCGCAGAGAGATGCTCGCGGATGTCGGCGATGAGCCCCTGGAGTGCCGCGACCGCCATCGCAGACCCTGCTCCGCCCCGATCGCTGACAGTGTCATCCGCCCCGTCGGACGGCCGTTTGTCGTTTCTCGCCAGCAGCAAGGCGATGTTGCGACGCGTGTTCAGGGTTCGCGCATGGAACGAGCCGAGCAAGCGCATCTGGGCCGCGAGCAGGCGACGCACCTCGCGCAGGTCGTTGTCGCTATATCCCTTGCTCGGCTCACCCCAGTTCTTCATCAGTATCCAGTACTGCAGCCGGGTGAGGGCGATGATCGTGTCGTAGTGGTCCGGACCGAGGAGATGCACGTAGTCGGAGACGATGTCATGCAGGAGTCCGATCGCCTCGTCATAGTGCTCGTTGGCCTCGGCGTAGGCTTGCGCGCTGGCCAGTTCATTCCCGGCCTCTCCCAGCTTGCTCGCCTCGGCGAGCCGCCGCCCCAGTGCTTCCGGGGCTTCCCGGTCGGCCGGAATCATGGCTTGCCGGGCTTGCAGGACGGCCGGGGAGATTCTGCGGAAAGCTGGAATGGCGCGTACCGACAGCGCCCCCAGGGGCCGGAACTGGCCCTCGACATCCCCCGAGGTCTCCGCCATCTTGACGACGCCGTCGTTGGTTATTTCGAATGTTGCGAAATCCGCGAAATGGGACCCCCAGGCGATAGGGAAGCAGGCCTTGTATCCGGTGGTAACCACTCGCAGCTTTTCCCATTGACCGCCGAGCGTGTCGCTCAGAAAACGCTCGCGGGTGGCGACCAACTCGAACTGCTCGGTGGGTGTCATGTCGGGTTCAACAAAACCAATCAGATCCTTGGCATCCAGGAGCGTGAATGGCATGTCGTTGGCAACGAGGAAGTTCACGAAGAATCGGAGATAACAGAGCGCATCCCGCTCGGCCAGGTTGATACCCTCGGCGGCGTTAGCGCGATAGATTTCGCCCGCAGAACTCCCGCCGTTCAGCCACAGCGTGGGGGGAGCCTGCTCATCTTGCAAGCGGTCAGACGTCGGGATGTGCAGCGCAAACACCGACTCCGGCCCCCGCCCGCGAGAGACCGAGAGCTCGACGAGCGCATACCGCTTGTAGAACGGCAGGCGGCCCGTGCGAGCTCCAGCATCGTCACTCAGCTCGATGCCGTCGAAGACACCGGGGTATTCCGCCTTCAGCTCCTCGATGACAACGCCGCCGAGCGCGCGATCTTCGTGGGAAAGAGTTCGCGTGACCAGTTGCTCAATCAGCGTCATGCAGGCAATCTTGTCATTGCCCGCCCTGTGGCGGCAACAATCGCGCCGCCTCGACCGGGAATGGATTAAATATGGCCGGGTACGTCCAATACGACCCCTTGTCGTCACGCGCGGCCCTTTACGAGGGTCTCCCGCAGCACCGTACGTACGGGCACCCGTTCCACGACTGGCTGGGACGGATGCAGCGTGCGGCGCGCGGTGAGGGGCTGGGCCTGCGCGTCCGGGCGATTCGGCTTCAGCGCAAAATGAAACAAGGTGTGCGGTGGAGCGTGCTGGCCTTGGCCGCCGCGATCGTCGCCGCCGGAATCGTCATCGGAGCGTTTACGACCGGCAATGTGCGCTGGGGCCTGTTCGGCCTCTTCGCCGGCACCGGGCTCGGACTCCTGGTGACCGAGCTCATCTCCGCCTTGAGCCGCCGTGACGAAGACGAGCGCAACCGCAAGCTGCTCGAGCCCGCACGAGCCCGCGTTCGCGCCGCCTTTCGGCTGGCGGAGTTCGGCGAAGACGCCATTGACGCGCTTACCCGGGCCGAGGTCGGCAACCGCCACCTCGACCAGTTCCTGTTGAATAGCGAGGCCCTCGGTTTCCGCGGCGCGCTCTACGACTCCATGTCCGCCCTTCGCGGCCTCGAGACGAGCGACGCCAGGCAAAGAGGGCTGCAGCTCATCGAGCGCGCCGTCCGGTTCGCGGGCAACGACGCGGCGGCCTTCCGTGAACTGCAGGCGGACCTCGAGCCGCTGTCTCGAGGACTGTCCGCCAGCAAAGATCATCAGGCGATCATGGATTTCCGCGAGGCGCGCGAGCCGATCCGGCTGCGCGTGCGCAGAAACCTCGAGTGGGCCGAACGCTATACCGACGACGTCGCCGTCGTGCGCGCCTGGGACAACGTGTTCCGACTCTGGGACCGGGACGCGCTGAGCCGCCATGAGGCGAAAATGCTCGTGATCGGGTTCCAGGGGTTTCTCGCGTTCGTGGGCGCCGACCACCTCGGCTTCGAGCGATGGAAGCACGTCGTCCAGGGCATCTCCGAGGTCGGCATCGTCTTCCATCGCTCCCAGGCGATCCACCGCGACTGGGTCGAGCCGATCGTGAAGGACATCGAGGAGGGCTGGACGGTCTAACCTGAGGCCGAGTTGCGCCA
>CAVQEN010000006.1:0-13270 GCA_963711535.1 uncultured Actinomycetota bacterium | reverse complement strand
CCATTTAGTAGCTCCCGAAGGGCCGAGCAGGTGCTTATCACGGCTGGATCTGCTCGAAGCGGTTCTGGCGCAACGAACAGGTGCGAGGTTCTTCGTGAGCCAGATGCGGCGGAGATGCGCTCTCATGGTCCGCTTTGCCGGATGCGGGTCGACGGTCCGAACCCGGCGAGCGCGCTAGCCATGACCTCGGGGGCGAGTTGTGGGGTGACGCGTTCTCCAAGCCAGGCAATATGCTGATCCGGCCGCACAAGAAGAAGCGCGGCGCCGAGGAACTCCTGCACAGGCACTCCTATGTCGGGTACCGAGGTAAGCGGAACGCCGCACGTATCGGCGAGGGTACGTAGGGGCTCACCGCGCGACGGGTCACCGATCAGAGTGAAGCCGCGGCCGAGTAGGTCGTATAGCGACAGGCCGGGTCGGACTCGGCGGTGCGGCAGCCGGTTGCCGGGCAGTGCTCGCGCGGTGAAGTCGGTGCCGTCGCTCGTCTGCGATCCAGCGCCTGGGCCGTAGCCGTAACCGAGAACCAGGCCGAGGCAGTAGAACTCAAGCTTCTTCTCTGACCTCACACGGTCTGCGAGGGCCCGTACGGCCGTGTCATCGTCCTGTGCGGCTGCGAGCGCGAGGTCGGTGGGCAGCGCGGCGGTGTTCGCCGCCGCGATCGCAATGGTCTGCTCAGCGACAGGGCGCCGTTCGGATTCATAGCTGTCAAGCAACTCAACGGGCGCCCAGCCGCGCAGAACCGCGGCCAGCTTCCAGCCGAGGTTCACTGCATCGCCGACGCCGGTGTTGAACCCGTGGCCGCCCCACGGCGGGTTCTGATGCGCGGCGTCACCCACGAGGAATAGCCGCCCCTCCCGGTACCGGTCGACGAGCAGCGCGCGCGCCTGCCACGGGTCGGTTCCCAGCACCTCGACGGGAACGTCACGCCCGAGCAGGGCTCGCACGAGCACGGCGGGGTCGGCCCGGTCGTCGTCGGGCCGGCCGGTGGCGATGGCCCACCATGTGCCAGCCAGGTTGAGAGGTCCGACAACTCCTGGCGCGTCCGGGTTGAGCACCCAGTAGTGCAGCGCGGGGGGGCCGGCGAGATGCTCGCCCAGCCTAGGGCTGCGGAACACGATACTGAGGTTGGGTCGCCCCGCATTGCCGCCGGTGTAGGTGGCGCCCATCGCCTTGCGGACGATGCTGCGGGCACCGTCGGCGCCCACGACGTAGTCGGCGGCGAAGTTGGTTGCAGCCCCGGCGTCGTCGGCGATGACCCCGGTGACTTGGTCTTCGTGTGCCTTGATGGCGAGCACACGCTGACCGATGAGAAGGCGGGCGCGCGCCGAGTGGGCGAGCGCGTCTCGCAGTGCCTGCTCGACCACGGGTTGAGCCACCTGCTGGCCCGGTTCGGCGGCGAGGTCGGTACGGATGAGGTCGAGCCCGAGCACACCGGTGAACCGGGTAATCTCGCGCCCGGTAGCGCTCGTGCAGAACGCGATGTCGCTCGACCAGCCGACCTCGATCGGCGCCCGCTTGCGGACCTCGCCGGCGAACCCCCAGCGCCGGAACAGCTCCATGGTCCGGGCGGATGTGGTCTTGGCCCGCGGGCGCGTGGCTGACACCGTCCGGCGCGGCTCGACAACGACGCAGTCGACGCCCTGGAAGGTGAGTTCCATCGCAGTGGCCAGGCCCACCGGGCCACCACCCACGATGAGCACCTGCGTGCCGATCGCTGTCATCGAAGCGGTAGGTTCACTCTGCCTTGATGCAGCAGGCGAGGGCGAAGGCAAGCTGCTCGAGCTGGGAAGCGGCAGCGCCGCGGTGGAAGTCGATGCAGTGCCCGCTCGAGCGGACTAGCTTCGCATCGACGGTGGGTGCTGCGGTGAAGGTCTCACCGAAGCCGGTGACCTGCTGCTCGTCGGTGATCCACAACCGGTCGAATTCTCCCTGCCGGGCGTGCACTGGCACGGTGACCTGGCCGGCAAGCGAGCGGACCCGCTGGATCCATCCGCCGGTGATGTCGAGCAGTTCGGCCTTCGGGACCGGCGAGTCCGCGATGTGGCTGGCGGTAGGCATACCCTCGCGATAGGTCCATTCCGGCCCGAACATGACGAAGTCCTTCATGGGGCTCGGCAGCTCGACCATCTCGGCTTCAGGCAACGCGTCCCACGCGGCTCGCGACTCGCCGGGCACCTGCAGCAGGCAGCCGGAGACCGCGATTCCGAGCAACGGCCATGACGGCTGCCGGGCCGCCATCGCGGTGACGACAGCGCCGCCGATCGAGTGACCAATCAGGACCACGCCGGAGGCGCCGTCGCCGTGCTGGTCCCATAGCTCCGCGACGAGCTGATCAAGCACCTCGGCGTTTGCAAGGATGATCGACTCGCCGGGGGAGACCGGAGTGCTGCCTCGGTAGCCGGGCCGGTCGATCGCGAAGATCGGCACGCCGACTGCGGTCGCGCGATCGAGCAACGAGTAGCCGGGCACGTCGAAATAAATGGAGGTGTATGTGCCGCCGGGAACCGCGATGACCAGCGGGGTGTCGGCCCTTACTGGTGCGTCCGGCAACCGCTTCCGTCCAGAGAATCTCATGGCCTGAGCCGGGCCGGATCCGGCCACCGTATGAACGAATTCCTCAGTGGTGCTCATTGTCGGATTCCTTTCCGCGCTCACACGCGCATCAGGCCGCCGTCGGCGACCAGGGTCTGGCCGGTGAGAAATGCGCAGTCGTCGCTGCTCAAAAAGCACACGGTGCCGACGATGTCCTCGGCGAGACCGACTCGTTTGATCGCCTGCATTTGCGAGATCGCGTCGAACTTGCGCTGGCCGATGTTGCGCTCGCCTCCGGGAGTGCGCGACGCCGTCGGGCAGACGGCGTTGACAGTGATACCAAACGGCGCGAGGTCGGTGGCCAGAGCCCGGGTGAAGCCGATCACGGCGCCCTTGCTGGCCATGTAGTGCACCAGGCCGGGAACCGCCAAGCCCAGGGAGTTGGAGGCGAGATTCACGATGCGCCCCCATCCGTTGGCGCGCATCGAGCCGATGACCGCCTTGGTCATCAGGAATTGCGAATCGATATTAACCTGTTGCAGGCGCTTCCACTCCGCGAAGTCGAGGTCGAAGATGTCCCTGGACGAGATGACGCCGGCATTGTTGACGAGAATGTCGACCCGCCCGCCGAACGCCATGAGGTCGTCGGCCAGCGCCGTGGCAACATCAGGATCGGACACGTCGGCTCGCAATCCGATCGCCTTGCGCCCTAGGGCCTCTATTTCCGAAACCACGTCCTGGGTTGGCCTGAGATCCACGGCGATAATATCGGCCCCCCGGCGGGCGAACTCGATCGCGATCGCGCGGCCGAAGCCGTTCGCGGCGCCCGTCACCACCGCAACACGGTCAAGGTGCGTGCTCATCGTCCGGCCGCCCCGCCGCGACTGTCCGCCAGGTGTCGACGACGCATGTCGAACTCCCTTGGTGGTGCCCGTGCCGGCACGTTCTGCCGTCGGCGCGACCGGCTTGCGGTTCGTAGCCGTGGCTCCCGCGCCCGAGCCGGGCCCCTGCGGGAGAGAACGTTAACAAGTATATGTTATAACAGCAACCGTGGCCTAGGGACGAGGCGACCCACATGACCGCACGCGCAGAACCTGCCATCGTGATTTGCAATGTTCGGGTCTTCGACGGGACCGGGATTAGCGACAGCACCTGCGTCCGGATCGACGGCGGCGAGATTACCGCGATCGACCGGGACCTAGATGCCGTCGGCGCACGCGTCGTCGACGGCGCAGGGGGCGCACTGCTACCCGGCTTTATCGACGCACACGTTCATTTGCACGGCGCGGACAACCTGGAGCAACTCGCCCGCGCCGGGATCACCACCGCTTTGGACATGGCGTGTTGGCCGCCTGTGCTCGTCGCCGAACTCCGCAACCGCCGTGGGGTCACTGACATCCGCAGCGCAGGAATTCCCGCCACGGCGCCCGGTTCGACCCATAGCAAGATGCCGGGCCGGCCTGACGCCGCGCTCCTCGCGGGGCCAGCCGAAGCCGAGGACTTCGTCCGAGATCGGCTTGCCGAGGGCTCGGACTACATCAAGGTCATCGCGGACGTGCCGGGACCCGATCAAGCCACGCTCGACGCTATCGTCGCCGTGACGCACCGGCAAGGCAAGCTGGTGGTGGCCCACGCGGCAAGGCTGGTCCCCTACCAGATGGCACTGGCGGCGAAGGCCGACGTGATCACGCATGTGCCGCTGGACGCAGTCCTCGACGACGTCTCCATCGCAGGCCTGGTCCAAAGCCGAGGCGTTGCGGTGCCGACGCTCACGATGATGGACGCCGTGGCTCGAAAGTTCTTCGGCCGGGGGGCGGATGGCGCACCGGATGACGAGTCAACGCGGGCCGGTCCGGGCTATCACAACGCGCAGCACTCCGTCGGGCTGCTTCACCGGGCCGGCGTCCCCATTCTCGCCGGCACCGACGCCAATGCGACCGTCGGCGTACCAGCCAACATCAGCCATGGAGCGAGCCTGCACCGCGAGCTCGAGCTGCTGGTTCGAGCTGGCCTGTCACCTGTCGAGGCGATCGCCGCCGCTACCTGGCTGCCGGCCAGGCATTTCGGACTTGCCGACCGCGGCGCCGTCCGCGTCGGGCTACGGGCGGACCTGGTCCTGATCGACGGTGACCCGTCCGCTGTGATCACCGATAGCCGCCGCGTGCACCGTGTCTGGTGCGCGGGCATCGAAGCCGCGACTGACTGAAGGCAGACGATGACGGCCGTCCACACAGGTCCCGCGATCGTGGCGCGGGCGCACTTATGGACGGAGCGTGGCCGGAAATATTACATCGATACCGGCATCGTCCACGTCAGCGCGCCGACGCTCGTCGTTGAGCCCTCTTTCCAACGGTGGTGTCAAGGACAGTGGCTAAGGCCGCTCCGGCCATCACGCGATGGCGGACTTCACTGAGATCCGGCTGACCGCGCTCAGCCGCGGCGCCGGCGTGTACCCGATCTGAGCCGAAGCCGAATCGTGGCGCCGGTCAGAGACCAAGCACTCGCTCAGCATTGCCGTGCGCTATCTTCTCGCGGTCCCCAGGGCTCAGCGGAGCAGTAACGAGGAAGGCGGTCGCTTGGGCGCTGTCGGCAAACGGGTGGTCGACGGAGAACAGGATTCGGTCTGCGCCCAGCACCGTCAGCGCGCACTGGAGCGGAGCAATGGTGGTATAGGCGGAGGTGGTGATGTAGACGTTCCGCTGTACCGTCTCGGCGACCGACGCCGCGTGGCCCTTGATGAGCGGGCTCAGCATGTCATCAGCCCTAGCCAGCGAGAACGGCAATCCCTCCCCCATGTGCCCGACGATCAGCTGCAGCGCGGGATGGCGCTCGAAAACGCCAGCGACGATCATCCGCAGCACATGCATCCCGCACTCGGCGTGCCAGCCCCAGCCGGCGGTCGCGAGCGCAGCGGCAAGATCCGGCTGCAACCCGGAGTAATACGCCTCCTGCACGGTCGGCGGCGGCGGTGCAGGATGCAGATAAATGGGAACACCGAGCCGCTCGGCGCATGCGAGCACGGGCTCAACGGATGGGTGGTCGAGGAAGACCCCGTTGGTTTGGCCGTGAATCATCGCGCCAAGGAAACCGAGCCTTTCGACGGCGCGACAGAGCTCGCTGACGGCCTGCTCGGGAGCCGACATCGGCAGCGTCGCGAATGCCCGGAAGCGGTCAGGGTGTGCCGTGACGGTTGCCGCCATGCTGTCGTTGAGCGCGCAAGAGACCTCGGCTGCCCGTGTCGGTTCGAGCTGTTGCACGACGTGGGCCAGTGCCGACAGCACCTGCAGATCGACGCCCGCGGCATCCATCGTGTACAGCCGGCCCTCGCCCAGATCGTTGAGCTCGTCGGCCTTCCGGTTCGCCCGACTGCCCAAATCGAGACCCGCGGCCTGCAGGATATCGCGGGGAAAGGTGTGCTCTTCGAGGGCGACGATCTTCACGATGCGCTCACAGCTTTCACCGAAACCCAACACACGAACGGAAATCCGCTCCGGTCGACCGTTCCCATGGAGTCACCGCCGATCGCGTTCGCCAGTCTGCTCGCCGTTATATGTTATAGCATCGTTCAGAGGCAGCTGCGGCGGGCCATATAGTTGATGTCAGAATGCGGATCGTCGTTGGAAGCGAGGGCCAGGATGGCGTCTTCAGCGCCGGCGGTCCGTCCCATCGAGGCCCGCACCGTCGGTGACCTAGTCACGGCCGAACTTCGGCGCTCGATCCTGTCCGGTGCCCTGCCACCGGGCAAGAGGTTCTCGCTCCGCGGCCTCGCGACCATGCTCGACGTGAGCTTCATCCCGGTCCGCGAAGCCCTGCGCAATCTGGAGAGCGAGGGCCTGGTCGTGATACGCCCGGGCCGGAGCGCGATCATCGCGCCGATCGACTTGGACGACCTGCACGCCATCTACCGCCTGCGCCGCCTGCTCGAGCCGGATCTCGCGCGGCGCTCGTGCACGCTGATCTCCGACGTTGAGCTGGATCGGCTCGAGCGCCAGGCAGCCGATTTCGGCGATCCGGAACGGAGCATGGACGCGATCTACGACGCGCACCGCGACTTTCATCTCGCGCTCTTCGCACCCGCTGCCACAGCCTGGGACATACGCACGCTTACTACCCTGTGGCGCGCCGCCGAGCGCTACATCCGAATCGGATTCGGTTTGCTCGACCCCGATCCGGAAGAGCATCACCGTCGACAGCATGCGCACGAAATCCTGGTAAACGTGTACCGACGCCGGGATCCAGACGCGGCGGCGCGCGCGGTCGATGAGCACCTCGGCCACAACGAGAAGATCGCCCGCGCGGCGCTAGGCACCGGGGCCGCTGGCACCCCCCCCAACGCCACCACGCGGTGAAGTCGAGGGCAGGCTCGCCGCTTACGACTGCTTGGCATCCGTCCCGTGAGCCAGGCCGTGCCTCTCCAGGCTCGCCCGCCTCTTAACTCGATGGTTACTGCATTTCTCAGCGATCGGGCTGACCCCTCGAGATGAATCAGGATGCCTTTCTGCGGGACGGCTACCGGGTCGGCGCGGCGAGCTTGTGCTCAAGTCTCGGGCCTCTGCCCATCCCATGAGGTCGCCTCCTTCGGGCGGTGCGGTGCGTTGTCGCGCACGCCGGAGTATGGCGCCCACGGCACGAGACAAAGTATATAGAGTCGAGCCCGGCGAACCTGAGCTTCGTCCCAGCCGTGAGCTGTGTAAAGGGCGGCTTTGGCGAGCAGGCATGGTTTAGGTCGGGCAGAATCACGCTATTCTATAGAAGTGCCTGAGCCTTCGAGCCCTGTGACGCCGTTGCAGCTGCGGTCGGTTGCTAGCAGTGACTCGGCGGTGGACCGGGTAACTGCGGAAGTGCGCCGGGCTGTCCTCAGCGGCGCGCTCCCACCGGGGCGCACATTCTCCATCGCCGAGCTGAGCTCTCAGCTCGGCGTCAGCCACATCCCGGTGCGGGAAGCGCTGCGCCGCCTGGACGCGCAAGGACTTATCGTCCAGCGTCCCGGTCGCAGGGCGATTGTCAGCCCGCTCAACCGGGAGGAGCTACGGGCGATTTTCCGCCTGCGGCAGCAGGTCGAGCCCGACCTCGCGGCGCGTTCGGTTTCCTTGCTCAGCAAGCCGGAGCTCGACCGTGCCGCGGACCTGCTGGCCGCCTACCTCAGTGGTTCCGACGATATCGACCAGTTGTGGAATTTTCACCACGACCTGCACATGACGCTGATGCGGCCGGCGGTGTCCGAGTGGGACCTGCGGATCCTCGGGCAGCTGTGGCATGCCAGCGACCGCTATACCCGTGTCGTCTTCGACCCGTATGCGCTCAGCGCCCAAGATCGGCAGGCCCGCGAAGCGGCCCACGTGACCCTGCTGGCTGCGGCCCGCTCCGGATCGCCTGCCGAGATCCGGCGCGCGGTCAGTGAGCACTTGTCCGATAACGAGGCGGCCTGTCTGGAAGGCATTGCCACCCTGGCTCGCGCCGCCGCAACCAGCGAAGCGGACAGAAACAGGGCTTGAACTATATAGCGTAGCGAGTACCGTAGGCGCCATATATAAAGGAGGCCGCATGGCATCACCTGACGGCCGGACTCACGTGCCGGAGCGTGCCCCCGCAGGAACCCAAACGGCCGGCGGAGCGGCAGAATGAGGATCGCCAGCGTTGACGGCCGACTATGCCTCGTGACGCCAGGCGGCTACCTGGACGTGGCCAACAGCAGCAACGGCCGGTTCGACGCCGACCCGCAGGCCGTCTACGAGCGCTGGCACGAATTCACCGACTGGGCGCGCTCGTATCCGCCTGAACGGGGAGTGCCCGTCCGAGGGGAACTTGGCCCTCCGGTGCCGCGCCCTGCGCAGGTGTTTGGGATCGGGCTGAACTACGCCGACCACGCCGGCGAAGCGGCGCTGGAGATCCCGGCCGCCCCGCTCGTCTTCGCCAAGTTCCCCAGCTGCGTCAGCGGCCCGTCTGAGGACCTGCGCATCACCGCGGACACGATCGACTGGGAGGTCGAACTCGTCGTCGTCATCGGGACGCACTGCAGTCTCGTGCTCGGCACGGGACGCGTGGGAGGTCGTGGCCGGGTTGACCGTGGGCCAGGACATCAGCGACCGCCAGCTCCAGTGGAGCGGCGGGGCGACGCCGCAGTTCTCTCTCGGCAAGTCCGGTCCCGGGTTCGGGCCGGTCGGCCCTGCGCTGGTCACTCCCGACGAGCTAGCCGACCCGAACGACCTTGCTATCGAGTGCCGGCTCAACGGGGAACTTGTCCAGAGTTCCCGCACGAGCAACTTGATCTTCGACGTGCCGGCGCTCATCGAGTATCTGTCCAGCCTTGTCACGCTGTTGCCTGGCGACCTCATCTTCACCGGGACACCCTCCGGCGTGGGCATGGCCCGCACGCCTCAGCGGTACCTGCACGACGGGGACGAGCTGGCCAGCAGTATCGAAGGCGTCGGTGAGTTCACGATCCGCATATCCGCAGCAACCGATCCTAGGCAAACCTCCACCGAGCATCGGATGACGACCCGATGAGCACCAGCAACGCCAAGACCGACGGGCTCCGCTCCGGACTCGGCATCTGGGTGTTCTGTACCACGATGCCGCTGCGTGAATCACGAGATCTGCAGCATGCCCGCCCAATGAACGCCGGGAAAGGAAAGGAAGACGGCCCATGACCGCGCAGACCGGCACCGACCACCGTGAGGACATCATCGCCCGCAACCTCGCCGCGGTGGAGCAGCATTTCCACAACGAGACGGCCGAGACCATCGACAAGGCCATCGCCGTGTACACCGACGACATCGTGTGGGAGGTCCCCGCCCGCGGTCTGGTGCTGCGGGACATCGAGGCGGTCAAGCAGGAGTACCTGAAGATCTTCGGCTCAATGAATATCCACAAGATCGTCAACCTGCACCGGTTCGCGACTGAGGAGTGGGTGTTCGACGACAGCATCTTCGAATGGACCATCACCGGTGACGGGTTTCGGAACTGCCCGTTCCCGCCCGGGACCACCGTCAGCGTCCGGCTGCTGCACGCGTTCCAGTGCCGGGACGGGAAGATCTGCCGGGAACACGGTTACGAGATCTGGCGCGACATCAGTGATCACGTCCGCGTCCAGGACGACATTCCCGACACGGCCACCGTCCAGGTATTCGGCTGACGAGCCCGTGGCCCAACGCGGAGGGGATCAGTGACTGTTCTTGTCGTCGGCGCGACCGGCACTGTCGGTCCTCACGTCGTCCGGGCCCTGGCTGCGCGCCAGGTACCGGCCCGGGTTCTGGCCCGCGACGTCGGCCACGCCCGGGCCGTCCTCCCGGCGGGCGCCGACATCCGCGGCGGTGACCCCGGCGACGACGATGACCTGATGGCCGCAGCCGAGGGCGCCGGGGCGCTGTTCCTGCTTAGCTCGCACGATCACCGGATGGCGGACCTGCAGCTGCGGATCATCCGGGCGCTGCGCCGCACCGGCATCCGCATCGTCAAGCTGTCCGGGACCAGCTCCGCGATCAACCCCGACGGCCCGCAAGCCTGTCGGCAGCACTGGGAAATCGAGCACGTCCTGGCGGCCAGCGGCCAGCCTTACGCGGTGCTGAGGCCGAACGCGTTCATGCAGACGCTGATCGACCAGATCATGCTGCCAGCGGTCAAGGCCACTGGCGCGCATCCCTAACCCCATCGGCCCTGCGGGCATCAGTTTCATCAACGCCCGCGACGTCGGCGAATGCGCTGCCGAGGTGCTCGCAAGCCGACAGTGGGACGGCCAAACGCTCGTGCTCACCGGCCCTCGCGCCGTCAGCTTCGCCGAGATCGCCGGCCATGATCAACGCCAGGACCGGCCAGCAGATCGGCACCCGGGAGATCACCCCGGCCGACGTCCGGCGCCAGCTCGAAGAACGCGGGATGGCGCGATGGGAGGCCGAGCACTTCCAGGAGATGTACCAGCTGTTCCGTGACGGCCACTCCGAGTTCGTCACCAGCGACGTCGAGCGCCTGCTCGGCCGCCCACCGGGCACGGTCGAAGATCACCTCGCCAGCCGGGCGTTGCGCCAGCTGGACACGCGGTGAGCGGCGACGGCGAGCGCGGCCGGCTGCCTCCTGTGCAACATGGAACAAACCGCACCCGAGGCGATCGTCTTCCGCGACGAGCTGTGGGCCGCCGAGGTCGCGCCCGGCTACGAAGTACCCGGATGGTTTTTCCTTAGGGTACGGCGGCATGCCGAACTCCTCACCGGACTAGACGACGCCGAAGTGTCCGCTCTCGGCCACCGAGCCCGGGAGCTGGTCGCCGCGGTTACCGAGGCCACCGGCGCGCCCGCTACCTACCTGCTGTACTTCGGCGAGAACTACCGGCACTTCCACGCCCTGGTCGCCGCGCGCGGCGCGGCTATACCCGCCGAACTGCGCGGCGGCAACATCCTCGGGTTGCTCCCCGGTCACGTGGACGTGGCCGCCGCCCTCGCGCTGGCGCCGGCCGTGCGGGCGGCCTACGAGCGCACCGCCCGCTCCGCCGCTGGCCGGAGCCGGGCCCGGTGAGCGACCCGGCCGGGAAGTCCGTGCCGTGCATACCATACGGTGCTGATCCGTCCTTACCAGGATCGCGATGCTAGGCGCGGCATTTCAGTGGCAGAAGCTCTGGAGCAAGGGCCTGCTACCAGGCATCTCGCAGCACAGCTCGGCGGATACGGTGGAGCGCTTCCTCCTAGGGGAAGAGATTCTGGGAGCTGCTGACTGTTCTGTATTCCGTGGTCCAGCGGTGTGGCGGTAGGTAGCTGGGCCGGAGCGCTGTGTTAGAGCCAGGTCCGCAGGGCGGCGCGGGCGAAGACCACCCCGTCCGCTGTCGGCCGCTCAGCGACCGTAGGCACGCCCCTCGTCGGCGAAGGCGCCCAGCCGCCGCAGCACCGTTTTGGTGTCCCAGGCGGCGTAGGCGGCCATGAGCCGGTCAGCGGCGTGCCATCGCCGCTGACCCAGCCGACCGCGTCCAGCAACCGCGCCACGTGCCGCATCCAGGTCATCCGTGATCTGCGCGGCGACCGCGGCCAGGAGGATGAGCCCGGCCTGCGTCTCGCAGGCGTCGGCGGACCTGAGTGGCATCCGTTTCGGCGAGCTGCCACCACAACGCGACCGGATCAGTGGCCGCGGTCCGTCCGCGGGCCGTGCGAACGAGCCTGCCGCGGTGCTTGCGCAGCAGTCCCATCGCGTCGCCGATTCACGCAGGTGCAGAACGGGCATGTCTGGTTCTCGCGGTTGCCCTTGCCGATCCATTCCTCGCCCAGGCCCAGTTCGGCCGTGGCCGCGGCCACATGGGCCGGCGGGAGGTAGCCGGCGCCGGTCAGCATGATGCCGTCGGCGCCGACGCGGTTCAGCAGCCAGGTGTACGGGCGGACCATCTGCGAGGCGGTGGCGGTGTCCACCAGCACCGGCTGGTCCAGGCAGGCCTTGCCGATCAGCTGCCGCAGTTCCCGCTTGCCAGCCTCAGCCCGGACAGCACCCACGAGCTCAGCGAGGGGCGCTGGATAGTTGCGCTGCTGCCCAGCGTCGCTGCCGTCCCGCTCATCCTGATCTTGCCAGCCGAGGCCAGCCATCGTCTTGTTGATCTCCCCAATGTCGAACGGAATCGCCCGTAGAGCTTCGGGTCGGCGGCGAACTCGCCGTACACGTGGCTAAATTCGGCCATCGCGGCGGCGTGATCGGGTTACCCGGGTCGCTGACCGCACAGATCAGCTCGTAAGCGTAGACGCCGCCGCAGTCCTCCGTGGGGCCGTCGCGGCGGCCAGCCAGACACACCGCCCGCGGCGCCGCCGACCACGAAGACGTCCGCACGACACCCCTGCGAGCCAGGCGCTCGCCTAGAGCCGTGAAAGCGCGTTTGATTTCGGCGCGGCCGAAAAGGACATCGTCAGCTTCGGTCATGCGGCGTCCAGGTCCCGGGCCGACAGGTAGACACCATGCTTGCGGAACGTTGCTGGAGCCCACACCAGTGCCTCGGCCCGCTGGATCTGCAGTTCCGCCGGAAACCACGGCCGCCGCAAGACCCGCGATTCAGCCCACGGCGGGGGAGCGAGGTCAAGCTGAGCGGCTATATTCTCAGCCAGCGCTGCCAGCAGTGCATCCCATCGCTCGTCACCAACGGGCGCTGGCCCGTCTTGCAGCAGCGAGGGCTGAGTATCGGGTTGCTCCCACCGTACTCCTCGAGGAACTCCCACACAAGCTTCCACCGAACCTTTGGGTCCGCTGCCCGGGCCAGGCGGCTGCCCAGTTCGGCCAAGGTCATAGGGTGATAGCCCTTCACGGCAAGCCCTTCGCTGCATGTCCCTGCCGTGCACGAGCATACGGCGCTGATCCGCGCTTACCGAGGACCGCGGTGTCTGGCGCGGCTGGGCTCTTGCTACCTTTCCAAGATCAAATTGAGTGGCAGATTGAGTGGCAGAATCGTGCTCGCGAGAGGCTAATCAGAGCTTGTGAACGCCCGCCTGCGCTCGCGTTCTCGCTGATCAGTGCCGTGACCTGCGGCGGCCGAGCATGCCCGGATGACATGGAAGGAGAAGGTCTACGGTTCGATTCCGCAAGAGGCTCCGCAGGTCAGGAGGCTTTTTCGAATGTCATTCGATGACCTCTTTTGAGCACGGCGAGAACGGAGATAGGGTCACGGTTCGCTAGGCGTGCAGACTGGCAGGTCAGCGCAGGCTACGGCACCGATGAGCGTGACCGTGGGCACTTCAGGGGCAATCGCGGTGACCATCGATCGTGAAGCCTTGCGGCGTAT
>CAVQEN010000005.1:0-622562 GCA_963711535.1 uncultured Actinomycetota bacterium | reverse complement strand
TTAGCTCAGTCGCGCTGATCTGGCCGCTGCGAAGATCTCCGCGAAGGTGCTGGTCCGCCGCGCAAGCTGCTGAGCTTGCGCCGCGGTCAGGTGCGGGCTCAGCTCGCCGGCGAGCTCCGCGCGGGACTGGTAGCCCATCCGCGGGTCGGCGTCGGCCCGGTGTACTTTCCCGGCGGTCGGACCGTACCGCGCGCGGGCGGTGAGCGCTGCCGCGAGGTCGCTGCCCAGGTCGACCGCCGCAATTACCAGCACCCGGCTGTCGTAGTGGTCGATCAGGTTCTCGATCATGGCGACGGCCACACCTGGCTCGAGGTAGTCAGCATCATCGATGACTACCAGCACCGGCACAGCCGCCGAGACCGCGGCCACCATCCGGGCGGCACGGGCTGCTGCGCCATTTTCGCTGGCGGGGCCGTCATCTACTGCGTCGCCTCCGGCCGCTGCCGCCAGGCCTGCCTTCAGCAGGGAAACTGCTCCGGCTATCGCCGATAGCAGCAGGCTGCCGTTTCCCCGTCGCGGTATGCCGCGCAGCCGATTCCGGCACAGCAGCGCGGCCGCCTGCTGCCGGACCTCGGCGCCGAGCAGGCTCGCCCGAAGCGCCTGAGCCTGAGCAGCCGGTCCTGAGGCAGCGACTGGCCGTCAATCCGCACCTGGACGCAGACCTCGACGTCATCGGCGCTCATGAGTGCCGGGAGCTGGTCAAGGACGGTGGTCCGCCCCCAGCCGACCGGACCGGCCAGCAGGACCGCATGCGAGCCGAAGCCACCGCGCCGCACGCCGTCCCACCATTGCGCCAGCTCCACTGCCGCTGCTCTCTGCCGCTCTGCCAGCATGACGTCAGCTTAGAAGGCGGCCCCCGCCGCTCTGGCCCGGACCTGGCCGGCGCAGCGAAAGGCATGCGCCGGGAATAACTGACTTGACAACTTCGCTGCAGCCTACGTAAATTTGCCTAAGCTGCAAAATTATAGGGAACGCAAGATTGCGGTGAGAGCATCGTGACGGTTACTACCGGTTCCGAGTCAGGCGGGGGGAGTGCCTCGCTGCGGGAGCGCAAGAAGCAGGCCACCCGACGCCAGCTCCGCTGGGTTGCCCTGGCACTGTTTGCCGAGCGCGGCTTCTCCAACGTCACCGTCGAGGAGATCGCGGAGGCGGCTGATGTGTCGCCGCGCACGTTCTTCAACTACTTCGCGTCCAAAGAGGCGGTCCTGCCCGGGGCCGACCCCGAGCGGATGCTCGAACTCCGGCAGCGGATCCTGACCGAAGCGGGATCGTCGGCCCTGGAGGTGCTGCGTGCGGCCATGATCGGTCAGGCTCGCGAGGCGGCGGCCGAGCTCGCCGAGCTGAGCGGGGACCCGGGGGAGTGGCTGGGCCGGATGAAGGCCGCCCGCGCTGACGTGCACCTGCGGGCCGCGCAGGCGGCCCACATGGCCGCGATCGAGCGGTCCGTCGCCGAGGCCATGGCCGAACGGCTCGGAACTGATCCCGACCGCGACCCGTATCCGGCGCTGCTCGCCGCGGTTGCTGCAGCAGTGTTTCGCTCCTGCCTGGCCTCCTGGGCCAGTTCCGGTGGCACCGTGCCGCTTGAGCAGCTTGTCGAGCTGGCCTTCGAAGCCGTCGCAGAAGGCCTGCCCGAGACCACGCCGTTGCGCCGCGTCATCATCGATGCGGCCAGGAAGGACGACCTCTGATGGCGTCAGCCACCCCCGCAACCCCGGACGCCGCCGCTGCCAGCGCAGCTCTCGGCAACGGCGCGCTACCCGGCCTGAACCGGCGCCGGATTCTGCTGATCATCGGCGCCCTGATGCTCGGCATGCTGCTCGCCGCGCTCGACCAGACCATCGTTTCCACCGCACTGCCGACCATCGTCGGCGATCTGCGGGGCGGCTCGCACATCGCCTGGGTGATCACCGCCTACCTGCTGGCCACTACCGTCTCCACGCCCCTGTGGGGCAAGCTGGGCGACCAGTACGGCCGCAAGATCTTCTTCCAGGCATCGATCGTCATCTTCCTGATCGGCTCGATTCTGTCCGGACTGTCCGGCTCGATGGTCATGCTGATTGCCTTCCGCGCCGTCCAGGGCCTGGGCAGCGGCGGGCTAATGGTCGGCGCGCAGGCGATCGTCGGCGACGTCGTATCACCGCGGGAACGTGGCCGCTACGTCGGACTGTTCGGCGCAGTGTTCGGAGTTGCCAGCATCGTCGGCCCGCTCCTGGGCGGAGTCTTCGTCGACGACCTGAGCTGGCGGTGGATCTTCTACATCAACGTGCCGATCGGACTGATCGCCCTGCTGGTCGTGGCAAGCCAGGTGCCGGGCAAGCTCAGCCGGATCCATCACAAGATCGACTACCTGGGCACACTGGTGCTCTCCCTGGCCGCGACGGCGCTGATCCTGCTGACCAGCCTGGGCGGCACGACGTACTCCTGGCAGTCCGCCCCGATCTACCTTCTGGGCGCAGCCGGCGCAGTCCTGATCGCGGTCTTCGCCATTGTCGAGCGGCGGGCTGAGGAGCCGGTGCTGCCGCTGCACCTGTTCAAGCTGCGCAGCTTCTGGGTGACCAGCGTGGTCGGGTTCATCGTAGGCTTCGCGATGTTCGGCGCGATCACGTACCTGCCCGCCTTCTTCCAGGTCGTCCGGGGCATCTCGCCGACGATCTCGGGCGTGTACCTGCTGCCGCTGATGGGCGGCCTGCTGGTGACCTCGATCGGGTCCGGCCAGATCATCTCGAAGACCGGCAAGTACCGGTTCTTCCCGATCGCCGGCGCTGGCGTGATGACGCTCGGCTTGTTCCTGCTCTCGCTCATGGGCGTGCACTCCTCGACGTTCGAGGACGCGATGTACATGCTGGTGCTCGGCCTGGGCATCGGGGGCGTGATGCAGGTGCTGGTGATCATCGTGCAGAACGCGGTGCCGCACAGCGAGCTGGGCGTCGCGACCTCCGGGAACACTTTCTTCCGCTCCATTGGCGGGTCCTTCGGCACCGCGATCTTCGGGGCGATCTTCTCCAACGTGTTGGTCGGCAACCTGGCCCGCCACCTGCACGGGGTCAAGCTGCCGAGCGGCTTCAGCAGTGCGGACGCCACGCCCGCGCTGCTCAGCCACCTGCCCGCGGTAATCCGGGACGGCTTCGTGGCCGGCTACGCCGAGTCCATCCAGACCGTGTTCCTGGTGGCCGTGCCGATCGCGGCGCTGGCGTTCCTGTTCGCCTGGCTGATCCCGCAGGTGGAGCTCCGGAAGTGGTCGGCGCCGCCGCCTGACGCCGAGCCCGGCGCCGCCCCGGCGACTTCCGCTGCAGCAGCTGGCGCGGTCATCGCGCAGGTGCCCGGAGAAGGAGCATGAGCGACGAGTTTGCCGGAATCTCGCCGACAGTCCTCGCCGACAGTCTGGGCCGTCAGCAGGTGATGGACATCGGCATCCGACCGCTGTGGCCGTCTCCGCAGGTGACCGGCCCAGCTTTCACAGTGCGATGTCCGGCCGGTGACAACCTCATGCTGCATGCCGCGATCTACCGTGCTGATCCCGGCTCGATCCTGGTTGTCGAGGCCGACGACGTCGACTACGCGGTGGCCGGCGGCAACATGTGCGCTGTCGCGCAGCGGCACGGGATCGCCGGACTCGTGGTCGACGGAGTCATCCGCGACCTCGCCGAAGTGCGCGAGCTCGGGCTGCCGGTCTTCGCCCGCGGGGTCATCCCGGTGCCAGGGGCCAAGAACGCCATCGCGCCGCTGAACGAGCCAGTCCGCTGCGGCGGCATCACCGTCGGCCCCGGCGACATCGTCGTCGCGGACGAGGAAGGCGTCGTCGTGACTCCTTCGAGCCGGCGCGACGAGGTGCTGCGCGCAGCGCAGGCGAAGGCGACCCGGGAGGAAGCGGAGACGCTCGACGCATGGGAGGCGGCGCACCGCACCCGCATCGACGCGGCGCTCGCACGGGCCGGGTTCACCGGCTGACGACTTACTGGGGCGCCCGCCAGCGCAGCCGGGTAGTCGCGTTATCGCGGCGTCAGCACGCAGAACTCATGGCCATCGGGATCGGCCAAGACCACCCAGCTGACCTCGCCCTGGCCGACGTCGACGCGAGTCGCCCCGAGGGAGACGAGGCGGTCGACCTCTTCTTGCTGATCACCGTGCGGCGGGGGAGCGAGGTCGAAATGCAGCCCGTCCCTGCCGGTATTCGGCAGCATTCCCTCGGCGTCCCACGAGATCTTCGGACCCCCGTGCGGCGAGCGGATCGCGGTCTGGAGACCCTGATCCCAGACCAGCGGCCAGCCCAGGGCCGCGCTCCAGAAGTACCCGACCTCCGGCGAACCGTCGCACGTCAGCTCCGCGAGGAATCCGCAGCCGGCCAGCCAGTTGTTGCCCGGCTCGATGACGCAGAAATTGTTGCCCTCGGGGTCCGCGAGCACGACATGACCCTCGTCCGGGCGCTGACCAACGTCAACGTGGCGGGCACCGAGCCCGAGCAACCTCGCGACCGTCTGCTGCTGATCCTCGAGGGACGTGCTAGTCAGATGCAGGTGCCCCAGGTCCAGGACGGGCTTCTTCCCCTGAGCGGGAAGGAATCGGATCCGGAACCCGGTGTCATCGCTCGGCAGGACTGCAACGCCGTCCCGGGCTTCACCGGCCATCTCCCGGCCAAGGACGCCAGCCCAAAAGCGGGCGAGACGGAGCGGGTCGGTCGCATCGATGCAGAGTGCGAAGAGCTGACACGTCATTTGGCTCCGCAGCTCCGATCTACTGAGTCAAGGCGGCAGACAGGGGCGGGCAACCACGCTAGGCGCCGCTCACCCCGCAGCGCAAACAGATAGGAGACATGCGGCGATGCTCGCGCGCACCCATGTCAGGCGTCTCGGACCAGCTCGTAGATGAGGCAGGCGAGGCCGTCGCCGACGGCGCGGGTGCTGATCAGGCGCATGGGTTTGCTGTCGCCGGTGTCGCCGAAGAGGTGCACGCCAGTTCCGAGCACGACCGGGAAGACCGTCAGCCTCAGCTCGTCGACCAGGTCGCGCTCGATCAGGAAGCGCACGAGCTGACAGCTGGCGTAGACGACTATCTCCCCGGCTAGCTGCTGCTTCAGGTTCGATACCTCCTTCACCACCTCGCCCCTGAGCACCGTCGAGTTGCTCCACCTGGGCTCTTCGAGCGTCGAGGACACGACGTACTTGGGGAGGCTGTTCAGCCTGTCCGCCCACTCGCCGCTCCGGGATTCCCAGCGCGCGGCGAACCACTCGTCGCTCCGCCGGCCCAGCAGCAACGCCTCGACGCTCATCGCCTCGGCTGTCTCGAGCCTGGCCCACTCTTCGAGGTCCTTACCGCCGAACTGGCCGAACCAGCCGCCGTGCTTGAAACCCTCCGCACCGTCCGGGTCCTGGACGATTCCGTCGAGCGTGACGTTTTCGCTCACGATGAGCTTTCCCATTTCGGGACTCCTTCGCTGGTGTTCTCAGCTTCCAGCGATACAGACACTCCGAGGTCAGGAAACTGGGCGCCGCCAGTCGCCCAGTTCGCGCCCCGGCCGGCGTCTGTACAAGATGGAAACGCGACAAGTGCGGGGGAGAAGGCGGTGACGGTAGTGGCACTCGACCTACTCTCACGGGCGCGGTCCGGGGATGCCGGCGCGTTCCAGGAGCTAACCGAGCCGCATCTGCGGGAGCTGCAGGTGCACTGCTACCGGATGCTCGGATCCTTCGCCGATGCCGAGGACGCCCTTCAGGACACGCTGCTGGCCGCCTGGCAAGGCCTCGGGAAGTTCGAGGGCCGCTCCTCAATCCGCACCTGGCTCTACCGGATCGCTACCAACCGGTGCCTCAGCGCGCTTCGCTCGGCCAGCCGGCGACCCGCCAGGGCGTGGGACGTGCCCGGGGTTCAACTGCCAGACCCGACCCGGCTCGGCGAGGTCGCGTGGCTGGAGCCGTTTCCCGATGCCCTCCTCGAAGGTGCGACCGGTGTCGCACCGGGCCCGGAGGCCTGCTACGAGCGGACTGAGTCCATTTCCCTGGCCTTCGTGACCGCCCTTCAGGCGCTGCCGCCTCGCCAGGTCGCCGTCCTCATCTTGCGCGACGTCCTCGGATTCCACGCCAGCGAAGTGGCCGGCATGCTGGACTCGACGGTCGAATCGGTCAGCAGCGCCCTCAAACGGGCTCGCGCTGGCCTGCAGCGCCATCTGCTCCCGGATCTCAGCCGCGAGCCGCCTCCCGCCCCCGGCTCACCGGATGAGGAAGCGGTCGTCGCGAAGTTCGTCTGCGCATGGGAGTCGGCCGACGTCGACGCGCTGGTTGCGTTGCTGACCAGCGACGTTTTCGTGTCGATGCCGCCGATGCCCTTCGAATATGAGGGCCGCGACGTCGTCGCGCGCTTCTGCGCCGTGCTGTTCGGCGCGGGCCGCACATTCGACCTCGTCCCGACACGGGCCAACGGTCAGCCGGCGTTCGGGGCCTACCTGCGCGCCCCTGACGCCACTCGCCACGGCGCCGGCCTCTACGTGCTCACCCTCACTGGCGACCGGATCTGCGCCATGACCCGCTTCGAGAACAGCGTGCTCTCATGGTTCGGACTGCCGCGATCTCTCCCGAGCCGGTAGCCAGCTTCGGGACTGGACCTGATCCTCGCCGTGCGGACACCCGCCCGGCAACAAGCCCCAACGGCGGCGAGCCGGTTCGCGGGGCACTGGCGTTGACCCGGTCCGCCGCTGCGTGCAGGGCGCTCAGCGCAACGCGCCGTCGGGCTGCCGCTAGGCGGTCGCGGCTGTGCCTAGCCGGGGGAACGGCTCGGTGGAAAATATCACCTCGACCGGGATCTCGAAGTGCGCGGCGATCCGCAGCGCGAGGTGCAGGCTCGGGCTGTATTCGCCGCGCTCCAGGTAGCCGACCGTCTGGTAATGCACGCCAAGTGCGTCAGCCAGCTCACGCCGGGAGATCCCGCGCTCTGCCCGCAGCATGGCGATCCGGTTATAGATGGCCTCGCTCATGCGCGTCCCAGAACCTTCTCGCGGCGGGCCGCGACGGTCGAGCCGGACTCGCGGCGTGCCATCCGCCGCAGCACTGCAGGTGCCAGCACGAGGCCGGCGACCGCCCACGCGGACAGGACGCCGAACGTGGCCAGGTGACGCCAGGAGCGGCCGATCTCCACCGCTGCCATCGCGTTCGGCAGCAGCGCCGAGCGCATCCCTAGCCCCAGCCAGTAGACCGGGAACACCTGCCCGGTCCACTGCAGAAACACGGGCAGGTGCGTGATCGGGTAGAAGATGCCAGAGATCGCGGCAAGTCCGGTGAGCATCAGCAGCCACCAGGGCCCGGCGCTGCGCTGGCTGGGAAGCAGCGACCCGAGCATGGCGCCCAGCGGCAACGTCGCGAGCAGCCCGAGCACGAGCACCCAGGCGAGCGTCAGCCAGCCGCCGGTGCTGCCGATCGCCAGGCCGGTGAACAGGAAAGCGCCGGTGAGCAGCATGATCGCGAAAACGAATGCTATCTGCCCGGAGAAGTTGACCACCTTGCCCAGCAGGTAGCCGAGCATCCCGTTCGGGATGGCCTTGGCCCTGAGCAGCGTGCCGTCCTCGCGTTCGACCACGATCAGGTCGCCCATATTGACGACTCCGTAATACACGATGTCGAGGGCGAGCACGCTGACCAGCGTCGCGGTGCCGAGCGAGAAGTGTGTCCCTGGCACGTGCGTGTGCCGGGTCCAGATCATGACGGCGAGCAAGATGCCCGTCGTCAGCAGGATCGAGATCAGGTCACGCGGCGTGGTCAGGGTCTGCCTGAACTCGATCCAGCCACGGGACAGTCCCGCTCGCGCTGCCACCAGTGCAGGGTTCATGCCGCCACCGCCGTCAGCCTGCCCGGCGTACCGTGCTCCGCCTCGCGGACCAGTGTCATGTACGTGTCCTCCAGGCTGGCCCGGCGTACCTCCAGATCCTCGACCGACTCGCCGTACTGCCGGAACAACTCCCGGACGAACGCCGTCGCGTCGTCCGCCGCGTGCACGAACCGCTGCCCGTCGCGGCTCCAGCGCACCTCGGACCGGCCCGACATCGCGCGGGTGAGTTCATCGGGGGAGCCGTCCGCGATGATGGTGCCGCCAGCCAGGATCAGGACCCGATCCGCGAGCCGCTCCGCCTCGTCCAGGTCGTGCGTAGTGAGCAGGATCGTCGCCTCATCCCGGTCGGCGAGCCGGTGCACGACGTCGTGGAAGTCGCGCCGTGCCTCCGGGTCGAAGCCGGCCGTTGGCTCGTCGAGGAACAGCAGCTCGGGGCGCCCCACGATGCCGATCGCCACGTCGAGGCGGCGCCGCTGCCCGCCGGACAGGTTACGCACCCGCTTGTGCGCGTGCTGGGTCAGCCCGACGGTCGCGAGCAGGTCGTCCACGTCCCATGGACGCGTGACGCTCGCCGTGGAGTACGGCGCGTAGTAGCGCCCCAGGTGCGCAAGCAACTCGCCGACCTGCCATTTCGCGTGGTCACGCCAGGACTGCAGCACGACGCCGGTCCTCGCCCGCCACGCCTCCCCGGCGCGCGCCGGGTCTGCGCCGAGCACGCTGACCCCGCCCGCCGAACGCATCCGGAATCCCTCGAGGATCTCGATCGTGGTGGTCTTGCCCGCTCCGTTCGGCCCGAGCAGGGCGAGCACCTCCCCGCGGTGCGCCGCGAAGCTGACACCGTTGAGCACGTCGGTTTTGCCGTACCGCATCCGCAGATCACGGACATCCAGTACATCGTCCATGCAGCGGAAGATAGCACATGTACCACGTTTCGTACGGGCCTTACGGCTTGATCGCCATCGGGTTCTCCGCCGCGCGGCGGCCTGCCAGGACTCGTCGTCTGTTACAGCCGGTGTCTAACAGCCGTAACAGTTAACGGGGTGTCAACCTTCAGTTTGAGTTGCCGACCTTCCACACCGGGAGCATTGCTTTTGTTTATGCCGGAGTGCCCCAGGAAGGACAGTAATGATGCAGAGTGTGGAGCGCGCCGACGTCTCGCGCCGGTCGTTCATGGGCGGTATCGGCATAACTGCCGGTGGTCTCCTCGTAGCCAGCAGCCCAGTCCTGTGGCAGCAGGTTGCCAGGGCCGACACAGTCACAGCTGAGCAGGTCCACCTGACCTTCGGCCAGGACCCAGCCCGCGAGATCGCAGTGTCCTGGGTGACCCCGACTTCGGTGTCCAGCCCGACCGTGATGGTCGGCACCGCGACCGGAGGCTTCGGCCGCAACATCACGGCCGAGACGCGCACGTACACTGACTCCAACAACGGCATCGAGACGATTGCCCAGCACGCCCGGATCGAGGGCCTGCAGCCCGACACCGCCTACGTGTACCGGATCGTCAGCGACGGCGAGACCCAGCTCTCCGGCGCGTTCCGCACCGCGCCCGAGGGCCGTGTGCCGTTCCGCTTCACCAGCGTCGGCGACATCGCCTGCGGTGACACTGTCTATTCCAAGGCGTCGCTCAACGCCGAGGCGACCGCCGCCGCAGTCGAGCTATTCGACCCGGTCGTGCATCTCGTAAACGGCGACTTGTCCTACGCCAACTCGAATCAGCTGTACCAGCCGCAGGTCTGGGAGGAGTACTTCGATAACACGCAGTCCTCGGCCGCGAACCGGCCGTGGATGCCGACGCTTGGCAACCACGAGAACGAGCCTGGCAACGGCCCGCAGGGATACCTGTCCTACCAGACGCGCTTCACCCTGCCAGACAACGGCTCCGCCGACTTCGAGGGCAACTGGTACAAGTTCCAGATCGGCTCGGTGCTGTTCGTCATGCTGGACAACAACGACGTCTGCTACCAGGTCGACACCGGCACCTACCTGAGCACCGGCGACAACCAGATCCTGACCGGCTACTCCGGCGGCGCCCAGGAACAGTGGCTGGAGAAGACTCTTCGCGAGGCGTCGACCGACACCTCGGTCGACTGGATCGTCGTCGTCATGCACCAGCCGGCCATGTCCACGTCTGACGCAGAGGGCTCCGACCTAGGCATCCGCCAGAACTGGATGCCGCTGTTCTACCAGTACGGCGTCGACTTCGTGCTTGCCGGCCACGACCACGACTACGAGCGCAGCTACGTGGTGAAGGGCACCGACGCCGGCACCATCCTGCGGCCGCACGTCGTCAGCACCAACAAGAACGACGTGAACTCCGACCTGGGCCTCGTCCACCTGGTGATCGGCACCGGCGGCACCAAGGGCCACGATGACGTCTACGAGACGGACACCGCGGGCGAACCGGAGGAGGGCATCAACGTCTCCGAGACCGAGATCGAGACCGAGGTCGCGCCCTGGTCCGCGGTCACCGACCCCAACACCGCCTACCCGTGGGGAATCGGCGTGTTCGACGTCGACCCTGGCGGCTTCCCCGGCGACAAGACCACGATGACCTTCACCTACTACCACACCTCGGCCTGGTCCGGCTCGGGCCCGTACCCCACCCCGGTCGAGTTCGACGCCTTCACCGCTACCCGCACTCGCTCGGACGGATTCGGCTTCCGCCGGCGCAGCGCCAAGTAGGCCTGCGGGCTGCGGGACTGGTCGTGCGCCCGCCTGCAGCCGTCATGTGCAGGTGCTTCCTCATCCTGAGGCTGCGTCTCCGTCGCGGTCCCGGCCGACGAACAGGTAAATGAGCCCTCCCCACGGCGCACTGACCAGGACGATGATGACCGCCCACACGAACTTGGGGAAGGTGCCGTACGGACTGTGCCCTGACAAGGTCGCGCAGGCAGTAGACGTCGAACGCGACGGCCAGGATCGCTACTGGCAGCAGGGCTGCGAGCGGCTTGTGGCCGAGCAGCGGTGACCCTGCGGCCGCTGCGGCGTAGAGAACTGAGTTCATGATGCGGTCGTTTCCTCAGGAGTTTCTGTGCCGGCTGGCGCCATGTCGATGCCATGGCCCGCTCCGGCTCCCCAGTGCCTGCCGACCCGGGCGGTGATGAGATTAAGCACCTGGGGACTGACCGGCTGGCGGGCTGCCTGCCGGTAACCGCGTGGCCCGGTAACGTCAGGGTCGGGTCGCAGCACGTGGCTGAGGTCCCCCAGGACGTGACCCTCGAACGGCCCCTTGACAAGCTCGCGCATGGCATCGATATCGGCGGGTGGCACCTGCAGGTCGTGGCCGCCGGTTATGGCAAGCACGGGCACGGTGACACGGGCGAGGACGGGTGCCGGGTCGTAAGCCGCGAAGTCACGCACCCATCTGGCATTAACCCTGTTGCCCTGGATGCGCATGACGTCGTCGGTAGATGCAGCGATCCGCTCGAAATTCTTGCGTGCGGCGCTGGCCGCGTCAGTGCGCGTCAGCCGCAGAATAGGACGGGCCGAACCTGGCAGCCGCGACGCAAGCTGCTCAGCCTGCCATTTCTGCACTTCCTCCCCGGGCCGCACCGATCCGCACAGCAGCACGGCGCCGGCGACTGCCCCCTCGGCGGCGAGTGCCGCCGCGTAGTAGGTTCCCTCGCTGTGCCCGATTGCGAGCAGCGGCAGGCCTGTCGCCTGGTCAGAAAGCCAGGCGAGGGCGGCTCGCGCTTCCGCCCGGCGCTGCGGCATTCCGACGCGGTAGAAGTCCCCGCCGCTGGCGCCGACGCCGCTCTTGTCATACCGCAGCGTCGATACCGCAGCCGTGCCGAGCGCCTGCGCCACTGCTTTCGTTATCTCGCCACGCAGCATCTGGTGCAGCGGGAGGCGCACGGCGGAGTCCCGGTCGGCTTTCCCCGATCCGGCAATGAGGAGGGCGGCAGCAATTGGATTATCGGCGGCCAGGTACGTGCCCGCCAGGGTGAAGCCGTCATTGTCGAATGTGATGTCCTGGACCTTCACTGGCTCCCGCCTTCGGTCGTGTCCTCACCGACGACAGGATCGTCGGCTGGCATCAGCGCCGACGCGAGCAGGCGGCGGCGGCGGCCCGGCCGGGGCTGGTGGCGGCGCCGTGAGTCGAGCACCACGTAGAGATCGCGCATCAGCTGGGCGAACTCCGTGTCGTCAAGCCACAGGCCCTCGATGCCGAACGCCACAGCGTCGCTGATGAGGTCCGGCTTTCCACGGTCGAGGTAACGGTCGAACTCCGCGAGCAGTCCGGCGGCGAAGGACATGAACATGTGCCGCACGTCTTCGGTGCTCATCGCCGCGACCTCGTCAGGCCGGACCCGGGCGGCAGCTAGGCGGAGGACGTAAGTGCGCTCGACGGCGCCCCGCACCCTGCGCTCAGCGACCACCTGGAGCACACCTGCCCGCACCAGCTGGCCGACGTGCCGGTACAGGCTGGCAGCCGGGACGTCGGGGAGTTCCGCACTGAGCTGCGCTGTGTTCAGCGCCCGGTCGCCGAAGAACGCCTGGACGATGCGCAGGCGCACCGGGTGCAGGAGCAGGTCAGCCGAGCTGGGCACGAGCGAAGACTACTGCATTGTTCTCAGAACTGACAACATTCGCAGCGGCGATAGTAATCGCTAGGCCCGCCGACACTCAGTCCGGCGGAGTCGCCTCGCCAGGATCGGCCTCAGTGCCGCCAGCGGAACCACCGTGTGAATTGCTCCAGCACGTGGTCAAAGGCCCAGCGCGACTGCCGGATGCCCGAGCAGGTGTTGCTGTCCGCCTGACCAAGGCAGCTCCTTGGTCCTTCGTTGTCCCGCTGGATCGCCCAGGTCGACAGGAGGTTCATATGCATCTTCTGCTCGAACGCCATCATTACCCGGGCGTCATGAACGGTGGTGGTCTCGTCCTTGCCGAAGTCAGAGATGCCCGGCAGCATCGTCATGGCCTCCATCCGCCAGATCTGCTGCGAGTTCAGTCGCGGATAGAGCCTGGCCAGCTCGGCATGCACGGCAGTCGCGCACGTGATGGCGGTCCGGCTCATGTTCATGACGCCTTCGTGCGGCAGGTAGTAGTCGAAAACCATGATGTTGACCGAAGACACCCGTACGCCGTCGGCGATGGCGTTCCGCAGCAGCGATAGCCCGGCTGAACCCAGGCCGGTCGGTTCCACTGGCAGCGTGAACTGGATCTGCAGCCGGATTCCGTGCCGGGCCGCCCACTGCTGCGCGATCGCGATGGCCTCGTCGCGCCGGTTGATGCCGGCCGCGTAGGTTTCCGCGCTGGACTCCACGTCCATGTCCAGCCGGGTCACCTGCAGCGTCTGCACGACCTGCTCGTAGACGGCCGCGATCTGCCGCACGCTCGTGCACGAGTCGGCGATCTCGGTTCCGTGACCGTGCGAGCCGAATGTGTCGGCGCTGTATCCGCCGAAGGAGGGGATTATGTTGCCGCCAAGCTTGCGCAAGCTCGCAATGTCGGCGTTGTAGTAAGTCAGCGGCTGGCTGGCCGTGCTGTTCCAGTCCACCGCGCAGGACTTGGTTCCCTTGGACTGAAGGAACGCGATCATCATGAACTTCGCGCCAGACGCCTTGGCCGTCGCCGTAATGCTGGGCGTGTGCGGAGCGAGGTAGGACTCGTAATACGGGGCGTACAGCCGGGACGGCAGGGGCCGCAGCCAGGACGAGGGGTGCGAAGGCGCCGCCGATGCCGCCGCTGGCGCGCCGGCGAGCAGTGCCGCGGCCGCCGCGGCGGCCATAGCCAGCCGGAATCGAGGTTGCATAGCATCTCCTGACAGCCCGCCCGGCTGACCGGACCGGTGGGCCGCTACCAATGCGGGTGCAACGTGGTCAGATTTAGTCTATTAGGAAGGTTTCCTAATAGACAGGCTGAACACTCAACGCATCCGAGTGCCGCCGCATCCCCGATGATGGGCGCATGGAGTGGATCTTCACCGGCGAGGTGATCGAGTGGCGCGGACCGGCGCCGTACCTTTTCGTGGCCATGACGCCGGAGGACAGCGAGGATCTCAGGGAGGAGGCACGCGGCCTGATCTACTGGGGCCAGGTGCCGGTCCACGTCACCATCGGCGGCACCGAGTTCACCACTGCGCTGTTTCCCAGAGGCGGCCGCTACCTAGTGCCGGTCAAGGTGGCGGTACAGCGAGCGGAGGCGATCGGGGAGGGCGCGACCGTCGAGGTGGTCTTGCGCCTCAACGTCGCGCGCCGGGAATGACGAGCGTATTTGCTCATCGACATTCTTGTAGCCAGCCGTTTGAGGAATTCCAGCTCGGATCCCCCTGGCGCCTGATCGCGGAGACCGTGCTTTGCTAGGCGTGCAGGCGGCTTGGAGTGATGATCAGAGGTTCTGAGAACAACTCGGCGAACTGGCGAGATGTGCCAAACATCGCCCCGATGCGCTCGGCGTACTTCACTGCATATTGCGGCTGCCGGTCAGCCGGGGATATGTCAGCAACGTGCCGTGCCGTGCCGTCAATGCGGATGATGTCTCTGCCTATGTCGGTCACGTCGAGGCCCAGGGTCACCCTGGGGTTCGCGCTGATGTTGCGCAGTTTGATCTTTTTCGGCTGGCTGTAAACCAGGATCGTCTCGTCGTCGCGCATCAGGAACCACACGGGGACGCTGTCCGGCTGGCCGTCAGGGCGGACTGTCGTTAGCCACGCCATCAAGTTGCTGTGCAGACGAGCCTCGACGTGCTCGCGACGTTCGGCGGGTAGATGTCTGGTCAGGTTCACGGATGTGAGCATAACCAGCGGCCTGGGCGGGCCAACCTGGCGGTAAGGGCTGGCCGTCGACGTGCAGCTTGCCGAGCTTGTGTGCGGCGAGAACGCATCGTCTGCTGCGGTCAGCATTTGCAACGTCATGGCTGCCTGTCGGCGCCGCGGGCTAGTGTGGCGTGATGCTCGAGTTGTTCCATCCGGCTGTTCGTGCCTGGTTTGAGCGGCGGTTTCCGGCCGGACCGACGGAGCCGCAGGCGGGCGGCTGGGCCGAGATCGCGGCGGGTCGGCACACTCTGATCGCCGCGCAGACCGGATCCGGGAAGACGCTGGCCGCGTTCCTGGTCTGCATCGACCGGTTCTATCGCGCGCATGAAGCGACAGCGGCGGTCGCCGAGGCGCGGGGACCTAGGGCTGCCGGCCGGGGCGAGCAGTCTGAGCCCGCCGAGCCCCCCGAATCCGCGGAACCTGCCGGGCCGCGGGTCGTGTATGTCTCGCCACTTAAGGCGCTGGCGGTGGATATCTCGCAGAATCTGGAGCGCCCGCTGGCCGAGATTGCTGGTGTCGCGGCCGAGATCGGCTTGCCCGCTCCCGCCATCCGCGTTGCTGTCCGCACCGGGGATACCGCGGCGGCCGAGCGCGCCGCAATGCTGAAGCGGCCGCCGGACATCCTGATCACCACGCCCGAGTCGCTGTTCTTGCTGCTCACAGCCGACAAGCCGCGGGCCATGCTGCGCGCGGTGGACACGGTGATCGTAGATGAGATTCACGCGGTCGCGGGCAGCAAGCGCGGATCGCATCTGGCCCTGACTCTGGAGCGGCTGCAGCATGTCGCCGTGCGGCCAGTACAGCGGATCGCTCTGTCGGCCACCCAGCACCCAATCGCGGCGGTGGCCCGGCTGCTGGTGGGCGCGGGACCAGACCGGTCAGAAGCTGACGGCTCGCCGCTTTGCTCGATCGTCGAGGTCGGCCGCCGCAGCCAGCTCGACCTTGGGCTTGAGCTGCCCAGCGAGGAGCTGGCCGCAGCCGCAAGCACTGCCCAGATGGCGGAGATCTACGACCTGATTGCCGCTCATGTGCAGGAACATAGAACGACCCTGGTGTTCGTGAACACCCGCCGGATGGCCGAGCAGATCGCGCATCAGCTCGGCGAGCGGCTCGGCGACGGCCAGGTCGCGGCGCATCACGGCAGCCTGTCAAAGGACCGCCGGCAGCGCGTTGAGGCCCGGCTGCGGGCCGGGGACCTGCGCGCGCTGGTAGCCACCGCGTCGCTGGAGCTGGGTATCGACATCGGGCCGGTCGAGCTGGTCTGCCAGATTGGCTCCCCGCGCAGCTTCGCTACGTTCCTGCAGCGGGTCGGACGATCCAACCACACCCGGAACGGTACCCCGGCCGGGCGGCTGTTTCCGACCACCCGCGATGAGCTGGTCGAGTGTGCCGCGCTGATGCGAGGCGCCCTGTCCGGCCGACTCGATGCGCTGGTCATTCCGCTCGGCCCGCTGGACATCCTGGCTCAGCAGGTTGTCGCCGAGTGTGCCGCGGCGGAATGGAAGGAAACCGAGCTCCGGGAGCTGATCCGGCGGGCCGCGCCGTTTTCGGCGGTGTCCGATGCTGACTTCGATGATGTGGCCGAGCTGGTGTCCGAAGGCATCAGGACCGGGCGTGGCCGCCGCGCGGCCTACCTGCACCGGGATCAGCTCAACGGCGAGCTGCGCGGCCGGCGCGGCGCCCGGCTGGCGGCGCTCACCTCCGGCGGGGCGATTCCCGAGCTCGGAGACTACCGCGTGCTGGCCGAGCCGGACGAGGCTGTGGTCGGCACGGTCCACGAGCACTTCGCGATCGAGAGCGCGCCCGGTGATGTGTTCTTGCTCGGCACGCACTCGTGGCGGGTCCGCAGGATCGAACAGGGAGTCGTTCGCGTCGTCGACGCGCGCGGCGCGCCGCCATCGCTGCCGTTCTGGCTCGGCGAGGCGCCCGGCCGCACTGTCGAATTGTCGCAGGAGGTCAGCGCTATCCGCTCGGGAGTGGCGGAGAGGCTGGCCGACCAGGGCGGCCGGTCCGCGGCCGTCGCGTGGCTGCAAGCTCAGTGCGGCCTCGGCGACGCTGCCGCTGAGATGATCGTCGATTATCTTGGTGCCGCGCTGGTCCAGCTCGGCGTGCTCCCGACGACGGACACGATTGTGCTGGAGCGGTTCTTCGACCCGGCGGGCGGCATGCAGCTGGTCGGGCATGCGCCACTCGGCGCCCGGCTGAACCGGGCGTTCGGCCTGGCGCTGCGCAAGCGGTTCTGCGTGACGTTCGACTTCGAGCTTCAGGCAGCGGCCAGCGACGACGCGATCTTGCTGTCGCTGGGGCCGCAGCACAGTTTCCCGCTGGATGCAGTCGCGCGGTTTCTCTCGGCGGGAAATGTTGAAGAGGTTGTCCGCCAGGCCGTGCTGACGTCGCCGATGTTCGCGGCCCGCTGGCGGTGGAACCTGAACACGTCGCTGGCCGTGCTCCGGATGCGGAACGGGAAGAAGAACCCGCCCGCGATTCAGCGGATGGAAGCCGACGACATGATGGCGGCCGTATTCCCGACGCTCGCGGCCTGCCAGGAGAACGTGGCGCCGGGCCCGCTGGAGATCCCCGACCATCTGCTGGTCCGGCAGACACTGGCGGACTGCCTGCGCGAGGCGATGGACATCGACGGGCTGAAGGAGCTGATATCCGGCATCGAGTCCGGGCGCGTCACGGTCATGGTCCGGGACACGACCGAGCCGTCGGTACTGGCCCATGAGATCCTGAACGGTCGTCCGTTCACATTCCTGGACGACGCTGAGGATCGGCGCAGCCGGGCCGTGCCGTTGCGCAGGGGCCTGCCGGTCGAACCGCACGAACTCGGCGCCCTGGACCCGGACGCGATCCGGCGCGTGGCCGAGCAAGTGCGTCCCGCGCCCCGCGACGAACACGAACTGCATGACCTGCTGCTCAACCTGATCACCGTCCAGCCCGACCCTGACTGGCGGGAATGGTTCGACGCGCTGGTCCGGACCGGCCGCGCGGTCGTTGTCCGTGCTGCCGGCGGACCCTTGTGGGCGGTGACCGAACGGCTGCCCGCGATTGAGGCGCTCTACCCAGAGGCGGCGGTCGAGCCGACCCTGGCCTGGCCCGGCCCAGCGCCATCGCCCGATGAGGAAACCGCCGCCGCTGACTTGCTGCGCGGTCACCTGGAATGCCGTGGCCCGGCTGGGGTTGCCGAGCTGGCCGGATCGGTCGGCCTGGGGGAGGGCCTGATCATCCGCGCGCTTGGGGCGCTCGAGGCGGAAGGCTTCGCGCTCCGAGGCCATTTCACATCCGGTGACCGGGAAGACGCCGAGTGGTGCTCCCGACGGCTGCTGACGCGGATCCACGTCTACACCCGCGAGCACCGCCGACGCGAGATCGAGCCGGTGACGGCCCGCGACTTCATGCGGTTCCTGCTGCGCTGGCAGCACATAGCCGACGGCACCCAGCGCGAAGGCCGGCCAGGCGTCCTGGCCGTAGTCGAGCAACTACAGGGCTTCGAGCTTGCGACCGGCGCCTGGGAGAAATCCGTCCTGGCCGCACGCGTGCACGACTACCGGCCCGAATGGCTGGACGAGCTGTGCATGGCCGGCCAGGTCGCCTGGGGCCGGCTGTCGGTCCGTGACACCGAGCCGGACGCGGCACCCAGGCGCGGCGGCGCCCCGTCGAAGGCGACCCCCATCACCCTGGTCCTGCGGGACGACCTGCCCTGGCTGCTGCGCGCTGCCCGTGGTGACCAGCGCCCAGCCGAGCCGACGGTCGGCCGGACCGCAGATGTCCTGGAAGCGCTCGTTGAGCACGGGGCCCTGTTCCGCACCGACCTGACCAGGCTGACGGGCCGCCTGACCGACGACATCGACGATGCCCTCTGGGACGCCGTGTCGCGCGGGCTGGTCACGGCCGACGGCTTCCGCGCGGTGCGCTCGCTGCTGCGCCGCCGCACTCCGGACTCCCGCTACGCCCCGACCCGCGGCCTTCGCCGTGGCCTGCGCAACACCACGGGCTCGTCCGGCCGCTGGTCCCTGCTGCCGGAGCCGGCCGCCGATGCCGACCGCGATGAGCTCGCCGAGGCCATCGCCGAGCAACTCGCTGCACGCTGGGGCGTGGTCTTCCGCGACGTGGCCGCCCGCGAGAACCTCGCAGTTCCCTGGCGCGACATCATCTGGGCTCTCCGGCGGATGGAAGCGCGCGGCACCATCCGCGGCGGCCGCTTCGTCTCCGGCTTCAGCGGCGAGCAGTACGCCCACCCCGACGCGCTCGACGTCCTCCGCGCAATCCGGAAGTCCCATCAAGCAGGCGAGACGGTCAGCCTCTGCGCAGCAGATCCACTGAACCTCACCGGCATTATCCTGCCGGGCCCGCGCATTCCCGCTATCGGCGCCAACACCGTCACGCTCACCGACGGAGTGGTAGCGGAGTCGATTCCCGCCTAACTGAGGAGGCCACGTCGCCGAGCTTCGGGCGGTCGTAGGCAGGCCGGCCGGGCGTCATTCCGAGCCGGCTGCGGCCAGCGCTGCAGCGAGGGGCTCGAGTTCGGCGATGAGCTGGTCGAGCTCGGTCGGGGTCAGGATGTCGTAGGGCGGTACCGCGAGGTCGTCGGTGAGGGCCTCGATCCGCTCCCTGGTCTCGCGTCCGGTGTCGGTGATCCGGCCGGTGTCGTCGATGAGGCCACGGCCGCGCATCCTGTCGGCCACGGCGGCAAGCGTCGTGGCGGGGAGGTGGTGGATCCGGCCGAACTTCTCCGCGGGCATGCCCTGGGACACTGCATACAGCGCGTGAGACTCGAGCCCGCCGATGCCCTCCGAGACCAGGGCGGCGACGTGACCGTCGCCGCGGTGCTCGCGGAGGAGGTTGGCCGAGTGCCAGAGCCGGGCGACGGGTTCGTCAGGGATAGGGAGCGTTCGCAGGCCCGCGTACATGGCGCGGCCCTCGATCGGGGCACTAGTGGCCGCCTTGGTGGCCAGGTCGGCTGCCCGGGTGACGCCGGGGGAGTCCGCCAGGTCAGCAAGGATCCGTCTCACGGCGGCGGCGCACCCCCGCTCGCGGGCAGCCAGCACCGCCTCGGGAGCGGCGATGTCCCAGACGTGCGGGATGTGCCGGGCGACCTCGCCGTCGGCGAAGTTGTAGAAGATCGCGTGCACCACCTCGGCCGGGCACCGGCCCAGCGGGGCGGCGCGCCCAGCGAAGTAGGTGTCCCAGTAGTTCCGGTATCCGAGCGCCATGACCTCGGCGGTCGGCTCCGGCGCCGCGTACGGAACCATCGCGATCGGCTCAGTGAGCTCGTAGAGGCGGCGGGCCAGGGTCCCTGAGGGCGTTGTCTCGGTCATCTCGGTCATCTTCCGTCGTCGTGGTCCCGCTGTGCTCGGGCAGGGTCGCCTCTTCCACGAACACCGGTGACTCAATCCGACACAAGGCGGCAGAACGAGCCAGGGTCAGGGCGCGCGAAGGTGCCATGAGGCATATGGCGCCCAGCGACCATCCGAGGCATGAACGTGGTTCGTCACGCCTACCGAGCCGACTGGTTTCGTGGGGGTCAGCGCCAGAATTCGGCCAGCAGCTCCGTGAGGGCTCGGCCTTGGTCGTAGCCTCCTCGCGCAGCCTGCAGACGCGTTGACGGATCCGACGCATTGGCGTCGAACACGTCGCCCGCGCCGCCATCCGGAAAGACGGTCACGACCCTGCTGCCCCCTGCGCGCAGTTCGTCGACCTGGCTTGCGAGATCCATGCCCCACTCCAGCGGCATCCGCGACCTGCCGCCGAAGGGTGACAGCACCAGCACCCGTCCGTATCCCGCCGCCAGATCGGCATTCTCGCTGCGTCGATAGCCGCCGTTGATATATCGGCTCTCGCCGATGCGGTAGGGAGGGAAGGGACCGAAGCCGTTGCTGGTGCTGGCGGCGACGGCGTCGACCAGGTCGACTCCGCTGTGGCGGTCGAATGCCACCGGTTCACCGGTATGGGCAATGACAGCGACGATGAGCACAGGCTGCTGCGGCCAGTGCTGACTGGGCAGCCGAGCCGCGACGATGTCGCGCCAGCGCGTCTGGCTAGAGCCGTCGGAAGCATCCATTTCGAGCGCCGCGGCGCCCATCCTGCGGCGCATGTCAGACGCGTCCTCAGCAGAACCGATGATCCCGTTCGACCACTCCATGTAGGTCGGCCCCGAGAAGTTCGGGGCGCGTCCGCTGTCCGATCCGGCGCCGCGAGCCTGTGGCCGAGGCACCGCGGCGAGGATGGCGGCATACAGTTCGGCCGGCCGTGTCCCGCTGGTGATCTGGGCAGCCGCCGTCGATCCTGCCGACGTGCCGATGATGAGATCGGCCCCGGTTACATCGACCCCGGCATCGGACAGGCCGGCGATGAGACCGAGCTCCCACGCATTGCCTGCCGCTCCGCCGCCGGCGAGAACCAGGGCTCGCTTGTTTGAGTTGCCCGCCTGTCTTGTGGCGTCGACCTGCTGGTCGGGCATCGGCCAATTCCCGTGCCGTGGCGTTCGCGTCACCGCGATGCCTTCGGAAGTGGCCGTCGAGCTGATGCACGGAGTCGAAGAGGGTGTTGTGTTCATGGGAGTCGCCTTTCGTGAATTGCCCGGCGGGCGCTCCCGGCGACTACCTCAGTCGCGCGATCGTGGACTCCAGGGGAGCACCCGTTACGGATACTGCGTTCATGGGTCTCACCTCCCGCGAGTGGATCACGACCGCCGGAACTCTAGCTCACCGGCGACGCGGTAGGCAACCGGCTTCAAAGCGCGCTAGCTCAGCCAGCCGACCAGTGCGGGTCGAGGCTCTTGCCGTGCTGGTGCGGGCACCGGCCGTATCCGGTGTCGGACAGATGCCAGTGCCGGTGACAGTAGGCGGCGTCGCATTGCTCGCAGAAGCCCGCGTCGTCGTACAGGCCAGCCGTGTGCACCTGCTGGAAACGGTACGGCCGCCGGAACGCCTCGATGATGACCTGCGCGCGGTCGGCGCTGACCGGATCGCCCACCTGGCCGTTACCGCCGGTGACACCCGCGAACATCAGGTACCACTGCGCCGGATCGCGGTGCTGCTCGAAGGACTGGCGGTGCTTACGGCTCCAGCGCCGCCAGCGCGCCGGAAGCTGGCCGGGCGGCACCACCTCGACCCGCGCCGCCACCTCACCGCAGGTCGCGCACAGCGGTTCCGCCAGGATCCCGACAGCCATGCAGTCGATTATCGCCGGCCGCTTTATTCCGCGCTCAGCAGCCGTGCCAGGGCAGGGAAGGGCGGCGGCCTCGTTTCCTACGTTCTACTTTACATAATGTGCATTATCGGCGCGTTGCGGAGCGGGCAGAAAGGCGGCGAGCCTGGCGGAGGGTTTCTGGCATCCTGGCGGGCGGGTGTCGATTCGGCGGTGCCCACTTCGTAGCGGGAGTGAAGGCCGGGCAGAGACCGGCCACGGATGACAATCGGGAGTGATCGTCATGACTCAGTACCTGCTCGCGCTCTACCGCGACTATGCCGTTCCCCTTCCCCCGGAGCGGACGCAGCAGGTGTGGGACGGCGTAGGCGCGCTGATCGACAAGATGAAGGACGCCGGTGCATTCGTGTTCAAAAGCGGCCTGCAAGGTGGCGCGGAGTCAGCGACCGTGGTGCGCCAGTCCGGCGAGGACTTCCTGATTACCGACGGGCCGTACACCGAGACCAAGGAACACCTCGCCGGGTTCTGGATCATCGACGCCGCCGACCTGGACGCGGCGCTGGAGTGGGCCAAGTTCGCTGCGGCCGCGGAACAGCGGCCGGTCGAGGTTCGCCCGTTCTTCGATGGGGACCTCGACGACGCGATCCGGGCTAGCGCCAGAGAAACCGAAGCCGAGGTGATCTCGCGCGGCGCGTCCGACGTGCAGTGAGCGTGTCCGTGCAGCGACCGTAGACTCTGGCGCGTGACTGTCGAGGCTGTGTTTCGCCGCGAGTACGGTCGCTGCGTCGCCACCCTGATCCGCTTTCTCGGCGATATCGATGCCGCCGAGGAAGCGGTCCAGGACGCGTTCACCATCGCGGTCACCAGATGGGCGTCGGACGGCCAGCCGCCCAATCCCGGTGCGTGGATCGTCACGACCGCCCGCAACCGGGCGATCGACAGGCTGCGCCGGGAGTCGGTCCGTGGCGAGCGGCATGCGCAAGCCCATCACCTGTACGGTGCCGCCGCTCAGGCCGCCGGGGACAACGCGCTGGCGCAGGAGGAGGAGACGGTGCCCGATGACCGGCTGCGCCTGATCTTCACCTGCTGTCATCCGGCGGTGAACCAGCCCGCCCAGGTCGCGCTGACCCTGCGGCTGCTCGGCGGGCTCGAGACGCCGGAGATCGCGCGGGCGTTCCTCGTTCCCGAGGCAACCATGGCCCAGCGGATCGTCCGGGCCAAGCGCAAGATCAGGGACACTCGTGTCCCCTATCGCGTGCCCGCGGAAGCCGAGCTTCCTGCTCGCGTCAAGCCCGTGCTCGCCGTCGTGTACCTGATCTTCAACGAAGGCTACGCGGCGACCGCCGGGTCCCTGCTGCGGCTTGATCTGTGCGCCGAGGCGATCCGGCTCGCCCGCGTGCTCGCCGAGCTGATGCCCGACGAGCCGGAGGCGCAGGGACTGCTCGCGCTGCTCCTGCTGCTGCACTCCCGCAGCGCCGCCCGCGTCGCCGCCGATGGCTCGCTGGTCCGCCTGGCCGAACAGGACCGGCAGCGCTGGAACCAGGGCCTGATCGCTGAAGGCCAGCACATCGCGCGTGCGTGCGTGCAGCGCGACCGCCCCGGCCCGTATCAGATCCAGGCCGCCATCAACGCCGTTCACTCTGTTGCGGCCACCTTTGACAGCACCGACTGGCACGCCATCCTGACGCTCTACGACCAGCTCTACGCGCTCACTCCGACTCCGGTAGTCGCGCTCAACCGGGCAGTCGCGCTCGCGGAAGTCCGCGGCCCCGCAGCCGGCCTGGCCGCGGTGGACGACCTGCGTTCTTCGGGCCTGGACAGCTACTACTTGTTCCACGGGGCGCGCGCCGACCTGCTGCGCCGCCTCGACCGCACCACTGAAGCCGCAGCGGCCTACGCCACCGCCCGGTCTCTCACTGCCAACCCAGTCGAACAGGCATTCCTCGACAACCAGCGCGCCGCGCTCAGCAGGCCAGATCCCGCACAAGAATGACCCGGCGCGCATCCAGAGCCCGCCGCACGGCTGCGGCCGGGAAGATGATTCCTACATGAATAAGAAGGTGCCGGTCACCGTGACTCTGGACCTCGTCTTCGGAAGCGGGCCGAGGAACTGGTAGCCGACGGCAAGGCGTCATATCGCTGGCGGCGGGCATCATCCGCGCTCCCCGATCCCCTGTGCATCATCGAGATCGCCAGTCCGGGCGACTGACTCGCACGATCCGGCGGCCGCCGGCCGGGCTGCACGACGGATGCCCCGCGGTGACCGCACCCGGCGTTATTCCTCTCGGTACTCCCGCTGCCCTGTCGCCGGCTGGTACCAGACTCGCATCCGCTTTCCGGTGTTCGGGTCGAGGAACACTTCGCTTGTCGGCTGGGCTGCGCTGTCGTCGCTGGCGTCCTTGCGACTGCCCCGGTACCGGTCCCACCCGAAGATCGCAATGACGATCCCCACGACCACGACCGCGAGTATTACCCATTCCACGACGTGCATGGCCGACGCCCCGATCAGCCCTGCGCCGCAGCGGGAGGGATCTCATCCCACTGGATGACACGGGCGGTGCCGTAAGCGACGATCTCGCTCATGGTCTTGCCCATCTCGGTGGAGTCGAAGCGCATCATGGTGACGGCGTTGGCTCCCATGGCCGCGGCGTTCTCTACCATGCGGTCCAGTGCTTGTCGCCGGGAATCCTCGTTGAGCTTGACGTACGACCTGATCTCGCCTCCTGCGAGGCTCTTCAGGCCGGCAGCGATGTTGCCGCCGAGGCTGCGAGACCTGACAGTGAGGCCAAACACGTGGCCGAGCGTCTTGACCACCGTTGCGCCAGGAATGTTCTCGGTAGTCGTGACAATCATCGATCGCGACGAAGCCGCGTTCTCGGTTGCGTCCTGCATCGGGCTGCCTTCCTAGACCTGAGGCACCGGGCTCCATTGCCCCGCATATCAAACTGATATCAGTATGATAGAGCAAAGTCAAGGGGAGCCGGCTCGGTGCCGACGTAGGCTGCGAGGTGCTGGCCGGTGAGCGTCAACCGAGCGGAAACGAGGTCGGCAGGCGTTCCCTCGAACACGACCCGGCCGCCGTCGTGGCCGGCGCCAGGCCCCAGGTCGATGATCCAGTCAGCGTGCGCCATGACCGCCTGGTGGTGCTCGATGACGATGACTGACGTGCCGGAGTCGACCAGCCGGTCGAGCAGGCCGAGCAGATGCCCGACGTCAGCCAGGTGCAGGCCGGCGGTCGGCTCGTCCAGGACGTAGATGCCGCCTTTTTCGGCCATGTGCGTGGCCAGCTTGAGCCGCTGCCGCTCGCCGCCGGACAGCGTCGTGAGCGGCTGGCCGATCGTGAGGTAGCCCAGGCCGACGTCAGTGAGCCGGCCGAGGATGGCGCTCGCGGCGGGCGTGTGCGCGTCGCCCCTACCGAAGAACTCTGCGGCCTCGTTCACCGACGTCGCCAGCACCTCGCTGATATCGCGGCCACCGAGGCGGTAGCCCAGCACTGACGCCTCGAACCGCTTCCCGCCGCACTCCTCGCAGGTGGTGGCGACACCAGCCATCATCGCCAGGTCGGTGTAGACCACGCCGGCCCCGTTGCACGTCGGGCAGGCACCCTCGGAGTTGGCGCTGAACAGAGCCGGCTTCACGCCGTTGGCCTTCGCGAACGCCTTGCGGACCGGGTCGAGCAGTCCGGTGTAGGTAGCAGGGTTACTCCGCCGCGAGCCGCGGATCGCTGTCTGGTCAACCGTTACCACGCCGTCGCGCCCGGACAACGAGCCCTGGATGAGGGAGCTCTTGCCCGAGCCGGCGACACCGGTGATGACGACGAGCGCGCCGAGCGGAATGTCGACATCGACGTCCTGCAGATTGTGCGTGCTGGCGCCCCGGATCTCCAGCGCCCCGGATGGCGCGCGCACCAACGGCTTCAGCGCGGCGCGGTCGTCCAGATGCTGTCCGGTGAGTGTCCCGCTGGCCCGCAGCGCCTCGACCGTGCCCTCGAAGACGACCTGGCCGCCCTGTGCTCCGGCGCCGGGACCGAGGTCGATGACGTGGTCGCCGATCGCTATCGCCTCTGGCTTGTGCTCGACGACGAGAACAGTGTTGCCCTTGTCGCGCAACTGCAGCAGCAGGCCGTTCATCCGCTGGATGTCATGAGGGTGCAGGCCGATGGTGGGCTCGTCGAAGACGTAGGTGACGTCTGTCAGCGAGGAGCCGAGCTGCCGGATCATCTTGACGCGCTGCGCCTCGCCACCCGACAGCGTCCCGGCCGGCCGGTCGAGCGACAGGTAGCCGAGCCCGATCTCGGCAAACGCGTCGAGGTTATGGCGCAGCGCCTCCAGCAGCGGCCCGACGGACGGCTCGTCGAGGTCGCGCACCCACTCAGCGAGGTCGCAGACCTGCATCGCCGAGGCCTCGGCGATGTTGATCGTCTTGACCTTCGACGATCGGGCCGCCGCACTGAGCCGGGTGCCGCCGCAGTCCGGGCAGGGACCGAAGGTGACCGCCCGCTCCACGAAGGCGCGGACGTGCGGCTGGAGGGAGTCGATGTCCCTGGACAGGAACGACTTCTGCATTCTCGGGATGAGACCCTCGTAGGTCAGGTTGACGCCGTCGACCTTGATCCGGGTCGGCTCCTTGTAGAGCAGCTCGCTGAGTTCCTTCTTGGTGAACTTGATGACCGGCTTGTCCGGGTCGAAGAACCCGCATCCGGTGAAGATGCGGCCATACCAGCCGTCGACGCTGTAGCCGGGGATCAACAGCGCCCCGCCCCGGATCGACTTGCTCGCGTCATAGAGCTGGGACAGGTCGAAGTCGGTAACTGAGCCACGGCCCTCGCAGCGCGGGCACATGCCGCCGGCGCGGCTGAAGGTAGCCTTCACGGCCTTGCCGTCGCCGCGCTCGATCGTGATCGCGCCGCTGGCCTTGACCGAAGGCACGTTGAAGGAGAACGCATTCGGCCCGCCGATGTGCGGCTGGCCCAGCCGGCTGAACAGGACGCGCAGCAGTGCGCTCGCGTCCGTCGCGGTGCCGACCGTCGAGCGGGCGTCTCCGCCCAGGCGTTCCTGGTCGACAAGGATCGCAGTGGTGAGCCCGTCGAGCACATCGACGTCCGGCCGGGCCATCGTCGGCATGAAACCCTGCACGAAGGCGCTGTACGTCTCGTTAATGAGCCGCTGCGACTCTGCCGCGATCGTGCCGAAGACCAGTGAACTCTTGCCCGAGCCGGAAACGCCGGTGAACACGGTCAGCCGCCGTTTCGGGATCTCGACGCTGACATCTTTCAGGTTGTTCACACGCGCGCCATGCACGCGGATCCGATCGTGGCTGTCGGCAGCGTCCGGCGACGGCGACGGTGCCTGAGTCGTGGTGACCATGCTCTGGTTTCTCCCTATACCCGGGCGGCGCCCGGTTCGGTGGCGCCACCCGGTGTCCCGGCTACTGGTCCTGAAGCAGCCCGAGAACGTTGCCATCAGGATCGGTGACGGTAGCCACCAGGCGGCCGCCGCCGACATCACGCACCGGGTCCTTCAGAGTCGCGCCGGCGGCGGTCACCTCGGCCAGCTTCGCCTCGATGTCCGTTACGTGCCAGTAGGCCACCGGCGAGGTCATGCCCTGCTCCTTGCCGCCCGGCACGAGCCCGATGTGCTGACCGGCGGCCTCGTAGCCGACGTAGTACGACGCGTCGTGCTGCGGTGCCATGCCAAGCAGGGCGCTGTAGACATCCTTGGCCCTCGCCAGGTCGGTAACCGGATGCAGAACCGTCTTGATTCCCTCAGTAGAAGAGTCGGCCATCGTCACTCCTGAATTCGTGGTCGCGTCGCCCGTGGACTGGGCACGACCGTCAGGCTAGTTGCGGCGCGCTGGCCTGCGCTTCTCGAATCCTGATCCATCTGGCGGATCAGCGCCCTGCTGGAATGAGATCTCAGTTACCGACGGCTGTGGTAGCGATTCTCAGGAAGCTACTCCCCTGTCCCCCGCGATGTTGATCTTGAGGCGTCGCCCGGCCCGAGACAGTGCTCGCAGTGCTCCAGCTAACCGGAGAGTCGTCCGGTCCAATCGGAGTACTCTCCGATTATTGTTCGAGCGAACCGGAGACATCTCCGGTTGATAATGTCTCCCGATACGCCGTCGCGGAAAGGCAGGCTGGCCCGATGGTTGAGCAACTCCACGACGGGCTGCGGGCAGACGCACGGCAGAATCGCGACCGCATTCTCGAGGTCGCCCGCGCGGCCCTTGCACAGTCGGCCAACGCCTCTATGAACTCCATCGCGAAAAAAGCGGGCGTCGGCGCGGGCACGCTGTACCGGCACTTCCCGAGCCGCGAGGATCTCGTCCTCTCGGTCTACCGGTATGACGTCGAGCAGCTCGCCGGCCTTGTCCCGCTGCTCCTGGCAGAGCAGCCGCCCATTCGGGCACTGCGGAGCTGGCTTGACCGGCTTGCTCACGACGGAACGATGAAGCACGGCCTGGCCGGCGCGCTGCAGTCAGTACCCGGCGAGGGGCCGGCCGGAGGTCCGTACGAACCGGTAATGCGAGCTTTCACGCGGCTACTACAGGCATGCGAGAAGGACGGCAGCATCAGCCTGGGTCATGACCCTGCTGACGTGATGCTGCTGCTCGGCTTCTTGTGGCGCATCGAGCCGGGCCCGGAGGCGGCACAGCGGACCAGCCGGCTTCTCGACCTGGTCGTCGAGGGCCTTCGGTCCGGTGCAGCGGAAACGTCTCAGCAGGACACCCGAACGCAGCGCGGCGTACTGGAGCGCCGCGCCCGGGGCAGGCTAATGACAGTCTTGTCATTTCTCCGCGCAGGCCGCTAGCTTCTGCGGCGCCTGCACCCGGCCTCAGGCAGGAAACGAGGCCCGACCGCCCTCAGCCTTCGTCGGGACGCGGCTCCCAGAGCTCGAACCGGTTGCCTTCCGGATCGGTTGCCCAGCCGAACCGCCCGTCGCCGGTCTCCTCGGTCTCGGTGGCGACGTGCACTCCGGCCGCCCGAAGCTGACCGAGCATCGCGTCCAGGTCTCCGACCCGGTAATTGACCATGTACGCCTGCCGGTGGCTGCCGAAGTACGGCGTGCCGGAGGCGAAGATCGCCCAGGTCAGGCCGCCTACCCCAGGGAACGTGGCACCACCGAACTCGGGATTGATGTCGATGCCGAGGTGCTCGGCATACCAGGCGCGCAGAGCCGTCGCGTCCCGCGCGCGCAGGAAGACACCGCCGACGCCGGTCACATGTTCCATGTTGCCCACGTTAACCGCCGTCCGTGGGGCCTTCCTCAGGCGACCTCGGCCATCGCCTGGGCGAACTGGGCCTGGTACAACCGCGCGTACGCGCCGTCGGCCGCCAGTAGCTCGGAGTGCGTTCCCTGCTCGACGATATGCCCGTCCTCCATGACCAGGATCACGTCGGCGTCGCGGATGGTCGATAGCCGGTGCGCGATCACGAAGCTCGTCCGGCCCTGGCGCAGCGACGCCATCGCGTGCTGGATCAGCACCTCAGTGCGCGTGTCGACGGAACTGGTCGCCTCGTCGAGGATGAGCACCGCGGGCCGGGCCAGGAACGCGCGGGCAATCGTGATGAGCTGCCGCTCCCCCGCGCTGACGTTCGTCCCCTCGTCGTCCAGCACCGAGTCGTAACCGTCCGGCAGCGTCCGGACGAACCGGTCCACATAGGTAGCCTTCGCCGCCTCGACGACCTCCTCGTGGCTGGCTCCGAAGGCGCCGTAAGCGATGTTCTCCTCGATGGTCCCGCCGAACAGCCACGCATCCTGCAGCACCATTCCGGTCAGGCCGCGCAGTTCCTCGCGGCTCATCTGCGCGGTGTCGACTCCGTCCAGGAGAATCTTGCCCGAGTCGATCTCGTAGAAGCGCATCAGCAGGTTGACCAGCGTGGTCTTGCCTGCTCCGGTCGGGCCGACGATGGCCACGGTCTGGCCCGGCTCGACGGTCAGGGACACGTGCTCGATCAGCGGCCGGTCAGCGGCGTACCGGAAGGACACGTCCTGGAACTCCACCCGCCCGGTTACCGACACGGGCCTGGCCGGCTCGGTAGCGTCGGGATCCTGCTCGCGCGCGTCCAGCAGCGCGAACACCCGCTCGGCCGAGGCGACGCTCGACTGCAGCAGGTTGGCCATGCTCGCGACCTGGGTCAGCGGCTGGCTGAACTGCCGCGAGTACTGGATGAACGCGGTCACCGCGCCGAGCGTCAGGGAGCCGCCCGCGATCAGCAGGCCGCCGACAACAGCCACCAGCACGTAGTTCAGGTTCGACATGAACATCATGACCGGCTGGATGGTCCCGGAGATGAACTGCGCCCGGTAGCTCGCGTTGAACAGCGCCTCGTTCTGCTCGGTGAAGGTCTCCATGGCCTTCTCCCGCTGGCCGAACGCCGTCACCAGCGCATGCCCGGTGTACATCTCCTCGATGTGGCCGTTCAGCTGGCCAGTGAACTTCCACTGCTTGATGAACTGCGGCTGCGCCCGCTGGGCAATCTTCCGCATCGCCACTGCCGACGCGGGCACGGTCACCAGCGCGATCAGCGCGAGTTTCCACGAGACAATGAACATCAGCGTCAGCACGCCCACGATCGTCAGCATCGAGGTGACTAGCTGGCTGAGCGTCTGCTGCATGGACTGCTGCAAGTTGTCGATGTCGTTGGTGACGCGGCTCAGCAGCTCGCCGCGCGGCTGGCGGTCGAAGTAGCTGAGCGGCAGCCGCGATAGCTTCGCCTGCACGTCCTCGCGCATCCCGAACACGGCGCGCTGCACCATGGTGGCCGTCAGCCGCCCCTGGAAGAGAGCGCACAGCGAGCTGCCGACGTTCAGCGCGACCACGACACCGAGGATCTGGGAAACGTGGTCGAAGTCGACGCCGTGATGCGCGACGACGCCGAAGAAGACGACGTTGATCGCCTCGCCGAGCATCCGCGGCCCGAGCACGGCAAGTGTCACGCTGCTGATCGCGAACGACAGCGCCAGGACGGTCAGCTTGCGGTAGGGGCTGAGCGTGCGCAGCAGCCGCCGGCTCGAGCCCTTGAAGTCCAGGGCCTTCTCCGTGGACATGCCGCCCATGAACCGCCCTGGGCCGCCCATGGTGGCCGCCGGGCCGGGGCCGCGCTTCGGCGTTGCCCGCTCGCCGGCCTTCGAGCTGCTTCCCGTCCACCGGTACCCCGGTGACCGTCTCGCCATCGACGGGCTGGCCATTGACCGGCTGGCCATTGACCGGCTTGTCCCCGTTCACTCCCCCGCTCACGCTGCTGCCTCCTGCTCCGTCAGCTGGGAGAGGACGATCTCCCGGTAGGTCTCACTGGTGTCCATAAGCTCGCCGTGCGTGCCGCGGGCGACGACACGGCCGGCGTCCAGGACGAGTATCTGATCGGCGTGCCTGATGGTGCTGACTCGCTGCGCGACGATGATCATCGTCGCGCCGGTCACCTCGGTCGCCAGCGCGGACCGCAGCCGAGCGTCGGTCGCGTAGTCGAGCGCCGAGAACGAGTCGTCGAACAGGTAGATCCCCGGCTTGTGCACCAGGGCGCGGGCGATCGCCAGACGCTGACGCTGGCCGCCGGACACATTGGTGCCACCCTGGGAGATCGCCGAGTCGAGGCGGTCGGGCATCCGCTCGACGAAGTCCCGCGCCTGGGCGATGTCCAGTGCCTGCCACAGTTCCTCGTCGGTCGCCTGCTGGTTGCCGTAGCGCAGGTTGGTCGCGACTGTGCCGGAGAACAGGTACGGCTTCTGCGGCACTAGTCCCACCGCCGCCGACACCTCCGCCCGCTCCAGATCGCGTACGTCGACGCCGCCGATCAGCAGCTGGCCGCCGGTGACGTCTAGCAGCCTCGGGACGAGGTTGACCAGCGTGGTCTTACCGCTACCGGTGCCGCCGATAATCGCCGTGGTCTGGCCGGGCAGCGCCGTGAAGCTGATGTCATGCAGCACCGGCTGCTCGGCGCCGGGATAACGGAACTCGACGTTCCGGAGCTCGAGCCGGCCGGGCTCGTTTCCCGCGGGCAGTGGCGTCACCGGCGGCGCCAGCGTCGGCTTGGTGTCGATGACTTCCATGATCCGCTCGGCGCTGACCTCGGCGCGCGGCACGAGCATGAACATGAACGTCGCCATCATCACCGACATGAGAATCTGCGCCAGGTAGGTGATGAACGCCGTCAGCGACCCGATCTGCATCGTCCCGTCGGCGATGAGGTGCCCGCCGAACCACACGACGGCCGTGGTCGACAGGTTGAGGACGAGCATCACCGACGGGAACATCAGCGCCATCAGCTTGCCGGCCCCGAGCGAGACGTCGAACAGCTGCCCGCTGGCCACCCCGAACCGCTCGCGCTCCTGCGGATCGCGGACGAAGGCCCGGATGACCCGCACGCCCGTGATCTGCTCGCGCAGCACGCGGTTGATGTTGTCCAGTCGCTCCTGCATCTGCCGGAACAGCGGCCGCATCCGCGAGATGATCAGCGCCACGATGACGCCGAGCAGCGGCACCGCGACGAGCAGCAGGGACGACAGCGGTACGTCCTGGTTCAGCGCCAGGATGATCCCGCCGATGCACATGATGGGGGCGGACAGCAACAAGGTGAACGTCATGATGGCGAGCATCTGGACCTGCTGCACGTCGTTGGTCGTGCGCGTGACCAGCGACGGCGTGCCGAGGTGGTTGACCTCACGGTCGGAGAACAGCAGCACCCGGCTGAAGATCCCGTGCCGGACGTCGCGGCCGAGGGCCATCGCGACCTTGGCACCGAAGTAGACCGCCCCGACCGCGCAGAAGATCTGCACGACGGTGATGCCCAGCATGAAGCCGCCGGTCTTGAGGATGTAGTGCGTGTTATCGGTGATCACGCCTTTGTCGATGATGTCGGCGTTGAGCGTCGGCAGGTACAGCGTGGCCAGTGTCTGCGCGAGCTGCAGGAGCAGCACGACCGTTAGCGGCTTGCGGTACTGACGCAGGTAGGTGCGCAGCAGGCGGATCAGCACGTGACTCTCTCAGGGGCCGGATTTCTTCAGGACGGAAACGAGCTCGACGGGAACGCCGGCGCTAGCCGGAATCGGCCGCCTCGGCCGGCGGAAGAACGTCGCGCATTCCATCGGCGAACTGCCGGAACGACTGGCGGATGAGGGGAGCGAGCGGCACCGGCGGATCGGAGTGCAGCCAGCGTTCCATCGCGGCCTGCATGGCAGCCGAGACGGCGCCGGCCATGATCCGCGGGAACATGTCGCTTCCCAGTGAGGTCCCGAGGCGCTCGGCGATCACCTCGGCCAGGTGGTACTGCGCCATGCCCTGCACTTTGAGGTACTCGCCGACGAGGGCGGGCGTGGTGATGACCAGGCGGATCCGGGCGATCCAGTCCTCGTCAGGCGCCCGGTCCGCGGCGGCGAACTGGGACAGCACGGCCTGCGTCACCGATTCCCACAGCGGCTCGCCGGCCGGCCGTGCGCGCAGTTCGTCACCGACTCGCAGCGCCCGGGCCTGCTGCAGCGCGCAGATCGCCTCATACTTGCTGGCGAAGTAGTTGTTGAATGTCCGCGCTGATACCCCGGCGGCGTCGGCGATGTCCTCGACGAGCACCTTGTCCAGGCCGCGCTCCACGGCCAGCCGCATGGCCGCCTCGCCCAGCGCCTGCCGGGTCGCAACCTTCTTGCGCTCGCGCAGGCCGAATGCCTCTTCGGGACGCGAGAATGCCTGCTGACGGCCAAGCTGCTCGACTGAGCCTGTCGTCACGGGTTCCGCACTCACGCGGTCAGCATACTAGAACTTTCGTATCCCGCAACTTTTCGGGATGAGAAAATAGATTGACACTTGCGCTTTGCGCTGCTGCCCTGCCACGGCACCTGGCAGGATGGGGCTCATGCGCGGGCGCACGAAGACCGACTGGTGGGGCGTCGTCCTGGAGGCTCCGGACGGGCCTGCCCTGGCCAGGTTCTACTCCCGGCTCACGGGCTGGCCGATCTCGACCGAGGAACCGGACGGCGCGGCGATCCAGGTACCGGGCACGTCGTCCTATCTCGGGTTCGCCACTGTCGGCGCCTCCCCCGCCTATGAGCCGCCCGCATGGCCAGCCGAGGCCGGCCGCCAGCGGCAGATGCTGCACCTCGACATCGCCGTCGACGACCTGGCCGTGGCCACCGCAGATGCCCTCGAGACGGGCGCCCGGCTGGCCGAGTTCCAGCCGCAGGACGACGTCCACGTGCTGCTGGACCCGGCCGGGCACCCGTTCTGCCTCTATCTCGACATCGAGGGTTAGCTCGCGGATTGTGGGCGCATGCTGCACAAACACCACGTCGTGACTAGCGGATTCCCGACATCATGGGCCTGACCTGCACCTTTGTGCCCCCTCCCGGAAAGCACGTCGCAGGCCAGCAGTCCAGGACTGAAATCAGGACCTCGTGAGCCGCGGACTGGTGGCCAGCGATTTTCCGACATCATCCTCGTTACCAGGTAAGCGGCAGGGTCAATGTCGGAAATTCGCTAGCCTGTCGAGCACACCTTGCCCGATGCTGAGGGCATGACCGAAGACAGAATCCACGCCGACCGGGAGCGCTGCGTCCGGGCCGTCCAGTCCAAGGACGCGCGCTTCGATGGCTGGTTCTTCACGGCCGTGGTGACGACCGGCATTTACTGCCGGCCGAGTTGCCCTGTGGTGCCGCCCAAGCCGGAACACATGCGCTTCTTTCCCAGCGCCGCCGCGGCCCAGCAGGCAGGATTCCGCGCCTGCAAGCGGTGCCTGCCCGACGCCAGCCCGGGCTCGCCGGAGTGGGATGTTGGCGCTGACGTGGTAGCCCGGGCCATGCGGCTCATCGCCGACGGCGTGATGGACAGTGGCGGCGTCCCGGCGCTTGCCAGCCGACTGGGCTACAGCGTGCGCCAGGTCGAGCGCCAGCTGCTCGGCGAGCTCGGCGCGGGACCGCTCGCGCTCGCCCGCGCGCAGCGTGCGCAGACGGCACGCCTGCTGATCGAGACCACCCAGCTGCCGATGGGTGACGTCGCCTTCGCCGCCGGGTTCGCCAGCATCCGGACGTTCAACGACACCGTCCGCGAGGTGTTCGCACTCTCGCCCAGTCAGCTGCGCGAGCGCGCCAGCCGCGGGCGCGAGCTGACCGCCGGCTCCCTGACGCTGCGGCTTCCGTTCCGTGCCCCGCTGCAGCCAGAGAATCTGTTCGGCCACCTCGTGGCGACCGCAGTGCCCGGTGTCGAGGAGTGGCGCGATGGCGCCTACCGCCGGACCCTTCGGCTGTCGTACGGGCGCGGCATCGCTGCGCTGCGCCCGCACCCCGACCACGTCAGCTGCCAGCTCTGGCTGACGGATCTCCGGGACCTCGCCAGCGCGATCAGCCGCTGCCGGCGGCTCCTGGACCTGGACGCCGACCCGGTCGCGATCGGCGATCTGCTGTCGGCCGACGAGGCGCTGGCACCGCTGGTCAGGAAGGCTCCAGGGCGGCGGGTGCCACGAACCGTCGATGCCGGAGAGTTCGCGCTGCGCGCCGTCATCGGCCAGCAGGTGTCCACCGCGGCCGCCCGGACGCACGCCGGCCTCGCGGCCGCGTGGGGCGAGCCGGCTGAGGACCCGGCGGGCGGCCTGACGCGGCTGTTCCCCGACGCCGCGAAGCTGGCGGCAATCGAGCCGGACGCTCTGGCGATGCCGCGGTCGCGCCGCGAGTCGTTCTCGGTGCTGGCCCGCGCGCTCGCCGACGGGCTCGTCGACCTGAGCGTCGGCGGCGACTGGCACGAGGCTAGGGCGCGGCTCGAAGCGCTGCCGGGCATCGGCCCGTGGACGGTCGAGACGATCGCGATGCGGGCGCTCGGCGATCCGGACGCCTTCCCGGCCTCGGACCTGGGCGTACGGGGCGCGGCCCGGGAGCTGAACCTGCCGGATTCGCCGGCCGCGCTCACCGCACGGGCGGTCGCCTGGCGCCCCTGGCGCTCTTACGCCGTTCAGTACCTCTGGGCTACGGGCGATCACGAGATCAACCGGCTTCCGGCGCCAGCCGGCGGCCATCCAGCCGGATCCCCCACCTGAAGGAGCAGCTATGCAGGCCACCTCTTCGCTCAGCACCGAGCGCACGTACGTCACCGTTGCCAGCCCCATCGGACCGCTCACGCTCGTCGCCGCCGACGGTATGCTCGTCGCGCTCTACCTGGAGGCGCAGCGACACCGCCCCGAGGATGCCACGCTCGGCGGACCTGGCGACCCGGCCGACGAGCCGTTCGCGTCCGCGGCGCGCCAGCTTTCGCAGTACTTTGCCGGAGAGCGCACGGAGTTCACCCTGCCGCTAGCGCCAGCTGGCACCGATTTTCAGCAGAAATGCTGGACAGCACTGCAGACCATCCCGTACGGCCAGACCTGGTCCTACGGGCAGCTCGCCGAGAAGATCGGCAAGCCTGCGGCTATTCGCGCTGTGGGACTCGCCAACGGCAGGAACCCGATCGCCCTCGTGATCCCATGCCACCGGGTGATCGGCTCGGACGGCAGCCTGACTGGCTACGGCGGCGGGCTGGACCGCAAGCGTTATCTGCTGGACCTGGAGAGTGGTGTCACCGCCCTGGCCGTATAGCCAGCAGCGGTAACAGGCAGCAGGCCGCCGGCGATGAGGTTTCCGTGAGAGCTCAGTCGCCGGCGGCCAGCCCGCCGCAGCGCAGTCTCAGCTATTCGGGCCGCCACCGTGCACCCGCGCTGACGGGGGCTTTGCCCGCCGGCCCATCGAACGTCCGGCTGCTTCCGGCACCCGGTACTGCGCCACCCGCTACTCCGGCACTGAGGACTGCGGCACACGTCTCACGCGCTCCGGCCCCGCCACCGGGCAAAGGCCGGCCGGGGTCCTGGCAACCAGTCCCGGCCGATCCGCTGCGATGCCGCATAGTGCCGGCCCAGCCGAGTTCTTCCGTCCCGCCGACAAGCACTCTTTTGCGCCCCCGCCCGCCAGTGGCCAGCGCGCTCTGACCAGGCGCCTCGTCGAGGCGGTGTTCGCGATCGCGCTCGCGGCCGGATTCGCGCTGCTGCCCGCGGCACCGGCAGTTGCCGCAGGCAGCGAATCCGCCAGCATGGTGGCGATCCACGGCGCCGGGGCGCCTCCGCACAGGGCTTCGGCACCCAGCACGTCCGGGAAGTACGTATTCGGTGACCTCGTGCCGAATAGTCGCAAGCTCTGAGATATTTCGCAGAACGGAGCTACCGTTAGGTCAAGGCGACGGCGTCGGCAGACGCGCGCTGGCCAGATCCGCGCGCCAAGATCGAGAAAACCATGCGTGACCCTGCTCATCGCCCGGAGGAGTTCAGCAGTTTCGTCGGGCGCAGCTCCGAGGTCGGCGAGATCCGTGAGCTCATGCAGGTCGCGCGCGCCGTCACGTTGTGCGGCGCCGGCGGAATCGGCAAGACCCGGCTGGCGCTGAGGCTGCTGGCAGCGGTGGGGGCGGAGTTCCCCGACGGCGCCTGGGTCGTGGAGCTGGGCGAGGTCCGTCAGCCCGAGCACGTCGTGACGTGGGTCGCCGCCGCGGCCGGAGTGCACGAGGAGCCCGGTCGCCCGCTACTCGACACGCTCGCCGAAGCGCTGCGGCACCGTCGCGCCATCCTCGTGCTGGACAACTGTGAGCACCTGGTTGACGCCTGCGCGGCGCTGTGTCACCAGCTGCTGGCCTCCTCGCCGGGCCTGCAGGTGATCGCCACGAGCCGTGAGCCTTTGCGAGTCGCCGCCGAGGCCGTGTGGCAGGTGCCACCGCTGCGGCTGCCGTCCGACAATGCGACGGCTACCGAGGACCTCCAGGCCTGTGACGCGATCCGGCTCTTCGCGGTCCGGGCGTCGGCTGCGGCGCCAGGCTTCTCGGTCAGCCCGGCGAACATCGGCACCGTCGCCGCGATCTGCCGGGCTCTGGACGGACTGCCACTCGCGATCGAGCTAGCGGCGGCCTGGGTGCGGGTCCTGTCCGTTGACCAGATTGCAGCTCGCCTTGACTGCCGGCTGACCTTGCTGACCAGCGCCGACCGCAGCGTACCGCCGCGCCAGCAGACCCTGCGGGCGACATTGGACTGGAGCTACGAGCTCCTCTCAGACCGCGAGCAGATCCTACTCCGCAGGCTCTCGGTGTTTGCCAGCTGGTCTCTTGACACGTGCGAGCAGATCTGTGCGGACGACCGCGTCCCGAGCGCCGACATTCTCGATGTCCTGACATCACTGACAGACAAGTCGCTGGTGACAGTCGAGCCTGAAGCCCTGGGCCAGGCCCGGTACCGGTTGCTCGAGACGGTTCGCGAGTATGCCGCGGCGCTGCTCGCCGACGCTGGCGAGACGGCCTGGCTCGAACGCCGCCGGCGGGACTACACGATGCGTGAGGCCGAGGCCGCGGCGGCCGTCGGCATGGCGGTGCTGTCGGGCCCCTGGTCGGCCAGGGTTTACACGTTCCGCCGGTTCGACCTGGAGGCGGCTAACCTCAGCGAGGTCCTGAGCGGCTGCCTGGCCGATCACGAGGCTGAGACCGGCTTGCGGATCTGCACCGCGATGCACCCGGTCTGGATCGTCCGCGGAGCCTTCGCTGACGGAGCCTCCTGGATCGAGGGATTCCTGGAGCACGCGGAAGGCGTTCCTGACTCAGTCCGCGGGCCTGCGATCGCCAGCCTCGCGCAGCTCGTCATGGCAGCCGACTCCGACCGGGCCGGTCAGCTCGCCCTGATCGCCCTCAAGCTGTGCTGGTCGGCGGGCGAGCAAGTCTGGATCGCGGCGGCGCTGAATCTGCTGACCGAGGTCGCGCTGCATGCCGGGCGACTCGACGACGCCACGGCTCGGGCCGGCGAGGCGCTCAGCGTCGCGCAGTCAGCCGGCGACCGGTGGAACGAGGGATACGCCCTCGGCACGCTCGCCGCAGTAGCGGCAGCACGCGGGAATCTTCGCGAAGCGGAGCAGCGCGGCGAGGAAGCACTTGCCATCACCCGGGAGATCGAGCAGTCCTGGGGCTCAGCCCGGGCGCTGCTCGGCCTCGGCGACCTGGCGCGGCTGCGCGGCGAGCACGGCATCGCCCGCGAGCACTACCTTGAGGCGCTGGCCATCCTGCGGGAGATCGACGCCCGGCCAGAGATCGCCCGCTCACTCGCCGGACTCGGCCGCATCGCGATGGAGCAGTGGGATCTGGCCTCGGCCCGACAGCACCTTACCGAGAGCCTGCGGCTCAGCTACGCATCCGGAAGCCGGATCGGGATGGCGCGCGGTCTCGAGGTCCTGGCCCGGCTGGCGGTTATGGAGGGCAGCCCGCAGACCGGCCTCAAGCTGGCCGGAGCGGCCACGACGCTGCGCCAGCAGGCGCACCTGCCGCCGATACCGGGCGCGCGCACCCAGCGACTCCTCGACGCGGCCTCGGATCTCGGCGAGCACGTCGTGGCACGCCTGTGGGCCGAGGGGGCAGCGATGACCCCGGCTGAAGCGGTCCGGACAGCGCTCGGCGGTGCAGATGACCAGGTTGCGCCTCTGCCAGCCACGACACCCGGCCCGGCCGGCGCGCTGACACCGCGGGAGAACGAGGTCGTCACGCTGCTCGCTGCCGGGCTCAGCAACCGCGATATTGCCCGCCAGCTGTTCATCAGCCCCGCGACGGCTGCCCGGCACGTGGCTAACATCCTGGCCAAGCTCGGATTCAGCTCACGGGCTCAGGTGGCCGCCTGGGCAGCCGGCCGCTCCGCGGCTCAGCTGGCGCCGAACAACGCGCTGACCGACTCACCCTCGTGAATCCGCCGGATCGCCTCTGCCAGCGCTGGCGCGATGGAGATCACCTTCAGGCCTGAGCTTTCGGCATCCTCGGGTGCAGGCAGCGTGTTCGTGCTGACAATCTCCTTCACCAGCGGCTGAGCAGCAATGCGCTTGAGCGCGCCGTCGCTGAACAAGCCGTGCGTGCAGGCGATCCGCACCGACCGAACGTCTCGCTCCTGCAGGCGCTCCAGGAGCTCCACGAGCGTAGTGCCGCGGGCAATCTCGTCGTCCAGGACGATCACGTCCTTGCCCTCGACATCGCCGATGATCGAGCTGATCGTCACCTTCTCGTCGCTGTGGCGCTCCTTCGCGCCGGCCGCGACCGGCAGCTGCAGCAGCCGCGCCAGGGCCGCGGCATTCTTGGCGTTGCCGAGGTCTGGTGACACCACGACCGAGTTGGACAGGTCCAGCCCGATGAAGTGATCGGCGAACTCGCGGAGCGCGTTCAGGTGGTCAACGGGGATCGAGAAAAAGCCGTGGACCTGCGGGGAGTGCAGGGTCATCGCGAGCACCCGGCTGGCACCGGCCGTCGCCAGCAGGTCAGCGACGAGGCGGCCGCCGATCGAGATGCGCGGCATCGATTTCTTGTCCGAGCGCGCGTAAGCGTAGTACGGGATCACCGCCGTCACCCGCGCCGCCGATGCGCCCCGCGCCGCGTCGAGCATGAGCAGCAGCTCGACCAGGTTCTCCTGGACTGGCGGCCCGAGCGGCTGGATCACGAAGACGTCCCGCTCGCGGCAGTTGGCCTGGAGCTGAACCTCCAGGCAGTCGTTGGCGAACCGGCTGAGGCGCGCCGGCCGGAGCGGCACGCCCAGGTCAGCGCAGATCTCTGCGGACAGGGCCGGATGAGAGCTGCCGCTGAATACTACGATCTCCCGCACGGTCCCCAGATTATGTGACGATTGCGCTGCGGAACTGCCGAGTACCCGAACGCCACGGGCCGCGCCCGGCGGGCCACTGGCACCTGGCCGCTAGGCCGATACAGCAAGCAGCGCGCCCGCCTCGGCGAGCCAGCGGGCCGCCTCGGCAATGGCCGCCTGGCTGCCCTCGGCGAGGGTGGCAAGCTCGACGGTCCTGACCCCCGGCGGAGGGGCAGCCGCGACCCGGCCGGCGACAAGCGCGACCGGAGCGCCGCGGGCGATGGCGCGGACCGCGCCGACTACCTTGCCCGTCTCCGAGGTGGCGTCGTACTGGCCCTCGCCAGTGATGACCAGGTCGGCCGAAGCGACTGCCGCGGGCAGCCCGGCAATCAGCGCCAGCTCGGCCGCGCCCGGCACCAGCCGCGCACCCCAGCCAGCTGCCAGGCCGTAGCCGCAACCGCCAGCCGCGCCCGCGCCCGGCTGACCGGGATCACCGCCGAGCAGCGCAGCCAGCCGGGCAAGGCCGGACTCCAGGACGGTCACATCGGCCGGGCTCGCGCCTTTCTGCGGGCCGAAGACAGCAGCGGCGCCCGCCGGGCCGAGCAGCGGAGCGCGGACGTCGGTCAGGCACCTGACGCCGCCGTCCGGCGGCGGCCGCAGGCCGGAGAGGTCAGCCGAGGCGAGGCGAGCCAGCGGCCCGCCGCCCCGCGGCAGCTCGGCGCCGCTGTCGTCAAGGAACCGCGCGCCGAGGGCGGCCAGCGCGCCTGTCCCGCCGTCGGTCGACGCCGAGCCACCCAGCGCGATCACGACCTGCGCGGCGCCGGAGTCGAGCGCGCCGGCAATCAGCTCGCCAACTCCGTAGGTGTGGGCGGTCAGCGGCCGCAGTTCCGGCAGCTGCGGCAGCCCGGCAGCGGTGGCGAGTTCGACGACGGCTACGTTTCCCGGCATTTCCAGCCAGGCGGCTTCAATCTGCTCCTCGCCGGGGCCGCTGACGCCGGCGTGGTGCCACCGAGCTCCTGGCACTGCCGCGGCCAGGACGGCCAGGGTTCCCTCGCCTCCGTCAGCCAGCGGCAGCTCCCGGACCTCGTCCAGCGGCCGGACCCGCCGCCAGCCGGATGCGATCGCTGCCGCGGCGCCGGCCGCGCTGATGCTGCCCTTGAACGAGTCGGGCGCGACGACGACGCGCATCGGCGGCTCAGCCGCGCAGCGCCGGAAGCTCGAGGGCAGCGCGGATGGCCTGCTGAACCTCGACCTTCTCCGGCCGGGCGTCAACCGTTACGACGTATTCCTTGCGGCGGAAGATGTCGAGGACAGGGTTCGTCTTGTCGTGGTACTCCCGCAGGCGTACCGCGAGGGCCTCCTCGGTGTCGTCCTCGCGCTGCACCAGCTTGCCGCCGCAGACGTCGCACGTGCCCTCCTCGCGAGGGCTGGAGTCGATCAGGTTGTAGTCCATGCCGCAGCCGTCGCAGTGGCGGCGCGCCATCACCCGGCGGCGGACCTCGCTGTCGGGCAGGTCGAGGTGGATAACCCCGTCGATGTCGTAGCTCTCCAGGAAGAACTCGGCCTGGCGGACACTGCGCGGGAAGCCGTCGATGATGAAGCCGTAGTTCCAGTCATGCTGGTCGAGCCGGTCCTTCACCACGCCCTCGACGAGGTCGTCGCTGACCAGCTCGCCCGCTGCCATGGTGCGCCGTACCTGAGCGCCGAGCTTGGTGTGGTTCTGCACGTTCCACCGGAAGATGTCGCCGACGGCGATGTGCACCAGGTCCAGGTCCCCGGCCAGCATGACACTCTGGGTGCCCTTGCCACTGCCCTGGACGCCCATGATGACGTACTTGCGCATGCCGTAACTGTAGGCATGACCGGCAGCTCAGCGTGCCAGGCCCTGCCGCTTTCCGGCCCGGACCCGGCCTGCGGATTAGTGCCCGGGGCCCGCAGGCTGCTCCTGAACGAAGTCGCGGCTGCGGATAGCTGCGAGGGAGATCACACCGGCGGCGAGCGCGATGATCGCCGCCACCAGCAGGATGCGGTCGAGCCCGGCGGTAAATGCCCCGCGGGTCAGCAACCCTACCGCCTGCCGCGCGCTTGGCGGCAGGCTGCCGAGGAGCTGGTGCGTCTCGCCGGACTGGATGGCCGCGGCGATCTTGCCGCCTCGGCCCGCCAGGCCCGGGACCGTGGCTGCGCCCGTCCGCACCTCGTCGGCAACCTTGCTGGCGAACAGTGACCCGAGAAGGGCGATGCCGGTGGCGATGCCCACCTGGCGGAAGGTCGAGTTGATGCCGGACGCCATCCCGGCGCGCTGGGGCGCGACGACGCCCACGGCTGTCGAGGCAAGAGGCGGGTTGACCAGGCCGACCGCAAGGCCGCCGACGATCATGCCCGGGATCAGGTGAGTCCAGCTGGAGGTGGCATCCAGGCCGCGCATCAGCAGCAGGCTCACGCCGATCAGGATGAGGCCAGGCCCGATGAGCAGCCGCACCGGCACCCGCGAGGACAGGCGCCCGGCAACAGTCGCGGTGATAAGGATGCCGCCAGAGATGACCGTCAGCCGGATGCCGGTCTGCAGCGCCGAGTAGCCGAGGATGTCCTGCAGGTACAGCACCAGGTACAGCAGCATCGAGAAGATCGACGCGCTCAGGCCGAGTGCGGCCACCAGCCCGCCGGTGAAGGTCGGGAGCCGGAACAGGTTCAGGTCGAACATCGGGTGCGGCATCCGCCATTCCAGGATGACGAATGCGGCAAGCAGCAGCGCGGCAGCGGCAAAGCAGCCCAACACGAGTCTGTCGGTGAACGACCGCTGGCTCGACTCGATCAGCGCGTAGACCAGGAAGGCCAGCGCGGCGGTGAACACCAGGAAGCCTGCCCAATCGGGGCGGCTGGCCCGCGGCTGGCGCGACTCGGCTACCCGCGTCAGGGTGATCACCAGGGCAGCGACACCGATCGGCGCGTTCACGAAGAAGATCCAGCGCCACGAGATTCCCGAGGTCAGGATCCCGCCCAGCAGCGGGCCGATCGCCACGGCGAGTCCGGTGATCGCGCCCCAGATGCCGAACGCGACCCCGCGGTCCTTGCCCCGGAAGGCATCAGCGAGCAGTGCCAGCGAGACCGCGAACATGATGGCCCCGCCGACCCCCTGCACGCCACGGCAGATGATGAGCATGAGAGTGCTGACCGACACCCCGCACAGCACGGACGCGGCGGTGAAGACGACCAGGCCAGCCAGGTAGAGCAGCCGGCGGCCGAACATGTCGGCAAGGCTGCCCGCCGTCAGCAGGAACGCCGCCAGCGTCAGCGCGTACGCGTCTACGATCCACTGCAGGTCGGAGAACGTCGAGTTCAGTGCGTGCTGGATATCCGGCAGCGCGACGTTCACGATCGTGATGTCCAGTAGCAGCATGAAAGTGCCGAGGCAGACCGCCACGAGCGTCCACCACTTGTTACCGCGCTGGCCCGGCTCCGGCCGGCTGGCGGCGCCGGCGGCCTGCTGCTCCGCCCCGGCAGCGGGGCTCGCACCAGGCACGGCGCTGGCCCCGGGCACCCCGGGCACGGCGTTGGTCTCGGGCAATGGGGTCTCCTGACTCGGGCTGGCCACGTCGGCCGGATGACGAGCTGCGCCGGCGCGCGGACTTATCAGCAGCTGTCGCGCGCGATTTCCCTTAACGCCCGGCCCTGGCGGTTCCGCCTCGGTCGCCATCGATCTGGGCGGGCACGCTCCCCATCATGCCGGGTACCTGGCCGCCGGGGCACGGCGGAAGGCCGGCGACCCGGCAACCGAGTCCCGGCCCCTCTGCCGCATGCGCGAAAAGCGCCACAATTACGGCACCCTGTGCACGAGCGACAGTCAGACTCCGAGCTCGAACCGACGCTCGCAGGTCCCGCGCAGTTTCGGGTCAAGCGCTTCCCTGATCATCGGCCAGTCCGCCCGCAGCAGGTTCGGGTTCAGGAACCGGGCAACGTCGTTCCGCGCGCCCTGAGTAAGCACGATGCCATACATGCTGCGCCGGACGGTGTCGTCGGTAACGTCGCACTCCCGCATGCCCGGATACGCGAGGTGCCGGGGCAGGACGATGACGCCCTGAGCCGGACCGCGCAGCTCGTCGATTCCCTCCGGCAGGCGGCCGGCATGTGAGGTGCGGCCAGAAAGCCAATCAGCGAGTGACATGACCCTGATTATGGCCGGGCCGGCAAACGAGCTGCGCAGTGACGCGCTGGAAGAAGGCTGCGACACTGCGCCGGCCTGGCACACCAGCGGCGCCGTTAACTGATTTGCACCCTGGCGCGCGCGCCCGCGATGATTCAGCCGATGGACACCCCGCCTGAGACCCTCAGCCATGGCTTCGTCCAGCTGCGCCGCTGGCGCGCCACGGACGCTGATCTAGTCTTCCGGCTCGTCACCGAATCGCTGGAGCACCTGAAACCGTGGCTGAACTGGGCCACCGACGACTACAGCCCGGGCGATGCGGCCGAGTATGCCAGCCGGGGCGAGACCACCTGGGCGACGGGCGGGGCCTTTCAGTACCTCATCCTTGCCGACGGCGAGCCGGCCGGCAGCGCCGGGCTGATGGGACGAATCGGCGAGGGCGGGCTGGAGATCGGCTACTGGGTGCACCCGGACTTCACCGGCCGCGGTGTCGCCACGGCGGCCGCAGCCGCGCTCACCGATGCGGCTCTCGCGCTGCCAGGCATCGATCACGTGGAGATCCACCACGACACGCTCAACCGGGCTAGCGAGCGAGTTCCGGCAAAGCTCGGCTACACGCCGGCCGGAACCTTCGAGGTGCGCTTCGAAACAGCGCCGGCCTGCTCTGGCACGATGAAAATCTGGCGGATGACGCGCTGACCAGGCGCCCCGCCATACGCCTACAGAGTGTAGTAGCGCTACTCTCATACCATGCCCAGATCCAAGCGCCGACCGCGGTGGTTCTTCCTCATCACGCCGCGATGGCTTGCCTGGCATGCCTTCGCCGTGGTCGCGGCCTGGGGCATGCTGTGGCTGGGCGACTGGCAGTTCCACCGCGCGGAGGGCGGCAATGCCCTGAGCTGGGCATACACATTCGAGTGGCCGATCTTCACGATCTTCGGCGTGGTCTTCTGGGCGAAGACGATCATCGACGAGTATCGCAACCCCGGCGGCGCGGCCGCTAAGGCCAGGCCGTTCAGCGCAGCGGCCGCACTCGACATGACAGCAGATGGTGCGGACCTCCCGGGGCTGCCGGGAGCGGCGCACTCGGCGGCGGCACTGGCGACCGCGTCGGCTGCCGAGGACGACGAAAAGGACGATCCCGAGCTCACCGCGTACAACGCCTACCTGGCGAAGCTCAACCGCCGGCCGCTGCCCGCTGATCCAGCGGGCCAGCCAGCATCAGGCCGGCGGGCCAACGAGAACGAAGGAGGTCCAGGTGAACCCGCAAGTGGTCCGCCTGGTGGTGCGCGCCTACCGCACCATGGCCTACGTCACCGGCACCATGCTGTGCATCCTGGTGTTCATCTGCATCCCGCTGCAGATCTGGGCCCACTACGACGTGCCCGTGGAGATCGTGGGCACTCTGCACGGCATCCTGTACATCATCTACATCCTGGTCGCGTTCACGATGACCCGCGCCGTCCGGATGAAGGTGGCCAGCGTCGGCACGATTGTCGTGCTCGCGGCCGGCACCATCCCGGTGCTGACCTTCGTGGTCGAGCGCTGGGTCAGCCGGACCTACATCGACCAGGCGCTGGCAGGCGCGGCACCCAGTGAGCAGCAGCCAGTACTTCGCTGAGCAGCCGGGAGCGCCACACCGGCCGGGGACCGTGCATGTCGTGCTGCCTGACCTGCACCTGAGGCTCGCGACCGACTCCGGCGTCTTCTCCCCCGGCCGGCTCGACCCCGGCACCCGGCTGCTGCTCGACACGGCGCCGCCGCCGCCCGACGACGGCGACCTGCTGGACCTCGGTTCCGGGTACGGTCCGCTCGCGCTCACTCTCGGATTCCGGGCGCCGCGCGCCCGCGTGTGGGCCGTGGACGTGAACGTCCGCGCCCTCGACCTGTGTACCGGAAACGCGGCAGCAGCGGGGCTGACCAACGTGCGCTGCGTCCCGGCCGACGATGCGAGCCTGCCATCGACCTACCGGCTGATCTGGTCGAATCCGCCGATCAGGATCGGCAAGCAGGCGCTGCACTCGCTGCTGCGCGACTGGCTCGGCCGGCTTGCGCCCGGTGCGGCGGCATACCTCGTCGTCCAGCGCAACCTGGGCTCTGACTCACTGCAGCGCTGGCTGGCAGGCGAGGGTTTCGATGCGGCCCGGATCGCCGCGCGGGCGGGTTACCGCGTCCTGGAGGTGGGCCGGTGAGCCCGCGGCAGCTCGGGCTGACGGAGACCAAGCGCCTGAACCGCGACTGGCGCCGCCGCACCGGTGCGCGCCTCGGGCTGCTGCTCGACAGCGTGGGTCAGCCGTTCAACGTCGGCTCGATCATCCGGTCGGCTGCGGCATTCGGCGTGGATCAGGTCTGGCTGTGCGGGGACACCGCTCAGCCCGGCCATCCGTCCGCCCGCAAGACGGCCCTCGGGACCGACCGGCTGCTGTCATTCGAGCAGCAGCCGACCGCCGCCGAGGGGGCTGCCGCCGCGCGGGCCGCAGGCTTCCGGGTCGTGGCGATCGAACTGGCGGGCGACGCGGTGCCGCTGCACCAGGCGCCACTGGACGGCGACATCTGCCTTGCCGTCGGGAACGAGGATCACGGCTGCTCGGCCGCTCTGCTCGCCGCCGCTGACGTGATCGCTTACATCCCGCAGCCGGGCAAGGTCGGGTCACTGAACGTAGCCGCCGCAACTGCTATCGCGCTGGCGGAGACGCGCCGTCGCGAATGGAGCGACCCGGGCAGCTGAGCCGGAACAGGCCGACTGGATACTGAGGTCGTGTCGTCCGGATTCCTCGATCATCCGCGTCCGCTGGCGTTCGCGCACCGCGGCGGGGCCGGTCACTTCCCGGAGAACTCCTGGAAGGCCTTCGAGCACGCGGTCAAGCTCGGCTACGACTATCTCGAGACCGACGCGCACGCGACGGCCGACGGCACTGTCGTGTCGTTCCACGACAAGACGCTGGATCGCGTCACGGACTCAAGCGGGCGGATCGCGGCGCTCACGACGGCGCAGGTTTCCGCCGCCCGCATCGGCGGGGGCGAGCCGATCCCGCTGCTAGCCGACCTGCTGACCGCCTGGCCGCACGTCCGGTTCAACATCGACGTGAAGGACCAGCCGGTCGTCGGGCCGCTGATCACGGTCCTGCGCGCCACGAACAGCTGGGACCGGGTGTGTCTGACCTCGTTCTCCGCGCGCCGGCTGAGCGCTACCCGGCGGCTGCTGCCCCGGCCGGTCTGCATGGCCACCACGCCGACCGGGATCGGGGCCATCCGGGCCGGGCTGCCCGCCGCCACGCTGGCCAGGAGATTTGCCGAGCTCTCGGTCCGCTGTGCGCAGGTTCCCCGCTCCCTGGCCACCCCTTCGTTCATCCGGCACGCCCACGCCGCGGGGCTCCAGGTACACGCCTGGACCGTGAACGATGCTGCCGATATGGTCCGGCTGCTCGACCTGGGCGTCGACGGGATCATGACAGACCGGACAGAAGACCTTCGCGACGTTCTCGTCGCCCGCGGCCAGTGGCACGCCGGAATCGCCGGCTGAGGCCGGCATTTTCGTCAGATCGGCGGCCCGGCACGCGGTTGGAACAGGGCCCGGCCGGGAATCTTGTCCCCGACCTCACCGTTGGTCAAGTAGGACGGCTGATCGCCTGGGGAGGCAGTAAACACATGGCCGAGCGAGCACTTCGCGGCACGCGTCTCGGAGCAACCAGCTACGAGAACGACCGTAACACCGACCTGGCGCCTCGCCAGGAGGTGGCTTTCGACTGCCCGAAGGGGCACCGGTTCACGGTGCCGTTCTCGGCCGAGGCAGAGCTGCCCATGAACTGGGAATGTCGGATTTGCGGCGCTATCGCCGTGACCGCCAGCGGCGACATGCCGACTCCCAAGAAGATCAAGCCGCCGCGAAGCCACTGGGACATGCTCATGGAGCGCCGCAGCATGGCTGATCTCGAAGAGGTCCTGGCCGAGCGGCTGGCTGTCATCCGCGGGCAGCGTGCTCCTGGCGGTGCCGCTCCCGAGCCGCGCACCCGGCACCGCAAGAGTGCCTGAGCCGCGAGCCGGGCTGTGGCCCGCCGCTCGCTGACAGCCTGGTGTTGCCGGCCATCGCGCTGTTAAGCACTCCGTCATCGGCACCCTGTCATCGGCGCTCCGTACGTCAGTCACCGGTAATACTGCTCCGCCCGACATCCTGCTGCGTGCCGCCGCGATTGGTTTTCGCGGCGGGCAGGGAAGAGGGCCTGGGTAAACCCTTCGAACCGGAGTGCGTCCCGTCGGCAGCGGACTCGCCCTCCGTTGTCTACTGGGTGCCCAGGCCCCTCCCGGATCCAACCCCCCGCCCAGCCAGGGATCGGGCCTGTCGCTGTAGTACTCAGCGGCCGCGTCACGGTGCGGCGGGCGGCCCTACTGACCTCCCTGACCTGCTGGCCCGGTGCTGGACTGCGCAGCAACATACCGTTGATCGCGACGATGTCAACCGGTCCTGCCAGGACTGATGCTCGTTAGCTCCCGGCCACGCCCCGCATCCTCCGGGCCTGTTCGCTGATGTCCGCCGGCGTTACGATTGTGGTTCCCGTAACGTGTGAGGGTGCGCATGACAAGGTTGTCAGCGGCAGGCTGCCAGTGCATGGCTACGCCCATGTCTGCGGGATAGCGCGTGTAAACCCGTTTCGTGGTGAGACCGCCCGCGTCTGGCTGCCTGCGCACCGTTGCGCGCGGACTCACCGTCGGCCTGGAGGACAGGAATGACAGAAAGTCCGGAGACACCAGCAGTCTCTGAGTCCCAGATCGCCGTGCACTGGCGGGAGGAAGAGTATTACCCCCCGCCGCCGAAGTTCGTCGAGCAGGCCAATGCCAACGACCCCGCTATCCTCGAGCGCTTCACCGAGGATAAGTTCCCCGACTGCTTTACCGAGTACGCGGACCTCCTGACGTGGGACAAGCGCTGGGACACCGTTCTGGACACGAGCAACGCGCCATTCTGGAAATGGTTTGGCGGCGGCAAGCTGAACGCGTGCTACAACTGTGTCGACCGGCACGCCGAGGTTAATCCCGACAAGACGGCCGTCATCTGGGTGCCCGAGCTCGAGGAAGACGAGACGGTCTACATCAGCTACGGTGACCTGCTGCGCCGGGTTAACGAATTCGCCGCTCTGCTCCGCGATTTCGCAGACCTGAAGGCCGGGGACCGCGTGACGCTGCATATGCCGATGGTGCCCGAGGCGATCGTCACGATGCTCGCCTGCGCGCGGCTGGGCGTCATTCACTCGCAGGTATTCGGCGGTTTCAGCGGCGTCGCGTGTGGCACGCGGATCGCGGACTCCGGCAGCCAAGTGCTCATCACCATGGACGGCTACTACCGGGCTGGCTCCATGGCCGATCACAAGGTCAAGGCCGATGAGGCAGTCGCCGAGGCGGCGCGCCTTGATCAGGTCGTCGACAAGGTGCTGGTGTGGCGCCGGAAGGCCGGCGAGTACCAGTCGCAGACGCCGATGGTGGATGGCCGCGACTTCTTCATCAACGATATCATCGGCAAGTATGCCGGGCAGGAGATCGCACCGGTTTCGCAGCCGGCCGAGGCTCCGCTGTTCCTGATGTACACCAGTGGCACGACGGGCCGCCCGAAGGGCGCGCAGCACAGCACCGGCGGCTACTTGTCGTATGTGGCCGGCACGTCGAAGTACTACCAGGACATCCATCCCGACGACGTGTACTGGTGCCTGGCCGACATCGGCTGGATCACCGGCCACTCTTACATCGTCTACGGACCGCTGTCGCTCGGCACGACCACCGTGATCTACGAGGGCGTGCCGAACTACCCCGACGGCGGACGCCCCTGGCGGATCGCCCAGAAGCTTGGCGTGAACATCTTCCACACCTCGCCGACCTCGATCCGGATGCTCCGCAAGGTGGGATTCGACGAGCCGGCCAAGTACGACTACCACTTCAAGACCATGACGACGGTCGGCGAGCCGATCGAGCCCGAGGTCTGGCGCTGGTACTACAACTCCGTCGGCAAGGGCCAGGCGGCGATCACCGACACCTGGTGGCTTACCGAGACCGGTGGCTTCCTCGGCAGCACCCTGCCGGGCCTGCAGCCGATGAAGCCCGGCAGCTGCGGTCCCGGCGTTCTGGGCATCTTCCCGGTCATCTACGACGAGGACCGCAACGAGATTCCGCCAGGCAGCGGGCAGGCAGGCAACATCTGCATCCGCAACCCGTGGCCGGGCATCATGGAGACGGTCTGGGGCCAGGACGAGAGGTTCCTCGACGTCTACTACCGCAAGTACAACATCGATCCGGAGAGCACGGACTGGCATGACTGGCCATTCCTGTGCGGAGACGGCGCCGTCCGCTCCGCAGATGGCTATATCCGCATCCTGGGCCGGATCGATGATGTCATCAACGTGGCCGGCCATCGCCTGGGCACCAAGGAACTCGAGTCGGCGGCGCTGACCGTGCCGGAGGTCGCCGAGGCGGCCGCCGTGCCGGTCATCGACGACATCCGCGGGCGGATGGTGGAGATGTACGTCTCCCTCAAGCCCGGCGTCGACCCCGCGGGAATGGAGGCCAAAGTCGTCACGGCGATCGAGACCGAGATCGGCAAGATCGCCCGGCCCAAGAATGTCTGGATCGTGCCCGACATGCCCAAGACGCGGTCCGGCAAGATCATGCGACGGGTCATCGCGTCGGTGTCGAACTTCGCCGACGTCGGTGACGTCACCACGCTTGCCAACCCCGAGGTCGTCGAGGGGATCCGGCAGCAGGTGCACCGGGCCAAGGTCGCGAAGGGCGACACTCCGCGGGAGCTGTCGGAGACCGAGCTGGCCGAGATTCAGTCCTTCGGCAACGAGTAAGCCCACCAGGCACCACGTCGCGGCCGCCAGCCCACCGGGCTGGCGGCCGCGCTGATGTCTGCCCGCAGTGCAGGCGCGCCGCGCCGGCACCACCGGCGATGACGTGCAATTATGTACGACTTTGTTTGTTATCGTCGCGTGATTGCTCGGATCGGCTACATTGCTGCTGAGCGGGAGAAATGGCGTAGGCACTGCTGCCAGCGCGCATCGGCATTGATGATTGGGCCAGTGCCGTAGTCGCGAGATCGTTTGAGCGAAACGAAGAGTGGTAGAGCAACCATGCATTTCCGGCCCCCTGCGGCGGTCGCCGAGGTCGGGCAAGTCCGGCCAGCCAGCCGCACCCGGACAGCGGCGATTCTGGCCGTGCCTGCCCTCAGCCTCCTGATCCCCGCCCTAGCCGTCGAAGTCGCCAGCGCGGGCGGCAGCAGTCAGCTCACCCGTATCTGCGCGGCAGTCGCGCGGTTCCTGTTGTTCTACTCGGGAGTGTTCGCGCTCATCGCGCTGACCGCCGCGGTCGCGGCGGGCCTGCTGGCCACCGACCGTCTCGTGATGTCGCCCGGCCGGCGAATCCTCGCCCAGGCGCTGCACCGGACGATGTCGCTCATTGGCATCTCCGCCCTGGCCAACCACATCCTGCTCGAGATCATGGCGCACCGGGCCAGCATCGCTGATGGCTTCATCCCGTTCATGGACGCGCGCAGCACGCTCTACATGGGTCTCGGCACGCTGTCCTCGGACCTGTTTGTCGTCATCATCGTGACCGGGATCCTGCGACGCCGGTTCGCCCGCGGTGCCGGGCGCTGGCTGTGGCGCGCGATCCATGCGACTGCCTACGCGGCCTGGCCGCTGGGCATCCTGCACGGGCTGCTGGCCGGCCGCACCGCGAAGCCGTACGTCGACTGGAGCTACGGCGGCTGCGTGGCTGCGGTCGGGATCGCGCTCACCGTCCGGTACATCGTCGCCAGCCGCGGCCGCAATCCTGCGCCCGGTGCGCCCCCGCGGACACCCGTGCCGCTGCCACCCGACCCGGCCGCGACCGCCCGGGCGCTCACCGATTACTTCGCGGCACGGCACCAGGTGCCAGCACCGATGACCACGGCGCACCTGCAGCCTGCGGCCCGCCGGTCACTGCCGCCGGGGCCGACGCCGCCGTGGTACGACGAGACGCGGCACGACGAGACCTGGCACGACCAGAGGTGGTACGACCAGACGGAGTACCCCGAGACCGGGCATCGCGCTGGCCAGGACCGCAGATGATGCAGCCGCCCGCAGTCATCAGGGTCGGCCAGGCCCGGGTGACCGCAGGACTCGACCGGTACGCGCGCCTCGACCTTGCCGCCCATCGCAGCGTGTTCGGCGTCGCGCCGCAGCTGACAGCCGCCGAGCTTGTCACTCTGTGCGAGCAGGTCGACCTTCGCGGCCGGGGCGGCGCCGCGTTCCCGGTCGCCCGGAAGCTGCGGGCGGTGCTGGCCCGCAAGCGCCGCCCCGTCGTCGTGGTCAATGGCACCGAAGGCGAGCCGGGAAGCGCGAAAGACAAGACGCTGCTGGCCCGCTCGCCCTACCTGGTGCTCGACGGCGCCTTGCTCGTCGCGCGAGCGATCCGGGCGCGCGAGGTCGTGGTAGCCGTGACCGGCCAGGGGCCGCACGCGCAGTCGGTGGCCGACGCCGTCGCCGCCGACCGGGCCTGCAGCAGCATGGCGCGGGTCGTCGCGGTGCCGGACCGGTTCGTGTCCGGCGAGAGCAGCGCCCTGGTCAGCGCCATCAGCGGCGGCGCGGCGCTGCCGTCCGGCACGAAGGTCACGGCCGCGGACTCCGGCGTGCACGGGCATCCTACCTACCTGTCGAATGCCGAGACGTTCGCCCAGATCGCCGTCCTCGCGATGCTCGGCCCGGATGGTTATGCCTCGGCGGGTCCCTCGGACGAGCCCGGCACCGTCCTGCTGACCGTCGGAGGCTCGGTGGCACAGACCACCGTCGTCGAGACCCCCGCCAGCGTGCCGCTCGGTCACATTCTCGATATCTGCGGCGCCCGCTCCCTGCAGGGCGTGCTTGTCGGCGGCTACCACGGCATGTGGCTGTCACCAGAGGCGGCCTACAACGTGCCCGTCAGCCGGGCCGGGCTCACAGCCGCCGGCGGCACGCTCGGTGCCGGCGTAGTCCTTGCCCTCGGCGAGGAGACCTGTCCGCTCGGCGAGGTGTCGCGCGTCGCGGGCTACCTGGCGAGCCAGTCCAGCGGGCAGTGCGGGCCCTGCAAGCTCGGCCTGCCCGCGGTAGCCCGGTCTCTCGCCGCGATCACAGCAGGAGCCGGCGGCGTGGACGAGCTCGAGGCGGTGCGCCGGGCGACGGCGCGCGTGCGCGGCCGCGGCGCCTGCCATCACCCGGATGGCACCGCCAACTTCGTTGCCTCCGCACTGGACGTATTCGCCCGCGACCTGACCGAGCACATGTTCCGAGGCACCTGCGGGCGGCCTGCCGCTGGCGTCCTGCCACTTGATGCGGGCTACGGAGAGACGCGGCTGACTGTGGACTGGACCCGCTGCCAGGGACACGGGCTCTGCGCGCATCTCGTGCCTGAGCTCATCCACCTGGACGAGAACGGCTTCCCGGCGTTCCTCGACGTGCCGGTGCCGTTCTGGCTCAGCAAGGATGCCCGCCAGGCCGTCGACATGTGCCCCGCCCTGGCGCTCCGCCTGTCGACCGGCACCGCAGCCGCGCCGCGCCCGAGACCGAGGGCCCGGCCGGTGCAGCCTGCCGCGATTGCCGCACCGAGGCCCGGGCGCGTGCCGGCGTCCGATCCCGACGAGCCGCCGACGCTCACCGGCCGGGCGCTGCGCAGTGCCGAGCTGAACGCTGCCTCGGCGTGGCTCGCCGAGCTGGGTGCCGGCCAGCGCCGGCCGAGCCCCTGGTCCTGATCGCTACCGGTTCCTCGCCGGCGCCGGAAGCACTGGCGGTGACAGGAACGCGGGCGGCCCGTCCAGGTCGATCGCATCGAGCAGGTCGGCTGCAGCGGCGTCCCGTTCAGTCAGCGGCGGCAGGTTCCACTTGCGCTGGATCAGCCGCAGAATCGCGGTGTGGTCGTAGGCAGTCTCGGTGACATAGTCCGGCCGCGCGTAGGGCGACACGATCACGGCGGGCACCCGGAACCCGAGGCGCGTGTACGCCCGCGGCCCGGCGTCAGCTGCGGTGATCTTCTTGCCAAGCGGCGTCCAGCGCAGCAGCTTCAGCAGGCCGTACTGCTCGTACGGGCTGGTGCCGGGGACATCGTCCGGCGCGGGCGCGGCCGGCGGCGGCACGTGGTCGGCGTAACCGCCGTGCTCGTCGTACAGCCAGATCAGCAGGGTGTCCGGCCAGCCCTTGCCGGCCATGACCGCGTTGATCACCCGGGCGGCGAACACCTCGCCGTCCGCGATGTCCTGCGGGTTCTCCTCCGAGTCGCCGAGGAAATCCGGGTCGACGATGCTCACCGATGGCAGCGTCCCGGCCGCCGCCGAGCGCCAGAACACCGACATCGGCCGCACGTGATTAAGCGACCGGAGCAGATCCAGCGGATACAGGTCGGCGGTCAGCTGCAGCTTGCTCTCGACGCGCTTGATGAGCGCGGGCGCCAGGCCGGCCAGCGCCCCGGAGAGCAGCCGCAGGTACCGCAGTCCCCGCAGGTGGGTCAGGCGCCGCAGGCCGATGCGGATCGGCGACAGCTGATGGTAGTTGACCCAGCTGATCCCGTGGGCGCTGAGGTGGTCGAATATCGTGCCGTTGCGCGGCTGGTCGATCATGCCGAACGGCAGGTCGTCGATGAGGCCGTTCGCCGTCGCGGCGATGAGGAACCTGCGGTTCGGGAACGTCGGCCCGAGACAGGAGCAGAACCAGCGCGTGGCCAGAGGAAACGTCCGCGCAAGCGGGTAGTAGAACGGCAGCTCGCGCTCAGTCCAGTATCGCATCGCCTGCCGGGAGTCCCCGCCGGGCACGGTCTGCTCAATGCTCGCGACAAATCCGTCGCACGCACCGTCGTTCCACTGCAGATGACTGGCATGCCAGCTCTGCGTGGGCGCTTCTTTCACCTGCACGGTCGACGCGGTGGTCCAGAACGGAACCTCGGTGCCGTCCGCCATGCGCTCCGCGCCAGCCGGCTTCGCGTCGGGCCCGAGAGTGAAGCCCGCGCCGCCCCGCTCGAGCATGCCGAAGTAGTTGTCGTAGGAGTGGTTCTCCATCATGAGAATCACGATGTGCTTGAGCTGCGGCAGGCTGTCAGTGCCGGCTGCCGGTCCTGACGGCCGTGCGCCTGCGCTGGCCGCGGCACTCAGGCGCCGCCGGGCGGCCGTCATTTCCCTGCGCTGGAGCATGCCGTCAGCTTCGCACGGCGGCGGCCGGCTTTGCCGCATGTGTGCCGGAACGGGGCACGCCGTCGCGACGGCATCTGCAAGACTCGGCAGCCACCGACAGACAGGGAGCCGCACCGTGGACCTTCAGCTAGCGGCAAAGCGCGCGCTCGTCACCGGCGGAAGCCGCGGGATCGGCAAGGCGGCCGCGGCGGCGCTGCTCGCCGAAGGCGCCGAGGTCGCCATCGCTGCGCGCGATCCGGAGCGCCTCAGCCGCGCCGCGGCCGAGCTGACAGCAGGCCCGGCCGGCGGCCGCGCGGTGCCGGCTTTCCAGGCGGATACCGGGGACGACGAGTCTGTCCGCCAGCTGGTCGCGCAGGCGCAGGACCGTCTCGGCGGCGTCGACATCCTGGTCAACTGCGCAGCGAAGCAGGCCGGCCAGGGGCCGCCGCTCTCTCTCGAGCAGATCACCGATGACGCCTTCTGGTCGGACGTGAACGTGAAAGTGCTCGGCTACCTGCACTGCGCACGCGCAGTGGCGCCCGGCATGGTCGCGGCGGGCTGGGGGCGCATCATCAGCGTCAGCGGCCTCGCCGCGCTCGGTACCGGGTCCATCGTCGGCTCGATCCGGAATGTCGCGGTGTCGGCGCTGACCAAGAACCTTGCCGACGAGCTCGGCCCGGCAGGGGTGAACGTCACCTGCGTCCATCCCGGCCCGACCCGTACCGAGGCGACGCCAGGCGTCATCGCCGCCCGGGCCGAGAAGACCGGCGCCTCGCCTGCCGAGATCGAGCGGCGGATGGCGCACGCGAACCTCACCCGGCGGCTCATCGATGCTGCCGAGGTCGCGGCCCTGATTGCGTTCCTCGCCTCGCCGCTCAGCGTGAGCGTCAACGGAGAGTCGATCGCCTGCGGCGGCGGAACTCCGGGCGTCATCCGCTACTAGTTCGCACAGCGCGGGATCAGGCGCAGGCGCCAGCCAGTGCTGCAGGAAGCGTCGGCCTGGAAGGACTATCAGTTCGAGCCCGCACTGCCGAAGGCGCTCTCGGCCCTTTCCAGGCGGCAGCGGATGGCAGTGGTGCTTGTGCACGGTTACGGATACACATTGCGCGAAGTCGCTGAGCTTACCGGGCTTAAGCGAACCTCGGTCCAGAACCACGCGGAACGCGGGCTGGCGCGGCTGCGTGCCGCCCTGGGGATAGATGGGGGTTTCAGGTGAGCACAAAGATCCTTGATCAGGTTCGCGACTACATTGAGACCGCGGCACCGGCGATCTCGCTCGCCGAGCTCGCGGAGCGCCGGACCGCCAGCCCTCCCCATCGTCGCACGCTCCTGCGACGCTCGCCGGTGCGGCGCCGCGTGATAACTGGCGCCGTCGCCGCCGCGATCGTCGTGGCTGGCGCCGTCGCGGCCGCGGTGGCCCTGGAAGGCGGAGGCCCGGCACACCCGGCCGGTGCGGGCTTTCGACTCAGCGCCGCCATGGTGCATCAGGTAACGACAGCCTCGACCGAAGCACTCGCCTCGGCCGGTCACGTCCTGGTGACGTACTCTGCGCCCGAGCCGGCTGGTACCGCTCCCCGTGTTTCCGGGACCATCGACATCACATTCTCCGGTCACGACTTCAACTCAGTGTCCACGCTGCCGCAGGAGCCGACCGGTGGCGCGAGCCACCGAACGCTTACGATCCGCGTGGTAAACGGCCAGATTTACCTCTTCGGAATCTTCGGCGCGCCCGGTCGGCCGCAGCAGTGGCACCACTTCTCGAATCAGACAGAATCAGGCCGGACGGTGCCCGACCCGCGCAGGCTGCTTCAGGTGCTGCGGCCGGACGCGGGGTTCGAGGTCGTCGGGTCACAGCGCGTAGGGGGTGTCTACACCAAGCACCTGCGCGCGACCCAGATCAGTCACTTGCCGGCCACCGTGATGTCGTCGCTAACCTTCGTCTCGAGCATGGGGCCCGAGCAGCTGGCAGCCCTGGATGTCTGGGTAGACAGTCGCGACGTTGTACGGCAGATGAGAATGACGTTCTCCGGTAGCAGCCCGCAGGGCCTTCTCTTCTGGGTTCAGACAGTCCGCTTCCTGGACATCGGTAAGCCGGAGACGATCGTCGTGCCTGCGCACTACGTGAATCAGGGCACCGCCCACGGCTAGCTAACCGCATCTCACCACGACGGCGCGGCCTCACTGCCGTGATCCCGGCCGACCGCGACCTGCGCTACGACCAGGTGTGCACGGGCTCGTTCGCATGCATGTGCTCGATGTAGCGCTGCGTCATCTGCCGCAGCGCCTCCGGCCTGCTGGTGCCCTGCTCGGTGAGCCGGGCCACTGTCGCGATCTGCCACGCAGCGCCCGTGCGGCCGCTCAGGCAGCGCTGCTCGATGATGCCCAGCAGCCGGTCAGCGTGCGCGGTCGCCATGCCCCAGCGGCGCAGACCCTCGTGTGCCATCGGCAGCAGTCGCCGCAGCACCAGCTCGGCGACCTGAGCCTCGCCGAGATCCGGCCAGTACAGCCGCGCCCCCATGCCGTTCCGGGCCGCCTCGTGCAGGTTCTCTGCCGCTGTGGTGAAGGACAGCCGGGTCCAGATGGGCCGCTCGGACTCGGCGAGCACCCGTACCAGACCGTAGTAGAACGCGGCGTTGGCCATCACGTCCGCGACCGACGCCCCGGCGGGCAGCACGCGGTTCTCGACCCGCAGGTGCGGCACGCCGCCGACGACCGCGTAGACGGGCCGGTTCCACCGGTAGATTGTGCCATTGTGCAGGCTCATCTCGGCGAGCTGCGGGCAGTCGCCGTCGTCGAGCACGCCGAGCGGGTCTTCCTCCTCGCAGATCGGCAGCAGCGCGGGGAAGAACTGGATGTTCTCCTCGAACAAGTCGAACACCGAGGTGATCCAGCGCTCGCCGAACCAGACCCGCGGGCGCACGCCCTGGTGCTTCAGCTCATCCGGGCGGGTGTCGGTAGCCTGCTCGAACAGCGTGATGCGCGTCTCGTGCCAGAGCTGGCGGCCGAACAGGAACGGCGAGTTGGCGGCAAGCGCCACCTGCACCCCGGCGATCGCCTGGGCGGCATTCCAATAGCTCGCGAACGCTTCCGGGCTGACCTGGACGTGCAGCTGCACGCTGGTGCAGGCGGCCTCCGGCGTGATGCTGTCGGCATGCGTGACGATCTGCTCGGCCCCGTCAATCTCGATGCGCATGTCCTCGCCGCGGGCAGCGAAGATCTGCTCGTTCAGGACCCGGAACCGCTCGCTGGCCGACAGCGTGCCCTCGTGCAGGTCCGACTTCGCCAGCGTGGGCAGGATGCCGATCATCACGAGGCGGCTGCCCAGTCCGCGCGCTTTGGCGTCGCCGGCGTTGAGGCTGCCGCGAATCTCGCGCTCCAGGTCCGCAATCGCGTCGCCGAGCAGCTGGCGCGGCGGCACGTTGATCTCCAGGTTGAACTGGCCGACCTCGACGGCCCAGGCGGGGTCCGCGATCTCGGCCAGCACGCCGGCGTTCTGCATGGACGGCTGGCCGCTGAAGTCGACGAGGTTGAGCTCGATCTCCTGGCCCACCAGCGCCGGGCCGGCCTCGAACAGCCGCTCGTGCAGCATCCGGGCGAAGACGTCCAGCGAGAGCGCCAGCTTCGCGCGGTACGTCCGCCGGTCCTCGCCAGTGATCCTGATCGCCTGAATTTCCCGACCCATGGGCCTCGCTCAGCTCCGGAGCAGACCATCTGCTCCTTCGAACCAGATTCGCATGCCTGCAGGTCTTCTGACCAGAATTGATCTCAGGCTGCCCTCAGGCGGCCGCTCTCGTCGGCGGCCCACAGCGCGAGCAGGCCGCGCAGGCGGGCGGTGAACTCCTCGTGCTCGTGCGCGGGATACGCCGAGCGCACGGTATCGATGATCAGCCGGTCGAACTCGGGGCTGGCGATCCACTCCAGCACGATCTCGTCGATGCGGCTCAGGCTGGTGGCACAGAAATCGTGGTAGCGGTCGGTGTCGAAATAACCGTCCGCAAGCTCGCGGTAGGCGGCAAGCTTCTGGCCGTAGCTAGCGCCGGGGTCGTCGGCGATTTCGAAATAGGCGTCGGTAGTCCGGTCCAGCTGTGGCCGCCGTCCGGTCACGAGGGCGAACACGCACCATTTGACCAGCGCCTTGATCGCCCACGGGAAGTAGTAATGCAGGCTGGTCAGCGCGACGTCCGGGCAGGCGTTCGCGTAGTCGATGGGATAAACCGTCCCGTCCTTCACGAGCGTCTCGCAGGAGTTGAACTCCCACCGGAAGAACGCGTTCACAAGACGGGAGATCGTCACCACCTCGGCGCCCGGCTGCGAGCCGAGAAACTCATGCTCGACGGCGTAGCGCAGGTGCATGGGCTGGTCCGGCTGAAACTTCATCACCATGGTCTCGGCACCGATCGAGAGGGAACGGGCGAACACGTCGTAGTCCACGGCCTTCTGCAGGTGCATGAGCATCTCGCCGCTCTGGTCGTAGGCGCGGTGAAGCTCGGCCGCGTCGCGGATCTTCGACACGCCGCGCCATGCGCCGCCGTCGTAGGGCTTCATGAACAGCGGGTAGCCGATACTCGCGGCGATGGCGTCCAGGTCGAACGGCCGGTTGTACTTCGCCGCGGTGTAGGCGTAGCGGGCGTTGTCGACCGGGTTCTTGTACGGCACGAGCACGGTCTCCGGCACGTGCAGCCCGAGTCGCATCATCGCGCAGTACGCGGCGTGCTTCTCCATCGACTGGAACGTGAACGGGCTGTTCAGCAGGTAGACCTGATCCAGGAGCGCGACCTTCTTGAGCCACTCCCTCGGCACGTAGTACCAGTAGGCGAGGCGGTCGATGACCAGGCTGTAGCGCGGCCTGTCCCGCAGCCCGAACGGCTCGATGGTGATCCGCTCGCAGTCGAACTCGTGCCGGCTGCCGCCGGGTCCGCTCACCGGTCCGAGTCGGCGGAGGATCTCGGTGAAGGCGACGGGCCAGTCTTCCTCGGTACCGAGCAGCAGGCCGATCAGGTGCCGTCCTGACATTGCCGTCTCCTTTTCGTCTGCGGCGCGGCGAGCTGGCCGGTCACCGCGCCACCGCCGCGAGCAGGCCGGTCAGGTGCGGGTCGAGCGCGTCTCGCCAGGCGGTGTAGTTGTGCAGGTCCGCTCCCTCGTGCAGCCGGGCCTGGTAGCCCGCCGCCGCCAGCAGCCGCTGGGTGCGGCGGCTGTTGGCAATGTTCTCCTCCAGGGCACCGCACGTCATCACGACGGAAACGCCCGCCTCGGGGAGCCCGGCGGTAGTGCGGGAAGCCGCGTTCCTGACTGTCCAGGTCGGGCGCGAAGAAGCTGCCGGACTGCAGGAACAGCCCGCTGAAGATCCCCGGCCGGCGGCAGTGCGCGTGCAGCAAGGAGAGCGCGCCGAGGCTGGCGCCCATCCCGATGACGCCGGCCGACGGCAGCGCCGCGGTGAGAGCCGGAATCACGGCGCCGGTGAGGGTGCGCGCGTAGCGCGGGCTGGCGGAGTACCAGCTGGCGCGTTGTCCCGGCGAGAGCAGCGCGGCCCGCAGTGGCGGCAGCCAGCCCGCCGCGACCCCGGCGCCGAGGTACCGGGTGAGGCTGGCCAGGCTGGCGTACTCGGGCCCGTCGTGGACGACAAGCAGCGGCAGTCGCCGCGCCCGGGGCGTCCGGCGCGGCGTCCAGACCCGGACGGTGACCTCTGCGTCCAGGGCGGGGGCCGGGATGTCGAGGGTGCTGGCTTCGCCGGGATCCGCCGGTGCCGCCAGCCAGGCCGGCGGTGCGTAGCCGCCGAATTCCAGGACGCTCTTCGGGCCGGAGGGGCCGGGAACCTCGCGCGGGTTGGCGGGATCGGTGACGACCTTGCTGCCGCCGCCGGGATAGCGCAGTTCCAGAAGGTACTCGAGGCGGTCAAGCGGCGGCCTCGGCAGGCTGAGCTGCCAGCCGGGCCCGCTGCGGTGGAACTCGGCGGGCCGAACCGGGTTGCCCGGCAGCAGCCGGACGCCGGTGAGGGCATGACCATGGTCCGCGACGCGCAGTGTGAGGGCGGCATCGCCGCGCCGGGCGTCCTTGCGTGCCTCCGGTTCGCCTGTCAACTTTCACCCTCCGCCGGAGTGCGCCCCGGTACTGGCACATGCTGCCGGGCGCGCGCGACTCTGACAATGAGCGGGATGGCATGTTGTCGCCATGATCGTCACAATGGTGACCAGGTGACACACGCGGCACCGGGGGTGGAAGCATGGCCAGACCGACATCACGGCGGCAGCAGAGCGCCAGCGGAGTGGACGAGCCTGCCAAGTGGCGGTCACAGCGGCCGTTGCGCATCCTCACCGGGCTGACCGCCTTCGCCGTGCTGGTGTTCGCTGCCTGGCTGGCCTGGGTGTGCTACCTGTTCTTCGCGCGCGGCGGCCCGTCCGGCCTCGGGCTCGACCCGGACCGCCGCTGCGCATCGCTGAGCTTCTCCTGCGGGATCGTCACCAATGTGCTTGCCTCCGTCGTGCTGGTCGCGTTCGCTTCGTCGTTCGTACTGTGGCGGCTGTTCGGCCTGCAGCGCAGCTATCGCAGCCGCGCTCGGGACGAATCGCGCGAGCTCGTGCCCACAGCGGGCGCGATCATCGACAAGGTTGTCGGTCGCGACGACCTGTGCAAGGCCGTGATGGCGGACCTGCACGACGGCGGCAGCAGGCCTCACGTGATCGCGGGCGGCGTCGGCACCGGCAAGACAGCGGTCCTGGTTCGGCTGACCGAATTACTCGCCGAGAAGCACGCCATTCCCGTCCCGATCCGGCTGCGTGACGCGGGTGCGGAATTGGACTTCGAGACCCTCGCGCGGGACCGCTTCCTCAGCGAGGTGAACGCCCGGCTCATCTCCTCCACCGAGGGCGAGGCGATCTGGCGGCACCTGATCAAGGACGGCAAGATCATCGTGCTGGCCGACGGCCTGGAGGAAGCGCTCGTCGCCGAGCCCGAGCGCGACAACATCATCCGGTCCGCCATCCGGCGCGCCCACCAGCAGCACCTGCCGCTCGTCATAGCGTCGCGGCCGCATGACCCGCTGCGCGCGACCGACGCCGCCGTGCTTGTGCTAGAGCCGCTGAGCTACGAGGCTGCGCTCACGTACATTTCCGGCACCGGATCGGGCGAGGACGAGCGCAGGCTGGCCTGGATTGTCGAGACCGCCGAAGTTGTGGAAGCGCCGATCTACCTGCAGATCACCCGCGAGCTGAAGGTGAAGGGACTGCTCGAGCCGGCCTCCGCGGGCCAGTACGGCGTCGTCGACACCCGCGGCGTCGACCGGTCGAAGCTGCGGCTGAGCCTGCTCGAGACCTGGGAGCGCGCTGTCATCGCCGGGCACCTGCGGGAGGACGTACCGCTCAACCGGACAGAACGGCAGGCCGCCATCGAGCACGCCTCGGCTCTGGCCTGTGCCGGACTCAAGCTCGACCGGCTGGAGGTCGAGTTCGACGACTTGAAGGACAAGGCGCTAGCAGCAGAGGTGCGGCGCCGCCTCGGAGCTCTCGGCGAGCGGGCTGGTCCGGCTTTCGGTGTCCACAATGTGAGCGTCCGGCTCGCGGCGGCCTGGGCCGCGCAGCTTGACCTGGTCGAACTTCACGGCAACATCGTCCGCTTCCCGCACAGTCTCATGCAGGCGTATCTCGGGTCCCGGATGCTCGACGTCGCGCTGGCGGACCCCGCGTATCTCAAGCAGGCCATGAAGCCGCCTAAGCCGGGTCGGGAGTTCCTCATCTCGCTGGTGCTGCACTCGCGTCGCGGGGGCGCCGTCGTCTCCGCGGCTGGCCCGCTGCTTGCTCAGCTGAGCCGGCGCGACGACACCAAGGTGCTGGATGTCTACGCCGCGGCGCTGGAGATCGACTGCTTCACGCCGCAGCCGCAGCACGCCACCATCGCAGCCGAGATACGTGCCAAGTGGTCGCGAATCCACGCGCAGGATCCGCGGACACTGGACGAGAGCAAGCTCGCGGTCGTGCACCGGCTCGGCGAGGCCGCGCGCACCATCGACGAGCGGCGGCGACGCGGCGACGGCTGTCCTGCGGAACCCGCCTACACCGAGCTGTACGCGATCGCGTGTGGCGAGCGTGCGTACCCCGTTCAGCTGGCCGCCGCCCGGGAGATCGGCGGCGGCGGCCCCGAGGCATATGCGGCGCTGCGCCTCCTGCTCGAGCCGCCTTGCCCGACGTGCGCTGCGGAGCGGGCAGCGCGGCCCGCGGGCGGCGGCGGCGGCGAGCCGATGCCGCCGGAAGCGAACGCGGACAGCGCGCGAGCGGGCATCGTCAGCACGTGGCTCGCTCCCATGCTGGCCGGGTCGATCCCCGCGGGCAGCACTAGCGCCAGCCGGGATCTCGCGCGCCTGGCGCAGGCCGATCTCGCCCAGTGGCTGCGCCACGTCAGTCAGGACGAGCGGCAGCCCGGTGAGCCGGACTTGCCGATCTCGCTGGAGATCGCGCTGGCGCAAGGCTTCAAGTATGCCGCCAACCAGCGCCCGGGTCGGCCCGATACGCTGCGCGAGGCGCGGATGTACCTGGCTGAGCAGGCCCTGGAGATGCTCAAGGGCGCCCGGTACTGGTTCTCTCAGGTCACTCTTTTCCACGCGCTGTGCCTGCTGAGCCTGTCCGAGGGATCACGGCCCGCCGACGACCGGCGCGGTGCCCGCCCGGAGGCCATTGTCCGGCACTGGCTAGATGTTGCCGGGCGCGATCACCGCATCAAGAACCGGGCAGCGGGTGCAGCGGCCGACCTGCATCCGTTCGTCCGGGAGACCGCCGAGCTCGTCGTGCTGGCGCTGCGCACCGGGCGGCCGCAGTTGTACTGCTGGATCGACGAGAGCGCGGTAGTCGGGCAGGTCGGCTCCCGGAATCTCGGCCATGCAGCACCGCAAGGGCGGCACCATCTCTGGATACCGCCGTCAGCTGGCTGGACGGCCCTCGACACGCGTGCTCAGCTGCTCGTCGCCGATGTGCTGCTGCTACTGAATCTGGCCGACCGCGGCGAGAGCCCGGCCGACCGCGAGCGGCGGCTCAAGCGGTCAAGCAGCACGGAGCTGCCACCGTGTATCACCCACTACCGGCACGCACTCGAGCCCGGCCGGACCGTCGGGATGGCCTCCTCCGCCGTCCCTGGTACCAGCTGCGTCGACGGCTGCGTGTTCGAGCTCTGCCCGTACCCGCCTAAGGGCACTCAGCCACGCGTGGAGATGAGCGAGGCGTTCTGCCGCCGTCAGCAGACCATCATTACCCGGCCCCATGACCCGCGGACCCGCCGCGCGCCATGGCAGCAGATGCGGCCGCGTCAGCTCAAGCAGTTCTGGGACGAAATGGCCGACCGGGCGCGCGGGCCGCGGCTCGGCTCCGGCGCCCGCGATCGGATGGGCGACTAGTGATCGGACAGCCGCCGGCAGGCGAGCGTACTCTCACGTTGTGGGCCAGTTCGAAGACGAGATTCGCATCGACGCCGAGGACGCGCTCGGTGCGATCGAGGGCCTGGATGTGCGGCGGATGTTCAGCGGCTGGGGCTTCTACCAGCGCGGCCTGCTCTTCGCGGCAGCGTGGAAGGGCGAATTCCGCTTCCGTACGCGCCAGGGCGGTCAGTGGGTTTACGAGGTCGTTGACCGGGAGCTACTCGGCCGCCCGGACGAGCTTGTGCACGCTGCCCGCGAAACTCTCGCCAGACTCCAGGCAGAGCCTGCGGCTGCGAGGCTCGGCAAACGCGCATCACGAGCAGCGGGCCGATGATCTAACGGCGAGCGTCACCCAGCCGGTACTGGTAGGTGACCTCGTCCAGCTGCGCCTTGAGGTCAGCCGGAATCTGGTATCCGACCGCGTCCAGGCTCCCGTCGAGCTGGGCAGGACTGCTCGCACCGATGATGGGCGCGGTAATTGCGGGATGCGCGAGTGCCCAGGCGACGGCCAGCGTCACCAGGCTCACTCCCGCTTGCTCGGCCAGGCGCTGCAGGGCGTCCACCGTGTCGAACTCGCGCTCGTGCCAGTAGCGGTCCTGGTAATTCTGCGCCGCTGTGCCGAGGGTGAAGCGCGTGCCGGCGGCCGGGGCGCTGGAGCGCGAGTGCTTGCCGGTCAGTAGCCCGCCGGCGATCGGGTTGTACGGGATGACGCCGATGCCTTCCTCGCCGCAGTACGGCAGCATCTCCCGTTCGGTCTCGCGGAACAGCAGGTTGTACCGGGGCTGGACGCTGTCGAGCCGGGCCAGCCGCAGCGTCTCGGTGCGGCCGACCGCCCGCACGAGCTGGTAGGTCTGGAAGTTCGAACAGCCGACGTACCGGACCTTGCCCTGATGCACCAGGTCGTCCAGCGCGCCGAGCGTTTCGTCGATGGGAGTCTGCCGGTCGTAGCCGTGCAGCTGGTACAGATCGATGTAATCGGTCTGCAGGCGGCGCAAGGATGCTTCGACGGCGGACATGACGTGCTTGCGCGAGTTACCGCTGTCGAAGGGCGCCGGGCCAGTCGGCGCGAAGCACTTGGTCGCCACGATGAACCGGTCGCGCCGGCCCCGCAGCCAGCGGCCGAGGATCTCCTCGGTGGTCCCGCGAGTGCTCAGGTCGCCGCCGAGCGGATAGGCATCGGAGGTATCCAGGAAGTCGATGCCGCCCTCAGCAGCACGGTCCAGGATCGCGGTCGAGGTCGGCTCATCGCACTGCAGGCCGAACGTCATCGTGCCCAGACACAGCCTGGACACCTGAAGGCCGGCGCGACCCGAGTCTGGTGTGCTCCACAACCGCACGCTATCCGAGTTCGCTGAGCGCGGCCGCGAGCGGCTCGAGCACGTCCGGCGGTGTGCGGCGGCCGGAGGGTGACGATCGCGAGTTCCATGCCCGCCTCGCCGAGCGCGGCCGCGGTCTGCCGCGGTCTCCGCCGGGTCACCGGTGAAATGCACGTGCGCTGGACAGCAGGATCTCCGCCGGGTCCCGGCCGACGTCCGCGCAGTGCTGGTGCAGAACTTCCCGCAGCGTGCGCGAACTGCTCCGGGCGTGCCGCCGACGAAGTTCCAGTGCTGGGCGAAGCGCGCGGCGGTCCGCAGCGTGCGTTTCTCGCCGCTGCCGCCGATGCAGATCGGCGGGTGCGGCCGCTGCACCGGCTTCGGATTGCACAGGGCGTCGGTGAGCTGGTAGTAGCCGCCCTTGAACGGTTCGTCTTCTCTGCGGCGACAGCAGCCCGGTCAGCACCTCGCAGGCCTCTTCGAAGCGGTCGCTGCGCTCCCTCGGGGAGCCGAGCTCGATGCCGTACGCACCCGACTCCTCCTCGTTCCAGCCCGCGCCGATGCCGAGTTCGAGTCGGCCGCCGGAGATGATGTCGAGGGTCGCGGCCATGTTGGCCAGAACGGCCGGGTGGCGGTAGTGGATGCCGGTCACCAGGGTTCCCAGCCGCAGCCGCGCGGTCGCCTGCGCCAGCGCGGTCAGAGTGATCCAGCCTTCGAGGCACGGCCCGGACGGATCCGCCCCGAGGATCGGGTAGAAGTGGTCGAACGTCCAGCCCGACTCGAACAGTTCGATGTCGTCGGCGGCACGCCACACCTCGAGCATGGCGTCCCAGGTCGTGTGCTGCGGCGCAGTCTTGAAGGCGAAGCGCATGCCTCTATTGTGATCTGAGCGGGCGACGGCTGCGGCACCGGGGCTGACTCGCTAGTGACCGGCTCAGGAACGCAAGGGAGCGCAGATGGCGGGCGGGACGGCAGGCGGAACGATAGCGATCACTGGCGGCCGGGTCGTGCCGGTTACCGGCGACGTCATCGAGAACGGCACCGTCCTGGTGACTGACGGCACGATCGCGGCGGTCGGCGCGGACGTAACGGTGCCCGACGACGTGCCGGTCGTCGACGCACGCGGCAGCTGGGTGCTGCCCGGCTTCATCGAGGCGCACGGCCATGTCGGCGTGCACGAGGAAGGCGAGGGCTGGGCCGGCTCCGACAGCAACGAGCTGACTGAACCGGTGACTGCGCACGTCCGCGCCCTGGATGCCATCAACCCGGCCGATCTCGGATTCCGGGACGCCATCTGCGGCGGCGTGCTCGCCGTCAACGTGAACCCGGGGTCCGGCAACCCGATCGGCGGCCAGACTGCGGCGCTGAAGTGCTGGGGCCGGACGGTCGACGAGATGCTGCTCAAGGCGCCGGCCGGAATGAAGTCGGCGCTCGGTGAGAACCCCAAGCGCGTGTACGGCGAGCGCAAGCAGCAGCCTGCCACCCGGCTCGGCACTGCGGCCGTGATTCGCGGCGCTCTTGTCGACGCAGCTAACTATCTCGCCAGGATCGAGGCTGAGCGGCGCAAGCCGGACAGCGAGCGCAAGCCAGTCGACCGCGACCTCAAGCTGGAGGCCCTCGGGCTGGTGCTGGCGCGGGAGATTCCGTGGCGGCAGCACTGCCACCGGGCCGACGATATAGCCACCGCCCTGCGGCTCGCCGACGAGTTCGGCTACCGGCTGATCATCGACCATGGCACCGAGGCGCACCTGCTTGCCGACATCCTGGCGGCCAGAGACATCCCGGTCATCATCGGCCCGCTGTTCACCAGCCGGTCCAAGGTCGAGCTGCGCAACCGGTCGCTTGCCAACCCGGGCAGGCTCGCCGCGGCAGGCGTCACTATCGCGATCACCACCGACCATCCGGTGGTGCCGATCAACTTCCTGGTTCATCAGGCGTCGCTGTCGGTCAAGCACGGACTGGACCCGGACACCGCCCTGGCGGCCCTGACCATCAACCCGGCCCGGATCATCGGCATTGACGACCGGCTCGGCTCGATCGAGCCGGGCAAGGACGGCGACCTGGTGATCTGGTCCGGCGATCCCCTGGACGTCCTCAGCCGGGTCACCCGGGCCTTCATCAGCGGTCAGGAGATCTACTCCTGGGCGGACGGCGCCGCCGTCTTCGCCGAGCCGTACCTTTAACTCTGAGCAACCACCCGGACACGGATTGCGACTGCTGTGACATCCTCGTACGGGTGAGCCGGACGAGGTGGCGGTGCAGCTCAGTGTCGCCTGACCGGCGGCACCGGCTGGCACGCCGACGCGCAAGCCGGGCCCTGACGAGGCGCCGGCCGGGGCTGCGAGTCCTGGCGACGCTCGGGCCGCTTGCGGCCGTGCTGCTGATGGTCACCGCGGCCGGCGCGCCGGCTCAGGCCAGCCCGGCCCGGCCCAGTCCGGCGCGGGCCAGCGCGACGGCCAGTGGCGGCGTCCGGACAGTGGTCAGCTTCACCTGGGGCGGCGGCTTCGCCGACCAGCTCGGCTCCCTGCCGCTCTACCAGCGTTACCACATGCACGCGACCTTCTACGTCCCCTCCGGACTCGTCTGCCTGCCCGACTCCGGTCAGGACTGCTCACGCCAGCCGTACCTGACTCTTGCCGACGTCCGCAAGATCGCCGCTGAGGGCGACGAGATCGGTGGCCTGTCGGTCGAGCACATCCCGCTGACCGGCCTGCCGGCCGCCGAGGCGCAGCGTGAGATCTGCGACGACCGCGTCAACCTGACCCGCTGGGGCTTCCGGGTGACCGACTTCGCTTACCCGTTCGCCCTGGTCAACCGGGCTCTGCAGGCCCTCACGCGACGCTGCGGCTACAACTCCGGCCTCGGCACCGGGCAGCTGCGCGGCGCCGGGCTGTGCAGCCACTGCCCGTACGCCGAGACCATCCCGCCGGCGAATCCGTTCGTGCTCCGCACGCCGATCGAGGTAGCGTCTGTCGGCACGCGCTGGACAGCGGCCACCTTCGAGAAAATTGTCGACGGCGCTCGCAGCCACGGCGGCGGCTGGATCATCTTCACGATCCACGACGTCTGCGCCGCCAACTGCTCGCTCGGCGTCACCAAACCCGAGCTGGCCGCGGTGCTGGCCTGGCTCGCAGCCCAGCTAAACCACGGGGTCAGCGTCGAGACCATCCGCCAGGTTGTCGGCGGCCGCGCGCGGCCGGCCGTTCCCGGTCCGGCACCGTCGAGCATCCCGCCGCCCGGGGTCAGGAACGCGCGGCTGACCTCGGTAGCACCCAGCGGAGTTCCCGCCTGTTTTCAGACGGCGCATTACGGCACGAACCATGCCAAGTTCTCCTACCAGCGCCATGGCGGACCGGACGGAGCTGGTGCCGAGCTCGTCACCGTCACCCAGCGCAAGTCCGGCACCGCCCAGCTTCTGCCGACCCTCGACCTGGGCCAGTGCGCCCCCGAGGTAAGCGCAGGCCGGAGCTACACGGCCAGCGCCTGGTACAAGGCGACCGGCCAGGTCGCGATCAACGTCTACTACCGCACTGGAGTGGGCACCTGGAAATACTGGGCTACCAGCCCGCCGATGCCCGCGGAGCGGCACTGGACCCGCGCAGACTGGACGCCGCCGACAGTCCCCGGCGGCGCGAGCGCGCTGAGCTTCAGCGTTGCGCCGCTAGCCGGGGGCACCGTGGCCACCAGCAGATACAGCCTCGTCCGGGCTTACCCGCCGGACATCGGGCTGATCGTCCTGGTCGTGCTCATCGCGGGCGCAGTTGCGCTGGCAGGGACGCTCGCGGTGCGTCGCTACGTCCGGCGCGATCGCAACCAGTAGCCGGCACAGTCCTCAGGGGACGACCACGGTCCCGGTCGCACTCACCGCGACAACTGGTTCAGCCAGCACCCCGGCGGCCGACGGACTGCGCTCCGGCTGCGCCCGGCAGACTACCCGCGCCTCGAGTGACAGCTGCCGGCTGCGGATGCCGACCCTGGTCACCGTCGCCGACACCTCGAGCACGTCGCCGGCGACCACCGGCGAGCGGAACTGCACGTCGGAGTACGACGCAAACAGCCCCTCGTCGCCGTCAGCGCGGATGCAGACCTCCGTGGCAACATCGCCGAACAGGCCCAGCACGTACGCTCCGTCGACCAGGTTGCCGCCGTAGTGCGCGTGGCTGTACGGCACGTAGCGGCGGTGGGTGACCGTCAGGCCCAGACGCGTATCGTCGCTCACGCGGCGACCCCCGGCGTTTCCGCGGAAACGCCGCCGGGCGCCAGCCCGTCCGGTGCTGCCAGCGGGTCGTCCCCCGGCGCCAGCGCATAAGCCAGGTAACTGGCAACCTCGCCCGGCGTAGTGCCCTTGCCGAAGATCTTGTCGACGCCCAGCTCGGCCGCCATGGACGGATCGAACCGGGGTCCGCCGACCACCAGAAGCGGCCGGCGGTCGCCGGCGAACCGCGTGGCGGCCGCGTCGAACGCCTGGGACATCTCCTTCGCGTTGCTGATGTGCGCATCCCGCTGAGTCACTACCTGGCTCACCAGGACGGCGTCCGCGCTCTCCGCGGCTGCCTTCGCCACCAGGTCGGGCACGGCAACCTGGGAGCCGAGGTTCACTACGCGGATCTCCCGGTAGTACTCCAGGCCCTTCTCGCCGGAATGCCCCTTGACGTTGAGGATGGCGTCGATGCCGACCGTGTGCGCATCCGTGCCGATGCACGCGCCGACCACCGCGAGCTTGCGGCCCAGGTTCGAGCGGATGCGCAGGTTCACCTCAGCCGAGGACAGCAGCGGGAACTCGCGCTCGGTCACCGTGACCTGCGACAGGTCCACCAGGTGCGAAACGCGACCGTAGACGACGAAGAACGTGTAGTCCGGCCCCATGCCCTTGGCGTGCACGACCATCGCGGGCTCGAGCCCCATCTTGGTGGCGAGCTGCTGGGCGGCGCCCTCGGCCCTGGCGCGCTCAGTCGGCGTGCCGAACGGCACCGGCAGCGTGAACGAGACCTGGATCCGCCCGTCGCCGGTCGTGTCACCGTACGGGCGCACTATCTGTGCTGGCTGATCTGCCGTCATCGATTCGCTCCCATCCGGGTCAGGGCTGGTGCCACGGGGGCGGCGGCCTCGTTTCCCGCCTCCAGAATGTCCGACGCCGGGTTGAAGTAGCCGTCCGCCCGGCTGATGACACCGTCGAGTCCGCGTCCACCGTCGGCCGGGCGCTTCGTGATACCGAACGTCCCCTCCGCGATCGCGGTCAGCAGCCCCTCGGAGTTGATGCGGCGCAGCAGGCCGATCGACTCCCCGAGGACCTGCTGAGCCCGCTGCTCGACGAAGCCGCCGGGCGCGGGCACGAAGCTGTCGCCGAGCCGCCCGGCCGCGTCGCGGACGTAGCGGACGTTCTCCAGGGCAAGATCACGATCGGACAGGAACGGGGTATGAATCCCCTCGGTCATCATGCCGACGAGCAGAATCGACTGGTCGGTCATGACGCCGCAGAGGTTGAAGAACGCGTCGAGCAAGTACCCCGCGAAGACGTTGCCGGTCATGTGCTTAGTCGGCGGCATGTACTTCAGCGGTGCGTCCGGGAACAGTTCCCGCACCAGCTGCGCATGCGCGAGCTCGAGCAGGAACGAGTCCGGCACCGCCGGGTTGATCTCGAACGCGTGCCCGAGGCCGAGCTGACTGTCGGCCAGGCCTGCCTCCTTGCCGAAGAACTCGTTCATCAGCTGGCTGACCACGACCGTGTGCGCGGCGTCCACGGCGTCTGCGGTGGTGAGGTAGTTGTCCTCGCCGGTGTTGATGATGATCCCGGCGCGCGCGTGGATCTGCCGGGAGAAGCGCTGGTCGATGAACGTCCGGCGGGGATTGATGTCGCGGAAGATGATGCCGTACATGCAGTCGTTCAGCATCATGTCGAGCCGCTCGAGCCCGGCCAGCGACGCGATCTCGGGCATGCACAGGCCGGAGGCGTAGTTGGTCAGCCGGACGTAGCGGCCGAGCTCGCGGCTGGTCTCGTCGAGCGCCGCGCGCATCAGCCGGAAGTTCTCCTGCGTGGCGTAGGTCCCGGCGAAGCCCTCGCGGGTCGCGCCCTCGGGCACGTAGTCCAGCAGCGACTGGCCAGTCGAGCGGATCACCGCGATGATGTCCGCGCCTTCGCGCGCGGCGGCCTGCGCCTGCGGGATGTCCTCGTAGATGTCCCCGGTCGCGACGATGAGATAGATCCACGGCTTCGGCGGATCGGAGGTCTGCGAGATCATTTCCTGCCGTTGCGCCCGGCTGGCATCCATCCGGGCGATGCCGGCCTGCAGCGCCGCCTGCGCTGCCTGGCGCGCGGCGCGGGCATCGGCGCCGGACGGGATGCGGAAGCTGGCCTTGCCGCGAGCAGCAGCCGCGGCCAGCTCGGCCAGGCTGTCGTAGCCGCCGGTCAGCAGCGCATCCCAGGCGGGCAGGGCGACGCCGTTCTCGAGCCCGGTCGCCTCGCGCACGGCGTCGGTCAGGTGATTCACCCACGGCAGCCCGTCGGCGTCGGCGCCCTTCAGCCCGGCCAGCCGCAGCACGGCCCGCTCCACGGAGACGGTGGTGTGCGTTCTGGCCATCTCCACGATCGGCTGACCGGCTGTGGCCGCCAGCGCCCGGGCCTCGCGGACGACCGCGGGGTCGAGGTTGAGACGAGTCTGCATAACCACTTACTCCGAATGCTCGCCGGTACGGCGCTGGAAGATGCCGCGGACGCCGGGCTGCGTCCGGATGAGATCGATAGCCAGCTGCGCGTGCCCGGGAACATACCCGTTGCCTACCAGCATCGTCACGTCCGCGGCAACGCCCTCGGCGCCGAGCGCGGCAGCGGTGAACGAGGTCGCCATCGAGAAGAAGATGACTGTTCCGCCCTGCGCAGTGGCCAGGATCGCGCCGCCCTCACAACCGGGCACGTCGACGCAGACCACGGTCACGTCAGCCGGGCCGCCCGCCGACGCGATCGCGCTGGAGACACCAACGGGGTCGCGGGCATCAGCGATCACGACCTCGTCCACGAGACCGTGCAGCCCGTCGCCGGCAACGGCGGCTGCCAGGATCCCGGCCTCCTCCTCGTGCGGGACCACGCCGATGATCGTGCCAGCGCCGGCGGCGCGGGCCGCGGCGGCGGACAGCGATCCGCTCTTGCCGGCCGCGCCGATGATCGCGACGACCGGGGCGTGGCTGGCAGCATGGCTGACGACCCGATGGGTGAGGGCCGGCGCGCCGCACACGTCCATGACCGCGAGCGCGAGCCCGGCCGGAAGGTCACCGGGAAGGCGGGCAGCGATCGTGCGCCCGAACAAGATGGCATAGCCGCTGCAGGGCACCTGCTCGGACTTGCCGTCCCAGCGGGCGAGCCCGTCGGTGATGACCAGCGGCGTCAGGCTGAGCGAGACCAGTGTGGCGATCTTCTCGCCGGCGTGCAGCCCGAGGCTCGAGTCCGGGCCCGCCTCGTCGACGGTGCCGGTGAGCATGCCGCCGGAGCCGGTGACCGGGTTCTGCATCTTGCCGCGGGTGCGCACAATGTCCAGCACCGCTGCCCGGATCTTGTCCGGGTCGCCGCCATGGGCCTCGTGCAGCTGCCGGAAGGACGCGGCGTCCAGGTTCAGCCGCTCCACGGTGATCCGCACCTCGTCCGGCCAGATCTCCGGTCGCACGTCGAGCCGCCAGGCTGCCTGCGGCAGCACGCCGGCCGGCTCGAGCACGCGGTGCAGGCCGAGTGGCGAGGCGGAAGCAGGCTGCGATCCGGTCACTGAGTGATCCTTCCTGCCGGGCAGCCGGGCTGTGCCCGGACTCGCGCGCTATCAGGCGGTTTGAGCACGCCGTAAGAGTAGTATGAGTATTCGATAGAATTTGTTGTCTGTCACTATACCGACAGAAGGTTCTTGCGTACCGTCTCCCAAGCGCGGATTATCATCCTGGATAGGTATGCACTCGGCGAGGGGCAGGTTCTCTAATGATCGACCAGCCGTATGTCTACCGGCACACAACGCTCGTGGAGCCGGACTGGCGGCGACTGCCCGGCTGGGCCGCGGTTACGCAGGAGGAGTGGGCGTCGGCTCAGTGGCAGCGCGCGCACTGCGTCAAGAACATCCGCCAGCTACGGCAGGTGATCGGCGACGGGCTGGCCGAGTCGTTCTACGCCGACCTTCAGCGCGACCAGGCCGAGCGCGCGACCATGTCGATGCTGGTGCCGCCGCAGATGATCAACACGATGGTGCCGCACCTGCACCCGGCCGACCTCGGTTTCACCGAGGCGTTCTACGCCGACCCGGTGCGGCGGTACATGATCCCGGTCTTCACCGACCGGCGGCCGGACTGGCCGTCGCACCCGCTGGCATCCCGCGACTCACTGCACGAAGCCGAGATGTGGGCAGTCGAGGGCCTCACCCACCGCTACCCCACGAAGGTACTCGCCGAGCTGCTGCCGACCTGCCCGCAGTACTGCGGCCACTGCACCCGCATGGACCTCGTCGGCAACCCGACGCCGATCGTGGACAAGCACAAGTTCGAGCTCGGGCGCGACGACCGGCTCGGCAAGATGCTCGACTACCTGCGGATCTCGCCAGGCGTGCGGGATGTCGTCGTTTCCGGCGGCGACGTGGCCAACCTGCCCTGGCCGCGGCTGGAGTCGTTCGTCGCCAGCCTGCTCGAGATCGACAACATCCGCGATATCCGGCTCGCCACCAAGGCGCTCGTCGGCCTCCCGCAGTACTGGCTGACGGACGAGGTCCGGGCCGGCATGGAGCGGCTCGCCACGACCGCCCTTCAGCGCGACGTCGGCATCGCGATTCACACCCACGCCAACTCGGCGCAGTCGGTGACGCCCCTGGTCGCGGAAGCGGCGAAGGCCATGCTCGCGACTGGCATCCGGGACGTGCGCAACCAGGGCGTGCTGCTGCGCGGCACCAACGACCAGACCGAGCAGCTCCTGGACCTGTGTTTCGCCCTGCTCGATGACGCGAAGATCATGCCGTACTACTTCTACATGTGCGACATGATCCCCAACAGCGAGCACTGGCGGCTGTCGCTGGCCGAGGCGCAGCAGTTGCAGCACGACATCATGGGCTACCTGCCCGGGTTCGCCACGCCGCGGTTCATCTGCGACGTGCCGTACGTGGGCAAGCGGTGGGTGCATCAGGTGGCGAGGTACGACACCGACCGCGGTATCTCGTACTGGACGAAGAACTACCGCACCGGGGTAGAGCTGAACGATCCCGTCGCGCTGGAGCGGGAGTACGAGTACTACGACCCGATCTACGCGCTGCCGGAGTCCGGTCAGGAGTACTGGCGAGCTCGGACGGGGACTCCGGCCGCCGTCGGCGCAGCCCGGTAATCAGACCGCCTCTGGTTCGGACCACAACCTTGGACTGCGGGAAGATACGAGCCTCGCTATGTGGCTGATCGCCTCGTCGGTGCGCCTTGACGCGAGCTGCCGGCCATCCCGCAGGCGCAGGGAGACCTCGCCACTTGCTACCTCGTCGTTGCCCAGGATTGCCTGGTAGGGCACGACATGATGGCGTCGGATGCGGACGGCCAGGCTGCCCTCGGTGTCGAGCTCGGCTCGCAGTCCGGCTTCGATCGCCTTGGTGACGAAGGACTGGGCGGCCGGGCGCTGGCCGGCGGACACGGGCAGCACGGCGAGCTGAGTAGGGGCAAGCCAGGGCGGGAAGGCGCCGCCGTGGGTGTCGATCAGGTGGGCGAGCATCCGGTCGAGGCTCCCGATGACGCTGCGGTGCACCATCACCGGGCGGTGGCGGTTGTTGTCCGGCCCGATGTATTCGAGGGCGAAGCGGTCGGGCTGGTAGAAGTCCACCTGGACGGTCGACAGGCTGGTCTCCCGCTCGGCACTGTCGGTGACCTGGACGTCGATCTTGGGGCCGTAGAACGCGGCCTCGCCCTCCTCGGCATCGTAGGCAAGCCCGGCCTGGTCGAGGACACCGCGCAGGATGCCTTCGGCCCGGTCCCACATGCCGGGGCTGCCGACGTACTTCGCGGACGGGCCGCCCAGCGACAGGCGGTAGCGAGCCGACGCGAGGCCGAGCGCGCAGTACGCCTCGCGGATCATCGCCAGCGCAGCCGCGGCCTCGGCGGCGACCTGGTCGAGGGTGCAGAAGATGTGCGCGTCGTTCAGCTGGATGGCCCGCACGCGGGTCAGGCCGCCGAGGACGCCGGACAGCTCGGCCCGGTACATACCACCGATCTCGGCCATGCGCAGCGGCAGCTCGCGGTAGCTGTGCGCGCGGGACCGGTAGATGACCGCGTGATGCGGGCACAGGCTGGGCCGCAGCACCACCTGCTCGGAGCGCTGGTCAGCTCCGCCCGCGGGGTCGACGGTCATCGGCGGGTACATCCCGTCGCGGTAATGCTCCCAGTGGCCGGAGATCTCGTAGAGCTCGCGCTTGCCGAGCACCGGCGAGTAGACGTGCTGGTAGCCCACCTTGCGCTCCAGCTCGCGGACGTACTCCTCGAGTTCGTGCCGGACGGCGGCACCGGCGGGCAGCAGATAGGGCAGTCCGGCACCGATCAGCGGGTCGGTGTCGAACAGCCCGAGCGCACGGCCGAGCTTCCGGTGATCGTGACGGGGCTGGTCAAGATTGTGGGCAGGCATGGCGGTCTCCTCGCGGCTATCAGCGGCGCGGGCGCACGGGAACGACGAAGCCCCGGGGCACTCGCCCCGGGGCTTCGTTGCATGATCAGGTGTCAGCGCGCCGGGACGTACTCCGGCGTCGTCGTGAGTCCTGCGCGCTTCATACGGTCAGGCTAGCAAATCTGGGGGCCGCAGGCCGCGGCCGTTTCTGGTTAGTCCCCCGCTGCCTCGGCCGCCACGACCTCCGGGTCCACGGAGCCGAGCGTCGGGCGCTGCTTGAAATACGGACTGCCGATCGCCCAGTAGACGACCAGCGGGACCAGGCCGATCGCCAGCCCGCCGAGAGCGATCCAGTTCACCACGGCGTCGCTGAGGTTCGATTTGACCGACTCCCCCAGGATCCAGAACATGAAGACCGCGCCGACGAACGGCCACAGGCCGATCAGCAGGAAGTTCTTCACCGAGGCGAAAAGCACCTTCCGGAAGGCGACGACCACGGTCAGGCCGGCCAGGCCGTAGTACACGCAGATCTGGATGCCGATCGCGTCGATCGCGTCCTCGAGGATCGTGCCGACTGAGCCGACGTAGTTTGACCCGATGAACAGCCCGAGGGACACAATCGCGACCGCGATCGTGGCGAGCCACGGCGTCTGCCTTCCCTTGAGGATGCTGCCGAAGAACGCGGGCAGGGTGCGCTCGCGGGACATCGCGAACAGCGTCCGCGTCACCTGGATCAGCGTCGTCTCCAGCGTGGCGATCGTCGAGAGCATGACCGCGATGACCAGCAGCTTGCCGCCGGGGCCATGCCAGACCTCCTGCCCCAGGACGGCGAGCACGTCACCGGCGTTCTGCTGGATCGTCTTGGCCGGCATCGCGAGGTTGGTGGCGACCGTGAAGATCTCGTAAAGAGCGAACACGATCACGAGGCCGACGATGCCGCCAATGCCCGCGGTCCGCTTGCTGTCCTTCATCTCCTCGTTCAGGTTCGAGGACACGTCCCAGCCCCAGTAGTAGAACGCCGCCACGAGCCCGCCCGCGGCGAATCCGGCCAGGCCGTTGAAGTGACTGAAGCCGAACCACGACCAGGAGAAATGCGCGACGCTGTGCGCGGCTGAGTGGACCACCGCGAGCACCGCGAAGACGATGAGGATGAGGATCTCGATGCCCGACATGACCCATTGCGCCCGTGCCGTCACCCGCACGCCCATGATGACCAGAGCCACCATGACCAGGAACCACACTGCCCCGACCAGGGTTACCAGGCCAGTGTTGTTGGCTTCCCTTGCGCTGAACAGGTCGATCGTCACTGAGCCGGCAGGCAGGGATCCGGCGACCATGAAGATCGTCGCCGAGACCACCAGCGACCAGCCCGCCATGAATCCCAGCGCCGGGTGCAGGACCCTGCCCACCCAGGCATAAGTGGCTCCGGCGTTGGCCTCGAGGCGGTTCAGGTAGTTGAATGCCCAGGCGATGCCCAGCATCGGGATGCCGCACCACAGCAGAGCTGCCGGGCCGGCGAAGGCGACGGCAGCGATCAGCACCGCGGTGCTGCCGGCGATCGTGTACGCGGGCGCGCTCCCCGCGACGGCCATCACGATCGAGTCGAACAGCCCGAGAACGTTGCCTCGCAGGCCCTCGTCGGCCTCAGCAGGCGGTGAGGCGGGCTCGGTGCTTGTGGTCATGCGGTGCTCCAGTGATGCGATGGGACATCGGCACCGCATTGTGTCGGTAATTCCGCAGGTGGCGCAACTGATTCCGAGCATGAAATACAGCAGCAAATAACGATCCGGCTGATTAATCTGTCCCGGACTACGGATTCAGTAGCCAGAAACGTGGCAATTCCACCCGCGGCAGATCCCCGGGCTAGCGCTCGGGCGCACTCCCGGGCGTCGCTGCACCGTCCCGGCTCGCGGCACCGTCCCGGCTCGCGGCACCGTCCCGGTCGAGGGCGCGCTCCTCCGCGCGGGTGGTGCCGTCCTCGGCGGCCGCATCGCCGCTCTCGTCGCTGCCGGCGGCCGTCTCCTCAGACGGGTGCCGGGCCGTGCCAGCCGGGCTGGCGGGGCCTGACGTGCCGTCCTTCGCCGCCGGGCCGTCCGCTCGCCGCTGGACCCGCACGAACCAGATAATCCCGATAAGCGTGACGATCGCCGCCACGTAGAAGTTGAGGCGCAGGCCAAGGAAGTGCTCCGAGGAATCGATCCTGATCGTCTCCTCGAAGATCCGGTAGGCCGAGTAGCCCGCTACATAGAGGGCAAACAGGCCCCAGGGGCGGATCCGGCGATGGTGCCCGATCCAGACCAGGGCGGCGGCCCACGCCAGGTCGAAGATCAGCTCGTACAGGAACGACGGCTGGAAGGTGCTGTAGCCCAGGTAACCCGACGGACGGTGGCTGAGGGAGATCTGCAGTGCCCACGGCAGCGTCGTGGGCTTGCCGAACAGCTCCTGGTTGAAGTAGTTGCCGACGCGCCCGACTGCCTGAGCCACCAGCAGCGCGGGCGCGATCGCGTTGGCGAACTGACCGGCGCTCGCGCCCGACCGCCGGACACGCCAGATCCCGGCGATGGCGCCGCCGGCGATGCCGCCCCAGATGCCCAGGCCGCCCGACCAGACGGCAAAGACCCCCCACCAGTGCGGCGGGATGTCGGCTGGCGTGGTGATGTCGAAGTAGATCCGGCCGCCGATGATCCCGGCCGGCACAGCCCACAGCGCGACGTCTCCGACCAGGTCGGGGTTGCCGCCGACAGCCGCCCACCGGCGCCGGGTGATGATGATCGCCAGCGTGATCCCGATGACGTACATCAGGCCGTAAAAGTGAATGAAGAGCGGCCCGATATGGAACCCGTCGATCGGCGGGCTCGGAATGAACGTCAGCAGGTGGCCTCGGGCGTGCAGGGGCATGCACAGAGCGTACTGCGCCCGCTCCCCCGCCGTGCCGCTCAGCTACGACGCAACGTCGTAGCTGAGCCGGTAGAGTCACTCGGCTAGCATGCCGCCTATGACTCTCCGCAGCATGCCGCTGACGCCCGAGCTTTATGACTACCTGGTGGCGCACAGCGCCGGCCTCGACAGTGTTCTCAGCCAGCTTGCCGACGAGACTGCGGCCAGCTTCCCGGATGCCGCCGGCATGCAGATCGGCCCCGAGCAGGGCACTTTCATGACGCTGCTCGCACAGCTGACCGGCGTAAGCCGGGCGCTTGAGGTCGGCACCTTCACCGGCTACTCGTCGATCTGCATCGCCCGCGGGCTGGCGGAAGGCGGCCACCTCACCTGCTGTGATGTCAGCGCCGAGTGGACGTCAGTCGCCCGGAAGTACTGGGAGCTGGCGGGCGTCGCCGACCAGATCGACCTGCAGCTGCGACCGGCGCTGGAGACAGTGCGGGCGATGCCAGCCAGCGAGACCTTCGATTTCGCCTTCATCGACGCCGACAAGACCGGATACCTGAGCTACTGGGATGAGGTAGTGCCGCGCGTCCGGTCCGGCGGGCTCATCCTGGTCGACAACACCCTGTCGCATGGCCGGGTCGTCGACCAGGGCAACGCTTCTCCGGCCGTGCAGGCCATCCGCGACTTCAACGATCACGCCGTTGCCGACGAGCGCGTCGTGGTGGTGCTACTGCCTGTCGGTGACGGCCTGACGCTAGCCCGCAAACGCTGATCAGGGCGCGACTAGGCCGCGCCGCACGGGCCCCCGGCACAGTCCGGGGGCCCCTCTCCTGCCTGCGGCTTAGCTCTTGGACGAGCCCATGTCTCCGCCGTGTGAACCTGCGGAGGCCTGCTCGGGCTCTATCTCGATCCGCTCGCGGCGGAGCTCGTCGCGGACGGTGCTGTCCTCCTCCACTCGCTTCGTGCGCAGCCTGACCCGCTCGACCGGCACGATCTCCTTGCGGAGCACCGCGCGCTCCTCGTGGAGGATGATCTCCTGCTCGCCTTCGGCGATGTTGCCGCTGATGCGCTCCTCGGCAGTGATCGGGATGCGCTCGACGTCATACTCCTCGTGGTAGACGTGGATCGCCTGCTCGACGGGCTCGACGTCCACGTACTTGTGCAGCCGCACGCGGCCGGTCTCGAGCATTTCCTTGCCTACCTGGAAGCGCTCTTCCTGGCGGACGAGCCAGTCCGCATCTGCCGCGACGTTGGTGTCGGCCATCTGGTCGCCCGCCTGGGTGTCATCGCCAGCCCGGCCCCGGGTCTGCTGGGCGGGCACGGTCAGCCCGTAGTAACGGCTGAGATCCTCGGCCTGTGCTGCGGACATGTGCTGGCCGGCGTCGATGTTCGGGCCGCCCATGATCTTCTGGGTGTCGAACGGGACGCTCAGGCCGTCCGTGGTGACCGTGCTGCTACCCAGAGGCACGAATCGGCCGGTCTTCCCGGACCGGACCCGAGCCCACGCAGGCGTTCCGTCCACGTCGTCCCTGAACACCTGCTCGACGGTACCTACTACTTTGCCGTCGGCGCCCGTTACGCGCGCGCCGAGAAGTTCTTCGGCCTGCGTCGTCATGGTGATCTCCCCCCGAGTCGCTATCACCGGTCCTTGCATAGGCCGCACGCAGGCGCGACCCTGCCGCCTACCTAATGTAACTTACCCACTACTGACCGCTTCAACTTGCCACCTTCGTCCCGTCTCGCGAGCGGCCGGCAAGCCTCCGGCAGGCACGATCGTGGCATAACAGCGAGAAGCTGACCGCAGAGTGTCACCTTGACTGCGCTGGGTCGCTACGATGTCCGCCTATGGCGGCATTGTTCAGCAGGATCATTCCGATCCTGTTTGTCGGGGATCTCCGGGCAGAGCGCGACTTTTACGTGAGCCTCGGCTTCCACGTCACGTACGAAGGGCCCGGAGTATCCGTACTTCCTCGCACTCGGTCACGGCCAGGTCGAGTTCGGCATCGAATGGCGGAGAGATTTCTCCCATAACGGGCCGGACAAGGTCCTGACCTGGCAGTTCGGCGTGAGTGATCTCGAGCTCGCCAAGAAGCGGCTGAGCGAGGCAGGCGTCGGCTACCGCGAGGAGCTGATGACTCCAAGTCCGGACTGGCAGTACCGCGTGCTGCACGCGCGGACGCCGAACGGCTATCACCTGCTGCTGGAGGAAGGCAGCGACTAATGGCGAGCCCGGGCCTCCGCGCCGATCGGGGAAGCCCGGGCTGACCATTACTCGCCGTTACTTCTGCCGGGCGTTAGCGATCCCTTCTGTTCGCTATGCCGCTGGTCGCCACGCGCTGGCTACTCGTCGGCGATGATGGAGCCGACGCGGTCGCCGAGGCCGGGGTCGCGGCGGGTGAGGACCAGGGCGTAGATGACGGAGGCGACGATGATGGCGGCGGCGGCGTAGGGGAACCAGTCGTAGGGGGCGGGCTGGGGGGGCTTGCACAGGTAGTAGACGGGGATGGCGATGGCGATCATGCCGAGGACGGGCAGGATGGCGTGCTTGAGGAGGCGGAATTCGGCGGGCCGGTAGCGCCGGTAATAGAACGGCAGGGCGAGGTTGGCCAGGAAGTAGACGACCAGGATCAGCAGGGTGCCCATGGTGCCGGATTCGTCGAAGAAGGTCAGGCCGTCGATGCTGCCGCGGGCGGCGTAGCCGCCGGCCAGGTGGCCGATGGCCCAGATGATGATGATGACCGCGGCGATGCCGACGAAGGTGAAGATGGCGTTGCGGGGGACCTGGCGGGCGGGGTTGACCCGGCCGATGACGCGGGGCAGCAGGCCCTCGCGGCAGGCGTTGAAGATCAGCCGGGCCTGGGAGTTGACCGCGGCGATGAGGACGCCGAGGGTGGAGGTGAGCCCGGCCACGTAGGCGAACACTGCCAGCGCGGCCAGCGCGGAGTGGGCGACGGTGATGAACGGTATCGGCGCGGCGGCGAGCCGGGCGGCGTTGTCGCCGAACCCGGACACGGTGGCGTAGGCGAACAGGATGTACCCGGTCACCATCAGCGCGATGGACAGGAACACCGCGCGGGGCACGTTGCGGCGCGGGTTGCCGGTTTCCTCGGCCAGCGCGGCGGAGTTCTCCCAGCCGATGAACAGGTACACCGCCAGCGGGAACCCGGCGGCCAGGCCGGAGAACCCGCCGGTGATGTGATGCGGGTCAAACGGCGCGCCCGACAGGTGGCTGCCGTTCTTGACCAGCGAGACCACCGACACCACGACCAGCATCAGCATCTCGAAGCTGAAGAAGAACCCGGCCAGCTTCGTCGACACCCCCACCCCGCGCAGCATCATCACCACCGCGCCGCCGGTCAGCAGCACCGACCAGATCACCCACGGCACGTTCCAGCCGAAGTAGTAATGCAGCAGGTACTCCAGGAACCAGCCCGACACCGCCAGCACTGACGAAATCGCGATGATGTACCCCGCGCCGCACAGCAGCGCCGTGGTCACCGCGGACGTGCCGCCGAACGTCTTGCCCACGAACGTGATAAACCCGCCGGTGGAAGGATGCGCCCGGGAGAACTGCGACAGCGTGTTCCCCAGCAGCGCCACCGCGATGCCCGCCGCGATAATCGTCAGCGGCGCCGCGATCCCCGCGGTGACCACCAGCAGCCCGAAACCGAAGAAGAAACTGTACGCCGGGCCGATATTCGCCATCGTCGACGCCGCGATATCCACCAGCCCCAGAGCACCCCGGTGCAACCGCTCCGGAGCCACCGGCTCCTTCGTCTCAGTAAACGGCACCGACGCAGAGTCAGCCATATCCGCCACCTTTCACCACCAGCGACTGGATTGCGCGCTGCCGGCTATTGTCCGGCTCTGCGTCGTCCGGCGGAAGAGCCAGGAACGAGGCAATTTCGCCTGTCAGGGCACCAGCTGTCCCCCGCTGCCCTGCGTAGCGGCAGAATCGCCTGCCGCGGAACGGCAGCAGGCACGGCCCGCGGCAGCGTTTTCGGTCACAATGGCGTTCGCAGGACACGCGAGGAAGGGACTGCGACGCCTCATCAGAGGAAGTGCCAGTCATGGGCAGGTCATCAACAGATCCGGTGTACCTGAGGGTGCTCGAGGATCTGCGGATGCGCATCCGGGAGGGCGTACTTGAGCCCGGCGACCGGGTGCCGTCCCGTAACGCGATCATCGCGCGGTACGGCGTCGGCGAGACGGCGGCAAAGCATGCGCTGCAGGTCCTCGCGACCGAAGGTCTGATCGAGGCGCGGGCCGGCTCCGGCTGCTACGTGCGCAAAGTCCCGGCCGCCCGGCACCTCGAGCACGACCGTCTGCACTACCCCGGATCCCCCTTCGGGATCGACGAGTCCGGCGGCCCCGCCGATGGCCTGCTCACTGACCGTCCGGCGGCCCGCTACGTCACCTGGGAGCACCACACCGAGCAGATCACGCCGCCGCCGGCAATCGCGCGCCGCCTCGGGCCGGCGGAAGCCGCCGCTCTGGTAACCGCGACCCGCTACCTCATGACCGCGGACGGTCAGCCCGTGCAGCTCGTCACCAGCTACGAGCCGGCTGGCCTGACGGAGGGCACGGCCGTGCCGCTGCCCGAGCAGGGTAGCTATGCAGGCCGGGGCGTTATCGAGCGAATGCGGTCGATAGGCATCGACATCGACCAGGTCGTGGAAGAAGTCTCGGTGCGGACGTGCCTGCTCGCCGAGGCCGCCGCGCTGGCGATGCCGGCCGGCTCAACAGTCTTCGTGGTCGAGCGCACGCACCTGTCGGGCGGGCAGCCTGCCGAGACGGCGGACATCGTGGTCCCGGTCGAGCGGTATCGGCTGCGCTTCCGGTTCGCCGTCCAGACCGCGGAACAGGCATGATCAGGCGCGCCCGGCCAGCCGACGTGCCGGCGATTCACGGGCTGATCCGCGATCTCGCCGAGTACGAGCGCGCTGCCGACCAGGTGACCGGCACCGCTCAGGACCTGGACCGCACGCTGTTCGGACCCGAGCCGGCCGTGTTCGCGCACGTGGCTGAGCACGACGGCGACATCGGCGGATTTGCCCTGTGGTTCCTGAACTACTCGACCTGGGTCGGCCGTCACGGCATCTACCTGGAGGACCTGTACGTCCGGCCGGAGCTGCGCGGCGCTGGCTATGGCCGGCAGTTCCTGGCCGAGCTAGCGGCGCTCTGCGTCGAGCGCGGCTACGGACGGCTCGAGTGGTCGGTGCTGGACTGGAACGAGCCCGCCCGCGGCTTCTACGCGCGACTCGGTGCCGAGCCGATGGACGACTGGACCGTGCACCGCATCAGCGGCAGCGCGCTGCATACTCTCGCGGCGCGCCGGGCGAGCGAGCCGCGCTGAGGAGATGCCTTCGGCCGCCGTGCGACCATGAACCATGCGGATCAGCGGCGTTGACTCGACTGACCTGTTCGCCAGAACTGACGCTTCCGGCGGCAGCGCGGCGGAACCGCGGCAGATTGTCCGGGTGCAGCTCGTCAATGCTGGCCCGGACCTGGTCAGCGACCCGCACACTGCGGTCTCGGTGGAGGTCACCGGGCGGGACGTCGGCACGCCTGACCCGGTCGTGGTCACCGGGCTGACCCTCGGCTCGGAGGTCAGCGTCGAAGTGCCCGTCGTGGCCGGCGCGCCGCCCGGCACCGCGGTGCCCGTGCGCGCGATCGCGTTCTGGCCCGGCGGGCGCGCCGAGCAGCCCGGCACGCTTACCGTCGCCGAGCCGGGCTGGGTGATGTGGATGGTCAGCCATTTCCACTACGACCCGGTCTGGTGGAGCACGCAGGGCCAGTTCACGCAGGCGCGGCTGCTGCTGCCCGACGAGAACGGTGAGCTTCCTGAGGTCCGTACCGCATTCGAGCTTGTCCGCCTGCATCTGGACGCGGCCCGGCGCGACCCCGACTACAAGTTCGTGCTCGCCGAACTCGACTACCTGAAGCCGCACTTCGACGCGCATCCGGAGGACCGCGCTGACCTGCTCGACCTGATCGCAGCGGGCCGGATCGAGCTCGTCGGCGGCAGCTACAACGAGCCGAACACCAACCTGACGTGCGTCGAGTCGACCATCCGCAACGCCGTCTACGGCACCGCCTACCAGCGGGACGTGCTCGGCGGCAACCCGCGCACCTCGTGGATGCTGGACGCGTTCGGCTTCGACCCCGCCTACCCCGGCATCATGGCTGCGGCCGGCCTGGACAGCTCATCCTGGGCCCGCGGCCCGTTCCACCAGTGGGGCCCGAACCGCTCCGTCGGCGACAACCGGCTTATGCAGTTCGCGTCGGAGTTCGAGTGGCTGTCCCCCGACGGCTCCGGCCTGCTCACCAGCTATATGGCCAACCACTACGGTGCGGGCTGGGTGCTGCATCACGCCAAGACGCTGGCCGCCGCCGAGGCGGATGCTTACGAGCAGTTCCGTCAGCTGGCGCCCGTCGCTGCCACTCGGAACGTGCTGCTGCCGGTCGGCGCCGACCATGTCATCCCGGCCCGGTGGGCCACGGCGGTGCACCGCGACTGGAACGCCCGGTACGCCTGGCCGCGGTTCGTCACTGCGGTACCGAGCGAGTTCTTCGCGGCCGTCCGCGCCGAGGCCGCCGAGCGCGGCACCTGGATCACGCCGCAGACCCGCGACATGAATCCGGTGTACACCGGCAAGGACGTCACCTACGTCGACACCAAGCAGGCACAGCGCGCGGCTGAGACAGCGGTGCTCGACGGTGAGCGGCTGGCCACGCTGGCCTGGCTCGCAGGCGCCGGCTACCCCGCCGCGAGTCTGGACAAGGCGTGGCGGCAGCTAGTGTTCGGCGCGCACCATGACGCCATCACGGGCAGCGAGGGCGACCAGGTGTATCTCGACCTGCTTGGTAGCTGGCGCGAGGCCTGGGAGCGCGGCAACCAGGCGCGCACGGCTGCCGTCGCGCACCTGGCCGGCCTGGCGGACACGCTGAGCCTCGCCGAGACACTGAATCTGGCGGACACACCCAGCCTGGCGGACGCACGGGGCCAGCCGGACACCGGCGGTCACGTCGCCGACGGAGGCCTCGCGTTCGCGGTGGTGGTGGTGAACTCGCTGTCCGCCGACCGGGACGCGATGGCCACTGTCAGCCTCGAGCTGCCCGCGGGCTGGCCGGACTGGCTCAGCGTGCTCGACGACACTGGCGCGGTCGTGCCGTTCCTGGCCGACGGCATCGTCCGCGCTGACGACGGCGCACTGCGCACGGTGACGATCACGTTCCGCGCGCAGGTACCGGGCGTCGGCTACCGCAGCTACCTGGTGCGGACGCTGGAGGACGCAAGTGCGAGCTGGGGCTGGCGGCCGGGGGGGCAGGCGGCCTCGTTTCGGCTCGAGAATGAGAATTTCCTCGTCGAGGCGGATCCGTCGCGTGGCGGAGCGCTATCGCGAGTTCTGGACAAGCGGTCCGGAGCCGAGCTGCTGCAACCCGGCGGCGGCGGCAACGAGCTGATGCTGCAGCCGGAGCACCCGGCTCACCCGCGCTGGGCTGAGGGCCCCTGGCTTCTGTGCCCGGCCGGGCCCGGTACCGGGAGCACCTCGCTGCGGGCCGCCGTGCGGACGGAACAGTGCCCCGTCGGCGGGCGGATCGTGGCCGAGTTCGATCTGGCCGGCCTGCATGTCACGCAGGAGACGCTGCTATGGGACGGGTCTGAGCGGGTCGAGTTCCGCACCCACGTCGACGGTTCCATCGGGCAGGACCGGCTGCTGCGGGTGCTGTTCCCCGCCAATGTGCCGGGCGGGCTCCCGGTCTACCAGACGGCGGTCGCGGTGATCGGCAGGCCGCCGGGCCCGGTCGACACCGACGTCGCCGAGCACTCCTACACGCTGGACTGCCCGGCGAACGAGTGGCTCGGCCTCGGCGCCACCGCGGCCGCCGCAGTGGGCTCCGGTGACGGCACCCGGCACCTGCACGCCCTCGGGGTCGCCGAGGTCGTCGCGCCTGCCGCCGCCCGGGAGCCCGCCCGCAGGCTCGTGGCGGCGCTGGCCGGGCAGGGAGTCACGGCCACCTGCTCGCAGCCGGCCGGGCCGCGATACGGCTACCAGGAGCTCGACTCCAACCTGCCGGACTTCCGGATCTGCCTGGGCGGCCCGCAGGACAATGACCTGACTGCGCAGGTCCTGGCGAGTGCCGGGCCGGCCGCCACTGACGCGCTGGCAGAGCAGCTCGCGGCGACCGGCGCCGCCCGGCTCTGGGTGCCGGCCAGCCGCAGTCGTGCTGACGCCTTCGGGGCGGGCGCGGACCTGCGCAGCACCCGGGACCTGCCGGTGCTGATCATCGCGGCGGCCGACCTCGCGGCCGAGGTGGAGTCCGTGGTCGCCGACCTCGCCGATGCGGTGGTCGAGGTACTGGCCAGCGTCGCCGCCCCGGCTGCGGATGCCGCCGGGGCGCCGGAGACGGCGCTCACCGAGCGCAGCGTCGCGCTGCTCAACCGGGGGACGCCGAGCGGTCTGGTGACGCCGGACGGCGTCATCACGATGGCCCTGATGCGGGCGTGCAGTACCTGGCCGAGCGGCGTCTGGATAGACGGTAAGAAGCGCACCACGCCGGACGGCACGAGCTTCTCGTGGCAGCACTGGAGTCACACATTCGAGTACGCTCTCACCGCCGGGCCTGGTTCCTGGCGCACGGCCGGCTTCCCGGCCGCCGGTCAGGACTACAACCACGACCTGCTCACGGTCACGGCCAGCCTGCACGCCGGGCCGCTCCCGGCTCGCACCCGCCTGCTCTCGGTCGAGCCCGCGACGGTCGCGCTATCGGCGCTGAAGCCGCACGGCAACCCGCTCGCGCCGGCCGGCTCGCCCGATCTCAGCCGGCGGCGTCACCCTGCGGCTGCGCGACCTCGGCGGGAGCCCGGCGAGCGCGGTAGCGCGGGCCGGCTTGTTCACCGGGCTAGCTGGGGCCAGCGTCACCAGCCTGTGCGAGGACAGCGAGGGCGCGGCGCTGCCGCTCGCGGAAGGCGGGGCCCTGATCGCCGTGCCGCGTACCGGGCTGGCGACGGCTCTCCTCCGGCCGGAACCATCCGGGCTGCTGATGCCCGGTGGCCATGCAGCGACTGGCAGTGCGGCCAGCGGCAGTGCGTCCGGCGACAGTGCGTCCGGTACGGGACCGACGACGGCGGAGCCGCCGGAGCCTGCGCAGCCTGTCTTCTCCCGGTACTGGCTGCACGGCAAGGGTCCGGCCCCGGCCGGCAACCTGCCCGTTGCCGTGCACCTGTCTCCGGGGACGGCGGCGCTCGACGACGAGACGCCAGCCGTGCTGCGGCTGACGGTCGCCGGCGGTCCCGCCGCTGCCGCCGGGATCATCCGGCTGACAGCACCAGACGACGTCGTTCTCGAGCCGGCCGGGCCGCTCACCTTCGACCTGGCGCCGCTCGGCTATCGCGCCATCGAGATCACCGCCACCGCGCGGCCTGGTGCCGGGTCGGGCCGCCGGTTCGTGACCGCGCAGATCAGCGACGACGCCGGTCAGGTCATCGAGGACAGCGCGCTGCTGGCGATCGGCCAGCCGCCGGAGCCGCGCGTCGACCTGCCGCTGGCCGAGGTGGTGGCAATGCAGGAAGCGGCTCAGACCGCGCAGGACGGCGAGGTCGAGGTCAGCCTGATCACCCCGGCGCTCGCCATCCGGCCCGGCGGCCGGGGCAACATCGAAGTCCGCGTCCGCAATCAGGCCGCGTCGCAGATCCGCGGCGAGGCCCAGGTACTGTCGCCGTTCGGCAGCTGGGAGCAGACGACGCCGTGGACGGCTGGGTTCGCCGTCGGCCCGGGTCGGGAGGAGACGCTGCGGTTCGCGGTTCGCATCCCCCCGGCGGCACGGCCGGGCGAGCAGTCGTGGGCCATAGTCAAGATCATGTACTTCGGTCGCCTTGTCTACACCGAGCCAGCGGAGGTGACGGTCGCCTGAAACCGACGGGTAACACTGCCCGGTAACACTGGCCAGTAGCTGCGGATTCTCGGCACTGAGCTTGCGTCGCCCCGGATGAGAGACTAGACCTGATCATCCGAAGACATACCGAAGTGACAGATGACGGCAGACACAGTCCCGCGCCCGGGCAATCTTCCTGCGGAGCCGAACAGCTTCGTCGGCCGCGAACGTGACCTTGGCGATCTCGCGCTGCTGCTCAAGACTGTGCGCGCCCTGACCCTCTGCGGGCCCGGCGGCATCGGCAAGACCCGCCTGGCCACCAGGCTCGGCTGGCAGCTTGCCGGCGAGTTCCCGGACGGCGTGTGGCTGATCGAGCTTGCTGACACGAGCGATGCCGCCCTGGCGCCGCGCCGCGTCGCCAACGCACTCGGGGTCGTCGAGGAGGCCGATCGCCCTGCCGTCGCCACCCTGGTGGACGCGCTGCGGGGACGACAGCTGCTGCTCATCCTCGACACCTGCGAGCACGTCGTCGACGCGATCGCTGATCTGGTGCGCGAGCTGATCGCCGGCTGCCCGCAGCTGCGGCTGGTAGCCACCAGCCGCGAGCCGCTGCGCGTGCGGGGCGAGACCGTCTGGCGCGTTCCGCCGCTGTCGCTTACTGGCCCGGCGCTGACCAGCCTTCCGCTGCCGGCGGCTTCGGGCCAGGCCGAGCTCGACGCGGCCGCCGGCCATGAGGCCGTCCGCCTCTTCATCGACCGGGCAGCCGCGCTGCGGCCCGGCTTCGCCCTGACGGCGCACAACGGTCCGCAGATCCTGCAGCTGTGCCGCACGCTCGACGGCGTCCCGCTGGCCATCGAACTGGCGGCGGCGCGCGTCCGGGCGCTGTCGGTCGAGCAGATCTCGGCCCGGATCGGCGACCGGTTCCGGCTGCTGGCCTCGGGCGACCGCACGGCGCCGCCGCGGCAGCAGACTCTGCAGGCCGCCGTCGACTGGAGTTACGAGCTCCTCACCCCGGACGAGCAGGTCCTGCTGCGCCGGCTCTCGGTGTTCGCTGGCTGGAGCCTGGAGATGGCGGAGCGAGTCTGCGCCGACGACCAGATTGGTGTCGACCAGGTCCTGGACTTGCTGGCCGCTCTTATCGACAAATCGCTTGTCGCGCTCGAGGAAGAAGTCGCCGGCGACGCGCGGTACCGGCTGCTCGACACGATCCGGGAGTATGCCTCGGCGCGACTCGCCGCCGCTGGCGAGCGAGAGGAGTTCCGCCGGCGCCACCGCGACTACCTGCTGCACCTCATTGAGACTGTCGTGGGCAAGGCGTTCGTCCGCGACGGGCTGTCCTGGTCGCAGCAGGTGGAGATCTACCACCAGATTGCCTCTGACCAGGCAAACCTGCGCGCCGCACTGGGGTACTCGCTCGACACGGCTGACGCCGGGGCCGGGCTGCGGCTGTGCTGCGCGCTGCGCTCGCCGTGGGTAGTCCAGGGTGATGTCACCGAAGGGCTCGGCTGGTTCGCCCGGTTCCTCGTACTGGACGTCCGGGTGCCGGCCCGAGTGCGCATCCGTGCGCTCATGCTCGGAGCCGAGCTTGCCTTCGAGCACCAGGAGTACGCGCTGGCCTGGCAGCGCGCGGCCGCGGCCGTTGCCATGTGGACCTCGTTCCGGGCCGCGTGCCCGGCGGGCGGGCAGCGGATCCTCGCCCTCATCAGCCTGCGGGCCGGTCGCGTGGAGGAGTCGCTGACTCTGGCCGATGCCGCCGTGGCCTCGGCCCGCGAGTACCAGGACGAGTGGGACGAGGGCCTCGCCCTCGTCGCGCGCGCCACTATTCTCCGCGGCACCCAGCTGCTCGACGCCGCGCAGGAGTCCTACGAGGCTGCGCTCGAGTTGCTGACCGGCAACAACGGCTGGGGCGTCGCCCACGCCCTCTATGGCTTCGGCAGTCTCGCTCGGTCGCGTCATGACAATCCCGCGGCGCTGCGGCACTTCAGCAGCGCGCTCGAGCTGTTCCGGCAGCTCGGCGCGCGCACCGAGATGGCGCGCTCGCTCGCCGGAATCGGCCGGATCTCGCTGGCCGCCGGCGATCTCGCGGCGGCCACGGAGAGCCTGACCGAGAGCCTCGAGCTCAGCATGGCGACTGGCCAGCGCCTCGGCATCGCCCGCGGACTTGAGGCGCTCGCCGGCCTGGCAGCCGCGCGCGACGACGACGTGACCGCAGTACGGATCGAGGGCGCGGCGACGGCGCTGCGCGACTCCATCGGGCACCACTCGCCGACCGCCCGGGCGCAGCTCGACGGGCAGCTCGCATCGGCGCACCAGCGGCTCGCCCAGAACGACACCGCCAGCCTGCTCGCCGAGGGACGTCGCCTCAGCATGCACGAGGCCGTGCGCTTCGCGCTCTCGGCAGCGACCCCTCCGGCCCGCGAAGGGAAGCCGGCCGCAGGAGACGGCAGTTCTGGCAGCGCCAGCGGTTCCGGGGGCGGCACTGCGGGTCCGCTCGCCGGAAGCAGCGCTCTCAGCGGGTCGGCAGCCCTCATCCCGGCCTCTGTCCTGACTGCGCGGGAGCGGCAGATCGCGCTGCTCATCGCGCGCGGCCTGTCCAACAAGGCAATTGCCGACGAGCTCGTGATCAGCCCGGCAACAGCCGCCAGGCACGTCGCGAACATCCTGGCCAAGCTGGGCCTCAGCTCACGAGCTCAGGTGGCAGCGTGGACGGTCGACCAGCGGGCCGCCGGCTTGCCGAACCAGGGCCCGCAGCGTTAGTCGCGGCGGGGACTATTGCAGGGTCTGCCGGGCGACGGCAGCCGGAGCGCGGCCGCCGACCAGCCAGCCGGCCGTCGCGGCGGGCATTACCGCCAGCGGCGTCACCTGGCTCTGCGTCTACACACCCGGCGCGCGCCATCTGCATATGCAAATGCGCAATTCAGCCGATGTGCGGAGGCCTCGGACTACCTAACGTTATGCCGGGTGAGTCACCGGGTTCAGTCGGCCATCGGAGGGGGATGGCCGGCGACATGGTGGCAGGTCCCGGGCGGGGAGGACGACTGCGCTGGCGCTCGCGCGCGAGCGCCAGCGCAGTCGCCGGACTGCCGGGCAGAATCGTGGTGGCAGGTGTCGAATACATACCCGCCTACACATTCCTGACGATGTGCAGGAGGCGCCGGCATGCGTACGGTCAGGCAAGTGGGGCAAGGCGACAGGCAGGAACAAGGAGGCGAGCGGACCTACGTGGGCAGCTCGAGCCTGAACCAGGACCTGACGGCGACACAGCGACTCGTCCAGGCAGCCGCCCGATACGGTTGCCGCCCGGCGCTCGTGACGCGCGAGCCGGGCCAGACCCACTCGTTCGCCGACCTGGCGAGCACGATTCAGCGAGCCGCCGCCGGCCTGGCCTGGCGCGGCCTGCGACCGCGTGATGTCGTGGGCGTCTACGTTCCTGATGCTGCCTCGTACGTGCTCGCGTGCCACTCAGTCAGCGCTGCGGGAGGTATTCCGTGTCCGCTCAGCGCCGGGCTCTCCGTGACCCAGGCCGCCGGCCAGCTCGCCGACTGCGGAGCGCGCATGCTGCTGACCGCCGAGCCGCTGGCGATCGCCGGACTCGCGGCGGCGGACCGGTCATGGGTGCGGCAGGTTATCTCTTTCGGCGACGCCCCGGCCGCGACGCCGTTCAGCGCGCTCCTCGGCATGGGCTCGCTCCAGCCGCCCGCCGCGCGCCCGCACGACCTGGCACTCTTGCCGTACGTGGGCGGGGCAGACGGTGTGCTGCACCCGTCCGGGCTCACGCACCTGGACATGTCAGCAGAGCTTGCCGCGCTGAGCGCGACCGCGGCGATCGACGATAGCGACGTGGTCCTTGCCGCGCCGCCGGCTGGCGACGGCCGGTCCTACACCTCGTTCATCGACCACGCACTGCTGCACGGTGCCACGATCGTGGCGGCCTGCACCGCCGAGCTGTCAGCGGCAGCAGCGGAGCACCGCGCCACCGCGGCCATCGTCGCTCTCGGCGTCGAGGTGCGGGGCAGCGGCCCGCTGCGCCTCTTCGCCGTTACTTCGTGAGGCAGGGGCCGGTGCTGTCCGGAACCCCGTGCTGCCCGGAACCCGGTGCCGTCGGAACGCGGCGCCGTCCTAAACCCGCGGCGGGCGGTTCTCGAACGGCGTGCTCAGCACGATGGTGGTGTGAGTCGAGACGCTGGCGGCAGCCCGGATCTCCTGCAGGAGCTCCTCCAGTGCGAGCGGCGAGGCCACCCGGACCTTGAGGATGTAGCTCGCGTCTCCGGCCACGCTGTGGCAGGCCTCGATCGCGGTCAGGTGAGCGAGCCGCTCCGGCGCGTCATCCGGCGCGGCCGGGTCGAACGCCCTGATCGACACGAAGGCCGTCAGCGGCAGCCCGATCTGCTCGGCGCTAACGACCGCGGCGTAGCCCCTGATCACACCGCGCTGCTCGAGCCGGCGGACGCGTTGCTGTGCCGCCGAGACGGACAGCCCGGTGCGACGCGCCAGCTCGGTGAAGCTCATGCGGCCATCGCTGGCCAGCAGCGAGATGATCGTCGCGTTGATCTCCTCCACGGCGCAACGTTAACGTGCCGATCGGGGCGGCTGCGCACGCTCGCCCCGGAAACACGGCACCTTCGTTGATAACGAAACGATAACGGGGTTTACGCTACCGTAACATGCCGTTCAGGCACATCGCCGGCTAAGGACTCGCGCAGGTACGCTCCGGCCAGGACGGCTCACCAGGGCCGAGGACACATGCGAGCGAGGTCTTCATGGCGCAGATCGTGCTGGACGGGGTGGACAAGGTCTACCCCGGTGGCCACAAGGGCATCGACGGGCTGAGCCTGGACATCATCGACGGCGAGTTCATGGTCCTGGTCGGTCCGTCCGGCTGCGGCAAGTCCACTGCGCTCCGGTCGATCGCGGGACTCGAGGAGATCACCGCCGGCACGATCACCATTGGCAGCCGGGTCGTCAACGACCTGCCGCCCAAGGACCGCGACATCGCGATGGTCTTCCAGAACTACGCCCTCTACCCGCACATGACGGTCGAGCAGAACCTGGCCTTCGGCCTGCAGCAGCGCAAGACACCGAAGGACGAGATCAAGCGCCGCGTGACTGAGGTCGCGAAGATGCTCGGACTCGCCGAGTACCTGAAGCGCAAGCCGGCCGCGCTGTCCGGCGGACAGCGGCAGCGGGTGGCGATGGGGCGCGCGATCGTCCGCGAGCCGCAGGCCTTCCTCATGGACGAGCCACTGTCAAACCTGGACGCCAAGCTCCGCGTCTCGATGCGGGCATCGCTCTCCCAGCTGCACGAGCGACTGCGCGTGACGACCGTTTACGTGACCCACGATCAGGTCGAAGCCATGACGCTGGGCCAGCGGGTCTGCGTCCTGCGGGATGGCAAGCTGCAGCAGGTCGACACGCCGCAGACGCTCTACAACGCGCCGGTGAACTTGTTCGTGGCCGGCTTTATCGGCTCGCCTGCCATGAACTTCGCCAGCGCGCAGCTGGTCCGCGACGGTGGCGCGGCCGTTGTGTTCGCCGATCACCGGCTCGCCGTCAGCGAAGCGATGCTCTCGGCCAAGCCAGGGCTTGATGACTACTTCGGCAAGGAGATCATTCTCGGCATCCGGCCGTCTGACTTCGAGGACGCAGAACTCGCCGACGCGTCGTGGCCGCGGCTGGCCGTTCGCTCCACGGTGACCGAGGAACTCGGCAGTGAGATCCACGTGATCTTCACGATTGACGCCGCGCCGGTCCAGCACGCGAGCATTACCGATGCCCGGGCCGGTGACGAGGACGACGACGCAATCCCGCTGGCGGACAACAAGACGCTGTGGACCGCTCGGGTCGCTGCTCGCAGTGGTATCAAGCCCGGCTCCGAGGCCACCCTCGCGGTGGACACCTCGAACATGCAGTTCTTCGACCCCGCCAGCGGCCTGTCCATCGGCCACCCGGCGAACGGCTAGGGGCCGAGCACGGCTACCGCCGGCAGGCGGCTGGTCAGTCTCGACGGCAGGATTCCGGCGACCACGGCGACGGCGATCGCCAGCACGATGGCCGCGATCAGCGTCCCGGCCGACGGCGGGCGGCCAATCCCGGCACCGAGGCCGTAGACCTTCGAGATCGCGCTGATCAGGCTGATGCTGACGGCCCGGCCGGCCAGCGCTCCGGCAGCCACGGCGATGAGCGCCAGCACCGCAGTGCGCATCATGACGGCTACCCGGACCTGCAGCGGGGTAAGCCCCATCGCCCGCAGCACCCCGACGTCGCGCTGGTGGTCGCGCTGCCCGATGAGGGACGCCGTCAGCAGGCTGGCCAGCCCGATCAGCGCAAGCACGACGATGAGCCCCGCCAGTGCGGCCTGGACGTTGCCGAGCTGGTCGGCCGGGTTCGGCACGGTGGCCGCATCGAGGCGGCCGCCCGAGGCCCGGTCGAGCCTGTTCAGCCGCCGCGGCCGGGCTGACTCCCGGCTTCAGCACCAGGCTGTAGAAGCCGATCGGCGCGGCTGCACCCTCGTCGGCGAGCGTATCCCGGCCGTAGGCCAGCACCTCCCCGTCGTACTGCGGGTCGATGATCCGGCCGACGATCTGGAACGTGACCGGCACCCCGCCGAACCACATCCGGACGAACTGGCCGACGTTGAGTGCGAAGAGCTGCCAGCAGCGCCTGGGTTGCGACCGCCTGCTCCGGTGCGTGATAGAGCTGGCCCTGCACGACCCGGAACGGATAGGGCCGCGCCGAGGTACCCATGCCGAGCGTCGTGATCGTGGTGGTCTCCCCAGGCGCAAGCGCTTGCGCACGCACGCAGCTGTACGCCTGACGTACTTGCGGGTCCGCGCTGATCAGCTTGCCCGCCTGCGCGAGCGTCAGCGGCCCGGGACTGACGGTCACGCTCGCCGCCAGCCCGATGTCGGCGGGCTGGCGCTGCACGTCGTCGATCGTCGACCAGAATCCGAGGCCGATCGTGATCATGAACATCGGCATCGCCAGGCCGCCGATGGTCAGCGCCGCCGACGCCTTTCGCAGGAAGGCCGCCCTGGTGCCGAGGACGAGGGCGGGCGGCAGCTGCGCCGCCATCGCCATGCCTGCCAGCTTCGACAGGTGGCCGCGCGGCGGCACCGAGCGCACGGCCGCCACCGGCCAGACACGGCCCGCCTGCCAGGCCGGGACCGCCGTGGCCAGCAGTACCGCGGCGAAGGCGCCGCCGACGATGACAGCGGCCCAGCCGCCCGGCACGGTGGCCGCCGCCGCCGCTCACCCCGGGCACGCTGCCGAGCAGCAGCGGCGTCAGCAGCCGGGCGGCCAGCAAGCCCGAGCAGCATGCCGGCGCCGGCCGAGCAGCGCGTGCTCGGCCGTCAGCATCACCATGACCTGGCCCGGCGTGATACCCGAGCGTCTTCAGCATGCCCAGGTCAGCCCGTCTGGAGCAGCACCCGGCCGCTGGTGACGTTGATGATGGCCAGCACGGCGGCGCCGAGCGCCATCAGCCCGAACAGCGCCAGCAGAAGGCCGAGCAGCGGGTCGCGCCGGGCCATGGACTGCCTCGACCTGCTGCCAGGTCGACACCGTGCCGACCGCGCTGTTGCCCAGCTGGGTGACGACCTGCTGGACGATGAACTGCGCCGCTTCCGGATCGCCGATCCGCAGGCCCGACGACCTCCTCGGTATGCCCGGTGATCGGCTCGATCTGCCGCAGCAGGCCCGGCAGCACCCAGATCAGGCCGGGAGTCTGGTCCGGGTAGAAGCCCTGATCCGAGGTCTCCGCGATGCCGGCCACGCGCACCCGGACGCGCGCGGTCTCGTCCACGTTGTCCAGCACCAGCGTGCTGCCGTCGGTCGCGTGGATGGCCTGCGCGAAGGTCGCCTCCAGGACCACGCCGCTCAGCTGGGCCCGACGCCAGCCAGTGACCGCTGACTAGCAGTGGCCGGCCGATCGCCGGCAAGTGACGGCGTCGCGCGGAGCTCGACCCGGGTCCGCTGCTCGCCCTGGACCACGCTGGCGGCGGTCGCCTCGTACGGCCCGGCTATCGCGTCGATGCCGCTCACCTGCGAGCGAAGGTCACGGACGTCAGTGCCCGGCGCCAGGTGCAGCCAGATCTGCGCGCCTCTGGTCGCCGTGAACAGGCCCTGCCACGGGTTCGTCGCGCCCTGCAGCAGCGCCGGCCGACAGCAGCAGTGCGGTCACCACCCCGGCGACGACCGCCGACGATCACGCACGCGCCGGGCCGTGCTTGCGCGCAGATCGGCGCGGATCCAGCGCAGCCATCGCACGCACTGGTCAGCCTCGCAGCTTGAGCACGTCCGGCAGTCGGCGTGGGCCGGGACGGCGCGCGAGCATACGGCGCATCGTCGGCGACCATGCCGTCGAACAGGCTGATGACCCGGTCGGCGGCGCTCGCCACCCGCGCGTCGTGGGTGACCAGCAGGATCGCCTGCCCGTCGGCGTGCGCGCGGCCGAGCAGACGCAGCACCGCCCGGCTGGCCGAGCTGTCGAGGTTGCCGGTCGGCTCGTCGGCCAGCAGCAGGCTGCGGCCGGTTCGCCATCGCCCGGGCCAGCGCGACCCGCTGCTGCTCGCCGCCGGACAGCCGGGCCGGCGCCGCGTCGGCCTTGGCCGCCAGCCCGAGCTCGCCGAGCAGCTCCTCCCGGCGCTGGCCCGGCCTGCTTGCCGGCTGGCGCCGCCCATGAGCGCGGCCAGCTCGACGTTGTCGGCCACCGTCATGTTGGAGAGCAGGTTGAAGAACTGGAACACGAACCCGATATGCCGGCGGCGCAGCACCGCCCACCGGGCCTGGCTGAGCCCGTCGACCCGCTGGCCGTCCAGCCAGATCTCGCCGCTCGTCGGCCGCTCCAGGCCGCCCAGCATGTGCAGCAGCGTCGACTTGCCCGACTCCGGACGGCCCGGTGATCGCGGCGAACTCGCCGTGGCTCGCAGCGCGAGGTCGACGCCACGGATGGCGGGCACCAGCGCGCCGTCGCCGGCGAAGGTCTTTGGTCAGGCTCCGTCCGCCCGCACGCAGCAGCCTTCGCCGCGCGCCGGTCACACCAGCTCCTCCTGGCAGCGCTCCAGCCAGTCCAGGTCGGCCTGCAGGTGCAGCATCGCACCTTCGATCAGCAGCCGCGGGATACGGCCGGTCGGCTGCTACGCCGAGCTCCGACAGGCTGCGCATCTGGCGCGAGGTAGTGGCGGCGCTGCCGGTTGATGAGCCCGAGCCGGTCGGACGTGCCGGTCAGCAGGCTCAGCGCCAGCTTCATGAAGAACTCGTCCCGGATCCGCGGCCCTTCGCTGGGCTTGTCCATCCAGTTGATGACGCCTCGCGCCCGGCATCGGTGAGCTCGTAGACGCGCTTGTTCGGCCTGCGTCGCCTGAACGACGTCCTGGCTGCACACCAGACCATCGCGCTCGAGCCGCTGCAGCGTGACGTAGATCTGGCCGATGTTCGGCGACGGGTAGGCCTCGCCGAAAATCTGCTCAAGCTGGCTCTTGAGCTCATAGCCGTGCGCTGGTTCCTTGGCCAGGAGCGCCAGCAACGGCATTCGCATCGGCCGCCCCCTTTCCCGCGCTACTGACCCTAATGTTCGCATACTGCGCACCGGACCGCGGTGTACGTTGCCTGACATGCTGTCATTGACTACTACCTAACGGACGTATATAACAAGCAAGTACTGGTCGGCCCGCACGATGTTGACCTGCTGGGTTAACGCGCCGGTAACGCACCGGTGATAGTGAAGGTCGGCTGCGACCGCTGGCAGAAGGCGGGACCAGGTGGGGCGATCAGGCGCGGCAGGCAGCCGGCACGCGACGTGCCGGCCGGCATGCGCCGGGTCTCGATTCGCCGGCTGCTGGTCATCGGCGCCCTGTGCGGATCCGTCAGCGGATGCGCAGTCGTCGCTGCGGGCGCGGAGCCGGCGGCGCCGGCCAGCGGGGGCGCGGCCCGCATCACTGCCGTCGGCCCGATCACGTTCGCGACCGGCAAGGTCGACACTGGCTACCTGCGGCCGCTGCTCGCCGAGTGGAACCGCGAGCACCCCGGCCAGCAGCGTGACGCCCATCTACCTGCCCGACGACGCCGACGACCAGTACGCCCAGCTGGTGGCGAACCTGCAGGCGCACAGCACCGTCTACGACGTGATGAGCCTCGACGTCATCTGGACCGCGGAATTCGCCAGCAGCGGCTGGATCACCCCGATCAGCGCGGCGCCGTTCCCGCTGGCCAGCTTCCTGCGCCCGGCGGTCGCGACGGCCACGTATCAGGGGCACCTGTACGCCGTGCCGTTCACCAGCAACGCGACGCTGCTGTACTACCGCAATGACATCCTGCGCGAAGCCGGCGTCAAGCCGCCGGTGACCTGGGCGCAGCTCGCGAGCGACGCCCGCACGATCGCACCCCGCCACGGTCTCGCCGGGTACGGCACTCAGTTCCAGGCCTACGAGGGCCTGACCGTCAACTTTGCCGAGGCGGTCCAGTCAGCCGGCGGATCGCTGCTGTCCGCCGTCCGGCACGGTAGCTGTCGATTCACCGCAGGCCACGAAGGCACTGAGCTTCCTGGTCAGCGGCGTTCAAGCCGGGCTGGATCCCGCAGGCAACTCTCGGCTGGAACGAGGAGGCCTCCCGGCACGCATTCGAGGCAGGCAAGCTGCTGTTCCTGTCCAACTGGCCGTACGTCTATGGCGACGCCAGCAAGGCCGGGCCGGGGAACCACGTCGTCGGCAAGTTCGGCGTGACGGCACTGCCCGGCCTCCACGGCCCCGGCTCGAGCACGCTCGGCGGCGCGAACCTGGCCATCAGCGCCTACGCCCCGCACCCGGCCACCGCGCTGGCCTTCATCAAGTTCCTCACCAGCATGAGCAGCGAGCGGCAGGTACTGCTGCGGTCTGCGCTCCCGCCGGTCTGGACCGCGCTGTACAGCGAGCCGTCGCTTATCCGCCGCTTCCCGTTCCTGCCCGTGCTGAGGCAGGCCATCCTTACCGCCCGCCCGCGTCCCGCCCTCGTCAACTACAACCAGTTCAGCCTGGCGATCTCCAGTTCGGTCCACCAGGCACTCGCACAGCAGCAATCCGTCGGCGCCACACTCGCTCGCCTGGCCGTCGAACTCCGGCAGATCGTCCGGTCCGGCTAGGCGCCGATCCGGACCAGAAAGCAGCCTCATGGAACACCTAGCACGCTCGCGAACCGCCCGGCGCGTCCGGCCTCCCGGCCGGTTAAGCCGGAGCGAGGCGCAGTCCGCGCTCTCCTCGCCTTTCTGCCACGTCCGCGCTCGGCCGCCGCCGGGCCGGGCGCCCGCCCTGACAGCACCGACCGCACATGCTGCCGCCTCGGCGCGCAGTACCACAGCAGGATCCGCCACCGCAGCCGCGCTGTCGCGGCCGTAACCCCCGGGAGCACACCATGTCTCATCGATCAACGCGCAGGTACCGCGCCGCCGGCGCGATCCTGGCTGCCGCTGTCACCGCAGTCGCGCTGGCGGCCTGCGGTAGCAGCAGCCCACCGCACTCAAGCACCAGTTCGATCGGCTCGACTACCTCCGGCACCATCGTGTGGTCGGCGAGCCCGATCGCCGGCGCCGGCGCCACGGATACCCGGACAGTTCTCATCAAGGCGTTCGAGAAGGCCTACCCGAAGATCCACGTGACCCTCGTGTCCGCGTCGACCGACACCGACACCAACCGGGCCACCCTGGCTACGACGATCTCGGGCGGATCCTCGACGCCGGACGTCTTCATGGGCGACGTGATCTGGCCGGCCCAGTTCGGCGCCCACCAGCTGGCCGTGCCGCTGTCGAAGTACCTCCCGTCGAGCTACTTCGCGAAGTTCGCGCCCGGCCTGATCCAGGGCGCGACCTACAAGGGCCAGGTCTACGGCTCGCCCCTGTTCGAGGACCAGGGCTTCCTGTACTACCGCAAGGACCTGCTGGCGAAGTACCACATGGCCGTCCCGACGACCTGGCAGCAGCTGGAGAGCGACGCCAAGACCATCCAGGCCAAGGACCACATCAAGTACGGTTTCGTCTGGGAAGGCGACTCCTACGAAGGACTGACCTGCGACTTCATGGAGTACCTCACGGACGCGGGCGGCGCGGTCACCAACGCGAATTACAGCAAGGCGACCCTCGACAGCCCCGCCGCCATCAAGGCCGCGACATTCATGCGCAGCCTCATCACCTCGGGCGTCACTCCGTCCGCGGTCACCACGTTCCAGGAGCCGCAGGCGATGGACGTGTTCGCTGCCGGGCAGTCAGTGTTCCTGCGCAACTGGGACTACGCCTACTCGTATGCCACGACGCCAGCGACCTCGAAGCTGACCGCCAGCCAGGTCGGCGTCGCGCCGCTTCCGACGTTCGCGGGCCAGTCCTACCCGGGCTACTCCAACATCGGCGGCTGGAACATGTACATCAACCCGCACAGCAAGCACATCGGCCTGGACCTGACCTTCATCAAGTGGCTTGCCAGCCCGGCAGCCCAGGACATCCTCGCAATGAAGTACTCGGAGATCCCGACCATCGAGTCGGTGCGGACGTCCGCGGCGGTCATCGCCTCCAACCCGGTCCTGGCGATTGTGCCGAAGACCAGGCTGGTCCCGCGCCCGGCCGGCACCCCGAACTACCCTGCGCTGAGCACGGCCATCTACACCAACGTAAACGCCATCCTGGCTGGCTCGGTGACCCCGTCGGCGGGCCTGGCGAGCGCGCAGAGCCAGGCGAACACCGCACTCGCCTCCACCTCAAGCGGCGGGCTCTAGCCCGCAGCGGCGGATCCGGGCCGGGGACGCTCCGGCGTCCCCGGCCCGGGCGGCCTCCCGCACCACCTGTCCCTGCCGGCTGCAGCCAAAGGACTGACTCATGACCACCATCTCAGCTGCCGCGGGGCAGTCGGCAGTCGCCGCTCCGCCCGTCGGCCGACCCGATACGAACCGCCGGAAACTCGCGAGGCTGGGCTGGCTGTTCGCCGCGCCGGCGCTGATTTTCGTTGCGGGCGTGACCATCTTCCCGATCCTGTACTCGGTCGTGATGAGCCTGCGGAACGTGTCGGTCTCCGGCACCGGCATCAACATGACCGGCATCACCGGCACCAACTACTCGGCGCTGATCCACAGTTCGGTGTACCGGTACGCACTCGGCTTCACCGTCGTCTACACGGTCATCACCGTGGTGGTGGAACTTGTGCTCGGCACCCTCATCGCGCTGGTCCTGGAGCGGCTCACCACCGGCCGCGGCTGGATGATGGCACTCCTGCTCATTCCCTGGTCGATGATCACCGTCATCAACGCCGAGCTCTGGGGGTACATCTACGAGGGAACGTACGGAGTGCTGCAGGCGATCTTTCAGTCGGTCGGGCTCGGGCACCCCAATGTCCTCGGCACCCCGACCCCCGCGATCATCGGCATGATGGTCGCCGACATCTGGAAGACCACGCCGTTCGTAGCCATTATCGTGCTGGCTGGCCTGGTCATGCTGCCCGGCGACGTCTACGAGGCCGCGGAGATGGATGGCGCCTCCGGCTGGTACACCTTCTGGCACATCACGCTCCCGCTGCTGCGGCCTACGCTCGCGCTCGCGGTCATGTTCCGGGTCCTCCAGGCATTCGGGCTGTTCGACCTCCCGTATGTGCTCACGGGCGGCGGGCCGGGAACATCGACGACCTCGCTCGCGGTACTCGGATATGACGCCATGTTCAAGAATCTCGACTTCGGCGGCGGCGCCGCCGTCGCCACGAGTACCGCGCTCCTCGTCCTTCTCGGCTGCCTGCTATCGCTCCGGACATTCCGTGTCCAGGTTGGGAAGGAGAACACCTGATGCGCAACCGCAAGCGAACCGGCTGGCACCGCGTGTTCAACGGGGTCAACATCGCCGCGTTCTTCGTCGTGCTGTTCATCGGCTTGCCGCTGTACTGGCTGATCGCCTCGAGCTTCAAGACGCCGCTCGGTATCGGCGTCGACCCGCCGCAGTACTTCCCTGACCCACTCAGCGTGGCGAACTACAAGTCCGCCTTCGTCCAGTACGACTTCGGGATCTACTTCCGCAACTCGCTGATCGTGACGCTCGCCGCGACCGCCCTGGTGCTGCTATTCGGAACACTTGCCGGCTACGCGCTCGGCCGGCTCCCGATGCGCGGCAAGTTCACCATGCTGGTTGCCTTCCTGATGATCTCGGTATTCCCGGAGATCGCCCTGATCGCGCCGCTATACATTCTGCTGCGGCACCTTAACTGGCTGGACAGCTACCAGGCGCTGATCATCCCGTACGCGGCCTTCAACCTGCCGTTCGCCATCTGGATCCTCCGCAATTACATGCTCGGCATACCCAAGGAGATGGAGGAGACCGGACGGATCGACGGCGCCTCGCCGCTGCGCACCTTGTGGTCGATTATCCTGCCGCAGGCGCTGCCGGGCATCTTTACCGCCAGCATCTTCTGCTTCACCGCCTGCTGGACCGAGTTCCTGATGGCGCTCACGTTCAACATCTCCAACAACTTCCGCACGATCCCGGTCGGGGTTTCCCAGTTCGGCACCATCGATGTCACGCCCTACGCGACCATCTTCGCCGCGTCGGTCGTCGCGACGGTTCCCATCGGCATCCTCGTCTTCATCTTCCGGAAGTTCGTCATTTCCGGCCTCACCTCGGGCGCGGTGAAGGGATGAGCCTGCGCCAGTTCGACTATCCCCCGCTCGACCCCGCAGAGGAGGCACCGTGGCCACGGTGAACCTGGATAAGGTCAACAAGGTCTACGACAACGGATTCCATGCCGTCCATGATCTGAGCCTGGACATCATCGACGGCGAGTTCATGGTGCTCGTCGGACCGTCGGGGTGCGGCAAGACCACCGCGCTGCGGATGGTCGCGGGCCTTGAGGACATCACCAGCGGCACGCTGCGGATCGGCGGGCGCGAGGTCAACAACCTCTCGCCTAAGGAACGCGACATTGCCATGGTGTTCCAGAACTACGCTCTGTACCCGCACATGACGGTCGCGGAGAACATCGGCTTCGCGCTCAAGCTGCGCAAGCTGCCTAAGGACAAGCTCGACGCGAAGGTCAGGGAGACCGCGGAGATCCTCGGGCTGACGGAGTGGCTGGACCGCAAGCCGGGCCAGCTGTCCGGCGGCCAGCGGCAGCGCGTCGCGATGGGCAGGGCGATCGTGCGCGAGCCGTCGGTCTTCCTGATGGACGAGCCGCTGTCTAATCTCGACGCCAAGCTGCGCGTGCAGATGCGCGCGGAGGTATCCCGCATCCAGCGGCGTATCGGCGTCGCCACGATCTACGTCACGCACGACCAGATCGAGGCCATGACGATGGGCGACCGGGTCGCGGTCCTGCGGGCGGGAGTGCTCCAGCAATGCGCCACCCCGCAGGTGCTCTACGACCGCCCGGACAACGTGTTCGTTGCCGCGTTCATCGGCTCGCCCGCGATGAACCTGTACGAGGCGACGGTCGGCGAGGGCGGCCGCTCCGTCCGGATCGGATCGCAGGAGATTGCCCTGCCCGATTCGGTCACGGTGGCGCACTCGGGGCTGGCGGCATTCGCCGACCAGCCGGTGGTCGTCGGCCTGCGGCCCGAGCACCTGCCGGCCGCGAGCGCGGGCGCGACCGGGCCGACTCTGACCGGCGACGTCGACCTAGTCGAGGCGCTCGGCTCGGAGCTGGTCGTTCACTTCACGATCGACGCCAAGCGCGTGGTCGCCGAGGGCGCGCACTCGGCCGACGCCGAGACGGCAGCCATCTCTGGCGAGGGCGTGGCCAGAGTCGATCCGAAGACGCCGGTCAAGGCCGGTGACCGCATCAACTTCGCTGTCGACACGGCCGGCATGCAGTTCTTCGATCCCGAAACCGGGGCAGCTATCTGGCAGTAGTCACGGTCAGACTCGACCCGGCAGTTCGGCTCGGAAAGGACGATAACCATGGCCTCGAGCCCGTGGTGGCACGGCGCTGTGCTGTATCAGCTGTACGTCCGCTCGTGGCGCGACACGAACGGCGACGGCTACGGCGATATCCCCGGCATCATCGGCGGCCTTGACCACTTGCAGTGGCTCGGTGTCGACGGTGTCTGGCTGTCGCCGACGATGCCGTCGCCGGACGAGGACTGGGGATACGACGTCAGCGACTACACCGCGGTTCATCCCGAGCTCGGCACGATGGCAGACCTGGACACCCTGATCGCCGCGGCCGCCAGCCGCGGCATCAGGGTCCTGCTGGACCTGGTGCCGAATCACACCAGTTCGGCGCACCCGTGGTTCATCGACGCCTCTGCGTCGCGCGACAGCGAGCATCGCGACTATTACGTCTGGGCCGATCCTGCCCCGGGCGGCGGGCCGCCGAACAACTGGCTCGACGCTACCGGTCACAGCGCCTGGGAGCGCAATGCCAACACCGGGCAGTACTATCTGCACAACTTCCTCATCGGCCAGCCTGACCTCAACTGGTGGCTGCCCGCCGTGCACGCGGAGTTCCGCGACATCCTGGAGTTCTGGTTCGACCGCGGGATCGCCGGATTCCGCATCGACGTCGCGCACGGCCTGTACAAGGACGCGGAGCTGCGCGACAACCCGCCAGTCGCGCCGGGCAGCAGCGAGCTCGAGGGCCGGTACGGCCTGCGGCCGGTGTACAACGCCAACCGCCCGGAGACACACAGCGTGTTCCGCGACTGGCGGAAGATCGCCGACAGCTACGCTCCGCACCGGCTCCTGCTCGGCGAGACGTGGGTTCCCGACGCGTCCCGGCTGGCGTCGTACTACGGCGACAATGACGAGCTCCAGCTGGCGTTCAACTTCCCGTTCGCGTTCGCTGACTTCGAGATGCCCGGCATCAGCCAGGTCATCAGCGACACGCTCGCCGCGCTGCCGGCAGGCGGGTGCCCGGTCTGGATGGCCTCCAACCATGACATCGGCCGGTTCCCCAGCCGCTGGTGCGACGGGAACGAGCAGCGGATCCGGCTGGCGCTGCTGCTGCTGCTGACGCTGCCCGGCGCGACGGTGCTGTACTACGGCGACGAAATCGGCATGACCGACGTGGATGTCCCGCCCGAGCTGCAGCGCGACGCCATGACCATCGGCTCGGCTAGCCCTCGCGGCATCCGGGACCGGGCGCGGACGCCGATGCGCTGGGACGGCTCGCCGGGCGCCGGCTTTACTGCCGACCGCGTTGTTCCGTGGCTGCCGCTGCCGCCAGCGACGGCGCCCAGCGTGGCTTCAGAGCGAGAAGACGCCGGGTCGGTGCTGTGGCTGTGCAAGCAGCTGATCGCGCTGCGACACGACGAGATCGGCGCCGAGCCGGACTTCGTGCCGCTGCCCGGACCGGACGGGCTGCTTGCCTATCGCAGCGGCAGTCTCATCGTCGCGGCGAACCTGGGCAGCCGGCCCGTCCCGGTGCCCGAGCCGGCCGGGGAGGTGCTGGTCGACGTCCACGCCACCGGGCAGGCGGACGGCGCCCTGCAGCCGCTGCAGGGCATCGCCGCGCTACGGCGGGCATGATCCCCGCAGCCGTGCCGGCCTGAGCTCACCATCGGGCGTCGCGCAGTCGGGATGGACAGGAGCGTCATGCTGCGTGTGTCGCGTGTGCAGGCAGTGAGCTACCGGCTGCTCGCGGGCAACCTCTCGGCCCGACTGCGGCCGGCTCATATGTCGAGGCCGCGTACGCGGGGCTGCAGGACACCGCTCCCCGCGACGCGCTACTGGGCCTGCACGCGCGAGTGGAGGCGTGCGAGCCAGCCGCCTGGCAGGATTCCGGCCTTATCCAGACTTACAGCCCCCGCGCCGCCGTGTACGTACTGCCCGCCGGCGACTTCGGGGTGTTCACCGTCGGGCGGATGCCCCGCGACCCGCAGGCGCGCCAGGTTCTCGAGGATCTCGCCGAACAGACATGCCGCGCGCTAGGCGGCGAGGAGCTGCCCGGTAAGCAGCTGCGCGACAGGGAGCTGCCCGTGCGGCCCGCCTGCACGACCGGACGGATCGCGGTCCGGTGGACGACGAGCGCCGTGTACGTGCGGGAATGCAAGCGCCCGTCAATCGATCCGGAAACGGCGCGCATCGAGCTCTGCCGCCGTCACGTGCACGCGTTCGGTCCCACCACGCCGGCGGTGTTTGCCTGGTGGGCCGGGGTGTCGCCCCGTGATGCGAGCACAACGTTCGACGCGCTCGCCGGCGAGCTAATACCGGTCGAGCTGGCCGGTCACGACGCATGGGTGCTCGCGGCCGACGAGTCCGCCCTCCGGTCGGCCGAGCCGGTGCGCGGCGTCCGGCTGCTGGTCGCGCCAGACCTGCGCCTGTTCGGCCAGGACCGGACCCGGCTCTTCGCCGGCCCGGGCCGCAGCGACCACTCGGCCCTGCAGGACTGGTACCACCCGAATGGGCTCGTGGTGGACGGCCGCATCGCGGGCGCGTGGGGCAGGCGCGCCGGCCGTGTCCGCATCAAGGTCGACGGTCCGCTTCCGGAATCGACCCGGTGCGCCATCCATGCCGAAGCCGCGACCATGCCCGTACCGAATAGCGACGTCACCGTATCGCTAACCGAGCACTGAGTCCCTGAGCCAGCACTGGCTAGCCGCCGGCGCTGGCCAGCTCCCGGCCGATGACCAGGCGCTGCACCTGGTTGGTGCCCTCGACGATCTGAAGCACCTTCGCCTCGCGCATCAGCCGCTCGGCCGGAAAGTCCTCGACGTAGCCGTATCCGCCGAGCACCTGGACCGCATCCGTGGCGACGCGCATGGCGGTATCGGTAGCCAGCAGCTTCGCCATCGCCGCCTGCTGTCCGTACGCCAGCCCGGCGTCCTTGCGCCGGGCTGCCGCGAGGTACAGCGCCCTCGCCGCCGCGACCCCGGTGGCCATGTCGGCCAGCATGAACTGCATGCCCTCGAAGTCGATCACCGGACGGCCGAACTGGGTGCGCTGCCGCGCGTAGCCGACCGCGCAGTCGAGAGCGGCCTGCGCAACCCCCGTCGCGCACGCGGCGATCCCCAGCCGCCCGGCATCGAGCGCGGCCAGCGCGATACGGAAACCGTGGTCCGGCTCACCGATCAGCTGCCCGGCCGGCAGCCGGACTGACTCGAAGCGCATCTGGGCGGTGACGGAACTGCGCATGCCCATCTTGTGCTCAGCGGGCGCCGCCGACACGCCGGCGGTGCCGGCCGGAACATGAAAGCAGCTGATGCCCCGCGACCGCCCCGGCCCCGATGCCTCACCGGAGGTGCGGGCAAACAGCGTGTAGAAATCAGCCCGGCCGCCGTGGGTGGTCCACGCCTTCACGCCATCGACGACGAACTCGTCCCCGTCCGCCACTGCCCGGGTCGCCAGTGCTGCCGCGTCCGAGCCGCTGCCGGGCTCGGACAGGCAGTACGCGCCGAGCTGCTCGCCGCCGAGCATGTCCGGCAGCCAATGCTGCTGCTGCGCCGTGCCTGCCGTCGCGATCGGGAAACAGGTCAGCGTGTGGACGCTGACTCCGAGTCCCACTGCCAGCCAGGCGGTGGCTAGCTCCTCGACGACCTGCAGATACGTCTCGTACGGCTGGCCACCGCCGCCGAGCTCCTCGGGATAGGGCAGGCCAAGGAGCCCGGAGCGGCCCAGCATGGCGAACTGCTCTCGCGGGAACTCTCCCGCTCGCTCGGCAGCGTCCACCTTCGGCCGCAGCTCGGCGTCGCTGATCTCGCGGGCAAGCCCGAACAGCGCATTGGTCGTCTCATCGGCTGCCTCTCGCTCGACGCCCGGCATCAGCCCGCCACCACGACCAGGTCGCGGGTCACGTTGTTCAGCCGCTGCACCCCGTCCGACGTGCACACCACGATGTCCTCGATGCGGGCACCGCTCTGGCCCGGATAGATGCCAGGCTCGACCGAGAAGGCGTATCCGGGCTGCAGCAGCTGCGAGTTGCCCGCCACGATATAGGGATCCTCGTGCGTCTCCAGGCCGATGCCGTGCCCGGTGCGGTGCACGAAGAACTCCCCGTAGCCCGCCGCCGCAATCGGCTCGCGCGCGGCCGCGTCGATCTCCTCGGCAGTGCGGCCTGGCCGCACTGCCGCGCAGGCAGCGTCCTGGGCGTCCTTCAGCACCTGGTAATAGGCGAGGAACTCGGACGGCGGGTCGCCGATCGCGTACGTCCGGGTGCAGTCAGAGCAGTAGCCGGTCGGCATCGTGCCGCCGATGTCGACCACGACCGCGTCGCCGGCCTGCAGCACGCGTTCGCCGGCTATGTGGTGCGGGCTCGCGCCATTCGGGCCCGAGGCGACAATGGCGAAGTCCACGGTGGCGTGCCCTTCGGCCAGGATCGCCTCGCTGATGTCGGCGGCAACAGCCTGCTCGGTCCGGCCCGGCCGCAGCCAGCCCGGCACCTGCGCGTGGACGCGGTCGATCGCCTCACCCGCCGCGAGCAGTGCCGCGACCTCGGCCGGGCTCTTGCGCTCCCTCAGCTCGCGCAGCGCACGGCTCGCCAGTTCCTGACGGGCGCCTGGCTGGGCCGACCGCAGCCGCAGCACCATGAGCGCCCACATGCGGTCGGACAGCCCGACGGCTGCCGCTCCGCCGAGGCGGCTGGCCACCAGCGCGTACGGGTCGTCGGTCTCGTCCCAGGCCACGATCTCCAGATCGAGCGCCCCGGCCGGCGACGCCTGCGCCGCCGGGAGCTCGAGCCGCGGAACCACCAGGAATGGCGCCCCGTCCGCAGGCACCGCCAGGCACGTCAGCCGCTCCAGCTGATGAGCGTCATAGCCGGTGACATAACGCAGATCCGGTCCCGGCGTCAGCAGCAGCGCATCGAGGCCGGCTGCGCCGGTCGCGGCCGCGACCTCCGGCAGGCGGCTGGCCGGAAACAACATCGTTTCCTGAAGATCCTGCATGACTGCGCTCCTTCGCCCTTTGTGTCACGGTAGACCATGCCCGCGGATCATCTCATCAGGGAGCAGCTGCCAGCGCGGACAGCGCCCGGCCGAGAGACGACCCCAGGCCCCAGCGCTCGTCCAGCTCGGCGACCCGGCTCGGGTTGGCGGGCACGGACGGCAGCTCGCCGCCAGTCAGGGTGACCGGAGCATCGGTCGCCACCCGGACGACGGGCAGGCACACGTCCAGGTACGCGCGCGCCGCGACGAGCTTGGCCCGGCTGCCTGCCGGGAAGCCTCCATGGCCCGCGTCAATGGCGGCTAGCATCGCCTCGACTGACCCGAACTGGCGGACCAGGGCCGCGGCAGTCTTCTCCCCCACCCCCGGCACGCCGGGCAGGCCGTCGCTCGGATCCCCGCGCAGCGCGGCGAAGGCCACATAGTCCCGGCCCGGGATCTGGTACTTCTTCGTGACAGCCGCCTCGTTGACCAGCTCGAGGTTCGCCACGCCGCGGGCGATGTAGTCGATCGTGATCCCCTGATCGTCGTCCACCAGCTGGAACAGGTCCCGGTCACCGGTCACGACCTCCACCGGATCGCTCGCCTGCGCCGTCAGCGTGCCGATGATGTCGTCCGCCTCGTAGCCGTCGGCCCAGGCCATCGCGATCCCCGCCGCCGCCAGGATGTCCACGATGACGGGCAGCTGACGCTCCAGCGCGGCCGGGACCTCTTCCGAGCCGTCCGGCCGGGCCCGGTGGGCCTTATAGGACGGCAGGATCGCGACCCGGAATGCCGGCCGCCACGAGGCATCCATGCAGGCGATCAGCCGGCCCGGCTGGCGCGCGCGCACCAGTCTCGCGATCATGTCCAGCAGGCCGCGCACCGCGTTCACCGGGGTACCGTCCGGTGCCGTGGTCGTCTCGGGCACGCCGTAGAACGCCCGGAAGTACAGGGAGGCCGCGTCCAGCAGCATGATGGTGCCCACTCCGGCATCTTGCCAGCCGGGCGGGCCTGCCAGCCGCCATTTTGCCTGGCATGCCCGGCCCCGATGAGGGTATCCCGGCAGGATCAGGGCTCCTGGCATCGATCCGGTGGTGCTCTGAGCTGCGGCTAATAGGCCGGGCCTATGGATCTATGGATAGTTGGCATTGGATGCCGGCCCGGCCGGCCCTCTAAGCTATTGTCGACCGATCTAGTAGGTAAGGAGCGACGCATGACCGTCCTCACTCCGGTTCGTACTCGATGTCCGGCCGACCTCGTCGCCGCCGTCCGGTCCGCGACCCAGCAGCACGCAGACTGGGGGCGGACGGCTGGCCTGGTCGCCGCCCAGCTCCGCCAGCACCTGCCTGGCCCCGGCATCCTCACCGCCGGCGAGCACGCCGGCGACCCGGACGGCTACCGCTGCCACCTGCTGCACGTCGAGCCCGATGGCTCGTTCTCGGTCACCGCGATGGTCTGGCGACCTGGCCAGGTCACGCCCATCCATGACCACGTGACCTGGTGCGTGTTCGGCGTCATCCAGGGCATCGAGTACGAGGAACTGTACGCCCTGGCGGCGGATGGCAGCCGCCTGACCGAGGTCGGCCGGAGCCAGAACAACCGCGGCGAGGTCAGCGGCTTCGCGCCACCCGGCGATATCCACCGGGTCCGCAACATCGGCTCCGATGTGGCCATCTCGCTGCACGTCTACGGCGCCGACATTACGCGGCTCGGCAGCAGCATCCGCCGCTCCTACGACCTGCCGGTCGGCTGACTACACCCGGCGAGCTGTCGTCCGGTCAACTCAGCTCCAGGCGCAGCTCGTCCTCCCACTGGTCAGGCTCGTCGGCCCGCACCAGCTGCCGGCCACCGGTCGGCTCGAAGCCAAGCCGCCGGTAGAACGCGCATGCGCGGTCGTTGGCGTCGGTTACCCAGAGGGTGACCGAGGGCGCGCCCGCCTCGCGGGCCATCGCGCAGACAGCGCCGACCAGCCGGTCGGCGATGCCCTGACCGCGGCTGTCTGGCGCGACCCACATGCCGACCAGGTGCCAGCCGGTGCCGGTCTGCTCAGGGAAACCAGTCGCGAGCCCCACGATGGCCGTGCCCTCCCAGGCTGCCACCGTCCGGCCGGACCCGGCCCGCTCGCGCCACGTTTCCTCGGGGAATTGCTGCTCGCGCGACAGCGTCGAGGCGAACGCATAGGGCGCCTCCGCCAGGGCGGCCAGTCGCGCTGCCCGCAACTGCCGCCACTCCGCCGCCGTCAGCCGCCGGACAGCGACGGTTCCGGCGGACTGACCATTACCGCGCACCGAGCTCATGGACACCGACAATGGCGGAGGCCCGCACCATGCGCAACCGGATGGCACTCAGCCCACGGTGTAAGGCAGCTTGCCCTTCCCGCCGAGCTTGTAGGCGATGATCAGCTGCCTCCCGCTCTTGGGTGCCTGGACGCCGGCGCCCGCGATGACGTAGTCACCGTCGACGGCGACGGGCGCGTTACTGCCGGAAGACATCGGGGTCTTGAGCAGGATTGCGCCGGTGGTGGCGTTGAAGGCGTACAGGTAGCCGCTGTAGGTGGTGGTGAACACCACGTTGTTGGTCACTGTCGCGGCCCCGTAGGGCGAGGACGGGAGCTTGTCGGCCCACTCGACCTTGCCGGTGTCCTGGTTGATCGCGACCATCTCGCCGGTAGCGCTGGCGATCAGAGCCTCAAACGCCTTGCCGCTCTCGCTCGTGCTCTTGGCGGTCATCGGCAGCCCGAGATTGTTGACGGCCGCGAACAGCGTGCTGCCGTTGCTCGCGAGCGGCGACTCGACGCCGCCGAACACGCTCGGCTCTAGCTCGTACTTAGCGGGCAGCGGATCCGGCGAGGCCGGCGTGAGGTGCTCGGTCAGCAGGCCGTCGTTGTCGTGCCCGCTGTGCACGCCGACCGGGAGCTTCCAGATCAGCTTGCCGGTCTGCGCGTTCAGCTCGATGAGGATCCCTGCCTTGCCCGACCCGATGACGACCGCCTGCCCGTTCGCCGTGGTGAGCACGGGCGAGTTCTGCAGGTCCCAGTCGTACAGGTCATGCGGGGTGAGCTGGTAATACCACAGCAGCTTCCCGGCCGGGCTCAGCTTGACGACCGAGTCGGTATACAGGTCGGGTCCGGGCCGGCTGCTGCCCAGCGGGTAGCCCTTCGGCCACCCGTCCTCGCCGATCGGGCCGGGGTTGGCGATACCCATGTACAGGTTGCCCTGCGCGTCGAAGGACGGCGGATCCCACAGGCCACCGCCGGAGTTGACGGCCGGGTTGCCCCAAAGGTTGCCCACCTCGTCCCAGCTCCAGTCCGGTGCTCCGGTCCGGGCGTTCAGCGCCCACAAGATCCCCTTGCCGCCGCCGAGATACTCGCCGACGGTCGGGTTGACCGGCACCGTCGACACGTAGACCGTGCCGTCGTGATAGCCGGGTGCCATGTCGATGCCCTCGTGGTCATTGCCGATCAGCGTCCGGCTCCACAGCTGCTTGCCGGTAGCCGCCGACAGGGCCACCGCGGCGTGGTTCGTCGCCGCATAGACAACTCCGCCGGCCACCGTGACGCCGTCCGGGCCGCCGTTCGGCGAGCTGTAGTTGTGCGTCCACAGGACTTTGCCGGTCGCGAGCTTGATCGCCATCACGTTGGACTCGATGTCCTGCGTGTACACCACGCCGTTCACGACCACGGGCGTGGTCGCGTAGCCGTCGGTGATCCCGGCGCGCCCGGCTTCCCCGGTCGACTCGATCGGCACGCACCACGCAACGCCGAGCTTCGCGACGTTCGACGCGGTAATCGGGCTGGCGACGTCGCGGGTGTTCTGCATATTCGCGCCCGGCAGCGTCCAGGCCGCCGCGACCGCCGGACTGGCCGCGACCGCAGGCGCAGTGCTGGCCGCCGCGGCGGCGGCCGAAGTCCCGGCGGAGCAGTTCGCCGCGCTCGCCTTGCCCGCGCTCGTGCTACTGGAGCAGCCTGCGGCGGCAAGCGCCGCGGCGATCACAACAGCCGACCCGGCAACGACGGGCCGCTTGACGACGCACCTCATCTGCCTCATCCCCTACCCTGACGAAATTAGATATCACAAAGATATGCTCGTGTTATCAGAGACGTCAAGGTGCTTTGGCAGCGCAGTGAGGTACGTACGGTTACTGGTACTTCCGCGTACGGGAGCTACGCGGATCTCAGTACAGCCTCGCGGCCCGCAGAGCAGTCCTCGGTGCACCTGGTATGGCCGGCCGCTCCTGCCGCCAGCGCGCCGCTCAGGCCACCGAGGAGTAGGCGACGACGCCGCGCCGCAGCTGGTCCATCGCGGCGTAGGCGGTCCTGCCCAGCTCGCCGCCGGCGTCCGCCGCGGCAAGCTGCCCCAGCAGGTCGATCAGCTGTTTCATTGCCCGCACGAAGTCCCCCGCGGTCAGGTCCGGGCCGACGAGCTTCTCCAGCGACGTGCCGCGCGCCCAGGCGTGCACGGTCCAGGCGAAGCCGAGGTCCGGCTCCCGCAGGAAGGACAGATGCTGGCTGTGCTCGACTGACGACAGCTCGCCCCACAGCGCCAGCATGCTCGCGAGAACTTCACGCGGGCGGCCCTGCGGGAGCCGGACCGGCGCGGCGTCGTCCGGGCGGCGCGACTCGAACGTCAGTGCCGAGACGCACGCGGCGAGGTCGGCGGCGCCGAGCCCGTCCCAGGTGCCGCGGCGCAGGCACTCGGCGGCGAGCAGGTCGAGCTCGGTGTACAGCGAGGCCAGGCGCCGGCCCTCGGCAGTGACCTCGTCGCCGGCGATGTAGCCGAGCTCCTCCAGGACAGCGCAGACCCGGCCGAACGTCCGGGCCAGGACATGCGAGCGCCCGGCCACCCGCTGGTCGAGTGCCTCCAGCTCACGCTCGAGCCTCCCGCGCCGGGACAGGTCGCGCAGGTGCAGCTGCATGTCGGGACAGCCGTGGCAGGAATGCTTGTGCAGCCGCCGTCGCAGCGCCTCGATCCCGGCGGCGGATGCCTCGTCGCGGCGCGGCCCGCGCCCCGGCCGCGGGAGGTCGCGTCCCGCGAGCTTGCTGCGCACCGTCGAGGCCAGGTCGCGGCGTGCGGCCGGCGAGCGCGGGCTGAACGACGGCGGGATCCTGATGCGCTCGATGGGCGTCACCGCGACCGGGACATCAGCCAGCGACAGCCGCTTCACCTGACGGTTCTCGGTGAGCACCAGCGGCAGCGGACGTCCGTCTCGGATGCCGCCCGGCTGCAGCACGACCGCGACGCCGGTATGCCGCCCGCCCGGCACGTCGATGATGTCGCCCGGACGCAGCTTCGCCAGCGAGGCCATCGCATCGGCGTGCCGCGCAGCCGAGCGCTGCTTCGAGTCCTCGCGCTCCAGCTCGCCGAGCTCGCGCCGGATCTGGTCGTAGCTGACGATGTCTCCGCGCTCGCAGGTAACCGCGAGCCCGGCGATCTGCTCACGAAGCTTCGCCGCCTGCCGCGCCAGGCCCACGACGCCACGGTCGGCCTGGAACTGCGCGAAGGACGACTCAAGCAGCCGGGCAGCGCGGGCTCTGCCGACCTGGCCGACAAGGTTGACCGCCATGTTGTACGTCGGCCGGAAGCTGGATGTCAGCGGATAGGTCCGGGTGCCGGCGAGCCCGGCAACGGCGAGCGGGTCGAGGTTCGGCTGCCAGAGCACGACCGCGTGCCCCTCGATGTCGATACCGCGGCGTCCGGCGCGGCCGGTGAGCTGCGTGTACTCCCCCGCGGTCAGGTCGGCGTGGTGCTCGCCGTTCCACTTGTCGAGCTTCTCGATGACCACGGTCCTGGCCGGCATGTTGATGCCGAGCGCGAGCGTCTCGGTGGCGAATACTGCCCGGATCAGGCCGGCGGCGAACAGCTCCTCGACGACCTCCTTGAACGTCGGCAGCAGCCCGGCGTGATGGGCCGCGATCCCGCGCCGCAGTCCGGTGAGCCACTCGGAGTAGCCGAGCACCGTGCGGTCGGCATCCGCAAGGCCTGCAGTTCGTTCTCCGGCGATGCGGGCGATCTCGGCAGACTCCTCGGGTGTCGTGAGCCGCAGGCCAGCGGCCAGGCACTGCTGGACGGCAGCATCACAGCCCGCCCGGCTGAAGATGAAGGTGATCGCCGGGAGCAGTCCCTCGGCGTCGAGGCGCTCGATGACCTCCGGTCTGTTCGGCGGGCGGTAGCGCGGCGGCCGGTACCCGGAGCGGTCGGCCGCCCGGTTTCCGCCGGCCGGCCTGCACCCGGTCTGGCTGCACCGCCCCTGCCCGCCGTTCGATATCCGTCGGCACGGGCGGTCAGGTCACGCTGGGCGAGGCGGCGCAGCTCCGGGTTCACCCGCCCGTCGGTCGAGAACAGGTCGTACAGCCGGCGCCCGGCCAGCAGGTGCTGCCAGAGCGGGACCGGGCGGGTCTCGTCCACGATCACCGACGTGCCGCCCCGCACCTGCGCCAGCCAGTCGCCGAACTCCTCAGCGTTGCTGACCGTCGCCGACAGGGCCACCACCTGCACGGACTCTGGCAGCTGGATGATCACTTCCTCCCACACGGCGCCGCGGAGCCGGTCTGCCAGGTAGTGCACCTCATCCAGCACGACGTAGCCGAGGCCGCCCAGGGTGAGCGACCCCGCGTACAGCATGTTGCGGAGCACCTCGGTGGTCATCACCACGACGGGTGCCTCGCCGTTGATGCTGTTATCGCCCGTGAGCAGGCCGACGTTCGCCGCGGAGTACCGACTGACTAGGTCGGCATACTTCTGGTTCGACAGGGCCTTGATCGGCGTGGTGTAAAAGCACTTGCGGCCCTCGGCCAGGGCCAGGTGCACGGCGAACTCGCCGACGACCGTCTTCCCGGACCCGGTGGGAGCGGCCACCAGCACGCCGTGGCCGCCCTTGAGCGCCTCGCAGGCCGCTACCTGGAAGCCGTCGAATTCGAAGTCATAAAGGGACCGGAACGAGGCAAGTCCGGGCCGGTCCATCACCTCGTCGGGCGGCCGGGCCTGCGAGCTCATACGCCAAGACTAAGCGGACCTGCCGACAGGCAGTCACCCGATCCCGGCCGCTCTCCCGCTGCGCGTCGCCCGCAGTGGCTCAGCGCAGCACGCAACGGGCAAGCCAGACGTACTGCAGCTCGGTCCACGTCAGCGCGCCGGCCACGGCAGCCACGTCGGCGGCGAGCTCTTCCCGATCAGGAAAGTTCTTCAGCACCTCGTACTCGCGGCCGTCGGCGAGCTTCCTGAGCTGGTACGTGTCGCCATCCGGCCCGGTCCGTGTGACCGGGTGATTGCTGCCCTCGACGTAGCGGTTGTCCACCAGGATGAGCGTCGTCCCCGCGCCGGCCCGCTGACGAACCCCGGCCAGGAACCGGGGGATGTCAGCCCGCAGCACGTGCGACCACCAGAACCCGCAGAACACCACGTCGAATTCGCCGGGAACGGCCGCCAGCCGGTAAGCGTCCGCCGTGCGCAGCTGCACATCCGCCGGACCGTAATCACGCTGCGCGGCGATGGCGATGGTCTCGGCGTTCAGGTCAGTCGCCATGATCGAGGTCGCGCTCGTCGCCAGGACGCGGGTCCAGTACCCGGTGCCGGCCGCGATCTCCAGCACTCGCTTCCCGCAGACGAGTGGCGGGAGCAGCTGCTCCAGCCGGTTCAGGTCTGCCTGCCGTTCGGGCTTGCGGTAGACCTCGTCGTACTCGGCAGCGCGCTGAGCGTAGTACTCACCGAGCATGCAGGTCTGTTCGGACATGACTGCCTCCTGATCGGAACGGAGGCTACCAGCGACCCAGGGCACTAGCTTAGGAGCCCGGTCCGATACCTTCCTGCGGCGGGGTCGTCTGCTCGCCGAGCGGCGTGTCCAGCCCGTACCGGGCGACTTCCTCGTCGGTCAGTCCGGGGAACTGGAGGCTGCCGTGCCGGGCCTTGCGCCGGTCGTGGGCCCAGGCGAATATCTCGGCGACTTCCACCAGCGCCAGGCACGGCAGCGCGAGCAGCAGCATGCTGATCGGGTCCGGACTCGGACAGAAGATGGCCGCGAATGCGAACACCAGGAAGATGATCATCCGCCGCCACTTGCGGAACCTCTCATGGGTCAGCACGCCCGCGAGGTTGAGCAAGACGAAAACCAACGGCAACTCGAAGGCAAGGCCGAAGATCGTCAGCATCGCCCCTGCGTAGCTCAGGTACGTGTTGATGGTGATCAGTGGCGTCACGCCGGCCGGCACGAGGCTCAGCAGGAAGTGCAGGCCCCGGGTCATGGCGAAGTAGGCGAGTGTGCCGCCGATGACGAACAACGGCACGGCGGCACCGACGAAGTAATAGGCCCAGCGTCGTTCCCGCCGGTACAGGCCGGGGGCGATGAACGCCCACAGCTGGTACAGCCAGAGCGGGCCGGACAGGATGACGCCGATCACGATCGAGATCTGGAGCCGCAGGAAGAACGCGTCGAAGATGCCGGTGACATAGAGCTGCTGTTTGCAGTTCCCGCCACTGCCCTGTACCCCCGGGATCTGGCGGGTCTTAGCCGGCAGGCGGCAGAACGGCTCCTCGATGAAATGCCAGACATACTTGTACACGAACCAGCCGACGACGGTACCGACCGTGACGAAAATCGCGATCTTGACGACTCGGTTGCGGAGTTCCCGGATGTGCTCCAACAGCGGCATCCGGGCGTCCGGATTTGTCCGTCTGCTGAGTCCCAGGTCCGACTGGCCGACGTCCTGGGCCAGTTCGCCTTCCGTCAGCGCCATCTCAGCCTGGCCGACTGCTAAAGCGACGGAGTGGACTGAGCCTCGGAAGCCTGGCCGCCGTTGTTACCCGCGTTCTGCCGCTGCAAGTCGGCTACCTGCCGCTGGAGGTCAGCCAGCTGCTGCGAGGTCGGGTCCTGCGCCGGCGCAGCTACCTGAGCGGCCGGCGGCAGGGCAGTAGCGACCGGCAGGCCCGGGTCCGCGGCGCTGTTGGAGTCGTCATCATGCAGGCCCGAGACCGAGCGCTTGAAGATGTGCATCGACTCGCCGAGCGACTTGGCCGCTCCGGGCAGTCGCCTCGACCCGAACAGCAGCAAGACCACGACTAGCAGGATGATGAGATGCCATCCCTCGAAAAGTCCATCGCCCATTGTTCAGTCCCCATTCAAGCGAGTCTGCGCTCGGTGCTCGATAGCGCGAGTCTACACGCGGCCTCCATACAAGCGACTAAACGTAGCCGTCGCGCCGCCTGTCGATGACCGGTACGTTAACACGAAATTTCAGTCTCGGTGGCTACGAGTAGTAATCGAGCGCTTGCGTTGCGTCACTGACCACTTGGTCCGCAAGATCCGCCGGCGCCAGCAGCCGGCCATCCTCGCCCAGGCGGAGAGCAAGCCGGCGCACCATCTGCGTGTCTGGGGTGCGCAACCGGATCCGCAGTCGGCCGTCCGCCAGCTCATCGACCTGCTCGCACGGGTAGTACTCGGCGACCCAGCGCCCGGCCGGGGCCAGGTCGAAGACGACCTGCACATCCTGTGGCGACGGCCGGAACAGGCCATGATCCACGTCGACGTGCTCGGCGCCTGCGGGCACGTCCCTGGCGACGTCGAGAACCTCGATGGCCAGCACCCGGTCCAGCCGGAACAGCCGGACATCGTCCGCCCGGCGGCACCAGCCCTCCAGGTAGCTGCGCCCCTCCACGACTAGCAGCCGCATCGGGTCGACGTCCCGCTCAGTCGCCTCGTCCCGGCCCGGCACGTAATAGGACAGGTGCAGCCGCCGGCCCCGGTTCAGCGCCTCCGTGACCGCTGCGGCCGCAGACTGGGCGGCGATGTTGTCGACCTGGACGGCGATCTGGGCAGCCGGCCCGGCCGCGGCGCCAGCTGCCGCCTCCAGCTTGGCGATCGTGCGGCTGAGCGCCGAGCCTTCACCGATGCTCGGCAGGTCGGCGAGCATCCGGAGCGCGATCAGCAGAGCACACGCCTCGTCCACGCCCAGCCGCAGCGGCCTGCCGATGGCCTCGGCCTCGCTGACCACGATCTCGCCACCTTCGTAGGACAGGTCGATCGGGCAGTACGGATCGGGTGTGCGCAGTTCCACGCACCACAGCAAGTTCAGGTCGTCGACGAGCTCGCGCTCGCTGATACCGAAGGCGGCCGCCGTCTGCGCCATGCCGACCGAATTCCGGCTGACGACGTACGGCACCAGCGCGAGCAGCCGCTGCAGGCGCTCGGTGGCCGTTGCGGTCGCGGGTGTCGCCGCGCGTGTCCTGGCCCCGCGCGCAGCGCGCGGGGAGGCCTCGGCGCTCACGTCAGCACCCCCTTGAGCCGCCCGATCACTGCGTCCCTCAGGTCGCTAGGCTCCAGCACGACGACGTCCGCTCCGAAGGAGGCCAGATGCTCGCTCCACCAGCCGTTCTCGGTGAAGTTCAGCTCGGCCACGTCCCAGCCCTCGGCGTCGTCCGGCTCGATGCTGAGGGCATGCCGCCGCAGCCCGTAGCCTGCGCCCGTCCGGATCCGCAGCAGGCACGAGCGCGGCACGGTCGGCTCGGCGTCCCGGTCTCGCACCGCGGCCCGGACATCAGTGCCCGGCGGAACCACCACCGTGCCGGGAGGGCCGGTGAACCGCACCGGGCCGTCGATCCGGTCCAGCCGGAACACCCGCTCGGCTCCCCGGTCGGTGTCCTGTCCGGCCACGTACCAGCGCCCTCGCCGGTTGACAACCCCCCAGGGCTCCAGGCTGCGCTGCTGGGCGGCGCTGCGGCCGGCCGTACGGTGCGCGAACGTCACCGGGCGCCGGTCGCGGACTGCTTCCCAGAGCGGGCCGAACGCCGCCTCCGGCGTCTGCACCCGCGGCTCTATGCCCGGCTGGGTCAGATCCTCAGCGTCGATGCCGGCGGCCCGCAGCTTGAGCAGCGCACCATCGGCTGCCCCGGCCAGCTCGGCGCGCCGCCACACCCGGGCGGCGAGGCCGATCATGGCGACCTCGTCCGGCTCCAGGGCGATCTCGGGCAGCTCGTACGCCTGCCGCGAGATCCGGTAGCCAAGCTCCTCGTCACCGGTGGCGTTGGTGCCCGTCTCCAGCGGGATGCCCAGCTCGCGCAACTCGTCCTTGTCCCGCTCGAACATGCGCTTGAACGCGTCGAAGGAGTCCGGGTAGCCCGGCACCGCCGCGCGGATCTGAGCAGCCGTCAGGTACCTGCGAGCCGACAGCAGGCATACCACGAGGCTCAGCAGCCGCTCAGTCTTCCGCCTGGACATCGCCTTCCTTTCCTGGCACCGACGCTACCCTGCCGGAGTGATCAGGTGGCGTAGTGGCGAGGTTTCCGCAGTCGGCAGGTCGTGGGCCGGCGCGCAAGAGGTGAGCGTGACTGTGGCCGGGCAGGAGCTGCGCGCGCTCGCCTACCCCGAACTGACCGGCCCGCCGGCGCCGGGCGACCGGGTACTGCTGAATACGACGGCCCTGGAGCTGGGTCTCGGGACGGGCGGTTATGCCCTAGTCGTGGCCATCCCGGACCGGCTGCCGCCCGACCGGGGTGGTGCTGGCCACCTGATGAAAGCGCGCTACACGCCCGAGCAGGCCCGGGTGCTCGGCGCCGACGAGCAGGCCTCGCCGCACTACGAAACACTGCGCGATGCCAGCGACCTGGCGGGCCTGCCGGTCGTGGTGGCCGACCTGCACTCGGCGCTGCCCGCGATCATCGCGGGCTATCGCGAGGCGAGCGCAGATCGCGAGCCCGCCGTCGCCTACGTGATGCTCGACGGCGGCGCGCTGCCGGCCTGGTTCTCCCGGACGGGTGCTGCGCTGCGCGACGCGGGCTGGCTGACTGGCACCATCACGACCGGCCAGGCATTCGGCGGCGACGTCGAAACGGTCAGCCTGCACAGCGGCCTGCTGGCCGCCCGCCACGTGCTCGGCGCCGAGATCGCGGTGGTTGCCCAGGGACCGGGAAACCTGGGCACCGGTACGCGCTGGGGTTTTTCAGGCGTGACAGCCGGCGAGGCGATCAATGCCACCGCGATCCTTGGCGGGCGGCCGGTTGGCTCGCTGCGGATCAGCGACGCCGACCCGCGCGATCGCCATCGCGGAATCTCTCACCACAGCCTGACTGCCTACGGCCAGGTGGCGCTCGCCTCCGCCGAGATCGTCGTTCCTGAGCTTGGCGGACACTTCGGGGCGCAGGTGCTGACTGCGGCTCTGCCGCTGGCGGGCCGGCACCGGCTCGTGAGGGTCGGCGTGGCCGGGCTGACAGAGGCCCTGCGCGACTGCCCGGTGCCGCTGTCGACCATGGGCCGCAGTCTCGACGAGGACCTCGCCTACTTCCTGGCGGCTGCGGCGGCTGGCCGGCACGCTGCCGCGCTTGTCGCGAGCGGCAGCGACATCACAGCGCCTGATACCGGCCTGAGCTATGACGTGGAGCGCACCTGCGTCCGCGTGGTGTTGCGCGAGGCGGGCGGCCGGATCCTGCTGTTCCGCGCGCAGCTGGACTCACGCAGTGCCGAGCACTGGTGGGAGCTGCCAGGCGGCGGGATCGAGCCGGGCGAGAGTTATGCCGACACCGCCGTGCGCGAGCTGAGGGAGGAGACCGGGCTGCGGATCACTGCGGCGCAGGTGGGCCCGCCGCTCTGGCGGCGCAGCTCGACGTGGACGGCGCGCGGGATCCGGCGCCTCCAGCACGAGGTAGTAGTGGAGGTTCAGCTGGACAGCCGGGAGCCCGCCATCACTGACGGCGGCCGCACCCCTGAGGAACTCGAGGAGTACGTGGGCACCCGCTGGTGGACGCCGGGTGAGATCAGCGCGAGCCCGGATCGCTTCTACCCGGGCCTGCTGCCGGAGCTACTTCCGGCGTTCCTGGCCGGAGCGCAGATCACCGAGCCGTTCGAGCACTGGAACTGACCGGCGCTGCGGCGATCAGGCAGCCGGCTGGTAGCCGATGACGTCCACGACGAAGACCAGGGTGTCAGTCTTCTTGATGCCGCGCTGGCCCGCCCGCCTGCCGGCCCGTATCCGAGCGACGGCGGTATGACCAGCATCACCCGGCTGCCGACTGTGGCGCCCTTCAGGCCGTCACTGAGGCCCGCCAGCACCTGCGAGCCGCCGACCTGGAAGCTGAGCAGCTCGCCGTCCGGCGCCTCGGTCGACGGCCAGGAGCTGCCGAACGACTTGCCAGTCCGCCAGTTCACGCCCACGTACTGGGTCACTGCCGTGTCGCCTTGAGCGAGCTTCGGCCCGGATCCCTTGATCAGCGTCGTCACCGACAGGTTGGACGGCGGGGAGTTCTTGGGGATCGAGACGACCGGCGCCTGGCCTGTCTTGGCCGTCACCGTGGGCAGCGAGCCCCCGCCATGCGAAACCTGGCTGCCCGCCGCCGCCTGGGTCGACGTGTACTGCTGAAGCAGGTCGATGACCCAGACCAGAGTGTCCTTCCCGGTGATCTGCAGCTGCGACTGGCCAGCCGAGCCGTAGCCGTACTTGGGCGGCAGCACCGCGACGATCCTGCTGCCCATCCGCGCATCCTTCAGCGCGGTGGTCAGGCCAGTCAGACCCATAGCCGCCGGGATCACCTGCGGCCCGCTCGTATACGTGGAGTCCACCAGGCTGTGCGTGGTGCCGCTCCACTTGTAGATGGCGATGTTGGCGAGCGCGGAGTCGCCGCTCTTCAGAACAGCGCCGGTGCCCTTGATCGGAGTCCGGACGACGAGGTTGGTGCTGGCGCTCTTGGCCGGGATGCTGACACTCGGCGTCTTGTCGAACTGGCCGGTTACCTTGACGGAGGCATTGGAGTCCGACGCAGACGGGCCGGACGAGCCGCAGCCGGCCAGCACAGCGCAGGCGGCAAGCGGCACGAGAAGAGCGGCGGCAATGCGGCGCATGTGATTTGATTCCTCAGCCTCGACGTGTGACGACGAGTTAGCCTACCCCCACCATGCCGCTGCATCGCGCCAGCGGAGTGCCCGGTGGCTGGCCGGGGCAATCCGTCAGCCTGCTGAGCAGGTTGATGTTCCAGACCAGAATGGTGTAATCGGCCAGCAGATAGACCTTGGCAGGCTGACCGAAGGCGTGCGCCATCGCGATTGCCGACGGCGCGCGGGACCACGGGCCTGGCCCGGAACTGGGCATGACCACGAAGTTCGCGACATGCTGGGCAGGGTTGTACCAGGCGGGCTTGGTCTCCCAGATGTTGGGCCAGGTCCGGTACTCGGTGCTCCGGACAGCCCGGATGTCGACTTTTCCGCCGCTGTCCACGGTGACGGAATTGGCCATCCAGTAGTCAGCCAGCCCGTACTGCAGCTTGTGCTCGGTCAGCCAGCTCGCCAGCGCCTGGTTCGCCGCCGGCACCGCGGCGCCGCCCGCGTAGATCACCAGCCCCGCGGTGTACAGGCCCAGGATGACCGACATCGCCGGCATCATCGCGACCCGGCGCAGCTTTCGGGCCAGCACCCGCCCGGCGAGCGCTGCTCCGAGCGGCAGCACCGCGACGAACTCACGGCTCGTGCCGCCCAGCGCGGCATTCGGCCCGAGCACGTAGGCGAGCACGCTGAACGTCACCGAGACCGCAAGCACCTGGATGGCGATCCTGGAGCGGGCGAACCGCCGCAGCGCGACGCAGACAGCCCAGATCACCAGCACGGCCCCGACGAGGTGCAGCAGGCCGACCGCGGTGAGGAAGCTGACGCTGCGACCGGCAAAGTCGGCGCCGAACAGCACCAGGAGGCCCTGCAGCACGGCCAGTGCATCAGTCGGCAGCGCGCTGAACGGCGCGAGCTGGTTGCTCACCGGATAGACAGTGAAGCCTCCGCTCGAGGAGATCAGCGCGAGAGCCCGCTCTCCGGCGAACACGCCGGCGCCAGTCGCCACCGCCAGTGCCAGGTCGAACCAGGCACTGCGCCATGGCCGCCGCAGTCGCACGACCTGGATGTAGGCCCGCGACAGCGCGACGAAGGCGATCGGCCCGGCCGCCGTAATGAGAATCACCTGATCGGCCACCAGTGCCCAGCCGACGAGCAGGAGCACCGCCGGCGGCACGAACCAGCGCCGCCCGGCCCGGTCGAGAAGGAGGAGGATCAGCAGCACCGGCACTGCGCTGCCGACGTGATCGGGCTCGATCAGCAGCACCGACACACTCGACTGCGGCGGCGCCAGCATGATCCCGGCAGCGAGCCCCGCCCGGGCCAGGCCCTCCGGTCCGGTTGCGCTGCCCTTGGCCAGCCGGGCGGCGAGGAGCACCAGGATCGTGTACGTCATCGCGGCGGCGATGTGGGTGACGTCCGGACTTAGCCCCCGCACCAGCTCGATCAGCATGTACTGCGGCAGTTCGGTGGTGTAGAAGGTAACGTCCGACAGCACCCAGCCGCGCAGCAGCGGGTTGCCATGCAGCATGTCCCAGGCCTGCAGGACGTTCGCAGCGCCATCGGAATTGGCCGGGACGGTCCTGGATAGGTGCAGATAGCAGCTGTACAGCACCAGCCCGAGCAGAATCCAGCCAGCGGTTGCCGCGGCGACGGCCGGCCACGGGGACCTGCGGCGGCGCGGCTGACCGGCCTGGATCCCGGAGGCAGCGGGCGCCGCGAGGGCAGTCCCGGCCGACCCGCCAGCCCGGCCGGGGAGCAGCGTGCTGGGCGGCCTCAGCTCGCGGCGCGGCAGCAGCAGGTCACGCCGCGGCACCAGCAGACTGGAGTGCCGGGCGCTCCGCAGGGCCCGCCGGGGCAGTCGGCGCAGCCGCACGGGCAGCTCTGGGCGGGACCGCCGCACGGGCGGGCGCTGAGATCCGGGACGGCCCGGCGGAGGCGGCGACAGCGGGCTCACGCGCCCGCGCCTCCGCACCGGATTCAGACTCCGAGCCGTCCGGCGGCCTGGGTCCCCGCCAGCGAACTCGCGCAGGCGCGGCCGGGCGGCCAAGCCGGGTTCGGGAGACAGCCGGGGCCGGGCAGGCAAGCGCAGCCGGCCAGGCAGCCTCAGCAGCAGCCACAGTGCGGCAACTCGCAGGAAGGCGCGCATCAGCCGGCCGGGCCGGATGCCGGCGGCGCTCACACCAGCCCCGCGGCGATGGCCTCGCGAATCCAGCCGATGACCTCGTCCAGGACCTGATCCAGGCTGGTGGTGGCCGCGAAGCCGAGGACCACGCGCGCCTTGGACGTGTCCGGCACGCGACGCTGCACATCGTGCTCGAACGGCGCCTCGTGCTCGATCCGCAGCGGCACCTCCGGCCCGTTGATCTTGGTCCAGATCAGGCCTGCCAGCTCGCGCACCGTGGTGCTGGCCGCGGTGGACAGATTGAAGGCCTGCCCGGCCGCGCGCGGGTGCGCCATGGCGGTCACGATGCCCCGTGCCAGGTCGCCGCCGTAGGTGTAGTGCCGAACCTGGTTGCCGGAGCCGAGGATGTGCAGCGGATCCTGTCCCTTGAGCACCTTGGTGACCAGGTCGGGCACGACGTGGCTGAGGGCCAGCTTGACGTCTCCCGAGCTGACGTCCTCGCCGCGAACGGCCCGGCTCTCGCCGACACCCACGCAGTTGAACGGGCGGACGATCGTGTACGGCAGGCCGTACTGGTCGTGCGCTGCGCGGACGAAATACTCGCCGGCCAGCTTCTGGAACCCGTAGGCCGACTGCGGAGCCGGCAGGAGCGCCTGCTGCCCCTCCGCCGATGGCCAGCTATCCGCACTCTCGTAGACCATCGACGACGACAGGTAGAGGAGCCGGCGCAGCCTGCCCTGCTGTAATGCGGTGATAGCGGCATCGCAGCTAGCGGCCATGATCCGCTCGTTGGCCGCCAGCAGGTCGTAGGGGTAGCGGTGGAAATAGGAGATCCCGCCCACCATGGCCGCGGCCGCGATGAAGTACTCGCAGTCAGCGAGCAGCCTCGCCATCAGGTCGGCGTCGGCAGCGTCGCCCTCGACGAACGCGTAGCCCGGGTTGCCCGCGTGCGGCGAGCGCCGCGGCCCGTACTTGCTGAAGTTGTCGACGCCGGTCACCTGGTAGCCGCGACGCAGCAGCTCCGTCGTGAGGTAGCCGCCGATGAACCCGGCTGACCCGCTGACCAGGACGCGCTCAGCCACGGCGCTCACCCGGCTGGCGGCGCGCACCCTGCGGGCCGCGCCTACCCTGCTGCCCGCGCGCACAGGGCCGGCGGGCCGCAAGCTCCTCGAACGTCAGCGGCTTGCCGAAGCAGAACAGATACCACCGCAGGTAGGACGGCAGCCAGCGGAGAAGGCGAAAGGCCGACCGGCCCGACTCTCGCTCCTGCCACCTCGTGGGAATCTCAGCCACTCCGAGCCCCAGTCGCCGGGCCTTGGCCGTCAGCTCCAGCCCCACGCAGAACCCGTGGCGCGAGTCGACTCCGGCCACCCGGACGAACTCAGCCGAGTAGGCCTTGAACGAGTTCGTCGCGTCGCTGGTCCCGGGCCGCGCGAGGAACTGCAGGCTCGTGCCGGCGAGCCTGGACAGCGCGGACTTCACCAGCGGCCCCCCGGCCTGGTGGCCGCCGGGTGCGTAGCGGGACGCTGCCGCGACCACGGCGCCGTCCTCGACGAGAGCCGCCAGGTCGTCGATCTGCCGCAGGTCGTCACTACCGTCGGCCATCGTCACGACGATGACCGGAGCGCTCGCGCGGTCCAGTCCGAACCTGATGGCGCCGGCGGGTCCGGCGTCGTAGCCGTTGACCAGGCACCGCACCCGCTGCTGCGATCGTGCGGCGGCCGCCACTGCCGCGACGGTCGGATCGGCCGCCGAGTCGACGACAACCAGCACCTCGGCCGGGCGCCTCAGGGCGGCGTCCAGCCGGTCTAACACCGCCGCGATGCGCTCACCCTCGTCTCTGGCCGGGATCACGACGGCGACCAGCGGCGGGCTGGCTACCCCGGCGGACCGCCTGGCGGTTTCTGCGGCAGTCTGGACAAGCACGGACAACGAAGATCCCCCCGGAAGTAGCTGCGCAGCCGACCAGCGCGCCCGGTCTGCCATGCAGCTATTTTAGCAACGGAGAGTAGTCATTCGACTCCGAAAAGCGAGCACTCCCGGGGACCCGGCGTGAGCACGCCGACCGCCAGCGGTCCGCTACATGCCAGCGATCAGCTTCTCCACGCGCTCGTCGACTGAGCGGAACGGGTCCTTGCAGAGCACGGTCCGCTGCGCCTGGTCGTTCAGCTTGAGGTGCACCCAGTCCACGGTGAAGTCGCGCCGCCGTTCCTGCGCCCGGCGGATGAACTCGCCGCGCAGCCGCGCCCGCGTCGTTTGCGGCGGGATCGACTTAGCCGCGAAAATGTCCAGGTCCCGGCAGACACGCTCGACCGCGCCGCGCTTCTGCAGGAGGTAGTACAGGCCGCGGCCGCGGTGCACGTCGTGATACGCGAGGTCGAGCTGCGCCACCCGCGGCGAGGCGAGCGGAAGGTCGTGCTTGTTCCGGTACCGCTCGATGAGCTGCAGCTTCGTGACCCAGTCGATCTCACGGGCGACCAGCCCCAGATCGCCAGTTTCGACAGCCCGGAGGGTGCGCTCCCACAGTTCGAGTACCCGCGCCGTCACCGGGTCGGTGTCGGTGCCCTTGCGCGCGGTGAAGTCCTGCGCCTTGGCCAGGTACTCCTGCTGAATGTCCAGGGCGCTGACTTCCCGGCCGTTCGCCAGCCGCACCCGCCGCCGCCCGGTCATGTCGTGGCTGACGTCGCGGATCGCCCGGATCGGGTTCTCCAGCGTCAGGTCCCGCATCACGATGCCAGCCTCGACCATCCGCAGCACCAGGTCGGTGGCGCCGACCTTGAGCAGCATGGTGGTCTCGCTCATGTTGGAGTCGCCCACGATCACGTGCAGCCGCCGGAAGCGCTCGGCATCGGCATGCGGCTCGTCCCGGGTGTTGATGATAGGCCGGGACCTGGTGGTCGCGGAGGACACGCCTTCCCAGATGTGCTCAGCGCGCTGGCTCACGCAGTAGACCGCGCCCCGCGGCGTCTGCAGCACCTTGCCTGCCCCGCAGATAATCTGCCGGGTGACCAGGAACGGGATCAGCACGTCAGCCAGGCGGCCGAACTCGCCGTGCCGGCCGACCAGGTAATTCTCGTGGCATCCGTAGGAATTGCCGGCTGAGTCGGTGTTGTTCTTGAACAGGTAGATGTCCCCGGCGATGCCTTCCTCGCGCAGCCGGGTGTCGGCGTCGACGAGCAGCCCCTCAAGGATCCGCTCCCCCGCCTTGTCGTGGGTGACCAGGTCGATGAGGTTGTCGCACTCGGGCGTGGCGTACTCCGGATGGCTGCCGACGTCCAGGTACAGGCGCGCGCCGTTACGCAGGAACACGTTGCTGCTGCGCCCCCACGACACCACCCGCCGGAACAGGTACCTGGCCACCTCGTCCGGGGACAGCCGCCGCTGGCCGCGGAACGTGCACGTGACGCCGTACTCGTTCTCGAGCCCGAATATTCGCCTGTCCATCCGCCCTCAGCTACCAGTCAACCGCGATGTACTTGGTCTCGGTGTACTCCAGCAGCCCGTCGTGCGCGCCCTCCCGGCCGAGACCAGACTGCTTCACGCCGCCGAACGGCGCCGCCGGGTCGGACACCACTCCCCGGTTAATCCCGACCATTCCCGCCTCCAGCGCTTCGGCAACCCGCAGCGCCCGGCGAAGATCAGTCGAATACAGGTAAGAAACGAGGCCGTACTCCGTACTGTTCGCCTGGGCTATCGCGTCATCGGGGTCGGTGAACCTGACAATCGGGGCGACCGGCCCGAAGATCTCCTCGGCCAGGATGCCCGCGCCAGCCGGGACGTCGTCCAGCACGGTCGGAGCGTAGTAGTAGCCGACCCGGTCCGGCGCGTGCCCGCCGGTTAGCACGGCCGCGCCCGCATCGGTGGCGGACTCCACCAGGCCCGCGACCTTGTCCCGGGTGTCGGCGTTCACCAGCGGGCCGAGGTCGGTGCCGTCCTGCAGGCCCGGCCCGACCTGCAGCGCGGCGAGCCTCGCCGACAGCTTCGCGGCGAACTCAGCTGCGACTTTGTCATGCACGTAGAACCGGTTCGCGGCGGTGCACGCCTCGCCCCCGTTCCGCATCTTCGCCAGGAAGGCGCCCTCGACCGCGGCGTCGATGTCAGCGTCCTCGAACACCAGGAACGGCGCATTGCCGCCCAGCTCCATCGAGCAGTTCGTGACGTAGTCGGCGGCCTGCTTGAGCAGCATCCGGCCGACTTCGGTCGAGCCGGTGAACGACAGTTTGCGCACCCGCGGGTCGGCGAGCACGGCCTCGGTCATCGGGCCGGGCTTACCGGTCGGCAGCACGTTCACCACGCCGTCGGGCACGCCCGCCTCGGCCAGGATCGCCGCGACCGCGAGCGCGCTCAGCGGAGTCTCCTTGGCCGGCTTCAGCAGCACGGTGCAGCCAGCCGCCAGGGCCGGGCCGATCTTACGAGTGGGCATCGCGGCCGGGAAATTCCACGGGGTGATCAGATAACTGACCCCGACCGGCTGGTGCGCCACCATGATGCGGTTAGCCCCGGACGGCGCCACCGACAGCGAGCCGTCGAGCCGGACTGCCTCCTCGGAGTACCAGCGGAAGAATTCCGCGGCGTACAGGACCTCGCCGCGCGCGTCCCGCAGCGCCTTGCCATTCTCCAGCACCATCAGCCGGGCAAGCTGCTCAGACCGCTCCGTCATGAGCTCGAAGGCCCTGCGGAGGCACTCGCCGCGCTGGCGCGGTGGCGTGGCAGCCCACTTCGGCAGCGCATTCGCGGCGGCGGCGACGGCGTCGAGCGCGTCCTCGGGGCTGGCGTCGGCCACCTCGCTCACCGGCGCCTCCGTGGCCGGGTCGATGACCGGCAGCGTCCCGGCTCGCCCGGACGTCCAGTGGCCGCCAATCAGCAGGCCGGTGGGAACCTCAATGCCGGTAATGGTCGCCAGGTCGGCTGTCACGATGTCCTCCCGCACGGATGCGGGGACCGCCACTGAAGGTCCCCGCTCTCGAGGCTATCAACGTCGACAAGCCTGATCATGACGCCGCGACCCGGGCTGCACGGCGACGTCTAGCTGCCCTCGCTGTCGCCGGAGTCGCCGCCATCGTCGTCCTCGCCCTCCGGCCACGGCGCGTCAGCTGCGTCACTGGCGGCGCCATTGCTGGCCGCCTTTCCGGGAGGGCCGGCACTCGCTGAACTGCCCCCCGATGAGCTGGCACCGGCTGAGCCCGACAGCAGCGCATCGAGCCGCGGTCCGGTCAGGCGCCGGAATGCCCGGTGCGGCCGGCTCCGCTCCAGTAGCGCCGCTTCCAGCTGGCTGGCGGTCACCGGATCGTTCTGGCTCCCATCCTCCTGCCCGGCCAGCGACGCGATCGCCAGCCGCATCGCATCAGGCAGCGAGATGTCCGGCGAGTACTGCTCCTTGATGATGCCGGCTGACCTTGTCGGCCTGGCCACCGATGACGACGAAGTCGCGCTCGTCGGCGACCGAGCCCTCGAACGTGATCCGGTAGATCTCGTCGTCGGCGGCAGTCTTGCCGACCTCGGCGACGACGATCTCCACCTCGTACGGCTTGTTGCTGTCGGTGAACAGCGAGCCGAGTAGCTGGCCGTACCAGTCGGCCAGGCCGCGCGCCGTCACGTCCCGGCGGTCGTACTGGAAGCCGGTCATGTCGGCGTACCGGACGCCTGCCTTGCGCAGCGTCTCGAACTCGTTGTACCGGCCGACTGCGGCGAACGCGATCCGGTCGTACATCTCGCTGAACTTGCGCAGGGCGCGCGACGGATTCGGCGCGACCATCAGGATGCCGGCGTCACAGGTCATCACGACGCCGCTGCGGATCTGCGAGATGCGCTTGCGCGCGTAGTCCGCCTTGTCCTTCATCACCTGTTCGGGTGACACGTAGAACGGCATCGACACCGGTGGCGGTCCTTACTCTTCAGGGGTTGTTGTCATCTGATCGGGGCTGGAGATCGGGGCCGGCGACGAGGCCGGCGGCCGCAGCGGCGCACCCGGACCGTCCGGGTCCTGCATTCGCTCGCTCACGACAGTCTGGGCGTACTGCCCGGCCTGCTCGTCGGAGAGCCTTTCGAAGCCGTCCTGCGTCACGATGGCGACCGTCGGGTAGATCCGGCGTGACATGTCCGGGCCGCCGGTGGCGGAGTCGTCGTCGGCCGCGTCGTACAGCGCCTGCATGAGGACCAGCCCCACATCCTGCGCGCTCATGCCGTCCCGGTAGAGCTTCTTCAGCGCGCCGCGGGCGAAGACCGAGCCGGAGCCGATCGAGAAGAACCGCTGCTCCTCGTACCGCCCGCCGGTGACATCGAAGCTGAAGATGCGACCGGTCGCGGTCTCCAGGTCGTAGCCCGCCAGCAGCGGCACCGCGACCAGGCCCTGCATCGCGCCGCCGATGTTGCCCCGCACGAGGCCCGCCAGCCGATTGGCCTTGCCCTCCAGCGACAGCGACCTGCCTTCGAGCTTCTCGTAGTGCTCGAGCTCGACGCCGAACAGCCGCACCAGGTCGACGCTGATACCGGCAACCCCGGAGATGCCGACGCAGGTGAACTCGTCACCGCGGAACACCTTCTCCATGTCCCGCTGCGCAATCATGTTCCCGGCCGTTGCCCGCCGGTCGCCCGCCATCACCACGCCGCCATCACAGACTGCGGTCACGATCGTCGTGCCGTGCGGGATGTCAGCCGCACCTGCGCCAGGGCCGGCCTGCACTATGTCGTGCGTGCGCACGCCGTCGGCGCGCAGTCCGCTCGGCAGCAGCTCGGGGGCCGCTGCCGTGAGGAAGTCAGCGAAAGACGAGGATCCGGCGGCGAGGAACGACGAAGCCTGCCACCGAGCCTGGGGTTCAAAGCCGCCCACCAAGAAGTCCTTCCGGTCTGTGTTGCCTGGTCTTTGCGAGCCGGGCGCTGCCACCGCTGTTTCGTGCCACTGCTGTCTCTGCCACCCGGTTTGCCACCCGGTTTTTGCCACCACTGGCGGGAGGAGTACCAGCGAGGATCCTCGCCAGGCCTCGTTCCCGGAGAAACCTGTCGCGTTACGCCGACCCTAAGCCCTGCCGCCGGCCGGGGCCGGTGACGGCGTGCGGGCAGTTAGCAGTGGCTCACTCGCCGCCCTTCTGGACGTAGGACCGGACGAACTCCTCGGCGTTCTCCTCGAGTACCTCGTCGATCTCATCCAGGATCGAGTCCACGTCGTCGGTCAGCTTGTCCTGCCGCTCGCGGACGTCGCTGTCCTCCTGGACATCGGCGTCCTGCTCGTCCTCGGTCCGCCGGGTGGTCTGCCGCTGTCCGCCGGTGTCCTTCGTCGCCATCTGAAACCTCCGTGCTCCGCGGTGTCGCCCGCGATCTCAACGCTATCCTCGCCTGCGGCCATCCGGTCCAACCCTGACGCACTGCATCGGTATCACGACGAGACAACTCAGTAGCAAGAATAGACACACCGGACTGGCCGCCGTTTGGCTACTTTGGCGGGTTAAGCTCCGGCACATCCCGTTTTGTGAATTGCGCCGCTGGCGTAGCGACGGGGCTTACGGACCGGTGAGCGCTGCCACCAGGTCGGCCGCCGTGTCGCAGCTGTCCAGGAGCCCGCCTACGTGCGTCCGGGTGCCCCGCAGCGGCTCGAGCGTCGGTACCCGCTGCAGGGACTCGCGGCCGGGGATGTCGAAGATAACCGAGTCCCACGACGCGGCGGCGACGGCCTCCGGGTACTGCCGGAGGCAGCGGCCGCGGAAGTAGGCCCGGGTATCCTCCGGCGGCTCGTCCATCGCGGTCAGGACGGCGTCCTCACTCACCAGCCGGTCCATCCTGCCGCGGCCGACGAGGCGGTTGTACAGGCCGCGGTCCAGGCGCACATCAGCGTACTGCAGGTCGACGAGCTCCAGGCGCGGATGGCCCCAGTCCAGGCCGTCGCGGGCGCGGTAGCCCTCCAGGATCTCGAGCTTGGCCACCCAGTCCAGCTCCCGGGATAGCTGCATCGGGTTCTCGGCGAGCCGCGTCAGCACGCTCTCCCAGCGCGTCAGCACGTCGCTGGTGATGTCGTCAACGTCCGAGCCGTACTTGTCCTCGCTGTACTTGCGGGCAAGCTCCAGGTACTCCATCTGCAGCTGGACGGCCGTCATCTTGCGGCCGTCCCGCAGAGTGACCAGGTGCTTCAGCGACGGGTCGTGCGAGATTGCGCGGAGCTCGGCGACCGGCGACTCGATGCCGAGGTCGGCCGCGAGGAACCGGTCCTCGATCATCGCCAGCACCAGGGCCGTGCTGCCGAGCTTGAGATACGTGGAGATCTCGCTCATGTTGGCGTCGCCGATGATCACGTGCAGTCGCCGGTACTTGTCCGGGTCGGCGTGCGGCTCGTCGCGCGTATTGATGATCGGCCGCTTCAGCGTCGTCTCCAGCCCGACTTCGACCTCGAAGAAGTCGGCGCGCTGGCTGACCTGGAAGCCGTCCTCGCGGCCGTCGGCGCCGCGGCCGACACGACCCGCCCCGCACACCACCTGGCGCGACACGAAGAAGGGGGTCAGGTGCCGGACGATGTCCGCGAACGGCGTTGCCCGGTTCATCAGGTAATTCTCGTGGCAGCCGTAGCTGACGCCCTTGTTGTCGGTGTTGTTCTTGTACAGCTGGATAGCCGGGCCGCCGGGCGTGGCGGCCGCGCGGGCCGCGGCGGCCGCCATAACGCGCTCGCCCGCCTTGTCCCAGATCACCGCATCGACCGGGTTTGTGCACTCCGGCGCCGAGTACTCCGGATGAGCGTGGTCCACGTACAGCCGGGCGCCGTTGGTGAGGATGACGTTGGCCAAGCCGAGGTCCTCGTCGATGAGCTGGGACGAGTCCGCCGTCTCGGCAGCCAGGTCGAAGCCGCGGGCATCCCGCAGCGGGTTCTCCTCCTCGAAGTCCCAGCGGGCCCTGCGGGCCCTCGCGGCGGTCGCCGCCTGATAGGCGTTCACCACCTGCGAGGAGCTCACCATGGCGTTCACGCCCGGCTGGCCGGGCACGGAAATGCCGTACTCGGTCTCGATGCCCATAACCCGGCGAGCGCTCATGTGTTAGAGCCTAATGCCGCTGCGACCCGGGGCCGCACGCCGCGCCCGTCGGACGGGCCGCGGCGTGCGCCCTCGCTGCCGCGCTGCTAGAGGTACTGGCCAGTGTTCGAGACCGTGTCGATCGACCGCCCGGCCTCGGTGCCGCTCTTGCCGGAGATGAGCGTACGGATGTACACGATCCGCTCGCCCTTCTTGCCGGAGATACGGGCCCAGTCGTCCGGGTTGGTCGTGTTGGGCAGGTCCTCGTTCTCCTTGAACTCGTCCACGCATGCGGCCAGCAGGTGCGCGACCCGCAGGCCCTTCTGGCCCGTCTCCAGGAACTCCTTGATGGCCATCTTCTTCGCCCGGTCGACGATGTTCTGGATCATCGCGCCCGAGTTGAAGTCACGGAAGTAGAGCACTTCCTTGTCGCCGTTGGCGTAGGTGACCTCGAGGAACCTGTTGTCCTCCGTCTCGGCGTACATCCGCTCGACAACCCGCTGGATCATCGCGGCGACCGTTGCGTCGGGGTTACTGCCGTGCTCGGCCAGATCATCCGGGTGCAGCGGCAGGTCGCGCTGGACGTACTTGGAGAAGATGTCGCGTGCCGCCTCGGCGTCCGGGCGCTCGATCTTGATCTTCACGTCCAGCCGGCCGGGCCGCAGGATGGCCGGGTCGATCATGTCCTCGCGGTTGGAGGCGCCGATGACGATGACGTTCTCCAGGCCCTCGACCCCGTCGATCTCGCTGAGCAGCTGCGGGACGATCGTGTTCTCGACATCGCTGGACACGCCCGACCCGCGGGTGCGGAAGATCGAGTCCATCTCGTCGAAGAACACGATGACGGGCATGCCCTCGCTGGCCTTCTCGCGGGCCCGCTGGAACACCAGCCGGATGTGCCGCTCAGTCTCACCGACGTACTTGTTGAGCAGCTCGGGGCCCTTGATATTGAGGAAGTAGCTTCGCCGCTCCTTGCCGGGCTCTTTCGCGGGCGCGGCATCGCCGGCGTCGTCCGATGCCGCGCTGCGCTTGGCCACCTGCTTGGCGAGCGAGTTCGCCACGGCCTTGGCAATCAGCGTCTTGCCGCAGCCAGGCGGACCGTACAGCAGGACGCCCTTCGGCGGCCGCAGCTGGTGCTCGCGGAACAAGTCCGCGTGCAGGTACGGCAGCTCGATCGCGTCCCGGATCTGCTCGATCTGCGGGCCCAGGCCGCCGATCTCGTCGTAGCTCATGTCCGGGACTTCCTCAAGGATGAGCTCCTCCACCTCTGCCTTGGGGATGCGCTCGAAGACGTAGCCCGAGCGTGTCTCGAGCAGCAGCGAGTCGCCTGCGCGCAGCGTCTGCCCGCGCAGCGGCTCGGCAAGCCGCGCGATCCGCTCCTCGTCGGCGTGCGAGATGACCAGCGCCCGGTCGCCGTCCTCGAGGATCTCCTTGAGCATGACGACTTCGCCGATCGTCTCGAAGCCCTGGGCGATCACGACGTTCAGCGCCTCGTTCAGCACGACTTCCTGCCCTGGCCGCAGGTCGTCAAGCTCAACGCCAGGGCTGACGCTCACGCGCATCTTGCGGCCGCCGGTGAACACGTCGGCCGTGCCGTCCTCGGTGGCCTGCAGGAAGATGCCGAAGCCGCTCGGCGGCTGCGCCAGGCGGTCGACCTCTTCCTTCAGCGCGATGATCTGGTCACGCGCCTCCCGCAGCGTGCCGGAGAGCCGCTCGTTCTGCCCGGTCACGGCCGCGAGGTTCGACTCGGCTTCGCGCAGGCGCTGCTCCAGCAGGTGCGTCTGCCGCGGCGAGTCGGCGAGCCGACTGCGCAGGGCGGCGACTTCCTCTTCAAGGAAGGAAACCTGCGTGGTCAGGACCTTGACCTCGTCATCGTGCCGGCCGGAGTGAACGCTGTCGTCACGAGAGGCCATGCCCCTCACCCCCTCCTGAGAGCTGAGTTACCTAGACCCTACCTACCGAAGGTCAATCCGTAACCTGGCGGCGGCCCCGGACTCGGCATTCTGCGTTACGATCCGGAAAACTCGCTGCCTGGCTACCCCGCTTCAGCAATCTGTCACGCCGGAAGCTTCCATCACTGCGGCCCTGCTGGCAACACCGGCTCGCCGGGTCCGTCGGTGAGTGTCCGGGTTAGGCGAAAGCTGGCTTGCCCGGGCTACGCGTGGTCTTCATGATCACCAGCCTCGTCCGGTGACTCGGCCGCCTCCGCTGCGGCTACCTCGGCGGCGGCTGCCTCGGCCAGGACTGCGTCGGCCGCTGCTGCTTCGGCCAGGGCTGCCTCAGCGCCCTTCGACGGACGGCGGCGGCGCGGCGGCGCCGTGACCCCGTCGGCCAGCCTCCGGGCAGTGATCAGGAAGCCAGTATGCCCGACCATCCGATGTTCCGGACGCACCGCGAGACCGTCGACGTGCCAGCCGCGCTGCAGCGTCTCCCACGCCGCAGGCTCGGCGAAACTCCCGTGCTCGCGGATCGTGCTCACAGTGCGAGCGAGCTGCGTCGTCGTCGCCACATAGCAGCAGACGAGGCCGCCGGGGACGAGCATGGCCGCGGCGCCTGCCACGTGCTCCCACGGCGCCAGCATGTCGAGCACCACCCGATCGGCGTCGGTGACGCCGTCAGCGGTCAGGTTCCCGACGACGAGATGCCACGCCGGGTGCGGGCCGCCGAAGTAACGCTCGACGTTCGCCGCCGCGATCTCCGCGAAGTCGGCGCGCCGCTCGAACGAGGTGACGCTGCCGTTCTCGCCGACGGCGCGCAGCAGCCAGCATGAGAGGGCACCCGATCCCGCGCCGGCCTCGACCACACGAGCGCCCGGAAAGATATCGGCGAGACCGACGATCTGCGCGGCATCCTTCGGGTACACCACGGCCGCGCCGCGGACCATCGACACGGAGAAGTCGGCGAGCAGCGGCCGGAAGGCGAGGTACGGCGTGCCGCCCGCGGAGGTCACCAGGCTTCCCTCGGGCCTGCCGATCAGGTCGTCGTGAGCAAGCGCACCGCGGTGCGTATGGAACGACCGGCCAGGGCTGAGCACGAGGCGATGCTGGCGGCCCTTAGGGTCGGTCAGCTGCACCTGGTCGCCGGGCGCGAACGGGCCGCGGGGATGCGTGATCACGGCTGACAGGCTAGCGCCGCCGGCGCGGTGTCCGGTCATCCCCGGTACGCGGCCGGGGCGGCGTCTCCAGAACTGCGTCTCGTGAACAGCGCTTGCCGAACTGCGCTCCTGTGCTGCGCTTCCTGCACTGGCCGGCTCGGTCAGCCGCGCGCGCCCGCGAACGCGCGGTCGAGGTCTGCCGTCGACAGAACTCCGTACACCTGTCCGGACGGCTCGACGAGCAGGTACTCCGACGCCGGGGCCTTGCGCACGGCCTCGATGAGGTCCATGCCGGACAGGTCTGCGGAGAGGATCATGTCCGGATCGAGGGTCCGGGCGAGCGAACCCGCGTCGATCCACGGGCGCCGCTGCTCGGGAGTCGCGATCACCGCGCCTTCGTTGACGATCGCGATCGGCTTGGCATCATGATCCACGACGACCAGGGCCCGTGCCTGAGCCAGGTCGGCGCGCCGGATGGCCTCGGCGAGAGGCAGGCTGGACGGGATCGGGATCGCCCGCCGGGCGAGAGCGCGCGCCTGCAAGGCGGGCAGCCGCTCGCGAACGCGCGCCGACCGCAGCGCCTGCCCGGCGCTCATCCACATGAACGCCGCAATCGCGATCAGCCAGATGCCATACCCGCTGACCAGCCCGAACTCGCCATCCGGTGAGACCAGCACCGCGGCCACCAGCGCGACCGCGATCAGCCGGCCAGCCCAGGCTGCCAGTTCGGTCGAGTAGCCGCTCCTGCCGGTGATCTTCCACAGGCCTGCCCGCAGCACCCGGCCGCCGTCCAGCGGCAGGCCCGGCAGCAGGTTGAAAATACCGACCACGGCATTGGCCAGCACTAGCCGGTCCAGCAGTACCCGGGGGATGCCGTGCAGGTCGAACAGGACGTTCACGCCGATCCCGATCCCGGCCAGGGCAAGGGACATGGCGGGCCCGGCTGCAGAGACCAGGAACTCCCGGCCCGGCGTCGGCGGCTCCTGCTCGATCTCCGAGTAGCCGCCGAGCGGATACAGAAGGATGCGGCGGACGGGCAGCCGGAAGGCGAGCGCAACCACGCTGTGACTGAGCTCATGGACCAGGACGGACAGGTAGAGCAAGACGACGAAAGCGACCGCAACTAGGTAGCGGGCGACTGAGCCCTTCACGGTGCCGGGCAGCGTGTTGGTGTTCGAGTAGAGCACCACCAGAACAGCGGCGACCACGAACCAGTACGGCGAGATGTACACCGGGATGCCGAACGGGCGCGCGACGACGATACCGAGCCGGCCATCCTGGCGCGCGCTTCGACCCCGGCCGGGGCGGCCCGCCTGCTGAGGGCCATCCTGCTGGACTTCACCTGCCACGCCTTGATGCTACGCGGCTGGCGACCCGCACGATCACTCCCGCGACCCGGCGAGACCGGCGCGCCGCCGGGCCCGGCTGTCGGAGCTCTCCCTTAGTCTGCGAGGCATGAGCGAAACTCTCGCGCAGCCGGCGCCAGCCGCACCGGAAGCGTCTCTTCAGGGGACAGGCCTGGCTGGCGTGCCGCCCCCGGACGCCCTCGGACCCCTCTCAGACGCGACTCCCGGCGCGGCCCCAGCCACCGCGGTCCCGGCCACCGCGGTCCCGGCCACCGCGGCCCCGGCCACCGCGGCCCCGGCCACCGCGGCGTCAGGCGTGGCGTCAGCGGAGCGAGCCGCCGCAGAGGAGCCCGCCGCTGAGGAGCCCGCCGGCGAAGAGCCCGCCGGCGAGGAGCACATCTTTGGCCCTAGCCTGTCCCCGTCACGAGCGGGCGACTTCATGACATGTCCGCTTCTCTACCGCTTCCGCGTCGTGGACCGGTTGCCCGAGGCACCGAGCCCGGCCGCAGCGCGCGGCACCCTGGTGCACGCCGTTCTCGAGCGGCTCTTCGACGAGCCCGCCGCGGCCCGGACGCCGTCGGCGGCCCGGGGCCTGCTGCTGCCGCAGTGGGACCGCCTGGCTGAGGCGGAGCCCGCGCTGGCCGGCTTGTTCGAGGATGAGGCGGAGCGCGCCACCTGGCTCGACGAGGCCGCGCAGATGCTGGACCGGTACTTCACCCTGGAGGACCCGCGCCGGATCGAGCCGACCTACCGGGAAATGTCGGTGCGGGCAATGCTGGAGTCGGGCCTCACCCTCCGCGGCTACATCGATCGGCTGGACATCGCGCCGACAGGCGAGATCCGGATCGTCGACTACAAGACGGGCACAGCACCGCGCGAGGAGTACGAGGCAAGGGCCTTGTTCCAGATGAAGTTCTACGCCGTGGTGCTGTGGCGTACGCGCGAGACGATCCCGCGGCTGCTGCAGCTCATCTACCTGGGCAACGGCGAGATCGTCCGCTACGCGCCCGACGAGGCCGACCTGCTCGCGACGGAGCGCAAGATCAACGCGCTCTGGCTGGCCATCGACCGTGCTCGTACCTCCGGCGACTGGCGGCCGCGGCAGAGCAGGCTCTGCGACTGGTGCTCCTTCCAGGCGCTGTGCCCGGTCTTCGGCGGAACACCGCCGCCGCTGCCCGCGGATGCCGAGCCAGCGGGTCCCGCCCGCCCGGCAACTGCGACAGCCCCTGCGCTGGCTCACTCCGCGACGCTGGCAGCCACCCTCCCGGCCGACAGCATCCCCGAGCAGCGCACAGACGAGATATAGCTTGACACTGAGCGCAGCTTCTCCCTATCGTCACTGGTGCCGGGCGGGCCGGAAGTGGCCATTCCTGCGGCCCGCCCGCTACGGGGCCCAGCACAGTCCCGGCATTCTTGCTGACGTCCTGGCGGCTTAGGGCGTGGCCGCGTTCTCCGGGAAATGGCACGCCACATTGTGGCCGGGCGCGAACTCCGCGAGCGGCGGCTCCAGTTGCCGGCAGATGTCCTGGGCCTTCCAGCATCGGGTGTGGAACCGGCAGGCGGGCGGCGGATTGAGCGGGCTCGGCACATCACCCACGAGCCGGATGCGCTCCCGGCGCTCGCGGGAGCCGCCCTCGCTGCGCACGGGCTCGGGCACCGGGACTGCCGACATCAGCGCGACTGTGTAGGGGTGATGCGGCCGGGCATAGAGCGAATCCCGGTCGGCTACCTCGACCAGCTTGCCGAGGTACATGACCGCGACGTTGTCGCTGATGTGCCGGACCACCGACAGATCGTGCGCGATCACGACGTAGGTGAGTCCGAGCTCGCTCTGCAGGTCCTCGAGAAGGTTCACCACCTGGGCCTGGATGGAGACGTCCAGCGCCGAAACCGGCTCGTCGGCGACGATCAGCCTGGGTTTGAGCGCCAGCGTGCGGGCAATGCCAATGCGCTGCCGCTGGCCGCCGGAGAACTCATGGGGGTACCGGTTGTAGTGTTCCGGGCTCAGGCCGACGAGCTCGAGCAAGTCCTGCACCGTCCGCTTGGTACCCAGCTCGGTCTTGACACCCTGAAGCCGGAATGGCGCCCCGACAATCGCGCCGACAGTCTGTCGCGGATTCAGTGAGGAATACGGGTCCTGGAAGATCATCTGGACGTCGCGCCGCAGCGGACGCATCCGGCCCGCCGACAGATGCGTGATGTCGCGCCCCTCGAAGATGATCTGCCCGCCGGTCGGCTCGAGCAGGCGGGTCAGAAGTCGCCCGGTAGTCGTCTTCCCGCAGCCCGATTCCCCCACGAGGCCGAGCGTCTGCCCGGCTGTGACGGCGAAGTCGATACCGTCGACCGCCTGCACGGCACCCATCCTCTGGCGCAGGATGATGCCGCGCGTCACCGGGAAGTACTTCTGCAGTCCCGTTACTCGCAGCAGCGCGTCACTGTCAGCGCTTGCGCTCCCGGCTGCGGGCACCGTACTCGCCGCGGCGCTCATGCGTCCTCCTCGTCGGCCGCCCTGGCGAAGGCCCGCACCCGCTCTGGCCGGAGAGTTGCCCGCTGCGATCCGGTCAGGTGGCAGGCGACCAGATGACCGGGCTCTATCTCGCGCAGCTCCGGCACCTCCGTCTGGCTGCGGCCGTTCGTCACTGCCGCGTACTCGCAGCGCGGATGGAACGGGCAGCCGGGCGGCACGTTGATGAGGCTCGGCGGCGTTCCCTGGATCGGGACCAGTCGCTCTAGCCGTGCCTCGTCTATCCGCGGCATCGAGTTCAGCAGCCCCCAGGCATACGGGTGCGCGGCACGGGAGAAGATGTCCTCAGCCGACCCGTACTCGGCGATCCTGCCGCTGTACATGACCAGGATCTCGTCGGACAGCTCAGCCACCACGCCCAGGTCATGCGTGATGATGATGACGGCCGAGCCGAACTCCTGCTGCAGGTCCGAGATCAGGTCAAGGATCTGGGCCTGCACAGTCACGTCCAGCGCTGTGGTCGGCTCGTCCGCGATCAGCAGCTCCGGATTACAGCACAGTGCCATGGCAATCATGGCCCGCTGGCGCATGCCGCCGGAGAACTGGTGCGGGTAGTCATCGACCCTGGTCGCGGGCTGCGGGATGCCGACCCGGCCGAGCATGTCGATGGCGTGTTTCCTGGCGGCTTTCCTGCCGACCTTGTTATGGATAAGGAAGGCCTCGCTGATCTGCGATCCGACGGTGAAGTACGGATGCAAGGCAGACAGCGGGTCCTGGAAGATCATGGCCATCTTGCTGCCGCGCAGCTCGCGAACCCGATCCGGGCTGGCGCTGATCAGTTCCTCACCGTCCAGCCAGACCTGACCGGAGATCTCAGTCCGGCTGTTCTGATGCAGCCCCATGATGCCCAGGCTGGTCACGCTCTTGCCGGAGCCGGACTCGCCTACGATGCCGAGCGTCCGGCCGCGCTGCAGCTCGAACGAGAGCCCGTCCACAGCCTTGACCACGCCGTCGTCGGTCGGGAAGCTGATTCGCAGGTCCCGCACGTCAAGGATGGCACCCGAGGCCGGCGGGAGCGCGGGCGCGCCGCCATCCGGCTTGTCGTGCTGGCGCCGCAAGCCATTCTCGCGGAAGCCGCGCCGCCGCGCTGGCGCGGCCGGGGGCCTCGCTTCCGGCGCGACAGTACCGCCCGTAGCCGCAGTACCGTCGGGCAGCGCGGTGCCGTCGGCGGCGGTCATACGAGCCTCACTCTCGGGTCGATGGCGGCGTAGAGGATATCCACGATCATGTTCGCGATCACGATGAAGAAGGAGGCGAGGAGCACTACGCCCATGATCTCGGGCAGATCCGAGTTATCGATGGCGAGGATGGTGAACATGCCCAGGCCATGCAGGCTGAAGGTCACTTCGGTCAGCACGGCACCACCGATCAGCAGGCCAAGGTCCATGCCGAAGATGGTCAGGATAGGCGTCAGCGCGGCCCGCAGCCCATGCTTGAAGATCACCTTCCACTCGGGCAGGCCCTTAGCCCGCGCTGTGCGGATGTAGTCCTCGTTCATCGTCTCCAGCATGCCCGACCTGGTCAGCCTGGCGTACAGGGCCGAGTACAGAAACGCCAGCACAACCCACGGCAGCACCAGGGCCTTGGCCCACTGCAGCGGATTCTGGGTGAAGCCCACATACGTCACGTTGAAGATCCGCCACTTGTAACTGAAGAGCAGCAGCGCGATCTGGCCGGTGAAGAAGATCGGCAGCGAGACGCCCATCAGGGCGGTGCTCATCGCCGCGCGGTCGAAGACGCTGCCGCGCCGCAGCGCCGAAAGCACGCCGACCGCCACGCCGCTGACCAGCCAGAGCACCGCTGCGCCAATTGCCAGCGAGGCGGTCACCGGAATGTTGCTGACCAGCAGCGGCCAGACGGGCTGGTCGTTGCGCCAGGAGTAGCCGAGGCATGGCGCAGGGCAGTAAGTCTTGCTCGGCCCGTCCGTGTACGTCTGGCCGAACACGATGCCCTTGAGGAACCTGCCGAACTGCACCTGCACCGGTTCGTTTACGCCAAGCCTGACCTCCATCGCGCGGATCTGCGACGGGATGGGGTTACGGCCCACGTACCTGGCGGCCAGGTCGTATGGGGTCTGGCCGGCCAGCCTGGGCAGCAGGAAGAAGATCGCGAACGTGATCGCGCTGACGATGACCAGCAGCAGTACGGTGGCGAGCAGCCGCCTGATGATGAAGATAACCACGCTGTGCGGCGCCGGTATCCGCCCGGCCGGGCGGATACCGGCGCACTCACCTGCCTTCTTCTGCTAGCTGGATTCGTTGCCTGGCTGGACCGCTACTTCAAGCCCATCACCGCGTAGTTGTACATGCCGTAGTACTCATCCATGTACACGTTCGTGACGGCGGGGTTCCGGTACAGCAGCACCTTCTGGTACACGATCGGCAGGATGGCCGCCTGGGCCATGATGTCCTTGTCGATCTGCGGCCAGATGGCCAGCCGACCCGCGGCACTGTTGTCGTTGGCCGCCTGGGCGAACAGGGCGTTGATGGTCGGGTCGTTGATCTCGGAGATGTTGGTGTTGCCGGCCGGCGCGATGGAGTTGCCGTTGGACAGCTCGTCCAGGAAGCCGTAGCCGTCCGGCCAGTCGGCGCCCCAGCCGCCCATCGCGATCCCCAGGTCGTGACTGTGCACGTAGGCGGGAACGCCAGCGTAGTTGCTGTAGTACTGGCCGGTCAGGTAACCCTGCAGGGAGACCTTGATCCCGACGGCGCCCAGCGCTGCCTGCAGGGCCGTCGCGGCCTCCGAGTCACCGGCAGTGTCGGTCCGGTAGGCGAGGCTGGTGGTGAAGCCACTGGGCTTGCCGCACAGCTTCAGCTGCGCTTTCGCCGCGGCATCGTCGCCTGCTGGCTTGGACAGCGAGTCGTAGAGGTCGAAATTCTTGTAGCCGATGATGGTCGGCGGCATGACTGTGGTGGCGATAGCACCGCCGACAATCGGGCCCCCGTAGGCGTCTTGCAGCGTCGTCTTGTCGGCCGCGTACTCGATGGCCTCCCGGCAGTGCACGTTCGGGATGACCTTCTCGTTGATGTAGGCGAACCGCAGGAAGCCGTTGACCGGGTCGTCGGAGTCCGCCTTCAGGGACGGGGTGGTGAGGATCTTGCCCTTGGCGGCTGTCTCCACGCCCAGACCGTGTATATCCATGTCGGCGTAGCCGGCCAGCTGGTTCTGGTCGACGGTGGGCTGGCTGACGTTCATGTTCACGACGATCTTGCTGACCAGCTGCTTGGCCTGCGTGTCGGTCGACGCCTTCCAGTACGGGTTCCTGATCAGCGTGAGCTGCTTGTTCAGGGTGTAGCTCTGAAACTCATAGGGGCCCGTCGAGATCGGGTCCAGCTGGAAGTTGGCCCCGCCGTGCGCGCCGGTGTCCCAGCTTGGCAGCACCGGAGTGCTCTGCGGGATGGCCACCACGTAGTTGAAGTCGGAGAACGGGTGCAGCAGGTGGAACTGGATCGTGGTGGAGTTCGGCGTCGTGATCGAGGTCAGCGGCGTCTTGGGGTCGGCATACGGGCCCTTGTAACCAGGGTCGGCCAGCAGGACCTGGTAGTAGGTCGGCCCGTTCGGCAGCACGCTCTTGGCGTATGTCCGCTCGATCCCGTACTTGACGTCCTGTGCGGTGACGGTGACGCCGTTCTGGAACTTCACGTCCGGCTGGATGTGGTAGGTCCAGACCAGGCCATTGTCGCTTACCGTTCCCGGACCGGTGGCCAGGTCAGGCACGATCTGGTCGCCGCACTTGCCGGGGCAGGACTTGTAGGTCATCAGCGACATGCTGTACAGCCGGACGAAGTCCCACATGAACGCGTAGTAGGTGTTGTCGTAGTCGGTGGAGTCGGGGGTGGTGTTCAGGTCCATCGTCAGCGTCCCCTTGGACGCAGTGTTCGAGGGGTTGACTACCTTGGTGAGGCCCTCATTGTAGAAACTGGAGCTCTTGGCTGAGCTGCCGCTCGTACTGCTGCCGCACGCTGCCACGGCGAGCGCCGCGGTCGCGGTCAGTGCGCAGAGCGAAAGACCCTTGCGTCTCTTCATGGTGATGAACGCGCCTCCTGTCGATACTTCGTCTAGTTCGGTAGAGCTGGCTGCCTCGGCTGTTATCTGCTCCTGGGGTCGAGAGCGTCGCGCAGCCCGTCGCCGAAGAGGTTGAAGGCCATCACGGTGAGGAAGATGGCCATGCCCGGGATGAACATGTACATCGGGTCGATGTAGTAGTAACCGTTGGTGACGGCGTTGGAGAGCATGTCGCCCCAGCTGGGAGTGGGCGGGATGATGCCGACCCCGAGATAGGACAGCGCCGCCTCGAACAGGATGTTGGTCGGGATCAGCAACGTGGAGTAGACCAGGATCGGGCCGACCAGATTCGGCAGCAGCTCGCGGAACAGGATGTACGGCCCGCGGGCGCCCAGGCTGCGAGCGGCGTCCACGAATTCGCGCTCCCGCAGCGACAGCGTCTGCCCGCGGATAATCCGGCCCATGTACGGCCAGCTGAAGAACCCGATGATGAAGATCAGCATGGCTACTCGCAGCGTGTTGCCGTTCAGGCCGAAGGCACTGCTCGGCAGGACGCCAACCAGGGCGATCGCGAACACAAGCAGCGGGAAGGCCAGGAAGACATCCATTGTCCGGGCGATCAGGGAGTCCACCCAGCCGCCGAAGTAGCCGGCGATGATGCCGAAGAAAACCCCGATGACGACGGCGAGGGCGGTGGCCAGGAATGCGATCAGCAACGAGTAGCGCGCGCCGTTCACGACCCGGCTGAGCACGTCCCGCCCGGTCTGCGGCTCGACACCGAACGGGTGAGCCAGGCTGATGCCGCCGAACTTGCCGTTCGGGCTGAGCAGCGTCGGGTTGAGCAGGTTCGCGTGGTAGGCATCCGGGCTCTGCACCAGGAACGGCCCGACGACGGCGACCAGGACCAGGAAGAGGACGAAGATGCCGCCGCCCATGGCCACCTTGTCACGCTTCAGCCGCAGCCAGGCGATCTGGCCAAGCGAGCGGCCCTCGATGCGCCGTGCCGACAAGCCTTGGACGACGTCCTCAGGGCTGGCTCCGGCTTCCGCCGGAGATATCTCTAGCGGCGCCGCCATTAACTCGTCACTCCGACTCCGCCAGCCTTCCTGTCAGCCCGAGCAGCGCCAGCGGCCTGACCAGCACGGTAGCCAGCCCCGATCTCGTCGAAACGTCGCGACCGGACCAAGCCCGCCGACTGGGTGCGCAAACAGCCAGCCGCGTAGCCGGAGACCACCTTGTGAGATGAAGGCAACTCGGAAACTCTTGGTTGGAGGATGCCAAGTTTCTTGTTTCACGCCAAGCCCAGCGAAATCGTCGTGGCTTGATTGTGACCGAATGCAGATCAGCCCGCTACAGCACGCGCTGTAACCAGCAGGGACGGGAATCGTGACTGGTCAGGCACGGCCAGCCGAGGAACTGGCCGACAGCTGCGATGAAGAAGCCCGGATCGTCGAGCCAGCGGAAGTGCGCGCCACCGAGCTGAAGGTCGGGCCGCGTGCCGCGTAAGCGGGCGTCAGCAGACCGCGACGGCTCCCGCCCGGTCAGCTGATCCCGTGGCGCTTCAGGATGTCCCGGACGTCGCCCAGGTCGTCGTCGTCGCAGGCGCAACTGCCTGCTGGCTGCGCTTCGGCTTCGCCGCGACCTGCTGGCCGCCGTCACCACCACGTCCGGAGCGGTCACTGCGCTTCCGGTCGTGCTTCCTGCGCCAGCGCACCAGCGGGATGCCACCCGAGACCATGAACAGCAGCGCTGCCACGAGCAGCAGGATGACTCCGAGCCAGGCTTTGGGCGAGAACACGAAGCCGCCCGCGAACTGCACCACGGCAGAAACGATGCGGCCAACGAGGCCAAGCGCGTGGGTCAGCCACGCCGCGAACGGCAGCAGCGACCAGGCAACGCCCCGGATCCCGCTGCGGGCGCCCCTCTTGCGCCAGGCGATGACGCTCAGGACAAGTCCGACAATTGTTATGACAAGGCAAACCGGGCCGGCGAAGCTGCCGTTCACAAAACTCAGCCAGGAGTTCACTCTCGCCTCCCCTCGGTGGCCACCGCGATAGTGCGTGACACAGGCGTGATACGTCCAGTGTCGCACAAATTCGGCGACGTGCCGCCTGCCGACCTGGCCCGGGTCGCGCACACAGCGTCTGCTGCGCAGCCGGGCCGCGGGCCGGGCTCGCGGCGGGCTGTCAGGCGGCCGGCAGCGCGAGGCCCGTCCAGGCGGCAAGATCGGGCAGCGTGACACCCGCCAGCGAGTCGAGCACGACGCGGCCCGGCTGCACGGCAATCGGGACCATGCTGGGTACGGCAACCGTGTGATACCCGGCTGCCTCGGCGGCCCGGACGCCGTTCTGGGAGTCCTCCAGGGCTATGCACCGCCGCGGGTCCACCCCGAGCCTGGCCGCGGCCAGCAGGTAGCCCTCCGGGTCCGGTTTGGCGCGCGCCACGTCGGCCGCGCAGACTGTGACCGGAAACGCCTCCCGGCCCAGCCGCGCGAAGACGGCCTCGACAATCTCGGGCTCGGACGATGTCACCAGCGCGTGCGGCAGCCCGGCGTCCCGGACCTGGGCCAGCACTTCAAGCGCCCCCGGCAGCAGCGGCAGCGGCTCGGAGGTCAGCAGCGCCACCATTGCCTCCACCAGCCAGCTGGCGACGGCGGCCGGCTCGGCGGGCCTGCTCGACTTGCTCAGGAGGTAGCGGACCGTGGCTTCCATGGAGCCTCCGACGAGCAGGTGCTGGTCGCCTTCGGCCCAGCTCCCGCCGAGGCGTTCCATGACGGCGTTCTCGGCCTGGAACCACAGCGGCTCGGAATCGACGAGCAGGCCGTCCATATCGAACATGACGCCCTGAAGCACGGCGTTCCCTCCGGCTGGCGGTAGCTGGCTGACGATCGCGGGGTCGGCGGCAAGGAAGCGGCCACGGCGTCGCCGGCCGCAGTGCGCTGTCCAGATCCCGACACGACGAACACATCCTAGGGAGCAGCCGGATTCACGCCGAGAAGGCGGTCTTTTCTTGGCTCCCGGGCAACAGAACATAGGCTTGGCCTAACGAGCCCGGCCGAACTGGCCCGGGGGCGCGTCCGGTGGCGGTGCAGCGATAGGAGGTGGCTGGCAATCGAGCTCGACGCTGCAGGCAAACTCACCTCGCCTGCGCTTATCGCAGCCTTCGAGGGCTGGAACGACGCTGGCGAAGCCGCCAGTACCGCAATCAGCCAGTTGACCTCGGCCTGGGACGCCAAGGGAATCGGCGAGATCGACCCCGAGGACTACTACGACTTCCAGGTCACCCGGCCGGTGATGGAGGTGAGCGAGGGCACGGCAGAGGAGCTCGTCTGGCCGACCACGCGGCTGGCTGTCGCGCACCCGCCGGAGGCAGGTCGTGACCTGATCCTCGTGCATGGCATCGAGCCGAACATGCGCTGGAAGGGCTTCACCGGCGAGCTCGTCGGAGCGTTCGCCGAGCTCGGTGTCGAGATGGTCATCCTGCTGGGCGCACTGCTCGCAGACTCCCCGCATACCCGGCCGCTCCAGGTGACGGCAGCGACGTCCGGGGCCGAGCTCGCAGCCCAGCTGCATGTGGAGCCGGTGGACTACAAGGGACCGACCGGCATCGTTGGCGTTCTGCAGCAGGCCTGCTCAGACGCGGGCATGCAGACCGTGTCGCTGTGGGCAGCGGTGCCGCACTACGTCGCGCAGCCGCCGAGCCCCAAGGCGACGCTGGCGCTGCTGCGCAGCGTCGAGGACATCCTCGACATCTCCCTGCCCCTTCAGGATCTGCCTGCGGAGGCACGAGCCTGGGAACGCGGCGTCGACGAGCTCGCCGAGCAGGACAGCGACGTCGCCGAGTACGTGCGGAGCCTCGAGGAGGCCAAGGACGCCACCGACCTGCCGGAGGCAAGCGGCGACGCGATCGCGCGCGAGTTCGAGCGCTACCTGCGCCGCCGCGGGGAGCACGGCGGCCGCTAACCAGCCAGCCCCCTAGATCGGCGGCCAGGGGACGGCCGGCCAGTCGCTCGGCGGGTACGGGTGCGTCTTGAGCGCAAGCAGCCGCTCGACCCGGCTGACCGTCGAGGCAACCTCCCCCGGCGTCAGCCAGCTATGCAGCTCCGCGGCCAGCTCGCCGGTCGTCATCGCCACGTGAGAGCGGCGCAGCCCGGCCAGTGCGGCCGGGGTCAGCTTCTTGCCGCGCCACTGCCAGAGCACCGTGCGCAGTTTGTACTCCGCCCCGAAGCACACCCCGTGGTCGCAGCCGTACAGATGGCCGTCCGGCATCGGCAGCAGATGGCCGATCTTGCGGTCGGCGTTGTTCACGATCGCGTCGAACACGGCCATCTGGCGCAGCCGCTCGTCGTCCCCGCTGCGCGCCAGCTCGACCAGATCTACGGTCTGGTCAGCGTCCACCCACAGCTGGCACATGCCGGGGCCGAATGGCCCGTCCCGGTACACGGTCGGCGGCACGACGTCCCAGCCACCCGCGCGGGAAACCAGGTAGGCGGCGAGCTCGCGGCCGGCCAGCGTACCGTCCGGGAAATCCCACAGCGGCCGTTCACCAGCGACTGGCTTGTACACGCATGCCGCCTCGGCACCCTCGTAGCTGACGCTGCAGTACATGGTGGCGTTCGACGCATCGACCAGCCGGCCCTGGACCTCCATCTCGCCGTGCGTGAGCAAGCGGAGGCTCGCCGCCTCGCCGGGGGCCGCGTCGCCAGCGCCCGGTGCGGGCGGGCTACCCGCCGGATCCCCTGGCTTCGCGCCTGGCGGCGCTCCGGGCACGGCAGCAGGACCGGTGTCCCGGCCCCGTCGGCCCCGCCGCGACCTGCTGGCAGCTGACGCATCAGCCATGCCCGACCCGATGTCCGTTCTGCCGCGGGCACACGTGGCCGGCCGGGTCGAGGGGCAGGCCGCATAGCGGGCAAGGCGGACGACCCTGCCCGACCACCTTCATGGCGCGCTGGGAGAAAGCACGGGCTGCGTCCGCGGTGATACGCACCCGCAGCACGGCCGGACCGTCCTCGGGCACATCGTCGGCTAGCGGCTCGAGCGGCTCCTCGCTCTCCTCTTGCGCCTCGATGATCACGCGCTCGCCGTCGTGATCCCAGGCAAGCGCGATAGCGCCGACACGGAAGTCCTCCGTCAGCGGAAGGTCGAGGGGGCCGTCGTCCATGTCCCCCGCGATGCCCGCGCCGGCCCCGGTGCCGGTGCGCCGCGCGACTTCGTCCAGCAGCTCTTCGAGCCGCTCGGCGAGCTGGCTGACCTGGGCCTTCTCCAGCACCACGCTCGTGACCCGGCCGCCCACGACCGCCTGCAGGTAGAACGTGCGCTCCCCTGGCTGCCCGACAGTGCCGGCGACGAATCGCTCCGGGGGGTCGTACGAGTAGACCGGCATGACCTTGAATCCTCCCGCGCCTATCTTCTCCCGCCGAAGCTGCCCGCGCGCTCGCTGGCCGCATCCTGCTGACTGCCAGCCCGGTTCCACAGTCAGGCTACCGGCGCTGGCCCGCCGGTCCGCAGCCGGTTAGCTGCGGCGGCACTGTCATTTCGCTGGTCAGTCCGCCCGCCTGCAGATATCCGTCCGGCGCACACATCCGCGCGGCTAGATCCCGGCCCCGCCCGCTCCGCCGCCGATCTGCGCATCCGCGTCGGTGGCTGTGCCGTGCCTGCCGTGGCCGCCGGCCGCGTCAGCCTTCGGCGGGCGCGGCGCGAGTCCCGCCAGCGCGGCCGCATCCGCGCCAGTGTCGTTCATCCGCAGCACGAACGGCCGGAGCGTGGTGTACCTGACCACGCTGAGCGAGCAGGGATCGATCTGGATGCGCTGCGAGAAGTCCAGATGCACGCCGAGCGCGTCCGCGAGAATAGCCTTGATCACGTCGCCGTGCGAGCAGATCAGGTAGCTGGCGTCCGCGCCGAGCTTGTCGTTCCACTCGCGGACAGCGCTGACGGCCCGCTGCTGCATGCCGCTGTAGGACTCGCCGTCCGGGCCGGGGAACGTGACCGCGCTCGGATGCTGCTGGACGACACGCCACAGCGGATCACGGGACAGCTTGCGCAGCGGCTGACCGGTCCAGTCGCCATACTTGCACTCCCCGAGCCGGTCGTCGGTGAGCACCTGCAGCGGATCGGCCTGGCTGGCGGCGATCGTCGCCGCGGTCTGCACGCACCGCTCGAGGGGGCTGCTGACCACCGCCGCCAGCGGCAGCTGTGCCAGCCGGGAGCCAACTGCCGCAGCCTGGGCCTGTCCGCGATCGTCGAGCGGGATGCCCGGCAGCCACCCGGTCAGCGCCTTGCCCGTCGTCGCGGTCAGGCCATGCCGGACAATCAGCACAACTGTCATGCCCGCACCACGCTCATCGTCTGACTGTAGCGAGACTCCGCAGTGGTCAGCGCGGCTGGTCAGTCAGGACGAACGTCGCGGCGCCGAACGACACGCGGTCCCCGGCCACGACGGTGATCGGCGTCGTGACGCGCCAGCCGTTCAGCCGGGTCCCATTCGTCGAGCCCAGATCGGTGAGCAGCCAGCCCTCGCCCTCGCGCTTCAGGCTCGCGTGCAGCCGCGAGACGGTCCGGTCCAGTAGCGTCATGTCGCAGTGTGCCTCGCGGCCAATGGTGAACCTGGCCTGCGACCCCGACGGCAGCGCCAGCGCGGCCGGCGGCCGGCGGCGCCAGCGCTCGACTGCCGCCATGATGCGCTGCCACCAGCCTGCCGCGGCCCGTACCACCGTAGACCCGACCAGCCCCGTCTCCGTCAGCTCCGTCGGCGGCTCCGCACCCGGTCCGGCACCAGGACCGGCAACACCCGCTGCCCACGGATCCGCCACCTCGCCGCACCCGGCAGCGGCGGCGTTGTCGGCGCCCTCGCCGGCCAGCTGGCCGAGCTCGGCCTGGGCGCTCGCCCGCAGCTCGTCGTCGATGGGCACGGCGAAGGAATCCTGCGTCCCGCGAGCCTCAGACGGCCCGCTGAGCTCGCCGACCAGCGCGTCCCACTCGGCGTCCGACACCCCGTCGCCGGCGGGTTCGCCGTCGCCGTCCTCCGGGTTAACGCCTTCTGGCCAGCTGTCGTCCGGTCTCGCCACGACTCGATTATTAGCCGGCCGCCGGCGCCTTCAACTACGGGGACCGAACACCGCGCCTGACCGGTCAGTCAGCGCGCGGACCGGCGGCCGGGATGGGCGGCGGCCTCGTTTCGGGCCTGACAGGTTTGCCCGGTTACACGCCCATCGCGTGCGCGCCGCCGTCGACGTGGATGATCTCCCCGGTGGTCGCGGGGAACCAGTCCGACAGCAGTGCGACAACGCCGCGGGCGGCTGGCTCGGCACTGCCGAGGTCCCAGCCCAGCGGGGCACGCGCCGACCAGACGTCCTCGAACCGCTCGAAGCCGGGGATGCTCTTCGCCGCCATCGTCTTGACCGGTCCCGCCGACATGAGGTTGACCCGGATGCCCTTCGGGCCGAGGTCGCGCGCCAGGTAGCGTGCCGTCGACTCAAGCCCGGCCTTGGCCACGCCCATCCAGTCGTAGGCGGGCCAGGCGACGCTCGCGTCGAAGTCCATTCCGACGATCGAGCCGCCGGGCTTCATCAGCGGCAGCGCGGCCATAGCGAGCGACTTCAGCGAGTAGGCCGAGACCTGGAAGGCAGTCGCCGCGTCCGCCCACGGCGTGTTCAGGAAGTTACCGCCCAGCGCGCTGCCGGAGCCGAACGCGATGCCGTGCACGACCCCGTCCAGTCCGTCGACGTGCTCCGACACCCGGCCGGCGAGCGAGCCGAGCTGCTCTTCGCTGGTCACGTCAAGCTCGAGCACCGGCGCCGGCGCCGGCAGCCGCTTCGCGATCCGCTCGACCAGGCTGAGCCGCGGGTAGGCGGTTAGCACCACGGTCGCGCCTTCCTGCTGCGCGATGCGCGCCACGTGGAACGAGATCGACGCGTCGGTCAGAACGCCGGCGACCAGGATCCGCTTGCCGTCCAGGATGCCCATGAGAACTGCCCTTCCTGAGGAAACGAGGTCGTCAGTGGCCCATACCGAGGCCGCCATCGACGGGCAGCAGGGCGCCGGTGATGTAGCCCGCGTCGAGGCTGGCCAGGAAGGCGACTGCCGCCGCCACCTCGTCCGGCTGCGCGTACCGGCCGAGCGGAACGCCTGCCAGGATCGACTTTCTCTGGTCGTCGGTCAGCACTGCGGTCATGTCGGTGTCGACGAAGCCAGGCGCGACCACGTTGACCGTGATGTTCCGGGTGGCGAGCTCGCGGGCCAGCGAGCGGGCGAACCCGACCAGGCCCGCCTTCGAGGCCGCGTAGTTAGCCTGGCCGCCGGAGCCGAGCAGGCCGACCACGGAGGAAATGAGGATGATCCGGCCGCGGCGCATCCGGATCATGCCGCGTACCGCGCGCTTGGTCAGCCGGTAGGCCCCGGTCAGGTTCGTGTTGACCACGTCGACGAAGTCGTCCTCGCTCATCAGGGCCAGCAGCTGGTCCTTCGTGATGCCGGCGTTGGCGACCAGGACCTCGACGGGTCCGTTCGCCTCCTCGGCGACCTTGAAGGCCCGATCGACCTGCGCCGTGTCGCGGATGTCGCAGGCGGTCACGGTCAGCCCGTCGACCGGGTCGCCGGACCGGGACGTCACCACCACGTTGTCGCCCGCGGCAGCGAGGCGGCGCGCTATCGCCAGGCCGATGCCACGGTTGCCCCCGGTCACGAGTACGGAACGGCCCATCTGCGCTGCCTCCTGGTCGTGCATGGCTGGTCGCGAGCGAGCGTACCGGTCAGGCCGCCAGGGGCGCAGCCGAGGAGGGGCGTGCAGGCCGGGCAGGGCAGGGCTCGGGCAGCGGGCCGCGATAGGTTGCCAGGCGTGGACGATCAGCAGATAGACCCGGAGTTCACTGCCTATCCGCTGCGCGAGCTTGCCGATGCCGCCCTGACCCGGGCGCGGCAGCTCGGCGCCGCGCACGCCGACTTCCGCGCCGAGCGGATCAGGGGCCAGCAGCTGAGACTCTCCGACGGGAATCTGGAGACCCAGTTCGACTCCGACGACCTGGGCCTCGCCGTCCGCGTCATCGTGGACGGCACCTGGGGCTTCGCGTCGGCGGTCGACCTTACTGCTGAGGCGGCCGCTCAGGCTGCGGCGGAGGCCGTCGACGTGGCCCGGGTGGCAGCGGCCATCAACACTGACCCCATCGAGCTGGCCGACGAGCCCGCGCATGGCGACGTGACCTGGCTGTCGGCGTATCAGATCGATCCGTTCGGCGTCAGCGTGGGCGAGAAGACCGCGCTGCTGGCGGACTGGTCGGCCCGGCTGCTTGCGGCCGACGGCGTCTCGCACGTCGACGCGTCGCTGCTGCAGGTGAAGGAATGCAAGTTCTACGCCGACGGCGCGACGACAGCGCTGCAGCAGCGGGTGCGGCTGCACCCGTCGCTGACGGCAGTGGCTCTCAGTGAAGACGGCCGGTTCGAGACCATGCGGACACTGGCGCCGCCGGCCGGGCGCGGCTACGAGTACCTGACCGGCACCGGGTGGGACTTCGACACCGAGCTGGCGGAGATCCCGGCGCTCCTGGCCGGGAAGCTAGCCGCCCCGTCCGTGCAGGCCGGGCGGTACGACCTGGTCATCGACCCGTCGAACTTGTTCCTCACGATTCACGAGTCGATCGGGCACGCGACCGAGCTCGACCGGGCGCTCGGCTACGAGGCCGCGTACGCCGGGACGTGCTTCGCGACCTTCGACAAGCTCGGCACCTTGCAGTACGGCTCGCCGATCATGCACGTCACCGGCGACCGGACGGCCGAGCACGGGCTGTCCACGGTCGGCTATGACGACGAGGGCGTTGCCGCGCAGGCCTGGGACCTCATCGCCGGCGGGATCCTCACCGGCTACCAGCTAGACCGGCGGATGGCGCGGCTGACGGGGCTCGGCCGCTCGAATGGCTGCGCGTTCGCCGACTCTCCGCGCCACATGCCGATCCAGCGCATGGCGAACGTGTCCCTGCAGCCCGCGGAGGGCGGGCCGTCGACGGCAGAGCTGATCGCCGGGGTCACCGACGGCATCTACGTCGTCGGGGACAAGAGCTGGTCGATCGACATGCAGCGGTACAACTTCCAGTTCACCGGGCAGCGGTTCTTCCGGATCAGGAACGGTCAGCTCGCCGGGCAGCTGCGCGACGTGGCCTACCAGGCGACGACGACTGACTTCTGGAACTCGATGGAGGCGGTCGGCGGGCCGCAGACCTATGTGCTGGGTGGTGCCTTCAACTGCGGCAAGGGCCAGCCGGGGCAGGTGGCGCCGGTGAGCCACGGCTGCCCCTCGGTGGTCATGGCTGGCATCAGGATCCTCAACACGGTGGAAGAGGCAGGCGCATGAGTCCCAATTCGCCGCAGGATGCCGTCGAGCGCGCGCTGGCGGCGTCGCGGTCCGATGACTGCGTGGTGATCGCCGAGGAGAGCTCGTCCGCGAACCTGCGCTGGGCGGGCAACTCGCTGACTACGAACGGCGTATCCCGCTCCCGCCAGCTGACCGTGATCGCGATCAGCCGGGGCGGCGACGAGGCACGAGTTGGCGTCGTGTCGCGGGCCGGGGTGCGTGACGACCAGATCGCCGGAATCGTGGCCGAGGCGGAGCACGCCGCCGCGGACGCCTCCGCCGCCGAGGACGCCGCGCCGCTTGTGGCGCCGACCGCCACTGCAGACGCAACAACGGGGGACCTGGCCGGATCGAGCTGGCAGGAACCGCCCGGCGCGACGCAGATCGGCGTGTTCGCCGACTTCGCCGGCGCGCTCGGCGGCTTGTTCGCCGAGGCAGCGGGCGCCGGACGGAAGCTGTACGGGTTCGCTGAGCACCAGCTGACCTCCAGCTACCTCGGCACCTCGACCGGACTGCGGCTGCGGCACGACCAGCCGACCGGCCGTCTGGAGCTCAACGCGAAGTCTGCCGACCTGACGCGCTCGGCCTGGGCCGGGGCTGCCACCCGCGACTTCACCGACGTGGACGTCGTCGGGCTCGAGGCGGGCCTCGCGCAGCAGCTGGCCTGGGCTGAGCGGACGGTGGAGCTGCCTGCGAGCCGGTATGAGACCGTGCTGCCGCCGACCGCCCTGGCGGACCTCATGATCTACCTGTACTGGTCCGCCGGCGCGAAGGACGCTGCGGACGGCCGGACGGTGTTCAGCAAGCCCGGCGGCGGCACCCGCGTCGGCGAGAAACTTGCGAGCTTGCCGCTGTCGCTGCTCAGTGACCCGGCGGCGCCTGGCCTCGGGTGCACGCCGTTCGTGATCGCGCACGCCTCCAGCCGGAATTCCTCGGTGTTCGACAACGGGCTGCCGGTCGCCCGCACCGACTGGATCGCCGACGGCACGCTCGCAGCACTGACGCAGACCCGGCACTCGGCCCGGCTGACCGGGCAGCCCGTCACCCCGGCGATCGACAACCTGATCATGGACGCGCCGGGCGCGACTGGATCGGTCGCCGAGCTTGTCGGCCGCACGCAGCGCGGCCTGCTGCTGACCTGCCTGTGGTACATCCGCGAGGTCGATCCGCAGACGCTGCTGCTGACCGGGCTCACCCGCGACGGGGTCTACCTGGTCGAGAACGGTGAGGTCACCGGCGCGGTGAACAACTTCCGCTTCAACGAGAGCCCGGTGGGCATGCTCAGCCGGATCACTGAGGCAGGCGGCACCACGCCGACGCTGCCGCGTGAGTGGGGCGACTACTTCACCCGGACCGCCATGCCGCCAGTCCGGGTCGAGGGGTTCAACATGTCGTCAGTGAGCCGGGCCAGCTAACCCGTCAGGCGTCCTCGAGGCGGAAGCCGACCTTAAGGCCGACCTGGTAGTGGGCAACCTCACCGTCGACGATCTGGCCGCGGACCTGGGTGACCTCGAACCAGTCCAGGTGCCGCAGGGTCTGCGCGGCGCGCTGGATCGCGCCCTTGATGGCCGGCTCGATGCCGTCGGGCGAGGTGCCGACGATCTCGGTGACGCGGTACGTGCGGTCGGTCATGCTGTCCTCCGGATACACGGCGGCTGCGGCCCTGGCGGACGTGCTGGCCGGGCTAGCGGCGCCGCAGCCGGAAAGCGGCCAGCCCGTAGACAGCAAGGAGTACTACCCAGATCACGAACAGCGGGTCGGGGCCGTTGCCCGCCTGGCTCAGCGCCTTCCCCGCCACGAGCGTCAGCGGAATGCCCGCGATCACGGTGCCGGCCGCCGCTCCGGCGAGCGCGAGCCTGAACTTGCTGCGGCGCTGCTCGTTAACAGGACGCCGGGGACGTCGGCGGATACGGCCAGCGGCGCCCATCGCGACGATCCGGTCCTCGACCCGCGCCTCGATCTGCTTGTCGATCTTGGCGAGGAAGGACTCGACCACGGCGTCCTGATAGTCCGGGCCAAGCTCGCCGTGCACCTCGGCAGCAGCCCTGATGTCCTGCGCACTCAGCGGCACATCGCTCACGAACCGGAGACTAGCCCAGTTCGGTCAGTTCGCCCCGAAGGCGCGCGGGCGCCGCCAGCCAGCCCAGCTAGCGAAGGGGTTGACAGCGGAATAGCGTGGAGGTGTGAAAGGCACGCAGCGACCTCGCCACGAGCAGGCCCACCTCGTCACCGAAGCCCGGCCAGGGCTGTCGGAGGACGTCGCCTACCGTGAGAAGCGGTACCTGATCATGATGGGGGTCCGGACCGTCTGCTTCATCGCTGCGATCCTCATGTTCATCAACCACCTCGGCTGGCTGACTGCGATCCCGGTAGCCGGTGCATTGGTTATTCCCTATTTTGCGGTAATTTTTGCCAATGGCGGACGAGAGCCGACGGCCAACCGCACCTTCCGGCAGTACGAGCCGAACTCGCCCGCCATTTACCGCCCGCCGACGGGGCCGAACGGATCACAGGGGCCCCACGTGCCCCCTCCTGCAACACCGTCCAGTCAGTAGCCGCGAACGGCGCAGAGGGCACATCACCGGCGCGTCGTGGCATTTCGCCTGTTCAGTGACTCACGTGCGCGTCAAACCGGTCGACCAGCGCCGGACGTGTTGGCAGGGATGGCGAGATTACCTCGTAATCCGGTCTTGACGCACTAGGGGGATGTTCGGTGTAACATGCTTACCGGTGCTCTGGTCCCCCGCTGGGGCACCAATTGCCGGCGTTCCGGGCCCCCGTCGGAGCGCCGATGAATGCGACGCCGGGTGGTTTGCCCCCGTAGCCACCCGGCGTCGCTCTATGCTCGGGCTCTTTCAGAGCCCTCGCCGGCGGCTCGCAGTGCTTGCCCGGGGGAGACCCCCGGAGGCCCCCACCAACCCCGTGGCAACTCCAGAAGCAAGTACAGGCACGGTTCCTGACTGAGCCCGATGACCGGATAATGGTGAACTCAGTCACACCCAGCCGTGCTCTTGCCCCGCCATTGGCGCTGGCGTTGTGTGGTTACTGATCTCGTATGGCCGCGAGCGCAGGACGGCCGGGAGGCTCTCGGACCGTTTCGTGTGGTCCGAGAGTTTCCCAGCCGGTCTGCGCTCGCCCAAGGGGGTGATCGCCACTACTCGGTCTTGCTGAACTCCGCGATCGCGACTGCCATCATCCCGAGCCCCATGGCCGCCACGATCCCCAGCGACAGCCACAGCGGCACAACCCAGCCGTCCCAGGTGATGCTCGGCGCGAGACGGGTGTTGAGGATCGCGGCAATCTGCGGCGACACGCTCAGATGGCTGAACACCAGGTGGCGCATCGGCCCGACGACGTAGGTCAGCGGGTCGATCCTCGTCAGTACCGTCAGCCAGGCCGGAAGCCCGGTCAGCGGGTAGAGCGCGCCGGACAGGAAGAAGAGCGGCATCACCAGCATCTGGGTCAGCGCCATGAACGCCTGGAACTGCTTGATCCGGGCTGCCATCATCACGCCGAACGCCGTGAGCGTGAACGACAGGAGCAGCAGCATCCCGATCAGGCTGAGGATCAGCACCAGGTTGTACGGCACGTGGGCGAACCAGGCCAGGCAGAGGAAGATGATGCCCTGGAAGGTCGCGATGGTCGCGCCGCCGAGGCACTTGCCAATGACGATCGCGCCGCGGCTGACCGGTGCCACGAGGATCTCGCGCAGGAAGCCGAACTCGCGGTCCCAGACGATCGACCCTGCCGAGAAGATAGCAGTGAACAGCACCGACATGGCCAGCACGCCGGGATAGATAAACGTCTTGAAGTCGAACGTGGACGAGTGCGGCAGGCTGCCGCCGGCCAGGTTAGACAGGCCAGTACCGAGGATGAACAGGAACAGGAACGGCTGCACGAGCGAGGTGATCGCCCGCAGCCGGTCGCCGCGGAACCTGAGTAGCTCGCGCCGCCAGACGATGCTGACGGCCCGCAGGTCGTGCCGCAGCCCGCGATCCGGGACCGCGACCCTGATGCGGTCGGCGACAGCCCCGGCGTCGGTGATGACATCTGCTCCGGTTGTCTGAATCGCCATCGCTATCGCCTGCCTCCCGAGCGCATCCGGTTCATGTTGCGCATGAACTCGTTGCCCGCACCGCCCTCGGCGTCGCGGATCGTGGATCCCGTGTAGGACATGAACACGTCATCGAGCGACGGGCGGGACACGCTCACCGACTTGATCGGCACGCTGAACTCGGTGAAGAGTCGCGGCACGAACTGCTCGCCGGAAGCCACCGCGAAAGTGACCGCGCCGTCGTGCATTCCGGCGTCGAGATCGAACGTCGCCTTCAGCGCCGCTATGGCGGCCTGGTCGTCGGCTGTGTGAATCTGCACCCGGTCCTCGCCGATGCTTGCCTTGAGCGCCTCCGGCGTGTCGATCGCCACGATCTTGCCGTGGTCGATGATCGCGATCCGGTCGCAATGCTCGGCCTCGTCCATGTAGTGCGTGGTCAGGAAGATCGTGATGTCCTCGCGGGTCTTCAGGTCGTTGATGTACGTCCAGATGCCCGACCGGGTCTGCGGGTCGAGGCCGACCGTCGGCTCGTCCAGGAACAGCACATGCGGGGCGTGCAGCAGGCCGCGGGCGATCTCCAGCCGCCGCTGCATGCCACCTGAGTATGTGCTGACCAGGCTGTCCTTGCGGTCCCACAGGCCGACCATGTCCATCACCTGACGCATCCGCGGCATGACGGCAGGCTTCGGCACGCCGTAGAGCTCGGCGTGGAACCGCAGGTTCTGCTCGGCAGTGAGGTAGGTGTCCAGCGTCGTGTCCTGGAACACCAGGCCGATGTTGCGTCGTACGGCGTCGCGCTCGGTGGCAGCGTTATGGCCGGCCACCAGGGCCGTTCCGGCCGTCGCGTTAGCCAGGGTGCAGAGGATCTTGATCGTCGTCGACTTCCCGGCACCGTTGGGACCGAGAAAGCCGAAGGTCTCGCCGCGCCGCACCTCGAAGTCGATGCCGCGTACTGCCTCCACCTCGCCGTACCGTTTCACCAGGCCGGAGACCGAGATGACGGCCTCCGGCCCGGTGCTGGTTGCGAGCTGCCCGGCATCAGGCTCCGTGCCAGCCTGCGCTGTGGTCATCTCGTCTGCCTCCCGGGACTGGCTCGTGACGAGCCTCATCGCGTACTGAGCTGCTAGCGCGGATGCGTTACTCTCCATCGCCAGCGGACTCATCTTCGTCTGCGGCAAGTATCCGGTACAGAGCCTTGCGCGCGTCGGTGAGGACCTGCTTCGCCTGCGTCGTCTGTGCATCGGTTCCGGCGCTGACGACCTGGAAGGCCGCCATCGCGACCTGGCCGATCAGCCTGCGCATCTCGATCGCCGTACCGCCGGCGCTGCCGGCCACAACATCCCAGGGCGCCTTCAGCTCGCTGGCGTGTGCCTGCGAGTACTCGCGTCCCTCGTCGGTCAGCCGGTAGGCCCGGCGGCCGCCATCGCCCGCCTCAGCGGTGATGAGGCCCTCGTCCTCGAGCTGCTGAAGGGCCGGGTACACCGAGCCAGGGCTCGGCCGCCAGACTCCCCCGCTGCGCTCGCCGATCTCCTGGATGATCTGGTAGCCGTTCCTCGGCTGCTCGGCCAGCAGCGCTAGCGCCGCCGCCCGGACATCACCGCGCCGGGCCCGGGGTCCGCGCATGCCGCGCGGTCCGCCGTGGCCGCCGCGCAGCCAGGGGCCGAGGTCCTGCATCTCCGGGCCGGCGAAGCCAGGACCGAAGCCCGGACCGCCGAACGGCCCAGCGAAGTGCTCCCTGCCCCGGCTGCGGCCGCGGCGCCCGCCGTGCCGTTCGTCCTCGTCTCCGTGCCAGCGGCGATGCTCGCCATCCTCGGCGGGCTCCCACCGGCCTGTGTCGCGGCGCCTGCCGCGTGTCTCGTCGTGTCGCATTGAATGTGCTCCTTGCGGAATGGGTGAGCCCGGATCTGCTCAGCCGACCTAGTTCGGACTGTCACCGTAGCTCTTCGATACGTCAAAGATATATCGTTATCGATCGTCTGGCAAGCCCCGGGGGACGAAAATCGGGACGCCGATCAAACGTATGTGCGAAAAGCGACGGTGCCGTGTCATGTCTCGCACATACGACGGGCTTACGACTCAGGCCACCTCTCGGCCAGGCTCGCGAGCCGGGCAGCAACCTCGTCGGCGGGCTGCCCAGCGCCGACAGCCAGGCCGAGAAGGTAGGCAGTGACCGGCGCCGCCGGCCGGTCCACCTGATGAGCCGCGACCCGCGCGAGGTCAAGGATCTGCCGGATGTCCACTGCCGCAGGCTCGATCCCCAGCGCTGCGCAGGCAGCTGCGGCCCAGTCGTCCAGCGTGCTCATGCCTCTCCGTTCAGGTCGGCAGCCGCGCGGGCCAGCCAGGCCCGCCGCGCTGCCGCCAGGTCAGCGGCAGTATCGCAGTCGAACCACGGGCCCGGCTCCGGCGAGGCCGGCTCCGGCAGTGCCGGGCTCAGGGCCGGAGCGGCCGGATCCGCAGCCACTGGCCGCAGGGGCGCCAGCAACCCGCGCAGCGAACTGCCCTGATACACCGCCGTCGCGGAGCGCAGAGCCCCGGCCGCCCACGCGCCGATCAGCCACTGCGGCCGCCCCTCCGTGTCGACGCACACCGCCCCTGTCGGGGCGGGTACAGCCGCCTCGGGGTCAGCGAGCGCGGGAGCCTGCGCCGCCGCGAGCAGCCGGGCAATCTGCGCAGGGTCCAGAAACGGCAGGTCAGCCGCAAGCAGCACTAGCCACGGCGCGGCAGCCTCCGCCAGCCCGCGACGCAGCGCAGGGACAGGCCCGCCACCCGGTGGCTCCTCCCGCACCACGGATGCGCCGAGCCCTGCCAGCGCCCGGCCCACGGCACCCGCACGCGGCGGGCCGACGACAATCAGCCGGCTCGTCCCGGCCCGGTGCGCGGCGCGTGCCACCGAGACCAGCATCGGCGTACCGCCGACGGTCAGCGCGGGCTTGTCCGCGCCGCCTAGGCGGGCACCTTCGCCGCCAGCCAGGATGACCGTGTCGAAAGCTGCCATCTCACCCGCCGGCACCGCGCGCGCCCGGTTACCAGTGGCGCTCTCGCCGCTATCGGTGCGAGGAGCTGAGCCTCCGGACGTCGCAGCCGCCTCCCCTGGATCAGCCGCCGATGGCCGACATGGGCCGCGCAGGCTGCAGGAACCCGGGGTCGTTGATGCCGTGGCCGGGCAGCTTTGCCTTGATGCAGCTCTCCCACCGGGCGGCGAGCTCCGAGTCGGTGGCGCCCGCGCGCAGCGGCGTGCGCAGGTCGTTCTCGCTCCGGGCGAACAGGCAGTTCCGCAGCTGGCCGTCGGCAGTGAGCCGTACGCGGTCGCAGGCGCCGCAGAATGGCCTGGTTACGGCACCGATGACACCGACAGTCTGGGGTCCGCCGTCCACCAGGAAGATCTCGGCTGGCGCCGCTCCGCGCTCGGCCGGATCGGCCGGCGTCAGGTCGAACTCGGCAGCCAGCTGCGCCAGGATCTCGTCTGCGGTCACCATCTCCTCGCGCCGCCAGCCGTGCTGCGCGTCCAGCGGCATCTGCTCGATGAACCGCAGCTGGTAGCCATGCGCCAGGCAGAACCGCAGCAGCGCCGGCGCCTCATCCTCGTTCACGCCGCGCATCAGCACGCTGTTGACCTTGACCGGCGCAAGGCTCGCCTCGGCCGCCGCCACCAGGCCCTTGAGCACGTCGTCGAGCCGGTCCCGGCGGGCTAGCCGTACGAAGGTCTCCGCCGACACGGTGTCCAGCGACACGTTGATGCGGTCGAGTCCGGCGGCACGCAGTGGCCCGGCCAGACGGTCAAGCCCGATGCCGTTCGTCGTCAGTGAGATCTCCGGTCGCGGCCGCAGGGCCGCGGTCCGCTCGACAATCCCGGTCAGACCCCGGCGCAGCAGCGGCTCGCCGCCGGTGAAGCGGACCTCGGTGATCCCGAGCCGGGTGACTGCCAGCTCAAGGAGGCGCAGGAGCTCGTCATCGGTGAGCAGCTCCGGCTTGGGGAGCCAGTCAAGGCCCTCGGCCGGCATACAGTACGAACAGCGCAGATTGCACCGGTCTGTCAGCGAAACCCGCAGGTCAGAAGCCGTCCGCCCGTACGAGTCCGTGAGCGCCACGGCACCTCCTCGGCTTCTCCATCGCTGCCGCGGGCCGGATGCGGCGACAATCTCCTTACCCTACGGCCCCTTTTGCCGCCACGCACATCCCGCGCCTGCCTAGTGCAGCAATGAACGCGCGCCGATCCTTCCCGCCGGGAGGTCGCGTCAGGCGAGATGATCAGCCGTCGCGGCGACCGCCGACCAGCCCCGCCGCGCATAGTCGGCGAAATCCGGCTGGAGCCGGTCGTACGGCCGGGCGAACAGCGGCGAGGAGATCATGAAGTCCGCGCTGGCACGATTGCACGCCACCGGGATGTTCCAGGCCACCGCTAGCCGCAGCAGCGCCTTGACATCGGGATCGTGCGGGTGCGGCTCGAGCGGGTCCCAGAAGAAGATCAGCATGTCGATCTCACCCTCGGCGATGCGCGCCCCGATCTGCTGGTCGCCGCCGAGCGGTCCGCTGCGCAGGCAGACGACTGGCACGCTGAGCTGAGTTGCCAGCAGCTCGCCCGTCGTACCGGTGGCGCACAGGTCGTGCTGGGCCAGCAGTCCGCGGTTGAATCTGGCCCACTCAGCCAGGTCGCTCTTCTTGTTGTCATGCGCGATCAGAGCGATCCGCCGCCGGATCACGCGTTCCCCGAGGGTCCCCATGCCGCCAGCGTGCCGCAGGGACGTTTCCGGCCTGCGAACACCTCGTTGCCAGCATGTTTCGGCCGGGCCAGCCTTTAGCACGGCGACCAGGCCGGCCGGGCTTCGCGGGGAGCGGCCCTGTCGCCTACGATGCACACGCTGGCCCGTGTCAGGCTAGCGGCTGCAGTTCGAGCAGTTGCAGTTCGGAAATCATGCCCAGCGATCCGGCCCGATCACCCCAGGAAGCTTCCCATGACCGTGACTGGCGCCATCTGGCGTGATCAGCTGTCCGCCGGGGAGCGGGCAGTGCTCGGCCGGGCTGACGACGACATCGCCGGCGCCACGCCGGACGTGCTGGTGGTCGGGGGCGGCATCCTCGGCGTGAGCACGGCAGCAGCCTGCGCGGACGCGGGCCTCGGCGACGTCCTGCTGATTGAGACGGGCCGTCTCGGCGCAGGCGCCACTGGCGGCGCGACCGGGCTTCTCATTCCGGAGCCGCATCAGTGGAGCGACCCTGAGCCGTTCGTTGACCTGGAGCGGGCCGGCCTGGAGCGCTGGCGCGACCTCGAGCAGGCAGTGCCGGACGGGGTCGGCCTCGTCGAGCTGGACTGGCTCGGGCTGGCCCCGCACGACAGCGGCTACGCCGCCCACCAGCCCCGCGGGGTGGAGTGGCTGAATCCCGGCCAGGTCAAGGAACTCATCCCCGGTCTGGCCCGGCCGATGGAAGGCGCTCTCATCCACCGGCAGGCCCGCGTCAATCCGCTGCGGGCCGTCGCGCGGCTCGCGGCCGGCCTGCCTGCTGTCGCCACCGGCGTGGCGGCGACGTCGGTGCAGGTCACCGGCGACAGCATCGTCAGCGTGGGCACGTCGGCGGGCGTGATCACTCCCGGTGCCGTCGTGTTCGCGACTGGGCGTCCGCCCATGCTCGACGGACTGCCGCTGCACATACCGTCCGACCGGGTGAAGGGCCACCTGCTCGTCACCGAGCCCACGGACGTGCGGCTGCCGGGAATCGTGGCGCCGCTGGCGACCCAGATCGAGAATGGCCAGCTGCTGGCGGGCGGCACGTTCGATCTGGGTGACGAGAGCCCGGCCGTCCAGGAAGATGTCATCGAAGCGATCGTCGGCGGGCTCGCCGCCGTGGTGCCCGGCCTGCGCGGCATCGGCGTCGCCTACCAGTGGTGCTGCTTCCGGCCCCGGCACCCCGACCGGCGGCCGGTGATCGACATGGTGCCCGGCCTCAGTAATGCCTGGCTGACCTCGGGTCACTTCCGGACCGGCATCCTCAACGCACCGGTGACCGCTGCGGTGCTTTCGCGCTGGATTGCCGCGGGCGTACCGCCGGTCGAGGCTCGCGCCTGGTCAGCGACGCGCTTCGACCCGCATTAAGGCAGAGCGCCTGAGGGAGTTGCCTTCCCGGCGCTGGCAGTGCCCGGGCCAGGTTTGGGAGCTGCCTCGTTTCCGGTCTGAGCGCTGGCATCGCTGGCCCGAGCGGGATCCTCCGCCGGTGCCGCGGGCGTGGCTTTGAGCACTCGACGGTCGTCCGGGAGGCGCTCGGTGACGCCCGCCGCGTCCAGGTACTCCAGCAGGGGGATCGCAGTGCGGCGGGTGGTCTCCAGGGCCTGGCGGGCCTGCGCGGCGGTGAACGGCTGGTCGAGCTTCGCGAGCATTGCGGTCGCGGCCTTGTCGGCGCCGGGCGCCAGGACGACCTGGTCGCTGATGCGCATGAGCTCACCAGCCCGTACCGCCGCCGCGATACTCCGCGCGTCCAGACCGAGCTTCCGCAGCCGGTCGGCATCCGGCGAGAGGAACGGCGCGGTCTGCAGGTCCGCACGCAAGACCCGCACGGCCGCGAGAACTGGCTCGGGCAGACCCGGGCCAGCTTCCGTTCCAGCGGGAGTGGCAATGTGCAGCGCCCCGCAGGACACCCGGAACGGCGGCTTGGCGAGCGCCAGCACCAGCCGCCGATCGGGCAGGTCGAGCGCCGCCCGGGCGGCATCGATCGGCATTCCGGCGGCCAGCGGCTCGGCGGCGGCGTGGCTGGCCAGCACTTCCCCGAGATGGTGGCTGCAGGCACGCCAGCGTTCGGGGTCGGCAAGCCACTCGCCGGTGACCGGCTGCGGATGGTCGGCGATGCCCATGGCCAGCAGCGTGCTGGCGCGCATGATGCCGTGCCGGGCTAGCAGGTGAGCAGCGGCCGGCTGGTCGGGCCAGGTCGCCAGCATCCGGGCGGCAGCCGCAGCGGCGCCGCGCCGGGTCAGCGGAGGCGGGGCGACGTCCAGGACGACCCCGCCGGCCACCGCAGGGAACGACTCGTTCCGGCGGCTGCCCGGATCGCGCAGCAGGATGCGGTCGCCGACGTGCAGCGGCAGCGGGTCAGCCAGGCTGAGCCGGGCGAGGCCCTGGCTCAGCGGGCGGACTCGCGCGATGACACGCGCCGAGCCGATGTGCAGCGTCACTGTCCGGGCGAGCTGGCCTGCCTCGTCGGCGGACCCTGGCTCATTGCCGGGCCGGGCTCCCCCGGCCTGTCTGGCGACGTCTGCGCTGGACGGACTCACGCGGACGTCGATGAGGTCGGTCAGCGTCCACCGGCCGGCCTGCACGAGCGCCATGCCCCGGTGCAGCGACTCACGGCCGACGCCGCGGAGATTGAGCGCCACCCTGGCGACGCCGGACGCCGACTCGACCGGCTCGCCGAGTGACTGAAGCCCCCGGACGCGCACGGGCCGCATCGCCGGGGTGATCACGAACTCGTCACCCTTGTGCACGGTTCCGGCCGGAAGCGTGCCGGTCACCACGGTGCCGCTGCCGGTCATGCTGAACGCCCGGTCGATCCAGATCCGCACCGGATCGCCTGGATCGGGCTCCGGCAGGCTCTTGCCGAGCGCGTCGAGGGCAGTCATCAGCTCCGGCAGGCCCGATCCGGTCACCGAGCTGACCGCCACGGCGGGAACGTGGCCGAGGCTGGACTGGGCGATGTGTGCTGAAGCCAGGGCGGTGACCGGTGCCGGATCGGCGAGGTCGCTCTTGGTGACGACAAGCAAGCCGTGCTGGATGCCGAGCGCGTTGATGACGGCCAGGTGCTCGGCAGACTGCGGCATCCAGCCCTCGTCGGCTGCGACCACGAACATGACTGCCGGGACCGGTCCGGCGCCGGCCAGCATGTTCGTGACGAACCGCTCGTGCCCGGGGACGTCGACAAACGCCAGCCGGTCCCCGGACGGCAGGTTCAGCCAGCCGAAGCCGAGGTCGATCGTCATGCCACGACGCCGCTCCTCGGCCCAGCGGTCGGGTTCCATCCCGGTGAGCGCTCGGATCAGGGCAGACTTACCGTGGTCCACGTGACCAGCGGTAACGACCACATGCATGGCATTCACTGACGGCTCCACCCCGCGCTCAGCTCGCCGCTGCCACGACAGCTGCCGTGAGCAGCTCGTCGTCTGCCGGAGGGACGGCGCGCAGGTCAAGCAGCAACCGCCCGTCCTCGATCCGTCCGACAACGGCGGGCAGCGATCCCGTGCGCACTGCCGCGCCGGACCGGAGCTCGGCCGCCAGCTCAGCGGGGAGGCTGACCGCGGCGCTCGGCAAGCCGACGCCTGGCGCTCCCCCGCCGCCGACGGCCGCCTCAGACTGCTCGACGCGGGCATCGATCTCTTTGGTTTCCAGGCTGCGGGCGATCCGCCGGGCCCGGCTGATGAGCTCGTCCTGGCTCGCCTCCAACTGGAGGGTGACTGGTGCTCGCGGCCCGGCCAGAGTCGCCTCAAGCGCGGCAACGGTCATCTTGTCGACCCGGAGCGCTCGCGCTAGCGGATGGCGCGCCAGGCGGGTTACCAGGTCCGCCTGGCCCAGCACCAGGCCGGCCTGCGGTCCGCCGAGCAGTTTGTCGCCGCTCGCCGTAACCAGCGCTGCCCCGGCGGTGAGCCAGCTGCTCGCGTCGGGCTCCTCGGGCAGCAGCGGATTGGGCGCCAGCAGGCCCGAGCCGATGTCCCCGACGACGGGCACGCTCAGTCCGCCCAGTTCCGCGACGGACGCGTTCGCGGTGAAGCCCTCAATCCGGTAGTTCGACGGGTGCACCTTGAGAACGAACGCCGTCTGCGGGCCGATGGCGGCCGCATAGTCGCCTGCGGTCGTCCGGTTCGTGGTACCGACCTCGCGGATGCGCGCACCGGTCGCCTCCAGCAACTCCGGAAGCCGGAAGCCGTCGCCGATCTCGATGAGCTCGCCGCGGCTCACGACGATCTCCCGGCCGCCACCCGCCAGGGCAGTCGCCGCGAGCACCAGCGCGGCGGCATTGTTGTTGACAACGTGCACGGCCTCCGCGGCAGGCACCCGGGCAGCCAGCGCGCTCAGCATGCCGCGCCCGCGCCGCCCGCGCTGCCCGGAGACCAGGTCGAACTCGACGTCCGTACTTCCGGCGGCAGCGAGCACGGCCTCGCGCGCTGCCGCCGACAGCGGTGCGCGGCCCAGGTTGGTGTGCAGCAGAACACCCGTCGCGTTGATCACGGGCGTGAGCGTTGCCGCCAGCGGCGGCAGCTCAGCGACTGCCGCGTCGGCGACACTCGCCGGTTCGATCTGGCCGGAACGTGCCTGGTCCTGCGCGCGCCGGACTGCCGACAGCACGATCGGGCGCCCTAGTCGCTGCTCGGCCGCGGCGAGCCGGGAATCGGCGAGGACCGCGTCGGTGCGAGGGGTCAGCCTGCGGACGTCCACGAGCGCGACCATACCTGTCCCGACGCACTCGAAGGCAGGGCCTGAACACGTCTTCCGGGGCGATTTACCAGCACTTTGCCGAAGGAACTCGCCGGCGAGCGCAGAGCATGTGCAAGTCTTTAAACATCCCGATTCTGGAGAGTGTGAGAGAGATGAACCCTGAAAGCCGTATTCCGCGAACTCGTGGCGGAATCTGCGGAGTGCTGCTGATCGTGCTCGGACTGTGGGCCGGTCTGGTTGCCTTCGTCGGCCCCTACGTTCACTTCGGCTACACACCGGACGTGACCTGGCACTACAGTCAGGGCCGATTGTACTTCTCGATCATCGCCGGGGGCGCCGCCGTGCTCGGCGGCCTGCTGGCCGCAGGCACCCGTAACCGCGGAGTCGGCATCTTCGGCGGCCTGCTGGCGGCACTGGGTGGCGGCTGGCTCATCGGCGGGCAGGAATTCATGACAGTCGTCCTGCAGAAGACGTATGCCGTGGGCTCGCCGATCATCCCGGCTGGCCTCGCCGGGCACAGCCTGTCGGTACGCGAATATCTCGAGGCGCTCGCACTGTTTACCGGCGCAGGCGTGCTGATCCTGCTAGTCGGCGCGATCACCATGGGCCGGTTCTCGATGATCGCCGCGCAGGACGTCGGGGACTCGGAGGGCTATTACGCCGACTTCCCGGCCGCGCAGTCCGCGGGCCAGGCCGACGTCGTCAGCTATCCGGCGGCAACGACCACCGGTCAGTTCCCGGCGGCTACCACCGGCCAGTTCCCGGCCGTGCCGAGCCGGGGCCCGTTCTCCGATGCTCCGACTCAGTACCCGTCCGACACCGGCGGCTGACCCGCGCGGGTCAGATAGCCAGCTCGTAAAATGTCCAGCGCTCGACCGGGACGAAGCCGAGGGCCTCGTTCACCGCGATCATGTGGGCGTTGGTGGCCGCGTTGAACGTGCTGATGCGGTGCACCTGCGGAGCATGCTCGCCGAGCCACCCCAGCATGCTGGCCTTCAGCAGGTAGCCTAGGCGGCGGCCGCGATGCGGCCGGGCGACTGCAGTCTCGAGCTGGAGCGCGAGATCGCCCGCCGCGCGGACGGCGAGCCTGGTCATGCCGGCCGGCTCCGCGGTGGCATCGTTTCGCGCCAGGATGGTGCAGACAGTCTCGCCGCGCGCCGCCCGCCACTGGTCCTCGGCTGCGACGCGATCGCCCGTCCAGACCTCGTCCTCGAAGGCCTGGCTCTCGTGCGGCGCGTCGTTGACGACGTCGTACAGGGCGGCCGTATCCGCGAGGCGGGCAGCCGGGATCGGCCCGGCCAGGTATTCGAGTGAATATCCAGCAGCCCGCTGCCTGGCCCTGGCCAGGCCCGCCGCGACCGCCGCGGAGTCGAGCGAGTCCAGGTAGAGGATGTTCCTGAAGCGGTCCTGCTGGACCGCGGCGTTCACTGACACGGCGAAACGCGCGCCCGGCGATCCCGCGCAGGCCGTGCCGATCGCCACCTTCCGCCCGTAGCCGCCGAGCCGGTTACGGGAGGCGGCAGCGAGCGCCGCGCCAACGCCCCGCCGGCGAAACTCCGGATGCACCACGATCTCCAGCTCGGCGGTGGCCGTGTTATCCGCCACCGGCATGCTGATCGCGGCATAACCGGCCAGCCGGCCATCCAGCCGGGCCTGCAGCCCGTCCAGCTCGGCGCCGCAGTACCCGATCGTCCAGTCGACGGTGGTCTCGGCAAGGACAGGTGGCGGCCGGTGCGGCCGGTCCACCCGGTATGAGGCGGAGACGAGCTCATGCAGCTCGGTTATTACGTGCCCGGCCGCCGGGTCAACTGTGGTGATTTCCATGTGCCGATGCTCCGCAACAGCCGTACGCACCGGCAACCGATTTAGTGGCCGGCGGGCTCGGCACGGCCTATGCGGTGCCCTGGGCCAGCAGCGCCGTTTGCATCGGGACCAGCAGCGCGTCAGCCTGCGCCGATGAATGCGGTCGTCTCCGGGCGCCATAGCAGCACGATGGCGACCAGTCCGATCAGCCACTCCGCGGCGATGAAGGCAAACGAGACATTCGCCCGGCTGCGCGACAAGACGACTTCGACGGTGATGAGGCCGAAGAGCACCGAGGCGAATACGCGCGCCCAGCCTCTGCCGTCCAGGTTCGCCCAGGCCATCCACACCCAGAGCAGGACGCTGATCGCCCCGGCGACGACCAGGGCCGCGAAGGTGATGCTGGCGACCGTGTGCAGCTGCGGGATGGTGTACCCGCCTCTACCGCGCCCGTTCCTGCGCGCACTGCTTTCCGGCTGCCGGCTCACTGGCGAACGCTTCAGAGGTATTCCTTCAGAAGTATGGCCGCGAGGATGATGACGATGATCAGTACGACGATGCCTCGAAGCGCGAATTTCTGGATCTCGCGCCGCATGTTGCGGATCTGTCCGCGGCGCGACCGGATGCCCAGCCGGGCCTGGTTGGCGCGGGTTGCATGCCACACCAGTAGCCCAACGGCGATCGCGATGAGAATGGCCAAGGCAGAAAACCGATCTCGGGGACTGGGTCGGGGGTGTCTAGCTCACCGCGCCGTGCTACGGCGTGTCAACTCTCGCTGCGGCGTGTCCAACTTATCCCCAATGAGCGGAGCATGCTGTTGGAGAGAGTGGCGGAGGCGGACGGGAATCGAACCCGCCGACGACGCTGCGCGCCGTCCACCGGTTTTGAAGACCGGGGGGGCCACCAGACACCCTGACGCCTCCGGAACCAGACCCTATCGGCGCATCAGGCGACCCGGCGTGCGCCGGGTCCCGGTAGCGGGGTGACTTCCCTGGCCGAGCCGATGACATGGCCATCGTCGCAGGCGATCTGGACGGACACCGGCGCACCGCAGTCACGGTGTGTGAGCTCGACCGTCGGGCCGGCCGGGCTGGCGGCGTACTTGTCACCCCAGGCCATGAGCGCCGCGATAACGGGAAAGAGCCCGATGCCCTTCTCGGTCAGGCGGTACTCGCTCCGCGGGCGCTGCCCTGGCTCCTGGTAGGGCACCCTCCGCAAGATGCCCTCGTCCACGAGGCGGCCCAGCCGGCTGCTGAGCACCTGCCGGGGCGCAGCCGTCCGGCGCTGCATGTCGTCGAACCGGCGGATGCCGTTGAACGCCTCGCGCAGCACGAGGAACGACCACTTCTCGCCGACGACCGACAGCGCCGCGCCGATGCTGCAGTTCGTCGTGTCGTAGTCGAGAGCCCAGGACTTTGTCATGGTGCTGAGGCTAGGTCTACTTGACAGACTTAGCAAGTAGAGAGCAGGCTGAGTTCATGAAACGAACCCCGGCCCTGGCCGCTGGCCCGCTGACCGCGCCCGACCGCATAAGCCAGCGGTCTGCTCCGTCGGCCGACGCGACCACCGTCCTCATCCGGCAGGTGGCGCCGGAGGACTCAGCCGCCATCCGGGAGTTCGTCTGCGAGTTGTCGTCGCGCTCGCAGTACTTCCGCTTCTTCACCGTCGCGGCTCCGCCCAGTACCGGGCTGCTTCGGGTCCTTTCCGGCGGCACCGGTGCTGACGTCTTGCTGGCCATAGACGCCGGAGGAAGCGTCATCGGGCACGGGATGGCGGCGGACGAATCGGGGAGCAGAGGGGGCGCCGCCGCTACGAATATCGGCCTGGTCATCGCAGACCGCTGGCAACAGCACGGCCTCGGGACCTTGCTGCTGAGCACGCTCGTCAGCCGGGCCGCAGGCCGCGGCATCGGATCGCTGGTGCTGGACGTACTGCCGGCGAACACCCGGATGCTCGGCATCATCGACCGGCGCTGGCCGGACGCCCTGCGTGAGCGGACTCCGGACGCCACCATCGTCCGGCCCGTGATCAGGCAGTGGCAGGCGGCATCAACCTGGCCTGTTCCCATGGCCGTTGCACTGCGCAGCCGTCCGGCAGATGCCGTGAGCGCCCGTGGCTGAGGAGACCGTGTCTGAGGAGACCGGCCACGACCAGCCGGGCCTCCGGTCGCGCTCCTACAGCTGGGAAGACCCGGCGGCGCTCGCCGCGGCCGCGCGGGAACTTGACGGCATCGCGTTCCTCCAGGCGATCCTGGACGGCACGCTGCCGGGCGCCCCCATCGCGGCGACGCTGGACTTCGTGCCAGTGTCGGTCCGGCCGGGGACTGTGGTGTTCGGGTTTACCCCAGCCGAGTTCCACTACAACCCGATCGGCTCGGTTCACGGCGGCGTGATCTCGACGCTGTGCGACTCCGCCTGCGGCTGCGCCGTGCAGAGCATGCTGCCCGCTGGCTCCTTCTACACCAGCCTCGACCTCAGCGTGAAGTTCCTGCGTGCCGTGACGTCGACGAGCGGTCCGCTGACCTGCGAGGGAACCGTCACCCACCTCGGCGGCAGATCCGCCCTAGCCCAGGCCCGGCTGACTGACGCCGACGGGAAGCTTTACGCCCACGCGACCAGCAGCTGTATGGTCTTCCGCCCGGATAATGGCGTGGTGTTCGACAACTCGCCGCGGCAGCTCGGTCAGGACCGGCTGGTCGCAGACCGCGAGGGCCTGCAGCTCACGACCGTGCTCGGCGACATGCGCGACCTCAGTGCGTTCGCCGACGCTAGCTTCGACATGGTCTTCAACCCGGTCTCGAACGTGTTCTGCCCGGAGCTGGCGCCGGTCTGGCGGGAGTGCTTCCGGGTGCTGCGGCCCGGTGGACGGCTGCTCGCCGGATTCATGAATCCCGACGTCTACATCTTCGACGCCGATGCGAACGAGAATCGCCGGGAGCTGGTGGTCCGGCATGCCCTGCCCTACTCGGACGTGACCCACCTGAGCGAGCAGGAGCGGGAGCGGCTCTGGGGACTGGGCTCCCCGGTGGAGTACAGCCACACGCTGACCGAGCAGATCGGCGGGCAGCTCGCCGCCGGGTTCGTGATCACCGCCTTCCGCGAGCGCCCCCACCACGCCGGCGCGACAGCGGAGTTCATGCCCGGCTACTACGCCACCGTCGCGCTGAAGCCACCACTCCCCGGCTAGCGCGAGCGCCGGTCCCCGGTCACCGTGCGTAGAGTCCGTCGATCACATCGGCGTACTTGGCGTGCACCACCCGGCGCTTGAGCTTGAAGGTGGGTGTCAGTTCCTCGCCTTCCGGAGTCCACTCGACCGGCAGCAGCTCCCAGTACTTGACCTGCTGCACCCGGGCCAGCCGGGCGTTAGCGTCCGCCACGGCCTTGGCGATCTCGTCGAGTACCACCGGATTGGCCGCCAGCTCGGCCAGCGAGTCGGCCCCGATGCCGCGAGCCTTCGCCCAGGCCGGCGCTACCCCCCCGTCGAGAGTCAGGATGGCGACCAGGTACGGCTGCTTGTCGCCGTAAGCCAGCGCCTGGCCGATGAGGGGATGAGCGACCAGCAGGTTCTCCACCGCCGCCGGGGAGACGTTCTCGCCGCCCGCGGTAATGATGAGCTCCTTCTTGCGGTCCACCACACGGACGAAGCCGTCCTCATCGACAGATCCGATGTCGCCGGTGTGTACCCAGCCGTCAGCGTCGATGAGATCCGCGGTCTGCTCGGGCAGGTTCAGGTAGCCCGGAGTGTTCAGCGGGCCGCGAGCGAGAATCTCCCCGTCGTCGGCGATCGCCACTTCCATGCCGGGCACCGTCCGGCCGACAGTGCCGAGCCGGAAGGCGGCCGGGGTGTTCGTCGTGAACGCTCCGGTGGTCTCGCTCATCCCGTAGACGTCGAGGATGCGGACGCCAAGACCGCCAAAGAAGGCGCCCACCTCTGGCGGCAGCGGCGCCGCGCCACTGACCACGATCTCGGTCTCGCCCAGACCGAGTAGTGACCTGATCGGCTTCAGCACTTGCTCCTCGGCTGCAGCGAAGCGCTCCGCGAGCTCAGGCGACGTCGTCTCGCCGAACTGGCTACTGCGCACGTACTCCAGGCCGGTCTCCATCGCTGCGGCGACTGCGGCCTTCCGTGTCTCGTCCTCCTCGCCGGCCAGCAGCGCCTGGATGCCCGCCATGATCTTCTCGAAAATGCGCGGCACTCCGAAGAAGGCCGTCGGCCTGACCTCGCCCAGCGTGGCGACCAGCTGCGTCGCCGCGTCATGACAGAAATAGGTGTGGTTGGCGTTGCTCATCGCCAGGTACAGGGTGAACATACGCTCCGCGATGTGCGCCAGCGGCAAGTAGGACACCCAGCGCACGTGCATCGGCGCGTTCCCGCCCGCCCGCGCTGTCGATACCTCGTAGAGGGCGTTGGCGTGCGTGATGATGACGCCCTTCGGATTTCCGGTCGTGCCCGAGGTGTACAGCAGCGTGACCGGGTCGTCCGGGCTGATCGCCGCCACGCGCCGGGTCACCGGGCCGCGGTCCTTGACGAGTCGCTGCGCACCCAGCGCGCTCAGGTCCTGCCAGGTCATGAACGGCACGGCGGCCGGGCAGACGGCGGCATCGCGGACGACCACCTTCCGCAGCGACGGCAGCTGCGGCAGCACCTCCCGCCAGCGCTCCAGTTCGCTAGCGCCGTCGATGACCGCGATCTTCGCGTCGCAGTTGCCCGCCATGAATGCGATCTGCTCGGGCGCGAGCGTCGCGTAGAATGTCACCGGTACTCCCCCGGCGTGCAGCACACCGAAGTCGGCGAGGACGTGCTCGACCCGGTTCGGCAGCATGAGCGCTACCTTGTCGCCCGGCTGCAGCCCCAGCTCGATGAACGCGGCCCCGAGCTGCAGCGCCAGCTCGGCCGTCTCCGCCCAGGTGATCGTTTCCCAGGCGCCGCCGTCTTCCCGGTCGGAGAACGCGGGCAGGTCGCCGAACTGCGCCGCAGCGCTCGCCAGGACGTCGCAGAAAGTCCGCCCGTCCCACTCTCGCTGCAGGGCCGCTCGCTGCTCCGCAATCTCCGCCGCCGCGACGTCACTGACCATGGCGCGCCTCCGCCTTCGCTCCGGGCAAGCCGGACCGGAGGGGCACGGCTGGCCTGCTGACTACCGCATGGCACCATGCGCGCGGCCCGGGCGCAAGACCGCGGTGACTACAGTTCCCGTTATGACTGTCCAGGCACCGGTCCGGCTCACCCAGTACGCGCATGGCGGTGGCTGCGCCTGCAAGATTCCTCCCGGTGAGCTGGAGGAAGCGGTCGCCCGGCTCATCCCGGCGCAGCGGCCGGCGGACGTCCTGATCGGCGTCGAGCACGGCGACGACGCCGCCGTCGTGCGAATCGCCGTGGACCGCGCGGTCGTGGCGACAGCCGACTTCTTCACGCCGGTCGTCGACGATGCCTACACCTTCGGCCGGATCGCCGGCACCAATGCCCTCTCCGACGTCTACGCGGTGGGCGGCGAGCCTCTCGTCGCGGTGAACCTGCTTGGCTGGCCGCGTGAGGTGCTGAGCGCGGACCTGGCGGCGGAAGTGCTCCGCGGCGGCCTGGACGCTGCGAACGCGGCAGGCTGCCACGTGGCCGGCGGACATAGCATCGACGACCCGGAGCCGAAGTACGGCATGGCAGTCACCGGCCTGGCGCATCCGGATCGGCTGCTGCGGATTGACGCGGGGCAGCCGGGCGTGCCGCTGTCACTAACTAAGCCACTCGGCAGCGGCGTACTGAACGCGCGACACAAGGCGACCGGTGAGGTGTTCCCTGCGGCCGTCGAGGTGATGACGACGCTCAACGCCGAGGCGAGCCGGCTGGCGCTCGCCGCTGGCCTGTGCTGCGCCACCGATGTCACCGGCTTCGGTCTGCTGGGCCATCTCTACAAGCTCGCGCGCGCGAGCAAAGTCACGGCGATCGTCGACAGTGCGGCAGTGCCGCTCATCGCCGGCGCAATAGAGGCGCTGCGGGCAGGCTTCGTGCCGGGCGGCAGCCGGCGAAATCTCGACTGGGTCGCGCCGCATACCGATGTCGGCACCGCTTCGGAGGAGACCCTGCTGCTGCTCGCCGACGCACAGACGTCGGGCGGCCTCCTCGTCGCGGGCGAGATTCCCGGCGCGCCGGTCATCGGCGAGCTGGTCGCGCCGGGTCCGGCAGCGCTGGTGATCCGCTAGCCGCGCTCCTACCCGCAAGCCGCCCGCCCCTACCGGTACGACGACGACGGGACGACCCGCACGCCGAGCGGTACCAGCGTCACCGGGATGATCTTGAAGCTTGCCAGCCCGAGCGGGATGCCGATGATCGTGACGCAAAGCGCAACTCCCGCGATCAGGTGTCCGAGTGCGAGCCACCAGCCGAACAAGATGACCCACAGCACGTTGCCGATCGCCGAGGCGATCCCGGCTTCGGGCCGTCGCTCGATCGTCCGCCCGAACGGCCACAGGACGTAGCCGGCAATCCGGAAGGCTGCGATCCCGAACGGGATCGTAATGATCAGCGCAAAGCAGATAATCCCGGCAATCGCATAGACGACTGCCATCCAGATCCCCTCGACAACCAGCCAGATGACGTTGAGAATCGCGTCCAGCATCAGCCCTCCGTGTGCGGTCGGCCCGGCGACACGCAACCGGGGACCCAACATCGCATGGCCGTGGCCGCGCGTGCTCACTCCGCACGGGTGAATTCCGTGCGCATCGGCCTCCATCGCCGCAGGTCCGCGCTGTTTGCTCCAGTCTGCTGAGGCGCCCATCCAGCCCCGGTGTTAACTCGGCCCGGTATGACCTGAAGACCCGCGACATCGAGCTGGCCCGGCAGATCTCAGCTGCCGCGCAGGCGACAGTGATCCGCTCAGTGGTGGGCATCGTGGCCGATTCGACCGTCCAGCACATCCACGTCACGATCGACGCGCTCGTCCCCGTGGACGTGCTGCCGTCGCCGCCACGGGTGGTCTCGTAATGCCGACTCGGGGGCCGGGCGGGCCCTCGATAGGGTCGTTGGAGATCCCAGCTCAAGCCCATCCGCAGACCACCGCTGACGCGGACGTGACCGTGATTGCCGGTACACAGCCGGCGGATAGGCACGGAGGGGTCTCGGTGCGGAGCACAAGGGGGGATTTAAGTGCACTTCGTCGTTCTCGCACGCCACTCGCCGGAGATATGCCCTACAAGCAATGCCAAGACGAAAGGACTGCTGCTGGAGTTGGCTCCGCAGATACCCGATATCGCCAGGAAGCACGGCGTCAACATCGTGGCCGGGCCGTTCAACAACCGCGAGCACACGTTGGTGGTGATCCTGGAGGCGACCGCGCCGAAGGCCTGGATGACTTCCTGGTTGATTCAAGGCTCGCCCAGTGGAATAAGGTGCACATCCTGCCTTCGCGCCCCCTGCAGGAGGGCCTGACGGAACTCCAAGAGGGAACCTCGCTGTTCTGAGATTCCCGCTCGTGGGGCGCGACGGCGTACTCCGGCTCGCTGCGCTACGCGGGTGAGCGGATCGAGTGTGAGAAGACCGAGCGCTCGGACCTCCGCTGGTCGCGCAGGCCCGGCCTGAGAAGCGGGCCGGGGCCGACAGGGGCCGAGCGTCCGAGCCGGGTCGGCCGGCGGGTCATTCAGCTTGTGCGGGCCGCGACCTGCCGGGCCAGCTTGACCCGGGCAGCCCCACGTCGATGAATGTATAGGCGCCCGCGTCCTCAACCGCGTAGCAGCCCACGAACGTCGTGCCAACCCGGAAGACTCCCGGGACGATCTCCTGGACCCAGTGCTGCCCGAGCTTCACAGGCGGTACTCCTACCCTTGCCCGGGAGCCGTGAACATGGGTGCCAGACCCGGCCTCGGCGCCGCACAGTTGTGACGCAGATGACGATGGGAAACGACTATCAGCGCTGCCGTTGCCATACGGCCGCCCGGCTGTGACACCACGTTCCTGCCCGCACGGACGTAGCCTTCACAGAGCAAGCAGGAAGGTATGCCGCACATCGAGAGCAGGCCGGAGGACCGGTGACCGGACGCACCGCGCGCAGGCGGATCACCCGCATCCGGGTGGGTGATCCCAGCGTCGCCGAGCAGGCAGACCTGCTGGCCGGCGAGGAGCCCCTGGGCATCCGGATCGGCGGGCAGGCAGTCAGCCTCACCATGCGGACGCCTGGCGACGACGTCGACCTCACGGCGGGGTTCCTGGTCAGCGAGGGCGTCGTCAGCTCGGCGGCGGACATCGCCGGCATCCGGATCTGCGACGGCACTGCGTGCGCCCACGCTCACCAGTCGGCCGATGAGATCGGGAACATCGCCGACGTCACGCTCGCGCCGGGCGTCCGCTTCGAGCCGGACCTGCGCCGCAGCTTCCTCACCAGCAGCGCCTGCGGCGTGTGCGGCAAGACGAGTGTCGCCGAACTCCGCGTCTCCGGCAGGTTTGATCTTCGCGCGGATCAGGTGCGCGTCGGCGCGGAGGTACTGGCCGGGCTGCCCGATGCGCTGCGGAGCGCGCAGCGCGTGTTCGACCGCACCGGCGGCCTGCACGCGGCCGGCCTGTTCACCGCGGACGGCGAGCTGCTGGCGGTGCGCGAGGACGTCGGGCGGCACAACGCCGTCGACAAGCTCGTCGGCTGGGCGCTTCAGGCGGGCCGGCTGCCGCTGAGCGGGTGTGTCCTGCTGGTGAGCGGGCGGGCCTCGTTCGAGCTCGTGCAGAAGGCCGTCCTGGCCGGCGTTCCGGTGCTGGCCGCCGTTTCCGCGCCGTCGTCGCTGGCCGCCGAGCTCGCGCAGGAAGCGGGCCTGACGCTGGTCGGCTTCCTGCGCGGCTCGGCTATGAACGTCTACAGCGGCCCGGAGCGGATCAGGTTGCCGTCTCCAGCAGGCCCCGGCGCCTCCGCAACGACGTGTCGGCCTTCGTGAAGATCGTATCGACAGCGAGTCCGATGACGAGGATCACGATCAGCATCGCGGACGCGCCGGCGAAGTCCAGGTTCTGCTGATCCACGCTGATGGACTGGCCGATCGAGAACTGGCCGACGATCTGGACGACAATCTCGCCCGCCATCAGGCTCCGCCAGGCGAACGCCCAGCCCTGCTTCATCCCGGCTACGTAGGCAGGCAGCGAGGCGGGCAGGACTAGATACCGGTATAGCGCGAACCCGCGAAGCCCCATGGTCTTGCCGGCCCGCAGCAGCAGCGGCGGCGTGTAGTCCACGCCGCTGATCAGGCCGGCCGCAATCGACGGCGCGGCACCGAGGATGACCACGAACAGGATCGTCGACTCGCTCTCGCCGAACAGGATGATCCCGAACGGGACCCAGACGATAGACGGCATCGTCTGCAGGCCGGTGATGATCGATCCGACCGCGGCGCGCAGCACGGGGATCCTGGCCACCAGCAAGCCGACGACCGACCCGATGACCAGCGCCGCCGCATATCCGACGACGGCAGTCTCCAGCGTCACCCCGATGATGCCCCACAGCGACGGGCTGCCGTGCAGCATCTCGTCCCAGAGGGCTGAGAAAACCGGTCCCGGCCCCTTCAGCACGAGATGCTTCCATCCGCTGAGCGTGACGGCTTCCCAGACGACGAGGATGAACCCGACCGCCAGTACCTTCGGCCACAAGACAGCCCAGACCTTGCGGGCGAAGCGTCCCGGATCCTGCGCTCCCGCAGCCGGCTGCAGTTCCAGATTGTCGAGGCCCCGTAGTGCCTGGTCAGCTGCCATGCCGCCCCATCTCCTCCCGCAGCCGGTCGGTCATCCTGGCCGCCACTTCCGATACCTCCGGAGAGTCGATCCGGCGCTGGCCAGTGCGGGGCAGCGCGTATTCCTCGATGACCCGGCCTGGCCGGCTGCTCAGCACGATGACACGGTCGCCCAGCCGGGCGGCTTCCCGGACGTTGTGGGTGACGAAGAGCACTGTCAGGGTCCGCTCCGCGCAGATCCGCTCTAGCTCGTCGTGCAGCAGGTCCCTGGTCATCGCGTCCAGGGCGCCGAAGGGCTCGTCCATGAGTAGCACGTCTGCGTTCTGCGCGAGCGCGCGGGCCATCGCCACCCGCTGGCGCATGCCGCCCGATAGCTCGTGCGGCCGCTTGTCGCCGAACCCGCCGAGCCGCACTGTCTCCAGAAGCTCGGCGACCTGCGCCCGCCGAGCGGTCCGCGGCACCCCCCGCGCCTGCAGCGCGAGCTCTACGTTGCGGCCGGCCGTCAGCCACGGGAACAGGGCCGGCTCCTGGAACATCAGCCCGACTCGCCGGCCGCCGGTGTCGAGCTGACCGGAAGTCGGCGAGTCCAGCCCGGCGATGAGGTTCAGCAGCGTGCTCTTGCCGCAGCCGGACGCGCCGATGATGCACACGAACTCGCCGTCGCGGACAGTGAACGATACCTGGTCAAGCGCGAGCAGCTCGGTCCGTCCGGTCCGGTACGCCTTGCTAACTTCGGTCAGCCGGACGGCCTCGCCTGCACCCGCGGGCGCGGTGCGATCGGGACCAGCAGAGCCGACCCCGGACAGGGCTGACGCCCCCGGCGAACTCACCGGGGGCGTCACCTGCTGGTTGCTGACGCTCATGAACTCACCTGTGCCTGCCCGTCAGCGGCGAGCAGCTTGTTCAGCGGGCCGAGATCATAGATCGCCGTCAGATTCTTCACCGGGCTCAGCAGCCCCACCGAGACGGCGTGATCAGCGTCGGTGATCAGCGACGACGCGACCGGGTTGTTGGTGAAAGCGACCTGCGCGAACGAAGCGGCGACGATGCTCGCCTTCAGGCTCTTGCCGCTGAGGGCGGCGAGCTCAGAGTCGGCAGCCGACTCTGCCGTCGCCTTGTTGCTGGCGATGAACGAGTTGGACTCGATCTGTCCCTTGAGCAGGTCGCTGATGACAGTCGGGTACTTGGCGATGTAGCTCTGCGTTGCCACGAGCTCGGTCGTGACGAACTGGCCGTTCGGCCACAAGCTCGCCTCGTTCACCAGCACGTGACCGCCGGCGGCAACCATCTCGGCGTCATACGGCGCCGGCTCCCAGGCGCCCGCGATACTGCCGGCCTCGAAGGCCAGGACAGCGTCGGAGTTGGGCGTGATCGGCGTGATGTGCACGTCACCGCCGCCGGTCGCGGTCGTGGTCAGGCCCTGCTCCTTCAGCCAGTACCGCTGGGAGACGTCCTGGGTGTTACCCAGCGACGGAGAGGACAGCTTCTGACCCTTGAGCTGCGAGGCCTTGGTGATCTTGCTGTTGACGACGAGCTCGGCGCCGCCGGAGGCAGCACCGGAGATGACCCTGATGAGCTTGCCGCCCGACGTCTGCCAGGCCTTGATCGCCGGGTTCGGCCCCACGTAGGCGGCGTCCAGCTGGCCGGCCAGCAGCGCGGTAGCTTCCTCGGTGCCCGTGCTGAACGGGTACAGCTTGAGGGTCACGTTGTTGCCGAGGTTCTTGGTGAAGAAACCTTCCTTGATCCCGACCAGGGCGCTGGCGTGCGTGATGTTCTCCAGGAAGCCAAGCCGGAGCACCACCTTGGCTGTGCTGCCAGATCCCGAGCTAGCAGCCGAGGATGAGCAGCCAGCTGCCGCCAGCGCAACCCCCGCAACCGCGAGCCCGGCGAGTACCTTCTTCATCGTCCACCTTTTCCGATCACTTAACTCGGCTTTAATGGATCGGAAGTCTACAATATCTAGGGGAAATAGCTAGAGATCCTGCGCGAGTGACGCCGGGCGGCCGCCGCGCAGAGGTGAGGTGATGCTGAATTTGCGCAGGTCAGGCACCGATCGACGAGCGGGAGACCTAGCGAAAATTTCCGTCGGCGGGCCGCTGAGCGCTGCCACCACAGACAGTCGCCGCCGGCACAGCGTGACGTCCGGCACACCGCGTGCAGCCAGCGGTCAGCTGCCCTCGTCCCCGACATCCTCCGGATCGACGCCCTGGACTGAGGTGAACTTCTGCAGGCAGGTCTGCAGCTCCGAGAGATTCGCCGGGGACGAGTTCGTCGTGTTGTACCGCACGCCGTACATCACGTTGATGAACGAATGCGTCGCCGGCATCGCCATCGGCGGAGTGTTCGCCACGTGCGAGCAGGCGGCCCGCACATGCAGGGCCGTGGCCACCGGTGTGCCCGGATTGAAGTCGACGACCCACCACTGCTTGTCCATGGCGGCGTCCATCTTCGCGCAGCCCGAGGCCCCGAGCAGAACCGCGGCGCCGGCCCCCGCGACCGCGACGCAGCGCCAGCCGCTGGTTCGCCGGCCACGTTTCCCGACGCGGAACTCCTCACCGGCCGGCTCCTGCATGTCGCGATGCACGCGGCCACTCTACGACCAGGCGCGGGATGACCTTGTGCCGTGCCACCCTTAGGGTCAGACAGATGGATGTCGCGCGGCTGCCCCCTGCCGGCCTGCTGCGCCGGGGACCCCTGGAGGCGTCGATGGCAAGCCTGATCGAGGACTACGCGCTGATCGGGGATATGCAGACGGCTGCTCTGGTCAGCCGTGAAGGCTCCGTCGACTGGCTCTGCCTGCCCCGATTCGACTCCGACGCGTGCTTCGCCGCCCTGCTGGGCGACGAGCGCAACGGCCACTGGCGCATCTGCCCGACGGTCAGCGAGGGCCCGGTCTCCCGGCGCGGTGACGTCAGCCGCCAGTACCTCGGTGACTCGCTCATCCTCGAGACGACCTGGACCACCTTCAGCGGTGTGGTGAAAGTCACTGACTTCATGCCGCCGCGCGATCACAGCGCCCCGGTCCTCGTGCGGATGGTCGAGGGTGTCAGCGGAACGGTCGAGATGGAGTCAGTCCTGCGCATCCGCTTCGGCTACGGGAAGGTCCTGCCCTGGGTGACCCGGCACGGCAACGACATCCGCGCCATCGCAGGCCCGAACTCGGCCTGCTTCCACGGCTCGGTCCGCAGCGTCGGCCAGAACATGGCGCACCAGGCGACCTTCGACGTGAAGGCGGGGCAGCGAGAGTTCTTCGCACTGGCCTGGAAGCCGTCGCACCTGCCGGCCGACCCGTGCATAGTGCCGGAGGCAGTGCTCCAGGTCGCCAAGACGTTCTGGGCTGACTGGGCCGGGCAGTGCACCTATCAGGGTCCCTACCGCGACGCGGTCATCCGGTCGCTGATCACGCTGAAAGCGCTGACGTACGCGCCGACTGGCGGCATCGTCGCCGCACCCACCACGTCACTGCCGGAGGACATCGGCGGGGTCAGGAACTGGGACTACCGCTACTGCTGGCTGCGCGACGCCACGATCACGCTGGAGGCACTGCTGCGGACCGGCTACACCGCGGAGGCCGAGAGCTGGCGCCAGTGGCTCGCCCGCGCGATCGCCGGCGACCCCAACGACGTCCAGATCATGTACGGCGTCGGCGGCGAGCGCCGGCTAGCCGAATGGGAGGTCAACTGGCTGCCCGGCTACGAGCGGTCCGCCCCTGTGCGCGTCGGCAACGCTGCCGTGGACCAGCGTCAGCTCGACGTCTACGGAGAGGTGATCGACGCGCTGACTCTGGGCCGGCAGGCCGGGCTCGGCTTCGACAAGCACACCTGGAGCCTGCAGCGGCAGTTGCTGAACTTCCTCGAGAAGCACTGGGACGAGCCAGACGAGGGGATCTGGGAGGTCCGCGGACCGCGGCGGAACTTCGTGCACTCCAAGGTCATGGCCTGGGTTGCCTTCGACCGCGCGATCCACCTGGTGGAGCAGGGCAACCCGGGGCCGCTGCAGCGCTGGACGCAGATCCGCGACGAGATCCACGCCCAGGTCATCGAGCAGGGCTACGACACCGAGCGCGGCACGTTCACCCAGTACTACGGCAGCGCCGAGCTGGACGCGTCGGTCCTGCTCATCCCAGAGGTGGGCTTCCTCCCGGCGAGCGACGAGCGAGTCGTCTCGACCGTGAAAGTCATCAAGCGGGAGCTCATGCGGGACGGCCTTGTGCTGCGCTACACCCAGCCGGCCAAGGCGGTCAGCTCGGGCGGCCGGGCGGACGTCGACGGCCTGCCCGGCGCAGAGGGCGCATTCCTGGCCTGCAGTTTCTGGCTCGTCAACGCCATGCACATGATCGGCGAGTACGACGAGGCGGTCTCGATCTTCGAGCGGCTGCTCGCGCTCCGCAGCGACCTCGGGCTCCTCAGCGAGGAGTACGACCCCCGGTACGGCCGCCAGGTCGGCAACACGCCGCAGGCATTCAGCCACGTTCCGCTGATCCAGGCTGCGCTCAACCTCGAGGATCACTCGGGCCATCACTGTCGGCGCACGGGCGGCCGCAAACGCGCAGCCCACCGGGAGTCCTGACCGGCCAGCGCCCGGCCGTATTCGAGTATTCCCAGGTCAGCAGCGGATCGCTGGCCGTGGACCGGGCACTGTGCGGACAATGCCACACTGTTGGGTAGCCATGCCTGCCCGTCCACACATTCTGGTCGTAAACGGCCGTAAGGTCCGCCAGCCGGTGTTCGTCATCGGCGCCCCGTACTCGGGCGCGGACTTGCTCGGACGCGCCCTCAAGCAGTCCCGCGGCTTCCACGTGACCATCGGTCAGGAGACGGTCCGCGGGGTCGTCGACGCTTTCGCGCGGAGCCCGTCGATCCAGCGCGGGCGAAGCGAGGCCGCGGCGACCGTCCTGCGCGACGCCTTCGCGCAGGCCTGGCAGGTCACCGCGCACGGCTGTCTCACCTGCACGCCGCTCTGCCGCGACGCCGGCGCGGTCAGCGGGCCCGGCGGCTGCATCGAGGAGCGTGACATCGTCCGCTACGGCGATGCCACGCCGAGCCTGATCTACTGCGCGGACACGCTGGTCGAGGCGTTCGGCGACGCGCGGCTCGTGCAGATCATCCGGGACGGCCGCGACGTGGTGGCGGGGATGCTGGGCGACCCGGAGGTACTGTCCTGGTTCCGGCCCGGCCGGGTGAATGTCGAGACGGAGTTCCCCAACCCGTTCTTCGGCATCGAGACCGAGCAGGATCTGACCGTGTGGCCGGAACTGACTGCGGCCGGCAAGTGCGCGATGCGGTGGCGCGGCACCGTGCACGCCATGGTCCGGCTGCGCACGGCGCTGTCGGCCGAGCAGCTCACCACGGTGCGGTACGAGGAGATGCTGCAGCGACCGGGCCAGACTGCCAGGGCCCTGTCGGGATTCGTCAGCGACACCGTAAGCCCGGTCGCTGTCCGCGGCGCGCGGCGTGACGTCCTGCCCGGTCTGGAGGCGGGCAGCTGGCGCCGCAAGCTGACCGCTGCGCAGGTCGCCGAGATCGAGTCGGTCGCCGGACCCGACCTTCGCCGGGTCGGCTATCCCGCGGTCTGAAGCGGCGCCTCCTGGCGGGCGAACTGCGTCCGGTACAGGTCGGCGTACAGTCCGCCGGCTGCCAGCAGTTCCTCGTGCCGCCCCCGCTCGGCGACGCGGCCGGCCTCGATGACAAGGATCTGATCGGCCTCGCGGATGGTCGACAGCCGGTGCGCGATCACCAGTGAGGTGCGCCCGGCGAGCGCCGTGCTGAGCGCGCGCTGCACGGCGGCCTCGGACTCGGAGTCCAGGTGCGCGGTCGCCTCGTCGAGCACCACGACCGACGGCGCCTTGAGCAGCAGCCGGGCGATCGCGATGCGCTGCTTCTCGCCCCCGGACAGCCGGTAGCCGCGGTCGCCGACAACGGTGTCCAGGCCGTCAGGCAGGCTGGCGACCAGGTCCCAGATCTGAGCGGCCTGGCAGGCCAGCACGAGCTCGTTCTCCGATGCCGCCGGGCGGGCGTACAGCAGGTTGGCCCGGATCGTGTCGTGGTACAGGTGCGCGTCCTGGGTGACGACGCCGACGACCTCGTGGAGCGAGTCCAGCGTGGCGTCCCGGATGTCGGTGCCGCCGATCCGCACGGTCCCGCTCGTCGGGTCGTACATGCGCGACACCAGGTGCGTGATCGTGGTCTTCCCTGCGCCCGACGGACCGACCAGCGCGGTCAGCTTGCCGGCCGGCGCCACGAAGCTGACGTCGGTGAGAGCCTCCGTCCCCGGTCCGGCCCGTTCCGGGGCGGGCAGGGCGATCGACTCCAGCGACGCCAGCGAGACCTCAGACGCGGCCGGATAGCGGAAGCTCACGTGGTCGAACTCCACCGCCGGAGCGATCGCAGTGCCGGCGCTGCCCGCCGCTGCGGAGTCCGCAGTGAGCGCCACCGCGTCCGGCCGCTCGGCGATCAGCGGCTGCAGGTCGAGCACCTCGAAGACCCGGTCGAAGCTGACGAGCGCCGTCATGACGTTCACCTGCACGTTCGACAGCGACGTGATCGGCCCGTAGAGCCGGCTGAGCAGTGTCGCCAGTGCCACCAGCCCGCCGATCTGGATCGCGCCGCGGATCGCCAGCGCGCCGCCGAGGCCGTATACGACCGAGGTCGACAATGTCGCCAGCAGGCCGAGCCCGGTCACCAGAGCGCTGCCCCACAGCGCCGTCAGCACGCCGATGTCGCGCACTCGCGAGGCCCGCCCGGAGAACACCTCGAGCTCCTCAGCAGGCCGTCCGTAGAGCTTGGCGAGCATCGCGCCGGCCACGTTGAACCGCTCGGTCATCGTCGAGCCCATCTGGGCATCCAGCTGCATCGACTCACGAGTGACCCGCTGCAGGCGCTGGCCCACGCGCCGGGCCGGGTAGAGGAAGATCGGGATCAGCACCAGTGCCACGACGGTGACCAGCCACGAGTAGAAGAACATGGCCGCCAGCACGAGCACGAGCTGCAGGACGCTCGAGACCACCGACGACAACGTCGACGTCAGCGCCTGCTGGGCGCCGATCACGTCGCTGTTCAGACGGCTCACAAGCGAGCCAGTCTGCGCCCGCGTGAAGAACGCGATGGGCTGCCGCTGCACGTGCTCGAAGACCTCGGTCCGCAGGTCGTAGATCAGGCCCTCCCCGACACGGGAGGTGAAGTAACGCTGCACGACGCCGAGGAAGGCGTCGAAGATCGCCAGCGCCGCGACAATGCCGGCGATGATCAGCACCACGTCGGTGCGCTTCGGGATGATGCCCTTGTCGATGACGATGCCGAGCAGGACCGGGTAGGCCACCGTGACGAACGCGTCCAGTGCGGCGGCCACCAGGAAGATCGTCAGGTCGAGCCGGTACGGCCGCGCGTAGCTGGCGATGCGCCGGACCGTACCTGGCTTCAGCCGCTGCTTGGTCACCGACGGATCGCGGGTGAACCCCCGCATCGCGTGCCACTGAGTCTGCATCGTCACGATCGGTGAACCCGCCAGGGACCGCCGATCATCCCTGCTCCGCTCACGGCGAACTAGCGCCGGGGCTCAGAGCCTCGTTTCAGGTCGTCTGACGTGCGGCCAGCAAGGCGGCCTGCGCGGCCCGCTCGGCTGCCGCCTGCTGCTGCAGCGTGTTGCCGGGCGCCTGCGCCAGCAGCGCCTTCGTGGCCCGCGCCGCCGCCGCATCGGTCGACAGCAGCGCCGCCACCAGATCGCTGACCGCGCCGTCCAGCTCGGCAGCCGGCACGACGAGCTCCGCGAGCCGGAGCTCGGCGGCCTCCTGCGCACCGACGGTCCGCGCGGTGAGGCACAGCTCCGTGGCCCGCGGCAGGCCGACGATATCCACCAGCGGCTTGGTTCCGGTGAGGTCGGGAACGAGGCCGAGGGCGGGCTCCTTCATGCACAGCTGCGCGTCGTCCGCCAGGACGCGCAGGTCGCACGACAGCGCCAGCTGAAACCCGGCCCCGATCGCGTGCCCCTGCACAGCCGCGACCGATACGAAGCGCGGGTCGCGAAGCCACAGGTAACCGGCCTGGAAGCCGGCGACGGAGTCGGCAAAGCTCGGATCGGCCGCAGACGGGTTCCGCTCTTCGCCCGGCACGCCCTCCGGAGTGAACATCCGCAGGTCGATGCCGGCGCAGAAAGACGGGCCTTCGCCGCGGACGACCACGACCCTGACGTCGAGCGGAATCGCCTGCCCGATGCGGGCGAGCCCGTGCCACATCCCTGGCGTCATCGCGTTCCGGCGCTCAGGGCGGCGCAGCGTCACTGTCGCGACGCTGCCGTCGACGCTCAGGTCAAGTCCGGTACCGGTCAGGCCGGCGAGATCTGCAGCCACTCAGCCCTTGGCCCTGGCCTTGCCGCGCGTGGCACCGCCGCGGCCGCGCAGCGACACCCCGCTCTCGCTGAGGATCCGGTGGATGAAGCCGTACGACCTGCCCGTGGACGCGGCGAGCGACCGAATGCTCTCGCCGGCGCTGTAGCGCTTCTTGAGGTCGGCTGCCAGCTTCGTGCGGTCGGCACCGGTCACCCGGGTGCCCTTCTTGAGAGTCTCGGTCACGGGAACCTCCCGGGAGCTGAAGTGACCGCTGCCTTACCGTATCTCGCCATGATCACTCATTAGCTGCCTCACGGCTACCCAGACGCCCGCCAAAAGATCAACTATTTTGCTTAGCGCCCGTGCCGCAAGTCCGCGGGGGTCAGGCCAGCGCGACCAGGTCGGTTAGCTCCGCGCTCCAGGCGTCCTCCACGCCGTCCGGCAGCAGCACGACGCGCTCGGGCTGGAGGGCGTCGACCGCGCCCTCGTCGTGCGTGACGAGCACGATCGCCCCCTCGTACTTGCGCAGAGCCGACAGGATCTCGGCCCGGCTGCCGGGGTCCAGGTTGTTCGTCGGCTCGTCCAGCAGCAGCACATTGGCACCGGATACGACGAGCAGCGCCAGGGCGAGCCTGGTCTTCTCCCCGCCGGACAGGACGCCGACCGGCTTCAGGACGTCGTCGCCGGTGAACAGAAACGAGCCGAGGATCCTGCGGTGCTCGCTCTCGGCGAGGTCGGGCGCGGCCGTCCGCATGTTGTCCAGGATCGTGCGCGAGGTGTCGAGGGTCTCGTGCTCCTGCGCGTAGTAACCGAGCCGCAGGCCGTGCCCGGGCAGTACCTCGCCGGTATCCGGGTCCTCCACTCCGGCCAGCAGCCGCAGCAGCGTGGTCTTGCCGGCGCCGTTCAGCCCGAGCACCACGACGCGCGCCCCGCGGTCTACCGCGACGTCGACGTCGGTGAAGACCTCGAGCGAGCCGTAGGACTTCGACAGCTGCTGTGCGCTGAGCGGCGTCTTGCCGCAGTGCACCGGCACCGGGAAGCGGAGTCTGGCGACACGGTCCGGCGCCCGGTCGGCGCTGACACCGGCGAGCAGCCGCTCGGCCCGCTTCTGCATGTTCTGCGCTGCCCTGGCCTTGGTCGCCTTCGCGCGCATCTTGTCCGCCTGCGACTGCAGCGCGACTGCCTGCCGCTCGGCGTTCGTGCGCTCGCGGCGGCGGCGCCTGGCGTCGGTCTCGCGCTGCTCCAGGTAGGCCTTCCAGCCCAGGTTGTACAGCTCCAGGACGCTGCGGTCCGCATCGAGGTGGAAGACCTTGTTGACCACCGCCTCCAGCAGGCCGGTGTCGTGGCTGATCACCACGAGTCCGCCGCGGAACGCCCGCAGGTGGTCGCGCAGCCAGCTCACCGAGTCGGCATCCAGGTGGTTGGTGGGCTCGTCGAGCAGCAGCGTGTCCGACCCGCCGAACAGGATGCGGGCCAGCTCGATCCGGCGCCGCTGCCCGCCGGACAGCGTGCGGAGCGGCTGCCTGAGCACCTTCTGCGGCAGGCCGAGGCTGGCGGCCAGCGACGCGGCCTCGGACTCTGCGGCGTATCCGCCGAGCACGGTCAGCCGCTCTTCGAGGTTCGCGTACCGCCGCACGCCCGCATCACGGCGCGCCGGGTTCTGGTCGGCCATCTGCAGCTCGGCCTCGCGCATTCCGGCGAGCAGCGCGTCGAGCCCGCGGGCGGACAGGATGCGGTCGAGGGCAAGCGCCTCGAGGTCGCCTACCATCGTGTCCTGCGGGAGGTACCCGACGGAGCCGCCACTTGTGACCTGCCCGGCAGCCGGGAGTCCCTCACCGGCCAGGACGCGCGCCAGTGTCGTCTTGCCTGCGCCGTTGCGCCCGACAAGACCGATTTTGTCGCCCGCGGCGACCTGAAACGTGCCATTGTCGAGCAGCAGCCGCGCGCCAGCACGCAGCTCGACATCTCGTGCCGAGATCATGGGAAACTCGCTCCACTAAGCAGAAAGCCGATCGGACGCCAGGCACACTCCTCCCCCGGAAGGAGGCAGGGCGTCAGGTCAGGAGCGGTTGCATGGCCGCCAGTTTACCCGAGACACCCGGTGGCCCGGCAACGGAATTCCCGCCCGCCCGGCACCGGTCAGCGGCTCTCGGACAGGCCGATCCGCACGGCGCGGAACAGCCTCGGCGTGCCCTGCAGCACCACGAGCCGCGGATCGGGAACGGTCAGGAAGCGGTCCACCGCGAGGTCGAAGTACGGCCGCAGCCGCGGGTCGTCCCGCAGCGCCGCCATCGAGCGCTTGTCGCCGCCGAGCACCACCGCGTCGAGAGCGCCGCGGTAGCCGCCGAACACCGCGACCGCGTTGTCGGCCGCGGCCTCCAGTGCCTCGCGGGCCTGCTTTTCCCGGCGGCGGGCAAAACGGTGCTGAGACGTGCCGCCCGCAGCGCTGCGGCCGTGTACCAGCCGGCTGCCCACCTTCGAGGCGACGAGCTCGGGCCGGGCGCCGGTGAACACGCCCGCGGCGAAGCCGCCGAGGCGGACGAGCAGGACTGCGACGGTGCGATCGGCGGCGGCATGGCGTGCAAGTTCGGTTCCCGATCCGCAGCTGCCCGGCGGCAGCGGCGGGAACGGCACCTGGCACTCAGCGACGCTGCCGTCCGCGGCCCGGACGGTAACGACGTCCCGGCCCGCGCCGACCTCAGCGGCAGCTGAGCCGTGCCGCTCGGTGAACGAGTCGAGCCAGCCCTCGATGCGTTCCGGTCCAACATCAAGCCAGCGCACGCTGGCACGCCGGCCATTTTCCATTACGCACCGCCCCGAAGCGCTTACTATCCGTCAGGTGACGTTACGGCCGCCGACGCCCGCACAGCCGGCGAAGACGCCGGACCCGAGTCCAGTCGCAGGACCCAGCGCTTCCCCGGGACGTGATATGAGCATCGCCACCGACAGCAACCCTGCCATGCCCGCTCCGGGCGGCGCGCACCCGGCTGGCGCGGGACAGGTGCCGGTGGTGCCGGCTCCGCGGACCGGCGGGCCGCGCGCTGGCTCGGCCGGGCCGGCCGTTGTCGGTGCGGGTACCGCACAGAGCGCGGTGGAGCATGCCCTGGCCTCTGCCGTCCAGGACGTGAGCCGCATCGGCGAGCTGCTCGACGTGCTGCGAACGGCACGGTTGTGGCTCCCGCTGCCCTCGGACGGGACACCGGCCGTCAGCGGCTCCGCGGTGAATCTGCCGACCGTGTCGTACCTCGGCTGCGACTTCGTGCCGGCCTACTCCTCCAGTGAGCTTCTGCAGGAACTTGCCGGGCAGCCGGGGCAGCCGGACAGCGACCTTCCGCATCTCGTCGTCCGGGCCGCTGACCTCGCGCGGTTACTCCCGCCGACGGTCGGCATCGCACTCAACGCCGGCGCAGCCGAGAGCGTGCCGGTCTACCCGCAGGGCGTCTCCTACCTGGCAGCCGATGCCGCCGGCAGCGAGCTCGACCGGGTGACGATCGCGCCGCTGCCGGTGCGGCCGGACGGGCTGCTTGCCGACATCGCCGCCGGGCTCATGCAGATCTCCGCGGTGCGGGACGCGTCCGCGGCCTGGCTGTGCGTGCAGTTCGCCGGCGAGGGACTGCTCATCTCGGTCACGCTCGACGATCCGGCCGATGCCGGCATCCGGGACACCGTGGTCGGCGCCATCGAGCGCGCGGCCTGGCAGGCCGCGCCGCAGGATGCCGGGTTCGCCATGGACGTGACCTTTCCCGGCGACGGAGCTCCCGATCACCTCGACGAGGGGGTGGCGGCAGCAGCGACGCAGTTCTACCGCCGCTAGCTCATAGCGCGCGCCGCCCGGTTGAGCGCGCTGATGACGCCGATGACGGACGCCCGCACGATCGACGAGCTGACGCCGACGCCCCAGAGCACCCGGTCTCCGATCTCGATCTCGAGGTAGGCGGCAGCCTCGGCATCGCGCCCCGCCGTGAGCGCGTGCTCGGCGTAGTCCAGCACGCGGACGCTGACACCGCCAAGACCGAGGTCCACTTCCGAGACCGCCGCGCAGAACGCCGCGATGGGGCCGTTGCCGATGCCGGTGAGCTCGTACTGGGCGCCGTAGGCCCGCACCGTGCAGTCCACCCGCTCGGTGCCGCCCTCGCTGGCAGCGGTGTAGCCGACGAGCTCGAACGGGCCTGGCTCCAGGTACTCGGCCGCGAAGATGTCCCACATCTGCGCGGGCTCTACTTCGCCGCCCTCGCTGTCGGTGTGCCGCTGGATCACCTGGCTGAACTCGACCTGCAGCCGCCGCGGCAGGTCCAGGTGGTGATCCGCCTTCATGATGTAGGCGACGCCGCCCTTGCCGGACTGCGAGTTCACCCGGATAACTGCCTCGTAGGTCCGGCCGACGTCCTTCGGGTCGATGGGCAGGTACGGCATGTGCCACGGCATCTCGCTGACCGGCTTGCCTGCCTGCGCGGCCCGCCGGTCCAGGTCGTCGAAGCCCTTCTTGATGGCGTCCTGGTGCGAGCCGGAGAACGAGGTGTACACCAGGTCACCCGCGTACGGGTGGCGCTCGTGTACCCCGATGCCGTTGCAGTACTCGACGATCCGGCGAATCTCGTCGATGTCACTAAAGTTGATCATCGGGTCGATGCCCTGGCTGTACAGGTTCAGGCCCAGGGTGATGAGGTCGACGTTGCCGGACCGCTCCCCGTTGCCGAACAGGCAGCCTTCAACTCGCTGCGCGCCCGCGAGCACGGCCAGCTCAGCGTCGGCGGTGGCGGTCCCCCGGTCGTTATGCGTGTGCACTGACAGCGTGATGTGCGCGCGCCGGGACAGTTTCCTGCTGATCCACTCGATCTGGTCGGCGTACACATTCGGGGTCGAGCGCTCGACCGTGCACGGCAGGTTCAGCACGATCTCACGGTCCGGTCCGGGCTGCCAGACGTCCATGACTGCCTCGCAGACGTCCAGCGAGAAGTCCAGCTCGGTGTCCATGAAGATCTCCGGCGAGTACTCGTAGCCGAAGTCGGTCCCGGCTAGGTACTCCTCGGCGTACTTCAGCACGGCGCGGGTACCGTCGACCGCGACCGCCTTGCACTCCTCGCGGCCGTCGCCGTCCCAGCCGAAGACCACCTTGCGGAAGATCGGGGCGGCCGCGTTGTACAGATGGACGGTTGCCATCTTCGCGCCGGCCAGCGACTGGACGGTCCGCTCGATCAGCTCGTCCCGGGCCTGGGTCAGCACCGAGATGCGCACGTCGCCGGGGATCGCGCCGCCGTCGATGAGGCTCCGGACGAAATCGAAGTCGGTCTGGCTGGCCGCCGGGAAGCCGACCTCGATCTCCTTGTAGCCCATCCGGACGAGTAGCTCGAACATCGCCTGCTTGCGGGCGGCGTTCATCGGGTCGATGAGGGCCTGGTTCCCGTCCCGCAGGTCGGTCGAGAGCCAGCGGGGGGCGGCCGTGATCGTCCTGGACGGCCACGTGCGATCCGGCAGGTTAACGGACGGAAACGCGGTATAGCGATGACACGGCATACCGGACGGACGCTGCAGTGACGGGTTGCTCATGACGCTTGACGCTCCTGAAGACTTGCTCCGGGCTGACTGCCGGGAGACGGGACCGGGCGAGCATCGGTCGGCGCAGCAAAACGACCCGCGGCGAGGGGCCGACCGGAGTGGTTACCGGGCCTCGCCGCGGCGCAGAAGAAGCAGGCCGCGCATCATGATGGGACCGAGTGTAGCCCACGGCCTGCCCGTTCTGGCGGCAGACGGCCCAGCCGAACGGCACGGGCAGGCTGTCAGAGCCTCGTGCTAAACCGGGGGGCATGAGCGCTCAGCAGCTTCGGTGCGGCGTGGTTCTCCCGGCCGGCACGGCCGCTGAGCAGCTTGAGCTCGCCGTCGCGGCGGAGGAAACCGGCTGGGACGGAGTATTTGTCTGGGAAGCGGCGTACGGCCCGGATGCATGGTCCATGCTCGCCGCGATGGCCGCCAGGACCAGCCGGGTCCGGCTCGGGACCATGCTGACACCGCTGCCCTGGCGGCGGCCCTGGAAGGTTGCCAGCCAGGTCGCCACGCTTGATCAGCTCTCTGGCGGACGGGCAGTCCTCGCGGTCGGTGTCGGCGCGCTCGACACGGACCTGCCGGTGACGGACGAGGTCACCGGCCTGCGGGACCGCGCGGACCTGATGGACGAGGGCATCGACCTGATCCGGCTGCTGTGGGACGGCGGCCGCAGCCATCACGGCGAGCACTACCACTACGAGACCGGACGGCTGGACCTCTCGGCCGCCGCGAAGCCGGTCCAGGCGCGTATCCCGATCTGGGTGGTGGGCGTCTGGCCAGCGCCGCGGTCGATGCGCCGGGTACTGCGCTGTGACGGCGTGATTCCGCAGTACGCCGACGGCGAGGCCCAGGGGCCGCAGGATGCCGCCGCCGTCCGCGCCTGGCTGACCGAGCAGGGCAAGCCGGCCAGCTTCGACCTGATCGCCGACGGCGAGACGCCGGGCGATGATCCGGCAGCAGCGGCAGCGGCGACCGCGGCCTGGGCAGCGGCTGGCTGCACCTGGTGGCTGGAAACGCGCTGGGAGGCGCGCGGCACGATGGCCGCTCGCATCGCCGCGGGCCCGCCGCGCGAGCACTGACCCGCGCCAGCACTGACCCCCACCAGCGCTGACGGGCCGGCCGGGGGCGCGGCAGCTCACTATTTTGCGATTATGTTACTAATCTGCCCAGTGGTGAGTAACTTATTGACTCTCGGCATTTGCTGATGTTAGACCGTAAGGGTCCGGGCTTGCCGCGTTCTGCACCGGCGGTGCGACGCTCCGCCCGGCGGTCCCCCGCGTGTGAGTCGCACGCGCTCAGAGGAAGCGAGCAAGCCCGATGCGCACCCCGAAAGCCCAGTCGGCTGTCCGGTCTCGCCGCCACCGCTGGCAGGCGGCGGGCTCAGTACTTCTCGCGGTGGCGCTCGCGGCTGCCGCGGCTGCCTGTGCGTCGTCATCAGGCAGCGCCACCGGCGCCGAGTCCGCCGCCGCCAGCAGCGACGTCGCGATCGTGCCCACCGCGCAGGGCAGCACCGCCAACGACATCTACCCGCTGGTGACCGGTGCGCAATACACCCCGTACAACATGCAGGACTTCCAGGAGCTGATGTACCGGCCGCTGCTGTGGTACGGCGGCCAGGTCGGCAACGAGTTCGGCTTCGATGCGCAGCAGAGCCTGGCGAGCGCACCGGTCTACAGCAACCACGACACGGTGGTCACGATCACGCTGAGGCCGAACTTCTACTGGTCCGACGGGACACCCGTAACCGCGCGTGACGTCACGTTTTTCTTCCACCTGCTCGTCGCCGACAAGGACAACTACGGCCTGTACACGCCGGGCGAGTTCCCGGACAACGTCACGAGCGTCCAGGCCGTCAGCACGTACGTGGTGAAGTTCACGCTGACGCGCGCCTACTCGCCTGAGTGGTTCAACACGAACGAGCTTGCCCAGATCACGCCGTTCCCCCAGCAGGCCTGGGACAAGACCAGTGCCTCCGGCAAGGTTGGCAATTACGACGACACGCCTGCCGGCGCCAAGGCCGTCAACGCGTTCCTGCTCAGCCAGGCGCACTCCCTCAACACCTACGCCACCAATCCGATCTGGCAGGTCGTCGACGGGCCGTGGCGGCTCAAGTCGTACTCCACCCGAGGCGACATCGATCTGGTACCGAACCCCAAGTACTCCGGCTCGGCGCACCCGAAGCTGAAGGAGCTCATCGAGCGCCCGTACACCTCGGACGCCGCCGAGTTCGACGCCCTGCTTTCGGGCAGTGGCCTTACCGACGGCTATGTGCCCAGTGAGGACAACGACCAGATCCCCGCACTCAAGTCGGATGGCTACCGGGTGTTCAGCACGCCCACGTACGGGATGAACTACATCGTCATCAACTTCAACAGCCCGAGTGCCGGGCCCCTCTTCCGCCAGCTTTACATTCGACAGGCGCTCCAGCACCTGGTGAACCAGCCGCAGGACGTGAAGTACGCCTACAGCGGTGACGCGACCCCCTCCTACGGACCAGTTCCGCTCGCGCCGTCCAGCCCGTTCACCACGGCCTACGAGCGCTCGAATCCCTACCCGTTCAGCACGAGTTCCGCGCTGAGCCTGCTGAGCAGCCACGGCTGGACGATCCGCAAGGGCGGCACTGACGTCTGCGCCCGGCCGGGCACTGGCGCCAGCGACTGTGGCGCGGGCATCGCGGCAGGTAAGCAGCTGAGTTTCCGGGTGCTCTACGCAAGCGGCGATCCGGACTACAGCGTGATGATGGAGGCGTTCCAGTCCGCCGCCAAGTCGGTCGGCGTGACCGTCCGGCTGAGCGAGGGGCAGTTCAACCAGATCACCGCGGTCACTGGCGTCTGCAGCGCCAGCCAGGCGGCTTGCAACTGGGACGGCGTGATGTACGGCGGCAGCACGTTCGGCGTCTATCCGACTGGCAACGGGTTCTTCAACACCGACGCCAACGGGCAGGGTAACTACTCGAGTGCCACCGCGAACGCGCTGATCAACGACACCGAGTACAAGCCGCAGGCCAGTTACTTCTACGCCTACGAGAACTACATCGCCCAGCAGCTGCCGATGATCTGGATGCCCTGGCAGCAGAGCGACAACTACGTGGTGCTGAAGAACCTCCGCGGCTTCACCGCAGACGAGGACAATCCGTTCAGCGACACCTTCCCCGAAGACTGGTACTACGCCCGGTGAGCGCCGGAGCAACCGCGTGATCGGCTACTCGGTCAGGCGTATCGGTCAGGGCATGATCGTCGTCGTCATCGTCTCGTTCCTCACCTTCCTGGAGGCGCACCTGCTGCCGGGCAACCCGGCCCGCGCCATCCTCGGGCCGCACGCCAGCACCGCACAGCTCGTCGCGTTCGACCGCGCCAACGGCTACAACCGCTCGCTGCCGGTCCAGTACCTGGCCTACGCGCCGGCTCCTGCACGGCAACCTGGGCTTCTCCTATCAGCAGAACCAGAGCGTGTCAGCCCTTCTCGCCGAGCGTCTGCCCGCGACCGTGATCCTGGTCGGGCTCTCGGTTATCGTGGCGCTCGCGGTCGCCATACCGCTGGCCGCGCTCCAGGCGGTGCGGCGCAACCGGCCGGTCGACTATGCGCTGACCGGGGCATCATTCGCGTTCTACTCGATGCCCACATTCTGGCTCGGCCTCATGCTCATCATGCTGCTCGCGGTGAAGGTCCACCTGTTCCCGTCATCAGCTCCGCAGGGCGGCCCCGTGCAGATCCTGGAACACCCGGCTGGTCTTGTGCTGCCGGTGCTGACCCTGGCGCTGGGCAGCATCGCCGCGTTCAGCCGCTATCTGCGATCATCGCTGCTGGACAACCTGGCCCTGGATTTCGTCCGCACTGCGCGAGCGAAGGGCGCCAGCGGCCGGGTGGTGCTGTTCCGGCACATCTTCCGCAACGCGCTCTCTCCGCTGATCACGCTCGTCGGGCTCAGCCTTCCGGGGATCCTGAGCGGGGCGCTGATCACCGAGTCCGTCTTCAACTACCCGGGCATGGGCTTGCTGTACTGGAACTCGGCCCTGTCGCAGGACTATCCGGTGCTGCTGGGCTGCACGATCATCGTGGCCCTCGGCACGGTGGCCGGGTCCCTGCTCGCTGACTTGCTGTATGCCGTCGCCGACCCGCGCATCCGCTACGGAGGAGGCTGACATGGCACTGGCCGGCACTGAAGCCGAGCTCAGCGCCCCGACCGGCGGCGAGGTCACCGAACTCGGCAACCCGCTCCGGCTGGCCGCTCAGACGCTCGCGCAGAACAAGGCCGCCATCGCCGGCCTGGTCATCATCGTGATCATGCTGGTGTTCTCGTTCGCGGGGCCGCTGTTCTACCACAGCAACCAGATCAGCACGAACCTGCCGGACTCGCTGCGACCGCCGGGCGCCGGCCATCCGCTCGGCACGGACAACGAGGGATATGACGAGCTGGGGCGGCTGATGCTCGGCGGGCAGACCTCGCTGGAGATCGGGCTCGCCGCCGCCGTCGTAGCGACGGGCATCGGCATGATCTACGGTGCGATCTCCGGCTTCGCGGGCGGGCTCGTCGACGGGATCATGATGCGGATCGTCGACGGCCTGCTCGCGATTCCGACGCTCTTCCTGCTGGTCTACCTGTTCACCGTGTTCCAGGCGAGCGTGCCGCTGATGATCCTCGTCATCGGCCTGGTTGCCTGGCTGGTCCCGGCCCGGCTGGTGCGGGCGGAGACGCTGAGCCTGCGCACCCGCGAGTTCGTCGAGGCCGTGCGCGCGATGGGCGGAACCCGGCGGCGCATGGTCCTGCGGCACATCGTGCCGAACACCATCGGGACGATCATGGTGAACGCCACCTTCCAGGTGGCTGACGCCATCCTGGCCCTGGCCAGCCTCAGCTTTCTCGGCCTCGGCATCGCACCGCCGGCGGCGAACTGGGGCGGCATGCTGTCCACCGGAATCGACTATGTCTACGCCGGCGACTGGTGGCTGATCTACCCGCCAGGCCTGGCGATCCTGCTGGTGGTCATGGCGTTCAACATGCTCGGCGACGGGCTGCGCGACGCTTTCGAGGTACGGCTGCAGCGCCGCTAGCCGTCACGCAGATACGCCGGGCTGACTAACCTGCCCGTTTCCGGAAGAAGGAGGCTGGATGCTCGACATCGTCATCACCGGCGGTCAGGTACACGACGGCAGCGGCGGTGTGACCGCCGCGGACGTCGGCATCGCCGGCGACCGCATCGCGGCCGTGGGCGCTCCCGGTGAGCTAGCGGCAGCCAGCGCGGACGTCATCGACGCGACGGGCAAAGTCGTGTGCCCGGGTTTCATCAACATCCTCAGCCACTCGTACTACAGCGTCCTCGCCGACCCCCGGTCGCTGGGCGAGCTGAGCCAGGGCGTGACCACGGAGATCTTCGGCGAGGGCACCTCGATGGGCCCGCTGACCGACGCCATGCAGGCCGACATGCGGGCCGCTGCCAGCGACCTCGGGTACGAGGTCACCTGGCGGCGCCTGTCGGAGTACCTGCAGCACGTCGAGCAGCGCGGGGTCGCGCAGAACGTCGCCTCGCTCATCGGAGCGCAGACGATCCGGGTCAATGTCGTCGGCTACGCGGACCGGCCGGCCACCGAACCAGAACTCGACCGGATGCGTGCTCTGGTCGCCGAGGAGATGTCCGACGGCGCTCTGGGCATCGGCTCGTCGCTCATCTATCCGCCGGGCAGCTACGCCAGCACTGCCGAGCTGACCGCGCTCTGCGAGGTCGCGGCCCGCTACGACGGCCTGTACGCCTCCCACCTGCGGGACGAGGGCCCGGGCCTGGTGAGAGCCACGAAGGAGTTCCTGACGATCTGCCGGGACGCCGGACTGCGCGGCGAGCACTGGCACCTGAAGGCGTCCGGCGACGCGAACTGGGATCAGCTCGAAGGGGCGGTCGGCCTGCTGACCGGCGCACGGGACGCCGGTGAGCCGGTCACCGCGGATATCTACCCGTACACCGCGAGCTCGACCGGGCTGACGACGATCATCCCGGACCGCTTCCATGAAGGCGGCCCGGCCGCGCTGTACGAACGGCTGACGGAGCCGCAGGTGCGCGCAGAGATAGCCGCCGAGCTTGCCGCGAGCCAGCGCTGGGGCGACGTCAGCGCCGCCGATGACGTCCTGATCCTGCACGCGCTGCGGCCCGAGAACCGCAAGTACCAGGGCTGCACCCTCACCGAGGTTGCCGCGGACCGCGGCGTCGAGCCGGTCGAGGCCGCCATGGACCTGATCGCGTCGGACCGGTCGCGCATCGGCGTGGCCTTCTTCTCGATGTCCGAGGACAACCTCCGCACCGAACTGCGGCTGCCGTGGGTGTCGATCTGCTCGGACGGCACATCCATGGCACCCGAGGGGGTGTTCCTGCGCGCGCCGACGCACCCGCGCGCCTACGGCAGTTTCGCCCGGGTACTGGGGCACTATGCCCGCGACCAGAAGGTGCTCACGCTTTCCGAGGCCATCCGGCGGATGACGTCGCTGCCCGCGCAGACCCTGGGCTTGCCCGGACGCGGGCGGCTGGCCGAGGGCAGCTTTGCCGACGTGGTGGTATTCGATCCGGCGGAGGTGCGCGACCTGGCGACGTTCGCCAGCCCGCACCAGCTAGCCGTCGGCGTCACCGACGTCCTGGTCAACGGGCGGCCCGCGATCCGGTCCGGCGAGTTCACCGGGACACTCGCCGGCCGGGCTCTGGCCGGGCCGGGCGCTCGCCGGTGACCGCGCCGGTGACGCCGCCGTCCGCACTGGATCAGGCCAGCGCCGAGGCTGCCATTGCTGCCATAGCGGCCCACTGCAGCGGTCACCTCGGCCTCGCGGCACGCCACCTGCAGACCGGCCAGGAGCTGTGCTGTCAGCCCGACGTCGCGGTGGGCACCGCCAGTGCAGTGAAGGTGGGGATCCTCGCCGCGATCATGCTCGCGGTCCGGCGCGGTCAGCTTGATCTCTGGCGTGAGGTCCGGCTGGCCGCTACCGACCAGACTGGCGGATCGGGCGTGCTGGCACTGCTGACGCCGGGCCTGACAGCCACCGTGGCGGACCTGATCACGCTGATGATCACGCTGTCGGACAATACGGCCACGAACATGCTCATCGGCCTGTGCGGCGGCGCGGAGGCGGTTACGGCCGCGCTGGCAGAGCTCGGCTTCGGCGGCATCCGGCTGAACCGCCCCATCCTGATGACGCCGCAGCATCTCGATCCGCCCCTGCTGTCCGGGACGGCCACGGCGAAAGAGCCAGCCGCCGCGGCGGCGAGCAGCCCGCTGGCGACCGCGAGCCCGGCTGAACTCTGCCGGCTCATGGCCGCACTCGAGGCACGGAGCGTCGTCGATGCGGAGGCCAGCGCCCAGATCATCGGGGTGCTGCGGCATCAGCAGTCGCACCCGCTCTTCCCGCGGGCGTTCACCAAGGTGGCCGAGCCGAACGACCCGCCTGGGCCAGGCGGCCCGGCGATCGCCAGCAAAGCCGGCTGGACCAGCGGCCGGCGGGTCGAGACGGGCCTGCTCTACCTGCCCGGTGACGGCGGCACGATCGCCTATGCAGCCGCTGCCGAGAATCTGGCGGATCAGAGCATGACGGCGCTTGCCGAAGGTGATGAGCTACTGGGCCTGGCTCGGAGCGGTCGTTCTCGCCCGCTGGTGGCCGGGTCCCGCACCGCTGCCGATCCGGCCAGGCTGGCTTCCCGGCGCGGCAGCCGACTGATCGTGACGCTAGCGACGTCCCGTCCGCGCGACGGTGCGGCGTCGCCTCAGACGTTGAAGCCGAGGGCGCGCAGCTGCTCGCGGCCGTCCTCGGTAATCTTCTCCGGACCCCACGGCGGCAGCCACACCCAGTTGATGCGGAAGTCCTGCACCAGGCCCTCGAGCGCCACCCTGGTCTGGTCCTCGATCACGTCGGTGAGCGGGCAGGCTGCACTCGTCAGCGTCATGTCGATCGTCGCGGTGCGATCCGGGTCGACGGTAACGCCGTAGACCAGGCCCAGGTCGACGACGTTGACTCCGAGCTCAGGGTCGACCACGTCGCGCAGGGCCTCCAGGAGGTCCTCGAGCTCCGGGTCCGTCGCGGTCGTGATGCCGCCCGACGGGTTCTCTACGCCGGCAAGCTCTGCTGCGGCAAACCCAGACCCGGCAAGCCCGGTCTCAGCGTGCTCGGCGGCCATACCAGCGGTCTCCGGACTACGGTCTGTCATGCCTGCACCTCGTCTTTATCTGTACCCGCTGAACCGTCTGTACCCGCTGAACCGGCGGCATCGCCAGCCACCTCGCGCCCGGCCAGCGCCCGGGCCGTCGCGTCCTTCCACGCCATCCACGGGAGCAGCGCGCACTTGATTCGGGCCGGGTACTTCGAGACTCCCTCGAAGGCCACGGCATCGCCTAGCACATCCTCGTCCGGCTCTGCCTCGCCGCGCGACTGCATCAGCCTGAGGAACTCGTCGCTGATGGCCATCGCCTCGCCCACGGTCTTGCCGACGATCATGTCCGCCATGACCGACGCACTGGCCTGGCTGATCGAGCAGCCGAGCGACTCGTAAGACACGTCGGCCAGGGCAGGCTCACTGCCGGCGTCCTTCAGGGAAACCCGTAGCGTCACCTCGTCGCCGCAGGTGGGGTTGACGTGCTGCACCTGGGCGTCGAAGGGCTCCCGCAAACCGGCATGCAGAGGCCTGCGGTAGTGCTCCAGGATGATCTCCTGGTACATCGACTCGAGCTCCATCACGCCACCTTCAACAGCGATGACCTGGACTGATGTTCCGGACTTCGGGGTACGTTTCCCGCCGGAACGTTCTTATGCTGCCGCGAAGAACTTCTGCGCCTGCCGGATCCCGTCCGCCAGCGCGTCGACCTCCTCGTGCGTGTTGTACACGTAGAACGTTGCCCTGGTGCTGGACTGCGCCCCCAGGGCCCGGTGCAGCGGCCAGGCGCAATGATGTCCGGTCCGCACAGCGATTCCGAGCTCGTCCAGCACCTGCCCGGCGTCATGGGGATGAATCCCGTCCAGCACAAACGACACTGCCCCGCCGCGATGATCGGTATCCAGCGGGCCCAGGACCCGGAGTCCGGAAATGCCGGACAGTGCCTCGAGCGCGTGCGCTGTCAGTGCCTCCTCGTGGGCCGCCACATTCCGCATGCCGAGGGCGTCGAGGTAGTCGCAGGCAGCTGCCAGGCCGACTGCCTGAGCCGCTGCCGGAACGCCCGCCTCGAAGCGCTCGGGCGGCGGCAGGAAGGTGGAACCCTCCATCCGCACGACTTCGATCATCGACCCGCCGGTTACGTAGGGGGGCATGGCCTCCAGCAGCTCCCGCCGAGCCCAGAGGACGCCGATGCCGGAGGGGCCGAGCATCTTGTGCCCGGAGAAGACCAGGAAGTCAGCTCCCAATGTCCGCACGTCCACTGGCTGGTGCGGGACCGACTGGGCGCCGTCCGCCAGCACAAGCGCACCCCGGGCGTGGGCGGCCGCCGCGATCTCGGCCACCGGCGGCACGACGCCCGTGACGTTGGACTGGTGGGTGACCGCGACAACCCTGGTCCGGCTGTTGATGAGCTCGTCCATGGTGCTCAGGTCGAGCCGTCCGTCCGGGCGCAGCCCGAACCAGCGAAGCGTCGCACCGGTCCGCTGGCACAGCTGCTGCCACGGAACCAGGTTCGCATGGTGCTCGGCCTCGGTGACCAGGACCTCGTCGCCGGGTCCGAGCGCGAACCTGCTGGCCTCCGGACCTGAGGTCGCGGCATTGCTCATCGAGTAGGCGACAAGGTTCACCGCCTCCGTCGCGCTCTTGGTGAAGACGATCTCACCGGGATCGGCGTGCAGGAACGTGGCGATTCGCGCGCGAGCACTCTCGTAGGCGTCGGTCGCCTCCTCGCCCAGCAGGTGCGCTCCCCGGTGCGCCGCGGCGTTGTGCGTCGTGTAGAAGTCGCGCTCAGCGTCCAGGACCTGGCGCGGCTTGTGTGAGGTCGCGCCCGAGTCCAGGTAGATCAGGTGATGACCGCCGCGAACAGCCCGGCCGAGGATCGGGAAATCGGCCCGGATGGCCTCGATATCCAGCGGCCGTCCGACGGCCGTGCTCGCCGTGGCTGTGCTCGCCGTCACGGAGCTCACCTCACTAGGCGCGGTCACGCGGATGCGCCGGCCTTCAGGAACCGCTCGTACCCGCTAGTTTCCAGCTCGTCGGCCAGCTCCGAGCCGCCCTCCTCGACGATCCGGCCGGCCACGAACACGTGCACGAAGTCCGGCTTCACGTACCGCAGGATCCGGGTGTAGTGGGTGATCAGCAGCACACCGTGTGAGGGATCCTCACGGAATCGGTTGATCCCGGCCGACACCACCCGCAGCGCGTCGATGTCGAGACCGGAGTCGGTCTCGTCCAGAATGGCGATCTTGGGGTTGAGCAGCTCAAGCTGCAGGATCTCGTGCCGCTTCTTCTCGCCGCCGGAGAAGCCCTCGTTCAGGTTCCGCTGCGCGAACGCGGGATCCATCTGCAGCTCCTCCATCGCCTCGCGCAGCTCCTTGCCGAAGGTGCGGATCTTCGGTGCCTCGCCGCGGACGGCCGTGATCGCGGTCCGCAGGAAATTGGACACCGAGACGCCCGGCACCTCCACCGGGTACTGCATGGCCAGGAACAGCCCGGCCCGGGCGCGGGCATCCACGCTCATCGACAGCACGTCCTGGCCGTCGAGCGCGATCGAGCCCTGGGTAACGGTGTACTTCGGGTGTCCCGCGATCGCGTACGCAAGCGTGGTCTTGCCCGATCCGTTCGGCCCCATGATCGCGTGCGTCTGGCCTGCCAGGATCGTCAGGTCGACGCCGCGCAGCACCTCGCGGCTTTCCCCCGCGGCGTCCGTCACGCTGGCGTGCAGGTCACGGATCTCTAGGGTGGACATCTATGGTTTCTCCCGATCTGGGTAGCTTCTTGTTCAGGCTGTCGTAGGTGACGTCACGTCGACGAGTACGTCGTCGCCGTCGATCTTGACTGGGTAAGTCGCGACCGGCTTGGTCGCTGGCGGACCGGTCGGCTTGCCGGTGCGCAGGTCGAAGCACGAGCCGTGCAGCCAGCATTCGACCGTGTGGTCGTAGATCTCGCCCTCCGAGAGCGGGACTTCCTCGTGCGAGCACACGTCATGCAGCGCGAACAGCTCGCCGCCGGTCTGGACGACGGCCACCGGCACTCCGCCGACCTCGACGCCGAAGGCGCCGTCGTCGGGCAGATCGGACACCGAACACGCGCGTGTGAACTCGGTCATGCCAGCTCCGCCTCGACCGCGGCCGTGATCCGCTCGCGCAGCTCGGGCACCTCGATCTGGCTGATCAGCTGGCCGAAGAAGCCCCGGATCACCAGCTTCCGCGCCTCCAGGAACGGGATACCGCGCGCCATCAGGTAGAACAAGTGCTGGTCCTCGAGCCGCCCGCTCGCGCTCGCGTGACCGGCCCCGGTGACCTCGCCGGTCAGGATCTCCAGGTTCGGCACCGAATCCACCCGGGTGCCGTCGGTGAGCACGAGGTTCCGGTTGTACTCGTAGGTGTCGGTGCCGACCGCCTCGGCGCGAATGACCACATCGCCGATCCAGACCGCGTGCGCGTCGGCGCCCTGCAGCGCGCCCTTGTAGCTCACCCGGCTGCGGCAGTTCCGCTCGGCGTGATCCACGAACAGCCGGTGCTCCAGGTGCTGCCCGGCGTCCGCGAAGTACAGCCCGCGCAGCTCGGCGTCGCCGCCCGGCCCCGCGTAGCGCACCGACGGCGCCAGCCGCACTACCGAACCGCCCAGCGTGACCGCCGTGTGGGCAAGCTTCGCGTCCCGCCCGAGCTGCGCATGGTGATGCGACAAGTGTACCGCATCGTCGGCCCAGCCCTGCAAAGACACGACGGTCAGGGCAGCCCCGTCGCCAACGAGAATTTCGACGTTGTCCGCGTACGTGGCACTGCCGATATGCTCCAGCACCACAACTGCGCGGGCATTCGGCTTCACGTCAATGACGGTGTGCCCGAAGGCCGCTCCGTCCGTGCTTTCCCCTCGGAGTGTCACGTGCGTCGGCAGATCAGATTCGAAGTCTGCTGGAACGGAGATCAGCGTTGCTTCGCGGAATTCCGCGAAGGCCCTGGCGCTGACCCGATCGGCCGGGACGTAGGCGGTGCCGAGCCCGGGGTCACCATGTTCCAGGTTTCCCATGGTGACCCCGGGTGCGGCATCGACTGCGATGCTCACCTTTCCGTCACCGAAAGGACCGTCCGTGTGCAGACCGCGAAGGCGGCGCAGCGGAGTGAACCGCCACTCCTCCTCGCGCCCCGACGGCACCGCGAAGTCGGCAGGGTCGAACGACTGCCGCTCGTGCAGCCTGGAGACGGGAGCCGTCTCCACGGCTCCCTGCAGGCCTGACATCAGCCGACCGCTCCTTCCATCTGCAGCTCGATCAGCCGGTTGAGCTCGAGCGCGTATTCCATCGGCAGCTCGCGTGCGATCGGCTCGACGAAGCCGCGCACGATGGTCGCCATCGCCTCGTCCTCGGTCATGCCGCGGCTCATGAGGTAGAACAGCTGGTCCTCGGACACCTTGGAGACGGTGGCCTCGTGGCCCATCTCCACGTCGTCCTCCCGCACGTCCACGTACGGGTAAGTGTCGGAGCGGCTGACCGTGTCGATCAGCAGCGCGTCGCACTTCACCGTCGACTTGGAATGCTCAGCGCCCTCCTGGACCTGGACGAGGCCGCGATACGACGTCCGGCCGCCCGCCCTGGCGACCGACTTGGACACGATCGACGACGAGGTGTTCGGCGCGCAGTGCACCATCTTGGCGCCGGCGTCCTGGTGCTGGCCTGCGCCGGCGAACGCGACCGACAGGGTCTCGCCGCGCGCGTGCTCGCCCATCAGGTAGACGGCCGGGTACTTCATCGTCACCTTGGAGCCGATGTTGCCGTCGACCCACTCCATGCTCGCGCCCTCGTGCGCGACGGCGCGCTTAGTGACCAGGTTGTAGACGTTGGCCGACCAGTTCTGGATGGTCGTGTACCGGCAGTGCGCGTCCTTCTTCACGATGATCTCCACCACTGCCGAGTGCAGCGAGTCGGAGGAGTAGATCGGCGCGGTACAGCCCTCGACGTAGTGCACGCTGGCACCCTCGTCGACGATGATCAGCGTCCGCTCGAACTGGCCCATGTTCTCTGTGTTGATCCGGAAGTAGGCCTGCAGCGGTATATCGACCTGCACGCCCTTGGGCACGTAGATGAAACTGCCGCCCGACCATACTGCCGTGTTCAGCGCGGCGAACTTGTTGTCACCGACCGGGATCACCGTGGCGAAGTACTCCTGGAACAGCTCCGGGTGCTCCCGCAGCGCAGTGTCGGTGTCGAGGAAGATGACGCCCTTCTCCTCCAGGTCCTCGCGGATCTTGTGATACACGACCTCCGACTCATACTGCGCGGCCACGCCCGCGATGAGGCGCTGCTTCTCCGCCTCCGGGATGCCCAGCTTGTCGTAGGTGTTCTTGATGTCCGCTGGCAGCTCATCCCAGGTCGCCGCCTGCTTCTCGGTCGACCGCACGAAGTACTTGATGTGGTCGAAGTCGATGCCCGACAGGTCTGAGCCCCAGGTGGGCAGAGGCTTGCGATCGAAGAGCTTCAGGCCCTTCAGCCGCAGATCCAGCATCCACTCCGGTTCGTTCTTCTTCGCCGAGATGTCCCGGACGACATCCTCATTCAGGCCGCGGCGCGCGGACTCGCCGGCCGCGTCCGAGTCGGACCAGCCGAACTTGTAGCGGTCCAGTCCGTCAAGCTCCGGGTGGGCGATAGTGGTCATGCGGAGATTCCTCCGACCTCGTTTGTCCTGCGGTTATGCACCAGGTCCGGTGCCGTCACATGCGTGGTACAGACTCCGTCGCCGTGAGCGATGGTCGCGAGACGCTGCACGGGAGTCCCGAGCAGGCGGCCGAATGCCTCGGTCTCCGCCTCGCACAGCTGCGGGTACCTGGCAGCCACGTGAGCTACCGGGCAGTGGTGCTGGCACAGCTGCTCGCCACCGGCACCGGCCGGCGATCCCGAGGCCGACGCCGCATAGCCGTCCGCCGACAGGGCCTCCGCCAGTACTCGTACCCGTTCTGACAGTGGTGCCGACTCCAGCGTCCGCTGGTAGCGCCGCTCAAGCTCAGCTATCTGGCGCCGGGCGAACTCGGCGACAGCGCCGGGGCCAGCCCGTTCCGCCAGGAAGCGAAGTGCGCTTGTGGCCAGATCGTCGTAGGCGTGCTCGAACGCGCTGCGCCCCGCGTCGGTGATCGCGAACAACCGCGCCGGCCTGCCGCGGCCCCGGCCCGCGTACACGCGCGCGCTCCTAGCTTCGACCAGCCCGTCTGCCTGCAGGTTGTCCAGGTGGCGGCGCACCGCCGCCGGAGTAAGCCCCAGCCGAGCTGACAGGCCCGCGGCGGTCACCGGGCCATTCTCCAGGATGAGACGGGCAATCCGGGCCCGAGTGCCAGACTCAGAGCCGATGCCGCTCGCCGCCGGCTGGCCGGCGTTACCGGCCATGCGGACGGCAGCCGCCGCGTCAGGCTGCACGGGCGCAGCACTCAGCACGGCACCGTCACCGGTGCCTGCACGCGCTGAATCTGCTGCTCCCACGTATTTCACAACATCATTGTGCCGTAATTAGTTCCGCGCCCGCAATCGGGTCCGGACGTGCGCCGCGTCACATCGCGAACTACCGCAAACGCGCGTCGGCCCGCACAACACGGCAGCACGGCAGCTCGCACGGCACTAATCACGGCAACAAGGCAGTGCCCGCAACCGTTCCCGGCACTGAGGATGCCTTGGTCATTCAGTTTGTACCTTATATGGGCTTTAATCGGGCCTTCGCGACGTATCGGCGTCCGGACTGGCCGCGGGCTCCGCGAACCGGTGCCTGGCTCCGGCGGCTGAACTCCCGGCTATGGCGATTTGTCCGTGAAGCGTGTAATGATGACGCCATGAGCGACGGGGCGGCGATCGCCAGGCGCATGTGGACGCTTTTCGAGCCAGTGCACGTCATCAGCTACTTCGCCCGGCCGCCGAGAGCTGCGTTCGAGCAGGCGGGCCTGCGCGGTTACTGGCGCGGATACTTCGCAGGCCGGGCAGCCCCTATCGGCCGGGTCGGCGCCGCGCCGGTGCTGGCGGCCTTCTTCTCCTTCGCGCCGTCCATGGTCACCAGAGCTCTTCCTGCTGTCTGGGAGCTGATCAGCCCGGAGCAGGCACTGGCCGTCCGGCAAGCCGGCGCCGTCGCGGCTCTCCGGGAGCTCCTAGATCTGGGCGAGACGGCCACCGTGCCCGCCGCAGTGGCGGAGGCGGCTCGCCGGCTTAGCGACACGACGGCCGGGCTCGACGTCGCCGGACGGGTGCTGGGCGCGTCCAACGCAGCGCTCGCCGTTCCGGAAGAGCCGCTGGCGAGACTCTGGCATGCGGCCACGCTGCTGCGCGAGCACCGCGGCGACGGGCACATCGCGGCTCTGGTGGCCGCTGATCTTGACGGGCCGGAAGCGCTCGCCCTCCGCGCCGGCGTCGACATCGCCGCAACGCAGGCCAGCCGCGATCCCGGGATGTGGCGGAGGGAAGAGCTACAGCCAGCCCGCGGCTGGACCGACGACGAGTGGGACGCAGCCGCCGGCCGACTGGCCGACCGCGGACTGCTGCAGCCTGGCGGCGCGCCGACAGCGGCCGGAGCCAGGCTCCACACCGAGGTCGAGGCTGTCACCGACGCCGCCGCCGCCCGGCCCTGGGCCGGGCAGTCCGACCGCGAGGCTGACGAGCTCGCCGCCCTTCTGCTGCCTATCGCGCGCGCGTGCGCCACGGTGCTGCCGTTCCCGAACCCGGTCGGAGTGCCTGCACCCCGCTGACCATCCTCCCGAACAGTCCCCCGAGCAATTCCGGAGCCTGGACATGAGCACCCTGCAGCGGCCTGCGCTCGCCGACCTCGCGGACCCGGCGGTCCTGCCTGATCCCTATCCGGTGCTGGCTGCGCTCCGCGAGGTATCGCCATTCGCTCAGTTCGACAACGCACTCGTCGTCGTGGCCCGGCATGCTGACTGCTCGGCTGTGCTGCGGCATCCGAACGCAAGCAGCGAGCGCGGCAAGTCGCTCCTCGCCGGCGGCGCCCGGCGTGTGCGTGAGCGCCCGTCCTTCCTGTCCCTCGACCCGCCGGACCACACCCGGCTGCGGCGGCTGGTCTCCAAGGCATTCACGCCACGCACGATCGCCCGGCTCGAGCCCAGGATCCGCGCGATCACCGGCGAACTGCTCGACGCGGCGGCCGCTGCAGGCCAGCTGGAGGTTGTCAGTCAGCTCGCTTACCCGCTACCGGTCCGGATCATCTCCGAGATGCTCGGCGTCCCGCTCGAAGACCATCCGCGCTTCGCGGGCTGGTCGGCGCGACTGGCCAGCTCCCTGCAGCCGGACTTCGGCCTTGATCCGGACGGAGCCCGGGCACGCGCGGACGCAGCGCAGCTCGCAAGCGACGAATTCGCCGGTTACTTCCGGGAGCTGATTGCCCGCCGCCGCGCCGACCCGGCAGAGGACCTCCTGTCGGAGATGATCCGGGTCGAGGACGCCGGGGAAATGCTGACCGAGGACGAGCTCATCGCCACCTGCATTCTCCTGCTCGTGGCGGGGCACGAGACAACCGTCGGCCTGATCTCGAACGCGATCCTCGCGCTGTTGCGCCATCCGGATGAGCTCGCGCTGCTGCGCGCCGATCCGGACCTCGCCGCCGGAGCCGTCGAGGAGACGCTCCGTTACGACGCTCCGGTCCAGATGACCGGGCGCGTCGCCCTGGGCGGCATGGACATCGGCCCGGTTCACGCGCCCGACGGCGCACTCGTGTTGCTGCTGCTGGCGGCCGCCGGGCGCGATCCCGCGGTCTTCAGCAACCCGGACGCATTCTGGATTCGCCGGGGCGCCAGCAACCATCTGGCCTTTGCAGCCGGACCGCACTTCTGCCTGGGAGCGCCGCTGGCCCGGCTCGAGGCAGCCATCGCCGTGCGGGCTTTCGCCTCCCGGTTCGAGTCTCCCGAGCTGGATGCCGACGGACTGCGCTACAAGCCCAACCTCAACCTTCGCGGTCCCGACCAGCTGGTCGTGCACTTCGCCCGGGTGGCTTCCTGGTAACCCTGGCAGCAGCACCGCAGCTCACCCGAGGAAGCCGCGCAGCAGGGCCGCTGTCCCCGCCAGATGCTCAGCTACCGCGGTACGCGCGGCCGCAGCATCACCAGCCACTATCGCCGCCACGATCGCCTCGTGCTGCCCGGCAGTGTGCTCGATGTTGCGCTGCAGCACGGGGATCGCGTTCAGCAGGTCGTTCAGCCGCATCCGCGCGTCGGCACAAGCCGCGGCGAGCAGACTGGAACCGGTCAGCTCCCCGATGCACAGATGGAACAGCGTGTCGAGCCGGCGGTAGTCGGCAGGCACCGCGCCGTTCACCTCGGCCAGGCGGCCGAGCAGGATCTCCTTCACTCGCGGATCCGGCGCGGTCGCGAACTGCCCGGCCAGGGCGTCAGCAGCGCCGGCCTCCACTGCCAGCCGAAACGTCAGCGCGTCCGTGAGCTTGCCGCCCTCGCGCAGCGCCAGCTGCCGCAACTCCGATGAGTCCGGGGCCGGCCTGGTGTACGTGACGAAGGTGCCGCCAAGCCGGCCGCGCCGGGACGTGACGTACCCGGCGCGAGTGAGCTCTCCGAGAGCCTCTCGCAGCGTGAGCCTGCTAATGCCGAGCTGAGCCGCAAGCTCCCGCTCGGCAGGGAAGCGCTCCCCCGGAGCCACCAGGCCGAGCTTGATCACCGTCAGGAGCCGCTCGACCGTCTCCTCGAACGCGTTACCCTGCCGGACTGGCCGGAGGACGGCGGTCAGGTCGACCGCGCTAGCCCTGGATCCCGCAGGCCCGGATCCCGCCTTCGCCTGCTCCGCGCCCGTCAGCTGCACGCGCTCCTCCGTCGTCCTGCCACGAGACCGATCGTCACTGATCGCCCGCCATCCCGCCAGCAGCGCCTGTCCGCGGGACCGGCGGGCGGCCGCCCGGAGCACGCGCCAGCCGGCCGCGGGTCTTTCGCTCCCGCGTGCCGGTGCTGGCGAGACGCACGTGACGAATCTGGCTAGAGCTCTTGACAACTGCCCAGACCTGCTCATCATTGGTCTGTTAACAGACCATTTAAAGCTACGTCCGCCGAGATGTAAACCTCGGGTCAACTATCTCGACAAAACTCCCTTATCACCACCGCCGGTCCTGTCCCCCAAGGAGCCTGTCGTGTCTGTCAATGAGCAAGCGCTCAGCAGCGACGAAGAGACCCTGCACACTCTCGGCTACGCGCAGGAACTGCGCCGGCGGATGTCGGGCTTCTCGAACTTCGCGGTCTCGTTCACCATCATCTCGATCCTGTCCGGCTGCCTGACCCTGTACGGCTACGGCATGAATACCGGCGGCCCCGCCATCATCGTCTGGGGCTGGCCGATCGTCGGCATGTTCACGCTTCTTGTCGGGCTGTCGATGGCCGAGGTCTGCTCCAGCTTCCCGACCGCGGGCGGGCTTTACTACTGGTCAGCAAAGCTTGCCAAGCGGAACGGAGCGGCCGCGTCCTGGTTCACTGGCTGGTTCAACTTCCTGGGCCAGGTCGCGATCACTGCGGGCATCGACTTCGGATGCGCCTTCTTCATCAACGCCTTCCTGAGCCTGGAATGGGGGGTCAGCACGGCGCACGGGGTCACGATCCTGATCTTCGCGTGCGTCCTCCTGCTGCACGGCATCCTGAATCAGTTCGGCATCAAGCTGGTCGCGCTGCTGAACGACGTCAGCGTCTGGTGGCACATCACCGGCGTGCTGATCATCGTCGCCGTGCTCGCCTTCGTGCCCTCGCACCACTCCTCGGCCAAGTACGTGTTCACCTCGACCTTCAACGGCACTGGCTTCCACAGCATCTTCTACGTCCTGCTGCTTGGCCTCCTGCTGGCTCAGTACACCTTCACCGGCTACGACGCCTCAGCGCACCTGACCGAGGAGACGCACAAGGCCGCGACGGCCGGCCCGCGCGGCATCGTCATGTCGATAGTGGTCTCTCTGTTCGCGGGCTGGATCCTGCTGGTCGGGATCACGTTCGCGATCCAGAAGACGCAGTACGCCGGCGACCTCGGGGCACTGGTTCCGCCAGCCCAGGTCTTCACCAACGCGATCGGGGCGACTGGCGCCAAGCTGCTGCTGCTCATCGCGATCGGCGCTCAGCTGTTCTGCGGCATGTCCTCGGTGACGGCCAACTCGCGGATGATCTACGCGTTCTCTCGTGACGGAGCCCTTCCCGGCTCACAGATCTGGCACCGGGTCAACAAGCGGACCCGGACGCCGACCAATGCCATCTGGCTCGCTGCCGCCGGCGCGCTGATCCTCGGCCTGCCCTATCTCTGGAACAGTGCCGCCTACGCCGCCGTCACCTCGATCGCGACCATTGGCCTGTACATCGCGTACGTGTCGCCCACCTACCTGCGGCTGCGGCAGGGCGAAAGCTTCCGGCGCGGGCCATGGCACCTCGGCCGCTGGAGCTACCCGATCGGCATCATCGCCGTCATCTGGGTGGTGTTCATTACGATCCTGTTCATGCTGCCCACCGCGAGCCCGATCGGCTGGTCCAACTTCAACTACACGATCGTCGCCGTCCTGGTCGTGATCGGCTTCGCCGGCATTTACTGGCTGGTGTCAGCGAAGAACTGGTTCACCGGGCCGAAGGTCCAGGGCTCGGCTGAGGAACTGGCCGCCATCGAGCAGGAACTGTCGGCCTGAGCATGACGGACACCGAGGCCAGCGCGGCTCGTCCGGGGATGATCTCCCTGGACGAGCTACGCGCGGCCATCAGCGCGGGCGAGATCGACACCGTCATCCTCGCCATTACCGACATGCAGGGACGGCTCCAGGGCAAGCGGCTGTCGGCCGAGTTCTTCCTGGACGAGGTAGTCCACCACTACTCCGAGGGCTGCAACTACCTGCTCGCGGTCGACGTGGACATGAACACCGTCGACGGCTATCAGATGTCCTCCTGGGAGCGCGGCTACGGCGACTTCGTCCTGCGGCCCGACTTCGCCACGATGCGCCGCGTCCCGTGGCACCCGGCCACGGCGCTGGCACTGGCCGACCTGACCTGGCTGGACGGCGCCCCGGTGCTCGCCTCGCCGCGGCAGATCCTGCAGCGGCAGACCGCCCGGCTGGCTGAGCGCGGGCTCGTCGCGCTAGCCGGGACCGAGCTCGAGTTCATCGTCTACACCGACAGCTACGAGCAGGCATGGGCCAAGAACTACCAGGACCTGACCCCGGCTAACGGCTACAACGTCGACTACTCGATCCTCGGCACGTCCCGGATCGAGCCACTGCTCCGCAGGCTGCGCAACGGCATGACGGGCGCCGGCCTGTACGTGGAGTCCGCCAAAGGCGAGTGCAACCTCGGCCAGCACGAGATTGCCTTCCGCTACGCAGACGCCCTCACCACCTGCGACAACCACTCGATCTACAAGACCGGGTCCAAGGAGATCGCGGCGCAGGACGGCATGAGCATCACGTTCATGGCCAAGGCCAACGCGCGCGAAGGTAACTCCTGCCACATCCACCTCTCGCTCCGCGGTAGCGACGGAGCTCCGGTCCTGGCGGGCGACGGTCCGCATGGCCTGTCGACGCTCGGTGAGCACTTCCTGGCCGGGCAGCTCGCGGCCCTGCGCGAGCTCACGCTCTGCTACGCGCCGAACATTAACTCCTACAAGCGCTATGTACCCGGCAGCTTCGCGCCCACGGCAGTGCGCTGGGGAGTCGACAACCGGACCTGCGCCCTGCGCCTGGTCGGGCACGGCCACTCCCTGCGCGCCGAGAACCGCACGCCGGGGGGGGACGTGAATCCCTACCTCGCGGTCGCGGCCATGATCGCCGCCGGCCTGCACGGCATCGACAACGAGCTGCCGCTCGAGCCAGCCTTCGAGGGCAACGCCTACGCCGACCAGAGCCGCACCGTGCCGAGCACGATGCGGGACGCACTCAGCCTCTGGGAGGACAGCGCGATCGCCGCGGCCGCTTTCGGTTCTGAGGTGGTCGAGCACTATGCCAACTACGCGCGCGTCGAGCTCGCCGCCTACGACGCGGCCGTCACTGACTGGGAGCTCCGCCGCGGCTTTGAGCGACTCTGACCCCCAGACCCGAACCCGCCACGTAAGGACATGACACCGTCGCCATGACCACCTACACCGTCATCAACCCGGCCACCGAGCAGCCCATCCGCGACGTCACGCAGGCGAGCGGCGAGGAGACCGACGCCGCAATCGAGCGGGCCGCGAAGGCGCTCGAGTCCTGGCGTGCCGTCGCGCCCGGCGACCGCGGCCGGCTGCTGCACCGGTTCGCCGAGCAGGTCGACGCGCACATCGCCGAGCTTGCCGCACTGGAGACCGCCGGGTCCGGGCACCCGGTCGGCGCAGCGACCTGGGAGGCCGGCCAGGTCCGGGACGTGCTCGCCTATTACGCTGCGGCGCCAGAGCGGCTGACCGGCCGCCAGATCCCCGTTTCCGGCGGCCTTAACGTCACGGTCAAGGAACCAGTCGGCGTGGTCGGTCTCATCGTGCCGTGGAACTTCCCGATGCCGATCCTGTCGTGGGGCATGGCGCCGGCCCTCGCGGCGGGCTGCACGGTCGTCGCCAAGCCCGCCGAGATGACGCCGCTCACAGCGATGCGGATCGCCGAGCTGGCCCTCGAGGCGGGCCTGCCCGAGGGTGTCTTCCAGGTTCTCGCCGGCAAGGGCAGTGTCGTCGGCCAGCGCCTGGTCGGACATCCGGCGGTGCGCAAGATCGTGTTCACCGGGTCCACCGAGGTCGGGCAGCAGATCATGGCCGGCTGCGCCCGGCAGGTGAAGCGGCTCACGCTCGAACTCGGCGGCAAGAGCGCCAACGTCGTGTTCGCCGACTCTGACCTCGAGAAAGCCGCAGCGACGGCGCCCTACGCGGTCTTCGACAACGCCGGGCAGGACTGCTGCGCGCGCTCCCGCATCCTGGTCGAGGCCAGCGTGCTCGACCGCTTCATGGAGTTGCTGGAGCCCGCCGTCACCGGCATCCGGGTGGGCGATCCGGCCGCCGAGGACACGGAGATGGGACCGCTCATCTCCGCGGCCCACCGCGACCACGTGGCCGGTTACGTACCCGACGGCGCGCCGGTCGCCTTCCGCGGCAGGACGCCGGACGGCCCCGGCTTCTGGTACCCGCCGACGGTGCTCGCGCCCGTCGCCGCCAACGCGCCCGCCTACACCGAGGAGATCTTCGGCCCGGTGGTGACGGTCACCCCGTTCACTGGCGAGGCGGAAGCGATCGCGATGGCGAACGACACCCCCTACGGCCTGTCCGGATCGATCTGGACGCAGAACGTGGGCCGCGCGATCCGGGTCGCCCGGGGCGTCGAGACCGGCAACCTGTCGGTGAACTCGCACTCCTCGGTGCGGTACTGGACGCCATTCGGCGGGTTCAAGCAGTCCGGGCTCGGGCGCGAGCTCGGGCCCGATGCCGTCGACGCGTTCACCGAGATCAAGAACATCTTCATCTCAACCGATTAAGGAAACGAGGCTCACCGCCCGCCCGGCAGCGGTGACCTCGAGGTCGGCGTACCTCAGCAAGACCAACGGACGGAGCGGACAGTGCAGCGCCTGCAGGATCGGGTTGTCGTAGTAACGGGAGCAGGCAGCGGCCTCGGCCTCGCGAGCTCCCGGCGGATGGCCGCCGAGGGCGCGAAGATCGTCGCGGTGGACATCGACGAGCAGGCCGGGGCAGCCGCGGCGAAGGAAACCGGCGGCGAGTTCGTCGCCGTCGACGTGGCAAGCGAGGATCAGGTCCGCGAGCTGTTCGACGGCGTCGCCGCGCGTTACGGACGTGTGGACGTGGCGTTCAACAACGCGGGCATCTCGCCACCCGACGATGACTCGATCCTGACCACGGGCATCGATGCCTGGCGCCGCGTGCAGGAGATCAACCTCACCTCGGTGTACCTGTGCTGCAAGTACGTGCTGCCGCACATGCAGCGGCAGGGTAAGGGCTCGATCATCAACACAGCGTCGTTCGTCGCCGTCCTCGGCGCCGCGACGTCGCAGATCTCCTACACCGCCTCCAAGGGGGGCGTGCTGGCGATGAGCCGCGAGCTAGGCGTGCAGTTCGCCCGCGAGGGCATCCGGGTGAACGCGCTCTGCCCGGGGCCTATCAACACGCCGCTGCTGCAGGAGCTGTTCGCCAAGGACCCCGAGCGGGCGGCACGCCGGCTCGTGCACGTGCCGATGGGCCGCTTCGGCGAACCCGAGGAGATCGCGGCCGCAGTCGCGTTCCTGGCCAGCGACGACTCGTCGTTCATCACCGCGTCCCAGTTCCTGGTCGATGGCGGCATCACTGGCGCCTATGTGACACCGTTGAGTTCATGAACGCCGTCAGCGACACCGTCAGCCCGGTCATCGGGATCAGCGCGTATTCACGGAACGCGCGCTGGGACAGCTGGGACCTGCCGGCCGTCCTGCTGCCCCGCCGGTACGCCGACATGGTCGCGCGCGGGGGCGGGCTGCCCGTCCTGCTGCCGCCCATGGACGGAGTCGCGGGCGTGCTCCCGCGGCTCGACGGCCTGGTGCTGTCGGGCGGCGGTGACATCGACCCGGCGCTCTACGGTGCGGAGCGTGACCCGGCGTGCGGCCCCTCGAGCGAGCTGCGCGACAGCGCCGAGCTCGAGCTGTGCCACCACGCGCTGGCCAGCGGCCTGCCGGTGCTCGGCATCTGCCGGGGCATGCAGATCATCAACGTGGCTCTGGGCGGAACGCTGCACCAGCACCTCCCGGACCTGGTGGGCAACGACAGCCACTCCCCCGACCCAGCGGGCTACGGCAGCCACAAGGTGAGCATCGCCGCGCAGTCCCGGCTTGCGACACTGCTCGGTCGCAGCGAGGCGGCCGTGCCGACGCATCACCACCAGGCGGCTGACCGGCTCGGGGCGGGCCTGATCGCGACCGCGTGGACCGACGACGGCGTCATCGAGGCGGTGGAGTACGAGCCCGCCCGGGCGAGCGGTCACGCCACTGGCCCGGGTAGCCGCGCCCGGCCGCCGTTCCTGGTGGCCGTGCAGTGGCACCCGGAGGCGGGCGACGACCCGAGCCTGTTCGCCGCCCTGATCGCGGCAGCCCGGCAGGAGTAGAACTCAGGGCCTGGCGCCGTACAGCGCGAGTACCCATCGCCGGGGCGCTCCTGCGGGTCCCACCGCCCACGCGCTGCCCGATCCCGGAATGGCGGTGATGTTCATCAGCTCGTAGGCGGACGTCGGGCCGGCCGGGATGGTACGGATCCAGTGCTTACCGGTCCAGTGCACATACGGCCCGATCCAGACGCCGTCGCGCCCGTCGTAGGACAGGCCCGTCCCGGAGCCGTACGTGAGCTTCTTCGACTTCGCGGGAATGTCCTGCCAGCTCCACGCCGTACCGTTCCAGAAGCTGAGTGTGTCAGACCGGTGGGCCTTGGCTCCCCACATCGCGACGAGCCAGAGCTTCCCGCCTGGCGACGCCGCGATCTCGGGAAACTCGCCGGCCTTGACGGGCACCGAGGGCAGCTGGTGGAGTCCGGCGTTGTTAGCCGAGTAGACCGCGCGGCCCCCGCCCAGGACGAAGACGTGGCTTCCCGCGCTCGTGATGGCAACAACGCCGGCGCGCATCGGGTAGGTCGTGAAAGCGCCGTCACTCCAGTGCCACACCGTCGGATAGCACACCACGGGGTCACCGAAGCAGTCATTCTGGCCAGCCACCAGGCCCCAGGCCTGCGTGCCGCTGACCGCGGCAACGTCGTAGGCCTGCGAGCCGGGCGGCAGCGCCAGGGTGTGCCAGGTACCCGCCGTCAGAATCTGTGCCTCTGGCTGCGAGCCCTGCGTGTCCCCGAGGACCCACACGCTCCCGTCTGAGGCCGCCTGGACCTGGTAGGCGATGAAGTTGCTGCCGCCAGGCACGTGCTGCCGCTGCCACCTGACGCCGTTCCAGTGCAGGAGGTAAGGCCCGGTGGACGTATCTCCGGTCACCCACGCGCTGCGCGGACCGGTCGAGGTGACCTCCATCAGGTCCTGACGCGAGGTGAGGTAGACCCGCCAGTGCGGCGCGGCCGTCGCCGAGGCGGGCAGTGCCCCGGCCAGCGCTGCCCCGGCGATCACTGCGGTGGCAAGGGCCGCTGCGGCGAAGAGCCGGACTGACCTGACTGACATGCGCATCGCAGCTCCCCTGCCCGCTGGCGGACACCTCACAGTAGCGGTCGCATGATGTCCGGGTAAACCATGACATCGCAATGCGATCACCGGGCAGTCCGCGCCACAGGCGGCGGGTACCGCGCTAGCCTTCCCACGCTGCCAGCACGTCGGGGTAGATTTCCGTCTGGTCGTGCGACAGCCGCGCCTTGATCGACCGGGCCCGGTCGCTCGTGAGGACCTCGACCGCGCCCGCCTCGATGCCGTCGAGAGTCTGCTGCACGACGCTCGCGGGGCTGATCTTCGGCATGTCGACCTGCGCTGCCATCTCGGTGTCGATGAAGCCCGGGAACACGGCGGTGACGAGCGTGCCCTGGCGGTGCAGTTCGGTCCGGACCGCGTTCGTCAGTGACCAGGCGGCCGACTTGGACGCGCAGTACGTGCTGTTGAAGGTGTTCGCGAACCACGCGGTGACCGACAGGATGTTCACCAGCGCGCCGCCGCCGTTGGCGCGAAGGACCGGGGCGAATGCCCGGCACATGCTGAGCGTCCCGAAGTAGTTCGTCTCCATCTCGGCGCGAGCATCCTGCATGTCGGGCGCCGCCAGCTGGGCAGAGGTCCGCATGATGCCCGCGTTGTTGATGAGGATGCTCACGTCCGCGCAGCGCGCGGCCGCGGCCGCAACCTGATCAGGGCTGGTGATATCAAGCTGCACCGGGGTGACTCCCGGCGTCGTCACCGACGCCGGGTCGCGCGCTCCGCCGTAAACCGTGGCCGCGCCGCGCGCCAGCAGCTCCCGGCTGAACTCAGCGCCGAGCCCGCGCCCGGCTTCGGTGACGAGGACTCGAGCTCCGTCGATCCGAACCGCCATCATTCCGCCTCCCCTCTCATCACGCCGGCCCGAGGAATCTGGCCAGGTCGAGGACGCAGAGCTGCTCGGGACTCGCCTCACCCGGCACGGTGATCACGTCCGCCTGCACGAAGCCGGCCTTTTCCAGGGCACGGACGGACGGTGCGTTGGCCACGTCGGGGCTGGCGAGCGCCTGTCGCGCCGCCGGATGCGCCGGCGCCGCCACGTCGCGCAGGTAGGCCCAGATCAGCTGCGGGCCGAGGCCGTGCCCGGTGAGCTCGGGCAGGCCAATTGCGTAGTCCACGCCGATCGCCTCTGGCAGGCCCGTCGCAGCCGCGTACTCGGGATAGTCCCCGACCCGGTAGTGCTGCAGGAAGCCGGCGTCCCGGCCGTCGACGACCGCGATCTGCATCCTGGTCGGCGACTCGCCGGCGATCCGCGGGCCGTACTTGCGCTGTGCCGCGGCCAGGTCGAGCCGCTCAGGGAACCAGCGGACCACGTGCGGCGCGTGCTGCCAGCTCAGCAGCGCCGGCAGATCGGCCAGCGCGAGCGGGCGGAATGCGACCGGCGCGCTGATCACCGTCTGTGCCATCCGGATGCCGTCGGCGACCGCGACCGGGCGGCAGCGCGCGATCGCCTCGGCGGCAGGCAGCCAGTCAAGCCGGTCGTGCTCGGGGTCCACGCGTGCCCGCGAGCAGCCGGCACCTCGAGCCGGAAGCGCGCCCACGGGCCGCTGAGGTCGAGCGCCGCAAGGTCGGCGGCCGCCGCGACGAGGCCGCTCTCTTCGGCGAGCTCCCGCAGCGCGGCCCCCAGCACGGACTCGCCTGGCTGCCGCGAACCCGACGGCGGCGTCCAGGCCCAGTCGCCCTCGTAGCCGGGACCATGGTGAGCCCGGTGCAGGATCAGGTACTCGTGCCCGCCGGATAGCCGCGCGGCCAGGCGGCGGACAACGATGGCCGCCCCGTGCGGCTCGTCCTGGGCGACGGGCAGTCCGTCCCAGGTGTACTGCTGGATCGTCGCCACGAGCTGAGTATCTCAGCGGACAGCCTGGCCGCGAACCCGGCTAATCTTCAGCCATGTCACAGCCCCCCGAGGACCTGCAGACTGAGGCCAGCAAGAACGAGGCCAGCGCCCGGCACGAGCCCGCCGATGACCTGGTGACTACCCGGCACTCGATCACCATCGACGGCGAGGAGCTGCGCTACACGGTGACTACCGGCCGGATCGTGCTGCGCCAGGAGGGGCACACCGACGACAAGTTCGACGGCCAGCAGGCAAAAGCCGAGGTATTCGTCACCGCGTACACCCTCGAGCCGGCCAGCGCGGACCCGGCAGCCCGGCCGGTGACGTTTGCCTTCAACGGCGGTCCGGGGTCCTCGAGCGTCTGGCTGCACCTGGGCCTGCTCGGCCCCCGCCGCGTGCTCATGGGCGACGTCGGGAACCTGCTGCCGCCGCCGTATGCGCTGGCCGACAACCCGCAGACCCTGCTGCGCCACAGCGACCTGGTGTTCATCGACCCGGTCTCCACCGGCTTCTCCCGCGCCGTCCAGGGCGAGAAGTCGAAGGACTTCCACGGGTACGGGGGCGACATCGAGTCTGTCGGCGAGGTCATCCGGCTGTGGACCACGCGCAACGGCCGGTGGATGTCGCCCAAGTTCCTGTGCGGCGAGTCCTACGGCACCACCCGCGCCGCCGGCCTGGCGCGCCACCTGCAGGAGCGCTACGGGCTGTACCTGAACGGCCTCGTGCTGATCTCCGCTGTCCTCGACTTCGGCACGGCCGAGTTCGGCGGCGGCAACGACGACCCGTACGCGCTGTACCTGCCGACCTACGCCGCGGTCGCGCACTACCACGGCAAGCACGGCGACCGGCCACTGCGCGAGGTCCTTGCCGAGGCCGAGGACTACGCCGCGCGGGACTATCTGTGGGCGCTGGCGCGCGGGAACAGGCTCACCGCGGAGGAGCGCGCCGACGCGGTTGCCCGGGTGGCGGGGCTGTCCGGCCTGTCGTCCGATTACGTCGACCGGGTCAGCTTGCGGCCTGAGCACGTCCGGTTCCTCACCGAGCTGCTGCGCGACCGGCGCCTGGTCGTCGGCCGCATCGACGGCCGGTTCACCGGCTGGGACTCCGACTACGGCCGCGAGACGTGGACCTCCGACCCGTCCATCGACGCGATCGTGGGCCCCTACACCGCCGCGCTGAACCACTACGTGCGGGCCGAGCTGAACTACTCCAGTGACCTGCCGTACGAGATCCTGACCGACCGGGTGTACCCGTGGTCCTACGCGGAGTTCGAGAACCAGCACGTGAACGTGCTGACGAAGCTCGCCGAGGCGATGCGGACGAACCCGCACATGCGGGTTCACGTGGACTGCGGCTACCACGATCTCGCCACGCCGTACTACGCCGCCGAGCATTCGTTCGCGCATCTGGCCATCCCGGCGGAGCTGGCCAGCAACATCGACTACGGCTACTACGAGGCGGGCCACATGATGTATCTGCACGAGCCGAGCAGGCTGGCCCAGGCGGAGGCGCTGGCGGCCTTCGTGCGGCAGTGATCCGGGCCGGGGCGTGGCGCCGGCATCGGAGCCCGCGGCCCGGCGGCCACCAGAATCTACTACGCGCCCTAGACTCACGTCTGTGAGCTCCGCTCCGGCCCTTGAGATCCACGATCTGGTCAAGCGCTACCGCGACACCACCGCAGTGGCTGGCCTGACGCTGCGAGCTGAGCGTGCCCAGGTCACAGCCATCCTGGGACCGAACGGGGCCGGCAAGACCACCACTATCGAGACGTGCGAGGGGTACCGGAGAGCTGACTCCGGGACGGTGCGCGTGCTCGGCCTCGACCCGGTCGCCGACGCGGCCGAGCTGCGCGCCAGGGTCGGCGTGATGCTGCAGTCCGGCGGCGTGCCGACGACCGCACGGGCGGGCGAGTACTTGCGGGTGATGGCGAGCTTCTACGCCCGTCCGCTCGATCCGGTCGCGCTGCTGGAGGTCGTCGGCCTGACCAGCTCGGCCCGCACCCCGTACAAGCAGCTGTCCGGCGGGCAGCAGCAGCGCCTCGGCCTGGCAACCGCGGTGATCGGCCGCCCGGAGCTTGTCTTCCTTGATGAGCCCACAGCCGGCCTTGACCCGCAAGCCCGGCACGCCACCTGGGAGCTGATCGAGGGCCTGCGCGCGGGCGGCACGTCCGTGATCCTGGCCACTCACTACATGGAGGAAGCCGAGCGGCTGGCCGACCAGGTGGTGATCGTGGACCACGGCACCGTAGTCGCGAGCGGCCCCCCGGCCGGGCTTACCGGATCGGACGGCCAGCTCCGCTTCCGGGCCGAGCCGGGCCTGGACCTGGCCGGCCTGCTGGCCGCGATACCGCCGGGTGCCATAGCCAAGGAGTCGCCGGCCGGGCACTACCTCGTCGAGGTGGTCGAGCGCGTCGACCCGCAGCTCATCGCCTCGGTGACTGCCTGGTGCGCCGAGCATGGCGTGCTGACGAGGGACCTGCAGATCGAGAGCCGCACGCTGGAGGATCTGTTCCTGGAGCTGACCGGACGGGGGCTGCGGCCGTGACGGAGCTGACCAGCGCCGAGCCGGCCAGGGCCCGCCCGGCCGCGGCCGGGCTCATCAGCAGCGACTGGCCAGCTCCGGCCCCGGGCGCCGCGCCGCTGCCGCGCATGGTCCGCGCCCAGGCAGCGCTCGAACTGCGGACGCTGCTCCGTAACGGGGAGCAGCTTCTGCTGACCCTCGTCATCCCGGTGCTGCTGCTGCTCGCGTTCGGCCACGAGAACCTCGTCAGCATCGGCTCCGGCAGCCGCATCGACTTCGTCGTGCCGGGAATCCTGGCGCTCGCGGTCATGTCGACCGCGTTCACGAGCCTCGCGATCGGCACCGGGTTCGAGCGACGGTATGGCGTGCTCAAGCGCCTCGGTGCCTCGCCGCTCTCGCGCCGTGGCCTGATCGCGGCCAAGACGATGACTGTCCTCGTCGTCGAAGTCGCGCAGTTCGCCCTCGTGCTGGCGGTCGGCGCCCTGCTCGGCTGGAGTCCGGTGGCGAGCCCGGCCGCGGCCGTCTGGGTGCTGCTGCTGCTGCTCGCCGGGACTGCCGCCTTCACCGGCGTGGCGCTGCTCATGGCCGGAACTCTGCGGGCCGAGGCAACACTGGCGGCAGCGAATTTGCTGTACCTGATCCTGCTCGGCCTCGGCGGGGTACTGTTCCCGCTCACCAAGTTCCCGGCGGGCGCCCGGCCGGTGCTGCGGCTGCTGCCGTCGGGTGCCCTGTCGGACGGGCTGCGGACGGTGCTGGCGCACGCCGGCGGCCTGCCCGTCCGCGATTTCGTCGTGCTCTGCATCTGGGCCGTCGCCGGGATCGCGCTGGCCGCCAGGACCTTCCGCTGGGAGTAGCTGACTGCACCCCCCGTGTCCCTGACCCCCGCGGTACTGATTCCGGGAGCCCAGAGTCCGGGAGCCCTGGCCCCGCCGGCCCGGGCCGGCGTCGCTGCTGGTCTTCGCCGGGATTATCTCCGTGCAAGTCGGTGCGGGCCTGGCCGGCCGCATGTTCAGCGAGGCCGGGCCAGCGGGCGTGACCGGCCTGCGGCTGTGGTGGGCAGCGCTGATCATGGCGCTCTTCGGCGGCCGCTCGGTCGTCCGCACACTGCGCGGGGTGTCCGGCAGGCAAGCCTGGCGCGATCTGGGCATCGCCGTCGCGTTCGGCGTGGTACTCGGGTTCATGAATTACTCCATCTACCAGTCCTTCGCCCGCATCCCGCTGGGCGTCGCGGTCACGATCGAGTTCCTCGGGCCGCTGGCCGTGGCGGTGGCATCGTCCCGGCGGCGCCTCGACATCCTGTGGGTCGTCCTCGCCGCGGCCGGGGTGCTGCTGCTGACCCAGGGCGGCGGTCACCTGGCCAGCGGCAGCGGCCACGGCCCGGATGCGGGACCCGTTCTCGGCCTGGGCGTGACCGCGTCCGGGATCTTCTTCGGCCTCGTGGCCGCCGCTTGCTGGGCCGCCTACATCCTGCTCAGCCGGGCGACCGGGCGCCGCTTCAGCGGCTCGTCGGGACTGGTGATCGCCATGGTCGTGGCCGCATTCGTCGTCACCGGGCCCGCCATCGCGCAGGCCGGGCCCGCTCTCGGTCGTCCCGCCGTGATCTTCGAGGGGCTCGCTGTCGGGCTGCTGTCGTCGGTCATCCCGTACCGCGTCGAGCTCGAGGCACTGCGGCGCGTGCCCGCGGGCGTGTTCGGCATCTGGATGAGCCTGGAGCCGGCAGTCGCGGCTCTCGTCGGCCTGGCGCTGCTCGGCGAGGCGCTCCTGGTCCGGCAGTGGATCGCCATCGTCGCGGTGATCGTCGCCTCGGCGGGTGCCGCACGGGCGAGCGCGAGCCGCGAGCCCCCGGCGGTTCTGCCGCCGCCAGCCAGCTAGCCGGACGGCGGCGGCGACTGCTCCGGCCTCGTTTCCTTTCCTACATCGTGTAGTAGCCGGCCGCACGGCGCCCCGGCCCTCCCGCTACCATCGGATGCGTGTCCGCACCCCTGACCGCCCCCGACACGCCGCGCGCGCCCGCGGCTGCGCGGCCGGCGCGCTGGCCAGCCTGGACGGACCCGCTGCTGGCGCCGTCTGCGACAGCGCTGCGCCGGTGGGCGCTCGCCGGGGTGATCACCTCGGCCCTGATCATCCTCACCGGGGCTGCCGTGCGGCTGAGCCAGTCCGGCCTCGGCTGCCCCGACTGGCCTGCGTGCACCTCCCACGCGCTCGGCGCCGCGGATGCCACCGGCGACTCGCTGATCCATCGCTGGATCGAATTCGGCAACCGGCTGGTGACCGTCGCCATTTTCGTCGTCGCGGTCGGCGTGTGCATCGCCGCCTTCCGCTTCCGGCCGCCGGGCGGCGGGCGGCGCCGGGACCTGCTCTGGCTCGCCGCCGCGCAGCCAGCCGCCATCGTGTTCCAGGCGATCCTCGGCGGACTCGTCGTGCTGACCAAGCTGAACCCGGCCCTGGTGTCCGTGCACTTCCTGTCCTCGGTGGCGCTGATCGCGGCGACCGTCGCGCTGTACGTGCGCTGTCAGGAAGGTGCCGGGCCGCCAGCACCGTTCGTCCCCCGCCCGGTGCGCCTGGCGGCCGCCGGCGTCGTCGGCACGGTCGCGCTGATGATGGCGGCCGGCACTGTGGTGACCGGCACCGGTCCGCTCGCCGGGGCCGCCGACGTCGCCCGGTACCACCTGCCGCTCGAGGGCGTGACCCAGCTGCATGCCGACATCGGCTGGCTGCTGGCTGGCCTGATGGCCGCGCTGCTGCTCGGTCTGCGCCTCACCGGCGCCCCCCGCAACGCCGTGCGGCTGGGGTGGCTGCTGCTCGGGCTAATCGGGCTGCAGGGCGTGATCGGGTACACGCAGTACTTCACGCACCTGCCCGCCGGCCTGGTCTGGTGTCACGTCGCGGGCTCGGTGGCGATCTGGATCACTGCGCTGCTGGTGCCGTACGCGCTGCGGGACCGCGGCTCGATGAGCGAGCACGGCCTCGGCCCGGCGCAGCCGTCTCAGCACCGCGTGCCGGCTACCTGACGCAGCACGAGATTCCGCCCGCCGCTGCCCTATGCCGGGCTCCTGCGGGCACGGTACGTTTCCGGCATGGTGACAGCAGCGGTCAACGGGGTCACACTCTCCTACTCCGACAGCGGCGGCGACGGCCCCGCTGTCGTCCTCAGCCACGGTTACCTCATGGACGCGGAGATGTTCGCTCCGCAGGTTGCCGCGCTGGCACCGGAATACCGCGTGATCACCTGGGACGAGCGGGGCCACGGCGGGACACCGGCGCCGGGCCCGTTCTCGTACTGGGACTCGGCTCGTGACGTGCTCGGGCTCCTGGACCACCTGGGTATCGAGCGCGCCGTACTCGGCGGCATGTCACAGGGCGGATTCCTGAGCCTGCGCGCCGCGCTGGAAGCTCCGGACCGGGTCCGCGGCCTGATCCTCATCGACAGCCAGGCCGGCCTTGAGGATCCGGCGGTCGTGCCGGCCTATGAGGAGATGGAGCGGATCTGGCTGGAGCAGGGCCCCGAGCCCGTGCGCGACGTCGTCGCCTCCATCATTCTCGGCCCGCCGGACGGCCCGGTCGATTACGCACCGTGGTTCGCCAAGTGGGACGCGCTCGACCGGGCGGAGATGGCCTACCCGTTCCGCTGCCTGATCGACCGGGACGACATCACCGGGCGGCTGGGCGAGATCAGCAGCCCGGCGCTGATCGTGCACGGCACGGCGGACGCGGCTATCCCGATGGAGCGGGCCGAGGCCGTTCGCGACGGGCTGGCCGGACCGGTCACCGTCGCCAGCGTGGACGGCGCCCCGCACGCGGCGAACCTCAGCCATCCCGGCCAGGTAAACGAGATCATCCTGGAGTTTCTCGCCTCGCTGCCCTAACCGGGTCGTCGCGCGACATGTCGTCCTGAGACGTGTCGTCGCGAGTCGCTCCCTCGCCCTTCGCTGCATCGGCATCCCGACGCCGATTGTTAACCCGCGCCGGGCAGGGTGGCCACGGACGCCAGCGATAGGGTCGTTCCCGTAGCTGGGTCGGTGGCGAAAGGGGTCTGAGGCAGCGTGAGCGGCGACGCGCGTACTGCGCTTGACTGGTCGGAGACAGACGCCCGGACGGTGGACCTGGTCCGCGTCCTGGCGATGGATGCCGTGGAGCGCGCCGGGTCCGGTCACCCTGGCACGGCGATGAGCCTCGCGCCTGCCGCCTACCTGCTCTACCAGAAGATCCTGCGACACGATCCGGCTGACCCGCTGTGGCCAGGCCGCGACCGGTTCGTGCTGTCCTGCGGACATTCCAGCCTGACCCTCTACATCCAGCTGTATCTGTCCGGCTACGGCCTCACGCTCGACGACCTCGAGCACTACCGCACCTGGGGCAGCAAGACGCCCGGCCACCCCGAGCACGGCCTGACCGCCGGAGTGGAGACCACCACGGGCCCGCTGGGTCAGGGCATCGGAAACGCGGTCGGAATGGCCATGGCCGCCCGGCGGGACCGCGGTCTGCTCGACCCGGATGCCCGCGCCGGGGACAGTCCCTTTGACCACTTCGTCTACTGCTTCGTCTCGGACGGCGACATGGAGGAAGGCATCAGTCACGAGGTGGCCTCCCTTGCCGCGCACCAGCAGCTGGGGAATCTCGTCGTGCTGTACGACGACAACAGCATCTCGATCGAGGACGACACCAACATCGCCAAGTCCGAGGACGTCGCGCAGCGGTACGAGGCGTACGGCTGGCACGTCCAGCGGCTGAGCTGGCGGCAGGCCGAGGGCTACCACGAGAACGTGCAGCAGCTCCACGACGCGATCGAGACCGCGCGCGCCACGACGACCCAGCCGTCCTTCATCGCACTGCGCACCATCATCGCCTGGCCGGCCCCGGACGCGCAGAACACCGGCGCCGCCCATGGCGCGGCCCTCGGCGCTGAGGAGGTCGCCAAGACCAAGCAGGTCCTCGGCTTCGACCCTGCCGTGTCGTTCCCGGTCGAGGACGAGCTCGTCGCGCACGCCCGCAAGGTCGCCGAGCGCGGGAAGCATGCGCACGCTCAGTGGGACGAGGAGTTCGCCCGGTGGTCGCAGAAGCACCCGGACAAGCGCGCGCTGTTCGACCGCATGTCGGCCCGCCGGCTGCCCGCCGGGTGGACGGACGTCCTGCCGCAGTTCCCGCCGGACGACAACGGAGTCGCCACGCGGAAGGCCTCTGGCGCGGTGCTGAACGCCCTTGCCCCCGTGCTGCCGGAGCTGTGGGGCGGCTCCGCTGACCTGGCCGGCAGCAACGACACCACGATGAAGGGCGAACCGTCGTTCATCCCGGACGTTCACCAGACTGCGATGTTCCCCGGCAGCTTCTACGGGCGCACGCTGCATTTCGGCATCCGTGAGCACGGCATGGGCGCGATTCTCAACGGCATCGCGCTGGACGGGCTCACCCGGCCCTATGGCGGCACGTTCCTGGTTTTCAGTGACTACATGCGGCCGTCGGCGCGGCTCGCCGCGTTCATGGGGCTGCCGGTCACCTACGTGTGGACGCACGACTCGATCGGGCTGGGCGAGGACGGCCCGACCCATCAGCCGGTGGAGCACCTGTGGGCGCTGCGGGCCATCCACGGCCTGGACGTGGTCCGGCCGGCCGACGCCAACGAGACCGTGGTTGCCTGGCGCACAGTGCTCGAGCGCACTAACCACCCAGCCGGGCTGTGCCTGAGCAGGCAGAACCTGCCGGTCCTCGACCGGTCGGCGACCGGGCCGGGTTTCGCCAGCGCCGAGGGCACGGCGAAGGGCGGGTACGTCCTGGCGGACGCGCACGACGGCCAGGTGGACGTGATCCTCATGGCGACGGGCAGCGAAGTGCAGATCGCGGTCGCAGCCCGCGACCAGCTGGCCGGCGAGGGCATCGGGGCGCGGGTCGTGTCGATGCCGTGCGTGGAATGGTTCGACGAGCAGGACCAGGCCTACCGGGATCAGGTCCTGCCGCCGCACATTCGCGCCCGGGTGAGCGTCGAGGCAGGCATCGCGCAGGGCTGGCGCGCGTTCACCGGCGATGCCGGACGCAGCATCAGCCTGGAGCATTACGGCGCCTCGGCGGACTATAAGAAGCTGTACCAGGAGTTCGGAATCACCGCCGAGCGCGTCGCCGAGGCAGCCAGGGACAGCCTCGCGGCGGCGCGGCAATAGACGCGGTCCGTCACGAGTTAGACAGCAGGGACGACGCGAGGAGCGCGATAGACATGACGGCGCAGAACGACACGCTGGCCCAGCTCACCGACCTGGGCGTATCCATCTGGCTTGACGACATCAGCAGGGAGCGGCTGTCGAGCGGCAATCTTGCCTCGCTCGTGCGTGATCAGCACGTCCGCGGCGTGACGTCGAACCCGACGATCTTCGCCAAGGCGCTGTCGAGCGGCAACGCCTACCAGAGCCAGGTCGCCGACCTGGCCGTTCGCGGCGTGTCGGTCGACGAGGCGGCACGGCTGATCACGACCTACGACATCCGCTGGGCGTGTGATGTCCTGCGTCCGGTGTACGACGCCAGCAACGGGGTCGACGGGCGGGTGTCCATCGAGGTCGACCCGCGGATCGCGCGGGAGACCGAGAAGACCATCGCCGAGGCACGGTCGCTGTGGTGGATGGTGGACCGGCCGAACCTGTTTATCAAGATCCCGGCAACGCGCGAGGGGCTGCCGGCGATCACCCAGTGCCTGTCCGAGGGCATCAGTGTCAACGTCACGCTGATCTTCGCGCTCGAACGGTACGGCGAGGTCATCGACGCGTTCATGGCGGGCCTGGAGGCGGCCTCCGGGCACGATGTGGCCAGCATCGCCTCGGTTGCGTCGTTTTTCGTGAGCCGGGTCGACACTGAGGTAGACGGGCGGCTGGACAAGATCGGCACGCCGGAAGCCGGGGCGCTGCGCGGCAAGGCCGCGCTCGCCAATGCCCGGCTGGCGTATGAGCTCTTCGAGCAGCGGTCGGCGACGCCGCGCTGGCAGGCGCTGACGGCCCGCGGAGCGCGCCCGCAGCGGCCGCTCTGGGCCTCGACGAGCACGAAGGACCCGGCGTTCCCGGACACCATGTACGTGGTGGACCTGGTCGCGCCGGGCACGGTGAACACGATGCCGCAGGCGACGATCGACGCGACTGCCGACCACGGCGTGCTGCGGGGTAACACGATCGAGGGCACCTACGACGCATCCCGCAAAGTCTTCAGCCAGCTCGAGGCGCTCGGCGTGCACTACGACGACGTCGTGCAAGTACTGGAAGACCAGGGCGTGGACAAGTTCGAGGCGTCCTGGAAGGAACTGCTGGACAGCATCAGGCACGAGATGGCAGCGGGCGGCAGTACTACATGAGACCCAATCCGCTCCGTGATCCGCGGGACCGGCGGATCCCGCGGCTGGCCGGGCCGTGCGTGCTCGTGCTCTTCGGTGTGACTGGTGACCTGGCCAGCAAGAAGCTACTGCCGGCGATCTACGACCTGGCGAACCGGGGGCTGCTGCCGCCTGGCTTCTCGCTGGTCGGCTTCGCCCGCCGGGACTGGGCTGACGCAGACTTCGCTCAGATCACGCATGACGCGGTGAAGGCACATGCGCGCACGCCGTTCCGCGAGGAGGTCTGGGAGCAGTTGCGGGAGGGCATCCGCTTCGTCCAGGGCGAGTTCGCCGACGACGAGGCGTTCGACAATCTCGCGCGGACTGTCGGCCAGCTCGACGTCGAGCGCGGCACTGGCGGCAACTACGCGTTCTACCTGTCGGTGCCTCCGAACGCCTTCCCGGTCGTCGTCCAGCAGCTCAAGCGATCCGGCTTGTCCAGCGCGCCGGAGCCCGCGGAAGGCGAATACCGGCCGTGGCGCCGGGTGGTAATCGAGAAGCCGTTCGGCCATGACCTGGCCAGCGCGCAGGAACTCAACGCGATGCTGGACGCGGTGTTCCCGCCGTACGCGGTCTTCCGCATCGACCACTACCTCGGCAAGGAGACCGTACAGAACCTGCTGGCCATACGGTTCTCCAACACGCTCTTCGAGCCGATCTGGAACCGCGGCTACGTCGACCACGTCCAGATCACGATGGCCGAGGACATCGGGATCGGCGGCCGGGCTGGCTACTACGACGGCATCGGCGCTGCCCGCGACGTCATCCAGAACCACCTTCTGCAGCTGCTGGCGCTGACGGCGATGGAGGAGCCGCTCTCGTTCGCTGCTGAGTCACTGCGGGCCGAGAAGGAGAAAGTGCTCGCGGCCGTCCAGATCCCGGCTGACCTCGGCGCGGGAACCGCCCGCGGCCAGTACTCGGCCGGGTGGCAAGGCGGCGTCGAGGTCCACGGCTTCCTGGACGAGGACGGCATCCCGGCCGACTCCTCGACCGAGACGTACGCGGCGATGAAGCTCACCATCGACAACCGGCGCTGGGCCGGGGTGCCGTTCTACGTGCGGACCGGCAAGCGGCTGCCGACCCGGATGACCGAGATCGCGGTCATCTTCCAGCGCGCGCCGCACCTGCCGTTCGACGCCACCGACACCCAGGAGCTGGGACAGAACGCCCTGGTCATCCGTGTCCAGCCGGACGAGGGCGTGACCCTGCGGTTCGGCTCGAAGGTACCGGGCTCGGCCATGGAGGTCCGTGACGTGAACATGGACTTCGCCTACGGTGAGTCCTTCACCGAGGCCAGCCCGGAAGCCTACGAGCGGCTGCTGCTCGACGTGCTGATCGGCGACCCGCCGCTCTTCCCGCGGCAGGAGGAGGTTGAGCTGTCCTGGAAGATCCTCGATCCGATCGAGAACTTCTGGGCCGACCACGACAAGCCCGAGCAGTACCCGGCGGGCACCGCGGGCCCGGCCAGCGCTGACGAGATGCTCGCCCGCGACGGCCGCGCCTGGCGGCGCTTGTGAGGACTCGATGCTGACTGACCTGACCAACACGACGACGGCCGACATCCGCGCCGCCCTGGCCAAGACCAGGGATCAGATGGGCGGACCCGCCACCGGCGTCGTGCTGAACCTCATCATCATGACCGACGAGTCGGGCCAGCACGATGCCGTGCGTGCCGCCAGTCAGGCGGGCCGCGAGCACCCGTGCCGGGTACTGGCCGTCATCGCCCGCGAGGCCAGGGCTCTGTCGCGCCTGGACGCCGAGATCCGGTCAGGCGAGGGGACTCCGGGCCAGACGGTACTGCTGCGGCTGTACGGGCCGATGAGCGAGCACGCCGACTCGGTGATCATGCCGCTCCTGGTACCGGACACTCCGGTGGTGACCTGGTGGCACGGCCTGATCCCGGCCGTTCCGTCGGCACAGCCACTCGGCCTGCTCGCTCAGCGCCGGGTTACCGACGCCGCCCGCGCCCGGGCCCCAGCCGAGGCACTCGCGGCGCTCAGCGCGGGCTACAAACCCGGTGACACCGACCTCAGCTGGACGCGGGCTACGCCGTGGCGATCCCTGCTGGCTGCCACCGTCGATCAGGTGGCAGACCCGATCTATGGCGGCGTCGTCTTCGCCGAGGAGCACAACCCCACCGCTGACCTGCTCACCGCGTGGCTCAGCAGCGGCCTGGGCGTCCCCTTCTCGCGCGAGGTCTCCGGCGGGCCCGGCATCACCGAGGTACGACTGGCCACCTCGACCGGCGACCTCGTCATCAGCCGCCCCGACGGCCGGGTGGCGACGATGTCGCGCCCCGGCCAGCCGGACCGTCACGTCGCGCTGCACAGGCGCGACATCGCCGACCTGCTGGCCGAGGAACTGCGGCGGCTTGACCCCGACGAGATCTACGGCGAAGCTCTGGCCTCGGTTGCCGGCATCCCCGCAACTGCCGACAATTACTGACTGGACCGTTAAGCTCGGTTTGTGCTCGCGGAGTCCGCCGAGGAACTTCCGGCATCTGTCCTGGCCGATCACGTCGTCCTGTGCGGTGCGAACGCGCTGACCTCGCGAATGGCCGAGGAACTTACGGCGCGGTACGGACTCGCCGTGGCAGTGATCGTGCCGTCGGCGACGGACGGGCACAGCACCCGGATGGCGACGATGCCTGGTGTGAGCGTGCTCGCACATCCCGAGCTCACAGTGGAGGCTTTCCAGACGGCCAATCTGACTGCGGCCCGCGGTCTGGCCATCCTGAATCAGGACGACCTCGGCAATCTGCATGCGGCCCTCCGCGCCCAGGATCTGAGACCGGACCTGCGCCTGGTCATCGCGATCGTCAACGCCGGGCTGGGCGAGCATGTGCGGAGCTTCTTCACCGATTGCGCCGTGCTGTCGGAAGCGCAGATGGCCGCGCCGTCGCTGGTGGCTGCGGCGCTCGGTGAGCCCGGCCCCGAGTCACGTGCGGATGGCCGGCCGGACCATTTACGTGACTCGCCGCGAGAACGCCGGGTCGGGCCAGATCATCTGCGGCCTGGCCGCCAGCAGCGATGCGGATGCCCCGAGCCTCGTTCCGCCGGACGATCCGGCGGCCGGTCTTGTGCTCGCCGTCGCTGACGGCACCCCGCGCAACCCGCTCTCACGTCAGCGGAGACGGCGGCTGCTCGCCCCGCTGCGCCTGCTGCGCCGCTTTTTCGGCACGAAGCTGGGCCTCGCGTTCGCCGCGCTCGTCGCCATCCTCGGCGTCGGTTTCGCGCTGCTCGCCATAGCCGTCGGATTCTCGCCGCTGACCGCGCTCTACCTGACCTTCCTCGACGCGGCGGGCGCAGCTGTCACCCAGCCGAGTCTCAGCTCGGCCGAGAAGCTGGCTCAGTTCTTGCTGACCTTCGACGGAATGGCCTTCCTCCCGCTGGTCACCGCCGTCGTCGTCGGGGCCCGGCTCACGGGCTCGGCGGCCGCCGGCCGCCCCTCTGTCTCCGGCCACGTCATCGTGGCCGGACTCGGCTCAGTGGGAGCTTTGATCATCGGCCAGCTGCACGATCTCGGCATCGAGGTCGTCGGAGTCGACAAGGATGGCGACGCGACCGGGATGCCGCTCGCGAAGCGCCTCGGCATCCGCGTGGTGATCGGAGACACCCATCGCGAGGAGACCCTGCGCGCAGCCGGGATCCAGGCCTGCCAGGCGATTGTCTCGGTCACCGACAGCGACATCGCGAACCTCGAAACTGCGCTGAACGCGCGAGCGCTCGCTGCCGAGCCACGGGTGGTCGTCCGGCTCTACGACGACGACCTCGCAGCCCGGGTGCAGCGCACGGTCGGCAACACGATCTCGCGGTCGACGTCCTACCTGGCGGCGCCGGCGTTCGCCGCTGCGGTGCTCGACCATCAGGTACTGCGCACGATCGCCGTCGGGCGGCACGTCCTGCTGCTTGCCGACGTGGCGGCAGGCGAGACAGGGCTGGTCGGCCGCCCGGTGGCGGCCGGCCATGAGCCCGGCCTGGTGCGCGTGATCGCAATCCGGCTACCCGGGCCGGCCGGGACCGGAACGAGTCGGGTCGGCTGGTCGCCGGACCCCGGCTACCTGATCGGCGCGCACGACCGGCTGGTCGTCCTCGCCACGCGGACCGGGCTGTCCGGAATGCTGCGGCGGCCGCCGGGGACGGGTGCGGAGTCCGCGCCGCCCAGCACTTCCGGCAATTGACGACCTACCCATGAAAATGGGTCTCCCTAAATGACGCGGCCAGCGTTACGCTCAGTGCAAGATCTTCCATCTGGTTCTCGTGAGCCAGGTGTGAAGACCGGGAAGGTCGCAGAGCATCATGCTCGTACCGGTTTCTGGCAATCGCGGGACTAGTCTGCCGGGCTTGCTCACCCGGCTGCCATCCCGCGCGGCGGACACCGCCCATGGCCTTCTCCTCACCCACCACGCCTGCCGTGCCCCAGCAGCGTGCTCGGAGCCAGGCAGGCAAGCCCTTTCAGGAGGAATTAGTTGAGCACCACAGATGATGCTCCCGCAGCTGTCGCACCGGGCTCCGGCATTGCCGACCCCGCGCCACTCGGGCTGGCCGGCTTCGCGCTGACCACATTCCTGCTGTCCGCCGACAATGCCGGGTGGATGAAGGCCTCCACCGGTGCTGCTTTCCTTGGCTACGCGTTCGCCTACGGCGGGCTCGGACAGCTGCTCGCCGGCATGTGGGAATTCCGAAACCGCAACGTCTTCGGCGCCACGGCGTTCTCTACATACGGCGCGTTCTGGATCGGCCTCGGGCTGTGGTTCAGGCTGGTCGCTCCGACCGCCAAGGGTGTCGAGGGCGCCAGGGACCTTGGCTGGATCCTGCTGGCCTTCGCCATCTTCAACACCTACATGCTGCTCGTCAGCACGCAGCTGAACGTCGCCGTATTCCTGGTCTTCCTGACCCTGGAAGTGACCGAGATCCTGCTGTTCATCGGGAACTTCGTCACCAAGACCGGGACGGGCAGCCTGATCACGGCTGGCGGCATCGTGGGGGTGATCACGGCGATCGTCGCCTGGTACACGTCTGCAGCCGGGGTAATGAACGGTCACAAGGGCAAGGTGATCCTGCCGGTAGGCGGGCCACTGTTCGACCTTTAGCGACAGCAGGCATCGCAGGAGATCATCGGGCGAGCCCGGGGACCATGGGTTCCCGGGCTCGCGCGTGCCAGGAGTCACAGCTGTCCTGGCCCGGTCCTGGCTGAGCCGCCCGCCGGCCCCCGATAGCGTGGAGACGTGGATCTACAGGAACGCCGTCAGATAGACGTGGCTGCCTCCATGGCCAAGGTGCGAGCCAAGGCCCGCCCGTGGCGGTCCATCCTCGCGCTGCTGCTCGCCATCGCCGGGGGGATCGCCGCCGAGGTCTCCGGCGTGCAAGGGTGGAGCGGCTGGCATAAGGGCAGCCACAGCGAGCAGCTGGTGTTCCTCCTCGGCGCAACCGCGTTCCTGGTCTTCGGCCTGTTCGCCGCCGTCAGCTTGTCCGGCCGGGTGCGGTCGAGCTCGCAGCAGCTGATCGGCCAGGCGCACGCCGGCGTGCTGCGGTATGTCCTGGTGCTGGTCGGCGTCTTCGCGGTCCTCATCATCGAGCTGGCCATCGGGCGCATCGATGTCAAGCAGCTGCTCGTCAGCGGCGCGGTACTAGGCGTGCTGCTGGGCATCGCGGCTCAGCAAGCGCTGTCGAACCTTTTCGCCGGCCTGGTGCTGCTGTTCGCCTCGCCGTTCCGGGTCGGCGATCACGTCCGGTTCCGGGCCGGATCTCTGTCCGGCCAGATCGAGGGAATCGTCACCGACGTCAGCCTGACCTATGTCCGCATGCAGACCGACGAGGGCCAGGTCCTGCTGCCCAACTCCCAGGCGCTCGCCGCCGCGGTTCTGCTGGTCCCCGACAACCCGCCGCCGGATCCGGCGAGCTCTGCATCCGGAGTGGTCCGTTAGCGCACGCCACCAGGCCGATGCCCGCCACGGGGCACCGGCCTGCGACGCTGCTGACTAGCGATTCGCCTCGAACTTCGCGATAACGTTCGCCGGAATCCGGCCCCGATCGCTGACGTCCATGCCGTTCTGCTTTGCCCAGGCGCGGATCTGTGCGCTGTGCTGGCGGTGCGCGGTCGTGCGCCGCTTCGGCCTTCCGGCGCGGCCGGTCACCTTACGGGCCTTGTCCGCGAACCTGCTGAGTACTTCGTCGAACTTCTGGCTGTGCTTCTCGCACAGGTCAATCTCGTAATCCCGGCCATCCAGGCTGAAGGCGCGAGTCATGTGCTCGCCCTCGGGAATCTCTCGAGCGTCATAGTCACAGGCAAACGTGACGGATATCTTCTGAGCCACTTGGGTATCCCCCCTCCCCCCGTGGAAATCTATTCCCAGCCCCTTCACACCTGTAACGACGCGAACGCCATCTTTCTTTCCATCCGATTACGCCGCCGGAAAATCCGGCCATGGTGTCCCCTGCCCGGCATGATCCGTGCTGACGGGTGCCGGACTGGGCATGAGCTGCGGATTGGCCCAGTCAGCCGTTCAGCGGAATGCCGCGTCGAGGGGTGTGCTCAGCGCCCCTGACGGCGCCAGTAATCGAGGTCAGAGACCTGTCCGCGAGCCGAGTCTGGATCGGCTTCGTCCGGCAGTCGCGGGTCGCCTGAGCTGGCAGCCCGGTGGCTCGCTGAATATCGCGAACTGGCAGCCGGATCAGCAGCAGGCCGATACTCGGAACCGCCGGAATATCCGGGCTCCGGACCGGAGCGGAGAGGATAGCCCTCAGTTTCGCGGGAGTCCGGCGGATAACCGGGCTCGCGCAGCGCGCTCGACGGGCGGGCGTCGGGGCCCGCAATGTCGTCGCGGTATGACTCCGGGTTCCCGGAAACATAGGGCGGCACAAAGCGCTCGTCGCCGTCGCCGGCCTGGCCACTCTCGGGCTCGCCATAGCGTCCTGGCCCGCCAAAGACATCCTGGCCGCGATAGTGCTCACTGCCGGCATCCTCGAACTGATCGGGCGCCCTGAGGTACCCGGTTGCCGTCAGCTGCCCGTAGCCCGTGGTTTCGTCGTGATAGCCGCCGGGCTCGTACTCCTGGTCACGGGCTTCGTCACGCCGACGGCTCCCCTGGTAGCCGGGCAGGGCCTCCGGCCCGGCTCCGTCGGGGGCATAGCCGTCTGGCCCGTAGCCGTCCGGGGCGTAGCCACCCGGCCCGTAGTCGCCAGCAGCCGGGTAGTCGCCGGGAGCGTAACCCCCAGTTGCCTCGTCCTCGTGGTAGCCGCCCGCCGGGTAGTCGCCGGCCGGGTAGTCAGGATCCGGGCGCTGCCCCGTCCGGCGCGGGGCTGCGGATCCAGGACAGCGCCGGCCCTCCGGGCCACGTTCGAGGATGCCGATCATCCGCGGCAGATCGTCAATCGGCAGGCGGAACGTGCCAGTACACCGGCCGCCCTGCCAGATGCTGAAGACGGCCACTCCGGTATCGGCATACCAGCTCAGCCTCATAGTCCGGGAACTGCCCCTGACGTCGAAGAAGACCTCGCCGAGGCGGGGCAGCGGAGCTGCGTCGGACGCGGACATGAGGCCTATCGTGGCCCGAAGGCCGGGATCTGTCCAGTTAACGATTACTTAGTGTGACCCGCGCCACCGGTCGGCGAGCGGGCGTCCGCTCGCGGGCGAACCTGGCAGGACCGGCGCCGAACCGGGGCAGAATATGCGCGATATTCGCCATCCCGCCTGCGGGCGCACCGCAGCGGATGGCATGATGTTCAAGCGGAACAAGGCCGCTGCGCAGCCACGCATGCCAGTCCCGGTCACGGGAACTTCGCTCAGGCGAACAGCGTTTACCGGATACGAAAGCGTTCACGGGAACACTGGACCACACTGGCGCGTTGCACCATGCGACGGGGCAATTGCCACACCGCACAAGAATTCCTTCGTCACAAGCACCTTACCGCGCCTGGCGGGGTGCCCAGGACGAGAGTGAGCTGGCACCACCGAACTTGCACCGCCCGAGCAGACAACTGCCTGAGCTGTGTCCGACCTGCACAAACCGATTCAGATCCTGACCTACCACCGTTGAGATCTACGCACCGTGGCCGCCGACGACCACGGACCATCGCTGAGGAGAGCACCAGATGTCTGAGGTACGCCGCCAAGTCGCCCTGATGCAACGGCCGAACTGGGGCTGGCAGGATGAGGCTGCGTGCCGCGGCAAGGAGGTCGTGCTCTTCTTCGGGCCCGACGGCGAGCGGCAGCCCGAGCGCGAGATCCGCGAGCGGAAGGCCAAGGCGGTCTGCAACGCCTGCCCGGTCCGGGCTGAGTGCCTCACCTACGCGGTGAGCCGTCCGGAGAAGTACGGCACCTGGGGCGGCCTGAACGAGGACGAGCGGTCCTCGGAGCGCCGTCGTCGGATGCGCCGCGCCAACGCTGCCTGAGCAGGAGATCTCTCCCGGAGGGCCCGTTATGGTTTGCCCGGATTGCCGAGTCCGGCACCACGAGAGGTGCCCGGGCGGCAACTGGTGCGACTGCCAGCACCAGGAGCCCGCCGCGCCGTCCGAGGCACGGCTCGGCTGGATCCGCCAGGGCTAGCTGCACGGGCTGGCAGCATCCGCTCACGCCGTGGATTATCCGGCCCGAAGCGGGCAGGAATACCCGCGGCTGGGCCGAGGTTGCCCCAGCTGACGTTCGGAGCAACACGGCACGCTACGGTAGGCCATAGCTTGACTTAGGCGACAGACGTGATTTAGCCGGCAGAGCATGCACATGTCCGCGATGAGCCTTACTGTGGACCTGCAGCACCGAACTGCCAGCGCGCACTGATCGCACAGCCCGGCGAGACCCGCTAAGCTGCCGGAACCGATGGACCGCCGCAAGGAGGACCCAGCGAGATGGAGAGCCTTGCCGCTGAAGCCGCTGACGCTCTGGCGGGGGCGCCGGCCGACGACGTAATCGCGTGGGCCGCGAAGACATTCGGCCGCAGGGTGTGCATCACCTCGTCGATGACTGACGCCGTCCTCGTTAATCTGGTCGCCAGGCACCTCCCTGGCATTGACGTCCTGTTCCTCGACACTGGCTACCATTTCGCCGAGACCATCGGCACCCGCGACGCCATGTCGGCCGTATACCCGGTGAACGTCGTCAACGTGACGCCGACGACGACGGTCGAGGAGCAGGACGCCGAGCTCGGCCCGCGGCTCTATAGCCGCAACCCGGACCTGTGCTGCTACCTGCGCAAAGTCGTCCCGCTCGAGGAAGCGCTCGCGCCGTACGACGCCTGGTTTACTGGCGTGCGCCGGGAGGAGACCGACGCCCGCAGTGACACCAAGGTCGTTTCCTGGGATCCGCGCCGGGAGATGGTCAAGATCAACCCGATCGTCGAGTGGACGCAGCAGCAGGTGGACGATTACATCGCGGCCAACAACATCCTGGTGAACCCGCTCGTCTACGACGGCTACCCGTCGATCGGCTGCCGGACGTGCACCCAGCGAGTCGCAGACGGGGCAGATCCCCGCAGCGGCCGGTGGGCTGGGACGTCCAAGACCGAGTGCGGCATCCACCTCTGACCGGCCGGCGCGCGGCAGTCCGGCCGCGCCAGGGAGATGCCGCATGACCGGGTCAGCCCGACACTCCACTCACGAAGTCGTCAATCAGGTGCCGCCGCTCAGCGGGTATGACGTGGCGGACGACCCGGCTCTGACGGCCGCGCTCGACCGCGAGGGCGGCGGCTGGGCTGAGCCGGAACTCCGCGAGCTCGGCCTGCTGGCGGGCTCGGCACATGTGCAGGAGCAGGCCCGGCTGGCTAACGTCTGCAAACCGGTCCTCCGCACGCATGACTCGCGCGGCTACCGAGTCGACGAGGTCGACTTCCACCCCGCCTGGCACGAGCTGATGGCTACGGCTATCGGCCACGGCCTGCATGCCGCGCCGTGGGCCGACAGCCGGGCCGGCGCGCATGTGGCGCGGGCTGCCAAGTTCATGGTCTGGACCCAGGCCGAGGCCGGCCATGGCTGCCCGGTCTCGATGACCTACGCCTGCGTGCCCGCCCTCCGCCACGCGCCGGACCTCGCCGCCCGGTACGAGCCGCTGCTGACTGCATCGCGGTACGACTTCGGCCTCCGGCCGCCGATGCAGAAAGCTGGCCTGCTTGCGGGCATGGCGATGACCGAGAAGCAGGGCGGCTCCGACGTCCGGGCCAACTCCACCACTGCCACGCCGACTGGCGACGGCAGCTACCTGCTGACCGGGCACAAGTGGTTCTGCTCCGCGCCGATGTGCGATGTGTTCCTGGTGCTGGCGCAGGCGCCCGAGGGGCTGACGTGCTTCCTGCTCCCCCGCGTGCTGCCGGATGGCAGCCGCAACGCCATGTACATCCAGCGGCTCAAGGACAAGCTCGGCAACTGCTCCAACGCCTCCAGCGAGGTTGAGTACGAGCAGGCAGTCGCCTGGCCCGTCGGCGAGCCGGGCCGCGGCGTGCGCACGATCATCAACATGGTCAGCGCGACCCGACTGGACTGCGTTCTCGGCAGCGCCGCCGCGATCCGTCAGGCGACCGTGATCGCCGCGGACTACGCGCGCGGGCGCCGCGCCTTCGGCGCGACCCTCGCGGAGCAACCGGCAATGACTGCCGTCCTGGCCGACCTGACGCTGGAGTCCGAGGCCGCGACGGCCGTCGCCATGCGGCTGGCAGGCGCCGCTGACCGGGCGGCCCGCGGCGACGCGGCCGAGGCAGCGCTGCTCCGCCTCGCGCTGCCGGCCGCCAAGTACTGGATCTGCAAGCGCACGCCGATGATCACTGGCGAGGCGCTGGAGTGCCTCGGCGGCAACGGCTACGTGGAGGACTACTCCCCGATGCCCCGCCTGCTCCGCGACTCGCCGCTGAACTCCATCTGGGAGGGGTCGGGAAGCGTTACGGCGCTCGACGTCCTGCGGGCCCTCGCCCGCTCTCCGGACTCGGCCGACGCGCTGCTCGCCGAGGCTGACCTCGCTGCTGACGACCGCCGGGCGGCAGCCGCAGCCGCGAGTCTCCGCACCCTGCTGAAGGAGGCCCAGGCGGCGGATGACCAGCGGCACGCCAGGCGGCTGGCCGGCCAGCTCGCCGTCACCCTCCAGGCGTCGCTCCTCGCCCGGCACGCCCCGGCAGCGGTCTGGGATGCCTTCGCCGCAACGAGGCTCGGCCCTGGCTCCACCGGGGGGCCGGCCGCGCCGTTCGGCAGCCTGCCCGCCGGGCTCGACCTCGATGCGGTGCTGGCGCGATCTGCTGTTACCAGCAGGTAAGGTCAGCGAATGCAGATCTGGCCGGGCGCCGCCTACCCGCTTGGCGCCACCTGGGACGGCTCGGGCACCAATTTCGCGCTGTTCTCCGAGGTGGCGGACCGGGTTCAGCTCTGCCTTTTCGATGCCGACGACACCGAGACGCGGCTGGACCTCACCGAGGTCGACGGCTTCGTCTGGCACGGCTACCTGCCGGCAGTCGGGCCAGGTCAGCGTTACGCCTACCGCGTGACCGGCCCGTACGACCCGAAGCAGGGGCACCGCTGCAACCCGGCCAAGCTCCTGCTCGACCCTTACGGCAAGGCCGTCACCGGCAGCCTGCACTGGGATCCCGCGGTGTTCGACTATCAGCACGGCAGCCCGGCACAGCGCAACGACGCCGACTCCGCGCCGTTCATGCCGCGCAACGCCGTGATCAACCCGTACTTCGACTGGACCGGGGAGCGGCAGCCGCGCACGCCCTACCACCAGACGGTGATCTACGAGGCGCACGTCCGCGGCCTCACCATGCGCCACCCGCAGGTGCCACCCGAGCTCCGCGGCACCTACTCCGGGCTGGCTTCGCCCCCGGTCATCGAGCACCTCACCCGGCTCGGCATCACCGCGATCGAGCTGATGCCGGTACACCAGTGCGTGCCCGAGCATGACCTGACCGAGCGCGGGCTGACGAACTTCTGGGGCTACAACACCATCGGCTTCTTCGCCCCGCAGAACACCTACGCAAGCTCCGCCGAGCCGCACGGTCAGGTGGCCGAGTTCAAGTCGATGGTGAAGGCGCTGCACGAGGCTGGCATAGAGGTCATCCTCGATGTCGTCTACAACCACACGGCCGAGTCCGGGGCACTCGGCCCGACGCTGTCCTTCCGGGGCATCGACAACGCGGCCTACTACCGGCTCGACGACGCCGACCCGTCGGTATACCTGGACTACACCGGCTGTGGCAACAGCCTCAACGTGCGGCATCCGCACGCGCTGCAGCTCATCATGGACTCTCTGCGGTACTGGGTCCTGGAGATGCACGTCGACGGCTTCCGGTTCGACCTGGCCTCCGCGCTCGCCCGCGAGCTGCACGAGGTCGACCGGCTGTCGGCGTTCTTCGAGCTCGTCCAGCAGGACCCGGTTGTCTCGCAGGTCAAGCTCATCGCCGAGCCGTGGGACGTCGGCGACGGCGGCTACCAGGTGGGCAAGTTCCCGCCGTTGTGGACAGAGTGGAACGGCAAGTACCGCGACACCGTGCGCGACTTCTGGCGCGGTCAGCCGGCCACCACAGGCGAGTTTGCCTCCAGGCTGACCGGCTCAGCCGATCTCTACGAGACCAGCGCGCGGCGGCCGATCGCCTCGGTGAATTTCGTCACCTGTCACGACGGCTTCACGCTCGCCGACCTGGTCAGCTACGACACCAAGCACAACGAGGCCAACGGCGACGACAATGCCGACGGCAGCAACGACAACCGCTCCTGGAACTGCGGCACCGAGGGCCCGACCGACGACCCGGCCATCACCGAGCTGCGCGACCGCCAGGTGCGGAATTTCCTCGTCACGCTGTTCTGCTCCCAGGGCGTGCCGATGCTGCTGGCAGGCGACGAGCTTGGCCGGACCCAGCGCGGCAACAACAACGCCTACTGCCAGGACAACGAGATCTCGTGGGTGGACTGGGAGTGCGCCGGCAAGAACGCCGGGCTGCTCGAGTTCACCAGCACGCTGATCGCGCTGCGGCGGGAGCATCCGGTCTTCCGGCGCCGCCGGTTCTTCAGCGGCGAGCTGCCCAGCACAGGCGGCGCCGACGTGCGGGACATCAGCTGGCTGACTCCGGCCGGCACCGAGATGACCGTCAGCGACTGGGGCAGCGGAGTCGCCCGGTCACTCGCGGTCCTGCTCAACGGCAGTGCCATCACCGAGCCGGGATCGCGCGGCGAGCCGATCACCGACTACAGCTTCCTGCTGCTGTTCAACGCGGGCGACGAGCCGGTGACGTTCACGCTGCCGGGCGCGGAGTTCGCAGTCGGCTGGCAGACGGTCATCGACACCTACGATCCGGTGGAGCAGGTTCCACCGGCAGGAAACGCGAACTCGCTATCCGGCCCTGGCTCGGACGCGACAGCGACGACGTCGGTACTCGCGCCCCCCAGTACACGCGAAGTCGCTGGCCGGGCCATCATTGTGCTGCGCGCCACCGAAGGCTAGCGGTCGGCTGACGCCAACGTGGCGGCGCACAATCAGCGTCCGTGAACACATTCCTCGACACGCTGCTGCCGTAGCGGCCAGTCGCCTGCAGGCCATTCATGCCGTCTGATTGACTCGGGCCGTGCGCCAGATCTATCCGGTACAGGGCCCGGATCTGCCCGTCGTCGCGACAGCCGGTGCCGGCCCGCTGCCGCCCGCCGTCGCCGAGCTTGCCCGCCTGTACGGAAACGAGGCTCACCCAGGCCCGGCACCGGTCCTGCGCGCCAACATGGTCGCGAGTACCGACGGCGCGGCATCGGCTGACGGCCGGTCCGGCGGCCTGTCCGGACGGGCCGACCGCATGGTGTTCACGGTCCTGCGCAGCCTGGCCGATCTTGTCCTCGTCGGGGCGGGCACTGCGCGGGCCGAGCGGTACCGGCCCGCGCAGGCGGCCGGCCTCTGGCCGGAGCTGCGGCCGCAAGGCTCACCGGTACCGGCCATCGCGCTGGTCAGTGCACGGCTGGCAGTCGATCCGGACACGCCGTTGCTGACCGCTGCCGCACCGGGCGCGCAGACCATCGTCATCACGGCCCGGTCCGCGCCCGCCGACCGGAAGGCCGCCATCGCCCGGCACGCGCGCATCATCTGCGCCGGCGAGGAGCAGGTCGACCTGGCCGCTGCGATGGCGGAGCTTGGCAGCCTCGGTTACCGCGGCATTCTCTGCGAGGGCGGGCCCACGCTGCTGGGTGCCCTCGATCAGGCCGGGCTGCTGGACGAGCTGTGCCTCACGATCAGCCCGCGGCTCGTAGCCGGGACGGCCGGCCGGATCGTCCGGTCCGCGCCCGGCGATGCGGGCGCAGCTGCCACCGCGGCGGCGAAGCTCACGCTGGCGCACTTGCTGGCCGACGACAGTTTCCTGTTCTGCCGCTACCTGCGAGAGCACTGACCCCTGCGACATCATTTCCGCTACGGATGAGGACGGCACCATGGCACTGCACGCGAAGGTCGAGCACACCGACGACTCGGCAGACATCGAGATCAGCCCGGTCTACTGCCGGCTTCGAGCACCCAGTCCCGCGTGACGAGCTGCCGGCTACCGGCATGGATCCGGACGCGGCCCTGCAGCTGGTGGAGGACGAGCTCATCCTGGACGGCAACGCGCGGCTGAACCTCGCCACGTTCGTGACGACCTGGATGGAGCCCCAGGCCAACCGCCTCATGGCCGACTGCTTCAGCAAGAACATGATCGACAAGGACGAGTATCCGCAGACTGCCGAGCTTGAGCGGCGCTGCGTGAACATCCTGGCCAACCTCTGGCACGCCCGCGGTGCGCCGATGGGCGCGAGCGGCGGCGCGACCGGGTGCTCGACCACCGGCTCCAGCGAGGCTGCGATGCTCGGCGGCCTCGCGCTGCTGTGGCGCTGGCGGGCGCGGCGCGGGGATCCGGCGGCGAAGCCGAACCTCGTCATGGGCTCGAACGTGCAGGTGTGCTGGGAGAAGTTCTGCCGCTACTGGCAGGTCGAGCCGCGGCTCGTGCCGATGGAAGCCGGCCGCCTGCACCTGACCGGCGCTGCGGCAGTACCGCACTGCGACGAGAACACGATCGGAGTCGTCGCCATCCTCGGCTCGACAATGGACGGCAGCTATGAGCCGGTCGCCGAGATCGCGGCCGAACTCGACGCGCTGCAGCAGCGCACCGGACTCGACATCGGCGTCCACGTCGACGCCGCCTCGGGCGGGTTCGTGGCCCCGTTCCTGTCGCCCGGCCTGGAGTGGGATTTCCGGGTGCCGCGGGTAGCCTCGATCAACTCCTCCGGGCACAAGTACGGGCTCGTCTATCCGGGAGTCGGCTGGATCGTCTGGCGTGACGCAGCGGACCTGCCCGAGGACCTGATCTTCAGCGTGAACTACCTGGGCGGCGAGATGCCGACATTCGCGCTGAACTTCTCCCGGCCCGCGAGCCAGGTCGCGGCGCAGTACTACAACTTCGTCCGGCTCGGCTTCGAGGGCTACCGCCAGGTCCAGATGGCCTGCCAGGAAATCGCCATGTACCTGGCCGCGGAGATCGCCGAGATCGGCCCGTTCGAGCTCCTGTCGCGGGGCACTGACCTGCCGGTGCTCGCGTTCCGCCTGCGTGACCCGGCGAAGTCCGGCTACTCGGTCTTCGACGTCTCCGAGCGCCTGCGGCAGCGTGGCTGGCGCGTCCCGGCCTACACGTTCCCGGCCAATCTGCAGGACACCGCAGTGCTCCGCATCGTCGTCCGGAACGGCTTCAGCCGAGATCTGGCCAGCTTGCTGATCAGCGACCTGCGCACGCAAGTGGAAGCGCTGGAGGCCGCGCCGCAGCCGCCGGTGCCGCTGCTGCCGGGCGGCCCGCGCAGCTCGTTCGCGCACTGATGCCGAGCGGAACCGTACCGGGCAGGCAGACAATGAGCGGATGGAGCAGATTCGTACCGCCGACGACGCCGACGTAGCCGCGATGGCCGCCATGGCACAGATACGCCGCGAGCAGTACGCCCGTTACCAGCCACTGTTCTGGCGGCCTGCCGAGGGCGCGCAGGACAAGCACCGCCCCTACCTGGCCAGGCTGGTCGGCGATGAGACGATCATCACGCTGGTCAGCGAAGATGCTGGTGCGCTGACCGGATTCCTCATCGCGACCCTGACCGGCGCGCCGGGGGTCTACGATCCCGGCGGCGCGACCTGCCAGATCGACGACTTCGTGGTCGTGCCTGCCGGCCGGTGGCAGGAAACGGGAGCCCGGCTGCTCCGCGCTGGCCTGGCGGAGGCCTGGCGCGGCGCCATCCAGGCGGTCGTCGTCACAGCGCACCTCGACGAGCCCAAGCGCGAGATGCTCCGCGCGTGCGGCCTCCAGCCCGCTTCTGAGTGGTGGGTGACCCCGCGGGCTCTCCCGCGCTCCCAGCCGAGCACAGACAGCCAGTAAGCCCATCCGGGGGTCGTCAGCGGCCGCTGCTGCCCCGCAGCAGGACATCGGCTACCAGCTGCGGATTGTCCGTCATCGGCACGTGCCCGCAGCCCGGCAGGAGCACGAACTGCGCGGTCGGCAGCTTCGCCCGGGCCACCAGCGCCTGCCGCCGCGGCAGCAGGCGGTCGCGCTCGCCCCAGGCAATGGTGACCGGCACGTCGGCGGGGATCTGCGCGCTGAACTCGTCAATTCCCGCCAGCACCTCGTGCAGCGCGTCGCCGGCGGCCAGGAAGCCTGCCAGGTCCTCGCCGGCCTGCTCCGGGGTGAGCTGCGACGGGTGGCTCACGACTGCCCCGAACGCGACGCCCCGGCCCGCGGTCGTCTGCAGCAGCGCGGGCGCCAGCGGCTCGAGCCGCGTGCCCGCCGCCTGCATCACCCGGAAGATCGAGCGGGCATAGAGCACGTCGCGGCGGCCGCGGAAGAAGCCAGCCGGCGACAGCGCCGTCGCCGACGCCGCCCGGCCCGCCGCGGCGCCGTCCAGCGCTAGCCGGCCGCCCAGCGAGTTCCCGGCCAGATGGGGCCGGTCAAGACCAAGGTCGTCGCACAGCCCGAGTACCGCTTCGAGGAGGACTTCGAGCACCGGCCGGCCGTCCGTGCTGAGTGGCGGCGACTCACCGTGGCCGGGCAGGTCGACGAGCACCAGGTCACGGTATGGCGTCAGCAGACCGGCGACCGCATCCCAGGCTTGCCTCCGGTGGCCGACGCCGTGCAGCAGCACGAGCGGCGGCCCGGATCCGGCCCGGTCGTAGGCGAGTTCCATCCTGATCCGGTCCTCCGGCAGGCGCGACCTCCGCCAGAGCGCTCAGGCGCCCTTTCGGAGCCCGGCGCCGGGCGCGTTGCGCAGGCGGTCGATCGCCTCGGCGAGGATCTGCGCGCCGTCGGTGTCGTTGCGCCGCTCCTTCACGTAGGCCAGGTGCGTCTTGTACGGCTCGGCGTGCGGCGGAGCGGGCGGGTTCGCCTCGTCCTGACCGGCGGGCAGGCCACAGCGAGGGCAGTCCCAGAACTCGGGAATCGCCGCGTCGGAGGCGAAACTCGGGACGGTCTCGTGCCGGTTACAGCACCAGAACGACACTCGCACCCGCGGCGCCGCCTCGCCCCGCTCGGCCTCACCCATCGGCCCAGCCCCGACCCGGCTGCCGCGAATGGCGTTGCCACTACTCACTGCTCACCCCTTGCTCGACAAACAATGCCCGGAGAGCTACGCCTGAGCGCTCCTGCTTATGAAGCTACGTGCCTATGCAGTTCCGTGCCTGCGAAACCGTGCCTGCGCCGTCGCAGGCACGCGGATTTAGTGCTTGTCCAGGATCCCGAGGACGACGATCGAGATGAACCAGATGATCCCAGTGAAAATCGTGATCCGGTCGAGATTCCGCTCAACGACCGAGGACGAGCCCAGCGAGGACGAGATCCCGCCGCCGAACAGGTCGGACAGGCCGCCACCCTTACCCTTGTGCAGCAGCACAAGCACGACCATCAGCAGGCTGGTGATGATCAGGATCACTGAGAAAGCGATAGTCACTGCGGTTACTCGTCTCTCCCGGCTGGTTCGCCTGGGACCGGGGCACTCCCGTCAGGCGGATCTGCTCTGCTCACGATACCGGCAGATTCTCACGAACTCACCGGCATCCAGACTCGCGCCGCCGACCAGAGCCCCGTCGATGTCCGTCTCGGCCATGATCGCGGGCATGTTGTCAGGCTTCACTGACCCGCCATACAGGATACGCGTACTGGCGCCTGTCGCGTCCCCGTGAACGGCCGAAATCCGGCTCCTGATGACCCCGCAGACCTCCTGGGCGTCCGCCGGGGTCGCCACCTTGCCGGTGCCGATCGCCCACACTGGCTCATATGCCACCACCATCCCGGCCACCTGCGCGGCGGTCAGGTCAGCCAGGCCGCCGTCCAGCTGGCTCAGCGTGTACTCCAGCTGCTGGCCGGCCTCTCGCACCTGCACGGGCTCGCCGACGCACAGCACCGGGGTCATCGACCGCTCGAGCACGGCCTTCACCTTGGCGTTCACCAGGGCGTCGTCCTCGTGGTGGTACTCACGACGCTCGGAGTGCCCGGCAAGGACGAACTGGACGCCGAGCTTGGCGAGCATCCGGGCCGAGATGTCGCCGGTGTAGGCACCATCGGGGTGCGGCGAGACGTCCTGGGCGCCGTACAGGAGCCGGAGCTTGTCCCCGTCGATCAGCGTCTGGACGCTCCGGAGGTCCGTGAACGGCGGCAGGATCACGACGTCGACCGCGACGAAATCCTTGTCGGTCAGTCCCCAGCCGAGCTTCTGGGTCAGGGCAATGGCCTCGAAGTGATTGTTGTGCATCTTCCAGTTGCCGGCGACGAGCGGCTTCCGGCTGCCCGTGCCGCTCACTGTGCCCCGTCTGCGAGCGCCGCGAGCCCCGGCAGGGTGCTGCCTTCCAGGTACTCCAGGCTGGCGCCGCCGCCGGTCGAGATGTGGCTGAAGCTGTCCTCAGGGATCCCGAGACGGCGCACGGCAGCGGCCGAATCGCCGCCGCCGACCACGGTGAAGCCCGGAAGGGCACTGATCGCCTCGGCGACCGCCCGGGTGCCCGCGGCGAAGGCCGGGAACTCGAACACTCCGACCGGCCCGTTCCAGAACACGGTCGCGGCGCCGGCCAGCTTCTGCGCGTACAGCCTGCGGGTAGCCGGGCCCATGTCCAGGCTCTCCCGGTCGGCAGGGAAGTCGCCGACCGCGAATACCTCGTGCTCGGCGTCGGGCGCGAAGTCCGTCGCACCCACCAGGTCGAGCGGCAGGACCAGCTCGACCCCGCGATCCCTGGCCTCGGCCATGATCTGTGCTACCTCGTCGAGCTTGTCGGCCTCGAGCAGCGACTTGCCGACCTCGTAGCCGCTGGCCTTCAGGAACGTGTACGACATCCCGCCGCCGATCAGGATGCGGTCGGCTTTCGCCAGCAGGTTCGCGATGACGGCAAGCTTGTCCGACGGCTTGGCGCCGCCGAGGACCACGACATACGGCCGGGCCGGATCGGTCGTCAGCCGCTGCAGGACCGAGACCTCGGCCTCGACCAGGTCACCCGCCGCGTGCGGCAGCAGCCGCGGCACGTCGTAGACGCTGGCGTGTTTGCGGTGCAGCGCGCCGAAGCCGTCGGCCACGTACACCTCGGCCAGCGAGGCCAGCCGCGCCGCCAGCTCCGCCCGTACGGCGGCGTCCTTGCTGGTCTCCGCGGGCTCGAAGCGGACGTTCTCCAGCAGGGCCACGTCCCCGTCGGTAAGACTCGCCGCAAGCTGGCGGGCTGATTCGCCCGCCACGTCCGCGGCCAGCGGCACCGGGACGCCGAGCAGCTCGGACAGGCGTGCCGCGACCGGCGCGAGTGACGGGCCGCCCGCCGCCCGGTCGGCATACGAGTCGCCCTCCGGCCGCCCGAGGTGCGCGATGATCAGCACCCGCGCGCCACGTTTCCGCAGCTTGTCGATTGTCGGAAGGCTGGCCCGGATGCGGCCGTCGTCGGTAATCGTGGTGCCGTCGAGCGGAACGTTGAGGTCCGCCCGCAGTAGGACGACCTTCCCGGTGACACCGAGCTCGTCGAGGCCGGCGACAGTGCTTCCGGTGCCTGTGCTTCCGGTGCCAGTGCTCACGAGCGGGCGGGCAGGCTGTTGCCGACCAGCGAGGTCAGGTCAGCGAGCCGGTTAGAGTAGCCCCACTCGTTGTCGTACCAGCCGATGACCTTCACCTGATCGCCGAACGACATGGTGAGCAGGGAGTCGAAGGTGCAGGAGTACGGCGTGCCGACAATGTCCGAGGACACGATCGGGTCCGCGGTGTAGTGCAGGTATCCCTTGAGCGGGCCGTCGGCGGCCGCGCGGAAGGCGGCGTTGACCTCGTCGGCGGCGACCTCGCGCTCCAGCTGGACCACCAGGTCGGTGACGGAGCCGTCCATCACCGGCACCCGCATGGCCAGCCCGTCCAGCTTGCCCGTCAGCTCTGGCAGCACCAGGGCAGTCGCCTTGGCGGCGCCGGTCGTGGTCGGGATGATGTTCTGGGCCGCGGCCCGTGCGCGACGCAGGTCCTTGTGCGGGAAGTCCAGGATCACCTGGTCGTTGGTGTAGGCGTGAATGGTCGTCATCAGGCCCTTGCGGATGCCGAAACTGTCGTTCAGCACCTTGGCCATCGGCGCCACGCAGTTCGTGGTACAGGACGCGTTCGAGATGATGTCGTGGACTGCCGCGTCGTAGTGGTCGTCGTTCACGCCCATCACGACCGTGATGTCCTCGCCCTTGGCGGGCGCCGAGATGATCACCTTGCGCGCTCCGCCAGCCAGGTGCTTGCGCGCATCCTCAGCATTGGTGAACCGGCCGGTCGACTCGATCACCACGTCGACACCGAGCTCGCCCCAGGGCAACTCGGCCGGGTCCCGCTGGGCCAGCATCTTGATCGTGTGATCACCAGCGCGGATCACGTCGCCATCAGCGGTCACGTCGACGTCGAGCGTGCCGAGCACGGTGTCGTACTTCAGCAGGTGCGCGAACGTCGGCAGGTCACCGAGGTCGTTCGCCGCGACGATCTCGATATCGCCGCCGCCGCCCGCATGAACGGCCCGCCAGAAGTTCCGGCCGATGCGGCCGAACCCGTTGATCCCGACCCGGACACTCACTGGGTGCTCTCCCTCGTCTCTCGGAAGTTGCCTCGCGGAAGCTGTCTCGCGCAGGCTGCCTGCGCTCGAAACCCTACCGGCTGCCTGCTCCGGTTAGGGAACCAGCATGTCGGGCGTCAGGGTCGCCTCGGTGTTGGGAATGCCAAGCTCCGTCGCACGGCGGTCGGCCAGCGCGAGCAGCCGGCGGATCCGGCCCGCGATGGCGTCCTTGGTCAGGGCCTCGGCCAGCTGGCCGAGCTCCTCCAGGCTCGCCTGCCGGTGCCTGATCCGCAGCTGACCGGCGATGATCAGGTGATCAGGTGCCTGCGGCCCGAGTATCTCCAGCGCTCGCTCGACCCGTGCGCCGGCCGCCACGGCCGCCCGCGCGCTGCGCCGCAGGTTCGCGTCGTCGAAGTTGGCCAGCCGGTTGGCAGTAGCCCGGACCTCGCGCCGGATGCGCCGGTCCTCCCAGGCCAGCACGCTGTCGTGCGCGCCCAGCCGGGTGAGCAGGGCGCTGATCGAGTCGCCGTCCCGGACCACGACCCGGTCGATGCCGCGGACGTCGCGCGCCTTGGCGTGGATCCTGAGCCGCCGGGCCGCGCCGACCATGGCCAGCGCGGCCTCCGGGCCGGGGCAGGTAATTTCCAGCGACATCGACCGCCCGGGCTCGGTCAGGCAGCCATGCGCGAGGAAGGCGCCGCGCCAGGCCGACTCGCAGTCGCAGGTTGTCCCGGACACCACCTGCCGCGGCAGGCCGCGCACCGGGCGCCCGTGATTGTCGACCAGGCCGGTCTGGCGAGCCAGGCTCTCCCCGTCGGCGGTGACGCGCACGAGGTAGCGGTTACCCTTGCGGATGCCGCCGGGGGCGAGCACAACCAGGTCAGATGAGTGCCCGAACACCTCGGCGATGTCCTTGCGCAGGCGGCGCGCCGCTGCGCCAGTGTCGAGCTCGGCCTCCACCACGATCCGTCCAGCCGCCAGGTGCAACCCGCCTGCGAACCGCAGGATGGTGGACACCTCGGCCTTGCGGCAGCATGGCTTCAGCACGGCCACCCGGCTGAGCTCATCCTTCACCAGGCCGGTCAGCGCCATCGGTTCACTCCCCCTCAAATATCTGCGCGAAGGCGCCCGCCAGCCGCCGCGGATCGTGCCGCGGCGAGCCGTCGGCGACGGCCAGGTCAGCTAGCACAAGTCGGGCACCGAGCAGACCAGCTGCCTTCTCCAGCTCCGTTGTCGCTCCGGCGGCCGCAGCCCGGTCGGCAAGCACGACGTCAATCGCCAGATCAGGTGCGTGGTCCGCCAGAACCTCCAGATGGGCGTGCGGTGAGAACCCCTCCGTCTCACCGGGTTGCGGCGCCAGATTCAGCGCTACCAGCCTCCGCGCTCGAGTCTCCACCAGCGCCACGGCCAGCTCCGGCACCAGCAAGTGCGGAAGCACGCTGGTGAACCACGAGCCCGGCCCGAGCACCACCCAGTCCGCCGCCCCGATCGCCTGCACGGCTTCCGGGCATGCGGGCGGGTTAGCGGGTATCAGTGATACCGACCGTACCCGTCCTGTCGTCGTCGCGCAGGCCACCTGACCCTGAACTGCGGTCACCTCGTCCGGCCTGTCCGGATCTGCTCCCTCAACCTCGGCAACGAGGTCGAGCGGGACGGCCGACATCGGCAGCACCCGGCCGTGTGCGCCAAGGAGTCGCGCTACCCAGTCGAGGCCCTGAACGGTGTCGCCGAGCAGTTCCCACAGCGCCACGATCAGCACATTGCCGACGGCATGGCCGGTCAGGCCCTCCTCGCCTGGCATGTCCCCGCCGCCAGCGAAGCGGTGCTGGATCACCCGGCTCCAGGTGGTGCCCCAGGCGTCGTCGCCGCACAGCGCGGCCAGCGCCATCCGGAGGTCTCCCGGTGGCAGCACTCCGAACTCGCGCCGCAGCCGTCCGCTCGAACCGCCGTCATCCGCGACGGTGACGATCGCCGTGAGCTCCCGGGTGACCCGGCGCAGGCCGGACAGCGACGCGTGCAGCCCGTGGCCGCCGCCGAGCGCGACGACCTTCGGGTACGCCGGCCGGCCCGGCGTCGGCCTCGGGCTGCTCGTCCGGTCATCCGTCATGCTTGCGCTGCCACCTACTCACGGCCCAGATCACGATGCGTCACCTGAATGCCGGGCCACGTCTTGCCAAGGCGTGCCGCCATTTCGTCGGCGATGACCACACTGCGGTGCTTACCGCCGGTGCAGCCCACCGCGAGCAGCACGTTGTGCCGGCCACTGCTGCCATAGCCCTGGAGTGCCACCTCGACCGCCCGGACGAACGCCTCGAGGAAGTCGGTCGCGCCCGGCTGGCTGAGTACGTAGTCGATGACCGCCGCGTCCCGGCCGGTCTGCGGGGCCAGCTCGGGGATCCAGTGCGGATTGGGCAGGAACCGGCAGTCCGCCACCATGTCCGCGTCGACTGGCAGCCCGTACTTGAAGCCGAACGACACCACGCTCACCCGCAGGCCGGGATCCGCCTCGGTCGCGAACGCCTCCCGCATCCGGCCCCGGAGCTCGTGCACGTTCAGACTGCTGGTGTCGAGCACAAGGTCGGCCTCTGCCCGCATGGCCTGGAGTAGTTCGCGCTCGGCGGCGATGCCGTCGACGACCCGGCCGCCGCCCTGCAGCGGATGCGGGCGAGACACGCTGTCGAACCGGCGCACCAGGGTCTCGTCGGACGCCTCGAGGAAGACCACGTACGGCCGCACGCCGCGAGCGGTCAGCTCATCGATCGCCGACCTGACGTCCGTCGAGAAAGCGCGACTGCGGATGTCCACCACGGCCGCCAGCCCTGGCAGCGTGGCCCCGGCCCGGCGGGCCAGGTCGGCCATGGTCGGCAGTAGGTCAGCCGGCAGGTTGTCGGCGACGAACCAGTCCAGGTCCTCCAGCGACTTCGCCGCCGTGCTGCGCCCGGCACCGGACAAGCCGGTGATGATCACGATCTCCTGCTGATTCACTGCATCGCTGTCCACGTCCCGCCCCCGCCATCCCCACCCGGACTGTTGTCTGCGGCACCGCCCCTGTCCCCGGCAGCGCTTCCTCTTCTCCACGAGCCATCATCCTCGGCGGCCGCGTCCGGCCCGCCCGAGCCATCCCGCCTGGCCGGCCCTTCCTGCCCGCCCGAGCCGTCCGGACCGGCCGAGCCGTTCGCGTGCAGCGCGTGGAACACTGCCTCCGCAGTCCGCTGGCCAAAGCCGGGAACCGCGGCGATCTCCTGCACGGTCGCGGCGGTGAGCTTGCGAACAGAGCCGAACTTCTTCAGCAGGGTCGCCCGGCGTGCCGGGCCGAGACCCGGCACCTCATCAAGCTCACTTGTCGTCAGCGCGGCGCTGCGCTTGGCACGATGGTAGGTAATCGCGAACCGGTGCGCCTCGTCGCGGACCCGCTGCAGCAGGTACAAGCCCTCACTGCTGCGCGGCAGGACCACCGGGCCGTCCTCACCCGGCAGCCACACTTCCTCGAGTCGCTTGGCCAGGCCGCAGACCGACACGTCTACGATGCCGAGCTCGTCCAGCGCGCGCACCGCGGCGGCGACCTGAGCCGGGCCGCCGTCGATCACCAGCAGGTTCGGCGGGTAGGCGAACTTACGGCGGGCCTCCGGCTCCGCACCGGGCCCGGCCTCGGCCGCCGCGGCGATGCTCGCGGCCTCCTCGGCACGCTCGTCCAGGTAGCGGCGGAATCGCCGGCTGATGACCTCGTGGATCGCCGCCACGTCGTCCGTGCCGTCCAGTCCCCTGATCGCGAACCGGCGATACTCCGATTTCCTGGCCAGACCGTCCTCGAAGACGACCATCGAGGCGACGACGTGCGTCCCCTGAAGATTGGACACGTCGTAACTTTCGATGCGCAGCGGCGCCTCGTCGAGGCCGAGAGCCTCCTGGATCTCGGACAGCGCGACGCTGCGGGTCGTCAGGTCGCTTGCCCGGCGGGTCTTGTGCAGCGCCAGCGACTGTCCCGCATTCCTGGCCACGGTGTCGAGCAGGGCCTTCTTGTCGCCGCGCTGCGGCACGCGCAGGCTGACCCGGCTGCCGCGCCGCTCGCTGAGCCACTCCTCGACCGTCACCGGATCTGGCGGCAGTGCCGGAACCAGCACCTCGCGCGGGATGGCCGACGCCCGGCCTGCCTGCTCCCGGCTGGCCGCCGGACTGCCGCCGCGGCGGCTTGCCGTGGGCCGGTCGGATGCCACCGGGTCGGTGTCGTAGACCTGGCCGAGGAAATGCTCGACGAGCTCAGCGGTGCTCACGTCCTCGACCTTGTCCAGCACCCACCCCCGCTGGCCGCGCACCCGCCCGCCGCGCACGTAGAACACCTGGACAGCTGCCTCGAGCTGGTCCTCGGCCAGCGCGATGACGTCGCAGTCGGTGCCGTCCGGCAGCACCACAGCCTGCTTCTCCAGCGCCCGCTGCAGTGCCTGGATGTCGTCCCGGAGGCGGGCAGCCCGCTCGTATTCCTCCGCCGCGGAGGCGGCCCGCATCTGAGCCTCGAGCCGCCGGGTGAACTTGCCGGTCTGGCCGGCCATGAAGTCACAGAACTCCTCGGCCAGCTGACGATGCTCGGCAGCGTCGATCCTGCCCACGCACGGCGCGGAGCACTTGTCGATGTAGCCGAGTAGGCACGGCCGCCCGATCTGGCCGGCCCGCTTGAACACGCCAGCTGAGCACGTGCGCACCGGAAACACCCGCAGGAGCGTGTCGACCGTGTCCCGGATGGCCCAGGCGTGGGAGTACGGCCCGAAGTACCGCACGCCCCGGCGCTTCGCCCCGCGCATCACCTGCACCCGCGGGTACTCCTCGTCCATGGTCACGGCGAGGTAGGGATAGCTCTTGTCGTCCCGGTAGCGCACGTTGAACCGCGGGTCGAACTCCTTGATCCAGGAGTACTCGAGCTGCAGGGCCTCGACCTCGGTGCCGACGATGGTCCAGTCAACGCTTGCGGCTGCGAGCAGCATCGACTGCGTCCGCGGATGCAACCCGGCGAAGTCGGCAAAATATGAGTTAAGCCGCGACCGCAGGCTCTTGGCCTTGCCGACATACACAACCCGGCCGCGGCTGTCGCGGAACCGGTAGACGCCCGGTGACTCAGGAATCGACCCGGGCGCAGGCCGGTAACTTGCCGGATCTGCCACAGAGTAAATCCTCAGTTTCAGCTTGTCGTGAACGTGGCGCTGGTCAGGCTTCCCCGCGTGCGCCGTCGCCAGCTCAGACGCAGGTCTCGCAGCCATGACGACTCTACAGCGCTGCCCGGACAGGACGCCAAGATCGACGCCGGGGCGCCACGCACGGTCAGAGCCAGGCTCCGTGGCCGGCTTCTGCGCATGTTCTGGCCGTTCCGGGAAAGGTCATCATCATGCCGAACGCCGTGCTGCTCTAAGTTGGTCCAGATTCGGGCAAGCGGAAGGGGAGGACAACGTGCCCAAGGTCGACCTGGTCATCGCCGCCAGCTCCGAGGATCGCCCTAACCGGTGGCGTTCGGCAATGCTGAAGGTCTGGCCCGTCGGAGACATCCTGGTCGGAGTGAGCACGAGCCTGGACGTCAGCGTACTGACGGTCTGCGATTCAACCGTGGTCCCCGATCCGCATGCGCTCGCTGATGCCCTCACCAGGGCCGAGGCGTTCGCCCTCGAGGCCGCCTACACCACGGTCAGCAGGGCACTGCGGGCCTGACGTTCCCGTGAAGTCGCTACTGCTCCACCTCAGCGTGCGCGGCCCGCAGCAGCGCCAGCACTTCACTCTCGCGGTAGCGCCGGTGCCCGCCGAGCGTCCGTACCGAGGTCAGCCTGCCGTCACGCGCCCACCGGGTCACGGTTTTCGGATCGACCCTGAACATCGCCGCCACTTCGGCGGGTGTCAGCAGCCGTTCGGCATCCGGGACTGCTCTGCCGCTCATCGGACCGCCTCCTGCCCCCAAGACCAGCCTGCCCCAGCCCCAGAATTATCCACAGCCCTGCCCCCAGTGTACCGCTATCTACCTATTACGGGTAATCCCGAAATAGCATGCCGCTCTGCCCCGTCAGCGCTGCCGCGAATACTCCGCCGGGGCGAACACCACCACGAGGGCAAGATCCTCGGTTATCCCGCTGAATCTGTGTACTTCCCCGGCTGGGACGTAAATAACGGAGCCGGGGCCCACAGCCGCGGTCATCCCGCCTGACTCCAGGACGGCCCGGCCTGTGGTGACCAGGTAGATCTCGTCCTCGGAATGCGGCTCCTGATCGTCGCTGCCGCCTGCTGGGATCGAGTAAGTGCCGACGCTGAGGTCAGGTACCCGCAGGTGCTCCCGCCAGCTCGCGCCACCCGCCTCGTCCCGGCCGAAGTGGCCCGCTCCCGCGATCACCTGCATCTGGCGTCACTCCTGTCCGGACCTAGCCCGAGTTACCGCGGGTCGCGCCACATCAGCCAGAGGGTGGGTCCGCCACCGGGAACTGTGACTTCCGACGTCACCCGGAAGCCGTGCTGCTGGTAGAACGGCACGTTGCTTTCCTTACTCGACTCCAGGTAAGCAGCCTGGCCGGCTGCGTCGCACAGCGCCAGCCGCGAATGCATCAGCGCGCTGCCGACGCCGGTGCCCTGAACGGGCGGATCGGTGCCGATGCCGGACAGGTACCAGTGCGGCAGGCGCGGATGCTCGCGCAGGAGCGCGCCATAGGTCGCGCTGGCAGTCATGAGCCGCGACCGCAGCATGATGATGGCCGACGGCAGAGCGAGCAGTTGCCGGCGCAGCGGCGGCCGCCAGGTCCCGGGCGCCATCCAGATCGCGCAACCGAGGACAGCATCACCCGCGGTGACAACCTCCGTGCCCGGCTGCTTGAGGCCGACGCCGCGGAGAGTCGAGGCGAAAAAGGCAGGCAGCCGGCGGCGCCGCATCCGGGCATCGGGAAAGATCCACCGCATCACCGGGTCATCGTCGAACGCCCGCACCAGCGCGCCGGTGGCAGCCCGCAGATCACTGCGGACGAACGGGCGGACCCGGCGATCCGCGCCGCTCGTTTGCGCCATTGTGGCAGGGTATCAGCGTGTCACCAGCAGGACCTCGAGTGTCCGCGGGCCGTGCACGCCCTCGACGCGCTCAAGCTCGATGTCGCTGGTGGCAGACGGCCCGCTGATCCACGTCAGCGGGCGGCTCGCCGTTCCGGCCAGCCGCGCCACCGCTTCCGGGACCAGCTCAACGACCTGACCGGCGTCGACTACGCACAGGTGATAGTCGGGAACGAGGGAGATGGCTCGGCGGCCCTGGTCCGGCGACCCGTCCAGGATGATGGTGCCGGTCTCGGCGATCGCGACCGCGGCCCTGGTGATGACAGCGTCGACGGCGTCGAGTTCCGCTGCGCTGAGCGCGTGACCGTCGTCGGCGCTGTCCACGGTCACGACGACCCCGGCGGGCAGCGGCAGCCCGAGGCCGGGCGGCACGACCGCGGTGGCGGCGCCGCGCCGCTCAAGCGCGCCGGCTATCTCGCCGGGCAGCGAGTCGGCGGCCACCACGTGCACCAGTGCCCGGTAGTCGGCCAGCCGGTCGGCGAGCAGGCCGATCAGGCTGGCCCCGCCGGTTTCCCCGTGCCGCCGGTAGGCCTGCTCCCCGCCTGTTTCCGCAGCTGGCGCAGGAGCCCTTCCGCGCCGCAGCGCGGTCCTGATCCGCGCGAGCACCTCGTCCCGGCCGGTCACGAGCCGATCCCGTGCGTCTGCTGCCACCACTGGCGGAACGTCTGGCGCGGCGGCACCGGCGCATCGCGGGCGCCGGTCCACGCCGCCAGCGGCGGCGGCAGCGAGCGGATGCGGCCGCCACGGCCCAGCAGCCGCCCTGCGCGGCTTGCTCCCTGTGCGGCAGCCAGCCGACCGGGCCGGGCAAGCACCCAGGATGCCGCTGCCATGGTGATGGCTTCTGGTGTGATGTGCCTCGTTTCCTCGACGTGCCGGGCTCGCAGATGCACCAGGATCGACGGGATGTTGATCTTCACCGGGCAGACGTCGTAGCAGGCGCCGCACAGGGAGGATGCGTACGGCAGGGATGCGTTGTCCTGCACGCCGGTCAGCTGCGGCGACAGCACGGCGCCGATCGGCCCCGGGTATACCGACCCGTAGGCGTGCCCGCCGACTCGCTCGTACACCGGGCACACGTTGAGGCAGGCCGAACAGCGGATGCAGTGCAGCGCCTCGCGGCCGACCGGATCGGCCAGCGCGGCGGTCCGGCCGTTGTCCAGCAGCACGAGGTGGAACTCGCCGGGCCCGTCGCCTGGCGTCACGCCCGTCCACATGGAGGTATACGGGTTCATCCGCTCACCGGTGGACGAGCGCGGCAGCAGCTGCAGGAATACCCCGAGGTCCGCCCACGCCGGGATCACCTTCTCGATGCCCATAACGGTGATCAGTGTCCTCGGCAAGGTCACGCACATCCGGCCGTTGCCCTCCGACTCGACCACGCAGACAGTGCCTGTCTCGGCGACGGCGAAGTTCGCGCCGCTGATGCCGACGGTCGCCGACAGGAACTTGCGCCGCAGGTGCCGGCGCGCCGCCTCGGCTAGCGCGGCCGGGTCGTCGGTCAGGCCCGGGTCGACGTCGCCCATCTCGCGCAGGAAGATGTCGCGGATCTCCGCCCGGTTGCGGTGGATCGCGGGCACCAGGATGTGCGACGGCCGGTCGCGGCCCAGCTGGATGATCAGCTCAGCCAGGTCGGTCTCCCAGGCCGCGATGCCCGCCGCGGCGAGCGCGTCGTTAAGCCCGATCTCGTCGGTCACCATCGACTTGACCTTGACGACCTCGCTCGCGCCCGCCGCCTGGACCAGGCCGGCGATAAGCGTGTCCGCCTCGGTCGCGTCGCGGGCCCAGTGCACTATGCCGCCGCGCGCGGTGACCGCCGTCTCGAGCTGCTCCAGGTAGCCGTCCAGGCCAGCCAGGGTGCGTGCCTTGATCGCCTGGCCGGCTGCGCGCAGCTCCTCCCAGTCCGGCAGCTCGCCGACTACGCGCGCGCGCTTAGCCCGGATGGTGGCCGTCGCCTTGCCGAGATTGCGCCGCAGCTGCGTGTCGGCCAGTCCGGCCCGCGCCGCCACCGGAAACGGCTCGGTCTCGCGCAGGTGCCCGACACCGCGCGGCGCAGTCGGCAGACCGAGGAACGTGCTCACCGGCTCATCTCCGGGTCGCTGGCAGTGCTGGCCAGGATCTGCGCGAGATGCACTGTCCGCACCCCGGCCCGCAGCCGGGACAGGCCCCCGCCTATGTGCATCAGGCACGACGAGTCCCCGGCAGTGCAGACCTCCGCGCCGGCATCAAGCACGGCGCGCATCTTGTCCGCCAGCATTGCCGTCGACGTGTCCGCGTTCTTCACCGCGAACGTGCCGCCGAAACCGCAGCACACCTCCGCGTCGGGCAGCTCCACGAGCTCCAGGCCGGACACGCTCCGCAGCAGTCGCAGCGGCCGGTCACCGACTCGCAGCAGCCGCAGCGAATGACACGTCGGGTGATAAGTCACCCGGTGCGGGTAGTGCGCCCCCACGTCTTCGACACCCAGCACGTCGATGAGCAGCTGAGAAAGCTCGTACGTCCGGGCGGCCACCGCCTCCGCGCGGCGGGCGAGCTGCTCGTCGCCGTGCCGTCGTGCCACCATCGCGTGCTGGTGAGTGATCGAGCCGACGCACGACCCCGACGGCGCGACGATCACCTCGTGCGGCTCGAACGTCTCCACATACCGGCGGATCAGCGGCAGCGCCGCCCGCTGGTAACCGGAATTGACGTGCATCTGGCCACAGCACGTCTGCTCCACCGGGAACACCACCTCGTGCCCGAGCCGCTCCAGGACCGTCACGGTCGCCTTCGCCGCGTCCGGAAACAGCGTGTCAGCCAGGCACGTGGCGAACAGCGCGATGCGGGTCACACACCACACGATAGAGTCCACTGCGCCGGAGGGAAGATGACCCGTCCCGGTCCCGAGCGTGGAGGCAGCCGTCCTGATCTTCTGCGTGCTGGCGTCCGCGGCCGCGCTGGCCTGGCTCTATCTGCTCGCCCTGCACGGCGGCTACTGGCGCACAGCCCATCGCCTGCCGCCGGCCGCGGTACTCGCCGAGAGCCTGCCGTCGGTGGCAGCCGTCATCCCGGCTCGCAACGAGGCCGACATGCTGCCCGTCTGCCTGCCGAGCCTGCTCAGCCAGGACTACGCCGGCCAGTTTCGGGTGATCGTGGTCGACGACGACAGCTCGGACGGAACGGCCAGGGTCGCCGCCGCCCTCGGTGAGGCAGCCGCGGGCCAGGCGCCCGCAGGCCAGGCGGCAGGTCAGGCGGCCCGAGCCGACGGTTCCGGCGGGTGCGTCACCGTCGTGTCCGCCCGGCCCACGCCGGCGGGCTGGGCCGGGAAGGTGTGGGCCATGTCCGAGGGCGTCCGCGCGGCAGCTGCCAAGACCGACTACGTCTTGTTCACTGACGCGGACATCGCCTATGCGCCGGGCACACTGACCCGGCTGGCGACCGCAGCGGCGGCCGGCGACTTTGCGATGGTCTCCCAGATGGCGCTGCTGCGCACCGGCAACCGCGCCGAGCGGATGCTGATCCCGGCGTTCGTCTACTTCTTCGCGCAGCTCTACCCGTTCGCGCGGGTGAGCAGCCGGCGCTCGCGGACCGCCGCCGCGGCAGGCGGCTGCATGCTGCTAAGCGCCGATGTGCTCGCTGCGGCCGGCGGCCTGGAGCAGATTCGCGGCGCGCGTATCGACGACGTCGCCCTCGGGCGGCTGCTGAAGCGATCTGGCGGCCGGTGCTGGCTTGGCCTCACCCGCGACGTCGTGAGCCTCCGGCCTTACGACCGGCTCGCCGACATCTGGGACATGGTCGCCCGGAGCGCCTATACCCAGCTGCACTATTCGCTGACCCTCACCATCGGCGTGGTATTCGGCCTGGCCTGGCTCTACCTGCTGCCGCCCGCCGCCGCGATCGCCGGGCTGATCCTGCTCGGCTCCGGTGCGGATCCGGCAACCGCGGGCTGGCTCGCTGCCGCCGGCCTGGCGGGTTGGCTGATGATGGCGATCACCTACCTGCCGATGCTGCGCTTGTACCGGCTGGCGGCGCTACGCGCTCCGACGCTGCCGCTCATCGCAGCGCTCTACGCCGCCATGACGGTCGACTCCGCGCGCCGCCATCGCCGCGGCCGGGGCGGCGAATGGAAGGGCCGCCTGATCGGCTGACGGGCAGCGCCAGGGGACGGCGCTGTCCGACAGAGACGGCATGATAGCCGCATGGCCAGCGGCAGCACTGGGCGCGGACAGGCAGTTAAGCGGATCCGGCGAGACCCCGGCGCCGGGCTCGACAACTCGCGCTGGCCCGCGACCGTGCCCGCCGTCGGCCAGATTCTCCGCGATGGCCTGGAGGTGCCGGCCGGCCTGACTGTCCTGGTCGGTGAGAACGCCTCCGGCAAGTCCACAGTCGTCGAACTGATCGCCGAGGCGTACGGCCTGAATCCGCAGGGCGGATCGGCCACGGGCGGGACATTTCGGCTGCGCGACAGCGAGCCGGGCATCGGGACCCAGCTGATCCTGGAGCGCGGGCTGTTCCGGCCCCGCTGGTCCTACTTCCTGCGCGCCGACACCATGCACGGCCTCTACAGCTATCTCGAGGACAACCCCGGTCAGCGTCCGGAGCATTTCCACCAGCTAAGCCATGGCGAGGGCTTCCTCGAGGTCCTGCGCACTCGCGTCAGCCAGCCCGGCTTCTACCTCATGGACGAGCCGGACGCCCCGCTATCGTTCACGGCCTGCCTCGGGCTCGTCGCCTTGCTGCATGATCTCGCCGAATCCGGCTCACAGGCCATCATTGCCACCCACTCGCCCGTTGTCGCGGCCGTGCCGGGCGCCCGGATCCTGGAGCTGGGCGACTGGGGCATCCGTCCGGCCCGCTGGCAAGAGCTGGGACTGGTCAGCGACTGGCGCGCCTTCCTCGGCGAGCCCGGCGCCTACTTCCGGCACCTGCTGGCCGATCCCGGCGCCTGAGCCGTAACCGAAACGGACACCAACGACCAGAAGGAGCGGATCGCCTCCGAGGTCAGATGCCGGTAAGGGCGCGAAACACCGATCGCTGCCCGTCTTGGGGCAGCGCGGGGTGAGTCACGCCCCATCAGGGCGCGGCATAGCGCAGCAACCCCGTAGCTGCTGCCCTGCGCGCCGACCTTCGCGGCCTGTCGCTGGCCTGAGGCTGCCTTGAAGCTCGCCCTCCGCGCCATGACTAGGCAAAAAGCGTTAGGCAATCAGGTAATGCCGGTCTGCGGGCGGCACCACTGGCCGGGTCAGCCGGCGAACTCCCGCGCCGTCCGGGCTGCGGCACACGGCGCGCACAATGGCACTTCGACGTCGCCGAGTAGCTCGAAGCTCGACGGCCGGGTGATAACAGCGTCGAGCGGCTCGCAGATGCCCTTGTCGGACGGATGGGCCTTCACGCAGTAGCACAGACAGACCCGGTGGCGCATCAGGCGCTCGGCCCGGTCGATCACTGCCCGGACCTCAGGGCGGCTGGCAACCTCGGCGAGGGCACCGACGGCAGGCCGGACCTTCTCGATGGCGTCCGACATCGCCTGCCCGACGCGACGTCCGACCTCGGCCATCTTCTCGGCCAGATCGGCCTGGTTGGCATTACTCACGACCTCATCGTCTCACCGGCCGGCCTGCGAACACTAGTGCCACGTCGCCGCAACTGACGCTGCTGTGGTCACTGACGGCGCTCCTACCCCAGCGGACGAACTATCCTGAAGCCAGGCAAGTTCCGTCGGAACTTGCCTGCTGTTTGCCTGATAGCCGCCGATGTGATCACCGCCCCGGGTACCGTTCCCGACTGGGCAACGAAACGAGTTATTCCGAGATGAGCGACGGCCAGTCCGCAGATGCCAGCGAGTTCGGCGCCGAATCAGCGGGGCGCGAGCTCGGGCCGGCATATCCCGCCACGCTTTCCCGCCCCGTCAGCTCGGGCGAGCGACTCGGCATGATCGCTGTGACCCGCGAGCGCCTCGCGACCAGCGACCGCTATCTGCCGGCGATCCCGGCCGACACCGAGCCGCGGTACCCGGGCTAGTCCGGCACCAGGGCTGGTCGACTGTTAGCCCCCGGGGCGTGCGCTTACTCGAACGCCTCCGGAGGCGGGCAGGCGCACATCAGGTTGCGGTCGCCGTAGGCCTGGTCGATCCGGCGCGCCGGCGGCCAGTACTTGTTCCGCCGGTCGCCGCCTGCCGGGTAGGCAGCCGTCTCCCGCGAGTAGTCGTGCTTCCAGTCACCGCTGATGAGCATGCTCGCGGTGTGCGGCGCGTTCTTCAGCGGGTTGTCGGTAGCGTCGTACTCGCCGGCCGCGACCAGGGCGATCTCGTGCCGGATGGCGATCATGGCGTCGCAGAACCGGTCGAGCTCGGCTAGGTCCTCGCTCTCCGTCGGCTCTACCATCAGCGTGCCCGCCACCGGGAACGACATCGTGGGCGCGTGGAGCCCGTAGTCGATCAGCCGCTTGGCGACGTCCTCGGCCGTGATCCCGGTCTGCGCGGTGATCGGCCGCAGGTCCAGGATGCACTCGTGCGCGACCAGCCCGCCGCGTCCGGTGAACAGGACCGGGTAGTGCTCGGTGAGCCGTCGAGCCAGGTAATTGGCGGACAGGACTGCCACCTGGGTTGCCTGCCGGAGGCCGCTGGCTCCCATCATCCGGATATAGGCCCAGGAGATCGGCAGGATGCCCGCCGACCCGAACGGGGCCGCGGCTACCGGGTGACCCGCCGCCCCTGCGCCCGCCGGGTAGGCCGGACCGGGCAGGAACGGCGCCAGGTGCGCCCGCGCCGCCACCGGCCCGACGCCGGGGCCGCCGCCGCCGTGCGGGATGCAGAAGGTCTTGTGCAGGTTCAGGTGCGACACGTCCGCGCCGAACGTGCCCGGCTTGGCCAGGCCCACTAGCGCGTTCAGGTTAGCGCCGTCGACGTACACCTGGCCCCCGGCTGCATGGACGGCCTCGCAGACGGCCCCGATCGTCTCCTCGTAGACGCCGTTCGTGGACGGGTAGGTCACCATGATGGCTGCCACCGATCCGGCGTGAGTATCCAGCTTCGCCCGCAGGTCGCCGATGTCGATCGCGCCGTCTGACCCGCACTTGACCACGACCACCGTGAGCCCGGCGAGAACGGCACTGGCCGCGTTGGTCCCGTGCGCCGACTCCGGGATCAGGCAGACGTCACGCTCCGGCTGCCCCTGCGACCGGTGGTAGCCCCGGATCGCCAGCAGGCCGGCCAGCTCGCCCTGCGAGCCCGCGTTCGGCTGCAGGCTGATCGCGTCGTAGCCGGTGATCTCCAGCAGCGCGGCCGACAGCTCGCCGATCAGCTCGCGATACCCCGCCGCCTGTCCAGCCGGGGCGAACGGGTGCAGCCCCGCGAACTCCGGCCAGGTAATCGCCTCCATCTCGGCGGCTGCATTGAGCTTCATGGTGCACGAGCCGAGCGGGATCATCGACCGGTCCAGGGCGATGTCCCGGTCGGCCAGCCGACGCAGATACCGCAGCATCGCGGTCTCGTTCCGGTACGCATGAAAGACCTCATGCTCCAGAAACGAGGTCGTCCGCACCAGTCCCGCCGGCAGCGCCTCGGCGTTCGGGGCAGGCACGGACACTGGTCGGCCGGCCAGTGCGGTCGCGACCGCGGTGAGCTGCTGCTCCGTGGTCGTCTCGTCGCAGGCCACCTGGATGACGTCCTGACTGGCGAGGCAGACGTTGAAGCCGGCTTGGGCCGCGCGGGCCGCAGCGGCCCCGGCCTGCCCCGGCATGATGACCTGGACGGTGTCGAAGAACTCCGCGGGCCCCGTTTCGTAGCCTGCGTCTTTCATGGCGAGCGCCAGCGAGGCGGCTGCGCGGTGCACCCGGCGCGCGATCGCGGCCAGGCCGTCAGGTCCGTGGTAGGACGCGTACATGGCCGCGATCACGGCGAGGAGCACCTGGGCCGTGCAGATGTTGCTGGTCGCCTTCTCCCGGCGGATGTGCTGCTCGCGGGCCTGCAGGGCGAGCCGGTAGGCCGGGTGCCCGTCGGCATCGACCGAGACGCCGACCAGGCGGCCCGGGAGCTGGCGCTTGAGCGCGTCGGTGACGCAGATGTAGCCGGCCTGCGGGCCGCCGTAGCCCATCGGCACGCCGAACCGCTGGGTGCTGCCGACGGCGATGTCCGCGCCGAGCTCGCCAGGCGGGGTCAGCAGTGTGAGCGCGAGCAGGTCCGCGGCGACGACGGCCACCGCTCGCGCCTCCTTCGCGGCCGTGATGGCCGGAGCCAGGTCGCGGACTTCGCCGCTCGCGCCCGGGTACTGCAGCAGCACGCCGAACAGGTCATCCTGCCCGGCGATCAGCTCGGCGGTAACCCGGCCGGTAACCAGCGTGATACCCAGCGGCTCGGCCCGGGTGGCCAGGACGGCGAGGGTCTGCGGCAGGCAGTCGGCGTCGGCCAGGAAGACGCTGCCCTTGCCTCGCGCGCGGCGGGCCAGCGTCATCGCCTCGGCCGCCGCCGTGGCCTCGTCGAGCATCGAGGCGCCCGCGACCGGCAGCGCGGTCAGATCCTCGATCATGGTCTGGAAGTTCAGCAGCGCCTCAAGCCGGCCCTGCGAGATCTCCGGCTGATACGGCGTGTAAGCGGTGTACCAGGCCGGGTTCTCCAGCACATTGCGACGGATGACGGCCGGCGTGTGCGTGCCGTAGTAACCGAGGCCGATCATCGAGGTGGCGACGGTGTTGAGGCCGCCGAGGCGGCGGAGTTCGGCGAGAGCCTCTTCCTCGGTGAGCGCCGTCGGCAGCGTGAGCTCGGGGCTCGCGATCCCGGCTGGCAGGGCCGCCTGCGTCAGCTCGTCAAGCGAGTCGTATCCGATGGCCTCGAGCATGCGAGCCTGGCTGGCCTGAGCCGGGCCGATGTGACGCTGGCTGAAATCCACGGGAGCCTCCACGAGGTCGACGGAACTCCCCCTCTGTCATCCGCATCCGCGGGCTTCAGAGTGCCGCACCGCCCGGTCCTTGGGCCTGAGAGGTTCCGGGGAGGTTGCCCCTTCGGCGCCCCGCGCTGGCTGCGCGAAGTCTCTCCCGGCCGGTGCATTCAGCAGCTGTATTTCTGGCTATCAGAGCCTACCTGAGGCTGAGTAATTTCCCGTCCCTCCTGGGTAGGAACCAGGTGCAGGCAATCCAGACGGGGGGATGGTAATGGCAGCGGCATGGCCGATGCGGATCCTGCTTGCCCTCATGGCAATCGCCCTGGCTGCGGCGACGCTCACCGGCTGCGGGTTCCTGGGCAGCAGCGTCGGCGCGTCGCACACGGCGGCCTACGAGCAGGGATTTCAGGCCGGCCGGGAAGCCCGGCACCACCATCATTTCCGGCATCGTCACGGCAGGTATCAGGTGCAGGCCTTCTGCATCAAGACGGCGATCGCCGACATTCAGCACAAGGACAAATCCCTCGTCGACTGGACCGAGGGCTTCGAGAGCGGCTGCCGGACCTTAACCGCGGCCTGACGGTCAGGCGGCTTGACCGCGTCCCAGCGGAACACCCGGACCGAGATCACGGTGAGGAGCGCGGCCAGTAGGCCTTGCGCACGTTTCGCACCGGAATCATGGGAGACGCGCGCGGAGCCATAACACGACATAACTTGACCGCGCCGTCGCCGCGCCCAGCCCGCTGACCAGCGGGGCAGGCGTGGAACGCGACCGGCTAGGCAGCGGTCCAGATGACCTCCCCCGTGCGATCGGCAGCGCCGCCAGCTGGCGGACTGCATCGCGGTCCGATCCTGGCCGCGCTCATGGCCACGATGGCCCTGTCTGCCATGGACAACACGATTGTCGCCACCGCGATCCCCCAGGTGGTCCGCGATCTCGGCGGTTTCAGCCTGTTCAGCTGGGTGTTCTCCGCCTACCTGCTCACGCAGACCGTGTCGATCCCGGTCTGCGGGAAGCTGGCGGACCAGTGGGGACGCAAGCCGGTTCTGATCGTCGGCATCATCGTGTTCCTGACCTTCTCCGGCTTCTGCGCGCTGTCACCGAACATGGTCAGCCTCATCGCATTCCGCGGCCTGCAGGGCATCGGCGCGGGCGCGATCATGGCGACGGTCAACACCCTTGCCGGGGATCTGTACGAGCTGGCCGAGCGCGGCCGAGTGCAAGGCTGGCTGCCCAGCGTGTGGGGAGTCTCGGCAGTGCTCGGTCCGGCCCTCGGCGGATCGCTCGCGCAGTACGCGTCCTGGCGGTGGATCTTCGTCATCAACCTCCCGGTAGGCGCGGTATCGCTCGCGATGATCAGTCGCTACCTGCACGAGAAGGTGGTGCGGACGCCGCACCGGGTCGACGTGACAGGCGGCCTGCTGATCCTGCTGGCCGCCGGCTCACTGGTGTTCGGGCTGCTGCAGGGCGGCACCGCCTGGGCCTGGCTGTCGGTGCCGAGCGTGACGGTGCTCGCCGTGTCCGCCGGGGCGACAGCGCTGGCGGTCCTAGTGGAGCGGCGTGTGCCGGAGCCGATCATGCCGCCCTGGGTCTGGAACCGCCGGGTGCTGGCCGGCTCGTCTGTCGGCGCGCTCGGCCTCGGCGTGCTCGTGATCGGCCCGAGTACCTTCCTGCCTACCTACGGTCAGGAGGTACTTGGCCTTGGCGCGATCGCGGCCGGGGTGTCCTCGCCTGCATGAGCATCGGCTGGCCGCTCGCGTCGTCCCAGTCCGCGCGGATGTTCCTGCGGATCGGATTCCGGGACACGGCGGCGATCGGCTCGGCCATCTGCGTCGTGGGCGTGCTGTGCTTGGTGCTGGCCTCCGAGCCGGCAAGCCTGCCGGTCGCGATCGCCAGTACGTTCGTGCTCGGCTTCGGGCTGGGCCTGCTGTCGGTGTGCACCGTGGTGGGCCCGCAGTCAACGGTCAGCTGGGAACAGCGCGGCGTCGTGACCGGCGCTGTCATGTTCAGCCGGTACCTCGGGCAGAGCCTGGGCGCGGCGATCTTCGGCGCGGTGTTCAACGCGGCGATCCTGCACCGGCTCGCCCTCGGCGCCGCCAACGCTCAGAGGTCGGCTGCCGCACCAGGTCAACGCGGTCGGCACAGCCCTGGCCCAGTCCGGGCGACTGCCAGGCGCCGTCGTCGGCTACCTCCGGCAGGCGATCTCGGCCGGAACGCACGATGTCTATCTCGGGCTGGCCGGGGTCGCGGTGGTGACGCTCGTCGCGGTGCTCGTGATTGTCCCGCGGCGGTTCGAGACCAGTGCCGGAGCCGGGGCCGATCACCCCGGCAGCTAGCTCACACCAGGAGCGGCAGCTCGACGTGGACGTCGCCGGTTACCGGGAGCCGCCCGGTGGCGATCAGGGCGCAGGTCGTGTCGTCCCACTCCCCCGGTAGCGGCGCTCCCGCCAGGCCTTCGAGCACCTTCCGCACCAGCGCCAGAGCACCTGGGTCGGCCGGCGGCGCGTCCAGTGCCACGGTCATGTCCAGATAGTGGATGGTCGCCTCGGTCACCAGCGTGGCAAGGAAGTCGTCGGTGCTCATCGCCCGGCCCTGGGTCGCGACGACCGGGTACGGGCAGGCCCGGGCGGCGCGAACCGCAGCCTGTGCGGTCTCCTGCCACTCACCGGCCAGGAACTGAATCGGATAAGCGGAAGCGACAATCCGGACGTGCCGGGCGTGCCGTGCCGCCGAGGCTGTGTCCGGGCCGCCTGGCTCGTCGGCGTACGGGGAGAACGGCCGCCAGTAGGTCACCGCATCAGTATCCGGCTCCCGGTCGGCCGGAGACGCCAGCGTGACCAGCGCCCGCCGGGCGTCCATGAGCTGGTGGTAGAGCACATCGCCAACGGCCCAGCCGACGCAACGGCTCGGCTGGAGCGCAGTCGCCTCGGTCAGGCTTCCCGCGAGGTCGGTGACCTGACCGTAGATCGCCTCGAGCGGCGGCCCGCTAGCCAGTCCTCCGGACCCTTCGGCTCGCCAGCTCGTCGCCCATCGCGGCAGGCGCGCCATCCTCGGTGGCTCGCTCGGCCGGAAGCTCGGCCAGCGTTCCCTCGACCTCACGCCACACACGGCCGAGCGCGATCCCGAAGACACCCTGGCCGCCCTGCAGCAGGTCGACAACCTCGTCCGGGGAGGTGCACTCGTACACGCTGACGCCGTCGCTCATCAGCGTGACCTGAGCCAGGTCCGCCGAGCCGCGCTCACGCAGGTGCTCCACCGCGGCGCGAATTTGCTGCAACGAGATGCCGGTGTCCAGAAGTCGCTTTACTACCTTGAGCACCAGAATGTCGCGGAAGCCGTAGAGGCGCTGGGTACCTGAGCCGCTGGCGGCGCGGATAGTCGGCTCGACCAGCCCGGTCCGGGCCCAGTAGTCCAGCTGCCGGTAGGTAATCCCGGCGGCGTTGCAGGCTGTCGGCCCGCGGTAGCCAAGATCCTCGTCCGCAAGGTCAAGTGCGCCGTCGCCGCCGAACAGAAGCTGCTGCTGCCCGGCTGGCCGGGAAGCTCGCGCCCTGTCACTCGCCACTGTCGCCGCCCCTTACCACGCCGGATACTTCTCGCACGTTAGGCCGCGGATGGTAGCCACGTCAACGATCCCAGACGGCGCGTCGCGGCAGAGAAGAGGCCATAAGGGCTGCTCAGGTGGACCGGCCGAAGTCCTCGGGCGTGATGGAGTCGAGGAACTCGCGGAACTTCTCGACCTCGTCCTCCTGCTCGTCCGGGATGGCGACGCCGGCCTCGTCGAGGATCTCGTCCCGGACGTAGATCGAGGCGCCGGTCCGGAGGGCGAGCGCGATCGAGTCGGACGGCCGGGCGCTGACCTCGCGCCCGTTGGAGAAGATCAGGTCGGCGAAGAAGATTCCGTCCCGCAGCGCGGTGATGTTGACCGTGGTCAGCCGGACTTCGAAAGCCTCCAGTACGTCGCGCATCAAGTCATGGGTCAGCGGTCGCTGCGGCACCATGCCCTGCTGAGCGAAAGCAATCGCAGTCGCCTCGTTGGGCCCGATCCAGATCGGCAGGTAGCGCTCACCCTCCTGCTCCTTCAGCAGGACGATCGGGTTATTCGTGGCCATCTCCACCCGGACGCCGATGACCTCCATCTGCCTCACAGCGGCTCCGTCCCTATCCGCGCCTGGGCGCTGCGGTCACTTCCGGATCTGCCTACTGGCATTCCCCTCAGGCCTGCAGGCACTCCCTTTGTCAAAGTACACCCGCAGTCGCAGCAGGCCAGCCTGCGGTTGTCACGCGCTGGCTCCGGCCACGCCGGAGGCGGGGGCGGCGCCGCGGCCGTCTATCCGAGCCCCGGCGGCGGAGTGGCTGGCCTTCCCCCCGGCGGTGCTCGCGGCCCGGTCACTGTCACCGGCTGCCCGCCCGCCCGGCGTCAGCCCGGCCTCGGCCAGCGCCCCGTCAACGAGCGCACCGTGCAGGCCGAGCACGAGTTCCGCGAGCTCACCGGCAGTCCGGGCCGCCAGGTCGCGGCCGCTCCCCCGCTGGCGCAGGATCGGGGCAACCAGACTCTCGATCATCGCTGTCTCGCGCTCGACGGCTGCCCGGACGGCTCGCAGGTGCCGGGCTTCCACGCCGTAGGCAGTCAGCGCGACTGCGGTCCTGGCGACCCGCAGCGCCTCCGGTCCGTACTGCCGGCCGATGCGCCGGAGCAGGCCGAACGTCTCCAGCTCCGTCAGCAGAGCGTCGGTCAGTCCCGCCGCCTCGACGAGCTCCCGGCGGCTGAGGAGCGGCTCTCGCCACCGTCCGGCGCACCAGCATCGTCCGGCGCGCCCGTGTCCTCCGCCGCGTCAGCGACTCGGCGCGACGGCGGAGCTGTCCGAGCTGCCGTGCTGCCTGGCGCTGCTGGCCCCGGAGCTGACTGACCGCCCATCCGGTCGAGGCGCTCCCGGATCACGCGCAGCGGCAGGTACTGGTCACGCTGGGCCGCGAGGATGTACCGGAGCCTGTCCACGTCGGCGGCGCAGAACCGCCGGTAGCCGCTGGGAGAGCGAGCCGGGGTCAGCAGACCCTCGGTCTCGAGGAACCGGATCTTAGACACGCTGACATCCGGAAAATCCCCCCGGAGCTGGGCAAGGACCTCGCTGATCCCCAGGTAGCCAGAGCGCTCGGTCATCCCCCGACCTGCGGGCCTCCGGCGGGGCCCAGTAGGAACACGAGCCGGAATTTGCCGACCTGAACCTCGTCGCCCTCGTGTAGTTCCGCTTGCTCGATGCGCTCGCGGTTCACGTATGTGCCGTTCAGGCTGCCCACGTCGCGCACGACGAACCGGCCCCCCTGCCGGTAGAACTCGGCGTGCCGCCGGGAGACCGTCACGTCGTCCAGGAAGATGTCACTGTCGGGATGCCGCCCGGCCAGCGTCAGGTCGGTGTCCAGCAGGAACCTGCTGCCAGCATTCGGGCCGCGGAGCACCGCCAGCAGCGCCGTGCCCGGTGGCAGCGCGGCGACAGCTGCGGCGTCCTCGGCAAGGATGTCGTCTTCGTCCAGGTCGCTCGCGCCGATCGAGATAGTGGACGTGGTGTCCGCCACCCGGTCGAGCGGAATCCGGAGCAGGGCGGTACCGCAGCGCGAGCAGAACCGCGCGCCTTCCGGATTCTCCGCACCGCACGCCGTGCAGTAGACGCTGGGCATCAGATCCCCGAGCCTCCCATTGGTCTGATGAGCGCCAGAAACAGCGCCCGCCGCAGCGGGGACTCGCGCCAAGTCCGGCGGCACTGTCAACGCTACCTGCGCCGGTGCCTGCCGGTCCATGCGCCACGCACGCCGCACTCCGAAGGGCCGGCGCTGTGCCGGACCCGGTGTGCTGGCGGCGCGCTGAGCATTGCGGCGACGCCTTCCCCACATGCTGGCCGCACCTCCGCGCGCCTTGGACAGTCCAGGAACGGCGATTGTCTCACGCTCAGCGGAGTCCTGCCGCCAGATCAGCGGCCTGCCTGCTCCACGACACCTGCCCACTCGTCGAGCAGTGTCTGCGCGGTGTCGGCATCGCAGCCCTCGGCCCACAGGTGGGTGACTGCCTCGGACGGGTCGGGCAGCACCAGGACCCAGCCCTTCCCCGGCTCGATAACCCGGACACCGTCAGTAGTGTCGAGCTCACGATCGCCGGCCGCTTCCACGACCGTCCGCATGACCATGCCCTTGGCTGCCCACGGCGTCGGCATCGACCGCTTGAGCAGGTTGGCCTCCGGGATGCGCGCGCCGATCTGGCTGAGCGTCAGGCGCGTCCGGGCAACGAGACCGAGCAGCAGGGCGAACGCCGCGATGCCGTCGATGGACCTGGAGAAGCCCGGCACCACGAAGCCGCCTCTGCCGTCGGCAGCGAAGATGACATCGGGCGCGGCCGCCGCTTCGTACAGGCCGTGCAGCGAGGTCGGCGTCCAGATCACCTCGACACCGTGGAACCGGCACACCCGCTCAGCCATTCGCGTGGTCGTCACCGGTAGAGCGACTTTGCCTCGCCGCTCCTCCGAGGCGATGAGATCGAGTACCACGAGCAGCGCGCGGTCGTCACTGACCGTGGCGCCCTTGTCATCCACCAGCGCGATGCGCTCGCCGACCGGGTCGAACCGGACGCCGAACGCCGCACCGAACGACGACACCAGCTCACCGAGGCGGTTCATGTCGGCCCGGATGGCTGCCAGCGACTGGGTGGGCGACGCCTCGTCGAGCCGGTTGTTCACCGTCAGTACGTCGACGCCGATCTTGCCCAGCAGGCCGGGCAGGACCAGCGACGTCGTGCCGCCAGCGCAATCGGCGACCACGCGCAGGCCGGCGTCGAACACGCCGGTCATGTCGACCGTCCCGAGCAGTTCGCGGGTGTAGGCCTCGATGACGCGCGGCGGGTAGGACAGCTCGGCGATCTCGCCAGGGAACGCACGCCGGTACTCCTGCCGGGAGAACACCCGCTCCAGCTTGCGCTGCGCCGCCTGGGACAGGTCAGCTCCGTCGGAGTCCATGAAGATGATGTCCAGCGACTGGGGATCGCCGGGCGTCGTGCGCAGAGCGATGCCGCCGCTGCAGTCACTGCGCGCCGTCTCGAACCGGGCCAGCGGCATGGGCTGGGCCTCGAGGTCGACGACGTTGATCGCACTAGCGTTCAGCGCGCCGTGCACGGCCCGCTTCAGCGCCCGGGCCGCCCGGGACGCGTCGCGCGATGTCGTGACGACCGCGCCTTTCCGCAGCGTGGTCGCGTACGCGCTCGCGAGTCGCACGCAGAGTTCCGGCGTAATCTCCACGTTCACCAGTCCGGATACGCCGCGCGGGCCGAACAGCGTGCGCTGCCCGCGCGACTCCCAGATCACGCTGGTGTTGACCACGGCGCCGGCCTCGATGGTCTTGAACGGGTAGACCTTCACCCCCGCCGACACATAACAGTCCGGCTCGATCACGCACTCGTCGCCGATGACCGCGCCTTCCTCGATTCGCGCCTGGCTCATCACGTCGGTGTTCTTGCCGATCACGCAGCCGCGCAGCATCGTGCCCCGGCCAACGTAGACGTTGTTATGCACGACAGCCCGGTGGAGGAACGCGCCCTCCTTCACGATCACGTTGCTGCCGACCACCGAGAACTCGCGCAGCTGAGCCCCGGCCTCGATCTTCGCGTAGTCACCGATGCACAGCGGACCGGACAGCACGGCCTCGGGGTCGACCTCGGCGCCGTCGGCGACCCAGACGCCGGGCGACACCTCGAAGCCGTCGATCTGCACGTCGACCCGGCCGGTCAGCGCATCGGCCTGGGCCTTGAGGTAGCTCTCATGGGAGCCGACATCCTCCCAGTAGCCGTCGGCGATCCAGCCGTAGAGCGGAGCACCCGCCTCGAGCAGCTTGGGGAAGACGTCTGCGGACCAGTCCACGACCTCGCCGGCGGGCACATGCGCCAGTACCTCGGGCTCCATGACGTATATGCCGGTGTTCACGGTGTCCGAGAACACCTGACCCCAGGTTGGCTTCTCCAGGAACCGCTGGATCTTGCCGTCGTCATCCACGATGACGATGCCGAACTCCAGCGGGTCAGGCACTCGCGCCAGCGCGACGGTGACGAGCGCGTTGTTGTCCTTGTGGAAGGCGATGAGGTCGGACAGGTCGATGTCGGTGAGTGCGTCACCGGAGATCACCACGAATGGTTCGTCCCGCAGCGCGTCCTCGGCATTCTTCACGCTGCCGGCGGTGCCGAGCGGCGTCTCCTCGGTGGCGTACTGGAGGCTCATGCCGAAGTCCTCGCCGTCGCCGAAGTAGTTGCGCACCATCGAAGCGAGGAACTGCACAGTGACCACGGTCTCGGTGAGGCCGTGGCGGCGCAGGAGACGCAGGACGTGCTCCATGATCGGCCGGTTCACCACCGGGAGCATCGGCTTCGGCTGGTTAGCCGTCATCGGCCGCAGCCGGGTGCCCTCGCCGCCTGCCATGACCACGGCTTTCACGGCATCATCACGGGCCTAGGCCTCCTTACCCGCAGGGAACTGCTGGCCCGCGTGCTGCTCTGGCGCCGCCAGCAGTCTCCTTGCCTGCACGATGTACAGCACGGCAGCGCACGAGTACAGGGCACTTCCCCAGATCGCGAACGTCCAACCGGCCACCCTGGCAGTCTCGGCGTAACTGGAAACGTGCGCACCGAGGAAGAGCAGCGGAAAGGCGTACAGCAGGCAAAGCGTGGCGGTCTTCCCGACAAAGCTGACCTGCAGCGTGCCCCAGCCCCGGCGGCGCAGGATCCACAGTACGAGGGCCATCACCAGTTCGCGCACCGCCAGAAGCGCGACGAGCCACCACGGGATAATCCCGCGCACTGCCAGGGCAATGATCGTGGCCACGATATACAGCCGGTCGGCAGCCGGGTCGAGCATCTGACCGAGCCTGGTCTGCTGGTTGAGCGCACGGGCGATCTTGCCGTCCAGCCAGTCAGATGCCCCCGCGGCGATGAGCAGGCCGACTGCCCACCAGTCGCCTGTCGCGGACCGCAGTCCGAGCACAAGCCACAGGAACACCGGCACGCCCAGGAGCCGCGCGACGCTGATCGCGTTGGGGATGGTGACGACCCGGTCCGGCAGATCATCCGAAGCCGGAATAGCCGTATAGCCCCTGACCTGCTCGCTCTTGTCGGTCATCGGACCCCCATAATGACGTGACCATACCTCGCGTCGCTGCTGGAGGTGCAGACTGCCCTGGTGCGCAGGCTCCTGGCGCTCCTCGCCACCGGTAGTTCAATCTCCGGCTGCCTGCGAGCACGCCTGCCTCGCACACCTCATCGCGCTCGCCCAGGTGCTAGCCTCGGGCAGCAGGCCGACTGTGGAACAGGTGACCGACTTTGATACCACGGGAAACGAGGCCCGAACCGGCGCAGACGTCGACCTGGCGGCCATGGCATGCCTACAGGGACATCACAGCTTGACGGTCTCAGCCCAGGTTCTGCTCGTCCTGGTGCTGGTGGCCAGCACCTTGTCGCCTGACTTGAGCTGGCTGGTCGGTATTGCACCGCCGGAAGAGGAGTACTTTGCCGACGGTGAAGCTGTCGTCACAGCCGTCGGCGACCATGTCGCCGACGTCGTACACGAGAGCAGCCGGCCGAACGTACGCTTCTATAAGATGCTCTTCCTCCACCCGCATCCGGCGACCTTATCTGCCGGTGCGTGGCCGCTGATGACGGAGGCGGCGGCACCGCGTTTCGGGCCGCGGAGCCTATCGCCGTGGCGGAGATGGCTGGCCCAGGTCAAGCGGTCGCGGACAAGGCCCCCCGAGCAGGTGCCGGCTGGTGATGTCGATCACCGGGGTTTTGTGCCCGGACCGTATTCTCAGGTCGTAGCGGTCGGTGTCATGGTGCACCAGCACCGCGGCCAACGGCGGTGAATGCGACGTCGATGTAGACGTCGCGGTCGTTTGCGATGGTCAGGTCCCACATCCCGGGTCTCGGCGGGGCGTGCCCGCTGAAAACAGCGGCCTTGGCGCGACCGGACGTGCGCAGGAGATCGTCGGCGGGCAGCGTGTCGGCATAGGTCCAGCGGCGGGTGGTCTGGTCCCAAAACCGGCGATGCTGTGTGGTCTGGTGACCGCAGTCCGGCCGTGGACCGTGTGGCTGTAGCACTTTGAAGTGGCCCCGCTGTTCTCCTTTGATCTGGCCCCACCCTGGGTGGTCGAGGTGGCGGGTGCAGCACTTTGAGGTCGCTGCCGGTGTCTTCTGCGGCAGCACACGCACCTGACACAAACTGGCGCTGCGAGGCCGGTGCGCACCGATCCTCACCTGCGAGAACCCGGTCCGGAGACCCGACGGTCAAGATCACTGCGGGGTGCGAGGCCCCGACGCCGTTTCTGGCTGCGGACAGCGCTGACGCCGACGGCATTGCGGCGGGCAGCACCACTGCCAGGACGGCAGCCAGCACCGCGATAGCGGCTGAGAGGAAAGCCGGCCGACTGCTCGCGGGGTGCATGCGGTCAGCATCCCACCGGCCGGGTGTCAGGGCAGCAGCTCGAACGCGGCGGCGTGGCGGGGCCGCACGACCCGGAAGTGGCGGTGGTTGAAGGTGGCGATCCTGGTGGTCCCGAGCCGCTCGGCGAGGGTGACGACGGAGTCGGTGCCGCCCAGCCGCATGTCGGCATAGGTAGCGACCAGTTCCCGGATCCGCGTCCAGTCTTCCTCGCCGGGGCCGTCGACTTCCAGCTCGCCGCTGAGGAGGGAATCGTAGAGGGCGGCCTCGGCCATCGCGCCGAGCTGCCGGTCGATCAGGTAGGCGGCCTCGACGATCACCATGGCCGTGGTGACCAGCGGGCCCTCGTCGCCTTCCAGCAGCGCCCGGCAGGCGGCGTGGTCCTTGTCGGAGGCATCGGCGGTGGCCACCAGCGGGCCGGTGTCGACGATCAGCACTTACTCGTCGCGGCCGAAGCCCTCGGCCAGCATGTCGTCGGCGTCGGCGGCGTTGCGGCCCGAGGTCGATGCGCCGACGGCGGCGAACGCCAGCCTGCGCCGGGCACCGGGCCGGGGCAGCCGCTCGGCGAGCAGGTCAGCAGCTGTCTGGTCCGGGCTCTGTCCGCGGCGGGCGGCCTCGGCTTCCAGCGCGGCAGCGACCTCGCCGGGCAGGTGCACGGTCAGCGTCATGACACCAAGGGTAAGCCCGCCGGCCAGCGCGCGTGGCTGCCGCAGACTGTCACACGCACGGCGCATGATGGGTGGCGGAGCGCGTCAGCGGCTCTGGTCACAGGCGAGACCGCCCCTCTCGGGGCGCAACTAGATTGCTGGCCTGGCCATTTGATGCACGAGGCACGGGCCGACCGAGGGCCGACCGCCCCCCGACCGCGGGCCGACCAGGGGCCGACCACAGGCCCTGCGACCCCGACCGGTCCGCTGTCGCAGCCGCATCCGCAGCGCTGCGGGCAAGCTCGTAGCAGAACCTGCCGGAGTCGGTCCGGTGCGGGATGACCAGCTCGTAGTCGGCCAGCCGCGCCAGGTGCACCTTCAGCTGCGTGTCCCCGAGGCTCAGGGTCTCGCGGAGCTGCCGGCGGGTGAACCGCACCAGGTCCCGGTCCAGTCCTTCCTCCTGGCATCGCCGGGTCACGTAGCCATGCAGAGCTTCGAGTAGCTTCCTGGTGCCGGGCGGCAGCTCGTCCAGCGAGCGGCTGAGCACCTCGGCGGCCAGCCGGTCCGCCAGCTCGATGTCCGCGGGTGCCGCCTCGACGTAGCGGATCACGCTCCCGCCGCGGGTGATCGTCTTGATCTGCCGCTGGTGCTGGTGCAGCAGAGCGATGGCGGCGATCAGGGTCAGGTACTTCACGTGCTCGCGCCGGGCGCGGACGGTAGCGTCCGCGAACGTCAGCGACCCCGCGTGCGGGTTGACCACGGCCAGCGGCTCCAGGAGCCGCTGCGCGTTCTGGTGCAGCAGCATTACCTGGTCGCGCTCGATGCCCGCCAGGAGGCCGTCGAGGGTCTGGGCTGCCCGCTGCCGGTGGTGGATCGCCTTCGTCTGCGCGCGGCCCTCGTCCACGGTCAGCACGACGCACCGGTTCAGCAGTTCCTCGTCGACGTCGATGGCGGTGGTGGTCAGGAAGATCGCTGCCGGCCCGGTGACGGTGTAGGTGTGGGTGACCAGCCGCCCCGTGACGGTGTCCTTGCCGGTGCTCGCGATGGACAGCTGGCCATCGGAGGACAGCAGCTTCAGCGCATACGCGGCCCGCTCGGCGCCCTCCTCCTCCGCGACCGCCAGGACCTTGTGCGCCAGGTCGGACTCGCCCATGTAGAACAGGGACTGGCCGGTCATCGCCGAGAACCGCACCCGCTCCTCAGGCGGCACGAAGGCCAGCACCGCGTCCATCAGCGCGCTCTTGCCGGCCGCCGAGGTGGACTGCACGATCACCGCGAGCGGCCTCGGCAGCTTCCGCGGGATGGCCGCGAGATACCCGGTCAGGCAGTTGACCGACTCGCCGGCCATGCCGGTCTTCGCGAAGTCGGCGGTGATCCGGTCTGCGAGCGCGGGGTCGCGCAGCAAGGACAGTGCCGCGGCCCGGTCGGCATCGCTCATCGGCTGCTCGGCCTGCGGTGTCTGGGCAGCGGTCACGGCCTCGTCAGCGAGGCGCTCACAGGCCAGCAGCACCCGGCCCAGGTCCCGCTTCACCACGTCAGGCTCCAGGCCCAGCTCGGCCGCCGCGGCCGCGGTGAACACCGCACGGGCCCGCGCCGAATACAGGTCGAGGGTGTCGACGTGGAACCGGGCGCCGCCGCCAGGCCCGTCGGGGACCGACGCCATCACGTTGACCCGCAGCACCTCGAACGAGCTGGCCTTGTCCAGGCCGCGGACCCGCCACCGCCGCTCCCCGAACGCGAGCATCACTTCCCGGCCGGTAAGCCGGGCCGCTGGCTCGTCAGCCATCACGGGAGCAGGCGAGACGGCAGCCGGATCAGTAACCACCGCCGGCTGCGGCTCCGCAACGGCGGACGACGCGGCAGCTGAAAGGGAAGCCGGCTCAGGCTCCGGAGCGACGGCAGGCGTGGCGACCGGGAGGGGTGCATTGCGGCGGCGAGCAGGTCCGGGACCGGTACCCATCCACGCCGCCGACCGGATCGCCCGGCCCAGCACGTCGGTGACGTTCCGCGACGCGACGGCGACGTCGTTCGCATCAGCGCCAGCGGGGAACTCGATCCGGAAGCACTCGACGCCACCTGCTGTCAGGTCCGCGGCGAGCTCGCGGGCGGCCCTGTCGCCGGCGTCGTCGCGGTCGTAGGCGATCAGCGCCCGCCGCACCTGATGCTCGGCGAACGCCCGCTGGTGATCGGCAGTGAACCCGCCCGCCCCGAACGACGCGGTGACGTGCCGGAACCCGGCGCACCAGAACGTCAGCGCGTCGATCAGCGACTCGCAGACAATGATCTCATCAGATGCGGCAAGGGCGGCGAGGTTCCACACGCCCCGGTGCGGGCCCGGCAAGTAGAGATGCGCCGGGGTTCCCGCGCGCAGGTCGTCGCGGATCTTCCGGCCGTAAACCTCGGCCATGTTCCCGTGCTCGTCGTGCACGGGGATGACCAGCGACCCGGCGAAATGCTCATGCCCGCTGGCGCGGTAGATGCCGAGTCTGGTGAGGCGCCCGCGGATGTCGGCGCCGTCCCTGCGGCGCTTTCCGGGCAGCCGCAGCCCGAGCGTGCGATCGGAGTAGCCGAGCCGGAAGGTGTCGACGGCCTCGGGGTGATCGATCTTCCGGCGGGCCAGGTAGCCGAGCGCGTCCGGGGACTCTTTCAGCACCCGGTGGTAGTAGTCCGCGACCTGGCCGAGCAGCTCATCGTCAGCCGCTTCGCGGTCCAGCGGCGAGGCCAGCCTGCGGACCGTCGACCGGCCCGGCGCCCGCCCGGCCGGGGAGATGGCGGGCATCCCGTCGCGCAGCAGCTCCACCGCATGCCGGAACGACACGCAGGCGCTGCCGGAGTCCATCAGCAGCTGCGGGGTGCTGCCGGCGGTGTCCCAGGTGTAGTTCTGGGTGGTGGCGGTGCCGCCGGACGGGATGAAGGCCGCCGACGCGCGGACGCCGTTGCCGTCGTAGGCGGCGGCGGACATGTCCGCGGCGGGGCTGGTGTAGGCGGTGAGCTCGTCGGCGCCGTTCCAGGTTCCGGCGGAGGTGGTGGTGCCCTGCGCGGCGCCGGTCCGGTCGCCGTCGGCGTTGTAGGTGTAGCTGGTGGTGGCGCCGGCCAGGGTCGAGGAGGTGAGCTCGCTGTCGTCGTCGTAGCTGCCCGTCGCACCGCCGGGCAGGGTGGTGAGGTTGCCGGAGGCGTCGAACCCGTAGTCCTGGGCCGGGCTGCTGCCGATGGTCATGGAGGCGACCTGGCCGCGGCCGTCGTAGGTGTAGGCGGCCGAGGTGGCGGACACGTCGGTCTCGGAGGTGATGCTGCCGTCGGGGGCGTCGCTGTAGGTGAACGACTGCAGTGCTGAGCTGGAGTTCTTCAGCATGATCGCTGACGGGCTGCCGGCAGGGTCGTAGCTGGTGGTGACGGTGTCGCCGGTCGAGCCGAGTGTCTCCGATGTGGGGAGACTGTCGGCGTTGCTGGTGATGGCGATCTGGTTGCCGTTGAAGTCGGTCACCGAGGTCAGCGTGTCGGCCTTGTCGTACCCGTAGGTCACCGTGTCACTGGCCGCCCAGGCCGCCGAGGCGGGCAGCGGGTAGGTGATGCCGGTGGTGTCGCCGTCGGCGTCGTAGGAATAGCCGACAGTGGCGCCCGCGCCGCTGGTCTGCGAGGTCAGCTCGCCGAACGGGTCCCAGGTGTAAGACGAGGTGCCGGTGCCGTCGGTCATCTGGGTCTGGCTGCCGTCGGCGTCGTAGGCGTAGCTGACCGAGTGGGCCGCCGAGCCGGAGTAGGCGACGGTGGCGGTGTTCCCGTCGGGCGTGTAGGTCCAGGTCGTCGTCACGCCATCCGGGTCAGTGGAGGTGAGCTGGTTACCCGCCGGATCGTAGGTCGACGTGGTCGTCGCCCCGGACGGCGCCGCGGCGGTGGCGGGCGAGGTGGACGAGACCAGCTCCCCGGCCGAGTCGTAGGCCGAGGTTGTCTGATACCCGGCCTGAGCCGGGTACGCACTGGCGGACACCGCCCACGGCGAGCTGGTCTGGCACGCCGCGGTGCCGGAGGTGTTCCCGTCCGGCATCACCACCGAGGTGGTGTCGCCGTCCGGGTCGTAGCAGTAGCTGGTCGTCGACACCGCCGCGGTGCCGTAGCCGGTGGTCTGCGACACCAGCTGGTTCGCGGCGTTGTAGGCACTGACGGTGACCTGCGCCGCGCCGCCGGACGACGCGGCCGGCGCGGTGACCTTCACCGCGTTGCCCGCGCCGTCGTAGCTGGTGGTTGTCGTCTCGTAGCCGGACTGCCCGGCCGGGGCCGGGCTGGTCACCGTCGTCGGGTCGCCGGCGGCGTCGTAGGTCGTGGTCGTGGCGTCGGCGGCCAGCCGGTCACCGTAGCCGGACGGATACGACGTCGGGCACGACGCCGCGGACAGGCTGCCTGCCGCGACACCCGACGGCGGCACCGTCTGAGTTACGTTGCCGTCGCCGTCGTAGCAGGTCAGCGTCTGGTTTCCGTCCGGGTCAGTGGACACGGTGGCCTGGTCGTCGGCGTTGTAGGCGGTGGTCATGGTGTAGCCGCGCGCGTCGGTGACCGTGGTCTGGTTGCCGTCACCGTCATAGCCGTAGTCGGTGACCCGCGGGGTGACCGTGGCGGCCGCGCCGGCTGCCTGGGTCACCGACGTTTTCTCCCCGTCGGCGTTGTACGCGGCGTCGGTCGTGTAGTTCGCGGTCGCCGCCGCCGACGCGCCCGGCACGTTGCCGTCAGGCGCGACGGCGGAGGTCTGGTCGCCGTCGCCGTCGTACCCGTACGTCGTCGTCGACAGCTGCGAGCCGTTGCCGTCCGGCACCGAGCTCTGGGTCAGGTCACCGGCCGCGTCATACGTCAGCTGGGTGACATTCCCGTCCGGGTCAATGGTCGCGCACGGCAGTGTCGGCGACGGCGGCGTGCTGGTGCACGTCGTCGCGCTGCTGGCGCCGGGCAGGGTGACGCTGTCGCCCTTGTACAGGGTGTAGCTGGTGCTCTGGTAGGAGGCGCTGCCCGACCCTGGCTGGTAGACACCGGTGGTGGAGTACAGCTCGTTGCCGTAGCTGTCATACAGCGTGTACGTCACTCCGGACGGCGGTGCCGATGACGGCGGCGTGATCACCCCGCCCGGCGTCACGGGCGACGGCCCGGTCAGGCTCGCCGAGCACGGCGTGGCCGCCTCCGCGGTTGCCGAGCAGCTCTCGTTCCCCCCGTTGTACCAGGCAGTCGTCGTCGCCGTCTGCGACCCGGTCCCGATCGGCGAGGTGACCGCCACGGTGTCGCCGTTGCTGTCGTACGAGTAGGTGGTCAGAGTGCCGTCACCGTCGGTGGCCCAGACATCCTGCAGCGTCCCGGCCGCGTCAGTCCCGTCCTCGGTGGTGTCCGCGCCGTAGTCCTGCTCCGAGGTCAGGGTCGTGCCGGTCCACTGCGACTCCGCCGCCAGCACGCCCTGGTCGAAGTCGTACACCGTCGAGTTGCCGTCCGGGTCGGAGACCGTGACGAATCCCGTGCCGGTCGAGGCGTCCATGCAGTTCCCGGAGGACTGGTTCACGCAGTAGCCGAACGTCGTCGCGTACCCCATCGGATCGGTCTGCGAGATGACCTGGTTCGAGGCGTTGTACACGTTCACGCTGGCATCACCAGCATCCGGGCCGCCGGGCTGGGCGTTCGGGGAGGTGATCGTCAGCAGGTCGTTAGCCTGCAGCGCCTGCCCGGTACTGCCGGACCCGTAGGTGTAGCTCGTCTCGTTGCCCATCGGGTCAGTGGCTGAAGCCAGGTCACCGGCGGAGTTGTAGGCATAGGTCCATTCCCGGCCCATTGGGTCGGTCACCGATGTGACCTGGTCGCTGGAATCCGACCCGATCACCAGCTCCCGGCCGGACGCCGACGTGACCGTCTCACAGGAAGCAGCCGATGACGGGCAGGTCTCATTCGCGTCACCGCTCACTGCCGAGCCCGGTGCCGGAGACTGGTAGGCAACCGAGACGGAGTCACCGGCCGGGTCCGCAACGGATTTCAGCTGCCCGGCCCAGGAATAGGTGTATGAGTCTGAGCCCGACGACGGCGTGAACGTGTAGGTATCTATCGAGGTGTTGTCGCTCAGGCTCACCCCGACATCCTGTGGCATCACGCAGTACTGACCCGCAGCGACGTACGGCGACGCGCAGCTTCCGTCGTTCTGCGAGTAGAAGGTTACCTGGGCGCCGCCGGGCTGGGTGATGGTGATCCCGCCGGGCGCGGCGCCGGCCGGGGCGATGGCCAGTGAACTGGTCTGGCCGGGCGCCGGGCTGATCGTGGTGCTGGTAGTGGCGACGACCTCACGGAGCCGGTTGTTGTTCAGGTCGGTGACGTACAGGTCGCCGGCCGGGTCAAGTGAGACGGCTTCGGTGTTGTTCATCAGCGCGGAGGTCGCCGGGCCTCCGTCCCCCGAGTCGCCGGCCGCGCCGGTCGCGCTCCCGGCGACCGTGTAGATGTCGCCGGCGGTCATGGACTGGCTCCACTGGGTACCGGATCCGGCGGGCACTTCCTGGACCCGGTTGTTAAGGCTGTCGGCGATGTACACGTCGGCGGCAACAGAGGTCGGGTCGTCCAGCAGCCCGGCTGTTGCCTTGCCGCCATCGCCGGTCAGGCCATCCGACCCGGTCGTGCCGGCGATGGTGTACATGTCGCCGCCGGTCATCTTGGTGCCGCGCTGCGTTCCGGTGACGACAGCCATCTCCTGGACGCGGTCGTTGGAGAAGTCCGCGATGAACACGTCGCCGGCAGCGTCAGTGGCGATGCCGCACGGGTAGTGCAGCAATGCAGATTTGACGGCGCCGCCGTCACCGGAGCTGCCTGCCGTGCCAGAGGAACTTCCGGCGACCGTGTAGATGTCTCCGGCTGTCATCGACTGGCCCCACTGGCTACCTGACGCCGCAGGCACTTCCTGAATCCGGTTGTTGAACGTGTCAGCGATGTACAGGTCCCCGCTGCTGTCGAGGGCGATCGACTCCGGCACATACAACAGCGCGCTGCTTGCCTTGCCGCCGTCGCCTGAGTCACCGGTCGCACCGGTAGCGCTCCCGGCAACGGTGGAAATGTCTCCGGTACTGGCAGCGACTTCCTGAATCCGGCTATTCCCGCCGTCATCGATGTACAGGTTCCCTGCTTCGCTCACCGCGACTGCCTGCGGGTCATACAGTAGCGCGCAGGTCGCCTTGCCGCCGTCGCCCGAGTCGCCCTGAACTCCGCTAGCGCTTCCGGCAACCGTGTAAGCGTCGCCCGCGATCATCGAGATCCCGAACTGGGTGTGGGTATAGGCGGCGACCTCCTGGACCCGGTTGTTGTTGCCATCGGCGATGAACACATCGCCGGCAGAGTCGAAGGCCTCACTTTGGGGCGTGTTCAGCCCGGACTCAGTCGCCGGACCGTCATCGCCGGCCGTGGCGATGCTGTAACCGTCGCCGGCCAGGTCCGTGATGTCATACGGCGAGGTCGGCCCGAGGCTCCTGGCCTCGTTGTTGCCGGTATCGGCCACCGTCACATTCCCGGAGCCGACCGCAACCCCGGCTGGCTGGTTCAGCTCCGCGGACAGCGCCGCGCCGCCGTCGCCCGAGTCGCCCTGCGTTTGCGTGCCGGCCAGTGAGTACACGTCGCCGTCGGTCATCGACTGGCCGTACTCGGTCGCCGTGGTGTTGGCGACCTCCTTGATGACATTGCTTCCCGTATCGGCGATATACAGGCCGTAGGTGTAGTCGTAGGCAACTTCATCCGGGTAATTGAGGTCGGAGTCGATGGCCTCCTTGCCGTTGGTGCCGCCGGTGCAGTCGCTGCTGTTGCGTCCGGCGATGGTGTAGATGTCGTCGGCGGTCATGGTGCCCAGGTTGCCGCCCCACAGGCTGCTGCTTGTCGAGCTGGGAACTTCCTCGACGCGGCAGTTGCCCGTGTCGGCGATGTAGAGGTTGTTGCTGCCGTCAACAGTGAGCCCGGCAGGCGCATCAAGCAGGCTCGAGCCTGCCGCGGCACCGTTGCTGCTTGCGCCAGCCGAGCCGCCGGTCCCCGCGATGGTGTAGACGTCCCCCGCAGTCATCGACTGGCCCCATTCGGTCTCGTCCGCTCCGGCAACCTCCTGGATGCGGTCGTTACCCGTGTCAGCGATATACAGATCCTCGTCGCCGCTTCCGTACCCGAAGTGCAGGCCCTCGGGCTTGCTGAGGTTCGATTCAGTCGCAGGCTTGTCATCATCGCCGACGGTGCAGTTGCCGCTGTCACGGCCGGCGTAGATCTCGATGTCATCGGCGTCCGAACCGCTCGCCGGTATTTCGAGCACCCGGCAGTTCCCTGTGTCCGATATGAACACGCCGGTCGAGTTCACCGCGATCCCGTCCGGGTCGTTCAGCAGCGACGACGCCGCCGGAGTGTCGGCGGCTTACTGACCGGACTGGCCGACAGCGCTTCCGGCAATGGTGTAAATATCGCCGGCGGTCATCGTGATGCCCCACTCGGTCTCGTCAGCGCCGGCCACCTCCTCGATCCGGTTCCCGGCAGCATCAGCGATATAGGTGTCGGCACCGTTCGTCGCGACAGCCGTGGCTCCGGTCGCCGCCTGCGGCGCCGGGCCGCCTGCGCCGGTGTCGGTACGCAGCCCGTCAACGGTGTAGATGTCACCCTCGACCGGGCTGGACGACGTGAGCGCTGTCGCCCAGTCATCGGTCCACCCGTAGCCCAGCGGCCCGGGCGTCCCGGTCTCGGTCTCCTGCTCTGCGGCCTGGGCGTCGTAGCTGCGGGTGAAGTCCAGCGAGGGACCGAACGTGGGCACCGACTCATCGGTATCCGTCTGCGTGAAATCACCGTTCTCCGCGTTGACCGAGTCGCCGGCCTCGACCTGGCTGGCGCTCACCCCCGGATCAGCGGCATTGCCCGACGACCCGGCTGACGCTCCCGACGCAACCTCGCCGTTCGTCGACGGTGCCAGGTCCTGCGTCGTTCCTGACGGCGGCGATCCCAGCAGGATGTACGGCTGTCCCGTGGCACCGTCGGACGCGGTGAAATTGTCAGTCGCGTCGGTGCCGGCGTCATAAGCCAGCGGCGTGAACATCGCCGGCCAGGTATCGAAGGCCTCCTCGACCGGACACGACGGCGACGGGAACCCCGACGACCCCGCTGACAGCCACGAGCCGGCGAACCCCCGGAACGCCGCCGCGTCGTCAGACTCCCACGTGTTCACCGTGCCAGTGTCCGAGCAGGACAAGCTGCCGTCGACCGTCAGCCCTCCGGCCGTGCCGATACCCTCCACGCCGCTCAGCAGCGGCACAGTTGTGCCCGACGACGCCGTCGCGTACTCGCAGTTCAGCGATACATAAAGGGCTCCCCTGCCCCTTCCGTGGGTAGGTGGCGCGGGGTTGTGAACGCCGGATCGGCTGCCGGGACGGGCGTCTGGCGTTTGCGGGCGGCCCCTGATCCCGGTCACGGAAGCGCGGTCTGCCGGTGCAGCTGCTCGGGGGCTGCTTCCGGCCCGGCATTGTCCGCCGGGCCCGGACGCGGTCAAGGCCGCGGCCCCTGCGGGGTGGCCTTCGGCCAGCCTGGACAGCGGCCGTTCCCGGCTGGTGTGGCTGGCTATCGGAAGCAGGCCGGAGAGTAAGCAGCGGGGAAAGGGCACGCCGTTCCCGCCCGTAGTGTCTGGATATCTGACCAAACAGGCACTTGCGGGAGAGGGAACGGCGTGCGGTCCTCCAGGGTATGGGCGAAAATGCTGGGCTGTGACAACGCGGTCATCGAGGCGGTGGACTGGCAGGAGCTGGACGCCGGGGACGGCGCCGGGCCGCGGCTGAGCGTGGTGGCGCATGTGCGGCCCCGCAAGCGGCAGGCGGGCCGGTGCGGGGTCTGCGGCCGCAAGCGGCCCGGCTATGACCAGGGCGGCGGCGGCGGCTGTGGCGGGCGCTGGACCTGGGCCCGGTGACCGCCTGGCTGGAAGCCGACGCGCCGCGGGTGTCCTGCCCGGCTCACGGGGTGGTGACCGCGGCGGTGCCGTGGGCGCGGCACGGCGCCGGGCACAGCCGGGCAGAACCGCCGCCGGCCCCGCGGCAGCCGCACCGTGACCTTCTCCGCTGGCGGCTCCCGCGACCTGAAAAACGCCCGGTACGCGCTGTGGAAAAACCCCGGCAACCTCACTGACGACCAGGCCGCCAAGCTCGCCTGGATCCACAAGGCCCACCCCCGCCTCCACCGGGCCTACCTGCTCAAAGAAGGACTGCGGCTGCCGTTCCAGCTCAAAGGCGAAGAAGGCAAATACGCCCTCGGCCGGTGGCTGAAATGGGCCGCCCGCTGCCGCATCCCGAATTCACCGAACTCGGACGAAAAGTAAGACGGCATCTGCAGAGCATCCACGCAACCCTCGACCACGGCCTGTCCAACGGCCTCGTCGAATCAGTGAACACCAAGATAAGGGTCATCACCCGGATGGCCTTCGGGTTCCGCGACCCCGCCGCGCTCATCGCCCTGGCCATGCTCGCCCTCGGCGGCCTCCGGCCCCCACTACCCGGAAGATGATCTCTATCTAACCCACAGATACGGCAGGAGGGCCACATAAAGACCCGTCCCCTGGCCCGACGAGGACGAGTAGCCAGCTGCCGCGTACCCCAACGCGTCGCTGATCAGGCTGTCCGCGCCAGTCGTGTCCGCATACGCCGGCGCAGTCCCGGCCACCACCACATTCCCGCTCACCGCTGACTGCCAGGCCGTGCCCAGCGCGTCGGTGCCGGACGTGGCGGTCGTCGGGGTCAGCGTCGAGCACGATCCCGATGACGGGTCACCGATCACCAGCGCCGCATACGACGCGAACGAGCTCGCCGACATCGCCTCCCACGCCGACGGCGTCACCTGCGTCACCGAGTATCCGGCGTCCTGCAGGACCGTGGTCTCCGGCGCCGTGGTCTCTCCGTTCAGCACCAGCACCAGCACCGGCGCGGATGTCGCTGCATGCGCCGGCGATGCCGTCGCGACCGCCGCCACCGCAGCTCCGGCGACAGCCACGGCCGCAGTGGCCGCCGTCGCCGGAACCAGCGACGTCCCGGCCGCGACGACCGGCCCCAGCCCTGCCGCAACCGCCCTGCGGACAGCGGCCGCCGCCCGGCACCGCCGCCGCGACCTGCCGGTGCTTCCCCCTGCAGCGCGCGCACATCGCAGACCCATGCCGACTCCGTCCTCTACCAGCCGCGCGGCCCTGCCGCGGCGCGGCAGGTCGCAGAAAATGAGCTCACTTAGCAGGGCCGGGGACAGCGCCCGGCGGTTTCTCAGCGGGAACAGCAGCCGCCCGGCGCTCAGCACGCCGCGCCGGACAGCCGGAAGTCGCTACGTAGCCGCGGGAAGACCCGCAGCTTTCAGCAGCCGGTCGACCGGCCCGAGATCAAACAGCCCCGACAGGGAACGCACCGGCTTCAGCGCCCCGGTCCGGGCAGCCTGCCGGGCCTCCGCCAGGACCGAGCCCGCCATCGGATCATCAGTTGCCGTGACCTGCCCGAACGACAGGCCCAGCACCCGGAAGGAAATCTTCTGGCCCTCCGCGGCGGTCAGGTAACTCCCCGCCGCTGCCTGGGCAGCCGGACGGGAAGTCGCGATCAGGTTGTTCGCCAGGATCTCGCCCTTCAGCAGGCCCGTCACCGCCGCCGGGCGGCCCGACAGCAGACTGCCCGACACCACCAGCTCAGCGGTGGCGAACTGGCCGGCCGCGAGTCCGCGGCCAGCACGTGGCCGCCGTGGCGCACCAGCTCCACGTCAAACGGCGCAGGCACCCACGCCGCCGCCACCGCGCCGGACAGGAACTCCCGCACCGCAGACGCAGCCCCCGTGACCGCGGCAGCACTGATCCCCGAGATGCCCTGCTCCCGCGACCACAGGCTCAGCGCGACCGCTTGGGACGTCCCGGCCGTCACCGCTACCTTCTTGCCCGCCAGGCCGGCCGCTCCGGAAACACCAGGCCGACCGACAAGCTCAGCCCCGCCCGACGCCGCTCCGGCGACGATCCGGACCAGCCCCGAGCCGCCCTTCTGCCACAGCCGCACCGCCATCACCGGATCCAGGTACGCCGCATCGATCTTGCCCGAGGCAAAAGCCGCCGCAACCGCCGAATCCGAGGAAAAACTCTCAGGCTCAAACTGCACGCCCGCGGGCATCTCACCCCGGAAATAACCCATCTCCACGCCGACCAGCCCGGTCACATCAGATATCTCCGGCACCACGCCCAGCCGGACTACCGGCGCCCGGCCCTCCGACTGCAGCCTCAGCCCCGCAGCCTGAACCGCAGCCGAACTGGGCGGACGAGCGCTCTGACCGCACCCCGCAGCCCCGAGACCCGCGACTACAAGCACGACTGCCACCGCAACCAGACGCCTCATCAACGCTCCTGCGCTCGCCACACCGCCGGACCGGCAGGCCTTGCCCGCCGCTTTATCTCCTGGTAAATCCGGATGAAGTATCCCGACACATGGCATAACTGTACAAGCCACGGTTCAGTAACGCCCCGAGTCAGCTGAATGCGCAGAACCTGATCAGGGCGCAACGAGTCCCGGCCCACACGTCAGGCAGCGGCAGTTGCCGTCGGGATCAACACCCCGGACGGCAGCTGACCGGCAGCTGACGGGCTCGGCGGGATTAGGCCGGACAGGTCAGTCATCCGACCGGCAAGACGTGCAGCTCGGCGTCGCGGACGAGCCGGGCAAGCTCGCGCAGGACCGGATAGCGGCCAGCGGGGCTGGGCTGGGCACGAGTCAGTACCAGCTCGGTCACCCGCAGCTGGCTCGCGTACGATGCCAGCGCCGCGGCAGCGGACGGGCCGCTCAGCACCGCGAACTCACCGCCCAGCTGCTCAGTGAGCGCGGCATAGGCGGCTAGCAGATCATCCTCCTGACCGCCCGGCAACAGCCGTACCACTGCGGTCCGGAACTCCCCGTCGACTTGCGCGGCGAGCGCCGCCGACCGGCGGATCAGCGGTTCCATACCGGGCCACGGCGCCGCGCACGCCAGGATCGATGGCTTGCGATCGAGCTCCAGCTGCGTAGTCTCCCCGATGTAGGCGGCGAGCTGCCGATCGCCGTGCTCGGCGACGATGCGGAACGCCCGCTCTCGCTCGGCCCGGAGCCGGTCCGGCCCGAAGGTCGTCTCGAGCGCCTGCTCGATCTGCCCGACCGGCACGATGCCCCCGCGGCGCACCCGGTCGGCCAGGATGGACGGCGGGACGTCCACAAGCTCGATCTCGTCAGCGAGCGAAAGCAACGCTGTCTCGTCCAGGTACGCGGCCGGGCTATCCCCGCCGAGCTTGCCGAGCTGAACGGTGCCGACGACCGTGATACCGGCGTCGGCGAGCCGCCGGGCTGCGGCGAACCGGCGCTCGGCCGAGGTCGTGCCGGCCGTCAGGTCGTCGACGCATACCACCTCAGGTCGCCGAGCCAGCACGGCGGCAGTGTCGACTGTCGTGCCGTCGCCGATCAGCTCGAGGTCTTCCAGCTCGGCGGCGACGTCCTCACGATCCGGTGCATCCACCGCGCCGACGACGACGTCGCTGCCGCGGGCCAGGCGCCGGTTTGCCTCCTCCAGCATGGCCGTTGTCGTGCCGCAGCCGGGTGCGTAACCGAGATATACGCGGATCACGCCGCGAAGCTGACGGCGGCTGCGGTCACCGGCGTCCGCGTTTCCGTCGAAATCCTCGGCAGTTCCCGGCGCCGCCTCTATGTGCAGGTGCACGCCCGGAAGCTGGCTCGCGAGGCGCTCCAGCAGAGTGCCGCGCCATCGCTCCAGCAAGCCGGAGGTCGGCACGGAGAGCACCAGGTGGCGCGCCCTGATCTCCTGTACAGCCGAGATGATCGCGGAGCCCGCGTCGCGGCTCTCCCGGATGATCACGGTGGCCCCGCCCACGGTCGCGGCCGCCTCGACTCGCTCCACCAGCGCGCGCGACGTCTGCGCACCATGGTCGACCGCGAGCACGCAGCACCGTGCGCCCCGGCGGCGCGCGAGTCGCACGCCCCGCTCCACCAGCGAGTCCGCCTGCTCGGGGCGCCACACCACGACGAGGACGTCCTGCGGACTGCGCTGCAGCGGCTCGCCGGCGCCCGCACCGGACGGCTCGCCGGCCTGCAGCGCGACCAGGCGCAGTCCGATCTCGCGCAGCGCCGCCAGCCGGGCGGGCTGGAACTCGGTGTCGAGCGCGGCCGCGACCCGCCCGTGCGGATAGATGTTGCCGTGCCCGAGCCGTTTGCGTAGTGCCTCCGGCGACGAGTCCACAAACTGGAGCGCGTCCACGCTCGCCAGGACCTCGTCGGAAATTATGCCGGGTGCGGGCTCACCGGTGACGGCCTCGACGTCCGGGGCGACGCGCTGCACGTCGCCGACGTCTGCGGTGCTGATGACATGGATACCCGCGCCGCGAAGTGCCTCGACGGCCGCCACGTGCATCCCGAGGTCGTCCACCAGGGCCACTTCGGGCTTGCGTGCCAGCACGGCGGCGACGTCCATCTCCTCGGCGACGGCCCGCCGGGCAGCGCCCGTGCCGACAGCGCCCGCGTCCTGCTCGCGCCGGGGCCCGTCGTCCTCGGCGGGGCCGCTGGCTTGCCGGGCGGGCACTGTCTCCAGTCCGCCGACTGCCTCCTGCGTGTGCTCGCGACCGCGCGCGTCGGCGAAGCCGATGACTACGTCCTCGCCGTGCGCCCGCAGCGCGCGGCCTTCCTTGAGCATCGTGAAGGTCTTCCCGGAGCCGGGCGCAGCACCCAGGTACACCGTGAGCGAGCCGCGTTTGGCCGGCTGCGGCGCGTCCGCGATGGTTGCGCCGATGCCCTGCTCCTCACGGATGATCTGACCGCGCGCCGCGTCGTAGTCGTAGAGCTCGGCGTACCGGCCCCAGTTCACCGCCACGTCGAGTTGCCGGGCCGCTTCTTCCTCGCCGAAACTGGTCCGCAGGATGTCGGTGAAGAACGGCCGGCAGCGTGTCGTCCGTCGTGCCGCGCAGACTGCGGTAGATCGTGCGCACCAGCGGTGCGTGCTCCAGGGACGCCCGGGCGAAGATCTCCTTAGAGTCCTGGATGCTGGCACCGGCAAATACCCGACCGTTCGCAGTCAGCTCCAGCCGGTCGCCGCGCAGGTCGGCGAACCCGAGCATGACCAGGGCATCCATCAGCGGCAGCAGGTCGTCGACCTCGAGCCCGAGGCTGTCGGCAAGGTCAGCGAGGTCCGCCGCGCCGCCGTGCCGCGCGAGCAGGATTTCCGCCAGGCCGGACAAGCCGTCGACGGTGGCCTGCGGAAGCGGCGTGTCACTGACCGTGCCCGCGGGGCCAGACGGCGCGGCGGGCTGCGCCTCGGCCGTGAGCCGCCGGGTCATCATCCGGTAGATCTGGTCGACCAGGTCGTCGAAGTCCGGGGTGCGGCGGCGGCGCGGGCGCGGCAGCGGGTTGATCATGTCCGACCGGATGCGGCCGGGGTTAGTGCCCAGTACCAGGATGCGGTCGGCAAGCAGCACGGCTTCTTCGATGTTGTGGGTGACCATCACAATGGTCTTGGTCGGAAACTTGTGCCCCTCCCACAGCTCCAGCAGCTCACCGCGCAGGTTCTCCGAGGTCAGCACATCCAGGGCGCTGAACGGCTCGTCCATGAGCAGCGCGGCCGGCTCGACCACGAGCGCCCGCGCGAAGCCGACGCGCTGGCGCATGCCGCCTGACAGCTCCTTCGGGTAGGCCGTCTCATACCCGTCCAGGCCGACGATGTCGATCGCGCGCAGCGCGCGCTCGGTACGCTCCTGCATCGGCACGCGGCGAGCCTCGAGGCCAAGCTCCACGTTCTGCTGCACGGTCAGCCACGGCATCAGCGCGAACGTCTGGAAGACCATCGAGGTCTCCCGGTTCGTGCCGGTGAGAGTGCGCCCGCGGAATTGGACCTCACCCTGAGTCGGTGCCATCAGCCCGGCGATGCAGCGGAGCAACGTGGATTTGCCGCTGCCGCTGCGGCCGAGCAGGGCGACGAATTCGCCCTCGGCGACGTCCAGGTTGATGTCGTCAAGCACCAGCAGCGAGCGGCCACCGGGGCCCGCAAACGATTTGCTCAGGTGCCGCACGCTGATGAGCGGCGTGGCCCGCGCGACCCCGGTGCGCCTGGCGGCGTTGCTGCTGGTCGCAGCGCGTTCCGGAGTACTCATGCCAGGGCGAACTTCGTCTCGGCCAGCTTGTAGAGCCGACGCCAGAGCAGGGCGTTCAGCCCCGTGACGTAGATCGCCATCACGAGCAGCCCGGCGAACAGCTCAGGCAAATGCGTGGTGCCGCTGTTCAGTGCGATGAAGCTGCCCAGGCCCTTGGCGATAAGCGTGCGGTGGTTGTAGCTGACGATCTCGGCCACGATGGTCGCGTTCCAGGCGCCACCTGCGGCGGTGATCGCGCCCGTCACGTAGGCGGGGAAGACCGCAGGCAGGATGAACCGGCGCCACCGATCGGCTCCCCGTACCCCCAGGTTGTCCATAGCTTCCTTGAGGTCCGACGGGACCGCACTCGCCCCGGCGATGACATTGAACAGCACATACCACTGGGTGCCCAGGGCCATCAGCAGGATGGCACCGAAGTTCAGCGACAGGCCGATGTCCAGGAAGACTACGATGGCGAACGGGAAGATGAAGTTCGCCGGGAAACTCGCCAGTACCTGGACGATCGGCTGCATGAACTGCGCGACACGCGGGTTGAAGCCAATCCAGACGCCCACCGGTATCCAGATGATCGACGAGACGATCACCACGACGGCCACCCGCAGGAATGTTAGGAAGCCGTCATAGAACGCAGTGCCGAAGACCGCCAGGCCGTCCGTGCCGGTGGCGACGTAGGCCAGCATGACATACAGGCCGTAGCCGAGCGCAAGCGTTACCACTGTGGCAAACGCCAGGTCGGCGGCTCGGCGGCGGGTCTCGTGACTGGCCAGGCTCCGGTCGTCGATGCCGGTAGCCCGCAGCATCACCCGGTTGACTGGCTGAGCCAGCACCCGCTTGCCCCGGCTAAGGGCAGCGGGCCAGCTAGTCCTGCGTAGAGCGTTGAGAAACAGCGACTTTGCCTTCAGGTCCGATCCCGACTGCTCGACCCGGAACCTCTCCACGTAGGCGACCAGCGGCCGCCAGAAAAAGAAATTTACGGCCAGGATGATGATGATCATGGTGATGATGCCGTACACAACGTCGTTGAGCTTTCCCTGTTGCTCCGCGACGCCAACGTAGGAGCCGACACCCGGCAGCGTGTACTTGCGGTGGTTCACCGTGATCAGCTCAGAAGCGGTCAGGAAGAACCAGCTGCCGCCGAAGCTCATCATCCCGTTCCAGACCAGCCCGATCGCGCCGCCCGGCACGTCCACCGTCCAGAACCGTTTCCACTTCGACAGCCCCATCAGCTTGCTGGCCTCGTCAAGCTCGGGCGGCTGGCTAATCAGGGAGTGGTAGAAGGAAAACGTAATATTCCACGCCTGTGAAGTGAAGACCGCGAAGATCGCCGCGCACTCGAACCCGAGCTCGGAGCCGGGAAACAGCGCGACGAAGAACGTCACGGTGATCGCGAGGAAGCCGAGCACTGGGACCGACTGCAGGATGTCCAGCGCGGGGATGAGGATCCGGCGCCATCTCCTGCTGCGCGCGGCGACGTAGGCGTAGCCGAGGCTAAAGGCATAGGAGAAGAACAGCGCGATGAACATCCGCAGCAGGCTGCGTGCGGCGTAGTAGGGCAGGTTCGACGGGGCCAGGTTAATCGTGGTCGACGGATGGGACGGTGCCCTGGCTCCTGCGCCCACCCGCACGACGGCATAGACCAGCAGCAGGATGCCGATGCCGACGGCCACATCCAGCGGGCGGAACCTGAGCCTGCCCAGGGTCTCCCGGCTGGGAAATGTCGGAGTGACCGCCACAGGGTAATCATGCAGGTGTGCCTGGCCCGGCTCTGCCGCGGCCCGCCCCCGGCACCGCGTTCCGGCAGGTCGGAGTAGCCGCGGTGGGTAGTGGGCATCCTTGACCAGACCGACAGGGGGGCGGGCTGGTACCGGGGGATCTGACGCACGTGACGGCTTCACAGGTCTTCGCGCTGCGCCCAGGTGCCCCCGGCAGCGCCTGGCTATCCCGGGTGCATGAGCGTCTGGCTGGAAGCCTCAGCCCGGCCGGATCCGATCCGCTGGGCCATAGCTGACATGGACTTTCAGGGACTCCAGACCCTGCTGGGCATCGTCCTGGTAGCGGCCATTGCACCGACAATCGCCGCGGTCCTCCCCGGCCCGAGGATCCCCGAGGTCGTCATCCTGATCTTCGGCGGGCTGCTGATAGGCCCGCACGTGCTGGGCCTGGTTCCGACGAAGAGCATCCAGCTGCTGTCGAACATCGGGCTTGGCTTCTTGTTCTTGCTGGCCGGATACGAACTTGACCCGCACCTGTTCCGCGAGCGGTCTGGGCGGCTGGCCATCTCCGGCTGGGCGGTCAGCGCAGTGCTAGCGGTCGGCGCGGTCTGGATTCTCTCCTCGGTCGGCCTCGTCCGTGACTTCGTCCCGATAGGCCTGGCGCTGACGACCACGGCGCTGGGCACGCTGCTGCCGATCCTGCACGACAATGACATGCTCGAGGGCAAGTTCGGCCGGTATGTGATGGCGGCCGGGGCCGCGGGCGAGCTCTTCCCGATCATCGCGATCTCGCTGTTCCTGACCAAGCGCGCCCAGTACGTGGCCCTCGCCTCCCTGGTGGCCGTGATCGTCGCGGCACTGCTGCTCACGGCTGCTCCGCGGCTGCTTGGAAAGCGCCGCATGCATTCACTGATCGAACAGGGCAAGCGAGCCACCGCACAGTCCACTCTGCGCTGGACTGTCGTCCTGCTGCTCGTTCTCCTCGTCGCGGCCGGGCAATTCGGCCTCGATGTCGTCCTTGGCGCGATGCTGGCCGGCATGGTGCTGCGCAGTTGGACGCACCGGATGGCGGAGGAGGTCAAGCCGCTGGAGGGCAAGCTCACGGCGGTCGGCTACGGCATCTTTATCCCGATCTTCTTCGTGGTCTCGGGCATGACGCTGGACATCAGGTCGATCGCTCGTGACCCGGCCCGCCTGCTCATCATCGCCGGGCTGCTGCTCGTTGTGCGGGGGCTACCGTCGCTCCTGATCTACCTTAAGGTGCTGCCACTGCGGCAGCGACTGGAGATGACCTTCATCACCGCCACCACGATGCCGCTGCTCATCGCGCTGGCCGAGATCGGACAGCGCGACGGTGTGATGTTGCCCGCTAATGTCGCGGCCCTGGTCGGCGCCGGCGTTGTCTCGGTCCTGGTCTATCCGGCAGTGGCCGCCTATCTGCACCGCAAGGACGGCGGGCGCATCGCCGACGACCCGATCGCGGTCGCCGGAGGGGCAGCTGCAGCGGGGAGCTTCGACGAGAGCGGGACCGGCGAAATGGATGTCAATCCCTGACACCTCCGGCCCGCCGGGTCGGCGAAACGGGTGTCGATCTTGACGTCCCTGGTCCGCCCGCGGGCGAGCTGGCTGACCGCGGTGCGGTGACGACTGCAGGTTATTTGGGCCGCGCCAACAAGTCAGACCACGTGCGGCCGCGAGCGGCGCGTTTTGCCTGTCCCGACGCGTCTGGGCTACTCCCCGGTGCTGCCGTCGATGGTCTCGCGGATGATGTCCGCGTGGCCGGCGTGCCTGGCCACCTCCTCGATGTGGTGCATCAGCACCCAGCGCAGGTTGGTATCGGAGTTCTCGGCGTAAGCGCACGGCGCGTCGAGGTCACGGTCGGCCGCGATCCGGCGTGACTCGGCAATCTGATCACCGTAATAGGCGAGCCAGTACAGCACTGTGTCGTCTGGGCCGACAGCGAAGTCGTCGATCCTCCAATTGGACCTGACCTCGGGCCACTCTCCCGGGAATGTGCGCCCGGCCACGATGACCTGGAACCACCTGCGTTCCCACAGCGCACAGTGCTTGAGAATCCCGAGCAGCGAAAGCGAGCTCGCAGTCGGTGGCTTGCGCGCGTCCTCGTCGGTAACGCCCTCGATCTTGCGAACCAGAATGTCCCTCTGCTTGTCGAGGAACGCCGCCAGAGCCTCACGCTCGGATGCGGGCGACCAATTCATCTTGTACCTAGCCACCCGGGGATAGTACTTGCCGACCCAGAGCTGGCCGAGACCATCCGAGCGGATCCGCCTGCACTACGCCGCGGTGCAAGCCCAGCCCCGGGCCTATGCGGCCCGGGGCGGCGGGTGGCTGTTGAGGGTCTTGGTGGCGTCGGGGCTGACCGCGGTGGTGGTGCCGACTGTCGGTGATTTAGTCCAAGGCGATCTCTTCGTTCAACCAGCCGGAGCGGGAGCTTGGCAGCCGGGATAAGGGCTCGGCGTCAGCTTCATCGCAGCTGCCACGCTGACCGGCAGGCCGGCCATGCAGGGACCGACGGACTTGACATGCCACGATCCGCCAGGCGGTTGCATGAAGACTGCCTCGTTACCGCCATCCTGAAAGCCGACGAACGCGACGGTCTGGCTCGCAGCTTTGGTGGCGCGGAACTCGGCCACCGCCCAGTAGGTGCCAGTCGCCGGATCGTAGGCGTAATGCAGTGTCCCCGGCGTGATGCCGGCCACCGCCGAGGGCGGAATGGCGCCATAACCAGGGGTGTCGGCCCCGTCGCTGCGAAAGGCGATAAACGTCGCTAGCAGCTCCTGACGGACCGTAGCGTCAGCCTTGAGCTTGGTGGGCTGCGCCGACATCGGCGGGGTGGCTGACGGTGCGACGGCCGCAGCTGGCACCGATACCGCTGCACTTCGGGCGGCCGCGGGCTTTGGTGTCCCGTGCAGCCCGCGCACCCCAGGACTAGGAAGGCAGCCGTCAGCGCGCAACCGCTGATTCGTGCCGAGACAGCAACCCTCTTGACCATCGCCCACCAGGTGAGACATCGCATTCATTCCTGGCTCGGGACGATAGCTCCCGGTCGGCCTGTCAGCTAGGGGAACCGTCCCCAGGGGCGACGACCGGGAGCGGCGATGGCCTGTTCGAGGGCTAGCGACGTAATTGCATCTCTTCGGAAGCTCAGGCGGCCCGGGGTGGCGGGTGGCTGTTGAGGGTCTTGGTGGCGTCGGGGCTGATCGCGGTGGTGGTGCCGTCACTGTGGAGGGTGAATACCCAGCCCCACCGGTGGATGGCGACGTGGTGGTGGAAGTGGCATAGCAGCACGAGGTTGGTCAGGGTGTGGCCGCCGCCGTTGCTGCGCCACACGATGTGGTGAACGTCGCAGGCGGCGGCGGGGATGTCGCAGCCGGGGAACCGGCAGCACCGGTCCCGTCTCCTGACTGCGCGGCGCAGGTGCACCGGCACGGTGTCGAACGCGGTGGCGATGTCCAGCGGCAGGCTCACCGACGCCCGGGGGATGCCGGTGGTGGTGCGGCGCAGTGCCGCGGCGGCGCCGCCGGGGCCGGACAGCAGCCGGATGGCGGTTGCCAGCACGTCCTGGATCCCCGCTGACGCGGCGGCGATACCGGCGGCTTTCGCGGCGTCGCGCAGCCGGGCGGCCTGGGGGCTGTCGGGGTCGGCCAGTCTGGCCAGCAGCCCGTAATCCAGCCCGCCAGCGCAGTCGTCTGCAGCGGCGGCGGCAGCGGCGTCAGGCTTCCCGTTGTCGTCAGTTGTCCGCGTACGAGGTCGTGTGCAGCGAGGCGTACGGCGTGATGTGCTGGGCTGGTTCGGGCTGTTGTCATTGTGTCAGGTCTTGTATGTCGGTGATGGCGACTGGTTCGTCGCAGTGGGGGCAGGTGCCGCCGGGGCCGATGCGCTGGGTGAATGTGCCGCAGTCGTCGCATCGTTGCTGGCCGAGCTGCCGCTGGCCGCAGTCCGGGCATTCGTAGATGGTGTTGTTCTTGCGGGAACGCGCAGGCGGCAGCTCGGCGGGGGTGCGGGGCTGGCGCCGGCGCCAGGCGGCCTGCCGGCAGGCGTCTGAGCACCAGCGCTGCCGTCCGGCCGGGGTGAACGGCTGGCCGCAGGCCGGGCAGGCGGCGCTGTCGTTACGGCTGTCGCTACGCGACGGCATCGGTGTTCCCGGGGCTGGCGGCGGGTGCCGGGCTGGTGTCGCCGGCGGCCAGGTCGCTGATGCGGTCCCTGAGCCGCCAGCTGGGGCCGTTGATGGAGATGACGTGGCAGTGGTGCAGGAGCCGGTCCAGGATCGCGGTGGCCAGGACTTCGTCGGTGAAGACCTGGCCCATTTCGCTGAAGGCCTTGTTGCTGGTGATGATCACTGATCCTTTCTCATACCGCCGGGAGATGAGCTGGAAGACGCGGTTGGCGTCGGCGCGGTCCAGCGGCAGGTAGCCGACCTCGTCGATGACCAGCAGGGCCGGACGGGTGTAGGCCTTGAACTGGTTTTCCAGCCGGGCGGCGTTGTCGGCGGCGCGCAGCCGCCGGACCATGTCGTCCAGGGTGGTGTAGAAGACGGTGTATCCGGCGTGGCAGGCGGCCACGGCCAGGGAGCAGGCCAGGTGGGTCTTGCCTGTGCCGGGCGGGCCTAGCAGCGCGAGGTTGGCCTTGCCGGCAACGAACGCCAGGGTGGCCAGGTCGCGGATCTTGCGGACGTCGATGGAGGGCTGGAAGGCGAAGTCGAACTCGTCGAGGGTCTTGCGGTGGGGCAGGCCGGAGGAGTTCAGCGCGGCGCGGGCGCGGCGGCTGTCTTTGAGGCCGGCTTCCTCGCCGAGGGCCAGGTCGAGGAAGTCCAGGTAGCCCAGGGTGGACTGCTCGGCGCGGGCGGCCAGGGCGGCGGGGTCGGCGGCGATGCCGGGCAGGCCCAGCCGGGTGGCGTTGGCGCGGATGCGGGCGGTGATCAGCTCGCTCATCAGAACGGGTTCCTTTCCGCGTCGTCGGGGTTGCCGGCGGCGCGGATCGCGCACGACAGGACGGCGCTGTAGTAACGCAGGTCGCTGGTCAGCTCCCGGGCCCAGTCCAGGGCGCGGGGGGTCGGCTCGCCGTAGACAGAGCCGGCCAGGCTGGCGATGACCTCCTCGGGCGCGCGGCGCAGCCAGGTCTCGATGCTGGCCAGCGCGCTGGCGGTGCAGGTAGCGTCGACGGCGTCCAGGCTGACCTGGCGGCGGCCGGTCACCGCTGCTCCTCGTCACTGGCGCCGGGCGCGCTGCCCGCGGCGGTGTCGTAGTCGGACAGGGGCCGCCGGGCGACCGGTGTCGCCGCGGCGGCGTGGCCGGCCAGCAGCGCGGTCAGCAGCCCGGGCGCGGCCGGCTGGCCCGCTGCCGCGGGCGCGGGCGGCAGGTCCAGGGTGACCGCGCGGGTGTGCCCGTCGGGCAGCCCGTCCCAGTGCGCCGGGTCGGTGACCCAGCAGCCGCGCCGGGTCGCGCGGGGATGGGCGGCCAGCAGCTGCCCGCCGTCGGACGGCAGCGCGCAGATGGTCACAACCGCGGGCGTGACCCGCAGCTGCACGTACTGCCCGGCGCGGATCATCACCGCGGGCACCGAGTACAAGCTGGCCTCGAACGAAACCAGGCAGTCCTTGCCGACCCGGCGCAGATGCAGGTCAGCGACCAGGTATGGGATCGCCGGCAGCGGAGTGAGCGCGGCCCGGTCGGCTGCCGCGCGCTCGGCGATGACCTGCCCGTGGGTGCGGTGCACCTGGCCGCGGCGGATCGGCAGCCACGCGGCGAACGCGGCGTCCATCTCCGCCAGCGACGAAAACGACCGGCCGGCCAGCACGTGCGCCCGGACGATCTCCACCTGCCGCTCCACCCGGCCCTTGCCGGTCGGGCGGTAGGCGGCCAGCACGTCGATCGCGAACCCGTAATGGTCAGCGAACGCCGCCGCCTCAGGGTGCAGCGGCACCGCCTTGCCCGGCGCGACATGGCGGCGGACCACGGTCTTGGTCCGGTCGTAAACCAGCGCCCCTGGCACCCCGCCGAAATGCGCGAACGCCCGCCGGTGGCAGTCGAAGAAGGTGCCCAGCTCCATGCTGTCGGTGTAACAGCAGAACGGGTCCCGCGAGTACGACAGCACCATGTGGAACGAGTAGGTCTTGGGTATCCCGGCATGCGCCAGGATGCCGCCCTCCTCACCCCAGTCGACCTGCGCCTGAACGCCCGCCAGCACCTCGAACCGGCGGTGCAGCCCGCGCAGCGGGTTCTCATCACCGGCTTCGAGCTCGGCGGCGATCCGCGGCCGGGCCCCGGCCACATACACCTTCACCCGCTGGTAGGAGTAGCCGAACCCGTGCTCGGCCACCAGCCGCTCATGGATCACCGATGCCCGCATCGTGATGTCAGCGCGCAGCCACGCGTCGATCACCCCGGTGAACGGGGCGACCACCTGCGGCAGGCAGCCCCGGCGCGACGGCCCCGCCGGCGGCACGCCGGCCGCGCCCGCACTGATGTACTTCTTCACCGTCCGCCAGTCACAGCCCACCTCGGCAGCGATCTCGGCATAGGTAGCGCCCCGCTCGTGCAGGGCACGGAAACGACGAATGTTCATCCACGACTCCGCATCCAGGATCATGGGAAGCAGCCATCCTTCGGAGATGTCTTCTTGGCGGTTGACACTCCGAAGGGTGGCCCTGCTTCACGGCCGGAACTTACATTTCCGGCCCAAACCGTCGCAGCGTGTCATGTCGTACGCGCACCTACACGTGACCCTGTACGCGGACATCAGTGTCGCCCGCGTCGTTGTTGTCGGTGTTGCTGTCGAAGGGCAGCTGCTGGTCCTGGTCCTGGCCGGGGCGGGTGAGCCGGGTCAGGAGGTCGTAGTCGACGTGGCCGGTGATGACCGGCTGGATGGCGGCGTCGCAGGTGCGGCCGTCGCGGTCGCCGCGCAGCAGTTCGGCCAGGGTGATGTCGAGTTCGAGGCGGACTGGCTGCCCGGCCCGCCGGGGCAGGGTCCCGGCGCCGGCCAGCCGCAGGAACGCCTCTTCCAGCGCGTCGTGGCGGCGCTGCCCGGTGCTGCGGTCGTCTTCGGGCCCGCGTACCCGGGCCAGGGCGTCCAGGACCGTCTCGGCGAGCTGGGCGCAGGCCGGGGTCAGGTCACCGGTCAGCCGCCCCGCCCCGCCGAACGTCCGGTCCAGCCGCACGTTGCGGTCCCCGAACCCGTCACCATCATCGGGGTCAGGCTGCGCGTGCTGGCGCCGCAGGTCCTCCGCCAGCCCGGCCAGATCAGAAAGGCCGGCGCCGCCGCCGGCCGCGGCCAGAAAGTCCGCGTCGGCGTCGCCGCGGTGGTCTTCGGGGAGCCGGTCAGACCAGTCGGCCAGCTGCCGGGCCCACGACACCGAGATGGTCCCGGCGGCCAGCGCCGCGGCAATACGCGGGTGGGCGTCCAGCCGCCGCATCCACGCGACCCGCGCCCCCGCCGCGGGCCGGGTGGCGCGGGTCTGCCAGGTCAGCCACACCCGCGGCGACCGGTGCCCGTCGCCGTTCAGGCCGCCGCCGGGCACGCTGAACGCTGACAGCACCCTGGCGTGGGCGGCGGTCTGCCGTGACTCGGCGACCGCCAGCGCCCGCAGGCAGTCCGCCTGCAGGCCCTCACTCCAGCGGGCCGGGTCATCGGCCGCCAGGAACTCCAGGGCCGCATTCAGCCACGCCAAAGCTTCCGCCGCATCCGGCGGCCGCGCACCGCCGCCAGCAGCGTACGGGCCGCCGGCGCCGGCCGTCACGTACGGGCGGTCAGCCGACCGGGAACCAGAACCGTCCGAGCCGTCAGACGCAGAACCATCCGAGCAGTCCGACGCAGAACCCGCAGAACCGGACGCGCCGGACGCGCCGGACGCGGAACCGTCCGAGTAGTCAGACGCGGAACTCGGCGCGGCACCAGCGCTGCCGGCGGCCGGAGAGCCAGCCGGGCTGCCGGCGGCCGGGGAAGCGGAACGCGAGCCGCTGTCGCCGGCCGGGGCGAACGCGCCGGCCGACAACCCGGACGCGGCCGACACGCTGCCGTCCCGCCGGGTCGTGCGGCGCTTCCGCCCCGGGCGGGCACCCGAGCCAGAACCGGCACGACCGCCGCCGGCGGTGCTTGTGCCCGCGGCGGGAGAAGTGCCGGTGAGCAGCCCGCCGGGGGAGGCGTCGCGGTCGACCCCCGGAATGTCCCAGCCCGGATCCGGCATCGCGGCCTCCCTTCCACAGTCTCGGTCAGTTATCCGCTCACATGTTCGACAATACCGGCCGGCAGCGACACCTTTCCGTCCCTATTCAGGCCTGTGGAAAAGCTGAGGCCGGCCGGAATGACCTGTGGATCAGCCAGCGCGCAGCTCAACTCCGGCGGCGACCGAGCCAGCCGCCGCCGCACGTGTCACCGCCACAGCTCAGCGCGAGCCAGACCACCCCGACAGCGGGCGCAACGAACGGATCACCGCGCCTCGGCAGCGGGCGAATCAGGCCCGTTCGGCGATAAACGCTGCCAGCGTGCCGAGCGTCTCGAGCGCATCCAGGTTCAGATCCTCGGCAGCCACGTCCACGCCGTAGCGGCGCTCGATCTGGCGAAGCAGCATCGTGCCCGCCAGCGAATCCAGGCCCACGTCCTCGCCGAACAGCACGGTATCCGGCCCGATCTCCGTGAGCTCGGGACGACCAGTAATGTCGGCGAGCATCGCTCGGAGCTCGCCTGCGACCGCTGACTCCGAGGTCACGGAACGGTCGCCCAGTCCGTCAGCCGCGGCAGCGTGCCTGTCAGCGAACGCACAAAGATGGCCCGCCCGTCCGGGCCGACGCTGCAGGGCGCGGCGCGCAGGCCGGCCGCGGCGAGAGCCAGCCGCATCGGCACGTTGCGCTCGGTGACCAGGCACGGGACCTGCAGCTCGGTCCCCCCCATCGCGGCGGCCGCGCGGCACAACCACGCCAGCAGGGCGTCGAGTGCCCCGCGACCGAGAGCTCGGCAGGACATCATCACCAGCGGTACCCGGCACACCCCAACCGCGCCGGAAACGAGGCCGACCGCATCCCCGCCTTCGTCGTTTCCGGTCAGAATTGCGGCGCCGACCAGACCGTCGTCACCGAAGTTGTCCGTCAGCCGCAATGTGTACACCGCGGCGCCAGGGTCTGCGAAGTAGCCGGCTAGGTCGGCCTCGGTAAACTCCTCGCCGCCGGAGTTGAGCTGATGCGTGCGGACCGAGAGCTCGTGCAGCCGGGGCAGGTCAGCCTCCGCCGCCAAGGCAATCGTGATCCGGGTGCCGATCCGCCGGAGGAACTCGTCGCGGCTGCCGCCGAACGATGCCGCTTCCGCCTGGCGCTGACGGCGCTGGGCGTAGAGCTCGCCGCGGCGCCTGGCCTCGTCGGTGATGACGGCCGGGCTGAACGCCGGCCAGCCCGGCGCCTCGACGGCGTCCTCGGGCGTGAGCACCAGCACCTCCGGCAGCGCGGCCGCCACCTCGGCTCTCTCCAGCATGTCGTCGTCGACGAAGGCGATAGCATCTGGCGCCAGGCTCAGCTCGGCCGCGATCCGGGTAATGGCCTCCGCCTTACTCCCCCAGCCGCATTCCTCGGCGGCGAAGTCGGCGCCAGTCACCTTCGCCACGTAGCGGGCGGCGGCGGGCGGATTACGGCTGGCGATGGCGTTGAGGATGCCGCGCCGGGCGAGTTCGCGCAGGACGCCGAGCAGCTCAGGATCCGGCTCGGGCAACTGGTCGCCGGACTCCAGGTAGACAGCCGTGAGCAGCGTGTTGTCGATATCCCACACAACGCACTTGATCACGAGGACCCGCCGTCCGCGGCTGCCTTGCGCTCCATCGTGAGGTGCGTCGCGGTGAAGCCGAACTTCCGGTACAGCGCGCGCATGCCCAGGTTCGCGGCGTGCACCTTGCCGGTCAGCTGTGTCATGCCGCCAGAGTCGGCAGCCTCGACCACAGCCGCCATGAGCAGCTCGCCGATCACACTACGGTCGGGGACGTCCGACACCGCGAGCGATCGGAAGTTGCCGTACCGGTCACCGGTCAGCGAGTTCGTCCGGGCGGACAGCCAGGCCCAGCCCAGCGGTTCCGCCGGCGCCGTCTCGTCGGCCGCGACCAGTGTGATCTCGCCGGCCTTGCCGAGCGCGCCAGAGACCCGCTTGCGGTGCAGCGCGGGATCGGTGACGGCCTCGTCTCCGAACGAGATCACCGCGATCTCGATCTCGTAGCTGACCAGTGCGTCGAGGTCTCTCTCGGTGGCAGGCCTGACGAGGTAGCGGCTCATCGCGCCGCCAGCGGCATGGGCCGGAACGTAGTGCCGCCGCACTCCGGGCAGCCGGCCGCCTGGAGCGCGGCTATCTGCGGCCACCGGCTGCCCTGTCCGACCTCCTGCACCGTTTTGCAGGTCGCGCAACGGTATGGGCGCACGACCCCAGCCCGGTTGTCAGCGGTGTACAGCGGGCCGTCGTAGCCATCCTCGATGAGCGGGCGAGCGCCCTGCGCGGTCCGCAGGTGATACAGGTTGCTGGTGCCGGCCAGGATGCCCGCGCCGACGTAGGTATTGAATCCAGGCCACAGAGCACGCTGCACCAGGCCCATCCCGGCGATCGCACGCTGCACTGCGAGCGTCTCGTCCGGCCGCCGGGCGCCGAAGGAAAAGAACACATGACGGCCCGGCTGCGCCGCGAGGGCCGAGACGGCCCGGCTGAGGAACAGCTCAGCGCCCGCCACGGTGTACGGCGGGTCGGTCATGGCGACGTCGAACGCGCCAGCCAGCGAGGACGGCAACGGCGCGCGGAGGTCATGCTCGACGAGCTCGACCTTGACGCCAGTCGGCGCGGCCTGCTCGCCGATCCAGCTCAGCACGTCGGGGTCGGTGTCGACGACGGCAAGGCGCCGGATCATGCGCGGCGTCCCGGCCCAGGCCGCGAACTGGGCAATAGCCACGGCGATCAGGTCGTCGTCGCCGATGAGCAGGATGCGCTGGCCGGCCAGAGCGTGGGCAGCCTGGAGCCGCAGCACCCGGGCGATCTTGGTGGGGACCGTGCAGTGCGTCTGGTCGAGCTCGGCCCGGGCGTCAGGCTCCCCGTCCGCGGCCGCCTGGAGCGTGTCCGCCAGGCCGGCCAGCTCGGCCGGGAGCACGATGCCGCGGCCATCACACTCAGGGCAGGTGAGGCGGAGTACGGCCGCTCCTCCGGCGGCCGTCGTGACTGCCTCGCGGCCCGGCCCGGTCAGCCGCACCGGCCGCTGGGTCTCCACCACTCCGCGCTTGCGCAGCTCGTTGCAGGCCGCCGCGACGACAGGCACCGGCAGCTCCGCGAGCCGCGCGACCTCACGGACAGCTCCGGGCTCGACCTCGAGAATGGCGGACAGAATATCCCTGATGCCCGCTTCGCCCTCGGCAATGCCGACCGCAGCGGCGACATCCGCCACTGTCTCATCCAGATTCATGAGCTTGTGTATCTCTCCCGGCCAGCGGACCCGGGCAGAGCCACCAGGCCATACGGTATCCTCGCACATCATGCCGGGCATGGAAGCGGCCAGCAGCTACACCGACCTGCGACGCCAGGAAGCCGTCTCGCCCAAGCGTCTCTACGCTATCGACGCCGTCTGCACGCCGGACTCGCCCGTCGACGACATCACCACGCTGACGGATCTGGCGATTGACGCCGTCCGGGCCGGCAACGGCCATGTGCTCGACACTAGCCACGCGATCTTCCCCAACGGGGCCATCACCCTCGTGCTGATCCTGGCCGAGTCGCACCTGTCGGTCCACACCTGGCCCGAGGAGCGCCTCATAGCGATCGACCTCTTCAGCTGCGGGGCAATCGACGGGCAGCGGGTGATCGGCGAACTGACCGCAACCCTGCGGCTCGAGCAAGTCAGCGTCGCCGAGGTCCCGCGAGGCTTGCCCGGCTCCCCTCGGACCAGTTGACCCGGCCCGACCGGGTATGGGGAGTTTGCCGCCGCTTTGCTGGCAGATGGCGTCAGCTGGAATGAACTCCGGGTTACGCGTCGCTGACGAGTCATCGGATTCTCCAGCTGGCGTCTCGACACGTCTAGTCCGGATCGGGACGCTAACGGCGTGAGCAATGACATTCTCCTCGTCCTGGTCGTCATCACCGCCTTGTCCTTCGACTTCACGAATGGCTTCCACGACACGGGCAATGCCATGGCGACATCCATCGCCACAAAGGCGCTCGGCCCGCGCGCCGCGGTAGCTCTCTCCGGCGTCATGAATCTGGTCGGAGCGTTCCTCTCGCTCAGCGTCGCGGCGACGATTGCCAGCGGCCTGGTCGACACTGGCCTTGTCACCCTCACGGTGGTCTTCGCCGGGCCTTGCCGGCGGGATTACCTGGAACCTGCTGACCTGGCTCTTTGGCATCCCGTCCAGCTCGTCGCACGCGCTGATCGGCGGAGTGATCGGCTCGACGATAGCCGCCGCGGGCGGCCACGCGGTCCTGTGGCACGGTCTGTTCTCCAAGGTGATCATTCCGGCCGGCCTGTCCCCGATCATCGCTGCTCTCGTCGCAGCGACTGGCACCTGGCTGCTGTACCGCATTAGCCGGAGTCTCACCGAGGGCGCCCGTAGCCACGGCTTCCGGATCGGCCAGATTGGTTCGGCCACGATGGTTTCCCTGGCGCACGGCACCAATGACGCCCAGAAGACCATGGGCATCATCACGCTGGCGCTCATCGTGAACCACACCGTCCCGTCGACAGCGAGTGCGCCCTTCTGGGTAATCCTGAGCTGCGGACTTGCCATTAGCCTCGGCACCTATATGGGCGGCTGGCGCGTCATCAGGACCCTCGGCAAGGGTCTGGTCGAGATCGAGCCTCCCCAGGGCATGGCCGCCGAGTCGGCCTCGGCCGCGACGATCCTGCTGTCCAGCCACTTCGGCTACTCGCTGTCCACCACTCACGTGGCCACCGGGTCGATCATCGGCACCGGCCTCGGCAAGAAGGGCGCCGAGGTCCGCTGGAACGTGGCCGGCCGGATGGCGACCGCCTGGGTCTTCACGCTGCCATCCGCAGCTGTAGTCGGCGCCGGCGCCTACTACCTGGCGCACGCCATCGGCGGCAGCGCCGGCGTCATCGCCGATCTCGTCATCCTGATCGCGGTCGCCGGGACGATCTACCTCAAGTCCCGCCAGAGCCGCGTCGGACACGACAACGTCAATGCCGAGTGGGCTGGCGGCATTGCCCCGACCGCTACGCCTGCTCCTGAGCCCGCCGCCGCCGCCTGACGAGCGCAGCCATCCGAGAGGACGACACTCGTGAACGACTGGATTAACCTCACCGCGCTCTGGCAGATCGTGGTCGTCGGCCTCATCGCCGGAGCTGGACTGCCTGCCCTGTTCGCCATCGGCCTGAAGCTGATGAGCCTGCCGGGCGGCGGCCGGGCCCGGGCTGCCAGCGCCACCGGGCCCCGGGACGCGACCGCGGGGTCCGACAGCATGGTGGGCGGCAGTGTGCCCGGCCTGATCGCCGGCGCAATGTGCTTCCTGATCGTCCTGGCTGCTATCGGCTGGGGCATCTGGGCCATTTACCAGGCCGGGCACAGCTAACCGCCGGTCACCTCAGCGCCTGACCACCGAAGGGTTTAGACCATGGAGATGCCGGCCTTCCTGAGCTCGATCATCGGCTGGCTGCGCGCCGGCTACCCGGAGGGCGTGCCGCGCGTCGACTATGTCCCGCTGTTCGCCCTGCTCGGCAGCGAGCTGACCGAAAACGAGGTTCACTCGATCGCGGAGGAGCTGGCCAGCACCGCCGACCCCGCCTCGGCCGACGCGATCCGCGAGGCGATCAAGAACGTCACGCATGAGCAGGCCAAGGATTCGGACATCGCCCGGGTGCGGTCCCGGCTCGCCGCGGGCGGCTGGCCGCTGGCCGCCCCGAAGCGCCCCTCCGACTGGCCCTGATCAGCAACGTCGATCCGCCGGTCCCGGCCCGCGGACACGCAGGCCGGGGACCGGCAATTCACTCCGCCGGCTGGCCGGCAGCACCGCGCAGGCACGCACCCGCGGTCAGGCGACTCAGACGGGGTTGTCGCTGCCGCCGTCCTGGCCGCGGTACTGGTTGACCGCGAGCCGAAGCCGGTCCTGGTCGGGCACCGACAGGTCCGTGCGCAGCAGCTCCATCGGCTCGCCGTCGAAGGCGTGCACGACGCCGTCGATCTGGGCATTCGAGCTCAGCAGCACCATCGCCGACGTACCCGGCGCGAGGTCGCCCTTGACTGTCTCGATCATCGAGTCGTCGATGGCGCCGTGCCGCATCTTGCCCACCATGGCCTTGAGCCGGCCGCTTTCCTGCGTGACGTGCTGCTGTACGAGCGGGCCGGAGGCGTGCTCCGGCCACCGCAGCACAGCCACGTCCGCAACGTTGATGAGGTCAGCCTTGTCCAGCTGCTTGATCTTCAGGACGGCATGATCGGCACCTTCGGTACCGGCGAACCGCCACGCTGTCGTAGGCATCAGACGTGCTCCCCTCAGCCGCGTCCCTCTGGTCGGCCCGCTCAGGCGGGCACTCGCAGGGGGCCGCCGGCGATATCGATGCAATGGTCGAGATTCACTGCCGCGTTGATGAGCGCCAGATGGGTGAATGCCTGCGGGAAGTTGCCCAGCTGGTCGCCGGTCAGTCCTATCTCCTCGGAGAACAGCCCGAGGTGGTTGGCATAGGTGAGCATCTTCTCGAATACCAGGCGGGCCTCCTCGAGACGGCCGGACCGGGTCAGCGCTTCGACATAGAAAAAGGTGCAGAGCGAGAACGTGCCCTCGGAGCCGCTCAGTCCGTCCGGCGATGCTCTCGGGTTATACCGGTACACCAGGCTGTCAGAAACGAGGATCTTCTCCGTCGCTGCCAGCGTCGACAGCCACCTTTCGTCATTCGGCGTGACCAGGCCGCGATTCGGCATGAGCAGCAACGCGGCGTCGAGCACCTCGCTGCCCTCGTACTGGATGAAGGCATTAAGCGAGGCGTTCCAGCCTTTCGTCATGATGCCGTCGTAGACCGCGTCGCGCTGCCGGGTCCACTTAGGGATGTCACCGGGCCGCGCCCGCTCCGTCGCGATGCGGATGGCCCGGTCAAACGCCACCCAGGACATGACCCGCCCGAACAGGAACGGCTCAGGCCCGCCCCGGGTCTCCCAGACTCCCTCATCGGCCTGATCCCAGTTGGCGCACAGCCAGTCGATCATCCTCACCAGGTCCCGCCAGCTCCGGTCCTGGATGGCCGACCCCATCATCTCGCCCTGGTAGGCGGCATCCATGGCCTCGCCGAAGATGTCCAGCTGGAACTGGCCGGCGGCACCGTTGCCGATCCGGACCGGGCTGGACTTGCGGTAGCCCTCCCAGTGGTCGAGCGTTTCCTCGGACAAGTCGGAGCTGCCGTCGACCCGGTACATGATCGCCAGTGGCGGCCCTGGCTTGCCGGCCCGCTCCTCCAGCCGGTCGCGTATCCAGCGGCCGAGAGCGTGCGCCTCGGAGTAGAAGCCGAGCTGGAGCAGCGCCTCCACCGAGAATGAGGCATCCCGGATCCAGGTGTAGCGGTAGTCCCAGTTCCGCTCGCCGCCCACTTGCTCGGGCAGGGCAGCGGTAGGGGCCGCGACCATGCCGCCCGTCGGCGCGTACTGCATCAGCTTCAGCGTCACCGCCGAGCGCTCGACGGCCTCTCGCCAGCGCCCCCGGTACGTGCCGGCCGACAGCCAGCTCCGCCAGAAGTTCACTGTCTCCCAGAACCAGCGCTTAACCTGCCGCTCGCCAATGCGGCCGGGCCTAGTCGATTTGCCCGACTCCAGCACGATGGCACCGATTTCGCCCGCCTTGACAGTGAACTCTGTCGTGACGTCGTTGCCGTCGACCGTGAGCGGCCAGGTGCTGGACAAGCTGAGCAGCGGGTCCCCCTCGAAGAGCACCCCGTGCTCATGCGGGACCGCTCTGTGCGACGCGCGGCTGTAGTCGAGCCGGGGCTCGATCCGGGCCGCGAACTTCACCGTGCCGCGGATGCCGGTGACGCGCCGCACCAGCCGGTGGCGGTCGGTCGCCACGGCAGGCTTGCCGGGCGGCATGTAGTCGGCGACCTCCGCGACGCCGGCTTCCGAGAGATACCGGGTGACGAGGACAGCCGTGCCCGGGAAGTACATCTGCTTGGTCACGTGCCCGTCACCGAGCGGAGTGAGAGTAAACCGGCCGTCGCTGCCGGCATCCAGCAGCGATGCGAACACGCTCGGCGAATCGAAGCGGGGCAGGCAGAGCCAGTCGACGGTGCCCTCCGTCGACACCAGCGCGGCAGTCTGCAGGTCCCCGATCAGGCCGTGGTCAGCGATCGCTGGGTAGTCCATTCCTGCCGCCTCCCTGGATCATGGTCCATCGTCTCGCCGGAAATGCACCGGTTACCTCACCCATGCGGGGTGATCCCGCGCCAGCCGGCAAGCTGACCGGCGGGCGCGGGGCGGGATCGGCATGTCAATCACCCGTCAGGGGTGACGATGCCGGAGCCCGCCGGGGGAACGGTGAGGAGCGCCTACAACGCCAGGAAGGATGCAATGAACAACGGCAGTAGTTACTCAGAAAACGGCTTCCCGCTGAACGGCACGCCGATGATCGCCGGGGCCTGCCTGGTCGGCGCCGGCAGCATCATCGGCATCGCCGGGATGGTTGTCGGCGGCGTGGCCCTGTTCACCGCGACCCGTCAGTGGCTCCGCGAACTCGACGTCCCGCCCAGTGAGGTGATGAAGCACAAGTGGGGTCAGACGAAGGCGGCGACGATGGCCGGCGCCAGCGCCTGGCAGCACCAGAACGGCATGCAGCGCACGCACGCATGACGGCACCAAACCTGACCTGTGATGCCGGGCGGCCCGCGTGGCCGCCCGGCATCCTGCGGATTGCGGCACTCGGCCGTCCGCCGGGTCAGCTGCGCGAGCCCCGCCGGTAGGCGACCAGCGACCAGATGATGAATACGTCGACCGCGATCACGACGATCGACCACAGCGGATAGTACGGAAGCACCAGGAAGCTGCCGACAGCGCTGAGCGTCACCAGCATGACGCCGACGACACGAGCCCAGGTCATGCCCATGAGCACGCAGACTCCGGCGGCGAACACCACGGCCCCCAGAATGAGCTCGGTCCACCCCCAGTTCCGCACCGACCAGTCGTAGGCATAGCCCGGCGGCTGGACGAAGAAGCTGCGCTTGAGGACCATGCCGAGCCCGGCCAGGAAACCGTAGAGGCCGGAAAGGATCATCAGAATGCCCGCCAGCACGCTGCCGGCCACGCCGCGGCTGCGGCCATGCCGAGGCTGCGAAGAGCTGTACCTCTGGGCCTGCTCGTACTGGGCTGGGTAATCCTGACCCGCAGCCGGCCGTCCCGTGCTCGGCATACTCGTCCCCTCCCCTTCGCTGCTGTCAACGCTAGGGAGAACATTCCCGGCTGCCCTCATCCGGCCGGGGTGAAATCCCGCATCCCGCGCGTACAGTGGGCACGTGCGGAACTTCACCGCCCCGGCCAGGACCAGCATGAGTGGTCACCTGACCGCGCTCGGCGTCCTCGTCCTCACGGCTGTCGTCGTCTGCTGGCAGCCGACTTCCGCAATTTCGTCCGGATTCGCGGCAATCGCGGTCGTTGCACTGACCAGCGTCATCATCGCGCTGCTTGCGCGCTCCGCCTGGCTCGCCGGTGCTCTGCTGACCGGCCCGCTCCGGCAGAGCGCCGCTGCACTGCGGCGCAGGTCTCGTGGTGCAGCCTGCCAGCGCCAGCTCAACCCGGACGCAGCCGGTCACGCCCGGCCTCGAGCACCCTCAGCGGCCCCGGCGGCCGCCTGAACTCTGCCGCCCTGCGGCGCTAATTCTCCCGCCCTGCGGTGTTGCGTTATCTGCGGTCGCCTCCAGCTCAGTCCGGTCACTCCGTTACCCGCTGGAGGGTCTTGTCATGCTCGGAATTCTCACCGGCCCGGTCGAGGCCGCCTCTCACATCGTCGTCGCCATCGCGGCCATCCTCAGCCCGCTCGGACCAGGCCTGGCCACCGCCGCTGCGATCGTGGTGTTCACGGTCGCCGTCCGGCTCCTGCTGTCGCCGCTCAGCTATCACGCCATTCGCGGACAGGGCCGCATCGCTGCACTGCAGCCGAAGATCGCCGAACTCCGCACTCGGTACCGCCAGCAGCCGGAGCGGCTGCAGCGGGAGCTCACCGCGCTGTACCAGGCCGAGGGCGGCGGGCTGCTCGCAGGCTTCCTGCCGCTGATCCTGCAGCTGCCGTTCTTCAGCGTCATGTACGAGCTGTTCCGCTCCGGGACGGTAGGCGGGCGCACCAATGGTCTGCTGACCAGGGACCTGCTCACCACTCCGCTCGGCACGCACTGGCTGACCGGGCCCGGTCCGGTCAGCACTCAGGGGCTGCTGTTCCTTGGCCTGTTCGTCCTGCTGGCGGGCGTCGGCTACCTGACCGCGCGGATCACCAGGGCTGCCAGCGGGCCTTCGGCTGCGGCAGCCAGCCAGCCTGCCGGATACGGCCTCCTCAGCAAAGTGCTGCCGTACACCACCGTGGTGATCGCCGCCTTCGTGCCGCTTGCCGCTGGCGTCTACCTGCTCACTACCTCCGCCTGGACTGGTGCCGAGCGGGCCGTCCTCGGGCGCCGGCTGGCCGCCCGTCAGCGTGCGTCACGCCCCGCCCTCCCGGGTACTGCCGCTTCGGGTACTGCCGCTTCGGGTGCTGCCGCCTCGGGTAACGCTGCCTCAGGTGCTGCCGCCGTGCCGCGGTGAGCGCGGATAGGCGGCGGCTGCCAGCCGGATCGCGGCAGCACCGGCGGCGACAGCCGGATGCGTCGCTGCGCCGGCCCGGCTGGCAGTCAGCGTTCGCCGCCGGGGCGCCAGCGGCGTCAGCCGCACGCCCTCGGGGCAGTCGGCGAGTGCGAGCTCGGGCACCAGGGCCACGCCCTGGCCGGCCGCCACCAGTGACAGCACCGCGGCGAAGTCATCGGCGTAGTGCCGGATCCGCGGGGTGAACCCGGCCGCCTCACACCACCGCATGATCATCAGGTGGCAGAGCGTTCCCGGGCTGGCCGCGATCCACGGCGCATCCCTGCTGGCCCGCACGGGATCCGGCGGTTCACCTGGTGCGGTCCGGCCAGCAAAGGCCGCAGCAGCAAACGGCGGGGCGGCAGACGGCGCGGCAGCGGCGAGGAAAACTGTCTCCTCGAGGATCGGCTCGGTCACCAGCGCTGGGTCGGGCTCCGCGGGCACAGAGTCGTATTCGTGCACCAGGGCGAGATCCAGCGTCCGCGCTCGCAGCGCGTCCGGAACCTGCGCCGGGTCGAGCTCCGTCACGCGAAGCTCGAGCTGCGGGTACTCCGCCGCGAGCGCCACCAGCGCCTCCGGGAGCAGCGTCCGGACAGCCGTCGGGAAGGCGCCGATGCGCAACTCCCCCGACAGGTCGGTCCGGCTGGCGGCGAGCGCGGCCGCGGCCCGCTCGAGCAGATCGAGCACCGGGCCGGTCCGGCCGGCTAGCTCGACACCGGCAGGCGTCAGCTCGACACCGCGGCCGCTGCGCCGCAGTAGCGCCACGCCTGCCTCGCGCTCCAGTGCACTGAGCTGCTGTGAGACGGCCGACGGCGTACAGAACCGCTCCTGCGCGACCGCCGCGATCGTCCCCAGCCGGGCAAGCTCGCGAAGCAGTTCCATCTTGCGGACGTCGAGCATAACCTCAGCTTACGTGTCAGCCAAGAAAGCTGAACTGGACCTGGACAATACCGTGCGCGACGATCGGCTCATGGAAGAGTTCACTGGCCTGTACATCCCGCTGATCACGCCATTCACGAGCGACGGCGCACTCGACGCCGCAGCACTCGAGCGGCTCGCCGAGCGCGTGCTCGACGACGGTGCGAGCGGGCTTGTCGCACTCGGCACCACTGCCGAGACGCCGACTCTGACGGAGCAGGAGCGAGCCGAGGTACTGCGCATCTGCGACCGGGTCTGCCAGGACCGCGGCGTACCTCTTATCGCCGGCGCAGGGATCAACGACACCGCCAGGACAGTCGCCGCGATCGCGAACCTGGCGCGTTACCCCTCGGTCCGGGCTGCGCTCGTCGTGGTGCCCTACTACACGCGCCCCGGCGAGGCCGGAGTCCGCGCGCATTTCACGGCACTGGCGGAGGTGAGCCACGTTTCCGTGGTGATCTATAACATCCCGTACCGCACCGGGCAGGCGCTGAGCTGGCACACCCTGGCGACGCTCGCGGAGCTGCCGCGCATCGCCGGAGTCAAGCATGCGGCCGGGTCGCTCGATCAGGACACGATGGCGATGCTCGGGGCGCGACCGGCCGGGTTCAGCGTTCTCGGCGGCGACGACCTCTACATCTCACCGCTGCTCGCGCTCGGTGCCCAGGGTGGCATTCTCGCCTCGGCGCACGTCTGCACGAGGGCGTTCGCCAGCCTGACCAGGCTGTGGCGGGACGGCGCGGCTGCGGAGGCGCGCGCGCTCGGGCACCGGCTGCTGCCGGTGTCGCAAGCGCTGTTCGCCGAGCCCAACCCGGCAGTGATCAAGTCAGCGCTGTTCGAGCAGGGTGAGATCCCGAGCCCGGCGGTGCGGTTGCCGTTGCTCCCGGCCAGCCCGGCAGCAGCGAAGGCGGCCGCCGCTGCGATCGGCGCTGTGACTTGCGAGGTGAGCGGGCTCCGGCTTTCGCCGGTCGTCTGAACGAGGCGTCCGAGCGACCGGGCGGGAAGCCACACGGGCGCTGCGGAGTTGACGCAACCGAACCCTCCGCCAGACAGAAGGGAATCGCACATGAAGGCCATCATCGATGGCGCGATCGTGGCAGATGCGCCGGAGTCGGACCTGATCTCGATCGAGGGCAATTACTACTTTCCGCCCGCCTCAGTGGGCGCTGGCGTGCTCAGCGACAGCCCGACGCCTTACACCTGCCCGTGGAAGGGCGTCTGCCAGTATCACGACATCTCCGTGGCTGGCGCCACCCATCATGACGCGGCCTGGAGCTACCCGGAGCCGTACCCGGCGTCCTTTGACCGCGTCGGCAAGAACTACACAGGCTATGTCGCATTCGACAAGCAGCAGGTAACCGTCGCCGACTGAGGCGATCGCCAGGTCAGGCGAGCGGGACCGGCTTGCGCCCCGCGACTGGGCGGGACGTCGGCGTCACCAAGGCGGCCGACGATGTCAGCCCGGCAGGTCCTCGGGGCGCTTGGCCGCGAGCTCGCCGTGCAGCAAGCCGGTCGACTGGCCGACCTCGATCAGGTATCCGTCCGGGTCACGCACGTAGCAGCGGATCTCGGCATCGCGACTGATCGGCGGCGTCACGAACTCCGCGCCCTTCGCCTTCCAGTCCGTGTAGCACGCCTGGATATCGGCAACTCGGAGGTTCAGGAAGATCGACGTAGTGTTACCCGGCTCGTAGTTCACCACCGAGATATCTGGCTTATCAGGGGTCGGCGGGCCGCCGGGATTCATGATGATCCACGAATTGGACAGCCTGATGATGCACGGGTTCTCCTCGAGCACCACGGTTCCGCCGAGGACACGTGAGTAAAAGTCCCGCGAGCGCGCCACCTTGCGGACGGTGATGAACAGAGTGACGAGGAAGCCCTCAGTCGGGGCGGGGAGATTCGCATAATCGATTCGAGGCGTCGGTTCGGTCATGAAAGCTTCACCTCCGTGTGCGGTACGCAGCGTCACCGGATCGCTTCCCCACCCGTTCCCGGATCCGGCCGGTGACGAACGCCCGGCGCCGCGCGTTTGCTTGAGGCCGCCGGGCCAGTGGCCCCGATCACCGCTAGCGGGCCGTTCAGCCAAGGCCCCGGGCCAGGCGTCCCAGCAGACTGCGGGCTGCGTCGGCCCCAAGCCGCAGGCGCGAGTAGCTTAGATGCGACTCAGCGGACGGAAGGAGACCCGGCGTGGGTGGCGGAGTAGAGCACCTGATCCTGTCAGGCCCGGTGCTGCTGGCCATCCCCGTTGCGGCCGCGGCCGGCGCCATCACCTTCCTGTCCCCGTGCTGCCTGCCGCTCGTGCCGGGTTACCTCTCCTACCTGACTGGCATGTCCGGCACCGCGGCGAGCGCTCGCGGTCGGGAGCAGGCGGCGACTCCGGTGCTCGCGGGTGCTGCCGCAGCCGGCAGCGCGGGAGCAGGAGCCGCTGGCGCCGTGGCGACCGTAGCGCCTGCCGGATCTGCCGTGGCCGCCGCGACGCGCGGCGGCGAGGCCGCCGGCCCTTCGGGTGACTCGCTCGCGGCCCGCCCACTGGCGCCAGCTCGTGGCCGCGTCATGCTCGGCACGCTGCTCTTCATCCTGGGATTCTCCGTACTCTTCGCGCTGGAGGGTGTGACCGCGGCCAGCGTCGGCGATGCGCTGCTCCGGCACCGCGAGGGTCTCACCCAGATCCTCGGCGGGCTCATCATCGTGCTGGGGCTGCTGTTCATCGGGCTGTTCGACCGGTTCAGCTTCGCCGGCCGCATCGTCAAGCCGGGCCTGCGCCCGCGAGCCGGGCTGGCCGGAGCTCCGGTCCTCGGCTTCTTGTTCGGACTGGGCTGGACGCCCTGCAGCGGGCCGACGCTGAGCGCGGTCCTGCTGCTCGGAACGACGAGCGGTACTGCCCTGCGCGGCGGGCTGCTGGCGTTCGTCTACGCGCTCGGGATTGGCATCCCGTTCCTCATCGTCGCGTTCGCCTTCCAGCGCGGCGTCAACGTCTTCGGCTTCGCGCGGCGGCACGCCCGGCTGATCACGCGGATCGGCGGTGTGATGCTCATCGCGGTCGGCGTGCTCGAGGTCAGCGGGGCCTGGTCAAGCGCCATCACCTGGCTGCAGGTGCACTGGCTGGCCGGCTACACCACCTCGCTGTAAGCGAGGCATCTCCATCAGCTCGAGGGCATCGGCGGGCCGTGCCAGCGTGACATCCGCGGGTACCGCGCTGTCGTACTGGTGCCCCCACGCGGCGGCGGCACTGACTGCGCCCGCGGCCGTGGCTGCCAGCAGATCGACTGGCGCGTCGCCGATGTAGGCAAGCCGGCCGGGAGCAATATCCAGCCGCTGGGCGACCAGCAGCAACCCGTCCGGAGCGGGCTTGGGATGTGCCACCTCGTCGCCGCCGACCAGAACATCGGCGGCGATCCCGGCCGCGGAGAGCAGCAGGCAGGCCGCCCGCCGGCTCGCGCCGGTGAACACCGCGACCGGCTGGCCGGCCGCCTGGAGCGCGCAGATCACCTCGCCGATTCCCGGGTACGGGCCGACGATAGCCCCGGCCAGCTCGGAGTAATAGACCTCGATCTCCCCGTCACGCAGCTCGCGGCCGAGAAGATGCGCAAGCAGCACCGCTGAGGGCCCGACCGAGTAGCTGCCGACCACCTGATCCGGGTGGAGCGCAGGGCCGCCAAGCCGTCCGACCGCAGCCACATACGCGGCGGGAACGGCAACGGCTGAGTCCAGCAGCGTGCCATCCATGTCCCAGACCAGTTGCCGGGCAGGCGCAGCTGGCACTACCGCGGCGGCAGCGAAGGCCGCCGCCGCGACGGCCGGGTGCTCACGTCCGGCGGGCGGACGGCCGGCCTGTCCTGCAGAGCCTCGAGCGCCATCGCAACCGCAGTCTGGAGCTGCACGTCACGCCCGGCTGCCCAGTCCTCCGGGGCCGGGACGACCTCGACGTCCGGGTCGACACCGTGGTTCTCCACGCCCCAGCCGAAGCCCTCCATCCAGAACGCCAGCTTCGGCACGGTGATCAGGGTGCCGTCTACCAGCTCGTGCTCGTCGTCGTAACCGACCACACCACCCCACGTCCGCGTACCTACCACCGGCCCCAGACCCAGAATGCGAATCGCGGCAGTGACGATGTCACCGTCGGAACCTGCGCACTCGTCGGCGAGCGCGACGATCGGCCCGCGGGGCGCGTCCCCCGGATAGGTCGAGCTGATCAGGTTGCGCGGGTTATCCCAGGCGATGACCCGCCGGGCTAGCTTCTCGACAACCAGCTCCGAGGTGTGCCCGCCGCTGTTCCCCCGGACGTCGATCACCAGAGCGTCGCGGAGCATCTCGTTGCGCAGATCCCGGTGGAAGTCGGCCCAGCCCTCGCTGACCATGTCCGGCACGTGCAGGTACCCGACCAGACCACGGCCGAGCTCACGGACCTCGGCCCGCTTGCGGTTCACCCAGTCCTGATAACGCAGCCGCTTGTCGCTGCCCAGCGGAACGATAACCGCGCTGCGCGGCTCGCCGCCGGTCCCGGACGCGACGGTCAGCTCCACCGGCTTGCCGGCCGTCCCGGCCAGCAGTGGCCCGGGCCCCTCCTGGCCGACTGGGCGACCGTCGACGGCAACCAGCAGGTCGCCGGAAACGATGCCGGAGCCGGGCGCGGCTAGCGGCGACCGCGCTCGCGGGTCGGAGGTCTCCCCGCGAACTACCCGGCCGACGCGCCAGCCGTCCGCGGTCCGCTCGAGGTCCGCTCCGAGCAAACCCGCCGGGGCGTCCCCGTTCCCGTCACCCGGCGTGTGCACGTAGGCGTGCGAGGTGCCGAGCTCCCCCATGACTTCCCACAGGACGTCGACGAACTCGGACTGCGTGCTGACCCGGTCCAGCAGCGGCCGGTACTGCTCGCCGATCGAATCCCAGTCGACGTCAGCCAGGTCCTCGACCCAGAACTCGTGCCGGACCACGCGCGCCGCTTCGGCGTAGGCGTTCCGCCACAGTGCGACGGGATCAGCCATGAACCGGGCGCGATTGCGGTCAATGCGGACCCGGTCGTCCGGGTTGTCGCTGTCGGCCTTGTGCCCGGCCGGAAGCACCGTCAGCTCACCGTGATCACTGACGACCAGGCGAGTGCCGTCCTTGCTGACCTCGAACCAGTCGACTTCGTCCTCGATCTCGCGGGCCTCGCGGCGGCCGAAGTCGAAGCGCTCCAGGGCCGGCCGGGGCGCGTCGTCTGACGGCAGGGCACCGCCGAGCCCGAGGTTTCCGGTGACCGGCTCGCGCAGCCAGGCCAGCCCGTCCTTGACCGCCCGCAGCCGCGAGTACCGGGACTCCGGTACCGGCACGGCGACGATGCGGTCGAGCATGTTCTCGGTGTCGACCTGGACGTCGGGCAGCTTCGGCTTCGCCGAGTCGGCGTCCGGGCCCGCGGAGTCGCCGGGCCTGCTGGTGTCCTGACTCTCGCTGCTGCTGGCAGCGTCTCCGCCAGCGCCCTGTGCTTCCTTCGCATCGCCGATCGGCCTGCTGCTGAGCTGCGGGCCGAAGGGCGATGGCGCGGAGGCCTGGAGCGGCAGCAGGTACGGGCGGGCGCCGTACGGGAACGACAGATCGAAGAAATGCGCGTCGTAGATCGGGTCGAAGTTACGCCGGGACAAGAACGCGAGCTGCTTGCCGTCACCGGTGAACACCGGATCGGTATCGATGAACCGTCCGTCGGTGACGTCGGTGATGACGCCGTCAGCCAGCCGGGCCAGCCGGATTCGGCGCAGCGGCCTGTCAGCCGAACCGCCGGGATGCTCGGCGGGCTGCGACCAGGCGACCCAGGCAGAGTCCGGCGACCACGCCAGGCCGGTCATCCGGCCGTTGCCTGACGCTGCCAGCTCGCGGACGTCGCCCGAGGAGGCAGCCACGACGAAGAGACGGCCGTCCACAGCGGCGACGGCGATACAGCTGCCGTCCGGCGCGGCCGCCAGCTCGGCAATGCGGCCGACCTGTCCGGCCGCCAGCCGGCGGGGCTCGGCGCCGGGAGCGAGTGAGCGGGCAGGATCGCCGCCGCCTATCTCGAGGGCGTCGACACCATCCGCGTCTGTCGCCCACGCCACCCGGCCGTCGTCGCCGAGCACCTGCGGGAGGCGAGCGCGCACGCCGGGCACGACGCGCAGCGCGCGTGCCGGACCATCGCGGTGGGTCAGCCAGTGCACGGTCCCGCGGACCTCGACCGCGCTGGCCGTGCCGGCCGCGTCGACCGAGAGCGATCCGACGTGGTCGGCCGCCGTGACCAGGACCGGCGCCCGGCCGGGGGCGGGCGACCCGAGTGTGATCTTCAGGCGCTGCGGCCCGGCGGCGGCCAGGCTGGGCAGCAGCCAGATCTCACCACCGCTGATGTAGACGACGCGCTCACCGTCCGTACTGGCATGCCGCGCATACCAGCCGTCGTGATCGGTGTGACGGCGCAGATCCGAGCCGTCGAGCGCACATGAGTACACGTTGCCGGTGCCCTCGTGGTCCGACAGGAACGCCAGCCGGCCGCCGACGAGCATCGGGCTGTCGAAGTGGCCGGGCAGGTCCGCCAGCAGCCGCCGGAATCCCGCACCGGTGCCGGTCGCGCCGCCCGTGTCCGCGCTGCCCGAGACGACGCTGCCCGAGACGACGCTGCCCGAGACGACGCTGCCCGAGACAGCGCCAGCCGAGACCGCGGCATCGCCCGGGCCAGCCCACAGCCGGCCGGCGGTACCGCCGCGATACCGCTTCCAGTACGCGGGATCGGTACCGAACGTGCCGGTCAGCAGAGCGGCCGAGGCCTGGCCGGTCGGGCTGACCGCCAGAGACACGTCACTGACACGGCCGAACGGCAGCAGCCGCTCGCTTCCCTGACCGCCGGACGCGTCAGTGGACAGTGCGCGCGCCCACGTAGCGTGACGGAACGGCTGGTCGGCCGTGCTAATCGCGAGGACCTCGCCGGCTGGTGTCCAGCCGCACACGCGGGCGGCCTGGACACCCCAGTACGTGAGCCTCGTGCCGGCTCGTCCGCGACGCCGGCCTGGTAGACCTCCGGGCTGCCGTCCTTGCTGCTCACCCACGCGAGGCGGGTGCCGTCGGCAGTGAAGCGCGGGCAGGAAACACTGGCCTGATCTGCGGTAAACCGCCACGCGCGGCCGCCGCTTGCGGGGGCGAGCCAGACATCGTCGGCGGTGACGAAAGCGACAAGGTCGCCAGCTATATGCGGGAATCGCAGGTATCCGGGTGCTACCACCCGGTCATCCTAGTCGCTGCGCTCCCGCCCGCCAGCCCGTCGCGCCCGCCGTGTGTCGGGGCCGGTCCTCCCGCCGGGCCTGAGCAGTTCCGGCCAGTCACCTTGATCACCAAGAGTAACTGCGGATTGGCGACCGCTCGATTCAGCAACGGTGTTCTTTAACCGTTCATTCAGCATCGAGAAGTGCTTCCCCATGCGAATATCGGCTCGGGTTCCGAGTGGTCCTCGCAGGTCTCACCGAACGGCATTCCGTGACCCTGCGTACTGGATGAGAGTGCTTGGCGGAAAAGGGTTGTATGCATCGCACGCAGGTGCAAGACTCGTCGCTGTGGCAATCGCGCTTGGTGGCAGTCTGCCTGATTACAGTCCAGATGGACTACCAGGTCAGGTTAGCCGTCGCCGTCGTGCGGCCCGGCGTTCCCGTAATTATGCAACGCCGTCCGGATTGATGGCGGGTTATTTCGGCCTTAGCTCTATTGCAAACGCGGGCGCTGTTGCGAGCCCCGCAACTATCTCCGATCTCGACCTTGTTGGCAGCGTCAGAGCTGTTTCGAACGATAACTCTCTCTCTCGGCAGTTTGCTGCGACTGCCGAGTCGGAAACCGCGAGCCTTTCTCAGACCGCAACCGGACGGCCGGTCACTGCGGACGATCTCGAGCCGCGGCTCGTCAAGGAATCCTTCGCGCACCTGATGTCAGAGGGACCGGCCGCGATAGAGTATTTCTACGCGCGCCTTTTCGCGACGAGCCCGGACTCTCGCGCGCTCTTCCCGATGAGCATGACCGCGCAGCGCGAGCGAATGTTCGCCGCGCTCGCCCGCCTCGTCTGGAGCCTGGACAGCCAGCACGGCAGTGCCGAACTCCTTCGCCAGCATGCCCGCGACCACCGCCGGTTCGGCGTCACCGAGCGCTACTACGGGGCCTTCTTCGCGGCGCTGCGGGATACAGCTGAGCACTTCGTCGGCGCCCGGTGGACGCCTGACGTCGCGACCGCCTGGCAAGTCGCCCTGGATTACGTCGCAGCCACGATGAAGGCGGCGACTGCCGACGAGGCCAGCAGCGGGCCGGCCTGGTGGGTAGCCGAGATCGTGTCCCACGAACTGCGTGCCTCCGGCGTTGCGGTGCTGCGGCTGCGGCCCGCCGAGCCGCTGCCTTACCAGGCGGGCCAGTACCTTCCTGTGCAGGTCACCCGCTGGCCGCGGGTCTGGCGCCCGTACTCGATCGCGACGGCTCCGCGGCCCGGCGGGCTGATCGAGCTCCATGTGCGGGCCGTTCCCGGCGGCCTGGTCGGCAACACGCTCGTCTACCACTCCGACATTGGCGACTCCGTGCTTCTCGGCGCGGCCGAGGGCACGATGACACTCGCGGACACCGACCGCGATCTGCTCTGCGTAGCGGGCGGCACCGGCCTCGCGCCGATCAAGGCGATCATCGAGCAGGCACTCGCCGACGGCCAGTCCCGCCGGGGCAAGAAGATCACGCTGTTCGTCGGAGCGCGACAACGTTTCGACCTCTATGACCTCGAAGACCTGCAGCTTCTCGAGTCCGCTTGTCCGCATCTGCGGGTGATCCCGGTGCTCTCGGACGAGCCGGGCTGGGGCGGCCTGACTGGCCTGCTTCCCGACGTGGTCGGCGGGCACGGCTTGTTCGAGAATACCGAGGCTTACGTCTGCGGTCCGGCGGCGATGGTCAGCCGCACGGTGGCGTTGCTCTCCGCCAGCATCCCGGCCGGGCAGCTGCACCACGATCCGCTGACCAGCTGACGAGCCCAGCCGCCGGCGACTCGTCAGCTGACCGGGCTCTCCGCGACGAGGTACCTGGTGAAGAACGCGTAGATGCGCTGCCATGCGTCGGCCGCGTCTTCGCGCTGGTAGGTCATGTGGCTCACTTTCGCGAACACGGCTCCGCCGGCTCCACTCGGCTTCGTCATGAAGCGGTGCCCGGAGCCCGGGTAGACCTGCACGTCGTGCGGTACCTCGAGGGTCACGAGCGCACGCTGCAGGCGCTCGGGATGTGCTGTGCCCATCGGGTCACGGCCGCCGAAGCTGCCGACGATCGGGCAGGCACCGGCCAGCACCGTCTCGGCGTCCGCCGGCACCTCGCCGTAGTTGACGGCCGCCACCGAGAACCCCGGCCTCGGCGCGCACAGCAAGGCGAAACCGCCGCCCAGGCAGAACCCGATCACGCCCGTCTTCCCAGTGCAGTCCGGCCGCGCGGCCAGAAAGTCACGTGCGGCATCGAGAGCCTCGAACGCGGGGCCGTGTCCCGCCCGCAACTGACTGAAGGCGGCCCGGATGCAGCGCACCCAGGACTTGCCGCCGAACAAGTCGGGCGCCAGTGCCAGGTAGCCATGGGCCGCGAGTTCGTCGGCCTTGTGCCGGATGTCGTCGGTCAGGCCGAACGCCTCGTGGATGACAACGATCCCTGGCCACGGGCCGGGTGTACCCGCGGGCACAGCGAGGTAGGCCGGCCAGGAGGCTCCGGCCACCGGAAAGCTCAAGTCGGGCATGGGCCAAACAATGTCACACCTTGGTGCCGTGCACATCAGCAGATCGCCAGTGTTCACTAGCGCGTTCATTACCGCATTGGCCGCCATGGCTGCAATGGCCGGGCGGCGAATTGCAGAACACAGCTAGCAGCCAGATTCGACTACTCTCGGTGCTTCTTCTCTCACTTTTGGTAGCATCGGCTCTGCTGTCCTGAACTACGGTCAGCGAATTAGCCAGAGGGACACGGGGATCCCGCGGAATTGGCTGAAGAAAGTGTCGCCGAAGTCACCGACTATGGGGGAATTAATGCCATCCAGTCGCATCATCGTAGCGGGCCTGTCGCTGGTCACGACACTCGCGGCGTCGGCCATGCTGGTCACGCCAGCACTCGCGTCAGCAGCCAGGACCACCAGTACCGGCCAGTACAAGAGCTGGTCGTCGGCGCAGCGAGCGGCAGGCTTCACGCTGAAAAAGCCGCGCACTACCTACGGCCTGAAGATGAATGGCCGGATCGTCGTCGACAAGTGCGTGGTCACCGGGCACTTCACGCGCAAGGTCGTAGACGCTCAGTACGGCTCGTTCAGCAAGCACCAGCTTGGCCTGGAGCAGGACAATGCCGGGGTCGCCTGCACCGTCGGCCCGGTCGGCCCTCTGCTCGGCAGCTACCGAGTCGACGGCGTGACCGCCCGCCTCCGTGGCTACTGCGGCACGGGCACCGGCTACTCCTGCAAGAGCCAGCGGATCGAACTGATGCTCAGCTGGAAAAAGGGCGGGCATTACTACATCGCCACATCGTTCAACGAGCCCAGGTCGCATCTCGTGCGCTTCGCCCGCACGCTGAAGAAGGTCTAGCCCGTTGTGGATGCCGAGTTACTGCACCAGGCGCGACGCCAACTCGGCATCCACCACCCCGGCGCATTCCCCTCGCGGCACCGTCATTCCTGGCACAGGCGCAGCACGTTGCCGATGATCTGCTGACCGGCGCCGCCCCCCGTCGTCAGGATCGACTCCGGGTGGAACTGGACGCCCCACCGGCGCCGCCGGGCGTCCTCGATCGCCATCACCACGCCGTCCGCCGTGACCGCCGTGACCTCGTATCCGCCGGTGACCTGCTCCGGCCGCGCGTGCAGTGAGTGGTATCGCGCCGCGGTGAACTCGGCGGGCAGCCCGGCCAGCAGCGCGCCGCCCAGCACTCGGATCTGGCCCGGCTTGCCGTGCACCGGCGTCTCAAGCAAGCCCAGCGATCCGCCCGCGTGCTCCACCATCGCCTGCAGGCCGAGGCAAACCCCGAACGCCGGGAGGCCGCGCTCGTCCAGCGCGCTCAGCAGCTTGTCGCAGCCGAAGTCGGCCGGACGCCCGGGTCCGGGCGACAGTACCACCAGGCCGGGCGCGAACTCGTCGAGCAGCGCCGGGTCGAAGCCAGCCCGGAGCGTGCTGACTTCTGCGCCGTGGGCGGCGAAGTAACTGCCGAGCGTATGCACGAACGAGTCCTGGTGATCGACAAGCAGCACCCGCACTCCGGCGCCGGGCCGGGTGGTGTCCGGGCCGCGTTTCGGGTAGGAAGGCTCGTGCGACGCCGGGCCGGCTGCTTCCGCCAGCGTCTCGAGAAGCGCGCGGGCCTTGAGCGCGGTCTCGCGTTCCTCATCCTCCGGATCGGAGTCGAACAGCAGCGTCGCCCCCACGCGCACCGCCGCGACCCCGCCGCTGATGTGCGCGGTGCGCAGCGTCAGGCCGGTGTTCATGCCCCCGTCGAAGCCGATCATGCCGACGGCCCCGCCATACCAGCGCCGCGGCGAGCTCTCGTGGTCCTCGATGAACTGCATGGCCCAGTTCTTCGGCGCGCCGGTCACGGTGACTGCCCACATGTGGCTGAGGAACGCGTCCAGCGCGTCGAAGCCGGGCCGCAGCCGGCCCTCGACGTGGTCGACGGTATGGATGAGCCGGCTGTACATCTCGATCTGACGGCGCCCGATCACCTGGACGCTGCCGGGGACGCAGACACGCGACTTGTCGTTGCGATCCACGTCGGTGCACATGGTGAGCTCCGACTCCTCCTTGGGCGAGGTGAGCAGCGCCCGGATCTGCGCGGCATCGCCCAGCGCGTCGGCGCCGCGCGCGATCGTGCCGGAGATCGGGCAGGTCTCGACCCGGTCGCCGGTGACCCGCACGTACATCTCAGGCGACGCGCCGACCAGGTACTCGCCGCCGCCGAGGTGGAGGAAGAACTCGTAGGGCGCCGGATTCCGCTCGCGCAGCCGCTCGAAGAACGCGGCCGGAGCCGGGCAGCGGGCGTAAAAGGTGTGACCCGGCACGACCTCGAACAGATCACCGCGCGCAAACTTCTCTTTCGCCTCCGCCACGACGGCGGCGTAGCGGCCGGGTACCGGTCCGGCAGGGAGTTCACCGGCACCAGAAACGTGGCGTGCATCCCCGGCAGCCCCAGCCGGACTGCGGCCTGCGGCGGACTCGCCGGGCCGCGGCAGCCCGGCGGTACTGCCGGCGCTGGTCTCGAACTCGTACCGGTAGCGGGTCGCCGTCTCGCGCTTGCGGTCCACCACCCAGACCTGGTCGGGCAGGTGCAGGACAAGGTCGCGTGCGGCCGGGTCGCGCTTGAGCCGCTGGCGCACGGGCTCGAACTGGAAGGCCAGGTCGTAGCCGAAGGCGCCGTACAACCCGAGATTCGGATCGTCGCCGGCGAACGCGGCGATGATCTCCCGTAGCGCCGAGAATACGGTGGGCTGCCGGCTGCGCTGCTCCTCGGTGAACACCTCGTCCGACTCAGCAATAGTCACCTGGCAGTATCCGGGACCAGCCCCGACGGGGCCGGTCTGCACGGGGCCGGTGCGCCCGAGCGCCGCCGCGACGACCGGCAACAGCACCCGGCCGCGTTCGCTGGTCGCGCGGGCGGTGACAGTCCGGCCGTGCGCGGTGATCTCGACGGGCGGGTCGAGGTAGGCGAGATGCCAGCGGCTGTACCGGCCGGGGTACTCCATGCCGGAGCTGAGAACGCCGCCCGGCCTCAGCTCAACCTGGCGGGTGATCTCGTCGAGCTCGGCCTCGTCGAAGGCCGACGCGGTGCGGCGCACGCGCACTCCGCCCGCCGTCTGGTAGCTGACGGTCTCGCCGCCGGCCACCGGGTAACCCGTCGCACTCATCTCGGCCCTCGGGGGTGTCGGGCCCGGCAGTCCGGCGGCCGGTAATGAAAAAGGCGACCCCCCTACCGGGCGGTCGCCTGTGTCTGCTTGCGCGCGAAACCTGGCACCGCCTACCGGCGGCGCCACCAGCCCGCGATGAGTAGCTGAACGCGCATGCCCTGAGCATAGCCGGCTCTCACCGCCATGTCGGGGCAGCGATATCCCCCGACGATCAGGCACGCCGGGTAGCGCTGACGGGGCGCACGTCCAGGGGCCAGTCGTGTTACTCCAGGGCGCCGGTGAAGAAGTCGATGAGTCCGAACGGCGCCCGGTCGCCGAGGCAGAGCTCCAGGATCCGGTGCGCATCGACGGCGGCCGACTCGCTGCGCGGGAACAGCGCCACTTCGTAGGCGGTGAGTGCCGCTTCGCTATCGCCCGGATGCGCGGCGATGGCCGTCCCGAGCTCGGCGCCGTCGAACATGGCCAGGTTCGCGCCCTCGCCGGCTGGCGGCGTCAGGTGCGCGGCATCACCGAGGAGCGTCACCCCCGGCACGCGGTCCCATCGGTGTCCGATCGGGAGTCCGTAGATCGGGCGCGGAACCGGTGCGGATTCGCCGTCGGTGATCAGCGCGGTGAGCTCCGGCGCCCACCCGTCGAACTCGGCCGCGACCCGGGCAGTCGCCGCGGCTGCGTCGGTGAAGTCGATGCTGGCGATCCACCCGGCGGAGCGGTTGAGCTCGACGTAGGTGTGAAGGATGTCCGCCTGCTCGCGGTGCGCGACGATTCCCTTCCCCGGGGCGAGCGCGAGCATCGCGCCGCCGCCGACCGCTTCGGCGGCCGCGGAGTGCCGCTCGTCGGCGTCGTAGAGGTAGGTCTCGATGAACGACGTGCCGACGTACTCCGGCCTGGCATCGGACAGCAGCGGCCTGATCTTTGACCAGGCGCCGTCGGCGCCGACGAGAAGGCTGGTGATCGCGGTCGACCCGTCGGCGAATGTCAGCTCGTGCCGGCCAGCGCCGAGGGCCTGGACACCGGCGACCTTCTTGCCCCACTGGATCATCTCCTCGGGCAGCGAGTCGAGCAGGATCCGGCGAAGGTCTCCGCGGAGCACCTCGGGCCGCCTGCCGGTGCCGTCGTCGGCCTCGTCGAGCAGCACCGTGCCGTGCTGGTCGAGCACGCGCGAAGCCTCGCCGCCCTCGTGGATGATGGCGCGGAACTCGCCGGTGAGGCCGGCTGCTTCGAGCGCGAGCTGCCCGTTTTCTTCGTGGATGTCGAGCTGGCCGCCCTGTATGCGGCTCTCCGCCGAGAGCTCCGCCTCATAGATCGTGGCGGGGATGCCGTGGACGTGCAGGACGCGGGCGAGGGTGAGGCCGCCGAGGCCCGCGCCGACAATCGTGACCGGTGTCATCGAAATACTCCTTTCCAAGCGCAACTGGAACACCGTTCCATAGAGACCAGTTTGGAACAACATTCCAGTCGTGTCAAGATGGTGCTCATGGCGACTAGGACGCAGCGGACCGGACGGCGCACGGATGCGCTGTCGAAGGAGCGAATCGTCGAGGCCGCGATCGAGATCCTCGACGCCGACGGCGAGAAAGCTCTGACCTTCCGCGCGCTCACAGCGCGCCTGGCAACAGGGAGCGGAGCGATCTACTGGCACGTCGCCAGCAAGAATGATCTGCTCGCCGCGGCCACCAACGACGTCATCGCCGGCGTCATGGCCGACATGGTCAGCGACGCGGAGCCGCAGGAAGCGATCCGGTTCGTTGCCCTCGGGCTGTTCGACGCTCTTGACACCCACCCCTGGGTGGGCGCCGAGCTCTTCCGAGAACCGTCGCAGTCCGCGATGCTGCAGATCTTCGAAAGCGTCGGCCGCCAGCTCCAGGCGCTTGGCGTTCCCGAAACGGCACAGTTCGACTGTGCGTCAGCGCTCGTGAACTACATCGTCGGCGTCGCGGGACAAAACGCCGCTAATGCCCGCCTCCATGCCCACGAGACTGATCGGACGGCGTTCCTCGCGACCGTCGCCGCACGGTGGGCGCAGCTCGACCCCGCGCAGTACCCGTTCGTGCGCCAGCTGGCGACACAGCTGCGCGAGCACGACGACCGCGAGCAATTCCTGGCCGGCATCAACCTCATTCTGGCTGGCATCGGAACCGTCCGATAGGCGATCCTCTGCCGCGCGCTCCTTCGATGTCACGGCTAAGGCCGGGAATAAGTCATGGTCCACACGCCGCGGTCCACACCATGCCCATCGGGTCAAGGCACATGTCCGTCGCGCCGACGATATTCTGGTCGCCGGGGACGCACACCCACTCGTTTGTGCCGGGGCGCAAGACGTTCATGCTGCCGTCCATGCCTAGCTCCGCTACGGTCGCGCGTGGTGGCCACCCCGGCGGCCACCACCGGGACGCTGAACGCGAGGTAGAAGATAATCCAGATGGTGGCGACCAGTCCGGCGCGCTGCGCGGGAGCGGCCAGCGGGGTCAGGATGCGGTAGGCGCCGGCGAAGAACCCCGTGCCAACGCCCGCGCCTGCCACCGCGGTGCCGGCCAGGAACGCGGCCGCCGATGCCGTCTCGATCGCGGCCAGCGTCATCACGGCGCCGGCGAGCAGGGTCAGGCAGCCGGCCAGCAGGGCCGCGGGGCCGCTGACGGCGCGGAACACGACCGAGGCCGCGGCGCCGGTCCCGGCGACCAGGAAGATCACCAGGCCGCCCCACACAAGGTCCGGCGAGCGGAGCACCTGCGCGGCCAGCGACGGGCCCAGGGACAGGTAAAAGCCATTGAGCGCGGGCGCCGCGATCATGCACGGCAGGGCGGCGGCGAGCGTCCCGCGGGCCTGCCGCGGCACGGTCACTCGCGGCCGGAACGAGGATGCGACGCCACGGCGCCCCGCAGCGGTCTCCGGGATCGCCAGCACGGCCACGGCGGCGACGGCGGAGGCGGCCAGCAGCAGCCACCAGACCAGATGAGTGGGCGCCGGGGCGTACTGGACCAGCACGCTGGTGCCCAGCCCGCCGACGCCCAGACCCAGGAGCGTGGCGGCGGCGGTGACCACCGGCCCGCGCCCGCTGCGGCGGGGCTGCAGGTCGATCAGTGCTGCGCCGGCCGCGCTGGCCGCGGCGCCGACGGCGGCGCCCTGCAGCGCCCGGGCGGCGAACAGCAGCCCGACGCCGTGCGCCGCCAGGAACAGCCCGCACGCGGCAGCGCCGGCCGCCAGGGCCACCGCGATGACGCGGCGGCGGCCCAGGTAGTCCGACAGGGACCCGAACACCAGCAAGGCGACCAGCAGGGCCAGCACGTAGACGGCGAACACGGCAGTCAGCGTGGTCGCCGAGAACCGCCACTGGGCCTGGTAGACGCCATACAGCGGCGACGCGGCCGCCGACGCGAAGAGCAGCAGGAACAACACTCCGGCCACCAGCCAGAACCCGGCTGCACGCGGCAGCTTGCCGTTCCCCGGGCCACTTCCCGCTCCCTTGCTGTCGCCGGGAACGGTGATCACTAGCTGATCACTGCGGACGGGAGATTCCTGAGGCATGGGACTGTCTCCTTTGCTCGACAGTAGCCGTGATCGCCTCCGCGGCTTGACAGCTGAGGACGAGTGCCCTCGAGGTGCGGTGCGGCGGGCTTGCCGTCAACTGCCGTCATGACCCCAGCGTCCATGCGCCGGGGGCATGAGGGGTATCCGAACCGTGACTGCACTCTTGCCGTGCCCATGTGCAGTCACGCTTCGGATACCCGGGCCGTCCCGGCGCCGTCGATGGTTGGAGGTAATCAGCTCACAGGTGAAAGGGAAGGCCGACCATGAGCAACGCGCTGTTCGCAGTCGCCATTGACTGCGCTGACGCCGCCACGCTGGCCCGGTTCTGGGCAGAAGTTCTCGGGCGGCAGGTCGCCGAAGGCAGCACCCCCGAGCGCGCGGTGCTGCTCGCCGGCGGCGGGGACATCAGCGAGCCATGTTTCGTCTTCAACAAAGTGCCGGAAGCAAAAATCGTCAAGAACCGCCTCCACCTCGATCTCATCAGCGACACCTTCAGCGCCGAGACCGAGCGCCTGCTGAGCCTGGGCGCCCGGACGCTCCGCGTCCTGGAGTCAGGTAAGTCCCGGTGGACGACTTTCGCCGACATCGAAGGCAACGAGTTTGACCTGATCGCCGGGTAGCGCTCCGGGCCATGACATGAGGCAGCCTGCCCGCATGCTCCGGCCGGGGATCAGGCTGGTTAGCCTGGAGACGGCGTTGATGAACGCACCGGGTGGGAAGCAGGTAGATGCCAGGCCCTGGCGAACTGCTGTCGCAGCGGCCCGCGCGCCTCGTTGGCCGTGAAGCCGCGCTGGCCAGGCTGCGCGGACTCGTGGATCCTGCCCCGCAGGCAAGCCAGGTCTTGCTTGTTACCGGCGAGGCGGGCATGGGCAAGACTGTGCTGCTGGCGGACACAGCCGACCGCGCCCGTTCGGCGGGCACCCGGGTACTGCGCGTCACGGGCCGGGAGACGGAGTCGAACCTTGCCTTCGCCGGGCTGCATCAGCTCCTGCGGCCGGTGCTGTCCGATGCCGCCGGCCTTCCTGCCCGGCAGGCACAGGCCCTGCTCAGCGCGCTCGGCCTGGCTGTGAGCCCCGTTGTTTTGGACCCGCTGCTCACCTCAGTGGCCGTACTCACGCTGCTGTCGGACCTGTCGGAACGCTCCCCAGTCCTGGTGCTCGCCGACGACGCCCACTGGCTGGATCGCAGCTCGCTGGACGCGCTGGCCTTCGCCGGCGGCCGTCTTGACGCCGAACGAATCGTGCTGCTGGTGGGCGCACGGGGGCTGGCCCCGCCCGCCGGCTTCGACCGGGGATTCCCCGAGCTGCATCTTGAGCCACTGTCGGCAGCAGACGCCGGCCTCCTGCTGGATGACCAGCCTCGCCCGCCCCGCGGGCGGGCCCGGGCGCAGGTGCTCGCCCAGGCAGAGGGCAATCCCATGGCGCTGATCGAGCTTGCCAAGGTGATTGCCGACGACCCCGCCGCCAGCCGGCGGTGGGCCGCCGAGCCGCTGCCACCGACTGACCGGCTGAGCGCCGTCATCACCGCGCGGTTTGACGGGCTGCCCGAGCAGGCGAAGGGCGCGCTGCTGCTAGCCGCGGTGGCCGACGGCTCGGACCTGGACGCGGTCGCCAGCCCGGGTGCCGGAACGGATGCGCAGGTCCTGGCGCCCGCCGAGCAGACCGGCCTGGTCAAGGTGAACAGGAGCGGGCTGCAGTTCTCCCATCCCCTCGTCCGTTCAGCCATCTACCACTCTGCGGCCTTCGCGCAGCGTGCCGCGGCGCACCGTCAGCTCGCCGAGGGCCTGCGCGACCAGCCAGACCGGCGAGCCTGGCACCTGGCCGCTGCGGCTCTGCGGCCGGACGAGCACGTGGCATCGCTACTGGAGGCAACCGCTGCCCAGGCTCATCGGCGCGGCGGTGCGGCCGCCGCCGCGCTGGCGATGGAACGCGCAGCCGAACTCAGCCCCGAGCCAGCCGACCAGGCCCGCAGGCTGGCCGCCGCCGCCTCGGCTGCCGTCCCCACCGGCCAGGCGGACTGGGTCCAGCACCTCGCTGACCGCGCTCTGGCGGTCACGGCGGACCCGAAACTGCGGATGACAGCACGCCACGACGCCGGATGGGCGCTGGCGTACTCGGGCCAGCGAACTGCCGCGCTGTCAGTGCTACTGTCCGTCGCCGAAGAGGCATCGCATGACCACCGGGCCCTCGCCTGGGACGCCCTCTCAGATGCTGCCATCGTCGTGTACCACTCCGGCGCGCCTGCCAGCTGCCAGGCCGTGACCCGCGTCCTGCGACTCCTGGAAAGACAAGCGGCCCCGTCTGGCGACGACGACCCGGGCGCCGAGACCGGCTCGCACGGCTCTGGATACAGGCCTGCACCGACCCATTCGGCAGCAGAAACGAGCTGGTCCGGTACCTGCACCAGATCAGCCGCTCATCCCTTGATGAGCCCGCTTTGTGGCGTGTCGGTTCCGCCGCATGGGTGCTGGACGAATCCGAACTGGCAATCACTATGCTGCAGGATGCCTTGCAGGAGCTCCGGGCTCCCGGCACGCAGGGCACCAGCGGCCCGGGGCTGACCGCCCTCGGGTGGCTCTACCTCGATACCGGACGCTGGGACGAGGCCCAGGAAGCCGCCGCCGAAGCTGCCGACCTCGCTGAGGCAAACCAGATGGGGCTCGTCGCCGCGGCTGCCAACTTGATCGCAGCCACTGTCCTTGCCCTGCGAGCCGACTACGGTGCGGCACGAGCGCATGCCGACCGGGCGCTTGCCAGCGCCGATCCAGCAGAAAGCGGACTAGTAGCCGCCCGGGCCCGGCGGGCGCTCGGGATTACGGCCCTCGCCGAGGGCAGCCATCTGCTTGCCTTCACGCAACTCCGCCAGCTGTTCAGCGACGAAGGCGTTCCCGCCCACAACGTCTTCTCCTACCTGGGCGTGGCCGATATCGCCGCTGCCGCGGTGCGCGCGGACCGGCGGGCCGAAGGACAAGACGTCGTCGAGCGAGCGCTCGGCCATCTTGACGGAACAGTTTCTCACCGGCTCGAGCAGCTCATCGCCCGAGCACGCGACCTCCTGGCTGATCGCGACGAGGCCGCGGCCCATTTCGAGCCGACACTCGCTAACCCCGCGGGAGACCAGTGGCCATTCGAGCGAGCACAGCTTCGCCTCGACTACGCCGAATGGCTGCGGCGCCGCCGCCGGATCAACGACGCCAAGCCCGTACTGACCGAGGCCCTGACAACCTTCCGGCGGCTGAGAGCCCGGTCCTGGGCGCAGCGGGCCGAGGCAGAGCTCAGAGCGTGCGGGGTAACCGTCGCCGACGCGCCCGGCGAACGCGACGCTTTGTGGCGGGTAACCCCTCAGCAGCGGCAGATCATCCGGCTGGCCAGCGAGGGCCTGACCAACCGCGACATCGGCGACCGGCTGTTCCTGTCACCGCGCACGGTCAGCTCGCACCTGTACCGGTCCTATGCCAAGCTCGGCGTCTCCGACCGCCACCAGCTACGCGACGTGATCGCCCGCACTAGCCCGCCAGCACCAGCGCACGAGAGCCCCGAAAGCGGCGAGTGACCTGCGCGTCCGCAGGGGTCCGCCGGGTGCAGTCACGCGTCGGATACCCAGGCGGCCCGTCGCCGTCCATGGTTGAGGTAATCCGCCGAAAGGACACGCCATGGATAAGCAGCGAGATCTCGAGGGTCTGAGCGCTCTGGTTACCGGCGCTACCTCAGGCATTGGCCGGGCAGCCGCACACGCGCTGGGCCGGCACGGCGCGGAAGTCGTCGTCCACGGACGAGACGTCGCCCGGGGCGGCGCGGTCGTTGATGCCATCACCGCCGACGGGGGCAAGGCGCGATTTACCCCCGCCGATCTCAGCGACCCTGCCCAGCTGGATGACCTCGTCGAGCAGGCCGGCCCCGTGGACGTGCTGGTCAACAACGCCGGGATTTCCTGGTTCGGGCCGACCGGAGACCTCGACGTGCTGACCTTCGACCGGCTCTTTACCGCAAACGTCCGCGCACCGTACTTCCTGGCCGCCACGCTGGCCCCGAAGATGGCCGCCAGGGGTAGCGGCAGCATCATCAACATCGGCAGCATGGCCGGCCACGTCGGCATGCCCGGCGGCGCCGCCTACGGCGGCACCAAGGGCGCCCTGGCGGCGATGACCCGGTCCTGGGCCGCCGAGTTCAGCCCGGCTGGCGTCCGGGTCAACGTCATCGCCGTAGGGCCCGTCTACACCCCTATCCAGTCACCGGAGCAAGCCGACGCCGTCGGCGCCACCACGATCATGGCGCGGGTCGCCCAGCCTGACGAGATCGCTAACGTGATCGTCTTCCTCGCCTCACCCGGCGCCAGCTACATCACCGGAGCAGTGGTCGCCGCCGACGGTGGCCGTACCGCCGTCTGAAGCGCCAGCCCGCGTCTAAAAGCGCACCCAGGTACCTGCCAGGCCGGCCGTCTCCTGGCCCGCTCGCTGGCCGACGGCCTTGCGGTAGGCGAGGTCAGCGGCAGCCAGGTCCTCGATCGCCAGGCCGAGCGATTCGAAGATCGTGATCTCGGCGTCGTTCTGCCGGCCCGGCGCTGCGCCGAGCAGTAGCTCGCCGAGCTCGGCCCGGATCTCCGGCTCGGCGCCGTCCGCGGCGGCCAGCCGGTAGTCCCCCGACTCGGCCAGCAGCGAGTCGCGCCGGTCCGCGAATACGACGCCGTCTGCCATCGTGGCGGTGTCGAGCTCACGCTGAGCGGGCAGGCAGGCGCCGACGGCGTTGATGTGCGCACCCGTCGCGAGCCAGTCCCGAGCCAGGACGGGCTCGGGCGAGCTGGTCGCCGTCACGATGATCCCCGCACCCGCCACGGCGGCGCGAGCTGACGGGGCGGCCAGGACCGGTGCCCGAGTCTGTCCGGCGAGGCTGGCAGCGAATCGCTCCGACTTCGCCGGGTCGTGGCCGGCCACGCGGATCTGGCTGAGCTGCCGGGTGCCATCCAGGGCAAGCACGTGCGCGCGGGCCTGGACGCCGGTGCCGATAACCGCGAGCTCGTCGGCGTCCGGCCGGGCCAGGAGGCCGGTGGCGACTACCGAGACGGCCGCGGTTCGTATCTCGGTGACTGCCGACGCGTTCAGCACTGCCAGCGGCTCGCCCGTGGGCGCGGCGCTCAGCAGGACGACGCCCTGATGAGCATCGAGTCCGGCCGCCGGGTTCGACGGCGTGATGCAGATGGCCTTAAGCCCGTAGGCCGCGCTGCCCCCGGAAAGATACGCGGGCATCAGCGCCATCAGGCCGGCCGCGCCTGCCGGTCGCAGCACGGTTCGCAGTGGCTGCTCGGCCTGACCGGCGGCAAGTGCCGCCAGAGCGCCGCGCATCGCGTCAGCGCACTGCGCGTAGCTCAGGAGCGCGTGCACGTCCTGCGCCGAGAGCACGAGCAGGTCCATGAGGACCTCATTCCCGCTGTGACGGGGCATGACGCCGCGCCCGCCGAACTGGCGGGCGCGGCGACCATCGGCCGGACCGGTGTCAGCAGTCTTTAGCGCTGCACTTCCAGTACTCGGGGTAGAACATCAGCAGCGGGTTCTGTGTCACGTTGCGCAGGTCGTTGCTGTTGGCGAATGTGGTGGTGCCGAGCGGCATCCACAGCACCGGTATCTGCTCGGCCGTGTAGTTCGCGTAGGCGTAGAACGTGGACAGGCTGTTGCTGATGTGCGTGGCATTGATCAGCGAATTCATCTGCGCGTTGCTGTAGCTGCCCGAGTTGTTCGCCACCCCGGTCTGGTAGAGCGGCTCCCCGGTTGGCTCAAAGCCCGGCCCGTTGAACAGCCAGGAGCCCAGGTACAGGAACGTCCAGCCGCACCGCGACTCTGTCGCCGTGCACGGCGTGGTGTCGGCCAGCAGCGTGTCGAACGTCTGGGGATCCGGCGAGAGCTGGATGCCCGCCAGCGCGAGGCCTGACTTCAGGATGTCCACTTCGTCTTCCTGGGTGGAGATACCCGAGGAGTACAGCATCGAGAACTTCGCCTGCCGCCCCTGCGGTATGCCCGCGCCACAGTCCGAAGCGCTGGTGCCCGCTCGCTCGCAGGTCAGCACCCCGCCGACCTTCTTCCAGCCGTGCGCGGCCAGCAGCGCCTCGGCCTTCGCCGGGTTGTATACGTACGGTCCCTGCCCGCCGTTCTCCTTCATCACCGGCGAAATCCACTGGCTCACCGGTTCGCTCGGCACGCCGGCGACTGTCGACACCGAGTAGCCTCGGCCGACTGCGGCGTTCATGCCCGCCTGGTTGTCCAGCATCACCAGCGCCTGCCGGAAGTACAGCTGCTTCAGCACCGGACCAAGGGTCGGGTTGTTGAAGTTGATGTAGGCATATCCGATACCGAACTCGTACTGCGCCTGCAGCCAGTAGCCGCCGTTCGACGTCGAGGCCAGCGGGTTGACAGCCGGCAGGAAGTTCTTCCCGGCCTTTCCCAGGTCGGTGGGCGGTACCGAGCCCTGGCTCAGCGCGCCGGTCTTCAGCCCGGTGTAGATCGCAGTGTCGCTGGTGTACTCGACGAACTTCAGTTCCGCGATTGACGGCTTAGGGCTGCCGGAGTACTTCAGGTTCGGCACGAACGTGTAGCTGCCATCCACGCTGTAGGACGTCAGCTTGAACGGACCGTCCACCACCTGCCATAGCGGGTTGGTGGCGTAGGTGGCCGTGTCCTTGTTCTGGCTGTTCAGGTAATTCCAGACTGCCGCGCACTTGGCCCAGTGGTCGGCAGCGCTGTCGGTCTCACAGCCACCGCTGCCCGCCGCCGCCCCGGCGTGCGTGACGTCCCACGCCAGCGGGAACGGGTAGAGGATGGCGAGCTGGTTGTAGGTGTACCAGATGCTCGAGTATGCCTGCGTGAGGTGGAGGGTAACCTGCTGCGGGCCGGTCGCCGAGTACGAGGCGATGTTGTCCGGCAGCAGCCCGGCGGTGTATCCCGCGTAGTTGACTTTCTCCGCCTCGAGCATGTTCAGGAAGAAGATCACGTCCTTGGCGTCCACCGTCTGGCCGTCTGACCATTTCCACGGCTTGAGATTGATGACCACGGTCTTCCCGCCGTCGCTGTAGATCGGCGCGTCGGCCGGCGACAGCGAGTAGTTCACCGTGATGGAGTCGTTGTTTCCGCCGAACATGTACAGCGGTCGCACCATAAGGTCCTCGAACTCCTCGTAGTTCGCGACGCTGTAGCAGTTGGTGGTCTCCATCGCGAAGATGCAGTTCGCTCCAGTCCCGGTGATATTGGGAAGGGTAGCCACGGCGCCGGCCACGTTCTTCGTGGACGGGCTGCCAGTCGAGCTGGAACCGCACCCTGCGGCCAGCATGGCCACGGCCGCGGCCGTCGCGATCCCTCCGGCGATGCTCAGTCTGCGTCTGCGTTCAAACATCTCCACTCCCTACGGCATGGCTCTGGCAGTCGCGGGGCTAGCGCCCGGCTCGGGCAGCCAGCGGGCGGTGAGCCCCGGCCTCATGCCGGCCTTCTCTGACCGGCGATCTCTGTGACGGGTAAGGGGAGCGGCGGCCTAAACGGCAGCCACGCTCAGCAGGCGTAGCCAGATGCGGGGCGGCGCGGCCACATGGTCCCGCCCTTCCCGCTCCGGTACGCAAGTCCTGGTGCTCAGGAACGTGGACTAGGAGACCCCTGGTCCCGGTTCGCACGGAACGCGTAGATCCTGATGCCCATTGTTGACCGGATTGTGTAACAGGGGCGTCACGGAAACGGCGCAAGCAGGCGTCCGCGCCTGCCGGCCTGAAAGGCGACTGACATTAGTTCCGATGAACGCCGCGCATTGCGCTGCCTGTGGTCATCGCCGGTGGCGGCGGCCGTCGTCGGGACGGCGGTAGGTCCGCGCCCTGGTGTGCTCGCGGAAGCCGAGCGACTCGTAGAGAGCCTTGGGCGCGGGATAGGCGGCATCGCCGCGGGCGTTGACGACGGCGCGCTCGCCGCCGGCCGCCCGGAACCGGCCGAGGACCGCCGCGCAGACGGCGGCGGCCAGGCCGGCGCGGCGATGCCCGGGATGCGTGCCGACTGGCTCGAACTCACCGGTCTTGTTCTGCTCGTCGTACCAGCCGAGGCAGTACGCGGCGAGCCTGCCTTCGGGAGCGAACGCTGCGAGATCGAAGCGGCGGTCGTAGAGCGGCACGGTCGTGAGGTACCGGCGCCGCGCGAGGTCGAACCGGCTGCCGGGGAACGCCAGCACGTGGGCATCGACCCAGCCCTGGGCATCGAGGTCGGTGACTTCCCTGATCTGGAACCCCGCCGGCAGCTGAGTCTGGACGCGCGGAGCTGCCCGGACATCGCAATCCGCCAGCGCCCGGCTCAGGCAGCTGAAGTACGGCCCGTCCGCCGCCCGGTAGCCGCGCTCTCGCAGTACCCGCGTCACCGCCGTCTCGGTGTCCGCTGCGCTGATCTCAAGCGGCTTGGCCGCAACTGTCTCAGCCCAGCTCAGCACCTCGGCGGCGAGCTCAGGGAAGCGCGGATCCACGAGCAGCATCAGCCCGGATGGCTGCTCGATCCAGCCGAAGGCCGTGATGTGACCCGCCTCCTGCCAGACGGCAGCCGGATTCTCCGCTGGCCGGTCGTAGCTCAGCGCCTGGTTCCAGGCGAGCTCGCCGGGCGAGTGGTAGCCGGCCGCTGCGAACAGCCGTGCAGCAAGCGACTGCAGCCCAGTGAGGTCGGCGGGTCCGGCACGTTTACTTCTGCGCACGGGGGCAGGTTAACCCGTGCCTGGCGGGCCGCTCACAGAATACCCGCTTCGGACAATCGCTGACGAATTCTACCGACTATGTTTACTCCTAGTAATGCGAAGATCTATTGTGTGAGCGCGCCAGAAAAGGGCCAGGCATGGATGTCGGGCGGAGGTACGGCCGTGTGGCGGAAACGGAACCGCCTCCAGCGGCTGGAGAGCGAGATCGCTGCAGGCAAGACGGAGCGCGCAGAGCTACGGCGCCGTCTTGAGATGTTCGAGACCCTTGCGGCCGCCGCCGGTGCTGACGTGTCTGCTCAGCTGGGCCGGGGTCCGTGGCGAAACGCTCCGGTGCCGTCAGCGCCGCTGCCGCCAGCGCTGCTTGCCGCTTCTCGTGACCTGCGCTCCCGCGACGTGCCCGTCAAACTGAACCTCGGCGGCGCCGAAGTCGTCGCCGTCGTGGGCGGGGCGGGCGACCCGCGCGAGTGGTGGACCGCCATGTGGCAGCTCGCCGGACCGGGCGAATCAGGCCCGAAGGAAGCCAGCGGATGATCCGGGTCCGTCATCTCATGCTGCCGCCGGGCCTGAGCGCCTTCGTGCGCCGGGTCTCTGACGGCGATCTTGAGGTCTATGTCTCCGACGCACTCGAGCCCGAGCGGGCCAGGGCGGCGGTGCGGATGGCGCTGCGCGCTGTCGAGCCAGCCGGGCGGCGGGCCGGGCTGCTGCCGCTGCCACTGCCGCTCGTGTTGCTGCTAGCCGGCAGCCGCCGCTGGCTATCGGGACTCGTCCGGATGCTGCGGGGCCATGCACTGCTGACGGCCGCAGCGAGCACCGCTGTCGTCGCGGCGGCCGCCTCGGCTGTCGTCGTGTTCGCGCTGCCGCACCACCCCCCCGGCGCGAGCGCCGGACTGACACCCAGTCAGCTGCAGCAGCCACCGGTGTCGGCTCGCGGCGTGCCTCCAGTCTCGGGCCACAGTTCGCGCGCGGCGGGCGGCGAGCCAAGCCGGGGTGATCATCTGGCGCCTACGGTGAGCCCGGTGGCCGCGCGCTCGCCGGTCCCGGCCACCTCGAAGCCAGGCGCCGACGGCTCGGCCCCGACACCGCAGCCCTCGGCCACAGGCACGACAGCACCAACCGGGCCGACACCGTCACCGACGCCGTCCTCGAGTCCTCCGGCTGGCGGAGGCGGCGGCGGCACTGGTGGTGGTGGCGGCGGTCACTGCATCGGTCTGGTCATCATCACGCTCTGCCTGTAGGCCACGAGTCGGCAGCCAGCTGCCTTGCAGGCCACCAGCCGCGCTAGGCCCGGCGCTCGATTACCTCGTCGCCGTGCTCTTCGTCCTCGCGCCAGTTCCGGGCTAGCGCGATCAGGCCACGCACCACTTCTTGCGGCAGGCCGGGCGTACTCGCCAGGTGCCGCAAGGTGGGATCGTCGTACTCGACGCCAGGCACCGCGGACAGCAAGCTCGGCTCGTCACCGGCCAGGATGCGGCGACAGGAGCCGGGTGCCCAGCCGAACTTGTTCTCCAGCACCCCGAGCGTGCTCGCCGATACCCGCTGGCCATTCTCCAGCTTGCCGAGCGTCCGGTCGGTCACTCCCGTAGCCGCCGCGAGGGCCCGGCGGTCACGCATTCCGAGCTCTACGCGTCGAGCAACCACGTAGTCCGCTAGCCGGCGCCAGTCCTCGCTGTTCATGGATCGCTCCTTCCACGAAGAAAGCGGAAGTACTTAGCGCGGGTCTTCCGACTCCGAAGTGTACAGCGCCAGTCTTCGAGTTTGACATACCTTCCTGTTTCTTCTTAAACTTAGCACTTAGTTCCAGCCAGTTCGGATCCTTCGGCTACGGAGGCGAGACAGCTGGGATCTCCCCGCAGACCGGTCGGCCGACCCGGATTCAGGAGTGGCCATGGGCGACCACGACGACTTCCGCGACAACGGAACGCAGTTCGCGAAGCCGGGCAGTGGCACGAGCGCTCAGCTCTGCCAACTGCACTATCGCCCTCTGGTCAGGCTGGCGGCCCTGCTGATCGGCGACGCGGCAGCCGCCGAGGCAGTCGCCGTCGACGTACTCACGACGGTCGCGCTCCGCGAGGGCCACAACGCTTCCGATGTGCTGGCGCTGCTGCAGCGCGAGGTTGTCACCCGGTGCCGCCGCAGCCGCCGCTACCGGCGCATCGCGCAGAAGGGGCGGCTTGCGGGCGGGGAGTTCGAGCAGCTGCCCGTAGTTCAGGCACTGCGCGGCCTGCATGCCAGTCTCCGCGAGGCCATCGTGCTGACCTTGTACCTGGACCTCCCGGAGGCGCGGGCGGCTGCGATCGCCGGAGTCAGCGAGGCGGCACTGCGCGCCAACGTCTCAGCCGCGATGCAGACCCTCGGCAGTCAGGTCATATGACCTTGCCGGGATTCATGATCCCGGCTGGATCAAGCGCGTTCTTGATGGCGTGATGCACCGACATGGACTCCGCACCCAGTTCGTCGCCGAGCCACCGCCGCTTGATCATGCCGACGCCGTGCTCCCCGGTCAGCGTGCCTCCGAAATCCAGCGCGGCGCGGAAGATCTCGTCCGCGGCCGCCCATACCGAGGCCGGTACGTCGGGCAGGCCGCGGTCGAACACGAAGCACGGATGGAGGTTGCCGTCTCCGGCGTGCGCGACTGTCGCGATGAACACGTCGTGACGCGCGGCCGCCTGCTCGATTCTCGCAACCATCTCCGGCAGCCGGGTGCGCGGCACGCACACGTCCTCGACCAGGGCCACGCCCAGCCGCTCGATCGCCGGGTACGAAAGCCGGCGCAGCTCGAGCAGCTGCCGGGACTCGGCCTCGGACGCGGACACCTCGGCCATCAACGCTCCCGCCGCCAGGCACAGCTCCCGCATGCGGGCGGCCCCGGCCGCTGCGGATTCGCTGTCGTCCTGCGCGATCAGCAGTGCCGTGACCTCGGCGCCGAACCCGGTGTTCTTCCAGTCGTCGATCGCGCGCAAAGTAGCCGAGTCCATCAGCTCGAGCAGGCTCGGCCGGAGCCGGGCAGCCAGAATCGAGGTCACTGCCTCCGCGCCGGCCGCGAAGCTGCTGAAGCCGGCTGCGACGGTCACCGGATAGTGCTCGGGACGCGGTCGCAGCCTGAGGGTCGCCGACGTGATCACGCCCAGCGTCCCCTCGGAACCGACGAACAGCCCGGTCAGGTCGTAGCCGGTGACGCCCTTCATCGTCCGGCGACCGGTGCGCAGGACTCTGCCGCCGGCCAGCACCACTTCAAGCCCCAGCACCGAGTCGCGGGTCACCCCGTACTTGACGCAGCGGAGCCCGCCGGCGTTTGTTGCCAGATTGCCGCCGATCGTGGAGATCTCATAGCTAGACGGATCCGGTGCGTACATGAGGCAGTGCTCCGCCGCGGCCCGGTCGAGGTCCGCGTTCACCACGCCTGCCTCGGCGACCGCGATCTCGTTCGCGGCGTCGACCTCACGGATCGCGGTCATCCGGGACGTCGACAGGACCAGGCAGCCGTCGCTGGCTGTGGCGCCGCCGGCCAGGCTGGTGCCGCCGCCACGGGGCACGACTGGCACGCCGTACCGCTGCGCCCAGCCAAGCGCGGCCGCAACCTGCTCGGTGCTGTTCGCCAGCAGGACGGCGCGCGGCCAGCCCGCTGTGACCACGGGCGTCTGGTCGTGCCGGTAGGACTCCATCTGATCCGCGTCAGTGATCAGGCGCGCGTCAGACACGGCCGCGCGCAGCTCATCCAGCTCGTCGCTCACTGGCGCACGCCCCTTCGCCGCATTGACCCATTATCCGCCCCGGTCACCGGGGCAGCTGCCGCAGAATTCAGTCGCGCTGCTGCTGATAGCCTGTGGCCGCGCGCGACGCCCGACGACCCCCCGGAGCCAGGCATGCCGACGGCCGTCCCCGTCATCGACCTCAGCCCGTGGCTGCACGGTGACGCGCAGGGCCAGGCCGATGTCGCGTCGCACGTGGACGCGGCGCTGCAAAGCGTCGGCTTCTTCCTCATGGGCGGTCACGGTGTGCCCGATGACCTGCGGGCAGAGGTCCGTGCCCGGGCGCGCGCGTTCTTCGCGCTGCCGGACAGCGTAAAGCAGCGCTACCGCGTCACCGTCGGCGGGCGGGGCTGGCTGCCGCCGGGCGTCGAGGCAAACGGGTACGCCGAGGGGACTGCAACGCCGCCCGATCTCAAGGAGTCCTACGCGGTCGGCGCCGACCGGCCCACCGGTATCCCGGAGGTCGACAGCTTCTGGTATCAGCCCAACGTCTACCCGGCAGAAGTACCCGGCCTCGGGCCCGCCGTGATCGCCTACCTGAGGCAGATGCGGGAGCTCGCGGACGAGCTGCTCGTCATCTGCGCCGCGGCTCTCGGCCTGGAGACGGACTTCTTCACCCGGCACACCGGCCATGCCACGCACACCATGAACATCAACTGGTACCCGCCGATCGCCGTCGCCGGGGAGCCGCAGCCAGGCCAGTACCGCATCGGCCCGCACACCGATTTCGGGACTGTCACGATCCTGGACCGCGAGCCCGGCCGCGGCGGCCTGCAGGTCTGGACGGAGCACGACGGCTGGCAGGACGCTCCCTACGAGCCGGGCACGTTCACCATCAACACGGGCGACCTGCTCGCGCGGTGGAGCGGTAAGCGCTGGAAGTCCAACCGGCACCGGGTATTGCCGCCGCAAGCCGAGGCGCCCGACGAGGACCTCGTCTCGCTCGTCTACTTCTACGAGGCCGACCACGACGCGGTCATCGAGTCGCTGAAGCCTCCGGTCGGCCGGCCGAACGACTACGCTCCGGTCGTATCTGCCGAGTTCATCAGGAAGCGGCTGGACGCCATCACGCGGTAACGGCCTTCACGCAGACTTTCCCCGCCGGTCACCTGCGCTCGGCGCAATCGTCGCCGTCGCGGATCAGCGTGATCTGACGTGACTTCTCTCCCCCGCGCGGCTCTCCGCGCCGCATTCTGCCTGACCGCGACAGCGCTCTCGCTGGTACTCGCGGGCCCTGCGCTCGCGGCTAGCACCCCGCACCTCGTTCCCGGTCACGTGCATACCGCTGGCCGGCCCGCGCCCGGCGCGAGCGCGGTTCACGCGAACAGCAAGGCGGCAGCAGCGAACGCGACCACCGCGACGCTGACCGAGACGCCGTCGTCGGTGCCGAACGGCTCGACAATCACCTTCAGCTACACCGTTCCGGCCAGCGAGGTGAACTCGGAGAACTGGATCGGCATCTACCTGCCTGGCCAGACGCCGGGGCAGGTCGACTCGACCGACTGGAACTGGTCGCCCGGCGCGAGCGGCACGCTCACCTTCGCCAGCACCGGACTCGACGGCGTCGGTTCTTACGTTGCCTACCTGTTCTACGACAACGGCTACAGCGAGCTCGCCGGACCGGTGACCTTCACCGTCACGCCCAGCACGCCGGCGCCCGCACCGCACTTCGCGGGCTCGATCGGCCAGCGCGGGGCCGGGCAGCTGACCGACCCCTTCGGAGTCGCCGTCGGCACCGGCAACAGCATCTGGGTCGCCGACCGGGCGACCAGCCGGATCGGGCAGTACACCACTACTGGTGCCTTCCGCGGCTGGATCGGGAGCGGCACGCTGCTGCACCCGGACGGAGTGGCCGTCGACAAGGCCGGTGACGTGTGGGTCGCCGACACTGGGCACGACCGCATCGTCGAATTCTCACCGTCTGGCAGTGTGCTGCGCTCGATCGGCTTGAGCGGCTCCGGCAACGGCCAGCTCGACGACCCGCAGGATCTCGCCTTCGACTCGGCCGGGAATGTCTGGGTTGCCGATCAGGACAACAACCGCCTCGAGGAGTTCTCCCCCGCTGGCAGCTACCTGGCCCAGATCAGCGTCGCCACGCCGGACGCGCTGGCCATCGACTCCGCCGGGAACCTGTGGGTCTCCAGCCCGAGCTACGCCGACGGCAACGCGGTCTACGAGTTCAGCGCCGGCGGCGAGTCCCTGGAGTACTACGGCAGCACCCAGGCTGACTACGGGGCGTTCTCCAACACTGCGGGCATCGCGATCGGTCCGGCCGGGCGCATTTACGTCGTCAACACCGACTACGGCCTGGTGACCGTGCTCAACCCGGACGGCAGCTTCTACACCGAGTTCGGCCTGCAGTCCGATGCTGCTGACGCTGGCGCCGACCTGGAGTTCCCGCAGGGCATCGCGGTCACTCCCGCGGGCACCGTCTACGTCGCCGACAGCGGCAACGGCCGGGTCGCGGAGTTCTCCCCTGCCGCCTCGCCCGGCACCGCCGCTGTCAGCCCGCCGCCCGCGTCCGGCGGAGTGCGGTGGCTTCCCATCGGCCTCGTCGTCCTTCTCCTGGCGGCGCTGCTCCTGGCAGCACTGGCCGCGTTTGTCCTGCTCCGGCGCCGCAGCGGCGCGCGCCCAGCCGTGCCCGGCCTGTCCACACTGCCCGCACTGGCCCCGATGACCGGGCCGGCTGGCGCCGTGCTCGCCAGCTGCCAGGACACCCCCGGGCACGGAAACGTGGCTAAGCCGGGGCTGGTCGTGAACCGGCGCTCGCTGCTGACCGGCGCGACTGCCCTGACCGGAGCGGCGGCCGGAGCCACGATCCTGCCGGTGAGCCTGCAGAAGTCCATGGCGAAGACGCTGCGGGACGGCCGGAACTCGGGCGGCAGCATCGGCGACGTCAAGAACATCGTGATTCTGATGCAGGAGAACCGCAGCTTCGACCATTACTTCGGGACGATGCCCGGCGTCCGCGGCTTCTCCGACCCGACGGCCATCTCGCTGCCGAGCGGGAACCCGGTGTTCTACCAGCCGGATCCCGCGCACGCCCAGGGTTACCTGCTGCCGTTCCACTACGACACCTTCAGCACCAGCGCCCAGGCCACTCCCGGCACCGACCACAGCTGGCCGACGCAGCACCAGGCCTGGGACAGCGGGAAGATGGACCAGTGGATTGCCGCCAAGGGCGAGTACACCATGGGCTACATGAAGCAGCAGGACGTCCCGTTCCACTGGGCCCTAGCCGAAGCGTTCACCATCTGCGACAACTACCACTGCTCGGTGCTCGGCCCGACGAACCCGAACCGGCTCTACATGTGGACCGGCATGATCGACCCGTCTGGCACCGGCGGCGGGCCGATCATCGACGACTCCCCGGCCTTCAACAACATCATCCTGTCCTGGACGACCTACCCGGAGCGGCTCGAGGCAGCCGGTATCAGCTGGAAGGTCTACCAGGAGGAAGACAACTACGACGACAACGCGCTGGCCTGGTTCCGGCAGTACGGCTACGCATCGACGTCGTCACCGCTCTGGCAGAAGGGCATGTACAAGGGCCCGGCGGGCGCTTTCGAGGACGACGCGCGCAACGACCGGCTCCCGCAGGTGTCCTGGCTGGTGGCACCGACCGCGCAGACCGAGCACCCGGACTACTTCCCGGCGGCCGGCGCAGAGTACATCGCGCAGAAGCTTGACGCGATCGCCTCGAACCCCGATGTCTGGGCCAAGACTGCGTTCATCCTCTGCTACGACGAGAACGACGGCATGTTCGACCACGTGCCGCCGCCAGTCGCCCCGGCCGGGACCGCGGCCGAGTTCGTCGACGGCACCAACATCGGCCTCGGCTTCCGGACGCCGACGACGATCGTGTCGCCGTGGACCGCCGGCGGGTTCGTCTGCTCCGAGGTGTTCGACCACACCTCGCTGATCCAGTTCATCGAGGCGAGGTTCGGCGTTCAGGAGCCCAACATCAGCGCCTGGCGCCGCCAGACCTGCGGTGACCTCACCTCGGCATTCCGTTTCGGCAGCGGGACCTCGAGTTACAGCCGGGCCGGCGAGCTCGGGCTTCCGGTGACCGAGAGCCGACTGCTCCGTGCGCAGGCGCAGGTCAACGACAACCCGTTCCCGGTACCGCCGGCGGTCAACGAGTCGCTGCCTGTGCAGTAACGGGTCGGCGCAGGCGGGGAGGGGGCCGGTCCGGTCCCCTCCCCGCTTCGCTGTGTCGCGTTACCATGGAACTGCGCGGGGGCCACGCGCCGGAGTGTTAGCCGCTCTGGGAGGTGCGTACGGCATGTTCCGGTTTACTGCGCTCGTCACGTTGTCAGCGACCGCGAGCGAACACGACGCAAGCGATCACTTTGCCAGCGGCACGCACAAGCTCATGGTGCAGGTGTGGCGCGATGGCCACCCGCCGCACGAGCGGCACTTCCCTGCCGAGCTGGCGTGGTCGCAGGAACGGGAGCTGACGCCCGGCGACCACGCCCTGATGACGATCTCGATCGCCGATCCGGAAGCGCGCTCCGACCTCCGCGCCGGCCGGACATTCCGGCTGTGGGGCGCCTGTACGGGCAATGGAGTCGTGTGCCGTCAGGTATTCACCAGCGAGCTGCCCAGCTAGCTCACCGTGCTAGCAGAAGGGCCGGCTCACCGGGTCAGCCGCGCCGACGCAAGCAGCCGCCCGTCTGTGCGCAGCCAGAGCAGCGTCTCGCCCTCGCGGCGGCTGGTCACCAGCTGCGGCTGGCAGCCAGGCTCGATGGGGCGCTGGTACTCGACCTCGGCCGTGGCCGGAATCCACCCGGCGGCTGCCAGCTCGTCCTCGACGACGGCCCAGTGCACAGCATTGTTCACATGCCCGGCGGTGTCGAAGTCAGCCGCTCGCAGCGGCCAGGCCGACGGCAGGGATGGGCCAGCTGCCTCGTTTCCTTCTGCATCGGGACGACGGTGCGACAGCCGCGCGGACACCACGCGCCCGCCGGCGGAGTCGCCGTAGATCGCCAGGAAGGCGGCCGACAACGGCACCGGCCGTCCGTCGGGCTGACTGACAGCGGCCCAGACGGCGCGGCCTGGACCAGCGGACCGGCCGGGCCGCACAGGGTAGTCGTCCGCTCCGCCCAGCGGGGGCCGGTGCCAGAGCAGAACGTCCCGACAGCGAGCCGGTCGCCCATCCGCGGCAGCTCCCGGATGCGCAGCTCACAGCGGCGGACCAGCCAGACAACTGGCTCGGCCAGCCCCGAGTCCGCCAGATCATCCTCCGCCGCGTGCTGGAGGTAACGAGCCAGGGCATCCAGGCGGAGCCGCCCCGACGCCGTCACGTCGGTGCTCCGGACGAGCCGCCGGGTGGCGAACACGCGCCCGCTCGGCGGCTCGGACCGGAACGATTCCATCCCGGCATTCTTCCCGAAGCGCCCGGAGTGTGACTGGCCGGGGCCAGCTGACCTGGCCGGGGCCTCAGCAAGCCGCCCGGTGCGGTAGAAAAGAGGCCATGAAGCCAGCCGAGCTCCAGCTGCTGACCTCCCTCGAGGATCGTCACTGGTGGTACCGCGAACGCCGCGCCATCCTGCGGAAGGAGCTGAGCAGGCTGCCGGCCACCGGCCGGGCGCTCGACATCGGCGCAGCTGGCGGCGGCAACACGCGGGTGCTGCAGGCCCATGGCTGGCAGGCGGTCGCGCTGGAGTACTCCGACTCGGTGGCGGATGTCGCCAAGGCGCGCGGCATCAGCGCCATCCGGGCCGACGCCCGTGAACTGCCGCTGGAGTCCGATTCGTGCGGGCTGGTCACCGCGTTCGACATCCTCGAGCACATCGACGAGGACTACCTCGCGACGGCCGAGATCGCCCGGGTGCTCAAGCCAGGCGGGACGGCACTGATCGCCGTTCCGTGCGACATGGCGCTGTGGTCGGCTCACGACGACGAGGTAGGGCACGTCCGCCGGTACACCAGGCCCGAGCTGATCGGCGTCATCCAGAAGGCCGGCCTCCAGGTCGAGCAGGTCTGGAGCTGGAACGTGCTGCTGCGACCGGTCGTCGCGTTTCGCCGGAAGTCCAGCACGGGCAGCGACCTCGACGAGGTGAATCCGCTGGTGAATGCGGCGCTGACCGGGGTCATCGTTGCCGAGCGGTACCTGCCGGTGAAGTCGCTGCCCGGCGTCTCGCTGTTCCTGCGCGCCCGGAATCCGTAACCGGGCCGTCAGCGGACGCGGTAGCGACGCTCCAGCGCGTCCGCGAGCCGCCCGTAGTCAGCGAGCGTGTTGTAGAGCTGCGCCGAGAGACGCAGCCAGCGCCAGCCGCAGTGGCTCGTGACCGGCACCACGATCCCGTACTCGTGCAGGAGCTGGCCTTCGAGCGCTCGCGCGTCTGCCTCAGCCAGCGGCTCCGGTAGCGGCACCAGGCGCATCGAACCGGCCAGACCGTCGGCGTCCGGCGCGCATGTGCGCAGACGCTCGGCGACGAGAGCGGCGCCCTGCCGGGCGAGATCGTTGTTATGCGCCCGGACCGCGTCCCAGCCGGCCCGGCCGAAGAAATCGAGCGCGGCCGGAACCGCCAGAACCGCGGACGGATCGCGCGTACCGGTCCAGTCGAACGCCGGCCGGTAACCGTCGGCCAGTCCGTGCGATGCGACCAGCGGCTGAATCCTCTCGCGCCACTGCGGGGCGACGTAGAAGGCGGCCGATGCCTTGGGCGCGGACACCCATTTGTGCAGATTCCCCACCCAGAAGTCTGCGCCGAGGCGGCCGAGGTCGAGCGGAAGCATGCCCGGCGCGTGCGCGCCGTCCACCAGGATCGGGACGCCCTGCCGCTGGCATTCGGCCGCTATCTCCTTGACCGGGAACACCAGGCCGCTGCACGACGCGACGTGATCGATCACCACCAGCCGGGTCCGTCCGGTCAGCCCGGCCAGGACGGCGCCGGCGACCTGCTCCCGGCTGACAGCAGGCAGCGGCACCGGGACGACCCGCAGGACAGCGCCGGCAGCATCAGTCGCACGGCGCAGCTGCGTCAGCGCGGCGGGATAGCCGTGATCGGTCGCGAGCACCTCGTCGCCTGGCTGCAAGCGCACCTGGGCGATCACGGTCTGCGTGCCGGTCGTGGCATTGTCGACGAAGACCACGCCGTCGGCATCGGCACCGAGGAAGGCGGCAACCCGGCTGCGCACGCCATCCAGCAGACCGGGCAGGTCATGGACGAGAAAGCGGACCGGATTGCGCTCGAGAGCCGCCCGGATGGACTGCTGCTCAGCGAGCACGCTGACCGGTGTGGCCCCGAAACCGCCGTGGTTGAGATAAGCCAAATCCGGATCGAGCGCCCACGCGGACGCATCTGGGAGCGTTGTCACCTCAGCCATGCCAGACCGGACTCTAGCATCCGCCCGGGCATGCTCCTGAGCGGCCGGCTGTAGCAGGCGCCGCGCCGGGCATAACGGCTGGCGCTACCACCGGGAACAAGGGGAAGACAATGTCAGGAGACTTTCCCGCAGCATTGCGGGACTCATCGGAAGTAGACCTGACCGTCACCGGACGCGTGACCGGCCGCCGGATCACTAATCCGGTGTGGTTCGTGACGGAAAATGACACGATTTACCTGGTCCCTGTCCATGGCGCCGGCAGTGACTGGTACAAGAACGTGGCCGCGAACCCGCAGATCGAGCTCGCCGCGGACAGCGCCAGCGCCACCGTGACGGCGACACCGGTCATGGACGCCGGCGAGGTCAGCGACGTCGTCGACAAGTTCCGGGCCAAGTACGGCGCCGGCCAGGTTTCGCGGTACTACGCGAAGGTCGACGCAGCCGTCGAGGCGCGCCTGGCCTGAGACCGGGCCAGCGGACCTGAGGTCAGTACAGGCGCAGGTCACCGGTGACCGCGTCGATCTTGCTGTCGTAGTCCGGGCCGATCGCCAGGCATGTCCGGGTGGGCTCGCCGCCGAACTCGGTGAGGCCGGCATCGGTGATGAGGTGCACCACGAGGCCGGAAACCTCGGCGCGCTCGAACACTGACAGGAGCTCTGCCTCACTGTCCACCTGCAGCGTCACCTTGCGGAAGCGGGTCGTGAGCCAGGCCACCTCCGGTGGCGAGAAGACCGCGCGCGCCTCAGGTCCGCCCCGCGGGAAACGCAGCCGCCGGGTGATGAATGCCATCGACGCGTGCGCGGCCTGCGCGCACTCCTTGCCGCGCCGCATCTTCAGGTCCTTGCGGATGACGATCACCTGCTTGATGCCGTCAGCCTCGGCGAGCTCGTAGGTCTCCATAGCCAGCATTCAACTGGATCCGCGGACAGCAGTCGTCCCGCCACCCGGCCAGGCGGGCGGGACGACTGCTGCCCCCGTGATCACCGATCTGTGCCGTGCGGCCGCTACTGCCGGGCGGCGTTGAGAGCACTGCCGCGCGTGTGGCCGCCGACGCGGCGGGCCTTCGCGGCCAGCGTGCCGGTCCGGGCCAGCAGCATCCCCACGGCCAGGAAGATCAGGCCGTCGGTCAGGGCGCCCACGGTGATCTGGTTGGTCAGCATCCAGTGGCCAAGCTGCGCACCGAACACGTGGGTGGAGCCATAGGCGAAGTAGATCCGGGCGCCGACGACGACGATCCAGACCAGCGCGTACGGCCATCCTGCCCGTGAGCTGGCGACACCAGTCTGCTCGTCGCGCGAGACCCGCATCAGCGCTGCGGCCAGCACACCCAGGGCAAGTCCTGCGGCGCTGGCAGCAACCTCCAGCACGAGCCCATTGCCCGAGCCCGCGGCTCCCTTGAAGAAGAACGGGATAACCACCGCTGCCGCGATAAACGGGCGGATCAGCCGCATCGGGGTCACCTTTCGGCGGCCGAGGTCGGAGATCAGCACCACGGCCAGGATGAAGAGATTCGGGATCAGGACGCTGGCGCTCATGAGAACTCCTCCATGGGTGAGTCGCTGTCGTTCTGGTCCGAAAATAGACCTCGGCTGGGCGCGCGGCAGCACCCGGCAGCGCGCCAGCGCTGCCGGGTCTGGGTTAGGCGCCGCTGGTTAGCTGGCTGCGGCCTGAGCTCGCCGGTGTCGGGGTCGATGGCTTCGATGGTGACCTTGTAACCGAGGCGTTCCAGGCTCTTGACGTGGTTGCGGGCCTGGCGGCGGGCGTGCATTCGCTGCTCGTAGTAGTCGGCGCCCAGGTCGGTGTAGCGGGCTTCGGGGTCGGACATCAGGGCGTGGATGATGGTGAGGACGGAGTTGCCGGTGGCGACCAGGGCTTTCTTCTTCGGCATGCGCCTGGTTAGCCGCCGGTATCTCGCGCCGAGGAAGGTCTGGGTGCGGCCCGCGCTGATCGAGACTTCTCCGAGGGCGGCGCCCAGGTAGGGGTTGCCGCGGCCGGTTGAGTTGCTGCCCTTGCGTTTCCCGGCGGACTGCTGCACCCGGGGTGACCATCTCGCCCAGGAGACCAGGTGGGATGCGGTCGGGAACACGGTCATGTCGGCGCCGATCTCGGCGATGATGTCCTGGGCGCAGACCGCCCCGACGCCGTCGATCTCGTCGAGTTGGCCGACCTGGTGCAGCCAGGGCTCGATCAGCACCTCGATCTTCTGGGTGAGCTGGCTGATCTGGGCGGTGTAGTGGTCGATGACCGCCAGCATCATCGCCAGCACCGCGGCGTGCTCGCCGGTGAAGAACGAGCAGTCCAGTGCCTCTTCCAGGCGGGCGATCTTGCCGCGCATGGTGCCGCGGGCCAGTGCCGCGAGCGCGCGCGGGTCGCGCTGCCCGGCGGCGATCGCGTTCAGCATGTCCCGGCCGGAGACGCCGTGGATGTCGGAGATCACGCTGGACAGTTTCAGGTGACCGTCTTCCAGCAGTTTCTCGACTCTCTGCTTCTCGGCGGTCCGGGCCTGGGTGAGGTGCCGGCGGTACCGGGTGTGGGTCCGCAGCCGGCGGATCGGCTCGGGCGGCACGAAGCTGGAGGAGATCATGCCCCGCTCGGTGATCTTCGCGAGCCAGATCGAGTCGGCCCATCCGTCTTGGGCCTGCCCGGCAGCGCCTTGACCTGCGCGGCGTTATACAGGTCGCAGTCGAACCCGCGCGATTCGAGCAGGAAGAACACCGGCTTCCAGTAGTCGGAGGTGGCCTCCATCCCGATCTTGGTGACGCCCCACGGCGCAGCCAGTCCGCCAGGTCCTCCAGTGCCCGCGGGTCGTGCCGAAGGTCCGGGTCTCCTGCTGGCGGCGGCCCGGGCTGGTGTCGCTGGGCACCCGGATGGTGACCTCGACCTCGGCCTTGGCGATATCCAGGCCCGCGACCCGCTGCAGAACAGCGGCTCCTCTTGCACATCTTCCATCGATAGCTCCTACGATGAGAGGGCAGTTACGCGTCGCGGTCGTCCGCAGGAGCCAGGGGCATCGGGAAATCTGGTCCGCGGGCTCGAAGCACCATTCAGCGGCCCTGAAGAACGGCTCCCGGCGTCAGACTCTTACACGGGGTCGGGCCCGCCAAGGGAAAACGACGTCAGCGGACGACCGCGTCCACATCTTCGCAAGGCGTCCGCGCCAGCGCCCGGACATCAGCGCGCAACGACCCGCCGCGCACGAAGCGCGGCAGCGCCCGGCGCAGCCGGGCTCCCGGGGGGCGCGGCGGGTCAGCTGCCCAAATTTTCACGCCGCAGCGGCGTCACACCCGGGCACCGAGGACTCTTACCTCACTGACGCTAGGGATCACGCCCGTGTCACCGCGTCCGACTGTGGCGTGAGTCCGGGTCCAGGCCGGGTGCACTGCCCGCGGCGTTACCGGGTGGACGCAGGTGGACGCAGCCGGGTCCACCCGGGGTCAACCCGGACGCCGACTCCCCTCGCGGGCCCGGACGGCTACCGTAAGGTGATGTTCCGCTCTCCGGCCGCGCGCTGGGACAACCCGCGCTGGGCCAGTCCGCGCTGGGGTACCTCAGCCGCCTCGAACGCGACAGTTGTGCCGCCGGTGCTGACCGCGTTCCGGGCTCTCGTCCTCGTGATCGTGCTCGTCACGGCTCCGCTCGCCGACCCGCACCTAGGGCGCGGCGCAGTTGGTACGGCGACCGCGGTCCTCCTCGGCGTCTGCGCGGTCACCTGGGTTGTCTGGCTGCTCGCGAGCGGCCGCGAGCCGGTCATCATCGCGTCCCTGGCGGTGCTGGGGGTCTGCGGCGGCGCGCTTGCGGGCCTGTCGCCGCTCAGTACCGTGCTCGCTATCGGCTGCGTCGCGGCATCGTCGTCGGCCATCCGGCTCAGCGCGGAGACGTCGCTGGCGATCACAGCCGGGACAATCGCCGCCTGCCTGGCCTCTGGCCTGGCATCCGGAGCGCCCGCCGAGGCGTTGCTCGGCTACCTGCTGACGTTTGCCGGCCTGTGGGCCCTGGGGCTTACGCGGCGGTCCTTCCTGCTGCGCGCCGAGCAGGCCGAGCAGATGCTCGCCGAGACCCGCCGCGCGCGTGACGCCGAGACCCAGGCAGCTGCTCTGGCCGAGCGGGCACGACTCGCACGGGAGATCCACGACGTCCTCGCTCACTCGCTTGCCGCAGTGTCGGTAAACCTGCAGGCAGCCGAGGGCCTGCTCGCCTCGCTGCCGGACGAAAGCCCGGAACTCGCCAAGGCCATCCAGTGCATCGGCCGGGCTGGCGACTTTACCCGCGACGGGCTGGCCGAGGCGCGCCGCGCGATCATGGCGCTGCGCGACGACGCGGTGCCGCTTCCCGAGCAGATCGCCGCCCTGGCCGAGGAGTACCGCGCGTCCGGGGACATGCCAGCGGACGTCGTGATCACAGGCGCGCCGCGGCCGGTCGGACACGAAGCGGCCCTGGCCGCATTCCGGACCGCGCAGGAAGCGCTCACGAACGCCCGCAAGCACGCGCCCGGGCAGCCGGTCACGCTGTCGCTGGAGTTCACAGCCGACGACATTGCTGTCCGCGCGACAAACCCGCTTCCGCCCGCGGCCAGCGCTGCACCGCTGGCCGGCACCGGGGTCAGGCACGGCCTCACCGGCCTGCGCGAGCGGGCGGCTCTCGCGGGCGGGACCCTGACTGCAGGGCCAGCGGACGGAGAATGGCGGGTATGCCTGCAGATCCCGGCGTGAGCGCGGAAGGTGCGGACGAGAAGGTGCGCGTCGTGGTCGCCGACGACCAGGCCGCCGTGCGCGAGGGCCTGGTGCTGCTGCTCGGGACGCTTCCGGGCATTGTGGTCGCGGGTGAGGCTGCCGACGGCAACACCGCAGTTGACGTCGTGGCGGCAGTGAAACCGCAGGTCATCCTGATGGACCTGAACATGCACGGCTGCGACGGCGTGACCGCCACCCGGCGGATCAGCGCGGAGCAACCCGACACCAAGGTCGTCGTGCTGACCACCTACGCGGACGACGAGTCGATCATCGGCGCGCTGCAGGCGGGCGCTCTCGGCTACCTGACGAAGGACGCGACCAGAGCGGAGATTGGCCGCGCGGTGCTCACGGCCGCAGCCGGGCAGGCAGTCCTCGATCCGGCGGTCCAGCGGCGCCTGCTGGACGCCGCCACCCGGTCGCAGGGCTCGATCAGCCCGGCGAGCCTCTCGCCGGACGACGGCGAGCTCACGCCGCGCGAAGCGGAAGTCCTCCGGCTGATCGCCGCCGGCCGGTCCAACCGGGAGATTGCCCGCGAGCTGTACGTCAGCGAAGCGACGGTCAAGACGCATGTGAACCGGATCTTCGCCAAGACTGGCTCGCGCGACCGCGCTCAGGCCATCCGCTACGCCTACACTCGCGGGTACGCTCAGTCGCCGACCACGCGGTAGCGCGACGAGGTTTCGGGTACTGGCTTCCCGTGTAGCGGCCCAGCGCTGCGGCGCTGCGCAGGCCGGTGACGGTAGAGCCCAATCGCGGACAAAGCTCCGCTTGGAGGCGATATGCCTAGCAATCCCCTGGAAGAACTGCTCGTGTCCTCCGAGGTGCAGACGGCCCGCGACCGGCTGGAGGACTATGAGTCGGCCGAGGAAGCCGCGGACGCCAATCCGCACGGCGAGCAGGAGCTTCAGGATCTCCGTGAGGCGCTGGTCGAGATGCCGGGAGCTGTGCGCATGCTCCTCGAGGCCATCGATCGGGCTGGCATTGGCTCAGGCCAGCCGCAGTACGACCCGAGTGACCAGGCAATCTTCTCCACGATTGCCGACCCCGAAGACAAGCGAGCCTGAGTACGGCCCCAGGCGAAATGTCGGATGAAGGGACCGCCCGCGAGCCGGCAGGGTCCGCTCATGGCGAGTCCGGACACGATGGTTCTCGGCATCGGGGTCAGGCCGCCAGCAGGAGGTCCAGTCCGAGCCCGGTGGCCAGATCGCGGATCTCGCGGTGGATCGCTGCTGTCATCGCCGCACCGAATGGCACGTCCTGGTGGACCGCATGGACGCGCAGCACGCCGCCTGCCCGATCGGATGTGGCGTCCAGCTTTCCGACCAGGCGGTCGCCGTACAGGATCGGCAGCGCGAAGTAGCCCCAGCGGCGCCTGGCAGCGGGTTTGTACATCTCCAGCTGATAGTCGAACTCGAACAGCTCGGCCATCCGCTTGCGGTCGTAGACCAGCCGGTCGAGCGGCGAGAGCAGCGCGGCCCGGCCGGTGAACGGCTGGTCCAGAAGTGGCGGATGCACGCGCCACTCGCCCTTGATACCGTCCACGACTACCGGCTCGCCAGCTTCGGCAACGTCGGTCGGCTCGACCGGGCAGTCGGGCCCGCGGGCGCGGGCGATTCCCAGCGACTGCAGGCGACGCTGGTCGCGGATCCGCCGCGCCTCCTCGGCCGGCACCATCGGGTCGTCGGGGTATACGCGCTCGGCGAGGTCCCACAGCCGGTCGCGGCCGCGCCATCCGGCCATGGCGACCTCGCCGCGCCGCACCAGGAGGTCCAGCAGCATCGACACGTTGCGGTTGTTGTTCCAGCCAGAGGACTTCCACGGCACTGCACAGGTGTCGGGCAGTTCGCGCATGGTGAGCGCTCCGTCAGAGCCGAGCCGGTTCAGGATGTCGAGGCGGCAGGCGTCGTTCGCCTGTACCCACGCCAGCGTGTCCGCCCGCCAGTCCGGGTACGGACCTGGCCCTGGCCACGCGGCCATGTCCGCGGTGTAGAGCGCGAGGTCCTCGCGGGGCCGGATCATCCCGCGCAGCTCGATGAGCGTGCGATCGGCGAGAGCCGCAGTAAGGTCGGCCGGATCGTAGGACGAGCCGAGCCGGCTCCAGGCCACCAGGTCCGCATTGGGTGCTACGGCCGCGGTCTGGTCTGCCTGCAGGAGCGTCAGACGGCGCACCGTGTCGAGCAGGCAGCTCGGGCGTTCGCGCCCGAGCAGTTGCGCGCTGACGGCGACGCGGCGCGCATCGGCGCGGGATAGCTGACGGACCTGCACCGGTTCAGGCTAGCGACCTTCCGGCCGCGGTTCCGTCGGCTGCACGCCAGGCAATGCGAGGTCGTCCAGCGGTAGCTGCTGGAGCTCAGGTCGCGCGCTCTAGATGGCCAGCGATCGCAGGAATGACGGGAGCAGCCCGGCGGGATCCTCGACGGTGGCCGAGCCGGCCGATACCAACTGGTCAACTGTCTTGCGCTGGTATACCAGTTCACGCCAGGCGCGTACGGTGCCGACGAAACGCACATCGCATTCCGCCGTTTCTCCAGGCTCGATGGCCAGCGACCTGTCCGTAATCTTGAACATCCACCGCTGCGGCCTGGCGTCGACGACCTCTACGGCAAGCAGCGCAGGTGAGCTGATGGCACCAGGTGCGTAGGCCTCCTTGAGCGCGGCCACCAGCCAGCCGAATACCTGCGAGGGGTCGAAGCGCTCCTCCAGCGTGTCGTAGTCGATCTTCTCCCGTTGAGGGTGCCGGCGGCTTGGTGAGACCCTCGCGTAGTCACCAACGGCTCTGAAGGTGACCAGCCCGGAGTCATCGAGCCTGCCTTCGAGGGTCACGGCTACCGCTCGTTCAGTTACCGAATCAGCCCGCGCTCGGACCGTGATCGCCGTCGAGGTCGGTGTCGGGGCAAGGTAAGTCACCGTCATCTGGCGCGTAACCGCGGGCTTGCCGTCCTGCTGGCCGGCCACAAAGCCCATGACGTGGTCGGCTAGGGCGGCCAGAAACCCGCCATGCGCCGTCGCTGGTCCGGCCTCGGCAGCGCCGGGCACCTCGAGGTGCACAACGGCTTCTCCCGCGTCCCAGTCGATCAGCAGCTTCAGCGCGCCGTGGCCAGCTGCGTTCGGCGCTATCCAGCGGATCGTGTTGTTGTACCGCATGCCACATCTTCGCTCATCAGGACGAGGGTTGGCCTGTGCCTGCACGGCCCGCGCCGTTAGCTAACGATAGATCTTGACCGATCGGGAACATCAAGCTATATCTTGTCTGGTGACACCGACTCCGGATCAGCGCAGCGGCGGCCACCGTCTCCGCGATCGGTTCGCTGTAACGGGGACCGTGACGGAGATCGAGCCTGTCGCCAGGCGCATACGACGGATCCGGATTGACGGCGACGCCATCTCACCGCTGACATCGGAACCAGGCCAGCAGATCCGCGTGCACCTCGCCGACATTTCCGATCCGCGGTCCTGGCTGCGAGCACGCGACCTTCTGCGCACGTACTCGATCTGGCAGCACGACGACGGCATCGACCTGTGCGTCTTCGACCACGAAGAGGGCGGCCCCGGCGCCCGGTGGGCACGAGAGCTGCGCCCGGGTCAGGCTGTGACATTCAGCCGGCCGCAGGGCACGCTGGTCCTCCGGGACGGTCGATACCACCTGTTCGCCGGCGAGGAAACGGCATCGGTCGCCTTCGCCGCGCTGCTGCGCGCGCTGCCGCCGGGAGCTCCGGCGTACGGCGTGATCGAAGTAGACGAGCCGGACGATCGGTTGCTGCTCGCCCGGCCGCTGCAGTGGCGGTATCGCCACGGGCGGTCAGCCGCAGCCTCGAGCAGCCTGGTCGAGAGCCTGGCGCAGCTTGACCTGCCCGCAGATCCCGGCGTGGCCTATCTGGCCGGCGATGCCCGCACCATTCAGCTCCTCCGCCGGCATCTCGTTGCCGACCGCGGCTGGCCCCGCCAGGCGATCCGCACTAAGCCCTTCTGGGCTCCCGGAAAGCGTGGCCTGGACTAGCGCGCGGGACACATACGTGCGCAGGTCACGCCCCGGACAAGACGTCGGCGATCATCCGGAGTCCTTGCGCCTCAAACTGCTCGTCGCCGACCCGGTAAGCCCAGCCCGCGGTACCGATCGCCTCGCGAACCCGGCTGCGGTACCACGCCTCATCGTCACCGGATCACTGCCGTAGCCGGCCAGGAAGGCCGCCTCCAGCCGCGCGTCGCGGCGGAAGTCCTGAACGGCTAGCCGACCGAAGTCCGTCAGCGGCGCGCGCATCGCCGCGCGGCCGAAGTCGATGATCCGGACAACCTTGTCATCATCGAGGAGCCAGTTGCGCGGCTGCCAGTCACCGTGCGTCGGCGTGAGCACCGCGGACGGCGTCGGCCAGCCCTCGATCTGCTCGCGCAGCCTCTCCGCCGCCGGCGCGCCGATCCGGTGCGCTCCGCTCAGCCAGGCCAGCGCCTTGTCGTTCTCCCGCCGCTCGTAGTCGTCATCAGCGCTCACTGACTGGCCGTGGAACAGCGCCAGCAACTCCCCCGCCTGATGGAAGATCGCCGGGTCATCGGCATGATCACCACCGAGTACCAGCCGGCCGGGCAGGTACTGGGTCACCAGGAGCCTGGCCTCCGCATCGCCGTGTACCAGGGCTGGTGCGCGCCCGATGGCCGTCCACGGACCCAGCCAGTGCCGGTGAGCGTGCAACTCCCGCTCGATGTGGTGGTCGCCCTCGCCGCCCGCCTTGACGATCAGGCGCGCCCCTTCGTGCGCCACCTCGAGGACAGTGGTCGCCACCTGCCCCCAGCTGTGGTCCGTCACGACGCACGCGCCCGGGAGCCATCGCTCGAGCAGCAGGCGCTGCCGATCAGACAAGCCGTCCGGCCAGGAGGTCACGACCGGATCCTATGATGCTCATGCCTGGCTCACCGGCGGCCGCCGCCAGGCGTGCTGCCATTCGAAAGGACGTGAGGTTGTCGTACACAGTCCGGCCACTGGACGGTTCGACCTGGGATGTCTTCGCCGAACTCGTCGAGCGCAATAACGGGGTCTTCGGTGGCTGCTGGTGCATCGGCTACCACCCCGAGGCACCCCAGCGCGGGCTCGACCACCGCGCGGCCAAGGAAGCGCGAGTCCGCAGCGACCGCGCGCACGCTGCGCTCGTGCTGGACGACAGCGGCGCCGCGCAAGGCTGGTGCCAGTACGGCAGCCCCGAGGAGCTACCGGGAATCAAGCACCTGCGCGAGTACGCCAAGGACGCGCCGCCGCTTCCGGACTGGCGGATCACCTGCTTCTACGTCGACAAGAAGCACCGGGGACAGGGCGTTGCCCGCGCGGCGCTGGAGGGTGCCCTCGATCAGATCGCAGCGGCCGGCGGCGGGCTAGTGGAGGCGATCCCCGAGGTCACCGCCGGCCGCGAGGCACCAGGCCGGTTCCTGTTCAGCACAACCGTCGAGCTCTTCGAGCAGTACGGCTTCTCCCGCGGCCGGCAGGTCGGCAAGCATGCCTGGATCGTCAGCAAGAACGTCGATGCGGCGTGACCCTAGCGGCGGCACGCCGCTCGTCGGCGCGCTTAGCTGCTCCACTGGCCGGGCTTGTAGTCGCCCGCGGGCTGGCGCGTGATGACGTTGAGCCGGTTGTAGAAGTTGATGACGCCGATGGCGCATACCAGGGCCGCGAGCTGGGCCTCGTCGTAGTACTGGGCCGCATTCGCCCAGACCTCATCGCTGACCCCGCCCGCCCCGTCGGCGATCCGGGTACCTTCCTCGGCGAGGAGCAGCGCGGCGCGCTCAGCGTCGGTGAAGACGGTGGCTTCCCGCCAGCCAGCGACCAGGTTGAGCCGCACTGCGGTTTCGCCGGCCTCCGCCGCATCCTTGGTATGCATGTCGAGGCACACGGCGCAGCCGTTGATCTGACTGGCCCGGATCTCGACCAGGTTCATCGTTGCGGGCGGCAGGCCCGAGTCGCGGAGGACCTGGCCGGCCGCGGTGAGGTGCTTAATGAGCTTCGCGGTGATCGGGTTGTCGAAGTAGCTGATACGAGCGTCCATGGCGATCTCCTTGCCGGGGGTGTGTCGTTACACCTCTATGACACGCGGCGAGGAGAGAGTGTGACACCGCCCGGCTCAGTCGCCGGCCCGGCTCAGGCGCTAGCGGTGCAGGTCGCCCCGCCTACCGTCACCGTGATCTTCACGCCCGGCGGCGGGCCGTTGAGGTAGATCAGGGCATAACCGGAGGCATTGGTCTCATACGAGTGCGAGTACCCGTCGGCCCGTGCGGTCGCGGTCGCATCCGGCCGGTTCGAGTGCACGTAGACGTTGTTCTCGTCTTTGCTGGCGTTATAGACGCTCGCGGTGGCCGTGCACCGGGCGCCGGACGCCTTCTTCTGGTGATACGCCTTGCCACCGGCATAGTCGCGGGCGAGCGTGGCGCTCACGGCAGTTACCACCGACCGAGTGGTCGTCAGGACGCCGAGCTCCCGGTTGTACTCGAGGCTGGCGACGGAGAAGTTCTGCGAGCCGATCAGTGCCCGCTCGTCCGACCGCCCCGCATCAGCGACGATCACCTTGGCGTGAATGTAGAGGGCGCTGCTGCTGTCCGGATAGAGCCGGACGTGCGCCCCGGCGGCGGTCAGCTGACTGAACGCGGAGTCCCAGTCCGAGTCCGCGGTCATGATGATCTTCACGTCCACGCCGCGGCGGGCTGCGGCCGCCAGCGCGCTCGTGACCGTCGGATCGTCCATCTCCTCGTCCTCGACGGCCAGCGTGTGCTTCGCACGACTGATGACCTGCAGGACCGAGGCCTCCGCGTTTGTCGGCGACCAGACGAGATCCGTGCCGTCCGGCGGCGTGATCGCCCGGCCCGCGAAGTCAGCGTTGAACGTCGCCACGATCGCGGCCACGTCGGCGTGCTTAGTGTCGACTACCGCGAAATCGCGAGTGTCCGAGTAGTACCGGGAGGTCAGGTTCAGGGTCATGATCACCGACGTCCGGTTGTCGACCGTGAGCGTCTTCTGGTGAAACGTGGTATCAGCGGGACCCCACCGCACATGCACGCCGCGCGCGGTCAGGTAGTCATACGCGCTGCGGTTCGCGGACTTCTCGTAGTGCCGGTCCAGGATCACCCGGACGTCGACACCGCGAGCGGCGTCAGCGGCCAGATCCGACTCGGCCGTGGAGTCGGCCAGCTCGTACATCGTCAGGTCGACGGAGGAACGAGCGTCCCGGATCAGTGCGTAGATCGCGCCGAGCCCGTCGGCCGGCTCGGTGATCAGCTTCAGTGACGATCCAGCGGAAACGTCGCTCGAGACCGGCGCCGCACTGCCGGACTGCGCGGCCGCGGGAGCCGAACGAGCCGCCGGAGACTGCGGCCCCTGCACAGCCGCCAGACTGGTGCAGGCGCCCGCGCCGACGGTTACGACAGCCGCCGCCAGCGTGATCAGAGTCTTGCCGAGCACCTCGGTGACCTCCCGCCCCGCGCCAGGCTCATCCCGGCGCACAGTCAGAAGATCGACGCCGAGCCGACCTACTCGGTTGACACGCGCGCGGTATCCGGTCTGCTTAGCCCTCGAGTAGGTGGCCGAACTGCTCGGGGAAGGCCCGGATGATGGTGAGCGGGTTGGCGTATTCCTCCCACGACACGATCCTGCCGTCGCGCCAGTCGAAGCGGAACACGTAGACGTTGCGATACGGCCGCCCGGCTGCGGTGACAAAGTCGCCCCTGGTCTGCACGAAGGTCGTCGCCTCGTCGGCCGAGGCGGTGATCCGGCGATCGGTGAACCTGGCCGACCGGTTCAGCCCGCCGATCGAGCGCAGCCGGGAGCCGAACGCCTCACGGCCGCGGGCGGGCTCGCCGTCGCCGTCGCTGCCTGCGGACATGGGAGCGCTCCATACGACCTCATCGTCGAGCATGCCCGCCACCCCCGCCCGGTCGCCGGCTTCGAGCAGGTCGAGGAAACGATTAGTCTGGTCGATGCGCGCAGCTGTTCCCACCGTGGTCTCCTGCCGTTCTCATGCGAATCGTTTGGTACTGAGTTCCAGTCAGTATTGGATACCACTCGGGTTCCGGTGTCAAGCGGTCCCGTAAGCTAGGTCCCATGGCCGATGAAGAGCCTCAGGGCGACTCGCTGACCGACCGCAAACGCCGGCGCGCGAAGGAGGCGATCCGCAAGGCGGCGCTGGAGCTGTTCAGCGAGCGCGGCTTCGACGCCGTCAGCGTCGCCGACATCGCCGAGCGCGCCGAAGTTGGCAGGACAACGTTCTTCCGCTACTTCGGCGACAAGCAGGAGGTCCTGTTCAGCGACCCCGCCGAGGCGGCTGGCGAAGTCACGCCGGAGCCGTCGGCCGCGGCGGTGCCGATCGGGTCGTCGATGACCGCGGCCCTCGCGGCGGCCCGGCGGCTGGTGGTCGGCTACATTGCGGGCATCACCGCCGACGCCGAGGGCTACGAGCGGCATCAGAAGCTGGTGAGCAGTCACCCGGAGTTGTACGCTCGCAGCCTGGTCAAGCAGCGCCGCTACGCTGACGAGCTCACCAGCCGGCTCGAGAACTGGGGGGCGACCCCGGCCATTGCCCGCCAGGCCGCAGAAATGGGGATGGCGTGCTTCTATGCCGGGCAGGCGACGGCAGCCGGCGACCCGAAGATCCTCGCTCGTCACGTCGAGCGCGCCTTCGACCGGGCGAGCGCCGGTGCCGCCGGCTCCGGGAGATCAGAGTCCGGGAGATCATGAGTGCCTGCTGATTATGCAGAGATCCGGGCGGAAAACGTTGCCCGCTATGGCTGGGACACGGCCGTGCTCGAGCTTCTCGGCCAGCTCTACAGTGAGCGCACGCACTTCATCTTCGAGCTGATCCAGAACGCCGAGGACGCCGGCGCGACGGACCTGACCTTTACCCTGTTCGCCGGCCGGCTGGAGATTCAGCACGACGGGCGTGACTTCACAGTCGCCGATGTTCGCGGCATCTGCGGCGTCCGGCAGGGCACGAAAGCCGAGGACCTGACCCAGATCGGCCAGTTCGGCATCGGTTTCAAAGCCGTCTACGCCTACACCAACTCTCCGCGCGTCCACAGCGGCAGCGAGAACTTCCGGATCGAGAGCTACGTGCGGCCGTTCGCCGTCGATCCGCTGACCGGGTCCGCGGCGGGCACCGTGATCGTGCTGCCCTTCGACCGTCCCGAGGTCCCCGCCGCTGTCGCCGTCGAGGAGATCTCCGCGGCCCTGGAGAACCTCGGCGTGCAGACACTGCTGTTCCTTCGCAGCATCACGCGGATCCGCGTTCGCGGGCCCGGGATAGCGGATGCCGTCCTGTCACGCACCTCGGCGCCGGGCGCAGGGTCCGGCCGCCGGGTGTCGCTGTCCGCCGGGCAGCCGCTCGGCCGCGGGGACGAGGACTGGCTCGTCTGGGAACGGCAGCTCGGCGCACTCGGCCAGCCCGGTCAGCGCGTGGAGATCGCCTTCCTGACCCGCGCCGAGATCCATTCGCGCCGGCTGGTCAGGCGGGACAGCTCGCCGCTCGTCGTGTTTTTCCCGACCCAGAAGGAAACGTTCCTCGGATTTGTCATCCAGGGCCCGTACCGGACGACACCCGCGCGAGACAACGTCCCCGAGCAGGACGAGTGGAACCAGGCACTAGTCCGCGAGACTGCCAGCCTGCTCGTCGCGGTGCTGGCCGAACTCCGGGACGGTGGCCTTCTGGATGCCGAGGTACTGCAGGCACTGCCGCTCGACGCCAGCCGGTTCGCGCCGCAGACGATGTTCCGCGTCCTTTTCGAGTCTGCTCGCGTGGCGCTCGCGCAGCAGGAGCTCATCCCTGCCTCCGACGGCGGCTATCGCACCGCAAGCCAGCTGATGCTCGCGCAGGGAACTGACCTGACGGAGCTCCTGACACCTGGCTTGCTGAGCGACCTGTGGGGCGCGAAGGGCCGCCGGGCGTTCGTCACCGGAACGATCTCCGAGCTCGGAACGCCAGTCCTCTGGCGGTACCTGCACGAGGAGCTCGGCCTGGATGTGGTTACACCGGAAGTGGTTGTGAGCCGGCTGACCCCGGAGTTCCTCGCAGCCCGGCCGGACGACTGGATCGTGAGTCTCTACTGGTTCCTCTACCAGCATCCGTCGCTGTGGCAGGAGCCGGTGCACCGGGGCGATCCGGCCGGGCCTGGCACGCTCGAAGCCGATCATCCGGCTCGCCGACGGCACGCAGGTGGCGCCGTTCGGACCGGACGGCAGGGCCGCTGCCTATCTTCCGGGTGGCGGCGGCGGGGAGATCGCGACAGTTCGGCGGACCATCGCGGACCAGCCCGGCGCCCGGCAGTTCCTGACCGCGCTCGGCCTCGGTGAGCCGGACGTAATCGCCGAAGTGCTGAACCGCGTGCTCCCCCGGTACGAGGACGCGGATGTCGCCACGCTGGCCGCGGACCAGCACGAGGCTGACATCGAGCTCGTCGCCCGCGCTCTTGACGACGCTTCTCAGGCCAGCCTGGAGCGGCTGATGGGGAAGCTGCAGCAGACCTCCTTCCTCGTGGGAGAGAACGCCGCGACCGGCGAGCAGCGACTGATGCGGCCAGGCGAGCTTTATCAGCGGACGCAGTCTCTGGAGACCTACCTCGACGGCAATCCTGAGGCCTGGTTCGCGGCCGATGTCTACGGCCCGTGGCTGAGCCAGTTGCGGGCTATGGGCGTCCGGGCGGCGGTGCGCATAGAAGCGCGCACGCCGGACGAACTCGGCTACGTGCGGATTGCCGACGACTTCGCCTGGCACGAGCGCGGCGTGGCCGGCTTTGACCCGGCGGCGAGCATCGACGGGCTGGAGTACGCGCTGGCGAACCCCGGCCATGCGCGCTCGGAGTACGTCTGGAACATGCTGCTTGTTCCGCACCGCCACCTGGTCAGCGGTCTCGTCGAGAAGTCTCACCGCCTGGAGTTCGAGGACGGCAGCCGCGAGAACGTGCTGTCCCCCGTCGGCGAGGCGGCACGCGACGCGGCGTGGCTCCCGGCCGATGACGGGACGTTCCGTCGCCCCGCGGACGTCGGCCTGGATGATCTGCCGGCGACGTTCGAGCGAGACGACGCTCTAGCCCGCGCACTGGAGATGACCCAGCCAGTGCTGGAAGCCGCTAGTCGCCAGCTAGGGCTTCCGGCCGGATTCCTGCGCAGGCTGAGCAGGTATCCTGACCTCGTTTCGTCGCTTGAGGAGGAGCTGCGGGCCCGGGACGATCATGACAGGGAGGGAGGCTCGTCGTGACATCTCCGGGTGTCTTCGCTGATCTTCCGGCGTTGCGTGCGTGCTGGCATCCGGTTAGCTTCGCGGCTGATCTTGGCGATTCGCCGGTCAGCGCCGACCTGCTCGGAGAGCCACTTGTGCTGTGGCGTGGCAGCGACGGGAGCGTCCGCGCGATGTCGGACGTGTGCGTGCACCGGGGCACGGCGCTGTCGCTGGGCACCGTCAGCGGCGACCAGATCGTGTGCCCGTATCACGGCTGGCGATACGGCGCCGACGGCCGGTGCGCGGCCATCCCCCAGCTTGCCGATCCGGGACGCGTGCCGGCCAAGGCACGGGTGGCGGCGTTCCAGGCGCAGGAGCGATACGGGCTGATCTGGGTCGCCCTGGAGGCACCTCGCTGGCCCCTCCCCGAGGTACCTCAGCTGGAGGACAGTGCCTGGGTGCTGGTGAGAGCGGGACCGTACAGCTGGGAATGTGATGCGTCGCGGCAGGTAGAGAATTTCACCGACTTCGGGCACTTCCCGTGGGTGCACCCCGGACTCCTGGGCGACCCGGACCGGCCCGTGGTTCCGCGGCACGAAGTAACGACCGAAGATCACGTGCTGCACTACACGATCGTGCGGCCCGAGGCGGCAAACCCCGGTGACTTTCCGGTGTTCGCGAACGAGCAGGCCGGGCCGCCGGAGCGGCGCAGCCGGTACGCGCTGTACCTTCCCTACACGATCTCGCTGTCGCTGGGCTGGGGCGGCGAGAAGGGCATGGTCTACTTCTTCGCGTCGCAGCCAGTCGCGATCGACCGCTGCATCGGATACGTCGTGATCGGCCGCAACTACAACCTCAGCCAGGACGACACGGTGCTCCGGGATTTCGAGGACACGATCTTCGGTCAGGACCAGATCGTCGTCGAATCACAGCGGCCTGACCGGGTGCCGTTCGACCTTGCCGCGGAGCTTCATCTGAAGTTCGATGCCGTTGCCGTCGCCTACCGCAAGGCGATGCGAGCGAACGGCCTGGCGGCATGAGCCGAGTCATTACTGCGTGATGAACATGACCTACCGAGACGGTGACCTGGTCGAGCACTACCAGTCCGACAATCATGTCTGCGCGTTCGAACCGAACCGTGCGGTCGCCTGGGCTACGGCGGCCCACGGGGGCGCGGCGCTCGGCTGGCTCTGGCGATACGAGGTGGAACACGTAGCGGACGGCGCGGCCGTCACGCTCGCCTACGACTGGAGCCACACGCCGTCTGGCAATGTCAGGCGATTCGGCGTTCCGCTCGTGGACGCCGACGGCCTGGCGCGGTCACTCCTGCTCCTGTCCCGGGCGTGCGGGGGCAGCTGAGCCGGCCCGCAAGGGCGGTAGCCGGAGCACTACCGAACACGTTTGACTTCGAGCACACTCCAGGCGCGAGACTGGGCGCATGGCGTCCGATGAACTGACGATCGCTGAGGTGGCCGAGCGTACTGGCCTGACGCGGCACACGCTGCGCTATTACGAGCGCGACGGGCTGATGCTCGATGTCGGCCGGGCTGGCTCTGGCCATCGTCGCTACTGCGAGCGCGACCTCGGCTGGATCGAGCTGATCACCAAGCTGCGGGCGACAGGCATGCCGATCCGCGAAGTGCGCCGCTACGCCGAGCTGGTCCGCGCCGGAGACGGGACCGAGGACGAGCGGCTCGCGCTCCTGCGAGCCCACCGCGGGAGGGTGCGCGCGCAGCTCGAGACGATGGCAGCTCATCTCGACGCCATCGACATCAAGATCAGCTACTACGCTGAAGCGATCGGCGCGTCCGAGTCGCCGGACAGCTATCTCAGTTCGCCAGGTCCAGCAGCTGCCTCTGTTCCGCGCTGAGCTCCAGATCGACCGCAGCCAGGCTCTCATCGAGCTGCGCCACGGTGGACGCGCCGATGAGCGGCACGACCGGAAGGTCGCCACCGATGAGCCAGGCCAGCACCACCTGGTTCGCCGTCGCGCCGGTCTCCTTCATGACCTGATCGAGTGCCGTGAGCCGGGTGAGAGTCCCCGGATGCTCATAGCCGCGGTCCAGGTCCTTGTCGGGGCGGGTGTAGGCGCCGTTAAGCAGGGGCGAGTACGCCACCAGCGTCATGCCCGGCTCAGCGCGCAGGTAACTGAGGATCGACCCGTCCGCCACCCCGATCTCGCCGTCGGGCGAGAAACGCCGATCGGGGATATCGGTGCGCATGCGCAGGTAGGTGTGGTGATACTGCAGCACGTCTGCCTTCGCGGTTCCGGCGGCGAGCGCGCGGCCTCGTGCCCGCTCCACTTGCCAGGCCCAGTGGTTACTCAGGCCGAGCAGGCCGACCGTACCGTCAGCCACGAGCTCGCCGAACGCGGCGACCTGCTCGTGCAGCGGAACGCCGTTCTGATCAGGGACATGCGCGTAGTACAGGTCGATCCGCTCCACGCCGAGGCGTTCCCGGCTGCGTTCGCTGGCCTCCCGGATCGCCGCGCGGGACAGGCCTTCGCGCGGGGCATCGAGGTCGGCGGTCGGCTCAGCAGGCCGGGCGCCGACCTTCGTGGCAATGACGATCTCGTCACCGATACCGCGGCTGGCACGCCACCGGCCCAGTAGCGTCTCACTCTCGCCGCCCTGCGTACCGTTCACGAAGTACAAGTAGCTATTCGACGTGTCGATGAAATTGCCGCCCGCCGCGACGTAGCGGTCCAGGATCGCAAACGAGGTCGCGTCGTCGGTCCACGTGCCGAACCGCATCCCGCCGAGGCTGAGCACGCTGACCCGGCGCGCCGACAAGTCACTTCCGATGGTGGTGTATCGCATGCGCAGACGCTCGCAGTTCGCGCGTGCTCGAAGTCAACTTCTGATGCGCGGCACCCGGGCTGTCCGGCCGAGCGTTGCCACATATCCGGGAATCACGACGGTCACATCGCCGTCGGCGAAGACTGGCCTCAATGTCGTCTGGCACCAGTCGCGTGCCTGGCCGGCGGTCCAGACCCCGCGCGCGATGGCGTGGTCCACGTTGACCTCGCTCAGCATGTAGCGCACGTAGGCTTCGAATGTCACCGGCAGCCCGATCTCGACGTCTGCGTAATCGAGCAGGCGCAAGCCACACGCGGCCAGCGGCAGCTCGCGCACGTCAAGAGGCTGCCAGGCCGGCCACGGGAACTGCTGCTCAAACGAGGCGAACCAGCCCGCCAGCTCATCGCCGCCCGCCGAGCGCCTGCCGACGGAGAAGTCGTACAGCAGGAACGTCCCGTCGGAGGTCAGCACTCGCGCTATCTCGGCCAGCGCCAGAGCTACGTCGGCGTAGTTCAGCGAGCCTGCGGCCGCGACGAGGTCGAATGACTCGGCCGCGAACGGCAGCCGCTCCGCCTGGCCGACGACGAACCGGGCGCGCGCGGCGACATGCCGCCAGTGCGCGAGCATGACCGGGACCGGTTCCAGGCCGGTCACCTGCCGGGCCAGCGACGCCAGGGCGATGGTGGACAGGCCTGCGCCGCACCCGACGTCCAGCGCCCGGTCGGCCTCCCGGCCGAGGCGAGCTGACCGCAGCATCTGCTCATGTATCGGAGGCCTGTCGAAGGCGTAGCCCGCCGCCAGACGCTCACTGTCGTAGACGCTCGTCACTGTCCCTCCGTATCAGTTCCGACCCGGGCCGAGAGGGCGGCGGCAGGTTCAGGTGGCGGGCAGCGCGAGCACGCCGCGGTCGCGCAACCGGGCGTCGTCCAGCAGTTGCCGGATCTCGGCCAGGCGGGCTTCAGTGAACGCCTGGTCATGGTCACCCGCCCAGCCGTCCAGCAGCGCCGTGCCTTGCAGGCCGAGTAGATAGGCAAGCGGGTCCTGGTAGATCACGAAACCTGACGCTAGCCAGCCGGCGACGGTAACTGCATCCGGTTAAACCGGTCCCAGTCTGTTCGCAGCAGCACGGATACCGCGTATGGCGCGTCGTACTGCTCTTCTTCAACCCCTTCAACCGTGCCGCGGCTGCGGATTTCACCCGCGTATCGCATGCCGATGCGCTCCATAACGGCGCGCGAACGCACGTTGTGACGGACCGTGCACGACACCACGGCCTGCACGCCGAGGACATCGAAGGCAAACGTCAGCCCGGCGCGGCCGATCTCCGACGCGTAACCGCTCCGCCAGAACTCGCGCCGCAGCGCCCAGCCGATCTCGACCCAGTTCGCGTGCGCAACGAACGGGCGGCGAGTCTCGTACGCGGCGCGCACCCACGGCTCCGCCGGAAGGAAGGCGTAGATCTGACCCCAGTCGTCATCGATCGGTGTGCGCGACAAGCCGCCGCGGCCGACAACCTCGCCAGTCACTCGGTCGTACGCGATCCACTTGTGGACGCCGTGCAGGCGCCACGACTCGCCCATGAACTTCGCCCGCTGCCCGGCCTGCTCGACGCTCGGTTTGTCGTTGCCGTACCAGTACGACACGGTGGCATCGTTATGCACAAGCCACAGGTCAGCAGCCCTGGCGAGGCCGACTGGTTCACGCCGCAGGCGTGCCGTGAACCGCGAGTCACCGGCGCCGGGCGCGTGGAGCATCAGCGTGCAGTACGCCAGGCGCGCGCAGGCCGGTGCCGGTGCAGGTAACCCCCGTATCCGATGACGGCGATGAGTACGACGAACAGCCCGAGTCCGATCTGGATTCCGCGGGTCAGGCCGGGCGGGTAAATCACCTGGATCAGGTAATGCGAGATGAACCCGCCGCGGTAACCGGCCTGGCCGCCCCGGCGGAGCAGGTAGTTCTGCAGCGCAGTGAGCGGGCAGGCGAATCCAACCAGTTCCACGAGGACGCCGTAGACCATCGCCGGCAACTGAATCCAGATCAGCCGTGGCCAGCGCCAGGCAAGGAACGAACCGCCCACCACGAAACCGATGAACAGCAGGTGGAGGACAAGTACGACATCAGCTGCAATCAGGTACCACATTGAAGTTCATCGCCAGCCAGAACTTTCTGCCAGGGCAGAACCCTCTGTCTTCAGGATAGATCCCAGTGCGGCCAGGGCCTGACCGGCGGCGGGCGTGACGCGCTCCGCGAGCCAGTGCGCGGCGGGAAGATTCGGTCAGCGGCACAAGGCCTGCAAGTCGCCGGTTCAGCCTCCCGGCAACGCGGGTAAGGATCCGGATCGGACAATAATCAGGTAACCGGCGTCACGTCGTGAGAACGGTAAGAGTTGAGACTCACCAAATATTTAAGCCTTTGTAGGAATTAATGAGCAAATCGTCAATGACCAAATCGCCCATCCGGTGGCTCGACGACGTAGCAGAGCATGACTACGAGGCGGCCCGCAACTACCTGTCGCTGAAGTTCGATGACAAGCGCGCAGCTGACATCGTGAGCCGCATGAAGAAGGCCAAGGTGACCGCGCGGCGCGCTAACGACATTCTGCGCGCGACCCACCTGCCTGCGCTGCCCATGACTGATCCTGGCGTTCAGCGTGACCTGCTCAAGCTGCTAAACGGTGAAAAGCTGTCACCGGTGCTCGTGTGCGACCAGAACTCAGGCGCAGACATAGCTGACGGGTATCACCGCGTCAGCCTGGCCTATAGCATCGACCCGTTCATGGCCGTACCCCTCCGGCTTGGCTAGCTGACGGTCTTGCCTGACCCGAAGGGCTCCAGCCGGCCGTAGCATTGGGACATGCTCCTGCTGCTGATATGGCTAGCGATCGGCGGACTTATCATCGGCGGGCTCGGGCGTCTGCTCGTGCCCGGCCCGAACCCGATTGGCCTGATCCGGACCGCGCTGGTGGGCCTGGCCGGGTCGTTCCTCGGCGGACTCGTCGCCCGTTATGCCATCGGGCTGCACTACCGCTACTCGCTACTGGTGGGATTCGTCCTGTCAGTCATCTTCGCGGCGATCATCGTCGCCGCGATAGACCGACGCCGGTCAGCGAGGCGGTAGAACAAGCCGCGGCTGCGATCTAGCCGGCGTGCAGCCGCGTCAGGCGGTTTGCCGCCGTCCGGATGCGGTCGCGAAGCTCGTCCGGGGCGACGACGACAGCATCGCCGGCCATACCGAGCAGGAACGTCGCCGCCTCGAACGCGTTCTCGAAGGTCATCGTGACGTCCGACCAGCTGTCAGCCCGTTCCGCGACGTCGGTGATCGTCGTGCCCGGCGCCCACGACAACCGGTGGACCGCGCGTGTCCGCACCCGCAGCCGCACCGGATACGCCGGCCTGGTGGCGAAGAACCGGTCGCACGCGCTGGCCCAGTGCGCCGCCAGGTCGAAGCCTCGCGGCCGCTCGAACGTCTCCTCGGCCGGAACAGCGCTGGTGATCTTCGGCACCCGGTAAGTGCGGATTTCGCCATCGTCCCGCGCGGCGACCAGGTACCACGTGGCGCCTTTGGCAACCAGGCCGAGCGGAGCGAGCCTCGTCGGCCGCCCGTCGTAGCAGACCTGGACCCGGCACTCCTGCCATAGCGCCTGGCGGAGCACGGCCAGATGCGGCGACGCCTCGCCGACACCCTGCCAGCCGGCGTGGTCGACGAGCACTCGAGCGCGGGCGTACTCGGCGTCCTTGCGGGCGTTTGCCGGCAGCGCGGAGAGCAGCTTGGCGAAGGCGCCGGCGGCGGCCGCGTCCAGTCCGAGGTCGGCCAGGACATGCGCGGTCGTTCCGACGAATACGGTCATCGCCTCGGCCGCAGTCAGGCCGTTCAGCCGGGTCCGGTAGTCGCGGGCCAGAGTCCAGCCGCCGCCGCGTCCCCGGCTGGCGTAGACGGGAACGCCGGCGAGGCTCAGCGAGTCCAGGTCCCGCTGGATGGTCCGCGCCGACACCTGCAGGCGGCGGGCCAGTTCACCGGCGGTCAGGGACTCGTAGGCCTGCAGCAGGAGAAGGATCCGGAGCAACCGTTCGGCACGCACCCGGCAAATATGACAGATCCTGGCTACTTTGGTCTCTACTCTGGCGGCATGACGTCCACCGAGGAACTGCTGCAACGGATCGACGTGTCCTGGCGCAAGCTGCGGCCGAAGCTGATCGCCGGCCAGCTGCACAGCCGGCTCGCCGACGGCCGGACCGTCAAGGAGACGGTGGCCGGCATCGCGTTCTGGAACGAGACGGTCGCGCCGGTGTTCGCCTGGATGCGCGACCAGCCTGAGCCGCCGACCGCGCAGTGGTACGGCGGCGCCGACCTCGCCATCGGTGACGGCCAGCCGTGGCCGAAGGACGAGGTGCATCATGCCCGCGAGGCGGCGTGGGCTCGCTCCGTCGCTGACGGCGAGGTGCTCACCCGGCTCGACGGCGCCCATGAGCGCGCGGTCGCGGCTGTCGCCACGCTGACCGCCGGCGAGTGCCGGCCAGGGCCCGGCCCCGCCGATAACACGGGCGTCGATCCCGATCACCCGTGGGCGCGAATGACCAGCAACGAGCGGATGGTCAGCAAGGCCGATAGCTGCACCTACCGTCTGTACGATGCGCTGCTCGAGCAACTGCCCTGAGGCTGCCGGTCAGCAGGACGTCCTGAACCCGCCGTTGCTGTACAGGATCTGTCCATTGATCCAGCCGCCTGCGTCGGACATGAGGAAGCGCACCAGGTCGGCAGTGTCGTTCGGTGTTCCGAGGCGCCCGGCCGGAGTCTGAGCGACGCCAGCCTCGCGGATCACCGGACTCATCCAGCCAGTATCGACCGGACCCGGGTTGATGACGTTCGCACGTATCCCGCGGCTGCCGAGTTCGACAGCGGCGGCCACCACGATCCGGTCCAGGGCACCCTTGCTCGCGCCGTAGGGCAGGTTGTGCGCTGTGTGATCACTGGTGAGGGCCACAATCCGGCCCGTCACTGTCGCGGTCGTCTCCGCGGGGAGATGCTCCGCGAACGCCCTGATCAGCAGCCAGACTGCGCGGGCGTTGACGGCGAAGTGTCGTTCCCAGCTCTCGACGGTCGTGTCGAGCACTGAACTGTCGACGCTTTCGCAATGCGACATCACCAGCCCGCTCAGGCCGCCCAGGGCTGCTGCGGACGCGACGAGACGCGCAGCAGTCTCGATGGCCGCCAGGTCTGCGGGCACGATCTCGACCCTGCTGCCCAGGCGGCGGCACTCAGCCGCCACATTATCGGCGTCGTGCTCGCCCCGTTCGTACGACAGGCGCTCGTCATACGGTGCCCAGTGATTAAGGACAAGATCCCACCCGTCCTCGGCGAGGCCGAGAGCAAGCCCGGTGCCAATTGACCGCCGCCGGCCGACGCCGGTCAGCAGCACGGTTCCGCGACGTCCACCAGGCAAAGACCGCCTCCTGATTAAGCCACCGGGCCGCGCACGAACAGAATCATCCTCCGCCACCACCGCACGTGTTCTGATCGCAACGCTCTGGCGTACGCAGTGCGCGTCGCTTTCGGCAGCGGCGGCTCGAGCCGCCATCGCGAATATACCGGCGGCGCCAGCGGCGTGACGTCACGCCCCAGCTGCAGCTGGTCACACTCCTGAGGATCGTGGTTACGGTGATACTGCGGCCGGTGCCGTTCGTGGCATGACGCGGTGCAGTCAGGGTCGCAGGCGGTCGGACACGTATAGGCACCGGGAGCGGACACCGGTCCATCGTGACGCAGCGGCGAAGTGAGGACAATGCCGCTGGGCCTGCCGAAGCCTGCCGTCTGCCAGTCGGGGAAGTAAGCTCTGGTTTGTGCTGAACATCCCGTTGGTGATTGTTCCGGATGACGAAGCTGCCGATGTCGGCGACGTGCTGGTGGACGCAAGCGTCGCGGGTCAGCACTACCGGCTCCGTCTCGACACCGCGGCCGCCCGGACTGAACTGGTCGCGGACGGCTACCTCGCGGCGCTGCAGGCCTGCGGGCAGTACTCCTCGGCCGGCCTGTTCGGCCAGCAGCAGGTAAGTGACATCGTGACGATCCCGGACCTCACCGTCGGGGACCTGGCCACCGGGCCGATGCGGGTAGTCCGAGCTGGCGCCGCCGACGGCCGCCAGCACCTGCTCGGCATGGACGTACTGAGCCAGTACTGCTGCCGGTTCACGTTCGAGGCCAGCATGGTCGAACTGACTGAGTCACCGGCTGCCGAGGCTGACGTCGACCTCCACATCGATTCCCGTAACCACATCTACCTGGACTTGTCCTGGGATGGAGTCTCCGCCCGCGCGTGCTGGGACTCCGGCGCGGGGATCAGCGTGGTGGACCAGGCGTTCGCGAGCAGCCATCCCGAGCTCTTCACCCCGGCCGGGAGCGGGGACGGTACCGACTCGGCAGGCGTCCGGGCGAGCACACCGCTGCTCACAATGGCCGGCCCGGTCATCGCCGGCGTGCAGTTCGCGCCCAGCGCCGTTGCCGTGATCGGCCTCGGTCAGGTCAGCCAGCGCACGGAGATTCCGATGACCGTCATTGCCGGCTACCCGCTGCTACGCCAGGCGAACTGGCTGTTCGACTTTCCTTCTGCCCGCTTCGCCCCGCCTGCTCTCATCGGGCGCTGCTCCTCGTGACCTGCCCTGCCGGCGGAGACCTCTGCTAGGGGTACGGACGGCTTGCGCGGCTGTAGCCATTTCGCGAAGACCACTGATGGATCATCGCCACGCCACGCTCGATATCCCAGTCGACGAGCACCGCCTGCGAGATAGCCAGGCAGAACACGATCGCCTTGTCGGCCTCGCACGTCAGCCACCAGGCACCAGTCGCCGCATCACGAAGTCGCGGGCGGGCCTCGACAGCCGATCCGTACAGCTTGAGTTCCGCCTCGCCGCTGTCCGCGCCAGTCACGACGCTGTGCAACACGCACCGAGGATCGCGCCGCAGGTCGTGTGCCTTGGCTGACCAGGTCATGGCACCGACGAGCAGCTGGCCGGCCGTAATCGTCGGCTCGACAGGACTGATACGGGGCGATCCGTCACTGCGCACCGTGCCCAGCATTGCCACTTGCGCGGCGTTCAGCCGGGCCGCGCCGAGTCGCGCAATCTCGGGCGCACCGAGCTCCAGGTCACGCCAGCCCGGCGGGCCAGCGTCGCCAGCCACCACGTCAGCGACGTTACTGCCCATCGCACATCCGCCGGAGACAGACTCCCGCCTGACCGGTCTATCGTCGGTTCGACGCGACTGCCGTGGCTATCAACGGGGCTAGCCGCGCGATCTCCATTGCCGACTCCAGGTGCAGTTCCAGCCAGTCACGGCGAGCCGGCTCGCGGGACACGGCAGGGTCGTCCCGGAAGCAATCGCCAACCTCGGACCAGCCGGAGCGAGTAATCCGCAGGTCGACGACACCAGGTGCCTCCAGATGCGCAATCTCCCGGCCGTCGAGCCACAGCGCAGGCTTGTCGGCGAAGCGAGACCGGCGTTCCTGAACAGCGGCGAGGGGGAGCACAAGCGCGACGAACGCGTCCCAGAGCGGATCGTCGTCACCAGCGACCATCGCCGCATTCTAGGCTGGTCCGGGAGGCTCTGTTGGAACGTCAGCCCGTGCTGTACCTGGTCGCCTCGGGAGCGTCGCCTGCGCGCGAACTGCCGGGCGTGGTAGCCGAACTCGCCAGTCAGTGGGACATCTGCGTGATCACGACTCCTGAAGGCTCGCGATTCTTCGACGTCGACCAGATGGCCGAGCGGACCGGGCATCCGGTTCGCACCAGCTTTAAGGACCCGGACGCGCCGGATGTCCTGCCGCCTGCTGACACGTTCGCCGCGGTGCCAGCCACGTTCAACACCGTCAACAAGTGGGCAGCCGGGATCAGCGACACGCTGGCGCTCGCGCTGCTCAACGAGGCGGTCGGCCTCGGCCGGCCGATCGTGACCGTCCCGTGGCCGAATGCACCGCTGGCCCGGCACCCGGCGTTCGGCTGCAGCATCGCCACGCTGCGCGAGTGCGGGATCAGCGTGATCTACGATCCGGGCAACATCCCCGATGACGGCAAGCCCGGCCAGGCCACGTTTCCGTGGGAGGAGTTCCGGGCCGAGCTTGCCCGGATCCGCGAGGAGCTGCAGGGCGAGTTACCCGATCCGTGGGCTCTCCGTCAGGATGGAATCATGACGGAGAGCCGCTTCGGCATGACCGAGCTCGAGGATATGCCTGACGACCTGCGCGACCGGGTCGGCGAGATCGCGAGCAAATCAGGCTTCGTGCCGAACATCTTCCGGGCGCTCGGGCACCGGCCGGCCGAGCTGCGGGCGTTTCTCGACTACCACGACGCGCTCATGGACAAGACTGACGGACTGAGCAAGGCCGAGCGCGAGCTCATCGTGGTGGCGACGTCGGCCGCCAACTTCTGCACCTACTGCATCGTCGCGCATGGTGCCATCCTGCGGATTCGCGCAAAGGACCCGGTCCTGGCCGACCAGGTCGCCGCGAATCCCTGGCAGGTCGAACTCGGCAAGCGCGGCCGCGCGATCGTCGACCTGGCACTCGCCCTTACCCGTGCGCCTGAGCACTTCGGCGACGCCGACATTGCCGCCGCCCGCGAGGCCGGACTCACCGACGACGAGATCTGGGACACCGGCGCGATCACTGCGCTGTTCGCGGCGTCGAACCGGCTCGCGCACCTCTCCGCGCTGCAGCCGAACGCCGAGTTCTACTCGATGGGTCGCCAAACTTGATTAGTTAGTTCTCTTGAACGATTCGAGTTTGTTCCAGTAGGGTCACACTATGACCGTGCCGACTACGCGGACGCCCGCGGACGAACTCCGTGACGCCGGCCTGCGGGTGACGGCCGCGCGGGTGGCGCTACTCGAGACCGTCCGCACCAGCGACCACCCCGGAGTGGAGGAGATCGCCTCCGGTGTGCGCGCCCGCGTCGGCCATGTCTCCCTGCAGGCGGTCTACGACGCTCTCCACGCGCTGACCGCCGCGGGTCTCGTCCGTCGCATCGAGCCAGCCGACAGCCCGGCCCGGTTCGAGCGGCGCGTCGGCGACAACCATCATCATGTCGTGTGCCGGTCGTGCGGCACCGTCGGGGACGTCGACTGCGCCGTGGGCGAGGCACCCTGCCTGACCGCATCCGATGATCATGGCTTCCTGATCGACGAAGCTGAGGTCATCTACTGGGGCCTGTGCCCCGGCTGCCAATCGTCAGCACCACTGCGATTCCGGAAGGATTCCTGATGTCTGAGAACCATGATCCACTAGTCGTCGAAGAAGCGACCCCGGAGAGCGGAGGCTGTCCGGTCGTCCCCGGCCTCACGCACCCCGCAATGGGCGACGCGAACCAGGACTGGTGGCCCAACAAGCTGAACCTCAAGATCCTGGCCAAGAACCCGGCGGTCGCGAACCCGCTGGGCGAGCAGTTCAGCTATCCCGAAGCGTTCCGGTCGCTCGACCTCGCCGCCGTCAAGCAAGACATCGCCGCAGTCCTCACGACGTCACAGGACTGGTGGCCGGCCGACTTCGGGAACTACGGCCCGCTCATGATCCGGATGGCCTGGCACAGCGCCGGCACGTACCGCATCAGAGACGGCCGCGGCGGCGCGGGCGCCGGGCAGCAGCGGTTCGCGCCACTGAACAGCTGGCCGGACAACGTCAACCTGGACAAGGCCCGGCGGCTGCTGTGGCCGGTCAAGAAGAAGTACGGCCAGAAGATCTCCTGGGCCGACCTCATCGTGCTGACCGGCAACGTGGCGCTGGAGATCATGGGCTTTGAGACCTTCGGCTTCGGCGGCGGCCGCGCCGACGTCTGGCAGTCGGACGAGGACGTCTACTGGGGCCCGGAGACCACCTGGCTCGACGACGAGCGCTACAGCGGCGACCGGGAGCTCGAGGAGCCGCTCGGCGCTGTCCAGATGGGCCTCATCTACGTCAACCCGGAAGGCCCGAACGGCACCCCGGACCCGATGGCCGCGGGGCGGGACATCCGGGAGACGTTCCGCCGCATGGCGATGGACGACACCGAGACGGTGGCGCTGATCGCGGGCGGTCACACGTTCGGCAAGACGCACGGTGCCGGCCCGGCCGAGAGCGTCGGCCCGGACCCGGAGGCCGCGCCGCTTGAGCAGCAGGGCCTCGGCTGGGCGAGCAGCTACGCCTCAGGCAAGGGGGCCGACGCTATCACCAGCGGCATCGAGGTGACCTGGACCGCCACGCCGACCCGGTGGGACAACAGCTTCCTGGAGACCCTGTACGGGTACGAGTGGGAACTGACCCGCAGCCCGGCCGGCGCCTACCAGTGGCAGCCCGCCGGCGGCGCAGGCGCTGGCACCGTGCCGGGTCCGGCGGACGCGTCGGCCCGGCGGCCGCCCACAATGCTGACCACGGACCTCGCGCTGCGGACGGACCCGGTCTACGACCAGATCTCGCGGCGCTTCCTGGCGCACCCGGACGAGCTCGCGGACGCCTTCGCCCGCGCGTGGTTCAAGCTGACGCACCGTGACATGGGCCCGATTGCCCGCTACCTGGGCCCGGAAGTCCCGGCTGAGACGCTGCTCTGGCAGGACCCCGTCCCGGCTGTCACGTACGACCTCATCGACGCCGGTGACATCGTTTCCCTGAAGGATCAGATCCTCAGCTCGGGCCTGTCGGTGGCGCAGCTGGTGTCGGCCGCGTGGGCGGCTGCCTCGTCCTTCCGCGGCAGCGACAAGCGCGGCGGTGCCAACGGCGGGCGCATCCGCCTGGAGCCGCAGAATGGCTGGGAGGTCAACGAGCCCGACCAGCTCGCTACCGTGCTGCGCACGCTCGAGGGCATTCGCGAGGCATTCAACTCAGGCCAGGCCGGGGGCAAGCAGGTTTCCCTCGCTGACCTGGTTGTCCTGGCCGGAAACGCGGCCGTCGAGAAGGCCGCCAGGGATGCGGGCTTCGCTATCGGGGTGCCATTCACTCCGGGGCGCGCGGATGCGTCGCAGGAGCAGACGGATGTCGAGTCGTTCGCGGTGCTCGAGCCGTCGGCGGACGGCTTCCGCAACTACGTCGGCAAGGGTGCCCGGCTGCCGGCCGAGTACCTGCTGCTCGACAAGGCCAACCTGCTGACGCTGAGTGCGCCTGAGATGACGGTGCTTGTCGGCGGGCTCCGGGTCCTCGGCGCGACCTATCAGCAATCGCGGCGCGGCGTGTTCACCGGCAGGCCGGGTGTCCTGACGAACGACTTCTTCGTCAGCCTGCTCGACCTGGACACCACCTGGTCGCCGGCGAGCGAGGACGCGACCACGTTCGAGGGCAGGGATGCCGCGGGTGCGGTCAAGTGGACCGGGAGCCGCGTGGACCTGGTGTTCGGGTCGAATTCCGAGCTCCGGGCGATCGCCGAGGTCTACGCCAGCGACGACGCGAAGGAGAAGTTCGTGACCGACTTCGCCGCCGCCTGGGCCAGGGTGATGGACCTCGACCGGTTCGACATCGCCTGATGCCAGCCTCCGGGCCAGGCCCTCGCGGGGCCGGCCCGGCGCTCGTCCGCGGCCCGGTCAGCCCGAGTCTGGTCAGCGCGTATGCTGACGCTGTCTCATCCATGAGCAGCCTGAGTAAGTTCCCGATCTGGTCTGAACCACGCGCCCGCTCTTGAGCCGCCTTGCTGCACTTACCAGATTGGTGGCTAACGATGAGCGCACCCTCTACGCCGGTCGATTATGACGGCACCAACCCGTTCCCGGAGTCGTCTGCGCCCGTGCAGACTCCCGCGCAGCGGACCACTCAGCTGACGGTGACGGCAGTGCTCGTAGCCGGGCCATTCGCCGGTCTCGCTGTCGCCGTGTGGCTGCTGTGGGGTCACGGCGTCGGCTTCGCCGACATCGGCCTGGCGGTGCTCTTCTACCTGCTGACCGGGTTCGGGGTGACCGTGGGATTCCACCGGTGCCTGACGCACCGGAGTTTCACGGCCCGGCCGGCGCTGCGCGTTGCGCTGGCAGTCGCGGGCTCGCTGAGCTTCCAGGGAGAAGTGAACGGCTGGGTAGCGGTGCACCGGCGCCATCACGCCTTCACCGACAGGCCAGGCGACCCGCATTCGCCCTACCGGTACGGAACCGGCCCGGCCGGCCAGCTGCGCGGCGTGCTGCACGCCCACGCAGGCTGGCTGTTCGGAAGCGACCCGACCTCGCGGCAGACATATGCGCCGGACTTGCTCGCAGATCCGGCAATGCGCGCGATATCACGCGCGTTTCCTGTCCTCTGCGTCGCCTCTCTGGCGCTGCCGTTTGCGATCGGCTGGGCGATCGGCGGCGCCCGCGGCGCGCTGCTGGCAGTGCTCTGGGCCGGGCTGGTCCGCATTTTGCTGCTGCAGCACGTCACCTGGAGCGTCAATTCCTTGTGTCACCTGCTCGGCAGCAGGCCCTTTACCACCCGCCGGTACGACCGCGCCACTAACCTCTGGCCGCTAGCTCTCCTGTCGCTCGGTGAGAGCTGGCATAACACGCACCACTCTGACCCGTCGTGTGCGCGGCACGGGGTTGACCGGGGCCAGCTCGACCTTTCTGCCGGACTTATCCGCCTGTTCGAGCGCGCAGGCTGGGCCAGCGGCGTGCGCTGGCCTGATGCTGCCCGGGTCGACCGGCGCCGCTGCCGGGCAGCGGATTCGCTGGCCGGACCGGCCGGATGACAGCTCACCGCGGTCGCCGCTGGCATCGTGGACCGGAACATCTCCAGCCACGAACTAGCCGGCCGGAGGCCGTAATCCGCCGGAGGCCGTAGTCCCGCCGGAGGCCGTAATCCCGCTGGGGGGCGTAATCCGCCGGAGGCCGTAATACAGCAGTCCGGTTACCACGAAGCCGACGTAGAACGCAATGTCTGCGCCGTGCAGGGCGCGGGCCGCCGGTCCCTCGAAAATCGAGGTGTTCATGAACGGCACCATGGCGCCGAAGCCGAGCACGAACGCGGCCAGCGCCGGCCAGCCCGCCTGCAGCCTCCGGAAGCTCAGCGCTGACCGGAGGAGCGACGGCTGGTAGCGCGCTTTGTGATAGTGCCAGTCGATGAGCACGACCGCGCAGAACGGCGCGATCCAGTAGCCGACGAACAGCAGGATGTTCTCGAACCTGCCCGCGGTGTTCCCCGCATGCATCCACAGGATCGCCGCGAAGGCGAGCAGCGCAACCAGTGCGGCGGTCACCGGGCGCCGCACCGGTACGCCGAGTGCCTGGAACGCCAGCGAGCCGGTGTAGTCGTTCATCGAGTTCGAGGTAATCGCGCCGAACACGATGGCGATCAGCGCGAGCACGCCCAGCGCTCCCCCGCCCATCAGGTTCCGGACGCCCGCCGCGGTCTGGTTCGACAGCACGCTGGCGCCCGCCAGCCCGATCGTCTCCACCCAGACATACGAGGCAGTCAGCCCGGCCAGGGTGAGCCAGAAGATCGACCGCCGGGACGTTGACGGCCTCAGGTACCGGCTGTAATCCGAAGCGTAAGTAGCCCAGGAGATGCCCTGGCTCAGCGCGATCGTCGTCATCAGCACGAACGCCCCGGCCAGCGCGGCGCCGTGGACCGTGTCAGCCGGGAGCCCGGTGCTGTGCTGGACGATGCGCACGGTCAGCACCGCGAACAGCACCACCAGGACGGCCGCGCCCAGCGACTGCAGCCGGTGCACGAACTCGTAGCCATAGATGCTGACAAGCCCTTCAACGGCGAGCACCAGGGCCGCGCCCGCCCAGAACGGGATGCCGAACAGGAGCGCGGCCGCCTCCCCGCCGAACAGCCCGACCAGCGCATCCCAGGCGATCGACGACAGCCACTGCACGGCTCCCGGCAGCACGATGCTCTTGCCGAACGGCAGGCGCGCCAGCGGCACCTGCCCGGTGCCAGTCCGGGGTCCCCAGGTGCAGAGCACTGCGACCGGAATCGAGCCGATCACCGTGCCCAGCACGATCGCGGCCAGCCCGGTCCAGAATCCGAGACCGAGCAGGACGGCCAGCGTGCCCGCGAAGACCCCGGACAGTTCCATGTTCGGCGTGAACCAGACGGTGAACATCCGGGCGACGCCGCCATAGCGCGCGTCGGCGGGTATCGGCGCCATCCCCTGGCTTTCCAGTACGAGGTCGCCGGTACGGCTGGGCCGCACACCGTCGAAAACGCCGAGGTCGTCGATCGCACCAGCCACAGCTACGCTCCCTCCGCCGGCATGACCCGGGTCAGGTTCTTGCGGTCGGTGGCTCGCCAGCCACCCTCTCAGCCCGGTCCGCTCCGGGCTCCCGCGCGTGTGACCAGAAAGTCTAGCGCCCCGGCCCGGCGGCCTTCCGGCTCGGTCCGGCGACGTGGGAAAGCTGGGTCATGAGCGCCGAGAACTCGTCGAAGGACAGGCTCTGCTCCGCATCGGACAGCGCACTGTCCGGATCGGGGTGGACCTCGATGAGCAGGCCATGCGCGCCAGCCGCACGGGCCGCCCACGCCATCGGCGCGACGTACCGGCGCAAACCCGTGCCATGGCTGGGGTCGACGATAACCGGGAGGTGGGAGCGCTCCCGGACGACTACCACCGCAGACAGGTCAAGGGTGTTCCGAGTCGCGCTCTCGAACGTCCTGATGCCCCGCTCGCAGAGGATGACCTGCTGATTGCCCTGGGCGGCAATGTACTCGGCAGCTGCCAGCCACTCCTCGATCGTGCTGGACAGACCCCGCTTCAGCAGAACGGGCCGGTCGAGCTTCCCCACCTCGCGCAGCAGGTCGAAGTTCTGCATGTTCCGGGCGCCGATCTGCAGGATGTCGACGTCCTTCGCCATCCGCTGGACCTGCTCGACGGCCATGACCTCGGAAATGACCGGAAGCCCCGTCTCGCGCCCCGCTGCCGCCAGCAGGTCCAGGCCTTCCCAGCCGAGCCCCTGAAACGCATACGGCGACGTCCGCGGCTTGAACACGCCGCCGCGCAGGACATGCGCGCCGTGATCGCGCACGAATCGCGCTGTCGCCGAGATCTGCTCGGCGCTCTCCACGGAGCACGGTCCGGCCATGACGGCGAACCCGTCCCCGCCGACCAGCAGATTGCCGACCCGGACCACCGTGTCCTCCGCCCGGGCTGCCCGGTCGACCAGCTTGTAGTGCCGGGAGCGGCGCGCCGATCCCGGACTGGCCGCGGCGACAGCCTCCAGCGCCTCCGCGGGCGAGTCTGCCGATACGGCTTCCGCGGACACTGAGTCCGCCAGGCTGCCGTGATGTGCCGAGCTCCGCAGTGCCTTCGCCGGGTAGCTGCCGAGCACCTTGATGTACTGGGCCGCAGATCGCAGCTCCTCCAGGGCAGCTGCCGTGCGGGACTCGGCTACGTTTCCCTCGAAGTCCAGGAAGAACAGGTACTCCCACGGCCGTCCGGGACGCGGCCGGGACTCCAGCTTGGTCATCGAGTGACCGCTGCTGGACAGTATCTCCAGGCAGCGGACAAGCGCGCCTTCCTCGTGCCGTGTGACCAGGATCAGGCTGGTCTTGCAGGCGATCCGCACGTCGACGGGGGCAGCCGAGGTGGAGAGGGCCACGAACCGGGTGTAGTTGTCCTCGGTGTCCGCAATCCCCTGACGCAGCACCACCAGCCCGTGCGCGGCCGCTGCCTCCGCGGACCCGATCGCGGCCATCGTGGGATCACCGGCCGCCGCGACGGCTGCCATGGCGCCCGCGGTGTCGAAGTAGCTGGTGGGCACGGCAGCGGGCAGCGACTGCAGGAACGCCGAGCATTGCTCCAGGCCCTGCGGGTGCGACAGGATCCGGCCGAGTGAGCTCAGCGGCACCTCCTGGACGGCCGCCAGGCAATGATTGACCTTCCAGGTCTCCTCGCCGACAATGAACAGCTCGTGCTCCCGCAGCAGGCTGTAGACCTCGTTGATGCTGCCGGCCGTGGTGTTCTCGATCGGCAGGACAGCCAGGTCGGCCTCACCGGCCTGCAGGGCAGCCACCGCCTTCGCGAACGTGCCGTAGCCGGTCAGGTCACCGTCGACCCCCCGGGCCGCCAGATACTTCCGGGTCGCGGCGTCGCTGTAAGCGTGCGCTTCGCCCTGGAAAGCGACGCGCAGCCGTACGTCCGCCGCCGGGCTCAGCTGCCGCGCCTGCTGCGCGACGGAGTCGGCGATCAGCTCGCGGAAGACGCGGCGCACCAGACTGGCGGAAACGCCTAGGTCCGTGGCCACAGCCTCGACTCCGGCCAGCACCTGCCGTTCCCGGTCAAGGTCCTGGATGGGTGCGGTGCCGTCCTCCTTAAGCCGGCCGATATCGGCGACGAGCTTGCCGCGGCGCGCGATGAGGTCGACGATCCCGGTGTCCACCTCATCCAGGCTTCGCCGCAGATCCCCCAGGTCAGACTGCTGACGACTCATCATCCCCGCCTTATCTCACGAACTGATGTGGTTCCTGGCTGTTCACCACCGCCACGGTACCGGTCCCTCCGGCGCGATCTTGCCTGGCTGACACCAGCACGCGATGCGCGGGTTCGAGCTCCCGGCGACTTCGTTCTGTGCTGCGGCGACCCCCGAGGCAGCGCGGCCCGGCCCAGGCCACGTCCGCGCTTATGCCGTCAGGTGCTGTGCGCGACCGCGACGGCGGGACGGGACGCGTTGGTGCGGCCACGACGCTAGGCGGCCCAGCCGCGTCCGGCGCCGTAAGCGACCGCGCCGAGCACGCCGACGAAGAAGCCGACCGGCCAGTTGTACAGGTACGAGGCGGCGATCGCGATCCAGACGGTGGCCAGGGCGATGGCGACGGAAAGGAACATAGCCGGGACGGGCCTGCTGGTGAAGGATCTGGCGGCCGCTGGCGGCCCGATCATCAGGCTGAAGATCAGCAGTGCGCCGACGACCGGCAGGGTCATCGCGGTCGCGAGGGCGACGACGAGCAGGAAGCAGATCTCGATGCGCTGATGGGAGACGCCCTTGGCTTCTGCTATCTCGGGGACGGCGGACGAGAGCATCAGGGGCCGGTACAGGACGATGATCGCCGCGATGCTGGCGATACCGAGGCCGAGAACCGGCAGCAGCTCAAACGTGCTGACGCCCAGGACCTCGCCAAGGAGCAGCGAGTAGATCTCCGGCTCGTACTCGGTGGTCCGGGACAGGAACGCCGCTCCCAGGGCGAGCATCATGACCAGCGCGAGCGCGGTCACCACGTCGCGTCGGCCGCGCCGCCCCAGGAATCCGATGCCGAGAGCGCCGAGCAGCGAGAACACGGCCAGGCCGACCAGGGTGCTGATGCCGAGCAGGGCGGCTCCGGCAGCGCCGGCGAACGCGCCGTTGGGGATGGCGTGCGCGGCGAACGCCGAGCCGCGCAGTACCACGAAGAACCCGACAACCCCGGCCACGGGCGCGACGATCGTGGCTATCAGCCAGGTATTGATCATGAAGCTCGCGAACATGCGGCTGCTCCTTCCGGCCCGGCTCAGGCAGCGATCTGGTGGTCGCGGGAGACCGTCTGGTCGTCCGTGGTGGCACCGGCCGCCGGGGTGGTCACGCGGGGCCTCCCTGCGGCTCGCCGGGCAGCCAGGCCCGAGAGCAGATACACGACGAAGATGACTGCGACGATGAAGAAGCTCACCGGCAGGCCCCGCCGGGCTGAGCCCCAGTAGTAGCTGTCGTAGGCCAGCAGGATCCCGGCCCAGGTGGCGACCACGCCAGTCACGCAGCCCACCACCAGCGCCCAGCCGATCCGGCGGGTCAGCCGCAGGGCGGTGGCCGGTGGCCCGATCAGCAGCGCGGTAGACAAGATGGCGCCGATAGTCAGGGACGACAGGCCCACGGCCAGGGCCAGGGCCAGCATGTAGGCGACGCCGACGAGCCGCACCGGGACTCCGCGCGCCGCGGCGATGTCCGGGCTGACCGTGGCGAGCAGCAGCGGCCGCCACATCAGCGCGATAACTCCGACAGCAAGCGCGCTGAAGATGACGATAAGGACCACCGAGCTGGTGATGGTGAAGATCGAGCCGAACAGGACCTGCTGCGCAGCGCCCGTGGTGGCGCTCGCACTGGTGTCCAGGTACAGGAACAGCGCGGTAAGGCCGATTGCCGCGCCGAGCACGATCCCGGTCGCCAGGTCGCGCCCCCGGACCCGCTGGATGCCGATCAGCTCCATCATTCCGGCGCCGACGACGCCGAGGCCGATAAACCCCGTCAGCGGGCTGAGCCCGATGAGCAGAGCCCCTGAGCCGCCTGCCGCGGCGGTGTCACCCAGCGCGTGGCCGGCGAAAGACTGGCCGCGAATGACAGTGAACAGCCCGACCACTGCGGACACGACTGCGACCACGCCACCGATCGTCACCGCAGTGCGAACGGGAGCGCTGGCAAAGAAGCCCGGCTCGATCACCCACGTGAACAGCTGATGCATACTCGTCAGCCGGCCTCTGCGGCATGCGCAGCGAGGTCTGCCTCAGCGCCCTCCCCGGCGATGACGAGGACCCGCCCGTGTACGTGCAGCACGTCGACGTGATAGCCGTACAGGCTCGTGAGCACGTCGGAGCGGATCACCTCGCTGGTCGGTCCGCTGGCGGCGCGTCCGCCGGCCAGGTACACCACCCGGTCCATGACCGGCAGCAGCGGGTTCATCTCGTGCGCGGACAGCAGAACGGCGACCTGCTGCTCTCGGGCGATCCGCGCGAGCAGGCTGACGATCTCCTGACCGCTGCGCAGGTCGAGGTTAGCCAGCGGCTCGTCAAGCAGCAGCAGCCTCGGACGGCTGATCAGCGCCTGGGCGATCAGCACCCGCTGCTGCTCGCCGCCGGACAGCAGCCCGACGCGAGCGTCAGCGAACCGGTCGGCATCGACGGCGTGCAGCATCTCAGCGACCGCGTCCTGCCGGGCGCGTGACCGGAGCGGTATCCCGAACCGGTGCCCGTCGGCCCCCAGCGCGACCAGGTCGCGCGCCCGCATCGGCATGTCCGGGTCCAGCAGCACCTTCTGCGGCACGTAGCCCACGAGCGGATTACGCCGCGACCGCGGCTGGCCTGCTACCGCGACCGTTCCGGCCGACGGGCGCTGCAGGCCCAGGATCACCTTGAGCAGCGTGGTCTTGCCCGCCCCGTTCGGGCCGATCAGGCCGGTGAACTCGCCTGCAGTGACCCTGAAGCTCACGTCGTCGAGGATCTGGCGCCCTGATAGCGACACACTGACCCCGGCGACGTCCAGGACGTCCGCCGCCGGGGTACTGACGCGAGAGTAATCAGTCATCACAGCTTCTGCGTAGAGACCTTGGTGGTAGTGGCCTTCTCGATGGCGTGGATCTCGGCGAGCATCCAGGTCTGGTAGTCATAGCCGGGGGTCGGCATGGTCTCATACACGCCGACCACGGGCACGCCCGAGTTCAGGGCAGTGTGCCGGATGGAGGTGGTGAGCGAGTCCACGACCTGCTGGTTGTAGCAGAACACCTTCACCTTGTGGCCAGTGAAGAACCCGTCCTCCAGCGAGATGTCCTGCGGCGAGGGGTCCACGCCGTTCATGATGTCGGCCTGGAACACAAACGGTGTCAGGACTTTCATGCCCATAGCCTGCAGCATGTAGTCGGCCACCGGCTCGGTCACCGCGACCGGGGTGCCCGCGTACTTTGCCTTGAACTGGGCGATCGCGTTGAACCACGGCGTTAGCGACGCATCGAACTTCGTCAGGTTGGCCTGGAAGTACGCCTTATGTGAGGGGTCGAGAGCCGAAAGGTCAGCGGCCATTGCCTTCGCCGCGGCCGGCATCGTCCTGGGGTTGTACCACAAGTGCGGGTTCGCGGTGTTGTCGGGCAGGCCGAGCAGATCCTGCACGGTGATCACCTTGCGCTGGGAGTTCGGAGACGCCGACTCGATCTTGTTCATGAATGTGTCGTAGCCGACCCCGTTCTGCACGATGAGCGTCGCAGCGGAGACCTTGCTGGCCACCGCAGGGCTCGACTCGAAGGTATGCGGGTCAGTGTTCGGGTTGTTCAGGATCGACGAAACGTGTACGTACTTCCCGCCGATCTGACTGAGCACGTTCGCATACTCGTTCTCCGCGCCGATCGCGTTGATGACGCCGGGGCCCGACGAGTTCCCCGATGCGCTGCTGCATCCTGCGGCGGCCAGGGCCAGCGCCGCTGCGGCGCCTGCGACCGCCAGGACCCGGGACCGGCCCAGGCGGCTCATCGATAGTGACTGCCCGAGATTCTTGACCATGAGTAGAACATAGTCTGAGACTGAGTCTTAATGCAAACTCGAACTCACGAGATCCTCTCGGGGACGCCACGCCGAAGGATTTGCATAAACAGATCGGCATGTGTTTATTTGAAGGGTGTCACCACAGACGAGAGCGTACGACGCTGCCGGGGAACTGCTGAAGGTGCTGGCAGCGCCGGCCCGGCTGGCGATTGTGATGGAGCTGGCCGACCGGCCCCGGTTCGTGCACGAGCTGGTCGAGCGTCTCGGGATGAGCCAGCCGCTTGTCTCCCAGCATCTGCGCGTACTGCGGGGAGCCCGGCTTGTCGAGGTGGAGCGCCAGGGCCGCGAAGCGGTGTACTCCCTGGCCGACCAGCACGTCGCGCACATCGTCGCCGACGCCATCCAGCACAGCACCGAAGATCAGCAACCGATGCGGGCGGAGGAGCGAGCCGTATGACGGCGATGCCGGCGCCGACGGAGGCTGAAGACCTGCACAGCCTGGCTGAGCAGAGACTGCGGCGGGTCGATCAGCGCTACACCTCAGGGCGCCGGGCGATTGTCGCCCTGCTTGCCAGCACCGGGCACCCGGTGAGCATCAGCGACATCGCCGAGAGCCTTCCCGACCTGCCGCGCAGCTCCGCCTACCGGCACCTGGTCGACTTGCAGGCTGCCGGCCTGGTCCGGCGAGTAGCGGCCAGCGACGAGTTCAGCCGCTTCGAGCTGGCTGAGGACCTCACCGAGCATCACCACCATCTGCTGTGCATGAACTGCGGCAGAGTCATCGACGTGACGCTGCCGACGGGTTCCGAGCAGGACGTGACCCGCGCCATCGGCAAGCTCGCCGACAGCGAGGGCTTCCAGGTCAGCGGCCACCGACTGGACGTGCTCGGCATCTGCGCGAGCTGCCAGTGACGGCCCTCGTATGGTGGAGGGCGTGGAGGAACAGTGATCGAGGAGCTCGCCCGAGATCGTCTGGGATTCGCCCAGCTTCGTCCGGGCCAGCTGCGGGCAGTCGAGGCGCTCGCCGGTGATCGCGACGTGCTTGCCGTGCTGCCCACCGGCGGCGGCAAGTCAGCGATCTATGAGCTAGCCGGACTGCTGCGGGCGGGGCCGACAATCGTCGTGTCGCCGTTGATCGCGCTGCAGGACGACCAGCTCGCCCATCTGCACGCCAGCGGCCTGTCGGCAATTGTCCTCAACTCGCAGCAGTCGGCCGGCGCGCATGCGGCGGCGCTGCTCGCCTCATGCGACTCGAGTACGTTCATCTTCCTGTCCCCTGAGCAGCTTGCCATCCAGGAGACTCGCGAGACGCTCATGCGTGCTCGGCCGGGCCTGTTTGCCGTCGACGAGGCGCACCTGATCAGCCAGTGGGGTCACGACTTCCGGCCCGAGTACATGATGCTGGGCGCGCAGGGCACGGCGGTGGGCGCGCCGGTCCGGCTCGCCCTCACGGCCACCGCCGCGCCGCCAGTACGCGCCGAGATCATCCGCCGGCTCGGTCTGCGTGATCCCGAGGTGGTGATCGGCGACTTCGACCGACCCCACCTGCACCTGGCGGCGCGGCACGTCCTCAGTATCTCCGCGAAGAAGCGCGAGCTCGTCCGCGCCGCGGCAGACCTGGACGGTCCGGGCATTGTCTACGCGGCGACGCATGCCAGCGCGCAGGAAGCGCACGACGCACTGGCCTCGGCAGGAGAGCAGGTGGAGCTCTATCACGCCGGCCTGAGCGGTCGGGAGCGTCGCGACGCGATGACGGCCTTCCTGGACGGTTCTGCTCGCATCATCGCCGCTACGGTCGCGTTCGGCATGGGCATCGACAAGCCGGATGTGCGCTGGCTCGTGCACTATGACCCGCCGCCTTCCCTCGATGCGTACTACCAGGAGATAGGCCGGGCGGGCCGCGACGGCGCTCCATCGGAGGTGCGGCTGCTCTTCCGGTACGAGGACTTTGACAGGGCGCGTCATCTGACTGCGCACGGCGTCTCCGGGGCGCCAGTGGCGCGTGTCGCGTCTGCGCTTGCGACCGGTGAGCGGATCGAGCACGGCACGCGCCAGCAGACGGCTGCTCTCACCCGGCTGGCCGACCTCGGCGCGGCGGCCTGGCAGGCAGATGGTGACGTTCGCTGGTCGGGCGCGATGAGCGTCGCGGCGGCACTCACCGCATCGGACGCGGAAACAGACCGCGAGGACGAGATCGAGCGCACGCGGCTGACGATGATGCGCCGCTACGCGGACCAGCCCGGATGCCGTCGCTCGTTCCTGCTCAGCTACTTCGGGCAGGACTATCCCGGCCCGTGCGGGAACTGCGACAACGACCTGACGCACGCGGAGTCGCCGCCACAGGAGGTCCCGTTCCCGGTCGGTGCCCGCGTCGTGAGCGACCGCTGGGGCGAAGGCTCGGTGCAGCGCTATGACGGCGACCACGTGACGGTCCTGTTCGACGAGCACGGTTACCGCGAGCTGTACGTGCCGGTCGTGCTGGACCGCGGTCTGCTGCGGTCCGCCTGACGGCGTTCGGTGCCAGTGCCGGCGAAGTCAAGCCGGAGGCGAGGCAGTGAGATGGCGAGCAGGTCCGGTGTCAGTCCAGCGGCTGCCTCGCGATGACATCCGGATCGCGGCCGGCCAGCAGCCATCCGCCGGCCGCGGCGACCAGCGGCAGCCCGACGAGCAGGATCAGCCCGTCGGTGAGCGGCACGTCGCTGAAGAGAGCGGACAAGCTGGCGTGCGCCCAGACCAGCGCGGCGACCAGGGCGAAAGCCATGCCGAGGACAGCGCCGAGCAGGCCCAGCGCGGCCGCGGTCGCGGCGGTGATCGTGCGCCGTGTCGTGGCGCTGGCACCGGTTGCGGTGAGCGTGCGGAGATCCGGGGCGGTCTCGCTGCGGATCAGGCCGACGGACGCGGCCAGCACACCGAGCGCGATCACGATGGCCACCCCCGTGCCGACGCCGGCGATCTCGCCGAAATCTGCCCCGGCTGACATGATCTCCAGCGGCGCCTGGTAGGCGAGAGTGGCGTGTCGCGCGGCTCTGATCTGCGCGGCTGTGAGCGGGGCAGGTGCCTGGATCAGCCACCCGACCAGGTGAGTCTGCGGGTGGTATGTGTGCACCGCGTACTCGGTGATCACGGTGCCGGGCGCGGAGGTGCCGCTAGGCAGGTTGCCGACCGTCTGGATCGCCGGGCTGGCCAGGCAGTCGTTGCTCAGCGTGCAGGACGGACCGCCGTTACCACCGGGCTGGCTTCCGTCGGGCTCGCCTCCGCTGCCGGAACTCTGCCAGGTCATCTGCAGGTGCGACAGGCCCGCCAGCAATGGCCGCATGGTGAGGATGTCGGTACCGGGAGCGATCTGGCTGGCCTTGATCCCGTACGCGGCGAGCAGCCGCGGGGTGGCCACGTACAGGCCGACGCCGGTGATGTTGGGTGAATTGTGGTCGGGCGGCGCACCCGCCTGGCTCAGCAGGCCGGCGGATTCCAGTGGTATCGCGGACCGCGCGTGCAGGCTGGCGGCGAGGCTATTCAGTCGCCTGCTCAGGCTGGCTTCCTGGGCGCTGCTGAGCGGCATCATCATGCCGGCGGCCGGGCTCCGCCCAGCGGTGACGATGAGCTGGCTGCTGGACAGGTTAGGGCCAGACGGGCTGAGCGGGTTGGCGGTCCGCTCGCTGCCGACGAGGCAGATCACCGTGGCCAGGAAGATGGCGAACGTGACCGCCGCCAGCGCGGCACCGGACCGCGCCCGGTAGCGGACCAGGTCACGCACCGCGATCCGGATCGCGACCGGCAGCCGCGGTCCGGCGCCTGCTGTCAGGACGCTGATGCCCAGCGGGGCGAGCAGGATGATGCCGGCGATCACGCCAACCAGGCCGACGAGCAAGGGCAGCGCGCCGCCCGGTCCCCCGCCCCCGCCAGGCGGCCGGCCTGGCCGCCCGTAAAGGCCAGGACGGCCAGGCCGACGGCGAACGCGATGACGCCAGGCACGGCGGAGCGGTGTACTGCCTTCGGCGGCGCCGGGCGGCCGGACAGCGCGGCCACCACCGGGACCGCGGCCATCGTCTTAGCCGGGTTGCGGGACGCCAGCACCGACGTCACGATCGCGAACGCGGCCCCGATGGCGATTGCCCACCAGGGCAGGCTGGCCGGGTCGACCACGTGGCCGGTCGCCTGCTGCAACGTCGGCGCGTACGCGAACCAGGCGACGAGGCCAAGCGCCGCCCCGGCCAGCGCGCCGGCCACGCCGACCACCAGGCCGCCCGCGATCATAACCAGGCGGAGGTCGCCTTCGGTCGCGCCGATCGCGCTGAGCATGCCCAGCGCACGGAGCCTGCGCTGGCCCATCACGGAGAAACTGGCTACCGACAGCAGGCCGATGAACGCCAGGCCGAGTACCTCCAGCACCAGGATGAGCACCGCCTGCGAGATCCCGCCCACCATCTGATTGGGAACGAACAGCGCTGCTGCTGGAACACCGGGCAGCGTCACGTCGCCGCTGCTGGCCGCCAGCCGCGCCGCGGCCGGGCCGAGGAGCATGATCACCTGGCTCGGGTGCCTGACCTGGCCCTGGGCGACCAGGGCGAACTCGTCCGCCAGGTTGCTTGGGTTCTGCACGATGCCGGTCACCCGCCAGGTCCGGCCAGCGGCCCGCCAGGTGCCGCCCACGTGCGCGCCGTACAGCGCAGCCACCTGGCTTGTCAGCGCGACCTGACCAGCCCCGGCCGGGTATGCGCCGCTGACCAGGCTGAGCAGCGGAGAGTTAAAGTGCCCGTGCGGTTTCTCACCGCGAAGCTGCACAGACTGGCTGGTGCCGGTGGCGATTTTCTCGTTCTCGATGACATCTGCCGGGCCCCAGCGGCGCTGAATGGTCGCGATGTCGGCGGCCAGGCCAGGGTCGCTGCCGGGCAGCTTGGCCATCGCGGCAGCGGTGCCGTACGTGGCCCAGTTGGGGTTGCCGAGGTCCACGTTGGTGATGACGCCTGCGCCCCAGGTCGTCGCGGCGACGGCTGCGGCGAGCAGACCGAGCACGAGCAGCTGCTGGCGCCACTCGCGGCGGAACAGCCGCCAGCCCCAGCGGAACACCGCGCGACGCGCCGGGATGCCCCCGTTCCCGGTTCCCGCGCCCGGACGGGTGACAGTCGTCACCGGTCCTGTCCCAGCAGTGACTCCGGCCCTGGCGCGAGCGCCGTCTGGTCGACGATACGGCCGTCCCTGATGAACACCACGCGGTCCGCCCACGAGGCGAGCTGCGCGTCGTGCGTGACGACTACGGCAGCGACGCCTTCCTGGCACGCGGCGTGGATCATGCGCATCACCCCCTCACCGTTCTCCGAGTCCAGCGCGCCAGACGGCTCGTCGGCCAGCAGCAGCTGCCGGTCGCCTACGACAGCCCGGGCGATCGCGACGCGCTGCCGCTCACCACCGGACAGCTGATCCGGGTAGTTCGACTCCCGGTCGGCCAGGCCAAGCGCGTCCAGGGCGCGCAGCCCGGCTTCCCTGGCCTTCCGCGCGCTGATCCCGTCCAGTTCAAGCGGCAGCGCGACATTCTCCGCAGCAGTCAGGCCCGGGAGCAGGTTGAAATCCTGGAACACGTAGCCAATCGACTGGCGGCGCAGCCGCGCCTTGTCGTTGCGCGACATCGTGGCCAGGTCCTGCCCGGCGACGAGGACCTTGCCGCTGGTCGCCTCTTCCAGGCTGCCGGCGATCGTCAGCAGCGTCGACTTGCCCGACCCGCTCGGCCCCATTACCGCCACCATCATGCCGGGTGCGACTTCGAGGCTGATGTCGCGCAGTGCGTGCACCTCGGTGGCGCCCTGTCCGTACGCCTTCGACACCTGGCGCAGCTCCAGCATGCTCATCGGATCATCCCAGTCTTCTTCTTCAGCCTGGGCAAGTCGTCTCGCGACCGGGCCGGCGGCTGGACCGCGGCGCGCTTAATCCGCCCATCGGCGGCGTCGAGCCAGCGGACCACAGCATCGAGCCGGAACAGCTCCGCGTCTACGGCCAGCCCCAGCGCGAGGTCGCGGCCGGCATCGGCCTCCTTGATCCGGGTCCATTGCTGCATGAGCTCCACCAGGTAGCGGCGGTGTGCCTGGATCACCTCGCGCACGTCGGTGCCCGGTACGCGCAGTGCCACCAGCACTTTGATCACCAGCTCGTCACGCGGCGGCGACGACATGTCCGGCGGGGTGCGCAGCCAGGCGGCCAGTTCCTGCTCCCCGTCAGCAGTGATCCGGAACCGCTTCTGCGGGCTGTCCCGCTCATCGTCGTCCTCGGACTCGATCAGGCCGTCGCGCTCCAGCCGCTGCAGCGTCGTGTACACCTGCCCGATGTTCAGCGGCCAGACCTCGCCGGTGCCCGCCTCGAACTCCTCTCGCAGCCGCAGCCCGTACTTCGGTCCCTCGCTGAGCAGCGCCAGCAGCGCGTGCCGGACGCTCATAGTTCCCGCTCATTCGGTAGCATACTAAGTATGCTACCGAATATAACTGTGGCGGCAAGCGGTTTAAAAACGCGACGACCAGAAGGCCCTCGCCCGTCTCGTCTCCGAGCAGGCAATTCCAGGCCGGTCAGTACGGGGACGGCTGGTTACGGATCACGGCGAGGCTGACGATCTTCCCGTCGCGGACGCTGAAGTAGTCCGACATCACCAGCTCGGCCGGAAGGTTGGTCTTGTCGTAGCTTCCGTCGTAGCGAGAGCGCACGATGGTATCGCCGTAGTGGTCGACGACCTCACGCACTTCCATCGTCACGTGGTCTCCGACCATCTCCTTCTCGGCCCATCGGCGGATGGCGTCCGCACCGCTGATCTCGCGGCGGGCGTCGTTGACATAGGCGTCGCTCGCGAAGGCGGCGACCATGCCGTCGACATCGAAGGCGTTGACTGCTGCGAGGTAGCCCGCGACGGCGGGCGGAAGGGACGCAGTCATGAGTGTGCTCCTTTTCGAGGCGGCGGCCCGGTTGACCGCCTGCCACAAGCCTGGGAGATGCCCTGACTGGAGATGCAAGGCCCGGAGCGCCGCTTGTATCTCCCCCTAGGGGAGATCTGATACTGGAGGGATGCGGCCGTCACTGGCGATCGGGGACTTCTCCCGCGCCACCCACCTGAACATCAAGACGCTGCGTCACTACCACCGCATCGGCCTGCTGGAACCTGCCGAGGTCGATCCCGACACGGGACACCGCCGCTACGGCACGGACCAGATCCCGACCGCCCAGGTCATCAGGCGGTTCCGGTCCCTGGACATGCCGCTCGAGGAGATCCACGCCGTCATCGCCACCTCCGACCTGGCCGCCAGGAACGAGCTGATCGCCGGTCACCTGCGCCGCCTGGAGATGACCCTGGCGCGAACCCAGAACGCCGCCGCATCACTGCGAGACCTGCTGGAGCCTCCGGCCGGCGCCGCGCCGGTAGTTATCGAGCATCGCCGGATGCTTGCCACGCCGGCGGCAGCCGTGAGCGAAGTCATCGACGTCAAAGACGCCAGCGGCTGGTACCAGGGCGCCCTCGGCGAGCTGTACGGCCTGCTGGCCGCTCAGAAGGTCACCCCCGCCGACCCGGGAGGCGCGATCTACGCCAACGACCTGTTCTCCCGCGCGCATGGCCAGGCAACTGTCTTCGTGCCCTGCGACCAGACGGTACGAGCCGCCGGCCGGGTGAGCGGAGTCGTGATACCCCGAGCTGAACTGGCCGTTACCACCCATGCCGGTGCACACCACGACGTCGACCTCGCTTACGGATCCCTCGCCGCCTACGTCACCGACCACGCCCTCGGCGTCGAAGGACCTATCCGTGAGTACTACCTCATCGGTCCTCACGAGACCACAGACGAGCGCCAGTGGCGCACCGAGATCGGCTGGCCGATCTTCCACACGGGCCGCGCCAGGCACTGAGCGCCGCGGCCTTTCGGTCAGGCACGTGCCGGGCAGCTGACCGCCGACTGGACAGTCGGAAAGGTCTGCACGAGTCGGTCCAGGCCAGCCGCGCGCACGGCCATGCGGACCGCCGGTCTTGCCGCGGCCAGGCGCAGGGCCCCGCCAAGCAGCCGAGCGCGGCGTTCAGTGGCGACGAGGACGGCGAGACCGCTGTCGTCGACATGGCTCACAAGCGACAGGTCCAGCACGAGACGGCTGGCCGCAGGGCGAAGCAGTCGGAGGAGTTGCTCGCGCAATGCCGGTGCACGTGTGACGTCGAGCCGGCCGCTGAGGCCAGCAACGAGGTAGCCGCGCTCAGTTCGGACGGGAAGAGCCAGCTGACGCCTTCGGCCAGTAGCCGGCTGCGTCGCGTGGTTACGATCGAAGCCTCCTCGCAGCTGGCTGAGGGTCGTTGTCTCGGGCATGAGCGAGCTCCTTAGCGAACGAACCGAAATGCACTGTCATCCGCCGGGTACGCGGCACCGATACCGCCGCTTGCAGGGCGATCATGAAGACCAGGCCCGCACGCGGATCCTCCGGTAACCCTGGATAGCTAGCCGCCGTCGGGGACTGAGACCGGCGCTCGTTCTCAACGCCATTCTGGTACCCCAATACTAGCAACCTATTTCCCGTGTATAGGTGCCGGATTGTGACGAGCGATGCCTGGCCGCTGCGACAGAGGACGCCGGCCCAGGTTGGCAGGCGTCCTCCGTCTCGGCTGCACGGCCGTTCCCCCCCCCCCCCCGCAGGAGCCGGAATCGGCTCAGGTGGCGGCTCGCCCGCCGTCGACGGGAAGTACCGCACCGTGGATAAAGCTCGCCTCGTCGCTGGCCAGGTAGACAATCGCCGAGGCGATCTCCTCGGGGCTAGCGGGCCGCCCGGCCGGAGCGAGTGCAGCCAGCTGGTCCAGGGCCTCGCCCATGACGGCAGTCCCCTCCGTCCGGGTGGGGCCGGGGCTGACGGCGTTCACTCGCACCCCGCTGCGGCCGAACTCAGCCGCCCACGCCTTGGTGAGGGTCTCGAGCGCGGCCTTGCTCGAACCGTAGAGGGCCATTCCGTCGACCCCGAACTGGGCGACCATCGTCGAGACGTTGACGATGGAGCCAGCCCCGCGCTTGGCCATGGCCGGGGCCAGGGCCGCCACCAGGAACCAGGGCGCTTTCACGTTCAGCGCATACACGGCGTCGAAGGTGGCCTCGTCGTGGGAGTTCGTAGGCCCGAAGGGGAAGACGCCTGCGCTGTTCACCAGGATGTCGACGTCCGCGCCGAGGGTTTCGATCGTACGGGAAACGAGGTCAAGGGCAGCCTCTGCATTGACGAGGTCCGCGGCCACGAAGACGGCCGAGCCGCAGGCGGCCTGGATGGCATCGACGACGGCCTGGCCCTTTTCCTTGTCCCGGCCACTGACCGCGACCGTGGCGCCTGCGGCGGCCAGGGCCAGGGCGGTCGCCTTGCCGATGCCGCTCGTTGCTCCGGTGACGAGGGCTCGCTTCCCAGTGAGGTCGTACATCATTCGTCCTTTCCGACGGCCAGTGCGATAAGGAGACCAGCGGTCTCGGTTTCGTCCTAACAGAGACTGACGGTCTCGTATTCAGGATCGAGACTGTTAGTCTCGTATTCAATATCGAGCCGGTAGCCTGACGGCATGGCTCGCACCAGGGACGAGGCAGCCCGGCGCCGCGTGCTGGACAGCGCGCGTGACCTGGTCTGCGAGCTGGGTCCGCGGGCGGTCACCGTCGACGAGATCGCCGCCGCGGCCGGAGTGGGCAAGCAGACTATCTACCGGTGGTGGCCCTCGAAGTCTTCGGTCATCATGGAGGCACTCATCCAGCTGACCGACCCCGTCCCGGCTGACCTGCCGGAATCGACCTATGCGGCGCTCCGCCTGCAGATGCGCCGGGTCGCACGGATGTTCGGCTCCCGGAACGGGGACCTGATCCGCGAGCTGGTGGCCGACGCTCAGGGTGACCCCGCCCTCGCCAGGGACTTCCGGGACCGCTTCTTTGCCCACCGCAGGGCGAGAGGCGCCGCGACCCTGGAGAAAGGCATCGCCGCCGGCGAGCTCCGGCCGGATCTGGACGTCGCCGCCGCCCTCGACGTCCTGTACGCCCCGCTGTGGCTTGGCTTGCTCGTCGGCCACCGCCCGGTGAACCAGGCGATGGCCGACCAGGTGCTGGACTTGGTGTGGCCAGGCCTGACGGCGCGATGAGCTCAGCCGCTGTGCAGTCAGGCCACGACTATCTCGCCTTCACGGGACAAGGAAGGACGTAGCACCATCATGACGCGGATTCTGGTCACCAGCGCGAGCGGCGCAAACGGTGATGGCTACGGCACGGTGCTCAGCTTTACCGCAGACGGAACGCTGGCCGGGCCATTCAGCGACGATCAGCGGATTGCGGATCCGCGCGGTCTCATTCTCGACCCGGCCGGCCATCTGGTGTACCTCAACAGCGGCGATGACCGGGTCCTCGCGCTCGACCAGCACGGAAACGTGGTCCTGGACTCCGGGCAGTTCGACGGGCTCGACCCGGGCGGGGCACTGTTCGGCCCCGACGGCCGCTACTACGTCAGCGCGCGCCGCCGACGGACCGTCATGGCCCTGCCCGCCCTCCTGGACCGCGAGGCGGAGCCGCTCCTGCCCGAGGCAATTGTACCGTTTCCCCGCGGTTTCGGCTTTGGCGCCGGCGGCGAGCTGTACCTGTCCTCCGGTATCGGCCCCTCCGGCGAGGGCGACAACACAATCGCCGTGTTCGACCGCAGCCGCACGCTCCGCAATCCGCACCTGGTCGACGACCCCGAGCTCAGTCCCCTCGACCTCACCGTCGCGCCCAACGGCAACGTCGTTGTCGCCAGCGAATGGCCCTTCGGCTCCCGCGACGCAACGGCAACCATCCGGGAGTACGCCCCCGCCACCGGGAAGCTCGCCCGCGTGCTCAGCCCAGATCCCGCAGTGGGCTTCGCGCGGCCGCGCGGACTGCGGTTCGGTCCCGGCGGTCGCCTGTACTGCGCCGGCAAAGATCATGTCGTCGGCTTCGATTTCGACACGGGAAAATTCGCCGGCGTCGCCGTGCACCTGCCACGACTCAACGGCCAGGCGCTCGTGTTCTTGCCATAGGCGTGCCTGGCAGCACCGCCGGCGTCGGCTCGGCACCTGACTCGCGGGCAGAGCTCTGCCTGGACGCCGGCATCGACGCCCTGAGCCGGGTCGCGAGGTTCTTCGGGCAGCCTGGCCACAGCCTTGGCTGGCCGCAGCTTCCGCGAGAGACCGTAGCCACGGCGCTCGCCGAGCTTAGGGATGCGGGTGTGCCAGAGAGGTGCGATGAGGAACAGGCGTGGCGCAGATTCGCGGGCTGGCGCGAACGGTACGAACGGCAACTGCTCGTGATGGCTGCGCTGGCCGACGCCGTTCCCACGCCATGGCTAGCGCGGGAACATTTCCTGCAGAAGCGTCCCCCGCTGAGGGCGATCCGTCATCCGGCCCGCGACAGGCGAGACTAGGCTTGAACGGCCGGAACGCAATAGTCAGCCGCGGCCACTGAGAGCAGGACGGAGCATGCCATGGCCGAGTTGATCACCGCCGCAGACCTCGGCATCGACACCTCGACCGACCAGGGCTTGTTCGACTGGCTGCTGGCCAGCGTGCTGTTCGGGCGCCCCGTACCGCAGAAGACCGCCGCCAGCGCATTCCAGAAGTTCAATGCCGACGGCTGGGACAGCCCGCAGCACTTCATCGGAGATGACCAGCATCCGCTCTGGCACGAGCTCTGGGAGGGCGACTACCACCGGATGAGCTCGGTCATGAGCGAGGAGCTGCGTGACGTCATGCGGTCGCTCATCGCCGATTACGACGGCTCCGTGGCCCGCCTGGTGCGGACCGCGGCTACGCGGCAGGAGGTCAGCGACAGGCTGCAGCGCTTCAAAGGTGTCGGGCCCAAGACCACCGAGATCTTCTTGCGCGAAGTCCCGGACTCGCTGATCGGCACCGCATGAGTTGTCAGCGGCAGCCTGGTCAAGTCCAGGTGACCCGCGGTCGGCGAGCCACCGGAACCTGGATGGCGCGCCCGGGCGGGCTCAGGACAGGCCCGGTCGGACGAGGCCGGTCTCGTAGCCGATGACAACCAGCTGCGCCCGGTCTCGCGCGTCGAGCTTGGCCATGATCCGGCTGATGTGGGTCTTGGCAGTCAGCGGGCTCATGAACAGGGCAGCCGCGATCTCACCATTGCTCATGCCGGCAGCGACCTGAGCGAGGACCTCTCGCTCACGGTCAGTGAGCAGCGACAGCACGGAGGCGTCGACCGGCTGGGACGGCCCGCGTCCGGCGATACTGGAGATCAGCGTACGGGTCACGCTCGGGGACAGCAGGGCATCGCCGCGAGCGACAATTCGAATGGCGCTGACCAGGTCTTCCGGCTCGATGTCTTTAACAAGGAAGCCGCTTGCCCCGGCGCGGATGGCCTCGAAGACATACCCGTCGGCCTCGTAGGTGGTCAGAATGATGACGCGCACGCCGCTCAGGTCGGGGTCGGCGGCGATCCTACGAGTCGCCTCTAGCCCGTCCGTACCGGGCATCCGGATATCCATCAGCACCACATCGGCATGAAGCGAGCGGGCCAGTTCGACGGCAGCGGCACCGTCGGCGGCCTCGCCGACGACCTCGATTTCGGACGCTGAGCCAGCCAGGACGCGGAAGCCAGCCCGGACCAGTGCCTGGTCGTCGGCGAGCAGGACCCTGATCACGGCCGGCTCGCAATCGGGCGGGCGCACCGCCCGCCAGGCCGCCTCGCGGCGCAGCTGTCCTGGCTGTCAGCGCTATGGCCCTGGCCGTCGGCCCACGCTCGGTCGACCTCTGCTCCTCCGGCCTGCGGGTCTGTCGCTACCGGCAGCCGGGCCCGGACGGCGAACCCGCCGCCAGGACGTGGCCCGGCATCCAGGGTGCCGCCCAGAGCCGCTGCGCGTTCGCGCATCCCGGCCAGTCCCGCCCCGGTCCCGTCGCCGAATGCGCCGGGTGCCGGGCCGCCGTCATTGACAACCTCCACCTGGAGATACCCGTCGTCGTGCCGCACGACCACCGTGGCGCGGACCCGGCCTGCGTGCCGCACCACGTTGGTGAGCGATTCCTGCACGATTCGGTAGGCGGCAAGCGCAAGTGGCGGCGTCACGGGGACCGGCGGCCCGACAGCATCCAGACTGGTCGGCGTGCCGGCGGCGCTGGTCGCCTCGACGAGGGCCGAGATGGCGCGCAGGTCCGGCACGGGCACCGCGGGGCTCTCCCCGTCGACTTGGCGCAGCACTTCGAGTATCGCCCGCAGTTCGCGCAGCCCGGACTTGCTGGCACTGCGGATCGCCTGGATCGCCTCGGCCGCGCTGGCGGGATCGTCGGCGAGCTGCATGCTGGCCGCAGTTGCCTGGACGTTAATCATGGCCATGGAGTGCGCGACTACATCATGCAGCTCACGCGCGATCCGCATCCGCTCAGCATCGACGCGCCTGCGAGTTTCCTCCTCGCGCGCCCGCCCGGCGCGTTCGGCCCGGTCCTGCTCGGCCGCCAGCCACTGACGGCGCGCCGCCATATAGGCGCCGATCGCGCCGGCTGCAAGCAGCTCGGGCCACATGGTCGCGTTAGGGCCGCCGAACCATCCGAATGGCCCGATAAGCCCTTCGGTGACGAAGATGGCCGCCGCTCCGACCAGGCCGGCGGCGATCGCGACCCGCCTCGGGCGAGTCAGCGCCACCCAGTACAGCGCCACCATGACGGGAACGAGAGCGGCGCCGTCGATCTGGCCAAGCGCAGCCCAGCCGACGGCGCCAGCCACCGCGAGCCCGAGCACCTCGACGGGCCGGCTGTTGCGCCAGATCAGAGCAAGCGACGGAACGGCGAGCAGCAGGTAGGCGGCCAGCGGCGGGTGGCTGGTCAGGTGCAGGCCGCCGTAATGGTGCCCAGGGTAGGCCTCGGCGTAAGCGCCGGCCACCGCAAGCACAGTGACCAGCGCTATGCCCGCGGCGCCCTGCCAGCGCAGCGGCAGTCTGACCACCCTTTTTACGTCCATCGCCTGGAGCGTATACCGGCGCCGGGCCGGTGCCATCGTCGCTGCGGAGGCCTTCCGCGTACTGCGCCGGGAGTACTGCCGTGCTACTACCGCAGCAGGTCAGCAGACGACGGCTGGACGATGCCCGATTACTTGTACGGGAGCGAGCGTTGTGGTCAGCAGCTCGACAAGGCGCTGCGAGACAGCTGAGGGAGCACGGACATGATGACCACCACTTCAGCCGGTGTCACCGATACGAAGCAGAGCAGCACCAGTGCTCGCGCCAGGGCCCTGTGCGTCGTCGGCGGCGCGCTTGCCGCGGTAGCCGCCTGGGCCGTGGAAGTCCCGCTGCTGGGAATCCACCTGACCGTCCGTTTCGGCAACGGCCATCTCGGCCCCGGTCCGTTCGCCGCCATCCACGTTCAGACGATCTCCGTGGGCCAGATAATCGGCGGCAGCCTCGCCGCTGCGCTGCTGGGCTGGCTGCTCCTCACCCTGCTGGAGCGGCGTACCTCGCGCGCCCCGCTGATCTGGACCAGCTCCGCGCTGGTGGCGCTGGCCGTGTCGCTGTCGCTGCCGCTGGCCGCCGCCACGACCACCGCGGCCGCAGTCGGGCTGGTCGTGATGCACTTGATCGTCGGAGCAGCAGTCATACCCGCCATGGCGTGCACAGCCCGGGGCCGCTGACCGCACGGCAGTGAATGCGAACAAAGGGCCAGGCCGGTGCCGGTCTGGCCCTGGTCGCTTCCCAAGTCAGCCGCCGCAGAGTCGCGGGCGGACGTGGCCGGAGGCCGACCCCGACGACGGCAACGACGGCGACGAGAAACCAGCCCGTTTCCGGCACGGGCCTGGTCGTGGGTGGCCGGGACAACGTGCGGCTCAGCTGCGCCTACTGACGAGGCCGGCTTCATAGGCGTATACGACCGCCTGAACGCGGTCGCGCAGCCCGAGCTTGGCGAGCACCCGGCCGAGGTGAGTCTTCACTGTCGCTTCGGCGAGGAAGAGCCGCTCGGCGATCTCGGCGTTGGAAAAGCCGCCGGCGAGCTCGGTCAGGATCTCCTTCTCCCGTGCCGTGAGCTGATCGAGCTCGGGGCCGGAGGACTCGGCTGCGCCGTGCGGGTCGGGGATCTGGTGAGCGAAGGTGTCGAGAAGGCGCCGGGTAACGCTCGGGGCGATGACGGCGTCGCCGTCCGCGACGGACCGGACGGCCCGGACAAATTCCGACGGCAGCACGTCCTTCAAAATGAAACCGCTGGCTCCGAGACGAAGCGCGCCGAAAGCGTACTCATCCAGGTCGAAAGTCGTGAGGATCAGAATGCGCGAACGTGGCTCGGCCGCAACGATCGCTCGCGTCGCCTCGATCCCGTCCATGCCGGGCATCCGGACATCCATCACGACCACATCCGGGTGACAGCGGGCAACGAGATCGACTGCGGATGCGCCATCGGAGGCCTCGCCGAGGACCACGATGCCTGCCTCTTCTTCCAGGACCATGCGGAAGCCCTTGCGCAACAGCGGCTGATCGTCGACCAGGATGACCGAGGTCGGGCGGCGTCCGTCCGGCCGGTCGTTCACGGCGCGCCCGGGTTGATGATCGGGATCGTCGCTGTGACTGTCCACCCGCCATCGTGTCCGGGGCCAGCCGTTGCCGTGCCGCCGTAAAGCGCGGCCCGCTCGCGCATGCCGGCCAGGCCGAAGCCGCTGCCGGCGACCGCAGCTCGGCTGACACCGTGCCCGTCGTCGGTGACCGAGACGTCCAGGCGGCGTGGCGTCCAGCTGAGCTGGACCGCGATGGTCGTCGCGGCCTCAGCGTGCTTCACCGCGTTAGTAATTGCTTCCTGGACGATCCGGTAGGCGTTGAGCCCGAGGCCGGCCGCGACGGGGACCGGATCACCGCGAACGGTGAGCGTCGCGGCGAGGCCTGTAGCGGTGGCGCGATCCACGAGACCGATGATCTGCTCGATACCCGGCTGCGGTGCGTGCGCCGCAGGAGCCTCGCCGGTGCGCAGGATCGACAGCAGTCCCCGGGTGTCCGCGAGGGCCTGACGTCCGAGCTCTGAAATGGACTCGAGGGCTTCGCGGGACTGCTCCGGGTCGCGAGCGAGCTTCGCCGTCGCGCCATTCGCCAGCGAGACTACGACCGCCAGGCTGTGCGCCACCACGTCGTGCATCTCGCGGGAGATCCGGGCCCGCTCGGCGGCCGCGGCCAGAAGCGCCTGCTGGTCACGCTCGAATTCCAGCCGTGCGGCGCGCTCGACGAGGCTGGCGACATGCAGGCGGCGTGCTCGGACGTACAGGCCCGACACGAGGGCAGCCACGACCAGCCCGGACAGGGCGGCGAAGGTCGAAGCCGCCGACTCTCCCCACCGGGCGGCCGCTAGGACGGCTCCGCCCTCGAGGAGGACGGCAGCGCCGACCGCGACGCGCTGCGGGCGGATGGCGGCGACCGTGTACAGCGCAGCCAGGAGCGCAACATCGGCGAGGAGCGGCACGCTGGCCAGCCACTGCATGAACGCCACGACGGCGACGACGCCAAACACGGCGACTGGGGCCCGGCGCCGCCAGGTCAGCGGCAGTGCGAGCAAGAACGTGAGCAGGCCGGCCCAGACGGGCCGGTGGGCAAGCTCGACGCTGACCAGGCCCGCGGCGAAGACAGCGAACGCCAGTGCGCCGTCAGTCGCCAGAGCGTGCGTGCGCGCGAACACCCGCCATGACCCGGACAGTCGCGCCAGCGCACCGGGACGGTGCCTGGTGTCAGGGGGATCCAGGAGCACGCGCGCCCGCTCGCGTACCTGTTTCAGCCGCCCCGCCCCAGTAATACGGCGCTCGGACCAGGGGCGGGACCGGCCACGTCGCCGCACAGCAGACCCGATCATCATCATCATCACCGCAGGTAACGGTACCGGCACACCCTGACCGGATCGAGAGACCGGCGGATGAGTCAGGGCCAGAATATGTACGACGTTCGGACCACGCCGCCGTCGGCAGGATCAGCCTCACGGGGCTCGAAACACCAGGCGGCCGATCCGTACGCTCCGAAGCGTGATCGAAGCTCAGCACCTGATCAAGCGTTACGGCGACAAGGTGGCCGTCGATGACCTGTCGTTCGCTGTCCGGCCGGGGATCGTCACCGGGTTCCTCGGACCGAACGGCTCGGGCAAGTCGACGACAATGCGAATGATCATGGGCCTCGACCACCCGACCAAGGGCTGGGCCACGGTGAACGGACAGCCCTACCACGACCTGGCGTGGCCGCTCCGCGAGGTCGGCGCCCTGCTCGAGGCGAAGGCGATCCATCCCGGGCGAAGCGCGCGGGCGCATCTTCGGATGCTGGCGGAGGCGAACCGGATCCCGCTGCGCCGTGCCGACGACCTGCTCGATCTCGTCGGCCTTGCCTCCGTCGCTGGCCAGCGCGCCGGAAAGTTTTCCCTCGGAATGGGCCAGCGACTGGGCATCGCCGCGGCGCTGCTTGGCGACCCGGGGGTACTGATCTTCGATGAGCCGGTCAACGGGCTCGATCCCGACGGGATCCGGTGGGTCCGCAAGCTTCTCAAAGGTCTGGCATCGGAAGGCCGGACCGTCTTCGTGTCGAGCCACCTCATGAGCGAGATGGCCCTGACCGCAGCCGAGGTCATCGTCATAGGCCGCGGGCGGCTGCTCGCCCAGGAGCCCGTTGCCGAGATGACCGTGAAGAGCGCGGCGCGCTTCGTGCGCGTGCGCTCACCCGAGATCGGAAGGCTCCGGGCTGCGCTCGAGGAGCAAGGGGCACAAACCACTCCCGAGGACGGTGCGCTCATAGTCCGTGGAATGGGCAAGGAGGCGATCGGTGACCTGGCGGCAAGCCTCCCGGTCACCGTGCATGAGCTCTCTCCGGAGTCGGCGTCACTCGAAGAGGCGTTCATGGAACTCACCGAGGAGAGCATCGAGTACCACGGCGCGTTGCAACGGCCCGCCCGAGGAGCAGATCGATGAGTGTCACCACCGCGACCGACAACGCCGCAACGCCGCTGACAGCGACACTGCCCGGCCGGTACGGGACGGCCGATCTCCTGCGGAGCGAGTGGACGAAACTTCGCACCGTCCGGTCGACCATGTGGACCGTAGGCACGACCGTCCTTATCAGTCTCGCAACGAGCGGCATCGCCACCGGAGTGACGCGCGCGCACTGGGCAACAATGTCGGCCAGCAACAAGGCCTCCTTCGATCCCGTCGAGGTAAGCCTCATGGGCGCCTATCTCGGCGGCACCCTCCTGCTCGGCATCCTCGGCGTGCTCGTCGTCAGCAGTGAGTACGCGACCGGCACGATCCGGGCAACTCTCGCGGCAGCGCCGCGCCGCCCGATGGTGCTCGCTGCGAAGGCCCTCGTCGCCGGCACGGTCACCCTGGTCGTCGCTGAACTCGTCGCGTTCGCCAGCTTCTTCCTCGGCCAGGCGTTTCTCACCGCGCCAGCCCCGCGTGCCACGCTGTCAAGCCCGGGAGCACTCCGGGCCGTCGCCGGCATCGGCCTGTACCTGTGCGTCGTCGGGCTCTTGGCCCTTGGCACCGCCGTCGTGGTGAGGCATACCGCAGGGGCGATCAGTGCCTACGTGGGCGTGATACTCGTGCTGCCGATCATTGTGTCGGCGCTCCCCGGCTCGCTCGAGTACCAAATCGAGCGCGTCCTCCCGCTGGAGATAGGATCCGCGATAATCAACAATCCCTCCCCGGATGCCTTCGGCCCATGGACAGGCTTGCTCATTCTCTGCGGCTACACCGCGGTGATACTGGCTCTGGGAACGGTCCTTCTGGTGCGCCGAGACGCGTAACACGGCCGCGCGGGGAGCGTGGTGCTGGACGTGTACCCGATCTCTGGCCTGCGCACGGGCGTCGACCGCATCACCGGCTCACCGTCGGCATGCCCAGGTACTCGGCGAGCCATGGGCCGGTCACGCTGCCCAGGTCGCGGGCGACATCGCCGGGCGTCCCGGGAGCGCAGGCCGAGGTCGTGGTCGATAACCGTCGCTCGGCGTCAATTAGCCGGTCGAACACGCTGACCAGCGTCGCTACATCGAGCGGGTGCAAGCCAGTGGACGGCTCGTCGAATACGTTCAGCGCGCCCCGCTGGCTGCTGCGCAGCCGAGTAACGGCGATCAGCCCGCCGCCGTGCACCACCCTTGTCGACTCGGCGTGAGCGCGGTGGCATAGTGGGAGTCGCAGGACGAGAGGCGCTGCAGCGGGTCTTCCCCGCCACGCTCGTTCTGTCTTTAGATATTGATGGGCCCTGCGGGCCGCTCCCGGCGGATGAGAATGGCTGCGTGCATGCTGCCCGCCGACGTCGGTTGCGCTTGGCTTCGTGAGACCGTGCTTTAGATTGACGCTGGAGCCCTCACCTTCGGGTGTCCCCCGGTTGCGCTGCGAACGCGAGTATCAGTGTCTTAGACCTGTCAGGGGCTCCGCGGGCGGCGTGCGCGTCCGTTGGCACGCTAGATGGGAGACAGGGATGCAGGTGTTGTATGAGCGGTGCGCCGCGGTGGATGTGGGCAAGGACGTGATCGCGGTGGCGGTCCGGCTGCCCGGTGACGGGCCGGACGGCCGCCAGACGGTCAAGCGCACGTTCAGGACGTTCTACGGGGTGCTGGCCGAGGCGGCCCGGTGGCTGGACTCGCTGGGTGTCACGCATGTGGCGATGGAGGCGACCGGGATTTACAGCATGCCGGTCTACCACGCGCTGATCGAGCACGGGCACTTCGGGCAGGTGCTGGTGTGCAACGCCGCGCACGTGAAAAACGTGCCGGGCCGCAAGACCGATTATGCCGACGCCGAGTGGCTGGTGCACTTGCTGGAGTGCGGGCTGCTGAAAGGCAGCTTCATCCCGCCGGCCGACATCAAGGCCGCCCGGGACGTGCTGCGGTACCGGACTAAGGTCGTGCAGTCGCGGACCTCGGAGCTGCAAAGACTCGGCAACGTGCTCCAGGACGCCGGCATCAAGATCGACTCTGCCGCCTCCTCGATCGCCACCAAGTCCGGCCAGGCGATGATCGAGGCGCTGATCGACGGCGAGCGCCGCGGCGCGGTGCTGGCCGATCTGGCCAAAGGGCAGGATGCGCGCCAGGATCCCGGACCTGACCCTGGCGCTGGAGGGCCGGTTCGGCGACCACCACGCCTTGATGTGCCGCCTGCACCTGGACCACATCGGACACCTCGAGGCGATGATCGCGAAGCTGGACCAGCAGGTCGAGGCGATGATGGCGCCCTTTCGCGCCCAGCGGGACCTGCTGACCACCATCCCCGGCATCGGCCCGCTGACCGCCGCTGCGGTCATCTCCGAGATCGGGGCGGACGTCAGCGAGTACTTCCCCGACGCCGCCCACCTGGCCTCCTGGGCCGGGCTGTGCCCGGGCAACCACGAATCGGCGGGCAGACGGCGCTCCGGCAAGCCCCGGCACGGCAACATCCACCTGCAGCCGGTCCTGGTCGAGGCAGCCTGGGCTGCCGTCCGCCACCAGGGCTACCTCAGGTCCCTCTACCACCGGCACGTCATGAAATGGGGCGGCTACCACAGCCCTACCGCCAAGAAGAAAGCGATCATCGTCGTCGCCCACGCCATGCTGGTCATCATCTGGCACGTCCTGGCCGGCGGGGTCAGCTACCACGAACTCGGCGACGACTACTTCACCCGCCGGCTCGACCCCGACAAGGAGACCCGCCGCCTGATCGCAAAGCTCCAGGCCCTCGGCCACCAGGTCACCCTCCAGCCAGCAGCCTGACCAGAAACCCAGTCACCGGCGGGCCACGAGCGGCTCCGCCGGCGCTGCCGCGCGCCTGGCTAAGGACCATTCACGTATCAGCTGAGAAGGGCGCCTCCGATCGAGGAGGCGCTCGTGGGTGATATCAGCGCGTCGGCTGAGGCTGGCCTAGCCGGTTCCAGGACGTTCCCGAAGATTGAGCTGCACGTGCACCTGGAGGGCACCGTGCGGGCTGGCACACTGCTGCAGATCGCCAGGCGCAATAACGTGCCGCTGCCCGCTGACTCGGTGGAAGGACTTGCCGGGCTGTACCAGTTCCGCGACTTCGCCCACTTCCTCGACGTGTGGTTGCTGACCACCGGGGCGTTGCGGACCGAGCGGGACTTCCGTCAGGTCGTGGTGGACTACGCGGCCGAGGCGGCCAGCCACGGCGCGGTTTATCTCGAGGGAATCTTCACCCCGGCAGAGCCCGCCGGACGTGGCTGCGACTGGGACGACGTGTTCACCGGCTACTGCGATGGCGCCCAGCAGGCCGCCGAGCAGCACGGCGTCCAAGTCCGGCTGACTCCCGACATCCCGCGTAGCTATCCGCTGGAGATGGCCGAGCTGACCGCCCGGCACGCGGTGGCCTACCGCGACCGCGGCGTGGTGGGCATCGGCCTCGGCGGCCCGGAGGCAGAGCACCCGCCCGAGCCGTTTGCGCGGGCATTCGAGATCGCCCGCGACGGCGGCCTCGGATCGGTGCCGCATGCTGGCGAGGCGGCAGGCCCCGCGTCGGTCCGCGGTGTGCTCGACAGCTTGCGCGCGGACCGGATCCGCCACGCCATCCGGGCTGCCGAAGACCCTGGCCTGCTGCGGGAACTGGCCGCGCGAGGCGTGGTGGCGGACGTGTGCCCGATCTCCAACCTGCGTACCGGCGTGGTCCCCGCGCTGGCCGAGCACCCGCTACCCGTGCTGGCGGCCGCCGGCATCGCCTGCTCAGTGTCCACCGACGACCCGGCAATGTTCGGAACAGACCTGGCCGCCGACTACGCCGCCGCACTGCAACTGGGAGTAACTGGCCGGGACTGCTACGCCGCCGGGCAGCGCGGCGCGCTGTGCGACGCGCAGACCAGGACCGAGCTGCAGCGGATCGGCGACGCGTTCGACTGGACCGGGATCGGCGCATGACGCAGCCGCCGACTGACATGACCGCGGCTGAGGATCAGGTGATAACAATGACAGCCGAAAACGATGTGCAGCGGGGTCGACGACACCGGCAGCGGGTGCTGTTTGACGACGTCGCAGAGCTTTACGCGGCCACTAGGTCCGGGTACCCGGCCGAGATCGTCGACTTCGCCATCCGCACCGCCGGTCTGGTGCCTGGCGCGGCGGTGCTTGAGGTCGGCTGCGGCACCGGCCAGCTCACTGCGAGCCTGGTCGGGCGGGGGTTCGAGGTGACAGCTCTGGACATAGGCCCCTCGCTGGTCGCCGCGGCGCAGCTCGCGCTGGGGGCGTCAGCGGCTACGTTCGTGGCCTCCTCGTTTGAGGACTTTGCCGCGCCAGAAGGCAGCTTCGACCTCATCGTCTGCGCGACGGCCTTCCACTGGATTGATCCGGACGTGCGGTTCAGCAAGTCCGCACGGCTACTTCGTCCCGGCGGCTGGCTGGCGCTGCTGGGGACGGGGGAACGCTACGACGATCCGGTCGGCGCGGGACTGCTGCACCTGTGGATTACCCGCAGCGACGACCGCGGCGCGTGGGCACGTCAGCCCCAGCTCACCGACGCCGACGGCATTAACGGCAGCGGCCTGTTCGAGCCGGCAATCGTTCAGACCCATCAGCGCCGGGCAACCATGTCTGCCGGCACGGTAGTCGGAATCGAGAACACCCGGGCGACGGCTCTCAGCTGGCCGCGTGAGGAACGCCAGGAGTTCACCGCGCAGCTGCGTGAGCTGCTGGCCGACCGTGCCGAGGTGCAGCTGACACAGCAGACGTCGCTGACGATGGCACGGCGCCTCAATGCAGCAGCCCGCTCCGAGCCGGGCCGCTGACTGTATCCGTCCCCCAGCCCGGGAATTTATCCGCATCCCGAGGCGCGGGCTAGTCGAGGAGCTGGGCGAGCCACTGACGGGTGGCCTGGCCTTGTGCGGCCTGGTGGGCGCGTGCTGCCGCCAGGCCCGGTTCGGGCGGGCGGAGGGCCCGTTCGGTGAAGTAGCCGGCCGCCGCGCAGACGATCGCGGTGATGGCGTCACGGCTGGCCGCACGGGCTGAGCGAGAGCCTGCTATCACCTGGTTCGGGGGTGGTCCGCCATCGGCGGCGATGCTGCCAGCGAGAAGGACAGGATCGATGAATGCGGCGCCGCGACAGGCGTGGGGCCAGTCGACGACCATGTCGCGGTCGCGGGTGAGGAGAAGGTTGTCGGCGCGCCGGTCGGTGTGCAGCACGGTTTGCCCGTCCGCGTGCGCGGCCCAGTCCTGTTCCAGGCTGGCGAGCTGGCTGAGATGGTCGCGGGTCCATGAATCGAGATAGCTGGTGCCGGGCTGGCTGGCGAGAGTCCGCCAGCCAGTGAACGCGCGCGCGTACAAATCCGTGATGGCCGGGACCGGGATAAGCGCTGGAGTCAGGGCGTCGGCGACGTCATCCAGGGTGGTCAGCACGCGGCCGAGATCGGAGGGCTGCCAAGGAGTCGCCGGCTGGCGGCCGTCGACGTCGTCGATGACTAGAGCGGTCCAGGAGCCGCAGGTGGCGGTGCCGCGCAGACGCGGTATGGGCAGCTGCCTGGCGGTGATCAGTGAGTCGAGCGCGGTCAGGATTCGCGCTTCGCGCTGGTGGTAGCGGTGTGAGTCAGAGTTCGCCCGGGCGGACACGGCTTTGATAAAAACTCGAGCCCCGTCGGCGCACAGCGCCCTGACGGCCAGGCCGGGGCTGAATCCGCCAGGCTGCGTCCGGGTCGATATCACGGGAGTCCCGCAAGCCCGCTCGATGTCGGCCCGGACGGGACCGGGAAGGTCTGCCCAGCTGACGCGTGTACCCGCGGGCGGGAGGACGGACGGGGCGGACATGGGGGTCCCTCTCACCCTGGGCTCGCAGAGGCCAGGCGCTGCCGGTAGGCGGCGGCGCGCGCCTTCCCGCCGCAGGCGCTGCTGGAACACCAGCGGCGGCGGCCGGGCCGGCTGAGGTCCAGGAACAGCAGGCCGCATTCGGGGCTTGCGCACTCGCGCAACCGCCAGACGTCCTCGGCAGTGAACAGGGCGATGGCGTCGCGCGCTACCGCGCTCAGCGCGCTAGCTGCCGGGTGCTGCCCCGCCGCGGTCAGCGTTACCACGCCCTGGTTCATGTAGGGCACCGGCGGCGGCGGCGCGGCCGCCCGGTTGATGATGGCCTCGTCCTCCGCGGCTGCCAGCTGACCGCCGATGAGTGCCTTCGCAGCGCGGTAGACCGCTTCGCGCACCTGCCGCGCACTGACAAGGTCCGCTCTGGTCACCGGGACGTGAACGTCGGCGACGCGCGCGTCGGCGTACCAGCGAACGAGGTCGCCGGGAGCGCGCAGCCGCTCGAAGCCGCGGCGCCACCGCTCCCCGACGGTCGCGCAGAAGGCCAGGCACAGCCGATCGGACCGGAAGATGAACCGCAGCTCTTCGGGTGGCAGCTCGTCCGTGGGGGTTGCCGCGACGTTCACATCACGAGTATAACTCGTTACATGAGGCGCGATGCGGGCTCAGAACGGACCAGAAAGTTCCTGCTGGACAGCGGCGCGGGCCGCCGGGGCGGCAACCAGAGCCGGGAGCGGCCGGTTCCGCCGGTCGTCATCAGCGGCCTGGACCACCTCGTACTGACCGTGGCCGATCTGGATCAGACCTCGGGCTTCTACCAGCGCGTGCTGGGCATGCGCCCGGTCACCTTCGGCGCCGGCCGACATGCCCTGGAATTCGGCACTAGCAAGATCAACCTGCACCAGGCCGGGCAGGAGGTCATCCCGCACGCCGCCTGTCCACAGCCCGGCAGCGCGGACCTCTGCCTGATTACCACGACTCCGCCCGGCCAGGTCCTCGCCTACCTGAACGCCGAGCACGTCCCGGTGGAGGATGGCCCAGGACCGCGCACGGGCGCTCGCGGGCCGATCACCAGCATCTACATCCGCGACCCCGACCGTAATCTCATCGAGATCGCCAGTTACCCGGAGGGCACACCAGCCAGGCAGACCGGCTAGGCCATGGCCCGCATCGACTATGACGATGCTGCGGCCGCGGCCTTCCAGGCATCCCGCGAACTGCCGCCCGACGCCCTGAGCGAGTGGCGGACCGCGGTCGCCCGCCACCTGGCTCCCCGGCCAGGCATGCGGACGCTCGACCTCGGAGCCGGCACCGGCCGGTGGGCCGCCACCCTGGCCAGCTGGTACGGCATCAGCGTTGCGGCCGTCGAGCCCTCCGCCGCCATGCGTGCCCGGTCCTGCCACAGGTGCATGATCGCCGGGCACGCCGCCGCCGCTCCCGCTTGCCACCGCGACCATGGACGGCGCCTGGCTGTCCACCGTCATCCACCACCTCCCAGACCTTCCCGCCACCTCGCGTGAGCTCCGCAGGGTGCTCCGGCCCGGACTCCCAGGTCCTCATCCGCGGCGCGTTCCCCGGCCGTCACCATGGGCTCGGGCTGCTCCGCTACTGGCCCCGAGACTGCCGAGATCCTGGACACCTTCCCCAGCGTCGCCAGCGTCCGCGCGGCGTTCGCGGCGGCCGGCTTCAGATACGCGGCTCTGGAACCAGTCCGCCAGGTGACCGCCCCCTCGCTCGCCGCCATCGCCGCTACGACGCGGCGTGAGGCGCACACCCCGCTCATGCTCATCACCGACAGCGCCTACCAGGCAGGTCTCACCCGGCTCCGCGCAGCCGCCGCAACCCGGCAAGGACCCGTCACCGACACCCTCGACCTGCTCGTCCTGCGCTGAACCGGCGCATCAAGGCAGCCACTCTGGTTCACAGCTCAGCCAGAAGAGCCGCTCGACGTATCCACCTTGGTCTTCTCTATCTGGTGCCAGGGCCCTGAGCTCGTGCTGACCGTGCCCGGCGTGACACCAGCACCGGTGCCCAGCTGCCAGGCAGCGAGCTCGCTGCTGTGGTCCGCCAGCGCCTCCACCTGCCCGGCCGGGCCGAGCGCGAGCGTCGCAGTATTGCTCGGCAGGGTCGCGAGCCGGGTCCAGCTGGTGCCAGGGCCGGAATCGACTCAGCCCGTGACCCGCTCAGCACGACTCCGGCCGCCCCCGTCCGGCCACAGCGACAGTGACTCCAGGCCAGCAGAGCCGATCCGCAGCTCTGGTGACACCTTCCAGCCACTTGCGCCAGAACCTGAGCTGGTCCTGCCCGTCCAGGCCGCGACCAGACCTGCGTCGGAGCCGCTGCCAACGGCGAGCAGCGCCGTCGTGGTGCCGGAGACGGTCGCGAGCCCGAGCACGGACACGGTGCTGTGGTCCAGCGCAGCAGGCATGGTCGGCCCGGCCGCGTGCCAGGCAGCGTCATCGAACTCGAAGATGCCGGCTTTCCCCGGCTTGTCGCACGCCCCGCCCACCATCGGTGCCCCGGCAGAGCTGAACGCAGCCGAGGTCAGGCTGACCAGTCCGCAGGCCCCGGTCACCGAGCTGCGTGCCAGCGAGTCGCGACTGGTCAGCGAGCTCCAGATGCCCCCGAGGTGCGCGCCGCGCCGCACCGTCCCGGCATCCGTGACTGCAAGCACTTGGTGATCTGAGCTCAGCGCCAGTGCGCTCGGCACGCTGGCCAGTGCGGGCCTGACCGAGTTGCCGTGCGACGACCACGAACTGCCCTCGTCGCTTGACCAGGTGACCGGCGACTCGGTGACCTGCCGACTCGGCCGGAAACCGGTCAGCAGGGTGTTGCCGTTCCCTGCTATGACCAGGCCGGCACCGCTCGATACTCCGCCCGGGGTCACCTGCTTCCACGCGGTAGAGCCCGGCGGTCGGGCGAACAACTGCCACGAGCCGTCGTTTCGCGTGACAGCCCAGCTGGCGCCGGTCAGGTATGTCTGCGAAGTGGCAAGGGCAATCGTGGAGGTGCGGGCAGCCTGCTCTGCCTTGCTAGGGCTGGCTGGCGCTGACGTGCTCGAGCAGCCTATGAGCGATGTGGCGGCCAGCGCACCGGCCGCAGCAGCCGCGGCCGTCATGACCCCGCTGACCCTCATGCCGACCTCAGGCCACGGACCAAAGCTGACATGACGACTGATACGCCCCCCATGCTAAGTGGCGCGAGACCACCTCACGGCGCGAGTCGCTGCCCTGCCCGCGATGATCGAAGCCCCAGGCCTCGACAACGGAGAAATGGCACCGATCCGCCGCAACGACGAGCACCTGCCGTTGTCGGGCCGGTTATAGCCCAGCCGGGCGCGCGGCAAACTTGCACGTCCAGCGCGGCCGCGGCCTACGGCAGCGCTCGACGTCGGTGCTCGTCACGATCGCAGTCATGTCAGCTGCCCTCGTGCACCAGCGCGGCGTAGCGGTCGAGGTACAGCGGCCAGCCCTCCGGTCCGTCGACACCCTCGCCGACCGCTTCCCAACCGGGACCATGCCGGTCGAGGCGCCGGTGCTCCAGCTCTACTCGGGTGCGGGTCGGTGACTCGGCGTGGAACCGCACCTCGACCTCGCTGGTCTGAGCCTGGTCGGTCTGGATGGTCCACTCCGGGCTGATGTCCCAGCTGAACACGACCCGGTCCGGCGGGTCGAAAGCGAGGATCCGCGCCCACCGGCACTCGCTGCCGTCGGTTGCCCTGTCCACGATGTGGCCGCCGACTCGAGGCTCGAACACGGTCTCGGCGATGGGTACGCCGAGCATGTTGTGCTCTGGCGGCTTGAAGTCCCCGAACCGGTCGGTGAACACCGCGAAGGCACGCTCGATCGGCGCGTCGACGACGATCTGCTTGCGGACCGTCGCTGCTTCGGCCTGGCCCATCAGTCCTCCTCAGTCGTGGTTCCCACGGCGTCGGCGTACCCGGTCAACGCCCGCCGCCAGTAGGTGTCGAGCTGATCCCGCAACGCCGCCAGCGCGACCGGGTTGAGCCGGTAGATCCGGCGTGTCCCCGCTGCAATGTCTTCGACCAAGCCGGCGTCCTTGAGGATCTTCAGATGCTGAGACACCGCCGACCGGCTCACCGGCAGCCCGGCCGCGAGCTGGCCGACGGCCCGAGGCCGCTCAGCCAGGCACGCCACGATGGCACGGCGCGTGCCGTCGGCCAGCGCGCCCCAGCGGTCAGGTTCTTGGTTAGCATCCACTAACCGTTAGGATCCACTAACTGATAGGCCGCGTCAAGGCAGGTGGGTGGCGCGTCTGCCACGACAATGTCTTGGACCCCGACGACGGCACCCGGGAGCAAATTCTTCACCGTCGACGGCGCCCAGATCACCGGCATCACGGGTATCCGGGCTGCCGGCAACGAAGCCGGACGGAATTGGTGATGCGTCACTAACGAAGGAAATGGCATGCTCGCGCCATGGAAGAGCGGGAGATGCAATTTCCGGCGAGGCAGCCACTCATCGGGTGGCGGCTCTTCCGGGTGCGCTGCTCCGACGGGGGCAGCATGGTGCTGTCCGCGCCGCTCATCCACAACCCGGTCTTCGAGCGCTTCCCCTCGAAGACCATTCAGGCAATCTGCTACCAGGCGGATCATTCGGCTCCTGCGTCTGGCTGCCGGTGTGGTCTTATGCGGTGATCGATGGGACGCTCGACTCTCTCTCCGGCTACCTCAGCGACAGCGCGCACGACCGCGATCCCCCTGTCTACGCCGAAGTCGCGTGCACCGGCCGGGTGTTCGTCGATTCGCGCGGTGTCCGCGCCCAGAAGATCGAGATCCTTCGGCTCGCGACACCGGTGCCGCTATCGCCGGATCGCCGCCTGCACGCGGAGGCTGTTGCCGAACTCAGCGCCCGATATTGTGTCGAGGTCTGCGGTCCTCGCGGCGTGCCCCGTTGGGTGATTGCGAACATACTGCCGCAGGGCGCGCCACCCGAGAATGCAGCTGTCGACCTCGATGCGCTAGCGGAAAGCCTTGCGAAGCGGTCACCGCGATCTTCGCGATGCCACTGAGCACACTGAACATGCGCGCGCCGACTCACCTTTTGCGCCCTCCCTGCACGAGGCGAGGAGACGGCACGGGCTTCTCGGCGCGGGGATACCTGCCGGTCGGGTAGGGAGGGCTAGTGGCTGCCGGCAGCGGCCCGAAGCTAGCGTCAGGTCCGGCGCCGGACCGCATCGAGCGCAGAGCGCTGCACCTGATCGTTCTGGCAGTCTGGGGTGTGGCAACCTCATTGCCGGGCGGTCCGCTTCATCAGCCGGGATAGACGGGAGCGATCACTATGAGGAAAGGAATGCTCGCCGCTGCCATAGGAGTCCTGGCGGTGGTCTGCTCGGCCTGCTCTGGGTCGTCCCACAGCTCTGCGGTTCGGCATCCCGGCACAACCAGCCTCGGTCCCGGCGGAACGACCACCGCACCCGCAATCCCGAAGTCGGAGGCCGCAGGCCCCGGCGCCAGCTGGACCGCCTACCACGGGAACGCTGAGGCGACCGGGGTCCAGGCCGCTCAGATCAAGCTGCTGCCATTGCGGCGGGCCTGGACCTCGCCGGTCCTCGACGGGCAGCTGTATGGCGAGCCGCTCGTAGTTGACGGCCGCATCGTCGCGGCGACCGAGAATGACACTGTCTACGTGATGGCCGCCCGCAGCGGGCACATTCTGTGGTCACGCCATCTGGCCACCCCCGTGCCATCTCGTGACCTGCCGTGCGGCGACATCTCGCCCGTGGTCGGCATTACGGGCACTCCGGTGATCGACCTGGTACGGCACGAGATCTTCGTCGACGCGGACACCTTGATAAAAGGCCCGTCTTCCTCTGGCGGCGTGGAGGCGTCGCACCGCCTGTTCGGGCTCGACCTGTTCACCGGCAAGGTCGAGCTGAGCCAGCCGGCGATGCCCAGCGCCGGCGAGGACCAGCTCGCGCAGCTGCAGCGGCCAGGGCTTGCGCTCGACCACGGTCTCGTGGTCATCGCCTACGGCCAGAACTTCGGCGATTGTCCCGGTCCCAACGGTCCTGCCCACGGCTACGTCGTCTCGATCCCGGAGACGGGAGGACCGCTGGACTATTTCCAGGTCGGCAGCGGCGGAGACCGGGGAGCGGTGTGGATGGGCGGCAGTTCTCCGGTCGTCGACCCTGACGGGAACGTCTACGTCGCTAGCGCCGATGGCTACAACCTCGGCGCCGGCCAGCCGTACGACGACAGCGACGCGGTGCTCGAGCTGTCGCCGACCATGCACCTCAAGTCGATATTTTACCTCAGGGACTGGCAGCAGCTGAGCGGCGCCGACCTCGACCTCGGAACCGGGGACCCGGTGCTCGTGGACGGCTTCGTGTTCCAGGTCGGCAAGACCGACACCGCCTACCTGCTGCGTCAGGGGCATCTCGGCGGCGAGGATGGCGAGGTCGCGTCACTTCCGGTGTGCCACGGTGACCCAGACGGCGGACACGCGGTGATGGGCTCGGTCGTCTACGTACCTTGCCCGAACGGCGTGACAGCGGTCAGGGTTTCGGCCAAGGCCCCGTACCTGAAACAACTGTGGACTGACAACGACGGCGCTGCTGGCGCGCCGATCATCGCTGATGGGCTGGTCTGGACGATTGGAGCCGACAATGCGGTGCACGGCCTCAACCCGTCCGACGGCAAGCAGGTCGTCTCGATTCCGTTCGGCGCGTCAGCGAACCACTTCCCGACGGCGTCGGCCGCCGACGGCCTGCTGCTGCTTCCGGGCACCAGCCAGGTCTTCGCCTTCATGGGTCCGGCGGGGCTGCCGCCCCCGCCCCTCGCTAGCTGAGACCGCGCACGGCTTCCGGCCTTACCCGGGCGCCATTGCGGGTGAGCCGGCCACTGGCCCGCTGGTGGAGAAGCAGCTGCGATCCCCGCCGTCGTAAGATGTCGCCACCGCGTGTCAGGCAGGACGTGGACAGCGGTCGGAGGGCGTTATGCGCGCGCGCGAACCTGATTATGAAGGCACCGTTGAGCGGGATGGGGTGCGCGTCGGCTACGCCGTGTTCGGCCAAGGCGACCCGACGATCCTGTTGCTCACGTCCTGGGCGATCGTGCATGCCCAGCAATGGAAGGCTCAGGTGCCGTTCCTGGCCCGCCGCTTCCGCGTGATCACGGTCGAGGGCCGTGGCAACGGCCGCGCCGACCGGCCGACAACGGCAACGGCTTACGGCGATCGGGAATACGTCGAGGACGCGATCGCGGTGCTGGACGCTACGGGGGTAGAGCGGGCTGTCCTCGTTGGGGTGTCGATGGGCGGGCGGCACGCACTACAGGCGGCCGCCTGGTACCCAGGCCGGGCGGCCGGCGTGGTGGCTATCGGCGCGGCGTTGCCTTGGCCGCTGCCACCAGACTTCGATGAGCCAAAAGGCAGCTACGAAGGCTGGGGGAAGGCGAACCGGGCCTACTGGCTGGCCGACTACCGCGGCTGGGTTGAGTTCTTCATGTCGCAGGTGTTTACCGAGCCGCACTCGACGAAGCAACTGGAGGACGGGGTCGGGTGGGGGCTCGAGACTACCGCCGAAACGCTTCTGCTGACGGTTCCGGCCATTGGGGCCGTCACCGCCGCGGACGCCGAAGCCCTCTGCGCGCAGGTGCGCTGCCCGGTCCTGATCGTGCATGGCGATGAGGACGGGATCGTTCCCTACGAGACCGGCGTGATGCTGGCTCGCTGGACCGGCGGACAGCTGGTAACGATCCATGGCGGCGGGCACGCCCCGACGCTGCGTGACCCGGTCCAGGCGAACCTTCTCATTCGGGACTTCGCCGAGTCCGTAAGCCCGGGAGCACCGGGTCGGGCGCGGACCTGGACCAGGGGGCGGGATCGCCGCAAGCGCGTCCTCTACGTCAGCTCGCCGATTGGGCTGGGACATGTTCGCCGCGACCTGGCCATCGCCGACGAACTGCGGGCCCGACACGCGAACCTGCAGATCGACTGGCTCACCCAGCATCCGGTGACGCAGGTACTGGAGGAGCGAGGTGAGCGGGTGCACCCTGCTTCGCGATGGCTGGCCAGCGAGAGCGCACACATCGAGTCCGAGGCCGGCGAGCACGACCTGAATGTGTTCCAGGCCGCGCGCCGGATGGATGAGATCCTGGTGGCGAACTTCATGGTCTTCCACGACGTGGTGACCGACGAGCCCTACGACCTGTGGATTGCCGACGAGGGATGGGACGTCGATCATTTTCTGTTCGACAACCCTGAGCTCAAGCGCACTGCATACGCGTGGCTGACCGATTTCGTGGGCTGGCTGCCGATGCCCGAGGGTGGTGCTGCCGAGGCCGCGCTCACCGCAGACTGGAACGCCGAACGGGTTGAGCGGATGCGGCGCTACCCGCAGCTGAGAGATCGGTCCATATTTGTCGGCGGCCCCGGCGACCTAGTGGACATCCCGCTAGGTCCGGGATTGCCGAGCGTGCGCGAGTGGGCGCTTGAGCGCTACACCTTTGCCGGGTACGTCACCGGGTTCTCTGCTCCCCAAGACCGGCAGGAGCTTCGGGCCGAGTTCGGCTACCGTCCCGATGAGCGGATCTGCGTAGTTACCGTAGGCGGTTCCGGGGTGGGAGGACCCCTGTTGCGCCGCGTCGTCTCGGCCTTCCCGCTGGCAGCAAGGAAAATCCCCGGACTGCGGATGATTGCCGTGACCGGCCCGCGGATTGATCCTGACTCGATTCTGGCGCCCGAAGGCGTCGAGGTGCGCGGATACGTCCCCGACCTGGACCGGCACCTCGCCGCCTGCGACCTGGCCGTGGTCCAGGGCGGGCTGACCACGACCATGGAGCTGGTGGCGGCACGCAGACCATTTCTCTACCTGCCGCTCGCCCGCCACTTCGAGCAGCAGATCCACGTGCCTCAGCGGCTGGCGCAGTACCACGCCGGGACGCGCATGGACTACACGGCTGCCGACCCTGAGTCTCTCGCGGAGGCGATAGCCACCGAGATCCGCCGACCGGTCGACTACCGCCCGGTGGAGAGCGATGGCGCCGGTAAGGCGGCGGCCCTGCTGGCCGAGCTTCTGTAACAGCCGGTCACGACCCGCCGCGAGCCGCGACATGACGTCCGTCAGCTCGCTCCGCGACCTGATCGAGAGTTTCCGGTAGACGTTGCGGAGATGATATTCGATCGTTTTCGGGCTTAGGAACAGGGCGGCTGCAGTCTCCCGGGTGGTGCGGCCCTCCGCGAGACTGACCGCGATCTGGAGCTCCTGGGGGGTCAGGTCAGTGAGAGTCGCCACGTCCCGGCGGCGCGCAGTCTCGCCCGTGGCAGCGAGCTCGGCCCGAGCCATTCCCGACCACGGCTCGGCTCCCAGGCGGTCGAACACGTCCACCGCAGCCCGTAGCTGCTCGCGTGCACGGAGCCGTTGCCGCTCTCGTCGGAGACGTGCGCCGTAGGCCAGGTGCGTACGCCCCGATTCGAACGCGTCCGGCGTTTCCGCATGCAGCATCAAGGCCGTGTCGAAGTGGGAATCCGATTCGCCCTCGCCTGCGAGTAGCCCGCGGCATCGTGCAGCGCGGGCGAGCGCCCATGGCTGAGCCTTGTCATCCGCCTCGCGTTCAAAATCAGCTGCCGCCTCCTCGGCCTCCGCCCGGCGGCCAAGGCGCAAGCACAGCTCGACAAGCTCCGGCCCTGGCGAAAGATCGACGTCGAGCATGCCGCGCGCTCGAAGCACAGCTTGCTGCTCCTCGAAGTTGGCAAGCGCGTCCTCCGGATGACCCAGGCTCAGCTCAAGTTCACCGCGTGCCATGATGGCCCACACCTCGGAGAGCCCGAGACCCATTTTGCGCGACAAGCTCAGCGCCTCATCCGCGTGCCCACGGCTCCGCTCCGACTTACCCTGCCTCGCTTCCAGCTGCGCGAGGCGTGCCAGTGCGGCGCCGAGATCGGTGCGCTGGCCGGTCTCCCTCGCCAGGCCGATAGCTTCGTAAAAACCGGCCTCAGCTTCCGCCCATCGGTCAGTAGCCGCCTGGTTGAGTGCCACGTGAGTCAGCAGGAACGGCAGCACCCCGACGGCTGAGGCGTGGCGCGCCTGAGCAAGCGCATGGTCGGCGAGCGCTCGCCCGATGCTCGCATTTCTCAGCCACAACGGGCCCATAGCTGCCCACGCAAGCAGACGCGGATCGTCACGCAACTCATCTGAGTGCTCAAGCAGCTCGACAGCGGCGCGGAGCGCCGCCGTGCCGCGCTCACCTTCGCCAGAGAAGATCAGGGCCATCCCCCGCGCGCTCAGAACGAAAAATGCGGCGCGGCCCTCCGAGACGTCCGGGGCGAGCGACGCGGCGCGGTTGGCGGCCACGGACATGGCGGCCGCATCACCCGCGTAGAACGACGCGTTCACCGCTTCGGCCAGAATGACCACCGCACGTTCCGCGTCGATGGGCGCAGCCTGTTCCGCGGCCGCAAGTAGCGTTTGCTGTGCCTCGGCGATCGGCCCGCGGCGGGTAGCGATATGACCGCCGAGCTGCTCGATCCGCAGAGCCAGATCCGGCGACGGGGCGTGCAGGCGAGCCTCACCCAGGAACGCGACGGCCCGATCAGCGAGACCGCCGAGCCATGCGGCATCGGCTGCGTCAAACAACAGCCTGGCCCGCCGCACATCGTCGGGTGCCAGCAGGGCAGCGCGCTCGAACGCCTGTGACGAAACCTCGTAGGCGCTGCGCTGACGTGCACGCTGGCCGGCCTGCTCGAGCGCGGACGACGCTGCGTCATCGGGTCCGAGGGAGGCGAGCGCGAGATGCCAGGCGCGACGGTCGGCGGCGGCGTCGGGAAACGCACTGGCCAGCGCGCGGTGCAATGCCCTACGGCGGTCCGCCGGGGTGTCCCCGTAGATGGCTGAACGGGCTAGCGGGTGCCGAAACTCAACCTGGGACTCATGCACGGCGACAAGCCCGGCAGCCTCGGCAGCAGCAAGATCGGAGAGCTCCAGCCCAAGCATCGGCGCGGCCCTGGCGAGCACCGCTACGTCGCCGCCATCGACGGCCGATGCCAGGGCGAGGACATCGCGGACGCGCGGCGGGAGAGACCGCAAGCGATGCAAATAGACGCTGGCAACGCTCGCCCCCGCAGCGAGCGGCACATCCGGTGGCAGGCCGGTAAGGCGCTCGCGTTCCGCGCCAAGCTCAAGGAGCGCGAGCGGGTTGCCGCCAGTCTCACGGTGCAGGCGGTCCGCAAACTCCTGGCTAAGCGGCTCACCCGGCTGGTGGCTCAGCAACTCCCCCGCCGACGCGCGGTCCAGGCCATGCACCTCCAAGGTCGCCAGGTCGGCGCGGTCGAGCAGCGACGGCTCTCCCTGTCGCACTGTCAGGACGACTGCGACAGGATCGGCCAGGAGGCGGCGAAAAGCGAAGAGCATGGCGGCTGCGCTTGAGCCGTCGAGCCAGTGAGCGTCGTCAACCAGTACCGCCACTGGCTCCGAATCTGCATAACTCGCGAGCAGACTCAGCGTGGCCGCGCCGACGGCAAACCGGTCCTGCGTGCGGGCCGGACGGAGCGCGAGTGCTCCCTCCAGCGCCGCGGCCTGGGGGCTAGGAATCTTGTCGATACAGGACAGAGCCGGTCGCAGCAGCTCAAATAGGCCGGCAAACGGGATGTGGGCCTCAGACTGCACCCCGCGCGCCCTCAGCACTTTCATGCCGTTCGCGCACTCCTCGACGTAGGCGAGCAGCGCGGACTTACCGATCCCGGGCTCGCCCACGATCGCCAGTACGCCGCTGTCACCGGCGCGGGCGTCCTTGAGCAGCCGCACAAGCGTCTGCTGCTCATGCTCACGGCCGAGCAACATGTCAGCGAGTGTACGTAGGCACCCGGTACGAAGCCACGCCATCGGCATCAGGACTAGGGGTCCTACCTGAAGCGGCAGCGGCCGATCCCGACATACGGTCGCCGGAAAGCCACTCCGAGTCCTGAGGAGAACACAATGACGGCAACCGAACAGCCGGCCGCGATCGACACCGACAAGCTCATGGGAATCGTCTTCCGCGCCGTCGACGAGGTAGGCGCAACCCTCAACACTGCGCTTGTCGTCATGGGTGAGCGTCTGGGTCTCTACCGGGCGCTGGCGGGCGCCGGCCCGCTGACGCCCGCCGAGCTTGCCGAGCGCACCGGCACCGCCGAGCGATACGTCCGGGAATGGCTTAACGCGCAAGCCGCGGGGGGTTACATCGACTACGAGCCGGACGGCGGCCGTTACACCTTGTCCGCCGAGCACGCCGTCGCCCTGACGGACGAGTCGAGCCCTGCCTACCTGCCGGGCTTCTTCCAGATCGCGCTCGGATCCGTAATCGACTCTTCGAGGATCACCGAGGCGGCCAAGACGGGCATCGGCGTCGGCTGGCACGCCCACAACGACGATGTCTTCGAGGGCTGCGAGCGGTTCTTCCGCCCGAGCTATAACGCTCACCTCGTTGCCGACTGGCTCCCGGCACTCGACGGAGTGGTCGCCAAACTTGAGCGCGGTGCGACAGTAGCCGACGTCGGCTGCGGCCATGGCGCGTCAACGATCCTGATGGGGCAGGCGTTCCCCGCCTCGACGTTCGTCGGCTCTGACTACCACCAGGGCTCGATCGAGATCGCGCGGCAGCGGGCTAGGGAAGCAGGTGTCAGCGACCGGGTGCGGTTCGAGGTCGCGTCGGCTTCCTCGTATTCCGGCCAGGGCTACGACCTGGTCACGGTGTTCGATTGCCTGCACGACATGGGAGATCCCGTGGGTGCGGCCCGCCATGTGCGCCAGTCCCTGGCGCCCGACGGCACCTGGATGATCGTCGAGCCTGCCGCTGGTGACCGGGTCGAAGACAACATCAATCCGGTCGGGCGGGCCTACTACGGCTTCTCGACCCTCCTGTGCACCCCCGCGTCACTGGCGCAGGAAGTCGGACTCGCGCTCGGTGCCCAGGCTGGTGAGACCAGGATCCGCGACGTCGTTACCGCCGCGGGCATCACGCGTTTCCGCCGGGTCAGCGAGACACCCTTCAACATCGTGTTCGAGGCAAGGCCGTAGCCCGCAGGTCAACGTAGAACGGAGGCGTAGCAGTGGCAAGCAGGGTGATGTTCCTGGACTGCCCGGAGTACAAGGATGACCATGGCGCCGTCAGGTGTGGACTGCCGGCCGAGGTGCTGGACAGGTACATTGCCGAGTCATCTAGCGGGCCTCTGGAAAGCGTAAGGATCCGCTGCCCGCTCGGCCACTGGTACAACTGCCCGGTCGAGTTCCTCTATCTCCAGCACCTTGGTCAGCCGCGGCCCCTCGCTGGTCCGCTGCTAGATGAGCGCTCGGGGGTCAACTCTCACCGAGGCGGGCGAGCAGGCTGATGACCGGAGCTGTGCCGTCCTCGCCGGCCAGCCGACTGGCCAGCGCGTCGGCCCGGGTCCGGTACGACGGGTGCGCGACCGCGTCGCGGATGGCCGCCGCAAGAGCTGCGATGGTGAGCCGCTTGTGCGGGATAGGCGGAGGTCCCACGCCCAGCGCGGCGAGTCGAGCGGCATAGAACGGCTGGTCGGCCAGTACCGGCACGGTCACGGCCGGAACGCCGGCGCGCAGCCCCGCTGCTGCCGTGCCAGCGCCAGCATGATGGACCACCGCAGCCATCCTGGGGAACAGCCAGTCGTGTGGCAGGTCGCCGACCACGAACGAATCGCCCGATGGCCGACTCCAAGCCAGGGCCTGGTCAGTAGGCCCGGCCTGGATCACCTGCCGCACGCCTGCCTGGCGGCCGGCTGCGGTCGCCAGGTCGATGAACTCACTCGTCTTTTCCGGCGTCACGTCGCCGAACCCGAAGAACACCGGCGGCGGGCCCGGATTCAGGAACTCCTCAAGCTCCGCCGGCGGGCGCCAGGCGACAGGCGGCTGCGGCCACCAGTAGCCGGTTACCTGACATCGGTCCGGCCAGTCCGCCGGGCGTGGAACAACGGCCGGGCTGAAGCCGTAGAAGACCGGCCAGCGGCTGCCCTGCGGCTCCCCGCTTAAGGCTTCACGGAGCCCGCGCCGCGGCAGCAAAAGCTCGCGCCTGATCTCCCTGGCCGGCCCTGCCATCGCCAGCGCCACCGCGGTCGACATGGCCATCCCGGCAGCCCGGTTGCCTAACCGGCCGAAAGACCGGCCGCCCGACACGAAGGAAGGCGGAAAATCGGCGGTCGTATGCCCCGGCTGAAGCAGTAAATCCATGCCGGGCAGCCCCAGTCCCTCCGCGACCTGGTAGCCGCCGAGCGTGGCGACGCCCGACAGTGCTAGGACGTCGGGGGCATCCTGCCGGGCGACCGCGAGGATTGCCGTGTGCAACGTCCGCAAGTGCTCGGCGAGCAGACGGAGCAGCTTGGGGGCAGACGCGGGCCCGCCCAGCTGCTGCATCCAGCGCGGGTCATCAAACATGCCGTGGGTTCCAGGCAAGGGCCGGAACTCCAGGCCGCAGCCGACGACTAGGCTCTCGTACTCGTCGTTGCTGGCGATTGTGACGCCGTGCCCGGCAGCGCCTATGGCTGCTGCAAGCCCAGTGAAAGGTGCAACGTCCCCGCGCCCGCCGGCGGTTGCGATCAGCACCCGCATCTCGCTGCCCCCCTGCCCAATCGACGCAGACAACGCTGCCTTCACAGTATGCGCAGCAGTTCTTGCTGACCCGCTTTGGCACAAGGCCATATTTTAGTGAGCTCCGCTGACCAGGCCGGGAATCGGTAGTCGTGCCCCGCGTGCCCTACGTCCCTGTACCAGCAGACTGGCGCGGCATCAACACGCCAAGGCCGAGGCCAATCACGGCGAACACCAGCAGCATAGTGGCCGAGGCCGCGAACGGATAACCCTCCGCCGCCGCCACAAGGACCGAGCCGACCAAGGCCGTACCGAGCGACGACCCGATGTTCGAGACGCTCCTCGACAGACCCGATATGTCACCCTGGTCAGCCTCGCTGAAGCTGGATTGGACGACATTGACCGATGAGGTCAGCATGATGCCCACGCCGGCGCCGAACAGCAGCAGGCCCGGCACGTAGCTAAGGTTCCCCGAATCCTCGCGAACTAGGCCGAGCAGGAGCGCCATGCCCGCCGCCGTGATGAGGAATCCCACTATGATCAGCGTTCGCTGCGCGTGTCGCCGGGCGAGGCGGTCTGCCGCCGCAGACGTAGCGAGGACTCCGATGGTGGCCGGTGTGAGCATCAGGCCGGTCTGGATCGGGTCGTAGTGGCGGACTTGCTGGAGGAACACCGAGACGACGAAGAACGATCCCTGCAGGACGAGCCACTGGATGAGCTGGGTGCCCATGCCCAGGTTGGCAACCCGGCTCCTGAACATCCGCATGCGGACGAGGACGTCGCGGCCTTTCCTCTCGCCGGCCCTGATGTGCAGCACAAACCAGAGCAGGAACAGCGCGCCGATCGCTACGCAGATCCAGACCGGCGAGATCCATCCCTTCGGGATGATGACGGTGCCGCCGATCGAGAAGTCCTTGCGTGCACCCAGGAAGCCGTACGTCCGGGAGATCAGGAGCCCTAGCACGACGAAGAGCAGGCCAAGAGCCGACAAGATCGCGCCTGGCACGTCGAACCTGGGCCGCGGCCCGGTCCGCGCGGGTTCTGCGATCCTGCGGGCCATAACGATGATCCACAGCACGACCAGCACCTGCAAGCCGAACGAAGCGCGCCAGCTGATCGCGCTCGTTATCAGCCCGCCGATCAGCGGACCTGCCGCGGCGCCAAGGCCACCGGCGCCGCTGACGAGGCCGTAATACCTGGCCCGTGACGTCATATCCGGATAAGCGACGGTGATCAGGATGTAAATCGGCGGGATCATCAGTGCCGATCCGAGGCCCTCGAAGACCGAGTAGCCGACGATCAGCACTCCGAGAACGGGAGCAAGCAGGGCCAGCACAGCGCCAGTCGCGTAGACCGCCAGCCCGATGACGAAGCACCGTTTGCGGCCCCAGATGTCAGTGAGCTTGCTACCAGGGATCATCAGGGACGCCATGGTGAGCGTGAAAAGCGTGATGGCCGTCTGCACGCCGATGACGGTGGTGTGGAGATCCGTGGCGATCGAGCTGATCGCCACGTTCATGTTCGTCGCCGCATAACTCGCGATGAACTGGGCCAGCGCAAGCGGCAAGATCATCGACCCGGCCGGTGCCGCAGGCCGCGACACAGCCGGGGACGACGCATTCACGCCGCAGAAGTGCCCGTTACCGCGCCACCGGCATCATCCCGACAGGGTGATCTTCGCGGCCTGACTAGCCAGCGGGCGGCAAGGAGATAGGCCTGACGGACAGGCGCGATCGGTCACCTTGCAGCCGGTCGCTTGCCTTGTCAGCCAGTGCTCACCGCGAGCTCGGCCGGGCGCAGCCTCCGCAAGGCCTTCGGGGCCATGGCACGCGGTTACCGGGTCTGCGTGCCTCCGGTCGCAGCACCCAAGGCTCGACCGGATCGAGCACCTGGTGACGGGGACCTGCATCCGCCGGGCCGAGCGGATACACCCGCATACGGGCGTTCCCCCATGGAAGCGCCGTACCGTGGGAGGGAGGCCGGCGCCTGACCGGGAATCTCCCGGCCGGGCCAGGGCGCTGGAAGGGTCGCTGACTAGCACCTCGTCGCTGTCCTCTAGCGCCGCGTAGCGGTCCGCGGTTACCGGTGCGCCTGCGACTCGCAGGTGTTGAGCTGGTCCGGATGGGGTCCGGCGCTGCGCCTCGGCACGGCTAGGGCTGATGCATGGGCCGTAGGCGGCCGACATGCTGTCGTGCCCGGTCTTAGGAAGGCGTCGGTGCCCGCGTGCCGGCGGCCGGGGGCGTCACCGCGTCTTACCTCTTCGGCGAACTAGCGCCATCGCCGCGCTGACCGGTCTTGCAAGGATTGCCGGGCTTCCCGGCCACCGAACAGGAGGAGCATATGGAGATTTCCCGCAAGGCAGCCACAGCGAAGGGACCGGCCGAGAACTTCACCGGAGACGTATGGGTTGATCCCATCACCCGCGGGCTGCCGCCCTCGCAGTTGAACGTCGCAGCGGTCCGCTTCGCACCCGCAGCGCGCAGCGCCTGGCATTCCCACGACGGCGGGCAAACCCTGTACGTCACCGAAGGCCGCGGCCTGGTGCAGGCCCGCGGACAGCAGATCACCGAGCTCAATCCCGGCGACGTCGTCTTCGCACCCGACGGCGAAGAACACTGGCACGGCGCCAGCCCCGATCACTTCATGACGCACCTGTCCATCACCGAAGGCGCGCCCCACTGGGGGCCGCGCGTGACCGACGCCGAGTACCAGGGCCAGCACAAGCCCGGAAAGTGAGAGGCAGAATGCACCTGCGCGCACTAGGTACCAGCGACCTGCAAGTTTTGCGATCGGGCTCGGCTGCATGGGCCTGAGCGCCAACTACGGCGAACCCGTCGATGAGGCCGTCGGCATCGCGCTCATCCGGGCCGCCGTAGACCGCGGCGTCACCTTCTTCGACACCGCCGAGGCATACGAGCCATTCACCAACGAAGAACTGGTCGCCAAGGCGCTGGCACCAGTCCGCGACCAAGTCGTGATCGCCGCCAAGTTCGCCTCGGACGGCGACGAGGCAGGCAACCGGCGAGGCCTGAACGCAGCCCGGCCCACATCCGGCAGGCGGCAGGCGGCAGAAGGATCACTGCGCCGGCTGAAGACGGAGCGGATCGATCTGCGCTACCAGCACGCGCCAACCCCAACGTGCCCATCGACGATGTCGCCGCAACCGTGAAGCAACCTATCCAGCAAGGCAACGGCGCCCACTTCGGCCTCTCGGAAGTCGGCGGCGAAAACCATCCGCCGGGCCCACGCCGTCCAGCCGGTCACCGCCATCCAGAACGAGTACTCGCTGTGGACCGGCGACCCCGAGGCCGAAGTACTGCCTGCTCGCCGGCGGAGCCAAGCTGATGCGGCCCGGTCGGCGTCGTGGCGCTCGGGGAGGTCAGGTACTTGTCGTGGTACGGTCCGGCCCTTCAGGGCGACGCGGAGACGACGCGTCTTCCTGCCGGCGCGACGGCTGACCATCTCCTGGGACCAGCGACGCCAGGCGCCGGGCATCAGCTATGTTCGCGGCTGAAGAAGATCTCGCGGACCTCGCGGGCAGCGTAGTAGACCAGCACGTACCCGGCAGCAGGGTCGGCCCACCACCACCCGGCCGTCGCGTTCAGGACCAGGCCTAGCAGCACCGCGGTGGCCAGGATGCCATCGATGGTGGTGACCCGGCCCTCGGTGCGCAGGACCGGGTTGTCGAGTTCTCTGCCGGTGCGGGCCTTGCCCGCGGCGAGCGCGAACATGGCGATGGCGGTAACGGCAGTCCAGGCGATGCCGGGCGGCGAGTGCCGGGGATGGTAGCCGGCGGCGAGAACCAGGGTGGACTGGACGAGCAGGTAGAGCGCCAGCGCGGAGAACGCATACCCGATCAGGCGCAGGCCGCGGCGCTGCCGTTCCTCACCGGTGCCCGACAGTTCCCAGATGACGACGGTCGAGGCACCGATCTCGATCAGCGAGTCCAGTCCGAACCCGGCCAGCGCGACCGACCGCGCGGTAACCGCCGCGATCGCCAGGATGACTATGCCCACGATGTTCCAGCCGAGCGTCAGATACTCCAGGAGGAAGCCGCGGCGCAACAGAACCGGGCGGCGCGGGTCGTCAGCGGGCAGCACGAGCGCCATCGTGCCATGCCAGCCTGCATCTGCCGGGCATGCATAACCTTCTGTTTACGAACTATTCCCAGCGGGAGTACAGTGCGCGCGCCGCCCTCCGCTGGCCCGCCATCTGCACCAGGAATAACGGGCTAAGGGCAAGCCTCAAATATTCCGAGATCACGGCCCCGTTCAGGCTCCGCATTGTTGCCATGACCTGCGTTATTAGCGCACATCCAGCCCCGTGACGGCCCTACCGATGATCATGCGCTGGATCTCCGACGTGCCCTCGAAAATGGTGAAGATCTTGGCGTCCCGGTGCCACCGCTCGACCGGGAACTCACGGGTGTAGCCGTTGCCGCCGAGGATCTGGATCGCCTGCTCGGTCACCCGGACCGCGGTCTCGGCCGCGAAGAGCTTCGACATCGAGCCCTCGGCATGATCGAACGGCAGGCCGTTACGGGCCATCCAGGCAGCGCGCCAGGTCAGCAGCCGGGCGGCGTCGACGGCCGCGTGCATGTCGGCGAGCTGGAACGCGACACCCTGGTTCTGTCCGATCGGCCTGCCGAACTGAACCCGCTGCGTCGCGTACTCGGTCGCGTACTCGGCGGCCGCGCGGGCAACGCCGACAGCCATCGCCGCCACGCTCGGCCGCGACCGCTCGAAGGTCTTCATCGCGGCCTGCTCGCCACTGCTGCCGCCGGCCGCGACTCGCGCCAGCCGCGCGTCCAGGCGATCCTTGCCGCCGACCAGGCACCGGCCGGGAACGCGGACGTCATCGAGAACGACCTCGGCAGTGTGGGACGCACGGATGCCGTGCTTGCGGAACTTCTGTCCCTGCGAGAGCCCGCGAGTACCCGGCGGGACGATAAAGCTGGCCTGCCCCCGGCTGCCGAGCGCCGGGTCCACGGAAGCGACGATGACGTGCACGTCGGCGATACCGCCGTTGGTCGCCCAGGTCTTGGTGCCCGTCAGTACCCACTCGTCTGAGGCCTGCTCATAAACCGCCCTCGTCCGGATGGCGCCGACGTCGCTGCCCGCATCGGGCTCCGAGGAGCAGAACGCGCCGAGCTTGATGTCGCCGGGACTGCCGAACATCTGCGGCAGCCACTCCCCGATCTGCTCGTCGGTGCCGTTACTGGCGACCGCGACAGCAGCCAGTCCGGTGCCGCCCAGCGAGAGACCGATCCCGGCATCGCCCCAGAACAGCTCCTCGAACGCGACGACCATCCCGAGGCCGCTGCGGTCCATCCACTGCGTGCCGAAAAAATCCAGCGAGTACAGCCCGATCTTGGCCGCTTCCTCGATGACCGGCCACGGAGTCTCCTCACGTTCGTCCCACTCGGAGGCGGCCGGGCGCATCACGTCGCGGGCGAACTCGTGCAGCCAGTCCCTGGTCTGCCGCACATCGTCCGGCAGCTCAAGCGAAAAGCCTGCAGCTGCCTGGTCGGGACTGGACATGGTGCTCCTTCATGCCTCAGGACACGGCAGCATGCTCGAGCTTCGTGCTGCTCGCGCTCCGCCGGTCGACATAAGTTACTCACTAGTAATACAACTCTATGACGGGTCTGCGGCACTGCGCTAGTCCAACCCGCGTGATGGCGAGCGGAAGTCTCCAGCTGACCGGCGACGCTCAGCCGGCCGCGACCCGGCGGAGCACGCTGGCCAGCTGCTCTTGCTCGGGGCCGGTCAGCTGCTCCAGCAGCGTCGCCTGCACCGCACTGGCGTGCACGGGGATCGCGGCGCGCAGGAGTGCCTGACCGGCCGAGGTCGGCATGATCAGCACTCCCCTGCCGTCCCCAGGTGCTGCCTCCCGTGCGACCCAGCCGCGGGCGCACATCCGGCCGACGGCCCGGCTGAGCGCCGGCTGGCTGACCGGCACGGCCGGCAGCAGCTCGCTTAGCCGCACTCCGGCCTCGCCCGCGTGGTCGAGCCGCAGCAGAATCTCGAACTCGTTGATGGTCAGGCCGCACTGCCGGGCAAGCGCGTCAGCGAGCAGTCCGGATACCCGGGCATGCGCCGCTGTCAGTGCAGCCCATGCCTGCGCGCAGGAGTACTCCCCCGTACCTGGTTCAGCGGTGCCTGGCTCGCGCCGGCCGACCGTCACCAGAACCCCCAGCTCGTCCAGGTCCGCAGCGTGCCGGAGATCTGCTCCTCTTCATAGTCAAGATGCGCAAGCAGCACAGCAGACAGATCGGCTAGTGCGCTGCTGAGCCGTTTGCGTGTCTCTGCCTCGTTGCGTGCTTCCTCGTCTGCCGCAAGCGCCGTCGCGGCGGCAGTTACGTCGTCCAGCAGATCCGACACCTCGGCGTGATCGGACTCGAGCTTGTCCACCACCGGGCCGAGCGCCGGGTTCGACTCTCGCAGCTGCGGGAACAGCAGCGCGGACTCGCCATGATGGTGCATGTGGACGAACCGGCAGTACTGCAGGCAGTTGACCTTGAGCTGCCAGAGCGGGCCGCTGACCTCGAGCGACCGGACGGTCTCCGCGGCCTCAGCGCCAGGCAGGCCGTCCGCGACTGCGACGGCCAGCGCCCGGACAGTCTGCAGGTCCCGCCGGATCATGTCGTGGACCCATTTCAGCTCCTCGACCAGGGCCTCGCCGCGCTGATTATATGCATGCACATGCATATAGGCGAGCCTATCATGCGCCAGGTGCGCTGCCGCCTGCCATGATGACCTGACCCCGATCACCAGACCCCGATGACCAGACGCGCCGCCTGGTCATGAAAGGAAGCCGATCCGCATGGACCTTGCCAGCTATCAGCACCTGAAGCTCGAGCGACAGCCTGGTGGCGTCATGCTCATTACCCTCAACCGCCCGGATGTGCTCAACGCCGCGCACGAGGGAATGCACGCCGAGCTGGCCAGCATCTGGGCTGATCTGAGCCAGGATGCCGGCACGAGGGTCGCCGTCATCACCGGCGCCGGGCGGGCGTTCTCCGCAGGCGGCGACCTCGGCATGGTCGAGCGGCAGATCGGCAACTACGAGCTGGTCACGAACATGCTCCGCGAGATGAGTGACCTCGTCTACAACATGGCCAACTGCGAGAAGCCGATCATCTCGGCGATCAATGGCGTGGCGGTGGGCGCGGGCCTGGTCGCTGCCCTGCTGGCCGACATCAGCATCTGCGCGAATGACGCGCGTCTGGGCGACGGCCACGTCAGGCTCGGCGTGGCCGCAGGCGACCACGCGGCCATCATCTGGCCGCTGCTGTGCGGCCTGGCCAAGGCGAAGTACTACCTGATGACCGGCGAGATGGTGACCGGTGCGGAGGCCGAGCGGATTGGCCTGGTATCCAAGGCACTGCCGACGGACGAAGTGCTACCCGAGGCCATGCGTGTGGCACACCAGCTTGCGACCGGACCGCAGCTGGCGATCCGGCTGACGAAGCGCGCTCTCAACAGCTGGGTCCGCAACGCCGGGCCGATCTTCGACCAGTCCGCGGCCTACGAGATGCTCACGTTCATGGGCGAGGACGTCAGGGAGGGACTGGCCTCGCTGCGGGAGAAGCGGGCGCCGCAGTTCGGCTAGCCGCCTACTCGACTGCGTGCCGCTCGAGGAACTCGTACACGTCCGCCTCGTCGACGCCCGGGAAACTGCCCGACGGCAGCGCCAGCAGCACGTGCGAGTGCGCGCGCGCGGATGGCCAGGCCTGTCCCTCCCACCGCCGGGCGAGCGCAGCGGGCGGGCGCTGGCAGCAAGCCGGGTCCGGGCACGCAGACCGCATCCTGATCGTGGTGTCCCTGCCGCGAAACCATCGGCTGTGCTCGTACGGGGCGCCGAGAGTGATGGCAAAGCCTCGTTCCCGGCCTGAATCTATAAGTGCCTGGCACCAGTAGGTGCCGGACGGCGTGTCGGAGTACTGGTAATAGGGACTGAACCGGTCGGCGGCCGAGAACACCTGTCGGCCTGACCACTGACGGCACATGCGCTGCCCCTCGATGGCGCCGGCTGGGTCGGCCGGGAAGACGACGCCGTCGTTCTCGTAGGCCTTGTAGATGGTGCCGCCCTCGTCGTTCTTCACGAAGTGGCACGGGATGCCGAGGTGGTGCGTCGCGAGGTTGGTGAACCGGTGCGCGGCCATCTCATACGAGACCGAGAACACGTCCCGCAGGTCCTCCACCGACAGGTCCCGTGCCTGCTTCGCCTCCGTCAGGAAACGGGCGGCTGCCCGCTCTGGCACGAGCACGGCGGCGGCGAAGTAGTTCGCCTCGATCCGCTGCCGGAGGAACTCCCCGAAGTCAGCCGGCGCTGAGTGGCCGAGTACGAAGTGGCCGAGCGTCTGCAGCAGCACGGCGCGCGGGGTGTGCATCCCGAGAGGCTCCTGCTTGAGGTAAATCAGCCGGTTGCGCAGGTCAGTGACCGAACGCGCCGACCGCGGCAGATCCGTCACGTACCGCACGCCGAAACCGTGGTGGCTGACGACCGACAGCAGCATGCCCTGCGACAGCGCGCCGCCGGTGTAGCCAACCGGCGCCAGCGCCTCGGCCGCGGCTGCCTCGATCTCGGCGAAGTAATTGCCGCGTTCGCTCATCATGATCCGCAGATCGGCGTTCGCGGCCCGGGCTTCCTCTGGTGTCGCGGTGGGCTTGGCCCGCTGGCGGCGCAGCTCGGCATGCAGTGCGACAACGTGCTCGAGTACGTCGCTGGGCACCTTCGCACCGACGCGGAGTGGTGGCAGGCCGAGGTCTGCCACCAGCGGATCGCGCTGCGCCTGCGCGAGGGCAATCTCGAGCTGCGCGCGGCGGCTCGGCGGCTGGCGCCGCATCAGGTCGTCTGCCGATACCGAGAGCGCCGCCGCGAGCGCCTCGATGAGGGACAGCTTGGGCTCGCGGCGGCCGTTCTCCAGCAGAGAGAGCGCCGACGGGGCGCGGCCGACCTTCTGCCCCAGCTCAGCCAGCGTCAGGCCGCGGGCGCGCCGGATATGTCGCAGCCGCTGGCCGAACAAGCCGAGATCGAGTCCTGTATCTGGCAAGGATTGCGATTCTTCTTCAGTGAAGATTGGCACTTCTTCACTCTAGCGCAAGACTTGGTGAGTTTCAGCTTGTACACCCTGGCCTTCTGGCTGGCGATCTGGGCACGCTGTTTTTGACGGCGGGCACGACATCGCCATTTCTCACCCGGGGACGACAGACCAGGAGGACAGCATGAACGACGGTCGCCTCGAGGGCACTCTCAACGGCACTGCACACGTCAACGGCCACCCGGTGGCCAGCAAGATCGAGAGCCAGGCGGCAGCGTTGCACCAGCACTGGGCGACAGATCCCCGCTGGGCTGGCATCGAGCGGACCTACAGCGCGGCGGACGTAGTGAAGCTGCGCGGGTCGGTGCAGGAGCAGCACACGCTTGCCCGGCTCGGCGCCGAGCGGCTGTGGTCGCTGCTGGGCGAGGACGGTTACGTCAACGCGCTCGGCGCACTCACCGGCAACCAGGCCGTGCAGCAGGTCAAGGCCGGGCTGCGCGCTATCTACCTGTCCGGCTGGCAGGTGGCGGCCGACGCGAACCTGGCGGGCCAGACCTACCCGGACCAGAGCTTGTATCCGGCCAACTCGGTCCCCGCCGTCGTCCGCCGGATCAACAACGCGCTGCTGCGCGCCGATCAGATCACCTGGGCCGAGTCGCAGAACGAGGGCGCACCGCACTGGCTGGCGCCGATCGTGGCCGACGCCGAGGCTGGCTTCGGCGGCGTTCTGAACGCGTTCGAGCTCATGAAGTCGATGATCGCGGCGGGTGCCGCGGGCGTGCACTGGGAGGACCAGCTCGCCTCCGAGAAGAAGTGCGGCCACCTCGGCGGCAAGGTGCTGATCCCGACCGGGCAGCACATCAAGACACTCAGCGCGGCCCGGCTCGCTGCCGACGTCTGCGGCGTCCCGTCGCTGATCGTGGCGCGAACCGACGCGCAGGCGGCGACGCTGATCACCACGGACGTCGACGAGCGCGACCAGCGGTTCGTCACCGGCGAGCGAACGGCGGAGGGCTTCTACCGGGTTCGCAACGGCATCGAGTCGTGCATCGTCCGCGGCCTCGCCTACGCGCCGTACTCCGAGCTCCTCTGGATGGAGACCTCGACGCCGGACCTGGCAGTCGCGCGCCAGTTCGCCGAGGCGATCAAGGCCGAGTTCCCGGACCAGATGCTGGCCTATAACTGCTCGCCGTCCTTCAACTGGCGTGCCCACCTCGACTCGGACACGATCGCCAAGTTCCAGCGCGAGCTCGGGGCCATGGGCTACAAGTTCCAGTTCATCACGCTGGCCGGCTTCCATGCCCTCAACGAGTCCATGTTCACGCTGGCCCACGGCTACGCCGAGCGCGGCATGTCGGCCTACGTGGAGCTGCAGGACGCGGAGTTCGCCGCCGAGGCCGAGGGCTACACCGCGACGCGCCACCAGCGAGAGGTCGGCACGGGCTACTTCGACCAGGTCACGCAAGCCATCAACCCGGACGCGTCGACCACGGCGCTGACCGGCTCGACCGAGAGCGAGCAGTTCGCCGGCGCGCACTGAGGCAAGCTTCATGATCGTTGTGAATCGGGCGGGGTGATAGACCCGCATTCTTCACAACGATCAAGGGGGTCGCGGCTGGCCGCACGCCACCGCTGCCCCTGATCGAGCAGTCCCGTCGTTCGCAGCGCGAGCGGCGGGACTTGTCGCGTTCGCAGCAGTTGACTCTGTACCCCCATTAGGGTTATACACGGGGGATTACGGGGAGTGCCGCGAGCCGCGAGACCGGGGAGCAGATCATGCCGAAGATCAACGTCTATCTACCCGACGACCTGGCCGACGCGGTCAAGGACGCCGGGGTGCCTGTCTCCGCTGTCTGCCAGCGAGCACTCGAGCAGGCGGTGCGCAGGGTGACCATCCTGCGCGAGGTCGCGACCGGCGGATTCGACGACGACGGTACTCCGGGTGCACCGGAGCTGCCGTTCACCCGGCGCGCGATGACAATGCTCGAGAACGCGCAGGCGGCCGCAGCCTCCGCCGGCACCCGGGTGCGGACCGAGCATGTGCTCGCTGCGCTCATGGACGCCGACAGCATGGCCGTGCGCCTTCTCCAGCCACTCGACATCACGCCGCGGCAGGTCGAGGGAGCGCTGCAGCGGCGAGTCCAGCATGAGCCAGCCCCCGCCGCTCCGGCCGACGCCGAGGTCAGCGCCGCCGCTGACCAGCCGCGGCTCAGTCCGGAGGTGGCTAAGGTCATCGAGCTTGCCGGTAACGAGTCATCCGGTCTCGGCAACAGCTATGTCGGGTCCGAGCACCTGATGCTCGGCCTCATTGCCGAGCCGGACGGGATAGCCGGGAGCGTGCTGAGGTCACTCGGCGCCGACCTGCGAGTCACCAGGCGGATGGTCGCGGCTGCGCTGGCAGGGTGGTTCGCGGCATCAGATCGCGCCCGAGCGGCGACGGCTGCTTCTGGCGAAGGCTCGGGCACCGCTGCTCCTCCACTCGGTCCGGCCGCGTCCGGTCAGCTTGCCGACCAGCTGTCCGCCATGATCAAGTCCGAACTCGCTCCCGTGCTCGCACGCGTCGAGCGTCTCGAGCAGGCCGCTGGGTGAGTAGCACCGGCCGGCAGTCGCACCGACCGACGTCACCCACCCGGTGCGGTCAGCGGTAGCCAGGACGGTGGTGGCCGATGATCCCGATCGGCCGGTGGCGCGGAGAAAGCCATACCTCAGAGCAGCCAGGGCTGGCACACGCGACCATGACGTGACCGCCGCGGGCGGCCTGCGCGGCTGCGCAGTCGCAGGGCTCCCAGCTCATCCGCACCGTGCCGGGCCGCCAGGGATGATGCAGGCGGCACTCCGCGGGTATTGCCGACCAGATCTCAGAGCTTCGCTGGGTCACGAGTAAATTCGAACATATAATCGATTTCAGCGGCTAGACCGCCGGCTTCTCCCAGACCGAGACGTGCGTGCGGCTCTCCGCCGTAAACGGCTCGTGCTGCCAGCCGGCCCAGCGCTCCCGCAGCCGCATCCCGGCAAGCCGCGCCATCAGGTCAAGCTCGGACGGCCACACGTAGCGGAACGGGATCGAGCTGTAGCGGCCGCGTCCGTCGCCGTCGAGTTCGAAGTAGTTGGAGCTCATCGACTGCGTCACGGTGTCGTAGCGGTCGAAGGCCCAGCGATCCGGACCGGTGGCGAACGGCACGGCGTCCTGTCCCGGCGGGAGCAACCGCAAATCCGGGACCATGGTTTCGACGACGAAGCATCCGCCTGGCTCCAGCTGGTCGGCCACACTGCCGAAGCAGGCTACCTGGGCATCCTGCGTCGTTAGGTTCATGATCGTGTTGAAGACGAGGTAGGCGAGCGCGAAGGTGCCGTCGGCGCGCGCCGTCGCGAAATCGCCAATCCTCACGGCGATCGACTCACCGCCCGGCTTGGCCCGCAAGCGCGCGACCATGGCCCGCGACATGTCGATGCCGTGCACTGGCACACCCCGGCCAGCAAGCGGTACTGCGATGCGGCCGGTACCGATGCCGAGCTCGAGCGCCCGGCCACCGCCGGCCAGATCCGCCAGCATGTCAACGGTCGCGCCCACGACAGCGGCGCCGAACATCTCGCCTTCGTCGCTGTCGTACTCCTCCGCGACACTCTCTCCGAAGAATCCGTCGTCATCAGTCACGGCCAGGACCGTATCCCGCAGCGCCGGCCACCCGCACGCGCATTTCGGTCCGGCCGGCACCCCTCCAGCTCAGGATGTAACCGTTTGGTTCTGTCAGGACCCTGGGCTTCGTGATCATGGGCCGCCGGGCTGTCAGAAGCTAGTGCAAGGCTCACGCCATGGCCCCACCGCTGACCGAATCCGCATCCACTGTGCTGCATGCCCGGATTCGAGCGCTCGTCGCGGCACTGACGCCGGGCGACGAGGTCGAGAGCGAGCACCAGCACGAGGCACTGGCGTGGCTGGACACCACGACCGACATCTTCCGCCGTGCGAAGCCCCGGACTCCCGACCCGCACCTGGTGTCGTACTTCCTTCCGCTCGACCTCGACACCGGCGGCATCCTGCTCGCTGATCACCGTCTGTCGGGTCTGTGGCTGCCGCCCGGCGGCCATGTCGAGCCGGGTGAGGATCCGGCCGACACCACACGCCGGGAGGCGCGTGAGGAGCTCGGCATCGAGGCCCGTTTCTCTTCCCTGACGGCCGATCGCCCGGCGTTCGTGACCGTGACGCCGACGGCATCAGTGACCGAGTCGCATACCGACGTGAGCCTCTGGTACGTGCTGCACAGCTCGGAAACCGATCACCTGAGACCTGATCGCCGGGAGTTCCGCAGCATCCGCTGGTGGACGCGTGCCGAGATCGCGGCCGCCTACGCCCGCCAGTTCGATCCGCACCTCAGCCGCATGCTGGCCAAGCTCGACCGGCTCGCGGCGTATTCAGGAGGCCATTGAGACCATGAACTGGACCCAGTTCGCCGCGTTGCAGCCGAAGCTCGCGAGCCTCGGCCAGCAAAAGCTGCTTGATCGCGGGGTCGTTCTCGTCGGGACGATCCGCACTGACGGCACTCCGAGGATCAGTCCTGTGGAGCCGTTCCTCCTCGACGGAGACCTCTGGCTGTCGATGATGTGGGGGTCGACAAAGGCGGCCGATGTACACCGCGATCCGCGGATCCTGGTACACAGCATTGTCATTGGCCGGGATGGCGGCGACGGCGAGTTCAAGATCCGCGGTCGGGCGCGCCCGGAAGATGATCACGGAATCCAGAGTCGCTACGCGGCGGCCGTCCGTGACGCGCTGGGCTGGGATCCGGTACCCGGCCGCTTCCACCTGTTCGCCGTGGACATCGACCAGGTGTCCTATCTGCAGTACGACGATGCGACAGGAGACCAGCATGCTGCGCTCTGGCCGCCGGCCCGCGAGTTCGTCCGGCGGGGCACGACGGCGACCAGCCTGGGCGAGCCGGAGACCGTGACCGACATTCTGGTTCGTGGCTGAGACAGCGAACTGCCCCGCCTCCCGGGGGGAAGGCGGGGCAGTCAGTCGCTGCAGCGATCAGAAGCCGGGCTCGACGGTCGAGATGTCGTAGCGGCTCCCCCAGTACCACTGGGTCGCGTTGGCGCCGGGCACCATGTGCGGGACACCCGTCGGGTCAGCGATCCACCACCGGATCTCGGACCGCATGTGCGCGGGCAGGCTCGAGACGGCAGCCTGCGTGGCGGGCCACTCCGAGCGCATCGTGTAGATGATCGCCGGGCTGTTCGGGTCGGCACTGAGCTTCGCCCGTGCCCACGAGGCGGCAACCTGCGGCGTCGCGTCACCGGGCTCGACATCAAGCGCCGAGGCGCGCGGGTCGGAACCGTTGGTGTCGATCCAGACCACGTGTCCGCCACCGGAAACATCGTGCGGCGCGACCGCGAATGCGCCGTCGGCGTACGTGGCCACCTCATGGCCCGTCGGGATCTGCGACGGTGTGGTCGAGTCGTAGAGCTCCCACGGCTTGGCGGGTACATCGCGCCTCAGCACCTGATGCGCGGCAGCCGGATGCGCGGCAGCCGCGTGGCTAGGGGTGACCGCAACCTGGACTGGCCGGCGCGCCGGGATGGCGTGCGGAGCAGTCGGAAGCGTGGCCGTCGAAGCCGGCTCCAGGTGGGCTGGAGTTGTGTTGGTGAGAGTCACGCCGGCGCTCGGTCCGGCCAGCGTGGCGGTACCGCTGCCCGCAGCAAGGTTCGCCGTGTGCGCGGCAGTTGTCTGGATATCAGCAGTATGAGTAGCGGTTGTAGGGATGTCGGCGGCGCTGGCGGTACCAGCGATGGTCGCCACTGCGGCGGCGGCTGCGCCGGCAAGAGCCAGGGCGGTGCCGCGGCCGCGCAGTGCACCAGGCAGGCGCGTAGTGCGGGGCATGGGGGGGCGTCCTTCCTGTGGAAAAGCCGTGCCAGGCGGGGGCGCCCGGTTGCTCACGGCCAGTGACAGGAAGTTCGACGCAGCGTGACGTGAACTGGTTTCACAATGAGACCTACCTCACTACTGGCGAGTAACATCGGCCGGATATCGCGCCGGCCGTCATCGCATGTGCGAAAGATGCTGCATTCATAGTACTTTTCGCACATACGATCGCACCTGGAACAGCCAGCTGACCGACAGTGTTATCCCATCGCATGGTTTAACGACGAAAGAAAGCTTTATGGCACGGTGCATCACGTGCGGTTCTGAACTCCACCCCGAGCGGGCCCGGAAGTACAACTACTGCCTGGCAGCGGAGTGCCAGGAGAAGAACGCCCGCGGGCTCACGATGGTCGCTATCGGCATGAACAAGGCAGCCGAGGAACTCCGCATCCTCGACGACGCGACGCTTGGTGAGCTCGCCAGCGGCAAGTTCCGCGACCAGCGCCGCGTCACCTCCGGCCCCGCTGACTCGCGGCCGGCAGCGGACTCCCCGGCAGCAGCTGACTCCCCGGCGGCAGCGGTCTCCCGGGCGGCGGCGGCCTCCCAGCCGGAAACGGCCGCTGGGCGGCTAGCCGACCCCGGCGCAGGCGGAGCAGCACGCGCGCCCGCAGGAGGCCGGGCAGTGACGACGGCACGGCAGGCACGCGCGGTCCGGCCGGCGCGCCTGCCCTGGACTCCGTCCCAGCAGCGGCTCGCCTTGCTGTACAACGCCCAGGGACTACGCCCGGCCGAGATCGCGGGCAAGCTGGGCATCAGCAGCCACCTGGTCACGCAGATCATCCTGTCCGCCAGGAACCGCGGCAAGTCCTGACACCGTGAGGTAACAGGTGACCCATCCCCGCAGTGCGACTCCCCGCGCCCGCACATCCCGCGCGGGCACCGACGCTGTCGTCGAGCAGATCCTGACCAGCTACGACACCATCACGGTGGTGGGCGCGAGCGCCAGCGCGGCGAAGGCAGCCCAGTCGGTGCCCGCGCACATGCAGCGGCACGGCTGGCGCATCATCCCGGTGAATCCGCACGCAGACGAGATCCTCGGTGAGCGCGTCTACCGGACCCTTGCCGACGTCCCCGAGCAGGTCGGGCTCGTCGACGTGTTCCGGCCGTCGGCACAGACACCGGACATCGCCCGGCAGGCAGTAGCGGCGGGCGCCACCGCGCTCTGGCTTCAGCTCGGCATCGCATCCGCGGAAGCACGGGTCATCGCCGAAGGCGCCGGCCTCCTCTACGTCGAGGATCGCTGCCTCGTCATCGAGCAGCGGCGGCTCGGTCTGCCGGCCCCCCGCCGCTGAACCCGGACAATTCGCAAGCCCGGTCAGGCGCCGAACCCCGCCAGCCGACCGCGCTGATCGTCGCTGAACGGGATCGAGGCGCGCGTCTCGTGGTCCCACCGAACGGTGACCACCCGCGCCTCGGCCGCCACCTCGCCGGCTGCGGTGCGCAGGGTCTCACGGGTGGTCAGGCTGCTCGTGCCCAGCCGCTCGACCGCGATCCCGACCCGGACCGTGCGATCGGCATGCCGGACCTCGGCGCGGAAGTCGATCTCCAGGCGCACGACCACGTAGACCGGGTCCCCCAGCGCGCCCAGGTAGAACGCATCCCGCGCCTCCTCGAGATAGGTCAGGTAGACCGCGTTGTTGACGTGGCCCAGCGCATCGGTGTCTCGCCAGCGCACGCTGACCTGATGCTCGAAGACCGGCGCCACGCGCTGCTCCCTTGTCCCTTGGAGTACCTGCCGACATTCTTGCCGGTCGCGATCGAGGCCGCGCGACGATAAGTTCGGAAACGTGCTCGACGACCACACTGCCGCCGCCGGGCACCTCACGCCGGAGCAGCTGTGGTCAGGTCTCGACGACTGCTGGCAGGAAGCGTTCCGGCAAGCCTGGGAAGCGCTGCGGACCGGGAACATCGCCGTCGGAGCCTGCGCGGCGACTCCCGACGGGGCGATCGTGCACGCGGCACGCAACCGCGTCACGGACGGCAAGGGGCCGCCCGGCGAGATCTTCGGCTCGTCGCTCGCGCACGCCGAGATGAACGTCCTTGCGCGGCTACCGTTCCGCACGACGACGCTGGTGACCATGACGACAACTCTCGAGCCGTGCATCCAGTGCTCCGCGGCCATCAGGCTCGGCCCGGTCGCCGCGGTCCGGTATGCGGGCGCCGACCCGCTCTGGGAAGGCTGCCATGACTTCAGCCCGCTCTCGCACCGCGAAGCGACCCGCAACGGCAAAGTCACCATCACCGGGTCGCGCGATGACGAGATCGGCCTGTTCGGCACGCTGATCTCTCGCTTCGGCCCCGGGCTCAATGACCGGGTCGAGCCTCAGCTGCGGAAGCTCGGCGAGGCCGACATCCTGGACCTGGCTCACGCACTCGAAGCCAGCGGCGCCGGACGGCGGCTCACCGCCCTGGACGTACAGGATGCATTCCGCGAGCTCCTGCCGCAGCTCACGGCCCTGAAGAGCGCAACGGTCAGCGCGCAACGGTCAGCGCCCACCAGAGCGGCTGACTGACGTGCGATGACGGTTAGCCCCGACGGCCACGAATCACGTTGCGGGCTGCCACCCGCGCCTGGTTGAGCGGCTCGAGCCACGAGTAGGAGCGGTAGGCATTGCGCTCCACCAGGCGCAGCTTCGCGCCGCGCGGGCCAGCCGGATGCTGGTAGCTGACCGGCCGGTACCGCTCGAAGTCGTCGTGCATCCGGCGGAAGAACTGCTGCCGGAGAGCGCGCGGCACCAGACCGGGCAGCCCGAACCGCCCGACGCCGAAGCCCGTCGTCTGCAGCACCGTGGTGTAGTGCCAGATAGCCCGCTCGAAGATCGCCGCCCGGAGCGCGTCACTGACCGGCTGCCCGGCTGACTCCCGCTCCGCCAGCAGGGCGAAAACGCGCCGGTACGACTCGAACACGGCGAGCTGCGCCGTACTCGTCGTTGCCATCGCCGAGCCCCGGCGCAGCCGACGGTACTGGTAGCACACCTCCGGTGCGGCGCCGATGACCTCAGCGGACAGCAGCGCCGCGCAGGTCACCAGGATGTCCTCGTGGATGCCGCCAGCGAAGCCGACGCCGAGCCCGGCGAGAAAGTCGCGCCGGAACAGCTTGCTCCACGATGTCATGGTCAGGTTGATGAGCTGTGGCTGCTCCTCCAGCGTGCACCCGGCCGCAGGGACCGCCGACAGCAGCCCAGCGCCGGGGTTCGGCTCTGTCCGGCCGCCGGGGTAGCTGCTCACCCAGTTGATCAGCAGCACGTCCGGTTTTGCCGCGGGCAGCGCAGCCGTCACGGCCGCGAGGCCGCCCGGCGCGACCCTGTCGTCGCCGTCGACGAACCAGACGTACTCCCCCGTCGCCAGTTCGAGCGCCCGGTTGCGGGCTGCGCCCTGGCCGCCATTGGTCTCCAGGTGCAGCACGCGCAGCCGCGGGTCGGTGGCCGCGCGCTCGTCGAGGATGGCGCTGCTGCCGTCCGGCGAGGCATCGTCGACGGCGATGACCTCGATGTCGAAGTCCCCGGCCAGGACGGAGTCCAGGCACGCGGGCAGGAACTCGGCGACGTCATAGACCGGGACAATGACCGAGATCAGCCGGCATCTGACCCTGCCTTCTCCCGCAGCCTTACTGTTCTTCCCGGGCCCTGCTGTGTTTCCGCCGCCCTTACTGTGTCACCGGCACGGCCGGATCGCCTTCCGACTCCACTGGCAGCTCACCGGCCTGGTCGACGTGCAGCTTCGACGGCCACCAGTTCCACCGGCCGAGGAGCACTACGGTTGAGGGCACCAGCAGCGTGCGCACCAGGAAGGTATCCATGAGGATGCCGAGCGCGAGGCCGAGGCCGATGTCGCGGATCTGACTGGCACCCGATCCGCTTCCGGCCGCAATGGTCAGCACGATGAAGGACCCCGCGAGCACCAGCCCGGCTGAGGTGACGGTCGTGCCGGTTTTCTCGATCGCCTTCGCTACCGCCTGCCGCAGCGGCAGCCGGTGTGCCTCCTCCCTGATACGTGTCATCACCAGGATGTTGTAATCCTCGCCAAGCGCGAGCAGGAAGATGAACATCAGGAACGGCATGAAGAACACCAGACCGCCGTTGCCGCCGATCTTGATGAACACGATCACCGACAGCCCGAGTGCGGCCAGGTAGGAGATGCCGACCGAGGCGATCAGGTAGAGCGGCGCGACGAGGCTGCGCAGCACCAGCGCCAGCAAGATCCCGATGGTGAGGATCGCGATCGGGATGATGTGCTTGAGATCACTGGTGGAGATGCTGCTGATGTCATACAGCGCGGGCGCCTCACCGCCGACGCCGACGGCCACGGCGCCAACCGACTTCCGCACACCGGTCGCGGTCGCCCGGATCGACGGCACTGCGTCAAGTGCGGCAGTGCTGCCGGGGTCGCCGGCCTTGAGCCCGGTCGAGAACTGCACGGTCCGGCCGTCCGGGCTCACGTAGTTGGCCGTCACCCGGTACAGCTGATAGGCCTGCGCCGGGATCCGGCCGTGGTCAAGCGCAGCCGGCGACGGCGTCGCGGGCAGCTTGCTCGCCGGACCGAGCGCGCCGCACAGGCCCGCGTACTGCGAGGCTGTGAGGGTGATCCCGCCGACCGGGTTGAGCGGTCCGGTCACCTGCGTGAACTTGCCGCTCGCGCGCAGCTCGCTGGTGGCCTTCGCCAGCGGCCCCGGATCCTGGCAGACCGGCGTGGCGAACTTGTAGATCAGGCTCGTGGGGTTGGCCGCCGCCTGCGGGAAGTGCTTCGCCAGCAGAGCCGTCCCGGCCGCCGAGTCGCTGTGGGCGGGCGGGGTGGTGTCGCCCCCGAAGCCGCCGGAGGAGTAGCCGATCACGCCGAACGCCAGCCCGCCGAAGAACACGACGCCGGCCAGCAGGGTCGGAACCGGATGCTGGACGATCCGTCCCGCGACCCGGCCCCAGGTGCCGGCCCGGCCACTGCCCTGGATGCTCCACGGCAGGAGCTTGGGCCGGCCGAACCAGGACTGAAAGAGGGTGCGCTTCGCTGCGAGCAGCGACAGCCGGATCGACAGCAGCGCGGGCAGCAGGGTGAGCCCGGCCAGCAGGATCACGCAGACCGCGATGACGAACGGCCAGGCGAGGTCGGAGTAGAACGAGAAGCTCGCGAGCAGCAGGGTCAGCGTGGCCGCGATCACCGTCGCCGCGGACGCGCTGATCGACTCGCCTACCCGGGTCACCGCGCGGACGATCGCGTCCCGTGCCGCCGGGCGCGGATGCACGAGGTCGGCCAGCATGCTGCCGCCCGCCGACGCTCGCCCGTCGAACAGCTCTCCTCCGGTGTCGTGCCCGCCGGCGCGCAGTTCCTCCCGCACGCGGAACACCAGGAACAGCCCGTAGTCCGTGCCCGCGCCGATCACCAGCACGATCAGCAGCAGCTGCGCGATCGGGGAGACCTGCAGCCCGTGCTTAGCCGCCTCGGCCACCAGCGGCCCGGCGATCGTTACTGAGAGAGCAGGGGGTATCACGGTAGTGATCGCCAGCGAGAACGACCGGAATATCAGCACCAGCAGCACGATGACGAACAGCACCGACAGGCTCTCCACCTTATTACCGGTGTTGCCGGATGCGGCCTGCTGATCTACCTGGATCGCGAGGTCGCCGGCCAGGTGCACCTGCACGGTCGGCGGCAGGAGCGCCGCCCTGATCTGAGCGCGCAGCCCGCCGACGAGGTTCTTGGCGTAGTCCGGGTTGCCGCTTCCGGCGACGCCGGCGAGTGCGACGAACTGTTCCGCCTGGCCGTCGGTGGACTTCCCCTCGTTGATCACCCGGGTGATACCGGGCACGGTAGCCAGCCGCTTTTGCAGCCCGTTGAGAGCCGTGCTGTCAGCGGCCGTCAGCGGCCCGCCAGTGGTCGTCGCGGCGACGACCGGGATCGGCTGCTGGTTGGCCGTGCCGAACGGCTTGGCCAGGACGGCGGCCTGAGAACTCGGCGCGCTGGCCGGCAGGAACTTCTGGTTGTTGCCCTGGGTGACGCTCGACAGTGCAGGCAGCTGAGTGGCGGCGGCGATCGCCAGGGCGATCCACAGCAGCGCCACCAGCCAGCGGAAGCGAACACTGAATCGGCCGATCGCCCCGTAGATCGCATCGACTCGCATGACCAGCGATCCTACGGGACCCCGGTCAGCGGTCCGATCGGGCCCGGCCCAGGTCAGCGCGGCCTGGCCGCCGCGTTACCCGGCGTTCGGCGTAGCGTCGCCTGGCTTCTCGTCGGCCAGCGCGTCGACTGCCCCGGTGAGCTCCCGCACAGCCGGAATCGCGGCCGCAAGACTGCGCCGGCTCGCGGCCGACAGGGCGGTCAGGGCGGCGGCCAGAATGCGCGCGTTGACAGCCTGCCAGTCCGCCACGACGGACAGTCCGGCGGGAGTCAGGTCGAGCGCCGCCGTGCGCCGGTCGTCGATGCCGCCGGACCGGACCACGAGCCCGGTGCGGAGCATGCTGTTCACTAGCGTGGCAACGGAGCTCGGCGCCAGCCGGAGCAGCCGGGCGACCTGACCAGGCCGGGCGGCCGGATTCTCCGCCAGGCAGGACAGGAACTCCAGCTGAGCCACCGACAGTCCGCCGGGCAGCTCACCGCCGCGACCGCTGGCGCGCGCAGCCCGGCGCATGGCGCGCCGCAGCCGGGAGACCGCGTCCGCGAGCGCCAGCCCGGCCGGGTCAGCGTCCGCCGCTACCGAGCCGCTGTTCATGACGACCCATCCTGCCGGAAACGCGGCAGCTTCAGCCCGCTGCCACCGCCGCGACGCGCCCGCCGGGGCAACCTGTCACTGGTTGTGACGTGTCTGCGCCGGGATTGTCCCGGTTCTCGCGTACAGAACCAGTGACAGGCACGCCCGCAGGCCGCGGCCTGTCGCGGCTCAGCTGAACGCGCCCGAATGCTGCTGGCTCTCCTGCACGGCCCCGGCCGCGGGGGCGGCTCCGCCGGACTGCAACGGCCGGATGGTCATCGCGATGCCAGCCGCGCAGGCAGCGGCAACTGCCAGGATCACGAAAGCCAGGGTCCCGCCTGGCCGCCCGGGTCCGGCGAGATGGAGCGCGAGTGTCACCAGCGCGATGCCGAAGGTGGTGCCGATCCCCCGTGCCATGTTCACCAGGCCGCCGAGGACGGCCGCCGACTGCGCGGCGCCGGTGCGCATGATCACCGCGTTGTTCGCCGGGACGAAGAGGCCAAGACCGAGCCCGGCGACGCCGAGCAGCACGGTGAGCCCGGCCGTCCAGTTGTCCAGGAACGGCAGCCCGGCCAGCGCGGCTGCCGCGACAGCCGCGCCGATTGCGCCCCGGGTGCGGTTCCGCATCGCCGCCGGGAACACCTTCTCGGCGGTCAGCGCAGCCAGCCCGAAACCGACGGGCAGGGCCGAGAGGATCAGCCCCGTTGTTACCTCGTTTCCGTGCCCGGAGAGAAGCTGCGGCACGAGCACCAGCGGGCCGAACAGCACGAGATAACCGAGGAACCCCCCGGTCAGGGCCAGTGCCAGGCGCGCGGAGCGGACCAGCGCGACCGGGATGAGCGGGAAGCGCGCGCGAAGCTGCCGGGCGGCAAAGGCGCCTGCGGCGGCCAGGGCGACCGCAGCCATCACGGCAGCAAACCAGCCGGGCGCGGGCAGGCCGCCGGCCACCGACAGCGCGACGAGCAGGGCCGTCGTGGTGATGCCGAGCAGTGTGGCGCCGAGCCAGTCGAAGGAGTCGGTACGGTTCAGCTGGCGCGTGCGCGGCAGCAGGTACCGGCCGGCGACGATCGCGACGATGCCGACGGGCACGTTGATCCAGTAGACCGCACGCCAGCCGACGGTCTGGGTCAGCAGGCCGCCGAGCGTCGGGCCGAGGCCGAGGCCGATGGCCTGAGCGGCAGCCTGGATGCTGAGCGCGAGCCGCATCCGGTGCGCCGGGACACTCGTGGTGACCAGGGCGACGCTGTTGGCCTGCAGCATGGCCGCACCCGCCGCCTGGAGCACCCGGAATCCGATGAGGACGGCAAGCGTCGGCGCAAAGCCGCAGGCCAGCGAGCCGAGCGTGAACACTGCGAAGCCATAGGTGTAGATCAGCTTGCGGCCGACGCCGTCGGCGATCCGGCCCGCCGGCGTGACGAGCGCGACGAGCACGAGCAGGTAGGCCAGCGACACCCACTGGACACCGGCGAGCGGGGCGGCGAAGGCGCGCTCCATGGGCTTGAAGGTGAGGGTGACGATGCTCGCGTCGAGCTGGCCCATGAACGCGCCAAAGCAGACAACTCCGACAGCGAGCCACGGCGCCCGCGGGTTGCGGCGGATGACCTCGGGGCGAGGCAGCTCGGTCAAGATACTTCTGTAAGCGAACATTTCTGTTACAGAGCTTACCTCGGCGCCAGCGAGGCTGTGAACCCGGGCAGCGCGATTATCGGGAGGCGGCCCGCCATCGCGCCGTATCGTGTGGGGTGATGCTGGTCATGGGGCCGCACTGATCCGGCATGACACCGCAACCCGGATTGTCTCCGGACATGCCGGGCGAGGTGCTGGCCTGTTAGCGGTAATGCCGGCAGACTCGTCTAGGGCAGTTCCGTGCCCCGCCTCTGCGCGGCCGGGCAGCCGCAGGAGGGACACCGATGCAGGAGCTGCGCCTGGTCGCAGTGAGCGAGGACGGCAGTTATGCCATTCTCGCGGTGCCTGGGCGTAGCGGACGGTTCCTGTTGCCCATAGACGACCGGCTGAGGACGGTGGCCAAGGGTCAGTTCTCCCGGCTCGCCCAGTACGAGATCGAAGTGGAGAATCCGTTGCGACCCAAGGAGATCCAGGAGCGCATCCGGGCTGGCGAGACGGCGGACGAGATCGCGGACGCAGCGGGCATACCGCCGGACAAGATCCGCAGGTTCGAGGGGCCGATCCTGGCCGAGCGCCAGTACCAGGCCGATCAGGCCCAGCGCGCCACGATCCGCGGCCGGAGCGACTCCGGACCGGGGCCACGGCTTGGCGATATCGTCGCCGAGCGGCTGGCTGCTGCGGGCGCGCACTCTGACTCAGTCGAGTGGGACTCGCGCAAGCGGCCCGACGGCAACTGGCAGGTGGAGCTGCGCTTCAGCATTGGCGGCCGGACGAGCACCGCGGCCTGGGTTTTCGACTCCCGCAAGCGGCACGTCATCCCGGACGACGACCAGGCCGTCCAGCTGTGCCTCCCGCAGGACGAGTGGGCGGCGATCTCGTTCGCCGAGCGGAATCGCGCAACGGCCACCGCGACCGTAACGCCGATCGGGTCCCGGCAGCACGGCGGATTCGCCGAGCCGCGGCAGCCGGACCGCCGCGGCGGACCGGCTCCGGTCCCCGCGCGGCAGCGGGAGAACGGCCTGCCGGCCGCTGCTGAGGCTGCGGCCGACGGCGCTACGACCGCCGGCGCTGCCGCTGGCAGTACCGGGCCAGTCCCGGCGCCCGGTACAGCGGGTGCCGCGGAAGCCGGCCCTGACCGGACCGAGCGGGACCGGAAGATGGCCGCAGAAGCTGAGCCTGCTGCCGTAGCTGCCGGCCACGGCGATGCGGTCGAGACTCCGCCTGCCCCAGCGAAGAAAGCGTCCGGCAGCCGCTCACGGCGCGCGTCGATGCCGTCCTGGGACGAGATCATGTTCGGCAATTCCCGCCAGCAGGACTAGCGGACCCGGCCGCCTGCGCTCCGGGCGTAGGATGCGATGCGCCGCGGGGAACCGGCGGGATTTCGACTCGGATGCGGCTCGGAAATATGACTCGCAGTGATGGAGTGAGGTGGCGTGCGACGGGGCGCGAGAAGCGGCCGTAGCAGGTCAGTACCGGCATCACTGGCGCTGCTGCTGGCCGGAAGCCTGCTCGGCGGATGCGGGCTGCTCGGCAAGCCGCAGCCGCTCAGCGCCGACGCTCCCCTGACGATGTCGGTCACCAGCCCCGATTTCGTCGGCAACGAAGTCCCGGCGCAGTTCACCTGTCATGGCGCGGGCGAGAGCCCGCCTATTTTCTGGTCCGGGGCACCGCCCGGCACCAAGTCGCTGGCGCTGGTCATCGACGACTCAGCGGCCCCGATCTCGCCGAAGGTCTACTGGATCGTCTTCGACATCGGCTCGGATACGACCGACCTGCAGGCCGACGCGGCCGGCGGCACCGGGCCCAGGGCAGCCAGGACGCAACTGCCGCCACACGCCCGGACGGCCTACAACAGCGCCGGGACCGCTACCTACGACCCGCCCTGCCCGCAAGGCTCGTCGCACAACTACCGATTCACGATCTACGCGCTCAACACGTTCTTCGGCAGCAGGCTGCCCACGCATCCGCAGTTGCTGCAGGCCTGGACGACCATCGCTCAGCATGTCATCGCCCGGGGCACCCTGACGGCGCATGCGCTGCCGACGGCTGCGCCGTCTGCAGCCGCCGTGGGCGCCGCGATTCCGGCTGTCAGCGCCGGTCGCTGAGCGTGCTCGCCCATTCACAGATAACCGACACGCGCTGGCAAACTTCCCGAATTGCGTGACAAGGCGTATAGCGTTCGACACAATCACTGTTCAGGCAGATCAAGCCTTTGCAGCAATTCGATGGTGCTTGCACATCAGGGGGAGACTCGCGTCGATGGCCGCGCGCGTCTGGCTAGCGCCGCCCCGTGGCCACGTCAGTGGGATGGTGTGATGATCACGATCTTGGAAATCCTCGGGGCTGTGGTCGTGCTGATCGTCATCATTGCCTTTGCCGCACTGCGCTTCCTGCGTGCCGACGATTCCGATCCCTTCGACGAAATTCCCGAAGAGCCACGACGCACCCGCCGCCCGGCCGACTCGTCACAGCCCGGCGAACTGCCTGTTCCCGCCATCGCCCAGGGCCGCGCTCCGCAACAGGCACGTGACCAGCGGGCCGCGCGCCAGCAGCGGCCCGTACCCGCCCGCGTCCCTGTGCCTGACCGCGTTCCCGTACCCGACCGTGGCGCTGCCTATCGCGATCCTGCTGCCCGCGACGGTGCCGTCAGGGACGCCCGGCCCGCCAGCCCTGCCCGGCCCGCGAGCACTGGCCGTCGGCCAGTTCCGTCAGCGCCGCAGCCGGCGGCTGCGACCGCCCGGTCTGCCCGGACCAGCCGGGGCGTGGAGCCGGACTCCTGGGACTCGCTTTCTGACGTCGATTACTGGGCAGAGCTCGCCGCCGACAAGCCCTTCACCTCCGCTGATGCGCCGACCACCGTGTCGGCTGCCAAGCGCACCGCCGAGCCTCAGGCGAACGCACCTCGCACGGCTCCGGCTCGGCCAGCTCGTCGGAGTGAGCCAGGCCCGCGGAGCGAGTCGGGCCCGTTGCCGACGCGACAGCGGTCCTCCCGTGGCGCCCCGCCGGCCAGCGGCAGGCCCACGGACCTGACCGAGCAGATCGACCTACGCGCCGCGCGGGCAGCCGGTCGCTACGATGCCCCGGAGCCTGCCGGTCAGAGCCTGGCTGCCCTGGCCCGCCTCGGCGACCAGCAGCCCGGGCCGGGCGCCCGCGAGCGGCCCGGTTCCGGCCAGCAGCGTCCGCCGGGCTCCGGTCAGCAGCGTCCGCCCGCACCAGGCTCCGGTCAGCACAGTCCGGCCGCACCAGGCTCCGGTCAGCAGCGTCCGCCCGCACCGGGTTCAAGCCAGCACCGTCCGGCGGCACCAAGGTCCGGCGCTGCCCCTAGTCCGGTGAGCGCTCAGCGGGGTATGGGACCGCGACCGGTTCAGCCCGCGCTACCGCCGCTGGCCGCGGCGCCCGTGCCGAACTCGGGTCCGTACGCCCGGCCGCCGCTTCCGGGCGACGATGACCCGCTGACCAGTCCCTCATTTCCGGCGATTAATAGCTCCGACAGCCGCTCGTACCGCGCGCGCAGGTCGAAGGGCGCCGGCCCTGGCGCTGCGCAGCCGCCGGCCGGCTACAGCGACCCGTCGCCATCGTTCCCGTCTAATCCGGCCGCTGGCGGCCACGCGGCGAGCGGGCCGAACGGGTATCCGGTCCAGCCGCCGGCCGCCTCCGCCGCGCCATCGCATCACTCGTCGGCCCCTGTCGCTAACCCGTACGGCAGCTTCGTCGGCTCAGCACAGCCCAGCTACTCCGACCCGGCGGGTCCGCTGGATGCGGGCGCCTACGGCAGCGGGTTCGCTGCCGGTCAGCAGGCGCCCCCCGCCGTCAACTGGTATAGCGACGCGGGTGACGGCCAGTCGGCCGGCTACCTGCCCGCACCGCCATCCAATGGCAACGGACAGGGCTCCGGCGGCCACTCGGCATCCAGCCTCGGCATCAACTACTCCGACCCGGTGTACTTCGCCGGCCCGTCGGCGCAGCCCGGCGGCAACGAACAGCACGGCTACCTGCCAAGCCCCTACGACAACGGCAGTCGTGCTCCCGAGCCGGGTTATGACAATTACCCGGGTCACCCCGGCTACGGCAGCAGCGGTCAGTAGCAGCCATGACGCAGGCGCTGCCATCTTCGCTTTACTGCCGGGCTTGACAAGACCCTGCGGTCGGCGCCCACAATGTGCCGACCCCCAAAGCAGGTGACATGCAACTGAGAGCCCAAGACCACGCCCGTAGCTATCACCTGCACAAGCTGGCCACTGCGCTGGATACCGAGGGCTTCCACGCCACCATCAAGACCTCGTACCCGGCCGCATTGCACGTGTTCATGCCGGGCGCCTCGATGCTCGCCGAGAGCATCGACTGCGTGCCGGGCACCGACGATTCCGGTCGGCTGCACTGGTATTACCGCTGGTCATGGGGCGAGCTCCTGTGCGATGCCAGCGACCCGCCCGGCGCGGCAGCCAAGATCGCCGAAGTGCTCTCGGCGCGGTAAGGCGCAGCCCGCACGCCTGTCATCTTCGGGTAACGGCCGGTCGTAAAGCCGGGCTCACCGGGTAACGCGGGTCATAGTCACGGTAACCTTTCCACCACATGCAGCGCCCCTGGCGCCGGCTGACTGCCGACGACCGGGGACGCGCGCTTTTTTGCGGGCGACGGGCAGCGGCGACAACCATGCCCGACGGCGAAGCAGAGCGGAGGGATCGTCGAAGTGCAGGTTGCTCAGGCAGGCAGGCTCAGCAACGTCAGGTACGACATACGCGGGCCGGTCCTTCGGCGAGCTCGCCAGCTCGAGGCAGCCGGACACGAGATCCTCAAGCTCAATCTGGGCAATCCCGCGCCCTTCGGCCTGGACGCGCCCGAAGACGTGCTCAATGACGTGGTCAAGCACATCGCGGACGCGCAGGGCTACAGCGACGCCCGCGGCATCCAGCCCGCACGGGAGGCCGTGGCGCAGTTCTTCGACCGCTGCGGTGTCACCGGCGTGACGGCGGATGACGTGTTCCTGGGCAACGGAGTTTCCGAGCTCATCGTGATGGCTCTGCAGGCGCTGCTTGACACGGGCGACGAGGTCCTGGTGCCGAGCCCGGACTACCCGCTGTGGACCGGCGCGATCAACCTCTGCGGCGGTCACGCCGTGCACTACCGGTGCGACGAGTCGAACGACTGGAACCCTGATCTGGATCATCTGGCCAGCCGGATCACCGACCGTACCCGGGCTCTGGTGATCATCAACCCGAACAATCCCACCGGCGCGGTCTACTCGCACGACACGATGCTGGGCATGCTCGAGCTGGCGCGCAAGCACGGCCTGCTGGTGCTCACCGACGAGATCTACGACCAGATCCTCTACGACGGCGCCGTGCACAACTCGGCTGCCGCGCTCGCGCCGGATCTGCTCGTGCTGACGCTCGGCGGGCTGTCGAAGACCTACCGGCTCGCGGGCTTCCGGTCCGGCTGGCTGGTGATCTCGGGGCCGCGTGACCACGCTGCCGATTACCTGGACGGACTCGAGCTGCTGGCGAACATGCGCTTGTGCCCGAACGTCCCCGCGCAGCACGCGATCGAGCCGGCTCTCGGCGGCCGCATCGACATCACGCACTTGCTCGAGCCCGGCGGCCGCCTGCGCGACCAGCGCGACCACGCCTGGGCGAAGATCACCTCGATCCCGGGCGTGACCTGTTACAAGGCCGGCGCGCTCTACCTGTTCCCCCGCCTGGATCCCGCTGTCTACCCCATCCGGGACGACGAGCAGATGATGATCGACCTGCTGGAGCAGCAGCACGTGCTGCTGTCCCACGGCAGCGGTTTCAACCTGCCGACGACCGACCACCTGCGGATGGTGTTCCTCGCCTCGGTGCCGGTACTGGACGACGCGATCGCACGGCTGGGCACGTTCCTGGCCACGTATCAGCAGTAGCCTCAGCCCGCCTTCGTCATTGAGGTAGATCCGCGCAGCCCCAGTGCGCGGATTTACCTCGGTAAGTCCCGCGGCCCGGCGGCTAGACCGGCGCGGCCTTGCGGTAGTGCCGCTCCAGCTCGCTGGCGTAGCGGCGGCCGAGCTCGTCGCCGTGCTGAGCGATCCACTCGGTGAGGACGGTCGTGCCGGTGGCTGGCGCGGCGGAGTCGGCGAGCCCGGCCGCCATCGAGGTGTACTCGTCGGCGGTCAGCAGAGTGTCGCGCAGCATGACGTCGAGCGCTGCGGCGACGACGGGAATCAGCGCACCCGGAACCGGAACGATCACCGACCGGCTGCCCACGGCGGCCCGGATGGTCTCCACCAGCTGCCTGAAGGTGACGGACTCCGGTCCGACCGCGTCCACGGTGACGGTGTCCGTCCGGCCCCCCAGCTCGAGGCAGAGCGCGGCCAGGTCGTCGACATGGATCGGGCGCAGCCGGTAATCGCCGCGTCCGCCGATCGCGAAGACCGGCAGCCGCCGGAGCAGCCAGGCAATGTTGTTGAGTAGCACGCCGTCGCCGCCAAACAGGACCGCCGGCCGGGCAACGGCGTGAGACGGCACGCCGGAGTCAGCGAGCGCCTGCTCGACAGCTGCCTTGCCGCGGAAGTACGGGTCCGGTGAGTCGGCGCTGGCGTGGGTGATGGAAACGTGGACGATCCGCTCGACGCCCGCAGCTGCCGCGGCGGCGAAGAGCGCCCGGCTGTTGGCAACGGCCACCTCGTGCGTGAGCGAACCGTGCGGGAACCTCACCCAGTACGTGTTGTACAGCGTGTGCACGCCGGTCAGCGACGCCACCAGCTCGCTCGCGTCGGAGAAGTCCAGCGGCTGGATGTCGATGAGTGTGTCCGCCGGTGCGCGGCCGGGATGACCGGTCAGAGTTCGCACCTGGTGCCCGCGCGCCAGCAGGTCACGGGCTATCGCCGCACCCGAGTAGCTGAACGCGCCGGTGACGGCATCGACCTGGCTCATTTCGCCTCCTGGGCATGGGTACTTTTCCGGACACCCGCTGCGGGGAGCCGCAGAGTGCCCAGCACGTCAAGCATCCGGGCCAGCGCGTGCGCGCGGTCGAACACCGCAAGCGCCGCGTCCCGGTCCCCGTCGAGCGTGGCCAGCAGCTCGAGGCCGAGGAACCCGGCAACCAGAGCATGCGCTGCCTCGGCCGGCGGTACGAGCGCCGCCGCCGCCGACCGGCCGAGCGCGCGCCGCATGGCTTCCTCTGCCAGCTCGCGCCACGGCCGGAGGCGCTCGGCGACCTGCTGCCCCAGTTCCGGTACGGACTGGGCTCCGGTGATCATCTCGACAAGCACTCGCACCTGACCAGAGTCCAGATCCTGCAGGAAGATCGACCGCGCCGACTCGGCCAGTGCGGCAACCGACGTCGCGTGCTCCAGAAGCTCCCGGTAGATCTCCATGCGCCGGATGCTGACTTCGTCGAGCGCAGCGAGCAGCAGCCGGTTGACCGAGCCGAAGTGGTAGAAGATCAGCGCCTGGCTGTACCCAGCCCGCCCGGCGATCTCCCGCGCGCTGGCGCCGGCGAATCCGGTCTCGCGCAGTGCCTCGATCGCCGCAGTAACCAGGGCAGCGCGGACCTCCGCGGACTGCGCGCGGCGCACGCCAGCTCCGCTCTCGACTTTCCGCCCCGCCTTGGCCATGCGCCCCTCAAGCAGTTAGTTTGAGCAATTGCTCAGATACTAACAGCCGACTACAACTAGGGCTGCGCGACCCGGGTGCGCTGCTCGCGCGCCACAGTCGCCAGCCAGCGGCGAGCGGCGCGGGGTGAGGTCAGGCGGACGACCTCGGCACCGGGCGGCGGCTCGGCGGCCCAGGCGCGCATCCGATCCCGCTTGCCTGCGAACGACTGGAAGTGCCAGCTGATGATCGAGTCCCGGGAGAAAGTCTGGCGCAGTGTCTCGACGTTGCCGTTGCAGATCGGCTTGTGGTCGAGGTTCCGCAGCAGCGTGCGGCGCACGAGCCGGCCGAGCGACAGCCAGCGCGGATAGTCGAGTGCCACGATCAGGTCCACCCGCCCCAGCGGCACGTCGATCCACTTGCGGTACGCCGAGTCGATGATCCACTGGTCCCCGGCGCAGACGGCCGTGATCCGCCAGCGCTGCTCGTCGTCCGGCACCGCGACCCAGCCGGGCTCCCACGTCAGGTCATCTACGGAGGAGAAGGGAAGGCCTGTCCGCTCGGCTACCTGCCGCGCCAGCGTGCTCTTGCCCGACCCTGTCACCCCGTAGATCAGGATCCTGTCGGCCACGCCGCGATGTTACCCGCGCCAGGGGCCAGGAGCTAGCGAGATTCCGCCCGGTGGGAGACGATCGGATCAGGCCGGCTTCATCGCACGCCGGACCGGGCGGCACGGGAGAGAGGGGCTGCCATGCCCGTCGTGCAGGCGAACGGCATCGACGTGAACTACGAGGTGCAGGGCGAGGGCGAGCCGCTGGTTCTCATTCCCTATCTGGCAGCTGATCAGGCGTGTTACGCCTTCCAGGTGGCCGACTACGCCAGGCACTTCACCTGCTACACCGTTGATCTGCGGGGCGCCGGGCTGTCCGGCAAGCCCGAGGGCGACTACACGACCGACCAGATGGCGGACGACATCGCCGCGTTCATGGCGGCGGCCGGGATCGACAGCGCCCACGTTTCTGGCCTGTCGCTCGGAGCGGCCGTCGGCATGTTCCTGGCGGCGCTGCATCCGGAGCGGGTGAAATCGCTGTCGCTGCACAGCGCCTGGCCGGCCACCGACCCGTTCCTGCGCGCCGTGGTCGAGGGCTGGCGGATCATAGCGCAGGGCATGGACAGCGTGGCCGACATGGTCATCGCCGGCGTCTTCCCCTGGTGCTTCACGCCCGAGCTGTACGCGGCCAGGCCCGAGTACGTCAACCAGCTCGCCGACTTCGTCCGCAGCCGCCCGATGCCGGACGTCGACGCCCTCCTGCGCCAGTCAAGCGCCGTTCTCGGGCACGACGCCACAGCTGCGCTCGGCTCGATCGCCGCACCCACGCTGATTACGTTCGGCGAGTACGACATGGTGACCTCGACCCGGTTCGCCGGTCCGCTGTCGAAGGGCATTGCCGGGTCGGAGGTCGTCGTCTTCGGCGGGTGCGCGCACGCGCCGATCTACGAGATCACCGAGGAGTTCAACCACCGGACGCTGGAGTTCCTCCAGCACCACAGCGGCTGAGCGCCCGAGCCTCGGCCAGCGCCTTAGCCGCGCAGCGCCCGGATCGACTCCCGCAGCGACGACGTCGTCGCGAGAACGGCTGACGGCTCGTAGCCGCAGTGCGCCATGCAGTTGGAGCAGCGCGGGTCCTTGCCGCGGCCATAGGAGTCCCAGTCGGTGGTCTCCACGAGCTCCTTGTACGTCTCGACGTAGCCGTCCGACATCAGGTAGCAGGGCTTCTGCCAGCCAAGCAGCGAGTAGGACGGGATGCCCCACGCGGTGCAGGAGAAGTCCTTCTTGCCCTCGAGGAAGTCCAGGAACAGCGGCGTGTGGTTGAGCCGCCACCGCTTCCGGTTGCCGTCGCCGAAGGCCTTGCGGAACAGCTCCCGCGTCTCCGTCACGCCGAGGAAGTGGTCCTGGTCGGGCGCCTTCTCGTAAGCGTAGGCAGGCGAGATCTGCATGTCGTCGATCTTGAGGTCGTCGTTGAGGTAGTCGAGCACGTCGATGATCGTCTGCGGCGTGTCGGTGTTGAAGAAAGTCGTGTTGGTGTTCACCCGGAAGCCGCGCCGCTGGCACTCCCTGATCGCGGCGACAGCGTCGTCGAACACGCCTTCCTTGCAGACCGACTCGTCGTGCCGCTCCTTCAGCCCGTCGATGTGGACCACCCAGGCGAAGTACGGCGAGGGCGTGAACTTGTCCAGCTTCTTCGGGATGAGCAGCGCGTTCGTGCACAGGAACACGAACTTCTTCCGCTTGATCAGCTCCTCGACGATCACCTCGATCTGCGGATGCATCAGCGGCTCGCCGCCAGCGATGGACACCATCGGCGCACCGCACTCCTCGACGGCGGCAATGGCCTGCTCCACTGGCATGCGCTGCTTCAGCAGGCTGGCCGGCTGCTGGATCTTCCCGCAGCCCGCGCATTTCAGGTTGCAGGCGAACAGCGGCTCCAGCTCGACGAGCAGCGGGAACTTCTCAGTGCCGCGGAGCTTCTGGCGCATCAGGTAAGTCCCGACCCGCAGGCTCTGGCGCAGCGGCATACTCACGATGGCACCGTCTCTCTCATCAGTACTTCCGCACTTGCGGAAGCTCTCTAGTTGTCGGCCGAGTCAGCGGACCGCTGCCTCAGCTCCTTCGGGAGTCCGAACTGCACGGACTCGGTGGCGACGACCACGTCCTTGGTCTGCACCTCGCCCAGCCCCGCCAGGGCGGACACGATCTGCCCGACGATGGCGGGCGGGGCCGACGCTCCGGCCGCCAGCCCCACGGTGGCGGCTCCGGCAAGCCAGCCGAGCTGAATGTCCTCGGCTCCGTCGACGAGGTACGCCTTCGTCCCGGCCCGCTCGGCGGTCTCCACGAGCCGCTGCGAGTTGGACGAGTTCGCGGACCCGGCCACCAGCACGACATCGGACTCGGCTGCGATGGCCCGGACAGCAGCCTGCCGGTTAGTCGTCGCGTAGCAGATGTCGTCGCTGCCCGGCCCGGTCACCGACGGGAACCGCCGGGTGATCGCGTCCACGATCCCGGTTGCCTCGTCGGCAGCCAGCGTGGTCTGCATGAGGAACGCCACCTTGCCGGGGTCAGCCGGAGCCAGCCTGCCGACGTCCGCGACGCTCTCCACGAGCGCCATGGCGGCCGGGGCCTCGCCGAGCGTGCCCTCGACCTCCTCGTGCCCCGAGTGCCCGATGAGCGCGACCAGGTACCCGTCGGAGGCGTACCGCCGGGCCTCGGCGTGGACCTTGGCCACCAGCGGGCAGGTGGCGTCGACTGTCGCCAGCTGCCGCCGCGCTGCCTCGGCCCGGACCTCCGGCGAGACGCCGTGAGCCGAGAACACGACCTTCGCCCCGTCCGGCACCTCGCTGAGCTCGTCGACGAAGATCGCGCCGGCCCGCTCCAGGTCCGCGACCACGGTGGCGTTGTGCACGATCTGCTTGCGGACGTACACCGGGGCGCCGTACTGCTCAAGCGCCAGCTCGACGATCTCGATCGCACGCTCTACGCCGGCGCAGAACGACCGCGGGCTTGCCAGCAGCACCCGGCGCGGTCCGACTGCGGCCGCCCAGCGCTGCAGTGCGGGAGCGGCCCGCCGCAGCGACCGGAGCGCAGCGAGGCCGCCGGGAATGATGGCGGGGCTGAAGACGGGCTGGCCGGGCGTGTCGGAGATCGCGCGGATGACCGCCACCGGGCGGCCGGCCGCGGCGGCGAGCAACGGCGCGGACTCCATGTCCGCCGCGATCGCGCCCGTCGCCGCCAGCTGCTCGTGCTCGCGGCCGCGCACCAGATGATCGACAGTAGCGATCGGGCCCGCGACGACCCGCAGCCCCGCACGACGAAGCTCACCGGCCAGAAACGCGGCCGACGCGCACTCGGTCGTCGTCACGCCGTCGGTCACCGAAGTGGCCACCACGACGTCACCCGGCCGCAGGTCGCTGCGCAGCGCCGCGCCGACGCCAGCCACCGCGAGCATGTCCGGCGACGACTCCGCGATGCGCGCGGCGGCGGCAGCGGCCCGCCGGGGCCCGTACCCGGTCCGGACGACGCGGACCGGTTCACCGCCACTCGTCTCGGCGAGCCCGCGCCGCAGCGCCCGGGCCTCGAGGCCCAGGGGCGCGCAGACAGTGAGCTCGCTCATCGGGATCCGTCCTGCGTGACGGCATCCAGGTAGCGGCCGAGCGCACTGACCGGGAACACCAGCCGGTACAGGTGGTAGTTGATGTAGAAGTCGCCGGGGAAGCCGGTCCCGGTGAACTGCGGCTCGTCCCAGGTGCCGTCCGGCTGCTGCGTCCGGGCCAGCCAGGCCGCGCCGCGCCCGGCGCTGCTCATCGCGTCGTCGCCGCCGGCTGCCAGCAGCGCAAGCAGGGCCCACGCCGTCTGCGACGCGGTCGACTGACCGCGGCCCGCCCAGGACGGGTCGTCGTAGGAGCGCATGTCCTCACCCCAGCCGCCGTCGGCGTTCTGGTGCTCGACGAGCCAGGCAACGGCTCGCCGGATGCACGGCTTGCCGGGGAGGACGCCCGCCGCGATCAGCGCGGGAACGACAGCGCCGGTGCCGTACACGTAGTTCGCGCCCCAGCGGCCGAACCAGGACCCGTCCGCTTCCTGGGCGCGAAGCAGCCAGGCAACTCCCCGGCGCACGGCCCGGGTTCCGCGCAGGCCCGCGGCGGCCAGGGCCTCCACGGTGTGCGCGGTGACGTCCGCCGACGGCGGGTCGATCACCTCGCCGAAGTCGCAGAACGGCAGCCTGGTCACCATGCGGGAGGTGTTGTCGGCGTCGAACGCACCCCAGCCGCCGTCGCGCGACTGCATCCCGACCAGCCAGTCCAGCGCGCGGGCCGCCGCGCCGCCGGCCTGCTGCGCGGACTCCTCATCCGGCTGCTCGACCCGGCCGAGCGCGAGCAGCACCTCGGCCGTGTCGTCGACGTCGGGATAGCCGTCGTTGTCGAACTCGAAGGCCCAGCCAGCCGGGGCAAGCCCGGGCCGCTGCACCTGCCAGTCGCCAGGGCCGCGGATCTCCTCCGACAGCACCCAGCGCGCCGCCGACTGCAGGGCCGGATGGTCAGCCGGGAGTCCGGCGTCGCCCAGAGCGACCATCGCCAGCACGGTGTCCCAGACGGGTGACTGGCAGGCCTCGAGCCGTCGCTCCTTTCCTTCCGGGCGGTCCTCCCACACCGTGAACCGGTCGAGCCCGTCCAGGCCCCGCTTCACGATCGGGTGGTCCAGGCCGTAGCCGAGCAGGTGCAGCGCCATCAGCGAGTACACCCACGGCGGCTGGATGCCGCCCCAGCAGCCGTCCTTCTCCTGACGGGCGATGATCCACTCTGCGCAGCGGCGGAAAGCCGCGGTCCGCACCGCGGACGCGGGCCGCACCCGGCCGAGGCCGCGCTCGTACCGGTGCAGCACCCGGTCAAGGCCGCTGAAGATCCGGCCCCAGGTGTCCGTCGTCGTCTTGCGGCCGACTCCGGTCGCGCGCCCGTTGGCCGCACGAGGGACGCGCACACCGCCGGAATCGAGCTCCGCCAGGCCAAACGGCAGCGACCCAGCCGGCCGCAGCGAGCACACCACCGTGAGCGGCACGATGGTCTGGCGTGCCCAGCAGCCCCAGCCGTAAACGTTGAGCGGAACCCACCGGGGGAAGTAGATCAGCTCTGGCGGCATTACGGGCAGTTCGTCCCACGGCCACTCGCCGAAGAGCGCGAGCCAGATCCGGGTGAAGACGCGGGTGCGCGCGATCCCGCCGCGATCCCTGATGAAGCGAGCCGCCCGCTCCATGTGCTCGGCCTCGGGCGAGTCGCCGGCGAGCCGGAGCGCAACGTAGGCCTCGACTGTAGTCGACAGGTCGGCTTCGCCGCCGAGGAAGTTGGCCCAGGTGCCGTCAGCACGCTGCGAGCGCCGGATCCACCGGGCACTCGCCTGGGTCAGCTCGTCGCTCCGGATGCCGAGGAACTCCCGCAGCATCAGGTCCTCGGCGTCCATGGTGACGTTGGTCTCGAGCTCGCCCTGCCACCAGCCCGCCGGGTTCTGCAGGCCGGTGAGGTGCCGCGTCGCGCGCTCCAGCGCCACCCGGATGGCCGCCGGGCCGCGCACGGGAGCCCGGCGCGCGGACGCCTCGCGCTCGTAAGCCTTCATGTCCTGAGTCACCATTGCCGCGCCGTGATGAACTCGGCAATGGTCGCGAACTCGGCGCGCACGTCCTCGGGCATCTCGGCTGCCTCCAGGCAGCTCAGCGCAGAGGCCAGCTCGGTGTCCGCCATCGACTCCACCTGCTGCCTGCCGCCGGCCGCTTCCACCAGCGCGGTGGCGTGCTGCACCTCGTCCTCGGCCAGCGCCGCTGGCTTGCCGAGCAGCTGGCGCAGGTCCCGGCCAGCCTCGGTCCCGCTGGTGAGCGCGGCGACGACCGGCACGGACTTCTTCCGTGCGCGCAGGTCGGAGCCGACCGGCTTGCCGGTGACCTCGGGCGCGCCCCAGATGCCGAGCAGGTCGTCGGTCAGCTGGAAGGCCAGGCCCGCGTGGGCGCCGAAGCCGGACAGGCTCATCGCCAGGCTGGCCGGCGCGCCCAGGTAGATGACGCCGATGCTGCAGGCGCAGGCCATCAGGGCCGCCGTCTTGTCGCCCGCCATCTCCAGGCACTCTTCGACCTGGACGTCGTCGCGCCGCTCGAAGGCGAGGTCACTCCCCTGCCCGGCGATCAGCCGCTGCACGGCGGCCGACAGGCAGCGAGCAGCCCACACGCCGTACGGCGGGGTCTCCAGCAGGATGTCCTGGGCCAGCGCCAGCAGCGCGTCACCGGCCAGGATGGCCGGGCCCACGCCGAACACGGTCCAGGCCGTCGCCTGGTGCCGGCGCTCGGTGTCCCCGTCCATGATGTCGTCGTGCAGCAGAGAGAAGTTATGCACCAGCTCCACGGCGACTGCGGCCGGTGCCGCCTTCTCCGCGCTCGCCCCGGTCGACCGGGCCGACAGGACCGCCAGCGCTGGCCGCAAGGCCTTGCCCGCGCCGCCGCCTGGCGGAGCCGGGTTGCCGTCTGCGTCGGCCAGGCCCAGGTGATAGGCAGCCACGGTGCGCACGGCCGGGCTCAACCGGTTCACTGCCTCCGCGATCGCCGGGCCGACGAGGTCTCTGGCCGTCTGCACGCCGGCCGGCATGGTGACCGTCATGACGCACCTGACCAGGCGTTGTCGAGGTCGTCATGAGCCAGCCCGGCAGCACTAAGGTCGGCAGCCCGCACTGCCGGTGGCAGCGAATCGAGCTCGCGCGCCAGTTCTTGCGCAGCGTCCTGTCCGCTTCGCACGGCACCCTCCATAGTGTCCGGCCAGCCGGTGTCCGTCCACGCACCGGCCAGCACAAGGCCCGGCACCGAGGTCGCGGCGCCGGGTCGCAGGGCGCCAGAACCTGGTCCCTGCCGGAACGTCGCCCGACGTTCCCTGGTGACAAAGAAATCCGTGATGCCTGCGCTGGCCGCTGCCGGGAGCAGCGCCTCGAGCGCCGGCACGAACAGCTCCCGCAGCGCCGCGGTCGGCATGTCCATGTACTCGTCCGCGGCGGACAGCGAGACCGCCAGGTACTGACCCGACGTGAGGCCGGACTGCCTGGTCTTGTCGAATACCCACTGGACAGGCGAGTCCACCGCCGCCACGAACGGCAGATCCATCACATTCCTGTCATAGATCACATGCACGTTCACAATGGGCGAGTGATCAATGGCAGCAAAGCGGTCAGCCGCGCCGAGACCGGCGCCGGCGGCGAGCCGGGCCGCCTGCCCCGACGGAACCGCCAGCACGACGCCGTCGGCCTCGAGGGACTGGCCGCCAGCCTGGCCGGTGCCTTCCCCGGCGTCCTCGCCCCTGGTTTCTTCCGCGACGGCAGTTTCATCCGCGACGGCAGCCTCTTGCCCGGCGGCTGCCTCGCCCCGGCTCAGCCCGATCCGGAAGCCGCCGCCCGGCAGCGCCGCCACGCCGGACGCGCGCGCTTGCATCCGCACCTGCACGCCTAGCTTGCCGAGCAACTCCGCCGTCGCGTCGCCGTGCAGCCGGCCAAGCGGCACCCTGGCCATGCCGATGTCGGCGGCGTCGCGCTTCCCGAGCAGCGCCTTCTTGATGACCATCGCCGCGAGGCCCACGCTGGCGTCGTCGCCGCCGATGTTCAGCGCCGAGATGATGAACAGGTCCCAGAGCCGCCGCCGGGCCCGCTCGTCCTGGCCGCGCGTGGCGAGCCAGTCGCCGAGCCGCTGACCGTCCAGGTCGCTGCTCGTCTCGTCCGCGAACCGGAACGCGAGAGCGGCCCGGCCGACCCTGGCCCGCTCCCCCAGCGTGAGCAGCGGGTAACTGAGCAGCGCCCGCGCGAAGTGGAGCGGACTCGGCAGCGCGCTGCGCCGGAGCCGGGCGGGCTTACGCCACGTTCCCGGCAGGACAGTCACGTCGAATCGCTCCTGAATCGCGACCTGGTCAGCGACGCCCAGCCGGGCCAGGAGGGCCTGGTACTCGCTGCAGCAGCGCAGGAACACGTGCTGGCCGTTGTCGATCGTCATGCCGGCCCGGACGTAGGACGAGGCGGCGCCGCCGAGCCGCGGCCGTGCCTCGAGCAGGGTGACCGCGATCCCGGCGTCGCGCAGGCCGATCGCGGCCGTGATGCCCGCGAGGCCGCCGCCGATGACGACTACCCGGCGCTCGCTCACGACCGCGCTCCCGCCCGGCGACCGGGCCCGAGCCGGCGGCTCAAGCCGGAGAGCGCGACGACGGCGATCAGGGCCTTCTCGCGGCCGGGCAGCGACATGCGCGCCGCCAGCGCCTGCTGCGGGCGGGCCGAGATGTGCTCGAGCAGCCGCCGGTAGATGCCCGCCATAGCGCCGGTGCAGGCAGCGCTGCGGCGGTCCAGCATCGGCAGCAGCTGCAGGCCGGTCGCGTACCAGCCGCGTGCCCGGTCCGCTTCGAACCGGACCAGCTCGGCAAGCGGGCCGTCCATCGTTCCCTGCGCGCCGTCCGAGTCCGGGAAGGGTGGCGTCAGGGTGCAGCCGAACCGCGCGAGGTCCTCGGCGGGCAGGTAGACGCGGCCGTTGCCCAGGTCCTCGCGGATGTCACGCAGGATGTTCGTGAGCTGCAGGGCCACGCCAAGGTCGTCGGCCAGCGGCGATGCTGCGGCCGGGTCCGCGCAGCCAAAGACGCCGAGCGACAGTCGGCCGATCGAGCCCGCCACGCACCGGCAATAGTGCTCCAGCTCGGCGAATGTCTCGTAGCTGACGCCGCGGACGTCGGCCTCGCAGCCGTCGATGAGCTCGCCGAACGCCGCCAGCGGCACCGGGAACCGGTCCGCGGCATCGCGCAGGGCGATCAGCACCGGGTCACCGATCGCGGCCGCATCGGCAGCGGTGCCCGCCGCCAGCGCCATCAGCGAGGCGCGCGCGGCGGCCAGCTCGGCCACCTTCTCGGGCACCGGCAGCGTGCCGTCGCCGATGTCGTCAATCCGCCGGGCATAGGCATAGACGGCCGACAGCGCCCGGCGCTTCGGCCCGGGCAGGAGGGCGATGCCGTAGGCGAAGTTCTTGGCCTGCTGGCGCGTGATCGTCTCGCACTGCCGGTAAGCAGCCTCGACGTCCGCGGTCGGCGGAGTCTGCACGGTCATCGGGTCACCGGCCCCGTGCCAGGACGCTGACGAGCTCGCGCACGGTCCGGCCCTTGCCCGGCTTGCGGGTGGCCGCAAGCACGTCGTAGTCAGCGGCCGCGATGGCCGCGATCGCAGCCCGGCCGCCGGCCAGGTAACCCGCCACGGCGATGCGGGCAGCACCGTGCAGCTGCCGGATGAGCGGCGCGCCCGAGCTGATCAGGGCACCCGCGCGATCAGCCTCGAACCTGATCAGCTTGCGAAGCTGGGGTGATGCCGAGGACGCCGCCAGGTCCGCGTCGGTCACGCCGTAGCTGCGCAGGTCCTCGGCCGGGAGGTAGACACGGCCAGCGCGGAAGTCCTCGCCGACGTCCTGGAGATGCTCGACGACCTGCAGGCCGCTGCAGACGGAGTCGGACAGCGCGGCGCGCTCGGGCGTGTAGCAGCCGAAAACGTAGAGCACGAGCTGGCCGACCGGGTTGGCTGACAGGGTGCAGTAGCCGAGAAGCTCACCGAAGGTGCCGTAGCGAGTGACGACCTGGTCCTGCTTGTTCGCCTCGATGAGATCGCGAAAGGGCTGCGCCGGGATGTGGCAGTCGCTCACCACCCCGGCCAGGCCGCGGACTGCGGGGTCGCGCGGGTGCCCGCCCGGCTGGCCCGCCCCGGCGTAGAGCCTGCGCAGGTCCTCTTCGAGCTCGGCAAGCAGGCCGGGCCGCTCATCCGGCGGTGCCTCGTCGCCGGCGTCGTCCACCGTCCGTGCGTAGGCATACACCGCCATCAGGTGGTCCCGGTAGCGGCGGGGCAGCATCCGCAGGGCAACCGGGAAGTTCTCCGCGGCCGCCTTTCCCGCCATCCCGGCGTCCGGCGCTGCCGGTCCGGAAGGCTCGGGCGGATCGGCTAGCTGGCGCGGTTCTGGCGACGCTGGCGGCGCCTGAAGGCGCGCAGGCGGACAGGCAATCGTCGCCTCAGTCCCTGCCGGGTCGCGAGTCATGATCTCTATTTGCGCACGCCCCGCTAATTTGATGCAAATAATGACGCGACCGTCACCTGATATAGGTGTCACCTTTCCGCTTGCTGGCGGCCGTGCAGATGACCTCTGGCCTGCGGAGAAACTCGAATAGTGAAGTTTCTTCCCAGACGAGCCCGTTGATCATGTACAGTCGGTATAGTTCCCATATGCGAAGTTGTCGGCACACCGCCTCCCCGCCGTGGCCCGTGACGGCCAGACCCACTAGTCTCGCTACATGAGCCGGGAACCCAGCCTGGGCCCGCGAGACAAGTCGTCCGGCGTCACGGGAATCCAGAGTGGCGGCCGGAGGCTCGCCGCACAAGGTCGTCTGAGCGAGCACAACGCACAGCACGTCCCGTTAGGGAACCAATCGGATCCAAGCCGGGTTGCGCCAGCAGTGAAGCTGAGCCCGGCCGACTTCAAAGCTGACCCGGCGGAGGTTCAGGCTGTGCCAACGACAGCGCAGACCCCGGCAGCCGGCGACCAGCGCCCGGGCCCGCTCCGGACTCAGGCGCCGAGGCCGTCGCGGGACGGCGGCGTGCCCGCACTCCAGCGCGAGCTTGGCGCCCACGGCCGGGAGACCGTCCGCAGGCTGCTCGAGTCCGGGCTGGTCGAGTTCGAGGAAGCCGGGCTTCCAGGCGGCGCGCGTCGAGGACATCGTCCGCCGCGCCAAGACGTCGCACGGCACCTTTTATCTGTACTTCGCCAACAAGGACGACCTCTTCCGGACCCTGCTCCGGGACGCCCTGCTCGACATGGCCAACATCACCGACGAGTTCCCGGTCGTCACCAGCAACGACGCCGGGCGAGCGGCCCTGCGGCGCTGGGTGACGAGCTTCTGCGACACCTACGCTGCCCACGCGACGGTCATCCGGATCCTCAGCCAGGCCGAGATCGTCGGCGAGAGCGTCTTCAGCGACGGCCTCCAGCTGTTCTTCCGGCTGTCGGAGGTCATGACCCAGGGCATGACGGCCGCCCAGACCAGCCCGGCCGGCGAGGGAGTCAAGACCGAGCATGCCGAGCTCACGGCGGTCGCCTGCCTGATGATGCTCGAGCGCATCAACTATCTGATGAGCGCCGAAGTGCGGCTGCCCAAGGAAGAGATGATCGACCGGCTAAGCGCCATTATCTACGCCGCGTTCCGGTCCTAGCCCTGTCCCGGGTTCCGGGCCGCCGGGACCTCCAGATCGCGAGCCGCGGGCGGCGAGTGCGGCGGTAGTGTGCTCGGCGGTCAGGTCGGCATTGACCGCGGCTGCTGCGGTGACGCCAGATGCGGCCGCCTGCATGACGCCCGCGGTTACGTCGGCGGTATTCCCGGCCACCCAGACGCCGGCGGCTGTCGTGCGGCCGGCGGTGTCTGCCGCGACCTGGTGGCCGATGCCGAGCGGGTGCTCAGCGACGGAGACACCCAGGCCGTCCAGGAGAGCGTGGCGGGCCTCGAACTGCGGCCCGATGACGACGGCGCGCCTGGGGATGACCTGCCCGGATCGAAGGCGGACCCCGCTGAGGCGGTCGCTGGTGACCGCGACGCCGGTGACGTCGCCCTCGACGAGGCTGATGCCGCTGGCGGCGAGTTGCTCACGTTGCTCAGCACCGGGCCTGGGCGCGGTGTGCAGGAACAGGGCGACGTCCTGACTCCACTGCCGCCACATAATCGCCTGTGCGGCAGCATGCGGTCCAGTCGCCAGAACTGCGAGCGGCTGATCGCGCAGCTCCCAGCCGAAGCAGAACGGGCAGTGCACGACGTCACGGCCCCAGCGTTCCCGCAGGCCGGGAACATCGGGGTACTCGTCGACCAGGCCGGTGGCAACCAGCACCCGGCGCGCCCGGCGGCTGGAGCCGTCCGTCAGGGTGACTTCGAAGCCGCCGCGTGGCACCCGAGTTAGCGACGTCACCGTGCCCGTCATGATCTGACCGCCGTATCCGGCGACCTCCGCCCGCCCGGCGGCCAGCAACTCCAGCGGCGACACCCCGTCACGGGTCAGGTAACCGTGCGCATGCGCTGCCGGGGCGTTCCGCGCTCTATCCGCCATGACACGCAGGGTGCCGTCGCCGTAGGGCAACTGGCAAGAACATTTGCCACTATGGCAAACTCAGAGGCATGACCGACGGACTGCAGACGGTCCTGGCGGCCGTTGGGCCGCGGCTGCGCGCCCTGCGCAAGCACCGCGGCGTCACATTGGAGCAGCTGGCCGACAGCACCAAGATCTCGGTCAGCACCCTGTCGCGACTTGAATCCTGCCGGCGCCGGCCAACGCTCGAGCTACTGCTGCCGATCGCGCGTGCGCACCATATCCCGCTGGATGAGCTGGTAGGCGCCCCGGCGTCCGGCGATCCCCGAATCTATCCGCGGCCGATTCAGCGCAACGGCAGTACCTGGCTGCCGCTCACCCGCAACCCCGGCGGGCCGGCGGTGTTCAAGCAGATCATCCCGCCGGACCCCAGCCCGGGCGCTGACCCGCGTGCCCCGGCAGATCAAGCCACTCACGAGGGCCATGAGTGGCTCTACGTCATCACCGGCCGCCTCCGCCTCAGTTTGGGCAACAAGGAGTTCACCTTGACTGCAGGCGAGGCAGCCGAGTTTGACACGCGCATCCCGCACGCAGTCACTAACGCCAGCTCCGAGCTGGCCGAGCTGCTGAACATCTTCGGCCCGCAGGGCGAACGGGTCCACTTGCGCGCACGCGGCACACAGTCGAGCTGATTCGTCCTGGTCAGCCGGCTCGATGAAGTGATGACGCTTGCCTGGCCTGGAGTCCGCGCCGGGCGTCCGCGGCCGCGGTGATGGTGTTCGGGCCGGGCTGAGATTACGCCCGGAAGCCCAGGGTATTGAGCGCCTGGGTGACCGAGGCTGCCCGCGAAGGCGCAGTCATTCGTCGTGGTCACGGTCCAGGACGGGGCAGCAGTCCAGCGCGCCGCTACGTCACTCGCGCGGTCGTCCAAACCAGGATGCAGTCGGTGGCGCCAGCGAACCTCATCCGCAGCGGCGGCCGCCTGCCGTCGGCCACGGTGCCCGCGCTCACAGCACAGGCCAGGCGCCCAGCGCTGGTGAACCTGCACGCCGCCGCGGGTACCGGCAACGCGATGGGGAACCTGATCAACACCCAGGCCGGGCACGTGCCGGTCATCGTCACCTCCGGCCAGCAGGCGCGCCGCTACACCGAGCTGAACGCCTACCTCACCAACGCGGACGCGCCGAAGCTGGTCGAGCCGCTGGTGAAGTGGAGCCACGAGCCGCCCGCCCGCAGGACGCCCCGCAGTCCCTGTCGAAGGGGATCCTGCTGGCCACGGCCGCGCCGACCGGGCCGGTCTATCTCTCGCTGCCGCTAGATGACTGGGATCAGGACGCGGATGCCAGCGCGCTGGGGTTCCTGAAATCCCGGGTCATCGACGGAAACCCCGTTGTCCCGGAGGAGGCCTTGGCCCGGCCGCGGGACCGGCTGACCGCGGCGGCAAACCCGGTCATGGTGGCCGGGCCCGACATCGACACCCCGGCCGGCTGGGACGGCGCGGTGCGGCCGAGAAGCTGTCGCTGCCGGTGCTGGTAGCACCCAGCCCGTCGCGGTGCCCGTTCCCCACCCGCCACCCCAGCTTCCGGGGCGTCCTCCCCGGGAGCATCCCCGCAGTGGCCAGCAACTTCGACGGGCACGACCTCATCGTCGCCTTCGGCGCCCCGATTTTCCTGTACCACGAGTTCCAAGATGGTGACTATCTCCCGGCGGGCGCCGAACTGTGGGCGGTCACGTCCGACCCGGATGAGGCGGCCCGGGCGCCGGTCGGGCATATCCTCATCGGCGACCCCGCCGAAGCCGTCAAGCGGCTCGCGGACACCATTCCGGCTGCCGGGCGGCCGCCACTGCCTGCCCGCGAACCGCTCCCTCAGGCCGATACCACCGGCCCTGCGTTCACCGAGGAGGCGATCATGGATGCGGTGAACGCGGGAAAGACCGACAGCACGGTCTTCGCCCACGAGTGGACCTCGACCTTGGTCAACGTGTGGGACCGGCTGGAGCTCACGCGCCAGGGAAGTCTGTACCTGAGCGCGGGCGGCGGCCTGGGCTGGGGCCTGCCCGGAGCCATCGGCCTGCAGCTCGGTGACCCGTCCAGGCGGGTTGTGGCACTGATCGGAGACGGCTCGGTGCATTACTCGGTCAGCGGACTATGGACCGCGGCTCAGCACAACATTCCGGTCGTCTTCGTCGTCGCGCGCAACAGCGAATACCGGGCGCTGAAGGAGTTCTCCCGGTTCATGCACGATCCGGACGCGCCCGGCATGGAACTGCCCGGCATGGACATCCCTGGAATCGCCGAATCGTACGGGGTCCAGTCCGAGCGCGTGAAGTCGCTCGCCGACCTCACCCGCGCCGTCAAGGCCGCGCTCTCATCCGGCAAGCCGCACCTGATCGAGATCAGCCAGCGCCGCATCGACTCCTGAGTGGTCCGGGGCAGGGTGCTGCTCCGTGGCGACTGACGTGACTGCAATCCGCTCCGCGACCCTCGTTGACTGATCCGTGCTGCTTCGCTGCCGTCTGGGCACAACGCGCCGCGGGCAATGCCGGCGCACCAGACATGCCGCCCATCGCGGCCGCTGCTGGCTGCGCTGAGGCGAGGTGTAATCGGACATCGGGTGCCGGCCACTACTCCTATAGCAGGATCAGAGGCGTCGAAGCTGCAAGGAGCATGGTGGTAGGGGACGAGGAGCGCCGCAGGACGTTCGAGGCCACGTTTCGCGACCATTACCAGGGCGTGCTGGCCTACGCCCTGGCCCGCGCGGATCCGGACACGGCGAAGGACGCGGCCGCGGCGGCCTTCCTGGTGGCGTGGCGCCGTCGTGGTGAGCTTCCTGAGCAGCCCCGTGCGTGGCTGCTGGGAGTGACCCGCAAGATCCTCGCCGATCAGCGACGTGCCCGCGACCGGCGCACCTCGCTCGCCCGCAAGCTCGCGTCACAACCCGAAGCCGCCGACAACAACCCGGACCCGGCCGAGGAGATCAGTGCCCTTGCCGCCGTGGACGCCGCACTTGGCACGCTACGCCCGGCCGATCAGGAACTGCTGCGGCTGGTGGCCTGGGAAGGGCTGACCAACGCCGAGATCGCGGTGGTGCTCGGCTGCCCGCGATCCCTCATAGGTGTCCGTCTGCACCGGGCACGCCAGCGGTTCCGCGCCGCGTTGCAGGCCCGAGATACGGCAAGTCCCGTGAATCGGCAGGACTTCGCGATCCGCACGCCACACCCGATCACTTTGGAGGACCGATGACCCGGATGACCCCGGAACTGGACCGCCTGGCGGCCGCCCGCCCCGAAACCGCCCGTCGCGCCGCCGCCCTCGCCGACGACGGCGAGCGCCAGAGGCTCCTGGCAGCGATCATGGCCGACGACCAGCCGCAACGGTCCCGTCAGCTGCATCATCGCTGGCTGATGACGGCAGCGCCTGCGGCAGCGTCCGCGCTCGGCACCGGCCGACGGCATCGCCCGATGGCGTTCGCCGCAGGTGCTGTCGCGGTCGCCGCGGGCGCCGCCGTCGCCGTGCCCGCGCTCACAACGGCAGGCCAGCAGGCCGGCCGCCAGCCCACTGCGCAGCTGGCGGCCTGGACAGTCAGCAAACTGGCCGACGGCAACATCTCCGTCACCATCCGCCAGCTGAAAGACCCGGCCGGGCTGCAAAGCACGCTCCGGGCTGACGGCGCACCGGCCAGCATCACCTTCACCGGCCGTCAGAACCCGGCGTGCCGGGCCTACCCCGCAGGCACGCCTCGGCCAGGCCGGAACCACAGAGCCACGCCGTTGCTGAAGCGGGTGTTCCCGGTGCCCTATCACGGTCTGCCAGCGCATTTTCCGCGCCCTCCGCGAGGCGCAGCGCCACGTACCACTCGCGCCAGTGGCACGAATAGCCCACCGAGCTTTTCCTCGAAAATCGCCCTCATTGTGATCCGTCCCTCTGCGCTTCCCGGCAACGCCGGCGTGCAGATCGCCGTCAGCTATGCCGGCCCGCGCGGCCCCTTCGCTGTTGACATGCCAGGCCTGGTGTATGCCAGCGCGCAGTGCACTGACAGCTGAGCCAGCCGGCCTGTGACCCCGCGACGCTAACGACCTGGCTGAAGGGGCGTCACTCGCCGCGGCCCTTCCGGTGACGTCGCAGTGAGCGCAGCGCAGTCATAGTGTCCTGTGCATGATGTGGAGGCCGACGTAGCCATGGGCCGGATGACGAAATGCCTCCGGCACGGTGGCAAGGATCTGAAAGCCGAACGAGCGCCACAGCTGAATCGCCCGCGTATTGGTCTCCACGACTGCATTGAACTGCATAGCGCGGTAGCCGTCCGCGCGTGCCTGTTCGAGGACATGGCGGCACAGAGCGCGACCAACGCCCTGGCCACGCCGCGCCGGATCAACGACAAAACCCGCGTTGGCAACGTGCGCTCCGGGGCCAGGGTGAACGGGATGAGTGTTCGCGCTCCCGATCACGCTTCCGTCGTCGTCGATGGCCACCACGGTGCGCCCCGGCGGCTCTCGCATCCACCCGGCGCGGGCCCGCGATTCGGATCTGCTGGGATCCCATGTCAGAGTCTCCCCGGCCGAACCCTCCTGCCGGAGGATCAGCCAGACGGCCGGCCAGTCCTCGGCCTTTGCCTCGCGTATCAGCATACGGAGAAGCATTGCGCACCCAGCAACCTTCCGCGGCGGGCTGCTGGCCCCGGGGTGCAGGCTCCTCCACCCGTTCAGGAACGCTTCACAAACCGCCAGTAGACCGCCCAGAAAATCAGAACGATTCCGATGTTCACGATCAGCCGCTCCCAGAACTGGTGCCTGAAGAACAGGATGTCGACGCCGACCACGACGGCTACCAGCGCGAGCACGTAAAACACGACGGTCGTCTGTCTTCTCACGGTTCTTTCTACTGTGAGCGGGGCATGTGGAGCAAGACTCGCAGTCCTGAGGAGCCGGTCAGCATGTTCCCCTGGGCCTCAAGGGGTGAACAGCTTCCAGCGCCCTTCCGACACGACGTCGACGCTGCCGTCGACCACTTTCAGGGCAGTCTGATCGTCGATGGCGTACACCGGAACTGGTAGTTTCGCAGCCCAGATCTCGGCGTTGGCCATGGAAGCATCCGGGTGATCCTCATGATCCAGATGCGGAATCACGGCAAAGTCAACCAGTCCCATCCCATGAGCCCTCACGAAGGTTCTGCTGACCCCTCCTTCCGGTGATCCGAACACGGTCGCCTCCGAGGTGATCACGTCGGCTCTGCTGCTGCCGCCAGGCGGATCAGTGTAGGTCTCGCCGAAGGTGGCAGCGGTGGCGATGGCCCCTGCGCTCACGCCCACGTAGACCAGCCTGCTCAGGGAAGGCAGGAGGTCTGCCAGCCCGGACTGCCGCATCCAGTAGGACAGATACAACGGGTCCCCGCCCCAGACCAGCAAGGCATCGGTCTCCTGGACCAGCGGGACCCACATCTCCTCTTCGATGCTCGGCAGCGCAGTGGGCTCCAGCAGCCCCATGGACTTCCAGCCCAGATGGCTCAGCGGGCTCCTGGCTGCCCCGGAGATGGCCTGCCAGGCGAAAATGGGCCCTCGACGGAAGGGGTAGATCGCGATGGGGATGAAAAGGGCGCTCGCCTCGGAAATCGGTTTGCCGAGGAGATCGACCAGCGCCTCGGAGATGCTCGGGTTGCTGATACCGCTTGAAGTGAGGAGCAGTTTCACGATGCCTTTACCTTGCTGGATGTCGTGGATGTCCCGAGTTCCGTGGGACAGCGTCAACCCTAAGGTCATCCAGGCGCGCCCTTAGATCGGGGCAGCGGGCGAGCTGGCCTGTAGGCCGGGTTCTGTGCACCCGCTTGCGCGGGCCGGCGACCATCCATCTAGGACTGCCGTTGCCGGCAGCCTCCTGCGGTCTACCCGCGAGCTCGGGCGGGCCGCCCTCAAACGCTCGCGCAGGAGACGGCCATCAAGGGCCGCTCCCTCTTGACCTTGCTCCGGGTGGGGTTTACCGAGCCGCTCAGGTCACCCTGAGCGCTGGTGGTCTCTTACACCACCGTTTCACCCTTACCTCCGGACTTCTCCGGGGGCGGTCTGTTTTCTGTGGCACTTTCCCGTGGGTCACCCCAGGTCGGCGTTACCGACCACCCTGCCCTGCGGAGCCCGGACCTTCCTCGGCACGCCAGGCGAACCTGGCGCAACGCGATCGCCCGGCCTGCTCGCCCGCTGCTACCTACCAGCGTATAGCGGGGCGCGCAAAAGGCGAGGCGAGCGGTCTGGCGTCTTTGCCAGCGCCGCCCGCCTCGCTGCGAGCTATGTCCTGCAAGCTCAGTGAATCAGGCTGCCCAGCAGGCTGCCGTACTCACCGTTGCCCCGCGACGGAGTCGACATGCTCATCGCGGACTCGGGCTGCATCGACGAAGCCGGGCGGCTGGCCGAGCGGCTCGTGGTGCGACTGCTGCGGCGAACCGCCGGACGCGACTTCGGCGTGGCCGACTTCGGCCGGGACGTCGTCGCCTTCGGCTTAGCAGCAGTCCGCGGCTTGGCCGCAGACGTCGCGGCCGTCCTCGGCTTCGCAGCGGCGCGCGGCCTGCCCGTCGACGCCGTGCTCCGCGACCGGCTGGTGCTGGTCCTCGTCGCGGTCGCGGCCGGCCTTGCGGCGGCCGTCCGGGACGAGCTCCGCGAACTCGACGCGCTCCGAGTGCTCGGACGAGTCGAGGCCGTGGCGCGGGATGCGGGCCGACGCCCGGCAGCGGTCCTCGGCTTTGCAGCTGCCCGGCGGGCAGTGCTGGTCCGAGAGCTACTCCGGGTGGTCCGTGAGCTGCCCGACGCAGCCGGCCTGGCCGACGACATGCTCTTCGCCGCGGCCGTCAGGGCCTTGGCTGCTGTCGTCATGGCCTTGGTAGCCGTGTTCATCGACTGCATGGCGGACGACATCGTCTTAGCCGATGCCGTTGCCTTGGTCGCGGCGGCGGTCATCTTGCTGGCTGCCGACGTCACCTTGGTTGCCGCCGAGGAAACAGTCTTCGCTGCCGCCGTGGGTGTAGCCGAGCTGCGGCTAGCCGTGGTGCGGCGAGCGGGGCTGCGACGAGCGGTGCTCCGCCGCGCTGCGCTGCTGCGCGTGGTACGTGCGCTAGCGCCAGAGCGGGAAGCTGTAGAACGTGACGCAGTCGATCGCGCTGCTGAACTGCGTGTCGACCGCGCCGCGCTGCTCCGGGTCGACTTAGCAGCCGTGCTGCGGGCCGGCTTGGCAGCGGTGCTGCGAGCGGTCCTCGGCTTCGCGCTAGAAGTCCTGGAGCTGGTAGTGGATTTCGGCCGGCTCGCCGTGCCCCTTGATGCACTGCGGCTCACCGACCTGCTGCGAGCGGTACTCGCCGAACTCCGGCGGGTCGCCGCACGGGTCGTGGACTGAACAGGCACTGATCTCCCCCCGTCTTGATCAATTACGAGGAGTGCTATTCCACACACCGAGAGTATTTACACACAGGACGACTCGATCGCTCAGAACAATGACCTCAAAGCGGGCCGAAGCCGTCTGCTACCCGGCGGTTAATCAGGCCTGTCGCAAGTGCGCGGTGTCGTTCCAGGACCGTAGCAAAGCCGGTCCGTCGGCGAACCAGGCGGCCTCGGTTAGCGCGGCAACATCAAGATGCAGCCGGAACATCGCAGCGGCCGGCGCGAGCAGCGCACGGCACACCAGGGTTTTGATGGGCGTCACGTGACTGACGACTACCACTGTCTTTCCCTGATGCGCCGCCAGCAGCCGGTCCAGCGCCGCATTGACCCGCGCACCGACGGCGGCAAAGCTCTCGCCGCCCGGCGGCGCGGCCTGCGCATCCGCGAGCCACGCCGTCATCTCCGCGGGCCAGCGCTCCATCACCTCGGCGAACGTGAGGCCCTCCCACGCGCCGAAGTCGGTCTCGGCGAAGTCGTCATCGACCTCGACGTCAGCGCCGGTACTCGCTGCTACGGCGCGCGCAGTCTCCCGCGTGCGCATCAGAGGCGAGGAAACGATGTGGTCGACGTCCGCGCGCTTAGCAAGAACCGCGGCCGCAGCAGCGGCCTGCTCACGGCCCTGCTCGGTCAGCGGAATGTCGCCGCGGCCGGCAAAGCGGCGCTCCACCGACAGAGCAGTCTGCCCGTGCCGCAGCAGCAGAGTCGTCGTCGCAGTCCCGCGAGCAGGCTGCCAGCCTGCAGCGCCGCGTGCTGACGCCTCGGGGCCAGAGTCAGCCTTAGAGGCCGGACTCATCAGTCCGGACCAGAATGCGCCGACACTCCTCGCAGCGCAGCACGTCGTCGGCCGGGGCGGCCCGAATGGCATTCAGGTCCACCGTGTTGAGCGTCAGGTGGCAGCCTTGGCACTGGCCGCGGCGCAGCGCTGCAGCACCGACTCCGCCGTGCTGAACGCGAAGCCGCTCGTACAGGTCAATCAGGTCCGCAGGCTCTTCCGCCACTACCTCGGCGCGGCGCGCGGATGCCTTACCCGACAGTTCGGCGATCTCCGCCAGCGCGACGTCCCGGCGCGTAGTCACCGCAGCAGCCTCAGCGCCGACATTCGTGCGCTCAGACCCCGCTTCGGCCAGCCTGCTCTGCGCGGCCTCGAGCCGCTCCATGACGTCGAGCTCGACGTCCTCAAGGTCGGACTGGCGGCGCAGCAGGGACTCGATTTCCGACTGCAGATTCTCCAGTTCACGCGGCGAGCTGACCTGGCCTGCCTCCAGCCGCGTCCGGTCGCGCGCGACCCGCGTCCGGACCTGCTCGACGTCCGCGTCGGCCTTGCCCTGCTCTCGTTTCAGGTCCCCCTCGCGAGCCTGCAGAGCGGCGATTTCGTCGCGCAGCTCGCGGTCGCGCTGCTCCAGCTGGCTGAGCTCCGCGTGCTCGGGAAGGCTGCGCCGCCGGTGCTCCAGCCGCCCTAGCTCCGCGTCCAGGTCGGCGAGCTCCAGCAGCCGCAGCTGCTCTTCCGGGGATGCTTTCACGGTGGCCACGTTAGCCTGCTGCCGCTACCGCTGTCGCCCTGGCGGCCTCGATCAGCGGCCGAGCGCCAGCACGACGATAGGGGCAGATGTCGGGCGGGCCGCCCCGCTCGCCGGCTCGACGGTGAGCCCGAGCCGGTCACCGGCAGCCAGCTGTCGAACCACCATCGGACCGGACATCCCGTGCTGCGCGGGCGCGAGCATCCCGACCGGAGCCGAACCCGACGGGCTCATCAGCCACAGCTCATAGCGCTGTGAGCCGGGAAGAGCGGCCAGATCCTTGCCGACGAACACGAGCGCGTGAGCGCGGTGCGACATCACGACCGTCGCCATGCCGCCGGTGCTGACCGGCGCCGTCATCCGCGTCGCGTCGGTGGCACCGACGATGGCTGCGATCGTGTTGTCGCGCTGCTGCGCGGCCGTGATCCGGTTCTGCATCGCGCCCAGATGCAGGCCGAGCACCGTCGCGGTCACGGCGAGCAGCACCGCAGCGGCGAGAACCAGCCGGGCGGACCACGATCGCAGGCCACTGTTCGCGGTCCGCGACGAGGACGGCCGGGGCCAGGGCAGCCGCCAGCGGCCCGACTGCCGCCATCCCGGTGTCCGCTGCTCCGCCTGGCCGTTCACGAGCGGTGGCAGCTGGCGCGTCCGCGTCGCTGCCTGGAGGGTTCGCTCCCGCAGCTCGGGCCGCGGCGAGATGGCGGCCGCCGACGCCAGCCGAGCGGTCGCCTCGCGGAGTCCGTGCACGTCATCGCGGCACTGCTCACAGCTCAGCAGGTGCTTCTCAAATTTCGCCCGGTCCGGGCCGGGTACGGCGTCCAGGGCATACGCGCCGACCAGCGCGTGCTGCCCGTTCGCCCGGCTGTGGCGGCCCTTGTCACTGCTACCCGTTCCCATCACTCCACCCCCAGACAGTCCCGGAGCCGGATAAGGCCGTCACGCATGCGTGTCTTGACCGTCCCGACGGCGACGCCGAGCAGCCGGGCTACTTCCGGGTAGGTGTAGCCGCCGTAGTAGGCCAGCGTCACCGACTCATGCTGGAGCTCCGTCAGCCCGTCGAGGCAGCGGCGCACGCGCTCTCGCTCGAGGGCGGTCTCCACGGCGTCCGTCACCTCGTCGTAGGCGACCGACGCGGTGGCGGCCCGCAGCTCGCGCTCGGCGGCCCGCTGCTCCGACCGGACTCGGTCGACGGCCCGCCGGTGGGCCATCGTCATGATCCAGGCGGCCGCCGAGCCCGCCGACGGGTCGAACCGGGAGGCCGTTCGCCAGACTTCGAGCAGGACCTCCTGCATGACCTCCTCCGACTGCGCGGGGTCGCGCAGCACGCGACGCGCGACGCCGAGCACTGACGGAGCAGTGCGGTCGTAGAGGCCGCGGAAGGCCGAGTCATCCCCGCGCGCCACCAGCGCCAGAAGCTGCTCGAGGCTGGCGGGCGCCTGGCGCCGCGGCTGCTGGCCGGGCTGACCCGCATGCGACGGTCGGCCGCCGACGGGCATGGGGCCCGCGGCCGCGCCACCAGCCGGGTCGCCGGCCGGGATGCCGCTGTCGCCTGAGTCCACGTTTCTCTATTCGTTGCTGGGGTTGGTCTCGGCTTGGTCAAACTCCCGCTTCGGCCAATCCGGATGAACCGCTGGTACGAATACGGGTGTGACTTCCTCCCCTCGCCATCCTTCTTCCCGTCCGGGCCAGGGCGACGCTGCGCCCGGCCGGGACGCGCTCGCCGTCAGCGGCGCGGTCGTCGGCATCGTGACCGCTCTGGTGGCGCTGGGCGTCGCTCAGCTCGTCGCGGCGATCCTCAGCTCGCCGATCGGCGCGCCCATCTCGGCCGTCGGAGAGCTTTCCATCAACCACACACCGTCCGCGGTGAAGAACTTCGCCATCCGCGAGTTCGGTTCCAACGACAAGACAGTCCTAGTCTGGGGCATCCGCGGGGTGCTCATCATTTTCGCTGTCGTCATCGGGATCCTGGCCGTCCACAAGCTCTGGTACGGGATGGTCGGACTGGCCGTCTTCGGCGCGATCGGCGTCTACGCCGCCCTCAGCCAGCCCAGCGCGAAGGCCACCGACGCACTGCCGTCGATCCTCGGAGCCGCCGTGGCGTTCTTCGCGATGAGCTACTTCAGCTCTCGTGCGGTCAGCCTGCCGGCGAGCCGACGGGCCCGAGCGCGGGCTGGCGCACGGGCTGGCACGCCCCCGCCCAGCCGCCCCGGCGCAACCGCTAGCCCGGACGCCGCCGCCCGCCGCGACGCCACCGAGGGACCGGACGAGACTGGCCGGCCTCCCGCGCCGCCGCATCCGCCCGCGACCGGTCCGGGTCCGCTCTGGCGACAGCTTGAGCCCGCCCGCTCCAGCCCCGGGCCCGCGCCGGACCGCCGTAGGTTCCTGCTCACCGGCGTCGGGGTCGCCGGCGTCTCGCTGCTGACCTACGCCGCCGGTTCCTGGCTGGGGGAAAGCAGGGACGTCAACGCCATCCAGAAGGCGCTCAGGCTCCCGCCGCCGGCCAAGGCGGCCCCGCCGCTGCCACCCGGCGTGAACCTCAACGTCCCCGGGCTGTCAAGCTTCATCACGCCGAACAGCAGTTTCTACCGCGTCGACACCGCCATCGTCCTGCCGGAGATCACGCCCGCCACCTGGCAGCTGCGGGTCCACGGCATGGTGAGCAAGGAACTGGTGCTGACCTTCGACGACCTGATCAGGCGGCCGCTCATCGAGGACTACATCACGCTGTGCTGCGTCTCCAACCCGGTCGGCGGACCGTACATCGGCAACGCCAAATGGCTCGGCGCGAGCCTGCGCAGCCTCCTGCAGGAGGCCGGCATCAAGGCGGGGGCGAATCAGCTGTTCTGCACGTCATCCGACGGCTTCACCTCAGGGACGCCAGTCGAGACCGCGATGGACGGCCGCGACGCCCTGCTCGCCGTAGCGATGAACGACGCCGCCCTGCCGGTGGAGCACGGCTTCCCGGCGCGGCTCGTCATCCCCGGCCTGTACGGCTACGTGTCGGCCTGCAAGTGGATCGTCGACATCGAGGTCACCACGTACCAGCAGAACGTCTCCTACTGGGCGCAGCGCGGCTGGGACGCGCTAGGCCCGATCAAGACCGAGTCGCGGATCGACGTGCCCACCGGCCAGAACCCGGTCACCGCGGGCAAGCCCGTCGCGATCGCGGGCGTGGCCTGGGCGCAGCACAAGGGCATCGAGGCAGTCGAAGTCCGGGTCGGAGGCAGCACGGGCACCTGGGAGCCGGCGAAGCTAGCCGCAGTGCCGGACCTCGACACATGGCGTCAGTGGGTCTACGAGTGGGACGCCAACGTCAGGCCCGGCAACTACCTGATCGAGGCGCGTGCCACCGACAAGACCGGCTACACGCAGACCGGCCTGCAGGAGCCTACGGAGCCGAACGGCGCCACCGGCTACCCGACCGTCGTTGTCACCGTCACGGGCAGCTGACCGGGCGTCCCGAGCCGACGCGACGGCCTTTCCCGGACCCGCCCGTCACAACAGCTGGTCGCGTACCTGTCCGTACATATAGGCGCCAAGCCAGCGGCCGAGCTCGTCGAAGAACGTCTGACCCCCGGCGGGACTGCCGGGCCCGGCGTGCACGGCGCCGCCGATCGCGCCGCCGGCCGCTCCGGTCACAGCTCCAGTTGCCTCGGGTAGCCGCAGCCACGTCACATGTCCGCCGAGCTGGGCCGCCCCGGCTACCGGGCCGCCTGCCGGGCGACGCGACCGCAGCGGCCACCTCCCGCTGCCTCGCTGTGCGCCGGTGCCAGCGCCGGAGCCGACCGCCGGGCGCGGACCCGTTACGACGAGAACGGGGCAGGTGATGCTCAGCTTCAGGGCCGGGCGGAACGGCAGCTCCGGCTCGTACAGGACCAGCGCGTCGGCGCGGCCAATCCCCTGACCTGCACTCCACCGGGCAGCGGCCAGGGCTCCCCGCCCCTGCGCGGTGACGATCACGTGGCACATTCCCTCGTGGCGGCGCAGCCGGGCGCAGGCGGCATCAAGCTCCGCGCAGGCAGCATCCAGCGCACTGCCCCCCGCATGTCCGCCGATCGTCACGCGGCCCGGCAGCAGCACGGGAGCCAGGTAGAAGTGGAACGCCCGCTCGGTGAACCAGTCAGCCAGGTTGGCCGGCGCAGCCGGGTCGCCGGCCGCCTGCACGTGGAGCACGGCCCGGCGGCTCGGCTGCAGTGAGGGGCGCCGGCGCAAGACCGGCGATCCGGGTCCGTGCAGCCCGGCTGGGACGTGCCGTCCCGGCGTTTCCACTGGCTCGCAGCCCTCGATCGCACCGCGACCGATGCTGATGCTCACGCGCTCCCCCGTCCCGGCCGCGCTAGTGCCGGCAGTACGTCGCGACCGCCCCCGCGACCGCGCACCCGACCCGCTGGCCCCCCGGGATCCGGCACTCGGTCGCGCGCCGAATGCCCCGGTGTTCGCAATGCCCGGCTCCCTGCCTGATCGTCATGGGCACACCGTGCGACCGGACGGCCGATGCGCCCGGAGCAAAGCACGGAACGTCACTGACAAGTCTCGCACCGTGATCATCAGATGACGGCCGCAACACGCCAGAAAGGTGACCGCAGGAAACGTGGCATGCCCCGGTCAGACGGGTTTCCTGCCCGGCGGCGCCGGGAATCTCCGGGCCAGGCAACTACGCCATAATGGCGACGAGGCCCCTCCATGTATGAGATGGAGGGGCCTCGCCTTCGCCTCACAGCCGTGGTGGCCGATTGCTCAGCCGCCGTGCGCCACGAGACGCCACCTCGCTGCCCTGGAGGCTGATTGCTCAGCCGCCGAACGCCGCGAGGCTGGGCCCGCTTCGCTTGAGGCCGATTGCTCGACCGCCAGCCGCTGCGAACCCGCCGCGCCGCTGGTATGCCGATTGCTCAGATACCGTCTGCTGCGCGACACCCCCGCTGGCCGGATCCCGCCGTCCGTGCCGGTCGCCCGGCCCTTCGTGCGCTCCCGGGGTTTCCCTCGGGTGGAGCCCGCCTTGGTGGTGAAGAATTTCTACTGCCAACCGAGTGCGCCGCACAAGGCTTTTCCGCGAGAACTTCAAGATTCTTTGGCCGTCCACAGGACATCTGTTGTTTATCCCCTGTGCACGGTTGCTTTCCACTGGCCCGTACACAGACTCATCCACAGGACCTGGGGATTTCTGTCCCGGGGTCGCACTATTACGGAAGCTGTCAGGCCATGCAGAGGCGATTCAGAAGGAACTCGGGCAGTCTTGGCACTATCGGCCCAACGGAAGGTGCTCCATGACCGCAGATCGCGACGACCGTGCTCCCGGCCGTAGCCTGAGGGCGGCGATCCGGGACCGTGACAGGAACAGTTCCCGGCTGCGCACCATCACCGCGGCCGCGGGCCTGACGAGCGTGCTGGCCGCCGGCGGCCTGACCTATTCACTGGCTGACACAGCGCACGCGACTACCGGGCACAGCACGAGTACCACGGGCTCGACAGGATCGAGCAGCTCCGGATCGGCGAACACCGGCTCTGGCAGCTCGGGGTCCGGAAGCACGGGCGCCGCAAGCACGGGCTCATCCAAGTCCGGCAGCTCCGGGTCGGCTTCCGACGGCGGCCTGCAGAGCACGACCGCGCCGTCGTCCGGCTCGGGCTCCGGCCACGTAACGTCCGGCGGCTCGTAATTGCGGCATGCCGGCACCTGCCCGCCGCGTGCCGCCCGTCCTACGATGACGCACAGGGAGCAAAGAGGGCGGGCAGGCAGGAGAGCTGATGACCGACGCGGGATCCGGGAGTACTGAGCTGACCGTCGAACTCGGCGACGACCACGTAGCGACGCTTGAGTTCAGCCGCCCGCCCAGCAACTTCTTCAGCGTCGGCCTGATCGAGCAGATCACCGCCACCTGCCAGAAACTTGCTGATGGCGGTCAGTGCCGCGCCATCGTGCTGTGCAGCGCTGGCCGCGTGTTCTGCGCCGGCGCCGACTTCGCCGACGCCCACGCAGTCGAGCGCCCGGACGGCAGTCACCTGTACGACTACGCCATCGGCATCTTCGAGCAGCCGCTGCCGATCGTCGCCGCCATCCAGGGCAGCGCCGTTGGCGGCGGCCTCGGGCTGGCCCTCGCCGCGGACTTCCGGGTGGCGGCTCCCGAGGCCCGGTTCGCCGCCAACTTCTCACTGCTCGGCTTCCACCAGGGTTTCGCGCTCAGCGTGACGCTGCCTGCTGCCGTGGGCGAGCAGAAGGCGCTGGAGCTGCTCTACACCGGGCGCCGGATCACCGGACAGGAGGCGCACGAGATCGGACTCGCCGACCGCCTGGCCGAATCCGGCGAGGCGCGCGAGCAGGCGCACGCGCTCGCCGCGGAGATCGCCGTCGCCGCGCCGCTGGCCGTACGCTCCATCCGGGAAACGATGCGAGCCGATCTCGCCCGCCGGGCGCGCGCGGCCATGGTGCGCGAACGCGGCGAGCAGGAGCGGCTTTCGCTCACCGACGACTGGAGAGAGGGCGTTGCCGCGGTCCAGGCGCGGCGGCGCGCGAACTTCACCGGCCGCTGACGAGGAGTCGCGATGCCTGAGCTGACCCGGCCCGGCGGACGCATTCACTACGACGTCACCGGCAGCGGGAGCCCGCTTCTGCTGCTCACTCATGGTTTCGGCGCCACCGCGGCGATGTTCGGCCCGAACCTGGCGGCTGCCAGCGCCCGCAACCAGGTCGTGACCTGGGACATCCTCGGTCACGGTGGCAGCGACTACCCGGCTGACCCGGACTGCTACGGAGCCGCCGGCGCGCTGGCGGACATGTCGGCGCTGCTCACCGAGCTGGGCACGGAAAGCGCGATCCTCGGCGGCCACTCGCTCGGCGGCTACCTGTCGCTGGACTTCGCGCTCCGGTACCCCGAGCGCGTCGCTGGCCTGGTGCTCATCGACACCGGCCCCGGCTTCCGCAAGGACGCTGCCCGCGATGACTGGAACAGCCGGGCGCACCGGACTGCCGCACGCCTGCAGGAGCAGGGCCTCGCAGCTCTGGGCCCGAGCGCCGAGCTGCACTCTGGCGGGCACCGTGATGCGAGCGGCCTGGTGCATGCCGCGCGGCAGACGCTGACGCAGCGCGACTCACACGTGCTGGACGGCCTGCCGGGCATCGGAGTTCCCGCGCTGGTCATCGTCGGCGCGGACGACAAGGCGTTCCTGGGGGCGGCTGACTACATGGCGGCCAAGATCCCGCACGCCCGCAAGGTCGTCATCCCGGACGCCGGGCACGCGCCGAACGTCTCCCAGCCGGAGCTGTTCGACGCCGCGCTCCGGTCGTTCCTCGACGAGATCAGCGGGGAGGCGATCCGGTGACGGAGCAGACAGCGGCTCCTCCGGCAGCAGACGGCCACGACCGCGAGCAGCTGGTGGCCGATCTCGCCATCTGGGTGCAGCAGCACTGGGACCCGCAGATGGCGCTCAGCGTCTGGCGGAGGCAGCTGCTCGAGGCCGGCTGGGCGGTGCCGAGCTGGCCCGGGCACTGGCACGGCAAGGGCCTGCCCGCGTGGGCCGACGAGCTCGTCGGCAGTGAGCTGATCCGCCTCGGGGCGGCCGGCATCCCGGTCGGCAGTGGCACCTGGCTGGCCGCGCCGACGATCCTCGCTCACGGTCCCGACGAGCTGCGCGAGCGCCTGCTTGAGCCGATCCTGACCGGGGAGCAGACCTGGTGCCAGCTGTTCAGCGAGCCGGGCGCGGGCTCCGACCTGGCCGGCCTGTCCACCTCGGCCGTGCTCGACGGTGACACCTGGGTGGTCAGCGGCCAGAAGGTCTGGAACACCAGCGCTCACCACGCGGACATGGGCATGCTCCTCGCCCGGACCGACACCAGCGTCCCCAAGCACCAGGGCATCACCTACTTCGCGCTGCCGATGCACCAGCCCGGCGTGGAAGTCCGCCAGCTGCGCCAGATGAACTTCCACGCCTCCTTCAACGAGGTGTTCCTCACCGACGCGCGCATCCCGAAGGACAACGTCATCGGCGAGGTCGGCAACGGCTGGGCAGCTGCGCTCACCACGCTCGCCTACGAGCGCCGCTTTTCGGCGCTGCAGCGGCCCTCCTACTCCCCCGCCGCCGGCCGTGCTCTCGACGAGGCCCGCGCGGAGGCCGACGACCATTTCGCGACCTATTCCTGGTATCCGCAGCGCGCGGGCCGGCCCGACCTGGTAATCGAGCACGCCCGGGCTGCCAGGGTCAGCGACGACCCGGTAGTCCGCCAGGCCATCGCCCGGCTCATCACACTGTGGCGCGCCAGCGCATGGACCGCAGAGCGTGCCCGGGTCGCCCGGTCGAGGGGCGCCCGGCCCGGCGCCGAGGGCTCTATCGGCAAGCTCGCCGCCAGCAACCTCGCCCGCGAGTGCGCCCGGGTGCACTCGATGATCGCCGGCGCATCCGCGCTGCTGACCGGACCCGAGTCAGCTATGGGCGGCGTCATCGCCGAGGTACTCATGTCCGTGCCCGGCCAGTCCATCGCCGGCGGTACCGACGAGATCCAGAAGAACATCCTCGCCGAGAAGGTGCTCGGCCTGCCGGCCGAGATCCGGGTCGACAAGGACGTGCCGTTCAGCCAGATCCGCCACCGCGGCTAGGACGATCAGGCCGTTGCCGCGAGTGAGCCGAGCAGCCCGAGCGAGCGGGCGCTCTCGGAACCCGGCTCCGCGTGGTAGATCACCAGCAGCTGGCCGCCGGAGTCGCCGATCGTCAGCTTCTCCCGCCGCAGCTCGAGCAGCCCGACCTGCGGGTGGTTCATCCTGGCCAGTTCGCCCGCCAGCGGCTTGACGTCGTGCCGGGCCCACAGCCGGCGGAACGGCTCGCTCGCCAGCGACAGCTCGCCCACCAGCCCCGCAATGCGCGGGTCGCTGGTGTCCGCGCCGAGCGAGGCGCGGAACGCTGCCACCATCCCCCCGATCGCGTGCTCCCAGTCCGGGTACAGATCCCGCTCGTCGGCATCAAGGAGCATGGTCCGGAGCCGGTTCTCCCCCGGCCGGATCGACGAGGACAGCGCGGTAGCCAGCCGGTTCGCGGCCAGCACCTCAAACAGCCGGTTCTCCACGAACGCGGGCAGCGTCAGCGAGTCGAGCAGCTGCCGGATGCCGGCCGGCACGGTCTCCCGCCGCGGCTGGCGCCGGGGACCGGGCTGCCCCGAGGACAGGCTCAGCAGGTACTGGGTCGCGGTCGCGTCGAGCCCGAAGACCCGCGCGAGCGCCTCCAGCACCTGCGGCGAGGGGTTGCGGTCGCGGCCTTGCTCCAGCCGCAGGTAGTAGTCCGCGCTGATGCCCGCGAGTGTCGCCACCTCCTCCCGGCGCAGGCCAGGCGTGCGACGGACACCCGTCACCGGCAGGCCTGCCTCCGCCGGGTCCACCAGCTCCCGGCGAGCACGCAGGTACTGGCCCAGCGGGTTCGCCCTGCTCATCCCGCCACTGTACGAGACGGCGTCTCGCCGATCCTGGTCCCGCCGCTCCCGGGATCGCCAGGATTCTGGCTGGCCGCTCCAGCTTCGGGCATCGTGGATACGCGGCGCCCGGCCCGCACTGAGGAAGGACACTCATGACATCCCGCACGCTCCCCGGCGGCACCTACCGTGTCGCCGATCTCGATCTCACCCGCGTCGGCTACGGGGCGATGCAGCTCGCCGGACCGGGTGTCTTCGGGCCGCCCGCCGATCACGACGAGGCGATCGCCGTGCTCCGCACCGCTGTCGAGCTGGGCATCACGCACATCGACACGGCCGACTTCTACGGGCCGCGTGTCACCAACGAGCTCATCCGCGAGGCGCTCGCGCCCTATCCGCCGGCCTGCACATCGTCACCAAGGTTGGGGCCCGCCGAGACGAGGCCGGCGGCTGGCCGCACGCCCGGACGCCGGCCGAACTGCGCACGCAGGTCCACGACAACCTGCGCCATCTCGGCCTCGACGCGCTCGACGTGGTGAACCTGCGCGTCGGCGGTCTCGAGGCGCCCGAGCCAGGCTCGATCGCCGAGCAGTTCGGCGCGCTCGCCGGCCTGCAGCAGCAGGGCCTGATCCGGCACCTCGGCGTCAGCACCGTCAGCGCCGAGCAGCTCGCCGAGGCGCAGTCGATCGCGCCGGTCGTCTGCGTGCAGAACCTGTACAACCTCGCCCGCCGCGGCGACGACGCACTGGTGGAGCTCACCGCCATGCAGGGCATTGCCTACGTGCCGTACTTCCCGCTCGGCGGCTTTTCCCCGCTGCAGTCGCAGGAGCTGGACGATGTCGCCATCGCGCTTGGCGCAACTCCGCTGGCCGTCGCGCTTGCCTGGCTGCTGCAGCGATCGCCCAACATCCTGCTGATCCCCGGCACGTCGTCCGTGGCTCATCTGCGCGAGAACGTCGCCGGCGCCGGCCTCAAGCTGCCTGACGAGGCGATCAAGGCGCTCGACGCCATCGGCGCGCCGGGCTGAACTCAGCTCAGAGGTCCCCCAGAGGTTACCCAGAGCGGCAGCTGCAGGAGCTGACCGAGTCTCGATGAGGACGACCGTGCCAGTCGGCGCGGCCTGACTCAGCGGGAGGAAGCTCGTGGGGACAACCGCAAGCATCGCGCTCTGGTACGCCAGCCGGGCCACGGGCGTCGTCGCGCTGGTGCTGCTCACGGTGGTGGTCCTGCTCGGCATCGGAGTGAACCGCCAGCAGCGGCTGCCCGGCCTGCCGCGGTTCGCCACCACGAGCCTGCACCGGAATATGTCGCTGCTGGCGGTCGCATTCGTCGCGATCCACGTGATCACCGCGATCGCCGACCCGTACGTGACGATCGGCATCGCTGCGTCGGTCATCCCGTTCACGTCGCCGTACCGGCCGCTGTGGCTGGGGCTCGGCGCGATCAGCCTCGACATCATGATCGCGCTGATCCTCACGAGCCTCGTCAGAGCCCGGCTTGGCCGCCGGACCTGGCGGGCCGTCCACTGGCTCGCCTATGTCTGCTGGCCGGTCGCGCTCGCGCACGGCATCGGCTCGAGCGACGACCTGCGCTCCGGCTGGCTGCTCGGGCTCACGGTCGCCTGCACCGCGGCGGTTGCGGCAGCCGTCAGCTGGCGCGCTGCGGCCGCGATCACCGCACGGCGCCGGACGGGGCAGGCGGCGCGGGCGCTCGCAGGAACGGCCGCCGGGACCGGCCCCGATGACCGCGTCCGTGCGCTGACCGGAGCTGGCGCGCGATGAGCATCTCCGCGCCGAGCCGCTACCGTCACCAGCCGCCGCCGGGCGAGCCTGGCCTCCCGCGCCTGCTGCCGATAGCCGCCCAGCTCACACTCGCACCCGGTCAGCCGCCAGGCCTTGACCTCGCTGCCCACCTGCGCCACCACGGGCTGCTCCGGTTCCGCGGGCCCGCGCTGATCGAGCAGGTGTCCGCTGCCGGACTGACTGGCCGGGGCGGCGCTGCCTTCCCGGTCGGCAGGAAGCTCGCGGCCGTTGCCGGTCGCGGGACGAAAACCGTTCTTGCCGGGAACGGGGCCGAGGGCGAGCCCGCGAGCGCCAAGGACGCCGCACTGCTGTCGTACGCTCCCCATTTGGTGCTGGACGGCCTGCAGGCAGCGGCCGAGGCCGCGGGCGCCCGCACCGCGTATCTCTATCTGCACGACCACCGCAGCTATCCCGGACTCGTCGGCCACGTCCGGGCTGCGCTCGCGGGCAGGCAGGCCGCCGGAACAGATCGCGCCGCGGTGGAGCTGGTCGTGGCGCCGCCGCGCTTCCTGGCCGGCGAGGAGACAGCCCTCGTCGCCCGCGTTAACGGCCGCGCCGCCCGGCCTGCCGACAAGGCGCGCCGCGTGTTCGAGCGCGGCATCGGCGGGCGACCCACCCTGGTGCAGAACGTCGAGACCCTCGCTCACCTTGCTCTCATCGCCCGGCATGGTGCCGACTGGTTCCGCAGCGTCGGGACCTCCAGCGAGCCGGGCTCGACCCTGTGCACCGTGCACGGCCCGGACGGGCGGGTGCGCGTCACCGAGACCGCGCTCGGCACGCCGCTCGCCCGGCTTCTGGCACTCGGCGACGATGTCCAGGCCGTGCTGGCAGGCGGCTATCACGGCGGCTGGCTGAGCGCGGCACACGCCCGGCAGCTGACCCTGAGCAACGCTGACCTGCGCCCGGCCGGGGCAATGGTCGGCGCCGGAGTGCTCGTGTCCCTTCCGGCCGCCTGCTGTGGCCTGGCCGAGGTGGCGAACGTGGCGCGTTTCCTTGCCCGGGAATCGGCCGGGCAATGCGGCCCGTGCCGGAACGGACTGCCAGCCATCGCCGGTGCTCTGAGCGTTGTCGCTCAGCCGCGGCCCGCCGAGCAGGAGCTCGCGAACGTGCGGCGCTGGGCCGGGCTGGTGACCGGCCGCGGCGCCTGCCACCATCCGGACGGGACCGCGCGATTCGTGGCGAGCGCGCTGCCGGTGTTCGCGGGCGAGATCGCCGAGCACGCCGCGGGCCGGTGCACCGCTGCCGGCCACGCGCCGTTCCTGCCGGTGAGTGCGCCGCCGCTGGCCGAATCTGACTGGAGATGATCATGACCGAGAACCCTGAGCGCCGCCGGGCCGGGCGGCTGCGCGTGAACCCGATCACGTGCTCCGGCCATGGCGTCTGCGCCGAACTGCTGCCGGAGCTCGTCACCCTGGACGAATGGGGCTACCCGCTGATCGCGGCCGATGGCACCGTCCCCGCCCGGCTGGCCCGTACCGCCCGGCGCGCCGTGACGAACTGCCCCGCACTCGCCCTGTCGATGCCCCCGGCCGAGCCCGGTCGCAGAGGAAACTCAGAAGAAGCGCAGAGACCCGCTCCAGACGGTACGGGCAGGCTGAGGACATGATGACAGTCATGGAACCCATCGCGCCGTCAGCGGACCGGGCCGATGCCGGGCTGCACCGCGCCGACGGCTCGCCCGTCCGCGTGCTGGTGGTCGACGACGAGCCCAGTCTCGCCGAACTGCTGGCCAGCGTGCTGCGCTACGAGGGCTGGGAGATCAGGACGGCCGCGGACGGCACGAGTGCGGTGCGCATGGCGCGCGAGTTCGAGCCGGACGCCATCCTCCTCGACGTCATGCTGCCCGATTTCGACGGTCTTGAGGTGCTGCGCCGGGTTCGCGTGATCATGCCGCATGTCTGCGTGCTGTTCCTCACCGCCCGCGACTCCGTGCAGGACCGGGTGAGCGGCATCACTGCCGGCGGCGACGACTACGTGACCAAGCCGTTCAGCCTCGAGGAAGTGATCGCGCGCCTGCGCGGGCTGCTGCGCCGGGCCGGAATGGCCCGCGCCAGCTCCGGAACCGAGATCGCGGTGGCTGACCTCACCATGGACGAGGATGCCCGCGAGGTGCGCCGCGGCGGCGACCTGATCGAGCTCACCGCGACTGAGTTCGAGCTGCTGCGGTTCCTCCTGCGCAATCCGCGGCGGGTGCTGTCGAAGGCGCAGATCCTGGACCGGGTGTGGAACTACGACTTCGGCGGCCAGGCGCATGTGGTCGAGCTGTACATCAGCTACCTGCGGAAGAAGATCGACACCGGCCGCAAGCCGCTGATTCACACGGTGCGCGGCGTCGGCTACGTGCTGAAGCCGCCGGCCTGAGGATGACCGGTCCCGGGCAGCGACGGCAGTCGCGGATCGGCCGGTGGCTGGCCGCGCGCACGCTGCGCGGGCGGCTCATCGCCGGCCTGCTGACGCTTCTCGCACTCGCCTGCGCCACCGTCGGCGCCGTTACCTACACCCATCTGGACTCAGTCCTGGTCGGCCAGCTCAACACGGAGCTGGCCACAGCCAACGCGCGGTACGCCGTCTGCCTGTACCCGCCGCCGGATCCCGATGGCGGGCCCGGCGGCCCGGGCCACGGCGAGCCGGACAAGGACGACCTCGGCAAACCGCCCGCGCAGTGCGCCCAGCAGCAGTCAACGGCGGCGTTCACCGCGCTGGTGACGCGAGGGCAGGTGACCGACCCGTACCTGGCCAGTAAGTCGGCGCCCGCGCCCTGCCAGCTCACGGCCGCCGAGACGGCGCAGATCTCCCGGGTGCCGGTCGGCCAGATCGTCACGGTGGACCTGTCGCGGTACGGCAGCTATCAGATGACGGCGAGCCACACGTCGCACGGCACCGTGGTGAGCGGACTGCCCCTCGCCGCCGTCCAAAGCACGCTGCGGCAGGTCGCGATCGCCGAGATCTCGGTGTTCCTGGCTGCGCTTCTCATCACCGGCGTCATCGGCACCGTCTGGGTACGCGCGTCGATGCGGCCGCTGCGGCGGGTCGCTGCCACCGCGACCCGGGTGACCCAGCTGCCGCTTACCAGCGGCGAGGTGCGGCTGCCAGAGGGCGTTCCCGACGCCAACCCGCGGACCGAGGTCGGGCAGGTCGGCGCTGCCTTCAACCGCATGCTCGGGCACGTCGAGTCCGCGCTCGCCCGGCGCGAGGCGAGCGAGTCGCGCCTGCGGACGTTCGCCGCCGACGCGAGTCACGAGCTGCGCACGCCGCTCGCGGCAATCCGCGGTTACGCCGAGCTGGCGCGACGGCACCCCGGTCCGCTGCCCGACGACATCGCGCATGCGCTGAGCCGGGTCGAGTCCGAGTCCGCCCGGATGAGCGAGCTCGTGGACGAGCTGCTGCTGCTCGCCCGGCTTGACGCCGGGCGACCGCTGGAGAGCGCGCCGGCGGATCTCAGCAGGCTGGTTCTCGACGTCACCAGCGACGCGCGGGTCGCCGCGCCTGACCACCGCTGGCAGCTCGAGCTGCCAGAAGCGCCGGTCCTGGTGCGCGGCGATGACCTGCGGCTGCATCAGGTGGTGGCTAACCTGCTGAGCAACGCCGCGCGGCATACTCCGGCGGGCACGCCGGTCACCGTGGCGGTCGAGCAACGCGCTGCGCCGGACGGTTCGGGCCTGGCGGTCGTCAGCGTCACCGACCGCGGCCCCGGCATCCCGGCTGAGCTTCAGGCGGACGTCTTCGAGCGATTCGTGCGCGGCGATACCTCCCGGTCGCGCGCGGCCGGCAGCAGCGGCCTCGGCCTCGCGATCGTGCGTGCGGTGACCGTCGCGCACGGCGGGACGGCCGACGTGGCGAGCCGTCCCGGACAGACGCGCTTCACCATCACGCTGCCGCTCCTGCCCGGTTTGCCGGGCGAGGCTGACTAGTCCGCGCCATCTCCGGATCCCCCGGATCCGAGCCTGCCGTCGGCCAGCCGCCGCAGGCCGTCGACGAGCGCGTCGTCCGCGAGCTCGAGCGCTTCCGGCAGCGAGAACCACCGGACGTCCGGGCTCTCACCGACAGCAGGTGCTGGATAGGCGTCCTCGCTCAGCAGCAGGTACCGCAGATCGAGATGGACGTGCGGGCCGGCCGGGTGGGCATCGAGATGGATGAGCTGCGGACCACTGTCCGGATGCCGCACCGGCAGGCCGGTCTCCTCGGTGGTCTCGCGCACCGCTGCCTGCCAGGGCGACTCGCCGGGATCGACGTGCCCGCCTGGCTGCATCCAGCCGCCGAGCCGCTTGTGCAGGTGCAGGACAGTGCCGCGCGGACCGGTGACGATGGCCGATCCGGTGACGTGGACCGGGTCGGCGTTGCGGTCGAAGGGCCGGTCCAGGCGGTCGAGCTCAGCCAGGATGCGGTCCCGGGACGCGATCTCCCGCTCGGTCGTCGCGTCGAACCGGCTGACCTGATCCCGAACCGCGGCGATCAGTGCTCGCTGCGTCTCAGGTGATGGCGCGTCCGGTGATAGCTCCACCCGAGCCATCATGCCAAGCTCGGAGCGATGCGACCGAATCCTGGCCGGAGCACAGCGCGCGATCGGCGCCTGGTTACCGCACTCGCTGCCGCTCCTGTCGCTGCCCTGCTCATGGCCATTCTCATCACCGGCTGCGCGACGACGGCGGCACCGGCCAGGCGCGGAAACGTCGCCGAGTGCTTCGCGTTCGCAGTCCGCGCCGTGCGCGAGCATGTCGTCGTCACTGGCCTGCCGCCGGCCTGCGCGGGCCTGAGCGCCGGGCAGGTGAGCGAGGCAGCCGACCGGGCCATCAGGGAGGCCGTCGGCCCGATCCACCGGGCCGAAGCCAGGAGCAGGGCAGTCGCCGACGGCCGCTATCTCGCGGCCCTCGTCAGCGCGGCGAGATCCAGCCACCGGCAGGCCGTTCGGCCTTCTGCTCCGCCTGCTCCGCCAGCGCGCCTGCCGGCCAGGCTGGCAGCACTGACTGCGTGGATCTGCACCGCAACCGCGGGTGCCTTCCTGCTAGCGCGCAGACGTGCCGAGACTGATCGCTGGACGCGCATCGTGATGATCAGTCATGGCGCGCTGGGCGGCGCCGGACTCGCCGTGTGGATCACGTTCCTCGCCAGCTCGGCGCTGCCACTGGCCTGGCTGGCCGTCGGGATAACCTTCGTGCTGGCCGGCCTCGGGATGGCAACCTTGCTCTCGATGCCGTCCGGCCCGCCACCGCCAGCGCAGCCACCGCTGCCGCGGCCGGGGCGGCGCCCGCCTGTGCTCGTCATCGCGCTGCACGGCGTTCTCGCCACGACCACCATCCTGCTGGTGCTGCTCGCGACGATCGCATCCGGCTGACGTACCGGCCGCGTGACTTAGCGGGCTGGGGCCAGCCGGAAGCGGACCGTGCTTCCCGGCCGGACCTGTGCACAGGCCGCCAGAAAGGCCGGGTCGACAACCGCAATGACCGGATAGCCGCCTGTCGTCGGATGATCAGCCAGGAACAGCACAAGGTGCCCGTCCGGCAGCGCCTGGATGGCTCCGGCGACGAGGCCCTCGCTGGCTAGCTCGGCCCGGCGACGGCGAACCGGCGGGCCGGCCAGCCGCAGCGCCACCCGGTTGCTGTCGGGCGCCACCGTCCAGTCACCGTTCTCCAGAGCGGCCAGGCCCGGGCTGGCCAGCCAGTCCGCGCGCGGGCCGGGGTAGAGGAGCAGGTAATCCTGTGCCGGGACCGGCAGCACTCCCAGGGCACAGCCAGGACCACCCCCGGCCGCGCCCGGCACTCCGAGCGGCAGGACGTCTCCGTCAGCCAGGCGGACCGGACCGAGGCCGGACAGCAGGTCCGCCGACGCGCTGCCGAGGACGCGCGGGACGGCCAGGCCGCCGGAGAACGCCACGTAGCTGCGCACGCCCGACTGCGCCGTGCGAACCTCCAGCACCTGACCGCGCCGCAGCTCGACCGGCTTCCCGAGCGGAGCAGCCTGGCCGTCGACGCGCACAGCAGCGAACGCTCCGGTCACGGCCGCGGTGACGTCGCCTCCTACGGTCAGTGCCACGCCGGTGAGCGTCGTCTCCAGAACGGGCGCTCCGGGCGCGTTTCCGGCCAGTCGGTTGGCTTCGTGGTGCGCCGGCGCGTCCAGGGCACCCGACCGCGGCACTCCCAGGTGCGCGTAGCCCGGCCTGCCGCAGTCCTGGACCGTGGTGAGCGCTCCTGCCCGGCGGAGACCGATCGCTGGTCCAGCGCTGCGGGTCATCGGCCGGCGTCGACGAATCGTACGCGGTCACCCGGCTGGAGCAGTGCCGCCGGGTCGCGTCCCGGGTCCCACATCACGGCATCAGTGTGACCAATGACCTGCCAGCCCGCTGGTGACGTCCGCGGATAAATGCCGGTGTACTCGTCGCCCAGTGCGACACTGCCGGACGGCACAGCGGCACGCGGCCGGTCGCGGCGAGTTACCTCGCGGCCGCCGCCGAGGCCGGCGATGTACGGGAAGCCGGGCGAGAACCCGCAGAACGCGACCTCGTGCGGCAGGGCCGCGTGCAGGACAGCGACCTGTCCGGCTGGCACGCCCCACTGGCGCGCCACCTCGGCAACGTCAGGCCCGTCGTACCGGCAGGCGATCTCGACGACGCGCCCGCTCCCGCCTGGCTGCGGCGCGATGGACCACGACCGGATCTGGCCCGCCAGCGCGCCCTGGTCAGTGACGCCGTCGAGCAGGACAGTCCGCGCGGCCGGAACCACGTCGACAAGGCCCGGCTCCCAGCCGGCGGCTCGCTCGCGCTCGATCCGCGCGTACAGCGCGCGGACCTGATCCAGGCTGTCCACCTCGACCAGCAGCGCTCCCGGACCGGCCGGCCGGAACCTCACCGAGTCTCAGGCGGCACTGGACTGCGACCAGATGTTGATGCCCGCCTCGACGGCCTGCTTGTCGATGGCAGCCAGCTCCTCTGCCGAGAAGTCGCTCCGGCCGGCGGCCGCGAGGTTCTCCTCCAGCTGCCGGACGCTACTCGCGCCGATCAGCGCCGAAGTGACACGCTCGTCGCGCAGCACCCAGGAAATCGCCATCTGGGCCAGAGACTGCCCGCGTGCCTGAGCGATCTCGTTCAGTGCGCGGACATGGCGGAGGTTCTGCTCGGTGATCTGATCGGCCGACAGCGATTCGGCCCGGCTGGCCCGCGAGCCCTCCGGGATGCCGTTCAGGTACCGCGTCGTCAGCAGCCCTTGCGCGAGCGGCGAGAACGCGATGCAGCCGATCCCCTCCTGCCCGAGCACGTCGAGCAGCCGTCCCTCGATCCACCGGTTGAGCAGCGAGTAGGACGGCTGGTGGATCAGCACGGGCGTGCCCATCTGCCGCAGGATCGCCGCTGCCTCGGCAGTTCGCTCGGCCGAGTAGGACGAGATGCCCGCATACAGCGCGCGGCCAGACCTCACCGCTGTGTCCAGCGCGCCCATGGTTTCCTCGAGCGGCGTCTCCGGGTCGAATCGGTGGCTGTAGAAGATGTCGACGTACTCCATGCCTAGTCGCGCCAGCGACTGGTCCAGGCTGGCCAGCAGGTACTTCCGCGAGCCCCACTCGCCGTAGGGGCCGGCCCACATCTCGTAACCAGCCTTCGTCGAGATGATGAGCTCGTCCCGGTACCGGCTCAGGTCCGACTGCAGGATCTCGCCGAAGTTGCTCTCCGCCGACCCGTACGGCGGGCCGTAGTTGTTTGCCAGGTCGAAATGTGTCACACCGAGATCGAACGCCCGCCGGACGATCGCGCGCTGGGTCTCAAGCGGCGTCTCGCCGCCGAAGTTCTGCCAGAGCCCGAGCGACACCTCAGGAAGCTTGATGCCACTGCGTCCGCAGCGGCGATAGGGCATCTTGTCGTCGTACCGGTCTGAGGCTGCAACGTATGTCATGAGAGCTATTCTCCCAGCAGGCTCAGCCGGCGGCCGACTGGGAACGGCCGCGCGCGATGACCGCTTCCCGGCGCAGGGCAACCTGGTCGCTGTCGATACCGGCCGCGTGCCACCGCGCGCCCGCCCGGGTCTCAATGCGCAATGCCTGGTCGCCAGTGACCTTGGCACCCTCGCGATAGGTGGCGAACAGGGCCTGCACCGCAGCCGGGTCATTCGACGCGATGTCAGCAGCGAGAGTGAGCGCGAAGGCGAGCAGCCCTGCGTGCGGGACGACATGATTCACCAGACCCCACTGCAGCGCCGTCTCCGCGTCGATGAAGTTGCCGGTGGCGCTCATCTCCCGCGCGCGCCGCAGCCCGACGGCCGCCGGCAGTTCGACCGTGAGGCCCCAGCCCGGCATGATCCCCATGCGCGCATGCGTGTCGGCGAACCGCGCGTGCTCCGACGCGACCAGGAAATCGCAGCGGAGCGCCAGCTCGAGACCGCCCGTGATGGCCGCTCCGTTGACCGCGCCAATCAGCGGCGTGGCCAGTTCCGGCAGGACCGGGCCGACTCCGGCGCCGGCCAGCGGGCTGTCCGGCTGACCGAGCTCGGACAGGTCGAGTCCGGCGCAGAACGCCGGGTCAGCCCCGGTCAGCACGATGGCCCTGACGGCCGGGTCCGGGTCCAGCTCGGCCATGGCGGTCCGCACGCCGGACAGCAGCGAGGCGGAGATCGCATTGCGCCGGGCGGGCCGGCTGAGCGTCACCAGCGCGACCTGGTCGCGAATCTCGCAGAACACGTCGGTCACGGTGATCGCCTCCGGGGCCGGCCACGCGCGGGCCTGCTGCCGCTGCCCACGCTAGGCGACCGGGAGGCTCGGTCATCACCGGCTCTTCTCAGAGCCAGCCCAGAAACGGGCAAGCTCCGGTGAGTAACGTGCCCGAGGTTCGGGTCGAGCCTCGCAGGCCCGGGCGTCTGCGGCCGGTCAGAGCGGGATGTCGACAGCCAGGGTTCCTTCGCGCCAGTCAGGCAGGCGCGCCGCCACGTCTCCGTCTGGGCGCACGAGTGCCGCCAGGCCGGGGAAGTCCTCGTCGGCGGTCGTGCCGGCCTGGCTGGCCAGGGCGATCCAGAGCCCGAGACGACGGGCGTGACGGCGGGCGTCGCCGAGACTGCAGCCCTGCCACCAGGAGAATCCGTTACGCCACGAGGCTTCGTCGGTGCAGCGGCCGTACAAGCCCGGCGCTGCCGGGAACAGCATCAGGCGCGCCCCGGCCGCGGCGACGGTGTCGAAGGGCGGGTCGAACCCGGCCTCGGCGCAGATCGCGACGCCGAACTTGACCCCGGCGTGCTCGAACACTGTTGTGTTTGCGCCCGCGGTGAAGGACTCCTCACCCTCGCCGAGGTGCCGCTTGCGCTGCACGCCCGTCACCTGACCGGCCGTAGCGCAGATCTGAGTGATGTGCGACCGCCCGCCCGCGCCCCGCTCGGCGATGCCGAAACAGACCGCGATCCCGGCCTCCTCCGACGCTCGGACCAGCCTGCCAACGGCCAGGTCGTCTACGCGCATCAGCCGCTCGGGGTTAGCGACCGGATCGACCGATCCCGTCAGCGACATCTCCGGGAAAACGGCGAGGTCACAGTCCGCAGACGCGGCATCGGCCAGGATCTGCACATGCCTGGCGAGGTTCGCTTCGACCTCGCCCTTCCCGCACCGGATGGCTGCCAGCAGCGCACGCACGCCCACATCGTGTCACGTCCGCCGCCACACGGGCGGCACCCGCGAGCAGGCGCTTTCAGCCACTCTGGGGCCGCGGCCGCGATCCGATCAGGGCTGGATGTTCTCCAGATCCTCCAGGAGACTTGGATGACCTGGCTCCCAGCCGAGTGTCTGCCGTGTGCGAGCACTCGATGACGGCTGGTCGGTCGCGAAGATCGGGCCGAGCGGGCCGTAGGTCTCCTGGGGCACTGTTTCGACCGGGAGCCTCAGCCGTGTGCCGATGACCGTGGCGATGTCGCGCACGGCGTCGCCCTCGTCGCTGACGGCGTGCCATGCGGTCCCGGCTGGCGCCTTCTCCAGAACCAGCCGGAAGAGGACGGCTGCGTCAAGGGCGTGTACAGCCGGCCAGCGCTGGGCGCCGTCGCCCGGATAGCCCGACACTCCGGTGCTGCGTGCGATGGCGGTCAGCAGGCCGGCGAATCCGCCTCTGCCTTCGTTGTGGACCGTGCGTGGCAGGCGGACCGCCGCGCTCCGGACTCCACGCGAGGCGAGGTCCAGGACAGCCATGACAGAGCGGCTGCGACCGCCGACCGGCCCGTCGGTGGGCAGCGGGTCGGCCTCGGTGGAAGCGCGGCCGGGGGCGGCGGGCGTACCCGAGACGGTGATGAGGGGGCGGCCACTGTCGATGAGCTCTTCGCCCAGGGCGGCAAGCGCGGCGCCTTCCTCAGCCACCGCCGCGACGACGGCGCCAGGGCTGCTGAAGTCGTTGGCGAAGGCCAGGTGGATCACCCCGTCTGCGTTCCTAGCACCAGCGCGGAGTGCGCCCAGATCCGCGAGGTCACCGCGAAGGGTCTCCGCCCCCGCGGTCTCGAGGGCTGTCGCTGAGGAATCGGAACGGGCGAGAGCGAGAACGGTATGGCCGTTGCCGAGCAGCTCAGCAACGACGGCGGAACCGATCAGCCCGTTGCCGCCTGTGATGAAGATCCGCATGAGGTTCTCCTCAAAGTGATGGGAGCTTTATCCCATCACTGTAGCAGGACGACGGGACAAAGGTCGCATCACCTAGGATGGTCTCATGGCCCGATGGGAACCCGGCGCACGGGAGAGGATGGTCCTGGCCGCTGCGGACCTGTTCACCGAGCAGGGGTACGACGCTACGACGGTGACGCAGATCGCCGAGCGCGCCGGGGTCACGAAGAGCACCTTCTTCCGGCACTTCCCCGACAAGCGCGAGCTCCTCGTGGCGGGGCAAGAAGTGCTGAGCCGACTGCTGAGCGAGGGGATTGCCGAGGCGCCGGAGAACGCCAGCCCGCTTGAGGCGGTCGCGGCCGGCCTCGAACGCGCGTCGAGCGCGATGGGCCCGATGAATCGCGAGCTCGGGCCCCGCCTGAAAGCAGCAATCGCAGCGAGCGCCGAGCTACAGGAGCGCGACGCCCTCAAGAGCGTGGGCCTCGCAGCAGCAATGACCAGTGCTCTCCAGGCGCGGGGCGTGCCGGACCCAATTGCGCACCTTGCAGGCGAGATGGGCGTCCTGGCGTTCAAGCGTGGTTACGCCCAATGGCTGGAGGCCGACCGCGACACCGAGAGCGGGCTGGCGCCCCACGCCGCCGCCGCCCTCGAAGATCTGCGGGCAGCGAGTGCGTCGCTCAGCTGAGCCGATCTCACCCCCGGCACCCTGCCGGTGTGTCAGCTTGCGCGAGCTAGCTCCAGCAGATCGTCGAAGACATCGCCGAACGGGAGGTGCATGTGGCCAGTCCGGTGGGAGAAGTGCGTCCCGGCCGCCGGGACGTGCTCGGCCAGCCACTGGCCGTGGGCGAAGGGAACCATGCGGTCCTCGTCGCCCTGCCAGATGGCGACCGGCGCCGCATCGCCGGGCAGCCCGAACGAGAATCCCCAGTCGCGCACGAACGCCAGGTCGTCGTCGCGCCAGCCCGCGATGCCGGCCGGCAGCCCGTTGCGGAACATTTCGGCGATATAGCCAGCGAGCGGTCCGCGCAGCTCCTCCATGTCGGCGGGCGAGGCCAGATCGCCGATGCCCGCGACGAGCACCTCGGCGGTGAGCTCGCGCATGAGCGGCGCGACTTCCTCGAGCAGGCCCGTTAGCTCCTTCTCCCCGGTCAGCGCGGCGGAGAACTCGTGAACGGTGTCCTGGTCCATCCCGGCCAGCCAGTCCAGACCCTCGACCTGATAGGGCGCGACTCCGGCCAGCGAGGCGGCAGCGAGACAGCGGGCGGGCAGCAGCTTGGCGCAGGCGATCGAATGCGGACCGCCGCCGGACCAGCCCGCGGTCACGAATTGCTTCATGCCCAGGGCGTCGAGGATCGCCCCGACATCACCCGCAACGTCGGCGATCGTCCGGTCCGGCTGTGCAGTGGAGCCGCCGTAGCCGGGGCGCGCGTAGAGCACCAGGCGGAGGCCGCGTTCAGTGGCCGCATCGAGCATCGGCTGATAGACGGCGATGCCACTCGGCGTCCCGTGGTGAAACACGAGCGGCAGCCCGTCCGTGGGCCCGGCGACCAGTACGTCGAGGTTGCGGCCGTCGGGAGCGCGGACGGTCAGGGCCGTACGCCGGTAGTCCTCAGTCACCCGTCTATCTTGCCGCTGTTACGACGCGCACCGCAGCCGGCCACTGCGCGCTCCACAACGGCCGCATGGTCGCGCAGTAGAGCACGCCGGCCGCCAGCAGCGCGGCCATGGTCAGCATCGCGGACTGAGCCGGAAGCCACTGCAGGAGCAGGCCCGTCCCGGCCATCCCCGCCGGGATCCCCAGCCCGAACAGCGTCATCACGGCAGCCACGATGCGGCCGCGCTGCTCGTCCGGAGTCTGCCGGAAGATGAGCACGTCGACCAGTACGCGGAGCGCGGGCATCGACAGGCTCGCGACGAACAGCAGCGCGGCCATCCACCACGGGCCGAGCGGCAGGGCGAGCCCGGCCACGATGGGCACGAGCAGCAGGCAGCCCGACAGCAGCAGGATCCCCGGCCTGATCCGGTGCAGCGGCTTCACCAGCGGCGCGCCCGCCAGGCCGCCGACTGCCCCGGCCGCCAGAACCGTGCCGATCAGGCCCGCGTGCACGTGCTGATCGCGCAGGAACACGATGATCACCAGGTCCAGGCCCGACAGCACCGCGTTGACGATCATGATCAGCAGCGTGGCAGCGCGCAGCACCGGTGATCGCCACAGCGTGCGGATGCCTGCCAGCATGCTGGTGTCGCCGCTGCGAGCGGCTGCGCCGCCAGAAGCATTGCCCGGTTCTGGAGTGGCGGCAGCGGAGTGAGCGCCCGGGGGCACGAACTTCATCGCGAATGCCGTCAGCACGGACAGCGCGAACGCTGCCGCCGTGAGAATGAACGGTGTGGCATGGGCGAGAGCCCGGATCGCATACAGCGCTCCGCCCAGCGGCGGTCCGGCCAGGGCCGCGCCGTTCATGCGCACCTCGTCCTGGATGAGCGCGGCCGTCAGCTGCTGATCCGGCACTACCGATCGCACCAGTGGCAGCCGCGCTGCGCTGGCAACTGAACCGCCGGCGCCGAGCAGCGCGGCCGCAACCAGCAAAGCCGGCAGCGACAGCCAGCCGAGAATCAGGCCGGCGACGACCAGGGAGGTCACCAGCGCTCGAGCCAGCTCGGCCACGATCACGATCGTGCGGCGGTCGTGCCGGTCAACCAGCTGTCCGCCGGGCAGCCCGGCCGCGATGCCGCCGGCCACCTGGACCGCCGCGAACAACCCCGCCCGCGCGGGCGACCCGGTGAGCGCGAGGATGGCCAGCGGATAGGCCATGTCGGCCACACTGACTCCGAGCGTCGCCGAGGCCTGCCCGATCCAGAGAGTCTGGAACTGCAGGTTCCGCCACAACGGCGGATACTGCGGTCCGGTCAGGGAGCGGGCCGCGTCGTCAGTGCCTGTCTCGGCGCTTGTCATCATTCTCGCTCCGGCCATCATTCACGTAGACATATCTATTCATGATTGAGTGAACGATAACCTGACCGCGAACATGTGGCAAGATAGAAACGTGAGTGCGCGCGAGTCCGGCTTCAGAACGGACAACCTGTCCGGCCCAGACGGCCGGTCACCAGCCCAGCCTGAGATCCTGCCGGTGCGCCGGGTGTCCGACGTCGACGCGCTCAAGGCGCTCGCCGACCCGACCCGGTTGCGGATGCTCCGCGCCATGATGGGCGCCGGGACGGGCGCCGAGCTGCCGGTAGTGTCCGTGAAGGAGCTCGCGGAGCAACTCGGCGAGCCGCAGACCAAGCTGTACCGGCACGTCAGGGTCCTGGAGTCGGCAGGCCTGATCCACGTGGCCGCCACCCGGCTGGTGTCCGGCATCGTCGAGCAGCGCTACCAGGCCAGCCAGCATGACGTGATCTTCCACGGGCCAGGGCTCGCCTCATCCGAGGACGCGGTCGTGCAGAACGCGGAGGCCGCAGTTGCCACGGTCCTCGACAGCTACCGGCAACGGCTGTTCGCGGCCGCCCGGTCCGGCCAGCTGCCCGCTGGTGAGCTCGAGTCGGACGAGCCCTACCGAAGCTCCATGCTGCTGCTGAGCGAGGGACGCGTGTCCCGCGAGCGGGCCGCGGCGGCACGGCTGAAGCTACAGGAGGTACTCGACGAGCTCGGCGATGCCGCCGACGATCCTGACGGCATCCCGGTGAACGTGCTCATCGGGTTCTTCAGCCCGGTTGAGGAAGCCTGACATAGCCCGCGCGAGCACCTCGCAGCCGGACGCCGTGCGGTCACCCGGCGCGGCCTTGCGCACCCTGCACCCTCCTGGCGTACGGTGATCCGGGGGCCACCGAGGAGATGCCGTGCAGATTCCTGCGCTCGACACCCGGAACAGCTTCGCCCGGGAACTGTTCACCCCGCTGCCCGCACGTTATGACCGGCTGGCCGAGCTGCTGTCCTTCGGCCAGAACGGCCGCTGGCGGCGCGCGATGGTCGGCCGGCTGCTCCAGCCGCCCGGCGAGCCTGCCGGCGGCAACGTGATCTCCAGCGAGGTGATCGCCGACATCGCCGCCGGAACTGCCGGGGTCTCGCTCCAGATCGCCGACCGCACCGGCGCACGGGTTATCGGACTCGACCTCACCGAGCAGATGCTGCGCCAGGGCGCGCGCAATGTGGCTGCCGCGGGGGCCAGCGACCACGTTTCTCTCGTGAACTCCCGGGCCGAGCAGCTTCCGCTCCCGGACGCGTCCGTGGATGCGCTCACGTTCACCTACCTGCTGCGGTACGTGGCTGACCCGCAGGCAACGCTGACCGAGCTCGCCCGCGTCGTGAGGCCCGGCGGCGTAATCGCCAGCCTGGAGTTCTACGTGCCGCCGTCGCCGTTCTGGCGGTTCTGGTGGCGGCTGTACACGTGGCTCGTGCTGCCGGCCGCCGGATTTTTCACCGGCGGCCGCGAGTGGTACCACGTCGGTCGCTTCCTCGGTCCGAGCATTGCCGGGCACTACCGCCGTTATCCCCTGGACTGGACCGTCCGCGCCTGGGAACAGGCAGGCATCACTGACGTCGGATACCGGGTGATGAGCCTGGGCGGAGGGCTGGTCATGTGGGGAACGCGCGCGGGTGGGTGATCCGCTCAGGCAGGAGCCCGGTGACGAGCCCGGTCACGAGGACGGCCTGCCAGACTCCGCTGCTGCGCGGCCGGCGTTCTATGCCGCCCGGTCGGGTCCGCTTCGCGACTGGTGGACGCTGCTGCATCCGCCGTACACCGCCTGGCATCTGTCCTATGTCGTCATCGGCGCAGCGCTCGCGCCGCGCCCGAAACTCGTCCCGCTGCTCGCCGCGCTGCTCGCGTTCTTCCTGGCGGTCGGAGTGGCCGCGCACGCGCTAGACGAGTACCACGGCCGTCCGCTGCGGACGCACATCCCCGATCCGGTCCTCCTCGGCTCCGCCGTCGTGAGCCTGGCGGGCGCTGTCGCCCTGGGCGTCTACGGAGTGATCCACATCGGCTGGCCGCTCATCCCGTTTATGGTGGCCGGCCCGCTGCTGGTGATCGCCTACAACGCCGAGCTATTCGGCGGGATCGTGCACACCGATGCCGGGTTCGCCGTCGCGTGGGGCGCGTTCCCCCTGCTGACCTCGTATGTCGCGCAGACCGGAAGACTCTCGCTCGGCTCGGTGCTGGCGGCTGGCGCCGCGTTCGGACTGTCGGCCGCGCAGCGAAGCCTGAGCACACCCGCCCGGCTCCTGCGGCGCCGCGCGACCGGCGTGACCGGCTCCGTCACGCTGGCCGACGGCACCACGCTGGCGCTCGACTCGCGCAGGCTGCTGGAGCCGCTGGAGCGCGCACTGCGCGCGATGTCCTGGAGTCTCATCCTGCTGGCGGCCGCCCTGGCCGTAGCGCGGCTCACCTGAACGCGCCGGAGACTACCAGATTCTGCGCCATTAACTCATTGCCTGACGCTTAGCGCTATTACCGAAAGCTTTTTTGCGCAGCCGGACAATGGTCATTTAGAGTGGTCACAGGCGGACCAGTTCAGGAGAATTCCTGACGACCAGCAAAGGTCAGGAAATGGTGAATTCCGGGTATTCGCCCCGGCATTCGGCGCAGCCGGTCGCATCGTCGGCGCAGCGCCCGGCGCGACCGGGGAACAGAAGACGGCAGGCGGCCATCGTGGCAGTCGCGGGCATCGCGGTGCTCGCGATCGTGGTCGGGTTCGCGATCACGAGCCGAAGTGACAATAACCAGGCCAAGGTCACTTCTGACCAGCGGAACGCGGCACGATCCGGCATTTCGCTTGCGCCCTACGCCACTGGCCCCGTCTCTGCCAGGAGGCTCGGCGGCAGCAGCTATGTCTTCGACGGGCCGACCGCAGTCCTTGCCGCGGGCAGCACCGCCTGGGTGACAAACGTGCTCGGCGACTCGGTCACCCAGCTCTCGGGCACATCCAGAACGTCCGTCCGTTATCTGTCCGGACATGATTATTCCTTTAGCGGCCCGAATGCGCTCGCTATCGGATCTGGCCGGGTCTGGGTCGCCAATGTCCAGGCGGACTCGGTGACGGAAATCAGTCAGTCCGACGGCGCCGTTGTCCGGGTTCTGTCGGGCGGATACGGATTCTCGAGCCCGGCGGCGCTGGCTCTCGCCGGAGGACGACTGTGGGTCGCCGACGCGGGAACCGGCGCGGTCACGGAGGTTGATGCGAGTACCGGTGCCCGGATTAAGACCTTCGGCGGCAAGCGGTATCACTTCGACAACCCCAATGCGCTCGCGGTGGGCGGCGGCAGCCTCTGGATAGCCAACTCCGGCGGCGACAGCGTCACCGAGATCGACGTGACGACCGGTGCCTGGCGCGCGACCCTCGCTGCCGGCTACGGCTTCGACCGTCCGGTCGCACTCGCCGTCTCAGGCGGGTCACTGTGGGTCGTCAGCGAGTCGGGCGGCACGGTCACCCAGCTGAGCCTGCCGTCCGGCAAGCTGATCCGCGTGGTGCGCGGCCGGCAATACGGCCTCGACGGCCCGTCTGCCATCACCGCCACGGGCGGCGCGCTATGGATCACCAACGCCCGCGGCGACAGCGTGACCGAGATCTCCGCGAAGTCCGGCAGCCTGATCCGTATCCTGTCCGGGAGGCACCTGCACTTCCGCGAGCCGGCCGGCATCACGGCGTCCGGGCCGGTCCTGTGGGTCAGCAACAGGGCAGGCAACTCGGTGACGCGGCTGCACCTGCACTAAGTGGCTGCCCGGGTGCCTGCCCGGTGCTGCTCACAAGGCGTCGTGACGCTGAAGGTAGTTCATCGCCGCCCAGCCGACTGGAACTGGCAGCCAGAAGGTGAGCAGCCGGAACAGCAGCACGGCACTCAGCGCATAGGCACCGGGCACCTGGGCCACCGTGGTCAGTCCCGCCGACAAGGCCGCCTCCACTGCGCCCAGACCACCCGGTGTCGGGACGATCGAGCCGATCGCGCTACCGGTCAGGTACACGACCGCGACCGCCGGAAACGAGGCATGGCTGCCGACCGCGACGACGGATACGTCCAGGCAGAGGATGTACCCGAAGGTCAGCAGCAGCGCGCCGCCAATGCCCTCGCCGAGCTTGGCCGGTCTCTGCGCGATGTCGAGCAGTCGCGGTATGACCTGACCGAGCGCCGGCGCCACCCGGGAGCGGATGAGCCGGCGGCAGGCCGGCAGCGCCAGCACCACCAGCACGACGGCGCCGAGCGCAGCCAGGGCGATGTAGGCCCAGCCGGGCGGCTTGAACGAAGTGCTGCGCGAGCCGCCCGTGATGGCTACAAAGATCACCAGCAGGAGCAGGTGCAGGGCGAACGCGAACACCTGGGAGACGCCCACGCTCGAGGCGGCGTCGGCCGGCTCGACCTTCGCCTTGTGCAGGTAGCGGATGTTCAGCGCGACCCCGCCGACAGCCGCGGGGGTCACCAGCGTGACGAACGACCCGGCCAGCTGCGCCAGGAAGGTCCGGGCCAGGCTCAGCTTCTCCAGCACGAACCCGGAGAGCGACCAGGCCGCGCCGATATAGGTCACGGCAGACAGCGCGAGAGCGACCAGAACCCAGCGCCAGTCGGCCTTTTGCAGCACCGGCACGAAGTTGCGCCGGTTGAACTGCCCGATGACGAGGTAGGAGGCCACGAAAATGGCGACCAGCGTCAGCACGCCACGGGGGCGGATCCTCTCCAGCTGCTCGGGCGGCGCCGGGGCCTGAGTGTCGCTGCCGACCAGACCCTTGCGCAGGCTCGGCAGGACGTCCTTGTGGCGGCGGAGCGCCGCTCGGGTCGAGCGGTGCAGGACCACCGGCTGCAGCAGCGGCACCAGGCTGCCGGCCGGGGCCTCCCCGAGCTTTTGCCGGGCCAGCGCGGACGCCCGGTCGGGCCCGACCAGCAGCGCGATCGCAGCAGTGAGCTGAGAAAGGTCCAGGCGCAGCTGGAGGTCACTGGCCGCAATGTCACCGTCACCGGGCTCGAGCAGCGTGACTATCCGGCCGTCCGCGCCGGACAGCTGGATGTGCTCGGCCGTCAGCGACCGGTGCGTGACCCGGTGGTGGTGCAGCTTGAGCACCGTGTCGTACACCCGGCCGAGCTGCTCGTCCGACGGCGGATCGGTCAGGTCAGCCAGTGTCGTCCCGTCGCAGTGCAAAGTGGCGATGGCGGCGGCCTCGGGCCCGACCCGGATCGAGCTGCGCAGGCGGGGCGTAGGCACGCCGGCGTCCTCGACCGCGTACGCCATCAGCGTCTGCCGTTCGATGGCCCGGGTGACGGTGACCGCGGTACTCCGCAGCGCCTGCCTCGAGACGCGCAGCCGCCGGTAGATCCGGTACAGGAAGTCAGCTGTTTGCTGATCGCGGTCGAATACCGTCACGTCCAGCCGTTTGCCGGCCTGGTTCCAGGCGGCGTAGCGCCGGTTCTCGGGCGAGGAGTCGGGCACGCGGCTGATCCTGACGAGCCGATCGCCGGTCAGGCTGAGCGCCTCGGCCACCTCCGCAGCCGTGGGCCGTTCGGAGTTGGTGCCGATCAGGTACCGCAGGCCCGAGCCGACCGCGACGCCCACAAGCAGCGTGATCAGCAGCGAGAGCACGGTCGCCGTGTTCCGGTTGAGCGCCAGGCTGGTGATGCTGTAGAAGACGATCGCCAGCCAGGCCCAGGTTCGCCAGCGGGGGCGGCCCGCAAGGCCGACGACCGTCAGGTACGCCGACAGCCCGGCGAGATACAGGTCCAGAACGGCACGGCCGGACGGTCCCTGCCAGACCAGCGCCCGGTACAGGTCGGCGAGCCCCGGCAGCGCCAGGACCGCGTTGCAGGCCAGCGTGACTCCGATCGCGATCAGGCCGATCACGGCCGCCTCGACCAGGCGCCGCGCCTGACGCATCATGATGAGCTTGACGCCCAGAGCGACCGGCAGTACGACCAGCGCGACGAACGCAATCGAGTGCAGCGGCGACACCAGGCCCCGGGCGAGCCGCTCGCTGACCCCGATGACGTCGCCCTCGAAGCCCGACGCAGTCGCCTTCCCGAGGAAGCCGACGCCGACCAGGAGCGCGATCTCAAGGCACGATGTCATGAAGCGCAGCAGGTCGGTCGGCATCCGGATCCGCGGCTCCAGCTGATCCTCGACGACAAGCGAGGCCGCCAGGTCAGCGGACGCCGCCGGTGCGGGCAGGGGACCCGGCGTACGCGCGGAAGCAGAATGCGGGCCTGCCGCGCCCGCGCCGGTGCCATCCGTGCCGACGCCATCGGTGCCAGGCGTGCCGGACCGGCCGGGCTCTTCAGCCGCGCGGGCGCGCGGTCCGGGCGGGGCTGGCGCCGGACCGTCTGGAGCCGCCGCGGGCCCGCTGCGGGCCTCCCCCGGCGGCCGTCGCCGCGACAGCCTCATGGAGAGATCGTTTCACCTGTTCAGCCAGAGACGAGCGTCGCCCTGGCACGGACCTGGCCTATTCTGCGCACGTGGTGCAAAACGCTAGTACCCGGGCACTGGACTGCGAAGCAGCAGCCCTGCATCAGGTTGTGTCCGGACTGTACCAGTCTGAACTTTATCGTCCGAGTCCCTGTCCCCCGTGGACGGCCGGGGACCTCCTAGGCCACATCCTGATCGCTACCGGTCGCGTCCGGCAAGCCCTCGCCGAGCCGGCCGACGACACCGGGCCGCTCGTCAGCACGGCGGCCTACTACCGCCCGGATCACCGATTCTCGGGTGTCGCCAACATGGACAGGATCGAAACCGCTCAGGCACTCGCGGGTCAGCTCCGGGACCCGCCGGCGATCGCGGCCGAGCTCGAGCGCCGCTGTCAGGACACGTTGCGGCTGATCATCGAGGCGCCGGGCGACCGGACGATCATGACCCGGCACGGCGACCGGATGCTGCTGGCCGACTTCACCACGACCAGGGTCGTCGAGCTTGCCGTTCACGGCCTGGACCTCGCCACAGCGCTCGGCCGCGCCCCCTGGCTCACCGAGCCGGCTGGCGAGGTCCTGGAGGATCTGCTGGTGCCCGACGGCGACGGGCCCGAGCTGCGTCACCGCCTTGGCTGCGACGGGGCCGGGCTGCTGGCCCGGCTGACCGGCCGCGCCCCGCTTTCCGCGGCACAGTCGGCCATTCTGGGGGACGCCGGCGTGGTGCTCCTCTCGCTCGGCTGAGCCGCAATCCGGCCGGCTCCGGCATCACAGGGATGGCAAGAGTCCGGCTCAGGGCCTAGCATGCGCACGTGGCCATGGGACTGACGACCGTTAAGCGCCTGCTTGTCGGCAGGCCGATGCAGAGCGAGCGGCTCGGCCATACGCTCCTTCCCAAGAAGATCGCCCTGCCGGTGTTCGCCAGCGACGCACTGTCCTCCGTCGCCTACGCGACCCAGGAGATCCTGCTCGTACTGGCGGCGGGCGGCCTGGCGTTCATCGCCTACACGCCGTGGATCGCACTGGGCGTCGGCCTGCTCATGCTCGTGGTGGTTGCCTCCTACCGGCAGAACGTGCACGCCTACCCGTCCGGCGGCGGTGACTACGAGGTCACCACCACTAACTTCAGCCCGGTCGTCGGCATGACCGTCGCGAGCGCGCTGATGGTCGACTACACGCTGACCGTCGCCGTCTCCGTGTCGTCCGGAGTGGCGAACCTCGCCTCCGCGTTCCCGGTCCTGAACTCGAATGTCACGCTGATCGCGGCGCTCGCGGTCGCGGCGATCGCCGTCCTGAACCTGCGCGGTGTCCGGGAGTCGGGCACCGGCTTCGCCATCCCCACCTACTGCTTTATCGGCATTGTCATGCTGATGATCGTCTGGGGCGCGATCCGGCTGGCGACCGGCCAGCACCTGCACGCCCAGACGTCGGTCTACCCGATCAGGACGACCGGGGAGTTCGCCGGGCTTGCGCTGGTGTTCCTGGTGCTGCGCGCGTTCTCCTCCGGCTGCACCGCGCTGACCGGCGTCGAGGCGATCAGCAACGGGGTGCCGTCGTTCAAGCCGCCGAAGAGCAAGAACGCCGCCACGACGCTCGCTCTCCTGGGCGGCATCGCGGTGACGATGTTCGGCGGCGTGACGGCGCTCGCACTGATTAGCCATGTCCACGCCGGGGCGCTGATCGGCACGCCGAAGGGCTACGTGCAGCCCACCGTCATCGCCCAGGTCGGCCGCGCGGTGTTCGGCAACTCCTCGCCGCTGTTCTACATCCTGCAGATGTTCACCGCGCTGATCCTGGTACTGGCCGCCAACACCGCGTTCAACGGCTTCCCGGTACTGGCCTCCATCCTGGCCAGGGACGGCTACCTCCCGCGTCAGCTGCACACCCGGGGCGACCGGCTGGCGTTCAGCAACGGCATTCTGCTGCTGTCCGGCTTCGCGATCGTGCTGATCGTGGCCTTCCACGCCTCCCCGACGCGGTTGATCCAGCTGTACATCGTCGGGGTGTTCGTCTCGTTCACCTGCAGCCAGACCGGCATGATCCGGCACTGGAACCGGCTGCTCCGCACGACCACGGACGCCGCGACCCGACTGCGGATGGTGCGCTCCCGCACGATCAACACCATCGGTGCCTGCGTCACCGGAATCGTGCTCGTCATCGTCGTGATCAGCAAGTTCGCCGATGGCGCCTGGATTGCCGTCGCCGCGATGGTGGTCCTGTGGTTCACCATGAACGGCATCCGGCGGCACTACGCTGCCGTCGCGCAGGAGCTGACGCCAGACGACGAGGCCGGGCTCATGCTGCCCTCCAGCAACATCTCGATCGTGCTGGTGTCCAAGCTGCACCTGCCGACGCTGCGGGCGCTCGCCTACGCGCGCGCGACCCGGCCGGACCGGCTCGAGGCGCTTACCGTCGACGTGGACGGGGCCGAGACCAAGCGGCTCAAGGCCGAATGGGACCGCAGGGGCATGCCGCTGCAGCTCACCGTCATTTCGTCGCCTTACCGCGAGATCACGCGCCCGGTGATCGAGTACGTGCGGCGGCTGCGGCGCGAGAGCCCGCGCGACATCGTCACGGTCTACATCCCCGAGTACGTCCTCGGGCACTGGTGGGAGCAGGCGCTGCACAATCAGAGCGCGCTGCGGCTGAAGGCACGCCTGCTGATGGAGCGCGGCGTCGTCGTCGCCAGCGTGCCCTACCAGCTGGCGTCGGCCCGGCGCTCGGCCAGGAACGCCGATCCGCTCGGCCCCCCGAGGCTGCTGGCCAGCCGCGAGGCACTGCACGCAGCCGAGGTACGGCAGGAGATCAAAGAGCTGCCGGCGGAGAACGCCGGGCTCGCGGTGCCGATTGCCGACTGCCTCCACCGGGAGGTCGTCGACGTGGCCGGCACCCTTCGCGCCGTCACGCTCCGGCCGCGCGGCAACAGTCTCACGATGGAGGCCGAGCTGTGGGACGGCACCGGGCGCGTACTGCTGCTGTGGCTCGGCCGCCGCGACATCCCCGGCATCGAGCCGGGGCGCAAGCTGGTGGTCCACGGCCGGATGACGAACGTCAAGGGCGAGCGCGCGATCTACAACCCCGCCTACGAACTGCAGCCGAGTGCCGGGTCTTCGCACGACTAAGGACTGCGAGCGTCCGGCAGGGTCCGCTCACGCGGGCGCCCGGTCCGGCCGGAACCGGTATCCCATCCCCGGCTCCGTCAGCAGGTAACGCGGTACCGACGGATCCGGCTCGAGCTTGCGCCGCAGATTGGCGACGTAAACCCGCAGGTAGCTGGCCTCCGTCTGGTATCCGGGTCCCCAGACTTCGGCCAGCAGCTGCCGCTGGGTCACCAGCCGCCCGGCGTTGCGCACGAGAACCTCGAGCAGCTGCCACTCGGTGGGAGTGAGCCGCACGTCCGCGCCCGACTTGGTGACCAGCTTGCGCGCCAGGTCCACGGTGAAGTCGGCTGTCGCCACCACGGGCTCGTCGGGAGCAGGCGAGGCCCTGCGCACCGCCGCCCGCAGCCGCGCCAGCAGCTCGTCCATGCCGAACGGCTTGGTCACGTAGTCGTCAGCTCCGGCGTCCAGGGCTGCGACCTTCTGGCTCTCCTGACCCCACGCGGACAGCACGATGATCGGTGTCGAGGTCCAGCCCCGCACTCCCCGGATGACCTCAGTGCCGTCCATATCCGGCAGCCCGAGGTCGAGGATCAGCACGTCGGGCCGTTCGCGCGCCATGGCCGCCAGCCCAGAGGCTCCATCGGCAGCGGTGCTGACCTCATACTTGCGCGCCGTCAGATTGATCTTCAGCGCTCGCAGGATCGGCGCCTCGTCGTCGATGACCAGCACCTTGGTCACGACGGCACCCGGGCCGGCTGACTCATGGGCCGATGTTACGGTGCGGCCGGCACGGTCGCCGAGCTTGCGGCAACCGCCGGCAGCGTGACCCGCATGGTCAGGCCGCCGCCCGGTGTGTCCACCGCCTCCACGCGGCCGCCCATCGTGTCCAGGAAGCCCTTGACGACAGCGAGACCGAGCCCGACTCCGGTGCCGCCGCGCGGGTCGCTGCCGCGGCCGTCCAGACGCTGGAAGGGCTCGAACATCGTTTCCTTCAGATTGTCGGGGACGCCACGGCCGTGGTCGGTGATCTCGAGCACTACGGACGAACCCTCGCGCCGGGCGCGCAGTCCGGGCGCCGGCCAGCCGGCGAGTACGCCAGCGCGTTGGCGAACAGGTTCGCGAGCACGCGCTCGAGCAGGCCCGGGTCGGTCAGCACGAGCGGCAGGCCGTCGGGGACGGCCAGCTCCAGCAGGCTGCCGCCGTCGAGGCCGCGGAGCGCGACCGGCCCGACCTCGTCGATGGCCGTGGGGCGCAGGAACGGCTGCAGAGAGCCGGTGGTGAGACGGCTCATGTCCAGCAGATTGCCGATGAGCGCGTCCAGCCGGTCCGCTGACGCCTCGATCGTCGCCAGCAGAGCCGCCTCGTCGGCCTCGGTCCACTCCACGTCGGTCTGGCGCAGGGTACTGACGCTGGCCTTGATCGACGCCAGCGGAGTGCGCAGGTCATGGCTGACCGCGGCAAGCAGCGCTGTCCGCATCCGGTTGCCCTCGGCGAGCGCCTCGGCCTGGGCGGCCTGAGTTCGCAGCCGGTCCCGCTCGAGCGCGGCGCCCACCTGAGCGGCCAGACCGTCGAGCAGCCGCGGCGACAGGGGCCGGTCCTGGCCGCTGACCTCGAGAATCAGGTCCGGGCGCGCGGCGGCGCGCTGGACCGGGTCGGTGCCCGGTGCGATCTCGGTGCCGGCGACTCGCACCCAGGCATCGCCGGAGCGCTCCAGCAGCTGGGCCCGGCCGCCGCGGCTCGCCGTCAGGTGCTGCAGGACGGCGGCCGGGGTGTCCTGGCCGCCGAGCACAGTCTGCGCCAGTGCCAGCAGGTCCGCTGCCTCCTCACTGCTGCGGGCAGCCTGCCGTGCGCGCAGAGCCGCGAGGTGCACGACGCTGCTGACCGTGACCGCGACGGTAACGAACAGCAGCAGCGCCAGCAGACTCTTGCCGTCGGCGATCGTGAGGGTGTGCACGGGCGGGGTGAAGTACCAGTTCACCAGCAGGCTCGCAGTGACTGCTGCGAGTACAGCGGGCCAGAAGCCGCCGACGACCGCCACCGCCACGACCACGACCAGGTAGATCAGCAGGTCGTCGCCCAGGTCGAAGCGCAGCCGGGTCGCCGACAGCGCCAGCGTCAGCAGCGGCAGTGCGGCCGCCAGCAGGACGCCGGCCAGCACCCGGCGGGCGCCGATCCCGCCGGTCAGGTCGGTGAAGCGCCGGGCTCGGCTGTCCGCGCTGGCCGGCGGCTCGCCGGGGAGGGCGCCGTCAGCGGAGAGGGCGCCGTCGCCGGGCAGGGCTGGTTCGCGCGGGATCAGTTCCTCGCGCTCAGCACCCGCCGCGGCGCCGGAGGGCCATGCGGCGCCGTCGGGCTGGCCAGGTACGTCCACAATCCACAGTGTGACCGATGCGGCGATCCGGCGCACCATCACGCCGGCCAGGATTCCGCCAGCCGTACAGGCAGCGACGACGACCGCTGCCTCGGCTGATATCCCGCCAGTGGGATGAAGCTGGGCATACGGGGCGCGAGAGAAGCCCACGACCGTCAGCCAGCCGATCACGCCCAGAACCGGCGCCACCGGCGGCTCGGCGACGGCCGACCCGACGGCCACCACCAGGGCCGAGAGCGCAAGCACCCAGGCGGCCGACACCGCCCCGTGGCTGCTTGCTGCGATTGCCCCGACGATCAGCAGGCATGCAAAGCCGGCCGGCAGCGCGAGCGGCGCGCTGAGTCCGCGCCTGCGCCGCGGAGGGGTTTCTGCCAGCCGGCTCACCCTCCCAGTTCACCCGGCCGCCGGCCGATTGCCGACGATCTTCACACGTTCTTAACGCGGCCCGGTGAGGTCTTCACGCGTCCTTTGCGCCGCGCCGCGCCTTCGGCAGGGTTCCCCACCCGCCACAGGCCGCGGGTAGCTCCGAAATCGTCCGCCTGTGGGCCCTGCTCACCGCTTGCTTCCCCATTCCTTCCCGCCCTGAGGCGTACCTCGCGGCTCGCTGGCGCTGTCAGCCGTTATTGAGGTAAATCCGCGCACCATGGCTACGCGGATTTACCTCAATAACAGGATTTACGAACCGGGAACTCGATAACGCCGCGACCAGTGAGCGCTTCGGACTGCATACTGGCGCTATGTCCGCGGGGGCGTCTGGTAACGGGTGCGTGTTCTGCGAGATCATCGCTGACCGCGAGCCCGCGAGTGTCGTCTACTCGGACGACACCGTCCTAGCGTTCCTGGATGTGGCTCAAATCAACACGGGTCACCTGCTCGTGGTACCCCGACTGCACGCGCAACGACTGGCTGACCTCGACGAAGCGGCCGGCACCGCCATGTTCAGGGTCGCTCAGCGACTGGCCGCTGCGCTGCGGGCATCCGGCCTGCCCTGCGACGGAGTCAATCTGCTGCTCTCCGACGGCGAGGTCGCGGGTCAGGAGGTGCCACATGTCCACCTGCACGTGCTTCCGCGGACGCCTGGCGACGACTACAAGGTGCAGGTGACCTCGCACCCGACGACGAGAACTGCGCTCGACCAGACCGCCGCCCGCATCCGCGCCAGCCTGACGAGCAGGCCCGCCAAGGCCGGCGGCGTGGCCGGCGCCAGCCTGGCCAGCGAGGCCGGCAGTGCGCGCGTGACCAATGGGGCCGACGGTGCGAGCGTGACCAGCGGAGCCAACGGGGCAAGCCGGCTCCGCAGAACTGGCAGGAGCTGAAGCCGTGGAGCTGCCCGCCGAGCCTGGTCCGGCCCAGGCACCCGCCGGCTCCGCACCGCCCGCCGGGTCCGCACCGTCCGCCGGGTCCGCTCCGCTGCTGGCTGCCGCGCGCGGCCCGGCCGAACTGCCTGCGCTCGCCGTCCGGCCGGTCGCCGGCGTCGCTGTGGCGCTCGCCGCGCTGCTGATCGCGTTCTCCGGCAGGTACGGGTATCACCGCGACGAGCTGTACTTCATCGCCTGCGGCAAGCATCTCGCCTGGGGCTACCCCGACCAGCCGCCGTTCGTCCCGCTTGTGGCCCGGCTGATGACCGACATCGCGCCGAGTTCGCTGGTAGTCCTGCGCCTGCCCTCGGCACTGGCCGCCGCCGCGCTCGTGTTTCTCACCGCGCTCCTGACCCGCGAACTCGGCGGACGCAGTCTCGCGCAGGTGCTGGCCAGCGCCGTAGTAGCGCTGGCACCGGTCGTCACCGGATCCAGCCATCTGCTGAGCACCACCACGTTCGACCTGCCCGCGTGGGCGCTGCTTGCCTGGCTGTTCGTCCGCATTCTGCGCACGGGCGACCAGCGGCTCTGGCTGGCGGCCGGCCTTGTCGCCGGAATCGGCCTGCTCGACACCGACCTGGTCGCCTTCCTCATCTTTGCGGTCGTGCTTGCGCTGGCCGCCTGCGGTCCGCGCGCCCCGTTCCGCTCGCCGTGGTTCTACGCCGGCGGCATCCTGGCGCTCGCGCTATGGGCGCCGTACCTGGCCTGGCAGGCGAGCCACGGCTGGCCTGAGCTGACAGTGGCGCATTCCATCGCCACCGGCGGCTCCGGCACGTCCGCACCGTGGTGGCTCATCATTCCCGAGCAGTTCGTGCTCGTGGCCTGGTATTTCTCGCCCGTCTGGATCGCCGGCCTGTGGCGCTTCTTCCGGGATCCGAAACTACGCTGGTGCCGGGCAGCGGGCCTGGTCTACCCGGTTCTCGCCGTCGCGTTCATGGTGACCGGCGGCAAGCCGTACTACCTGGCCGCCTACCTGCCGGTGCTAATTGCGGCAGGCGCCCAGCCCACGGTGGACTGGATCAGCCGCGCGCTTCCGGACCGTCGCCGGCTGATCGCCGCCGCGTTCGTCATCAGCGTGCTGGTGCTGCCGGTCACGCTTCCGATCCTGCCGGTCTCGCTCGTGCACGACACGCCGATTGTGGCGCTCAACTATGACGCCGGCGAGACGATCGGCTGGCCAGCGTTCGTGCACGAGATCGCCGCAGTCGACCACGCACTGCCGCCGGCGCAGCGCTCCGCCGCCGTCGTGCTGACAAGCAACTATGGCGAGGCAGGCGCCGTGCAGCACTACGGCCCCGCCGACGGGCTGCCCGCCGTCTACAGCGGGCACAACTCCTACTGGTACTGGGGAGCGCCGCCCGCCTCGGCCACAACCGCGATCGTCGTCGGCTACGACCGCAGCGAGCTGGGCTTCTGCGGCTCACTCCGGCTAGCAGCGCGCCTGAACAACCACGTCGGCGTGAACGACCAGGAGCAAGGCGCCCCCGTCTGGGTCTGCAGCAGGCTCACCTCGAGCTGGCGCGCGCTGTGGCCGTCGCAGCGCTTCTTCGGCTGAGGCTGCGCCCCGGCTCAGGACAGGAGCTGCTGTACTCCTGTCCAGACCCAGCGGCCGTCCTGCTGGTGCGGCGGCACGCCGAGAACCTTGGTCAGCCACCGCTTCGCGTAAGCGGGGTTGCGCCCGTCGCCCGCCATGACGACATTGGTCACCTGCCAGTGCCGCAGGGCCTGCCGCATGCTGGCGATGACTGTCGCCGTCGGCATCGGCGGCAGGTTCAGGTCGCCATGCGGCGTGTAGTACGTGCTGAGGGCGCTCAGCAGGCCCGCCGGCGTGCCCGGCTCGAGTCCGTGGACCGCGGCACCGCCGGGTCCGGCAGTGATACCCCGGCCGCCGACGACCTTGAACCGCATGTCGTTCTCGGCCTGCCAGATCAGGCCTTCGTCCAGCGCCGAGGACGGGAACGGGTAGAACAGCACCACGGAATCCGCGGGCAGGCTGCCAAGCAGGCGCGACACCGGCGCCGGCGTCGCGACCGATTCAGTCGTGTACGGCATCGGCCAGTCCAGCAGCCAGGGCACGATCAGCGCGGCGCTGACGATGACGGCGCTCCCGGACGCGACGGCAGCACGGGAGAAATGTGCCGACGGCATCCGGAACGGCTCGCCGTCCCGGCTTCGCCAGATCCAGTCGACCAGCAGGGCTGTCGAGACTGCGACGGCAAACACAGCGACCGCCGAGAAGTTCTGCGGCGTCGCCTGGTCGAGTACGGGAACGTTCTTCGCCAGGCGCCAGATCGAGGGCAGCCACGACACCAGGCCGTTCAGGCCAGCGAGGTGATGGTAAGAGCCGAAAGAGGCCCACGCGGCCATCGCCATGACCACCAGGCACAGGCGGGACAGCGGACGGCGGACGAGAATGGCCGCCGCGATCGCCACCAGGATCGCGGCGATGCCCAGATAGCCGCCGCTGAGGCCGGAGGGCCCCAGGTAACCGCCGAAGGGCAGGCGCGCGACGGCGCCGTGCGGCTCGGCGATCGGGAACAGGATCCGGTTCAGGCTATTCGTGCTCACCGTCGCCCAGTCGGAACCGGTGATGTGATCGGGCCCGGCAATAGCGAAGTGGACCGGGTAGGCCAGCAGCACGCCACCGATCACAGCCGCCAGTACCAGGCCGCGCGCCGCGAACGGGAGTTTCTGCCGCAGTACGTCGCGGCGGGCCACGGCCGCGCAGATCAGCACGAGCACGGCCGACCCGGCAATGGTGAGGGTGACCATCGTGAGGATCTCGGAGCCGATGAAGAACTGAACACCGATGAGCACCCCGAGCAGCAGGCCCCACTTCCACCACTTGCCGCGCTGGGTCACTATCAGCTCGTAGGCGCACAGGAAGATCAGCGGCACCAGCGCCAGGAACGTGACCTGCAGGTGGGCGAGCGTCTGGTTGCGCTGGACGAACGGGGAGAAGCCGAAGAGCAGACCGGCCAGAAACGCGGCAGGCCGCCAGACGCCGAGTCCGCGCCGCAGGCAGCCATAGGCGGAAATCGCTGACAGTGCCGGGGCCGCGGTCAGCGCCACGTTCAGCGTGGCAATCGGGCCGAACAGCCAGGTGACGGGCGCGAGCACAACGCCGAGCGCCAGCACGCTGGTGTTGTCCAGCAGGTTCATGCCGCCGGGCACCTGGTCCCGGGTCTCCAGGAAAAGGCTGTGGCCGTGCCGGATCGCGTACGCGGGCCACTCCAGGAACCAGACGAACGACGAGGGATCACCCAGGCTGGCTGTCATCGTCGAGTCAGGGTGACCGCCCGCCCAGACGTGCCACCACGTCACCACGGCCAGCAGCAGGTACACCGCCAGCGCCAGCACCCAGCCGGGCACGCGCCGGAGGAGGGACCGCGGCGAGGCCGGGCTGGCCGACTGCTTCTCCGCTGCGCCAGCCGCTGCTGTCGTCTGCGACGTCCTGGCCGTCCCTGAGAAGCCTGCCGTCACCGCCGGCCCGTCGGCGCCGGCTAGCGGCGATTGCTCCATCTGGTCAACTCTCCGAGTTCGGCTAAAAGCAGCATCCGTGATTTACACCACAAATACGGCTTAGAAGTTCCTTTACAGAAATAGATCGATACTATGCCACACCTGTCGCGCTCATGTGCTCGGAATGTCAGGGCCTGACGCCTGCAGCTTCTGGCTGGCTCCTAGTCCTGGTCATCCTACGGTCAAGCGCAGTTTCCCCTGCCGTAAACGGCACATCGTTCTCCTGTCAGCGCGCCCGGGATGATGGCCACATGATCGAGCTGATCCTGCGCAACGCCCGGCTGGCCGGCACTGCAACGCTGATGAATCTCGGCGTCGCCGGCGGCGTCCTGGTGGCGGTCGACGACACCACCACCGCAGCCGAGACGATCGACCTGGGCGGGCGCCTGGTCACGCCGCCGCTGGTCGAGCCGCACATCCACCTCGATGCCGTGCTGACGGTGGGCCAGCCCCGGCCGAACGTTTCCGGCTCGCTATTCGAGGGCATCGCGGTCTGGGCCGAGCGGGTCGCCGGCCTGACGTACTCCGACGTCCAGTCGCGCGTCCGCCAGGTACTGCGCTGGCAGCTGGCCTGCGGCGTCCAGCACGTCCGCAGCCACGTGGACGTCTGCGATCCGGAGCTCACCGCGCTCCGCGCGCTCGTCGACCTGCGCGAGGAAGTCCGCGGCATCATCGACCTGCAGCTCGTGGCGTTCCCGCAGCAGGGCATCCTGGGTTTCGACGGCGGGGCCGAGCTGATGCGCAAGGCCGTCGAGCTCGGCGCGGATGTCGTCGGCGGCATTCCCCACTACGAGCTCACCCGCGAGGACGGTGTCGAGTCGGTCCGGTTCGCGATGGGCCTCGCCGACGAGCACGGCCTGCAAGTCGACATCCACTGCGACGAGACGGACGACGACCACTCCCGGTTCGTCGAGGTGATGGCGGCCGAGACCATCAGGCGCGGCATGACCGGCCGGGTCACCGCGAGTCACACCACGGCGATGGGCTCGTACAACGGCGCCTACGCCTACCGGCTGATCGCCAACATCGCGCGGGCGGGCCTGAACATGGTGACCAACCCGCTGGACTCCTCGGTGCTGCAGGGCCGCTTCGACACCGGGCCGGTCCGGCGTGGCCTCACCCGGGTGAAGCAGCTGCAAGAGGCCGGCATCAACGTGTGCATCGGCCACGACTCGGTGATGGATCCCTGGTACCCGCTCGGCTATGGCGATCCGCTCCAGTCCGCGTTCGTGCTCGTGCACATGGGCCAGATGTCCGGGGACGACGAGCTCCGGCGGCTCATCGAGATGATCACCGTCAATCCCGCGACGGCGCTCGGCATCCCGGACTACGGGCTGCGCATCGGCGGGCCGGCTGACCTGGTCGTCTTCGACGCGCCGTCAGAGGCCGACGCCCTCCGGCTCGTCGCGCCGCGCACTCTCGTCCTGCGCGGCGGCAGGGTAGTCGCCCGGGCAACGCCGGCCCGGCACACGATCAACTGGGGTGGTACCGAGGAGCAGGTGGACTTCCTCCGCCGCTAGCAAGCCCTCGTCGCAGCGCGGGCAGTTCCCGGGGCGCCGCGGCCGCCGGACCGCGCGTGCCGCTCCGGACGATAGGGTATCTACAAGCATGTAGAAGATATGAGTCCCGAGAGCAGTGCGGAAGACGGAGAATGAGCTCGTTCCTCGCGCAGGCCGGCTATCCCGCGATCATCCTGCTGGGATTCCTCGAGGCGTGCTGCGTGCCGATCCCGTCGGAGGTCACCTTCGGCTTCGGGGGCGTGCTGGCCTACCAGGGACACCTCAGCCTCGCCCTGGTCATCGTCCTCGGCACCCTCGCCGAGGTGGCCGGCTCGTACGTGTCGTACGCCGTCGGCCGGAAGGCCGAGCGACCGGTCGTCGAGCGCCTGGGCCGCTTCGTGCTCGTCACGCGGCACGACCTGGACCGGGCGGAGCGGTTCCTGACCGGCCGGGGCTCGTGGGCGATTCCGCTGGGCCGCACTCTGCCCTTCGTCCGCTCGTTCACCTCCGTCGTGGCCGGCCTTCACTGGCGTGCCCGCTCTGCGCTTCGGCGTGCTCAGTCTGATCGGGACGGCCGTCTACGCGAGTGCGCTGGCCAGCATCGGCTACGCCGTGGGCTCGGCCTGGCACAGCGTTGCCAGCGGCCTGTCGATCGCCGGCTGACGTCGCGGCCACGGTGGTCGTCGTCGCCGTCGCCGTGTTCATCGCACTCCGGCTGCGACACCGCGAGCGGGAAACGCCGGACGCCGGGGGCGAGCCGGTTACGAGGCAGCAGCCGCCTGAGCGAACTCGATGATCGCGTGAAGGTCACCGGCAGCCTGAAGGGCAGCGAAACCGGTGACGGCGACGACGCCGATCGCCAGCGCGAGCAGCGCGAGCCGCCGTCGCGGTGGCGGCCGCAGCAGTGCCTCGATCCGTCGCGGCACGACGCCCGCATGGCGCGGCCTGTTCTGGGACGGCACGGCCGCGAGCCCGGCTCCGGCGGCGCGGCCGGGCGGCGCGTCGGCTGCGGCGAGTGCCGCCTTGGCGATGGCCTGAGCGGCCAGGAACCTGCTGCCGGTCACCATGGCTGCCCGCTCGTCGGCCCAGCGCTCGAGGCTGTAGCCGATGGCCGACGACACCGGCCGCAGCAGCGGGTTCGCAGCGGCCGACAGCCGGGCAAGTGCCGCGAACAGATAGTGCCCGGCTGATGCGTGGGCACGCTCATGTGCGAGAACGACATCCCGCTCGGCATCCGACAGCACCGCCAGCATCCCGGTGGTGACCACGATCCGGCCGCGCCGCCCCGGCGCGGCGTAGGCGTCGACGCCGGGATCCTCGACGACTGCGAGCTGACCGTCGCCGGGAAGCCGTCCGGCCTGCCGGTGCACGGCGATCAGCGCGGCGGCTCGCAGCCAGGCGACCCGCAGCACATTCATGGCCGCGCACGCGAACAGCCCTCCGGCCGCGACGCCCAGCGCCAGCGGCGCGGGATCGAGGTGGGCCAGCGCGGGCCTGGACATACCGCCAGCGGCGGCAATGACCGGTATCGGCAACGCCGCTGCCATCGCCAGCAGGCCCACGGCTGCGCAGCTGGCACCGGCGAGGACGACAGTGCTGACCGTCAGCAGCCAGGTCGCGGTGCGAGGCGGCAGCCGGTCCGCCAGCGGCCGGGCGCAGACGGCAGCCAGCACGCATGCCAGCAGCGGCAGCGAGACGAGCACACCCATCCTGCCCCCTTACTCGTGCGCGTCCGGGTCAGCGGCGAGCATCCGGCGGAGCAGCTCGTCATCCGATGCGGATAGCTCCGAGACGAACCGGGCGAGCACGGCCTCGCGATCGGGCTCGGCATCGAGCACGCCCCGCATGCGGCGCGCGGCCAGCCCGGGCACGTCCGCAACCGGGGAATAGGCGTAGGCCCGCCCCGTGCGCGTCCTGCGCAGGACGCCCTTGGCGTGCAGCCGCGACAGGATCGTCACTACTGTCGTGTAGGCCAGGCCAGCACCCAGCTGGTCCCGCACCTCCCCCGGTGTCAGCGCTGACCCCGCTGCCTGCAGCACAGCGAGCACGTCGGCCTCCAGCTGACCGGCGGCACGCCGGGCCCCGGAGGCATCAGCGCTATCACCACGAGAGACCACAGGCCCGACTCCCCTGCCCGACTGACGGCGACACCAGCTTCGACACGAGTGTAGATGCCCCGCCAGCCAGGCGTGAGGTCGCGTTCCTCCCGGGTCCCCGCGGACGATCACAGTGCAGTCAGGCGGCAGCGCAGTCAGGCGGCAGCGCGTTCGGCAGCGGGCCGGCGGCGCAGGCTTGCGCGCTGGATCGCGGGCGGCTGGTAGGCCATGTCCAGTGTGCCGACGTCGGTGCCGGGCGGGACGATCTCGTCGATGCGGTCGAGGATCTCGTCGGAGAGGCTGACGTCGACACCGGCGAGCAGGTCGTCGAGTTGTTCCATGGTGCGCGGGCCGATGATCGCTGACGTCACGCCGGGGTGAGTGATCGCGAAGGCCATCGCCAGGTGAGTCATCGGCAGGCCGGCCTTCTCGGCGACCGGGATGATCTGCTCGACAGCGTCGATCCGGCGCTCGTCACTGAGGTGCCGGAAGAACGCGGCACGGCGCAGGTCGGTCTGCTGACCTTTGCGGATACGGCCGGTGAGCATGCCCTGCGCCAGCGGGCTCCAGACGAGCGTGCCCATCCCGTAGCGCTCGGCTACGGGCAGGACTTCCCGTTCGATGCCGCGACTGAGGATCGAGTAGGCCGGCTGCTCGGTCCGGAAGCGCTCCAGGCCGCGCCGCTCGGACACCCATTGCGCCTCGACCATGTCCGAAGCGGGCATGGCCGACGAGCCGATCGCCCGGACCTTGCCGCTGCGGATCAGGTCCGTCAGGGCCGAGAGCGTCTCCTCGATGTCGGTATCGGGGTCGGGCCGGTGGATCTGGTACAGGTCGATGTAGTCGGTCTGCAGCCGGCGCAGCGAGCTCTCGACTTCGGCGGCGATCCACCGGCGCGAGATGCCGCGCTCGTTGGGGTCGTCCCCCATGGCGCCGTTCACCTTCGTGGCGAGGACGACGTTGTCGCGGCGGCCCTTCAGCGCCTTGCCGACGATCTCCTCGGACTCGCCGCGGGAGTACACGTCGGCGGTGTCGACGAAGTTGATGCCGGCGTCCAGCGCCTTGTGGATGATGCGAATCGAGTCGTCGTGATCCGGGTTGCCGATGGCGCCGAACATCATGGCCCCTAGCGCATACGGGCTGACCTGGATGCCCGTACGGCCTAGCATGCGGTAGCGCATGGTTCTCCTCCGCTGACGTAGCATGATAAGCGGAACGGCTTATCAGATAACCAAGATACGGAACACCTTCTCGCTTATGCAAACCGGAGGGCCGGAGTGAGCGCGGGCATACCTGAACGGGCACGACGCCTGCGCGCCGACGCCCAGCGCAACGTCGACGCGCTGATCGACGCAGCCCGGGAGGTCTTCCGGGAATCGGGCGTAGGCGCCCCTGTTCGCGAGATCACCACCAGGGCCGGGGTCGGCCTCGCCACCTTCTACCGCCACTTCCCGGAGCGCTCGGACCTGATCACCGCGGTCTTCCGGCACGAAGTCGACGCTTGTGCCGACACAGCGGCCACCCTGGCGGCCACGTACGAGCCGCTCGAGGCCCTCGTCCGCTGGCTGCGCCGGTTCACTGAGTTCGTCGCGGCCAAACGCGGGCTCGCCGCGGACCTGCACTCCGGCAGTCCCGCCTTCGAGCCACTGCCCGCCTACTTCGAGCAGCGCTTCGCGCCGGCCCTCGGATCGCTGCTCGCAGCCGCGGCCGCCGCCGGGGAGGTCCGCGGCGACGTCGAGCCCCTCGAACTCCTGCACGCCGTCTCGCGCCAGTGCTCGGTGGCCGGCGTGGACCACTCCGGTGACGAACGCATGGTCGCCCTGCTCATCGACGGCCTCCGCTACGGAGCCAGGCCCCAGCCCGCCAGGCAGTCAGAAAGGTGATCGCGCAGCCGGCCGTAACGGCAGCGGGGCACCGGGCTTGCAGCCTGCTCAGGCGCCGGCGGGCACCGCCTCCGGCTGCTCCTCGCCTGGCACCACCAGCGTTTCCTCGCGCTTGTTCTCGCCCTGCAGCCTGAAGAATCCCCAGTACAGCACTGCGGCCAGGATGAACCCGACCTCGAAGGTGAGGTCGCCGAACGCCGGGAAATGGCTGGGCACGAGACCGACATAGTCAGTCTGGTTCGCGAACAGCCAGATCGACACGCCGATCGCGATCGCCATGGCAGCGAATCCGGCCCACGGGTTGTGCCTCCGGTCGAAGAGGAACCCGTCTACCCGCTTGCGCCGGCGCAGGAACTGGTCGGCGAAGAAGACACCCAGCCACGGCCCGATCCAGTAAGCGATCACCAGCAGGAAGTTGTTGTACTTCTCGCCCGCATCGGACAGGCCGGACAGCGCCACGAAGAATCCGGCGACGCCGAAGATAATCGCCACCAGTGCCCGCCGCAGCGTCAGCGGCAGCTTGATGCCGAGCGCCAGGAACGACATCGAGCCCGAGTAGACGTTCAGCGCGTTCGCGCAGATGGCGCCGAGCGCGATCGCCAGCAGCGTGATGTCGGAGACGAAGGTCGGCAGATGACTGACGAACCCGGCCGTCGGGTTGTTGCTGTACTTGCTGATGCTCGTGACGGTCGCCGCGGCCGCGCCGACGATCTCGAGCGCGACGCAGGAGATGAACACGCCGAGTCCGGCCCACAGTCCCGTGGCCCTGCGGTTGGTGTCCTTCGGCAGGTAGCGGGTGTAGTCGCTGGCGTACGGGTTCCATCCAGCCGCGTAGCCGAAGGCAGCGCCGAAGGTGATCAGCCAGCCGCCCAGGTGGCCACCCGGTATCGCGGCGATGTGCGCGCCGGGATGCGCCTTGCTGAAGATGATCACGGACGCGATCACGAACACGACCACCAGCACCGGGAACGCAAACTTCTCGAAGGCGTGCACCAGGTTGTGCCCGAAGAAAGCAACGGCGAGCTGGATGACCACGATGATCAGCAGGCAGATCTTGGTATTCCAGCTCAGCAGGGCGCTCAGCGCGAACGCGCCGCTGACGCTGTTGACGGCGAACCAGCCGACGCCCGCGACCAGCGAGTTCACCCCGGCCGGCAGGATGTTGCCGAACCAGCCGAAGCTGATCCGTGACAGCACCATCTGCGGGACCCCGAACAGCGGCCCGCGGGCGGCAAGCGCGCCCATGGACAGCGAGCCGAGTGCCGTGCCCAGCAGGATCGCGAGCGCCGCCAGCCAGAACGACTGACCGAAGTACCAGACTCCGATCACGCCCACGAAGATGGTCGCGAACTCCATGTTCGGCGACACCCACGTCCAGAACTGCTGGTGCGGCTTGCCGTGCCGCTCGCTGAGCGGGATGTACTCCGCCCCGCCCGGCTCGATGGTCGCTATTTTGTTGCCGTATGTACCTTCTCGAACGTCGGCCTCGATCACCGCGGTTTTACCCGCGCTTGTGGTCTCGGTCACTTCCTGTACACCCCTCGGGTAGATGCGAGCGCGGCCCGGGCTTAGTGTGACCGACGATTGTTTCCAACGTGTGTCACGGCGGGCCTGATTCCCCCCTTCCCCGCCCGTCGCTAGGGTGCTGAGAGCGCTCACACATCACAGCCTGACCACGCGAGGAACCCGGGGAGGCCCGTGCCGGCGACGCCTTTGCCGTCCGAGACCGAGGCCGTCCTGGATGCGGCCGCGGCGTGCTACCTGACCCTGGGAGTGACCAAAACCACAGCCGCCGACATCGCCCGTGCCGCCGGAATGTCCCGCGCCACGCTGTACCGGCGGTTCGGCAGCCACGAGGCCATCTTTCTCGCGGTGCTGGAGCGCGAGTCACTGGCGATGGCCGCCGACGCGCAGCAGCACCTGGCGGGCATCGCCGACCCGTCGCAGCGGCTGGTCGAGTCGATGATGTACAGCCTCGCGCAGATCCGGAACCGCCCCATGCACGCGGCGATCTTCACCGGCGACTCGGCCGCCTGGGCCGCCGGCCGTGCGTTCCGCCTGCACGAGCTGCGGCAGATCGCCGAGACTGCCATCCGGCCGCACCTCGTGCCGGCCGCCGAGCCGGGCGCACTGACCGACCAGCAGGTTGCCGACATCGTGGACTGGATCCTGCGGATCCTCATCTCCTTCGCAGCCGTGCCCGGACCCGCGGACCGCAGCAGCGACGACATCCGGCGGCAGCTCACAGCGCTGTTCCTGCCGGCCTTCACCAGCGCCCTGCGGCCGGAAACGGGCTGACAGGCCCGGCCGGAGACGGCGCCCGGCTGAGGTCGCGTCAGCTGCCCGGCGGCGCGCAGACCGCGCCGGTGTCGGCGCCCGATACCAGCGCCGCGTACTTGGCCATGACGCCCGAGGTGTAGTGCGGCGCTGGCCGCTGCCAGGTCGCCGTCCGGCGCTCAAGCTCCGCATCGGTGACGCCCACCTCGAGGCGCCGCGCCGCGATGTCGAGCAGGATGGGGTCGCCGTCGGCGACGAGCGCAATCGGCCCGCCGTCCCAGGCCTCGGGCGCGACATGCGCGACACAGGCGCCGAACGTCGCACCGGAGAACCGGCCGTCGGTCACCAGCACCACATCCGTGCCGAGGCCGGCGCCCTTGATAGCCGCCGTGACCGCGAGCATTTCGCGCATGCCCGGGCCGCCCCTCGGGCCCTCGTACCGGATCACCAGTACGTCGCCCGGGGTGACCTTGCCCTCGGTGACCGCCGCGAAGCAGTCCTCCTCGCGCTCGAACACCCGGGCCGGACCTTCGAACCGCAGCGTCTCGATGCCGGGCGTCTTGACCACCGCGCCCAGCGGCGCGAGGTTGCCGCGCAGCACCGCCAGGCCGCCATCCGGCTTGAACGCGTCCTTCACCGGGCGCACGACGGTGCCGTCCGGCGAGAACGCGTCGGAGACGTTCTCGCCGAGGGTCCTGCCGTTGACGGTCACGCAGTCGCCGTCGATCAGTCCGGCCGACAGCAGCTCCTTCAGGATGACCGGAACGCCGCCGGCCTTGTCCAGCTCGCTCATCACGAACAGGCCGGACGGCCGCATCGAGGCGATCACCGGCGTGCGCCGGCTGACCTCGTCGAAGTCGTCCATGGTCAGGTCGACTCCGGCCTCGTTCGCGATCGCCAGCAAGTGCAGCACCGCGTTGGTCGAGCCAGCCGTCGCCATCACGACCGTGGCGGCATTGAGGAACGCCGCCCGCGTCATGATCTGCCGGGGCCGCAGTCCCGCCGCCAGGGCGCGGACCACCGTCTCGCCCGTGCGCCGGGCCAGGCCGGTCCGCTCCGCGGAGACCGCCGGCGCCGACGACTCCCCCGGCAGCGTCATGCCGAGCGCCTCGGCGCACGCCGACATGGTGTTGGCCGTGTACATGCCCGCGCAGGAGCCCGCGCCCGGGCAGGCGGCACGCTCGACCGCCAGCAGCCCGGCGTCGGACATCGTCCCGGCCGCGTGCTCGCCAATCGCCTCGAATACGTCCTGGATCGTCAGCGACTTGCCGTGCGCCCAGCCCGGCAGGATGGTTCCGCCGTACAGGAAGGCGGACGGGATGTCGAGCCGCGCGCAGGCCATCAGCATGCCCGGCAGGGACTTGTCACAGCCGGCGATGGTAACCAGCGCGTCGAACTGCTCCGCATTGCACATCAGCTCGACCGAGTCGGCGATCACCTCGCGGCTGACCAGCGACGCCTTCATGCCCTCGCTGCCCATCGAGATGCCGTCTGACACCGCGATCGTGCCAAACTCCAGCGGCACCGCGCCCGCCTGCCGGACGCCCTCCTTGGCGGCGGCGGCCAGCCCGTTCAGATGGACGTTGCACGGCGTGACCTCGTTCCAGGACGAGGCGACGCCCACCTGCGGCCGCTCCAGGTCCTGCTCCGAGAGCCCGACCGCCCGCAGCATCGCCCGCGCGGCCGCCCGCGACGGCCCGGTCGTGAGCGGACCTGAGCGCGGCCGGGGCAGGCTGCCGGACGCAGTCATCACACCGCCTCCGAGATCGGTGGCCCGGCCGCCCGCACCCGGACGCCGGGGGCTGCGCCCGGGTCATCAGCCTCGTCGTCGGCAAGCGGCTGCGCGCCGGCGCGCAGCAGGCCGTAGGCGACGCCGTCGGTGAGCGCCTCCCAGGACGCGGTGACGATGTCGTCGGAAACCCCGACGGTCGTCCACTCGCCCTCGCCGTCGGCCGAGGTCAGCATCACCCGGGTTACCGCGCTCGTCGCGTCGCGGCCGTCCAGGATCCGCACCTTGTAGTCCACCAGGTGGATGCCGGACAGCTCCGGGTACACCTCCGACAGGCCGCGGCGCAGCGCCTGGTCGAGCGCGTGCACGGGCCCGACGCCCTCGCCGACGGCGACGACCCGGTCCGCGCCGAGCCGCAGCCGCACGATTGCCTCACTGCGGTCGGCCTGGTCGGCTTTCTCGATCACGACCCGGTAGCCCTCGAGCTGGAACCAGGCGGGCAGGACGCCCGCGCTGCGGCGCACCAGCAGCTCGAACGACGCGTCGGCCGCCTCGAAGGCGTAGCCGCGGTGCTCGGCTTCCTTGATCTGGTCGAGTACCCGGCCGGCCAGCGACGGGTCACGCGAGAGGTCGAGGCCGAGCTCAGCTGCCTTGGCCAGCACATTGCTGCGGCCGGCCAGCTCGCTCACCAGCACCTGCGCCCTGTTGCCCACGGTGGCCGGGTCGATGTGCGAGTACGCGTCCGGGCGCCGGGCGATCGCCGAAGCGTGCAGCCCGGCCTTGGTGGCGAACGCCGACGGGCCGACATACGGCTGCCGGCTCTCGAACGGCAGGTTGGCCACCTCGGCGATCGTCCGCGCCGTCCAGGCCAGGTCCGCCAGCCGTCCGTCGGGCAGCAGCGCATGCCCGCGCTTGAGCTCGAGATTCGCGATCACGGAGAACAGGTCCGCGTTGCCGCACCGCTCGCCGTACCCGTTGGCCGCGCCCTGCACATGCAAGCCGCCGGCCGCGACCGCGACGACGGAATTGGCGACGGCGCAGGACGCGTCGTTGTGGAAGTGCACGCCGATGGCGGTGCGCGACCGGTCCGCGACCTCCGCGACGATCCGGCCCACGTCATCGGGCAGCGTGCCGCCGTTGGTGTCGCACAGCACCAGCGTGTCCGCCCCGGCCTGTGCAGCGGCCGCCAGCACTTCCAGCGCGTAGCCGCGGTCGGCGAAGTACCCGTCGAAGAAGTGCTCGGCGTCGAAGACCACCCGCCGTCCGTGCGCCGCCATGTAGGCGACGGAGTCGGCGACCATCGCGATGTTCTCCGCCCGGGTGGTGCGCAGCGCCTCATCGACATGCAGCGTCCAGGACTTGCCGACTAGCGTGACGATCGGCGTCTCGGCCTGCAGCAGCGCGGCCAGCGACGCATCGTCTTCCACGGTCCGGCCGGGCAGCCGGGTCGCGCCGAACGCGGCGAGCGTCGCGTTCGCGAACTCCATCTCCTTGACGCGCTCGAAGAACTCCGCGTCCTTCGGGTTGGAGCCCGGCCAGCCGCCCTCGATAACGTCTACGCCGAGCCCGTCAAGCGCGACCGCGACGCGCAGCTTGTCGGCCACCGTCAGGTCCAGGCCGACCTGCTGCGAGCCGTCCCGCAGCGTCGTGTCGTAAATCTCGACCTTCGGCGTGCCGCGGCCGCCTGCCCCCGGCCCGCCCGTTTCCAGGCTCCTGGCGGCCTGGCCCGCTGTGCCCTGGCCTGCGGTCATGACGTCCCCCCGTTCGCCAGCTGGCTGAGCAGCTCCTTCTCCCACTCCCCGGTCGTGCCGGGCTCGCCCGCGGCCAGTACCGAGCTGACCGCCGCGTCCAGCTCCGCCGCCGCCGCGTCCTCCCGAAGGTGCGCGAGCATCAGCGATGCGGACAGCACGGCACCCGCGGGATTGGCGAGGCCCTGGCCGGCGATGTCCGGCGCCGACCCGTGGACCGGCTCGAAGATGGACGGCCCGGTTCGATCCGGGTTCAGGTTGCCGCTCGCGGCGTACCCGAGTCCCCCGGACAGCGCAGCGCCCAGGTCGGAGATGATGTCGCCGAACAGGTTGTCGGTGACAATCACGTCGAACCGCTTCGGGTCGTCTACCATCCACAGGCACGCAGCGTCGACATGCGCATAGCTGAGCTCCACGCCGTCCTCCGCCGCGACCTCGCGCGCGATCCGGGCCCACAGGTCACCGGCGTGGGTGAGCACGTTGGTCTTGTGTACCAGCGTGAGCCGCCCGGACCGGGCCTGCGCGAGCTGCGACGCGTAGCGCACGCAGCGCCGGACGCCGGCCCAGGTGTTGAGGGACTCCTCGGTGGCGGTCTCGAACTCGGTCCCGCGGTGCACGGTCCCGCCCGCGCCCGCGTACAGGCCCTCGGTGTTCTCCCGCACGATGACGAAGTCCAGGTCGGCCAGCTCGTGCTTCCCGACCGCGCTGCCGACGCCCGCCCGCAGCTTGGACGGCCGAAGGTTCACGTACAGATCCAGCTCGAAACGCAGCCGCAGCAGCAGGCCGCGCTCGAGTACGCCCGGTGGCACGTCCGGGCTGCCCACTGCGCCGAGCAGCACAGCGTCGGATCCGCGAAGCTCCTCCAGCACGGCATCCGGCAGCACCTCGCCGGTCGCCAGGTAGTGCTTGCCGCCGAGGGCGCACGGGCGCCAGTCGACGTGGAAATCGTGGCGGGCCGCGACCGCGTCCACGCAGGCCCGCGCCACCTCGGTGACCTCGGGCCCGACGCCGTCACCCGGCAGGTGGGTGATGACGTGCGTGCGGGACGCGTGCGACACGTGCTTCCCCTCGGCTGCCGCCTCGCCGGCGGCTACGTCGCCCTCCATTACTGGTCCATCTCCTTCGCCGCCGGGTTGAGCCAGGTCATCATGGCGCGCAGTGGCTTGCCGACGTGCTCGACCTGCGCGCCCTTCGCCTCCTCGCGAAGCTTGCTGAAGTTCGGTCGGCCAGCGTCGTCCTCTGCCACCCACTCGCGTGCGAACTCGCCGGACTGGATGTCGGCCAGGATCTGGCCCATGGCCTGGCGGCTCGCGTCGCTGATGACACGCGGGCCGCGGGTGAGGTCGCCGTACTCGGCGGTGTCACTGACCGAGTAGCGCATCCAGCCCTCGCCGCCCTCGTACATGAGGTCGACGATGAGCTTGAGCTCGTGCAGGCACTCGAAGTACGCCACCTCGGGCTGGTAGCCCGCGTTCACCAGGGTCTCGAACCCGGCGTTGACGAGCGCCGTCACGCCGCCGCAGAGCACCGCCTGCTCGCCGAACAGGTCGCTCTCGGTCTCCTCCTGGAAGGTGGTCACGAGCGCGCCCGCCTTCGTCCCGCCGATCGCCGCGGCGTAGGACTTCGCCAGCTCCCAGGCCGTGCCGGTGGCGTCCTGCTCGACCGCGACAAGGACCGGCGTGCCGTGGCCCTCCTCATACTGGCGGCGAACCAGGTGGCCGGGCGCCTTCGGCGCCACCATGGCCACGTCGACCGTGGGCGGCGCGGTGATATAGCCGAAGTGGATGTTGAAGCCGTGCGCGAAGAACAGCGCGTCGCCGTCGTTCAGGTTCGGCGCGATCGCCTCGGCGTACAGCTTGCGCTGCGTGGTGTCCGGGGTCAGGACCATGATCACGTCGGCCCAGGCGCTGGCGTCGGCCGGCGTGGTCACCTGCAGCCCGGCCTCCTCCGCGCGCTTGCGGGACCGGGACCCCTCGGGCAGCCCGACCCGCACGTCGCAGCCGGAGTCGCGCAGGCTCAGCGCATGCGCGTGGCCCTGGGAGCCGTAGCCGAGTACGGCTATCTTGCGGGCCTGAATCAGGCTGAGATCGGTGTCGGTGTCGTAGTACACGGTGGCCATTTGCTTGAGCGTCCTCTCACAGTCACGATCTTCTTTTTCCGGAAACGAGGTATTACGCGGCCGTCTCAGCCGTCTCGGGAACTGCCTGCAGGGCTGGTCCGTCGTCGGTGATGACACCCGGGCCGCGGGCCAGGGCGATCCGGCCGGTGCGCACAAGCTCACACGTCCCGTACGCCTCCAGCATCGCCAGCAGGGAGTCGAGCTTCGCCGGGCTGCTGACGGCCTCGAGCACCAGGGTGGTAAGGCTCATGTCGACCACGCTGGCGCCGAAGACGCCGGCGACCTCGAGCAGCTGGCCGCGCAGCGCGGGGTCGACCCGCACCTTGATGAGGGCGAGCTCCCGCTCGACCGCGCCGCCGTCCGACAGCTCCGAGACCTTGAGCACCCGGACGAGCTTCTCCAGCTGCTTGCTGACCTGGTCGACGGGCGTGGACGCGCCGTCCACGACAATGGTGAACCGGCTGACCCGCGCGTCCTGGGTCGGGCCGACAGCGAGAGAGGAGATGTTGAACGCCCGCCGGGAGAACAGCCCGGCGATGTGCGACAGCACTCCGGGCTTGTTCTCGGCCAGGACCGACAGCGTGTGCGTGCTCATCAGATTCCCATCTCCCTGCGCGTCGCCGCGCGCTGCTCGTCCGCGCTGAACTCCGGGCCCAGCACGATGTCGTCATTGGGCAGGCCCGCCGGGACCATCGGGAACACGCCTTCGCGGTCGTGCGTCCGGAAGTCGACCACCACCGGCACGTCGGACGGCGCCAGCGCCTTGTCCAGGATCGTGTCCACCTCGTCGGCGCGCTCACACCGCAGCCCGACGCAGCCGTAGGCCTCGGCCAGCTTCACGTAGTCCGGGATGGCGGTGCCCAGCTCGACCTGCGAGTAACGCTCGTCGTAGAAGAGTTCCTGCCACTGCCGGACCATGCCCAGGAAGCCGTTGTTGAAGATCAGGACCTTGATCGGGATCTTCTCGATCGCGCAGGTGGCGAGCTCCTGCGCGGTCATCTGGAAGCAGCCGTCGCCGTCGATCGCCACGACGGTCTCACCGGGCCGGCCCACCTGCGCGCCCATCGCGGCCGGGACAGCGAAGCCCATGGTGCCCGCGCCGCCGGAGTTGATCCAGCTGCGCGGCCTGGTGAACGCGTAGTGCTGCGCGGCGTGCATCTGGTGCTGGCCGACGCCGGCCACCACGATCGCGTCACCGCCGGTCAGCGCGGACAGCCGCTCGGTCACATACTGGGGCTTCAGCGGCCCGTCGGGATCCTGGGTGTAGCGCAGGGGGAACTGCCGCTTCCAGCCGTCGAGGACCGACAGCCAGTCTGCGGTGTCCGGCCGGGTGTCACCTTCGCTGCCCGCTGCGCCGATCGCCTCGGCCAGGCCGGCCAGCGTCAGCCGCAGGTCGCCGACAATGGCCACGTCCGGAGTACGGTTCTTGCCGATCTCGGCCGGATCGATGTCGGCGTGCACGATTCGCGCGCGCGGCGCGAAGTCGGACAGCCTGCCGGTGACCCGGTCGTCGAACCGGGCACCGAGCGCCACCACCAGGTCGGCTTCCTGTAGCGCCGACACCGCCGGGTAAGTGCCGTGCATGCCGGGCATGCCCAAGGCCAGCGGATGGCCGTCCGGGAACGCGCCCCGGGCCATCAGCGTCGTCGTGACCGGAGCGCGGGTGAGCTCAGCGAGGCGCAGCAGCTCGGCGTGCGACTCGGACTTGATCACGCCGCCGCCGACGTACAGGACCGGGCGGCGTGCCTGCAGCAGCAGCGCGGCGGCAGCGCGGATCGCCGCGGGGCTCGGCGGACCAGGCACCCGGTAGCCGGGCAGGTTCATCTCGGCCGGCCACGAGACCGAGCCAGTGGCCTGCTGAACGTCCTTCGGCACGTCGATGAGGACCGGGCCGGGCCTGCCGGTGGTGGCCACGTGGAACGCCTCGGCCACCGCGGCCGGGATCCGCTCCACCGACGTGACGATCTCGTTGTGCTTGGTGATCGGCAGCGTGATGCCGGTGATGTCGGCTTCCTGGAACGCGTCGGTGCCGATGAGATTGCGCCCGACCTGGCCGGTGATGGCCACCATCGGAACCGAGTCCATGTAGGCGTCGGAAAGCGCCGTCACCAGGTTCGTCGCTCCCGGCCCGCTGGTCGCCATGCAGACACCGGGCCGGCCTGTCGCCCACGCGTATCCCTCTGCCGCATGACCGGCGCCCTGCTCGTGCCGGACAAGCACGTGCCGCAGCGACGACGACAGGAGCGGGTCGTAGGTGGGCAGGATCGTGCCGCCGGGGAGCCCGAAGACCACCTCGACACCCTGCTGCTCGAGACTGCGAACGAGTGCCTGGGCTCCGGTGAGCTCTTGCACGGTGACTCCTTTTCCCAGCTGGCCTGGTCCTGTCCCAACAAAAAACCTCCCTGCCGTCTGGCACAGGAGGTGGTAGCGCGAGCCCGGAGCGGGCTCGCGCTACGTGATAATAAGTACGAGGTGCTGACGAAGGCTCACTGCTAGCGAATCCTGTCTGAGCTTGTACTGCCTGGAGGAGAGTTGCGGCCCGCTTCTTCGGTGGGCCGCGGGCCGGCCTCATCGCGGGCCCGCAGGTAACTTCGCCTTACCTTACCGCATCGTCAGCTGCTCAGCAGTCAGTTGGGGCATCAGGGCTAACACTTCGCGCTCGTTCCGGTACGTGACCGGCTGAACCGGCCACTCATCGGCCAGAATGGGGCACCGGGGCGGCTGCCACCGGCAGCGGAGCCGAGGTCATGACGATCGGCCACCGCCGCCCGCCCTGATGGGAAGGCCAGGTCGTGAAGGGTCATACCGCGAGATGCGCTGGCTGGCTGGGCCGGCCGTTGATCCGGGCAAGCGTGCGGGCCGGCGCTGCAGTCCTGATCCTCGCGGCCGCGGGGTGCGCAGCGCAGACCGCGGGCGGTACGGCAGGACATACCGCGTCGCCGGGTCCCCGGCCTCAGATCGCGCCAGGGCGCGCCGCGCGGGAACTTGTCACGACCCCCGGCCATTATCTCGGCGTCGCCGAGGCCGGGGAGGTCGGCTCGTACCAGCAGGTCAGCGAATTTGCCGCCACCATCGGCCGCAAGCCGAACCTGGTGCTGTCGTACAGCTCCATCGGCATGCCGTTCGACGTGCGCCTGGCGAGCGAGGCACTGGCTCAGGGAGCGACCACCTTCGTGCAGATCAATCCCGGCAGCATTCCGCTGTCCGCGGTGGCGGCCGGGCAGGCCGATCAGCTGCTCCGCGCGTACGCCGACAGCGTGCGGGCCTTCGGGCACCCGGTGGTGATCGGATTCGCCCCGGAGATGAACGCCAGCTGGTACTCGTGGGGCTGGCACCACACCAGCCCGGCCGTCTGGATCGCAGCCTGGCGGCACGTGGTGACGCTCTTCCGGCAGCAGGGCGCGACCAACGTCACCTGGCTGTGGACGATCAACGCCGCCACCCCCGGCACCACCGGCCCGCTCCAGGACTGGTGGCCAGGCGCCGCCTACGTCGACTGGGTGGGGATCGACGGTTACTACTACGACAGCTCCAGCACCTTCGCGAGCGTGTTCAGCTCCACCATCAGTCAGGTCCATGCCCTGACCAGCAAGCCGATCCTGGTCTCGGAGACCGCCATCGGCCAGGACGCGGGCCAGGCGGCCAAGGTGGCCAACCTGGTCGGCGGCGTCAAGGCGGCCGGGCTGCTTGGCTTCGTCTGGTTCGACGAGGCTCAGGACGGCGGCATCTATCACCAGGACTGGCGCCTGGAGGGTCATCCGGACGCGATCGCTGCGTTCCGCCGGGCGCTGGCCGGGCTACCCGGCCGGCTGACGCCCGCGAGCTGCCAGTCAGGAACCGGCCGCGACAGACGGCAGCCAGTCCCGGCGCTGGCCCTCGTACGCCGCGATCGCATCCTCATGGCGCAGTGTCAGGCCGATGTCGTCCAGGCCCTCCAGCAGGCGCCACTGCGCGTAGTCGGCAAGCTGGAACGGCTCGGTCACTGCGCCGACCGAAACGGTGCGAGCGGCGACGTCGACCACGACCTCGGCATCCGGCGAAGCGGCCAGCGCCTCCCCCAGCCGGGCAGCGGCGTCCTCGGTCACCTGAGCCGGCACCAGGCCGGAGCCGACCGCATTCCCGCGGAAGATGTCGGCGAAGCTCGGCGCGACCACGGCCTGGAAGCCGTAGTCCTGCAGCGCCCAGACCGCGTGCTCGCGGGAGGAGCCGCAGCCGAAGTTGGGCCCGGACACCAGGACCCTGGCGTGGTCAGCGCCGGGCTGGTTGAGCGCGAACTCGGGATCCTTCCGCCAGGCCTCGAAAAGCCCGGCGCCGAACCCGGTGCGCTCGACCTTCTTCAGCCAGGCCGCCGGGATGATCTGGTCGGTGTCGACGTCGCTGCGCGGCACCGCCACGCCCCGTCCCCGGATGATTTGCACTCCGCTCATCACAGTCCTTACTTCCCGCGGATCGGGGTACAGACCGCGATCCGTCGTCTGGCCGTCCGGTTCAAGAGCCACGTTTCTACAGGTCGGCTGGTGTGCTGAAGCGCCCGGCTACCGCGGTCGCCGCGGCGACCGCCGGTGACACCAGGTGGGTGCGCCCGCCGGGTCCCTGCCGGCCTTCGAAGTTCCGGTTGCTCGTCGAGGCGGAGCGCTGACCGGGGCTGAGAATGTCGCCGTTCATGCCCAGGCACATCGAGCAGCCCGCCGAGCGCCACTCGAAGCCGGCGGCGGTGAAGAACGTGTCGAGGCCCTCATCCTCGGCCTGCTTGCGCACCAGGGCCGAGCCCGGCACGACGAGAGCCCGCACGCCGGCGTGTACCGTCCGGCCGCGGACGACATCCGCCGCTGCCCTCAGGTCCTCGAGCCGGCCGTTGGTGCACGAGCCAATGAAGACGGTGTCCACGGCAATGTCCCGGATTGCCGTGCCCGGCATCAGGTTCATGTAGGTGAGAGCGCGCTCAGCAGCCTGCTGCGCTGCGGGAGTGGCGGCCGCGGCCGGATCCGGCACCACGTCGTCGATCGAGACCGACTGCGCGGGGTTGGTTCCCCACGTCACGGCCGGCCGGAGGGCACTGGCGTCGATCGTGATCTCCTTGTCGAACGCGGCGCCGTCCGCAGTGGCATCCGCAGTGGCAAGGGAGCGCCAGTCGTCCAGTGCCCGCTCCCAGTCCGCGCCGCGCGGTGCGTGCTTGCGGTTTTCCAGATACGCGAACGTCGTGTCGTCCGGGGCGATCATGCCCGCGCGGGCGCCGCCCTCGATGGACATGTTGCAGACCGTCATGCGGCCTTCCATCGTCAGAGCCCGGACGGCGTCGCCGCGGTACTCGATGACCGAGCCGGCGCCGCCGCCCACTCCGAGTGCCCGGATGATGCCCAGCACCAGGTCTTTGGCGGTGCAGTCGGCCGGCAGCTCGCCGGTGACGGTGACCGCCATGGCCTGAGGCTTCACCTGCCGGAGCGTCTGGGTGGCCAGGACGTGCTCGACTTCCGAGGTGCCGATGCCGAAGGCCAGCGCACCGAACGCGCCGTGCGTCGAGGTGTGGCTGTCACCGCACACGATGGTCATGCCGGGCTGAGTCAGGCCCAGCTGCGGGCCGATCACGTGCACGATGCCCTGGTTCGCGTTGCCCAGCGGGAACAGCGGGACGCCATGATTCGCGCAGTTGGTCTTGAGCCGCTCGATCTGCTGTGCGGCCAGCGGGTCGGCGATCGGCTTGTCGAGCCCGATGGTGGGGACGTCGTGGTCCATCGTGGCCACGGTGAGATCGGGCCGGCGCACCGGCCGCCCGGCCAGCTCGAGGCCCTCGAACGCCTGCGGCGAGGTCACCTCGTGCACGAGATGAAGGTCGATGTACAGCAGTGCGGGCTCGCCCTCCGGGCTGGTCACGACGTGACGGTCCCAGACCTTGTCAAACAAGCGTGCTGTCATAGCTGTCTCGATCCCGCGCTCAGGCGCTGTCTCGGCCCTGGCGCTCTCTCAGATAGGAACTGTTGTCCGAATAATGAGATAGCATGTTCAGATTATGGACAGCATACCGGACAACGGCCCAGCCGCGCGCCGAATCACCGGGGTTGGCGTACTCGACCGGTGCGTCAGTCTCCTTGACCTGCTGGCTGACGGCCCTCGGCCGCTGCGGTGGCTCGCGGACGCGAGCGGCCTGCCGCGTCCGACGGCGCACCGGCTGCTTGTCGCGCTCGAGGCTCACCGACTGGTCGGGCGCGATGCCGGGGGCGCGTTCCGGCTCGGGCCGCGGCTGACGGAGCTGGCGGCGGTGGCCGGCCCGGAGCTCGACCTGGCAAGCGTGGCCGGGCCGGTCCTTGACCAGCTGCACCGCGCGACCCGCGAGAGCGTGCAGCTGTACGTACGATCCGGCGATCACCGGCTGTGTATCGCGGCAAGGGACGCAGGCACCGGCTTGCGGGACAGTGTTCCGGTGGGCGCGCTGCTGCCGCTCGAGGCAGGCTCGGGCGGCAAAGTGCTGCTGGCCTGGACAGCCAGCCCCGCAGGTGCCGATCTGGCAGCGCCATCTGACCCGGCAGCAGCAGTGCCGGCGGCCGAGCTCGCAGGGGTGCGCCACCGCGGCTGGGCCGACAGCGTGGCCGAGCGCGAGCCTGGCGTCGCCAGCGTCAGCGCGCCTGTCCTGCGCGACGGCGTCCTGCTCGCGGCTTTGTGCGTGTCCGGGCCGGTCAGCCGCCTCGGCCAGTCCCCCGGCGGCCGCCTTGGCCCGCAGGTTGTCGAGGCGGCAGCCGAGCTCTCCCGGCAGCTCGCTGAACCGGAGTAGGCGCGGCGCACGCCAGGCTAAGTCCGACGGCCCGCTAGCTCCGGCGGCCGGACCTGCTGATCCGCCGGAAGACGCGGGACCGGCTGACGATGTCCGGCTGGGAGACGGGCCCCGCTGGGCTGGCCTCGGCGGGTTGCTCGTCCTTCGGGCCGGGCACCGTCTCGCTCTCGCCAGAACGTCCGGCCGCTCGGGAACCGCCGACTGCAGCCAGGCCGGCGAGTCCCGCGACGGCCAGGATGGCATCAGCCACGGCGACCGGCTGCGTCACAATGTCCAGGTGCTGGCCGGCCAGCCGGACGACCGGCCAGCCGCTGCCCTCGGCTTTCGCAGCCTGCTCAGCGTAGGCATCGCTCAGCTGCACGTAACCGCACGTTCCGGAGGTCCAGCCGTCTGGCACGGAGGACCGGTCCTCGAAGTAGGCCATGGGCAGGCTCGGGAGCTCAGCACAGACCAGCGCTCTCCTGTCGTCCTGCGGAACCAGCGCCGCCATCTCGTCTGGCCCGAACCACTCCGACCACGGCGGCAGCCTTTTGCCGACGACAATCCCGCGCAGGAACTCGAGGAACTCCTCCGGTACGAGCGGCGTGCTGCCGGACTCCGGCGGAACATCGGCGTCCACGAACACGAGCGCTCCGGCCCCGAGGCGGTCGCCGATCATCGGCAGCAGCGGGCCCGCACCGCTGTGCCCGACAACCACGGGCCTCGTGGTGCCGCGCGCCAGCGCAGCGACCGACCCCACGAACGCAGGCCAGCCCAGTGAGGTGGCACCCGGCGGGACCGCCGGGACACTCACCCGGTGGCCCCGGCCGGTGAGCTCAGCGGCAAGCCACCGCCAGGTGGCAGGCCCGGTCACCGGGCTATGCACGAGCACGAAGTCCGCCATGCACAAATACTGGCCCTGATAGATGCGCCAGCGATAGCAGTAGGCGGGACATGCCTGAGCCGGCGCATTTGTGAGCACTTGCACGAGCAGGCCAGACTGTCCCGGTGACCCCCGAGCAGAGACGCCTTGACCTGCTGAGCCTCGCCACCTTCGTCGGCCTCGGGCTTCCCGACGGCATGCTCGGCACCGCCTGGCCCGCTATGCGCGAGAGCCTGCATGCACCGATCGGCGCTCTGGGTCTGGTCCTGCTCGCATCGACGGCGGGCGCGGTGGTCATCACCTCCGTGGTGGGCCGCCTCCTGCGCCGCACCAGCGTCGCGGCACTGCTGGCCGCAGGCCTGAGCTGCGCAGCCGTAGCCGCAGCGGGATTCGCGTTCGCGCCGGTCTTCGGCGTCGTCCTGGGTGTCGCGGTGCTGTTCGGCCTGGCCGCAGGCGCGCTCGACGGCGGCCTCAACACTGCCATCGGCCTATCGGGGCGCAACCGGCTGCTGAACCTGCTGCACGGCGCATACGGCGTCGGGACTGCCTTCGGCCCGCTCGTCGTCACCATCGCCATTGTGACCGGGTCATGGCGGCCTGCGTACCTCGTGCTGCTGGTCGTCGACCTGACGATGGCCGTGCTCTGGGTGCTGCAGCGCCGGTCCGCACACCTCGGTAAGCCACTCGCTCCCGCCGCAACTCCGCCGGCGCCCGACAAGGCCGCGCCCGAGGACGCGGGGACGGTCGCGCAGCGGTCGTACCGTGGCGCTGTCATCGCCGGAATTGCGGTGTTCTTCGTCTACACCGGGCTCGAGGTCGCTGCCGGGCAGTGGGAGACGAGCTTCGGCAGGGGTCACCTGCACCTGTCGGCAGCCCAGGCGGGCCTGGCCACCTTCGGGTACTGGGCGGCGCTCACGGTCGTCCGGATCAGCCTCGGCCTGCTGCGGCGTCCGCCCCGCAATCAGACCGTGGTGCGCTGGGGCGGCCTCGCCGCGCTGCTGGCCACCGCACTGATCTGGTGGCAGCCAGACACGACGGCAACGGTGCTCGGCTTCGTCGTCCTCGGCGGTGCACTCGCCGGTATGTTCCCTGCCCTGATCGCCCTGACCCCGACGCGCATCGGGCAGGAGCGCGCGCAGCACGTGATCGCCTGGCAAGTGGGCGGCGCCGCGGCCGGCGGGGCGGGCATCTCCGCGCTGGTCGGCCTGCTGATCGGCACAATCGGCCTGGCAGTGCTCGGTCCGGCGCTGCTGGTCCTCGCGGTACTGCTGATCGGAGTCGAGCTGATTCTCAGCCGCCTCGCGCCAGCGCGGGCCTGACGGCATGCGCCTCACCATCCGCGTCCGGCCCGGCTCGGCCCGCCCCACGATGCTCCAGCGACTTCTGGCGCGCTCACTGACTGTCGGTGCCGGTGCCTACCATGCTGCCGAAGGGCTGGCGCGACTGGGAGGACGACCATGGCTGACGCTGATGACGTGCGCCGGCTTGCGCTGAGGCTGCCGCACGTCGAGGAGATCGACTGCGACGGATTCGACTTCCGGGTCGCCGGCAAGGGCTTCGTCTGGTCCTATCCGGAGCACGTGGCCGGTCACCACCGGGTCATCCGCACCGACATCGCCGTGCTCTACGTGGGCGACGAAGCCGAGAAGCAGGCACTCCTGCTCGGCGAGCCGGAGGTCTTTTTCACCGCGTCCGGCTACACCGACTGGCCGCTGGTCCTGCTCCGGCTGCCCGCTGTCGATGCAGGCCGTCTCGCGGAGCTTGTCACCGACGCCTGGCGGATGCGGGCACCCGAGTCCTTCGTCGACGAGTACGGTGCGGCGGCGTCAGACCCCCGCGTGCTGGACGCTCGGCTCGAAGGACAGCTGTCCGTCGCGGACATCGACGGTGACCTCCTGGCCGCCGACGATCTGGCCGTCCAGCAGCATGCGGGATAGCTGGTTGTCCACCTCCCGCTGGATGGTGCGCCGCATGGGCCGGGCGCCGAACTCCGGCTGGAAGCCGTGGTCGGCGATCCAGTCGACTGCGGCCGTGGTGAAGTTCACCACCACGTCCTGAGCGTGCAGACGACGACGCGTCTCCTCGAGCTGCAGCTGCGTGATCTGCCGGAGCTCCTCCTGGTCGAGCTGACGGAAGACGATGATCTCGTCGATGCGGTTGAGGAACTCCGGCCGGAAGGACTCCCGTAGCCGCCGCATCAGCTGTTCCTCCATCGCGTCTGCCTGACCGCTGCCGGAACTAGCCTGATCTCCGGCGAATCCGAGGACAGCTCCCCGCCGGGTGACGAGGTCGGAGCCGAGATTGCTGGTCATGATCAGCACTGTGTTCTTGAAGTCGACGGTCCGGCCCTGGCCGTCAGTCAGGCGGCCGTCGTCGAGCACCTGCAGCAGGATGTTGAACACGTCCGGGTGCGCCTTCTCGATCTCGTCAAGAAGCACGACGGAGTACGGCCGCCGCCGGACCGCCTCGGTCAGCTGGCCGGCCTCCTCATAGCCGACGTATCCCGGCGGCGCGCCGACCAGCCTGCTGACCGTGTGACGCTCCTGGAACTCGCTCATGTCCAGGCGGATCATCTTGCTGTCCGCCCCGAACAGGGCCTCCGTCAGCGCGCGGGCCAGCTCGGTCTTGCCGACGCCGGTCGGGCCGAGGAACAGGAAACTGCCTACCGGCCGTTGCGGGTCGCTCAGCCCGGTCCGGGACCGCCGGACCGCCTCTGACACTGCAGCGACAGCCTGGTCCTGGCCGATGATGCGCTCGTGCAGGTAGCGCTCCAGGCTGAGCAGCCGGTCCTTCTCCTCTTCGGTCAGCTGCTGGACCGGCACTCCTGTGGCCCGCGACACTACGTCGGCGATGTCGCTGACGGTGACCCTCGGAACGACACTCTCGTCGTGGCCGAGGTGCTCGATCTGACGGCGGACATCTGCGATCTGGTCGCGCAGCCGGGACGCTAGCTCGTACTGCTCGCTCGCGACCGCCTGGTCCTTGTCCCGGCGCAGCTCCTCCGCCTGGCGCTCGAGGTCCCGTAGGTCCGTGCCCGGCGTCTTGATCCGCAGCCGGACGCGTGCGCCGGCCTGGTCGATGAGGTCGATCGCCTTGTCCGGCAGGAACCTGTCAGTGATGTACCGGTCCGACAGCTCGACCGCGGCGACCAGCGCCTCGTCGGCGTACCTGACCTGGTGGTGCGCCTCGTACCGGTCCTTCAGCCCGCGCAGGATCGCGAGCGCGTCGTCCGGCGTCGGCTCCGGCACCAGGATCGGCTGGAACCTCCGCGCGAGCGCAGCGTCCTTCTCGATGTTCTTGCGGTACTCGTCGAGCGTGGTCGCGCCGACGACGTGCAGCTCGCCGCGCGCGAGAGCGGGCTTGACCATGTTGCCGGCATCCATGCCGCCTTCGGAGCTGCCGCCCGCGCCGACGAGCGTCTGCAGTTCGTCGATGAAGATGATCAGCTCGTCGCCGTGCTGCCGGATCTCGTCGATGATGTTCTTCAGCCGCTCCTCGAAGTCACCGCGATACCGGGTGCCGGCAACGACGCCGGACAGCTCGAGCTGGACGACGCGCTTTCCGGCCAGGGTGTCGGGGACCTCCTCGTTGACGACCCGCTGGGCAATCCCCTCGACGATCGCCGTCTTGCCGACACCGGCCTCGCCGATCAGCACGGGGTTGTTCTTGCCGCGGCGGGACAGCACCTCGATCGTCTGCTCGATCTCCCCATCGCGCCCGATGACAGGGTCGATCCGGCCCTCGCGCGCCATCGCGGTCAGATCCCGGCCGAACTCGTCGAGAGTCGGAGTCCCCGAGTGCCCGTCCGGTCCCGAGCCCGGTGGGCGGCGTCCCTGACCGGCTACCGCAGCCTGCAGCGCCTCGGGCGTCAGCCGGGCGGCGGACAGCAGCTGACCGGCCGCCGACTCGGGGTTGACTGCCAGCGCGAGGAGCATGTGCTCCGGACCGATGTAGCTCGAGCCGAGGGTCCGCGAGATCTGGTGCGCGTCCAGCAGCGTGCGCTTGGCACCCGGCGTGAGCTGGGGCGCGTCGGTGCGGCGCTGCCCGTGGTCCTGCTGCGTGGCGATGGCGCGCGCCAGCGCCTCCGGATCGCCGCCCGCGCGCGCAAGCAGCGTCCGGGTGGGCTCCAGGGTGCTCGCGGCCCAGAGCAGCTGCTCGGTATCCAGATCGGTGTCACCCCAGCTGGCCGCCTGGGCAGCCGCCGTGGCGAACAGCTCACGGGCCGGACCGCTCATCAGGCGGGTGATGTCGATCCGCTGGCCGGGACGCATCGGGCCGCCGGGCGCGCCGTAGATCCGGGCGAGGAAGTCGTCGAACGGGCTTGAGCCAAAGCCTTCTGGTCCGAAGAAGTTGCTGCTCATCCTGAAATCCCCCGGTTCGTCCCCCGAACGTGCTCGGCACACTTGCCCTTCCCCGAGCGGCCCGGCCTGACGCACTCAGGAAGCGGCCGGCCCCGAATTCGCGGCTCCAGGGGCTCTCGCCAGAACGCCGGTTACGGAAATCGGCTCACGCGCGGTCGGGCAGCGCCAGCGGCTCGTCGGCCAGGTACGGCGGCGCCGGCTCGTACTGAATCTGCCGGCGGACGGCCCGCGCGTGGTCCCGGCCGTGCAGGGCGCCGACGAGCCACAGCGCCATGTCGATGCCAGCCGAGACGCCCTGGCTGGTGACCAGAGTCCCGTCGACGACATAGCGTGCGTCGCTGCTGACGGTGATGTTGCCCCGTTTCCTCAAGGTGTCCTCGAAGGCATGATGCGTAGCGACCGTGCGCCCGCGGGCCGGGCCGGCCTCGTGCAGGAGCAGTGCGCCCGTGCAGACGCTCGTGGTCCAGGCCGCGTTCGCCGCAGTGGCCCGGATCCAGTCGATGATCACCGGATTGCCGACCTCACGGCGAGTACCCCTCCCGCCCGGCACCAGGACAACGTCAAGCGCCGGGTGATCGGTCAGCGTGTGGTCCGGGATTACGCGCATGCCCTTGGCGCAGCGCACCGGGTCTGGCCGCTCGGCAATCAGGACCACACTGTCGCCCTGGTCGCGGATCGCGGCCGAGACGGTGAATACCTCCCACGGGCCAACGAAGTCCAGCTCCTCGGCGCCCTCGAATATCAGCAGCCCGTACGTCGTCACGAACGCTCCTCAGTGCGGCCAGATAATCGGCTCCCGGCGCCATGATCGCAGGCCGTGTAGCGGGCTGCGTTCCAGGACTAGCCCTGCCATTCGGCACGGCAGGAACCCCTGGGGACGAGAGGGGGCGCCGGCCACCCGGGCGTAGTTGCGGAGAACCGGACCGGCGGGGCGAGCATGTGAAACGTCGCCGAACGGGCTGGGGGCGTCGTAGGAGTCCGGCTCCCTGAGCCGACGCTCGTCGTCGCAGCCGGCCAGAGCGGGGTTCACGAGGCCGAGCGACCCGCACCACATGGCGGTGCGGGTCAGGTTTACCGTCACGTGCCAGGAGCCGCCCTCGGTGGCGCGCTTGAGCAGGGCGGCGGAGGCTCCTGCCGCACCCAGGTACCCGGTGATGTAGTCATTGATCATCCCGGTCACGGACAGTCTCGGCTCGACCGCGTTTCCTTCCGTTGTCATCAGGCCGGAGGCTGCGGATCCGTTCATGTCGAAGCCTCCGCGTTCAGCCCACGGTCCGAGTGATCCGTAGCAGGTGACGGAGACGTAGATCAGGCCTGGGTGCCGTTCGGCGAGCCGGCCCGGTTCGAGGCCCCGGCGCTCCAGCGATCCGCCGCGGTGGTTGTTGACCACGACGTCAGCCCGGGCGAGCAGAGAGGCCGCTCGTTCCTGGCCGGCGGGATTCCCGAGGTCAATGTAGGCGCTGCGGGAGCCGACGTTGGCCTCGGAGTAGATGAACTCGTGTTCGTAGTCGTTCGGGCGGGTTGCGCAGAGCACGTCAGCGCCGTGCTCAGACAAGGTCCGGCCCACGACTGGACCGGCGACCGCCTGGGTGAAGGACAGGACGCGGATGTCGTCGAAGGGCCGCTGCGCAGGGCCGAAGTCCCGGGCGGGCGCATCGCCGATGCGTTCGAGTCCGATCACGGGCAGACGTGCGAGCAGGGCCCCTTGCGGGTGGGCAAGCCATTCGGGGGCCTCGCGTACGACGCAGGCCGGCAGCCCGGCGGAGCTCGCCGCGTCTTCCAGCTCGAGCGCGCGGCAGCTGCGGATCGCGGCTGCGACCTTGGCGGCGTCGGGCGGCACATCCAGGAAGCGGCACCACCGGGCCGCCAGGTGCGGGTAGACGCCCGACGCCATGATCCACCGGTCGTCTGCGGTCAGATAGGGCGTGAGCAGGAAGGGGTTGTCGAGCACCAGCGGATGCGGTGCCCGCTCCCCGTTCAGGGTAGGGCGCCAGAAGGCTCCGGGCGTGATGCCGTGCACTGCCCGGCGCAGGTCCAGTTCAAGGTCTTGCCGGGCCCGCCCCGGCGGCGGTGAAAGGACACCGCCGCGACGGCACATGCCATGATCGGGATGCTGATGCAGGCTCCCAGACGGTGCCGGGACGGCACGATCGGATCCTCGCCCGTCAGTGATACTGCGCCTCCTGTGTCTGCCGCGGACAGGCCGACATCAGCGAGCAGGTCGCTCAGCGCCGCCAGCGGATCGAAGCCGGCCCGCCTTCGCGCGCGGAAGGCATCAGTGCCGGGCCGGCTCATCGCGTAGCCCCGCTCACGTGGGTGGCCAGCGCAGCGAGCGCGGTCGCGGTCGGCGCGCCGCGGCGGAAAAGCAGGGCGGCGAGCACCGAGCCGACCGCGAAGATTCCGGCGGCCCACCAGAACGCGGTGGTGTAACTGTGCACCTGGGCCAGTTCGACCAGTGCGGGTGCCGGATGGCCGTGCGCTGTCAGCCGCCGACTCAGGTGGCTGGCGAGGTAACCGGCGGCGGCGCTGGCGGCGACCGTGTTGAGCAGTGACGTGCCGATGGAGCCGCCGACCTGCTGGCCGGTGTCGACCATCGCCGACGCGGCGCCCGCGTCCGAGGGCGCCACGCCGGCTGTCCCGGTGTTCATCGATGGTGACATCACCAGACCGAGACCGGCGGATGCCAGCAGTAGCGGCGGCAGGATATCCGCCGCGTAGCCGGAGTGGACGCCGATCCGGGTCAGCCAGGCCAGCCCGCCGGCCGCGGCAAGCATGCCCGGCGCTACGAGCCATCTCGGGCCGGTGCGCGGCAGCAGCACGATATTGGCCAGGTTGGCGCTCACAATGATGGCGCCCACCATCGGCAGGAAGGCGACGCCTGCCATGACCGGGCTGAAACCGAGGGTCTCCTGCAGGTAGTAGGTGAGGAACAGGAAGATGCCGAACATGCCGGCGCCGGTGACCAGAACTGACAGGTAGGCGGCCGCACGGTTCCGGTCAGCCACGATCCGCAGCGGCAGCAACGGCTGACGGACCCGTGTCTCCACGTAACCGAACGCTGCAAGCAGCACCGCACCTACGGCAAGGAAGGCCCACGTCGACGCCGCGTGCCACCCGTCACTGGCGGCGTTGGAGAAGCCGTAGACGATGCAGAACATGCCGCCGACCTCGGCTGCGAGCCCGGGCAGATCCAGCCGCTGGCGCCCTGCTGCGGTTTGCCGGCGCAGCAGCACGACAGCGCCGGCACATGCGATCGCGGCGAAGACGAGGTTGACGTACAGGCACCAGCGCCAGCTCAGGTACTGGGTCAGCAGACCTCCGAGCAGCAAGCCGACTGCTCCGCCGGCGCCGGCGATGGCGCCGAAGACGCCGAAAGCCTTCCCCCGGTCGCGGGAGCCCTCGAACGTGGTAGTCAGCAGTGACAGCGCGGCTGGCGCGAGCAAGGCGCCGAAGGCACCCTGGAAGGCGCGGGCCGCGACGAGCATTCCGAAGCTGCCGGCCGCCCCGCCGACTGCGGATGCGACGGCAAACCCGATCAGTCCGGCGATGAAGGTCGACTTGCGCCCGATCAGGTCAGTGAGGCGGCCGCCGAGCAGGAGCAGGCTGCCGAACGCGAGTGCGTAGGCCGTCACCACCCACTGCCGCTCGATGTCGGAGAAATGCAGCGCATGCTGGGCTGACGGCAGGGCGATATTCACGATCGTGGCGTCGAGTACCACCATCAGCTGCGCCAGCGCGACCACGGCCAGAATCAGCCACCGGCGTGGTTCGGCGCCGACGGCAGCTTGTTCCCTGGCTGGCCCCCCTGTCGGGCCCGGGCGGGAAGCCTGCCGAGTCCGGTTCGCTGGCGCTGCTGGTGATCGAAGAGTGCGGGCTGGAGTGGCGGAATTGCTCATTGTGCTCGGTCCCTTCAGGGCCGACGGCTGATTCTTCTGCAAGGCACGCCGGCGCGCGGCGATCATCCGCGCGGCCTACGAGCTGTTCGCCGAGCGTGGCTACGACGCGACCACGATTGCCGATATCGCCGAGGCGGCCGAGGTCTCGCCACGGACCGTCACGATGTACTTTCCGACTAAGCAGGACATCGCGCTATCCCGGTTCAGCGACGGCGTGACGAGCCTGACCGATGCCATACGCGACCGCCGCCCTGGCGAGACCGTTCACGACGCGTTCGGCCGCTGGCTGCTGGCGAGCCAGACCGAACCGCACGACCGCGAGCTCTACCGGCTCGCTCGCCGCATGTTCGCGGCCAATCCTGACCTCGGGGCGCTGCGGACGGCCCGGATGACCGCCGCGCTGCGGGAAGGCGCGGCCCTGATAGCAGCCGACACCGGCACCGCCCCCGATGCCATCGCCCCACGCCTGGCAGCGGCAGCTGCCGCCGCGATCGCCATGGAGATTGTCGACACCGAGCCCGGCGCCGAACGCGAGCACGCCGTCGCCGCCGCGATGCGCTTCCTCGAGGCCGGAACAGCGGCGCTCTGATCACCGACAGCCGAGGCCATCCGCCCGTCTGACCCCGGCGTGGTGGCCAGTCCGATCCGCCAGCCTGAAGCGTCCGCGCTCAGGCGACGCGCGGGAGCAGCGGGCCATGCTCGAGCCGCGGCAGCACGTGCCGCGCGAACAGGTCACATTCAGCGGCGAGTGGGTAGCCGGAGAGGATGAACGACTCCATACCCAGATCGGCGTACGCCTTCAGCTTGGCGAGTACTTGGTCGGGATCGCCCACGATAGCCGCGCCTGCCCCGGACCGCGCGCGGTTGACGCCGGTCCACAGGTTCGGCTCGACGAAGCCGTCGTCGTCGGCAAGCTCCCGGAGCTCACCCTGACGCAGCTGGCCCGTTGAGGCCACGTGCTGCGATTGGTCGCGCAGCCGCCTGCCGGTCTCGTCGTCGAGGCGCGAGACAAGGCGCAACGCTGCGGCTCGCGCTTCCTCCTCGGTCGCCCGGACGATGACGTGCACGCGGTAACCGAACTTGAGCTCCCGGCCGTGCCGGGCGGCCCTGGCGCGCATGTCCGTGACGATGGCCTCCACGGCCGGCAGCGTGTCTGGCCACATCAGGAACACGTCGGCTGCCTGCGCGGCAACTTCGCGCGCGGCCTCGGACAGCCCGCCGAAGTAGAACGGCGGGCAGCCGCCCGCGGGCTGGGCTCGCGGCGGGTCGATCGTCAGGTTGAAGAACTCGCCCTGCACGTCCACCGGCTTGCCGTTCATCAGGTCCCGGACGATGTGCATGATCTCCAGGGTCCGGCGGTAGCGCGGGGCCGACTCAATCTGCTCACCGGGCAGGTCGGAGGAGATGATGTTGACCGTTAGCCGGCCGCCGAGCATCTCGTCGATTGTCGCGAGCTGTCGCGCGAGCTGCGGCGGCCACATCTCCCCCATCCGCACGGCTGTCAGGAGCTGCATCCGCCGGAGGTGGGGCGCGATCCCTGCCGCGAACGCCACTGAGTCGATCCCGGTCGTGTAGTTCGACGGCAGGAGCAGGTTGTCGAAGCCGGCTTCCTCCGCGCGAAGCGCGACGTTCTTCACGTGTTCCCAGGTGGACTTCAGCGCCGGGTCAGGCACGCCCAGGAATTCGTAGTCCTCGTCGCACAGCGGTCCGAACCAGGAAATCTCGCAGCCCACGGGAGTCGCCCTCCAGCTTCTGAGTTGGTCAGGTCGCGGTCAGCGATCTGTCTCGTAAGTCCACTAACCCGATCGTAACGATAGCTAACCGCACGACGCTCACTCTTATTGTGCCTCGCGGCAGCGGCGGTACGACCTGAGAAAAATCTCAGTCCGCGTGCTCAGCCAGCACGTAGACGTGACCGCTCAGCGACGGCGAGTTGCTCGCGCTGTTCGGGCTGCCGCCTGAGCCAGAAAGACGGCCGCCGCCCTGAAGCGGGCGGTCGGCCGTCTGACGTCTGGGCGGCTGATCAGGCCAGGGGGTGCATCCAGCCGTAGCGGTCGGGCCTGCGGCCGTACTGAATGCCGACGAGCTCGTCGCGCAGCATGCTGGTCACCGGGCCGGTGGTCCCGCCGCCGACGACCCAGTTGCCACGGGCACTGCGCGCCTCTCCGATCGGCGTGATCACGGCGGCTGTCCCGCACGCGAATACCTCGGAGATCTCCCCGGAAGCGCACGCGCCGCGCCATTCGTCGACCGAGATTTTCTTCTCATGAGCCGGAACGCCCAGGTCGGGACCGAGCTTGAGCAGCGAGTCGCGGGTCATGCCGTGGAGCAGAGACCCCGTCGTTGCCGGAGTAATGATGTGCGCGTCCGCACCGGAGCTGTGCACGAACCAGATGTTCATGCCGCCCATCTCCTCGACGTACTTACGTTCGGCGGCGTCCAGCCACACCACCTGGTCGCAGCCGTGACTCGAGGGCTTGCTGCTGACCGGCGAACGCCGCTGCGTAGTTGCCACCGCACTTGGCCTCGCCGGTGCCGCCCGGCGCGGCGCGGGAGTAGTCCTCCGACAGCCAGACGGTAACCGGCTTCAGCTGCCCGCCGAAGTAACCCGCCACCGGGGACGCGATCACCATGAACAGGTACGACGAGGATGGCTTGTTGACGCCGAGGCCGGTCTGGGTCGCGATCATGAACGGCCGGAGGTAGAGGCTGTGCCCGTCGGCAGTCGGCACCCAGTTGCGGTCCTGGCGCACGAGCAGCTCGATGGCACGGACGAAGGCTGCCTCCGGCAGTTCCGGCATCGCGAGCCGGGCGGCCGAGCGGTTGAAGCGCGCGGCGTTCGCCTGCGGACGGAACGCGGCTATCGAGCCGTCAGCCTGCGTGTAGGCCTTAAGCCCTTCGAAGATCTCCTGGCCGTAGTGAAAGACCTGCGCTGCCGGGTCGAGCATGATCGGGCCGTACGGCTCGATGCGCGCGTCATGCCAGCCGCGCTCTTCCGTCCACCGGATCGTGGCCATGTGGTCGGTGAATACGCTGCCGAAGCCCGGAGCAACCAGCAGTTGTGCCCGCTCGGCGGCAGGCACAGGGGAACTACTGGGGCGAATGTCGAACTGAAGCTCGGGCTCCGGGCTGTTATTCATCTCTGCATTCCTCCGGTTTGGTGGTGCGAGTCAGGGCGGCGCACGCCCTGGCGGGAGTCCGCCGCCCGGCTCGCGCTATCAGTTGTCGGTTGCGGTGGCTCCATCGCCGCCGTTGTCACGGCGGTCCATGGCCTCCTGAACGGCTTCCTGCGCGCGCTGGCGGGCGCGTGCTTCGGAATCCTTTGTGGCTGCCGAGCTGGTCTGGCCGGTCCTGGACATCTGCGGTCTCTCCTCGCTAAGCGCGTAGTGGCTTGTCACAGGCAGGCCAGCTGAGGCGAAACCGCATCGCTGCGACGGCGTGGAGGGCGGCGGATCCCGCGGGCGAGCTACCCGGAACGTTCACAGAACGGGCGGAAGGCGGGACAGGAAGCTGAGTCCACAGCGGCCAGCGCCTCACCCCCGTAGCGGGTCGCCCGGCCTGCCAATCAGGTCCCGCTACGGCTACTAAGGATGAGTACGAAGCGCCGCATGATGTACGCATCGTAGCCGACCAGTGTGACCAGTGTCAGGATGAGGCGGCAATTTTGTTGGACGACCAACGAAATTTTCTCGGACGACCTACGAACTCGCTAGTAGCGCCGCCACGCCGGGCGGCGATAACCTTGCCTCAGCGGCAGCGCACCACCTGCCCGCTTCCGAGCTGCTGACCGGCCCGCGCCGACGGTATCAACGAGGACAAGGGTCGATGACTCGGGTGCACTTCTCCTGTCATGTCATTCCACTTGGCGGGCAGACGCGGGCAGACTCGCCGAGAAGAGATAGTCATGACTCGCGAGAAGTCGCTGAAAACCGTCATTCGCCAGCGCATGGCCGAGACCGGAGAGCCGTACAACGTTGCCCGCCGCGCCGTGTTCGAGGACGTGGCCGCTGCCCGGCTTGAGCCGTCAGCCGGTCTCAGCGGTGCGACCGCCTCCCCCGACGTAGCCCGACCGGATGCTGGCCTCGCGACACCGGCCAGGCCAGTCGAGCCGGCCAGCCCAGTCGCGGCGGCTGGCATCTCCGGGACTGCCGCCACGATGCCCCTCGGTCCTTCAGCAGGGCCGCCCGTTGCCTTCCCGACTGCGCCTGGCTCTCGCGGGCCAGCCCCGCTCGTGCCACCAGTGCCGCCTGCGCCACCGATGCCGCCGGTACCTCCGGCCATACCGCGGTGGTCGGCGGATATGTGGCCGTCCGTCGGACCCGGCTGGCGCCGCGGGACTCCCGGCTACGCCGATTTCGACCGCGCATTTGCCGACCATGACGAGCCGCTCCACGACGAGGCCTGGTACACCAAGGTCGCCGCGGCTGCCGGTATCTCGGTCGACGAGATCAGGGCACAGGAGGAAGCTGACCGGGCTCAGGAGAAGGCTGATCAGGCCGCGGTGGCCGCCGACCGGGCCCAGCAGCTTGCCGACCATGGGCAATTGGGAGCCGACCAGGCAGATCAGGCCGCGAACCGGGCCCAGGCAGCAGCCGACCATGCGCAGCGCGAGGCCGACCTGCTCCAGCAGCGGGCCGATTCCGACGGGTTGTCCGAACCAGACAGGCGGCGCACGCAAGACCGAGCCGAGAAAGCGCAAGATCGGGCCGACCAGGCTCAGGAGCGCGCCGATCTCGGCTGGGAACAGTCCGAGGGGGCCCAGGACCGGGCCGGGGAGCTCCAGGAACACGCTGACGAGGCCCGCGATCTCGCGGACGAGGCACAGGATCTAGCCGACGAAGCTCACGAGCGAGCGGAGGAGGTACGGGAGCTGGCCGGGCAGATCCAGGATCGAGCTGACGACGACGATCCGGACGAAGGCGCCGACACCCGCCGCGAGCACGCCGGGTTCCGCGGCCGCGGCGAGTACGGCTGGAACGGGTCAGGCGGCGCGCACCTGCACCGCGAGATGTCGAACCGGGCCGACCTGATGCGACAGCGGCTTGACCGGGCCCGGGAGCGGGTGGGTCAGCTCCGGGACGGGGCAGACTCGCTGCTGGATGTTGTCCGAGACGAGTGGCAGCGCGCCTTCCCGGACCGGGACTAGCTCCTCGGCCACTGATGGCTGCGGCGGGTTTCTCACAGCGATATGAAGCTTTTCGCGCCGCCGCAGCCATCACGAGTGGCTCCATCCTCCGCCGCGGGGCCAGGGTCGGCTGGCTCAGCCCGCCGGGCCGCCTGACCGTGCGTCGCAGAAGCCGTGGCCGTCAGCTGCGAGCACCCTTCGGCGACGGGCTCGGTGCCGGCTGAGCACGAGCCAGCGCCGGCGCAGCGGCCGCGGGGGAAGGACTCGGTGCCGGCTGAGCGCAAGTTGGCGACACGCTCGGCGCCGGGCCGGCACCCGCAGGCGACGGGACTGGCTGCGGCGACGAGACCGGGCGGGCGGGAGACGGCACCGGCTTCGGGACGCATGCGACGGGCTCCGGCCGGCGCCGGTGCCCGTGGTGCAGCGGGCTGGGCGACGGGATTGGGCTGGCTGGCGCGGGCGTACCGGCCGTGTCTGGTGCATGCTGCCGGGACCGGTCGGCGGCGTCCCGGGCTTGCGTGCCGAGTCTCGCTGCGTCGCTCTGGTGCGAGGTTGCCGCCAGGACGGCGCCAGTGCCGCCGCCGACAATCACCAGGGCCGCGGACACCGCGGCCCACTGCTCGCGTCTGCGCGAGAAGCTCATCGTCACCTCCGGGTCGGTACTGGCGTGGATGCCAGCACCGTCAAGTACCGCTGGCGCGCCTCATCGGTTGCATCGACATCGAAGAAGTTGCACGACTCATCGCACCGGCTGGCCGCGGAACTGCCGTTCGCCGGCTCCGCTGGTCGCTTATGGTGGGCGCCGGACGGCAGGAGCCAGAGGAGGTGCGGCAGTCGTGAACCCGGATGAGTTCACCGAGTTCTATGCCGCAGCGTTCCGCCGGCTTGTCGGCCAGCTGTATGCGATGACCGGAGATGCCAGCGAGGCACAGGACGCCGTGCAGGAAGCGTTCGTCCGCGCCTGGGCGAACCGGTCGCGGCTCGACTCCGGCGGATCGCCCGAAGCCTGGGTTCGCTCGACCGCCTGGCGCATCGCGGTATCGCGATGGCACCGGACACGACGCGGCCGGCTGCTGCTGCAATCGCAGCCAGTTCCACCCGCGCAGGACGGCCCGAGCCCGGACCGGGTTGCCCTCGTCGAGGCCCTCCGCAATGTTCCTGCCGAGCAGCGGCGCGCTGTTGTGCTCTATCACCTCTGCGATCGCACAGTCGCCGAGATCGCTGCTGAGACCGGCGCTGCTATTGGCACGGTCAAGGCACGGCTCGCGCGCGGCCGGGCCGCACTCGCGACGTACCTGCGGGACACGGCTGCCGCCACCAGGCCGGCTGGCGGGCAGGAGGTGCCGGATGCCTGAGCTCGACGACGAGCTTCGCCGAATAGCGGACCAGGGCGAGGCCGCCGCAAGGCCGCTATCCGCAGGCGAGGTGATGCGGCTCGGCGACCGGCGCCGGTCCCGGCTGGTCATCCGGGACTGCGCGATGGCTGCGGCTGCTGCTGTTGTCATCGCGATCGCCGTGCTCGCGGGCGTCACGGCCAGCAAGCATGTCGCGCCGGCGCGGCCGGCCAGTCACCACCCGGCCAGCCAGTCCCCCAGCCCGGCACCGCGAAAGACCCCGGCGCCCACGGCCACGCCGTCGCCGTCGCGCTCTCCGGCCGGTCCCAGCCCGTCACCGTCAGCTGACACGGCAAGCCACGAACCGGCCGCTGCCGACCCGGCGCGTCCGCGCCCAGCTGGTTCCTGAGCGATCGCGCCTTGAGCCACCGCCGCCCCGGCCGACCCCGTGCGCGGGGTCGGCCGTGGCGGCCAGCTGGCGGAGCTAGCTGGTGAAGTGCTCGAACACGTGACTGAAGTACCAGTCCGGCTGAGCGACGCCCGAGCAGGTGCCGGCGCCCTTCGTGCCGGGACAGCCGCCGTTGTCGCGCTGCAGTGCCCAGAACGAGAGGAATCCGATGCCCTGCCCTTCTGCCCAGCGGAGGAGCGTGCCAGCGTCCGCCGTCGAGAACGTCTCGTCCGGACCGTAATCGTCAATGCCCGGCATCTCGGTCACGCCGATCATGTGCCACAGTGCCCGCGGGCTCGCGTTCGGGTAGAGCCCCTGGAGCTGGCCGTACAAACCAGCTGCGGCGGTCTCGGTGTCGGCCACCATGTTCTGAGCTGTCCCCAGGTAGTAGTCGAACGTCAGCAGGTCCACGGTCGAGATCCGCGCGTGGTCCGCCACCGCGTTCTGCAGCACGGCCAGGCCTGAGGACGTCAGGCCGGTCGGGAACGTCGGCAGCGTGTAGGAGAACTGGATCTGCCGGTGATGCGCGGCCGCCCATGCCTCCGTCATGGCGACTGCCTCGTTACGCCGGTTGATTCCGGCAGTATTCGTGAGCGAGTCCCCTTCCACGTCCAGGTCGATGCGCGGGACGTTGTAGGTGGTGATGAGGCTCTCGTAGACCTTCGCGATTGCCGGGACCGACGTGCACGAGTCTGCGATGTCGGTATCGGTGGTGTCCGCGGTATAGCCGCCGAACGACGGGATGACGTTCCCGCCCGCGCCCTGGATCGCTGCAATGTCGGCGCCGAAGGTCGAGGGCGCGATGGGCTCGGTCGTGTCACCGTTCCAGTAGGCGGTGCAGGATCCGGCCGTCGCCGTCTCGAGGAAAGCCAGCGACAGGAACTTCGAGCCAGACTGCTGTGACTGCGCGGACATGTCACCGGACGTGTCGTACGTCTCGTAGTAGGGGGCGAAAACCCGGTACGGCAGCGGCCGGGACACCGAGCCGCGTCCGTGGCCATGACTGGTGGCGCCTCCGGACACGGCGGCGCTGGCAGTTGCCGCGAAGCCCAGGGTGAGTGCCGTGGCGGCGAGGCCTGCCACTAGCGAGGTGAGTCGTCTCATGCGAATCCCATCAGTGCGATACGGACAGGGACATGCGGCCAGGACATTGCGGGGTGACCTCGCCAGAGGCGAATCAAATAGGAAAGTTTCCTATTTGATTCGTGCGTGACGCTAGCCCCGCACTGAGTGGCCGTCAAGGGTCCGGGTCCGAAGATGCCTCGTTTCCCGGCGAAGTCGCCGGTATCACGACGGCCGGGACTGTCGGTTACCGTTGCTGCGTCGGCGTGAGCGATGGACAACGAGGTCCGCGGCGCGAGTACCAGGAGCACCCACCATGGACGAACCCACCGGCTTGCCACAGCCACCCGCTGCCTATGACCCGGCGGTCCTCGAGGACATACAGCAGCGAGTGCTCTGGCTGGCCACGCGGATCGTCGACGCCGCGAACCACGACCGGGACACCGGCGACGGCGTCAAGGTTGGCGGCCACCAGGCCTCCAGCGCAAGCCTCGTCACCGTGATGACCGCGCTGTACTTCGCGTATCTCGACGCTCCGGACCGGGTGAGCGTGAAGCCGCATGCCTCGCCGGTGTTCCACGCGATCCAGTACCTGCTGGGCAACCTGGACCGGTCCTACCTGACGACACTGCGCGCCTTCGGCGGCCTGCAGTCCTACCCCAGTCGCACCAAGGACCCCGATAATGTCGACTTTTCGACCGGGTCGGTGGGGCTCGGGGCCGCCGCTCCGCTGTTTGCCGCCGCGGCCCGCCGGTACGTCGACGCGCACTTCGGCGCCCGGCCGCGGAGCCGTTTCATCGCGATCATCGGCGACGCCGAGCTCGACGAGGGCAACATCTGGGAGGCCGTCGCCGACCCCGCCACCGACGGCCTTGGCGACGTGCTCTGGATCGTCGACGTCAACCGCCAGTCGCTGGACCGGGTCGTGCCCGGCGTCCGCATCGCGCAGTGGGAGCAGCAGTTCAGCGCAGCGGGCTGGCACGTCGTGGAGGCCAAGTACGGCCGGGCGCTCCAGCAGGCGTTCGCGCAGCCGGGCGGCGACGCGCTGCGCGCCTGGATCGATGCGATGCCGAACGAGCACTACCAGTCCCTGTTCGGCCTCGAGCCGGCCGCAGTGCGCGAGCGTTTCCTGGACGGCGCGCCCCCCGCCGTGCAGCAGTTCTGCGCCGGAATCCCGGACCACGAGCTCGCGCCGCTTGTGACCGACCTGGCCGGCCATGACATCGGATCGCTGCTCGCCGCGTTCGCCGAGTGCGACGCCGAGAAGGGGCGCCCGAGCGTGCTGTTCGCCTACACGATCAAGGGCTGGGGCCTGCCGATCGCCGGCAACCCGCGCAATCACTCCGCCCTGCTCACCACTACGCAGATTGCCCAGCTGCGCGACCAGCTGGGACTGACGGAGGCAACCGAGTGGGACCGGCTGGACCCGATGACACCCGCGGGGCAGTGGGCGGCCGCACGCCGTGAGCACCTGGCGCGCGCGCCGCGTACCTACGCAGGAAACGAGGTCGACGTCCCCGACGCCGTCGGCCTGCGCGCGGCCCGGCCCATCTCGACCCAGGAGGCGTTCGGCCGCATCCTCGTCGATTTGTCCAGAGTCGAGTCAGTCGCGCCGTACCTGGTGACCACGGCGCCGGACGTCGCGACCTCGACCAACCTGGCGGGCTTCATCAACCGGGCCGGCGTCTTCAGCCCGTCCCCGCGACGGGCGTGGAGCGAGGACCCCGTGCTCAAGTGGGCGGAGGGCCCGGACGGGCAGCACATCGAGCTCGGCATCAGCGAGATGAACCTGTTCCTGCTGCTCGGCCAGCTCGGCCTGACCTGGGACCTGTCCGACCAGCCGCTGCTGCCGGTCGGCACCGTCTACGACCCGTTCGTGCTGCGCGGCCTGGACGCCTTCATCTACTCGGTGTACTCCGGCGCGCGGTTCATCGTCGCGGGCACGCCGTCCGGCGTGACGCTCGCGCCGGAGGGCGGCGCGCATCAGTCGACGATCACCGCGTCGGTCGGGATCGAGCTGCCCAGCGTGACGTTCATCGAGCCCGCGTACGCGGTCGCGCTGGACTGGCTGCTGTGCGGCGCGCTGCAGTCGGTGGCGCGGCGGCGCGGCAGCAACCCGGCCCGGCGCGACCGGGACCGGCGTGACCCAGCCCGGCGCGCCGGGCGGCGGCAGCGAGCCACCGGAGGTCGGCTCCTATTACTTCCGGCTGACGACACGCGGTATCGACCAGGCGCCGTTCCAGGCCGCGCGGGACCGGCTCGGCGACGCGATCCTCCGCCGTCAGGTGCTGGCCGGCGCCTACCGGCTCGTCGACGCGGCCGACGCCGCCGCGCAGGGAGCGCCGGCCGTGTATCTCGTCGGCTGCGGCGCGGTGCTGCCCGAGGTGCTGCAGGCCGCAGCCGAGCTCGCAGACGAGGGCATCGCGGCAACGGTCGTGGACGTCACCTCCGCCGACCGCCTCTACCGCGCCTGGCAGCGGACCCTGCGCCAGGGCGTGCGCACCGCCACGGCGCCGTCGATCCCGGGGGCGCTGCGATCCGCCTTCCCCGACCGGGCGCCCGTCGTGACCGTTCAGGATGCGGCATCGCACACCATGAGCTGGCTCGGCTCGGCGCTCGGCGTCCCGGCCGTCAGCCTCGGCGTGGACACCTTCGGCCAGTCCGGCTCCGTCGCCGACCTCTACCGCGCGCACGACCTCGACTCCGGCTCGATCGTCAACGCCGCGCTCGCCGCGCTCTCTCTTCGCTAACCCGAGGCGGCCGGACTGCCCGGCTCCTCGTGGATGTCGCTGCGGTGGGGCTGTAGCGCCACCGAGCTCACAACCACGACGGCCAGTCGCTCCTGCGCGGTCAGCGCAGGCCGAGGTCGACCCGGCCGTCCAGCAGTTCGCGCGCGATGTCCAGGTGGCCCGCGTGGCAGGCGGTCTCCTCGATCATGTGCAGCACGATGTGCCGGACGGTTTCCGCCTCGTAGCTGGCGTTCCAGTGCCTGCCGGCGGCGCGGCCGACAGCGGCGTCCGCGCCAGCACCGCGTCCGAGCGATCGCACTGCTCCCGGTAGTAGGCGACGACGTCGGCAGCTGGCCAGCCGGAGACGAAAGCGGCGTTCGGGTCGTAGGGCGGCCTGCGCTCGTCCGAGGGCAGCTCAGCGTCCTCGCCGGCCACCACGGACTGGAACCAGTGCCGCTCCGCGTCGCCGACGTGCTGAACCAGGCCCGCTGGCGTCCAGCCCGACGGTACGGCCGCGGCGTGCCAGTTCTCCTCGGACAGTCCCTCGACAATCGACAGCACTGACGCTCGCTGGTAGGCCAGACACGCCAGCAGAGCGTCGCGATCGTCTTTGTCCTGACCTGTCATCCTGTGCTCCCTGGCGTCCGCGGGTAACTCGGCATCCTGACGACGAACCGGGACGCCCGATGAGGACGCCTGCGCGGCCGGGCACAATCAGAGGATGGCGGAGCCTGCCAGCGGGTCACAGTTCTCACTGCGAACAGCCTGGGCGAACAGCCTGCAAACGCCGCTGCGACGGTTCCTGCGGACGGAGGCCGGCAGTTCCGCGCTGCTGCTGGCCGCCACTATTGCCGCGCTGATCTGGGCGAACGCTGACTCAGCCGGATATGCCACGACATGGCATACCGAGCTGGTCTTCTCCTCCGGCAGCAGAAGTCTGGCTGATACCTGGCAGGGCTGGATCAACTCCGGCCTCATGTCGCTGTTCTTCCTGGTCGCCGGCCTGGAGGCACGTCGCGAGTTCGACATGGGCGAGCTGCGAGTACGCAGGAGGCTCTTTCTCCCCGTTCTGGTCGCACTCGGCGGCATCGCCGTTCCGGTGGCGATCTACCTGGCGATCAACGCCGGCGAGCCGACCGCAAACGGCTGGGGCGCCGCCATGTCGACCGACACCGCCTTCGCGCTCGGCGTGCTCGCGCTGGTCGGCGCGGGCGTGCCCGATCGCATCCGGACCTACCTGCTGACGTTCGCGCTCGTCGACGACGTGGCCGGCATCATCGTGATCGCGGTGGTCTTCAGCCGCCACATCGACCTGACGGCCGTGGCCATCGGCCTGGCGATCCTGGCCGTGGTGATCGCCGCCCGGCAGCGCGGACTCCGGAACGGCGGCGCCTACCTTGTGCTGGGCTTGCTGGCCTGGGTCGCGTTCTTCAAGTCCGGCGTCGATCCGGTGGTGGTGGGACTCGCCATCGGCCTGCTCGCGCTGGCGTACCCGGCATCCCGCGGCGACCTGGAGACGGCGTCGGAGTCGTTCCGCCTGTTTCGCGAGCAGCCGACGCCGGAGCTTGCGCAGAGCGCCCGGGAGAGCGTCCGTACCGCGCTGTCGCCCAACGACCGGCTCCAGCAGATCTTCCATCCCTGGACCAGCTACCTGATCGTGCCGCTGTTCGCACTGGCCAACACCGGGATTCCCGTCAGCGGCAGCTTCCTGGCGCACGCCTACAGTTCGCCGGTGACGCTGGGCATCCTGCTCGGGTATGTGCTCGGCAAGCCTGCCGGCACCGTCGCCGTTGCGGCACTCGTGAGCTGGGTCAGCGGGGGCCGGATCCGGCCGCCAGTGGGCTGGGGATCGGTGACCGGCGCCGGGACGATAGCCGGGATTGGCTTCACCGTCTCGCTGCTGATCGCGTCGCTGGCGTTCCGCGGGACGACACTGGCGGAGGCCAAGGCGGGCGTCCTGTCGGCTGCCCTCGGCGCGTCTGCGCTGACCTGGCTGGTCTTCCGCCTGATCCGGCTGCTGCCCAAGCGCCTGAGAATCCGGGCGCTGCTAGGCACCAGCGAGAGTGTTGTCGACCTGGCAGTGCCTGTCGATCCGGCCAGTGATCATATTCGCGGCCCGGACAAGGCTCCGATCACGCTGGTCGAGTACGGCGATCTCGAGTGCCCGTACTGCGGACAGGCGGAGCCCGTGATTCGCGACCTGCTGGCCGGCTCCGGCGATCTGCGGTACGTGTGGCGCCACCTGCCGCTCACCGATGTGCACCCGCATGCCGAGCTGGCCGCCGAGGCCACAGAGGCGGCGCAGCGCCAGGGCAGGTTCTGGGAGATGCACGACGAGCTGCTGGCGCACCAGGGTGCTCTCACCGCGAAAGACCTCATCCGCTACGCCGGGCAGATAGGCCTCGACGTCAACCGCTTCACCCGGGACCTGCGCGACGGGTCCGGACAGGCCAAGATCAACTCAGACGTCGACTCGGCTGACCTCAGCGGCGTGTCCGGCACACCGACCTTCTTCATCAACGGCCGCCGCCACCACGGCGCCTACGACATCGGGAGCCTGTCCGATGCCATCCGCACCGCACGGGCGCAGGCGTTCATTCGCAAGCCCGGCGCGCCGGCGAGCGGGCCCGCTGATCGCCTCGTCGATGCCGCTCAGGCGGCACGCAGGAAGTGATCCGTCGCGGTCACCGCGGCTTCCAGTGCCGCGATCGGCACGTGCTCGTCCGTGCCATGGAAGTTGGCGTAGTAGTCGTAACCGGGCGGCAGGACCAGCGGTGTGAATCCGTAGCAGTTCATGCCGAGCCGGGAGAACTGCTTGCCGTCGGTGCCGCCGCTCATGCAGTACGGCACGCAGACCGCGCCGGGGTCGACGAGAGCGATCGTCTCGCGCATAGCCGCCACCACCGGGGCGTCCAGTGGCGCCTCGAGGGGACGCTCGCGGTGGGAGAAGTCCCAGTCCACGTCGGGCCCGGTGAGCTCGTCGATGACGGCGATGAACTCGTCCTCGTAGCCAGGGAGTACCCGGCCGTCTACATAGCCGGCAGCCTCGGCCGGAATGACGTTGACCTTGTAGCCCGCGCTCAGCATCGTGGGCGCCGCGGAGTTGCGGATGGTTCCCTTGACCAGGACGGCGGCAGGACCGAGGCCGGCCAGCGGATCGTCGCCTGCGGGACCGCCGTCAGCGCCCGGCTGATCGGCCATCGCCGACCGGATCGCGGCGATCGCCGCGCTGACCGTCGGGATCAGCCGCACCGGCCACTGATACCCGCTGATCCGGGTGACCGCCGCCGCGAGCCGCGCGACGGCGTTGGCAGTCGACGGCTTCGATCCGTGGCCCGCCTGACCGTGCGCGGTGAGTTTGAGCCAGGCCGTCCCGCGCTCGCCGGAGGCGATGGGATAGATGCGCAGGCCCGGCGCGGCGTGGAAGGTGAAGCCGCCCGACTCCCCGACCGCCTCGGTACAGCCCTCGAACAACTCGGCGTGCTTCTCGGCCAGATACCGCGCACCGAACTCGGCGGTGTCCTCCTCGTCCGCGGTGAAAGCAAGCACGATGTCGCGCCGCGGTGCCTGACCGGTCCGGGCCCAGTGGCGCGCTACCGCCAGGGTGACCGCGACCGCGTTCTTCATGTCGATGGCGCCGCGGCCCCAGACTGAGTCGTCGCGGATCTCGCCGCCGAACGGAGCCACTGACCAGTCGGCCGGATCGGCCGGCACCACGTCGAGGTGACCATGCGCGAGGAGCCCGGGAGCCGCCGGCTCCGTGCCCGCGAGGCGGGCGACGACATTCGTCCGTCCCGGCGCCGACTCGAGCAGCACAGGGCTAAGGCCTGCCTCGCTCAGCCGGGCCGCGACAAACTCGGCAGCCGGGCGCTCGCCGCCGTCGCCACCGCCCCGGTTCGTGGTGTCCAGGGCGATGAGCTCCGCCGTGAACCTGACTGCCTCGTTGCGGGCGAGCTGCAGCGACTCGGCGCGCGCGTCAGGCATGGTGCCGCTCCCGGGCTGTCGCCGCCTCGCCGCGCGCGGGCAGCAGCGGCGGATCGAGCAGGTGCAGCGTCCCGGTGTCGGCGTCGAGCTCAGCGGCGACGCCGACCGGGAACGTCTGGAAGTCGCCGCCGTGGCCCACATTGGCCCCGGCGATCATCGGCACGCCGAGCGAGCCGAGCCGCTCGGTCAGAATCCGCTCGATGGTCGCCGCGTCGCCGCAGTTCGTGAAGTGGCCCGCAACGATCCCGGCCACGCCGTCGGTGTAGGCAGCGCGCCGCAGCTGCGTGAGCATCCGGTCCACCCGGTAGTCGTCCTCGTCGACGTCCTCCACTAGCAGGATCCCGCCGGCGGCTGGCCAGGACGTGGGAGTGCCGGCCGACGCGGCCAGCACGGTGAGGTTGCCGCCGCAGGTCAGGCCGGCCGCCCGGCCCGGCACGACCGTCGTGGCCTGCGGGAAGCAGAGCTCGGTGGCGCGCTCCGGATGCATGAGCGCCCGCAGCATCGAGCCGAACGAGTAGTGCCCGGACGAGCGGCCCGAGGTCACCATCGGCGAGTGCAACGACGCCCAGCCAAGCTGGCTCGCGACGGCCTCCAGAATGGCCGTCACGTCCGAGTAGCCGGCCAGCACCTTCGGCGGCAGCTGAGCCAGGCCGGCCCAGTCCATCGCCTCGAGCGTTCGCTGCGAGCCCGACCCGCCGGTGGCGAAGATGATGCCGCGGATCTCCGGATCGGCGAGCGCGGCCCGAAGATCGGACACCCGCATCTCGTCGCTGCCCGCCAGGTAGCTGCGCACGCTGCCAATGTCCTGAGCGGAGGCGTAGACGACCGGCTCGAGCCCGGCGAACCGCAGCGCGTCGAGGCCGACCGCGAGCTGCGCCTGGTCCGCGGGACTGCTCGCCGACAGCACGGCGACCCGGTCGCCGGGGCGCAGCGCGGGCGGCCGGGCGAGCGACTGCGGCCACGCGACTGCGGTCTGGCTGGCTGGCGTCTCTCCGGCCGCCGTGAGTTCCTCCGTCACGTCTTTCGCTCCGATCATCTCCGCCTGGTCAGTTGGCCCTGGCAGCCGCCCGGGGACGGGCGAGCCTGGCCGGCCGCGGTTCGAGCCTTTCAGCAGCATGGCCGATCACAGGATGCGCCCCTGCCCCGCGGCCGGCGCCACCGGCAGCCACAACGAGGCGTTACAGCGGCCCGGGCGCCCGCTTGCGCGTAAGACGCCGCAGCCGTCGGGCATCCGGCCGTCGAGGCAAAGTTCGATATATTAGCCCTGTTGTAATGCTTCCACGTCTGTGACCACAAACCGGAGGCGGGTCGATGACCAGCTCAGACGCCAGGTATCCGGCGATCGAGCCGTACGCGAGCGGCTCGCTGCCCGTCGGCGATGGCAACCAGATGTACTGGGAGACGTGCGGCAACCCCGACGGCAAGCCCGCGCTCGTGCTGCACGGCGGACCGGGATCCGGCTGCTCGCCAGGTATGCGGCGCTATTTCGATCCGGCTGCGTATCGCATTGTGCTGGTCGATCAGCGTAACTGCGGCCGCTCCCGGCCGCGGGCGAGCGACCCGGCGGTCAGCCTGGCGGCGAACACCACGCCGCACCTGATCCGCGATATCGAGCTGCTGCGCACGCATCTCGGCATTGACGCCTGGCTGGTCTTCGGCTGGTCCTGGGGCTGCGCGCTGGCCCTCGCCTACGCCGAGCAGCGCGCCGACCGGGTGACGGAGCTGGTCGTCACCGGCGCCGCGACCGGCCGCCAGTGCGAAGTCGACCTGCTGACCCGCGGTCTCGGGCAGCTGTTCCCGGCGGCCTGGGCACGCTTCCGCGACGGCGTCCCCGAAGACCGGCGCGACGGCGACCTCGCGACCGCCTACAGCCGGCTGCTGAACCACCCCAACGGGGCCGTCCGGGAGCAGGCGGCGCAGCGCTGGTGCACCTGGGAAGAGGACATGCTGCCGACCTCGCCGCACAATCCGCGGTACGACGACCCGACGTTCCGGCTCGGCTTCGCGCGCCTGGTCACCCACTACTGGAGCAACGGCCACTTCCTCGCCCGCGACGGCGTCCTGCTGCAGGAGGCCGGCCGTCTACGCCGCGTTCCCGGCCTGGTGATCCAGGGCACCCTCGACCTGGTCAACCTGGTCGGGACGCCCTGGCAGCTGACAGCCGCCTGGCCTGGCAGCGAGCTGCAGCTGGTCGACGACGCGGGCCACGGCGGCAACGACGCCCTGCTGCGCGCCATCGTGGCCGCGACCGACCGGTTCGCATCGCCGAGAGGAAACGAGGATGCCTGACCACGCCGCCGCCAGCCGCGCCGCGGCCGCCGGGGCGACCACGCGGCCGAACCACCCGGACTCGCTCGTCGGACTCGGCACGCTGCTGCGGCACGTACTCGAGGAGATGGATGCCGATGTCGGCTCGATCATGGCGGACCTGGGCACTCCGGGCTACCGGCCGCGCTTCAGCCCGGTCGTCCGCGCGCTGGTGGTCCTCGGGCCGGTACCCATCCGGGACCTGGCGCGCGCCATCGCGGTCACCCACTCGGCCGCCAGCCAGACCGTGGCCCAGATGGCGCGGCGCGGCCTCGTCGAGCTGCGGACGGGCGAGGATGCACGCCAGCGAGTCGTGCACCTGACCGGGCAGGCACGGGCGCTGCTGCCGAAGGTCGAGGCCGAGTGGGCGGCCACCGCGGCGGCGGCGGCGGAGCTGGACGCCGAGCTGCCGTTCCCGCTGACCGAGCTCGTCCCGGCCATTGCGGCGGCGCTGGAACGGCGCTCGTTCCGCGAGCGGATCACCGGGTCGCAGTGGGCACGGCAGCATCCGGAGTTCACGCAGGCCCTCGACCGCGGCCGGCACGCAGACCGCCAGAGCTGACGGCTGGCGACGGCCCTCCTCCGGCCTTAGCCTTCAGCTCACGGACGGCCGGGCCTGACCGCCATGCCGCGTGGTGCCGTGCGGGTCGTGAGTTCCCCACGGCCGCTTGGTGCGGTGGCAGAGACGCGGACTGCCTCGTTTCCTATAATGTATTAGCGCTGTTGTAATGCTGTCGGGTTCCAAGGATCGGGGTTCCTCAGGTGAAAGTGGCTTCGACGCTGCTCACCGACGTCACGCCGCTGCGGAAGTCGCCGCAGTTCCGCCGCCTGTTCACCGGCAGCCTGCTGTCCGCCGCGGGCGGTGCGCTTACGGCCTTCGCGATCCCGCTGCAGGTCTACGCCATCACCCGGTCGCCGTTCGCGGTCGGCGCGATTGGCCTGGCCGAGCTGATCCCGACGCTGTCGGTCGGCCTGCTCGGCGGACCGGTGATCGACGCACTCGAGCGGCGCCGGCTCGTCCTGATCACCAGCAGCCTGCTGGCCGTCGTCTCTGGCGCCCTTGCCGCCCAGGCCTTCGCCGGGCTGCGCGCGGTCTGGCTGCTCTACCTGCTGGTAGTGCTGCAGGCTGGCCTGTTCGCCGTGAACACGCCTGCGCGACGCACCTTCATCCCGAGTCTGCTCGGGCCCGACCTCGTGGCCGCCGGGCTCGCGCTGAACCGGATCGGCTTCCAGCTCTCGATGATCCTCGGGCCCGCGCTGGCCGGACTCATCACCGCGGCGGCGGGCGGTCACCTGTCCGCGTGCTATCTCATCGACGCGGTCACCTTCAGCGGCGCCCCTGTACGGCGTCGCCCGGCTGCCGGTCATGCCGCCGCGCGCCGGCGTCGCCCGCCCAGGGCTGGCGGCAGTCGCCGAGGGGCTGCGCTTCATCCGGCGCAGCCAGGTTCTGGCGGGCGCGTTTCTCGCCGACCTGAACGCGACCGTGCTGGCACTGCCGGTGGCACTGTTCCCGTCCATCAATGCCGAGCGGTTCGGCGGTAACCCGGTGACGTTCGGCCTGTTCACCACCGCGATCGGGGTCGGCGGTCTGGTCAGCTCCGCCCTGACCGGGCCACTGCGGCGGGTGGCGCGACCCGGCCTGACGATGCTGGTCACGGCGGCGATCTGGGGTGGCGCGTTCGCGGTGTTCGGTGTTGCGGGCAGCCTCTGGCTGACGCTGCTCATGCTGGCGGTCGCAGGCGCGGCGGACACTTTCACCGTGGTGCTGCGCGGCCTCATCGTCCAGCTGGTCACCACCGACGACCTCCGCGGCCGGCTGACATCAGCGGAGTACGTCATCGGCATGGGCGGCAGCTCCCTCGGCAGCCTCGAGTCCGGCGCGGTCGGGTCGCTCGCATCGCCGGTGATCGGCGTGCTCTCCGGGGGGATCGCCACGGTAGCGCTCAGCGTCGTGCTGGCTCTCGCCCTGCCGAAGTTCGCCGCCTACCGCGTGACGGAGCCGAGCACCGAGTCACCGCAGGCTGCGCCGGTCCCGAGCTGATCAGGCCGCGACCACATAGGGGAAGCCCTGCATCCGAAGCTGCGAGGCGACTGCGGGCGTCAGCCCGGACGGCACAGCGGAGTCGAGGACGAGCGACAGCATGGCCTCGGGCGCATTGTCGGCTAGCGGCCGCCCGTTCCGGCCGGCGAACCCGTAGCTGGCCGGCGTGCCCACCACGTACGACAGGACTGCCCGGGCGCCCACCGGGCGGGCCGGCTGGCCAGCTGACAACAGCGGATTTGCGACGTCAGGGGCGCGTACAGCGTTACTTGTTTGGAACCGGACGCTCGCATCCGGTAGGCATGAGGTATGGCGACCGAGCCCGCCCAGAGCGGTGCTGCACAGAACGGAGCAGCGCGGCCCGGTGCTGCGCAACCCGGTGCTGCGCAGCCCGAGGTTGCGCGGTACTGGCGGCACGCCGCAGTCGAGGGCGTCGACCTGCTGCGTGCCCGGTACGTCACGCACCGGTACGGTCGGCACTCCCACGAGACCTACACCTTCGGACTCATCGAGGCGGGCGTGGAGGAGTTCGATTACGGAAATGACATCCTGCGCGCCAGGCCCGGGCGCAGTGGCGCTGCTGGATCCCGACGTGGTTCACACCGGTCAGGCAGCCACTCCGGCCGGCTGGACCTACCGGGTGCTCTACCCGCAGGTGCAGGTCGTCGCCGACGTTGCCCGGGAGCTTGGCTGGCCGCGCGGGACGCCTCGGTTCCCGCAGACGGTCGTGTACGACCCCGGCAGCGCGGTGCTGCTGCGCGGCGCCCACCGCGCGGCAGAGCATGGTGATCAGCTTGCCTCGTCGAGCTTGCTCACCAACGCGCTCGCCGGGCTGCTTCGCCGGCACGGCAGCCCGGGGCCGGCGCGCGAGACCGAGCCGGTCATGCGGGCGCCCGGCGCCGTCGCCGCTGTTCGCGATCAGCTGGCCGACCGGATGACAGATCCGCCGAGCCTGGCTGAGCTGGCTGAGCTGACCGGCCTCAGCCAGTTCGCGCTACTGCGGGCGTTCCGCGACGCGACCGGCCTCCCGCCGCACGCCTACCTGAACCAGCTGCGCGTTCGCCAGGCCCGGCTCCTGCTCGACGACGGCCACCCTGCGGCCGAGGTGGCCGCACTGACCGGGTTCGCCGATCAGGCGCACCTGACCCGCCACTTCAAGCGTGTGGTCGGCGTCCCGCCTGCGGCTTACCAGCGCGAGCGGCTGCTCCGGGTGGCGGGTTAGCAGACCTGCGGCCGTTACTGAGGTACTTCCGCGCACGATAGCTGCGCGGAAGTACGTCAATGAGGCTAGTGCCGAGCTGGCAAGAACATTCAAGACCCGATTGACCCGCCGCTCGTAGGTTTGCTGGCATGCCAGCGCAGACAGCAGATTCAGCCATGTCGCCGGCCGGGAACGGCAGCCGGGCCGATGACCGGGCTCCAGCCGTCGCGGCTCCGCAAGCTGGTACTGCCGACCACGCGGTACAGGCCGATGCGGCGACGGCAACCGGAAAGGCAGCGCAGGCGGCAGCGCCGCGACCGGTCCGCGACGGCGTTGCTCTTGGCCTGGCCGTCGGGATATCCGGTCTCGCATTCGGCGCGGCGGCGGTCAGCTCCGGCCTGAGCACGTGGCAGGCCTGCGTGCTGAGTCTGCTGGCGTTCACGGGGGCATCGCAGTTCGCGCTGGCTGGCGTCATCGCAAGCGGCGGCAGCCTGCTGGCAGGCACGGCCGGGGCCATTCTGCTCGGCAGCCGCAATGCGCTCTACGGCCTGCGCCTTTCGGACGTCCTGCGGCCGCGCGGACCCCGCCGGTTCCTGATCGCGCTCGGCGTCATCGACGAGACGACCGCGGTCACGCTGGCGCAGCCCGATCCCGCCTCCGCGCGGACTGCCTTCTCCGCGACGTTCGTGTGCCTGTACCTGACCTGGAACCTCGCCACCCTGGGCGGAGCACTCGGCGCCGGCCGCGTCGGCTCGCCGCAGGCGTTCGGGCTGGACGTGGTGGGACCGGCAGCCTTCCTCGCGCTGATCTGGCCGCGGCTCAAGTCGGGCCGCACCGAGCAGCTCGTCGCGCTGGCGGGAGCCGGGATCGCCCTCGGACTCACCCCGGTGCTGCCGGTCGGCGTGCCGGTCATCCTGGCCGCCACGGCGGCACTGGCCGGAGCGCTCGCCACCCCCGGAGGCCCCGACCGCTCGGAATCTTCGGGGCGCCTCGATGATTCGGCGACCTCGTCGAGTTCCGCAGGTCCGGAGGCCTTCGCACCGCCAGGTGGTCCGGCGGCGGGGGGACCACCTGGTCTCGAGCGCGAAGGCAGGACGTCATGACCGGCATCTGGATCGCGGTCCTGGTGACGACCGCCGGCTGCTACGCATTCAAGCTGGCCGGCCTCACAGTGCCGCAACGGGTTCTGGCCAACCCGCGCGTTCGCCGGTTCGCCGAGCTGGTGCCCGTCGCGCTGCTCGCCGCACTGGCCGCATCCCAGTCGCTGACCAGCGGTCATGCCGTGAACTTTGACCCGGCCCGGCTGGCCGGCATGGGCGCGGCTGTCGCGGCCTTGCTGTTCCGCGCGCCGTTCCTGGTCGTGATCGTGGTAGCGGCCGGAACCGCAGCGGCGCTGCGCGCGGCCGGGATCTCGTGATCGCGGCACGCCCGGGATTGCACAGGACCGCAGCAGGACGCGAGGTAAAGTGCCCCGCGTGACTATCCGCGTAGAAGTACTCAGCGAGGTGACCGACGAGGTTGTCGAGGCGTTCGGCCGCCTGCTGCCGCAGCTGTCCCGCTCGGCGAAGCCGCTCGGTGCCGCGGCCATCGAAGCCCTGGTCGCGTCACCGTCGGTGACGGTATTGCTGGCTCGCAGCGACGGCCGGATCGCCGGCTCGCTCTCCCTCGTCCTGTTCCAGATCCCGACCGGCAGGCGCGCCTGGATCGAGGATGTGGTGACCGACGACGCCGCACGCGGTCAGGGCATCGGGGCGCTTCTCACCCGCGAGGCCATCCGCCTGGCGAAGGAGTACGGCGCGCGGACCGTGGACCTGTCCACCCGGCCGGCCCTGCGCGGCCGCCGGCCGCCTCTACGAGCGCGAGGGCTTCCAGCAGCGCGACACCCGCATGTACCGCTACGCCTTCGAGTGACCCCTGCGCCCCGGCACTGCCTCGCAGTCGCCCGTGACCGCAGCTACCTCGTGACGGCAGTTACCGGCTGAACATCCGCTTGACCGCGTCCAGCCCCTTGGCGAACGGGTCGTTGTCCGGCATCTGGCCTTCCGGCGTGGCCTTGCTGACCATCTCCGGCAATGCCCGGGCCACTTTCTCGCTGGCCTCCTGGTCAGACACGCCAGCCCGCTGGGCCACCTGGTGAAGCTCATTCGGGTCCATGGCGTGCTGCACCTGCGACCCGGAAACCGGCTGGTTGTCGCCGGTGCCGACCCAGGACTGGACCTGCTGGCCCAGGCCGCTGCTGGTGAGCTTCGAGGTCAGGCCCTGCAGGCCGCCGTGGGAGTCGAAAAGCTTCTGAAGCGAGGCCAGCCCGCCCTCCTGGCCTTCCTTACCACCGAGCTTGGCTGTGACGTCATCGAGAAGTCCCATGACTCTTCCCCCGTTTGATGCCAAAACAGCACGAATCAGTGATGGTGCGTCACCGATAGGTCAGTCGTTCCCCGTGCCCGGAGGGTTACCCGCGGTTGCCCTGGCGACCGGAATGTCCGTGTAGGTTCCCACTTCTGATGTCCCGGCAGGCGCCTGTGAGCATGGCGGAACCGGACGGTCCCGCGATATGGCCCCGCAGCCCGTCCAGGTTTTCTGTCCCCGCGCTTCCCGCGTCGGCACCGGCCGCATCTGGACTTACCTGATCCCAGGGCGAACCGGAGTGCCTGGCAGCGTCCGGGTCGGCGTCCCGCGTCACTCCGAGGTGCTGTCAGGCTGGGCGCGAAGGCCGTCGAGAGTGAACTGGAGGGTGCGGCGCCAGCCGTCGTCTCCTGCCGGGCGGTCGCGTACGAGGTAGGAGTTGACGGAGAAGATGCGCGCGAGGTCTTCGGCGGAGAACCCGGGCCGGAGAGTGCCGCGGGCCTGGGCGTCGCGGATGAGCCCGGCGCCGAAGGCCAGCGACTGGTCGCAGACCGCCCGCAGGCCGGGCGCGTCCGGGTAACGGCGGGAGAAGACGTCGTTGAAGACGGGGTCGGCGGCCTGCTCCTCGCACATTCCCTCCACGAAGGCGGCGAACTTGCCCCATGCCGTGTCCTGCCTGGTAGCGCGGTCGATGACCGCTCGCAGCCAGGTGGCCGCGACATCCGCGACCACCGCGTCGAGCAGGCCCTCCCTGCCGCCGAAGCGGTTGTAGATGGTGCCCGCGCGCACACCGGCGCTGCGGGCGATGTCCTCCAGGGGAACGTCAAGCCCGTCCTGGGCGAAGGCCTCCGCCGCGGCCTCCATCACCTTCTGCATGTTGCGGCGCGCGTCCGCGCGCAGGGGCCGCTCCCCGGTCAGTCCTTCTCCGCTGCTCATGGAGGCACCCCTGATCTTGACATGCCATCAACTTAAGGTAGGCTCGCCACCGTCCAGATAAGTTGATGGTATATCAAATTAGGAGCTCCCACGTGAGCGTCATCGTCACCGGCGCCAGCGGCCAGCTCGGCCGCCTGGTAATCGAGGAACTGCTGGCCGCGGTCCCGGGCGGCGAGGTCACCGCGGTGGTCCGCGATCCCGCCAAGGCCGGCGACCTTGCCGCCCGGGGAGTCACCGTCGCAGTCGCGGACTACAACTCCCCGGAGTCCTTCGACGGGCTGCTGCGGGCCGGGGACCGGGTGCTGCTGATCTCCGGCAACGAGTTCCACCGCGACCGGGCCCAGCACAAGGCCGTCCTCGGCCCCGCCGCCAGGGCAGGCGTCTCGCTGTTCGCTTACACCAGCGTCCTCGGCCTCCAGGGCGGCCCGGTCACCGACGACCACCTCGCCACCGAGGACGCCATCCGCGCGTCCGGGATCCCGTACAGCCTGCTGCGCAACGGCCTGTACCACGAGATGGCCACGATGAACATCCCGGCCGCGCTCCAGCACAGCGCGCTGGTCCGCGCCGCAGGCGACGGCCGGCTCGCCTCGGCATCACGCGCCGACTACGCTGCAGCGGCCGCCGCCGTCCTGGCCGGGGACGGCCACGAGGACACCGTCTACGAACTGTCCGGCGACACCGCGTGGAGCTTCGCCGAGTTCGCCGCCGAGGTCAGCAAGCAGTCCGGGCGGCACGTTCCGTACCATGCCGTCACCGGCGAGGAGTACGCGGCGATGCTGTCCGGCGCCGGGCTGCCCGACCCGCTCCCGCACGTCATGGCCGGCATCGACGCCTCCATCGCCGCTGGGGAGCTCGCCCTCACCACCGGCGACCTATCCCGCCTGGCAGGCCGGCCCACCACCCCGGTAGCGGACGCGATCGCCGCCGCCCTGGCCGGGTAAGGCGACCCGGCGATGCTGCACATCGACATCTGGGCCGACTTCGCCTGCCCCGCCTGCTACCTGGCCAAGCCCCGCATCGACCAGGCGATAGCCGCCTCCGGGCATGCGGACGCGATCACCGTCACCTACCGCTCCCTCGAACTGTTCCCCGACGCCGGCGCCGAGCCTTTCGACTCCTTCGAGCACGTCCTGCACAAGTTCGGCGGCGACCAGGCCCAGGCCGCCCGCCTCGAGGAGCACATGGCCGCGCTCGCCGGCGCCCAGGGACAGCCCTACGCCATCCACCACCCGGTCGCCAGCTCCTTCGACGCCCACCGGATGCTCCACCTGGCCGCCGAGCACGGCGCGGCCAGCAAGTTCATGGACGCCGTCCAGCGCGACCTGCTCGGCGAGGGCATCAACGTGTACACGGCCGCCTACCTCACGGCCACGGCCACCAGGGCAGGAGTGCCGACCGCGCGGGCCAAGGCCCTCCTGGCCGGTGACGAGTACGCCAACGCCGTCCGCGCGGACAAGAAGCTCGCCCGGGAGGCAGGCGTCACCGCCGTCCCCTTCACCATCCTCGGCGGACGCCTGGCGATCCCCGGCGCCGCGACAGCCAATGCCTACGCCGCCGCGATCACCCAAGCCCTCACCACAGGAGACCCGCAGTGAACCCGCCCAAGCTCACCGTCCTGACCGCCGACACCGACGCGGCCTGCGACCCCGAGACCGGCACCTGCACCATCCCGCAGACGCCAATCCCGTCACCCGGCGCGGCGCCGGTAACCGGCGCGGTCCTTCCGGGCGTAGAGGAGACCCCAAGCGCCTGACCTGGCCAGGCCCGCACCTCGCCAGGAACCGCACGCTGGCTCGTCCCGCTCTTGTGTCCCTCATGGGCCAGACAAGGGACATCGGAGATGGGAAAGGGACATCAGGTATGGGAACCTACAGCGTCCGTCAGGCAGCAAGCTCCGCCACTGCGGTGAGCAGCCGCTCGACCTCGGCAGCGTTGTTGTAGTGCACCAGGCCCGCCCGTACGGCGCTGCCGGAGTCCCGGATGCCGAGCGCCCCGGTCAGCTCCCAGGCGTAGTTGTGCCCGTTCCAGACATTGATCTTGTGGCTCGCCAGGTGCTCGGCCACCTGCTGCGGGGTGCGTCCGTCCACGGTGAAGTAAGCAGTCGCCGTGCGGTTCGCTGCCCGGCCGTAGAGGTGCACGTGAGCCATGCTCTCCAGCCCCGCCAGCAGCACGCCGAACAGCTCCTGCTCGTACTGGTGCACGGCGGTCATGGACGCGACTACGCGCCCGCGCAGGCTGGCCGCCTCCACCTCAGCGAAGCCAGCGTCCGCACCGTCGCTCGTCCCGGCCGCGTCGGTGAGCTCGGCCAGCGACGCCAGGTGCAGCACCGCGGCGGTCACGCCCGCCAGGCTCGCGAAGGCAGCAGTGCCGAGCTCGAACCGCTCCGGAACCTCGTCCGGCGACGGCTTCAGCTTGTCCGGCCGCAGCCCGGACAGCACGGCCGGATCAGCGACGACAGCGCCAATGTGGGGGCCGGACCACTTGTACGCACTCGTCGCGTAGAAGTCCGCGCCCAGAACATGAACATCGACGGGAACGTGCGGTGTGGCGTGCACCCCGTCGACATAGCTGAGCGCACCGGCGTCGCGGGCCAGCGAGGTGATCGCGGCGACGTCCGGACGGGTCCCGATGATGTTGCTCGCCGCAGTCACGGCGACGAGACGCGTACGCGGGGTAATGAGGTCGCGGTACTGCCCGGCCGGAAGCTCACCGGTAGCCGGGTCGACCGAAGCCCAGCGCACCGTCGCGCCTGCCCGCTCGGCCGCCTGCACCCAGGGCCGCACATTGGCGTCGTGGTCAAGCCGGGATACCACGATCTCGTCGCCCGGCTTCCACTCCCTGGCCAGTGCCCCGGCCATCCGGTACGTGAGCGTCGTCATGTTCGGCCCGAGCACGACCCCGTCCGGGCTGCCGCCGGTAAGGGCCGCGACGGCCGACCGGCACGCTGCCACGATCGCGTCTGACCGGTGGCTCGCCGGGAAGACCCCGCCGACGTTGCCGAGGCCGGTGGCCTGTGCCTCAGTCATGGCATTGATCACGCTCGACGGAACCTGCGTGCCCGCCGCTCCGTCGAGGTAGGCGTAACCATCGGCCAGCGCCGGGTAGCAGGCACGCACCGCCTCGACGTTCAGCTTCAACCCGTCAGTCCCTTCGCGCGTGGCGCCGTCGCGCTGGCCACATAGCCCGCGCCGACCGGATGACCCGGTGCTGAGAGCGGCCCGGCCGCAGCCGCCCGGATGCCGCGAGCACAGCATGCCAGGGATCGTGGTGCCGCACCGCCCTGGCACCCAGCGACGTGGCCGGAACGGGGCGGTGCGGCATCCCGGCGCACCAGCCGGCCAGGACGGCAGCCGCGTCGTCGGGCCGGTAGTCACTGCCGAGCGCTCGTGCCAGATCCCAGGCGTGCAGATGCCACTCCGCGCACGCGGCTCCGGCCATCCCGCCGACCGTGACTACGGTGTCCCGGTACTGGTGGTGCGGCAGGTCCCAGACAGGGCCCAGGCGGGCGGCGTAGCTGCGGGCGGTGGCCGCGAACGCGGCGATGTGCTCGGCGGCCGGCGCGTCCGCGAGGGCGGCCAGCTCCGCGGCGTTCTGGCGGGCAAGCTTGCGAGCGAGTGTGTCTGGATGGACGCCGGCGGCCATCAGCCGGGCATACCGGCTCACCGGCGCGTCGTCCAGGTACTCGTGGAAGTCGTCGGCGATGCAGCGCAGATGCATCGCGATCTCAGCAGCACGCCACTCAGGGCACGGCGTCGGCCTGCCCCACGCCAGATCGTCGAACGCGGCGGCGAGCTCGCAGACCGCCGCAACCCCCGCCTCGTAGGCACGTAAAACCGGAACAGGCTCCCGCAGCGGCGCAGCTAGTCCCCCGGTTCGGGTGCTCTCCACTGGCCCCCTCCAAGCCAACTCCGGCGCAAACGCGCGCCGTCGTCTGGCCCAGAGTGCCAGAGATACCCGCCTCTCCGCCACCCTGCGCACTATCCGGCAGATCGCGACAGATGGCCGGCTGTACTGGAGCCGGTACATGCCCCGGAGGAGTACGGCAGCTAAACCGGCTGGCCGGGCCCGGACTGGCTCTCGGTGCGCCGAATGTGACCAAGGACGCGTCCGCCCGGAGAAAAACTCTGGTGACAGCACAGCCAGGTCCCAGTTAGCGTTGGAACAATGCCCCCGAAGCCAGCGACTCAGCCGCCGCATGCCCAGGATCGGCAGGCTGAGCTTCTGCTGAAGCCTGCTCGGGTTCAGACGCCCGCGCAGGCGCTGTGGCGCATGCGTGAGTACATGCGGCCTTACTACCTGATCCTTTTCCTGATGATCTCGGCCGCCGTCCTGGCAGTGAGCGCAGAGATTGCGATCCCCCTCATCACCAAGTCGGTCATTGACCGCGTCGTGGTGCAGGGCGTGCGGTCAGAGCTGCTGCCGCTGAGCCTGGCCGCCATGGGCCTTGGCGCGATCCAGGCGGGCCTGAACTTCTTCCGGCGGTGGACGGTCTCGAGCGCCGTGGTTGGCGTCGAGAAGACTATCCGCGACGATCTCTACCACCACCTGCAGCGGCTCGAGCCCGCCTTCCACGAGTCGTGGCAGTCCGGCCAGCTACTCTCCCGGGCGATCAACGACCTGTCGACGATCCGGCGGTTCGCGGGGTTCGGCGTGGTGTTCTTCATCACCAACATCTGGACCTTCCTGCTGATCATCTTCCTGCTCATCCGGATGAACTGGTGGCTCGGGCTGCTCACCGCGGCGCTGTTCACCCCTGTCGCCGCGCTGTGCCTGCGGTTCGAGAAGCGCTACCGCGTGCTGTCCCGGCTGTCTCAGGACCAGCAGGGTGACCTGGCAACCTACGTGGAGGAAGCGGCTACGGGCATCCGGGTTCTCAAGTCGCTCGGCCGCCGGGACGAGGCCGGCGCCCGGCACTTCGGGCAGGCCCGCCTTGTCTACCGGACGCAGGTCGACAAGGCCCGGCTGCGGGGCACTTTCTGGGCCGGACTGGACGTCGTGCCGAACGCCGTCATCGGCCTGCTGCTCCTGCTCGGCGCGCTCGCTGTCAGCCGCCACGAGCTCAGTCTCGGCGGCCTCGTTGCCTTCGTCACGCTGACCCTGCTGCTGGTCTGGCCGGTCGAGGCCATGGGGTTCATCATCGCCACCGGGCAGGAGGCAGCGACGGCCGCGCAGCGGATCTACGAGATCTTCGACACCGAGCCGACGATCACCGACCCGGCCGATAGCGACAGTGACACCGGCCGCCCTGGCCTGAGCGCTGGCCGCTGGAAGACCGGCCGCGCGGCCGAGAGGGCCGTTGCTGCCCGGGCCGCTGACGCACTGGCTGCGGCCAGCGACTCGGCCGCTGGCGCACCCCAAGCCGTGCAGCGGCGCGCAGGCAGCCTGGTGTTCGACGGCGTTTCCTTCCTGTACCCGGAGGCTGTCACGCCGGTGCTGCGCGGTGTCAGCCTGGAGCTCACGCCGGGCGAGACCGTGGCGCTGGTCGGCGCAACGGGATCCGGCAAGACGACGCTGCTGTACCTGGTGCCACGCCTGGCCGACGTCACCGGCGGCCGCATCACGCTGGACGGCACCGACGTCCGCGAGCTGCCGCTGGCCGAGCTGCGCAGCCGGGTCGGCTGCGCGTTCGAGGACCCGACGCTGTTCTCGGCCAGCGTGCGGGAGAACGTCGCCTTCGGCGTCCAGGGTGCCTCGGAGGACGACGTGCTCGCTGCACTCGATGCCGCCCAGGCTGAGTTCGTCGCCGACCTGCCGTGGGGTCTGGACACCCGGATCGGCGAGCAGGGCATGGCCCTGTCCGGCGGTCAGCGCCAGCGCGTTGCCCTGGCCCGGGCGATCCTGGCCAAGCCTCAGGTGCTGCTGCTCGACGACCCGCTGTCCGCGCTGGACGTTCACACCGAGGCCAAGGTGACGGCGGCGCTCGCCGAGGTGCTGACGACCTCGACTGCGCTGGTCGTCGCGCACCGGCCGTCCACAGTCCTGCTGGCCGACCGCGTGGCACTGCTGCGCGAGGGCGTCATCGCGGCTGTCGGCACGCACTCGGAGCTGCTCGCGACCGAGCCGGCCTACCGCGAGCTGATGAGCGCCGACCTGCTTGGCAATGCCGATGACGACGGCCGCGCGGCACCAGGCGTGACGGCAGGAGCACGGCGATGACCGCAGCACCGGCTGAAGCCTGGCGGGGCGTCGCCTCCGAGCACGAAGACGAGATCAGCGGCAAGCTTGGCACGCTGCTGCGGCGCCGGTCCCGGCGGCTGCTCGCCAGCCTCCTCGGGCCGCACCGGCGGCTCGTCGTCACGATCTTCCTGCTGATCGTGGCAGCTCAGCTCGCTGCGCTGGTCGGCCCCTGGCTGATCGGCGTCGGCATCGACGACATCCCGCAGCTCACCCGGAGCCACGACGCCGGGCCGATTTCCTTCGTCATCATCGCCTTCACCGTGTCTGTCGTCGTGCAGGCCGTGACCACGCGGTCCTACATCGCCGGGATCGGGCGGCTGGGCGGTCATGTGGTGCTGGAGCTGCGCCGCCGCCTGTTCGCCCACTTCCAGGCGCTGCCGATTTCATTCCACGAGTCCTACACCTCCGGGCGGGTGATCTCCCGCCAGGTCTCCGACATCGACGCGATCTCGGACATGTTTGACGAGAGCCTGGCATCGCTGGTGTCAGCGGTGCTGTCGCTCCTGCTGGTCGGCGGCGGCATGCTGCTGCTCGACTGGCGGCTCGCGCTCGTGGTGATGGCCGGCTTCCCGCCGCTCATCTGGCTGTCCATCTGGTTCCGGCGCGAGTCGGCGGTCGCCTACCGGCAGACACGGACGAGGATCGCCCACGTCATCGTCCAGTTCGTCGAGACGTTCGGTGGCATCAGGGCCGTGCAGGCGTTCCGGCGCGAAGGCCGCAACGAGGAGATCTTCGGCGAGCTCAACCAGGCCAACGCCGTCGCCAACCTGCGCTCGCAGCGGCTGCTGGCCATCTACTTCCCCGGTGTCACGCTGGTCGGCAACATCGCCATCGGCGCAGTGCTGCTGTACGGCGGCTTCCGGGTCATCGACCACCAGATGCAGGTCGGCGTGCTGGTCACCTTCCTGCTGTATCTGCAGCGCTTCTTCGACCCGCTGATCGACCTGTCGCAGTTCTACAGCGCGTTCCAGTCGGCGGGAGCCGCCCTGGAGAAGATCTCCGGCGTGCTCGACGAGGACCCGGCCGTAGCCGAGCCAGACCACCCGGTTCAGCTGCCCGCCGCCGCCAGCCCGGACGCCGCGGGCCGCGAGGTTCGCTTCGACTCGGTCACCTTCGGGTACCGGAAGTCGACTGTGCTGCCCGACCTCGACCTCACCATTCCGGCGGGCCAGACGGTGGCGCTTGTCGGCGCCACCGGCGCGGGCAAGACGACCATCGCCCGGCTGCTTGCGCGGATGTACGACCCGCTGGAGGGCAGCGTCCGCCTCGACGGCGTCGATGTCCGGCAGCTCGCCGACAAGACGCTGCGGCACGAAGTAGTGCTGATCACCCAGGAGAACTTCCTGTTCACCGGATCGATCGCGGACAACATCGAGCTGGGCAAGCCGGGCGCGAGCCGGGCCGAGATCGTGGCGGCCGCGACGGCCATCGGGGCACACCAGTTCATCGCCGAGCTGCCGGAGGGCTACGACGAGCAGGTCGGCAAGAGTGGCGGCCGCCTGTCCGCCGGGCAGCGGCAGCTCATCTCGTTCGCCCGCGCGTTCCTGGCCGCGCCAGCCGTCCTCGTGCTGGACGAGGCAACCTCGCTGCTGGACATCCCCAGCGAGCGCCTCGTGCAGGAAGCGCTGCTGACGATCCTGGCCGGCCGGACCGCGATGATCATCGCGCACCGGCTGTCCACGGTGGCGATCGCGGACCGCGTTCTTGTGCTCGACCACGGCCGGATTACCGAGGACGGCTCGCCGGACGAGCTGCTCGAGACCGCGGGCGAGTATTCCTCTCTCCACACCAGCTGGCAGGAGAGCCTGGCCTGACCGTCACGGTCCCCGGCTACGCTCCGGATCCGCTCACGCCGGCTGGTTGCCGCCCTCGTATCCCGCGCTCACCAGCCTGGTCGATCCGCTGATCGCGCCGCGCCCGGTAAAACGTGCGGCAATCGTTATCTGGCTCCCGGCCGGCTGGGCACTGGTAAAGCGCTGATAACGCGGTGATAACGCAGTGAGCAGCGGGTCGATAACGATCGGCGGCTTTGCGGTCGTGATCACTGCACTAGTCGTGCTCGAAATATTCGGCCGGCGGAAGACCAATCGCATTCCTGCCGTTGGCGAGTGGCCTGGCTACGTGATGCGGGCGCCCGCTGGCAACGCGCTCATCCCGCTCGGCCGGCTGCGGCCGGGCTGGCGCTACTTCGCCCGCTGAGCCAGGCTCGCGCTGCCTCCCGCATTCTGAGCGTCCGCTTACTGAGCGCTCGCCCGGCGCATGCACTGTGGCCTGGTTTCGCTAAGCTAATCCTCGTGAAATCGGGTCACCTCAAGGTCAGTGCAGCTGCCGAAGCCAACTACCTCGCGGACGTGGCGCTCGCCGCCAGTTTCGACGAGCTCCTCGCCCGGGCTCAGGCTGCCGAGCGGGAGTTCCGCACGGCGGAGGCCACTGGCGTCGCGGTCAGCGTGCAGTATCCGCTGGCACAGGACCTGGACCTGGCGCTGACCGACGTGACCAGGGCTGCCTACGCGGCCCAGCGCGCGGAGATCGGCCCGCGCGGCTACGACGACCGGATCTACCACCGCAAGGCGAAGGCGACCTCGGCCGTGCACCGCTGGACCAGCGAGGCCGAGCGGCTGCTCACGATGCGTGAGACGCACCGGCTGACCGGCTTCCCGGCCCGGCCCGAGACTCAGGCGCTCGGCGTGCAGATCGCGGAGTTGCCGGCCACCGGCCACCCCTGACCGAGCACCGGGCCGCCCGAGCGAGCGCCCCCTCCGCCGGGCAACCACGAGTAACAGCGGCAGGCGGGAAGTTCCCGGCCAGTTCCCGGCGTTTTACCTGTAGTTAGTTCGTGCTAGCCCGTCACACTATGCAGTCAGCCGCGCGGGCAATGGTGGCTTGCGTAAAGCTGACTACATGAAACCTACAAAGTGCGGCGTGGAAAACAGTCACAACAGGCCATGACGTGTTTAGGCACTGCGCTGGCACAGTAGGGTGTGATCGAGAACACAACACTCGGAACACAGGAGGCACGCTTATGTGCCCGCACACGCCACGGTGTCCGGACCCCGGTGGCCCGGACCGCGAGGCGGCCCGCACCGTCGTCGCTCACCCGGAGCAGGGCTGGAGCTTGCTCTGTAATGGCATCGTCATTTTCGAAGACACCGGGGAGCTCCTTCCCGGCGGAGCCACTATCGCACCGCACCGCCCCACCGACCTGACACCCTGCGTCACCACCCCTCCGGCGACCGCAGGAAGCTCCCGCAGCTCAGCCGCCTGACGCCGACGGCGCTCTTGCCGTCGCCCCAGCCGACTCCCCCGCTAGCTGCCCCCGAAGAGCTCGTCAAGCCACGTACCGACCGCAGCACCCACGGCGGCCGGGTTCTTGCTCAGGGAGTGCGTCTCCCCCGGCAGAACCACCACGCGCGACGCGTCCCGGGCTGCCGGAATGCCGAACGGATCACGCTCGCCGTTGACGACGAGAACGTCGGTCCCCGCGCTGCGCAGCTCGCCCGCGCGGCTCTGCGCCGGCCTTCCCGGCGGATGCAGCGGGAACGCCAGCGCGATCACCCCCACGGCTCCGCCTTGCTCGGCAGTCCGGCAGGCGACCCGGGCGCCGTTACTCCGCCCGCCCTGCACCAGCGGCAGACCGGGCTGCTCCGCTCGCAGCGCGGTGACGACCTCGAGCCAGGCAGCGTCCTGCGGTCCCGGCGCGCCCGGCGCGCGAGCGCCACGGACCCGGTACGGCTGCAGCACCCGGGCGACAAGACCGCCCCTGGCCAGCGCCGCGTCCCGCACCGCCAGCACATCGCGGGTGTCGACGCCGCCGCCTGCCCCGTGTGTCATCAGGACCAGAAACGTGGCCGCCTCCGGGCAGTCCACCGCCACCCGTGCGGGTCCGGCGCCAGTCGGGATGTCGACCGACCCACTGCGGACGGCGGCCTGCCCGGTAGGTGTAGATGCTGCCTTCCTGCTGCTCGCCATTCCGGCAGCGTACCGGGCGACCTAGGGCAGGTCTGCGACCCGGACGGTCTCCAGCTGGCTGGACGAGTAGTTCGTCACCAGCAGGTCGGGCCCCTGCGGCTCGGCCGTGATCTGGCGCGGGAAGCCGCCCGCCGGAAGGTAGCCGAGCAGCGCAGGCCGCCCGCCAGGGCAGCCGTCACATCGACGACGGCGAGACTGGAAGCACCGCCCGGTACGCCGAACCTGTCCGAGTCGGTCACCACGACCGGCTGCCCGCCAGCGCAAGGTCGACCGGCGCGCTGCCCACGCGGACGACTGCCAGCAGCGCGCCGGTCTCGCCCGCCTGGAGCCGGGCTGCCGAGATGGCCAGTACCGCGTCACTGGCCCGTGCGGCCACCCAGAGCACGCCGTCCGGCGCGGCCAGGACGCGCACCGGATTGCAGCCAGCCCGCACGGAGCGGACGACTGCGTCGGCCGGCTCGGACTCGGCTCGGGCCGCGCTGATGAGCTCGAGGGTTCCGGGCACGTTCAGGGCTATGCCCTCGCTGGTCGCGTAAAGCCAGCGTCCGTCCGGGGAGAACGCCACTTCCGTCGGTGTCGGACCGGCCGGGACGGCACCCACGTAGCCGACACCTGCTGCCAGATGTGCGGCGATGGCGCGGCCGAGGTTGAATACCGCGATCTCAGCGGAGTTCTCGAGCACGACGAACGCGAACCGCCCGTCCGGCGAGACGGTCACCGAGATCGCCCCTAGGCCCTCGTAGCTGGTCAGGTCACCGAGGACCGGGTGCCGCGCCCCGCTCTCGGCCGCGGCGACGCTGATGACCTCGGCACCGCCACCGCCGTCGGCAGCCAGCAGATAGCGGCCTCCCAGGGTGAGCGCCTCGCCGAACGGCCCGACTGGCAGAGATATCCGCCGCACCAGCGACACGCCGCCGGAGGACGCGATGCGCAGCACCCCGATGGCATTAGCGCCGGTCAGCGAGACGAACGCCCACCGGTTGCCGGGTGCCACCACGACATCGAACGGATTCAGCGGAGTTCCGGACATGCTCACGGTGACGGGCGGCAGCCGCGGCGCCGCCTGCACGGCCGTCGTGCAGCGCGGCTGGGTCCGGGTGACAAAGCCCGCCGGGTGCGCAACCGGATGGACGGGTGGCGGGAGCGAGGCCGCCGGCGCCGGCTGGCTAGGTCCGGCAGATGCGGCCGGCGACGGCGGTTCGGAGCACCCGGCTGCGACAAGCGCGAGAATCGCGACTCCGAGCGCGCCGCAGGTCGTCCGCCTCACGGGCACGATTCTAGGCATCGCCAGATCACGGCACGGTAATCGACGGCGCCGGACCCGGCGCGGCTGTCCTGCTTGCCCGGCGCGGCTGTCCTGCTTGCCCGGCGCGGCTGACCTGCCTGCCCGGCGCGGCTGACCTGCTTGCCCGGCGCGCCACGCTCCGAGCCCCCTGCCTCACACCTCGTCGAGGAGGAAGCGGCGGCCGGGGAGACCTCATAGCAGGCCGGAACCCCGGCCCTGCCGGCCACTCATCGGAGGTACGCGGCCTGCGCGGGTCCGGAACGCGCGTGACTCACGGATCGCTGCCGCTACGTGGGTCCGGAAAGGGCGTGACTCACGGATCGCCGCCCATCTAGGGGCAGCGCGCGGTGAGTCACGCCCAATCAAGTTGCGGTTCAGGGCAGGCGGGGCCTTGGCTGCAGGACCGGGTCGGGCCAGCCGCTGTCAGCCGCCGAGCATCTTGGCCAGGAACTGGCCGGTGTAGCTCTCCTCGACCTTCGCGACATCTTCCGGCGTGCCGGTCGCGATCACGTTCCCGCCGCGCGAGCCGCCGTCCGGGCCGAGGTCGATGACCCAGTCGGCGGTCTTGATCACGTCGAGGTTGTGCTCGATCACGATGACGCTGTTGCCGGCATCGACGAGCCGCCCGAGGACGCCGAGCAGCTTGCGGATGTCATCGAAGTGCAGCCCGGTCGTCGGCTCGTCGAGCACGTAGATCGTCCGGCCAGTCGAGCGGCGCTGCAGCTCGGAGGCCAGCTTCACCCGCTGGGCCTCGCCGCCGGACAGGGTCGGCGCCGGCTGGCCGAGCCGCACGTACCCCAGGCCGACATCGACCAGCGTCTTGAGATGCCGGTGGATCGAGGGAACCGGCTCGAAGAACTCGGCCGCCTCCTCGATCGGCATCTCGAGCACATCGGCGATGGTCTTGCCCTTGTAGTGCACCTGGAGGGTGTCAGTGTTGTACCGGGCACCGTGGCAGACCTCGCACGGCACGTAGACGTCCGGCAGGAACTGCATCTCGATCTTGATAGTGCCGTCACCCGAGCACGCCTCGCACCGGCCGCCCTTGACGTTGAAGGAGAACCTGCCCGGCTGGTAGCCGCGCACCTTGGCCTCAGTCGTCTGCGCGAACAGCTTGCGGACGCTGTCGAACACCCCCGTGTAGGTAGCCGGGTTCGACCGCGGCGTGCGCCCGATCGGGCCCTGGTCGACGTGTACGACCTTGTCCAGGTTCTGCATCCCGGTGACCCTGGTGTGCTTACCCGGCACGACCCGGGTGCCGTGCAGCTCGCGCGCCAGCGAGTTGTACAGGATGTCGTTTACCAGCGTCGACTTGCCAGAGCCGGACACGCCGGTCACCGCGATGAACAAGCCGAGCGGGAACGCCACGTCGATGCCCTTGAGGTTGTGTGCTGCGGCTCCCTTGACCACGACCTCGCGGCCCTTGGTGCGCTTGCGCCGCGCGGCCGGCACCGCGATGCTCTCGCGGCCCGTCAGGTAGGCGCCGGTGACTGACTCCTGACTGTCGAGCAGGTCCTGGAGCGGTCCGGACACCACTACGTTTCCGCCGTGCTCGCCTGCCCGCGGCCCGATGTCCACGATCCAGTCGGCCGCCCGGATGGTGTCCTCGTCGTGCTCGACCACGATCAGCGTGTTGCCCAGGTCGCGCAGCCGGAGCAGAGTCTCGAGCAGCCGGTGGTTGTCCCGCTGGTGCAATCCGATGGACGGCTCGTCCAGCACGTAGAGGACGCCGACCAGGCCGGAGCCGATCTGCGTGGCGAGCCTGATCCGCTGCGCCTCGCCGCCGGCCAGCGTGGCCGACGCCCGGTCCAGCGTCAGGTAGTCAAGGCCGACGTCAAGCAGGAACCCGAGCCGTGCGTTGACCTCCTTGAGGATGCGGCCGGCGATCTGCATGTCGCGGTCCGACAGCTCCAGGGTGAGCAGCAGCTTGGCGAGCTCGCCGATGGGCAGCGCGCAGTAATCGGCGATCGAGCGCTCGTCGACCATCACGGCCAGCGAGACCGGCTTGAGCCGTGCGCCGTGGCAGGACGGGCACGGCACCTCGCGCATGAACTCGGCGAACCGCTCCCGGCTGTAGTCACTGTCCGCCTCGGAGTGCCGGCGCTCGATGTAGGGGATGGCACCCTCGAAGTTCGTGTAGTACGAGCGCTCCCGGCCGAACCGGTTCTTGTACTTGACGTGCACCTGCTTGTCGTAGCCGTACAGCAGGGCATTCTGCGCCTTGGCCGGCAGCCGCTCCCATGACGTGCTGCTCTTGAACCCGAGCGCGTCGCCGAGGGCATCGATCAGCCGCACGAAGTAGTCACTGACGTGGCCGGCGCTCCACACCGAGACGGCGCCGTCGGCCAGCGTCCGCTCCGGGTCCGAGACGACGAGCTCCGGGTCGACCTCCATCTTGGTGCCCAGCCCGGTGCAGTCCGGGCAGGCGCCCCACGGCGAGTTGAACGAGAACGACCGCGGCTCCAGCTCGTCGAACGACAGGTCGTCGTACATGCAGGCCAGATGCTCGGAGTACATCCGCTCGCGGTTCGGGTCGTCTTCCGGCAGGTCGACGAAGTCGAGGATGACGACGCCGCCCGCCAGCCCGAGGGCCGTCTCCACCGAGTCGGTCAGCCGCCGCCGAGCGGACTCCTTTACGTCCAGCCGGTCGACCACGACCTCGATGGTGTGCTTCTCGTACTTCTTCAGCGTCGGCAGCTCACCGGACACCGCAGTGTCCAGCCGGATGATCGTGCCGTCGACCCTTGCCCGCGAGTAGCCCTTCGTCTGCAGGTCGCGCAGCATCTCGGTGTACTCGCCCTTGCGGCCGCGGATCACCGGTGCCAGGACCTGGAACCGGGTGCCCTCCGGCAGCTCGAGCACCCGGTCCACGATCTGCTGCGGTGTCTGGCGCGCGATCGGGCGACCGCAGACCGGGCAGTGCGGCTTGCCCACGCGGGCGAACAGCAGCCGCAGGTAGTCGTAGACCTCAGTGATCGTGCCCACAGTGGAGCGCGGGTTCCGGCCGGCTGCCTTCTGGTCGATGGATACCGCAGGCGACAGTCCGTCGATGAAGTCGACATCCGGCTTATCCATCTGGCCGAGGAACTGCCGCGCGTACGCCGACAGCGACTCCACGTACCTGCGCTGGCCCTCGGCAAAGATGGTGTCGAAGGCAAGGCTCGACTTCCCGGACCCGGACAGCCCGGTGAACACGATCATGGCATCGCGTGGCAAGTCAAGCGAGACATCCTTCAGGTTGTGCTCGCGCGCACCACGGACGACAAGACGATCTGCCACTTTGGACCCAGTTCTCCCGGTATGGACGCACAGCCACGTCAACGCGGCACCGCCAAGTCATGGTAACCGGGGGGTCTGACAAAACAGCGGCCTTAGTCGCGACCGCTCGCCTCCGCCCCGGCGACCTCTCTATAACACCGAACCGGGTACATCAGATTCCCGCCCCTTGCTTACACGAGCACGCTCGACGCCTTCGCCCGGCGCAGGCGGAGGTAAGGCCCAGATCCAGGCAACTCCCGCCGCTGCCCTAGATTCATCCAGGTGACCACTGCCCCGCGCTGGCACGAGCTGGCTGAGGCCTTCGCGCTCGGCCCGGTCCGGGGCACTCCGGAGTACGTGACCAGAGGCTCGATGGGCGAGATCTGGCGCCTGGAGACCTCCCTCGGCCGCTGGGCCGCAAAGTGGCAGTTCCCGTGGGCGCCAGCGGAGCCGAGGCCAGCCGACATCCGCGTTCAGGCGGCGGCCGCAGCCGCCGGAATCTCGCTGCCCTCACCCGCGACTGCGCCGGACGGAGCCGCGGTTATCCCGGTCGGCGGCCGCCTCGCGAGGGTCTACGAGTGGGTCGACCTGGCCGCTCCGCTCCAGGCACCGGTTCCGGTGGCGGCGGCCGCTGAGGCCGGGCAGCTGCTCGGGCTGCTGCACCGGCTCGCCATCCCGGCCACCGAGCCCGAGGATCCGTGGTTCACGCAGGCGCCGGCACCGCTGGCCTGGGATGAGCTCGCCTCCAGGGCCGCCGCTGCACGGCGGCCCTGGGCATCCCGGCTGGCCGTGGCCCGCCGGCTGATCGACGACCTGACCGCCTTCGCCATTGCGAGCCCGCAGCCGTTGGTGGCCTGCCACCGGGACTTCAACCCGGACAACGTGCTGCCCGCCCGAGCGGACGGCACGCTGATCGTGCTCGACTGGGAGAACGCGGGCCGCCTCGACCCGCGTCGCGAGCTCGGTTACGCGCTTTTCGCGTGGTGCTCGGGCGGCGGCCGACCGGACCGCGGGGCGGCGGACGCAATGAAGGCCGCCTATGCGGACGCGTCTGGCTTCGCAGCCGGGCCGGAGGCCGGCTTGTATGCAACAGCCGTTGCGGTGCACCTGAACTTCCTGCACGTTATGGCCACGCAGGCGCTCGACGACCTGTCCCACCGGGCGTACGCCGAGCAGGCAGTCGCCGCGTTGCTGGATGATGATCTGAACGACCTCGGCCGGCTCCTCGGCCTGCGCACCTGACGAAGGACTCGTGATGACGATCGACGCTGACGGACTCGAGCCGCCGACCCGCGCCGCGCAGCTCAGGTCGGCCGTCGGGGCCGCTACCGGCCAGCTGCGGCAGACCGCGGCCGGGATCTCCGACCAGCAAGCCAGCGAGCCCTCCGCGCTGCCGGGCTGGAGCCGCGGCCACGTCCTCGCGCACCTGGCCCGTAACGCCGACGGCCTCCGCAACCTGCTGATCTGGGCCCGAACCGGCATCGAGACGCCGCAGTACGCGAGCCCGGCGGCACGCGAGGAGGAGATCGAGGCCGGAGCCGGCCTGCCGGCTGCCGAATTGCTCGCCGACGTGGACGCAACTGCCCGGCTGCTGGACGACGAGGCTGGCAGGCTTCCGGACGCGGCCTGGGCAGCGCAGGTGAGCGGCATCTTCGGTAACAAGCATCCGGCCTGGTACACGCTGTGGCGGCGGCTCAGCGAGGTGGAGTTCCACCACGTCGACCTCGCGGCCGGCTACCAGCCGGCGGCGTGGCCGGAGGAGTTCGCCGTTTACGGGCTGCAGCGCGTGGGCGCCGACTTCGCCGGGCCGCGGTCCCCGGCAGTGCTGCTGCGCTGCTCCGACGTCGCCGCCGCGGTGCAGATCGGCCCGCCGGACATCGAGGCGGCCGTGACCGTCACCGGACCGGTCCGGTCGCTGCTGGCGTGGCTGTCCGGCCGCGGGCAGGGCGACGGCCTGATCCCCCAGCCCGGCGGCCTGCTGCCCAAGCTTCCCTCGTGGTAGCGCCCGCAGGCGCGCCCGCCATCCCGCCCGGCGCGGGCCCGTGGTAGTGATGTGGGATCAACGTGAGATGAGGAGAGCATGAGCTACACCGGGAACGTAGCCGTCGGCGGCGCCGCGGACACCAGGGAACTGCCGGGGCTCACCATCACCAAGGTGGCGGTCGGCCCGATGGACAACAACGCCTACCTGCTGCGCGACACGCAGACCGGCGACCTTGCTCTCATCGACGCGGCGAACGAAGCCGACACGCTGCTCGGGCTGATCGGCGATACGCCGCTGGCCACGATCATCACCACCCACCAGCACTTCGACCACCACGCCGCACTGCGCGAGGTGCAGCAGGCCACCGGCGCGGCCACGGTCGCTCACCCGGAAGACGCGCCGGGCCTGCCGATTCCGGTCACCCGGCCGGTCCAGCACGGCGACACCGTGCACGTCGGCAACTCCACGCTGTCGGTGATTCACCTCCGAGGCCACACGCCAGGCAGCATCGCGCTGCTCTACGACGGCAACGGCGAGCTGGGCGGCACCCCGCACCTGTTCACCGGTGACTCGCTGTTCCCCGGCGGCCCCGGTAACACCGATCGCGACCCGGAGCGCTTCGGCGGCCTGCTCACTGACCTAGACGAGCGGGTCTTCGCGGTGCTGCCGGACGGCACCTGGGTGTACCCCGGCCACGGCGGCGACACCACGCTCGGCACCGAGCGCCCGCACGTACCCGAGTGGCGCGCGCGCGGCTGGTAGCCCGCCGGCGGTCGGAGGCTCGGCCGCCGTTCAGAGGCTGGCGTAGCACGCGTCCATGAGCGCGGTGTTGCGCGGGTTACGCCAGCGCGGGCCCATCTGGTTGGTCACGTAGCCGAACGCCAGCCCGGCTTCGGGGTCGCAGAACCCGACGGATCCTCCTGCGCCGAAATGGCCGAAGCTGCGCTCGCCGCTGCCGAACCGCCGCTCCGGATGCGTCAGCTGGAAGCCCAGCCCGAAGCGGGACGGCCGCCGCAGCACCAGGTCGTCGCCGTAGACCTGCTCCTGTACGGCCGCGGCCAGCGCACCGCTGTCGACAGCGCGCACGCCATCGACAGCACCGGCGGCCGCGAGCGCCGCGTAGATGCGAGCGATCCCGGCCGCCGTTGCATGCGCGTTCGCCGACGGGAGCTGCGCGCTGCGCCAGGCGGCCGTGTTCACTACGCCCGCCCCGGAGAAGTCGGGCGGGTTCAGATACGCGTTCATCGTCATAACACCGCCAGAAACGAGGTCTGCGCGATCCCGGACCTCGTCACTCGCGCGCTGGCCGGCCAGAGTGCCGGTCGCGCTGGCGGCCGCGGCAGCGGAACCGGCGGCTGCGGAATTCCCCGCTGCTCCGGGCGGCCAGGCCCACGCGAAGTCGGCCACCCGGCCGTGCTCCGCCGCCGGCAGGCCGATCCGGACGTCGGCGCCGAGCGGCCCGGCGAGTTCACGCTGCAGATACTCCCCCGGCATCAGCCCGGCGCAGCGCCGGATGAGCTCGCCGCTCAGGAAGCCGAAGGTGTTCACGTGGTACCCGTGTCCGCGTCCCGGCTGCCACCACGGCTCCTCAGCCGCGAGAGCCGACGTCATCAGCGTCCAGTCCAGCGCGCTGCCCGGCGGAAGTGCCGCGTGCAGAGCCGGAAGTCCGGCCTGGTGACTGAGCAGCTGCCGGACTGTCACCGCATCCTTGCCGCCGGCCGCGAACTCCGGCCAGTAACGGACGACGGGTGCGTCTGGGTCGAGCCGACCCTGGCCGGTCAGCCGGGCCAGGCAGGCCGCGAGCAGTCCCTTGCCCACCGAGAACACGTTGACGAGCGTGTCCGCCGCCCACGGCCGGCCCGGTCCCGATTGGCCCAGCCGCCGCGCAGGTCGACCACTACCCGGCCGTGCGCAGTAACGCAGACAGCGGCGCCGAGCTCACCCCGCTCGGCGAAGTTGAGCGCGAACTGCTCCCGGACGGCAGAGAACAGCGGATCGCTCCATCCCTCGATGCTCGCCAGTTCCACTGCTGGCTGCCCCCTCCCTGCCGACCCGCTGCTTCCTGCCGTGCGCCGTTCTGCAGTATTCTGCCCGGCGATGGCACAGCTGCGCGACGTCGCGATCGTGGGAGCAGGCCTGCTCGGGCTGTCCGCTGCGCGTGCCCTCACCGCCCGTGGCCGGGATGTGGTCGTCCTGGAGAAGGCGGAGGTCGGCAATGCCGACTCGGGTTCGAAGGGCAGCTGCCGCATCTTCCGGCTCGGTTACCCGGATCCGGTCTACGTGCATGCGGCCCGGCAAGCAGGCGACCTCTGGCGCGAGATCGAGGCGGAGTCCGGCAGGCAGATTCTCTGGCCCGTGCCCCAGCTGACGTTCGGCACCGGCCTGCGTACCGTGCAGGACGCGATGATCACCGCCGGAGCACCCTGCGACCTGCTGACGGCCGAGGAAGCGGCGGGCCGGTTCCCGGCCATGCGGACCGGCGGGCCGGCGCTGCTCGAACCCGACTCCGCCGTAATCGCGGCGGACGCAGCGCTGGCTGCTCTCGCCGCGCGGACTGCGGACATCAGGACCGGTGTGCGCGTCACGCGGCTGTCCGACGATGGCCGCCAGGTCACGCTGCGCACCACCGCGGGCATCGTCAGCGCGCGCGTCGCCATCGTGACGGCCGGCCCGTGGTCGGGCGGCCTTCTCGCGGCCCTCAGCGTCGCGGTGCCCGGCCGGGCGACGCTGGAGCAAGTGGCGTACCTGGAGCCTGCCGACGCCGCCCATCCGCTGTCGGTGCCCATCTTCATCGCCCATGCCGAGCAGGCACCGTACGGCCTGCCGGTGCCGGGGTCGGCGCTGTTCAAGATCGGGATTCACCAGAGCGGCCCCGCGGTCGATCCCGACGCTCAGGATCCGTCGCCTGATCCGTGGCTTCTGGCCCGGCTGGCCGACACCACGCGCGAGCACCTTTCCGCTTTCCGCCCGCAGCCAGCAGCGACCGAGCGCTGCGTGTACGACAACACGCCTGATGAGGACTTCATCGTGGACCGGGTGGGCCAGGTGGTGATCGGCTGCGGCACCTCCGGTCACGGCTTCAAGTTCGGGCCGCTGCTCGGCGGGTGGCTCGCGGATCTGGCGGACGGACATGCGAGCGCAGGCAGCCTGGCCAGCCTCGATGCGCAGCTAAGGGAGCGGTTCGCGGTCGGCCGGTTCCGGCCGCCTGCCTGACTTGGTCACACGGGCGTCGGCGCCGGGAAGAAGATCTCGAGTGCCTGCCTGCCGCCGGCGAGCCGCGTCGTGCTCAGCGCAGGACGGTCGGCGGCCGGCTGCCCGCGCAGCAGCTTCTCCATCCCGCCAAGCGCGCTCACGTGACGGCGCCCCGCCGTGATGACCGGCACGACCATCTCCGCCATCCGGTACGGCACGTTCCCGGAAGCGGTCGGCCCGGCGTCAGCCAGGTGCACCACCGATACCGAGTAGTGGCTGGCCAGCCTGCGCAGAGCGCTGGTCAGCCTCGGGTCAATGCGGCCGGCCGCGATGTCGCGCCGGGTACCGGCAACAGCGTGCACCCTCTTGTTGCCGAGCAGCGACTTGCCCGCCTTCTGCCGGGCCGCGAGCGCGGCGCTAGCCGCCTGGCTGTAGGCCCGGGCTCCGCCAGCCGTCACCACCCGGACCTGTACGGACTGAGCACCGGAGCCGAACACGGCGATAGTCGCCGGCGCACTAGCAGCCAGCGCACCGCCGTACTGGCCGCGGACTGTGCCGCTTGCCACGATGATCGAGCCCAGACCGGGAAGGCTGACGCCGGGCTGCAGCACGACCTGCCCGGCGGTCGGATAGCCCGCCTGCAGGATCGCCGCGCAGGTCGCGGGATCGCAGGCGAGCACGGAGCCGGGCGCAATCTGGCTGGCAACCCACGAAGCCGCCAGCTTCTCGTCCGCCACCGCGGCCTGCTTCTCCGCCTGCAGTGCCGCGGCCTGGACCGGGGTGAGTTTCGGCCGCGGGAGCGCGCGACGGGCGGGCGGGGTCGAGTGTGCCGTCAGCGCGACACCTGCGGTGACGCCGGCCGCGGCAACGACGACCGCGACAGCCACGAGCGGGACCAGTCGGCGCCGGCGCGTGCGAATGCGCGCCGGACGGGAATCCGGCCCGTGCAGCACCCGCCGCCGTACCCACAGCCGCAGCGTGGTGGCGATGACCTTGACCCACGGCGGATTGGCCGGCGGACGGCCCGGCGATGGCACGCCACCGGGCCGAGGCCGGCTGCCCAGCCGGTATCCCGACGGCGGCAAGGTGTCCCGTGACACGAGTCAGCCCCCAAGCCGCGAACAGTAAGGCCCACCCGGCCCCATTCGGGATAGTTCACCACATCCGCGTGCCGATGATCGTCCGGATGCAGCCGATTGTTACGCAAGTTTGGTTCTGCTGACTGACCAATCAGGAATGGTCAGCCAATATCCGGCGGTAGATCGACAGCGCGGCGGCTACCGCGGCTTCCACCGCAGGAAACGTGGCACTACGCCGTCGCGCCGCAGCGCTCAGACTCGCCGCGAGCCGAGGGTCGTCAAGCACTGCGGCGACCGCGGCCGCGAGCAGTGCGGGCTCGGCGGGAGGGACAAGCAGCGCGCCGTCCTCGCCCGTCAGCTCCGGTGTTCCGCCAACGCGGCTCGCGACCACGGCGCGGCCGGCTCGCAGGGCCTCCTGCAGGATCAGCGCGCGCGCTTCCCAGCGGCTGGGCACGACGACCACGTCAGCGACGGCAAGCAAGGCCGCGACGTCGTCCCGCGCGCCGAGCAGGACGACATCCGCGCCCGACTGGCGCGCCTGGGTCCGGAGCTCGTCAGCCAGCGGCCCGTCACCCGCGATGGCCGTGCGCGGCTGCGGGTCGCGGTCACCCCACTGCGCTGCGGCAGCGACGAGAACGTCGAAGCCCTTCTGCGCAGCGAGGCGGCCCACGGCCAGTACCACTGGCCGGCCGTTCGCGCCGATATCAGCACGCGCCGCCGCGACAGCCGCCTCTGCCGGCGATGCGAGCGGTGCGGCCGGTACGTCGAACTGCTCCGCGTCGGCGCCGAGACCGCGCATCCGGGTGACCAGATCTGCCGAGGCACCCAGCACCAGGTCCGCGCGCCGGGCGCAGATGCGCTCGAGCACAGCGTAGGCAAGGCAAGCAGCCCGGCCGGGCGGCGGCGCGTTGTGCACCGTGACGACGAACGCGGGACGCCTGCGCCGGGCACCAGAGCCAGCCGATCCCGCTGGGGCCCGCAGCGCTGCGGACGGCCGCGCCTCCGGCCGCCGGACTGCCGGGATGCCGAGAGCCAGCGCAGCACATGCCCCCGCCCGAACGCCATGCGCGTGCACGACGTCCGGCTCGCGCCCCGCGAACTCCGCGCGCAGCCGCGCGATGGCCGCGGCGTCCCTGACAGGCCGGGGCCGGTCGCCAATGTCCACCGGGAGGAGCTCGATGCCACGCAACTCGTGCGCAGCCCCAGCCTCCGCGGCCCGCCCGCCGGCCGGATCACCCTCGTTGCCACCAGCGCTGCCCGCTCCAGCTTCCGCTGGCCCTGCTCCGCCCGCCGGCCGGCTCCGGTCGCTACTGCCGGCCGGATCACCTTCGCTGCCACCAGCGCTGCCCGCCCCAGCCGGGCTTGCGTTCTTCGCCGAGTCAGAGAAGCCGAACCCGGCCAGGTTCGCGTTGGAGCGCAGCACGTCCAGGGTCGCTGCCGGCGCCAGTACGGTGACGTCCAGGCCCGCATCACGGCAGCCGGCTGCGAGCGTTGCCACGTGCCGGGCTGTGCCACCGGTGGCCACACCGGCGACGAACGCGACGCGCAGGCCACTCGCCGCCTGCCCGCCTGCTGCCTCCGTCGGCGTCACCGCGGTACCGCCGGGTGAATCCGGGTGCCGGGCTCGCGGAGTTGGCCGCCGCCGAACGTCAGCGCTACCAGGCCGGACGCGCCCGCCGTAGCAAGCCCGGCACACACGGCGCGGCGGGACAGTGCAGCGCGGCCGGCTGGCCGCCTCTGTGCCGAGCACCAAGGGCATCCTGGAACTCGGTATCTGCCGCAGTCTTCGTGCTTGATTGTTGTTGAGTGTGTGTGGCTGCTGCTGCCACACAAACTCAACAACGATCAAGCAGACCGGGCCCGTGGCGCGGCCTGCAAGTTCGGGCGAGGCAGGGGCTGGCCGGGCTGCCGGTCACCGCGCCTCGGAAGAGTACAGTTCCCCCGTCGTGCTCGGCTGCGCTGTCGTGCCGGGCTCCGCGCCCGGCTCCGCGGCCGTGTCCGGCTTCGCGGCCGCGGCCGACTGCGCTTCCGGCTCGCCGTGCGTCTGTCCGGTGTCCGCCGTCCCGGACCCGGCGGGCTCGCCACCGGGGGTCGCGGCCGGTGCTGCTGCGGCCGGCCGCGGCCGAGCATGTCGAGCTTGCGCAGCGGACCGGTGCGCTCGATGACCTTGGTGAAGCTGACGTACTCGCTGGCGACGGTCAGCCCCGCGACGACACCGAGCGCAGCGATCCGGGCGGGCCGCGACAGCGACGTCGCCGCCGCGGTGCCGAGCATGGCGCCGAGCGCGTTCGCACCGCCGTCGCCGAGCATGGCGCGCTCGCCGAGGTCTTCCGGCAGCACGGCAGCGGCGGCCGCGACAGGTGCCGTGCTCGCGCCGCCGCCGCCCGCGGGTGTGACGAGCGCCGCACCGATGACCGCGACCTTGACAGCGCGGCCAGGCCGCAGATCGAACAGGTTGAGCAGGTTGGCGCCGCCAGCGATCAGCGCCGCGTTGATCACCGTGTCAGCGACCGCGCCCGGCCCGCTCTGGGCATCGGACCCGGCCACCAGAGCAGCCGCGAGTCCGGTAGCCCCGATTCCGGCGAGCTTCACCGAGCCGGTCGTGAGTTCGCCCGCAAGCAGCGCGCCAAGGTGGCCGCGGAGGCCGCGGTTTGCCTCGTTTCCGGAAAGGTCGTCGTAGATGCCAAACCCGCCCGCTCCTGCTCCCGCGATCGCCGTCGCGACGCGCTCGCGGGTGGTGCCGGGGCCGGCCAGAGCTCCGGCGATGCCGCCGAGCGCGGCCGCTGGCCCCGCCAGCAGGGTGAGCGGCTCGCCCCGGTGGTTGGTCCGGTTCCAGGTCTGCGGCCCGCCAGGCGGCCGGGCTCGCAAGGCAGCGTACGACAGCCGCGCTGCGGCGGCGGCGACAAGCGCCGATCGGATGGCTCGCGCGCTCACGTGTGTCCTCCTGTGCTGGCCTTCGTGCTCGGTGTCACGGTCGGCGTCGGCGCCGGGCTGGGCACTGCCTGCGGCCCGATGCCGTACTGCTTGGGCGCCTTGCCGTCGAGCAGAAACCGGAGCGCCTGCACGGTGGTGATCTGGCCGGTCTCGGTGTCAGCATTATCGACCGTCGAGACCTGGCCCGCGCTGTCCTCCGCGCTGATGACACTGCCGGAGCCGATGGAGCTGACCGCGCCGGCCATCACCGTGCCGCTGCCCGCATTCCGGAGCGCAACTGCGAGAGCGACCAGGACCTCGCCGCCGGGCTGCGGCGCCGTGCCGCCCGGCGTGATCAGGACCGCTAGCCCGGCGGGCGCCAGGGTGGTCGCGCCGCTGGCCAGGCTGAGGAAACCGGCCTGGCTGAAAGCGCTCAGGACGGTGTGCGAGTCCCCGCTGGTCACGACCGCGCCAACTGGGTTCAGCAGCGTCGCCGCAAGTACCTGCGCAGCGTCCTGCTGACCGCCCACGGCGCCGGCCGAACGTGTCGGGAGGGTCACGCCGGCCTGCAGAGCGAGGCTCTGGGCCAGTTGCGTCAGCGTCGCCTCGTTCTGGCCGCTGGTGTCGAGAAATGACGAGCTCAGGTTGACGGTGCCGGTGACGGCCGCGCCGGACTGATGCAGGGCGGCAGTCACGCCGGACGTGACCGAGCCGTCGGCGCCCGGAGCGACGACCAGCACGACCTTCTCCCCCTTGAGCAGGCCGGACAGCAGGCGCGGTGCCGCAGCGGCGGCGAACGACTGGTCGGCGCTCACCTGATTAGTCAGCGCCTGCTTGTCCTTGGTCAGGTTCGCGTTGTTCCTGCTGAGCTCGGTCTGGGCCTTCCTCAGGATGATCTCGGTCTTCGGAGCCAGGGCAGTGGCACCCACGACAAGACCGACGGCGAGCGCCAGGAAAATCGCGATGATGGAAACCAGGTGATACCTGAAATCGATCACTAGAAGAGTCCAGTTATCCAGTACCACAGCTGGCGCAGCGCCACGCTGAGATAGCCCAGAGAGATCTTGCCGACGGGCGTCCACGCCAGCGCGATGACCGGCAGTAGCGCGGCAATCGCGAGGAGGGCAAGCGCCCGGCCGGAAATCCGGCTCTGGTAGAGACGGCTCACGCCCTTGGCGTCGACGATTTTGTCGCCCACCCGGATCCGGGTCAGCACGGCGCTGGCCATGCCTGCCCGTCCCTTGTCGAGGAACTCTACCAGCCCGAATCGCATGCCAACCGTGACAATCAGGCTGGCACCCGCCTCCTCCGCGATCATGACCGCGACGTCCTCGCTGGTGCCCGGGGCGGCGCAGGTGTGGGCGTCCAGGCCGAGATCCTGAACGCGCGGCAGGCCCGGCGCATACCCGTTGCGGTAGGCCACGACGATGAGCTCGGCACCGGATCTGAGCGCCTTGTCGGAGACCGAGTCCATGTCGCCGACGATCATGTGCGGCCAGTACCCGGCCTCGATCAGCGCGTTGGCGCCGCCGTCCACCGCGACGATCACCGGCTTGAACTCCCGGATGTAGGCGCGCAGCGCCTGCAGGTCCTCGTGATAGTGGTAGCCGCGCGCCACGATCAGCGCGTGCCTGCCGTTCAGCCGTGTCCGGAGCGGCGGGATACGGATGCCCTCGACTAGCAGTTCCGGGTCGCGGTCGATGTACTCGAAGGTGTTCGTGACGAAGGCCCGGAGCTGCTCCGCCAGTCCCTCCTTGGCAGCCGTCGCGTCCGCCGCGACGGTATCGGCAGTCTGCCGGGTGCCCTTGGCCACCACGGTCTCGCCCAGGTACAGCGTCTCACCGTCAAGCCGGACGTACTGGCCTTCCCTGACCTGGTCGAAGACGTCCGGGCCGATGTCGTCCACGAGCGGGATGCCGGCCTCCAGCAGCACCTGGGGGCCCTGATTCGGGTACCGGCCGGTGATGCTGGGCGCCACGTTGATGACCCCGGAGACGTGGCAGCGCACCAGCGCGTCGGCGGCGACCCGGTCCAGGTCGGCGTGATCGATGATGGCGATGTCGCCCGCCTTCAGCCGCTTCGTCAGGTTCTTGGTCCGGCGATCGAGGCGCGCAGGCGCCAGCACTCCGGGCAGGTCCTTTGACCTGGCCCGACGTAGGGTGCTCTGGCCACGGCTCAGCATCTTCATTGGCTTGCCATTTTGCCAGATCTGCGCTAGTGGCCAGGTCGGCCGGCCCGCTGGCCCGGTTTGTCAGCCGCGGCCGGGGAGTGCAGTCCGCTCGGCGGCAGCCGCCGCCAGCAGCTCGCTGGCGTGCGCGCGGCCAAACTCCGAGTCCTCGAGGCCCGCCAGCATGCGCGACAGCTCGCGCACCCGGCCCTGGTCACCCAGCTTGCTGATGCCGCTCCGCACGACCGATCCGTCGCTCGCCTTCTCCACCACCAGGTGCGTGTCGGCGAACGCGGCGACCTGAGGCAGATGCGTGACGACGATGACCTGGGCCAGCCGTGCGAGCCGCGCCAGCCGGCGGCCGATCTCCACGGCCGCCCGGCCGCCGACCCCGGCGTCGACCTCGTCGAACACGAACGTCGGGACCGGATCAGCGCCGGCGAACACCACCTCGATCGCCAGCATGATGCGGGAGAGCTCGCCACCGGACGCGCCCTTGTTGAGCGGCAGCGGATTCGCGCCGACATGCGCCGCGAGTCGGATTTCCACTTCGTCGGCGCCGTGCGGGCCGAACCCCTGGCCGGGCGTCACCGCCACCACGATCTGCGCGTGCGGCATTGCCAGCGCGGTCAGCTCCTGCGTCACCTCCCCCGCGAACTGGTTAGCCGCCTGCTTCCTCGCCGCGGTCAGCTGCCCGGCCAGGTCGGCAACCGCGGCCGCCAGCTCGGCTTCCTGCTGCTCCAGCTCGCCGATCTTGTCCTCATCGCCGTCCAGCTCAGCGAGCCGCACGCTGGCGGCCTTCGCCCAGGCCAGGACCGCGGCGAGGTCTCCGCCCGGCTGATCGCCGCCTGCCCCTGCCGCCCCGTAAGCCCGGATCAGCCGGGTCAGCTCCGCCCGGCGCTCCTGCACGATCCCGAGGCGAACGGGGTCGGCCTCGACTGACTCGATGTAGGACGCGAGCTCAGCGGCGACGTCGGCGAGCAGGTACGCAGCCTCGCTGACCCGGCCGGCCAGCGCGGCCAGCTGGGCGTCGTGGTGCGCTGCCCCCTCCAGAGCCGCGCGCGCCCCGGCCAGCAGTCCGGTCACGTCGGCGACGTCGAAGCTGCCGCTTGAGGGATCGCCGACCAGCGCCTCGTGGGCGGTCGTGGCCGCAGCGTGCAGGGCGTCGGCGTTCGCGAGCCGCTCCTCCTCCGCCACAACCTCGAGGTCCTCGCCCTCAACCGGCTCCGCGCGCTCGATCTCCTCGGCGCCGCGCCGCAGGTCCTCAGCCTCCCGGGTGCGCTCGCGGGCCGTCGTGGTGAGCTCAGCAAGTTCCGCCGAGACCTGCTGATGCCGGTGGTAGGCACGCTGGTATGCGGTCAGCAGCTCAGCCAGCTCCGCCCCGGCGAACTGGTCAAGGGCCTGCCGCTGACGGCCGGGCTTGAGCAGCTGCTGCTGGTCAGCCTGACCGTGCACGGCCACCAGATCGTCAGCCAGGTAGGTAAGAAGGGAAACGGGCACCGAACGGCCGCCCGCCGTGGCGCGGGAGCGGCCCTCGGAGCTCACCGACCGGCTCAGGATGAGTGCGCTGCCGTCATCGTCGAGATCACCGCCCGCCTCGTTGACCTGGCGGGCGACAGTGCTGTCCGGCTCGACCCGGAGGCGGCCCTCGACAACCGCCCGGTCGGCTCCCGGCCGGACGCGGGACGGATCGGCCCGGCCGCCGAAGAGCAGGCCGAGCCCGGACACCACCATCGTCTTGCCCGCGCCGGTCTCGCCGGTCACCACGTTGAAGCCAGCCGATAGCTCGAGCACAGCCTCGTCGATGACACCCAGACTGGTGATGCGCACTTCCTCGAGCATGGCCGCCCTACTCCTCGTCTGCCCTGTCGGAGATCGCCTCGCGTGCCATCGCGTCGTCACCCGCCAGCGCCTCGCCTGGTCCGGCCAGGCCTCGCCCCGTCTCGCCGGCAGCTGCACGGTCGCCCGGCTGGCCGCGCCAGCCTGTCACTGGCAGCCCGAACTTCGCCACCAGCCGGTCGGTGAACGGCGCGCCTATGCGTACCTCACCACCGGCCTGCGCAGCACCCGTCACGGCCGGCAGCCGCGCCAGCAGAACCGGCAGGCTGCCGCGCCGTACCTCGACCCGCGCACCGGACGGAAGCTCGACCATACGACGCCCATCGCACCACAGAACGGCACCCGCCGTCTCAGATTGCCCCTCGGCCGGGCGGTGTGTCGGCGGAACCTGTGAGCCCTGCGGCGGCACGCCGACGGGCAGACCGGTCGCCGGCTGACCACCGACTGCTCCGATGACCTCGGCCGCCAGGACAGACGCCGGTGACACGACCATCGGGCCAGCGAAGAGCGCGTGAGCCGAGATCGGCACCATCAGCAGCGCCTCGACCTCAGGCCAGACGACAGGACCGCCAGCCGAAAACGCGTAGGCCGTCGAGCCGGTCGGCGTCGCGAACACGACCCCGTCGCAGCCCCACCGGGACAGCGGGCGCCCGTCGACTTCGATGACCAGGTCCAGCATCCGCTCGCGAGCCGCTTTCTCGACGGTCGCCTCATTCAGCGCCCAGGTGGTCGCGATCTGCTCGCCGTTGACCCGGGCGGCCACCTCGACGGTCATCCGCTCCTCGACCGAGTACCGGTGCGCCGCGAGGCTCGCGACGGCGGCCGAGAGATCCTCGGGCTCCGCTTCGGCCAGGAATCCGACGTGACCGAGGTTCACGCCGAGCAGCGGCACGCGGGCAGGCCGGGCGAACTCGGCTGCGCGGAGCAGCGTTCCGTCGCCGCCGACGACCAGCACTATCTCCGTGCCCGTCGCCGCGGCCGCGGAGACCGGGACGACGGAGGCGATGTCGCAGCCGAGCTCGTCCGCTTCCGGCTCAAGAACGCGGACACCGATCCCGGCCGCGGCAAGCTGCGCTACCAGCACCCGGGCGACCCGGATGGCGGCAGGCCGGCCCGTGTGCGCGACGAGCAGCATGACCCGGCCGGCGGTGTCATCCGGGCGAAGCTGCGTGGCAGCCCAGGGACCGGTCACTGGGGCCCCTCCTCCACGGCACGCCGCAGCTCGGCATCCTCCAGCGGCGGCGCGTCCCGGCGCAGCCACAGGAAGTACTCCACGTTGCCGGACGGGCCAGGCAGCGGGCTCGCGGTGATGCCCGCAACGCCCAGGCCGAGCCGGGCAGCTGCCGCGGACACGCTGGTGACCGCTGCTGCACGAAGGCCCGGATCACGGACCACGCCGCCGCCAACCAGGTCCTTGCCGACCTCGAACTGAGGTTTCACCATCAGCACGAAGTCTGCATCCTCAGCCGCGCACGCCGCGAGGGCGGGCAGCACCAGCGTCAGCGAAATGAACGAGAGATCAGCGACCACAACCTCCGGCGGCGGCGCCACCTGTTCCGGTGCCAGCGTGCGCACGTTGACGCGGTCCAGCACGGTAACGCGCTCGTCAGTCTGCAGGGACCAGGCCAGCTGGCCGTAACCGACATCGGCCGCCACCACATGATCGGCCCCGGCACGCAGCAGCACGTCGGTGAAACCGCCCGTCGACGCTCCCGCGTCCAGGCAGCGCTTGCCGGCCACGGAGAGGCCACCGAAAGCAGCGAGGGCCCCGGCCAGCTTGTGGCCGCCGCGGGAGACGTAGTCGGGCGCGTCACGCGCGTCTTCGACGGTGATCGCCGCGGCCACACCCACCTGCGAGGCAGGCTTCGCGGCGACCTGACCGCCGACCGCGACCCGGCCCGCGGCGATCAGGTCGGCCGCCTGGTCACGCGAACGGGCGAGGCCCCGCCGGACAAGTTCTGCATCAAGCCGCAGCCTTCTGCTCATCGGGAATGACGTCAGCTCCTCGGCGAGTCGGCCGGGCCGCCAGGCAGCCCTGAGCCGAGATCGCTCAGCACTTCGGCCAGCTGGGCATGCACCTGCTCGAACAGCTCAGGATGATCGCTGACCGGCAGCCCGGGCAGCCGTTCGAGCAGCCGGAGCGCAGCGTCGACTCGCGGCTCGCCCGTCTGCGGCACCGGCTCGGCCGGAACCTGGCTGGCGGCCGGCCCGAACGAAGTCGCGGCTTCATCCGGGCCAGCACCCTCGGCGCGCGGAGTTACCCGAGTCTCGGCTAGCTCAGCCCGGGCGGTTTCTGCGGCCGTCGAGTGAGCGGATTCAGGGCCGGCAAGCGCCGCGTCGTCTTCGGAGAGCTCTGTGTCGGCCGTTTCGGAGAGCTCTGCGCCGGCCGTCGTGAGCCGCGTTACGTCCTGGCGGGTCTCGGTGTCATCCGGGGCGCTCTCTTTTCCCCGGCCAGTTCCCTGGTCCGGGACGGTGTCTGCGTCACCGGCCACGGTCTCTGCGTCCGGCGCGGCCTCCGCGTCCGCCGCAGTCTCTTTGTCCGGCCCGGCAAAGCCGCGCAGCCAGGCCAGGCCGCTTCCGCCGTCCTGTACCCAGTCCTGGCCGGCCGGACCGGGGTCTGGCCCCGTCTGCTGCTCCATCTGCTCCACCGTTCTCCCCCCGCGAGTCTCCCGTTAGGGCATCCGTAGCGCGGCGCTGCAACTGCCTCCCCTGAACGCTACCGTCAGGTGCCGTCAGGCTGGGGCACCCCGCGACGGCCGAAGTGCCCCCGCTGACCCGGCCGCGCACCCGGGGCGGAGAATGACCCGTGGAAAGCGAGGGATGCATGGCGACAGCTGAGCAATGCCAGGCCGCTCTGGAGAGCCTGACTGCCCGCATCGCGGACATGGATGCACAGGACCGGCGGGCTCATCTGATCGACCGCACGCTGAGCTGCCGCGTTCCCGACCTCGGGGTGACCTTCGTGACGAGGCTCGGGCCACAGGGCGCCGAGGCGGTCACGATCGCCGGCAATGGCGCTCCGCAGGCGCAGGTCAGGTTCAGCGCCGACAGCGACACGGTGGTCGCGATCGCGGGTGACCCCGGCAGCTTCATGCGCGCCTGGCTGTCGGGCAAGCTCAAGGTGCAGGGCAGCGTGTTCGACTTGCTTCACCTGCGCAAGCTCATGTGAGCCCCGCCGGCAACTCCGCGTGATGGTGGCATGCTGGCGGCATGCCCGAAGGTGACGTCGTCTGGCGCACGGGGCGCGCGCTGCACGAGGCACTGACCGGGCGCGTCGTGACCCGGAGCGACTTCCGGGTTCCGCGGTTCGCCACTGCGGACCTCACCGGGCGTCGGGTTACCGAGACGGTCTCCCGCGGCAAGCACCTGCTCACCCGGCTCGAGGGCGACATCACCGTCCACACGCACCTGAAGATGGACGGCTCCTGGCGGATCAGCCGGGCGTCCGGCTACTCGCTCCGTGATCACCGGATCCGGCTCATCCTGGCCAATGCCGACTTCCAGGCGGTCGGCTACCTACTCGGTATCGTCGAGCTAATCCGCACCAGCCGCGAAGACCGGTCGGTCGGGCACCTCGGGCCGGACCTCCTCGGGCCCGACTGGGACTCAGGCGAGGCTGTGCGCAGGCTCACCGCAACGCCCGACCGGGCCATCGGCGAGGCGCTGCTCGACCAGCGCAATCTAGCCGGAATCGGCACGATCTACCGCGCCGAGACGCTGTTCCTGCGCGGCGTGCATCCGTGGTGCCGCGTCGGCGAGGTTCCGGACCTGGCCGGGCTGGCCGAGCTCGCCCGGAAGCTGCTGGAAGCCAACAAGGCCCGCGGTGAGACCAGCACCACAGGTAGCGCCCGTCGCGGCGAAGGCACGTGGGTCTATGGCCGCGCGGGCGAACCCTGCCGCCGCTGCGGGACCACCATCAGCCGGGGCAGCCTCGGTCCGGCCATCGAGGAGCGCATCGCGTTCTGGTGCCCGCGCTGCCAGCCTGCATCACCGTGACGGTGCGCGGAGGCGGTCGCGGTGCGCCGCATCAACGGCAATGTCGTATCGGCGAATGACCTGCCAGCCATGGATCTCGTCCCGGGCCGCCCGTGCCGGCCGTGCACTGACGCTGGCGCCGGGCAGTCACCCTCTGCCCGGCGCCAGCGGTCTCAGGCGTCTCGCCTCAGGAAGACCGCCAGTCCGCCGATGAGTGCGATGGCGGCGTAGCCGCACAACACCGCGAACCCGGTCCACGGCGCGAACACAGGCGGCTGCCCGTGGTTGGCCACTGTCGACCAGATCTGGGTGCCCGCGTCCGCCGGCATCCACTTGTCGACATGGTTCTGCCACGACTGCGGCAGGAAATTGACCAGGATGGTCAGGACGAACAGCAGGCCGACCACCGTGCTGATCGCCCCGGCGCTGTGCCGCAGCAGCAGCCCGATGCCGAAGGCCAGAAGCCCGCACGCGGTCAGGAAGAGCGCGCCGCCGATCACCGCCCGCAGCACATGCGGGTCGCTCAGCGTCACGCCGATGTGACGCGAGGACATGAACGCCTGGCCGACGAAGAACGACACGAAGCAGGTGATCAGCGCGGTGACAAACGCCACGACGGCGAACACCATGGCCTTGGCCGCGATGAGAGTGCCGCGGTGCGGCATGGTCGCCAGGGTGGTCCGGATCATGCCGCTGGAGTACTCAGAGCTGATGACCAGCACGCCGAGCACGCCGATGATCAGCTGGCTGATGTACAGGCCGCCCAGGCTTTGCGCGGTGGCGTCGAACCCCGGTCCGGGGTGGCCATGTGTCGCGACGCCCCAGCTCGCCAGCGCGCCGAAGCCGACGGTGACGACCACGAGGGCCAGCAGCGTCCAGTAGGTCGACCGCACCGACCGAATCTTGGTGAACTCCGATCGCAGCGCGCCGGCGAGATTCGCCTTGCCTGCCGAGGACGGCATGCGCCCGGAGGCGGCGACGGGCAGCTGCGCTGATGTCGTTGTTGCCATGTCAGGCCACCTCTCCGGCCGGAACCTGCTGAGCGGGCACGCCCGCGTGGAACTGGACACTCGATGCCGTGAGCTCCATGAACGCTTCCTCCAGCGATGCGTGCACGGGCGCGAGCTCGTGCAGCCTCACCGAGTTCTCGTAGGCGAGGTCGCCCACCTGGCTCGGCTCGAGGCCGGAGATGACCATGGTGCCGTCCCCGGTTTCGCGGACGGTCCCCCCGGCTGTCGCGACCAGCTTGCTGAGCTGATCCTGCTGCGGCGTCCGCACCCGGACGGTCTGCTGCGAGTTAGCCGCGATGAACTCATCGACAGTGCAGTCGGCGATCAGCTTGCCGCGGCCGATGACCAGCAGGTGGTCAGCGGTGTTCTCCATCTCCGACATCAGGTGGCTGGACACGAACACGGTCCGGCCCTCGGCCGCCAGGGCCTTCATGAGGTTCCTGATCCACAGGATGCCCTCCGGGTCCAGCCCGTTCACTGGCTCGTCGAACATGAGGATCTGCGGGTCGCCGAGCAGCGCCGCGGCTATCCCGAGGCGCTGGCCCATGCCCAGCGAGAAGCCCTTGGTCCGTTTCCGGGCCACGTCGGTCAGCCCGACGAGGCCCAGCACCTCGGCGACCCGCTTGCGCGGCAGGTTGTTCGACTGGGCCAGACACAGCAGGTGGTTGTAAGCGCTCCGGCCCCCGTGCAGAGCCTTCGCGTCCAGCAGTGCGCCAACCTCACGCATCGGCCGCGAAGCCTGCGTGAACGGCTGCCCGTCGATAGTGACCGAGCCGCCTGTCGGCCGGTCGAGGCCCAGGATGAGCCGCATCGTTGTGGTCTTCCCGGCCCCATTCGGCCCGAGGAATCCGGTGATCTTGCCCGCGGCCACGCTGAACGACAGGTCGTCCACTGCCAGCGTGTCCCCGTACCGCTTGGTGAGGCCCCGTGCCTCGATCATGTCTGCAGCCCCTTCCGGCCGAATTGATCCGGGCGCGCCTGCGCCCGGATCCGCATACAGTGTCTCGCACAAACGCGATAGCTCGCGTCCGCCGCTGGGCTGATTCTTGTCAGACTCGAGGGTGATATCAGTGCGGCTCGCCCGTGGCCGCCAGGACGATGTCCGCGGCCTCGCGCTGCTGCCGGGCGTCACCGGGGGGAGGTCCGGCTGACCAGGCCGCCACGCTCAGGGCGCGCAGACCGTCGAGCCACCCGCCCGATCCCGAGACCGTCAGCCAGCCGCCGGCGCCGCCCGGCTGAGCCGTCCAGCCGCCGCAGCTGGCCGCTTCGCCCTCGCGGGTGATCGCCGGCTGAGCGGCGTTGATCCCGGACAGGTCCAGCGCGACGTAGGAGGGACGCTGGCGCGGTCCGGCCAGCAGCAGGTCCGCGGGCCGGGTAACACCGGTGAGGACCAGCAGGCTGTCCGCGCCGCCGTTCGCTGCGCCCTCGATGTCGGTGTCCAGCCGGTCGCCCACCACCAGCGGGTGCCTGGCGCCGACGCGCTCCACCGACTCGGCGTGCAGCGGCGGCTCCGGCTTCCCGGCGACGACCGGCTGCTTTCCGGTCGCGTACACGAGGACCTGCACAAGGGCGCCGTTGCCCGGCTGCTGCCCGCGTGGCGTCGGCAGCGTCGCGTCGACGTTGGAGGCGACGTAGAACGCGCCCGCGTTCAGGGCCAGCGCGGCCTCGGCCAGCAGCCCGTAACTGATATCCGGCGCGTAACCCTGGACCACGGCGAGCGGTTTCTCCGCCGCGGCGCTGACCGGGCGCAGGCCGCGCTCCCGCAGCGCCAGCCGGAGGCCGGTCCCTCCTACCACGAGGACCGGCGCGCCGGCGGAGCCGGCCCGCCAGCACGCGCGCAGCCGCCTGCGCCGACGTGACCACGTCGGCCGCAGTCGCCGGCACGCCCATGCCGTCCAGCTGGGCAGCGATCGCGTGCGGCGAGCGCGACGCGTTGTTGGTGACGTAGGCGAGCTTCATCCCCCGCTTCGCCGCATCGGCGAGCGCATCGGCAGCGCCGGGGATAGCGCTGCCCCCGAGATACACCACGCCATCCAGATCGAGAAGGGCGGCGTCGTAGTGCTCGCTCAGCGGCCCGGCGCACTCCTTCAGCCCACCGCTCTGCCCGCCGACCGCGCCGCCACCCCTAACCGGTCCTGAGTTATCCCCCGGTGCCCGCGCGGGCGTCCGCGGATCGGCGTCGGCGGCCTCGTTTCTGGTCAACCCTGAAAGTCTTTTCGCAGTTCCCGCCGGGCACGCAGGGTGGCGCGCACGTTCCGGAGAGCGTCGGTGTAATGGCGCTGATGAGGGCACATGGCCGCGGCTAGTGCCAGGTGCTCGGCAGCGGCGCCATGATCGCCAGTCCGTGCCAGCGCGAGCCCGAGCCCGAACTGGGCATAATCGTCGCTCGGGCTGGCCTCGACGATCCGCCGGAAATTCTCGGCCGCGGCGGCGTACTGGCCGGCGTCGAACTGGGCGCGCGCCAGCGCCTCCAGTACGCTCCTGGACCTCGGCTCTGCTGCGGCGGCGCGCTCGAGGAGCTGAGCGGCCGCCGCCGGACTGCCCCGGCCGAGCAGGTCCAGGCCACGTTTGTAGAGCTGATGGCTGTCAGCGCCGTTAGCGGCAACCGAATGGGGAGCATCCTGTGACGAAACTGGATCCTCAGGGCGGGAATCTCGGCCGCCCGCCGGTCCTTCTGACATATGTGCCAACCCTTTCGTCCAGCGGGGCCCGCAGGCGGGAGCAGGCCCGGCCTCGTCCTCGCCCCGTTCCGCGGCGTGCGCTACGCCGAGGACCAGGTGAGCGCGCTCGCCGAGGTCACCTCTCCACCGTACGACGTGATCGCTGCCGATAACGAGAGCCAGCTCATGGCCGCCGATCCGCACAACATCGTCAGGCTGATCCTGCCCCGGCACCCCGAGGGCCAGCCCGGCAGCCCGTACACCGACGCCGCCCGCGACCTCGGCAGCTGGCTCGCCGACGGCATCCTGGCCGCCGACGGCGAGCCCGCTTTGTACGTCTATGAGCAGGTCACCGCCGACCGGGGCATCATCCAGCGGGGCCTGATCGGCGCGCTCGGGCTGCAGCCCTACTCGGCCCGGATCGTCCAGCCGCACGAGGGCGTCGCACCGGGGCCGGTCGCGGCGGCGCCAGCTGATGGAAGCGACCCGCGCCAATCTCGAGCCGATTTTCCTTCTTTACCAGGGCGGAAACGGGGTTACCACGAAGCTAGTCGACGAGGTCGCCGACGGCCGTTCCCCGCTAGCGCAGGCCAGTACCGATGACGGCCTGCGGCACCGGCTCTGGGCGATCACCGACCCCGCCGAGCTCGAGTCGATCGCCGAGGACCTGGCGCCGCGCACGGCGCTGATCGCCGACGGCCACCATCGCTACGCGGCCTACCTGCAGGTACAGGAGCGGCAGCGCCAGGCAGGCGCCGGGGCGGGGCCGTGGGACAGCGGGCTCGCTCTGCTGGTGGACTCGACGGCTTATCCGCCGCAGCTCGGCGCGATCCACCGCATGGTGACGGGGCTGGTGCCAGAGGCGGCGGCGCGACTGGCGAGCAGCGCCTTCACTGTCACCGAGCTGCCGGGCGGTACCGGGCATCTCGACGGCGCCTTCGCCACGCTGGAGGACGCCTGCTCCCGCGGCGTTGCGTTCCTGCTGGCCGGGGACGGGCGCGTGTGGCTCCTCACGGACCCGGACCCCGGTCAGCTCCGGGCGGCCGTGCCGGACTATCCCCCGGAGCTGTGGCAGCGCCTGCCGGCCGCCGTACTCGAGGGCCTGCTGTTCGCGCGGATCTGGGGCATCGAAGACGACGCGCGCAGCGTCCGCGCCATCCACGACGCCACCGAGGCGGTGCGGGCGGCCGACGAGGAGCCGGGCGGGACGGCCGTCGTCTGCGGCCCGATGTCGCCGGCTCAGGTGTACGAGGTGGCCGAGCTCGGGCGCCGGGTGCCGCGGAAGTCGACCTCGTTCGGGCCCAAGCCGCGCACCGGGCTGGTGCTGCGCTTGTTCGCTGAGGGCTGAATCGAGACGGATCACAGGTCGATAGATCTGGCGGAGTCGTACTCGAGGTACCCCATGCTCCGGTACAAGCCGATCGCGACCTCATTGTGGCCGAACACATTGAGGGCCAGGTGCCCGTCGCCTGCCTCGAGAGTCGCTCGCTCGCCGATGACCATGGCTGCCCTGCCGTAGCCCTTGCCGCGCTGTCCCTCGTGCGTTTCCACGCTATAGACCCAGCTCACGCCAGGGCTGCGATGGTGCTGGACCCAGTTTGTCGCGACGACCTCGCCGTCCGCGCACAGGCAGAGAAAGGCGTGGCCAGGCGTGGCCAGGCCTAGCGGCAGGATCTCGTCCGTCTGCGCTATGGCGGCCTGGAGCGCTTCCGTTGGCGTCATGGCTCCGGAATCGGTGACGTCGGCCGCATAGCCGCGCACCACGTCGGCCCGGAACCCGGCGAACTCGGCCTCGGTCATCTGCCGGACGTCCAGCCCGTCCGGCAGCTCTCCCGGGCCTGACAGCGCCTTCATCATGTGACGAGAGCGAACCGGGTAGCACGCGAACAGGACCGCATGCACGGGCTCAGCCGGATCGGTGATCGCCCAGAGAGCACTGGCCTGATGTTCCCTCGCCCAGTCCTCGGCCCGGCGGACGGCCTGGCCGCCCAGCCCGTCGCCGCGGCGATCGGGCGCGACCCAGACGTCGGCGATGGCTGCCTCCCGGCGGCCGCCGAACTCGCCGAGCGACAGCGCCAGGATTCCGGCCTCGTCGTCGTCTTCCGTCTGCGCGTAGACCGCGGACTCGGTGGCGTGCTCGAATCCGGCGATCCGTTCGTCGGCCTGCCGGGATGCCCAGTCCGCCGGCACGTCGGGCTTGTCGTACCAGGTCAGCAGCCGAGTCCGCCAGTCGCTCAGCCAGGCTCGTTCTTCCGGCTCCGTTGCCGGCCGAATCTGGATCACCTTGCCGACCTTAAGGTACGAATCACGACAGGTCCATCAGCGCGGCAGCGCGGGCCGGGAGCGTTCGACGTGCTGCCGGTCTACCGGGTGCGTTGATTGCTCGGTGCACCTCGACCCTGCGACGATCTCAGCCTTCAAGTCGTCGCGCGCCAGGCCGAGTATGCACCGCCCTTGTGAAGGTTGCCCGGCCGGGCGGCGGAGTGTCGTGACCTGGCTTGACGATGCCGTGTTCGTAGGCGTAGACGGCGATCTGCACCCGGTCCCGTAGCCGGAGTTTGGCGAGGATGCGGGCGATGTGGCTTTTGATGGTGGTCTCGCTGAGGTAGAGCCTGGCGGCGATCTCGGCATTCGACAGGCCCTGCGCCACCAGCCGCACGACGCCGAGTTCGCGTTCGCTGAGGCCTCCGGATGTGGCGGCCGACTGTGTGCTGGGAGCTGGGCCGCGGCAGAAGTCCTCGATCAGCCGCCGGGTGATGGCCGGGGCGAGCATGGTCTCGCCGGCCGTCGCCGTGCGCACCGCACCGGTGAGTTGCTCGCGGCTGGCGTCCTTGAGCAGGAAGCCGCTCGCGCCTGCCTTCAGGGCGTCGTAGACGTATTCGTCCAGGTTAAAGGTGGTCAGCATCAGGATCCGTGCCCGGGATCCGTGCTGGACGAGCCGTGCAGTTGCTTCGATGCCGTTCATGTGCGGCATGCGGACGTCCATCAAGATCACGTCGGGGTCAAGGCGCCGGGCCTGGACCAGCGCCTGGCCGCCGTCGCCCGCCTCGCCGCCGACGGTCAGGTCCGGCTCGGCTTCCAGCAGCATCCGCAGGCCCTCGCGCACGAGGTCCTGGTCGTCGACGATCAGGACGCTGATCACGACGGCTCGCCCGGGGCCAGGCGGTCGCCTAGTGGCAGCCGGGCCTGGACGGCGAACCCGCCGTCGGGCCTCGGCCCGGCGCGCAGTTCACCGCCGAACACCGCGACCCGCTCGCGCATTCCGGCCAGCCCGTGCCCGCCGACCGAGGGCTGGCTTGCCGGCACTCCGGTTCCGTTGTCGGTGACCTCGATCGTGACAGCGTCCTTGACGCAGCCGATGCGCACGTCGGCGCGGGCCGGGCCGGCGTGCTTGAGGACGTTGGTCAGAGCCTCCTGGACGACGCGGTAGACCGACACGTCCACGGCCGCGGGTAGCCCCGCCGGGTCGCCGTCGATGACCAGGTTTACCGGCAGCCCACCCGCGCGGACGGTGCCGGCTAGCGCGTCCAGTTCGCTGATGCCCGGCTGCGGGGCGAGCCCGCTGTCCTCGCCAGTGTCACGCAGCACGCCAAGAAGGCGGCGGGTGTCGGCCAGCGCGTGCCGTGCGCTGTTCTCGATCTTCTCCAGGGCCGGCCCGGCTGGCTTCCCCGATGCCTGGGCGCCAGCCGCCTGGAGTACGACAACGCTGAGGTGGTGGGCGACGATGTCGTGCAGTTCCCGGGCGATCCGCGCCCGCTCGGTGGCCGCGGCCTGCTCGGCCTGGCGCTCCAGCGCCGCGTTGCGCACGGCAATGTCAGCGGACAGCCTGCGGGCGCGGACGACCACACCGGCGAGCCAGCACGCCAGGAGCGGGATGGAGAACAAGCCCAGGGCCGCCCCGCCCGGATGCCGCCAGAAGGCCAGCAGCACGCCCGCGGTGGCCAGCAACAGGACAGCGCTGATGGCCAGGCCGACCGCCGCGCGGCGCACGCTGGCATATGCGCCCAGCGCGTAGGCCCCGGCAAACAACACGAGCAAGAACGCCAGGTTCTGCGGGGATTGCCGGGTGACCAGTTCTTGCAGCACCACGCCCGCCGACATCAATGTCCACATCAGCAGCGGCGCGCGGCGGCGCAGCGCCAGCGCCACGCCCATCAGCGGGGGCAGCAACGCCAGCAGCCATGCCGGCAGAGAGACCGTGGCGCCGACCAGTCCGTTTGGACCCCACACGGCGAGGGCGGTCAGGCCAGCTGCCGCGATCCCGATCCCGGCGTCCGGGATCATCCCCGGGTCGCCCGCCAAGCGCCGAACTGCCTGCATGCACCGAACGTATCGGCTAACCAGGCAATATTCATCGGCCGCGAGGCGGCCGGGATTCATCCTCGCGGATGAACCGGTTCGCTCCGGCGGCCGCTGACTAGCGGGGCGGCGCCAGGTTCAGTGGAACCAGCCAGCCAGCCAGCCACCCGACCAGGAGGAAGCACATGTCTACTGTCTCCGAGACCGCCGGCAGCCCGCGCCTGCCCGGCGCCGAGCCCGCCCCGGGCCAGGACGGCGACTGGGCTGTCGAGGTGCGCGGGCTCACCAAGCGGTTCGGCGCCCGGGTCGCCGCCGACGACGTGGACCTTCGCGTCCCGCGGGGCTGCGCGTTCGGGTACCTGGGGCCGAACGGAGCCGGCAAGACCACCCTGATCCGCGTCCTGCTCGGCCTGACCAAAGCCGACAGCGGCACGATGTCGCTGCTCGGCCTCCCCGTACCCGCCGAGCGCGGCCACGCCCTAGCCCGGGTGGGCGCGATCGTGGACGAACCCCGGTTCCACGGCCACCTGACCGGACGGGAGAACCTGAAGATACTGGCCGCCGCCAGGGGCGGGGACGCCAGGAGGCAGATCGGCCCCGCCCTGGGCCGGACCGGACTAGCCCAGCGGGCCGACGACAAGGTCTCTGCCTACTCCATGGGCATGCGCCAGCGCCTGGGGGTAGCGGCGTGCCTGCTGGCCGACCCGCAACTGCTGATCCTCGACGAGCCGATGAATGGGCTTGACCCGGCGGGCATGCACCAGATGCGGGACATGATCCGCGGCCTCGTTGACGAGGGACGGACGGTCATGCTGTCCTCGCACCTGCTGGATGAGGTGGAGCGGACCTGCGACCAGGTGGCCATCGTCGACCACCGCAAGGTCATCCGCACCGGGCCCATCGGCGAACTGATTTCCGGGGCTGGGACTGTCGTCGAGGTGCAGTGTTCCGACCCGCCGGCGGCGGTACGAGCCCTCGCCCAGTTGGCGATCGCGTCCAGCGTCGCCGTCACCGACGTCGGGCTGACCGTGACGCTGGCTCCCGGGACGGCCCGCGAGCAGGCAGCCGAGATCTACCGCTGCCTCGTGGAGGCGGGGATCACCGTCTACGGGCTACACCAGACGCACGCCAGCCTGGAGGACTGGTTCCTGTCAGTGACGAGCCGTCTGGGGGAGGACCAGTGACCGCCCACAGCCTTGCCGCAGCCCGGCGCGGATCCTGGCTGCCGTCCGTGCCGCTGATCGGAGCCAAGTTCCTGGAACTGCGCAGACGCCGCATCCTGATGGTCGTCACCGCGGCGTTCACCGTGGGCACGCCGGTCATCTTCTACGGCGTCCGGGAGATCTACCACCTGAGCGACCCGGCACGCTACGGGCCGGCCGGCGGCGACGGGTTCGCCAACGTCGTAACCCTGATAGCCGAGTTCGGGTTCATCGCGGCGGTCATGCTCGGCGCCACAGCCGGCACCGGCGACCTGACCGACGGCATGTTCCGCCACCTGGTGATCACCGGCCGGTCCCGGCTCGCCCTCTACCTGGCCCGCATCCCTGCCGGGCTATCCATCCTGCTCTCCCTCGCCGCCGTCGGCTTCACCGTGACGGCCCTGGCGACCGCGTTCCTCAGCGGACCGGTGCCTGCCAGCGTGGCCGCCGCGTTGCCGGGCGACCTGGCCCGCTCCGGGCTGTGGCTCGAGCTTGACCTGGCCATCGGGTTCACGGTCGGTCTCGGCCTCGGCTCGCTCATGGGCCAGCGGACCGTGCCGGTCGTGCTGCTCACCGTGTGGCAGATCATCATCACCCCGCAGCTCGCCGCGCACGTATGGCCTCACCTCATCAACGCCCAGCGGATCGTCCTCGGCGTGGCGATGGACCAGCTGAAGCCGGCCATACTGGCCGGAGGCGTCACCGTTGGCCCGACCGGCGGCATTCAGCCGGCGGTGCTGCCGCCCATGCCGACCTGGGCAATGGCCGCCGTCATCGCCGGCTGGATCCTCGGCTGGCTCGCCCTCGGCGCCTGGAAGATGGCCACACGCGACGCCTGACAGCACCCACGCCGAAAGCGCAGGGCGGCCGAGGGTTAGCGAGGACGCCGCGATGCGGGTCTGCAGCCCGTCAGCGTCAAGGTCGTCCGCCTTCCGGCGGAACGCGGCGCGCAGGCGGTCCAGGGCGCCGAGAATCCGGGATCATGAGGCATGTCAGGGACTGCAAGTAATCCCAGTCGGTTAGTCGTCCGCAGACTGCGCATCGTCGTCGTCCGCATCGGCAGCACTGCCGCCCTCATGCGGTTCATCGAGATCAGCGTCCTCGTCCGCGCCACCGTCGTTGTCCATGTCCAGGTCGTCGAAGCTGTAGTCGTCGAGCTCGTCGTACCGCTCAGCTGCATCGGTCTCGCCATCGACGTCGGTGTCTGCCGCGCGGCCGAACCACTCGCGGGCTTCGTCTCCTCGCCCAGCCTGCTCCAGCGCATCGGCGTAGGCGTAATAGAGCCGCGCGTACTCCGGACGGCTGCGCTCGCTAGTTAGCTCGGGGATCTGGAGAGCAACCACAGCCGCATCGAACAGACCCTGGTCACGCCGGATACCCGACTCGACAATCCGCAACTCGATCCGAGTCTGGCGGTCAGCCGAACGGGCGTCAGGCTCGTTCACGATCTCGAGAGCGCGGTCCGGTCGGCCCAGCGCCCGCTCGCAGTCCGCCATCAACGGCAGATAGCTGTTGCGGCCGGTGAGGCGGCGAGCCGCACGAAATTCTGCTAGCGCCGTAGTCCAGTGCCCCGCCTGGTAGGCCGCGATCGCGCACGTCTCGCGTACCACGCCGACTCGAGCGGCCAGACTGCGAGCTTTGGTCGCGTACCGGTAGGCCAGACTGGGGTCGTCGCTGACGCTCGTCGCGACCAGCAGCCGCGCAACGACCTCGGCAAGGTCGCCGGGCAGGGTGCGCAACTCGGCCAGAGCTTCGGCGTCGAGCTGATCCGCGGTTATGCTGTCCGGGATATCGACGCGCATCTCATCTGGCTTGCTCGGCCCACCGCCGACATCACCGCGGTGGCGAGCCGGACCGCGCCCACTGTCCTCGGGCCGACGGCCGGGGCCCGTACGCGGCCGGTCGTGGCCACCTCGGGAAGAGTCGCGCAAAGACGAGCCGCCTGCCGATCGCGAACCGGCGCCACCTGGCCGCGATCTGCCAGTGCCGGCCGGACCAGACCTGCCGCCGCCACGATAGGTCTCGCCGCCCGAGTCAGACCGCGGCCGGTAGCCGCCCGACCCGCCCGAGTCAGACCGCGGCCGGTAGCCGCCAGAGCTCGGACGTCCGGAGTCGCCGTCGGATGAGCGCGGCCGCCCGTATGCACCACGGGACGCCGGGCCGGACCGGTACCGATCATCGGTCCGATTAGGGCCGCGGTCATAGCTGCGGCCCTCGGAGACGGACCGAGATCCGCGGTCACTGTCATCACGCCGGGACCTGCCGGAACCATCCGGCCCAGAGTCTCGGTAAGGACGGGCGCGGCTGGCGCTGTTGTCTCCTGGCCCTGACCGGCTGTAACGTCGACCTTCGGAGCCGGAGCCGGAGCGCCCGTAACCGCCTGTTGTCGAATCGGAGCGCGACTGGCCGTAGCCGCCATCGCGAGGCCCGGAGCGCGGGCGGCCATAGCCACCGTCGGCGGAACTCCCGCGCGGCCTGCCGTAGCTGCCCCGACCAGAGTCCGAACGGGGCCGACCGTGGCCGGCATCTCCCGAACCTGGCCTGGTGTCGTAACCACCCTCCCCGGGCCTGGACCGCGAGCGATCATATCCACGGTCCGTCGGGCCGGAGCTCTCACGGCCGTAGCGCCCATCTCGCTGGCCGGGCCTGCTCTCGTAGCCTCCGTCGCGCCCGCTGGATCGCGAGCTGTCATACCTGCCGTCAGCAGGGCCTGACCGAGGCCGACCATTGCCACCTGCGCCCGAGGACGAGCGGGGGCGACCATAACTCTCCGCCGAGCCGGAGCGGGGCCGACTGGAGCCGCCATCTCGCGAACCTGGCTTGCCGTCGCCGCTGCGGCGCGAGGCGGACCGCGGCCGGTCATAACTGCTCCCGCCGGAGCGGGACCGGCTGTAGCCACTGTCCCGTGATGCCGACCGGTTGTCGTAACTGCCGGTCCTGTTGCTGTCACCGCCGTCGCCGGAACGCGGACGGTCATAGCCGCCCTGGTCCGCACCTCGTCCGCTGCGCTGGTCTGAGCCTCGCGAGCCTGCCCGGCCGCCCGGCTGGGCGCGCCGGCCTGACGGACCGCCACCCGAGAACTTACTGTCGGCGCGGCCAGATCCGCGCCTGTCGCCCGAGCCAGCACCGGCCCGGCCACCACCGGCCCGACCGGCCGATCCGCGGCCGCCGGTATCCCCGCCGGAAAGTGGCCGGTCCGAGCCTGATCCGGCTGAACCGGACGCCGGATATCCGCGTCCGCTCGAGTTCTTGCGGCCCGAGTTCGAGCCACCAGTGCGATCGTTGCGTGAACTTCGTCCGCCGGGCCCGTCCGCGGGCCGGCCAGCCGATGAGCCGCGCGAGTTGCCCGCCATCTGCCTATCCTCCACCATCGGCCCGGCGCCACTGCAGCGCAGTCCGCCTGCCGTTATCACAGCTTCCTCGGGCAACCCAAACGTGCCCAGAGCACACACAAACGCGCTGAGGGCCACTACCAGTACTGGTAACGGCCCTCAGCGGGAAGATGTCCGGCGGCGTCCTACTCTCCCACCCAGTCCCCCGGGCAGTACCATCGGCGCTGAAGGGCTTAACTTCCGGGTTCGGAATGGAGCCGGGTGTTTCCCCTTCGCCATGGCCACCGAAACTCTATGGAGATGTCAGAAGCGCTCAGCTCCGGATCTCTCCGAAGCGAGCACCCGACCGCATCTCGGGAACCGCACAGTGGACGCAAAACAAAATCTATGAGTAGAAGCCAAGCCACTCGGCCTATTAGTACCGGTC
>CAVQEN010000004.1:0-6253 GCA_963711535.1 uncultured Actinomycetota bacterium | reverse complement strand
AATCGCCATTCCGGCATAGACAGAGCCGCCTGGCGAGTTGATATAGAGGCTAATGTCGCTCTTGCCGTCTTCGGACGCCAGCAGGATGAGCTCCGCGCAGATCCGGTTCGCCAGATCGTCGTCGACCTGCTGGCCGAGGAAGATGATCCGGTGCCGCAGCAGGCGCTGGAACAGCATCTCGCTCAGTGGCTGCACCGGGCTCTCACCGGACCTGGCGAGAATGCCGCCGATCTGCTGCTGGTCGTCGGGAGGCGTGCTCACTGTGCTCTCCTCGTGGTTTGTCGGTCACGCTGTCTGGGTCCGCACCTGTCGTTGTCTGTGACCCTAACCCGCGCGCCACACCGTGATTGCCGCCGAGGGGCGCTGTTCGCTTACGGCGCACGGTGGCGCCATTCCGGCTGCCCTCAAGCCGGGTGCACTCGGGCTGGATGCAGACCAGCCCCGCGGACCGCGCGGATGCGCACGGTGCGGGCAGGCTGCCTCGTTCCGGTTCTGGTACTGATCTTGACCTTGGTCACGATCAGCACACGGCTCAGTCCTCGTCCGAGTCGGCCGGCTCGTGGGCGACGGCTTCCTCGGCCTCGGCCTCGGCCTCTGCCTCGGCCTCGGCGTCCTCGCGGGCGATGTCGACCGGCAGGCCCGCCTCGTCCACGACCCGAGCGCGCTCGGCGAGCCAGGTCAGGGCGTTACCCCGCAGGACGTCGGCCGCCACGGCCGAGAGCTGGCCGCCTTCGGTGACCTGCCGCGCCAGCTCATCCGGCGCGACACCCATCCGGTAGGCCTGCTCGGCCACGAACTCGCCGAGCTGCTCCCCGGTGACCGTCAGGTCTTCCTGCTTGGCGATCTTGTCCAGGATGAAGCCCGCCTTCACCGAGCGGCGCGAGTCGTTCTCGAAGTCTTCCTCGATCTGGGCCGCCGTCTTGTCGGCTGACTCCAGATAGGACTTCATCGTGAGGCCGGCGCGGTCCAGCTGGTCCTGCAGGTTGTGGCGGCGCTGGTCGGTCTCCGCGGCGACGACCCGCTCGGGCAGCGGGATGTCCAGCTGGTCAACGAGAGCCTCGAGCAGCCGCTCCCGCGCCTGGCCTGCCTGACCAGCCTGGCGCACGGACTCCAGCTGCTTGCGGGTCGATGCCCGCAGCTCGCCGACGGTGTCGAACTCGCTCGCCGACTGGGCGAACTCGTCGTCGAGCTCCGGCAGTTCCTTGACCTTCACCGAGTTGACGGTGACCTGCACGTCCGCTTCCATGCCCGCCTGCTCACCGCCGGCCAGCTCCGCGGTGAAGGCCTTGGACTCACCGGCCGACATCCCGGTCAGGGCCTCGTCCAGCCCGTCCAGCATCGACTCCGAGCCGACCTCGTACGAGATACCTGTCGCCTGCGCGTCCTCGACGACCGTGCCGTCGATGCTGGCGGCCAGGTCGATGGAGACGTAATCGCCGTTCTCGACCGGGCGGTCGACGCCCTTCAGTGAGGCGAACCGCTCACGCAGCTCGCCGAGGTACTGCTCGACCTGATCGGGGTCGACCTCGGCGTTCTCCACCGTCACCGACAGGCTCTCCACGTCCGGCAGGTCGAACTCCGGCCGGATGTCCACCTCGGCGGTGAAGGCCAGCTCCTTGCCGTCCTCAATCCTGGTCACCTCGACGTCAGGCTGGCTCAGCGGAACTACCTCGCTCTCGCTGATCGCCTTGCCGTAGAACTCGTTCACGGCGTCGGTGAGCGCCTGCTCAAGCACGGCACCGCGGCCGATGCGCGCGTCGATGACGCGAGGCGGCACCTTCCCTGGCCGGAAGCCGGGGATCCTGACCTGCCGCGCCACCTCGCGGTACGCCTTGTCGAGGCTGGGCTTGAGCTCTTCGAACGGCACTTCGATGGTCAGCTTGACCCGGGTCGGGCTCAGCTCTTCGACGTCGGTCTTCACCTAGGGGTCGCTTCCTGGAAAGGGTCATCCCGCTGGCCAGCGCCTCGCGGACGCGGCCGGACTGGCGTGTCACTCACGGCTACTGGCCGCCAAGTCTAGGGCAGGCCGGGCGTGTTCACCCGCCACGGGTGATGATCACGGGAACTCGCCGATCCCAGGATGGGCAGAACAGGAGTACCCGGTGCGTAACCGGGGTGCGCAGGCCTGTTGCACAAGTTCACCAGGGGGGCATCATGACCGAACCGCGGACCGGCCCGGCCGGGGAGGCGGGTCAGCCAGGCGGCGCCGGACAGCAGCCCGGCACCGGGCAGCCAGGAGGAACGCCCGCCGACATGGGCTCCCGATCCATGGAGTCCGGCTCCATGGACTCTGGCTCTGACGTGCCGGACTCGGAGAGCATGGGCTCGCAGGGCATGACCTCGGGCGCGAGCAGCTCCGGCAAGCCGGGCTCCAGTCAGGCCGAGACCGGCGGCGTCGGTACCACGACCCGTACTTCCGCAGCTCAGGCGAACGTGCCGCAGCAGTATGGCCGCCCGTCGGAGCGCGGAGCGCTGTCCGAGGAGGACGAGGTCGCCAGCCCCGGCCTTGGCGCAGGGGGCGCAGTGATCGCCGCCACCGCAGGCCGCTCCTGGCCAGCTGTCCTCGCCGGCGGCCTGCTGCTGATCGCCGTGGGTGTCATGCTGCTGGTCTGGCCGCACGCCACGCTGACCATCGTCGCCATCCTGATCGGCGCGGCCCTGGTGGTTTCCGGCGTCGAGCGGCTCTGGGAGGGCTTCAGCGCCCACAGCGAGACCGGCGGCATGCGGGCCGCGTACATGGTCATCGGACTGCTGGCCATCCTGGCCGGGCTGTACTGCCTGCGGCATCATGCGCTGAGCCTGTTCCTGGTGGCGTTCGTGACCGGCGTGTACTTCATCGCGCACGGCATCTCCGATATCGGAGTCGCCCTGTCAGCGCATGTGCCCGGCCGGGCGCTGCGCGGCGTGCTCGGCTTGTTCAGCATCGCGGCCGGAATCCTCATGGTGGTCTGGCCCGGCATCACGCTCGTGCTGCTGCTGACGCTGGTCGGCGCCTGGCTTATCTTCTACGGGCTGGTGCTCGGCGCCCTGGCGTTCGGCATCCGCAGAGCGGCGAAGCAGGCCAGGGCCGACCTGGACCGCGCCGACAGCGCTCCGCGATCCCGGCGGCTGGCAACGAGCGCGAGGTAGCCGGCCGACTGCGGGCGCCGCCGCGGCACAGCCGTCCGGCCGGACGGTTCCGGGCGCAGCTCACTGATTTCGGCCCATGTTTGCGGCCTCGATCGGTGAGCTGCGCCTTTTCGTGCCCGGCCGGGCGCTAGAGCAGCTCCAGGCGACGGCCCTGCGCGATGGCCTGCCGGCGGTTGGCCACGCCGAGCTTGCGGTAGACCGAGCTCAGGTGGGTCTTGATCGTGTTGATCGACAGGAACAGAGCCTCGGCGATCTCCTGGTTCGTCATGTGCGACGGCAGGAAGCGCAGAACGGCGAGCTCGCTCTCGGTCAGCAGGGCAGCCGCCTGGGAGCTGGCGGGCCGCGGCAGCCGCCCGTCGAACCGCTCGAGGATCCGCGCGGCGAAGCCCGCGCACCGGCTGGACGGTGAGATCAGCACCGTCAGGGCGGACCGCAGCGACGGGCCTGCCGAGACGAACGGTCCGCAGGCGTCCTCGGGCTCGGCCAGCACCAGGGCCTGCGACAGGAGTTCGGCCGCCTCGCTGGCCTGACCGAGGCGGCGGCGGGCGATGACCGCGGTGAGGAGGGCAGCAATCCGGTCGCTGGCCGAGCAGATTCCCGCGGCGTCCGCCAGCAGCGGCGCGACGAGGTTCAGCGCGCCCTTGTCGTCCGAGTCGGCGATGGCCAGGCGCGCCTGGCCGACGATGGCCTCCGGGCGAATCTCAGGCTCAGCGGCCGACTGAGCGGCTGACTGGCCGGATTCCGGCCGCGCCGCGCCATCAGCCGCCCCGGCACTCACAGCGGGCCCGGCGCCGGGCTCGGCACTGCCGGGCGCGGTCAGCTCGGCGAGCGCTGCCCTGGCGCGCTCCCGCTCCCCGGCCGCGAGACTGATCTCGGCGTCCACCGCCTTGATGACCGCCGCAATGCCGAAGGGCCGCATGCCGCCGGCGGGAGCGCTTGCTTCCGCGGGACTCTCGAGCGCGGGCCCGTAGCCAGCCTGAACGGCTCCGGCCGCAGCGTCAGTCAGCCAGCGAACCAGACCGCGGGCACCGGCCAGATTCCCGTCAGCGATCGCCAGGCGCGCCCTCAGCAGTCCGGTGAGCACGGCCAGCGACGGCTCCCCGGCCGGTCGCTGGATCATCGACGACAGATCCGCACGGTCGAGGAGAACAGCGGCAGCGTCCGGCTCGTCACGGGCCAGGCTGACGGCTGCACCCGCGAGTGCCAGGACTGGCGCCAGGTCCTCGTCGTCCCCGTTCGGTCCGTCAGCGACGCTGGCGGCAAGACGGGTCGCCGCTGCCAGGTCCCCGTAGAGTGCGCAGGCGAGTGCTTCCCAGGCCCGGCCGCGGTCGCGGAGCCCGAGAAGGCCTCCGGCCGACAACTGTGATCCGGCATGCAGCAGTGCGGAGCGGGCCAGCTGCGTGTCCAGCTCCCGCAGCGCCGCGAACCCGAGTGCCAGCCACAGCACTCCGACTGCACGATGCTCGGGCGCGCCGCGCGGATCGGCGTGAGCACGGCTGGCCAGCGCCCAGTCGCGGTCGAGCCAGCCCGGCAGAGCCGGCGCGACCGTCGCCTTGTGCAAGACGCACAGCGCCGCCAGCCACAGCTCCGCCTGCCCGTCGCCGGGGCTAGCCGACTCGTCCGATCCTGGCTTACCGTGTCCGCTCTCCTCGGCACGCTGCCGCAGGCCCAGTTCGGCCGTTTCCAGGTGGGGCAGTGCGCCGTCGGCGTCACCCTGCCACAGTCGCCCGGCCGCAAGCGCGATCGCGAGCACGGGCTCGGCCGCCACGCGCTCCCGCGGCACGGCGGCGAGCGCCGCCTCCAGACCTGGTCCGGAGTGCGAGAGTAGTACGGCCGGTCCAGCCTCCCGCAGCAGCCGGATGCCGAATTCCCAGTCCCCCGCCTCGGCGGCCACCAGAACGGCCGGAAGAACCTCGCCCTTGGCTGCGTGCCAGCGAGCGACCCGGCCGTGCAGACCCGGTACCTCCTCCGGTAGCTCACGCTTCAGATCGGCCGCAAGCACGTCGCGCAGCATCGGGTGGTACCGATATTCGTCAGCGGCCGGAGGGACGGGCTGCACGAGGCCGTTCTCCCGGCTGAGCTGGTCAAGCACCCGGCTGGCACCAGGGTCCCCGGTGAGCTCGCGGGCCAGGTCCGCCGGGACCGTCGGCGTCAGGGAGGTGCGGAGCATCAGGCTCCTGACCTCGGCGGGAATCTTGCTGAGGAGCTCGTCCTGCAGATACTCGGCGACCAGCCCGCCGTCCGCTGTCTCCAGTGCTGTCAGCCGCAGTCCGGCCAGCCAGCCTTCGGTGCGCTGCTGCATCTGCTCGCGCTCGGCCACGCTCAGCGGGTGGCCGAGCATCCCGAAGTACGCCGCTGTCTCCTCGGCAGTGCACGCCAGGTCCCCGGCACCGATGTCTGCGAGGTCGCCTCCCACCCGCAGGCGGGCCAGGGCGAGACCAGGCGCGGACCGGCCGGCCAGCAGCAGCCGCAGGCCGGCGGGCTCGTGCCGGATGAGCTCGTCCAGGCCGACGAGCGCCTCGCTGTCTGCCAGTACCTGCACGTCGTCGAGAACGAGCACGACGGGTTCGGCGGTGGTGCGCACTGCTGCGGACAGCCATTTCGGGATTTCCGCCGCGGTCAGCCCGGCTGCCTCTCCGGCCCGGCTGGCGGTGATCGCGCCGGCCCGGGCCAGGCCTTCGTGGACGTACCGCCAGAACCGGGCCGGTTCTGCGTCACCGGCGTCCAGGCTCACCCAGGCGGGACGGCGGCTCGCCGCACGCGCAGCTGCCCACTGAGCAGCCGCGACTGTCTTGCCGGCCCCTGGCGGGCCGGTCATGAGCGTGACCCGCCGCTGCACGGCGGCCTCGATAAGGTCAGCCACCCGGGCACGCGGCAACACGGCCAGCCCCGGTCGCGGGATCCGCAGCTTGTCCTCGAGCAGCTCTCCGTCAAGCTGCCCGGACAGCGCAGGACCGCTTACCGTGGTCGTCATCGCCCCCCCGAGTGATGGCGTCGCTAGCAACTGCGTGCCGCAATTGCAGAATACGACGTATCGCTACCGCGCGCCTCTCTCACCCGGCGCGGTGTTATTGCAGTTCAAAGCCCCCTTACCGGCTTACCCCGGCGGGTGAGCCACCAATCA
>CAVQEN010000003.1:0-465558 GCA_963711535.1 uncultured Actinomycetota bacterium | reverse complement strand
CTCGCGAGGGTTGAGGACGCGCTCGACCGACTTGCCGCCAGGGTCGCCGATGAGACCGGTAGCCCCGCCCACGATGGCGATCGGCCGGTGACCCGCCTGCTGTAGCCGGCGCATGGTGAGCAGCTGCACCAGGTTGCCGATATGCAGCCCCGGCGCCGTCGGGTCGAAGCCGCAGTAAAAGGTCACCGACCCGGCGTCGAGTGCCTTGCGCAGGTCGTCCAGGTCAGTCGACACGGCGATGAGGCCGCGCCAGCTCAGCTCGTCGATGATGTCGCTCACCGGTGCATCGTCCCACTTTCGCCGTCCCGGCCGGTAACTGGTTGCTGCCGTCGTGGCCGCGGTTTCACCGGACGATAAACAGAAACGTGGCCGTCGCCAGCCAGCCAGTACCGCCAGGGCCGGTCGGCTGCCTGGCGGATCCCGACCCGCGGCCCGGTGCTGACCTCCGACTGCCCGGTCTTACCCGGCGAACCGGCGTCTGGTGCCCGCGAGCGTGCACCCGGCCGCCCGGCAGGGACACGGCCACCGCGGCCGGTGTTTGCTCGCACCTGCGGCCAGGGCGCGCCGGGGGACTGGCTTGCACCCGGCGCCGAGCGCAGCACGTCGACCAGGCTCGGCGGGCCGATGCCGAGCGGCGAGCCGCTGCCGCAGGCGTCCAGGCCATCCTGGGCGCGCGCGACTGCAAGCGCCTGGCACAGCCGGGCCGGCCCGCGGGCCAGGTCGATCTGGCGGATCACGCGCGCGCTCCTGACCTGGCCGGCGGCCGGGTGGTCATCGCGATCGGCCGGAGAGCGGTCATCGGCGCCAGCCCGCGAGTCGCCGGGAGCCGCGCCCTCGAGGGCCGGATCGTCCAGAGCCGGGTCCCGCTCCCCCGCCCGGCGCCGCGCGGCGAGGCTGGTGCCGAAGATCACCTCGCCCGCCCGCAGCAGCACCGCCTCGGCCTGCCCGGCGGGCTGGCAGACCAGGTTGGCACACCAGTGCATGCCGTAGGTGAAGTAGACGTACACGTAGCCCGGCGGGCCGAACATCACGGCATTGCGCGCAGTCTCACCCCGGAAGGCATGCGAGGCCGGGTCCTTGGATCCCTGGTACGCCTCGACTTCGACCAGCCGGACCGCGACGAGGCCAGCCGGAGTGTCGTGCCACAGCACGCAGCCCAGCAGATCGGGGGCGACTTCCGTCGACGGCCGGGCCAGGAACTCGCGCGGCAGCCGGGCAGGCCGGCGCCCGAGACGGGCTGCGGCCGGGAAGCAGACACGGAGAGAGGCTATCGAGCACGCTGCGCGACCGGAGAACCGCCGGCAGGTCCCGGACCGCCATCGCATGTGCCGAAAGTGACGTGATCACGTCGTATTCGGCACATACGATGAGTACGGTCTGGCCGGGAATGCGGCAAACCGGACAGAACGTGTTCGCTAACCGCCCGCCGCCCAGGCGGCCTGCGCCTCGACGTCCTCACGCAGGCGAGTCAGCTGCTCAGCTACCCGGTCCGGCGCCGTCCCACCGCGGCTGGCACGGGCTGCGATCGCCCCGCGTACGGTGAGCACGTCCCGGACGTCCGGGGTGAGCAGCGGCGAGATCTTCGCCAGGTTCTCGTCGCTGACCTCGGCGAGCTCGCAGTCGTTGACCTGGCACCAGATCACCAGGTGGCCGACGACCTCGTGGGCCTGGCGGAACGGGGTGCCCCGCCGGACCAGCAGCTCGGCGAGGTCGGTGGCGAGCGCATGGCCGGAAGCCGCAGTTTGCAGCAGCCGGTCGGTGTGGAAGCGCAGGGTGCCGATCAGCCCGGCCACGGCCGGCATAACGGTCAGCAGCGTGTCGACCGAGTCGAAGACGGGCTCCTTGTCCTCTTGCAGGTCGCGGTTGTAGCTCAGCGGCAGCCCCTTGAGCGTCACGAGCAGGCCCGTCAGGTTGCCGATCAGGCGGCCCGACTTGCCGCGGGCGAGCTCGGCGACGTCCGGGTTCTTCTTCTGCGGCATGATCGATGATCCGGTCGCGAACGCGTCGTCGATCTCCACCCAGCCGAACTCCTGCGACGCCCAGAGTGCCACTTCCTCGCCGAGCCGCGACAGGTGCACGCCGAGCAGCGCAGCCGCGAAGCAGAACTCGGCCGCGAAGTCGCGGTCGCTCACGGCGTCCATGGAGTTGTCCGACGCGCGGGCGAATCCCAGCTCCGCCGCGACCGCATCAGGATCCAGCGGCAGCGAGGATCCGGCGAGCGCGCCCGAGCCAAGCGGGCTGACAGCCGCGCGAGCATCCCAGTCCCGCAGCCTGCTCGCGTCTCGTGCGAACGCCTGGACGTGCGCCAGCAACTGGTGCGCCAGCAGCACCGGCTGCGCGTGCTGCAGGTGCGTCATGCCGGGCACGGGGGTGTCCTGGTGCCGCTCGGCCTGGCCGATGAGCGCCCGCTCGAGCTCGGTAAGCCGCGCGGTGATGATGCGGACCTGATCCCGCAGGTACAGGCGCAGGTCCGTAGCGATCTGGTCATTGCGGCTCCGGCCGGCTCGCAGCTTGCCGCCCAGCTGGCGGGCCCGCTCGAGGAGGCCCCGCTCCAGCGCGGTATGTACGTCCTCGTCATCCGCGGACGGCCGGAACGTGCCAGCCCGGCAGGCGCGGCCAAGGTCGTCAAGCGCCGTGAGCATCCGGGTCAGCTCGGCGTCGGTCAGCAGGCCTGCCTGGTGCAGCACGCGCGCGTGCGCCGCCGAGGCGAGCAGGTCGTAGGGCGCCAGCCGCCAGTCGAACTGGACGCTTACCGACAGCCGGGCCAGCGCCTCGTCCGGGCCGGACTCGAACCGGCCGCCCCACAGCCGGACCGGACCTGAGCCGCCCGTTTCCCGCTGGCTCGCCGTGCCGGACGACCCGGCGGAGTCGGCGGCAGGCGGCTGGGGCTGGTCGGGCTCGGATGTCACGATCGGTCTCCTGCGGGGGGCTTGGGCTGGGAACGCGCCGGCTGACACGTGAGTCTGCTTGAGTGAGGAGGACATGCCGGACCGGACCGCCGGGCTGCGCGCAAGCCGGCCTGCACCTCGAAGGAGCTCAGATGCCAGCAGATCCTGGTCAGGTCCCGGTCATCGCCGTCGCGAGCGGCAAAGGCGGCGTCGGCAAGACGACAGTGGCGGTGAACCTGGCGCTGGCGCTGGCCGCCTCCGGGCTGCGGCCGGGCCTGGTGGATGCCGACCTGTACGGACCGGACGTGCCGCGGATGCTGGGCTTGCGCCGGCGGCCGGACAGCAAGCAGCTGACGGTCTTCGGCGTCAAGGGCAGCCCGGCGGCACGGCTGCAGGCGGTGGAACGGCATGGCCTGCAGATCGCCTCCGCTGCCTTCCTGATGGGCGAAGCTCAGGGCCTGGGCATCGACGCGGGCATCGCGCAGCTGCTGGTGCATCGCCTCATCGACGGCACCGAGTGGGGCGAGCTGGACTGCCTGGTCGTCGACCTGCCGCCGGGAACCGCCGACATCCAGCAGTTCGTCTTCGCGCTGCCCGGCCGGCCGGTACACGTCCTCGTGGTAGTGACGCCGCAGGTGATCGCGCACCAGGACGTCCGGCGGCTGCTCGCCGACTTGCGGCGGCGCGCCACTATGCGCGGCCGGATGGCGCTGACGGCTGGCGGCGTGGAGAACATGAGCGGCATGATCTGCGGCCACTGTGGTGAGCTCACGCCGATGTTCCCGCCCGCTCCGGCCGACGACAGCATCTGGGGCGAGATCGAGCGCCTGGTCAGCATCCCGTTCAGCCCGCAGGCAGCAAGCGATGCCGATGGCGGCCGCCCGGTGATGCTCACCCGCGCCGTGCCTGAGCAGGTCACGGCGTACGAGCTGCTGGCCGCCCGGCTGCGCGACAGGCTCGAGCACGGTAGCGCGCCCGACAGCGGGCCGGCCGACAGTGACCCGGCTAGCGCGGCAGGCGGCGGCTGACCAGGGGGGTCCCTGGGGGGACGCGGCCATCACCGGTGATCGGAGTGGCGCGTCATTTCCGGCCTGCCGCCGCGCTGGTGCGCTCAGCCAGCCGCAGGAGCGCTTCGGCCAGCTCCGCTCCCCCGCTCGGGTTACGCGCGATCACGAGCACGGTGTCATCGCCGCCGACTGTGCCGAGGACCGCTGGCCAGCCCGCGTGGTCGATGGCCGAGGCGAGCAGCTGGGCCGCGCCGGCCGGGGTCCGCAGCACGACCAGATTGGCGCTGGCCTCGGCGGACACCAGCAGCTCGGCCGCGACCCGGGCGAGCCGCGCAGCCGGGTCAGCCGCCGATGGCGCAAACGGGCCGCCGGCCAGGATCGCTCCGAAGCTGCCCGAGAGCCCGCCGGGGCCGGGCTCACCCGGCAGCGCGTAGACCAGCGCGCCGTCGGCGCCGCGCAGCCGCACCGCGCCCAGCTCCTCCAGGTCGCGGGAGAGCGTCGCCTGGGTGACCTTCACCCCGCGCTGATGCAGCAGGTCAGCGAGCTCTTCCTGGGAGTGAACCGGCACCGATCGCAGGTTCAGGATCGAGGCAATCTGGGCGTGCCGGGCGGCCTTCGTGAGCGGGCTGGTGTTCATCGCGATCCCTCAAGCAGGAAACACAGCAGCGCCTTCTGCGCGTGCAGCCGGTTCTCGGCCTGCTCGAACACCAGGCTGGCCGGCCCGTCGATGACATCGGCGGCAATCTCCTCGTCCCGGTGCGCCGGCAGGCAGTGCAGAACCCGGCTGCCGGGGCTCGCCAGCGCAAGCTTCGCGGCATCCAGGCTGTAGCGTGCCATCGCTCCGCCGCGGACGCTCTCCTGCCCCTCCTGTCCCATCGACGTCCACACGTCGGTCGCGAGGACGTCAGCGCCCGCGCATGCCTCGGCCGGATCGGCACTCACGCGCACGGAACCACCCGTGGCCGCGGCGACCGTCGTCGCCGCGGCGAGCACGCCGGCCGCCGGCCAGTAGGCCTCCGGCGCGCAGATCCGCACGTGCAGACCGGCCGTCGCGCCACCCAGGAGGTACGAGTGCGCCATGTTCGACGAGCCGTCACCGAGGAATGTCAGCGTGACTCCAGCCAGCCCGCCGAACGCAGCCTGAACCGTCTGCAGGTCCGCCAGGATCTGGCACGGGTGGAATTCGTCGGTCAGCGCGTTCACCACCGAGACGCTGCTGGCGGCGGCCATCTCCTCGAGCTGCGCTTGCCCGAAGGTCCGCCACACGATGGCCGCTACCTGACCGGCAAGCACGCGGGCGACGTCGCCCACGGCCTCGCCGCGGCCGGCGTGCGTGGTCTGGGCGTCGATCACCAGCGGGTAGCCGCCCAGCTCCGCGATGCCCACGGCGAACGACGTCCTGGTGCGCAGCGAGGGCTTGTCGAACACGACCGCGACTGACCTCGGCCCGGCCAGCGGCTTACGGCCGAACCGGTCAGCCTTCAGCTCGGCCGCGAGCGCTAGTACCTCGGCCTGCTCAGCCTGGCGACAGATCGTCATCGCGAGTGAAGTGCCGCACCGGTGCCGCTGCCAGCACCGTCAGGGACCTGGCGGGCGCTCCGGCGACGGGCCTGGTCACGACCGGTCCTGCCCGGCCAGCACCACGCTGGCGGCATCGAGGATGCCCGGCAGTGCCGTCACGAAGCTATCGGCCTCGGCCTCGGTCAGGATGAGCGGCGGGGCCAGCCGGACCGCGTCCGGCTGCACCGCGTTGACCAGGAAGCCGTTCCGCTGTGCCGTCGCCGCGACAGCCGTCGCCGCTACGCCGGTCAGCGCGATTGCCAGCCACAGGCCGCTGCCCCGGACGCTGGCGACGAGCGGATGGCGAATGCTCTCGATGCCTGCGGCGAGATGCGAGCCGACTGCCGTCACCCGGCTGAGCAGTCCCTCCCGCTCGATCGTGTCCAGTACGGCCAGCGCGGCAGCGCAGGCGATCGGGTTCCCGCCGAAGGTCGAGCCGTGGTCGCCCTTGCCGAGAACCGACCCGTACCGGCCGATGCCGATGCACGCGCCGATCGGCAGGCCGCCGCCGAGGCCCTTAGCCAGCGTCAGCACGTCGGGCACGATGCCGTCACGCTGATGCGCGAACCAGTCGCCGGTGCGCCCGATCCCGCTCTGAATCTCGTCGATCACCAGCAGGGCCCCGACGGCGTCACAGGCCTCTCGCGCCGCCTTGAGGTAGCCCTCCGGCGCAGGTACCACGCCGCCCTCCCCGAGCGCGGGCTCCAGGAACACCGCCGCGCAGTCTGGCGTGACCGCCTCCGCGAGGGCAGCCGCGTCGCCGTAGGGGACGAACGTCACCTGCACGCCGAACGGCCCGAATGGCTCCCGGATCGAGCTCTTGCCGGTCAGGCCGAGCGAGCCCATCGTCCGGCCGTGGAAGCTGCGGTCCGCCGCCACGATCAGCGGGCGGGCCGGCCCCTGCGCCTTGCGGACTAGCTTGAGCGCCGCCTCGTTGGCCTCGGTGCCCGAGTTGGCGAAGAACACCCGGCCCTCGGTGCCCAGCAGCCCGATCAGCTTCTCGGCTAGTTCCACCTGCCGCTCGTGCAGGAACAGGTTCGACGTGTGCGCCAGCGCCGCCGCCTGCTTGCTGACTGCCTCCACCAGGGCCGGGTGCGCGTGGCCAAGCGCACTCACCGCGATGCCAGCGATGAGATCGAGATAGCTGTTGCCGTCAACGTCCCAGACGGTGCAGCCTGCGCCCCGCGCCAGGGCCACCGGCGGCACGCCGTAGGTGAGCATCATGGTCGCGCCGTACCGGTCCTGCAGTAGCTCAGTTGCTGACATCGCGCCCTCCTATGGTCGAGGTAGCGGCCGGGACGGAAGTGCCCTGACCAGGGACCGCGACCGCGGTAGCGGCCGGGCACCCCCGTGGCGGCCGGCACAGCTGTGGCAGCTGGCACCGACGGGTCGGGCACGACCATAGTGCCGATGCCGGAGTCCGTGAAGACCTCCAGCAGGATCGCGTGCGGCAGCCGGCCGTCGAGCACGTGCGCTCGCGGCACGCCGCCGCGGACCGCAGCCAGGCAGGCCGCCATCTTGGGGATCATGCCGTCCGACAGTCCCGGCATGAGCGCCGCGAGCTCGTCTGCGGTGAGCTGGCTGAACGGCCGGGCCCTGGCCGCACTGACGGCATCCTTCCCGGACCAGTTCGGGTACAGCCCGGCCACGTCGGTGAGCAGCACGAGCTTGGCCGCGCCGAGCTCCACGGCGATCGCCGCGGCGGCGGTGTCGGCGTTCACGTTGAGCACGCCCCCGTCGGCGCCGCGCGCAACGCTCGAGATGACCGGGATCCGGCCGTCGGCGATCAGTGCGCTCACCGCGCCCGGATTGACCGACTCAACCTCGCCGACCTCGCCGATGTCGATGAGCTCCCCGTCGACCTCGGCGTGCAGGCGGCGTGCGGTGAGCAGGTTCGCGTCCTCGCCGGACAGCCCGACAGCGAACGGCCCGCGGGAGTTAATCATTCCGACAATCTCGCGGTTCACCTGGCCGGTGAGCACCATGCGCACGACGTCCATGGTTTCCGGCGTGGTGACCCGCAGGCCCGCGCGGAACGTCGACGGCATGCCGAGCCGGTCAAGCTGCGCGGTGATCTGCGGCCCGCCGCCGTGCACGACCACCGGCTGGAGCCCGGCGTAGTGCAGGAACACGACGTCCTGCGCGAACGACTGCCGCAGCGACTCGTCCGTCATGGCGTTGCCGCCGTACTTCAGGACGACTGTCGCCCCGTGGAACCGCTCCAGCCACGGCAGCGCCTCGATGAGCGTGGCGGCTTTGGCGGCGGCATTGTTTCCTGCCTGAAGATGTGTCATGTCGAATAGGCCGAGTTCTCGTGGACGTAGGCGGCGGTGAGGTCGGTGGTCTTGATGGCGGCCGTGTGCGGGCCGGCCGCGAGGTCGACGGTGATGAGCACCTCGCGCAGGCGCAGGTCGACCCTGGACCGGTCGTCGCCGCGCGCTCCGTCCCGGCAGACCCAGACGCCGTTGATCGCGACGCCCAGCTGGTCCGGTTGGAACGCGGCCGCTGTCGTCCCCGCCGCGGCCAGCACGCGGCCCCAGTTCGGGTCCTCGCCGCCGATGGCGCACTTGAGCAGGTTGCAGCGGGCGACTGCGCGGCCAACCTCGACCGCGTCGGCCTCGGACGCCGCGCCGGTCACCTCGATGGTGATCGCCTTGCCGGCGCCCTCCGCGTCGGCCTGCATCTGGCTGGCGAGGCCAGCGCAGACGGCACCGACCAGCGTGGTGAACTCGGCGAGGTCCGGCACCGTTCCGCTCGCGCCGCTGGCCAGCAGCAGCACAGTGTCGTTGGTCGACATGCAGCCGTCGGTGTCGAGGCGGTCGAAGGTGGTGCGCACCGCTTCGCGCAGCGCCGCGTCGAGGTCCTCGGCCGGAACGTCGGCGTCGGTGGTGAGGACTACGAGCATGGTGGCCAGGGCCGGGGCGAGCATGGCCGCGCCCTTGCCCATGCCGCCGACCTGGTAGCCAGCACCGGCCGCGGTGGCGGTCTTCGGCACGGTGTCGGTGGTCCGGATGGCATCGGCAGCCGCCAGGCCGCCGCCGGCGCTGGCCTGCTGCACCGCGGCGGTCACTCCGGCGAGCAGGCTGGGCATCGGCAGCCGCTCGCCGATCAGCCCGGTGGAGCAGACTGCGATCTGGCCGGGGCCTGCCTCGAGTAGCCCGGCCAGGTGCTCGGCCGTCTGGTGCGTGTCCTGGAAGCCGGCCGGCCCGGTGCAGGCGTTGGCGCCGCCGGAGTTCAGCACGACGGCCCGGATCTCCCCGCTCGCCACGACCTGCTGGCTCCACAGCACCGGCGCGGCTTTCACCCTGTTCGAGGTGAACACGCCTGCAGCCGCCGCCTTCGGCCCGTCGTTGATGACGACCGCGACGTCCGGGCTGCCGGATTCCTTGATCCCGGCAGCGACCCCGGCGGCGCGGAAACCGTCCGGGGCCGTGACGCTCACGGGGCAACTCCGATCGCGGTCAGCCCGGCCGTCTCCGGCAAGCCGAGCATGAGGTTCGCGTCCTGGATGGCCTGCCCGGCCGCGCCCTTGCCGAGGTTGTCGATGGCGGCGACGACGACGGCGCGGCCCGCGCGCTCGTCGGCCGCGACCTGCAGGTGGACGCCATTCGAGCCCGCGACCGAGGCCGTCGCCGGCCACCGCCCGGCGGGCAGCAGCGTGACGAACGGCTCGCGGTCGTAAGCCTGCGCGACCGCCTGCCGCAGCTGCCCGGTCGTGGTGGCCGGGTCAGCGAGCCGGGCGGTGCAGGTTGCCAGGATGCCGCGCGGCATCGGGGCGAGCACGGGAGTAAAACTGACGTTCACCCGCGAAACGAGGCCGCCGGCCCCCGCCGCCGCCCCCGCGGGCGCGGCAGCTTCAGCGAGTGCCTGCTCGATCTCGGGGGTATGCCGGTGCGCGCCGCCCGCCGCGTAGGCGGACACCGAGCCCATGACCTCACTCGCCAGCAAGTCGGTGCGCAGCGACCGCCCCGCGCCGGTCGTCCCGGACGCGGCAACCACGACGACATCACCGGCGTCGGCCAGGCCGGCCGCGACAAGCGGGGTGAGCGCCAGGATCGCGGCAGTGGCGTAACAGCCGGGGGCCGCGACGCGGCTGGCCGCTGCGATCGCCGCGCGGCCGCCGGGGAGCTCCGGAAGGCCCGTCACCCAGCGGCCGGCGTACGGCGAGCTGTAGTGCCGGTGCCACGCGGCCGCGTCGGCGAGCCGGAAGTCCGGGCCGAGGTCGACGACAGCCACGGTGTCCGGCAGCTCTGCGGAAACTGCAGCCGACTCCCCCGCGGGCAGCGCGAGGAACACCAGGTCGCAGCCAGCCAGCGCGTCCGGCTCGAGCGGCTGGAGGACGAGATCGCCGATCGAGCCGACTGCAGAGCGGGCACCCGCGAGGTGCGGGTGCAGGTCGGCGACGGTCCGGCCCGCGCTGGTACCGGCGGTAACTGTCGCGATCTCCAGGTCGGGGTGCCCGGCCAGCAGCCGGAGCAGTTCCCCGCCCGCGTAACCGCTTGCGCCGGCCACCGCCACGCGCGCGCCCATGCGTAACCTTCCCGCAGGCCCTCGCCGGGCCCGGCGATCGTCGCCGCGCTGGTCTCCGGCGGCGTTCGTCTTGAATCATTATGCAGATGCCTGTTTGATTATGCAAGCCCGGATTCGGTCGGTAACGGCCAGTGGCGAGATCTGCGATGCGGGTTGGTGCCTGGCTGGACAGACGGCATGATGGGGCCGGAAGGGAGACAGTTGCCCATGCATGTCCGGTGGACACGCAGCGCTACACCGAGGCTGGCCGGCTCACTGGCCCTCCTGGTCGTGATTGCGCTCGGCTCGCTCGCGCTGACGGGCTGCGGCGGCAGCGCCAAGCCGAAGGCGGCGAGCGTCCAGGACTGCGGCTCGAGCCGTACCGCCGCGAACGTGCCCGTCGAGGTCGAGATCTACCGCGGCACGGTGGCCTGCTCCATGGCGCTGACCATCGAGAAGAGCTACGCGCAGGCAATCGTCGCCGGCAAAGCGCCGGGCAACGGCGGCGGCGGCCCGGTCACCGTCAGCGGCTGGATCTGCCAGGGCTTCTCGACCCCGCAGCTGCTGAAGACCGGGGACGCCTCGAAATGTGCCAAGAAGGGCACCGAGATCCTGGAGATCCTCAAAACCCCGAGCTGACCATGATCGAAGCGGATCCACTGCCGCGATGGCAGCAGACCCGCTTCGATGAGATAACCGCGAGTGACCGGTGCGGTCAGTGCGGCGTCGGGCCCTCGATACCGATGAGCCCGTCGGCGCTCGAGCCGCTCCGCACGGCTCCGACTCCCCACACCGAGTGAGTATGGGGAACTAGGGCCAGCGACTCGAGCAGCCAGGTGTGCTTGCCGAAACTCGGGGTCACCTCCGACCACGTGCTGCCGCTCAGGTGCCAGAGGTGCTCCGTGCCGCGGTTGTCCGCCTGCTCGACGGCCCACAGGCCGCCACTGCCGTCGGCCGTCATCTCGGCCAGGCCCCAGTCGGCCGAGGTGGCCGCTGCCGGCAGCGTGCTGACTGTCCAGGCCGTGCCGGTCCACTCGGCCGCAAGCGGTGTCGTGCCCTTCGCGGTATTGGGCGCCGATCCGCCGAACCACACGGCACCGCCCGGCTCCGCGACCACGCTGCTGAGCTGGTCGCCCGCCGCCAGCGCTGGCTGCTGCGCGGCATCCTGCCAGCCTGACGTTGCTGTCCACTGGAGCACGACCGGCAGGCCGGCCACCGGACTGGTGGCTGAGCTGGTCTCGGTGTCCTCGACCGCCCACACCGACCCCGCGGTCCCAGTGCTGAGCGCGGTAATGGTGCCGGTCTCCGACGCGGGCTCCGGCACCGTGGTCATCGTCCATTTATGGCCGTTGTAGTGCGCCGCGTACGCGGATGACACCCCGGCCGCGCCGGAGACGCTCACGCGCAAGCCGGCAACCCAGACGTTGCTGCTGCTGATCACCTTGATCGAGGTCGGCTCGACCAGGTGCGCGGAGCCACCGCCCGGCAGGTGCCCGATAGTCCAGCTCTTGCCGCCGAGCCGCAGGTACGCGGTCCCGAACAAGTTGATCACCCAGACGTCCTTCGTCGAGGTCGCGCCGATCGCCATCAGCGAGGGCGCCTGATCACGCCATTGCCGCTCGACCTTCGCCGGCAGCGTGACGGCGGTCCAGTGCTTGCCAGTCCAGTGCTTGAGGATGGGCTGCGGCATCGCCGAGCCGGAGTTCCTGGCCGTGAAACCGGTCGCCCAGGCGTCACCGCCGCTGACCGGCGCGACGCCGGCCAGGACCGTGCCGCTGCCATGCGTGGAGAACGTGGCGCTGACCCGCCAGCCGGTTGATGCGGCCTGCGCCGGAAGAACGCCGCCAGCCAGCACCAGCGCGCCGCCGGCCAGAGCGGACGCGCCGCCGGCCAGAACCAGGCGACCGCGACGCGACATCAGTCTGATCATGAATTACCCCGCTGCCCTCGGAAGTGTCAGGGTGCACAAAATCAGCGTTAAGCCGGACATGTCAACACGACTGACGCAATCTTTACTTTCCGGTCGCAGACAGCACGGCACCGGTCACACTCCGGCTGCGGAACGAACATGCGTCCGGGCTCAATCCCGTAGTGCCGTGCCGCCGGTCAGGCGCCGGAGCCACGCAGGACGGCGCCGGTCTGACGGGTCGCTTCCGCGACCGCCGCGTCCCTGGCCATGCTGGCCTCCTCAGCGGTGAGCGTCCGGTCCGGTGCGCGGAACCGCAGGGTGTACGCCAGCGACTTTCGGTTCTCGCCGACCTGGTCGCCGGTGTACACATCGAACAGGCTCACCGACTCCAGCTTCACATCGGCGGCTGTCGCCGCGCCCGCGATCAGTGCCCGCTCCACGTCCGTAGCGGGGACGGACTGCGGCACCACGAGTGCCACGTCCTGCACGGCTAGCGGGTAGCTGGACAGGGACGGTCCCTGGACTGGCCCGATCTCGCCGGCCGCCGTCTCGATAGCGGACAGGTCGAGCTCCATCGCCGCTGCCCGGGCCGGCAGCCCGAAGGCGCTGATCACCCGCGGGTGCAGCTCGCCAGCGTGACCGGCCAGCCACTCGTGACCCTGCTCGGTACGCACGAAGATGGCCGCGCACCGGCCGGGATGCCAGGGCTCGTGCTGATCTGCCCGGATCTCGACGTGCACCCGGCTAGTGCGTAGCACCACCCGGGCCGCCTCGATGGCGTCCTGCCAGCCCGCCCGGCGGCCGGGCCCCCACCAGCCAGCCGGCTCGGCGTTGCCCGCCAGCACGGCGCCCGCATGCAGCGGCTGATCCGGCAGTGCCTCGGCAAGCCGCGCGAGCTCCTCCTGGGACGGACCGCGGTCGACCGGCAGGATCGGCGCGACGTCCGGGGCATCCGGGCGCGGGCGGAACACGAGCCCGAACTCGAAGAGCGCCACGTCGGCGAACCCGCGGCCGAGATTGCGGGCCAGCGTCCGCAGCATGCCCGGCAGCAGCGTCGTGCGCATGAGCGGCTCGTCGTCGCTGAGCGGATTCGCCAGCCGGACTGCCGTGCGCCGCGGGTCATCGGACAGCAGCTGCAGCCGGTCGAAGTCCGCGACCGACGTGAAGGGCGAGCTGGTGACCTCGGTGAGGCCGTGATAGGCGAGCGCACGGCTCACCGATCGGCGCAGTCGCTGCCGGTCGGTCAGGCCGCGGCCGCCGACGGCCCGGACCGCGCGGGCCGGGATGTTCTGGTACCCCTCGAGCCGGATGACCTCCTCGGCGAGGTCCGCCGGATCCGTCAGGTCAGGCCGCCAGGACGGCGGCGTCACCAGCAGCATGAGACCGGAACGGTCGTGGCGCCCATGGTCATGCCGGACGTGCTCGCCATCCAGGTGCGGGCTGGCGAGGTGTCCCACGGACAGACCCGCCTGGCCGCCGTCGAGCCCTCCGTCGGCATCAGGCGGCGCATCGGCGGCTTCGCCGTCGTGCACACGGGCGATGGCGCAGCCGACCTCGCGCAGCCGGGATTCCACAGTCGCGAGCCCGTAGACCAGGCCCGCTACGGAGTCCGGGTAGTCCGCAGCCATCTCGATGGTCACCGGCTCGATTTCCGCCGCCGCTATCGAGCAGCCTGGCACGACCGTGCCGCCGCCGAGGGTGGCGAGCATCAGAGCAGCCCGCGCGGATGCCCGCTGCTGCAGCTCGGGATCGACGCCGCGCTCGAAGCGCGCCGATGCCTCGGAGCCGAGGCGGTGGCGGCGGCTCATCCGGGCGACACCGCGCGCCGAGAAGTGCGCTGCCTCGATCACGAGGTCGCGCGTGCCGTCGGAGACCTCGGTCGCGACACCCCCCATCGTCCCGGCCAGCCCGATCGGCCCGGACGAGTCGGTGATGAGAATGTCCTCGGGATCCAGCGTCCGCACCACGTGATCGAGGGTCTCGAGCTTCTCCCCCGGCCGCGCCCGCCGCACGACGATCGGGCCGTCGAGCCTCCCTCTGTCGAAGGCGTGCAGCGGCTGGCCGAGCTCCAGCATCAGGTAGTTCGTCACGTCGACCGCGAGTGACACCGAGCGCTGGCCGGCTCGCGCCAGCCGGACCTTCATCCCAAGCGGGCTGGGCGTCGCCGGATCGAGGCCGCGGACCTCCCGCAGCACGAACCGGTCGCAGGCCGAGGTGTCCTCGATCGAGGCCGGGTAGACGGCCGGGGAAACCACCGACACATCGGCGGGCAGGCCGACGTCGGCCGGGTCGGTGAACGGGACCTGGTACGCAATGGCCAGCTCCCGGGCGACGCCCCGGACTGACAGCGCGAATCCCTTGTCCGGGGTGACGTTGATGTCGAAGACGACGTCGCGCAGGCCGGCGTAGGCGACGAAATCGGTGCCCAGCGGCGCGTCCGGCGACAGCACCATGATGCCGGTGTGGTCCTCGCCGATGGCGAGCTCCAGAGCCGAGCAGATCATGCCCTCCGACACCCTGCCGTAGGTCTTGCGCGCGCCGATCTCGAAGCCGCCGGGCAGCACAGCGCCCGGCTGCGCGAGCGCGACCCGATCGCCGGCCGCGAAGTTCCGCGCCCCGCAGATCACGTGGCGCTCCTGCCCGTCGCCAGTCGAGACCTGGCAGTACCGGATCGGCTTGTTGAACCCGGTCAGCTCCTCGATGCCGAGCACCTCGGCGACGACCACGCCGGAGATGTCAAGCCCGACCGGCTCGACGGACTCAACCTCGAGGCCGCAGGCGGTCAGCCGGCGCGACATCTCCGCCACGCCAAGCTCGTCCTCGGGGGCCAGGTCGATGGCCGCGTATTCCAGCAGCCAGGACAGCGGCAGCCGCATCACGCCTCCATTCCGAATGCACGGCTGAACCGCACGTCACCGTCAAGCGTGTCCCGGATGTCCGCCACGCCGTCCCGTACCATGACCGACCTCTCGATACCGAGCCCGAAGGCGAAGCCGCTGTAGCGGTCCGGGTCGATCCCGCAGGCAACCAGGACACGCGGGTTGACCATGCCGCACCCGGCCAGCTCGATCCAGCCTTGTGACCGGCACACCCGGCAGGGCTCCCCGCCGCGCCGGGCTGACTCGCCACGGCACACGTGGCACTGCATCGAGACGTCGGCCGACGGCTCGGTGAACGGGAAGAAGTCCGGCCGCAGCCGCGTCTGCAGGCCTTCGCCGAACATGGCCTCGACGAACGCGTCGATTGCACCGCGCAGGTCGGCCATCGTCAGGCCCTCGTCGACGGCCAGGCACTCGATCTGGTGGAAGACCGGGCTGTGCGTCGCGTCCAGCGCGTCGCTGCGGTAGCACTTGCCGGGGCTCACCACGTACAGCGGCAGGGGCCTGGTCAGCATCGCGCGGATCTGGACCGGCGACGTGTGCGTCCGCAGCACCATCCCGGACCGCCCGGCATCAGCCGGGTCGCCGGACTCGCCCCCGGCGACGAAGATCGTGTCCTGCATCTCGCGAGCCGGGTGATCAGGCGGGAAGTTCAGCGCGTCGAAGTTGTACCACTCCGCCTCGACCTCGGGGCCTTCGGCAACCTCATAGCCCATATTGACGAAGACGTCGGCCAGGCGCTCGCCAACCGTTGTCACGGGGTGGCGGGCGCCTTCGAGGGACCGGTCCCAGGGCAGCGTCACGTCGACCGCTTCCTCGACCAGCACGCGCCGGTCACGCTCTGCCTCAAGCTCGGCCTGGCGCTGGGCCAGGGCGGCCTTCACGGCGCCGCGGGCGGCACCCGCTCGCTTGCCCGCGTCAGCGCGGGCGGCTGGCGGCAGAGCGCCGATCTCGGCATTGGCCAGAGTGAGCGGCGCCCGGTCCCCGGAATGCGCGAGCCGGGCCGTCTTGAGCTCGTCCAGGCTGGTCGCGGCCGCGATCGCGGCCAGCGCGTCGGCCTGCATGCGCTCCAGCTCCCGCGGAGACAGTGCGGCCACCTCCACGGGGTCATAACTCTTGTTAGGTGCGGACATCGGTTCGATATCTCCTGCAGTCAGTGGCAGTGAAACAAGCGGGCAGTGCCGCGAATCTGCGGCAGGTCAGCCCGGATGTGCAGGCCCGGCGCGACCGGAGCGCGGCTCAGACCCGAGCGCAGGTGCACCGATAGCTATTGTCCGGCATCGCGGCGCGACGCCAGGTGACAGGGCAGCCTCGAAGGCCCGCCGGCTAGCCGAACTCAGGCGTCCCGGCGGGCACGGTAAATCGGAACTCGGCCCCGCCCTCGGGTGCCGGCTGCACGACGATCTCACCGCCGTGCGCCTCCACAAGGCCCTTGACGATGAACAGTCCGAGACCAGCGCCGCCACGGCGCTTCGCACGCCAGAACCGGCCGAAGACGCGAGGGGCAAGCTCGGGCGCGATGCCAGGACCCTGGTCGCGGACCGCAACGGCCACGCCAGGAGCCCCTGCCACGACCGCTGGCTCCACCACAGTGGTAACGGTACCAGCACCGTGCCGGACGGCGTTCTCGATAAGGTTCGCCAGGATCTGATCGACCTTGTCGGCGTCAAGCCAGGTCTCCGGCAGCCCCGGAGCGACCTGGACCTGGTAGCGCTGCGGGGTGTCGCCCGCCGCGACCCGGCCGCTGATGATCTTCATCGCCCGGCTGGCGATGTCCACGAGCTCTCGGTGGATCTCGATCCTGCCCGCTTCGATCCGTGACACATCGAGGAGCTCGGTGATCAGCCGGGTCACCCGGTCCGCGTCAGCGTTGACCGTCTCGAGCATGACGCGCTTCTGGTCGTCGGTGAACCGCGGCCACTTGGCCAGCAGCGTTGCAGTAAAGCCCTTGACGCTGGTCAGCGGCGAGCGCAGCTCGTGCGCCACTGTCGACACCAGGTCGGCGCGGATGCGCTCCAGCCGCAGCCGCTGCTCGGCGCTGCGCAGCGTGATAGCCAGCCGCATTACCTCGCCAGGCTCGCGTGACCAGCCCTCGCGCGGCCCGCGGCCGCGCGGCGCGCGCACATACCCCACGCTGACGAGCAGTTCGGTGCCGTCCGGCAGATACAGCGGCCGCTCCGGGTGCCGCGTCCGGGTCGACAGGCCGTCGTAGGGCTGCGTCATCGTCCACCAGCACTGGCCTTCGTGGTCGCGCAGCGGCAGTACCTGCCGTACATCGAGGCCGAGAGCCAGGGCCGGGCTCACCCCGGTCATGCGGGCCGCAGCGCGGTTGAACACAGCAATGGTGCCCTTCCGGTCGGCGATGACAAGGCCGTCCGGCAGGTCGTCGGCGAGCACGAGGCCGCTGACGAAGTCGTCGGGCTCCTTGCGGGCGGGAGCCACGGTCGGCGCGGTGGCAGCGGCGGAGACTCCCGGCAGGCCGGCCGCCCGCGCGGTCGCCTGGTTGCTCCTGATGCCGTCCACCTGCTCGTCGCCTCCGGGAGGCCTAGTGCCCGTCCCCCGGCATCGAGCAAGCGCACACGGCGGCCGTGCGCCGCCTGGCAGTCCGCCAGCGCGCACTCAGCCGCAGCTGCGGCCGCAGTCCGGGGGGTTCCGCTGCCGTAGCCCGTTGCGCCACTGGCCACCTGCCCGTAACCCGAGCCGGTCACGCATGACGCAACGTGATCAGACTTTAGCGGATTCGCACGGCCTGACGGCACTCCCGGGTGCCGTCAGTAAGCCGCCGGTTGCGAGAAATTGCCCGTCAGGGCGAAAAATTCCCCTTCCGTACACCGAGCGGGGCCGTCGGGCGGCTCGATCAGCCCCCGGCGCGAAGGTGCCGCGCCGAGGCATAGAGGCAGACAGCCGCCGCGGCGGCGAGGTTCAGGCTCTCGGCCCGCCCGTAGATGGGCACTGCCACCACGGCGTCGGCCAGCGCCAGCAGGTCGTCGGGCAGGCCCCACGCCTCGTTGCCGAACAGCCAGGCTGTCGGACGGGACAGGTCGGGCCCGGACGGCGCGTCCAGCAGCTCGGTGGCGCTGCCGTCGGCCGCCAGCACCTGGAGGCCTGCCTGCCGAAGGCTCGCAAGGGCGTCAGCCAGCGAGGCGCCCGCCACCACCGGCAGGTGGAACAGGCTGCCAGCCGACGACCGGACGCACTTGCTGTTGTACGGATCGACGGACGCCGCAGCGAAAATCACGCCGTCGGCGCCAGCAGCGTCGGAGGAACGGAGCACTGTCCCGGCGTTCCCGGGATCGCGCACGTTTGCCAGCACCGTGACGAGCCGGAGAGGCACTGCGAGCAAGTCCGGCAGCGGCACGTCCACGAACCGGCACACCGCCAGCAGGCCCTGCGGGGTGATGGTCTGCGCGAGCTCGGCCATCACTTCGCCGCCAACCTCGTGGACGGCAATGCCCAGGCTCGCAGCCTGCTCGATCAGGGGCAGGTGACGGCCGCCACCCTGATCGGTGACGAACAGCTCGGTGACGACGTCCGGCCGGCCGAGCGCCTCGCGGACCGCCTGAGGGCCTTCAGCGAGGAACAGCCGGCCGCGCTCGCGGAATGCCTTCTTCCCCAGCTGACGGGCAGCCTTCACCCGCGGCGAGCGGATGCCGAGGGCACCGCTCGCCTGCGGGGCTTGCGGCCTGGTCAGATCAGGCCGCTGGCGCGTTAATGTCGGCCGGGAGCGCAGCTTTCGCGACGTCCACAAGCGCCGTGAACGCCTGCGGGTCGGAGACTGCGAGCTCGGCCAGGATCTTCCGGTCTACCTCGACCTCGGCAAGCCTCAGGCCCTGGATAAACCGGTTGTAGGTGATGCCCTCGGCCCGGGCCGCCGCGTTGATCCGCTGGATCCACAGGCGACGAAACGCGCCCTTCCGGTCCTTGCGGTCCCGGTAGGCATACGTCATCGAGTGGAGCTGCTGCTCCTTAGCCTTGCGGTACAGCCGGGACCGCTGGCCCCGGTAGCCGCTAGCGCGCTCGAGAACTACCCGGCGCTTCTTGTGGGCATTGACCGCCCGCTTCACGCGTGCCATGTTTACGACTCCCTAGCAGCGGGCCGGGTCACTTCCCCAGCAACTTCTTGATCTTCTTGGCGTCCTGCGGCGCGAGCTCCACGTAGCCGGCCAGACGCCGGGTCAGCGTGCTCGGCTTGTGCTCGTTGTAGTGGGCGCGATTGGCACGGCGCCGGATGACCTTACCGGTTCCCGTCAGCCGGAACCGCTTGCCGGCGCCGCTGTGCGTCTTCATCTTCGGCATCTCGCCGTGTCTCCATTCGCGTGCCGTCGGCACGATCACGTGTGCCTGCGGCACAATTCCCTGCGCGGGCAGACTTACGTCGTGCCTGCGCACTGTTGTCCTGGCCGGGCAGCGCAAGCTACCCGGCCCGGGGTGCGGGCCCCGCGTCCTGGCGGGCCCGGCCGATCAGAGCGAGCCGGCGATGCGGCTCGCGCTGCTCAGCGTGAGGTCTTACTGATCGGCCTTGCCCGACTCCTTTGCAGCCGCGGCCTTGTCGGCACCGCTCCGGGGAGAGGGGCCTGGCTTGGGTGCTGACGGCCTGGGCGCAGCAGTCGTGCCGCGGGGCGCCGTTGGCTTGGGCGCAGCGCTTCCCGCTGGTCCCGGCCGCGCCGTCCCGGTCGACGTCGTCCGCGGAGCGGTCGGCTTCGGCGCGGCGCTGCCTGCTGAGCCGGTACGGGCTGGCGCAGGCCGCGGCGCGGAAGGCCTCGGCGCAGCGCTACCTGCCGCACTGGGCCGGGGCGCAGCGTCGGCAGTCGGCGCCGCGGACCTGGCAGGCGCAGCCGACCTCGCCGGCGCGGCGGACCTGGCTGTTGCACGCGGGCTCGCCGCCGCCTCAGCCGATCCGGCCTCAGCCGTGACCTGAGCAGACTCGGCCTCGCCGGACGGTTGCGACGCCGGGGCGGCAGACTCGGCCGAAGTCGGAGCCGATGCTTCCGGAGCGGCTGCAGGCCCTGCGGCCGGGCTAGCGGCTCGGCTGGCCGGGGCTTCCGGTGCCTCCGTTTCAGCCTGATCGGCGCGTGCGGCAGACCGCGTCGCGCGGTCGGCCTTCGCAGCGGCCATAGCCTCGGTCTTCCGCTTGTGCGGGCCGAGCACCATGATCATGTTCCGGCCGTCCTGCTTCGGCGAGGACTCGACGAAGCCAAGCTCTTCAATGTCGCCGGCAAGCCGCTGGAGCAGCTTGAACCCGAGCTCGGGCCTGGACTGCTCACGGCCGCGGAACATGATCGTGACCTTGACCTTGTCGCCCTGCTTCAGGAAGCGCTCGACGTGGCCCTTCTTGGTGCCGTAATCGTGCGGATCGATCTTCGGCCGCAGCTTGATCTCTTTGATCACAGTCTGGGCCTGGTTCTTGCGCGACTCCCTGGCCTTCAGGGCTGACTCGTACTTGAACTTCCCGTAGTCCATCAGCTTGCAGACAGGGGGCCGGGCCATAGGCGCAACCTCGACCAGGTCGAGATCTGCCTCCTGGGCCAGCCGGAGCGCGTCGTTGATGGCCACGATGCCGACTTGCTCGCCGTTCGGGCCGACAAGCCGGACTTCGGGTACCCGGATGCGCTCGTTGATACGAGGTTCGGTGCTGATGTGACCTCCTTGTGTCACGGTGCTTCCGCTCAGGGACTCTCCCTGTAGGTAGCGTGCGGGGCCAGATGCTGGGTGCGGGTCTGCGGCGATGCCGGCAGGCCGGGCCGCAGAAACCAGAAAAGCCCCGCATATCGTGCCTGCGGGGCCACCACTGCGGGACACCCGCCCCGGCACTCCGGAGAGGGATACCCGCGACGCCAGCTGCCTCCCTGAGCTGCGAGCGCTCGGGGAGAGGCGCCCGGCCTCATCAGCCAGCCGCGAAGCTAGCCAACTGCCAGGGCACCGAGCGGGCGCCTGGCTCATACCCGCCAGCAGTGAGCCGGCCAGGTGGGAGGCGGCCGAGGTGGTCCTCCGCTTGCACGCCCTGCGGCCTGAAGCCCGTGCACATATTCCACGCGCCGTGACCGCCGAGCATTGTCGCCTGTAAGACTAGCCCATCCCGGCGACCACTGGAATTCCCGCACGGCTACAGCGCCCGGCACCCTAGCGGATATTCCGCCTGCGGGCCAGCTCGGTCAGTCCGGCGGCGTGCATGACACTGACGGGGGCCGCACGGCCGGTCATCAGCTCGATCTGGCCAGCCGCCTGATGCACAAGCATCTCATAACCGGCAATAACGGTTGATCCGGCTTTCGCTGCGGCAGCGGCGAGGACGGTTGGCCAGGGGTCATAGCCGACGTCGAAGACAGTGCGTGCGGTGAGGCTGCCGTCCGCGAGCCAGGCTGCTGCCTCCGCGGCCCCGGCGGCCGGAACCGTCGAGATCAGCAAGTCCCAGGGCTGCGCCGTCAGCTCGGCGCCGGCATCTGCCAGCGTCACCTTCACGCCGAGCTGCTCTGCAACGGCCAGCAGCGGGCCGGCCCGCGAGTGCGACCGGGCGGCCACCGTCGCCGCGGCCGCGCCGGTCTCGCGCAATGCCGCCAGAGCCGAGCACGCGGTAGCGCCGCTGCCGAGGACGACCGCGTTTCCTGCCGAAGTCACGCCAGCCTCGCTCAGGGCGGTCACGATACCGCTCACGTCCGTGTTGAAGCCCTGCCGCCGCCCGCCGGAGAACACCACGGTATTCGCGGCGCCGACCTCGGCCGCGAGCGGCTGAATGTCGTCGAGCAGCGGCAGCACCGCACGCTTGAGCGGCATCGTCAGGGACAGCCCCGCCCACTCCGGGCCGAGCGCGTCCAGCAGCCCGGGCAGCCGCTGCTCGTCGCACTCGATGGCGTCATACCGCCAGCCGGTCAGGCCAAGCTCACGGTACGCAGCCTGGTGCAGGGCCGGCGACAGGGAGTGGGCAACGGGAGCGCCCAGCACCGCGGCACGGGGCACCGGGTCAGACGCCGTTCTTCGTGGCCTCGTTAGCCCAGGTCTGGAACTGCGTCTGACTGGTCGTGAACAGGGTTGTGCCCTGCTTGTTCACGGTGACGAAGTACAGCCAGTCGCCCTTTTCCGGGTGCAGCACCGCCTGGATCGCCGCCACGTCCGGCGAGTCGATCGGGCCCGGCGGCAGGCCTGCGTGCTTGAACGTGTTGTAGGGCGAGTTCACGTTCAGGTCCGACTTCGTCAGGTCGTAGACGTACTTGTTCACCGCGTATGCCACCGTGCTGTCCAGCCCGAGGTCCCACGGCGGAACCTGGTTGAGCCGGTTGTCGATGACCCGGGCGACCTTGGCGTAGTACTGCGGCGGTACCTCGCCCTCCAGGAGGCTCGCCTGGATGATCACCTGGTACTCGCTGAACTCGGCATGCTTCGCCGCGGCGGCCAGCCCGATGCTGTTCATCTCGCTGTTGAACTGGGCGACCATCATCTTCAGGATGCCGAGTGCCGAGCTGCCCGGCTGGATGTTGTACGTCGCCGGCCAGAGGAAGCCCTCAGGGTTGCCCTTCGCCCAGGATGGCAGGCCGAGCGCCGAGGTGTCCTTGAGCGCGGACTGGAACTGGCTGAGCGGGATGCCGGTCTTCTGCGCGAGCAGCGCGATGACCTTGCTCGCCCGCATCCCGTCCGGAACCGCCACGACGTTCTGGATGCGCGCCTTGGGGTTCGTGATCAGCGCCCAGGCCGCAGCGCCGCTCATGTGCTTGTGCAGCCGGAAGGAGCCGGCCTCCAGCAGGGCCGAGTTGCCGCCGTCCTTGGCGGCAGTGCAGAAGGCAGACGCCGACGCCACGACGCCCTTGCTCACCAGCGCATCTTCCAGGGCCGCGCTGCACGGCGCGTCGCCCGGCTGAACGGTCACGGTCACGGACCCGAACCCTGAGCCGGAGTAGTTGGCGTGCCGCTTGGAGTACCAGTGGTAGCCGTAAAGGCCGCCGCCCGCCACGACCACGACGAAGATCAGCAGGACCGTCAGCGCGATCATCCCGGCGCGGCTGCGTCGTTTCGTCTTCTTCGGGCGATGCCCGAAGTCGTCGTCGCCGCGCCCGAAACCACGGAAGAAGCCATTGTGCCGCGGACTATCGGCGTCAATCTCGTCGTCGGCGCTGGGATCGCGGCGGCGAGTCATGCCGATTTCGTCCACCGGTCCCTGCCAGCCGTAGCGGCCGTCCGGACCATCCCCGCGGTCCGGTCTCCCCTGGCCGTAGCCGGCCTGCCCGGGCGGGATCTGGTCCTGGTGGCCAGCCCCGGCGTCCGGGCCGAAGTCGTGCTCGTCATATCCCCCGCCGTACTGCATTCCCTGACCGAATCCCGGCCCGGATCCCGGCCGGCCGTACTGCCCGGAACCGCCGCCAGCGCCTGGCTGGCCGACAGCGCCGTTCCCCGCGTACGGGTCGCCGGTGTCGTATCCGGCGGGAGCGCCATGGCTGCCGGACCCGCCGTATGGATCGTGGCTGCCGTAACTGTCCTGCTCACCGTAGCCGTTGCGGCTGTCGTAACCGCGGTCGCTTTGGCTGGGCGCGCCATAGGAGCCGCTGTCGAAGCCCGGCGGCGCAGGGTACGCAGCGGTAGCGCCGAACGGATCCGGCTGGCTGCCGAGGGCGCCCGCCCGGCCCGGATCAGTCAGCCCGCCCGGATCAGTCAGCCCGCCCGGATCAGTCAGGCCCCGCGGATCGGTCAGCCCGCGCTGGTCCGGCTGACCGTACGGGCCGCTGGCGCGAGGGTCGGCTCCGGGCCCGGTGTACTGGCCAGGGCCGGCGTACTGGCCCGGCCCGGGCTGATAGGGATCGGGACGGGCGAACGGATCCGGCGCGCCGTAGCCGTCGGGAGCCCGGTGACCGCCGCTCTCCGCGCGGGGGCGGCCATTCGCGAAACTGTCGTTTCCGTACTCTGGATCGCCGTAACCCGGAACACCGTAGCTGGCGGTGCCGTACTCGGACCCGCCGTGGCCGCCTCCGGCGTAGCCAGGGCCAGACCAGTCAGGGTCGGGGTAACCCGGGTTCACGTAGCCGGGGTAGTCGCCACCGCCGGGGCCGCGTCCGGGCTCGCCGTAGCCAGCGTCCTGTCCGCCGGAGTGCCCGTCCCGGCCCGGATAGCTTTCGGGTCCTGCGTAGCCGTTGTCGCGGTAGCCGCCCTCGCCGTAGCCCTGGTCGCGGTAACCCTGGTCGCCGTAGCCCTGGTCGCCGTAGTCACGGCCGTCGTGGCCACCGCCGCTGTAGCCGGCGCCCTGGTCGGCGTAACCGCCGCCGCTGTAACCCGACCCGCTGTAGTCACCTCCGGCGTAACCACTGTCCCCGTAACCCCTGTCTCCATAACCGGCGTCGCCGTAGCCACCGGCGCCGTAACCGGCGGGGTTCCCCTGGCCCGGGTCGGTGTAACCGGTGCGCTCCTGCTCACCGCCGCGCGAGTCCGCTAGCCACTGCTCATCCTGCTGGGCAGCTCGGCGCGCGCGCCGGCTGGCGCGGCCGCCACGACCGCTACGGCCACCGTCCTCGTGAACATCCGCCAGCTCGTCCCACTGCCCGGTCCCGTCCCGGCTCATGGTGTCGCGCCTCCCGCGGCCACCAGCTGACCAGCTGGCCGGCCTGTCGAACGCTCAGCATCCAGCGCGCCCTGGAGCACGACAGCTGCAGCGGCCTTGTCCACGGTCTGCCGCCGGGCCCTCGACCGGTGGCCGCCCTGCTGCAGTGCCGCATGCGCGAGGACGGTCGTGAACCGCTCGTCGACCAGTCGCACCGGCAGCGGGGCCGCCAGCGCCGCCAGCTCCCCCGCGAACGCCCGCCCCTCGGCCGCGGCCCGGCCCTCGGATCCGCCGAGGCCCAGGGCGAGGCCGACCACGATTTCCATGGCGTCATTCTCGGCCGCAAGCCGCGCCAGCCGGGCCAGGTCGCCCGGACCGCGGCTCACGGTGTCGAGCGGCGAGGCCAGCATGCCAGCCGGGTCACACCGGGCTACGCCGATCCGGACCGACCCGACGTCCACGCCGAGCCGCACGCCCGGCCTCACATCCGGCCGCCGCGCATCCGGCCGCCGCGCCCCGGCGGCGTGGATCCGCAGCGGGCACCCGGGACGCTCGTGTGTGCCACCGCTTCGCCCAGCGGTACGCCCGGGACCGGCGGCAAACACGCCGAAGGTCTCATCACGGACACGAACTGGTGGAGGCACGGACTCACCCTACGGCACCCGCGCCCATTATGTCGTGAATAAGAGCACGAACTGCGGCAAAAGCCCTGGTGACAGCCTCGTCCGCGTCGCTGCCGAGCGGAGCGCCGCCGCCCTGCGCCACGTCGTCCTTGCCGCCGCCGCGCCCGCCGAGCGCCCCGGCAGCCGCGAGCACGAGCGCGCCGGCGCGCAGGCCGCCCGCCTGTCCGGCGTCGTTGACGGCCACTACGACCGTCGGACGGTCGTTCGTCACGCCGATAGAGGCGACCACGCTCGGCCGGCCAGCCGCGCCGGCCGCGAATGTCGAGCGTAATCTTCCGGATGCCGTCCGAGGCCACACCATCGGAAACGCGGTTCGCCACATACGCGGCACCATCGACGTCCTCGGCCCCGGCGGCAAGTTCCGCTGCCCCGCCCAGCAGCTGGGCCGAGCGCAGCCGCTCGAGGTCCCGCTCGGCATCCCGCAGCCGCGTCACGACGCCGGCGATCCGCTCGGGCAGTTCCTCGCGCCGCGTCTTCAGCTGCTCGCTCAGCTGGCTCACCAGTACGCTCTCGCGGGCCAGGAACTTGAACGCGTCGATGCCGACAAGTGCCTCGACGCGCCGGACGCCGGAGCCGATCGACGACTCCCCGAGGATCTTCACCAGGCCCAGGTTGCCCGAGCGAGCGACGTGGGTGCCGCCGCACAGCTCGCGGGAGTAGTCGCCGACTTCGACGACCCGCACCTCGCTGCCGTACTTCTCGCCGAACAGGGCAAGGGCGCCCATCGCGCGCGCCTCGTCGATCGAGGTGTGGAAGGCGCGGACCTCGAGATCGTTGACGAGGACCTGGTTGACCTCCTCCTCGGCGGTCGCCAGGACAGAGACCGGCACAGCGCCGAGCGCCGTGAAGTCGAACCGGAAGCGGCCGGGCGCGTTCTCCGACCCGGCCTGGGCGGCTGACTCGCCGAGCGCCCCGCGGAACGCCCGGTGCACCAGGTGCGTCGCGGTGTGCGAGCGCGAGATGGCCCGGCGGCGCTCGACGTCGATCTCCGTGCGCACGTGCGAGCCGACGAGGAGCTCCCCGGCCGCGACCGTGCCGCGATGCACGATCAGACCGGGAACGGGGGCCTGCACGTCGATCACCTCCACCCGTGCGCCGTCGCCGGCGCCGCTCCCGACCGAGCTGATCACGCCGTTATCGGCAAGCTGGCCGCCACCTTCGGCGTAGAACGGCGTCCGGTCCAGCACGACCTCGACTGCGGTCCCGGCGCTCGCCGACGGCACGGCGACGCCGCCGACGATCAGCCCGGTGACCGTGGCATCTCCGGAGATCTCGTCGTAGCCGGTGAACGCGACCCGGCCTGATTGCTCGAGCACCTGCGCGAACACCGAGATGTCGGCGTTGCCGGTCTTCTTCCCGGCCGCGTCGGCCTTCGCGCGCTGCCGCTGCTCGGCCATCAGGCGGCGGAACTCGCCCTCGTCGACAACCAGGCCCTGCTCCTCGGCCATCTCCAGGGTCAGGTCGATGGGGAAGCCGTAGGTGTCGTGCAGCTGGAAGGCCTGGTCGCCGCGAATCGTGCCGGCGCCGCGACGGCGGGTCTCCTCGACTGCCGCGTCGAAGATGGCGCTGCCAGTGCGGAGCGTGCCGAGGAAAGCTGCCTCCTCGGCGTCGATCACTGTGTGGATGTTCGGCGCGTCCCGGATGAGCTCGGGATACTGCTCGCCGAGCGCGCTGATCGCCACCGAGGACAGCTCGTGCAGGAAGCGCTCGTCCTGGCCGCCGCGGCTGGTGCCGCCGCCTGCGCCGCCGCGTTGGGCGCCGGAGAGCAGGCGCAGCTTCTGGACGCTACGGCGCAGGATCCGCCGCAGCACGTAGCCACGGCCCTCGTTGGACGGGATGACACCGTCCGCGACGAGCATGACGGCGGTGCGCACGTGGTCGGTGACCACGCGCAGCGCGACGTCGGACCGCTCGTCCACGCCGTAGCGCTGCTCGGTCAGCTCGGAGGCCCGCTCGAGTACCTTCCACATGGTGTCGATCTCGTAGATGTTGTCCACGCCCTGCAGCAGCGCGGCCATCCGCTCCATGCCCATGCCGGTGTCGATGTTGCGCGACGGCAGGTCCCCGGCAACATCGAAGTCGATCTTCGACCGGACAGCTCCGAGCTGGTACTGCATGAAGACGAGATTCCAGACCTCGAGGTAGCGGTCCTCGTCGGCCTCCGGCCCGCCCTCGCGCCCGTACTCCGGACCGCGGTCGTAGTAGATCTCCGAGCACGGGCCGCCCGGTCCGGGCACGCCCATGTGCCAGTAGTTATCGGCCAGGCCGCGGCGCTGGATCCGGCTCTCCGGGATGCCGACGACGTCATGCCAGAGCTTGGCCGCCTCGTCGTCGTCGTACAGGACCGTGACCCACAGCCGGCTCTCAGGGAAGCCGAAGCCGCCGTCGGCCTCGGGCCGCGTCAGCAGCTCCCAGGCGAACGGGATCGCCTGCTCCTTGAAGTAGTCGCCGAAGGAGAAGTTGCCCAGCATCTGGAAGAACGTGCCGTGCCGGGTGGTCTTGCCGACTTCTTCGATGTCCGGCGTGCGCACGCACTTCTGGCAGCTGGTAGCGCGCCGGAAGGGCGGCGTCTGCTGGCCGAGGAAATACGGCTTGAACGGCTGCATGCCCGCGTTCACCAGCAGCAGCGTGGGGTCGTCCGCCACCAGGCTCGCCGACGGGACCACAATGTGCCCCCGCTGCTCGAAGAAGCTGAGGAAACGGCGGACAATCTCAGCCGACTCCATGACGGCCATCCTTCACGTAGTTATGCCCGGCACACAGGCGGCCGGGGTGCGGACTGATCAGGGCTCGCGACGGCCCTGGCGGCTCTCGACCGGCGAGATCCGGTCGCTCCGACTTCCGAGGGTATGGTCAAATTCCCCGCGGTGCAGATCCCGGTACTCTGCCATGCCCTCGCGGACATCCCGAATGAACCCCGCAGCGGACGCGGCGCGAGCGATGGCCGTGGCCGTGCCGCTGCGCACCCGCTCGGCCTGGTCAGCGGCCGCGCGGTCAGTCGGCGCACCGCCTGCGGCGGCGCGCCGCCGCAGGCGGCCAGACTCCGGCCGACCTGATTCGGGGCGAGCAGTCGCCGGGCGGCCCGTCAGGGCGAGCCGGGACGTCGCCGTCGCCTGGATAGCCGAGCGCACCGCCGGAGTCAGCACGGTCGCCGTCCGGCGCGGCCTCTCCCGGCCAGTCAGCGCCTGCGCGAGCCGGGTGACCTTCCGGTAGCCGGTAACGCCGAGGATGGCACCGGCGACCAGCCAGAACCCGCGGCGGATCATCGTCGCACCGTCCGCGCGCTGCCGCCGGGGAGCGCGGCCCGGGCCGACTGCCGGTGGACTGGCTCCCCGCGGCCGGACTGGGCCGTTGTGTCGCCGGCCCTCCCGCTGACCGCTGTCCCGCTGACCGTCTCGGCAAGCGCGGTGACCTGAAGCGACCGCCGCACTGCAGTGGCCCGGCGCAGCCCGAAGACGAAAGCCGCGACGCCGGTCACCGGCGCGGTCGCTGCGGCCGAGATGCCCCGCGCCAGTCCGGCCAGCGCGGACACGTGGCCGGACAGCTCGGCCATGTTGGCGGTCACCTGATCCATGTTGGACGTGATGGCATCGGTGCGCGACAGCTGCTCGTTCGTGCGGTCGACGGCAGCCTGCGCCTGCTCGATGAGGTGATCGGTCTTGGCCCGGTAGTCGCTGACCAGGCCCGTCGCGACCGACATCAGCCGGGCCAGGCGCAGCAGCACGAACATGGCCACGCATGCCAGCAGCGCGAAGAACACCGCGGCGATGAGTGCCGCAAGCTGTCCGGCAGTCATCGTGGCTGACTCCCATCCGCGTGCCGAGTTCCGAACATCGCCGACCCTATCGCGGATGCCGGGCCCGTCACTGGCCGGTGACTTATCCTGTCAGCCGGGCTGCTGCGAGGCGGAGTCGGGGGGATCGCCGCGTTTCTGGTCCGGGGATGGGTCCTGATCTTCTGAACCGGTCTTGCCCGCGCCGCGCAGGATCGCCCTGATCCGCTCCGACCGCTCGGTGACCCGCGCCTCCGCGCCGTGCGTGGTCGGCAGGTAGTAACGCCTGCCGGCCAGGCTGTCCGGCGCGTACTGCTGCTCGACGATGCCGGCCGGGTCGTCGTGCGCGTACCGGTAGCCCTTGCCGTGGCCGAGCCGGGCCGCGCCCGCGTAGCTCGCGTCGCGCAGGTGCTTCGGAACCGGGCCCGCAAGCCCGGCCTGGACGTCGCGCGCGGCCTCGGCGATGGCGGTGGCCACCGCATTCGACTTGGGCGCCAGCGAGATGTGGATGACGGCCTGCGCCAGGTTGAGGCGCGCCTCTGGCAGCCCGACGAACTCGACTGCCTGCGCCGCGGCGACGGCCGTCTGCAGCGCGGTCGGGTCAGCCATCCCGACGTCTTCGCTGGCGTGCACGATCAGCCGCCGGGCGATGAACCGCGGGTCCTCGCCCGCCCCGATCATCCGGGCCAGGTAGTGCAGCGCGGCGTCAGCGTCGCTGCCCCGCATGCTCTTGATGAACGCGCTGATGACGTCGTAGTGCTGATCGCCCGCGCGGTCGTAGCGCACCATCGCCTTGTCGACCGCCTGCTCCAGCAGCCCGACGGTGATCTCCTCGCCCTCGGGCAGGCCGAGGGCGGCGGCCTCCAGGTAGGTCAGCACCCGCCGGGCGTCACCGCCGGCGAGCCTGACCAGGTGCGCACGTACGCCTTCGGCGAGAGAAACGCGGCCGCCGAGGCCTCGCTCGTCACTGAGCGCGCGGTCGATGACCTGACCGATGTCGTCGTCGCTGAGCGGGCGGAGGGTGAGCAGCAGCGACCGGGACAGCAGCGGGCCGATGACCGAGAAGGACGGGTTCTCCGTGGTGGCGCCGATGAACGAGACCCAGCGGTTCTCCACGGCGGGCAGCAGCGCGTCCTGCTGCGCCTTGTTGAACCGGTGCACCTCGTCGATGAACAGCACGGTCTGCTCGCCGGTCATGCCCAGGGTGCCGCGCGCGGTCTCGATCGCCGCCCGGACGTCCTTGACCCCCGCCTGGACGGCCGACAGCTCGACGAACCGGCGCTTGGTCACGTTCGCCACGACGTAGGCAAGAGTGGTCTTGCCGGTGCCCGGCGGGCCCCACAGCAGCACGGACATCGGCGAGTCGTTATCGGTCAGCTTGCGGAGCGGCGAGCCGTCCTGGGTGAGGTGCGACTGGCCGATGACCTCGGCTAGCGTGCGGGGCCGCATCCGGACAGCAAGCGGCGCGGTCGCCTGCTCGGCCGCCTCGGCGGCGGCATCGAACAGGCTCCCGGTCGAGTGGTCAGGAACGCGGGGCACGAATGCGACAGTACCTGCCGGTGCCGTCAGCCGGGCTCGGAGCCTGCTGGCGCAGGATGGCCCAGCTGGCGGCGGTCAGTATCCTTCGCGATCATGCAGCAGAACCCGGCGACTGGCGGCGCGCGGCTGCTGGCCGTCAGCGACCTGCATGTGGGTTACCCGGAGAACCGGGCGATCGCCGACCGGCTGCAGCCGGTGACCGACGCGGACTGGCTGATCGTGGCGGGCGACGTCGGCGAGCGGGCGGCCGACGTGGAGCAGGTGCTGGCCAGGCTGAGCGAGCGCTTCGCGAAGGTCATCTGGGTGCCGGGCAACCACGAGTTGTGGACACACGGCAGCGATCCGCTCCGGCTGCGCGGCGAGGAGCGGTACCAGCACCTCGTGGCGGCGTGCCGTCGACTCGGGGTGCTGACTCCGGAGGACCCGTTCCCGGTCTGGACGGGCGCGGGCGGACCGGCCGTCGTCGCGCCGATGTTCGTGCTGTACGACTACTCGTTCCGGCCGGATGGCGCCGCCTCGGCCGCTGACGGCGTTGTGGCCGCCCGGGCGGCCGGGATCGTGAGCACCGACGAGCGGATGCTGCATCCCGACCCCTATCCGAGCCGCCAGGACTGGTGCGCGCAGCGGGTGGCCGTCACGCTGCGGCGGCTCGGCGAGCTTCCGGCTGGGCTGCCGACGGTGCTGGTGAATCACTTCCCGCTGGTGCAGGAGCCGACAAGGGTGATGCGGTATCCGGCGTTCGCGCAGTGGTGCGGCACGAAGCGCACGGCTGACTGGCCGGTCCGGTTCCGGGCCGAGGCCGTGGTCTACGGCCACCTGCATATCCCCCGGACGACCTGGCACGACGGCATCAGGCACGAGGAGGTGTCGCTCGGCTATCCGCGGGAGTGGCGCCGCCGCCCGGCCGCGCCGGTCATCCCGCGCCAGATCCTGCCGTCGCTCGCCGTCCCGCCGGTGTCTTAGCGGGACGGTCTGGCCGACGAGCCTGCCGGTCTCGCCCGGCGGGTCTGAGCCGGAACTCTGCGGACCGGTCTCAGCCGGGGGTCTCGATCTGCAGCCGGTCGCCGAGGAGGGGACCCAGTGTCGCCCGGACGCTGTCGGCGGACAGGTCGCCGAGGAAGGCCGACTTCGCCCGGCTGGCCGGGTCGCGGGTGGTCTCGTAAATGGCCAGCTCGCTGACCTGCTGCGGCCGGGTCAGCACCACAGTGTCGATGACGGCGAGCGGGATGAGCTCGGCCTTCGGCCAGGTCTCGGCGAACCCGGCGCCCGAGCCAGCAAGCTCGGCGTCGGCGCGGACGTGCTCTTCGCCCCTGCCAGGGCCGGCCTCCGCCCGCGGGCGCGGCCGGTCCGGCGGACTCGGAAGAACATCGCGCTGGCCGGCTTGCCGGTGTCGCCGTAGACGTTGACCGCGACCACCACCAGGGCGTCGGTGAAGACGGCGATCGTGCGCGTGTTCATGATCGCTTTTCCGCGGTCTTCCACGCGAATGAGACGATCGAACTGCCCGACGTAGGCCACGCCCGGAGCCTAGCCGCGAGCCTGCCCGGCCGCAGGTGCAGGGTCTCCGGCCGCTGCAGCTACAGGCGAGATGGCCGCCGAGCGCGGAGCGTGGAGAGCGCCGGACCGCGTATGCCGGACCGCCCGGCGCGTCATGCTGGGATCATGAGCGCCGATATCACCCCGTTCCGGATCGACGTCCCCGAAGCTGACCTTGCGGACCTGCGGCAGCGTCTGCGCCTTACCCGCTGGCCGGAGCCGGAGACGGTCGGCGACTGGTCGCAGGGGATGCCGCTGGACTACCTGAGCCAGCTGTGCGCCTACTGGCAGGACGGCTACGACTGGCGTGTCTGCGAGGCGGCCCTCAACAGCATCCCGCAGTTCCGGACGGAGATAGACGGACTCGGCTTCCACTTCCTCCACCTGCGGTCGCCCCGCCCCGATGCGCTGCCGCTCGTCCTCACGCACGGCTGGCCGGGCTCGGTCCTTGAGTTCCGCAAGGTCATCGGGCCGCTGACCGACCCGGTCGCGCACGGTGGCGAGGCAGCCGATGCCTTCCACGTGGTGTGCCCGGCGCTGCCCGGATTCGGCTTCAGCGATAAGCCCGCCCAGGCAGGCTGGAGTGTCCCGCACATCGCCGACGCCTGGGACGAGCTGATGACCCGGCTCGGCTACTCCCGGTACGGAGCGCAAGGCGGCGACTGGGGAGCTGGCGTCACCCGGGCTCTGGGCATCCGCCATCCCGCTCACCTCGCCGGCATCCACCTCAACATGGTGACCGCGCGGCCGGACCCGGCGACGATGGACAGCCTGACCGAGCAGGAACAGTCGGCACTCGATGGCCTGAAGTACTACCGCGACTGGGATTCCGGCTACTCCAAGGAGCAGTCCACCCGGCCGCAGACCGTCGGCTACGGGCTCGTCGACTCGCCCACCGGACTGTGCGCCTGGATCGTCGAGAAGTTCTGGTCCTGGACCGACTCCGACGGCGACCCGCTCAACGTCCTCACCAGGGACGAGATCCTCGACAACGTCATGCTCTACTGGCTGCCCGGCGCCGGCGCGTCGTCTGCCCGGATTTACTGGGAGAGCTTCGGCAAACCTGTGGAGGGGACCGCCGCCGTGCCCGTCGGCTGCTCGGTGTTCCCGAAGGAGATCTTCCGCGCGTCGCGGCGCTGGGCCGAACAGGAGTATCCGGACTTGCGCTACTGGAACGAGCTGCCGAAGGGCGGCCACTTCGCGGCGTTCGAGCAGCCGGAGCTGTTCGTCAGCGAGGTTCGCGCCGCGTTCCGCGCCTTCCGCTGACGCTCGGCCCGCCCCGTCAGCACCCGCGGCGACGTCACGGCCCCGCCCGTCACCGCCACATCGCCGCCCGCCGGCAGCTGGACCACAATGGCGCCCCGCTTCGGCAACGAGGCTGACTTCCCACGCGAAAAGTGCAGTTTGACGCCCGTTTTGTCAAGATCCGGCTGCACCTAACGCGTGGGATGTCAGTTCGAGCCGTTGCCGCCTGGCAATCGGGCGGCTGACGCCACTGAAGTACCGCCGCACGGCCTGCCTGATCGTTCAGCCGGCAGCCTGTTCACTGTCGTGATAGCCGGTGTTCATGGCAGAAACCTGAGGCAGCGGCTTGGGCGCCCTACATTCCCGGCATGCCAGCTGAACGGAATCCTGGTCAGGACCGGCCTCTCGTCGAACAGCACGAGGAGTGGATGGCGCATCTGCGCCGCAACGTTGTCAGCCGCCGCACTGTCTTCCGCGGCGCCGCCGGGACCGCGGCCGGCAGCCCGTATGTCAACGAGAAAGACTTCAGCGTCCGGTACGAGACCGTGGACTGGTCACAGGCTCGGTACGACGATTACGGGTTCGTCGCGCTCGACGTCACGCCGGCCAGCTCCGGCCAGAACACCACCATGGTGCTGCGGTTCATCAACGAGCAGGGTCGCGAGCTAGACCGGGTTGTGTTCACGCGGACGGCGGGCCAGGTGCTGCCGGCGGCGTGACCCGGAGCCGCTGATGGGGCGTGAGGGTGGACCTGCCGCCGTTCTTGCGGAGGCGAATCCACCCATCACGACCCATCGGCGCGCCAGCAGCTGGGCGTGAACTCCTGGTCAGCCGCCTGCGGGCGCGGCCCCGCCCGCCGAGGCGACCCCGCCACCGGGCGCGGCCTGCCCGGCTGGCCGCGCGTCGATGCCGGCCTCCTTGCGCTGCGCCGCGGTGATCGGCGTCGGCGCGCCGGTCAGCGGGTCGTGCCCGGACGCCGCCTTCGGGAACGCGATGACATCCCGGATCGAGTCCCGCCCGGTCAGCAGCATCAGCAGCCGGTCCCAGCCGAACGCGATCCCGCCGTGCGGCGGCGGCCCGAACCGCAGCGCCTCCAGCAGGAAGCCGAACTGCGAGGCCGCTTCCTCCCGCGACAGCCCGATGACGTCGAACACCTGCTGCTGCACGTCCGGCCGGTGGATCCGGATGGAGCCGCCGCCGATCTCGGTCCCGTTGCAGACGATGTCGTAGGCATCGGCGAGCGCCCCGCCGGGCTCGGCCGCGAACTTGCCCGCCCACTCCGGCAGCGGCGAGGTGAACGGATGGTGCACCGCGGTCCAGCCGCCGTCGCCGTCCTCCTCGAACATCGGCGCGTCTACTACCCAGGTGAACGCCCACGCGGCCGGGTCGATCAGCTCGCACCGGTGGCCGATCTCCAGCCGCGCAGCGCCGAGCAGCGCCCGCGCCTCGCTCGCGGTCCCGGCCGCGAAGAACACCGCATCGCCGGCACTGGCTCCGACCGTCGCGGGCAGTCCGGAGCGCTCGGCCTCCGACAGGTGCCGGGCCACCGGCCCCGAGTCGGACACCTGGCCGTCCTCGCCGATCAGCACGTAGGCGAGTCCGCGGGCGCCGCGCGACTTAGCCCATTCCTGCCAGCCGTCGAGCTCTTTGCGAGTCTGCGACCCGCCGCGGGGCATGACGACCGCGCCGACGTGCGGGGCCTGGAACACCCGAAACTCCGACTGGGCGAAATAGGCCGTGACGTCGGTCAGCTCGTTTCCGAACCGGAGGTCGGGTTTGTCGGAGCCGAACCGGGCCATCGCGTCGGCGTAGGTCATGTGCGGGATCGGGCGCTGGATCTCGTAGCCGGCGATCGTCGAGCCACAGCGCCTCGATCAGGTCCTCGGCGACCTCGACCACGTCCTCCCGGGTGACGAAGGACATCTCGAGGTCGACCTGAGTGAACTCGGGCTGCCTGTCGGCGCGGAAGTCCTCGTCGCGGAAGCACCGCACGAGCTGGAAGTAGCGCTCCAGGCCGGCGATCATCAGCAGCTGCTTGAACAGCTGCGGCGACTGCGGCAGCGCGTACCAGGAGCCCGGCCGCAGCCGGACCGGCACGAGGAAGTCGCGGGCGCCCTCGGGGGTGGACCGCGTCAGGAACGGCGTCTCCACCGTTGACGAACCGGTGCGCGTCCATGACCTGGTTCAGCAGGTAGACGGCTTTGGACCGGGCGCGCAGCGCCGCCGCCATGTCGGCCCGCCGGATGTCGAGGTAGCGGTACTTGAGGCGGACTTCCTCGTTGAGGCTCGCCGCCTCCCTCGATCGGGAACGGCAGCGGGTCGGACTGCGACAGCACCTCCAGGGCGGTCGCGGCCACCTCGACATCGCCGGTGGCCAGCTCCGGGTTCTCGTTCCCGCCGGGCCGGAGCCGGACGGTGCCGTCGACCAGCACGCAGAACTCCGCTCGCAAGTCGTGCGCGACGTCCTCCTGCGCGGAGCACAACCTGCACGATCCCGCTGCCGTCGCGCAGGTCGATGAACACGACCCCGCCGTGGTCGCGCCGCCGCGCGACCCAGCCCGCCAGCCGTACCTGCTCGCCCGCCGAGGACGCCCGCAGGCTGCCCGCCTCGTGGGTGCGGATCATTGCTTGCCCAGCCTCTCTGTTGTCACGTCAGCTCTCGTTACGCCGGGCAGCACCAGGGCCAGCCCGAGCGTTGCCCGAACGCGGATCAGACCCCGGTGACCGGGCCCGTCCGCCGGCGCCAGCCCGGCCAGGAACGGATTGCTGGCCCGCTCGGCCCCGATCGTCGTCTGCGGCCCGTGCCCGGACAGCACCACGGTCTCGTCCGGCAGTGGCAGGCATACCCGTGGCCAGGCTAGCCAGGATCGTCTCGTAGTCGCCGCCCGGCAGGTCGGTCCGGCCGATCGACCCGGCGAACAGCAGGTCGCCCGATGAACATCGTGCCCGACCCGGGTCCGCGGCTGCAGGCAGCCGGAACGTTACCGAGCCCGGCGTGTGGCCCGGCGCGTGGTCGACGACGAGATCCAGGCCAGCTAGCTGGAGCGTCATGCCGTCGGTCAGCTCGAGCACGTCGTCCGGCTCGCTGAAGGTGAGCCCGCCGAAGAGCTGCTGGCCCGGCCATAGCGGCAGGCCCCTGGCCGGGGTCGGACAGCAGCGCGCGGTCATCGGGGTGAATGTAGGCCGGGATGCCCCTGGCCCCGCAGACCGGCGCCACCGACCAGATGTGGTCGATGTGCCCATGCGTCGCCAGCACCGCGACCGGCCGCAGCCGGTACTGCTCGACGATTTCCTCGATGCCCTGCTCAGCGTCCTGACCAGGGTCGATAATCAGGCACTCCGCGCCTGGCTCGGTCGCCAGCAGGTAGCAGTTCGCCGCGAACGAGCCAGCGGGGAACCCGGCTATCAGCACCGCGTCCCCCTGGCGCTGTTCCAGCCAGCACTGTTCCCTCGAGCACCGTTGTGCCCAGCACCGTTGCGTCCAGCACCGTTGCATCCAGCACGGGGACCCTCCTCCTCGCTGACGGCAGGGTTGGTCAAGGCTATCGAGATCCGCTGGCCAGGGCGCCGTTGCCCGGCCGCTTCGGCTCGCCAGGACACGGGTTGGGCGCGGTTGGGACTCGAAAAGTAACGGAGGCGTTAATACCAGCGTCACAACGGTACGATTCGCGAAGTTTCGCAGTGCGCTGCCCTGGGGCCGACGGCGGCGCTTTGCCAGACCAGGCAGACCGCAGGAGACTGCGGGTGAACAGGAGGACCGCACGGGTGGCCAGCAAGAGGGAACGCCAGCGGCAGCTCGCCAAGCAGGCCTACGAGCGGCGGCTGGACCGCCAGGCGGCGCAGGCCCGTCGAGCAGAAGCAGTGGGCGGTTGGCGTCATCGTTGTGATCCTGGTGGCTGGCGTCGGGGTGGGCGCGGCCGCGATCGCCGGCGTGTTCTCAACGCCGAAGTCCGATCGCGGCTGCCAATCCGAAGGCCGACCCCCACCGCCACTCGCGTCGCCGAGCTCCCACCGCGGCCATGGTCGACGGCAAATGCGTGTACACGAAGAGCGGCACGGCCGCGCGCAAGGTCTCGCTGCCGCCGCGACGCCGGACACGAGCGCTCACTACACCGCCAAGATCGCGACCAACCGCGGCACGATCGTGATCGACCTGCGACAACGCGAGGCCCCGTGCACGGTGAACTCGTTCGTCTGCTGGCCGACCAGAAGTTCTTCAACAACACCCACTGCCAGCGGCTGACCACCAAAGCCGCCGGCATCTACGTGCTGCAGTGCGGCGACCCGACCGGCACCGGCTCAGGCGGCCCCGGCTACGAGTTCTACACCGAGAACACCTCGACCTGAAGCCGCCAAGGTCTCCGGTGAGACCGAGGGGCTGTACCCGGCGGGCACGGTCGCGATGGCCAACAGCACCGGCGACCCGGACAGCAACGGCAGCCAGTTCTTCCTCGTGTACAAGAACATCCGACCTGCCGGCCAGCTACACGCCGTTTGGCACTATCGCCAGTGGGCTCAACATCATCCAGAATGTGGCGCAAGGCGGGCAGCGACAACTCCAACGGGCACGGTGACGGGCACCCAAGGAGAAGGTTGAGATCGAGCAGCGTGACGATCACGAAGACCTGATCGGCTGAGCCTGGAGTCAGGTACCGAGCAGGAGGTACGCGGTGAGTACCGCAAGCGATCCGTGGGGCCGGGTAGCCGAGGACGGGACTGTGTTTGTCCGTACCGCCGACGGCGAGCGCGAGATCGGCTCGTGGCAGGCGGGCAGCCCGGACGAGGCCCTGGCCTTCTTCAAGCGCAAGTTCGACTGCGCTGGAGACCGAGATCAGCCTGCTTGAGCAGCGGCATGGCCAGTACCGACCTGTCCCCTGGCCAGGCCAAGTCGACCATCAGCCGGCTGCTCGGCGCGGTGACCGACGCGCACGCGATCGGCGACCTGGACGAGCCTGAAGCCCGGCTGGCGGCGCTCGACGGGACCATCGAGCATCGCCGCGAGGAGCACAAGGCCGCCCGCGAGCAGGCCCGGACCGAGGCGCACGAGATCAAGGAGCGCATCGTCGCCGAGGCCGAGCGGCTGGCGGTCGAGGCCACCCACTGGAAGGCCAGCGGCGAGCGCATGCGGCAGCTCCTGGAGGAGTGGAAGGCCGCGCCGCGCGGCGACCGGACCGCCGAGGCCGCGCTGTGGAAGCGGCTGTCCGCAGCCCGGAACGCCTTCGCCAAGCGCCGCAAGGCCTACTTCGCCAACCTCGAGGAGGAGCGCGAGGGCATCCGGACGCGCAAGGAAGAGCTGGTCCGACCAGGCCGAGGAGCTGGCCACCTCGACCGACTGGGGTCCGACGGCCACGCGCCTACCGGGAGCTGATGCGGTCCTGGAAGCAGGCCGGCCGGGCCGACCGGTCCGCCGAGGACGAGCTGTGGGACCGCTTCAAGGCCGCGCAGGACACCTTCTTCGCACGCCCGCGCCGAGGTGCTGGACGCCAAGGACAAGGAACTCCGCGAGCACGTCGTGGTCAAGGAGCAGCTGCTGGCCGAGGCCGAGAAGCTGCTGCCGGTCACCGACGCGCGGTCGGCGCGCGGCACGCTGCGCGGCATCCAGGAGCGCTGGGAGCGGGCCGGCGCCGGTCCCGCGCGACTCCCAGGACCGGCTCGAGGGCGGCCTGCGCAAGATCGAGGAGACGCTGCGCAAGGCCGAGGACTCGCACTGGCGCCGCACCGACCCCGAGGCCCTGTCGCGGGCCCGCGGCACCGTCGAGCAGATCCGCAGTGCCATCGCCCAGCTCGAGAGCCAGCTTGCCAAGGCGCAGGCCAAGGGCGATGCGAACGCGCAGCAGCAGGCCGCCGGAGGCCATCGAGCCCGCGAAGTCCTGGCTGCCGAGGCGGAGCGGACGCCTCGCGGAACTGTCCCCGTTCAGGAGCCACGCTGTCCGGCGAATCGGCGCGTCTGTCGGCTCGGCCCAGCGGCCGATCTAGCTGGTGACGCGGTAGACGTCGTAGACGCCGTCGATGGAGCGAACGGCGCGCAGGACTGCGCCGAGGTGCTTCGGGTCGCCCATCTCGAACGTGAACCGGCTGAACGCGACCCGGTCCCGGGTGGTGCTCACCGTGGCGGACAGGATGTTCACGTGCTGGTCGGACAGCGCCCGGGTGACGTCGGACAGCAAGCCGGTGCGGTCCAGCGCCTCGACCTGGATGGCGACCAGGAACTGCGAGCCCTCGCGCGGCGACCAGCGCACGTTGACCAGCCGCTCCGGCTCCGACGCCAGCAGGTGCTCGCAGGTTCACGCAGTCGGCGCGGTGCACCGAGACGCCGTTGCCGCGGGTGACGAAGCCGGTGATCTCGTCGCCGGGCACCGGCGTGCAGCACTTGGACAGCCGCGCCCAGACGTCGTTGGCGCCCTCGACGACGACGCCCGAGTCGCCGGCGGGCGTGGCCGGCCGGCGGTCGTCCTGGGTGACCAGCGTGGCCTCGGCCAGGTCCTCCTGGGCGCCCTCGACCCCGCCCGCCGACTTGACCAGCTTGGCGACGACCGACTGGGCGCTGACGTGGCCCTCGCCGACGGCCGCGTAGAGCGCGGACAGGTCGGTGTAGTGCAGCTCGGTGGCGATCGAGTTGAGAGCGTCGGCCGTAGCCAGGCGCTGCAGCGGCAGGTCCTGCTTGCGCATCATCCGGGCGATCGCGGTCTTGCCGGTCTCGGCGGCCGCCTCGCGGCGTTCCTTGGAGAACCAGTGCCGGATCTTGTTCCGGGCCCGGGCGCTCTGCACGAAGCCGAGCCAGTCCTGGCTCGGCCCGGCGTCCGGCGCCTTGGAGGTGAAGATCTCGACGGTGTCGCCGTTGCTCAGCGTGCTCTCCAGCGCCACCAGCCGGCCGTTGACCCGGGCGCCGATCGTCCGGTGGCCCACCTCGGTGTGGATCGCGTAGGCGAAGTCGACCGGCGTCGCGCCCTGCGGCAGCGCGATGACCTCGCCGCGCGGGGTGAACACGTACACCTCGGCGCCGCCCAGGTCGAAGCGCAGCGAGTCGAGGAACTCGGCCGGGTCCTCGGTCTCGCGCTGCCAGTCCACCAGCTGCCGCAGCCAGGCCATGTCGTCGGCTCCGGCGCCGCCGGTGACCATCTCCTCCTTGTACTTCCAGTGCGCGGCGACGCCGTACTCCGCGCGCTTGTGCATGCGCCCAGGTCCGGATCTGCAGCTCGACCGGCTTGCCCTCGGGGCCGATCACCGTCGTGTGCAGCGACTGGTACATGTTGAACTTCGGCATCGCGATGTAGTCCTTGAACCGGCCGGGGACCGGATTCCAGCGCGCGTGCACGGTGCCGAGCACCGCGTAGCAGTCGCGCAGCGAGTCGACCAGGACCCGGATGCCGACGAGGTCGTAGATGTCGTCGAAGCTGACATTGCGGGCGATCATCTTCTGGTAGACCGAGTAGTAGTGCTTCGGCCGCCCGGTGACCTGGGCCTTGATCTTGGCGTCCTTGCAGGTCGTCCTGGACGTCCTCGATCACCTCCTGCAGGAACATCTCCCGCCGCGGCGCGCGCTCCGAGACCAGCCGGGCGATCTCGTCGTAGCGCTTGGGGTACAGGGTGGCGAACGCCAGGTCCTCGAGCTCCCACTTGACCGTGTTCATGCCCAGCCGGTGCGCCAGCGGGGCGAAGATCTCCAGCATCTCGCGCGACTTCTGCTCCTGCTTCGGCCGCGGCAGGTAGCGCAGCGTGCGCATGTTGTGCAGCCGGTCGGCCAGCTTGATGACCAGGACCCGGATGTCGCGGGACATGGCGACGACCATCTTGCGCACGGTCTCGGCCTGGGCGGCGTCGCCGTACTTGACCTTGTCCAGCTTGGTCACGCCGTCGACCAGCGCACGCGATGTTCTCGCCGAAGTCCTCGCCGGAGCTGGCCGAGCGTGTACTGCGGTGTCCTCGACGGTGTCGTGCAGCAGCGCGGCGCAGATCGTGTCGTGCGGCATGCCGAGCTCGGCCAGGATGGTCGCGACGGCCAGCGGGTGGGTGATGTACGGGTCGCCGCTGCGCCGGGACTGGCCCGCGTGCAGCCGCGGCCGCCGTCTCGTAGGCGCGCTCGATCAGCCGGATGTCGGCCTTCGGATGGGTGGTGCGGACGGTCCTGATCAGCGGCTCGAGCACCGGGTTGACCCCGCCGCCGCGCGGTGCGCCGAGCCGGGCGAGCCTGCGCCGGACGGCCGCGGCGCCGGACCCGCTGTCTGTCTGACCGCTGGCCCTGCGCCGGCGTGGCGGGCTCAGCCGGAGCGGCGGAGCGGCGGCTTACCCGGCTCGCGGCAGCCCTGGCCGCGGACTTCTTCCCGGAGCCGCCGGAACTCTTTCCGCCCGGCTTGCGGCGCGCCGGGGGCCGGTCCGGGCCGGGCTCCGCGGTGCTGGCGCTCCCCGCGACGCCGCTCTCGTTCTGGTCAGCAACGGCCTCGTCCTGGTCGTCACCGGCCTGACCGGGAGCATCGCGGGAGGCATCCTGCGGCGGTCCGGCGGGCGGCGCTTCGGGCATGCCTGCGGACGGTGTCACCCTGTCATCCGCCGTGGGCAGGTCCGGGGTGACATCGGGTTCGGCCGTCCTGGCCGTCGCCACGTCACCGGCCACATGCGCTCCTCACGTCCGCCGTTCACCAAGTCTATCGACGGACGATTCGGGAAGTGCCGGGCTCCGTACGTTGCGTCACACAGCCAGCAGGGACCGGACGGGCACTTCGGGTAGTTTTGCCCGGCCTGCAAGGAATTCAAGCTCCAGCAGCACGACAATCCCCGTCACCCGGGCCCCGGACCGGCGCACAAGGTCGACCGTAGCTGCGGCGGTGCCGCCAGTCGCCAGCACGTCGTCGACGATGAGTACCCGGTCGGATGCGTCAAATGCGTCGGTATGCACCTCAAGGGTGGCGCTGCCGTACTCGAGATCGTAAGACTGCGAGTAGCGTCTTCGCCGGAAGCTTGCCTTCCTTGCGAACCGGCACAACCCGGCGCCGAGGGCCAGGGCGACCGGGGCTGCCAGGATGAAGCCGCGGGCCTCGATGCCGACAACCTTGGTCACGCCTTCGCTGCCGGCCGCCAGAGCGTCCACGACCCGGGCGAAGGCGGCACCGTCCGCGAGCAGCGGAGTGATGTCCTTGAAGACGATGCCGGGCCGCGGGTAATCCAGGATGTCGCGGATCCTGGACATCAGCAGGCCGGTGACATCGTCACCGGCCTGCATCCCCGCGGGCTGAGTCACTACCGGCGCTTCTTCTTGCCGCTCGGACGCCGCTTGGCTGCCGGGCGCCGCACCGGCTGCTGGCGGGCACCCGGTGGCCGCGAGCCAGGCGCCCGGCTGGCGGCACTGCCGGCCGGCTGTGACGCCGGCACCTCGGCTCCGGTTCCGACGGCGCCGTCCTGCTCGAGGCTGTCGTCGTCGAGCCGGTCGTCGTCGGTGACGCTGTCCTCGCCAGCAAGATCGCCGTCATCGAGGCCGGCACCGGCCGCCCCGGCTCCGCTGGCGAGCCCGACTGCGGTCGCCCCGCCATTCGCGCCGCCGTTGCTGGCAGCGGCACCCTTGCTCGCCGCGCTGACGGATGCACCCGACCTAGCTGCCTTGCGCACGGCCGACCGGCCGCCGGCGGCACGCAGCGCCACCTGACGGGCTAGCTGCTTGTACTGCGGCTCGCGCTCCTTCAGGTCGGCGAGCACCGGGGTGGCGATGCAGATCGAGGAATAGGTGCCGGACAGCATTCCGACGAACAGCACCAGCGACAGGTCCTTGAGCTCGCCGTTACCCAGCAGCAGAGTGCCGACCACGAGGATCGCGGCCACCGGCAGCAGCGCTGTCAGGGAGGTATTGATGGACCGGACCAGCGTCTGGTTCAGCGCGTGGTTCGCGGCCTCGCTGTAGGTCGTCTTCCGGGTGCCCAGGATGGGCGCCGTATTCTCGCGGACCTTGTCGAAGACGACCACGGTGTCGTAGAGCGAGTAACCGAGGATCGTCAGCAGCCCGATCACCGTCGCCGGGCTGACCTGGAAGCCGGTCAGCGCATACACGCCGATAGTGATCACGATGTCGTGGGCGAGCGCGACGAAAGCCGCGGCCGCCATCCGCCATTCGAACGCAATCGACAGGTAGATGACGATCACGATGAGGAACGCGATCAGTGCCTCGACGGCCTTCTCGGTGATCTGAGAGCCCCAGCTCGCGCCGACCGTGGTGACCGGCACGTCGGCGACCGGCAGGCTGTACTGCTTGGCGAGGCCAGTGCCGATGATCAGCGCCTTGCTGTTGGGCAGCTGACTCGCCTGGACCTGCCAGAACGGCTTGGAGCCGTCGAAGGGCTTCACCTCGGTAGCGCTCGCGTCGATGCCGCCGCCTGTGGTGACGGCCTGCTCAAGCTTGGCCTGGGTCACGCCGGCGACAGCAGGGACTGTCCACTGGGACCCGCCCTTGAAGTCGACGCTGTAGTCCAGCCCGCGGAACAGCAGCGCCAGGATGCTGATCACCAGGATGCAGCCCGAGATGATGTACCAGAGCTTCTTGCGGCTGACGAAGTCGATCGAGACCTCGCCGCGGTACATCCGCCCGGTCAGGTTGCCAAGCCGCGACATCACGCCTCCCGGGAGCTGGTCGTGGCCCGCGTCGCGGTGGCCCCGCCGGCGGTTCTGCTTGCGGCTGGCCGCCGCGAGCCCCGCCAGGGCGCTCGGGCGCCGAGGCGGGCCGGGTCAAGGCCGGACAGCGGGTGACCCTGGCCGTAGAACTTCGTTCTCGCCAGCAGCGTCACCATCGGCTTGGTGAACAGGAAAACCACGACGACGTCCACGAGCGTGGTCAGACCCAGCGTGAACGCGAAGCCGCGGACGTCACCCTCGGACAGGATGTACAGCAGCAGCGCGGCCAGGAACGACACCGTGTCGGACACCAGGATGGTCCGCCTGGCTCGCTTCCAGCCATGCTCGACAGCCGCGCGCAGGGATCTGCCCTCGCGGACCTCGTCACGCAATCGCTCGAAATACACGATGAACGAGTCCGCGGTGATACCGATCGCGACGATCAGTCCGGCGATGCCGGCCAGGTCGAGCGTGAAGCTCTCGTACCTGGACAGCAGGATCACCGCCATGTACGACACGGAGGCGGCGATCGCGAGACTGAGCACCGACACGACGCCGAGGCCGCGGTAGTAGGTGAACGAGTAGATCACCACGAGCAGCAGGCCGACCATCGCCGCGAACAGGCCCGCCGACAGCTGAGCGGAGCCGAGTGACGCCGACACCGACGAGGTGTACAGGTTGTGGAACGACAGCGGGAGGCTACCGTATTTAAGGACGTTCGCCAGGCTGGTGGCCTCGTTCTGGCTGAACCCGGCGCCGGACCCGCCGTTGATCTGCCCGGAGTCCGAGATCGCCGAGGTCACCTGCGGCGGCTGGCCCTGCAGGCTGCCGTCGAGCACCACGGCCAGCAGGTCGAGCACTGCGTCCTGAGAGTTCGAGCTCACCGACGGGTAGTAGTCGCCGGCCATCTTGGTCGTCAGAGTGCCGAGGGCCTTCGACGCGGGGCTCTTCACGTTGAAGGTGACCACCCAGCCGGTGCTCTGGTCAACGGCCGCCACGCCGCTGAGCTGGTTGCCCTGCACGACAGCCTTGTCCAGCGCGTACTTCTCCCAGGTGCTCGACCCCGGCGCCTTGTAGCAGGTAATCGTCTGGATATCCGGGTTGTCGTAGTTGCTCGCGAGGCTGCCGTAGAGCTGCTGCTTCCAGTCGCCGGCGCAGTTCACTTTGTCGAACAGCTTGACGGTGGCCGGGGTCAGCCGCGCGGCGTCTCCCTCGCCGTCAGCCGTGGTCGACAGCTTCGGCTTCGACGAACTCGAGGCCTTGCTCGACGTGGACGCGGTTGTCGTGTTCGGCGCGATCAGCAGGACCTGCCGAAGCCGCAGCAGCGCGGTCTCGCCGACCAGCGCCGCGACCTTCTGCGCGCCCGCGCCGGGCACGGAGACCACGATCTGGTCAGTGCCCTGCTGGACCACAGACGCGCCGGTGAGGCCGGTGGCCTCCACCCGGTTGGTCATGATCTGGATCGCCTTGGTCATCGATCCCTGGGTCACCCTGCCGCCGTTCGGCGCGGTCGCCTTGAGCGTGATGGAAGTGCCGCTGGAAAGGTCAAGCCCGAGGCCGACGCGGAAGCTCTTGTGCCAGTCGGACGGCTTGAACACGTTCACGCCGAGGACGCTGACCAGCAGCACGACGAGCAGCGCCACCAGGGCGGCCAGGTACCGGCCCGGGTGGGAGGGGGGAGTAGATCGGGGAGCCACGGAGCCCTGTCCTTCGGTCTGCCAGTGCGGCGCGGGCTAGATGGACGCGCGGTCTTCAGGCTTTGCGGGCGTCTCGTCCTCGGTCTCAGGAGCGAATCCGTCCGGACCAGACCCGTCGGGCGTGGCCGCATTCGGGGTCATGTCCATCGGGTTGACTCCGTACGGCTCGTCGTCCGGCACGACAGCAGCGATGGCCTGGCGCAGCATCTTGATCTGGACGCCGGGGGCGATCTCGAGCATGACGTTGCGGTCATCGCCGTCGACGACCGTGCCGTAGATTCCGTGCACCGTGCGGACGCGCGACCCGTTCGCGACCTGACGCTGGGTGTTCTGAGCAGTGCGCTGACGCTTGCGCTGCGACCGGAACATGAAGATCATCAGGACCGCGAACACGACGACGATGATCAGCAGCGAGCTCGAGGAACTGCTCTTGGTGGCCGCAGCGGCGGCCAGAATGTGTGTCCCCATGGCGGGGCATCCTTCCCATCTGGTTCTGCCCCGGCAGCCGACGTGATGGCCGGCACCTCAGGTGCGAAGCCCGGTAGCAGCGCCGAAGTGGCGTGTCTTGGACCAACTGCCGCAGTGTAGCGGCGCGCACGCGGCGCACCAACAGGCTACGGCGTCTGTGGAGTGATCGTGACCACCCTGCGATCCGCCGTTACCCTTCGTCCCGGCTCGGGTAGCGCAGATCAGCCAAAAAGGGTCGCCTCGCCCTGGCCGGCGGCAGGCTCCTGACCAGCGTCGATACCCCGGCTTCCGGTCATGCGCGCCCACGGGGGCTGCTGCGGCACCGGCAGGCCGAGGTGCTGCCAGGCGGCAGGCGTCGCGACCCGGCCGCGCGGCGTCCGTGCCATCAGGCCAGCCCGGACGAGGAACGGCTCGGCGACCACCTCGACGGTCTCCGCTTCCTCCCCCACGGCGACTGCCAGGGTAGAGAGCCCTACCGGGCCGCCACCGAACCGGCGCACCAGAGCATCGAGAACCCCCCGGTCGAGGCGGTCCAGGCCGCTCTCGTCGACCTCGTAAAGCTCCAGGGCTGCCTGAGCGCACTCCCGGCTCACCACCCCGTCCCCGCGGACCTCCGCGAAGTCCCGCACCCGTCGCAGCAGCCGGTTGGCGATGCGCGGCGTGCCCCGCGACCGGCCCGCGATCTCGTCGGCGCCGTCATCGCGCAGTGCCACGCCCAGCAGGCCGGCCGAGCGGCGGACGATCACGCCAAGCTCCGCTGGCTCGTAGAAGTCCAGGTGCGCGGTGAAGCCGAACCTGTCCCGCAGGGCGGCGGGCAGCAGGCCTGCCCGGGTGGTAGCGCCGACCAGCGTGAACTGTGCGATATCCAGCGGGATGGCAGTGGCGCCCGGACCCTTGCCGATGACCACGTCGACCCGGAAGTCCTCCATGGCCAGGTAGAGCATCTCCTCAGCGGGCCGGGCGACCCGGTGGATCTCGTCGATGAAGACGACTTCGCCCTCGCCCAGCGTGGACAGGATGGCGGCCAGGTCGCCCGCCCGTTCGATCGCCGGCCCGCTGGTGATGCGCAGCGGGGCGCCGAGCTCGGCGGCGATGATCATGGCAAGCGTCGTCTTGCCCAGGCCCGGCGGTCCCGACAGCAGCACGTGATCGGGCACCCGGCCGCGGCGCAGCGCGCCTTCGAGCACGAGCGACAGCTGCTCGCGGACCCGGTCCTGGCCGACCAGCTCGGACAGGCGTTTCGGTCGCAGCGCACCCTCGACCACACGGTCATCCGCGTCGGCCAGCGCGGAGACGAACCGCTCGGGCTCGGCGGAGCTCGTCACGGCCGGCCCAGCACGCGCAGCGCAGCCCGCAGGGCCGTCGCGACGTCGACGTGGCCCGGCGCTCCGTCCGGGACGCCCGGCGCTCCGTCCGCCACGGCCGTCAGCTCGGGCTCCACTGCGGAGATGGCCTGATCTGCCTCCCTGGCCTGCCAGCCGAGGCTGACAAGTCCCGCGCGGACCTGGTCGCGCCAGGCCGCCTCCACGGCGCTGCCGCCGGCGCCGGATGCCGTCACCCCGGCCAGCTCCGCGGGCGACCCCAGTCTTCCGGCAAGCTCCAGCACGATCCGCTGCGCGCCCTTGCGGCCGATGCCCGGCACCGACGTCAGCACGGCCAGATCCTCGGCGGCCACCGCCCGGCGCAGCGCATCCGGCGTCAGCACCGCAAGCATGGCCTGGGCCAGCCGGGGGCCGACGCCACTGGCCGTCTGCAGGAGCTCGAAGGTGTTCCGCTCGTCGTCACTGGCGAACCCGTACAGCGTCAGCGAGTCCTCCCGGACCACAAGCGACGTCGCGACCCGCGCTCGCTCCCCGATGCGCATCCCGGCCAGCGTGCCCGGCGTGCACTGGACCTGCAAGCCGACACCGCCGACATCGATCACCGCGCCGTCGGGGGCGACGGCGGCCACGGATCCGATCAGGTGCGCGATCATCGGGGACCTCCGGCGATTCTGCGGACGGAAACGCGCCCGGCGCGGGACACCATCCCAGCAGCCGGTGACGCGCTCGACGGCGGCCCGTCCGGTGCGCAGGGTGCGGCCGTCTGCGGCAGGGATGGTGCCGACGGCGGAAGAGATGGTGACGGCCGGGCCGATGCCGGACGGCTAGCACGGCCGGCCAGCCGGGCAGCTGCCACTTGCTGCGCCGCTGTCGCCCGGCCGGAGCTCGCCTGAGCCGGTCTCGCCCGTGCTGCGGCCGCCTGGGCAGCGATCGCCTGGGCTGCGGTGGCCTGGGCTGCGGCAAGCCGCTGCCGGGCCGTGCCGCGCCACAGGTGGCAGATCGCGAGCGCCAGCGCGTCCGCGCAGTCCGCGGGCCGCGGCCGCTCAGCCAGCCGCAGGAGCCGGGTGACCATTTCGGTGACCTGCTGCTTGTCGGCCCGGCCGCTGCCGGTCACGGCGGCCTTGACCTCGCTCGGGGTATGCAGGGCCACCGGCACCCCGCGCCGCGCCGCGCATACGATGGCGACGGCGCCGGCCTGCGCGGTGCCCATGACCGTGCGGACGTTGTGCTGACTGAAGACCCGCTCGACCGCGACGGCATCCGGCTGGTGGCGGGCCAGCCAGGCGTCGATCTCGATTTCCAGGGCAAGCAGCCGGGCGCCGATGTCGTCACCGGCCGGGGTTCTGATGACATCCGTCGCCACGAGCTGAAGCGTCCGGCCCGGATCCCCGTCGATAACGCCGATGCCGCACCGGGTAAGGCCGGGATCCACGCCGAGCACGCGCATCCGTCACCATCCCGCCTGACTGCGAACACCTGTTCGGGCAGCACGTTACCGCCTCGGCGCCGCGGACGCCGCCCGCCACGCGGGTCAGCCTCAGAACGGATGCAGCATGAACGCCGGCCTGCCGCCGAACGCGCTGTCCAGCGCGTCGTCCGCTGAGGCCGACCCGCCGTCCGCGAGCCCCGCGCGGCGCAGCGTGCTCAGGGGCGCGCCACCGTACAGCGCGGCCAGGCCGCGGGCGCCAAGCCGCAGCGGCGGGCCGTCCGCGCTCCCGGTGCGCGCGAGCGTGCCCTCACCGCCACTGACCTCCAGCGTCCACAGGCCCGAGTTGGCGGGCAGGGCGCTGTCGGTGACTGCCAGCGGCACCGAGACCGAGACAGCCACCGGGAAACCGCGCACGGCCACGGCTGCGCTCGCGTCCACCAGGCGCAGCATCCACGCCTCGAGCTGCTGCGTCTGCGCGACAGGCTCGCGGGTCAGCCAGTTCACCGGATCATCCGGGCCGAGGCGGGCGTAGACCGTATCGGCCATCGAGCCGTGTGAGGCCACGATCCGCCAGAACGCCCGTGCTGTCGGTGCCGAGGCGGCCGCGAGCAGCTCCACCCGGACACCGTCGGTCTGCCGGCTCCAGCGGTAAGCGAGAAAGCCATCACCGGCGAGGTAGGAGAAAAAATCCTCGTCATCGAGCCACCGGGCGACCGTCTGCGGGTCCCGCGTGGCCGGGCCTGAGTCGCCGTGTGCGGAATAGACCCGGCCGAGCGTCTCGATGACGACAGCCGCATCGCCGGGCCCGGCTCGGCGCAGCGCGGGAGCCGCGCCGCCAGCACCGCGCGATACCTCGTCCGTGCTGCGCTCCGGCACAGCTGCTTCCGGCACGGCTGCTTCCGGCACGGCTGCTTCCGGCACGGCTGCTTCCGGCACAGGCGCATGGTCGGGCCCGATGAGGCTCGCCAGCGCCGTCATGGGCAGCGTCGTGTCGTACAAGCCGCCGGCGAGCTCCCAGCCCAGTGACCGGTACAGCGGGGCCGTCGCCGGGAACAGCGCCGACAGCGGGTAGCCGCGATCGGCGATCTCCGCGAGGAGGCGCACCATCAGTGCCCGCCCGACGCCGCGGCCGCGGTGTTCCGGGGCTACCTTCACCCCCGCGACTCCGGCCATCGGCACCGGCCTGCCGCGCCACCACTGGCGCATGGGATGCACCCGCGCACTGCCGATGAGAGCAGCGCCGTCGTCACCTCGTTTCCCGGCGGAAATCGGCCCGAACGCGCGGCGGCGCAGGTCCAGTTCCGCCTCGACGTCATCGTCAGGCCGCAGCAGCCGGGTCTCGATGTCGCTGGGCGAGCTCACCCAAGCTTCTCCATGATGTCGTCGGACACCGAGTAGTTCGCGAAGACGTCCTGGACATCGTCGGAATCCTCGAGGGCCTCGACGAGGCGGAAGACCTTCCGGGCGTTCTCCTCGTCCAGGTCGACCTCGGCCGACGGGAGGAACGGGCGCTCGGCCGACTCGTAGTCGAGCCCGGCGTCCTGCAGCGCCGTGCGGACGGTCACCAGGTCGCCGGGGTCACTGATCACCTCGAAGGACTCGCCGAGGTCGGTGACCTCCTCGGCACCGGCGTCCAGGACGGCCGCGAGCACGTCGTCCTCGGTGACGCCGCCTGCCTTCGGCACGATGACCACGCCGCGCCTGCTGAACAGGTACGACACCGAGCCCGGGTCGGCCATCGAGCCGCCGTTGCGGGTGAACGCGACACGGACGTCGGACGCGGCCCGGTTGCGGTTGTCTGTCAGGCACTCCACCAGGACGGCCACGCCGCCGGGCGCGTAGCCCTCGTAGGTGATGGACTCGTAGCTGGCGCCGCCGGCCTCGAGTCCGCCGCCGCGGCGGACCGCCCGGTCGATGTTGTCGTTCGGTACCGAGCTCTTCTTCGCCTTCTGGATGGCGTCATAGAGGGTCGGGTTGCCGGCCGGGTCGGGACCGCCACTGCGCGCGGCGACCTCGACGTTCTTGATCAGCTTGGCAAACAGCTTGCCGCGACGGGCGTCGACCACAGCCTTCTTGTGCTTGGTGGTTGCCCACTTGGAGTGGCCGCTCATGACTGCACCCTCACCATGTCGACGAACATCTTGTGGATGCGCCAGTCCGGGGTGAGCTCGGGATGAAACGAGGTGGCAAGCGCCCGGCCCTGGCGAACCGCGACGATCCTACTCGTGCCCGGGTCGGTGGCGAGAATCTCGACGCCGGGGCCGGTGTCCTCGACCCAGGGCGCACGGATGAACACGGCCCGGTACGGCGGGCCGACCAGGCCGGTGACGTCGAGATCCCGCTCGAACGAGTCCACCTGGCGGCCGAAGGCGTTCCGGCGGACCGTCATGTCGATCCCGCCCAGCGTCTCCTGCCCGGACGCCGGATCCGGCAGCCGGTCGGCCAGCATGATCATCCCGGCACAAGACCCGAACACGGGCATGCCGCCGGAGATGCGCTTCCGCAGCTGGTCAGCAAGGCCGAAGATGTCGATCAGCTTCCAGATCGTGGTCGACTCGCCGCCGGGGATGACCAGCCCCTCGACCCGGTCAAGCTCCTCGGGCCGGCGCACGGTGACGGGATCGGCCCCGGAAGCCCGCAGCGCCCGCAGGTGCTCGGCGACGTCTCCCTGCAGCGCGAGTACGCCGACCGCCGGCGCGGCATCACCCTGGCCTGCTCCCCGGCCCGCAGTGGCAGCCATCACCACCCGCGGTCGGCGTAACGCTGCTCTGCCGGAAGCGTGTCGAGGTTGATGCCGACCATCGGCTCGCCGAGGCCACGGGAGACCTTGGCGATCACGTCCGGGTCGTCGGAGAAGGTCGTGGCCTTCACGATCGCGGCTGCCCGGGCAGCCGGGTCGCCGGACTTGAAGATGCCGGACCCGACGAACACGCCCTCGGCGCCTAGCTGCATCATCATGGCCGCGTCGGCCGGAGTCGCGATCCCGCCGGCAGTGAACAGCACGACCGGCAGCTTGCCGGCCGCGGCGACCTCGGCCACCAGCTCGTACGGCGCCTGCAGATCCTTGGCCGCGGTGAACAGCTCCTCGGCCGACAGCGTCGACAGGCGGCGGATCGCAGTCCGGATCGAGCGCATGTGCCTGGTCGCCTCGACGACGTTGCCGGTGCCGGCCTCGCCCTTCGAGCGGATCATCGCGGCGCCCTCGGTGATGCGGCGCAGGGCCTCGCCCAGGTTGGTCGCGCCGCAGACGAACGGCACGGTGAAGTCCCACTTGTCCACGTGGTTCGCCTCGTCAGCAGGCGTCAGCACCTCGGACTCGTCGATGTAGTCGACTCCGATGGCCTGCAGGACCTGCGCCTCGGCGAAGTGCCCGATGCGGCACTTGGCCATGACCGGGATGGAGACGGCGGCGATGATACCGTCGATCATGTCCGGGTCGCTCATGCGGGCGACGCCGCCCTGGGCCCGGATGTCAGCCGGCACTCGCTCCAGCGCCATGACAGCGACCGCGCCCGCGTCCTCGGCGATCTTCGCCTGGTCGGGAGTAACGACGTCCATGATGACGCCGCCCTTCAGCATGTCGGCCATGCCGCGCTTGACCCGGCTGGTGCCCTTCTGCGCCTGCGCTTCCGCCGCTGCGCTGGCGGTACCGGGCCGATCGTTGCCTGCGGGTGCATTCTGAATAGACACGACAACCTCACTTACTCACTGCTGACGACAGATCCATCGTAGGCGGTCCGCCGGGGCCGGCAGGGACGGCAGGCGGCCAGGTCAGACGCCTGTCCGGCACCCGATTCCGCTGATAGCACTTCTAGCGGATCTGCAGAAGTGCTTCTACGATCGCCCACAAACCAGGATAGCAATCTGAGCCGCGAGGTGCCTACGGCCCGTCGGCCGGGCACGTCGGAGTCGCCGGCAGTCAGTTGGTCAGGTGCGGCAGGTCGGCAGTCGGGCCGCCGGCCTCGCCCGCCGGCGCCAGCGAGTCGTCGATCTCGAAGAACTCCGGCGAAGGCGCCCGGCCGGCCAGCCGGAATACCTGTGCCAGCCAGCGCCGCCGGGCCGCTCGCGTGGCGGCCACGGCGTCGTTGTAGAACTTCCGCGCCAGGAACACTTGATGCGAGGCACTCTCCAGCTCGGTCAGCAGCTCCTCGGCGCCCTCCCGGCCCGCCAGCAGCGCCCGGAAGTCGGGCTGGCTGAACACTGCCCGCAGCGCGCGGGTGAGGTCGCTCTCCGGCAGCTCGCGCGCCGACTCGGCCGCGCGGGCGTCGTGGGCCGCCCCGGCCAGCAGGAGACTCGTGGCCGGATCGAGGAGCCCGGACGCGGCCAGCTCCAGCGCGATGGAGCTCCGGCGCACCAGTGCCGCGTCCAGCGCGAACCGGGCGGCCTCGACGCGGGCGTGCAGCCGGTCAAGCCGGCCGGCCCGCCAGGAGATGTAGACCGCGATGACCGCCAGGGCGGCGATGACGATGATGCTGGCCATCGGCGTCATAGCGCGACGGCCACGCGCCCGGCGGCCGGGGCGACGGCCTGGTAGACGCGCACGACGTCCCGCGCCACCACCGACCAGTCGAACTCACGGACGGCGGCCGAGGCTGCCGCAGCCAGTGCCGCCCTGTGCGCCGGGTCGTCCAGGAGTCGGCCGGCGGCGGCGGCGAGCGCTTCCGGGCTCCCGGTCTCGAACAGCTCGCCGGCCGCGCCGCCGCGCAGGACCTGACGGAACGCGTCGATGTCACTGGCCACGATCGGCGCACCGGACGCCATCGCCTCCACCAGCACATAGCCGAAGCTCTCGCCGCCGGTGTTGGGCGCGCAGAACACGTCGACCGAATGCAGCATCCGGACCCGGTCGGCGTCACTGACCTGGCCGAGCAGTACCACCCGGTCGCGGCAGTCCGGCCGGACCTGCGCCAGCGCCTCGTCCGGGTCTCCCCGGCCGGCGATCAGCAGCCGCAGGTCCGGCCGCTGCGGCGCGAGCAGCGAGAACGCGGCCAGCAGGATGTCGAGCCCCTTACGCGGCTCGTCCATCCGGCCCAGGAAGCCCAGGGTCCCGCCGGTACCGGGGAAGCCGGGCAGCGGCTCAGCCTTCTCGAACTTGCTGACGTTGAGGCCGTTGGGGATCAGCACCGCATCGCCGCCCAGGTGCTCGACCAGCGTGTTGCGGGCCGCCTCGGCCACCGCGATGCGGCCGCTGATCTTCTCCAGCGCCGAGGCCAGGATCGGCTGTGCCGCATGCAGGGCGCGCGAGCGCGGCATCGCCGCATGCATCGTGGCCACGATCGGCCCGTCTGCCACCCAGCAGGCCAGCAGCGAGAGACTCGGCGCGGCCGGCTCGTGGACGTGCAGGACGTCGAAGTCGCCGTCCTTCAGCCAGCGGCGCACCCGGCTGGCGGACAGGAAGCCGAACGACAGGCGGGCGACCGAGCCGTTGTAGGGAACCGGCACTGCCCGGCCGGCCGGCACGACGTAGGGCGGCAGGTCAGCGTCCTCGTCCGCAGGCGCGATAACCGAGACCTCGTGGCCCAGCTCCATGAGTGCCTCTGCCAGGCCGCTGACGTGCTCCCGGACGCCGCCGGGCACTTCCCATGTATACGGACAGACCAGCCCGACCCTCACGGCGTGTCCTGGCCAGTCATCGGCAGGTCCTGGCCGGTCAGCTGCCCGTTCCTGGCAGCCCGGGCCCGCGCGGCGGCCTGCCGCTCAGGATCCAGGTCGGAGACGAACAATGGCTGCAGCATGTGCCAGTCCTGCGGATGCTCGCGGATCCCGGCCTCGAAGAACCGGGCAACTTCCTGCATCATGGCGGCAACTTGCTCACGGCGTGACCCGATCTCCGGCACCGGTATCTCCGCGCCGAGGTTCACCCCCCAGCCGTCGCCCTCGAACCACAGGACGGCCGGCATCAGGGCGGCCCCGGTCTGGATGGCCAGCGCGGCCGAGCCCGGCGACATCATGCACGTCTCACCAAAAAAGTCGACCTCGATCCCCGTGCCCGTCACATCCCGGTCCGCGACTAGGACCACCACCTTGCCTGCCCGCAGCCGCTGCGCCAGGACGCCGAACGGGTGACCGCCGCCGCTGGCCGGCAGGACCTCCATGCCCAGGCCCTCCCGGAAGGCGAGGAACTTGTCGTATACCGACTCGGGCTTCAGCCGCTCCACGACGGTCGTGATGGACCCTGCCCCCTTGGCGATGATCCATGCCCCGGCCTGATCCCAGTTTCCCATATGCGGGACCGAGAAAATGACTCCACGGCCCTCGGCCATGAACTCGAAGGCCTGATCGAAGGCACCCTCGGCGTACATCCCGTCCACCAGCCGGTCGACGGGCATGACCGGCAGCCGGAACACCTCCAGCCAGTACCGGGCGTAGGAGCGCATCCCCTCGCGGGACACCGCCCGCAGGGTCTTGCCGTCGATATCCGGCCCGAGGACGCGCACCAGGTTGGCCTCAAGCCGCGCGACCGAGGTTCCTTCCCGCCGCCAGGCGATATCCGCGAAGAACCGGAATCCGCGCTTGGCCCAGGACTCCGGCAGCCGGCAGACCACACCCCAGCCCAGGGTGTAGCCCAGGGCCATCACCCGGTCCTTGACTCCCGGCATCTCGTTATCCTCTCGGCCCGGAGTCCGGCAGGTCCGGTGTCGCCGCGCTCACAGACTCAGGTTCTGGCTCAGGCTCAGGTTCTGGCTCCGGCTGGGCCTGGCTGGCGGCGTCCACCTCCGCCGCGGACCGGCGGGCCGCCAGCACGCGCTGGCCGAAGGTGATGGCGCTCGCCGCGGCGAGAATCCAGAGTCCGATGGGGAGGACATACGGTACGCCAAGTCCGGCCAGCCCGATAGCAACTAGCCCGATCAGGAGCCGTTCGGTGCGCTCGGCGAAGCCCACGTCGCACTTCAGGCCGAGGCTCTCCGCCCGGGCCTTCGCGTACGACACCAGCGCCCCCGCGACCAGGCAGAAGACGGACAGTCCGGCCAGCAGCTTGTCGTGGCCGCCGAGCACGAACCAGGCGGCCAGCCCGGCGAAGACAGCGGCGTCCGCCACCCGGTCCATCGTCGAGTCGAGGAAGGCGCCGAATTTCCCGGTGGTGCCCTTGATCCGCGCCAGCGTGCCGTCCAGCATGTCGGTCAGCACGAAGCCCGTGCACACCATCACCCCGGCGAACAGGTGACCGGTGGGGAACAGCCAGAGCGCCCCGGCGGACATCCCGATCGTGCCGATGATCGTCAGCGCGTTCGGCGTCACTGGCGTCCGGGCCAGCACCTGGCCGACCGGCGTGAGCACGCGGGCGATCACTGGTCGCAGCACTTTCAGCATGGCGGCTTGATCTTACTGGCGGGAGCAGGTTTAGGGCGGTTCGCGGGGTATCCCTGCGGACTCGCGCTGCAGCCCGCCGGGCGATCCGGACGGCCCGCCGCGCATGTCAGCGCCTGACGGCCAAACGATTCCGCATCAGGGTCTTGTTAACGTCGACAAGCAGGTAAAGGCTGGGCGTGCGGCAGCAGACCAGCCGGCGACGAAAGCGCCCCGACCGGCCGCTCGCAGAACGCCGATAACTCGTTCAGAACGTAGCAGAGCCGATCAGGAACGGCAGATCAGGGAACGGACGGAACAGGTCAGGGAACCTCACTTAGCGCTCAGGAGGCGATGCGGATGGCGGAGAAGTCTCACGCAGCGGGAGCCGCCGGCCGGACAACAGCGGCCGGCCAGCCCGAAAGCGTGCGCAACGTGGTGCTGGTCGGCCACTCGGGAGCAGGAAAGACAACGCTGGCCGAAGCCCTGCTGGGCACGACCGGCACCATCCAGCGTGAAGGCAGGGTCGAGGACGGGAGCACCGTCAGCGACTTCGACGAGGTCGAGATCCGCCAGGGCCGCTCGGTCAACCTGACGCTCGTGCCGTTCGTGCACGAGGACGTCAAGGTGAACCTCCTCGACACTCCTGGCTACGCCGACTTCACGGGCGACCTGCGGGCGGGCCTGCGGGCGGCGGATGCCGCGCTGTTCACGGTCTCGGCTGCTGACGGCGTGGACGGCCTCACGCAGATGCTGTGGGACGAGTGCGCGGCGGTCGGCACGCCCCGCGCGGTCGTCGTGACCAAGATCGACCACCAGCGCGGCGACTTCGCCGAGGCGCTCGACGCCTGCCGTGCTGCCTTCGGCGACTCCGTAGCGCCGCTGTACCTGCCGGTCACCGACGGCCAGGGCGGCGTGCAGGGCCTGATCGGGCTGCTGTCCCAGCGCTTCTACGACTACTCCGGCGGCGAGCGCGCCGACACCGAGATCCCCGCCGCCGAGGCCGAGCGCGTCGAGGAGGCCCGCGGCTCGCTGATCGAGGCGATCATCCAGGAGAGCGAAGACGAGTCGCTCATGGAGGCCTATCTCGGCGGCGAGGACATCGACGTCAAGGGTCTCATCGAGGACCTGGAGAAGGCAGTCGCGCGCGGCAGCTTCTACCCCGTCCTGGCGACCTCGGCCCCGCACCACATCGGGATGCAGGAACTACTCGAGATCATCACCCAGGCTTTCCCCTCCCCCGCCGAGCACCCGCTTCCTGCCGTGACGACGCCCGACGGGAAGGCTGTCAGCGGTCTGTCCTCCGACCCGGACGGGCCGCTGCTCGCCGAGGTGGTCAAGACCACGTCCGACCCCTACGTGGGCCGGGTCAGCCTGGTTCGCGTTTTCTCCGGCACGCTGCGCCCGGACGCGACTGTCCACGTCTCCGGCCACGGCCGCGCGGCCGCCGGCCACGCTGACCACGATGAGGACGAGCGCATCGGCGCGATTACCACGCCGCTCGGCAAGCAGCAGCGGCCGATGGCCAGCTGCGTGGCCGGCGATATCTGCGCCGTAGCCAAGCTGGCCACCGCGGAGACCGGCGACACGCTCTCGGACAAGGAGAAGCCGCTGCTGATGGAAGCCTGGACGATGCCCGAGCCGCTGCTCCCGGTGGCGATCCAGGCCAAGTCCAAGGCCGACGAGGACAAGATGTCCCAGGCACTCGCGCGGCTGGTCGCCGAGGACCCGACGCTCCGGCTGGAGAACAACGCCGAGACCCACCAGCTGGTGCTGTGGACCATGGGCGAGGCCCACTCCGACCTCGCGCTGGACCGGCTGTCCAGCCGTTACGGCGTCGCGGTCGAGCAGGTCGAGCTGCGGGTGCCGCTACGGGAGACCGTCGGGGGCAAGGCGCAGGGCCTCGGCCGCAACGTCAAGCAGTCCGGCGGCCACGGCGAGTACGGCATCTGCAGCGTCGAGATCGAGCCGCTCGGCTCCGGCGGCGGTTTCGAGTTCGTCGACAAGATCGTCGGCGGCGTGGTGCCGCGCCAGTTCATCCCGTCCGTCGAGAAGGGCGTCAAGGCCCAGATGGAGCAGGGCGTGATGGCTGGCTATCCGATGGTCGACATCCGGGTCACTCTGTTCGACGGCAAGGCGCACTCGGTCGACTCCTCCGACATGGCGTTCCAGAAGGCCGGCCGGGCCGCGCTCAGGGACGCCGCCGCGAGGGCCCAGATCCTGCTGCTCGAGCCCGTCGACGAGGTGTCGGTGCTGGTGGCCGACGACTACGTGGGCGCCGTCATGTCCGACTTGTCGTCCCGGCGCGGCCGCGTTCTCGGCACCGAGCCTGTGGCCGGCGGCCGGACGCTCGTGAAAGCCGAGATCCCGGAACTCGAGGTCACCCGGTACGCCATCGACTTGCGCTCGATGTCGCACGGCACCGGCTCGTTCACCCGCAGCTACCTGCGTTACGAGCCGCTGCCCAGCCACCTTGCCGAGAAGGTGGCAGCGGCCGAGAAGACCTGACGCCAGGCCGGAAACGCAGCATGGGTCGTGACGCTGGATGTGCATCCGTTCTTTGGTGCGCAGATCCAGCATCACGACCCATCAGCGCGTCCGCGGCCCGTCGGCGCGCCAGCGATCCCTTCAGGACGTCAGCGGCGCCGGACTTAACCGGCCGGCCAGGCGTCCGCCAGTACCGCGCGGGTGTCCCCGAGTAGCTGCGGCAGCACCTTCGTGTGCCCCACGACCGGCATGTAGTTCGCGTCGCCGCCCCAGCGCGGCACGACATGCTGGTGCAGGTGGGCGGCGATGCCCGCGCCGGCCACGCTGCCCATGTTCATGCCGATGTTGAACCCCTGGGCCTGCGAGGCGTCCCGCAGCGCGGCCATCGAGCGCTTGGTGAAATCCGCGAGCTCGGCCGTCTCGGCCTCGGTGAGCTCGGTGTAGTCGGCCACGTGCCGGTACGGCACCACCATCAGGTGCCCGCTGTTGTACGGGTACAGGTTCAGCACCGCGTATACGTCGATGCCGCGGGCCACGATCAGCCCCTCCGCGTCGCTGAGGCGCGGGATCTCGTCGAACGGGCACAGGAGCGCGCTGCCGTCGGCGGGCTTGTTCTCACCCTTGATGTACGCCAGGCGATGCGGCATCCACAGCCGCTGCAGCCCGTCCGGCGCGATCTCGGCGGTCACGTCCATGACACCGTCGCGCTGCAGCGGAGCATCCTGTTGCCCGGCGTCGAGGTCCTCCGGCCCGGGCACATGATCCGGCCCCGGCACGTGATCGGCGCCACGCATGCGGCCGGGCTCCGGCACAGCCTCAGACCTGCGCCCGGCTGGCGACAGCTCCGGTGATCTCCGCGATCGCATCGACGACCGGCACGCCGTTCTTCTGCTCGCCGCCCCGGTAGCGGAACGACACCGCACCCGCCGCCACGTCGTCGTCGCCCGCCAGCAGCATGTACGGCACCTTCTGCCGCTGCGCGGTGCGGATCTTCTTCTGCATCCGGTCGTCGCTGGTGTCGACCTCGACCCGGATGCCGTGCTCGCGCAGCCGCGTCGCCACGTCCTGCAGGTAACCGACGTGCGCGTCGGAGATCGGGATACCCACCACCTGCACCGGCGCGAGCCAGGGCGGGAACGCGCCGGCGTAGTGCTCGACCAGGATGCCGAAGAAGCGCTCGATGGAGCCAAACAGGGCCCGGTGGATCATGTACGGCCGCTGCCGGCTGCCGTCCGCCGCCTGGTACTCGATGCCGAACCGGCCCGGCTCCTGGAAGTCGACCTGCAGCGTGGACAGCTGCCAGCGGCGGCCGATCGCGTCCTTCACGTGCACGTCGATCTTCGGGGCGTAGAAGGCACCCTCGCCCTCCGCGATCACGTACGGCAGGCCGGACTTGTCGAGCGCGTACTTCAGCGCCGCCTCGGCCGCCTCCCACTCGGAGATCTCGCCGACGAACTTCTGCGGCCGGGTGGACAGCTCAGCCTCGAACTCGGTCAGGCCGTAGTCGCGCAGCAGGCCGACGACGAAGTCGAGCAGGCTCGCGAGCTCGTCCTCCAGCTGGTCCGGCGTGCAGAAGATGTGCGAGTCGTCCTGGGTGAAGCCGCGCGCGCGAGTGAGCCCGTGCACGACGCCGGACTTCTCGTACCGGTACACGGTGCCGAACTCGAACAGCCGCAGCGGCAGCTCCCGGTAGGACCGCCCGCGCGACGCGTAGATCAGGATGTGCATCGGGCAGTTCATCGGCTTCGGGTAGTACTTCGCGCCCTCCATCTCCATGGGCGGGTACATCCCGTCGGCGTACCACTCCAGGTGGCCGGAGGTCTCGAACAGGTTCGACTTGGTGAGGTGCGGGGTGTAGACAAAGTCGTAGCCCGCCTGCTCGTGCCGCGTGCGCGAGTAATCCTCCAGCGCCTTGCGGATGATGCCGCCCTTGGGGTGGAACACCGGCAGCCCGCTGCCGATCTCCGTCGGGAAGCTGAACAGGTCCAGCTCGGCGCCGAGCTTACGGTGGTCGCGCTTCTCGGCCTCCGCCATCAGCTCCAGGTAGGCGTCCTGCTCGGCGCGCGACGGCCAGGCGGTGCCGTAGATCCGCTGCAGCTGCGGGTTCCGCTCGCTGCCGCGCCAGTACGCGCCGCCGGAACGCAGCAGCTTGAACGCCGGGATATTCCTGGTCGTCGGCAGGTGCGGGCCGCGGCACAGGTCCCTCCACTCGCGGTTGCCGGTCGCCGGGTCGAGGTTGTCGTAGATCGTCAGCTCGGCGCCGCCGACCTCGACCGACTCACCCGAGTCACCGAGGACCTCGTCGCCGTGGCCGGTCGCCTCGTGGCCTCCCGGTCCGTCGGCCGGGTCGCTGGCCGTGCCCGCCGCGCCGCCCTTGAGTCCGATGAGCTCGAGCTTGTACGGCTCGCCGGCCAGTTCCGCGCGGGCGTCGCCGTCGCTGACCACCCGGCGGCTGAACTGCTGGCCCTGCTTGACGATCTGCCGCATTTTCTGCTCGATGGCCCTGAGGTCATCCGGCGTGAACGCCCGGGGGACGTCGAAGTCGTAGTAGAAGCCATTCTCGACCGGCGGGCCGATACCCAGTGTGGCCTCCGGGAACAGGTCCTGCACCGCCTGCGCCATGACGTGCGTGGTGGAGTGCCGCAGGATGTTCAGGCCGTCCGGTGACTCGATGCTGACCGGATCGACCCGGTCGCCGTCGGCTAGCAGCCACGCCAGATCGCGGAGCTCACCGTTCACCCGGGCAGCGATCGTCGCCTTGTCGGGATCGCGCTCGGCCAGCGCCAGGCCGGCCGTCGTGCCCTCTTCCACCACTTGCTCGCTTCCGGCGAGTGTGATGTGAAGCTTGTCGGCAGGCACGGCGTGGCTCCTTTACGTGGCGGGCACAGCTTTTACATCGCGGACACAGCGCGATGCAGCAGGGCGGACAATCCGCTGTATGCCCCGATGCTACCGACGACAGCCTGCTCGCGACGGACCGGAGTGCACACCGAGCGCGCCGGTGGCGCACCCGACGCCGCGCAGTTGCCGGCGCGGCGGCGGGCGGCGACCTCGTTTCGGCGGAAGTTAGTTCGAGGTGGGGCTCGTCGACGGCGTCTGGCTGCCACGGGCGACGGTGACCAGGGTGCCGTAGGTCAGGTACTTCCAGATGAACTTCGCGCTGCTCCAGGGCAGCTCGACGCACCCCAGGCTCTGCGGGAAGCCGTACGAGCCGCGCGGGAAGTAGTGCACGGCCTCGCCCGACCTGAAGTAGGAAACGTAGTAGACGGGGTCGGCGTATTTGCTCCCGTCCGGATTCGTCCCCTTCATGACCTGGTAGTAGTACTTCAGGTACACCGGGGCGGTCCCGAGCGTGGTGGGCGCCGCGGCGATCCCGGTGTTCGCCGGGCTCCGCATGATGACCTTGCCGTCGTGCCACACCGTGAGGGTCTCCGGGTCGCCCTCGCTGGCCAGCGCGTAGGTGTAGCCGCTGGTGTTGTCCTGGCCGGATGCGACTGCCTTGAACAGCGCGCTCCAGACTTGCTTGCCGGGGACGCCGTCGACGGCGAGCCCGTGGTCCGCCTCGAACGCCATGACCGCGCCCTGGAGCATCAGGCTGCCCGAGTCGCCGTTGTCCCAGAACGACTGGAGCTCGCTCGGGTAGCCCGAGTCCCAGCTATAGCTGCCGTTCGGCGCGTCGTAGGCGGCGGCGAGCTGTGCAGCGCCGGCGCCCGGCACGGTCGCGCCGGAAGCGGGTGTCCAGGTCAGCGGCAGGTAACCCAGCTGGGTGAGCAGCTCGTCCAGCCGGGCAGTCTGATAGGCGCCGGTCGTGAACCGCACGTGCACGGTCGAGCTGAGCAGCGCGCCGTGTGCCGACCGGACACCGAGCGTGCCGCCGGGGATCGTCACCTTCACGTGGGTGAGCTGGTCGAAGCCCTTGGCTGGCACGAACTTCAGCGTGCTCGTGCCGGTGCCCTGCCAGGTGCCGGCGATATCGGGATCGACGGCCGGCAGCGGCGAGCTCGCGGCGAGCGGCGCGGAGAAGTGGATCGTGATGTCCGAAGCGCCGTCGACGCTGGTCGCGCCGCGGGCGGGGGTCTCCGACACCAGCGTCAGCGGCTGGGTGGGTACTGACGCCGACGGGCTCGCACTCGGGTCACCGTCGGCCGTCGACTTCGAGGACTGCGCCGAGGCGTGCGTCAGCGTGATCCAGACGCCCGCGACCAGCAGGAGGGCGATCACGCCGCCGATAGCCACGATCCGCCCGCGCAGGCTCGTCAGTGAGAACAACGGTGACTCCCTCGTTCCGCCGTCATTACCCGGTCGCCGCGCAGAGCAGATTCGGCGCGGCCGCAGATAAGGATTCCTGATGTATACCAGGACAACCCTGGCTTTCGACTGTAGATGCCCTCAGGAGTAGCTGGCGCGGGCGAAGGTAAAGAAACGGAAACAGGTTGCGAGCCGGGCCTTACGGGTGAACCCAGCGTACCGGGAAGTTCAGCGCTGAGTGATGGGTCCGGCGGCTCGCGGGCAGGCAGCGGGCGGCCCGGCGGCGGGCCGGCTCGGACATGGCACCGCCCGGCACCGCGTCATCGCAGTGCCGGGCGGTCGCTTGTGAAGCGGACTCCGGGGCGGACTGCCGAAAGCAGCCCGCGGCCCGATCTCAGCCGGTGACGGTCACCAGGCTGCCGTAGGTCAGGTACGGGTAGGCCTGCTCGGCCGAGTTCCACGGCAGCTCGACGCAGCCCAGGCTCTGCTGGAAGCCGTAAGAGCCGCGCGGGAAGTAATGCACCGCGTCGCCGCCGTTGAAGTACGACACGAACGACACCGGGTCGGCGTAGGAGCTGCCATCCGGGTTAGTTCCCGACATGATCTGGAACCGGAACTTCTCATACACCGGAAACGTGCCGTCCACGGTCGGCGAGTCCGGAATGCCGGTGTTAGCGAGGGTGCGCTCGACCACGCGGCCGTTGTGGTAGATCGTCAGCGTCTCCGGCAGGTTCTTTCTGGCTACGGCGTAGGTGTACCCGTTCGCGTTCTGCTCGCCCTTCGCCGACGCCTTGAACAGGGCCTTCCAGAACCCTGGTGTCAGGTTGCCGCTGATGGTCATGTTGTGCTCGGACTCGAACGCCATGACCGCGCCGCGGAGCAGCACGTTGGCCTGGTCCGGGCTCCACAGCGACTGGAGCGACGACGGGTAGCCGGAATCCCAGTCGAAGGTGCCCGCCGGCGGGTCGTAGGCCTGGCCGGCGGCCGTCAGCGACGCCGGGTCCGATCCAGCCTCTTCGTTCTCCGCCCGGACCAGGCCGTTCGAGGACGGAGCCCAGCTCATCGGCAGGTATCCCTGCTGCGCGAGCATCTCGGCGAGCGCCCCCTGACTGTAGCTGCCGGTGGTGAAGTGCTCGCTCACCGAGGCGCTCAGCATGGTGCCGCCCTGTGCGCGGACCCCGGTGGGCCCGTTCGGAACAGTGACGGTGATCTTGGTCGTCGGGCTGAACGGCGTCTGCGGCGTGAACACCAGCGCGTCGCCGACCGCCGTCCAGTTGCCGGGCACGCTCGGCGAGAGCTGCGGCTTCGCCGAGTTCCCGGCGACCGGGTCGGTGAAGCGAACGGTGATCGGCATGGCGCCGTCGACGCCGGCCGTCTTGCTCGCGGGCGTAATCGAGGTCACCCTCATCGGGCCTGTCGCCGCCGAGCTGCCCGGCAGCGCGGAGGCCTGCTGGCTGCCCGGGGAGGACGACTGCGTTACCGCGAAGGTGATGCCTGCGGCCGCGACGGCGGCCGTTGCCACCCCGACGGCGATGACCTTCGGGCGCGACCCGCCGCTCGCTCGAGCGTGGCCGCCCGGCTTGTCGCCGCCCGCTGAGCCGCCGCCCGGTTTGTCGCCGCCCGCTGAGCCGCCGCCGGGGCCCTTGCCTGAGCTGTTGCCTGACCCGCCCGCCGCGGGCTGCTTACCGGGCCGTCCCACTCCGAACACGCCAATCCCCCGTCCCCGATGGCACGGCCGGCCGTCACACCCTGGTGCGCTCCGGATGCGCGCCATTCTAATTACTAAGCGTCACCTGCGTACCCGAGCTCAGAGCGAGAAAAGCCATGAGAGCTGTAAACGATGAGTAACGAGAAACCCTGCGCAGCAGCGGATTCCGGCAATTCTGGCCGGGCCCGCACGCTCGCTGCTCAGCCTGGCTGTCCCGGCGGCGTCAGCTACGGAGGGTGACAACTAGTGCGATCACCGGACACCGCAGCGGCGGCGGAACCGCGCCTGCCAGCGGGGTATTCGGAGAGCATCAGCTACTAGTCGTCGCTCCAGTTGCCGCGCAACGCTGGCAACCCTGACGGCTACTTCCGGCACCTGCTGGCCGATCCCGGCGCCTGGGCCGTAACCGAAACGGACACAAGGACCAGAAGGTGCGGATCGCCTCCGAGGTCAGATACGGGTAAGGGCGTGACTCACGAATCGCTGCCCCTCTATGGGCAGCGCGCGGTGAGTCACGCCCCATCAGGGCGCGGCATAGGGCAGCGATCCGTCGCTGCTGCCCTACGTACCGACCTTCGCGGCCTGTCGCTGGCCGGAAGCTGCGCAGCTACAGACTCGACCAGGCCTGACCTCTCCAGCTGGCTCAGACATCTGCCGCGGTCTCCGGACGTTTGCGTCGTAGACCACGATGAAGGCCACGGTAAGAGCCCGATCTCCTGACCGAGGTCGCTCAGCTATCTGCGGCCGCGCGGGCCTTCTGCTCGGCCTGCCTCTTGCGCAACAAACGCAGTATCCGCAACCACTCCCAGAAGCTCTGTAGTCCGCCGCAATTCCGCGCCACGGTCATCCGAATCGTGGTCCTGGTGCGCTGGCCGGGTGCGGCGGTTCCGGCGGGGTCGGCATCGGCGATGGCCAGGCTGCGGGCTTCAAGTCCGCTAAGCTGACAGCGCGTTCGCTACGCGAGGCAGCGGGGGACGCTCAGCCACTGCCCTGGACGCTGATGGGCACGCGAGGCCATTCGAGCCAGCCTCGGGCGTCAGGTACTTCGTGCCACGTACTTCCTTTTCAGGAACTGTTCCTTCTTCTAGCTCCATCCTCGGGGCCTTGCGGCTGCGGCTTCTCGGTCCGGGCGGTGCAGGTAGCTGCCGCTCAGGGGCGATTCACAGATCGGCCCGCGCCGCAGCTCGCATCGCGGCAGACGACGAGAGGGAGCTAACTCATGCCGACGCGCTACGCGCTGTTGAGCACCTACCCGCCGACGCAGTGCGGGCTCGCGACCTTCGCTGCAGCGCTGGTCGCCCACCTGCCCCGGCCGGGCGATCAGGTGGCCGTCGTGCGGGTGCTCGATGAGCCGGCGCCGCGGCCTGGCAGTGAGGTCATCCAGGACCTGGTAGCGGGCTCCGTGGCGACTGCGGCGGCGGCCGCGGAGGTCCTCAACGGTGCTGACGTCGCGATCGTGCAGCACGAGTACGGCATCTACGGTGGCGCCGACGGACAAGACATCGTCAGGCTTCTGGAGGCCGTGTACGCGCCGACCATCGTCGTACTGCATACAGTGCTGACGAAACCGACGCCACGGCAGCGCGCGATCCTGGACGCGGTGATTGCCGCAGCTGGTGCTGTGGTGACGATGACCGAGACCGCCCGGTCGCGACTGCTGGACGGTTACGGCACGCCCGCCGGCAAGGTCTTCGTGATCCCCCACGGAGCTGCCGACAACCGGGTAATTCCGGTGGCTGCCCGGACTGGTGCCGGGCCGGTGGTGCTGACCTGGGGGCTGCTGGGGCCGGGGAAAGGCATTGAGCACGCGATTGACGCGATGGCCATGCTTCGGCGGGGCGGGCTGCACGCCGACTACCAGGTGGCCGGGCAGACTCATCCGCGCGTACTGGACCGCGACGGGGAGGCTTACCGACTGGCGCTCCTGGCGCGAGCACGCGACCGGGATGTTGCCGACCGCGTGCATTTCGACGGCAGGTACCTTCCCGCGGCTGCGCTGGGGAAGGTGATCAGCGGCGCGGATGTCGTGCTCCTGCCGTATGACTCGCTGGAACAAGTCACCTCGGGAGTACTCATTGAGGCCGTGGCCGCAGGCAAGCCGGTGGTGTCGACCTGCTTCCCGCATGCCGTCGAGCTTCTGGGCGGCGGTGCGGGCCTGCTGGTCGCGAGACAGGACCCGGCCGGTATAGCCCGGGCGCTGCAGCGTGTCTTTACCGAGCCGGGACTCTCAGCGCGGATGAGCAAGCGATCCGCGGACCTCGCCCCGTCCCTGCTGTGGCCGGCGGTGGCACGCTCCTACCGCGAGCTTGCGTCGTCGCTGACCGCGCAGCGGACGGGAACGCCAGCATGACGTGCCCTGCTGCGCCGTTCCGGCATCTGCAGCGGATGACCGACAGCATCGGCCTGCTGGAGCATGCTCAGGGCATCGTGCCTCGCTATGAGCACGGCTATTGCGTGGACGACATCGCTCGCGGCCTGGTCATGGTGTGCCGGGAGCCGTCGCCGCCGCAGGAACTCATCACGCTGGGCCGCCGCTACCTTTACTTCCTCGCGCAGGCCCAGGCGCCGGACGGAAAGTTCCGGAATCGTCTCGGTTACGACCGCCGCTGGCGCGACCACCCCGCGACAGATGACTGCTGGGGCCGTGCCCTCTGGGGCCTGGGCACCGCGGCAGCACGCGGTCCGACGGCCGGGATCCGGGAGGAGTCACTGAGCCGGTTCGCCTGTAGCGCGCAGGTGTCGTCCGCGTGGCCGCACGCCATGGCATTCGCGGCTCTGGGCGCAGCGGAGATACTCGATCACCGGAGTGATGACGCCGGCGCGCTGAGCTTGCTGGACAAGGCCAGCGCAATCATCGGGCAGCCGCCCTTGGATCCCTCGTGGCCGTGGCCGGCGCGCAGGCTGACGTACGCCAATGCCGCCATCGCCGAAGCCCTCATCGTGGCTGGCTGGAAACTCGGCCGGGACCGGACGCTCGGGAACGGCCTGCGCATGCTCGACTGGCTGCTGGGCGTCGAGACGCGCAACGGACATCTGTCGGTGGTACCGGTCGGCGGCTGGGGCCCCGGCGAAGAGCGGCCAGCGTTCGACCAGCAGCCGATCGAGGTGGCCGCGCTTGCCGATGCATGCATGCGGGCATTCACTGTCACCGGCGACAGCGGCTGGCTCGCCGGCGTGCAGATGAGCGTGTCCTGGTTCCTCGGTGACAATGACGCCAGGATTCCGATGCTGGACGAGCGAACGGGCGGAGGCAGCGACGGTCTGACTCGCGACGGACGCAGCGGTAATCAGGGCGCGGAGTCGACGCTCGCGATGATCTCGGTGCTGCAGCTAGGTTTCCGCCTGTCGTCGGCTCCGCTGTGACGCAAGGCCCGCCATCCGCGGCCACGCCGGGGACCGCGTTGCTGACGCGCACCCGGCACCGCCTGCGACCAGATGCCTCGCGCACGTTGTGCCGGCTGTTCGTTCCCGGTCAGGAGACCCTGATCCGCGGCGAGTCGCGCGTGATGGCGGTTATCGATCGCGTCCTTGACCTGAGCGAGGACGAGGTCGCGACAACGCTGACCCGAACGCTGGCCCGGTTCTCCGGGCGCCATCGCGATCTGACCCCCACGCTCGAGCAGCACTTCGAACTCGTCGCGCACCGGCTCGGCAGCGACATCCGGGTCGACCGCGCACGACGCCGGCTGATCGGAGCGTATTTCACCCAGGAGTACGCGCTCGAGGCCGCGGCCCTGTTCAATCCGTCGATGGTCGCGCATCCGGACCAGTCGGGCTGCCAGCCGGGCGAAACCCGGTTCATCATGAGTCTCCGTGCCGTCGGCGAAGGTCACCTGTCGAGCATCGAGTTCAGGACCGGCACCGTCGGCGAGTCCGGGATCAGCCTCGACCCGCCCGGCCGGTACCCAGAGACTGGCAGTGCTGGCCCCGTTTCGCATCGTCGTGATCTTTTCCGGGCGAAGCTCACCGACCTCGCCGCGGAGGATGAGAACGCTCGGTACCTGTGGGATCACCTGCCGGCTCTGTTCACCGCAGGCGAGCTTGACGTGGCACTCGGTGAGCTCCGCGAGCAGCGGCTGACCCGCGGCGACTCAGCCGCGCTGGCCGAACGGGTCCGGTGGATGGCCGCGTCCGGCTATGCGGTCGAGTTCGACGAGCGCACCGCGCTGTCCGAGCGGGTGCTGTGGCCCGCGGGCCCGGCCGAGAGCCACGGCATGGAAGACGCGAGGCTGGTGCGCTTCACCGACGGTGACGACCTCAGGTATTACGCGACCTATACGGCCTTCGACGGCTCGCAGGTCGCACCCCAGCTTCTGCAAACCCGGGACTTCCAGCGCTTCGAGGTCTCCCAGATGTCCGGGCCGGCGGCGAGGAATAAGGGCATGGCGATCTTCCCCCGCCGTATCGGCGGCCGCTACGCCGCACTGTCGCGCTGGGACAGGGAAAGCAATGCGATCGGCTACTCCGCGGACGGTCACCGCTGGAGCGAGGCCGTCACGATTCAGACACCCGCGCATCCGTGGGAACTGATTCAGCTCGGCAACTGCGGGTCGCCGATCGAGACGCCCGCCGGCTGGCTCGTCTTCACCCATGGCGTCGGGCCCATGCGCGAATACGCGATCGGTGTCATCCTGCTGGACCTGGAACATCCCGAGCGCCTGATCGCGGCCCTGCCGGAGCCGCTCCTCGTCGCTGACAAGTCAGAACGCGAAGGTTACGTGCCGAACGTCGTCTACTCCTGTGGCGGCATGGCGCACGCGGGCACGATCGTCCTGCCCTACGGCTGCGGCGACTCGTACGTGCGGATCGCCGTTGTGGACATCAGGCTGCTCCTCGAGCGACTCGCAGCCGTCTGATCGCGCTCGATCCGGGCGTGGGCCGATAATTGACGCGAGTTATTTCTAGAGATTGAATGCTTGTGTTTCAATTCGGATGTAGTCTGAGCGTAGACACCAGGAGATTCCGGTCGGCCGAAGGCCGCGAGCCGCGCCTGGGTCTGCACGGGAACCGACCCCGCGACTCCGCGCGGTGTTCCCGCTCTGAAAGAAGCAATGGCATGAACGAATCCCCGATGCCGACCAGCGGCACAACCAGCACCGTGCCGTCCCCCTCCGCCAACGGCTCCAGCGCCCCGCCGTCCACGGCCTCGCCGTCGCAAGCGGCCAAAACCGGCAGCACTCGCACGCGTCTCAGCGGCATGGGTACCGGGCTGATCGCGAGCGCCTCCGGACTGGTGGTCAAGTCCGTCAGCCAGGTGCGCCGGATCGTGCGGCTTGACCGGCGCAGGCCAGAGTGACCCGACCACGGGGACCTCGAGCCACTACCGCGCAGCACTGACTGAGGAGTCGGTTGTGAGCATAATCGCCTGGATCGTTCTCGGACTCGCCGCAGGCCTACTCGCCAACATGGTGATCCCCGGCCGAAGATCGGAAGGCCTCATCGTCACGTGCTTGATCGGCATACTCGGCGCACTCGGCGGCGGCTGGGTGGCCACCGCGCTGTTCCACGTGCACACGCTCCATGGATTCTTCAGCTTGTCCACCTGGCTCACCGCCATCGCAGGCTCAGCAGTCCTGCTGCTCGCTTACCACCTGGTGTCCGGCATGCGGACCGGCCGGCTCGCTCACCGGTAGTCGGCAACGGGCCATGACCCGAACGCCCGTGCCAGGCAGCCGCGCTCCTTGTGATCATGCTGGGAGAGCGGCTGCCTGGGCGTATCTCGCGCGCCGCCCGCGGCGCCCCGCCCAGACCAAAGACGATGGCTACCGCCGGCGGCGGCTGCGCATCATCATGTAGGCGGCGAGCACGACGATGATGATGATCAGACCGATGAACATGACCGGCATCCTTAGTGGCCCCGAGTGAGCTGGCCGCCGGCGGCGGACGCTCCCAGTGCCTCTCTCAAGCTATATCGCAAGTGCGAAACTAGCAATTTAATTCCGGAAATACTGAACGTGATCGCGCCGGCGCCCAGTCGGTTGTGAGCGTCGCGCTGCTCCGCCCGTTGCGGTCTATTTCTAGAAATCTATTGCTAGTGTCTGCTTTCTAGTGTACGTTCAGATTAGACACCAGATAACGCGGCGGCTGAAGGCCGCTGAGCGAGCCTGGATCCACACGGGATTCGCCCACGGTGCAGTGGCACGTTCCCGCTCGCGAAAGAAGTAATACCATGACCCAGCCACCGAGCGCAGCAAGCACCATCCCGCCCCCGGTAGACCTCCGCCCAGACCCGCCGCCCGCTTCCACTCCCGCACCGGCGCAGGCTGCCAAGACACGGCGGATGCGCACGCGAATCAGCAGCACGCACCTCGGCCTGACCGTGAGCGCGGTCGTCCTGGTGGTGGTCATGATCTTCATCATCCAGAACCCGCACGCGGTGAATGTCAGCTTCCTGGGCGCCCACCTGCACGTGTCGCTCGCCGTCGCGCTGCTGCTGGCCGCCATCGCGGGTGCCCTGCTGATGGCTGCGGCCGGAACCGCGCGAATCACGCAACTGCGACGCGTCATGCGGCGCGAGCGCCACGCTGGGTAGGGTGCCGGCTAGCGCCGCAAGGCCGGGCTGTACCCGGTTCCGGTCAGGGGCCGACATTCAAAAGACTGGCAATGAATTTCCAGAATCTAAAGTAAGCTATGAATATGGGGAACTGGAGCTTCCTGACCAACCACGCGCGAGTGCTGCTGCATATCACGCACGATCCTGGCGCGCGGCTACGTGACATCGCTGCCAGCCTGGCCATCACCGAGCGCAGCGCCCACGCGATCGTTGCCGACCTGACCCAGGCGGGCTACGTAGTGAAGCAGAAGGACGGCCGCCGCAACCGGTACCGGATCGAGACGCACCTACCGCTAGCCGAGCCTGGCACCCAGGAGCCTGCAGTCGGCGAGGTCCTTGCTCTGCTGCTAGGACATGCTGACAGCAGCGAAGGTACGTCGGCCGGGTGAGCCGTGAGCGCCGGGACTCCGGCGCGAGGTTAGCTATGGCTGAGCCCTGCATGATAAATGATCTTATCTGGACTGGCTCTGACCTGCGGTTTCTGTGTGGGCGATACTGGGATCGAACCAGTGACCTCCTCGGTGTGAACGAGGCGCTCTCCCGCTGAGCCAATCGCCCGCGCGCCGCAGCAGTGTCTAGCAGGCACAGCCCCCCGCCGCAGAGCGATCTCAGCGTAGCGCATACCAGCGCCAGGCCGTGCTTGCGCAAAGCCTTGTCTCCAGTACGCGGATACGCGTCGCTGAGGCCCGCCGCATCGTTCTTGCTCCCCCGCTGTGCTCGCCAGGGACCGGGCGACACTCCGGGGAAAATGCGTAAAGTCCGGAAATAGTTAATTATCGAATTTCACCGCGTCCTGAGCACGCGGTGCCGTCTATTCGGCCGATCCCTTTTTCCCTGGAAAACAGACTAAATCCCGACGATCAGCTCGGTGCTTGACACTGCCGGGTACGGTAACAGGCCTTCCCTGGGCCTCCTGAGACGAAGGTCACAACTGATCCTTGTTGCCCACGGGGATGATCCAGCGTCTAAATCGGTGTTTTATTGCGAGAAGCGTTTGACCAGGTCATGGCCGGTTTGTTGATCAGTGACCGAGGTTACGAGCGACTTCAATCGCGGAATCAAACCCGCGACAACAATAACGCGGGACACGCGCGAGTCAGAACTGATAACCAATCGCGCGCCAATATATGAAGCCCGGCAATCCGGGACACGACAAGGCAAAGGTCTGACCCGATGATGAACAGCAGTGTGACCGTGTCCGCCGAACTCGGCCTGAGTCTGGTGGTCCCCGACCACGGTTCCGTCCCGCTGGTTGCGAGCCTGTACTACAGCGCCGAGGATCCGTATGCGATCCGGATGGCGTTCCACGTCGGTTCCGACGAGCCTGTCGAGTGGATTTTCGCCCGTGACCTGCTGGCCGTCGGCCTCGAAGGTCCGGCCGGCGAGGGTGACGTCCAGGTGTGGCCCACCGATGAGCACGGGCACGAGCTGCTGAACATCGCGCTGTCCTCCCCCTTCGGCGAGGCGCACTTCGAGGCTCCGCGCAGCTCGACGGCCGCGTTTCTTGGCCGGACGTATGAGGTCATCGCGCCGGGACACGAAAGCGAGCACATCGACGTGGACACCGAGCTTGACGAGCTACTCTGGCGCGCATAACGCCAATCGCGCGTGAATTTGGCCATGCCGGTCACGGCATGGCCTTTTCACGGATCAGGCGATTCTGCCGAGCGCATGGCAAATACCTCGGCAGCCTTTCTGGTGACCGGTCCCGGGACGGCGGCCAGCTTGATGCCATTAACCTGACGGATAGCCTGCACGTCCCTTGTTGTCCCGGTTAGGAATGCTTCATCAGCATGTGACAAGGCATCCCCGGACAGGTCCTCTTCGGCAGCGCCGACCCATTCGATCACCAGAGCCCTGGTGACGCCGGCCAGGCAGCCTGCCGACAGCGGCGGCGTTATCAGCCGGCCGCCGCTGACGACGAATGCGTTCGTACCGGTGCCCTCGCACAGATTCTCTGCCGTATTGGCGAAAATCGCCTCACTACCGCCACGCTCGGCGGCATAGGACAGCGCCCGGACGTTCTCCCCGTACGAGGTGGTCTTGAGTCCGGCCAGCGCGCCGCGCTCGTTGCGCGGCCAGGGCACCACAACGACGTCGACGAAGTCGGCAGGCTTGTTCTGCTCCGCCATCGCGACGATGGCTGTGGCGGGCGAACTACCTCGTTCCGATCCCAGAGGAGCGATTCCGGCAGTAGCGGTGATGCGCATCCGGGCGAGCGGCACCCGAGGGGACGCGTCGATCACCGCCAGCGCGCCCGCACGAATCTGCTCGAGATCCGGCTCGGGCAGCCCGAGGCCCGCCGCCGAGCGGCCGAGCCGGGCCAGGTGCCGAGTGAGCGCGAAGGGCCTGCCATCAGCAACCTTGACGGTCTCGAAGACGCCGTCGCCCACCACAAGCCCGTGATCAAAGACCGAGACACTTGCCTCGCTGTCGGGGAGCAGCTCCCCGTTTATCCAGACAGCCACGTCCCTGACGCTAGCGCAATCGGAGGTGGAGGCAAGGCCGATCCGGTGCTCCGCGCGTCGCGGCACCCGCGGGCGCGGGCTCCCGGGGCGGGCCACGCGGGCGACAGAGATCCAGATAGGCGAGTTTGCCGCGCGGTCAGGATCGGCTACAGTTCTCTAGCACCGGTAAGGGCGCCTTGGGTGGGCGCGAGGGCCGGAAGCACGCGGACGTAGCGCAGCTGGTAGCGCATCACCTTGCCAAGGTGAGGGTCGCGGGTTCGAATCCCGTCGTCCGCTCGGAGGTGCCGGAAGCCGTCTCGCGTGCCGACGGTCCGCGCGGCTCTTCGGTACCGGCCCGACTCCCAGGGGGTCGGCCTGTGGCGGAATGGCCGAGTGGCTTAGGCAAGGGCCTGCAAAGCCCTGTACGCGGGTTCGATTCCCGCTTCCGCCTCTCTCTCCGCTCCGCCGGATGACTGACTGCCTCGGCCCGGCATTCTTGCCCGGTTGCCTGCCGGCTGCACCGCGCCTCGCAACTTGGTGCAGCACCATCGCCATCCGCAGTGCCGATGCCCTCCACAGCACCATAGAGCCGACATCAGCTGTCTGTACGTTTATCCTCTTATATCCAGCGAAATCCTGGTGGTCTAGATACTGATATGCGCAAATAGAAGATGTGTGTCAACCAGGCCGCGGAAGTGCACGTCCTACAGTTCGTCGTCCTCGTGAGGTATGGCCCAGAGACGGCATGCTCAACCCCCACACGCACCGTATTGCATTGCCGAAACTGGAGGTCCAGCCCTATGAAGCGGTCTCTTGGCCTGGTCGTGATCGGATCCGCAGCCGTCGCCGGAATGGCAGTGACAGGCTGCGGAGGCAGTAGTAGCAACGGCACGCCGACGGCGGCCAAGTACCCGACCGCGCAGAAGCTTGTTGCGGCGCTTAACCAGGGCGGCATGGCGTGCACAGGCGCGTACTACTCAAAGGCTGCCGTGCTCCCGGGTGTTACCTCCACGGCTACCTGCACCTACAAGGGCACGCCTCAGCTCGTCTACGTGTTCAGCGGCAGCGTCAGCAACAAGACCGTGCTCCAGACCACTGCTTCCACCAGTTCCGAGCGGATCTACAGTGACGTCGGGCCGAACTGGATGATCGAGACGAGCAAGGCCTTTGGTGAGGTCGCCCGCAAGGCCGTCGGCGGCAAGCTGGTAGCCGGTCCCGTGCACCAGAAGGGCTAACTGGCGGTCAGCTGGAGCACCGCGCCGGAGTGCTGAACCTGCGCCGGCGGGATCCAGCGCCCCGCCAGGTCCCTGTGATTCGCGTGCTGGCGTGGCGATCCGCTACCATTCCGGAGTCCGGTGACTCACTCCTGTGGCTCACGGGATCTTGAAGCCTCCGGTATGTCGCAGCGCGAAGGCGGCTGAGACCAGGTGCGGCGGGCGGTTAGCTCAGCGGGAGAGCGCTTCCCTGACACGGAAGAGGTCACTGGTTCAATCCCAGTACCGCCCACCAGATCTACCAGGCAGAACGCCCGGGTGCGGGAGCCTCGGGCCGGACATCCCGGGGGACTATCGGCCACCGCAACGGCGCAGCGAGCAGCGTCGGCACGCGCGCGGATAACGCGCGGCCGCGCGAACACGGCGCGCGTGGACCCGACGCGTCCCCGCGCGCGTGCAGACGTCGCGCCTCCGCGCGCAGACGCGCGTGCTGCTGAGGCCGCAGATCAAGGTGTCACTCCCGGCGGAGGCACCCGGCACGCCGCCCAGTTGTCCCGGATCAGGGTCGGGCGAAGCCTCGTTAGCAATACAGCCGCAGGGCGTGATCTTGTCCGCGGCGCGGATTCGTCTTTCAGGTGAGCGTCGGAGATGACCAGGGCCACGCCGGACAGGCCGCGGGCGGTCAGGTCGCGGAGGAACCCCAGCCGCCCGGCGCCGTCCTCGGCGGAGGTCCCGGCTGCGGTATCCGGCTACCCGTCGATCACCGTCCCGGCTGTGACCTGCAGGCCCAGGATCTCCCGGTGGCCGTCGGCGTTCACGCCGGTCGCGAGCAGGGCGTGCACGCTCACGACACGGCCGCCCTCCCGAACTTTGAGCACCAGCGCGTCCGCGGCCACGAACGTGTACCGGCCGGCGTCCAGCGGCCGGGGCCGGAACTCCTCCACCACCGCGTCGAGGTCCGCGACCATCACGCTGACCTGAGACTTGCTCAGCCGGGTGATCCCAGCGACTCGACCAGCTTCTCCATCCGGCGGGTGCTGACCCCCAGCAGGTAACAGGTGGCCACCACCGAGGTCAGGGCCGCCTCGGCCCGCCGACGGCGCTCCAGCAGCCAGTCCGGGAAATAGCTGCCCTGCCGCAGCTTCGGGATCGCCACATCCAGGATCCCGGCCCGGGTGTCAAAGTCGCGGTGCCGGTAGCCGTTACGGACATTCACCCGGTCCGGGCCCGGCATCCCGTACGGCGCACCGCAGATCGCGTCGGCCTCCGCCGACATCAGCGTGCTGATGAACGTGGTCAGCATCGAGCGGAGCAGGTCCGGCGACGCGGACTCCAGCTGGTCGTGCAGAAAGCGGGCAGGGTCGAAGGCCGGGAGGGTCTGCCCGCGCTGAGCCCCGATTATTACTCGCGGCCGATCAGCCGCGTTACCTCCTGCCGACGATCGCAGCCCACGTGCCAACCCCTCCGAGCAATGTCCCGATAGCGGTGACGATCACCCAGGTGCTCACTCCACCGCCAGACGCCGGCGCATTCACCGTCACCGACACGTACCGCGTGATAGTGGGAGCCGGAACCGGGTGCGGCGACCCGGACCGTGCCGGGCTGGCCGTCACCGTGACCACCGGCACCTGCACTCGCACCCGCTACGAACCCAGCGCGAGCACCAGGGCAAGGACTAATGTCGCAAGTGCCAGCAGTGCCGTGAACGCTGCCGAGACGCCAACCATCCGCCGCCACCTGTCGCGACTCATCATCCTCAGTGGAGACGGCGACCAATCGAGCACTCTGCTGAGGGCTCCGCTGAGCTCCTTCGGGGGGCGCAGTTCGCGACCAAGAGGATCGCGCCGAGTATGAGTCGGCATCGGCAAGTGGGGGAACAGCGGTGGCGGCTGGCCGACATGGTGACGCTTGCTGGGTACCTTGGGGCGGCGGCGCCACCTTCGCATCATGCCGAGAACTGTAGCCAACCGGACATGGTGCTTCGGTTCGTGCGTCGGCAGGCGTCCGGTACCGGCCTGCCAGTTCGTGCCCCGCCTCCACTGCACCTCCAGCGCTCACTCAACCTGGCCACCAGAAGCACTGTGAGAGGTCTTCCAAAGGATCACGCGGTGGCCGCCTTACACGTCTGCGCCACTCCCATCAGCGAGCGGGTCAGTACACCACTCTGCTGGACTCAACTCGGCGGCGCGGCTGCTCGCAGATGGTCCAGTCCTTTGCGGCAGCCACCGGCGCCGACGGCGGCCGCATCGCTTCCCGGAGGTCGAACCAGTAGGACAGCGCCCGAGGCCTCAGTAGAGGCCGATGTGAGCAAGACGCTCCCCCGGCAGGTCGGCAAGCAGGCGCAAGGCAAGGTCGCGGTCCTGCTCGCGTGCCGCTGCGAGGTGTCGCTCCTCGGTGTCGAGTTCGGCGAGGAAAGCGTAGCGGGTGCTGACGGTGCTGGCCAGCTCGGCGGAAGTGGGGACCGGGACGGCCAGCGCCCCGATGTCATCGAGATCGAACTCCTGGGCATTTCGCCGGCGCAGCCACGCGTCGGGGTCGAAGGCACGTGCCTCATGACCCGGCTTCCAGCGGGCGCCGAGGCTGGTGAGGCCGTTTGCGTCTGCCCAGATCTTCAGCACAGCAAGACGACGGATGAGACCGCTGTCCAGGCCGCCGACTTCTCTTTGGTGCTGGGCGACCCAGGCGAGGTCGTACATGTCCCGGGCTGTGGTGGTGCGGTTGAGCCGGGAGATCTTCTCGGCGAGGTTCTCTTCCATCCGCACGACCTGCAGCGGCGGCAGGGGCCGTTCCCCGTAGGTGGCGTGCACAGGCATGGGTACCCATCCTCGTCGCGCCGGATCGAGCCAGACCGGTGGGGAAACGTCGAGCTTGCTCGACAGCACCGTCCTGGCGTCGTTGAACGGGCTCGTGACGGTCACCGACCACTTGCCTCGCCGTTCGGTGACGCCGTAGCTGAACGGCCCGATGCTGGTGCCGTCGATATTCCCTACGAGATCAAGGATGATGGCCTCGGGGTCAGCCAGGGCAGCGAGGCTGAAGTCCAGGTCGAGTGAGAACCTGCCCTGGTTGCCGGCGTAGAGCTTGCGCAGTGCGGTGCCGCCCTTGAAGACGAGCGCATCGAGCGCGCCCGCCAACTGCAGATCCCGCAGCAGCAGATCCTGGGCGATGTCAAGGACCGCTGCCTCGCGGCCGCCCGCGCCGGCGCCTTTCGGTGTGTGGCGGGCGATCCAGCCGATCGTGACCGTGATTTCATCGCCGCTCACGACACCGGCTCCAGGTGTCGCGGATCGAACGGCAGAAGCGTGTCGGCGACCTGCCAGCGGCTGTCGTGGCGGATGACCTTGCGACGCGGGCCGAACCATGTTTTGGTTGCAGGTCCGGTGACCTGGGCCGCGATGTCGGGACGAAGACCCTGCAGAAGGTAGCCCAGGCGGGCACTCACGGTATCTGCGCGCGGGTCGAGCTCGGTGAGCAGCCCGTCGGCGGTTGCCTCAGCGGCTATGTCGGGCAGCCACTCCAGTGCACTCGCCCACGACCGCACCCGGGACGGCGATGCCGCCATGTGCGTCAGAACGCTCGCTGGCTGCAGCACGGGCACGGCCTTCGACGTGCCGTACGGCAGCCGCGGGGCGAACACTGACACATCGAGGGCACCCGGCAGCCGAGCCGCGGCGCGGTCATCGGCGGCGGCGACCTCGACCCGGGCCGGCGCCCGGTCAGCCAGGCCGAGCGCCCACGCCGCAGCCTGGAACGTCAGACCGCACTTGACGTCCGTCCGGGCCAGGGCCGCGCGGAGCAGCATGGTCGGGCCGCCCCGGGTATAAGCACCGGCGACAGCCGCGGGCACGAACTCCCATACGCCCCGCTGACCCGTGGGCAGCAGCCAGCCGCGCTCTCGCAACCGGGCCGCAACTGTCCGGGTCTCCGTGCCTATGCCAGCCAAGTGGACAAGTTCATTCAGGCGGGCCATCGTGACCAGATCCGCCTGCTCAAGCTCAAGCTGCTCCAGCACTGGAGCCAGCGAAGTCGGAATTGTGCGTGTCAATCATCACTCCTTTGCATCCGAAACAGATACTATCAGAGCGAACTGACACCACTCCAGAGTCGGTGTCGATGTACCCGCACCCGTAACATGATCAGATGCAAAGCGGGTGCCCTTGACATTAGCCCTCCAGAGTCGCCGGGGCTTCTCGCGAAGAACTGCGCTCGGGGCCGCGGGGCGGCTCGGAGATAAGGATCATTTTCGCCTTCGACTCCCACCAGGTCAGCGTTGCTGCTGCTCGGCGGCGACAAGGCCGGCAACTGGCAGCGCTGGTACCGCGATAACATCCCCACCGCTGAGCGGCTGTACCTCGAATACATGGCCGATAACCAGGAGCAGCCAGGTAATGCCGAAGCGTATCCCCAGGACTGGGAAATCTTCGAGCAGGAATTGCATGCCGCCGGCGTCTCCCCCGAGGAGATCGAACCCGGGACGCGCCTTCTGCTCGCGCAGGCCCGCGGGCATCAGCTCGCCCAGGCCCGCAAGGACCTCAGCCTCGGCCGGCGAGAGATCGCGGCAACGATGGATGTCAGCGTCGCCAGGGTGTCCCAGATCGAGCATGGCGAAGTCACCTCGTTCGAGGTCATCGCCCGCTACGTCAAAGCACTTGGCGGACGCCTCGACCTAGTCGCCGACTCGGCGATCGGACAGTGCGGCTCCCCCGTCAGCCGAGAACACGGCCGCCTGAGAAATCTCCGAAGCGTCAGAGTCCTGTCGACCGGCAGTCACTGCGCACGGTCGTGCTAACCACAAACCGACCTGTCCAGCAGCGATCGCAAGGTGGACGCTATGCGCTGCGACTCGCTGCTCTTGGCCGCAGCTTGATCGACCGTAGAATCAAGCCAACGGCGTATCTCGGTTCGGGAGCTGTCAATGGCGACTGGGACGTCTGCTGGCTTGCTCGAGGATCCAGGCCGTCACGCGCAATCGGCATTCAAGCACGAGATCCTCCGCCAGTACATGACCCCTTTCGTTGCGATGCTCGGTAGCTACTCGGCCGGGAAGCGCGTAGTTGTGCTGGACGGATTCGCCGGACGAGGCAGGTACCCCGATGGCACGCCTGCATCGGCTGAGCTCATCCTGCAGGCCATGGAGACCCTCAAGCAGTCCCGGCAGGTCTCCGCCTACTTCGTTGAGAAGAGCGCGAAAGACTACCGGGCGCTCTCCGCGGTCGTCGACGAGTACGCTACGCGAGGGTTGCTGGCGAAGGCATTACCGGGCGCCGTTGCCGACCATCTGAGCGCAGTCGCACAGCTGCGACCGGAGTTCCGCTGTTCCTGTTCCTGGACCCTTGCGGTGCGGGCGTGCCTTTTACGCGGCTCGCAAGGTTGCTGGAGGGTCCACGTCGTCATCTTCGCCCGCAGTCCGAACTCCTGCTCAACTTCAGCGCGGATCTGTCCAGGCGGGCTGCAGGAGTTCTGAATGCCGGGCAAGTCAGCCATCCCATCATGTCTCTGATGGACGAGACCTGCGGCGGCCAGTGGTGGCGCGAGACTGCGCTCGCAGCACTCAGCAGACCGACCACACGCAACTTCGAGCCGGTAGCCTCGGCCATTGCACACGAGTACGCGAAACGGCTTGCACGCAGCGGGTCCATGCTGCAGGTGACCGTCCCAGTCCGGCGTCGAATGCATTATCAGCCCATTTATCACCTCGTATTCATGACACGGAGCCAGTACGGACTGTGGGTCTTCGCCGATGCACTCGGAAAGGCGCGCCAAGCGTGGCTCCGTGCTCTTGGCGCTGTGGACGACGAGGACGCCGAGGGGATGCTGTTCACGCCAGCCGATGACATGGAATGGGTCATTGAGGCCGAGGAAGAACAGGCCAAGGCCACCGTCATGAAGAACATGCGTGCTCTGGCGGCAAGGCTCAGCCGGTTCAAGCTGGTCGATCACGCTCTGGAAATCTATGGTGAAGCATATGGCGTGGCTACCGATTCCTCCGTGGCCGCGGCGCTGCAGATGCTGAAGGCCAGCGGCCATCTCGTTGTCTACCAGAACGCTTCGCGGCTCCGAGACCGTGTCGTAGGCCCCGGGCCTAACTTGCGGCCGACGCCGCACTGACGGGCATCTGATCCCAGTAGCGGCCGTCGAGTTCCCGGCCGCCCGCCTTGGGTGTCTGTCCGCCCCATTGCTTGAAGAAGAACGGCACCTCCGCGCCGACACAGCAGTCGCGGATACCGGTAATCCAGGCCAGATCCGAGGGCCGGCGTCCAGGCCCTGACTCCCCACCGGCAATTACCCAGCCGATGCCGTCCAGATCCAGGCCGTCCAGCGGTCCGATAAGCGGCTCACACGACAGGAACCGGACGGCGGCCGGCACCGTGCGAAGGTCGTCCACACGGTAGAGGGCGTCGGCGTTCTCCACCGACACGCCCATCCACAGATTCGGCGGCCATTCCAGCTGGCTAGCCAGCTTTCGGAGCCGCGAGGAGCGCTTAGTGAGAACCTGATATGTGTGTCGCGGGGTGTCGGCCATCACGGCAAACACCTCCCGGACGAAGCCGAGCGGCACGCGAGCGTGGAACAGGTCGCTCATCGAGTTTACGAACACAACCCTCGGCGACGACCAACCGTAGGGCTGCTGCAATGCGCCGGGGTGGACCGTGACCCCGAAACCTGGACCGGAGGTCTTCGGCTTCCCGTCTGCCTGGTATTTGGCTGCGCCCATCGCCTTGAGACGCTTGGCGAGAGCCAGGGCGTAGCAGTTATCGCAACCCGCCGAGATCTTGTCACAGCCCGTGGTGGGGTTCCACGTCACCTCTGTCCACTCGATGGCGGTTCGCGTCGCCATGGTCGCTACCCCCTAGATGTGTTCCAGGTTAGTCTTGCCATCTCAAGGTAATAAATCTTTACCAGTATTAATATATCACTCAGCAGGAGAGATGACAGTAGGACCTGGGCGGAAGAAGCGTGGCGACAGCCAGTACGCGGCACAGGCCATCCAGCTCGCCACGCAGCTGCGCGCTCTGCGACTAAGCGCTGAGCTGACGCAAGAACAGCTAGCGACTCAGGCAGGCATCGCGCTGTCAACCTTGCGGAAGATCGAAACGGGGAAGATAACTGAGCCTGGGTACTTCACGATCTTGGCGATGCTCCGCGCATTGAGGGTCGCCACTTACGACCTGAGTCCTGACAAGTAGATCCCAGCTTGTCCGCGCGAGCTGCGGCACATCTGCGCCGCCTGATGCGAAAGCAACGTCGCCCGGCAGTCCACGGATCGGCAGGGCGAACTGGTCACTACCGTGGCCCGCAGCATCTGCGAGTTCACAGCCGAGGCCGTCGAGGTGCTGAGGCACCCTGGCTCCCCGCCCAGATCGCGCTGTAGACGCCGCCTCGATCACACTGCAGCTATCCGCTCGCCGCCCTGGTGGCCGACTCTTCGGCATGATCGTTGCGTGGAGAGTCAGTCAGCTAGGCCGTTCGCGGTGACCGTCGGCGGGCGCCAGATCCTGCTGGACGGTCAGCGCCCGGCAATACTCGCCGAATACCGCAAGCACGCTCAGCTCACCGAGGACTTCGAGGCAACCGACGACTTCCCGAGCCCTGGCTTCCTATTCGGGGCAGTGAGTGACGGTGGCGCCTGGCCAAGCCTGGTCGTAACTCAGCGATTCTCGCCAGCCGTATCCGGCTTCAACCCTGGGTACTGTTCGTCGACGAGACCGGCCAGCTTTTCGTAGGCGCAGGTACCCGCCTGCTGGCATACCGGCAGGAGCAAGGCGCCCGGCACCGGTCGACGATGCTGATTTCGGGTTCTGGGCCTGGCGGTTGCACGGCGAAGTGGTGATCATGTCTGCCGAGCTGGAGCTAGCAGCGTGGACCACGCGCGGCGAGAAGCTCTGGACACCGTTTGTGGAGCCAGCGGAAATACGAAGTGCGCGCGAGGACGGCGAGTTGCAGCTGGATCTGACGGGGACTACCCCCAGCCGCGCGACGCCCCGCAAGCTCGCCGCGCTGGCTGCCCACTGCGCCGATGCCGGGCGCGACCCAGGCGAGATCGACATATCCGTCGTGGTCCGGATGGCCGGGAGAGGCGAGCGGCGAGACCTCGGCGGCGCCGCAGGACCAAGCCGACAGGCGGGCCGGAGGGCCCGCCCGTGCGCCCCAGGCAGGCTATCGGGCCCGCACCCGCCGCAAACCCAGGACACCGGCCGAACAATCGCCCTGTCCGCCAACCCGTCACAACGCTCTGGCGCGCTGCGCTCCCGTTTCACTCCTGCCGGGCGGCGCAGGGTAATCGTAGAAGCCGTGGCCGCTCTTCCTGCCGAGCAGACTGGCCTCCACCATCCGCAGCAACAGCGGCGGCGGCGCGTAAAGCGGCTCCCTGAATTCCCCGTGCATTGAGCGGGCGATCGCCATGATGGTGTCAAGCCCGATCAGGTCGATGAGGCGTAGCGGGCCCAGGGGGTGCCCGCAGCCGAGGACCATGGCGTTGTCGATGTCTTCCGCAGCGGCCACGCCCGACTCCAGCATGCGGATCGCGGCAAGCAGATAGGGCACGAGCAGGGCATTGACCACGAAGCCTGCCCGGTCCCGGCTGCGGATGGGTGTCTTGCCAAGCGTGGCAGTGACGAACGCCTCGACTCTCCAGATGGTGTCTTCGCTGGTCAGAAGGCACGGGATCAGCTCGACCAGGGTAAGCACCGGCACCGGGTTGAAGAAATGGATGCCCATGACCTGCGGGGCGCGCCGGGTGGCCATCGCCAGTTTCATGATCGGGATCGAGGACGTGTTGGAAGCGAGGATCGCCGCGGGGTCGGCGACGATCCTGTCCAGCGTGGCGAGCACGTCGGTCTTGGCCTCGGCATCCTCGCTGATGGCCTCGATGACCAGCTCGCGGTCTGCGAAGTCGGCGAGGCTTGCGGTGAATCGGATCGCGGCCAGCGCCCTGTCCCGGCCTTCCGGCGCAACCTTGCCGGCTCGGACGGCCCGGTCGAGCGATGTGCTGACGCGTGCCTTTCCGGCGCTGACCGCGTCGGGGGTGACTTCACCGACGAGGACATCAAGCCCGGCCCTCGCGCACACCTCTGCGAATGCCCGCGCCCATGATGCCCGAGCCGATCACTCCAACCCGGCGGATCTCTCCCACCCGATCTCCTTGTTGCGCGCTGAGGCCCCGGTGACGGCGCAGCATCTCCGCGTCGGCTTGCGGCCCGGGCCGGTCAGTACCGGTAGTGGTCGGGCTTGTACGGGCCATCGACCGGCACCCCGATGTAGGCAGCCTGTTCCTTGCTCAGCACTGTCAGCTTCACCCCGAGTGCGTCCAGGTGCAGGCGGGCGACTTTCTCGTCCAGGTGCTTGGGCAGCACGTGCACGCCGACGGCGTACTCGCCCGGCCTGGTGAACAGTTCCACCTGCGCGATGACCTGGTTGGTGAAGCTGTTGGACATCACGAAGCTGGGATGGCCGGTGGCGTTGCCCAGGTTCAGCAGCCGGCCCTCGGACAAGACGATGACCGCGTGGCCGTCCGGGAAGGTCCATTCATCGACTTGCGGCTTGATGGTGGTCCGCTTGATGCCCGGCAGCCGGGCCAGGCCCGCCATGTCGATCTCGTTGTCGAAGTGGCCGATATTGCCGACGATGGCCTGGTGCTTCATCCGGCTCATGTGCTCGGCGGTGATGATGCGGAAATTCCCGGTCGCACTGACGAAGATGTCCGCGACCGAGACCACGTCCTCAAGCCGCGCCACCTGGAAGCCGTCCATCGCGGCCTGCAGCGCGCAGATCGGGTCGATCTCGGTGATGATCACCCGCGCGCCCTGGCCGCGCAGCGACTCCGCGCACCCCTTGCCCACGTCGCCGTAGCCGCAGACCACCGCGACCTTCCCGCCGATCAGCACGTCGGTGGCCCGGTTGATGCCATCGATCAGCGAGTGCCGGCAGCCGTACTTGTTGTCGAACTTGGACTTGGTGACCGAATCGTTGACGTTGATCGCCGGGAAGCGCAGCACGCCATCCCTGGCCATCTCATACAGCCGGTGCACGCCGGTCGTGGTCTCCTCGGTGACGCCCTTGATCCCGGCCGCCGCCGCCGTCCACTTACCCGGCGAGTCGCTCAGCGACCGGGCGAGCACCCCGAGGATGACCTGCCACTCCTCCGGGTCGTCATCACGCGGCGCCGGAACCTCCCCGGCCGACTCGAAGTCCGCCCCCTTGTGGACGAACAGCGTTGCATCGCCGCCGTCGTCCAGCAGCATGCTGGGGCCCGGCTGGCCCGGCCAGGTCAGCGCCCGCTCGGCGCACCACCAGTACTCCGGCAGCGTCTCGCCCTTCCACGCGAAAACCGGCACGCCCTTCGGGTCCTCCGCCGTGCCGCCGGGCCCGACGACAACCGCCGCGGCAGCATGGTCCTGGGTGGAGAAAATGTTGCAGGACGCCCACCGCACCGAGGCACCCAGCGCCACCAGCGTCTCGATCAGCACAGCCGTCTGGATGGTCATATGCAGCGAGCCGGTGATCCGGGCGCCCCTCAGCGGCTGAGCATCGGCATACTCAGCGCGCACCGCCATCAGACCCGGCATCTCGTGCTCAGCGAGCCTGATCTCCCGGCGGCCGAAATCGGCCAGCGACAAATCGGCGACCTTGAAGTCCTCGGGTTTCATGCGTTCTCCTAATTCCTGGCTGCGCGGGCTGGGGCGGGCGCAGCGATGCCCAGGCCCGCCGCGACGTCGGCTGCCGCTGCCGTGCCGTATGACTCCGCGATGCGGGTCGCGTACTCAGGCAGCTCGAATGTGTATTCCTGGGTACCGCTGGTCTCCAGTACCAGGGCTGCCAGGACGCAGCCCATCTGGGCCGATCGCTCGTGGCCCAGGCGGCGGGATGTGCCGGCGAGGAAGCCGGCCCGGAAGGCGTCGCCGACTCCGGTCGGGTCAGCCTTCTGCCGATCCGCCGCGGCAGGCACGAAGACCGGCGGCTGGCCCGAGGTGGCGATCGTGACGCCGCCCGGCCCGAGGGTGGTCACCCAGGCGCCTACAGCTTGCAGGATCTCGTTTGCGGATCTGCCGGTCTTGCGGATCAGGAGGCCGCGCTCGTATTCGTTGGTGAACAGGTACCGGGCGCCGTGCACGAGCAGGTGAAGGTCGGTACCGTCCATGCGGGCGATCTGCTGGGACGGGTCGGCGGCGAACGGAACGTTGCCGTCGCGGCAGGTCCGGGTGTGCCGGAGCATCGCGTCGGGGTCGTCGGGACAGATGAGGACCAGCTCCACGTCGTTCACCGACTGCAGGATGCCGGCCAGGTCGATGTACCGGGCTTCCTGCATCGCCCCGGCGTAGAACGACGCGATCTGGTTGCCGTCCTCGTCGGTGGTGCACAGGAACCGGGCAGTATGCAGGCTGTCCGACACCCGGACATTCCCGGTGTCCACGTGGTGCGCCTCGAGCCACTGCCGGTAGTCGCCGAAGTCGGCGCCGACCGAGCCGACCAGCACGGGCCGCAGCCCGAGCCCGCCCATGCCGAAGGCGATGTTCGCGGCGATGCCGCCCCGGCGGATCGTCAGCTCGTCGACAAGAAACGATAGCGACACCTTGTCGAGCTGACCGTCGATCAGCTGCTCGGTGAAGGAGCCGGGGAAGGTCATCAGGTAGTCGGTGGCGATGGATCCGGTGACGACGTGCCGCATCGTGTGCTTACCTTTCCGAGGCGACAAGCGTGAGGGAGTCGCGCAGGGCCTGCGCCTTGTCGGTGTGCTCCCAGGTGAAGTCTTCCTCGTCGCGGCCGAAGTGGCCGTAGGCAGCGGTCTGGGCGTAGATGGGCCGGTGCAGCTTCAGGTACTCGCGGAACGCGGCCGGCCGCAGGTCGAAGTGCTCGTCGATGAGCTGGCGGATCCGCGGCTTCGGGATGTGCTCGGTGCCGAAGGTCTCCACCAGCAGGGACAGCGGCCGCGCAACGCCGATGGCATAGGCGACCTGTATCTCCAGCCGGTCCGCGACGCCTGCCGCGACGAGGTTCTTGGCGACATGACGGGCAGCGTAGGCGGCTGACCGGTCGACCTTGGAGGGGTCCTTGCCCGAGAAGGCACCGCCGCCGTGCCGGGCGAATCCGCCGTAGGTGTCCACGATGATCTTCCGGCCGGTCAGTCCCGCATCGCCTACGGGCCCCCCGATCACAAACCGGCCGGTCGGGTTCACCAGGAAGTTCCGCCGCAGCTCTTCCGGGTCGAACAGGGAAGGCGGAATGGCCTCCAGCACGACGCTGTGCCACAGGTTATCGGCGAGCCGCTCCTCCGCGCCTTCCTTGTGCTGGGTCGAGATCAGCACCTTCTCGACCGCTACCGGCGCACCGCCGGAGTACCGGACGGTCACCTGCGTCTTGCCGTCCGGGCGCAGGAACGGCAGCTGGCCGCTTTTCCGGACGTGGGCCAGCTGGCGGGCGAGCCGGTGCGCCAGCGCGATCGGCATGGGCATCAGCTCGGGTGTCTCGTTCGTGGCGTAACCGAACATCATGCCCTGATCCCCGGCGCCCACGCGGTCGAAGTCGCTGTCGCTGAGCGCATGGCGCGTCTCGTGCGCCATGTCGACGCCCTGCGAGATATCCGGTGACTGCCGGTCCAGGGTCGCCAGAACCGCGCACGAGTCCCCGTCGAAGCCGCATGCAGGCGTATAGCCGATCCTGCGGATGGTGGAGCGGACTATCGCCGGGATGTCCAGCTGGGCCGAGGTGGTGATCTCGCCGGCCACCAGCACCAGGCCAGTGGTCAGCACTGTCTCGCAGGCAACGCGCGAGGAGGGGTCGGCGGCCAGGGCCGCGTCCAGGATGGCGTCCGATATCTGATCCGCCATCTTGTCCGGGTGCCCTTCCGTTACCGATTCGGAGGTGAACAGGAATTCGCTCTCGCCGAGGGTGGCTGTCATGGTCAAGCAACTCCTTCTCCGCCGCCAGTGGCGGCCGTTACCCTAGGTCGGCTGACGTGACAGAATCCGCTGCGAATCGTGCCCGCCGGAACGCTGACATGGACACCGGTGATTTTCCCGGCACGCTTTTCGCGCGCATTTGCCGGCCGTAACAGTGCCGCACCATCCCTGGGCATAGGACACAGCGATCCGTCTGGACCTAGCGCGCGTTGCTCTTCTGCTGTTCATTTTTTACTCACCGGGCGGGCGGGGATAGCCGGCGTATGTCACAAATTCCCGGATCGGGAGATTGGCGCTGTGCCACAATTCCGACGGCATCGTCCGCAGATTCATGCGCCCCCTGACCTGTCAGCTCTCGAGAGCGGGATTCATTAGGCGACCAGCTTCGCTTCCGGCGTCGGCCGCTGCCGTCGCCGCCGCCGGGCTGGCTCCGGCATTGCCGCGGACCAGTCCACGTTGTCGGCCATTCGCGCGCCCGGCGTGAAGATCCTGGCCACGCCTGCTTGCGCTAGATCGCGGATGTTTTCCTCGGGACGATCCCGCCGCCGAAGACAACGATGTCGCGGGCGCCGAGCGCGGCGAGGAGCTTCAGGACCATGCTGAACTGAGTCATGTGCGCACCGGACAGGACGGAGAGCCCGATGCCGTCGGCGTCCTCCTGCAGTGCTGGGGCGACAATCTGCTCCGGGGTCTGGTGCAGGCGTAGATGACCTCGATACCGGCATAGCGCAGGCTCTCGCGCGACCTTGGCCCCGGTCATGCCCGTCCGGCCCTGGCTAGCCGGATGATGATGCGGATCGTGCCCATGCCTGCCTCCCGCGGGCGCTAGCCGCTCATCCCGCGCTTCGGCCGAAGACATGCACGACGCTGGCGACGTTGTCGCCGGCATGCCAGCCGCCGGCATTCTGGGTGAGGGCGATCCTGGCGCCGGGTACCTGCCGGTCGCCCGCAGTGCCGCGCAGCTGCGTCACTGCCTCGGCGATCTGGGCCAGGCCGGTGGCGCCGATCGGGTGCCCGCGGGCCAGCAGCCCGCCGCTGGTGTTGACCGGCAGCGTGCCTCCGAGCGCCGTCTGGCCGCTGCGGATCAGCGCCGGTCCGTCTCCGGGACCGGCCAGGCCGAGCTGCTCATAGATCACGAGCTCGGCCGACGCCGCGGCATCATGAACCTCGACGCAGTCCAGGTCGCCGGGCCCGAGCGCGGCCCGGTTGTATGCGGCGGCGGCCGCGAGGCTCGTCACGCTGCTGGACCCGTCGGCTGGCGCTGACCGGGTGACAGAAGCGAGCACGGTGATCCTCGGGTACCCCTCGGGGCACAACTCGCCGCTGACCAGCAGCGCCGCGGCGGCCCCGTCGGAGATCGGCGAGCACATCTGCAGCGTGAACGGCCAGACTATCTCCCGGCTGGCCAGGACCTCGGGCACTGTGAGCTGGCCGCCGTATTGCGCGGCCGGGTTCAGCGCGCCGTGCCGGTGGTTCTTGACCACGACCTCGGCGAAGTCGGCGCGGGTCGCGCGGGCCTGCTCCATGTAGCTCAGCGCGGACTCGGCGTACATGTCCATGAGAAACGAGCGCCCGGCCGGCATGTCCGCGGGCGCGGTCTCCACGTCGACCGACCCCCCGATGGCCGCGAACGACCGCGCCTTGTCCGGGTGGGTCATCTTCTCGGCACCGACCGCGAGGACGACATCGTGAATGCCGGTCGCGACAGCCTGCCACGCGAGGTGAAACGCCGCCGAAGCTGATGCGCACGCGTTCTCCACGTTGAACACCGGGATGCCGCCCAGCCCGAGCGGTCGCAGCATGAACTGGCCCGCCAGCATCTCCTGGCCGGTCATGGACCCGGCGACCGCGTTACCGAAGTAGCAGGCCTGCACGTCATCGAGGGTCTTGCCGGCATCTTTCAGCGTGGCGGTGACCGCCTCGCCGGCGAGATCCTTCAGGCTGCGGCCGGGCTGCTTGGCGAACCTGGTCATGCCGATCCCGGCTACGTGGACATCGCGCATCGCCGTCGCTCCAAGTCTTGTCAAAAGTCAGATGGCGGGCGGCCCCTGCCTGCAGCTCACTGCCCGGTCAGCGGCGGCAGGTGAGATAGGTCCAGGTGCACGGGAATGAGTCCTGGCCGGGGAACAGCTTCTCCAGGCTGTAGCGGATCAGGAACAGCCGCTGCCGGATTGCCTCTTCCGTGGGCGGCATGCCCTCGACCTTCTCCGATCCGCCGATCCAGCTGAGCACGCCGTCGTGATAGGTGCTGAGCAGCCGGTACCACTCGTCGATGCGGGCGAAGATCGTTTCCTCGAAGACGTGCAGGACTGTGAACCCTGCGGCGCGGAACGCCTCCACGTACTCCTCCAGCGGCCGGACCGGGACGAATACCTTCTCGCGGAGCTGCTCGTGGCGGGCCATCAGGGCCGCGTCCCCGAGCGTCTGACGGTACTCAGCGAACGCCGGCTCCGTGCGCACCAGGTCGGCGGCGATCTCGTTAACGCTGGCGACGGTCTCGTCGATGATCCACTCGCCAGCGCGGCCGTTCGGGTTGCGCATGTTGCCCGAGCAGATGAACGCCAGGCCGCCCGGCTGCAGGATGCGCGCCCAGGAGGCCAGCGTCTCCGCCAGGTTGTAGTACAGGTGGATGGCATTGGTGGAGGTGATGGCGCTGACCCCGCGGGCGATCAGGTCCGGCCCGGCCACCTCATCGAGCAGTTGCAGGCGCTTGTCCGCCTTGAGGTAGCGCAGCAGCCGGAAGGCGACCCGCTCGTCGTCACGGAAGTTCTCCAGCGCGACCCGAAGGAACTTGGGCGACGCATCCACGTTGAGAATCCCGATAGGATAGCTGACTTGCTCCAGCAGCCGCCGGGTCAGGATTCCGGTGCCGCTCGAATAGTCGACGAGCACGTCTCCGGGTAGCAGGGCAGCCAGTACCTGGGCGATTGTTGGCTCCAGGTTCTTGTACCAGCCGTGAGAGCCGACATCGTCATAGTTGAGGCCGAACTGGTCGACGTCCTGGTGAGTCCAGGCCTCGTCGGGAATACGCTCGAAATCTCCGGGCCAGGTGAATTCTTGAGATGGCGCAAAACTCGCCCTGACGCGAACGGACGCGATACTCATAGCTCTCCCCAGGACGGTTATGTAAATGCTTCTGCCTGCTGATTATCCTGCTCCGCGGCTGCCGGGCGGAACAGCCGGTGCATGGCACAAATTGCGCACAGCTATCCTTGTGCGCGGTTCACAAATGGCCTTCCGCAGTGACGAAGGCGGCGGTGGGGCTGCCGCGGGCTGGCGCCCGGCGCCCGGCCGTCCGCAGGGCGCTCAGTACCGCCGGGCCCGCTGGCGGCAAGCCGCGGCCCGCTTCGGGCGGACGGCCGATGGCGCTTGTGACGGGCGACCGTTCCACCGGATCGCCGGGACGGCTACGGCACGGTCATCGCGCCCCTCACAGCCATGCCTCGATCGGGACCTGCGAGCCCAGGTAAGCTGGGCAGGACGCCGACGAAAGCGATGATCTTGTGGCCATGACGAACCAGTCCGGCGGGACCGAGCCCTCGCGAGATGCGCGGGACTCCGGGCGCGAGCGGCTGAGTCGCGCGGCGTACGAGCTGTTCAGCCGGGAGGGCATCCAGACGGTGGGCGTGGACGCTGTCATCGCGCGCGCGGGCACGGCGAAGATGACGCTGTACCGGAACTTCCCGTCAAAAGATGACTTGATCCTTGACTTTCTCCGTCGCCGCGAGCAGTTGTGGACGCGCGAGTGGCTGGAGGCGGAAAGCCAGCGGCGCGGCAGGACCCCCGGTGAGCAGCTGCTGGCGATCTTCGACGTGTTCTCCGAGTGGTTTGGCAGGCCCGATTTCGAGGGCTGCTCGTTCCTCACGGCCATGATCGAGGTGAACGACCCGCAGCACCCGGTGCACCAGGCAGCGGTCATGCACCTGGCGAACATCCGGGCTTATCTCGAGAAGCTCGCCGCCGAGGCGGGCATCGGCGACACTGATGGGTTCGCCCGGAAATGGCACATCCTGATGAAAGGCGCCATCATGGCTGCGCACGAGGGCGACACCGGAGCAGCCGCCCGGGCGCGCGGCATCGGCAGGCTGCTGCTCGCGGAGTACGGCTGCGGGTAACGGGAGCCTCGTGCGGGCGCGGCGGCCGCGCGATCAAGGCGCACGGCCGCCGCTTCCCGCCAGTTTGCTGAGCCGTCAGCTGATGCCGAGTTTCTCGGCGGCCAGCTTCGTTCCCTCGACCCTGCTGGTGATCTTCTGGAAGGCGGTGTCGCGCGCGAAATCGGGCGACCCGTGATTGGGCTTCTCATCGATGCTGAACGGCGAGAAGCCGCAGTCATCGGTGGAGCCCAGCCGTTCCCTCGGGATGAAGTTCGACGCCCGGACCAGGGCGTCACGCACCTCCTCCGGGCTTTCCACCCGCGGGTTCAGCGGGTTGATGACGCCGATGTAGGCGAACTGAGGCACGCCGTTGGCGTCCTCGCGCAGGTACTGGCCGATCAGGCCGTAGACACGGTCGCGGTCCCGCTCGCTGGCGAGCTGGATCAGGAAATAGCCGGCGTTGATCTGGAACATGCTCGGCAGCAGGTCGTGGTAGTCGACGTCGGCGCTATGCACGGAGTCGCGGTCGCCTCCCGGGCAGGTGTGAACGCCGATGCTCGCGCGCTCGGCCGCGGTGAAGCGCTCCAGGACCCGGTTGTTGAGGTCGATGAAGTGCGGCAGCATGTTCCGCCCGGTCCACGGGTTGCGGGGATCCTTGCGGGTCGCCAGCCGCCCTTCGGTGAAGTCGATCGAGACCCGGGCCGCGCCGGCCGCGAAGGCCTGCCGGATGTCCTTCTCGCACTCGCCGACCAGGTCCTCCTCGAAGTTCTCGCGGGGGTAGCCGGGCACCTGCTCGTCCAGCGGGTACAGCAGGGCCAGCATGGACGGCGCGATGACAGCCTGCTTCATCGGCTTGCTGGCCAGCCCGATCGACTTGCTCAGCGTGTCGGCGGCGTAGGTCTTGTATCGGAATGGGCCGCCGGTCAGCCGTGGCAGCTGCCGGTTGTGCCCGTCGGCGAAGATCGCGAAGTACTGGCCGCCCTGCCCGGCCAGGTTGTCGGCCAGCCCTGTGCCGGCCAGCGTGTCGGTGATCGCGTAGGTAGCGAAGCTGGACCACCGCTGCTCGCCGTCGGAGATGATCGGCGCCCCGGTGGCCTCGGCGCGCTGGATCGAGTCGGTGGCGGCCGTGTCCTGCTCGGTCTCGAGCTGTTCCCGCGTGATCTTCCCGGCGTCGTAGTCAGCGTAAGCCTGCTGCAGCCGGCTCGGCCGCGGCAGTGATCCGACCGGCTCGGTCGGGATACCGGTGGCGGTCCTCGGGTCATAGTCAGTCATGGCGCATCTTCTCCCTGGTGGTCGTGCGGCACTGGACGGCGCTGCACCCGGGCGCGGCACGCGATTCAGGAAGCCTCGCACGCGGCGGCTGGCGTAAGCGCGCTGAACGCTTAGAGATAGACCGGCCTGTCTCACTCTGCTTAGACCGGAGATTAGACCTGCCGCCGGCTGAGGTCAACGGATGTTACGGCAGTATTTCGCCACCGGACCTTGCCCGGCAGCGATCCGCGCGTACTCTGAGAGAGACCGGCCTGTCTCACGCTGCGAAACCGAAGGCAGCCGCTGCCCGCGGCACCTGAGTCCCGTCCCGATCCGGGTGCCGTGAGCTCGCCGAGCATGATGGTGGTGCCCGCATGGACGCAGACGCTCTCGCCGCCCGCCCGATGGCCGGTCAGGCACTCGGCGACCGTATCCGGGTATGCGACGGCGCGATGGGAACGATGCTGCACTCGGCCGGAGCGCCGCTCGACAGGTCGCTGTCGGAACTCAACCTCACCCAGCCGCAACTCGTGCGCGACCTGCACGCCGCCTACCTCGCGGCAGGCGCGGACGTCGTGCAGACCAACACCTTCGACGCCAACCGTCTGCGCCTTGCCAGGCTAGGCCTCCAGGACCGGGTCGCGGAGATCAACATCGCCGGCGCGCGCCTGGCCAGGGAAGCTGTCCGCAGCACCCGCCCGGCCGCGCTGGTGGCGGGCAGCGTCGGGCCCGTGATGAGCGCCGTCGCACCACGCACCCCGCCTCGCGACCGCGAGCCGATCCTGCGCGAGCAGATCTGCGCGCTGGCCAGCTGGGTCGACCTGATCATCCTGGAGACCTTCGGCGACGTCGACTCGCTGGCCCAGGCCGCATCCGTTGCCCTCGCCGAATGTGACCTGCCGGTGATCGCCCAGCTGACCTTCGGCGACGACGGCCGCACCCTGCGGGGCGAGGACCCGCGAGAGGCTGCCGCCGCGCTGTCGGCGCTGCGGATCAGCGCGATCGGCGCGAACTGCACCGTCGGGCCGGCCACCCTGCAGGACGTCGTCGCCGGGCTCGCCGCCGGCTGCTCGCTTCCGGTCAGCGTCCAGCCCAACGCCGGGGTCCCCCGCCGGCTTGGCCCGCGCCTCGCCTACGCGCGCGACACCGAGTACTTCGCCGAGGCGGCCCGCGGGTTCGCCGCCAGCGGCGCGACCATCGTCGGCGGATGCTGCGGCACCACCCCAGCGCACATCAAGGCCATCGCGCGCTCGGTCAGGGACCTGCAGCCCGCAACCCGCAAGCACCGGCCCGCCAGCCGGATCGCAGGTCCGCGCCGTCGCCCTGCGACACGACCGCCGCGTACCGGCGGGATGGCCGCACCCCGGCCGCTTCGTGGTGATTGCCGGGGTGCGCGCCCCGCGCGGCCAGGACGTGCATCAGTTCGCGGCCCGCGCCACCGACCTGGTCTCGGCCGGGGCCGACTTGCTGGCCATCACCGACCAGGAACCGTCCGCGGCCCGGGTCAGCCCGATCGCCGCAGCCGCCGTGCTGCGAGAACGCACCGGCACCGACGTCATCGTCAGCATCGAGGCAGCAGGCCGGACTCTCGCGGCGCTCGAGGCCGACCTGCTCGGAGCCTATGCGCTCGGACTCGGCACGGTGGTCTGCCGCACCGGAACGCCACGGGCCGCCGGAGACTACCCGGACCTTCATGCCCTCGACGACGCGGACTCCGTGCGCCTGATCGCCGCGCTCGCTGGCCTCAACGACGGCGTCGACTGGCGCGGCGTCACCGTCCCTGACCAGACCAGGTTCGTGATCGGCGCCTCGGTGCACACCGCGGCGGCTGACACCGGCCAGCAGGTGGCCAGGGCCACGGAAAAGGCGGACGCGGGCGCGCATTTCCTGGTCACCGACGTGACCTACGACATCGACGCGACCGTGCGCGCGCTCAGGCAGCTGCGCGCCGCCCGCGTCGGCCTTCCCGTCATCGCAGCATTCGCGCCGTTCGGCGATGCCCGCGTGATCACCCGCCTCATGCACGAGATACCAGGGGCCGCCCCGCCATCCCGCCCGGCAGCGAATCCGCCCGCTGGCATGCACAGCCCCGCCGACCCCGTGCGGGCCGTTCTGGTCGGCCTGGACGCGCTCCGAGGCCTGGTCGACGGAGTGCTGATCCACGCGCCGGACGAGCCAGATGGCCGGATGACCAGCCTGGTCACCGGGCTGGCCAGGACGCGGCGGGCTTCATGAGCGCCGCACCAAAGCCAGCCGCGGTCAGTTCATGCCCGGGACCGGACCAGGCAGCGCGAGCCATCGGGCAGGCACCGGACCAGTCCGCGGCCATGGTGGCCGGGCTGTCCCGGCAGAACTCGCTGTACCGACAAATGATGGCAGTTTGCGACCGGCTAGCCAGCGCCGCCGCACGCGGCGCCGACGCCGGCGAGCTCGCAGCCATCTTCGCGCAAAGCGCCGGGAAGACCATAATCCTGCTGGACCCGCAGTTCCGGCCCCAGGCGCAAGCCACCAGCGGCCGCGCACCCGGCGCGCTCCCCACCTGGGACCACCATGACGCCAGCATCACCAGGCTGCTCGACGTCCTGGCCGCCGAACGGCGGCCGCTGCGAGTGCCGCATATACCCGGCTCCGCGGTCACCAACGGCTGCATTGCGACGCCGGTCATGGTGGCCGATGAGATTCTCGGGTACCTGCTCGTCCTGGACGAGACAGCCGAAAGCGCCGACGATGCTGACCTGATCGCGGCCAGTTACGCGGCTACCCTGTTCGCGCTCACAGTGGCCCGGGAGCAGACAAGCCTCGAACTGGGCCGGCGTTACCAGGGAGCGCTGGTGGACTCGCTGGTCAGCGGCCACTTCCTCGATAGCGGCGAGGCCCACCACAAGGCGCGCAGCCTGGGACTCGCCGACGCTCAGCCCTACCGCGTCGCAGTGACCCGAGCAAGAGCAGACAAGGAACCCTCAGGCGCGGGAGCTGGCCCGGGCGAGCGCCAGACAGCGCAGGAGACGCTCACTCGCCTCGCCACATCTGTTCGCTGTCCCGCTGTCGTCCGTGGCTCCGAGCTGGTGATGCTCGTGCCAGAGCCCGCCAGCCCGCCGCGCGGCACTGAAAGCGCAGTACCGCTATCGCAAGCACGCCGCATTGAGTTGCCGCCACAGCAGAGCATGGGCGGCCCCCAGCTCACCAGCGGTGTCAGCGAGCTAATCCGGCTGCCGGAACTCGCGCCGCGCGCCTTGCTTCAGGCGCAGCACGCAATTGACCTGGGCATCCGCATCGGCCGCAGCGGGCAAGTCATTCGGTATGAGGAACTCGGCATCTACCGGCTGCTGCTGCAGATAGGCGACATGCATCAGCTCTCCCGGTTCGCCGAGGACATTCTCGGCGCCCTGATCGAGTACGACGCCGGGCACAAGGTCGACCTAGTCGGCACCCTGTCGGTCTACCTGAGCCAGCACGAGAGCCTCAAGCAAACCGCCAGGGTCCTCCGCGTCCACGTCAACACCGTCTCCTACCGGATCCACCGCATCGAAACGCTGACGTCACTGGACCTCGCCAACCCCGACCACCGGCTCAGCGCACATGTCGCCACAAAGATCATTCAGTCGCAGCGCGCAGGCGAGGCCAGGACTTGAACATGTGGCACCGGCTGCCTGACTCAAGCTCACCGACATCGCCACGACGAAGATCGAGCAGGCGATCACGCGGGAACGCGCCATCGACGTCGCGCCCCCCCGGTCTTGACGCCCGGCGCCTCACCGAAGCGCTGCCCTGGTAATCCAAGCCCTGCCCTTACAATCGTGGGCCGTGCTGCCCCGACGCGATGCCGAAAACGAACTCGTCACCGTCATCCAGGAGGCGTACATGCGGATGATCTTCCCCGCGCACGCCGCCGACACGTTTTCGAGTCCTGGCACTGTTACCTGTATGGCGCCGAGGTCATCGACCAGTACCTGGCCAAGTCCGAGCGCGAGCGAGATGCGCTCCCGCCCGACGAGCGCGTGGCCGTCCAGCATGCGATCGAGAAGCTGGAAGCCCTGGGCATCATGCTCCCTTTCCCGCACAAAGGACCGGTCAAGGGCATGGCAGGCGCCTGGTGGGAGCTGCGTCCCCGCGGCGGGAACTGCGCGTGGCGTCCGCTCTACGCTCGCATAGGCCCAGATGAGTTCAAGATCGCTGCGATAAGCCCGGATGGCAAGACGGATCCGCGTGGATTTAAGATCGCGTGTGATCTCGCAGCGACGCGCCTGGCGGAGTGGAAGAAGGAACGAGAAGGGAAGTGACAATCATGACTGACAGCGACGCGATGCGACAGCATGAGGAAGCCGACGGTCTCCATGCCCATGTCGCGCGCCGCTCCGAAGTGCTGCACCGAGACGTCGGCCTCAGTGCAGTGGGTGGCGATCCGCGCGACGGATGCTCCGGCGTCGCGGGCGTGCCGCAGATCGTCGATCGTGCCGACTCCCGGCAGCAGCAGCACCGCGATCCGCGCCTGCGTGATCTCGTCGACCGCGGCGGCGATGAGCTCGAACTCGTCGCGCAGCGAGAAGCCGTAGTTGAACGACGAGCCGCCCAGACCGTCACCGTGCGAGACCTCGATGACCTCGACACCGGCGGCGTCGAGCGCGTGCACCACGGCACGCACCTGCTCCTCGGTGAACTGGTGCGCGAGCGCGTGCGACCCGTCGCGCAGCGTCGAGTCGGTCAGCCGGACAGCCGGCCCGTCCGGAGCCGGCGCCGTCATGCCGCACCGCCAGCGACTACCGCGCGTGCGGCCAGCAGCTGAACGGCGAGTAGTTCGCCGACCCGGGCTGCCGCCGCGGTGATGATGTCCAGGTTCCCGGCGTAGTCAGGCAGGTAGTCACCCCGGCCGCGCACCTCGAGGAACACGCCGACGCGCGCCATGCCCCGCCAGCGGTGATCCGGCGGATCGTACTGAGGGTCCGCGCGCACCGTGTAGCCGGGCACGTAGCCGCGTACCGTGCCGGCCATCTCCGCGATGCTCGCGGTCACTGCGTCCTGCAGCGGGCCCGGCTCCCCCGCCTCGGCGGGGATCGCGCAGAACACCGTGTTGCGCATGATCATCGGCGGCTCGACCGGATTGAGCAGGATGATCGCCTTGCCCCGGCCGGCACCGCCGACATCACGCAGCGCCGCCGCAGTGGTCTGCGTGAACTCGTCGATGTTCGCCCGGGTGCCGGGGCAGGCCGACCGGGAGGCGATCGACGCGACGATCTCGGCGTACGCCACCTCGACGACGCGGCTGACAGCGGCGACGATCGGGACGGTCGCCTGTCCGCCGCAGGTGATCAGGTTGAGGTTCGGCGCGTCCAGGCTGAGATCGAGATTGACCGGCGGGCAGACATACGGGCCGACAGCGGCGGGCGTCAGGTCGATCGCCCGGATACCCGCCTCGGCATACCGGACAGTGTTCGCCGCGTGGGCCTTCGCGCTCGTGGCCTCGAACACCAGATCCGGCAGCGGGTCCTGGCGCAGCAGCCAGCCGACGCCCTCCGCGCTGGTCTCCAGGCCGAGGCGCCGCGCCCGGGCCAGTCCGTCCGACTCGGGGTCGATCCCGATCAGGTAGCGCGGCACGACGCTGCCGCCGGCCCGCAGCAGCTTCATCACAAGGTCGGTGCCGATGTTGCCGGAGCCGACAATGGCGGCAGTGATCGAGTCCACGAAACTGGCCCTTCCTAGTCGAAGACCGCGGTCACCGAGCCGAGCCGGTCGAAGCTCGCCGTCACCGCGTCGCCGCCGGTGACCGGAATCGCGGCCGTGATGGAGCCGGTCAGGATCACGTGGCCAGGCTCAAGCTGCGCGCCGCGGCCCAGTAGCTCGTTCGCCAGCCAGGTCGCCGCGTGCAGTGGCGACCCCAGCACCGCGGCCCCGGCCCCCGTCGCCGCGATCCGGCCGTTCCGCCGCAGCACGCACCCGGTCAGCGACAGGTCCACACTCGCGAGCGGCACCGGCGACTGGCCGACGACGAAGCCGCCGCTGGAGGCGTTGTCGGCCACGGTGTCGAGCAGGCTGATCTTCCAGTCCGCGATCCGGCTGTCGATAATCTCGATCGCCGGAACAACAGCGCTGGTAGCCGCAGCGACGTCGGTGACCGTAACCCGCGGCCCGCGCAAGGACCTGCCCAGCACCAGCGCTATCTCCGGCTCGGCCCGCGGCTGCAGGAAGTCGCTGACCGGCACCGACGAGTCAGCCAGGTAGGCCATGTCGGTCAGCAGATGGCCGAAGTCCGGGTCATTCACGCCGAACTGCAGCCGCATCGGCTCGGAGGTCAGGCCGACTTTGTAACCAGCGATGCCTGCCCCGCCACTCATCCGCGTGCGGATCTGGATCTGCTGCACCGCGTAGGCATCACCCAGCGTCAGCCCGTCGTACGCCTCTGTCGGTGGCCGCACTGGCACCCGGCTTGCGTACGCGCCAGCCAGCTCAGCTGCGACCGATTCGATGTCCGCTAGCTGCACCGATCCAACCAACTTCGCATCGTCTCCCAGACCGCCAAGACGCCAGGCCCGGCCCAGATAGCGCTCAGGCGGCCGGGTGACATCAGCCTGATCCAGCAGAGCGGTAGGTACCGTGGATTGCGCCGATATCCTTCAATCTGGCGATCTCGTCAGCGCTAAGCCCTAGCCATCCCGAGAGCACGTCCTCGGTGTGCTCGCCCAGTCCTGGTGACGGCAGGAATGGCACGTCAGAGGCCGACATTCTTACCGGCCAGCCCGGCACAACCACCTCGCCGCGGTCGGGGTGGCTTACCGTGCTGAACATTCCCCGCTGCCACAGTGACTGGTCCTCCAGAAGATCAGCTGTCGTCATCACCGCTCCGGCCGGGACGCCTCGCCTGCCCAGCTCCTCCATTGCTTCGATCTTCGTCCGATTGGCTGTCCACTCGGAAATGATCCGATCCACGATGTCGCGGTGCTCCCAGCGCGCCTCGGGAGTCTCGAACCTCTCATCTCCCATCAAGTCCTGCCGACCGATTGCCTCCAGTAGTCCCCGCCACTGCGCCGTCTCTGGCCCACCCCGCGCTGATATGTAGCAGTAGTCGTCTCGCCCCGCAGGAGCACAGCGATACAGCGCTGCGGGACAGATCCGGTACAGCGCCATGTCCGTGCCGTGCCGCGGGGTCGGCGCGCTAAGCCGGAAATGTTCTGCGAACGCGGTGCGGATCAAATTGATGACTACGTCTTGCATGCCCACTTCGATACGCTGTCCGCGGCCTGTCAGCTCCCGCTGGTACAGGGCGGCGAGCACGCCAATGGCGCAGTGAATGCCCGCGCCACCATCTGCCACGTTCGGGCCGGCGCGAAGTGGCGCGCTATCGGGCTCTCCGGTGATGGCCATCGATCCCCCGACGGCTTGAGCGATCGAATCGAAGGCCGGGAACGAGCTCCACGGACTGCCTGCGCCAAAGCCGCGAATCTGCGCGTAGATAAGACGCGGATTGACGGCGGACAAGGTGTCGAAACCAAGACCGAGCCGGTCCATGGTGCCAGGCTTCAGATTCTCGACAAAGACATCCGCGCGTCCAGCAAGCTTCCTGGCAACTTCAACGCCGGAGTCGGTAGACAAGTCTATGACGACCGACTTCTTATTCGTGTTGAGCATTATGAAGTGATAGCCATCCACTCCGGGCAGATCAGAGGAGGCATGACGGCCCGCCTCGCCGGTCCCCGGCTTCTCGAGCTTAATGACGGTCGCTCCTAGCCATGCCAGTATCTCAGTGCACATCACTCCCGCCTCGAAATGGGTGACGTCAATGACAGTGACGCCATCCAGGGCAGCAGGACGGCGAACCTGACCCGACTTCTGCGGACCGACCACCGGGAACCCCTTCACCGAGACTCACCTGATCGCGTTAGCGCGCTGGAGCTGCTACTCCGCGCGAGCGCGGACTCCATCGCGGTCGAACAGGTACGCACCCGTGTTGGCGGCAATCGCCTTCGGAATGGTGTAGGTCAAAGCATCGCTGAATGACCGTGTCTTGCACTTTCGGACGGTCTCGCAGATCAGGCGCACTGCGCGGGGGTCCTTGCTGGCGATTTCCTTGGCCGCTTCGGCCGCTTCCTCTAGGAGTGTCTCCTCGCCGGTTATGCGATTGACGAGTCCGGCGCGCAGAGCAGTCTGGGCATCTATCGGGCGGCCGGTCAGCAGACACTCGAGGGCTATCTTGTCCGGGACGACATGGGACAGGACGGCAGGCCCGGTGAAGCCGATCCCCCCAGCTTTGACCAGAGGGTAGAGGAATTTGGCCGAAGGCGCGGCGTAGCAGAACGTAGATGCGATCACCAACCCGCACCCGGCGCCGACTGCCCATCCCCGTACGGCCGTGATTACCGGCACCTTACAGTAGTAGACGGACTCTGACAGCTCTGGCGCCCTGAGGGTTGTGCTGGATGGAGACTGCTCCTCGAAGGACATCCTCTCGCCTGGCGTATGGGTGGAATTGTCATGTCCGGAGGTAAAGGCACTGCCCTCTCCGGTGAGAATCAGGCATCTGGCGAAGTGGACATCGGCGCCGGAAAAGATGCCCACCACGTCTTCCCACATCGAGACGTCCATGGCATTGAGCTTCCCGGGTGTACTCATCGTGACGATTCGCACGCCGTCTTTAGCTTCGCTCACAGTAACGGTGCCCACGCTGGCTCTCCGAAGTATCGCGATTAGTCGATCAGGCCGAGTTTCGCCATGGATAGTAGCGAGACTATTGTGACCCTGCTCAACCTAGGTCGACAGACATGTGGCCGCCAAGGTCAGTGGTCTGTCCAGCGGACCGATTCGCCGCGAGCGGGTCCGGTCGGCGCCTTGACGAAGGACGTTGAGGCCATGCATGCACCGTCAAAGGCCCTCGCGGCGGTTCGCTGAGCAGATCGGTGCATTCGCTGTCGAGTGACGTCAGCCGCGAGACTATTGATGACAAAGCGCAATTCAAACTTTGGCGGCCTGGTGCGGTCGGCCGAGGCGGCCCAAGACCGGAGCGAGGGTGTTCGGTAGTGAGTGGGAGCAAGCACCCGTCGATGCAGGTCAGCGCGCATTTCTCTTACGGGAACGGCTTTGCCTTCTCGCCGACGTTGGCGCAGGGCGTCCTGGACCTGCAGGCGATGGAGGATGCCGGCCTCAGCGTCGCTTGGGTGGGAGAGTCGTACTGGCTCGACGCGCCGACCATGCTCGGCTATCTCGCCGCCCAGACGACGCGCCTGCGACTGGGCACTTCGATTCTGTCGGTTTATTCGAGGTCAGCAGCAAGTATGGCGCAATTGGCCGCTGGGCTCGACTTCGTGTCCGACGGTCGCGCGATCCTGGGTCTAGGCACATCCGGGCGGACGGTGGTGGAGTCATGGCATGACACGCCGTTCGTCCGTCCTGCATCAAGGCTTGTGTCAACGGTGCGGACATGTCGCGCCGTCTTGCGCAGCGAGCGGATCCCGCTGGACTCCGGCTCGGCGACGGGGCCTTCGGGCACGGGCCTCAGGCTGATCCACAAGCCGATCCGAGCGTCGGTTCCGATCTACGTAGCCGCCATAGGCCCAAAGCTCGTCGAGTTCGCCGCCGCGGAAGCCGATGGCTGGCTCACCAGCATGTTCCTGCCCGAGCGCGCTGACGCGGTCTGGGGGGAGTCGCTGAGCCGCGGCCTGCTGCGGCGGGCAGCCGACACACCCGCTCTTCAGGTCGTGGCTGGCGGGATAGTCGCGATCGATGACGACACAGATCACTGGCTGCAGAGGGCGCGTGAGCGAATCGCCTTCTATATAGGAGCCATGGGTCCGCCTGGGAACAACCACTTCTACGATCTCGCCGTGCGCTACGGCTTCGGAGAGGAGGCCGAGCGCATCCGCGAGCACTACATCGCCAAAGATCCCAGCCGTGCGACTGCCGCCGTGCCGTTGGAACTTGCCAGGAATACCAATCTGATAGGGCCGGCGTCGTTCGTCCGCGAGCGAGTGAAGGCTTATCGTAGTGCGGGCGTCACAATGCTGAACATCGTGCCACTGGCCGGGGACGTTGGTTCGGTCGTGGAAGCCCTAGCCCTATGGGCACGATGATCTGGCGGAATCGGACCAAAACGATCAGGAGGCCGGCTCACCGCCAGGGATCGCAGGCACCGCTGCGAGCAAATGCCGGGTGTATTCGTGTTTCGGCGCTGACAACACCGCTGCGCACGGACCCCTCTCGACAATGCGGCCCTGGTACATGACGAGCACCTCGTCCGCCATGTAGCGGACGAGCCCGATGTCGTGCGAGATGAGCAAGTACGCTGTGCTGCTGTCGCGCTGGATGTCGTGGAGAAGGTTGACGATCTGAGCCTGAACGGACGCGTCCATCGAGGATGTCGGCTCGTCCAGCACCAGGACCTCTGGCCCGGCAGCGAGGGCACGCGCGATCGCAGCCCGGGCTCGCTGGCCGCCCGAGAGCTCGCGCGGATACCGGAGCGCATGCCGTTCGCTCAGCCCCACGCGGTCCAGGAGAACTGCGACCGCGTCATCGAGCCCGGAGCGGTGAGCATCTGCGGCTCGGAGAGGCTCGGCGACGCTCTCGCCGATGCGCCAGAGCGGATCGAGCGAGGCGTAACTATCCTGGAACACTATCTGGATCGGGCTGCGCAGCCGCCTCGCCGCGCGCCCCGAGGTCTTCGAGATCTCTGTACCGTCGATGACGATCGTTCCGTCGTCCGGACGTGCCAGGCCGAGCAGACAGCGCGCCAGCGTAGACTTGCCCGAGCCGGACTCGCCGACCACCGCGACGGTCCGCCCGGCGTGCAGCGTGACGTCGACTCCGTCGACAGCGGCCAGCACCTTGCGGCGCCGGAGACGTCGTTCCCCAGCCGGGAACTGCTTGCGCAGGCCGACCGCCTGCAACCGGACGGCGCCCAGCCCGTCCCGTTCGTCTGGTGCGGCGGCGCTCAGCTGGGGAGCTATCCCGTCGTCGGACGGCGACAACGGGAAATGACACGCCACGAGCTCGCCGAGCCCGTCCAGCTTCCGAAGCGGGGGGACCTCCCGGACGCACACGTCCGACTGACGCGCGCACCGAGGGTGGAAGGCGCAGCCAGAGGGCAGGTCCAGCCCGGAAGGCGGTGCGCCGGGGATCGCTACGAGCGCGCTACCCGGCCGGTCCAGCCGGGGCACACTGTTGAGCAGTCCCGCACTGTAGGGATGACGTGGTCGACCGAAGAACAACGCCGTGTCCGAGCTCTCGGAGACTCGGCCTGCGTACATGACCATGACGCGCTGCGCGAGCTGCCCGACAACAGCCAGGTTGTGGGATATGAGCACGAGCCCGCATCCGGTGTCGCGCTGCAGGCCGCGTAGCAAGTCGAGGATCTGTGCCTGCACGGTGACGTCGAGGGCGGTGGTCGGCTCGTCCGCGACAATGAGGTCTGGCTGGTTCGCGACCGCCATGGCGATGAGGACGCGTTGCCGCATCCCGCCGGACATCTGGTGCGGATAGAGCCGGTAGGCCCGCTGGGCGTCAGCGATGCCAACCTGGTCGTAAAGGTCCAGGACCCGTCGGCGCCGCTGCCGTCGGGTGAGATTGGGCTGGTGCAGCTTTATCGCCTCGTCGATTTGCTGACCAGTCGTGATCACAGGGTTCAGCGAGGACAACGCATCCTGAAAGACGATCGACGCCAGACGGCCGCGCATGTCGCGCAACTGGCTTGCCGACATCCTCAGTAGGTCCTGCCCGCGGAACTCCATCGTGCCGTCGACCCGTACCTGGCGTCCATTACGGATCAGGCCGAGCATGCTCCGGCCGAGCGTCGTCTTCCCAGAGCCGGACTCGCCGATGATTCCGACACACTCGCCAGGGGCGACCTCGAGCGATACCTTCTCGACTGCCCGCACTGGTCCGTCCGGACTGAGGTACGTCACCGACAAGTTGCGTATCCGTAGCATCGTCCGGTCTCTCGGTCCGGTGTCGTCAACGGCCGACGTGTCGGCACTCTTGAGGCGGTCGTCGCCGCTGTCGGCATCTCCCGGCAACGACGTCGCTAGGACGCGGGGCCGAAAGTGGACCTGGCGCAACCGGCGGACCAGACGTCATGCGACACCTCGCGCAAGGTAGCGGCCGGGTAGGCGACCCTGTCCTGAGAGCCGAGACTGGCAGCGTCGCGGACGCGGCATGTCGCTGACTGGTGGCACGGTCGCCTGCTCATATTCGACGCAGCCGAGTGGCATAGCCGAGTCCTCGGATCCGGCTCCCTCGCTCCTCATCGCGCACGCTCCGTTCGTTCGAATCGACGATCAGGTGGCCACCAGTGCTGGCTCGGGTGTGACAAGACCGAGCGGGCTCTTCCGGGAGCGCCGGGCACCGTTGCCGCCTAGGGCGCGCGCGAACGCGTCGCCGAGCATGTTGGCACCAAAGACCACTAGGGCGAGCGCGAGGCCGGGGAACAGCGGGTACCACCAGGCCTGGAGCGCGAACGTCTCCGACTGCGCGATCATGCTGCCCCACTCGCTCGCTGGCGGCTGGCTGCCTACGCCGATGAATCCGAGGGCCGCGATCGCCTCGACGGCCAGTCCGACATCGAGAGTCGCCTTGACGAGCACCGGCCCGCAGATGTTAGGGAAGACATGCGACGCGATGATTCGCCGTCGCGGGACGCCGCTGACCCTGGCCGCGTCGACGTATGCGAGGTGCCGCATGCTGCGGGTCTGGCCGCGAACGAGCCGGGCGTAGCCGGGCCACACGACCACGATGAGCGCAATGACCGCCTGCACCAGCCCGGGTCCGAGCGCCGAGGCGACCGCTATCGCGAGCAGCAACGCGGGGAACCCGAGGAACACGTCGGTGACGCGCATCAGCAGCTCGTCCACGAAGCCGCCGATGTATCCCGCCGCCATGCCGATCGTCACCCCTACCACGAGCGCCACCACGATGACCAGTACCGATGCGACGATCGTGCGCGGAGCACCGTCCAGGACACGGCTGAGCAGGTCGCGGCCGAGCTCGTCGGTGCCGAACGGGTGCGCCGCGCTCGGTGCGGCGAGCTTGTCCTGCAGGTCGATCGCGTTAGGGTTATCGGGCGCGACCAGAGGCCCGAACGCGGCCAGCGCCGCCACCAGCAAGCACAGGGCTGCACCGATTGCGCCTTCGGGTGTGCGCAGCCCAGGAGCGATGCGACGCCAGATGCGTATCATTCGCCAATCCTCGGGTCGAGAGCTTCTTGGACGAGGTCAGCTATCAGCGAGATGACCGTGAAGGCCAGGCCGAGCAACACAGCGGTGGCGATCACCGGAGTGACGTCAAGCGCGCTGATCGAGTTCACCATGTACTGGCCAAGGCCGGGCCACGAGAACACTGTCTCGACCAGCACCGTGCCACCAAGCAGCCAGCCGAACTGCAGCCCGACCATGCTGACCACGGGCACCATGGCGTTGCGCAGCGCGTGCCGGAACTGGACGCGCAGTTCGCTGGCCCCCTTCGCCCGCGCGACCTCCACGTAGTCAGCCTCAAGCGTGTTGTGCAGCTCAGAACTGACGAACCGCATGATCACCCCGACGCGGCTGAACGCGAGCACAAGGGCCGGCAGGACGAGATGGTCGGCGGCCGACCAGAATTCTGACCAGGTGCCGGAAAGCAGCGAGTCGACCAAGTACAGTCCGGTCACCTGGGGAGGCGCCTGGCCCGTGATCCGGCCGCCGACCGGGAACCAGCCGAGCACGCCGAAGAACAGGATTTGGCACAGCAAAGCGCTGACGAACACCGGGACGGCGAGGCCGATCATGCCGAAGGCTCTCGCAATGAAGGCGAGGAATCGGTTGCGTACGACCGTGATGAATACGCCGCCGATGACGCCAAACACGGTGAGCAGGATCATCGCGCACAGCACCAGCTCGAGCGTTGCGGGGAAGAACAGCGCGATGTCCGTGCTGACTGGCCGCCCTGTCACCAGGCTCACGCCCAAGTTGCCGTGCAGTAGCTGCCAGACGAACACGCCGAACTGCACAACCAGTGGGCGGTTCAGACCGAGCACACGCCGCTCGTGGGCGAGTTGGGCAAGGGTGGCGTTGGGGCCGAGCGCGAGCCGCGCGGGGTCCGAAGGGATCACGTGCGTAAGTACGAAGGCGATTATGAGGATGCCTACCACGACAACTACCGTCGAGCCGAGCCGACCGAGCCAGTACCGAGGTCTCACGTCAGTGCCCTATCCGACCGCGGAGGACCAGGTCGGTTCGCGGGCAGTTCCTCAACCGGCCCTGGCGTCGCGGGAATTGTCACTAGCGCACCCGACTCGGACAATGTGTCACCCTCTCCTCCGAAGACGTCGAGATCGCTCTGGCAAGCGATCTCGACGTCTTCGGAAGCTGTGCTCCATCGCTTACGACACGTACAGCGTGTACCAGTCCCACGTTGTCAGACCGGGATCCATGGTCAAGCCATGAACGTCCTTCAGCAACCCGTTAACCACCGGGTAATCGAAGGCCCAGACCGCGACATAGTTCGTGGCCAGTAGCTTCTCAGCAGACAGGTAGTCGGTCGCCCGCTGCGCTGCGCTCGGCTCAGTCTCCGCGGCAGCGATAATCGAGTCAAGCTGGGAGTTGTGGTATCCAAACCACTGGTAGCCCCCCGCCCCCTCTGGCGTGAAGGTGTCCGAGAGGAGAGTGCCTGGCGACGGTACCGGCAGCTGCGCGGCTACCTCGGCCATTGCCGGTCGTGTATTCGAGCTGGCAATGAGCTTGATGAAGCTCGGGAATGTCACCGGCTGCAAAGTCATCTTGACGCCGATCTTGTCGAGATCGGCTTGCAGAACCGTGGCTATCGTACCCTCCCAGTAAAGCGCGCTGAGGTAAGTAAAAGTGAAGCTGAGCGGATGGCTGGAGTGGTATCCAGCCTGAGAGAGAAGCGCCTTGGCCTCGCTCAGGTTGTACGTCGACGCAGGAATCGAGGTGTCCGAGTCTGGCACCCAGTCAGGTATGGGTCCGTGCAGGGTCTGAGCCCAGCCGTTGAAGACGTCCTGGTTAATCCCGCTGTAGTCAACGGCGAGCGAGATCGCATGCCGGACCTGGATATTGTTGAACGGCGTCTTCGTCAGGTTGAACATGTAGTAGAACGGAATGGTGCCGATGTGTTCGACGGTAACCTGCTCTTTGCCGCTTTCCAGCGACGCTGCCTCCTCGTAGGTCAGCCCGTTCGCGAGGTCAGCGGTGCCCTTCTCCATCTGCAGGTCCTCGCTCGACGCATCGGCCACCTGCCACACGAACTCGCTGGTGTGCTGGCCGCTCCAGCCCTTCCAGTAGCCGTCGAACTTCTTCAGCACGTACTCCCTCTCCGGCTGGTAGCTCGTGAGGGCGTACGGGCCGCTGCCAGCCTCGTGGGACGCGAACCAGCTCTGTCCCTGATCCGAGCCGGCGTGCTCACGGATTGCCTTCGCGCTGGCGATCCAGATGCGCGACAGCGAATAGAGGAACTCGGGCTCCGGATTCTTGAGCTCAATGACGAGAGTCAAGGAGTTAGGAGCGGTCATTTTCTTGACTCCGTCGAGCAGGCTCGACTCGCCCTGGCCGATGGATATGGTCCGCTGGATCGCGGTGATAACGCCGGGTGCGGTAAGCGAGGAGCCGTCGTGGAACTTGACGCCCTTCCGCAGCGTGAACGTCACCGACATGTCATTCGGCGCCATAAGCCACTTGGTAGCGAGGTCGGGCGTGACTTGCTTGGTCGTGGGGTCGTAACCGACGAGTGTGTCGTACACCGCTTCCATGAACTGGAACGCGTTCCCGCTGTTGGCCAGCGCCGGGTCGAGGCTTGGCGCGCCGTCCGCTGTCAAGACGGTGAAAGGCATCGAGTCGCTTGTGTTTCCCCCACCGGTCTTCGATGCGCAGCCGGCAACCAGCGCCACCGAAGCGAGCATCGCAGCACATAGATATAGCGGCTTCATTGGCCGAGCCATAGTGTTTACCTCTCGGTCGAGATGCAATTGAACTGCGGTGGTGCCGCCCGGCACGTCGCCGGGCAGGCCACGGAATCGGTAGCGTCTTCCGCATACCACTGTTACGCGATTCGCGGAGTAGGACCGAGTATGGAAACGCCCGAATCACCGTGCAAGCTGCGCGGTTCGTCCACTGGACCGCCATCCGGCTGTGCTGGCCTGGCGGATCCTGCCCGCATGAGAGTGCGGTCGCCTCGCGGCAGCATGCAAAGCGGGAGCCGACGTCAAGCAGAGCTACCGGCCAGGGGGTCTGCTAAGAGCGTGGCACCGTCAACTTAGCGCGCTGAGGCCTGCGGTCAGGCACCTGCAGCACTGCCCGTCGCGGCCGACTTGGCCAAAAACTCAATGCTGAGCGCGTTGTAGCGACCTGCGTGTTCGTGTTGCGGCCAGTGCCCGCAGTCATCAAGAACCTCCAGCCTGGAGCCTGAGATGGCTTCGTGCATGCGACTGGCTTCGGGAATCTGGCCGAAAGGGTTCTGCCTGCCCCAGACGATTAGCGTCGGGGCTGTGATGGCATTCATCTGCTGGGTTGTGAGGAGGTTCCGCAGCCGAACCTCCATCTGTTGTAGGGCGAGCAGGTTGTCGATGTTCGCTGCGAAGTCGGGCTGGTGGTAGATGCGATGCCGCACCTGCACGAGCTCCTCGGTCGCGTCGGTCGGGGACGCCATGAGCAGCTGTAGTCTCTTCCGGGTCATGCCGATGTCATCGGCGGCAACCGCCGCCCTAGTGCTGGTGTCTATGCGCCGCATCACCTCAGGGTCGGCTACCGTGCCTCCCGCGCACAGAAGCTGCAGCGAGGCGACGCGCTGAGGGTGGTCGACCGCGGTCCGGGCACCAACCCAGCCGCCCAGCGACTCGCCGACGATGTGTGCCCGGTCGACGCCGACGGCGTCGAGGTAATCGATGAGGTGGCGCACATAATGCGGGATCTCGTAGGGGTGGTTGGGCTTGCCAGTGTAACCGTGGCCAAGCATGTCAATGGCATGCACCGCATAGTCATCTGCATGAGCCGAGACATTGCGGGTAAACGCCTCTAGGTGCCCGCTGGTGCCGTGAAGGAACACCACCGCCTCTCCGTGACCTGCCCGCAAGCTCCTCGTCGAGATACCAGCCGCGTCGACAAAGTCGATCTTAAAGGGAGTTGGTGTCAGTTCGCTCCAGATGGTCACGTGAACTCCCTCGTTGATGCCGTTCCCACGGCTAGTTGATGCGGTGGACCTGAGTATTGCTACGTGCGGCGAGTCGGCGCGCGAGCATTATGAGTCCGGCTGACGCGAGCGCAAGAATAAAGACCCTGGTCACATCAGGGCCTTTTGCCTGTCGGTACGGGTGCCATCTGCATAGTGGGGAGCGGCAAGCGACCCGAGGAAGCCCTCCACGATGGCGTGGTACGCATCGGGGCGTTCCTCTTGCAGGTGGTGGGATACGTGGTCCATCACGTGCACGTTGCCGTGCGGGACCATTCGGGCCAGCATGAGAGCGTAGTCCGGTGTCAGGAAGGCATCTTGCATTCCCCACAGGAAGAGCACAGGTGCAGTGATCTGACCGAGATCCTCAGTGAGGTCCTGCCACTCCCCGCGAGGCGAGTCCGACATAGCGGCGAGAGCACGCTCGTTCGGATCCAGGCTCTGCTGATAACGAAGCTCCAGCGTCTCCTCGGGGAGCAAGCTGGTGTCGTACCACTCAAGGCGAGAAATGAGGGCACGCATCTTCTCTTTCGTCGGACCTTCCCCGCCATAATATACGTCGCGGGCATTACGGCCTCGGCGCCCGTTCTCCGGCAGAGGCGCAAGCGGCCCGTAGAAGACCGGCATGCTGCCGGTGACCACGAGCGACCGGGCCCGGTATGGATATCGCGCGGCAAAGCACAGCGCGATCGTGCCACCCCAAGAATTGCAAATAAAGTCAGCTTTGTCGATTGCCAGCGCGTCCATGAAACTAGCAGTCCTGGCTGCGTGGAAGTCCCACATCGGACCGGTGATCCGGCACTTCTCCGACTTCCCGTACTGCAGAATATCAGGAACGACGCAGCGACGATCGCGGGCCAGTAGCGGGATAATGGCACCGAAGTCCGACCAGCCGGTGCAGCCAGGCCCGCCTCCGTGCAGTAGGACAGTGTCCGGTCCCGAACCTATGTCCAGGTAATGGTAAGTGACGCCATCAGCTTGAGCGAAGTGGCCGGGCGGGGCTTCTGCCATCAGATATTCCTCCTGTTGGGAAATGAGCCGGGGGGGTAGCTGACCGCGTCAGGCGAAGAATTCACCGGCGGCGACCAGTGGTTGTGATAGCCACCTGAGCAAGGACGTGGCAGAGGCAGCGCATAGCGAGAATGTCCACGGTGTTCATCCCCAGCGCGAAGTCTGCAGAAGCGTGGTCGACCTTGGCCATGCCCACCCTCGCGGTGGGGATGCCGCGGTTGCGCAGGATGTTCGCGTCGGTGGCTCCGCTATTGTCGGGTACGGGCTCATGTGCACGGCCCGTCGCCTGTTCCCACGCATGGATGGTGTCAGTGATAATCCACTCTTCCGGATCAGTGGACGACCCGGGGACTGCGACTACCATGTCTAGCGTCACCTGGAGGTCCATCTGCGTGGCGATTTCGGCGACGGCAGCCGTGACCTCATGTTTGAGACGGGCCGGACTATCACCTGGGGCCAGTCGGATGTCAAGGCGAATTATGCATGCGGCAGGGGTAACTGCAAGCATGCGATCCCAGCCGCCGCGGATCGAGGCGACGATGCCCTGAGGCAAGGCGCTCTGCGTACGGTGCCGAGCGGGATACGCATCCAGCCACCGCTCCAGTCGCTGCACTAGGCCAGCCGCGCCGACGATCGGATTGTTGTACGGCAGGCGATGCCGGCTGCCCACGTAGGTGTGAATGCCGTGCACCGTAATCTCAAACCAGCACAGCCCCACCTCATCGTGTGCGACGAAGTCGCCCGGTTTGGCAATGATCGCTGCGTCGGTGTACCAGCCGCGCTCCAGGAGGAACGAGGCACCTACTCCGTGACCGGTGTTGGCCCGATTGGCCTCATGACCAATGGCGTTGGTGGGCATGCCGCCGGCGCCGAACGCAAGCACCAGGTCGCCGGCTGGCCGGACGCCGCACTTCTGGAGGACTTCGGCGAACGCGATGGCCGTGACGAGTATGCAAGCGGCGTGACCCTTCGGATTCCCGGCGCCCAGACCCGTGACGAAGCGCCCGTCAGAGACACCTGCCGGGCGCATGTCGGGTCTGAGGTCCGGTCCGATCCAGGGCACATCCTCCCCCGGGTCGCCGGTCGTGAGCGTGTCGATGGGCGCGTAGAGCATCAGATCCGGGCCAGACCCGTCGCCACGAATCCGGCCAACTGCGTTTGCCTGATCCTCGTCAAGATGCTGGGCGGACCCCTCGATGCCTGCTGCGCGCATCTGATCCGCGAGCCAACGCGCGAGGTTGGCTTCCCTTCCCGTCGGGCTCGCGATATTCGTGACCGAGATGGCCGCGGCTTCGAGCCGCGCTGACGTGATCCGGTCCATTGTCTTCTCGAGCACGGCCTGCGCGTCCATGCTGGGAATGGTTGGCTTCATCGTCAGATCGGAGCGGGAATCGTCGCAACGGCCATGCCGGTCAGCCACTCAGGCATCGGCGAGTACGCCAGCGTCGTACCTGGCGTGAAGTCCAATGCTGCAGCCATAGCGAGCCAGGTCCGGAGTTCCTGGCCGCCATTGCCGGCAGCAGCTCCGAGCTCGGCGGTCGACCATGTGCCGTAATGTGCGAGCTCGCCGCGGTCAAGCTGGTCAAGGAACGTGCGATCGAACTCCTCGAAGATGCATGGTTGTGCTGCGGTAATGATCTCCCGCCGGTGCTTGTCGTACCTCTGCCAGTCGCCCCGTCCGTTCAGCCACGCCTCAACTATGAACTCTTCGTCCTCGTTTCGCGGATCCTGCCAGCGCTCCGGCCAGGGCAGTCGATGTGACAGCCCGCCACTCGCGATCACCACCACGCGCAGTTCCTCAGGGTAACGGTGGATCGCGGCAGCCAGGTTGCGGCCGAGCTCCATGCATCGGGCGATCGTCGGCAGAGGCGGGGCGAACACGTTGAGCACCAAGGGAACGATCGGGACGTCGATGCCGTCGAGCAAGTACTGGACAGCATGTGACTGGCCGTGGTCGATCTGCAGCCTTGCCGAGATAGCGGGCTCGGTGGCAGCCGCTACCAGGTCCTCAGCGATGGCCTGAGCGAACTCCGGCAGTACGCGCTGCGGTCCGAGCGGCGTCCCGGCCTCACCTGCGGCGATCACCTCGTCCACGCCGAGAGTGAAAGGCGGGACAAGATCCAGCCAGATCCCCCGGAAGTGGTTCGAGCCGATGATCACGGCGACACTGGGCGAGGCCGCACGGATGCGGTCTCGCGCAGCCCAGAGCCCTTGCCGGAACCGCTCGGCTCCGTCGCGGTTGATAACGCTGTCCCAGTGCGTATTCATCAGCGTCGAATGTGACGCTCCTACGCCCAGAACGATCACTGCCATGAACGGTTACTCCTGACTGCCCGCGCGGGCCGGGCCAGAGATCGTTCAGATCTCCGGCGTCCGGTTGGTGACTTCGGACTCGCCGGCAGCCGGCCGAATCCCTTGCTGTGCGAGCCTTGCGAGACGCGCGAGCGTGACCTCTTCTGCGAGCTTGCGCCATCGCAGCAACGACTCGTCCGGGCGGTATAGCCGCTCGGGAGGTGCATCAGTGACCTCGACCATCCACTTGTCCTGTGCCGAGAACTGACCATGGAACAACCAGCGGATCGCGCCCAGGTACTTGAAGTAGAACAGTAGCTCCCCGGGCCCGCTAACAAAATTTGCCATTACGCCCACATAGAGGTGCCGATCATCGTCCACCGGAACGTAGAACTCGTAGTGTATGAACGTCGGATAGACGATGCGCAGAACCCCCGGCATCGAGACCGAGGCGAACCCGGGGAACTGTTGGGACGCAATCACGGCATTGACCTCGCTGTGCCTGCTGGTGTTGCCGATGTTGGAGACCTCTTTTGAAGGCCGCATCTTCCACCAAGCTTGTCCGGTCCACCTGCCCAGGCCTGGGAAGTCAGCCTCCCAATATTGCTTTTCCTGAACACGGTAGATCCAACGTCCGCGCGGTACTATATAGGTCTCGTTCCACACCGGCATAGGCTTGAATAGCCGCCACAATGAGTTCCTGTGCAGGTACTTGGCGTGACCCTCGTCGTAGCCGTTCTCGCATGCAAATCGCCAGTTGCCAACTCGTGGCTGCATCCTGGCGCCGAGCACAGCCCGATTGTCCCTCAGTTCCTCCGGTATTTGCTCGTCTATGGGCGGCGCCGCTTCGCCGTCTCCTATGAAGACCCATACCATTCCCAGGCGCTCAGCGGTTTTATATGTCGGCTGAGAGACCTTTCCGCAGATGGGCGACTGAGGTCCATCTGTAATCGCTGCCTTCAATTCGCCAGTTTCGAGATCGAACGTCCACCCGTGGTAGGGGCACGATACAGTTCCAGGGAACTGCTGGCTCCCGTAGCTGAGCGGCACCCCGCGATGGGGGCAGCGATCCTTCAGCGCGAAGACGTGGCCGTTGTCTCTGATCAGCATTATGCGCTCGCCAAGAAGCGTGATGCCTCGTGGCTTTCTCGTAATCTGAGAGCGGAAGGCGACTGGATACCAATAGCCACGAAACCCGGCGCGCGCGGCTTCATAGTGCGGCCACGTCGACCAGTCCTGCCGCCCGGGCAGTTCGGTGTGACGTGCCCGCCGAAGCGGTGGCACTGCGGAGTCGGTCCCCTTTTCCGGTCCTTCGGCTGCCGACTCTGTGCGACTCGTCATCAGGATGCGCTCCTTCGGCACGCGCTAGACGCTGCCTTGTCGGGGCGTGCGTGATGCAACGGTGGTGTTAGCTGCAGGTACTCCCCAGTTCATCACTGGGTGGCGCCGCGTCAAAGGATCGAGTTTCGCTCAGTGGACCGACTTTGTAGTCGGCAGTGCCACGATGAAGACGGAGGGACTGCGCCAGCTGATCTGGGCAAGGGTCAACGACAGCCGGATCTCGGCTCCCGAGACCTAGTGCGCTGTTTGGTATTCATTCGTTTGTTGTTCGTGCAGACAAGTCCGTGCGGGGGGCTCGCCCGTATCGGCAGACGCCCTGGTGCTTTCGAGCCCGGCCATTCAGATAGCGACAATTAGCGCTTCACTACACCGTCCAGATTGACGTCATGATGGCCGCCGGACCTGTTTCCCTGGCTCGGACGTCGATGTGACCTCAGGGCGCGCACACAGCGAGGCAGCCGCGCCTGCGGTCCGTCTAGCGGACTGAGTTCGCAAGACAGGATGGCAGCAGCGGGATAACGTGGGCAGATGCCACGACGAGCTAGCTACCCACTGGTTCCGCCAGACTGCGACGCCTTCTCAGTCGTCGGCAAGGTCCAACTTATCCTCGAGTGCTTTAGACCCACAGATGAGCAGCTGGGTATAACGGAGATCGCGCGCCGGACTGGCGTGGCCAAGGCATCGGTCCATCGGCTTGCTCAGGAGCTGCTCAAGTGGGGAATACTCGAGCGCCGGGGATCCGGTTACTGCCTTGGTATCAGACTCTTTGAACTCGGCCAGCGTGTTCCGCGGCAACGGATACTGCACGATGCAGCCCGGCCGCACATGGAAGACCTCCATCAAACCACGGGCCAGACCGTGCACCTAGGCATGCTCGATGGCAGGGAGGTACTTTATCTTGAGAAGGTCTACGGCCACGAGTACGTGCCTCTGTCTTCTCGGGTGGCTGGGCGCATGCCTCTTCATTGCACGGCGACGGGGAGGGTGCTGCTAGCTTTCGGTTCGCAGGACCTGCAGGACGTAGCGCTATCGGGTCCGCTCGAGCGGTTTACTCAGTACACGGTCACCTCGCCTCCAACTTTGATCAAGGAAATTTCCCGAGTGCGAACGAATGGCTTTTCCGTTGAGTCGGAGCAAATCCAGCTCGGCTGGGCAAGTGTTGCGGTCCCTATTACTGGGCCAGCCGGCACCGCGATGGCTGCTCTGTCGATAACCGCACCGACATATAATACGCGCCGGAATGCGAAGAAGTATGTCGCGTTGCTTACTATGGTCGTTCGGCAGATTGAGAAGACTATTCATGACGGCCCTAGAAACCTGACGCGGGTCTCTTTAGATCCGGGCTGTGGCGGTGCCGTCAGCAAGTGCTGTGCTTCTGCTTCTAGCGCATCGTTATCTCGACGCCGTCCGATGTTAGCCGCACATCCGTGCCCATATCACGGCTCGCGCTCGCAACGAACTCCGCGATCTCGGCGCCCTCGCCATGCACGACGGAGAGCATTTCGACCTGGTCGCGATCGTTGCGGGCAACGGGAACGATCTCGACGGCTGAGACCCCGGCTCCGTCAAGTTGTGCCCTTGCCAACAGCCCGGTCCTTGAGAACTCCCTGTGATGCTGGGCGCCGAACATGAAATTTCCGAGACTGTGCAGGATGAAACCCCGCTTGTATTGCTCAACGCCCTGCGGGACGTGCGGAGACGAGCCAACGACGAGGTCCGCGCCGCTGTCGATCAGTGCCCGCCCAACCGCATGCTGATAGTCCGCGATGACGGGACTGTTCACGACGCCCCAGTGGCAGTAGACGACGACGTAGTCCGCCTTGGCTTGGGCTGATGCGACGTCTGTGCAAGCGATGCCAAGTTCGCGCTCGTCAGGGTAGGTCAGTACCTTGGCCGGCATGCCCGGCATGTCAATGACGCGGTGGTGGGGCTGATAGCTCGTATAGGCCTTCACGGTGGCGACGCCGGGCCCCTTGTCGGTCGCGGCGGCGCCTACCGGCCAGAACACCGATGTGTAGCCCAGCACAGCGATGCGCTGATCGCCAGCCCGCAGGACCGCGGGTTGGTGTGCCTCGGCGTAGTCTCGCCCGGCTCCGCAATGCTTGATGGAGAGCGCGTCTAGGCGCGAAAGTGACTCGGTGATCGCATCGCCGTAGTGCACGTTGTTTGCGCAGTTGACGCCATCGAACCTCCCTGCCAGTGCGTCGGCCATCTCCGGTTCGACGTGGTGCCAGAAGGGCTTGTACTCCAACTCGGCAGACGGATCCGAGAAGCATCCTTCAAGGTTGGCAAGCCGGACGTCAGCGCGGTCCAGTTCCTTCGCAACGAGCGCGAGTGCCGTGTCGGCTGACACATTGAGGTCGCGCTTAAGGTTCAAGTCTCCCACCAGAGTAAGGGCCAACGACATGGGCGACGCTCCTGAGTGCTGGACGGCAGTGCCTGCGAGGCACGAGACACGTTGATTATTGGGTGTTCATCAGGGCATGGCTAGTTCAGTGGTTCGCTCAGCGACTCCGCGTTGAACGTCGGCCGTCAGACGGCCAGGGCCTTGATCAGCTCGCTAGTCGTCGTTACACCGCCGACGAACCGAGCACAGTTCGTCATCGTCGCGTCATGGGATTGCTGGTCAAAGGTGGCGGTCGCGTCGTCGACAACCAAGCACTCCAAGCCAAGGTCAGCAGCGTCGCGGGCGGCCCCTTCAACGCAGCCGTTCGTGCCGACCCCAACTATGACCACCGTTCCGATGCCGCGCTGGCGCAGATGCCATTCGAGCGCAGTGCTATTGAAAGGGCTAGCGGAGAGCTTGTTGAGCACGATGTCAGAAGGAGACGGCGCAAGCGCGGCGACGATCTCATGCTCGACAGTCCCCACAACCGGTGGCGTGCTGACTCCGAACCTTGCCGCCATGAGCTCTCGACGCCTCCGCCGCCGGGGTGACAGGTCCGAGCCGTCCGGCAGGTTCGTGCCGAATGTCACGTAGTAGATGGGCAGACCGAACCTTCGGAACTCGGTTATGAGCGAGAGGCAGCGTGGCACCACTGTCGTCTCTAGGCGTCCGAAGTAGTATTCGGCGACATTCCGGTCGTCACGCAGCATTAGGTCGAGCATGCCACCGCGATCGACGTAACAGCGCTGCATGTCGACGACCAGGAGGCAGATGCCGCCGCTGAGGCGCGCATCGACGATCGGGATCGCCCACTCGAAGCGCGGCGCAGCATCGGTTAGAGGGCGTGGCGCCTGGTCGCGTCGCGGGAAGTGCGGCCGATTCACAGCTTCTCGCCCCGCGACACTCCCACTGTGCCGGCTTCGACGAACGCGCCCGACTCATCGTCCTCGTAACCGAGTGACCTCAGGATCTCAATGGAATGCTCGCCCAGCGAGGGGACTTTCTTCCGGGCCACACCAGTCACGGAGTCGCTAGCCGCCGGAAAGCTGGGGAGGAGCGCCCGCTGACTCCCGTACGTTACGGCATACAGCTTTCCCTGGCTGCGCACGTGTTCGTCCGCTAGCGTCTCGCTGAAGTCGTTCACCGGCGCACAGGGTATTCCCGATGAGCGCAACTTCTCGAGGGCCTCGTCACGAGAGAGCCGCTGGATCGCCCGGCTGGCGACGCCGTCTACATACGCCTTCCGGGCCAATCGTTGTCCGCTTGTCGCAACGCGCGGGTCTGCGGCCAGATCCTCAAGCCCCATAGCGGCGCAAAAGGATCGCCAGAGCGAGTCGTTAACGACCCCGAGGAAAATCCAGTGGCCGTCTGCCGTCTCGAAAGTGTCATATGGTGCCGTGCCCCAGACTTCTCCCTGGAGTTCCTGGCTGACAGCGTACTCAGCTAGACGCGGTGCTACCGAGAAAAGTCCAGTCTCAAAAAGGTCCGTCTCGATGTACTCTCCGATCCTAGCGGCGCCACGTCCCGCAACCGCCATGCCTACACTCATGGCTGCAAACATTCCAGCCATCTGGTCACAGAACGGCGCAGCCTGCCTTGAAGGCTTGCCTGCAGCCCAGGTGACGGACATCAGGCCAGTGAGGGCCTCGACTATCGGGTTGGTCGCGGGCCTGTCGCTATAAGGACCAGAACCGAATGCTTTGATGTGGCAGTAGATGATCGAAGAGTTAATAGCCCGGCACTCTGAATACCCGATGCCAAGCCGGTCAGTCGCCGACTTATCCAGGTTCTGCACTATTACGTCGGCGCTCTGGACTAGCCTGTCCCACATGGGTCGCGAGGCATGGCTCCGGAGATCGAGGGCTATGCTTCTCTTCCCTGGGTTGTTAGCAATGAAATTTGCCGGCCGTACCCTCGTCGGATCCCCGGCTAGAGACTCTACTTTGATGACGTCAGCGCCGAGATGGCAGAGCAGCAGCGTCGCGAAGGGTGCCGCAACATACCCGCCCAGCTCTAGCACACGGCAGCCTGTCAGGGGTGCTGACATGAGTTTTGCGATCCTCCTTGCTCGCGGCGAGTGATTCTCGCAAGAGTCTCGAACGGAGCCAGATCGTAGTCTGAGCGGAGCATGCCTGTGGAGTTGGTTGTCATCCGGGTTCCTTTCGGGGCTGACGGCGCTGACTGGTCAAGAAGGTCGAGACAGCAGCTGCAACTTCGTTGGGCTTTTGTTCCATCAGCGGAACCGTCCCTCCCTCAATGATCGCTGTCTCAATGCTCCGGCAGGCGATGAGGTGGCACCGAATCGGATCGAGATTGGGGTAGGCGAATGGGTCGTCGCTCGCTCCGATCAGCAATACCGGCGCCGCCACCAGTCCGATACGCCGCTCCATGAGGTAGCGCGCGCATGCGCGATGGCCCTCGGCGGGGTCGATATCTGGGGCAAGAGCGTCGCGTATGAAGCGGTTCAGGAGGCCGACTGCCGGAGCCGGATAGTATGGTTGCCGCTGAGACCACAGCACCTGCAGGTGTGATCCGTCCTCCAATGGCATCGCGTTGTCGACGCTAGCCCGGTTTGCATGTGCGGCGCGGTAATTAGCGTCTGCCCACGGCGGTGAGGACAAGATCAGTGCGGAGACAAGACCGGGTTCGCTGGCAGCAACCTCGATGGCCACGACGGCGCCTGTGTGGTGCCCGAGAATTGCGCATGGGGCGAGGCTGAGGGCATTGATCACCGCAACGGCAGCGTCTGCCATCCCCTCGATCGTTTGCTGCGGGCCTTCACGCGCGCTGGCACCGAAGCCGAGCATGTCGACTGCGATCACGCGGAACAGTGGGGCGAGTATCGGGATCAACTCGCGATACTCGTCCCAGGACCTCGGTGTCTGGTGCAGTAAAAGAAGCGCTGGCCCCACGCCTTGCTCGACGTAATGTAGCTGGCCCCATGCCGAGTCGATATAACCGCGGCGTAGGTGCGGCTCCGGTCCGCAGTCAGGCGGGATACTTATCGTTGTGGGCATGCCGTGAACTATGGGCTGTCGCTGAACTCGCGCGCTAGCTGTCCGGTCCGTTGCGTGGACCGGAGGTGGTTCTGCCCGCGCAGTAGCTGACCGACAGTTAGGCGATAGCTGAGCGTCACCCGTCGGCCATCCTGGCTACTATCTCAGCAATCCGATCGGTGTCGGATTCTCGATTCCAGAACCCTAGAGAGATTCGAACTGCCTGCGGTTCGATCACTGTGATCGTACGTGTATAGACCTTGTGTATTTTCAGGCTGGTGACAATGTCTACCGGATCCATACCCTCGATGGCAAAGGTAAGCAGACCGCCATCTTGATTGACGGGAGAAATAACTCGCACGCGGCCAACGTCGGCGAGTGCCCTACGCAGCGCGGCGACGGAGTCCCGAGTGCGTGAGTGAATCTCCGACATGCCTATCTCGCGGTCCAACCACTCGACCGCCGCCGTCGCCCCGGCGACTACCGGCACGCTTCGCGTGCTGACCTCGAACTTCCGGGCATCGCGGTAGAAATCTAGCCCGGTGCCATGACCGTGGTCAGCCACGGCGAAGACGCCGACGAAACTCGCCTGCAGACGCTCCACAACGTCGGCGGCCACGTAAAGTGCGCCGCCGCCATCAGGACCGCACAGGAACTTGTGACGGGCGATCGCGTAGGCATCTACTCCGGTTGCCCGGACGCTGACGGGGCAGGCGCCGATCGCCTGGATTCCGTCCAGGGCGACCAGCGCTCCGTGCGCGTGAGCGGCGGCGACAAGCGCACTGGCGTCGATTCGCGCGCCTGTGGCGAAGTTGACATCGGAGATTATGACCAGTCGAGTCCGCGCGCTGACCACGTCGGCGAGCAGCGCGGCGGCGTCGCGCTCGCCGTAGCCGAGGTCGAGCTGGCGCACTGTCACGTCTCGACGCTGCGCTACGAGCCTCAGGGGAACTGTGAGAGCCGGGTTCTCCAAGCTCCCCGTCACGATCTCATCCCCTGGCTGCAGGTCGACTGCCCACAGCAGGATGTTCATGGCGGCACCGGTCGACTCGCATAGCGCCACCTCGTTGGGGTCACAATCGAGCAGGCGCGCCACCGCAGCCCTGTCGCGGTCGACGACGTCCGTGAAGAACTCGGCCATGTGCGTCAGATGGTCAGCAGTGCGAAGCTGCCGGTCGCGCTCGTACGACCGCTGGATCGCGACTTGGGCAGCGGAACTGAGGGGTCCCCATGAGCCGGCATTCACAGCGAGCACGTCGTCTGCTAGCCCGAGTTGTGCGCGAAGCTCGGCGTGCTGGACATCGGTCACCGTCAACTAGCGGCCCTCACAGCCGCGTCCGCGCTCCTCGTACCCGCCAGGGGCACGGCACTCCGATCGATGATCTCCCCACCCTTCATGACAAAGCTGATCGACCGGAGTGCCGCAACATCACCAGTGGGGTCATCGTCGACAAGGATCAGGTCGGCTGCCTTGCCCGCTGCCACCGATCCCATTGTTCTGTCGGTACGCAGGAAGCGGGCTCCGTTAATTGTGGCGCAGCGAAGAACCTCCCACGGGCTGACCCCGCCCGCCTGGAGGAGGGCCATCTCCCGGTGCAGATCCGGCCCGGATGCCAGGTCACTGCCCGTGGCAACTATGCCATCCTGCTCGATCAGTGCCTTCAGATTAGCCTGCGCGACCGGAGTCATCGCGCGCATCCACTGCGCCCGAAGGGCGCTCAATTGCAACTCGTGCTCGGTCGTGGCCAAGTAACGACGCTCAGCTTCGGCTACGCATGCGACGTAGAGTGGCTCATCGACAAACTCCGGGTGATCGGCTAGCCGGAACGACTGCTCGCCGATTGTCAGCGTGCTGAGCATCGGAATCGCTTTGACGGCCAGCAGCCAAAGCAGCTCATCCGTCGCCGGTGACTGAATGATCGGGTGAGCTAGAGCATCTGCCCCGCAGTCGAGCGCCTCGCGCGCCCGGGTCTCGTTGGAGACGTGGACGACAGCACGTAGCCGTGCCTGGTGCGCGCGGCTGATGATCGCTCGCAAGAGCTTCGGGGGCAGGATTGGGACCAGCGGCCGTGCGGCCCAGTTATGCTCGTCGTAAGTGATCTTCACAAGATCTGGACGGCGACTAAATGCAGCGTCAAGCTTGGCTAGGTCGGCCGGGAGGTCGCTGATCGCGGTCACCGCTCCGAGTCCCGTACCATGGCCCCCGGGAGTGGTCACGAAGGCACCGGCGCAGAAAATACGCGGGGCAAGAACTTCACCAGATTGCTCGGCATCGCGGAGCCGGAAAATGAAGTCTTCCTCGTTGCCGGCGTCGTAGACGGACGTGACACCGCAGTACAGGAAGCCGTGCAGGACACGCTTCATCGCGTCATTCAGTTCCCGGCCTGGGACGGCAGGGTAGGAAACAGCCCCGTCTCGGTGCGGCGGCGTCTTAAGATGAACGTGCATGTCCATCAATCCAGGCAAGAGATAGCGCCCGTCGCAGTCGACGATCGTATCTTTGTCGGTGCTGGGAATGTCGATATTGGCGCCCATGGCAGTGGTCATGCCACCCTCGATGACCACGCTGGTGCGCGGAACCGTTTTACGCCTGTGGAGATCTAGGTACCGTGCGTTACGGAGGATAGTAGCCATATCTGCTCTCTCCCTACTTTGCCGACGCGACAGTACTCGCCGGACGGGAGAATTTTGACCATGGCGGTCCACTGAGTGACACGCGGCAAGCCGGGCTCCTGCAACAGCCGCAGAAGTTGCCGCAGCGTGCTCTGTTGACCGCTGCCTGGCCCGGCAGCTTAGTCCTGCAGTCGCGGGCGGCTGCCACCCGTGACTCTCTTGCGAACTCGCGGCCCCGGCACAGAGACAGTCCCCACGGCCGCGCAACCGCGGCATTTCAATGGCCTGCTCTACGGTCTTGTGGTGCCAGTGCGGCGCTCGGGGTGCTCGCTGCGGCAGGGTAACTGAACGTCAGCTCTTCCGTTCTGGAGCTGTTGTAGATGCCGAGACGCTGCGCAATGGCCTGCTGCCCGGCGGGCGACTCATGGTCGGCTGCGCACCAGTTGGAGTTGAGCTGAAGCGCGCCTGTGGTGAAAGTGAGCAGTGCGCTCTGGTCGATGTCACTCGGCTTGCTTGCAGCCGCGCGGCGGCACAGGCCGGAGCGGCAATTCACCCGCCGAGCACGATCCGGGTCGTTCGGACGTACTGCACGAGGATGCGGACGCTCAGCGCGGCGAAGCCGGTTTCGGGGACGACTACCACGAAATCGTGCGTGTAGGTGTCGTCAGGCAAGAGGTGGCTGTCGTTGTCGATCGGCCGGAGCACGGCCAGGACGGTGCTGTTCTCGGTACCGCCGAAGCGGACATCAGACCCGTTTCCGCGAGTAGCGCGCTGAGTTGATCTTCGCCGTCAAAGATGGTTTTTAGTGGCGTTGTTTCCGGTGTGCGGGCAGAACTGAGGCCCGGGTTTCGCGCCGGGTTCGCGGGTTCCAGGGTTCGGGGTCGGGGGCTTTGCGGGCCGGGGTGGTCAGGACGTGGCGGGGAGAGCGCGGAGCCGGGCGAGGATCTCGGTGAGCAGCCGGTGGCCGGGCGGGAGCCGGAGGATGAGCTGCCCGGCGTGGCTGACGAGCCGGCCGGGGACGGCGATGAGCCGCCAGCGGAGGGTTTCGATCATGGCCTTGCCGCCGCGGGTGCCGTGACCGGCCACGATGACCCGGCCGGCGGTGACGGCGGTGAGCTGGTGCAGCCAGCCGGCCATGGACGCGGCGAGCAGCGCCCCCCACATCCACGCGGTGTTCACCGCGATATGACCGGAGGGCAGATGCCGGAGGGCGGCGCCGTGCTTGCTGTCACGGAACACGTTCTCGACGGTGGCGCGGTGCCGGTACCAGTGCTCCACGGCAACGGCTTTCTCCGGTGTCGTGATGTCCAGGCTGGTCAGGATGAACGAGTACGCGTAGATCGCGCCGGCGTTGGCCAGCTCGGGGAACGGCAGTGCCCGCTGGGCCGGGTGCAGGGTCCGCCGCCGCCGCGACCTGGGGTCAGCCGACACCTGGCCGGGGTCGAGGCGGACGCGGCGGATCAGCAGCCGGGTCACGGCGGGCCACCAGTCCGGGCAGTAATCAGACACCGCGACCTGCGCGGCGTGCATCCCGGCGGCGTCGTGCCAGTCGTCTTCGGCGATGCCGTCCAGCAGCCGCCACAACGGGGCGATCCGCTTCGCGCCGATCGCGAAGCTGATGCGCTCATCGCGGGCGGCGCGGGCCAGCGCCCCGGCGAAATACCCCGCATCCGCGCGCAGCGCCACCCTCTTTCCTGCCCGCGCTGCCGCGGGCAGGCAGGCCAGCGCCCGGCGCAGCAGGCCCGCCGCGCCCGCGCGCACGTCATCAGTCCCGCTGCCCGGGTCCGCGGCCAGCACGGTCTCGGTCTCGGCCCAGATGGCCACGTGCGGGCGGCCGACCCGCTGGCCCTGATGGTTCCAGGCCACACCGCGTTTCTTTGACCCGTACACCTCCACGTCGGTGGCGTCCAGGTCAATGGTGACCGGCCCGCCGGTCAGCGCCGCGGCCCGCGCCGGGCTCAGTAGCCCCAGCATCCGCTGCGTGACCACGGCCAGGCCCGTCTCCACCGTCAGCCACTGCGCCGGGGTGACCCGGCGGGCCAGGCCCGCCGCCGTGGTCGAGGCCAGCCCCGGCACCGGGGGGAGCTGCTGGCCCGCCGCATCGGCGCGGTGGCGGTCCAGCCCGGTCAGGAAATCCTCCCCGGCCAGCTGCGCCGCCGCGATCCCGGTCAGCAGCTCCCCGGCCCCGAACCCCCGGTCGCGCTGCTTCACCGGCCCGGCCGCCACGTTGATTGCCTCGATCACGCCCAGCCGGTCACACAACTCGCCGACCGCCGACAGGCCCGCGTTCGGCGTCAGCGCCGGGTCCGGCGCGCCGACCCGGGGACGCTGACGATTCCGCTTCCCGCCGCGTATGCTACTCACCTGATAGGTGCCTCTCCGCCTGAGATGATTCTCATGTCGCAATGATCATCATCCCAGCTCAGAGCGGCACCTATCGGCATTCGCGGACGCGTGTCACCGGCCCATTCGCGGAAACGGGTCAGAGTTCGACCGGTCTCCGCCCTTGCATAGTCGATCAGCTGGCGCCATGGCGCTGGGTCGCATCACTGGACAGTGCGTTTGGCTTGCCGCTCGTGTAGCTGAGTCCGCTGACCTCGACCATTGACCTCATGTTCCCCAGCGAGAGCAAGGTGATGACGATGCCGGCGGCTGCTCCGGCGACTGGCATCCGTCGCGCCGCTATTCCGAGAGCTTGGTTACGCGAAGGATAGGAAGCCGCCTGTCCTTCGTGGTCGTAACGGGTCAGCTGGGGACGGTTTCTCTGCGTCGTACTCGTCCAGGTAGCGTGATTCTCAGTAGTCTCGCAGGTCGCGGACTCAGGGACCCACGTGGGAGTCTGCTGTTACTACCAGCAGCCGATCGCCAGGCGCCAGATTGAAGGGAGTCGTTACCATGCTGGCGGGGAAGGTTTGCGTAGTTAACGGTGCCGCTAGCATGATTGGCCGCGCGGTCGCCGAGCGGTTCGCGACCGAAGGTGCCGTGGTGGTGGGGGTTGACAAGATCGGCCATTCGGTTGGCGATCAGCCGGTGCAGGCGGATCTGACCGACGAGTCAAGGGTCGAGGAGGTCTACCGGGCGGTCGTGTGCGAGCACCGTCGTCTCGACGTTATCTACAACAACATGGGGCTGATGGCCCGCGGCGATCACTCCGTCCTTGATATGAGCCTTGATACCTGGCGCAGGGCGCTAGAAGTGAACCTGACCAGCATCTTCCTGTCCTGCAAACACGGAATACCGCACATGCTGAACACAGCTCCTGCCGGCGGCTCAGTGATTAACTCCGCCTCCTTCCTGGCCGCCATCGGATCCGCCACGGCTCCCATGGGCCGCTTCGGCTCGCTCGAGGAGGCCGCGGGAACGGTCGCCTTCCTCGCAGGCGACGACTCAGGCTTCATCACTGGCGCCGCCATCCCGCTCAACGGCGGCATCACCGAGGCGTTCACGGTGCCGGAATAGGAGTCAGACTTATGCACGAGATCGCGGAGACACGCCGCCGAGCGCAGGCATGACTTACGAGCAGATGACAGGCGGCCTGCGGTTTCGGACTGCAGCCCGCACTGTCACCGAGACCGACCTGATCGACTTCGTAACTTTGCGGGATTAAACGAGGCGCTGTACTTCGACGCACAGTTACGCGTAGTCCGCAGGCCTTTACCGGTCAGCTAGTGCCGGGCGCGTCGGCGCGAGATCCACGCTCGATGACAGACTCACGTCGGTCTCAGGTTCTACCGTCGGCCGGGTTAGCGCACACCCGCGGCGAGACGGTCGCGGCGGCAGGCGGGCGGAGTCGAGTGGCGGGCGAGCGGCTGTTTGCCCGGATTAAGGGTGATCACCAGCCCAAGCGCCGGATCACTCGCCGCGAGCGCGGTCTGGCCGGCGTCAATCCCCAGGTCGGCCGGGCGGTAGGGGCACCCGCACCACGAACCTCAAGACACCACCCGAAGGCCGCAGGCGCACCCGCCTTGACCTGGTCTTTAGCTGGACGGCCTATGTAAAGGCTCAAGGCAAATCGGCCATGCCGACGGTGCAGTCCACGAGCCCTAGCCCGCTCAGGCCCTGACCAAAAGCCATCGGTCTGCTTCGTGGGCCTATTCGACGTGGTGACCGAGACTATCCGAGACCTGGGCTGCAGCGGACATGACAAATGGCACCAATTCGCGGAGACGCTGCCGGGTACCGCGCTGCAGAGGCACTGACAGCGCAATACTTGCGACTACCGCTCCCCCTGCTTCGAAGACCGGCGCAGCGACTGCGGCAAGCCCGGTGCTGCCCTCCTCGGCGCTTATCGCGTAGCCGAGTTTGCGGACTTTCCTTATCTCTGCCTCAAGCTGGGAGTGATCGGCAATTGTCTGCTCAGTGACTTTCTCAAGCTCCTCTTTCTGCATCGACTCGAAACGGTCGTTGTCGAATGCGAGAAGGGCTTTGCCTGCCGCGCCAATATGCAGCGGAGCGGCATGGCCCACGTATGTCTGCGCGCGAACCGGAAGGGTGGTAGGGACCACTTCGACGCAGACCCGGAACCGGCCCTCAGGGATGAAAGCCAAGGCTGTCTCGTTAGTCTCGTCCCGCAGTTCGTGCAGGATCGGCGAGAGCGCACGGTTCATGGGCGTACCGTGCTTTGCCACTGCCGCCCACTCCAGCACTGATCGCCCGATCCGCAGCCGGTCGCCGGAGCGCTCGAGAACTTGCTCGGCCACCAGGTTGGCCACTATGCGCTGGCAGGTTGTCGTAGGCAGGCCGGTCAGGTTGCGCAATTCGGGCAGCGTAAGCTCCGGGTGCTCGTGCGAGAATGCACGCATGATGGCGATCGTCTTGCGGAGTACGAGTACGGTACCCGGGTCATGCTGCATTTCCGGCTTGGCCTCGCGTCATTGCTGTTAAGCCCGAAATTGCCGTTCCGAGCCCGGCAGAGTCAGGTTAGTTACGAAAGGTGGTGGGATCCAGCTTAGTGGCGTCGCGCAGTCAGCCGTCGGCTGACTTCCCATCATGAGCCGGGAACAGCGGCCGCCGGCCCGACACTACACCGGCGCGCCCAAGTTCTTCGATCGCGTTGGGGCTATATCCAAGGCCAGCCAGAATCGTCTCTGTGTGCTCGCCGGGATCTGGAGCCGGCCAGCGCGGCGAGGCCCTGAACGCGCTGGCACTCAGCCGCGCCATACCCTGCTGCAACGGGCCCCAGCGTGGGTGATTCCAGGACAGCAGCAGTCCCTCGCTGTACATCCAGTCCTCGGCCAGCAGGTCACGCGGCATCCGCTCGACGGCCACCGGAACCCCGATGCGTCGCAAGGCAGCGAGTGCGTCGGCGGTAGTGCGAGCGGTCAGATCAGCCGGCGGTTCCTGAGCGGGGCCGCCGTTGGTGGCCGGATCCGCGACCCTGACCTGGCCGTCAGCCGTTCGATAGCTGGCATTTGCTCGGGGTGAGCGCGAGAAACCAGCATCGAATTGGCTCTGGCCGAGCTGCAGGAAGGTAGCGGTACGCGCCAGGCTGGCTGTCACGCGGGCTGGCGCTCCGGTGTTGTCTCTGCGCAGCAGACCGAGAGTGACGCCCAGCGCAGCAAGCAGGCCGGTCGCGTAGTCGTTGACGGGCACGGGGACGGCCATCGGGCGCCCGGCGATCTGCCGGGCCACCTGCATGCCTGACGCCGCCTGGGCGTTGTGTTCCCAGCCTGCCCGGGCATTCCAGGTGCCGCCGTAGTCAAAAGCGTTCATTGAGCCGTACACGATCCGCGGCCGGAGCTTGCGGACGGCCTCGTACCCCAAGCCGAGCGAATCCAGTTTCCCTGACCGGAAGTTTTCCAGCACGACATCAGCGCTGGCGAGCAGCTGGCGCACGATTTCCTGGCCTTGTGCTGTACGCAGGTCAATCAGCATCGACCGCTTGCCGCGGTTCACATCAAGCCAGCCGTACGGGCTTACGTCCCGGCTAGGCGAGTCAATCTTGATCACGTCGGCACCGAGCTCGGCAAGCGTGCGGCCACAGGTCGGTCCAGCGAGGATGATGCAGAAGTCGAGAACACGCAAGCCGTCGAGTGGGCCACCACCAGCTTCAGCGGTCGATGACGACGCCGGCCACGCAGCTGAGTCTGGTACCGTCGCGGGCCCGCTCGACGCCGGCGCGTCGGCGGATATTCGCACCGCGGGCCCAGTCCCGGCGTCCTCGCCGGAGAATCCAGTGGCCACGATGCCGGATGTCCGAGCGCCGCCGTCCAGCCGCCACTCGCCGGGCGTCCGGCACATGGTGCACGCGCCGCCCGCGGCGTTGAGGGCTTCCTCCCAGGCCAGCGCGTCACGTTCCAGGAACGCGGCCGCGAATCTCGCCCTCCAGCTCTCCGCCTCCGCTGCAGAGGACAGCGAGGTCAGGCCTGCAGCAGCTTCGGCCGCCCACTCCGGATGCCCGATCTCGCCGCACAGAATCTCAGCGAAGTGCGGGAAGGTTCCGTGATTTTGCACGAAGCGGCCGTCGCGGCATTCATAGATGTCAGCGACCGGAGTGCGGGGCAGCGTCAGCGGGTCAACCAGTTCCTCACGCTCGAGGTTAACCAGGCTCCGGCCGATAACCGTCAGTGCCGAGGAGAACAGCGGAACGCGAATGTAGGCGCCCTCGCCTTTACGCCGCCGAACGTGCAGCGCGGCGGCAATATAAATGGCCGCCCAGATCGCCGCATACGTGCTCGGGATAGGAAGCGGCTCAGCTTCGCCATTGTCAGTCGCGGGGGTTGCCCGGTTCAGGCCCACCTCCGCGGCCACCAGGGCTTCGTTGTCTGCGGACAGCCAGCCGGGGGCTGCCTCTGGAAGGCCAGTAAAGACACAGCAGATCGTCCCGGCGCGGGCGTTCTCCTGCAGCGCGGACACGCTAAGTGCGCCTGCTGACTTACCGCGGTCGGCGTCGATCAGGATGTCCGCCATCGAGCCGGATCCTGAGCCATCCGCGGCCGCGCTTTGTTCCACGTCCGCGAACCTGACCGCCGCGCCCTGGTCAGCCAGGATCTTCGCGAGCAGCAACTCGGACCGGCTACGGCCAGCCACGAGCACGCGTACTCCTGCCAGGGCCGCCGGTGCCAGGTCGGTCACGATGGCTGACATCAAGTACTCCGTTCGGTCGGCCTGGCTTGCGTCTCGCGTACGAACTCCAGGACATCTCCGGCGAGTTCGGCAGGGTGCAGGAAATACATCCCGTGCGTCCAGTCCGGGTAGGAGTGAAGGCGCGAACCCGGGATCATCTCCTGCAGTCGAGCTTGACCACCTGCCGACAGCGAGCTGCTGCGTCCGGGCGAGAGGATCAACGTGGGCGCGCGCACGTCAGCGACCCAGCGCGACAGGTCGACGTCCGGTTCGTGCATGGCGTGCCACATCCCGACAGCTACGCTCACCGGCGTCCTGGCGAATTCGGCAGCGTATTGTTCATCGCGCTCATCACCGAACAGGTCGCCGGTCATGGCCCTGCTGCGCAGCCACCACTCGCGCAGTCCAAGTGCAGCCAGCGATTCTTCCGGTGTTGCGGCGCCAGGCGACTTCGTGCCGGGATCACCATCGGCAGGCCGCGTCGGCGTGGACACGAGGCTCAGCGTCGCGATGGCTGCCGGGTCCTGCGCAGCGATGACGCAACCGACAATGCCTCCAGTAGATTCGCCGACGTAGTTCACCGGCCCGAGGTCAAGCTCCCGGATTATCTCGGCAACGTCGTTAACCAGATCGGCGAAGCTGAAACCGGGCCCAGCCGGAGGCATTGGATTACGTCCGCAGCCGCGCAGGTCTATCCGGACGACGCGGTGCTCGCCGCGCAGGAACGGGACCCAGTCCTTCCAGAACCATGCGCTGCGTGCCAGGCCATGCACCAGCAGGAACGGCCGTCCGGGATCAGGGCTCGCGGGCGCGTCATCGTCGGCATGCACGACGCAGCCAGTCAGCTCCAGCTTCGTCATGAGAGCTCCTCCTCCGTTGATGTCAGCGGGCTTGCAGAGACCGGCGTCGCGGCCCAGGACGCTTCGGGCTGGCCAAGGTAGGCCCTGCGAACCGCGTCGCTCTTTGCCATTTCCTCGGCACGCCCGTGGAAGATCACCCGGCCGAAGTCGAGCGCTGTGACGGTGTCCGCAAGCGCTCCCACGACGTCCATGTCGTGCTCGATCAGCAGGATGCTGACACCTTGCTGACGCGCCAGGTGCCCGAGCAGCGCAGTCACGTGCTGGCTCTCGCCACGTGACATGCCAGCGGTGGGCTCGTCGAGCACGAGCACTTCAGGCCTGCCGACAAGGGCAAGGGCGAGCTCAACTCGCTTGCGGTCGCCGTGCGACAACTCGCCGACCACCCGGTCGAGCATGTCGCGGAGTCCGCAGTCGTGCGCGGCCTGCTCTACGGCGGCGCGCTCATCTCCGGAGGCAGGCCGGAAACCCGCTAGGACGTGCCGCCTGTGGCTAATCGATCCTGCGACGCGCAGACTTTGTCCGACCGTCATCTGGTCGAAGACGTGCGCGACCTGGAAGGTTCGGCCGACGCCAGCACGGATGCGCCGCCATGGCGGCCAGCGGGTGACATCCTTGCCCTTCACCCATACGCGGCCGGCAGTCGGCGGGATGACGCCGGTGAGCACCTGGAGCAGGGTCGTCTTCCCGGCACCGTTCGGTCCGACCACCGCGTGCGCAGAACCGGCCGCGAGATCAAGATCGACACCATCCAGCGCCGTGAACCCGCCGAAATTCTTGCGGATGCCCTCGACTTGCAGAACGGGCCTCTCGCCTGGGCTAGTCATCGCGCGACCCCGCTCTCGACGGCAGCGCCGGTCGGGAGCAACACCTGTTCCAGCAAGGCTGGGTCAGATCTGAGCTGTGCGACTGAGCCAGTCCAGATCACCCGCCCGGCGGAAATGCCGATCGCGGGCTCGCACAGTGCTTCGAGCATGTCCACGTTCCGCTCTACCAGGATGACGGTGCAGCCTTCTTCTGCCCGGAGTTGCTGCACGCCAGCGATCAGCCGCTGGACCGCGATGGGAGCGAGGCCTTCGCCTGGCTCGTCAAGCAGCAGGTAACGGGGCCGGCGCATAGCGGCCCGAGCAATGGCCAGCGCCTGCTGCTCGCCCCCTGACATCGTCGTTGCGAGCTGCGACTGATGCTCCTCGAGGAACGGGAACAGGGCGAGGACCCGTTCCGCATCGTCTTTCCAGCAGCGTGCGCCGAGCGCCGCAACACGCAGGTTGTCGAGCACGCTGAGCGGGAAGATCCGCCGGTCGTCGGGGACGAATCCGATCGAGTGCCGGCGGATAACCTCGTCGGTGTTGAGGTTGCTGACCCGTTCGCCGTCGATGTGCACGTCACCGCTCACCCGGACGCCGAATCCATTCACCAGCGCGCGAAGCAGCGTCGTCTTGCCTACCCCATTGCGGCCGACAATGGCGAGGGTTCCACCGGCTGGCACGTCGACGGAGACACCATCGAGGGCTCGGTGCCTGCCATAGTAGGCGTCGATCGCTGCCGCACTGATTCCGCCGCTGGCTGCGGCGGGCGCAGCAGGTGCCTCAGCCCGCCTGCCGAACGCGCGGGTCATGCCTTCCTCCCGGTCAGCACGCCCGGCGCTGGATCACTGGCCGGCGTGCCGCCACGGGTTCGCAGCCTTGCCGCGGCCGCGCGCGCGACAACGCCGACTCCCGGCACGATGCCGTCTGGCACGAGAAGGAAGATCGCCAGCACGATGAGCGACACGTACAACTGGCCCGCGGTGGCGCTCAAGCTGAACGCGTAGATAACGCCGCCGTAGATAGTTGCGCCGACAATCGGGCCGGTCAGAGTCCGCATGCCGCCGAGGATCCCGGCGAGGATCGGAGCCGCTCCGCCGACCCAGTAGAACATGCTCGGGTCCACCGCACCGTACGTAAAGGCGAATAGCGCACCCGCCAGGCCAGCGATGCCTCCCGATAGCAGGACGGCGACGGCCTTGTACCGGTTTACCGGCGCGCCGAGGGTCTCCACGCGCACAGCGCTCTGCCGGGTGGCGGAAAGGATCTGGCCGAACGCTGAGCTGCGGACCGCGTGCAGCAGCACGGTGACGATGATCACGATGACGGCAAGGAACCAGTAATAGGTCTCAGCCAGGTTGAGATTGAGCCCGAAGAACGGATTCCGGCCTACGCCGGAGTAGCCGCCGGAGCCGCCGAACAGGCTCGTACTGGACACGAACTCGTACACCGTCTGGCCGATAGCCAGAGTCAGCATGCCGAAGACGAAACCCGTCTGGCCCCGGACAAGAAAGACCGTCAGCGACGACCCGGCGACGCCGGCCAGAATGCCGATCAGCAGCAGCAGCGGCGTGCTGGTGAAGCCCTCGTTGATTGAGAGCCACGCGACCAGGTAGCCGGCCAGGCCGTAGAAAGCCTGGTTACCGAAGGTCGCGACCCCGCCGTAGCCGATCGAGAAGCTGACCGACTGTGAATACAGAATGCTCACCAGGATCCCGGCGGCGACGAACAGGAGGGTGGCTGACAGGATCGAGCCGCAGATTGCTACCACGACGACGCCGGCGATGATGCCCAGGGCCAGCCGGGCGACGGGTCGGCTCAGTAGCTGGTTGACTGCACTCATATCTCAATCACCGCCGCTGCAGTTCCGAACAAGCCGAACGGCCGGAGTGTCAGGAACACGATGAGGGTGAGGAAGATCGCGTACGGCTCGACCGACTGGAGATATGACGCAGTGAACGCATCGACCAGGCCGAGAACAAGGCTCGCGATCACTGCGCCGCCAAAGCTGCCTAGACCGCCGATCAGCACGACCGCGAATGCCAGCACGATGTAGTCCGCACCCAGGTCGCTGCTCACCTGAACGAGCGGCATGATCAACGCCCCGGCAAATCCAGCCAGCCCGCAGCCGACCGCAAACATGACCCAGAACACCCGCTCCGCCCGCACGCCGAGGGCCGATGCCATCTGACGGTCAGCCGCGATCGCCCTGACTTCGAGGCCCATCCGGGTACGGCTGAGCCAGAGCCGCAGGCCGACCACGACGAGGGCGCCGATGACGATGATGAACACCTGGTAGGTCAGAATGTCGACGCCAAACAGCGACAGTCGGCCGCCCAGCACGCTCGGGATGCTCGCGCCCAGCGGCTGCGTGCCCCAGATTTGCTGAGCTATCGCCGCCATCGCCAGGAAAAGCGCGAAGGTGCCGAGTAGCGACCGCAGGCCGTCGAACCGGTACAGCCGCCGGTAGACAACTCGCTCGCAGACGATCCCGACAAGTGTGCAAGCGACCACAGCGGCGGCGATCGGAATCACCACGCTTCCGCCCTGCGACCAGGACACGCTGGCGCTGTAAGCAACGAAGGCGCCCAGCATGAAGAAGGCGCCGTGCGCCATGTTCAGGATGCGCATGGTGCCGAACGTCAGCGTCAGCCCGGTGGCGATGACCAGTAGCAGCATCCCCTCGGCCAAGCCGGGCAGGATCGGCAAGAAGATCTTCGTGCCAATTCCGTCAGCAAGCACATGCACGAGCATCAGCCCCTTGTCATCAACGCTGCAGCGCCACGCCGGGCCGCAGGGCGCGCGATGCGGTCCAGCGCGAGCACGTGCCGGAGGTAGAAGTGAATGCCGGCCTCCCAGGTGAACCCCATGCCACCCTCGATCTGGATGGCGCCTTCGATGACCTCGCGAGCCAGCTCGAGCGCAAGCGTGACGGCGCGCTCGGCGTCAGCCGGGGCATTGGCTGCCCACAATGCCGCAGTCCTGGCTAGCTCAAGGCTCCGGTACATATCCGCAACCCGGTGCTTGACCGCTTGGAACTCAGCGATCGGGCGCCCGAACGCATGCCTGACTCCCCCGTACCGGAACGCAGCGTCGAACGCTGCCGCAGCAGCGCCGACAGCCTCGGCTGCCCACAACGCCGACAGCGCCGACAGCACCTCCGGATCGGTGGATGCCCGCCAGAGCGTGACGCCGAGAGGCAGAGAGGGCGCGAAGTCGTCGGTTCGTAGCGCCGACGGCAGCTCACCGATCTCCGTCGCTGCCGTATCCTTCCAGCTCACGTGCCCTACTTGAGCTCCGCCATGGAACGGCACGAGGTTCTCCTCAGCCGTTCCCGGCACAGACAGCGTCAGCGCGGCCGCTACGTCCGCGACCGCCCTGACATCGGCGGACTTGCGCAGCGCGACAGTTGCGCTGAACGGCAACGGGATCAGGTACCGGCCCCACGTCTCGGCAAATGCGGTCAGGTCCCGCCACGTCAACTCGCCGCCGTCAGCCTCAGCCGGTGCGGCCAGGTCGACCCACCCGCCTGCCGCGATCTCGGCCCACAGGTCGCTGTGGTCGCTTGCAAAGAACCCGTCACTCGGCAGCACCTGACCTAGCCGTCTCGCCAGCAGTTCCGTGAACGCACCGGCTAGTTCGGCTGCATTCACGGACACGACAGTTGCCATCAGCCCCTCGCCTCCCGCGGCATGCCGAGCACTCGCTCGGAGATGATGTTGCGCTGAATTTCTGATGTGCCCGCCCAGATCGTCGCGGAGCGGGACCACAGATACACCTCGTGCCAGTAGTCCTGGTGCTCTTCGCACCGCAGGTCAAGGCCGAAGTGAGCGATTTTCTGCCACAACTCGCTCCAGTACAACTTGAGTACCGATTCTGCGGCCCGCGCTTCGCGGCCGAGCGCCGTCTCCTCCACGCAGCGGACCACGTGCCACCAGACCAGATCCAGACCTGCCCGCAGCCGCATCACCTCGGCCGCGCGCTGGCCGCCGAGATCCTGGTCACATGCCTCCGCCTGCTGCAGGTAGTGCGATATCTCCAGGTAGCGCCGCATGGACTGATACACGCCACGCTCGTGGGCGAGCGTCCAGCGGATGAGGGCCCAGCCGTCGTTCTCGGCTCCCACACGGTCGTCGGCGTCCACATGCGCGTCGGTGAACGCAACCTCGTTGAAGCCGGCCGCGCCCGAGATCTGCCGGATCGGCGTGACCGTGACGCCAGGCTGACGCATGTCAAGCAGGAGCAGGCTCAGATTGTGATGCTGTCGGCCCGCCCGGTCGGTCTTCGCCAGCAGCCAGCAATAGTCCGCCAGGTGAGCCCAGCTGGTCCAGGTTTTGCGCCCGTTGACGACGTATTCGTCGCCGTCACGGTCGGCAGTTGTGGCGACGGCCGCGAGGTCGGACCCCGCATTCGGCTCTGAGCTGCCCTGGCACCACTGTCGTGAGCCGTCCAGCATCGATGGCAGGTACTTACTGCGCTGTCCTGGCGTCCCGAACTCGATAAGAAGCCGGCCGAGCATGTTCTGAGTGACGCGTGCAAAGCCGTCCGGGGCACCCGCTCTAGCGCATTCCTCGTAGAAGATGACCTCCTCGACGACGCCGAGGTCGCGTCCGCCGTGCTCCTCCGGCCAGGACAGCCCGGCATAGCCAGCTTCGTATACCAGCTCGTCCCAGCGCCGGCCGATGCTGACGTTGGCGTCACTTCCATGCCGCACATCGACAGCCCCCAGGGATGGCATCGCGGTGCCGGAAAGCCAGTCGCGAAGCTCACGACGGAACGTCTTAGCGGCAGTGTCATCAAAGGTCACGGCGCTCATGCTGCGGCTCCTTCCAACAGGATGGCTACGGCGTCGGCAGCCACCGGGCCGGAGTCAGCCAAGATGAGCGGATTGATCTCGACGGTCGCGCACTGTCTCAGCGCGCCGTCCGAGAACTCCGCGCACAGCCTGGCGATCGCTGGCGCCGCCTGCTGCAATCGCGTCGCGGCCGGGCCGCCTTGCCCGAGCCGCCCCAGCATGGCGGTGACTTGTTCCGCCATGGCGGCGCCGGTTCCGAGCAGCTCGACGACGTGTCCGCCGACGGCCTCGGTGACTACGCCGCCCCAGCCGATGACCAGGTAGTTCCCGTAAACCGGATTGCGGGACAGGCCCACCATGAGTTCCGGGCCGAACTCCATCTCGGCCACCAGCACGCCAGTGATGGCGGCGTCGGCCACGCCCGCCGCGAGTGCCCGCCGGATGACCGCATCGGCGGCAACGGGCACGGCCGCTGCAGTGCAGACGCCCAACTCGACTCCGCCGACCGCTGACTTGTGCGCTAGCTGTGCCGCGATGAGCTTCACTGCCAGCGGCATGCTCAGCCCCTGCAGCGAGTCCGCGACTCCTGCCGTGAGCTGGTCGCGCCTGAGCACAGCGGATCTCACCGCAGGCAAGCCCGCCTCGCGCAGCAACGTCAGGGCGCGCGCCTCCTCCAGCACCTTCCCTGACCCGCTAGCAGGCAGGGCGACGGCTTCCGGCAGCTCGCCGGAAGGCTGATCGCAGCGGGCGTCAGGCAGTATCCATCGCAGCGCCCGGACGGCGGCACTGAGCCCGTGGACGATGAGTACGTTCTGCGGCAGCCGGCTACGTTCGGCGCTCGTCCAGTCTGTCCAGCGCTGCGGCGTGGCAGTCGCCACGATGAGCGGCACCCCGGTGGTTTCCGCAAGGCGTATATGCCTCGCGAGCGACTGCCGGTGGTAGTCGCGCGCCGCTGAGGAGTCGGGCAGGCTGACGCTCCACGGCACAAGCACGGCCCCGACACCGCGATCCTCCTGAACCATCCGGTAAGCGCGGGTGACAGCTTCTTCGCTGTGGGCCGCGGCTGTCAGGTCGACCGGGTTCGTCACGTGCGCGCTCGGGCCACCGACCTCGCGAAGATATGTCACCGTGGGCTCGGTAAACCGCGCGAGCGGAATCTGGTAGCTGGTCGCCAGGTCCGCGGCAATCGCCGTTGATCCACCGGACGGCTCGACGATCGCGAGGCCTTCTCCCGGCTTGCGTGGCTTGGTCCGGCCGAGATCGAGTCTCAGCACGCTCGCTGTCCGGAGCAGGTCCTCCAGGCTCTCCGCCCGGATCACGCCATGCGCGCGGAAGAAGGCGTCAGCCAGCCGGTCGTCGCCGCTGACGCTGCCGGTATGCGACAGGGCCACACTGGCGCCGGCTGCGGACGCCCCGGCTTGCACGGCAATGACCCTCCTGCCGGTCGCGGCCGCCTGCAGGAGGAGAGCTGACAGCCTGGCGCGGGCAGCACCGTTCTGAAGGCCCTCGAAGTACAGCCCGATAATCCGGGTTGCAGGTCTGCGGAGCGCATAAGCCAGGGCGTCAGCGACGCTGAACCTGGCCCCGCCACCGACAGAGACGCACCAGTCAATTCCGAGACGATCCTCTGCCGCGGCGCCCAGCATTGAACATAGCAAGGCGCCAGACTGAGAGATCAGGCTGACGTCCCCGGCAGTGATGTCAGCAGGTATTGGCGGACCGAAGGCACACACGCCCGCGGCAAAGTCGGCGATGCCGAGCGAGCTTGGGCCAATAAGGACGGCATCCCGCTCGACTGCGGCTGCAAGCTCTCGCTCAAGTGCCTTGCCATCTTCTGACCCTGACTCGGCGAAACCGTTTGCGTAGACCACCACGACCTGGGTGCCACTGGCTGTGCACTCGCGCGTCAGGCGGATGCACTCCGCCGGGGGCACGGCGAGGACAGCCAGGTCCGGTACCCCTGGCAAGTTCGCGACCGAGTTGAACGTTGTCCGCCCGCGCACCTCGGGGTGGCGGCGGCTGACCAGCCAGGTCTCACCGCTGTACCCGTAGGCTGCGAGGTTGCGCGGCAGCCACTCGGTGGAGACCCGGCCGGGCCGGGCGCCCACCAGCGCGACGCTCGTGACGGACCGCAACGACCAGTCGCCCGAGACCGCAGTCTTCGCGTTCACGTGTCTCCTCGCCCGCGCGTGCTAAGCCGTCCTCGGTCGGTCGGCCGCCGTGGCCGTGCAGTTGCACGGCCACGGCGGCTGTCGTCAACCAGTCGGGTAGGGTGCCGTGCCCACCAGCGTCGCCGTCTGACCCTGGTAGTACAGGAAGTGCAGCTCGGGATTTCCCTGGTGGGTCTGCGCGTTGATGGTGACCGGCGCGGCCTGAGTCGCGGTGTAGGTGAGTCCGGCCATGGCCTGGCGTACCTTGTCCGGTGAAGCGGAGCCGGCCTTCTTAATCGCTGCCACGAGCGCTTCGATCGAGCCGAACACTTCCCCGGCCTCCGCGCTCGGCTCCTGGTGGTACTTGGCCTTGAATGCCTGCTCGAAGCTCGCCGACAAACCGCCGGTGTTCAGGTAGGTATAGTCCGAAACGAGGTAGGCGTCGGGCGCGGCAGATCCGAACGTCGGCAGTTCGGTGGTGTACGCCGGGCCCGACGTCGAGAACACCGCGCGGTATCCGGTGAAGAGCCCTTCCGGGCCACCGATCTTGACGGCGGACGTCAGCGCGGGCCCGAAGATATTGAAGTCCAGGAACGCGTTCTGCTTCGCAGTAGCCGACCGGTGGGCGAGGATATCTGCGACATATGACGATGCGGACGTTGCGGTGATCGAGGCGAGCACGGTGTTGGCCGACTTGACGCCGCAGTATTGCATCAGGTACTTGTTCACGTCGGTGCGCTGGAACTGACCGAAGTCATAGTCGGGCGTCATGTGGTCAACCGTCTTGACGCCGGGAAACTTCTTGCAGAGGTAGGCCATGAGAGTCTCAACCTGTGGCGAGACCGGCGCGTACGAGCGGAAGTACCACTTGTTCACTCCCGGTCCGGTCAGGTCGTCAGTCGCGCAGCCAGCCGGCATCTCCACGATCTGAAGTGAGTTGAGCAGCGGGATCATGGCCTCGCACTCAGGCGTCGTGTTACCGCCGACAACCAGTCCGACGCCGTCGCCAGACAAGGTGCGCAGGGCCGTGACGGCGCCCGAGCCAGTGGCCTGATCATCGGCAGACTGAAACTTGATCTTCCTGCCCAGAACGCCGCCAGAAGCGTTGACTAGCTGAACCGCGATCGCCGCGCCCTGCAGGTCCGGGGCTCCAAGGCCGGCATCCGCGCCAGAGAACGGGCCGATGATTCCGATCGTGATGGGACCAGTCGAGCCTGACCCGGAACCAGAGCCTGCGCTACTTCCGCAGGCCGCGAGGCCTGCTACAGTGACGGCCGCTGCCGCGAGCGCGAGTATCGCAGTTCGTGATCGTGATCGTGATCTCCGAGCGCTACCGGAGAATGCCTCAGTTGCCATCGTGTCTCCCTATCTGTGCTGCCGCTGAATAGTCCGGAGCGATGACGCTGCGCCAGGCGCCACGCGCCAGTCCGGGCCCGCTGCCCGCAGCCAACTGGAAAGGACCGCGGCCCGGCTCAGGTGTCAGAAAGTGATGTCGCCGGCTAGCAGGCGGTTAGCCACCGTGCGCCGGAGAATTTCGCTGCTGCCGTCGGCCATCATGAGGGTTCGTGCCTGATGCCAGCCGCGGTAGAGCCCGAGTTCGTTGGTCAGCCCCATTCCGCCGCAGATCTGCATAGCGCGTTCGAAAACGCGGTAGCAGGCTTCGACGCAGAAGGCTTTAGTCATCGCCATCTCACGGACGGCCCGCTCTCCGCGGTCAAGGCGCGCGCCAAGATCCAGTGCCATCAGCCGGGCCGCATGGATGTCCATCGCGCTCTCTGCGAGTTTGAAGGAAACGCCCTGGTAGTTCGCGATCGGCTGGTCGAAGGTGACCCGCATCTTGGCGTAATCAGTGGCTTTCTCAAGCGCCCAGCGCGCGAGCCCGACGCACCTGGCGGCGTTGTATGTACGCCCGATGCCCACGCCACGCATGGCGAGGCGGAAGCCCGCGTCCAGGTCGCCGACAAGAGCCTCAGCAGGTACCTGCACATCCTGGAACGACAGGATCCCCTCGTTCCCGCCCTCTTCACCGAACAACTTGATGACAGAGTCGACTGACACGCCAGCTGCATCCATCGGCACCAGGAAGCAGCTCACTCCCCCGCTGCGCTGTTTCTGCATGTCCGGATTCGTGACCGCGAACAGGAAGATGTAGTCCGCGTAGGGCGAGTTGGAGATCCACTGCTTAGTTCCGTTGATGACCCAGCTGTCACCGTCCCGGCGCGCGCGGGTGGACATGCGCCAGGCATCAGAGCCGGCATCTGGCTCGGACATGCCGAAGCAGGTGCTGGCCCGGCCGCTGACCAGCTGCTCGAGTACGTCGGAGCGCAGCGACGGATGGAGGTACGAGCAGAGGAAACTTGGCCCGGAGGTCCAGTGTGACAAGACCTCGTGCGGCAGCATGTAAGTGAGACCGTACCGGTGGTGCAACCGCTCATAAGCACGCACCATCAGCTCAGAACTCAGGCCACCGCCACCGATGTCGGTGGGGCAGAACGCCGTGAAGTAACCGGCCTCAGCTGAGGTCTGCCGCACCTTCTTTATAAGCGCGACCACTTCATCGCTGTAGCCGCCTGCCGCAGTGTAACGCCGGTCGCTGGCACCGAACAGCTCTGCGTGCTCCTGCTCTAGCGGGACTACGTAGGACTCGACGAATTGCTCTAGGCCGCCGAGGAACTCTGCGGCAGTGATCTCGTCAGTGACGACCGTCATCTCAGGCCACCGCGCTTCCCGAACCAGTAATCTTGCTCGCGATCTGCTCCACAACGGAGTCGGGCAGCGTTGCCTTGCGTGCGCGCGCCTCGTCCTGGCAACGGACGTGGATTTCCGCTACCTGCTCCTTCGTCGCCTCGATGCCGAGCTCGTCGAGCTTGTCCCAGACGGTCCACGGCCCCGTCGTAGCCGATACGCCGAGGTGGCGCGCGTTCCCGACGGCCTCCGGCGCGACTGCGAAATGGAAGAACTCGTCGATCTTGAATTCCTGGGCGTATTCGTCGCCTGTGGCTCCGACGTCGAACACTTCGGGCCCGACCAGCGGCTGCAGCGGCCGCACCGGCTGCCCGGTGATGTCCGCGACAGTGTGCGAGACGCTCGTGAGGCTCGGGAGCTCGATCCCGGTCGGTACGCCGTACAGCATTTCCAGCGCACAGGACGTCTCGGCAAGGTCTGCCTGCGCCGGCCCTTCAGTCAGGCCGTTCACCGACACCTCCAGGACGGAGGCACCGCCTTTCGCTCCGGCCAGGGCGCAGGCCGTCGCCAGCCCGAACATGTCATGGCTGTGGACGCCTGTCCGCAAGCCCGGTGCGGCCGTTCCCGCCGCGGCGCAGATGTGCGCCCAGCCCTCCGGGGACAGGGCCGACGCGTGGTCACCGAAGGTCACGTCCGTTGCACCCACGTCGGCGCACGCTCGCGCGAACGACTCGATATACGGCTCACGCGCGTAGGTGAGCAGGGCCAGGATGATCGATACTTTGATGCCAAGCTCGTCTGCGGCTTCCCCGAGCCGGCCGAGCTTGGCGAACTGGTCGGCTGGTTCCTGCGGGAAGTTCAGGCTCTTCCAGTCGCGGTCAGTCCAGGCGCGGTGGTAGACCGCCCCGGCGATCGCCGGGACCGCCTTGCCCAGGAAGGGACCGATCCACACCTGGACGGAGTCGTAGCCCGTGTCGGCGGCAAGCTTCAGATCATCGACAGTATTGGCGCCCCCGTAGCAGAGCTTGGTCTGCGGGTTGACGGAATGGGCGAACTCGCTCTCCCGTCGCATCTCGTCTGCGGTGTGACCGCGGCGGAACGCCGAAACCACGATCTCTTGAACCCCCGCGTCTGCGAGCGCGCCGATGATTTGCAGCCGCTGCTCCAGGCTGAGCGCGATGCCCATCTGCTCGACAGTGCGCAGGGTGATGTCCCGTAGCTGGACAGACGACGGGAACGCGGAGCCGATGACCGCCGGGTCGCGGTTGAACTCACTAACCATCCAGCGCTCCGGCTCGTAACTGCTGCCAGTGCGCAGCTCGTCGAGCGCAGCGCGCATCTCGGCCACTTCGGCATCGGTGAACACACGTTGTCGATCCGGCTTCCATTCGCGCTGTCCGTCTTCCGACATGTACGTCCTCCGATGCGTCGCTGAGTTGTCAGCCCTCCCGCGAGGCTCGGCCCGAGCCCGCTCGCTGACACCGACAAGGGGGTCCTGCGGGCGGCCGCCGGTGCTGTGCACACCTTCCGTATGCGCCGGTTCCGGGGGTGTTTCCGGCGTCTTTCTGGCTACCCACGTCGTGGACTGTACGCCCACATTCTGGATTCAGACAAGACCCCAGGCCTTGACAGTCCGGTTCCATGAAGCAAAACTCATTTCACGTGATGACCATCTGACAACTTCCGGGCGGCTGTGACCTGGGATGACTTAGCGTTGCCTGGCCATGCTCCAGCAACGCGCGTCGTCCGCACATCGCCGCCCGGCGCAGGCTGGAACAGGTGACAACAGTCAGCAGCTCCGACGAACTAACCGGTGTCCGCGCGGTCAACAGAGCCCTCGCGCTCCTCAAGGCAGTGAGCAGCGAAGGCTCGACGCTCACGGATCTGGCGACCCTGACGGGTATCCCGCGGCCAACCGCGCTGCGGCTGATCCGGACGCTGGAAGCCGAAGGTTTCCTCGGCCGCGCCGACGGCGTTTACGCGCTAGGTCCGGCGGTCGCTCGGCTGCAGGTAACGCCGGAGCCTGACAAGGCGATGCTGTTTCTGGTTCAGGACGCACTTGCCGAACTGCGCGACGCCCTCGGCGAGTCGTGTGCCTACTGGGTTATTGCCGGCGCGCGCCGGATCTGTATCGCGACTGCGGAGAGCCCGCAGGCAGTCAGGTGGCAGCGCCAGCCGGGCAGTGAACTGGAGTTGCATCTCGGCGCGGGCGGCAAGGTGCTGATGGCGTTCTCAGACACAGAGAAGCTGCTCGCCGCAGTGCCGACTATTGACGGCACGTTCACCCTGACGGACGGGCACACTCGCTCCATCGACGAATTGCGGACCGAACTCGACCGCATCAGGCAGCGGGGCTACGCCATCAGCCGGCGCGAGTCAACCGTCGGCGCATGGGGGGCTGCCGTACCTGTCTTCGTGCATGGCGAGCTCGCCGGCACCATGACCGTCATCATGCCGATCTCACGCCGCTACCCGGTTACCGACGTCATCGCCGCATGCCGGGCGAGCGTGGCCGTGTTGCAGGAGAAAGCCGAGCGTATGGCGAGGCTGCTGCCAGCACCACGGGCGGCTCGCGATGACTCGGCGGCGGCATCGCCCGCAGAGGTGGTGTCACGGCATAGATAGCACCGAAGCCGGCTGGAGCGAAAGGCCGCAGCCGGCACCCCCGGAACCAGAGAAAGGACGATGACGGGAATGCTCAGCGGGGCACTGGATGGGATCACCGTCGTGGACTTCAGCCGGATCCTGGCCGGCCCGTTCGGCACCCAGATTCTCGGTGACCTGGGCGCCACCGTCATCAAGGTCGAACCGCCGGCGGGCGACGAGTCGCGCTCCTACGGGTCGGTCAACGCAGACGGCGCTGTGTCCGTGCCCGATGGTCCCGCTGGCCCGGTGTTCGCCTCGTTCAACCGCAACAAGAAGGCGATCAGCCTGGACCTCAAGACGGAAGCTGGCCTCGATATCGCAAGGCGGTTGATCACCAGAGCTGACGTGCTGGTGCACAACTTCAGGACAGGGGTCATGGAGAACTTTGGCCTCGCGTACGAGGCCGTCAGTCAGCTCAATCCCGATCTGGTCTACTGCGCAATATCTGGTTTCGGCAGCGTCGGACCTGATAGTCGCAAGGCCGGAAACGACTTGATTTCGCAAGCCCATAGCGGTCTGCTGAGTTTCACCGGCGAGCCTGGCGGTGACCCGGTCCGTTGCCCGGTGTCGATCGGCGATCTCACCGCCGGCCTGTACGCGGTGATCGGAGTGCTCGCGGGGCTGACCTGGCGCGAGCGCGGCGGAAGCGGCCAGAAGGTTGAGACGTCACTTTTCGAAGGCCTGCTGAGTCTGATCAACTTTCACATGACGCAGTACCTGATGACCGGCTTCGTGCCAGGGCCGATGGGCACGCAGAACAAGATGGGGCAGCCTAACCAGGTATTCCGAGTTGCCGACGGCTGGCTGGCGGTGTCCGCCGTCAATGACCAGATGTGGCGCTCGTTCTGCCGGGGCATCGGCGCGGCCTCTCTGTCCTCGGACAGCAGGTTCGCCTCACTGTCCAGCCGGTACCAGCACCGTGAAGAACTCATGCGGGAGGTATCTGCTGTTCTGCATAGCCGGACGCTCGCCGAGTGCATCGGTCAGCTTGAAGCCGAAGGCGTGGTCTGCGCCGCGGTCCGCAGCCTTGACGAGGTGGCGGCTGATCCCCAACTAGAGGCGCTAGGCGCGATTGTCGACGTGCGCTGCGGGGACCAGTCTGTCCCGGTCATCGCGAGCGCGCTGCACTTCAGCCGGACGCCCGCGCACATCCGCTCCGGCCCGCCAGTGCTCGGACAGGACCAGGACGAGATCCTCAGCTGGCTCGGTTACCTGCCTGCCGAGGCAGCCCAACTCGCAGCTGCTGGAGCTCTAGGCCGGCATCGCGGTCAGCCGACTGACAATGATCGGCCGGCCGCTGGCTTGCCGCGGCCGGCCACTCCTGCATCGTGACGGCCAGATTCTCAGGGAGCGACATGATCACCTCGTTCGAGGACCCCGCGGTTGACAGCTACCGGGAGCGGGCAGCCAGCTGGCTCCGCGAGAACGTGCCGGCGAGCTGGGCACACCGGTTCGAGATGTCGGAGTGGGAGCGAGCCAACGTCAGGCGCGAATGGGAGCGCACCTTGTGGGCGGGCGGCTTCACCGGCATCAGCTGGCCCGTCGAGGTCGGCGGCCAGGGTCTCGGGCCCGTCGAGGAGGTGGTCTTCTTCCAGGAAGCTGGCCGGGCGCACGCTCCGGAGGAACTGAACGTCATCGGCAAGCACGTGGCCGGGCCCAGCATCGTGGTCAACGGCACGCCAGAACAACGCCGCAAGTACCTGCCCGCGATCTTGCGCGGCGAGGAGATCTGGTGTGAGGGCTACTCAGAACCAGGCGCGGGATCCGACCTGGCATCGGTGCAGACTATCGCCGAGCCCGACGGCGACATCTACCGCGTCTACGGACACAAGATCTGGACCAGCAACGCTCATGCGGCGGACCGTTGCTGGCTGCTCGCGCGAACCTCACGTGATCTGCCTCGGCACCACAACCTCAGCATGTTCCTGCTCGACATGCGGCAGGACGGGATCGAGGTCCGCCCGATTCGCCAGGCCACCGGCGAGTCACATTTCAACGAGGTCTTCTTCGAGGGCGCTGTGGTCTCCCGCGCGGACCTGGTGGGCGAGGAGCATGAGGGCTGGCGCCTTGCCACGCTCCGTGGTCAGCGCGCCGGCCGCCAGGTCATCGCAGGCGCGCTTCGCCGCTACATGACTATTGCCGAATGGCTGGACACTCTGGCGCATTGCGTGCAGGCCTCCGGCCAGCAGGCGAGGCAACAGGCGCTCGCCACCAGAGCGTCTCTGCTGAGCTGGCACGTCGCGCGCTCGACCGACTTGCTAGCCAGCGACGATAACTGGTTCCCGGCTACGTCCGTACTCCAGATGTGGTGGAGCGAGCTTATGCAGCAAGTGACCGGCTGCGGCCTTGATCAGGGCTGCCCGGAGCATCAGTCCTACTGGCACAACCTGCACCTGGAATCGCTAGCAGCGACCATCTACGGCGGCACCGCGCAGATCCAGCGCAATGTTGTCGCCGCTCGCGTTCTCAACCTGCCCAGGCCCGCTTGACCGCGGCCAAGAAGTGCCAGCTGTGGCCTGTAGTTATCGAGGTGATCCCGTCATGAAGGTTAAAGCCGGAGCCGACTTCCTCCCGGTGGCTCAGGAAGTGGGTCAGCTCGCCCAGCGCCACGAACCAGACGCTCGCGACGACCACACTGCCACAGCCGCTTCTGCAGCGTGGCAAGAACTAGTGGCGGGCGGCTGGCTTGGCCTCGGCACCGACGCAGGTGCTCTGGAGCTGGCCGAAGCCGCCCGGGCCTGGGGTGCACACCTGGTGCCAGCGCCGTTCATCACATCGGTACTGGTCAGCCGCTGGCACGGAAAGGACACCGCCACGGCGGCCACGTGCGGCGTGCCGTCCCCGTCCGGCGCCGTCGCCCCCTTTGCCGACTGGCCCGACATTGACATCATTGCATCGTCGCGGCCGGGCTCCTCAGCCGCGAGTCCGGCCCGAACGCCAGGCGCTGCGGCGGATGACTTTGCTCCGAGCCTCGCACTCATCCCGTGCAGCCACGCATCCGAACTCGAGCCCGTAGCCGGCCGGGAACTGGCGATGATGTGGGCTGCCGAGGCCATCGGCGGTGCGCAGCGCGCGCTGCGCACTTCAGTGGAGTATGCGGGGCAGCGCAGCGCATATGGCCACCTGATCGGCAGCTACCAGGCGGTGGCGCACTTGCTGGCGGACATGCACCGGGATGCCGAATTCGGCTGGAGCGGTGTCGTGTGGGCTGCGCAAGGCGGCGACGACGGACTTGAGGCGGCACAAGCCGCGATCGGGCTGGCGGCCGACGTGATTCGCGGCGCCATTCAGGTCCATGGCGGGATTGGCTACACCTGGGAGCTCGGCTTGCACCGCTACCTGCGTCATGCCATGGCCGTCGCCGACCTGGCGCGCGGGCTTGCTTCTGCGCAGATCGGGAATGCGCGATGAAACTGGGGGTGCAACTTGCCAACTGGCGAGCCGGAATGCCGGACATCGGTCCCTGGCTCGTCCGGGAGGCCGAAGCGCTCGGGATCGACTCGGTGTGGACGTCGGAGTCGTACGGTGGCGATGCCTTCACGCCGCTGGCCTGGTGCGCGGCGCAGACAAGCGCGCTGCGCCTCGGGGTGGGCATCGCTGCCATGCCAGCTCGGTCTCCAGCCGCGACTGCGATGGCCGCTATGACGCTCGACCACATCTCCGGCGGGCGCCTGGTGCTCGGAATCGGGGTGTCGGGCCGGCGTGTCAGCGAGGGCTGGCATGGCGTGCCTTACGGGAAGCCGCTGGCCCGCACGGCCGAGTACCTGGAACTCGTCCGCCACGCAATACGGCGCGCGGAGCCGCTGTCTTATCAGGGCAGCTACTACCAAGTGCCCGCCTCGGACGGCGCGAGCCCCGAGGAGCCAGGCCTGTTGTCGTACCTGCATCCGCTCCGGCCCGACCTACCGGTCTATCTCGCCGCGCAGGGCCCGCGAAACATCGAGCTGTGCGGCGAGATCGCTGACGGGCTCATCACCGGCTTCTTCGCGCCGCGAGCCAGCAGCTACTACCGCAGCGCGCTGAGAGCCGGCCGGGCACGCCGGCCCCGGGCACCGCGACAGCATCCGCGGAGGTCGTGGCCATCGCCGACGTCGCTATCGGCGCGACGGTTACCGAGGCTGCTGATGCGCTGCGGCCGAAGATGGCGTTCTACGTCGCCCGGATGGGCTTGCCCGGAGTCAACTACTACTACGACACTTTCGCCCGGCTCGGCTATGAGGCTGAGTGCGCAAGGATCACCGAGGCATACGCAACCGAAGGCCAGGCCAGCGCGGCGGCGCTGGTAACAGACGCGATGATCGCCGACGTTGCGCTCGTCGGTCCGCTCGGGCGCATTACTGACGAGCTCGGGCGCTGGGCGGAATCGGTCGTCGACACAGTCGTCCTGCGCGGCGCCACCGCGGACATCGCCGCCATCGCCCGTGCCTGGTCTCCCTGATCGATTCTCTCGCTACCCCGCATCCCCGAAGGAGGTTCCGGATGTCCGACCAGCTAGTGCTGTTCAGCGTCGCCGACCAGGTGGCGACCGTCACGCTCAACCGACCGGAGAAACTCAACGCCACGACCAGGCCGATGATGGCCCGCCTGGAAGAGATCTTCACTGAGATCCCGACCAGGACGGACATCTCGGTAGTCATCCTGCGCGGTGCCGGACGGGCGTTCTGTGCTGGCCATGACGTCAGCGAGCACCTGCCGAAGCCGCCGTTCGCGCTGGGCGATCCGCTGATCAACGAGCAGCGCTGGGTGTACAGCTCGCTCGACCAGTACCGGCGCTGGTTCTGGGACATCCCGCAGCCCGTCATCGCCGAGGTGCAGGGCTACGCCCTCACTGTCGGCCTGGAGATGGCCATGCAATGCGACCTTGTGTACGCGTCCGAGGACGCGAAAATGTGCTGGCGGCCGGTGAGCGGCTCGGGCAGGTACATGCACATGTGGCCCTGGCTTGTTGGCGTCCGGCGGACGAAGGAGCTGCTGTTCACCGGGCGTTACATCACCGGTGCGGAAGCTGCCGACGTCGGCATGGTCAACGCCGCGCTGCCAGCAGCTGATCTCGAGGCCCACGTGCGCTCGGTTGCCGAGCAGATCTCCCGGGTGCCGCTCGCCTTCCTGGCCCTGGAGAAGCAAGCTGCTAACAAGTGCTATGACTTCATGGGAGCGCGCGAGGGCCAGGAGTACGCGGCCACCGTGCACGCGATGTGCCATCGCACCGAGGACGGCATCCGCATTACGGACGAGACGTATGTCGAGGACTGGCGATCGAAGATTGCCGAGCGCGACCAGCGTTACCAGCAGGCATGACGTCACACGACCACGGGAGGGCGGAGAGGTTCCTGCGCCCTCCCGCCGAGACAATCATCGGCTTCAGCGAGGAGTCCGGCCCCGGCCCGCAGCTGCTGCGCAATCTGACCCGGCCTGACTGCCTATTCGCCGGACCGGTGTACCTGGTCAACCCGCGCCGCGCAGCTGCCGGCGATAGCCGCTACCTGCGCTCGGCGGCAGACGTGCGTGGGCCGCTGGGCTTCGTTCACGTTCTGCTGTCGGGCGAGCAAGCACTCCGCGCGATCCGGCGACTCAACGGTGATATCTCAGCGGTAGCGGTCTACGGCGGCGGCTTCGGCGACGCAGGCCGCGACGACCTCGAGAACGAACTGGCCGAATGGTCCGCGCACAATCTCACCGGCTGCACCGTGCCGGTGCTCGGCCCTCAGTCGATGGGCATCTATCGCTACACATCAGATTTCCAGTTCTGCGGAATCACCGGGCCGTCGCCGGAACCCGCCAAACCCGGTCCGGTGGCATTCGTGTCACAAAGCGGCGCCCTGGTCGGAGCCTTCCTGCGAGCTTGCTGGAGTCGCGGCCTCGGTGCCAGCTGTGCGATTTCCATCGGGAACGGCCGAGGCTTCACCTTCGCCGATGCAGCAGCCGCTGCCCTGAACCAGACGGATATCAGCGTCCTGTGCATGTACCTGGAAGGAGTGGCGCGACTTCGTGACCTGGCCGACGTCGGCGAACTCGCAGCCCACCTCGGCAAGATAGTTGTGCTGGCGGTCGGCGGCCAGTCGGCTGGCGGCAGCGCGCTGGCCACCTCCCATACCGGCGCACTCGCCACCGAGCACAGGCTTGTGAGCGGCGTCGCCCGCCAGTTCGGGATCATTCCGGTGGTGGATGTCGAAGAACTGGTGTGGGCCGCGGAAGCGATCTGCCGGGCTGGCGCCCGGCTGCGTGTACCTCGCCACCGGAGCGACGTAGCCCTGATCGGTCTGACCGGCGGGGGCGTGATACTGGCCGCCGACGCCCTGGCGCGCTCCGGCGTTCCGCTGGAGCAGCCCACCGCTCGCGGCGCCGCACGTATCCGACGGGTGGTCGGCCCGAAAGAGATACTCAACCCGGTCGACGGCGGCGCGCTGGCGCTGACCCTCGCCGACAGCCACGGAGCTCTAGTCGATGCTTATGTCGACGATCCGCGGTACCAGATTGTTGCCTGCGTGGCCGGCATGGGCCTGCCGCCGCCGACCCCGAGCCATATCCACCTCTATGACGCGCTAGCGGCCGGCACTGCGCGGACCCGGAAGATCGGCGTGCTGGTGTCGCCGTTGCCGGATGCTGCGAACGGGCCCTGGGACATGCCGGACCTCGTCACCGCGCGCAGCATGCACGAAGGCGCCGTCAAGATCCGGGTGCTGCGTGATGTCCTGCGGGCCGATGCCGGCAGCCGCGCCCGGGCCGACGTTCCGGCGACGACTGATGAGCTGGCGGGAGCACGGTCATGACGATCGCCAGGGACGGGACGCTGACCAGCACGGCCGCGCGCGAGCTGTTGCTTCCGCTACCAGTCCGCTGGCCCTGGATGCGAGATGTCCAGGGCAGCCAGCAGATTGCCGACGTAGTGCCGGAGATACCGGCGTATCCAGTGGTCATCAAGGCAGAGGGAATCGCGCACCGGCAGCAGCTGGGCGCGGTCTGGCGACATGCCCCAGACCCGGCAACCGCTAGCGCGGTGCTGGCGCTGTTCGGCGACTCCTTCGGGTACCCGCTCAGCATTACCGAGCAGATCCCGCACGATGTCGAGTACAGCGTTGGCTGGCAGCGGCGCGATTCGGGTGAAGACGCGCTGATGTTCGGCTTCGGCGGCACGGGCATCGGCGACGACGTCCACTTCCGGCTCGCCCCGCTGATCCGACGCCAGGCGGCGGCACTGGTAGCCGAGTGCGAGCCGGACGCTGCGCGGCGCGCCGCGCTGATTCGGTTGATTCTCGCCTTGCAGGCGCTGATGCCGCGCCTTGCCCTCAGTGCTCAGGCTCAGGAGATCGATCTCAATCCTGTCACCTTCGACGCGTCGGGTCGGCTGACGGCGCTGGACTGGAAGATCTTCCAGGCCTCCGACGGGGCGGCTGGGGCGTCCAAATCGGCGGCAGAGGCAGAGGTGCGCTGGTGAGCTCTCACGCGGCCGACGACGCCCGCGGCGTTCTCGTGAACCGTCAGGGCAGCATCCTCGAGGTCACGATCAACCGCCCGCTGGCTCGCAACAGCCTGGATCCCGATACTGACGCTGCTCTGAGCGACGTTTTCGACGCCTATTTCGCAGACGACGAGTTGCGCGTCGCCATCATCACGGGGGCCGGCGAAGTTGCCTTCTGCGCGGGCGCCGACCTACTTCGATCAGACCCCGAGCGCCCGAGCTGGCGAAGCCCGGCGGGCTTTGGCGGCCTCACCCGCCGCTACCTGCCTAAGCCGGTGCTCGCCGCAGTCAACGGGTATGCCTTCGGCGGAGGTTTCGAGCTGGCGCTCGCTTGCCATCTTGTCGTGGCAGACGAGGCTGCGAGCTTCGCGCTGGCCGAGGTGAGAGTGGGGCTCGTAGCAGGAACCGGAGTCATCCGGCTTCCGCTCGCCTTGCCCGCAGCGATCGCTGCGGAGCTTATCCTCACCGGGCGCCCAATGAGCGCAGCTGAGGCGCGACACTATGGCCTCGTTAACCGCGTGACTCCGCCTGGCCAGGCGCTGCCAGCCGCACGGGAGCTTGCCGAGGAGATCCTGGCGGGGTCACCAGCGGCGGTCCGGGCCTCGCTGAAGCTTATGGCCAGCGCACAGGAACGCTCGTCGGTGCTCGACATCATCGCGAAAACGCGGCCGGTGCTGCAGGAGCTGATGGCAGGATCGGACGCGCGCGAAGGCAAGGCTGCCTTTGCTGCCAAGCGTCGGCCGAGCTGGCACCGTACGTCTCGTTAGCCCGCGCTGGCTCGAGCGCATCGGCGTCATCGGCGCTGACCAATTTCGTCAACCGCTCCAGGTAGCTTGAAACTGGATGCCAAGAGCCAAACTAAGAGCCAACATTGACTGTTCTCGCGACACAAGCAGCCAGCTGGCGCGTATCGCGGCGTGTGGATGGCACTGAGCCTAGACGTCGACGCTCGCCGCGCCCGGCGCGAGTTCCTCGAAGCACCCGGCCCTCCGGCCGATCGACGCCTCCACCTGGCTCGCCGCCATCACCGTCATCGCAGGCGCCCATCCTGGTGCTCGCTCACTACCTGATCACCCCACAGTCCGGCCGTTTCCGCCGTTGCGCGCACCGGTGACGGGGCGAGCCAGGTGCCGGCCGACCGGATTGGTACTCAGGATCTCGACCATCTCGTCCGCGGTCACTTCCGCCTCGGCCAGGGGCGTGGCCGACCCGCGGGCTGGGCGCAGGGCGTCCAGCATGAGCGGCAGGAACCGGCGCCAGAGCGCGGGCCGGACGTGCCGGGTGTATTCGGCGACGGCCGCGAGCATGAACTCGATGATCGGGATGTCGGTGGCCGCGAGGTCGGCGCGGACCTGGCCGTCGGCCTGAGCACGCTTCACCAGGCTGTCGATTGCGGGCCGGATCCGGCTCCGGGCCGAGACGGCGCAATCATCGCCTTGCGCGGCGAACATGAGGATCTGGCGCAGGCCGCGGTCGTCGGCGAGCATCTCGGTGCCGTGCTCGAGGAACGACACCAGCGCCGCCCATGCGTCCGGCTGGTCCTGAGCCCGCTCGGCCATGTCGGCCAGCGTGTCAATGCGGTCCTCGAACAGGGCGTCGGCCAGCGATGCCTTGTCGGGGAACCGCCGGTAAACGGTGCCCACGCCCACGCCCGCCTGGCGCGCCACGTCATCGAGGGTGGCCTCGAGCCCGTGCTCGGCGAATACCTCGGCGGCCGCCTCGAGGATGCGCTGCCGGTTCCGCTCGGCGTCCCGGCGCAGCACGCGCCCGCGGCACGGGTCGCCGGCTCCGAGCGCGCCGCCTTCCCGCCCCGCGTGGCCAGCCGACCGTTCGTCCTTGTTCACATCCACATCGTAGCCGCGAGTGGAGATAGCTCCTCCGCTTCTGTTAGCCTCTGATTCTAAGCGGAGATGCGCTCTCCAGATGGGGGTCCCCCGATGTCCGCGGACAGCGTTTCCGGTGGCCTCGTGCCCGCCGGTCAGGTAGGCCAGCCCGACCCGCGGCGCTGGTTCGTGCTGGGGGTCGTCGGGCTCGCCCAGCTCATGATCGTGCTCGACCTCACGATCATGAACATCGCATTGCCGTCGGCGCAGCGCGCGCTGCACTTCTCCAACGCCGACCGGCAGTGGGTCATCACCGCCTACGCGCTCGCGTTCGGCAGCCTGCTGCTGTTCGGCGGCCGGCTCGGCGACCTGTTCGGCCGGAAAGTGACCTTCCTGACCGGGCTGATCGGCTTCGCTGTCGTCTCCGCGATCGGCGGCGCGTCGGTGAACTTCACCATGCTCATCACCGCGCGGGCCTGCCAGGGGGCATTCGCCGCGCTGCTGGCACCCGCGGCGCTGGGGCTGCTCACCACGACCTTCAGCGAGCCCGGCGAGCGCGGGCGGGCGTTCGGCGTCTACGGGGCCATCGCCGGCGGCGGCGGACTGGTGGGCCTGCTGCTCGGCGGCCTGCTGACTGAGTACCTCGACTGGCGCTGGTGCCTGTACGTGAACCTGATCTTCGCCTCCGTGGCCGCGGTCGGGGCCGCTGTCTTCCTGGCCGCCGGGCGTCCAGCCGGCGCCCGGCCGCGGCTGGACATGATCGGCGTGCTGCTCGTTTCCGGTTCGATGTTCTGCCTCGTCTACGGGTTCGCCAACGCCGCGACCCACAACTGGCACACGCCGTCGACGTGGGGCTTCCTGGCCGCCGGAGTTGTGCTGCTCGCCGCCTTCGCGGCCTGGCAGACCCGCGCGCAGAACCCGCTGCTGCCGCCGCGGGTGGTGCTAGACAGGAACCGCGGCGGCGCTTACCTGGCGGTGCTGGTTATCGGGGCCGCCATGTTCGGCATCTTCCTGTTCCTCACCTACTACCTGCAGACGATTCTCGGCTACTCGCCGGTCATCACGGGCGTCGCGTTCCTGCCGACGATCGCTGCGGTCGTGCTCTTTGCCCAGATCTCCAACATCGTTCTGATGCCCCGCATCGGGCCGAAGCCGCTGGTCGGATTCGGCATGCTGATCGCCGCGGTTGGGATGGCCTGGCTCACGCGGATCGGCGTGCACTCCAGTTATGCGTCCGGGATACTCGGCCCGCTGCTCGTCACCGGGGCCGGCATCGGCCTGTCGATGCCCTCGTCTATGAACACGGGAACCTTCGGCGTCGCGGGAACCGACGCCGGCGTGGCTTCAGCCACCCTCAACGTCGGCCAGCAACTGGGCGGCTCTATCGGGACTGCGCTGCTCAACACCATCGCCACTAGCGCAGCCGCGGCCTACGTCACCAGCCACCTGACCGCAGCGGTTGCCGCGTCGCCCTCGTCCCGCTCAGCGCTTCAGGCCACCGCGGCCGTGCACGGCTACACGACGGCCTTCTGGTGGACGGCTGGCATCTTCGCCGGCGGCGCGATCGTCTGCGGGAGCTTGCTCCGCCGGGGCCCGCTGGCCCGGCAGGCCGACGCTGCACAAGCCATCCCTTCACCTCTGCCAGAGCCGGGACCGTCGACGATCCGGTCCTGAACCGCGCCGTATAGGCCTGGCACGGTAGTGAGGCGAGGGGCGCCCGCCGTCTCCGCGTGCTGAAGATCACCGGCGCGGACCTGAACATTGTGGTCACCGTGCAGTCGGGCTGTGACCTCGATTACTTCTCATTACCAGGCCAGGCTGGCGCACCTGCTGGCCGCCAAGCCGCCCGCGACCGCGGACCGGATCCACGAGCTAGAGCAGCAGGCCCGGCGAGACGAGCAATGCTTGAAACCTGTGGATCTGCCGGGAAGGGCGAGATGAAGGAGGGTGTACCTTCCCGGTTGACCGAGTCGTAGAGGTCTCAAGCAATGGCCGGCGGTGGAACGCCGGGCCGGGAAGGTACACCCATGCTCACAGTAGCCCCTGACGTGGCTGGCGCGCTGCCGGGCGACGGGCAGCCGTCGTCGCTGATCGACCAGATCGTGCGGGACGGCGCCCGGCAGATGCTGGCCGCGGCGCTGCAGGCCGAGGTCGCCGCTTACATCGACCAGTTCGCCGGCGTGCAGGATGAGAATGGCCGGCGCCTGGTGGTGCGCAACGGCACTGCCGAGCCGCGGACGGTGCTGACCAGCGCCGGGGCGGTCGAGGTGACGGCGCCGCGGGTGAATGACAAGCGCACCGACCCGGCCACCGGCGAGCGGAAGCGGTTCAGTTCGGCGATCCTGCCGCCGTGGGCGCGCAAGACCCCGCAGATCGCCGAGGTGCTGCCGCTGCTCTATCTGCATGGCCTGTCCAGCGGGGACTTCGTGCCCGCGCTGAGCCAGTTCCCCGGCTCGCAGGCCGGGCTGTCCTCCTCGACGGTGACCAGGCTGACCGAGACGTGGACAGCCGAGGCCGGCGCGTTCATGACCCGCGACCTGTCCGGCGCCGACTACGTGTACCTGTGGGTAGACGGAATCCACCTGGGCATCCGGCTGGGCGAGGGCAAGCTGTGCCTGCTGGTGATGATCGGGGTGCGCGCCGACGGCCGTAAGGAACTGGTCGCCCTCGCCGAGGGCTACCGGGAGTCCGCCGAGTCGTGGTGCGACCTGCTCCGCGACTGCGGCCGCCGGGGGATGCGCGCCCCGGTGCTGGCGGTCGGCGACGGGGCACTGGGGTTCTGGACCGCGGTCCGGGAGGTATTCCCGCAGGCTGCGACCCAGCGCTGCTGGTTCCACAAGATCGCCAACGTGCTCGGCGCGCTGCCGAAGTCCGCGCACCCGGGAGCGAGGAAAGCCCTCGCGCAGATCTGGAACGCCGAGGACAAGGACCATGCCCGCGCCGCGGTGAAGGCGTTCGCCGCCGCCTACGGCGCCAAGTTCCCCAAGGCCGCCGCGAAGATCACCGGTGATGAGGACGAGCTGCTGGCCTTCTATGACTTCCCGGCGGAGCACTGGGTGCATCTGCGCACCACCAGCCCGATCGAATCTACTTTTGCCACGGTCCGGCTGCGGACCAAGGTCACCAAGGGACACGGGTCCAAGGCCGCCGCGCTGGCCATGGCCTTCAAGCTGATCGAGTCCGCGCAGCGCCGCTGGCGCATGGTCAACGCGCCGCACCTGGTCGCCCTGGTCCGCGCCGGATCGACCTTCATCGACGGCAAGCTCGCCGAACGGCCCGACGACCCGGCCCAGCCCGAAGCCGCCTGAACGATCCGGGGCCAAGCCGCCCGCTCGTCCCCACGGAGACCCTCGAAATGCGACACGACAGCGAATATCGTTACAGCCCTGCCCCGGCTCCCGGCCCCTGCCCCGAGCACCCCGGCTGCATCATCCGGCAATGCCAGCGGATCTTCTGCTCGCGGCGCTTCCACGTCCCGCTGATCAGCCGGGGACAGCCCCGCCGGTACTGCTCACCCGCCTGCCGGGTCGCCGAGCACCGGCGGCTACGAGGATGAAACCAGCACAGCCGAACAACCGGCCAGTCAAGACGGCATGAAAGGAGCCCACCTAAAAGATCTTGATCCACAGGTCTTGACAATAACTCGAAGGGGCGCCGTGGATCCTCGCCGAGGTGAGCATCCGCACCCGCCAGGCATGCATGTGATCCATGCCGCTGCTGAGCTTGTCGGCCAGGTCACGGCCGGACAGATGAATATAGGTGAGCGTGCAGTCAGTGTGCCGATGCCCGGCGAACGCCGCGATCGCATGAACTTCCCAGCCCATCCTCGCTAAGTCGGTCAGGCACAGATGCCGCAGGGTATGCGTGGAGAACTGCGGCACGCCGGCTTGCAGCGCGATCTGCCGCACCACCTTCGACCAGGTCCACAAGCTCAGCGGCTCGCCATAGTTGCGCCGCGACTCCGATAGGAACAACAGCCCGCGCTCCCGGCTGATCGAAGACCGGTGAGTCAGGTAGCCCGACAGCAACTCCCCGGCCGCCGCTGAATACGGCACCACGCGCTCGCGCCGCCTCTTGGTCGTCTCCGCCCGCACCCGCAGCGTCCGGTGCGCCGGGTCCAGGTCACCTGTCCGCAGCGAGCACAGCTCCTCCCGCCGCAGCCCCGCATCATAAGCCAGGGCCAGCATCACCCGGTTCCGCACCGGCTCGCGCCTGGCGGCGTCCAGGATGTCCAGCCACTGCCGCTCGCCGGGAATCCACGGCAGCCTGGTCACCCGCGGCACCAGTCCCCGCCTCCCGCTGCCGAACCCCCCTGCCGGCGTGTAGCGACCGCGGCCGACCGGGCTGGACTGGCGGACTCCCTCGTCCACCAGGAAGTCATAAAACAGCCGGATCGCGACCAGCCGCTGCTGCAGCGTCGCGTTCGCCAGGCCCGCCCCCGAGTCGATCGACACCACGTTCACGCCACGAGCACTGGGCCTGGTCGTCAGCTCCCGCACGAAAGCGGCCACCTGCGCCCGGCCGGCAGTCACCGGATCGACCCCGTCGCGCTCGCAGAAGATCAGGTACTCCGCCAGCGCCCGGGCATAGGCATCCATCGTCCTTGGAGCACGGCCAAGATCAGCCCATATCTGCAGCCATTCAGTGGCCCGCTCATGCCTGCCCAGTACCGGCCACCGGACTGCCCACGCCGCCTCAGCCACGCCCAAGACCCCCGTCCGCCAGCTTGCGGCGAAGCTACCGTGCGGCGCCTCCGCGGAACGCATCGACACGCGGCTGATTCCAAGTAACTAACACCACGATGCTGCCGGTGATCGAGGCGTTCATGGCCGCGCATCAGCTGCCCGATGTCACGGTCGTCGCCGACGCGGGCATGGTGTCGGAGTCGAACCAGAAGAAGATCGAGGCCGCTGGCCTGTCGTTCATCCTCGGCGCCCGGATTCCCTTCGTGCCTTACCTGGTGGCGCAGTGGCGCCGCGAGCACCCGGGCCAGGACGTCCCCGACGGGCAGGTGTTCACCCAGCCCTGGCCGGCCGGGCCGAACGGCGGGCGCCGCGACCAGGTCATCTACTACCAGTACAAGGCTGACCGGGCGAGGCGCACCCTGCGCGGCATCGACGAGCAGGTCACCAAGGCCGAGAAAGCCGTCCAGGGCAAGACCCCGGTGAAGCGGAACCGGTTCGTCCAGCTGTCCGGCGGGACCAGGACCGTCAACCGTGAGCTCGAGCAAAAAGCCAGGGCGCTGGCCGGGCTCAAGGGCTATGTCACCAACCTGCGCGCCTGCCCCGACGGCACGCCGGTCACCGCCGAGTTCGTGATCGGCGCCTACCACCAGCTGTTCCAGATCGAGAAATCATTCCGGATGTCCAAACACGACCTGCAGGCCCGGCCCGTCTACCACCACCTGCGCGACTCGATCGAAGCCCACCTGAGCATCGTGTTCGCCGCTCTGGCGGTCAGCCGCTGGATCGAGCACCAGACAGGCTGGTCAATCCGCAAGTTCGTCAAGACCGCCCGCCGCTACCGAACCATCGAAATCCAGGCCGGAGACCACGTCATCACCGCCGCCGACCCGCTACCCGCCGACCTCAGCGACGCCCTCGACCGGATCCACCACGAACCGCCAGTGCACACTAATTGAGCCAAGTCAGGTTTGATGAAGCTCGGAGGGGACTGACCGCGGTTGCGGGTCACCTTCCGCGGCCGGGCGTTCATCGAGTCGATCAGGTTGGTCGTGTAGGTCACGGCGAAACAGCTAGTCAGACAGCGCCATCAGCCAGAGTTCCGAAGCCCGCAGGCGATCCGTTGAACAGAATTCGTGTCCAGGCGCTGACAAGAACGGATCAAATCCAGGCAGTGGGCCTCGTCAAGGGCTTCGCTCATAAGGTCGCGCGCCTTTGCTTCGACCTCTGGCCGCGTCATTGGATTCTCGCGCGACCCCCGGACCGCGGAAGTAGACTTGGACATCGTCCGGCCGTCCGACAGGTCGACTTCCACACGAGCTTGCCTGATGGGTTGCATAGCGGGATCCGCGACCAGTTTTGTCAACTGCATAAGTGCGGTGATGTCGGGGCGGCGCAATTGCTCAGGATCATGAGCCAGCCCGAATCTGAAGGACCCGTCTGCAAGCGTGGCAGCTAGCAAATACTGGACGTTAATATCTGACATGGCTCGATTATCGACGACTACCGCGAGCTCGGCGGGCAGAAAACACCGCACAGCGACAATTTCAGACGGGATGATGCCCTCGCTGGACAGTTCCTCGGCGGCCTGGATGGCAGCCTGCGCGGGAGATCCGACACAGTACTTCTTAATGCTCGTCTCCAGGACTGCAGGAGGGCGGGCTGCGGCGTACGAAAAGGCACCGGTATCGGGATCTCGGCCAAGCGTCGAAAAGAAACTCGGCGAGCCGTCAAGCGCATCATCCACCCCCGGCCATCCGGCAGCGACGAGACCGGCAGCCCGGACGGCGTTCCATGCGGGCATTCCCGCAAACGCAAACGCCTTCTCCACATGACGTTTGTCCCGTAGCCACGTGCGAGCCCCGCCCGCGAGGTGGGAGGTGTAGCCGACCAAGGACCTCATTTCACGATCCTCGAACCCACACAGCCAACCGGCCGCCATCGCACTGCCCCAGAGACCGCCGTACGCGTGAGTGCTCGAACCGGGATGCCCTCGAATCGTCTGCGCCCCCCAGATCAGCCAGTTCATGAGGGCGCAGGCCTCATACCCCACTGTAATTGCTTCTAGGACGGCATCCGGCGGCGACTGGTGATCCTCCGCCATGGCGAGCACAACCGGGATTACTGAAGCGCCCGGATGTGACCGTGAAGGCTCATGTGAGTCGTCAGACTCGTCCGCGTGCGCGCACATGGCGTTGAAGAGTGCCGCATCCTCAACATCATGCTTAGAACTAAGGCCTGCGCAGGAGCACATGCCGGGCCGGCGGCGGCCGGACAGCCACTGAGCAGCGGCCATGCCTGCGGCGAGACGCCGGCCGCTGACGATGGCCGCAATCGAGTCCAGAAGATGCAGGGACGCGGCCTCCCGCACGTCCTCACTCTGGAATTCACTGGCACGCCAGTGCAAGAACTCAAGGAACTGAGCCGTCACGGAATCATCCGCGTAACTCACTCAGGCCGCCCGAGCCGAGCGAGATATCCTTCGATCGACCCGCCCAGATCGTAGTCACGGGTAGCTTCGAAGGCCCTCTCCGCCCAATCTGCTTGGTCGCTGCCAACCAGGCCCTTAGCCTTATCTACCAGGTCCGGCCAGTTCATCCTTCGCCGCGGACCCCCGAAGGCGTCCTCGATCCTGTGGCGAACCACGCTTCCATCGCGGAGTCCGATCTCCACATGGGCCGGACGCATCGGCCACATCTCGTCCATCTCGGGGCTTGGCTGAACAGATACAAGACCCATAAGGCTGATCACATCGGGTCTGAACCACTTACCCTCTGCAAACTGCTCAGCGCCAAGATGGCCTTCAATCAGCGCAATCGCGGCACAATACTGAAGGCTATGATCGGCCGTCTCCCGCGTCTGCGGAAATGCCCGATCCTTTACGTTGTTATCGACGACAAAACTCATCGTGGTAATGCGTATGTATCGCACATCATCCGACGAGATAGCCGAGTCCTGGCGAATCGCCAGTATTGCCTCTATCGCGGAATGCATGAACACGGCCGCAGGATAGGGCTTGATGCTTACGTTATCGATGTGTGACCAGTCGATGTCAAAAGGACCTACGTCATCGCGCAGCTCACCCCAGCCTGCCCGGTCCAGGAAGCCTTCGATAGCGAACCGGGGTCCTGTGAATCCGTTCTGCGCCATCTTGATGTGCCGTATCGACTCAGCTGCTCCTAGAGCATGGGCTGCCGCCTTCACCATGGATATCTCTCCTGGCGAGGATGGACCAACGAGACCGCGCATACAGCTCAGGGAAAGCGCGTGACGAGCCTCTACGCGAGTCAGGCCGGCGAGCATGATCCCGGCGCTGATGGGCACTGCGATTGACCCGCCGCTCACATTGTGCCAGCCCGCACCGTGCAGAGGCAGTTTGTCCGCCAGATACATATGGATGCCATAGGCCGCCACGATCGCCTTAAGAGCATCCTCGAACGTCCGGCGCCAGTGTGCCGCCGCAGTGAGCATCGCGGCTATGTTGTCGCTCGGATGGCACGGACTGACGTTGCCAATATAGGCGTCATTAGCATCGAGGTATCGGATCATCGTCCCGTTGACCACGGCAGCATCTTCCACGTGCATGCCCGGGCTCATCCCAAAGAGGACGAGGCCAGGTCGTCCCGCGTTCACGCCTTCGCACGCGCCAAATGCCTCGATCTCTCGTACTACCGGGCTGCTCTCACGTGCCGCATACGCGCAGGAGATGGCATCAAATAGGAGCATACGCACGTAGTCAAGGCTGTTATCTCCTATGGAGTCGCGTATGTCTTCCCGGAACAGCAACGCAACATTCGCGATGACCGTATCGGCGATTTCCGTGCTGCGCTGATTGCTAACATTCACCTGGTCAGTTCCCCGCTAGAATGAATGTCATGCGTTCTCAGCTTCTGGTTGCCGCAGTTGTACCGACAGTTCTGCGAGCGATTGCACGAAGGGCCCGACCTTAGATAGTGAGGACAAGTCAAGGATTTCGGCGGCCAACATCGCCCGCCGCTGCGGGTCAAGTTGCCGAGTCGCGCAGATGTCGAACTTCCTTATGATTGCGGTCCTGTCGAATCCTTCACCCGGGTCCCCCAGAGCCAGGTTGATCTCGCGCACGAATCTGGATCCGTCCGTCATTCGGACCGCGAGGCGGACCATGTCCTGTGACGGTTCGGGAGTGTGTTTGACTTTGTCCATCACCGCACGGACGTCCGGAGCTCCGATGCTTTTCTGCTCGAAGTCGGACAGGTTCGGCAATCTTCCGCGTGCGAGGGTCACTGCGACGTTGTAGGCCATGGAGAACTTAGCTTCCAGACTCGTCGCGGGCGCAATTCGCAGAAGCGGCGTCTGCCGGAGGTCGACCTCGACCTCCGCCACATGCTCTGGCTCGATACGCTCTCGCTCCATTATGTCTAGCATTCCGGTTACGGCCCTGTGCGTGGACCATCCGGCGGGAAATTGTTTAAATGCGAGGCCTCTTGCAAGTTCCCAGTACTGACCGAAGCTATTCATTAGTTCTCGCTGGCGCTCCTCGTCCCCGGCAAGCACGGGGTTGAGAGCCTTCAGGAACCCTGCCAGCGAGTCATCATCGGCGGTGAACCCTTTTGCGGCTAGCAGGGCGGCTTGCACGCCCGCTCTGGCCGCTATGCCGGCGTGGAGCGGTTTGGTCATCGTCCCGAAGTTGCGATGGAGTCCGCAGCTCTGGGAAGCGGCTATTCCGAGCGCCATGGCCGTTTGGTCAGCCGACAGCCGCAGCAGTCGGGCTGCGGCCGCCGCCGCTGCGACTGTGCCGAAGATGCTCGTGGGATGCTGACCGCGATGGTGGCTTTTGATGTCAATAGGGCCGAACACGTTCCTGTCGCCGATGCGGCTGCCAACTTCGAACCCCGCGACATAGGCCGCTACGGCCTCCTCGCCGCTGATGTCAGTCCTCTGCGACAACGCGAAAATGACCGGCGCGAGAACCGTGGACGTGTGGCCGAATCCCCCGACGTCGTCATAGTCAAGGGCATGCCCGATGGTGCCCATCACGAGTGCGGCCTCGGTTGCCGGAGCCCAGCCGGCGAGTCCGGTCATCGCCACCAGCTCTGCCGGGCCGTCGCACTGGCCTGAGGCATCCCGAGACGTCGCCAGGCCGGCCACGGCCCCGGAACCTGCAAGGCTACGCGCAATCTCACCGCCAGCCGCCGCAAAAGTCACGGCCACGACGTCACATATCCCGGCCTGAGCCCATGCACGCGCGCCAACTGGAATATCCTCGTAAGTCATTCCGGCAGCGAACTCAGCGCATGCGCGGGTGATGTTCACGGAAACTACCTCCTTTTTGCAGACGGGGCGGGAATTTACGTGCGATCGGGCTGCTCAGGGCGTTCGTGCCCACGCAAGAGCCAGGCGGTTGATCTGATATCTTTCTCGCCGTCGATGGCCATAAGGCGCTCAAACGCACTATGCGTATCGGGACCGAGGTAGCGGTCAGCGGCAGTTACGAATTTGTCGCGCAGATCTTGGTTGGCCGTCGGCCGGTGCGGGTCGCCACGCGGATGAATTACCTCCGAGAATACGGAGCCATTGGGTCCGTGAATCTCCACTGCTGCGGGCCGCGACCCTGTGCGGTACAGCGCGGTATAGTCGCTGCTGGTCTCGAAGTGTATGCGGGGGATCAAGCTCAGGACGCGCGGATCGGTTAGCCACTCGGTCTCGAACTCTTCGAGAGTGACGCGACCGGCTACTATTGCCAGAGCGATGCAGAATGTGAAGCTGTGGTCAGCTGTTTCCTTGGACTCGGGAACGACCTTGTCGGCATCCCAGCTGGGCTTGGTGAGAGCCTCCTCGTATGTGCGGACCGTGACGGTGCTGATATCCTCGATCCGTCCGTCATATTTTTCCCGGGAATTCAGCGCTGCCTCGACCATCGTTATGGTCATGCCTTCAACAGGATAGGGCTTCAGGCTGATTTTCCCCGAACGGAAAGAACCGCGATCGGGTATCAGGCCAGACACGTCCGCGCCGCCGGCTACAGCATAGCCAAAGCCATATCGCCCCTCCAGCAAGGTTCTGCATCCGGTGTAACCTGCGCGCGCCAGGAACGCGCATAGCAGTCCGGTTGCGGCCGCGAACGGCGCCGACAGCGCCTTGTCCATCGATATCGCGCCGTGCCTGATCTCTGCGAGGGTGTTCGACCGTGCCCCGGCGAGTGCCATAGCATCCGCTGTCTTGTCTGCGTCGAGGCCGAGCAGCCTGCTTGCTGCAGCCGCGCTCGCGTAACTGCACGCAACAGTGTGATGCCATCCTCGGTGCCAGAGGTTTGCCTCTACCGGCAGATCTGAGAAGGCCATCTGGACTTCATATGCCACGACCAGAGCGTCGAGAAACTGCGCGCCCGTGGCGCCGACGTGTTCAGCCGCACCGAAGACTGCGGCAATGTTGTCACTCGGATGGGCCGTCCAGGCGGGTCCGAAATAAACGTCGTTGAAATCCCAGTACCGAAGAGCAACGCCATTCACGAGCGCCGCCCAGTACGCCGAGGTCTTGTCAGCCAGGCCCCAGAGCGACACGCCTGGCGACCCGCCCATCTCCGCGGCCACGGATCTTACGGTCTCCGCGGGCCGGCTCGGGATGCCGTAGAAGGCGCAGGCAATACCGTCCACGAATGCGCGGCGCACGGCGTCGCGAGCACGCTCGGGAATCTCATCGGCGGACAGGCTCGTGGCGTACCCGGCCAGTTCCTCAATTACGGTTCTCATTGAACCAGCCCCTCTTCGTCACGGTCCGAGCTGTCCGGCGCGGAAGCGTTATCTGCAGCGCCGCCAATCATGTCGCTGATTATCGCGTCGAAAGCAGCGTAACGTGAATAGGAGAGGAGGTCGTAAAGCTCAGCTCTGGTCAACATATTTTTGGTTTCCGGAGACGTACTGCCATGGTCGAGGAGCGACTGATAGAGCCGCAGTGCCGCCCGCGCGGACACCCGCAGAGATGACACCGGAAATATAGCTGCCGCATACCCGAGATTCCCCAGTTCCGTCACGGTCAGCGCGGGGCTGCGGCCAAACTCCGTCATATTCGCCAGTAGCGGGCCCCCGACACCCTGGCGTACCTGCCGGAAGTCTTGCCGACTCCGAAGAGCCTCCGGGAAGATGACGTCTGCGCCGGCATCGCGCATGGCATTCGCACGCTCTACGACGCCCTCCACGCCGTAGAGCGTGCGCGCGTCTGTTCTGCCAACGATTACGATCTCGGGCACGGCTTCCCTGATGGCTCTGATAGTTCCCACGATCTCGGCTACGGGCGCCAGGCGCTCGACCGTGAGGTGCCCGCATGCCTTGGGCAGCTGCTGATCCTCGACCTGCACGCCTGCTATGCCTGCCTCGGCGAGTTCCCGTGCGGACCGCGCAGCCGAGAGCGGACTTCCATATCCAGTGTCAATGTCCACGATCAGGGGCAACTGAGTTGCTCTGACGATATCCCTGGCCCGTTCAGCTACTTCCGAGGAAGTAATCATTCCGACGTCGGGCAGGCCGCGGCTCGCGCTATACGCCGCTCCTGATAGATACAGGCACTCGAACCCGACCGCCTTCGCCAGCAGCCCGGTCAGGGCATCATGTGCTCCCGGAATGGTCAGAGGGTCCCCGGCAGCCCGCACGCGGTCCCGTAGCCAGCGAGCCGACTCTGCCTGAGCCAGTGGCGCCGTAACCAGCCAGCTCATTCGACATCCTTCCACCGCAAGACGGATTGCTCGAGACGCCGCAGCCCGCTGCCGAGCAGCACGGAAATACCGGATACGAGCACGAGGCCCACGAATACGCCAGTAGTGTCGTACAGGTTCACCGAGTTCTGCATCATGAATCCGATTCCCCGTGTAGAAGAGACCATCTCAGCTACGACGGCACCAATCAGGGCGAACGGCAGCGAGACTTTCAAGCCAAGGAATAGGTACGTCAGGACGCTCGGCAGGATGAGCTTGAGAATGATATGACGCCGTTTCGCCCCCAGCACTGCGACCACATTCATCAGATCCTGATCAACATTTCGCAGGCCGGTATAGACATTGAAGAACACGATGAAGAGTACCGTCATCCCGGAGACGGCGATCTTTGACGTAATTCCCAAGCCGAACCAGAGCAGGAAGAGCGGTGCAAGTGCGATCGCAGGCATGCTGTACAAAGCCAGGATAATCGGTTCAAGAACCTTTCCCAGCATGCGGTAGTAGCCGGCGACAGCCCCGAGAACGCATCCGCCCAGAGCGCCAAGCACGAAACCCACAACGGCCTCTTCCAACGTGATGCTCACTTGCTGCCATAGGTATCCGGTGGCCGCCCACTTGCCGATCCTCGCCGCCACCGTAGATGGCGCGCTTATCCAGAATCCTCCGATCAGCCATGTCGCCAGGGCCTGCCAGATTAGGAGTATGGCGACGAACGTGCAGAGCCTTAGGCAGAAAATCCCGAGCGGATGCTCAGCCCAACCTCTTACCCGCTCCGAACCTCTCAGCGCGGGCGGCTGCGCGGCAGCGTCCGCCGTCGCGCTAGCAGAACCCGCAAGCGGACACGTGCCCGCCTCGCGCAGTTGGCCGGCCTCAGGGCTTGGTCTGCTCACTGACTCACCTGCGCTGAGTGCGGCAACCGCTCCGGCAGCTGAGCGTCGCGTCGCAGAGCCTCAGGCCCGAGGGCCTCCCACAGTTCCCTCATGAGAGCCACGCAGGCAGGGTCGAACTGCATTTGAAATGGATCCAGTCCCTTTGGTACCTCAATCACACGTGACATCACCAGCCGCGACGGCGCCCCACCAAATACCAGCACTCGGTCGGCCAGCGCTACCGCCTCGGCGATATCGTGAGTAACGAAGACGATTGTTGTGCCGAGAGTTGCCCAGATCCGCAGCAGCTCCGCATGCATCGCCAACCGCAGCTGCGCATCCAGAGCGCCGAACGGCTCGTCGAGGAGCAGCGCGCGCGGACCGTAAACCAGCGTCCGGGCAAGCAGCAGACGCTTGAGCATGCCGCCTGACAATTCGGACGGAAACGCGCGATCGAACTCGCTCAGCCCGACAAGTTCCAGGCACTCCGTCACTCGCCTGCCACGCTCGTGGCGCGAGACGCCCCGAATCTCAAGCGCCAGTTCCACGTTGCGGCGCACGGTACGCCACGGCAGAACCGTGTCCCTCTGGGTTACATAACCGACACTGGTATTGACGCCAGTGACCACCTGGCCGGCATGCCGTACGAATCCCCCCGTCGGCCGGACGAAACCCGCCGCCATATTTAGCAAGGTAGTCTTGCCGCAACCACTCGGCCCGGTAAGCGCGACCCGCTCACCGCGACCGACAGCGAACGACACCGACCGTATCGCCTCGTTGTGCCGCCCGCCGCGCCAAAAGGACTTGGATACGTCTACCCACTCCAGCTCGGCGTCAGCACCGTCACCGGCCTCACCCTCGGCACTGCATCCGTGCATCACGATCACCCGCCCGCCACCGAGGCCGCAACCGCATTCGTCATGACCTTGCTGAAGGTCACGTCACTCGGCACGCTCGTCCCGGCGCCCTTGAGGAAGGAAATGACGCTATTAAACTGGCCCGCGCTCACGGCAACCGTCTTTGCGATGACTGGCTCCTGAGCCGCCCAGCCGGCCTGATATGCCGCATTACTCTGGCCTGGAAAGTCCTTCTCAATCAGCTTTGCAGCAGCAGCAGGGTCAGAGCTTATATATTGCTCAGCTTCTTCTAGGCTTCGCGTCAGTTCGAGCGCAGTCTTTTTGTTGGCGCGAAGGTAAGCGGGGCTCGCTACCATGCCAGACCAGAAGCCCGGCTTGATCTCGCCGTTTGAGGAATCTATCCACATCTCCGCCACGCCGGCCGAGATTGCCGACTGCGGGCCAGGCGGCGGGAACGCGATTCCGTCCACCCGGTTGTGCTGCATGGCGGCCAGCGCGGTCGCCGGGTCGTGCAATGCTACGAACTTCACGGCCGAGCTGTTCACTCCGTACTGCGGCAGTAGCCACTGAACAATCTGCTGCGGAACTGTGCCAGCCTCCACAACTCCGATGGTCGCGCCGCTGAGCGCGTGAACTTTCGCGGCCAATGGCGACGCCGTTGTCAGCTTCTTCGAGGCGGCAAACTGCTTCGTCACGACGATGTCATCAGGATTGCCAGTGACTAGCGAGGCAAATGCTTGAACGAATTTACCCTTTGACGCCAGCAAGACGACATCGGAGAGGCCGCATGCGGCGAACTGAGCGCTATTCGACACAACTGCGTCAAGCGCCGTAGAAGCGCCGCCGGCAATCACCACCTTCACATTGAGCCCGTTCTTGCGGAATAGTCTGCGATCCTGTGCTACGTAGATCGGAGCGAAGAGGAGCGATGCTGTTGCCTGAGCGATCGTGACGTTCGTCAGGCCCTGTCCCGCGTTGCTGTTCGCTGACGAGCTCGAGCAAGCGGTCCCGAGCCCGGCCATGACAAGCACCGCCGCGACTCCTGCAATGATCCTGCGAGGTCTGAAGGTCATCTTCGTTCTTCCCTTGACTCCGTTAAAAGCGATGTCCTGGCCTGGGAACGCTTTCCAGCCTCCCCGAGATCCGTCATCGCTGATCGTCTCCATTGACGTCACGCGACGGCCTGTGTAGGGCGGCGTCAGGTTTCGAAGAGCTACCGGCGAAGGGTCGCCGTAAGCTCGCCGATGTTGCCGACGTCGTCCAGTCGTTGTATGACCTGATCTAGCTCAGCGACAGTGTCTGCCGGCAGAGCTGTAGATGCCAGCTGTTGGAACTTCTCCTCGAGCTCAGCATCAGACAAAGGAAAGTACTCCGAGCCCTTCGCATGGTCTCTTTGCGCCGTCAGTACTGTTCCGTCATCCATCTCGACCCTCATGCTGATCGCGTGGCGGAACCGCGCCCCTCGCTCATCAGTTTCGCGATCTGCCTCAATGACGACGCGCGAGGCCAGGTCTACCAGCGCGGGGTCAGAGATCTTCTCGGGGGCGAAATCGGCGACGGTGACATTCCCCCGTGTGAAAGCGGCCGCAACAGCGAAGGACAGGTTCATCTGCGCCGTCGTGATTGTGCCCGGGACATACGGCCAGCCAACGTGATCCTTTGTGGCTGTCGACGCCAATATGACGCAGGAGCGGATTCGCTCCGGATCGATCTTGTGCCGATCACGCAGCGCGATGGCCGCGTCGATGCTTGTATGTGAGCTCCCGCATGCCGGATACCACTTAAAGCCGACGTTCTCGATCTCCCACGCCGTGCCCAGGCCTGCCGTTAGGAGCTCAGCTCGATAGTCGTCCGCGAACGTCGGCAGAAACATTCCGTAGCGATCTTCGAATACATTGGAGATTCCAGTAAATCCATTCGCTGCCAAGGCGGCGGCATATAGCCCGGACTGCGCCGCCCTCCCCGCATGGAAGCGCTTTACCATCGAGCCATATTGTGCCGCCATCAGGCCGCCCGCCTGGGATGCCGCCGCGCCAATTGCGTCGTGCATCTGCTCAGCATTCAGGCCCAGTAGCCGCCCGGACCCGGCAGCAGACGAGAATGCCCCTAGAACGCCGTTGTTGTGCCATCCGCGATGCAATAGGCCCACGCCTACAGCTAGGCCGACTCGGATACCCACCTCGTATCCCGCGACCAGCGCGGTGATGACGTCCTTGCCACTCGCAGCGACGCCATTCTCAGCCAGCGCCAGCAACGGAGGAAGCGAAACGCCGCCTGGGTGCATGATCGCAGTTTTGTGCAGGTCGTCTAGTTCGAAAGAGTGGACGGCAGTCCCATTAATCAACGCTGCCGCATCAGCCGAGAGTCGCTTCTCGGTGCCCCACAAACTCACGGCTCCCAGGCCGCCCACGTCTTCCATAGTTGCCGTCAGCCGCTTAGTCCAGTCGAGGGTGCTGCCAAAGAGCCCGCACGCAAGCGCATCGCGAATACATCTTTTCGCGTGGTCAACGGCGGCTTTGGGTATGTCGGAGAATGTGAGCTCGCTCGCGAACTCTGCAAGCTGCGCCGTGTGATTTGTATTCGACAGGACGTCAGCTACCGGCATGTTTATACCCCTCTGATACGCGAGATTTCATCCGACTAGCTAGCAATACGTTGAGGTCGTGATAGGGACGTCGACCAAGATCGGAGAACGCGTGTGTCCTCTACTATCCCAGGAAGGGCTGCCTCCATGGCTGCGATAGACCAACGGTCGGCCGGGCCTGAGACGGTAACAGCCGCTATTACAACGCTGTCCTTTAGCAACGCGAACGACAGGCCGCCAACACCCGGGATCCTGTCACCGACTGCAGCCATGTATCCGTTCTCCGCTATCTGATTCAACTGGCTTCTGATAAGGCTTACATTCTCACCAGCTGCGTCAGCCTCTGCCAAGATAACCTCGCGCTCAGCCGCCGGCAGGTAAGCCGTCATCACCTTTCCGGTAGGCCCCACGAAAAGCGGGGATGTCCTTCCCAGCGGTACCGCCCGGCGGATCGGATGCGGACTCTCGCGACTGTCAATACATACCCGCTGGTTGACGCTTCTGATGTAAAGCGAGACTGTTTCGGAAGTTCTCTCGACGAGGGCATCCAGGACGGGCCGGGCGGCAACCCGAAGAGCATCATCCTGTAGTACCTGCGCCGCCAGGGCTACGAGAGAAGGCCCCACCCCATAACGGTTATCAGGCGTCCGCATCAGCAGGGACTGCCGCACGAGCTCGCCAAGAAGGCGCTGCGCGGCACTTTTCGCGATTTCCATGGTCGCCGCGATCTCGCGCAGTGCCAGCGGATCAGGTGAAGCGGCAACGACGAAGAGCATCCGGAGGCTACGTGTTGCCGTCTGAGTTCCCTGCCGCGATGGCTGCATCTCAAGCGTCGGTCTCAACTCCAGGTGTTGTACTATATGCGATGGCATCGCTTTATATGTAAGGACACTGTGGCACTTCGGCGGAAGTTGGTCAAGGGCTGTTATGGCCCTAGTTACAGGCCGGTTACCGGGCAGTGATTGGCAAGCTCGGTTTTCGTCCTCGGGCCAGACGGTCCGCGGCCACGACACGTGGATGGGCGCACAGGCAGCGCCGCGGGATTCAGCTGCGCCGTGATGACTGGCGTTCCAGGCGAGTCGCTGTCTCCAACCAGCGGGACCGGCTGAACAGGCCTATCACCTGCCACCAGCGGCCGGAGTCTGGCGGAATTCGTCCCGCCGGCGGCCGCTGCGCAGGCGTGCTTCGGCAGTCCCGCGGATGGCAGCAACGAGCAGGCGCTGGAAGACACCAAGACTTCCCCGGGATAGCCCCAGGCTCGGGCTGCTGCGGAGCGATTCGGCCAAGGTGATCCTCAGCTTGGCCGCCACCGACGGGATCGCCGCCGTCATCACATTGCAAATCACCGGGGCCGGCCGCTGCTCGCGGCATCCGGTGGCCAGGCCCATGCGGCTGCTCGATGGCGACTACCCCGAACGAGACACAATGCAGGCATCGCTGAATACAACCTCCTCCAGGTCTTATCCCTGCGGCAGCATCACTAGCGCGCCCGCGACCGACAGAAGCTTTGCGCCGTAGAGCCGCCCCGGCGCCCCGGCCTCGTCATCGCCGGTCAGGCCGTGATCACGCTGATGGCCAGTGGAAGTCGTGCCTGTCCTTGAGGTCGTCGATGAGCCCGGACTTCGCCGCCTGCCACCCCAGCAGTGCCTCGCGAACATCGTGGACAACCCGGCACTTGGTCATGATCCGACTTCTCGGCTGTGCCAGCGGGTCGACAACCCACAGGGCGAAGAGCGCGACAATGGCCGCTTGCGCATCGTCCGCGACCTTCGGTGTTGGTGATCCAGCTGGACCACCTTCCGAGGATCATGGTAAAGCGCTTCGCCCAATGGCGAGGCGTCTGCGTCCTCCTCCATCAGCGTCTGGATGTCGTCGATCTGGAGACCGACGATGGTCTGAAAATGTGCGCAGCATCCAGGCTGATCTCGCCCGCGGATTTCCGAATCCGGGTCTCATTCGTCAGATAAGCCATCGGCTGAGCCGTCAGCGATACGCGGGCAGCGGCCGGTAGTCCATCGCGGCGCCGAGCCGGACGACCCCGTCGGCCGCCAGCGCAGCGATGCTCTCGGCGCTGTGGCCGGCCTCCATGAGGACCTCGGCCGTATGCTCGCCGACGCCTGGCGCCTGCAGCACCCGGTGGTGCTGGGTACGCGAGAACCACGCGTACCGGCCGGGCAGCAGCAGGGGCGGTCGTGACCCGCGATCGATGGCACTGAACGTCTCCCAGCGGGCGTAGTCGGGATCGTCGACGACCTCAGCCAGTCGCCGGACGGGCACAGCAGGAATGCCGGCCTCGGTGAGCACACGGACGGCGTCGTCCCGCCTTAGCGCGGCGAAGGCGCCGGCGAGTTGGTCCTGCAGGCAGCTGTCGGTGGCTAGCGGGCCAGCCAGCACGCCTGCGGCCTGCAGCAATCCGGTGCCTGACTCGCCAGGCAGCTCGATCCTGATCCAGCCGTCGCGTGTCGCATAACAGCGGTTCAGCGGACCGGGGCCGCGGTAATCGGTCGCACCCACGGTTGGCGGGGTGCGCCCGGAGTAGTGCACGAGGTCCTCACACTGGGCCAACGCCGCGGTGGCGGCCAGGGCGAGCCAGCCCGACTGGCCGTCGCCGGTTCGCTGCCGGTGATGGAGCGCTAGCACGGTCGTGAGCGCCGCCAGCGCGGCCGACATGACATCGTTGATCGGGACGCTGGTGAGCACCGGACCGGCCGATCCGCCCTGGGCGGCGAGCATCCCGCTGCGCGCCTGCATCAGGCCGTCGAACGCCGGTTCTGCTGAGTACGCCGGGTCACGCCCGTAACCGGTAATGGACACGGAAATGATGTCGGGCCGGATCCGGCGCAACGCGCCGTAGCCGATCTTCAGCCGGTCCAGCACACCGGCCCGGTAGTTGTCGAGGACCACGTCTGCGGACCGGACCAGGTCATGGAACGCCGCCAGCCCGCGCTCGGCCCGCAGGTCGATCGCCAGACCGCGCTGGCCGCGGATGAAGGGCATACCTCGCTGGCGCCAGCTATCGCCGGCCGGGACCTCCACCTTGATCACATCGGCGCCCAGTTCGGCGAGCAGCGTGCCAGCAAACGGCCCGGCGAGAATGGCCCCGAGATCGAGGACGCGAAAGCCGGCCAGTGGTCCCTGGTTGACAGGCGCGGCTCCGTTTGGCGACGCCGCATGACCGTCGGCGAGATCCGGTGATGGCTGACTGGGCGGCACAACTGGCATCCAGTCCGTGATCTGCCCGCCGTGTTGACCAAGCGCCGGGGCGGGACGGCCGATCCGAGCGGGAACCCGGTGGAGATTGATGGGATTGGCCGGCATGGTTACGGAGCCGCGTTCCGGATCGTCAGTCTGCGCGCGCATGCCCAGCGAATCGAGGAGCGGAAGCCGCCACCACTCCTCTCGGCTCATCACGCGGCCCGCCGGAACGTCCGCATCCCGGAACCGGCTCAGCCAGTCCTCGCTGGTCCTGGATGCGAAAGCGGCCTCGAAGCGGGCTCTGACCCAGTCGCGGTTGGCGGCAAGCAGCATCGCGACGAAGTCGCCCTGGATGCGCTCGTCGGCGAGCACATCTTCGAGGCCGAGAACGTCGATTGCGGCGTTCTCGAACTTTGGTGTCAGGGTGGACAGGAATATGTAGGCGTCGTCCTGGCAGCGATACCACGAGTACATGGGATTCGGGCCCGCGGACCCGAAGTCGGCCGGCGTCTCGGGAACCTCGGGATCGATCACGAACGCGCTAGTGGCCGCCACCATAGCGGCATGGACGCCGCCCACTGTCACGACCTGCCCGCAACCGGATCGGCTCCGTTCGACGAGCGCCGCCATTGCTGCGGTCGCGCCCATCACAGCCTGCAGGCACAAGGGGTAAGGGAACACCGGTTCTACCGGCCCGCCGTCGGTGGAGCTCTGCCGAAGGGAGAGCCCGGTCAGGGCCATCAGCATCCCGGCCGACTCATGCCCGCCGGCCCAGCGCGGCCGTCCGAGGAAGGCGGGCATCTGGAGGTAGACCAGGGACCTGTTCGCCGCAACGGCCGCAGCCGCATCCACCGACGCGCTGACCGAGCCGGCACCGTCACTGGCCACGCAGATGTCGGCATAGCGGAGCAGGCGATGCAGGTCTGCCTGCCCGGCTCGCGACGCCGCATCGACAACCACGCCGCGCTTGTTCCGATTCCACATCGGGAAGCCGGGTCGCGACCTTGCCGGGTCACCTTCCGGCTGCTCTACCTTCACGACGTCCGCGCCGAAGTCAGCGAGCAGCATGGCCGCCATCGGCCCGGCCACGCCCGCGCTCAGGTCAAGGACTCTCAGGCCTTCCAGCGTTCCGGTCATGACACTGCCGAGCCCTCGGGCACGGACGGCGCGAAGCGGTAAAGAGCCGTTCCGTTGCCGGTGTCGTGGAACGTGACGCTGACCGCCATACCGATGCGGACGTCGTCAGGATCACACCCCACAATGTTTGTGAGCACGCGCGGTCCCTCGACCAGTTCGACGTACGCGATGACGTAAGGGGTAGCTTCGCGGTAGCCGGGCACAGCACTGCGATGCACGACAGTGAACGAGTACACATGCCCGCGACCTGACGCCCTGGACCAGGACGTCCGAAGGCTGCCGCAGTCTGGGCAGAACGCTCGCGGAAACCAGATCGGCTGTCCGCACTCGTCGCACCGGCGCAGCAAGAGCCGTCCCTGGCCGGCGGCCTTCCAGAACTCCGCCAACTCGGGAGCCGCCCCGGTCCGCGGACTGGGGATAGGTAGCGCCGCGTTCACGTATCCTCCTGACCCAGGATCAGCGTCGAGCTACCCATCCGGCTGCCCAGGCTGCCCCCCGTGCCGTGCACCAGCGCCAGCGCGCAGTCCCTGACCTGGACGGCCGGGTGCGCCTCGCCGCGGATCTGCCGTACTGCTTCGATGATCTTCGTCATGCCGCCGCGGCCGGACGGGTGGTTGTTACAGAGACCGCCGCCGTCGGTGTTGACCGGGAGTCGGCCATCCGGAGCGATCAGGGTTCCATCGGACACGAACGCTCCTCCTTTCCCCTTGTCACAGAAACCGAGGTCTTCGAGCGTCTCCAGCACCGTGATCGTGAAGGAGTCGTAGATCGACGCGTAATCGATGTCACCCGGCGTCACGCCCGCTTCGGCGAACGCCGGCGGCGCCGAGAACGCAGCACCGGTATACGTGAGATCGATGCGACCGTTGTCGGCGTGCTTGACCGCCTCGCCGTGTCCGAGGACCTTGGCGGACAGCCGCCCGAGGTCGCGTGCTACCTCGGGGCTCACGACCACGACGGCCCCGCCGCCGTCGGTCACCACGCAGCAGTCGTCGCGATGCAGCGGCGTGCTGATCATGGGCGAGGCCAGGACCTCCTCAACAGTGACCGGCTTGCGCAGGAAGGCGTGCGGATTGTGCTGTGCGTGCAGCGACGCGGCCGCCTTGATCTCGGCGAGCTGGGCACTGGTCGTACCGAACTCATGCATGTGCCGCTGAGCCGCGAGCGCGTATCCGGTCACCGCGCCCGACATTCCCCACAGGCTCTCGAAGAGGAAGTCAGGCGTCAGCTCGTATTCCTCGGCCCGCCGGACCGCGGCTGTGCGGGGCCGCCCGGCCATCGTGACGAGCGCCACGGCGCACTTCCCGTTTGCAATCGCCTCGGACGCATGCCCGACGTGCACGACGTAGGACGACCCGCCGGTCTCGGTCGAGTCGACGTGGCGCGGACGCAGCCCTAGGAACTCAACCATCGAGACCGGTCCGAATCCGGCGGACGCATCGCAGAAGTATCCGTCGACGTCACTGGTGCTGAGGCCGGCATCCGCGAGCGCACCCGCTGCCACTTCCGCATGGATCTGACTCGTGGAACGATCTGGTATCTCTCGAAGAGGATGCTCATAGGCGCCTGCGATGTACGCCTTGCTGCGGATCGTCATGAGTGAGTCCTCCGGGTCGAGTCAGCTAAGGAACGATCGGGAGTCAGTGTCGAACAGGTAGCTATTACGTCTATTCTAGGCACTGGTGTCTTCAAGACAAGCGATCAAGAGCTATGGTGGGCGAAAGAACTGGTCGTCGCTGCTAGCTTCAGTGTCCTATTCGGCAAGCCGCCGCAGCTGTTATCCATTGCACGGGAAGGCGACATGAGCATCGAGCCGCCAGCGTGACGCAACCACGGGAGGCGAAGACCCGGACCCCGGATGCCCGCCGCCGGCCCCGGACGAAGTCGGGCGAAGCCCTGGCGCGCCGGATCGAGGCCGAGATCGTGGCCGAGGGCTGGCCGGTCGGGCGGCTCATCGGGACCGAGCCGGACCTGCTCGTGCAGTATGGGGTGAGCAGGCCGGTGCTGCGCGAGGCAGTGCGGCTGCTGGAGTACCACATGGTGGCGGAGTCGCGGCGAGGCGCGGGCGGCGGCTTGCGGGTGACGGCGCCCGACCCGTCGGCGGTCACTGAGACCGCCGCGCTGTACCTCGATTACGTCGGCGTCCGAGCCAGCGAGATGTACGCGGCCCGATCGGTACTGGAAGTGCGCTGCTTCGAGCTGGCCATCGAGCGGCTGACCGAGGACGGCATCGCCGAGCTTCGGGACCTGGCCGATCGGCTCAGAAGCACCGAGATGGCCAGGATCCCCGAGCTTGACCATCAGGTCGAGACGCTCGTGGCCGACCTGTGCGGTGACCGCGTCCTGACCCTGTTCGTCAAGGTGCTGCTGCAGCTCGCCTATCAGCACAGTGCGCCGCTGGAGGAGCGGCTGGCGGATCCCAATCGGTTCGAGGAGTGGCGCAAGCAGCAGATCGGGCTCGCCGAGGCCGTCCTGGCCGGTGACGTCGCGACAGCGCGGGTCAGGCTGTTGCGTTACCTGGAGTGGGCGGAGCAGTTTGCGCGCAAGAGTTTCCTGGCGAACGAGGTCCGGCTGAACACGGGCGAGCAACCCTGGCCATTCCGCTCCGTCGGCGCCTAGACCTGCATGCCTGACCCTTGGAGCCGCCCGCCTCACGGCTCTTTCGGCAGCCCGAGATTCCGTTCGGCGATGATATTGCGCTGGATCTCGCTGCTATCCGAGTAGATCGTGCCGGCTCGGGCCCACAGGAAGCTGTCCTGCTGTGGCGTGACGGGGTAGCCAGCCCCATCCGGCCGGATCAGCGCGCCGGCGGCGGCGATGTCGACCGCCAGCTCGGTGAAGCGCTGGTGGTACTGGCTCCACCGCAGCTTGGCCACCGAAGCCACCGGACCGGGATCCCGGTCGGCCGCGATGGCGCTGAGCAGCCGCTGCCCGGAGAACCGCATGATCTGGATGTCGGTATAGGCGCGCGCCAGGCGCTGCCGGATCACCGGATTGCTCGTCAGGCCCCTCGCCGCGGCCACTCCAGCGAGTTCCCAGAACTCCCGCTCGTACGCTAGATGCTGGATCGCCGCCGCGCCGCCGCGCTCGTTTCCCAGCGTCGTCATCGCGACCCGCCAGCCGTTGTTGAGTCCGCCGATCACGTTCGCCAGCGGCGCCCGGGCCTCGCTAATGAAGTCCTGGTAGAAGTAGTCGCTGCCGGAGAATGTCGCGGATCGGGAAGATCTCGATGCCGTTGTCCGCCATGGGCACCAGCACGTACGAGAGCCCAGCGTGCTTGGCCGCGGCCGGGTCGGTCCGGCACAGGACGAACATCATGGTGGCGTGGCCTGCTCCTGACGTCCAGACCTTCTGGCCAATGATCACGATCTCGTCGCCGTCCACGACGCCTCGGGTCGACAGGCCGGCCAGATCTGAGCCGTGGTCGGGCTCGGAGAAGCCCTGGCAGTACCGGTCGACGCCACTGATAATCCTGGGAAGAAACGTGGCCTGCTGAGTCTCAGTCCCGTGCACGATCACGGCCGGACCGACGAGTGACTCGCCCATGCCCGCCGCACTCGCGGAACGGCGGCCCTGTGCAGTTCCTCATTGAAGATCGCCAGCTCGGCTGGTGACACGCCGCGACCGCCGACCGCCGCTGGCCACTGCGGGCAGACGAGCCCGGCCTGCAGCAGCTGCTGCTCCCACTCGCGATAGAGCGGGTTGGCCTCGGCCTCCTCCTGCGCCCTGGCCGCGCTGCCCAGGTACAGGGCGTTCCAGTCGGCGAGGGCGGCCAGGCCGGGCGGAGCGTGGTCGGCGATCCACCGCCTTATCTGGGCGCGGAAGCACTCCGCCTGCGCAGTGACATCCATCGGCTAGGCCCTCTCTGTTGCTGAGGTTGATGACTGCCCGCAGTCAGGCCTGCGGGACGATCCGCACGTGCATCGGCTTGTCGTCACTGAGCAGGGCCAGGAGCCCTTCCTCGGCCCGTTCGACCGGATACGCGTGACTGGCGAACCGGTCGAATGGCCAGTCACCCGACTCCAGGATCCTGATGGCCAGCTGCATCGCCTGCACCGACCGTGACCACACTCCCTTCAAGGTCAGCCGTTTGCTCATGGCCACCTCGATGGGCAGCGCGGCATCCCTGCCTGGTCCCTTGACCCCGGCCAGCACGACGGTGCCGCCCGGAGCCGCCAGCTGGATCGCGTCCGCGACCGGCTGCAGCGCCACCGGAGTACAGTCGACAACCATGTCCGGCGGACGAGACATCGTTGCCAGCACCTCGTCGACAGTGGCCTGATCCGACACCTCGATGGTGTGATCGACGCCCATGGCCTTCGCCAGTTCCAGCCGGTTGCGATCACTGCTGAGGCCGGTCATCGCGATCTCGGCGGCGCCGCCAACCCTGGCGGCGACGGCGCAGGCCAGGCCGCGCGGCCCGGGACCGAGGATGGCGACCGACATGCCGGCGCGCAAACCGCCCTCGTTGAGCACCCAGTCGACGCCGTTGGCCATGACGCTGAACAGCGAGGCGGCGCCGACGCTGGTGGTCGCGGCCATCGGCAGCAGGATCGCCTCCGGCGACAGGTACATATGCGTGGAGTAGCCGCCCCACAGACCGGGTGGTACGTCCGGCGAGATGCCGCCGTAGCCGCGGTCAAAGCCGGCCGACTGGCACGGCTCCTGACCCGTCCGGCAGGCCAGACAGCGGCCACATGAGAGCAGCGAGTGCACTGCGACGCGGTCGCCTTCGTCGACGCCCCACCGCTTGCGCGCCAGCTTCCCGGCCCGGAGTACACGGCCCATCGGCTCATGGCCCGGTATGCATCCGAACCAGCGCTCCAGGGCGCCCTGGTACGCCTCGACATCGGTTCCGCAGACGCCGCATGCCTCGAGAGCCAGGATACCCTCGTCTTCACCCGTCTCCGGGAGCGGTGCCTGACGGATTTCGAGCTGCCGGGGCCCGGTCAGCACCGCGAATGTCGCCTGCTCGGTCATGAGACTCCTTGCCTTTGCTGATCCGGATGTGGGCTCCCGACTGCGCCGGTGGCGACGAAATCGGTGACTTGCTCGGGCGTGTAGCCCAGGTCGCGGAGGATCGCCTCGGAGTCCGCTCCGAGGCCGGGCGGTGAACTGAAGCAGTCGCCTGGCGCGCCGTCGACCTTGATCGGCGAAGCCAGGCTCAGGTAGCTACCGCCACCGCGATGCGGCACCCGGACCACCATCTGCCGCTGTACCACCTGCGGATCCCGGAGCGTGATGTCGATGCTGTTGATCGGCGCAGCCGGCACACCAGCCGCGACCAGTGCCTGGTACAGCTCGTCGGCATCGCGGATCCTGGTCTCCGCCTGCAGGATGGCGACCAGCTCGTCACGATGCTGCAGCCTGCTGGCACTCGTGCGGAAACGCGCATCGCCCGGCAGATCCTCACGGCCAAGGACCCGGCATAGCGAGATCCACATGGCCTCGGTATTCGCCGCCACGACGACCTCGCGGCCATCCCGAGAGCCGAACGTGTTGTAGGTCGGGATCGACACGTGCTCCCGCCCCTGGTGGGAGGCGACAAGCCCGCCGGTCAGGTAATACTGCGCCAGATAGGACAGCAGGCTGATCTGGCAGTCCAGCATTCCGACGTCAATATGCACGCCGTGGCCGTGTGCCCGGCGAGCTTCCAGCCCTGCCAGCGTGCCGATGGCGGCATATAGCGACGCCGTGATATCCCCGATGGGGACGCCGGCGCGCACGCTCGGTCCGCCGACGGGGCCGGTCAGGCTCATGATGCCGCCCATGGCCTCGACGATGATGTCGTACGCCGGGCGATCGCGGTATGGTCCATCCGAGCCGAATCCAGTGATCGAGCAGCTGACGATGGCCGGATTGATCTGCTGCAGGTCGTCGAAGCCGAGGCCGACGGCGCTGCGCTGCTCGGCCCGCAGATTGTCAAGTATGACGTCGGATGACGCCACCAGCCGACGCAGGATGTCGCGTCCTTGTGGTGACTTGATGTCCAGGGCGAGCGAGCGCTTATTACGGTTGATCGCGAGGAAATAGGCACTGTCGCCCTGGAAGAAGTACGGTGGGGAGCGCCTGGTCGCGTCGCCCGTCAGCGGCTCGACCTTAGTTACGTGCGCGCCCAGGTCCGCCAGGATCATCCCGGCGAAGGGCCCGGCGAGGAAGCCGGTCAGGTCGACGACCCTGACGTTGCCGAGCAGGCTGGCGCGGCGGCCAGTCCCCGCGTCGGGCGGCGGGCCATTGGTCCGAATGCTCTCGGTGACCTCATCCTTCATGCGCGGTAGTCCCCTCCACTTGCTGCCGGGCCGGCGCCGGTGCGGCGGCCCAGCAGATCACGGTCACGTCGGGAGTGAGCTGCCGGAAGACGGCCCGGACGGCCTGGCCTACGTCGATGAGCCCGGCTGGCACGTCGACCTGCCCGTACACGCGTGGTCCGTCGGCCAGCTGGACGTAGGCAACCGCGTAGGGCACCTCGTCGCCGAATGCCGGGGCCAGAGCACGGTGGTAGACGCAGTAACTGAGCACGGTTCCGACGCCGCGCAGCCGGGTCCACTGCGACGACGGTGCCAGGCACTGCGGGCAGAGCGGTGCGGGCGGCCAGCGCAGGTAGCCGCAGTCACCGCACTGCTGCACCCGGATCTCGCCGGCCTGGGTGCCGGCCCAGAACGGCGCCGCCGTCGAGTCGGTCACGTCGGGGAGCCGCAGCCTCGCGATGTCCATCAGGCCTCCACCGTCGACAGCAAGGTCGCCGCGCCCTTGATGAAGTCGTGAGTCTGCGCGTGGAGGGCCAGCCGGGCACCTGGCACTTGGCGTTCGCCGCATTCACCCCGAAGCTGCCGGACCGCCTCATACAAGTGCATCCAGTTCCACGAGTACGACTCCGATAGCTGCCCGCCATGGGTGTTGACGGGCAGCGACCCGCCGGGCCGAGTGTGACCCTCGGCGAGGAACTTGCCGGCCTCGCCGGGACCGCAGAAGCCGTACCACTCGAGCATCTGCAGCACCCATACGGACGTGGCGTCCTGGAAGTAGGCGATGTCAACGTCGGCCGGGCTGGTGCCGGACTCGGCATACAACCGCCGGGCTATGTCCGCGATCCACGGCCGCTGCAGCCGGTCCTCGTTCTGGTCGCCCCGCAGAGCCGATTGCTGTGCCATCGACAGCAGGTACACCGGCGCCGGGCGGAACGACCGGGCGCGCTCGGCCGACGTGAGCACCACGGCCGTGCCGCCGTCGGACAGCATGGTCAGGTCGAGCCGACGCAGCGGCGCCACCAGATAAGGGCTAGCAAGGTAGTCGTCGATCGACAGCGCCGCGCGGAATATCGCCATCGGGTTCCTGGCGGCCCACTCCCGTTGCGCGACCGCTACCCAGCCGAGCTGCTCTTCGGTTGTTCCATAGCGGTGCATGTGCTGTCGCGCCGCCATGGCAGCCGGGCCTGCCACGTGCACCAGCCCCGCCAGGGCCGCCCAGTCGGCGGCGCCGCCGACTGGCACCGACGCGCTCACCCGCGCCGACCGCGGGTTGGCCCCGAAGGTCAGCAGCACCGTCGATGCCAGGCCGCTCGTGATCGCCATTGCGGCCAGGTGGAGCGAGAAGCCGCAGGCGCCGTAGACCAGCGTGGTGCTGAACGCCGGGTTGATTCCGAGGAGATGTCCGACGTTCTCGTCGATGCCGGAGCGATCGGCCGCGAACGGTGGCGGGCAGGTGACAAGCCCGTCGACCTCGTCCTTGCTGATGCCCGCATCGGAGAGCGCGATCGCCGCCGCAGTGACGGCGATCTCGTCCGCCGACCGGCCTGGCAGCTCGCCCTGCTCCGTCGCGCCCACGCCGACGATGGCGGGCAGCCTGTCGCTCACCACGGCATCGTCGCCCCGCCGTTTGCTCGCAGGATCTGCCCGGTCACAAACGAGGAGGCGGCCGAGGCCAGGTACAGGACCTGGTTGCCGATCTCCTCTGCCGAGCTGATCCGGCCGAGCGGAGACATGTCGTACCAGCCCTGGAAATGGGCGTCGCGGTGGGCGCCTTCGCGCAGGTTGTAAGTGAATCCCGGCGTGGCGACGAAGCCGGGCGCGAGGGCGTTGACCCGGATCCCGTGCGGGCCTGCCTCCTTGGCCAGGACTCGGGTCAGCGCGGCTACGCAGCCCTTGCCGATGGTGTAGTCCAGCGTGCGTCGGCGGGTGATGTCGATCGTGGTCGACGACATATTGATGATCGAGCCGCCGCGGCCCTTCATCGCCTTCACCGCGGCCTGACAGCCGAACAGCACGCCTTTGAAGTGCACGCTGAAGTTCTTGTCGAAGCCCGTCTCATCTGTGTCCAGAAGCGCGGTGCCGAGGCTGGTGACCCCGGCAATGTTGCACATGACGTCGAGCCGTCCGCGTGCGCGCGCCAGCTCGGCGACCGCCGACCCGACGGCAGCCTGGTCGGTGACGTCCAGCTCGGCGTGCCCGGCCGACCCGCCGGCGGCGCGGATGCCGGACGCGGTCTGCTCCGCGCCGGCCGTGTTAATGTCGGCGCACTGGACATGCGCGCCGGCGGCGGCCAGCGTCTGCGCGATCGCCTGTCCCATCCCGCTCCCGGCGCCGGTGACGAATGCGACCTGCCCGGCCAGGCTCCAGGGCACGTCCGCGGTCACCATGGCATCGTCCAGCCGCCCGACAGCCGGATGGTCTGCCCGGTCAGGTACGCCGACGCGTCCGAGGCGAGAAAGACGGCCAGCCCACCCACGTCGCCTGGCGTACCGTCGCGCCCGAGTACCGGCCCGGCCTCCGGCAGGCCGGCGTAGGCGGCCGCGGCCAGGTCGTCCTGCCCCGGGCCGAACGGGCTGAAGCCCTGGCCCGGTCCCGCGGCGATCGCGTTGACCCGGACGCCGTGCCCACCGACTTCCCTGGCGAGGATCTTGGTCAGGAATGCGATCGCAGCCGCGGTGATGGCGTAAGCGCCGGTGCGCGCGGCGGGCACGTCGATGATCGCCGACGACACGTTCACGATCGCGCCGCGGCCGGCCTCGGTCATCGCGCGGCCCGCCGCCTGACAAGCGAGCATCGTCCCCTTGAACCCGGCCCGGAAGAGCCTGTCGAACTCGCCGGCGTCGAGGTCCTCGATGAGCGAGCCGTCACCAGACTCGCAGGCGACGGTGCACAGGACGTCGATCCGCCCCTCGGCGCGTGCGATCTCCCCGATGACGGCCTCGATCTCCGCGCGATCCCCGGCGTCGGCCGGATGTGCCTCGGCCGTGCCGCCGACGTCCGCGACAGCATTCGCTGTCGCCTTCGCGGCGGCACCGTCGGCATCAAGGCAGCAGATGCGCGCGCCGGCCGCGGCCAGCGCCACGGCCACCGCACGGCCGGGGTCGCTTCCCGCCGCAGTCACGATGGCGACGCGCCCGAGCAGGTCCTGCTGCAGCGCCGCGGTCTGCACTGTCATGCCCCTGCCCGTCGTACGCGCACGAGCCGCTGCGACTCGGCGAGGATCTCCTCCGGTGTCCCGTCGAGCGAAATCGGCTCGCGGAACGGCTGCGGCACCGGCAGTCCCGTCTGGACGTAGACCTCGGTCGTGTTGCCCTCAGGGTCCAGGAAGTAGACGCCGATCGCGTTGCCATGCGTGACGACGGCTACGATCTCAGCTTGCGCCGCCAGCAGTCGCTGGTACAGCCGCTGCAGCGACCCGACGTCATCCACGCGCCAGGACAGCTGCTGCAGCAGCCGGTTGGCCGCGCCAGCGGCCCGGCCTGGCGCCAGCACGAGCTCGTGATGCTCGAAGCCAGGCCGGGAGGACATGAACACCGCGCCGGTCGCGGGGTTGACGTCCGACACCGTCAGTCCCATGGTCTGCTCGTAGAAGGCACGCATGACCTCGATGTCGGTCACGAAAAGCCCGACGTGGCCGAGTTCGGCGATTCCTGGTTCTGCTGTCATTGCCGTCCCCTGCCTCCACTCAGCCGGCTCACGATCGGAGCCCGGAGCCGATAAGGACCTTCACGTGTTCGTTCTCCGGGAGTCGCAGCTGGTCGAACGCAGCTTGGGCGTCGTCGAGCCGGTACACCGCGCCGACCAAGCCTGCGTAGCTGTCACCTCGTGACGCCAGTTCGTCCACCGAGGCCTGGAACTCCTTCTGGGTGCAGCTCATGGTGCCGATGATGTGCAGTTCCTTGCGGCCCGCCATGCTCTGCGAGATCGGGGACTCGCTCATAGGACGACCCTGCAGGATCACCTTGCCGAACGGGGCGACGAGTTCGATGGCCAGTCCGGCCGCACCGGAGTTTCCTGAGCACTCAAAGACGACGTCGGGCTCGGCGCCCAGTTCGTCTGCCAGTCGACCAGTGAGAGAGTCGAGTCCGATAGCCCTGATGCCAAGCTCGTTAAGACGAGCGACCCGGTGCTTATTCGGATCGATCACGACGATGTGCTGATAACCGCGCAGTTCGAGCGCGCGGGCCGTCAGGGATCCGATCGGCCCCCCGCCGAGAATGCAGACGCGCCATGATGGCTGCATTTCACTCATGTTGATGCCGTGCAAGGCGATTCCCAGCGGCTCAGCGAGGGCTCCGAGCCGCAAGTCCACCTGAGCAGGCAGGCGGTACAAGAGCGCCTTCGGAACCGCGATGCGCTGAGCGTAACCGCCCTGGACGACGCCATGGCCGATCGAGGTGTCGTGCGCGTTCAGACAACGGTAGGAGCGCCCGGCCGTGCACATCGCGCAGGTGCCGCAGCCAGCAGCGTGATAGACGGCGACCTGGTCGCCCGGTGCCCACTCCGTCACGTCGGCCGCGCTCTCGATCACCTCGCCAGCGATTTCGTGGCCCATGATGTAGCCCGCGCGGTACCGGTCAGCGTTCTTGATCGAGCCCAGGTCGGAGCCGCAGATGCCGCAGTAGGCGATCTGCAGCAGGACGCACCCGTCCTGCAGCTGCGGGTCAGGAACGTCGTCGATAGCCGCGAGCTGTCGGTCGGTGGTAATCACTGCCGCGCGCATGGTGGGATCCTTTGGTTGTTGTTTGCTGTTACGTCTGAAGCCCGGCGTGTCAGCTGCGGTAGCTGATGCGCTCGCCGTAGTCCACGAACTGGTTGCTCATCTCGCCGACGCCGTCGATGCGGGTGACGAGGACGTCTCCGTCCCTCAGATACCGGGGCGGGTCCTGAGCGCCGCCTACTCCCGCTGGCGTGCCCGTGAAGATAAGGTCGCCGGGCAGAAGCGAGCACAGCTCGGATAGCCGGGAGATGACCTGCTGCACCGAGAACACCATGTCCGACGTCCTGGCCCGCTGTTGCTGCTCGCCGTTGACGGTGCAGGAGAGCTCCAGGTCATCCGGGTCGCCGATCTCGTCGAGCGTTACCAGGTAGGGGCCGATGGGCCCGAAGCCAGGCATCGACTTCGGCAGGCAGTACTGGTTGCGCGGGCTCGTCCGCTGCAGGACCCGCTCCGACAGGTCCTGCCCCACGGTCAGGCCGGCGACATAGGACCAGGCCTCCGTCTCCGTCACATGCTGTGCGGCCCGGCCCATGACGACGACCAACTCCGTCTCCCAGTCGACATAGTCGCTGCGGATGACTACGCGGTCGTACGGCCCGGTGATGCAGCTCGGGAACTTCGTGAAGATCGCCAGGTCCTTGGGCAGCTCGCGGCCGGTCTCGGCGACGTGCTTACCGTAATTCGCGCCGACCGCGAAGACCTGCCGCGGTGCGGGGGCTGGTGGACCAAGCTCGTGGCGCCCGACCGGCACCTGCTCTTCCCCGGCCGGAACGGCGCCGAGCGACCAGCGCCGGAAGCGGTCCCACCCGTCGTACAGATCCTGAATACCGGGGCCGAACTCACCGTGCGACGCTGCCTGCACGTCGTAGCCGTGATCCTCGCTCGTCAGCACGACAGCACGACCGCTGACACTCGCCAGCCTCATCAGCATCCTCCTGACTGCCGCTCAAACAGATAGCAATTCAGGCAGCAAGCACCGTTAGCGCCGGTCGACTCTGACCCGAGACGCACGGCCATCACCTAGCGGAAGCCCCTCCACCTGGCATCGCCGGGCGACATTAGCGTCCGAACGACGGCATCGGCGCCATGGTGCAAAATAGCTACCTTTATTGAATAGCTACCTTATTAGAGCCCAGCACGTCCGGGCTGTCAAGAGCTCGCCGTCGCTCGCCAAGGGCCGCCGCACTGCTGCGGCTCGTCAGGGGCCTCCGCCAGGGAAGGTGTCGGCCGGCTCGCTGCGGCCGGGAATCCGCCTGAACATCAGCCGCTCAGGTCGGCTGCGGATGCTCGGAGCCGAGGACCGCTGCGCGCAGCGCCTCCAGAGCGTTCGCGCGATCGACTCGCAGGAGCTCGGACGTGCAGTCGGCGTCATGCGCGCGTACCGCGCGCATGACCGCCCTGTGCTCGGAGTTGACCCGGACCCGGTGCTCATGACGAGAAGTAGAGCGAACGGTAGCGGTCGGTCGACTCCCATATGACCCTGATCATCTCCGCCATCCGCGGCATCTCTGCCGCATCGAACAGAGTGAAGTGAAATCGTCGGCTGGCCTCGCTGATGGTGCTCAGATCATCACGGCGATGGGCAAGCTCGATGTCCTCGATCGCCTCGCGCATCCGCGCCATGTCCTCCTTGCCCAGCGTCGGCACAGATCGGTGAATCGCCTCGGACTCAAGCAGATCCCGGATGCGGTACGTCTCGGCCTAGGTCCGGATAGCTCAGCGTCGCCACGAAATAGCCGCGGTGTGACGCATACACGACCTGCCCCTCCGCTTCGAGGGTCTTCAGCGCCTCGCGAACAGGCGGGACGCTCACGCCGCATTCCCTCGCCAGTGTCTCTTGCCGCAGTTGCGTCCCCGGCCGGAATCTTCCGGCCGCGATCTGCGATCGCAGCCGCGGGAGCGTGGCATGCTGCACGGTCACCGTGGTACGCGACCGCGGAGTCTCCTGCTCGTGCTGGCGCAGCGGGCCTTCTGTCACCCGCGGCTCCAAATAGGTATAGATTTTAGAATGTCCTTCTTGTATAGTCGCGGTGCACGTCGTACTTCGCAGGTCGGGGATCGCCGGGCTAACCCGCCGATGTTGCGCAGACCGGGTGCAGACGAAGACGATCTTGGGCCCGGATTAGGCGAAGTGCGAGGAGCCCTGGTGGGTGAGTGCATTCTCAGCGTCGAGAGCCTTAGCGTGACGTACCCGAAAGCCAGTCGTCGGGCACTGGACTGTGTCGATCTGCGGCTGCTGGCCGGACAGACTGTCGGAGTAGTAGGCGAGTCTGGCTCAGGAAAGTCGACGCTGGGCAATGCCGTGCTCGGACTGGTGCCGGTCGAGGCGGGCACCATCCGCCTCAGCGATGAGGACATCACGGCAGCTCCGCAGTCGCGACGGCGCCAGCTCAGCGCGAAGCTGCAGGCCGTCTATCAGGACCCGTACAGCTCGCTGAACCCGGCACGCACTATCGGTCAGAGCATCGCGGAGGGGCTGGCGGCCCAGCATTCGCTGCGCAAGTCCGACGTCGCTGATCTGGTCGCAGAAGTCATAGCCCAGACTGGCCTGCCGCAAGACTGTGCGACGCGCTATCCGACTCACCTGTCCGGAGGGCAGCGGCAGCGAGTTGCAATAGCGCGCGCCGTGGTCGGCAAGCCCAGAGTGGTGGTCTGCGACGAGGTCACCAGCGCGCTGGATCTGTCCGTGAAAGCGCAGGTGCTCAATCTTCTGCAGGACCTCCAGCGGAGTTATTCGCTGAGCCTCGTCTTCATCGGCCACGACCTGCCGGTTGTGCGCCATCTTTCCCATCGCATCTCAGTTCTCTACCGCGGCCGGGTCGTCGAGGAGGGACCTGCGGCCGACGTCTACGACGCGCCGATGCATCCCTACACGCGAGCGCTGCTCGCGGCCTCCCCCGTGCCAGACCCCCAGATACAGCGGCAGAGGCGGGATCGTCGCCGAGCGGCCACAGGTGTCACGCCTCGGCACGACACCGTTGCGGTGGACTCGGCCGGATGTCCCTTCGCGCCGAGGTGCCAGCATGCCGTGGCCCGCTGCCGACAGGTAACGCCCGCCCTGGAGACCTGGTCGCGCGAGCATTCCGTCGCGTGCTTGCGCGCGGCGGAGATCTAGCTCCGGCATGGACTCAGCGCAGAGCCCGATCCAGAGTGGCCGGCCCGTCCACGTTCAGGCTCAGCCGTCCGGCGCTGCCGCGTTGAACTGAAACCGTGCCAGGTAGCGCACGACGTCGTCGGTCAGTTTGGTCGCCTCCTCCGCGCTCTCGCAATGGGAAATCTCCCACCCCGCCTCACCGACGACGTCGCTCAGGGCAGAAACGATCACCCGGTGCAGCGGCACATCGTCCGCGCAAAGGAGGATCGCATTCCGCCTGGTCCAGTCCCGGCTGCAGGTCTGGCGGAGCGCCTCGAAGCCCGGTGGCCCGTCGCCGCAGGCGAACAGACGGGTGAGCTCGCGGTCAATCCAGTTACCATCCAGGAACCCGCGGGCCCCGGCGGCAAATAGGGCAAAGGAATCCCCCGCGCCAGCGTCGCGGGCTCGCGCGACAGCTGCGGCCGTCCGTTGCTCCTGCCTGTGCTGGTACTCGTACCAGAGTGCGAGGAATAGCTCGTCCTTACCGCCGAAGTATTGATGCAAGACGCCTTTACCGCAGCCCGCATGCGCCACGATGTCCATGATCGCCGCATCGGCGAATCCGCGCGCGGTGAATACCTTGGTTGCGGCGCGTAGCAACGTCTGGCGAGTCCGAGAGCTCGCGTTTCCCGGTGCCAGCCGATCGCCGCCGCAGCTCCTGACCGGTGCGGCAGCGACTTCCATCCGCCCGTATTGGGCGGTCACGACGGGCGGCCCTGTGCCCGTCCCAGGACCGACAGCGAAAGCCGAGAAGGTCTGCCCGCGTCATGCCAGATCACCTGGTGGGCTACTACCGACCGGACGTCGCGACCTACCGGACCTCCCGTGTTCATGTTGCGGTCGAGGTGCGGAAAGTTGCTGCTCGTCACATCGACCCGTATCCGATGACCGCGCTCGAACCGCCAGGCCGTATGGCCGAGCGCGAGGCTGAGTTGCACGACCTGGCCAGGCTCCAGGAACTCCTCACCGTCAGTACCGTCGCGGTGCCGCGCCCGGATGGCGCCGTCGGTGATCGCGATGGCACGCCCGTCGGGAAATACATCGATCAGCTTCGCCATGAAGTCGGTGTCGCGAACGTCGCTCGAGACATACAGCTGCAGAGTTACCGAGCCGATGACATCGAGCGAGCCCTCAAGTGGGTCTGCCGAGTAGCACAGGACGTCGTCCCTGGCCTCGATTGCGTTCTGCGCCAAAGGTCCGGATGGGTAGCCGCTGCCAGGCGCAGGCATGAGCTTTCCGCCGTGAGTCGGCACGGGGTGCTCCGGACTGTAGGTGAAACGATCGCTTGCCGAGGCTGTCGCGGGATACGGCGACAGCCGGCCGTCGCCTGCTGCCGTGTTCGCGTGACCGCCGCTGTGCAGGAACAGGTCACGGATTTCGACGCCGGCCGGCGGCCAGGCGTCGGCATGGCGCCACTCATTGGCGCCCATCAGGAAATACCGGACGGCGGGCCCGCTGGTCGTCCGACCCCGCAGATGCTCGTCGAAGAAGGCGAGGTGATCTTCGGGCACACCGGAAGCCGCGATCGGCGCCCGCGGCCCGAAGTCGATCTCTCCCTGGGTTGCCTGCGCCGTCCCCCCGTGCGTCCACGGGCCCATAACGAGCCTATGCCGGCCTCGAGCGTCACCGCGCAGCACACGATCGTCGTACAGCGCCAGAGTGGGATAGCACAACGCATCGTTCCAGCCGCCGGTCGACAGCGTCGGCAGGTCAATGTTGTCGAGGTCCACGTGCGGTCGCCTGTTTTCACTCAGGATCATGTCGCCGATCTGCACCGGTAGGTCTTCGCCGGTCAGGATGCTCGACAGCGGCGTCTGCCGGACAAGCTCGTTGACGTGCCCGAGCGCGTGATCGACCTTCCGCACCAGGTCGGGAGACACCTCGTGGCCGTCGGCCGTCTGCTTGGCCAGCCAGTCGGCGCAGGCGCGTAGGAGCCACGTCAAATGCGAGTACAGATGCGGCACGCCACCGCTCTCGGCTTCACCGAGGCCATTGACGCTGCTCATGGCCGGCGCGATGGCTCGCAGGTGCGGCGGGCGCAGCGCTGCGCCGGCCCATTGCATGATGCCCATGTATGAGCCGCCGATCATTCCGATGTTGCCATCACACCAGGGCTGAGAGGCCATCCACTCGATCGTGTCGAACGTGTCCCGCGCTTCCTGCGGCCACATGATGAGATCGGTCTCGCCGTCTGAGGCAAAACGGCCCCGGCAATCCTGGATGCCAAATACGTAGCCCTCGAGCACGCAGCGCGGCACGAACCAGGCAGGCGTGGAGTGACTCTTCTCATATGGCGTCCGGACGAGGATGGCCGGACGGGGCGCGCCGGGCTCGGCGCCCCACACGTCCATGCGCAGGACTACGCCGTCACGCATCGGAGTGTCGACGTCCTTGTCGACGGTGAAGTGCTGGACAGCAGATCGCCGCACGTCTTTGTCCCTCCATCAGTCAGCACTCCTGTGCTGTTGCGTCCGGGAGCCGTCCGGCGCGCTCTCGCAGGAGCACGCCGGACGACCCGTCGGCGCAGAAGCCTGTCCCGGCCTAGCCGTTCGGGATGACGTCGACTGGGTCGAGTGTTTCCGCCTGGTTAGGCGCCGCGGCCGAGACCGACGACGTGATGAAGTAGATGTTGGGTGACTGGCTGATCGGTATCCATGTGGCGTTCTTCGTCATCCAGGCGTAAACCTGCTGCCAGAGCTTGGTCGCCTGAGCCGGCGCAGCGGCGAGGGCTTTGGCTACTAGCGCATTCTCGCTCGGATAGTTCACATTGAAGTAATTCCAGAGGTTAGAGTCGTTGGCTGCGAAGTCGTCCTGGTAGACGAAGTACGGACTTCCCATGTTCAGCAGGGGGTCCGTGGCCGGGTACTTCTTAGTGGCGGCATCGGCAAGGAATTGCGATTCATCCGAGTCGTTTCTGATTGTGACCTTGATGCCGATCTTTGCCATCTGGCCGGCGAACAGCTGGGCCAGCAGGTCCGTCGTCGTGCCCTCCTGGGTGAGCAAGGTCATGGCAAAACCGTGCGGGTAGCCGGCCGATGCGAGCAGCTGCTTTGCCTTGGCCGGATTGTAGGAGTAGTAGCTGGCAAGCGCCGGGGTATAGCCGGCAAAGCCCTCGCCCTGGATCTGATCCAGAGGCTTGCCGAGGTCGCCCGACAGGACGCTGTTGACGGCTACACGGTTGATCCCGTAGTTCATGGCCTGCCGGACGGCCAGCTTGCCGAGTGCCGGGACGACCTTGCCTTGCTCGTCTTCGATGACGATCCCTGCCTCCTGCGTCGGATTCGACAGAACCTTGAGGCTGGGGTTGTCCTTGATCGCCTCGGCGATCGGCACGTTGCCCACAGCAACTTGGGCCTGGCCTGACTCGAGTGTCTGCAAAGCCGAATCGGTGTCGCTGAAGACTTTGACCACGACCCGCTTCCAGTGGATAGCTGACTTGTCCCAGTAATACGGGTTCGGCACGTAGGTATATTGCACGCCGGAGATCGTTCCGCTAGCGGACAGCATGTAGGGCCCGGCGCCTAGTGTCTCCTTGAGCAGCAGGCTCGGATTGGCCAGCCCGGCCGGGGCGATGATGTCGCCCTGCTGCCAGTACTGATCGAACGCGTAGGGCAGCTCCGGGTTCGGTGTCGACAAGGTGAGCCTGACAGTATCGGACGTCGGAGCGGTTACCGTCGTGACTGCGCCCAAGGTGAACTTGAAGTAAGCATTCTTCAGCGCGTACTCGATTGAGTTGACGACGTCCTGCGCAGTCATGGGGGCGCCGTCGCTGAACCGGACGCCACTGCGGATGGTCATCTCGAACTGGGTATTCTTCGACCCCGGCACGTATCCCCACTTGGTCGCCAGATCCGGCACGAGCTTGCCGTCTGGCTCGATCGTGACCAGTGAGTCATACGCCGGCATGGCGTAGACGCCAGCTGTTCCGTTGCCCATCTGAAGCGGGTTCATGGTGATCGGGCCGATACTGTTGGCATAGGTGAGGGTACCTCCGGCCGAGGCACTCGAACCTGATCCGGACGCCGCCGACGACGAGCATGCCGCCACCGTCATCGCGACGCCGACGGAGATTATCAGCAATCCGCGTCTGAGTGTCCTGCGTTTGTTGGCAGCAAGCCTGCCAGTGTCCTGAAAGCCCTCCACGGTGTGCTCCTTTCAAGAAACATGTCTGCTCGACTTCCTCGCTTCAGGTCGTCGGATTGATGTGGACGTGGGCCGACTTTCGTCGCCGCCGCGGGCGAGGATCCCTTCCTCAGCCGGCTCCAGCACTTGGCGGCTCCCGTCGTCGTCCGCGATGGTCAAACCGTGTCGCTGCTGAGCGGCGCGATTCGCTCTGGGTGCAGGCACCGGTGAAACCCTCCTTCGGCCTGCGATGCGATAAGCGGGATGGAATGCGCTCGGCAGTCGTCTGAGGCAAGCTCGCAGCGCTCGGCGAAGGCACATCCAACGGGGCGATGACCAGGTTCGGGAACGACACCGCTGATCGTCGTCAAGGCTGCACCGGGCGTCGCGAAGTACGGGTTGGCCTTAATCAGACGCGCGGTGTACGGATGTCCCGGATGAGCCCACAAGGATGCGATCGTTCCGGTCTCGACGAGTTCCCCGGCGTAGAGCACGAGGGCGCGCTCGCACATATCGGCCAGGACTCCCCAGTCGTGGGTGACCAGAACCATTCCCATGCCGCGCTCCTCGGTGAGTGAGCTGAGCAGATCAAGGATCTCCGCCTGAACGCTGACATCAAGCGCGGTCGTTGGCTCGTCGGCCATCAGCAGAATCGGGTCTCCGGCGAGCGCCCGCGCGATCGACACGCGCTGAGCCATCCCGCCAGACAGCTGATACGGATAAGACCTTGCGACTTCCTCCGGCTGGTCGAGGTGCACGAATCGAAGCAGGTCAACCGCCTGCCGTCGCGCCTCACTGCGCGACACGCTGAGCTTGACCCGGACAACCTCGGACAGCTGGGAGCCGACGGTATATACCGGGTCCAGCGACGGGACGGGCTCTTGGAAGATCATGCCGATCCCGTGCCTGCGATGGCCATGCGCATGAGGCGCGAGAGAGAGCGGCCGACCGGCCAGAAATGCCTCGCCAGCGCTGACGTAAATGCCTTTCGGCAAGAGCCCGAGCAAACTCAGCACCGTCAGTGTCTTACCGCATCCTGATTCGCCTATGACACCGAGCACCTCGCCGGTGGCGACCCGGAAGCTAAGGTCGCGCACGATCGGCAGCTCGCCCCCGGCTACGGCCATGGAGATGGTGAGGTTGCGTACAACGAGCAAGCCATCGTCAGGCGAAGGTGCCGGGCCGGGCAGGACATGCGCCTGCGCCCGCGCCAGCTGCCGAGTAGTCACTGACTGGCCGCGGGAAGACCAGCGTTCCTGGCTTGCATCGCGGATCACATCGCCCAGCAGGCCGAGTGCAACTACCGACAGGCCGAGCGCGAGGCCAGCCGGAACCAGCAGCCAGCTGTCGCCGATGATCAGCTGCTGAGCCTCTTCAATCATGCCTCCCCAGGTAGGTGCAGGCGGCGGCGCGCCCAGACCGAGAAAGCTGAGCCCGCCCTGGACGACCAGCGCGGTCGAGCCGAGGATGGTGGCCTGGACGATGATGGGGCCGGTCACCGCGGGGAAGATGTGCCGGACGACGATGCGCACACTGGACAGACCGGAAACCCGCGCGGCCGACACGTACAGTTCCTCGCGTGCTGCCAGGGTGGCGCTCCGGACCACGCGCAGGACGCCCATCGACCCCAGTACGCCGAACGCGGCCATGCCGGCAGTCATGCTCTCGTCGAATACGATCAGGACAGTCAGCAGGATGATAATCGTCGGAAGTGATAGCCCGACATCTACGAGCCCTCGGCCGATAATCCGGTCGAACCAGCCGCCCAGGTAGCCGCTGGTCATGCCGAGCACGACGCCGAGCACGACGGCAACGACCACGGCCTCAGCCGCTCCGAGCAGGGTCGGCCGCCCGCCGTAGAGCAGTCGGCTTAGGACATCGCGGCCGAGCTCGTCGGTGCCCAGCAGGTGCGGCCAGCTCGGTCCCTGTTCGATCGCGGAGAGATTCTGCTCGAGCGGGTTGTAGGGAGCGAGGACGGGCGCTGCGCAGCATGCACCGACGATCCCGACGAGGTAGACCAGGCAGATGACGGCGATTGGCTTGCGCAGGATCCGGCTGACAATGCTGGCCCGGAACGCGTCGCCGGTATCACGTGGCGTGACTTGCCGCGCCACTATGCCACCCGTACCCGGGGATTGAGCCACCCGTAGGTGATGTCGACTAGCAGGTTGATGACGACAGTCGCCGTCGTGAAATAGAGCGCGATGCCTTCGACGACGGGAAGATCGTGCTCCTGGGCAGCCGTCACAGCCAGGCTACCGAGGCCTGGCAGCACGAAAGCTGCCTCCACGAAGATGCTCGCGCTCAAAGTGGCGATCGCGACCAGGCCGAGCACTGTGACAAGCGGGATACCCGCGTTCCTCAGCGCGTGCTTCCAGACGACAGACCGTTCCGGCACGCCAGCCGCTCGCAGGCTGCGGATGAACGGCTGGCCGAGGACTGTTCTCATGCTGTCCCTGGTCTGCTTCGCCATAGCAGTGACTGCTCCCAGAGACAGCGCGATGACCGGCAGAATCAGGTCCAGCGCCCAGTGCACAGGCGAGTCAGTGAAGTAGGTGTAACCCGTGGCGGGCAGGATCCTGAGCCCCACGGCGAAGACGGCGATGAGCACCAGCGAGAGCCAGTAAGCCGGCAGACCCAGGCCTGCCATCGACAGGGCGTCGATGGCCTTGCCGAATGCACCTTCGTGCGAGGCACTGATAGTCCCGAGCGCAACGCCCAGGACCGCGCACACGATCAGCACTCCGGCCATGAGCGAGAGGGTTACCGGAAGCCGTGAGTTGAGATCGGCTGTCACCGGCTGCCCAGTGAACAGCGACGTCCCCAGATTGCCGTGCAGAGCACCGCCGAGCCAGTGACCGTACTGGGACCAGAACGGGCGAGTGAGCCCAAGCTCTGTCCTGATCTGCTCGAGCTGTGCCGGAGTTGCCCGCGGGCCCGCGATGTCCTGCGCCGCGTCGCCAGGGACAATCTGCTCGAGCGCGAAGCTGAGGACAGTGACGACAAAGAGCAGCGGGACGGATAGCAGGAGGCGATGCACGATCAGCCGCAACATAGACAGCTACCTCCGCCCTGCGTGTGCCGTGTCCGCGCGAGATATTTCTTATGGAGGGAACGACCGAACCCGTAGCCGGAGTTTTGCCGTGGCAGACGAGCATGAGATCATCAGTCGAATAGGTACCTTATCGACCTTGAATAGGTACCTTAATTTCGCAAACGTGTGATGTCAAGAGCATGAGGCTTTGTCTCCGGTCCCGTAGAGCTACCTGTTAGACAGGGTAGGGGCTGGCCGCCAGCGAGCCGATCGTTGCCGAGGTAAGGAAGGGGCCGCGAGAGCGGGTGAGTGCATCATCGTGAGCATGGTTCCCGGCGCCCGATCTGCCGGGCAGGCGCGGCGCCCTCGGCTCGCCACGAAGACCGGCGAGGCGCTCGCACGGCGTATCAGGGCCGAGATCATGGCCGAGGGCTGGCCGGTTGGCCGCCTGATCGGGACCGAGCCCGAACTGCTGAAGCGTTATCAGGTCAGCCGACCGGTGCTGCGTGAGGCAGTGCGTCTTCTCGAGCACCACATGATCGTCGAGTCACGGCGGGGTGCCGGGGGAGGTCTGCGGGTGACAGCTCCAGAGCCGTCGGCGGTGACCGAGACTGCAGCCGGGTATCTCGACTACCTCAATGTGAGCGCCAGCCAGATGTACTCCGCCCGGGCAACCCTTGAGGTCAGATGCCTGGAGCTCGCAGTGGAACGCCTCAACATTGTCGGGACCGCAGATTTGCGGGACGTGGTAGCGCAGCTGAAGAGCACAGACGATGCCTCGCTATCCGAGCTGGGTCACGTAGTGGAAACCACGATCGCCGAGATGAGCGGCGATCCGGTGCTCACGCTGTTCGTCAAGGTTCTGCTGCAGCTCGCGCACCAGCACGACGCGCCCATTGAGGAACGGCTGGCGGACCAGGGCCGCTTGAAGGCCTGGCGGGATCAGCAAATGGCCATCGCAGAGGCCGTGATCGCCGGCGATGCGCCGTCGGCAAGCGAACTCTTGCTCCGCTATCTGGACTGGGCCAAAGGATACGCCCGCAGGCATTTTGTGGAATAGGCCAGTTCGTACGTGTCAGCGCGCCATGGCAAACGAAAGCTAACTGCCAGAGAAGTACCGTCTGGGGTTAGCCACGAGCATCTTCTCCAGATCCGACTCAGACACACCCCGGTCACGAAGAGCCGGCAGCACGTCATCGAAGATGTGCTCGAAGTGCCAGTTCGGAGCTACAGCCGAGATGGGCTCCGGTTCATACCAGTCAAGGTTGCAGGACGCGTCATGGGACAGGACCATGCTGTCGGCGTATCCGCGGGCACACAACGCCGCGACTGTGTCGACCCGCTGCTCGAACGAGGTGACCAGATCCATGCCAAACCTGTCCATGCCGAGCAGGCATCCAGCGTCGGCCAGCTTTGCCAGGTAGTCCAGGTCAGTACTGTCGCCGCTGTGGCCGAGAACCACCTTCGCCAGGTCTGCGGCTTCCTCACGCAGCACCTTGAGCACCTGCAGGCCAGTCTCGGACTGCGGGTGCGTATGCACCGTGATCGGCGCGCCAGTCTGCCTGTGCGCCTGGCAGACAGCCCGTAGCACGCGCTCAACCCCCGGAGTCATGCCCTGCTTGTCGATCGCGCACTTCAGGAATGCCGCCTTCACGGGCGTGTTGGCTATGCCGGTCGTGATGTCCTTGACGAACATCTCCGTCATGGGATCGACGCCGTCCGAACCCGGCCGGCGATGATTGAAGTAGAAGGGCAGCTGGCTGTAGGTGTACAAGCCGGTCGCGACGATGATGTTGAGCCTGGTTGCCGCCGAGATCCGCCTGATCCGGTGGATGTCGCGGCCCAGCCCGAGGACTGTAGGGTCCGCGATGGTTTGGCAGCCTCGTCCGGCGAGGGCGGTCAGCTTGGCGATGGCTTCGCGGACTCGCGTGGTCTCATCCCAGCTTTCCGGGTAATTCTGCCGGATCTCCTCGTTCAGTATGAACACGTGCTCGTGCATCAGTGTCGTGCCGAGGGCGGAGACGTCGACCGGGCCTCGGACGGTCTCGACGGCTGGCATTGGTTGCTCCTATGTCAAGCTCCCCGGCTTCCGGGCACGGCATTGTCCTCGGCCGGGAGCCCTCGGTAGACCATATCGGACAGGTTCGGCGACCCCCTGCTAGCGGCCAAACCCTCTGGTAACGAGGCGGCGGAGGCAGACGGCCAGGTGCCAAGTGTTAGTACCGGCGAGCTGCCGAACTGACCGCCACTCCCCCGCGCCTCGCGGTTCTTCGCCGTCCATGCCGGCTGGCAAGCGTGGCAGCCCCCGCCCTCAGCCGTCCGCTAACAGCGTGCGCCGCAGGATCATCAGTCCGGAGGTCCAGATCGGAACGTCCTACGAATAACTGTCGATAATTGCCGCCGCGATCGCAAAGGCGCGGTTAACGGCCGGCACGCCCGCGTAGACGGCGACCTGCAGCAATACCTCTGAGATGTCTTCGGGCCTCAGTCCATTGCGGAGCGCTGCCGTAACGTGCAGGGCCAGTTCCTCGTCGCGGCCAAGCGCCGCCAGCATAGCGATTGTGATCATGCTGCGCTCTGGCCGGGACAGTCCGGGCCGACTCCACAGCTCTCCCCAGGCATAGCGGGTGACGAATTCCTGGAACGAGGCTGTGAAGTCCGTCGTGTTCGCTGCGGCCCGATCTACGTGCTCATCACCAAGCACCGCGCGGCGCACGCGCATGCCTACAGCCGCGCGTTCGTCATCGTTCACGAGGTGGCCGTCCTTCCCTGATGTGACCGCCTTCGGACGAGCCGTCTTCGAGCGGGTTCCCCGCTGATAAACCGTCGTCGACCCGAGTGAGCTCGAGCGGACCGCCGCCGGGCCGTGCGCTCCAGATGTGACCGCGTCTGGCACGGCGTACCCGAAGTCTGTCGCGAAAAGGCCCGCGTCGACCACAATGTGGCCGGAGTCATGCGCGGCCAGCGCACGACGAATGAATTCGGCCGAGACCCCGAGGTATCCGGCCGGATCAAGCGCGGCTACGAGTTCGGCCTTGCCAATGCCGGCCTGGCCGAGCGCGGCTGAGGCGTCGGCGTCATCGAGGAGAGCCGCAATCAGGCTGGTTCCCTGCTCGCATGCGCGGGCAGCCGCAGCGGCAACCAGATGATGCGCTGCCAGCGAGCCGAGCGTGGGCACCAGCTCCGCCGTGATGTGGTCGGCCAGGAGCGAGCCCTTCGACGCGTCCATGTTGGCGAGCATCCGGGCAGCATCGACGGTGAGCCTCGTCAGCAGCTTCGCCGACCACGACGCTGCGGACCCAGTAAGCCGTAGCAGGTCAGACAGCGTCTCCCACTCAGCGTGCCAGTTCCCGGCCGCGCGCTGGTGCTCCTGCTCGGCCGCGGCGGTAAGGGTGGCGAGCAGGCCTGGCGCCCGACGTGCGCAGGCGAGGACGAGGACGGAAGAGATCGGATTTCCCTTGTGCGGCATCGCCTCCGAGCAGCCCTGCCTTGGATCATCGCTTCGCTCGGCGACCTCAGCGACCTCCGTCTGAGCGAGCAGCGTCACGTCCCTGGCGATTTTTCCAAGCGTCGCGCATGTCGCCGCAAGCGCGGCCGCAAGCTGCACTATCCGCAGACGGTCGGTGTGCCAGGGCAGCGCGGGCTCTGCGAGGCCGAGCTCATCGGCGAGCAGGGCGGCCACCTCCGGACCGCGTTCGCCGAGCGAGGCCAGCGTCCCGACGGCACCGCCGTACTGGATCGCCAGTCTCGTCGCACTGATGCGGTCAAGTTCGCGTCGCGCTTCCTCTATGCCTGTGAGCCAGCCTGCTGCGACCAGCCCGAAAGTCGTCGGCACGGCCTGCTGCAGCAGTGTGCGGCCCGCCATGACCGTGCCTGCGTGAGCGCGCGCAAGTTGCGCGGCGGAGCCACTCGCCGCCGAAAGGTCAGCGCCGATAGCACCGACCGCGCGCCTGGCGAGCAGCATGGCGGCGGTGTCCATGATGTCCTGGCTCGTCGCACCGCAATGCAGCGCGCTTCGGGCGCCGGCCTGCAGCTTCGTACTCAGGGCGCGGACCAGCGCCGGTACCGGGTTGCCTGCCAGCCTAGCGGCGCGGCCGATCTCGGCGATGTCGAACTGGTCCGCGCGCGCGACGGCGGTGACTGCCGCACCGGTGCCGGCAGGGGCAAGCCCTGCCCGCTCAGATGCCCTGGCCAGTGCCGCCTCAGTGTCCAGCATCGCCTGTAGCCAGTCGCGATCGCTCACGCTGACGGCGCCGCGGGCGAACAGACTTTCAAACAAGCCTTCTCGGCCAGAATCGCTCACGCAGCCCCATGATCCTCGCCCACGAAGGCGCCCGGTAATCTCGGGCGGCGCATGCCGACGGCATTGGCAACGAGTGCATTGGACACTCCACGGGCGGCTGCAACGACCGCGGGCGCAATCCGGTCCATTCGCGCTCGCCCGACCGGGCTCGTCACCGAAAGTGCCGCCACAACCCGCTGGTCGGGGCCAAATACGGGCGCCCCAGCGCACATGATGTCGACACTCGCTTCCTGATGGTCGAAGGCGACTTGCCGCGCCGCAATGCTGGCGAGTTCCCGCTCCAACCTGCCCGGGGAAACGATCGTCGCATCGGTGAAGCGAGTCAGGCCGCGCCGCACAACGTCACTCACGATCTCGGGCGAAGAGAAGGCCAGGATCGATTTGCCAAGAGACGTGCAATGCATTGGCATCCGACCGCCAACGCGCGAGAGGTTGGTCACCTTGTGGTGCCCCGAGATCTTATCGATGTACAGGATGTTCCGGCCCGTCCATGACACCGAGATGCACGGTTGCGTGCGTGGCTTCGTAGAGGTCTTCCAGGAACGGCAGCGCGGCCTCTCGCAGTTCGGACCGGACCGGGCTGAGGCCTGCGAACTCGAACATTCTCGTGCCGAGCGAGTACTGACCCTCGCTGTAGTTCAGCCAGCCGAGTTTGATCATCTGCTGGGCACTCCGGTGGGCGGTCGACTTGGGCAATCCGGTTCGCATCACTATCCCGGACAGGGAAAGCGTGCGGTGCCGAGGGCTGAACGCCGACAACAAGGCGTTTGCCCGTTCTAGCACTGACTCGTGCGAAGTATCCCGCTCACCGGCATGCACGCTTGGAGCATAAGCCGCTACCCGATTGGATGAAGTAGGTGAAGTTGTTAACGATTCTGTAACATGCCGGACCTGTTCGTGGCGGAATGCCGCTTACGCGTGTTAATGGACCCCAAAGGGGACGAAGGTGCTCAAGACGGCTATTGTCGGATCCGGCAACATCGCCACTGACTTGCTGTTCAAGCTGCTGCGGTCGGAGCGCATCCTGCCTCAGTGGATGGTCGGGATCGACCCGGCCAGCGACGGGCTCCGCCGCGCCGCCGCGCTCGGCCTGGAGACGTCAGCCGAAGGCGTCAGCTGGCTACTCCTGCAGGAGCCGTTGCCAGATCTAGTCTTTGAGGCCACGTCCGCGAAGGCCCATGCCGCGAACGCGCCCCTATACGCCGAGCGCGGGATCACTGCCGTGGATCTGACTCCGGCTGCAGTCGGTCCTTATGTAGTGCCTCCGGTCAACCTGACCGAACACATCGGCAAGCCGAACCTCAACATGGTTACCTGCGGAGGGCAGGCCACGATCCCGATGGTCTACGCGGTCTCGCGAGTGACAGAGGCGCCCTACGCCGAGATCGTCGCGTCGGTGGCGTCAGCTGCCGCGGGTCCTGGCACACGAGCAAACATAGACGAGTTCACCAGAACGACCGCTGGCGCAGTGTCGCAGCTGGGCGGCGCGGACCGGGGCAAGGCAATCATCATCCTGAATCCGGCCAAGCCTGCGGTGATCATGCGCGACAGCATCTTCGTGGCGGTTCCGCGCGACGTGGACCAGCAGGCCGTCGCCGATTCGGTCCGCGCGATGGAGGCCGAGGTCCAGCAATACGTGCCCGGATTCCGCCTCACTGCTGACCCGCAGTTCGACGACGGCCGCGTCGCGATCTTCATCGAAGTCGAGGGGGCGGGCGACTACCTGCCCCCATACGCAGGCAACCTCGACATCATGACGGCTGCCGCCGCCAAGGTCGGCGAGGAGATAGCTCGCAGCCATCTGGCCAGCTCGGGCTGACGCCAGTCGCCAGTCGCATGGGCGCGCGAGCGAGCCGGCCCGATCCTATCCGGAGGTAACCAGCGCAATGCCTTACTCTGCCGACCTCGATGTCCGCGTCACTGACAGCTGCCTGCGCGACGGCTCGCATGCCATCCGGCACCAGTTCGATGAGGGACAGGTCCGCTCGATCGTGCACGCGCTAGAGCAGGCGCACGTTCCGGTCATCGAGGTCACTCACGGCGACGGCCTCGGTGGCTCATCGTTCAATTACGGTTTCAGCGCGGTCGACGAGCGCATTCTCATCAAAGCTGCCGCCGAGACGGCGCGGGACATCAAGATCGCGTGCCTGATCCTGCCCGGGCTCGGGACGGTGGACGACATCATCGCCGCGCGCGACCTCGGCGCCTCGATCATCCGCGTGGCGACCCATGCGACCGAGGCCGACATCTCCGCTCAGCATTTCGGCATCGCCCGCGATCTCGGCCTGGAGACCGTCGGCTTCCTCATGATGGCGCACTCGGTCACGCCCGACGAGCTTGCCGACCAGGCCAGGATCATGGCGGATGCCGGCTGTCAGTGCGTCTACGTGGTCGACTCGGCCGGCGCCCTCATCCTGGAACAGGTCACAGACCGCATCCTGGCCGTCGGCTCGGCCGTCGGACCGGATGTCCAGGTCGGCTTCCACGGTCATCAGAACCTGTCACTGGGCGTGGCGAACACCATCCTTGCTATTCGCGCGGGCGCGCTGCAGGTGGACGCCTGCACCCGGGCCTTCGGCGCCGGGGCGGGCAACACGCCGACGGAGGTCCTGGCGGCTGTGTGCGACCACCTGGGCATCAGAACCGGCATTGACGTCTTTGCGCTCGCCGATGCGGCCGAGGACATCGTCCGGCCGGCCATGGAACGTGACCCGGTCATCGACCGGATGTCGCTGATCATGGGGTACGCCGGCGTGTACTCGAGCTTCCTCCGGCACGCTGAGCGGGTCGCGGAGCGTTACAACGTGTCCGGCGCCGAGGTGCTGGTGCGGGCAGGCCAGCGCAAGCTCGTCGGAGGTCAGGAAGACCTGCTGATCGGCATCGCGCTCGAGCTCGTCGCAGAACAGGCAGCAGGAAGCCCGGTGACCGCCGAGGCCCCGGTCGGCAGCGCGTAGGCCGTGCCGATGAGCGGGACCGCGCATTGTATGGCCCTTCCGCGCTGGTCAGACTGACGATCACCATCCGTACCCACCTGGGAGGGAGTATGGGAGTTAAGCACCTTCGTGTACACGTGGCGCTTGCGGCGCTGTGTGTTCTCGCCCTGGCGGCTTGCGGATCGTCTGGCTCTGGTTCAGGCGGCTCGTCAGGAAGCAGCGGCGCCTCAGGCAGTACCGCGAGCGCGTCGTCCGGGAGCTTCGGCACGCTGGGGAAGGTCTGTGGCCCCGGCAACGCTAAGGGCGCCACGGCGACAGGCGTTACGAACACCAGTATCGAGGTCGCCGTCATCGCTGACATCAACGTGCCGGGCGCGCCCGGCCTGCTCCAGCCCATGTGGGACAGCGCGACTGCCTTCACCGGCTGGTGCAACGCCGCGGGCGGCATCGACGGCCGCAAGCTGATCCTCGACAAGCGCGACTCAGCAGAGACCGATTACCTTCCGCAGGTGGAGACGAGCTGCACGGCGGACTTCGCCATGGTCGGCACGATGGGCGTCCTCGACAACACCGGCGTCGCCGCGTGGGAGAAGTGCGGTATCCCCAATTTCACTGCCTCGACAGTGAGCGAGGCGGCGGCCAACGCCAAGCTCATGTACCCGTCTAACCCGCTGCCAGCAGACCAGGAGAACATCGGCGGGTTCCCGGTCATCTTCCAGCAGAACCCCGGTGTCCAGGCGCACATCGGAACTCTGTACGCCGAGGGGGCTGCCGGCGCCAGGGAGCAGCACACCTACAACGAGGCGATCACCTCTGACGGCGGCAAAGTCGTCTACACCGCCGAGTACAACTCCCTGGGCTCGGTCAACTGGGCGCCGTACGTGGAGGCCATGAAGAAGGCCGGCGTGCAGATGCTGTTCCTCAACGACACCATCGCCACGTCAGTGGCGCTGGACCAGGCCATGTCCACGGCGGGCTGGTACCCGAAGATCCAGATCTCTCCCCCGCAGGACTACGACACCAGCTTCCTGACCACCGGCGCCTCGGTCGCGAAGAACTACTACGTGTACATGCCGTCGGAGCCGCTCGAAGCGGCCAGTGCAGTGCCGGCGGTCACCCAGTACGAGCAGATCGTGCCGAAGTACGTTCCGACCGCCCATCTCGGGTTCTTCGGCGAGATGGCCTTCGGGTCCTGGCTGCTGTTTGCCGAGTCGGCCAAGGCCTGCGGCTCGAACCTGACCAGGACCTGCCTGGAGCAAGAGGTGGCCAAGCAGACCAACTGGACTGCCGGCGGCCTGCAGGGAACCATAAACCCGGCCTCGAACAAGGCGAGCGACTGCTTCATCATCATGAAGATCGAGAACGCCAAGTTCGTCCAGGTGATCCCGTCGAAGCTCGGTCAGTTCTACTGCAACCCGGCGAACGTGCCGATCGTCAAGCCGTAGGCACCGGGCCATCAGCGGATGCGGTGCGCTCATCCTGATCCCGGCCAGGGCAGCAGTTGCTGCCGCCCTGGCCGGGATCAGCCATCTAACTGAGCTGGACACCCTCGCAGGAAGCGGGACCGGTACGCGCGATGAGTGAATTCCTTACCTATACGATCGTCGGTCTCGTCACTGCCGCTATCTACGCGATCGCCGCCAGCGGCCTGGTGGTCACTTATACCACCTCGGGCGTTTTCAACATCGCCCACGGGGCAGTCGGCATGTTCGGGGCATTCGTGTTCTGGCAGCTGCGCTGGGGCTGGAACTGGCCGACGCCGGTTGCGCTCATCGTAGTCATCGGTGTACTGGCCCCGTTGTTCGGCATCGGGGTGGAGAGACTGCTGATGCGTAACCTCGCCGATGCCAGCGAGGCGACGAAGCTGGCGGTGACGATCGGCCTGCTGATCGCGATGGAAGGCGCGGCCTTGTGGATCTGGAATCCGCAGACTGCCCGCCCGTTCCCGCCGTTCTACGTGAACAACAAGGTGTCCTTCTTCGGCACCTACGTGACCTGGACTCAGCTCATCACCCTTGGCACGTTCGTGTTCTGCATCCTGGTCCTGTGGTTCATCCTCCGCCGGACGAGGATCGGCATCGACATGCGGGCTGTCGTCGACAACCGCCCGCTTCTCATGCTCATCGGCGGCAACCCCAACCGCGCCTCGCGGCTCAGCTGGATCCTCGGCTCATCGCTCGCGGCGGTGGCTGGCATTCTGATCGCCCCGACCCTCCAGCTCTCGGTGGCGCCGCTCACTCTTCTGGTGATCAACGCCTACGCTGCCGCCATCATCGGCAGGCTGCGGAGCCTGCCCTGGACGTTCTTCGGTGCGGCGATCATCGGGCTGGCCGGCAGCTATGTCGTCGGCTACCTGCCCGTCTCGACGGTGGGCTGGCTGCAGAACCTTCCGCTGGCCGTTCCCATCATCATCTTGTTCATCGCCCTGCTGCTGCAGCCGCATGAGCGCCTGCGCGGATACATCGTCCGGCGCAGCCGGGAGTCGTTCCCGGTGCCGTCCTACCGGCTCTCGCTCACCGGTGCCGTGGTTCTGATCGCCGTGTGCGCGGCCCTGGCGCCAGTGCTGTCGACTCAGCCCCTCTATTTCGCCAGCGTCGGCCTCGCGCTGGGCGTGATCGGACTCTCGCTCGTTCCGCTGCTGGGCTACGCGGGTCAGATCTCGCTGTGCCAGATGACATTCGCCGGCGTCGGCGCGCTCGCATTCGCGCACGCCACCGGCGGCGGCAGCCCGTTCGGCCTGCTCGTCGCGTTCGCCATTGCGGCAATCATCGGGCTGCTGGCGGCGGTACCGGCTATCCGGCTGCGCGGCCTGTACCTGGCGCTTGCGACCGCAGCCATCGCGGAGCTGTTCGACTCGTGGATCTTCGGGCTGCCGTCGGTCACCTGGTTCGGCCACACGCTGCCGCTGTTCGAGACCGGCGCCCTGCCGATCGCACGGTTGAGCATTCCCGGCATTAGCCTGACCAGCAACCGGACCTATCTGGTTGCGCTGGCCGTGATCTTCTCGCTGTTCGCGCTGCTGGTCGTGACGATCCGCCGGTCGCGGTTCGGGCGCGCCCTGCTGGCCATGCGGGAAAGCCAGGCGGGCAGCGAGACACTCGGCATGCGCACGACCGCGCTGAAGCTCGGCGTCTTCACTCTCTCCGCTGGCATCGCGGGCGTCGGCGGCGTGCTGCTCGCCGGCGTCTATACCCAGGTCACTCCTACTCAGTTCTCCTTCCTGGAGAGCCTGCCCCTGCTCTTGCTGATCATGGCCGGAGGTGCCGGAACCGTCGGCGGTGCCACGTTCGGCGCACTGGCGCTCGGCGTCTTCGGTTACATCGGCACCATCTCGACCTTCGTCTACCAGATCTCCCAGCTGCTGCCCGGCCTGGTCGGCGTCGGCCTTGGCAAGCAGCCCAACGGGGTCGCCGCCGATATTTCCGCGAGCCTAGCCAGGCTGGCCGCCCGACTACCGGGAAATCCGGCTGAGCGCCTGCGCCTGGCCTCGGTGACCACTCCGGGCAGAGTGAGCGGCCCGGTCAGTCCCGGCCCGGTGGCCAGTACCGGCGGGACCGACGCGGTCGTGCCCGGTCAGCGCGAGGCGACTGTGCCCGGTACGCGAGGCGCCGACGGCACGCCGGTCCCGGACGACGGCATTGCCGACGCTGGCATCGGCGTGGAGGGGCGGCACTGATGGCACTCTTCGAGATGCGCGACGTGACCGTCCGCTATGGCGGCGTCACCGCGCTGCGCGGGGCGACCGTCACCGCTGAGGCGCGCAGCATTCATGGTCTGATCGGCCCGAACGGCGCCGGCAAGTCAACGCTGTTCAACGTCGCGACCGGGCTGGTCACGCCCTCCAGCGGCCAGGTGTTCCTGGACGGCGAGGATGTGACGCGTCGCAGCCCGCATGCCCGTGCCCGGCGCGGCCTGGCCCGGACGTTCCAGCAGCTGGAGCTGTTCGGCGTGCTCAGCGTTCACGACAACCTGCTGGTGGCGGCGGAACTGCACGCTCGCCGGCACGGCGACACTGCCGATGCGCGCCGGGCAGTCGACGCCATGCTGGAGCGGATGAACCTGAGCCCCGTCAGTCAGGCCCGGGCTGATCACCTGCCCACCGGCATCGCCCGCCTGGTCGAGGTAGCGCGGGCACTCATGACCCGGCCGAAGGTGCTGCTGCTCGACGAGCCAGCCGCCGGCCTTATTGAGGAAGAGACTCAGGCCCTCGGCCAGCTCCTGCGCGACCTCGCCGCTGAGGACCTGTCCATCATCCTGGTGGAACACGATATGGAGCTGGTCATGCCAGTGTGCTCGACAGTCACGGTGCTGGATCAGGGCCAGATCCTGGCCAGCGGCACGCCCGAGGAGATCCGCGGCAACAGCGCGGTGGTACAGGCCTATCTCGGCGTGTCAGCCGGAACAGCGCAGTGAACGCGGATCAGCGGGCCCCGATGCTCGAGCTGACTGGCCTGACCGCTTCCTACGGAGCCATCGAGGTCCTGCACGGCATCGATCTCATCGTGCCGAATGGCGGCTTGTTCGCCATGCTGGGACCGAATGGCGCCGGCAAATCTACTCTGCTGCGCGTACTCGCGGGTCTGCACGCGGTCGGGACCGGCTCGGTCGTGATCAACGGCGCGTCCATCGCGGGCGTGCAGCCGTACAACCTGGCGAAACGCGGTGTCTGCCTGCTGCCTGAGGGACGCGGCGTGTTCCCGAATCTCACGATCGCCGACAACGTGCGCCTGGTGACGCACCTTGGCAGCACGCTGTCCGACATCGAGACGAGGGTGTACGACACGTTTCCGGTGCTGGCGACCAGGCGACGCCAGCTCGCAGGCACGCTGTCCGGCGGCGAGCAGCAGATGCTGGCACTGGCCAGGGCCGTCGCCACGGAGCCGTCGTTCCTGCTGCTGGATGAGCTGTCCACCGGGCTGGCACCGCGCGTCGTCGAGACGCTGTATGCGCACGTCGTCGACATGGTCGGCCGCGGGACGACGGTGCTGGCGGTCGAGCAGTTCGCGCGGACGGTGCTGGAGATCGCGCACACCGGCGCGGTCATGGTCACCGGCCGGGTGGTGGCGACGGGATCACCTGCCGACCTGAACGAGGCGCTGGCCGGCCTCTACCTCGGCGCGGCCTGACCTGCGCGGCTCGGGTGGGAGCGACCTTCTCGGCCCGCCAGCCCGGCCGGCTCGCGCCGCAAGCCGGACCCGGCGGGACGGCCGCTCAGGCCAGCGTGCGGGTTCCCACGTCTTCCATGTCGACGATGCGCTCGGACAGCTGCCAGCCGGCCTCGCTGCGGGTGAACGCGTCCAGGTAGCGGCCGAAGACCAGGACCTGCGGCCCGTCCGGTGACTCGTGCACCATCAGGAAGTAGGCGCTGGCGGTCGCCGCCAGGCCATCCTCGGAGATCGTGATCGACGGCAGCCCGAGCACGTGCTTGTGGTAGACCGCAGGCGCCGAGGTGTGACCGTCGGCGAACTTCGCCAGCGCTTCTGAGCCCTGGTGCCGGAATAGAGGCTCGCCACGGCGTCGCACGTCGAAGACGCCATCCGGGGTGTAGCACGCTGCCCACGCGGCGCTGTCGCCGTAGTCAAGCGTCTGCGCGTACCGCACCATCGTTTCCCTGATCGCCTGCTCTGACTCCAGCCGGTCCAGCCGCCCGGCCAGGTCCGCAAGGACGTCCGAATCGTTCATGGACTCGCTCCGTTCTGTCGGTCGGCTCGCCTCGCCGCGTTACGCCGCGACATCCAGCAGCTCGATCCGGTTGCCTTCAGGATCCTCGACGAACGCGAAGCGTGAGCCGGGCTGAAACTCCGTCACCGGGATCGGCACCGCGGACCCGAACCGCGCGCACTCGGCGACGAGATCATCGAGGTTGGAAACGAACAGGCTCATGTAGCGGTAGCCCGTCGCGGTGACCTCGCCGGGAGGACTCGCCGCCGTCGGCTCCTCTTTGAACAGGAGCAGCTTCACGACCGACGTCCCGGCCTGGAAGCGCCACATCTTCGCGACTCCGAAGTCCAGGTCACCGAGGTAGGCCAGGCCGAGTATGTCGCGGTAGAACTCCAGGCACCGGTCCGGGTCACGGACGACTACGCCGATCTCGATCGCGTCGGAGCTGAGTTGTGCGGCCATCGCCTTCTCCTTATTACTAGTGCCTCATTACTCGTGCAGCCGACGAGGCCGTCGCGGGCGTCGCCATGACGGGCGCCCGGAGCCCGCCCGCTCACCCGCCGAAGTCGTACGACACCTCGCCCATGGCGCCCGCCGCGAGAAGCCCGCCGTCGATGACGAAGTCAGCTCCGGTGATGAACGTCGCCTCGTCGCTGGCCAGGAACGCGACTAGCGCGGCGATCTCGTCCATCCGCGCGCCGCGGCGCAGCGGCGTGGCAAGCCGGATCCGCTCACTGGTGTCAGCCGCGCCATCGCTCATGGGCGAGACCACCAGCCCGGGGTGGACAGCATTGACCCGGACCCCCCCGGTCGCGAACTCCAGGGATGCTGTCTTGGTCAGGCCGCGCAGAGCCCACTTGCTGGCGTTGTAGGCAGGCAGCGCGAACCCGTAGAACGCAGCCGCCGATGCAGTGTTGACGATGGCTCCGCCGCCGGCGTCCCGCATCACCGGCGCGACCGCCTGCATGCCGATCAGCGCGCCCTCGAGGTTCACGGCCATTACCGCGGACCATTCCTCCGCGGTGACGGAGGCGATCGTCTCGGCGATCCCGATGCCGGCGTTGTTGACGAGTACGTCGATGCGACCGTACTGACCGATGACCTGCTTCACGACGCTGGCCCAGTCATCCCTCGAGGTGACGTCCAGCTTCGCGTAGCTGATGTCCGGCCCGACGTCGGCGTCGTCGTGAACGTCGACGGCAATAGTCGCCGCGCCCTCGCGGCTGAAGCGCTGCGCCTCAGCAAGTCCCTGGCCGCGAGCACCACCGGTGACCAGCGCGACCTTGTTCTCGAACCGGCGCTCCCAGAACGCAGGAGTGCTCACGAGGCGTCTCTGTCCGGCTGACCCGCCGCGTGCGCGCCCGCCTGATAGGCCCACACGAGGGCGTTTCCCAGGGTGGCGCCGCCGGACCAGTACGCGCCGTGCCCCGGCGAGCAGGCGCAGTTGCCGGCCGCGTAAAAGCCTCCGATCGGCTCCTGGTCCGGGCCGACGACCTGGGCGTTCTCGTTGATGCCAGGCCCGCCGTTGGTGTCGAAGCCGGCCGCGCCGATCAGGATCGCATAGTAGGGACCGGACGAGGCGAACGGGTACATGGTCCGGTTCACCCCGCGCGTCAGGCCCATCACGCTGTAGCCATGCTCGGCCTGCCGGTCGCCGCGGAAGAAGTCATCATCGTGACCGCTGGCGGCAAACGAGTTGAACCTGGTCACAGTGTCGGTCAGCCGGTCCGCGAACCGCTCGTCGAGCTTGACACCGCCCGTCCTCGCCGAAATCTTGGCGAGCCGCGCATCGATGTTCGCCGCCAGCTCTGCCCAGGTGCTGCCGGCGATGACATGCTCGCCGGACTCGCCGGGGAAAGGCACCGGGTACTTGACGCCCATCTCCGGGTTGTCGGCGACTGCCGCATCATAGACCTGGAAGAGCACGTTGTTCTCGTACTGCTTGGTGCTGGCGTTGTACGCACTGTGGATGCGGCCGCGCTCGTTGTAGTGCGCCTTCTCGTTGACGACCCGCTGACCGTAGCGATTCACCAGCACCATGCTGTCGCCGTACAGCCAGAAGGCCATGTTGTCGCTGCGCTGTGCGTCGAGGACCTCCTCGATGCCCATCTCGCCCCACCAGCAGCTGTCGGTGTTCTCCATGAGAGCTCCGAGTTGCTCGGCGATCGTCATCAGAGCGCCGGTGTTGGTGTACGGGGCGGTGGCACCCCAGACTGTCCCGCGCAGCAGCAAGGTGCGGAGCGCGGCGTTGTGGAAGAAGCCGCCGCTGGTGAAGATAACGCCCTTGCGGGCCCGGATCGCCTTCGCCGCTCCGCCCGCCTGCGCCTCCACGCCGACGACCTCGCCGCGAACGTTAGCGAACGCGCGGTTCACCACATGCCCCGCGCGCAGATCGATCCCGGCGCGGGCGGCGTGAGCCACGAGCAGGTCAACCGTCTGCTGGCCCTGGCCGGGCCCGTGCGTTCCGCCGGTATCGGCCATCAGCGCCCGGCCGTACTCGATCTTGTTTTCCGGCAGCTCCGCGTGGTACTCGAGGTGGCCCATCGGATTGAACACGCCGTCGGGCGTCACGCCGTCGCTGAGCACTGAGCCCATGGCTCCGATCTGACTGAGCTCGGCGACGGCCGGAGCCGCGACGTCGTAGTAGGCGGAGATCTGCCGGAATGCCCGGTCCTGCAAGCCGAGCGTGGGCGACTCAGGGTCATACCGCGTCGGGTAGGACAGCCGCGCCATCATCCGCAGGCAGTCGTCCCGAGGATCCTCGATGCCCGCCTCGCGCAGGTGGGCGTTGTTAGGGATCCAGTACTCGCCGGAGGAGATCCGCATGATCCCGCCGGGTTCGTCTGCGGCTTCCAGCACGATAACCTCGCTGCCGCGTCCTCTCGCGGTCACGGCGGCGACCAGGCCGGCGAAGCCTCCTCCGACAACGATGACGTCCGTCTCACTGTCCCACGAGGACGGGGTGCGCCCTTGAGCTGTGCTTGTCATTGCCTCGACCAGACCCTTTCTCGGGGTGAGATGTCAGCCGGAGAACCCTCCGTACTGGCTGCGGAAGAACAGGAGTGGCTCGAACCCGGGGCCCTCGCCCACATACAACGGACGGCCGGTGACGATGTCGTGGTCGCCGCCGGCCATTACCGCCTCCAGGCGGCACTCGATGTGCGCGAGGACGCCGGACAGGATCGGTGCCCCGGTCACCCCCGGCGACCAGGCGACGCCGTCGAATTTGTCGCGGCCGGAGACGGCGAACTTGCGGCAGACCGGCTCCTGGTCGGCGGCCAGGATGTTGACAGCGAAGGTCCCGACCGCGCGGATCCGCGGCCAGGTCTGGGAGGAGTGCGCCGGGCAGAACATCACCAGCGGCGGGTCGAGCGACACCGACGAAAACGACTGGCAGGTCATGCCGATCGGCTCGCCGTCATCCGCCGTGACCACCACGATGCCGGTTGCGAAGTGGCTCAGTATCCGGCGGAACGTGCCGACGTCGCTGATCAGGCGGCTGGCGGGCGGCATCCGCTTGTTACTGCCCATGCCTGCTCCGGCTGCGGCGGGCGTCCTGGCGGCTAGCATCACGGGGCACCGTCAGAAGGTCGCGCGAGCGTACAGCCGCCGCGCGTTTCCCTCGAAGATCTTGTACATGTCGTCAGCCGACAGCCAGTCCACGTCTCTGACGAGGTCCAGCGTGTCGTCGAAGGGCCGGCCGGTCACCGGGTCGACGGCCTGCGCGGTGCCGAGCATCTCGGTGGCGAACAGCACGTTGTCCGGCCCCATGCGGCGAATGGTCAGGTTCATCGCGTCGGCGTCGTAGACCGCCGTGTCGAAGTACAGGCGCCGGACCGATTCCTCGAACGGCGTGCCGGACCGCCCGGCCGTAAGACTGCGCAGGCGGTTCCAGTGGAACGGGACGCCGCCGCCGCCGTGCGGGATGATCAGCTTGAGATCAGGGAAGTCGGTCAGCACGGCAGACGTGGTCAGCTCGACCACCGCCGCCACGTCGGTATTGACGTAGTGAGCGCCGTTCATGTGCAGGTGAGGATTCAGCGTGGAGCCGGCGTGGATGAGGCCGGGGACGTCAAGCTCGCACATCTTCTCCCACAGCGGGTACCACCAGCGGTCCCCGAGCGACGGCGTCAGCGGCGCGACGCCGCCGGAGATGTCGGGATTGATATTGCAGCCGACAAAGCCCATCCCGACGCAGCGTTCCAGCTCGGCCAGTGAGTTCGCCGGGCTCACGCCGGGGGACTGAGGCAGCTGGCAGGCGGGGATGAACTGTTCGGGGAACATGGCCGCCGCCCGCGCGATCAGGTCGTTGTTCACCTCAGTCCAGTTGCGGCTGATGGTCTCGCTGCCGAACTCGTGGCCCATGAAGGCAGCCCGCGGCGAGAAGATCGACCTTTGCACCCCGCGCAGCGCCATCGCGTCGATGTGCACCTGGAGGGTCGCCTTGAGCTGCTCGTCAGAGATGCCGGGGTTCCCCTTCGCCCCGCCTCTGGCCAGCTGCAGAATCTGTCGGCCCCGGTAGGCGTCCAGCTCCGGGGGCACTTTGGTGTAGTGCCCGTGGACGTCGATGATCACGTCGTCACCTGCCTCGCCGCAAGCCGCTGGCGGCCGATTTCGGTCGCCCGGTGGGTCCGGCCCGGATTCGGCATCAGCCAGCGGAACCCCTGCTCGATCCGCTTCTCGACGTTCTGCTCGGTGACGTGGGGGATGCCGCAGGGCACGCCCGCGTCCGCGCAGATTGCGAGAACATCCGCGATCGCCGCCTCGACATCCGGGTGCTCGTAGGCGCGGGGATGGCCGAGATCCTGGCTCAGGTCACCCTCGCCGATCAGCACCACGCCGATCCCCGGAACCTGCGCCAGGATGTCGGGCAGGTTCTCGATCGCAGCGACTTCCTCGCACATGATCACGGCCAGGATGTCGCCGTCAGGTGCCAGCGGCCAGGTGTCCGCACGCCGGTAGTACTCGCCGACATCCACGCCCCAGTACCGGGCCGCGGTGAACGGTCCGTCGCCCCGCACCCCGGGAGGCTCGTAGGCCAGGGCCGACGGCGGCCTGGGGTAGCGGCACGCCGCCACGGCATTGCGCGCCTCGCTGACCGTGCTCACGTGCGGCCAGATCACGCCGTAGACGCCGGAGTCGAGCACCTGCTTGGCCAGCCACTGGGTCATCTCCGAGCCGTTGGCCGGGATCCGGACGAAGGGCGTGACCTGCGGCTTGACGCTTCCCTGCGCGGCGATCAGCCGCCGGTCCAGCAGGAACTGCAGGCTGGTGCGCAGCGCGCTGACGTCGAACGGGTTGTGCTCCATCTCGAACACGACCACGTCGTAGGGCCCGGCCGCCATCGCCTGCGCATTGCCGATGTCGGCGGGCGCGAACGAGGCAAAAACCGTCTCGCCGGCCGCCAGCGCGGCGATGCCGCCGTTCAGGTGCTCAGTCGGGTCCACTCAGGCCTCCTGGTTGGTTGTCCGCGCGGGCTAGCTTTTCGGTTGCGCAGGCCAGTAGCCCCAGAAACTGAGGTTGGTCAGCTCCCGGGTCACCCAGCTGGACTCGTCGACGTGCCGCCCGTGCACCCCGTACTCGAACTCGAACCCACCCGGGCAGAAGACGTAGAACGAGAGCACCTCGTCGTTGGAGTGCTGGCCGATCTCCGTCTTGAGCACGCCTGCTTCCCTGGCCCGCGCGTACGCCCGGCCGAAGGTCTTGATCGAGTCGACCTCGATCATCATGTGCCGCATGCCCTGCTCAGACTCTGCCTCGGTCAGCGCGATCGTGTGGTGCCGCGGGTTACAGCCCAGGAAGCGCAGCTTGCGGGCCGGCATGCCGGGAATGCGCACGACCATCGAGTCACGGTGCGAAAGCCCGATCAGCCGGGTGTAGAAGTCGAAGGCCGCGTCGATATCGCCGGCTGCGGGCAGCACCAGATGCCCGGCGCCGAGCGCGCCGGTGACGAACTCGCCGCCGTGCGGCAGGCTAACCGGCAGCCCGTCGACCTGCTGGCTGAAGAACAGCTCCAGCGGGTTCCCGCACGGATCCTCAAGGCTGACGAACCGCTCGACGAGCCGATCCTGCGCGTCCGCGTCCGTGCCTTCCTTGACCGCGATCCCGGCCGCGTCAAGCTCGGCGACCGCGGTGTCGAGAGCGGCCTGGTCGCGCACTTCCAGGCCCGCCGCTGCGAGACGGTTAGTCTCGCCGGGCACGATCGCAATGCGGACCGGCCTGTCGTCCATCCGCAGCCGCAGCGAGCCGCTGGGACCATCCTCTGCCCGCAGGCCCAGCACGCTCTCGGCGAACTGGCGCCACTCGTCGACCACAGTCGATTCCAGGCGCGCATAGCCGAGGCTGTGAATCTTCATTGCCTTCTCCTTGCTGTGAACCTGCCGGGCGGCGGTCCCGTCAGCTGGCCGCCAGGAAGTCGGTGGTGACCCGCTCGAACTCGGCCCGCTGCTCGATCTGCGCCCAGTGACCGCACTTGGGGAAGACGTAGAGCCGGGCGTTTTGCAGCAGCCGGTAGCCGAGGAACGCCCCGTCTAGGGGCTGAACCCGGTCCTCCCGGCCCCAGGTGATGAGCACCTCGTGCTCGATCGTCGAGGCCTCCCGCCACAGTTCACCTGCCTGCGCGAAGGTGGGATTCCGGTTCGCCCGCTGCATGGCCCCGAGGCCGTCGGTGGCCGCGTTGGTGGCGGCAAGGAACCGGTCCTCGATCAGCTTGTCGGTGACCAGCGACTGATCGAAGACGAGCGTGCGCAGGAACGCGGCCATCTTCTCCCTGGACGGGCCGGGCGGTGCGCCGAACTCCATCAGCCGCCGGATGCCCTCACTCGGGCGGGGCGCGAAGAGCCCCATGGACAGCGCCGAGCCCGGTCCCATCAGCACGAGCCTGCCGGCCCGGTCGGGGTAGTCCAGCGCGAACCGCACGACGACCGATCCGCCGAGCGAGTTGCCGATGAAGTGGGCCTTCTCCAGGCCCTGGTCGTCCATGAACCCGGCCAGCATGGCCGCGGTCCAGCTCAGGTAATTGCGGTCATACTCAGCCGGCGCCTCGGACCCGCCGAACCCCGGCTGGTCAATGAGGTAGGTGCGGAAGTGCTCGCTGTAGCCCGGCAGGTTGCCGGAGAAGTTGCTCCAGGCTGAGACTCCCGGCCCGGCACCGTGCAGCATGACCAGCGGGTATCCAGAGCCGGCCTCGTGGTAATGCACGGCCAGGCCGCCGACCTTCGTGCTGCGGCTGGTGTCTTCATAGCTCAGTGACGCGGGCATTGGTACTCCAGTGGTCAGCTGACCGGGACGGGGATCGGGCTAGATGCCAGAGTCCGCGATGGACAGTCCGAAGGACATTGCGCCGTATGCCATCAGCATCGGCTCGGGGACGTTGCTGTTGTGCTGCGCGCCGGCGTGGATGTCGCGCCAGGCTCGCTGGATCGGGTTGAGCTCATGCAGGACACGCCCGCCGGAGTTCTGGAACACGCGGTCGACCGCGGAGATCGCGAGCTGGGTCGCCCTGACCTGGTCGAGCCGGGCCCTGGCCCTGATCTCGACCGGGATGTCCTTGTCGTCACGGGCCAGGGCGAGCATCTCGTCCAGGTCACGCTTTAGCTGGAGGCGCGCGCCGTCCAGCTCTCCAGCCGCTTCGGCGACCCTGGCCTGCGAGAACGGCTCCTCCGCGACGCGGGAGCCGCGGGTGATCCGGACGCGCTCGGCCGTCCAGGCGATGTGGTCATCGAGCGCGCCCTGGGCTGCGCCGAGCAGCGGTGCCGCGATCCCGAAGGTGAAGACCGGCCCGAAGGGCAGTCGGTAGATGGGCGAGTCACTCGTCACGCTGCCGGACCGGTAATCATGCGTGCGGTGCTCGGGCACGAAGGCGTCCGAGACGACCACGTCGTTGCTGCCAGTCCCCCGCAGGCCGATGACACGCCAGACGTCGTCGATCTCGAAGTCAGAGCGCGGCACCAGGAAGCACAGCCGCCGGACGTTGCCGAGGTCGTCGGTTGCGACGCCGCCGAGGATGGCCCACTGCGCGTGCTGGCAGCCGGAGGAGAACGACCACCGTCCGCTCAGCCGGTAGCCGCCGTCCACGATCTCGACGTTCCCGCGCGGAGTGTACGACGAGCAGATCAGGACATCCTGGTCCTCGCCCCACACATCCTCCTGCGCCTGCTCGGGCATGAGGCCGAGCTGCCAGTTGTGCACGCCAATCACGGAGTACACCCATCCGGTCGATCCGCAGGCGGCAGCGATGATCATGGCAGCTTCCAGGAAGACCTGCGGGTCGAGCTCGAAGCCGCCGAACCGGGCGGGCTGCAGGATCCGGAACATGCCGGCGTCCTTAAGCTCGGCTATCGTCTCGTCGGAGATCCGTCGTGCCTGCTCGGCGGCGAACGCTCGCTCGCGCAGCACCGGGGCAAGCGACCTGGCCCTGTCCAACGCCTCGACTGGACGCATCCGCAATCCTTCCGTGCGAACCGCTGACGGCCCGGCGCCGCCGGGCCCTTACCCATCACTGTCGGCCGCCGCGCTGGGGCTGTCATCTACTCATCCCGGTCAGCGGCACGAACGGGGCAGCAGATCCGCCAGCTGGGCAAACCTGCTGTCATGACAGCTGCATTCGTGACCGGCCTCCGGCGGCGGAATCGGCCGGGCGGTGGCCCTGCGTTTCGCCCGGGCCGGGTCCGCGGTGACGGTGGTCGACACCGACCCGGTCCGGGGCGGGGAGACGGCCGCGCTGCTCCGCGAGGCCGGCTCGCCTGTTCTTTTCATCCGGGCTGACGTCGCCAGCAGCGAGAACATCGAGGGCGCGGTCCGTGCCACGGTGGCCGAGTTCGGCGACCTCACCGGGATCTGGAATGGCATGCGCTCGCGGCAGTGGTCCAGGAGCGGCGGGAGTTCATCAGCCGGGCAGGCGGGCTGACGGCTGGCTGCCTATGCGATAGGCGCCTGTAGGTGGTGACTCACGTCGCCGATGTGCTCGATGATGATCAGCCTGTCCGTGAAGTGCCAGCGGCCGTCCCCGTCGCGGGCAAAGGTGTCCTCATACCGGCCCGCCACGATGGGCTGGAGCGGCAGGGCCGGCCGGCTTTGCAGCACAGTGAAATACGACCGCGCCGATGCGGTCCCGGCCTCCTCATCAGCATCGACGATCAGGTTCGTCGTCACGTGCTTGGTCGATGGCGTGCCATCGTCGAACCGCTGCACGCTGCCGTCGAACGCGGCCAGGACCTCGGCCGTGCCGGTGATGGTCGCGCCGTCCCCGGATCCCGTCCTCAGCTGCGCGCCCTCAAACAGCACCGCCATGCCGGCCAGGTCCCCGGCGTCAAGCCGGTCGGCGTACCCGAAGACGAGCCGCGCGATGGCGGCGTATGCAGGTTCCATGCGCCCGACGATAGAGCGCGCGCCGGACCGGCGGGGCTTTCGTCCTTTCCAGCGGGACACTCGCCGTAAGCAGAGTACGTGAGGCGCTCAGTCCGGAGACGGCTCGTCCGCGAGGCGCGCCACCGGCAGATCGAGCCCGCCAGCCGCGCTGCCGAGGCGCACGGCAACGCGCGCGCCACGCCGCGGTTCCGCAGTGCCCGGGACCAGATTGCAGATGAACCGGGGGCCTTCCTCCAGAGCCACCAGGGCGACGAGGTAGGGCAGTCGGCTGCTGACTGCCGGGTGGGCCGCGTGCTCGACGCTGGTGAAGCTGGCGAGCCGGCCGAGGCCCGATGCCTCGAACCAGTCCAGCTCATGGTCGCTGCCGCCGGGGCAGACAGGCGCCGGCGGGTGCAGCACGGCGTCGCAGGCTCGGCAGCGCTGCAGCAGGATCACGCCGCGGCGAGCCGCCGCCCAGTACCCGGCCGTGAGCACTGTCTCGGCCGGGACGATCCGGCCGGCGCCAGGTCCGGAGGTCACGGCGCCAGCACCACTGCGCTCGGGCCGGAGCTGACCAGCACCGGCCCGACCCGGCTGACCTGATTCGCAGACTCGCCGCGGCACTGCCTGACCGCCTCCGTGACCAGGTTCATACCGTGTACGTAGGCCTCGGACAGGTGGCCTCCGCTGGTGTTGACCGGCAACGGGCTGGCCGGGCCTATCCCGTGCCCGGCCACGGCCCGCCAGGACGAAAACGGCTCGTGGAAGCCGTAGGCCTCCAGGCCCAGCAGTACCGAGATCGTCGTGGCGTCGTAGATCATCGCGGCGACGATGTCCTCCGGTTGCACGCCCGCTGACTGCAGCAGCCGGCCCGCGACGCGCCGATACTGCGGTCCGTTGCGCAGCTCGCCGTAGACGGAAATCGACTCGGCGTACGGAAACAGCCCCTGCACGGCAGCGAGCACTCGCACGCCAGGACGGCTGAGGGCAGCAGCGACCGACGGCGCGGCAACTACGACAGCAGCAGCGCCGTCGGACTCCAGGGCCAGGTCATACAGCCGTAGCGGGCTGGAGATCATGCGGCCGGCCAGGTATCCCGTTATGTCGAGTGGCCGGTCCCGCATGATGGCCAGCGGATTGGCAGCGGCGTACCGCCGCTGATCGACGGCCACCTGGCCGAGCGCGCTCGCGAGCTGTGCGACGGTCAGGCCGGCCCGCCACTGGTACTCCCGCGCCCACAGCGCCATGACCTGGCCGGGACTGAGCAGGCCGTAAGGGCCGGCGAAAGCACCCGAGGGAGCGCGGTCACCGGACGCGACCAGATCACGAGAACGGGCGGTGTCACCCGCCTCCCCGATGCTACGCTCAGCGCGACCGTACCGGGTTCTGGACCAGCCATTCAGCGAGCGGTAGCACACAACAACCCGGGCGAGGCCGCTCGCGATGGCCGCATAGGCGTGTCCGAGAACGGCTGGTGCGCCGAGGCCTCCGTAGCCGGTCTGAGAGTAGTAGCCGAGCCGCAGCCCGAGCGAGCGGACCAGCATCGCTTCGTCTACCTCGTCGTAGGAGTACCGGACCAGCCCGTCGACGTCGCCTGCCGCCAGGCCGGCGTCGGCTAGCGCCCGTCCGACCGCCTCGACGGCCATCTCCCACTCCGACCGTTCAGTGCCCTGGCAGTACGCGGTTTCGCCGACGCCGACAACCAGGGCGCGGGCCTCCCGGCCAGCCATGTCAGAGCACCGCGACGGGATTGACGGCCGATCCGGTCGCGCGGCGCACCCGGAGCGGGCAGATGACGGCGAGGAACTGTCGCCGTCCGGCGGCCGCGCATGCCGCCGCCAGGTCCTCGAGCCAGGCATTGTCGAGCAGCGGGAGGCCCAGCAGGACCAGGGCGCCGGCATGAACTGGCATCGGATGCGGAGCGCCGCCTGGCGTCATCTGATCCGAGGCCGAGTCGCTGCCGAGCACCGCGATGTCGTGCTGGCGGAGCCAGGGCAGACAGTCGGCAGCAAGGCCCGCCGATCCCGCGGTGACCGGGTCGACCCTGCCGTGCTTTGCCACCCGCGCGTCCCGGCCAACGCGGACCAGCAGGATGTCGCCCGGCCCTATGGTCGTTTGCAGCGCCGACGCGGCGGCATCCAGGTCATCCGGATGCACGTGCTCACCTGGCTCCAGCCACGGCCTGTCCTGCGCTGCCGGCAGGTCAAGCAGCACCCCACGGCCGACGATGCCGGTCGCGAGTGCCTCGACAGAGCCAGCCGCCGCTCCGCGCGCCGTTGTCACCAGGTCGGCGGGGCGTCCGTTGTACATAGCAGCGCCGAGGAACTGGTGCGAGAACGCGTCGAGATGCGTCACCGCGAAGCCGTGCGGTGCCAGCCCGAGCCAGTCGCTGGCGTGGCTCCCGCCCCTGGCCGGAGCGGCCTCGCCGGATGCTTTCATGAGCTGCACCGGCGGCAGCGGGTCATCCGGCTCAGGGTTCCCTCCGATCCTCCGGCCGAGGGCAATGCAGGTACCGCTCTGGACCAGCGCGGCCGCAGCGACGCGGCACTCAGCGGTGAGCAGGTTCAGGGTCCCGAGCTGATCGTCAGGGCCCCACCGGCCCCAGTTGGCAAGCGTTGCGGCGTAGTCGTCAAGCTCCGCGAGGAGCTCCGGCGTCCATCCTGGCGCTGCCGCCAGGTCAGCCGCCATCAGATCACGCCCTGCTCGCGCAGCTTCCCGAGCTCTTGCCGGGTGAGCCCAAGCCGTCCGTAGACGACCTCGTTGTGCGCGCCCAGCCGGGGCCCGGCCCAGCGGATGCTGGCCGGAGTGCGTGACAGCCGGAACGGTGTGCTCACCATGCGCAGCGGTCCGAGATCAGGATCGGGGACCGTTGTGATCGCGCCGAGCGCCGCGTACTGAGGGTCGGACATGATGTCGCGCACGTCGTAGACCGTCGCGATCGGGACGCCAGATTCCCGGCATGCCGTGAGCACGTCCTGATGGTCGAGTGCGCCGACCCAGCTGGCGACGATCTCGTCCAGCTCGTCGGCGTGCCGGGCGCGCTCGGCGGCGCTGGAGAACCACGGCTGGCTGAGCACGTCCGGCCGGCCGACCAACTCGAGCAGCCGGTCAGCCGTCGACTGAGTGCTCGTCGACACGGCCAGCCAGCGTCCGTCCCTGGACAGGTACATATTCCGGGGAGCGTTGACAGTGGACCGGTTCCCTACCCGCTGCGCTACCCGGCCCAGCTGATCGTGCTCGATGATCTGCGGCTCCAGGACTGTCAGGAGTGGCTCGATGATGGAAACGTCGATCTCCTGGCCGGTGCTGCTTGACTGCCGCTCCCAGAGGGCCGTCATGATCGCAAGCGCCGTCGTGATCCCGGTGACAGTGTCAGCCAGGCCGAACGGGGGCAGGACCGGAGGGCCGTCGGCCGGCCCGTTGCGATGGGCGAAGCCGCTCATCGACTCGGCAATGGTCCCGAACCCGGGCAGCGGCGACAGCGGCCCGGACTGACCGAACCCGGTGACATGTGCCATGACCAGCGCCGGGTTGACCGCGCGCAGGGCCGCGAAGTCGATCTTCCACCGGGCCATGGTCCCCGGCCTGAAATTCTCGACGACGACGTCGGCCTCGCTCGCGAGCTGGCGGAAGAGGTCCTGCCCGGCAGCGCTGCCGAGATTGAGAGTGACGCAGAGCTTGCCGCGGCCGAGCTCCTTCCACCACAGGCCCTGGCCGTCCTTCTGCCCCCCGTGATTGCGCAGAGAGTCGCCCGCTGAGGGATGCTCGATCTTCACCACCTCGGCGCCAAGATCGGCAAGCAGCATCGTGGCCAGTGGGCCGGCGATCAGATTCGACGCATCCAGGATCCGGACGCCGGACAACGGGCCGATGGCCTCAGCCGACTCTGCCATGCGCCCTCCGTCTTCCTCGCATGCCGCTCTACCCGATCGCCGGGATGACGTCGCGGCCGAACAGCGCGATCGACTTCATGACCTCCTCGTGCGGGATGTCTCCGAGCTGCATAGCCGTGAGCATCTGCGTTGCCCCCGCCTCCTGGAAGCCGCGAATCCGCTCGGCGATGGTGGCCGGCGAGCCGACCAGGATCATGCCGTTGTCCAGCAGGTACTCGAACTTCTCCGAACCCGACCTGGCCGGGCTCTTCTGCAGCGCCGTCGCATACCACTCGTAGCCGGGGGGCAGCTCTCGCTTCGCGCCCCATCGCAGGAAATGCTCGACTGTGACGTCCAGGTAACGAACGAAGGACTCCTGGCAGATCGCCCGCGCCTCTGCGTCAGTCTCGGCGCAGAAGCACATCATGAACACCGCGGCCTGCTCGTTCTTCGCTGATATCGGGCGAGTCGACGCTGCCATGGCGGCTTTCCACTCGGCGAGCCTGCGGCCCATCGCGTCCTTGTCGACTGCCATACCGAATGCCAGCACCCCGAGCCCGTAGTCCCCCGCCAGCGTGTAGCTCATCGGGCTGGTGGCGGCCATCCACATCGGCGGGTGCGGTTGCTGGACTGGCCGTGGGAAGATCTTGCGCGGCGGGAGCTCCAGGTACTTGCCGTGATACTCGACCTCAGTCTCGCCGCTCGTCCACAGCTGCTGCAGGAACTCGACGGTCTCCGCCCACATGTCCCTTGTATCGCCGGGGTCGATGCCGAACCCGCCGATCTCCAGCTCGGCGATCGACCGGCCGGTGCCGAACTCGACTCGCCCGCCGGAAACGATGTCCAGGGCGGCGATCCGCTCGGCGACGCGAACCGGATGGTTGAACGGCTTTGGCAGCAGCACGATCCCGTGCCCGATCCGTATCCGGCTTGTCTGCTGCGCGACCGCGGCCAGCCAGATCTCGGGCGCACTCATGTGGGAGAACTCCTCCCGGAAATGATGCTCAACAGCCCACACGTGGGTGAAGTCGGCCTGCTCTGCGGCGACGGCCTGGATCATGCTGTCGCGGTACGCATCGACCTCTGACGTCGGACCCCAGGGCTTGGGCACCTGCATTTCGAAAAGCAGACCGAAGTCCATCTGACCTCCGTTCGCCCGCCAGCACCTGGCGGCTTGTGTAGGGCTCGTGCTTGCCGGCTGGTGCATCGCCACCCGGCCCCGGGTCCGGCCTGGCCGGATGCTCAGGTGGCGGTCTTGCCGCCGTCGATCGTCACGACGCTGCCGGTCATCCACGCGGACTCGTCACTGGCCAGGAAAAGCGCCACGCTGGCCACCTCCTCTGGCGTGCCGGTTCGCTGCATCGGGTACAAGAGGCCGACGCTCTTCATCTGCTCTTCATGAGTCGAGCCCTGAACCAGGCCAGCGCCAAGATCCCAGATCCCGCGAACCAGCGGTGTCGGGATCGTCCCCGGCGCTATGGCGTTGACCCGGATGCCGTGCGCACCGAAGTCGACTGCCATCTGCCTGGTGAGACCGATCACGCCAGCCTTGCTCGCGCAGTAGGCGGCGAGCCGCGCGATCCCCTCAAGCCCGCCGATGCTGGCCTGATTGATGATGGCGCCGCCGCGGCCGGACGCCACCATGTGCGGCAGCACGTACTTGCCGCACAGCCACACGCCAGTCAGGTTGACACCCAGGATCCGGTGCCATTCGGCCTCGTCCGAATCCATCGCCGATCCGATGCCGATCACGCCCGCGTTCGCATACAGCACGTCGATCCGGCCGAACTCGGCGATCGCCCGCGCGGCCATCTCCTGCACCGCGCTGGCGACGGTGACATCTGTATGCTGCACGATCGCGATGCCGCCGGCCGCCCGCGCACGGCTCGCCGTCTCCTCATTGCCTTCGTCTGCGATGTCGGCGCAGACGACCTGAGCGCCCTCCGCGGCAAACCGGAGCGCCGCGGCGCGGCCAATGCCCGACGCCGCGCCGGTCACGATAGCCGCCTTGCCCGCAAGCCGGCCGGTCATGGCCCACCTCCCGACTCCGCGGCTGTGAGCCGCCGTCCTGGTCAAGCTCAGCTTGGGCGGTTAGGTGCGAGCACGCCACACAGCGGTCAGGTGAGTGGAACAGACATAGCTGCGGGCCGTCCCGCCAGGTGACACTGAAGGAACTGTCGGCCGACTGACCGGAGCGCGCGGTGAAGGTGTATCAGAGCCTGGCTCGCCTGCTGCATGCTGCCGGAATCACGGCCGTGTTCGGCGTGATGGGTGACGGGAACATGCACTGGCTGGCCGAGTACTCCGCGCTTCCGGGCGCGCGATGGCTCCCGGCCTGGCACGAGGCGGGCGCGGTTGGCATGGCCGACGGGTACGCCGTGGCCGCTGGGGGCGGGACGGTGGGCGTTGCCACCGTGACGATGGGGCCAGGGGTTGTTCAGGCACTCGGCGCGCTGACGGCCGCTGTACGTACCAGTTCCCCGGTCCTGATCATCACCGCCGAGCCGGAGCATGTCGCGCCTCCGGGCAGCCAGGACATCGATCAGCGCGCCTGGGTCACGAAGGCAGGCGCCGCCTACCGGCTGGTAACCAGCCCGGCCGATCTGCGGTGCGCGCTGGCCGAGGTGCTGACAGGCGCCAGCTCAGGTCATCCCGCGGTACTCGCCGTTCCTCTCGCCATGATGGAAGGCGACGACCCCGGCTGGTCCGACAGCGACCAGACGCCAGCTGGCTTGCCAGGCCAGCGCCCTGCAGCCGGTTGCGATGACCTGCCGCCGCCCGACTCTGCCAGACCGGACCCGGCAGCACTGCAGGCGGCAGCTAATCTCCTGGCGGGCAGCCAGCGCCCGCTCATCCTGCTCGGGCGCGGGGCAGCCCTCGGCGGCGCTATCCCCCTGGCGATCGATCTCGGCCACCGGACCGGCGCCTGCTTCCTCACCACGGTCCCGGCGAAGGGCTGCATTGCTGCCTTTAGCGATCCCTTCGATCTCGGGCTGACCGGGACGATGGCGCACCCGGCCGCCCGCAGCGTCGCCGCGCGAGCCGACGTGGTCCTGGTCGTCGGCGCGGCGCTGGACGGGCATAACACCGATCGCGGGTCTTTCTTCGGCGACGCACAGCTCATCAGGATCGACTGCCGTCCCCCGGCGCAGCTCTCGTCCCTGGGTCCGCTCGTCACCGACATCACGTCGGGCTCGGGTGCGGCCGTCGCGGAGCTCGGCAAGCTGCTTCCGTCCGGCTGCCGACCCGGCCTGCGCACCGCCGAGACCGCCACGCAGCTGGCCAGCGAGCCGGGCCGGCGAGCAGCTCTGGCTGCCGTCGTGTTGCCCGACGGTCTCAACCCGTGGGCCGTGATGGCGACCATCGATGCCGCGATCTCCGGGACCGCGCAGATAGTGACGGGGGTCGGCCACTTCTGGTATTTCGCCGCCCCCTACCTGTCTGGCCGGGCGGGCCGGACGTTCCACTTCGGCTACGGCTTCGCCATGATCGGCCAGGGCATTCCGCTCGCCACCGGAGCGGCCGTAGCAGCCCTCGGCAGCCAGCGCCCGACAGTCGCGATCGAGGGAGACGGCAGCTTCTTGATGAACTTGCAGGAACTGCAGTCCGCCGTCCGGTTCGGCGCCGACCTGCTCGTGATCGTGCTCAACAACGAGGCTTACGCCTCCGAGTTCCTCAAGCTCGGGATCGCGGGCCTTGACCCGGCGGGCGGTGCCTTCAGCCAGCCTGTCGACATCACCGCGGCCGCGAGTGCGCTCGGCGCCCGGGCCCGCCGAATTCGCACACTGACTGAGCTGCAGGAAGGCCTCGCCGCCCTCGGCCCGTCCGGAGGCGTCCGGGTACTGGACATCGCCGTCTCGCGGTCGGTAATGAGCGAGGCATATGAGCGCATGCATCTGCCCGGCGGCCGGGCAGGGCACCAGGCGGTCGCCGCCGAGCGCACCGGGAACTCCCGGTGACATCACCGTTCGACCCGGTCGAGCTGGCCCTGGCTGACATTGCCGCCGGCCGGCCGGTGGTGGTCGTCGACGACGAGGACCGGGAGAACGAAGGCGACCTGATCTTCGCAGCGGAGAAGGCCACGCCCGAGCTGGTCGCGTTCATGGTCAGGGAGTGCGGCGGCCTGGTCTGCGTGCCCATGACGGGCGCCGACCTGGACCGGCTGGCACTGACCCAGATGGTCAGCCAGAACTCCGACCGGATGGGCACCGCGTTCACCGTGTCTGTCGACGCGCGGGCCGGGGTGACGACAGGCATCTCGGCGGCCGACCGCGCGACGACCATCAGGCTGCTGGCCAACGCGGCCACGACCGCGCACGACATCGTTCGGCCCGGCCACGCCTTTCCCCTGCGGGCGCGCGACGGCGGTGTATTGCGGCGGCCGGGGCACACCGAGGCCGCCGTTGACCTCGCGAGAATGGCGGGTCTGCGGCCCGCCGGGGCCATCTGCGAGATCATGAACGCAGACGGCACGCTCGCCCGCCTGCCGCAGCTCGTCGCGTTCCGCGAGCGGCACTCCCTCAGGCTGATCTCGATCGCCGATCTCATCGCCTACCGCCGCCGGACCGAGAAGCAGGTCGAGCGCGCTGGCGAGGCCAGGCTGCCGCTCCGGCAGGGGATTTTCAGGGCGGTGGGCTACCGCAGCACGCTCGACGAATCCGAGCACGTCGCGCTCACGCTCGGTGACCTGGGCGACGGGGCGGACGTGCTGGTCCGGGTGCACTCCGAATGCCTGACCGGCGATGTCTTCGGCTCACTGCGATGCGACTGCGGACCTCAGCTTGCGGCGGCCCTGACCGCCGTGGCAAGCGAAGGCAGGGGCGTCGTGCTGTACATGCGCGGCCAGGAGGGCCGCGGTATCGGCCTGCTGCACAAGCTGCAGGCATACCGGCTCCAGGATGAGGGCGCCGACACTGTCGACGCCAACCTCCGGCTGGGCCTTCCCGCGGACGCCAGGGACTACGGCACCGGCGCCCAGATCCTGGCCGATCTCGGCGTCCGTACCATGCGGTTGCTGACCAACAACCCGGCCAAGCGCGCCGGGCTCGAAGGTTACGGGCTGTCGATTGTCGGCCGGGTGCCGCTCCCGGTGCACGCCAACCAGCACAACCTCCGGTACCTGCGGGTCAAGCGGGATCGGATGGGACACGACCTGCCCGGCCTGCCCTGGCACGATGACGAGATCTCCTGGGCGACGCTGGCCAGCCGCCCCGCGCAGCCAGGCACTGCGCGGGCTAGCACGGACCAGGTGACCATGTTCGGCCTGGACGGTCAGGAGTAGCGACCTGGCTGGCACGATGCCCGCTGATGGCTAGGGCGCGATGTGCGGCGCGTTGTCCGGGCTGCAGTCGAAGCCGGCAGCGGGCTCATAGCGGCGGAACGACAGCGCCCCCGCCTGTCCGTTGATTTTCAGCACGACATAACATTCGGGCATCGTATTGGCCGCTGGGTTTACCGGCGACGTGAGGCCTCCGCCCGTCCAGGACCTTATGGCAGAGATGTTCTTCATCAGGCAAGTCCGGGTGAGGACAGAACCACAAGCCTTTGCGGCATCGGCAAAGAGCAGCCAGGAAGAGAACGATTCCACGCCAGGAAAGCCGACCTGTCCTTTAGGGTTGTATTTCTTCATGATACTGAGGTACTGGGTCGTGGCCGGATTGCCAGCGGCGTCTTCCAGCGGGACGATAGGCGTATAGACGTAGAAGTTCTGCGGGGCCACGGATAGTTGCTGCAGGAACTGCGTGGCGCACAGGTGCGGCGGCCCCACCTGGACCTGCGGCCACCAGCCAAGAGACTGCATAGCCTCCTCGAGGGATGCCGTTGGCCCGAGGTCGGCATCGATCAGCAGCAGTTTGACGCCGGCATTGCGCAGGCTGACGACAATGGGCGACCAGCTGGCCTGAACCGTCGCGTTGTACTGCTGGACATCTACGATGTGACCGCCGATTGCCTTGAGTCCCTCAGTAAAGATCTTCTCTTGCTGGGCGCCCGCCGCACCGTTGGGGAAGACCGCCCCAACTGCGGACTTGGTAGCGGGATACTTCGCGAAGAACTGATACACGCCCCCGAGAAATACCTGGTTATTCGGGGTCGGGAAGGCCGCAGCCTTCAGCGGCGCGTTAACCGACTCTGGGCCGAAGATGTAGGGGGCAATGTCGGGCAGCCCGCACTTCAGCCTGGTTGACAGACCCGTGTCGTCGAGTACGGCCTGACCGCCGACCATTGCAAGGTCAGCAGTGCAGCTCTGCTCCACCACCGGCGGATAATCCGTCAGGGCAGCATCGCGCTCATCGAGCATCAGCTTGCGGCCGAGAATGCCGCCTGCCGCGTTGCACCAGGCTACAAAGGCCGATCCTGCGTCCCAGAAGGCCTTATCGAGGCCGGGTGAAGAGGCGGCTCCCACGTCCGCGACCGTCGCGACTGCTATGGCGGAGTTCGTGACTCCAGTGGCAGTGGATCCGGCGGCACTCCCGCGCCCGCAGACATCCTTGAGGCTCCCGAAAGATCCGCTTGTCAACGTCTGAGAGCTCGTACCGGACTTCGCGGACGAGCCATTACTGGAACCGCACGCGGCCGCAAGGAGCAGAATTAAGACGCCGATCGGTATTGCGATCCTGTGCATGAGGGCCTCCTCGGATACATGCACAGCTAAGCACCAGGGCATAGCGAGCGGGAGCGCGCGTCCCGTCCAGCGGAACGGTTATCATTTATCCAGCCGAATGGCTTGATACTGACGACAGGAATGGCGGCAGCTAAACCTCAATCCACCGGCGTGCTTTTAATGATCATCTTCCGGAATGGCGGCAGGGGTGATGGCCGCACGCGGGTAATGCAGGCGTGGTCGTCCTGCCGCTGACTTGTCCTGCGGCTTGTCCGGATGCTGGCCGGGGGCTGAGGCTGGGGTTGGCCGTGGTGGTGCTGGCGTGACCGGGTCGGGGCTGGTCAGGCCGCGCGTGCGGGCGGCGGGCCGCAGCCTGCGCGGAACAGGTCCAGCCAGTCGTGCTCGCAGTGCCAGCCGGCTGGCAGGTGCAAGATGAGGTACCCGCGGCCGCGCCGGGCGAGGCGGGCGGCGACGTCGATGAGGCGGGCCCGGACGGTGGCGGCGCGGGCGGTGGCGTGGTAGGGCGAGGCGAGGGCGCCGGCGGCGCGCAGCAGGTTGTGCGCGATGCCGGCCAGGGGCAGCCAGGCGGCGTTGGCGGTAAACGACCCTGAGGGCATGTGAGCCATAGGCCCGGCGGTCCAGTCGGCGAAGAACTGCTCGATGACTGCGTGGTCGCGGTGCTGCTCCTCGGCCTGGACCAGGACGAACGGGGAGTCGGTGAACACCGGGTGGTAGCGCCAGACAGGGAACAGCTCGCCCTGGTCTTTGGCCTTGTGGTTGCGGTCGCGGACCCGGCGGACGATCAGCCGGGCGGTCACCTGCTGGCCTTTCTTCGAGGCGAACGCGGTGTAGCCGGTCTCGGCGACCTCGGCGTCCGAGGCCCAGCAGGAAAGCTGGTCGTCCCAGATCGCGCGGGGGTACCTGATCGCAGTCCAGGCGTCCTCGGGGATGGACGCGATCGCCGCCTTCACGGCGGGGTCGAGGCGGGCGGTGACCGAGAACCGGGCCCCGGCGGCGATGGCGGCGCCGACGACTGCGGCGTTGTAATACCCGGAGTCCATCCTGGCGATGATCAGCCCGGTGGCGCCGGCCTCGCGGGCCGCGGCGATCGCCTCGGCCAGCAGCGACGCGGCGACGCGGGCAGTGTTCGCGCTGCCGCCCCGCAGCCGGGTCGCGGCGACCAGCGGCGCGGAGTCGGGGGTGCTGACCGCCGCGGCCAGCGCGTTCAGGCCCCGCACCAGCACCGTCTTGCCGGAGATCTTGGTGTGGCCGGACGCCGCCCCCTGTTTCTTGTGCCCGAACACCCGCCGCTGGGAGGAGTCCATGTCGACGAAGGCGAGCTGATCCGCGCCGGGCAGCAGCCGCGCGCGGCGGGCCAGCCCGGGCAGCAGCAGCCGGCTCACCTTCTCCACCTGCCGGACGTTGCCCCAGCTGAAGGCGCGCAGGAACGACCCCAGCGTGGACGGCGCCCGGATCCCCTCGAACAGCTCGCCCATCGCGCCGTGCCGCAAAATGTCCATGTCGTCGATGCTGTCGGCGCCGGCGGCCATCCCGGCGACCAGGCAGCCGACCTTGACCGCGGTGTTCGCGCCCAGCGGCCCGGCCACGCGCAGGTGCTCGCCGGCCAGCGCCTCCAGCCCGGCCAGCGCCTCCAGCCCGGCCCGCCCGGCCAGGCCCATCAGCGGCACCAGCCCGGCCCGCGACACCAGATTCGGGTCGTCAAACGATGCGGAGATCTTCGGCAGATCGTGCGACAATCGCATCTGGCAGGTGTCCTCTCGGCCAGGGCCAATGGAGCGTCAGCAACTCCCATCGTCCCAGGTCAGAGGGCACCTTTCACTCTTACGCGCCGCGAACCGCCCAATTACGTCGGTGGATTGAGGCTAAATCATCAGCCGTGCACAGCGGCAATCTTAGATCTGCGGCGGCGCTAGCTGCCCGCCGTTGCTGCTGACTGTCCCGCCCGGCGCCCGAAGAAACTGCAGTCGCCCAGCGATATCCCGCTGCAGTAACCCGAGACGGCGAGACCTGACGTCGCCCGGCCGGCGGCGTACAGCCCGGCAATGGGCGAGCTGTCTGGCCTCAGCACCTCCCCGCCTACCGCTGTGCGCAGCCCGCCCATGGTAAACGCTGACATCGGGAAGGTCTGCTCGCGCAGGTCCAGCACAGCGTACGGGGGTGCCAGCGGCTGCAGCCACCGCTCCGCCTTGTGGAACAGCGGATCGCTGCCGCGCTCGGCGTGCCGGTTGTAGTAGGCCACGGTCTGCTCCAGCGCCCCTGCCGGGAGCTCCATCTCCCGCTCCAGCTCGGCGAGCGAGTCAGCGGCCCAGGACGGCCTGCGCCACGATGTGTCCAGGAACGTTGACTCGTCTAGCAGGACGTAAGCGGTAGTGCCCTGGCGGAACGCTGCCTCCGCACCCAGCCGCCCGTAGTAGGTGTCTTCATTGATGAACCGGCGCCCGAGCGCATTCACGAGAATTCCGCGCGCATACGACATCGGTGGCGTCAGCACCAGAGTGATGTCCGCGGCGTCCATGTGAATAGCGTCAGCTCCGGCAGCTTGCGCCAGCTGGATACCGATGCCGTCCTGACCGCCGTGCCCGAGTTTGCTGACGGCTAGCATCGCCGGGCTATGTTGACCGAGCATGTCATCGTTGTAGATGAAGCCACCGGTGGCGATCACGACGCCACGCCTGGCACGTACCCGCACGAGCGACCCGAACCTGCGTGCTTCAACGCCGACGATTCTGTCGTTCTCGTCGATCACCAGCCGCAGGACACCTAGGTTGTACTCCGTCCGGACGCCCGCCTGCTCCGCTGCCTGCACCAGGCACTTCAGGACAGCACCCTCGAACAGGTCTTCGTCGCTATCGGGGTCTCGGGGAATGTGCCCGCGCGGAGCTGGCCGTACCTGCGCGTTGAACGGGTAGGCCTGTTCACCGCCCGTCCAGACCAGGCCGCCTCCGGCGTACTCCTGCCCGCCCACGTTGATAAAGCCATCATCCTCGGGCGAAGCCAGCATCGTGCCTGCCTCGTCCGGGCCGCTGACAAGCGGTACGCCCTGGCGGAGCAGCCAGTCGAAGTGCAGCAGGCTCTCGTCGCAGTACACCCGCAGCTTCTGGGTATCGACTCCCGGTCCGAGCGCTGCGAGCAGGAAGGCGTACATCTCCTCCGTGGTGTCGTCGAACCCCATCGCCTTCTGCATGGGCGTCCCGCCGCCCAGATAAATAATCCCCCCGCAGGTCCCCTCCGGGCCGCCGCCGCGTTCCAGCGCCAGCACATCACCGGTGACATCGAGCGCGCCGAGCGCAGCCGACGCGCCGGCCATGCTGAACCCGACGATCGCCACGTCAGCCTCGAGATCCCAGGACAGAACCTCAGCCGCTTTGCGAGGTCTGGTGGACAGTCGCTCTGGCATGGGCGATCCTCCTGGCGATGTCGGCGGCGTCAATGCCACGTTGGCACGGTCGCAGGCAGATACATGCGACCTTCCCACTGTGTGGGATGGTTCGGGCACCCACCGGCGATCCCATCAGTCCCGCCAGGCGAGACGCGTCAGCGTCGGAGCGGGCCGGGCGACGTATGTTGAGTCATAGCCCGGGCAGTGTCAGGCGGCGACCTGGCCGATGCTCGGCCGGTAGACGCGAACGCGGGCAGGCCGGACGCGCGAAGGTGCCGGTGTGTGGCCGGAACCGAACGGAGGTCGGGCGTGACTGATCTCGAAGGGCTCGCGCGAGTCCTGCTCGCCGCCTACGCGAGCGGGACCCCAGTCAGGCCGCTGACGCAGACCTATGACGGCCTCACGGTCGATGACGCGTACACGATCCAGCAGATTCAGGTTGAACGCCGGCTCGCCGGCGGTGCCGCCGTCGTCGGGTACAAGGTCGGGCTGACGTCAGAGCCAATGCGGGAGCAGTTCGGCGTGCGCGACCCGGATTTCGGCCATCTGCTGAGCGACATGGCGCACCCCGCCGACGCTCCCATCGACGTCGGCCAGTATCTGCAGCCGCGGGCTGAGCCCGAGATCGCACTGGTACTCGGCAGACCGCTGCGTGGGCCCCGGGTGTCGGTCAGCGACGTTGCCGCAGCGACCGCGTACGCACTGCCGGCTATCGAGATAATCGATAGCCGGATCATGAACTGGCAGATCAGCCTCGTCGATACGGTAGCCGACAACGCCTCCAGCGGCGGCTTCGTCGTCGGCCAGTCGCCGGTACCGCTCAACCGGCTGGACCTTTCGCTCACCGGCTGCGTTCTGAGGCGCAACGGCCGGATCGTGGCCACTGGAGCAGGCGCGGCAGTGCTCGGCTCGCCGCTGCACGCGGCTACCTGGCTGGCCAATGAGCTGATCGGCCGCGGCGCTCAGCTGGACCCGGGCCACGTCATTCTGACCGGCTCTATCACGGCCGCCATCCCGGTCACGGCGGGTGATGCAGTGACTGCAAGCTTTGACCGTCTTGGCGCGGTGACCGCCGTCTTCGATTGAAATTCCCAGCGCCCGCACAGCCGTTTCTGCTGACGGACTGCTTATCGTGAATGCGTGGACGAGCTGACGGACTCCAGCGGGCTGGCGGGTGACGCCGTCAAGCTGCGGCAGCGGCTGGCCGGTGACGGCTACCTCTTCTTCCGTGGCCTGCTGCCCGCCGACCAGGTTCTCGCCGCCGGCGCCGTAGTGCGGGACCGGCTGCGCGAGGGCGGCTGGACTGATCGCGACGGTGTGCCGTCCGGGCAGCAGCGCGCGGTCAACCTTTCCGACGCGGGCAGCGACCCCGCGTTCCGCGCCGCAGTGCTGTCTGCGGAGTTCAACCGGATTCCCTACCTGCCGCCGCTGCGCAGCATGGTCCGCGAGATACTCGGGCGCACCGCGTTCTCATTCCCTGTCAAGGTGCTCCGCGCCGTGTACCCCGAGCGGCCGGGGACGCGGCCGCTCGGCCGTTACATCCACTACGACTACGGAAGCGGCGGCGGCCAGGACATGCTGACCAGCTGGATCCCGCTGATGGAGATCCCGCTGCGACTGGGCGGGCTGGCCGTCCAGCCAGGTGGCCAGTACTGGCCGCCGAAATGGCCGCGGCGCCCGCGGCCACTGACCGCGAACGAGCCTGGCTGGGCTAGCACCGACTACCGGCCAGGCGACGTCATCGTGTTTCACTGCCTCACCCCGCACGCCGCACTACCCAATACGACAGCGGCCCGACAGCCTAGCCTGCGGCTGTCCGGCGACTTCCGCTGGCAGCTGCCCGACAAGCCGGTGCCGGAGGAGATGGTGCTCGGCCCGCTCGCGCGCCAGCCCGAGAGCTCCCGCCCGCCCGAACTGTTCTTCCGGCTGTTCGGCAGCCAGCCATGGTGGGAACCAATCCCGCCCGGCCTGCAGCTGCGGCCGCGAGGCGAGCTAGCCGCCATTCCCCCCGCGCCCTCGCGGTTCTTCGCCGTCCACGCCGGCTGGCAAGCGTGGCAGCCCCCGCCCTCAGCCGTCCACTAACAGCCAGCAGCTGCCCGCCCGGGATCCCGCCAGACAGACCAGAAACGAGGCAGAGCATCCCCGCGGCCCCAGTACCGTACGCCGCTATGGACGCCGAACGCGCAGAGCGCCAGCACCGGCTGATCGCCAACACCGTGGCCATGTCCGAACGGCTTGGCGTGCAAGTCTGGCTGCGAGGCGGCTGGGCGATGGACTTCTTCCTCGGGAAGGTGACACGCGATCATGTCGATATCGACTGGGAAGCCTGGATCGATGACGCGCCTGTGATTAGGGCCGGCCTTCACGCCGACGGGTGGCATACCATCACAGGACCGCCGCCGGATCAGCAGCTCGACGTGGCTAAGGACGGCGAGGAGATGCAGTTCGGCTGGAACGCCCGCGGACAGGACGGCAAAGTCACCGTGGCTGGCGGTCCCTTTGCGGGCGAGCCCTGGCCCGACGGGATGCTGGACTGGTTGCCTGCGGGGCGCATCGGATCGGTGCAGTGCCGGATCATCAGTCCGGAGGTCCAGATCGAGTGTAAGGAAATGATGCCCGTCTGGGGTACCTGGCCGACCGCGGCGACCGAAGGACGCTGAGGACATCGCCCGTCTACGGCAGGCCCTCGAGGCGCTCAACCGCCCAGCGGGATGAACGGCGCCTGGCGCCCGGACCGGCTGGCGCGACTGCGGCATGAAGGCTAGCGCCGCGCCGCGACCGCCTCGAATGCAGCGTGGATCGCCGCAAGGTAGGCCCACTGGGTGCGCTCCGGCGCGAGGTAGACCGCATTCTCCCCGGTCGGCAGGTGCAGAACCGCAACGGTGTTGGTCGGGTACGCCAGCGCCGGCACCGTAACCCCGCGAGTCCGAAACTGCTCAGCGAGGGCGGGCCACTGGAGCGGGCGGGTGCCGAGCGGAGCTGGCACGACAAGCAAAGGTACGCGGCTCGCGAGCGCGCATGTCTTACCGAGAACCCCGGCACGGAGGGCCACGCCCGCCGGCAGGACCGCGAGCGCAGGAGCCCGCTCAGGCAGTGCGCCGCCGCCTGATTCCGTGCCTTCACCCGGTTCCGCGCTGTCAGCATCCGGCTCGCCGATCGGCTGGACGGCACCGTAGACCCCAAGCCGGTTGCGCAGGAACTCCTCGAACGGCACGCGGGGCGGGCCCAGCTTGCCCCAGCAGATCAGGTTGCTGCGGACCCGCAGGCGCCACGCGGCGGGCTCCGCGGACTCCGCCATGGCGATCGTCAGCTTCGCCGGATCCAGGCTGACGAGCAGGCCCGCAGTCGAACCGCGGATGAGACCATTCAGCTTTTCCAGAGCGGAATCGATGAGGTCGGACAGGACCGGGGCTCCCCCCAGGGAGTTCACCAGGCCGAGGTAGGCAAGCGGCCATGCGCACGCCGCCGCGGCACCAACCCGGAGCCAGAGCCCGGCCGACGGCAGCCGGACAGCCTTGCCCGGCGGCGGCGCAGGCAGGAGACCGATCCGGCTGGCGGCCTGCACCTGCGCGTCGGTCAGGCCGAGCGATCTCCGCTGGCGCCGGTATCGCCAGAAGAAGATCAGCGGCAGGATGCTCCAAGCCGCCACCCCCCGCAGTGCGCCGGCGCCATCCATCCCGCCCAGCCCGACGGCGGCGAAGCTGACGACGACGAGCAGCCCGAGCGCCAGCCACAGGCCGGACGCCGGCCGAGCCGGTCCTCATCCATCGCCAGCGCGACCCCGAGCACGATGAGCATTCCGGCCACGGCGGCGACGCTGCTAGCCCACAGAGCGTGCCGCCGGTCTTCCGGCGCGAGCACGGCGACAATGAAGAACAACGCACCGAATCTGACCGATGCGGTCAGCCAGGACAGGCTGCGCGCGGCCGCTGATAGTGGCGCAACGTCGACGACCCAGTTCGGCGGAGGAAGACCGGCCGGCGGCGGGAGACCTCGTACCGGGGATGTCGGCAAGGGCTGCGATACGGCGGCTGACGGCAGGCGGCGCGTCAGCAGCACCGCGAGCACCAGAGCCGCAGCAGCCGCCGCGCTACTCCACGCGATCCCCGCGATCCCCGCGGTGTCCGCGCGAGCCAGACAGAGCCCGACGAGCGTGTACGCAACGAGGATCGCGACATTACGCAGGCGGAGCCTGACCTTGGTCTGGCGGTACAGGCCGTTCATGCCGGAGATGCCGGCCAGGCCGACAAGCGGCAGGACGGAGATGACTTTCCCCGCCGCGTTCAGCTTCTGGTCAGTTCCGGGTGCCGGCCTGGTGCGCCCTAATTGCCAGGCAAGTGCCAGAAGACCGCCGCAGTCAATTACCGCGTAGGTCGAGATGACAATCGACCCGCGGTCCAGCGCGTCGTCACCAGCCAGGGCCGCTGCTGCAACGGCCACCAGCACGACGGCTACCGCCAGCCGGTAGCCCAGCAAGCTACGCTCGCGCGGCACCTGCGCGTCGCGCCGTGCCCGACGAGGAAGCCGACGCCTGGCGCGCGTACGTGATGCTGCTCCTGGAGCCGACCTGGGCGCTGCCTTCTCCTCCACCTGTCTATCGTTGCGCCATACCTGCCGACTTGCACGCATTCGTGAGGCTGCGGTGGGCGGTGGCCGGCGCGTATGAGCGGTGCGAGCCGCACCGGCAGGCGCGCCACCGGAACTCTCAGCGACGGTTCCTGCCGCCCGGCGGGTCTCCGGGCCACGCTCGCTTCAGTGGTGGAGTGACCGTCCGGACCTGCCTAATACCGGACGCTGCGCGTCCGTATAGTTGTTCGCTGACCTGTATGTCCGGTCGATGCAGGCGATCGTCATCTCAGTCGTGCGGTTCGGATCGACGGCCGCGCCAGACGCGACTATGGACGCAGCCAGGGACCACAGAGTCCGAGTGCGCCGGGCATCCAGTTCAGCGCGTGCTGCATTTTCCATGCGGGAGGAGCGGATGCTCTTTCGAGCTGCATCGATAACCCAGCAATACTGACGCGGCGGCTGTGACGGTCTGGCAACTGCTACGCGGCGAGTCGGGATACCGAAGCCGTGCCTGCGACGTTGAGGTCAAGTTCGACAGGGCCGAAGTCGCGCACTTGGTCCGCGTGCTCGGTAGGCGCGTCATCGTTGCTAGGACTGCAAAAGCCGACCCGGGCGCTGGCTGACAAGTCGCCGCACAGGTCACACGGCATCCCGAGTCCTGAGCGTCCTATCGGGGAAAGCTGGCCAGGTCGGCGAGGGCCTGGTCGACGGCATCGGGCACGCCCTGGAGGAGCAGGCGCCCGAACGCCTCTTCTCCCGCGGCGGCCCTTGCCCGGATACCAGCAGCGTGAGCATTCATTCGCGCTTCGACCACGGCCAGATAGTCCGCGGTGGTTCCTGACCAGCCGTAGGTGGCGAGGAACAGGTCCAGACGGCGAGGCCTGGCCGCGAAGTCAGTGAACCCCTCGGCAGCAACGACGGACTGGAGATGCAGGGGTACCCAGGCGAAGCCGGCCAGGGCCAGGTCCCACTCCGCCGTGGCGGGCCCGGCGAAGTCCCAGTCGAAGAACCCGGTGATCGCGCCCCGGTGCCAGGCAGCATTGTGGGTCGTCACGTCGTTGTGAGCGACGATCAGGCCCGGTGCCCACGCGCCGCCGCCGCGCCAGATGGCACCGGAGGGCGGGACGAAGCCGGCGACGATCTGGTGGAACTCGCGCATCCAGCGGGCGACCTGGATCAGTGTGTCCTCGGCGTGAACCCAGGCCGGCCGCGGCTTGCGACGCCCTATGGTCTCGCCCTCAAGGAAGGTCAGTACCTCTCGGCCCTGCTCGTCGAACCCAAGCGGCCGAGGCGCGCTGGTGAACCCCTGGTCCGCCAGGTAGGCAAGCAGCGCGTGCACGGCAGGCGTCCACGGGCCGGCCTGGCGGCGGACGGTATCCCCGACCCGCACTGCCCCGTCGACGTATCCGCCCTCAAGCCGCCGTTCAGCCATGGGCACATGCTGGCATAACCGCATGCGGGGGCCACCCTAGGTGCGCTGATTGCGGATGACGGGGCCTGATGCTGGCGCGCCACCGGAGGCTGGCCGACGGGCCTGGCACCGGATGCGGGCAGCCGGGCGATGTCGGTGCGACCGGACTGGGCGGCAGGATCTTGATGCGATCACCATCGAGCAGGACGTGGTCTCGGTCCAGCCTGTCCCGAAGACTCATTGCGCCCGGCAGTGATGGTTTGAGGCAGACCTGCTGCACGGCCACCCGCAGATTCCCGGCCGGTCTTGAGTTTTGATCTTCCCCGCCAGGATCCTGGCGCCTGCCAGGAGAACGTCGGAGAGTCGAAACGGGGAGCTGCGGGATACTCGCCGGGTGACCTTCGATCCTTATGCCCCGTACGGTGCGGTGACCACGTCGACGGTCCGCGTGGTGACCTGGAATGTCTGGGGACGGTACGGCCCGAGGCACGAGAGAAGGCAGGCTGGCCTGGAAGACATCCTGGCCCAAGACGCGCCGGACATTGTCTGCCTTGTCGAGGCCTGGCGTCACGGCGGATCACACCAGCCCGAGCGGATAGCAAAGCGGCTGGGACTGCCGCACCACTGTTTCGCTGGTGACTGGCAGCAGGAAGACTGGGTGTCAGGGATCGGCGTTGTCTGCCGGTGGCCGATGTCTGCGCCGCAGCGGCGCTCACTGCATGCTGAAGACGGCACGGGCGACGGCCAGGTGCTGCACGTCACGATCGCTGGCGAGCGCGGACCTATCCAGCTATTCACGGTCATGCTTGACTATCCGCTCCGATGCCAGTGCCACCCGGCAGGACCAGGTCCGACAGCTGGTCCGCTTCGTCGGCGAGGTGGTTTCCCGCCGCGATCTGGTTATCGTCTGCGGTGACTTCAACGCAGGCCCGGATTCCGATGAGATCAGGATGCTCACCGGCCGTGCAGCCAAGGCAGCTCCCGACCTCGTGTTCTACGACAGCTGGGAAGTGGCAGGCGACGGTTCTGCGGGCTATACCTGGTCCAACCGGAATCCGCTCGCGGCCATCGGCTTGCTGCCGGATCGGCGGTTTGATTTCATTTTCTCGGCCTGGCCGCGCCGGGGCGGTGTCGGGCACCCGGTCAGCTGTCAGCTGCTCGGAAACCATCCGGCTGAACATGAACAGATATCCGATCACTACGGCCTCGCAGCAGATCTTCGCTATTAACCGCATGGCGGCCGGGCTGGCCGCCAAAGAGTGTGGCGCGCGGTGCCCGCAGGTGCCAGCAGGATGAGGAGCGTCGTGTTCGCCGGTCAGCTCGACACGCCCGAACCATCCGTCCGCCTGGTGCGGCCTGTCATTGAGCGTGATGCGTCACTGAGCCTTCAATGGCTTGGCGGCGAGCACGGCCGGACCACCATGCTCATGATGGGCGTACCCGCCGACCTGATCGAGGCGCCAGCCCTTGACCACGAGAAATCACGGATCAGCAGCTTTATCAATCGCGACGACCAGTACAACTGGATGATCGAGCGTGACGACAACGTGATCGGCTCGATCTGGGTCGACCTCCGCTCATCCGCGGTCCTCGGCGCGCCAGCGGTGTCCTACATGATCGGCGACCCGGCAGCGCGAGGCCGCGGAACGGCCCGTCACGCACTAATGGCCGTCGTGCAGTTCCTCTTCGGCCACGAGGCCAGCGAGGTCTTCGCCCGCGCGCTCGTCAGCAACTATGTAAGCGCCGGCCTGCTGACAAATACCGGCTTCGCCCCACTCAAGGAGCCATACGCTGACCCCGACGACGGACTGCGATGGCAGAACTTCGTGATCCGTCACGCGCAACGACGCGGAACCCTGGCCTCCGCGAGCTGCGATTTCACCTGCTAGCACAGCAGACGCGCGTCACCTACTGGCTCGCGCCCGGACGCCGCGCAGCGCGCCTACCTGATCGGCCAAGCCGTCCGCGACCGCCGCCTCACTCTTGGTCTGTCCCAGGTCGAACTCGCTGCCAGAGCCGGCATGACCCAGCCCGCTCTTTCCCGCCTCGAGGCAGGCGGCGTCATCCCCACCATCCCGCTACTCGACCGGATCTCCATCGCGCTTGACGCCGACCTCATCGTCGAGATCGCACCACACGCAGCGTAACCACGCCGCTTTGTCCGCCGCATATGCCGATGTGCGTGCGGCGTGCTTGAGGACCGCAACGGCAATGAGCTTCGCTATGGTGGCCAGTCTGTCGTTCCCTGCACCCGATTACCGACTTTCGAGGAGAGCGTCATGACCGCTGCGGACAGGAGGCATGCGTGAGGCTTCTTCTCACGTCCGGGGGCGTCACGAACACGAGCATCCGCGATGCCCTGGCCGACTTGCTGGGCAAGCCGATCGCCGACTCCAGCGCCCTGTGTATTCCGACCGCGGAGTGGGGCCACCCCGCCTGCACGCCAGCCTCTGCCTGGCGCTTCATTGCCGGCCAGTCGCCGTCACCCATGTGCGACCTGGGCTGGAAGTCCGTCGGCGTGCTGGAGCTCACTGCGCTGTCCAGCATCGGCGAGGAGCGCTGGGTCCCCTGGGTCCGGGAGGCTGACGTCCTGCTGGTGGACGGCGGCGATGCGACGTACCTGTGCCACTGGATGCGGCAGTCTGGGCTGGCGGACCTCCTGCCGTCGCTTCTCGAGACGGTATGGGTGGGGGTGAGCGCCGGAAGCATGGTAATGACCCCCCGGATCGGTGACGAGTTCGTGAACTGGAGGCCGCCTACTGGAGGGGACAGCACTCTGGGGGTCGTCGACTTCTCGATCTTCCCGCACCTGGCTCAGGAGGGCATGCCGGGCAACTCGATGGCCGAGGCGGAGAGATGGGCGGCAGAGATCGCGGGTCCGGCGTACGCCATCGACGACCAGACGGCCATCAAGGTGACCGACGGCACCGTCGAGGTGGTCTCCGAGGGGCACTGGAAGCCGTTCCCCTGATAGCCGCGGCCAACAGCGATCGGCGTGGCTCATGCCGCATCGAGGTCGCCGCGCACCCGACAACGAGCGCCACACCCGATCTCGGCGCTAGCGGCCGGAAATGGCGGGGGTTTTCCATCGTTGAATACGGTTTCCGCGTGTGCGGGTAGCGTCTGGGTGTGACTGAGAGCGAGCTGGGACGGGCGGGGATGCTGACGGAGTTCGGTGGCCTTTCGACGCCGCTGGTGGCCGATGCCTGTGTCCGCGCGGGAGTGCCGCTGCGGGTCGCGCCGCCGGGCATCGGCGCGGTCGTCCCTGGACAGCGGGTCGCCGGACGGGCGCTCCCGGCCCGCCACTACGGCAGCGTTGATGTGTTCCTGGAAGCGTTCAGCGGCGCCGCCTATGGTGACGTCCTGGTCGTCGACAATGGCGGGCGGGAAGATGAGGCGTGCGTCGGCGATCTGGTCGTGCTGGAGGCGCAAGCGGCAGGGGTCGGCGGGGTGATGGTATGGGGACTGCACCGCGACACGGCGGAACTGACTCAGATCGCCTTGCCGGTATTCAGCTACGGCCGCTGCCCGGCCGGCCCTGTTCGCCTCGATGAGCAGGAACCATCCGCGCTGGCCAGCGCACGGTTCGGGGCATGTCTGGTCACCCGCGACGACATCGTATTCGGCGACGACGACGGCGTGGTGTTCGTGGCGGCCGGCCAGGCTGGCGATGTCCTGGCCGCAGCCCGGCAGATCGGCGAGGTGGAGCGGGATCAGGCCGGTAAGATCCAGGCGGGTCAAACCCTGCGCCAGCAGACAGCCTTCAGCGAATACCTGGCGCGGCGGGCAGCCGAACCGTCGTACACCTTCCGGCAGCACCTGCGGGGGATCGGCGGTGCCGTCGAGGAGTAAGCCGCCATGACGGCCAGCCGCCACCGGCGACTCGCCCGGACTGGTGGTCACCCACCACGTCACGCGCCGGTCAGCAAATGCGCACCGTGCTATACGTCCCCAGCGTCGCGCGTGAACGCGCGCTTCGGCCGCGGATGGTGTGCGTTTGCGGAGGACTCGCATCGAGAGGTACTGAGACCGCCTACCTTCGGATGCACGGTCAAATACGAGGACAGGACGGGCCTGTGTCACATGTACGACGGTTCGACCACGTCGGTCTCACGGTCGCAGATCTCGACGTCGTGACCGCCTTCTTCGTGGCGCTGGGCCTGGAGGTCGAGGGCAGGACGTTCGTCGAGGGCGAGTTCCTGGACACGGTCTGCGGCATTCCGGACTCCCGCACCGAGATCGTCATGCTGAAGCCGCCCGGCGACGGCACCCGCCTGGAGCTGTCGAGCTTCGCGCGACCCGACTCCATGCCGGGCTCACCGGCCGCCATGGCCAACGAGCTGGGATTGCGTAACGTGGGCTTCGAGGTCAACGACCTGCACGCGGCTATCGACTGGGCAGCTACCGAGGGCTACGGCCTGGTCGGTGGCGTCGGCGAGTACGAAGGCGCCTGGCGGATGGCCTACGTCCGGGGGCCGGAAGGGATCATCGTCTCACTGGCCGAGCGCATCGGCTGAGCCTCACAACGCCCGCATCTAGCCGTACCGTGGGCGCGGCTAGGTTGGCGATGTTGCCGGTTGTGCTGCAGTGGACGGCGTAGAAACTGTGCCATGAGCGAAGAACTCGCCGCCCTGCAAGAGCAGACATTCGCAGGGGCGACCAGCGCGACAGCGGCGTCCTACCCGGCCGACCGTCGGCTCTCTGGCCGCCAGCTGGCCGATTACCTAGACCGGCGCGCGTTCGCGGTCATCAGTTCGTGCCGCCCCGACGGCCGCCCCCATGCGGTGATGTCCTCCTACGTCCGCCAGGGCTGCCAGTTCTGGCTGCCCACCGTCGGCGGCTCAGTGCGCGAACGCAACGTGCGAGCCCGGCCCTGGATGACCATGACTATCACCGAAGGAGACCGCGACCATCACGTCGTAGTACTGGTGGAGGGCGCAGCCAGCGTAGTCCCGGCCACGGACGTGCCGACTGAGGTACTGGCTGCCGTCACCGGCGACTGGGTTGCCACCTGGATCCGGCTCACCGCCAAGCGCCTGCTGTCCTACGCCTCCGAGGGCACCGTCGTGTAGGAAGTGCCAGCATCTCGGCGCGCTAGCACAGCCCAGATGCACTCCTCTGCCGCGAATCGCAGGCCTGGCGAGCCGGAGCGCATTGGGCCAACAGCCCATCACTGCCCAGCCGAGCCGGGCGTAGAAGCGCCCCAGCCCGGTGCCGCCGCGTACGGCAAGGCGAAGTTGCTCCAGGTGCATCAGTAATCGCGCGACCTGCCGTGCGCGCGCCATCAGGACGCTGCCGATCCGCTGGCCGCGGGAAGAACGAAAGCTCTGGAGCTGGCTGATGGTGTCCACTAACGGAACCCGAAAGACCCTCAGCTCAGCCGGGCCGGTCATCGCCGTAGCGCCTCATGCGTTCAGCATTCCAGGCGCGGTCAGAACTGGTCAATCAAGGATGTTGCCTTCGGTGCCCATTAAAGCCGCCACCTATCAGCCGCCTCCATGCCAAGAGAGCAGCTCTTGGAAGTCACGCGACATCCGGTCATGCCGCCTAAAGATCGGTTCGCGCGTCACTTAAAGGGCTTAATCCCGGTGGTTCCGTCCGCGGCAAAAATCCCTACCGCGCCAAGTGCCGCACCAAGCCCGTCGCTCAGCACCAGCAAACGGCCAGCGAACTCCTTCACCTGCCCGTCCGCGCACAGTACCGGTATGTCAGCTGCCAGATCCTTCACCGCCGGCACCTCCATCGCCCGATGGAACCCGGCCCAGTGGCGCGCCCGGAGTGCCTCGGGCACTATGAGGTCCAGGCTGTGGCCGACGGCAGACGCCGCGCTGTGCCCGAACAGCACTTCGGCACCGGGACTCCACCACGTAATGGTCCCGTCCGCATCGGCGACGACGATCGCGTGATCCGTCACGACACCCATCCTGCACCGCCGCAGAACCGAGCTGCGTAACATCCGGTTCTGCCGCGAACGGCATGGCTAGGTGGCGTCATAGTGGAGTGAGGATCATGAGTATCTCGTCGCGGTCGTCACCTGGGGCAAGCCGCAGTGCGACGGGCCAGCGACCGATCACTGTCCAGCCGAGCCTGCCGTATAAACGCTCCAGACCGGTACCGCCACGAGCGGCAAGGCGAAGCTGCTCTAGACCCATCTAGACCCATCTCCGCGCGGTCGACCTGGCTTGCGTGCGTCACCAGGGCACCTCCGATTCCCTGGCCGCGGCAAGCAAGGAGGGTCTGCAGATGGCTGATGGTGCCCCAATGAGCAATGAGGGGATAGGGATTGCGGTGAAGGTGCACCCAGCCGGCCAGGGTACCGCCGGTCCGCGCGATGAGGAGCCGGCTGCGGCCAGGGTTGAGGCCGGCGATGAGCCGGTCGGCCACCGGCGCGACGTCGGTAGCGTCGACGGGCGGAAACGGAAACCCGACCGCCCCGCCGGCGTTACCGACCGTGATCCAGCAGTCGATAAGTTTCGTCTCAGGCCGGTGCTGACCTGGTCGGGAGTCGTCAGCTGGTCGACAACCGGATCAACATGCTCGTCCACACGGGCAGTCTGGCAGGCCGCCCCGCGCGATGCCACGACGGTGCCAGAGGTGACCAGGCCCGGCGTCCAGCGCGGCGCGGAAGACCTCCCTGATCCGCCCGAGCTCAGGCGATGTAATGGCCGGTCTGCACGTCCGCCATCCAGCCAATGTGCGTTGGCTCCCAGCCGAGTACCTCGCGGGTCTTGTCGTTCGACGTGGGGTTGTCCAGAGCGGCGAAGAAGGCGAGGAAGCCGAGGTACTGCGTTGCCTCGTCCTCGGTGATGCTCTTGGCCGCCACGCCGAGCTTGCCGGCAATGGTCTCGGCGATCACCTTGCGCGGGATGCCGAGGTCGCCCACGCCGTGGAACGCGAAGCCGGCCGGGGCCTTCTCGAGCGCGAGTCGGTACAGCGCGCCGATGTCGTAGGTGTTGGCGGCGGGCCAGCGGTTCGCGCCGTCACCCACGTACGCGGCCGCGCCGTTCTCGCGGGCGAACTGGATCAGCGCGTGCGTGAACCCGTGATGGTCAAGGTCGGAATGGACCATCGGAGCGAGCCGGATGACGCTGGAGCGCACGCCCTGGCCCGCGAGGCCGATCACGTAGTTCTCCGCGTCGACCCGCAGGCCGCCCGGCACCCGGTCATCCTCGGTCCCGGGGCGATCGTTGATCCCGCCCGTCGCTAGCATCAGCGTGCCTCCAGTGGCGACGAACGGCTTGCCGGTGCCGGTCAGCGCCTCGCCCATCGCCGTGATCGCAGCCGTGTCGGCGTCGACCGCGGACATGAAGTCCCCGGTGCGCATCTCCTCGTGCTTGAACGCAAGGTGGATCACGCCGTCTGCCTGCGAGGCGGCCTGCCTCAGCCCGTCGAGGTCGTCGAGATCACCGCGGCGCACCTCGGCGCCGAGCGCCTCGACGGCAGCGGCGGACGTGCCGGAGCGAGCCAGCCCGACGACCTGGTGTCCGTGGGCCAGCAGTTCGGGGATAACGGCGGAGGCGATGTGGCCTGAGGCACCGGTGACGAAAACACGCATCTGAAGTTCTCCCGTCGGGACACGATGTCACTTGGTGTCATCAACTCTAGCACGCCTATGTCACCTGGTGTCATCAACTATGCTGTCAGGAATATGTCACGCTGGAAACCAGACGCAGCCGGCCGGCTGATGACCGCTGCCATCGCCCTGTTCGACGAGCACGGCTACGACGAGACGACCGTCGCCGAGATCGCCGAGCGCGCCGGCCTGACCAAGCGGACATTCTTCCGGTACTTCGCGGACAAGCGCGAGGTGCTTTTCGGCGGCTCCGAGGAGCTAAGGCACCGGTGGGTGGAGGCGGTGGCCACCGCGCCCGCAGGCGCGGACCCGCTGACCGCCGCGACCGCAGGCTTCGATCCCGTCGCGACGATATTCGACGAGCGGCATGAGTTCGCCCGGATCCGGGCCCGGATCATCGCCGCCAATCCGGAGCTGCAGGAGCGCGAGCTGATCAAGCTCCAATCGCTGGCCGGATCTATCAAGACGGCATTGGTTGAGCGCGGCACACCCGCCGTCGCGGCGATTCTGGCTGCGCAGGCCGCGCTCACCGTGTTCCACGTTGCGTTCGCCCGGTGGGTGGCGCAGGACGACCCAGACGACCCAGCAGGATTCCGGCAGCTGATGGACGTGTCGCTGGACGAGCTACGGTCGGTCACCGCCCCCCAGCCTGGCCACGCGTCGCCGGCTAAGAAGACACGAACCGCTTGAGGCATGACGGCGATTGATCTCGAATCCCTTGTCGACGTGCAGGATGGTCAGCCCGGCCAGCTCTGCTGTCGCGGCGACGATGAGGTCGGGGATCGACGGTGCTGGCCGCGATCGGCAAGAAGCGCGCGGACCTCTACCGCGCGCTCTTCATTACACCCGTTGACGGTTCCTGGCGAAAAGTCGAGCAGGCACCTGCAGGGCGTTTGTTTATACATTTGCCCACGCGCCCCCCGGTCGCCCGCAGCTTCAGTCACCCCGTGCGGTAAGTAGCGTCGAGCCGCCATCGCGTGCGCCGGGTTTCCTGTCTGTGAGGACCCGGTCGGCTGCGCTGCGCCGCTCAAGGGCTCGATCCTCGCCGACCGTGCAGTTAACGTGAGGGTGTGGCAGCGACGCTGGCGAGGTACGACGAGTACGCCGACTGGTATGAGCAGTGGACCGGCGACGCCCCGCCGCTGATCGCCGCGCAGTGCGGCCTCCTGCCTGACATGGCTGGCGAGCGGGTGGTAGACATCGGCTGCGGGCAGGGCCGGATGAGCCGCCATCTAGCCCGACTGGGAGCCGATGTAACCGGAGTCGACATCTGTGCCGCCATGCTCGAGAAGGCACGCGCCGCCGGGCCGGAGTACATCTCCTATGTTCGCGCCGACGTCACCGGCAACCCGGCCACGTGGTGGGACGGCCAGCCGTTCGACGGGTGCACCTGCGAGCTGGCGCTGATGGACATCGACGACCTAGCCGGCAGCCTGTCGACCGTGAGAACGGTGCTGCGTCAAGGCGGCTGGTTCGTCGCCTCGATCGTGCATCCGTGCCTTCCCGGCGGCGAGCAAGGCCTGAGCAGCTGGCCGCCCGGAGAAGGATACGAGCACGAAGGCTGGTGGACCTCGCCGGAGCACAATCCCGAAGGCGCCCGGATCCGGGTAGGCGCGACGCACCGCAAGCTCTCCACCTACCTGAACGCACTGCTTGACGCCGGGCTAGAGGCAGAGCGCTTTATCGAACCACCTGCTCCGGTTCCGACCTACCTGCTGTGGCAGTGCCGCCGCCGCTGATTCACTGCCCGCCGGTCCGGACGAGCTATTCTCCCGCCACCAGGGCGAGCCAGTCAGACTCCGGCTGGTACGGCGTCGGCAGCGTTCTTGATCAGCTGGGTGACGTCGTCAGGATGGGAGACCATGGCCACGTGGCTGGAGGGGATCTCGATGGTGACCGCGCCCATCCGGCTGGCGAACTGACGCTCCGCGTCTGGCGGGATGGCCTGGTCGTCAGTCGCGACGAGGTACCAGGAAGGGAGCGACTTCCACGCCGGGCACGCCCATCTCGGTGCCGAATGCGGAGGCGGCCAGGGCCTGCTGGACAGCGTGCATGGCGCTGGCCTGGACCGGATCCACGTCTGCGGCGAAGTGGTGGACGAAGTCGTCCTCGGACAGCCAGGTGAAGCCCTGCTTGTCGGTGACCATGTGCGCGAGGGCCGGTGTCACCGGGCCCTGGGCTAGCAGTGCTCCGAGCGATTCGCCCTCATCGATGCCGAACGCGGCAATATAGACCAGGCCGGCGACGTTGGGCGCGTCGCTGCCCAGCGCGGTCATGATCTGGCCGCCGTAGGAATGTCCGGCGACGATGGTGGGGCCGTCCTGCGCGTCGAGGACCTCGCGCAGCCGGGCAACGTCGGCCGCAAGGTCGGTCAGCGGGAACTGCGGAGCCGTGACATGGTAACCGTCGGCTTGCAAGCGCTGGATAACGGCGTCCCAGCTGGAGCCGTCTGCCCATGCGCCGTGGACCAGGACGATATTCGGCCGAGCACTCATGTGAGCGATTCCTTCCTACGGGTGGTGGCCGAGCTCGAGGACGCAGGCCCCGAGCCGGACGATCCGGCATGAACAGAGACAACCGCCGGCGCTCCGAGAATTGATACCCGCCCACGCGCGGACGGTGCTCCGACCCGGACTATCCCCGCGCAGCAAGTGAGATAACCCGGAGCGCTCCAGCTGCCATCGCCAGTGGCGGATTGCCGGATATCCGTGCGGCATAGCGGTATAAGCGGCCCGAAGCCAGGCTGCGTCGCAGCAGACGGCGAGGCACCAAGTCTTAGCCGCGAAAGCCTGACCTGACGTCGCTGCAGCCGGCGTCGAGAAACGTCGCCCGGACGCCACGGCCGGCGCTGATCGTCGCGATTGCGGCTACCGTGACGATGATCAGCAAGTAGGAGCCGGCCAGGCCACCGTGGTGAAAGCCCGGGAAGGACGTAGCCCACGAGCACAGCCCTACCGCGGCGACTGCGCTGGCGAGGCCGGCCAGCGCATCCTTAACTGGCGTTGCCCCGGCCGAAGATCGCCAGCAGCCTGGTGAGATCGTCGGCGTCCTCGGCCACGGCGCACTCGGGGCCAACCAGTCCCGACATACGGGCCAGCCGGGCGAACTCCCGCGCGGGTCCTAGCGCGCCGCCCACCAGGCCGGGGTCCAATACGGCGGCCTGGCCCGTGGCCTGCGCCAGATCCCACGTATGCACCAGGAACTCCATCGGGGACCGTTCCAGAATCTCGCCCAGCGGCATCGGCCCCCAGGGCCCCGGCACGAGCCGGGCCAGCGCCGACGGGCCGAGCGCCGCCATCATGTCATCCCGCGCCAGCCGCCACGCAGCCAGCGGATCGCCGCCGATGCCAGACCCCGGGTGCTCAGCCGCCTCTTTCTCCTCGTAGCGCCCTCGCGCCAGCGCCTCAGTCTCCCGCAGCCCGCCGATCACGTGACCGGCGACATCGGCGGCAGACCAGCCCGCGCACGGCGACGCGGAGCACCAGCGGCTCTGCGCAACCCCGGCCAGTGCCGCCTCAAATCCGTCCAGCGCCCGGGGGAACGCATCCAGCACCATCCCAGCCATAGTAGGGCCCGGCGTCGGTGCCGTCCGCATGCACGCACCCGTCCACTTCACGGCCGCGCCTAGTGCGCAAGTTCAGCTCTCACGGGTCGCAAACCACCAGGTAAGCGCGGCGCGATACTGCCGGCGCTCAAGTCAGGGCGACTGCGCTGGCGAGGCCGGCCAGCGCTACGGTCGCTGCCGCGAAGCCCGCGGCCGCGGTGGCCGGTAACCGGGTGGTGCACTGGCGAGCTGCTGAACCCGCGGTCCCGCAGGATGCTCGCCACCGTCGCGTGGTCGCCTGCAGCGAACAGCCCGTGCGGGCTGCGCACCAGGCCGCGCTGCCCCCAGGCGCACGTACAGCGGGTACGGGTCAGCTTTCGTCGCCGGGAGCATCAGCCGGGCGACCTAGGCACGCCGGGAACCGATCCCGGGCTCCTGCCATGCCATCCGCGCCGAGGAGCGGATCAAAGGTGCCGGTGACCAGCTGCATATCGGCAAGAGCCCGCCCGGTCAGCCGTCAGTCATCGCCCTCATTAAGTCCCTCGCCGGGCCCGCCGTCCGGCAATTGATCCTTGACCCACTCCGGCAGGAGATCCTTGACCCCGTCTGGCAAGTCCTTCGCGCCCTGCAGGAGGTCGGCCGGCAGGTCTTGGAACACCTCGGCGTAGTCGTAGGCGGACTCAGGCCTGCTGCGTACCCGCTTGTCGATGAATGCGACGTCCTTGCCGACAAGGATCCGCCACGCGCCCGATCGCACGCCGTCGAGGATGATGGTGACTGCCTCAGCCGCGCTGAGCAGCGCCTTGTCCTTCCCCTCCTTCTCCAGCCGGACGAGGTTCTTGCGCACTTGTCCGGCTGGCGCGTCCCGGGCAATCAGCCTGGCCGTTACGAGGAAGTCCCTGGCCTCCTCGATCTGCTCGTCGCTCATGTCTTCGGGCCCCGGCATGCCATGGGCGCGGCGGGTGTTGGCGATGATGTCGGTGCCCACCGACCCCGGCAGCACGACTGCGGCCCGGACCTGCGGCGCGTTGGTGCGCAGGTCCTCGATCAGGGCCTCGGTGAATCCGCGCACCGCGAACTTCGCCGTGCTGTAGGCGTTGTTCGGCATCCCGGGCCCGAGCGAGGCCCACAAGCCGTTCAGGCTGCTGGTGTTGACCAGGACGCCGTCGCCGCTGGCGATCAGCAACGGCAGGAAAACGCGGGCGCAGTAATACACACCCCACCAGTCGACCGCGAAGGTGCGCTCCCACTCCTGGCGGGAGTCGTTGACGAAACTGCCGCCCCCGCCGATCCCGGCGTTGCTGAATACCAGATCCACGTGGTCGCTGCCGTGCTCGGCCAGCAGCTCGTCACGGAACTGCAGCACCTGTGACTCGTCGGAGACATCGCACCGATGGCCGGTGACGCGGGTCCCGGCCAGGGCACCGGTGCCCGCCAGCGCCGCGGTCTGCTCGACGGTCTGCGGGTTCACGTCGCATGCCGCGACCGAGCAGCCCGCTCCGGCTAGCTGGCGGACCAGCTCGCGGCCCATGCCCGAGCCTCCGCCGGTAACCACCGCCAGCTTCCCGGCGAACGAATCCGCAGCCATGGTGGTGTCATCGGGTGCGCGCATCGGGATGCCTCCAGAGGCTCAGCGGTGCCGACTGCTCGCCTAGCTCATTGATATATCTACCGTCAAGGGCAGACCGAAGCGACCGGCGAGGCGCCAGGTCTTAGCCGCGAAAACCTGACCTGACGCCGCTGCGGCCAGCATCGAGAAACGTCGCCCGGACGCCACGGCCGGCGCTGATCGTCGCGATCGCGGCTACCGTGACGACGATCAGCAAGTAGGAGCCGGCCAGGCCGCCGTGGTGAAAGCCCGGGAAGGACGTAGCCCACAAGCACAGCCCTGCGGCGGCGACTGCGCTGGCGAGGCCGGCCAGCGCTACGGTCGCTGCCGCGAAGCCCGCGGCCGCGGTGGCAAGCGTCACGGCCGGGCCGCCTGGTGTCAGCCGGCGCAGCGCCACGGCTGGGCCGGCTGAGGACAGCGCGGCGGCCCCGAGGCCGAGGACGGCGAAGCCGACGAACCACCAGGGCCCGCTAGCCTCCGGATGGTGGACCACCTTCAGCGTGATGAGAGCGGCGGCCAGGTAGGCAGCCGGCACTGCCACCGCCAGGGACAGCCACGCGAGCTCAGCCCGACGTCCTTGCCGGCGGGCAAGGCGAATCATCTGCAGCCACAGCGGCAAGCCGCCGGCGGCGGCGGCCAGGACCGAGATCGCCAGCGCCACGTCGAAGATCAGATAACACCACTGGATGAGCGGATGCCCGGGCGCCCGGAATCCCTGCAGCTGGGTCAGCTGGGCGAAGACCAGGCCGACGCCAGTGAGCGCTGACCACGCCACTAGTACGGTTCCGACCGACGCCCGCATCCGGGCCTCGCGGTCGTGCAGGTGCCGGGGCATGGTCACCCAGGCGGGGGCGGCACGCACGGCCAGACTGGCCGCCGCAACCGGGCTCGTCCCGGTGTCCTCCAGCAGCGCGCGGACCTCGTCCGCGTAACGCTCGCGCCACGCTGGCGGGTACAGCATCAGGGCCAGGCTCGTCAGCGGACCCGGACCGGACTGCCGGGGCGTGCTCACGGGCCGGCCCAGCCACAGGCCTCGCCGAGGCGGGCCTGGGCAAGGGTCGCGATCCGGCCCATCCGAGCAGACTGCTCCGCCAGCGCAGCTCTTCCGGCCGCCGTGATCTGGTACGGCCGCCGCCGGTCGGTCGCGGCGAGCGGTTCGATCAGCCCGGCGGCCTCCAGCCGGGCGATCACCGCGTAGAGCGTGCCCGCACTCAGCCGCACGCCCATGGTCTGGGCGACATCACGGGTAATTGCGTACCCGTGCTTCGGCTCCTCCGCCAGGCTGGCCAGCACCAGAAGGGGCGGATCTGCCCAGCGGTCGAGTCGGTTGGTCACTGCGGTGTCCTTATCCCGTCCTGCTCACTACCCTGCGCGCTTTTGCCCCGGCGCGCTGGACACCCAGTCTAAGTTGGCCGGGTATGCTGTCGCCCGCTATACCGGACGCCGCTATAGCGGCAACAAGCAGGCCCGCTGAGGAGAGTTCGTGGCGCATTCGGCTCCCGGTACCGGCAGGCGCGCTCCTCTGGCCGCCAAGGTGCCCGAGATTACCTTCCTGTTCTGGATCCTCAAGCTGCTCACAACGGCAGGCGGCGAGGCCACCTCCGACTACTTCGCCCTGCACGGCAACCTCGTCGCGGGCGCAGCGGAAGTCACGATCTTCGTGATCGCCGTGGTCATCCAGTTCTCGGTGCGCCGCTATGTCGCCGCGGCGTACTGGTTCCTCGCGCTGGCGATCGCCATCTTCGGCACTGGCGTCGCCGACGCCATGCACCTGATCGTCGGCATCCCCTACGGCGGCACGACCGCCCTGTGGGCCATCGTCCTGGCGATCATCTTCTGGACCTGGTACCGCACCGAGGGCACGCTGTCGATCCACAGCATCACCACGACCCGCCGGGAGTTGTTCTACTGGGCGACCGTCTTCGCTACCTTCGCTCTCGGCACGGCCCTCGGCGACTTCACCGCCTCGGTACTGCACCTCGGCTACCTGGGCTCGGGCGTGCTGTTCTTCGTGGTCATCCTGATCCCCGCGGTGGCCTGGCGGTTCGGGGTGAACAGCGTGGCAACCTTCTGGTGCGCCTACGTGGTGACGAGGCCGCTCGGCGCATCGTTCGCCGACTACTTCAGCAAGCCGCACGACATCAGCGGCCTCAACTACGGCGACGGCCCGACAGCGGTGGTCATGCTGGCAATCATCGTGATCCTGGTCGCGTACACGGCGTTCGCCCGCTACGACATCCAGCCGCCTCCTGCAGCCAGCGGGCGGACAGCGCCGGACGGGGCGAATACGGCGCCGGCGAGCCAGTGACCAGGGACAAGTGATCAGGGAAAGGTCACGGTGATGTCAAGGCCGCCTTCCGGCCGCGAGTTCGCGGTGAGCGCAGCGCCGTGGACGCTCGCAATGGTGCTCGCAATGGCCAGGCCGAGGCCATGGCCGGCGGCCTGACGGAGCCGCTGGCTGCCGAGCCGCTGGAATGGCTGGAAAAGGCTGTCGACCTCGTCGGGCGGAACGAGCGGTCCGGTGTTGCTGACGGTCACGACCGCCCGGCCGTCGGCGACGGCGGTGGCGATCTCGGCGCGTCCGCCGGCCAGGTTGTGCCGGATGGCATTGCTCACCAGGTTGGCCAGGAGGCTCTCCGTCAGGACCGGGTCGCCGGTGGCCGGCGCCGAGCTGAGAGCTGTGTCGACATGAATCCCCCGGCGCTCGGCTTCGGCGTGGCGATCCAGGACTGCCTTCGCGGCGATGTCGGCGAGGTCGAAGGTTTCCCAGCGCTCGATTCCGCGCTCGCTGCTCGCCAGGGTAAGCAGCGAGTCGATGAGGCGTTCCTGCTGGTCGTTCCAGTGCAGGGCCTTCTCGCACACAGACCGCAGGGTGACGGTAGTGGCGTCCGGATCGGCGAGCGCGACCTGCAGCAAGGTCCTTTCCGCCGTAAGAGGTGTCCGCAGCTCGTGGGAGGCGTTGGCGACGAAATGCCGCTGGGCCTGAAATGACGCCTCGAGCCGTGTGAACAGGCCATCCAGCGTCTCCCCCAGCTGCCGGAACTCGTCGTCCGGGCCCTCAACCGCGAGGCGCTGATTCAGGTTCCCGGCGGAGATATCCCGGGCGGTCGCGGTGATCGTGCGCAACGGCCGCAGCACCCGGCCGGCGATCAGCCAGCCGATGCCGAGGGCGAGGATACCCATAACCAGGACAACGGCTATCCCGGCCACGTTCTGTTTCATGTCGTGGCTGATGGTGCCGGCGAAGGACAGGCCGGAGCCTGACTGGCAGGGCAGGCCGCGGACAGGTGTGCCGGGCGCGGGCGAGCAGCTCGTCCCGACCAGGAAGTTCGGCTTGAAGATCACCGCCACCGCGGCCACCGCGGCCAGTGAGGTGCCGAACAGGGCCGCGTAGAGCAGTGCGAGCTGGGCCCGCAGGGTGCGCCGGGGCAGGCGGAGCGCCGCTGCCAGCGGGCTGATCCGGGCCATCAGAGTTCTCCGATCTGGTAGCCGCCCTCGCGGACGGTCCGGATGAGCGGCGGCTCGCCGAGTTTGGCTCGCAGACGGCTCACTGTCTGCTTGACCGCTGTAGTAAACGGGTCAGCCGCCTCGTCCCACACGCGGTCGAGCAGTTCCTCGGCAGAGACCACCCGGTCCCCGGCTGCGAGCAGGTACTCAAGCAGCGCGAACTCCTTCGGGCTCAGGTCCAGGCGCAGTCCGGCCCGGAACGCGACGCGCCGGCTGGGGTCGAGGGTCACGTCACCAGATTCAAGGACCGGAGGAAACGACAGCTCGGGGCGGCGGCCGATGGCCCGGATGCGGGCGACGAGCTCGGCGAAGTCGAACGGCTTGGGCAGGTAGTCGTCAGCGCCCAGCCCGAGCCCGTCTACCCGGTCCCTGACGGTGCTGGCAGCCGTCAGCATGATGACCCGGCTGTTGGACCGGCCGGCCGCCAGCCTGCGGCAGATCTCGTCGCCGTGGGTCCCGGGCAGGTCCCGGTCCAGGACGACGACGTCGTAGGGCGTGACAGCCAGCTGCCCGAGAGCGGTCGTCCCGTCCAGGGCGACGTCCACAGCCATGCCCTCGCGGCGCAACCCGGCTGCGATTGCCATGGCCAGGTCTTCGACGTCCTCGGCTACCAGCACTCTCATGATCTGCCCGCGGCTCCTTCTCTGCGACGCTCGTTTCCCCCCAGCCAGGCCGAGGTTAGGTGACTCTGAACCAGACAATGCCAGGTCACCGGTATCAGCAAGGTGTCAGCCGCTGGCACCGGCCTGATACCGGCGCTTGCGTACAACTGCCTTCGTAAGGCCAGACATCCCCTGACCGAGAAGGCGGCCAGATGAGCGAGGCAACAATAGAAGTGACCGGACTGCGCAAGCGGTTCGGGGCAGTGCTGGCACTGGATGGCATGTCGTTCAGCGTCCAGCCCGGCCAGGTCACCGGTTTCATCGGGCCCAACGGAGCCGGGAAGTCGACCACGATGCGGGTGGTCCTCGGCCTGGACGCCGTCGAAGCCGGCTCCGCGCTGGTCGGCGGGCAGCGCTACCGCAGCCTGCGTCATCCGCTGACGGTAATCGGGTCACTGCTGGACGCAGCTGCGCTCCAGCCGAGCCGCACCGCCCGCAACCACCTGCTGTGGCTGGCCCGGTCCCAGGGCCTGGGCAGGCGCCGGGTCGACGAAGTGATCGGCCAGTCCGGCCTGGAGCAGGTCGCCCGTCGGAAGGCAGGCGGCTTCTCCCTCGGCATGCGGCAGCGGCTCGGAATCGCCGCGGCCCTGCTGGGCGATCCGCGGGTGCTGATGCTGGATGAGCCGTTCAACGGCATGGATCCGGAGGGCATCGTCTGGATGCGAGGGTTCCTGCGGTCGCTGGCGGTGCAGGGCCGGGCCGTGCTCGTCTCCTCGCACCTGATGAGCGAACTCCAGGGCACTGCCGATCATCTGGTGATCGTCGGCCGCGGCACGGTGATCGCCGACACCAGCACCAGCGACCTGCTCGCCCGCGCGGCCGGGGGCCGGGTCACGCTGCGTACCACGGCGGCTGCGGCAGCGATGGCGGCGCTTCAGAACGCCGGGGGCAGCGTTAGCCCGGCCGATGCGGGCGCCCTCTCGGTCACCGGCCTGGAGGCAGAGAAGATCGTGGCCCTCCTCAGCGGGCAGGCGGTGCCGTTCTCCGAGGTCGCGGCTCACCGCGCCAGTCTCGAGGAGGCATACCTGGATCTCACCAGGGACGCAGTCGAGTACCGCGCCATGCCCGCCGCGAGCGCTGAGGAGGCCGGCCGGTGACCACATCCGTGATCACGAAGTCCCGTCCCGGCCAGCGGGCCGGCCGGGCCGGATTCGCGCAGCTGCTGAGCGCCGAGTGGACCAAGTTCGCGACCGTCCGCGGCTGGGTCATCGGGCTGGTCCTTGCTCCGCTGCTGACCGTAGGGATCGCACTGCTCAATCACAGCTCGTGCGGCGGCGTGGTGACACCCGGCGGCCCAGTGACGACTGGCGTCGGATGCGCAGCGCCGCCCACCGGGCCGGGCGGAGAGGCGGTCACCGACAGCTTTTACTTCGTGCGGCAGCCGCTGGCCGGCGACGGCAGCATCACCGTCCGCCTGACCTCTCTCAGCGCCGGGCCCGGTCCGGACAGCCTGTCGCCGTGGGCAAAGGCAGGCATCATCATCAAGGCGTCGGCGAAGCCAGGATCGGCGTACGCGGCCATGATGGTCACCGCCGGCCACGGGGTGCGGATGCAGTACAACTACACAGGTGACATCGCCGGTCCGGCCGGGAAAGTATCTGCGGCGTCTCCGCGCTGGCTGAGGCTGACCCGCACCGGTGACACGATCAGCGGTTACTCCTCCGTGAATGGCGCTCGCTGGACCAAGGTCGGCACCGCATATCTGGCCGGATTCCCGGCAACCGCAGCGGCCGGAATGTTTGCCACCGCCCCGGCGTCGTCGAAGGCCACCTCGCAGTCGGTCAGCGGTAGCAGCTCAGCTGGCGCCATGACCCTCGCGGTCGCGCGCTTCGATCACGTCAGCCTGGCCGGCCCGCAGCCCGCGAGGGCGTGGACGGGAAGCGCGGTGGGCGGCGCCTCACCCGGCACCGGGTTCCGCCAGGCCAGCGGCACAACCACCGTCACCGGGTCCGGCGACATCGACCCGTACGTGCCCGGGGCCAACGGCGCGCCTGGCGCCACCATCGGCAGCACCCTGCTGGGCGCGGTAGTGGCGCTGATCGCGGTCATCGTCGTCGCCACGATGTTCATGACCGCCGAGTACCGGCGCGGCCTGATCCGGGTCACCTTCGCCGCCGCGCCTGGCCGGGGCCGGGTCCTGGCCGCGAAAGCCGCCGTGGTCGCCTCTGTGACCTTCGTCGCAGGGCTGACCGGAGCTACGGGCGCGGTCCTGGCCGGCGAGCGGCTGCTGCGCGCCAACGGGAACTTCATCCTGCCCGCCAGCTTCCTCGGCAACGTGCGCGTCGTGGCCGGGACCGCAGCCCTGCTGGCCGTGGCCGCCGCCCTTGCCCTGGCACTGGGCGCGATCTTCCGGCGCTCGGCCGGGGCCGTCACCGTTGTCATCGCGCTGATCACCCTGCCGTACCTGCTCGCGCTCACGGTCCTGCGCGGCGGCGCGGCGGACTGGCTGCTGCGTGTCACGCCGGCGGCCGCCTTCGCGATCCAGCAGACGACCCCGCAGTACCCGCAGGTAAGCGCCACTTACACAGTCGGGAACGGCTACTTCCCGCTTGCACCGTGGGCTGGCTTCGCCGTGTTGTGCGCGTACACGGTCGTGGCCATGGGCGTCGCCGTCGGCCTGCTGCGAAGGAGAGACGCGTGAGGCACGCCGTGAGCGCGGAGTGGACGAAGCTGACCACACTGCCGGGCACGATCTGGCTGCTGCTCGCCGTTGCCGCGGCGACTGCTGCGCTGGGCGCGGGCGCGGACGCCGCGACCACGTGCCCGTCGGGTGCCTGCCCGGTCGACCCGGCCAAGGTGTGCCTCACCGGGATCTACCTCGGCCAGGCCATCGTCGTCGTCTTCGCCGCGGCGGTGATCAGCAACGAGTACAGCACCGGCATGATCCGGGTTACCTTCGTTGCCATGCCCCGCCGGACTGCTGTTCTTGCCGCCAAGGCCGCCATGGTCACCGCCATGGTCCTGGTGGCTGGCGCTGTTGCCGTGCTCGGCTCGGTCCTGGCCGGCCGGCTCATCCTGCCCGGTCACGGCTTCAGCCCGGCGCACGGCTATCCGGCACTGTCACTGGCTGACGGGCCGGTCCTGCGAGCTGCGGCCGGGTCCGTGCTTTACCTTGCCCTGATCGGCCTTCTCAGCCTCGGAGTCGCGGCCGCAGTGCGAGACACCGCGCTCGCCGTCGGAGCCGTGCTCGGCCTGCTGTACGTCGTCCCGATCATCACCGCCGTGCTCGGCAACTCGCACCTGGCCCGGCACCTGGAGCAAATCGCGCCGATGACAGCCGGACTGGCCATCCAGTCCACCACCGGCCTGCGCAGCCTTCCTCTCAGTCCATGGGCTGGTCTCGGTGTGCTGGCCGGGTGGGCTGCGGCCACGTTTCTTGCCGGCGGACTGCTCCAACGCTTCCGCGATGCGTGAACACCCGCGGACACGGCACCGGACGATGATCTCAGGATCTTCCCGCCGTCGTGAACCTGCGGCTGCAGGAACGCAATAGAGACTCGATGGATGACGATGAGCTGATCGCAGCGGTCGCGGCCGGTGATGACAGCGCGCTGCGGGAGTTGTTCTTCCGGCATGCGCCCTGGCTGGCTGCACGGCTGCGGTCGCTGCTGCCGGCCAGCGATGTCGAGGACGTCCTGCAGGAGACCTTCCTCGGCGTCTGGCGGGGTGCGGCAGGCTACCGGCCGCAGGGTGCGGCAGGTGGCTGGGTATGGGGCATCGCGCGACGGCAGGCTGCGCTGTTCCTGCGGCGGGCCGGCCCGTCCCTGCTGGTGCTGCCTGCGGTGATCGCAGCCGACGGGCAGCATGCCGCCGATCCGGCCGAGGCGGCGCTGTCGCAGGCCGCCATCGCCGAGGCGGTTGTCGCCCTCGGGCCCGAGGGAAGCCCGGACCGCGAGACGTGGCGGCTCGTCTATGTCGAGGACCGGCCGGTCGCCGAGGTGGCCGAGCTGATGGGCGTCCCTGCGGGCACCGTGAAAAGCCGGGCACACCGGGCCCGGCGACTGCTACGGGCAGCACTTCGGGGCGGCGCGCTCACGGAAGGAGGAATCCGGTGACCGATCCTGACACGGGCGGCAGCGCCATAGCCGGGCGAGGCGGAAGCCCGGGGGGCGACGGCCGTGCTCTCGCGGACGTCGACCTGGACCGGGTCTGGGCTGGCGTGGCCGCGCAGGTGTGGCGCCGCCATCCCGGCCGGGCGGAACGGCTGGCCGCGGGACTGCTGCGCTCGCCGGGCCTGGCCCGGGCACTGGTGACGACGCCGTCGCTGCTACTCGGCTGGGTCATCGCGACCGCGGTCGTACTGGCTGCGGGTATGGCCGCAACGCTCGGGACCGGGACGCCGTACGTGGCCCTGCTGGCGCCCGCCGTGGCGGGAGCGGGCATCGCCTACGCCTACGGACCGGGCATCGACCCGGCCTGGGAACTCAGCCGCAGCATGGCGGTCAGCGACCGGATGGTGCTGCTGGTCCGGGCCCTGGTGGTATTCGGCCTGAACGCCGCCCTGGGACTGGCTGCGTCGGCGGCGTCGGGGGCCGCCGCCGCCGTGACGTTCGGCTGGCTGCTCCCGATGACCGCGGTTTCCGCGCTCGCCCTCGCCGTGGCGACCCTTACCCGGTCAGCGAATGCCGGCATAGCTACGGCGCTTGGCAGCTGGGCAATCGCTGTCCTGTCCGCGCGGGCGGCCACCGGCCAGTTCACTGCTGCCGTCACCAGTTCTGCGCTTGTCGTGCCCTACCTGCTGGCTGCCGCCGCTTGCGCCGCCCTGGCATGGTTCGCGACCCGGATCCCGAGAGGAACACCATGAACGTCGAGATCGCCGACGTGACCAGGCGGTTCGGCCGCACCGAGGCGGTAGCCGGAGTGAGCCTGGAGACCGGGCCCGGGGTATTCGGGCTCCTCGGCCCCAACGGAGCCGGCAAGACAACCTTGCTGCGCATGATGGCGACGGTGGTCCCGCCGTCCTCCGGCGGCCTGCGGCTGCTCGGCCGCGACCCGGCCTCGTACGCCGCGCGCAAGGAGATCCGGCGCAGGCTCGGTTACCTGCCGCAGAACCTCGGTTATTACTCCGGCTTCACCGTGACGGAGTTTGTCGAGTACTTCGCGCTGCTGAAGGAGATGCCGTCCGGGCAAGTACCGCGGGCGGTGGCCGCCGCCGTCGAGCGGGTCGACCTGGGCGCCAAGGCCCGGTCGAAGCTGCGCACGCTATCCGGGGGAATGCTGCGCCGGGTCGGCATCGCGCAGGCGATCGTGAACGAGCCGGAACTGCTGCTTCTCGACGAGCCGACCGCGGGCCTGGACCCGGAGCAGCGGATGATGTTCCGCGCGCTGCTGCGTGACCTCGGCCGGCGAGCGACCGTGATCGTGTCCACGCACCTGGTCGAGGATGTCGGCGCCGCGTGCACCGAGGTGGCGCTGATGGACCAGGGAAGGATCGTCTTTCACGGCACCCCCGCCGATCTGATCGGCCGGGGTGAGGGAACCGGCGCGGCGGGCGACGCGCCGCTCGAGCGCGGCTACAGTGCGGTCCTCGCGGCGGTGCGATCCACCGTGGCGGCACGGTCATGACCGCCGCCACCGCCGCCCCGGTGCGGCCCGTGCCGGGCCGCGCCCGCGCCGTCCCGCTGACCGCGGCCCGGCTGCTGCGGGTAGAGCTGCGCCACAACGCGATGCCGTGGATCCTTCCCCTCATCGCCGCGCTGTTCTGGTTCGACTCCTACCGGCCGAGCACGAGCCAGCCGCCGTTCTGGATCCTGCGCACGTTCTGGAACATGGGACAAGGGCACACGATCATCGACTTCGGGCCGTTCGTGGCCGGCGTGGCCGCCTGGATGGGATCGCGAGACGGCCGCCGCGGCATGGCCGACCTGGTCATAGGAACCTCGCGCCCGCGCTGGGCTGCCCAGCTCGCCACGTGGGGGGCAACCGCGATCTGGGCAGTCGCCGCCTACCTGGCCTTTGTCGGGATCATGTTCGCCGTCTACGCCCGCCAGGGCCTCCTGGGCTCACCGCCCTGGTGGTGGGTCGCCGTCGGTGCCGTGGCCGTGACGGCGTTCAGCGCCGCCGGGTTCGCGGTGGGCGTCTGCTTCCCCAGCCGGTTCGCTGCAGCCCTTGCTGCATTCGGCGGCTTCCTGCTGATGATGCTGTCGTCGCAGACCGGGTTCAGCCACACCAGCGGCTGGGCGCAGATCCTGCCGACGAACTCCAACGGAAACTTCCAGCCTGACTCCGGACTGCTGTACCCCTATCTGCCCGACCTGCCGATCGCCCGGATCATGTTCTTCGCCGGTCTCACGGTCGCGATAGTCGGTGTGCTCGGCCTGCCTGCCCGGGCCGGCGGGCCCTGGCTGCGGCGGACCGCCGCGGTAGTCGCTGTTGCCGGCCTGGCGGCGGCCGGGACCGCGGTCGGGCTCGCCGGCACAGCCAGGCTCAGCGCTCACGGCATGGTCGTCCCCGCCCTGCACGACGCGGCCAGCGACCGGCCGATCCCGTACACCCCCGTCTGCGACCACGCCGCCGGAGTCCCGGTCTGCCTGAACCCGGCGTACCGCAAGTGGCTGCCGGACGTCACGGGCGCGCTCCGGCCGGTCCTCGCCGAAGTTGCCGGACTGCCTGGCGCACCCACCCGCACGACACAGATTGGCGCTACCTACAGCAGCGGAGATGGCGCGGTGCCCGGCCGCGGGCTCACTCTGAGCGGCCGCCCGCCGGTGCTCGGCATTCCGCTGGGAGCTCTTAACCTGCCCGGCGCATTCGGCAGCACCGCGCGCGAACTCACGCAGCAGCTGCAGCTTCTGTTCGTGCACGCGTTCGTTATCCCTGGCGCCGGGCCGGGCACGACCGCCCAGCTAGCGGTGCAGGCCGCCCTGCTGCAGGGCGCGGGCACACCGCTCAAGGCGCAGCCAGGCGCGCTGACCGATTACGGTCTGCCGTCGTGGGCACGGGCCACCCAGGAAGCGCTGACCGACGGACGGAAATCGGCGAACGGGGTCGGGCCGGTGGCCAGGCCTGTCTATGCCGCGGCTCAACGGCTCACCGACCTGCCACCCGCCAGCCTGCACGCGTGGCTCGCCGCCCATCTGACCGCCGTGCGGGCCGGTCAGATCACCCTGGCGCAGCTGCCATGACCGTCGCCGGAGTGCACTCGACGCCTCAGGGTGCTGTCCCGGCCAGGTCGCCGGCCACGTCTGCCACGGGCCTGGCGTACCTGGCCTGGCTGTACCTGGTCAGCCGCCGGGTCCCGGCTGCGCTGGGCCTGATCGCCGCGGCCGCCGCTCTGCTGGCGGCTGCCCTGCACTGGCGCTGGAGCATCGCGGGCGGCGCTGCTGCTCAGCAGTTCGTCCCGCTGACGCTGGAAGCCGCTTCCGCCGCGATTATCGGCGTGACCGCCTACGGGCCGTTCGGCGAGACCGAGCGCGCCACCGGCCGCTGGCTCCCCTACCTGCGGCTCGCCGTGGTCCTCGCGCTGACCTTCGCCACTGTCGGCGCGCTGGCAGCTGCGGCCACCGCCGGGGATCTGCCCGGCGGCACGCTGGCCATGCTCCGCAACGTCGCGGGCCTGACCGGCACCGGGCTGCTGCCGGCCGCGGCAGTCAGCGGCGCGTTCGGCTGGGCCGGCCCGCTGGCCTACCTGCTCATCGCCGAGGGCGCATTTGCCGGATCCTGGACGACGCCCTGGATGTGGCCGACCCGGCCGCCGCACGACCTGGGCGGGGCGCTGTGTGCCGCAGCGGTCTTCGCCGCCGGGGTCACACTCATCACGATCCGCGGAAGCCGCGACCGAGTGAAGGACAAGGCCTGAGGAAACGAGGTTCACGCCCGGCCCGGATATGGCCGGTGCGCGGCCGCCCGCTGCAGATTGCCTTTACGTGGAACATCTAACGGTCGTCACGCAGCCTGAATGACCGTGGTTATTACCAGAACTTGACGGGAGCGTCGCCCGGCGGACATCCCATTGTCGCCTCCCCGACCGAACTGTGCCGGAGACTCGCGGCCATGACTCGCATCAGTAGTTCCGCTAAAGTCCGCGTTTCCGCTGCGGTTCTCGCACTCGCCGCCATCGCCGTGGCCGGCTGCTCGGCCGCGAACAGCTCCACCACGTCTTCCGGCAAGGTCACGCTGGTGGTGTACTCGGCGCAGGGCTACGACTCCGCCGAGACAAAGGCTTTCCAGGAGGCAACCGGCATCCCGGTCAAGCTGGACGACAACTCCACCGGGCCGCTGCTCACCCAGATCGAGGCGTCCAGGAACAACCCGAAGTGGGGCTTGCTCTGGGTCGACGGCACCACCGCATTTGCGGGCCTGGACACCCAGGGGCTGCTGCAGAGAGGCTTCGAGCCGTCCGTGCAGTGGAACAGCCTGGGCCTGCAGTCACTGCCGAAGGACGAGAGCTGGACCCCGACCGGCGTCACCCTGATGGCGGCGGTCGTCTACAACACGACCAAGGTGAAGAGCCCGCCCGCGAGCTGGCAGGCACTCGAGTCCGCGGCCTGGAAGGGCAAGGTCGGCATGAACGACCCGTCCCAGTCCGGGCCCACGTATCCGTTCATCGCCGGCATGATGAACTACCTGGGCGGCGTCAGCCAGGGCGAGGCGTACTACTCCAGGCTCAAGGCCAACGGCCTGATCATCCACCCCACCAACGGCCCGACGCTGCAGGCCCTGACCAGCGGACAGATCGAGATCGCCCTGGTGCAGAGCTCGGCAGGCATCGGCGCGGTGCTGGGCGACAAGCAGCTGACGGTCAAGTACCTCGACCCGGCGACTCTGCTGCCGAGTGCGATCGGCATCGACGCCAAGGCGCCCGCGACCGAGCGCAAGGAGGCCGAGGAGTTCATCAGGTTCGTGCTCTCCCCGGCCGGCCAGAAGGTCATGCAGTCCGGCGACCCGACCGGTGACTCGCTGTACTACCCGGTACTGCAGGGCGTCAGCCCGCTGCCGTCGCTGCCGTCACTGGCCTCGGTGAAGACCCAGAGCATCGACCCCTACACCTGGGGCCCGAAGGAAGCGACCATCAACGACTGGTTCGACGCGAACATCACACGATGACGCTGCTCGCTGAGGACCACACCGCCCGACCGGGACCTACCTGGTGACGGCGACTGTCCAGGCGGACCGGCCCGGCCCGGCAGGCGCCGGGCCGGGGCACCGCAACCTGCGGCGGATCGCCGCGCGGATCGCACGGCCGACTCCGAGCACGACACTTGGCGGCCTGCTCGGCAAGCCGGTGTTCTGGCTGCTGCTGATCCTCTTCATTCTCGTGCCGTGCGCAAGCTCACTGGTGCTCACGATCTCGCCCCGGCTGTTCGACCAGGGCTCCCAGTGGTTCACGCTCACGTACCTGTGGCACGCCTTCTCCGGGGCCACGGCGGTCGCGATCACCAACTCGCTGTGGGTAAGCGGCTCGGCCGCCGCGCTCGGCCTGCTGATCGGCTTTCCGATCGCGTGGCTGGCCAGCCGGACCACGATGCCCGGCCGCCGCCTCGTGATGCCCAGCATGTGGCTGGTGCTGCTGCTGCCGTCCTGGCTGCCCGCGATCGGCTGGCAGCGGATAGTCCAGTCTGACGGCGTGATGTACCGGCTCGGTCTCGACTGGCCCTGGATGACACACCTGATCATGGGACCCTTCGGCGTGGTGCTCCTGCTCGGGCTGCGCTGCGTTCCGTTTACCTATCTGGCGATCATCGCGGGACTGGCCGGGCTGGGCCAGGAGTTCGAAGACGCGGCCCGGGTGCACGGCGCGGGCCGGGCAGCCACGCTGCGGCTGATCTGGCCGATGCTCGCGCCCGCGATCTGGTCGGCGCTGGCCATCGGGTTCGCCGAGTCGATCAGTGACTACGGTGTCGCCGCGACGCTCGCCTACAGCTCCAACTTCACGCTGGCCACCTATCAGCTGTACACGCAGCTCGCCAACTTCCCGCCGAGCTTCCCGGCTGCGTCCGCGATGGGACTGCTGCTGGTCGCCGCGGTCGCCATCCCGCTGGCGTTTCAGGCCAGGGCGCTGCGCGGGCGGTCCTACCAGATGCTGTCCGGCCGCACCCGGCAGGCGGTTCGCCGGACGCTCACCTGGCGCGGGAAGACCGCGGCCGTGACCGGGATGGGGCTGTTCTACGCCATCGCGCTCGGGGTGCCGGGATTCGGCGCGATCAGCGCGTCCCTGCTCGCGGACTACGGCGGCTCGTTCGACCTCACGCTGGTGAACTACCGGGCCCTGTTCCACCAGTCCGACCAGCTCGGCCCGCTGGAGCGCTCGCTGGCCTACGGCTTCATCGCCGCGACGGTAACGGTGATCGGCGGGTTTATCGCAGCCTGGATGCTGGCCCAGCGCAGGCAGAAATCCAGCCGGGTGCTCGACTTCCTGCTGCTGGCCTCAGTTGCGCTGCCGGGCGTGGTGTTCGCATCGGGTTACATCTTCGCCTTCAACCTGCCGATCGAGTCCAGCGTCGGCATCGACCTCTACCAGACTGTGCTGCTTCTGGTTATTGCCTACATCGCTTCCAGCCTGCCGACTAATGCCCGGGTCCTGGTCGGGGCAGTGTCGCAGCTGCCGCCCTCGCTCCGGGACGCGGCCCGCACACACGGCGCGGGGGCGTTCGTCGCATGGGCGCGCGGCGTCCTGCCGGTCGTATCGCGACCGCTGACCATGGCCTGGCTGCTCACGTTCTGCGGAGTGTTCCTGGAGCTGCCTATTTCCCAGCTGCTGTACGCGCCGAGCAACCCGCCAGCCTCGGTTGCCATCCAGGACAACCTCGGCACTTATCACTTTGGAGTAGGCATGGCACAGTCAGTGCTGGCGGCCGCCATCGCGTTCGCGGCCGTCGGCATCGTGCTGGGCTGTTACCGGCTGCTGGCGCCAGGCTGGCGGCGGCTCGGAGCGACAAGCCGTGGCTGACAGCATCGTCATCGACCAGGTAACGAAGGAGTACCCCGGTGGCAGCGTCGCACTGAGCGACGTCAGCCTCCAGGTCGAGCCCGGCAGCTTCGTTGTGCTGCTCGGGCCGTCCGGCTCGGGCAAGACGACGCTGCTGCGCTGCCTGGCCGGCATCGAGCGAGTCACCGCCGGACAGATCAGGATCGGTGCCACGACGGTGGCGAGCGATCAGGCCCACGTGCCGCCGGAGCGGCGGAACCTGTCCATGGTCTTCCAGGACTATGCGCTATGGCCGCACCTGCGCGTTCGCGACAACGTGGCTTTCGCCCTGCGGCGCCACCGGATGCCCCGGCCAGAGGCCCAGGCCAGGACACAGCAGATGCTTGACCGAGTCGGACTTGGGGCCCTGGCCGATCGCTACCCGAACGAGCTGTCCGGTGGCGAGCAGCAGCGGGTGGCGCTCGCCCGGGCGCTCGTCGCTGACACCGGACTGGTGCTGTGTGACGAGCCTCTGTCCAACCTCGACGCCGACCTCCGGGAGCGCATGCGGGTGGAGATCTCCTCTCTAGTGCGCGAGGCGGGTGCTACCGCCATCTACATCACCCACGACCAGGCCGAGGCCTTCGCGCTGGCCGACCAGGTCGGAGTGCTGCAGAACGGCAGCCTCGTCCAGTTCGGCCGTCCCGAGCAGATCTACACCGAGCCGGCTACCCCGTTCGTCGCCCGGTTCACCGGCCTGTCCGGCGAGATCCCGGTCCGGGTGCGGACCGGGCAGGCCGGGCCGGCCGACGGCACCGTCGAGATCGACGCGTCCGGGCACGGCATGCTGCGGCCGTTCCGCGCCCGCCCGGTCGGCGAGCTCGCCGGGACGGAGGCGATGCTGCTGATCCGGCCGACGGGCGTGCGCCTCGTCGGAACCCACGCGGAGGAGCATCACCTGGCCGGCATCGTCGCCGACGTCGCCTTCCGCGGCCGGGGTTACGAGCACGCCATCGATCTCGCCGGGGACATCAGGCTCACGGGAGTGTTCGCGCCCAGCAGGGCCGAGCGCGGCGACACCGTGGGGCTGCGCCTGGAGCCAGACGGGTGCCACATCTTCGCCGCCGGCCCGCAGCCGGACCAGCCCGGCGCGGCCGACTCGGCGAGCAGCGTGGCCCTGACCCCGGTCGGCCCGCCGCTGCTGCTGCCGCCAGCCGAGGTGTAGGTCCCTTTCGCGGCGCGGGCCGGGGTGCCCGGCAACCCTGCGAGAATGGCGGAGTGCACGACGACCCCGGGCGCGGCCCTGGCTGGCTGCTCCTGATTTACCGGATACCGTCCGAGCCAACGCGGCTGCGTGCCGCCGTGTGGCGGCGAATCAAGAGCATGGGCGCGATCTACCTGCAGAACTCCGCGGCTGCCCTGCCCGCCAGCGTTCCCGCCGAGCGTGCCCTGCGTAAGCTCCGCAGCGAGATCCTGGACATGTCCGGCACGGCCGTGCTGCTGTCCTGCAGCGTGCTGGCCGGCGAGCCGGAGATCCGCGCGGCATTCCAGGCCGCCCGCGACGACGAGTATGAGGAGATCGTCGACAAGTGCGAGGACTTCATCGCGCAGGTAGACAAGGAGTACGCGGACAGCCATTTCACCTACGCCGAGCTGGAGGAGAACGAAGTCGACCTGGTCAAGCTGAAGAAGTGGCTGGAGCGGATCCAGGACCGGGACGTGTTCGGGGCAGCCGGGCGGGCCGCCGCCGACGAGGCGGTGGCCGGCTGCGAGGAGAAGCTCGAGGTGTATGCCGCCCGGGTCTACGCGGAGGAGGCGGAAGGCCACTGACCTGGCCTGGCAGGTACGGCGCTAGCCCCCGCGTCGGCGGGTCGCGCGCCACAGGCTGGCCGGCAGCAATGCCACGACCAGCACGGGCAGCAGCCACCATGCCGGGACGCCTGCGTGGCTGAGCAGGTACGTGCCCGCCAGCCCGGCCACGACGGCGACTGCCAGCAGCCAGTCGTCCCCGATGACAAAGTCGTACCAGAATGCGCCGAACGCGCGCAGCCGTGCGCCCATGCCTGCCGCTCCTCTCCTCAGGCCGCTTGCCGGCCGGTCAGTGCCGGGCTGGCCGGCGGCGCGGCCCCACTCCGTCGCAGTACCGCGGTCAGGCCGATCCCGGCGGCGGCGACCACCGGGATCAGCACCAGCAGCGCGGCGTCCGACCCGGGCCAGTGGGCACCGGCGCCCTCGGCGCCCCACAGCATGCCGAAAGAGGTCAGCATGATCCCCACGATGAACTTCAGCGTGTTCTCCGGCACGCGTGCGAGTGGCGCGCGGACCGCGACTCCGACTGCGGCGACGAGCACCACCGCGCAGCCGGCCGCGACCGCGGCGGCCGGGATGTCGCGCGCGTTGCTCCCGAAGGTCAGCACGATGAATACGACCTCCAGGCCCTCGAGCAGGACGCCTTTGAACGCCAGGGTGAACCCGTACCAGTCCGGAACCAGCGCACGCCGGGTACCGGGCTGCTCCCCCGCGCGCGCGAGCTGCTCTGCGTAGATCTTGTCTTCGTCGTGCAGCGACTTGTGCCCGCTCGCCCGCAAAATCGCCTTCCGCAGCCATTGCAGGCCGAAGATCAGCAGCAGCGCGCCGATCAACAGGCGAAGGAGGTGCAGCGGGATGGCCGTGACTGCCGGGCCCGCCACGCCGGTGATCACGGCCAGCGCGACCAGCGCGGCCCCGGTTCCGGTTCCCGCCGACCGCCAGTCACGAGCCGTGCCGGCCGCCAGGACGATCGTCGTCGCCTCCACGGCCTCGACCGCGCAGGCGAGAAACACGGCCAGGAACAAGGCCCAGGCTCCAGCCGTCACGACATCTCCTTTAGGCGCTGCCTGCGCTCCCGCCCGGTCCGCATAGTCTGGGTGACGGTCCTGGGCCAGCATTTCCGGCCCGCATGACCAGGCAACATGCTGAGTCTAACAGCCGTCATTCGCCTGAAGTGACGCCCGTTAGAACTCCTGATGGACAGTGCCGGTATTGTCAGCATCCGGTGAATTGTTCCCTTCGGGGGCTTATCCGGCACGGCGCTGGAGTTCCCACGCTGCTTCGATTGCGTCCTCGATCGCGCCCCCGTCGCCGTTCTCGAGGTCAGCGACCACCATCATGTGCCGGGCGTACCTGGCCGGGACGCTGAAGCTCACCGGAAACTGCCGCAGTATCGAGTCGCGGTACTCGAAGTCGGCGCGGATCACCAAGTGCGTGTCATCTAGATCGTTGAACGGTAATTCGGCGCAGGTCACAAGGGACACGGCGACACGCCGTCGTTGATCCGTGACTGAGAGGAAACTGGATCTTAACCGGGCACGCGGCAGCACCCGGCGGAGCGTGAGCGGAGCCGGGTCCGTGCTGGGCCGGCGGTCAGGCCGCTGCGGGTTCGACCGTCACTGTGTAGCCGAGCCTGGCGAGCCGGGCGATGAGGTTGTCCTTGTAGTGTTCGGGGTTCTGGCGTCTGGTGTAGAAGTCCTCGCCGAGCTCGGCGTAGGGCTCGCGGCGTTCCAGGATTGTGTAGATGATCAGGATGAGGGTGTGGGCGACGGCTACGGCCGCTTTCTTTTTCGCCCGCGCGCTGCGCTGCCCGCCGAAGCGCCGGACCAGGCGGTGGTACTGGGCGCCGGGCCGGGTGCTGGTGCGCGAGCAGGCCCAGGCCGACTCGATCAGGGCGGTGGCCAGGTGCTGGTTGCCGTGCCGGGTGCCGGCGGGGCGCCGCCGGCCGCCGGACTCATTGTTCGCCGGGCACAATCCGGCCCAGGACGCCAGGTGGTCGGCGTCGGGGAAGAACGACATATCGGTGCCGATCTCGGAGATGATGACCCCGGCGGTGAGCCTGCCGATGCCGGGAATGGTCATCAGCAGGTCACGCTCCGCGGCGAAAGGGGCCATCAGCACCCCGGCCTGCTGCTCGACGGTGTCGATCAGCTCGGTGAGCTCGTCGATGTGGCGCAGGTGCAGCTTGCACATCAGGGCGTGGTGGCCGCTGAACCGGCCGGCCAGCGCCATGGACAGGTCGGGGATCTTGGCGCGGAGCCGGCCGCGGGCCAGGCCGGCCAGCACCGTGCCGCGGCGTTCCCCGTCGATAAGGGCCTCGATCATCTCGCGGCTGGAGGCGCCCATCACGTCGGAGGCCACCGAGTCGAGCTTGATCCCGGCGTCTTCCAGTGTCCTTTGCAGCCTCTGGATCTCGCTGGTCCGCGACCCGGCGAGCTTGGCGCGGTACCGGGTGAGGTCCCGCAGCTCGGCGATCTGCGGGGTCGGGATGTACGATCCGCGCAGCAGCCCGCATTCGAGCAGCTCGCCGAGCCAAGTGCAGTCAGCCGCGTCGGTTTTGCGGCCCGGAACGTTCTTGACGTGCGCGGCGTTGCACTTGATCACCTCGAAGTCCCCGAACTCCGCCAGCGCGTAATACACGGGGTTTGAGTAGATCCCGGTGCTTTCCATCGCCACGTGGGTGACCCCGCACTCGGTCAGCCACGCGCACATCTCCTTCAGCACGCCGTAATACGTCTTGTACTTGCGGACCTGGCTGCGCCGCTCACCCGGATGCTCGCCGGGCGTGCGCACGCACACCGCGATCTCCTTCTTCGCCACGTCGATCCCCGCGCACCGCTCATACACCACCTGCATAACGCCACCGGCCCTTCCGTCAGGGCCAGGACGGCTGCGGGCGGTCGCCGGCCCGCGGCCGCGCCGGCCGCATCACCACGCGCACGCCGGCTGCGGAGCCCCGCTCAGAAAAGGGAAACTGAGACACGCGCTCAAGGCAGCAACCGGGGGTACCCGTAAAGGGGCTCCAGCGTCAATCTAATTAGCGCCCGCGAACGGACCAAGGCGAACCAACGTCAGCAGACGGCGCACGCAGCACCAGGCTGACTCCCAGCCCTCGCCTTGTCCACCCCCAGTCCATACGGGCGACCAGCGGCTGCCGACGGCCACCTCGGCGCCCAGTTTCATCACAGCGGGCGGGCCGAAGGCCCAGGGAATCTAATAGATGAAGAGTGTCCAGGATCGGCGTGTTCACACACGTCTGACCTTGGGAGTCATCGTGATCGCCGACCTGGACACTCTTCTGACCGCACTTTACGTGGAGCTGACCGACCGCGTCATCCCCTCGCGGGGAACGTGCCGCCGCGGGCCGGGCCGCCCGCCGGAGGTGACCGACGCCGAACTGGTGTGCCTGGCGGTGGCGCAGGTGCTGCTGCGCTATGACGACGAGCGGCACTGGCTGCGTGCCGCAGCCTCGCGGGTCGGGCACCTGTTCCCCAGGCTGCTGGCCCAGAGCGAGTACAACGACCGGCTCAAGAAAGCCGGGCCGCTGATGGAGGCGGCGCTGCGGTGGCTGGCCGGCCGGACTCCCGGGTCGGCGGAACTGCTGCGGCTAATGGACGGCACCCCGGTGCCGTGCGGGCACTCGGTGGTCACCGCCCGGCGCTCTGACCTGTCCGGGTACGCCGGCTACGGGTACTGCGCGTCCCACAGCCGCTGGTACTGGGGATCGAAGCTGATGCTCATCACCACCTGCGACGGGACCGTGACCGGGTTCGGGCTGGCCAACCCGAAGCTGTTCGGCGAACGCGACGAAGTTCAGCAGATGCTTACCGCCCAGCCCGCCAGCCGGCCGCGGCCGGGCACCACGATCGTGGCCGACAAGGGCTTCGCCGGCGATGACTTCGAGAAGTTCCTGGCCGGCCCGGACCTGGACCTGACCCTGGTCCGCCCGGCCCGCAAGAACGAGAAAGCCCTGCGGACCTTCCCGAACTGGCTGCGCCAGCGCGTCGAGGCCATCATCTGGACCCTGAAGAACCAGCTCGGCCTCGAACGCCACGGCGGCCGCGTCCCCGCCGGGCTGTGGGCCCGCATCGTCCAGCGGCTCCTCGCCCTGAACGCCGTCATCTGGCACAACTGGAGCATCGGCGCGCCCGTCAAGCGCTCCCTGATCGCCTACGACCACTGACCTGCCCGCATTTCCCGGTCAACGATCTAGCTGGCGGGCGACCAGCCTGCCGTGGTATCGCCACTGTGCCAGTCCGTCGCAGGCGGTGCGACGGACACCGGCGAGGGCTTCGGCCACCTGAGCTACATCCGTGATCTCCACGTTCGCGGCCCTCCTGGATCCCCGGTAGAGGCCAGCTGGCCTGCCAGCATCAGTTAGCGGAACTGCTCGACGCCGCTGCCGTCGTCCTGGTCCCAGCCATATGCCGCCAGGTATCCCCAGCAGTCCGGCCTGCTGCCGTCGGTATCGGTCAAACCGTAGGCATCAGCCAGCTCGCGGGCGCTGACGATCGTGCCGGCCCACCGGCCAGCGTCGGAGTCAGTGGCGAGCGCGGCAACGCCCCTGGCGACGTAGGCAGGTGATTCGGAGATCGCGAATGCCGGGGTCTTGACGCACGCGTCCCGCCAGTTCTCCTCGGTGACCCCGAAGTTGTCGAGCATCTTCTCCGAACGCAGCCAGCCGGGCGTGACACCGGCAGCCGTGAGCGGGTAATCGGCGAGCTCGGCACTCAGGCCCGTCACGATCCGCTCGACGCTGGCCTTGACCAGGTCGTAGTAGAAACCAACGTTCCGCCGGAATTCAGCGTTGGCCTCCGAGGTGCCATCCGTCATTTCGATCACCAGACCCCGGCTGCCGTGAGTGTCAGCCGTACGCAGCATCAGTGGTATCGCTGTCCGGCAGGTGATGAGGTGCGTGTGCACGCCCATCTGCAGCATCCGAAGGCCGCCTGCCCAGTCGTGCTCCCAGAGCGGCTTATCCCACTCGGCGTATCTATCGCCGCCGAAGATGTCGTTGACCAGCACGTCCAGGCGGGCGTTCTCACGCTCGATGGTCGCAACCACCTCGGCTACGGCTGCCGGGTCTTCGTGATCGACGACCAGGGCGGAACCAGTCCCGCCAGCAGCCCGGATCAGCTCGCCGGTCTCCTCGATGGTCTCGGGTCTGTCCATCTCGGATCTGCCCGTGACCCGGCTGCTGCGGCCGGTCGCGTACACGAACATGCCCGTTCGCGCCAGCTCGACCGCGATCGCCCGGCCGGCACCGCGCGTCGCGCCCGCCACCAGCGCGACACGCACCTGCCGGTCTGTTCTTCCTGTCATCTGCCCAGTCAAGCACTGGCCGGTGACGGTCACTTGATCGATTTTGCGGACGTCGCAGCGCAAAATCGATCAAGCGGCCCCGGCTCAGCCCGGGCAGGATAGTAGCCATGGGAACCTCGCAGGACACCTTTCTGCGCTTCGTGGACTCGCTCGCGTCGCACCTCGACGAGCACCAGGCCCGCGGCGACGAGCTGGCTGCCCGGGTGCACCTGTCGCGCTTCCACTTCGACCGGGTTATCTGCGCGGTGGCCGGAGAGAGCCCGGCACGGTTCCGGCGCCGCGTACTGCTGGAACGCGGGGCCTACCGGCTCATTACGAGCCGGATGAGCGTTCTCGACATCGCGGTCGAAGCCGGGTACTCCTCCCACGAGGCATTCACCCGCGCGTTCCAGCGCGCGTACGGAGCGCCCCCTTCGGTATGGCGCGCGACGCCGCGCCGCTTCCAGCTGTCCGCCCCCAACGAGGTGCATTTCCACCCGCCCGGCAGCCTCCGGCTGCCGGCCCGTTCGAAGGTGACTGCCATGGAGCTGCTGACCCGGATGGTCGAACATCACATCTGGCTCATCGGCGAGATGATCACGCGTGCCGAGCGGCTGCCCGCCGGCCAGCTCGACCAGCCCATTGAGCTGTCGGTCGATGACGACGAGCAGACGGTGCGCTCGCTGCTGTCCCGGCTGATCGGCCAGATGGACATGTGGAACTGCGCGATCGCCAACACTGCGTATGACTGGTCCCGGGAAGAGAGCGAGAGCACCGCCGCCATGCGACGGCGACTCGCACACGTCGCGCCGGCCTTCCTCACCGAGGTCCGCGAGGTAATTGCCGGCGGCTGGCTGGATGAGACGTTCGTCGACGCGCTGTGCGAGCCCGCCGAAGTGTTCACCTACGGCGGCATGATCGCTCACGTTCTCACCTTTGCCGCGCACCGGCGCACGCTCGTGGTCCTGGCGCTCAACAACGCGGGCGTAGGTGACCTTGGCTGGGGCGACCCCATGCGGTGGATCGCCGAGCCAGCGTGACCGAGGGGGCGCCGGTCTGCGCGCCAGATCCGGAGCGCGTTTCCCTCGCCCTGATTGTGCGGGAGTGGGCCCGCATCGGCTGCATCGGGTTCGGCGGCCCGCCGACACACATCAAGCTGCTCCGTGAGCTGTGCGTCCAGCGCCGCGGATGGCTTGATGCGCGGCAGTTCGAAGACGCCATCGCCGTGTGCAACCTGCTGCCCGGGCCGGCGTTGACCGAGCTGGCGATCTTCTGCGCCTGGCGGCTGCGCCGCCGTCCCGGTGCTGTGGCCGGCGGGCTGGCGTTCATCATCCCCGGCCTGATCGTCATCCTCGCCCTGTCCGCGCTGTTCCTCGCCAAGTCGCCGCCCCTGTGGGTGCTGGGCGCTGGCGCCGGCGCGGGGGCGGCAGTTCCGGCGGTGGCCATCCACGCGGGCGCCGGCCTGGCCGGCGCTAGCTGGCAGCGCCGCCGACACACACTCCGCTGGCTGGCCTACCTGATCGCCGGGGCTGCGGCCGCCGCGACCATCGGTGAATGGCTCGTCCTGGTACTGCTGGCCTGCGGCTTCATCGAGCTGGCGGCGCAACTCGACGGCAGCCGCGCAGACGGCGGCAAGGCGGCAGGCCTGGTGACGGTCTCGAAACTTGCCGTCGGCGCAGTCGGCGGCGGGGTGCTCCTGTCGGTGGCCTGGGTAGCTTTCAAGGTCGGAGCGCTGTCGTGGGGTGGCGGGTTCGTCATCGTCCCCCTAATGCAGTCCGACGCAGTCAGCCACTACCACTGGATGACGGGCGCGCAGTTCCTCAACGCCGTCGCGCTCGGCCAGATCACCCCCGGCCCGGTCGTCCAGACTGTCGCCGTTGTCGGCTACGCAGCGGCAGGACTCGCTGGCGGCCTGCTGGCGTCGGCGGTCGCCTTCACGCCGTCCTTCGCATTCATCCTGCTCGGTGCGCGGCGCTTCGACCAGATCCGCAGCGACCGCAGAGCCAGCCGTTTCCTCGCCGGTGCCGGACCCGCCGCCATCGGCGCCATCTTCGGCTCAGCCATCCCGCTTGCGCGCAGCCTGACGCACCCGTGGCAGTACGCCATCCTGGCCGCGGCGCTCATCCTGCTCCTGCTGCTGCGCCGCGGTGTCGTCACGACCCTGCTGGGTGCCGGCGCGGTCGGTGTCGTCATCGCCCTGGCCGCAGGACTGAGTTAGTCAGCGAGCTGACCGGAAGGCCGGGAAGTCGTCCGGGTTGCCGGTCAGGCATCGCGGGTCATCATCCGCCACGCTCCGATGCCAGACCAGCCGATGATCCAGCCGGCGATCACCGAGATCATGGCCCAGGTAGGCATCGCCGGTATGCCGAGGGCTCCGTGCCCGCCGAACAGCAGCTGGCCGGGGCCGCCGGCCGAAGCGCCTGACTGCAGCGCGGCCGGGCGCAACTGGTCCATTGCGATGCCGACGACGAGCCGCTGGCCGTCGATGAAGTAAGGGATCTGTACGCGAGCCAGCAGCGGGGTCACGATGATCTCCAGCGCGATCAGCACGATGGTCGCGGTGGTCCGCTGCCCGGTAAGCGATCCGAGGCCGAGGCCGACCAGGTAGCCGATCCCGACCTCAAGTTCGAGCCACAGCCCGATCTTGGCCATCTCGTTGTCCGCCGGGTTCGAGCCGCTGAGCTCATCGGTGCTGTAGTCGGCGTAGATGCTGGCGATGTTCTTGTCGATCGACGAGCGGATCTGCGCAGGGCTACTGGGCGCCGGGCCGATGATTGGGCCGCCGTTGCTGGCGACCTGCTGCGGCCGCTGGAGGAGCCAGGTCTGCAGTTCGGCCTGATCGAGATGCTCGGGGACGGTGAGGCCGAACACGCTGACCGACGTCGGCGACGGAGGGCTTTCGTAGCTCGTGACCAGGCAGTTCATCAGGAAGGCCAGGGCCACGACCGGAAGGATGACAGCCAGGCCAGCCGGGATGCGGGCGAGGTACAGGGCGAGCCGGGACCTGCCGGTGACGACAAGGTGGCGGAACATGCCGTCCGACAGATCAGTCGTCCCGGCCGCCGCGCCCAGAGCCGCGGCGGCGATGAACCCGAACTCGGCCATCAGGTTAGTCAGCTGGGAGAAGATACCCGCGCTCCCGGCCAGGCCGTAGCTGTGCGGGTCGACCGCATGGAACAGCAGCCGGAGGCCGTAGAGCAGGACCGTCGGCGCGACGATCAGTACGACGACCGTGATGATGAGGCCGCGGCGCTTGCGGATCTCCAGGTTCTTGGTAGTGATGAGATCCCAGCTGGGCAGCCAGCCGCCGATGGCAGGCGCTGCACGTCGGCGGTGCTCAGACGCTTCGGCTCCTCCGGCGGACAGCGAGGGCTCGGTAGTGGTCACGACGGTTCTCCCAGTCGGCTCGTCACGGACAGGAACCAGTCCTCCAGCGACGTCTGGATCTCCTGGAGGCCATATACCGAGATGCCCGCGCCGACCAGTCGTCGGTTGATGTCGGCGACGAGTTCGCGCGAGGCCGCGGCGGGCAGGGTGACGGTCAGCCCGGCGTCGGCCAGCCCGGCGTCGGCTACCACTGTGCCCGCGGCGATGCCGGCCTGCTCGATGAGCTGTGCTGCCCGGCCGGGCTCGGAGCAGTCGACGTGCACGACCATGGCGCCCGCGCCGCGGATCAGCTCGTCGATGGGTCCCTGGCGGATGATCCGCCCGTGGTCCACGATCGCTACCGCGTCGCACGTGCGCTGCACCTCGTCCAGCAGGTGCGAGGACAGCATGACGGTCCGCCCCTCGCTGGCCAGGCTCAGGATCATCGCCCGCATCTCGTGCATGCCAGCGGGGTCGAGGCCGTTCATCGGCTCGTCCAGGATCAGCAGCTTCGGATCACCGAGCAGGCAGGAGGCGACGCCGAGGCGCTGGCGCATGCCCATCGAATATGAGGCCACCTTGTCACCGGCGCGCTGGGTCAGGCCGACGCGTTCCAGCGACGGGTCGATTCGCTGGCCGGCGTCGCCGCCCCTGGCGGCGGCGAGCAGGCGGAGGTTGTCCCGTCCCGTCAGGTGCGGGTGGAAACGGGGCTCGTCGACGATCGCGCCGACACCGGCCAGTGCCCGCTTCCGCTCGGCCGGGACGGGAAGCCCGAGCAGCGACATCGTGCCGCCGTTGGCGCGGGTCAGGCCTAGCAGAGTGCGGATCAGCGTGGTCTTGCCTGCGCCGTTCGGCCCGAGGTAGCCGAACGCGGACCCGCGGGGGACGCGCAACTCGACGCCGTCGACCGCCACGTTAGCGCCGAACCGCTTGGTCAGTTCGCGAGTCTCCACCGCCCATCCGTCGGCCTGCCGCTCGAGCGAGATCGCGGCGCGGGGCCCGCGGGCCGCCGTCACGCCGGACGGCTCGGCCGGTGACGACGGCGGCGGCGGCAACGGCGGTTCCGGCCGGATCCACTGATCGTCGCGCGGTGCGGCGTGCCGGCCGCGCCGAAGGCGCGTCACCCCGTAAGCCAGGCCGCCGATCACGAGGAGCGGGAGAAGGATCCCCCCGAAGTTGTGAAGGCCGCCGCCGCCCAGCGGTGCGGCAACGACGGCCGTCCACCGAGCCGGGCCCGGCACCTGATGCGCGATGGCCTGCGCGTCGATAACGTTCATGGCTGACAATCGTGAACCGCCGGCGGCCGGGCGTCATCGTGCGCGAGCATCACAACCCGCGTCATCCCTCCGGATGACAGTGACCGGCTCAGCGGGCGAGGATTCCCGACTCGTAGGCGAGGATGGCGAGCTGGGTTCGATCGCGGGCGCCGAGCTTGGTCAGGATCCGGCTCACGTGCGTCTTGGCTGTGGGCAGCGTCACGTGCAGCCTTGCGGCCAGCTCGGCGTTGGACAGACCGCGGGCCACCAGTGCCAGCACTTCCCGCTCACGGTCGGTGAGCTCGGCGAGGCCTGGCGCCGTCCTGGCGGTGACCCGGGTTTGGTCGGTGAAGTGCGCGATGAGCCGCCGCGTCACGGTTGGCGCGAGCAGCGCATCGCCCGCGGCGACCGTGCGGATCCCGCTCAGCAGTTCTTCCGGCGGGCGGCTCTTGAGCGCGAAGCCGCTCGCTCCGGCCCGAAGCGCCTCGAAGACATAACCGTCCAGGTCGAACGTGGTCAGGATCAGCACACGGGATCCGGGCCGGTTGCGGGTGATCTGCCTGGTCGCCTCAATTCCGTCCATCACCGGCATCCGGACGTCCATCACCACAACATCAGGTGCCAGGCTCGTCGCGAGCTCGACCGCTTGCTGGCCGTCGGCCGCCGCACCGACGACCTCCAGGTCGTCCTGCGCCCCGATCAGCGAGGAGAAGGCGGATCGCAGCAGCGCCTCGTCATCGACGACGAGCACCTTGATCAACTCGCCACACTCTCCACCGGGACCTCGGCAGTCACCCGGAAGCCGCCGCCGGCGACCGGTCCGGCGACCAGCCACCCGCCGAATGCGCCTATCCGCTCGCGCATCCCGGTGATCCCGTGACCCGTGCCCAGCCCGGCCCGCGGCGCCTGGGCGCCCGGCCCGCCGTCGTCGCTCACGTCGAGGCGGACGTTCCCGGCCGAGACGATGAGCTCGACCACTGCCCGGGCACCAGGCGCGTGCTTCACGACATTAGTCAGGGCCTCCTGCACGACCCGGTAGACCGACAGCTCCAATGACGGAGAGAACCGGCGATCAGTCCCCTCGATCCGCAATTCCACCGGGACACCGGAGGCCCGCACGGTGCCGACCAGGTCCTCGACGTCGACGAGCCCGGGGGCCGGTACCAGTGGCGCGCCCGCTGCTTCGCCGTCGCGGAGCAGCCCGAGGACAACGCGCAGTTCGTCCTGGGCGGTCCGGCCGATCGTCTCGATCGATCCGAACGTGACGCTCGCCTCGTCCGGGTGCTTGCCCGCCAGGCACCTGCCAACCCCGGCCTGGACCGTCATCACCGCGAGAGCGTGCGCGACGACGTCGTGCATCTCGCGGGCGATGCGCACCCGCTCTTCCCGGACCTCGGCAGCCCGCTCGCGCTCTGCCTGCGCGGCCAGGCCTGCCTGATAACGGCGCCGCGTCGTGACGCTGTCCGCGATGAACCAGGCTCCGGCCAGAGGCACGAAATTCTCCACGATCTCGGCAGCGACCTGTGTGTACATGACCGTGAACGCCGCGTACGTCACCCCAGCGCCTACTGCTGTCGCGACGGCCACGGCGAGCGTGATCGACCTGGTTCTGGGCAGGTCCACGGCCGAGAGATACAAGGCCAGCCCGAGCAGGACGCCGAACAGCAGCGACGCGTTGCCAGTGGCAGCTACCAGTCCGGCCGCGACGGTCACTACCGCGAGCACAGGCAGCGGCCAGCGCCGCGTCGCGACGACCGGCAGGCACGCTAGCAGCGAGAGAAGCTGCCCTCGCCCGTGCAGCAGAATCCCCCGCGCGGTGAGCAGCGCCAGCACCACGGCCCCGGTGGCCGCGGCCACGAGCGTGGCCTGCCACTGGCTCGCCGCGACTCCGGCAGGCAGCCAGCGCCGTTGCGGCGCGCCAGCGCCTTTAGCAGAACAATCCGTAGTCACCTGACAACGCTAACCAGCACAGCCATCGGGCGCATCGGTCTGGAGGATGACACCGCTGTGCGTCAGCCGACTCGCGCTGCGGCCGGGCGCATTCGCCGCAGCGCTTGCGCAAAGACGGCGGTGAGCCAGGCGAAGCCGGTGACGATGCTGGCGCGCTGGAACAGCCCGCCGAAGCTAACGAGCCGGGGCGACTGGCCGAAGCCCGCGCCGGCCAGGATCATAGTCGTGAACATTGCCACGGCGGTGCTGGCGCTGTACAGAGCGAAGCGATGCTGACCGGCCCGCCAGGACCGCCAGCCCCAGGCCAGTGCGGCGGCGGGCAGGCCGGCAAACACCGGGATCGCCGCCAGATTGTGCGCGATGCCGGCACGGCTGGGCGCGGTGATCGCATCGGGGGTTCCCGGCGGGTAGCCGCTGACCGGGTCCGTGGTGAAAACCGCCGCACCGATAAGCCCCGCGCCGGCGCCGCCGATCAAGGCCGGCGCTGCCCGGCCGGCGGCCACGGGTTCACCAGCACGCGCCAGGCCTGCAGCTCCGGCCACGAACAGCGTCCCTGCTACCGCGAAGTTCGCGGCCTGGATCCAGCCGCGCGATCCCAGCGCCAGTGAGCTGACGGGGTGGCGCAACGGCCGGTAACCGTCGCGCACCGCACCCTCGAGCAGGAACACCGCGACAAAGACTGGGCCCGCGACCAGACCGCAGCGCAGCAGCCCGCCAGTCCGCGCCTGCCGCGTGCCCGAGATGCTGGCAGGATTCACACCAGCGAAGCGTAATGAGCCTGGAACTGCGCCACAAGCAGCCTGGCAGCAGCCTGAGCGCCTGGTCCGCACGAAACGGCGGTCCCGGCATCTGCCTGCCGGGTTACAGGCGGGAGGTGAGCTCCGCGACAATCTCCGCCGATGACTGCGGCTGTCTCGCGAGTGCGACGCTCTGCCCGGCCCACATCGAGAGCGCCTCGATGTCACCGGTCGTCCCGGCCATCGGCGGCGCGCCCTCGTAGCGAACGATTGCCTCACCGGAGGCGAGGTGCGCGATCACGTCGCCTGTTCCTGGCCGCTGGTCGTCTGGGGGACGGCCCGCGGCCTCCCACGCCTCGCCCGTCGAGTTGCGGAGCGCGCGGTGCGGAGAGTCGGGCCACCCGACGTCGTACAGGTTGGGGTACCACTGCGCTTCAGTCTCGGCCGCCGCTATCAGCCGGCGCCGGTAGTCCTCGTGGATCGGCATCTCCTCCGCCAGCAGGAACCGCGTGCCCACCCATGCGGCCTGGGCGCCCAGGGTAAGCACTGCGGCGACTCCCCGAGCGTCGCCGATCCCGCCGGCCGCGATCACCGGCACCGGGGCCACCGCGTCCACCACGGCGGGCACCAGCGGCAGTGTCGCGACGGTACTCCCCACGTGCCCGCCGGCCTCCCAGCCCTGGGCGACAATCACGTCCACGCCGGCCGCGACTGCCCGCCGTGCTTCCTCGGCGCTGCCGACCGTGTGCATGACGATGCCCCCGGAGTCGTGCACAGCCTCCACGTAGCCGCCGGGATCCCCCAGGAAAAACGAGACTATCCGGAGGCCGGCCTCAAGGGCCTCGTCCAGGTGATGGTGATGATCTGAGGTGAGAACGAAGTTGCCGCCGAACGGCCGGGGGGTCAGTGCCGCTGTCTCCCGGACCACGGCTCCGATGTCAGCGGACCAGGTCAGCGTCACCATGCCGAGCGCGCCGGCGTTGGAGACCGCTGCAGCCACGCGGGGAATGCCGACCATCGGTGCCTGGACGATCGGCTGTTCGATCCCCAGCAGCTCACATACGGCTGTCCTCATGAGCCACGATGTACCCGCTGGCCCGCATGGCGACACGAGCCACGATCAGCCCGGCGGTTCTGTCCTATGACGTATAGGAAGTCGGCGTCGACTGGGGGGAACGCCGGTCCCACCCGTGGAACTTCGCGTAATCCTTGGCGTCCCAGGCCTCGCGCAGTCCCGGAACGCTGAGGTCCCAGTCCGGGCGGATCTCGGCAGTCGCCACGCGCAAGTCGCGCCACAGGTCGTCGAACGACGGGCGGCCCCAGAACCAGTAGCCGTTGTAGACACTGTGAACGACGAGCCCCGGCTTGAGCACCAGCGTGTGCGGGATCATCGGGTTGTGCTCGGGGTCCGTGTACTCCTGAATGTCCAGATCCTTCTGAACAATCCTGCCGGGGTCGGCCAGGAAAGGCCACTGGGCGCCGACCGAGGCACGGAACTCCTGCAGCGTGTGATGGTCGTCCGTGGCGATGGTGGCGACCTGGGTGTACGCCACCGCGATCTTCGGGTAGTTGGCCGCCAGCTCCAGGTGCTGCTGGTGTTCCTTCGGGCAGTAGTTACCGCGCGCGAGCGTCAGGATCAGCGGGTCACGCCCCTGGAGCTCGCTCAGCTTACGGACGGTGCCGGTCTGGTCAGGCAGCGCGTAATCGGGGAAGGTACCGCCGGGAACGATGTCGGAACGCACGGGATGACCGCCTCTCCTCTGACGCCGCGGGCGCGACCTGGACCGTGCACGTGCCAGTAGGCGTGCCCGTCCGCGCTCCTGCCCACACTTCCACCACCTCGCCGGAAAGCTTCAGGCGACCGGCACCGATCAGTCAGGCCGGACAGCCAGCGTCCACCCAGCTGCGGAAGAGCTCAACTCGCGCCTGGGGCCAGGCGCCGTCGCACGGCATCGACCCGTTACCGACCCTCGTCAGGATTTCGCCGGCGCTGGCACGCACGTCGTTGTAGGACGCCAGGTCGAACGCCTTGGACATCGAGCTGATGTCCTTCTCGCGGAACAGCGGGCGGATATCACGCGCGTAGCTGACTGCTTCTTGCGCCATCCCGGTCTCCGGTCAGTGTCGGACGCCTGCGGAAGTGAACTGCTGGCCGCCGCCAGCGTCGCAGACATGCCCGAACGGTGCTATTATCAAACGCCGCCGTGGTCGCCCTGGAGGTGTACCTGGCACTTGCAGAGGGCACCCTCGGGTCGGCGGTTATTCCTGCCGAGGAGGCCTGATGCAAGGGGCGGATCGACGGGCCGGAGCCCGCGGGGAGCCGCTCCTGCTGAACGCGCATCTGGCTGGAACACCGCTCTGTCCGATCCTACGTTCGGGCCGTTCGCCGCATTGATCGTCATCGTGCCGATGCTGCTGGGCGTCGCGCTGGCTCAGCAGGCCAGAGCCGCGGGAGAGATCATCTTCGGGTGCGGCGCTGCCCTGACAGTGCTGCTGGGCGCCTGGATCACCGCGGGCTGGATCACCCTCTACGGTCAGCTCCGGCGCTGGCATCCCGGCTACTTCCTGCCCACCGCGGCCGGCGGCCTGATAGCCGGAGGCTGCAGCGCCGCACTGGGCTTCACGACGCTGTCCCACGTGCTGTTCGGCCTGGGCGCCGGCTCCTTCGTGGTGCTCGCCTCGATTATCTCGCTGCGCCTTTTTGTGCTGCCCGCCTTGCCGCCGCACCTCCTGCCGACGATGGCGATCGAGGTGGCGCCGCCGGTCGTGGCGGGTAACACCTGGTTCGCCATCAACGGCGGCCGGGTGGACATGCCCGTCGCCATACTCGCGGGCTTTGCGGTGCTGATGCTGCTGGTCCAGCTCAGGCTGATCCCGATGTACAGGACCGCGCCGTTCGGTCCGGGCTTCTGGGCCTTCTCGTTCCCCCTGGCCGCCGCCGTCACCTTCGGTCTCCACTGGCTGGCCGCTGAGCAGGTCCGCGGGCGTACCGCCCTCGGGTACACCGTGGTCGGTATTCTTACCGCCGGCTTCGCGCTGCTCGCAGCCGGGACAATCGCTGGCCTGATAAACGGCACGTTCCTGCCGAGAGTCGTGGCGGCCGATCAAGCCCCCGGTTAACGGCTCTCCGCACGGAAAAGATCGAAGTACGGCCGGATGGTCGGAATGCGACGGCGTGCCGCTCCAGAGGAGGCGACAATTTGCCGGTCTTGCTGTCAGTGAACGTGGGACTGCCGCGCGATGTCGCCTGGCAGGGCAAGGCTGTGCACACCGGCATCTGGAAGGAACCTGTGCACGGGCCGGTCATGGCGCGGCGGCTGAACATCGACGGTGACGGGCAAGGCGACCTCAACGGGCACGGCGGCAAGCAGCGGGCCGCGCTGGTCTACCAGATCGCGTCGTACCGGCACTGGGAGCAGCACTTCGGCCGCGACGACTTCCGCTACGGCGAGTTCGGCGAGAACCTCACAGTCGACGGGCTGGCGGACGACGGCGTATGCATCGGAGACCGGTACCGGATCGGCGAGGCGGAGTTCGAGGTGACCCAGCCCCGCGTCACCTGCTACCGCGTCGGCATGCGGCTGGACGAGCCCGAGATGCCGGCGCTGCTGGTCAGCCACCACCGCCCCGGCTTCTACCTGCGCGTCCTGCGCGAGGGACACATCCAGGCCGGCGACCAGATCGTCAAGACCGCGACCGGGCCGCACGCGCTCAGCGTGACTGACACCGACGCGCTGCTGTACCTGCCCGGGCGTGACACCGCGAAGCTGCGGCTAGCCGCACAGATCCCCGCGCTGAGCCCGGGGTGGCAGCAATCCTTCCGCGATCTGATCGAAGCGGCCGAGCGTGGCGGCCCGGCCGAGCCGCCGCCGCCCGGAACCGAGCCGGACGCGCGCCCGGCTCCGGCCTGGGCCGGATTCCGGCCGCTGCGGGTGACAAAGGTGGTCCGCGAGACAGCATCGGTCTCCTCGATCTACCTGGCCGCCCCCGACGGCAGCGCGCTCCCGGGGGCGCAGGCCGGGCTGTACATCACGCTGCAGGTAGCCGGCGCCGGCCAGCCTGCCCCGGTGCGCAGCTACTCGCTGTCGTCCGCGCCGGGCGCTGCGGCATACCGGATCAGCGTCAAGTCCGAGGCACACGGCGCGGTGAGCCCGTACCTGAACCGCACCACGCGGGCGGGCGCGACCTTGCAGGTAGCCGCGCCCCGCGGCGATTTCGTGCTCGATGACGGCTCAGAGCCGGCCCTGCTGATCTCGGCCGGCATCGGCGTGACCCCGGTCCTGTCGATGCTGCATCAGCTCGCGCAGGCACGCAGCGAACGCGAGGTCTGGTGGATTTACAGCGCGCGCCGGCCGCGGGAACATCCGCTTGCCGCCGAGACCCGCACCTTGCTCCGCTCGCTGCCGAACACCCGTGAGCACGTGTTCTACAGTCAGGCCACGCCGGCTGAGCTTCACCGTGAGCATGCTCTTGCCGGGCATGTCACCAGGGCGACGCTGGCGGGACTAGGCCTGCCAGCCAGCGCGCAGGCTTACGTCTGCGGCCCGCCAGGCTATATGGCCGACGTGCGCGACGCCCTCGGCGCCGCCGGCATCGAGCAGGCTCGTGTTCACATGGAGCTGTTCGCGGCACTGCCATCCACCAATCCCGGCGTCGTCGGCCATCCGGTCCCGCCGCCGCACCAGCCGCCCGGACCGCCCGGCACGGGGCCGCTGGTAACGTTCTCTCGCAGCGGAATCTCTGCGCCTTTCGCCGCCAGCTGGCGCAGCCTCCTCGACCTGGCCGATGCGTGCGATGTGCCTACCCGGTGGAGCTGCCGGTCGGGCGTGTGCCACACCTGCATCACGCCACTGCTGTCAGGTGCTGTCTCGTACTCTCCGGATCCGCTGGAGGCCCCGTCCGACGGCCAGGTGCTCATCTGCTGCTCGCGGCCCCGGTCCGACATCATTCTGGACATGTAACAAGGAAACGAGGCCGTAGCCGCCGCGGCCTGCACCGGGGCACTACCGCTGCGGCCAGGCCTGCGGCGTCTCAGTGACCGACGATCCGGCCGCCGTCGATGTGCAGGATCTGTCCGGTGACATACGGCGCTGACTCCAGGTACAGGATGCCGCCGACGATGTCACTGACCAGGCCCGCCCGCCCGAGCGGGGGCAGCTTCCCCGCGAGCGCCTCCGGCGTGTAAGCCTCGGGCGGTTGCAGGGGGGTCTGGATGATGCCGGGCGCGACGGCGTTCACGCGGATGCCGCGGGAGGCGTACTCGATGGCCAGCGACCCGGTCACCGCGGCCAGGCCGCCCTTCGTCAGCGCGGTCAGCGCGGTCGGCTCCACAGCATCCGCGCGGTCCGCGATGCTGGCGCTGACGTTGACGACGTGGCCGCCGCCCTGCGTCAGCATCTGGCCGATGGCGCGCTGAGTCAGCCAGAAGAATCCGGCCAGATTGACCCCGGTGATCAGCGCGTAGTCCTCCGCGGTGTAGTCAGTGAACGGCTTGGAGACGAAGACCCCTGCGTTGTTGACCAGGGTGTCGACACGCCCGAAGCGATCGAGTGCCTGGCTCATGATCCGGCCAGCGGTGGCCTGCTCGGAGATGTCGCCCGCGACGGTCAGGACGTCCGGGTCCGCCGACGGCTTGATATTGAGCGAATTCGCCACGACCGCCCAGCCTCGCTTGCGATATCCGTCAACGAGGCCGGCGCTGATGCCCTGCGAGCCACCCGTAACGATTGCTACCTTCTGCCCCGTTTCGTTCAACGGGTCCTCCGTTCTCCGCCTCATCTTCAGCGGCCTGTGGGCCAGTTAGGCTGGTCAGTGAACCCGGATTCGCAGGAACTTCCCGATCTGCTCGGTGGCCTCGGCTGCCTCAGGCGTGCCGAGCATGATCGGGTAGACGTGCGGCAGGCCCTCGGCGACCTGCAAAGTCACGTCGACCGCGGCGTCGGCTGCTGCTGTCGCGAGACGCTCGGAATCGCTGAGCAGCAGGTCGGCTGTGCCTGCCAGCACCAGCAGCGGCGGGAGCCCGGCCAGCGAGGCAAACAGCGGCGACGCCAGGGGCGTTTCTGGGTCGGCCCCGGCGAGGTAGTCGGCGGCGAACTGGCGGAGCATGGCGGGGGTGGAGACCGGATCCTGACCGGCACGCTCGGTCATCGAGGCGCCCGAGCTGGTCAGGTCCACCGTCGGCGACATGAGCGCGGCGGCGGCCGGCAAGTCCTCCCCGGCGTCACGCAGGGCCACGAGCAGGGCGACGGCGAGCCCGCCGCCAGCGGAGTCGCCGGCCACTGCCATTGATCGCGCGGTCAGGCCCTGGCCGGTGCGCAGCCAGCGCCATGCGGCCAGAGCGTCTTCGACGGCGGCAGGGAAGGGATGCTCGGGGGCCAGGCGGTATTCGGGGAAGAGCACGCGCATACCGCTGGCCCGTCCGAGCCGGGCAGCGAGCTCGCCGTCACTGCGCAGCGACCCGAGCTCGTAACCTCCGCCATGCAGGAACAGAAGCACCCGGCCGGTGTCCGCCTCCGGGACATCAAGCCAGTGAGCGGGAACCCCGCCGGCGGTCACCGCCGTCACCAGCACGTCGCCCGGAACCGGATGAGGTCGGTCACCGGGAGCGAACGCGGCGCGGCGCTCTTCCAGCGTCAGCGAGGCCTGCCGGGCACCGGCCTTCTGCTGGTCCCTGAAGGCGTCGATCCAGTCCTGCATTGCCCGGCTTGGCACGTCGCATCTCCCTCTGCATCGGCAGGTATGGCGGTACCCGCCAGCAGGAAGGGTTAACGCGCGGGGCGGAGCGGCGCCGTCATCGATCTGGATCCGCCGGCTTGCCCGCGTTCCCGGACGCCTGGTCCGGAGCCTTGCTGTCCTGAGATTTGTACGCGTCAGCTGAGGAGTCAATGTACGCCAGCAGGGCGGGATCGATGCGGTTGAGTCCCTTGGCGTCGTACCACTTCACTATGGCCGTGCCCACGATCAGCCAGAAGACCAGCCCTGACGCTGCTGCCGCCACCGACCGGGTCAGCCCCGTGGCGGCCTGCGCGTTGAAGTACAGGACTGCTCTGGCGCCGGCGAGAACCTGACGCAGCGGCTCGACGGCCGACAGCCATCGCAAGACGGTGGGCAGCGCCTGCAGCGGCACCGTGCCGCCCACCGAGGCCAGTCCTGCGTAGATGAAGATGAGCAGCGCCACGAGCTGGCCGAGCGTGCCCAGCGCTGCGAACAGCACAAGTGTCCCCGCAGCTACGCTCGCTGCGCACAGCCATGCCAGCAGCCACAGCAGTCCCGGGTGCGGCGCGTCCATGCCGAGGCCCGCGACCGCGACGAGCAGCAAGATTCCCGTCATGATGCCGGTGACCGGCGCGGCCATGACCCATTTGACGATGAGCGTGTTCCATCTGTTGATGGGTACTGGCCGGCGCTGGCGCCACCAGGGCCCCGTTTCGGTGGTGGCATATCCGAGAGCCACGTCCACCGAACTGTTAACGATGACCGCGCCGAAAAAGCCGCAGAAAAGGAAGAGCAAGGCGGCGTAGAAGGCGCTCAGCCCGAGGCCGGTGTGACTGGGCAGCGGACGGTACTCAACAGTCGTGACGGCAACCGGGTCCGCCAGGAACGCTCGTGTTGCCGGGCTGGAGGGCGGCGGCGCGATCGCGGTGAGCTGGCGTCCAATCTGGCGCGACGCAGCAGCGAGGGCCGGCTTCAGCACGCCGGTGGCCAGGGCTACGCCCTCGCTGCCGGCTCGCTGGTTGGTCAGAATGATGATCTCGGGCCTCCCGGACACCGGCCGGCTTCCCGGTACCCCCGCCAGACTTAGCAGCGACGCGGTAAACCCGGGCGGAATTACGACTGTCGCGTACGAACCGTCGCGGTCCATGGCCTGCTCAGCCGCCCGGAGCGTGGTGACGTTCACCGCCAGCCGGCTGGACACCGCGGGCGTGCGGGAGAGCCCGGCTTGCACCTTCTGGCCGACGTCGATACGGCGAGTGCCAGCGGCTGCGCCCTGATCCTGATTCGCGACCGCCACGGGTAGCCCGTGCAGGTGCCCGAGAGGATTAACGACTGATCCGATGTAGAACGCCGTGATTAGTGCAAGAAGAATTGAACAGACGACGAGCGGAAAAATCCACGCCTTCCAAGCCGACAATATGTTGCGTGCCCTGACCGGGAAGGCGTCTCCGGTCTGCCCAGTTTTCCCGGCTGAGGACGAGTTGGTACTCATGCGGATTCTCCCTGCTGGCCCGGCGCTCGTCGCATCGACAGCAGTGCTACCCGCGACTGTTGCGCTGTGCACCGATACAGTGCCGCTGATGCGGCACCGGAGATCCGGCCCGGCTCGACACGGGTGCGGCGAAGCAGGAAGAATGCCACTTATGAACGCCGTTGCCCTGGCGCATCACACCGGAGTGCGCCTCGCGGAAATCGGATTCCTGCTCATCCTCATCGCCGGGATCTGGCTGGCCGCGGCGCAACTCCCCGCGCTCAAGTTCAGTACCGCCCGAACGATCGTCGCAGGCATCGCGCTGGCGGCTGCCGGCGTGCTCCTCATCATCGCCACGCACTGGGGTCATTTCGGCTCGCAGTGAGCCTGAAGCTGCGTGCGAGCTCAGCGCGGAACGCGCGCCGGTTGCTCCGGAGCAATTCACGTCGACTCAGGACGCGAATTAACGGGGCGCGGACGGTGGCTGGGCTGTCAGCGCCAGCATGCAGGGACGCAGCAGTCTGATGACCTGCGCCGGGTCAGCGCCGGCCAGCTCGTCGGTCTTGATGAGATGCCGGGAGACCGTGATGCCGAGGGTGATGGCGCTGATGATCGCGGCCCGCAGGCTCGCGTCGGCGGCGGGGATGGCCTGCGCGATCTCGGCCTCGTAGCGGGCGATGCTGGCACTGGCCGCGCTGGCGGCCTCGGGATTGGTCAGCATCGAGCGCAAGAGGGCCAGCGATGCGACCGGCTCGCTCGCCAGCCGGCTCGGCGAGCCCGGCGAGGATCTGCTCGGCCGCCTGCCCGGGCGCTCCGCTGACCTCGGGGACGGGGGCGGCGTCGATCACTCGCCGGAATAGCTCTTGCTTGGACCCGAAATAGTGCATGACCAGGCCCGCGTCCACGCCCGCGGCCGAGGCTACGGCCCGGATGGTGGTCCGCTCGTACCCGGCGGTGAGGAAGAGTCCGGTCGCGGAGTCGAGGATGCGCGCCTCGGTGCGGCGGCGCTGCTCGGCGCGCGAACCGGGCCGGGGAGTAGTCATCCGCTCATTCTACGAGTGTTGACCAGGCTCTCCGATTCGTTCTATGCTTGTTCAATGAACGCACGTTGAACGAAATCTCCCGAACGAAGGAGGGCCGCATGCCATCCGCCACGCCCGCCGATGTCCTGGCCCGGCGCCGCCGCCTGATTCTGAGCGGGGATGCCGACGGCTTCGCTGACCTGTTCGCGCCCGATGGGGTGATCGAGGCGCCCTTCGCGCCGCCGGGCGCGCCTTCGCGGCTGGAGGGCAGGGAGGCGATTCGCGAGTATTCGCGCCGCGTCGTGGCGTCGCCGCTGCGCCTGGAGGACTTCGAGGTCGCAGAGCTCTACCAGACCCAGGACCCGGAGGTGGTGATCGTGGAGATGCGCACGAACGCAACCCTGACCACGACGGGCCAGTCAATCGCGGCGACATCCATCCAGATCCTGCGCATCCGGGAGGGCGAGATTGTCCTCTTCCGCGACTTCGCCGATCCTCGTGTCCTGGAAAACGTGACCGGGGTACCACATACGGGAAGCTGACCCAGCCAGCCCCTGCGCGGGCCTACTGCGGAACTCTGCCGGATCCCTGCCATACGATCCCCGGCATGAGGGCCAACAGGCGGTTTGAGCACCAGCTGGCCTTCGATCGCGTGGCCGAAGAGTACGACGACGCCCGGCCGTTGTTTAGCGACGACCTGATTCAGTCACTTGCCGACGTCACCGGCCTGGTTCCCGGCGACCGGGTCCTCGAGATCGGCGCAGGTACCGGCCAGCTGACCGCCGGCCTGGTCGGCAACGGACTGACAGTCACGGCCATCGAGCCGGGCACCGCGATGCGGGCAGTGCTGGCCCGAAAGCTGGGCGGCAGCGGGAAACTGACGGTGTCAGGGGCCCGTTTCGAGGACTTCACGGGCGGCAGCCGGTACCGCGCCGTACTGGCCGCGAACAGCTTCCACTGGCTGGACCCGGCCGCGTCGTACCACCGTGCGGCTGACTTCCTCGACGACGGCGGGCATCTGTGCCTGCTGTGGAATTACCCGGTGGTCCGGGCTGATCTGCAGTCCCGGCTGAACCAGAGCGTCTTCCGTCAGTACCCTGACTTCGCCGGCGACGAGCAGCCCCAGCTGACGGCGCTGCACGAAAGCGCCGCCGACGGCAGGCAGGAACTCATCTCTTCCGGACTGTTCGGCATGCCGTGGTGGCACTGGCGCACCGATCACTTCGAGCTCGAGGCGGATCGTTACGTCAGGCTGCTGTCCTCGTACGCGAACATTGCTCTTCTCAGCCCGGATGCCAGGAGCCAGTTCGCCATGGCCGTCGAGCGGGAGCTGGCCGCCGTGCCCGTCAGCCGGCTACCGATCACGAATCACATCTACGCGGTCGTCGCCCGGGTGAAGGATCGCGGCCGCTGAGCGTCCTGCTGGAACCGGCTATCGACGTGCAGGCCGGACCTCGCCGTAATACTACGTAGCTCAGCGCATGACCGCCGCGCCGCGCTTGCTGGTGGCCCTGACATCTGGGAGATCATCTCCCGGCTCCAGGAACTGGACGGTACTGAGGAACAGCGCATCACTGTGCTGAGCGAGGAGTCGGAGCTGCATCCGCGGGTCATCCGAATGGCGCTGGACTACGCCGCTGAGCACGCCAGCCAGATCCGCGACCGGATCAGCCGCAACCGTGACCTGGCTGCCCGCAGCCGCACTACCGCGCAGCAGCGTCAGGCGTTGCTGGCGTGACCGCGTTCCTGATCGACGAGATGTTCCCGCCTGGCGCAGCGGGCCCGCTGCGAGACAAGTACGGCCACGACGCCACCCACGTCACCGAGGCGGGCCTGCGCGGCGCCGCCGACAGCCAGGTTGCGGCAGCCGCCCGCGCCGACGGCGGGGCTGTCGTCACCGAGAATGTCGCCGACTATGTCGCCGAACGCGACGTTGTCCTCGTCTTCGTCTTAACGAAGAACCTGCCTGCGGGCGAAGGCCAGGCCGCTGCCCTCGCCGCCATCCTGGACAACTGGGCCAAGGAAAATCCCGACCCTACATCGGCCAGCACTGGCCCCGCGCCGACTAGACGTCCCGGATTCATGTGCCCGGCCATGCACAGGGCGAAGACCGCGGCACCCGGGCAGCACGCCGTGCCCGGGAGCCGCGAGCTGTGCGGCGCTAGCGGTTGCTCGCCTGCGGAGTCCGCAGGCCGAGGCCCTGCGCGACGCGCGCGCCGAGGTCGGGGTCGACTCTGGCCCAGTAGTCGCTCACCGCGCGTTCCTGGATGAAGCGCTCGACCTGCTGGCTCAAGTGCCAGACGATGTTCGAAACGAGGTGGTCCCGGTCCTCCGCCGTCATCACCTCGCGGTAGAGGGTGCCCGGCTGGATGAAGTCGTTGTCATCCCGGTGCGCCTCGTAAGCCGTCCGCATGATGTCACCGGCCCCGGCAAACCAGCTCGGATCGGGGTAGCGCCGCGGATCAGCCTTGGGGCCGCCGTAGCTGTTCGGCGCGTACACTGGCTGGCTGCCGTTATGGCGGTAGCGCATCGGGCCGTCCTTGTTGTAGTTGTGCACCGCGTCGATCGGCTGGTTGACCGGCAGCTGCTCGTAGTTCGTGCCGGTGCGATAGCGCTGCGAGTCGGCGTAGGCAAACATCCGCCCCAGCACCATGCGGTCCGGGCTTGGCCCGATGCCCGGCACGAAGTTCGCCACATCGAACCCGGCCTGCGTGATCTGGGCGAAGAAGTTGTCCGGATTGCGGTCGAGCACCACCCGGCCGACCGGGATCGTCGGGTAGTCGCTGTGCGGCCACACCTTGGTGATGTCGAACGGATTGAAGCGATAACCGGCCGCGTCCTCGTACGGCATGATCTGGACTTCCACCCGCCAGGACGGGTAGTCCTTCCGCGCGATTGCGTCCCGCAGGTCACGGCGGTGGCAGTCGAGGTCCTCGGCACGCATGGCCCTGGCCTCGGCGTCGGTGAAATTCTGGATACCCTGGTCGGTCTTGAAGTGGTACTTCACCCAGAACCTCTCGCCCGCAGCGTTCTCCCACATGTAGGTGTCGCTGCTGAACGCATGCATATGCCGCCAGGACCGCGGCGTTCCGCGGTCACTCATCAGGATGGTCACCTGGTGGGCCGACTCGGGTGAGAGCGTCCAGAAGTCCCACTGCATGTTGTTGCTGCGCAGGCCACTGTCCGGCATGCGCTCCTGCGAGTGGATGAAGTCAGGGAACTTCATCGGGTCGCGCACGAAGAAGACCGGCGTGTTGTTGCCGACCAGGTCGTAGTTGCCGTCCTCGGTGTAGAACTTCATCGCGACGCCGCGCACGTCGCGGTCGGAGTCCGCGTAGCCCTCTTCCCCGGCCACCGACGAGAATCTGATCAGCATGGGCGTGTGCTTGCCGATCTCACTCAGGAAGGCGGCCCTCGTCCACTGGGTGACGTCCTGCGTCACCTCGAAGTAGCCGAACGCTCCGCCGCCTTTAACGTGATACACCCGGTCGGGAACGCGCTCGCGCACGAAGTGGGCCAGCTTCTCGACCAGGTAGGCATCCTGCAGCAGAACCGGGCCGGACGGACCGACAGTGAGCGAGTGCTCGTCGCTCGCAACGCCGCTCCCCCCATCGGTGGTGGTGTGCGGTGGCCGATGGTTCTTGCTCATCTTCTGCTCCCCTGCTGTCGGTAGACGGGTTTCTCCCCGGATCCCCGGAAATTTCGGTTGAGGCTGCAGGTGCCGCCAGGGCACGGGTCAGGGCGCAGGCCACTGACACTGTGCGTTCATGCCCGGCGGCGAATGGCCCAAGCAGCCGCCGGCGGCCCGTTCCCGGGTAGCCCCGGCGGGGACGGGTAAGGGGAATCGGGTGACGTCGAGCGGCGAGCCTCCTGGCGAGGCCCCGGCGCGACTGGCGCAGAGAGAGGTCGTGAGACGGGCGCCGGAGAGACGCCGGCGTCACCCCGGCCGAGGCAGGCGGAATTCGGCGCGCTGGCAGTGCCGAACTTCCGCCGCTACGTCAGCGGGCAGTCTCTCAGCCTGATCGGCACCTGGACCGAGACTGTGGCCCAGGCTCTGCTGGTGCTGCGCCTGACACACTCGGGGACGATCCTCGGCCTGACGACTGCCGCCCGCTACGCGCCGGGCTTGCTGCTGTCTCCGTACGGCGGCCTGCTCGTGGACCGGTATTCGAAGCGCCGGATCCTGCTGATCACTCAGACGGGCCTCGCGCTGGTGTCCCTGACTCTCGGCCTCAGCGTCCTCACGGGGTCGATCCGGCTGTGGCAGGTGGTCGTTCTCGCGCTGCTCTTCGGCGCGTTCAGCGCGATCGACAACCCGGCCCGTCAGGCGTTCGTGCCCGAGATGGTGGGCCGGGCCCTGGTGCGCAATGTCGTCACGCTGAACAGCACTCTCGTCAACATCGCGCGGGTCATCGGCCCGACCGTCGCCGCCGTGCTGATCGCGGCAGTCGGCATCGGCTGGTGCTTCATCGTCAACGCAGGCAGCTTCCTGTTTGTCATTGCTTCGCTGCTCAGCCTGAATCGCAGGAACCTGCACCCGTCCGTGCCCGCCCCGCGCGCCCCCGGCCAGCTGCGCGCCGGGCTGCGCTATGCCGCCGGGATCCCGGCCGTGGCCCGGCCGCTGCTGATGATGGCCTTCGTGGGGACCTTCACCTTCGAGTTCGAGGTCAGTCTGCCACTGCTGGCCAAGACCACGTTTCGCGGCAGTGACGCGACCTGCAGCCTGCTGCTCGGCGCTCTCGGCCTCGGCGCCATACTCGGCGGGCTGTACGCCGCCCGCAGTGCCCGGACCGGCGTGGCCAGCCTGACGAAGGTCGCTGTCGGATACGGGGCGGCCGTGGCCCTGGTCGCCGGCGCGCCTACTATCTGGACCGCCGCGGCCGCCTGCACGCTCGCCGGGGCAATGAGCCTGCTGTTCCTGACCATCGGGAACGCCACCATCCAGCTGAACTCCGAGCCACTCTTCCGCGGCCGCGTCATCGCCCTGTGGACGATGGCCCTCGTCGGTACCACCGCGGTCGGCTCACCGATCATCGGCGCCCTGGCTCAGGCCACCTCCGCCCGGTACTCGCTGGCGCTCGGAGCGGCCGCCTGCCTGGTTGCCGCAGTGATCGGCTGGTTCCCCGCGCACGCGCGGCCCGCGTGATGCCGCCCCCGCACCGGGTGTCACGCTTGGTAGCGCACAATGACCGAACAGGAGCTGGCCGGAGGTTTGTGACGTGACAGACGCAAGCCGGACCGTGCGATGCGTGGTAGCCGGCGGAAGTCTGGTGGGACTGTCGGCCGCGATCGCGCTGGCCGGCCAGGGCATGGACGTCACCGTCCTCGAGCAGAGCCCTTCTCCTGCCGCGGACGCGGGCGGCGGCCTGGGCGTCGACGTCGCGCTGCTGCAGGAGGTCACCGGCATCGCCGACGAGCCGCCGGTGCTGCACGGCATCGACCGGGACACGACTGCGTGGCATCTGCTTCAGGGGTGGCTCGAAGAGCATGCCGCGCGGTGTCCGGGAGTGACGATGCGCCGCGCCGTGCGGGTAACCGCTGCCGACCCCGGAGACCAGTGGCATGGCGCGACCGTGCTGACGGCTGACGGCGGCAGCTACCCCGCAGACCTGGTCGTCGGCGCCGACGGTGCTCGCAGTACCGTGCGTGCCGCCGTCGCGCCTGACAACCCCGCGGCCCGGTACGCGGGCGTCCTGCTGTGGCGCGCGCTGGTCCGGGAGCAGGACATGCCGCCCGCGGTGCCGCTCCCGGCCGCCGGCGAGCCGGGACGGGAAGTGTACGCCGGCCCGTACCGCCTGGTCACCTATCCCGTGCCCGGGCCAGCCGGCGAGACGACCGTCGGTGACCGCCGCCTGAACCTGGTCTGGTATGACCCGCAGCAGCGCGGGCTACTGCTGGACACAGGCCTGCTCGACGGCGAGACGGTCCGCGGCAGCCTCGCGCCGGCGCGCTGCCGGGCGGCGTTCAGCAGCGGCTGTCCGAGTTTGCCGCCGCGAACTGGCCGACCCCGTGGCGCGAGGCACTGGCGATCGCGCTGGACGGCGGCACCGTGTTCGGCACCCCGATCGTCCACTACAAGCCGGCCTGGCTGACGAGCGGCCGGCTCGCTCTCGCCGGTGACGCCGCGCACGCGGCGAGCCCGATGGTAGGCGGCGGATTCCGGGAGGGCCTGTACGACGCACGCGCTCTGGCTCTGACGATGCGCGACGTCAGCTCAGCCGGTGAGGTGCCGGGCGCCCTGGCCCGCTACCAGGGCCTGCGGCTGAGGCCGGCCATCCAGCACGTCACCCGGAGCGAGCAGGCGACGGCCGACTACCTGGCCCACGCCGGAGCCTGATCGCCCGTGCCCGGCCTGCGGACGAGTCCACTGACTACCCCGGCGCTGACCGAGGATCAGCTGGCCCGCTTGCGTCCGTACGGCGCCAGTACTCCGATCCGAGCCAGAGGGAGAAGACATCGCATGACTGTCGACAGAACTCAGCTTGGCCGCAAGACCACGTATGCGCTTCGCGAGGGCGGGACGCCGGCGTGCGTCCTGACGTTCGGCGCAGTGCAGTCCGACGCCGAGCCAGAAGGGTGGAAGATCCTGCTGCCGGGGCCGGGCGGCACGGAGGACCTCTACGGCGCGGAGCGGTTCCTCACTCCGAGCGCCTCGCTCCTGCGGGAGCGGCTCGCCCCCATCGTCGGCGATGACCACGCTGCCGAGCTGGTGGCCGCGGTTGAGTCCGAGCCGCCCAGGACCTCCGGGTGGCAGCGGCAGGACGACGGCTCGGCGTGACTCCGCGGTCCCAGGACCGTCGGACTGCGTGCAGGTCTCCTGTCCGCGGCGGGGAGCAGCAAATGCTCACCCTCGCCCGCGCGCTCGGACCCGTCAGGTCATGTCGAGGCTGCTTAAGTGACGAGGTGAGGGCCAGCTGGCTCTACCGTGATGCCGAGTCCCGGCGAGTTCGTCACCGCGCGGTGGCCGTTCTCAGGCGACCGGGCGTCAGCCGAGAAAGCGTTCAGCGGATTGTCACCTATCCAGTGCTCCATGATCTGGAAGTTAGGTATGGCGGCGGCACACTGGAGGCTCGCTGCGAAGTGGACGGGCGAGCCAATGCTGACATGTGGCGTCGTAATCGCGCCGAACGCGTCAGCGAGCACGGCGATGCGCATGACCTCGGTGATGCCGCCCGCACGGCAGACATCAGGTTGCAGCACCCCGAGCGCACCTGCGCGCAGGTACTCCAGCGCGCGGTAGCGGTTGGGCAGAGAGTCCAGCGCCAGCGGGATGTCGAGCCTGCTAGCCAGCTGGGCGTACCCGTCGATGTACTCGGGCGGGATGGGCATCTCGAAGAAGCCGACGCCGAGTTCCTGCAGACTCCTCCCAACGCGGATCGCCTGAGCGAGGTCATACTGCCCGGCCGCGTCGGCAAATACGGTGTCGAAGATCTCGCATACCGCGGCGACCGAGGCAACGTCGAGACCTGGCCGTAGCCCGATGGCCATCTTGACCGCGGTCCACCCCGCCTTCTTCAGGCGCCGGGCACTGTCCCGCAGGCCGTCAAGCTCCTCGCGACTGGTCGCGGCAGGCAGCCCGGACGCATAGACCGGGATCTGCGTGCGGTAGGCGCCACCCAGCAGCGTGTAGATGGGCTGGCCCAGCGTCCGTGACCACGCGTCCCAGAGGGCGATGTCCACTCCGGAGAGCGCCTCCAGCCAGAACCCGGCATCGTGACCGCGGACCCGCATCGCCGTGTACATGCGGTCCCAGGTCACGGCGAGCTCATCGATTCGCGTTCCGGTGATCATCGGGCCGAGCAGTTCGGTGACGATCGCCGCGGTCGCTGGCGCGGCCACTGGTGCCTTGCACTCGCCCCAGCCGGTCACGCCCTCGTCGGTGTCGACGCGCACGAGGACCGCATCGATGGTCGGAGAGTAGACGTAACGGCGCCGCGCGGGCGGTGGATAGTCGTCCCTATCTGCCTGGACCGGGCCACCCCAGGTCCGTGCGCCCCAGTAGGCATCGCCGAGTGGCGCAAGCCGGTGGACTGTCGCCGTGACCTTAGTGACCTTCATACAGCCTCCTCATTCGCCTGCGAACTGTCCGGATCCGCGCGGGAGTCGGGCCCGCGTGCCGCAATGGTCTCGGCCCAGGCCTCGATGCGTTCCCACAAAATCGAGCGCGTACTGGCAAAGTTGTGCGCATGCCCCATCGCCGGGACGATGGTGAGGGTCACGTCGCAGGAGCCGCGATAGGCGCCAGGCTCGGCCCATGGATCCGGGCAGACATCGCGCTTTCCCACCGCGACGAGTACCGGAACGCCGATCAGAGCGGCCTCGCCAGCGGTGATCGCGCCGTTCGGCGGCCGCTCCGGCGCTGCGTTCGGACCGCCGGGCATGAACCTGGTCGCCCAGGCCGGCTGGGGCGCGCCTTCGGGCCGAGCGGGATAGCCGTCGAGGTCCAGCGCCACGATGGCCTCCGGGACGTCGTCATAGTGGAACGCCCGCCGGTACGGGTGCTCCAGGCCGGGCACCCGCGTCCGGTACATCCCCGCCAGCAGCGGATGACTAGGGTCGACTGGAATAACCGTGTTGACGCCGCTCCAGCCGAGCATCCCGACCGCCGTGAAGGTCCGCTGAGTCGCCTGGAGCATCGTGAGCAGCAGCCCGCCGTAGGAATGGCCGACGCCAATCGCGACCAGCGCTGGCAGCGGCGCCAGGTCGCCGGCGATAGCGCCCTGCCGCAGCCGGGCGAGGACCTCCGCCGCTGTCGCGGCGTTCGCGCGGGCCAGTGCAGCGTGGCCCAGCCCGCTGATCGGAACGCTGCTGTCGCCCACACCGATGTGATCACAGGCAACAGTGAGGATCCCGTGCCGGGCATGGTGCTCGGCCTGGCTGTAGCCAGCCAGGTCCGGCAGCTGCAGGTCGAAGTAGTGCCGGTTATAACCGCCGCCAGGCCAGGCGACGATAACGAGCGGACGGTCCGGAAGCGAACTGGGCCAGGTCACGGTGACCGCGGTGTGCAGTCGCTCTCCGCAGCCGACTGCGTCCGAGACGTCGACCGTCAGCTCTGCCCGCCGCATGGGCGGCGCCAGCGATGCGCTCACCCAAGGCCCCGCTCGGAGGGGGACTCAGCGCGCAATGCCCAGCCCTCCTCAGCCGCCAGCGCCAGCAGCAGCGGGCCCTGGCCCCAGGGGAACCGGCCCGTCCGGCGTGATGCGTAAAGGTCACGGTTGCCGACCGGTGTCGCTTCGGACACCGGGAGGTTCCCGTCGACGATGCTGGCGACCGCGGACGCACGGGCACGCCCAGCTAGCGCCGCGTACTGCTCGGTCACAACTCCACGCTGGATTCCAAGGCGGATCCCCGCCGCGACGAAGGCCGAGACCGAATTCTCCAGCGGAGTCGACGGATCATCGACCACGGTGTGCCAGCGACCGTCTTCCTCATAACTGGCCAGCGCCGCCAGCAGCGCCGAGCACGCTGCCGTCAGCTCCGCATCCTGCAGGTACGCCGAAATCTGCACGATGCCGAGCAGCGCCCAGCCGCAGCCACGGCCCCAGTGCACGCCATTGGTGCGGCGGCTGGCGACGTCGTAACCGTGGGCGAACAGGCCACTGTCGTCCTGCAGGAACCGGCAGCTCTCTGCCATGACCGTCAGTCCCTCCTCCGGGTACCCGCATGCAGCCAGGCCGGGCCCGTGGCTGTACATGGTGTCGACCCAGGTGACGTTCGCCAGACCGAAGAGGTCCGGCCGGTAGACCTGCGGCTGGCCTGCGGCCGGGCGCGGTGCCTCAAGCACGAGCCGGGCCCAGCGGCGTGCCGCTTTGAGATACCGGTCGTCGCCGTGACGCTGGCGCAGCACGAGCAGGAGTTCAGGAGGCGCGACGTGGTCTTCGGGCAGTTGGTCGCGCTGCAGGTACGGCTCCACCACGGTGACGACAGCCCGCTCGTAGCGAGCGTCGTGGAGGATGTCGCTGCAGGCGAGCAGGCCGGCAAGGGCAGGCCCCTCGCCGAAGCCCCAAATGCGGAATGCCAGGCCCATGGTCTGCTCACCGGCCAACGCGAGCAGCTCGTGAATGTGCTGCAGACTCACCGGGACTCCCGCTCGGCGGCTTCAGCCGGCTCCCCCGCCTCGGTCCGCTCCCCCGCCTCGCTCGGCTCCTGGCGCTCCGCCGACTGCGCGCCAGGGCGCCGCGGGAACCGGGCCCGCAGGCGCGGCGACAGGTACGCTGCCGGGCTCGCGATGCTGAGGCCGCCGTCGACGGGCACCGTGACTCCCGTGATGAAGCTGGCCCTGTCGGACGCCAGGAATACCACGGCATCGGCCACATCGCGCGGGCGGCCGACCCGGCCGAGCGGGTAACCCGCTGCCGCCTCCCCGCTCTCCCCCTCGCTGACGAGGGCCGGCGCCACAATGTTTGCCCGAATGCCCAGGCTGCCATAGTCCAGCGCGACCTGCCGGATCAGGCCGTCGAGCCCGGCCTTCGCCGCGGCATAAGCCGCCAGGCCGGGAGCGGACAGGAACGAGTTCGTGGACCCCACCGCGACGATCGAGCTGCCTTCGGTAAGGCCGGGAACGCACTCGCGCACGAGGTTGAAGGCGCAAGTGAGGCAGTCGCGGATGGTCTGGTCCCATTGCTCGTCCGAGGTGTCGGCGGCCGAGGCAACCGGCATGGAGGCGGCCGCAAGGACCAGTACGTCCAGGGACGGCAGGGTAGCCACGGCGTCCCGTACAGCACCGCGGGCCGCACCCGGCTGCGCGCAATCCGCCTCCGACCAGGCGGCGAACACACCCGGCGGCGGCCGGTCTCTCGCGATGCAGTACGCCACGTCGCCCGCCGCCGCGAAAGCCTCGCCGATCGCCGTGCCGATGGGCGACGCCCCCAGGACGATCACACCGCGCGCGCTCACCCTGCAGCGTCCGCAGTCGCCGTCCCCAACCAGGCCCGGACGCGGGACGCAAGCTCCAGCAACCATTCCTCCTGGCCCGGCCTTGCTGCAACGTGCAGGCCGATGGGGATGCCCTGGCTGCCCCTGCGGGACGGAACCGAGATCGCGGGCCAGCCAGTCAGGTTGAACGGCGCAGTGAAGGTCGAGTTGAGGCCCCGGTTGTGCTCGCCCGGCCGGCGCGCTGCCGCGGTCGTGGCGACAGTGGACACCGGCGTCAGGAGTCCGTAGCTCGAGCCGAGCGCTCGATCCATCTCGTCAGCGAACGCCCGGCCGATGCGGCGGGCGTTCACGATGTCCTCGACAGACAGGACTGCGCCGGCCAGGTGGTAGCGGCGCGCACTCAGGCCGAGCAGTTCCTGCCGCTCGCGCAGGTCTGGCGCGAGCATGGCGTGGGAAAGCGCGGCGAGCAGCACGAAGCTGGCGTCTCGGGCGGTCTCGAGATGTGGCAGGTCGACCTCGGCTATCTCGGCGCCTGCGTCTGCGAGAGCACGAAGGTCGGCCTCGAAGGCGACACGCACGTCGTCCTCGACGCCGAGGCTTTCGATCTGGCGGCGCGGCACGGCCAGGCGCAACGGGAAATCCGCGCGATCCGGAGGCCGCGCAGGCCGGCCAGCGAGTACCGAGAACACCGCCCAGACGTCCTCTGCGCTGCGGCCCAGTACGCCTATGACACTGATCTCTTCGGTGGGCGCGCCGGTGCCGGGGATCACTCCCCGGCCTGGCTTCAGGCCGACTAGGTTCGCCTGGCTCGCCGGCAGCCTCGTCGAGCCGCCGCCGTCAGTGCCCAGTGCGACCGGCACCATGCCTGCTGCTACTGCCGTGGCCGAACCACTACTCGATCCGACCATCAGGTGCGCGGTGTTCCAGGGGTTACGTGGTGGCGGCACCAGGTCTGCCTCGGACGGCAGGCTCCATCCGAACTCGTTCAGGTTCGTCTTGCCCACGATGACCGCCCCGGCCGACCGTAGCCGCTGTATAGCGGGCGCGTCCCAGGCCGGCGTCCAGTCAGCGTAGGCACGGGAGTTAAAGGTGGTGCGCAGGCCCGCGGTGGGGATGTTGTCCTTGATGGCGACCGGCAGGCCGCGTAGCGCCGCTTCCTGCGCCGGCCGCCCGCGACCGGCCTCGCGATCCGCAGCAGCCGCGGCCGCGCGGGCTCCGCCAGGGTCCGCAGTGATGAAGGCATGCAGCGCGGGGTCGTCGGCCGCGATCGCGCCGAGCGCCGCCTCGGCAAGCTCGGCAGCTGTCGCTGCGCCGGTGGCCATGGCGTCGCCGATGGCTGCCACTCCGGCACTCAGCAGGCTCCTTGCAGCACTCATGCAGTCTCACCACCGTCATGACCGTCCGCGAGCCCGCCACGCGCCGCGCGAAGGAGGCCGAGCGCCTGCTGTCGCAGTGCTGTGGCGAGGCCCACCACGGCCGTCAGGTCCGCGTCGTCCAAGACCGCGATGCCGCGAAGCTCCAGGGTGCTGCGGACCTGTTCAGGGGTGAGGTCTGCGGAGGGTTCACGATCCATGCGGCCGCCTTTGCTGGGGTGTTCTGTCGCTCTCAGTGCGCCCTGCCGGCGAGGCCAGGTAGCGGCTGCCACCCAGGCTCCGACTCGAGCGGGCGGAGCAGCCGGAGAAGGCCGGCCGCACTGGCCGCGTCGAGCGAGCGTGCCGGGGCTCTGACCCTGGCGTCTGCGATGATTCCCCGCCGGACGAGGACCTCCTTGTGGACCGCCCATGCGATCCCGCCCTGCAGCCCGTAGACCAGCAGCGGCAGGAGCTGGTGAAAGCGCACCTCGGCCTCGTCGTGGTTTCCTGCATTCCACGCCGTCACCACCTCGGCCAGCAGGTCGGTGAACTCGCATGCGGGCATCGTGCCGACAGCGCCGCGATCCAGTTCGTCCAGCAGGAACTGCGCATTTTGTCCGCCGAAGACGCGCAGCTTGCCGCCGGCGGTCGCAGCGGCGACCGCCGAGACCTTCGGCGCGGTAGGCGCAGCCTCAATCTTGACGTAGTCAACGCCGGGGACCTTGCCGATCTCGGCGGTGAGCCGGACGCTCATGGCCACCCCGGTAAGCGCAGGGGCGTCCTGCATCATCACGGGCACGCCGACGGCAGCGGCGAGCTCGCCGAAGAACTCGGCTAGCTGGTCGTCGCTGGGCCGCACGAGGAAGGGTGGCAGGACCATGAGCACACTCGCGCCGCCCTCCACCGCGGCCTTGCCCTGCTCGAGCGCCGGGTACAGGCCGGTGGCAGAGACCCCGGCAACAACCGGCATGTCTGCTCCGGCGCTCCGGGCCGTGCTGACGACCATGCCGAGGACGAGGCGGCGCTCCTCGGCAGACAGCGTGAACGTCTCGCTGGCCATGCCAAAGGTAGCGACACCGTCCGCGCCGCTCGCGGCCTGGTACTCCACCAGCCGGGCAAGGCTGCTGAGATCCAGCGAGCCATCGCCGCGGAAAGGCGTAGCCAGGATCGGCACCAGGCCGGACAGCACGGTCATGTTGTCTCCGAGAAGTTCATGACTGCTTGCTCGTCGACTACGACGCCCAGTCCCGGGCCGTCCGGCAGCCGGAACGAGCTCCCGTCGAGCTGGATCGGATCGGTCAGGATGCGATTCGCGTGCGGCAGTGTCGTGGGCTGGAACTCGAACACCTCAAGATTCTCAATCGCGGCAGCGAGCTGCAAGCCGGCGGCGAGTGCGACCCCGAGCCCGACCGAGTGATGCGGCGCGACGCGCACGTGGGCAGCCGCGGCGAGACTGGCGACTTCGAGCGCTTCGGTGATGCCGGTGCGGGCCACGTCTGGCTGGCACATGTCCAGTGCCCTGCGGTCGAGCCAGTCGGCGAACTCGAAACGATTCCGCAGCGACTCGCCCACGGCTACCGGCGTCACGATGCGCTCGGCCAGGCTCCGGTGACCCTGGATGTCCTCGGGAGCGAGCGGTGCCTCCAGGAACCACGCGCGCCTGCGGTCAAGTTCCAGCCCGAGGCGCTCTGCCTCCGGGCGCGTGTACGCCCAGTGCGCGTCGACGCCGATCGCGAGATCCGGTCCGGCCGTGGCGACCGCGTCGAAGGTGGCGAGATCCTGCTCGACGCCGTGGCCGAGCGCGAGCTTGATCGCGCCGAACCCCTGCCCTACCCATTCCCCGGCCAGTTGTGCTCGTTCCGCGTCCGTGGGGCGCGGCAGCCCCGAGACATACACAGGGAGCGCTGACCGGAACGCGCCGCCGAGCAGCTGCGCGACCGACAGTCCGGCGATCTTACCGGCCAGGTCCCACAAGGCGATGTCGCAGGCCGCCAGCGCGTCCGCCTGATGCCCGACCAGGTGACCGCGCTCGCGCATCAGGCCGGCAAGCCGCAGGGAGACCGGGCGAGGCGCGGACGGGTCAGCTCCGATCAGCTGCGGGGCCAGCATCGTGTCGATCACGGCCCGGGGAACTTCAGGCGCAACGGGGGCGAGGCCCTCACCCCAGCCGACGTGACCGTCGTCAGTCTCCAGCCGCACCAGCAGCGTCTCGTAACCGTGCGAGTACAGACTGCGCCAGGGCGGGCGGACGAAGTACCTGCTCGCGTCGCTCCCTGCCGGTGCCGAGCCCAGGTACGGATCGGCTGACGACAGCCTCAGGCAGAACGTCCGCACGGAGGTGATCTGGCGTCCCATCTCAGCCTTTCTGCCCCTTTCTAAGACGAGAGCGAGCATAGCTGTCCCACCAGACGGTGACAATGACCAGATGATGCAAGAGTTTTGCATCATCTGTTGATGTGTTGTGACTATGGCGGTACGTTGCCGGCATGAGCAAGACGTCAGCTGAGTCCTCCCAGCCTGGGCAGCGCAGCCCGAACGGGACGAACATCAGCGTCCAGCGCGCTCTCGGGGTGCTCACGCTCTTTGCCGAGCACGGCCCGGTGCTGCGCGTCGGCGAGGTAGCCAAACTGTGCGGGCTCGGCGCATCGACTGCCTCCCGGCTGCTCGCCACGCTGGTCGATGCCGATCTGCTGGAGCGTGATACCAGCGGCAGTTATCAGCTCGGCCCGGCGGTGATCACTCTCGCCGGCGTCGCGCTGAACCGGTCCCAGCTGTACCGCGAGGCGCGCACCGTCGCGTACGAGATCTCCACCGATACCGGCCTGGGAGTGAACGTCGCGGAACTGCGTGACGGCAAAGTGTTCTACCTGCTCCACTTCGACGGGCGCCTCGCGCCGCGCTCGCACACCCTGATGGGGCGGCACAACCCGCTGCACGCCACGGGACTGGGCAAGTGCCTGCTCGCTCACCTCTCGCCAGACCAGCGGCTGCGACTGCTCGGTCCCGGGCCGTTCGACTCCTACACAGCGCACACCCTCACCGACGCCGCGAGTCTGGACGAGCACCTGCGCCTCGTCGGCGCTCGCGGTTATGCGACCGAGCACGAGGAACTCGCGCTGAGCCGGGCCTGCGTGGCGGCTCCGATCCGCGGCCGGGGGAACGCCGTCGTCGCCGCCATCAGCATCTCCGGCCCGCTGTCGGCGCTGCAGCTGGAGGAGAGGGAGACGGAGCTGGCGCGGATGGTCATCGAGGCAGCCGACCGGATCGGCGCCGGGATCGGCGCTGTGCACGCCAGCCCGACCGACAAGCAGGCGGTGCTCCAGCCATGAGCATCACAGTCGCAGTCACCGGTGCCGACGGAAGGATCGGCCGGCGCGTCGTCCGCCAGCTGGCCGAAGCTGGCTACCGGGTCCGCGGACTGGACCGCAGGCCCGGCTCCGAGGCGGCCGAGTACGTGGTCGGCGACATAGCCAACGATGATGCACTCGCAGCCCTGCTCACTGGCGCCGACATCGTCGTGCACCTCGCGGCGCTGATGTCCTGGGCGGAGTCCGACGCGACCGCAGTCTTCGATGCGAACGTCGCCGGCACGTTCAGGCTGCTGGAAATGGTCCGCGCGGCAGGCGGCGCGCAGATCCTCCTGGCCAGTTCCGGGGAGGTCTATCCCGAGATGGCGCCGGCCTACCTGCCCGTCGACGAGGACCACCCGCGCCGACCGCGCTCGCACTACGGCATGACGAAGCTGCTCGACGAGGAGATGGCCTGGTTCTACGCGCGGCGGTACGACATGCCGACGACCGTGCTGCGCTTCCCGCATACCCAGGACGCGGCCGAGCTGCTGGATCCGGACTCAGTCTTCTCCGGCCCTCGGTTCTTCCTTCACCAGAAACTCCAGCAGCAGCGAGCACTGGGCAACGCGGAGACTGCCGCTGCCCTCGAGCCCCACGACAACAACGGCCGGGAACTGCTCTTGCTGTCCCGTTGCCCGGACGGCACGGCCTACCGGATGCCGATAGGCGATGCACGTGACGTCGCCACCGGCGTCGTCCTCGCCGTCTCGAGCCAGCAGGCTCGCGGTGAGACCATCGCGCTCGGCCCCGCCGAAGCCGCCGCCTTCGAGGTCATCGTGCCGCGGATGAGCGAGCTCACCGGCCTCGGCTACGCGGACGTCCGCATCCCCGGCGCTGGGCCGCATTACAGCGTCGACATATCGAAGGCTCGCCGGGTCCTTGGCTACGACCCAGCCTTCACCATTGGCCGGATGCTCAACGAAGCCGCATCGGCCTATCACCAACGGCAGGCGGCAGCTACGCCGCCTGGGGCGTAAGGAGAAAGCCCGTGCATTATGCGAAAGTCGCAGTCCTCGGATGCGCTGGCGCTCTGGTGCTAGCGATCACTGGATGTGGTAGCAGCGGCAGCAGCGGCGGCACCTCTTCCAACGGCTCCGTCACGCTTGATTTCCCGAGCTGGCAGCAGAACGAGCCAGGGTACACCCAGTTCTACCAGTCGATGATCAGCGAGTTCGAGAAGGACCACAAGAACGTCAAGATCCATTTCTATGAGGTTACCTACGACAACTATGTGCAGACCATTACGACGCGGATGGCGGCAGACGACCCGCCGGACATCCTGGTCCTGCCGCTCACCAGCTACGCGCAGTTCGCCGCCCAGGGCGACCTGACGGCGCTGGACGGCTACCTGAGCAAGACCGATATCTTGTCGAGCTGGTCGCCGTTGCAGAAGAGCCTGCAGGTCAACGGGCACTACTACAACGTCCTGATGCAAGGTGCCGGCTTTGCATTGTTCGTCAACAAGCAGATCCTGGCGGCCCACCATCTGTCGATTCCGACGACGGTCCCTGAGCTTCTCTCGGAGTGCAAGAAGATGACCGGCGGCGGCAACTACGGCATCGCTATGCCGACCGCGCAGGACCCGTCGGCCTTCGACGACGCATCGATGTTCATGGTCGGTGAGGGGCATTCCGTGCTGAGCGGAACTTCCTACGACCTGACGAGCCCTGGCGTGGAATCCGCCCTGAGCCAGTACCGGCAGCTCGCGAGCTGCGCGGCGCCGGGGCTTGTCTCCGACCAGATGCGGCAGCTGTACTTCAGCGGCAAGGCCGCGATGATGTTCGACGGCAACTTCGGGCTGCCCAACATCGAGACCGAGGGCACCGCGTCGGTCAAGAAGAACACCGTCATGGTCAGCTTCCCGGTGCCGCAACAGGTCAGCTACGTCAGCAGCACGCTGTCCATCCCGGCGGCCATCCCCGCCTCGGACAAGCAGCTCGCCTGGGACTTCATTGACCTGTGCACGCAGCCGCAATCGCAGGCACTGTTCGCGAAGGACATCGAATCGCCCGCTCCGCGGACATCGGTGGACTCGTCGGCCGACATCCCGTTCGGGCCCGTGCAGACCTCAGCGGTCAACGGAGCCAACATGATCCCGAGCAACCCGAAGTTCGTGGAGAACTACAACGAGATCGACACGGACTTCGGCTCGGCCCTCACCAAGCTAGTTGCAAGCAACACCGCAATCGGCCCGGTCCTGAGCCAGCTGCAGACGCAGCTGCCGCCGGTCGGCTAAGCACCACGAAAGCGGCATCACCATGCGGGCGCGAGCAGCAGTCACGGTTACCGGGCCAGCAGCAGAACAGCCCCTCCCGGACCGTCGCCGCCGGCGACGGTCCGGGAGGGGCCGGCCCGCGGCTCGAGAGTCTTCTACCTGGCCATGCTCGCGCCCGCAGTGGTGCTCGGGCTGTTTGTGATCGGCTACCCGCTCTACCTGATCATCGACGCCAGCGTCCGTGACGTCGGGCTGCCGAACATAGCGTCGCTGAACTCTGCGCCTGTCACCGGCGCTAACTTCACGGCGCTGCCCAGCGACCCGCTCTTCCGCGAGGCGCTGTGGGTCTCGCTGCTCTACACGCTCGGCGGGACCCTGCCGGCATTCCTGATCGGGCTCGGCACCGCGCTCCTTCTCAACCGGCGGTTCCCGCTCCGGCGGATCTTCCGCACGCTGATCCTCCTGCCCTGGGCAGTCCCGTCGGTAGTTTGCAGCTTCCTGTTCCTGTGGATCCTGAACGCGTCGTACGGAGTCCTGAATTACCTCCTGCTGCGGGCACACCTCATCACGCAGTACGTCCCCTGGCTAGCGTCGCTGCACTGGTCCATCGTCGGCGTCATCATCCCGACGGTATGGAAGTCGTATCCCTTCTTCACCCTGCTCATCCTGGCCGCACTGCAGGTGATACCACGCGAGCTATACGAGGCCGCGAAGGTTGACGGCGCCCGGACTTGGACGACGTTCCGCCGGATCACCTGGCCGGGCATCCAGAACGCGGCTTACCTTGCCCTGGTCCTGCAGCTGCTCTGGACCTTCCGCGAGTTCGAGATCATCTACCCGATTACCTCGGGCGGTCCCGACAACAGCACCCAGACGCTCGCCATCTACCTCTACAACGAGGTGTTCCAGTTCTTCCACATGGGCTATGCCTCTGCGCTGGGCGTGGTGACAATCGCGATCTGCGTCGTCCTCGTGGTCGCCATGTTCCCGCTACTGCGCCGGACTCTGTGGCGCACCTGAGCTGACGAGAAAGCCGAAGAGACATGAGCGCAGAACTCTCCGCCAGCGCTGGGCAGCTTGCCGACAGCGATGCCGCGGCCGGCACTGCCCGGCGCTCCCGCGGAGCACGATTGGCCCGGCGGTGCTACGGATGGCTGCTGATCGCCATCCTGGCGACGATCGTGCTGCTCTTCCCGTTGTACTGGATGGCCGTTACGTCGGTCACGCCGATCACGGACCTGCTGACGCTGCACCCGCACATCTGGCCGGTGCTCAGCCATCTGGAACTCGGCAACTACAGCGCCACGTTCCGCACCTACCCGGTACTTGGCTGGCTGGCGAACTCCGCACTGATCACGGTCGGAACCGTCACGCTCTCGCTGGTGGTCTCAGTGCCGGCCGGGTATGCGCTGAGCCGGATGGGAGCCCGTGGCGCGACTGCCGCCGGCATGCTAATGCTGGTGACCCGGGTCATCCCCGGCACGCTGCTCGTGATCCCGTTCTTCGTTATGTTCTCGACGCTGCATCTGCTGAACAGCCTTCAGGGCCTCGTGCTGGCAGACACCAGCATCATCGTCCCGTTCGCCGCATGGCTGCTGAAGGGGTTCTTCGACAGCGTGCCGCGCGAGCTTGAGCAGGCCGCCATGGTTGACGGCTGCAGCCAGTGGACAGCGTTCGTCAAGGTGGTCGTGCCGCTGGCCAGCCCTGGTATCGGCGCGACGGCCATCTACGCCGTCATCCTTGGCTGGAGCGACTACCTGTTCTCCAAGACACTGCTCCTCGATCCCACGCACTGGACGATCACGGTGGGCGCCGCATCGCTCATCTCGGACCTCACAGTGAACTGGAGCGGGCTCATGGCCATGGGCGTGATCTCGGTAGTGCCGATGATCGTCGCCTTCGTGGTGCTCGAGCCCTTCCTGGTCTCCGGGATGGCGGCCGGAAGCGTGGTGGGATGACCAGCCTCGCTCCCGCGTCCCGCGATGCAGTCATGGAGGGCCTGCGGCGCACCAGGGTGCTGGGCATCGTGCGCACCACGGCAGCTGAACTGATCCCCGGCATCGTTGAGACGTTCGTGACTGCGGGGATCTGCGCGGTGGAGATAGCGCTGACCGGGCCCGCTACCGAGTCCGCCATCCGCGCTGTCTCCAGGCGCAACATACCTGGGCTACTGCTCGGCGCAGGCACTGTCCTGGACGCGGAGGCTGCCAGTACGGTGTTGGAGGCAGGCGCGGCCTACTTTGTCTCTCCCGCCGTAATCCCGGAAGTGGTCCGGTTCGCTACCGAGCGCGACCTTGCGGTTTTCCCCGGCGCCTACACGCCGACCGAGGTACTCACCGCCACAAGGCTCGGCGCTACCGCCGTCAAGCTCTTCCCCGTCTCAGTCGGCGGCCCCGAATATATCAGGGCACTACTCGGCCCGCTGCCATCAGCTCAGCTCGTACCTACCGGCGGGGTCACGCTGGACGCCATCCCTGACTATCTCAGCGCGGGAGCGGTGGCCGTAGCGATCGGCTCGCCGCTGATCCGCGATGCGGACACGACCGGGGACCTGCGCGCGCTCGCGGTCCGGGCAGAGACCGCACTGCGGCTGGCTGACGGCGGTCATCCGGCATGATGCTCGCCACCGCGCCCGAGGCCGTCACCCTCGGCGAGACGATGGCCGTGTTGACGTCTCCGATGGGCGTGAGCCTGCGGATGGCACCCTCCCTCGACCTGAGCATCGCGGGCGCGGAGTCCAATGTCGCCATCGGCCTGACGCGGCTCGGTATCGCCACAGCGTGGTGGGGCAGAGTCGGAGACGACGAACTCGGCCGACTCATCCTGGCCAAGCTGGCTGGCGAAGGGGTCAACCTAGCGGGAGCGATTACCGACAGCACAGCACCTACAGGCGTCATGTTCAAGGAACGCCGGGCAGCTGATCTCGTCCGCGTCTCGTATTACCGCCGCGGCAGCGCAGGCTCACGGTTCAGCGCAGCCGACGTTCCTGACCCGCTGCCCGCCTCGGCCCGCCACCTGCACCTGTCCGGCATCACCCCGGCGCTCAGCGAGTCCTGCAGGAAGGCGGCAGACCGCGCGCTTACGGCGGCCAGGACAGCTGGAATGACGGTCAGCTTCGACGTGAACCACCGCGCGGCGCTGTGGCCCGCCGAGGTTGCCGGCCCCGTGCTACGGGAGCTCGCCGGCCGCGCAGACGTCGTATTCGCGACCCGGCCCGAGGCCGAGTTGCTCCAGCCGCCCGGGCTCCCGGATTCGCGGTCGGCGACCGATGAGGAGCTATGCCGGTCCCTGACGGAGCTGGGACCAGCCGAGGCGGTCCTCAAGCTGGGCAGCGGGGGAGCGCTGGCCGTCGCTCAGGGGGCGACATTCGCGGTCCCGGCAGAGACGGGACCGATCGTCGACCTGGTCGGCGCGGGCGACGCCTTCGTGTCCGGATACCTCGCCGGTTACCTGGGCCATGCCGCCCCGGCCGACCGACTCACGACAGCGGTCCGCACGGCTGCTTTTGCCCTGGCCGTCGCCGGCGACTGGGAGGGTCTCCCAAGCCGCAGCGACCTCGAGCAGTGGCGGGCGGCCGCGGAGGGCGTCCACCGGTGAGGCACGCCGCGCCTGGACGCTCACGCCAGCAGCCTGGCCGCGGAGGAACGCAGCAATGCAGGCCTGGCAGCTGAACTCCCCTGGGAACCTAGCCCTGGCGACGGTTCCGCTGCCGCAGCCGTCCGACGTCCGCGACGGCGAAGTACTGATCGAGGTCAGCACAGTCGGCATCTGCGGCAGCGACATCCCCAAGTTCCTGGCCGGCGGCACGGCGCCGCCGGCGGCTGGCCGGCCCACGAGGTCGTCGGTACCGTGATCGCGGCCCGAACTGCGCAGTTCAGCAGCGGCCAGCGGGTGGTCGGGCTTGCCAGCAATCACAATGCCCTCGCGCACCGCGTGATCAGTACGGCTGAGACGCTGATCGAGGTGCCCGGCCACCTTCGCGACGACGAGGCGATCGTCATCCAGCCGCTAGCCACCGCGCACGCGGCGCTCTCGCGGGTCCCGAGGCTGGCGGGATCGAGCGTCGTTATCGTCGGGCTAGGCCCGCTCGGGCTCCTCATCGCTCACCTGGCCAGTCAGGTCGGAGCTGCCTCCGTGACCGGCATCGATCAGGTCGATCGTCGCGACGTCGCACCACTCTTCGGAGTAGACAGGACCGTCTGGTCGGGCAGCCGCGCCTGGGTGGCCAGCGCCGGCCCGGATGACCTCGGCGATGTGGTCATCGAAGCCGTCGGCCACCAGCCGGGCACGCTCAACGACGCCATCGGCATCGCGGCGCCGGACGGGCACGTGGTCGGCTTCGGCGTCCCGGACGACAGCCACTATGCCGTCGATTACTTGGCCCTGTTCCGGAAGCGGCTGACCCTGACGGCGGGCACGACGTATCCGTGGCAGGCTCATCTGCAGGCAGCCCGCGCGCACCTGACGGCCGTGCCCGAACTGGCCCGGCATCTGGTTACTCACGTCCTGCCCGCCGCAGAGGCCAACCGCGGCTACCATCTCGCCGCACGGCCGGACCCTGGCGTCCGGAAAGTCGTGCTCGACTTCACCAGCCTCGGGCGCTGACCTCGACTCGCTCCGCGCGCCCTCCTGTCAGGCACGACTCCTGCCGGCTGCGCCGGATCCCATGCGATCGCGAAGTTGATCAGCTACCGCGAAGCATCGGCGGCCCTGGCCTCGAACAGGATCTCAGCTTTGGTCCACCATTCCCGGTACACCGTCTGCAGTGACTCCCCGGCCCGCTGCGCGATGCCTTCCATAGTCACGGCCGCGTAGCCAGCCTTGACCAGCGGGTCGTCGACCGCGTGGAGAACTACGACGACAAGTCACTCCTCTGTCTTCTCGCAGCACAGCAGCGCAGCAGGGCCGCTCTCCGGACGACCAACTCCAGGCGGAGCCCGCCTGCGCCGGCCGGACTGGCGAACAGCCGGCGGCCGGCACCGAGCACCACACGAAAACCAGCAGGCGGTACTCGTCGACGAGATCGTGCTCCACCGGCGCAGATGGTGGCCTTCGCCTACCAGGCTGGCCTGGTCACCCCCCGCGCCGCCGGCTGACATCTCGTACGGTCCAGGAGAAGTTCGGCACTGGCCGTCGGAGTCTGAGCCGCCCAGACGACGATGAGGGTGTGAGACGCCCGCAGGTGCAGCCCGACCCGGCGCTCGGGCTGCTGAAGCTCTACGACGACGCGCTGCCGCACGTCTTCGGCTACCTGCTGGCCCGCTGCGGCGACACCGGCCTGGCCGAGGACCTCACAGCAGAGTCGTTCCTGGCCGCGGTGCACGCGGTCCGCAAGCCGGGCGCGCCCGACCCGTCGACTCCGTGGCTCATCGGGGTCGCGCGGCACAAGCTTGCCGACCACTGGCGGCGGGTCGAGCGGGAGGACCGCGGGCTGCGGCTGCTGGACAGCGAGCCGGCCAGCGTCGATGACCCGTGGGATGCGGTCATCGACCAGATTCGTGCCCGCGAGGTGCTCGAGCGGCTCGCTGCGCACCACCGCGCCGCGCTGACGCTGCGCTACCTCGACGGGCTGCCGGTGCCCGAGGTAGCCCGCCATCTGGACCGCACGGTGCATGCCACCGAGGCGCTGCTGGTCCGGGCAAGGACGGCGTTTCGCCGGATCTACGAGGCAGAGGAGGGCCCGAGGTGACGGATCCGTTCGAGGCTCTGCGCGAGCCCGTCATGCCCGTCGACCCCGACCCTGAGTTCGCCGGGCGGCTGCGGACGCGGCTGTCCCGGGAGGTCTTTACAGCATCAGGAGGAAGCATGTCCCGGCAGACCGTCGCGACCGGGATCGAGCGCGAGCCCGCGTGGCCGCCGGCGCTGACCCCCTACCTCGTCGTGTCCGACGCGCGCCGCGCCCTGAACTGGTACGTCGAGGTGTTCGGCGCGGAGCGCCGTGGCGAAATCCACGTCAATCCCGACGGCACCATCGGCCATGCCGAGGTGGGCATCGGCGACGCGGTGCTGATGTTCTCCGAAGCCTCCGGCCTCTGGCCCGACGTGCCCGTCCGCGCGCCTGACTCCCCCGCGACGTTCAGTCACTCCCTGCACCTCGAGGTGGACGACGTCGACGCGAGTACCGAGCGGGCCCGGCGGAGCGGCGCGTCGGTGGAACGGGAGCCGGGCGACCAGCCTTACGGTCGCGCCTCGGTGATCGTCGACCCGTTCGGGCACCGCTGGATACTGCTCAGGCGGCCAGCGCGGGCCACCAGGCTGCGCCAGGGAGACGTCGCGAGCGTGACGATGGTGGCGCGGGACGCGCACCGGGCAAAGGAGTTCTACCAGGCCGTGCTGCAGGTGCCGTTCTCCGCGGGTCACTCCGGCGCGTGGCGCACCGGCGAGACTAGGCCGCCGCTGGGCATCTGGCCGTCGGAGCAGACCGAACCCGAGGTACAGCTCTCCTACCGCGTAGACGACATCGCGGCCGCGGTCGAGCGCGTCCGTGCGGTCGGCGGCCAGGCCGGTAATCCCGAGCGCAAGCCCTACGGGCTGGGAGCCGATTGCGTGGACGACCAGGGGGCGACGTTCCGCCTGTGGCAGCCCGCAGGCTGACGGGATCCGCCGCGCGAGGGCAGGTACCCCACGGCCGTCAGCGGCCGGTCCAGGAACTGATCTCCATGCCGTCCTCGACCGGGAAGGCGACGCTGACATAGCCGCTGGCCGGGTCGCGGATGAACTCGATGTACGGCGCCATTCCGGCGTGCGTGATGTCGTCGGCCGCCACCAGCGCGCCTGGCGCTAGCTTCGGCTCCAGCAGGCGCAGCACCGGCAGGCAGAGGTTCTTCCAGCCGTCGAGCAGGACGAGCCCGACCGGGCCGCCGACTCCGGCGAGCGTCTGCAGCGCATCGCCTTCCAGGATGGTGACGGGCTCGTCAACTCCCGCTTCCTGCAGGTTCGACTGTGCTGCGGCGACCTTCTTGCGGCTCAGTTCCGTCGTGAACACGCGCCCGGTGCCGTTGTCGGCGAGGGCCGCGGCCAGGTAGATGGTGGAGATGCCGAACGACATGCCGAACTCCACCACGGTCTGCGGCCGGATCGCCCGCACCAGCGCGTAGAGCAGCCCGCCGGCGTCCGCCGAGATCGGGATGTAGAGGTCTTCGTAGGCGTCAGCCTGGGCGGCGGCAGATGCATCGCGCCAGGAGTCGAGACCGTCCGGCAGCGGCGGCAGCGTCACGCTCACCCGGCCGGACTCCTGGTCGTCCGCAGCCGCATGCAGGCGGCGCAGCACGTTACTGGCTCGATCGGTCAGCAGTGAATTTGTCATGACTATCAACTTAGACGCACCGTTGCGTCTAGTCAAGCGGGGCGGCCGGATCTCGCGCGATCTCGTCGCGGTAGGGCGTCAGCGATCTCGAGCCGCTGGCCAGCACGGTAGAGATCAGGGCGCGGACTGCCGGACGCTGGTCCGTCCGGGGATTGGTCTGCAGAACCAGGTCGATGGTCGCCAGCTCAGGCAGCCGGTGCCCGGGCCCGAGGGTCGTCAGCTGGGCGGGAACGAGGCTCGCCGCGAGGGCGGAGATCCCGATGCCGGCGGCGACGGCTGCAATGAGGCCCTCGACCCCGCGGCAGACGCACGCGCTGCGGAACGGCAGCCGGGCGCGAGTCAGTGCGCGGCGCATCTCAGTCCTTGACATGCTCGGCGCGGGGTAGACGACGAGTGCGAGCGGCCTGGTCAGGTCCAGCTTGGTCGTCGGCGTCCCGACCCACACGAGCCGCTCGCGCTTCACGAGCTGACCGCGGCCCTCGCCGCTCGGCCGCTTGCCGATGAACACGTCGAGCTGGTCACCCTCCAGGCGCTGGTGCAGTACGCCGCTCTGGTCGACGGTGAGGTCGAAGTCGACCAGCGGATAATTCCGGCGGAAGTCGCGCAGGATCTGCGGCAGGCGGGTGAGGGCAAGGTCGTCGGCAATGCCGATGCGCAGCCGGCCCCGCGGCCGCGACCCGCTGAAGTACGCAGCGGCCTGCTCGGTGGCCGTGAGGATATTGCGCGCGAAGCCGATCATCGCCTCGCCATCGGGCGTCAGCGACACCGAGTGCGTGTCGCGCAGCACCAGTGTCCGCCCGACCTGCTGCTCCAGACGGCGGATGTGCTGACTGACGGTCGGCTGGCGGATGCCGAGCCGGGCGGCTGCGCGGGTGAAGCTCCCGGTCTGCTCGACCGCGAGAAACGTCGCGAGGAGATGCGGCTCGTAACCTGTCATAGGGATTCAGCATAACTGTTAGCTAGTCCATTGCGGTTCCCTATAAGGCGCCGACGGCCGAGAATCGTCACAGGACAACAGCAGATCAGGAAGGCACCCTTCAGTGACTACCGCCGAGTCAATTCGGCAGCCGAGGGGTGCCTTTGCCCCCCTCTCATCCCGCAGCTACCGGATTTACCTCGGCGGCCAGGCACTGGCCAACACAGGCTCGTGGATGCAGAGCATTGCCCAGGACTGGCTGATCTTCGACCTGACGCACAGCTCGGCCGCTGTCGGCGTGACTATGGCACTGCAGTTCCTGCCGATGCTGCTGCTCGGCCTGCACACCGGGGCGATCGCCGACCGGCTGCCGAAGCGGCGGATCCTGCTGACCACTCAGACATTGAACGCCGTCGCTACCACGGCGCTTGCGGTCATCACCATCACCGGCGCGGCCCGCCCGGACCGCGTGTACGCGTTCGCGTTCCTGAGCGGGCTGATCTTCGCGTTCGACAGCCCGGCCCGGCAGGCATTCGTCTCCGAGGTCGCCCCGGCCAGGAGCCTGCGTGCCGCCATCGCGCTGAACGCGGCCGTGTTCCAGGCCACGCGGCTCATCGGCCCGGCCATCGCGAGCCTGCTCATCGTCAGTGTCGGCACGGGCTGGGTGTTCGCGGTCAACGCCGCCTGCTACCTGGGACCTACGATCGGCCTGCTGCTGCTGCGCCCGTCGGATCTCACCCCGTCGCCGGCCGCGCCGCGGGAGCCTGGACAACTACGGAAGACCTTGCAGTACGTGCGCCAGCGGCGGGACCTGCTCGGAACGATCTTCCTCGTCGGGGTCGTCGGCACCTTCGGCCTCAACTTCCCGGTCGTGCTGACGGCCATGGCAAAATCGACATTCCAGGGAAACGCCGGTACGTACGGCCTCTTCAACATCGTCCTGGCGGTCGGCTCGGCGGCGGGCGCGCTCCTCGCCGGGGCTAGCGCTCGCCCCGGCCGGCGCCGCATCGTGGCGGCCGCGGCCGCATTCGGTGCTCTTCAGCTAGCCGCGGCGCTGGCACCCGGCATAGCGGTGTTCCTCGCGCTGCTGGTCGGCATGGGCTTCGTCAACCTCGCGTTCCAGTCCATGGCGAACGCATCCGTGCAGCTTGCTGTCGATCCGGCGATACGCGGCCGTGTCATGGGCCTGTACATGCTGGTCTTCATCGGCGGCACTCCCATCGGCGCACCGATCATCGGTGCACTTACCAGCCATTTCGGCGCGCGCACCGGCATGGCCGTCTGCGGTCTCCTGCCCGCGCTGGCCGCCGTCGGCCTGGCAGCGGCCACCGTCCGCCGGCGGCGTGCTGACCGGGATGATCGCTACCCTGCCGTCAGCCCGAATGCCTCCCCCACGGCGGCGATTCCCGCGGCATCGGCAAAGGCGAAACTGAAAATCACCTGATCAGCACCGGCTGCGATATGGCCTTCGACAAGGCCGGGGATCTCTTCCGGCTGGCCAACGGTGAAGCCAGCGATCTCGTCAGGTTCGCCGCCGGCCGCGAGCATCTCATGCACTTCAGCGGTGTTCTGGCTGGACGTGGTCAGGATGAGCGGCGTCATCCACGTCACCGCCACGTCAGCGGGATCACGGCCTACGTCCGCGCAGTGGCGGTGCAGCACGTCGATCTTGCGTGCCAGAGTGCTCACGTCGCCAGTGACATTGCACTGGTCGGCGTACTGGGCCACCAGTCTCAGCGTCCTCTTCTCGCCGCCTCCGCCAATCATGATCTTCGGGCCGCCGGCCCGGACCGGCCGGGGCAGGTTGCGGGCGTGATCGAGCCGGTAATGGCTGCCTGCGAAGCTGACGTCGTCGCCGGCGAACATGGCCCGGCAGATCTGGACCGCTTCCTCGAGCATGTCAAGACGCACCCGATCACTCGGATAGTCGACGCCGAGGGCCTGGTGCTCGGCCTCGTACCAGGCGCCGCCGATTCCCAGGATGGCCCGGCCGCGCGAGATGACGTCCAGAGTCGTGACGATCTTGGCGAGAATGCCGGGGTTCCGGTACGTCACGCCGGTGACCAGCGTGCCAAGCTGCAGGCGCCGCGTGCGGGCCGCCAGCGCCCCGAGGAGCGTGTAGGCCTCCAGCATCGGCTGGTCGGGTCCGCCGAGGGGAGGCAGCTGGAAGAAGTGGTCCATAACCCAGAGGGAGTCGAACCCGGCCTCTTCGACAGCAGTCGCCAGGCCGGCAACGTGATCAAACAAGTCCGCCGGGTCAAACCCCGAGAAGTTTGGCAGTTGCACGCCGAATTTCGTCATGACACTCACAGTAAGGCTGTGCGCAGAGAGACACGCTCGCTAGCCTCGCGGAAGCCGCAGGCAACGCTGTACTTTGGCGATTATGGCCGGGCCGGGCAGCAGCAAACGGGAGGGCGTATGAGCGTCGTGCGGGCAGCGATTACCCAGGTCGCCTGGACCGGGGACAAGGAGTCGATGATCGGCCGGCACGAGCAGCTGGCACGGACGGCCGCGGCCGGCGGTGTGCAGGCGATTGGCTTCCAGGAGCTGTTCTACGGTCCGTATTTCGGCATTATTACCGACCAGAAGTACTACTCCTATGTCGAGACAATTCCGGGGCCGACGGTCGAGCGGTTCCAGGCACTGGCCGCCGAGCTGGGACTGGTGATCGTCCTGCCGATCTACGAAGTAGCCAACGAGGGCGAGTACTACAACACGGCCGCCGTGATCGACGCGGACGGCACGCTGCTCGGCCGCTACCGCAAGCACCACATCCCGAACCTGCCGCAGTTCTGGGAGAAGTTCTACTTCCGGCCCGGCAACTCCGGTTACCCGGTGTTCCAGACCGCGGTCGGCCGGGTCGGTGTGTACATCTGCTATGACCGGCATTTCCCCGAGGGCTGGCGCGAGCTCGGGCTGAACAACGCCCAGCTGGTGTTCAATCCCTCGGCCACCAAGCCCGGCCTGTCGAACCGGCTCTGGGAGATCGAGCAGCCGGCTGCGGCCGCAGCCAACCAGTACTTCATCGCGGCGAACAACCGGATCGGCATCGAGTCGCAGGAGTTCGGCGACGAGGCCGTGCGCTTCTACGGGTCGAGCTACTTCGTCGATCCGCGCGGCAACTTCGTCGGCGCGGTGGCGTCCACCGACACCGAGGAGACCGTGATCCGCGACCTGGACTTCGACGAGATCAGCCAGGCTCGCAATGACTGGCAGTTCTACCGCGACCGGCGACCGGAGTCCTACGCCAAGACAACCGCACCGTAGGGAGCCCGCGCGATGACGATCCTGATCAAGAACGGCACAGTGGTCGGCCCGGCAGGCTCGGCGCGGCAGGACGTGCTCATAGACGGGGAGCGGATCGCGGCCGTGCTCGACCCCGGCTCGCATGCGCTCGGCTCCGACCTCGCCGTATCCGCGGAACTAGTCTTCGACGCGGCCGGCAAGTACGTCATCCCCGGCGGCGTGGACGGGCATACCCACATGGAAATGCCGTTCGGCGGCACCAGGGCCTCGGACACCTTCGAGACCGGCACCAGGGCTGCCGCCTGGGGCGGCACGACCACGATCATCGACTTCGTCGTGCAGTCGCAGGGCCAGCAGGTGATGGACACCGTCGCCGCCTGGCACGACAAGGCCGCCGGGCAGTGCGCGATCGACTACGGCTTCCACCAGATCATCGGCGGCGTCGACGACGAGTCGCTGAAGGCGATGGATGCGCTGATCGACGAGGGCATCACCAGCTTCAAGCTGTTCATGGCCTACCCCGGCGTGTTCCTGTCTGACGACGGGCAGATCCTGCGGGCAATGCAGACCGCGGCCGGCAACGGCGGGCTGATCATGATGCACGCCGAGAACGGCTCGGCGATCGACGTGCTCGTCCAGCAGGCGCTGGCGCGCGGCGAGACAGCGCCCTATTTCCACGGGGTGACGCGTCCCTGGCAGACCGAGCAGGAAGCCACGCACCGCGCGATCATGCTGGCCGGCCTGGCCGGCGCGCCACTCTACGTCGTGCATGTCTCGGCCAGGCAGGCTCTGGCCCGGATCGCCGAGGCCCGTGAGGGCGGGCAGAACGTCTTCGGTGAGACCTGTCCGCAGTACCTCTACCTCTCGCTGGAGGAGAATCTCGGCGCGCCCGGGTTCGAGGGCGCCAAGTGGGTCTGCTCCACGCCGCTGCGCTCCCGGGCCGAGGGCCACCAGGACGAGCTATGGCGCTATATCCGGACCGGCGACGTCACTACGGTTGCCACCGACCACTGCCCGTTCTGCATGAAAGACCAGAAGGAGCTTGGCGTCGGCAATTTCGCCAGGATCCCCAACGGCATCGGCTCGGTCGAGCACCGCATCGACCTGATGTATCAGGGTGTTGCGGACGGCCAGATCAGCCTCGAGCGCTGGGTTGAAGTCTGTGCCACCGCTCCGGCCCGGATGTTCGGCCTGTACGGCCGCAAGGGCGTCATCACCGCCGGGGCCGACGCTGACATCGTCATCTACGACCCGGCAGGGCACACCTCCATCGGGCTCGGCGAGGGTAAGACGCACCACATGAACATGGACTACTCCGCCTGGGAAGGCTACGAGATCGACGGTCACGTCGATACCGTGCTCTCCCGCGGGCAGGTCATCATCGACGAGGGCAGTTACCTCGGCCGTCCCAGCCACGGCCGGTTCCTCAAGCGCGAGCTCGCGCAGAACCTGATGTGAGCATGGATTTCGGCGTCGTCCTGCAGACTGATCCGCCTGCCGCCCGGGTTATCGAGCTCGCCCGGCAGGCCGAGATCTACGGCTTCAGCCACGTCTGGACCTTCGATTCGCACTTGCTGTGGCAGGAACCTTTCGTGATCTACAGTCAGATCCTGTCCGCGACCCGCACCATCATGGTCGGGCCGATGGTCACGAACCCCGCTACCCGCGACTGGACCGTCACCGCGTCGCTCTTCGCCACCCTCAACGACATGTTCGGCAACCGCACGATCTGCGGTATCGGCCGCGGTGACTCCGCGGTCCGGGTCATCAACGGCAAGCCCGTGACGCTGGCCACGCTGCGCGAGGCGATCGGAGTGATCCGGCTGCTTGCCAACGGGCAGCCGGTGAACTACAAGGGCACCGAGGTACGCCTCCCGTGGGGAGAGCAGTCCCGGCTGCCGATCTGGGTGGCCGCCTACGGGCCTAAGGCACTGGCACTGGCGGGCCAGGTCGGCGACGGCTTCATCCTGCAGCTCGCCGACCCGGACATCACCGCGTGGTCGGTCGCCGCCGTGCGCGCAGCTGCCGAGGCCGCTGGCCGCGACCCGGACTCGGTCTCCGTGTGCGTCGCCGCGCCTGCTTACGTGACCGACGGCAGCGACGCTGGCCTCGAGTACGGGCGCAGTCAGTGCCGGTGGTTCGGCGGGATGGTCGGAAACCATGTCGCCGACATCGTCCGGCGCTACGGCGCCGACGGGACGGCGGTGCCCGGGGCCTTGTCGGAGTACATCGCCGGCCGTTCTGGCTACGACTACAACGAGCACGGCCGGGCCGGGAACACGCACGCCGCCTTCGTTCCGGACGAGGTCATCGACCGGTTCTGCCTGATCGGCCCCGCCAGCGTGCAGGTCGAGCGGCTGCGGCAGCTTCAGCAGCTGGGCGTGAGCCAGTTCGCGATCTACCTGCAGCACGACGCCAAGGACGCGACCCTGGCGGCGTACGGGGACACGATCATCCCGGAGATCAACGCCCGGCGGCCTGCGACAAGCCGGTGACCCAGCGCGGTGTTAGCGTGCGGGCCATGACTTTCACGCTCAGTCCGGCCACCATCAAGCTGCTCGAGGGGCGCAACTACGCGGTGCTCGCGACCATCAACCCAGACGGCAGCCCGCAAGCCTCCGCGATGTGGGTCGGCCGCGGCAGCGACGACGTGGTGATGTCGACTGTCGAGGGCCGGCGCAAGCAGCGCAACATGGCGCGCGACCCGCGGGTCAGCCTGACCGTGATCGACTCCGCCGACGGCGAGAACTACGTCGAGCTGCGCGGCCGTGTCACCATGACGCCGGATGTCGGCCAGGTCGTCGACAACCAGCTGTCGTGGAAATACGACGGCAAGGACAAGGATCCGGACCGGCCGGGCATGGTGCGCGTCGTCGTCCGGCTCACCGTCGAGAAGGCAACCGGCCCGGCGGCCTGACCGGGTTGAGGGCCGCGAATGCACGCAGCCGGCCAGTCAGGCTGATCCGGGCGTGCACCTCAAGCGGTTCGGCGCGGACATCGTGCTACGGATAGATGGCTTCCCGCTGTCCCTTCGTGGCGTGCATAGTCCACAGCAGGTCGGCGAGATGTCCGGGGTCGACGACAGGCATCTCCCAGACAGGATCGCCCGCAGCTTTGGCACTCTCCATCTCGGCGTGGAAGGCACTGTTCCTGATGGCTGCACCGATGTAGAGCATGCCGACGTAGACGCCTTTTTCGGCGACCTCGGCGTGCAGGGCTTGCAGGTAGTTGCGCTGGGCGGCTTGTGCAGGACTGGGGCCGCTCAGGTTCGGCAGGCCCAGCACGGTGCTGCCGCCCTGCGCGGTCAGGATGGCGCCGTCCCCCTGCTCGAGCATGTGCGGCAGGAACTCCTGCACGAGTGCCAGCATCGTGTAGAAGATCAGCGGCATGAAGTTCCGGGCATGCTGCGGGGTCAGGTTGGCTGCGGAAACGAACCCGGTGGCCGGGGTGGGTGCATAGTAAAAGGCGTCGAGGTCGCCGGCCTCAGCGCGAATCTGCCCGGCCAGCCGGGGCATGGAACCGGTGTCGGACAGATCGGCTGTGATGACGTGTGCGGTTGCCCCGGCGCTGGTCAGCTCTTTGGCCAGAAGATCGAGCGGCTCCTGGCGGCGGCCCACCAGGGTGACGGCGTAACCCTCTCCCGCGTACCGACGGGCGACAGCCTGGCCGAGGCCGGGTCCGGCTCCGAACACAGCGATGGATTTGGACATACGAATGCTCCGATCGGTAGTCCGGCCACATGCCGGGATCGCTGTTCCGCGCGGACGGGGCATCATCCCCGCCGGATGCCTGCTCGTCAGCCCTCGCGACTGCTGACGTCAGTCAGGCGACCGGGTATCGCGGGCGGCGAAGCCGGGATGCTCGGGATCAACATTGAAGGAAACGATGCGGCGCGGATGGATCCGGATGATCTCCGACGCGAGATGGTTCGCCGGATCCGGGGCGCCCAGCGTCGTCTCAGCCTCCCCGCGGATCTCGAGGAAGTGCGCTCCGTCCATGTTCGGCGCGGTAACCTCGTCGACCACGAAGGCGACGTCCGGGCTGCGCTGGACGTTGCGGTACTTGGCGCTGTTCGCCATGTTGAACCCCGAGATGTCGATCGTCCCGAGGGCTGCGTTGTAGGTGAATCCCAGTGGCTTCACCTGAGGGCGGCCGTCCGCGCCCACGGTGGCCAGGTGCCCGCGGGCCTGCCGCGCCAGGAACCGCTGCTCTGCGTCGGTGAGAGTCATCTCACTGACATTAGGACTTCAAGCGTGGTTGAGGTCAAGCGAGATGGTTTAACCCAGACGGCTGATGTCGCGGACGGCACCGGTGGATGCCGACGTGGCCAGGGCCGCGTACACCCGCAGTGCCTCGCTGACGTGCCGGTCGCGGTCCGTCGGCCGGTAGCTGCCGAGCGCGGCCGTCAGCCGCTCCCGGCGCGCGTCCAGTTCCTCTTCCGGCACTGCCAGGTCGAGGGACCTGGCCGGAATGTCGATCTCGATCCGGTCCCCGTCCTCGGCGAGCGCGATCAGCCCGCCGGCCGCGGCCTCCGGCGCGACATGGCAGATGGACAGGCCCGAGGTGCCACCGGAAAACCGCCCGTCGGTGATGAGCGCACACGCACGCCCGAGCCCCTTGCCCTTGAGGAAGCTCGTCGGGTACAGCATCTCCTGCATCCCGGGGCCGCCGCTTGGGCCCTCGTACCGGATGACGACCACATCGCCGGCCTGGACGGCACCAGCGAGAATTCCGTCGACCGCGGCCTCCTGGCTCTCGAACACCCTGGCCGTGCCGGCGAACCGCCAGAGGTCCTCGGGCACCCCGGCCGTCTTGACGATCGCACCCTCGGACGCCAGGTTCCCGTAGAGCACGGCAAGCCCGCCGTCGGCGGTGTAGGCGTGCGCGAGGTCCCGGATGCAGCCGCTCTCCCGGTCGGCGTCCAGGCTCGTCCAGCGGGTGTCCTGCGAGTACGGCCGCGTTGTCCGGACACCCGCCGGAGCCGCGTGGAACAGCTCGACCGCAGCCGGGCTGGCCGACGGCGAGCGAATGTCCCAGGCGGCCAGGAACGCGCCGAGGGACGCGCTGTGGACCGAGTGCACGTCAGGGTTCAGCAGCCCGGCGCGGTTCAGCTCGGCCAGGATCGCCGGGATTCCGCCCGCCCGGTGCACGTCCTCCACGTGGTACTTGTCGCTGCTCGGGGCCACCTTGCACAAACACGGCACCCGGCGCGACAGCTCGTCGATCTCCTTCAGCCCGAAGCCGACCCTGGCCTCGTGCGCGGCGGCGAGCAGATGCAGGATCGTGTTGGTCGAGCCACCCATGGCGACGTCGAGCGCCATGGCGTTCTCGAACGCGTCGCGCGTCGCGATGGCAAGCGGCAGGACGGACTCGTCGTCATCCTCGTAGTACCGCCGCACTAGCTCGACAACCAGACGGCCGGCTTCCTCGAACAGGCCGCGCCGGAACGCGTGCGTGGCGAGCGTCGTGCCGTTGCCGGGCAGCGCGAGCCCGATGGCCTCGGTGAGGCAGTTCATCGAGTTGGCGGTGAACATCCCCGAGCACGATCCGCACGTGGGACAGGCATTCTCTTCCAGCACCGCGAGCTGCTCGTCGGAGACGCTCGGGTCCGCTGCCGCGATCATGGGGTTGATGAGGTCAAGCTTCTGCGGATCGCCCGAGACAGTCTCCTCGCCGGGCCGGACCCGGCCGGCCTCCATGGGACCGCCGGACACGAACACCGTCGGGATGTTCAGGCGCAGGGCCGCCATCAGCATGCCGGGCGTGATCTTGTCACAGTTGGAAACGCAGATCAGGGCGTCGGCGCAGTGCGCACTGACCATGTACTCGACCGAGTCGGCGATCAGTTCCCGGCTCGGCAGCGAGTAGAGCATCCCGCTGTGGCCCATCGCGATGCCGTCGTCGACCGCGATCGTGTTGAATTCGCGCGGAATCGCGCCCGCGGCCCGGACCGCGTCGGCGACCACCTGGCCGACCTCACGCAGGTGTACGTGGCCGGGCACGAACTCGGTGAAGCTGTTCGCCACGGCGACGATCGGCTTGCCGATGTCCTCCCCGGCGACCCCGGTGGCGCGCAGCAGGGCGCGCGCTCCCGCCATGTTCCTGCCGTGGGTGACAGTCCGGGACCGAAGCGGCGGCATGACGTGCTCCTCAGGACAAGTATCGGGATATGAGGCACTGCTCAGCACAGAGTAGCCACCGATGGCACCCGGTTGATCGGTAACGCTGCGACCGCGGCGGTCAGCCGCCTGCAGCCGCCGGCGCGGGGGGCAGCGGGAAGCGGATTTCCGCGGCGACCGCGCGCTCCCGCAGCGGCGTGTCGGCCTCGATGTGCCTGACGGAGCCGCTCTCGTCGATCACGGCGAGCACCAGCTCGTTGATGACGTCGGGCGTCTGCCGGGTGGGCTTGCCGCACAGCGGGCACACCGCGCCCGCCAGCGCCAGCCAGCGGGACTCGTCGCAGACCACTCCGGCCATCGTCACGTCGTCCTGCACGAGGAGCCGCTGGATCGCTGCCACGCTGCCCGCCCACAGGCAGTCCGCCGGGCCGACGACGGCGAGCCCGCCCGCGGCGGCGCGGTCGAGAACCTCGGCGGCGGTGCGGTCCTCCTCGTCCCGCTCGTAGCGCTCCAGGACAGCGCTGGCGCCCGCGTGGATCTCGGCCAGCTGCGAGCCATCCGGGTTGATGGTGAACGTCCCGGCGACCCGGTCCCGCAGCTCGCGGGGCAGGAACTCAAGGAACGCCGGCACCTCGGACTCATGCCCGGCGACGATCAGCAGCTCGTATCGGCCGGCTCCCATCAGCTCGCCGAGCGTCTGCGCCACATGCCGGTAGTGACGCTTGACCAGCTCCTCGGCCTTGTCTCGCACCCGGTGCTCGTCCAGGCCCGCCACGGCGCTTGGCGCGTGGACCATCTGGTCCCGGAGCTGCGTCAGCTCGCGCAGCTCATCCTGGTAGAACTCCCACGCGCTGGCGGCCTGCTTGTCGACGATCACCACGCAGCTGCGGTGGTACTCCTCGAGTACCGCCATCAGCGGGCGGACGAACGCCGTCTCGTCCACCACCACCTGGTCGCGCACCGGCCGCGGGAGCGTCACCTCCTCGTACAGACCGCTCGCGCTGCAGGAGAACAGCGCGATTCCGGCCGGCGTCCAGTCCTCTTCGCCGAGCCGCTGGCGGATGTGCTCGATGTCGCTGCGCAGCGACAAGCGCTCGTCGTGCGCCGCTGACTTGTCCTTGGCCAGCGAATCGGCCTGATCAAGGAGGCTCGTCACCCGGGAGTCGATCTCCCGCCTGCTGATCCCTGGCTCGATCGCCGCATACAGGGAGAGAACCGGCAAGCCGCACCCCTGAAACCCGACGATACGGTCAACGGTCTGCGCGGTGATCATCGGCATTCCCCCATGGCCGGTTTCCTCCATTGTCAGCCGGCTCCCGGCGGCGGGGTCCGCCGGGGCCGATATTCGGTGGCGTGCGGACACGCACTCCCCCTAGATTCTTGCCCGGCAACCGTAACGAACGGGAAGGGTCCTGGCGATGGTCATGGTCTTCCGTGGCAGGGCGGCCTCTCGCGCCGAATCCTGCCGGTGCTCACTTCCTGAGTGACCGCAGGCTGACTGCTCAGCTGACTCGCGGCAGCGGCGCCCGCGAGGGACAGCTGGTGCTCGATCTCGGCGCGGGCGGCGGGGCGATTACCGCGGAACTGGCGGCGACCGGAGCACGCGTGATCGCCGTGGAGCGGGACCGGAAGCTCGCGGACCGGCTCCGGCGCCGCTTCGAGCACAGCGGCCTTGTCACGGTCGTCGAGGCTGACATGCGGTCGATGCCACTGCCGCGACAGGGATTCCTGGTCGTCGCCAGCCCGCCGTTCTCGCTCACGACGGCCCTGTGCCGGCGCCTGCTCGGCGACCCGGCGGTGCCGCTGGCGGGCGCCGAGCTCATCATCCAGTGGGGCGCCGCACGCCGCCTGGCCGCCTCCCGGCCGCGCGACGCGGAAACTGCCTGGTGGACCGCCCGCTACCAGGCACGGCTGAGGCGCGTGATCAGCCCCGGCAGTTTCGTGCCGCCCCCTCGCGTCGAGGCTGCCTGGCTGACGCTGCGCCGCCGCCCCGGCAGCCTCTCGCCCCGCAGCCAGCGGCGGCTGCGCGCGCTGCTCACTGCGGCCTACCGCCAGCCCGGCAGCCGGGCCGATCGCGCGCTGGCACTCCCCCGCCGCCTCCTGCTGACCGCGGGACTCGACCCGGCGGCGCCAGTCGCCGCCATTACCGCGGGCCAGTGGCATAGTCTCGCGCTGCGCCTGGACGGCGGCACGAGCAAACCCGGTTCCTGACCCATCATGCGACCAGAACGTGGTAACTGGCGAAGCCGCAACTGCCAGGTTCGCGCAGCCGCGGCGCCGGCTACGAGACAAGCTTCGCTTCCGACGGGCTGCCGTCCTGGTGGTCGTGGACGACCAGCACCGGCCGCTCAGACCTGGTGGCGATGTCCGCGGCGATGCTTCCGCCGATGTGGCCCGCGAGCCCCGCGTGGTGATGAGAGCCCACCACGATGAGGCTCGCGTCGTATTCGTCCGCGGTCTCGATGACGGCCTGCCAGGCCGGCGTGCCCTGAACCGCGAGCGCTTGCGCCCGGAATCCGGCTGCGTCAGCCAGCGAGGCCCCGTGCTCGGCAGTCTGCTCGGCAGCCTCGCCGACGGCGCCAGCGCAGGCCGCGTCGAATTCGTCGCCCGGCTCCGGCACGAAACCGACGCCGAAGGTACGCCAGACGGTGACGATCAGGGCGTCGCGGCGCACCGGCAGCTGACGGCCGGCTTCGGTGATCGCGGCCATCGCCTCCTCTGAGCCGTCGTAGGCGAACAGCACGGGCCCGGCCCCTGCCCCGCCGCGGCGGACCGCACGTCTGCGGGATTCGCTGACCGGTCGCCGGACCAGCCGGCCGACGGCGCTGCGCTGCGCGCCCGCCACGGCCGCCGCGGCAGGCGCGGCCAGGACGGCGGCGGTCCGACCGCGCAGCCGGGCCAGCAGCGGGGGTGACTCCCAGGCCGGTTCCTGGCCCTCCATCCAGGTATTGAGCGCAGGGGCAGCCGGCCGCACGCCGCCGAGCACGTACAGCAGGATGCCGGCGACTGCCGCGCCGGCCGCCAGCGCGAAGCACACCCACAGGGCCGTGCCGAGCTGCGGCGTCGCCAGGCCGGCCAGCGTCGTGGCGAAGTGCAGCAGGATCGGCGCGATCATGAACGCTGCCACGGCCCGCAGCAGCTCCAGGATGGCGAACACGCGCTGGATCGCCGCCGATCGCAGCGAGAAGCCGGCCAGGAACAGCGCTGGGGTGACCGACGCGCCGATGCCGACGCCGATCAGGCCGGAGCCGACCAGCGTAGCGGTGGCCGACGGCGGGAGGGCGATGCGCAGCACAGCGACCCCGGCAGCCAGGAATACCAGGCCCGTGAGCGCAAAGTAGTGGATCAGGCGCCTGCTGAACACAGCGCCGAAGGCGAACGCGGTGACGATCGCCGCGGCAAGCTCAGGAAGGAAGAGCAGCCCCAGGTGCAGCGGTGAATACCGGGACGCGAGCACCGTGGCGGTGAGCGCGATCGCGGAAGTGGACGCGGCTGCGGCGCAGACTGCGACCACGATGCCGCTGACCGGGATCGTGCTGGCCAGCGCGCGGACCGTCAGCAGCGGTCGCCGGGCCCGGTACTGGTAGATCCACAGGATGCTGATCAGCCCGAGCCCGGCGAGCAGCGGCACGACGGCGACGGGGCTGAGGAACCGGTGGGTCAGCAGTTCCGAGGCGCCCCAGAACGCCGCGACCGCACCGCTGGCGGCAAGGCCGATCGCCAGGCCGTCCCGCGGAGCGCTACGGTCAGCCGGCGGGGCATCCTGGAAGGTCAGCAGCGAGAACAGCAGGCCAGCTGCGGCGATGCCGGCCACGATCCAGAACAACGGCCGCCAGGCGTGGAAGGACGCCTGTGCACCGCCGACCAGCGGGCCGGCGGCCACGGCGCCGAAGATGCACAGGTTGAAGATGACGGCGGTCCAGCGGAGCTTCGCTGCCGGGAAGCTCAGGAACAGCGGCGGTGCGGCGGCGATGAGCAGCATGCTGGTGCACAGGCCCTGCAGCACGTGCCCGACGATGAACATCGCGGGATCGACTGCGGCAGCGGCCAGCACGGACCCTACGACGAGCACGCCGGCGTAGACGATCAGCAGGCGTCGCTGCGGCAGGAGCTGGGCGAGCTGCACGGCCAGCACGGTGCCGAGTGCATAACCGCCGTTGGCCAGCCCGCCGGCCAGGGCGATCGTCTGCAGGCTCATGTGCAGCTGACTGGCGATAATCGGACCGACCGGCTGCAGGGCCGCAGACAGGCCCAGGTACGGCACAAGGAAGAGAACGACCATGGTCGCCGTAGCGGCATAGCGCCCGGCCAGCGGACCTGGCGGCAGCTCCCGGCGCGGGCTGTCCGCCCTGGACGGTCGGCGGACTGGACGGCGAACTCGACAGTGCCCGTGGGCGTCCCATCGGATCATGTTCGCCGGCCGTCTGCGTCAGTGCGGCGGCGGGCGGGGCGGGCGCGCCAAGTCCCCCGGTTCTAGTGGAGTTCGCCGATTGTGACGTATGCCCCGTTAACAGGTGAGGGTGATCTCGAAGCAGGCCGCGTCCTGGTCGCGACAGACTGGCGCGGTGCCCGACCAGCCGGCGAAGCCGCCCGTCCCGGTGTGCGGCACGATGTGGCCGAACCAGGCGTCCGGGTCCGACTCGAGGCCGCCGTGCTGAATGATGACCGAGCCCTCGCGGCCGTCCGGGGCGCGGCTGGCAGGAAGACCGTTGTCGCGGTTCCGGTGATCCCGTCGGTAAATGTCTTCCGGAATATCAGCATTCCGGCCCAGTCATCCTCAAGCCCCGGCACCTGCGCCGGCTCGGCGGCGGCGACCGTGAACCGCGCGATCACCGGCGTCTCGGGGTGCGCCGCGGCCCGCCGTCGGATGCCGGCGCTGTCCACTGCGGATCGCGCCCGGACAGCCCGAGCAGTCGTTCGAACGGACTAGCACCCGCGGCGACCTCAACGCGCGGCGCGAACGCCTTGCCCTCGCCCTGGTAGTCGGGCGTGAGCATGCCGGGCGCGAAGGCGAGCGACTGCCCGACGGCCTCGGCCGGCGGCGACCACGGCCGGCTGGCCGCGCGAGCCAGGTCCCAGCCATGGACCAGGTACTCCCACACGAGCATGTCGAGCGCCATGGTGCCGGGCATCGATCCCTCACCCAGGCTCAGCTGCTCTGGCATTCCGGCCCGGATGGCCGCATCGAGAGTGGCCGCCGACGTACGGAGCGCCTCGGCAGCCGCGGCGGCGCCCGCTGGCGGCTCGTAACCGTCCAGGCTGGACCGCGGTGCTCTGCCGTCGGGGCTGGCGAAGCCGGCCGCGAACGTGTCGAGCCAGCCGACACTATGGCGCTGGAGCTGGGCGATGTCCCAGCTCTCGCACGGCGTCGGGTCCTGCTGGCGGGCGGCCGGGATGCGGCCGATGAGGTCCGCCAGGTCCGCGAGGATGGCGGCGAGCAGATCGGCGGTCTTCTCCGGTGCGTTCACTGGTGCACTCATGGGCAGCGACACTATGCGTCGGTCTGGGCCCGGCGATTGAACATTTGCGCCACTGCTGACGCTAAGGTCGCGTATGGGCATGCTGGCTCAGGTTCCCGAGCCCGTGGAGCGGGACAGCCGGGGCATCCTCGACCCGTCGCTCTTCCGTCAGCGGGTGCAGATGAACCGCTACCCGGCTAGCGCTGGCCTGGAGGGGCTGGTGTCCTGGTTCTGGGCCGTGCGCTGGGATCTGCCGACCGGCGCGCTGCATCGTCAGGAGCTGCTGCCGCATCCGGGCGCCAACATCAGCGTCGGTCACGCTAACGCTAGCCCTGGCGACCGGGTGCCGGGGCCCGTCGAGGCGCGGCTGTACGGGGTGACCCGGCGGCGGTCCGGTCGGCTGCTCGTCGGAGCGGGCTGGACCGTCGCGGTGCTGCTGCGGCCCGGCGGTCTCGGCGCGCTGGCGCGCGGGCCCGCCTCCGGCTACACCGAAAAAGTGGTCGCGCTCGGCCCGGCCCTTGGTGTCGGCGAGCAATGCCTCGTGACCAGCGTGGTCGCAGAACCGGACGAGCAGCGGCGCGTCGGGCTCCTCGCCGCCGCGCTCGTCCACGCCGTCGATCCGGAGCTGGTGCCGGCCGCACGCGAGGTCGCCGGAGTCGCCGAGCTGGCCGAGAAGAACCGGGACGTCCGTCGCCTGTCTGACCTCTGCGAGCTCGCTGGCTTCCGGCCGCGCACGCTGCAGCGGATGTTCACGCACTTCGCTGGCGTTTCCCCGGCCTGGGTGATCCGTCGCTACCGGCTGCTCGACGCCGCCGAGGCCGTGCGCCACGGCGAGAGGGTGGCATGGGCGGACCTGGCCGGCGCGCTCGGCTACAGCGACCAGGCGCACCTGATCCGCGACTTCCGCGCGGCGACCGGCCGGACGCCAGCCTCGTATGCACGGGCGCAGGCACAGCAGCATGCCTGAGCTGCCCGAGGTCGAGTCCGCCCGGACGGTGATCGAGCGGACGGCGCTGCGGCGCGTGATAACCGATGTCGACGACAGCGACACCTACGAGTGCCGGCCGCACCCTCCGGGTGAGATCCGCGCGGCTCTGCTCGGGCGGCAGCTCACCGCCGTGCATCGCCGCGGCAAGAGCATGTGGTGCGACACCTCAGCCGGCGGCCCGGAGCTCGGCATCCATCTGGGCATGTCCGGCAAGATCGTCATAGCCGACGGACGCGGAAACGAGGTCGACGGCGGCGACTACTGGGAGCGCGGCCGCGCCAGCGGCGACTACCGCTACACCCGCTTCTCGCTGACGTTCGCCGACGGCGGCTTCCTGATGCTCATCGACCCTCGCCGCCTGGGCCGGGTGCGCCTCGACCCGCCGGTCGGGGAGCTGGGTCCCGACGCCCGGGACATCAGCCCGGCCCGGTTCCGGGCCGCGTTCGCGCGCGGGACGGCCCCGGTGAAGGCGCGCCTGCTCGACCAGGAAGCGATCGCCGGCATCGGCAATCTGCTCGCTGACCAGGTTCTGTGGCAGGCGAAGATCGGCCCGGCCCACCCGGTCGGCGAGCTCAGCCGCGCGGACGTGGACAGGCTCGGGCGCGCGGTGCGGCGCAGCGTCTCAGCCGCCGTGACCGACGGTGGCGTGCACACGCTTCCGATGATCGCATTCCGCAAGCAGGACGCGGCCTGCCCCCGATGCGGCGCGCTGATGACGCACGGCACGGTGGCCGGGCGGACGACCTGGTGGTGCCCGCGCGAGCAGGTCTGATCACTATGCTGGCCAGGCCGGATGCTTCAGCTTGTGGATCAACGGACCGGAGGCGCTGATGAGCGGTCGGCCGTCCGCCGCCGACGCACTGGCAGCAGACCCGGTGCGGGCAGGGCTTATCTGCGACTTCGACGGCGTCCTAGCACCGATCGTCGCTGACCCGACTGCCAGTGCGATACCGCCGCAGGTCGCGATCACGCTCGGCCGCCTGGCCCGGCGACTCGCCCTGGTGGCGGTCCTGTCCGGCCGCCCGCTCGATTTCCTTCGCGACCGCGTGCCGGCGCCCGGTGTGCAGCTTCTTGGCTCATACGGCATGGAGCGTTACCGTGACGGTCAGCCGTTCCTGGCGGCTGCGGCCGGTGACTGGCTGCAGCCAGTGCGTGCGGCGAGTGCCCAGCTGGCGGAGCACTTCGCGCACTGGCCGGGTGTCCGGGTCGAGGACAAAGCGGTATCGGTCGCCGTGCACTGGCGCCAGGCTAAGGATCCGGACGCGGCTGCCGCCGAGGTGCGGCGGGTCACCTCCTCTGTTGCCGAGGCAACCGGCCTCGGTGTCGAGCCAGGAAAGCTCGTCGAGGAACTCCGGCCGCCGATCGACATCGACAAGGGCTCGACCATCGCGGAACTGCTGAGCGACGACAATCTCGGTGCAGCCGCGTACGCCGGCGATGATCTCGGCGATCTGCCCGCCCTTGAAGTCATTCGCGCGGCCGGCGGCTACGCGCTCGTCGTCGACCACCGGGACGAGACCGATCCGCGCTTGCTCGCGGTCGCGGACCAGGTCTTCCCCGGCACTGCTGCGTTCGCGCGCTGGCTCGACGACCTGGCCGACGCGGCGGGGACTTAGCGCTGCTGCTGCCAGCCCGGGTCGCGGCCGGTCAGGCCCAGCAGCCGGCCGAGCAGCGGCACGTCCGCAGGCACCGGCACCGGCGGTCCGAACAGCCCGGGAGTGCCGTCAGGGCTCTGCGCGGCAGTCGGCTGGACGAACGCGAAGGCGGCTTCGAGCATGTCCGGCTGCGCGGTGTACTCCTGGCCAGTGGCCACCGCGATGTCCCAGCCGTGCACGACGACCTCGTTGATGGCCACGTTCCCGGCGACCTCTGCGGGCATATCGATTCCGCCGGCCCGGGTCATCCCGGTCCAGGCTCCGGCGTCCCGCCAGGCGCTCGCCAGTCCGGCGAGCCGCTCGGGGATGCGGGTGCGCCAGTCCGGTGTCAGCCGCGAGCCGTCGGGCGACGGAGCCTGGCTGCCCTTGCCGAGATCCTTGCGCGCCGCGAACGTGAAGGCAGCCGCGAGTCCGTCGAGGTGATCGAGCAGGTCGGCGACTGTAGCGCCGCCGCACGGAGTCGCCGCGCCCAGCTGATCGTCATCAATGCCGACGACAACCCGCGCCACGGTCGCGGTAGCTGACGATAGATCCGGCAACTCGCTGATCCCCTCCACTCGGCACGTGCCACGCCTCGAGACGCGACTCAGCGTAGCCGAGTGGACCGCCGCGGCTGGCGAAGCCAACGGGGATACGCGTTCGCAGTCAGGCGACGTCTCCCTTGATCGAGAACGCTGACATGCGCCGGACCGACAGGACCAGGGCCGCGACGGTTACGACCGCTCCCAGTGTGATCGCAGTGCCGGCAGTCAGGTTCGCGTGCAGCGCGCCCGAGTGCGCGATGGCGTTCGCAATGGCGAGTGAGTAGTGGCCGGCAGCCAGCAGGCTGACCCCCGGCACGTAGTTCGCCAGCAGGGCCTCCCACAGCACCACGTAGAGCAGGCCGAAAGCGAGCGCCCGGCCGGGGCTGAAGACGGCGGTCGCCATGACAAACAGCGCGTTGTAGATGACCGACCCGGCGAGCGCGCCGACAAACAAGCCTATTGCCAGCTTGCTGCCCGCTCCGGTCGCGATCGCGCCGGCGAGATACTCCGGCACGGCGGCGAACGCGGCCGTCAGGCCGACCGCCACCACGTACTTGCTGAGCACCACGCTGCGGCGGGTGACCGGCGTCGCCAGCAAGTGCACAATGCTGCCGTCCTCGACCTCGGCTCCGATCACGCTGCCACCGATGATCAGCGCGGTCAGCGCCAGGATGACGGTGTAGCCGAAGGTACCGAGGAATTCCGGCGGCCACACGTTGCTGTGGGCGGTGGCCTTGAGCAGCGCCGAGAGGCCGATCAGGATGATCGCGGGAACGGCGAGGAGCAGCGCGCGCCTGCGCCCCAGAACGGCGCCTACCGTCAGCCGCATGATCACGCCGTTCAGCATGCCTCGCACGGGCGTTCCGTCCTCTCGCTCCGGGGTCATCTCAGGCCGCCAGCAAATAGGTGAAGACGCTCTCCAGTGACTCGTCGGCCGGAAGCACCTGGGTGAGGCGGATGCCGTGGTCGCGGGTAAGGCGGGCGATCTCCCTGGTAAAGGTTCCGTAGTCGGCCGCACGGACTTGCAGTCCCTGTGCAGTCAGCTCGACCGCGGTCACGGCCTGGCCGATCAGCGCGGCTCCGAGTGCCCGGTCGTCGGACGATCGGACCATGAAGACGTGCGGCCGGTTCGTCATCAGTCGGCGGATGGCGCGGAAATCGCCCGAGGCCGCGAGCCGCCCGCCGACAATGACCTGGATGATCCCCGACAGCCGCTCGACCTCTTCGAGGATGTGCGAGCTGAAGACGATGAGCCGGCCCCGCTGGCCCTCGGCGTGCAGCAGATCCATCATGTGCAGCCGCTGCCGCGGATCCATGCCGTTGAAGGGCTCGTCCAGGAGAACGACTTCGGGGTCGTGCACGAGTGCCGCAGCCACCTTGATGCGCTGGCGCATGCCCTTGGAGTAGGTGGAGATCCGCCGGTCCTGCGCATCGGTCATCTCCAGGAGCTCGATCGCGCGGTGGGCGGCGAGCTGCGGATTGCTCAGCCGGTGCAGCTGCGCGGTCGTGGTCACGAACTCCGCGCCGGTGAGGAACGCGTAGACCGAATCGCGCTCCGGGACCAGCGCGACCTGCCGGAACATGCTCGGCCGGCGCCAGGTGGACTGGCCGCCGATGGTCATCTCGCCGCGCGAGGGCGGCAGGAAGCCGGCGATCATGTGCATGATGGTGGTCTTGCCCGCGCCGTTCGGGCCGAGCAGGCCGGTAACGCCGGGACCGATGCTCATCGTGATGTCGTTGACCGCCACCACATTCCCGTACCAGCGCGAGACACCGCGCGCCTCGATGGTCGTCACGCCACGCCTACCTTCCGGTACCTGGCCACAAGACCGGCCACGGCCAGGCCGACCAGCACGACGAAGGCCGCACCGTAGACCGGCCCGAAATGCCCGATAATGGTGACCTGCACCTGCCGGAGCGGATGCCCGGGCACTGGCCGGGCCCGCAGCCATCGCAGCACGCCGCCGAGCAGCGTAAACGGGCTGATCAGTCCGGCGAGGCTCGCCAGCGCCGGCGGCTGCCCGCGCGTGCCAGGTCCGTACGCGACGCTGCCGACTTGCATGAGGACCTGGGCCAGCACGTAGGTGAAGAACAGCGGGACCGCCACCGCGCTGATCGCGAAGACCCGCCGGCCCGTGAGGGATGCGAGCAGCAGCCCGATGCTCGCCAGGAGTACCGCCCAGGCAGCTCCGTACAGCAGGCCGGGGCCAAGCTGCCGGGTCTGTGCCCAGACGGCACTCGCGCCGTGGGCCTGAGTCACGTTGCCGACGTACAGAATCAGGACCGGGATGTCGACCACGGCGAGGCACGCCAGCACGAACGCCGCCAGCTTCGCTGCCGGGTAGTCGATCCGGCGGATCGGCCGGGCGAAGTACAGCGGAAGGCTGTGGCTGCGCAGGTCCCCCGACACCAGGTTGGGCGCCTCGACCGCGACGAAGATCAGCATCACGACGATGCGCAGCGCCGGCTGGTAGTTGTCGTAGCCGATGATCGGGCCGCCGGCCGGATCGGTCGCCAGGGCGACCGCGTTGACGATGGCCGGAAGGCACATCAGCACGAACAGCAGCACCGGGAAGATCTTCGCTCGTGCGCCCCGGCCGATGCCGAACGCGGCACGCAGGCTGTGCCAGGTCAGCGCCAGGACGATGGATCCCCGGCCGAGGCGCTGCGCGTCGTAGCGGCGGTATCCGATGTTGTGGATCACGCCGCTGTCGCCAGCGGCCTGCCACCGCAGCCGGTCCCCGCCGGCGGTAACGTCAGCGGACATGGGCTGCCTCCGTCGTCACGTTGGTCCCCGGCTCGGCCGGGCTGGCCCCGATCGTCGGATCCTCGCGGAACAGTTCCTCGAGCCGGTGCCGTCGCTGCTCCAGCCGGCTGAGCGGCAGGCCGAGGTCGGCGACCGCGTCACGGATGACGTCGTAGGTGTCGTCTCCGGACAGTTGCACCAGCAGTCCGCGCTGGTAGGGCACCGCGCGCAACTGGCGCCTTGTCAGCTCGGCTGTCAGCTGACCCAGGCCTTCCTCGACCTCGACCAGGAGAACGGCGCTTACCTTCGTGATCGAGCTGACGGAGTCGGCGCGCAGGAGGTGCCCGGACTCGATCGCGACCAGATGGTCGCAGATCTGCTCGATCTCGCCGAGCAGGTGGGACGCGACCACGATCGAGATGCCGAACTCCGCGCCAATCCGCGCGATCAGCTCCAGCATGCCGGTCCGGCCCGCTGGGTCGAGTCCGTTCGTGGGCTCGTCGAGCAGGAGCAGCCGCGGATCGCCCACCAGCGCCTGCGCGAGCTTGACTCGCTGCTTCATGCCGGTCGAGTAGGTGCCAATCTGCCGGTACCGCTCCTCGTAGAGACCGACATGGCGGAGCGAGTCCGCGGCTCGCTCCCGGGCCGCGGTGGCCGGAAGACCCGACATCCGGCCGAGGTGAGTGACCAGCTCGGTCGCCGTGACGTCGGACGGGAGGCAGTCATGCTCGGGCATGTAGCCCGTGAGGGTCCGGATCGCGAACCCGTCGGTGACGCAGTCGCGCCCGAAGACTGCGGCCCGCCCGCTGGTCGGCTCGAGCAGGCCGAGCAGAATCTTAAGGAGTGTCGACTTGCCGGCCCCGTTGGCGCCGACAAGGCCCGTGACACCGGGCTCGACCGTCACCGTCAGCTCGTCAAGCGCGGTCACTGTCGCGCCGTAGCGCTTGGTCAGCCCGAGCGCCTCGATGACGGCAGGCGACCCGACCGGGCGGGCTTGCTCGCCCGCCTCCGGCAGGACTGTGCTCATGGTGTCCTCCGCATCTGCCCGCAGGCAGCGCCCCGATTGCGCACCCCACCCTGTCACCTGCCGGCGGCTCATGCGTCAGCCTTCAGGCTGATTCGGCTACCCCGGAAGAACGAGGCACGCGATCCCGGCGATCGCGCTGGCACCGGGACCGGCTGCGGGGGCGGGATACGATGCAACCAGGCCAGCGTGAGCTGACTAGTGCGGCCTCGCCCCCGGAGCCCAGATGCCAGAGCCAGCCGTGACGCTCAAAGACGTGGCGCGGCAGGCGGGCGTGCATCCGGCTACCGCCTCCCGCGCGCTGAACCCGGGGACCAGGCTGCTGGTGAGCGAGGACACCGCGAGCCGGGTCCTGGCAGCGGCAGCGGAGCTCGGCTACCGGCCCAACGCGGTGGCGCGCAGCCTGCGGACGCGCCGCTCCCACACCGTGGGCGTGCTCATCCCCGATCTCAACAATCCGCTCTTCCCGCCGATCGTGCGCGGCCTCGAGGACCGGCTGGACGCCGATGGCTACGTAGCGCTGATCGGCAACACTGACGGCGACGATGCCCGCGAGCGGCGAATATTCGAGCAGATGCGCGCCCGGCATGTCGACGGCTACGTCGTCGCCACCGCGCACCTGAGCAACCCGCTCCTAGACGAGGCCGTCAGGTCGGGCCTGCCGGTTGTCCTAATGAACCGGACGGCCGGGGAGCACAGCTTCCCTTCCGTCACTGTTGACAACGAGCGCGGGGTCAGGATGGCGGTCGGTTACCTGTCATCCCTCGGTCATCGCGCCATCGCCTGTATCCCCGGTCCGCAGGATGTGTCTACTGGCCTCGCACGGTTCCGCGGCTTCCAGGCCGCGATGGCCGGCGCCAGGCTGCCAGTGCCGCCGACCCGGGTCGCGTTCGCCCGGTCGTTCTCGATCGAGGAAGGCTACCGCTGCGCCCGCGAGCTGCTGGCCACCGGCGACTGCACCGCCATCGCGGCTGGCAACGACATGCTGGCGATCGGGTGCTACCGGGCGCTCGATGAGGCCGGGCTCAGCTGCCCCGCCGACATCTCGGTAGTCGGCTTCAACGACATGCCGTTCATCGACATGCTGCGGCCGCCCCTCACCACGGTTGCGTTCTCGCATTATCAGGTCGGCACCGAAGCGGCCCAGCTTCTGCTTGGCCGCCTGAACGGCGACGGCGACGTGGTGAAGGTGCTCTACCTGGCTCCCGAACTGATCGTCCGCGGCTCGGCGGCCCGCCCTTCGGAATGAACTTATTTCCCCCATTGACATCCGTAATGCTGACCCGTCAGTCTCAGGTGCAAACGATTGTGGCAATCGATTGTGAAACGACCGGGAGAGACCCGTCGAGCGTTAGGCGAGGCTGCTGTGAGTGGTCAGGCGCAGGATCAGGTCGGCTGGTTAGGAACCGGCCGGATGGGCCTCATGCTGGCCCGCCGGCTGCTGGCCGCCGGCCAGGATGTCACCGTCTACAACCGGACGAAGTCCAAGGCTGAGCCGCTGGCCTGCGACGGCGCCAGGCTCGCGGACCGGGCGTCGGATCTCGGGCTGTGCCCGGTCGTGTTCGTGATGGTCGGTACGTCGGAGAACCTGCTCGATGCCCTGCTCGGCGAGGGCGGCCTGATGACCGGAGAGTCGGTTCCTGCTGTCGTGATCGACCTGTCGACTGTCTCGGTCGAGGCGTCGCGGCGGGCCCGCGAGGAGCTCGCCGCGCGCGGCACCCAGTTCCTGGCAGCACCGGTCATGGGCAATCCGCTGGTGGCCGCGGCGGGAAAGCTCACCTTCGCGGTCTCTGGCGAGCCCGGCGCGGCTGCGGCGGCCCGGCCCTACCTGGACCTGCTCGGGGCTGGCGCCAGCTACGTCGGGACCGGCGAGATCGCCCGGATGGTGAAGCTGTGCCACAACCTGTTCCTCGGCTCGGTGATCCAGTCGCTGGCCGAGGTGACGATCCTGGCGCAGAAGGCTGGCGTCACCCGGCAGGCGTTCCTCGCCTGCATCAATGACAGCGTGATGGGCTCGACCTTCACCCGGTACAAGTCGCCGGCCCTGGTGAACCTGGACTTCCATGCCACGTTCACGTCCGCACTGCTGCGCAAGGACTTCGACCTCGGTCTAGCTGCCGCCCGCGAGCACGAGGTCCCGATGCCGGTGGCATCGCTCGTCCATCAGATCGTGCAGAGCCTCGTCGGGAACGGGCTCGGCGAGCAGGACTTCGCCACCGTGATCGAGCTCCAGGCTCGATCGGCCGGCCTGACGCTGGTCAGCGAGAACGCAGCGGTGTCCGACGGGCTCGAGCCTCCGGCAGTTCATCCACAACAACAGCGCCATTCCCGATAGGAAGGAGCACCGGGAATGAGATCACTTCCGCAGAGCACCAGGTATCTCGCCGCCGCTGCCACCGCATTACTGACCACCGCCACGCTAGCCGCCTGCGGCAGCTCAGGGTCATCCGGCGCGTCCGGCTCGTCGCAGCCCATCGTGATCGGCGCCTCGCTGTCGCTGACCGGCGACTTCTCCGCCGACGGCCAGGCCTACGAACGCGGTTACGAGCTGTGGGCCAGCGATGTCAACGCCCGTGGCGGCATCGACGGCCGTAAGGTCAAGCTCGTCATCCTGAACGACAACAGCAGCCCGACGCAGGTCGACACCAACTACACCGACCTGATAACCGTCAGGCACGTGACGCTGACGTTCGGGCCGTTCTCGTCACTGCTGACCGCCCCGGCCGCCGAGGTCGCGCACCGGTACGGCTTCGCGTTCGTCGAGGGAGCCGGCGGCTCACCGCTGGTGTTCAGCGAGAAGCTGCCGAACGTCTTCGACGTCAGCCTGCCGGTCGCGAATGAGCTTGACCCGTTCGTCAGCTGGGTCACCTCGCTGCCCGCCAGCCAGCGCCCCAAGACAGCTGCCTACCCCATGGCGAACGACCCGTTCGCGACCCCGCAGGTGCAGCGAGTCCAGGGGCTGCTGCAGTCGGCCGGGGTCAGCACGGTCTACTCGAAGATCTTCCCCGAGGAGGTGCCCGATTACCTGCCCAATGCGGACATCGTGGCGAGCAAGAAGCCGCAGGCTGTCGTACTCGGCTCGACTGACGTGCCCACAGTGGCCTCGTTCATGCAAGGCTTCGAGCAGCAGCACTTCAGCCCGAAAGTGTTTGTCGCCGCTGCCGGTCCGGATCAGGGCCAGGCTTTCCTGTCAGCGGTAGGCGGCGCCGGAAACGCCAACGGGATGATGGTCCCTGACGCGTGGTACCCCGGCTACGACAACGCCTCGAGCAAGGCCATGGTCGCCGAGTACGTCAAGAAGTACGGCGGCTCCGCGTCCGACGTAAACGCCGACGTAGCCGAGGCCTACTCGGTCGGCGAGGTTACAGCGGAGGCCGTCAAGGCGACCGGAAGCACGTCTGGCTCGAAGATCATCGCCTACCTGCACAGCGGGGTGACGCTGTCCAGCGTGCAGGGACCGGTGAAATTCAACAGCCTGGGTGAGAACGTCAAGGCGATCGCCTTCATCTTCCAGTGGCAGAACGGCAAGTTCGTGCAGATACTGCCAGCCAACGCGACCGGGTCGGTGCCGGTCCTCTACCCGAAGCCCAACTGGTCAGGCTGACACCGGATGCGGACAGCGCGGAACTGAGATGGGGACCGAGGTTGAGCAGGCCATCGCGGCCGGAATTCTGGGCGGCGGGATCTACGCGCTGATGGCGGCCGGGCTGACGCTGATCTTCGGCGTGCTCGACATCATCAACGTTGCCCAGGGCATCTTCGTGGTGCTCGGCGCCTATCTCAGCTACGCGCTGTCGGTTCACTTGCATCTGAATCTGCTCCTCACCCTGCTGATCACCGTCCCGGCGATGTTCTTCATCGGCCTGGCGGTCTACTGGCTATTCATCCGGCCGCTGCGCGGAGCCGAGCGCACCTCGATGACCCTGCTGGCCTGCTTCGCCGTCGCGCTCATCATCGAGGGAGTCCTGTACCGGGAGTTCGGCTCGAACTACGTCTCGCTCAGCGGCTGGTACACCACCTCGAGCGTGCACATGCTCGGGTTCTATCTACCCGACATCTACCTGATCGGGTTCGGGCTCGCTGTCGTCTCGATGGCGGTGCTGTACCTGATCCTCTACCGCACGACGTTCGGCCGCGCGGTCCGCGCGACCATGCAGAACCAGGCGGCGGCAAGGCTGATCGGCATCGACGTGACCAGGGTCTCGGCGGTGACCTTCGGCATCGGTACGGCGGTGACCGCGATCGGCGGCATGGTCTACGGCGCGATCAGCGGCGGCTTCACGCCGAACAGCGGCTACGACCTTATCTCCCGGCTGCTGGCGATCGTGATCCTCGCCGGGCTGGGCAGCATCGGGGGAGCGCTCGCGGCCGCCGTGCTGATGACCACGGCGGAGGCCCTGGTCGACATCTGGCAGCCGGACTGGTCAGTCGCGGTGTTTTACCTGGCGCTGGTGATCATTCTGACGGTCCGGCCCGCTGGCCTGTTCGGCCGGCGGGCAGCGAGGGCACAGTGACAGCCGCGCCGGCAACTACCTCGAGAGCCGGAACGAGGCTGGCGGCGCGATTCGGCGAACGCTGGCTCGCGGTGGCCGGGCTGGCGGTCCTGATCGCCGTTGTCGCGCTGTTCCCGGTCGTATTCAGCAACCCGACGGCGACCAACTTCGGCGTCGTGACGCTCATCTTCGTCGCCGTAGCCTCGGCCTGGAACATCTTCTCCGGCTACTCCGGCTATCTGTCGCTCGGCCACGCGGTGTTCTACGGCACCGGCGCCTACTTCCTGCTCGTCGCGGCCAAGGACTGGCACCTGACGCCAGCGGCCGCCTTCTGGCTCGTGCCGCTCGGCGGGCTGGCCGCCGCGATCATCGCGGTCCCGGTCGGCCTCGTGGCGCTGCGCGTGCGGCGGCATACGTTCGTCGTGATCACGATCGCGTTCTTCTTCATCGCGCAGCTGTCAGCTTCCAACCTCAGCCTTACCGGCGGATCGAGCGGGCTGCTCGCGCCGATCCCGGCGAACTGGAATCCGGCCACCTACAACAATCCGTTTTACTACCTCGCGATGCTCCTCGCGGCCGTCGCCGTCGCGCTGTCCTGGCTCATCCGGCGCTCCCGGCTCGGCCTGCAGCTCCGGGCGATCCGCGACGACGAGGACCGGGCCGCGGGCCTCGGCGTCCGCGCCATGCCGGTCAAGCTGACTGCACTGGTGTTGTCCGCCTTCATCACCGGCATGGCAGGCGCCCTGTGGGTGTACTTCATCGGCGAGGCCTTCCCGCAGTTCGTCTTCGACCCGCTCTTCGACCTCGCCATCGTGCTGATGGCGTTCTTCGGCGGCCTCGGCACCGTTGCCGGGCCGATCCTCGGGGCGCTGATACTCGAGCCGGTGCAGCTCTACCTGAACCTTCAGCAGAGCAACGGATATGAGTCCGAGATCGTCTTCGGCGCACTGTTCCTGGCCGTGATCCTCTTCCTGCCGCGCGGCGTCCTGCCGACGGCCGCCGAGTACGTGACCGCGGGCCGCGCCCGGCTCCGGCGCCGTTCGGCGGGCAGCGTCACGGGGGAGCAAGCAACTGCCGCCGGGAGCGAGCCGTGACCGCTACACTGCGCGCCGAGGGCGTGAGCAAGTCGTTCGGCGGAGTCACGGCGCTTCAGGACTGCTCGGTGACCGCTCAGGGCGGCCGGATCACCGGCCTCATCGGACCCAACGGCTCGGGCAAGACGACCTTGTTCAACGTGATGACCGGCTACGAGCGCGTCGATGCGGGCCAGGTCTATCTCGGAGATCGCCGGATCACGGGCGCGTCGCCGCGTCGCGTGTTCGCGCTCGGCGTCGGCCGTACGTTTCAGCTGACCCGCATCTTCTCGCGGCTGACCGTTCTCGAGAACATGCTGGTGCCGGCCCAGCACGGCCGGAGTCCTCGCCAGCACCGCGAGCGCGCCCTGGAACTGCTGGCCTTCACCGGGATCGCTGAGCACGAGCACGCACTCGCGGGGACGCTGTCGTACGGGCAGCGCAAGCTCCTCGAACTCGCCTACGTGCTGGTCGCCGATCCCGCAGTTGTGCTGCTCGACGAGCCGGCCGGCGGCGTGAACCCGTCGCTGATCACGCACATCGCCGATCGCATCAGCGCGCTGAACAAAGCCGGCCAGACGTTCCTGATCGTCGAGCACAACATGGACTTCGTGATGGGCCTGTGCCATCAGGTCACGGTGCTGGACTCGGGAATGGTGGTCGCGTCCGGACCGCCGGAGGCCGTCAGGACCGATCCCCGGGTGCTGGACGCCTACCTGGGCACCGATGCGGTCGACGATGACTGACAGCGCACTGGCAGTCGAGGGCATCAGCGCCGGGTACGGCGGCAGCGACGTACTGCACGGCGTGTCCTTCACCGTGCCGGAAGGCGCGATCACCTGCATCGTGGGTCCGAACGGCGCGGGGAAATCCACCCTGCTCGCCGTGATCAGCGGGATGCTCAGGCCGCGCGATGGGCAGGTGCTGCACCGGGGCCAGCGGCTGACCGGCCTGACGCCGAAGGCGATCCTGCGGGCCGGCATAGTCCAGGTACCGCAGAATCACAGCCTGTTCCCCGACATGACCGTCGCCGAGAACCTCGAACTCGGCGGGTACACGCTGCGCAGCCGGGCGCGGGTAGCACGTCGCCGGAGCGAGGTCGAGGCGCTGTTCCCCGATATCGCCGCCTGGTCGAAGAAGAAAGCGGGCAGCCTGTCTGGCGGGCAGCAGCGGCTGGTGGAATTTGCCCGCTGCCTCATGCTCGACCCTGCCGTGATCATCCTGGACGAGCCGTCGATGGGCCTTGCGCCCAAGACCCTGCACGTGGTGTTCGGCGCGGTTCAGGAGATGAACGCGCGCGGCAAGACAGTTCTGCTCGTCGAGCAGAACGCCAGGGCCGGGCTGGCCATGTCCGGCTACGGCGTGGTGCTGGAGAACGGCCGCGTCCGGCTGACCGGCACCGGCGCGCAGGTGCTCGCTCATCCGGAGATCGGAGCTCTCTACCTGGGCGGCCAGCCGGGTCCGCGGACGGGCCAGACGGCGTAATCAGCCTGGCTGCCCGTAGCAGGCAGCCGACGAGTGAGGTGACCGAAGATGCCGATTCACACCTACGGCGCGAACGCTGTGGACTGGGAACAGCGCGTCGACCTTGACCGGCTGCGCCGGGAGCGGCTGGCCCGGCTGCGCGCACGGCTGGAAGCCTCGTCGCTGGGCGCGCTGCTCAGTTTCGATTTCAGCAACATCCGCTACATGACCGCCACTCATATCGGGACCTGGGGCATGGACAAGCTGGTCAGGTTCGCGCTGCTGCCGCGCGGCGGCGAGCCGGTGGTCTGGGACTTCGGCTCAGCCGCCCGCCATCACCAGCTTTACAATCCGTGGCTGGACCACACCAGCGGGCCGCCGACGCCCGAGGGCGCGCGAGCCACTGGCGCCCGCGCGGGCATCTCGACGCTGCGCGGCGCCCTCCACCCCGATGCAGGCATCGCAGCCGAGCTAGCCGCGCAGGTCGCCGGCGTGCTGCACGACCATGGTCTGGCAGGCGAGCCGGTAGGCATCGACGTGGCTGAGATGCCGGTGCTCGCCGCCTTGCACGCGGCTGGTCTTGAGACGGCCGACGGCCAGCAGGTATTCCTGGAGGCCAGGCGGACCAAGACGGCTGACGAGATCGCCCTCCTCAGCCAGGCCTGCGCCATGGTCGACGCCGCCTACCAGGAGCTGTACGAGTTCCTGCGGCCAGGGGTCAAGGAGAATGAGTGCGTCGGCCTCGTTTCCAAGGTGTTGTATGACCTCGGCAGCGAGTTCGTCGAGGGCGTGAACGCGATCTCCGGCGAGCGTTGCTCGCCGCATCCGCACGTGTATTCCGACCGGCTCATCCGGCCCGGCGATCCGGCGTTTTTCGACATCCTGCACAGCTACCTCGGCTACCGGACCTGTTACTACCGGACCTTCGCGGTCGGCAGCGCGTCGCGCTCGCAGCGTGACGCCTACGTCCGCTGCCGTGAGTACATGGACCGGTCGATCGCGACGGTCCGGCCTGGCGCGACCACCGGCGACATCGTGTCGCTCTGGCCACGGGCGGAGGAGTTCGGCTTCCCGGACGAGACGGCCGCCTTCGCGCTGCAGTACGGCCACGGCGTCGGCCTGTCGATCTGGGAGAAGCCAATCTTCAGCCGCCTGGTGTCGCTGGATCATCCCGAGCCGCTGGAGGAGGGCATGGTGTTCGCGCTGGAGACTTACTGGCCGGCCGCAGACGGCTGGTCAGCCGCCCGCATCGAGGAAGAACTCGTCGTCACCGCGGACGGCTGCGAGGTCATTACGAAGTTCCCGGCCGAGGACCTGCTAGTCGCGGGCCGCAAGTACTGGACCGCGGGCGGCGCGCTCGACACCCTGCGGGAAAGCCAGTCGAATCTCAACACTGCTGCTGGCCGGGGGGACGACCCCCCGAAACCCCCCGCAGGTGCTGGCCGGGGGGACGACCCCCCGAAACCCCCCGCAGGTGCTGCCCGGGGAGACGACAGATGACCGCCAGCATGGACTCCGGCAACCTGCTGTCGCTGTATGAGCGGATGGCGGTCATCCGCGGCACCGAGAAGGCGGCGCACGACCTGTTCCTGGCGGGCCTGGTCAAGGGCACCACGCACCTGGCCGCCGGGCACGAGGCGGTTGCCGTGGGCGCGAGCGCAGCGCTGCGGCCCGATGACTACGTGTTCGCCACGTACCGGGGTCACCATCACGCCATGGCCAGGGGCGCGACCCCGGCCGAGTGCCTCGCCGAGCTGATGAGCAAAGCGACCGGTGTGTGTAAGGCCAAGGGTGGCTCGATGCACCTGACCAAGGCCTCGGCCGGGATGCTCGGCTCGTACGCGATCGTCGGCGCGCACCTGCCGATGGCGGCAGGCGCGGCCTGGTCGGCCCGGCTGCGCGGCACCAGCCAGGTCGCGGTGGCCTTCTTCGGCGACGGCGCCACCAACATCGGCGCCTTCCACGAGGCACTCAACCTGGCGTCCGTCTGGTCGCTTCCCGTGCTGTTCATCTGCGAGAACAACCTGTACATGGAGTACACGCCGATCGCTTCGGTCACTGCTGCCGAGCATCCGGCGGCGGATCGCGCGGCGAGCTACCGCCTGCCGGCCGAGGTGATCGACGGGAACGACGTTGTCGTGGTGGCCGAGGCCGTCGCGCGGGCTGCTGACCGCGCCAGAGCCGGCGACGGGCCGACTGTCCTGGAGGCGGAGACCTACCGGCACTTCGGCCACAGCCGGACCGACCCGGCCACCTACCGCCCCGCGGCCGAGGTCGAGCACTGGCTCGGCCGCGATCCGCTCGACATCGCCCGGCAGCGGCTGACCGAGCTCGGCGCTGCCGAGGACGAGGTCAGCGCCGCGACTGACCGGGCCGCGGCGATCGTCGCCGACGCGGTGGTGCAGGCAACGAATGCAGACGGCGCCGACCCGGCGCAGGCACTGACCGACCTGTGGGCAGACGGAGGGTACCAGTGGCGGACCTGATCACCTATCGCGATGCGGTCGCCGAGGGCCTGGCGCGGGAGATGCGAAGGGACCCGGCTGTCGTCTGCCTGGGCGAGGACATCGGCGCGGCCGGCGGCGTCTTCAAGACGACCGTCGGGCTGCTGAGCGAGTTCGGCCCTGACCGGGTTCGCGACACGCCAATCTCCGAGCAGGCGATCGTGGGCATGGCCATGGGCGCGGCGATGACGGGCATCAGGCCGGTCGCGGAGATCATGTTCTCCGACTTCCTCGCCTGCTGCTGGGACTATCTGGCGAACGAGATCCCGAAGATGCGGTACATGACCGGCGGCCAGGTCACCATGCCGCTGGTGGTCAGGACCGCGAACGGCGGCGGGCTGGGCTTCGGCGCGCAGCATTCGCAGGCAGTGGAGAACTGGGCGCTCACGATTCCCGGCCTCAAGGTGGCCGCTCCGTCCACGCCGGCCGACGTCATCGGGCTGCTTGCCAGCGCCGTCCGCAGTGCCGATCCGGTGGTGTTCTTCGAGCACAAGGGCCTGTTCGCGAGCCGCGGCGTGGTGCCGCCCGACGATCACGTTGTCCCGCTTGGCCAGGCCGCGACCGTGCGGCCGGGCACGGACGTGACTGTCGTCGCGCTGGCCGCGACGGTGCCGATGGCGCTTGCGGCCGCGAGCGAACTGGCGGCTGACGGCATCTCGGCGGAAGTCATCGACCTGCGGTGCCTGGTCCCGCTGGACATGGCCGCCGTGCTGGCCTCGGTCCGCCGGACCTCTCGCCTGCTGATCGTGGAGGAGAACCCCTATCAGGGTGGCTGGGGCGGGACCGTAGCGTCCGTAGTGGCCGACGAGGGATTCGAGTTCCTGGACGCCCCGGTCCGGCGAGTCGCGGCCGCCTGTGTCCCGCTGCCGTTCGCCGATGTGCTGGAGGACGTGGTGATTCCCACCACGGCCAGGGTAGCTACCGCGCTCCGTGCCCTGCTCGCCTACTGACAGCCGCCTCGCCTCAGCGGCGGCGCAGGAGCGCGAGTCGGCCCCTCGGCTGCTCGCCGTCCAGCCGCAGCCAGTACCCGACCGGGAACAGCCGGAGGTTCAGGCGCGAGTCCACCAGCCCCCACAGCCCGCGCCGGGCGAACAGCGCGACCACGATCGCGACCAGGCCGAGGATGATCAGGTACCACGCGTTGAACGAGGCGAGTGTCTGCTGCAGCACCATGTACAGGATCGTGCCGAGGATCGGCCCCTCGATCGTCCCCAGCCCGCCGATGATGACGGCGAACGCCATCTCGGCGGTCCACTGGATGCTGAAATCCGCGCTCGGCTGCACCTGAAGCTGGCTGATCGCCAGCACCGCGCCCGCGGCACCGCAGCCGGCGCCCGCCACCACGAATACCAGCAGCCGCGCCAGGCCGACTCGCGCCCCGGAGCTGCGCGCGGCCACCTCGTCGTCCCTGATGGCGGTGAGTACCAGCCCGAGCCTGCTGCGCAGCAAGAGGTAGATGCCGAGCAATGCGACGACGGTAACGGCCAGCCCGGCCCAGTACGTGTACGCAGTGAGCAGTGTCGGGCTGATTCCCGCGAAACCGGGCAGCGGCATGCCGCTGCCGCCGCCGATCGAGGAGAACCTCTCGATGAGGAGCATCACGGTCGCGGCTAGCACCCAGGTGGCGATCGCGAAGTAGCCGCTGCGCAGCCGGGAGACAAGCCACCACAGCGGCAGCGCTGCGACCCCGCAGCCGATCGCTGCCACTGGCAGCGCCGCGAACGGCAAGGTGCCGTGCAGGGCAAGGATCAGCACGAAGTACGCGCCGAGCCCGACGAACGCCTGCTGCCCTACCGATACGAGCCCGGCGTAGCCAGCCAGCAGGTTCCACATGCTGGCCAGCGTCAGCACGATGAATCCCTGCACCATGATCGCCGTGGTGCCGGAGTAGACGAGGTACGGGAACAACGCGAGCACGACGACGACGATGAGCGCGCCCGCGCCGGTCCATGCGACGTTCCGGCGCGACCGGGTGACCCGGTACTGCTCGGCCGGGCGGGCAGCAGCCTGCGTGGCAATGCTCATGACCCCGCCCTCCGGCTGATCAGTCCTTGCGGGCGCACCGCGAGCACGACCAGGAACACGATGAACCCGGCCAGCAGCTCGTCGGAGATGTTGATCTGAGCGCCGATCTGCTGCGCCACGCCCAGCACCACGCCGCCGAGCAGAGTGCCCCAGAGCGAGCCGAGACCGCCGATCACCACCGCCGCGAACGCAAAGAGCAGGATCGTGTCGGTGCCGGTCGTGGGGTCGAGGTCGGAGTACATGCCGAAGGCGATGCCGCCGAGCGCGACGGTGGCGAACGCGACCGCCGCCGCGATGCCGAACACGTGCCGGTAGTCGGCCCCGGCGAGCTGTGCCGCCTCCTTGTCGTCGGCTACCGCGCGAATCAGGCGGCCGTACCGGGACCTGGAGAGGAAGTACTGCAGCCCGAGCAGCACCGCCACCGCGACGGCGAAGATCACGACGAGCAGCCACGCGATCTGGATTTGCGATCCGACGCTGAACGATCCCGTCACCAGGCTCATCCCGGCGCCGATCCCGCGGCTGTTGGCGGTGAAGAACTGAAGCAGGCCGTTCTCGATGACAATCGAGAGCCCGAAGGTCACGACCAGCGTGATCAGCACGCCGCGGTCGAGCGCGCTCTGGATGAGGGTGCGCTGCAGCACATAGCCAAGTACCGCCATCACCGGCACCACGATGACCACCGACCACAGCACCGGAACGTGGGTGACGGTGATGACGCCGATAGCGATGTAGCCCGCAACTACGGCAAGGTCGCCGTGGGCGAGGTTCACGACCTTCATCACCCCGAAAATGAGCGACAGCCCGCACGCGAACAGTGCGTAGAGGCCGCCGGTCAGCACACCCTGGATGATGGCGTTTACCCAGGCCATAACGACGCGCTCCCCTCAGCCCGCCGGGCCTCAAGGTCGCGCTGGCCAGGCCGAAGTAGGCCGCCTCGACCCGCTCCGCAGTGACGTCGGCCGGCCTGCCCTCCAGGGTGGTCCGGCCCTCGAGCAGGCACTGAATATGCGAGGCCACCGCCAGCGCCTGACTCACGTCCTGCTCCACCAGCAGCACGGTCAGGCCGGTCGCCAGGATCTGCGGCAGCATGCCGTAGATGCGCTGCACGACCACCGGCGCCAGGCCGAGCGACAGCTCGTCGAGCAGCAGCACGCGGGGGTTGGCGACCAGCGCCCGGCCGATGGCTACAGCCTGCTGCTCACCACCGGAAAGCTGAGCGGTGAGCTGGCTGCGGCGCTCCCGCATCCACTCGAACAGGTCGTACACCTGCTCGACCGTCCACGGGCCCGGACGGGCGTACGTCGCGCCGACCTTCAGGTTCTCCTCGACCGACAGCGACTCGAACAGCCGCCTGCCCTCCGGCACCAGGACAATGCCCTGCCGGGCCCGGCGCTCGGGCCGGAGTCTGGTGACATCCTCGCCGTCCAGCAGGACCGAGCCAGCCGTCGGCTGGTGCAGCCCGGCGATGCTGCGCAGCAGCGTCGACTTGCCGGCCCCGTTGGCGCCGATGATCGCGTACACCTCGCCGGGGTGTACCTGTAGCGAGATGCCGTCCAGCGCCCGCAGCTGACCGTGATGCACGACCAGATCGCGCACTTCGAGCAGCGGCGTCCCGCTCGCTGGCCGCCCCGCCAGGTTTTCCGGTACTGCGGCCTGTGTCACCGCGTCAGTTCCGGCGTCGGCCACGGCATCTGTCATGGCGCGCTCCGCTCGCCGTCCGCCGCGGACACGTCCAGCGAGCCGCCCGCAAGCGCCGCCGTTACCGCCGTGCCGAGGAAGACCTCACGGACGACCGGGTCAGCGAGGACGGCAGCCGGATCGCCGTCGCCGACGAACCCGCCGCCCGACAGGCAGACCAGCCGGCTGACAACGGGCGTCAGCGCGCGCACCACGTGCTCGATCCAGATCACCGTGACACCCTCGGCGTTGACGCCGCGGACGATCTCGACGAGCTGCGCGACCTCAGGGTCGGTGAGCCCGCCGGCTACCTCGTCCAGCAGCAGCAGGGACGGCTGGGTGGCCAGCGCACGGGCGAGCTCGAGCCGCTTGCGCTGGAGCAAGCCGAGGCGCTCCGCGGGCGTGTTCGCGTGGGCAGCGATTCCGGTCCGCTCAAGCGCCGCGAGCGCCGCGGCGTAGCTGGCCCGGCGGCGCAGCCGGCCACCTTGCTGCGCCGCGACGAGCAGGTTCTCGAACACGGTCATGTCGCCGAACGGCCGTGGCACCTGGTACGTGCGGCCGATGCCGAGCCGGCAGCGTGCTGCCGCGTCGAGCCGTGTCACTGTCCGGCCGTCGAAGCGAACCTGCCCGGCGTCGGGCGCGAGATCGCCGGAGATGAGGCCGAACAGGCTGGTCTTGCCAGCTCCGTTCGGCCCCACGATCCCGACCGTGTCTCCTGGCCCGACGGCCAGCGACACATCCTCGGCGATGACCACGCGGCCGAACCGCTTGGCCACGTGCTCGAGCTCAAGCAGAGCGTCAGTCATCCGGTCACGTGTTGGTTGGCAGCAGGTCGCCGGTGATCTTCGCCTCCGGCAGCAGGCTGTTGTCGACGATCTGCATCTCCAGCGGGTACTTGGTGCCCTTCTGCCACTGCACGCCGGCCGGCGGGGTGATCGCGACCCCCGGCGCGGGACCGAAGGGCTTCAGCCAGCCACCGCCACTGGTGAAGTTGAGCGGCCCGGCGAGCGCGTGGATGTTCACGTTGTGGATCGCCGCGGCTACCTCGTCGTGGTCGTGCGGGTCGCTCACCGTCTTCAGCGCTGCGTATGCCACCTCGAAGAGGCTGTAGTTGCTGATGTTCGCGTTCCACTGCCCGTGGCCGTCCGCCTCGAAGGCGTTCGCCATCTGCTGGCAGGTCTCGCCTGTGAACGTGGACGTCCAGGGCAGCGTCGGCACCCACCAGGTGTCGGTGGCCACGTTGTAGACTTCCGAGCCCATCGCGTAGGCGTCGGTCGGGAAGAGCAGCACCTTGGCCACGGTGGCGAGCTTGGGCCGGAAGCCCTGCTGGATCGACTGCTTCCACATGGCGGCGAAGTCGGGCGGCAGCGGCACGTTCGTGAAGAAGTCCGCCTTGTCCGCCTTGAACTGGGAGATCATCGAGGTGTAGTTCGTCGTGCCGTCCGGGTACGCCGAGGACATGTCAAATTTGTAGCCAGCGCCCGAGACGATCGGCGGGAACACCGCGCGGAACGCGTCGCCGTCGGGGTCATTGGGGAATGCCGCCGCGACCACCTTGTCGGTGTGCAGCTGGGTGTGGATCCGGTTCCACATCGGGATGAAGCAGGCGGCCAGATGCTCGGCGCCGAGGAAGTACAGGACGACGTACTTGGCCTTCTCCGTGGCCTTGGTCGGGTTGCCCTTCGGGAACAGGTTCAGGTACCAGGACTCCCACGGGCAGTTCGCGCAGACCAGCGGCGTGCCGAGCGTCTCGGCCTGGCTCGCTACCGCGTTTACGGTCTCCGGCGTGGAGGTGGCGAACAGCATGTCCACGTTGTCGCTGAGAATCGCCGTCCTGGCCAGGTCGCCTGCCCTCGAGACGCTGGACTGCGAGTCGTAGGACTTGATCGTGACCGGGTAGGTCTTGCTGCCGATCTTGATCCCGTTCTTGAACTGGCTGGTCTGCTTGATCTTGGAGATTATCCACTGATCGGGTGCACCGAACCCGGCCAGCGAGCCGGTCAGCGGATGAATCCAGCCGATCGTGATGGCCTTGGTGCTGCCGGAACTGGAGCCCTTGATGCCCGAGCTGCAGGCCTGAAGCAGCCCGCCGGTGCCCACGACAGCTGCGCCAGCGCCGACCGCGCGCAGCAGCCCGCGCCTGCTGAGACCGGCCGGGCCACCACCGAGTTGCATACCGTCGGCTTGCACAGTCTGGTCACTCATCTGTCATCGATCTCCTTATGAGGTCGTGCCGCATACAGTCGTGCCGCCTACAGGGGAGTACCGCCCGGCACACCGCCAGGACAAGCTCTCCGCGGCGAGAGCGCGCCCGGCCAGAACTGCCGGGCTGCACTGCTCGCTCCCTGGGCGTTCCATTTCGGTCTCCTCGCCGTCAGCGCCTGTCTGGCGCCGGGTACGAGCTCCGCTCGAACCGGCACTCAGCTCCGCGTCAGGCACTACGGCAAGGAGCATTGACAGTGTGCGCTTCGCGTACGCCTATGCGCAATGCAGAACTTTGCTCTCGCGGCCGACTTGCGGGATCCAGGCCGCGGCCCTGGCAACTGCGCCCCGGTGTCCATGTCCGCCCTCCAGTGCACCAGTTGCGTACCGTGTCCGGTTGCGAGGTTGTTGTGCCGAGAAACTAGACTCGGGTGACAGCAATGTCAACAATTTTGCAGCTTTTCTTGCTCGACGGCGGTCCGCCACGAGTTGACACTGGACAACGGCCGGCCAGGACCGTGCCCGGGCCACCGGAGATCGTTGACAATATCGCTTGCACGGTATTACTTTTCCGGTCGGGAGCTTAACGCACTTTCACGTCAAGGTGACCGAACCCGCACTGATCCGCCGCGATCAGGGCGATGCGATCCGAGAAGGCACCCATGACAGAAAAGAATCAGATGAGCGCGACCGACGATGCACAGGCGGGCCCGGTGCTAGTGATCAGCGCCCACGCGGGCGACTTCGTCTGGCGAGCTGGCGGTGCCATGGCTCTTGCCGCCGCCCGCGGCGCGCCGGTCACGGTGGTCTGCCTGAGCTACGGCGAGCGCGGCGAGTCCGCGAAAGCCTGGCGTGAGGGCAAGCAGCTTGACGAGATCAAGGCCATCCGGCGTGACGAGGCGTGCCGGGCCGCCGGGGCCCTCGGCGCCTCGGTCGAGTTTCTCGACGCCGGTGACTACCCGCTGCGCGAAACTGACGATCTTGTCGACGCGCTGGTGCGCTGCTACCGCCGCGTCGAGCCTTCCGTCGTGCTCACTCATCCGCTGGCCGACCCGTACAACCAGGACCACCCGGCCGCCGCGCGGATGGCACTGCAGGCCCGCGTCCTGGCCCAGGCCATTGGCTACGACGCCCCGGGCGAGCCGCTCGGCGCTCCCCCGGTGTTCTTCTTCGAGCCGCATCAGCCCGAGCAGTGCGACTTCAAGCCGCAGGTGCTCCTGGACATCACCGAAGTCTTCGACGCCAAGCGCGCCGCCATGGAGTGCCTGGAGGCGCAGCCGCACATGTGGGCCTACTACACCGAGCTCGCGACCCGGCGCGGTACGCAGCTCCAGCGCAACGCCGGACCCAACCTCGGCCTCTCGCACGCGACGAAGGCCGAGGCCTTCATGCGGCTGTACCCGCAGGTCACCAGGGAGCTGCGGTGAGGAACGCCATCGTCACCGGCTGCCCGCGCGCCGACCTGAGCGACGTCACCAGGCTGGCCGGGCTCGGCGTCGCGACAGTCCACGAGGCGATCGGCCGCACGGGCTACCTCGGCCCGGCCATCCGGCCCGTCCACCTCGGGTCCCGCATCGGCGGAACTGCCGTGACCGTCGTCTGCTGGCCCGGCGACAACCTGATGATCCACGCCGCGGTGGAGCAGTGCCGGCCGGGCGACATCCTTGTCGTCACGACCACCTCGCCGTGCTCGGACGGCGCATTCGGCGAGCTCCTGGCTACCGCACTGCAGCATCGCGGCGTCCGCGGGCTGGTCACCACCGGCGGCGTACGCGACGTCGCGGAACTGCACGCGATGGGATTCCCGGTCTTCAGCGCGGCCGTCTCCGCGCAGGGAACGGTCAAGGCCACCGCGGGAGCGGTCAACGTCGCGCTGAGCATCGGCGGCCAGCACATCGAGCCCGGCGACGCGATCCTCGCCGACGACGACGGCGTGGTGGTCGTCCCGCGATCTGCCGTCGGGCCCGCCCTGGACGCGGCCGCTGCGCGCGCCGACAAGGAGACCGCCGCACGCGAGGCCTTCCGCAGCGGCGAGCTCGGGCTGGACCGGTACGGGCTGCGTACCGTGCTGGCACAGCTCGGCGTGCAGTACGTCGCCGCGGACAGCCAGGATCGTCCGTGACCGGCATCCGGTGCATGGCAATGCGCGGCGGCACGTCCCGCGGCCTGTACTTCGTCGCCTCCGACCTCCCGGCGCACCCGGCCGAGCGGGACGCGCTGCTGCTGCGGATCATGGGCAGCGGACATCCGCTGCAGATCGACGGCCTCGGCGGCGGCCACCCGCTGACGTCCAAGGTCGCGGTTGCCTCGCCGGCGCAGCGCCCCGGCGCGGACGTCGACTACCTCTTCCTTCAGCTCGGCGTCGAGCAGGCCACGATCACCGACCAGCAGAACTGCGGGAACATCCTGGCCGGCGTCGGCCCGTTCGCAGTCGAGCGCGGCCTCATTACCGGCGGGCCGGAACAGACCACGACGCGCATCCGGATGGTGAATTCCGAGAGCGTCGTCACGGCGGCCTTCAGCACTCCCGGCGGGGTGCCCCGGTACGAAGGCGCCACCGCCATCGCCGGAGTGCCGGGGACGGCCGCCCCGGTCACGCTGAGGTTCGCCGACACGGCCGGGTCCAGCACCGGGAGCCTGCTGCCGACCGGCTCGGTCCGCGACGTGATCGACGGCATCGAAGTGACCTGCGTCGACAACGGCATGCCCGTCGTCGTTGCCCGGGCCGCCGACCTCGGCATCACCGGCTACGAGCCAGCCGAGGAGCTCACCCGCGATGCCGGGCTCGTCGCGCGGGTGCGATCGCTGCGGCTGGCCGCCGGGAAGCTCATGGGCCTCGGCGACGTCACCGAGCTGTCCGTGCCCAAGACAACGCTCGTCAGCGCACCGCGCGACGGCGGGACGATCTGCACCCGGACGTTCATCCCCGAGCGCCTGCACACCTCGATCGGCGTGCTCGGAGCGGTCACAGTAGCCACCGCGCTGCGGCTACCCGGCGGCACCGGCACCGAGCTTGCCGCGTTTCCGCACGAAGGTCTGGTCATGGACGTGGAGCATCCGACAGGTCATCTCGAGGTGGAGGTCGACCTCGACACGTCCGTCGAGCCGCCGCTGGTGCACAGCGCCGGCGTGGTCCGCACGGCGCGGAAGCTCTTCGACGGCGTCGTCTTCCCGGCCAGCCCGATCGTCCCGACTGCCGGAAAGGTCCGCGCCCGATGACCGCCCTCCTGCACGAGGTTGCCCACCTCAGTCACGCCGAGCTGCTGACGCCCGAGCCGGAGAAGAGCCTGTGGTTCTTCACCGAGGTACTCGGGCTCACTCAGAACGGCACCAGCGGCGACTCCGTCTACCTGCGCACCTGGGACGACTACGAGCACCACAGCCTGAAGCTCACCGCCTCCGCGACGTCCGGTATCCGGCGGACCGGGCTGCGCGCGGCCAGCCCGGAGGCGCTCACCCGCCGGGTCGCCGCGATCGAGGCCGCCGGGCTCGGCATCGGCTGGCAGGACGGGGACACGGGCATCGGTCCTACTTATCTGTTCCGCGACCCGGACGGTCACGAGCTCGAGCTGTACTTCGAGACTGAGTGGTACTCACCTGAAGGCGCGCTGCGGCCCGCGCTGAAAAACCAGGCCCAGGCGTATCCCGGCCGGGGCGTGTCCGTCCGCCGCCTCGACCACGTGAACTTCCTGGCGGCGCAGACCCAGCCCAACGGGGACTTCGTCCGCTCGGCGCTCGGCGCCCGGGTGACCGAGCAGATCGTCCTGGACGACGGCACCATTTCCGCGCAGTGGCTGCACTTCGCCCAGAAGTCCTACGACCTCGTTTACACCAACGACTGGACCTCGGCGAGCGGCCGCCTGCATCACATCGCGTTCGCCACCGACACCCGGGAGGACGTGCTGCGCGCCGCCGACATCTGCCTGGACCGGCAGGTGTTCATCGAGACCGGGCCGCATAAGCACGCTATCCAGCAGACTTTCTTCCTGTACGTGTACGAGCCCGGCGGGAACCGGATCGAGCTGTGCAACCCGTGCGCGCGCCTGATCTTCGCACCGGACTGGGAGCCAATCTCCTGGTCACAGGCCGAGCGGGCCAGGGGGCAGGCGTGGGGACTCGCCACGATCCCGTCGTTCCACACGCACGGAACGCCGCCCGCGGGCTAGCGACGCGGCGGCAGGCACCCGCGGATCCTGTTGACATTTTCGTTGGCAGTGACTGTTAGCATCGACACCGGCGGCTCGGCGGAAGGAGGCCCGGATGCCGGAGGACTCCAAGCCCGTGGTCACCGAGGCGCTTCGCGCCGCCATCCTGGCGGGCGAGTATGCGCCGCGGCAGCGGCTCGTCGAGATCGACCTGTGCGAGCGGTTCGGCACGTCCCGGTTCATCCTGCGGTCCGCTCTGCAGGAACTTGCCGCCCAGGGGCTGGTGGAGTTCCAGCGCAACCGGGGCGCGCGCGTGCGGGACGTCTCCCTCGCCGAGGCGATCGAGATCACCGAAGTCCGCATCCTGCTCGAGGGCCACCTCGCGGCCCGTGCAGCGGAGCGAGTTACCAAGTCCGAGGCGGCGGCCTGCGGAAGATCGTCAAGGACATGCGCACCGCAGTCCAGAAATCCGAGCTGCTCACCTACAGTGACCTGAACGCGGCCCTCCACGGCACGATCCGCGACGTCGCCCAGCACGAGACCACTGCCCAGCTGCTGCGCCAGCTGCGCGACCAGACGGTCCGGCACCAGTTCTCCCTCTCGCTCGTGCCGGGGCGGCCAGCAGTGTCGCTCCCCCAGCACGAGGCAATCGTCGCGGCAATCACCGCGCGCAAGCCCGACGAAGCCCAGCAGGCGATGCACGAGCACCTGCAGAGCGTGATCCAGGCGTTCCGGGCGCTGTCGGCCGCCGCGATGCCGCGGTAGGCGGCAGTCGTGGTCGCGATCAGGCGTGGTGCGCGGTGACTGTCCCCACGGCCGTCGTCATCGCAGTGCTCGGGCTCGGTGAAGCCGGCTCCGAAGTCGCGGCGGACCTCGTGGCGGCCGGAGCGACCGTTCACGGCTTCGACCCGAGAGTCGCGGCCGCACCGGCCGGGGTGCTGACCTTCGGCAGCGATGCCGAGGCCGCGCGCGGAGCCGCCGTCGTCATCGCGCTGACAAGTGCCCACGAGGCCATCGAGACGCTCGAGCTTGCGCTGCCGGGCGTCGGGCCCGGGGCGGTCTACGCCGACCTGAACACCGGCTCGGCCGGCCTGAAGTCAGCGCTTGCCGCCATCGCCGAGCCGGCGGGCGTCGCTTTTACCGACATTGCGCTGATGGCGCCCGTCCCCGGCCTCGGGCTCCGCACGCCCATGCTCGCCAGCGGCCCGGCGGCTCCCGAGTACGCCGCCACCTTCGGAGCGCTCGGAGCCACTGTCACCGTCCTGCCCGGGCCGCCGGCACGGCCGCGACCCGCAAGCTGGTGCGCAGCGTCTTCTACAAAGGGCTCGCGGCCGCGGTCACCGAGGCTCTGCGAGCGGGGCGCGCGGCCGGCTGCGAGGAGTGGCTGCGAGCTGACATCGGCCGCGTGCTTGCCGACGCGTCGGCGGCGACAGTCGATCGGCTTGAGGAGGGCAGCATCCGGCACGCTCGCCGGCGGATCGACGAAATGGCGGCGGCGGCCAGGCTGCTCGACGAACTCGGCGTGCCGCCACGTGTCAGCAGGGCCAGTCAGGCCTGGCTCGAGCAGCTCCTGGATGAGCAGGCGCTCTGAGTAGCTCTCCGGGCAAAGCTGACGCGCTGCCCCACGCCGGGGGAATCGCGAGGGAGCGCGTGGCCGGGTCACCTGGTGACCCGGTCCTCGGCACCCCGCAGACCACTGATCGACAGCGGCCGCACCGGGCACCTCATTGAACGCCAGACGGCCGGCAGTTTCACCGGCCGTGCCCCACCGGGAGGGTGATGCCTTCGGGCGGCGCCCGCCTCGCGTGATGCGACTGGCAGGCCGTCAAGCCCCCGCACCGCTCCTGTGACAACGCCCCCGTGCCACAGGGAACGGCCGGCCTGCCCGCAGCGGGCGCCGCCCGGCACCTCCTGCCCCCGTCACGGTCCGCCCCCCAGCGCGACCGCTTCATGTCCTAACTAACTGCACCGGTGTGCAGAACCGCTGCTCAGCATGTGTGCCTGAGGTGAAGGTCGCCGCCACTGCCCGCCGACACCGCCGACTCAGCGCCGGCATGCCCGGAAAGCCCGGCTCGTTAGCTATCGTCGGGACCTATGACGACACCAGCCGATTGCTACACCTGTGCTCAGAACGCACGCGGCGACGAGGCACCCGTCCGTGAGCGGATCGCCGCGGACGACCTCTGGCGGGCCGCGCACGCCTTCAATTCCGCGCTGCCCGGCTGGCTTGTCCTCGTGCCGCGACGCCACGTCACCTCGCTCGCCCAGCTGACCGACGCCGAGGCGGCCGCGCTCGGCACCTGGCAGGTCCGGCTGTCGCGCGCCCTGCAGGCAGTCGTCGGCTGCCAGAAGACGTACGTCGGGCAGTTCGCCGAGGCCGAGGGGTTCTCGCACGTGCATTTCCACGTCGTGCCCCGGCAGCTCGACCTGCCGCCCGAGCTACGCGGTCCGCGCGTCTTCCAGTTGCTCGGCGGGGCGGGACGCCCGCAGGTCAGCGAGGAGCGCGTCACGGACGTGTCCGCGGCGCTCGCGAGCGCCCTGCGCTGATGACACCGCGCTCATGACAGTGCGCTAATGTCCGGCCAGCCAGTGCTGCACAGTGGCCGACAGCCAGTCAGCATGAGAAACGTGGACTTCGTGGCCGGCGCCGTCAGCCTCAGCGAACTCACCTCGCGGGATGGCCTCCGCTAGCTTCCTGGTCAGTTCCGGCGAGCAGAAATCGTCGTGAGTTCCGGCGACGAGCAGAGCCGGGCAGCGGATCCGCGCCGCCAGGGACCGGCTGATATCCCCGCCAGCCTCAAGGATGCCGCGCATGGCCGACGACCACGTTTCTGTCATGATGGTGGCGTTGTCCAGCCCGTACGCGTCGGCCAGGTAAGCAGCGAGCGGCGCCAGTGCGTCGGTCGGCGTGCTCATCGCCGACGCGAGCTCGTCCAGGTCGGCTGGCGACGCCACGATCTGCCCGATGGCGCCCCAGGTGACAACCGAAAGCGCGCAGCCGGGCCGCAGGGCCGCCATGAGCAGTGCCTCTTCTCCGCCGTCGCTGAAGCCGACCAGATGCGGCGCCGATGCCGAGGGCGTCGAGCAGGCCGAGCAAGACCGCCGCGTCCCGCTGGTAGTAGTCGGGGGTGTAGCGGCGTGGCTGCGGCTGCGACTGGCCGGAGCCAGGAAGGTCGACGGCGACGACGCGGAAGCCATCGGCCAGGTCGCGCCGGAGCCTGCCGAGGCCGGCGATGCTGCCGGCCCAGCCCGGCATCAGCAGCACCGCGTCGCCGCGGCCGCTGTCCTCGTAATACAGCTGGCCGCCCGGCGGACCATGCCTGGACATCTCGGATCCTTCCAGGGAACTTCCCGGGTCACGCTAAGATGGCCCAGGTCAACGGCACCTAGTGTCCCTTACCATGAGGTCATGCGGGTTTCCGCCCAGATCAGCGCCGATTCCGTGACGTCGCCGGATGCAGTGCTTCCCGTCCCGCCAGTTCCGGCCCCGTGCCTGCCGGCGGCGGAGCCGTGCCTGCGGGGCCTCCGGGCTGATGCCATCAGAAACCGGGTCGCGATCCTCTCTGCGGCGCGCGAGGTGTTCGCCGAGCACGGGCTTCAGGCGCCGCTTGAGGAGATCGCCCGGCGCGCGGACGTGGGGATCGCCACGCTCTACCGGCGGTTCCCCACCCGTGAGCGCCTTGTCGCTGCCGCCCTCATCGAGAAGGTCAGCCAGTACGCCGAGGCTGCCAGCGAGGCGCTGGCGGACCCCGATCCGTGGGAGGGTTTCGCCGGGCTGGTCCGCCGGATCTGCGAGCTGCAGGCAGGCGACCGCGGCCTCAGCGATTTGCTCTCCATGACGCTGCCGGCCAGCCAGGATGTCGAGGAGATCCGCGAGCAGGCTCACGCGCACGTCGGCGAGCTCATTCGCAGGGCCAAGGCGGCGCGGCGGCTGCGGCCGGACTTCACCTCCGAGGACCTGCTGCTGATGATGGTGGCTAACGCCGCAGTTGCCCACGTCACCCGCGTCGATGCGCCGGACGCCTGGCGCCGGTTCGTCGCGCTCATCCTGGACGGCTTCCAGCATTCCGGCGGCAAGCCCCTGCCGGAGGCGCCGTCAACCGCGCAGATAACCGGCGCGATGGCGAGGCTTGCCCGCGAGCGCGGCTGCGGCGCCGGGCCGCCCCCCGCGCTGTAGCTCCAGCCGGGCGTAGAATTAACCGGAGACCAACCTCCGGATGGACGAAAACCAACCTCCGGGTAAACGTCTGGGCTGGTAGTGCCGCCGCACGGTGGAAATGCGGCGGCGCTTGACGCTCATCTTGGCGCCATCAAAGAGGTGACAGGGTGCGGACACAGGTGGGGCCCACGGGGTGCAGGGCGGCTCGATCCCGGCTGGGGGCTGGAGCGCAGGATCAGGCGGACAGCCGGCCGCGGGCCCGGGAGGCGGCCCCGGAGCAGGAACCCGCGAACCCGGTGCACGGGGCCTCGATGACCGGGCAGCTGACCAGGCGCTTCCGCTGGCTGCCGCCGGTGCACCTGCCGATGCCTGTCTGGCGGGCCCTCGTTGCCTGGCGAGCAGCCCTAGCCCGCCATCCGGCACTGCGGTACGTCCAGATAGCCCCCATCGCGCTCTTGCTCTGGCTGCTGTCGTACGCGGCCAGTTTCCGGGACGGCGCGGCCAGCGCGGGCCTGCATAACGCCGTAGTGGTGAACTCGATCAGCATCGACATCGGCGGCGGGATCGCCCGCGGGATGAACGACTGGCTCGCGACCCACTACTCGGCTGCGCTGGCTGCGACCTGGTATTACATCCTGTTTCAGGGCGCTATCACCGGCATCGTGGGCGTCGTGCTCATCTGGCGGCGCGCTCCGCACTTCTCGCTGCACCGCAACGCGCTGATTATCGTCACCGGCATCGGCCTCGCGGCGTTCTGGTTCTATCCGGTCGCGCCGCCGCGCATGCTGGCCGGCTATCACGACATCATCAGGACCGCCGTGCCGCTGTTTGCGAACGTGGTCGAGTCCAAGGGGGCGGATCAGTTCGCCTCGCTGCCATCGCTGCACGTCGCCTGGGCATTGTGGGTGGCCGTGTCCTGCACCGGGATGCTGCGGCATCCCGCTGCCCAGGCGGCGATCTGGCTCTACCCGGTCGCGACCACACTGGACGTGATGTCCACCGCGAACCACTATCTGCTCGACGTCGTCACCGCGCCAGTGATCTTGCTGATGGCCTACGGGATTGCCGCCATCCCGGCGCTTGCGCGGTTCCGGGTCGGGAAATACGGGCACCTCCGGCCGGAACTCGTCCGGCAGCCCGTTCTGGCCCTGGCGAGCTCGGGGCCGGGCCGGGCCGGTTCGGGCGGGACTGGCTCGCCCGCGACAGGTTCGGCCGGGGCGAGACACTCGAAGCATGCCAGCGACCGGGAATCTCCGTGACCCCGGCCGGCGCGGTCCGGCCATCTCGGCGCATCGCGGCGGCAGTGAGTTCGCGCCCGCGGGCACCACGGAGGCGTACCGCAGCGCGCTCGCGGCCGGAGCCGACTACGCCGAGTTCGACGTCCGGCGGCTCGCGGACGGCATGCTCGTGGCTCTGCACGCTGCCCGGCTGAGAACGCCCGGCTGGCGCCCGTCGGCCGGCACGGCAAACGGCGCGACGCTGGACGGTGCCGGACCTGGCTCCGGCGGGCCGCAGCGGATGCTCCCCGGCAGTATGCGCGCGGTTGCCGGCCTGAGTTACCCCGAACTGTGCGACCTGGCCGGCTACCGGGTGCCCCGGACCGCGGACGTGCTCGGTCTTATCGCCGCGGCGGGGGCCGGAGCCCACATCGACCTCAAGGACCCTGCGGCCGCTGACCAGGTCGTCGCGCAGGCTCTCAACGTCCTCGATCCGGCCGCCATCATCGTCACGAGCCGCGATCAGTACGTGCTGCGGTATCTCCGGCGCCAGTTCCCTGACGTTGCGGCTGGCCGGACGATCGGCGGCGACGTCGGCGAACTCGCTCGCTACGCCACCCGGCGAGCCGCCGGACGGCTGCGCACGCGCCTGGACGACGTGACGGCCGCCGGGGCAACCTGGGCAGTCCTGCACCTCAAGGCTGCCAGCAGCGCCACTCTGGCGCAGTGCCGCGCGCGCGGGCTGGCGACGATGGTCTGGACTGTCAATGCGGACGACGACCTGCGGCGGCTGCTCGCCAGCCCTCTCGTCGACGTGGTCGTAACCGACCGGCCGGCAGCTGCCGCCCGCCTGCGCGCGGAAAACTGAGGACGCCAGTCATCACTGAGGTACATCCGCGCGTGATGGCTACGCGGATGTACCTCAGTGACGCCCGGGATGCTCAGCTGTCCAGTTCGTCGCAGTAGACCGCGGTGACGTCGTCGTGCGCCTTGCTGCGCTGCCACCGGCGCCCGTCGGGGTCGCTGGCCTCCGCCTCGCGCACCAGCCGGACGAGGTCACTCGGTCCATGAGTCCGGGCGCGCTCAGCAAGGCCCGCGAAAGTCTCCAGCCCGAACATATCCGCGGGCCGGCTCGCACCGTCGCTCAGCAGCAGCACCGAGCGAAGGCCGGCCAGCGGCCTCGATCCGGTCAGCGCGTTCTGCGCGGCCTCGGGATCCGGCGACGCCACCCAGAAGCCGCCTGGACTGTTGCGCAGGCGCTGCACCTCGAGGATGTGCCGCCGGAAGGCTTCCGGGTAGCCCGGATCGGTCAGCGAAACGCTGTGGACCGCGGCCCGTGTCCTGGTCAGCACCTCGTCGAGCCGCCGGTCCGTGATCACCTCGCTGTGGCCGCCCGCGCCGGTCAGGACGACGGACGAATCGGCCAGCACCAGGTAATCCAGCTGCCCGGCCGCGACCCGGATCGCCAGCACGGTTGCCGTCGGGCTACCGGGATGCGCGAGATCACAGGCGCCCTCGTGCATCGGCCGCACCCGGCTGATCGCTGCCGCCAGGCAGTCGGCGAGCGGCCGCGCGGCCGGATCCTCGATCTCGGCCAGCAGCACCGTCCCCAGCGTCCGGGCGAACCACGCCACCCCGTGCACGCAGCCGGACTCGACGCCGCGCGGGATCCCGGCACCGTCCAGCAGAACGGCGGCTGACGGCGAGACGGCGGCGAAGTCCTCGTTCACGCCGCCGGGCCGCGCGGTCGCGGTCGCGAGCCAGGCGCGCACAGCGGCTAGCCCCTTCCCCGGCCAGGGCCGCCACCCCGGCGAGCACGTGGCGGATTCCCGGCGCGGGCAAGCTCATTTCGCAGGCGGCACCCGGGTGCGCCCTGGTCTGGCGGCTCGCTGACCTCTGCCGGGATGCCAGTCACAGGACAACGTTATCGAGGCAGCGCCTCTCGCTCCCGGCGGAGTACATGGCGCAGTACTCCCAGCTACGCCGGGCCGGATAGTAACACCTCGATGGCAGTTGTGCCCTAATTTCGCCAGTTCCGGTCAAAGCAGCCCGAAACCGTTCCTAACCTTCTCTGGTCAGGCGCTTCGAAGGGGAACGGCAGTCAGCGCGCGAGGCAGCTCGCGCGAGTTCCCGGAAGCGCGAACTGCGCGGAAAGGACCCCGTTGGGCCGCCACAGTAAACCGTCTCGCATCCGGCTTCCGCAAGGAGTCACCGCTGCCGCAGGACCTACGCTCGCAGGCGTGGGCGCCGCGGCTCTTTGCTTGTCCCCCAGGCCGCGCCCGCCGCGCAGGCCGCGACTACGGCCGCCGCTGGCGCTGCAGTGCCGCCGCACTCCGCGGTACTGGACGCTGACCAGCAAATTGTCCCGACCGCCTCCGCGTCCTCCGGCGCCGCTGCAACCGCATCGCCGCAGCAGGCCGTCCCGGCGGCGTTCCGGCGTACTGCGTCGCACACGCGCCGCAGCACTGCGTCTGCCCTTCCGTCGACCTACACCGTGCGTCCGGGCGACACCCTGACCTCGATCGCGGGTCACCTGTACCACGACCGGGCCGCCTGGACGGTCCTGTACTGGCGGAACCACCACGAGATCCGCTGGGCGGACGACATCTACACGGGTCAGGTGCTCCGCGTCCCGGCCAGGCCGAAGAAGATGCCGAAGGCACCGTCCGCGCTCGAGCCCGCGCCCCGGCCGGTCGCAGCACCCGCTGCATCCGCGGCACCTGCGCAGGCCGCACCACAAGCGGACACCACCTACGCGGGCGGAGTGCCGGGCGGCGCGTTCGGCGCCTGCGTAGTCGCCGCCGAGTCCGGCGGGAACGCGCAGGTCATGAACGCCAGCGGGCACTACGGCCTGTATCAGTTCAGCGAGGCCACCTGGGTGGCGTACGGCGGCAACCCCGCGCAGTTCGGGGACGCCACAGTCGCCGAGCAGAACCAGGTGTTCGCCAACGCGCTCGCCGCCGGCGGCGAGTCGAACTGGGCGCCCTACGACGGCTGCTGATCCTCGCGGCAGGGCTCGTTAGCCCGGGAAGTTTTCAGCTATCGCGCAACCCGGGGTTTTCTCGGCGGATACCGCTGAGAAAACCCCGGGTTCGCGGCGCCGCAGCCGCGGCCGCGTGCCTCTGGCAGCATGTGCCCAAGTGCGGGCGGCGAGAGGCAGGCGGCAGTGACAGCGGACTCAGGCGACGGCCGCATCGGCACTACCTGGCGCGACTCCAGCCCGTGGTGGCCGGCTAAGCCAGCTCCGCCGCCCGGCGCGCCGAACATCCTGCTAGTCGTCCTGGACGACGTCGGCTACGCGCAGCTCGGCTGCTACGGCTCCGACATCGAGACTCCGGTCCTCGACGGGCTCGCCGCCGCCGGCGTCCGGCTGGCGAACTTTCACACGACCGCACTGTGCTCCCCCACTCGCGCGTGCCTGCTGACCGGCCGCAACCACCACCGCAGCGGCATGGGGCGCGTCGCCGACCTGGCCATCGGCTACCCCGGCTACTGGGGCTCGCCGCCGCGCGAGAACGGCTACCTGCCTGAGGTTCTCCGCGCGGCCGGATACGCGAGCTATGCCGTCGGCAAGTGGCACCTGACGCCGGAAGATGAGACTCACGTGGCGGCATCGCGGGCCACCTGGCCACTGTCACGCGGCTTCGACCGGTGGTACGGCTTCCACGGCGGCGAGACACATCAGTTCGTGCCCGCGCTCTATCACGACAGCCACGCCGTGCGGCCACCCCGCTCGATCGAGGACGGCTACCACCTGACCGAGGACCTGGCCGACCGCGCAGTAGAGTTCGTCGGCGACCTGCGCGCAGTCGATGCTGACCAGCCGTTCTTCCTGTACTTCGCGACCGGCGCGTGTCACTCGCCGCATCAGCCGCCGCCCCGGTGGCTCGAGCACTACCGCGGCCGGTTCGACCTAGGCTGGGACGCCTGGCGGGAGCAGATCTTCGCCCGCCAGCTCGCGACCGGGCTGCTGCCGCCGGGCACGGCGCTGACGCCGCGGCCGCCCTGGGTCCCGGCCTGGGGCTCGCTCGGCGAGCGCGAGCGCGCTGTCGCGGCGCGGTTCATGGAATGCTTCGCCGGGTTTCTCTCGCACGCCGACGAGCAGATCGGCCGGATTCTCGACTTTCTCAGGAAACGAGGTGACCTCGACAACACCCTCATCTGCGTGGTTTCCGACAACGGGGCCAGTGCCGAGGGCGGCGCCGAGGGGTCGATCAACGACGTCCGGATGGTCAACATCGACCCGGCCCAGCCCGGCGAGCTGTACGCGCGGCGCGGCGAGATCGGCGGGCCGCTCTCGCACAACAACTATCCGTGGGGCTGGACGATGGCCGGCAACACGCCGTTCCGGCGCTGGAAGCGCGAGGTGCACGAAGGCGGCGTCGCCGATCCCTGCATCCTGTCCTGGCCGCGCGGCGAGCGGGAGCTGGGCGCGCTCGAGGCCGGCGCGATCCGGCACCAGTTCACCCACGCGGTCGACGTGCTGCCGACGCTCGCTGAACTTGCCCGCGTCCCGCTGCCGGAGCGGATTGACGGCGTCCCGCAGACCGCGCTCGACGGCATCAGCTTCGCCTCCCTCTTGCCACCGGGCACGGAATCCGCAGCCGAGCGGCACGAGACGCAGTACTTCGAGATGTTCGGCTCGCGGGCTCTCTACCACCGCGGCTGGAAGGCCGTGGCATTCCACCCGATCGGGCCGCTGTACGACGACCAGAATCCCAACGCGCCGTTCGAGGAGGATGTCTGGGAGCTGTATCACGTCGCTGAGGATCTCTCGGAGTCGCGCGACCTGGCTGCCGAGCGACCGGGGCTGCTAGCGGAGCTGGTCGGTTTGTGGTGGGCCGAGGCGCGGCGCAACCAGGTCCTCCCGCTGGACAACCGGGTGCTCTGGGCGCTGGTGCATCCGAAGCCGGACCAGCGTGCGCCGCGAGACGAGTACTGCTACCTCCAGGGCGGTGCCCCGGTACCCGAGGCGGTGGCGGTCAACGTGCGCAACCGCTCGCACGCCATCGCGGTCGAGCTGACCATCCCGGCAGCAGCGGCCCGCGAACAGGCCGCCGCCGACGGGGTACTGCTGGCGCTCGGCTCGGCGCTTGGGGGCTGGTCCGTGCACATTCTCGGCGGCCGCCTGCGCTACGTGCACAACCTGTACGGGACCCAGCGGCACGTGGTCGAGTCGGACGAGCCAGTACCGCCGGGCGATCACCTGCTGGAGTACGTCTTCACGAAGGACGCGGGGCCGGGCGGCAGCGGCGAACTGCGCTGCGACGGCCAGCCGATCGGGCACGGCCTGATCCCCCGCTTCACGCCATCCGGGTTCACTGGCACCGGCGTGGGCCTGACCTGCGGTTACGAGTGGGGACCCGCCGTCGGGCCGGGGTACGCGGCCCCGTTCACCTTTCGCGGCGTGATCCGGTCGGCGACGGTCCGGGCAACTGGCCCGGTGGTGCGCGACCCGCTGGCGGAGCTGGAGGCGATCCTGTCCGAGCAGTGACCAGCGCCCGGTGCGGGCTCCCGGCGCGATCCCGGAGCACCAGAGACGGACGATGGAAGCGGTCTGCCCAGACCCGGTGTACCCGGCCCGGCCTGCGCGGTCTGCGCAGGGAGGCCGGACGCCGACTTCTGCGGGGGCTCGCTCGGACCGGCGCAGGCGGACCGGTGTCCGAATGTGCGACGATAGGCCCCGATACGGCGCAGGCCCGCAACCGCGCCGCCATGCCTCCCCCTGTTGGTGCCGATGACTCTGTTGCCGTGCGCAGCACTTCGTAAGCCGCTGGCCTTGCTCACCACTGCAGCTGTTGCCGGCCTTGCAGCCAGCCTGATCTGTTCCTGCTCCGGCCCGGCGCCGGGCAGCCCGGCCACCCTCGGCTCGCCGGCCGGGCACGGGACGGCGGCTGCCATCGGGCCGACCCCGAGCCCTTCGCAGCCGCTGCCGACCGGGGCCGTCACAGCGAAGCCGAGCACGGTGGCGCACTGGGGCGCATTCTTCGGCGGCGAGCCTGGCGAGCACGACGTTCTCGCCTCTCCGGCCAGGGTGACCGTGCCGGGCAGGATCGCGCAGGTCGGCACGTCGAACTCGACGCAGTACGCGCTGCTGACCGACGGCCGCCTGTACGCCTGGGGCCTGGGCAGCCGCGGTCAGCTCGGCGACGGCCGGGCGGTGAACTCGTTCACGCACGCCGTGCAGGTCCGCTTCCCGCCCGGCATCAAGATCGCCTGGATCCCGACGGACGTCATGCCGTACGACACCGGCTTGGCCGTCGATACGAATGGCAACGTGTGGGGCTGGGGCCAGAACGGCGGCGGCGAGCTGTGCACCGGCAAGCGTCGCAGCTACCTGTCACCGGTCCAGGTTCCCCTGGGTCCGGTCACCGCCGTAGCCGGGGCCAGCAACCACGCGCTGTACGACGCAGGAGGAACGGTCTACGCATGCGGCCAGAACACGGCCGGGTCCCTCGGTGACGGCAGCTACCGCGGCACCGCCCGGCCGGTCCGCGTGGCCGGGCTGGACGGCTCAGCCGTCACCGAGCTTGTCGCGTCGTTCGCGAACTCCGGCGCACTGCTCGCCGACGGCGAGTACTTCGACTGGGGCTACAACGCCGATGGGCAGCTCGGCGACCGCACGGCAGGCCGGCCGTCCGATGTCCCGGTGCGGGTGCACCTCCCGGACCCGGTCCGCCAGGTCGCTCAGGGCGGCTCTATCTGGGGCAACGGCCAGACGCTCGTGCAGCTATCCGACGGCTCCATCTGGGCCTGGGGCGACAACCAGGCCTGCCAGCTCGGCACCGGCGGCTACGGCTACCGGGGCAGGCCGCTGCCGGTTAGTCCGCCGCCGGGGGTGCGCTTCCGCAGCCTCGCCACCGGCTCGGCAACGTCGTATGCGATCTCCACTACCGGCGACGTTTATGCCTGGGGTGCCAGCCAGTTCGGCCAGGTCGGCAACGGCCAGGTGACCAATGTCTGCCAGCCTGCCCGCATCTTGTCCGGCACCTCGCTCATCTCCGCGACGGCGAACAACGTCGTGGTGAGTCTCGCCGACAGCAACTGATCCTGCCTGGCCGCTCAGCCAGCCTGGCCCGCGCTGCTCAGCCTGCCCGTCAGCTGGCCAGGTGGAATTCGATCCGGTACACGAGTGTCTCGTCGCCGATCGGCCCGGCGTGCGCGGCCCGCTGGCGAAGCGTCTCGCGATCGGGCTCACCGCTGCGGCGGATGTCCTGCTCGGTCAGAGCGCTGAACGGCACCAGCTCGACCGAGTCGACTTCGATGATCGCGGGCCCGACCGGGTAGCGGCCGCCGGCTCGCACCCGCGCCCGCTGCCACAGCCGGACAGAGACAGTGATATCGCCGGCGATCACGGCCGGCCGCAGATCCTTGCTGAACTCCACGAGTCCCACCATAACCAAGATCGTTGTTGAGTTTGCGGGGCTGCGGCACCGAAACCTCAACAACGATCAAGGCGTTTCGCGGGCTATTGCCGCAGATGCGGCCGCAGAGTAGCGTCCGGGACGGGCAGGCTGTTACGGGACGCGCTGCTGCCGAAGGCGCTGCGCGCTCCAACCGCACCTGGTCCTGCGTGCCTCAGACTGCGTTCCGCGAAGCCGTGTGCCCGACGGCGGTCACTGACGAGCAGCGGAGGCAGCACATGGCAATTGACGCGGCGACAGCGGGACTCCTCACGCAACTCGCGGAGAGCGGCAGCAAGCCGCTGCACGAGATGACGCCGGACGAGGCCCGCGGCTTCACCGCCGCGATGCGCGACGTCATGGGCCCCGGCCCGCAGGTCGCCAGCTCCCGCGACGTGCGGGTGCCTGCGGCCGACGGCGGCGAGTTCACCGTCCGCGTGCTGGTGCCCGAGGGCGACATCCGCGCGCTGGTCGTTTACTACCACGGCGGCGGCTGGGTCATCGGCAACATCGACGACTCCGACCACCTCGCGCGAGTGCTGGCGACCCGGCTGCACGCCGCGGTGGTCAACGTGGATTACCGCCTCGCGCCCGAGCATCCTTATCCGGCCGCCGCTGACGACGCCTGGACTGCCCTTCTCTGGGCGCACGAGCAGATGGCCGAGATCGCGGGTAACCACGTTCCCCTGGTGGTGATGGGTGACAGCGCCGGCGGCAACCTGTCCGCCGTGGTCGCGCAGAAAGCACGGGACGCGGGCGGTCCGGAGCTCGCCGCCCAGGTGCTCGTCTACCCGGTGACCGACGCCGACCTGGACAACGCCACCTACACCGACCCGGCGAACCAGCTGCTGCTCAGCCGCGACTCGATGGTCTGGTTCTGGGGACATTACGCGCCTGACCCGGCCAGCCGGCTGAACCCGGACGCCTCGCCCAGCCGGACCCCGGACCTGGCCGGGCTTGCGCCGGCCATCGTCCTGACTGCCGAGCACGATCCGCTGCGCGAGGAGGGCGAGGTCTACGCCGGGCGGCTGCGCGCGGCCGGCGTGCCGGTCGAGCTCCGCCGTTTCGACGGGCAGATGCATGGCTTCTTCACGATGGTCGGGCTGCTGCCCGGCAGTGCCGACGCGATCGACTACGTGAGCGAGCGGCTCGGCCGCCAGCTGGGAGCGTGACTCGATGCCGGATCGCCACTCCGCGGAGCAGGCGAGCTACGACGCCGTCATCGTCGGTGCCGGGCTGGCGGGCCTGTACCAGCTGTACCGGCTGCGCGAGCTCGGCCTGAGCGTCGCGGTGATCGAGGCGGCAGACGGCGTCGGCGGCACCTGGTACTGGAACCGCTACCCCGGCGCTCGCTGTGACGTGCAGAGCCTGTCGTACTCGTACTCGTTCTCCCCCGAGCTCGAGCAGGACTGGGAGTGGAGCGAGAAGTACCCGACGCAGCCGGAGATCCTGCGCTACCTCGAGCATGTCGCCGACCGCTTCGACCTGCGCCGCGACATCATCTTCGGCACCCGGGTGCTCAGCGCGCACTACGACGAGGCCGCTGCCCGCTGGCGACTGATGACCGACACCGGCAGCACGCTGGACGCGCAGTTCGTGATCATGGCAACCGGCTGCCTGTCCGCGTCGAAGCTCCCGGAGATCCCCGGCTTCGAGCGCTACCGGGGCCGGACGCATCACACCGCGCGCTGGGGGTCAGGCGAGGTCCGCTTTGACGGACTGCGCACTGGCGTGATCGGCACCGGCTCGTCGGGCATCCAGTCGATCCCGATCATCGCGCAGCAGGCGGCCGACCTGACGGTGTTCCAGCGGACGCCGAATTTCTCCATCCCGGCCGGGAACCGTCCGCTCGCGGCGGCCGAGGTCGCCGACATGAAGGCGAACTACCGCGACTGGCGCCAGCGGCAGCGCACCTCCCGGGCCGGGATCCCGGGGCCGGACCCGACCGATTTCGCTGTCGCGACTCCGGAAGACGAGCGGAACCGGCGATTCCAGGCAGGCTGGGACCGGGGCGAGCTGACCTCACTCGGCGCGACGTTCGTGGACCTGCTCGTCGACCCGGCTGCCAACGAGACCGCCGCCGAGTTCATCCGCGGCAAGATCCGCGCCATGGTCGACGACCCCGAGGTCGCCGAGACGCTGTCGCCGCGTTCCTTCCCGTACGGCACCAAGCGCCCCTGCCTGGACAGCGGTTACTACGAGACGTTCAACCGCCCGAACGTGCACCTGGTCGACCTGCGCCGGACGCCGCTCACTGAGTTCACCGAGCGCGGCCTGCGAACGTCGGAGCGCGACTACGAGTTCGACGCGATCGTGCTCGCCACCGGCTTCGACGCGATGACCGGCGCGCTTGCCGCGATCGACATCAGAGGAAGAAACGAGGTATCCCTCGCGACGCAGTGGACCGCCGGGCCGCGGAATTACCTGGGCGTCGCCATGGCCGGTTTCCCGAATCTGTTCACGGTCACCGGGCCGCTCTCGCCGTCGGTCCTGAGCAACATGGTCGTGTCGATCGAGCAGCATGTGGACTGGATCACCGACTGCATCTCCTATCTGCGCACGAACGGCTACGCCGCAATCGAGGCAACGCCGGCCGCGCAGGACGAGTGGGTTCAGCACGTCGCCGATGTCGGGTCCGTAACCCTGTTCCCCCGCGCGAACTCCTGGTACATGGGCGCGAACGTGCCCGGCAAGCCGCGGGTATTCCTCCCCTACGTCGGCGGCGTCGGCACCTTCCGGGAGAAGTGCGACCAGGTGGCCGCAGCGGGCTACGAGGGCTTCGACCTGATCCCGGCGGCGGAGAAGGCCGCAGTCTGACCCCGCGCGCGGCGCTCGGACACGCTGGCGCAGCACGCGGCGACTTACCACTGGTTGTGACGTCTGAGCGTCCGGTTCATTCCTCCGGCACTTCCGCCCGGGCAGGCCGCCAGCCGGAAAAGCGATGGACACGACGCGCCACGGACCCGGACAATGACGCGTGCTCGCTGATCACTGGCCGCTGCTCGGCCTGCGCATCACCACGCCTCAGCTCGAGCTCCGCGTGCCCGGCGAGGCCGACCTGGCTGCCCTGGCCGAGGTAGCCGCAGCTGGTATCTGCCGTCCGGGCGCGACCCCGTTCTTCATCCGCTGGCCTTACCTGCCGCCGGCCGAGCGCGCCCGCGGTTTCCTGCAGGGCCAGTGGCGGGATCGGGGCTCGTGGTCAGCGGACGCCTGGTCGCTCGGCCTGGCAGTGTTCGTCGGCAGCGAGCCGGCCGGGATGCAGGAGCTCTCCGCCCGGGAGTTCGCCGCACTCGGGCAGGTCAAATCGTTCTCGTGGCTCGGGCTGGCTCATCAGGGCCGAGGCATCGGTACGGAGATGCGCGCGGCAGTGTTGCAGCTCGCCTTCGCCGGGCTGGGCGCAACGGAGGCGGTGTCGGGCGCGTTCGCGGACAACGGACCGTCGCTCGCAGTCTCGGCCAGACTCGGTTACGAGGCTGACGGCATCGAGCGGGACGTCCGGGATGGCGAGGTGATGATCACCCGGCGGCTTCGGCTCAGCCGCGGCCGGTGGGAGCAGTTCGACCGGGTGCCCGTGACGATCAGCCAGCTGGAGCCATGTCTGCCAATGTTCGGTCTGCCGCCGACCGGTTAGGCGACTTCCCGCTGGTTATAGCGACTGGGTGTCCGGTTTATCCCTGGTTCTACGGTCCATAACCAGTGCGAAGTCAAGGGCCGGCCTTCTGTGTCTGGCGCCGTCAGCGCCCGCTGTCAGCCCCCCGTCAGCCGCAGTCAGCGCCGGCCGTCAGCGTCGCCCGTCAGCGCCCGCCGCTGACGGCCCGCGGTTGACCGGCCTGCCCGGCGATCATGCCGACGGTAGTTCTCGGGGCCGGACCGGTTCTCGCGGATCGTCCGGCGGTCGCGGGAGCGGTGCGCATCGCGCTCGTCCCGGACAGCCCGCCACCTTCGGTCGGCACGCCAGCTCTGGCCGGCCCGCCAGCTTTGGCCGGCACGCCAGCTCGGGCCAGCGTGGCTGCGGCTGTCCGGACCGCCGCGCCTCTCCCCCGGGCGGCCGTCCTGATCGGCGCTCGGGCTTCGGCCCGTGGCCAGGTCACGTCGCCAGCGGCCGCCGCGGGCCGGCCGGGTAGACGCTGCCAGCCGCCGGGCCGCGCGTCGCAGCCGTCGCACTCGCCGGGCCGAGCCGATCTTCGGATGCGGCGGATCGACTCGCCTGCTGCCAGCGCGCCGCTGGCCAACGGCGACGGGCCGGTTCGCGCCGGGAGCTGAGGAGTCCGCACGGCCCGAGACCGGCCCGCTGGCGGAGACCGGCTCGAGGGCTGAGGAGCCCGCGGGGCGTGACGCCACTGCCGACAGCCGGCCGTCGTGCCCGGCGGCACCGATGAGCGCCAGGCCGGGCTCGGTCATGGCCTCGCGCAGTACTGTCACGGGCGTGGTCTTACGCAGGCGCTCCGCTTGCACCACCTGGAAGCTGCTGAGGCCAATCCCGGCCACGATTGCGGTCCCGCCTGCGATCTGAGCGGCGCCGACCGGGTTCGCGAACAGCATCACGCCAAGGATCGCGCCGACGAGCGGCTCGATGTTAAGGAAGGCGCCCGCCACGTCCGCGGACACACGACTCTGGCCGAACGCGAACAGCGTCGTGGGGCCTACCGTTCCCGCCACTACAAGGGCAATTGTTGCGAGCAGGGCGCTCGTGCTCACCGGTCCGGCGGCGTGATGCTCGGTCAGCAGCGCGACCGGACCGACAAGGACTGCAGCCGCCATCAGCTGGAGCCCGGTCACCGCCACCGGGTCGCGCCGACGTAGCAGCCGTGCCTGGGAGACGGTAAACCCGGCCGACACGAGCTGAGAAGCCAGCACCAGGCCGTCGCCCGTCAGCGTCGAGCCCCCGCCCTGGCCGCCGGCGATGAAGGCAACCCCGGCCAGGGAGAGTCCGAAGCCAGCCCAGGCCAGCGGCTTGGCCACGCTGTGTCCGAGGGCGGCCGCCAGCACGGCGACGATCACCGGCGTTGCGCCGATCAGCAGTGCCGCGTGCGTCACGCTGGTGCGGTCGATGCCGATGTTCTGCAGCAGGACAGACCCGCCGTAGCCGAGGCCGCCGCTGACCACGATCGCCGGGCTGAACGCAGCGCGCAGCTTCGACCTGCCCGCAATCATCAGCACCGCCGCCGCCAGCACGAACCGGACTTCCGCCAGCCAGGCAGGCGGAAGCCAGCCCAGGGCAACCTTGGACATCGGAACTGTGGTTCCCCACAGAATGCCCGCGGCAATCAGGGCCGGGAAGACGAAACGACGGGTGCTGGTCATGCACCCAGGTTCGCTGATTGCCGCTCACAATTCGGGCACGAGTCTGCTGAACGAGATATTATTCAGTGTCATGGCGGTTGAACTTGATGAAATTGACTTCTTGCTGCTAGCTGAGCTGCAGGCGGACGCGGACCGCACCAACGTGGAACTGGCACGGCTCGTCGGGCTCTCGCCTGCCGCGACACTCAACCGGGTCAGGCGGCTGAAGTCGTCCGGGGTGATCAAGGTGATCACCGCGCGGCTCGACCCGGCGGCCCTCGGCTTCCCGCTCCAGCTCTACGTCGGTGCCACGCTGGGGCGGCACGACCTCCGCTCGACGCGGGTGTTCGAGAATCAGGTCCGGGCGCTCCCGCAGATAATCGCGGCCGACAACGTCACCGGCGAGATTGACTACCTCCTTACCGTGGTCGCCCGAGACGTCTACGAGCTCCAGCAGGTGCTGGCCTCGCTGGCAGCACGCGGCGGCCAGCGGCTGGTGACCTACCTGCGGCTCGAGGAGGTCAAGCCGCCATCCCGGCTGCCGCTGCCGCCGGCCTCGGCCGAGCCGGGCTAGTCCCGCCGGGCAGGCATGGACCTTCGGCTAGCCGATGACGGGCCTGGGGTCGGAGCCGTACGAGTCCGGGCCCGCTTCGCCTGGCAGCTGGTCGTCGCCCGGACCGACACCGCCCGGATGAATGCTGTCGGGATCGGCGCCGTCGGCGGGGACAAGCTGTATCGGCGAGGTCGACTGCCAGATCGCCTTCACGATGACCTGGATCGCGCCGGCGGCCGGGATGGCCAGCAGCGCAGCGACGAAGCCGCCGAAGAAGCCGCCGACCCAGCTGCCGAGCGTTGCCCCGACCAGGATCGACACCAGCACAAGCAGCGGATTGATCCGCACGGTCCGGCTCATGATCACGGGATTGAGGACGTGATCCTCGAGCTGCGTGTACACAAGGAAAACCACCAGGGTCACGACCCCCGCGGTTACCGAGTGCGTCAGCGCGAAAAGCACGACCGGGATGCCGGCCAGCGCACCGCCGATCATCGGAAGGAAGTCGACGAGCGCCACCCAGAGCGCCCACAGGAACGGGAAGGGCACGCCGAGCACGAGCAACGTCGCGAAGACCACCAGCCCGGCGATCAACGACGTGGCAAGGTCGCCGAGCATGAAGCCGATCACCGACCGGTTGACCTCGCGCGCCACCTGGCTGTAACGATCGGCTCGCTGCGGCACCATGAGGCCGAGGATGCCGGAACGCAGCTTGGGCCCCTCCAGCAGCATGAGGACGACCAGCACGAAGATCGTGAACAGCGAGAAGACGAGAGACACCGCGCCCTCACCCAGGCTCAGTGCCGGATGGGCGAGGTCGCGACCGTAGCTGACCAGCTTGGGCGCGTTCTTCACTACCCACTGCTGGAGGTGGTACCTGGTCACCAGGCGGCCGACCCAGCCCTGGCCGTCCTGAGCCTGACGGACGTAGGCCGGCAGGTTGTCCGCAAGGTGGCTGATACCGTTCACCAGCGGGTAGCCGAAGGCAACCGCTAGCCCGGCAAACGCGCAGACGGCCAGTACGGTCACCACCAGGACGGCGATACCACGACGGCCAAGCCACCGGTGCAGCGTCACAACCAGCGGATTCAGCAGCAGCGCGATAAACCCCGCGACGACGAGAAGCAAGATGACGTCACGCAGCCGGTCGACTATCTTCCCGGCCAGGTAGACGACCACTACTACTGCGACAGTCGCGAGGATGGCGCGCAGCGGGACGTGCATGGACTCAGCTGACCGCCAGAGCCGCGCACGGCGAGTCTGCGGGGGCTGCGATACGGAACTCACCCGGCCAGCATGCCAGGCGAACACCGTCTGCGCTTAGTGCACCGGTGGCGGCGTCCCGAGTGCGCTGGCCGCAAGCGCCGGATCCCAGCTGCAGACCTCGCACGCGTAAGCGAAGGCAGCTCGCGCGAACTCGACCGCCGTCCGGTGCGGTTCCGCGCTTGCGCGCACGTCGTCCCATTCCAGGATGTACTCGCCGAGCCCGGCATCCCAGTGCGCCGCGGAGGGCCCGAACGTGCCCTCCCCGTAGTACTCCGGAGCCGGGTGAGCATAGGCGTAAAACGCTGCCTGAGGGTGCCGCGGGTCTCCGGGCCACCAGCCGACAGCGACCTCCTGGGCGTCCATCGCGTTCCGCATGATGAAGTCTCCAGACGGCGGGGCGGCGGGGCGGCCGGAGAACAGGCTGACCGCCAGGTCGAACGAGCCCCACCACGCATTCACCGGCGTCGAGCGTCCCCGGTACGGCGCCCGGAACTCGGCCAGCACCATGCCCGCCCGCCCGGCCGCCTCGAAGTAGGCCGCGACCTGGTCCTGGTCGTAGATGGCATGCTCGTCGTCGGCGTCAAGCGGCTCGTGCCAGGGCACCTCCTGCGGCGCCGGATCGATTGCCACCGGTCCTGCCAGCGTGCTCAGCGCCGAGAGCAGGTCTCTGGTCACCGCCCCGACGGAGCGATCCGGGGTGAGCGGGATGCGCGCCGCGCGGCCGTCGCTGTGCTCAGCGATCGCCTCGTGAGAGCGCAAGTCGAGCAGTGCCGTGAAGCGCCCGGAGCCGTCCGGAGCGGGCAGCGGCAGTGTCTCCCAGCCGCGGGCGGTGAGCCGGAGCGCGGCATGCTGGAGCTGGGGCTCTGGCGGTGCCAGCGCCACCGCCAGCTTGCCGAGCACCTGCGCGTGAGCGTGCAGGGTGTCGCAGGTTGCACTCCACCGGTCGTACGAGACGGCAGGCCAGCCATCAGTCATACGAGCACGCTAGTTCGTTCGCGTCGGGCCTCTCAACGCGCCCCGCTCGCGGCTGGCCCGCTGAAGCGAGCCGCGATGCGGGCGCGGGCCGGCGGGTTGACATGTGACTAATTGGTCACCTATTGTTTCTCACCATGGACGAGGTGTTCAAGGCGCTGGCGGACCCGACTAGGCGGGAGCTGCTCGACGAGCTCTTCCGCTCCGACGGGCAGAGCCTCAGCGCCCTGGCGGAGCGGTTCGAGATGACCCGCTTCGGCGTGATGAAACACCTCCGGCAGCTCGAGGAGGCCGGGCTCATTGTCACCAGGAAGCGCGGACGGGAGAAGCTGCACTTCCTCAACCCGGTCCCGATCCGCCTCATCCACGACCGGTGGGTCAGCAAGTACGCCGAGCCCTGGGCTGCGGGACTCAGCGACCTGAAACAGAATCTGGAGAAGACGATGGAAAAGATCTTCGAGATCTACATCCGCACCACCCCGGAGCGCCTGTGGCAGGCGATCACGGACCCGGACATCAGGAGCAAGTACAACTTCGGCGCCGGCGTCACGTCGGACTGGACGCCAGGCTCACGCCTGCAGCTTGGTCATCCGGGCGCACCGGGCGGCCTGCTTGCGGATGGCGAGGTTCTGGAGATCGACCCGCCGCGCAAACTCGTCCACACGATGACGGCGCTCTGGGGCGACGATGTCAAGGGCGAGGGCTCGAGCCGCGTGACCTGGGAGATCGAGCAGGTCGCCGACTCCTGCCGGCTCATAGTGACGCATGATCAGCTCCGCGAGGGCGCGAACGATCAGCTCTACGGCGGCTGGCCGATGATCCTCTCCGGCCTCAAGACGTGGCTGGAGACCGGCGAGCTGCTGACCACGCCGGGCTCCCTCATGTACAGCAACCAGGGCTGATCCGGCCCGCGCTCCTGAACGGAGAAAGCAGTGACAGACAGAATGCCCGGCATGTACATCCGCGACGTTCGCACCGTCGGCGTCCCGGTCCGTGACCAGGACAAGGCACTGGCCTTTTACGCCGGCGTTCTCGGCTTCGATACGCGCCTCGACGTTCCGGCGGGCGAGGGCAGCCGCTGGATCGAGGTCGCACCCGCCGGGGCGAGCACCACCATCGCGCTGGTCCTCGCACATGACGGCGTCCCTGCTGGGGTCGAGACTGGCATCCGGCTGACGAGCGCGGACGCTGATGCCGACCACGAGAGCCTGCTGGCCCGCGGAGTCGAAGCCGATGAGGTGCTGAGGTGGCCCGGCGTCCCGCCGATGTTCGCCTTCCGCGACCTGGATGGCAACGGCCTGGAGCTTGTCCAGCAGTCCTGATGTCTCTGGCACGGCAGCCCTCTGCTCATGTTCGCTTGACATATCGCGCAGTTTGCTTGGTATAGTTTGCAGCGAAGACCCTGAGAGGGAGGGACCCCTGATGATCGACACCCGCGCACTCGCGCACGAAGTTCAGGACCAGTTGCTCGCCGCCGTTCAGCGCGGCCAGGAGCAGGTTCGCAAGAGCCAGGAGCACGTCCGCAAGAGTCGCGAGGCAGTCGCCAGCGCCGTGCGAAGCAGCAACGAGCTCGTCAAGGCCGTCCGGCCGACGCTGCCCGCGTCTACCGTCAAGATGCCGACACTGAGCACGCTGACTGACCCGGCCAGGCTGCGGCAGAGCGCTCAGGACTTCGCGGGCCACGTGTCGGCGACCGGACGCCAGCTGACCGACAAGGCCGCTGAGGCAGCCGGCCCGGTGGCGGAGCATGTTCTGGCCGCCCAGCGCCAGTTCACCGGGCGCGCCAAGGACGCTGCTAGCCCGCTGACCGAGCAGATCCTCGCCGCCCAGCGCCAGTTCACCGAGCACGCCAGGCAGGCCGCTGGCCCAGTAGTTGCCGAGCGTGTTGCCAAGCTGACCGAGATGGTAGAGACGTTGCCGGGCGTGCGCAGGTTTGTTCCGGCGAACGGCACGAAGGCCAGCACCCCGGCCGAAGGCGACAGCACCGAGTCGGCACCGGCGAGCTCAGCGGCCCCGGCGGCTGAGACCGCGGACGCGGACGCCGCGCACAGCGACAGCAACCCGGAGACGTCAGCTGCCGCCCCCGCGGCCAAGGCCAGCAAGCCGCGCACCCGGTCGACGGGCACGAGCAAGACGACCGCCACGCGGAAGCCGAGTACCCGGACGTCTGCCAGCGGAAAGTCGGCGGGCACCAGTAAGACAGGCGCCAGCACGACCGGCCCCGGCAAGTCGCGCACCACGAAGAAGTAGCCGCTTCGTTGCCTGACGGCCCGGCGGACGAGGATCCTCGTCTGGCCGGGCTGTCGGCGCATCGGACGGGCGGCACGCGTCACAGAAGGTCAACCGGGATGCAGACAGTGATCAAGACGTACGGATGCACGAACGGCAGCGAGACATGAACGAGCCCTGGGATTTCCAGATGCAGGCTCTCGGCGCTTTCATCCGGGACAAGCGCAAGCTCGCCAACTTGTCGCTGCGGCAGCTTGCCGAGCGAACCAAGCTCTCCAACCCCTACCTCAGTCAGATCGAGCGCGGCTTGCATCAGCCATCGGTTCGGGTGATCAGGCTCATCTCTGACGCGCTGAACGTCTCAACCGAGACCCTCCTGGCCCAGGCCGGCCTGGGTCACAAGGAGTCACCCGCAGACCCGGAAGCCGAGGAAGCTCCACAAGACATCGAGGCCGCGATCCGGGCTGAGGAGCGGCTGTCGGTTGACCAGAAGAGCGCCCTCATCGCCGTGCTGAGAAGTATGCTGCCAAGCGGGTAGCGCTAATCGGTGACAGAAGCAGGTTTGGTGTGATCATCGCAGAACGCGCGCGAACTACTCGGCAAGCCGATTACGATACGTCAGCGTGACAGATCCCAGCCAGCACGCAGAGCCGCAGCCTGCAGAGCCCTTGCCGCAGCGCGGCGAGGAGCTGCCGCAGCGCAAGCCGCCCGGCGAGTCACAGCCTGCGCAGAGCAGCGGCTCATTCTTCGAGCGAGCCCAGCCATCACCGGCCGGCGAGCTGCCGCAGCGCAACCCAGCCGGCAACGGTGATCCGGCGGCCACTGGCCCGATTGTCGGCCGCCCGGACGGTAACGGGGTCGCCAGCGCGGGGCCGTTCCCCGAGCGAACCGATGCGTCGCGATCAAACGGCAACGGTCTCCCCCAGCGCCGGCCCGAATACGACACACGCCCGGTCGGCGAAGCGCGCCCCCAGCGCGGCGCGGCCAACGGTCTCCCCCAGCGCGGCGCGGCCAACGGCCTTCCCCAGCGCGGCGCGGCCAACGGCCTTCCCCAGCGCGGCGCGGCCAACGGCCTTCCCCAGCGCGGCGCGGCCAACGGCCTTCCCCAGCGCGGCGGCGACAACAGCCTCCCGCAGCGCGGTCTAGCCACTGACCTCCCGCAGCGGGGCACAGGCAACGGCCTTCCCCAGCGCGGCGCCGAGTCGGCCGACGGCCTTGGAGCCCTTCCGCGCCGGACGACCCGGACACGGCCCGCGGGCCGCCACCGCAGTCCGCACCGGCTGTCGGTCGCCTCGGAGGCGCCAGCGCTCGTGCTGGCAGTTCCGGGATCGGCAGAAACGGACCCCGGAGAGATCGGTCCGCGTGTCGCATCGATCGCCAGCCAGTCCTGCCCCGGCGTCGAAATCCGGGTCGGCTACCTCGAGGGCGGCGACCTGTCGCTGTCGGAGTGCCTCGCCCCCGGAGGCGCCGAGGAGGCCGGCGAAGACCAGTTCCCCAGCGTGATCGTCCCGCTGCTGCTGAGCCCGAATGCCCGGTTCGACCCCGTGATGCGTCAGTACGCCGCGCAGCCGCCTGTCCCGGCCGTCCTGGCGGGTCACCTCGGGCCGCATCCCATGGTGGCCGAGGCGATCCACGCCCGCCTTGCCGAGGCAGGCCTCGCGCGGTCGGCGCGCTCGACCGGACTGAGCATCGCTGCGGACGGCCGCGGCATTGTCGTTCTAGCCGACATCGGCCAGGAGGCAGCTAGTGCCGCTGGCGTCGCGGCCGTTTTGCTCGCCTCGAGGCTGTCGGTTCCCGTGGTTCCCGCGTCGCTCGGGGACCCGGCCAGCATCGTAGATGCGGTGAACCGGCTCGGCGAGTCGGGGGCTCAGCGCCCTGTGCTTGCACCCTGCCTCATCGGCCCGGAGACCAACGTCAGCGTGCTCGACGATCTGAGCAACGCCCTCGATGCCCCGTGCGCGCCGACGCTCGGGGCGCACCAGGCCATCGGTCAGCTCGTTGCCATGCGCTATGGCGCAGCGCTGGCTGGCCTCAGCCTGGCTGGCTAATCCCCTTTCGCAGGTCCCTCGAGGACCGGTTCGTCGACCTCTTCTTCCGCGTCTGACCCGGGCCTGGCCCTAAGGCGGTCCGGGCCGCCGGTCCGGTCTTGCTCGCCGGCGGCGAGTCCGTCCGGCATCCGGAATCCGGGGAGGGGTGTGGCCAGGAGCAGCAGTGCGCCGACGATGCCGCCCGCGCTCGCGACCCAGAGGCCGGCTCGCAGTCCGGCGGCAGTGCCGATAAGTCCGCCGAGCACTGCGCCGACAGGGCGCGCGCCGTAGTTCACTGCCTGAAATGCACCGGACACGCGCGAGCGAAGATCGTTCGGGATCACCGCGGCGAAGATCGACCCGATGCTGATGTCCAGCACCATAACCCCGAAATCCGAGAGAAACTCGGCAGCGAACAGCATGCCGAGAATGACCGGTCGCGGCCCGGTGGCGAGGGGGACCAGGATCAGCGGCGCCGTGAACCCGAAGCAGCCTGCTGCGTATGCCCAGCCCGCGCCGATCCGCTCGGCGATCCGTTTGGTCAGCGCTGCACCGATCACGCCGCCGGTGGCGGCCACGCCGAGGATCAGGCCGATCTCGCCGGCGTTCACGTGCAGGTCGCGGACCGCGTAGAGCAGGAACAGTGCGGAGAACATCAGGTTGAAGAAATTGATGATCGCGACCGCCAGCAAAGACGCGCGGACGATCGGAGAATGCGCGATGAAGCGCGCGCCGGCCGTGACCGACCCCTTGCCGCTGCGATCGGGGGGCGGCTCGGCCTGCCTGATCCGGCTCAGGAAGAAGGCCGAGCCCAGGTACGAGAGCGCGTCGGCCACGATGGCGAACGGCGCGGAGAGCGCCTGCACGAGCAGCCCCCCGACACTCGGGCCGGTCACGAACGACACTGCCCGGCTCGCGTAGACGAGCGAGTTTCCCTCCAGATAGCGATCGGCCGGAGTGACCGCGACGAACAGCGCCATGTTCGACACGTTGAACAGCACGCTGATTGCACCGACAACGAACGCCACGCCGAAAAGCTGGCCCAGGGCGAGGACATGCAGCGCGTAGCAGACGGGCACAGTGCCGAGCAGCGCGAACCGGCCGATGTCGGCGGCGATCATGGTGCGCCTGCGCCGACCGCGCCGGTCGACCAGGGCGCCTGCATGCAGCCCGAAGAGCAGGCTCGGCAGCCAGACGAGCGCGGTGAGATAACCCATCTCGGCCGCGTTCGCGTGCAGGACGAGGACTCCGGTCAGCGGCAGCGCGATGCCGGAAATCTGGTCGCCGAACATCGAGATCGTCTGGCCAGTCCAGTACCTGCGGAACGTGAGGTCCTGCAGCAGGGCCGGGATGCGCCCGGCGAGCGACCCGCGCAGAGTGCGGCGAGCCGGGGAACCTGCCGCGGTCATGCCAGCGTGACTGGCAGCCGGTCGAATCCACGCAGGGCCACTCCGCCGCGGCGGAGCGGCTCACCGGCCGGCGTCAGTCTCGGGAAGCTGGTTGTCAGGTACTGGAACGCGAGCTGACCCTCGAGTCGCGCCAGCGCAGCACCCAGGCAGTAGTGCGCTCCGGCGCCGAAGCTCAGCGCCGCGCCATTGCGGCGGGACGGATCGAAGACATCGGGGTCGGCAAACCGGCGCGGGTCACGGTTAGCGGCACCGATCAGCACGACCACGCTGGAGCCGGCGGCCAGCGGGACGCCGCAGAGGTCGGCGTCGGCGGGGCACCAGCGGTCGGTGGCGGCCTGGACCGGCGCGTCGTAGCGAAGCACCTCGCTCACGAATTCAGGCACGGCGACCTCGCCGCTTCGCAGGCTGGCCTCGACAGCAGGGCTGGTCATGATGACATGCAGCCCGTTGCCGAGAAGGTTGGTGGTGGTCTCGAAGCCAGCGAACAGCAGCAGGGTGAGGTTGCCGAGCAGCTCCGCGTCGCTGACGCCGCCGTCCGTTTCCGCTGCCTGCACCAGCGCGGTGACCAGATCGTCGCGCGGGTGCGCCCGGCGGCTCGCAGCCAGCCGGCCAAGGTACTCGTGGAGCCAGAGCGCAGCTTCGTCGGCCGCCCGGACGAGATCCGGGTCGTCCATGAAGTCGATGCCGAGGGCGAGGTCGCGGGCGCGAGGCCGGAATGTCTCCCGGTCTTCCTCGGGAACGCCCAGTAGCTGGCAGATGACCATGACCGGCAGCTGGTAGGCAAAGGCCGCCATGAAGTCCGCCGCCGCCCCGTCCTGGCCGCGCTGAGTGAGCCCGTCGGCGAGCCGCCGGATCACCACCTCGATAGACGGCTTGAGCTGAGCAACCCGGCGGGGCGTGAACGTGCCCGCGAGCAAGCTCCGGACCCGCCCGTGATCGGGGGCGTTCGTCGTCAGCAGCGAGTGCTGAAGCAGAGACGGATGCTCGCGCCACTCCGGCCAGGTCTCGTCCAGGTAGGCGGCGTCCTTGACCAGGAACTCCGGCTCCCGCAGCACGGTGCTGACCGCCTGATAGCTGTAGGCGACGACCTGCCCCGGCCCGAGTGAGGCGACATCACCGATCGCGTGCAGGTCGGCGTAGCGCGGGTACGGGTCAGCCCGGCCCTCAGGCGTCAGGATGGCCTCGATGATCTTCGCCGCGCTGCGCGTCTCGCCGCGGCCCGATGCCAGGTTCGTCATGTCAGGTCTCCGCGGACTGGATGGCGGTCGCGCCATGCTGCTGAGGTGGCTGCGCCGTCCGCTCCACGACCGGGTGCGCGATGTGCAGCACGCTCACCAGACGGGAACCGGGCGGGCGCAGTTCCGGCCTCGTCTGCCGGTCCAGGTAGCCGTCGGCAATCTCGCGGGTTCGCCGGGTGAGGTCGGCCAGTTCCTCGGCGGTGACATACAGGATCGTGTCGCCGAAGTCGGCGGCCTCCTGCCACTCGGGCGGCTCGTCCGGCATCGCGTCGTACCAGCGCGCCAGGCCATCCAGGTAACGCTCGGTAATCACGCCCCGAAGCATGCCGACGGCGGCCTCGACCTTCGGATCGTCCGCAACCTCGGGCCAGCTGGTGAACATGGCGGTGGCGCGCCACGGCCGTTCCCGGCCCTGCCCGCCGCCCGCCTCCTCGACGAGCCCGTACTTGGCGAGCTGGCGGAGGTGGAACGAGCAGCTGGCGGAGCTCTCCCCCAGCAGCTCAGCGGCCTGCGTCGCCGTGAGCTGCCCGTGGACCCGGAGCTGGCCAACGAGCGCCAGCCGGACCGGGTGCGCCAGCGCCCTCAGCGCCTTGGGATCGGTGAGCTTGTTGACGGATCTGTGAGTCACGTGTCCAAAGATAGCTTTGCAAACAACAGTTTGGAAAGGCTACTTTGCAACTTCGCTGGGCGGGGGCCGGCCTAGCCGACCTACTCGCCAGGGCCGGCGGGCGGCACGTAGCGCGCGGCCTCGTCGATCTCCCGGTAGATCGCCGGACCGGCCGGGTTCCGCATCTCCTCGGCCAGATGACCGAGCAGCCCTGCGGTCCGGGCCAGCAGCGCGAAGCCGCGCAGCAGGTCGACCGGGCACCCGAGGTCCGCCAGCGCGGCGCCGCACACCCCGGCCCCGTTCAGCGGCAGCGTCCGGCCGATGATCGCCGGATGCACTCGGCCGACAGCGGCGAACAGCTGCAGATGCGGCCCCAGCACCCTGGACTCCTCGGCGATCGCGAAGATAACCGGCGTCCGGGGATCGCCGTCCTTGTGCACCGGATGCCCGAGGCCCGGAACTAGCTTCCCGGCCGCTCGCTGCGCCCGCACCGCCTCGGTCGCCATCTCGTCCCAGCCCGCGTCCGTAGCCGGCAGCGGCCCGTCGTGCGCAGCCAGGGCCTCGGCGAGAAAGCGGCCGGAGTCCTCGGTGACGCCCAGGTAACGCGAGCCGCCGCCGAGCAGCCCGGCGGCCAGTGCACCCTGGACCGACTCCGGCGCTCCGGTGAGGGTCAGGCGGGCCGCGATGACGGACGGGGTGAAGCCGTGGTCCGCCAGCGCGACCAGGACCGACTCGAAGACCCGCAGCTCGCCGGCGGTTGGCCGCCGCAGGGCGGCCAGCCAGAAGGCCAGCTCGCCGAAGCTAATCTTGCCCATCAGGTCGGTGGCGAGATTCTGCCCGAGGACGGTGATGGTCGTGGCGTTCGCGGTACCGATGGAAGTCGGGTAGTCAGTCACTGCTCTCCTCGTCCTGATGGCCGGAGCTGGTCGAAGCGCTCTCCCCCTCGGTGAACCTGCTCCCCGTGCCGGCCTCTGCCGTGCCGGGCTCTGCTGTGCCGGGCTCTGCTGTGCCGGGCTGTGCTGTGCCGGGATGGGCACGCCGGTAGAGCGTCCTCAGCTCGTAGTCCTTGTCCGCCCCGGCAACGAGCCAGATCTCGGAGAAGGCGTCGGCACCGAGCCGGGTGACCGTGACGTGGTAGGCGTCCGCTCGGCACGGGTGGTCGGCTTCCCAGCGGCCGGATTGCAGGTCGAGCCGGTAGAATTCGCGGCCGTCGGCGAAGCGGACATCGGCAGCCCCGTCCGGGCGCCGGTCATAGCGGAGCCTGCGGGTAGCAGCGCCGCGGTGGGTGCCGATCCGCAGCTCACCTGTCTCGGTGTAGTCGAGCCCGCCGTCGGACGTCGCCAGGAACCGGGCGCTCCCGGTGAACACGCCGTCCCGGCCGCCGCGGCGATCGGTGATCTGCCGCTCGAAGTTCCAGTCCCCGCGCAGGTAGTCCACGGTTCCGCCGGTGCCCACGGCCGCACGATACTCCGGCAGCAATCTGGCCGCGAACAGGCCGAATGGTAGAGTCCCTGGTCGTCCGGCCGTGCCCCCGCGGCCCGTCCGAAAGGCCTGCCCGCATGTCGACAGCTGCCATTGCAAGTCCGCGCCCGCTGGTGCTCGGCGACCTGATCGCCACCGACCGCAGCCGGGCAGCCCGCGCAGTCCGGGACGTGCTGCTCGTCGCCGGGGCAGCCGGCTTCGTCGGGCTGCTTGCTCAGATCTCGATCCACCTGTCCTTCACGCCGGTGCCGATCACCGGCCAGACCCTGGGTGTCCTGCTTGCGGGCACTGCGCTCGGCTGGCGCCGCGCGGCCGCGTCGATGGGGCTGTACGCGATCGCCGGAGTGGCGGGCGTGCCGTGGTTCGCTGGGCACACCTCGGGCTACGCGAGCGCGTCCTTCGGCTATATCGTCGGTTTCTTCTTCGCCGCCGTCGCCTGCGGCTACCTGGCTGAGCGCGGTGCCGACCGGTCAGTGCTGAAGTCCGTGCCCGCGATGCTGGTCGGCGAGGTGCTGATCTATGCCTTCGGCTGCGCCTGGCTGGCGCTCGACCTGCACCTGGGCGCCCCCGCGACGCTCAGGGACGGCTTCACGCCGTTCGTCATCGGTGACGCCATCAAGGCCGCGCTCGCCGCAGGACTACTGCCGGTCGCCTGGAAGCTGGCCGGTCGTAGGCACGACGAGCCCCCGATTGAGTCCCGCGCTTAAGCAGAGTCCCCTGCGGCGTGCTGGCGGACGAGTGCGGCGAGCGCCGCGATCTCAGCTGCCAGCGCCGACCGGCCGGCGCGCGTGATGCGTACCCAGGTCCGCGGTCGGCGCCCCTCGTAGCCTTTCTCCAGTTCGATCAGGCCCGCGCCCTCAAGCACGCTGAGATGCTTGGACAAGTTCCCCGGCGTGAGATCGAGCGCCGCGCGCAGGTAGCCGAACTCGGCCCGGCTAGCCTCCGCGGTGATAGTCAGGATGCCGAGCCGGTGGCGCTGATGGACAGTCTCGTCGAGCCCGTTCGTCGGGTGCTCGGACATCAGCTCGCCTGAGCAGCCGCGCCATCTGCTGGCGGCGCTGGATGACGGCGTTGCACCGCCCAGGTGCCCGCCCCCGAGAGCAGGAGCACCAGGGCGGGCAGCACAACGTTCGGCAGTTGGCTGGCCGATGCGCTGATGTCCCAGCCGAGCCGGTAGAACACGTTGACGATGTCGTACAGGCTCGCCACCAGCGACACCGACAGGTACGCCGCAGCGACTACGGCTAGCGCGATGCTGCGCTCCGCCCAGGCCAGGAAGCACAGTCCGCCGGCGATGAGCACGAACGGGAACGTGCCCCGGATCACCAGGTCCCCGGGCATGACGGTGAATGGTGTGGTCACGCCGCCCAGTCGCGGCAGCACCGGGATGAGTATCGCGAGTACGACGAGTACCAGGGCAGTGATGGCATAGCCGCGAGCAGGGGTGCGCAATCCGACTCGGTTGCCGCGCCACCGGTACCACGCCGCTGTGGCGGCCGCGCCTATCAGCAGCGCTGCTAGCCAGTAGTACGGGGTCCATGCGCTCGTCAGCGGTCCGAAGCTGCCGAGGTACGTACGGCGCAAGAAAGCAGGGCCGACGACCGTCGCGTAGGAGGCCCCGGATCTCGCCGGGATGTGCTGGAGATAGAACGGCACGGAGGCAGCGGTCAGCAGGCCGAACAGCACCAGCGGGAACCAGTAGGCGTGGCGTGCCCGCCGGGCCCTGCGCCGGACCGCCCGCACGTCTCCGAGCAGCGCCGCCGCCCTGGCCTGCTCGCTCCCGCCAGTTGCGGCTGCGGCTGCGCCGTTTTCGTCGCTCATCCCGACCCCCTCTCCCGTGCCATCAGCTTTCCAGCGCCAACTAGTTGGCGTCAAGAGGGCGACTAGGAGTTGCTCTGCGATCCTCGCGCGTTTGCGAGCGAACGGGAGCTGACGAAAAGATGGCTGGGTGAGCGCCGATCAGCTACCGGAGGTACCCGCCTGGGCCGGCGGGGTCCGCCGGGTGGCGGTCCTGACAGGTGCCGGGATCTCCACCGACTCCGGCATCCCGGACTTTCGCGGGCCGTCCGGGCTGTGGACTCGCAATCCGGGCGCCGAGAAGATGTCGACATACCAGGTTTACGTGGCCGACCCGGAAGTCCGGCAGCGGTCCTGGCAAGCGCGGCTGTCGCACCCGGCCTGGACCGCGGAGCCAAATGCTGCCCACCGTTCACTCGCCCGGCTAGCCGACAGCGACGTGGACACTACGGTGATCACGCAGAACATCGACGGGCTGCATCAGCGCGCGGGCCTGGCGGCAGACCGCGTGCTCGAACTGCACGGAACGATGTACTCGGTCGTCTGCGTGAGCTGCGCCCGGCGCACAGCGATGGCGGACGCACTCGACCGGGTGCGAGCGGGCGAGGCCGATCCGCCCTGCTCGGACTGCGGCGGGATCCTCAAATCGGCGACAGTCATGTTCGGCCAGTCCCTTGATCCCGGCGTGCTGCGAAACGCGGCCCTGGCCGCGCAGACCTCTGACTTGTTCCTCGCGATCGGTAGCACGCTGACGGTCGAGCCGGCCGCGTCGCTGTGCGCGATTGCGGCCGAGGCGCACGCACGGCTCGTGATCATCAACCGGGACCCGACCCCGTATGACGCGATGGCCACCGCAGTCATCCGCCAGCCGATTGGCGATGCAGTCCCGGCTCTTGTCGAAGCACTGCTTTCGGCGGTCCGCTGACGCACGCCACTGGGCTGACGGCGCTGGAAACCGAGCGTCACGGAACCACGGTCACTGGCCACTTGCCCGCGCGCACCAGCCGCACGGCGAGCGACCCGACGAACCGGTGCCCCGCGTGCGCGGACGCGCCGACCACGATCGCGTCCGCCTTGACCTCGGCGGCGATCCGGAGGATCTCGGAATAGGGATCACCCCGGACAGCCATGAAGGTCACCGAGATGCCGAGCTCGGTGGCGATCCGCTCGGCCCGGGCTGCCATCTCCTCGGCGGTCTCGCGGAAAGCCTCATCTTTGGCGACCGTCAGCGAGGCGCCGCCGGGACCAGCAAGGCCGAAGCCGCTCAGCGGGGCGACGAACACCGAGATCAGCCTGGCTCGCTGACGGCGCGCCAGCCCGGCCGCGTACCAGCCGGCCCGAATGGACGTGGTCGAGTCGTCGACGCCGACGAGGATCGCGGACGGGCCGTCGGTGCCCAGTTCGAACGCCGACGAGGATTCCTTGTCGGCAGCGGTCATACGGCCTCACCGGTGCCCATACGACAAAGTGTAGAGATCTACCGATGCGGGCCAGGTGATCTGGGGATTCTGCGTTTCAGCGGCCCCTGGGGGCACATCTAGGGCACATTCGGCCCTGGCCGGCGTCTCGATCTGTCACTGAGCTGCACGACTTCGGCGGGCTCGGCCTGGCGGCTGGTGAGTTCCCGGATGCGGCGTGTCACGATCGCGGGCGCCATTGCCTTCTGCTCGGCGCTGAGATGCAGGTCGTCGAGCGCGCCCTGGATGACGTCGGCGAGATGCGCGCCCTCGGCCTCGGCCGCGAAAGTGAGTCGCTCCATGAGGCCGAGCCGGATCATCTCGGCGGCGATGTCGGTGAGCCGCTTATCCCACAGGTGCAGCAGCGTCAGGTAGATGTGCGGCTTCGCCGCCTGGGTGACCTCGATCTGCGGCGGGCCGCCGTCAGCGCCGGACTTCACCTTCCGCTTCGTCGTCCCCCAGATCAGCGCTGCCGGGTCGAGCGCCTGCAGCTGCGCCATTCAGCCACACGACGATGCCGTTGGCGCGCTCCAGGCCCTCCTGGAGCGATTCGGCCGGGCTGGTGCTGACCGGCAGGCCGAACCGGGCGGCAGCCTCAGCCATCAGGCGGTCCCTCGCCGCGGCCTGTACCTGGGGCGCCCGGCCGCCGTGGGCCGGGCAGACGGTGCCGCCGAGCATCGCCCACCGGCCGCAGGGCTGACCATCCCGGCGGTGCGCGGTGCAGCGTCGCGCCTGACGTTTCCTGGCCATCAGCGGTCTGCTTGCCGGGGGACGGTTGGATAGGCGGGCGGCTCCGGGTCGGATGTCTGGGTGGATTCGAGGCCGAGGTAGCGCAGGGCGGCGTCGGCTACACGGGTGGCGAAGTCGGCCCGCACGCCGGGGTCGGCGAGCGCCTGAGCGAGCCCGATCGGCTGCAGGCTGTCGGGAGCTGACTCAGGATCGGTCAGTGCGGGTTCCGGGTCACTACTGCGCGTCGCCATACCAGCCTTCTCTTCTCAGGACCTCGCGCCGGACGATCCGGGCGAGGAGCTTCGGTCGCTTGCCGAGCCAGTGGCAGCGGACACAGCCGCGGGCGCCGCAGGTGCAGGCCCGCCAGGGTGCGATCCACGCCGCGAGACGGTCCGCCGCGAGCCCGGCGGCGATGATGATCAGGACGATGGTCATGATCGCCTCGCGGAGTCCCATGCGGCCAGGTCGGCCGCCGCGTACTCGTAGTCGCGGCCGCGCATGCCCTTGCGGGCCGGGAAGTCAGGGTCGCGGTGGCGGCCCATCCGCAGAGACGAGAGGGTCGTCGACGGGTGTACGACGCCGAGCCGGATCGCCTCGGCCAGGGTCACCAGGCCGGGGCCCGGTGCAACTGCAACAGGTTGCAGCGGCTGGTCAGAGGCGATGTCTGGCACAGATCCGACCGCAACAGTTGCGGCCCAGGGGCGGCACGGCACAGTTGCGGCCCAGGGGCGGCACGGCATGTCGTGCGGCAGCAGCGCCATGGCGCTGGCCAGCACCAGTTCGCGTGCCTCGACGCCGTCAAATTCCGGCACCTGGCATTCACGTGCACGGCCCGCGGTGACCACCTGGATCCGGCCGACATCGGCGGGCGGCGGCGGCATCGGGATGTCCTCGGCCATGACCCGCCACCCCTTCGGCCCGTACCGGGACAGAAGCTTGATTCCGCAGTTCTCTTTCACCGAGGAGTCGCGGCTGCCGGTCGCCTCCGCGGTGAGCATCTGGCCGACCAGTGTCAGGTGCTTGCGGACCTGCCGGCCGGCGAACGCGACCTCGCCGAGCCCTGTGAACGCCGGAGACTTGGCCGGCCCGTCGTCGGGGCGGTTCTCCTGCCAGTAGGCCCGCAGCCGCGGTACGGCCATGTTGAGTTCCTCGGCGATGGTCCACAGTCGCGGCCCGACATTCGCACGGACGATGCCCCGGGCGTCCATTCCGGCGAAGGCGACGTCGCCACGCCGGTCCAGCTCGCCGCTCATCCATTCCATCGAGGCGTGGATCTGGGCGGTGGTCCAGGCGTAGGCGACGTTGGGAAGCGGGACAAGCTGGGCGTGCTCGTCTTTGAGGATCCACGGGTAGGAGAGGCGCCGTTTGGCGTCGAGGATCAGGCCGATCGAGCCGCGGAGCAGCATTTGCAGCAGCAGCCAGCTGGCGAGGTTCGACTTCCCGCCGCCTGTGCCCATGCTGATCGCGATGTGCGGGGAGTCGGTGGCGAGTGACGCCTTGATCAGGGCGTCACCTTTGCCGACGCCCATGAGGAGCTCGTGCTCGCGGCAGTTCAGCAGCTCGGGCAGCAGCTCGGCCATGCCGATGTGACCGGGCGGCGGCGGCGAGTGGGTGAGTGTCAGCAGGGGTGTCGACCCGGCGCGCCGCCACGTGGCCTCGGGTGCCTCGATGCCGAGCTTGTGGCTGACGATCGACACGAGGCGCGCCTCGTCTTTCGCGTCGGCGGGCCAGCCTGATGGCAGTTCGAGGCGGGCGCTGCGCACCGAGCCGCCGGTGATCTCGGCGGTGATCCAGCCGGCTGCCCGCATGGCCCGCGGCCAGCCGGCCAGCTCGTGGGCGGCCAGGTGGAGCGGATGCAGCCAGGTCCTGCGGTCGCTGCGGGCACGCATGGCCCGGACGGCACGGAGGATGCCCCAGGCTGCGGCCAGGAGGCCGGCGGCGGACACGAGAAGGCCGGTGAGGAGCGGCGCGGCGAGCCACGCCCAGACGAGCAGGACGACGGTCAGGAGGCTGCCGGACCGGATGGCGGCGCGCTGCCAGCGCGGGCGGTGCCACCAGCGGGTCGCGTGTCCGGTCGCGGTGAGCGCCCGGGTGCCGGGCCGGAACCATCCCGCGTCGGTGACGGGACGGCCGTGGTGGGCTTCGCCGGTCAGGAACCGGCCGAGCCGGACAAGCCACCATTGCGAATGCGCCCACCTGTGCAGCCTGAACCAGATGAACACGATTGCGGCGGCTGTTGCGGACGCAACGAGCAGGCCGGCCATCAGGGCACCTCGCCGGCAACAGGAGCAACAGCGGTCAAGGGACGCGAAACCGATGTCCCTGCCGATCTGGCCCTTAGCTTGTCCCTGGCGTTCTCCCCGGCGGTGTCCCACCGCAGAACCGACAGCCTGCAGTCCTGCGGTCCTTGGGACCGCAGCGGGTCGTCGCAGGCCTGCATGCCCGGCGGGCGCTTCCCGCCGAACACGGTCAGCACGAGGACGTGCACGGCAACGCGCCACGCTTTGCGGACACCGGCGACGACCTTGCGGAGAGTTACCCACATGTACCCGTCCTTGTCCGCGCTCGGTGTCAGCGGGCCGCGAAGGCCTCTGACGCGGCCGAGATCCGATGTCCAGTAGGGCCAGCCGCGAACTTTCCGCCACTGCTCCCTAGCGCTGCTCATCAGGACGCAAGGAGCGTCTTGACACGCCCGCGCGGCGTCGCGCGCGGCGTCGCGCGCGGCGTCGCCCACCGCGCGGTGGAGGTCCGGGTCGTTCACTATGTCGGTCATCTCGCTGTTCCTTTCATCGGTCGAACCACGCCTGCTGGCGCGGGTCGTCGTCGTCTCGGTCGGGGTCGGGGCAGGCCGGGTGGATGTCGATCCGGGCGGCTGTGAGTGCCGGGTCGAGTGCCTGGCCGCAGGCGCGGCAGCGTGTCTTGCCTTCGTGGTGGCGGCAGCAGGTGCCGTCTGCGGCGATCAGGTAGCCGCGTGCGCAGCGGCGGCGGACAGTCACCGGGACACCAGAGGGTGACAGTCGGGGCAGCGGGCCGGACGGCCCTGGTCGTCTTCGGTCTGCCGGGTGTGCTCGTCGCACTTCCCGCACCAGGGTGGCTTCGCTGCAGCCGTGCCGGTGCGGGGCGCACCGCGGCCGGCCAGGCCGGCTGCCTTCCTGAGCTTGGCCTTGCTGGTGATCTTCAGGATGTATGCGAGCTGGCTCGCCGGGACGACATGCCCGGCGAGTTCGGTCACTGCCGTCTCGGCTTGCTCGCGGGTGAGCCCGGCGTAGCCGGCGACGTGACGGACGGCCTCGCGGTCAGCCCTGACTGGCGCTGGGGGCGCCGCAGGCGCCTGCGCGGCAGCTGTGAGACCTGAAGGTCTTGTGGGCGGTACGGAGCTGTGGAACCTTCCGGCGTGATCATTGGAACCTTCAGACCCCAAGGTTTCACCCGTGGAACCTTGGGGTCTGGTTTCACCCGTGGAACCTTCAGACCGCAGCACGATCGCCCATTGCGATGACTCCCGGCCGCCGCGGCCGCGATGGCCGCCGCGCTTGGTGCGCTTCAGCCGGCCCTCGTCGCACAGCCGCTTCGTCGAGCGCCAGACGGTCTGCTTCGACGCGTCGGCGTCCTGCCTCAGCTGGGCCACTGACGCGTACCCGGTCCGGCCGTGTGGCCAGTCGAGGCGCAGCGCGAGCATGGTCGCCACCCGCCACTGCTTGTCGGGCAGGTCGAAGTCGTCGCGAAGCTCGGCTAGCCACTGCAACAGGCTCACCCGCCGCCGCCAGCGCGCGCGGTACAGTCGAGACGACAACGTGCGTTTTGCCGGCCGGCCCCTGTTCCCGCAGGGGCCGCTGTCATTTCGGGTCCGGGCTGTCGCCGCGGCGGCGCGACTCAAGCCACGCATCGACCTCGGAGATCCGGTACCTCACCTGGCGCCCGATCGTGAAGCGCGGCAGCCCGCTCACGTTGAGTCGGTAGACGCGATCCTTGGTCGTCTTCAAGTGCACCGCGATGTCCTCGAGGTCAACGAACGGCTCAGCATCGTTCTCTAGTGATTGCTGTCGCATGCCCGATAGACTCCGTGGCTATTTGGCAGGCTTCTAGGGTGAGCACTTAGCGATGAGCCGCGGTCACGGCCGCACGGAGCGGTTCATCCTCGAAGTGCTCGACCGGGACGTTCCGCCCCGGCCTGCGGCCTGGCACTCCGTGCACGAGATCGCCGCCGAGATCGCCGACCCGGACCCGTCTAGCGCCGGGATCGTGGCATCAGTGCGGCGGGCGGCGAAGAAACTCGCGGAAGAGCGCGTGGTCGACCTGTGGCTGCGCCCGCGCAGTCAGCCCTACGTAGTCTGGCAGGCCCGCCGGTACGTGATTGACCCGGCCGTTCCCGGCCTGCTGCGTCTCGACGAGCCTCGCGGCCATCGCCTGGTGTACGAGCTGTGCGTGGCCCGGTGGCTGACTGAAGCCGAACTGGCGGCGAAGTACGGTCCCCGGCCGCCCAGTCTCGAAGAGCTTGAAGACGCCATCGGTGCGCGCCCCGGCCGGTGACGACACCGCAGGCAGCGGGCCGTCCCATCGGTTGCGCAGTCAGATATCCGGCATGATCGCAAGGCCGATCCAGTGCAGCGAAGCGCTCAGAGCGATTCTCACGGAGCGACACGCCGACCGGCGTCGCGTCACCCGCACCGGGGCCGGTTCGCCAGCGTCCGCCTCGCTGGGCTCGGTCCCGCCCGGCTCGCGTACGGGCGGCGGCGGTCCGGCGAGCGCTGCACGTCATCGGCGCCGAGCAGGTGCTCGCAATCTATCCCTATCCGAGCCTGCAGAACGCTCTGGCCACCAGGCCTGCGGCGCCCTAACATCTCTGCCACTAGCTCGTCGTCAGGGTTGATTCCATATCGTCGTCATTCTCCGGGGCGGTAGGCCGGGCGGTGTTACCGGAGGCTTGCGCCGGCCGGTGTTACGGCGGCTGGCTCGTGCCGGGGTCGATACCAGATCGACGGGCAGCCATCAGTCCGGCAGCGGACCCACTGTGACCGAACTGGTCATTGCGGACCGTGCCGGGACAGTCGCACGGCATCCAGCCGACCGTGATCCGGCCAGGCGCCCACGCTGCACTGGAGCGGGTAGCACCACCATTCGGGTCGCTGCACGTCCACAGCTGAGATTCAAACACATGATCTAAGAGGGCGTCTGAGCTACACCAGTGATGGTTCGCCGGTTTCGGCGGAGGTGTCTCGCCAGGTTAGGGTGCTTTCGCCGGTCAGCCGGCGGCTCATGTTGTCGATCATCGCCCAGTGGACCATGGTGACGGAACGTTCCGGGAGAGTCTCGAAGTCCCGGACAAGCCGCCGGTGCAGTACCCACCAGCCGAAGGTGCGCTCGACCGCCCATCTGCGGGGCAGCGGGGCGAATCCTTTCTGATCCGGGTCTTTGGGGACGACGGCGAAATTGATCCCGGCCCCGGCGGCGTGCTCCAGGAACCCGCTCTTGTAGCCGCCGTCGACCCATCCGGCGGTCACGGCGGGGTGAGCAGCGGCGAGCAGGGTCACGACGTCCTTGCCGCCGTTGGTGTCCTGCACGGAGGCGGCGGTGATCACGATGGCGAGCAGCAGCCCGAGCGTGTCGGTGGCGATGTGCTGCTTGCGGCCTTTGGTCCGCTTGCCTGCGTCATACCCCGTGGTGGATTCCGGCGCATTCGCGGACGTCTTGACGACCCGGGCGTCGATGATCGCCGCGGTCGGCTGCGCGGACCGCCCCGCGTGTTCCCGGACCCGGCCGACCAGCAGGTCGTGGATGGCCTGCGTGGTCCCGTCTTTCTCCCACTTGGCGTAATAGTCGTACACGGTCTTCCATGGCGGGAAATCATGCGGCAGGTACTCCCACGCGATCCCCGTCCGGTTCACGTACAACACCGCGTTCACGATCTCGCGCAGGTCACGGACCGGCTCGGCCAGCCGCAGCCCCGCATCAGCGCGAACCTGCCGCCACCAGGCCAACACCGGCTCGATCAGCGCCCACCGGGCATCAGACAGATCAGTGCGATAAGCACGCCGGCCAGCCACGATGCCGATCTATAGCAGCCAATAGCCGTGAACTGTGGGACCTCGACGGCAAAGACTTCACCGCCCGAAGACACACCGGTATCACCCGGGATCAGATGCCCTCTAAGACCTGAGAACCGCGGAGCTAGGCTTTTACGTGGGGACCTCGTGAGATAGTTTTTGCAGGTCGGCTCTATTCGATGAATACAGTGGATGTAAGACTGAGGCGGTGAACGATGTGACCTCTCTTGGCGAGCAGATCCAGGTCCGGATTAACTGGGGCGCCGTCGAGGACGCGACACCGCTGCACGCGAACCAGGTTCTGGCCCAGCTGGGCGCTCCGGGAAGCGGCAGCCGGCCAGATGGCGTCATCATCACCTTCGGCTCCGCGCCGACGCCGCCGCTGATGGGCGACCGGGACCCGGAGAACACGAAGCGGCTGGTGGAAAGGCTGCGGGCAGAAGGTATCCGTGTAAACGTCCTGGGGCAGTATCACGTCACACGGCAGCTACTTGATGAGGTCATCAAGCTCCTGCAGGAGACGGCGACCAAGTACGACGAGGCGGAAGCGGCGGCAGCAGCCGACGGCAAGGAGTAGCAGTGTCAGGGGAAATGCGGTTCTACGCGAACGGAACGGGCGCAACGCAGTCCGAGTCCGCCGTTCCCGCCCGCGCACTCCAGCACGAGTTCGCCTGGATGACCCGGCCACAGCGGACCGAGCCGGAAATCCCGCCCCGGCTGGCGGCAGAGATTCGAGAGGCTCTGGCCGCCGTAGAGCGCGGCGAGATCGAGGACCTCGGAGACTTTTCGCAGTATGTGGACGACGACGAGGACTAGCCCTGAGTGCCGTACACCCTGAAGAACGCGCCGGGCATCAAGGAGACGCTTAAGGCGCTTGAGGAGGGCGACGCCAACGCTCTCAAGAAGCTGAAGAAGGTGCGCCACACTCTCGGCCTTCTTCAGGAGAACCCGCGGCATCCAGGCCTGAATTCGTACGAATACCAGAACTTCCCCGGCGTCCCGAAGACCACGAAGGTCTGGCACTCGTACGTAGAGAACAACACCCCGTCAGCGTGGCGGATCTGGTGGACCTACGGCCCTGATAAGGGCCAGATCACAATCCTCAAGATCGGTCCTCATGATCTGTAGGGTTGTCGGCCGGTAACACCTGGGCAAGCTCGCAGCAACACCGCGGGGCCTACGGTCGGCAGCATGACGACAGTCCCAGACGACCCCGCCGCGCGGTCTCTGCCCGTCTGGCGCGCGCCCAGAGCACACCGCGAGAGCGGTCTTGCTGCCGGCCCGGATCGCAGGCTTAGCGGCCTTACGGCTGGCGTCGTGGCGACGGCTCATCTGTGACCTCCCTCGCCGTGAGATCGCCCGAGGTCAGCAGGCGCCCCAGCGGTGACGGCATCCGGTACGCGCACCGGGTCAGCTCTCCGGCGGGTACAGCAGGTCGTGCAGCTGGTCGTCGGTCAGCCGGTCCAGGCCGGCCCGGCGCGCCGCGGCGTGCGCGTCGGCCTGCTCCTCGCTCGGCCACAGCGCGCTGTACGTGGCGTCGTCGTCGGTGCGGCGCGGCCGGGATGCCACCGCGTCCGGGCCGTGCAGCTCCGGTAGTTCGGCCAGCTCGTCCAGGATCGAGATGTCCTCGCCACTGGCGGCGCGGGCCCGCCAGTACCCGGCACGGGACGCCGGGATGGCGTACCTGCTGACGGCGGCCTGAATGCGCAGCTCGTCGGCGGGGAAGACCTGGCGGTAGTCGGCGTCTTCGCGCTGCGAGCCGCGGACCGCCCCGGGCGTGCCGCCCGCAAACGCCAGACGCCCGTCCCGGCAGCCGATCCGGCGTTCACAACCCCGCGCCACCTACCCACGGAAGGGGCAGGGGAGCCCCATTTGTCCTCCTCGATAGGACTCTGATCGAGCTCCCGTCTGGCGCTGCTAACGCTGGGCGGGAGCGCTTTTTACTTGTGACTTCACTCTATCGGATGACGCCCGATTACGCGAGGTTTGTCCGATTATTCTGCGGAGTGCAGATTTGGTTTCTGCGCCTCTTCAGGGCCTCTCCTTGAGGGCACAATGGGGGCACTTCCGCATAGCGGACAATGTGTAGAAAAAAGTTCTGCGTTCTGTAGAAAACGCCTGATCGGAGGCCGGATCGGGGAGTCGCCGCAGGTGGGTCGCAGAGGCAGATGAAATGTAGAGAACTTCCCGGGCCGCGTTCTGGCAAGATCGGCGATGTGACGGCGCCAGAGGCCGCGCTCCGCGAAGTGCTCGCGCGGATCGGCGGCAAACTCGAACTGGCCCGCTCCCGGCCACTCCACGGTGGCGTATCTGCGCAGGTGACAGCTGTGGAGGCCGTTAGGCCCGACGGCGTCGCCGAACGGCTGGTCATCCGCGAGTACGGTCTGCGTGACCGTCAGCGCGACCCGCACGTGGCAGCACACGAACGCGACCTGCTGAGTCGCCTGCGTGCGGCCGGGCTGCCCGTGCCGGTGCCGGTGCTGGCTGACGAGTCTGGCTCGATCCTGCCGGGACCTTATCTGGTCATCGAGTACGTCGACGGCGACGCCCTCATCGATCCGGCGCGCACGGGACTGCCGCAGGCTGCAGTCCTCGCCCAGATGTCGATCGAGCTCGCGCGCATTCACGACGCGCCCGTTTCCGTCGCCGACCTTCCCTGGCTCGCGGACATGACCGAGAGGGCGGCGAGCCGGATCAGCACGCGGCCGGCGACGGCCGACGAGTCGCTCAGCGAGCCGGTCGTGCGCTCGGCGCTCGATCGCATCTGGCCTCCGCCGCCCCGGGCTGAACCGGTGCTGCTGCACGGCGACTACTGGCCGGGCAACACGCTGTGGCGTGACGGCGCGCTGGTGTCGGTGATCGACTGGGAAGACGCTGCCGCCGGAGATCCGGTCGCCGATCTGGCCAACGCCCGGATGGAGATCTGCGTCGCCTTCGGCCCGGCGGCAGCGAGGGAGTTCACCCGGCAGTACTGCGCGCTCCGGCCTGCCGTCGACGTGAGTGCGCTGCCGCACTGGGACTTCTACGCGGCGCTGCGGCACGCCGGCCGGATGGAGACCTGGGGACTGCCCGACGCCGAGCTGTGGCGGCTGCGCACCGGGCACCGCCAGTTCGTCGCGATGATCACGGCAGGCTAAGGCAGGCGACAGCAGTCGGCATGCCGGTATATACCGACACCAGTGGTATCTGGCTGAAGGAGGACGTCATCGCACTGCCCGGTTTCCCCGTGAGCCCCGACCCGGAGCCCCGGCACGAGGTAGCACGGTCGCCGTTGCCCGCCTGGCGCGTGCTCGACATGTCCCAGGCGATCTCCGGCCCGTTTGCGGGACGGATCCTCAGTGATCTCGGTGCTGACGTAATCCGGGTCGAGGGCCCCCGCACCGACGTCACCGACCTGTTCGGCGCTGTCGCCGACGGCCGGGCCGGCATGTACGCGCAGATGAATGCAGGGAAGCGCAGTGTCGCCATCGACCTGGCCGCTGACGGCGCTGTCGATCTGGCGCGCCGGCTGGCAGCGACCGCCGACGTGGTCATCGAGAACTTCCGGCCGGGCGTGATGGACAGGCTCGGGCTCGGCTACGCACGGCTGGCTGAGGCGAACCCGCTCCTGGTGATGCTCTCGGTTTCCGGGTTCGGTCCCAGCGGACCGGACTCCGGGCGCCGCGCGCTCGCACCGGTGATCCACGCGGAGTCGGGGCTGATCGCGCGGCAGGCTGACCTCGACGAGCGGGAGCCCGCCGACCTTCCGCTGGCGCTGGCTGACACCGTCACCGGGTTGCACGCCGCCATCGCCATCCTCGCGGCCCTGCATCAGCGCGTGGCCACCGGTGCCGGTCAGCACATCGACCTGAGCATGCTGGCCGCAGTGGCCGCCAGCGACGACCACGCGCACGCGGCGATCGACGGCAGCACCGAGCCCTACAGCTCGCGCGGCACGATCTGGCAGGCGCCCGGCGGTCCTCTTCTCATCGCGGCACCGCCGAAACACGCCTGGGTCATGCTGTCGCGACGCGGCCTCGTCGTCGACCCGGCGCCGCCCGGCAGCGACCTGGCGGCGAAGGCGCGCCTGCGTCAGCAGGCCATTCAGGACTGGATGAGCAGCTTCTCACTCCGCCAGGAGCTGATCGCCGCGCTTGAGGGCGCCGGAGTCGCCTGGGCCGATCTGGCCGACAGCTCAGCGGTCTTCGCCGATGGTGCGCATACCGCCAGCCTGCCGGGCAGCAGCCGCCGCGTCGCCGCGATGCCGTACAACTTCTCGGCGGCGACTGTCGCATTGCCCCGCGCCGTCGCGCGCCGTGGCGAGCACAACGCCGAGGCGCTCGCCGACTGGCTCGGGCTCGACGCAGCGACCGTCGCGGACCTGACGACAGCCGGCGTCCTGCTCGGCCCGCGCTGACCGTTCGGTCCGCGCACCGCGCTGCTAGTCGACCGGGCCCGGCGCACTGGCCGGAACCGGCGCATCCCGGCGGGCGGTCGCTGATCAGCCCTGTACCGCGGCCGGGCTCGGGTGCCAGCGCACGATCCGGAAGCCGTAGCGAGTCGCCTGCTCGACCCCGGCCCGGTCGAACTCGCCGTCTGGCCCGCGGTCAATGCCGATGAACGCGGTCGACCGCGGATTGCCAGCTGCCAGCACCGTCAGGAGCCGCCCGACCTCGCCGGGGTCGCTGATCAGCTCGGGCGTCACCGTGACGTCCGCTCCGCGGATCCGGAGGCGGACCGGCACGGTCGGATCGAGGTTGAGCTTCCACCTGCCGCCACCGGGGGTGAGCAGGACGTCTCCGTCCCGGACGTAGCTGACCGGCTGCTGGTAGAGCTTGCCAGTCTTACGGCCGACGATGAACGCCAGCATCAGGTTGCGCCCGAGCGGCGTCGCGACGGGCAGGCCGAGGACGGCACGCATCGGGACGTTGATCACCTTGAACACGCGCGACTGGAGCTGCCGGCTCTGCGGCGGGTTCGGACGGTCGGCCATTTCCGATGTTCCTCTCGTGGTCATGACGATTTCTCGGCGAGCCCGGCCCACGGCGGGCCGCTGCTCCGGCCAGAGACGTTGGCAGCAAGCCGGTCGAGCAAGGTGCCGAGGCCGGCGATCTCCTCGGCGCTCACCCCCTGACGAAGCTGGATGTCGAAGCTCATCGCCGCATCGCGCAGCGCCAGGAACGCCGACTCCCCGGCCGGCGTCATCTCCACCACGTGGATCCGCCGGTTGGCCGGATCACGGCGGCGGGTGACCAGGCCCGAGGTCTCCATCCCGTTGAGGTGATGGGTGAGCGTTGCGTCGGTGATGCCCATGGCCTCGGCGAGCTCACGCTGGCTGGCCACGCTGCGCATCGTGAGGTTGACCAGAACGAGCCACACCGGAAGCGAGCCCCCCGCTGCTGCCAGCGCCTCGTCGAACGCGCGGCTGATGGCGCGGGACGCCTGAGTCAGGTGCAGCCCGATCGGCGTCTGAGGCGGTCGCATGAGGCCAGGCTAGCAACAATCAATCGATATCAAAAGCTTTGACATCTAATTCCTAGCGCGGCGGCGCTTCTCATCGGACTGCTGGTCACCGCGTCAGCCGTCGGCTCGGGGCGACGGGCTGACCGGCCCCGAGGGCTGCGCGGCGTCACAGCGATTCGCCGAGGACCGCGCACAGCCGGGCGATCGCCGTGCTGAACGCGTGAGCAGGCGGTGTGGCATAGCCGACAATCAGGGCGGGACCAAGGTCCTCGTCCCCGGCGCGGCATTCGGCCAGTCCTGCCAGGGCCAGCCCGCGGGCAGCTGCACGCTCGATCACGGCGGCCTCGCTCACACCGGGCGGCAGCCGAACCACGGCGTGCAGACCGGCCGCGATCCCGCTGACGCTGACATCGCGGACCCGGCGGCTGAGCGCGCTGACAAGCCGGTCCCGGCGTTGCCGGTAGGCCAGCCGGGCCCGGCGGACCTGCCGGTCGTAGCCGCCGGACATGATGAACTCGGCCAGCGTCAGCTGATCCAGGCTGCTGCTCAGCTGCCCGGTCTCGCGCTTGACCGCCACGACGTCGTCGACGAGCCGCTCGGGCAGCACCAGCCAGCCGAGGCGCAGTCCGGGGACCAGGCTCTTGCTCGCCGTCCCGGCGTACACCACCTGCTCGGGCGCCAGGGCCTGCAGCGCGCCGACCGCCTGCCGGTCGTAGCGGAACTCCCCGTCGTAGTCGTCCTCGACGAGGATGCGACCGCCGCTGGCGGCCCACTCGATCGCGTCGCGACGGCGCTGCGGGGCAAGTGCGACTCCGAGCGGATACTGATGCGCGGGAGTGAGCAGCGCGGCCGCGGCGCTGTCCAGGTCCACGGACGGTGCGGGCGACCGCGAGCCCCCAGGGAGCTGCCCCGAACTGCGCGCTCGCCGTGCCTGGCTGGCAAACACGGCGCCGCGATCGTCCACGGGAAGACAGACAAGCCGCATCCCTGCCGCTTCCGCGGCCCGGCGGTGGCCCTGATGCCCGTACCCCTCGACCGCGAGAGTCCGCCGTCCGGAGTTGCGCAGCAGGTCGCACAGCAGCCCGAGTCCCTGGGCGAATCCGGCGCACACGATGACCCGGTCGGGCGTGACGCTCACGCCGCGAGCGCGCGCCAGGTACTCCGCCAGAGCGGAGCGCAGCACCAGCAGGCCGCGCGTGTCCCGGTACCCGACCAGATCGCGGGCCGGCGCAGCGCCAAGCGCGCGCCGGGCCGCGGTCAGCCACGCCGCGCGCGGGAAAGCCGCCACGTCCGGCATGCCCGGGCGCAGGTCGTACCGCACGCCGCCGGGCGCTGCCCGCGCGGCTGCTGTGCTGGCCAGCGGCACCTGCGCAGACCGCTCGGCGACCCAGGTACCTGAGCCGTGGCGTGCTGCCAGCCACCCTTCGGCGACCAGCTGACCGTAGGCGTCGGCGACGGTGTTCCGCGCCAGCCCGAGATCCGCGGCCAGCGCGCGCGATGACGGCAGCGAGGATCCGGCTGCCAGCCTCCCGGTGCGGACCGCCTCTCGCAGCGCGGACTCCAGAGCGGCCCGCGGGCGAGTGGCCGGCAGCTCGAGGTGGAGGTCGAGACTGGCGGAAGTGGCCCACGTTTTCTTCATGGAACTGGATCTTAAATCCGAGCCTCTTGCTGCCTAACGTTGACCTGGACAGCGAACAAGGAGGAAGGACTTTCCGATGAGCGCACAGGCCAGGATCGACTTCGAGAAGCACGCGGCTGGCTTCTACCGGGCGGTTGCCCACCTCGACCAGGCGGCGACCAAGGAGCTCGACAACGCCGACTTCGACGTGCGGCTGCGTGAGCTGGTGCGCATCCGCGCTTCGCAGCTCAACGGCTGCGCATTCTGCATCGACATGCACACGAAGGACGCGCGGGCAGCGGGCGAGACGGAGCAGCGGATCTACGCGCTGCCCGCCTGGCGGGAGACGCCGTTCTTCACCGGCCGGGAGCGCGCCGCCCTCGCGCTGACCGAGTCCGTCACGCTCATGCCGGAGACGCACGTTCCGGACGAGGATTTTGCGGCGGCGTCCGCGGAGTTCACCGAGGCCGAGCTGGCCGCGCTCATCGGCCTGATCGTGACGATCAACGCGTGGAACGCTATCGGCGTCACCACTCGTGCCTGGCTGCCCGGGTCGTACCAGCCGTGACTCCGACGGCCGGGTCGGCGCAGGCGGGCGACGCCGAGCGGCTGCGGGCCCTGCACCACGGCCAGCAGCCGCTCGTGCTGCCGAACGTCTGGGACGCCGTCAGCGCCCAGGCGTTCGCAGCCGCGGGCTTCGGCGCGCTGGCGACCTCCAGCTCGGCGATCGCCGCGACGCTCGGCTACCGGGACGGGCAGACGTCCGGCGCCGAGATGCTCGCGGCGGTCACGCGGATCGCCCGGAGCGTGGCCGTGCCGGTCACTGCCGACATCGAGAACGGCTACGGTCTTTCGCCTGCCGAGCTGGTCAGCCGCCTGCTCGAAGCCGGCCTCGCCGGCTGCAACCTGGAGGACTCGGACCCGGTGACGCACACTCTGCTCGAGCCAGCTCGGCAGGCCGACTTCCTCGCGGCCGTTCGCGCCGCCGCGGGGCCCGCCCTCGTCATCAACGCGCGTGTCGACGTCTACGTCCGGCCGGAGTCAGCCGCGCGGTCAGGCGATGCGAGCGTCAGCGGGCTGCTGGTCCTCGACGCCGCTGTCGCGCGGGCGCAGCGGTATCTGCAGGCCGGAGCCGACTGCAGTTATCCGATCCTGGCACCCGCCGCCGACCTGCGCGAGCTCGTGCGGCGGATCGGCGGGCCGGTGAATGCGATGTTCATGCCGGGCGGTCCGAGCCTGACCGAACTCGGCCAGCTTGGAGTGGCCCGGATCAGCTTCGGCGGCGGCCTGCACACCAGGGCAGCGCAGGCGATCGAGGACCTTGCTGTCGGCCTGGCCGCTAAGGCTGCCGCCGCGGCGAGCTAGCTTGCCTGGCGGGACCGGATCCGGCCCCATTCGAGCGCTCCAGCAACTCGTTCAGCGAGCGGGCCAGACCGCGGAGCTCGGCCAGATGAGCCGGAGTGAGCTCGTCAAGGCGCTGCTGGCCCAGGTCGGTGAGCCGCACCCGGACCAGCCGGCCATCGGTCGCGTCGGACACGCGCTCGACCAGGCCCGCCATCGCCGCCCGGTCGACAAGCTCCACCGTGCTGTGGTGCCGCTGCAGCAGATAACCCGCGAGGTCGCTGATCGTCGGCGGCTCCGCCCCCGGATGCCCCTTCACCGCGACCAGGAGCTGATGCTGCACATGCGTCAGTCCCGCGGCGTGGGCCTGATCCTCGCTCCAGCGCTGGAAACGACGAAGGCTTGTCCGGAATGCGAGGAGGTTCTCGAAGTCCTCGCGGGTAAGCCGCGGCACGCACGCCTCCCTGTCCGCCACCACCGGCCACCAGCCGGCGACGACCCGGACACCGTAACCGCTCAGTCTCAGCAGGCTAGCCGACAGCACAGCGTCGGGCGGCTAGGAACCTGCGGGCGCTGTCGCACCATCGCCCTCTTCACGTGTCGCCGGACTGGCGCCCGAAGTATCCGCCCGGCGGCCGGCCACGCGGCGCAGCTTCAGCACCTGCTCGGCCTGCCGTTCCTCAGTCAGCAGCTTCTCGCGCGCTCGCATCAGGTCGAACTGCGTGATGATGCCCTCGAGTCGCTGGTGGTCAGCACGGCTGACAACGGGCAGCGCGCCCAGGCCCAGCGCGGCCATCCGGTCGGCGACCGGGCGAAGGATCTCGTCGGGATGCGCGACTGCCGTGGCCTCGATCAGCACATCCCGCACCTGCTGGCCCGGCACGTCGCGGGCGGCCAGGACGTGCGACCAGGGGAGCACGCCGAGCAGCGCGCCGTCCGCTGCGAGCACCGGATACAGCCGCTGACGTCGCTCGCGTGACCCCTCGGGCAGCGCCTGGTAGAACTCGGCAAGCGCGCGCTCCGGCCCTGTGGTGACGACGTCGGAGTCCATCACCTCGCGAACGAAGGTTGCCTCCAGCGGGTCAACCGAGTACTCGCGCATGACATGGAAACCGCGGCGCGCCACCTTCTCGGTCAGGATCGAGCGCTTCAGTATCAGTACGCTGACCAGGTGTGAGACCGTGGCGGCCACAAGGAGGCCGAGCAAGCTGTTCACGTCATCGGTCAACTCGAACGCAAACACGATGGCTGTGAACGGCGAGCGCGTAACGCCGCCGAGAGCGCCAGCTAGGCCGATCAGCGCCCACACTCCGGGCGACGCACCGGGGAGCACGTGGCCGAGAATGCCGCCGACGGACGCGCCCAGCATCAGGACGGGCGCGAGAATGCCGCCGCTCGTTCCGCTGCCCAGGCCAGCCGACCAGATGACGAGCTTGACCACGAACAGCGTCGCCAGTGCGGCAATCCCCAGCTGACCGAGCAGCTCCGCGTGAATGGTGTCGTAGCCCACGCCGAGGGCGCGCGGGTCGATGAGCCCGCCCACGCCGATGATCAGGCCGCCGAGCAGCGGCCACCACATCCAGTGCAGGCGGTCGGACAGCCGCTTGAAGGCGTCCTCGGCGCCGTACACCGCCTGCGTGAGAACCCACGCGGCCAGGCCGGTCGCGATCCCCACCGCGGCGGCGCCGAGCAGTGCGATTCCGTCGAGCGGTGCATGACCCGGCACGGGGAACAGCGGCTGCGGGTCGACGAGCCCAGCGCTGGCCATGACCATCCGGAGTCCATCCGCTGTCGCCGCAGCCAGGCCGATCAGCACCATCGACCGCGGCTTCCACTCGAACGCCAGCAACTCCACGCCGAACAGCGTCGCGGCGACCGGCGTTCCGAAGACAGCGCTCATTCCTGCTGCAGCACCCGCGACCAGCAGCGAGCGTCGCTGCGCGGCCGTCAGGCTGAAGAGCTGTCCGATAATCGATCCCACTGCGCCGCCGGTGAGGATGATTGGCCCCTCGGCGCCGAACGGGCCGCCAGTGCCGATGCTGACCGCGCTGGAGATGGGCTTGAGTACGGCGAGGCGCGGCTGCACGGTGCTGCCGTTGATCAGGATTCGCTCCATCGCCTCGGGAATGCCATGGCCGCGGATGTTCTCCGAGCCGAACCGCGCCATCAGGCCGACGACGAGCCCGCCGACCACCGGGATAGCGACAGCGGCAACGCCGAGTGTGCTGAGGTCGGGTGACACGAGCCGGACGCTGAGACGGTGGTAGTAACACAGGTTCGTGACAAACCCGATCATGTCGAGGAGCGCGAGCGACACTCCGGCGCCGAGCGCGCCGATGAGCAGCGCCAGCGGCACGAGCCGCAGCACCCCGGCGGTCGTGGTGAAGTCCCCGAGCCCGCGTTCGGGAGCAGGCTTGCCCTCCGCAGCTGGCCTGGCGCCGGCACTCAGCCGGGGGACAGCGGCCATGGGCTGTGCGCGTTCGCCCTGATCGTCGTGGCAGGCCGGCGGATCGTCGCCCGCGCTGGCAATGCCGGGCGCTTCCGGCGCGGTGAGCCGCCGGGGCTGACCGTTCTCCTGAGGCTGACCGGCTATCGAGGACCCGCTGGCTGCGGGCTGGCCCGCCGTCGGCCCTGGCTCGCGGGCGGGCGGGCCGGACTGCTCCTTATCAATTTCCATCGTGACACGATATTAACAACGGATCAGGCCCGCGCCCGGGCCGGCCACCAGCGTGCGGGGATGCCCGACAGCCCGGCGCTCCGCGAGCAGCCTCGTGGTCATCGTTAGGGTCAGACCGTGACCGACAACGAAGCAGACGTCCTCGTCCTCGGCGGCGGGGTCATCGGCCTGACCACTGCTGTCTGCCTGGCCGAGGCGGGCATCACCGTGACGCTCGCGGCCGCCGAGCCGCCGGCCGGGACCACGTCGGCGGCGGCAGGCGCGATCTGGGGCCCGCACCTGGTGGGCATGGACGAGCGGATCGGCCGCTGGGCGACAGAGACGCTGGACCGCTGGACCGAGCTCACGCACCCTGACCTGGGCGCGAACGAGCTCGCCGGCATCATCCACACCGTGGACGGCGTCAGCGCGACCCGGAAGGCAGGGGCATCGCCGCCGGAGTTCGCCTCTGCCACTGCCGAGCTTGTCCCGTGCCCGGATGCCGAGGTGCCGGCCGGGTACGGGTCCGCCTGGCGGATGACCGCGACGATCGTGTCGATGCCGGGCTACCTTCACTACCTTCAGCGGAGATTCGAGCGGGCGGGCGGGGCTACCTCGTTCCCGTCGAAATTCTCGCGACTCGACGACGCCCGCGCCCTGGCCCCGGCCGCGCGGGTGATCGTGAACTGCACCGGCACCGGAGCGCGCGACCTGGTGCCGGATGCGGACGTGGTGGCAGTTCGCGGCCAGACGATGGTCGTCGCCAACCCGGGCGTTACCGAGTTCTTCATCGGCACGAACCCAGCCGATCCGAACGACCTCACGCATCTGTTCCCGCACGGCGACGTGCTCGTGCTCGGCGGCACCGAGGTGGCCGGCGACTGGAGCCGAGAGCCCGACCCAGCCACCGCCAAGCGGATCCTCGCCGACTGCACGCAGCTTGAGCCGCGGCTGCGCGACGCGACCGTCCTCGAGCACCGTGTCGGGCTGCGGCCGAGCCGGAGCCGGGTGCGGCTCGAAGCCGAGGCACGCGGCCGCGTCACCGTCGTGCACAACTACGGCCACGGCGGGTCGGGCGTCACACTGTCCTGGGGCTGCGCCGAAGACGCCGCCGCGCTCGTGCTGGCCGCGCTCGGCTAACCGTCGCCCGGCCGCAGTAGAGTCAGAAGCCGGGGAAGATCGCCCGCAGCTTGTCCAGCGTGTCCGCATCGGCGGACACCGAGGCGGGCGTATGGGCCGGGTCGAGCCGGCCGTAAGCCAGCCGCAGCAGCGCCTCCGCGGGCATCGTCACCTGCCGCGTGCCTGCCGGCGCAGCGCCTGCGCCCGGCCAGTCCGTCATCGTGACTGCCTCGCCGGACACCAGCAGGTAGTCCCGCTCAGGATCCGTCGTCGTGATGCGCACCGCACACGGCTCGGGCAGCGGCTTCCCGAGGCGCGGCGCCAGGAACTGCGGCACGTTGTCGATGAGCAGCTCCACCGCGTCGGCCTGCACCGTTGCCGCCGGGTCCTGCATGACAGCGAGGTCCCAGGTGTGCAGGACGTGCTCGCCGAGCCGCAGCCGGATAACGCCAGCGGCGTCGAGCTGCATGCCGACGAAATCCAGCTGCATGCTTGCCAGTTGCTCGTCGGTGAGCTCCTCCAGCGCGCGCACCTGCCGCTCGTCGGCCGTCAGTGCGTCAGCGGCCTGCTCGTCCGGGCTCTTGGCATTCCATCGGTCCCACACCGGCCCGAACACCTCATTGCCCGCCGGCTCACCCTCGCCGAGCGCGGCCGGCAGCATCAGGAGCGAGATCTCGGCGCCGCTGCCGATGTGCGAGAGTACCTGGGCGTTGCTCCAGTCGCGGCAGTACGACTGCGACCGGACCTGCTCGGGCGTCATCGGGCTGGCGAGGCCGGCCAGCCGCCCGTGGGACTCGCGCAGGACCGCGATGTAGCTTCGGGGCTCGGAGCTCACGATCTACCTCCCTAGATACGAAACGAGGTCGTTCACAAATTCAGCCGTCGCACGGTCGCCGATGGGGTGAGCGTGCGCCGATAGGGTGAATGGCATGGATATCGGACTCGGTGCGCCGGTCTCGGGCGCGTGGGCCACACCGGAGAATCTAGCCGCCTTCGCTACTGCCGCGGAGCGCGCGGGCTACCAGTCGCTGTGGAGCTTCCAGCGACTGCTCGTCCCGGCAGGCTCCGGCATGGATCCGGTGTACCAGAGCGTGCTCGACCCGATGGGCGCGCTGTCGTTCGCGGCTGCCGTCACCAGCCGGATCCGGCTCGGCGTCGCGATCATGAATCTGCCGTTCGTATCCCCCGGCTACCTGGCCAAGCAGGCGGCGACCGTGGACCGGCTGTCCGGAGGACGGCACGACCTCGGGCTCGGTATCGGCTGGATGCCCGAGGAGTTCGAGCTGACCGGCGCGGAGCTGCGCACCCGCGGCGCCCGCGTGGCGGAGTACGTGCAGGTGCTGCGCGCGCTCTGGTCAGGCAGCGGCGAGCCATTCGAGGGCTCGTTCTACCGGATCCCGGCTGGCCGCCAGCAGCCCGGGCCGGTCCAGGCAGGCGGCCCGCCGATCCTGCTCGGCGGGATGGCGAAGCCCGCGCTGGAGCGAGTCGGCCGGATCGCCGACGGATGGATCACCTCGAGCCGGACCGACCTGTCGCGGGTGGGCAGCCTGATCGGAGTGGTGAAAGACGCGGCAGCCGCCGCCGGGCGTGACCCGGAAGCGCTGCGGGTCATCTGCCGCGGTGTCGTCCGCTTTGGCGAGCCCGCGGTGGGCACGGATGGCCAGCGCGTGCCGCTCTCCGGAAACTCCGGCCAGATCCGCGACGACACCAGGCGGCTGGCTGAGCTGGGGGTAACTGAGGTGTTCTACGACCTCAACTGGGATCCGCAGATCGGCTCGCCCGACGCTGACGCGGTTCGCGCGACGGAGCGCGCCGCGCAGATCCTCGCCGAGCTGGCGCCGGCCTCCGCGTGACGGACAGGCCCGCGGGAAGCATGCCGGTCCGGGTAGTCCCCTACGACGAGAGCTGGCCGCAGTGGGCGGAGGGAGAGCTGCAGTCGCTCACCGGCGTCCTCGGCGACCTGGTCCTGCATGCCGCTCATATCGGCAGCACGTCCATCCCGCAGATGCCGGCGAAGAATATTCTCGACCTGCAGCTGTCGGTCTGGGATCTGCCTGAGGCGGCGGCCGCGTTCGACGCGCCGCTGGCCGGCCTCGGTTACGTGCGCAGGCCCTTCGAGCACGACCACGTGCCGGGCGGCGACGACAGCGATCCCGGCCTGTGGGGCAAGCGGATGTGGGCTCGCCGGGACCACCGCCGCGGCGATGTGAACCTGCATGTGCGCGTGGTCGGCTCCCCCAACGAGCGGCTTGCGCTGCTCTTCCGCGACTATCTGCGCGCGCATCCGCCGGCCGTGGCGGCCTACGGCGCGTTCAAGCTGAAGCTCGCCGCCGAGGTCGGCGATCTCGAGCCGTACACCGACATCAAGGACCCGGTCGTCGACCTCGTGATCACTGCTGCGGAGCAGTGGGCTGAGGACACCGGGTGGGAGCCGCACCGCGCGAGCAGCTGACCGGAGCTGGCCGGCGCCGCGACGGCGACTGCGACTGCGCGATCCTGCCGGCGGCCGCCGCTGGCGCTACCGTCGTTTCCCCTACCTGTGGTGACGGTTGCGATGTGTCGGGGAGTGGCCGGAGCGCTTGTTTCCGGACGTCTTCGCGGGCGGAGGCGAGGTCGTCGGCTGGGCCAGCGGGATGGCCGGCCGGAGCCGGGCGCTCAGCCACTCCAGTGACTGCGGAAGCTCGCGGCCCCAGGTGACGAAGTTATGCCCGCCCTGCGGCAGGAACAGCGAGTAGGCGCGCATCGGCGGCTTGACCAGCTTCAGGAACTGCAGCGTGCCCGGATAGGTCTTCTCGCCGATCTTGCTGGAGGCAACCAGCACCGAGACCGGCGGGGCGGGCAGGTGAGTGAGGCGCCAGTCAGGGCTGTTGAGCGAGCGGTAACCGTCGCTCGACCCGTAAAGGTTGCCCGTCGTGTCGTCTTCGAGTGCGGTGTAATAGCCCGCCAGCGAGACAGCGAGCGAGAACTGGCCGGGATCCATCATGGCGAACTTCACGGCGCAGTACCCGCCGGTGGAATAGCCCAGCACACCCCAGGCTGACGGCCCGCTCTCGACCCGGAACGTCCGCTCGATCGCATCGGGAACATCCTGAGAGAAGAACGTCTGGACCTGCGGGCCTGCCGGAACGTTGGTGCACTCGGTGTCCCGCGGCATCGCGACCGACACGTTCATCATCACGTAGATGGCGGGCCTGACCTTGTGCTGCGCGGCCAGGGTCGTGTAGGTCGCGGGCAGCTTCAGTCGCTTCACGATGCTCCACGACGAGCCCGGATAGCCGGTCAGCACCAGCACGGCGGGAAACTTCGCGTGGGCGTAAGCGGGCTGGAAGTACTGCGGCGGCAGGTAGACGTAGTCGCTGGACTCCGCGATTCCGGTGTGCGCGCCGTTGATCGTGACGCCGAGCAGCTCGCCCGTCTCCGCCAGTTTCCTGCCGCCGCCGCTCTTCAGGCCGACCAGCTCGATCGCGTGCGGGCCGGCGGCAACCGCGGGCAGCGATGGCACAGTGCGCATCGGAGAGCCCGGCGACGGGAGCGGCTCGGCCTTGACCACGGACACAGGCGGCCCTTGAGCGCTCGCGGACTTGGCGGTCCCGGTGGATAGCGTCGTGCCGCTGCCCAGCAGCTGAGACCACGACGCGTAGAAGCTGAAGTACCCGTTCAGCAGCACCAGGAACGCCGCGATCACCAGCACCTCGCTGCCGATGATCATCCCGACCCTGGCGCCCAGGTGCCAGAAGCGGCGGCCGGCCACGCGCGGCCAGAGCCAGACTGCCGCCGCGATCCCGGCGACAGCGAGAGCGAACATGAGCACGCCGAAGGCGCCGCTGGTCAGACCCATCGGCGTGCACCTTCCCTCCGCGCGCTCATCCGCTGAGCACCGGCTGATGCTGGCCGACCGCGGCGCCGATCCAGGTGAGCACGCTGGAGAGCGGCGAGCTCCCGCCGCTCAGGGCCATCGTCGCGACCCGCATCGGGCGCTGCGCGAGCGCGGCGAACGGCTCAGCCTGACCCGCGCCGGGAATCAGGCCGGAACCGGTGAACAGCACGGACACCGGCTGCATCGGCTGGTTCCGCAGCAGCCAGAGCAGGTTGTCCTGCTGCTTCAGCTGCGGGCTCAGCGCGACACCCGGCGAGCCCGGCGGGGCGGTATACGAGCCATCCGGCGCGACGGCGGCGGAGAACACCCAGGAGTTGTTGAGGGCGAGCTGCAGAGCGCAGTAGCCGCCGCTCGCGTCGCCCACCAGACCCCAGTTCGCCGCGCTGTCGCTCGCTGCATAGTGCGTTTCCATGATCGTCGGGAGATCCTCGCTGAAGAACGTCCCCGCCAGCACCGCCGGGCTGGCCGCGACCCCCGAAGCCGCGGCGTGCGGCGGCTCGTTCAGGCACGCCTCGTCCGAGGGCGACAAGCTCGCCGGCAGCATCACCAGCACCATCGGGTCGAGCTGACGCGCGGCGATGAGAGTCGCGGCCTGCTGAGCCAGCCGGACGGCGTCGTAAGGCGAGCTCGTGGTTTCGAGGTCGTCGGAGATCACCACGACGACCGGGTAGTGGCCGACCGGCCCGGTAGCGCGATAGCCGGCCGGGAGGAACACGTGGCCGACAACCGACAGACCCGACAGCTGGCCATCCAGGCGCACGGTCTGCAAGGTCCCGCCGGCCGCCTTGTCGCCGGGTACCTTCACGGCCGAGTGGCTGGTCACGACGACGGGCCTGATGAGCCCGTCCCCGGTGCCCGAAGAGGTCACGACCGACGCAGTCGCGGTGTCGGACCCGAACAAGTCTGACCACGAGGAGTAGAAAACTCCCGCCCGGTTGACGATCACGAAGATCAGCGCGAGCACTACAACCTGAAAAGAGACAAGGATGACCGCGCGCAGCGTAACGGTCCGCAGCCCTGGCCCGGCCAGACGACGCCAGCCAGCAATGATAGCCAGCAGCAAGCCAACGGCAACAATGGCGAGCAGGTATGACAGGGCCGGGCTCGTCAGACCCACCCGGCCACCTCCCCATCGCGCCAGACAGCAGGCATCTCCTGCCTCAGAATGGCGATGTACTTCCGCGTCGTCACCGGCACCCGGCCACGCGCGAACTGCATGCAGAAAAGGAATCGCTCATCACGGCTTCGGGATTACGAACTCGTCACCCGCAGTACCGGAAACGTTCAGCTGACCGCCAGCTGTCAGCCTAGTCGGGCCCCACACCGGCAGCGGCAATCCCGACGCAAGCCTTGGCCGGATTGTGATCGTTTGTTTACGTTACGCACGTCCCGCGCTACGGTGTCCTATCCTGCGGACGTGCCGACGCCGCAGTTCGTCCTCGACCTCAGGGCCCGGATCGGGCACGACCCGCTGCTGTTGCCGTCGGTGACCGCCGTGGTCTTCGATGCCCGCGGCTGGGTTCTGCTGGTGCGGCGCGCGGATAGTGGCCAGTGGGCGCTGGTTACCGGCTGCCTCGAGCCGGGCGAGCAACCGGCGGCTGGTGCTGTCCGCGAGATTGCCGAGGAGACCGGCGTCGTCGCGGCGGTCGAGCACCTTCTCGGCGTCTGCGCTCTGCGGCTCGGGGTGTGCCCGAACGGCGATCAGGTGCACTGGCTCGATACCGCGTTCCGCTGCCGCCTCGTTTCTGGTCAGGCGCATGTGGGCGACGACGAGTCAGTCGATGTCGGCTGGTTTGCGCTGGACCAGCTGCCCGGCATCCCGCTCCGGCACCGGGAGTGCATCGAGCACGCCGTGTCGCCCGAGCCAGCCGCCCGCTTCCGCCTGGCCTAGATCAGTCAGCGGGCCGCGCCGGGCGGTGGCAGCATCCCGAGCTCTATCGCCGTGGTCACCGCCGCCGTCCGGTCCGAGACCCCAAGCTTGCCGAACGCCCGGAGCAAGTGCGTCTTCACGGTGGCCTCGCTGATGAACAGCCCGCGTCCGATCTCCGCATTGGTATGGCCGCGGCCGACGAGAGCCAGCACCTCGGTCTCGCGTGCCGACAGCGGCTCGGTGGCGGGACGGCGCAAGCGCGAGACCAGGCGGCCGGCCACGGTCGGGCCGAGCACGGTCTCACCCCGGGCGGCGGCGATGATCGCTGCCACCAGGTCCGCGCGCGGCGTGTCCTTCAGCAGGTAACCCGTCGCCCCCGCTTCGACAGCCCGGACAATGTCGGCATCCGTCTCGTAGGTAGTGAGGACCACGATGCGCGCCTCCGGCTGAGCCGCCAGGATCCCGGCAGTTGCGGTGACACCGTCGCCGTCCGGCATCCGCAGGTCCATCAGCACGACGTCGGGCCGGTAGCGGCTGGCCATCGCGACCGCCTCGTCGCCAGACGCCGCCTCACCGACGACGACGATGCCGGGCTCGGCCGCGAGCATCCCGCGGAGACCCTCGCGGACAACCGGATGATCATCAGCAAGGAGAACCGCGATGCTCGCGTGCGGCCGGGGGGCCGGTCCAGCCTCGTTTCCGGCACGGTTCGGGTCGTTGTCGCGCGCCGCCGTCATGCCGGGACCTCCGCGTCGACCGCGGTGCCCCCGCCGGGGGCGCTGCGGACGCTGGTGGTGCCGCCTGCCTCGTCGACGCGCGTGCGCAGGCCAGCCAGGCCGTGACGCCGTTGATCAGGGCCGGATCGAAGCCCGCGCCGTCGTCGGTCACGGTCAGCCGGACCCGGCCGTCGCCGAACGCGACACGGACCGCGACAGACCGCGCGGCGGCGTGCTTGCGGACGTTGGCCAGCGCTTCCTGGCCAGCGCGCAGCAAGACGACTTCGGTTGCGGCAGGCAGTCGGCGCGGCGCTCCCTCGGCCGCGAAACTTGTCTCGATGCCGGCCTCCGCCCCGAGCCTCTCGGTGATGCGGCGCAGGGCGTCCTCCAGCGTTCCGGCGTGCAGGTGCGCGGGTGCCAGGCCGTCCACCAGAGTGCGGGCCTCGGCAAGGTTCTCCCGCGCGGTCTGCGCGGCCAGTCCGAGCTGCCGGCGGGCGGTGGGCGGATCGGCATCCACCTGCGTCTCGGCCGCCTGGATCAGCATCAGGATGCTGGAGAAGCCCTGGGCTAGCGTGTCGTGGATCTCGCCGGCCAGCCGTTGCCGCTCCGCCATGACGCCGGCCTGACGGCTGACGTCCGCCAGCTCGGTCCGGGTCGCCTCAAGCTGCGCGATGAGGCTGGCCCGCTCGCCGCTCTGCGTGATGATCCGGCCGATGTAGCCGCCGAACGCGACCGTGAACGCGCCGATCGCGGCGAACAGGGCGATGGCGATGCCGATTCCGGCGGCGTCATGGCTCCAGTAGGCGACCGACGCGGCGCCGAGCGCCGTGACACTCAGGGCCGGCAGCAGCGCTCGCCGTGGAGGCAGGATCTGGTAAATCTGCGGCAGCAAGGCGATCGACACGAACCAGACATTCGGCGTTGCCAGGACGGCGACCCCGAACAGCACCAGGATGCCGGCAAGGTAGACCACCGCACGCCGGTTCAGCTCCTCGCTGGATGCCTGCAGGTACGGACGGCCGACGAGGAAGTACCAGACCGCCATCCCGGCGCTCGCGCTGATCGCGATGAGCGTGCGCAGCTCAGATCCGGTCGACAAGGCGACCACTGCCAGGACCGCCAGGAAGACGCTGCCGTACAGGATTTCCCAGCGGCGCGTGCCCGTCTCCCATGCATCCACCGGACGGTCAGCCAGCCCGTCAGTCTCGTCGCACTGCGGCATGATCAGCCGTCCCGGGTCGTCCGCCAGCGGAAGGTCGTCAGGCACAGCACCAATCCTGCGGCAATCCACGCCGCCAGCACCAGCGCGGTCTGGCCGTGCTGCCAGGCATGGGCAGGCTTCGAGTGCCGCGGCGCGGGCAGGCAGGAAGACCGAGCGCAGGCCCTGGCTCATCCACTTCAGCGGGAAGATCGCCGCGATGTGCTGCAGCCATAGCGGCACGTCGCTGACCGGAACGTAGATGCCGGAGATGAACTGCAGCACCAGGAACGGCAGCGAGATTACCGGGAACGAGTTCGTGGCGGAGGCCGCCAGGCTACTGATGCCGATGCCGATCACCGGGCAGGCGACAGTGCCCAGGACGAACACCCAGGCCAGGGTCCACCACTTGCCCGCAGACGTCGGCAGGTGCAGGTGGTAAAAGGCCATTCCAACAGCGACGAGCACCAGTACCTCGGCGATGGTGCAAGCGAATACCTGGATGATCTTGCCGATGAAATAGGCCGCAGGCGGCATCGGGGTGCCGCGCAGTCGCTTGAGGGTGCCCCGCTCGCGCTCGGCCGCGATGCTCAGGCCAAGGTTCTGGAAGCTGGTCGAGCCTATGCCGCCGGCGATCATCCCGCAGTGAACAACTGGCCCGGCGAAACCCCGAGCGCGCCGGCCTGACTGCCGAAGATAGAGCCGAGTAGCACCAGCACGATCGCCGGCATCGCGAACACGAAGACGACGGCCTGCCGCTCGCGGAAGAACGCCAGCACCTCCAGCCGGCCCCGCGCCAGCCCGGTGCGCAGCGCACCGGGAAGGCGATCCGCCGCGACGCTGACCGGTATCGCCGACTGCACCACAGGGCTTGCGGTCACTGGCGTGCTCCGATCAGTTCCAGGTACACGTCTTCGAGGGTCGGCCTGCTGACCGACAGGCCAGGGACCTCTCCGCCGAACTGGGCCGCGAGGCTGGTCACGACCTGCGCCGGCGTTGCCGTGTCGACGCAGCGCGGGCCTTCTGGCGCCTCCCAGCTGACCCGGGCGTCCCGCGTCTGCCTGCCACCCAGGGCGGCGGGCGAGCCGAGCGCGACGACCTTCCCGTTCGCCAGCACCGCGACCCGGCCGGCCAGCGCTTCGGCCTCGGCCAGGTAGTGCGTCGTCAGCAGAATCGTGGTGCCCTCAGCAGACAGTGTCCTGATCAGCTGCCAGAACTGGCGCCGTGCCTCCGGGTCGAAACCAGTCGTCGGCTCGTCAAGGAAGAGCAGCTCGGGGCGGCCGACGATCCCGAGGGCGACGTCGAGCCGGCGCCGCTGCCCGCCGGACATCTGGTGCCCACGGCGACCGGCCAGACCGCCGAGGCCGACCACCTCGATCACCTCGCCCGGGTCCCGCGGCCGCGGGTAGTAGCCAGCGAACTGATGCACCATCTCGGCGACCGTGAGCTCCGGCTCAGCGGTGAGCTGAAGCACGATCCCGATCCTGGCCCGCCAGCTCCGGCCGGCCCGCTGCGGATCCTCGCCGAGAACCGCCACCGTGCCGCCGTCCCGGTGGCGGTAGCCCTCGAGGATCTCCACCGTGGTGGTCTTGCCGGCCCGTTCGGCCCGAGTAGCGCGAACACCTCGCCGTGCGCGATGTCGAGATCGACATCATCAACGGCCCGCACACCGGCTCCGTAGCTCTTGCGAAGCCCGCGAACCCGGATGGCGAGCTCCTCCGTCATGATTCGTTCCTCATGGCCTCGAGCATCGCGGCCGGCCATGCGTCCGCGCGCCGTGCGACCGGCTGCACCTGCTGTCCGTCGACTGGTGGACACCGGCGCTTCACTCAGGCAGCGGCTGGAATCGTGACCAGGCCGGGGATGGGCTTGCCCGTGCGCAGTCCCGTCTCGAGGTCGTGCAGGATCCAGCGTGGCCGGGTGCGAATCTGGTGCGGGCTGTAGTGCAGGACCCGGATCCCGAAAGCCTGCAACCGCGAATGCCGGCTCATCGTGGCCTCCCAGGCGTCCGGCGCCAGATGCCATTCCTGTGAATCGACTTCCGCGATCAGGGCTCGGTCCGGCCACCAGGCATCGGGCTTCGCCAGGAACGTGCCGTTCAGGTGAAGCTCGGGGTTGAACAGCGGCAACGGCAGCCCCGACGACCTGATGAGGTCCCGGAACTCTGCCTCGGCGGGTGAGCGGATCCCGTCGGCGACCTCCGCCAGCACCGAGCGGAACAGCCCGGACCCGCGCCGCGGGCCTGCGGCTAACTCGACGGCAAGCTCCCGGACAGTGCAAGCCCGCTTCTGCACGGCGCTCGCCACGACCGCCCGCACCTGCCGCCGGGCGCTGAGCTCGCGGACCGTATCCGCCACCGCCCGCGCGACCGGCGCATAAGCGATGGCCAGATCGCGCATCCCGGGCTGCGGGAGTCGCTGGGTGCGGTGCAGAGCGACGAACGCGCGCAGACTCTCCGTAGCTGCGGTGAACCGTCGGCTCGCACACTGCCGGCCTCCCGGAACCAGCACGTCGATGTGACGGTACGCAGGCGGCTTTACGCCGTAAGCCGACAACGCCACGGGTCCTGAGAGCACTGCCGGCTCTCCGGCGTACACCAGCGCGGCGGTCAGGAGCTGCTCGCGAGTCGGCACGCCTGTCGACGTCAGGTAGACGCCCGGAAGCAGCCGTTGCCACCGGCCGCGGACACTGCTCCTGTGCCTGATGGCGTCGGGCGTGAACCCGCAGTCCTGAGCCTGCCTCGTCGACAGCACGCCGCGCTGAAACTGAATGAGCCAGATTGCCTCGCGCTCGTCAAAGGCCATGGCCGGAGGCTGCCACGAGCCACTGACAAACCGCCGAGTTCCGTGATCGTTGTTGCGTCTACGGTGCCGCCGGCCCGCTGGCGCAACAACGATCATGAAGGCCCTCCGCGAGCACGCTATGCTGGCGGGCATGAGCACCGATTCGCACCGCATCCCGGCCAGGCCGACCCTGGATGGCCTCGAGGACAAGTGGACGCAGCGGTGGGCTAAGGAGCGTGTAGTACAGGTTTGACCGCTCCCCGGGCCGCGGCGACGTCTACTCGATCGACACTCCCCCGCTGACGGCCAGTGGCTCGCTCCATCTGGGGCACGCCTTCTCCTACAGCCAGACGGACGTCATCGCGCGCTTTCAGCGCATGCGCGGCAAGCAGGTCTTCTACCCGGTCGGCTGGGACGACAACGGCCTCGCCACCGAGCGCCGCGTCCAGAACTACTACGGAGTTCGCTGCGACCCAGCGCTCCCCTACCGACCGGGATTCACTCCCCCCGCGGCCGGAAACGGACGCGCCCTCAGCCCGGCCGATCAGCTGCCGGTGTCCCGCCGCAACTTCGTGGAACTGTGCCGCCAGCTGACCGCGCTGGACGAGGCAGCGTACGCGCACGCCTGGCAGCGCCTGGGCCTGTCCATGGACACCGAGATCAGCTATCGCACCATCGACGAGCGCGTGCAGGCCGTGTCCCAGCTGGGGTTCCTGCGCAACCTGCGCCGCGGCGAGGCGTACCAGGCCGAGGCTCCGGCCCTGTGGGACGTAACGTTCGGCACCGCAGTGGCCCAGGCGGAGATCGAGGACCGGGAAACCCCCGGCACGTTCGTCCGGCTGGCGTTTGCCCTGCAGGCCGACCAGGAGAAGAAACGTGGCCTCCCCGGCGCCTCACCCGGCCCCGACGCGGAAGTCGTGGTCGCGACCACCAGGCCAGAGCTTCTTCCGGCCTGCGTGGCCCTGGTCGCGCACCCCGACGACGAACGGTACGCGCCGCTGTTCGGGTCGGTGGTGACGACGCCGGTGTTCGGCGTGGCCGTGCCGGTCCTGGCGCACCGGCTGGCTGACCCCGCTAAGGGGACCGGCCTGGTGATGGTCTGCACGTTCGGCGACATGACCGATGTGACCTGGTGGCGCGACTTGCAGCTGGACACCCGGCCGGTGCTCGGCAGGGACGGCCGGCTGCTGCCCGATCCGCCGCCCGGCATCGGCATCGAAGCCGGCCGGTCCGCTTACGCGCAGCTGGCCGGCAAGACGGCGAAGGCTGCGCGGCAGGCCATGACGGACCAGTTGCATGCCGCCGGTGCCGTCCGCGGTGACCCGGAGCCAATCCGGCACGCGGTGAAGTACTACGAGTACGGCTCGGCCCCGCTGGAGATCATCACGACCCGGCAGTGGTACTTCAGGAACGGCAGCCGATCACCGCAGCTGGCGAGCGTGCTGCTGGCCCGCGGCGGCGAGCTGCAGTGGCATCCGGAGTACATGCGCACCCGGTACGAGCACTGGGTGGAGGGGCTGACCGGCGACTGGCTGGTGAGCCGGCAGCGCTACAACGGGGTGCCGATCCCGCTGTGGTACCCGGTCGACGACACCGGCGAGATCGACCGCGACACCCCGATCGTGCCGTCCGAGGCCGACCTGCCGGTGGACCCGGCTGCGGACACGCCCGCTGGCTACCGGCCGGAGCAGCGCGGGAAGCCGGGCGGGTTCGCAGCCGATCCGGACGTGATGGACACCTGGGCGACCTCGTCGCTGTCGCCGCAGATCGCGGGCGGCTGGCCGCACGACGAGGACCTGATGAGCCGGGTGTTCCCGATGGATCTGCGCCCGCAGGCCCACGAGATCATCCGGACCTGGCTGTTCTACACGGTGCTGCGCTCGCAGTCGGAGTTCGGCGTGCTGCCCTGGCGGCACGCGGCGATCTCCGGCTGGATTCTCGATCCGGACCGCAAGAAGATGTCCAAGTCCAAGGGCAATGCCGTGACACCGCTGGACCTGCTGCGCGAGCATGGCACCGATGCGGTGCGGTACTGGGCGACCAGCGCCCGGCTCGGCGCGGACACGGCCTTCGACCTCGCGCAGATCAAGATCGGCCGGCGGCTGGCCATCAAGATCCTCAACGCCGGGCGGTTCGTCCTCAGCTTCGAAGCGCCGCAGGACGGCGCCAATCCGGAGCCAGCCCGGCAGTCCGCCAGTTCGGGGCAACTCAGCGGCGCGGCCGACCGCGAGAGCGCCGTGACCAAGCCCCTCGACCGGGCGATGCTGCAGCGCCTGGCCGCCATGGCGGAGCAGTGCACGACAGCGCTGCAGGCGTACGAGCATGCGACCGCTCTCGAGCAGGCGGAGCGGTTCCTCTGGTTCTTCTGCGACGACTACCTGGAGCTGGTGAAGACACGCGCCTACGGCGAGCATGGCCCGGCTGCGACCGGATCCGCCGTCGCCGCGCTCCGGATCGGGCTGTCGGTGCTGCTGCGGCTGCTGGCGCCGTTCGTGCCGTTCGTGACCGAGGAAGTGTGGTCGTGGTGGCAGGACGGGTCGATCCACCGGGCGGCGTGGCCGGATGCTGACTGCCTGCGCTTCTCGGCTGGCCCGGCTGACGACGCGGTGCTCTCGGCCGCGGCGGCAGCGATCGGTGCCATCCGGAAGGCGAAGTCGCAGGCCCGGCTGCCGATGAAGAGCCCGGTGCCGGTCCTCGTGGTGACCGCGGGCCAGCCCTACCTCGACGCCCTGTCGGCGGCGGCCGACGATGTCCGTGCTGCTGGTCATGTGGGCGAACTCGACCTGCGCCCGCGGGTCGGGGCGGAGCCAGTCCACGACGTCGTCGTGTAGACCCCGCCCCTCCCCTCCTACCCCGCTGACTGGCTGGTCGTCACTGGCCCCAGATTGACGGCATCCAGGCAGTCAGATCACGGATGCGGCAAAGGCCGGAAAAATACTCGCGCCATTTCCGCGGTGGGGTTATCCCCCGCCCGAAGCCGGGAGACAGCCGCATTCCGCCGGAGGCGCCGGATTTCTAGCGTGGTCGTAACGTCACGAGCTCTCGTGCCGGAAGGAGATCACGATGATAGAGGTCCGCGACCTCACCAAGTGGTACGGCCGAACGGCGGCTGTCACCCGGCTCAGCTTCACAGCGCAGCCAGGAACGATCACCGGCTTTCTCGGCCAGAATGGCTCAGGGAAGTCCACCACGATGCGGCTGATCATGGGCCTGGACAGGCCGGACGCCGGACGAGCCACGATCGGCGGCCGTAGCTACCACGACCTGCGCTGGCCTCTCAGGGAAGTCGGCGCTCTCCTCGATACCCGGTCCTTCCACCCGGGCCGCAGCGCCCGGGCGCATCTGGCCGCGCTGGCGGCCGGCGGCGGCATCCCGCGCCGGCGGGTGGACGAGGTGCTCGGCATCGTCGGGCTGTCCGGCGCCGGCCGCCGCCGGGCTGGCACGTTCTCGCTCGGAATGATGCAGCGGCTCGGGATGGCCGCCGCGCTGCTCGGTGACCCTGGCGTCCTGCTTCTCGACGAGCCGGTCAACGGACTGGACCCGGCCAGGCATCCGGTGGATGCGGAACCTGCTGCGGGGCTTCGCCGCCGAGGGCCGGACCGTGCTGGTGTCCAGTCACCTGATCAGCGAGATGGCGCAGACAGCCGATCACCTCCTGGTAATCGGGCACGGCAGGCTGCTGGCCGACGCCGCGGTCGGCGAGCTAACGGCCGGCGGCACATCACTCGAGCAGGTCTTCTTCGGACTGACGGAGGTGGACGCATGACCGCGCTCACGACAAGCCGGGCGCCCGCCCGGATGGCCACTCACTACGGCCTGGCGAACGCACTGCGCATGGAGTGGCTGAAGCTGCGCACGCTCCGGGCGCCGAGGTGGATCGGACTCGTGGTCGTGCTGTCGGTCATCGGGACCGGCATCGCAGTGATGACCTATTACCCCGGCCACTGGTCGCACCTGTCAGCCGCGGACCGTGCCTCGTTCGATCCGACCAACCAGGGCTTTGCCGGAATCGCGATCGCTCAGCTTGCCGTCGGTATCGCCGGCGTGCTGGCGATCACCGGCGAGTTCTCGTCCGGGTCGATCCGGTCGACACTGGCCGCGATCCCGAGCCGGCCTATGCTCCTGGCGGCCAAAGCCCTGGTGCTGGGTCTGGCGGCGCTGGTCATCGGCGAGGCGGCCTGCCTCGTCTCGTTCGGCGTGAACCAGTACGTCATCCTGAGCGCGCCCGTCCCGCACGCCTCGTTCACAGACCCGACTGCTCTGCGCGCGGTCCTGATGTCCGGCGCGTACCTGGCGCTGATCGGCCTGCTCGGGCTCGGGATCGGCGCGCTCGTGCGGCACACGGCCGGTGCGATCGCCGTCGTCGTCGGTCTGGTTTTCGTCCTGCCCGCCGTGTTCCAGGCACTACCCGCGAGCCTCCAGCACAGCGCCGGGAAGTACCTGCCGATGATGATCGCGGAGAACTCGATCAGCACGGTGAAGCACGTCACCCCGTCGCTGTCGCCGTGGACCGGGTTCGCCCTGCTGTGCTGCTACGCGGGCGTGGCACTGACCGCGGGCGGCTGGCTGCTGACGCGCCGCGACGTCTGAGCCGGCTGGCCGCGCGTACGAGAAGATGGAGCAGTGAGCGAACTGGCCTCCGGCACCGGACGCGCGCGGCGATCGCTTCTGGCGGTCGTTCGCGCGCCCGTGTCCGGCCGCACCTGGCGCGAGCTCGCGTACTGCCTGGCCGGGCTGGTGGTAGGGCTGGCCGGCTTCGTCGCAGTCCTCGTGCCGCTGGCCGCGGGTACGGCACTGACACTGTCGGTCGTCGGCGCCATGCTGGGGGTACTGCTGCTCGCTGCCGCCCTGACGCTGGCGACCGGCACGGCCGCGCTGTTTCGCCGGCTGGCGCGCAGGCTCCTCGGGGTATCGCTACCCGAGGTTCCGGGGGTGCCGCCCGGTTCCGGGGTCCTGGGGCGGCTTGAGGCGCGGCTCCGCGACGGGCGTCGCTGGCGGGCGGTCGCCTACCTCGTCGTCCGCCTGCCGCTCTCCTACCTGGGCAGCTGGCTCACTCTCGCCGTGTGGGCCTGCGCCCTGTTCTATCTCAGCTATCCGCTCTGGTGGCACGGCGCGGAACGCCAGCAGGCCAGTCACCGGCACGGACTGTCCGCGGTAATGTCGCCGTTCCCGGCAGGCGGCGTCCGGATCACTACGGTCGGCGGCGCCTTCGAGACCATGCTGCTGGCGATACCGCTGCTGCTCCTGGCCCCGTGGATCGGCCGCGGAGTCGTCGCGCTCGACACCTGGCTGCTCCGGCATGTACTCACCTCGGCCAATCTCGCCAGCCGGGTGCGACAGCTCGAAGAGTCGCGGGCGCTGGCCGTTGACGACGCGGCCGCCCGGCTCCGCCAGGTGGAGCGTGACCTGCACGACGGCGCTCAGGCCCGGCTCGTCGCGATCGCGATGACGCTCGGGCTGGCGCGGGAGAAACTAGCCGGCGACGACCCGGCTGCCAGCGACCTAGTCGACACGGCGCACGCCAGCATCAAGCAAGCCGTCTCCGAGCTGCGTGACCTGGCCCGCGGGATCCACCCGCCCGTCCTGGACAATGGCCTGCCCGACGCGCTGGCGACGCTGGCCGCCCAAAGCGCCGTAGCCGTCAGCCACCGAGTGGACATCCAGCAGCGGCCGACGGCGTCCATCGAGGCGATCGCCTACTTCTGCGCCGCCGAGCTTGTCGCCAACGTCGGCAAGCACAGCGGCGCGACTGCCGCTGCCCTCGAAGCGCGCCAGACCGACGGCGAGCTCAGCGTGCGCGTGCGGGACAACGGGCGCGGCGGCGCCCTGGCCACGCCGGGCGGCGGTCTGGCCGGCCTGGCAGAGCGGGTCCGCACCGTCGACGGGTCGCTCGAGATTACCAGTCCGCCAGGCGGCCCGACCACCGTCGTCGTCCGGCTGCCGCTGCATGCCTGAGCTCACCGGGGCACAACCCGGCCGCAGCCTCGTACCGGAGCGCCCGCCCCGCAGACCGGCCCGTCCGCGGGCCGATGCTGACTGGCCGGCGACAGTGGCAGGCAGGCTGCTGGCGGACCGGGACACTGACGCGAGAAGGAGGTGACGCGCAGGTGCGCGTGGTGATCGCGGAGGACTCAGCCGTGCTGGCGGCGGGCCTCCTGCAGCTGCTGGCTGACCGCGGCCACGAGGTCTGTGCGGCCGTCGCGGACCCCGCCGCGCTGATCTCGGCTGTCGCGCTGCACGGACCGGACGTGGCCGTTGTCGACATCCGGATGCCGCCGACGCACACCGACGAGGGCCTCCGCGCGGCCCTGGAGCTGCGGCGGGACTTCCCGGCGACGGGGGTGCTGGTGTTCTCTCAGTACATCGAGACGCGGTACGCCGCTCAGCTCCTTGAGCGCAACGCTGCCGGAGTCGGATACCTGCTGAAGGACCGGGTCGCGGACGTGAGCGAATTCGTCGAGGCGCTGGAGCGGGTCGCGGCGGGCGGAACAGCGCTCGACCCCGAGGTGGTCAGCCAGCTGCTGGCCGCTCGCGGCGCAGTCTCCGGTCTGGCCGCGCTGACCCCGCGTGAACGCGACGTTCTCGCGGTCATGGCCGAGGGCCGCTCCAACACGGCGATTGCCAGCGCTCTGGTCGTCAGCGAGGGCGCCGTCGAGAAGCACGTGGCGAGCATCTTCGGCAAGCTCGGCCTTGAGAAGTCCGGCAGCGATAACCGGCGCGTGCTGGCGGTGCTCCAGTTCCTCCGCGGCTAGCAGCCGCTGCCGCGCGGAAAAGGTGGAGCGGCCTCGTTTCGTCGCCGTAAGGTGCCGGGCATGGGAACAGCTTCGCTCATCAAGTCCGTCACCTTTGACTGCGCGGACGCGCTTGCGCTCGCGCGGTTCTGGGCGGCCGCCCTCGGGACCGACGTCGACGAGGACGAGGCCACCGGCGACCGCGCGTACGTCGAGGCGGCTGGCTGGGGTGGTCCGAATATGTGGTTCGCGCGAGTGCCCGAGCCGCCGGCGGCGAAGAACCGGATGCACTTCGACCTCAGGCCGCCGGCCACGATGGCCGCCGAAGTCGCGAGGCTGGAAGCTCTGGGCGCGACGGTGGCCGAGAGGTTCGACGGTCATACCATCATGAACGACCCCGAAGGCAACGTGTTCTGCGTTGAGCTCGGCCCGGCCGACTGACGCGGCGTGCCCGGATCCGGTGCGGCCTGGCGACGGCAGACCCGCCGCCAGGTAGTCTCGCCAGCATGGCAAAGGTTGAGCTGTCCGAGGAAGAGTGGCGGGACAGGCTGTCCCCTGAGGAATACCACGTTCTTCGCGAAGCGGGCACGGAAGCCCCGTTCACCGGCGAGTACACCGACACCGAGACCAAGGGCGTCTACAAATGCCGGGCCTGCGGTGCGGAGCTGTTCCGGTCGAACGCGAAGTTCCATTCCGGCTGCGGCTGGCCCAGCTTCTACCAGCCTAGCGAGGGCGACGCCGTGATCCTCCTGGAGGACCGCTCTCTCGGCCGCGCCCGCACCGAGGTCCGGTGTGGCAGCTGCAACAGCCACCTCGGTCACGTGTTCGAGGGCGAGGGCTACGACGTGCCCACCGACCAGCGGTGGTGCATCAACTCGGTGTCCCTGGCGCTCGACGAGGAGTGAGCAGCGAGTCCGGAGCCGGGCCCGCCCTGCCGCGGCTACCAGGCGCTCTTGCGAGCGCGAGCCTCGTACAGCAGAACGGACGCGGAGACCGCGACGTTGAGTGAGTCGGCTGCGCCCAGCATCGGGATGCCGATCCGCGCGAAGCCGTGCTCGTACCACGGCCCCGAGATGCCGTAGCGCTCGCCGCCGACCACCAGCGCGGTCCGGCCGCGATAGTCAGCGCGGGTGTAGCTGATGCTGTCGTCGGTGTCGGCCAGGTACACCGTGAACTCGTTGCGAGCGAGCCAGCCGGTCGCGTCGCCGATGTCGGCGAACTCCAGCGACGGCACTTTCATGCTCATGCCCTGGCTGCTGCGCAGCGTCTTCGGGTGAGTCAGCCGGGTGCGCTTACTGGTCAGGACAAGGCAGTCGGCCGCGCAGGCGTCGAGGGTGCGGATGAGCGTGCCGAGATTGCCGGGGATCTCCAGGGCGTCCGCCACGAGCACCAGCCCATCGTCAGCCAGCGGGATCTCGTCGGGCTGCCAGTCTGGCAGCTGCGCGACGCAGATGAGCCCGTCCGGGTTCGGCCGCTCGGCCAGCCGGTCGAGCGTCCGGGCGGAGATCTGGTACGACCGGCGTGCCCGGTCAGCGAGCTGCCGGGCGCGGGTCGCGGACTCGTCCGAGTAAGCAGTCTCCGGGCACCACAGGAAGGCGTCCACGCCGACACTGGTGGTCAGCACCATGTTGATCTCGTACAGTCCTTCGGCCACGAAAGCTCGCCGCGGAATGCCGGTGCGGTTGTTCTGGACGTCTCTGATCAGCTCGGCGACCGGGTGCTTGAGGCCAATCTGCTGCAGGTCCGCGAGTGAGACCGGGTGACTAGCCAAGCCCGCTGCCGGACGCGATGGCGGGCCGGTACAGCAGGCAGTCCGGGCCGAGCTCGGACAGCGCTGCCAGGCCGGTCAGGCGCATAGTCAGCTCGAACTCGTGGCGAAGCGCCCGCAGCACGTGGCGGACTCCTGCCTCGCCGCCAAGCGCGAGGCCGTAGGCGTACGGGCGGCCGATCAGCACGGCCTGGGCGCCGAGCGCGAGTGCCTTCACCATGTCGGCGCCGCCGCGGATGCCGCTGTCGAACAGCACCGTGACCCGCGCGCCCGACGGCGTTGGCTACGGCGGGCAGCGCGTCGAGCGCGCCGATGGCGCCGTCGACCTGCCGGCCGCCGTGGTTGGACACGATGATGCCGTCCATGCCGGCGTCGGCGGCGCGCCGCGCGTCCGAAGCCGACAGGACGCCCTTGACGACGATCGGGCCGTGCCAGTGCTGCTGCAGGAACGGCAGGTCGTCCCAGGTCAGCGAGGCGTCGCCGAAGATCTGCGTGTACCGCAGGACGGCGGCCTGCGGATCCTGGTCGACGGGCTGGGTCAGGGCCGCCTGGAACGCCGGGTCGGTCAGGTAGTTCTGGATGCCAACGCCAGCGAGGAACGGCAGGTAGCCGTTGTCCAGGTCACGCGGCCGCCAGGACAGCATCCGGGTGTCGAGCGTGACCACGAGTACCCGGTAGCCGGCGGCCTGAGCCCGGCCGAGCAGGCTGGCGGCGACTGCCCGGTCTTTCGGCCAGTAGAGCTGGTACCACCGCTGGCCGTCGCCGTTCGCGGCGGCGACTTCTTCCAGCGATGTGGACGCGGCTGTGCTCAGCACCATCGGCACGTGCTGAGCGGCGGCGGCGCGGGCGACGGCGAGCTCGCCGTCCGGGTGCGCGATCCCGAGCACGCCGAGCGGAGCGAGCAGGAACGGCACCGTCAGCTCGGTACCGAGCACGGTCGAAGTGAACGACGGCGTGCTGACGTCCGTCAGCATGCGCGGCACAAGGCGCCACCGGCGGAAGGCATCCAGATTCTCCCGAGCGGTGTCGCCCGACCCGGCGGCTCCGGCGATGTAGCCAAAGGCACGCGCCGTCATCACCGAGCGGGCGGCGTCCTCGAGCTGGCCAGGTCGGTGGGGAAGTCCGGCACCTGACCTGTCAGCCCGGTTAGGTAGATCTCGTCCTGGTACGACTCCAGCGGCTGGCTCACGTGCACATCGTGTCATGCGCGCCAGTGTGCGCGCCGGTCGCGCCGGTGCTCTCCGCACGAGCAAACCGCCCGGCCCCTTTGAGAGAGGCCGAGCGGTCCGCAGCTGGCGGCCGCAGTGCCGGTGGCTACATCGTCGCCGGCGACTTCAGCTTGCCCTCGTTGCCGTACCAGGTGCCGCCCTTGACGACGGCGCCGGTAGTCGGGTTGAGGATGACGGGCGCGTAGTGCGGCCTGACGTTGAAGTCGAGCAGGCCACCGGGTCCGTCGATGCTGCCGGAGACAGCGTCGAAGGAGCCGGGTATGTGCTCGCCGCGGAGCCAGTTGTCCTCGATGAACTTGACCACTGACGTGGTGTCGATCAGCTTGCTGCTGACGTAGTTCTCCCGCGTGTAGGGCGAGATCACGATGAACGGCAGCCGGTCGCCGAAGCCGCAGCGGTCCTCGGCGGAGCCGACGGTGATCGGGACCGAGGAGCAGACCGAGGTGTCGCCGACCGCGGAGTCGTCGGATCCGTTGATGACCGGCGGGATGGCGTGGTCGTACCAGCCGTCGGAGTCGTCGTACGTGAGGATGATCGCCGTGGACGACCAGTACTTGGACTGCTCGATCTGGTTGACCGTGCTGACCACGAACTGCTGCTCCTCAAGCGGGTCGGAGTTACCCGGGTGGGCATTCTCGTACGCCGGCGGCTTGAGATAGCTCACGGAGGGCAGCGCGGCGCCGCCGGTGCCGTCGAGCGCGTCGGTGAAGTACGACATGTCGTACTGGTGGTTCGCCTGGTCGGTGTAGCCGATCTGGGACAGCGACGTCGGCGCCAGGTGCGCCGGGTTCGCCGTCGTTGCGTTGAACTGGAACGGGTTGTGGTGCGGCACGTAGTTCTGCACCTCGGACACGTCCTGCCCGTTCGAGGTGAGCTCGCTCTCCGAACCGCAGACCGCGCCGCCGCTGTTGGTCGAGGTCGGCGCGAAGCCGCCCTGGAACCAGCCCCACGTGACGTGCGCGGTGTTGAGCAGGTCGCCGATGTTCGGGCCTGTCAGCACGCCCTCAGGGCTTGTGGTGGTGTGGTTGCTGTCCGAGCACTCGTCGTAGAACGGGTCGATGTCACCGTAGATGGTGCCGGTGCCGTCGCTGCCCAGCGCTGAGACGCTGCCCGGGTCGGTCGTCTTGACGCCAGGAGTGCTGGTGTCGTTCGCGTCGACCGCGTACCCGCCGCTGGTGTTACCCGAGGTGACGTTGATAGCGCCCGGCGAGGAAGGCCCGAAGGCGGTGTCGAAGTCGTTGTCGCTCATCGCGTAGTTCTGCGCGTAGTTCCACAGCCCGGTGACCGTGTTGCCGTCGAAGTAGTCCATGACGATGCCGGGCGGGCAGTACTCGGCGCCGCAGCCGTTGGACGGTGTCGACGACTCGGTGTTCTGGACGAACGCGTCCTGCTTGTTGTCGTCGTCGGCTTTCTGCTCCGGAACGTCGGAGTGGTCCTGGTCCGAGGTCAGCGCCTCTGACGCGGTGAGCCGCTGCGGGTTGTACTCGTTCGGGTTGTCCGTCAGCAGCGGGCCGACCGGGCCCTTCGAGGTGATCTCGCTTGTACAGGCCATTCACTGTCCGGCGTGCCCGGCTTGGCCACGAACGGGGTGCCGTCCGTATTCGCCGCGTACGGGTAGGTACCGAAGTAGTGGTCGAACGACTCGTTCTCGTCGAAGATCACCACGAGGTGCTTGATCGGCGTTGCCGTGCTGGAATGGTCGTACAGCGCCTTCGACGCCGTTGCCGGTATGTGATACCCCGGAAACCTCGCCGCGAGCTGGGCAGCGAGCGTCGGGCTCGCGTTTGCAACGTTCGCCGCGGTGACGCCGATGGCGGCGCCTGCGCCGAGGATCGCCGCCGCGCCGACCGCGATGAAGGTCCGCAGCCGTCTGACCCGGCTCCGGTAATGTGGGCCTTCGCCCATGTGTACCCTCCTGAGTTCTGCGGAACTAATGTGAGCGGCGGGCTCCGGGAAAGGCCGTCGCGCCGCCAGGTGCCGCCTGCATTCAGCCGCGTTTCAAGTTTTCAGCAGAGATTGACTACATAACGCGGGAAACATGACCAAAAGGTAAACGCGCCTTCAACACTGAACGACGCAAGATCTCGCTGGCCTGCACGCCCGCGCACCGGGGCGGGCCACTCAGGCGAGCAGCGCACGGCCGAAGTAGTCGGTGTCGTCCACGACGCCGGGCAGCGCCAGGAAGTACCCGCCGCCGAACGGGCTGATGTAGTCGACAAGCGGCTCGTCGATCAGCCGTGTCTGCACGGTCTCGAACTGGCGCCTGATGTCCTGCTGGTAACAGGTGAAGACCAGGCCGACGTCGAGGTCGCCGACCTGGTCGAGCCCGCGGTCATAATTCCAGGCCCGGCGCAGGATCCGGCTGCTCGCCGTCTGCGGCGTCCGCGGGTTCGCCAGCCGCATGTGCGCGGTCAGCGGGATCACCTCGCCCGTGGGGTCGGCCGCGTAGTCGGGCGTGGCGTGGATGCCCTCGGCGTCGAGCGGGTAGCCGGAGTCGCGGTACCGGCCGAACATGAGCTGCTGCTCGTAGACGTCCACCCGGTCCCAGAACTCGACGAACATCCTGATCAGGCGCACCACGAGATAGCTGCCGCCAGCCGTCCAGGACGGCTCCCCGGCGGTACCCGGCTGCACCCAGACGAGCTCCTTCATCTGCGGGGCGCTCGTCACCGACGGATTCGAGATGCCGTCCATGAATCCGAGCTGGTTGCGGGGCACGGTACCTGGCGGCCGCGCAGGGCTGGAGAACCCGTCGATCCGCCAGTTCGCCTGCATGCCGCCGCGCGTGTTCCTGGCGATGTCGCGCAGCGCGTGCAGCACCACGTCCTCGTGTCCCGCGGTCAGCTGCAGAATCAGGTCGCCTCCGCACTGCGCGGGGTCGAGGTCGTCGTTGGGGAACGACTTCATCGGCGTGAGGTGCGCCGGCAGCTGCGCGGCCAGCCCGTACCGGTCGTCGAACAGTGTCGAGCCGACGCCGAACGTGACCGTGAGCCCGTCCGGAACCACCGTCGGCCCGAGCGTGCCCGAGTCGGACGACGGCCCGCCGATCCCCACGAGTGGCGGCGTGCCGCCCGCGGTCAGGAATCGTGCGCGGTCGGTGACCGTCCGGAACAGCTCGGTCAGCTCGGCACGGCTCTGTGCCGTGGCGTTGAACGAGACGACCGCAGTCGCCGCCTTCGGCTCGGGAAGGATCCCAGCCTGGTGCGCGCCGTGGAACGGCACCGCGGGCAGCCGTCCCTGCAGCGCCGCCAGATTCGCGATGGCCGCCGGATCCGGCCCGGGGCCTGAGCCCCGGTAGGCGTACCCGCCCGCCGCGCCCGCGATTCCGCCGGCGACCACGCCGCCCGCGACACCGCCCGCCATGCCGCGCAGGAACGACCGCCGACCCGGGCCCGGCGGCTCAGCGGGTCCGGCGACCTCCGGCCGCCTCAGCGCCCTGAGTGGGCTCGGCAGGCTCAGAACTCATTCGCAGTATTCCTCGGCTCAGCGATCGACGCGATAGGGGCGAGCACCTGCAGCACCTGGCCGCACGCCGCATCGATCTGCTGGCGAGCAGCGGCGGACAAGCTCGAGACGGGAACCCACCAGCCGTTCCCGAGTTGCTCTTTCTGGACCAGCGACTGCAGGAGGTTCAGGCCGGTGTACACCCGGGGCAGTTCCGGATAGCGCGGTGCGAGCAGCGGGTGGAGCAGCGACAGCAGGTACCGGGTGCCCTGGATGTTGGCAAGCGTGGTGGCCAGGGTGGTGCCGCTGCCGTAGTCGTCGTGGCCGGTGAGCTGAAACTCCAGCGCGTTCTCCAGGATCTCGTGGGTGCGCAGGCCGATGTCGATCAGCGGAACCTGCTGCGACGGCCACCAGGCGAGCAGTTTGCGCACATCGGTGCTCAGTGTGTCCGCGACCGGGATGAGCTCCTGTGCGGACTGCCCGTGCCAGAGGCCGTACTCAAGCCGGTAGAAGCCGGTCCACTGAGAGCTGGTCACGCCGACGGCGTCCGCCCGGCCGTCGATCTCGTCGTCGAAGGTCCCGAACGCGTCGTACGCCGCGCCCAGCGTCTCGTACTGCAGGTGGGCGGTCAGCCACTCACGCTTCGCCGCCGCCAGGTCCCCGCCGCGCACGTCGGTCGCCAGCGTGCTGGTCTGTCCGGCCAGGACCTGCAGTCCGGCCTCGGTGTACTTCGCGTACTCCTTGGCCAGCGGGTAGAGATCGTTGTACGTGATGGGAAGTACAGTCCGCGTGCCCGGCTGGTGGCCGGCCACGGTGACCGTGGGCCCGGCGACCGGGTTGAAGTCCTCCACCTCGCAGAGGAACGCGTACTTGCCCGATCCGACGTTGAGGGACATCGGCGCGGTCGTGCCCGGTCCGATGTTCTGGAGCTCGTCGTAGACCGCGCCGCTCGCCGGGTTGGTCAGGTCGACCTCGGCGCCGTAATCCGCCTGGTTGGTGATCTCGAACGTGTGCCAGCCGGGCTTTGCCAGATGCCACGTGCCGCCGCAGGACGCGTCGTTGAAGGAAATCGCCGTCGACGAGGAGGAGGCCGCGGAAGGAGAACTGCCGCAGCCTGTCAGAAGCGCCGCGCCGACGGCAGCCGCCGCAGCGCTAGCGGCGAGCAGGCGTCTGGTGCGCATGGCCTTCCTGGGAGGTTCTACTGCGGGACAAGCGACCGCAAGCCAGCATAGACGCGCCGAATCTGACGCTTAAGCGCTGAGCACGCTCCGGACGAAACGTTCACCAGCCGATAACCTGCCAGCTACCGGACGGCAACCGGTCACCTGCGCCCGCGAACGGCGGCCGGCCGGCGACACGGCAGAATAAATCCGTGCCCAGGGCAAACGACGCAGCGGCCGCTCTGCTCGACGAGTACGCCGACTTGTACGTGATGACAGGCGGCGACCCGTTCCGCGCGCGCGTCTACGGGAAGGCCGCGCGCGCGATCGCCGCCTATCACCACGACGTCTCGGATCTGAGCGCGGCCGAGCTGCAGCGGATCCCCGGCGTCGGCAAGTCCATCGCCGGCAAGGTGGACGAGATCACCAGCACCGGCAGCTTCGCCGAACTCGACGAGCTGCGGGCCGACATTCCCGACGGCGTCCGGCTGCTGACGAAGATCCCGGCCCTCGGGCCCCGTCGCGCACTGCAGCTGTACCGGGAACTGCGGATCAGCTCGCCGGAAGAGCTTCGCGACGCCATCTCCGACGGCAAGCTCAACGATCTGCGGGGCTTCGGCCCCAAGAGCGCCGAGAAGCTCCTGCGTGGCATCGACCTGCTGGAGAGCGCGGGCAGCCGGGTGCTGCTCAACGTCGCGGCCGAGACCGCCGCAGCCGTGATCGGCGCCGTCGGGAGGGTGCCTGGCTGCCTGAAGATCGCGCCGGCCGGGTCGCTCCGGCGAGCAAGGGAGAGTATCGGTGACGTCGACGTGCTGGCGGCAGCAGACGACTCGGCGCCGCTCATGGCGGCGCTGACCGCGATGCCCGAGGCCGCCGAAGTGATCGTGTCCGGCCCGACGAAGACGTCGATCAGGACTGGCACCGGCCTGCAGGTCGACCTCCGCGTTGTCGCGCTCGACGTCTGGGGCGCGGCGCTGCAGTACTTCACCGGCTCGCAGGAGCACAACGTGGCAATCCGCGAGATCGCCGTGCGCCGGAAGCTGAAGCTGTCGGAGTACGGCCTGTTCGATGCCGAGACCGGCGAGCTGATCGTCTCGCGGACTGAGGACGAGGTCTACCAGCGGCTCGGCATGCAGCCGATTCCGCCCGTGCTCCGGGAGAACCACGGCGAGATCGCGGCCGCGCTCAAGGGCCAGCTTCCCGACCTGGTCAGCGAGTCTGATATCCGCGGCGACTTGCACTCGCACACCAGCCTGACCGACGGCCAGGAGTCACTGGACGTGATGGTTTCCGCCGCGCGCGCAAGCGGCTACGAGTACTACGCCATCACCGACCACGCGCCGAACCTGGTCATGCAGCGGATGACCGACGAGAAGATGCTGGCCCAGCGCGACCAGGTCCGGCAGCTCGCGGAGAGTCTGCGGACCGATGGCGGCCGCCCGATGGCCCTGCTGCACGGCACCGAGCTGAATATCGCGGCGGACGGCAGCGTCGACTGGCCCGCTGACTTCCTGGCCGGCTTCGACATCTGCGTCGCCTCGGTGCACTCGCATTTCGACCTCCCCCGCGCCGAGATGACCCGCCGGTTCATCACCGCTTGCGAGAACCCGCACGTCAACGTCATCGGCCACCCGCTGACCCGCAAGATCGGCCGCCGCCCTCCCGTCGACGTGGACCTGCCGGAACTGTTCCGCGCCTGCGCCCGCACCGGCACCGCGCTGGAGGTCAATGCTCACCCGGCCCGGCTCGATCTCCCGTCCGCGCACATCAGGGCCGCGCGCGACGCGGGCGTGAAGTTCGCCATCGACACCGATGCGCATTCCGTCCGCGACCTCAGCTACCTCCCGTACGGCGTCGCCACCGCCCAGCGCGGCTGGCTGACCGCCGACGATGTCATCACGACCTGGCCGCTGCCGCGGCTGACGAGGTTCCTGGCAAGGTCCCGGTAGGCCCGCTGTCCGCCCGCCGGAGCGTGAGCGACTGGAAGCGGTCCTCGCCGGGCGTGGCCACGACATGAAAATCAACCAGGTCGAAGTGCTCGCGTGCGAACGAGACGATCTGCTCGTCTGTGCGCCAGGAGAAAAATCTGGCGGGAACGTGGCCGTCGGGGTCCGCCGCTCCTTCGGTGCCAGTCCCGCCGTATACGCCGAGAAAGAACAGCCCGCCCGGCCGCAGCACCCGGGAGATCTCGGCCAGGACGCCGGGAAGATCGGCGTTCGGCACGTGCAGCAGGCAGTTCATCGCGTACACGGCGTCGAACACGCCGTCGGCGAACTCGATATTGCTGACGTCCATGATCCGGGCGTCCAGTCCCTTGGCCTGGCAGCGTGCCACCATCTGCGCGGACAGGTCGGTCGCCATGACGGTCAGGCCGTGCGCGGCGAAAAACACGCTGTCCTGGCCGGTCCCGGCGCCGACCTCCAGCAGCGCCGTGCGACTCTCGTCCTGCAGGCGCCTGAGGAAGGCCGCGCGCTCGGCCACCTTCCAGTCTGCCTTGACCATCTGGTCCCGTCTGGCCGCGGCGTCGTCATAGGACGCCCGCAGGCTGCGGCGGACCTGCTCGAAGTCGGTGCCGGTCACGTTGCCGCGCCCGACGGCTGGTCCGCGCGGCCAGGGCGGCGCGCGGGCCCGCGAAGCACGTGCGGCTCGTTGACCGTCCACCTCGGCTGCTGACCCCGCTCGTAGCGCCGCAGATTGTCCGCGAACACGTCGCTTGTCCGCCGGAACATGTAACCGGTGTGCCAGCCGACGTGCGGGGTGGCGATCACGCGCGGGTGGGCGGCGAGCGCCGAGTCGCGGGGCGGGGGCTCGCGCGCGAACACATCCAGGCCCGCCCCGCCGACCTGGCCCGATTCGAGGGCGGCCAGCAGTGCTGCCTCGTCGACCAGGGAGCCGCGGGCGATGTTGACGAACAGCGCCCCCGGCCGCATCGCGGCAAACTCAGCCTCGCCGAACAGTCCCGCAGTCGCGTCGTTCCCGGCCACGCAGCAGATTACCGCGTCGGCCTGCCCGAGGAGTTCCGGAAGCTGCTCGGGCCCGGCGACGAGCGCCAGGTCCGGCGGACCGCCGAGCTCCGGCCGGGCCCGGACGCCGAGCAGCCGGCAGCCGAACGGGGCGAGCCGGCGCGCCACCGCCAGGCCGATGGATCCGAGGCCCACCAGGAGAACGGTCGCCTCCAGCAGCGAGCGGCCGATCGGCCGGTCCGGCCAGCGGCGGTCGGCCAGCACCGCCCGGGATTCGTCAAGCCGCCGGGCGAGCGCCAGCAGGAGGAGGACGGACAGCTCGGCGCAGCTGTCGGCGTTGCCACTGACGTCACCGGGCACCCGGGCGACCAGGACGCCGTTCGCGGTCGCAGCCGGGACGTCGACGGTGTCGAGACCGACCCCGAACTGGTGCACCAGGCTGAAGGACCCGGCCTCGATGACCTCCGCGGTGATCCGCGCACCGAACGGGCAGATGACATCGACGCCGTCGAGATGTTCACCAACGTGCTGCGGTGCGCACGCCGCGACCTCCCAGCCGGGTAGCAGCTCGGCGATCTGCCCCCAGCTGATGTCGGCGCTGATCTGCTCCCGGCCGAACAGGACCTTCACGGCAGGGCGGCGACGAGCTCGTCAACCGGCTTGCGACGGCCGGTGTAGAAGGGGATCTCCACCCGGGTGTGCCGCCGGGCTCGCGCTGCGCGCAGGTGCCGCATCAGGTCGACAATGCGGTGCAGCTCGTCCGCCTCGAAGGCCAGCATCCACTCGTAGTCGTTGAGCGAGAAGCAGGCCACCGTGTTGGCCCGCACGTCCGGGTACTCGCGTGCCATCTTGCCGTGCTCGGCCAGCAGCTCACGCCGCTCAGCGTCGTCGAGCAGGTACCACTCGTAGGACCGGACGAACGGGTAGACGCTGACGTAGTTCTTCGGCTCCTCGCCGGCCAGGAAGGCCGGGACGTGGCTCTTGTTGAACTCGGCGGGCCGGTGCAGCGCCATCGCGGACCAGACCGGGTCGCTGGCCCGGCCGAGGCCAGTCCGGCGGAACCGCGCGTACATCTCCTGGAGGTCGTCCGCAGTCGGCGCAACCCACCAGAACATGTAATCGGCGTCGGCGCGCAGGCCCTGGATGTCGTAGCAGCCTCGGGTCACCACGCCCTTGCCCGCCGCCTGCTGGCACAGGTCGCTGACCTCGGCGGCGAGACCAGCGCGGCCGCCGGCCACCGCCGCGGCATCGATCGCCTCCGGTCCGCTTACGCGGAAAACCGACCACATGACGTACCGGATCAGCTCGTTCAGATCGCGCGCCTTCGGGCGGGCTGCCGCGGACCCGGTGACTTCGTTTCCTGACATGGCCCTATGTCTACCAGACCCGCGTGTTGCGTATTAAACTGATATCACTATGCTAGGATCGTGGTATCAGCGACGTCAAGCTGGAGGCAGTCCGATGACAACTCAGGTCAGCGCCCATGACGGCGCGAGGTTTCCCACCCAGCCGGTCCACGAGTACCTGGCCAAGTCCGTCACGGGCATCCCCGTCCTGATCATCAGCATCGTAGCCATCCTGGTAGGAGCTGCGCTGTGCGCCCTCGGGGGGCAGGTCGGCGGCGCGAGCGGAATCACGCTCGTCGTTGTGGGAGTGCTGATCCTCATCACGGCGTCGATCACCGTCCGCGGCCTGACGCCAGTCGCTCCGGGCCGGGCGCGGGTCGTCCAGCTGTTCGGCCGGTACCGCGGCACAATCCGCGACCCCGGTCTGCAGTGGGTCAACCCGTTCACCACGCGGATCGAGGTGTCCACCCGGATCCGGAATCTTGAGTCCGCGCAGGCAAAGGTCAACGACGCCGACGGCAACCCGATCGAGATCGCCGCTGTCGTGGTCTGGCAGGTCCACGACACCGGCTACGCCGTCTACTCCGTTGACGACTACACCAAGTTCGTGGCCATCCAGACCGAGACGGCGGTACGGCACATCGCCGGCAGCTACCCCTACGACAACCGCGGCAGCGGCGCCCTGTCCCTGCGCGACAACGCCGACGAGATCACCCAGCGGCTGTCCGCCGAGCTGACAGACCGGGTCAAGTCGGCCGGCGTCGACGTCATCGAGACCAGGCTCACCCGGCTGTCGTACGCTCCGGAGATCGCCCAGGCCATGCTCCGTCAGCAGCAGGCCAGTGCCGTCGTGGGGGCCCGGCAGCGCATCGTCGAGGGCGCGGTGGGCATGGTGCAGATGGCGTTGCAGAAGCTTCAGGACGAAGGCGTAGTCGAACTTGACGAGGAGAGGAAAGCCGCGATGGTGTCGAACTTGCTCGTCGTACTGTGCAGCGAGCAGGCAACTCAGCAGGTCGTCAACACAGGCTCCCTCTACTCCTGATGGGCCTGCGGTAGTCCCGTGAGCGAACGCAAGGGCATCTTGCTGCGACTCGACCCCGCGGTCCACGACGCGCTGGCCAGATGGGCGTCGGACGAGCTGCGCAGCACCAACGCTCAGATCGAGTTCCTGCTGCGCCGCGAGCTGGCCGGCGCCGGGCGTCTGCCCGGCCACGTCCGGCAGATGCGCCGACCCGGCCGGCCGCCGGGAAGCAGGGCGTCGTCCGATCAGCCCAAGCCGTCGTCCTGACCGGTCAGCTCGTCCGGGCCGCCGGTTAGCGCGACGGCTTCGATCTCGACGAGCTGGCCGGCATAGCCGAGAGTGCTGACGCCAAGCAGCGTGCTCGGCGCGTCGTGACTGCCGAACGCCTCGTGCACGACCTCCCAGACCGACAGCAGGTCGGCGCGGTCGGCGGAGGCGACGTAGACCATGGTCTTCAGCACGTCGGTCAGGCTGGCGCCGGCTGCCGCCAGTGCTGTCCGCAGATTGGCTACTACCTGCCGGGCCTGCGCTGCGTAGTCGCCCGGGTCGGTGACCGTGCCGTTCTGGTCGATCGGGCAGGCGCCGGCCGTGAACACCAGGGCTCCTGCCCGCGCCACCGCAGCGTAGGCATACGGAGCGCCGGGGTACAGCTGGTCGGTGCGGACAAGGCGCGCGGGCACGAGCCGGATCATGGCAGCCCTCGCCGCTGGCCGGCAACTGAATTGACCGGTCCGGAGCCGGCGATTCTTGAACCGCTAGGTCCAGATCGCGCAGTCGGTGCCGTCGCTGAAGCGCTCGGGCGTCTCCGGCAGCCGACGGGCCTGGCCGGCAGCGACGCGCCGGGCGGTCCACGCCACCGCCGCCGCGTCGAGGACGTCGTCGACGCCGACGCGCAGCCCGCTGAGGCCCAGGTCGCCGGTCAGCTCGATGCCATGGGCGGCCAGCAGCTCACGACGGCGTACCGCACCCGCCCACGTGGTCTTGCTGTCGGCCAGCGGCTGGTCCCCTGCCATCAGCGCGAACGACAGCTCGGGGTGCACTTCGGCGACCGGACAGGGCGCACCCGGCAGCCACCGGTCGACGTCGAGGATTTTCGCGCGCAGCCCGAACGCCTGCCGGGAGATGCCGGTGCCGGCCAGGCGACGATTCAGCTCGCCGGCCCGCGGGTAGTCGGCCACCTCGAGCGCCGGCCGGACCGGCGTGACGAACACCGACACCCAGCGCGGTCCCGCCGCTTTCCTTGCCAGGATGTCCGCTTGCCGAACGCTCGCGTCAGCGAGGCCGATCGGGATGTCGATGCCGATCGCCGCTAGCGGACCCCGGGCCGTGGCTGCCGAGACCAGTGCGGCGATGCCAGGCCGCACGATCGCGCGCACGTTGCCGTGCGACAGGGCGATGCCCACCCAGCCGGCCGGGCAGGCATCGGCTCCAAGGACGGTCAGACCGTTCACAGCCGGCATTGTCTCAGCCGTCCGCTCGCTGTGACGTTGTCTGGTGCCGGCGTCGCGTACGGCCAGCACCAGGTGGCCGGCCATGGGGCAGCAGTTACGGATTGCTGCCCTTTCATGGCGGGGGAAAGGGCGTGAAACACCGATCGCTGCCCGACTACGGGCAGCGCGCCGTGAGTCACGCCCAATGACATGCCGCATAGGGCAGCGATCCGTACCTGCTGCCCAACGCGTGGCCAACCTGCGGGCGGCAGGAACACAACGGCGCTTGCTGGCCGACGTCTTCAGGCTTCTCGAGTCCGGGATCCGCGCGATGAGCGTCATGCGAGCAGCTGTGCGATCGCCTCGCCGTACAGGAGCCGCTTGTGCTCGGCGAGCGTACGGCGGTCCTTGGCTGCGAGCCGGGCCGCGAGCTCCACTGCTGCGGAGACGACGTCGCTCTCGGCGGCTACCTGGTGGACGATGCCGGCCGCCAGTGCCTCCGGGCCGCCGTAGCGCCGCCCGGTCAGTAGCGCCTCGTGCGTCGTCGCGGCCGGGAGCCTGGCCGTCAGCACGCTCGCGTACTCGGCGGTCAGCGGCAGCCCGAGATCAGCCTCGGGCATGCACCAGTAGCCACGGTCCGCCCGCATGACCGCGAAGTCATGGGCCAGCGCGAGCAGGGCGCCACCGCCGAATGCATGGCCGTTGACGGCCGCCACGGTCACCGCCGGGAAACTCAGCACCCGGCCGAGCAGCCGGTAGACCGAGCGCAGAAAGTCGCCCGCCTGCTCCGGGACTGTGGCGAGCCAGTTCAGGTCCATGCCGTTGCTGTAGAACTTCGCCTCGCCGGTCGTGACGAGCGCGCACGGACCCTCGGTCGCTGCGACCTGGTCCAGCGCCGCCCCGAACTCGTCCAGCAAATCGGGGCGGAAGCGGTTCTCGTCACCGCGCATCCGCAGCACGAAGACACTGCCCTGCTGGTCAAGCTCGATCACTGCATCCTCCAGCCGCACCCGCTGACCGGCTTGCCACCGGCAACGTCATCATGCACCAGCCGCGCTCGCGGGACAGCAACCGTGAAAAGCGCCGGAGTCACCCAGTCCGCCGGGTTCTGGCATCCTGACCCGGGTGAGCGCACCCGATGCCTGGCCCGAAGACCTGCTGCCGATCATTCAGTGCGGGGACCCGGTCCTGAGGCGGCCCGCCGAGCCCGTCGACCCTGCCGAACTCGGCTCGGCCAGGCTGCGCCGCCTCATTGAGCAGATGCGCGCCACTATGCGGGCCGCGCCGGGCGTGGGCCTGGCCGCGCCGCAGATCGGCGTCCCGCTTCAGCTGGCCGTGATCGAGGACACTGCGGAGCGGTGGGGCCAGCTATCGCCGGCCGACCTGGCCGCCCGCGAGCGTACCGAATTGCCGTTCGCCGTCCTGGTCAACCCGTCGGTCTCAGCTGTCGGCGACACTGTGGCCAGCTTCTACGAGGGCTGCCTCAGCGTGCCGGGCCTCACCGGCGTGGTCACCCGTCACCGCGCCGTCCGGGTGCGCGGACTCGACGAGCACGGCCAGCACGTCGAGCGGGTCTTTACCGGCTGGCCAGCGCGCATTGTCCAGCACGAGACCGATCACCTCCGCGGCGCACTGTACCTGGACCGGGTCGAGCCCCGGTCGCTGTGCACCACGGACAACTACTCCCGGCTGTGGGCCGGCCGGACGGCGGATGCGGCCGCCTCGCTCGGTTTCCGGCTGCGCTGACACCTCCGGCTTCGCTGCCATCCGGCCGGGCCTGCCGGCGCGGCTCCAGCTATCCGGCGGGCGCGGGGGCCGGGTCCTGGCCGGACAGGTAAACAAGCACCTGATCCACCGCCAGCCTCGCCGACGCAATACACGCCGGGATTCCGACGCCGTCGTAGGCGGCGCCGCAGACGGCAAGCCCCGGCTGGCGGGCGATCCCGGCCCGGATCCGCGCGACCCGGTCCAGGTGGCCGACGCTGTATTGCGGCAGACCGCCACCCCAGCGCGTGACCCGCACTGCGGCGGGCGGTCCCTGCACACCGGTCGCCACCGCCAGATCAGCGGCGGCGAGCGCCGCGAGTGCCTCGTCGTCCCGCTGGAGAATGGCATCCTCCCCCAGCCGGCCCACGGAGCATCGCACGATGTGCAGCTCAGGCTGGCTGCGCTGCAGGTGCGGCCACTTGACGCTGCTGAACGTGACCGCCTTGACAACCCGGCCATCCACGGCGGGAACGAGGAATCCGCTGCCGGCCACCGGGCGCGGGAACGCGGTTACCGGGTAAGCCAGCGTGACGATCGCCATGCTCGCGTACTTGATCTCGCCGAGCGCGCTGGCGGCCTCCGCGGTCACGGCAGCGAGCAGCCTGCTGGCCGGAATGCCGGGCACGGCGACGATGACCGCATCCGCGTCCAGCGCCTCGGGGGCGCGCGCCGAGCCGATGGTGAGCCGCCAGCCCGCCGGGGTCCGCGTAAGCTCGCGCACCATTGCCTTCGTGCGGACGATGGCGCCCGACGCATCTGCCAGCGCAGGCGGCAGCGTACCGAGGCCTGCTGTCAGGGTGGTGAATACCGGTGGTGGCGATACTGGCGCCGATCCCGGCGGAGGTGGCTCCGGCAGCAGCGACGCGGCTGCGTCGGCAAGCGAGCTATGGCTCCGCGATGCCTTCGCCAGCGGCGCGAGCGTGGCCTCGAACGACAGGTCCTCGCACCGGCCCGCGTACACGCCGCCGAGCAGCGGCTCGACCAGCCGGTCCACCACCTCGGTGCCGAGCCGGCCACCCACCCGGGTCGTGACCGAAGCGTCCCCGTCCGGCTCGTCGGCCGGCAGCCGGCAGTCCTCCTCCGCCCGCGCCAGCCCGGCGGGCGAGATGATCTCGGTCCGGGCGAGCTCGGCGAAGTCCGCGGGCACGCCCAGGAACTGACGTCGCGGCAGCGGGCGGATGCTGTCGCGGGTCCAGATGCCCGCCGACGTCGTGCCGGGCACCTCGCGCTGACCGCTCAGGCCGAGTTCGTCCATGAGGCCGATGCCCTCCGGGCGCCGGGCGAGCAGCGCCTCGGCACCGGAGTCGACAGGTACTCCGGCCACCTCCGACACGGCCAGCTTGCCGCCCAGCCGGGGCGAGCCTTCCAGCACGGTCACGTCCAGGCCGGCGTTCCGCAGCAGGAATGCCGCAGTCAGCCCGGACACACCACCGCCGATGATCGCCACGGATCGCCGCTGACCGCTGGCCGTCACTGGCACTCTCCCGCCCGGCAACGCCAAGGACACGAAATCGTCACGACACTGATTATGGCCGTGTCAGCGGAACCGGGATCTTCGCGGGCACGTCCGAGGTGCATGAACCGCACTTTCCTCGCGCGGCGAGCGGCGCTCGCCAGCGCCATCGTGATCTCAGGCTGCCTGGTGCTCGCCGCCTGCAGCAACGGCACCAGCAGCAGCGGTGCCAGCGCGTCCGTCAGGTCCCTGCCGGGGGCGCACGCCGCCGTCGGTCCGGCCGCCAGCGGCGCGAGCGGCGCGGCTGTGCAGACAGCGAAGCTTGCCCCGGCGCAGGACATCATTTACACCGCCAGCCTCACCGTCCGGGCTGCCAACGTCTCGGCAGCGGCCCGGCGGGTCGTGAGCATCGTCGTCGGCGCCGGGGGCTACACCTCCGATGAGCACGCAACGTCGGAAACCCCGGGCAAGCGTGGCCGGCGGGTGTGGCTGACGCTCAAGATCCCCGTTTCCGATTATCAGACGGTGCTGGGGCAGCTTTCCTCCCCGGCTATCGGCCGGCAGCTCTCGATGCAGCAGCAGGCTACCGACGTCACCGAGCAGGTCGCGGACGTGAACAGCCTGGTGACCTCGCAGGAGGCCGCCATCTCGGCGCTGGACGGCCTGCTGAAGAAGTCCGGCTCTGTCTCCGGCCTCCTCGACGTGCAGCAGCAGATCAGCGACGACCAGTCCGCGCTCAACTCGCTGCTTGCGCAGCAGCGAGCGCTCGACCACGAGACCAGCTACGCGACCGTCACGATGACGCTGGTGAGCCCGACTCCCGCTCCGGTGCATCACAAGGCCGCGCACCGGGGATTCCTGGGCGGGCTCGGCGGCGGCTGGCGAGCTCTGCGGCATGCCACGGTGTGGGTGCTGACGGCGCTGGGGGCAGCGCTGCCGTTCCTTATCGTGATCGCCATCCTGGCCGGCATCGGCTACGCAGGACGGCGGCGCTTCCTGCGGCGGAAGGCGGGGCCGACCGCGGCCCGGTAGGCCCGGGCGTCGGTGTGGTCAGGCCGGCCGCGCTGAAGCGGTGTGCACGAGCTCGGTCAGCCTGGCCAGGATGTCCGGGTCGGTCTGCGGCAGCACGCCGTGGCCGAGATTGAAAATGTGGCCCTCGGCCGTCCTGCCCTGGTCGATCACGCGGCGGGCTCGCTCCTCGATGACGTGCCACGGTGCCATGAGGATTGCCGGGTCCAGGTTCCCCTGCAGTGCCTTGCCCGGCTCGACGCGGCTGACCGCCTCGTCGAGCGGCACTCGCCAGTCGACGCCGACGACGTCCGCTCCAGCCTCTCCCATGGCGCCGAGGAGCTCGCCGGTGTTCACCCCGAAGTGAATGCGCGGGACGCCGCTGGCCTGCAGAGCGTCGAAGATGCGCCGTGTATGCGGCAGCACGGACGCGCGGTAGTCCTCCGCATTGAGCGATCCGGCCCAGGAGTCGAACAGCTGGATCGCGCTCGCCCCGGCGTCGGCCTGCACCTTCAGGAAGGCGATGGTGATGTCGGCCAGCCTGGTCATCAGGTCCGACCAGAGCTCAGGGTTGCCGTACATCAGCGACTTGGTGATCTCGAAGTTCTTCGACGGGCCGCCGTCGACCAGGTAGCTCGCCAGCGTGAACGGGCCGCCGGCGAAGCCGATGAGCGGCTTGGGTCCGAGCTCGGCAGTGAGACTGGTCACGGCCTCGGTGATGTACGGCACGTCCTGCGGGGACAGCGGGCGCAGCACCCCCAGGTCGGCCACCGACCGGATCGGCTGGTCGACGACAGGCCCGACGCCCGGCTTGATGTCGATCCCGACGCCGATGGCGCGCAGCGGGACCACGATGTCGCTGAAGAGGATCGCGGCGTCGACGTCGTAGCGCCGCACTGGCTGAAGCGTGATCTCGGTGATGAGATCGGGCGTCGAGCAAGCGTCGAGCATGCTCGTCGCGAGCCGCAGCGCACGGTACTCGGGCAGCGCGCGACCCGCCTGGCGCATGTACCAGACTGGGGTATAGGGGACTTCCTGCCTGCGACAGGCAAGCAGGAACGGGGATGCGTCGGCGGGCGAGGTCACACCCAGGATGATTCCATATCCGCTGATCGCCGCGACCGGGCGGCGCCCCGCCAGCGCTCGGGCGCTGCCGGCAAATGGCCGGGTGACACGCCGCCCCGGGTCCCCGGCTAGCGGCCAGCGCCGTGACAGCATCGCTGGTGAGCCGAAAGACAAGGAGGTCCTGATGAGTGACATCATCCGGCACTGTCCTGACTGCGGCCACGACCGCTCGCTCGAGCAGCACCATCGCATCGCGGGAGTCTGCCCGGACACTGCCGACGAGTACTGCCCCGAGTGGTACTGCCGGATGTGCGGGGCAGCCCTCCTCATCGGCGATGTCCCGCTGCATCTGGAGTCGGCCCTGTCGGGCGCCATCCGCGATCGCGTGGCATGAGGGTCCCTGGCCCGTGCCGCATACTCAGACACTGAGGCCCGCCGGACAGTCAGTGAGCACACCACCTGGCGAAGCAGACTTCCAGCGGGCCGTCGCGGAGGTCGAGGCCGGCCTGAGCAGCCAGCGCGAGCTTCGGCCCGAGCTGGCCTTCGACGAGGAGCCCGCGCCGCGTCGGCTCGCGCCCTTCGCCTACGCGATCGCGGCGACAGTTGCGGATGCCGGCGGGCTGACCAGGCCGGGAACACTGACCAGCCCCGGAACCGAGCAAGGCGATCCCGACGCGGAGATCGGCTGGGGTCGGTTCGTGCTGCTATTTGACGCGGCGGGCCAGCAGGGCTGGGATGGTAAGTACCGGATCATCGGATACGTCCGCGCCGAGCTTGAGCCCGAGATGGCCGCCGACCCGCTCATTAACGGCGTCGGCTGGAGCTGGCTCACCGAGGCACTGGACGGCCAGAGCAGCGGCTACAGGAAGATCAGCGGAACCGTGACCACCGTCGTGACACAGGGCTTCGGGGGCAAGCAGGACGAGCCCATGTCGACTGGATTCGAGCTGCGCGCTTCCTGGTCCCCGGTCATCGCCGACGGCGTCTCCGCTGCGCTCGACGGGCATGTCGCTGCCTGGTGCGACGTCATGTGCATGGCCGCGGGCCTTCCCCCGCTGGCACCGGGAGTCGCTCCGCTCCGGCCGCAGCGCCGCAGGCAGCGCCCATGACAGCGGAACAAGCCGACAGGCCGGACGAGGTCGCGGCTGCAGCGGCGACGGAGGAGCCGAGTCTCCCGCCGGAGCAGCCGACATCCCGGCGAGCGGAGCCAGCAGGCCGGCCGCAGGAACCAGCCACCCCGCCAGAGCAGCCGAACTCTCGGCCAGGAGACGCAGCCGCCCAGCCGGAGCAGGCGGATTCCCAGCCGGGCGAGCCAGTGGCTCAGTCGCAGGAGCCTGCTGCCCCGCCGGTGGAGCCGCTGCTCGAGCCGCGGGACGGGATGCCGGCCCTGGTGGATTCCCCGGCAGCTCTGGCGGACGCCGTCAAGGCACTGGCGGGTGGCACCGGCCCTGTGGCTGTCGACGCGGAGCGAGCCTCTGGCTTCCGGTACGGGCACCGTGCTTTCCTCGTGCAGCTCCGCCGTCACGGCTCCGGGACAGTGCTGATCGACCCGGTTACGTGCCCGGACCTGTCGGCCCTCGACACCGCCCTCACCGACACTGAGGCCGTACTGCACGCCGCGTCGCAGGACCTGCCGTGTCTGGCCGAACTCGGCTACCGGCCTCGCAAGCTATTCGACACCGAAGTCGCCGGGCGGCTGCTGGGCTGCCCGCGCGTCGGCCTGGCAACCATGGTCGAGAACATGCTGGGCCTGGGCCTGGAGAAGTCACATTCGGCGGCTGACTGGTCGACCCGGCCGCTGCCGGAGGAATGGCTGCGGTACGCGGCCCTGGACGTCGAGGTCCTGGTCGAGTTGCGTGACGTGCTCGCCGTGCAGCTCGCCGAGCAGGGAAAGACCGAGTGGGCGCGCCAGGAGTTCGCCGCCGAGCTCACCAGAGAGCCGCCGCCACCGCGGGCGGAACCCTGGCGGCGCACCTCGGACATCCACCGCGTCCGGAACCGGCGCAGCCTCGCCGTCGTCCGTGAGCTCTGGCTCGAGCGGGACAAGATAGCGCGCCGGCGCGACCTGTCCCCCACCAAGGTCCTGACCGACGCGGCGATCGTCGAAGCCGCCCGGAGAATGCCGAGCGGACCCGACGAGCTCGCCGAGATCGCGGGCTTCTCCAGCCGCGGTGCGCGCCGCCATCTCCCCGAGTGGCTCCGTGCCATCGGCCGGGCTCGCGCGCAGCCGGACCGCGCGCTGCCGACCACTTCTGCCCCGCCGGGCGACGGCCCGCCGCCCGCGCACAGGTGGCAGGACCGGGATCCGGAGGCGGCGAAGCGACTCACCGCGGCCCGCGCGGTGGTCGCCGCCCTGGCCGACGCGAACAACCTGCCCGCCGAGAACCTGGTGCCGCCCGACGCCGTGCGCCGGCTGTCCTGGCAGCCGCCCGCCGAGATCAGCGCGGCGTCAGTCGCAGCTGACCTCGCCGCCTACGGCGCACGGCCGTGGCAGGTGGAACTGACGGCCGTTCCGATTGCCAGGGCGCTGCTGCGCATCCTGGAAAAGGGATCAGAGTAGCAGCGGCGGCCAGCCGGACCCGCAGCCAGTCAGACCCGCGGCGGCCTACGCCGCGCGGCGCAGCACGCCAAGGTCGCACGGCACGGCGGACCCTTCCTGCGGCTGGCCCGCGCATGGCAGGAGGCCGGCACCACGCGGATACTGCGGGAAGACGTTGAGCAGCACCTCGCAGTCGCAGCATCCGCCGAGCTCGGCCAGCCGGTCGGGCAGCCCGTCCGCGCGGGGCGCCAGCAGGTCCCGCCACCGAAGTGTCCACCGGTGCGTGCCGTCGCAGCCGAACTCGTTCAGCATCCGGAGCAGGAAGCAGCGCAGGCACTCTCGCTCCTGAGGCTCTGTCAGGACGCCGGACAGCGCAATGAGCTCAGCTTCGACCGCGTCGGCAATATTCTCCGTCATCGCTACTCCTCCCTCTCTTCAGGGCCCGGCCCGTCAAGGCCGGTAACTGTGGTGGGCTCATGTAGCTGTTCTATCGCCGGCCTCCGACACTTTCGGGGCCGCTCGCCACGACCCCGTGACCGGTGCCGAGCGGGCCGCAACGTCGGCCGGACTAGCCGTGCGACGTCACGTGTCCGGGCCGCCGGCGGCGAGAATGCTGTGATGACGGACCTCTCCTGGGCGTGGCTCAGCACCCCCGTCGGCCCGGTTTCGGTCGGCTGCAGCGGCGACGGAGTCGCGAAGGTACGGTACGGCTCGCCGCCGGGCCGGCCAGATCCGGCCGGCTGACGGCGAGCAGAATGCCGGAGATGGCGGGAAGCACCTAGCCGGAAAAGCGCGGGAACAGCTTGCCGAAGATGCCCGCCAGCAGCTAGCGGAGTACTTCCGCGGTCAGCGCACCAGCTTCGACCTGCCGCTGGACTGGTCGGGAACGGCGGGGCCACAGCGCGAGGTACTCAGAGTGCTCGCGGCGTCCGTCGGCTACGGGGAGACGATCAGCTACGGCCGGCTGGCGAGCCGGGCCGGCCTCCCGGCAGCCAGCGACGTCCCGGCCGCGCGGGCGGTCGGCTCCATCATGGGATCCAACCCGATCCCGGTCATCGTGCCCTGTCACCGGGTCCTGGCCGCTGACGGCCTCGGCGGCTACAGCGGCGGCGCGGGAGTCGAGGTCAAGCGCTGGCTGCTCATCCTCGAAGGGTCGCTGCCGCCCACGCTTGACTGGCAGCCCATGGACTCGGCCTGACGGCGAGGCCAGACCAGTCAGGCGTCAGCGGCGGTCGCCGAGGTCGTACCGCTCGACCGCCGCCAGGCGGCCACCTGCCCGGTGCAGCACCAGGAACTCGCCCTTGCGCAGCGGCTTGCCGACGTCCGGCGGTCGCTCCTGGCCGAGTTCAGAGCACGCGCCCGCCAGCAGCGCCGGCATGTTCTCCCGGTGCGCGCACACCACAACCGGCTCACCCGCAGCCGCCAGCGAGGCGATGGCCTTGCCGGCCGCCGCGGCCGTCTCCGCAGCCGCCTCCGCTTGCTCGGAGTGGCGATCCGAGCGCCCGCTCCGCCTGGCACTCTTAATGGCGAGGAACGCGGCCTCGGTCTCGACCTGCTCACCCACGCTGCGGGCGTAGGGGCGGACCGTGGCGACACAGCGGTCGCGGGCGAGCTGACCACCCGGCTGACGCCGAAGCAGCGCAGGAGCAGGGCCAGGAACCGGGCCTCCTTCTTGCCCCGCCCGTCCAGCGGCCGCGTTTCGTCACTGGAGTGCCAGTCCGGCTTGCGGCCCGCCGACGCGTGCCGGACCAGGATGAGCGGGACGGTCCGGTGCGGTCCGGCTCGGAAGTCAGCCAGGGTCTCGGCGTCGCGCCGGTAGCTGAGCTGCCCGGCCGCCGCAGACGCAGCGAGCCAGCGGACCTCATCGATCTCAGCGTTCGCCGAGAAGCCCGGCCCGCGGCCATCCGGGTCGACCTCGGCCGCCCAGTAGTCGACCCGCTTGGGCACGCCGTCGCCCTCATACCGGACCGGCGGCAGGCGCCGGCCGAGCGTCACCGGCAGGCCGGTCTCCTCGGCGACCTCCCGCACTGCGGCCAGCAGCACGTGCTCGCCCGGCTCGAGCTTGCCCTTGGCGAAGCCCCAGTCGTCGTACTTGGGCCGGTGCACCAGCGCCACCCGGGTGCCGCTGCCCGCGGGCTGCCACAGCACCGCGCCGGCGGCGCGGATCTCACCGGCAGTCCGGTGCTCAGGCATCGGCTCGTCCCCGCCTTGTCCTGATCAGCAGCTCCTGGATATCCGTCAGCGGCGCGCCCGACGCGTCGAGATGATGCCGGGTCCAGGTGCCGTCGGCGGCCAGCCACCAGGACGCGATCCGCGGGTCCATCGCCAGCTCGATCAGCTGCCGCAGCTCCGCCTGCTGCGCCGGGTCGGTCGACCCGGACCAGCGGACTCGACCCGCCGGTCCAGGTTCCGGTGCATCATGTCGGCGCTGCCGATCCACACCTCGCCGGGCGAGCCCGTCGGCACCGGTGCCGAACGCGTAGATCCGCGAGTGCTCAAGGAACCGGCCGACGACGCTGCGCACCCGGACCGTCTCCGACAGGCCCGGCACGCCCGGCCGGATCGCGCAGATCCCGCGGATCCACAGGTCGATCGGCACGCCCGCTCGTCGACGCGCGGTACAGCGCGTCGATGATCGCCTCGTCGATGAGCGCGTTGCACTTCATCTGGATCCGGGCGGGCCCGCCGGCGCGCTGCAGCTGCGCCTGCGCGTCGATCCGCTCGATCAGCCCGGTCCGGATACCGGCCGGGGCCACCAGCAGCCGCCGGTACTCGGTCCGCCGGCTGTAGCCGGTCAGGTGATTGAACAGGTCCGTGATGTCCTCGCCGACGGTCCGGTCGGCGGTCAGCAGCCCGAAGTCCTCGTACAGCCGCGCCGTCTTGGGGTGGTAGTTGCCGGTGCCGATGTGGCAGAACCGGCGCAGCGACCCGTCCGGCTCCTCGCGCACGACCAGCGCCATCTTGCAGTGCGTCTTCAGGCCGACGGAATCCCGTAGACGACGTGGCAGCCCGCCTGCTCCAGCTTGCGCGCCCAGGCGATGTTGGCCCGCTCGTCGCCGCGGGCCTTGATCTCGACCACGACCACGACCTGCTTGCCCGCCTCGGCCGCGTCGATGAGCGCGTCCACGATCTCCGAGTCGCCGCTGGTCCGGTACAGCGTCTGCTTGATCGCCAGCACGCTCGGATCGGCCGCCGCCGACACGAGCAGGCGCTGCACGCTGGCGGTGAACGAGTCGTAGGGGTGGTGCACCAGCACGTCGCGCTCGGGCAGCACGTCGAACACGCTGCTGTCCCCGACTCATGCGGCAGCGCCGTCTCCGACGGCACGAACGTCGGGTACTTCAGGCTGCCGGATGTCCAGGTCAGCGATCGGGCGACAGGCCGGACAGGTCGAGCGGCCCCGGCAGCCGGTAGACCGCGCGCTCGTCCACCTCGAGCTCGGTGACCAGCCGGTCGAGCACGTCGTCGGAGATGGACTCCTCGACCTCCAGCCGGACGGCGGGCTCGAACCGGCGCCGCATCAGCTCGCGCTCCAGCGACTGGAGCAGGTTCTCGGTGACGTCCTCGTCGATCTCCAGGTCGGTGATCCTGGTGACCCGGAACGCATGGTGCTCGAGGATGTCCATGCCGACGAACAGGTCGCCGAGGTGCGCGGCGATGACGTCCTCCAGCGGCACGAACCGGTTCGGCGCGACACGGTCAGGAACCGCGGCAGCAGCGGCGGCACCTTCACCCGGGCGAACATGGTCGCCCCGGTGTCCGGGTCGGCGATCATCACGGCCAGGCTGAGCGACAGCTCGGAGATGTAGGGGAACGGGTGCGACGGGTCGACCGCCAGCGGCGTGAGCACCGGGTAGATCCGCTCCCGGAACAGCTGCTCGAGCTGCGCCTGCTCGTCCGGCATCAGCTCCTTCCAGCGCAGGATCTCGATGCCCTGCCGCCGGCCAGCGCCGGCTGCAGCTCGTCGGCGAAGCAGCGCGCGTGCCGCGTGCGCCAGGTCGCGGGCCAGTGTCCAGGGCGTTCTCCAGGATCTCGTCGGCGGCAGCGCCCGATGGCGTTCTCCACCGGCAGGCCGGTGGCCATCCGCCGCATCCGCCCGGCGACCCGGACCCTGAAGAACTCGTCCATGCCGCTGGCGAAGATCGACTCGAACCGGACCCGCTCCAGCAGCGGGACGTTCGGGTCCTCGGCCAGCTCCAGGACGCGCTGGCTGAACCGCAGCCAGCTCTCCTCCCGGTCCAGGTACCGATCGGCGGGCAGCCTGACTCGGCCTGCAAGCCGCGCCGGCCGGAGCTGTCTCGCTCGGCTCTGCCGCTCGCGCGCCGCTGCCCTGGCCCGGCCCGCGCCGCCGCCTGCTGGTGCTTGCGCGCCCGCTCGCGGGCCGCCTCGCGCTCGCGCTCCGCCGCTCGCGGCGCGATCCGCGGGCGTTGGGGCGACGGGAGGCAGGCGGATTCCATGTCCCTATTGTCCCCGCAAGCCGCTGCGCAAAAGAGCCGAGGTACCGTACCGCCACTGCAGTCCCGGCATTTCTGCAGCTCGGCAGCCCGCTGAGCCCTTGCCCAGTTATCCTGGGAATCAGCAGACAGCGTCCGCGCCGCGAAGCACGCCGGATACCGCGCGTGCGCCGGCTGCGCTGCCAGGCTCGCCCGGCGATCAAGCCATGACACCCTTCACGCCACGAACGGGCCTACGCCGGAATGGAGCATGCCATGCGGATCGGCACTCATGTCGCTGAACCCAGCGGCCCCGACGCGCTGGTCAAGCTCACCGACCAGCTGCGCACCGCTGCCGATGACGGGTTCGCCTCGGCCTGGATGTCCAACATCTTCGGCCTGGAGGCGCTGATCTCCCTGGCCGTCGCCGGCAGCCGGGTGCCGGGCATCGAGCTCGGCACCGCGGTCATCCCGACCTATCCGCGGCACCCGGCCGTGCTGGCGCAGCAGGCGCTGACCGCTGATCTTGCGCTCGGCGGCAGGCTGACCCTCGGCATCGGGCTGTCGCACCAGATCGTCATCCAGGACATGTACGGCTACAGCTTCGACCGCCCGGCCCGGCACATGCGCGAGTACCTCGCCGTGCTGCTGCCGCTGCTGGCGGGAGAGACGCGTCGCCTTCGAAGGCGAGACGCTGCAGGCGCACATCGGGCTGTCAGTGCCCCGTTCCAGCGGGAAAGTGCCCGTGCTCCTGGCCGCGCTCGCGCCGCAGATGCTGAAGCTGGCCGGCGTCGCAGGCCGACGGCACGGTGCTGTGGATGACCGGGCCGGCCACGGTGCGCGACTACGTCGTGCCGGCGATCACGGCTGCTGCGGCCGGGGCCGGCCGGCCCGCGGGTGGTCTGCGTCCTGCCGGTGTGCGTGACCGACGACCCGGACCGCGCCCGGGCGGATGCTGCTGGTCGTGGCCGTCAGCAACACCTGCACCCACAGCGCATGATCTTCCGGATAGGTTACGTTGAGGTTGGCCGAGCCGGTGCTATCGGTAGTCACGGTACCCGGACTGACCACGGCCACGTTGCCCGGATCGAGCTTGCCGTTGTTGTTCACGTCCTTGGACGACTCATAGATGCCATTGCCCAGGGTATCCTTGTTCAGGCATTCCGCATTGACCAGTTGACACCATCCGGTAGTCGGGCAAACCGCGCCGCTGATCGAGTCGGTTCCCGTAAACCAGTAGCCCTTGCGATACGCGGCGTAGGAATCTGGCACGGTGAAATCTGGCGCCGCAGGCGTAGGCACAGGCGGCTGCAGCGAAGCAATCGGCAGCGAGGCAATGGTCAGCGTCACGGTCGCACCGGGCACGGCATTGCCCGCCGAATCGAGCGCCTGCAACACGAACGGTACGCTGAACTGCGTTTTGTTGGCGTTCTCACTGATTGTGCTGCCCGTGCCCAGGGAGAGGAACACGGTTTGTCCGCCGACGGTCAGCGTGACCGTGTCCTGGATTGCCGAATTACTCGCTATCGTCGCGGTTACCGTTACGCCGTTGCTGGCGCTGGCCGTGCTCGTGGCCGTGTAGACGGTCTGGGCAACACCCGATGAGTTGGTCACGGCCGTGCCACCGAGATGCTGCCGCCGGTTTTGTCGGTCAATTGAAAATCCACCGTCTGGCCTTCGACCAGATTGTCCTGCGCATCGCGTACGATCGCGGTGATCGTGCTTTGACCGGAAGTCTCCACCGTGTCCGGGCTGGCCTGAACATCGATCTGGCTGGGCACTGTCGCCACAAAGTTGACCTGCAACTGCGCGGTCACCCCGCTGCCCGAAGCCGTGATCACAGCCGGTCCGGCTGTCGTGGATGGACGGTCACCGGCGTGGCCGTGTCGCCAGCCGTTCCGGTCGAGTCGGTCGTCGCCGTCGTCGTGGTCTGATTATTCGCGAACAGTCCGCGCGTGGTCGAAAAGGTGACGGCTTGTCCGGCCTCTGGCGCGCCACTGTTGGTCCACAAAACCGAGAGAGCCTGCGCGGCGTTGAGCGCGATGTTCGTGCCCGCGCTCGGGGCCGTGAACGCAAAGCTCTGGCTGCTGACGCTCAGGCTCTGCGATGCCGTGAGACCAAGGGCCTTGGCCGTCACGGTATCGGTGCCGGCTTTGCTCGCGGTCAGCGTGAAGGTCGCGTGACCGGTCGAGTCAGTCGTGAGGTTGCTCGCGCTCAAGGTATTGCCACTGGCGGAGGCGACGGTGACCGGATAGCCGGCGAGGCCGGCGCCGGCCGAATCAGTTAGCGACACATTGAATGTGCCCGTGCTGGCCTGAATCAGGCTGGCCGGGCCGGTCAATGAGATCGATGTACCGACGACGGCGACCACGACCTGGGCGGAAATATTCCCGACCGCGGCGGTCACGGTGATATCGCGATTGGTGGGATCACCGGGGGTGGACAGCGAGGCGGCCGCTGCACCGGTAGCGTCGGTGGTGCCAGGGGTCACATCGGTGCCGGTGGCGGTGGCGACCGGGGCTATCACGCCTGAGTTGGTCGCGAACACGACCGGCACGCCCGACACGACCGCGTTGTTTGAGTTCTTGGCAATCGCCGTGATCGTCGCCGGGGTGGAGCCGTTCGACGGAATCTGCGGCATGTTGGTCACGAGCGCGATTGACGCGACGTTACTGAGCGTCGAAGTGCTACTGCTGCTGGCGGGTTGAGCGGCAAAGGAGCTGGGCTCGTTGCCGCCGCAGCCGGCAGCGCGACACCGACGCGCCAAGTACTGATGAACCACCCATATTTTACGCATCGTATTCACCTGAGCTGTCGATCTCGTGTAGTCATCGGTCACTGACCTCCACCTCGGCTAATGCCGTTCAATTGACGCTGACCCCTTCACGCAGGATCTTCGGCGTGACGAAGATCAGCAGCTCATCCTTGTTGTTCACGCTCGTGGTCTGTCTTGAACAGATTGCCCAGCACCGGAATGTCGCCGAGCCACGGCACCTTGGTCCCGACTTCGGTCTGCGTGGTCTCGAGAATGCCGCCGAGCACCACGGTCTGGCCGTCGCCGAGCACCACCTGGGTCTCGATGGCGCGGGTATTGATCGCCGGCACGTTGACGCCGCCCGAGGCCACCACCACCTGGCCGACCGCTGTCATCCGAGACCGTCAGATCGAGAATGATGCGGTTGTCGGGCGTGATCAGCGGCTTGACCTTGAGCGAGCAGCACCGCGTCCTTGAAGGCGATCGTGGTCGCGCCGCTCGAGGCGGACTGCTGGTAGGGAATTTCCATGCCCTGCTTGATCGTCGCCTCCTGCTGGTTGGCCGTGATCACGCGCGGCGAGGAGATCACCGTGCCGCGGTTTTCGGTCTGCGCGGCCGACAGCTCCAGATCGACCAGGAAGTCGGAGCCGAGGATGCCGAAGCGCGATGCTGCCGGCCGGGCTCGCGACCGGCAGATTGACGTTGTAGCGATTGGCGCGTTGGCTGCCGGTCGGCATGCTGACCGGATACACGCGTGCCGTTGGTGGCGAGTTGGTGAGCGCCGAGCTGACGCCGGTGTCGATGCCGGCGGCGGTGCCGGTGGTCTCGAACAGGCCGTTGGTGCCGTTGGTGCGCGTCGCCGTCACGCCGAGCATGCGCGCCGAGGTCGCGCTCGAAGTCGTTGGTGACGATCACGATGCGCGCCTCGATCAGCACCTGCTTGACCGGAATGTCGAGCGTCGCCACCAGCCGGCGCACGTCGGCGATGCGATCGGCCGTATCCTGCAGCAGCAGCGTGTTGGTGCGATCATCGACCGACACGCTGCCGCGCGCGGACAGCACCGAATTGGCTGCCGTCGCGGCGCCGCCGGCACCGCCCTTGAGCAGCGCGGCGATGTCGGACGCCTTGGCGTAGTTGACCTGCAGGTACTCGGAGCGCAGCGGCTCGAGCTGCCTGGATGTCCTTCTTGGCGGCCAGCTCGGCCTTCTCGCGCGCAGCCAGCTCGTCGGCCGGCGCCACGATGATGACGTTGCCGTCCTGGCGCTTGTCCAGGCCCTTGGTGCGCAGCACGATGTCCAGTGCCTGGTCCCACGGCACGTTCTGCAGCCGCAGCGTCACGCTGCCGTTGACGGTGTCGCTGACGACGATGTTCTGGCCGCTGGCATCGGCCAGCAGCTGCAGCACCGCGCGCGTCTCGATGTCCTGGAAGTTCAGCGTCAGGCGCTCGCCCTTGTATTCCTTCTTCTGATCGGCCGGCGGCCTGCCGCGGCCTTGCGCACCGGCGAGACCTCGACCACGTACTGGTCGTCCGACTGGTAGGCGAGCTGCTCGAAGTCGCCGCTGGCGTCGATCACGATGCGCGTATCGCCGTTGACGCGCTCGGCATCGAAGCCGGTGACCGGCGTGCCGAAATCCAGCGTGTCGTAGCGGCGCGTCAGGTTCTTCGGCAGATCGGTGCCGGCGAAATCGACCATGATCTGCGAGCCCTGCTGCTTCAGATCGATCGGCGTGCGCGGATCGGACAGGCGCACGACCAGGCGGCCGGCGCCGGTCTCGCTGCGCCGGAAATCGATGCTGCTTGATCGCGCGGCCGGCCGCGGGGCCGCAGCGGCGCCGGCTGCGCGCGGCGGCAGCCGGCGCTGCCGGCTGCGGCAGCGCGCGGCGCTGCGGCCGCGCCGACCAGCACCACGATGTCGTTGCCGTTGACGCGCGTCTGATAGGGCATCTGCTGGTCGAGATTGAGCACCATGCGCGAGCGGCCATTGGCCTCGGCGGCGAGCACCGTGTCGACGCCGCCGGCGCCGACGTCGATGCGGCGCGAGGGCAGCGCCAGCGTGGTATTGGGCAGATCGAGCGAAATGCGCGCCGGCTTGTCGATCGTGAAGGCCAGCGGCTCGGGCGCCGGCCCCGACAGATGCAGCGTCAGCTGCAGCTGATTGCCGCTCAGTGTCTGCACGTCGATCGACTGCAGCTGTGTTGGCGAGCCGCGCGCGGCGTCGGCGCTGCGCATCGGCGGCGCGCGCGCTCAGCGCCAGCGAGCATGCCGGCAGCCCAGGCCAGGCGCCAGCCAGCGTGATGCGTCCGCGCAGCGTTGGAGGATGGACCGTTTCATTCGATGTGTCTCCCTGCCGATCATTCGTTCAGACCGCCAGGGCCGGCGGGCCGTTCGATGTAGCCGCCCAGTCCGTCCGGAATGATCTCTACCAATGCGATCTTCGAAGGCGTGATGTCGGTGATCCTGCCGTCGTTGGTGCCCGATGTGTTCGCCGACCACCACGCGGTGCACGCGGCCGTCCTTGGTCTGCACCAGGCCGTAGTGGTTGCCGCCGAGATTGAGCGTGCCGACCATCTTCAGCGTGTCGAGCGAGAACTGCTCGAGGTACTCGCGATTGCGGTGGCTGTCCGGCCGCACGCCGGCGCTCGCGCCGCCGAGCCGCCGGGCACGAACGGCGAGCGCAGTGTCCTGGTCGGTATAGGTGAAGGCCTCGTAGGGCTTGATCTCCGGCAGCGGCTCGACCCGGCCGCCGGGCTCCTTCTTGGTCGCTCGATGAAGCGATCCAGATCCGCATCGCGGCCGCTGCAGCCGGCCAGCAGCGCCGCGCCAGCAGCGCCGCGCACGGCCAGGCGCGCCAGCGGCGCATCGACAGCGCTGTCGACGTGCGTCATCGCTTCAGCGTTCCGTGGTCGCTTGGCCTGATCGGCCTTGCGCTTCTCGGCTTCCGCCGCGGCAATTTCCTCGTCGTCCAGGTAGCGATAGGTCTTGGCGGTCAGATCGAGCTGCAGCTGATCGTAGCCGCCGATATTCTTGTCGAGCGGCGTGATCTGGATGTCGTGCAGCGTGACGATGCGCGGCAGCGCCGCGATGCCGCTGACGAACGCGCCGAACTCGTGATAGCTGCCGGTCAGCTGGATCTTGATCGGCAGCTCGGCGTAGAAGTCCTTCTTCACTTCCTGCCCGGGCTGAAACAGCTTCTCTTGCAGCGCGGCCGCCAGGCCGGTCTGCGAGATGTCCACCAGCAGGTTCGGCACTTCGGTCTTGCTCGGCAGCTGCCGCAGCATCGCGCCGAAGGACTTCTCGATATCCGCCAGCTGCTGCTTGTAGAGCGCCAGATTGACCGCCTTGGCATGCTTGGTGCGAAATTCGTTGCGCAGCTGCTGCTCCTGGTCCTCGCGCTGCTGCAGCTCCGGCATCCGGTCCTGCCAGACGAAGAAGTAGATCAGCGCCGAGCGACACCGCCACGAAGCAGACCGCGACCGCCAGCGGCGCGCACCGCCAACGGCCAGCGGCCCGGATCGCGCGGATCGAGCGAGCGCAGCTCCTGCATCAGGTTCATTGTGGCAGCTCCCGGAGACGGCGCGCACCGGCCGCTTGGGCGCGCGTCGCGTCGTCATCGTCGTCGTCGACAGCTGACCTGCTCGGCATCGAGCACGAAGCTGCTGCCGGCGGTGTTGTCCTTCTTGGTCTCGACCACCTCGAGTTCCGGATTGCGCAGCCACTGCGAGGCGGCGATGTTGCGCATCAGCGTCGACACGCGCGTCGAGGACTGCGCGACGCCCTCGAGCTTGAGCTTGGTGCCGGTCTGCTTGACCGAGGTCAGGTAGGTGCCGTCCGGCATCACCTTCACCAGCTCATCGAACAGGTGCACGACTTCGGGACGCGAGCGCTGCAGCTTCTCGATGATCTGCATGCGCGAGATGAAGCTCTGCTTCTGCGCCTCGAGATCGTTGATCTCCTCGATCTGCTTGTCGAGCACCTTGATCTGCGCCCGCAGCCGCTCGTTGCGCTGCTCCTGCGCGTCGATCATCGAGCCGAACAGCAGGTAGGCGGCGAAGGCGACCACGGCCGCCAGCGCCGCGGCGCACGCCGAGCGCGACGAAGAAGCCGAGCTTGCGCTCGCGGCGCTGCTGGTCGCGCCAGGGCAGTAGATTTATACGCGGCATTAGTCAAAGCTCCGCAAGGCCAGACCGCAGGCAGTCAGCAGCGCCGTGGCATCGCGCTGCACCGCCTGGGCGCGCGCGCGCGAGGACAGTTTCATCTGCCCGAGCGGATCGCCGCGCTCGGCGCTGATGCCGACGCGGCTCTGCACCACGTCGGCGACGCCGGGGATGTTGGCGCAGCCGCCGCAGATCAGGATCTTGTCGGGCTGCTCGCGGCCGCGTGCCCGAGGCCAGATAGAACTGCAGCGAGCGGCTGACCTGCTGCGTCATGTCGTCGATGAACGGATCGAGCACTTCGGCCTGGTAGTTGCCCGGCAGGCCGCCTTCCTTCTTGGCGCGGCCGGCCTCTTCCATCGACAGTCCGTAGGTGCGCATGATCTCTTCGGTCAGCTGCTGGCCGCCGAAGGCGAAGTCGCGCGTGTAGACGACCTTGAGATTGCGCAGCACGCTGAAGGTGGTGCTGCTGGCGCCGAAGTCCACCACCGCGACGCTGTGATCGATGCCGCCATCGGGCATCTGGTGCGTCATCAGGCGGCAGGCGTTCTCGAGCGCGAAGGCCTCGACATCGACGATGCGCGCCGATCAGGCCCGGCGGCGGCTACCGCGGCGCGGCGCTGCTCGACGTTCTCGCTGCGCGAGGCCACCAGCAGCACGTCGATCGACTCGCGCGTCCTTCTCCGACGGCCCGAGCACCTCGAAGTCGTAGCTGACCTCGTCCATCGGGAAGGGGATGTACTGGTCGGCCTGCATCTCGACCTGGGCTTCCAGGTCGGAATCGCGCAGACCGCGCGGCATCTGGATGACCTTGGTGATCGCCGCATCGCCGCTGATCGCGATCGCGACCTCGTGACTCTTGGCGCCGGAGCGCTTGACCGCGCGGCGGATCGCCTCGCCGACCGCCTCCGGGTCGACCAGGGTCTTCTCGTTCATCGCGTTGGGCGGCGTCGGCTCGGCGGCGTAGGACTCGACCCGGTATTGACCACCCGCCATCGCCAGCTCGATCAGCTTGATGGACGAGGTGGTGATGTCCAGGCCCGAGCAGCTGGCGGTACTTGCGCGATAATAGGAACACTTTTTCCTAGACCTTTCAGTAGGCTACGCGCTTTTCAGCGAGACCCTGTCGCATTTGTCAGGCAATATATATCAGGCATAAGTTAAATACGACGTGAGCCGGCTCAGGATTCGGTCGTGCATGCCTTAACCTTAAACTGCGCATGGAATCATCAGGCCGTGATGGAGCTCTAAGTTCCGCACTCGCCGGATCGGCGACACGGTTGCGGCAGCGCCCTGGCTCTCCTGACAGGGCGCTGCTATGCTGCATGGCCGCGCTCAGCTCAGTGCGCAGGCGCCTCCGGCATGGAGTCGGTGGTCGAACGCAACGACATGGCCGACGATAGCACGAATTTGAGGCTCATTTTGCTGAAGATACACACGCGATTCGCCTCTGTCGGACTGGCGTCGTCGGCTGCGCTGGCGCTGGCGCTGCTGGGCGCCTACGCGCTGCTGGCGAGCTATGTCTATCTGGAGCCCTCGCTGCCGACCGTGGATGCGATGCGCAGCCGGCAGCGCTGCCGGTGCCGCTGCGCATCTACACCCGCAGCGGCGAGCTGATCGCCCAGATCGGCGAGAAGCGCCGCGTGCCGGTGGCCTACGACGATATCCCGCGTGCTGGTGCGCGAGGCCTTCGTCGCCGCCGAGGACCAGCGCTTCTTCAAGCACCATGGCTTCGACTACAGCGGCGTGCTGCGCGCCGCTGTGGTGGATCTGACCTCCGGCGATTTCTCGCAGGGCGCCAGCACGATCACGATGCAGGCGGCGCGCAACATGTTCCTGACCTTCGACAAGACCATCCGCCGCAAGCTGCAGGAGATCTTCCTGACCTACCGCATGGAGCACGAGTTCACCAAGGAACAGATCCTGATCACCTATCTGAACGTGATCTTCCTCGGCCAGCGCTCCTATGGCGTGGCCGCGGCCGCGGAAACCTATTTCGGCAAGCCGCTCGATCAGCTCTCGGTGGCCGAGGCGGCCACGCTCGCCGGCATTCCGCAGGCGCCTTCGCGCTACAACCCGATCACCAATCCGAAGGCGGCGCAGGTCGCGGCGCCACTACGTGCTGGCGCAGATGCTGAAGCTCAACTACATCGACGCCGCCACCGCGCAGCGCGCCGGCGCAGGAGCCGGTGCAGGCGCGCGATCACGGCATCCTGTACGACGTCGAGGCGCCGTACGTCGCCGAGATGGCGCGCGCGGACCTCGTCAGCCGCTACGGCGAGGATGCGGTCAACGCAGGGCTACAAGGTCTACACCACGATCGATGGCCGGCTGCAGACCGCCGCCAACCGCGCCGTGCGCATCGGCCTGATCGAATACGACCGCCGCCACGGCTATCGCGGCGCCGCTCAAGCACAGTCGACGCTCGATGACGCAGCGCCGCGCCGCGCAGCTCGATGCCGCTGCTGGCCGAGTATCGCCGGAGATCGGCGACCTGCAGCCGGCGCTGGTGGTGTCGGTGGCACCGCAGGCGGCGCGCGTCTATATCCGCTCGCTGGGCTTTGCGCAGATCGACTGGGACGGACTGTCCTGGGCGCGCCGGCGCATTTCCGACACGCGCGTCGGCCCGCCGCCGAAGCATGCCGAGGACGTCGTGCAGCGCGGCGATGTGGTCTACGTGGTCACCGACGGCCAGGGCGTGGCCGCAGCTGGCGCAGCTGCCGGAGGCGCAGGGCGCGCTGGTGGCGCTGGATCCCGAACGATGGCGCGATCGCGGCGCTGGTCGGCGGCTTCGATTACTTCGACAACAAGTTCAATCGCGTCACGCAGGCGCGGCGCCAGCCCGGCTCCGGCTTCAAGCCGTTCCTGTATTCGGCGGCGCTCGAGAACGGCTTCACCCCCGCCAGCATCGTCATGGACGCGCCGATCGTCTACGACGACAGCGGCCAGGAGAAGATCTGGCGGCCGGAGAACAACGAGAAGGGCTTCGACGGACCGATGCGGCTGCGCGAAGCGCTGGTGCATTCGCGCAACCTGGTGACGATCCGCGTGGTGCGGCAGCTCGGCGTCGATACCGCGATCAACTACGCCGCGAAGTTCGGCTTCAACCCGACGGACATGCCCAAGGACATGACCCTCGCGCTCGGCAGCCTGCCGGCGACGCCGCTGCAGATGGTCAGCGCCTATGCGGTGTTCGCCAACGGCGGCTACCGGGTGGACCCCTACTTCATCGATCGCATCGAGGATGCCGCCGGGCAAGGTGGTCTATCAGGCCAAGCCGAAGATCGTGTGCGAGCAGCTGCGATGCCGCCGCATCGCGATGCGCCGACGCGGCGGCGCGAGCCGCCGGCTGACGCGCGCAGCTGCGCGAGCCGCGGCGGCCAGCGAGCGCCGCCGCTGCCGCGGCAGCCGACAGCGGCCGCGCCGTCAGCGCGGCCAGCGGCGATCCGGATCACGCGCCGCCCAATCTCGCTGCCGCCGCTGACCTGCGCCCGGCGCTGATCGCCGCCGCGCGTGATCTCGCCGCAGAACGCCTGGATCATGGATGACATGATGGCCGACGTCATCAAGCGCGGCACCGGCGATCGCGCGCCGGCATGGCGCTGCATCGCAACGACATTTCCGGCAAGACCGGCACCACCAACGAGGCGCGCGACACCTGGTTCAACGGCTTCAACCGCAACATCGTCGCCACGGTCTGGGTCGGCTTCGACCAGGAGCGGCCGCTGGGCGAGGGCGAGGAAGGCAGCCGCACCGCGGTGCCGATCTGGGTCAATTTCATGCGCGAGGCGCTGCGCGGCCAGCCGGATCGGCCGCGGCCGCATGCCGCCGGGACTGGTGACCGTGCGCATCTCGCCCAGGACCGGGCGCTGGCTGCGAGCCAACGATGCCGATGCGATCTACGAGACCTTCATGGAAGACCATCTGCCGCCGGCCGCGCAACGCCGGTAATCACGCTGCCGGGCACGAGCCCGCAGAACGGCCCGGCAGCGGCGAGCCGCTGTTCTGATACGCTGCCAGCCTGCATCGACGGACCGACTCGAGGGTATCGACCTATGAACCGCCGCGCTTCACCCCGCAACGGCAATCTGCGCCGCGCGCTCGCCCAGGAGGCCGCGCGCATCATGGCGCAGCACGGCATCCACGACTTCCTGACCGCCAAGCGCAAGGCCGCCGAGCGTCTCGGGCGTCACCGATGCCAGCGCCCTGCCGCGCAATACCGAAATCGAGGCGGCGCTGGCCGAATATCAGCGGCTGTTCGATGCCGGACGGCCACGAGCTCACCCTGCAGGCGCAGCGGCGCGCGGCGCTGCAGGCGATGCACTGGCTGTCGCAGTTCGAGCCGCGCCTGGTCGGGCCGGTGCTCACGCGGCACCGCCACCGAGCACGCCGACATCCAGCTGCATCTGTTTGCCGACCGGCCCGAGAACGTCGACGCTGCAGCTGATCGATCGCGGCATCGCGCACGAGGTCACCGAGCGGCGCGTGCGCCTGGATGCCGAGCGCACCAAGGCCTATCCCGGGCCTGCGCTTCGCGGTCGACGACCGCCGCATCGAGGCCACGGTGTTTCCGCTCGACGGGATCCGCCAGGCGCCGGTCAGCCCGGTGGACGGCAGGCCGATGCGGCGCGCCGACGCCGCGAGCTCGAGGCAGCTGCTCGAGGCAGAGGTCGCCTGAGTCTGGTGCGCTTGCGTTGCGCGACGCGCGCACGTAGTCGCGCCGCACCGGCCCGGTGTAGAGCTGGCGCGGCCGGCCGATGCGCATGCCCGGATCGCTGATCATCTCCAGCCAGTGCGCCACCCAGCCCACGGTGCGCGCAATCGCGAACATCACCGTGAACATCGAGCGCGGAATGCCGAGCGCGCTGTAGATGATGCCGGAATAGAAATCCACGTTCGGATACAGCTTGCGCGAGACGAAATACTCGTCCTTCAGCGCGATCTCCTCCAGCCGCAGCGCCAGCTCGAACAGCGGATTGTCGCTGCGGCCGAGCTTGGCCAGCACCTGGTGGCAGGTCTCGCGGATGATCTTGGCGCGCGGATCGAAATTCTTGTAGACGCGATGGCCGAAGCCCATCAGCCGGAAGTGGCTCGACTTGTCCTTGGCCATCGCCAGGTACTTCGGAATGTTCTCGACGCGTGCCGATCTGCTCGAGCATCGCCAGCACCGCCTCGTTGGCGCCGCCATGCGCCGGACCCCACAGCGCCGCCACGCCGGCCGAGATCGCGGCGTACGGATTGGCGCCGGTGCTGCCGGCCAGACGCACGGTCGAGGTGCTGGCGTTCTGCTCGTGATCGGCGTGCAGGATGAACAGCAGATCGAGCGCCTTGGCGGCGACCGGATCGACCTCGTAGGGCTCGCACGGCACCGCGAAGAACATGTTCAGCAGGTTGCGAGCAGTAATCCAGATCGTTGCGCGGATAGATGAACGGCTGGCCGAGCGAGTGCTTGTGGGCCGCGGCCGCGATGGTCGGCAGCTTGGCGATGATCCGATGCGAGAAGATCTCGCGGTGGCGCGGATCATGGATATCCATCGAGTCGTGATAGAACGCCGACATCGAGGCCACCACCGCCGACACCATCGCCATCGGATGGGCGTTGTGGTGGAAGCCGTTGAAGAAGCGCAGCAGCGACTCATTGATCATCGTGTGGCGGCGTGATGCTGCGCGAGAACTCCTGCAGCTGCTCTGGCGTCGGCAGCTCGCCGTGGATCAGCAGGTAGGCCACCTCCATGAAGTTGCTTTTCTCGGCCAGCTGCTCGACCGGGTAGCCGCGATACAGCAGCACGCCGGCATCGCCGTCGATATAGGTGATCTTGCTTTCGCAGCTGGCGGTGACGCCGAACGCCGGGTCGAAGGTGAAGACGCCGTGATCGCGGGTGAGGTTGGCGATATCGAGCACATCCGGGCCGATGGTGCCGGCTCGCACCGGCAGCGGACGTGGTCAAGCCGGTGTCGGGATTCTTGAGCTCGAAATTCTTGCTTGTCATCCGCGCGGTCCTTGAGAGCGCAACCGCCGCAGAACGCGGCGGTCGCGCTAAGCACTTACACGGCCGGCGCGCGGAATCAAGGCACTGCCTGTGCCGCGCGCGAGTCGCATCGCGCGGTACAGCTACGTGGCTCAGTTCGCGGTGCCGGCGATGCCGGCGTACTTCTTGCGGAACTTGTCGACGCGGCCGGCGGTGTCGACCATCTTCTGCTTGCCGGTATAGAACGGATGGCAGTTCGAGCACACTTCGACCTGCAGATCGTGGCCCGACGGTCGAGCGCGTCTTGAAGCTGTTGCCGCAGCTGCAGGTCACAGTGATTTCGGCGTATTCGGGATGGATCGAGGCTTTCATGAGTCACTTCAGGCTGAACTCCTCAGGGTTGCGGCGCCGGCGGCGATGCAAGACGCCGAGAAAAAGGCCGCGCAGTCTAGCCCCGGCTGACCCCGCCACAAGGGCTGTTTACGGCCGTCCGCGGCGAGCGCCGCCAGGATTATCCACAGTTTCTGTGGATAACTCTGTGCGTAACCGCTTCCCGGGGCTTATCGCGAGCGCACTAATAGCGCGTAATTATCAACTTTGTACAAAAAATGACCAGGCTATTTCAGTCTATTAAATCAATGAGTTACTAGCTCATCATCGCGCTTGTGACATGAAATGAGACGTAATCGGCTAATTTGTGGAAGCGGCTCGATATTCATGTGAATAAAACCGCCGCCGGCCGCCAGCGCTCGCAGCGGCAAATTGCGCCGTTGTCAGCAAATTCCGACAAACGCGCTCTGCGCTGCGGCCGGCTCGGGCAGAAATTCGGTCAGCAGATCGTTGAGAAAGCTAAAACCCAGCGCACTCGCGCGCCAGTGCGCACCCCGGCTTTCCAGCAGGCCAGCGCTTGCGCAACCGCGCTAGCGCGGCCGCCGCGCCTCGATC
>CAVQEN010000002.1:0-616924 GCA_963711535.1 uncultured Actinomycetota bacterium | reverse complement strand
GAGTACTTCGGCCCGATCCTCGGCGTGCACGTGTTCGCCGACCATGACTACCAGACGGTGGTCGAGCAGGCGGCCGACATCGCGCCGTACGCCCTGACGGGCTCGATCATCGCGCAGGACCGGGCCGCGATCGCGCAGGCCACGGGAGGCGCTGCGGTTCTCAGCGGGCAACTTTTACATCAACGACAAGCCGACCGGTGCCGTCGTCGGGCAGCAGCCGTTCGGCGGCGCGCGGGCGAGCGGCACCAACGACAAGGCCGGGTCGATCTTCAACCTCATTTGGTGGGTCTACGCGCGGACGATCAAGGAGGCGTTCGTTCCGCCGGTCGATTACCGGTACCCGCACATGGGCTAGGGCCAACTCGCGGCCTCTGCCGCGCATAACTGTCCGCGCCCGGGGAAGGTCTGGGGCTCCTTTCTTTGGGTCGCGCGCGGCGGAGGGGCCAGCATGTCTGACGAAGTGGCAACGCCACGGCTGTCCGAGACGGACAACCGGGTGGCGGCTGACGGCCCCGGAGCCGATGACGCCGACGGGGCGGGCGAGGGTGACGGGACGTCCGACGCCGGCCTGGTCGCGCGACCGGGACGGCGAGCGGGCGGGCGACGAGACCGAGGTCAGCCAGGACGCCCGCCGCGCGGCGCTGATCGCGACGGCGCAGGCGGGCTGGGTCGACGCGCTCACCGATCTCGGCGGCCGGAACACGCTGCTCTACTACAAGGACCGGCGCGCCGGAACTCTGGACCTGGCCGCAGCCGACCCGGCAGCCGTCGAGAGATTCCTGCGCACCGGCAGTGGCCGGATCACGCGGCTGTTCCACGACGTCGACGCCCGCGCGGACGCGATCCGCCGCACGCAGGTCATCTACCGCAAGGCTCGTGAGCTCGAAGAGGAGCGCGGCCTGCGGGCCGGCTTCCTGGCTACCGGGATGGCCCGCTGGGACGAGCTGTTCCTGCAGCCGGTGCCCCGGTTCTGCTCCGCGGCCTGACGATCAGCCCGACCAGAGCGCGGCACGACGACTTCGACCTTGTGCTCGACGACGACTACGAGGTCAACCCGGTTCTGCTGCACAAGCTCGCGACCGTGTTCGGTGCGGCGACGGACGGGCTGGCCGCGGCCGCGCCCAGTGAGATCAGTTCCCTGCTGACGATGGCCGCTGATGCTGCCGAAGTACCCGGTTTCGCGATCACGAACCGGCTCGTCGTCGGCACCTTCAGCTACGCCAAGCTGCCGATGGTGCAGGACCTGCAGGCGGCCGGCGACTTGCTCGCCGATAGTGATGTCGTCGCGGCGATCGCCGGCGATCCCCGCGCGCAGGAACTCCTCAGCTCCGACGAAGGCCTGCAGGCGGCGCCCGAGTCGCCCGAGTCGGACTACTCGGTTCTGGACGCCGACTCCTCCCAGCGCAGCGCGATCGACGCCGTACTCGCGGGCCGCAGCCTGGTGATCCACGGGCCGCCGGGCACCGGAAAGAGCCAGACGATCGCCAACCTGATCGCCGCGCTGGTCGCGCGCGGGCGCAAGACGCTCTTCGTGGCCGAGAAGCGCGCTGCCATTGACGCGGTACTGTCCCGGCTCAGGACGGCGAGCCTCGCCGACGTGGTGCTCGACATCCACGAGGGCACCAAAGATCGGCTGCGCATCGCCCGCGCGCTGGCCGATGCGATGGACGAGGCCCAGCAAGTCGATGTCCCGGACGTGGGCGACCTGCACCGGCGGCTGAGCGACCGGCACCGGCGGCTGAGCCGGCACGTGTCCGCGCTGCACCAGCCGCATCAGCCGTGGAACCTGACGCCGTACCAGGTGCAGTCCGCGCTGCTCGGCGTGCCGGCTGCGGCGCGGCTTCCGGTCACCATCGACTCGGCGGAGCTCATCGACCGGGAGCAGGCTGACCGCATCAGAGACGAGCTGCGCGAGTTCGCGCACCTGGGCGGGTTCACGCTACGGCCGGGCCGGACACCGTGGTTCGGCGCCGCACTGCGCGAACCGGACGACGCGCGGCGAGCCTGCGAACGTGCCGTGCGGCTCGGCAGCCGCGGCTTGCCGCTCCTGACCGAGCGGGTCGGGCGGGCCAGCCAGGCGGTGGGGCTGCGGGCTCCGGCCGGCTACCCGGACGTGGTCGCCACGATGCGGCTGCTTGTCGGCGTGCAGGCCAGCATCCGGATGTTCGGCGACGAGGTCTTCGGCGCCGACCCGGCCCGGCTCGCGACCGCGACGTCAGACGGCGGCGGCCTGAGTTTCCGCGAGCGCCGGGCAATGCGGAAGCAGGCGCGAGCACTGGCCGGCCTGCCGGGGGCCAGCCTCTCCGACGGGCAGCTGTCGAGCGTGCTGGCCGAGGCCGCCCGGCAGCTCGGGCAGTGGCAGGAGCTGCGGACCGACGGCGAGCTGCCGCGGCTGCCGTCCGGGCTCGACCAGCTCTCCGCGCTGTGGGCGGACTGCGAGGCCGAGCTTGACACGCTGCGGGCAGTCGTCGACTTGCCGGGCGATCCGCAGCAGAAGCTGGCCGAGCTGGCGGCCGACCAGGACACTGCCTGGAATCTGCCGCGCCTGTACGAGCTCGCCGGCCGGTTCGCCGACAAGGGCCTCGGCCCGCTGCTCGACGAGCTGGCGCTGCGGGAGGCGACGGCGGACCTGGCCGCAGACGCGTTCGACCATGCCTGGTACAGCTCCATTCTGGACCAGATGCGCGTGCTCGATCCGCGCTATGCGGCCAGCCGGGGCGAGGCGCTCGACGAGATCGCCCGCGACTTCCGGGAGCACGATGTCCGTCATCTGGCCGCGAACCGAGCACGGGTGCGGCGGGCCTGGGCCGAGGCGCTCCTGGAGGCCTGCGATCGCCATCCGCTGCAGACACGGGTCATCCGGAAGCAGGCTGCACTGCGACGCGGGCACATGCCGCTGCGGCGGCTCCTCGACCAGGCGAGCGACGTGCTGTTCGCCACCAAGCCGTGCTGGGCGATGTCGCCCCTGATGGTGAGCCAGGTACTGCCGGTTTCCCGCCTGTTCGACGTGGTGATCTTCGACGAGGCCAGTCAGGTCGTCCCGGCCGACGCGATCCCCGCGATCATGCGCGGGCACCAGATCGTGGTGGCTGGCGATGACCGGCAGCTGCCGCCGACGAACTTCTTCCGGCAGGTCGGCGACGGGCCGGACGACGACGACGGCGGCGATGAGGACGAGAGCCTGGTGTCGTTCGGCTCGGGCTTCGAGTCGGTGCTCGACGCCCTGCGGCCGCTGCTGCCCACCGCGCCGCTGGCCTGGCATTACCGCAGCCGGGACGAGCGGCTGGTGGCGTTCTCCAACTCGCGGATCTACGGCGGCGCGCTCACCACGTTCCCGGGGGTGTTCACCGGCGATTGCCTGCGCCACGTGGTGGTCGCCCAGGGCCCCGGCTCCGGCCAGGAGACGTCCGTAGACGCCGAGGTCGCGAGGGTCGTCGAGCTGATCTTCGAGCACGCCCGCGAGCGACCGGGCGAATCGGTGGGCGTCATCGCGCTCGGCATCAGGCACGCCGAGCGGATCGACAGCGCGCTGCGCTCGGCGCTCACCCAGCTGGCTGACACTGCGGACGCCGGCTACCCGGCACTCGAGCGATTTTTCGCCGAGGACGTCACCGAGCCGTTCTTCGTCAAGAACCTGGAGCGGGTACAGGGCGACGAGCGCGACGCCATCATCCTGTCCATCGGCTACGGCAAGCACCACGACGGCCGGATGCGCTACCAGTGGGGACCGCTGCTCCGCGACGGCGGCGAGCGCCGGCTGAACGTGGCGGCGACGCGGGCCAAGCACCGGCTGACGCTGGTCAGCTCGTTCTCCGGCCATGACGTTGACCCCGACCGGGTGACCAAGGCGGGTGCTCGCCTGCTGGCCGACTACCTGGACTATGCGAGCTCGGGCGGGTCGGCGCCGGAGGCGTCCGGCGGCGGTCAGCTCGACCCGTTCGAGTCCGACGTCCAGGCGCGGCTGGCGGCGGCCGGGATCAAGGTCGTGCCGCAGTACGGCGTGGGCGGTTACCGGGTGGACTTCGCGGCAACCCATCCCGACGATCCGGGCCGCATGGTGCTCGCGATCGAGGCGGACGGCGCGTCCTACCGGCAGTCGGGCAGTGTCCGCGACCGGGACCGGCTGCGCGGGGAGCACCTGCAGCGCCTCGGCTGGCGCTACCACCGGCTGTGGTCGACGAACTGGTTCCAGAACCCGGACGCCGAGGTCGCCAAGGTCGCGGAGGCCTACCAGCGCGCGGTCTCAGCCACCGGCCCGGCTGCCAGCGAGTCCCCTGGTGCCGATCTGCCCGATCTGCCCGATCCGCCCCATCCGGCCGGACCGGTCATAGTGCCCGCAAGCCAGCTGATGCGTCGTGATGCTGGAGCTGTCTCCGAAAGAACGTCGGCGGATCCAGCATCACGACCCATGGGGCCGGGCTGATAGCGACGCGGGCCGGCCGGGGATCTTGAGCTGATTGCGTCGGATGTCCGTTCCGGCAGGTACGCTCGCATCAAGCGCGCTAGCCGCCCGCCCGGCTAGCGGGCGCGCAGGCGGCGGCAACCCCGGTTGCCGGGCCCGCGCGGCCGAGCAAGTCCTGCCGGAGGTGTGCCATCGACCGTCTGGTGCTGTGGAACATCGATCTGACCCTGCTCGACGTCGGCAGGATCTCCCGTGATGCCTACGCGGACGCGTTCCGCCGGGTGACCGGTCGTCCGCTGGCGGCGCTGCCACAGCTTGCCGGCCGCAGCGACACCGAGATCTTCTTCGAGTCGCTGTACCTCAACGACGTGCCAACCGGCGAGGACGAGGTAGCCGACGCGGAACTCCTGGGCCGGTACTGCTGGGAGCTCGAGGCGGCGTTCGCCCTCCGGGAGGGCGAGCTACGCCAGCACGGGCGTCTTCTTGCTGGCGCCGGCGCGGCCGTGGCGGCGACGGGTGCCCTGCCCGGGCTCGTGCAGACCGTGCTGACCGGCACCATCGAGCCCAACGCGGTCGCCAAGCTCCGCGCCTTCGGCCTCGAGCAGCACTTCGACCTGGGAATCGGCGGCTACGGCTCGGACGCCTACCCCCGCGGCTCGCTGCTCCTGCGAGTGAAGAGCCTGGCCGGCGAGAAGTACGGTACTCACCTGGCCGACGACGCCACCGTCTACATCGCCGACGCCGTTCGCGACGTCGAGGCTGCGGAGACCGGCGGCGCGCGGTCCGTCGCCGTGGCGACCGGCCGGGCATCCGCGTCTGACCTCCGTGATGCCGGCGCCGACGTCGTGCTGGCCGACCTGTCCGACACCGACGAGGTAGTGGCCGCCATCGACCGGCTCAGCCGGGTTCCGGCGAGCCGCTAACCCCGCTGACCCCCGTACCGGGCACATCTGCGGCACCGCGCCGCGCGGCTGCCGTGCGTGACGGTCTCAGTTCGCCCACATGGCCGACCCCGAATAACCTGGCACTGGTATAGAACAGTCCAGTCAACGACGACGGGCTTGGCCGATAGCGGGAGGGCGCAGGCGTGGGTAACGACCTGACGCCGATGGCCGGGCGGGACTACGGCGAGCTGCTCTGGGAGCCGACGCAGGACTCGGCCGCGGCCACCGAGATCGTCCGGTACACCACCTGGCTAGCGGACCACGGCGGCCCGGCCACCCCCGTCCGCGACGGCATCCCCGATTACCAGGCGCTCTGGCAGTGGACGGTGGCCGACCCCGGCGCGTTCTGGTCGTCGATCTGGGACTTCTTCGGAGTGCTCGGCAGCCGCGGTGACGGCCCGGTCCTGTCCGGCCACATGCCGCAGGCGCACTGGTTCACCGGTGCCACCCTGAACTACGCCCGGAACGCGCTGCAGCGAGCGAAGGCCGACCCGGACCGCACCGCGGTCGTCTACCGCTCCGAGGCGGGCCGCGACGGCCGGCTCAGTTACGGCGAGCTCACAGCCAGGGTCATCCGGGTGCGGGCCGGCCTGACCGAGCTGGGTGTCGGGCTCGGCGACCGGGTCGCCGCCTACCTGCCGAACTCTCCCGAAGCGCTCATCGCGATGCTGGCCACCGCGAGCCTGGGTGCGATCTGGACGTCCTGCTCCCCGGACTTCGGCGCGCATAGCGTGATCGACCGCTTCGCCCAAGTGGCCCCGGCCGTGCTCCTCGGCGTCGACGGATACGCCTACAACGGCAAGCGCTTCGACCGGCGCGCTGAGCTGGCCGCGATCGCGGCCGAGCTGCCGGAACTGCGCGCGGTCGTGCTGGTGGACTACCTGGGCAGTGCCGCAGACGGGCTGGGCCGCGACCTAGCCGTCCCCGTGCTGGACTGGGACGCCTTCGGCGCCGATGCCGCCGCGAGCGAGCTCGAGTTCACCGAGGTGCCGTTCGAGCACCCGCTCTGGGTGCTGTACTCCTCCGGTACCACCGGCCTGCCCAAGCCCATCGTGCACAGCCACGGCGGCATCGTCCTCGAGCACCTGAAGGCCCTGGCGCTGCATCAGGACCTGACCAGCTCCGACACCTTCTTCTGGTACACCACGACCGGCTGGATGATGTGGAACTACCTGGCCGGCGGCCTGCTGACCGGCGCTACCGTGGTGCTCTACGACGGCAGCGCGACGCACCCGGGGACCGGCGCGCTCTGGCAGCTCATCGCCGAGGCTGGCGTCACCTACGCGGGCACCGGCGCACCGTACCTCCTCGCCTGCATGAAAGAAGGTCTGCGGCCGGCCGCGGAGCTCGACCTCTCAGCGCTGAAGGGCGTCGGCTCCACCGGCTCTCCGCTCCCGCCTGAAGGGTTCCGCTGGGTCTATCAGGAACTAGAAACGAGGCCGACGGGCCTCATCCTCGGCTCGTTCTCCGGCGGCACGGACGTCTGTACCGGCTTTGTGGGCCCGGCACCGATCCTGCCAGTCCGTGCGGGGCTGATCTCCGGACCGTGTCTGGGCGCGCGAGTGGAGGCGTTCGATCCAGCCGGGCAGCCAGTCACCGGCGAGGTCGGCGAGCTTGTCCTCACGCAGCCGCTGCCGTCGATGCCGGTCGGATTCTGGAACGACCCGGCAGGCGAGCGCTACCGGGCCAGCTACTTCGCCGAGTATCCGGGGGTCTGGCGGCACGGCGACTGGATCATGATCCTTCCCGACGGCGGCTGCGTGATTTACGGCCGGTCCGACGCCACGCTCAACCGCGGCGGAGTGCGCATGGGCACCAGCGAGTTCTACCGGGTCGTCGAGCGGCTGCCCGAGGTCGCCGACAGCCTGGTCGTCGACACCGGTCAGCTGGGCCAGGGCGGCCGCCTGCTGCTCTATGTCGTTCCGGCCGACGGCTGCGCGCTCGACGAGGAACTCACCACGAAGATCCGGAAGCTGCTTCGGGCTGAGCTGTCGCCACGCCACATTCCCGACGAAATTCATCAGGTGCCCGGTATTCCGCGCACGCTGTCCGGCAAGAAGCTCGAAGTGCCGGTGCGGAGGATCCTTCTCGGCACTCCGGTGGCCGAGGCCGCCGACCCGGACGCGCTGGCGAACCCGGATGTCCTGCAGTACTTCGCGCGCGGGGGGACGACATGACGGACGCGACCGGCCGCAGCTTCGGCGAGGAAGGCGGCCTGCTGACCTACGGCAGCTACCTGCGGCTGCCGCAGCTGCTCGCCCAGCAGGTGCCCGAGGTGAGCCCGCCGGCGCACGACGAGCTGCTGTTCATCATCGTGCACCAGGCCTACGAGCTGTGGTTCAAGCAGCTGCTGCACGAGCTGACTGCGGTTCGCGACGCCATGGCGTCGGGGTCGACCTGGCTCGCGCGGCATCTGCTGCACCGGGTGCATGTGATCGAGCGGCTGCTCGTGAACCAGATCGACGTGCTCGAAACCATGACACCGCAGGACTTCCTGGAGTTCCGGGCGGCGCTGGCGCCGGCCAGCGGATTCCAGTCCGTGCAGTTTCGCGAGATCGAGTTCCTGTCCGGGGCGAAGGACCCCGGGTTTGTCGCGCGCTTCCGCTCGCTCACCGATGACGAGCGGGAGCGGCTGGCGCGGCGGCTTGCCGAGCCGTCGCTGTGGGATGCCTTCACCGGCCTGCTCGCCTCCAGGAAGCTTGCGGTCGGCAATGACAAGGAAGTCCTGGCGTCCCTGGTCACCGTGGCGCGGGACCGGCCGCACTACGACGACCTCTGGCAGTTGTCTGAGGACCTGCTCACGCACGACGAGCTGGCCGGGCTGTGGCGGGCCAGGCACGTCCAGATGGTGGAACGGCAGATCGGCACGAAGTCAGGGACCGGCGGCTCGACCGGTGCCCCGTACCTGCACCGGCGCGTGCCGATGCGGTATTACCCGCTGCTGTGGGAGCTGCGGGACTCATTGTGACGGACCGGGCAACGCGGCAATGGCGCCGCAGCTAAGGGAGTGGAAGTCATGTCGGATCACGACGCTCACCAGGGTCGGGCCAGCAACGGGGTGGCGGGGGATGCCGACAGCAAGCACGGCCTGCTGGTCAAGGCTGCGGAGGCCTGCGGGCCCGTTCCCGAGGTCGGTGACATCGCGAAGTACCTGAAGGCCTACTACCGGCATGTCGAAGTGCATGATCTGGGCGCCGCCGGGGCCGACCGGGTCGCGGCCGTCGCGCTGACTCAGGCGCAGATGGCGTGCAAACGGCCGCAGGGCCGGGCGCTGGTGGAGGTCCGGCGGGGCGGCGATGCCGCACTCGACGCCAGCTCGGACGTGGTCGACGTCGTCACCGACGACATGCCGTTCCTGGTGGACTCCATCACCATGGAGCTGGCGAACCACGGCCTGTCCGCCCGCCTGATCATCCATCCGCAGCTGCGCGTCCGGCGGGATGTGGCCGGTGTCCTGCACGAGGTCGTCGGCCCTGTGACCGAGGGCGCGGCCGGCCAGGCGAGGCATGACGAGATCGTGGAGTCCTGGACGCACATCGAGATCCCGACCCTCGCCGATGGTGAGACCACGGCGCTGGCTGACGACCTGCGCCGCGTTCTCGGTGATGTGCGGGTGGCGGTCGAGGATTACGCCCGGATGCGCGCGAAGGCCGTCGCGCTGGCGGGCGTGCTGCAGGCCGAGGCGGAGGGCGGCGGCACCGATGGTGGCACGGACGCTGGCACCGACGGCGGCACCGACGCGCCGGCGGAGATCGCCGAGCTGCTGCAGTGGCTGGCTGACGGGCACTTCACGATCCTGGGATACCGCGAGTACGACCTGGCGACTGGCCCGGACGGGGTCGTCCTGACGGCAGTGCCTGGTACCGGGCTCGGCATCCTGCGGCACGACGTGGTCGGGCCGGGGTCGTTCGCGACGCTGCCGGACGACCTGAAGGCGCGCGCCCTGGAGCCGCACCGGCTCATCGTCACGAAGGCAAACTCCCGGTCGACAGTGCACCGGCCTAGCTACCTCGACTACGTGGCGGTCAAGCGACTCGGCCAGGACGGCGCGGTCACGGGGGAGTACCGGTTTCTCGGTCTGTACACGCACGCGGCCTTCGCCGAGAGCATCAAGGCAATCCCGGTGCTTCGGCGCAAGCTCGCCGAGGTGCTGGAGCTGCAGGGCATGGCCGCCGACAGCCATGACGGCAAGGAGGTCGCCGAGGTCCTCGACTTCTATCCGCGCGAGGAGCTGTTTATGGCCTCGGCGCCGGACCTGGCTGCCATCACCGCCGGCGTGCACGTGCTGCGGGAGCGGCGCCAGACCCGGCTGTTCCTGCGCAAGGACATCTACGGGCGTTATGTGTCGTGTCTGGTGTACCTGCCCCGGGACCGGTACACCACGCAGGTCCGGCTCAAGGCGCAGGAGATCCTGCAGCGGGCGTTCCGCGCGCCGCAGGTCGACTACAGCGTTCAGATCGGCGAGTCGCCGGTCGCGCGGGTGCATCTGGTGGCGCGGGCGGAGCGCGGCCGCCAGCTGCCCGACGCCGACCCGGTCGCACTCGAGCGCGCGGTCGCGGCGGCCGTCCGGTCGTGGGATGACGACCTGGCCGACGAGGCGGCGGCGGCGTTCGGCCCGCAGCGTGCCCGCGAGCTGCTGACGCAGATCGGCGACGTCATCCCGGCGACCTACAAGACCGACGTCCCGGCGTCCGCGGCGGTCACCGACTTCGCCCGGATCGTGGAGCTCCGGACGTCCGGCGGCGACATCGACTTCGAGCTGTGGGAGTCGGAGGACTACATCGGCGGTGTCCCGCTCGAGGACGAGGACGTGCCGCTCACCGGCCAGCGGGTGTGGCGGCTGACGATCTACCGGACGCGCGGTCCGATCACGCTGACCGACGTGCTGCCGCGGCTGCAGCACATGGGCGTGGACGTGGTCGACGAGCACCCGTACGAGTTCCCGGCGCTCCGGCCGTCCGCGATACTGCCGTTCTGGATCTATGACTTCGGCCTGCGCCGCAAGCCCGTCGGGGAGTCGGGCGACACCGGTCAGCAGGGTGATCTGATCGCCAACCACAAGGTCCGCGAGCAGGTCGAGGGGGCGCTCGGCGCGCTGTGGAGCGGCCAGATCGAGGACGACGGCTTCAACGCGCTGGTGCTGGACGCCCAGCTCACCTGGCGGCAGGTCGCGGTACTGCGTGCCTACGCGAAGTACCTCCGGCAGGGCAACGTCACCTTCAGCCAGGACTACATCGAGGGCGTGCTGCGCTCCAATGCCCGCATTGCCCGGCTGCTGGTGACCTTGTTCGAGTCGCGGTTCGACCCGGCCAAGGGCGCCAGCGAGGCCGAGCGCAGCGAAGCCATCGCCGAGGAGATCACCGGCGCCCTTGACGGCGTGGCCAGCCTGGACGCCGACCGGATTCTGCGGGCGTACCTGGGCCTCATCTCCGCGACGCTGCGGACGAACTACTTCAGCACCGGCTCGTCCGGCGCGTCGTACCTTGTGTTCAAGCTCGACGCGGCCCGCGTTCCGGATCTGCCTGCGCCGCGGCCGCAGTTCGAGATGTTCGTCTACTCGCCCCGGTTCGAGGGCGTGCACCTGCGGTTTGCCGGCGTCGCGCGCGGCGGGCTGCGCTGGTCGGATCGCCGCGAGGACTTCCGGACCGAGATCCTCGGACTGGCGAAGGCCCAGGAGGTCAAGAACTCGGTCATCGTGCCGTCCGGCGCGAAGGGCGGGTTCGTCTGCAAGCAGCTGCCCGACCCGGCCGACCGCGAGGCTTACCAGCGGGAGGTCCTGGCCTGCTACCGCATGTTCATCGCGGCCATGCTGGATGTGACCGACAACCTCGCTGACGGCGCGGTGGTGCCGCCTGCCAACGTCGTGCGGCACGACGGCGACGACCCGTACCTGGTCGTCGCCGCGGACAAGGGCACCGCCACGTTCTCGGACACCGCGAACGAGATCGCGCTCAGCCGCGGGTTCTGGCTCGGCGATGCGTTCGCGTCAGGCGGCTCGGAGGGCTACGACCACAAGAAGATGGGGATCACGGCCCGCGGCGCCTGGGAGTCGGTCAAGTTCCACTTCCGCACCCGGGGCGTGGACGTGGACACCGACGACTTCACCACCGTCGGTGTCGGGGACATGTCCGGCGACGTGTTCGGGAACGGGATGCTGCTGTCGCGGCACATCAAGCTCGTTGCCGCGTTCGACCACCGGCATATCTTCCTCGACCCGGATCCGGACCCGGCCGTCAGCTACGCCGAACGGCGGCGGCTGTTCGACCAGCCGAGGTCCTCGTGGGCGGACTACAACAGCGCGCTGATCTCCGCTGGCGGCGGCATCTACCCGCGGTCAGCGAAGTCGGTCCAGCTGACGCCCGAGGTGCGGCGCGCGCTGGGAATCACCGACGCGGTGACCGCGCTGTCGCCGGACGCCCTCATCACGGCGATCCTCACCGCGCCCGTCGACCTGCTGTGGAATGGCGGCATCGGCACCTATGTGAAGGCGTCGAACCAGTCCAACGCCGACGTCGGCGATCGCTCCAACGACGCGGTTCGGGTGGACGCCTCGGCGCTGCGGGCGAAGGTCGTGGGCGAGGGCGGCAACCTGGGCCTGACCCAGGAAGCCCGGATCGAGTACGCACTCGCAGGTGGCCTGGTCTGCACCGACTTCATCGACAACTCGGCCGGCGTGGACACCTCTGACCACGAGGTCAACATCAAGATCCTGCTGGACCGTGAGGTCCGGGCAGGCAATCTCACCACCGACGGGCGCAACCAGCTGCTACAGGAGATGACCGACGAGGTCGCGCAGCAAGTGCTGGCACATAATTACCAGCAGAACCGCGCGCTGGCCGCGTCTCTCGCCCAGGCGCCGCAGATGCTGCACGTGCACGCTCGGTACATCCGCCGGCTCGAGCGGGACGGCCGGGTCCGGCGCCGCCTCGACGTGCTGCCGAATGACCGGGAGATCGCCGAGCGCCGGTCAGCGGGCATCGGGCTGGTGATCCCGGAGTTCTCCGTGCTCCTCGCCCACACCAAGATCGACGCCGCCCAGCAGGTGCTGGCCTCCAGCCTGCCCGACGACCCGTATCTGCGCCGGGTCCTGGTCGACTACTTCCCCACGCCGCTGCGCCACCAGTACCTGGCCGGCATGGGCGCGCACCGGCTGCACCGGGAGATCATCACCACCGACGTGGTGAACGACATGGTGGACAGGTCGGGCATCACCTTCGCGTTCCGGCTCAACGAGGAGACCGGCGCTTCGTGTCCGGAGATCACGACAGCCTGGCTGGTGTCCCGCGCGGTCTTCGACATGCCGGGCTTCTGGGCCCAGGTCGAGGCACTGGACGGCAAGGTCGACACTGGCGTTCAGATCCTGGCGCTGCTGGAGGGCCGGAAGCTGACCGAGCGGGCTGCCCGGTGGCTGCTGGCGTTCCGCCGGCCGCCGTTTGACATACAGGCCACCATCGACTTCTTCGGGGAGGGCGTCCTGACGGTGGCGGACAGCCTGCCCAAGATGCTGGCGGGGCGCGACCTGACCGGGTTCAGGGAGCGGCGCGAGGTCTATGTGTCCCGCGGAGTGCCGGATCTGCTGGCGGACCGCATTGCCGCGATGGTGCCCGCGTACTCAGCCTTCGACATCGTCGACATTGCCCGCGGGACCGGCCGTCCGGTGGAGGAGACGGCCGAGGTCTATTTCGACCTGGCCGACCGGCTCCAGATCGCGCGGCTGCGGGACATGATCACTGCCCTGCCGCGGGACGACCGGTGGGGGACGATGGCGCGCGGGGCAATCAGGGACGACCTGTACACGGCGCACGCCGCCCTGGCCAGGGACGTGCTGACGGTGACGGAGTCCGGCAGCCCGGAGGAGCGCCTGGCGGCCTGGGTCGCCCGGAACGACTCGGCGGTGCGCCGGGCCACGCAGACCCTGACCGAGATCTGGGAGAGCAACGCCTTCACGGTCGCCACCTTGTCGGTGGCGGTACGGGCCGTCCGCACGCTGGTGATCACGGCGACGCTGCCGGCGTGATGCCGCTAACCCGGCAAGGTGCACCGGAAACGGGTAATTTCTCTGGCTCGCGTAGGCTGCATGCATGCCAATCGACCCCGCGAGCGAGATCTCGGAGCTGACGTCGACACTCGCCAGCGTGGAGGCCGTCCTGAACCCTGCCGCCCTGCAGAAGGAGGCCGACAGCCTTCGGGAGCGCTCGGCTGACCCCGCTCTCTGGGAGGACCAGGAACAGGCCCAGGAGGTGACCAGGCGGCTGTCGTACCTGGACGGAGAGCTGGCCCGGCTGGAAGCGCTGCACAGCAGGCTCGAGGACACCGGGGTCATGTTCGAGCTGGCCGAGAGCGAGCAGGACGAGCCGACCAGGCTGGACGCGGGGCGCGAGCTCGCAGCGCTCCGCAAGGAGATTGACCAGCTCGAGATCCGGACGCTGCTGAACGGCGAGTACGACGCACGCGAGGCTCTGATCAGCATCAACGCCGGCGCCGGCGGCGCCGATGCGGCCGACTGGACCGAGGGGCTCCAGCGGATCTACCTGCGCTGGGCCGAGCGGCACGGCTACTCGACCGAGGTCTACGACACGTCTTATGCCGAAGAAGCGGGGATCAAGTCCACGACCTTCGCGATCAAGGCGCCCTACGCCTACGGGACGCTGCGCGGCGAGCACGGCACGCACCGGATGGTGCGCATCTCCAAGTACGACAACCAGGGCCGGCGGCAGACGTCGTTCGCGATGGTGGACGTGCTGCCCGTCGTCCGGCAGGTCGACCACATCGACATCCCTGAGGACGAGATGCGGATCGACGTGTTCCGCTCGAGCGGTCCGGGCGGGCAGGGAGTCAACACCACTGACTCCGCTGTCCGGATCACCCATCTGCCGACTGGGATCGTGGTCTCCTGCCAGAACGAGCGGAGCCAGATCCAGAACCGGGCTACCGCCCTCGCGGTCCTGCAGTCCAAGCTGCTGGAACGCAAGCGCGAAGAGCAGGCCGCCAAGCTGAACGAGCTGCGCGGGGACGGCGGGCGCAGCTGGGGCACGCAGATCCGGAACTACGTGCTGCACCCGTATCAGAACATCAAGGACGTGCGGACCGGCTACGAGACTGGCAACACCGCGGCCGTCATGGACGGCGAGATCGACGAATTCATCGAGGCCGAGATTCGCTGGCTCCGCACCAGAGGCCTGTAACCCGCGCACTGACCACGCGAGACGGGGTTCGCCTCGCCTGGCCCGCCAGCGGGCCTGCCCCCGAAGGCGCCTGCCTAGCGGGCCAGGTGCATCGCGGCCACCGTCAGGAGCGCCAGCACTAGCAAGAGCGCGGCGATCAGCTGGACGCTCAGGCCATGGTTGTGACGGTGGAGGTGTGCGCGGGCCTCGCGGCAGGTCGGGCAGCGACCCTCCGCTACCGGGCCAGCACACTGGGCGCAGATCAGGTGCTCGCAGCTCATCCCGCTCCTACCGGACATACCGCCCGCCCGGCCAGTTCGACGATGTTGGACGTTCCTGACCAGTTTCCCCCCTAGACTGGCCCGAGGCCAAACCGGGGCAGCTTAGCTGCCGCGGAGCGCCTGCCGTCAGTATCTCGTCTACCAGTGCGATGGGCCAGTGATCCACTTCGACAACGTCACGAAGACGTACGCGAATCAGGGCCGCCCGGCCCTGGAGAACGTGAACCTGGATATCGAGAAGAGCGAGTTTGTCTTTCTTGTCGGCCCGTCCGGGTCCGGCAAGTCGACGTTCCTGCGGCTGGTGCTGAAGGAGGAGCGCCCGACTGCCGGCCGCATCCACGTGATCGGCAGGGATCTCGCCCGCCTCACCAACTGGAAGGTCCCGCTCCTGCGCCGCCGCATCGGCTGCGTGTTCCAGGACTTCCGGCTGCTCCCGAACAAGAACGTCTACCAGAACATAGCCTTCGCCCTCGAGGTCATCGGCAAGCCCCGCCGGTTCATCCGCAAGGTCGTCCCTGAGGTGATCGACCTGGTCGGCCTGGAGGGCAAGCGCGACCGCATGCCGGACGAGCTGTCCGGTGGCGAGCAGCAGCGGGTCGCGATGGCCCGCGCATTCGTCAACCGCCCGATGATCTTGCTGGCGGATGAGCCGACCGGGAACATCGACCCGGCTACCTCCATCGGCATCATGAAGGTCCTTGACCGCATCAACCGGACCGGCACGACCGTGGTGATGGCCACGCACGATGCCGCGATCGTGGATTCCATGCGCAAGCGTGTGATTGAGCTTGAGTACGGCAAGGTCGTGCGCGACCAGTCGCGCGGGGTCTACGGCCAGGCCTACTAGCCCTGACCCAGCTGGCCCAGACTCAGCTGGCCCGGACCCGCCCCCGAGAGAAGTACCAGAGGACTCAGCGACATGCGTGCCCAGTTCGTCTTCCATGAGGTCTGGATCGGCCTGCGCCGGAACCTGACAATGACGGTTGCTCTCATCGTGGTGGTCGCGATCAGCCTGTCGCTGCTGGGCACCGGCCTGCTGTTCGTCAAGCAGGTCGACAACACCCGGAACTACTGGCAGAGCCGGGTCCAGCTGTCTGTCTACCTGTGCACCTCGGCCTCGCTGGGCGGCACCTGCGCTAAGGACGGCGCGGTGACGCCGGCCGAGATCACCGCGATCAGGAACGAGCTCCTCGGTACCCACGACGTGTCGAGCGTCCAGTTCGTCTCGCAGACCCAGGCGGTCCAGCAGTTCGAGCAGGAATTCGCCAACGACGAGCCGATCGTCAAGTACACCGACAAAGACCAGATCCCCAGCTCGTTCGAGATCCGCCTGAAGAACACCCAGGAGGACGCGGGAGCGGTCACGTCGGTCATGGACGGCGCGCCCGGGGTCTCTGAGGTCGTGGACGACGCCTCCATCCTCGACCAGTTCTACAATCTGCTGGACAAGGCCAGGAACGCGGTCGTCACGGTCGCCATCTTCCTTCTGCTGGCGGCCATCCTGCTGGTGGCCAATACGATCCGGCTGTCGGCGTTCAACCGGCGGCGCGAGACGTCGATCATGCGCCTGGTGGGCGCCTCGAACTTCTACGTGCAGCTGCCGTTCCTCGTGGAAGGCATGATCGCCGGCCTGTTCGGCTGGCTTATCGCGACCGGCCTGCTGATCGGGGTGAAGTCGCTGCTGCTGAGCAGCCTGCAGAGCGTGTTCCCGTACGGGGTTCAGCTCAGCACTGCTGACCTCGTCGAGGTGATCATCATTGCCATGATCACCGGACTGATCATCTGCGGCAGCACGTCTTTCCTGACGCTCAGGCGCTACCTGCGGGTCTGACAGCGGGTAGTGGTGATTCGTGGCTGCAGAGCAGGGAAAGAAGATCATTGCCAGCAACAGACGGGCCCGGCATGACTACGCCATCGAGGACACGGTGGAGGCGGGGCTGGTACTGACCGGCACAGAAGTGAAGTCGCTGCGGGCGGGCCGCGCGAACCTCACCGACGGCTTCGGTCAGATCACGGACAACGAGGCCTGGCTGCATGGCGTGCACATTCCGGAGTACGCCCAGGGGTCGTGGACGAACCACGAGCCGCGGCGGACCCGGAAGCTGCTGCTGCACCGACGGGAGATCGACAAGCTGTCTGCCGCGATCCAGGAACGAGGCCTGACGCTCGTGCCGCTGTCCTTGTACTTCTCCGACGGGAAGGTCAAAATCGAGCTAGGACTGGGACGCGGCAAGCGGACCTACGACAAGAGGCAGGACCTCGCGAAGCGGGACGCGGCTCGGGAAGTCGAGCGCGAGCTGCGGCGGCGGAGATAACGGCGTGACCCAGGACACCTCTCCGCCTCGCAACCGCACCCCGCGCGGCGGAGCGCACCGCGCTCCGCGGACTGCGTCGCCGGCGAGCAGGCTCCTGCCTGCCAAGGGCAGGGGGAGCGTCCGGGACAAGGACCGGGAAACCAACAGCGACACCAAGGCCGGAGCGTTCGGGGTGCGATCACGCTCGCGAGCGAAACTTGCTCGCATGTCTGCCGTGGTCTTGGTTGCCGGCGTCGTCGGAGTCGGACTCGTCCGACCGGGGGTGCCGTCAGCCGAGCCGACCGTGTCGCAGTTCCTGCTGGCCTGGGAGTCCCATCACTACCGGCAGGCCGCCGAGCTGACCACCGGCGACCCGACGGCTGTGGCGACCGACCTTGCCGATGCCTACGAGCGGCTGGACGCAAGCGACATGTACCTGAGCATGCGCGGTGTAAGCCAGCACGGGACGACTGCCACCGCTTCGTTCTATGTCTCGATCGACTTGGCCGGCAGCGGACTGACCTGGACGTATAACAACAAGTTCACGCTCGTCGACAGCCACGGAGGCTGGCGCGTCCAGTGGAGCCCGGCCGTGATCGTGCCCGGCATGACCAACCGCGAGCAGCTCGCCGTCGTGAGCAGCTGGGACCCGCGCTCGCAGCTGGAGGACTCCAGCGGCCACCCGCTGACTGTTCCGTCCACGGTGTACCAGGTAGGTGTCGTGCCCGGGCAGCTCAGCGACCCGGATCGGACTGCGGCCGCGCTGGCCAGCATCACTCAGCTGCCCGAGGACCAGATCGCCGGGCAGATGGATCAGGGCATATCGGACGACTTCCTGCCGCTGCTGACGCTGTCCCCCGGGCAGTACAGCCAGCTGAAGGCCAAGATTCGCCACATCCCTGGCATCCAGATTCGTCAGCGCACCGAGCGGCTGTTCGACAGCATCGCGCCCGACGTCGTGGGCTCGGTCGGCACGGAGACCGCCAGCGTGCTGCGCATCAACGGCGTGCAGTACCGGCCGGGTACGACGGTCGGCCTGTCCGGTCTCCAGCAGACGTTTCAGCGCCAGCTCACCGGCGAGCCGCGGACCGACGTAATTCTGCAGCAGTCAGGCCGGCCGTCGACCTCAAGACCTGGCCGGGGTCGGCCGGGACGCCCGTGCGGACCACTCTGAACTCGACCATTCAGCTGGCCGCCGACCAGGCACTTGATGACCTGCCTGCCTCGGCTGCCATCGTCGCTGTCCAGGCGAATACCGGGAACATTCTGGCCGTGGCGAGCCACAACGAGAGCGGCATGCCGAGCCTGAATCCGCTCTCCGGCCAGTACGAGCCCGGTCAGGCGTTCACGATCGTCTCCTCCGCTGCGCTGCTGTCGTCGGGACGGTTGTCGCCCGGCGACCCCGTTCCCTGCCCGGATGAGAATTCCGTGGACGGCAGGAACTTCCGCAATGAGCCGGCCGTCTCGGGGCTCGGGGCGACCCCGTCGTTCGAGTCTGACTTCGCACATGCCTGCTCGACCGCGTTCGCCGGCGGGCTCGCCCTGACTCTGACGTCGGGTGACCTGACGAAGGCGAGCCAGGAATTCGGCATCGGGGGCTGGCAGCTTCCGGTGTCCGACTATTTCGCTGGCGAGATCGGGGACCCAGTTGGCGAGGGCAGGCTCGCGGCCGACATGATCGGCACCGGCGACGTGCGCGTGAGCCCGCTCGGCATGGCCCTGGCGGCATCGGTCGTCGACTCGGGCCACTGGCATTCCCCGTCGCTGGTCGGCGGGATGACCGATGCCAGCTCGGTGCCGCGGGCGACGGTCAGCTCGGCGGTGCTGACGGAACTGCGATCGCTGATGCGCGACGCGGCCGGCACGAGCGAGGACGCGGCTGCGGACGTGGGCGGCGACGTCTACGGGCAGATGGGCAGCGCTCCGTCCGGGTCTCAGCATCTGCACCTGAACTGGTTCGTCGGCTACCAGGGGAACGTCGCCTTCGCGGTGGTGGAACTGGGCACGTCGGCGTCTGCGGCGGCGACGTCGCTGGCAGGCAGCTTCCTGCAGAACATCCACTCGGGGTCCTGACCTGCCCGTTCTTGCCAGAACGCCGCAGCACGCTATCTCCCGGCCAGATCCTGACCGATCCCTGACGAATCCTTTGGTAACGGAGAGCAACCAATCGATAGCACTATGGCGTCTTTCCTAGTGACTGGGGTGCCGCTTGGGGGGTTGCGGCCCAGTCGTCGTGATGAGAACCGGGCCTCATCTCGGGGGAGGCCCGGGGCCATTGGACCGGCCCCGACCCTGCCGGTCGTAGCCCCCGCGGGTGCATCTTCGGCCACCGCCAGCACCCGCGGGGGCATCTCATCACAATCCGGTGGATGCCCGATGGGGACCGCGCTCTGCGGATCGCCCGTCGGGCATTCTGCGCATTTACCCGCCGTCGATCTCGTTGGACCGGGCCGACCATGATCAGGTAAGCTGGGTGGCGACAACTCAAGAGGGGGCGATTGGCTTCGACTTTGGTAGTTGATCCAGGAGAAGCGGGTCGGGGACTGCGGACATAACCTCGTTAACACTGTGACCGCAACTTATAAGTGCCAACACAACGCGCACTCGCGTCGCTCTCGCGGCTTAATAACCGCTAGAGCAGTATGACGCTGTCAGCCCGGGAGCTCCTCCGGCCCGGTGCCTGGCATCAGCTAGGAGGATTTACCGTCTGGTTCGGTCGCGGGACCAGGCGGGACATCTAACAGCGACTGAGCCCGTCGGCAGCTTGCCTGCGTGACTGCCGGGGCTGAGAAAAGCACAGCAGAGCTGCACCCGGAGAAGCCCTGGTGATGTACTGAAGGACGCGGGTTCGATTCCCGCCGCCTCCAAGAGCGCTCAGTCGACGTCCTGAGCGTTGTTGGAGGCGTCGCCAGCCCCGATTTCGTAGTTGTCCTATCGAGCGAGTATCTCCCGCCCAGGCGATAGCATCCGCTGCCCCGATGCCGGGCGGTTGTCCGACTGCACGTTGCCCGTGTGCTGCGGTCTAGGCACTCTGGCGCGTGACGCACCTTCCCCGGGGCGTGCTTGATGGTCAGCCTCCTGGGTCGACGGCAGCGTCGTCCCAGCGATTCCGGAGATCGTTGTAGAAACGGCGGATCATCTCCTCCGTCACCTTCGTCGGTTCTGGTCGCGGTTGCGTTGCCGGCCGGGGTCTAGGCGGCGGTGACGCCGCTGCTGATGCACAGCACGAGGCACGACGACGCAGCCCGCGGAGAGCAGGTGGGTTCCGCGATCGGCTCGCGCTCCTTCGTGACGAACCAATGTGCGGATGATCAGGAACTCCTCGCCCCCCGCGAACAAGGCCACGAGGACGAAGAACCCGACCGCCGCACTTACGTCGCTGTAAGGGATTGGCGCCATGCGTGGTCTCCTCTCTGGTCTCGGTCGGATGGCGACCCAGCGTGAGGCAGAACGCCAGCGGAGTGGTCACCCGAGCCGAGGCGCTCGGCACGCCACCGCGTTGACCCTCATCCTCCCCGCCCGAGCGGGTCATCACGTCCCGCTCGGCGAGCACCCGCCGGATCGTCTTGTCCGCCACGCCCAGATGCCGGCCAACCCCGAGCAGCGTCCATTCGTCAATGTAGAGACGGGCCGCCTCGTCGATCTGCCCTCCGGTCATTACCGCCGGGGCTTGCCCGCCCCGGTCACGTGCGCGGCGGCCGTGGGCGCGCCTGGGGATCCCGTGCGGGACGTCAGGCGGGGGCGGGAACGCCTTCGAGGACGATGACCGGGAATACCCGGTTGGTGTTCTGCTCGTAGGCGGAGGTGCCGTCGGAGACCATACGGTAGAGGCGGTCGCGTTCCTCGCCGGCCGTTACCACGGCCAGGGCACGATATGAGCTGTCGCCGAGCTCGACCGTCACGGCTGGGTTGGCTCGCAGGTTGTGGAACCAGGCCGGATGTTTCGGGGCGCCCGCCTTGGAGCCGACCACGAACACGCGGCTCTCCTCGTCGACCCCGAATCCAAGTGGCACGGTCGTCTGTCGTCCTGTCCGCGCCCCGGTCGTGGTCAGGAGCAGGATCGGGAACGGCGGCTGGCTGACCTTGCCGCCGTTGGCACGGAACTCGCTGATGATGCCTTGGTTGTAGGTCCGGAACTCATCGTCAGATGGCACGGTGGGCATGGCTCTCCTTAGGTTCTTGATGACATCCGGCACCCGGCGTCAGGGCTGCGGCGGGTTGGACGAGGGTCGCTGGTTGTTCGGCGGGCGTGCCGCCTGCCGGCGCCGGTATTCGGTCGGTGACATTCATAGTCGGCGTGGAAGCAGCGCCTGGCGTAGCTAGGGTCGCTCCAGCCCGCTCCGCACGCGGCTGATCGCGTTATGGCGATCACTTCGTCGGTGTTCGGCAGGGCCGGAATCACGGGATTGCTCTTTGCGGATGCGCGCTAGGACCGGCGGTTCGGGCGGGAGGAGGGAAGGCCGAATCTCGCCACGAGCCTGGGTCCGCCGGGAAACACGCTGATGCGGGAGATCCCGGTCGGGCTGGCGGTGACTACGGCGACTCCGAGGGCCTGATGGGTTCCCTCGTCTGTCTGGTAGTAGGTGGCCGTGGCGGGCTGCCCGTTGGCCCGGGTGGGGGTCATCAGCCAGTCGCCAGGGGAGCCGATCACACGCGCGAGGTAGCGCAGGCAGGTCACCTTGCCGGAGAACCAGGTCCGCGTGCCCACCAGCTCGATGGCGGCGTCGGTGCGCAGCGCCTTCTCCAGTGCAGTCATGTCGGCGTTCTCGAAACCAGCGATGTACTGGCGCAGGAGGTCACGCACGTGCGGTTCGGTCGGCTCGGTGACGCGTTCCGGGGAGGGAGCGACCTCATCGAGCCGGACGCGGGCTCGTTGCAGCGTGCTCTTGACCGCCGCGGTCGAGACACCGAGCATTGCCGCGACCTCGCTGGCGCTGAAGCCCAGCACCTCCCGCAGAAGCAGCACGGCTCGTTGTCGGGCGGGCAGGTACTGCAAGGCGGCGACCAGCGCCAGCCGCACGCTGTCACGGGCCGTGAAGATCAGGGCTGGGTCCTGGATCTCGGGAACCGCCAAGCCATCCGGAACCGGCTCCAGCCAGGCCACCTCGGTTTCCGCCAGGACCGGCGGGGCATCGGGGTCTTCGGCGGGGCTGCCCAGCCCGGACGGCAGCACCCGCCTGCCACGCTGTTCCAGCGCCGACAGGCAGGTGTTGGTGCCGATGCGGTAGCGCCAGGTACGCAGCGAGGACCGGCCCTCGAAAGCGCCGTACGCGCGCCACGCCCGCAAGTACGTTTCCTGGACCAGATCCTCGGCCTCATCGACCGACCCGAGCATGCGGTAGCAGTGCGCGAGCAGCTCACGTCGGAATGGCTCCGTGCGCTGCACGAAGTCTTCTGACCCGTCCGTCATCACCTGTCCTCTCGATTAGCTGCCGCTTCGGCCAGCCTGTCAGCCGCCTTCAGATCGAGTCTTCGGCCTCGGATCGTCTTTAGCCGTCCCAGACCTGGTTGCTCGACACTGCATCTCCCTCTCAACCCTTCGGTAATACAGACCACCCACGCTCGCCAAAGGAATCGCCATCCGGCGCGGGCGGCATGTCGACCTGAGTCTCGGGCAAGTGGCCGTGGCTCGCCCGGGCCCGAGCGACATGGGCGGAGACCGTGGTGCGGGAGGATGCCACAGACCTTGGCCAGCTCACCGACCCGTCCGCCGGCCTCGTAGTCCGCGATCAGCGTCTCGACCTCGGGCGGCGACAGGCGCCGCTGCGCGCAGCGCAGCTCGCGGACGTTCGGACCCCGCGCATCCTCAAACCGCGGTCAGTCCACACCTGGCCGGTCTGCCCAGCCCCGATTTCGTAGTTGTCATATCGAGCGAGTATCTCGCGCGCCCGGGCGACAGCATCTGCCGCCCGGATGGCGGCGCTGTCGCAATGTGCGTGGTCGGGTGCGAGTCACGGATTGAGGATCGTGCTGAGGGCGTAGAGCGCTTCGTCGGCGTCGGTTCCTCGGGGCCGGTGCGGCCGTGCTGCGAGCGCGGCGCGCGGAGATGAAGACCGCGACCGGGATGGCCACGGCAATGGTGATGATTGCTCCCCAGGCCATCGCCACCGTGTAGCCGTGGACTGCCGCAGTCGCTGCGCTGGCAGCCGAGTGCACCGCGAGATAGGCGGCGGTGGCGCTGGCAGCCACCGTGTTGAGCAATGCGCCGCCGATCGACGAGCCCAGCTGGCTGGCCGCGCTAGTGCCGGCACCGGCCGCGCCCCGGTCGGCCGGGAGCACTCTGCTCAGCGCCAGGTTCAGTGTCGCCGGGCCGGCCACGCCGGTGCCGAGGCCCTCGATGAGCGTGGCGAGGAGGATCAGCGGCAAGTAGTGGCTGCCCGTCGTCAGCCAGATGAGCGGCACGAGGCCGGCTGCCTCGATCACCATGCTGCCGGTGATGAGCCACCGGGTGGGCACGCGCAGCATGAGGCGCGGTGCCAGCAGGGCCGAGCCGATTCCGGTCGCTGCCGCGAACGGGACGAGGGCGAGCCCCGTGCGCAGGGCCGAGTAGTGCATCACCGACTGCAGCTGATAGGTGAGGATCAGCAGCATGCCAAAGGTGCTGAGGCCGTTCACGACCAGCGTGATCATGCTCCAGCCGCGCACTCGGTCTGTCACGATGCGCAGCGGGAGCAGGCGGCTCGGGTGCCCGATCTGCCGTGCGAGAAACCCGCCGAGCAGAATGGCCGCCGCGGCTAGCGAGCCGGCAATGCGTGCGTCGCCCCAGCCGTACGTCGAGGCGTCACCGAGGCCATACACCAGCGCGGCCATGCCAGCCGTGGCGAGGACAGCGCTGATCACGTCGATCCGCACCTCCGGCCGCGCAGCCACTGACGGCAGGAAGCGCGGTGCGCCAAGGATGGGCACCAGCGCGAGCGCCACGTTGATGTACAGGCACCAGCGCCAGCTCAGTTCGCTGGTCAGCGCGCCGCCGAGTATCAGACCCAGCGAGAGGCCAGCCGTCAGCGTCGCAGTGAAGATCCCCATCACCCGCGCACGCTCATGGTCGTCCGTGTAGACGGTGATGAGCAGCGACTTCGTCGAGGAGATCAGCACAGCGCCGAAGGCCCCCTGGACCGCCCGGGCGACGATGAGCATCACGCCGTTGACAGCCGCTCCGCCGACTGCGGAGGCCAGCGCAAAGCCGATCACGCCGATGAGCAGAGCTCGGCGAGCGCCCAGCCGGTCGGCCAGCCTGCCGCCGAGCAAGAGCAGTCCGGCTAGCGCGAGTGTGTACCCGGTCACGACCCACTGGCGCGACGCCACGGACATGTGCAGCGAGTGCTGGACCGAGGGAAGCGCCACAAACATGACCGTGGTGTCCAGCACGGCCATGAGGTGAGCTGTCGCGATGACGACGAGTGGCCACCAGCCCGCCCGCTGACTCTGTGCCCGGCCGGCCTCGGTGGAGGCTGGCGGCGATGCTAGCGACATGGTTTAGCTCCTTAGATACGTGCGTATCTTATTACGATACGCACGTATCTTAACTGCGTCCCGCGATAAGATGCAAGCGTTTCTTAAGGAGCTGAGGCAATGAGCGATGGCAGCAGGACCAGACGCCGCGGAGAGGCGCTCGAGACTGCGCTGCTGGCTGCGGCGTGGGCTGAGCTGCGGTCTGCGGGCTACGCGGGCCTGACGTTCGAGGCCGTCGCCGACCGTGCTGGCACCAGCCGGGCCGTCCTGTACCGCCGCTGGCGAAGCCGCCCGGAGCTGGTTATCGCCGCGATGCGGCAGAACCGGCCGCTGCTGTCCGGAGAGATCCCGGACACGGGCAGCCTGCGCGAGGACGTTCTCGCGGTGCTGCGCCGGATGGCGGTACGACTCGCCGAGATAGGCCCGGAGAACATGGCCGCGCTTTTCGGTGACATCCTGGCGGATGCTGAGGTGTTCAGGCGCATGCATGGCGAGGTACTTCTGATTGGCGCTGAGGTTATGACCACGATCCTCAAGCGTGCTGCCGATCGTGGCGAGGCCAGGCCCGGCGTCAGCAGGCGGGTGGCGACGCTTCCTACCGACCTGTTCCGGCACGGTCTGCTGGTCACCAGGGAACCGCTCACCGACGGCGAGATTGTCGAGATCGTCGACGACGTCTTCCTGCCGCTGGTACGGCCGTAACACACTGCGGGCCTGCCGCTGTCAACGGCAGGCCCGCCGCATGGCGCCTGGCCGCGTCGCGCTACGTGCGCAGGGTCGCGCTGATCCCGCTCGTGACCGTCCCCGAGGTCACCGTGACGGCCGTCGCGGCCGCCCGAGTCGGCTTGTGCTGCCACCACTGCGCCCGGTAGCCAGAAGCACCGCAGCCCGAGCTGAACTGCACCCGGTATTTGCCGGCCGGCAGATAGCTGATGCGGTAGCTGCCCGCACTGCTGGTGACGGCGTAGACCGGCGCAGAGCCGAGCTCGGTGGCGAGCGCCCCGGCCGGGAACGCTGCTACGCACACGCCGCGCACCGGTCCGCCGGCTGCCCGCACCGTGCCCGTGACGGATCCGTTAGGCAGCAGCGTCGAGTCGGCGATGGTGGTCGTGCCGCCCGCGCTGACGGACACCAGCGTCGCGCCGGCCGGCGTCTGCTTGCCCAGATACCACTGTGGGGCGAGGTCCGGGCCGCTGTAGCTGCAGAGCTGGTCACCCAGGTAGACCTGGTACTCGCCGGGCGCGAGGTTGGTGATGCTGTAGGTGCCGTCCATGCCCGCATTCGCCTGCCCGTAGCTTGCTCCGCCAACCTGAAGAGCCTCCGCGCATGCCCCGGCGGCTCCGGCACCGGTCGCCGGAGAGCCGGCCAGCAGCTCGCCGGCGATGGTGGCACCCGCGGGCACGCTCGTGGTGATGCCGCTCGTCTGCTCCGGAGCCCGGACGCGCACCAGCTGCGGCACGACCGTGCTGGCGAGGTTGCCTGACGATCCCCCGCATGGACTCAGGTAGAGCTCGTATTGCCCGGAGTTGAGCCCGTGGACGTAGTAGAGCCCGCTCCGGTTGCTGACGCCCTCACCGAACTCGTCCGGCTGTGACACGTTCTGCGCGTACACGCACATGTCGTGGACCGGGCTCCCGGCCGCCGTCAGCTTGCCGGCGATCGAGCCGCCCGGTACGAGCGCGCTGTCGATGCCGTGGCTGATGCGGGACGCTGTCACCCGGACTGCGGTCGCGCCAGCCGGACCTGACTTGCCCTTGTACCACTGCGTCTGCAGCTTATGGCCCCAGCAGGACGGTGCGAAGACGACCTGATAGCCGCCCGGCGGCAGGCCGGTGAGGTGGTACTGGCTGGAGAACAGGAGATCCTCGCCGGACAGGGAGCGAGCGGGACCGCTGATCCCCGTCACGATCAGACAGCTGACTCCCACGCCGGTGCCGGCCGCCGTCCGCACCACTCCGGAGATCCCGCCCGCGGGCTCCATGACGGCGTTGACGCCGCCGACCGTTCCGCTGGACGCTGACACCTCGTCCGCCAGCGTCCCGGTCACATTGCCGCGGAACGCTTCATCGGCCAGGTCGGAGCTGTCGCCGCAGCCAGAGCTGAAGTACACCTGGTACGAGCCCGGCGCCAGATCCGGTAGCGCATGGGTTCCCCGGGCTGTCTGCCCGGCGGCTCCCCAGCTGCCGCTGGCCGTGCTGGCGGAGACGCAGATGCCTGAGAGCTTCCGGCCGGACGTGCCGGTGACGGTCCCGCGGATCTCAGGTCCTGCCGCCAGTGCGGCATCGATGCCGGTAACGGACTGCCCGGCGGCGGTGACGTCGATGTTCTGCGGTTCGTCCGGGCTGGTGTCGTCGTAGCCCTGGGGCGCGTAACTGCCCGCATTCCCGCAGCCGCCGCTGAAAACCACCTGGTAGGTGTCGACCGGCAGCTGATCAGCGGAGTAAGCCCCATCGCTGCCGGTGGTGACGGAGGCTTCCGTGTCCGTCTGGCTACCCTCGATGTCAACGCAGATGCCGGGAACCGGCTGCCCGGTATTGGCGCTGGTGACGGTTCCGGAGATCGTGGCACCGACCGGCAGCGTCGCGTCGACGCCCTTGGTCGTCGCACCCTCGGACACCGCGACATTCTGCGGGTAGCTGACGGCGGTGTAATTGCCGTTGTTGTCGCAGCCGGGCTGGAACTGGACCGAGTAGGAGCCGGAGGCCAGGCCCTTGACGGCGTACTGGCCGTTGACCCCCGTCGCGACACTGCCGACCTCGCCGAGCCCGTTGTTCTCCGAGACAAAAACGCAGATGCCCGGCAGCGGAGCTGGCGGCGTCGTACTGCCGGTCACGACCCCGGTGACGATGCCGCCGAGTTGCATGACCTCGTCGATGTTGCCGACCTTGCGGGTGCCGGTGATGTGCACGTAGGGCGCGACGCTGTAGCTCTGCGTCCCCGGCCACAGGGTCGGTGCGTAGTCCGCGGTTCCGCAGGGCGCGAAGCCGATCTGATAGGAACCCGCCGGGACACTGCGGATGTGGTAGACGCCGTCCTTGGAGATCGCCGTGTTGACCAGCGCACCGGACGCCGCGCTGGTCAGCGGCGAGACGCAGACTCCGCTGAGCTTCTTGCCCTGCGGGCCGGTGACAGTCCCGGAGATCTCGCCGCCGTCCTTCATGACAGCGTCGGTGTCGCCGCTGGTCTCCCCGGCCCGGATCGTGACCGCGGTCGGGTTGCGGTTCGGGTTGTAGATGCCCTTGTAGATCTGGAAGAGCCAGTTGCCCGTGTTACCGCAGCCGGGGTACAGGAAGAGCTGGTACTGACCGGCCGGCAGCCGGGCAGTGCGGTACGTCCCGGAACGCACCCGTGGTCGCGATCGTCTCGCCGGAGGTAGCCGAGGAGACGACCGCCACGCAGATGCCCTTGAGGCCCGCTCCGCTTGGGCTCGTCACGACGCCGGAGATCCGCCCCCGGCCGTGCGCGGCAGCGGTGTCTCCTGCTTTTTCCCGGTAACGCGCCACTACGGACCTGATCAGTGCGCTAGTCCCGGACGGCGCCATGGCGAGCTTCCCGAACGGGTCGGTCGCTACCTCGTCTGAGCCGTGCTGCGCGACCACCGCGCGGGGCAGGTCGCCGAGGTTGCTGTCGGCGGGGTAGAGGGTCATCGCAGACAGGGCCTGCACGGGCGCCAGGCTGGAATTGCCGACGATCACTGGCCGCGACTCGCTTCGCTGGAGCACGTTTCCGTACCACTCGGGCACGAACTCCGACGGCGCCCCGGCGCAGGCGCGGAATTGAAGCTGGTAACGGCCGGCCTGCAGCTTGCTGATCAGGTACTGCCCCGAGCGGGTGGTCGCTGCCGACGACTGCCCGTGCGGACCATATGCGGTGACGCAGATCCCGCTGAGCGGGAAACCGGCGGGGCTGTGCACTTCGCCGGTCAGCGAGCTCAGTGAGCCGTTGTCGGTCGGCTCGTGGCGGCGCTGGTCAGCTCGCAGCTGTACCGCTGACAGCGGAAGCGCATCGCGGCGAGGTGCGGCCGCCTGAGCGGCTGCACCCTGAGCTGCTGCACCCTGAGCGGAGGCGGTCTGAGCCTGCGCCGGCGCGCCGAGACCAGATGCAGCCAGAAGTGCGACCGAGGCGATCGCGGCCAGGCCGCTGCCCAGGACAGCGCGGGAACGCGGCAGAGAGCGCATCAGTAAGCCCCGTCGATAAGACATGAAATCTGGACTCATCCGGTCTGCGGAGCGAGCATAGACCTAGCGCCGACGAAGCAGAATACTTACTGAAGATTTGCTGATGGACAGTGATACCAGGAATTGTCACGGTAAACCACAGGACGCGCTCGGCCGGGGCCGCTAAGACTCAGCGGCCTGGTTTCAGCCGGCACTCACTCGCTATTCCGGTACCGGGAGGCGCGCCGGCCACGAGTTACCCTGGACACGTTCGGGGGCTCGCCCTAGAATTGACTGTATGGTCAGTCAGTCCAGTTTTGCACCTCTCCTCGCGCCCGTCGACGCTGCTGAGCTTGCCCAGTCCCTGCTGCCGTTCGGCCAGAGCCGCATGCTGCCGCGGGCTGCCTATGTTGATCCGGCGGTTTTCGCCTGGGAGCAGACGCACTTCTTCGATGGCGGCTGGACCTGCGTCGGGCAGGCAGCCGGGCTGGCGGACCCCGGAGACCAGCGCGCTGTGCCTGTCGGCGCGGGCAGCGTGCTGCTCAGCCGGGATGCGGACGGCGCGCTGCACGCCTTCGCGAACACCTGCCGCCACCGCGGCCACGAGCTGCTGCCGTGCGGCGGGTCGGCACAGCGCCCGTCGATCGTGTGCCCGTATCACTCCTGGACGTACGAGCTCAATGGCGATCTCAAGACCGCCAGGGGCTTCAAGGGCACGGCGGGATTCGACACCTCCCGGTGGGGCCTTCTTGAGCTGCCCCTAACCGACTGGCATGGCCTGATCTTCGTCGACGGTTCCGGCACCGCCGGGCCGCTCACGGAAGCACTGGCCGATCTCGAGGAGCTTGTCGCCCCGTACGAGCCCGAGCGCCTCGTCGTGGCCGGCCGCCATTCCTACGACGCGGCCTCGAACTGGAAGATCCTCACCGAGAACTACCACGAGTGCTACCACTGCCCGATGATCCACCCCGAGCTATGCCGCGTGAGTCCGCCCAACAGCGGCGAGAACTATCACGCGAGCGGCCCGTGGGTCGGCGGCTGGATGGACCTGCGCGACGACATGACGACCATGTCGCTCGACGGCACCAGCCTCGGCGTGCCACTGCGCGGGCTGGACGCGACCGGGCTGCGGACCGTGATCTACGTCAACGTCTTTCCGAACGTGCTGATCAGCCTGCACCCCGACTACGTGATGACGCACGTTCTCACGCCGCTGGCCGCGGACCGGACGCTGATCGAGTGCAGCTGGGCGTTCGCGCCCGAGGCGATCGGCAAGCCTGGCTTCGACCCCGGCTACGCGGTCGAGTTCTGGGACATCACCAACAAGCAGGACTGGGGCGCCTGTGAGTCGGTGCAGCGCGGGCTGAGCTCGTCGCACGCTGTTCCCGGGCCGCTGTCGCCGGATGAGGACGCGGTGTATCAGTTCGTCACCCAGATCGCGCGCGGCTATAAAGGCGAGCCCGCCTGGAGCCAGTCGTCCGCCAAGGCGGCGGTCGCCGGTTAGGCAGCGGTCCCCGGTCAGGCAGCGCTAGCGCAGCGGCGCTGACTGCGCCGGCGACATGGCGCGCTCCGCCGCGGCGCCTGCGGATGTGGTCGTCGATCCGCCAGTGAGGCCGGATTCTCACTAGCCCCCATCGCCGCGGCCGTGCGGGCTGGCGAGTGTCGTCGGCCTCGTTTCATGCTTTCAGTGGTGCGGTATCTCGCGGGGAAGCGCCAGGACCAGGATCAGGGCGACGATCATGAACCCCAGATTGGCGGTCAGCGCTAGCTGCGCGCTGTGAGTGAAGGCGCTGGCCACGGCGTGCGGTCCCGGCGTGAACTTCAGGCTGCCGAACAGCACGGTGCCGATGATCGCGATGCCGATCGCCGTGCCGACGCGCTGTGAGGTGCCGAGAATCCCCGCTGCCGTGCCCGCCTCCTGGCGGGGAACTGTGGCGAGCACGAAGTCCTGATTCGGCGCGATCGTCATGCCCGTGCCGAGCCCCGCGAGTAGCAGCGGGCCAGTCAGGTCCCAGCCGCTGATGCCCGGCCCGGTCAGGTGGATGACCAGGATGACCAGTGCCAGGCCGATCAGCAGCAGCGTGCAGCCCAGCACCAGGACGAGCCGGCCGAGACGGGCAGAGAGCTTGTCGCTGTTCGCGGCGGCGACCAGCGTGCCGACGGAGTACGGCGCGATCACCAGGCCGGTCATCAGCGCGGAGCGGGCCAGGCCTTCCTGCCACAGGATCGACAGCGTGAAGAAGATGCTGCTGAAGCCGCCGAAGAACGCGATCGCGAACACTGCACCGGCCGAGAACGAGGTCTGCCGCAGCAGCCCCGGCTTGAGCAGCGGGTCGGCGGCGTGCTGGTCCGCACGCCGTTCCCACCGGGTGAGCAGCGCGAAGGCGACGACACAGGCGCCGAAGCAGATCCAGGTCCAGGCTGGCCAGCCGACCTGCTGACCCTCGACGAGGGGGATCAGCACCAGAAGCAGCCCCGCGGTCAGCAGGCCGAGGCCGATTGGGTCGAAGCCGCGCCTGGTGCGCGCCTCCGCGCGGGGGAGGCGCCAGGCCGCCAGCGGGATCGCGACCGCGCCGATGAACAGGTTCACCAGGAAGACCCAGCGCCAGCCGTCGGTGACGCCGACCCCGGCGATGATCAGGCCGCCGAGCAGCGGGCCCATGGCAGTGGACACGCCGATGACCGCGCCGAGGATTCCGAACGCCTTGGACCGCGCGGGGCCGGTGAAGGAGTGCTGGATCGTCGCGCTGATGGCCGGGTAGAACAGCCCGGCTCCCAGACCCTGCACAATCCGGGCGGCGACGATCTCGCCCTGCGTCTGCGAGATGCCGCAGGCGACGCTGGCGAGGGTGAAGATCGTCAGGCCGATGAGGAACAGGTTCTTATGGCCGAAGCGGTCGCCGGCACGGCCGCCGGGCACAAGGGCAAGTCCGTAGGCGAGCGCGTAGCCGGACACGATCCACTCCAGGCTCGCGGACGACGCGTGCAGGCCGTCGTGGATGCTCGGTAGCGCGACGTTAACAATCGTCGTGTCGAGCAGCGCCATGAAGGCGCCGATCAGGACAATCGAGACGGGTCCCCAGCCGTGGCCAGGTGTCCCGGCTGGCCCGCTCGGCGGGGCGGGGCTGGCTGCGCCGCCGGCGTCGGCGGTGGGCTGAATCGGCGGCGTGGGAGGTGACGTGGTCATGAGTGTGATCCCGTCGGGGAAATGTCGTGCGGAGTCGGGAGGGTGTTGTCCGGAGTCGGAAGGGTGTCGTGCGGAGCCGGGGGGCCGCCGACGCCGGCGCGGAAGTCGGCTGCGACTTTCTCCAGGCGCGCGGCGACTTCGGTGTGCCAGCGGATTTCCGCCTCGGTCCGCGTGATCAGGTGCTGGATTACCAGGCGCTCGGCCTCGTTGACGTACGGCTCAGCGTGCTCGGCTGCCTGGCGCTGCGTGGCCAGCTGCACCCTGAGCGCGCCGAGCCGGTTATCGATGATCTGCGCGAGGTGCTCCTCGGGAACGCCGCGTGACTGGGCGAGCGCCAGATCGAACGGGTCGTAGTGGTGATCGATCTCGCGCAATGCCGTCTCATGGATTGCGGCCAGGGAACGACGCCCCTCCGGCGTGATCTCGTAGACAGTCCGCTCGGGCCGGTTGCCGACCTTCTCGGTCCGCACCTCCCGTATCAGGTCTTCGCTGGCGAGGCGCTTGAGAGCGCCGTAGACCGAGCCCACCCGGATATCGGTCCAGGTCTCGGTGCGGTCGTTCTGCGCCTGCTGCCGGATCTGGTGTCCGTGCAGCGGGCCGCTGGCCGACAGCGTGCCGAGGATGAAGAGTCGAATTGATGACACGCGATTAGTCTTGCATGAGTAATCGCGCGAGAGCAAGCGAGCGAGGTCTGCGTCTCGCACCCTGGGCCGGTTGCGCCGCGCAATCGCGACTTCCCGCTGGTTATGGTCACGAGAATCGGGACAAAAGGAACGGTCGGCCGTTACAAACGAGTGCGGAGTCGCTGTCAGGCTCGCCCGGCGGCACGCAGCACCCGGAGTGCGTTGAGCGTCATCATCTCGTTCGGGCCTGCACGGCCCCAGTCGACGACCTCTGGTGTGCAGGGCCCGGCACCGGGTTTCCACCATGAGCCGCCCGGCTGCCAGCGGCCGTCCGGCAGGCGCTGCTGTTCGAGCTCGTCAAGCGCGTCGCAGGCCCTCGGATCGCCGAGCTTGCCCATCCGGCCCAGCACGAGGAGCGCCTGCAGCAGGTCGTAATGCCAGTAGGCCGGATACCGTGACGCGAGCCACTGACGACTGATCACCTGTCCTGTCCTGAGGCTGCGGAACACCCGGTGCTGCAGGAACAGCTCGGCCGCACGGTCCGCGGCGGCGCGGGCTTGTTTGTCGCCCGTTGCGTCTGCATACTCGTGCAGCCCCCACGAGGTCGCCAGGGTCTCGTGAAAGGACGACCGGTATCCGGTCGCCGATCGATCGCAGTTCCAGCCACCATCGGGCCACTGCCAGCTGACGATCGCGGCGGCGAGTTCCTGCACGCGCGGATCCGCGGCCATGCCGAGCCGGCTGCAGACGGCGAGAACATTGCCGTCGACCGAGGCGCACCGCCGCGGCAGGCCGTCGATGACACTCACCCGGCGCCGGCTTGGCCCGAAGTGTTTCAGAACTGACGACGCTGCTGCCGTCGCGCGCGGCTCGTGTACCGGAATTCCCAGCTCCACGAGCGAGACGAGCCGCCAGTGCGCACCGGTCCATTTGCGGTAATAATGCACGCCGAAGCCGCCATCAGCTTGCTGGCCGGCTAGCAGCGCGGCTACTTTCGGCCCGGCCAGCACCCGGTCGGCCGGCTCGGGCTCTTCACCGAGCAGATCCCGGCGGGCCATGCTCCTGATCGCGGGTTCGTCCGACTGCAGCAGCCAGTGCACCGCCGCATGCGTCTGCTGATCCATGCCGGCAATCCTTGCGCGCCGGTCCGCGCCGCGTCGACCTGAAGGGGCGTCGGATTGGCCGGACCTGGCATATCCGTGGGGGCGACGGTGTTGACTGCGAATGCCGGGGACCCGGCGCTGTGTTCCTTCCAAACGTGAGGACTCTGTGACGTGAGCTTGCGCGACATTCCCGTGAACACCCTGGCGGGCGGGCCGTCGTCGCTCGGCGACCTGGGCGACAAGACCCTCCTGGTGGTCAACGTGGCTTCCAAATGCGGACTGACACCGCAGTACACCGCCCTCGAGGAGCTGCAGAAGCAGTACGCGGACCGGGGGTTCTCGGTGGCTGGCTTCCCGTGCAACCAGTTTGGCGGGCAGGAACCGGGCAGCGCTGAGGAGATCGCGGAGTTCTGCTCCGCGACCTACGGCGTCAGCTTCCCGATGTTCGAGAAGATCGATGTCAACGGTGCGCAGCGGCACCCGATCTACAGCGAGCTCACCGCGACGGCCGACGCCGACGGCGAGGCTGGCGACATTCAGTGGAATTTCGAGAAGTTCCTGGTCAGCTCAGACGGCTCGGTACTGGCGCGGTTCCGCCCGATGACCACGCCGGATGCGCCGGAGGTCGTGGCCGCCATCGAGGCGAATCTGCCCGCCTGATCAGCGGCTCGCTCCTGGACCGCGCTGGCCGAGGGCTAGGCCGGTGATGGCGCACATGCACCGTGATCACGAAGCCTTTTGGTCCGGTCAGGACCAATTCTTTACGGCTAGAGCAGGGAGCGGCGTTTTGTCAGTACTGGCGGGCGTCCTCGAGAGCGCCGCGCTGGTGGCCGGCGGCGCGCTGTGCTAACCGGCGTGGGATTGCAGCAAGTTGCGCTTCGGCTGGCAGACTCTGCACATGGCCGGGGATCTCGATGCTCTCGTCGCCGTGATGCCGTTCGCCGCCGGGCTCGGCATCTCGGTGGAGTCGGCCAGCCCGGACGGGGTCGTGGCCGTGCTGCCGTGGCTGCCGCGACTGTGCACGGCAGGCGGGATCATGCACGGCGGCGCGCTCATGACGCTGGCCGACAGCGCCGGGGCGCTGGTTGCGTTCCTCGGGCTAGCGGACGGTGAGTCCACCGCGACGATCACGTCGACGACGCAATTGTTCCGCCCGGTGCTGGGCGGTGAGGTCCGGGCTACCGCGCTGCCGCTCAACCGGGGGCGGACCATGGTCACGGTGCAGACGACGCTGCGAGACGACGCCAGCCGCCTGGTCGGCCAGACTACGCAGATCCAGGCAATCCGTCCGGCGGCGAGCTAGCACCGCTTGAGCAGGGCCGCAAGCCTGCGCTCTCAGCTAGTGGTCTGCAGCCAGCGTGATGACGACGCCGACGTTCCCGTACGGGAACGGTCCCCTGCCCAGATGACCGAGCGTGTTGAAGAACTTCGACAGGCCGACCATGAAGCCGTACTTCGCGCGCACGCTGCGCTGGATGGCATCGAAGTCGGATCCCGAGGTCACCAGCTCTGCAGTGCCCTCGACCGGCGTAGTACCTGGCTTCGCCCGTCCGCGCGAGTCAGATGGCTGCAACGCGATCCGCGAGCTGTTGCGGAGCCGCTTGTACTTGCCGGACGACGACGAGGTCCAGAAGGCAGCCCGGCCGTCGTCCAGCGACACGATCCAGGTCGCCGTCGAGACGGGATCGCCCGACTTCCGGTAGGTCGTCGTGGAGACGTACTTTTCGTCGCTGATGGCCATGAGACCGATCGTAGAGTGCGGGCGCACTCAGAGTGCGCGATCAGGCTGCTCGGTGCTCGTGTCGCTGCGCTGCGGCCGGCCATCGCGAGCGAGAAAGGTGCCGTTGCCACAGCATCGGCACCTGCGTCCGCCCGGATCACCGGCTCAGGCCTGATCGGGCAGGAAGCTCCGCGCGAGTGCGGCCGGAGTCTGTCCCGCGAGCCTGGTTGTTTCCCTGGTCAGATGCGCCTGGTCGGCATAGCCAAGTCGGAAGGCGAGGTTTGCCAGGTCAGCGGTGCCAGCGGACTCCGTCAGGTGGCGGACCACGCGCCGGAAGCGCAGGACGCGCTGCATCGTCTTGGGCCCGTAACCGGCTGCCTCGTCAAAGCGCCGGCGTAGCTGGCGCTCGCTCATCGCCAGGTCGCGGCTGAGCCCGGCAACCGTCGTCCGGCTGTCCGCGAGCAGTGTGGTGGCGTGCAGCACGAGAGCGTCCGCTGAACCGCGGGATACGAGCCGAGCCGATAGCGTGGCGAGCCTGGTGAGCGCCTCGTCAGGATCGAGGTCGGCAGGCAGCTGTCGAGCGAGCCGGGGCAGGCAGGCCGTCAGATCGATCCGCTGGTCGCGCGCAACATCCAGCGGCAGGCCGAGCGCCGGGCCGCCGGCACCGGGCCGGAACCGTGCTGCCACGATGACCGTGCCCGGCAGGAGGACAGCGGGTGCGGGTCCGGTATCTGGTCCGGCGACGTAAGCGCCGCGCCCGCTCTGCCAGATGAGCTCCGCGCAGCCATCCGGCAAGACGGCTGTCACCGACGGCCGATCACCCATCGGAGTAACGCTGACCCAGAAACAGGCCAGTGACTGGCGCAGGCTCGCGGGCGGGAGCCACTCGCGGTAGCCCGCGGCCCAGAACCCGTCGGCTGCCGAACTCGCCGGATCGCGCGAGCCCGGCGGAAGTGCGCCGGCAGACCAGAGCTCGCGCGCGGACTGGTTCCCGACAGGCACGAGTGCGTGGGGAAGCGCCCGGTGCGCTGGCGCGGGCGCGGTCGGCCAGACCGCATCCAGGGCATCTCGCACCACGTTCGTCGTCACGGTTCCACCTTGCCAGACAGCTCCGACAGTGCGGCGCGCCGACCGCGACAGCCGGAGCTGTGACCTGCGCCGTCGTGTCGCGGACATTGTCGTTGACGCGGGTGGCGATGGTCTCCTGAGGGGGTGCCACGTGGCGGCGAGGCCGTCACCGGATCGGGTTCCCTCTAGTTGGCTGACCGCTGAGTTCAGTGTGCGACGTTGACTAACGTGCGCGCCTGAATGGCCTCGGCGATGCGCTTCTCGGCCTCTACCGCGATCCGCTTGGCCACGTCGACGACAGGTAGGTTCGTGGTGTCGATCACGAGATCAGCCGCTGATTCCATCCATGGCCGCGACTTCTCGTAGTCACTGATGTGGTCGAGGCGCCACTGGCGCGCCCTGCCGTCGACTTGGTCGGCTTGGATTCGTTCGGCCAGAGTGCCCGAGTCCACGTGCAGGAGCACGTGAAAGGTGCTCAGAGACATTCGCCTGAAGCCCCTGTCGTCACCGAGAAAATCGCCGGCTTCACCGGCCAGCACCTGATCGCCGTGCAAACAATCCTGCGCGAGGACTACTGGCGCGAACTGACCCGGGGCTTAGGGTCAAAGTGCCGGGCGTTGGCCAGCCGGCTGGCCAGTTGCCTGGCTGTCGTGGTCTTTCCCGCGCCGAACGTGCCGTTGAGCCAGATGATCACGTATGGATCCATTGCGTGCTCGCCGGGGAAGGTCCTAAGCCAGCGCGCCAGGGCCGCGCTTGATCAGCTGATCCGCGATGATCGAGCGCTGGACTTCGCTGGTGCCCTCCCAGATGCGCTCTACGCGCAGTTCGCGGAAGAAACGCTCGGCCACGTTCTCGCGCATGTAGCCGCGCCCGCCGAAGATCTGGACGGCCCGGTCCGCGACCCGGCCCGCCATTTCCGACGCGTACAGCTTGGCCATGGAGCACTGGGCGTGCTGCACCTTGACGTCGGCACCGGCGTCGATGTTGCGAGCTGTCTCGTAGACGAGCGACCGGGCAGCGAACAACTCCGTCAGGCAATCGGCCAGCATCCCCTGAATGGCGCCCAGTTGCGCGATCGGCTTCCCCTGAACACTTCGTTTCCCGGAAAAGGTTGTGATCTCCTCGACCAGCCGCTGCGCGCCGCCTAGGCAGCGGGCCGCCACCATCATGCGCTCGAAGCGGAACCACTCGTAGGCAAAGCTCATCCCGTCGCCCTCGGCCCCGACGAGGTTGCTGGCCGGCACCCGGACGTCGGAGAACGCCACGATCGGGTGGTGGTGACTGATTGTGTGAGTGTAGGCGGGCGTGCGGACAACGGTGACGCCGGGGCTGGGCAGGTCCACCAGGAACATGGCGTGCTCGCCGTCGTGGTCGCCGCCGACGAGCTTGCCCTGGAAGAAGGCGTAATCCGCGGAGTTGTAGGAGGTGACGTGCCACTTCTCGCCGTTCAGGATGTAGTCGCCGCCGTCGCGCCGGGCGGTCGCCACGATGGCGTCGACGTCGGAGCCGGCGCCCTCCTCGGTGATGGCGTAACACTCCTCGCGGTCGCCGCGGACGGTCGGCCGGAGGAACTTGTCCAGCTGGTACGCAGTCGCTATCGCGGGGAGCCACGAGGGCGGAGTCGCGCAGACCCAGGCCAGGGCGTTGGTGACCCGGCCGACCTGCTCCTGGACCAGGACCTGCTGAAGCGAGGTGCAGCCCTGCCCGCCAAGGTCGGCGGGAATGTTGGTTGCGTACAGGCCGAGCTCGATTGCCCGTGCCTTGTGCGCGGCCACGACATCCTTCGGCAGGTCGCCGCCGTTCAGCTCGGCTTCTATCTCATACGGGATCAGCTCATCGGCGAAGGTGCGGGCGCGGTCCTGGAGTTGCCGATCTTCGGCTGACAATCCGTACATAGTGTCCGGACGCCCTTTCGTGAGCGTGACTGCCGCACCGAGCTCGTCCCGGCTTTGACTGAGTGTTCAGTCTAGGGTGGCGCGCCACGGAATCCAATGCCCTGCCGGTAGAGGCGTTACGTGACCACGGGCGCCTCGTGACACGGGCGGGCGGCCTGCGTGGCCGTTGCTTGACGTACCTGCGGCTCCGCGTGAGCCAGTGCGGCCGGCACCGGCGTGTCTCAGTTTGTCGCTCCCGGGCGCCGGGTACCTGCCGCAGTGATCTACAGCGCTGTCGCGCCGGCCGGACGCTGGTCCAGCTCGACCTCGTTGCGTCGGCAGTGCCTGTGGGACATCGGGGAGGGGGAAACAGCACATGCGGGCCATGAAGGCCATGATGGCGATCGCCGGCGTTTGCGCGGTAATGCTCGCGATGACAGGCATGATGCGCAAGCGTCAGATGGGTATGCCGAAACGCGGCATGAAGATGGGCATGCGCTCCGGTGGCATGCGCAAGGGCATGCGGATGGGCATGCGTCAGCGCGGCCGGTCTAGTCGCTAGGGCGATCGTTAACTGGCCCGCGTACGCGGGCCATCGGGCGGCGGCTGCGACTGAGCGGTCGCCGCCTTTGTGCTGTGGCCCGGTCGGGAGCAGCGGCTAGCGGCTACGGGCGCGGGGCGTGCGGAGCGGCGGCTTATTGACTGAACGTTCAGTCCGTGTCATGCTCAGCGGGCACGCGGCGTAGAGGGCGAGCGCGGATGGACCGGTGCACATGCAGCTGAGTAAGACCGCGGATGCGGTAGTCGTCGGTGGCGGCACGGTCGGCGGGTGGTGTGCCTACTTCCTTCGCCGCAGCGGCCTCGCGCGCGTCGTGCTGCTCGAGAAGCGGACCCTTGGTCAGGGCGCCAGCAGCCGGGCTGCTGGCGTCGTCCGAACCCAGGGCGGAACGCCGTGGGCAGTGCAGCTCGGCGAGTGGTCGCGAAAGTTCTACCTGCGGCAGCAGGACGAGATCGGGATCGACTCCGGCTTCACTCCCCAGGGCTACCTGCTGCCCTGCTTCACCGACGCCGACGTGGCTGCCGCGCGTACTCGGATGCAGATGCAGAACGCGCTCGGACTGGCCGTGCGCTGGCTCGAGCCGGGCCAGCTCGACGCACTCAACCCGACCCTGGCGCCGGGCCGCACGCTGGGCGGCACCTACTGCGCAGAGGACGGATACCTCACGCCGCCGCGCAATGTGACCGCCTACGCGGTGGCACTGGCGATATCGGGCGTCGAGGTGGCGGAGCGCGTGACGTTCCTCGGCCTGGAGACCGATGGCGCGGGCACGGTAACCGGAGTCCGGACTTCGGCCGGGCCTGTTAGTGCCCCGCTCGTGGTGCTCACGGGCGGTCCGGAGCTCGCCGAGGTGGCCGGACTGGCCGGGGTTCGCGTACCCGCGGGCGGCGTCCGCCACCAGGTCGCTGTCACCGAAGCGCATCCTGAGCTTGCGGCGGAGCGGGTGCCGATGGTGTTCGACCTGGCGGCCGGACTGTACTGGCGGCCGGAGGAAGGCGGCCTGCTGTTCGGCATGAGCAACCCGGACGAGGCGCCGGGCGTGGCCGCCAGCATCGACGAGCCGTACCTGGCACTGATGCGGCAGCGGCTTGCCGAGCTCGTCCCGGTCACGGCCGGGCTGGGCTTGCGCCGCACGTGGAGCGCCACGATCGACTACACGCCCGACCATCTGCCGATCATCGGCCCCGCGCTGAGCGGTGGCGTGCCTGTCGCCGGCGCCACCGTGGCGAGCGCCGGCGGTGCCGGGATGATGTGGGGACCCGCGGTCGCGCGGGCCACCGCTGATGTCGCGCTGACGGGAACTACCGACGTCGTGGACGTTGCCGATCTCGGGCTCGACCGGTTCGACGCGGCGGGCAATTCGCGGCTTGGCACCGACCCGATTGCGCTGCCGTTCCCCGAGCATGCGCTGCAGGCGGCCGGCAAGCTCACCCTGTCGTGAGTCAGCAATCCCGGGCCACTACCCCTCGGCCAGCGCCGCTCGCCGAGCATCCCCGGGCCAGCATCCTGAGCCGGGCAGCATGCCCGGCACTACCCCTGAGAAAGGAACATCTCCATCATGACCGACATAACTCCCTACCTCGCCTCGACTGCAACCGCGGAGCTCGAAGACTGGGGCCCGCTTGAGGAAGCGACCGGCGAGGCCATGCAGACCACCGGGCTTTACGTGTGGCAGGGCGACGGGCCGGAGATCGGGGTCTGGCAGTGCACCCCCGGCCCGTCGTACTGGAAGCAGGAGGAGAACGAGTTCGTGCACATCCTGTCCGGCCGCATGACGGTGACTCCGGACGGCGGCGAACCGCTGGAGATCGGTCCGGGCGACACCGCGTTCTTTCCCAACGGCTGGGCCGGCACCTGGGATATCCACGAGACGATCCGCAAGGTGTTCGTTATTTTCTAACGATCCTGGCTGGGCCGGGCCGTGATCTTGCGCCGGATTGCGCCAGCCCGAGGACCGGCTGCCTGGGCACCTCATCAGGCAGTGTTGACTGGTTTATCCGGAAGAGTGCTACCTCAGTCACCCGCAGTTACTGCTACTTAACTTCCACTACTGCAACAGCTGTGTGGAAGGTGAGTACCAATGCGACCTGAGGATCTTCCCGCACCGCAGCGTAAGCACCTGATTCGGGCGGAGGGCGGCTGCCTCGCGTTCGTGCCGCCGCCGCTCCCGCCGCGTCATGAGCTGAGCCAGGAGCTGGTGGTGCGCCTGTCGGCCGCCGATCGGTCGGTAGGCGAGCTGGCCGGTGTCGCGCGGAGCTTGCCCGGGCAGCATTTGCTGTCCGGCGCGCTAGTCCGCCGCGAGGCCGTGCTGTCGAGCCGGATCGAGGGTACCCAGGCATCGCTCTCTGATCTGGTGCTGTTCGAGGTCAGGCCGAAGGCAGCTCCCGTGGCGGGGGATGTCCGGGAGGTCTTCAACTACGTGGAGGCGATGGACCATGTGCTTGCCCCCAACCGGGAGCTGCCACTGAGCCTGCGCTTGCTGAGGCAGGCGCACCAGATCCTGCTCTCCGATGTCCGGGGCGGCTATGCGACGCCTGGCGAGTTCCGCACCAGCCAGAACTGGATCGGGCCGCCGGGGGTAATGCTGCCGGACGCGACCTACGTGCCTCCGCCGCCGGGGCGGCTGTGGGAGTGCCTCGATCAGTTCGAGAAGCGACTGCACGCCGGGGTCAGCCTGCCGCCGCTGCTGAACATCGCTGCGTGTGTCGACACAGGGGGACGGGGCAACCTGGTTCGCCTTCTTCCTCAAAACGCTGGCGGAGCAGGCGGGCGATGCGGCGCGGCGGGCCTGCCGGCTGCTTGATCTGCGCAGTGAGATGCGGCAGCGTGTCGCGGCACCGCGCGCGTCAGCGCTGCTGCCGCTCCTGGTCGACCAGCTATTCCTCTCGCCAGCCATCACGATCGCTGCAGCGCAGGATGTGCTGCACGTCACGCACCGCTGGGCGAGCCAAAGATTTGATGGGCCTTCGGCCCGCCCGCTGTGCTGAAACTGGCTGACGGTCGCCGGGGAGGCTGGCGGGCTGGGGGCTGGCGGGTGACACTGGTTGTGCGTGCTGGCTGCTGACGTCGGTTCGGCTTGGTCTGTTCGTAGGCGTGCCAAAGATTGAACGCTGGAGCCTCTTTTCGGTACCCCCGGTTGCTGCCTTGAGCGCGTGTCTCAGTCTCCCTTTTCTGAGCGGGGCTCCGCAGCCGGCCCGCGCTGGTGATGGCTGGGCGCGCTGGCCTGGCGGGACCGCCGGACGCCCCGCCGGGCTGGCGGCCCGCGTAGTGAGAGGCAGGCAGGCCATGCAGGTGCTGTATGAGCGGTGCGCGGCGATCGACGTCGGGAAGAAGGAGATCGCAGTCTGCGTCCGGACGCCGGGTGATGAGCCGGGCGGGCGGCGCAGCCAGGTCCGCAAGTACAAGACGTTCTACGGGGTGCTGAGGGAGATGTGCGGCTGGCTGACGGAGTGCGGGGTCACCCACGTGGCCCTGGAGGCCACGGGCATCTACTCGGGCCCGGTGATCCACGCGCTCGCCGAGTTCGGTGACTTCGAGGTGATCAAGTGCAACCCGGCGCACGTCAAGAACCCGGTCCCGGGCCGCAAGACCGACGCGGCCGACTGCTGCTGGCTGGCTGAGCTGCTGGAATGCGGGCTGGTCCGCGGATCCTACATCCCCGTCCAGAAGATCGCCGAGCTGCGGGATCTGACCCGCTACCGGGCCAGGCTCGTCGGCTCGCGCACCAGCGAGATCCAGCGGCTGCAGAAGACCCTGGAAGACGCCGGGATCAAGCTCGACTCGGTCGCCTCCGACGTGCTCGGCGTGTCGTCCCGTGCGATGATCAAGGCGCTGATCGACGGGGAGCGGCGCGGCGCGGTCATGGCTGAGCTCGCCCACGGGCCGCTCCGCAACAAGATCCCCGACCTGTCCATGGCGCTGGCCGGCCGCTTCAACGACCACCATGCCCTGATGTGCAGGCTGCACCTGCGCCACGTGGACGAGCTGACCGAGCTGATCGACACCGTGGACAAGCAGATCGAGGCGATGCTGGTCCCGTTTCGCGCCGAGCGTGACCTGCTGAAGACGATCCCGGGCATCGGCCCGGCCGCCTCTGCCGTGATCATCTCCGAGATCGGGACGGATATGTCGTTCTTCCCCGACGCCGGCCATCTCGCGTCCTGGGCCGGGCTGGCCCCGGCGAACAACGAGTCCGGCGGGCGGCGCCGGGCGGCCGGGACCCGGCACGGCAACGAGCACCTGGCTAACGTCCTGGTTGAGTGCGCCTGGTCGTGCTCGCGGACCAAGACCCGGCCCGGCGCCCAGTTCCACCGCCTGGTCCGCCGCTTCGGCGGCCATCGCAACACCCGGGCCAAGAAGAAAGCCGCCGTCGCCGTGGCCCACACCCTCATCCTGATCATCTACTGCGTCCTGGACCGCCACCTGCCCTACAACGAGCTCGGCGAGGACTTCTACACCCGCCGCCAGAACCCAGAACAGTACAAGGACAAGCTCATCACCCGCCTGGCCAGCCTCGGATACAAAGTCACCGTCGAACCAGCACAGGCCGCCTGACCAGCCCGCATCCCGCAAACCCTCACCGTCTATCACCGGCCAGGGTCCGCTGCCGCACGCCACGCTAAGGTCCAGTTTCCTCTCAGCGTCGACAAGCTGTGCGAGGCCGGAATCCTCGCTGAGACAGCCCCGGCGGGGCGAACCCGGTTGTTTATCGCGCCGGAGATCATCCGCGAGATCGAGGGGGCTGCCCGACGCCACGACCTCCGGGCAGCCTGTGTCGAGCGCCGTCATCGCGACGCGCTCCTGATAGCGGGACGCTCGCAGGCTGCCTCAGCCGAAGTGCGCTAGCCCGTAAGACCTCCGCGCAGTCAGCTCGCCTTGCTCAGCTCGCTGTCATCCTCAGCCGCGTTGAGGTCGGCCGTGGTTGCTCCGCCCGACAGGACGCGCAGGGCGTCCGGCGCCAGGTAGGCATGAACCGGCGTGCCCTGGGCGAGCTGGCTCTGGCCGCCGTCGTTCTGGAGCAGCGCCTGAACGTCGGCGCCCGCGGCGAGGCGGAGGAACACCTGCGTCGCGGAGCCGAGATAGACCAGGCGCTCGACCATCGCCGGGACGCGGTTGGCTCCGGCCGACCCGAACTCCTCGATACGGACCCGCTCAGGCCGGATGACCGCGTGCGCCTGATCGGGGGCATCCAGGCCGCCGTGCTCAACGCTCAGCACCGAGTCGCCCAGCCGGACCTCGCACTTCGAGCCCGGACCGCGTGACACGACCTCGACCGGCATCAGGTTCGACGCGCCGAGGAAATCGGCCACGTAGGTGTCGGCAGGCTGCTCGTAGACCTCGGTCGGCGGCCCGATCTGGACGATCTTGCCGTCCCGCATCACCGCGAGCCGGTCCGACATGGTGAGAGCTTCCTCCTGGTCGTGCGTGACGTAGAGGAAGGTAATGCCGACCTGTTCCTGCAGGGCCTTCAGCTCGACCTTGAGCGACCTCCGCAGCTTGGCATCCAGCGCGCCGAGCGGCTCGTCCAGCAGCAACACCGACGGCTGCAGCACCAGCGCCCGCGCGAGCGCGACACGCTGCTGCTGGCCGCCCGACAGCTGGCCCGGCCGGCGCTTGGCGAAGGACCGCAGCTTCACCAGCTCGAGGGCGGAGTTGACTCGCTCGTCGAGCTCGGCCTTGGGCAGGTGCTTGTTCCTGAGGCCGAACGCCACGTTGTCGAACACCGTCAGGAACGGGAACAGCGCGTAGCTCTGGAACACCGTGTTGACGTTCCGCCGGTGCGGCGGGACAGCCGACACGTCGACGTCGTCCAGCAGGATGCGGCCCGCGGTTGGCTGCTCGAACCCGGCGATGAGCCGCAGGGTGGTTGTCTTCCCGCAGCCGGACGGCCCGAGCAGGGAGAAGAACTCGCCACTGGCGATCTGCAGGTCGATGTCGTCGACCGCAACTTCGGAGAACCGCTTCGTGAGCGAGACAAGCTCGATGCGACCACCAGCCACGCCAGCTACCTACCCTTCTTGTGGTGCCCTTCCGCCTGCCGCATCCCGTCCGCGGCCTGGCGTCCAGTCAAACCCGAGCTGACCGGCAGCAAACCGCATGCTTAGCTCAAAAGCCCGCACGGCGTCAACTACCGGATCCTCCAGGGCGATCTGAATAGTGAACCCGTCCAGCAGCGTGGACAGGGTGATGGCGAAGCCCTCGGTGTCGAGCTCGCGGAACTCGCCCGCCTCCTGACCGTCCCGCACGAGCGAGGCGATGACCTCGCGCCAGCGGTCGTCGGCCTTCTGCCGTACTCCGGCGACTTCGGCGTTGCGGGCGGCCTGGGCCCAGAAGTCGAGCCAGAGCTGCCAGGAGCTGTCGGGCTCCGGGTCCGCGTCGGTGAGGCAGCTCATCGCCACGAACTCCTCGAGACGGCCGGCGGCCGAGACCAGCCCTGCCATGCGTGCCTGGCCGACGGTGTACCAGCTGTCCTCGTAATGGCGGATGGCCTCGGTCAGAAGCTGGTCCTTGGTCTTGAAGTAATAGATGACGAGCGCCGGGCTGACTCCGGCCAGCTCGGCAACGTCGGCAATTCTGGTGTCGGCATATCCACGCGCGGAGATGACCTCAAGCGCCGCGTGCAGCATCTGCTCACGCCGCTGATCGGTCGTACCGGACGCCTCAGCGCCGTCGGCCCCGCGGATAGTCATCGCGGCTGTTCCTCTCATGACGGCAATAATTCCTGCTCTGCTGCCGTCTGTCTGCGTGTTGCCGTCCTTGCCTGAGCGCGACCCGGCCTATCCGGTCAGGTCTGCAGGTCCGTTCTCCTGACCGGGGCGAACCGGCCGCAAGCCGATCTCCCTCTTGCCTACAGGCTAACAGCTTTCTAAACTGAACATTCAGTCAACATGACGCGGACGTACGTGCGCTCGCCGCGCAGGCTCGTGACCGCAACCCTAGGGAAGGCTGGTTCATGGCCGCAACATACGACGCGATCGTTGTCGGCGGAGGTCACAACGGGCTTGTAGCGGCTGCCTACCTGGCGCGCTCCGGAGCGAAGACGGTCGTCCTTGAAGGCCGCCGCAAGACCGGCGGCGCGGCCACGACTGAGGCGCCCTGGCCGGACGCGCCCGAATTTCAGGTGACCCGCCTGTCCTACGTGATGAGCCTTCTGCCGCCGACCATCATCTCCGACCTCGATCTCGGCCGGCATGGCTACAAGATCTATCCGATGGGGCCGTACTACCAGGCTTTCCCGGAGGGCGGCTCCATCACGCTGTACGCCGACGATGCGCGGCGCAATTACGAGTCGGTCTCGCGGTGGTCGAAGAAAGACGCCGACGCGATGCCGAGGTGGGACGCCTGGCTGGCCGGCCTCGCCGATGTGCTGGGCCCGCTGCTGCTGACGGTCCCGCCGACGCTCGGCTCGCACAAGCCGAAGGACCTGGCGAGCACGCTCAAGCTCGCCTGGCGAAACCGCGGCCTGGACGTGCGCACGATCGCCGATGTCACCCGGCTGATGACGATGAGCATCGCCGACCTGCTCGACGACTGGTTCGAGTCTGACGAGGTCAAGGGCGCCCTCGCAGTCAACGGCGTGATCGGGACCTGGGCTGGTCCCTACGAGCCCGGTACTGCCTATGTGATGGCACACCATTCGATCGGCGACGTCGGCGACGGACACCTGGGCAACTGGGGATTCCAGGAAGGCGGAATGGGCGCCGTGTCGAGCGCCATCGAGGGGGCCGCTCGTGAGCACGGCGCGGAGATCCGGCTCAGCTCGCCGGTCGCCCGGGTGATCGTCGAGGACGGCCGCGCCGCGGGCGTCGTGCTGGAGAACGGTGACGAGATCCGCGCGAAGGTCATCGTCTCGACGCTGCACCCGAAGACGGCCTTCCTCGAGCAGGTCGGGCGCGAGAACCTGCCGGGTGATTTCGCCACCGACATCGAGCGCTGGAAGTCACGCAGCGGCGTCGTCAAGATCAACCTGGCGCTGGCCGAGCTGCCCGATTTCATCGCTGACCCCGGCACGCAGCTGCAGGAGCATCACACGGGCTCGGTCGAGATGGCGCCCACCATGGACTACATCGAGCGGGCGTTCCAGGATGCCCGCGATGGCCGGGCAGCGGTGCGGCCGTTCAGTGACGGCGTGATCCCGACGGCGTTCGACAAGACGCTCTCGCCGGAGGGCACGCACATCATGTCGCTGTTTACCCAGTGGGTCCCGGCCGACTGGAGCGATGAGCCGCATACCGAGGAACTCGAGGCCTACGCCGACCGGATGGTCGACTGCTACAACGAGCTTGCGCCGAACTTCAAGAGCTCGATCCTGCACCGCGACGTCGTCGGGCCGTACGAGATGGAGCACGAGTACGGCCTGATCGGCGGCAACATCTTCCATGGCGAGCTGTCCCTCGAGCAGCTGTTCCACATGCGCCCGGCGCCCGGTTTCGCCGACTACCGAACCCCGGTGAAGGGCCTGTACTACGGCAGCTCGGCCACCCACGCGGGCGGCGGCGTCTGCGGCATCCCCGGCTGGCAGGCCGCGAAGGCCGCGATCACCGATCGCAAGTCGGCCGTCAGAGGCGGCGCCCGCAAGGCACGCCGGCGGTCATGACGGCGCTGTCGTCAAGACAACCCCAGACCCCTGCCGGAAACGAGGCAGCTATCCCGGTGCCGCCTCCCGCCGGGCCAGTCTCCGGCGAGGCGATCCGGGCCATGCTGGAGGCGCGCAGTGTCGCGCTCGTCGGCGCTTCGCCGCGACCGGGAACCTTCGGCAGCCGGATGCTCGAGGAAGTGGCCAAGAGCAGTTCGCGCCCGCGCAGCTATCCGGTTAATCCCCGGTACGGCGAGCTCGGCGGGCGCCGGTGCTATCCGTCGCTGGCCGATCTGCCGGAAGCCCCGGACCTGGCGCTGCTCGCTGTGCCGGACCCGGCTCTCGAAGAACAGCTGGCGCTGGCGGCGCAGACCGGCTGCCGGTCGGCGGTTATCTTCGGGAACGCGCACTCCGGCCCGGTGCCGGTCAGCGCGGGGATACGCAGCGCCGGCGCCAGCTCGCAGGCGCCCAGCGCCGGGCGCAGCTCTCCGGTCCGGGCGGACGTCGGCGGAGCGGGCGCGCGGAGCGAAGGACTTGGCGCTGACGTGGCCGGACCAGGCAGCGGGGCGCGGCCGGACCTGCGCGAACGGCTCGCCGCGATCGCGACCGATGCGGGGATGGCGCTGTGCGGGGCTGGCTGCATGGGCTTCGCCAACGTGAGCTTCGGCCTGCGCGCTCTCGGTTACACCGAGCCGGATCCGCTTCCCGCGGGGCCGGTCGCGCTGGTGACGCACTCCGGGTCGGTGTTCTCGGCGATGCTGCGGGCCCGGCGCGGGTTCGGCTTCACGCTTACGGTCTCGTCCGGCCAGGAGCTGGTCACTGCAGCGCCGGGCTATCTCGAGTACGCGCTCAGTCTGCGCGGCACCAGGGTGCTGGCGCTGGTGCTCGAGGCGATCCGCGACGGGGCCAGCCTGCGCCGCGTGCTGGCAGCCGCCGCCGACCGCGACATTCCGGTGGTCTTGCTGACTGTCGGCAGCTCGGTTCGGGGCCGGTCCATGGTCGCGGCGCACTCCGGTGCGCTGGCGGGCTCCGACGGCGGCTGGGAGGCGCTCGCGCGCGCGTACGGCGTGCACCGGGTGAGCGACCTGGCGGAGTTCGCCGACACGCTGGAACTCTTCGCGCTCCGCCGTCGTGCCGGCGCCGTTTCTGGTGCAGCCGGTGAGCGCGCGGGCATCGCGACCGTCCACGACTCCGGCCTGGAGCGAGCGCATGTGGTGGACGTCGCCGACGCGCTTGGGGTGCCCTTCGCGGAGGTCAGCCCCGCGACCATTGCCCGGCTGACGGATCTGCTCGACCCCGGCCTCATCCCGGCAAACCCGCTGGACGTCTGGGGGACCGGCGCCGACACGCGCGAGCTGTTCGGCGGCTCGCTGCTCACGCTGGCGGAGGACCCGGCAGTGCAGGCGGTCGCGCTCGCCGTGGACCTCGTGCACGAACTCGACGGCGATCAGTCCTACCCGTTCGCGCTGCTCGACGTGGCCGAGCGGACAAGCAAGCCGCTGGCGGTCTTGAGCAACGTGCCCAGCGCGATCGACACGGATCTGGCGCGGCAGCTGCGCGGCCAGGGGATCGCGGTGCTCGAGGGGACCCGGTCGGGCCTGGTCGCGCTCCGGCATCTGCTGGCACACGCGCGGCCGCTGGAGCCACTCGCGGGCAGTCCGGTGGCCCCGGAGCGCCAGGCGCGCGGCCGGGAGCTGATCGCGTCGGGGCAGGCTAGCGGCGCGCGACTGGCCAGCTTGCTGGCCGAGTACGGCATCAGTACCGCGCGGACCCTGGCCGCCGCCAGCCTCGACGCCGTGCTGGCGGCAGCCGAGCAGGTCGGTTACCCCGTCGTGCTGAAGACCAGCGAGCCGGAGATCCTGCACAAGTCCGACGTCGGCGGCGTCGTCCTCGGCATCACCGACGCGGGGCAGCTGGCAGCCGCCTATCGCGATCTCGCTGCCCGGCTCGGCCCGACGGCGCTGGTCTGCCAGACCGTCCCCGCCGGAACCGAGCTGGCGCTGGGTCTGGTGACCGACCCCGAACTCGGCACGCTCGTCGTTATCGGCGCCGGCGGAATTCTCGTCGAGCTGCTCGCCGACCGTGTCGTAGCTCTCCCGCCGGTCAGTGTCGCGCAGGCGGGAGAACTTCTCGCCGGCCTGCGCGTCAGCAACCTGCTGGCCGGCGCCCGCGGCGCGAAAGCGGCCGACCTCGGCAGCGTGGCCCGCGCGGTTGCGGGGCTATCTGAGCTGGCCGCGGAACTGGGTGCCGATCTCGAGGCGCTCGACATCAACCCGCTGATCTGCGGCCCGGCCGGCGCGGTCGCGGCCGACGCGCTTGCCATTCCGCGCCGCAGGCCGACCAGTGGCGTGCCCGCTCAGCCCGCCGGCCGGTCACAAGGCGCGGCGAACGGGCAATGACTCAAGCCCGCGAAGGGTGAAAGTCGGCCGCCGTGCCGGCTCGCCGGCCAGCTCCAGGCGGCCGAGGCGGGAGAACAACGCCGCGAACGCCACCTGACCCTCGAGCCGCGCTAGCGCCGCGCCCAGGCAGTGGTGGATGCCGCCGCCGAACGCGACGTGCCGGTGCGCGTCGGCGCGGGTGACGTCGAGCGCGGCCGCGTCGGTGAAGACGGCGGGATCCCGGTTGGCGGCGCCGAGCATGAGGACGATCTCGTCGCCGGTGCGGACCTTCCGGCCGGAAAGCTCCATGTCCTCCGTCACGATCCGCTGGCTAATCTGCACCGGACTGTCGAATCGCAGCAGCTCCTCGACGGCGCCGGGTACCAGCTCGGGGGACTCGAGCAGGCGGTCCAGCTGACCGGGGTTGCGCAGCAGGGCCAGGGTGCCGTTGCCGATGAGATTCACCGTGGTCTCGTGCCCGGCCACCAGCAGGAGCATCGCCAGGCTCACCACCTCGGCGGGCGAGATCCGGTCGCTCCCGTCCTGGACCGCGAGAAGGTCGGACAGCAGATCGTCGCCGGGGTGAGCGCGGCGGAGCGCCAGCAGGTCGGTGAGATAGCCGTGCAGCCCGAGCTCGGCCTCATCGATAGCGCGGTCGTCTTCGGCGGACCGCAGTACTGATGGGTCGATCGACCGGGAGAGTGCACGGGACCAGCCGGTGAAGACGGCCTCGTCGGCAGCCGGCACACCGAGAAGCGAGCAGATCACCTGGACCGGGAGCGGGTAGGCGAGGCGCTCGATGAGGTCGAAGGGCTCGCTGCCGGCGTCCGCGATCTGGTCGATGAGCCCGGCGCACGTCGTCCCGACAGTCGCCCGCAGGCTTTCGACGCGTCGCGGGGTGAAGGCTTTCGAGACCAGCCCGCGCAGCCGCGTGTGGTCCGGCGGGTCCATGAACAGCAGGCTCTGCGTGCGCACCTCGGATAGCTCGTTGATGCCGATCTCGGTCGTCGCCCGGGTCTCGTTGCTCGACAGCACCGGGTTGCGGAGCATCGCCGCGACTTCCGGGTGCGACAGGCAGAACCAGATGGTGTCCGCGGCCCGCATCAATGGCTCGGCGCCCCGGTACGCCTCGTAGTGCGGATAGGGATCCTCGCGGGCAGCTGGCGACATGGCCTCGATGAAGAACTGCTCCTCGATAGTGACGTCGGACATCGCGCACCCCGCTGCAACTCGATTCATGAATGTATTGAGTCCATACAATGCTGTATCGTGCAGTCATGTCAAGAGTTCGCGTCCGGCCCACCCGGGAAGAAACGCGCCAGCGGATCTTCGACGCAGCTGGCCGGGTCTTTGAGAGCCAGGGGATCGCCGCGGCCAGCATCGAGGCGATTGCCGAGGAGGCCGGCTTCACCAGGGGCGCGTTCTACTCGAATTTCACCAGTAAGGACGAGCTCATCAACGCCATGCTGGCCGTTCACGTCGAGCGGTCGGCCCGGCGCAACCTGGAGCTACTTGCCCGGCACCGTGATCCAGTCGACTTTGTTGCCGCGCTGCGGGCGGCCGAGCCGGATCAGGCCGACCCGCTCGATCGGTCCGAGGTTCTGCAGATGGAAGTGATCCTCTACGTCGCGCGGGCACAGGAAAACCGCCCGGAACTGGCCCGGCGGCTGCGCGAGCGCCGCGCTGTCATCGCCGAGATCATCGCCGAGACCACGCCCGGCACGGAAGCAGACGCCGGCTGGGCGTCGGTTCTGCTGGCGCTCGAGGACGGCTTCCGGCTGCACCGGCTCATCGACCCCGATACGACGCCGGAGGACAGCTTCCTGCGCACCGTCGAGGGCCTGCAGCGCCTCATCGGCCTGCGTGCGCAGTAGCCGCCGCGTAGGGCCGGCAAGGCCAGTGTGGATGTGGCTGCGGTGGGGTGATGGCACCACCAGACTCGCATTCACGCAGGTGCCGAAGTGGAAGCGCGGGTTATTGAATCTCGTGGCGAGCCACTGTGGCCGCAAAGCGCTCCAGCGTTTCGCCCGGATCGGCGGCGAGAGCGGCCCGCAACTGGCTCGCCATCTCCCCGGTTCGCTCCAGCTCGCTGTACGTCACCACAACTTCCGTGTGACCGGGTCCGGCTGGCAGGAAGTCGACCGCGACCCTGCTGGCCTGCTCGTCATCGAAGATCGGCCGCCAGTCCGGCCCGACCCGCCAGGTCATCACGAGGCGTCGCGGAGGTGTCCACTCCAGGATGGTCCCCCGGCTGACCTGCGAGCCGTCTGCTGCGCGCTCGAGGAACCGGCCGCCGGCGCGCGGCTCCATCACGATCGCCTGCGGCTCAGGCAGGAAGGTGTGCGCGGACGGCAGCCACTCGATCGGCAGCTCGGTATAGACGCGGAATGCCTCCTGCGGCGGGGCGTCGACCGTCACTGCCCTGCGGACATCGGGAAACTGCGGCTCGGTCACGAGGTCCTCCGTTTGCGGCCAACTAGTGGTACACCACCATTATGGTACACCAGCAGCGTGGCTAAGATCGCACCAATGTCAGGTAAATCAGCGCGCGAGTACGCCGACCTGCCCGAGCCGAGCACGAAGCGCCTTCGGCTAGCGCAGGACGCCGCCGTGCGGCTGCTCGCAGTGGCCGAGCGCCTGCAGCAGCACTGGGCGAGCCACGCAGCGGCCGCCGGATTGACGTCCGCTCAGGTCCGCGTGCTGCTTCGGCTCCGGGCCGGCGAGACCGTCGCCATGCGCACGCTGGCCGCGCGGCTGGACTACGACGCCTCGAACCTCACGACACTGGTCGACCGGCTCGAGGCACGCGGGGCGGTGGCGCGCCACTCCGATCCGGCTGACCGGCGGGTGAAGGCCCTGATGCTGACGCGCGATGGCGAGCGACTCCGCGACTGGTTCTGGCGCGAGCTCGTCGAGGATCCCGGCCCGCTCAGCCCGCTCTCGCAGGAGCAGCTAGCAGCGCTCATCGGCCTGCTCGAGGTCCTCGACGAGTAAGCCCGCTACTCGGCGCCGGTGATCGCGGTCAGCGCCTGCTGGCCGTCGACGCGCTGGCCGCGGGTCATGATGCGGTAACCGATGAAACCGAGGCCCGCCACCACGAACGACAGCAGCAGCATGACGGTCGCGAGCGCGTTCAGGGCCGGTCCGCCGTTGCCGCCGTGCTGTGTCGAGTAGATGATCACCGACATCGGCGTGTTCGACGCGTTCGAGGACAGCAGGTCCACGATCACGAAGTCGTCGATGACGCCGGAGAACACCAGGATCGCGCTCGCGAAGATGGCCGGGACCAGCAGCGGCAGCATGACCCGGCGCATGGTCTGCAGCTGCGTGCAGCCGAGATCGGCCGAGGCTTCCTCGTACTGTTTACCGATGGTGACAAGCCGAGCCTGGACGATGATCGCCGGCCAGCTGACGTTCCAGGTCACAAGCCCGAGGACCTCGGCCCAGTTGCCCAGCCCGATCTGGTCCAGGCCCGGCATCTTGGTGAAGACGAAGAACATCGCCACGCCGAAGATCAGCTCCGGTACGACGAACGAGAGGATCATGATGTAGTTGAAGCTGGACGGCAGGAAGCCGCGCCACCGGTTGATGCCGAGCGCGAAGGCCACGCCGATGGGCACCGCAATCAGCGTGGTGTAGCAAGACAGCTTCAGAGTCTCGAACATGGCGCTGTGCAGCTGCGGGTTGTGCCAGATCGAGTTGACCTTGTCGCCCCAGTACCAGCGCCAGGACAGGCCCTGGTAGCTCGCCTGCGACTTCCCCTTGTTGAAGGAGAACAGGACCGCGATCGCGATGGGCGCGAGCGACCAGATCAGGTACAGCCAGGTGAATCCCTCGAGTAGCCACGGATGCCGCCACGGGTTGCGGAAGAAGCGAGACCGGGGCGACCTCGTTTCCGTTGTCGTCGTGACCGACTCGGAGACTGCGGTGCTGGTCATGAGGCCGCCTGCGAGGCTCGGTTGGTCTGGATCACGTAGTAGATCATGGGCACGAGTAGCACCAGCAGCACGATGAGCGACAGGACTGCGCCCTGGCCGGCGGACGGTGTCGCCAGCTGGCCCTCGATGAGGTTGCCGATCATCGAGGTGTCCGGCGCGCCGGAGAGCAGCTGGTTGGTGTAGTAGTCGCCGAGCATCGGCAGCACCGTGATGAGCATGCCGGTGAGGATCGGCTGCCGGGACAGTGGCAGCGTGACCCGCACGAACGTCCTGGCGCGCCCGAGGCCGAGGTCGCGGCCCGCCTCGATCAGCGACGGGTCGATCCGGTCAAGCCCCGCGTACAGCACCAGGATCAGGTACGGGATGTAGCCGTAGACCAGGCCGAGAATCACCGTGTAGGAGTGCCCGCCGAGCCAGTCGGGAGAGCCGAGGCCGACGAAGGAGAAGACCTTGTTGATGTAGCCGTTGGTCTGCAGCAGGTCGATCCAGGCCAGCATCCGCATCATGTAGCTGATCCAGAACGGGGCGATCATCAGCACCAGGAAAATGCCCTTGCGGCGGCCGGCAAAGCGTGCCACGAAGTACGCGGCCGGGTAGGCGATGACCAGGCTCAGCAGCGAGGCGACGACGACATACCAGATAGTGCGCCAGGCAATGTCGCCGACGAACGCGCCGGAGCCGAACAGGTCGCGCCAGACGTTCGTGAAGTTCGCCGAGCTCCAGTTCCAGGGTGAGTAGACCGCGACAGGCGACTCGGTCTGCCGGTCGAGCTTGCCCTCGCCGATCGCCAGCATCGCGTAGAACGGGATGACGAACAGGACGAGCAGCCACACCATGCCGGGCGAGGCGAGCAGGAACCAGAACCATTTGCTCTGCTGCGTCGGCTTCGGCCGCCGGCCGGTCCGGGCCGGGGCGCTGGACGGCCGGTTCTCCAGTTGCTCTGGCGGCAGGTGTGCCATCGGCTAAATCCCGTTGCTCGCGACGAGCCAGGCTTGCTGCCAGAGCGCGTCGGCATCGACTGGGAGCTGCAGTTCCTCGATGCCGCGCCGGAAGTCGGACGGCAGGACGGCGGTGGACATGAGGCTCGGCGGCAGGATTTTCTCCTTCACCAGCAGCTGCGGCGTGACCGCGTTGAGCGGTTGCATGTAGCCGTTCCAGCTGATGTTCTCCACCGCGACGGGCTCGTCCAGCAGATAGTTGAGGAACAGGTGCGCGAGAACCGGGTTGGACGATGCCCGCAGCACCGTGTTCGTGTCGTTGGCGATCGGGCCCTTGCCGTCACGCGGGAACCAGTACCCGACCACCTCGACCGGCACGCCTTTGGGCATGTACTCCGCGGCCGCCGCCATGTCGCCGGACCACGCGTGGTGGATCCAGGTCTGCCCGTCCGGGACCTCGCTGTAGTCGTTGTTGTCGATCTGCATGTTGACCAGGGACGACAGGTCCTGCAGCGTCTGGCGGGACAGGTCGATCTGGTCCTTCTTGGTGGTGTTGAGGTCGTAGATCCCGTTCATCATCAGGCCGAGGCTGATGCCCTCGCGGTAGTCGTCCAGGATCGCGATCTTGCCCTTGTACTTAGGCTGGAAGAACATCTCCCGCCACGCGTTGCGCATCGTGGCGGGGTTCTCGTGGACCTTGTCCTTACGCCACGCGATCCCCGTGGTGTAGATCGTGTACGGCACGGTGTACTGCCAGCCCCGGTCGTAGTACGGGTTCTGGAAGTCCGGCCAGGCCTGGTGGATGTTCGGGATGTAGCTGTGGTTCAGCGGCTGGATCAGCTTCGACTCGATCAGGTCGCCGAGCACGTCGATCGTCGCACCCATAAGCACGTCGAACTTCAGGCCGCTGCGCAGCTTGGACAGGGCCTCGTTCATGGTGTTGAACGTGGTGACCTCGACCTTGCAGTTGTACTTCTTGGCGAAGCTGTTGACGCAGGCCTGGTTGATGTAGGCGACCCAGTTGTAGACCTGGAGCGTCGCCCCCGCCTCCGGCGGCTTTCCGCTCGCGATGGCGGCGTTGCCGGTAGTCGGCCACCGCACCGGGTTCGTCGGCCGCGGGAGCGGGATGTTGTTCGGGCCCACCAGGTACGGCGCGCACGCATCGAGCACGGTGGCGCCGCCGCCCGCCAGCACCGCGGCCGCGAAGCCGCGCTGCAGCGCCTGGCGCCGGGAGAGTTCGGGCCGCCGGCGCGTGCCATCCGGCTGCCAGCCCTCTCGTGGGTGCATCTACCGCCGCCTTCCCGGCCGTCCGGGTACTGGCTCGACGTTCACCCAAGAGATCGTCCTGGATGAACGTTTAGCCGGACTCGTCATCTTGTCAAACTGTCTGCCCAGAATGTCCCGACGCGCGGCGTTGCGCAAGGGCTTCCGTGTAACCTAGCCCACATTTTTGACTGATTCAGTTGAACTACTGACGTACTGCTGCTGCAAACGTCGCAAAGTTATCGACGAACCTGTCGATATCCGCTTCGTCGTGCTGGACCGACATCAGCCACTGCTCGATCTTCCCCCACGGCGGCAGGAAGACCCCGCCGTTGTGCTGGAAGAGCCAGTGCGCGTGACTGTAGGAGTCCCGCACATCCAGGAAGTCGCGGAAGTTCCGCACCGGCCGGTCGGAGAACACCACGCAGCCCTTGGCGCCGATCGACACCACCTGCGCCCGCAGGTTGTTGCGCGCGATCTCGCGCTCGAGCCCTTCGACGGCGCGCAGGCGGAGCTTCTCCAGCCGCTCGTAGGCGTCCGCGGTGGCCACCTCGGTGAGCATCGCCGTGCAGGCGGCCATCGCGAGCGGGTTGCCGTTGAAGGTGCCGACCATTTCGTAGTCGCCGTTGGCGACATGGTCCATCACCTCGTGCGTGCCGCCGACGGCGGCCACGGCGAGGCCTCCGCCGATCGCCTTGGCGAGCGTGATGATGTCGGGCGTCACGCCGGTGACACCGGTTGCTCCGCCGGGGCCTGCGGTCAGGCCAGTCTTCACCTCGTCGAAGGTGAGGAGCGCGTCGCGGGAGTGCAGCAGTTCCTTGAGGCCGGCCAGGTAGCCGGGCTGCGGCTTGATGATCCCGGCGTTCATCATGATCGGCTCGAGGATCATGCCGGCGATCTCACCGGGGTGCGCGTCGAGGCGGCGACGCACCGCCTCGAGGTCGTTGAACGGCACGATGAGCGTCAGGTCCGTAATCGCCTTCGGGATGCCGGAGCTGGCCGGCGCGCTGTACGGCAGGTCGGCCGGACCGCGCTCGTCGGCGTCGCCGTCAGGGCAGACCGACACCTGCACCGAGTCGTGGTGACCGTGATAGCCGCCTTCGACCTTGATGATGAGGTCGCGGCCGGTGATGGCGCGCATCAGGTGCACGGCGTCCATGGTGGCCTCGGTGCCCGAGTTCGCGAACCGCCACTGCGGGAGGCCGAACCGGCGGGATAGCTCAGCGGAGGCGGCGAGCGCGGCCTGCGTCGGCTGGGCGAAGTGGGTGCCGCGCTCGACCTGCGACCGGACCGCCCTGACGATCGCGGGATGTCCGTGGCCGGCCAGCGAGACGCCGTAACCGCCGTGCAGGTCGACATATTCATTGCCATCGACGTCGTAGAGCTTCGAGCCGCTGCCGTGGCTCAGCCAGACCGGCTGCGGCCGGGAGATCTGCCAGCTGGAGACGACGCCGCCGGAGAGCGAGCTCGTGGCTTCCCTCGCCAGGCGCGCGGACTGCGGCTGCCGGCGGATGAAGACGGCTTCCTGCTCGTCGATAACCTCCGTTAGCGAGGGCCGGCTCGTGCTGCTCGGCGTCGTGCTCGTGGCGGCCGCAGGCGCCGCGGTCGCACCGGTCGGCGTGGCGGCGCTCGTCACGCTGGTCGTCGTGGCGGTCGGATCGGCTGAACTGGCCGGTTTCGTGGCCATGGGTATCGCGCTCCCAACGCGGTTGACTGAATGTTCAGTCTAGAAGCCGGATTGTTTCGGTGACAAGAACAAGTTGAGTCGCTGTTCAGCATCGATTCATATCCCGGCGAGAGCGGCAGGCACCGCGCCACGCCCCTCCGGCTGAGCTCGCGGGTGAAATGCCCCTTATCGCCCTCGTGTCGCGACTGCCGGGCGTACGGTCACGCCCGATTAGGCGTGACGCACGGATCGCTGCCCAACTAGGGGCAGCCATCGGTGAGTCACGCCCCATGAGGCCACGGCATAGGGCAGCCATCGGTGAGTCACGCCCAATCAGACCACTGCATAGGACAGCAACTCGTGCGCGCTGCCCTATCAGCCCGGCGGCCTACCCTAAAGCGGGTGACGACTACCGAGTCGGCCAGCCAGGCGCTGGCAGCCAGACAGCCCTTCCTGCCGACCGCGCCTTACCGCGGGACACGTGACTTCCTGCCGGACGAGATGTCCGTCCGCGAGCAGGTCTTCGGGACGCTCCATCGGTGCGTCGAGCAGTTCGGCTACCAGCGCTACGACGGCCCCCTCCTGGAGGCGGCCGAGATCTACGAAGCCAAGTCGGGTCAGGAAATCGCAAGCCAGCAGCTCTACTCGCTGACCGACCGGGGCGATCGGCGCCTGGCGATCCGCCCCGAGATGACGCCTTCGGTTGCCCGCATCATCGCCGGTCACGCTGGTGAGCTTCGGTTCCCGGTGCGCTGGTACTGCAACGTGAACTGCCACCGCTACGAGCGCCCCCAGCGTGGCCGCACGCGTGAGCACTGGCAGATCAACGTCGACATCTTCGGCTCCGACAGCGGCAGCTGCGAGCTGGAGATGTTCGAGGTCGTGCACGCGATGCTGGCGTCGGTCGGCGCAACCCGCGACACGTACGAGCTCCGGGCCAGCGACCGGACGCTGCTGAACAGCCTGCTGACGGACGTCATCGGCGTGAGCCCCGGACAGCTCAGGCCAGTTGCCGCGCTCCTGGACCGCTGGGCCAAGTATCCGCGTGAGGAGCTGATCGCCGCGGCCGCCGAGGCGCGCCTGTCGCCGCGCCAGTTCGACCACCTGGAGGAGGCGCTCGGGTCCGGCGAGCAGCTGCTCGACCTACTTTCGCCCGAGGTCGTCGATGCCTCATTGCTGGCTGGCATCCTCGCGAGCGGCAACCGCGACCTGGTCCGCTTCGACCCGCTGATCGTTCGCGGCTTCGAGTACTACACGGCCACCGTGTTTGAGGTGTTCGACACGAGCCCGGCCAACAGCCGCTCGCTCTTCGGCGGCGGCCGGTACGACGACCTGACAAGCCTGTTCTCGCCGCAGCGCATCCCCGGCATCGGCTTCGCGATGGGCGACGTCACGATCGTCGACTTCCTGGAAACGCACGGCCTGCTGCCAGCCCCGCAGGCCGCAGCCCAGATTGTCGTCCTGCCGGTGGAGCCCGGCCTGCGCGACGCCGCCCGCGGCGTGGCCAGCGCGCTGCGCAGTCTCGGCCACCGGGTCACCGTTCCGCTCGAGCCGCGCAAGCTCGGCACCGAGCTGAAGCGGGCGGCAGCAACCGGGGCCGCGGTCGTCGTCATTGTCGGTTCCGACGAGGGGAAACGAGGCGAGCTCACCGTTCGCGACCTACGCACCCGCGCGCAGCTGACCGTCGATCAGGACCAGGTAGCCGCGACGGTCGGCCGAATGCTCGCCGATCAGGGCTAACTCCCGGGGTTGCACTATGCGGTGACCCAGCCGACCGCCGTCAACCCGCCACGCGGGACTGCCTGAGGCGCCCGACCCCGGCCGCGATCGCGCGCCAGCCGAGCATGAACAGCGCCAGGAACGCAAAGGTCACGACGATGAACGCCGCTGCGGTGCCCTGTCCCGCGAGCACCCGGACGACCATGCCGGCGCCGGCCGCGCCGATCCAGGCGCACACGCCCGCGGGTACGAGAGCGCCGGGCCGCCGCCAACCCCGGCCAGCCAGCAGGCCGAGCGCCAGCCCGGTCAGGAACGGCCACGCGGTCTGCCAGATCCCGGCTGCGGTGTCCCCGTGTCCATGGACGTGGCGGCCGATCACTACGAACACGAGTACGCAGCACACGTCGGCCAGGATGCTGGCGAGTGTGGAGCGCATCCGGCAACGCTAGCCGACAGCAGGCACCGGCCCGGAAACGCGCCCCGGCAGCGGCCCGGAAACGCGCCCCGGGAACGGCCCGGAAACGCGCCCGGGAACGGCCCGGAAACGCGCCCCGGCCCTTTCGGCTATGCCAGGGCCCGGGGGACTGCCCGGCGGCGGTGATGCCAAGGCCCGAGCCTGAGCGGCGGCGGTGACCGCCAGCGCCGCGGCCTGCGGAGCTGCCGGGAGGCCGGCGGCTTCGTTTCCGTCGTAGGCTCGGCTGGTGCCGACCCTGCTGATCGTTCATCACACGCCGTCGCCGGCAGTGCAGGCGATGTTCGAGGCGGTGGCCAGCGGCGCGGCGACTGACGAGATCGAGGGCGTCGACGTGGTGGTGCGGCCGGCGCTGACTGCCGGGGCGGCCGACGTGCTGGCGGCTGACGGTTACCTGCTCGGCACGCCCGCGAACATCGGCTATATGTCGGGTGCGCTGAAGCATTTCTTCGACGGCATCTACTACCCGTGCCTCGAGGCGACCAGGAAGCGGCCCTACGGCCTCTACGTGCACGGCGCTAGCGACACGGGCGGGGCGGTGCGCGCGGTGGAGTCGATCGCCGCCGGCCTGGCCTGGCAGTCCGTGCGGCCGGCGGTGACCGTCACCGGCACGCCGGAGAAGGCTGACCTGGAAGCGTGCTGGGAGCTTGGAGCGCTGCTGGCTGCCGAGGTCGCGGGAGAGCTGCGCGGGTGATCGTCACCGTCACGCTCAACCCGGCGCTGCAGGTCGATTACGAGGCCGAGAAGGTCGAGGCGGGGGCATTCAATCCGGTTGGCCGGGTCAGCCACGCTGCGGCGGGTGATGGCCTCACGGTGGCCCGGCTGCTTACCCAGTTCGGCCATGAGGTCGTGGCGGCGGGCCTGGCCGGCGGCTCAACCGGGGAGCTGATCCGGAACGAGCTGGCGCAGGCGGGCGTGGCAACGCAGTTCACCCGGACGGGTGCGGAGTCTCGCCGGGTGGTGCGGATCACGGACGGGTCCTCCGGTGCGGTGACCGCGTTCGCGGAGCCTGCGCCGTATATCACGACTGAGGAACTTGGGCGGCTGGCAGCTGACTATCGCAGCTTGCTCGACGCAGCGGATGCCGTCGTGCTGTGCGGCAGTTTGCCCGCGGGGCTGCCGGACGACATCTACGGCTCGCTGACGAGTTACGCGACGGGCGCCGGGGTGCCGGTTGTGCTGAGCGGGCGTGGCAGCGTGCTCCGGTTCGGGGCTGCCCGCGGGCCCGCGCTCGCCATTCCGGAACTGGAGACCGGCGCTGGGGAACAGGCGGCGGTGGCGCAAGCTGCGGCCGAACTGCGGGCGGCGGGTGCGCAGGCGGTTGCCATCGCGGCGACGAACGGCGTGAAGGTCGTCAGCGCGGCCGGGCAGTGGCGGGCCACTCTGCGGGCGACGCCGCCGGCCCGGCGGATCCTGGCGCATGACGGGCTGGTCACCGGATTCGTGCCCGGTATCGCACTCGGCTGGTCGTGGCCGGACATGCTGCGGAATGCCGTTGCGCTCGCCGCCTCCATGGCTGCCGACGGCGAGGCTGACCTGGCCGCTTACGAGACGCTCCTGTCAGGAGTATCGGTCTCAAGCCGCGCGGGATCGGGCACGGGCGGATAGGCAGTCTTTGCCCCGGCTAGCGAAGAATCTGACACTATGCTGACGCTGTGAGCGACCAGAGGCAGCTAGCCGGCGAGACAGAGCCGTCGGCCGAGATTGAGCTGGCCAGCCGCCCCGCCGGGCGAGCCCGCTCTGGCGAGAGACGGAAGTCCCCGCTCAGGCCCGACCGGGCCTAGACTAGAACGTGTTCTAGTACCAGGCGGGCGGAGTCGCGGGCCGCCCGCTGAGCGCGGGCACCGTAAACGCAGGAGGTAGCAGTGGGGTCGAGAGGATTCTGGCGCCGGGCGCAGGATGATCCGGGCTGGGTCGCGGTGGTCGACCCCGACGGCACCGAGCACCGGGCCGGCGACCTGCTGGCCCGGGTCAACCAGCTGACCCACGCGCTGCGGGCGCGCGGTCTGCAGCCCGGCGACGGCATCGCCTCGCTCCTGCCGAACGGGGCCGCATCCGTGGAGGTTTACCTCGCGGCGCTGCAGGCGGGCTGGTACCTCACCCCGGTCAACTGGCACTTCACCGCCCCCGAAGCCGCGTACATCGCTGCGGACTGCGGTGCCAGGGCGTTCTTCGCCGACGAGCGGTTCGCGCAGCTCGGCATCGACACGGCTGCCCAGGCGGGCATCCCCGCGGACGCGCGGTTCAGCTTCGGCGCCGTCGACTGTTTCACCGACGTCCGTGAGCTGCGGGCCGGTCAGCCGGACACGCTGCCAGCGGACCGGACCGCCGGCGCGACCATGCACTACACCTCCGGCACCACCGGCCGCCCGAAGGGCGTGCGCAGGGCGCTGACCGGGCTCGATCCCGACGAGGCGATGACTCTTGCCTCGTTTCTTCTTGCGTTCTTCGGCGTCACCGAGGGGCAGCCGAACGCACATCTGCTGACCTCACCCAACTACCACACGGCCGTGACCGTATTCGGCGGCGGAGCGCTGCACCTCGGGCACACCCTGATCTGCATGGACGGCTTCGACGCCGAGACGGCGCTAGCCAGGACGGAGCGCTACCGGTGCACCAACTCGCACATGGTGCCGACTCAGTTCAAGCGCATGCTGTCGCTGCCGGCCGAGGTGAAGGCGCGGTACGACCTGTCGTCCATGCGCTGGCTCATCCACGCGGCCGCGCCCTGCCCGGTCGGGATCAAGCAGGAGATGCTCGACTGGTGGGGACCGTGCGTGTGGGAGTACTACGCGGCGACGGAGGGCGGCGGCACGATCGCGTCGCCGCAGGACTGGCTCTCGCATCCCGGCACGGTCGGGACCGCGTGGCCGATCAGCGAGCTGCTCATCGCCGACGAGGACGGTAACTCTCAGCAGGCCGGCACGCCGGGAACCATCTACATGCGGATGGGCGCCGCGGAGTTCGAGTACTACGGCGACAGGGAGAAGACAGAGGCGAGCCGGCTGAAGGGCTACTTCACGGTCGGCGACATCGGCTATCTGACTGACGAGGGTTTCCTGTTCCTGTGCGACCGGAAGTCCGACATGATCATCTCCGGCGGGACCAACATCTACCCGGCCGAGATCGAGGCCGAGATCATCATGAACCCGAAGGTCGCGGACGTGGCCGTCTTCGGCATCCCGGACGAGGAGTGGGGCGAGCAGATCAAGGCGGTCGTGCAGCCCGCCGACGGGGTCGAGGCGGGCGACGAGCTCGCGGCCGAGATCCTGGCCGCCCTGGACGGCCGGCTAGCCCGGATGAAGTGGCCGAAGTCCATCGACTTCACTGCGCAGCTGCCCCGCGACCCGAGCGGCAAGCTGCTGAAGCGGCGCCTCCGCGATCCGTACTGGGCGGACCAGGCCGCGAAGATCTGACGCGGTCAGGCCGCATCGGCCCCTGCCGGCGCCGGGTCGGAAGCTGACGGCGCAGCGCCCGCCGCCGCTCCCGCACCAGCCGTCGGCGCAGCGCCCGGCTGGCGGGCGACCCGCGCCAGCATGTCGATGAGCCGGGCGGACGACTTCGAGTCCGGCGGCTCGCCGTAGGTCATGGCGAACACGTGCCGCCGGACTCCGGGCAGCTCCACCGTGGCGATGCCGGGATGCCGGGCGGCCCGCAGGCAGAGATCGGGCAGCGTGGTCACGCCGAGGCCGGCGGCGACCAGTGCCTGAACGGCGAGGTAGTCGTCGGTGGTGAAGGCGATCTTCGGGCTGAACCCGGCCTCCTCGCACTGCCGCACGAGATAGCTTCGGCAACGCTCACACCCCGCGATCCACCGGCTGCTGGCGTACGCGGCAAGGTCGGGCACAACGTCCGTCCGGTCCTCGTCCGCGGCGGCCACGAGGTGGACTGGCTCGTCCAGCAGCAGGACGCCGCGGGTTCCCTCGTCGGCCGGCTCGGGCGGTGCCGCATCCCGGCCGGCCTGGTAGTGCTGAAAGACGATCGCAACGTCGACGTAGCCAGCGCGCAGCATCCGCAGTGCTTCCGGCGGCTCTGCCTCCGTGAGCATGAAGTCCATGCCTGGCGTCTCGCCCGCGAGCCGGGCCGCGGCGGACGGCACGAGCGTCGCGAGCGCTGAGGGGAACGCGGCCAGCCGCACCCGGCCTTCGCGCAGTCCCACGTGGGCGGCGAGCTCGGCCTCGGCAGCGTCGAGGCGACCGATCACTTCCTCGGCCCGCTCCGCCAGCAGCCGCCCGGCCTCGGTGAGCCTGATGCCGCGCCCGACCCGCTCCAGCAGCCTGGTCCCGGTCTCTGCCTCCAGCCGTGCGATGTGATGGCTGACTGACGGCTGGGCATAGTTCAGCGCGCGAGCTGCAGCCGTTACCGAGCCGTTCCGGGCGACTGCGACGAGCACCCTGAGCCGGGTCACGTCCAGCATCCACCAACTATAGATCGGGCCGATCTATCCGGGCAGGCGCGCCGCGCATACCTATCCGAACAGGTCAGCCGCACTGCCGGAGGCCTGGCCGACAGGCTGCCAGGAGGGCGACAGGGCAACTTCGGAACGAAACGGGGCCGCCGGCGGGCAACTCCAGCATGTGCCGCCGGGTTCTTCGGGGGAGCTGCGATTACCGTCCCGGGCGGGCTCCTGCTCGGGTCCGCTCCTTCAGGCTCACCGGCCGGCCGCCTCCCGCAGCGCTCTGTCGGCAGGGCCGCCTCAGGCCGGAGCCGTTGCCCGGGGGGCTTACTGCATGATGGTCACGTGAGCGCGCACAAGATGATCTGGCGACCGGCACCCGGCTGGCCGGAGTCGCCCGAGGGCTGGGTGCCGCCGCCGGGCTGGGCGCCGCCGCCCGACTGGCCCGCGGCTCCTGCGGACTGGCAGTTCTGGGTGCCCGCCGGGCCGCGCTTCCCGCTGCGCTACGCCGAGCCGACCCGCGAGGGCCTGGTCACTGAGACCCGGCTGGTCATGATCGCGCTGCTGTTTCCGTGGATCATCAGCGCGGTGCTCACGCTGAGCCTGCACGAGACGTCGAAAGCGAGCCTCACCCAGCTGCCGACCTACGACGCTCATCAGCCTGTCGTCAACGTGATCCTCGGGCTGCTGAGCTACCTCCCGGTGGCCGCGGTCATCCCGCTCACCCTTCTGCTGCTGGCGCGCACCGGCCAGCGCCCGTCCGACCTCGGCCTGACCCGCGCGAGCTGGAGCGACGCCGGCGTCGCTGTCGGCCTCGCGGCAGCGGGTTTTGGCTGTGAACTGGTGCTGGCGATTCCGTTCACGGCACTGCGGCACTCCGCGCTGGTGAACCAGGCCGGGCCGCTGCACGTGCCGGTGTACTACCTGATCTTCGGTGTCAGCCAGGCGTTCGTGACCTCAGTGGCCGAGGAAACGGCCGTCAGCGGCTACCTGCTGACCAGGCTCGACCAGCTGGGCTGGTCACCCTGGCGGGCGTTCTGGCTGAGCCTGCTCCTGCGCACGGCGTACCACGTGTACTACGGCCTCGCGGTCGTGTTCACTATTCCGCTCGGCTACTTCCTGACCCGCTCGTTCCAGAAGCACGGCAAGCTGAACCGGCCGATTATGGCGCACTTTCTGTACGACTCGGTGACGTTCCTCATCGCGATCCTCGCGCATTAGGTGCCGAGGCGAACGTCAGCCGTAGTGAGGTACATCCGCGTAGCCATGGTGCGCGGAGGTACCTCAGTAACTAAATGTGCTCGTGCCCGCGGCCGGACAGCAGCGGGTCAGCCGGATACCGGACCGGACGGGCGGGATCGGCGGCCAGCCGGCGGCGGCGCCAGGCAATGCCGGACAGCGCCTCGAGGACGACCCGGTTTGCCAGGTAGGCAGTCACCTCGGCGTGGTCGAACGGCGGCGCGACCTCCACGACGTCGATCCCGGCGAGCGGCAACTCCATGGCGATCCGGCGGACCGAGTCCAGCAGCTGGCGGCCGGTGAGGCCGCCGGGCTCGGGCGTTCCGGTACCCGGCGCCATGCCGGGATCGACGACGTCGACGTCGACGGAGAGAAACACAGCGTCGCACTCGTCGGTCGCGATCGTGAAGGCCTCGGTGAGGCACTCGTCGAGGCCGCGGCTCACGACCTCGGTCATCTCGAAGCTGCGCATCCGCTGGTCGGCCATCCAGTCCAGCGTCTCCGGCTCCGGCCAGTAGCCGCGCAGCCCGATCTGCAGGAACCGGTCACCGCGGACGGCGCCGGACTCGATCAGCCGGCGCATCGGCGTGCCGTGGCCGTGCAGCGCGCCGAACTGAGTGTTGCCAGTGTCGGCGTGGGCGTCGAAGTGGATCATGGAGACCCGGCCCCAGCCGACGTGCCGGGCGACGCCGGTCGCGTCCGGCAGGGCGATGGTGTGGTCGCCGCCCAGAATGACCGGGATGGCGCCCGCCCGACTCGCCGTGTGGACGGCTTCCTCGAGCCGGCCCAGCGACAATTCTGTGTCGCCGGAAGGCATCTCGATGTCGCCGGCGTCAGCGACCGTCAGCTCGGTCAGCGGATCGACGCCGAGCGCCAGATGCGGCCGGGAGCCGTCGTGCGGCAGGTAGTCGGTGAACCGGATGGCCTGGGGCCCGAACCGGGCACCGGGCCGGTGCGATGTCCCGCCGTCGAACGGAGCTCCGATGATCATGATGTCCGTGCCAGCCCAGGAGTCCGGGTCGGCCAGGTCGGCCGGGCGGACCCCGAGGAACGTGGCGTCCGGGCCGTACATGCCGCCGAGTCGCGTCATCGCTGCCTTCCCTTCCCTCCCGGCCACGGTACCGGCCAGGTTATTCACCCGCCGGCCGGGATCGTGAAGCAAGCGGGACATGTGCGTGTGAGATCGTGCGAGGGCCGGTTCGACGCAGTGGACGGAGCACAGGCTTGACTCAGATCGCCGCATCAGCGAACGACGGCGGGGCAGGAACGCAGTGGAACGACCCGCAGATCAGCGACCTCGTCATGGCGGAAGGCCGCCGTCTCGAGCTTGCTGGCCTGCTGAACCTGCGCGACCTCGGCGGCTACCCGCTTGCCGGCGACGGCAGCATCCGCTGGCGGACGCTGTTCCGGTCCGACGCTCTGCACCAGCTTGATGACGAGGGAGCGGCTGTTCTCGCCGGGCTCGGTATCCGCTCGGTGGTCGACTTGCGGACGGAGGCCGAGACCGAGGTGGCGCCGAGCGCCCTGGCCGGCGTGCCCGCGGCGGTGACGCACATCTCGCTGCTGAGCGGTGACCTGCAGACGCTGCCGCTCGACCTCGCGGCCATCTACCGCTTCATGATCAGCCAGTGCGGCCCGGCGATCGCCGCGGCAATCCGGGTGCTGTGCGTGCCGGATGCGCTCCCGGCGCTGGTGCACTGCAGTGCAGGCAAGGACCGGACGGGAATTGTGGTCGCCCTGACGCTGTCCGCGCTCGGCGTCAGCGACGAGGTCGTCGCGGCTGACTACGCGCTCAGCTCCCACTACCTGGATCCGGAGCGGACGCCGGTCATCGGTCACCTGCAGGCCAGTACTGGCCTGGGCGAGAACCTGACCAGGTCGCTGCTCGGCAGCCCGCCCGAGCTCATCCTGAGCGCCCTGAGCTGGGCTCGGGACGCGGGCGGCTCGGTCGCGGGTTACCTGGAGAGGCACGGACTGCCGGGGAGTGACCTCACGCAATTGCGGAGCGCGCTGACGTCCTGACCGGCTTGCCGCCCTGGCCGGCTGCGGCCAGGCTCGCTAACGTCTGGCCATGAGCTTCGACGACCTCGACCGCCGGATCGTTGCCGCGCTTGTCGACGATGCCCGCGCGACCTACGCCGAGGTCGGCGCCCAGGTCGGCCTGTCCGCTCCGGCAGTCAAGCGGCGCGTCGACCGCCTCCTGGCGTCGGGGGCCATCACAGGGTTCGCAGCTCAGGTAGACCCGTCGGCGCTGGGCTGGACGACCGAGGCCTACGTCGAGCTGTTCTGCCGGGGGCGGACCTCGCCGGCCGATATCGGCGCCGCGGTGGCCAAGCACCCCGAGGTCATCGACGCCTGCACGATCACCGGCGAGGCGGATGCCCTCCTGCACATCCGGGCCGCAGACGTCCGTCACTTCGAGCAGGTCGTCGAGCGGATCGGGGCTGAGCCGTTCGTCGTCCGGACACGCAGCGTGATCGTTTTGTCCAGGCTGGTGCACCGCGTTGACCTGCTGCCGCCAGAATCAGGCAGGTAGCAGCTTTCCGATGCGGACTTTTGGGCGGAAGTCGCCAAGGACGCGACCGATGTTGGGCTACAGTCATGGCCATGACGGAGCGTCACAATGAACCGTCGGCCGGCAGGCCGATAACCACCGGCGAGTTCCGAGCGGCCCCGGACATCTCCGCCAGCACGGCGCAGTTCCAGAAGTTCGCCGAGGGCCAGGCGGAACAGGACCAGCAGCAACGCGCCGCGCGGCCCGGCATTAACCCCCGGATCGCCCTGCTGATCGTCGCGGTCGTAGTAGTACTCGTGATCATCGCGATCCTTGGCGCCACCCTCAGCTAATAGTCCGGTTCAGGGCCTGGCGTGCCTGCGCACCGCGCAGCCGGGTGCAGGATTCCCGATTCGTGGCTGCCGCGTGACTCGCTCTAGTGCTGCCGCGGTCCCCGTACCTGTGGATCCGCTCCCAGTTCCACGCTTACCAGCATGTCCGCGCCGGCCAGCGCTGCGGCCGCATGTTTGTATTGACACTCATGAGCGCAGGGGGAGAGGCTGCCGCTGCCGGGCAGCCCGGCACCGGAACGGAACCGGACGAGGAGGAACGCCACCGGCTCACCGCGCTGGAGGGCCTGGCTGCGCTCTCGCTGGATGCTCTGTCGTCGGTGGCCTACGGCCCGCAGGCCATCATCATTGTGCTGGCCGCTGCCGGAGCAGCGGCGCTGCATTACACGCTGCCAGTCACGCTGGCAATCGTGCTGCTGCTGGCCGTACTGGTGACCTCCTACCGGCAGGTGATCGAGGCCTTCCCCAACGGTGGTGGCGCCTACGCGGTCGCGAAGGCGCACCTCGGCGTCAAGCCGAGCCTGGTTGCCGCGGGGTCACTGGTAGTCGACTACGTGCTGAACGCTGCGGTCGGTGTCTCCGCCGGGGTCGAGGCACTGACGTCCGCCTTTCCCGCCCTCTACCCGGAACGCACCTGGCTGTGCCTGGGCGTGCTCGCGGCCATCACGGCGGCCAACCTGCGGGGAGTCGCGGAGGCAGCACGGCTGTTCATCGTGCCGACGATCATCTTCATCGTGGCCATCTTCACGGTCATCATCGCGGGTCTGGTCCGTACGCATCCGCTGCCCTTCCCGCCCGGGTCGGCGGCGTCGACCACCGAGGCCGTCGGGCTTCTCCTGCTCCTGCGGGCCTTCGCCTCGGGCTGCTCGGCGCTGACCGGGGTGGAAGCCATCGCCAACGCGGTGCCGTCCTTCCGCAAGCCGCGCGAGAAGCGGGCGCAGCACACCGAGGTCGGTCTTGGCGTGATCCTCGGCCTGATGCTGATCGGCATCGCGATCCTCGCGGACAAGTTCAAGGCCGAGCCGTCCAAGACCGTGACCACCCTCGCGCAGCTCACCCAGGGCGCCATCGGGCACAACGTGGTGTTCTACGCGATCCAGCTGATCACGACGATCCTGCTGGCGCTGGCGGCGAATACCTCCTTTGGCGGTCTGCCGGTACTGGCCTCGCTGCTGGCGACCGACAACTTCCTGCCGCATCTGTTCTTCCTGCGGGCCCAGCGGCAGGTACACCGGTACGGCGTCGTCGTGCTGGCCATCGCCGCGGCCATCCTGCTCGTCGTCACCCGTGGCGACACTCAGCGACTCGTGCCGCTGTTCGCGATCGGTGTCTTCGTCGGGTTCACGCTCTCGCAGGCGGGGATGGTGCGGCACTGGCGGGAGAAACGCAGCCCGGGCTGGGGGTCGCGGGCGGTGATCAACGGTGTGGGCGCGATCTTCACCCTCGCTGCGCTCGCGATCGAGCTGGTCAGCAAGTTCACCGAGGGTGCCTGGCTGGTCGTCATCGTGGTCCCGTTGCTCGTGCTGATGTTCAGCCGGATCCACATCGTCTACCAGCGGATGGGCGCGGCGCTGGAGATCGGAAAGACACCCGGCCCGCCGGAGCACCGTGCCGCTCTGGTCGTCGTACCGGTCGGCACCATGTCAAAGCTGGTACGGGAGGGTATCTCCGCGGCGCTGTCTCTCGGGGAGAAAGTGATTGCGGTAACGGTGTGCTACGACGACGACCCGGACGACCATGAGGCGGACGCGAAGCTGCGGGTGCAGTGGGACCAGTGGAATCCCGGTGTGCCGCTGGTGACTCTGCACAGCATGAAACGGTCACTGGGCACGCCGGTCGTGGACTACCTGCGCGAGCTGGAGCGCTCGGCAGAGCATGACGAGCTCGTCGTGCTCATCCCGGAGGTGCAGGCACGACGTCCGTGGCAGGTAGTGCTCCACAATCAGCGCGGCTTCGTCCTCGAGCAGGCGATTCAGCGCGGAACCAGAAACGTGGTGATCTGCCGGCTCCGCTACCGGGTGCCCGCGGCCGCTGGCGGAGACACAACCGGAGACGATGGACTGCCACCAGGTCAGCTCCCGCCGCGGCAGTGAGTGGCCGGCTAGCGCAAGACCTGCGGGCCAGCGCCACCTGCGGACCGTTCGTCATCGCTCGGGATCGCGCAGTGAGTTCGCAGACACGAATGGCCGGAGCGGGTCGTCATCGCCGTTGGTCGACAGTCGCCGGGCGATGCCGGCCAGAAGGTCAGCGACCTGGACGCGCGGATCATCGCGAGAGTCGACTGTCACCAGCCCCGCCAGCGGTGACACGCTGGCTGGCAACGTCCTGGTCTCCCGGGACGCGGCCTGGGGCGAGCCAGCCCGGCCGGTCAGGACCTGCTGGAGACGCCTCAGCCGGTCAGCCGTGAGAGCACTCTGCTCATCGTGGATCACCAGCACCCGGCGCTGTCCGCTGCTCCAGAACAGCACGGTCTCGGCTAGCGCCGGCAGCATCGGCTCAAGCGGCGGCGGGATCGACCGGTCATCCTGACCTAGCCGCCGCACGACAGCCCGGACTCGCGTCCGGCTGAGGCTGCTCAGGAGACATTCGGCCTCCGCGCCAAGCCCGGCTCCTGCCAGCGCATCGCGCGCCTGGAAGAACCGTTCCACGACGCGGCGATCAGGCTGACTTCGCCGCTTGATCCTCACCATCTCGACGAACGCGATGAGAAATCCACTCCAGGCCAGATCACCGGCCGGTCCTGCCCGGTAGAGGGTGAGCGCAGCCCGGCGGTGTTCCCCGGTGAGGCGAGTGCCCGCCGCATAGGACGGCTCGGCCAGGAACAGGTGCACGATCCGGGTAACGAGAAAGAATTCCTTGTCCACCACGTGGACGTGCGCGCGGCCCTCCAGTGCTGCCAGCAACCACGACAATGCTGCGGCCGCCTGCGGGCTGCGGAGGAATTGCCCGGACTTGACTTCGTTGAGCGACCATCGGTACCCGGACCGAAGCGTCTGGATGAGGTCGGCCGCCTCGTCAACGCGCAGGTCCACACTGGCGTGCGTGAAAACCGGAGTGGCGGCGTCCAGCAAGTTCGAGCCGGAGAACCCGGACTCGTCACAGGCGATCTCCACGACGGCGTCACCCATGAGATCCGCCGGCGGGAGCCCGCCTTGAGGGGGCAGCCTCCGGTCTTTCACCATGGTCACCATGCTCGTCCGTCTGCGCGGATCGGGCTATCGAATTCCGCGCCCGCGGGCCTCACCTGGCCGGAAGGCCGCGTTCGGGACGGAGCAACGCGCGGCTGAGGAGCCAGCCCCGAAGTAAGGTGCGGGGATGAGCTTCCGGCTGGCGGCGTACGCCGTGTGCGTCAAGGACGGACGGGTGCTGCTCGCGCGGCACGTGTCCCGGCGGGGAGTGAGTACCTGGACCCTTCCGGGCGGCCGGGTCGAGCACGGGGAGGACCCGTTTGACGCGGTGATCCGGGAGGTTGCCGAGGAGACTGGCTGGGACGCGGAGGTCGAGCGCCTGCTGGGCGTCGACTCCCGGGTGATCCCCGCGAGCGAGAGCCAGTCCGGCGGAGGAGACCATCAGAACGTCGGCATCTTCTACCGGGTCCGGATCACCGGCGGGCATCTGCGGCCCGAACCGGACGGCGAGATCGCCGAGTCAGTCTGGACTCCGATCCCCGACGTCGGTGGCCTGCACCGGTCATCGCTGGTCGACATCGGCCTTGCCCTGGCGCTGACTGTTCCGGCAACCGGGCACGTTGCTCCCGTCGCGGTCGGCGGCCTGATCCGCCACTGAGGCCCGGCTGACCGGGGCACCCGCTAAAAGCCGCTGGCCTGATTCGACCAGGCCGTCCAGGTCTTGCTGGCGTACCCGGCGATCGCCAGCTTGCGCTGCGAGCTCACGATGACGGCCTGCGGCTCTCCTGAGGTGTCCAGCCAGGCGGTCGGACTGCCGAGCATCGCCGCGCCGAGGTTTGTCCAGCCCGACCAGCTGCCGGCCCCGGAGCCGCTGCTGACGGCGTAGCCGATCACGCCGTTGCCCAGCTGGCTGAAGACCGCCACTGCGCCGCCCGGCCAGGCGATCGCCGAAGGCGAGCCCTGAACCTTCGCCGATGTCGGTGGCCCGGCCGTCTGGGTCCAGAGTGTGCTGCCCGCGGCCTGGTACACCTCGTCGACGCCGCCCGCAGTCGACGCGGCGAACAGGTCGGTCTGCCCGGCAGCCGTGGTCACCACCGCGGGAGTGCCGGACAAGCCGCTTCTCACGCCCGCCTCCTGCCACGCTGACCAGCCGGTGCCGGACATCTGCGCGACCGCGAGCGTGCTACTCCGGGTCACGCAGGCGACCGTGAGCGTGCCGCCCGCGACGAAGGGCACCGGTGAGCTCGCGCAGTTTCCGCCGACCGGGGTCCACGCGGTCCAGCTGGTGTTGGCGTCCGGCGCAGTCTGGTGCGTTGTGGCAACGGTGCCGCCCGAGCGAGTCACGAAGACGGCCACGTCACCGTCGGGCTCGCGGATGGCGGCGGGGTCACCGGCGATCGTGCCGGGTGACCCGGATCCGGCCGCGCCACCCCATTCCCACTCGTTCGGGAATCCGGCCTGCTGCCAGGCGTGCACGACCAGCCCTTTCGAGTTCACGACGAACAGCGTGAGCGCGCCGTCGTGATCAGCGGTCACGGCCGGATTGCTGACCAGGTTGCGCGGCGAGTGGCCGACGGTGACGGCGCCGACCCAGGTCGTCGCCCCGATCGGGTGCTGCCACGCGTGCAGCAGCGAGCCGTTGGCGGCCCGGGCGAACCACTCGGCCGTGCCGTTGCGGTTCATGCCGAGCGCGATCCGGAACGGCAGCGGCGGAACCGGCGATGGCGGGGGAGTCGCGGCACCGCCCAGCCGCACGTTGAGCCGGTCGCTGTCGATGTTCAGGGTCACCGTGCCGAACGTCTGGTTGTGCCCGCCCAGATACTGGTGCAGCCGCTGATGGTCGGTCCACAGCCCGGCGGGCATGTAGGAACTCGTCGTGGTCGCCTTGCCATCCCAGTCGGCGTAGTTGATGACGTCCGGCTCGGTCATCGTGCCGCTGGCGCTGACCAGGTCGCCGATGTTCGAGAACGACTCGTAGACGCCCGCGGCGTAGCCGTCCGCATGCAGCTGGCTGTCCCAGGCGGACAGGAAGGTCACGACTTGCTGCCCGCAGTTCGCGTACGCCTCCATGTCGTACACGATGGGCGTGCCCGGCGGGATGCCGAGATTGGCTGCCTGCGCTGCCGCGTCATTCGCGGCGGCCTTGCCTTCGGCGGCCGCGTCGGACGCGACGATCGTGGCATCGCCAGGCGCGTCGACGCAGTCGGCTTGCAGCCCGACATAGAACGGCCAGTAGTGCCAGCCCTGCGCCTGGATGCTGGCGAGCCAGCTGCTGGTGAGGTTGGACTGGGCGCATGCCTCGTTGACGCCGCCGATATAGACGCCGATGGCGCGGTACGGCGACTTCAGCCAGCTCTTCATCGCCGTCGCGGACGGCGCCGCGCAGGTATCAAAGCCGGCGCCCCGGTAAAGTCCCTGAGCGGCGAGCGCCGGCGCGGCCGGGGGAGCGCTGGCGATGGCCGCGGATTGCGTAGTGTTCGCCCCGCCGGTAATGCGCAGTGAGGACTCAATTTTCTTCATCGTGGCCAGATCTGATCCGTAGGAGAAATTTACTTCGGTTCCGGCAGCCGGAAGAATATCGATAATCGTGTGCGTGATTAAAGAGTCCGGATTGGTGCGGGCCGGGCGCCCGTCGATGACAAGCGACCGAGTGGCCGCTCGCGAGTCCGGTGAGTCCGCGACTGCGGGCAGGAGCTGCACGGCACCAGTCTTGCCCGCCTGAAGGTCCGCCGGACAGTCCGGGTTCGGACCGCCTGTGCCCAGGTAGACAACGTGCCGGTTGAGACGCGGACAGGTTCGCGGATGCGCGGCCAGGCTGACGACCGGCCAGCCTGATGGCACCTCAAGCCGAACGTGCCCGTAGTGAACGGTGCGCCAGGACGGCCCGGCGGCGGCCGGCTGCCTGGCGGCATAAGCCGACTGGCTGCCCCATAAGGCGATAATAGCGGCGGCACAACTCAGGGCAAGGGTGAGGACGGCAGATTGTCTGCGAAATGCCATGCAGTAATGGTGACTGCTGAGCCGATCTAATGCGCCAGTTTTCGCGCAACCTAGCGAATTTAGTATTCGAAGTTTTAAGCGGGCTATCCAGTCTCGTTAATAACAAGCAGTCAGTCGCCGTCCGGATCTGGCTGATAGCGATACCCCATGCCCGGCTCCGTCAGCAGCCATCGCGGCCGGGCCGGATCCGGCTCGAGCTTGCGTCGCAGCTGCGCCATGTACAGCCGGAGGTTTCCCGTGGCGTCGGCGTAGCCAGGCCCCCAGACAGCCGCGAGCAGCTGCTGCTGGCTGAGTAGCTTTCCGGGATTTCGCAGCAGCACCTCCAGCAGATGCCATTCGGTGGGAGTCAGCCGGACGTCCGCGTTTCCGTCGGGTGTCGGGTTGTCGGTTTTGCCGGCGCGGATGACCCGCTTGGCCGCCAGGTCCACGACGAGATCACCCAGCCGGACCTGCGGGGCATCATCGTCGGCGCTGACGCGCCTGCTGACCGCGCGCATCCGGGCCAGTAGCTCGTCCATCGCGAACGGCTTGGTGACGTAGTCGTCGGCACCAGCGTCCAGTGCCTCGACCTTGTCGGTACTGTCGGCCCGCCCGGATAGCACGATGATCGGTGCGTCGGTCCAGCCGCGCAGGCCGCCGATGACGTCGACGCCGTCGAGGTCAGGCAGGCCGAGGTCCAGGATGACCAGGTCGGGCGGGTACCGGGCAGCTAGCTCCAGCGCCTCGCTGCCGGTGCCGGCGGTATGCACGTCGTACTGGCGCACCCGCAGGTTGATGCGGAGCGCCCGCAGAATCTGCGGTTCGTCGTCGATCACCAGCACCGTTGTCACGGCACCAGCCTGTCACGCGGCACCGCGCGGCTCCGCGGGCGCGGGACCCTCGGGCAGCGCGTCGGCGGGCGCCGGGACCGCGGGCAGCGACAAGGTCATGGTCAGGCCGCCGCCGGGGGTCTCGTCCGGCTCCAGCGTGCCGCCCATCGCCTCGGTCAGCCCGCGCGACAGCGCGAGGCCGAGGCCGACCCCGGTGGTGTTGTCGGTATCGCCGAGCCGCTGGAAGGGCACGAACATCTGGTCGCGGTGCTGCTCCGGGATGCCGGGGCCGCTGTCGATGACCCGGAGCTCCACCCGGTCGTGCAGCGCACTGCCGGACAGCGACGGCGGCGTGCCGGGCGGCGAGTAGCGCAGCGCGTTCGCAGTCAGGTTCGCGATGACGCGCTCGAGGATGCCGGGGTCGACGGCCACCTCGGGCAGGTCGTCGGGGATTCTGACGTGGACCGCGCGGGCCGTCGGCCCCAGATCGTCGAGCGACCGGGCGACGATCTCGGCGAGGTCCGCAGGCCGCGGGAAGACCGCCAGCGCGCCCGCCTGGAGGCGGCTCATGTCGAGCAGGTTGTCCACCAGGTGAGCCAGCCGGTCCAGCGATTCGTCCGCCGTGGCGAGCAGCTCGTCGTGGTCGGCCGCGTCCCACTCGATGTCGCTGGAGCGGAGGCTGGTGACTGCCGCCTTGGCGGAGGCCAGCGGCGTCCGCAGGTCGTGGCTGACCGCGGCCAGCAGCGCGGTGCGCACCCGGTCAGCCTCGGCGATGGGCCGGGCCGCCTCGGCGGCGGCGGTTAGCCGGCCCTGCTCCAGCGCAGCCGCGGCATAGGCGGCGAAGGCACCGAGTACCCGCCGGTCGGTGGCCGGCAGCGGCCGGCCGCGCAGCGCGAGCACCAGTCCGTCTCCGACGGGCGTCTCGACATCAGCTTCCTCCGGGCTGCCTACCGGGTGGTCGCCGGACGTGCCGACCGGTGACCACCGGCCGCCGGGCTGCTGCTCGAGCAGCGTCACGGCGTCCATGCCGAACGCTTCACGGACCCGGTCGAGTACCGCGGGCAGGGCCCGCTGGCCGCGCAGGACGCTGCCGGCCGTGGTGGTCAGCAGCTCCGATTCCGCGCCGGACCTGGCCGCTTGCGTGGTGCGTCGTGCGGCGGTGTCGACGACCGTGCTGACGGCCAGGCCGACCAGGATAAAGATGAGCAGCGCTAGCGAGTTGTTCGGATCGGAAATGGTGAACCGGTAGAGCGGCGGCGTGAAGTAGTAGTTGAGCAGCAGCGAGCCGCCAACTGCTGCCAGCAGTGCGGGGATGAAGCCGCCGACCAGCGCCACCGCGATCACGCCGGCCAGGAACACCAGCACGTTGCTGGTGAGGTTGATGCTGCCGCGTATGTTCGCGAGCGCGAGCGTCAGCAGCGGCATCAGCACGATCGCGAGCAGGTAGCCGGCCAGCTTCCGGCGCCAGGTCAGGCCGCCGCGCCTGCTGCGGGGCAGCCCGCGCCCGCGCCCGACGTAGGAGTGCGTCACCATGTGGACATCGATGTCGCCGGATTCGCGCATCGTTCGCGCGCTGACGCCGGGGCCGGTGAGCAGCGAGGACAGCCAGCCGCGGCGGCTGACGCCGAGAACGAGCTGAGTGGCGTTCTCCGCCCGGGCGAACGTCAGCAGCGCCTCCGGCACGTTGTCACCGACGACCTGGTGATAGGTCCCGCCGAGGGACTCGGCCAGGCGCCGCTGGCCGGCCAGCGAAGCGGGGTCCGCGCCGGCCAGGCCATCCGCCGACGTCACGTGGACGGCCAGCAGGTCACCGCCGGCGGACCGGGCCGCGATCCTTGCCGCCCGGCGGATGAGCGTCTCGCCTTCCGGCCCGCCGGTGAGGGCTACGACGACCCGCTCCCTGGCCTCCCAGGTGGCATGGATGTCGTGCGCCTCGCGGTAGCGCTGCAGCCCCTCGTCGACCTTGTCGGCCAGCCACAGCAGTGCCAGCTCGCGCAGCGCCGAGAGGTTGCCGATGCGGAAGTAGTTGGTGAGCGCTGCGTCGATCTTGTCGGCCGTGTAGATGTTGCCGTGCGCCATCCGGCGGCGCAGCGCCTCCGGGGTCATGTCGACGATCTCGACCTGGTCGGCAGCGCGCACCATAGCGTCCGGGACGGTCTCTCGCTGCGGCACGCCGGTGATCTTCTCGACGACGTCGTTCAGCGACTCCAGGTGCTGGATGTTCATCGCCGAGATCACGTCGATGCCTGCGTCCAGCAGCTCCGCGACGTCCTGCCAGCGCTTTTCGTTGCGAGAGCCGGGGACGTTGGTGTGGGCGAACTCGTCCACGAGTGCGACCTCGGGGTTTCGCGCCAGCACCGCGTCGAGGTCCATCTCCTCGAACTCGGTACCCCGGTACGGGATCCGCAGCCGCGGGATCACCTCAAGACCGCCGATCTGCTCGGCAGTGTGCTGGCGGCCGTGGGTCTCGACATAGGCGACGACGACGTCGGTGCCCCGCTCCTGACGGCGGTGGCCTTCGTTGAGCAGGGCAAACGTCTTGCCGACGCCAGCGGCTGATCCCAGGTAGATCCGCAGCTGCCCCCGGCTGCCAGGCACGCTCACGGCCCGGACGTCCGCAAGACCTTCCGATCTCATGTCCTCACCTGACCCGAGCGTCTCATGACTGCCGGTCACGGCTGATACCGGTAGCCCATGCCCGGCTCGGTCAGCAGGTAACGAGGTCGCGGCGGGTCGTCCTCGAGCTTCCGGCGCAGCTTGGCCATATGGAACCGCAGGTAGTGCGCACTGTCGGCGGCTCCGGGACCCCAGACCTCGGTGAGCAGCCTGCCGGCCGGGACGAACTGGCCGGAAGACCGCAGCAGGACTTCAAGCATCCGCCACTCGGTCCTGGTCAGATGCACCGGCTCCGGGTCGCTGCCGTCCACGTCGCGCATGACAGTGTGGGCGGTCAGGTCGACCTGGCAGCTGCCGATCGCAAAGGTGGTGTCGCCACTGTGGCGGGCGTCTCGCCGCAGGGCCGCGCGAAGCCTGGCCATCAGCTCCTCCATTGCGAATGGCTTGGTGACATAGTCGTCGGCGCCCGCGTCCAGAGCGCCGATCTTGTCGCCCGAGCCCGCCCGCCCGGACAGCACGATCACCGGCGCAGCCGACCAGACGCGGAGCCGGCGGATGACCTCGGTGCCGTCCACGTCCGGAAGGCCCAGGTCGAGCAGCACGGCCTCAGGGGGACGCCGTGCTGCTTCGACCAGGGCTGCCTCGCCGGCCGATGAGGTCATTACCTCGTAGCCGCGTGCGCGCAGGTTGATCTGCAGCGCGCGCAGGAGAGCAGGCTCATCCTCGACCACGAGGATGAGACCCTCATCCAGAGACCGGGTACTTCTCATCGAGCGCCCGGTTCAGTAGCAGGACGTTGACCGCTGGGTCGCCCAGGAAGCCAAGTGTCCGGCCAGTGGTGTACTTACTGACCAGCACCTCGACCTGGGCCGGGCTGATATGCCGGGCGGTCGCGACCCGGTCCACCTGGATGGCCGCGTTGGCCGGCGAGATGTCCGGATCCAGCCCGGAGCCTGACGAGGTGACAGCGTCCGACGGGATCTTCGAGATCGGCACGTGGTCGAAGGCCGATATCTGCTTCTGCAGCATCTTGATCTGAGCGATGAACTGCGGGTTGTTCGGACCGTAGTTCGCCGCGCTTGAGTACCGCGGGTCGCAGCCGTAGTCGTCCTTGGCGCCGGCCAGGATCGCGGCCGACGGCCGTGGCTGGAAGTACTGCGGGAGCGGGTTGCCCTTCGCGGTCACGAACTCCTGGCACAGCAGGCTCGAGCCGATGGTCCGGCCGTGGTAGCTGACCAGGGATCCGCTGGCCTGCTTATTGAATCCCGCGAGCGCGACCCCCCAGATGGCGACCGGGTAAATGATCCCGGTGATCACGGTGAAGATCAGGAGCGCGCGGAGCCCGACAAGGTGCTGCCGGACGAAAGAAGGAAGGCGATTCATGTCAGATCACCGGAATCCTGGAATGAATTGAACGATCTCGTCTATGATCTTGATCCCGATGAACGGGACGATCAGTCCGCCGAAGCCGTAGATCCACAGGTTCCTGCGGAGCATGGCCGAGGCCGATGATGGCTTGTACTTGACGCCACGCAGCGCCAGCGGGATCAGCGCCACGATGATCAGGGCGTTGAAGATGATCGCTGAGGTAATAGCGGACTGCGGGCTGTGCAGGTGCAGGATGTTCAGCTTCGCCAGGCCGGGGATCACGCCCTCGAACATGGCCGGGATGATCGCGAAGTACTTCGCCACGTCGTTCGTAATGGAGAACGTCGTCAGCGCGCCGCGGGTGATGAGCAGCTGCTTTCCGATCTCAACGATCTCGATGAGCTTCGTCGGGTTGGAGTCCAGGTCCACCATGTTCCCGGCCTCCTTGGCAGCCGAGGTCCCGGTGTTCATGGCCACTCCGACGTCGGCCTGAGCGAGGGCCGGGGCATCGTTGGTGCCGTCCCCGGTCATCGCGACCAGCTTGCCGCCTTCTTGCTCCTTCTTGATCAGCGCCATCTTGTCTTCCGGCGTGGCCTCGGCGAGGAAGTCGTCCACGCCGGACTCGTCCGCGATCGCCTTGGCGGTCAGCGGGTTGTCGCCGGTGATCATGACCGTCCGGATGCCCATCTTGCGCATCTCGGCGAACCGCTCGGCGATGCCCTCCTTGACGATGTCCTTGAGATAGATGACACCGAGGGCGCGAGCGGGGCTGTTGCCGTTGTGCTCGGCCACCACCAGCGGTGTGCCGCCGACCCCGGAGATTCCGTCGACGGTGTGGCCGAGCTCGTCAGGCGGAGTGCCGCCGTTGTCGCGGACCCACTGGGCTACCGAGGCGGCGGCGCCCTTGCGGATCTGCCCGCCGCCGCCTGGTCCAGTGGCAGCCAGGTCGATACCGCTCATCCGGGTCTGCGCGGTGAACTCGACGAACTCCGCGCCCTGCAGCTCGCCCTCGGGTCGCTCCCGCAGGCCGTACTTGTCCTTGGCGAGCACCACGATCGAGCGGCCCTCCGGCGTGTAGTCCGCCATGCTGGACAGCTGCGCCGCATCGGCAAGCTCGGCGGCAGTCACGCCGCTGACCGGCAGGAAGTCGGTGGCCTGCCGGTTGCCGATCGTGATCGTGCCAGTCTTGTCCAGCAGCAGCGTGTTCACGTCGCCGGCTGCCTCGACGGCTCGGCCGGACATCGCCAGCACATTGCGCTGAACCAGCCGGTCCATGCCCGCGATGCCGATCGCCGACAGCAGCGCGCCGATCGTCGTCGGGATCAGCGCGACTAGCAGGGCTGTCAGGATGACCAGGCTCTGCGGCGCCTTGGAGTAGTACGCCATCGGCTGCAGCGTGATGACGGCCAGCATGAAGATGATCGTCAGTGACGCCAGCAGGATGTTCAGCGCGATCTCGTTCGGCGTCTTCTGCCGCTTGGCGCCCTCCACGAGGGCGATCATCCGGTCGATGAACGTCTCACCTGGCTTGGACGTGATCTGCACGACGATCCGGTCCGACAGCACTTTGGTGCCGCCGGTCACCGCGGACCGGTCGCCGCCAGACTCGCGGATGACCGGTGCCGACTCGCCGGTGATCGCCGACTCGTCGACCGAGGCGACCCCTTCGACCACGTCGCCGTCGCCGGGAATGGTCTCGCCGGCCTCGACGACCACATAGTCGTGAAGGGTGAGCTGGGTGCCGGGCACCTCCTCTATCTTCAGGTCCTTCTGACCTGGCTGCCAGCCAGTCAGGCGGCGCGCCACGGTGTCCCGCTTGGTCTTGCGCAGCGTCTCCGCCTGGGCCTTGCCGCGGCCCTCGGCGACGGCCTCAGCCATGTTGGCGAATAGAACCGTCAGCCACAGCCAGACCACGATGGTCCAGTTGAAGATAGACGGGGTCCTGATGGCCGTGTACAGGGTCAGCGTGGCGCCGACCTCGACCACGAACATGACAGGGTTCCTGATCTGGACCCGCGGGTCCAGCTTCCTGAATGCGTCCGGCAGCGCGTGCCAGAGCGTCTTGGGATCAAGAAGCCCGCCGGTGACCCGGCCCTTCGCTACGTCAGCCTTGCGGCTCTTTCCGGCCGGGGCCTCCGGCCTGGTTGTCATTGCCATTGTCAGTGCAGTCCTTCGGCGAACGGGCCCAGAGCGAGTGCGGGGAAGTAGGTAAGTCCGACGAGGACGAGGATCACGCCGATCACCATGCCGACGAAGAGCGGTGTCCTGGTGTCGAGCGTGCCCACGCTCTGCGGAACGGGCTGTTGTCGCGCCAGCGATCCGGCCAGGCCGAGCGCGAAGATCTCCGGCGCGAACCGGCCCAGTAGCATCACGATCCCGCCGATTGTCTGGTACCAGACGGCGGACGAGCCGAGGCCGGCGAACGCGGAGCCGTTGTTATTGGCCATCGAGGCGAACGCGTAGACGACCTCGGTCAGGCCGTGCGGCCCCGGATTGAAGATCGCCGACTGCCCGGTCTTCGTGCCGATCGAGAGTCCGGCCGCGATCAGGATGACGGTGGGCAGCGTGAGGAAGTACAGCGCCGCGTACTTCATCTCGGCCGGGCGGATCTTCTTGCCCAGGTACTCCGGCGTCCGGCCGACCATCAGGCCGCCCACGAAGACGGTCACGATGGCGAGCACGAGGATGCCGTACATGCCGGCCCCGATACCACCGGGAGCGACCTCTCCGAGCGCGATGTCGAACAGCGCGATGCCGCCGCCGAACGGTGTCAGCGAATCATGGAAGCAGTTCACCGATCCTGTCGATGTCACTGTGGTCGAGGCCGCGAACAACGAGCAGCCGGCCGTGCCGAACCTCGTTTCCACGCCTTCCATGGCGCCGTGCGCGAGAACGGCGGCGGTGGCGCCCCCGACCTTGAAGTGCGACTCGAAGAAGCTGATCCCGCCGACCGCGAGCGCCCAGATCGACACCATGACCGCGAGCAGGGCGTAGCCCTGGCGGTTGTCCTTGACCATCCTGCCGAAGGCACGCGGGGTGGAGAACGGGATGAGCAGGAGGAGGAAGATCTCGAAGATGTTGGTGAACGGGCTGGGGTTCTCGAACGGGTGCGCGGAGTTGGTGTTGAAGAATCCGCCGCCGTTGTTCCCCAGGTCCTTGATGACCTCCATCGAGCCGACCGGGCCGCCCGGAATTGTCTGGTGCGCGCCGGACAAGGTCGTGTACGTCTCGTACGGATGGAAGTTGTCGATGGCGCCGTTGGCGATCAGGACGATCGAGCCGACGATGGCGATCGGGATCAGCAGCCGGAAGACGGCGCGGGTGACGTCCACCCAGAAGTTCCCGAGCTTGTCCGTGCGTGACCGGATGAAGCCGCGGATCATCGCGATCGCGACCACCAGGCCGACGGCCGCCGACATGAACTGCTGCACGGTCAGGCCGGTCATCTGGGTCAGGTAGCCCATCGTGGACTCGCCGGCGTAGTTCTGCCAGTTCGTGTTCGTCACGAAGGACGCGGCCGTGCTCCAGGCCGTGTCCTGCGGCACGTTGGGCATGCCCTCGCTCAGCAGCAGGAAGTGCTGCAGCCGCTCGAAGCCGTACAGGAACAGCACGCTGACCGCCGAGAAGGCCAGGATGCTCTTGACGTAGGTGCTCCACTTCTGGTCGGCCTTGGAGTCGATCCCCATCAGCCGGAAGACGAAGCGCTCTACCCGCCAGTCCCTGTCGGTGGTGAAGATGTGCGCAATGTAGTTGCCGAGCGGGATATAGCACGCGGCAAGCGCTGCGACAAGCAGGGCGAACTGAAGCCAGCCCGCGGCTGCGCTACTCATCAGAACCTCTCAGGGAGCACGAGCGCGACGAATAGATACACGGTCAGCAGAAAGCCGCCGATCAGGCCGATCCAGTTTTCAGCGCTCAAAGTGCTCGACTCCCTTGACGATGAGCCAGAGCACACCGAAGACGAGGATCGTCAGCCCGATGTATGCAAGGTCTTCCATGGAGTCCTCCAGCGGACCCTAGGCGTTGATGAGTCGTCTTATGCAACTGCGCTGAACTGGGCAAACGTAGGTCCCAAACAGGACCCATGCGGCGCTGGCGGATTTCCTAACAGAGTCCATGCGGGACCGGTGAACGGACGATCTAACGGACAGAAACGAGACCGCCGGGCGCTATGCAACAGCGGGGCCGCCCGGGTGGGCGGCCCCGCTGAGGGAGTTGCGAGGTGTCGGGCCGGCGGGCGGCCTCAGGCGGCGAGATCAGCCAGGATGTCGCCGAACCGCGTCAGGGCGGCACCGATCCACGGCAGGCGCAGCGGCTCGGCGGCAGCGAGTGCCTGCTCCCGCTGGTCGTCGGTCTCGCCGTACAGCAGCCCGGTCGCGAGCCGGAGTCGCAGGCACGCCGGGCTCTCGCCGAAGGCACTGCCGGGCAGCGTTCCCGCGCCGTAGCGCTCGAGCAGCAGGGCGGACAGGTCGCTGCCGGTGCGGACGCCGAACCGCCCGGCCAGCTGATGCCGCCACGGGCTGAAGTCCGGGTAGAGGTAGAACGCGGCCTGCGGCGGCGCGACATCCAGCCCCGCCTCGGCACACAGCCGGGCCGCCTCCCGGCACACCACGGCATGCAGGACACGGCTGCGCTCGACCCGCTCGGCGAGATCGGCGGGCTCCTCAAGCGCCACGGCGGCAGCATGCTGGACGGGTCCGGCGGCGGCCGACCAGATCTCGCTCGCGATGCCGAGAACCCGGTCGCGCATCGCCCGGCCGCCCGCGCCGTCCGGCATGCGCGCGACGCCGATCCGCCAGCCTCCGACCGACAGGTTCTTGCTGAGGGCCGTGGTCACCACGGTGCGGTCCGGGGCGACCTGAGCCGGACTGAGGAACTCGGCACCGGGATCGTGCACGAGGTCGCGGTAGATCTCGTCGCTGATGATCACGAGGTTGTTGCGCTCGGCCACGGCGCACATCTCGCGGACTGCGTCCGGACTCGCCAGCCGCCCGGTCGGGTTGTCGGGAAGCGTCACCAGCACGGCGCCGATGGGCAGGCCGGCGCGCTGGCTGGCGAGGACCGCCGTTTCGAGGGCGGCCGGATCACAGATGCCGCCCTGCCTGGCCACGGCCGGAACGAAGTGCGGGATCGCGCCGGTCAGGGTCGCCTGCGCTGCGTAACTGACCCAGCTCGGCCGGGGCATGGCCACGTCGGCGCCGAGCGCGAGCAGGGTGGCGAACAGCAGGGCCTTGCTACCGGGCCCGGCGACTACGGCCGCTGGGTCGGTCGGCAGTGCTCGCCGGGACCAGTATCCGGCGGCGGCCGCGCGCAGCCGCTCCGATCCGGCTACCGGTCCGTACGCGCCCCGGCCGGCGCTGCCGGCGAGTTCAGCGGACAGCCGCGGGTGGACGGGCAGCCCGGACTCGCCGAAGGCGAGCGCAAGAACCGGCTCGCCGCGGGCACGGCGCCGTGCGAGCGCCTCGTTGGCGGCCAGGGTTGCGGAGACGCCGACGGCGGCGCGGCCGGGCGGCGGGGGATCGCCGGCCAGGACGGGAACACCATCCGGATGTGGCGGCAGCCCGGCAACAGCGGCGATCCGGGCACCGAAGGGGCTTTGGGTCGGGGACGGTTCGGTCAGGGTGGCAGAGCCAGCCGAAGGCATGGCGCGTGCTCCTTGCTGCGGGGCAGGAGGGCAGATCAGTTCTCACACACAAGCCGCGAGGTTACCTGCCGCTACGTCCCTGACCAGCATCGCAAAGGCAAAGCATCAGTTTAGACGCCCAGGTCTGACGCAGAGACTAAGCAGCGCTTATGCTCGGTGGATGCTCGACGTGCATCGGCTGCGCATCCTTCTGGAGTTTGCCGAGCGCGGCACGATCGCGGCGACGGCTGCCGCTCTGGGCTACACGCCGTCGGCCATCTCCCAGCAGCTGACGACACTTGAGCGAGAGGCTGACGCGGCCCTCCTGAACCGGACAGCGCGGGCGGCCGAGCTGACCGAGGCAGGGAAGCGGCTCGTCACTCGGGCGGCTGAGATCCTCGCGATGATCGAGGCCGCACAGGCTGAGCTGGCCGCGCCGGAGCCGGCCGGCCGGGTGGCCATCTCCGCTTTCCCGACCGCGGCCGTCGCCTTCGCGCCCGCGCTGACCCGGACCGCCCGGGCGCACCCGGGGCTGAGCTTGCTGCTGCGGCAGACCGCGGGGCGCGAGGTCCTGCGCCTGGTCAGGGCGGGTCAGGTAGACGTGGCCATCGTCGACGACTGGACCGGCCGCCTCGCCGCGGGCCAGGCCGGGTTCCGGTTCTACCCGCTGATCACCGACCCGCTGGTGCTGGTCGTGCCGCGCGGGCACTGGGCGGCAGACCCGCGCACCCCGGTGTCGCTGCACAACCTGCGCGAGGAACCCTGGCTGGCCCCGCCGGCGGGTGAGGCATCCCGGCGCGCGGTCGACCAGGTGCTCGCGGTGGCTGGCGGCGTGGCCGAGGCGCCGTCGGAGTTCGAGGGCCTGGCCACGATCCTGAGCCTGGTGGCACGCGGCATCGGCGTGGCGATCCTGCCCCGGCTGACGCTGGCCGGCGGCGACGCCCGGGTTGCCGTCCGGGAACTGCCAGAGAGCCAGCCCGCCCGTGACCTGTACGCCGTGGCCCGGGCGTCGTCAGTGCGCCGCCCGGCGGTTGCCGTAATCGTCCGGGCGCTGACCACGGCGGCCCGCGGCCTGCCCGGCGGATCGCGGGCCGGCGAGGACCTGGCGGCGGCTGAGCCGAAGACGACGGACGACCGTGCCGTGAGCTGATACTGACCGCGTCTGCGCGTGGCCAGTCTGGCCGTGTGCGTCAGGCGTCGCGCTCGATCGGACACGTCATGCAGCGCGGCCCGCCGCGGCCCCGGCCCAGCTCGCTGCCCCGGATGGTCAGCACCTCGATGCCGTTGTCTCGCAGGTAGTTGTTCGTCGTGATGTTGCGCTCGTAGGCGACGACCTTGCCGGGTGCCAGTGCCAGTACGTTGCAGCCGTCGTCCCACTGCTCGCGCTTGGCCGAGTGCACGTCCTGCGTCGCGGTCAGCACCTTGATCGAGCCGAGCCCGAGCGTCGCCGCTATCGCGTCGTGCATGTCCTCGGGCCGGTGGTCGGTCACGATGAGATCGCCCGGACCTGTGCCGGGCTTGATCGTGTAGGAGGGCAGCATCCCCATGCCCGCGTACTTGATGAAGACTCCGTAGTCCGCCATTGTCAGCACCGTGTCCAGGTGCAGGAACCGCCGCGCCTTCGGCATGTCGACCGCCAGAACCGTGTCTGCTGCTCCGGCCGTGAACAGCCGGCGGGCCAGCATCTCTACCGACTGAGGCTGAGTGCGCTCACTCATGCCAGCGAGGACGGCCCCGTTTCCCAGGACCAGAACGTCACCGCCCTCAAGCGAGGCCGGGCCGCTGTCCGCTCCGTGGTACCAGACCTCGAAGCCCCCGGCGCTGAACATCGGATGCCAGCGGTAGATCGCCTCGTCGGTGATCGTCTCCCGCATCCGGGCGCGCTTGCGCATGGCGTTGACGGACACGCCGCCATAGATCCAGCACGAGGTGTCGCGCTGGTACAAGACATTGGGGAGCGGGGCGAGCATGAAGCCGTCCGGATCGAGCGACCGGAAGGCGATGCTCCGCGGCGGCGGGGCCAGCTCGGTGAACTCAGCCTTGGTGATCCCGCCGATCAGAAACGTGGTGAGGGTCTCGGGGTCGAGCTCCGCGAACGTGGCCCGGAGAGCCTGCACCGCCAGCGGGCCATGCAGCCGGTAGTCGAAGCTGCGGTCAAGGACGTACTCCCGCGCCTCGTCGATCGCCATGGACTGCTCGAGCAGGTCGGCGTAGTAGTGCACGGCCACGCCGCTGGAGCGCAGCAGCGACGCGAAGTCGTCGTGCTCGGCCTGCGCCTCGGCCACCCAGAGCACGTCGTCGAACAGCAGGTCTGACGCATTGTCCGGAGTGAGCCGCTTCAGCTCGATGCCGGGCCGGTGCACAATGACCTGTCGCAGCTGGCCGACTTCGGAGTCGACGTGAAACATGGGCATCCTCCGGCTGCGAAGCGGCTGCGAGGTGTCAGCCGGTTGCCGGTCGAGGGCCCGGCGCTCAGTGCTGGCGCGTGTCGCGCGAGTTATAGACCATGATGCTAGACGGCCTGATCAGGGTGTCGCCGCTCACCCGGCTGCCCTTCTGGAAGCCGCCGAACAGCGCAGACAGCAGCAGGAGCAGGAGGATCAGCCCGATGATCCAGACCAGGCAGCCGACCGGCCTGCTCAGTCGCCGCCCGCCGCGGTCGGGTCGCCTGCCCCAGCCGGCCATCTCTTCTCCCGGAATCTGCCGCGCCTCCACCGCGCCACCGCGCGGCGCGCCGGAGCTACCCGCGCGGCCGCTTCTGAATCACCGCGCGCGCACGAATCTCCCGGCCTCTGCGGGGTAGTTCCCGCGCCGTCGGGCCAGCGGCCCGCCAGAGCCCGGGAGGGAAGCAGATGATGCGCATGTCGCGTCCGGGCCGGGTGATCGGCATAGTGGCAGCCGTCATCGCGGCCATCGTCGCCATCATCGCCCTGCTCGTGGTGCTGTCAGCGGTGCGGCTGCTGCCGCAACTGCGCGACCCGTTCCGCACCACGACCACAGTCCGCAGTCAGCCGCCGTTGCTGAAGTCCATCACCTCGCTCAGCCGCTACGAGGCTGCCAGCGGGACCTTCCAGGTCGTGGTGGATCTGTCGAAGAAGACCTCGTTCCTCCCGTCGTTCATCGCCGGCAGCCAGACGCTGTTCATTGGCGACGGGACGGTCATTGCCTATGTTGACTTCTCCGGCCTGAAGGGCAGTGCGATCAAGGTCACGCACGGCAAGACCGTCACCATCACGCTGCCGCCCGCTCAGCTGGAGCCCGCCCAGCTGAACGTCGGCCAGTCCTACGTGTTCGCCGAGCAGCAGGGACTTCTCAACAAGGTCGCCGGCTTCTTCTCCGGCAACCCGAATTCCCAGCAGCAGGTCTACATCCTGGCTGACCAGCGGATCCAGGACGCGGCCCGCACGAGCGCGCTGCGCGCCGACGCCGAGCGCAACACGACCGCCATGCTTGACGGCATGCTGGCATCACTGGCCTACAGGCACGTGACGGTGACGTACACCGGCTAGGCCGGCACCTCCACGGTTGCGCGCTGAGCTGGCTGACCTTGGAGTCGACGTGAAGCAAGGGTGTCCGGCGGCTGCGGGCTAAGCTGCCCCGGTGGAATCTGAACTTGATCTTTCCCGGTCCGCGTCTCAGCTCACCGCGGACATAGTCGACACCGAGTCGGTAAGCGGAAACGAGAAGGCGCTAGCTGACGCTGTCGCCGGCGCACTCGCCAAGTTGCCGCACCTCACCGTGCACCGGGACGGAAACGCGGTCGTGGCCCGTACGGACTTCGGCCGCGACGAGCGAGTTGTCCTTGCCGGGCACATTGACACGGTCCCGGTTCACGCGAACCTGCCGTCGCGGCTGGTCGACGGCGTGCTCTTCGGCTGCGGCAGCTGCGACATGAAGTCCGGGGTGGCAGTGCAGCTACGGCTTGCGGCTCAGCTGACTGCGGCCGTCCGGGACGTGACCTACGTGTTCTACGACTGCGAGGAGGTCGAGGCCGAGCGCAACGGGCTGCTGCGACTCAGCCGCAGCAGGCCTGATCTGCTGGCAGCCGACTTCGCCGTCCTGATGGAGCCAACTGGCGCTGTCGTGGAGGGCGGCTGCCAGGGCACGCTGCGGGCCGACGTCGTCGCCCGGGGCGAGCGGGCGCACAGCGCGCGATCCTGGCTGGGCGTCAATGCGATCCACGCTGCCGGCGGCATCCTCGATGTGCTGCGCGGGTACGCGGCCCGGCAGCCGATCGTCGACGGACTGAGCTACCACGAGGGTCTCAACGCGGTCGGCATTCGCGGCGGCGTGGCCGGCAACGTGATTCCGGACGAGTGCGTGGTGAGCGTGAACTTCCGGTTCGCGCCGGACCGGTCGGCGGCGCAGGCCGCCGATTATGTCCGCGAGGTCTTCGACGGCTGGGAGGTCGTCGTCACCGACGTGGCCGGAGGCGCCCGGCCGGGCCTGGGCGAGCCTGCGGCCGCCTCGTTCGTTGCGGCGATGGGCGGCAACCCGCGGGCCAAGCTGGGCTGGACCGACGTCGCCCGGTTCGATGCTCTGGGCGTTCCGGCGGTGAACTTCGGACCTGGTGATCCGCAGCTCGCCCACACCAGGGACGAGCACGTGCCGCTGGCGCAGATCGGGGAATGCGAGTCCCGAATGCTCGCCTGGCTGACAGCGTCCGGCTGACCGCTGGCGCCGAGTGCCCGGACCCAGACGCGCCGCGGGGGGAGCAGCGGCGCCCCGACGCCGGTGCTCCCCCCGCGCCATGCGACTGCGGAGGGCCGCTGTTACTCCGGCGGCGCGGACGACAGCGTCATGGACTCGGTCATCGTCTGATCAGCCGGGGTCACCCAGGTGAGCGAAACCTTCGTGCCGCCGTGGATGGCCAGCAGAATGTTCATCAGTGAGGCTGGTGAGCTTACGGCCTGGCTGTTTACCTTCGTGATGACGTCTCCGGCGTCGATTCCGTGCTCGGCCGCGGGCGTCTGGCAGAGCGAGCCGAGGACGAGCGTGCCTGAGCTGACGGGCGCGATCTTCGACGGGATGCCCGGGCTCTGGTCGCTGGTCACGCAGGAGTTCGGTGCGGGGTTGGCCTGCCCGTCTGACTGCTGGGCTTGCTCCTGCTGCCGTAGCTGAACCTGCGGGCTGGTCTCGTTGCTCTGCTCGCCGTTCTTTCCGCTCGGCACGAGCACGCCGACGAAGCCCGATGTGCCGATGTGCACTCCGGAGCCAGACTGGCCGTCGATGATCTTGTGGGCGATCGTGATCGCCCTGTTGATCGGGATCGCGAAGCCGACATCCTGCGACGAGTTCGCGGTGCTGTTCGTGCTCGCCGCGGTGTCCATGCCGACGACCTTGCCGGCGGTGCTGACTAGCGGCCCGCCGGAGTCGCCCGGAATGATGTCGGCGTTTGTCTGGAGCATGCCGGTGAGGCGCTCTGGAGCGATACCGCTGCCCTCATCGCTCGCGGTGATCGTCTGATCGAGGGCGGTGATGGCTCCTGGCACATAATGGATGCTGCCCGTTCCGTTGGCGTTGCCCATGCCGACGACCTTGTCGCCCACCGTCACCTGGGACGAGTCGCCGAGCGGGACTGTCGGGAGGCCAGCGGCACCTTCCAGCTGGATCACCGCGACGTCTGAGCCCTTGTCGTAACCCAGCCACTTCGCCGTGTACTCCTTGCCGTCGGAGGCAAGGCGGGCGGTCAGGCCGGTGGTGGCGTTGATGACGTGGTTGTTCGTCAGCACCAGCCCGTTGCTGCTGATGATCATCCCGGTCGCCTCCGCGCCCACGCCCGGCCCGTCGTATTGCAGCCTGCTGGTAATGAGGACGAGACCGGGTGTGACCGCTTTCTTGAGCCTCTGCAGCGTGGCGCTCGGGATGGTGACGCTCGAACTGCCACCGAGGCCGTTGCCGCTGAACGGGTTGTTAGGCAAGGTGCTGCCGTTGTTGCCAGACCCCGAGCTCGCTGCCGGCGGCTGGCTGCCGTTGTCGGCGAAAGCGACAGCCAGGCCGCCGGCGGTCGCGGCCACCGCTGCCACGGCGATATAGGTGATCGCGGTGGCCAGTACGCCGCGACGGCGCGGAGGCCGGGGTGGCTGTCCGTATCCGCCCGGCTGGCCCCAGCCACCTCCTGGCGGCTGGCCGCCGCCGCCGGGCTGGTAGCCGCCACTCTGCTGCCCGAAGCCAGCCTGGCCATACCCAGGCTGGCCATACCCAGGCTGGCCGTAGCCCGGCTGGCCCTGGCCCGGCTGGCCCTGGCCGGGCCGGCCATGTTCCGGCTGGCCCTGCCCGGGCGGGCTGGCCTGCGAATAGCCGGGGTGGCCGTACCCGGGCTGACCGTATCCGGGCTGACCGTAGGACTGGCCGGGCTGCCCGTAGCCGGGGACTGGTGCGCCTGGCGGCGGATAGCCCATCGGCTGCGTGAACGGTGGCTGTTCGCCTGCGGAACCTGGCTGGTCAGAACTACCTGGTCCGGCGCCCCCGGCTGGTGCTGGCTGGCCGGACTGGCCGGCAGGGGCTGCCCAGGGTTCCCACGTGCCAGGCTGCTGGCTTTCGCTGTTCTGCTCGTCCATCTCCATCACCTTTTGCCCAGTGCCATGCCAGCCTATGTCCGACTGCCCGGGGCTATCTGCATCGGCGGACCTGAGCCGCTCGCCTGCCCGCTCACCTAGTAAGCAACACCCACCTGGAAGTTAGCTGAATGAGGCCCCACAGATCACCCACCACCCTGCTCTCAGGGTCTGCGGAGACCATGGCCACCGACTCTCCCGTGGCCGGCCGCGCCTCGTTTTCAGCAGGGCCGGCCGGCGTGTCACCGCGTACGCTCAGACATGTCCGGCCGGGCACGACACGACATGGAGAAGATATATCTTGTCAGTTGGGTCTTAGAGATATATCTTGAGACTGTCAGGCACCGCCGCACGCAGGAGTCATCAATGCCCGCACCGTCTAGCACGTACCAGACCGATCTGAACCGCCGCGAAGAGATGGCGGTTTCGGGCACGGTCCTCTCGGATGCGCCGTGGAAGCTCGCGACTGCAACCGGTGCCGTGATCACCGGCGCGGACATTCTCGCGCACCTGCTGTTCTTCCACCTGGAGCTGCTGACCCCGCTGTCGCTCGGGATTGCCGCGTTCTTCGCGGTCGCCGGCGCCGGCGCGCTCGTACGCAGCCGTCACAGCCGGGCACTGCGGTGGGCTCGTAGCCGGCCCTGGCGCTTTGCTGTCATGCCAGGGGCCGCGGCCGCCATCATCGTGTTCGTGCTCAGCGTCGTGCACGGCGGCGGCATCCCCGGCAGTGTCTTCACGGGTCTGTGGCACGGGGCGATCTCTTATGGCATCACCGGTGCTGTCGGCACGGTCGTCCGGCCGCGCCGCAGCCAGCGCGCCTGAGTCTGGCTACCCGGACTCCCGTCGGGCCGTAAACCTCCGGGCCCGTCAGGCCCGGAGGTTTACGTGCTCACGCGATGCCGTGGTCGCCGACGGGGCCCACGCTGAGGCCACGGCGTTCGCATTCGTCGAGCAGCGCGGGGAGCGCGCCGAGGCCTGCCTGCCAGGCCCCCGGTGGTGAGGTGCACCCGGAGTCATGCAGGAGCACAGTCACCCCTCCGTCCAGTCCGCCGACCAGCGTCTGAAGGACCGACTGCTCGGTGGCGCCGCGGGTCCACTCGCGGCCCCACGCCTGCCAGAGAACTGGCTGAAGCCCGAGCTCGCGCGCGATGAGCAGGGCCGGGCCGCTCAGCACGCCGTAGGGCGGGCGGAAGTACCGAGGGCGGATGCCGGTGACGTCGGTGATCAGCTCGGTCGCTCTCGTCAGGTCACAGCGGACGGACTGCGGGCCCCGGGCGGGGAGATAGCGGTGGTCGAAGCCGTGCACCCCCACCTCGTGGCCGGCGCTCGCGATCTCGGCAGCGAGCCCTGGCGACTGGGCCACCATGCTGCCCAGCATAAAGAAGGTGGCCCGCACGCCCCGGTCGGCCAGCACGGCTGCGAACTCCGGTGTCGATGCCGGATCCGGGCCGTCGTCAAACGTGAGCGCCACGTGGCCGGGGTCGCCCTGCCCTGCCAGCCTCCGGAAGACCCGCTTGCGGGCTGGACCGAGGCCGGTAACTCCCGGTCCGGCCTGAGCAACAGCGAGTCCGGCAACGGACACTCCCGCCAGGGTGAGGGCGGCCCGCAGCGCCCGGCGACGTTGCCTCGAGCCTGGCCCGGTCATCTGCCGTCCTCCTGTCGTCGGCGCGACACGCCCTGTCACGCTACCGGAGGGTCGGCTGCCCGCCCGGGATCATGGGAGCACGGGGTATGAGCAAGTCGCTGGTGTCTGTCGCAACGAGACGGGTAAAGGTCCAGCTATGCAGATCGCGGTAACGGGGGACCGCGCGGTCGTCGGCCCCCGTGCCGTCGGCCGCCTGCTCCGCCACCTGTCCGTTCTGACCCTGGCGTCCTCGCTGCCCGGCGGGAATCCCGGGCCCGGCGACCGGCGCCGGCCCTCCGGCTATCGCCGGCCCTCCGGCCTGCGCGGAGCGCCGTCATGACCGGGACGCGGTCGGCTCTGCTGCTGTCCGGCTCGATCGGCATGGGGCACGATGCCCTTGCCGCGGCGTGCATCAGCAGCCTGCAGTCACAAGGCTGGTCGACAAGCACGCTGGACTCGATGAAGATGCTGGGCCGCGGCAGCGGCTCGGCCGGCGAGGCTGTCTTCCGGACGATGCTGGCCGTGCCCGGCATGCTGGACGCGTTCCACTACTCGGCACTGCGCACCGGCAACCGGCTAGCCCGCGTTGCTGACACGCTGGCCAAGCGCAAGCTCGTCGGGCCGCTGAGCCAGCATCTGGACCAGCATCCCGTCGGCCTGCTTGTCTCGGTGTTCGCCACCGGCGCGGCGGTCGGCAGCGAGGTCGCGCCCCGGTACCCGGCGATGCGCCACATCGTCTTCTGCACCGACGTCACGCCCCATCGGCTCTGGGTGCATCGCAACGTGGACATGTACCTGGTGACCTCGGAAGTCGCCGAGATGGCCGTGCTCCGGTTCCAGCCCGAGGCCCGCGTGCAGGTCGTGCCGCCGCCCGTCCGGTCGGAGTTCTACCACGCGCTCGGCCAGGCGCAGGCACGGGCGTCGCTGGCAGTGCCGCCAGGGGAGCGCTGCGTGCTGCTCATGTCCGGCGCGTGGGGCCTTGGCCCGGTCGCCGAGGCAGCCGAGGCACTCGCCCGTGCGGGCGTCTACGTTCTCGCGGTCGCCGGCCGCAACAAGCGGCTGGCCCGCAAGCTGTCGGCGGTCGCGGCACGGCAGCCGCGGGTACGGGCCTTCGGATTCACCAGCAGGATCCCGGACCTGATGTCGGCCGCGGACCTAGTCATCACCAGCTCGGGCGACACCTGCACCGAGGCCCGCACCATCGGCCGGCCGCTCCTGCTGCTCGACGTGGTCCAGGGTCACGGCCGGGACAACCTGCAGCACGAGCTCGAGCTGGGTGAAGCGATGGTGACGTCGGCGGGCGCGTCAGATGTCACCCGCTGCGCGCTCGCGGCGCTGGACCGGGCGAAGCCGGCTCCGGCCGGGCCGCTGCGGTCGCAGGCTGCCTGGGAGTCCGCCTTCGCCGCCGCGCTCAGCAGCTGCGGCCTGTAGGAGCAAGTCCCGGTGCCGGCCGCTTACCATGCCGGAAACGAGGCCGCCGCAGTCCCGGCCGCCGTCGGCCAGCTCGGCTGGCCGCTCCCGAGCATCAGTTCCCGGTGGGGTGGCCGAGGCTGGCAGCCCAGGCGGCGAGCTCAGCCTCGGTGACGTCTCCCGAGATGTGCCGGACGATCTGGTGCCTGGCGTTGAGCAGGTATGTCTGCGGCAGGGCGACGATCCCGTACGAGGTGGCCGTTCGGGCCGGATAGCCGTCGAACCCGACCGGATAGGTAACGCCGTCGGCGTGAACGAACTTCAGTGCCGCCGGCGTCTCGTCGTTCGAGTCCACTCCGATGATCAGTACCTGACCATGGTGAGCCTTGTAGAAACCGGCAAGCAGCGGCGTCTCTTTGCGGCACGGCGCGCACCACGAGGCAAAGAAGTTCACGATGACCGGCTTGCCCGCGTAGGCGGCGAGCGAGACGTGCTGGCCCGAGTGACCGAGCTCCGGCAGGCTGAACGCGGGGGCTTGCGCTAGTCCGGCGTGGTGCGTGCGGGCTGGTTTGGAGGCTGCAGTCAGGACGATGACCGCAGCGACGGCGATCAGCACTGCGGCGGCGCCGATCAGCACGGCTCGCGCACGGCGTGACCGTACTCCCGCGATCCTGAGTCCGGCGGTCCTGAGTCCGGCGGTGTCGCTCCCGGCCGTGCGGGGTCCGGCGGTGTCGCTGCCGGCGCTCTCGCCGGCTGCCCCGGTCTGTTCGGGCCGTCCGGTCGTGTTTTCGGGCCCTCCGGCCGTGTCTGCCCCGGCGGGGCCAGCGCCGTCCATGCTCACGTCAATCTCTCCTGCCCTGCGCCCGCTTCAGAGCGAACCTACCGCGCCCGGTGCGTCAAGGGTGCGGCAAGCTAGCCAGCACCGGCATACCGGACTCCGGCTAGGCTCGCTTCAGCGGTTCGCCGCCTGCCCCCAGGTGGTCCCTTCCGGTGCGAGATGCGGTGTCCCGATGAGAGTGGCTGTGACTGGCGCCAATGGCGAGATCGGCCGCACGCTCGCGCCGCACCTGGCCGCCCGGCACGAGGTCCGGCTGGCGGTCTGGGATCTGCCGTCGGACCGGGAACCAGGCGAGCTGACCCTCACTGCCGACGGCTCCCGCGGGGCTGAGATCCGCCGGGTCGACATCACCGACGCAGCGGCCGTGGACGCCTTCGTCCAGGGCAGCGACGCTGTCGTCCACCTGGCCGCGGAACGCGAGGTCGGAGCGAGCTGGGATCAGCTACGCGGCCCGAACATCGACGGGACCGCGAACGTCTTCGGAGCCTGCGCCCGGCATGGGGTGCGCAAGATCGTGTTCGCGAGCTCGAGCCATGTGGCCGGCGGCTACCTCGAGCCGGCGCTGGCGGTAGCGCCAGGCGCGCCGGCCGGGGACCGTAAGCCGCCGTGCGGCACCGGGCCTCTCGACCGCCTCGACGGCACCGGGCCCCTCGACGGCACCGGGCCCCTCGACAGCACCGGGCCGCTGGACGGCTTCGGGCCCCTGGACGGCACCGAGCCGCTCCGGCCCGACTCGCTCTACGGCGTGACCAAGGCGTTCGGCGAGGCGCTCGGCCGGTTCACGGCCGACTGCTTCGGAATCTCGGTGATCTGCCTGAGAATCGGCTGGTTCCTGGCTGCGCCGCACAACGAGGCGTCTCGGCGCATGTGGCTGAGTCCCGGCGACCTGTGCCGCCTCGTGTCGGCCGCGCTGGATGCTGACGTGAAGTTCGGCATCTATTACGGCGCCTCCGCGAACACTGGCGGGCTCTGGGACCTGCGGCCGGCCATGGCAGAACTCGGATACCAGCCGAAGGACAACTCGGCCGTGTTTGCCGGCCCCAGATAGCGGCTTCTCGACAGCGTGTAGTAATACTGGCAGCATGTTCCTGCAGGCAACCGGTACCCTGCGGGGGGCAGGTCGTTTGCACGGGTAACGTGTTTGCCGATCCGGAGGTCGCAGCGTCGGCGGACGTCGGGCCGCAGGTGCGGCCGCGACCCGGAACCCCGCCCTGCTGACGCCGGCGGCCACGCGACAGCGGGACCGCGGCAGCACGGCACGAGCACGACAACACGCGCCGCCGACCCCCCGGCAGCGCAGCAGGGCACAGCGGCGGAGGCACTTGCAGTGACACAGGCGACGGGCGCTCTGGAGCCCGGCACGGCGAAGCCTCACCTCTCGGAGCCCGGCGGCCCGGCGGGCCGTCGCCCGCTTTCGCTTGTCGCCCGCAGCCTGTTCCTGCTGACCAAGCCGCGCATCATCGAGCTGCTGCTCGTGACCACCCTGCCGACGATGTTCCTGGCAGAGCGCGGCCTGCCGTCAGCCCGTCTCATCCTGGTGACGCTGCTGGGCGGAGCGCTGGCAGCCGGCAGCGCGAACACCCTGAACTGCTACATCGACCGCGACATCGACGCGGTAATGAAGCGCACCTCGCGGCGCCCGCTGGTGGCCCGGGCGACCGCGCATGGCGGCGCCGGACCTGCGGCGGGCACGGCCGTCAAGCCCGCGGAGGCGCTCATCTCGGGCATCCTGCTCGGCGCGGCCTCCACCCTGCTGCTCGGCCTGGCCGCGAACTGGCTGGCTGCTGTCCTTGCCGACGCCGCGATCCTGTTCTACGTGCTGGTTTACACAATCGTGCTGAAGCGCCGCACGGCGTCCAACATCGTGATCGGGGGCGCGGCGGGCTGCTTCCCCGTGCTCGTCGGGTGGGCAGCGGTGACCGGGCGGGTGAGCTGGTCCGCTGTCGTCCTGTTCGCGGTGATCTTCTTCTGGACGCCGCCGCACTTCTGGGCTCTGGCGATGAAGTTCCGCGACGACTATGCGGCCGCGAACGTGCCGATGCTGCCGGTCGTGGCGACGCCGGCGGTCGTGGCGAGGAAGATCGTCGTCTACTCCTACGCGATGGTCGCTGCGACGCTGCTGCTCACGCCGTCCGCCGGCTGGATCTACGGGTGCTGCGCACTCGGCCTTGGCGGCTGGTTCCTGGCGGAGGCACACCGGCTGCGGGGCAGGATCGCTGCCGGCAGTGCGCCTGCTCCCATGCGCTTGTTCCATTTGTCGATCGTCTACCTGACGCTGCTGTTTGCCGCAGTGGCCGTGACGGCGCTGCTGCCGTGGCACGGCTGGTGACCTGAGTTTCACGCGCTGACCAAATCTGCGTCCCGATCCGGCAGCGATAGCGGCGCCGCGCGGCACCCGGCTCCTCGGCGGGGTAATTTTGGCGAGCATGGGGTGGACGCGACGGGCGTTCCTCGGCCGGGCTGCAGCCGCGGCCGCAGTACCTGCCGCTGTCGCGGCTGGCTTCGCGCTCAGCGACGCGGTCAGTTCCGGCACCGTTGATCACTCCGGCAAGCCCGCCGCGCCGGTCGCCCGCAAGAAGGCCGCCGCGTGGAGCGTCGCGTCGGAGAACGCGCGCAGCGGTGACCCGGACTGGTGGATCAAGAACCTCGGCGCGCCCGACGCGATCATGGGCTACGCCGGTCAGGCCAGCGTCCTTCCGGGTGAGCCGGTCCATCTCTACGTGTCCACGACGTCGCGCGAGTTCTCGATCAAGGCATTCCGGATCGGCTGGTACCGCGGCGACCTGGCCCGGAAGGTCTGGCAGTCAGGAGCGATCCGCGGCCACGTCCAGTCGGCGGCGCGCTTCGACGAGACCACTCGCACCGTTTCCACCACCTGGGGAGTCTCGGTCACAGTGCCGACCGGCGACTGGCCGGAGGGCTCTTATCTGTTCCGGCTGGACGCGCACTCCGGCGAGCAGACCTACGTCCCGCTGACGGTGCGGTCGGCGACCACGGGCGGCAAAGTGGTCATGAAGAACGCGGTGGCGACCTGGCAGGCCTACAACACCTGGGGCAACTACGACCTCTATCTCGGCCCCGGCAGCGGCTACGCCAACCGCTCCTATGCAGTCAGCCTGGACCGGCCGGGTGACTTCGACGGCGCCTACCTGTTCATGGTGTACGAGCGGAAGCTGATCAACCTGGCCGAGCGGCTCGGGCTGCCGCTCGCGTACCTGACCAGCATGGACATCGCCAGCAACCCGCACTCGCTGGACGGCGCGGCGGCTCTGGTCTCGCCCGGGCACGACGAGTACTGGTCGCCGCCCGAGCGAGCGATCGTGACCGCTGCGCGAGACACGGGCATGAACATCGCCTTCCTGGGGGCGAACGCGATGTTCCGCCGCACCCGGCTCGAGGCCACGCCGCTCGGCGCCAGCCGGCTCGTGGTCTGCTACAAGACCAGCTACGAGCTGGACCCGATGTACGGCAAGGACAACGCGCTGGTCACCAGCGACTGGCGGGAGCCGCCCGACCCCGATCCTGAGTCGTCCCTGATCGGCACTCTCTACGAGGGCTTCCCGGCGATCGCCGACTACGTCGTGCACACGCCGGACGCCTGGATGTTTGCCGGCACCGGAGTACGAAAGGGGAGCCGCTTCAAGGTGCTCATCGGTATCGAGTACGACCGGGTGACACCGGGTTACCCGGTCGAGCGGCCGATCCAGGTGCTGTCCCACTCGCCGCTGGTCTGCGAGGGCGTGAGCAGCTTCGCCGACTCGGCGTACTACACCCACCCGGGCGGCGCCGGGGTGTTCAACACCGGCACGATGCGCTGGGTCGAGGCGTTCGGGCCGCCGCTGTACGGCTGGGGCCTGACCAGTGCCTCAGGCCGGTTCACCCGCCGGGTTACGGCCAACGTGCTGACGGCGTTCGCGGACGGCCCGGCCGCGGCACAGTACCCCGCGCACGACAACCTGGACTCGATACACGAGCAGTACGGCGACCCGCTCACCGGAGGCAGCGTCGCCACCGGCCAGTAGACCACCCGGCGCAGTCAGCCGCGCGCGGCACCAGACCGGCGGCAGGCCTGGTCTCATTCCGGGGGATGACGTGATTTACCCGGCCAGCCGTTATGGTGAATGCTGACGGGGCCGGAGAATACGGGGCTGGTGACAGACATGCACAGACTGGGTGCGCGGGCACGGTGGACCGTTCCGGTGGGGGTCGCCGCCGTCGCCGGGATCGTGGCCGCGGCAGCCGCGGTCGCGAGCGCAGAGGCCTCGCCGTCGCTGCCGCACCGGACGGCTTCGCAGCTGCTCGCCGACGTGGCCCAGGCGTCGCGGCAGCCACTCGGCCCGCTGACGGCGACCATCCAGGAGACGGCCAATCTCGGGCTGCCCTCGCTGCCGGCCCTCAGCCAGCAGCCGGGTGCCTCGTCGCCGCTGACCTCCGGGACCCAGTCGGTCCGCATCTGGTACCGCGACGCGCAGCACATCCGCCTCGCACAGGACGTCCAGGACGGCGAGACCGATGCCCGGCTGGACGGCCGCACCCTGTGGACCTGGAACAGCAAGACCCAGACGGCGACCCGGTACACGCTTCCGGCGCACGGGAGCGTCCTGCCTGGCCGTTCCGGAAACGGGGCCGCCGGGGCAGGCAGCCTCTCCTCGGGCTCGGCCGCCGGGGATCAGCCGCAGACGCCGCAGGCGTTCGCCGAGCAGCTGCTCACGGCAGTCGGGCCGACTTCCGTGGTCGGCGTCCAGAACAACGTCTATGTCGCTGGCCGTGCGGCGTATCAGCTGTCGCTTGCACCGCGCAGCAGCAAATCGCTAGTCGGCCGCGTGCTCATCGCGATCGATGCGAGCCGCCACATTCCGCTGCGGGTAGAGGTCTTCCCCCGCGGCTCGTCGAGCGCGGCGCTCAGCTTCGGGTTCACCTCGCTGACGCTCGGCACTCCGGCCGCATCGAACTTCTCCTTCACGCCGCCACCGGGCGCCGCTGTCAAGAAGGTCAACGTGACGACCGGCTTCCAGCAGGCGCTGAAGCAGGCCGGCCTGCTGCACCTGCCACTGAACCTGGCGGGCCTCGGATCCGGGTCGGTCACGGCGAAGCTGCCGTCGAGCGTGCCGCTCGTGCGCGCGGGCAAGGCTAGCGCCCGCTCGCTGCCGCGCATTCCGAAGAAGGACCTGGCCTCGATCAAGGCTCAGTTCGCGCGGAGCCTGCCGAAGACCATGTCAGCGGCCGAGCGCTCGAAGCTGATCCGGCAGTTCGACAAGCAGCTCGCTGCGTCCCAGAGCAAGGGCCGCTCCATGAGCGACTCCCAGAGCGAGACGTTTACCGAGCCTGCGAGCTCGGCATGCGGCGGCTGGACCGCCTTTGCTCCGCTGACCAGCGCGTCGTCGCCTGCCTGCTCCGCAGGCCAGAACGAGCCGCGCGTCATTGGCTCCGGGTGGCTGTCAGTTGTCGCGACGCCGCCGAGCTCGGAGGCCGCGAACGCGGTGAAGCAGCTGCTGAGCGGCCCGTCCGCCGCCATGCCGCAGGGCCGTGCCAGCTCCGGGTCGTCAGGCTCATTCAACAGTTCCGCCGACAGCTCGACGCTCACGATCAGCCCGCCGGGGCCGGATGCGGCGGTGCTGCAGGCGCTGCTGCGGGCCGGCAAGCGGGTCAGCGGCAGCTGGGGGAGCGGCCGCCTGCTGCAGACCCGGCTGCTGACCGTCCTGGTGACCAGCAAGGGGCAGATCCTCGCGGGAGCGGTGACTCCGGCCGTGCTGTACGCCGACGTTGCCGCGGATTCCCGCTAGCGCGAGTGATGGTCACCATACGCTCGGGTTGGTCTGCCTGCTGCCGGAGCCGGGGCTGAGGATATGACTGGCACGCCGGAGTTGCCGGGAGAGGGCAAGCGCCTGGCCGTCACGAGCAGCGGACTGACCAAGCGGTTCCGCGGCGGCCAGCTCGCCGTCGACGGGATCGACCTGGCCGTGCCCGCCGGCTCGGTGTACGGCTTCCTCGGCCCCAACGGCTCCGGCAAGACGACCACGATCCGGATGCTGCTCGGCCTGATCGAGCCGACGGCCGGGACTCATGACGTACTCGGCCAGCCGATGCCGGACGGGCTGACGGATGCGCTGCCGCTGGTCGGGTCGCTGGTGGAGGGCCCGGCTTTTTACCCCCATCTGACCGGCCGCGCCAACCTGGCTCGTCTCGACGCGGCCGACCGGACCGCGAGCCGCGCGACCGCCCGGCACCGCATCGAGCGCGCGCTCGACCGGGTCGGGCTCCTCGCGGCCGCAGACAAGCGCTACAAGGCGTACTCCCTGGGCATGAAGCAGCGGCTCGGCATCGCGACCAGCCTGCTGCGGCCGCGCCAGCTGGTCATCCTGGACGAGCCGACCAACGGCCTGGATCCGCAGGGCACTCGCGAGGTCCGCGCGCTCATCCGGGAAATCGCCGCCGACGGGACGACCGTGTTCGTCTCCTCGCACCTGCTCGCCGAAGTCGAGCAAGTGTGCACGCACGTCGGCGTCATGCGCGCCGGGAAGCTCGTCTACCAGGGTCCGCTCGCGAAACTGCGCGGCGCCCGGAGGCTGCTGGTGCGAACCCGGCGTCCGGACCTGGCGGCCAAGGTCCTCGGCGAGCTCGAGCTCGCGAACATCAGCACGTTCGGAAACGAGGTAACCGCGGAGCTCGGCAAGCTCCTGCCGGAGCACATCAACGCGCGGCTGGTGAACGCGGGAGTCCCGGTAGCCGGGCTGGAGACGCCGCGGCGCAGCCTGGAGGACGAGTTCGTGGAGCTGACCGGCGAGGGCTTTGATGTCGACTGACGCCTCGGGGTCGGCCCCCGATACCGCGGAGGCGGGAGCTGCCGGGTCGGCGACCGCGGTTCGCCCCCGGCTGGACTGGCTGCACGACGAGGAGCCGGCCCGGCATAACCCCGTTTCTTCGTGGTGGAGGTTCTTTGCTTCCGAGCTCCGCCTCCTGTTCGGCCGGCCGCGTAACCTCGCGCTCCTCGCGGTTCTGGCGGTCATTCCGGTGTTCTTCGGCATCGTGTTCCGGCTGACGATCTCGGACGCTAACCAGGGCGGCGGGCCCGCTTTTCTCAACCAGCTGGCGGGCAACGGCGTGTTCCTGGCGCTCGTCGTGCTGACGTTCACGCTCGGGCTGCTGCTCCTGCCGCTGAGTATCGGTGTCGTGTCCGGCGACGCGATCGCGGGCGAGGCCGGCCTCGGGACACTGCGCGGGCTGCTGACCGTGCCGTCCGGCCGCACCCGGCTGCTGGCCGTCAAGTACGCGGCGATCATGGTGTTCAGCCTCGCCGCGTGCTTCACCGTCACAGTGGTCGCGCTGATCATGGGCTTGCTGCTGTTCCACACCGGGCAGGTCACGCTGCTGTCCGGAACGACCGTCTCGATGGGCTCAGGCGTCCTGCGCGTCCTGGCGGTCACCGTGTACGCCGCGATCGCGCTGATGGCGCTCGGCGCGATCGGCCTGGCCGCCTCGACGCTGACGCAGCATCCCGTCGGTGCCATTGCCGCCGTACTGGTGCTCACCGTGGCGAGCGAGATCTGCGACCAGGTGCAGCAGCTGTCGGCCATTCACCCGTATCTGCCGACGCATGACTGGCTTGCCTGGGACGGGCTGTTCCGTGCCCCGGCCGACTGGTCGGGCATCGAGCACGGCCTGGTGTCGTTCGCCGTCTACGCGGCGATCTTCCTCGCGCTCGCCTGGGCGAGGCTGACCTCGTCCGACGTCACTACCTGACGTCGCGGAGTCGCAGCCGTCGCCGCGTGTTGTCCACAGCCGCCGCGCGGCCGGCCCTCCCGCAGCCCCCCAGGCGATAACGTGCAAGGGTGTCTTCGCAGCTGCCCGAGATCGACGCCCTGCTCGCGGAGGCCGTCGCCGGCATCGGCGGTGCGCAGCGTCCGGGTCAGGTTGAGATGGCGCATGCGGTGGCCGATGCGATGGAGTCCGGGCGGCATCTGGCCGTGCAGGCGGGGACGGGCACCGGGAAATCCCTCGCCTATCTGGTCCCCGCGGTCCGGCACGCCCTGCTGGGAGACTCAGGCGGCTCGGGCTCGGGCTCGGGCACGGTGGTGATCTCGACCGCCACCATTGCGCTGCAGCGGCAACTGATCGAGCGGGATCTGCCCAGGCTGGCCGCGTCGCTGTCGAAGCTGCTGGGGCGCGAGCCGGTGTTTGCCATCCTGAAGGGCCGGCGCAATTACCTCTGCCTGAACAAGGTGCACGGCAGCGCCCTGGACGAGCCGGAGGACTCGCTGTTCGATGCCCGGTCGGTGTCGGCGCTCGGCCGCCAGGTGCAGCGACTGCATGCGTGGGCGGAGGAGACTGCCAGCGGCGACCGGGACGAACTGGTGCCCGGTGTCGACGACCGCGCCTGGCGGCAGGTCTCCGTCAACGCCCGGGAGTGCATCGGCGCCCAGAAGTGCCCGTTTGGCACGCAGTGCTTCGCTGAGCAGGCTCGTGATGCCGCTGGTGACGCTGACGTCGTGGTGACCAATCACGCCCTGCTCGCGATTGACGCCATGGAGAATTTTGTCGTGCTGCCCGAGCACGACGCTGTGATCATCGACGAGGCCCACGACCTCGTCGACCGGGTCACGAGCGTGGCCGCTGACGAGCTGTCGGCCCCTACCGTCGACGGCGCCGCGCGCAGGTGCGGCCGGCTCGCGGCGGAGGACCTTGCTGACCGGCTGAAGGCGGCGGCCGAGGGCTTGCAGATGGCGCTCGCGGACACCCCGGCGGGCCGGCTCGATGTACTGCCGGACGAGGTCGGGGTTTCGCTCGCGGTCGCCAGGGACGCGGCCGCCGCGTGCGCGGCCGACCTACGCAGCCACTCCTCCGGCGAGGAGGACGCGGACCAGGTCGCGAAGGTCCGGGTCGCGACCGTCGCGCTCGACGAGGTCTCCGAGACGGCGACCCGGATCATCGCCGCGTACGGCACCGAGATCGCCGCGCGTCCCGAGGTGGTCTGGCTCGACCGGCCGGTGAACGACGAGTCGAACCGGCCGGACACGCTGCACGTGGCGCCGTTGCAGGTGGGCGGCCTGCTGGCGGAGCGGCTTTTCAAGCCCCGCACGGTTGTGCTGACGTCGGCGACGCTGACTCTTGGCGGTTCGTTCGAGCCGCTGGCGCGGCAGTGGGGTCTGCCCCAGCTCGGAGTGTCGGACCGGGTGGCCCGGTCGGCGGTGCAGCCCGAAGACGTCCCCGGCAGTGGCGACGCCGTAGTCCGGGAGATCGCTGCTCATGGCGGCGACTCGGCGAGCGTGACCAATGCCGGGCCGGCGGGCTCGGCTCGGCCGGCCAGCTTGGCCCGGTCAGAACAGTCTGCCGGTGCTGCGAAGCCTGCTGGTCCTCCGCAGGTGGCTGCCCCGGCCAGGGACACTGACGACGGGCGCGACGGGGGCAACGGCCGCGATCGGGACAGCGGTCGCGATGGGGACAGCGGTCGCGAGCGAGAAAGCGGGCACGAGCTCGACTGGACCGGCCTCGACGTCGGCTCGCCGTTCGACCACCGGCGCAGCGGGATCCTCTACGTAGCGCGCCACCTGCCTCCGCCGGGCCGCGACGGGCTGTCGGAGGCGTACCTGACCGAGATCCGTGAGCTCATCGAGGCGGCCGGCGGGCGTACGCTCGGGCTGTTCTCCTCGATGCGGGCGGCGCGGCAGGCTGCCGACGCCCTGCGCGACCAGATCGGCGTTCGGCTGCTGTGCCAGGGTGAGGACTCGACTGGACTGCTGGTGAGCAAATTCGCCGAGGACGAGCAGACCTGTCTGTTCGGCACACTGTCGCTGTGGCAAGGCGTGGACGTGCCGGGCCGCGCGCTGCAGCTGGTCGTGATCGACCGCATCCCGTTCCCGCGGCCGGATGACCCGCTGGCATCGGCGCGCCAGCGTGCCGTCGCGGCCCGCGGCGGCAATGGCTTCATGGCAGTGGCCGCATCCCAGGCCGCGCTGCTGCTGGCGCAGGGCACTGGCCGGCTGCTGCGGACAGTTGACGACCGCGGCGTCATCGCCGTTCTCGACCCGCGCCTTGCGACCGCGCGTTATGGCGGCTTCCTGCGCGCGTCGCTTCCGCCGTACTGGAGCACCTACGATCCGCAGATCGCCCGCAGTGCGCTGCGGCGCCTGGCTGCCGAGCCGGCCAGTGTGCCTTCCTGACCTGCTGACGCCGACAGGTTGTGACGTTGGATCCGCAGCCGCAAGAATGTCAGCGCATCCAGCATCGCGCCCCATCCCGTGGCGCCGCTTTCACGTGGCGCCCCATCACATCGCGGCACCGCCTCAGGCGGGCATCGTTGGCCGGGCCTGCGCAAAGGTCCAGTGGTTGCCTTCGAGGTCGGCGGCCTCGTAGCCGCGGTAACCGTGCTGCGTGATGCCGGAGACAATTGTCGCGCCGTGCTCGCGAGCGTGCTCGAAATGCGCGTCGAGGTCGTCGACGAAGACCCAGGGCACGTGGGTGACGGCGTCGGGCCGGGAGCCGTCGAGCGGGAAGAGCATGAGTGAGCAGTTGCCCACGCGGAACTCGATCCACGAATGCTCGGGGTCCTCACTACCCAGCTCAGTGACCAGCGTGAAGCCGAACACGCCGGCCAGCCAGCGGGCTGCCTCCGGCGGCTTGGCGTAGTACACCGCGAGACCAAACCGGTTCGTGTCTGCAGGCGCGTGCGGAACGGTGTCCCGGCGTCCGCACCATGCGCCGAACCACTGGGGAACGACACGCACCCACGAAGTGCCGCCCTGGTCGACGCCGCCGGCCGGGACAGTTGCCGTGACCGTCACGCGTGTGCCGCCGTTCACGGGCTCGAAGCGGACCTCGGTCACGACATCATCGACGGCGCTGTCCCAGGCCAGTAGCTCACCCGGCCGCCACACGGTGATCCGGCCGCGCACCAGAGCGCCGGCCGCGTTGTCGGAGTACAGCTCGAGCAGCCGGCCGCCAACGCCGGGCTCGCATCGCACGCCGGTCGCGCGGGCGGCGTCGTAGAAGTTGATCGGCCCGCGTACCCACCACAGGTCCATTTCCTCGGTGAAGACCGCGAATGCGGTGTCCGGGTCCACGCCGACGGAGACCTGCGACGAGATGCTCTGTGCCTGCTCGGTGCCGGGCGAAGTCATGAGTACTTCTCCTTCACGTGCTGCTCGAATGACGTGAGCTGCTCGTCCCAGTGCGCCTGCAGCTGGTCGAGCCAGGCTCGCAGCGCGGTCATCGACTGTGGCCGGAGCCGGAAGTACCGCAGCCGCGCGTCCTGCGCCGATCGCTCGTCGGTCAAGATCCCGGTCTGCAGCAGGACCTTCAGGTGCCGGCTCATCGCCGGAGCGGACATTCCGACTGCCGCTGCCAGCTCTCCCGCGCGGCGTGGACCAGCGCCCAGCAACTCGACGACCTGCCGGCGGGCCGGGTCGGCGAGCGCTCCGAAGACGTCAGCGACATCCGCGAGCTGACTATCCTTCCGCATATCTGAAATAGTTCTCGCTTACGTTAACGACTGTCAAGCCCTGGAGACTGTTCCCGGCGACTTGTCACTGGTTTTGTACTCCAGAACCGGGATAAATCGGGTGCTCGGGTCGTCATAACCAGTAACAAGTCCCCGCGGCTCGCGGATATGTGGCTTATGCGGCGCGCCACGTGCACGCCCTGGGCTGCGGCTTGCCACCATGCGACCGCGGGGAGTCCCGAGGTCCCGCTGCCGCGCGCTGGGTGGTGCCAGACGGAGCACCTGACTGGACGGGCGCCCGGCAAACTGGCGATATGCCCGACTAGATGGGCTCTCGGGCTGAATCTCTTGACACTGACTGATTACGGGGGAAAAGTAGGCGTCGGTCGGTTAGGAAAGTTTCCTAATTTTCGGAATGAGCTCGAGGAGCACCGATGCTGCTGCCGTCCCGTCTGCTTGCCGGACTCGGTGCGCTCGCCTGCGCCGCTGGCATCGTTGCTGCCGCAGGCGCCCCGGCATCGGCCGCCGCCAGTTCAGCTGCGTCCGCCACGGCCGCGTCGACTACAGCCAGGTCCGCGGCGGCCGCGAGCACCACGGCTGCGAACGTAAAGGCCGCGTCCGCTACGGCCGCGTCGAGTACAGCGGCGGCTGGGAGCTCAGCAGCGGCGAGCGGCGGACGGAAGCTGCCGCCGCACGTGTTCGCGCCGTATTACGCGGGCGGCAGCGCAGGCCTTGCCTCGACGGCTACGGCGGCCGGCGACACGTACCTCACCATCGCGTTCCTCCAGACCGCGAAGCCGGGCTCGTGCACTGTCGACTGGAACGGCGATCCGAAAACACCGGTCGGCCAACCGTTTGCGGCCGGGATCGCAGCGATCCAGAAGAGCGGCGGGCAGGTCGTTCCGTCCTTCGGCGGCGCCTACGCCGACAGCGTGGACGAGGAGATCGCGGATAGCTGTCACAGCGTCGCCAAGATCGCCGCGCAGTACGAGAAGGTCATCACGACCTACCACGTCACGCGCCTGGACCTCGATACCGAGGAAGACTCGCTCAACAACTACGCGGGCATCAACCGCCGCAACGAGGCGATCGCGATGGTGGAGCACTGGGCTGCCCGCACGCATCGCACCGTGCAGTTCGTGTACACCATCCCGACGAACGCCACCGGCATCGACCAGGGTGGCTCAGTCGTGCTGCAGAACGCGGTGGCCCACCACGTGCGGATCGCGATCGTCGACATCATGACGTTCGACTACTACGACAACCTCCCGCACGAGATGGCGGACAACACCGAGGGAGCCGCGCAGCAGCTGTTCGACCGGCTGCACGAGCTGTATCCGGCGAAGACCACGGCCCAGCTCTGGGGCATGATCGGCATCTGCGAGGACCTTGGCGTCGACGACTACGGCCGCGCCGAGACGTTCACGCTCGCCGACGCGCACACGGTCGAGCGGTGGGCCGCGGTGAAGGGTCTCGGCGAACTGTCGTTCTGGAACGTGCAGGACGACAACACCGCAGGCAGTCACGTGAAGCAGTCGAAGTACGCCTACGACCACATCTTCGAGCCGTTCACCAGCACGGCGAGGACTGCGGCCGCGGCACCGCCGGCCGCCGGTGCCTCCCCGGTCCCGGCACCCGATCACCAGAGCGGTAACTTCCGCGCGGTGTCCTGCCCGACCGGCACCTTCTGCATGGCCGTTGACGAGTCCGGCAACAACGCGCTGACCTGGAACGGCACAGGCTGGTCGCGGCCGGTGACGATCGACCCGGGCGGGTTCCGGGTTGAACTGACCAGCGTCTCGTGCGCGACGCCGGGTTTCTGCGTCGCGGTCGACTCCCTCGGCCGGGCCCTGACCTGGAACGGCCAGCGGTGGTCGGTGCCGGTCGCGATTGACCCCGGCGGTGCCGGGCTGGAGGCAGTGTCCTGCCCCAGCGCGGGCTTCTGCGAGGCGGTCGACGGCAACGGCAACGGCCTGACGTGGGACGGCAGGTCCTGGTCCCGCCCCGTCCGGATCGACGCGACCGGCACCGCGATCCAGTCGGTGTCCTGCGCCTCGGCTGACTTCTGCGCCGCCGGGGACTGGGGCGGCCACGTCGTGACCTGGAACGGCACCACGTGGTCGAAGCCGAAACTGATCGACCTCACGACCGGCAGCACCGGCGGCGGCATCGGGTCGCTGTCCTGCCCGACCGCCACTTTCTGCGTCGGCGTCGACTGGAACGGCGGCTCGGTCACCTGGAACGGCACGTCCTGGAAGCTCGACACGACCTTCGACCCGAACGGCGCGGGCGCGCTCATGGAGGTCTCGTGCACGACGGCCTCGTTCTGCATGGCAGTCGACGGCGGCGACGACCTGATCTGGAACGGCACCAGCTGGACCAGCCCTGACCTCATCGACGTCACCGGCGACGGCATCGAGTCGGTGTCCTGCGGCTCGCCGACCTCGTGCATGGTCGTCGACTGGGACGGCAACGCGCTGCACTGGAACGGCTCATCCTGGCCGGCCACCGCGATCTCCTGCCCCGAGCAGACGGCGAACAAGACCGGTAACTGCACGACGACCGGCAGCTACGCGGATCCGCGCACGGGCGTTCTCGACTCGGTGTCCTGCACCGCCAGCGGCTTCTGCGCGGCCGTCGACGGCAACGGCAACGCCCTCGTCCGCTCCGGGCCCGGCACGCCGTGGTCGCAGCCGACGACGATCGACCCGATCGCGGGCATACTCACGTCCGTCTCGTGCACTTCGGCGACATTCTGCATGGCAGTCGACACCACCGGCTACGCGCTGAGCTGGAACGGCACGTCGTGGTCCCAGCCGACCTGGTCGACGTCAAGCCCGGCAGACCGCTCCGGCGGCGCGCTGACTGCCGTGTCCTGCGCGACCAGCGCATTCTGCGCGGCCGTCGACGGCAACGGCCGTGTGCTCACCTGGAACGGCGCGTCCTGGTCCGCCCCGCGCAGCATCGACCCTCGCGGCGGCGAACTGACCAGCGTGTCCTGCCCCGAAGCGGACTTCTGCGTCGCGGTCGACAGCCGCGGCCGTGTGCTGACCTGGAGCGGCGCATCCTGGTCCGCCCCCCGCAGCATCGACTCGCATGGTGGCGGTCTCACCGGCGTGTCGTGCGCGTCGGCAGCTCGCTGCGTCGCGGTTGACGCCGATGGCCGCATTCTGACCGGAAACGCGGCCGGCTGGTCCGCGCCCGTTCGCCTCGACGCGGATGGAGGCGGCTTCACCGGGGTGTCCTGCGCGCCGGCTGGCTTCTGCGTGGCGGTCGACGCGGCTGGCCGGATCCTCACCGAGGACGGCGGCTCGTGGTCGGCACCGCAAGTGGCGGACGCGGACGGCGGCGGCTTCACCGCAGTGTCGTGCTCGAGCGCGGTCTGCGTGGCGACGGACTTCGACGGCCGGACGGTGACTGTCGAGGCCAGCGGGGTCCGCTGAACGAGCGCCCTCGACGGACGACCGCCAACCGGGAACTAGGACAGCTGCTTGCCCATGAGCGTGCACATCGTGGTGTAGCGACTCACAGACCCGTCCGCCTGCAGCTCGTCCCACGATTCGGGCTGACGGCCGTGTGCGATGTAGCCGAGCCGCTCATACAGTGCGCGAGCCCTGGGATTGTCCTCTTCCACCGCGAGCTCTGCCCGGTCAAGGCCTCTGGCGCGGATCCGCTGCTCGGCGGCGCGGATCAGGATCGTGCCGATCCCGCACGACTGCAGCGCCCCGTGCACGGTCAGCTGCCAGAGCATCCCCGTGCCCGGGGAGATGGCGTAGTCGATTCCGCCGATCGCGACCGGCAGATTCGATGGAGGGCAAACTGCCAGGTAGTCCACCTCACCGCGCTCGGCGCGGTCGAGAACCCGGGCGAGATCGGCGACGTGGAGGGCTGAACCCGACCAGCCGCACGATGGCAGATCCTGGCGGTTCAGGTCACGAACTGTCAGCTGGAGCACGGCTTCAGCTGTCTGGCCAGTCGGCCCGTTGCTGCTCATCCCGGATACCTAGCCCCTGCCCTGACCAGTGCCCCGTGGCACGATCTCCGCGCGCTGTCCGCGCCCCGGGTCTCAGGATGGCCGGCAACGCCAGCCTGCTCGGCCCCGTTTGCCGAAGCCCGAGCGCTCCGTGCTCAGTGGCGCGCGGACCGGGCGGGTGGCTGCGGCAGTTTCGTGACCGGCACCGAAGGCCGCGAGGCTCGCGTCGGGTTCCTGCCAGCACTAGCTCGTTTCCGGCCTGATTCTGGGTGTATGACGACACCAGCACAGGTACTTACTGGCTTCGAGGTCCGCCCGATCGCGGCGGCGGTGGTGCGCGAGCTGCTGCGGCGCGACGACCTGGGCGGGCGGCCAGTGCTCATGACCGATGAGGAGGGCGGCTCGCCGCTGCGCTGCTGCCTGCGCCGGATCCGGCCGGGCGAGCGGGTCGCGCTGGTCTCGTACGCGCCGCTCCGCCGCTGGGCTCGCGAGACCGGCGCTGCGCCGGGACCGTACGACGAGGTCGGGCCCGTGTTCATTCATCCGGGTGAGTGTGACGGCCCGGCCGGAACGGGCTACCCGGCTGAGCTGGCGACAAGCCATCGGGTGCTGCGCGCCTACCGCGCCGACGGCTCGATCCTGGGCGGGCACATGGTCAGGGCCGATCCGAACGGCAGCCCGGTCGCGGTGGAGTCTGCGCTGGCGGAGATGTTCGCAGATCCAGAGGTCGCGCTCGTCCACGGCCGCGCGCTCGAGTTCGGGTGCTTCGCTTTCGAGGTACGCCGCGTGCCTCGTCAGTAGCCGCGCGGAGGATCTTGGCGCTGCAGCTGACGGCCGCGCGCGGCCATAGGGGCTAACCAGAGTCCGGGCTGCCCGGCCGGGATGGTTACAGGACGTCGTGACCGGGATGCGGCTCTTCCGGGATCGGCGTCCGCTCCGCCGGGATGGTGCCGAGCCGGCCGGCCTGGTAGTCCTCGAAGGCCCGGGCTAGGTCCGCGCGGGTGTTCATCACGAACGGGCCGTAGGCGGCAACTGGCTCCCTGATGGGCTCGCCACCCAGCACCAGGACGTCGAGCTTGTCGCTCGGGCCGTTCATGGTGCGCTGCGCGCCGAACGTCAGGAAGTCGCCGGATCCGAAGACCGCGAGCTGCCCGGTCTTGACCGGGCGACGTTCGGTGCCGACCGACCCGGAGCCCGCCAGCACGTAAGCGAGCGCGTTGAAGTCGCGCCGCCACGGCAGCCGGAGCTCAGCGCCGGGCTCGACGGTGGCGTGCAGCAGGGTGATCGGCGTGTGCGTGCTGCCGGGTCCGGTGTGGCCGTCGAGCTCGCCGGCGATGACGCGGATCAGCGCGCCGCCGTCTGCCGAGCTGAGCAGCGCGACCTGGCCAGCGCGGATGTCCTGGTAGCGAGGTGAGGTCATCTTGAGGCGGGACGGCAGGTTCACCCACAGCTGGAAGCCATGGAACAGGCCGCCGCTCACCACCAGTTCCTCGGGCGGCTCCTCGATGTGCAGGATGCCGCCGCCGGCGGTCATCCACTGGGTGTCCCCGTTGGTGATGAGGCCGCCGCCGCCGTTGGAGTCCTGGTGGCGGAAGACGCCGTCAATGATGTAGGTGACGGTCTCGAAGCCGCGGTGGGGGTGCCAGGGCGTGCCCTTGGGCTCGCCCGGCGCGTAGTTGACCTCGCCCATCTGGTCCATGTGGATGAACGGGTCAAGCGCGCTCAGGTCGACGCCGGCGAACGCGCGGCGCACGGGGAAACCCTCGCCCTCCAAGCCGGACGGTGCAGTGGTGACGGACAGGACCGGCCGGTCCTGCGCGGTTCCCTGGTCGGGCTCGCTGATGCGGGGAAGCACCAGGATGTCTTCGACGGTCACAGCTGGCATTGCTACCTCCGGGCGCTTTCCGTTGGCACTGCTCGTTGGCCTCGCCAGCTGCGGCCTGTCCCTGGGCTGGCTTGCCCGCAGCAACATTGATTGAACACGCAACATTCCCGTGGCGGTGGCACCTCACGCTGTGGTCACTGCGGGGCCGTGACGCCACCGGAGCCACGTTCATGGCGGCCGGGAGCGCATCCACGGCTCAGGAGAGCGTAGGTCCGGGGCACTAGCGGCCGTTCTGTTGCCTTTTGCGACGGCGTGTAACGGTCCTCAGCGACGTGGTTACTGGCGAGTAGTGATGTGTGTCTCATTGTGAAACCCGTTCCGATCGCCCTGCGTCAGAGACCCGTAACGCATCGTGATCCTCGCCGGGATCGTGCCCCAGCCCCGGGGCGATCGCCGCCCCGGCCCCCGGAGCGAGCTTCGGATCCCGCCGCCTCTTGGCTTCACCAGCCAGCCGGTCACTGCTGCCGGCTGCCGGGCGAGGACAGACAGGAAGGAACCCCCATGCGAAGCACTGCCCGACGGACTCACGCCCTCCGCGGTCGCGCGACCGTGGTCACTGTTGCCGGTGCGGCAGCGGCGCTAGTGGGCGCAGGAACCGCCAGTGCAGCGACGCTCTCGACGGCCACGCACACCGCTTCGGCCGCCACTTCCGCCCGCGCCGAGCGGCTGACCGGGTCGCAGCCTGTGTCGGCCCGCGAGCTCGTCCGCGGTGTCGCGGCACCGACCGCGGCACCCGCACAACACGTCGTCCTGACCAGCGCCATCAAGGCTGACCCGAAGGCTGTTGCGCCGAAGACCGGCACGTCGCAGACCGGTGGCGTCGTCCGCGGCTCGGCCAAGCCGGCTGCGCCGCAGGCCGAGTCCTGGTCGCAGATCTCCGAGCAGGTTGCCCGGCAGACCAGCGCCAGCGAGCCGAAGGCTGCCGACCAGCTCCGGCCCGTCGGAACTGCCGGTCCTCAGGCCTGGATGCCCATGAGCAAGGCTCAGCTCGCTAACGCCACGACCATCGTCAAGCAGGCGCTGGCCAAGAAGATGGGCATGCGGTCCGCCGTGATCGCGGTTGCGACCTCGATGCAGGAGGCGCAGCTGCAGAACATCGACTACGGCACCTCGGAGTCGGTCGGCCTGTTCCAGCAGCAGCCGGACGGCGGCTGGGGTAGCGCGCAGCAGATCATGAACCCGACGTACTCGGCGGACGCGTTCCTCGGCGCGCTGCACACCTACCAGGCCGGCAACCCCGGCTGGGCGCACCAGCCGCTGTGGCAGACAGCACAGGGCGTGCAGCACTCCGGGTTCCCGTTCGCCTACGCCAAGTGGGAGACCCAGGCTGCCCAGCTGGTCAAGCAGATCGTGACCAACGTGAAGTGAGCCGTCACTAGCTCCGGCTGGTCAGGAGCCTTCGTTGCCCTGGCCAGCCGGACTCCACCCCGGCCGCCCCCCCGGCCACAACTCAACCCCCGGGCCCGTTCCCACGGGCCAACCGAGCGCAGCGTGCCCCGCCCTCTTCCCCGAGGGGCGGGGCACGTTGCGGTGGGAGCCGCGATCAGAGCGGCAGGCCCCTCTCGAGCTGGGCAAGCGCGGCGTCGACGCGCTCGAAGACTCCCTCGATATCGGCCAGGGCCTGCGCGTTCCAGGAGTCCTCACCCTCGGAGATGGTGACCGACATGACCACTCCGATGATCGCCCCGGCCATTGTCCGCACCTCAAAGTCAGCGCCGCTGCGGCCAGTGCGGCGAGCGATAGTGTCGGCGATCTGGTTGATCGTGCGCACGAACTCGTCGATCGCGCGGGCCCGGATCTCGGGAACTTCCATGGTCAGTTTCGCCGTCACCGCGAACTGGGCCAGGTCCTCGGCAGTCAGCGACTGGAGCGTCTGCCGCGAAGCAGCGCGGAACGCCGCAATCGGGCTCAGCTCCGGCGGCTGGGCCTCCAGCGCCTCCGAGGTCACGATGTCGAGGTCGTCCTGAAGGACCACGTCTTCCTTAGTCGGGAAGTACCGGAAGAACGTGGCCGGCGACACCTCGGCAGCCTCGGCGATCTGCTCGACTGTCGTCGCCGCGTACCCCTGCTCGGTGAACAGCCGGAGCGCGTGCTCCCGGATGGAAGCACGTGTCCTGGCCTTCTTCCGCTCCCGGAGGCCGGCTGGCCGGGTGGGCACGTCGGTCATGCCAGTCATTGTGCCCCAGCAGGCCCGGATTCTGCGCCGGCGACGCCGGCTGGCGCGCCGGCCCTGCCGGTCTCCCCGGCGGCCAAGCCGGTGTCTGCGCTGGCCACGCTCGCGCCCGCGTCAGCCGCCCGGTCGGAGCCGGGATCGGCTTGAGCGCCTGCCCCGGTGACCTGCCGTGGCAGGAACAGGGCCGCAAGCACCGCCGCGCCGATCGCGATCGCCGCGCAGACCCACAGCATGATGTCGACTCCGCCGGCGTAGGCGTCGCGGACCGCACTGAGCAGCGGAGCGGAGCCGAGCTTCGTCGCGACCTCGACACCGGAGCCGACGCTGCTCTTCGCGGCAGCCGCGACCGCCGCTGGCAGGCCGGTCAGGCTGAGGCGGCTCTGATAGGCCGAGCTGAGCACGGTGCCGAGGACGGCGACCCCGATGGTGGCGCCGACCTGCCGTCCGGCGGTCATAACCGCGGATCCCGATCCGGCGCGGTCGGGCGTCAGCGCGCTGAGCGCGGCGTTGAGCATGGTCGGCATCGCAAAGCCCAGGCCGAGGCCGGTCACCGCGAACCAGGCGGCCAGGAAGCCCGCCCCGCTGGCCGCGGAGGTGGCCGTGCCGACCACCAGCGCGCCGGCCATCAGCGCGAAGCCGCCGGCACCGATCGGCCGGGCACCCAGCAGCGGCGGCTTGTCCGGCCCGCCGCCGCGTGACTTGCGGGGGCTCTGCAGTCGCTGACCGATCCCCAGGCCGACGGCGAGTCCGCCGATCAGCGGCAGCATCCGGAGGCCGCTGTTGAGGGAGTCCGCGCCCTTGACGTCGAGAAAAAACTGCGGCATGGCGAAGGTCAGCCCGAACAGCGCGAAGGAGATCATCGTGGCGAGGATCGTGCCCCACGTGAAGCCGGCCGAGGAAAACAGACTGAGATCCACAAGAGGCTGCTTGCCCCGGCGCGTGACGGCCCGCTCCCAGGCCACGAACAGGACGAGAACTATCAGGCCGGCGACCATCGTGCCGACGGCCTGCGTGTCCGACCAGCCGTTCTGTCCGGCGCGGATGACGCCGTATGTGAGCGCCGCCAGGCCGGCGCTGGAGATGATGACGCCGGCGATGTCGATCCGGAACCGGCCGGCCCCGCGCGACTCCGGCATCAGGAACAGCACGGCCGCGAGTGCCAGTAGGACTATCGGCACATTGATGAGGAAGACCGAGCCCCACCAGTAGTTGTCGAGCAGCCAGCCGCCGAGGATGGGGCCGAGCGGGTAGCCGATGAACGTGGCCCCGCCGACAATGGCGATGGCCTTCGGGCGCTCTTCCGGCGTGAACATCACCGGCAGCACGGCGAGCGCCAGCGGCATGATCACCGCGGCCGCGAGCCCGAGCACAGCCCGGGCCGCGATCAGCTCACCGGTCGAGGTCGAGTAGGCGCAGGCCAGCGATGCGACGCCGAAGAGAGCGAGGGCGCACAGGAGCAGCTTCTTGCGGCCGATCCGGTCCCCGAGCAGGCCGGCGGCAGGAGTGCGGCCGCGAGAACCAGGCTGTAGGCGTCGACGAACCACTGCAGGTCGCCAGTGGAGGCGTGAAGGCTGACAGCCAGTGTCGGCAGCGCCAGCGACAGCACGAACAGGTCGAGACCGACGACGAGGACGCTCACGGCCAGTGCGCACAGCGCCCACCACCGGCGCCGATCGGTGGCGGCTTCGAGCTGGACTTCGGACATGATCTTCTCCCAGAGATCGTGCGAGACGCTCTAATACGAATGAGACTATCAAAAGATGCCTGGAGTCACAATAGAGACTGTCGCGCGAACGTCTGACCGCCACCAGACTGCGGCGAGCCCTCGGCGAGACTGGACAAGAAAGGACATCAAGAAAGGAAACGGGGCCGCTGCATGAATGCTGTTTGCCAGGGGAGCTGTTCTGCATGGACGCTGTTAGTAAGCGGCTCACGGGCGGACTCGCGCGGTTAACTGAGAGCCGTCCAGTGGGAAAGGAGCCGTGACGTGTACGTGCAAAGGGTCGTCGCGGGCGTCAGCGGATCAGCAGGGAGCCTCCAGGCCCTGCGATACGCCACCGAGATGGCCAGAACCAACAGTGCGATGCTTGTCCCTGTACTTGCCTGGATCCCGCCGGGTGGCGATCTGGCCGATCGGCAGTTTCCGAACCCGGTACTGCGCGCCGCCTGGCGGCAGGCGGCCTGGGAGCGCCTGTGGAGCGCGATCGACCTGGCCATCGGCGGTCCGCCCGCGGAGTTGCGCTTCGCCCCGAGCGTCATTCGCGGCGAGCCCGGTGATGCCCTGACTCAGGTGGCCCGCGAACGTGGCGACGTCATGGTGATCGGCGCCGGCCGGCACGGCCCGGTGCGGCGGGCGCTGGCGTGCCGGGTCAGCCGGTACTGCATCGCGCATGCCAGCTGCCCGGTCGTGGCGGTGCCGCCGCCGCGGCTTGCCGACGAGCTGCACGGCCTGCATGGCTGGATGGCCCGGCACCGGCTCAACCCGGAGGACGCTGACCTCGCCGACGCCTGATCCGGTCTCGCCCGCCCGCCACCATGGCTGGCCAGATTCATGACTGGCAGACTGGAAGCGGAACGATGGCGGCGAAACGGGGGAGGCGGCAATGCCACAGCCACAGGGTGATGAGCTTGCCCGTGTCCGGGCGCGTCGTGACGAGCTGCGCCGTCAGTACCTGCACCCGCTCGCCGAGCGCCCGGCCAGCGGCGCGAGCGGAGTGCATCACCTGGCGCTGATCTGCAAGGACGCCGAGGAGACGATCAAGTTCTACCAGGAGTTCCTCGGCTTCCCGCTGGTCGAGCTGGTGGAGAACCGGGACTACGCGGGCTCGAACCACTTCTTCTTCGACATCGGCAACCACAACCTTCTGGGTTTCTTCGACTTCCCCGGTTACGAGCATCCGGCGTGGCAGGAGACGATTGGCGGCGTCCAGCACCTGGCTCTCTCGGTTACCCAGGGCCAGTTCGACGAGGCGAAGAAGAAGCTCGATGCAGCGGGCATCGACTACCTCGGCCCGGACCGCGGCGCTGACGACAGCTTGTACTTCCGCGATCCGAACGGAGTCGGGCTTGAGCTCTACCGCGAGGACCTCGGCCGGTTCGAGGGCGAGCTGCTCGTCCGGTAGGCGCTGGCGCCCATCCGGTCAGCTGGTCTTGTTCTGCCTGTTCCTGATCATGTTGCTTGCGATCGAGTGGTCGCTGCCTTCCTCGGGAATCAGCAGCCAGCAGGCGAGATACAGCGGGATGCCGCCCAGGTAGAGCGGCAGGCTGCCGAGGTAGGCGAGGCCGGTGAAGCCGACGATTGTCAGCACTGCGAACGCGATCCGGACGATCGTGACGTCGATGTTGAAGTGGCGGCCGATGGCGACCGACACGCCTGCCACCATCCGGCCCCTGACCGGCCGCCGTAGTGGCGGCCGGTGCGTGGTGCTGGCGCCGGCAGTGTCGGTGGCGGCACCGGGCTCGCTGGCGTGGTGCAGGTCTTCGGTATTGCTGTTCATACCTGTCAGGGTGCCCGGCCTGCGCCGGCACGGCATCAGGGAAGTACCCCGAAACAACCCTGATTCTCGTTCAGCGGCGGGAGCGGTGCCGGGCCCGGCCGGGCTGCTCGCGGTTCTGGCGGCGGATCACCAGGCGCAGTCCGGACCAGGTGTCGTCGATAGCGCAGACCATGTTGTCCACCAGGCCCGTCGGCAGCGCCACGTCCCGGATGACCTGATCGGACATGTCGGTCGCCACCCGGCTGGCGCGCTTGGGCCAGGCGATCCACAGCCCGCAGGCCGGTGCCATCCGGGACCTTAGCCGGGGGAGCTGAGCCTCGAGCTCGGCGCGCTCGGTGATGAACGCGATGATGACGTCGTACCGCGCGTCCTCGACGAGGTCGGTGTGAACACTGGCGACATCCGGCAGCTCGCCGAGGGTGTCCTCAAGCCGGTCCGGCGCTCCGATAATGGCGATCTCGTCGCCCTCGCCGATGCCGAGCTTCCGGCTCAGCGGTGTCTCCGAGTACCCGGCCCCTTCAAGCATGAGCTCCCTCTCGTCGTTGCGCCCCAGTATCAAGCTTCGCAGGTAGAACTGCGGGCTACCGGGCGTTGGAGCAGATCAGTGTGCCCGGAACGCGCAGTTGGGGGCAGCTCGGCAGGAAAGCTCACTGTCAGGGGTGCACCGCCGGCCAGGGCGGAACTCAGAATGTGAAGCCGCCCGGGGGCCTGGCTCCGGACGTGCCGGCCAGGGCGTGGCTCAGAATGTGAAGCCGCCCGGCTTGCCGTTGCGGTCGGCGATCAGCCCGGCCATGGTCGCGATCGCGATCTCGGCCGGGGCGCGCGAGCCGATGTTCAGGCCGATCGGCCGGCGAACCTTGCTGATCTCGCTGGCCGGGACGCCCAGCTCGGTCAGTGCCGCGATGTGCGGTCCCTCGTGCCGGGGATTGCCCATGATGCCGACCCACCGTGTGCCCGCGGCGAGAGCGTCGCGCAGCTGGACGCCAAGCTCGCCGCGGTGGTGATCGGTCACCACGACGTCCGTCACCTCGGGGTCGATCCCGCCCAGGCTCTCGGTCAGCTCGAAGCCGTCCGCGGTGACGGACTTCGCCCGCTCCGGGTCGGGCTCGATGAGGATGGCCCGATATCCGGCGTCGGCGGCGTACCGCAGCAGGTAGCTGGCGACGGGGGTCGCGAATACCGCAACGATTGCCTTGTCCTGCGCTGGCGCGGCCGCGGTTCCGTGCGCGACGGCGCAGCTGTCGTCATGCACATGGCCGGGCGAGCCATGCGGGTGTGCCGCGTGCTCGGGGTCAGTGTGCACATGGTCGTCGTGCTCGTGGCCGTGATCCGGGCTCGCCATGCTTGTGAGCTTGCCACCTTCCCGGCGGCGGGGGCAACTGCCCCGCCCCGGAGCCGATCGCGCTGAAACCGGGCAGGATGGGGAGCAGCGCAGCCGCCGGCCGGCCGCGTCGGCCGTCACGCGCACGCAGATGGGAGCAGCCATGCGGCTCAGTGCTCGGAACAAGATCAACGCAACGGTGACCGGCATTACCCGGGGAGAGGCGACGGCGAATGTGGCTCTGGACGCTAACGGGATCCGGCTGGTCGCGTCGATCACCGTCGAGGCCATGGAGGAACTCGGCATTAGCGAAGGCTCGCAGGTCATCGCGATCGTGAAAGCCTCCGATGTCATCCTCGGCGTCGACGACTAAGCCCCGAGTAGGGCGGTGACCGCTGTCCGGAGCTCGCCCAGCCTCTCCTCGGCATCCCGCCGGGCGCTCGCCAGCGACCGGCCGCCTACCGGCTCGACGACTTCCAGATACGCATGTGTGACCTGTTCGGTGCTGGCGGGCCAGATCATCACGCGCGCGCCGGCCACCTGGATGCTGAGCATGTCGGCGGACGGCAGGTCCCAGCTGCCACCGGTGTAATCGGTGACGCCGGTGACGGTCAGGCCAGCCAGCGCGACCGGCGGCGAAATGCGCAGCCGCGACATCACGTCGACGGACGCCGGGCCCGTCACGGCCAGCCGTGCGGTCAGGTGCACGCCGTGCGTGAGCTCGAGCCCGTCGTAGGCCTCCTGCAGTGACTCACCGACTGACCGGGCGACAGCCGCCAGGCTGAGAACGGCCAGCGCGGCGCTTATGCCATCAGCATCCCGGACCGCTCCGCTGGATGCGTACCCGCGATCCTCGGAGTACCCGTAGGCGAACTTCAGGCCGTCGCGCAGATCGCCGGCCCGGGCCAGCCAGCCGAACCCGGCCGGAGTCTGCACGTGCTGCGCGCCGGCGGCCGCCGCGATCTTGGCCAGCAGTGAGCCGCACAGCACTGTGCTGGCGACCAGCTGCTCGCTCATCACGACCCCGGGCTGCGCGGCGAGGCGGCCGAGAACGAACGCGCCGAGCAGCGCGCCGACCTGGTCGCCGGTGAGCTGCCGGAAGCCCCCGGCTGCGGCCGTCTCCGCGACGGCAACGGCCAGCCGTCCGCCGTCCGCGTCGGTTGCCAGCACGAGGTCGGCCGCAGACCGCCGGGCGACGGCGACAGCGAGGTCCAGCGACCCCGTTTCATCGACGCTGGGGACGCGGACGGTCGGGAACCCGGGGTCCGGCGCCAGCTGTGCCTCGACGACGTCGGGCGCGGTGAAGCCGGCCTGCTCGAACGCCCGCAGCGTGAGGTCGCCCGCGACGCCGTGCAGCGGGGTGTAGGCGAAGCGCAGCCAGGCAGCGCTGGCCGGCGCCGGGCCGAACTCGCTGCAGATCCGGTCGACGTAGGCCCGCGCGAGCTCCTCGTCCGGCCGGCCGATCAGCGGGCTGCCCAGCGGCGCGACGGCGATCGACGAAGCCGCGCCGACGCTGTCGATGGCCGCGTCGATATCGGTGTCGGCCGGCGGAACGAGCTGCGCGCCGTCGGCGGCGTACACGCGGTAGCCGTTATCGGTCGCGGGACCATTGCCGCCGCCGATCATGATGCCGGCCGCGGCATCGAAGAACCGCACAGCAAAGACCAGAAACGGGGCAGGCCGCCCTCCCGGCAGTAGCAGCACGCGGATCCCGGCGCCCGCCAGTACCCGTGCGGCCTGCTCCGCGAACTCCTCGCCGCGGTACCGGCCGTCGCTCCCGATGATGACGCCGGACTCGGCCGCGGCTGGGTCGCGGCTCAGCAGCCAGTCTGCGAGCGCTGCGGTGGCAGTGGTGACGGTCGCGCGGTTCATCCGCGTCGGACCGGCGCCGATCTGGCCGTGCAGGCCCTCAGGTCCGAACCGCAGCCTGGGGGCGAACCGGTCCGCGAGTTCGCCGGCCGCCTGGGGGGAGTCGTCGGCGAGCAGTCCGGCGAGCTCGGCCCGGTCCTGCTCGTCGACGTCGCTGGCGATCCAGGCGGCCGCCCGGTCGCGGAGTTCCGATGATGCTGTCATGCCCGGCGAATCCGGCCCTCTGCTGGTTTCCGTCGCTATCCGGTCTGAACTGGCCGGAGTTCATGATCGTAGCGATCCGTCCTCGTGGCAGCGAGCCTGACTTGCGGGTGCCGGCGGCAGAGCCCTGGCACGCCAGACGCGAGGGCGGCGGGACGGGCCCAGACTTGCCCGCCGAGTAGCATGCCGGTCGTGCGCTTCGGCATCATCATCCTCCCTGACCAGCGCTGGCATCGGGCTGAGCGGCGCTGGCGGCTGGCGGAGGAATATGGCTTCGACCACGCCTGGACCTATGACCATCTCGGCTGGCGCACGCTCGTCGACGGTCCGTGGTTCGACGCCGTGCCCACGCTCACTGCGGCCGCGATGGTCACCTCGCGCCTCCCCCTCGGCACGCTGGTGGCGTCGGCCAACTTCCGGCATCCGGTGAGCTTCGCCCGTCAGCTCACGGGGCTGGACGACATCAGCAACGGCCGGATCCTGCTCGGCCTCGGCGCTGGCGCGGGCGGCACGAGCTTCGACGCCGGGGTGCTCGGCGAGCCGGAGCTGACGCCGCGGGAGCGGTTCGACCGGTTCACTGAGTTTGCCGAGCTGCTCGACCTGCTGCTGCGCACCGACCACGTGACGTGGACCGGTGACTACTACCGCGCAGTCGACGCGCGGAATCTGCCCGGCTGCGTGCAGCGGCCGCGCATCCCGTTCGTGATGGCCGCGAACGGCAAGCGGTCCATCGCACTGGCGGCCCGGCTAGGCGACGGCTGGGTAACGACGGGCATTCCGGGGAGCGTCGGCTCCTGGTGGGCGTCGGTCGCGGAGAGCCGCAGCGGCTTCGCCGACGCGCTTGTCGCCGCCGGCCGCGATCCGGGGTCGGTGCCGATGTACCTGTCGCTCGACGCGGCCGGTCCGTTCACGCTCCATGACCTCAGCTACTTCACCGACGCGGTCGGCCGGGCGGGCGAGCTCGGGTTCACCGACGTCATCGTGCACTGGCCGCGGCCGGACGGACCCTACGCGGGCGACGAGACCGTGCTCGAGACCCTCGCCGCTGACGTGCTGACGCGACCGTGAGCTCGCGCGTCAGGCGACGAACAGTGAGAGCGTGTCCGCGACGCAGGCCGCCTTGTCCTCGCCCTCGATCTCGATACGCATCCGGATATGGGCAAGCGAGCCCAGGTGCGTCTGCCGGACGTCGGTGAGCGTGCCCTCGGCCCGGATGGAGGAACCGGTGAGCACCGGGGACGGGAAGCGCACCCGGTCCAGGCCGTAGTTGATGCCCATCGTCAGGCCCTCGATCCGGAAAATCTCCATCGACAGGACCGGAAGCAGCGAGACTGTCAGGTAGCCGTGCGCGATCGTGCCGCCGAACGGGCCGCCGGCGGCGCGCTCCAGGTCGACGTGGATCCACTGGTGGTCGCCGGTCGCGTCGGCGAACGCGTTCACCTGCTTTTGCGTGATCACGTGCCATTCGCTGAAGCCAAGGCTCTCGCCCTTGCCCGCGACGAACTCATCGAGGCTAGCGAACGTGCGCATGCGACCTCCGTCTCGCCGGCACCGGAAACTCGGCGCCGATACCAGGACAATAGCGCCGGGGTCACTTCAGCGCGCTGCACCGGGACCGGCTGCCCCCTCCGCAGTCGGTCCGCGGTGCAGCTGCGCCGGGCTCACGCCGAATCGGCGATAGGGGGCGGCCGGCGGCGGCATCGACTGCAACCACACGGCCCCGGGCCCGGACAGGACTGCGCACAGCCGCGCGCGCTGGCCTGGGTGACTGCCGGCAGGCTCGGCCAGCTCGGCCAGCTGGATGGTGACCGAGGCGTCGGACATGCCGATGTCTTCCGGATGAGTGCGCAGTGACGACCCGGCTGCCAGGTCACGCCGGACGACCTCGCCCGAGAAGCCGACCCAGGCGCGTCCGGTGCCGCTGATGCGCAGCAACTGGAACTCTCCTGCGGGTGCGTCCGGAGATCCGAGTTCGTGCTCGAAACCGGTGGTGACCTCGACTCCCGGCGTCCCGGCGAGGAACCCCCTTCGGTGCACGAGGTACTCGTGTTCTGGCGACACCTCGGTCGGCAGGATGCTGCCGGGTAGCCGGGAGGCAAACGCGATGGTGCCGGCCTCGTCGGTCGCCGTGTAATCGCTGAGGCCGGCTCCGCGCGCCGTCATCCTGATGGAGTCTGTCATCCAGGCGAACTCGCCAGTCTCGGCCACGACGCTCTCGCCCGGCTCGAGCGAGATGGACAGCACCGGCTGCGTCGAGCCCTCCAGCTGGTCACGCACTGGCATCTCCCTGCCCCTGATTCCCGTGTCGGCGAGTCCCCCGCATAGTTGTAGCGGCCGTGAGGCACCTGCCGAATCCCGGTAACCATGTAATTCGGCACGCAGCCGGAGTGCGATATAGCGCAGTCCGCTATAACACGGAATACCGGTCAGCTGGCAGGTGGCTGCGCTGGGGCGGCGAGGCCGTGGTCAAGCGCGAACCGGGCTGCATCGACACGGCCGGCGAGGCCGTGGTTGCGGTAGATGGTGGCCAGGTGCCGCTCGACGGTCGCCGGGCTCAGGAAGAGCTTCGCCGCGATCTGCTTGTTGCTGTGGCCTGCCGCGAGCAGCTGAAGGACCTCGGCCTGGCGGTTCGTGAGGCTGCCGGGGAGGTGCGAGCTGACCGGCGCCGTCGCGGTCGCGGAGTCACCGGTCACTTCCGCGAGGGCGGCTTCGGCATCGGCGAGACGCTGCGCGTTTCCGGTATCAGTGGCGAGAGCCTGAGCGCCGCGAAGCTGACGCAAAGCTTCGGCCCGCTGACCGGACTGGTGACAGACCCGGCCGAGGCTGATCATCGCGTCAAGGAGATCGTGCGGATGACCGCCGGCCTGGAACGTTGCGATTGCGGCGCGGAAGTGCTCCTCCGCCTCGGCCCAGTCACGGCGGTGCGCGGCGAGCAAGCCCTGGTTGCAGCGGACAATGCCGACGAGCTGCGGGTTGGCGCCGGCGAGTGTGGCGCTTTCGGCCACCGCTCGCTCGGCCTCGTCCCACTCGCCGGTCTTGATCAGGACGTCGGCGAGGTTGGTCAGGCCGAAGGCGATACTCACGTCTCCGCCGATCTCGCGCTTGATCTCAAGCGCTTGCTCGATCAGCTCCCGGGCGCGCGGGAGGTTCCCGTCGTCAATCTCGAAGACCGCGAGGTTGTTGAGCGACATGGCGACGCCGCGGCGGTCGCCGAGCTCGGCCCGCAGGTCCATGGCTGTCTGGAAACCGACCCGGGCGGCATCGGTGTTGCCGAGATACCGATGGGCGGAGCCGAAGACGGTGGCGGCCAGCGCCATCCGCCGCTTCAGTCCGAGCGGGCCGAAGATCGCCATGGACTGCTCGGCTGCCTCGATAGCGCCCGAGTAGTCGCCGTTCTCGGCGGCGAGGACAGCGGCCGCGCACAGGGCATGACCGGTCGGCTCGTCAGCGCGGGGCCCAGCCAGGGCGAGGAAGCGGGCGAGCCAGGTGCGCCCGACGGCGAGCCGGCCGCTGACCAGCCACCATCGCCACAGCGATGCGCTCATCTGCAGGCCGAGGTCGATCTCGGCATTTTCGGCGGCCCAGGACAGCGCCTCGTGCAAGTCCGCGACCGCGGTTTCGAGCCGGGTGATCCAGTCGGGAGCGTCCGGGCCGCCCAGGCCCTGTTCGCTCGCGGCGGCAATCGCTGCCCAGTGCAGCGCGTGCCGACGGCGGGCGCCGTCGCCGTCGCCGGACTTCTCCAGCGCAGCGGCGGCGAACGTCCGGATCGTCTCGAGCATGCTGAACAGGTTCTGCTCGCTGGTCCGCGTGACGACGAGCCAGGACGAGTCGACGAGCAGCCGCGTGGTGGTGACCGCCATCGGCGCGTCGACGCCGAGAACGGCCTGGACATCGTCGAGCCGGAACGGGCCGGTCAGCACGCTGAGCTCCGCGAGGCAGCGCTGCTGCTCGGGGGCGAGCAAGTTGTAGCTCACCTGGAGCACGTCGGCGAGACGGCGGCCGCCGTGCTGCCCGGCCGGGAAGCTCTCGGAGTTCAGCAGCACGGCGCGCTGCTGCAGGATCTCCCGGATCGACAGCGTCCCGACCCAGCCCGCGATGAGCTCGATGGCCAGCGGAAGCCCGTCGAGCCGGCGGCACAGCTCGGCGATCGCGTGCGGCGCCACGTCCGAGGCCTGGAAGCCGGGCAGTCGCTCGCTGGCCCGGGAGACGAAGAGCTTGACAGCATCAGACGCGGCGATGTCCGAGGCCCCGGCAGCAACGGACGGGCAGGCGAGCGGAGGGACGGTCCAGCAGACTTCGCCGGGAACGCCGAGGAGGACCCGGCTGGTGACGACGATCGTCAGGCCGGGGACGCTGACCAGCAGCTCGCTGGCGAGCTCGGCGACCTGGCCGGCGATCTGCTCGGCGCCGTCCAGAAGCAGGAGGCGCGGCGTGGTGGCCAGAGCGTCCTTGATCGACTCGGTCAGCGGCGTGCCCAGCTGGTCGTGCACTTGCAGCTGTGAGGCGAGCGCCGAGGTGAGCGTGCGCGGCGGGCGGATCTGCTCAAGCGCCAGGAACACGGCGGGCGCAGTCGGGAAGCTGCGGCGGATAACCTCGGCTGCGAGCCGGCTCTTGCCCGCGCCGCCCGGGCCGATGAGGGTGACGAGGCGGGAGTCGCGGATGAGCCCGGTAAGCTCGGTCAGCTCACGCTCGCGGCCGACGAAGCTCGAGCGGGCGACGGGGAGGACGGTGCCGCGGGCCCTTGCTGACGGCGTGCTGGCGCCTTCGCCGATCCGGGTCTCGAGCTGGGCGAGGGCCGACTGCGCTTTGGCGGAAGGCTGGGTGCGGCCGGACTCCCAGCGATTGACCGTGGCGAAGGACACGCCGAGCTGACGGGCGAGCTGCTCCTGGCTGAGCCCGAGGCTGCTGCGCAGCCGGCGGAGACGCGCCGCAGCCGATTCCGCTTCCCGCGGGTCGGTCACCCTGCAAAGCTTACGACTTTTTGTGCCTAATTGTGCAGTGGACGCAGCGTTAGACGGAGTTAGATGGTGCCGAAGAGCCGGTCGCCCGCGTCTCCGAGGCCAGGGACGATGTAGCCCTTGTCGTTGAGCCTGGTGTCGAGGCCGCCGGTGACGATGTGCACGGGAGCCGGTGAGTCGTCGCCGAAAGCCGCTGCCAGCCGGGCGAGTCCCTCCGGTGCCGCGAGCAGGCAGATGGCGGTCACCGTCGCGGCGTTTCGCTCGAGAAGCATCCGGATGACGGTTTCCATCGACCCGCCGGTGGCGAGCATCGGGTCGAGGATGAACGTGTCACGGCCGGTGAGGTCGTCGGGCAGCCTCGTGGCGTAGGTCGACGCCGTCAGTGTCTCCTCGTCGCGGACGAGTCCGACGAAGCCGATGTCGGCCTGGGGCAGCAGCCCGGCGAGGCCGTCGAGCATGCCGATGCCGGCCCGCAGGATCGGCACCAGAAGCGGCATGGGCAGGCTCAGCCGGACCCCGTCCGCCGTCGCGACGGGCGTGAGGACCTGCACGGGCTCGACCCGGATGCCGCGGGTGGCCTCGTATCCGAGCAGTGTCGTGAGCTCGTACGACAGGCGCCGGAATGTTGGTGTGTCGGTGGTGCCGTCTCGCAGCGCTGTGAGCTTGTGCGCGATGAGCGGGTGGTCGGCAACTGTCGTCTGCATGGTCGGTAGTGTGCCAGTGGCTGGCACTCGAGCGTGCGCGACGGCCGACGCTTTGGCGGCGGCTAGTCGCCGTTGCCGGCGGCGTGCCCGATGAGCAGCTGTTCGGCCGCCTGCAGGCTGCCGGGTCCAAGCGCATCCTCGACCGCCGCGAGCAGACTGTGCTGGGCGTCGGCGATAGCGGCGGCGGCGATGCGGATCTGCTCGGCACTCCACTCGCGACCGGCGACCTGGTAGCTGTGCCGCAAGCTCTTCATCTGCGCCGGAGCTCCGTCGGGCCCCGTTCCCCACGCGTCGTGGACCAGCCGGTTGCGGTCGTGGTTGGCGTCCCGGCACGCGCGCAGCGCTTCGCGGATCGCATCTCGACGCTCGGGCGGGATGTCCTGACGCCCGCGGGTGAGCGCGTCGCAGTTCTCGATGAGCCAGTGCGTCTCCTGGTCGCCCGCGACGACGACGGAGTACGGGCCGCCCAGCAGGGCGCAGAATGCCATCCGCAGAGCGATCTCCATGACGGCCGCTCGCTCGACGACCTGGCCCAGTGCGGAGAACCGGTCGTCGGCGGAGTCAGCCGGGTCAGCGGGGAGGGCGGCAGGCGGCAACGTCATGGCCGCAGCCTAGAGGCCTCGGCCGAGGTAACCAGAATTGCAGCAGCGTTCAGCCGGAGCTAACTGCCGGGCCTGCCCGTCAGTTCCGCTCCGCGCACATGCGGAGGCTGATACCAGACACTCGGACATCCGTCGGCCCTGCAGCTCACCCGAAGATGGCCTGCGTTCTCGTCGCCCGCACACGAGCAGATCACGAACGACACGCTGACGGCGCCGGGCCGCCACACATGCCCGCGACCGCACTGCTTCGGATACCGCCACCACTCCGGCCACTGCCCATCCTGCATGAACATATTCGAACACACATACGAGTGACCCGGAGTCTCGACCCGGATGCTGCCAGATGTTTCGAGACAAGATATAACTTGACGTGAAGAGGCGGCAGCACTTATCACCGCCGTGACGAGGACGACGTGCTTCGCGCAGAAAGATCAGCTCGGACTCGACGAGAGGGTCAGCGACATTGTCTGGCGATCAGTTGTTCGACACGATCGGCGCTACTTATGCGGCGACGAGGCCGACCGACCCGCGGATCGCGGCGCGGATCTGGGCGGCGCTCGGCGACGCGCGCACGGTCGTCAACGTCGGGGCGGGGACGGGATCGTATGAGCCGCCCGACCGTGACGTCACCGCGGTCGAGCCGTCGGCGGTGATGCGGGCTCAGCGGCCAGCCGGCGCGGCGCCGTGCGTTCCCGGCGTGGCGGGCAGCCTGCCGTTCGCTGACAAGTCATTTGACGCCGCCATGGCAGTGTCGACCGACCAGCACTGGCCCGATGTCATCGGCGGCTACCGGGAGATGCAGCGCGTCGCCCGCCGCGTGGTCAGCTTCCACTTCGACATCGGCCTTCTCGAGCGTGACTTCTGGCTGATCCGTGACTACATGCCCGAGCACGCGCAACTGACCGCCGCTGGCCAGCGTTGACCGAGCGGGCCGGCGCGATCGGCGCCCGGCTGGAGCCGGTACCCATCCCGTGGGACTGCTGCGACGGCAACTTCCCCTCTTACTGGCGGCGGCCGGAGGCCTACCTGGACGGGCGGATCCGGCGCAGCGTCTCGGTGTGGCACGCGGTCGGCCCGGCAGTCGAGGAGCGGGTGGTCCGCGATCTGCGCGGCGACCTTGAGTCGGGCCGGTGGGCCGAGCGCAACCAGGAACTGCTTGACCTGAACGAGATCGACCTCGGCGCCAGGCTCCTTGTCGCCTGATAAACCGTCCCAGCAGCTCGCCGGAGACGGTAATCAGGCTCGCGACCAAGCCTGGGTCACGGCAGGTAGTGCCTTAGCAACGCGGCGATCCGCTCGCTCGCGAGGCCGTCGCCGTACGGACAGGGGATATCGCGCAGGCGGGTTGGCAGAGCGACATCAGCGATGAGCTGTCGGCCCAGTTCTCCGATCTGCGGCCCGGGCTGAAGGAGATGCGCGAAACCCTCGTCGACGGATTCCTGACGCTCGGTCGAGTTGCGCACCACGATCAGGGGCTTCTTGAGCACAGTGCACTCCTCCTGGACGCCGCCCGAGTCGGAGACTATGAGGCGGGCGAGGCTGGCAAGGCTTCCCTTCTGAGCTGCCAGCGGCATTTGGTGTCAGGGGTTGCCAATCGGCGATGCCGACAGGCTTCATTTTGAATTTGATCATGGATCGGATCGCTGCGTGGCCGCAGCTTCGATTTGAAGATCCGCCAGCCGAGAGGTCTGACTCATGGCGGTCAGAATAAAACTAGCTGATCTTGGTGACCCGGCCACCTTGAGCATCCGTCGCCGAATCGAAGCCTGACGGCCAGTACAACTTCGCTTATCTTGCTGTGGCATTCCTCAATGGCGTGCTGCGTCCACTGCTGGCCTGGCCGGCTGGCATCGTGCGCTGAGTGCCTGGGAGACAAACCGCCCTCTGGAACTGCTGCCGGTGGATCACGAATCCGCCTGGCCCCAGGCAGCGGAGCTCCGCGGGGATCTAGCGATCGAGGATCGCTAGAGGAAACGCAGAAAACGGCTCGTGCCTACGCGGCGCTGCTGGCGCAGGCTTGTGACGTTCCGGACCTGACGTCAAAAGTCCGCGTAGGGACGGCCAGCCTGCAGGTTGGGCCTAACTGCGGTACGCCGTAAGGGTGCTGCTGATAGCCGCGCCGCGATGCTGGCTGGCCGTTCCCATAGACCCCGTACAAAGTCACGAGATACACGCCGGTCGGCACGGTCACCTCCTGTGGGGGAGCCTCCTAGTGCTCGGCGAATCGGCGGGGCGGCTCGTGCTGATCGCCGTGCTGCCGCGGTGTATCGTCTGCCTAAGGATCTTCGCCAGGACTCGCCGAGGCATCGCTGGGGAGCCAGCGGAGTCGGCGTCCTAGGATTTTGAGGCCTGTCTTGAGTTTTCCGGCCAAGTATCATGACGGCGGATTCGCTGACGTACAGGCGATCCGGCCTCGTCACGGCCCGTCTCGTCACCTGGAGGGTCCGCAGGAAGATGGGCAGGGCGGCGTGCCGCGGGCGGTATCGCGGTGATAACCGACGGGATTCGCTGAGTTCTCGGTACTGAGCCAGTAATCGCTGTCGTCTCGCCATTCGCGTCCCCCTGGGGATCGGGCAGCCGGGCTGTCCGGGTCGGGGCCTGTTGGCCGCGCCCGTTCGTATGCCGTGCGCGGCCGGAGCTGGCCTGAGTACCTGCTGGTCACGCGCGGGTGGTGTGGTTGCAGCGCGCGGCAGGTGTGCGTTGTGCCTGCTCGATTACAGATTGCGCTTCATTGATGCGACTTGCAACTGCATGGTGCAAGTGCATGGCATGAATTCTCGTGTCTGCCGGAGGCTGGCCCCAGGCCCGGCACATGCTGGGCATGGCCAGCGAGCGGCGCTGGATCCGGTACGCGCAGGGCGCACCTGGCGCGGGCACTCTGCTGCCCGCCGCTCCAGTTCGGGTAACGCGGGCAGCTGACGGCCTGCTGGCCGCGGTGATCACCGAGATCACCCGCGACACCGGCCCCTGGCATGACCGGCGGTGTGCCGGGGTAAGGCAGACGCGGAGGCGGCAGCAGGGCGAGGAGGCCGTGACATGGGGGTGCAGGAAGGCCAGCCGAGTGCAGGCGAGATTCCTCTTGCGGCCAGCGACGGAGTGGCGATTGCGGGGCCGACTGGCCAGCAGATGGTTGTTAAGATCGGGGGCGCGGACAGCCGGGGGGCCTACTCGTTGATCGAGTATTCCCACGCCCCCGGAGCCGCGGGTCCGCCGGCGCACGTTCACCGACGGCATGACGAGGCCTTCTACGTGCTGGAGGGCCAGCTCACGCTGACCCTAGGGATGGCCGTGGTGACGGTCGAGGCCGGGCAGTCGGCGATGGTTCCGCGGGGCACCGTCCATCGGCCCGGTAACACCTCGGGTAGGCCCGTGCGGTTCTTGTTCGTTAGCTCGCCGGCTATGGATGATTTCTTCGCCGAGCTCAGCGACCTGGTGACTCGCGAGCAGGGTCAGCCTTCCGCCGGGAAGCTCAGGTCACTGGGTGAGCGACATGACAGCATCTTCACTGACCTGCCGGTAGCTGGCGTCGCGCGGATCCGGAACGAGCTTCCTGGCGGCAGCCAGCCAGGCTAACCGCTGGCCCCCGGAGCGAGCGCGGTCCGCGCCTGGGCTGGCCTGCCTGTCCCGGCGGCCCTGTCCGGGCTGGCACCGGCGCAGCCAGGCTGAGTCCCATGTCGGCCAGGGGGCGGGCACCTCTGGTCATGAGGGGGCGGTGAGAGCCTGGCGGCCGGAGGGCCAGGTCAGGCGTAGGCGCGGGCTGCGCGCCGGAAGGCTGCGGCGCCGCGGGGGTCGTGGTCCAGCCGCCAGTCGTAGCGTGCTGTGGCGTCGAACCAGACGACGCCCGCGATGCCTGGCAGTCTCGCGGCGCTGTCCAGCAGGTTGGTGATCTGGGCTGGCTGGCGGGGTCCGGGGCGAACGCCGGCTTCGGAGATCAGGATGCGGTCGAGGGTGAAGGCGCGGATCTGGCGGATCGTGGGGCCGAAGACGCTGGCGAAGGTGCCGGATGGGCTGATGTACCGCCCGTCGATTCCTACCCAGTTCACGTACGCGGCACCGGGCCACCATGCGGCGGGGTTGGCGGCAGGCCCGCCTGACCGGTTCACGGTCCATACCCAGGTCACGTTCGTGGCCCCGGCCCTGGCGAAGGCGTGGTGGATGACCCGCCAGGCCCGCACGAACACTGGTGCGGGGGTGTGCTGCCGGCCCCAGGTGTACCAGTTGCCGTTCATCTCGTGCCCGAAGCTGACGGCCACGGGGCTGCCGAAGCGCTTGACGGCTGCGGCGTAGCGGGCCAGGTAGGTGTTCCACTGGCCGTCGGCGATGGAGCTGACGGATACGGTGCGGGGGTTGATCTGGATCAGGGGCAGCGCGCCGTCGCGGACGACGCTGGCGGCGGCGCCCGGGTCGAACCGTGCCCCGAACGGCGTGAAGTAGGCGATCAGCGTCGGCCGGGTGCCGGTAGCGCGCTCGAATCGGGCGACACCTGGGCCGCCCGGGTCTCCGGGGGTGTACACGCCGATGTAGCGGCGGTGAGGCATGAGCCGTGCCGCTGCCGGGGTCGGCCGCGCGGACGCGGTCCTGCCGTGCGTCAGCGCGAGCACGCAGGCGCACGACAGGCCGGCGAGCGCCAGCGCGAGGGTCCCGGCGGCGAGGGGCCGGTTCACGCGGCTTCTCCTGGGGCCGCGGTGTCGGCGATCTCGACGCTGCGGCGCGTTACCCAGCCCTGGCGCAAGAACGTGAGGATGCCGAATACTCGCAGCGGTCGGAGCACCAGGATTACCCACAGCGCGGAAAACGGGGCCATCAAGACGATGGTGAGGCGGTCTAGCCAGTTCTGGTCACTGCGCCTGATCGTGGTGGTCCGCAGCGCGGTCAGCACCGACCATGCCATCGTCGCCAGCACGACTGCGGCCGCGTACGGCTGGCTGCGGGGCCAGGTGACTGCTATCACGACGGTTGTGCCGGCTGACACGGTGAACAGCCAGGTGCTGATCAGGGTGAACCACCATGACCAGGATGCCAGCGGTAGGTACCGCAGGCGCCAGCACGTGCGTATCGTCGATCCGCGCATCCAGCGGAGCCACTGCCGGAAGTGGTGACTGAGGCTCTCCGGGTACATCGGCAGGCAGATGGCCGTGGGCTGCTGCACGGCCCGGCCCCGGCACTGGGCGAACAGCGTCAGGGCCGCGTCATCGCCGAGCTTTATCCGGCGGCCCAGGAACTTCTCGCCGACGTAGGCGGGGAGAACGTCGCGGATCATCGCGGCCCGGTACAGGGCGAAGGTTCCGCGGTTCACCGTCACGTCGCCGCCGGCGACGCTCTGCGCCGAGCACGTGATGAGCTGCCAGCACAGCTGGCGGGCTGAGCCCATCAGCGTGACCCAGTTCCGCGAGTGATTCCAGGCGAGCTCCACCCCGGCCACAGACCACACGTCGCGGCGCCTGAACGGCCGCAGGCCCTCCAGGATGGCCTGGCGGGTGAGCGTGGTGTCGCTGTCGATCGTGACGAAGATATCTGCGGCCGGATGCGAGCCGAAGCAGACGGCCTGCGCGGCCTTCTTGCCGCGGTTCGGCTGGCGGGTCCATGTCAGACGGCGTCCTAGCTGGGACTGCCAGTGGCGTTGCAGGCGGTCATAGCAGACAGCCGATCCGTCATCGACCACGTGCACGGTGTCCGGCGGGCGGGTCTGCGCCGCGAGCGCGTACAGGACCCGGTCAAGGGTTGCCGGGTCCTCGTTGTAGACTGGGACGCAGACCACGACACGCAGCGCGTCCAGCCTCGCTGACCAGCCCGTGACGGGCCTTTCCAGGATCGCCACGGCCCACTGCGCGACCGACAGGCCGAACGCCGCTGCCGAGGCGGCCAGCAGCCAGCCGTAACGGCTGTAGATGACGGCGACGTCGGCGTGCCGCACGGCGCCCGCCAGGCCGACGATGGCCAGCGCGGCGAGGTGAAGGCCCCGGCGCGGCCGGCCAGTGGTCACCCGCGGAATGTCGTAGGCATCGGTCAGGGCTCCTCGACATCCTTGCCGCGCCGCCACACCCACCGCAGGATGAGTGTCAGCAGCCCGGCCGCGACGGCGCCCGCCGCGCTGACGGCGGCCAGGTCGGCCAGCAGCGGCCTCATGCCGGCCTCTTTCCTTCCTGCCGTGCCCAGCGACTGCCCTGGGGGGCACCGCCGGGCGAGTCACGCTGCGCATGCCACGGCCTCCAGTAACTTTCGGTAGCTGAACGATGCCAGAAAGTGGCTGCGGGTGGCGGCTGATCGCGGACGGCGAGTCTGGCACCCGAGGTAGACCGGTTGCAGCGCCGCCGGACCTGAGCCGACGACCACCCGCATGTGAGGCGTTCGGGCCGGAACGGCGAGCGCACGTGCGGTAGGCCCGACGCCTGGCCCGTGAGGAACTCGCCTCCCGCGGGCAGTTACGCCGAGCCGGACTCCGGAGTTGGCGAGCGTACAAAGCGCGACGGCCGCGGCCTGTGTTCCGGGGTCATGCCCGGTCAGGCCGGTGAGGGATCCGGGCCATGCCGCCGGCTACGCCAGGAGTCCTGGTGCCCGCCGCGCGGCGGTCCCGGAAGGCCGGCCCGGTTAATGGTTGGGTTCTGATCGCCGACGATTTTAGTTATTTTGCCGGTCATGAAGAGACAGGAACCGCCGGGCCATTCTGCAATTAACGCTGGCGGTCCTTGATACGGCGTAGCGTGAGGCCTACGTTGCTGGCGGGCAAGGAAATATCTCTTCCTTTTTCCTGGCTTATATTTGCTGCTGATATCAGGGGGCTGTAATGACCAGAATGTTGCCGCAATGGCCCGCGAGCAGCAGGTACCTGCGGCCGCGCGCGCGGTGCCTGGTGATCGGGCTGATGGCGGTCGGCGGCCTGGCAGCGGGCGGGCTGGCCGCGACCCCGGCGGCGATGGCCCAGGCCGTCGCGGTAACGCAGACGTTCAGCTACCAGACCGGGTCACCCGCGCCCGTCCAGCAGTTCACGGTGCCCGCTGGCAACGCGCAAGTGACGATCACCGCCGAGGGCGGCACCGGGTGGAGCGCGTCCTACGGCGGCGGGGCTGGAGGCGAAGGCGCCGCGGTGACGGCCACCGTGCCGGTGACGGCGGGCGAGACGCTGAACGTGGTGGTTGGCGGCGACGCCGGCGCCGACGGGAACACCTGCGATGCCTACGGCGCCTACGGCGCCTGCGGCGGCCCTGGCGCCGGCGCGGGCGGAAGCTCGCCGAGCTATGGCGGCGGCGGGGGCGGGGGCGGCAGCGAGGTCAGCGATAGCTCGGGCAACCCTCTGGTCGTGGCCGGCGGCGGGGGCGGAGGCGGCGACAGCAACAACGTGTCGACCTCCGGCGGCGCGCCAGGGTGCCAGACCAGCGGCGGCGCCGGCGGCGCCGGCGGCGCCGGCGCCACGGACGGCAGCCCGGCACCGGACTGCCTCGGTTTCGGGGGCACCGCCGGAGGTGGCGGCGGCGGAGCTGCCGGGACCGGCACGGCAGGCGGGACCGCCGGGGCTGGCGGCACCGCCGCAGGCTGCTACTTCAACTACAACGGCGGGCCCGGGAACACTGCCACCGGACCAGCCGGCGCTGACTCCGTCGCCGACGACCCCTTCGGCGATCAGGCCGGCGGGGCCGGAGGCGGCGGCTACTTCGGTGGTGGCAGCGGCGGCAGCGGCTCGGTGTGCGAGAACGACATGGCTTACGGCGATGAGTCGGGTGCGGGCGGCGGAGGCGGCGGCAGCAATTTCACCGCGGCCAGCGCCACCGCGGTCACTGTCGGGACAAGCAGCCGGCCCTACGGGTCCGACGGCCAGGTGACGATCGTCTACACCGGAACCGCACCGGTGATCACCAGCCCCCGGCCGGGCTCAGCCTTGCTGGCCGGCACCGCGGGACTGCCCTACTCCGCCACGATCACCGCTACCGGTATCCCGGCACCAGCATTCACCGCGACCGGGCTGCCAGCAGGGCTGAGCATCAACTCGGCCACGGGCGTGATCTCCGGAACCCCGGTAACGGCAGGCACCTACCCCGCCGTCGCGGTGACCGCCACGAGCCCGGCAGGAACTGCCACCGCGACCTACCGGCTGACCGTCCGCACACCCCCGTACAGGGCCAACCTGTCGGTCAAGATCACCGGCCCCGCGACGGCCGCGAGTCGGGCAAAGATCAGCTACACGGTGACGGTGACCAACGGCGGCCCGGCCACGGCCACCCGAGTAGAGACCAGTGTGGCAACCCGAGGTCTCACAGCTGTGAGCGCATCGACACCAGGCAGCCACCACGGCATCGGCGTTACCACGCTCCTGCTCACCGAGCCCAGCCTGGCCGCGGGCGCAACCGTCAGCTACACCATTACCGGCACCGTCACCGCCCCACGCCACGCGATCATCGGCGTGGTCGCCGCTACCCGCTCCCGGGTGCCCGACCCCGAACTGCGCAACAACGTATCGGCCATTACCGAGAAAGTCACCTGACACCACGCATCCACAGGGCTGCCGGGCAGGCACGCGCAATGCTGATGATGCAGGCATTGCCGGAACACCTTCCCGGAGGCTGTCGGCGTGGGCCTGCCGGACAGGCGAGCCGGTATTCCGGGCGAGCACGTAGCCGCCTGTGCCCGATGCTGACGCCGACTCTTGCAGCGCGCCCTGGAGGGTGTGCCGCAACTCCGGGATGTGCCGCCGTCAGCCCCGGGCAAGCGACCTCTCGCCCGTCCGGCGAGAATTGTGGCAGGATGGCACGCTGCCGCTTCCGGCTGCGAACCGTGACCGGCTTACCGCGGCGGAACCGGCTGTCACACCCCGGCGCGGGCCTGCCCAGGCTGATACGGCCGCGATGAGCGGCGTGCCTGCCAGGGGCCCGTCCAGGGACCTGCCCTATGGGCCCGGCATGGCCTGCGCCGCACGCCGGGCACCTCCGGCGGCACCCAGCGGATCGCCGGGGCCAGCTGCGTCAGCGGCCTGCCCCGCGGCCGCGCCTGCCAGGACCGCGGCGTCCGCCAGGCGGCGGCGTCGGCCTTTCAGCGCTCCAGTCTGCCCGGTCACTCCACGAACCGCGGCGCTGACCCGGTGCGGGAAGCCCGGCCTGGCGAGTAGGCCAGGGGCGACGGATCAGGAACCGCATCGTCCGGCGCCGCTGCGATGGCCGCCTGCCGCCGCACCCCGGATCAGGACCGGTCCGGCCGTCTCCCGGCCGCAGGATCACGAGCACCTCTAGGACAGCGTCGAGCAGAAAACGCGGCCGCAGTGTATGCCGTCTGCAGGAACGTCCCTCCTCAGGCCATTCGGGCCACGGAAGTTCGCAGCCCGCTCGCGCGCAGCCCCTGACTGCCAGGTGGGCGTCCACTCGCCCTCAGGGATGTAGCTGCTGACTGTGTCCGACGCTTCGGCCAGATACCGGGTCCTCTCAGCTACGTCGGCGTCGCTCGCGCAAGCCGGGTGCCGACATGAGGGGCTGCGACTCGGAAACGGGCAGCGTGCTGGCGTTCCTCTCGCCCTGCCGGTGTCCTGGGCAATCGCCCCGGCCAGTAAACCGGCGGTTCTCAGGATTCACGGTAGCCAGGCGGTGTCGCCTCCGTTGCTGGCGGTGGCCTGCGGAATGTGACGGTGACAGGTGATAGCGGGCCACTGGGCTCCGGTAATGATGTTCCGGCCGATGTCATGATAGGTGATAAATGGCGTGAGGAATATTAGTAACATTAAACGCGGCTACGATACCTGGCGTTGCGTTCGGAAACACGAGAATGTAACGTGTCTGCGAGTGATATCCGGCCCCGCGGCTCCGCGGCTTCGCTTCGGGCGGGCCGGACTGGATTATTCTGATTTCCTTTTTTCCTTATGCCGGGGGGGATACGCGTGATCTTCGTACGAGAGCTGATGATGAGGGCCGGCGGCAGGACAGTCGGCCGCAGGGCTGATCATCGCCGCGGCGTCGCCCGGCGCGGCGCGGAAGCGAGGCGGGCGCTGGCCGCCGCCGGGGTGGCAGCGGTGATGGCGGCGTGGGGAGCGGGCTTGCCGGCCTCGGCCGCCACGTCCGCGCCAGCCCGCCCCGGGACGCTGGAGACGCTCGAGTTCGGCTACGTGGGCCCGCACACGCAGGAGGTGACTGTGCCGTCCGGCGTGCAGTTCGCGGCGGTGCGTGTCATCGGCGGGCACGGCGGGGGGTCCGGCGGGTCTGAGGAGTTCGTCGAGGGTGGCGACGGCGCGCAGGTCAGCGGGCTGCTTCCTGTACATCCCGGCCAGGTGCTCACCCTGAAGGTAGCCGAGCACGGCGGCAACGCGAGATCCGTGGCGGCCGGCACAGGGGGGTGGGGCGCGACGGGCCCCGGAGGGCACGGCGCTATGAACGGCAGCCTGTACGGCGGGTACGGCGGGGGAGGGGGCGGATCCAGCAGCATCGGGAGTTCCGTGCACACCTACGTGGTGGCGGGCGGCGGCGGTGGCGGCGGCGGATCGGGCTTCTTCTACGGCGTCGATCGGGGCGGGCCCGGCGGCAGCAGCGGTGAGACCGCAGATCCGGGGCACAACGGAAAAGGTCCCGGGGCTGGCCAGGGCGGCGGCGGCGCCGCGAACGGCGTGAGCGCTGGCGGCGCGGGCGGTAGCGGAAGGCACAACGGCGGAGGCGGAGGCGGCGGTGGCGCAGGTCTGATTGGCGGGGCAGGCGGCAGCGGCGGCGGTTTCGGCGGCGGCGGGGGCGGCGGCGGCGGGGCGGGCCTGTCGGACTATTCCACGCTGCTGCGGGACCCGCGGGTGATCCGTGGCGGTACCAGCGACGGGAACGGGCGCATCTTCATTACCTGGGAAACCAGCAGCAGCAGCAGCAGCAGCAGCGGCGTGGGCGGGCAGGCGGGCCAGGACGTGACGCTCGTGCCCTTCGAGTCCCGCGGGGAGGCCATCACCGGGCCCGCCTCAGCGGGACAGCCTGTCCGGCTCGGGCCGAAGGACGGCCTGCCCGATCAAGTCTGGACGCTGACCAGCCCCGGCAACCCGTCTATCACCGAGGTCATCAGCAAGCAGACCGGGCTGTGCCTCGACGTGGCCAGCCCCGAGATCGGGGCGGAGGTAATCGCCGCGGCATGCGACGGGTCCCCGACCCAGCAGTGGGCTGAGGCGGGCGTCACAAACGGCAGCTACCGCCTGCTGGACGAAGGACCCTCCCACACGAGCCTCGTCCTGACTGCCGCGGTCGGCACCGCGGGCCTCACGCTGGAGCCTCTCACCAGTGGTGAGACGCAGGACTGGCTGGAACAGTCGGCCGGCTGAACCCTGCAAGGTTCCCGGGACGGGGTGCCGCAGCCCCGGTCAGCGCGGACGGCGCTGGCCGGGCGCTTGGTCCTGGGCGGGCAGCATGTCTGCTTCCTGTCCGTCCCTGCCGACTCCGCAAGATGACCGCGGTGATGACGTTGCAGGTGCCTGACACGGATCGGGGTTAAGTTGGCCCTACTCGGGTCATAGCCCGGTGTTAGGCATAGGTCATGTCGCGCAGCTCGCGCCTTGACCGGACACCGAGCTTGGCGTAGATGTTTCCGAGGTGGTACTCGATTGCCTTGGTGCTGACGTAAAGCTCGGTCGCGATCTCGCGGTTGGTCAGGCCCTTAGTGGCGAGAGCGGCGACATCGCCCTCACGGTCGGTCAGGCGGAGCCAGGGACGGTCTTTCGGCGAGCTCAGCGAGATGCCGGAAGCGGCCAGATCAGCGTCGACTTCGACCCGGAATGGCTCTGCGCCGCAGCGGGACAGCATGTCGTGAGCGGTTCGGAGCTGGTGCAGGGCGTCCCGGCGCCGTCCGACCCGCTGGAGCAGACGGCCATAGGCGTGCTGGATCTGCACCCGGTCGAGCAACGGATCGCTGTCGTCGAGGAGGGCGAGTGATTCCTCGAATGCAGCCTCGGCCTGGGCGGGCCTGCCCTGGGCGACCGCGATCTGCGCTCGCAATCCCGCCAGTCGTGCCCGGACATCGAGGGTCCGCCGGTCGGCTGCCTGCTGAAAGTCCTCAAGTAGAGTCGCGGCAGTACCGATATCGCCTTCGTTCAGGCACGCCACGATGAGTGACGGCCACCAGGTTAGTGGCGTCAAGAGGATCGGGTCGCGTGTGAGCGGAAGGAGCGCTTCGATGACCTCACCAGAATCGCCGCGGGCCCTGGCCAAGGCGGCTTCCGCGGCCCGGATCATGGCGGAGGACTCCAAGGTGGTGGCAATATCGTTCGCTTGGCGTGCCGCGCGGAGCTGCTCGGAGGCTTCGTCCCACTGCCCGCGGTAGCCGAGCAGTGAGGCCAGGACGCATAGAGCCTGCGCCTCGACCCACATTTGCCGCTCGTCGGACAGAAGAGACAGGGCCACACGGCACTGGGCGAGCGCCTCGTCCCACTCGCCGAGGTTGACCAGGATCTGGGCGAGGTGCATGTGCGCCCGCGGAAGCTGCACTGTAGCCGAGCCTCTCCGCGCCAGCGCGACAGCGGCCCGAAGGTCGGCGGCCGGGGCAGCGACCTGCCCGGCGTAGTACCCGAGAGTTCCTCGGATAACGAGGAGATAGGTGTCCGGGACGGTGACCTCGTCCGCCGGCGAGGAAGACGTTGCACCAGGCGGCGCGAGCCCGCCCGACCATCGCCGCGGTGTCGCATGGCTTCGCCGATCGCCACAGCGACCCAGGCGATCTGCTCGGTGTCTGCCTCGCTGGGGCGCAGGCTGATCGCGCGGTCGGCGAGCTTGACCGCGTCGGTGCCCAGGCCCTGCATGCTGAAGAGCAGGGCCAGTTCTGCGAGCGCTCTGGGCAGCTGCTTCCTATCGGGGTCGTGTTCAGCTGCCAAGGCGATCGCATCAGAGAGCCAGCGCTCGGCGGCGTGCCTGTCGCCTTCGTCCTTAGCCAGGAGCCCGAGCACCAGGCTCCGGAGCGGGCGCGGAGCGCACGCTATGACGCGAGCTCGCAATGCCTTTGCCCGTGCGGTCCGCCATCCGGCGAGGAGCAGGTATGTGGCCTGGAGCAGATAGTCCTCGGCGAGCTGCCGACCGGACTCCAATGAGGATGCCCACAACAGGTACGTCGCGGCCTGATCATCTGAACCCTTGACTATCTCGGCCTGGCTCGCGTCGGCAAGCTCTCGTGCTAGTGCCTTGTCGACACCGTCAGCCGCGGCGACGCGGTGGGCGAGCGCGGCATTTAATCCCAGGACGCCGGCGGCGCGCAGGTGGAGCTGCTGGCGCTTGGTGGGGGTGAGATGCTCATAGAGCGCGGCTCGATGCAGCGGATGAGAGAACTGAATCGGCGTCTCCGGCTCGGAAGGGTTCCAGGTTATGAAACCTGTCCTCAGCAGGCCTTCGAGGGCAGCCGCTCCGTTCTCCACGTCGGCGATGGCAGCAGCTCGCGCCAGGGGGATGCGCTGATTGGCTACGGACAGGCCGTACGCAAGGTCGCGCGACTCTGCAGACACGCTGGCCAGCCGGGCGATGGCCGCTGACGCCAGCGAACGGGGAGCGGGCAAGTCACCATCGGGATTGGTGAGCTGTTCCGCGGTCAGCTCGTCGATGAGCGTCCGGACGTAGAGCGGATGCCCGCCGGTGTGGCGATGCAGACGCTGTGCGTCACGGTGTGCCAGCGCGACGTGGCTTCGACGCGCTATCTCGGCGACTTCGGCGACTGTGAGCGGCTGAAGAGTGATCCGGCGGCAGCGTTCGGTATCGAGGCTGAAGCGATGCCAGCCATCGTCGTCCGCAGCCCCGAGCCGCGTGGTAATGAACATGATGACCTGGTCGTGCCCGAGGCGCCGGGCTGTGGTCAACAGCGCCTGGCGTGATGATACGTCGGCCCAGTGGATGTCCTCGATGACAACCGACACCGGACCCGATTCCTGGAGGGCACTGAGCTGCTCAAGCAACTCGAGCCCGGCTGCGAACGGCGAGGCCGATGTCACGTCGCCGAAGTGGGCGACCACCGCCATCGGGATTTCGACGGCCAGTTCATCTGCCTCTGCGCGCAGGACGCTGAACTCCGGGGGGAGTCCCTGCAAAGCCCGGCGGAGCAACGCCGTCTTGCCCATCCCAGGGTTGCCTTCGAGCCAGACAACCTGGGCCAAGCCATCTGCTGCTGCCCTGGCGCAGTCCGCCATAGCGGCTAGCTCGTCGACGCGACCGACGAATGTCGGTGTGTCTACCTCGTTATTCGTTAAATTCACAATCGGGTCGCTTGCCTAACGCCCGATCGTTCCGCGATCAGGTTCGCGAAGCTTCCCGACCAAGCGTTGCTTGGAACACTACATCCGAATCAGCGTCTCCTTTTATCGTGGTCCCGGAGTCGGCCTGACGTCAGAACGCAACACTCGATCGGCGTCACAATGGTCACAGAAGTTTCGGGATACTTACCTGGATCAGCTGACGAAATCAGGTGATCGTTTCCTGGCTCCGAGGGCCCGGGAATTCTGATCTTGAGGCTCGTGGCGGGTGGGTTCACCGTTTCAAGGGGCGGTGCGGATCAGGCGGTCGGAAACGGCTGGCCGCAGTGGCGAGCGCTCAATCGGTGCCTCGCACCGACATCCTCAGGCAGACTGACCGAGTTGGTACACGTCCGAGCCCACTTTCGTCAGATGGTAGACCCGCAGGCGCCGCAGTCTCACGCGCTGCTGACTCCTGGGAACCGGATCGCAACGCGGTGATTGGCAGCCAGAGGCTAATGGGGTTGGTGGGATGGAGTTACCAGGAATCCCGATGTGGCGAGGCCGCCCTCATCTGCCCGGTCTTGGCCGTGTCCAGCAACCTGTGCTCGGTGGCCGCCACGTCCTCTGACATCCGGCAGCCGGACATACGTGTCTCGGTAGACATAGACGGGCTGGACGGCGGGCCAAGACAGCTGCGAAATTGGCCACCACTGGCATCGGCGGCCCGGCGAACGTGCTGGCCAGAACCGCCTGCAGACCTAAAGTCTGGCGAGGTGTCGTCACCCAGTTAAGGGTTTCAAGGCACAGCGCCGTGAGCGCATCCGGCGTGCACTCTGAGGCTGCCTGCCCGGCCTGTCCCGGGAGATCTGCTCGAAGAAGCCGAGCGTCTGCAGGCCTTTCCGGATGATGAAGGCATTGCCGACTGGCCATGCCCGTGCACGGGCATGGCCAGCCGACGGGCGCGGCTGAATAGAAAGTGCCTTGTCGTCCGAGGCACGGTCACCGAGCTCAGGTCGACCGCCGCGAGTGCGGTGACTTGCGGGACCGGCGCTAGCAGATCACGCCAACGGCCTCGTGCTGCGGCCCGTGCCGGTCAGCGATCCTCGACCTAGCCGCCAGCTTCGCTGGGCACACCGTCACCGTCACCACAACGGAGGCCGCGTGACCGGCGCGGGCGTTCCAGCGCGTCGAGCAGGTGCCCCCCCATCCGCGACAGACCGCCAATGCGGCGAGAGCACGCTCACCGGCTGATGACCGTGACGGCCACGGTGTTGGAGTCGCTCGGCTCGTAGCTGGCATCCCCGCCGTAGGACGCGTGGATGAGGTGCTCGCCTGGGCCGAGTGCCCGGGTGGGCCTGTCGAGGACGGCGACCCCGCCGATGATGTCCGCGGTACCGATGCCTAGGAGCTCGCCGTGGTGCAGGTCATAGAACCCGACGTGACCGACGGCACCGGGGAGCATGACCACGGTCAGCACAAGCTCACGGCCCAGCTCTATGCGGGTCATATTCGCCGTCAGGTGCATTGGCGTCCTTTCCCTGACCAGGAACTGGACCGTGTACACGGCGGAGGCCTGATCTCCGGAGAATGCCTGGTACTCCAGCGAGTCGGTACCGGCGAAGCCCGGGTCGGGAATGTAGGTGAAGGTTCCGGCGGACAGATTCACATCCACCAGATGCCCGTGACGCGGCGGGGAGTCGATCCGGAACTCGATGGGCCGGTGCGTCTGCGCGCAGTGCAGCCGGACCTCCGCGCCTGGGCTGCCTCGCCGCACATCGACCTCCTGGTTGAAGCAGGTCGGCTCGGCGACATTGTTCCAGGTAAGGGTGATGAGGCCGTTGCCGTCGGAGGTGACACCGCGCACGACCCGCGCCGACCCGAGCCCAGCCGTGTAGTGCGAGGAGCCCGCACCGCCGCCGCCGCCGCCCCCGCCGAAGAACCCGCCGCCGCCGCCCCCGCCGCCGCCGCGGTAGCCGCCCCCGCCGCCGCCCCCGCCGCCCCCGGTGTAGCTGCCGTTATCGCCTGCACCGCCCGGGCCGCTGACCTTGACGCCACCGACACCGCCACGGCCGGCGTCAGGGCCGGAGCCGTTGTGTCCTGAGTCGACGGTCTCGCCGCTGCTGCCGCCCGGCCCGCCTCCAGAGAACGCCACGTCCACGCCACCTCCGCCTGCGCCGCCGCCGCCGCCCGCGATCACGGCCGGCGCGTCTCCCATCTCGATGGCGCTGGCGCCGCCTCCGCCTCCGCCGTCATAGGAGCCGTTGAATGCGCTTCCGCCGCGGCCCCCGTAGCCGGTCGCGCCCCAGCCCCCGTCACCCGGATGGGTCCGACCGGCTCCGTCACCGCCTCGCCCGGCCACCAGCAGCCGTAGGTGCTCACCCGGTGTGACCGCAATTGTGCCGGTGACGTGAGCGCCATCCCCTCCGGTGACGGTCGCGAGGGCCCGGCGCGTGCCACCACCCTTGCCGCCGATCACGCTCACGAGCACGGTGCTGGCGCCCACGGGGACCACGACACTCTGCGCCGCTGCGCCGATGTACCGGAACGTCTCGGTCAACGGCGCGGGCGGCGCAGCCACCGCCGCGGAGGCGCCGACGGGCACCGACACCACCACCGCTGCCGTCACCAGCGCCCCCGCGGCGGCCAGTGCCCCGAATTTGGGAACCCCGTTAGACCTGGGGACAATCATGGCCACCCTTGAAGAAACTCGCATTGCACATCCCTCCCGACGGAACGCGAACTCGTGGCATATGCCGGCCCGCTGCGGCGTCGCTGAATCTGACGCACCTTTTCCCCGCGCCCGTCGAATCCCTGGCAAGCGCCGGTTCGCGCATTGAGCATAGCCCCGATCGCGAATTGGCTTACGTTTTCCCGCGCGGTACACTAAGAAAAGTTTTGGTTAGCGAAATGCGCATGATAATCGGGATATATGTCCGGTGAAATTGAGCCCGAAAAGAGATGCCGCAGGTTCAGCGCCGAACGCCCGCTCAGCGGGTAGGCATGCGGCGGCCACGAGACATGGGTCCTGACAGAAGTCAGATGGCAGCCGGGGCTATCCGCGGCTTCCGCTCCACCGGTCGCCGCCCTCCGCACGCCGATGCGACTACAGTAAGGTCGCGCTGTTGTCCTGCGGCTTCCTGGATGTCTGGCGACGACGCGGTGTTGCGGTCTTCTCTGGATGGTGTTGGGTCTGGTGATGCGCTGCGGTCAGATGTGGCAGTCCTGACCGCCGAAGGTCAGGCTGCCGACGGCCAAGGTGGTGGCGCCCGACCTGAACTCCACGAAGGCCACGGCCTGGCCGCCGGGCTCGGCAAGGGTGACGGTGATCTCCCGGTCGCCGTGTCCCGCAGGTAGGTGCGGAGCAGGCGAAAGCACGCAGATTCTGATGTCGCCTACTACGGCGAGCACTGCCTTGTGGTTCTCGGCGGCGCTGCAGCGGACGGCGTTGGTGGCATGGTAGACGGCGCTGCGCACGGCGGTGGCGTTGCTGGGGAGTTGCGGGGTCGCGGGGCGCTGGCTTCATTCTGCCGTTGGCGTCCAGTTCGGGTTGCAGAAGGCAAGGCGCCCGGTCTGCCCTACCAGGTTCCTGGATCTCGGCAGCGCCCTGGGTAACGTCTGATCCGCCGAGAGGTCGGTGGTCAGCATGTCCCGCTGGCCAGCGACCTCACGCCAGATCGCCAGGCTTGGCGGAGTCCGTCGGTAGCGGACAGCCGGCGCGATCGCCAGGCCGGGCTGGCGGCGGTCGCCTCGTGAGCGCGCGACCGCCCGGCGCTCAGCCGCCTGGCTCCAGCTCGTAGACGCCCGTGCCCACTTCGGTCAGCGGATAGACGCGCAGCCGCGGCAGCCGGGCGCACGGCTGTATCCCCGTCGCCGGGTCGTAAGGCAGGTTGTGGAAGGCACAGCGCAGCTTGCCGCCGAGGACGTACCCATTGGCCAGGTCCCCGCCGGCGTGCGGGCACCACCGCGCGGTCGCGAACACGCCAGCCGCTGTGCGGACGAGGCAGATGTCGTCGCTGACCGCGCGGACGCTGTCCAGAGGCAGGTCGCTGGCGTTGATCCGCATCATGACTCCCCTCGGTAACGACGCTCGGTGCAGCACGGCCGCCGCGCCCAGTCGTTCGTCGGCCGGTGCAGGCGATGGCGGACCGTCCGGCCCAGGTGCCGGGCGTATTCCGCCGTGAAGCGTGAGCGCGCCGACGCTAGTGGCCGCAGCGGCCCGGCGAGCAGCCGCAGGTTGTAGTAGGCCATCCAGCCCGCTTCGTGGCGGTAGCGGGGAGGGCCCACGGTAAGGCGCGCGGTCAACACGAAACGCGTCTGGCCGGTGATGTTGACCTCGGACGAATGCAGGTGCTCGCCGCTGAACACCAGGATGTCGCCGGGGTCGAGGCTGAAAGTGACGGGGACGCCGAGCGGCGCGGACCGGTCGAGGCGAGTCTGCTGCCGGGCCGGACGCGAGCCCCAGGCCTCGGGATAGACCATCATGCTGTTGCCAGGCCGGACCCCGCTGATTGCGAACCACAGGTTGACCGTGTTCGAGCAGTGCACGAACCAGGAGTCCCGGTGCGGCGAGGTCGGCCGCATCTGCCCGGTCCTCGCCGTTTCCAGCAGCTTCCGCTCCGGGGCGACGACGTCCTCGGGCATCAACAGCCGGACGTACATGGCCCGGCAGGCGTAGACCGGCGGGGCCGGGTCGGCGAGGGCTGCCACGAACCCCGCGGCGATTGGAAACGGTAGCCCGTCGAACTCGCTGACCAGGGCACGCTGCAGTCGCAGTGCCTCGGGCGGGGACATCACCAGGTGCAGGGCCTCCAGGCCCCGGCCGGCGAGCGCGGCCCGGGCGTCCTCCGAGGCCGTGGCGGCGGCCCGCTCCAGGATCGTCCGCATGATCTGGTCAGAGAAGCCCAGCGTCCGTAGGCCGTCGCGGATGAGGAATACCTCGCCGGCGAGGACGTCGTCGAGCCGCAGTTCGATCGGTCGTCCGGGCCGGACATAGGAAGGCTCCCGCCAGCTCAGCCCTCCTGACAGTGTCTGACGGATCTCACCGGGCGCGGGCACTGACATATCCGGCCGCCTCTCGTTTAGTCCTGGCTCGGCGCGCGGTCGCGCGCCCGCAGGGCCAGCGCGTCGTCAAAGAACGAGCTGGCCAGATCGTTCTTGGTCCCAGGACCCTCGGCCGCCAGGACCAGTCGCCCGGAGTGCAGCGTCAGGATCCGGTCGCTCAGCAGAGCCGGGAGGATCGGGTTCTGCTCGGCGATCAAATAGCTGATGCCGTCCTGGGTGCGTAGCCGGTCGAGCACCGTGATGAGGGCGCTGACCGCACCGACCGACAGCCCCAGGCACGGCTCGTCGAGCAGCAACAGCCGTGGTCGGGCGATCAGGGCCCGCGCCACCGCGGTCATCTGCTGCTCGCCACCGGACAGCGACCCGGCCTTCAGCCCGAGCCGGTCACGGAGCACAGGGAACGCGGCCAGCAGGTGGTCGCGGAGTCCGGCCGAGAAACGCGTCCGCGACGCCAGCGCGCCGAGCCGGAGATTTTCCTCGACCGTCAGGGACGGAAAAAGCTGCCGGCTCTCCGGGCATATCGCTATACCAACCCTGATGCGCTCGATCACTGAGGCTCGGGTGATGTCTTTCGCGCCGTACTCCACGCGGCCGTGACGGGCCCGGTGCAGGCCCGCGACGCAGCGCAGAAGGGTGCTCTTGCCCGCGCCGTTCGCGCCCACCACCGAGACGATCTCGCCGTCGCCGACGCGGAGCGACGCGTCGTGGATGACCGTGCTCTTGCCATAGCCCGCGGTCAGCGCCGACACCTTGAGAGGCATCGGGCCGTCACCTCCCGCCGACGGTTGGCGGCCCGAAGTACGCCTGCCGCACGGTCGCCGAGCGATACACGTCCTCGACCGGGCCGTCGGCCACCATCGCGCCGTGGTGCATGACCAGGACCCGGTCGCAGGTTCGGGCGACCACCCCGAGGTTGTGCTCGATGAGCACGACACCGACGTTCAGGCCGGTGATCCGGCGCAGGATGCCGATCATGCGGCCGTGCTCGTCCGGGTGCAGGCCCGCCAGAGGCTCGTCCAGGAGCAGGAAGCGGGGGCTGGCGGCAAGCGCGCGCCCGATCTCGGTGATCTTCTGCTGGCCGTAGGATAGGTCAGCCGCATACGACCGGCTGTGGGCGTCGAGCCCAAGGGTGACCAGGATCTCCATTACCATCTTCCGGGTTCCGACGGCCGCGCCACCAGGCCCGCGCCCGGCGCGGCGCCGAGGGCTCCAGGAGAGTCCGCCGAGCGCGACGTTGTCGAATACCGATTCCTGCCATAGCAGAGTGGGCGTCTGGAACGTGCGGCCGATGCCGGCCCCGGCCCGGCCCCGGGCGGGCAGGCCGAGCAGATCGACGCCACCGGCCCGCACTCGGCCGCGATCGGGGACGGTAAACCCGCTAATCACGTCGAGCAGGGTGGTCTTGCCCGCCCCGTTCGGCCCGATGACCCCCAGGCACTCGCCGCGTGCCAGGTCGAACGACACGCCATCGAGTGCGCGGACGCCGCCGAAGGCCTTACGCACGTCCCGCACCGAGAGCAGGCTCTCACCGTCAGGGGCGGGCGGCGCCGTCACTCGGAGCGGTGAACTGTGCTTCGATGCCGGACCGGGCCCCCGAACTGCCTCGGCCGCACCTGACGGCTGGAGCTTGCCGGCCGCGCATCGCCGCACGAGGCGGGCTGTCACCCATCGGGCCAGGGCCCGCTCCCGGCGCGGTGGCAGTAGCCCGCCGGGTTGGAAATACATGACCGCGACCAGGAAGAGGCCGAATATGAGTTGGGCGGTGTAGGGGAACCCGAGCAGCCGAATCTCGGCGTAGGACACGATGATCGCGCTGACCGCGCTTCCGGCCACGCTGCCCAGGCCGCCGACCAGTAGGGCGACGGCCACGGCCAGCGACAGCGCTGGGGTGAACGACGTAGCGTAGACCTGGATGATGTAGTAGGCGAACACGCCACCGGCCAAGCCGGCGAGCGCCGCCGAGACCATGAACGCCAGCAGCATGTACCACTGACCAGCGCCGACTACGGCGGCGATCTTGCTGCCCGCGCCGACGGCCCGGACCGCCCAGCCTGCGCGCGAGCGGATGAACAGGACGAGCACGACCTCGGCTGCGAGCACCACCAGCCACGCGGCAAGCGCGAACCCTGCTGACGACACAAGCTGGGACCCGAAGACGGTGGGTACGGGCATCGGGCCGAGTCCTTGGCCGGCCCCGGTGAAGCTGGCGTTGAAGGCGACGTCCTCAGCGACGAAGCCCACCGCGTAGGTGATCATCACGAAGTACAGGCCGGAGACCCGCAGGACCGGCAGCCCGACCAGGAACCCGGCGGCCGCCGCGATCAGGGTCGCGCCGAGCATCGCGGGCCAGAATGACAGGTGATGCTCGATGCTAAGGATCGCGACCGTGTACGCGCCGACCCCGAAGAACGCCGTCTGGCAGAACACGAGATGGCGGGACGGCCCGGCGACTACGTTCAGGCTGACCACGAGAGCCACGGTGAACCCCATCAGCGCGAGGTCGGCGGAGGTCAACCCGATGAGGCCCATGTCAGGTGAACTCGATCGCGCGGCCGAACAGGCCGGTGGGCCTGATCAGTAGGACCAAAGCCAGGAAGATGTAGGGGTAGGCCTCAGTGAGCCCGGAGTTGTAGATTCCCCCGACCGCCCGGGCGATTCCGAGCGCAATGCCGCCGACGAGGGCGCCGGGGAAGCTGCCCATCCCGCCGATGATCGCCGCCGCGAACGCCAGGCCGATGCCGTCCTCGCCCATGGTGAACTGGTAAGCGCCCAGTTGCCACGCGATCAGGACCCCGGCCAGCCCGCTCAGCGCTCCGGCGATCGCGAAGACCTGCGCCTGTAGGAGCGGGATGTTCAGGCCGATGACCTCGGCGCCCGCCGGGCTGTCCTGGAGCGCGCGGACCTTCATGCCGAACGGCGTCCGGAAGAGCAGCAGGTACAGGGCCGCCACCGCGATCACTGTCACCAGTACTAGGACCGCCGACGACCACTCCAGTCGGGTACCGAGCACGGAGAATGTCCCCTGGGCGAAGGCCAGCTGCGGGAACGGCATGATCTGGACGCCGAAGACCTGGCCCCACAGCGCCTCGATGGCGAACGCGGCCCCGATCCCCATGACCAGAGTGCCGACGATCGGCAGCCGCCGCACCCGCAGGAACAGCGCTCCGTACAGCGCAGTGTTGGCCAGCGCGCCGACGATGAGCCCGCCAAGCAGGGCCAGCGGGAGGCTGGCGGTCAGCCGCGCGATCGCCGCGCCCGCGAATGCGCCGATCATGTAGACCTGGCCCTGTGCGAAGTTCACCATCCGGGATGACGCCACCGACAGCGTGAAGCCCAGCCCGAGCAGCGACACGGTGATCCCGTACGCCGCCCCGTCCAGAACGTCGCTGAGGTACAGGTTCAACGGTCAGTTCCCTCCGCGAGCAGGTGATCCGGTCCCGGAGATGGCGCGGTCAACCGTCCCACTCCACCCACTGGCCGCCCTTCGCCGTGACCGCCAGCGTGGTCTTCACCACCGTCCGCGCGCTGCTGAAGTAGAGGTCATTGGCCTCCGCGCCGTCCACATGAACCTTGGCCAGCGCCATCCGGACCGCGTTGGGGGATGAGGACCCGGCCAGCCGCATCGCCTCGGCCATGACCACCACGGCGTCGAAGCCGGCCGCCACGTCGTTGTTGGGCAGCGAGCCGTAGTCCGCCTGGTAGGTCTGGTCGAGATACCTGGCGACTGGCCGCGACTGGCCGGGGACGAAGTCGGTGATGCAGTAGACGTTGCTGACGCTGTGGCCGGCGATCTGGAAGAACTCCGGGAGGTCCCAGCCACTGCCGTCGATCATCGGCACGTTCAGCCCGGCCGCCCGGGCCTGCTTGATGAACAGCGCGCCGGTAGCCACGACGCTGAACGAGGCGACAGCGTCCACGTGCGCGTGGATGATGTTGTTGATCTGGGGGGTGAAGTCGGTGGCTGTCGGGTCCCATTCCTGAACGGTCTTGACCGTGATGCCCACGGCGCGGGCGTCCTTCTGTATTTGCGCCGCTCCGGTTGTCCCTTCGCTGTCATTGTCCACCGCTATCGCGATGGTCTTCGCGTGCAGGCTCCGGAGTACCGTGATGAGGTTCTGGGAGGCAAGGGCGGTCGAGCCGTCCGGCCCCTGCCAAATCCACGGGCCGACCGAGGTTATGCTGCTCTCTTTCGTGCCAGCCAGCGTGAGGGCCTGCGCCCGCTCCGCCACCGGGGCGCTCGCGACCAGGACCTGATACTGGCCATAATCGACGATGAGCCGGTATCCCGCCGCGATGATGTTGCGGACGATAGTGACACCGGTTCCAGGGTCGTCCTGGGAGTTCTCCTGCTTAACGGTGATATTGGCGATGTGGTGCGCAGCGGCGTACCGGGCGCCGAGCAGCGCGCCGCGCTCGTAGTTGATCCCGTACTGCGCGAACTCGCCGGATGTGGCCGCGATCGCCGCGATCGCCGCGGTCGGCTCTCGGTCGGCCCGGCCGCTCTGGCTGCTGGTCGACGGCGACGAACCGCAGGCCGCGGCGAGCACCGCGACGGCTACCAGGGCCGGTAAGGCGACCGGCCAGAAACGGCTGCGGCGGGTGACTCGCCTGACTTTCTTCATGCCCAATCCGTTCTCTGGCCGCCTACGGCCGGGCATGTGATACCGCCGCCGGCGGCTTTAGAGGCGAAATCTGACAGGCCCAGTAGAATGGTCGCACGTTTGGCGCAACTGTCAAGAGACAGTGTCGTTACCTTAGGGCCATCCCGACAGGCCGCTGCAAATACAACCTAGTGCTGAATACGTAAATAAAGCTATTATTCTGAAATGACGGGCTTATTGATCCGGTTTCAGCCGTGTACACAATTCGACTCTGGGCGTATTCTTCGGGTTCGGGCCCGTGCGATACGGGCCGGAGAAGGAGGTTGGCAATGACGGCGACGTTTGTGCGGCCCAGCGTGTCCCTGGAGTTAGCCCGCGCCATCATCGAGGCGGCGGAGCGGAAGTCGTCCGAACTCGGGGAGGCCACCGCGGTCGCGATCGTCGACGACAGCGGGATGCTGAAGGCGTTCGGCCGGATGGACGGGGCACCGCTGATGTCGGTGCGGTCGGCCCAGGACAAGGCGACCTCGGCAGTTAGCTGGGGCATCAGCACCGACTCGTGGCGACGGGATGTGATCAAGGACGACCTGATCCGGGCCATGTCGCTCGCCGCCAGCGGGATCACCCTGCAGACCGGCGGCTACCCGATCACGGTCGACGGCGCCGTGGTCGGCGCGATCGGCGTCAGCGGGAGCCGGGAGCGAGACCACAACCAGGAGATCGCCCAGGCCGGGCTCGAGGCCGTGTCGTCCTGACGGGCTGGCCGCCGCGCGCCGTGGCGGACGATGAAGGCGATCGCGCGCGGTCTGACCCTCTTCCCCGACCGGCCACGCGGTCAAGGCCGCAACCGCTGCTCACCTCCTCCCCAGCGCGCGGAAGCTGGCCGGTCACCCGCAGAACCCACCTGATACAGATCCGCCGGCCGGGGACTCCCGGCCGGCGGACCGATGGACACACCGCGTCAGGCGGTCCGGACCACCGGTGTGGACAGCGGGCGGACGATCCGGCGGAGGGGCCAGCGGACAGGCCACAGGTAGCTGCGGGCGCAGCCGGCCTGACCGCGGGCCAGCAGGACCGCGATCACGGCCGTCGCGGTCGCGGAGGCCGTCCCGAATGCAACCAGGCTCAGCCGCGGCCCGAACGCCTGGGCAGCCCAGCCTGCTAGCGGCGCGCTCAAGGGCACGGTGCCCAGGTAGACGATCTGGTACAGGCCCATGACCCGCCCCTGCATCCCGGTGTCCGCCCTGAGCTGCACGACCGAGCTGGCCGCGATGGTGAAGGTCAGCAGTACGCCTCCGGTCGCCACCAGCAAGAGCAGGAAGGACACGTAGTCGGGCGCCAGGCCGGTGATCGCCTTCAGCGCGCCCAGGGCCAGGCCCGACGCCACCAGCAGCGCCAGCGACGGCCGCCCGCGGCGGGCGGCCAGCAGCGCCCCGCCGGTCGCCCCGAGCGCGAATGCCGCCGACGCCAGCCCGAAAGAGCCTGCCCCGGCATGGAACACCTGGCGGGACATCAGGGCGTTGGTCATCTGCACGCTCATGCCGAACGTCGAGACGAAGAACGTCAGCACCAGCGGGATCCACAGGGACCGGCGGGCCTTCACGTAGCCCAGCGCCTCGCGCACCTGGCCGCGGGCCCGGGCCACCCGGGGCGACGGGTGCATCGCGGACGGGTCCAGCATCGTGAGGGTGATCAGGACCGCGCCGAAGGACGCGGCATTGAACAGGAACGCGGCCGCGGTCCCTGCCGTGGCGATGACCACGCCAGCAAGGGCCGGGCCGGCCATCAGCGACAGGTTCCATGCCGCGTTGTTCACCGCCACCGCATTCTGCATCCCGCCGGCGCCGACAATCTCTGTCCGGAACGCCTGCTTGGCCGGGGTGTCCACCGCGGTCATCAGCCCGAGTCCCAACGCCAGCGCATATACCTGCCAGATCGCCACAGCATGGGTCAGCACCAGTGCGCCCAGGATCAGCGCCAACGCGCCACCCACCGACTGGGTCACCATCTGGATCCGTCGCTTGCAGTACCTGTCCGCGATCAGCCCGCCCCACACGCTGAACAGCCGCGGTACAAACTGCAGCGCCGTGGTGATCCCCAGGGCCGTGGCGCTGCCGTGAGTCAGGTCGAGCACCAGCCAGTCCTGCGCCACCTGCTGCATGAAGCTGCCGGTGTTCGAGATGGTCTGGCCGATCGTGAACAGCCGGTAGTTGCGGTTGCGCAGCGATCTCAGCATCCCGCCGCGTGCCCTGCCCGTGGCCGGCCCGGCTGACCTGACGTCCAGCGATGTAATGGCGCGCATTGCCCGCTCCTCACTTGGTTGCCTGTGGAAACGGTGCGCCCCGCGGGTGCCAGAGCGCCCTAGGGTAGATCCCTAAACGCTGCCCGGGGTGTCCCCTAGGAAGTGCGCCCGGGCGCCTCCACGTGGCAGCGGCGACGCCCGCCGTGGCCCGCCCGGTCACCACTGGCGGGACGCAGCTGCTCGGTGGCCGGCGGAGGCGCGGGCCAGATCGGGTTCGTTTGGGATCAGCTACGGTGGTCCCGGCGAGGTTCGCGGCGGAAACGCCGCGAACAGGCCGGTGGCGCCGGGGAATCGACCTCGAGCGGCGGCGCCACGATCGGCGACGGCGCGGGAAGCAGACCAGTCCTGGGGCCGACGGATCCGCGAGAGGTCATCCAGGTAGCGGACCCGTGCGGCGCCATCTTCCTCAGCGGTTCGGGCGGTATCCCCGGCAGCGTCACGGTCCAATGCTCGTTAGCGTCAAGGCCGCCCGGTCCTTCAGGAGCTGGAACAGCAGCGACCTGCCCCGCGAGAGCCCCCCGGCTCGTCCCGCGCTCTTGTCATCGCTGCAGGAGGAGCAGGGCGCTGCGGTCGGCCAGCACGTAGGCGTCGCAGATGTCCGAGCGCCCGGTAGCGGACTGGGTTCCGGGCAGCCTGGTGGGCTCGGTCATCGCATTACCTCACGGGAGCTGCCGCCGCCGGAGTCCTCGCGCAGGTACAGGCGGGTGAACTCGTCCTCCAGCAGGTCGGCGCTCGGCGAGCTGGCCGGGCTGGTATCCCTGGTCGGGATCGGGACTCTGGAGCAGGCCGCGGCTGCCACCGAGGCGGGCGCCGACGGGTGAACGTGGGCAGTCGACTCGTCCCCGCCGCCGAAAACGACGATCCCGCCGTCGCCGCTGGCGACGAAGTGCGGCCGTTCTCCGGAGCGCTCGGACCGCCGGGCCGTGGATAAAGCGGCCATCCACAGCGCCATCCGAATGGGTGAGCCGAGCCCGACAATGGTCAGCTGGCCGAGCCGCGGCGAGCGCCAGGCCTGCTCGGGCAGGGCGATCACCGCCCGCGCGATCATGTAGACAGAGCGCCACCAGCGCGTGGCGGCGCAAGAGCCCCCGGCGTCGCTATGGGTATGTGATCCAGGTGATCTCACGGTATCAGTTAGGTATTTAATGACGGTCCGGCCGGATGCGCGGTCCGTGTCACTGGCCACGTGCTTGACTACCGATACTCACGATGCCATTGTCTAATGCAGGGATCAATCGGGGGCATGGCAACGTTTCCTAAGCCTGCCGGACTGGCATGAAATGGTGTAGACGCGAGGGTATTCTGCTTTTCTGCTTAGCCTTGCTGTCGGTCGGCGGACGCGCATTTGGCTTATCTGATGATTCGGAGGGGGTATCAGAATGCACATTCCTGCGCGGGTGAGGTCTGCCCAGGGCTACTGCCCGGTAAGCCGGAGCCGTGGCGTCGGCCGCCAAGGCGCGCTGGCGGCGGCCAGTGCCGTCGTGCTGCTGACATTCGGCGTTTCGGTGTCGGCTGCCGCGGCCAGGGCGCCCAGTGGACCGGTGACGGAGACGTTCACCTACCAGGGTGAGGTCACGCAAAGGGCTGTCGTGCCCAGTGGCGCGAGCTCAGCGGAGCTGCGCGTCATCGGCGGGAAGGGTGGTGCCACGGCGACCGGAGTGAGCTACGTCACCGGCGGCGACGGCGCCCAGGTCAGCGGGAAGGTTCCGGTGACTCCTGGCGAGGTGCTTGACATTCAGGTGGCCGGCCGCGGTGGTGACCAGGGCGGCCCCGGAGGCTGGGGCGTGACCGGTCGCGGCGGTCACGGGGGATCGAGCGCGTTCGGGGGTAGATACGGCGCCGGCGCCGGCGGCGGCGGCGCCAGCGGCATCGAGATCGGCGGCCACAGGCTGGTGATCGCCGGCGGAGGCGGTGGCGGTGGCGGCGAGGGACTGGAAGCCATCCACCAGCGCGGCGGCCCTGGCGGGAGCAGCGGCACCACCGTCGATCCTGGGCACAACGGCAAGGGAGCCGGGGCAGGCAAGGGCGGCGGCGGCGCGGCGAATGACAGCCCCGCTGGCGGTGCCGGCGGTAACAGCAGTTGGGGCGGCGGCGGTGGTGGTGGCGGCGGCGCGGGCTATGTCGGCGGCGGCGGTGGCAGTGGCGGCGGTTTCGGAAGCGGCGGTGGTGGCGGCGGCGGTGCAGGCTCCTCCTACCACTCCCCGCTGCTGACCGATGTGTCGGTCGTCCGGGGGAGCACCAGCGATGAGAACGGGCTGATCGTCATCACCTGGGATCACGTAGCCGAGCCGGCGCCGATGCACCTGACCGCGACCCCGGATCGTGTCGTCATCGGTCATAATCCGGTCCTCACCGTCACGATGCCCAGTGACGCTACCGGGTACGTCGGCTTCTATGACAGCGCGCTGCCTGGCGCCGACAAGGGCATCGGCGTCGCCCGCATCGTCGACGGGGTGGCTACCCTGACGACCCCGTCGAGGCCTCTAGAGATCGGGACGCACCACGTCCATGCGTCGTACGGGGGGACGCCAGGTACCTACCCGCCAATTCCAACGTGGTGACGGTGACAGTGATCCCATCGCCATGAGCAGTTGCTGCGTGGCCTTCCAATAGTTTCAGGGCCGTTCCCGGATACCTTCCGGGAACGGCCCTGACCGTTACGCCCAGGCCACGCGCGATTCCGTTACGGCCACTCCAGTCTCCGCTTCGAAAGATCAGGGACTACACGCTGAACAGGGTGGCGATCCCGACTCGTCCGAGGATGTCGGCGATGGACTCTCGATGTGCCGACCATGTCAGGGTCGGTCGACTGACCGAGAGGGACGCACACGGGAATCGACCCGGTCGCGCACTGCTGACGGCTCCTGATCTTCGGCGGCATATAGCCGAATTTCTTAATCTCGGAAAAGTTCGGAGATATTAGGGACGACTTCTGCTCTGCAAGAATCCGGGCAAGCCTGGGCGTATTAATCTAGAGGCCACGCGCGCAACGCTGATAATTTGGACATCGGCGTGTCGCAGGCGGCGAAGGAGTAATCTCGCTCGCCGGAGAGAACTGCATTATCCCGGAAGCTCGCATTTTCTTGCAAGCTTCGCTTTCCACCGGGGCCTGACTCGTGATCATTCGCTATCTATCGGAATCTCACGGATGTGACAATGGCTAGGTCAGCGTCAATGCGGTCGGCGATACGGAATCTCTGGAAGCCCAGATTATGGCGCTACCTTGCCTGCATCCTGGTGGCCGGCCTGGTGGTGTCTAGCCTGGAGGCAGGATCGGCGACGGCAGATGTCACCGTGCCGACCACCTTCAGCTACGTTTCGGGGGCGCCCACTCAGCAGTACACGGTGCCCGCCGGGATCACGCAGGTGACGATCACGGCCGATGGCGGTTCGGGAGCGCCGGCACTGGGCGGCGTGGTCAGCCAGCCTGGTGGCGTCGGCGGTGCCGGCGGCGAGGTGACGGCCACGGTGGCGGTGATACCGGCGGCCACGCTTAGCGTCGTGGTCGGCGGCGATGGCGGCGCCGCCGGCAGCAGTTGCACCGTCGGCGGCACGGCGTGCGGCGGCCCCGGGCCGGCCCGGGCGGGGACTCGGCCAATCAGGGCGGCGGCGGAGGCGGCGGAGGCGGCAGCGAGGTTAGTGATGGCTCTGGCGCTCCGCTAGTAGTGGCCAGCGGCGGGGGCGGCGGAGGTGGAACGATTGGCGGAGTATGCCAGCTCAGTGGCGGCGCCGGCGGTGACGGCGGAGCTGCGGCTGCGGATGGCGACCAGGCGGCCGAGTGCACTGGCTCCGGGAGTATCGGGCTCGGGACCTCCACCGGCGGCGGAGGCGGAGGAGCTGCGACGGGGACGACGCTTGGCAGCGGCGGCGGCGGCGGTACCTCGACGGGCTGCTCCCTCAACGTTTCGGGCCACGGCGGGATGCCGGGGGACGGCGCCGCAGGTGGCCCCAGCGTCGCCAGTGACTATGGAGAAGCCGAGGACGAGGCCGGCGGCGCGGGGGGCGGCGGCCTGTACGGCGGCGGCAGCGGCGGCAACGGCGGGGCGTGCTTCGGCGAGGGCGAGGCCTTCGAGGTGGCCGGCGCTGGCGGTGGCGGTGGCGGCGCTAACTTCACCGCGGCCGACGCTACCAACGTGACGATCGCGACAAGCAGCCGCGGGTTCGGGTCAGACGGACAGGTCACTATCTCCTACGTGACGACTACACCGGTGATCACCAGCCCGGTGTCGGGATCTACCCTGCCCGCCGCGACCGTGGGCGTGAACTACAACACGACCATCACTGCTGCCGGCGTGCCCGCGCCGACCTTCACCGCAACCGGACTGCCAGACGGGCTGAGCATCGACACCAACACCGGCGTCATATCCGGGACCCCGACAACAGCGGACTCCTACAGCATCAGCGTGACCGCTACTAACACCGCCGGGGATGACACCGCTACTTACACTCTGCCGGTAGACACCGCGGCCACGACAACATCCGTGACGACCTCTGGCCCGGTCACGGCTGGATCTGCCGTCACCCTGACCGGGACGGTCACCCCGGCACCAGGGGCGGGCACGGTCGGCTTCACGCTGAGCGGCACCCCGGTCTCTGGATGCACCGCGCAGCCGGTCGACTCGGTTACCGGCAAGGCCGTCTGTTCGACGACCGCCCCGACCACGGCGAGTACCTACCCCGTGAGCGCGGATTACTCCGGCGGGGGCGGCTACAACCCCTCGACCGGGGATGCGACGCTGACGGTGACGGCGGGTGCCCTGGCGAGCCTGAGCCTGAGCCCGGCGTCGTCGTCGGTGACGGCGGGCGGGTCGCGGTCGTACATGGCGACGGGCCTGGACCAGTACGGGAACAGCCTGGGGGACGTGACCGCGCAGACGACGTTCTCGATCTCCCCGGACGGGTCGTGTACGGGGAGCAGCTGCACGGCGACGGTGGCGGGCAGCCACAAGGTGACCGGGACAGACGGGACGGCGACCGGGGATGCGACGCTGACGGTGACGGCGGGGTCGGCGGCGAGCGTCGCGATTGCTGGAGGTAATGATCAGTTTGCGGTGGTGGGCCAGGCATTCCGCAGGTCGCTGTCGGTGACGGTGACCGATGGCTATGGCAATCCGGTGGCCGGGGCGACGGTAACTTTCGCCGTCGGCCGAGCCCGCGGCGGCACGGCGAGCTTCGCCGGCCGGGCCCGCACGGTAACCGCTACCTCTGACTCCGCGGGAGTGGCCACCACGCCCAGGCTGCGCGCAGGGCTGATCGCGGGGCCGGTAGCGGTCACCGCGAGTACCCCGGCCGGGTCGGGCACGGCCCGTGTGACGTTCCGGGAGACCGTGATCAGGGCGCGTCGGGCCCGCGCGGACCTGGTGATCGCCATGGCGGCACCCAGGACCATGGCAGCGGGCGGTAGCGCGCCGGTGACCATTACCGTTGTGAACAAGGGACCGCAGGCGGCAGCGGGTGTCAGTACCGTGTTCTCGCCGTCGGCCGGCCTCATCATCACCAGCGCGGGCGGCGGCACCATTCGCGGTGGCGGAGACTGGTTTACTGCGGTTGCCGTGCCTGCAGGGCAGAAAGTGACCTATACGGTCCGGGTCCGGGCCCGGCCGTGGACCGCCGGCAACCAGCGCCTGCTCCTGCTCGCCGCGACCAGATCCTCCACTCCCGATCCCCGCCCGGGCAACAACGCCACCACGGCGGCCGTGCTCGTCACCAGAAACTGACAGCGGCCGGGAAGGCCGCCGGTCGGTGGCGGCCTTCCCGCGTCAGCTGTCCGGTTCGCCCACGACCCGCCGGTCCGGGCCGGCAGAGCACCCACGTCCGGTGCGGCGGGCCGTTGCTGCGGGGTTGTTGCGGGGTTGTTGCGCTCAGGTGCACGGTGCGGGACCGAGGTGACGCCCAGCCAGGTACCGGCGCTCAGGGCGACCGGATACGGCGACAGGCAAAACCGCGGCCGGGCGGACGACGGCATGACTCTCTGAGACGGTGCCCGTTACCGCAACGGGGCCGTGAGACGGGGCTTGCCGGGGCCGACTGGCATGGTGAACGGACCTGCATGCAGGTCTATCTTAGAGGGCATCTCGTCTAGGTCGGTGATGGTTCGCCCGGTTCGCCCGGGGCATCGCGCCAGGTTGGGGTGGATTCGCCGGTGAGCCGCCTGCTCATGTTGTCGGTCATGGACCAGTGGATCATGGTGATGGAGCGTTCCGGGAGGGTCTCGTAATCTCGGGCAAGCCGGCGGTGGAGCATGAGCTAGCCGAAGGTCCGCTCCACCGTGCCACCGCGGGGTGGCGTGGAACCCCTTCAGCCCGGCCGGCTTGCTGTACACCTCGACCTGCATGCCGTGCGCCGCGCCCTCCTCGGCGACGGCGCGCTTGTACCCGGCGTCCACCCAGACCCGGGCGATGCCCGGGTGGGCGGCGGCCAGCTCGCCGATCAGCGCCTTTCCGCCGGGATTGTCCTGCACCGACGCGGCGGTGACCAGCACGGCCAGCAGCAGGCCGAGGGTATCGGTGGCGATGTGCCGTTTGCGGCCCTTGATCTTCTTGGCGTTATCCACTCCCTGGGTGGATTCCGGCGGATTGCAGGAGGTCTTCACCGACTGGGCGCCCGGGATCGCGGTGGCCGGCTCTGCCGCCCGCCCGCCCGGCCCGCTCGCGGACCCTCGCGCGCAGCAGGTCGTGGATGCGCGCGGTGGTGCCGTCCTTCTCCTGGGCGGCGTAGTAGCCGTAAACCGTCTTACAGGGCGGGAAGTCGTGCGGCAGCAGGTGCCAGGCGCACCCGGCCCGGCTCATATACAAGATCGCGTTGACGATCTCGCGCAGGTCATGCGCCGGCTGGGTGATGGCCGGGCCGGCCGTCAGGCGCTTCGCCCGCCACCCGGACAGGACCGGCTCGATCAGCGCCCAGCGGGCATCGGATAAGTCAGTGGCATATGGCTGTCGATCGATCACGACGCCGATCTTTAGCACGAGAAAGCGCTGGTATGTGGGATGCCGTAGGCAAAGCTTCACTTTACGTAGCATCAACTAGTGTCGCGTGGCGTTAGTTGTTTGACGGTCTGATTTTGACGGTCTGATCTTGGCGAGTAATTCGTCGGCGTCTTTGGTCCAGGCGAACGGTGTGCAGCGGTCGTTGCAGGCGTCGATGAAGGCGCCGATGGCGGTGGTGAGGTCTTTGACGGAGTGGAAGGTGCCGCGGCGGATGGCCTGGCGGGTGATGATGCCGAAGAATATTTCCACCATGTTGAGCCAGGAGCAGCTGGTCGGGGTCAAAGTGCAGGGTGATCCGCGGGTTGTCCTTGAGCCAGGTCTTGACGGCGGGGTGCTTGTGCGCGGCGTAGTTGTCGGCCACGACGTGCAGTTCGACGTCGGGGTGGGCGGCGGCGACCTTCTTCAGGAACCGCAGGAACTCCTGGTGGCGGTGCCGCGGGTAGCAGGCGTCGGCGGTGATCTTCCCGGTCGCGACTTCCAGCGCGGCGAACAGGGTCGTGGTGCCGTTGCGCTTGTAGTCATAGGTCTGCCGGGCAGGCAGGCCGGGCCGCAGCGGCAGCATGGGAGCGGTCCGGTCCAGGGCCTGGATCTGGCTTTTCTCGTCCACCGACACGACCACGGCATTCGCGGGCGGGTCGAGATACAAGCCGGCGACGTCGCGGATCTTGAACTCCAGCTCGGGGTCGGTGCTGAACTTGAACCCCTGGATCCGGTGCGGCTGGATATCCCACTTGCGCCAGATCCGCGCCACCGACGCGAACGAGATGCCCAGCTCGGCCGCGAGGAACCGGGCCGACCAGTGCGAGATGCCCAGCCGGGCTGGCGGCCGGCCGTCGTTCGCCAGCGTCGCGACCACCACGTCGATCTCATCGATCACCGCCGGGCGGCCGGACCGCGGCTCGTCTTCCAGCGCCGCGATCCCGCCCTGAACATAACGGTCACGCCAGCCGATCACCGTGGGCCGCGACACCCCGGCCGTCCGGGCGATCTGCGCGTTCGGGATCCCGTCCGCGGCCAGCAGCACGATCCGGGCCCGCTTCGCCAGGCCCGACGGAACGCTCGGCAGCCTGGCCAGCTCAGCAAGTCTCTGCCGGTCACCATCACGCAGCACGAGGGCGGGAGCTAAAGACATGCTCCATTGTCCCGCGAATCACACCGTAAAACAACTTACAACACGCGACACTAGGACGCACCGAGATGAGACGGCCTCTTAGGTCCGGTCAGGTCAGTGGTGACCGTCACCGCCACCCCGGCTCGCATGCTGGCGGTGCCCTTGATCTCGGGGACCTGGACGTACAGGTCTTTGTTGAGCTCGGCGTCCAGCGACATGCCCCGAGTGGCTGACACCTGGAAGGCGTTGTCCGCGAAATCGATCACCCCGATTCCGCCCGCGACCGCGCGAGTGCCCCCTGCTCCGGATTCGACCCCGCTCCGATAGACAACATGAATTGTAGATCCCGGCGGCAGGTCAGTGATGTCGTACTCGAGCGTCACGAACTGCCGCGCGGCGACCCCGACGCGCAAGCTCCACGCGTACCCGATGCATCGTGCGCCGACCCCGAAAGGGTTATCAACACCGGATGCTGGCGCTATTGGTGGCGGCGGGTTACAACGCCCAGCTGAGCAGCGGGCAGCCTGCGCTGTTGCTTGCCGAGGCTCCGCTTCAGAAGATCCCGGCCATCGAGAAGAAGCAAAACTAAAGAAGGACGCACCGTCCGCCTCGGAGTAACCGCGCTCGAATCCACGAAGACCTCGGCAGCCCAACCGCTACCGGGGTCGGTTACCTCAGTCTGCATGCGGCTGACGCTGCACTGGGTTGGAATGGGCCTGGTTAGTTAGTCACGCATTCGGGCGGCACGGTCGATTGCGTTGATCACTAACTGCCGGTACTCGTCGCTGCCGACACCGATACCAGAGCGCCAGGTTGGTTCTCGGCACCAGGTGTGCCAGTCACGGCGGCACATGAGACCCGTCGGGTCGATCGCTGTGCCGCAACCTGGCACCGGGAGCCTTATTCATAAGGTTTAGAAGTAATTGCTGAAGAAGAACAGGCCGGTGACGGCTTTGATCATCTCGGCGTATTTGCTGGTCGGCGGGCGGTAGCGGCCGCCTTCTTCCGACAGCATCCGCCAGGTTTTGAGGTGGGCGTTGGCGCGCTCGATGGCGGCGCGGATGGCGCTGAGACTGGTGTTGAACGTGACCTGGGAGTCGTGGAGTGTCCCGCCGGGCGGGGTCTTGTACGGGACGATGGTGATGCCGTCGACGCCGGTGTAGCCGAGGTCGGCGACGGTGCCGTGCCCGGCGGTCAGGTCCTTGAGGCCGGAGGCGGCGAAGGCGTGCGCGTCGTGGCGGGCGCCGTGCACCGGGACCGGGCCGATCGCCGCCACGTCTCCGCCGAGGGTGGCGGCGACCTGGATGTTCATCCCCGGGTATCCGGCCTTGCCGGAGTACAGGTCCGGGATGGCCTTCCAGTCCCAGGTCGGGGCGATGGTGCCTCCACAAGCAGTGTTCCGCCCTTGCCGGCGATCTGCGCCGGGGCCAGCACGCAGTCGGCCAGCACCTGGCCGATCACCGGCCGCAGCAGGTCCCATCTTCTGGACACCGTCGGCTGGGAGCAGCCGAAGACTGCCCCGGCGACCTCCTGGGTGAGGTTCTTGCGCATCAGCGTGACCACCAGCGCCACCGACTTGAACAGGCCGATCACTGCCGGCGCGCCGCCCGGTTTCGCGACGTCGCCGAGGCGGCCGGTGATCCGGCACGCCAGCTCGGCCAGTTGCCCGTGGCTCAGCCCTGTGAGAGTCTCGTACCGCAACGGCTCCTCCATGGAATCCGCTCTTTAGCCATTGCGGTATTCATGGCAGGAGCCGTTCTTTCATGCGAGGACCGACACGTAAAGTTATGGTTATTACAAGAATTCCGGAAACCGCCCGGCAGGCTGCCCGGAATGCGAGCCAGCGCGCTATGCAAAAGGAGGCTTATGAATAAGCCTCCTGGATAGGTGCGCCTGACAGGCTGTTATGCGGTTTCGGGCATCCAGGGGGTTCCGGTGGCGGCGCGGGTGAGGGCGTCGAGCTTGCCGGTGCCGTGCTTGGCGGTGGTGACCAGCAGGGTGACCCGCAAAGTCTTTGCTGCACGTCATAGCGCGCTTTGAGGGCCGGGGTGCAGGCCGAGGATTGCCAGGAGCAGGTGCGGGTCGTGTTTGATCATGCGGATGGTGGCGGCGATCTTCCGGTAGCCTGCCTGCCGGATGAGCCCGATCGCTAGGTTACGGAGCGTTACCATGATGCGGGGCCGGGCGGCGGTCCGTACCCGGGACGCGTCTTCACGGTAAGTGACGTCACGGACCCAGTGGATCTTGTTCTCGATCGGCCAGTGGCCGCGGACGTAGCCGGCCAGGTGCTCAGGGCCGGCCTGCCGGGCGGTCAGGCTGGTGATGCACAGCGCGGCCACGGCGGACCGGATGGTGGTGGTCTTGTACTTGCGGCTGTTCTTTTTGCGCCTGCGGACCTTGCGGGTGACGTAGCGCTCGATGAGGAACACCTGCGCCGCGTGCGGGAACATCGCCTTGACGTGCCCGGGTGCGTCCATGACCTGGATGGTGCGCTTCTCCGTGCGCCCGTGCCCGGCCCCGGCAGTCTCGTGCTGGACCGGCACGGATGCCCAGTCCAGGGCGTCGATGGCATCGAACAGCCTCGGGGTGTTGGTCTTGACGGTCATCACGTAGTGCGCCATCAGCTCGCCGCAGATGAAGGTGGCGTGGGCGCGGACGGTGTGGCCGGCGTCGACGGTGATGACGTGCCCGGCCAGCGGGACGCGCTGGTTCAGCTCGCGCAGCAAGGGCTGGAACTCCGGGACCTCGTTGGTCTTGGGGCCGATCAGCCGCTCGGCGATCACCGCGCTCCGGTCGTGGGTGGCGGCCGCGAGCAGGTAAGGGACGAGCCCGTCCGGCCCGGCGGCGCCGCGGACCGCCTTGCCGTCCACCGCGATCGCGGGCTGCAGCACCGGCGCAGCGACCGGGAAGGCCACCGAGCCCAGGCCGGCCCGGCGGGCCAGGAACACCCCGGCGTGATCGGCGAGCTGCCGGGCGCCCAGACCGGTGAGCACCCGCACGATCGTGTCCGGGTGCGGCGGGGTGAGAACCCCGCCGGCGTTGCGGCGGCACCCGGCGCCGGCCAGGATCTCCTGCCCGGCCGAGGCGACCCACGCGGTCACATCGTCCAGGCTGGTGCACCCGCACAGCACCGCTGCCGCGCACATCGCCAGGATGCCCGCCAGCGGATGCCGGATGCCCCGAGGGTCACGCGGGTCTGGCACCGCCCCGAAGCACTCCAGCAGGTCGCCGCCGCTGGCGGCGTGCAAGCTGGCAACGCGGGCCGCCAGCTCGGACAGCGCGGCCTGTGCCGCGGGTGCCGGTGGTCCGGGCATGGCAGACTGTGCGGGCAACGGAGCCTCCGGGGACTAGAGATCTTGAGCAATCCCTGTCCTAGCGGGGCTCCGTTGCCTGACCGGCGCGCGACACGCGCCGGCCCCGCATTGTGATCACCCCCGCGGCGGCCGGGCCGCCTCGCAACCGAACAGCCGCCTGTCCCCGCCCGGGGGACCGCCCTGAGCCGCCCGGCCCATTTCGGCTACGGCCTGTAACCAGAAGGCGCCGTGCGGGCCTTACACCACTGCAGCACAGCGGCAGGCGCCCTGGCCTGAGCAGATCAGGCCACATCCGTACCGGCTAGCACTGACCTGGGAAGACGACTTTGCACGTCACCCTGGGTGACCAGGTAGGAGCGGATCGCGCAGAGGTTCTCGGCGCCGGTCATGGACCGCATGCAGCCGGAGACTTTGATCCGCAGTTTGGACATGCGGATCTCGGGTTCGGCGGCGTTGTTGTCGAAGGGAACCCGGGCATCGGCGGTGAACCTGAGGTAGTCGTCCTCGCGGTTGAGCAGCCGGCGGGCCAGGGCGTGGTGCTTGCGCATCAGCGGGCCGGCGCGGGCGGCTGTCTCGCGCTGGCCGATCAGGGCGGCGGAGTGGAAGCGGTGCCGGGCGCGGGACAGTTTGTCCTGGTCAGCGTGATCGAGGGTGGCGTCGATGGTCAGGGACGCATCGGCCAGGCGCTTCATCTCCCGCAGCACATCAGCGGCCTGGGCGGCCCAGCACCACTGCCCGTCCGGACTGGCATCGATGACGGCCTGCAATTCCCGCAGCACGTGGGCGTTGCACAGGGCGTGCGTGAGCTGGCCGTAGGTGTCATAGGGCGCCCGGGCGTCGTGCACCAGGACGCCCCGGAACTGCGGGATCACCCCGGCGGCGTCCATCGCCTGGCGTCCCCTTTTTCGGGTGGACGGTGATCAGCACGTACCTGCCCGAGGAGACCGAGTGCACCCAGGCAAGCTTCCCGGCGACCCGGAACCCGGTCTCGCCGGCGTTGCCCACGCCGACGGCGGCCAGGGCGGCGCGGATCGCGTCCAGCGTGGCGATGTGGTGCTTGCGGCGTTCTTTTCCCACGTCCTACCTGTGGTCGATTCGGGGGTCTTGACCACCTGGGCGTCGATGATCGCCGCGGTCCGGCTCCGCGCGCGCCCGGCCCGTGGCTCAGCGGCGGGAGATTCCCCGGATGTGGTCGGCCGGCGAGACCGCTGGTGCCGTGCAGGTAGCGGAGAAAGTGCGCCGCTACCCGCATCCGCACGGCGGTCACGCCGGCTGCCATGTCATGCCGCCGTCGGCTATGTCATATCAACATCGGCCAGCGTCGCGGCTTCATAGGCCCGACTTCGTGGGCGTCGGGGTCGGGGTGGGCGTCGGCGCCGGGGTCGGGGTCGGCAGGAAGACGGAACCCTTAGCGATGATGGTCTGCTGGTACGTCAGCGGAACCGCAGTGGACGAGCAGCTCCCGTCGACGCGCGCGAGGATTGCCTCGACGCTGCTCACCGCCGTCCCGAAGCCACGGATGCCGGCGTAAGCGCCGGTTCCGCCGGTGAGCTGGTAGGTCTCCGTCCGAACCCGGGTGAATAGGCACGTCTGGGGATCGGTGTGATCGCGCGTCGACGTTATCTCTGACGCAGCCTTGAATGTTCCATCTGGGAAAGTAAGCGTTCCCGGGTCTGCCGCGGCATTGAAACTCCCGCCGGCGGTGAACGCACCGGTTGCAATCGCACTGAAGGTGAGTGAGCCCGGCGTGTCGTCCATAAAGCGGAATTGCTCGTAGTCAGCTCTGGTCGGGGAAGCGCTGGCAGCGGCCAGGCTCAGGCCAGCGCCGACCGTTGCCAGAGCCGCAATCCCGGCCGTTGCCACTAACGCCTTGTACATGGTGCCCCCTTTGTTTGAGAATTTGGTCTGCGCTGCGCATGATAGCATTTGCAGTTGGCGTTGCAGCAAGCCGCTTCCGCTAGGTCAGTTATTGAGCCTTTCATCCACTGGTCGCGCGCCAAGGGCGCGTGAGCCGGTCTTGGAGGGATGATTTCGTCGCTTTGCTGCCTGAGCCGGATGGGTACGGCGACAACAAGCTCGGCACCACGGGTAAGGTATTCGCAGGTTCGCATAGAGTTCGTAGGATCGCATATCACGACGCTTTCGCCTGGTAGACGACACGTCAAAATGGCCGTCTCTGCACAAATCCAGGTTATGGCTGTCAGCACAACATCGCGCCGCGAGCGCGGCACTCCGCGCGGTGCTGTCTGGCTACCTCCGCCACACAGGAGACCGGTGACCCGAGCGCCGGGAGGTGAGCCGTTGCCGGGAAGCCATTGTCGGCCGGGGACTTAGAACGGCTGAGGCTCGCCAGCGCGCATTATTCATGCGGGGTAAGAATGGGCGTTCGGATCGGAATGCCTCCGGTGGCGGATGCAGAGGCGGGTCCAGGGCTGTGCCGGGCTCCGAGGCGGTTGGGCTTGGAATGACCTGACCGGCGGACCTTGATCTCGCGGGTGGACCTGCCCGCAACATTGGAGTTTGGTGTCTATGGCGTATAAGGTCGGGTTGCCATGGCATTTCAGATTATGGCTCTATCTTATCTGCGTCTTGGTGGTCGGCCTAGCAGTGGCCAGCCTGGAGCCAGAGTCGGCGATGGCGGATGTCACTGTGCCGACCACTTTCAGCTATGTGTTGGGGGCGCCCGTCCAGCAGTTCGCGGTGCCCGCCGGAATTACGCAATTGACGATCACGGCCGACGGCGGTTCGGGAGCGGCGGCACTTGGCGTGGTCGTCAGCCAGCCCGGCGGCGAGGTGACGGCCACTGTGACGGTGATGCCGGGGGCCCTATGAGCGTCGTGGTCGGCGGCGATGCCGGCGCGGCTGGCAGCAGCTGCACCGTTGGCGGCACGGCGTGCGGCGGTCCTGGGGCCGTGCCAGGTGGCAACTCCGCCAATCAAGGTGGCGGCGGGAGTAACTTCACCGCGCCGGGCGCCAAAAACGTCACCACCGCGACTAGCCTCCGCCTACGACGATACCGAGAACCCGGCCGGCCGGGCGGGACGGCCGACGTGCCTTGGATAGGGCACGTTACTGCTACGGGGCCGGGCGACCGGGCCTGCCGGGGCCGACTGGCATGGTGAACGGACCTGCATGTAGGTCGATCTTGCGCCCGGTCAGGGCGCTGGTGACCGTCACCGAGACCCCGGCAGGTATGGTTGCGGTGCCTTTGATCTCCGGGCCCCGGACGTACAGGTCGTCGTTGAGCTCCGCGTCGAGCGGCGTGCTCCTGGTAGACGACACCTGGAAGGCGTTGTCGGCGAACTCGATCACCCCGATACCGCCCGCGACCGCGCGGGCGTCGCCGCCCGCTCCGGAATCGACCCCGCTCTGATAGACAACATGAACCGTGGATCCCGGCGGCAGGCCCGTGATGTCGTACTCCAGAGTTTCGAGCTGTCCTGGGGCGGTGACGTCGGGCTCGGTCGGCGGAGCGTTGCCCACCCGCGGTGTGGCAGCCGAGGCGCCGGCCGATCCGAGCAGAAGCCCTCCGGCGATGACGGCCACGGCCACCATTCCTGACCTACCGGCGTTCCTCATGCTAACTCCCCTCGTGTCTCCTGGCAGGCGTAACGTCGGCCGCTGCGCTGGCCCGCGACTCGCGGATTGCGGGCCGAGCGGACCGCAGGTAACAAGATGCAAAATCTAAATCACTCTACGCTGCAGGCCCGTCGGAATGGCTTAATTCCGCCGTGGCCGCCGCCGGAATTAAGCCAATGGGTCATGGGCTTAGGTTTGCGGAAATAAGGCCCTAGGATTGAGACCGTGAAGTCGGACAGGATCGGTAGCGGCTTGTCTGTGCGCTTCGGCAGGTACTCCAGGGAGCCATCCACAGGGCCAGCAGTCTTTGATCTAGAGCTCGCGTCGTGCGGACGCCACCGGGCCGATAGGAGATTAATCGGCCAGACCAGCAGTCCGCCGTCCGTAGCGGGCGACCTGCGCCTCCAAGAGTAATACCCGGAGAATTACCCAGTAGCTCCCCTAGCGATGTTGCTATCAGACAGTTCTCGCTGTCTGATAGGTGCCGAGAGCTTTTGTATAAGCCTCCAGGTGGACGATTGCGGCGGCGGCGTCATCAACGTGCCTGCCAATGCGCTCGTAAGCGTTCCCGGGCGCGGAAAGATCGAGCTCGGCGACGTGCTGAGCGTCGGCGGACCGTCGCTACTAATCAGGACCGTAGAAAAGCTCACCGGAGACCGCATCAATCACTATTCCGTGCGCGATTTCGCGGGTGCGGTGGCGGTGGTCAGCGCATTGCACGGGGTCACCGTGGACGTGCCTTACACGACGACCAGCCTGGGATACACGTTCCCGGCGGGAATGGACACTCTCAGTGGCGGTGACGTGCTGGCTTACGTGCGTCAGCCAGCCGTCAGCGAAATCGGGCGGGAATTGCTGCAGAGCAATCTCATCCGGGCGATACTCGACAAGATCGCCAGGGACAACAGCGTCTCTATCGACTATCACATGATGAAAGCGCTGGCAAAGGCGCTCAGCGTCGACAGCGACTTCAGCGACTCGCAGCTGACGTCGCTAGCGCTGCGGCTCAGTCACCTGCGTGGTCATGACGGCGCGTTCCTGACGGCCGCGACGGTGGGTGGTTCCGCTCAGTCGGGCGACGACAGCCCGGTGCGTCTCAATCGCACGCTGGCTGTAGAGCTGTGGCGAGCGATCCGGACCGATTCCCTCGCCCAGTTCGCACGTCAGCACCCGTCACTAGTGACGCCCGTCGACCCCGGCTGATCGGGTGAGTTCCTAGCCGATCACGAAGTCCGGTACCCGGCCGGGATCGCTCGCCGCGATCCCGGTCAGGTCGACCAGCGGCTCCGCGTCCGGCTCCGGCAGGGCCAGTGCGCTCGCGCTTGGGGCCGGTCTCGGACGTCGCGGCTTGCCCGCGGCCGAGGTCCCGCCGCGCCCGCGGTAGATGAGCAGCCCGTTCAGCGGGTCCGGCACGGCATCGAGCGCGGCCGACACGAGCGGCAGCGCGCGGAATGCCTCCCACTCCTCCGCGGTCGCGAAGCACACCTCGAACGCGACACCCCAGCGGCCGGCGTGCCAGGTTCCGTCGAGCGCGCCGTTGGTCAGCGCGGCCTCGATCAGCCCAGAGTCGTGTGCTTCCTGCCACTGGAAAGCGGAAAGCTCCCCGTGCAGGACCTCGATCGACCACCACTCCGCCACACTTCGAGATAGTACGTCTCCACCCGGCGTAGCGGAAGGCTGATCAGCGGACCAGCTCCCGAGTGCGGGCGGCTCCGCCTGCCCGGGACCAGGGTCAATTCGATGGCAACGATCGTGGCGTTTCACGCTCATCCCGACGACGAGGTGCTGCTGACCGGCGGAACGATCGCCTGGCTGGCGGCCGAAGGTCACCGGGTGATCATTGTCGTGGCCTGCGACGGTGACATGTGGGCAGGTGCGGGCGCACGGCTCGGCGAACTGCGGGCGAGCGCCGCCATCCTGGGTGCGGACAGGGTCGTGCATCTGGGCTACGCGGACAGCGGACACGGGCCGGTGCTGTTCGAGGACCCGCCGGGCAGGATCCGGTTCGCGCGGGCCGACGCGGGCGAGGCGGCCGGAAAGCTTGCTGAGCTGCTGACTGATGAACACGCGGATCTTCTGCTGAGCTACGACGCGCACGGCGGCTACGGGCATCGCGATCATGTCCGCGTGCACCAGGTCGGCGGGCGGGCGGCCGAACTGGCCGGAGTGCGAGTGGTGGAGGCGACGGTACCGCAGGAACTAGTCGGCCGGCTCGCCCGGTTGCTGCTCCTGCTTCGCCTGGTGGTCAGGCGTAGTTTCGATGAGATGCGGGGGTATGGCATGCCGCAGTCGGCGATCACTCACCGGGTCGACGTCCGCCGGTATGCGGCACAGAAGCGAGCGGCACTGGCGGCTCACCGCACGCCGGTGTCCAGCGGCGGGCGGTCGGCCCGGCTGTTCCGCGCGCTGATCAGGTCGCCGCTGCCGGTATTCCGCGTCGCCTGCGGGACCGAGTGGTTCGCCGAGCCGGGAGGCTGGACGGGCGAACTCATCTCCCGCGATCAGACGACCGGGCCTGGCCGAATCCCGGCGCCGTAGGCCGGTTGTGAAGCGGGCACTGCGGAAACGGGCACTGGGAAATTGGAGATCCGCGGCTTCCTCAGCGCTTCGCGTTTAGCCGGACCAGGCCTGACGAAGAAACGAGGTGGGCTGTCAGGCCGGTGCTGGCATGGCTCACCCGACGGTGGTCAGGGAGGATCAGATGGGCACGATCACGACCAGCGATGGCACGGAAATCTTCTACAAGGACTGGGGGAGCGGGCAGCCGATCGTGTTCAGTCACGGGTGGCCGCTGTCGGCGGATGACTGGGATACCCAGATGATGTTCTTCCTGCTGCATGGCTACCGGGTGATCGCGGCAGACCGGCGCGGGCACGGCCGGTCGGAGCAGACTAGCGGCGGGCATGACATGGATCATTACGCCGATGACCTGGCGGCGGTGACCGAGCACCTGGACCTGCATGACGCGATCCATGTCGGGCACTCGACCGGCGGCGGGGAGGTGACCCGGTATATCGGCCGGCACGGCGAGAGCCGGGTCGCGCGGGCGGTGCTGATCAGCTCGGTGCCGCCGCTGATGGTGCAGACTCCCGCCAACCCGGGCGGGCTGCCCAAGTCGGTGTTCGACGGGTTCCAGGATCAGGTCGCCACCGGCGGTCCCAGTTTTACCGGGACCTGCCGGCCGGGCCGTTTTACGGCTTCAACCGGCCCGGCGTGACCCCGATCGAGCCGGTCATCGACCAGTGGTGGCGGCAGGGCATGATGGGCGGCGCGAAGGCCCACTACGACGGGATCGTGGCGTTCTCCCAGACCGACTTCACCGAGGACCTGAAGAAAATCTCGGTGCCGGTCCTGGTGATGCACGGCGACGACGACCAGATCGTGCCCTACGCCGACTCCGGGCCGCTGTCCGCCAAGCTGGTCCAGAACGGCACCCTGAAGACCTACCACGGCTACCCGCACGGCATGCCCACCACCCACGCCGACACCATCAACGCCGACCTGCTCACCTGGCCGCAAACCTGATCCGCTGGTCGAGGAGGATTTCGGATGTCCAAGACGGTTGCTGATGGCCTGTGGGAGATGCTGGCGTCGGCAGGAGTGCGGCGGTGTTACGGGATCGTCGGTGATGCCCTGAACCCGGTGATCGACGCGCTGCGGCGCAACGGCTCGGTCGATTTCGTGCATGTGCGAAACGAGGAGTACGGCGCGTTCGCCGCCGTAGCGGACGCGCGGCTGACCGGGCAGCCGGTAGTGGTGTGCGGCACCGCCGGGCCGGGGGCCGTGCACCTGGTGAACGGGCTGCTGGACGCGCGGAAGGAACGGGCGCCGGTGATCGCGATCGCCGGGGATGTCGAGTCGTCTCTGCTGGACTCCGACACCCTCGAGGAGCTGAACCCGTATGTGTTCTTCGCGGCCGCCTCCTTGTATACGGCCAGGCTCGTGAACCCGGCTCAGCTGAGGACGGTGGTGGGCACCGCGATCGGCACGGCCCTGAGCGAGCTCGGCCCGACGGTGGTCGCGGTGCCCGGCGATGTCGCGGCCGCTGACGCGCCGCCGGGTCCGCTCGCAGTCGCCTACCCGGCCGCGGTCCGGGCCGCGGGGGCAGCCGAAGACGTGACCGAGATGGCCGCCCTGATCAACCAGGCGCGGACGGTGGCGATCTTCGGCGGCGACGGGTGCGCCGATGCACAGGCCGAGGTGCGGGCCCTGGCCGCCAAGGTGCAGGCGCCAGTCGGGTACTCGTTCAAGGGCAAGCAGTGGCTCGAGCACGACAACCCCAACGCAGTCGGCATGACCGGGCTGCTCGGCTACGGCGGATGCTTCGGCGCCATCAATAACGCCGACGTGCTGCTGATGCTGGGCACCGACTTCCCGTTCACCGAGTTCCTGCCGCACAAGAAGGTCAAGACCATCCAGGTCGACCGTGACCCCCGGCACCTCGGGCGACGCGTACCGGTGGAGCTGGCCGTGACCGGGGACGTGCAGGCGACCCTGACCGCGCTGCTGCCGAAGGTCACGGCAAAGCCCGGCGACGCGTTTCTGCGTAAGTACGTGAAGGAGACCGCCCGGTTCGAGAAGACACTGCAGCATTACGTCACCAAGGGTCCCGGCATCAAGCCGATCCGGCCCGAGTACCTCGCCGCCACACTCAGCGAGCTGGCCGACGACGACGCGATGCTCTTCATCGACACCGGCACGGCCTGCATCTGGGCCGCCCGGCACATGCGCTACGGGAAGCAGCGCCGGCTGTTCGGCTCGTTCTCCTGGGCGTCCATGGCCAACGCCGCCCCGAACGCGTTCGGCGCACAGCTGGCCTTCCCCGGGCGGCAGACCATCGCCCTGTGCGGTGACGGTGGCTTCACCATGCTCGGCCTGGGTGATCTGCTCACCCAGGTCCAGCGCAAGACACTCGTCGTCAACATCATCCTGAACAACTCAATGCTCGACTTCGTGAACATCGAGCAGCAAGAAGCCGGGCTCATCCCGTTCGGCACGGATTTCGCCGGCACCGACTTCAGCCGCGTCGCCGAGGCCCTCGGCGCTACCGGCATCCGCATCGAGGAACCCGGCGACGTCCGCGACGGCCTCAAAGCCGCCCTCGCCCACAAGGGCGGCCCGGTCGTCGTCGACGTCCTCGTCGACAAGTACGCGCTCGCCCTGCCCGCGCACGTGCCCGCACAGACCGCCGAGGGCTTCACCCTCAGCCTGGCCAGGCAGGCAATCAGCGGCGAGATGGACGACGTCATCACCACGATCAAGCGCAACGTCCGGCTCGTCTGATGCGCCCCGGACAGGCAGGAAAACGACTGCAAGCCGCTGTTCCGGAAGGAACTGGCGCTGCTCGGCTCGCGCTCTGTGACGACCACGGCGGTCTGCTTCCCTGACGGTACGGCAGACCTGCCGGGCAAGCACGGGCTGCGTCAGACCGGCTGTGGCGCCTCCGGTTCCGGCGAACCTGGCGGGTAGACGGCCGCTTGACTGGGTGCGGTGATCGTCAGCCTGCCCTTCTTCATGACCGCCAGGCGCATAGCTCGCCGGGCGATGGCGGTCTCGTGCGTGACTAGGACCAGAGTGAGGCCACGCTGGCGCCACAGCTCCTCGAGCAGGGCCATGATGTCCTCGCGGGTGTCCTCGTCCAGGTTGCCGGTTGGCTCGTCAGCTAGCAGCACCTTGGGCTCTTTCACCAGCGCGCGGGCGATGGCGACTCGCTGCTGCTGCCCGCCGGATAGCTCGGATGGCAGGTGCCGGGCCCGGTCGGACAGCCCGACACTGTCCAGCGCTGCGGCCGTGCGGCGGCGGCGTTCTGCCCAGCCCGTGCCCAGCGGGATGAGCGCAGCTTCCACGTTGTCGGCTGCGGTCAGCGTCGGAACCAGGTTGAACGTCTGGAACACGAACCCGATCGACGTAGCCCGCAGATGGGTGACCTGCGCCTCCCGCAGCCCGGTGACGCCCTGGCCGTCCAGTTCGATAGTGCCCGACGTGGGGTGGTCCAGGCCGCCCAGCAACTGCAGCAGCGTCGTCTTGCCATGACCGGTGCGGCCCTGGACGGCCAGCCAGTCCCCGTCGGGGATCTCCAGGTTCACGTCCCTGACCGCCGGAACCGTGTCCGGCCCTTCTGGTAGAGCCGGGTGACGTCGGTGAGCTTGTACATCGAAGCGAGTCCTTTCAGTCCACTCGGGCCAGTGCGCTGGCCGGCCGCAGCTGAGTGATCCGCCAGCTACCGAAGAGGCCGGACAGCAGGCCGCCGACGATGGCCAGCAGCACGGCCAGGCCGATGACGGCCAGTGTGACCGAGGCCGACCAGTGCACGGGAATGCTCTGAGTGGTCGCGCCGAGCGCGCCGCCCGGGCCGACCGCGACCGGCGCAGAGTGTGCTCCCGGCGGGCCCACGGCCTGGGCGAACTTCAGCCCGGTGTCCGACGGGATGAGCGCGGTGAGCTTGGGCGCGACCTTGTTGATGATGGCCGCGCCGGCCAGGCCCAGGCCGATGCCGACCGCGCCGCCGATCAGGCCGATGGTCACTGACTCGCCCATGACCTGGCCGATGATCCGGCGGCTGCGCCAGCCGATGGCCTTCAGCGTGCCGAACTCCCTGGCCCGCCGCGAGACCGCGGACATCGTGAGCAGTCCGGCCACCGCGAACGCCACCACCAGCACCAGGACGGACAGCCAGGTGCCCAGGTCACCGGCCAGCTTGGCGGCGTTGCCCAGAGAGCCGGTGATCTGGCTGGCGAGGCTCGACGGCGTGGTTACGGTTGCGCCGGGCATCAGCGCCTTGATCTCCTTCTGCACGGCGGAGATGTCGGAGTCGCTGGCCACGGTGACGTAGATCGTGTTGACGTAGCCCTTGAGGCTGCTGCCGCCAGGGCCCGCGGTGCCGAGTGTCTGCGCCAGGTTCAGCGGGATGTACACGTCGGGCGGGCTGGACGCCTCGTTCTGGCTGACGATGCCGACAATCGTGAACTTGTGCTTGGCGACCGTTACCGTGCCGCCGAGCTTGAGCTTGTCGGACTTGGCGTAGTCGGAGTCGACGATCGCGACGTAGGAGCTGGCGTCGGTGGTGCGGAACGTGCGGCCCGAGCTCAAGCTGGCGCTGCTCAGCGGGCCCAGGTTGTCGTGCCTCAGGTCCACGCCCTGCACCGAGAACTGGGTCGGCGGGCTAGCGCTCGTGGAGCTGATGGAGATCTGGTTGTCGGTGAGGGACAGGCCGCCGGCCGCGGCCTTGACGTGCGCGAGCCCGGCGATCTTGTCGATCTCGGAGTAATGGATCGGACCGCTGCTTCCAACCGACGCCAGGGTGTCGATGTTCTGCGCCCCGGACTTGCAGACGCCGTTGACGCAGACCTTCGGCGCCTTACCGGGTGAGCCCTGGATGCCGATCTGGAAGTGCTGGCCCTTGACTCCCGAGCCTGCCGCGGGAGCCTTGGTGACGGTAACGTCCGTGCCGACGCCGTAGAGCGAATGCAGCACGCTGGCCTGGGCGTTCTTCACCCCGGCCGCGGCCGCGGACACGGTGATCACCAGGCCGATTCCCAGCGCTAGCCCGAGAGCGATGACCGTGGCCTGCCGGGCGCGCCGCCCCAGCTCTCGGCCCAGGTAGCGGAGGAAGAAGGACCGGCCGCCGCCGTGCTCAGGGCCCGGCGGCGCCTGGACGTCAGTATCAGCAGACATGAGAGTGCTCCTGTTCGGATCGGCTGCGGACCAGAACTCAGCCGGCGGGCGGTTGCACCGCGGTTACGCCTGGACCGCGGTTACGCCTGGACTGCGAGCGCTGCCGCACGGGAGCGCCCGCGTTACCGCCGCGCAACCGCTCGCGCGCGACCATCGGCGGGACGCAGGCGCGGGACTGGCGGCATCGGCCGTCAGAGGCACCGGTTTCGGGAGGCACTGGCTTTAGGAGGCACTGGATGACCTGGGGCAGCACGAAGGACCCCCGGCCGGACGAACCGGACGACGAGTACCCGGACTTCCTCTGGCCGGATGACGACGACGAGCAAGAGCCGGGCCGGACGGCCGGGCCGGCCGGTGGGCGCGCACCGGGCGAGCCAGTTCCGCCAGTCCCGGTTACGAACGCCTGGGGCGCGCCGCCACGGCCGGATGCTGCGCACGAGGCCCGAGATCGCCGACGCAGAATCGTGGCCCTCGCGGTCACCGCGGCGGTGGCGGTCGGGCTCGGGGCCGGCGCCGTGGCGGTCTACCGCGGGATACAGCCGAGCTCATCGCCGGCTGCGGCTGCATCGCAGAGCCCGGGCCTCGTGCCCGGCCAGGGCGGGGGCCCGGCCGGGCAGGGCGGCGAGACGCAGCTAGCAGTCGTCGGCCGGGTCGTCGCAGTCAGCGGCCGGACTATCACCATCGGCGGCGGCCCGATGCAGTCGGTGAAGGCGAGCGTGACGAGCGCGACGCGCTTCACCGGGTCGGTCACGACGCTCACCGCCGTGCGCGCGGGGGACATCGTCGCCGCGCAGATCACCGAGGTCAACGGCGTGGCGAGAGTCATCACCCTGCAGGATCCGGCCAGCGATTCTTAAGCAAACCCTCGGCCCGAGGTGCTACCCGTAGGAGGTGACCGGCATGGCCGCGACCAGCGCGGGGACTGTCGGCAATGCCGGGAGCGCGAGGGGAGTACCCGTGCGGGTCCTGCTGGTGGAGGACGACGCTGAGCTTGCCGACGCGATCGGCGTGGGTCTGCGACGCGAGCAGCTAGCCGTGGACGTCGCCTACGACGGTACCGACGGGCTGGAGCGGGCCCTGTACACCGGTTACGACGTCATCGTGCTCGACCGGGATCTGCCGGGCCGGCCGGGCGACGATGTGTGCGCCGAGCTCCTCGCTGCGGGCTGCCGGAGCCGGGTGCTGATGCTGACTGCCGCGGCCACCATCGAGGACCGGGTCGACGGCCTCAGCCGCGGTGCCGACGACTACCTGCCGAAGCCGTTCGCCTTTGCTGAGCTGGTGGCGCGGATCCGGGCGCTGCTGCGCCGGGCTCAGCCGGCCCTGCCGCCAGTCCTGGCCTGCGGTGACGTACAGCTTGACCCGGCCCGGCGCGTTGCCTGCCGGGCAGGCACGCCGCTCGATCTCGGGCCGAAGGAGTTCGGGGTGCTCGAGCTCCTGCTCGCGGCGCAGGGCCGGGTGGTGTCGGCCGAGGAACTGCTCGAGCGTGCCTGGGACGAGATGGCGGACCCGTTCAGCTCGGCGGTGAAGGTCACGATGAGCAGACTGAGGCGCAAGCTCGGCGACCCGCCGGTGATCGAGACGGTGGCCCAGGCCGGCTACCGGGTCCTGCCGTGAGCAGGCCGGGACGGCGCCGGCCGCGGCGGTCGCGCTGGTCGCGCTGGCGGCGCTGGGCGGACCGGCCCCGGCGGCCGCGGACGGTGCCGATGGCAGGCCGCATGGTCCGGCTTCCCCGCCATAGCGTCCGGCTGCGGCTGACCGCCATCTACGGCGGGCTGTTCCTGCTGTCCGGCGCCGTGCTGCTGACCATCACGTACGTGGTCGTCGAGAGCCAGTCCGCGCACGTGGTCACGATCGGCGGCAGCAAGGTGTCCGCCGGCACCGTCGGCCCGCTCACGCTCAGTCCGGCCGGCCTCAGCGCCCCCGGCGGCCAGATGTGCCTGCAGAGCGGGACCGCCCCGGCGACGGTGCCGCAGCAGATCGGGCAGTGCGCCGCGTACTTCCGGATGCAGGAAGCCGCGCAGCGAGTCGGCTACCTCAACACCCTGCTGATCGCCTCGGGCATCGCGCTTGCGGTCATGGCGGCAGTGGCGATCTGCGTGGGCTGGCTGATGGCCGGGCGGGTGCTGCGGCCGGTGCGGACGATCACCCGGGCCGCCCGCACCATCTCGGCAAGCAGCCTGCACCAGCGGCTGGCGCTGGCCGGCCCCGACGACGAGCTGAAGGAGCTGGGGGACACCGTCGACGGTCTGCTCGGCCGGCTCGAGGCAGCCTTCGACGCGCAACGGCAGTTCGTGGCCAACGCCTCGCACGAGCTGCGCACGCCCCTCACCCGGCAGCGCACCCTCGTGGAGGTCGCGCTGACCGCGCCGGAGCCGACGGTGGCCGGCCTGACCACTGCGTGCCAGCGAGTCCTCGCGGCGGGCGAGCAGCAGGAGCGGCTCATCGAGGCGCTGCTGACGATGGCCAGCAGCCAGCGCGGCCTCGACCAGTGGGAGCATGTCGAGCTCGCGGCCGTGACGACCGAAGTCCTGCTCGCCCGGCAATCGGAGGCCAGCTCGCGCCAGCTCAGCGTTCGCTTCGCCAATGGCGCTGGCGACGATGGCCCCGTTTCTGTTCGTGAAGCCTTCGCCGCGGGCGAGTCTGGCGTGACCGGAGACGCTCGCCCGCTGGTCCTGGCGGGGGGCCCGGCGCCGCTGCTCGGCGACGCCCGGCTCGCCGAGCGCCTGGTGGCGAACCTGGTGGACAACGCGCTGCGGCACAACGAGCCCGGCGGCTGGGTCAGCGTCCGCGTCGGCACCTCGATGGGTCAGGCGGTCCTGGAGGTCGCGAACTCCGGTCCGGTGGTTCCGCCAGGTGAGGTAACCCGGCTGCTGGCGCCCTTCCAGCGGCTGGGCGCCGGCCGCAGATCGGGACCGCAGGACGGCCACGGCCTGGGGCTGTCGATCGTGATCGCGATCGCCAGCGCGCACGGCGCGGACGTCCGGGCCAGTGCGCGGCCGGGCGGCGGGCTCGTCGTGCGGGTGCGCTTCCCGCCGCTGCCGGCGGGGCCAGCGCCACAGCGCGAGGATGTGCAGCCGGCTCCGGGTCAGGTGCTGGCTCCGGGTCCGGTGCTGGTCTCGGAGCAGGTGCTGGTCTCGGCGCCGGTCCGCGGTGCGTACTAGCGGCTCGCGGCGCGGACGTCCGCGGTCAGCTGACTGATCGTCAGCCAGCCGTCGTGTTTCCAGGCAATCGTGCCGGCCGCCGAGGTCAGCACGAACCACGGCTGGTCCTGAACTCCGTAGCCGTCGGCGAGCCTGGCCGGTCGGGTCAAGCGCGACCGGATAGCCAAGTGGCTTGCCGATGCTGGCCATGAAGGTGCGGACGGCGGCCGGCGACGGCTCCGATGCCTCTTCATCGACGGCGACCAGCGAGGGCAGGCCATCCCTCGACGCCGAGCGCGCGTATTTCCTGAGGCCGAGCAGTCGTGCCCTCAGATCGGAGGTCTGGTCGAGCCAGGTGGCGAAGAACATCACCAGGCGGGGCTTGCCCGGTCCGAGCGCCACTGATCCGGACGGGAGCGTGGCCAGCTGGACGGTCGTGGCAGGGGACAGGCCCTTGATGTAGGCAAGGGACCGCACGCTGGCCAGCTTCGGGTGACCCGGCAGGAGGGTGGCCGACTCCTGGGCCATGACCTGGCCGGCCTGCGTGATGCTCGCGTACGCCATGGTCGTCAGGTAGAGCTTCTGCTCGCGGCCGCGGGTGTCGATGATGAACACCGCGGGCGTGTGGTCGACCTGGCCGTGCACGATCTGGACGTAGATCTTGTAGTCCTTCCAGACCTGCGCGAGCTGCGCCTTCGACCCGGTGAGGAAGTCCCACTGGTTGACCATTCCGTGCGCCCGCGAGTACGCCATGACGTCGGAGATCCTGGTGGCGGCAGGATTGGCGTCGACGCCGATCAGCTGGACTTTGCTTCCCGCCTTGCCCAGCAGCTGCCTGGCCGCGAGCATGCTCTCGGATGTGAGCGGGCAGACGGTCGTGCACTCGGAGTCGGTGAAAGCCAGGATGACAACCTTGCCGCGAAAGTCGCTGAGTGACATCCGCTGGCCGAACTGGTTCGTGAGCGTGAAGTTCGGCGCGGGAACGCCGCCCAGCGACGAGCCGGGGTCCAGATCCGGGTTGGCGGCGGCGAGCTGCTGCTCCTTCGCGGCGGACGACGCACTGCCGGCTGACGTGCCGCTGCCGTTCGCGCCGCTCGCCGAACTGCAGCCCGCGGCGGCCAGCGCGGTGACCATCGCGCCGGCCGTCACCAGCATGGACAGGGCACGCCGGCGTCCGGTCAGCCGACGCCACGACAGCGCGTAGTAGAAAAGTCGCACGGGTTCGATACTGCCACTAGCTGCGGCGACAGGTCCATGCGGCCGGCCGGCAGCCCGGCCGGGCCTGGTCGGCGTCAGAACGTACCGGCCTCAAGGAGGCCCTCCATACCCGCCGTGCGAGCTGGGTAGGTGCCGACCGCGATGCAGGTCGCGGCAGCCGGGCAGGTCACCGACGCGACCGCGGGCGGCCCAAGGTCACCCTGCGCCTGGCTGCCAACGGTCCTGTCGTTGGCGGGCAGCGGGCCTTTCGCCGCCGTCCAGGCCGAGCCGCGGAACGTCAGCAGCAGCACCCGGGCGTCGCCAGCGGAGTCGGTGTAGTGCCCGGCGGCGACGCAGCTGGTCGCGGATCCGCAGGCGACCGACACCAGCGCGGCTCCGGGCGTCCCCTGGCGCTTCGCCGCGCCGGACGGCAGTGGCGCGATCACGGCCTTCCACGACGCGCCGTGCCCGGACAGCAGCACACCCTGGTGGCTGCCGCCGCTGGCGAGATAGCTCCCGGCGGCGACGCAGGCAGTCGCCGACGGGCACACAATCTGAAGAAACGAGGCCGACGGCTTCGCGGCCGCAGCCGGGGGAAGCGGCGTTGCGGCGGCAGTCCACGACGAGCCCGACCCGGTGAGCACCATGCCCTTCTGGCTGGCCGAGAACGTGCCGACTGCCTCGCAGCGTGCAGTCGCCGGGCAGCTGACTGCGGAAAGCGAGGCACCCGGTATGACGGCGCTCGGCGGAAGGGCAGCGCGGGTGGCTGTCCAGGCCGAGCCGGTTTCGGTGACGACGAGGCCCTGCTTGTTGCCGGCCTGGTCGGTGTACCGACCGACGGCGGTGCAGCGGCCCGCGGCCGGACAGGCGACCGAGCTCAGCTCGGCCCGGGGATGGCTGCTCGCGTCGGCGGGCAACGGCGCGGTCTGGCCACTCCACGAGGACGCGTGGCCGGTGACGATCAGCGCCTGGGGCGACCCGGACGTGGCGGTGTAGCGGCCGACGGCGACGCACGACGTGGCGGTCGCGCACGCGACCGACGACAGGATTATGTGCGGGTGCGCGGATGCCTTCGGCGGCAGCGGCGCGCGGGTCGCTGTCCACGTTGTGCCGTGGCCGGCGAGCAGCATGCCCTGCTGACTGCCCGCGCTGTGATACTGGCCGGCCGCCAGGCAGCTCGTTCCCGTCCGGCAGGTAATGGCCGTGAGCTGCGACTGGCTCGTAGCGCTGGCCGGCACCGGGACCGCGGCGGCCTTCCAGCTGCCGTCTGCGGAGTAGACCAGCATGGCCTGGCTGCCGCTGACACCCACGGCGGTGCAGGTGCTGACTCCGGTGCAGGCCACTGCCACCAGGTCGCCGGTGCCGCCCGGTGGTGCCTCGAGTGGTGCCTCGCTGGCACTCCAGATGGCAGATCGCGTGCCGGACCCGCTGCCGCCGGGCCGCTTCGCCAGCCTGAGCCAGTTGAAGCTGGCGTAATAGCCGCCCAGAGCGCTCCAGGTCCTGCCGTTCGCGGACACGGTGATGCTGCCGAACCCGAGCGCGGCTGCGGTGGCGCCGCCCTCGCCCTGGCTCAGCGTCGTGATAGTCCAGCCTGAGGTAATCCTGGCGACCTTGGTAACGATCGCTGCCGCGGTGCGACTGCCGTTCTGTTTCTGCTTGCTCCGGCCACCCCACATCGAGATGATGTCGCCCGCCGCCGGGAGGCTGCCGGCTGAACCCGGCGCGCCGATGCCGATGGAGTACGTCGCGGCCGCGAGCGCGACGAAGTTGCCGCCCTCCTCGTTGTCGAACAGCGTCCGCCCGTCGGTCTTGTAGAGGAACCGGTTCGCCAGCTCGGTGCACTGGAATCCCGCATCGCTGTCGAACGGCGTCTTGCCGGCTCGCTTGTTCTTCGGCGCGCACGCGTAGACGTCGCGGAAGCTGCCCAGATTCGTGCCGCCGTAGCCGGGGCACCATGCCGCGCCCGTGCCCTCGCCGGGCGTGAAGATCGTGGTCGTCGCCGCTGCCGGGACACCCGTCGCGGCAGTCGTGACGACGGCCGCGGCGGCAGGCGCGGCGAGTGTCGTGGTGATTGCCGCCGCAGCCACGGCCGCTGCGCAGACTGCGGCGGCCGGCCTGCGGGCCGCTCCCGCTGATCGCCGCGCCGCCCGCCGCCCTAACCGGCGCGCCGGGCCGATGCCGTGCCCGCTGACCTCCATGCTCGCCTTCTCCCGTAGCTGTATGTGACCGCTGTGCCAGAGGCCGTCACACACGGTTATCGACAGGCGGTCAGCGGCGTTACCGGGGGGAGTAGGACGGCCGCCAGTCCGGACGGGGTCAGGTCGAGCAGGTTCCACAGCGGCCAGACGAGATCGACGTGCCGGTCGTCCTGCCCGGCGACCACGGTGTTCTGCTCGGTCGCGTAGAAGTGCCTGAGCTGCCCGCCGGCTTTGGTGAAGACGTTCAGCCGGGAGAGATGCTCGCCGCCGGAGTTCTCGCCGTGATAGTCGCGGTTGTAGGTGGTGCCTGCGCTGGAGACGAGCGGGACGTGCATCCAGCCGCGCTCGCGCGCGAAAGCGCGAATCGCCCCGATCGGCGACGAGGCGACGACGGCGAAGCCGGCCCGCTGGACGACGTCGGGCGCCCCGCCGTCCAGTGCGTCGACGACCGAGGTGCACATCGGGCACGGGCGGTCCATGGCCGGGCTGTACATCAGGCTGTAGAGCAGGAGGGTGTCGTGCGCACCGAAGAGCTCGGAGAGCCGGACCGTCCGCTCGGGTCCGTCAGCGCTCAGGTCAGCCGGACCGGCCGTGAAGGTGTAGTCGGCCGGTACCGGACCACCCGGCGGCAGGCTGCGCCGCAGCGCCGCGACCTCCTCGATCCTGCGGGTGAGGTCGCTCTCGGCCTGCGTGAGGGCGTCCCGGGCCGCGCGGTACTCCGGCGACTCGCCGGGAAACCGGACCAGGTCCATTTCTTGCTCCCTTCTCGTGTTTGCTCTCTTCTACGGGGCTGGCCGCGGGGTGCCGCCGTGCTCCGCCCGCTGCTTCAGCAGTTCGAGCCGCTCGGTCCACGTCGCGGCCAGGGTGGTCAGCCAGGATGCGGTCTGCTCGAGTTCGTCCGGGATGACGGTGAAGAGCACTTCCTTGCCGGCTCGGTGGCTGGCGACCAGCCGGGAGTCGCGCAGCACCGTCAGGTGGCGCGCGACTGCCTGCCGCGAGACGGGAACCTGCTCCGCCAGCGTCGTGGCGCTGCAGGCCGGCTGCTGGCCGAGGGCCTCGAGAAGCTCACGGCGGGTCGGGTCAGCGAGCGCGGCCAGCACCAGGCCGACGCTCACGCTGCCTCGGCCCGCGAGGCCAGGCCGGCCATCTCCTCCTGCCAGCCGCCGGTGTTGCTCTTCCAGGCCTGGTCGCGGACGTCCGCGGGCGCGTCCAGGGCCGCGAAGCCGCTCTCGACCACGGTGACGCGCACCGCGTCACCGGCTGGCTCGACCCGGAACTCGACGAGCGTCGTGTTCCGCGGCGTCAGCTCGGCGCCCGGTGCCTGGCTGGCCCAGCGGAAGGCGGCGTAGGTTTTCGGCTCAACGCGGACCACCTCGACCGGGAAGCGGCCCCACTGAACGCTCTCGCGCACGACCTGATGGCCGGGCGTGTGGACGACCGGCACGACGACGTTCGAAGGGACCCACCAGCCGGGCTCGCTGACGAGCTCCCACACGCGGTCGAGGGGTGCGCTGATCGTGATCTCCTGCTCGATGCTGTCGTCCATCCCTGGCCTGTCCTTTCGTCGCTGGGCCCTACGTGCAACCCCAGCATTGCACGAGGAGCTCGGACGTGCAAGTCAGGGATTGCGCGTTTGCCAGGCCGTTGTGGCGAAAATCTACTTGACGGCCGGTTAGCGATTACTTAGCCTCAGTAACGATGTCGGTTACCAGTAAGACGGTAGATGACTCGTCACGGGGGCGCGGCGAGCGCTATGACGCGGCCATCGGGGCCGGCCCGGTCACGCTCCGTTCCGCCTGGCTCGAGCCCGCCGCGCCGCCGCCTGGGTCCTGGGAATTGCCGGCCTGGCTGCGTACAACTGGTGGCTGCTCGTGCCGGTGAGGCCGGGTCTGATGACCTCGCCGGACGAGCTTTTCAGCGACCTCGAGGTGAGCGGCCGGCCGTACGCGGCAGCAATGCAGCACGCGGACATCGCATCCGGGGTGCTGCTGTTCCTGGCCTTCTGCGCGGCCGGGTTCGTGCCGACGCGGGCCTGCTGCCGGGAGTGGCTCGCGCTCCTGTCCTTCGCGGTGGCCGGATCGCTGGGCGGGCTGTTCCCGGAAGTGTGCGCGGACGGTGTCAGTGCGGTCTGCCGTCGGCTGGAGTGGCACTTCCAGCTTCCGGCGAGTCAGTACATCCACATGGTCGCGGGAATCCTCGAGTTCGCGGCGATCACGATTGCGCTGGCCTATGCCGTACGGAGGACGCGCGGCTCGCGCGCCCGCTCGGCCCGGTGCTACCGCGGACTGGCGCGGGGCGCAGTCCTCGCGTACCCGCTGCTGGGCGCCGCGTACCTGGTCAACCGGATGGGCGGCGTGATGGAAGCGGTGTTCTTCGCCGGCTTTACCGTCATGGTGGTGGCGGAACTGGTCGACCGCACCCGGAGCGAGCAGCGCTAGGCGCGCCCGCCGGAAGGTCCGGACCCCTGGCCAGCGTGGCGAGCAGCAGGCTTCCTGCGCGCAGCTTGCGGTGGCGCGCCCACTGGTGCCAGGCGGACGAGGCAGTTGTAGGTCACGACGGCGATCGCCAGGTGCATGACCATGAGGACGGCCACTGCCGTGCCGGGCGCGCCGCCATGCAAGATGTACAGGTCGGGAAGCCAGAGCACGAGCGTGATCAGGATCGCCGAGCGGAGGAACACCCACCGTGGCTGCGAGCTAACCCGGGTCACGACCGGCCAGCCGATGCACGCGATGAGCACGCCGATCACGGTGAGCTTGCCGTAGTCACTGAAGTGGAAGTGCCCGTAGCCCCTGGTCGACGGGAAGATGGCCTGCCCGAGCACGACGAGCAGCGCGTCCGCCAGCAGCGAGCCGGCGATCGCGGCAATCGAGGCGAGCACCACGCGGCCCCAGCCCGGCTGGCCGTGCTGCGGGGCGAGGTCGATGTGCACCAGCGACAGGGCGCGAGTGAGCATGCCCGTGAGGATATCCGCCCCCGGGGCTGGCGGGGCCATCGGCCTGCTGGCGGCACCGGACAGTAATCTGACCTCTGGGGCTGACCCGGCGCTCGATGGCCGGGCAGCTGCGGCAGCGACAGCAAGGATGCGGCCATCGGCACTGCACCAGCACCAGTGAGCGCGACCAGTACCGCCGGCGGCGACGCCTCCGCGGTGATCCACACTGAGGACCTGACGAAGGTCTACGCCGGAGCGGACTTCGCGGCAGTCGACCGGCTGAATCTCGACGTGCGCGCCGGCGAGATCTTCGGCCTCCTCGGGCCGAACGGCGCGGGCAAGACCACGACGGCCGGAATGCTGACGACACGGGTCATTCCGACCTCCGGCCGGGCGCTGCTGGGCGGGATCGACGTCGCCGCGCACCCGGCTCTGGCGAAGCAGCTGAGCGGCATCGTCTCTCAGCAGAACACGCTGGACCGCCAGCTCACTGTCTGGGAGAACCTCTACTTCCACGGTCGGCTGTTCGGCATCGGTGCCCGCGACTCGCGGCGGATCGCGGACGAGTTGCTCGAGCAGTTCCAGCTGTCCCGGTGGGCGAAGGCATCGGTCTACGCGCTATCCGGCGGCATGGCGCAGCGGCTCATGGTCGCGCGGGCGATCTTCCACCGGCCGTCGGTGCTGTTCCTGGACGAGCCCACCGCCGGGCTGGACCCGCAGAGCCGGCTGGCGCTCTGGGACCTGCTCGGCGAGCTGCATCAGGCCGGGCAGACGATCCTGCTGACCACGCACTACATGGAGGAAGCCGACCAGCTCTGCGACCGGGTAGCGATCATGGACCACGGGCAGATTCTCGCGCTCGACACCCCGGCCGCGCTCAAGCAGTCGATCGGCGCCGACAACGTCGTGACGGTGAAGACCGCGGGCGACACGACGAAGCTGGCCGAGCTGCTCAGCTCCGAGCTCGACGGCGTGACCCGGACCCGGCTGATCGACGGCGGACTTGAGCTGCACGTCAAGGGCAGGGACCGGCTGATCCCGCGGGTAGTCCTCGCCGCCGAACGCGGCGGATTCGACCTCGCCGACCTCTCGGTCGCCGAGCCCACCCTGGAGACTGTGTTCATCAACCTGACGGGCAAGGAGCTGAGGGACTGATGGCCGCACCGGTGACGTCGCAGGCCAGAACGCAGCAGCCGGCCGCGATCGGCGGCGGGCCGACCCGGTCGGTGGCGGCCGCGAGCTGGACCGCGCTCGGCGCGCTGATGCTCCGCGACCTGGTCGTTCTGCGGAAGCACTGGTGGGAGTTCGTGCTGCGGACGCTGATCCAGCCGTTCCTGCTCTGCTTCGTCTTCCTCTACGTCTTCCCCAAGATCGGCCAGGGCATCGGCGGCCACGGCGCGGCCGACGAGTCCGCCTTCGCCACGATCCTCGTTCCCGGTGTTGTGGGCATCTCGGTGATGTTCCAGGGAGTGCAGTCCATCGCGCTGGCGATGGCCCAGGAGTTCGGCTTCACCCGGGAGATCGAGGACCGGGTGCAGGCGCCGTGCCCGATCTGGCTCGTCGCGGTGGCCAAGGTCCTTTCCGGCGCGGCCCAGGGCGTGCTGTCGGCGGCCATCGTGCTGCCGATCGCATCGGTCGTGCACGCGCCCGGTGTGCAGGCGCACCTGACCCTGCACTGGCTGATCATCCTGACGTTCGTTCCGCTCGCCTGTATCGCGATGGCGGGCCTCGGCCTGGTGCTCGGTACCAGCTTCGAGCCGCGGAACATCGGCCTGATGTTCGGTTTCATTATCCTGCCGATCACGTTCCTCGGGGGCACGTACTACTCGTGGAACAAGCTCGCCCCGGTCACCGTCGGCGGCTGGCACTGGCTGCAGACGGCTGTGCTGATCAATCCGCTGATCTACGTGAACGAGGGGATGCGGGCCGCATTCACCTCCGCGGAGCACATGCACCTGTACGTCGTCTACCCGGTCGTGGCCGGCTTCGGCGTGGTGTTCCTCGCGATCGGGCTGCGGAACTTCCGCCGCCGGGTGCTGTCGTAGCCGCCCCGCCCGCGGGCTGCTAGCGGGCGACGGCGACGTGGTGGCCTACTGCTTCCTGATCGCCGGAGAGCGCCAGCATCGCCGCAGCGAGATCGGCACGCGAGATCGTGAAGCAGCGGGGCAGGCTCCGGTCCAGCGCCGTCCGGTAGCTGGCGGTGGCCGGCCCCGCTGTGAGTCGCGGCGGGCGAACGACCGTCCAGTCCAGGTCGCTGGCCTCGACCTCGGACTCGCCCGCGCGCATGTCCGCGCAGACGCGCCGCAGGAAGGTAAGCCGCGCTACTGGCTTCACCAGGCGCAGCAGGACGCTCTCCCCCTTGTCGGCGACGATCGATCCGCTGACCAGGAGCAGGCGGCGGGTCCCGGTCTTGTCCATGGCCGCGATGATGCCGCGGACGCTGTCGCGGATCACGGTCGTAGGACCGGTTCCGCGTGGCCCGGCAGCCGACAGCACGGCGTCCGCGCCGGTAACGGCCGGGATGATCGAGGCCGAGTCCATGACGTCCGCGGTCACGACGGTCAGCCGCGGATGCGCGCCGACCTCGAGCCGTGCCGGGTCCCGGACAACGGCCGTGACCTCGTGTCCGGCTGCCAGCGCTTGCTCAGTCAGGCAGGTGCCGGTGCCGCCGGTGGCGCCGAAAATAGTGACTTTCATGTTCCCTCCGCCTGAGCGCAGCGCTTTGCATGTCAGCTGCGCGATAGATTGACTTCGTGTTCCATATAATACGAGACTCATATTATATGGAATCCGCACTACGTCAAGTGCGACGCGAGTGTGCGTCCGTGAGCGGAGACGGAGCAGCAGGTGAGCGATGGCAATAGCGGCCGTACCGGAGCGCCGCCGGACGCCCGCGAATCGGGCCCCGGCCGGCGTCGGCTGACCCGGGCGATCAAGGAGTCGCTGCGCGACGTGGGCGCTCAGCTCTCGCGGCTCAACCACGAAGTCAGCGGACGGCTCGACCTGAGGGACGCGGATCTGGAGTGCCTCGACCTGATCGGACGGCACGGTCCGCTGAGCCCGAGTGCGCTCGCGCGCGAGGCCGGCCAGCATCCGGCCACGCTGACGGGAATCCTGGACCGGCTCGAGCGAAGCGGCTGGATCGTCCGCGACCGGGACCCGGCCGACCGGCGCGGCGTCCTCATCCGCGCCGAGCGCGGCCGGGGCGCTGAGGTCCTCCGTCTTTTCCTGGTCGACTCGGGCATGAATGCGGCACTTGATGACATCCTGGCTAGCCACGACGACGCTGCGCTGGAGATCATCTCGGACTTCCTGCAGCGGACGGCTGCGGCCGGCGGGGCGGCGGCAGTCCGCCTGGCGGATCGCTGACGGGTGCTGACGGCGGGATTGTCCTCAGCAATCGGGGCCAGAGGTGTCGAATCGAGTCAGTGCGTTCGTGGAGAAGGTGACTGGCAGCGGCCTGGGCTGCCTGTGAGCAGAGGAGCTTGAGATGGCGCTGTACCTGATCGCCTTCAATGACGAGTGGGTGCCCGACCTCACGCCGGAGGAGCTGCGCGAGAGGGGCGCGGCCGGCCGGGCCCTGGACGAGGAGATGACGGCTGCCGGTGCGTTCGTCTTCAGCGACGGCGGTCTGGGCGCGTCGACCGTCGTGTGCAGCGTTGACCCGAGCAGCGGCTCGCCGGTGTTCACTGACGGGCCGTTCACCGAGACCAAGGAGCATCTGGGCGGTTTCACGGTCGTCGATGTGGCCGACGATGCCGCGGCGCGGTACTGGGCCGGCCGTGTCGCGGTCGCGGTCGGCTGGCCGCAGGAGGTGCACCGCTTCCCGCACTCGCACAGCGCCGAGCACTGATACGCGGTATCAGCTGCCCGCGACGGGGACTGGCGCCGGCGCGGAGACCTGGCCGGGGGCGTCTCCGTGAGCCTGGCGCTGGACGGGCGCCGGGCCGGTGGAGCCGCGCACCACGAGCTCTGGCTCGAACAGGAGCTCTTCCGCATACGCGGAGACGCTCTCCATCTGATTCACCAGCAACGCGACGGCCGCCTTGCCCATCGCCTCGATGGGCTGCCGGACGGTGGTGAGCGGCGGGTCGGTGCAGTTGAGCCAGCCGGAGTCGTCGTACCCGACTACGGACACGTCGGCAGGCACCGAAAGCCCGGCGCGGCGGACGGCCCTGATTGCACCGAGCGCCAGTACGTCGCTGCCGCAGATGATGCCGGTCACGCCCTGCCGCAGCATGCGGGCAGCGGCTGCCTGACCGCCCTCGAGTGAGAACAGCGCGTGCTCGACCGGGGCGACGCCGTTGCCGGATCGCTCGACGTACTCTCCGAAGGCAGCCAGCTTCCGGCGTGATGGCATGTGGTCCTCAGGCCCGACCACCAGGCCGATCCGCTCGTGCCCGAGCGAGGCCAGGTGGCGGAAGGACTGGCCCGCCGCGATGACGTCGTCGGTGGACACGCACGGGAAGTCCAGGCCGTCGATGGCCGCATTGACCAGCACCACCGGGATACCGCGCGAGCGCAGGAGCCGGTGGTGGTCGTGCGGCGCCGCCAGCTCCTGGTGGTGCCCGCCCGCGAACACTACGCCGGAGGCGTGCTGGTCAAGAAGCATGTCCACGTAGTCGGCCTCGGACAGCCCGCCGGCCGTACGGGTGCAGAGCACGGGCGTGAACCCCCGCTGCGCGAGCCCGCCGCCGATCACCTCGGCCAGCGCAGGGAAGACGGGATTCTGCAGTTCGGGCAGGACGAGGCCGATGAGCCGGGCCCGGTCACCGCGCAGCTGCGTCGGGCGCTCGTAGCCGAGCACGTCGAGGGCAGTGAGGACGGCCTCCCGGGTGCTGTCGGAGACGCCAGCCTTGCCGTTGAGCACGCGGCTCACGGTCGCCTCGCTGACGCCGACCTTCTGGGCGACCTCAGCGAGGCGCCGGGCGGGGGTTCGCGTCATGCCGCAACAATACGACATTCACCAGCAAGACCTTGCGTGACTTGGGTCACTCAGGGCCAGGCTAAGACGCAGCAACCACGATCCGGGCCCGTCACGCCCGGACTGTTAGCACTTGTCTGGCCGTAGTCCCGTCTTGGCTGTAATCAAGTTGTGTCCTTGCAAGTTTTCATCGATATCTTGCTGCCAGTTGTCTATCTCAGTATGTTCAGTGCAACATAGCGCGGAGATCGCCCACGTTCAGCCCAAGGAAGAAGGATTGATCGATGAGCAGACAGCTTCACCGGCGGTCTGGCAGTCGAGTGCTGGCTGCCGTCACCGCCCTGGCGGCACTAACGCTCGGGGCCGCAGCTTGCTCCAGCAGCAGCGCTTCGAGTTCGTCCGGCGGCAAGGTGACCATCAGCATCAACTGCGCGCCAACGCAAGCGCAGGACCCGGTTCAGCACAAGGAATGGCTCGCGGACGTCGCTACGTTCGAGAAGGCCAACCCGACCATCAAGGTCGTGAGCGTCTACAACTACCCCTGCACAAACCTTCCCACCTTCACCGCGCAGCTGCGGGCCGGAACCGAGCCGGACATCTTCTACATCGACTTCACCGACCTGCCACAGGTGCTGACCGCTGGCCAGGCCGCCGACATCACGTCGTACGTGAACTCGACGACGGTGCCGAACCTCAAGGACATCGTCCCGTCCGCGATGAAGGCGGTCACGGCAGGGTCGACGATCTACGGATTGCCGACGTCCAACTACACCCAGGGCCTCGTCTACAACCGGGCACTGTTCACCCAGGCGGGACTCAACCCGAATGACCCGCCGACCACCTGGGCTGAGGTCGAGAAGGACGCGACCGCGATCGCCAAGCTCGGTCACGGCATCGAGGGCTGGGGCGACTACAGCGCCGACAACAACGGCGGCTGGCACTTCGCGTCGTACATGGACGCGCTCGGCGGCACGACGGTCAATACCAACAACGTCCCGCCGACCGCGGCCTTTGACAACGCCAACGGCCTTGCGATCCTGGAGGCGCTGCACACGCTGCGGTTCACCGACCACGCTATGAGCGCCACCCAGGGCCTTGGCTGGGGCACGCTCCAGCAGCAGTTCGCCGAGGGCAAGCTCGGCATGTACATCGCAGCGCCAGACGACATCTACAACGTGATCGTGCCCACCGACAAGGGCAACATCAACGACATCGGCATGGGCCCGTTGCCCAGCCTGACCGGCAAGCCGGCCTCGCTCGGCGGCGGCAATGCCTACGTCTTCGCCAAGCACGACACGCCCGCGCAGATCCAGGCCGGCATCAAGTTCATCGACTTCGAGGACCTGACTCCAGGCGTGGGCACCACCTTCAATTTCGCCCGGCTGAAGGCGGACGGGATACCGGTCGGCTTCGACGAGCCTGCACTGTTCGACGGCGCTGCCGGCGCGAAGGTCACCGCATTGCGGGCTAAGTACTCGACGATCAACCAGTCGTACTACCAGTCCTACGTGAACGCCAACGAGGTCAGCGACGGCGAGCCGTTCGATGCGCAAGCTGTCTACAAGACGCTGGACCCGATGATGCTGGCAGTGCTCACCGAGCCGAACGTCAACATCCCGGCACTGCTGAAGACTTCAGCGACCAACGTCACTACTCTGCTCGAATTCAGCTCGTAAGAGCACAGTCGGGGAGGAGTCCCCGACCACGCAAGCGTGGGGGCCGGAGAGCGGGGCCGGCCCCCACGTCCTCGCCCGGCTCGAACGCAACAGGGAGACTTGATGGCGGATGTCGCGACGCTGCGGAAGGCGACTGCCCGGCAAGCGGGCCCCGGCCAGGTGGCCGCCGGCCGGTTCGGGCAGAAGGTCAGTAGGAATCTGTCGGCGTACGGCTTCCTGATCGGCGCAGTCCTCTGCTTCACGTTCTTCTCCTGGTTCCCGATCGTCCGCGAAGTGATCATGAGCTTCCAGAAGGCGGTGTACGGGGGCGGTTACGCCTGGGCGGGCTGGGTCAACTACGACCGCATCATCCACGACCCGACGTTCTGGCTTGCCTGGCGGAACACGCTGGAATTCACTCTCCTCGCACTTGTCATCGGGTACGCGGTCCCGTTCTGCGTGGCGATCTTGCTGAATGAGCTCCGGCACGCGCAGGGCTACCTGCGGGTGCTGGTCTACCTGCCGGTCATGCTCCCGCCAGCGTCGGCACTGCTGCTCTTCGCCTACTTCTACAACCCGCAGTACGGGCTGTTCGACGACATCCTGCGCACCCTGCACCTGCCTACGTCGCAGTGGGTCTTCCAGCCAGGCACCGGTTTCATCAGCACCGCGATGCTCTCGGTCGTGATCGCCTCGACCTGGATGAACATGGGCGGCGCGACGCTGATCTACCTCGCCGCGCTGCAGAACATTCCGGGCGAGCTTTATGAGGCAGCCGAGCTGGACGGCGCCGGCCTGTTCGGCCGCATCAGGCACATCACGATCCCGCAGACCAGGCTCATCCTGATCATGCTGCTGATGCTTCAGGTCGTGGCGACCATGCAGATGTTCGTCGAGTCGTTCGTACTCACTAACGGCGGCGGCGGCGTCGGCGACAACACCGAGTCCGTGGTGATGCTCATCTACCAGTACGCATTCGAGCTGAGTGGTTCCAGCAACTACAACAGCGCGTCGGCCCTGGGCGTGATTCTCATGCTGGTGCTCGCGATCTTCTCCGGCGGGTTCTTGTGGGTCACGCGAGAGCGCCGGGCCTGAGGAGGGACGAGATGGCAGTACTGAGCACAGCGAGACTCAGGGCTTCGGGTGCGGCCGGGGCGCCTCGGCGCCGGCCGGCGACCGGCTCGACCAGGACACTGATATCCAGCGCGCAGCTGAACCGGCGCTCGGGCAAGATCGCGTACCGAATCGTCTTGATCGTGGCCATCGTGGCCTTCACGCTGGCGTTCATCGGGCCTTTGTACTTCCTGTTCAGCGACGGTCTGAAGTCCACTCAGGAAGCGATCGCCACACCGCCGACGCTCTACCCGCACCACCTGCACCCGAGCACTTATGTCCAGGCGTGGGACCGCCTCGACATGGCCAGGCTGATGTGGAACACGCTCTACTACGCGTTCGGCGCGCTGGCCTTTCAGCTTGTCTTCGACGTGACAGCCGCGTACGCGCTCTCGAAACTGCGGCCTTTCCTCGGGAACGCGATTCTCTTCTTGATGCTCGCCACCCTGATGATCCCGGCGACCGTGCTGGTCATTCCGCAGTACGTGACCATGGCCGCCGAGCCCTTCGTGCACTGGAACCTGATCGGGAGCCCGTGGGCGATCTGGCTGCCGTCGGTCGCTAACGCATTCAACATCTTCCTGCTCAAGCGATTCTTCGACTCGATTCCGACCGACTACATCGACGCAGCGCAGATCGACGGTGCGTCCCGGATCCGGATCCTGTGGCGGATCGTACTGCCCATCTCCCGGCCGATCATCGGTGTCGTATCGATCTTCGGGCTAGTCGCGGTGTGGAAGGACTTCCTCTGGCCGCTCCTGGCCGAGTACGGCTACACCCCGACCCGGGAGACCCTCAACGTCGGGATCTGGCAGGCAGCCTACGGCGCCACACCGCAAAGCCTGATCATTGCGGCGTCTGCGATGGCGGCGATCCCGACGATCGTCTTCTTCCTGATCTTCCAGCGCAACATCATGGCCGGCCTGACAGCCGGGGGCATCAGAGGCTAGCCACCGGCTACAGGCCCCCATTGCACTCATCCCAGCGAACATCTGTCCGGTCGGCCAGCTCGCCCGGTTCGCTGCGTCATGCCAGATTCGCAACAGAAAGCAGGTCCTCGTGGTCGACCTCGGATGGCACGATCTCGCATCTCGCGGGCCCGGCCGGCCCGGTGTGCAAGCGTCCGCGTGGTGGCGGAGCGCTGCTATCTACCAGCTTTACGTGCGCAGCTTCGCCGATGCCAACGGGGACGGTATCGGCGACCTGGCCGGAGTCCGTGCCCGCCTGAGCTACCTCGCCGGCCTCGGGATCGACGCGATCTGGTTCAATCCGTGGTACCCGTCGCCGATGTCGGACGCCGGCTACGACATCTCCGACTACCGTGACATCGAGCCGGTCTTCGGCACGCTTGCCGATGCCGATTCGGTCATTGCGGAAGCGCATGCGCTCGGCATCCGCATCATCATCGACGTCGTCCCGAACCACGCGTCGGATCAGCACCCGTGGTTTCAGGCCGCGCTGGCAGCTGTCCCCGGTTCGCCGGAGCGGGCGAGGTTCTGGTTTCGTCCCGGTCGCGGGGAGAGCGGTGAGCTGCCCCCCAACGACTGGCAGTCCATCTTCGGCGGACCCGCCTGGACGCGGGTCACCGAGCCCGACGGTAGCGCGGGGGAGTGGTACCTTCACCTGTTCGCCCCCGAGCAGCCGGACTTCAACTGGGCAAGCCCGGCAGTCCGGACGGAGTTCACGGACGTCCTGCGGTTCTGGTTCGACCGCGGCGCCGACGGCGTGCGGATTGACTCAGCGGGCCTGCTGACGAAGGATCCTGCCCTGCCTGAGGTGGCGGCCGACGCGCCACCCGGCCCGACGCACCCGTTCTCCGACCGCGACGACGTGCACGAGATCTACAAGTCCTGGCGGGCGCTCGCCGACGAGTACCCCGGCCGGGTGCTGATCGGCGAGATCTGGATCCCGGATGCGGCCCGGCTGGCGCGCTACGTGAGCCCGGGCGAACTGCACACGGTCTTCAACTTCCCGTATCTGAGCTGCCCGTGGGATGCGTCGCAGCTGCGCGCGGTCATCGACCACACGCTTGCGCTCAACGTGGCCGCGGGCGCTCCGGCCACCTGGGTGCTCTCCAACCACGACGTCGACCGCATCGTGTCCCGCCTGGGCCGTCCGGATACCGCGTTCAGCCTGGCGGAGCGGCCGTACTTCCACAGTCTTCCGGTGGACCTGGCGCTCGGCGCGCGCCGGGCCCGCGCGGCAGCGCTGCTGACCCTGGCGCTGCCCGGCTCGGTCTACATCTACCAGGGCGAGGAACTCGGCCTGTGGGAGGTGCAGGACATCCCCGACGATCGCCGCCAGGACCCGATCTGGCGGCGGACCGGCGGCGCTGACCCTGGCCGGGACGGCTGCCGGGTGCCGCTGCCCTGGGCAGGCGCGGAGCCGCCGTTCGGGTTCGAGCCGGCCGGAGCCGCTGCCGAGCCCTGGCTGCCGCAGCCGAAGGAGTGGCGCGACCTCACCGTCGAGGCGGAGACCGGCACGCCGGGCTCGATGCTCGAGCTCTACCGGGCGGCGCTGGCTATCCGGCGGTCCGAGCCGGCCCTCGGCGACGGTGCGATGACGTGGCTGCCGTCAGCCCCGGGTGTGCTCGCCTTCGATCGTGGCACCAGCGTGCGCTGCATCGTCAATATCTCGGGCCACCCCGCGCCGCTGCCCGAGCACGGCGGGCTGTTGCTGGCCAGCGGTCCGCTGGACGGCGAGCTGCTGCCGGCCGACGCGGCCGTCTGGCTGCGGCCGGCCTGACTGCGCGGGTCCGACTGCGGGCGGAGGGCTGGCGCTAAGTGGCAGCCAGCGGATAGCCGCGCACGACGGTCCGGCCGAGGATGCCGAGTGTCGCGCGCAGGGCTCCTTCCGACAGGACCGGGAAGATGCCGGCGTCCCGCCACACCGGGTCGATGCCGGACCAGTCGTAGTACGAGGTGACGAGCGTGCCTGCGTCAGCGGGCTCAAGCAGGTACCCGTAGACGTGCCCGATCTGCGGACGGATCTGGCCGAGGATCGTCCAGGCGATCTCCCGGCCGGGCTCGAACGTGGTAATCGTGACGGTGACGTCGTAGCGGCCGAGCTCGGGATAGTCGTTGAGCGCCTCGCGGTCCATGTGCACGACGAAGGTGTCGCCGGCCGCCGTGACCGGCACCCCGTCCGCGGACTGCAGCATGCCGGAGCTGTCGATCGCCACGTGTCCCTGCGGATCGCACAGCACCGCGAAGATGGCCGCCGGGTCCGCCTCGATCGTCCGCTGGACTTCGATCCGCTCGCTCGTCATGGCCTTATTGTGTCCGAGCCCGCGCTTAGTCCGCGAGGCGGAAGCCGTGATCGGGCACCAGTTCGGTGACATCCATCTGGGCCTTCTGCAGCCGGCCGGAGTAATCCCAGTTCACTGACTGCCAGCGGGTGAACTGGTCGAGCACCCAGATGCCGGACTGACGCGAGCCATTGCCGGACTTGCCGTTGCCGCCGAAAGGCAGGTGCGCTTCGGCGCCGGAGGTCGAGTTGTTGATGCTCACCATCCCAGCCGAGATGCCGCGACGAAAGGCGAATGCCTCCGCCGGATCGCGGGTGTAGATCGAGGAGGAGAGACCGTAGCCGGGCAGGTTCGCCAGCGTGATGGCCTCGTCTAGGTCCTGGTAGCTGGCGACGCCGACCATCGGCCCGAACGTCTCGTTGCGGAAGATCGCGTCGTCAGGCCGGACCCCGTCGACGATGACCGGGTGGTAGAACAGTCCCTCAGCCGGGTCGCCGCTGAATCCGGTCCGCGCCCGAGCCGATGTGATCCGGCCGGTCGCGGTCGAGCCGAGGACGACGTGGTGCGGCTGGATCCAGCCCAGGTATTCCTCGAACCGGCCGGCGAACTTCTGGTCCAGCATCGGCCCGTACAGGACGTCGCCGAACGGGTCGCCGATTATGGCCTGCCGGGTCGCGGCGTCGAACCGGTTCAGGAACTCGTCATGAATGCTGTCGTGCACGATCACCGTGCCCAGCGACGTGCAGCGCTGGCCGGCGGTGCCGAACCCGGCGAACAGCGCCGCCTCGACCGCGAGCTCGAGGTCCGCGCTCGGCGCGACCACCATCGGGTTCTTGCCGCCCAGCTCCAGGCAGGCGGACTGGAGGAAGCGGCCGGTCAGCTCGCCAATCCGCGCGCCGGCCTGGCTGGAGCCAGTGAAGCCCACCTTGTCTACGGTCCCCTCGGCCAGGCTCTGCTCCAGGCCCGTGTACGTCGCCGCGCCGTCAGCCTGGACCAGGTTGAGCACGCCGTCCGGGAGTCCGCCGCCGCGGGTCAGCAACTCGAACAGCGCAGCTCCGCAGGCAGGGGAGTAGTCGGCTGGCTTCCACACGACGGTGTTCCCGCACAGCAGAGCGGGAACGAGGTACCACGAGGGAACTGCCACCGGGAAGTTCCCGGCCGTGATCACGGCCACCACCCCGACGGGATTGCGGAACGTGAACAGCTGCTTGTCGGGCATCTCGCTCGGCACCGTCTGGCCGTAGAGCCGCCGCCCCTCGCCGAGGAAGAAGTCGCACGTGTCGACGATCTCCCGCACCTCGCCGAGCGCCTCGGCGAACGGCTTGCCGATCTCGGCAGTGACCAGCCGGGCCAGCGACTCCGCGTTCGCCTCGACGACCCGGCCGATGTGCGCGATCGCCCGGCCCCGGACCGGAGCAGGCACGTCCGCCCAGCCGGGCTGCGCGGCCCGGGCGGCCCGCGTCGCCGCAGCGAACGTCGTCGCGTCGCCTAGTGCGACCTCGGCGATCACTTCGGCGGTGCGAGCCGGATTCGTCGAGGCGATCCGGCCGCCGGGCGCGCCGGGCACCGGGCTTCCCGCGACGACCGAGCTGAGTGACCGGCTCATGGGACTCCTTGAGGTAGGTGCTGCTGACAGTCTGTCGCGCACGCGCCGACGGAATGCGAGCGGGACGGCCGCCCTCGAGTCGTTTGACCTTGCTCCGCACAGCGAGCTAGCTTTGCAGTACAAAGTTAATGGACGGAGTGAGTCACATGGCCGAGGGAGTCGGCATGAACGAGGACGCGCGCAACGCTGATGGCTCCGGCGCAGATGACACTGGCGGAGAAGCCACTGGCACTGGTGACGATGGTCAGCTGGACCTCCAGGGCGCCGCGGTGATCCTGCAGGAGGCGCGCGAGAAGGCCCGGCACGAGCTGACCATCCGGCATCCGGCGGTGTACACGGTCTGGGGCGTGGTGTACCTGATCGGCTACGGCGTTATCTGGCTGACGGTCCGCGGCCAGCACCCGTACCGCGCGCCGTCCGGCGCTGCCATCAGCGGCGTGTTCGTACTCGCGGCGATCGGCCTCGCGATCACCGCTTCGCTCGTCAGCCGGGCCACCAGCGGCGTTGAGGGCGCGTCCGACCAGCAGCGGCGGATCTACTATTTCGCCGTTGCGACCGGGTATCTGGGCTTCATCCTTATGGACATCGCGCTCAGCCACGCTGGCGCCAGCCAGAGCGTGATCGGCGTGTTCGGGGCATCCGGGCCGGTATACCTGATCGGGATCGCCTTCGCTGTCAGCTCGGCCACACGCGCGAGCTGGTCCGTATTCGGCCTCGGGATCTGGCTGATCGCGGCCGCCGCGCTGAGCGGCTTCGCGGGCGCGCGGGCAGTCTGGGGCGTGCTGGCACTGGCGGTCGGGGCAGGATTCCTGGGCGCCGCGGCCGTTCAGCTCGCGCGGAGCCGGGCATGACCGATGAGCTTGACCCGGTCATCCACGCACCCGCCCGGCTGCGCATCATGGTGACGCTTGCGACCCTGCCGGAGGGCGACACGCTGTCCTTCACCAGACTGCAGGACGTGATCGGGCTGACACCCGGCAACCTGATCACGCATCTGCGCAGGCTCGAAGAGGCCGGGTACGTGACGATGTCGAAGTCCGGCAGCGGCGTCAACGCCGTGACCGCGACCGCGGTGACGCCGGCCGGGCGCTCGGCGCTCGGCAGCTATACCGAGACGCTGCGCCAGCTGCTCGACGCGGTCAGCCCGGAACTGCCTCGCTGAATCCCGGCTGTTGAAGACTGCGGGCTAGGCGGCGCTTCCCGGCTGCTGCCGCACCCGCGCGTCGCTCAGGATCCGGCGGGCAAGCGCGGCAGCCTGCTCCCGGATTTCCGGGATCGCCGTCGTCTCGTACCACAGGCCGCGCAGCGGCGGCCCCAGCGTGAACAGCACGTCGCCAGGCTGGCCGTCACGGTCGGCAACGGCGCCGTCCGGCGTTGCGTCGATACCCAGCCGCAGCGAGTCAGGCCGGGCCTGGCCGGAGGCAAACAGGTCACGCAACAGCGGGCTTGCGGCCGCCGTGATGTCCCCGGTCGCGCCGGTGCTGTTGATCAGCCAGCCGGCCGCAATGGGGTCGGTGTCAGTGCCGAGAAGGAGCCCGTCCGGAACCGGCGTCACTGACTGGATCCGGCCGCTGTGGATGGTCAGCTGTCCGGTCAGCTTGAGCGCGGTGATGCGACGGGCTGTCGCCGGCGGCATGAGGTGGCGGTGCACTTCCCAGTAGCGCGCGACATGCCGGAGGAACATCCGCTTGTCCCGCTCCGGCAGCCGCCGCCACAGGCCCGGCAGGTAGGGCCGCAGCGAGTCGATGACGGCGTGCCAGTTCTCCGGACTGGCGGAGATCGCGGACCGTACCTGCCACATGAGGTCGGCGAGTTGCACCGGATCGGTGGTGCGGGAGATAGCCGGGAGCCAGAGCGGCAGGCCCGCCGGGCGCGTGCCGGGATGAACCCGCGGCAGCAGCCCGTGCCGGGAGATGGCGTGCACCCGCGCGGCCGGCTGCCCGTCGGTCAGCGTCATCGCCAGGTCGATCATGGTGAGGCCGGTGCCCACGATGGCCACCGGAGTGCCCGCTGCCGCCCCGGCGATGGCTGGCTCCAGCGCTCCGGGCTGCCACGGATCGGCGATGACCCGCCCCTTCGCACCGGGCGGGACGTCGACCGGGAGGCGGGCGGCCGCGTTTCCGGTTGCCAGGATCACGACGTCGGCGTCCACCGGAGGAATCCCGGCGAGGAACAGTCGCGCCCGGCCGCCGCTGGCGGTCCGGTGCTGCCGGAGGCCGATCACCTCCCCGGTGAGCTGAGTCAGGCGGGCCGTCGGCTCGGCTCGTTTCACGGCTTCGGCCAGGACGTCCCGCAGGTAGCGGCCGTAGTCGCGCCGGGCCAGGAACGTCGTAGCCGTCACCGGATCTGAGGACCGGCCGCCGTCTGGCTGGATGCCGGCTGCAGCTGCCCAGCGAACGAGATGGTCCGGGTCGTCGGGCACAGCGCTCATCTGGCCCGCCATGGCATTGAGCAGATGAGCGGGGTGGCTGGTCGAGTAGGCCAGGCCAAGACCGTGCCTGCCCTGCCGGTCGATGAGTGTCACGTGCAGCGCAAGCCGCCGGTCAGCAGCGCAGGCCAGCAACTGCGCCGCGGTGAGGGTTCCGCTGGCGCCGCCCCCGACGACCGCGATCTGGAGTTCGCGGTTGCCGGTCTCTGTAAGACCCATGCGTTCCAGAATAAACTATCTTGCCGATAGGATAAATAGCTAACTTGGCTTCGCTTCGGCATCGTCGTTTAGCCGTGCCCGGCCCCGAGCCGGGTGAAACCAGGAGAAGCGGGCGGGGGTCAGGCCCCGATCCGGTACTGCTTGCTGTACTGGGCTTCGCTGTACTGGCTGGCCTCGTGAGCGCCGAGCTGACGGTACGTGCTCCCGTGGAAGACCAGCGGCATGATCTCGGTCGCGCCCAGGTCATGGACTCGCAGCAGGACGATGTCGTGATCCCCGGCAGGTATCTCGCGGCACAGCGAGCAGTCGAACCAGGCAGCCGCTCCGGACACCAGGAGTGCTCCCTCGGTGGTCGCGCGCCAGTCGAGCCCGGCGAACCGCTCACCGCTGCGCGAGCTCAGCTGACGGCTGGCCGCCTCCTGATGATCACCCAGGACGGAGATGCCCAGCCGGCTGGCCCCGCGCAGGGTCGGCCACGTCGTGGAGGTATGCGCGATACAGACCGACACCAGCGGCGGATCGAGCGAGACCGACACGAAGGAGTTCGCGGCGAGTCCGGACGGCTCGCCGTCGATCACAGCCGCGACGGCGGCGACTCCGGTCGGGAACGCGCTGAAGACCCGGCGAAGCGTTGCCTGACCCGGCGGCTGCGTCATGCCAGCCCCTGTGCGGTAGCCGCCACAGCTGGCCGGGCTCGCTCGAGCCAGCTATCCAGGGTGTCGCTCGCCTCGAACTCCGAGTCGAGCAGGAAGAGGCCAGCCGTCGGGCAGGTCGCGCCGATCTCCACCAGCACCGGCTTCAGCAGCAGCTCAGGCGCAAGCGCGTGCTTCCAGTGGCCGCCGAGCATCAGCGGGACGGCGGTGCCGGTCATCGAGCCCGCGCCGAACCGGTCGAGGAACAGCTTCAGCAATCCCGTGTAGGTGGCCTTGTACGTCGGGCTGGCGACCACCACCAGATCGGCCTGCTGGACCGCCGTGACGTGCTCGGCCACAGCGGGGTCGGACCAGTCGAGCAGCGCGGCGCCGAGCTCGGCGAGATCGATGCTGAGGCTGGCGGTGGCCGGCCAGCCGTTCGGCCACGATGTGCGCGGCCTGGTACGTACGCGAGCGCGGTTTGGGGTTGCCCACCACGACTGCGACGCTCACGATCGCCTCCTGTTCGTTGCAGGCTGCCGCCGGGTGTCAGCGACAACCACGGTGATCACGCGGCTTGTTCCGGGGACAAAGCCTATTAAGTTAATCGGAATACTTGACTTTCATATCACGCCGGGACCAGATTGAGGAAGAGACCCGGCAGACGACGAAAGGTGCACTGCGCATGACTCAGCTACTCCGCCCCACCACGACGCCGCCCGTTTACGAAGACTCCAGGCACGTTGAGGTAACCCAAGTCGGCGGCCTGATCGGCGCGGTCGTCGGCGGCATCCGCGTCGGCGGTGACGTGGATCCGGCAGCGCTCGCGGAGCTGCGCGCTGCCCTGCTGCGCCACCGCGTGGTATTTCTGCGCGACCAGCAGCACGCCACCGATGCCGACCAGCTCGCCTTCGCGCGGCTGCTCGGCGAGGTGACCAAGCCGCACCCGACGGTTACCGGAGACGGGCAGGCGATCCTGCCGATCGACTCCGAGCAGGGCAAGGCCAATAGCTGGCACACCGACGTGACGTTCGTCGACCGCGTGCCGGCGATCAGCATTCTGCGCGCGATCACGCTGCCGCCGTACGGCGGCACGACCGTGTGGGCCAACACGGTCGAGGCCTACCGGCGGCTGCACCCGGCACTTCAGGCGCTGGCGGCCAGCCTCCGCGCGGTGCACTCCAATCTGTACGACTACGCGGCCCAGCGACCCCAGATCGGCGGCGTGGATGTCAAGGAGAAGACGTACCGGGAGGAGTTCCGGCACCTCGAGTTCGAGACCGAGCACCCGGTTGTCCGGATCCACCCGGAGACCGGCGAGCCGTCCCTCCTGCTCGGGCACTTCGTCCGGCACTTCACCGGGCTCAGCTCCGTCGACTCCGCCGACCTTTTCCAGCTGCTGCAGCGGCAGGTAACCCGGCTGGAGAACACGGTGCGGTGGTCCTGGCGGCACGGCGACATCGCGATCTGGGACAACCGCGCGACTCAGCACTACGCGGTCGCGGACTACGACGACCTGCCCCGGCTGCTGCACCGGGTCACGGTCGCCGGGCCGGTCCCGGTGGGCATCAGCGGCGACACCAGCGTGGTGCGCAAGGGCGACGCGAGCTTCTACTCGTCCCTTGCCGCCTAAGGAGGGGGGGCTGCGGCGGCGCCCGGCTGAGTGACCAGTCGGGCGCTGCCGGAGCGGGCGCAAATCCGCCAGCGGTCAGCTGTCGCGGAGCTCCGTCTTGAGGATCTTGCCGGTGGAGCCCCGCGGCAGCTCGGCGCGGAACCGCACTTCGCGCGGGTACTTGTATGCCGCCAGGCGCTCCTTGCAGTACTCGATGATCTCCCGCTCGCCGAGGTCTGATCCGTCGCTGAGCACGACGACTGCGACTACTTCCTCGCCAAGGCGCTCGTCCGGCTTGCCGATCACCGCAGCCTCCCGGATGCCCGGGTGGGCATACAGCACTTCCTCGATCTCGCGCGGGTAGACGTTGTAGCCGCCCCGGATGACCAGGTCCTTGGTCCGGTCGACAATGAAGTAGAAGCCGTCGGCGTCGACGTATCCGAGGTCGCCGGTATGCAGCCAGCCGCCCCGGAGCGCCTCGGTGGTCGCCTCCGGCCGGTTCCGGTAGCCCTTCATGACGTTATGCCCGCGGATCTGGATCTCGCCGATCTGATCGGGCCCCGGCGGAAGCGGCTGCTCGGCGGTGTCGGCCACGCGCATCTGCACGCCCCAGATCGGCTTGCCGACCGACAGCGGCCTGCGGTCGCCCGGCCGGTTAAACGACGTGGTGCTGCCGGTCTCCGACAGGCCGTATCCCTCGAGCACCTCGATGCCGTACTTTCTCTCGAACATCCGCAGCACGTTCTCCGGCAGCGACGCGCCACCCGAGACGGTGACCCGGAGCGCGGACAGATCGCGGCCGGCCACCTCTAGCTGCGCCAGCGCGTGCAGCATCGTCGGCACGCCCGCGATGACCGTGCACTTGTCGGATTCGAGCGCGGCCAGCACCGGGGCCGGCTCGAACCGCGGCACGATCGACAGGCATCCGCCGTAGCGAACGCTGACATTGACGACCGACGACAGCCCGAAGACGTGGAAGAACGGGAGCACCGCCAGCGTCACGTCGTCCGGCCGGGCACCGAAGAGCTGGCCCGACACCGTGCAGTTCATGTACAGCAGGAAGTGCGTCAGCTCGGCGCCCTTGGGCTTGCCGGTCGTTCCGCTGGTGTAGATCAGCACCGCAGTGTCGTCCGCATTGCCAGGCCAGATCTCGCCGCCGGGCGCGCTGAGCGGCCCGGTAGCAATGAGGTCGGTCACCGGGCGCGAGCCCTCCCCGGCGGGAGGGTCGCCGACGAGATACAACGGCAGCCCGGCGATCTCGCAGGCCTTGGCGGCCTCGCTGTGCAGGCCGGCCAGGCCGATCATGATGCTGGCACCGGAGTCCGTCAGCTGATGCTCGATCTCGGCCGCCTTCAGCAGCGGATTCATCGGCAGCACCGTCATCCCCGCCTTGAGCGCGCCGAAGTAAGCAGTGAGGAACTGCGGCACGTTCGGCAGCTGGAGCGCGACGACCTGACCGGGAACGAGGCCGGCCTCGGCCAGCCCGGCGGCCAGCAACCCGGACTCGTGGTCGAGCTGCCGGTACGTTGCTGCAGCACCGCCGGCCCGGTAAGCGAGAGCATCGGGCGCGGCCATCGCCGTCTCGTGCAGGATCGTCGCGAGATTGAAGCTCATGGCGCCACCGAGTTCTGGGCCTTCCGGCAACCGATTTGAGACTTACACTAAAGGCGTATCAGCAGGTTGCCTAGGACAGCGGGTGCGCGGCAGCGGGCTCAGGTCCGCACCCGGCGACAGGACGGGCCGCGCATGCCAGTACGGGAAGCAGCCTTCCGTCAGCCCGGTGCGTCCGGCAGCGCGTCCGGCACCTCACCGGGACCGTCGCTCGGCCTGCTGCTGACCGAGCCCGCCAGAGGACTTGCTGAGCTCGCGACCCTGCCGCTGGCCACTCCGTGGCTCGCCTTCGCGCCCCGCGGCGACGGGCACGGCGTGCTCGTACTGCCCGGCCTGCTGGCCTCCGACACGAGCACCGGAGTACTCCGCCGGTTCCTGCGCCGCCTCGGCTACCAGGTATACGGCTGGAGCCTGGGCCGAAACATCGGCCCGACCAGCGAGGTTCTCGACGAGCTGCCCGCACTGCTCGCTGCCCGCGTCAGGGACACCGGGGGACCGGTGTCGGTGATCGGCTGGAGCCTGGGCGGCATCTACGCCCGCGAGCTCGCCCGCGACCATCCCGGCCAGGTCCGGCGGGTGATCACGCTCGGCAGCCCGTTCGCGCTGACTGACGACGAGCACAGTCACGCCGACCGTGCCTATCAGCGCCGGGCCCGGCTGCACGCGACCGGCCGAGTGCCGACGCGCGAGCAGATCGGCCGGCCCATCGGGGTTCCGTCAACAGCCGTGTACTCGCGCCGGGACGGCATCGTGTCCTGGCGGGCGTGCATCGAGCCGGAGACGCACCTGCACCAGAACGTCGAAGTGCGCTGCGCGCATCTGGGCTTCGGCGTGGACCCGGCCACGCTCTGGCTGATCGCTGACCGGCTGGCAGTCCCGGCTGGCGCGCTGAGCCCGTTCCGTCCTCCTGCGCCCCTGCGCTCGTTCTACCGCGGTTCAGCCGATCGTCAGGAGTAGCGGATGCAGCAGCTCACCGGGCTAGACGCCGCGTTCCTCGCGCTCGAGACAGCGAATTCGACCGGTCACGTCGGCGGAGTTTGCATTCTCGACCCCAAAGGTGCGCCCGTGCCGCTGACGCTGGCCCGGCTGACCGAGGTACTGGGCGAGCGGCTGCCACTGGTACCCGTGCTGCGCCGCAAACTGCTCGCGGTGCCGTTCGGGCTGGACCAGCCGTACTGGATCGACGACCCGAACTTCGACATCGAGTACCACATCCGGGAGATCGCGCTGCCGCGGCCAGGGTCGGAGGCGCAGCTCACCGAGCAGGTCTCCCGGCTGCACGCGCGGCCGCTCGACCGCAGCCGGCCATTGTGGGAGATCTACCTCATCACCGGCCTGGCCCGCCGCCGCGCGGCCGTGTACACGAAGATCCACCACGCGGCGATCGATGGCGCGTCCGGCGCGGAGCTGCTGACGATCTTGCTCGACCTCACCCCGGACGGTCGTGAGCTGCCGGCGACCAGGCCGTTCCGCCCGGCCCGTCCGCCGCGCCCGGCCGCGCTGACCGCTCTGGCCGCCGCGCGGCTCGCCTGGCGGCCAGTCGAGACGGTGCGCTTGACCAGCGAGGTCGTTCGGTTCCTGCCCTCGCTTGCGCCCGCTGTCGGCGGCCTGGTCGGCGGCATGCTTGGCCTGAACCGCGGCGACGGCGAGGTCATCCGCACCACGCCCGGGCGCGCTCCGGCAACGCCGTTCAACCGGCCGATCACGTCGCACCGCCGGCTGGCGCTGCGGAGCGTGGACCTGGAAACAGTGAAGGCGATCAAGAACGCGTTCGGCGTCTCGGTCAACGATGTCGTCATGGCCATGTGCGCCGGCGCGCTGCGGCGCTGGCTGGCTGATCACTCCGCGCTGCCCGACGGCCCGCTGATCGCGATGATCCCGGTATCCGTGCGCGACACCACAAGCAAGACCGCGATGGGGAACAAGGTCTCGGCGATGCTGGCCGCACTGCCGACCAACGTCAGTGATCCGGCCGAGCGAGTCAGGATCGCGCATGCAGCGACGCAGACCGCGAAGGCGCAGCAGGCCGCGATCCCGCAGGGCCTGGTGGACCACATCAGTGACTTCGCCCTGCCGGCCCTGACCGCCCGCGCAGCCCGGGTCGTCTTCGCGACCGGAGTGCTGCACAGGCTGCCGCCGTTCAACCTGTGCATCTCCAACGTGCCCGGCCCGAACGTGCCGGTCTACCTGTGCGGTGCCCGCCTGCTCGCGCACTACCCAGTCTCGGTGATCACCGACGGCCAGGGGCTGAACATCACGCTGGTCGGTTACCTCGGCCAGCTTCACTTCGGCCTTGTTTCCTGCCGGGAGCTCGTGCCCGACCTCGAGGCGCTCGCCGACTACCTGACAGAAGAGCTCGACCTGCTGGCGGAGGCCGCCAAAGCCGCCGTTTAGTTCCCAAAGAATGCTTTGACATCTGAAAAATGTCAAAGTATGCTTTGGCATATGGAGGTCACGGACCCGAAGGCCATCCGGGCGCTCGCCCACCCGGTGCGCCTGGACCTGCTCGAGCTACTGGTCGCTATCGGCCCCGCGACTGCCGCACAGTGCGGGCGCGTGCTGCAGCTGCCGCAGGCCAACTGCTCTTTCCACCTGCGTCAGCTCGCGAAGTACGGCTTCGTCACCGAGGCCGAGCCTGGCCCGGACCGGCGTGAGCGGCGTTACCGCATGCCGGACAACCGGATCCGGATCCCCGGCGACGACATCGCGACCAGCGAGCTCTTCAGCGTCATCCTCGGCCGCGAGATGCAGGCCATCGCCGACTGGCAGGACTGCACGGACAACGACCCCGACTGGCAGGGCAAGGGCGGCCCGGCCACCGGCGTCGCGGTGATGACGGCCGCGGAGGCCAGCGCGGTGAAGCAGCAGCTACTGGAGATCCTCGAGCCCTACTTCGCGCGCGCCGTCGGCAGCGGGCCGCGCCTGGCGCCCGGTCAGCGGTACGTCCGGTACTTCGTCGCCGGGACGCCCATGGCCGAGCTGGACCTGACCGCAGAACACCACACAGATAAGGACGACCATGGAAACGAGGCCCGGAGTGGCTGACGACACCATCGACTTCCGGTCGGCGGCGCCGGTCGCCGGATCGCTAGACGTGAGCTGGATCCACGGAGCGCCGCGCTCGGGGGCCAGCCAGGATCCGCCGATCCAGGTGCATCACTACGACGAGCACACGGTGATCCTGCGGCAGAGCAAGTCGGTGCACTACGAGGCGCCGTTCCTGTACCTGCTGTTCGGCAGCGAACGCGCGCTGCTGCTGGACTCCGGAGCAACGCCCGACGCGGGCACCTTCCCGCTCCGGGCGACGATCGACGGCCTCGTCGACCGCTGGCTCGCCAGCCACCCGCGGGATAAGTACGAGCTCGTGGTCGCGCACACCCACGGGCACGGCGACCACGTCGCGGGCGACGTTCAGTTCACCGGCAGGCCCGGCACGACGGTGGTGAGCCGCGAGGCTGACGCCGTCCGGGAGTTCTTCGGCTTCACGAGCTGGCCTGACGAGGTCGTCACCTTCGACCTCGGGGGCCGCGTCCTTGAGGTTCAGGGCAGCCCCGGCCACCACCGGGCGGCTATCACGACCTACGACCCGTGGACCGGGTTCCTGCTGACCGGCGACACCGTTCTGCCCGGCCGGCTCTACGTCGACAACCACCAGGAGTTCCTGGCGACCATGGACAGGATGGTCGACTTCGCCGTGACCCGGCCGGTCACTCACGTCCTCGGCTGCCACATCGAGATGAGCCGCACGCCCGGCCGCGACTTCCCGCTCGGCGCGTCCTGCCAGCCAGGGGAGCACCCGCTGCAGCTGACGCCGGCCCACCTGACCGAGATCAGGGACGCGGCGCGGGCGGCTGCCGGCCACCGGGGCGTCCGCACGTTCGACGACTTCATCCTCTACACCGAGCCGCGCAAGACGGACCTGCTGAAGCTGATGGCACGCGCGCTCGCGGCGAAGCTCCGCGCCGGCGGCCAGCGGGTCGGCCGAACCCCGGCGGACAGCTGACAACCGGCACTGAGGCCGGCACCGGAGCGGTGCCGTCATCCGGCTCTCCGCTTGCCGGGGAGCGTGCCCAATTCTCTGTTCGCGGTGAGTTCCGGGTACTACAGTTTGCTCACCCGTTTTGCTGCGCCGAAGGCACGTGATGAATGGTCATCGTGGCGGGCTGCTGGAGCGCGATGGCGTGACCGAGGTTGCCGCTGTGCTGGTCGGCGCCGGGCGGAGTGTCTTTACCGTGGCCGCGGCAACGCCGCGGGCACCATGGCGAACCGTAGCCAGCACCAGGCGCCCGCAACCCAGCATGGGAGTGCAAGCCTGGCAGCGGCCCGGCCACCGGATTGTGTTTGCCGGCCAAGCATCTGCCCGCAGGGGAGAATGATCATGAACAGCTCCACGTTACTTCGAACACGAGCGACAGTCATCGGCGGCGCGGTCACGCTGCTCCTCGCCGCGGCGGCCGCCGCCGCCGCGGCGAGCCCCGCCGCTGCCTCTACACCAGGCCCGAACACGCCCACCCAGGTGTCCGGAGGCATCAGCCCGGCCAACCTGCCTGGCACCCAGGTGCTGGGTGACACTCCGCCGGACACGCCCGTCACTGTGTCGTTCATCCTCAAGGAGCAGAACATCGGGTCCCTCGAGACCCGCGTGGAGGCGGGCGTCCCGAGCTCGCAGTTCCTGTCGGTCAGGCAGTTCGCCGCCAAGTACGGCCAGTCTTCGTCCAACATCGACGCGCTGACCAGCTACCTGGCGTCGTTCGGCATCAGCACCGACGTCTACGCCGACGACGTGGACGTGGTGGCCACCGGCACCGCGGGCGATTTCAACCAGGCGCTGACGATCACCGAGAAGAACGTCACCGTGCCCGAGCAGGGGGGTACCGGCGGGTTCGGCCCGGTGCGCAAGCAGAACGTGTACACCAGCACGCAGCAGCCGCTGCTGCCGTACCGGCTGGCCAGCTTCGTGACGGCCATCCTGGGGTTGTCGGACTACGGCCCGTACGTTAGCCACATCGCCAAGCCGTCCAGCTACGACGCGCCCCAGCAGGGCAGCTCGAACACCTGCGTGGCCGAGTTCGGCCTGACCAACGGCTGCCTGCTGCCGTCCGACTTCGCCCGGCTGTACGACCTGGATCCGCTGTACGCCAAGGGCGCCACCGGGACCGGCCAGACCGTCGGCGTCGTCACGCTGGCCGCGGTAGACCCGGGTGCGCCGCAGTACTTCTGGGCCAATATGGCGCACGTAACCCGCACCGGCACCTTCACCGTCGACAACATCGACGGCGGCCCCGGTGCGCCGAGCCTCGCGTCCGGTACGGACGAGACCGATCTGGATGTAGAGCAGTCCGGGGCGCTGGCGCCGGGCGCGAATGTGATCGACTACCAGGCGCCGAACACCGACTACGGGTTCGCCGACGCATTCTTCACCGCGGCCAGCCAGAACCTCGCCAGCGGCGTCTCGGCGAGCTGGGGCTCGTCCGAGACCTCGGTGGTGGCATCGGTGTTGTCCGGCGAGGAGTCCGCCGGCTACGTGCAGGCGTTCGACGAGGCCTTCCTCGAGATGGCCGCGCAGGGCCAGTCCGCGTTCACGTCCTCCGCCGACTCGGGCGCCTACACCGCCAGCGGCGACATCGGCACCACGAACCTGTCGGTGGACCAGCCGGGGGACAGCCCGTTCGTCACCTCGTGCGGCGGCACCTCGCTGCCGGGGACGACGTACCTGTCCGGCCCGGACGGCACTGCCACGGCCACGACGCCGGCCCAGCGCATCTGGGGCTGGGACTACCTATGGGGACCGGTCGCACAGGTGGAGTCCGAACCGCTGGCCGAGTCGGCCGAGAGCCTGGTCGTCGGAAGCGGCGGCGGCTTCAGCACGCTCGAGCCGACCCCCTCCTACCAGCAGGGCGTGCCCGGCACGAGCAGCTTCCACGCGGTGCAGTACCTGACCCCGGCCAGTTATGCGCAGGTCGCACCGGGACTGTCCGAGCCCACGGCCTGGATTTTCACCCCCACGCCCGGCGTGACCACCGGAAGCGGCTCCGGCCGGGCCGAACCCGACCTGGCCACCGACGGAGACCCGCAGACCGGCTACCTGATATACGCGCCGGTGCTCGGCGGTACCGGCATCAGCGAATACGGCGGCACCAGCTTCGTGGACCAGCAGCTGGACGGCGCCAACGCGGTCATCGACTCCTACCTGGGCCACCGGGTCGGGTTCTGGAACCCGTATCTGTACGCCGCCGCGGTCGGCCCCCACTCGCCGTTCACCCAGCTGAATCAGGCGGGCACCAGCAACGACAACATCTACTACACCGGCAACCCGGGTGAGCCCTTCAACGAGGGCATCGGCCTCGGTCAGCCGGACCTGGCCAGGCTGGCGGGCGACTTCAGCGGTTAACCGCGCGCACCCGCAAGCCGGACGCCCCGGCAGTAACCCCGAGCCCGGGCCGCGCCTACCACGGCGCGGCCCGGGGCGGCCTGTCGTACCGGGTGCCTGACTGAATATGGGCACTCCGGAGATCACGCAGCGCGACCTGCGGTCGAAGTCGCGGGAGATTATGGATGCCGTCGAGCCAGTCTGGAGGGCGTCCGCGCCGACCAAGGATGCGGCCGCAGACGGTGAGGAGGGCAGCGGGCGCGATCACTGAGCGTAGCTGCCGAGCAGCGCCGCGCGTGCTTGCCGGCCGTGGCTGCTCTCTGCGACATTGGTCATGATGAGCGCTTGCGCGTCCGACAGGCACATGCTGGGTGCCGGGCGCCCGCGGCGAGCGATGCTCCGCAGGCCAGAGGTGGTCGGATTGTCTGGTGAGCTTGCCGTCGAAGTGCGCGGCCTGGTGAAGCGCTTCGGCCGGGACGTCGTCGCCGTCGACGGCCTCGATCTTGCCGTCGACGCTGGCGAGGTCTACGGGTTACTCGGCCCGAACGGAGCGGGCAAGACAACCACGCTGCGCATGCTGCTGGGGCTCGTCCGGCCGACGTCGGGCCTGGTCCGGGTGCTGGGTGCGCCGCCCGGTGACCCGGCCGGGCTGCGCCGGCTCGGCGCGATGGGGGAGACGGCCTTCTACCCGTTCCTGTCCGGTCGCGACAACGTGCGGGTGGTAGCCCGCCGGTGCGGTATCGGCGACCAGCGCGTCGAGTTTGTCCTCGAGCAGGCCGGCCTAACCGCGCGCGGCGACGACAAGGTGGCCGCCTACAGCTTCGGGATGCAACAGCGGCTCGGCGTGGCGGTCGCTCTCCTGAAGGACCCGGATCTGCTCGTCCTGGACGAGCCAGCCAACGGCCTCGACCCGGCTGGCCAGCTGGAGATGCGGGCGCTCATCCGGTCGCTCGGCACCGGTGGCAGGACCATCGTGCTCAGCAGCCACGACATGGCCGAAGTCGAGGAGCTGTGCGGCCGGGTTGGCATCATCAGCGGCGGCCGGCTGCTCGCCGAGGGCTCGCCGGCCGAGCTGCGGGGCGCGGCACACCTGATCGTCAGGGCTGACCCGGCCGGTGCCGCCGCCTCACTGGCGGCGGCGAGCACCGAGGTGGAGCGGGCCGAGCTCACCGACGGGAGACTGGCGCTGACGCTGCGGCATCCCGGCGCCGCCGGCGCGGCCGCCGTCAACCGGGAGCTCGTCGGCGCGGGTATCGAGGTCAGCGAGATCCGGACGTCGCGGCGATCGCTGCAGCAGGTCTTCCTTGACCTGACCGGGGGCCGCACCGGCGGCGCGGACTCGCTGCGTCGCCGGCCGGGCCGCGGACCGCGCGGGCACGGGCAGCGACGACCGGGCCGGCGCTGACGTCATGCTCGCCGCCGCCCGGGCCGAGCTGCTGGTCCTGCGCAGGTGGCCGGTAGCCTGGGCGCTGCTGCTGGTCACTCCCGTGGTCACGCTTCTGGTCAGCTACCTCGGCAATCTCTTCACCTACCTGACGCTCACGCCGGCTCAGTACCAGACGATGGGCACGCCCGAGCAGATCCTCCCGTCGATGCTGCCGAGTCAGTTCTCGATCATCGCGGTGTCGCAGTACGCGCTGACCGCCCAGGTGCCGCTGATCGTGCTCGGCGCGCTGATGGCCGGCGGTGACTGGAGCAACGGGACGCTTCGGGACAACGCTGCTGCAGGCGCAGGGTCGCGGCCGCGCATTCGGCGGCCAGCTGATCGCGCTGTGCGCGGCTGCTGCAGCCAGCACCATCCTGACCTTCGCCGTCACGGCCGGGGCGAGTCTGGCGGTGCGCAGCCTGGAGTCTGCCGCGGTGACCACCACCACCGGGGCGTTCCCGCCGATACCCGCGATTGCCGGGTCCGCGGGGGCAGCGCTGTTCATCGCCCTCGCCTATTCGATACTCGGACTGGCGCTCGGCACGATCTGTCGCAGTGCAGTCGGCGCCATGAGCATTGCGCTGGTGTGGACGCTCCTGATCGACAGCAGCCTGTACGAGTTCGCGCTCACCGCGAGCGGACCGGTGCGGACGATGAGCGATCTGGCTCCGGGGCCCAGTGCCGTCACCCTGTCCGGCCTGTTCGGCACGCCCGGTGGCGGTGCGCTGTCGCAGAACTACCTGCCGGTGAGCGTGCCCGAAGCGGTCTGGACGCTCGCCGCTTACTCGATCGGCGCGATCGCGGTTGCGCTCTTCCTGCTGCACCGGCGCGATATCGCCGCTGGGCGCGGCCGACGTCGCAAGCGGACCGCCGCCGTTGCCCCTGCCGCGTCCGGGCAGCCGGCCCGCGCTCGGGCCGGGCTACTGGCGACCATCCGGGCCGAGTTGCTCATCATGCGCGGGCGGCCGGCGGTGTGGGGGCTTGTGCTGATTGTGCCGGTCCAGATGCTCATCAGCTACTACCTGACCCAGTACGTGGAATACCTGACGGTGAACAGCCCCGATGCGCAGGTCTGGGGCCTGAACGTGCCCCAGCTCCTGACCGCGCTGTCGCCGGGACAGTACCTGATCGGCGCACTGAGCGGCTTCGGCACGACCGGACTCTACGGTGTGTACGGTGCGGCGGTTTTCATGCTGCTCGGAGCCCTGATCGGCGGCAGCGACTGGGGCCTGCACACGATCAAGACCGCGATGACGCAGGGATCTGGCCGACTGCGGACCGCCCTCGGGCAGTACCTGGCGATCGTGATCGCGCTGGCCGCGAGCGTCCTCATCACGTTCGCGGCCGCCGCTGTGGCCAGCGCCATCGCGGCCGTCGGGCATGCGGGCTCGCTGTCGGCGCTGACGAGCGGATTTCCCGAGGCAGGGCAGGCGGGCAGTGCCCTGGCGGCCGGCGTGGTCATGGGCCTGGCCTACGGGGCGATCGGGCTGACGCTGGGCGTGCTGTTCCGCAGCGCGGCCGCCGGCATCGGTGCCGCGATGGTCTGGGCGGTGGTGCTCGTTCCGGCGCTGGAGTACATCTCAACCCAGCTGCATGGCGTGCTGCTGCGCCTCTACGAGGTGCTGCCGGACGCGAGCACGAACACGCTTGCCAACCTGCCGAACCACACCGGCCTGCTGTTCACCTATCCCATCGACGAGGTCGAGGTGGCTCCGGTTGCCGCGTTCGGAATCCTCGGCTTGTACGCGCTGGTGTTCTTCCTGGTGCCGGTGATCCTGACCTGGCGCCGCGACATCGCCTAATGCCCGGCCGTCGTACCGGCGTCCGGCTCGAGACTGAGCTCGGCCAGGATCGCGGCGGTGTGCTCGCCGACCTCAGGCACGGCGCCCATCGCGGCCTCACGTCCGGCGACGGTCACCGGCGGCAGCAGGGCGCGAACCGGCCCGCCCGGAGTCTCCACGTCGCGCCAGCGATCCCGCGCGGCGAGCTGCGGATGCGCGGCGAACTCGGCCGGCGTGCGCAACCGCGCGTTCGCGATCCCGGCCGCGTCCAGGCGGGCTTCGGCCTCCGCGGCCGTCAGCCCCCGCAGAACGGCCTCGATGATCGGCGTGAGCTGGTCGTCGTGTTCCACCCGGTCCGGATTGGTGGCGAACCTCGGGTCGCCGGCAAGCTCAGGCTGACGCAGGATGTCGCGGCAGAGTACCGCCCACTCGCGCTCGTTCTGCAGGCCGAGGAAGACCTGCCCGTCAGCTACTGCGTACGGCCCGTACGGTGAGATCGACGCGTGCCGCGCGCCGGCCTGGGGCGGCGGCGAACCGCTGTACTGGGTGAACAGATATGGCTGACTCATCCACTCGCCAAGCGCGTCGAGCATCGCCACCTCCACGCTGCTGCCCTCGCCAGTGTGCTCCCGCTCGTAGAGCGCGGCGAGCACGCCGCTGAAGGCGTACATGCCGGCCGCGATGTCCGCCACCGAGATCCCGGCCTTGGCCGGCGCCTCAGGCGGGCCGGTGACGGACAGCAGGCCGGCCTCGCACTGGACCAGGAGGTCGTAGGCCTTCTTGCTGGCGTACGGGCCGTCCGGACCGTAGCCGGAGATCGCGCAGCAGATCAGCCGGGGATGGCGCGCCCGCAGGTCCGCGGCCGCGAGGCCGAGGCGGCTGGCTGCGCCCGGTGCCAGATTCTGCACGAACACGTCGGCGCGCTCCAGCAGCGCCGTCAGGACGCGCTGGCCGTGGTCGCTCTTGACGTCCAGTTGCAGCGACTGCTTGCCCCGGTTCAGCCAGACGAAGTAACTGGACTGCCCGTGCACCGCGCGGTCGTAGCCGCGAGCGAAGTCACCCGCCCCCGCGCGCTCGACCTTGACGACGCGAGCGCCCAGGTCGGCAAGCTGGCGGGTGGCGAACGGAGCTGCCACCGCCTGCTCCAGCGACACCACCAGGACGCCGTCAAGCGGCAGCGCCCCCGCGGTCACGGCAGGAACCGGCGCAGCACGCCGGCCGCGTTCTGCCAGGTCCAGGAGAACGGGTCAGTGTCCAGGCCGGCCACGCAGTCCGCCAGCTTGGCGCTGAGCTCAGCCTCCGACGGCGGTCGCTCCGGACTGCCGGGCGGGTACTTGAGTGCCGTGTGGCGGGCGGCCTCGTTTCTGGTGTGAAGGGTGGCCTGAAGCTCGCCGTCCAGCAGCCCGTCGCCGCCGGGATCCAGCGTGGTCTCAACGACGCTGACGAGCCTGCGCGCCGCGTCCCGCCCGACAGCCGCGTCGGTGAAGCTGGCAAAGCCCGGATAGCCGTCGAGCAGAGCTGCCGCCGCGGCGTACTCGAGGCTGAACTTGCCCTGCAGGCCGGTCTGCGGCTCGTGATGGATGAGCGGGACGACAGCTGCCTCCGGGGTGCGCAGATCGATGCGCTGCACGCTCGCCGGATCGATGCCCGCGGCGACGGCGAGGCTGGCGAGCGCGCTGATCGGGCGCTGCAACGCGTAACAGCACGGGTAGATCTTGACGGCCAGCCCGCCGGGCACCGCGGGTCCGCTGATATCGAAGCCGCCGGGCTCCGCGCCGACCAGGCGCAGCCACTCCTCGAGCGCGGACTCGTCAGCAGTCGCGCCCGCGGCGGCGAGGCTCGCGGCCCGGATGCCTGCCTCGACGGCGAAGCCGACCTGCAGCGACTTGGCGTCGGTGCCGAACGCGCGCTGCACACCGCCTGCCGCGGGCACCGCCAGCGCGATGGCGGTCGCGATCCCGGCCGGGTCGAGACCGAGCGCCACCGCCGCACCGGCAGCAGCGGCGGGGCGCCGGCCGTGCAGGTCGCGTGCCAGCCGGCTGAGTAATGCGGCCAGCCGAGAGCTGAGCCGAGCCGTGCCATCACCCCGGCGGCGGCCAGGCAGGCGCGCGCGCCGCCCCCGGTCGCGAGCGCGACGGGAACGCACACGACACTCACATGCGTGGTCGATGCCATGTGCAGGTCGTCGAAGTCGAGCACGTGGCCGGCCGCCGCCCAGCGGCCTGGCTCGCTCAGGGCGGCGGCGATCGCGGTGACCGGGTGGTCGCGCGCAGCGAGGGTGACCGCGACGGTGTCCAGCAGGGAGCGCCGGGCCAGTGCGAGGTCGTCGTCGCTCGGATCGAGGGTGTGCGCCCACTCGGCGAGCGCGCTGGCGATCGATGTCATCTGCGCTCCCGGCTGGTCGCGGCGGTCCCGCTGTCGCGGTGTTCACGGCTGGTCCGAGCCGGCCGCGCGGCGCGGCCGGGCTGGACCCAACCCTACGTCGCGGCCGTTGGCCGGCCGCCGGGTGCTGTGATCAGCCAGCCGCGGGTGTGCGGGCGGGCTCGTCGGCGAGGCGGTCGACGGCCCGGGCGAGTGCCTCGAGTGCCGGCACCGCGGACGCGAGCGCACGCCGCTGCTGGGCGGTCAGCGTCGAGAGGGCGTCGTGTAGGAGGCCGGCGTTGGTCGCCTGCCAGGCGCTCACGGTCTCGCGTCCGGTAGCGGTCGCCCTGAGCTCGATCGCGCGCCGGTCGCCATCGGCCTCTGACCGGCTGACCATGCCGTGGGCCACCAGTGCGTTGACGATCGTGGTCACGGTGTTCGGGCGCATGTGCAGCAGCTGGGCGAGCCCGGCCGGGACGGCTGCCCGGATTCTCCGCCAGGGCGGAGAGCAGCTCAAGCTGAGCGACAGCCAGCGGATTCTCCGGGTCCGCGACTCGCGCTCCCCGCCGCAGTGCCCGCCGGAGGCGCGCGATGCCGTCCGCCAGGCCGTCGGCGCGCGCGGTAATGTCCGCTGGCCGCCCCAGCGCTTCGGGCGCTGTCGCTTGCATCGCCGCACCTCCGGGGAGTTCTTCCTTAGTTTAGCTATCATGATAGTAGGAAAACCCTGGTGCGGGAGCCCGTCCGGCGGGACTTTGTGAGCGGGCCGGGTTTTACGCGCTACGAGGGTCGGTTGATCGACCGCGCGCGAAGGGCAAGCGGGACCACGCGGTCGCCCTTCAGGCCCTGACGCGGGTCGTGGCTGTTGCCCTGCAGGTACCGGTAGTAGAGCTGTGCGACGACGATAGCGGTCTTCCAGGATCCGAATGCCTGGTACCAGCCCGCCGACGACATGTCCGCGCCGGTGCGGGCGGCGTAGCGGTCGATGACCTCCGCGCGCGCCGGCAGCCCCATGTCTTCCTGGCCGGCGGGATGCGAGGGGCGGTCGTCCGGGTCGTCGCCGGGGTCAGGCCAGTAGTTGAGCATGGTGCCGAGGTCGATCATCGGGTCACCGATCGTGGCCATGTCCCAGTCGAAGACTGACTGCACCCGGCCGGGATCCGCCGGGCTGAACTGGCAGTTGTCGATCTTGAAGTCGTTGTGCAGAACGGCGGTCCGCACGGTCGGCGGACGCGTGGCGGCCAGCTCCGCGCCGACCGCAGCGACGACGTCCTCGCCATCCTGTTCGCGCCAGGGTGCCGCCACGGCTTCCCAGCGCTTGCGCCAGCCACTGAGCTGGCGCTCCACGAAGCCGTCCGGACGGCCGAGATCGGCGACGCCGGCCTCCTCCGGGTCGAGCTGGTGCAGGTCGGCTAGCGCGTCGACCACGGCGAAGCCGATCAGGCGGGCTGCGTCGTCCTGCCCGGTCATCTCCGGCGGCACGCTGCCCCAGACCACGACACCGGGCCGGTACTCGATCACCAGGAAGTCAGCGCCCGCGATGTCATGGTCCTCGCACAGCAGGAAGGCGCGCGGCGCCCGGTCGTAGCTGCGCCACAGCCGCGACAGCGCGCGGTACTCGCGTTTCATGTCATGGGCGCCGACGGCTATCTTGCCGAACGGCGGCCTGCGGATCACCAGTCGCTGATGCTCGAACTCAAGCAGGTAGGTCAGGTTGGCGGCGCCGTTCGGGAACTGGCGCACCGACTGCAGCCGGCCGAGTCCGTCCAGGTGTGAGCGGAGGTAGCGGGCGAGTGCGTCCCAGTCGAGGTCCTCGCCCGGCCGGACCGGCGCAAGCTCGGGAGGATTATCCGCGGTCATGGTCCTACTCTGGCAGCACTCTGCCCGGCCTGGAATGCGAGGTCTCCGCGCGGCTACCGGCTCGGTCACCGCGCGGACGGCAGTCCCAGATCACGCGCGATGAGCATCCGCTGGACTTCGGACGTCCCCTCGCCGATCTCCAGGATCTTGGCGTCCCGGTAGAAGCGGCCCACCGGGAACTCGTTCATGAAGCCGTACCCGCCGAAAATCTGCGTCCCGTCCCGCGCGTTATCCATGGCCGCATTCGAGGCGACGAGCTTGGCGACAGCGGCGTCCCTTTTGAACGGCCGGCCGGCAGCATTCTGGCGGCGGCGGCGTAATACACGCAGCGCGCGGAATGCACTCGCGCCTCCATGTCCGCGAGCTTGAACTGGATGGACTGGTAGTGCCCGATCTCGTGGCCGAACGCCGCCCGCTCGCGGGCATAACGCAGGCACTCGTCGACGCAGCCCTGGGCCAGCCCGACCGCCAGCGCGGCAATCGCGATCCGGCCCTCGTCCAGGATGCTGAGGAACTGGGCGTAGCCCTGGCCCGCCGCCCCGAGCAGGTTGCCCTCCGGCACTCGCACGTCGCTGAAGGACAGTTCCCGGGTGTCGGATGCTGACCAGCCGACCTTGGAGTACTTCTTCCCGACAGTGAAGCCCGGCGTGCCCGACGGGACGACGATCGCGGAAATCCCGCCGTCCGCGGTCCTGGCGGTGACGGTGACGAGCGTCGTGATGTCCGTGCCGGCGTTGGTGATGAACGCCTTGGAGCCGTTGATCACCCACTCCCGGTCGTCGGCAGCGGCCTGGTCGGCGGGGCTGAGAACGGCCGTCGTGCGCATGCCGCCGGGCACATCGGTGCCGCCGCCCGGCTCGGTGAGGCCGAAGCTGGCCAGGCTCGTGCCGGCACAGAGTTGCGGCAGCCACTCGCGTTTCTGGTCTCCCGTGCCGAACCGGTAGATGGGCATGGCGCCGAGTGACACCCCCGCCTCGAGGGTGATCGCCACCGAGGAATCCACCCGGGCAAGCTCCTCGATCGCGAGGCATAGCGCGAAGTAATCGCCGCCCATGCCGCCGTACTCCTCCGGGAACGGGAGGCCGAACAGGCCCATCTGCGCCATCCGGGCGACGATGTCGTAGGGGAACTCGCCCCGCTCGTAGTACCCGCCGATCACCGGCGCCACCTCGGCGCGGGCGAACTCGGCGACCGTCTCCCGCAGTGCCTGCTGTTCCTTCTCGAGCGCGAAGTCGATCATGATAGCTCTCCGGTGGGTTCTTCTGTCCGGCATCGACGACGGCGAGCACCCGCCCTGTTAACGAACGTTAACTCCTCGAATGTTAACGAAGACTAACACTGCTCGTCTAGACTGCCGAATTGTGGCCCTTGCGCGGCCCGCCATAACCCGGCGGGCAGAGATTCTGTCGGTAGCTGCGCGCCTTTTCGCCCAGCACGGCTATCGCGGCACGACGATCGACGACCTGGGTGCCGCCCTCGGCCTGACCGGCCCGGCCCTGTACCGGCACTTCCGCAACAAGGAAGCACTCCTGGCCGAGATGCTGCTGGATATCAGCGAGCGTCTGCTGGCCGAGGGGCGCGCCCGGGTGGCGAGCGCCTCCGGCCCGCAGGCCGCGCTCGCCGCCCTGCTGGACTGGCACATCGGGTTTGCCCTCGACGAGCCGTCGCTGATCATCGTGCACGAGCGCGAGCTCGCCAGCGTGCCGGCCCCGCAGCGACGGGAGGTCCGCCGACTCCAGCGCGCCTACGCGGAGGAGTGGACGCAGGTCCTCCGGCGCATCCAGCCCGGCATCACCGACGGCCGGGCCCGCGCGGCGGTCCATGCGGTGTTCGGCCTGCTCAACTCGACGCCACACAGTGCGAGCGAGCTCGACCGGATGGCGATGGCCAGTCTGCTGCACGCGATGGCAGCGCGCTCGCTGGCTGCAGTCGTCGACCCTGAGCTTGTGGCCTGACCTGCGGCGTTAACCGGAACTAGTCATTTCGGGTGGTTGCGAGATAGTTCTCCCTGCCGCTGCCGGGAGCCGGGATCGTCGGGATCCCTTTAGCCATAGGAGTTTTCGCTCTCACTGACCGGTTTGTTAAATGGATGGCCCGATTGAGCTATTTGGGAGCTTTCGCCGGACCGCGGTGGTTCTGACTGCCAGGCTTGCCCAGGTAAATCTGTCAGGCCCCGGCGAGAAGCGACTCACCCCTCATGCTGCGTAGCTGGGCGAAGAACCGGCGTTAGGCGGGTAGTGAGGTCAGCCCCTCAGCAGCACGGCAGGGACAGTAAGCATGGCGGGGAGAGTAAGCACAGGGGGCAGCACCGCTCTCCTGCCCGGAAGTACCGGAAACTCCCGATCATCGGCGCGATTACGCCGGCTCTCGCGCTGGCAGGCGGTGTCCTGGCCTACCAGGCCCAGGCGGCGCCCCAGCAGCTCGACCCCGTTGTCAGCAGCATGGCCGCGTATCACCTGCGGACGCTCCCGTCGGCGAGTGTCCTGCTTCGCCAGAGCGCGAAGCCGCAGACTAGTCAGCTCGCCAGGCACGGCCGGCGCGGCGCGGCGGGGAAGCGCGCTGCCCACGGCCGGTCCGGCCACCCGTCGCACGGCAGTGCCACATCACCAGCGGCAACGACGCTCAGCTGCACCGGGACGGGCGGCACCGGGATGCTGCCGTACAACTATGCGACGATCGTCAGCTTCCTGGTCGGGCACGGCTACACGGCGCTGGCCGCCGCGGGTGTCGCCGGCAACATTTATCAGGAATCAGACGGCAACCCGGAGTCGATCGGCTCGGGTGGCGGCGGCCTCATCGGCTGGACTCCGCTGCCGGCCGGGTTCGTCACCGGGAACGTGCCGGCAGACCTGGAGACGCAGCTGTCGGCGCTGCTCACCTACAACGAGGGCTGGGCGCAGTACATCCCGGTGCTCAACGCCGCGACGAGCCCGACCGACGCCGCGTACATCTACATGACGTATTTCGAACGCCCGGGCCTCCCGGCTGCGGCCAACCGCGAGGGTGCTGCGGCGGCCGTTGCGCAGGCGTGCGGGATCTCGTAGTACGCCTGCGCTGAGCCGTGACCCGGCGCGGCGTTGCCCTCCGGCGGCGCTCCATCCGGGTGCGCTCATCGTCCCGCCCGGTCGGGTAGCTCCATACTGGGGGATTGTGACGCCTCAGGTGCCGAACGTGCACGACCAGATTGCTCAAGGGCTGAAGGACCATCCGGCCAGGAAGGGGATGAGCTTCAACCTTCTCGTTACCGCGATGGAGATTGGCGGCAGCATCGGGCTGTTCCACCTCGCCCGTGCGATGGGTGCCAGCGATGTTGTCGCCTACCTGGCCGGGAGCATCGGCCCCGTTGCGGGCGGGGTGACGATCTGGATCAGGGCGCGCAAGTTCAGCGGCGCCTCGGCGTCGATCTTCGCGTTCACAGCTGTCTCTGCGGTCATCGCCGTGTTCGGCAGCACCGACCCGAAGGTGCTGCTCTACAAGGACTGCGGGGCTACCGCCCTGATCGGCCTGATCTTCCTGGGCTCCTGCGTGGTCGCCCGCCGGCCGGTGGTGTTCTTCATGGCCCAGCGGTACGGCACGGACGGCACCCACGAGGGGATGGCGGTATTCGACACGATGTGGAAGACCTATCAGGATTTCCGCCTGGGCATGTACGTCACGAGTTACCTGTGGGCGGCCCTGTTCCTGATCCAGGCCGGCGTGACAGCGCTGATCATCCGCCAGGCTCAGTTCTCCACCGCGTACAACTACGACCAGGTCCTTCCCCTGGTCGCGATCGCCCTCGGAATCGCGGGATCGGTCGTGATCGGACGGCACTTCGCCACCAGAGGCAGGGCGCGTGGCGAAGCGGTCAGCACCGCGCGCGAGGATCCGGCCTGACCATGGGCGCAGGCTGTCCTGCGGGTCAGCGAGCGCTGGGAGACGTTCTGTGGCAAAGGCCCCACAGCGGCCACCGCCGCGCAGACTTCGCTGCCGCGGGGCCTCCCCGACGGGCGGCCCGAGGATGCCCGATAGCGTCGACTGAGAAGGCGACTCGTCAGCGTCGCTCTGCACGGGGGGCAGGGCGGGCGAGTGAGCGAGGGGGGAGACACGACATGATCGCGTCACGTTACGGGCGGCAAATTCGCAATCGCCGGCGGACGCTGCTGGTGGTCCCAGCTGCCGCAGCGGGCCTCGCGGCACTGGCAGCGTGCGGCTCGTCCGGCACCTCGGCCAGCAGTTCGCCGGCCGCCACGCCCTCTGCCTCGGCTTCGGCCTCTGCCGCCGCGCACGCCGAGGGCCTGAAGACATCAACCGTCAAAGGAACCACGGTCCTGACGAACGCCAAGGGCTTCACGCTGTACTCCTTCGCCCCTGACACGTCCACCAAGTCGGCCTGCAACGGAGCATGCGCGGGGAGCTGGCCGCCGGTGAAGGCGCCGGCAAGCACATCCGCGGTCAAGGCCCCGTACGCCACCATCAAGCGATCCGACGGCTCGACTCAGCTCACCTTCCACGGGCATCCGCTGTACACCTTCACCGGCGACACGGCCCCCGGCCAGGCCAACGGCAACGGTGTCAACGCCTTCGGCGGACTGTGGCACGAAGTCCCCGCATCCGGCGGCGCGGCGCCCTCACCCAGCTCCTCGTCCGGCTCCGGCGGGTACTGAGCCTGCGGGCACGGACTAGCGAACTGCCGGCGCCAGGGCGGCCCGAGTCCATCGCCGCCCTGGCCAGCCGGCCGGTCAGGCTGCCAGACAGCACGGCGACCGAACGGAGCGAGTCGATGACATGGCGGGAGACGACCAGACGGGCGGTACTGACCCGGCCGCGGGCGGCGATTGAGCACGCCGTGCCCCCGGCGCCCGGCGCGGGGCAATTCCTGCTGCGCGTGGCAGGCTCGGGCCTGCTGCTCGCTACCGGAGCGATCCATCTCGACCTGTATCTCACTGGCTACCGGACGATCCCGACGATCGGCTGGCTGTTCCTGCTGCAGGTGATCGCCGCCTTCGCACTGGGGCTGGCCGTCCTGGCCATCCCCGGTCGGCTCGTCATCCCCGGCAGGGTCGCTGCCGCGTCCGGGGCAGGCTTCGCCCTGGCCACCCTCGGCGGCTACCTGCTGTCGGTCTGGATCGGGCTGTTCGGATTCAAGGAGGTCCGCACAACCGCCGGCATCATCGCCGGCGTGCTGGAGGTGGCCGCTTTCGTGGTACTGGCCGCGCTCGCGCTTGCGCCTGGCCGGGCGCCAGGCGCGGCGAAGGGCCCCCGGCGATTCCCCGCTCAGATCTCCCCGGCGGTCGCCCGAGCAGCCGGAGCGACCGCCGCGGCCCTGGGGGTTGCGGCGGCCGTGCTGTTCGGCGTCGCGGTTGCCGGCGCGACCGCCCCGGCACCGGTGGCCATGAGCACCGGGACTGTCCTGAAGACCACGACGATCGGCGGAACGCGGATCCTCACCAACAGCAAGGGCCTCACGCTCTATTCGTTTGCCCCCGACACGGCGACCACGTCGAGATGCTACGGCGGCTGCGCGGCCTACTGGCCCCCGGTCATCGGGACCGCCAGCGCCGGCGCGGGCCTGCCTGGCAAGATCGGCACGATCAGGCGGACTAACGGCTCGCTCCAGCTCACTTACAACGGGCACCCGCTGTACACCTACATCGGCGACTCGGCCCCGGGCCAGGCCAGAGGCAACAACCTGAACCTTAACGGCGGGGTGTGGCACGAGGTGTCCGCCTCCCGCTGAGCGAGCCGGATCGGGCCGGATTACGGTATCCGGGCGGTCAGCTCACCTCGGCAATACCGTAGTTTCACGGTATTGCCGCAGGCCAGAGCAGTCTTAGCGTGTGGTCACCGACGTAGAGAGGTGATCACGATGGCAGCAGCAGTAGATCTCGACAAGTTCATGGAATTCGTCCACAAGTTCGCCGGCGACCTCGGCGCGACCGTCGCAGCGGGGAACGTGGTGATCGGCGAGCGGCTCGGGCTGTACCGGGCGCTGGCCGCCGGGCCGCTGACTCCGGCCGGACTCGCGTCGCGCACCGGCACCGATGCCCGGTACGTGGCGGAGTGGCTGGCCGGCCAGGCGGCAGGCGGCTACCTGACCTACGAGGCCGACGGCGGCCAGTACTCGCTCACCCCGGAGCAAGCGCTGGCGCTGGCCGACCCGAACGGCCCGGTAAATGTTGCCGGTGCCTTCACCCTGGCGCTCGGGGCACTCGCCGCGGTGCCGGCCATGACCGACGCCTTCCGGACTGGCGCGGGCATCGGATGGGGCGACCAGCATCCTGATGTCATCCTCGGTTGCGAGCAGTTCTTCCGGGCCGGGTACGCCGCTGTCCGGGAAGGCCCGCCTCATGCCAGCCGCCCGCGGAGGATCGGGCGGTCAGCCGGCGGTGCTGTTCCTCGACGACCTGCAGTGGGCCGACGAGGCGACGCTCGAACTGCTGCCAGCCCTCGCAGACGCGGTCCGCGAGGCGCCGGTCCTCGTGGCCGGCTCCTACCGCAGCGACGAGCTACCGCGCGGCCACACGCTGCGGACGGTCCGGGCCCGGCTCCGCCGGGCGCGCCAGCTCACCGAGATCATGCTCGGCCCGCTGAGCGATGACGAGGTCACCCGGATGCTGGCCGCGCTTCTCGGCGGCGCGCCTCAGCCGTCGCTGGCCGCTGCGGTGGCCGGCCGCGCAGACGGTCTGCCGTTCGCGGTCGAGGAGCTGGCGATCGCGCTGCGCGACAGCGGACGGCTCGCGCACGTCGGCGACGGCGTGGCGCTCGCGGGCGCTGGCGCAGCGCCGGTACCGGACGGCATCCGGGAGGCTGTCTTGCTGCGGGCGGCCCGGCTGACCGACAGCGAGCGGACGCTGCTCGAGGCGGCCGCGGTCGCCGGCCTCGAGTTCGACGTGGACACCGTGCTGGCGGCTGGCGGCCTGCCGGCCTGGCCGGACGCGTTCACCGGTGCCGGGCTGATCACCGAGGTGGCGGACGGCCGGGCCGCGTTCCGGCACTCGCTCACCCGGGAGGCCGCCTACGACGAGATTCCGTGGACACGCCGGCGCAGGCTGCACCGTGACCTGGCCCGGTCACTGGCGGCGAACGGCGCGTCGGCTGCGCTGGTCGCCGCCCACCTCCTCGCCGCGCGCGACTTCGCTGGTGCCAGGATCGCGCTGGTCGCGGCCGCGGACGCACACTGGGCCGTCGGTGCTTACCGGGACGCCGCGCGGGCGCTCCGCACCGCGCTGGAGCACTGGCCGCCGGACGACACGAGCGCGCCGGCCGGCGGCCGCGCGGCCCGGCTCGCCGCCGTTGACCGGCTCGCGCGGTGCGCGGAGATGTCCGCCGACTACGCCGAGGCCATCGCGCTGCTCCGCGAGCTTGCCGAGGACCAGCGGCGCACTGGTGACGCCGCGACGCTGGCCGCCACCCATCGGCGTCTCGCGGTAACTCACGAACTGCGCGGGCAGTGGGAATCCGCGATTACGGACCGGGAGATCGCGGCGGGCCTGTTCGTGACGGCCGGCCTGCCTGCCGAGGCGGCGGTCGACCGGCTCACCATCGCCACGCAGCTGCGGGCGGCGGCCAGTTACTCGGCTGCGCTCGCCACGCTGAGTGCCGCGAGCGCCGATGCGAAATCTTCCGGCCGGGCGGATCTGGTGCTGCGGGCCGAGGGCTTGCGCGGGAACGTGCTCTGCCGCCTCGGCCAGCCGGACGCCGGGATCGTGGCTGTCCGCAGCGCGCTTGACCAGGCCCTGGCGGGCGAGCTGGCTGACACCGCGGCCGAGCTGCATCAGCGCCTGGCCGACTCACTGGAGCACAGCGGTGACTACCGCGCGGCTGCGGCCGCCTATGCCGCGGCTTATCAGTTCTGCGATAGCCACGGCGCCGACGCGATCGGGCAGATGTGCCGTGCCTGCGCGGCACCCGTGCTGTTCAACCGCGGCGACTGGGACCGGGTCGTCGCGGTCTGCGAGGACGTGCTGGCTGCGGCGACTATTCCGCACGCCCAGTCCGTGGCCACCTGCTTCCTCGGCCTGGTGCATGCACTGCGGGGGAGTAGCCGCCCGGCCCGTCGTGAGCTGGTCGAGGCATTGCTGATGGCGACCAGGATCGAGCTGGTGCCGGTGCAGCTGCTGGCGCACTGGGGATTGTGCGTCCTGGACGTCGCCGACGGCGCGCGCTCGGCTGCCGTCGAACGTGGCAGGCAGGTGCTGAGCCTGATCAGCCAGACCGAGGAACGGCACTACAGCCTTGCCATCCTGCCCTGGCTGGCGGGCTACTTCACCGGGCACGGCCAGCTGCCGGACGGCCTCAGCTGCGTCGCGGTCCTGGCGGCTATCGCCGAGACGACTGGACAGCCGGAGGCGATAGCTGGCCTTGCGCAGGCACGCGGGATAACTCTGGAGGCTAGCGGCCAGCCTGTCGAGGCAGTGCGGGAGCTGCTGCGAGCGGGCGAGATGTTCGGCGAGCTGGATCTGCCGTTCGCCGCCGCTCAGGCTCAGCTGTGCGCGGCGCTCGCGGCGAGCCGGCCTGGTACCGGCGACCGTGGTGACGCCGGCCGCGCCTGCCAGCTTTTGCTCAGCGCCCACGCGCAGGCTAGCCAGCTCGGCGCCCGGCAGCTGCGTGACGACTGCGTGGCAGCGCTGGCGGACCTCGGTCATACGCCGCCGCGGCGGAGCCCCGCGCGGCGGCTCGGCGCGCGCGAGCGAGGCACCCTGCCGCCGGGCATCCGCCCGTACGACATCGGCCGGGCGACGGCCGGCCTGTCCGCCCGCGAGCTTGACGTGATGCTGCTCGTCGCGCGCGGCAACACGAGCAAGCAGGTCGGAACGACGCTGTTCATCAGCCCGCGCACGGTGGAGATGCATGTCCAGAGCAGCCTGCTCAAGCTGCAGTGCCGCACCCGCGCGGATGCCGTCCGCCGGCTGGCAGAACTGGACGTGCTCAATCCCTGAGCAAGGGGCCGCCCCGTAGGCTCGGGCTGTGCCCGAGCCGCAGCTGAAAACCTTTCACCCTGACAGAAACGGGGCCGTCGGGCTCCCAGTCGGCCTCCGTGTGCTCGGTCTGGACATCGGCGGCACCGCGAGCCGGGCTGTCCTTTGTGCCGGCCCGCGGATTGTCGCCGAAAGCCGCGGTGGCAGCGGCAGCCTCCCCGCTGCCGGCCTTCGACGGGGCAACGGCAGCGCTGACCGAGCTGCTAGCATCGCTGCCGCTCGATCCGGCCAGGCCACTGGACGCAATCTGCGCGGGCTCGGCTGGCCTCAGCGTGCCCGGCGCGCTGGAGTTCCTGACCGGGGCGCTGGCGCCGCTTGCGCAGCCGGACCGGCTCGTGATCGTCAGCGACGCAATGCTCGTGCTGCCCGCCGCGGGAGTCGATGCCGGGGTCGCGGTGATCTGCGGCACTGGCTCGATCGCGGTGGGTCTCTGCGACGGCGGCAGCGTGCAGGCGGGCGGCTGGGGCTACTTGCTCGGCGACGAGGGAAGCGGTTACTGGATCGTGCGCGAGGCCCTTCGCGAACTGCTCGGCCGCCGGGACCGCAGCGCCTCGCTGGGCGAACTCGGTGAGCAGCTGCTCCAGGTGACGGGAGCGGCCGACCTGGGCGAGCTGCACCGGCGCTACCTCGAGCAGCCGCACCGGCCTCGGCACTGGGCGCAGTACGCGGAACAGGTGCTGGCCAGCGCCGACCCGGCCGCCGCGCAGATCCGCGCTCGCGCTGGCCAGGCTGTCGCGACGCTCGCCGTCGGTGCGCTGGCCCAGCTCGCCGCTCTGCCGGAACCGCCCGCGGCGGAGCGGCCTGCGGGGGACCAGGCCGCGCGGACAATCCGGAACTCGGCCGGCCGGCATGACCAGTCCGCGCGCCTCGGTGTACTCGCGGCCCTGCCAGTGGTGCTCGGCGGCGGGCTGTTTGCCAGCGAAGGGTTCGCGGCTGCTGCTCGCGAGGCGCTGCGCGAGCGGCTGCCCCAGTCGGCCGTCAGCGTCCTTACGGAGGAACCGGTCACCGGCGCGGTCCGGCTCGCGGCCCGCGCCGCCATATCAGGCTGACCGACTCTGGCCGCGTGAATGTGGATCTGGTGGTGGCACGGGCCCGCGGCCACATCTACGCCGCTCGCGCGCGCCGCTACCGGCCCGTGCCGCCCTCTCGCGCCGACCGTCGGGCCGACCACGGCCACGAGCCATTGGGCGTGACACACCGATCGCTGCCCGTCTTCGGGCAGCGGCTCGTGAGTCACGCCCAATCGGGGCCTGGCTTAGGGCAGCGACCGGTGACTGCTGCCCTAAGCGCCGCGGGGCGGCGAGCGATTTGTCTGCTTCACGTCGGGCACCTGCCGCGGCACGCCCAATCGGGGCCCCGCTTAGGGCAGCGACCGGTGACTGCTGCCCCTAGGCCCGGTGATGCGAGTCCGCGATCGCGGCGATTGCGGTGCGGGCGACGCCGCCTGCTTGCTCGAGTGCGTGGCGCGAGGTCGCGGCGTCGGCGCCGGACAGCAGCGAGACGAGCGCGACCTGGACGCTGCCGCCAGCGGCCGAGAGCGCGGCAGCGCAGTCAGCCGCCGAAGCCCCGGAGGCCTGGCTCAGCAGCCGAACCTGACGCGCGCGCAGTTTGGAGTTCGCCGGGGACAGCCGGACCATGAGGTTCGAGAACGTGCGGCCGTCCTGGATCATCAGCGCCGTGGAGAACGAGTTCAGCAGCAGCTTCTCCGCCGTGCCCGCCTTGAGGCGGGTCGAGCCGGTGAGCGCCTCCGGTCCGGTCTCGGCGCACACGACGATGTCGGCGACGGCGCGCAGCGGAGCCAGCGGATTGGCCGTAAACAGCGCCGCTGCGGCCCCGGCCTGCTGCGCGTGCTCAAGCGCCCCGCCGACGTAGGCAGCCGAGCCGGATGCGCTCAGTCCGATAACAAGGTCCGAGCTGGTGACCTCGGCCGCGTCCGCCGCTCCGCTGGGTCGGTCGTCTTCGGCATCCTCGGCCGCGCTTGTCAGGGCTGACTGGCCGCCGGCAATGTGCGCGATCACGATACCGGGCTCGAGGCCGAACGTCGGCCGCAGCTCGGCCGCGTCCAGGAAGGCCAGCCGCCCCGACGTGCCGCTGCCGAAGTAGTGCACGCGGCCGCCAGAGCGCAGCGCCCGGGTACCCGCGTCCACGACCTTCGCCAGATCGGGGATCGCGCGCCGGACTGCCTCGGCGACGGTCGCGTCCTCGGCGTTCAGCCGCTCGAGGAGCGCGACTGTGGGCAGCACGTCGATGTCGAGCGTCCGGTCGTTGCGCATCTCCGTCGGCGAGGCGGCGGGGTCGGCGACGGCGGGCGCGACTGAGGTGCCCGCCAGCTTGCGTGGTCGTGTCATCAGGACTGCGCCGTCAGGACCCGGTGGGCGGCTGAGCTGTGCCCTCCGCTGCCGCTTGCTCGTCGAACACCCGGGTCGCCCTGTCTAGCCAGCCCGTTCGGCCAGTCGACACCATGAACACCGTGGCCACGATACCGACGACAGCCCAGCCGCCGGCGAGCGGCAGCGCGATGTTGATCGGGTACGGCGGTACCGGAACAATGTTGTGATACAGGACGAATCCGACAGCGACGGCGGCCACGAGCGGGACGACGAGGTGCAGCAGCGCATTGAAGTTGGGCCGCTGCTCGGTGCGGAAGAACCGCACGACGCCGAGACAGGCGAGGATGTACAGGAGCGCCAGTCCGACGGTGATGGCGACGCCGATCATGAGGAACTCGTTGAACGGCCCCATCGCGAAACCGAGTCCCAGCCCGAGCCCGGCGGTCAGCACGGTCTGGGCGATGATCGCGTTCCGCGGCGTGCCGAAGCGCCCGTCGATGCGGCCGAACCAGGATGGCAGCGCGCCCGTGCGCCCCATCGCGTAGATGACCCGGGTGGAGGAGTTGGTGGTCGCGATCGACACCGAGAGCAGCGAGTTAACGATGGCGAGCAGCAGCAGGACCCAGGCCGGTCCCCAGAGCCGGTGCGCCACGGCGAAGACCGGGTTGCCGGTGTAGCTGATCATCGACGACAGGTGGGCGGTACCCCAGCCGATCATCATCGCCCAGAGGCAGAACACCACGAAGACGCCGACGATCGCGAGCGAGATCAGCATCGCGCGGGGGACATTGCGCCGTGGCCGAGCGGTCTCCTCGGCGAGCGGGGCCGTCGACTCGAAGCCGGTGAACGTGAACACCGCGAGGATGACGGCGACGAAGAGGTCGCTGCCCTTGGCGGCGTTGGCCGGGTCGAACGGCGCGCCCGTGACGCCGCCCGCGCCGGGGCTGATCAGCGCGTGGACGCTGACGGCGAGCAGGATGAGAACCTCAAGGCCGCCGAGGATGAGCTGCGCCCGGCCGGTGAGCTCCACCCCGCGGTAGATGACCACGGTGACGATCAGCCCGCCGATGAGGAACGTCGCCCACCAGGGAAACGTCACGTGGTAGTTCGCCGACAGGGCCGCGTTGAACACGTAGCCAAGCGCGGCCAGGTCGATGGCCGTGCCGAACGGGTCGTAGAGCAGGTTGATCCAGCCCGCGAACCAGCCAACCCGAGGGTCCAGCGTCCGGCTGATATAGGTGTAGAAGCCACCTGCTGACGGAAGGAAACGCGCCAGCTGGGCGATCGACACGCCCACTAGGAGCATCAGCACGATGCCGATCACGAAGGCAAACGGCGTAGCCAGCCCGATGGTCGCTACCTCGGCCTGGAGGATGAGAATGACCCCGGCCGTGGGAGCGATGTGCGTCACGCCCTGCATGACTGCGCCAGTCAGCGACAGCGCGCCCCGGTGCAGCTGGCCGGAGTCAGCGGCCTGATGGACAGCGGCCGGTTGGCAACTCATTCACGATGCCTTTCGTGCCGTACGGAAACGCTGCGACCGGGGCAGCCCCCAGCCAGACAGCTCGCGCTCGTAGAACTCGAACTCGCGGCTGACGCGAAAGCCGGCCGAGACGTACATACGGCGGCCGGACTGTCCCTCGGGTCCCCACAGGAACCAGGCGCTCGAATGCCCGCGCCCCGCCATCGAGCCCAGCGACAGCCGGAGCAGCCGCCCGCCCGTACCGTGGCCCCGCGCGGCCGGGAGCACGCCCATCGGACCGAACCGGCCCGGGCAGCCGGGGAACAGGTCTGATCCGGCAAACCCCGCGATCCCGTTCGCGGCGTAGGCTGCCCACAGGTGGTCCGCCCCGTGGCTGGAAGTACCGCTGTCGCGGGCGAGGTAGCTCCGGACGAGCTCTGCCCAGCTAGGACTGAAGGTGGCCACCACGTGCAGCAGTTCCGGGTAGTCGCCGTCGGCCGGATGCCGGCAGCTGAACGGGCCGGTGGGCGCCTCCGGCCCGGCAAAAGCGGCGCCCGCGAGCTCGCAGCGCATCGCCTCGGTCCGCCCGGCTAGCCGGAATCCGGCGCCCAGCAGCAGCTCGCGGAACGCCGGATAGACGGCCGGGTCGGCACCGGGCAGCAGGTAGCGCTCGCCGTTGCCGCCGAGCGCCGCGACGGTACAGCCAGCGTCCGCGAGGAAGTGCAGGCACGCCTCGAGCAAGCGGGTCCCGTGCCCGGCTCGACGGTGCTCCGGTGCGACGCCAAGTCCGGCCAGCCACCCGGGCCGCGAACCGTCCGGGGCAAGGGCACCGGCAACCGCGTAGCCGAATCCGATGAGGCGGCCGTCCGTCCAGAGCAGCTGCAACCCGGCCGGATCGAAGGCCGGGTTGAGCAGGGCGAGATCGGCAAACCGGGCCCTGTCGGGGGCGTCAGCCGGCATGACCGTGCGCCAGAGCTCGAGCAGTTCGCCCACCGCGCCGGCCAGGAACGGAGTGAGCTCCACGGCCTGCGCGGCGCACCGGGCTGCCATGGGGCTACTCGCCGTGCGCCGGTGCGTCTGCTGCCAGCACGAATGCCTCGTTTCTGCCTGATCAACGCGGCTACCCCGTTGGAAAACTTTTTACAATATCTGGTCTCAAGTCGCAAGTATCTTTCGAATACGCGCCGGTTCGGGGCGGGCTCTGCGGCGGCGCGGTGCGCGAGGTAGAACTGCTGTGAGAGTCGGCAAAGTCACGAAGGACGGATGCGTCATGAGCGAATCGGGCAGCGGTTGCGTCGTCGTCGGGGCCGGGCTGGCGGCGGCGCACGTCGTCCAGACACTGCGCGACGGCGGCTACAGCGACCCGGTTCACCTCATCGGCGAGGAATCCGAGCGACCCTACGAGCGCCCCGCCCTGTCCAAGAGCTACCTGCAGGGAAAGAAGGACGCGGCTGGCCTCTACGTGCACGACCAGGCCTGGTACGGCGAGCATCAGATCGACACTCACTTCGGCGAGCGCGTCAGCTCGATCGACCGCAGTGCGCGGCACGCCACCCTGGCCTCGGGTGGCGCGCTGGGGTACGAGCACCTGGTCCTCGCCACCGGCGCGTGGCCCCGGCGGCCGAGTATCCCCGGCGCGGACCTGGCCGGCGTTCACTATCTGCGTACCCGTGCCGACAGTGATGCGCTGAAGGCCGCGCTGGCAGGCGGGCATGAGGCCGCGATCATCGGCGGCGGCTGGATCGGCCTGGAGGTGGCGGCGGCCGCGCGGATCGCGGGCCTCGGGGTGACCCTGCTGGAGGCCGCCCCGCTGCCGCTGCTGGGCGTGCTCGGCGAGGAGATGGGCCGCTATTTCGCCGACGTGCACCGCGCGCACGGCGTCGACGTCCGCACCGAAGTGTCGGTCCGCTCAGTCGCCGGCTCGGCCGGGAAGGTGACTGGTGTGGAGACGGACGGCGGCCTCGTTCCGGCTGATGTCGTGGTTGTCGCCGTGGGCGTCAGTCCTGCGACCGCGCTCGCGGAGCAGGCCGGGCTCAGGGTCGGGAACGGCATCGTCGCCGACGAGCGGCTGCGCACCAGCGATCCGGCGATCCTCGCGGCCGGGGACGTCGTGACCGCGCAGAATACGGCGACCGGGGGATCGCTGCGGGTCGAGCACTGGGACAACGCCATCCGGCAGGGCAAGCTCGCCGGCCAGGTGATCCTCGGTCAGGGCAATGTCTACGACTGGCAGCCGTACTTCTTCACTGACCAGTACGACCTCGGCATGGAATACGTCGGCCACGGCAGCCCGGACGACGAGGTGGTGATCCGCGGCGACAAGTCCAGCGGTGAGTTCATCGCGTTCTGGGTGCGCGACGCCCACGTGACAGCCGGGATGAACGTCAACATCTGGGACGTCAACGACGAGCTGCGGGCGCTGGTCGGCCAGCCGGTGCCGACCGCCCGGCTGCGGGACGAGAGCATCCCGCTGACCGACCTGGCCGGCTGAGCAGGCGAGCAGGCGGCCCGCCAGAATGAGGCTTATGGTCTCTGAAATCTTCGACCCGGCGTCGTGGCGGCCCGTCGACGGGTTCAGCTTCACCGACATCACCTACCACCGGGCGGTGGACTCGGGAACGGTCCGGGTCGCATTCAACCGGCCGGAGGTTCGCAACGCCTTCAGGCCGCAGACGGTAGACGAGCTCTACCAGGCACTTGACCACGCGCGGATGTCCGGCGACGTCGGCTGCGTGCTCCTCACCGGCAACGGGCCGTCGCCGAAGGACGGCGGCTGGGCGTTCTGCTCCGGCGGTGACCAGCGCATTCGCGGCCGGGATGGCTATCGCTACGCCGAGGGCGAGACAGCCGAGACCATCGACCCGGCGCGGGCCGGGCGGCTCCACATCATGGAGGTCCACCGGCTCATCCGGTTCATGCCCAAAGTCGTCATCTGCGTCGTGCCCGGCTGGGCCGCGGGCGGGGGGCACAGCCTGCACGTCGTCTGCGACCTGACCGTGGCGAGCGCGGAGCACGCCCGGTTCAAGCAGACGGACTCGGACGTGGGCAGCTTCGACGGCGGCTTCGGCTCGGCGTACCTGGCCCGGCAGGTCGGGCAGAAGTTCGCCCGGGAGATCTTCTTCCTCGGTGACACCTACGACGCCGCAGCCGCTCACCGGATGGGCATGGTCAACGCGGTCGTGCCTCACGCGGACCTGGAGCGGGTCGCACTGGAGTGGGGCGCGAAGATCAACGGCAAGAGCCCGACCTCACAGCGGATGCTGAAGTTCGCGTTCAACCTCGTGGACGACGGGCTGGTCGGCCAGCAGGTCTTCGCCACCGAGGCGACCCGGCTTGCCTACATGGCTGACGAGGCAGTCGAGGGGCGGGACGCCTTCCTGGAGAAGCGCGACCCGGATTGGAGCCGGTTCCCGTACTACTACTGAGCTGCGGTATGCCGGGCGATCTGGCCGGCCAGGAACGCGCGTTCGGCTTCGTTCGCGGCTAGGTCGAAAGCGCGGCGATAGGCGTCGGCCGCCGCACCAGGGCGCCCGGCCTGGGCGAGCAAGTCGGCCTTGACCGCATGCAGGTACTGGTAGTCGGCCAGCCGGCCGTCGCGCTCGATCTGCTCCACCTGCGCGAGCGCTGCGTCGGGTCCGGCGACCTTCGCCAGCGGAACGGCCCGGTTGAGCGCGACCACGGGGGACGGCCACACCTCGAGCAGCTTGTCGTACAGGACAACGATCTGGGCCCAGTCCGTCGCGTCGGACGACGGCGCCTCCGCGTACAGCGACGCGATCGCTGCCTGAAGGACATAGCGGCCGGGAGGACCGGCCCGGAGGCACTCGACGATGACATCGTGAGCTTCGGCGAGGGCGGCGCGGTCCCACTGCGACCGGTCCTGATCCTGGAGCCGGACGAGCCGCCCGCCGGAGTCGACGCGGGTCGATCGGCGGGCATCGGTGACCAGCAGCAGGCCGTAAAGGCCCGCAACCTCAGCCTCCGCGGGCATGAGCTCGCGGAGCATGCGGGCCAGGTGCAGCGCCCGGTCGATGAAGTCATCCCGTACCAGGGCCGGGCCCGACGGCGCGGTGTGGCCCGTCGTGAACAGCAAGTGGATGACGGCGAGGACCGGGCGCAGCCGCTCCGGCAGTTCAGCGGCCAGCGGTACCCGGTACGGGATCCGCGCGATGGCGATCTTCTTCTTCGCCCGGGTGATGCGGGCCGCCATCGTCGTCTCACTCACCAGGAACGCCCGCGCGATGTCGGGGGTAGCGACTCCGCAGACCAGCCGCAGGGTGAGGGCGACCTGAGCTTCCTGGGCCAGCGCCGGGTGACAGCAGGTGAAGATCAGGCGCAGCCTGTCGTCCGGCAGGACGTCCGCGGGATCGTCTCCGGGCTGCCCGGCGAGCGCCTCCTCCGCCGCCTCGTCCGCCGCAGTCTCGCCGGCCGCGCGCGGTTCCACCAGCAGCGGCAGTCTCGTCCGCAGCGCCTGCTCGTGCCGGAGCGCGTCGATCGCGCGCCGCTTGGCCGTGGCGGTGAGCCAGGCCGCCGGGTTGTCGGGGATGCCGGTCCGCGTCCACGCCGATAGCGCTGCGACATAGGCCTCCTGGACGCATTCCTCCGCGAGGTCGAGGTCGCGCGCGACGCGCACCGTGGCAGCAAGGACTCTCGCCCACTCCCGCCGGTGCGCGCCCGCGATTGCTGCCTCGACAGCCGCGGCGTCGCTCACCCGGCGGTCGCCTCTGCGCGCTCGATGAACCCGCCGCTGTGGACCGGCCGGACCTCCACGCCGCCGCCTTCGTGCACGACCGGATTGGTGCGCGCGATCGCCAGCGCGGCGTCGAGATCAGGTGCCTCGATCACGTAGAAGCCGGCGACGACCTCCTTTGAGTCGACGAACGGGCCGTCGGTGATGGTGTCGCCCCGGACCGACGTGGCCATGTCCCGAGGCGTCAGCGCGTAGGCCATGACCATCGAACCGCCCGCCACGAGGTCGTCGGCGTGGTCATCGCATTCTCTGAGGTCGTCGGGCGTCGCGTCCAGGGCATGGGCGGAGTCGGCGGCGTAGATGAGGACTGCGTACTGAGCCATGATGGCTCTCCCCTCTCGGTCGAGCTGCTGGGTCCTTACCTCTACGTCGGATGGGCCGTGCGGAATCGACAACCCGCGGGAGAATTGTCCTCTCAAGTTGCGGCTGCTCCAGTGTCCGCGTTTCCGTTCTGGGTGAGGGTGTGAAGTCGCGGCCTTACTCGATCAGCGAGCGCTGATGCAATGCCAGGCGGCACGGGCACGGTCGAACCCTGAAATCCGCGGAAGGGCGCGAAGGCGCCTAGCTCCGCATCGGCCAGCAGCTCCGTTCGCAGCAGCGGCGGGCTGATCCGGTAGTCGAAGCGGATGTCGGTCCGCCAGCGGCCGTACTGCGAAGGGCCGTGGTCGTCTCCGGCGTGCTCGTAGGTCGGGGCCACGATCGCCGCGACGTAGTAGATGCCAGGGTGGTCGGGTCCGACGATTTGCAGCCAGACCCGGTCGCCGACGGCCGTCAGATCCCGGTAGTGCGGCGTGCTCCACCACTGCTGCCGGGACGTGGTCACCGCCTCGTGCAGGTCAAACCGGTGCGGATTGCCCTGGAAGATCCAGTCGGTCATACCTCATCAGGCTAGACGGCCGGGCGCGCTGCGGCTCCCGCCGGTGCCGGGGGACGCCCTAGTCCTTACGGCCGACTGCGGCCAGGAACCCGTCAAACTCAAAGAGGGCGGGAACGGGCGGCCGCCACTGAGCGGCATGCACCAGGCCCGGCTCGACGAGCGAGAATCCGGCCAGAAGCGGGCTCACTTCGGCCGGGTCGCGGTGCTGGACCGGAGCCGTAGCCGAGTCGTACACGCGCTGGGCGTCGCCGCTGAGGGCCGCGACCTGCGGCGGGGCGCCGTCCGCCGTGGCGTGCGACATGATCAGGAAGCTGCCCGGCACCAGGGCGTCACGGAATCCGGAAACGAGGCTGGCCGGGTCCTCGGCATCGGTCACGAAATGCAGGATCGCGACCAGCAGGACACAGACGGGCTGACTGAAGTCGAGCAGCCCGGTCACTTCGGGGTCGCCGAGCAGGGCCGCCGGATCGCGCACATCGCCTGCGACGAAGGCCACCTGCGGAGTGTCCCCGAGCAGGGCACGCGAGTGCGCGAGAACGACAGGGTCGTTGTCCACGTAGACGGTCCGGGCAGCCGGATTCACCGTAGCGGCCACCTCGTGGACGCTCTCCTGGGTGGGAAGGCCCGCGCCCACGTCGAGGAACTGACTGACGCCCTGACTTGCGACGAACCGGACGGCCCGGCGCAGGAACTCCCGGTTAACCCGGGCGAACATCGGCACGGCGGGCGTCATCTCGATGAGCCTGGCGACTGCAGCCCGGTCGCTGGCGTAGTTCTCCTTGCCGCCGAGCATGTAGTCGTACATGCGCGCCACGTTCGGCACTGCCGGGTCAAGCGCTAGTGACTCGCTGATTGCGTCGGCCATGTGGCAGTAACTCCGCACTTTCCTGAATAAACGGTGTTTCGTGGCTGAAGCCTAGGCCATGCGCCGGAAGCGAGCGAGTTGCCGGCGGCTCTCTGCTCGCGGAATTCGGTTGCGAACCGGGCAAGATTGCATGAGCGGGCTGGTCTGAGAACCCGCATGGCAGGTTATGCGCGTACCGTTGCTGTAATGAAGCCAACGCGCGCGCCAGCCGGAAGACGCTATCTGCCGGGAAGCCCCTTCAATGTCCCCGTCGTCGAGGAGCCTGCCGAGATCTACGAGCAGCATGACATGGTGACGCACGACAAGTACGGCCTTGGCAGCGTCCTCGAGGTGGAGGGCGAGAACGCCGTTTTCGTGGACTTCGGCACTCAGCGGGTACGCGTCGCTCTGCCGTGCAGCAAACTCTTCAAGTTGTGACGGCGCCGTAGCGTCGTCACGGAACGTGCCCGGTACGGAATTCGTGCGGTCGGCGGCCCGGCTGGCCCGTTAGCTGCTGGATTAGCCGGCCCTCGTCAGCGGCAGGAAAGTCCTGGGCTTCGGGTCGGGCTCGGGCGAGCTGATGGCGGACGTGGTCCTTGCCGGCGACGTCTGGTACGAGCGGGAGCTGGCGGCGCAGGTCAGCGCGTTCCTCGACCGGATGGCCGCCGCGGGCGCCCTGACGCTGACCGGTCAGCAGCAGAGGGGGAGCGGAGAGCCTGACCGGTCACCCGCGCACGGTCAGGCCCGACAGCGAGTCCGCGGGCAGGCCCCAGCCGGTCAGGATCTCCCGTAGGTGGTCGACCTCGGCAGCGCTCACCGGAACTCTGTCGGAGTGCAGCACCGCGACCAGAAGGTCCAGGAGCTCGTCCCACTCGCCGCCGCCTGCCATGGACCGCAGGCCAGCTAGGTCAGCCGCTGGTATCCGGCCAGCGAAGGTGTCCGGCAGGGCCTTTGTCTGAGCTGCCAGCTCAGCTTCTCTCTTGCTCACGCTCATACCTCCGGCGGGTTCTGCCGCACTCCGCGGCCACCTTCGTCGGGCCACGCTGTCCAGATCCTGCCGTCAGGCAGGACTACTGCGTTGATATTCACGCCGCCCCGCTCTCCTTTCACATGCCATCGCTTGTTGTCCTGCCAGCGCACCTCGTCGGGCCGGCGACCGACATCCTCGACGAAAGAGACGATCGTCTCGTCTGACCAGTCTTTCGGGAACTCGGTCTTATCCGGCTTGCCGGTGCCGTGCCGGTGACCGCCACCGGGCTTCTGCGGCCCGTCGCCGTCGAGAGTGTGCCGGGTGCGGTCGGCTGGCATGCGGGTACCGGCGCGGGCAGGCTGGTCTGGATGGTCCCGCACGTCGGGAGCTTCCCAGCCCTGACCCCGCCGGTCGGTCTGGTGGTCCGGGCCTGGCTGGTCGGTCTGGTGATCCGGGCCGGGCTTGTCGGACCGGTGATCCTTCTGATGGGCGCGGTCGCGGCGGTGATCGCCAGCCGGTTCCGGCCGCTCGTCCGGGCGGTTGTCTCGGTGCTCGCGACCGGGCTGGTGCTGGTCCGATTCGGCGTAGCGCGGAGAGGACGGGTGACCGTCAGCCAGTCGTTCGAGACGCCGCTCGAAGCGGCCATCGCCATGGCGCGGGTCCGGCTCCCGGCGCTGCGACTCGGCCGGGAGGTCCCCTCGTGCGATGCGATCGGCTCGATCCAGCATGTGCCGACGCTAAGGGCGGCTGCGTTTCCGGTGACTTGCGCAGGCGTCACGTGCGTGCAAGCGGGCGCGAAGTCTGCTTGCGCAACGAATCCGCGACAGGCGGGTCACGATCGATCTTCCGGCCTTCCGGCCTGCGGCGGAGGCTGGTTCGGTGGAAAGAGAGGCCTGGTCACGGGGAGGGCGGGGTGGAAGACGACGTCGTCGTTAGGGTGCTCGGGCCTGTCGAAGTGCGCGCCGGCGACGGCTGGCTGGCCGGCCCTCCTCAACAGCGCCTGATACTGGCAGTGCTGGCGCTTCAGGCTGGCCAGGTGGTTCCGCTGGGCGAGCTTGTCGATGCGGTCTGGCAGGAGGAGCCGCCGCGCTCGGCGCAGGCCTCCATTCAGGCTCTGGTCACCGGATTGCGGCACGTCCTGACAGCTTTGCCGGAAGCTGGGGTGGAGAGGCGCGGGGACGGCTACCGGCTCCAGATCGCATCGGATGAGGTGGATGCGCGGCGGTTCCGGTCGCTCGTGCGGAGCGCGCGTGCAGCAGATGACAGCCTCGCGGCCGTGGCGGGCTTCGAGCGCGCCCTGGCGCTGTGGCGGGGACCCGCGCTGGCGGATGTGCCGGGCACGGCGACGATCGAGGCGATCCGGGCCGGTCTGACGGCAGAGCGGCTATCAGCAATGCAGGACCGCGTTAGCGCCATGCTGCATCTTGGCCGGAACCGCGAAGCCGCCGAGGATCTGGCTGGCTTGGCGGCCGCGAATCCGCTGGAGGAGCGGCTTACCGGCATGCTGATGGTCGCCTTGTGCCGGAGCGGACGGAAAGCTGACGCGCTCCAGGTCTTCCGCGACATGCGCGCGAGGCTCTCTGCTGAGCTGGCGGTCGAGCCCGGGCTAGAGCTGCAGCGCCTGCGGCGGCAGATCCTGGCCGGTGATCCGGAACTGGAAGCCCAGGCCGACGGTGTTGCCCGCACCAACTGGGCGCGGGCCAGCCGGGAGAAGTCGGCTGCGGAGGACAACGGGCTCTTGGTGGTGCCGCGCCAGCTGCCGGCGGCGGTAGCACATTTCACCGGGAGGTCCGACGAGCTCAGGATGCTGTCCGGCTCGCTTGACCGGCTGGGACGGACCGACGGCACCGTGGTGATCTCGGCGATCGGCGGGACCGCCGGCGTCGGTAAGACCGCACTGGCGGTGCACTGGGCACACCAGGTAGCGGACCGGTTCCCGGACGGGCAGCTCTATGTGAACCTGCGGGCGTTCGGCCCGTCCGGTCCGCCGGTAACAGCCGCCGAGGCGCTGCGCGGGTTCCTCGATTCCCTGGGCATCCCCAGGGACCGGATCCCGGCCGGAACGGATGCGCAGGCTGGGCTGTATCGCAGCATTCTGGCGGGCAGGCGCGTGCTGCTCGTGCTCGACAACGCTGCCGACGAAGCGCAGGTACGGCCGCTGCTGCCCGGCTCACCGGGATGCCTGGCGGTGATCACCAGCCGACGCCCGCTGGCCGGACTTGCCGCGGCCGAGGGTGCACTCCGAGTCAGCCTGGACCTGATGTCCGAGGCGGAGGCCGGTGAGCTGCTGGCCGCCCGGCTCGGCGCAGCGCGGGTCGCGGCCGAGCCCCGGGCGGTCAGCGAGCTAGCAGTGCTGTGTGCACGGCTGCCACTCGCGCTGGCAGTGGCCGCGGTGCGAGCTGCCTCCAGCCCGGGCCTGGCCCTCACATCGCTGACGGAGCAGCTGCAGGACATGCGCGGCCGGCTGGATGTGCTGGATGGCGAGGATCCGGCAAGCAGCGTGCGGGCGGTGTTCTCGTGGTCCTACCAGAACCTCAGCAGACCGGCAGCACGGATGTTCCGGCTGCTGGGCATGCATCCGGGGCCGGACATCTCGCTGCCCGCAGCTGCGAGCCTTGCTGGCGTTCCCTGCAGCCGGGCACTCGGGCTGCTTGCCGAGCTGACTGGCACGCACCTGCTCACTCAGGACGCCCGCTGCCGGTTCGCCTTCCACGATCTGCTGCGCGCCTACGCCCGGGAGGAGGCTCAGCGCGAGGAGGACAAAGCGGGGCAGCGCGCGGCTACCCGCAGGATGCTCGACCATTATCTGCACACGGCCTGGTCGGGCGTCACGGCATTGTCGCCGGGCCGAGACCCTGCTTTTGTCCTCGCCGCTGCCAGCCCGGGAACCGAGCCGGAGGACATCCTCGACGGTGTTCATGCGCTGGCGTGGTTCGACGCCGAGCACCAGGTGCTAATGGCGGTGATCAGCCAGGCGGCGGCGGCCGGCTTCGATGTGCATGCATGGCAGCTGCCGTGGGCGCTGGGGGAGTACTTCTCCAGACGGGGGCACTGGCAGGACGAGGTCAGCACTCAGCGGATTGGGCTGGCCGCGGCGCGGCGCCTGGGCGATCTGGCCGGGCAAGCCCGAGCCCACCAGGGCCTGGGCTGCGCGCTGTCGACATCCAGCGCCGGAAGGGCCGGACACGCGCACCTGACCCGAGCACTCAGCCTGTACCGGGAGCTAGGTGACCAGTCCGGCCAATCCTGGATCCATCTCTGCTTCGCGGTCGCGTTCGATTACCAGCGACGCCCCGACAAGGCGCTCGGTCATGCCCTGCAAGTTCTCACCCTGGCGCGGGCCTCAGGTCACGCGGTACAGGAGGCAAACGCCCTGAGCACGATCGGATGGCTGTACGCCCAGCTCGGGGACTATCCACGTGCCCTGGCGCACTGCCGCCCGGGACTGGACGCATACCGCGACCTCGGTGACCGGAACGGCGAGGCCGCCACCTGGGACAGCCTCGGCTATGTACACCATCACCGGGGCGAATACGCTCAGGCCGCTACCTGTTACCTGCACGCGCTTGAGCTGTCTCGTGATCTCGGCAGGCGCCTCAACGATGCAATCTTTCTCGACCACCTCGGCGATGCCCGCGAAGCCGCTGGCGATACCCGCGGCGCCCGTGAGTCCTGGCGGCAGGGCCTGGCAATCCTCGACGACCTGCATCACCCTGAGGCCATGCGGCTCCGGCGCAAGGCCGGTGGTGCCGGTGTCAGTTGCCCTTATCCGCTGGCAGACCGGTCATCCGGAGTGGCGTGCTCCTTAGCCGCTAGCCGACGGTAGCGGCCCGGCCGCCCTGACGTGCCAAGCCTGCGCCAAGTACGTGCCAAGTCGCCTCGGGCACGCTGAGGCCGGCACGACCAAGTAGCCAAGGCTCCCTCGGGCGTGCCATTTCGCCTCGCAACGAAGGAGTACGCAATGTTTGGACGCAGACGCACAGTGCGCGTTGCGGGAATCGCGGGCGTGGCTGCGGCGGCTCTGCTGGCTGCGGGCTGCGCTGCAAGCTCGACGCCGAGTACGACCTCTTCCTCCACCTCCGTCAAGGGCGCTGTGGCGACGCTGGCCAACATCACCGGCGACGGCGCGAACTGCATATTCCAGCTGGAAGGCACCCAGTGCTACAGCGGGACCAACTATGAGGACTTCGAGTACCTGATGGTCCGGCCGCTGTACATGTTCGGCGGCAACAGCAACACCTCGGTCTCCATCAACTACCCGCTGTCGCCCGCTGACGCGCCGGTCTACAGCAACGGCGGCAAGACCGTGGTGATCAACCTGAAAGGCTGGAAGTGGTCCAACGGCGAGACCGTGGACGCCAAGGACCTGATCTTCTTCCTGAACATGGTCGAGGCGGAGAAAGCAAATTACGCCGCCTACACCCCCGGCCTGCTGCCGGACAACATAGCGTCGTATTCGGCGACCGGGCCTGATCAGGTGACCCTGCAGCTCAAGCAGGGCTATTCCAGCCTGTGGTTCACCTACAATCAGCTGGCGATCCTGACCCCGTTCCCGATGGCGTGGGATGTGACTACGGCGGGGGCCGCTGCGGGCAGCGGCGGCTGCCTCACCGACAGCGCGGCGGACGGATGGGCCAAGTGCAAGGCCGTCTGGAAGTTCCTGAACGCGCAGAACACGGACACCGCGACGTTTGCGACCAACCCGCTGTGGCAGGTGGTCGACGGGCCGTTCAGGCTAACGTCCTACAACGTGGACGGCAACTACACCTTCGCGCCGAACCCGAAGTACTCGGGCAGCCCGAAGCCGTCGATCGCGGAGCTGAAGTTCGTCAGCTATACCTCCGACACCGCGGTCTACACCGCGCTGAAGATCGGCGCGCTGAGCACAGGTGGCGCGGTGACCAACGGCGGGACCGGGGTGCAGTCGACGGACCTGGCGCCAGCCGGAAAGGGCTTCCTGCCGGCCACCAACCCTCTGGCCTCGGCTGGCTACGTGCTGCAGCCCGAGTTCGAGTTCGGCGTCGCCTACTCCTACATCAACTTCAACAACCCGACGGTCGGGCCGGTGTTCAGGCAGCTGTACTTCCGCCAGGCGCTGATGGAGCTGAACAACCAGCGCGGTTTTGACACTGCGGTCGGCCGCGGGTACTGGTATCCGACGTCGGCGGGCGTGCCGTCGGAGCCGGCCAGTCAGTGGGTGACCCCGGTCATGAAGGAGAACGGCGGCCAGGGCCCGTATCCCTATGATCCGGCCAAGGCCGAGGCCCTGCTCGCCGCCCATGGCTGGAAGAAGGTCGGCGGCGTGCTGACCTGCGAGACTGCCGGCAGTGGCGCCGGCGACTGCGGCGCTGGCATTGCCAAGGGTACGCAGGCCAAGTTCACGATGCTCTACACCTCCGGCAACTCGGTCCAGGCAGATAACGTCGACGTCCTGAAGTCGGGCTTCGGGCTGGCGGGCATCCAGCTCAACCCCACCGCGCAGACCTTCGACACCCTGCTGGCCGACACCGTGCCGTGCACGCCGACCGAGTCCCGGTGCAGCTGGGACTTCCTGTTCCTGGGCAGCTGGCTGTTCGACGGCCCGGGCTTCGAGCCGACAGGCGAGCCGCTGTTCCAGACCGGCGTGCCCAACAACTCGGGTAGTTACGCGAGCCCGGAGATGGACAAGCTGATCACCGCCACGCACACCAGCAACAGCTTGAGTGCCTTCGACGCCTACGCCGACTACACCGCCACGCAGGTGCCGTCGCTGTGGCTGCCATTCGCTGTCGGGACTCAGGCCGTCAGCGTGAATCTGCACAACGTCACACAGAACCCGCTGCTGACGTTCTACCCGGAGTTCTGGACGTGCAGCAGCAAGACCTGCTGACCTGCTGACGGCGGCGCGGCAGCAGGAATCGCAGGTTCGGCCCCGGTCGTCGCGCTGGTCTCAACCCCAGCGCGACGACCGGACCGGATTGCCTGCCTGACCTTCGGCGCAACGCTGCTGTCATCGACGGCGTGCTAGCAGAAGCCTGCTGCCCCGCTCGCTGGCGCCGGGAGCGGCAACTATCGTCGACCGCCGCTGTTGCCGTCAGCCCCCGACCCGGCTCCGTCGCGGGCCGACTTATCCGGCTGGTTATCCCTGCTCGTGGTGCTGCTTGCCTGCGGTGCCACACTGGGCGCCGGATTCGGCAGCGACGGCCGCCCGCCGATGAAGTCATCCCAGTCCGCCTGCACCGGCTTCCAGTGGCGGTCGAAGTCTGCGGCGCGGCGGGTGGCGCGCGCCAGCCGCTCGCCGTGGTAGCGGTGCCGTGCCCAGATCGAGTTCGGCCGGGCCAGCCGCACAGCGCCGATGAAACCGACTGGCGGCAGGAATAGCCCAAACAGCCCCGACCGGTACTTGCCCTTGAGAACGCAGACGAGCGCCAGGCAGCCGTCCATGACGAGGACGCCCGTGGCGCTGAACCGTAGCGACAGCTCGGCGCTGTCGACATGCGCCACCCGCACCGGGCTGAACCCGAGCAGGGCCAGCCCCAGGCAAGCAGCGACCAGGCTGACCGCCTCGACGGAGAGCTGGCCCTCGCCGCTCCAGTAGACATCCTGCAGGTGCAAGATCAGCGCGAACTCGTCCAGCACCAGCGACGTCCCGATCCCGATCACGACCGCGGAGAACGAGAGCCAGCCCAGCGTGCCAGGCCCGCCGATCGCGGTGAAGGCGCCGATCATCAGCAGGATGATGCCGGGCACAGAGTGGTGGACATGCGTCCCGCCGGCCGTGACATTGCGGAACGGGCCCCGCCCGTCGCGGATCATCCGGGTAATCGCCCGCGTCGACACGAACGTGACTACGAAGGAAACGAAGCACAGCATAAGCGGCAGCCTGCCGGCTGCGATCACGTCGCGGTGCCACCACGAGAGCATGACGCCCACCCTAGGCGTCATGGCATCTGCCCCGAGCATCCTGTTCCTGGCCGTCGTCCCCCTGCCCGTCCCGCCGCCGCCTCCTGCCTGAGGCCTATGAGGAGATGAGGCTCGCCGAGGCGCCCGACCTGTACGTTTGTGTGTCGGCTACGTCGGAGCGTGCCGTGCGCCGAAGGGGTGGATCTACCGGATGAGGAGGAGGTCACGGCTACCAGGGAAGCAGGCCGCAGGTTCATCGCCTCGAATAGGCGAGCGCGGCATGATTACACGATTCTGAAGACTTACGAGGCCGGGATAGTCCTGGTCGGTACCGAGGTGAAGTCCCTGCGCGCGGGTCACGCGTCGCTGGCGCAAGCGTTCGTTCAGGAGGACGGCGGCGAGCTGATGCTCCACGGCCTGCACATCCCCGAGCACGCGGACGGCCGCCACGACACCCGCGCTCTCTACCAGCCCCGGCGTACCCGCAAGCTGCTGATGCACCGCCGCGAGATCGACAAGATCATCGGGAGGCTGGGCGACGCCGGCGTCACGCTCGTGCCGCTGTCGATGTACTTCCGGGATGGCTGGGTGAAGGTGGAGATCGCCCTTGCCCGCGGCCGGCGCTCCTTTGACAAGCGGCAGGCAATCTCCGAGCGGGACGCCGGCCGGGAGATTGCCCGCGAGCTCAGCGATCGGCTGCGCGGCCGGCGGCGACGGGCCCGCGGGTCGAGCTGAGAGGGGTCTTACCGGCTTCATATTTCCGGGGCTGGCCAGAGCCGGTCCGGCACGGACGCACTGACGAGTGGCGCGACAAATCTGCCCCCCAACGAGCTCGACCCGAGTGAACAGGTCGAGCGCCAACCCGCGACCTGCTCAGTCGCCTGACCGCTCACGGATCTCCCGGTATGCCGCCAGGCCGGCACGCAGCCCGCGGAGCTCCCCGGCAGTGATGAGTCGCGCAACCGTCGCGTCGATCTCATCGATCGCTGATCGAATCGCGATCGCCGCGGTACGCCCGCGATCGGTCAACCGGACCTCCATCCGTCGCCGGTCCACGGGATCGTTGCGGCGCTCGAGATACTCCCGGAGCACGAGGGTGTCGATCAGCTGGCTGGCCATCTGCTTGCTCAACCCCAGCGAGGCGACGACATCTGCCTGGGAGCTGAACACCCCCTCCGGCGCACGGTGATCCAAGCCCGCGAGCACAAAGGCGGCGTTACGCGGGATGTCGTCGCACCCGGCGGCTTCCAGCGCTCGCCGCACTGCATCCCGATACACGTCGCGTGCCTCGCGCATCAGCGACAGCACCGAGACGTCCTCATACCAGGGGCCATCGGCCATCTAACGCGGCAGACCGCGACGGATCACAGGGCCCGTCAAAGACTGCTTGATCTCGCCGAGCGTGGCGAGCCCACGGCGCAGACCGGCCATCTCGGCCTCCGACAGCCTGCGCTCCAGCTCCTGGTCGACGTAGCTACAGCCCTCGAAGCTCGCCTCATTAGCGGCGTGGCCCCGGTCGGTAAGGGTGAGTGACACCCTGCCATCGGCCCGATCGATCTCACGGGTGAGGTAACCACGCAGGACCAAGGTGTCGACCAGCTGTTGAAACTCGCGTTGTTTGATCCCGAGCCCCTCGATCCTCTCCGGGATCGATTCCTCGTCATTGGCCAGGTAGGCCAGCAGGTAGCCGCTGGCAGTGGGAAGGTCCTCCAATCCGCCAGCCGCCAGCCGTATATCGACCGCCCGCTTGTAGCTGCCCCGAGCTACACGCATCAGCTCGGGAATCGAGAAGTAGGTATCGGCTATCGAAGGCATCGGCATGGCAGAACAGTACGCTACGAACAATAGACTATCAAGTTTACGGACAGTCTCTGATTCGGACCGGTCGACTCGCGCAACGCGCCTGCTTGCGAGTGGATGTCGTCAGTGAGGAGCTTGCCGCCGCGCTTGCCTGTGGTTGGCGGTGAAGGCCAGGAGGGGGGCGGCGGTCTGCGGCGGATCTTCGAGGTTGGGCGAGTGTCCGACGCCGGTCATCATCACGACTTTCGCGCCGGGAACAGCGCGGTACTCGGCGGCGGACGACGAGCGCCATCTGCGATCTTCCTCGCCGAAGATCACTAGCAGCGGCTTGGCGAGGGTCGTCAGCCGATCCGGCAGTCCCTGCTCGTCCAGATACGCGCGGACCGCCTGCGAGGTCGCGGCGAACACTCGGAGGTCCATGTCGCGGACCTGGTCCAGGAACGGCTGGGGGATCTGGTAACCCGGGGCGAACGCGGAGCTGGCGGCCTGACTGAGCTGTTCGTCGGTGAGATTCGTCCACTGTGTCGGGTCGATGGTGGCCCCTTCCCCGAGGTAGGCGGCCATGTTGGGTCCGGTATTGATGAGTACGAGCGCTCTCACCAGGTCGGGTCGTTGCTCGGCAAGGGCGGTGGCAACCGTCCCGCCACTGGAATGGCCGACCACGATGGCGTGCTCGACGCCGAGCCGGTCCAGTGCCGCGCCTGCCCGGTGAGCCTGGTCCGGGACCGCGTAGCTCGCGCCGTCCGGTCTGGCTGACTGGCCGCACCCGAGCAGGTCGATCCGGATGACGCGATGGGATCCGGTCAGCAGCGCAAGCATCGGCTCCCATGAGCGGGCTGACGCGGCGGTCCCGTGGATGAGCAGGAGTGGAGGGGCGTCGCGGGGGCCGTCCTGGCACACGTGGATTTCGCCGTCGTCCAGGGGCAGCGTGCTCTCCTCGGTGTGCGATCTGGCGTTGGAAGCAGTCATGCATTCACTGTCGCCGTTTTGCGTGAGGGCGGCTTGGACAAATGTTCCCGTCGGTCCGACGTGCGTAGCATGGCGGAATGGGGTCCGGCGTGTCCGAACGGGGTGACGGGATGTTGTGGGACATCGCGCGCCCGAGGCATCCCAGCCGTGTCCCTGGGATCACCATGGCCGGGTTCGGTGATCGTGGCCTCACTCCGCCCGGCCTCAGGCTGATCCCGCACCCGGCCGTGACCCTCATTCTGGTCTTCGGCGGCACGATTGCCGTGGAAGATGCCACCGGCCGGCAGCAGCAGGGCAGCTTGGTCACCGGGCTTGGGTTCGGCCAAGCCCTCCGGGGTCTGCAGGTGGAAGCCTGCGAGTGCCTGCAAGTGCGCCTGTCACCGGTGGTCGCGCACGCGGTTCTGGGTGCCGCCGTTGCCGACCTGGGCGACGTCGTCGTGAGCCTCAACGACCTGTGGGGCCGGCAGGCGGCACGGATCAGTGACCAACTGTCCGGCCTCTCCTCCTGGGAGGACCGATTCGCGGTGACCGACGCGTGGCTCGCCCGGCGCTGTGCCGCGTCGTCGCAGGTCGCCCCGGAGGTGGCGTGGGCCTGGCGCCGAATCGCCGTCGGCCGTGGCATGGTCCGCGTTGAGGACCTGGCGGCAGAACTCGGCTGGAGCCGTAAGCGTCTGTGGTCCCGGTTCCAGTCACAGATCGGCCTGCCGCCCAAGCGCGCCGCGAAGCTCGTCCGCTTCGACCACGCTGTCCACGGCCTGGTCGCGGGCCAGGACGCGGCTGCAGTCGCGGCTGACCGCGGCTACGCGGACCAATCCCACCTGCACCGGGACGTCGCGGCGTTCACCGGGTTGACCCCGGCAACCGTGGTCAGCGAGCCGTTTCTCGCGGTCGACGACATCGCCTGGGGCTGGCCGGGACCGCGGACGGACGGCTTCCCCAAGCGCCGGGCGGGCTCCAGGGGTCGAGCAGGGCCCTGACCCTCAACAGGTGATGCCGGTGGCGTCAGAGAGCCGATGATCGGGTCGCGTGCTGAGCGTCACGGTCCGGCGCCTGCGATGAACCGGCTGACTCCGTGGTTGCGGGTGAACGGGTAAAGACGTTGCATCTCTGCCGCGAGGAAGCGCGCGGGAACGTCATGGAAGGCGCCGTGCTCGCGCACGTAGCGCATCGAGGACGCGCCTTCGAAAGATTGGAGCATGGCGTCGTGCTCGCCGTCGAACTCCAGCGCAGCGACACCTGCCCGCTGGCAGGTGGCGATGTCGAATGTGGGGCTCACCTTGATCCAGGTGGCGCCCAGGTGCAGTTCGGTGTACCCGTGCCACGCGAAGGTGTCGGTGCCCATCGCCTGGAGCAGCCTCGGTGAGGCGAGGTGGTTGCGCACGTCGGCGAAACTAATCCGCGTCGGTATGCCAGCGGCTCGGGCGAGCGCGGCGCACAGCGACGCCTTGCCGACGCAGTAGCCGTGCCCGGCCGCCAGGACGCTGCTAGCGCGGTAGATAGCCAGCGGTCGCGTCGCTCCTGCCCTTCGGCTCCTCCCAGTCCTGCTGTCGGCCGAGCGCGGTCAAGTCCAGCACGTTAATCCCGAAGCCGATGTTGTCGGTCCCGCGCCCGTAGGCTGAGTACGTGTGGAAGACCCGGTCATCATCGCGCAGGAAGCAGCTCAGGCCAGGCAGCTCGATCGGCTGCTCCCCGTCGAAGTAGTGGGCGCGGGCGCTGCCTGTCTGCTCGTGCTCGGCCCTGGTGCGGTAGTTGTACTCGACCGGCGCGACGGACTCGTCGAGCGTGACGTGGAAGTCGTAGTTGAAGTCGCTCCCGTGCGACGAGTACCACGGGAACGTCCAGCCCATCCGCTGCTTGAACGGCGTGATCTTCGCCAGGGGCGCACGCGAGACGGCGGCGAACGTGGTCTCGGTCGCGTTCAGGTGCTTCAGGCGGCCGACCTGGTCGGCGAAGCTTGAGCAGCTCGGGCATCCGGCGTCCCAGTCCGGGCTGAACATGAAGTGGTAGATGACAAGCTGGCGGCGGCCCTCGAACAGATCGGCCAGGCTCGCCTTCCCGTCCGGCCCCTCGAACACGTAGTCCTGATCGATCCGCACCATCGGCAGCCTGCGGCGTGCCGCGTTCAGCTCGTCCCGTGCGCGGGTGGCCTGCTTCTCCCGCACCAGCAGTTCCTTGCGCGCGGCCAGCCAGTCCGCCCTGGACACGACATTAGGAGGGCTCATCGGATCTCCTCACACTCGATGCCGAAGCCGCCATGGCGCGGCGGCGCTTTCACTAACAAGGTCGGAGCCGGTTTCCGGATCCGGACACCGTCTCGGACAACCCGCTTCCGGCGCGGACCCGTTGCATCATGGAGGCATGGCGACCGACGGCGCGATCCAGAACCTGTTGCGGCCACTGGTGCCGAGGGTGCTGGGCGCGCTTGTCCGGCGCTACGGCGGGTTCGACGCGTGCGAGGACGCGGTACAAGAGGCGCTGCTGGCGGCGGCCATGCAGTGGCCCGAGCAGGGGATACCTTGCGATCCCCAGGGCTGGCTGCTCACCGTCGCGTCACGGCGGCTGGCCGATCAGTACCGCAGCGACCTGGCTCGCCGTCGCCGCGAGGCGACCGTCGCCTCCCTGGTGCCGCCTGACCAGCTCTGGGAGCCGAGCCCTGACGCCGATCGCCCGCCGGAACGAGACGACACCCTGACGCTGCTGTTCCTGTGCTGTCACCCGGCGCTCTCTGCCCAGGCGCAGGCCGCGCTCACGTTGCGCGCCGTCGGGGGTCTGTCCACCAGTCAGATCGCCCACGCGTTCCTCACCTCAGAGACGGCCATGGCGCGGCGCATCAGCCGGGCCAAGCAGCGCATCAAGGCCAGCGGTGTCACGTTCGAGCTGCCGCCAGAGGCCGAGCGGCGCGGACGGCTGCGCGTCGTCCTGCACGTGCTGTACCTGATATTCAACGAGGGCTATACGACGACCTCGGGACCAGACCTACGGCGCGAAGACCTCACCGCCGAGGCGATCAGGCTCACCCGCCAGCTTCACCGCCTGCGCCTCGAGCGCGGCGAGGTCACCGGGCTGCTGGCGCTCATGCTGCTCACCGAAGCGCGGCGGGCGGCGCGAACCGGGCCGGACGGAGCCCTGGTCCCGCTGGACGAGCAGGACCGAGGCCGCTGGGACCAGAGGGCCATCCAGGAGGGGCTATCGCTGGTGACGAGCGCGCTGCCTCTCGGGCCTGCCGGCCCCTACCTGCTGCAGGCGGCGATCGCGGCCGTGCACGCGGAGGCGCCCCGTGCGGCGGATACGGACTGGCCGCAGATCCTGGCCCTGTACGAGATGCTGCAACGTGTTCTGCCCAGCCCGGTGGTGGCTTTGAACCGCGCGGTCGCCGTGGCGATGGTCCACGGACCGCGGGCCGGGCTGGGCCTGCTCGACGGCCTGGAGACCGACAAGCGCCTGGCCGGCCAGCACCGGCTAGAGGCGGTGCGGGCGCACTTGCTGGAGATGACGGGTGACCACACGCGGGCTCAAGCCAGCTACCGGCAGGCGGCGAGCCGCACGAGCAGCCTGCCGGAACGGCGTTACCTCGAGGATCGCGCCGCCCGTCTCATGCCCGGGGTCCCGTAACGGGGCCGCCGCCGACCCGTCGAAGTGCGTCAGTCTCAGAGCAGCGGTCTCAGTTCGATCGTTCCCGTTCCGGCTCCCGGATGCCGCGAGGCTACCTCGATAGCTTCCTCGGGACTTGCGCACTCGAGCACCTCGAAGCCCGCCATCTGCTCCTTGGTCTCGGCGAGGGGTCCATCAGAGATCATCAGCTCGTCGCCGTCGAGCCGCAAGGTTGTGGCGTAGTCATCCGAGGGCAGGCGACTGCCGAACAAACGCACCCCGCGATCCGTCATCTCCTGGACCCAGGAGACGATGTGCCTCTCCACGGCCGCGTGCTCATCAGGGCCCAGCTCCTTGGCTGTTCGGCCGACGTAGGCCAGCAGCAGGTACTTCACGGTTCATCTCTCTGGACACGGTCCTGAGCGGGCAGGTTGCCCGCCAGGAAATCCTCGCACACCCATGATGCGCAACGTGAGGCTGGCGTCGGCTCAGTGACGCAGCGAGCGGGCGAACAGACGGATGTCGTCGACGAGCAGGCAGGCTCCGTGACTGCGGCGGAGAGGTATGAGCGGCCAGTGGGTTCTGCCTAGCCGCCGGTATTTTCCTGTTGCGTCTCTCTGACGGCAAGGTCGCGGTAGGCGCCGGGTGTCTGGCCCATCGCACGCCGGAAGCTGTCGATGAAGGCGCTGGTCGTGCTCCACCCGCAGAGACTGGCGGTGTCGGTGACCGACTCGCCCTGAGCGAGCAGGATCATAGCGTGGATGGCGCGGGCTTGCGCGCGCCACTGCGGGTAGCTCATGCCGGTTTCCTGCTGGAACAGCCGCGACAGGGTCCGTTCTGTGGTGCGCGCGGCGTCGGCGAGCGCAGACAACGGCACAGGGCTTTCCATCTGCTCAAGGGCGATCCGGCAGGCGCAGGCGAGCCGCGGGTCGCGCGCCGACGGCAATGAGATCGGCTCCTGGCTGGTACGACGCATCCGGTCGCGAAGCACCGCGCGCAGCCGACCGGCCTCCGGCGGCGGCGTATCTGGATCGGTGAGGGCTAGCAGGAGCTCGTGCACTAGCCCGGCCACGGCGACGATCGCCGGGGCGGCGGGGTCGAGTGGCGGGGCTCCCGCATCGAAGCCGACCGTGTGGATGACGGCCGCGCCGTAGGCCCGGTGCTCGTGCCAGGTCCGCGCCGGCATCCAGATCGCACGGTCTCGTGAGGCGACCCAGCTGCCCGCGGGCGTCTGCGCGACGAGGACGCCCGCGCTGACGTAGATCAACTGATGGCCAGGGTGCTGATGGCGCTCCATCGTCGTTCCGCGGGCCATGCGGGCCAGCGCTAGCGCCGGCGCCACCCGTTGGCTGATTTGCGACATCGATCGGCAGGATATCGGAAGCCGGAAGCACCTCGCACGATTTAGCGTGCCTGACGTGAATATTCATCGTCTACGGACCGATCCCGCGCTGCCCGCCTCGCAGGCTGACGGGGGCAGGCCGCCAGGCCCCGGGCTGGGCCTGGCGCTCGGGCTCGTGGTCGCCGCCCAGTTCGTGCTGCAACTCGACTCCAGCATTGTCAACATCGCGCTGCCGACCATCAAGCGGGAACTGCACTTCGCCCCGGCGAGCCTGCAGTGGATCGTCACCGGGTACGCGCTCACCTTCGGCTCGCTCCTGCTCCTGGGCGGTCGGGTCGGCGACCGGGCCGGCCACCGCCGGGTGCTGCTGGCCGGCCTGGCCGTCTTCGGCGTCACGTCGCTTACCGCAGGGCTCTCCCCGCTGCCGCTGATGCTGGTCGTGTCCCGGTTTGCGCAGGGTGCGGGCGCGGCGTTCGTCGCGCCCCAGGCGCTGGCCATCATCACCGACCTGTTCTCCGAAGGGCCGGCCCGTACCTGGGCACTGGGGATCTTCCAGGGGGCTACGGCGGCCGGGGCGAGCGCCGGGGTCGTCCTCGGCGGCATCTGCACGGAGTTCATCGGCTGGCGGGCGGTGTTCCTGGTTAACCCGCCTGTCATCATCGTGCTTGTCCTCGCCATCCGGCGGGTGCTTCCCGCCCGCACCCGGCGGGCGGGCGCGCGGCTTGACATCGCCGGCGCGGTCCTGGCGACCGCGTCGATCGCGCTGCTGATCTTCGGGCTCAGCCAGTGTCAGCAGTACGGCTTCGCGAATGCGGCCGCCCTGGCCGCCCTGTGCCTGGCCGTGCTCCTGGGCGCGGCATTCTCCGTCACCCAGCGGCGGGGGAAGGCCCCGATGGTGCCCCTGCCGGTGCTGGCGGACCCGGCTCGCCGTGCGGCACTGGGCGCCATGCTGCTGTTCGGCGCGGTCGTCGCCGGCTACGTGTACTTCACCTCGCTCTACAACCAGGACGTCCTGCACTTCAGCCCGCTCGAGGCCGGCCTGGCCTTCATCCCGGCTACCGGGACGGTGATGGCGACCTCCACGCAGCTGACGCGTCGGATACTGCCCCGTTTCGGGGTGCGCAAGGTGCTGCTGGCGGGACTGGCCTTTGCCGGCTTCGGGCAGGTGTGGCTGTTCACGGTCAGCGCCGGGGGCTCTTACCAGGTGAACGTCCTGGGCGGGATCATGATCACGGCCTTCGGCATGGGACTGGTCTTCCCCACCGCCTCGGTAGCGGTGACCTCGGGTGTCGGGCCGGGCGAGCGGGGGCTGGCCGGCGGCCTGTTCGTCACCGCGCAGCAGGTTGGCCTCGCCATCGGCCTCGCCGCGCTCGCCACCATCGCCGCCGCCCAGACAAGCGCTCACGACGGCTCGCTCGTGGCCGGCTACAAGGCGGCGTTCCTCGTGTCGATCGGGATCTCCGTCGCTGCCGTCTTCATCGTCGCCGTCCAGATGAGGACCCGTGCCGCGCCCAAGGGCACCGCATGATTCCGGCTGTGGAGAACACCCGGCCCGCGATCGGCTCTAGCCCCGGCCTTTCGCGCCGTTGACCGGCTCGCCGGGGCGCGACGGCGGCAACGCGCGCTGGTGGTGGCCGCGCTGACCGCGACCGGTTTCGGGCTGCGGGCCGGCGTGACAAGCGTGGGCTCCGTCCTCGGCAGCATCCAGCGCGGCCTGCACACCGACAGCATCGGCAAGGGCCCTGGGCGCGTTCCGCGTGCCCCGGCCGAATGCCCCCGCCTCAGACGCCGGACGGACCGTGGACAAAACGGACACATAAATAAATAACCTGAAGCGGTAAAACCCTAGGTCAGAGCGGGTGAGGTCTTCACATCTGGCCGTGGCCTGCGGGGATGCGCGTTCCTGAGGGTGGTGTCCACGGGTTAAGCGGGCCGCGTCCACGGTGTTACGGGGTGATCTGCCGGGTTCGGGTGCGTGCTCTGGGGTCGCGTGTCCAGCGGGGGTCGGTTTCGAGGGCGGCGGCGCCGAGTTCTTCGAGCTGGCCGAGCAGGTCGCGCAGTCGGCGGTCGTTGTCGATCCAGGTCTGGTAGTCCTCGCGCTGGGCGGGGCTGAGCCACCGGCACACTGTCTTCGCGGCGATCTTGCGGGTCCACTGCCAGTAGGGGCCGTGCAGCCGGGGCGGGTCGGCGCGGCAGGCGCAGTTGCCGCGGCCGCAGCGGGTGCGACGGCTGGTGATGGAGCCGGGCAGGATCATGCCGGTGGCGGCGATGGCGGCCAGCTCGCCGGCGATCTGGCGGGCCCGGGCCTGGTGGCTGGCGGCGACACGCACGCTCTCAGGGTCGCACGGGTCCGTGATCCCGGTCATGTCTTACTGTATATCTACAGTATGAACGCGAGGGCAGCCCGGCTTGGCGATGCCGGCTGACATCGGGGCGTGGCAGCCGTCGCCGTCGGTGCCGGCGGAGGCGGCGGCGTTTGCCCGGCAGGTCGTCGCCGGGTGCGGCCCGCTGGGACGTGACCGGGCCAAGAGCCTGCTGTGGGGCGCGTCCAGGCTCGCCGTCTGGGCGATCCAGCTCGGTATGGAGCCGGTACCGGAAGTGCTGCTGCACCCCTCGGTCATCGAGCGGTTCACCGCGCACGCACCGGGGATCTCCGGTGCGGCGCGCCGGACGCTGCGCACGAACCTGCGCTTTGTGGCCCGCCGCGTGGTGCCGCAGCTGGACCCCGCTGATGCGCCGCTGCCCCGCGGGCGGGCCAAGAAGCCGTACACCCCGGCGGAGGTCGCCGGCTACCTGGCCCTCGCCGCTGCCCAGCCGACCACCGGCCGGCGGATGCGCGCCACCGCGCTGGTCTGCCTCGGGGCCGGGGCCGGGCTGATCCGGTCCGACCTGCGCCAGGCCCGCGGCACCGACGTGACCGCCCGCTCGGGCGGCCTGGTCGTGGAAGTCCGCGGCGCGCGACCCCGCGTGGTACCGGTGCTGGCCCGCTACCAGCCCCCACTGGCCGCGGCCGCCTCCTTCGCCGGCGATCAGTTCCTCACCGGCGGCGACAAGCCCGAACGAGGCAACATCACCAACCCCCTCACCCGGTCACTGGCCGGCGGCGGCGGGCTGCCGCCGCTGGACACCAGCCGGCTGCGCGCGACCTGGCTGGCTGAGTGCGCCGCGCTGACCGGCCTGCCCGCGTTCATGCGCGCGGCCGGGATCTCCTGCTGCCAGCGGCTGGGCGACATCACCGCCGGCCTGGATCCGGGCAGCGAGGAAGACGCGGTCGCGCTGCTGGGGGCCGCCGTGCCGTGAAAGTCACGCTGGCGGTCATCGAGGCTGTCATCGCCGGCTCGGCGCCGGCGATGCGATCGAGGCCCTGCTGCCCGAGGCGGCGCGCAGCCGCCAGCTGAGGGCCGGCACGCTGCTGACCGGCATGATGCTCGCCCTGGCTGACGGCCGTCCCGCTCACCTGACCAGGGTCCTGGAGGCCCTCACCGGCCTGCCCGAGGACGACCAGAAGCGCCTGGGCGTGATCGAGGACTGGAAGAACGGGCCGCACCAGCTCACCTACCGGCAGGTCGAGCACACCAACCGGGTCATCAACAAGGTGCTGGACAAGCAGCAGCCCGACGGTGCCCCGTCACCGGCCTGCAGCAATTGTGCGGCCAGCTGACCGAAGCCAGCATCCCCGCCCAGTTCAAGGACGCCAGCACCTCGCTGGCCGTCGACTGGACCGACGTCGAGGCCTGGGCGCGGCCGGTCCCGCACGACAGCGCCGAACCCGGCGCCGATCCCGAGGCCCGGTGGGGGCACCGCAACGTCGGCCGCGCGATCGAGGAAGGGGAGATGTTCTTCGGCTACTATCTCTCGGCCGCAGTCATGGTGAACGACGAGGACGGTCCCGCCGTGCCCGAGCTGGCACGCCGGATCACGGTCTGCAGCAGCGCCCACGACCCGGCCGCCGCCATCGTCCCGGTCCTGGAAGCCATGACCGCCGATGGCATCAAGCTGGGCGACGTGCTGGCCGACTCCGGCTACTCCCACCGCATCCCCGCCACCTGGGCCAGCCCGCTGCGCGCTGCCGGCGCGCAGCTCGTGCACGACCTGCACCCCCACGACCGCGGCCCCCGGGGAACCCACCAGGGCGCCATCATCTGCAACGGATGTCTGTACTGCCCCGCCACCCCCGCCCCGCTGCTGCAGCTGGTGGCCCTGCCGCCGGCCGCCACCCCCGCCGAGGTCGCCGCGCACGACCAGCAGACCGCCGAGCTATCGCGTTACAAGCTCGGCGCGCACGCCGCCGGCGACGCCGACGGATACCGCCGGCACGCCTGCCCCGCGACCGCCGGCAAGATCCGATGCCCGCTCAAGCCGCCCTCGATGACACTCGGCCGGGACCGGCCCGAAATCCTGTCAGTGCCCGAGCATCCGCCGGCCTGCTGCACCCAGCAGACCATCACCGCCGGCCCCGGGGTCGCCCAGAAGACCCGCCAGAAGCACGACTACCCCTCCGCCGGATGGCGGACCTCCTACCAGCGGCGGACCGCCGCCGAGCGGCTCAACGCCACGATCAAGGACCCCGCCGTCAACAGCATCGACCGCGGCTGGATCCGGCTGACTGGCCTCACCCCGCTCATGCTCTGGCTCGCCTGCCTGACCGCCGTCCGCAACCAGCGCATCCTGATCGCCTGGCAGGCCCGCCAAGACGACAACCAGCGCCGCGCCGCCGCCGGACTGCCGCCACGCACCCGCAAACGCCGCCGCGCCCTCGCCGGCACCAGCACAGGCCCCGCGCCCCCATAGCCAGCCGGTGTCCGCGTACAGGGTCACGTGTAGGTGCGCGTACGACATGACACGCTGCGACGGTTTGGGCCGGAAATGTAAGTTCCGGCCGTGAAGCAGGGCCACCCTTCGGAGTGTCAACCGCCAAGAAGACATCTCCGAAGGATGGCTGCTTCCCATGATCCTGGATGCGGAGTCGTGGATGAACATTCGTCGTTTCCGTGCCCTGCACGAGCGGGGCGCTACCTATGCCGAGATCGCTGCCGAGGTGGGCTGTGACTGGCGGACGGTGAAGAAGTACATCAGTGCGGGCGCGGCCGGCGTGCCGCCGGCGGGGCCGTCGCGCCGGGGCTGCCTGCCGCAGGTGGTCGCCCCGTTCACCGGGGTGATCGACGCGTGGCTGCGCGCTGACATCACGATGCGGGCATCGGTGATCCATGAGCGGCTGGTGGCCGAGCACGGGTTCGGCTACTCCTACCAGCGGGTGAAGGTGTATGTGGCCGGGGCCCGGCCGCGGATCGCCGCCGAGCTCGAAGCCGGTGATGAGAACCCGCTGCGCGGGCTGCACCGCCGGTTCGAGGTGCTGGCGGGCGTTCAGGCGCAGGTCGACTGGGGTGAGGAGGGCGGCATCCTGGCGCATGCCGGGATACCCAAGACCTACTCGTTCCACATGGTGCTGTCGTACTCGCGGGACCCGTTCTGCTGTTACACCGACAGCATGGAGCTGGGCACCTTCTTCGACTGCCACCGGCGGGCGTTCGCGCATTTCGGCGGGGTGCCAGGGGCGCTGGTTTACGACCGGACCAAGACCGTGGTCCGCCGCCATGTCGCGCCGGGCAAGGCGGTGCCGCTGCACCCTGAGGCGGCGGCGTTCGCTGACCATTACGGGTTCGCGATCGACGTGCTGGCCGCCTACCGCCCGACCGGCAAGGGCCGGGTGGAGCGGCAGGTGGAGATCGTCCGGGCGCACGTGCTGGCCGGCCGGTCGTTTTCGTCGCTGGCGGAGATGGACGCCGCGTTCGCCGCGTGGCTGCCGATCCGCCGCGGCCAGGTGCACCGCACCCACGGGCAGGTCATCGCCGAGCGCGCGGCAGCCGACCGGGCCGCGCTCACTCCGCTGCCGGCGATCCCATACCTGGTCGCTGACCTGCATCTGCGCCGGGTCGGCAAGGACTGCCTGGTTTCGTTCGAGGCCAGCTTGTACTCGGTGCCCGCGGTGATGATCCGCGCCGGGCAGTACGTGCAGCTGCGGGTCACGCCCGCGGTTGTGACCATCTGCGCGCTGCCGTCCGACGGCGGGCAGCTGCTGGCCGCCCATCCCCGCGCGACCCGGCGCGGCTGCTGGGTCACCGACCCGGCGCACTGGGACGGGCTGCCCGACGGGCACACCCGCGCGGTCACCCTGGACCTGCCGCCCGCGCCCGCGGCAGCGGGCCAGCCGGCCGCGCCCGGGCTGCTGACCGCGCTGCTGGCCGGCCACGCCGCCGCGGCGACACCGGTCGCCCGGCGGCCCCTGTCCGACTACGACACCGCCGCGGGCAGCGCGCCCGGCGCCAGTGACGAGGAGCAGCGGTGACCGGCCGCCGCCAGGTCAGCCTGGACGCCGTCGACGCTACCTGCACCGCCAGCGCGCTGGCCAGCATCGAGACCTGGCTGCGCCGCGCGCCCGAGGAGGTCATCGCCAGCCTGGCCGGCTCTGTCTACGGCGAGCCGACCCCCCGCGCCCTGGACTGGGCCCGGGAGCTGACCAGCGACCTGCGTTACTACAGCGCCGTCCTGTCGTGCGCGATCCGCGCCGCCGGCAACCCCGACGACGCGGAAAGGAACCCGTTCTGATGAGCGAGCTGATCACCGCCCGCATCCGCGCCAACGCCACCCGGCTGGGCCTGCCCGGCATCGCCGCCGACCCCGCCGCCCTGGCCGCCCGCGCCGAGCAGTCCACCCTGGGCTACCTGGACTTCCTCGACCTGGCCCTCGGCGAGGAAGCCGGCCTCAAAGACAGCCGCCGCGCCCGCGCCGCGCTGAACTCCTCCGGCCTGCCCCACCGCAAGACCCTCGACGAGTTCGACTTCGCCTTCCAGCCCTCCATCGACGTCCGCAAGATCCGCGACCTGGCCACCCTGGCGTTCGTTGCCGGCAAGGCCAACCTCGCGCTGCTAGGCCCGCCCGGCACAGGCAAGACCCACCTGGCCTGCTCCCTGGCCGTGGCCGCCTGCCACGCCGGATACACCGTCTTCTACACCACCCTGGACGACATGGTCCGGCGGCTGCGCGCCGCCGACAACGCCGCCCGGCTGGAAAACCAGTTCAAGGCCTACACCCGTCCGGCCCTGCTGGTCATCGACGAGGTCGGCTACCTGCCGCTGGACCGCGCCGACGCCAACCGCGTCTTCCAGCTCATCTCCCGGCGGTATGAGAAAGGATCAGTGATCATCACCAGCAACAAGGCCTTCAGCGAAATGGGCCAGGTCTTCACCGACGAAGTCCTGGCCACCGCGATCCTGGACCGGCTCCTGCACCACTGCCACGTCATCTCCATCAACGGCCCCAGCTGGCGGCTCAGGGACCGCATCAGCGACCTGGCCGCCGGCGACACCAGCCCGGCACCCGCCGCCAGCCCCGGGAACACCGATGCCGTCGCGTAGCGACAGCCGTAACGACAGCGCCGCCTGCCCGGCCTGCGGCCAGCCGTTCACCCCGGCCGGACGGCAGCGCTGGTGCTCAGACGCCTGCCGGCAGGCCGCCTGGCGCCGGCGCCAGCCCCGCACCCCCGCCGAGCTGCCGCCTGCGCGTTCCCGCAAGAACAACACCATCTACGAATGCCCGGACTGCGGCCAGCGGCAGCTCGGCCAGCAACGATGCGACGACTGCGGCACATTCACCCAGCGCATCGGCCCCGGCGGCACCTGCCCCCACTGCGACGAACCAGTCGCCATCACCGACATACAAGACCTGACACAATGACAACAGCCCGAACCAGCCCAGCACATCACGCCGTACGCCTCGCTGCACACGACCTCGTACGCGGACAGCCGGGAACCCGCACCACGGCAGCAGCCGCCAGCACCAGCACCGCCTGCGTGGCTACACCGCGCCCCCCAGCCCGGCCGACCAGCACAAAACATCCCCGCGCAGCGGCTCCGGACCTGAAAACACAGCAACCGCGACCGCATCAACGGTCACGGCGAACTGTCAGACCCAGATGTGAACATGGATCCTGGTGAGGTGTGAATACCTCCGGGTGAGGTCTTCACATCTGGCCGTGGCCTGCGGGGATGCGCGTTCCTGAGGGTGGTGTCCACGGGTTAAGCGGGCCGCGTCCACGGTGTTACGGGGTGATCTGCCGGGTTCGGGTGCGTGCTCTGGGGTCGCGTGTCCAGCGGGGGTCGGTTTCGAGGGCGGCGGCGCCGAGTTCTTCGAGCTGGCCGAGCAGGTCGCGCAGTCGGCGGTCGTTGTCGATCCAGGTCTGGTAGTCCTCGCGCTGGGCGGGGCTGAGCCACCGGCACACTGTCTTCGCGGCGATCTTGCGGGTCCACTGCCAGTAGGGGCCGTGCAGCCGGGGCGGGTCGGCGCGGCAGGCGCAGTTGCCGCGGCCGCAGCGGGTGCGACGGCTGGTGATGGAGCCGGGCAGGATCATGCCGGTGGCGGCGATGGCGGCCAGCTCGCCGGCGATCTGGCGGGCCCGGGCCTGGTGGCTGGCGGCGACACGCACGCTCTCAGGGTCGCACGGGTCCGTGATCCCGGTCATGTCTTACTGTATATCTACAGTATGAACGCGAGGGCAGCCCGGCTTGGCGATGCCGGCTACATCGGGGCGTGGCAGCCGTCGCCGTCGGTGCCGGCGGAGGCGGCGGCGTTTGCCCGGCAGGTCGTCGCCGGGTGCGGCCCGCTGGGACGTGACCGGGCCAAGAGCCTGCTGTGGGGCGCGTCCAGGCTCGCCGTCTGGGCGATCCAGCTCGGTATGGAGCCGGTACCGGAAGTGCTGCTGCACCCCTCGGTCATCGAGCGGTTCACCGCGCACGCACCGGGGATCTCCGGTGCGGCGCGCCGGACGCTGCGCACGAACCTGCGCTTTGTGGCCCGCCGCGTGGTGCCGCAGCTGGACCCCGCTGATGCGCCGCTGCCCCGCGGGCGGGCCAAGAAGCCGTACACCCCGGCGGAGGTCGCCGGCTACCTGGCCCTCGCCGCTGCCCAGCCGACCACCGGCCGGCGGATGCGCGCCACCGCGCTGGTCTGCCTCGGGGCCGGGGCCGGGCTGATCCGGTCCGACCTGCGCCAGGCCCGCGGCACCGACGTGACCGCCCGCTCGGGCGGCCTGGTCGTGGAAGTCCGCGGCGCGCGACCCCGCGTGGTACCGGTGCTGGCCCGCTACCAGCCCCCACTGGCCGCGGCCGCCTCCTTCGCCGGCGATCAGTTCCTCACCGGCGGCGACAAGCCCGAACGAGGCAACATCACCAACCCCCTCACCCGGTCACTGGCCGGCGGCGGCGGGCTGCCGCCGCTGGACACCAGCCGGCTGCGCGCGACCTGGCTGGCTGAGTGCGCCGCGCTGACCGGCCTGCCCGCGTTCATGCGCGCGGCCGGGATCTCCTGCTGCCAGCGGCTGGGCGACATCACCGCCGGCCTGGATCCGGGCAGCGAGGAAGACGCGGTCGCGCTGCTGGGGGCCGCCGTGCCGTGAAAGTCACGCTGGCGGTCATCGAGGCTGTCATCGCCGGCTCGGCGCCGGCGATGCGATCGAGGCCCTGCTGCCCGAGGCGGCGCGCAGCCGCCAGCTGAGGGCCGGCACGCTGCTGACCGGCATGATGCTCGCCCTGGCTGACGGCCGTCCCGCTCACCTGACCAGGGTCCTGGAGGCCCTCACCGGCCTGCCCGAGGACGACCAGAAGCGCCTGGGCGTGATCGAGGACTGGAAGAACGGGCCGCACCAGCTCACCTACCGGCAGGTCGAGCACACCAACCGGGTCATCAACAAGGTGCTGGACAAGCAGCAGCCCGACGGTGCCCCGTCAGCCGCTGCAGCAATTGTGCGGCCAGCTGACCGAAGCCAGCATCCCCGCCCAGTTCAAGGACGCCAGCACCTCGCTGGCCGTCGACTGGACCGACGTCGAGGCCTGGGCGCGGCCGGTCCCGCACGACAGCGCCGAACCCGGCGCCGATCCCGAGGCCCGGTGGGGGCACCGCAACGTCGGCCGCGCGATCGAGGAAGGGGAGATGTTCTTCGGCTACTATCCTCTCGGCCGCAGTCATGGTGAACGACGAGGACGGTCCCGCCGTGCCCGAGCTGGCACGCCGGATCACGGTCTGCAGCAGCGCCCACGACCCGGCCGCCGCCATCGTCCCGGTCCTGGAAGCCATGACCGCCGATGGCATCAAGCTGGGCGACGTGCTGGCCGACTCCGGCTACTCCCACCGCATCCCCGCCACCTGGGCCAGCCCGCTGCGCGCTGCCGGCGCGCAGCTCGTGCACGACCTGCACCCCCACGACCGCGGCCCCCGGGGAACCCACCAGGGCGCCATCATCTGCAACGGATGTCTGTACTGCCCCGCCACCCCCGCCCCGCTGCTGCAGCTGGTGGCCCTGCCGCCGGCCGCCACCCCCGCCGAGGTCGCCGCGCACGACCAGCAGACCGCCGAGCTATCGCGTTACAAGCTCGGCGCGCACGCCGCCGGCGACGCCGACGGATACCGCCTGGCACGCCTGCCCCGCGACCGCCGGCAAGATCCGATGCCCGCTCAAGCCGCCCTCGATGACACTCGGCCGGGACCGGCCCGAAATCCTGTCAGTGCCCGAGCATCCGCCGGCCTGCTGCACCCAGCAGACCATCACCGCCGGCCCCGGGGTCGCCCAGAAGACCCGCCAGAAGCACGACTACCCCTCCGCCGGATGGCGGACCTCCTACCAGCGGCGGACCGCCGCCGAGCGGCTCAACGCCACGATCAAGGACCCCGCCGTCAACAGCATCGACCGCGGCTGGATCCGGCTGACTGGCCTCACCCCGCTCATGCTCTGGCTCGCCTGCCTGACCGCCGTCCGCAACCAGCGCATCCTGATCGCCTGGCAGGCCCGCCAAGACGACAACCAGCGCCGCGCCGCCGCCGGACTGCCGCCACGCACCCGCAAACGCCGCCGCGCCCTCGCCGGCACCAGCACAGGCCCCGCGCCCCCATAGCCAGCCGGGAACCCGCACCACGGCAGCAGCCGCCAGCACCAGCACCGCCTGCGTGGCTACACCGCGCCCCCCAGCCCGGCCGACCAGCACAAAACATCCCCGCGCAGCGGCTCCGGACCTGAAAACACAGCAACCGCGACCGCATCAACGGTCACGGCGAACTGTCAGACCCAGATGTGAACATGGATCCTGGTGAGGTGTGAATACCTCCGGGTGCGCCGCCAGGGACTTGAACCCCGAACCCGCGGATTAAGAGTCCGCTGCTCTGCCAATTGAGCTAGCGGCGCGTGAAACCCTGGTGATCGTAGCGCAACTTACGAACTGGTGCGAATCATGGCCACCGCCCACGGCACCGGCCCTTATCCGCTCACCAGGACTACAGGTAAGCGTACTAGAGCACCCCGAAGCAGGGTCAATCAGTCGCCCAGGAACCGGCCCATGAACGCGGCCGACTTCGACGGACGCCCGGTGCGGTCCTCGTGGCGGTCGGCAACGCTCATGGCCCGGAGCCCGGCGTTCAGCCCCAGCCAGCGCAGCGGCTCGGGCTCCCAGTCCGGGGACTTGTGGCCGACCCACGGCAGCCGGGTGATCTCACTGTCCGTTCCGGTGATGAGATCGGCCAGCGTCCGCCCGGCGAGGTTCGTGGTGGAAACGCCGTCGCCGACGTACCCGCCCGCCCAGCCGATCCCGGTCTCGGGGTCCAGTCCAACCGAGGCGCACCAGTCGCGCGGCACGCCGATCGGCCCGCCCCAGTGGTGGGTGACCTCGACATCACCGAGCACCGGGAACAGCTCGGCCAGCGTCCGGCGCAGTGCCTCGAACACCGCGGGCACCTGGTCGTAGGACGCCTGCACGGAGGAGCCGAGGTGGTACGGCGCGCCGCGGCCGCCGAACGCGAACCGTCCGTCTGCGGTCCGCTGCCCGTAGATGATGAGGTGCCGCAGGTCGCCGAACGTGGGCCGGGTGCCAAGGCCGATCTTCTCCCACACCGCGGGCTCGAGCGGCTGCGTCGCGACCATCAGCGAGTAGACCGGCGCGACGGCGCGACGGTAGCCGGGCAGCCCCGCGGTATAGCCCTCGGTGGCCCGGACGACGTGCCGCGCGCGCACCGTGCCGGGTACTGTCACGACCTGGCCGGCCGACATCTCGAGCACCGGCGTCTGCTCGTACACCTGCACGCCGGCTCGCCGGACGGCGCCAAGCAGTCCCCGTGCGAGCCGGGCCGGGTGAATGGCGGCGCAGTGCGGCGTGTACGTCCCGCCGAGTACTTTTGTCGCTGCGGCGAAGGTGCGGGCCTCGTTTCCGGAAAGCAGTCGCAGGTCCTCCTCGCCAAAGCCGAACTCCCGTGCCTCCTGCACCTCCGCCCTGGCCCGGTCGAGCTGCAGCGGCGAGCGGGCCAGCATGACAGTGCCGCCTTTAGCCCAGTGGCAGTCGATGCCCTCCGCTGCCGCGACGGCGCCGACTTCGTCCACGGTGGCGTGCATGGCCTGCTGCATGGCGGTGGCGGCGTCGTGGTCGGCCATGCGGGCGAGCTTGCCGAGCGAGGCGGGGAACAGCGCGGAGCACCATCCGCCGTTGCGCCCGGAGGCGCCGAATCCGGCGATCTCGCGCTCGCAGACGACGATACGCAGGGCAGGGTCGCGGCGGGCCAGGTAGTAGGCGGTCCACAGGCCGGTGAAGCCGCCGCCGACGATCGCGACGTCCGCCTCGGTGTCGCCGGGCAGCGGATCGCCAGGCGTGAGCGTGCCGGGCACGGTGTCGTGCCAGAACGACAGGGACCGGTACGGATCGGGTCGCGTCACCGGTCCATCGTGGCAGGTGGCGAGGCAATGAGGGCAGTCGGGCATGCTGGTGTCATGTCCGCTGACCTTTCCGCCGCCGGAGTGGTTCCCGAGCCGCGGAATCCTGGCCGTCCGTACCGGATCTGCGTTGTCTGCCTCGGCAATATCTGCCGGTCCCCGATGGCCGAGGTCGTCCTCCGCTCTGAGCTCGACGAGGCTGGCCTGGCCGGGAAAGTCGAGGTGGAGAGCGCCGGAACCGGTGACTGGCACGTCGGCCAGCCGATGGACTCGCGGGCCAGGGTCGCGCTTTCCCGGCGCGGCTACGACGGATCGCGGCACGAGGCGCGCCAGATTCGCGCGTCCTGGCTCGACGATTACGACCTGGTGCTGGCCATGGACGCCGGCAACCTCGCCGACCTCCTCGACCTGACTGCCGGGGACGAGGAACTGGCGGGGCGGATCCAGCTCATTCGCTCGTTCGACCCGGCTGCGCCCGCGCACGCCGAGGTGCCCGATCCGTACTACGGCAGCGCCGAGGACTACGCCGAGGTCTTCGAGCTCGTCGACGCGGCCGCGCGCAGCCTTGCCCGGCAGCTTGCCGCCGAGCTCTGAGCGCCGGCCGTGACCTCGCCCGCACCGGAGCGCGACGTGCTGTCCCCGGGCGATCTGGCCAGGCTGACCCGCTTGCTCGGCGACGCTCCGACGGCAGCGAGGAGCCTCGGCGGCCAGCACGGCGCTGGCCACTTCCGGCTCACGCTCGCAGACGGCAGCCAGGCCTTCGCGAAAGTCCAGACCGATGCCAGAAACGAGGCTGGCCGGCTCTCCGCCGCATGCCTGGCCGCGGCCGCGGGGGTCACTGCGGACCAGGCGGCCGAGTTTGCAGCGGATCCGGGCGGGCTCGCGGCCGAGGCGGCGAGCCTGCGATGGCTGGCTGATGCCGAGGCCGCTCCGGTGCCGGCGGTACTCGCAGCCGACGACGGATGCCTGGTGATCGAGTGGCTGGACAGTGAGCAGCCGGCCCGGATGGCCGGCGCGGTGTTCGGCCGTGAGCTTGCCCGGCTGCATGCCGTCGGCGCGCAGCAGTTTGGCGCTCCGTGGCCCGGCGTGATCGCTGGGCTTCCGCTGCCGAACACGCAGCCGAACGCGGAGGCTGGCAGCTGGCCGGAGTGGTTCGCGGCGAACCGGGTGCTTCCCTACGTCCGGATCGCCCGCGACTCGGGAACGCTCGACAGCGACCAGAGCCGGCTGATCGAGTCGGCGGCTGCCCGGGTGCCGGAGGTCTCGGGCCCGCCCGAGCTGCCCAGCCGGATCCACGGCGACTGCTGGGCCGGGAACGTGCTGTGGTCCCGGAGCCGCGGCTGGCTCATCGACCCGGCCGCGCACGGCGGCCACCGGGAGACAGACCTGGCGATGCTCGCGTTGTTCGGGGCGCCGCACCTGCCGGAGATCATGGCCGCGTACCAGGATGCGGTGCCGCTTGCGGACGGCTGGCGGGGCCGGGTCCCGCTGCATCAGCTGCATCCGCTGCTGGTGCACGTGTGCCTGTTCGGCAGTTCCTATAGCGCCGCAGCGGTCGACGCGGCGCGGGCGGTGCTGGCTCTCTAGCCGGTGCTGACTGCGGGTAATCCTGCTCAGGCTTGCCAGCGACTGCCGCCTGGATCGGCGGTCACCCGTGGCTGCGGTCCGGCTTGGCCGTTCCGCGGTCCGGGTCCGTCGCCCATGGCCGTGAGGCCGCCGTCAGACGCGCCGCCGTGCTCGTCTCCGGCCGGGGGCGTGTCGGTGTCCGCTTCCGCGTCAGTGTCTGCGTCACTCGCCGAGTGGGTGCCGGCCATGCCGGACAGCTCCGCCGGGCCGACGCCGTCGTCCGGCTCCCCGTGGTCCAGCTCGTCCGCGTCGCTGTCGAAGTCGTCGTCCGCGTCGTGGAGCGCCTCGGGCGACAGCGGCAGCGCGATGCAGAACGTCGCGCCCTCGCCTGGTGTGGACTCGACCCAGGTGGCTCCGCCGTGCGCGCCGATCAGTGCAGCGACGATCGCGAGGCCGAGGCCGGTGCCGCCGGTGGTTCGGGCCGCGTCTGCCCGGTAGAACCGCTCGAAGACATGCTCGGCCTGCTGCTGCGTGAGACCGGGGCCGTGGTCGATGACTTCGAGCACTGCGGCGGGCTGTGACGGGAGTGGTCCGATGCGCCGGGCTGGCGGTGGCGGCGGTGGCACGTGGTCGGCGTCCCAGGCGGCCGGCTCGTCGCTGGCCGTGTTGGCGGCGGACGACGCTGGCGTGATCTCTGGCTGGGTGTCGTCCTCGGGCTGCGCGTCGTCTGGCCCCGTTTCGTCGGACTCCGGTGGCAGGGGGGCCTCGTTCAGGTCGCCGGGGCGGATGAGCACCTCGATCGGCGTGCCGTCTGGCGTGTGCGTCAGCGCGTTGCTCATCAGGTTGCCGATGACCTGCCGGAGGCGGACTTCGTCGCCGATCACGAGTAGCGCCCGACCCGAGCCGACGGTCAGGTTGATGCTCCGGTCCGGCGCGACGACCCGGGCATCGTGCACGGCGTCGGCCGCGAGGGTCAGCAGGTCGACCGGCCGCGCCTCGAGCGGTCGCTGCTGATCGAGCCGGGCGAGCAGCAGCATGTCCTCGACCAGGACGCCCATCCGGGCGGACTCCTGCTCGACGCGCCGCATGATCCGGTCCATGTCCGGGCCGGTCAGGTGACCGGGCGCCCGCCGGACGACTTCGCCTTCTCCAGCTGCCGTCCCGGCAGCGACGTCGGTACCCGGAGCGGGCGAACTCTCGACAACCGTGCCCTGGATGACCTCGCCGGACGGGGCGCCGCCATCGGGGCCAGTCGCGACCCCGCCGCGCTGCCGGTAGTACTCGGCAAACCCGCGGATGGCCGTTAGCGGCGTCCGCAGCTCGTGGCTGGCGTCGCCGACGAACTGCCGCATCTTCTCCTCGGAGCGCTTGGCTGCGTACTCGGACCGGGCCCGGGCGAGGAAAGCGGACTCGATCTGACTGAGCATCGCGTTCAGCGACCGGCCGAGCCTGCCGACCTCGGTTCGCGGATCACGCTGGGGCACGCGCTGGCTGAGGTCGCCGGCCGCGATGGCACCGGCTGTTTTCTCGATGTCGGTCAGCGGCCGGAGACTGGCGCGAACGGCAGCGGCGGCCAGCAGCGCAAGCAGCAGCACGATGCCGATGCTGATCAGGACGTCGAAGAGAGCCAGCCGTGCGACCGTCGCGTAGATATCCGAGATATCGATGGCGGCGACTCGCGTGCCGTTAACCGTCGTGACGCTGCCGGAGTTGTTAGCGATGTTGAGCTGAGCAGGCTTGACCAGCACACGCCACCGGTCCCCGCCGGATTTGGCCGACACCGTGAGGGGAGTGTCCGAGTGCGCGACTAGCCAGGCAGGTGAGGTCGGAACGTGGGGGCCCGTGCTGGTGATCTGGTAGCCCTGATACGGGATCTCCTGCTGGTTGCTCGAGGTGATTCCGAAGATCAGGGCGCGTTCGCCGACGCGGACCCCGAAGCTGTTGGCGCTGTGGAATCCGTATCCGGGCCCGCCGCTGGTGCTGCCCATCAGTTCCTGAAGCTCGCCGTCGGCGCGGTTGATCAGGTAGTTCTTGATGTAGGAGATGCCAGCGAAACTGATGACGGCAAGGGCGAGGATGACCAGTGCCAGCACGGCAGTGATCATCTTGACGCGCAGCGGCGTGCGGTCCGGCAGTTCCCGGAGGGAACGCCAGAAGCCCGTGCGCTGCGGTGCGTGTGTCATCAGAAAAGTCAGTAATCAGGGTGCGTGCGGGAGCCGGAGCACGTAACCGACTCCGCGGAGGGTGTGCAGCAGGTGCGGCTCGGTCGTGTCGACCTTCCGGCGCAGCACCGAGACGTACGACTCGACTATCCCGGTATCGCCGCGGAAGTCGTAGTCCCACACGTGGTCAAGGATCTGCATCTTGGAGAGCACCCGGTTAGCGTTCCCCATGAAATAGCGCAGCAGCTTGAATTCGGTGGGGGAAAGCTGGATCTGCTTCCCGGCCCGCCACACCTCGTGGCTGTCCTCGTCCAGCTCCAGGTCGGCGAACTTGAGCCGTGGCGGCGGCTCGCTGCCGTCTCCGCGGGTACGCCGCAGTACCGCCCGGATGCGGGCGATGACCTCCTCGAGGCTGAACGGCTTGGTGACGTAGTCGTCGCCGCCGAGCGTGAGCCCGCGGATCTTGTCCTCAGTGGAATCGCGCGCGGTGAGGAAGACCACCGGAATCTGCGCACCACCGCCCCGCAAACGGCGGATAACGTCGAAGCCATCCATATCGGGCAGCATGACGTCGAGCACGATCAGGTCGGGACGGTGCCGCTGGGCGGCCTGAACTGCCTCGTTTCCGGCGGCCGCGGTGACCACCTCGAAGCCGGAGTAGCGAAGGCTGGCAGCGAGCAGCTCGAGGATGTTGGGCTCATCCTCCACGACGAGCAGCCGGGCATCTGGCTGCCGGCTTCCGTTGGGCTGGCTATTCATATCCTCATTGTCAGCCCGGACCCTGAAGGTTACCTGAAGGCGCCCTGAGCCTGCCCTCCGCGAACGGCCAGCGGTCCCCGCTCTGTCTGACCAGGTCAGCTGTCCGTGGCAGCCTGCCGGATGGCCCCTCTGTGGCGGGCTCGGTGCTGCCGTGCGGCCCGGCACCGCACTGCAGCCCGGACGAGCGGGCCGACGCCGATGACGAGCCAGATGACGTTCACGGCGGCCGATGGCCAGGCATGGGCTACCGAGGTGCTGACCGCAAGCCCGGCCGAGCCCACGAAGTTCAGGCCCAGATAGGCGCGGCCGTGCGCGGTGATCCGGTGCAGCAGAAGCAGCAGGTAAGCGACCAGGACGCTGACGGCGCCGAGCCAGCCGATGCAGGCGGCGATCCCGGTCATGCCGGCACCTCCGCGCAGTGCGGCGTAGCGCGATATTCGGTCACCCTGCCATTCTGGGCTGTCCGTGAGATTAAGTGAATTGCAATCTCATTCAGTTTGACTGAAGCTGTCCTTATGGCACTAGATCCGCGCAGGCTGATGGTGCTGCGAGCCGTCGACCGGCACGGCGGCGTGGTGGGCGCCGCGGCGGTGCTGCGGATCTCGCCGTCCGCGGTGTCGCAGCAGCTCGCCGCCCTGGAGCGGGACACTGGCGTCGCGCTCATCGACCGCTCCCGCCGCGGCGGCCAGCGCCCGGTGGAGCTGACCGCCGCTGGCCGCCGGCTGGCCGGGCACGCAGCTGACCTGGTGCAGGTGCTGGAGGATGCCGAGGCAGACATGGCCGCGCTGGCCGGCGCGGTGGTCGGCCCGGTCACGGTCGCGGCGTTCTTCACGATCCTCAGCGGCTACGTCGGCCCGGCGCTGACGCAGCTGGCGGAGACGAATCCGGGCATCCGGGTGCGCGTGGTCGAGGAGGACGAGCCGGAGGCGCTGCCCGAGCTGCACGCGGGAACTGTCGACCTGGTCTTCGTCGAGGACGATGCCCAGCACCGGCGCCGGCCGGCCGCTGGCCTGCGGTACGAGGCGCTGCTCGACGACGCGTTCCGGCTCGCGGTCCCCGTGGACTGGCCGGAGGCCCTCGACCTGGCGGACATCGCGGACCGGCCCTGGGTCGACGGGCCGCCCGGATCGGCGCTTGGCCAGGCCCTGGCCCGGCTGCGGCGGACGACCGGCATGCCCTTCCCCGGCGCGCACTCCTGCAGCGAGTTCACGGCCGCGCTCGCGGTCGTGGGCGCAGGCCTGGCCGGCGCGTTCGTTCCGGAGCTGGCGCTCGCGGTGACCGCGCCCCAGCCTGGCGTCCGGATCGTCGCGCCGCCAGGGATCGGCTCACGACGGCTGGGCGTGCTGTACCGGCGGTCGCGCAACGAGCCCACGCCCGCCGTCCGGGCGGTCCTCGACGTGCTCCACTCCGAGATCGCCCGAAATGGCGGCTGACTGCACCCCTTACGCAACACGCTCGCCCCAATAGTCCCAGACTGACCGTATCTGCCCGTGCCTACCGACCCAGCCGGAGATGGCTCAGGTACCCTGCTGCGAGCCCGTGATAAGCGAGCTTGGCACCGTCTGTCCGGTTTCCAGATCGTTGAAGAGCTCCCTGGCCTGCGAGCTGTTCCACAGAACGGCGTCGCCAGCCCACGTCGGGTAGTTCGCGTTCGCGATCGGCACCGTCGTGGTCAGCGGGTGCCGTAGCGCCTCGGCCACCCCGAGCAGCTGATAGAGACTCGTGCCGTTATCCACCGTCAGGGCGCTTGCCGTACCGCTTGCGGCCGGCAGCGACTTGAACGGGTCCAACATCACGCCGGTGCTCGTCATCTTGGTCAGCAGCGCCGCGAGGAAGATCCGCTGGTCCTGCTCACGCTGCAGGTCCTGGGTGGCGAAGCTGTGCCGGTCGCGCACGTAGGCCAGCGCCTGCCCTCCGTCGAGTACGTGGCAGCCCTTCTTCAGGTGCAGCCCGGAGGCCGGGTCGTAGAGCGAGTGCTTGATGCACATCCGCACGCCGCCCACGGAGTCCACGACCCGCACGAAGCCGCCGAAGCCTATGTCCATCACGTGGTTGATGTACAGGCCGGTGTCGTGCTGGATGGTCTCGGCTAGCAGCCGCGGCCCGCCGATCGAGTACGCGGCGTTGATCTTGTCCATGCCGTGGCCGGGGATGTCAACGTACGAGTCTCGCGGAATGCTGATCAGCAGCGGCTTTCCGCTCACCGGAATGTGCAGGATCATCACGGTGTCGGAGCGCCCGCCGGACACGTAACCCGTCGACAGCTGGCGCTCCTGCTTCTTCGTCAGGCCCTGCCGGCTGTCCGAGCCGGCGATGAGCCAGTTCGTTCCCGATCCGGCCGCCGGCCGCCCGGAGTAGTCGACCAGGAAGTTTCCGCGCGTCAGCTTCGAGTTCAGGTAGAAGTACGTGCCGACACCGGCAACGAGGATCAGTGCGACGACAATCGCCACGACGCCGAAGATCCGCCGCGGCCGCAGCCACCGGCGCGCCCCGCCCGATCCGGGCATACCAGGGCCGCCGGGGCGGGCCGGTGACCGGGTCGGCGTCGCAACGCCGCCGTGGCCGCCCGCCGCGGAGCCATAGCCGCTCGGGCTGCCCGACTTCGCCGGCGGCTGCTGCGGCCAGTTGCCCGGCGGCGACGGCGGCCGCCCGCCGTCGGCGTAGGAGCCCGCCCGGTACTGGCCCGCCGCACTGCCCGGGTAGTCCCGGGCCGGATACTGGCCGCCGGGATTCTGGCCGGCGGGGATGCTGACGGTTTTGTCGCCGCCCGCCCCGGCGCCGCCCGCCCCGGCGCTGCCACCTCCAGCACCGGCACCCTCAGCGCCAGCGTCCCCGGCCCCGCCCGCGCCGGAGCCGCCGCTAGCGGGGTCTTTCCCGTCGCGAAACCAGTCTTCTGGCCACTCGCTCATCAGATCCCGCCCATCCGCCCGTTCGCTGTCCCCATCGTCTCTACCCTCAAGACGCCCCCGGAGCCAAATCGGTGGTACCGATGTGATAGAAGACCCGGCGCCGCTAACCGCTCCCGTCCCACCAGATCGTGACGGCCTCACGGCCGGAGTAGCCAGGGTCAGCCGGCCTGTCCGGATCCACGCCCGACTCCGCGAGCGCCCGGCCGACCTCGCCGGCTCGATCCGGCGGCAGGCACAGCCGCCTCCGGGTGACGTCGGTGAGCTCGGCGAAACTGCCGTAGTCGCGGCTGCCGGGCCGCACCCAGCGCTCCGCTCCCGCGCGGATGCCCATGGCCGCGAGGATCGTCAGCAAGTCGTCCGCGGTCGGCCCGGCCGGCCGCACCAGCCCGTGGAACCGCAGCCAGAGCTCGTTGAGCGCAACCAGCGGATGGACAGCGGTCATCTCCAGGACTACGACGCGCCGGGCAGCCGCGGTCAGCGCGCTGAGGAACGGCTCAAGCTCGGCGACATTAAACGAAACGTGGTGACAGGTGACGACGTCAGCTTGTCCGACGTCGGCTGCGGCGGCCGGCCAGGTTCCCCTGACCAGCCGCGGCACCGTACCCAGACTCACAGCCCGGTCCGCCAGCAGCTGCAGCATGTCCGCGTGCTCGTCGACGGCTGTGAGCCCCGTGCACCAGGGCAGCAGCGGCAGGCACGCAGCCCCCGCGCCGGAGCCGACGTCGAGCACCATCCCCGGCGGGTCAAGCGCGGCCCGGGCACGCTCGAACGACGGGCCGGACGGCGCGGCGGCTACCCGGTCAGCGCGGCGGGCGAACATCGTCCGGGGGAGTACCCACGGGGACTCGCTCACGCCTGCAGTGATGTGCCCCGGAACGGCCCAGGCCGCCAGCTCGGACCGCCAGCGCTGGAGGAGGACCGGGAGTGGATCTGCCTCGTTCCCGGCTTGGGTCATGAAGGAAGGCTACGGCGTCCGCGTCCCTCGCCACGGCGCGAGACCGCTGGCGGGCCATCGAGAGCTACGATGAAACACCACCGAAAAGGGCTGCGGCGGCCATCATCGGCGGCCGTGCTCAGGCCCGCCGCCAGCAGTGCGCAGGAGGTCAGTCATGAGCCAGAGCAGCGGATCGGAAAGCGTCTTCGGCGGCCCGGACAAGGGCGGCACAGAGGACGAGCTGGGGCAGGACAAGGCCGGTCGCGAAGACGAGCTCGGCGCGGACGAGCCGGGCGACGAGGACGAGCTGGGCGCCGACAAGCCCGGCGACGAGGACGAGCTCGGACAGGACGCGCCGGGCCGGGAGGACGAGCTCAGCTAGCGCTACCCGGTAGAGGTTAGGTCCGACATCTCGCTGGTTGTGTAGTTTCGGCGTACGCAGCCGGTGAGATGTCGTCATCGGGCGAGTTCTGGTCGGCCGGCGGAGGCGCGCAGATGACATCACCGGACCTTGACGCGCTGGCGGCCATCGACGTGCACGTCCACGTCGAGGCCGATGCCCATGGCGGCTTCGCGCTCGACGAGGAGCTACGAGACGCGGCGGCGAAGTACTTCAGGGGCGAGCCCTACTACCCGACGGTCGCCCAGATCGCTGCCGACTACCGGGACCTGAAGATGGCTGCGGTCATCTTCACGGTCGACGCCGAGGCTGCCACCGGCGAGCGGCCGCTGTCGAGCGAGGAGATCGCGGAAGCAGCCGCGCCGCATGCCGACGTGCTCATCCCGTTCGGGTCGGTCGACCCGGCCCGCGGTGCCGCGGCAGTCCGGCAAGCGCGCCTGCTGGTCGAGCAGTACGGCGTGCGGGGCTTCAAATTCCATCCCAGCGTGCAGGCATTCGAGCCGAACGGCCGCGCGGCGTACCCGCTGTACGCCGAGCTCGAGGCGCTCGGCGTGCCGGCCCTGTTTCACACGGGCCAGACCGGCATCGGCTCTGGCCTCCCTGGCGGCCGGGGGATCAAGCTGCGGTACTCCGACCCGATGCTGCTCGACGACGTGGCCGCTGACTTCCCGCAGCTGACAATCATCATGGCCCATCCCTCGGTGCCGTGGCAGGACGCGGCGATCGCGGTCGCCCAGCACAAGGCCAACGTCTACATCGACCTGTCGGGCTGGTCGCCGAAGTACTTCCCGCCGCAGCTCGTGCGCGCGGCAGACACGTTCCTGAAGACGAAAGTCTTGTTCGGCTCGGACTACCCGCTGATCCGGCCCGACCGGTGGGTGCGCGATTTCGCGGGCCTGGACATCCGGGCGGACGTGCGGCCGCTGATCATGAAGGAGAACGCGGCCCGCGTCCTCCGGCTCCGGCGGGACCAGAGCGATGCGTAACGCCGGACTCGGGTCCTGGCCCGAGCGCAGCCTGCAGATCACGCCGGACCGCGACGCGATCGTGTTCGAGGGCGTCACCCGGTCGCATGCCGAGTTCGCGATCCGGGTGCGCCGGGCCGCGGCGGCACTCGAGGGCCTGGGCGTGCAGCCGGGTGACCGGGTCGGCTGGCTGAGCGCCAACCACCCGTCCGCGCTCGAGACCCTGTACGCCTGCGGGCAGCTCGGTGCGATCTGGGTGCCGGTCAACCCGCGGCTCGCCGTGGCGGAGGCGCAGTACATTCTCGAGCACTCCGGCACGGCCGTCCTGGTCCACGGTCGCGACGAGGCGGCGCTGGCAGCCGAGCTGACCGCGCGCGTGCCTGCCGTGCGCAGCTGGATCGCGGTCGAGCCGCCGGGCACTGCCGGCGGTAGCGCGGCCGGTGCCTCGCTGCACTACGAGGGCCTGCTGGCGGACGCCGATCCGCAGCCGCGCGACCGGGCCGTCAGCCTGGACGAGCCCTGCCTCATCATGTACACCTCGGGCACGACCGGACGGCCTAAGGGTGCGGTGCTGACGCACGGCAACATGACCTGGAACGCGGTGAACCAGCTCATCGGATTCGATATCACCAGCAGCGAGCGCACCCTGGCGCTGGCGCCGCTGTTCCACATCGGCGGGCTCAACGGCACGGTCAACCCGGCGCTCCTGCATGGCGGCTGCGCGGTCATCGTCCGGCGTTTCGACCCGGCCGCGACGCTCGCGGTCATCGAGCAGCAGCGAATCACCTCGTTCTTCGCCGTACCGACAATGCTGGACGCGATGGCGCGCGCGCCGGGTTTCGGCGCGACCGACCTGTCGGCACTGCGCATGGTCAGCGCGGCCGGCGCGCCCGTGCCGCTGCCCACGCTGCGGACCTGGCTCGGCCGCGGCGTGGTCATGCAGCAGGCCTACGGCATGACCGAGGCTTCGCCCGGCTGCACGGTGCTGGCCTGCGCGGATGCGGAGCGGAAGGTCGGGTCTGCGGGCAAGCCGGTGTTCTTCACCTCGGTCCGGGTCGTCCGGCCAGACGGCACTGATGCCGATCCCGGCGAAGTCGGCGAGGTGATCGTCGCCGGGCCGAACATCATGGCGGGTTACTGGCAGGAACCGGAACGCACCGCCGAGGTTCTGGCCGGCGGCTGGTATCGCACCGGTGACGCCGGCGAGTTCGACGGCGAGGGCTTCCTCTACATCCGCGACCGGTACAAGGACATGATCATCTCGGGCGGCGAGAACGTCTATCCAGCCGAGGTCGAGTCTGCGCTGCTGGAGCTGCCGGGCATCGACGAGGCGGCGGTGATCGGCGTCCCGGACGAGCGGTGGGGCGAGGTCGGGCTGGCGCTGCTCGTTCTGGCGCCGGACGCGGCTGCGGAAGCAGGTGCGGACGCGGAGGGCATCCGGTCAGCGCTGCGGGAGCGGCTCGCGGCGTTCAAGGTGCCGCAGCACGTCCGGTTCGTGACCGCGCTGCCGAAGACGGCATCGGGCAAGATCCGCAAGTCCGAGCTGCGCGCGCAGTTCAGTCCGCTGGCCTGACACCGCTTGCGGAGCTCGAGCGGGAGGAGGCCGCCATGCTGGCCCGCCAGTAGGTCAGGTCGCTTCGCCGACCGCTGCTGAGTATCGGGTGTGCAGATGCCCGTCGAGAGGAAACGCGGGCGGGTCGGCCGGCAGAACTCCCGTCAGAACGTACCCCGACTTCTGCGCGACCCGGCACGACGCGACGTTGTCCAGCTGGTGGATGAGGTCAATCCGCTGCAGGCCGTCAGGTCCGAAGGAGTCGAACGCCCAGGCCGTCAGCTTCACGACGGCTGCGCTAGCCACGCCGCGGCCTCTGGCGGCGGCAGCGGTCCAGTAGCCGACCTCGGCTGAGTCCTTATCTGCTGACCGTCCTTTCAGCACGACGTTGCCGACTGCGCGAGCGGGCGCTGCAGCCGCGTCAGTGCACACGACGGCAAAGCTGAGCCGCGTGCCGTCCGCCCATCCGGCTTGCTGCCTCTCAAGCCAGCGGCACGCATCATCGTTTGTCTCGATGCGATTCCTGCCTGACGCCGACATCGCCGGGTCGCGGTAGATCTCCAGCAGATTCTGGATGTCCTTGGCGCACCAGGGCCGGAGGAGTAGCGCCGGCTGGCGCCCGGATGCTGCCGCACGAAGTTCCGCCACCGCCAGAGCGCTCCCTCTCTCGACATGCCGAGTACGTACTGCTGCTCGCATGGGCTTGCGCAGTGCCGAGCCTGTTGAGCAGCTCCGAGATCAGGCATTATTGCGGCTGCCAGAGCATTTTCGCAGGCTGCCATCGGCCAGCAGCGCCGTGGTCGAGGAGCGGGTTGAGGCATTGAGCTGCGAGGTTAGCTCCGCGGTGAGCCGGCGAAGCGGCACCTGGACGGATGCCTGTCGCCGCGACAGGTGGGCGTAGCGCTCCGGTCCGAGGCCGAACAGCCGAACGTCGACCGCTTCCTGGTACGCGCGGCGCCGGTCGCCGTAGGCGCCGTCGCGGCCGAGGATGGCAGCTCGAGATCGGCCAGGACCTGGGTGTTATGACAGCTCTGCGACATCAGGCTCAAAGGCCGCCGCGGAGGCTTACGGCCTCGCCCTCGAGTCATCGAGCTGGTTTAGATCGCGGGCGGTTACGTCCACAGGGCGCTCACGGGAAGCGCGGTCAACCGGTCGCCGAATGACAGCGGCCGGCGCCCGGTGTAGAAGACAAATCCGTGCACGAAGCCGCCCCCGGCCTGGTCGAGCCGGTCACGCAGGGCGGTCAGGCCGGCGAAGTCGTCCCCGCTGATCGCGTCGGTGGCCTTGGCCTCGATCCCGACGACCTGGCCATTGCCGCGTTCTGCTACCAGGTCGACCTCTGGGCCCTGGCTGACCCGCCAGTGCTGCAGCCGCACCGGGAATGGCGACCAGGTCGCCTGCTTGGCCAGTTCGTTGACGATGAAGGTCTCCACCAGCGGGCCGCGTGATGGTGCCACGCGAGCGGCGAGGCCGTCCTGGTCAACCCCGAGCAGGTGCGCCGCCAGGCCAGTATCGGCTAGATGCAGCTTGGGCCGGCGGATGACGCGCGCCGTCAGGTTGCGTGACCATGCCGGCAGGTAACGGATCAGGAAGACAGTCTCCAGCAGGTCCAGGTAACTGCTGACTGTCGTGCGGTGGAGTTGCAGGTCGCTCGCTGCCTTGACGATGTTGAGCTCCTGAGCCGTGGACGCTGCGGCCAGACGCAGCAGCCGGTCCAGATTTGCGGGCGCCTCCACACGCGCCATCTCGCGTATGTCGGTGTCCACGACAGCCTGAACGTAGGCCCGGTACCACGCATCGCGGGCGAGCGACGATGTCATCCTGCTCGGCTCGGGGTAACCGCCCAGGCAGATCAGCGCGAAGTAATCGTGGCGAGTCATGTCGCTGGACGGCATGCTGCGCACGGCCATGGGCTCCTCAAACGCACGGCTGAGGAATGACGCGCCTGTCCCGGCGACCTCCTGCTCGGCGAACGGCCAGACCTCAAGGATGCCGGCCCGGCCAGCCAGCGACTCACTGATCGACGGGGTGGACAGGAAGCGCGTCGACCCGGCCAGGATGAACTGCCCCCTGGCCGGGTCGGAATCGACAGCTGCCTTGATCGCGAGGACCAGGTCGTCGCCGCCGCGCTGGATCTCGTCAACCATCATCGGGCGGGGGCCATCAGCGATGAACACCACAGGGTCGGCACGCGCGGCGGCGCGCAGGGCTCCCTCATCTAGGCTGAGATAGGTACCTCCGAACTCCTGGTTCAGCTGCTGAAGCAACGTCGTCTTCCCCGACTGTCGGGGGCCGTTGATGATCACGACGCGGAAGCTGGCGAGGAACTCAGCCGCACGTGCAGCGATAAGCCTCGGTATTAGCTCTGCTGGCACGGGTATTCCGGGACAGCGTCGACAACCGACATTCGAGAGGCCCTCCAACCGACAGGTATGAAGATTCTGGCCGACATCTGAGAAGCATTTTAGCTGACACTTGGCAGGACTTCGAGCCGACACTTGAGAGTAGAGGGCCCCGGCCGACGGCACCAGTCAACAGAGGAGTCCCTGGCCGTGCTTGCGGACCTGGGAGCCGCCAGGATTGAGCGTGTGGCCTTTTGGCCAGAAGGCAAACAACCTCGGCCGCCTTATAATCCCATTCTGGTACATGTTGGTATGACCAGGAAGATCGCCGCGCGGCTGCCCGATGACAAGGTGAAGTTTGTCGACCACCTCGTTGAGACGGGCCTGGATAAGCCACGCGGGCGGCGCGGACGAGAGCTACCAGGTGCGCGGCGTTGAGCATCCTCCAGCGGCGATGGGCGGACTGGATGAGCTTGAACGCCATCGCGAGCGCGGCGGGTTTGGATCTGTGACCTTTGGTGGCCTTCGTGCGAAGGGGCAGCGTCGCGAAAGCAGATTTGGGGGCTGGTTGTCCACAGGTGCACTCAGTGCTCGGCCGGGTAGCCAAAGAAGGCCGGCAACTCGTTCTGGTCGTCGGTGATCTTCGCGGCGTTGGGGAATTTGGCGCCCTATGGAACGGGCACAAGTGCCAGCACTGTAACGGCTGGTGCGTCAGACGCCAGCGGCGGGCGAGGGAGCAGCAAGACCGCAAAACAAGCTCCTGACCTGCGGCTTCATCGGGGTGAGCGATGGGATTCGAACCCACGACATCCAGGACCACAACCTGGCGCTCTAACCAACTGAGCTACGCCCACCATCGCCGCCAGGCAGCTTCGCGCTCAGCGGCCTACGCAGCATACCGGTCATCGGCTACTGAGCAGAACCAGAATCCCCGTTGCCGCCCGACTCGGCAGTGAACCGGGCCGCGAGCTGGCGGGCCGTGGCCGTGTCGGGCCCCGGCTGAGGCACGAATACCGCCTCCCGGTAGTAGCGGAGCTCCCGGATGCTCTCCCGGATGTCGGCGAGGGCGCGGTGGCCGCCGTGCTTCTCCGGGCTGGCGAAATAGACCCGCGGGTACCAGCGGCGGGCGAGTTCCTTGATGCTCGAGACGTCCACCATCCGGTAGTGCAGGAAGGTGTCGAGCTCGGGCATGTCCCTGGCCAGGAAGGCCCGGTCCGTCGCAATCGAGTTGCCGCACAGCGGCACCTTGCGCGATTCGGGCACGTGCTGCCGGATGTAGGCCAGGACGATCTCCTCGGCCTCCGCGAGCGTCAGCCCGCCCGCCAGCTCGGTCAGCAGGCCCGAGGTCGTGTGCATCTCCCGCACCACGTCGTGCATGCCATCCAGGGCCTCAGCCGGAGGCTTGATCAGGACGTCGATGCCGTCATCGAGGCTACGCAGCTCGCCGTCGGTGACAATGCACGCGATCTCGATGAGCGCGTCGCGATCCAGATCAAGCCCGGTCATCTCGCAGTCGATCCAGACGAGCCGGTCAGTCATCCGTTTAGCCTAGGTGATCAGAGCCAGGGGCGGGACCGCGTACGCGGCCGGCCAGCTCAGCGATGTGCTCGGGGACGGCGACTCGAGCGCGGAGATCGGGATCGGGCTCCGCGGCGCCGAAGGTCAGCGCGGCAGGCAGCACGCCCGCCCAGAAGCCGGAGTCGTAGTCCTCGTCGTCATCCTTAGGCGGACCGGTCCTGATCTTGACCGAGGCCTCGGTGAGCGGCAGCGCCAGCACGGCCGTCGCGGCGAGTTCCTTGCGGGTCGGCTCACGCGCGTGCTCCCAGCGGCCGGGCACCAGGTGGTCGGTGACGGCGTGCAGCGCCGCCAGCTTCTCCTCCGGGTCGGTGACCAGCCGGGCTTCGCCGAAGATCACGGCGCTGCGATAGTTCATCGAATGGTGAAACACAGCCCGCGCGACCACCAGCCCGTCCAGGAGCGTCACCGTGACGCAGATCTGCTGACCCGCCGCCGCCAGCAGGGACCGGTTCGCCGAGGAGCCATGCAGGTAGAGCGTCTCGCCGATCCGGCCGTAACCGGTGGGCAGCACGACCGGGACGCCGTCGATGACCACGCCGGCGTGGCACACAAGACAGGCTTCGAGCACCGCGTCCAGGTCCGCGCGGTCGCTGCTGCCACGTTCCCGGAGCCTGTGCAACGTGGTCCTGGCGGTCGCCGAGAGGGACTGATCTACGCTCATGGTGCATACCGTACCGGCGGGCGTCGGCGCAGATCACGTTCGCTGCCTCTGGGCCTGGCGCCGCCGATAGGCGATTATTACGGCAGGCGATTTCAGGCACGCGGCCCCCAGGGCCAGATGAGGTGACCAGTGGCAAGCGGCATCGAGGTTCCCGGCGGTATTGAGAGCGTCCCCGGCGTCCCGGGCGTGGAGGATCCGGTCAGCCTGGCGACCTGGCTGGCGGCCGCCGGGCTGGCCGGCCTCGGTGAGCTGCGCGGCGTGGAGCTGATCTCAGGCGGGCGGTCCAACCTCACCTACCGGCTGGACCTGGACGGCAGGCAGATCGTGCTGCGCCGGCCGCCGCTCGGGCACGTGCTGCCGACCGCGCACGACATGGGACGCGAGTACCGCGTCCTGACCGCGCTGACGGGAACGGCCGTGCCGGTGCCGGAGCCGCTGGCGATCTGCCAGGACGCCGAGGTCATCGGCGCGCCGTTCTATCTGATGCGCTACGTCGAGGGTCTCATCCTGCGCACCACGGCGGACGGCGAGCTGCTGACGCCGGAGCAGGCGACGGAGCTGTCCGACCTGCTCGCGCAGATGATGGCCACGATTCACGGGGTCGATCTTGCCGCTACCGGGCTCGACACGTTCGGGCGACCCGAGGGCTACCTGGCCCGACAGCTCTCACGGTGGCAGCGGCAGTGGGAACTGTCCAACAGCCGGGAGATGCCTGGCTACGACGATCTGGTCGCCCGGCTCGCGGCGGGCCTGCCGGACCCGTCCAAGGCGGAGGGCACCCTGGTCCACGGCGACTTCCGCCTGGACAACACACTCGTCCAGCTGACCAGGCCGGCCGCATCGCCGCGGTCGTCGACTGGGAGATGTCGACCCTCGGGGACCCGCTCGCCGACCTCGGACTGACCCTGTCGTACTGGGCTGACGCTGACTCCTCGTTTCCTGACCTGAATGTCGGTGCGACGGTCACAGCGCTGCCCGGCTTCTACAGCCGCGCGGACTTCGCGGCCCGGTACGCCACGCTGACCGGCCGGGACGTCAGCGGGATCGGCTACTACATCGCGTTCGGGTACTTCAAGCTGGCGGTGGTGCTCGAGGGCATCCACGCCCGCTACCTGCTGAACCAGACTGTCGGCGAGGGCTTCGAGCGAGAGGGGCCCGCCGTCCCGATCCTGATCGCCAGGGCGCATCAGATGCTCGACTCGGTCGCGTAGCCAGCTCAGTCGCCTGACCAGCACCGGCCTTCCATGGAAAACTCCAGGCCCTATTGGGCCTGGAGTTCGTCTCAAGATGAGGCCCGGCGCCCCGCTCTCGCCGGGCCTCATGCAAGAAAGACGCGCTACCCCGGCCGGGGGTTCACAGGATTCAGCAAACGATTTTCGGCGAATTCCCGGCGCGTTCCCGGCGTGCGCCAAGCCGGCCGGTCGCGGCTGGCTACGGCGCGGCGCAGCCCTGGTCACACATCCGGTGAGCGATCGCCTCGATGAAGACCTGGCCGATCTGGGCCGGGTTACTGATCTGGTAGGCGACGCCGCCGGTGGCGTCCGCGATTTCCTGCATGGCAGTGAAGTTGCCCGCCTTGCCGAACATCAGGATGACGATCTCGACCTTCTTCGACGGGTTGTACAGCGCCTTCAGCCTGGCGAGGAGGTCGGTCAGCGACATGTCGCCGGGCGCGGTATCCACCCCGGCTGTCAGCACAAGCACGGCGTTGGCGTAGTTCGGCGCGTAGGTGGTCGTCATGTTCTGATACGCGGCGAGGAGGGCGTCGTTCAGGGCCAGCTTGCCGTTACCCGGCTTCAGCGTGGCGATGATCTGCTGTAGCTGGGTGCGGCGGCTGATGACGCCGTAGTCAGCGGGCAGTGCGCCGATGGACACCAGCTGGTTGTAGGGCTTGCTCAGCGAGGTGCTGTTGCCGATCTCCCACAAGCCCATATGGGTCGAGTCGGGGAAGAGCGCGAGCCCGCGTGCCGCGGCCTGCGTCAGCGTCTGCTCGATCGTCTGCGTGCCGATGCCGTCCGGCTGCGCCATCGCGGGCGACACGTCGATCAGCGTCAGGTCGCGTGACCCGAGCCCGAGCTTCTCCCAGACCTGCAGGCTGGCCGCCGTCTCGGTTGCCGTCGCGGCGCTCGCGAGCTGGAGAGGCTGGCTGCTCAGGCCGGCGGCGCCAGGCATCGTGTCGGGCACGTTGGAGGGGTCCCGGAAGCCGTAGTAGCGGATCGCCGACCTGGCCGCGGGCGTCTGAAGGTAGCGGCTGAACTTGTCCGCCGCCCGGACGACCAGGGATTTCGAGGTGGTCACGACGTAGGGATAGTCCAGTTCCGGCGTGCCCAGTGATGCGCTGGTGCCGGTGGGGTAACGGGCCTCCAGCGGTGCTTTCGGGTTGGCCGCGTCGTAAGCGAGGACCGCCTGCTCGCTGGCGACCGTGACCGCCTGCCGGTCGAATGGCGGCTCGGTGCTGGCCACGAAGACCTGGAGCGCGGCGGCGGAGTCGAAGTTCTCCGTGGTCTCGGAGTTGAACACGAACTTGGTGAACGCCGTCCTGGCGGCAGAACCGGTCCCGAGCAGACGGCTCACCTCGATGATGCTGGCGAGCCCGCTTGAGCTGTCGGACGGATCCGGGAGGTCGACGGACAAGCCCAGGCTCGCCGGCGGGCCGCCATAGGACGGCGGCAGCAGGACGTTCCAGGTGGGCGGGGAGTCGAAGATGTGCGTCTTCGCCGCTACCTCCGGCGTCGTGACCAGGAGCAGCGGCGAGTGCGCCGCATTCTGGCTGACCGCCTGGATCGCACCCGCGCCGACCGGGTAGCTGCGCGCGACGTCTACCCACAGGCTTGAGTCAGGGATCCAGACGTCCACCGCTGGCAGGCCCGGCTTGGTCGCCTGGCCGTCGATCTGCGCAGCCTCCGTGGCGGAGTCGTCGCTGGTGACCCCGACCTCGATGCAGTGGCCGTTCTCACTGACGCTCTGCGCGTTGAACGACCGGGCCACGGACTGGAGGGCGGGGGTGATGTCGGTGCTGGCGGCCACGTTCAGCACGACCGGGCTGTCGGAGCAGCGGGCCCGGCTGATGACCGCCTTAGCGGTCAGGGTGCCCATGCACACGGCTGAGATGATGACCGCCGCGATCACCAGCTTCGCGGTCCCGATCCTGCGGGACCGGCCCCGGCGGCCGAGCCCTGACCCTGCTCCGCGTTGAGACACTGGCGCGTCCTTTGATCCGTATGACCCCGGCTGACTATATCGGACTTCCCGCTACAGACCGGTCGGCTTCGCCAGAGTTTGTCCTGCCCTCTCCTGATGGCCGGGGCTGGCGACGACAATGGCTGACGTGGCCGCCGAACCAGCTGAGCAGATCTGGCTCGCTGACGTCACCGATCCGCGCCTTCGTGACTACGTGCAGCTGACTGACGTGCATCTGCGGCGGAGCCTGGAGGCCGCCGAGGGGCTGTTCATCGCCGAGGGCGAGAAAGTCATCCGGCGGGCCATCGCGGCTGGCTACCCGGTCCGCTCACTGCTGGTGGCCGAGGACAAGCTCGCCACCATCGCGGACGTCGCGGCGTCGACGACCGCTCCGCTGTACGTCGTCTCGCCGGAGGTCGCGCAGCAGCTGACCGGCTACCGGGTGCACCGCGGCGCGCTGGCCTCGCTGCTTCGCCGTCCGCTGCCTTCTCCGGCCGAGGTGGTTGCGAGTGCCCGCCGGGTGGTGGTGCTGGAGGACATCGTCGACCACGCGAACGTCGGCGCGGTGTTCCGGTGCGTGGCGGCCCTCGGCCTGGACGGCGTGCTGCTCGCGCCGCGATGCGCCGATCCGCTGTACCGCCGGGCGGTGAAGGTGTCGATGGGAGCGGTGTTCGCGGTGCCGTACGCCCGCCTCGCCGACTGGCGCGAGGGCCTGGCGGAGCTGCGCGCGGCCGGGTTCCGGCTGCTTGCGCTGACGCCCGATCCCGCGGCGGTCCCGATCGGCAACGTGCCCGCCGAAGGCAAGCTCGCGCTGCTGCTCGGCAGCGAGGGTGACGGGCTGTCCGGCCGCTGGCTGGCCACAGCAGACGAGCCGGTGCGGATCCCGATGAGCCGCGGCATCGACTCGCTTAATGTCGGCTCGGCCGCCGCGATCGCCTGCTATCTGCTGAGGTGAGGAGCCGCCCGCGACTGAGGCCTGACCACTGAGACCCTAAGCTGGCGCGGTGGATTTCGCAGAGGTGATCAGGAAGCGCAAGATGGTCCGGGCTTACACGGACGGACCGGTAGCGCCGGAGGCGAGGGACCGCATCCTCGCTGCGGCGAACCGGGCGCCGTCAGCGGGGTTCAGTCAGGGCTACGCACTCCTGACGCTCGAGGGCCCGGAGCAGCTGCGGCCGTTCTGGGAGCTGCTGACCGCCTATCACGGGTGACGAGGCCGCGGCCGGACCGTCGTTCGAGCCGGTGACGCGCGCGCCGCTAGAGGTCGTGCCCCTGTCGTGCAAGGACATCTACCTGGACCGGTACGCGCGCCAGGACAAGGGCTGGACGGACCGCTCCGAGGAACACTGGCCGGTGCCGTACTGGGATATCGATACGGGCTTGCCGGTGTAGCGATCAGTACACTGTTGGTGTCATACTGCCGTTCATGGTGTCCAGCGCGGTGCTCCTGGCCAGGATCAGCGATGCCCGGTTCGGCGACACGCACGGCGTTGATGACCAGGTTAAGCGCGAGCGTGCCCTTGCGCGGCGGCTTGGCTGGACCTGCCGGGCCGGCGGCCACGCACGTCATCATCGAGAACGACACCTCCGCCTTCAAGCGCAGCAAGATCACCGTGCCCGGGTACGACCTGCCAGTGCTGCGCACCGTTCGCCCCGGCTTCCGGCGCGCGCTCGACCTGCTCCACAGCGGCGCCGCGGACGGCCTGATCGCCTACGATCTTGACCGCACCTGCCGCGACCCGCGTGACCTCGAGGACCTGATAGACGTCATCGAGGGCAGCGAACCGCGCATCCCTGTCGACTCGGTCACGGGCTCGCTGCGACTCGCGAACGACGCCGACGTGTTCGCCGCACGGATCCTGGTAGCGCACGCCAATCAGTCGAGCCGTGACACCGCCCGGCGGGTCGCCGCTGCGAGAGAGACCGCCGCGGCTAACGGACGTGACTACACAGGCGGCAGGCGTCCCTACGGTTTCGAGCGGGACGGCTCGGTGCGCCGCGGGGAGGCAGCGGAAATCGTCAGAGCAGCCGATGCCGTGCTCGCCGGGATCACCATGCGGCAGATCCTGCTGGACTTCCGCCGCCGCGGCGTGCCGACCGTGACCGGCACGCAGTGGACGTCGACTGCCCTAACCCGGATCCTGATGCGGCCCCGGACCGCCGGCATCGCCGTGCACGCCGGGAAGCAAGTCGCGAAGCTGCCCGGTGAGCCGATCCTGCCGGAGAGCACCTGGCAAGCGGTCGTGAGCATCCTGTCCGACCCAGCCCGGCGCCAGACACCGGGAAACACGCCCCGGTGGCTGGGCTCGGGACTGTACAGGTGCGGCAAATGCGGAGCGCCGATGAGGGTGCAGCGGGACCAGTACCGCTGTGCCGTGAGCCCGCACCTCGGCAGGAACGCGACCAGGGTCGATGAGTTCGTCGGCGCGGTCATCTCCGCGTGGCTCGAGCGGCCTGACGCCGCTGACGCGATCCCGACACCGGCTGGCACAGACCTGACAGCCGCGCGGCGCGAGGAGGCTGCCCTCCGGGAGCGCAGGAAGGCGCAGATGCGGATGCACTCCGAGGGCCTGATCGATGACGAGGAACTCGCAGCGGGAGCGGGGGATTTGCGGCGCCTGCTGGACCGCGTCCGCGGCGAGCTCGCCGCGGCGCAGACCGTGTCCCCGCTCGACGGCATAGCCGGGCGCATGGACGCCGGGCAGCTATGGCAGTCACTCGACCTCGGCCGGCAGCGGGCCGTCCTGGCGGCCCTGTGCACGGTGACGCTGCTCCCGGCTGCGAATCGCGGACGGCTTCCCGGCGGCGGGTACTTCGACTCCGACAACATCCGGGTCGACTGGCACCAGTAAACGGCCACGTGAGCGCGCTCACCGTGCGTTTCCCTTTGGCTGCGGGGACCGAAGCCGGACTGGTCGCAGTTCAGCGTCTAGCACTGAACGCCCGGAGCCCTCTTTGCCGCCGGAGGTGCAGTAGCCCTCCTTGCGGCGTAACCTCCCGGCATGGCCGGACCCGATGCGGCAGATGAGCCGAAGCCCGACGTTCTCGCGACAGTAAGGCTCGTGGCCCGCAGGGCGTGGCCGTGGGCGGTCGTGCTGGCGGTCGTGCTGGCACTGCTGGGCTGGCTGTTCCGCGACACCGCCGGCTGGGGCGACGTGCCGACGTGGGTGCTGGCCGCGACGACGCTCTGGCGTTCATCGCGGCCGCCTTCGGCGGCCTCGTGGCTTACGAGCTGCTGAAGATCGAGAGCTGCCGCGACCGGAACGCGGCTGAGGAACGGGAGCAGCGGCGGGATGCCGAGCGGCGCAGCCAGGCCGGCAAGGTGGCTGCCTGGTACGGAACCTGGCGCAGCGAGGTGGTTATTTCCAGCGGGGGGCACTCCAGCTCGCAGACGTGGCCTCACTGGGGGGCCCTCATCAGCAACGCCTCGGACCTGCCGGTCTATAACGTCCGGATCACGTATCACGTCGCCGTTAACCCGGAGCGCCGTGGCGTGGAGTGGGATGCGGCCGAGCGGCATGTCTCTCCTGACACCATTCCGGTGATACCGCCGGGCGTGGAGAAGTCGGGGATCCCTGACGGCGTCCGCCAGGCGGAGGAAGCGGACGGTAACGAGCCGAGATGGCTGGTGGCTGTCTCGTTCACCGACGCCGACGGCCGCCGGTGGCGGCGCGACCCGTACGGGAAGCTCAGCGCCGAGAGGCAGCCGTGATCCTCATCCCGTCCTGTTCGCCCGGCCGGTGCTTCAGCGTTCTGACAGGCCGATGACGCGGGCATATTCCGCCGCCGAGCCAGAAGTGCTGGTCAGCCATAGTGCCAGTCTGGCGGACACCAAGCACCGCGAAGGTTTCGGCATGGGGCCAGATTTGCCTCTTATGCCAGACGATCGCGGACACCCGCCAGACGGCTTCAGCGGCGGACCTGAAGGCGGCGGGAAAGACCGGCGGCGGGAAAGTGAACCTCGGCCCGCTGACCGCCGCCCAGCAGCAGGTCGAGAACTGGTGGACCGGCGCCGGGGGGCCCGGCGGCACGACGGCCAGGATCGCGCAGGCCATCACCGGCGCCGAGTCGGGCTACGACGTGACCGTCGTCCAGGCGGGGCAGGCTTATGCCACCACCGGATGGGGGCTGTGGCAGATCACCCCCGGCGACTCAGAGCCGCAGGTAGCCGTCAACCAGGGACTGCTCAACGGGCCCGCGAACGCCCGCGCCGCCGTGGCGAAGTACAACAGCGCCGGCGGGTTCTCCCCGTGGACGACCTACAACGACGGCGCCTACGAGGCGTTCATGGACCAGGGCGGCTACCTGCCGCCGGGGACAACTGTCGTCCACAACAACACCGGGCAGCCGGAGCGGGTGATTCCGCCGGGCGGCGGCGGCCACATGATCGTGAACAATTTTTATGGTGTCGCTTTCCCGAGCCCTGAGCAGGTCCAGGCGATGAACATCGCCACGGCCGCCGCAGTCGCCATCTCCGGATGAAGCGCCTCGAAGCCGAGTTCGTCATGGCGAACTGGGAGCAGGCATCCGGGGCCGACCAGCTGGAGTGCGGCCGGCTGGCTCTTCCCTGGCTGCGTACGTGGCTAGAGAGGCTCGAGCACGACATGCCCGCCCTCGCGGATATGTGCCGGCTCGGCACCGCCGACGTCCGAGCGGTCGACACCGGCCTGATCGCCGCCGGCGTGGTCGAGGGCATCGTGCACTGGCGGGAGCGCTGCCCGGCCCTCGCGCCTTACTGGGCGGACCTGGCCTCCCGGATGACGGCCGTGCTGGACATGTACGCCGCGCTGCTGCCCGACGTGCCGATGGGTGCCTGAAGTCAGCGGTGGGCCGCCGCCAGCGCGTTGAACCTGACAGCCTCAGCCTGAGCCACGCGAACCCGCCGGGCACCCTTGAGACGCTGCTCGTGCACGGTCCCGTCCGCGAGCACCACGAACGCGGTCGCCCTGGTCTTCCTCGTCATCGCGGTAGCCACGCCGACCACTGGCATCGCCGTCACGCCGAGAGCTACCCCGGCACCAACCCGATGGCGGGCAGTATCGGGCGAGCACCTCTGCGTGCGCGCCGCTGAGCGGGCCGAGCACGGCGTCGCGGCGCGAGTAGACATGGATGAGCTCGCCGAGCGTCGGAACCGTCGTGGCCGGCAACTGACGGACAGTGCCGTTATCCACGGCGACACCCAGGTGCAGGAACTTCGTCTTGGAGTTCATGTTCCTTCGCTTCCCTCGGAATTTGGGCGCTTGTCCGCACGGTGCAGGCCGGCAACGAGGAAGGCATCAATCACATTCTGCGCGCAGCCGACCACTATGCCATCGTCAGCGCGCTGTGCGGAATGGTCCACCATGCGCTGTCGCTGCTGGCGATCGCCTCCAGCGTCCCGGAGGACGAAGCCAGCCAGGAAGTCGATCGGCAGCTGCGCGAGTTCCTGCAGCAGCCCAGCTCTGCCCTTAACGCCACGGCGGGCGCCCGCGGACGTACCCGGCACGACCGACCCAGCCCGGTACTAGGGCGTGATCTTTCCAGCAGGAACCGTTAGGAACCTGGCGTTGAAGCTGGCTGGCCGAGACCGGAGTGCTCCGACTCGCGGACGCGCTGCCGCCGCACCTGTCGGGGGTCGGATTGCTCGCATTGCGCGAGTTTGGCCGCCGGGACTCGTTACCGTTGCTCGCCATGAGCCCGGATGTCATTACAGGCATATTCACGCTCGGAGGCGCTGCGGTCGGGTCCGCCGGAAGTCAGGTCGGCGGGATACTCCGGACGACCGATAAGCGCCGGGCCCGGCGCGAAAAGAGGGACGCTGCTGCGACGGCCGCCAGGCACGCTAACTGGCAGCCGATCTACGAGCGCCTCACCAACGCGATGAACGCGATGGTCCTCATCCTGAATGAGCTGAAGTCGGCGATTGAGGGCGGCACGCTCCAGCGCGCGTTGCAGTCGTACCGTACGGCGCTGCCGGAGCCGTCCGATGAGCTGTACAACGCGGCGAGGGAAGTGCAGATTCACGGCAGCCCAGCCGCCAGCTCCATCGGCAAACGGACGGCCGAGGCAATCCTCGCCTTCGGATGGCTGCCGGACGACGGCTGGAAGGACCTGGCCAGAGTGACCGAGATCCGCGAGTTGCTTCAGAGTGGCCAGGAAGAGATGTTCCACGTATCCCGCACCGACTACGGCGGAGACTCGCGGTAGCTCTGCCGCGGGAGCGATCCGCTGCGCGACGGTGCCTTAAGCGTCCGCCAGAACCTTGCTCGGAGAGACTCGCAGTCGGCTATCTGCCAGCTCCCAGCCGGGCGTCGCGCCGCCGATGGTGTGAAGCGCCGTCCGTACAGCGCATAGCGCCTTAGTCCCCGCTTTGGCCGGGTCGCTCGCCTCGACCGTCATCTGAATGTCGAGACGACCTGATGCGAGGCTGCCAGCGAGGTCAGGGTCGACGATCTCGTCATCCTGGCGCTCAATCTCGAGCAGCTGGTCCATCAGGTCCTCGAAGGCCGATTCTGGCATCGGCATCTCGCCATGGGCAGTGAGCTGAATAACGACGTGATATCCGGTCATTTTGCCTCCCCACCGTCCCAGCAAGTAGCTCGCTTCAGCTGACCACGCAAGTTCGTCAGATAGCTCGCGCCGGACGGTGTCAGCTTCACGGTCTTCATGCATTTGCAGCTGTTGGGGCACAGCAACTTCCAGTACTTGCCCTTCTCGACACGCCAGCCCTTGTCTTCCGCTTCGCGCAGGACTGCCTCTAGATCCTTGTCGGTGTGCCTTGACCTTGTCATCAGCCCGAGCCTGGAGTGTATGTACCCATTCGGTGATTTGCCTAGCCCCCTGAGAGTCACACTTTCGCATGTGCACCTTACTGTGCGTATGGAGTTCATCACATCGGTCGGGTCTTCGAGCGTGTCGCCGGGGTTACCTAGGTCTAGTACCTATGTTTGAATCTCAGCTGTGGAAGTGCAGCGACCTGACTGGTGGAGTTACCCGCTCCAGTGCTCCAACGGGCACGAATGGGGACCGGGCCGGGTCACCGTGTCGTGGCTGCCCTGCCTGTGCGCCTGGCGACGGCACCGGCGGACACCTGCGCGTGAGCTGCCGCGACGGCTGCGGCTCTGTCTGGCATCGGCCGCCGCACACACCCGGCGCGGAGATCGGCAGCAGGCCCGGCGGGTAACACCCAGGCAACCGCCAGGTAACACTAGTCGTAGCGTCCGGCTTATGGTCACGATCTGGTGCGGCGTCGATGCTGAGACGCTCGCGAACCTGAGAAAGCAGATGACTCAGCCGCCTGCTTCCCCGGTCAGGCTGCTCGATCAAGTGGGACGCCCCGCCGGATCCCCGGCGGCACCTGTCCCGCAGTGCGGGCGCTGCCGATGCCCCCGCCAGGCAGCTCCTGGTACCGCATCCGGCGGGGCGCCATCGCAGCCAGCTACCCGGCCGAGGCGCACTCAACCACCCGGCCGGCGGGAATGACGTCCCCTCCACGCCACCCGCAGGCCGGGCGAACGTGGCCGCTGGCCTGCCTGCCGGGGGCATACGGGCTGGTCAGCGGCCCTCTAAGACGAGCATAATCTCACGCACCTTCAAGATCACTACGGCAAACGACGTAGATCACTGGCCCACTTGCCGGTCGCTGCGGGGCTTGAACGGCCCGGCGAACAACGGCGCCAGCAGCGCGTCACACTCGGCGGACCTCTCGGGTCCCATCGCCAGCTCTGCCTCAGCGACGACCTTCGCTGCCGCTGCGTCCATAGCTGCCTCAGCAGCGATGCGCTCAGGGTGGGTAGCGCAGGCCGCGCCGTTCTTGTCCACGCAGCAGAGGCCGGAGGCGCGCCGGCAGTAACGGACCGGGCAGGCAATGTGGCTGGACTTGCGGACCCTGGCGTTCGGGTTCCCGCCACGAGGATCGCTCATATCCTGGTCATCGCGCCGCGAGCGCCCGGCGTAACCCGAGCGGGTCATCGGGCGTTTCCCTGTCGCTGCGTGCCGGCGCGGCGGCGGAACATCCGGGTGCTGATCAACAACCACGCCAGACCGTACAGGCCGGCGGCGACAAGCAGCAGTGAGACCGCCAGGCCGATGAGGTCGGCCATGTCAGCACGCCTCGCGATCCGCGACTGGCGCTGCCTGCGCCTCGCGCCGAACGTAGACACCGCGGTCGGTCTGCCAGCCTCGCGCCGCGAGGAACCTGTCGGGGTGCGGAGTGCCGTCCGGCAGGGATGCCGCCTCCGGACCGCGGCCAGCGCGGCCGGCGTCGTCGCGCAGATCAGCGAGCAGGCTGCGGCTCGTGTCATCGAACGCGGCGGCGTGGGCTCGGCCCGCGCTGGTCTGTGCTTCGCTCAGCAGCCGGGCCGCGGTGTCGTGTTGTAGGTCGGCGATCCGGTCCCGGCTCACGCCCGCTTCCAGAAGACGGGTGGTAACGCGCCCGGCGTCGTCGGCTCCCGCGCGCGCACTGGCCCACTGCTCTTGCTCGAGGTGTTCGGCGGTCATGGCGTTTCCTTTCGTGCGTTCTGTCAGGCGGCATCGGCGGTGCCGCTACGTGGCTCTGTGGGCTCGTCTGGCGATGCGGGTACTGTGGCCGGACTCAGCAACGTCCGGAGGGTGGCGAGCAGCTCAGCGCTCACCGGGGGCGCGGCGGCGGCTATCTCGCGGGCCCGGGCGAGGTCGGCATCACTCAGTGGCATGGCTCAGCCCGCCTCCCGGTCCATTGCTTTTGGGCTGGCTGTCCGCTGCGCGCTCGCGATGGTCTTGTCAATGGCGGCCTGGGCGAGACCCGTGCTCGCAGCAGCCTGCGCGAGTGCGTCGAGGGTGTGAGCGTCGCCGGCCTCGACGGCGCGGCAGGCAGCCCAGAACAGGCCCGCGTTGCGGTTGCCTTCCTGCAGCCCGGCGACCCAGGACGGCAGGTGACCGACTCCGCGCCCGGCGCCACGCTCCGGCGACCAGACTGGCCGCTGCGGCTGCGGCTGCAGGTGCTCGCGGATCCGCCCGAAGTCAATCTGCGCCGGCTGGACGGAGCGGCCGACGAGAACGTAGGAGCGCCCGTCAACCGCTGACGGCGGCGCGAGCACGTAGCCACCCCTCCCCCGCAGATCCAGTCCGTGCTTTGACATCGAGGCGTTGCCCTGCGCGTCACCCTCGTAGTACAGGTGCGACCCGCCGGAGGGCGTGCGGACGGCTGCCATCGCGGGGGGGGATGAGCCCGCCGCGGATCACCCGGTTCAGGGATTCGTAGCCCGGCTTGCCGTGCGCTATGTCGACGTCCAGCACGGTCGGCCCGGGCGCGCCAGTCGCAACGCCGACGTTCGCCTCCGGGTTGCGGGTCCAGAACCGCGACACCGTGCCGGGGTCGGTCTCAGCGTCGTGCACGCCGTGCTTCGTGGCGGGCTCCTTGGCGCCGGGCTTCACCGGGAACACAGGCCATCCCGCTTTCGCGTACCGGGCCGCAGTGTCGCCGTTGTCGCTCACCGGATCGCCCCGTTCAGCGTGGCGTGCTCGTGCCGGCAGGCCCTGGTCTCAGTTGCCATCAGGTCCGCTGCGGCGGGCAGCTGCCGGATGGTGAACTCGGCCTGCCCGGCGACCGTGGACGCGGCGCGGCGCTTGCGTAGGTACAGCAGGCTGTGCAATTCGGTCATCCAGTCCAGGACGAAGAGGCAGAGCGGATGCTCGGGCCAGCAGGCGGGCAGCCGCGCGGCCAGGTGTCCGTAGGACGGCCGGTACACGGCATCGACCCAGGACGCAAGGCGGTCGATCGCCTCAGCGCGCTCGTCGCCGTCCAGCAGCCACCACTTGGGAGCAGGGACCGGCTGGTACCCGGCTACGTCCGGCTCGGCGGTCAGCAGGTCCTCGAGGACCTGGACGCGGTCGGCGAGTTCGGCGAGCTGCAGCAGCACCGCCGCGGAGGAGTCCGCCTCCGGTGGCGGGAACAGGGCCTCAGCGTCGCTGCTCATCGCGTGTTCCACGGATGGTCGCCGTTGCCGTGGTGGCCGTTGCCGTTGCCTGCCGGCGTTCGCTCAGGCACCGGGGCAGGCTTGAGCACGAGCGTGCCGGGGACTGCGGGCCCGATCACCGGCGCGGCCGGAGCCGCCTCGACCGCGGCTGGCACTGTCACGTGTGCGATGTGCTCGCCGCGGCGCTTCAGTGCCTTGTAGCCGCGGTTCTCCCAGCCGCGCGCCAGCCGGACGACGAGCGGGCTGAGGTTGTTGCGCAGCACGAGCGCGAACCCGGCCGGATTTCGCGGATCATTCCCGGTGACATGACCTCGGTGAACTGCCAGCTCTGGTCCTGGCGGTGCTGCCGGTAGGACACCCGGTCGCACAACTTGCTCGCGGCCTCCAGGGTCGCGGTGTCCGCGAGGCCGGGCATGAAGATCCGGACCGCACCTTGCGCGTGATGAGGCTGCGCGGCTCCTGGACGCAGACGCAGGCGTCCTTGACGCGCAGCTGCGCGCACGAGCTGCCGAGGCTCGCGCCAGCGGTCAGGTCACGGGCACCGGTCTGCGCCTGGACCAGGCCGCCGCGCTGCGCTACGCGCTGACGTCGCCGCGCACCGCCGAAGTGCTCGTCGGCCCCGCCGGCGGGGAAGACGCGCACGCTCGCCGAAGCTGCGCGCGTCTGGCAGGCCACCGGGCGTCCGGTGATCGGGCTGGCGACCGCGCAGGCCGCGCGCAACGTCCTGGCCGCCGCGGGCGTGCCACTGGCGCAGAACACCGCGCAGTTCCTCGGCCACCTGCCTGGGCAGCGCGGAGCGCTCGGTATCGCCGGACTTGAGCCGGGGACGCTGATCCTCGTCGACGAGGCATCGATGATGAGCATCGCCGACATGGCCGACATCTACGCCGAGGCAGCCCGCGCGGGGCACAAGGTCATCACCTCCGGCGACCAGGAGCAGCTGACCGCGGTCGAGGGCGGCGGCGGGATGGCGCTGCACGCCCGCGAGCTCGGCTACGTCCAGCTCGCCGAGGCGGTCCGGTTCGAGCAGGAGTGGGAGCAGGAAGCGTCCCTCGGCCTGCGGTCCGGGCAGGAGTCCGCGCTGCTGGAGTACGACGCCCGCGGCCGGATCACCGGCGGCGAGCCCGAGCAGGCACTGGACGCCGCCCGTGCGGCTTACGTGTCGCATTACCTGGCCGGGACGGACGTGCTGCTGATCGCCGCCGACCACGAGCGATGCGCCGAGCTGTCCCGCCGGGTCCGCGACGACCTGGTGCACCTGGGCATTGTCGACGGGTCCCGCGAGGTCGAGCTGGGCCGCGGCCGCGCCAGCGCCGGTGACGTCATCATCGGCCGCCGCAACGACCACGACCTCGAGGCAGGCGAGCAAGGCCGCACGCTCGCCAACGGCGACGTGATGCGGGTCGAGGCCGTCCGGAATGACGGCTCGCTGCTGGTGCGCCGGCGAACCGACCGTGACCCGCAGACCGGGGCACGGGGCTGGTCAGAGCGCACCTTCGCGTTCCGCGACCTGGAAAACTCGGAGCTCGGCTACGCGACCACGGCCCACTCCGCGCAGGGACTGACGGTCAGCGTCGCCCTGGCGCTGGTCACCGGCCAGGAGTCGAGGCAATGGCTGTACTCGGCAATGACCCGCGGCGCCCAGTCAAACGAGGCAATCGTCTTCACGATGCCCCGGCTGGCCGACCCGGACGCCGGGACCCGTCCGGCGCCCGAGCTGGCCCGGTACGAGCGCACTACTGCAGAGCGAGCAGGCGAGCCGGTGCGCCAGCCGCACCCGGCATCGAACCCAGATCCGCGTGAGCCGGTCGCGGTGCTGCTGGACGTGCTCGAGCGCGACGACACTGAGCTGTCGGCGACCGAGTACCAGCGGCGAGAGACCGCCGGGAGATAGGTGGCCACCGCGCGCCGAGTGCTCGTAATCCGCACAGACTCGCCACGCGTCTGACAGGTCATGGGATCATGTGACAGACGACCCGCGCAGCTTTACGCGCGGATAATCGCGGTTCCGGCCGCAGCGCTCACGTTAGCGGCATGCGGCACCAGTTCGCCGCCCGCAGCATCGCCCGCGGGAACTTCGCCGCCCGCACCGAGTTCGTCACCGTCGCCTGCGATACCTGAGACCGCTTCGGCGGCGAAGGCTGCCGCGTCGGCCTACTTCGCGCTGTACGGCGCAGGGCAGTACGCGGCGGTCTGGCCGATGATCGAGCCGCACGATCGCCGCCTCATCAGGAAGTCCGTGTGGACCGGCCTGCACGAGGCGTGCGAGGACCAGGCCTCTGCGGGACTGACCTACAAGGTGGCGCATCCGGTGCTGGCCGGATCGATCGCCGTCGTGTCAGTTGGCTTTGCGGGGGCCGCCAGCTCGCTGGGCAGCGAGCAGGTGACCTTCGCCTACAAGGGCGGCCGGTGGTACTACAAGCCGGCGGACCTGAGCGTCTACAAAAGTCACGACCTCGCGGAGGCGATCGCCGCCGCGAAGGCGGACGGGCTATGTTCCTGACCGGACTCATAAAGCGAGGCGGCTGGCGGCCGACGTGCGCGGGACGGCCGTCCTCCACTAGACGCATCCCGACACCGGAGTGTCAATTTGTTTGACACTCCGGGCTTCCCGGTGTCTAATCATTTGACATGACTTCAGAAAGCCTCTTTGAAGATATCCGCCGCGCCGCTCGGGACTGCGAAGCATCGGAGCACCAGCTTCGGCTCATGGTGACTGCTGCATGCAAGGACGGTGCTTCCATAGCGGCCATCGCCAAGGCAGCGGGGATCACCCGCCAGACGGTCTACAACTGGACCACCGATTACGGTGGCGCGGACCGGCTGACTGCCTCGTACGGCACACCGCTCACCGAGCTGCCTGTACAGCGCCCGCACGCCCTGCAGGGTGCCCCGGTGCTGATTCTGAGCAAGCGGCGCGGAAAGTGGGACGGTCGGCTTGGGAAGGCTGTCGGGTACGCCGGCGACCGGCTGGGTGTTCGGATCACTGGCAAGATTGCCGATGTCATCGCCGAGTCCTGGGCACTCGCCGGGGATTCTTCGGGCGATGGACGCCGACCCGAGGCTGGCGACCTCGTCATCGGCCCCGAGGCGACCCTCGGCACCGTCCTGCCTGATACCGGAGACCACGGTGACATCGTCGTTGACGTGAACGGGTCGACGTCTCGGTGCAGCTGGTGGGCCATCGTCCTTCCGGCGGCCGCGGACGCGGATTAGTCGTGCAACGACCACGAAGCAACCTGAAGGCTCAGGTTGTGGTCCAAGCTCATCGGACGGGAACGGCAGAGTGTCCTGCAGGCCCCGGAGCCGCGCCGCTGCCGAGATGGCGGGGCTCAGCGTCACCGTCCTGTGAGCCGCTCAATGGGCTAGATAGACCTTTTCGCTATACCGTCTTCACTGCCCTGCTGATGCTGCTCGCTGCGGTGACGAAGGACTCGGCGCACTGTTCTTCGGGATCCCGCCGCACCAGATCGCAGACTTCCGGGCGCTCTACGGCGTTCCGGCGCAGTACGTCCCCATCGGCGCTGTCGCGATCGGTCATCCGGATCCGTTCGCCGACGCCGGCGGCTCGGCGCGGAAGATCGGGCGAATCACGCTCGACGAACTGGTGCACCGCGGTCGCTGGTAAATGCGCCGCGCAGAGACGCGAAAGTGCGACGCGGGCTCATAGCCGCGGCGTGACCGTGTGACCTAGAGGCCAAGGACGCTGCGAAGGCCTTGGTCGACATCGTTCATGAGCGAGACAGACAGGTGCCCGGCCTCGTCGTCGAGGTCGGTCTTGTCAAGGGTCACCAGCGCGGTCACGTTCACGACGGAGTCCTTGGGCAGGCCAGTAATGGCGGCAGGCAGGAAGACATTCCCGGGCATCGCTGCCAGGCCAGTGTTCGAGGTGATGATGGCGGCGACAGTGGTGTTCAGCAGGCTGTCGTTGAAGGGACCGGACTGCACTATCAGGACGGGGCGTCGCTTGGCGGGCTTACTGCCGTGCGGCTCGCCGGGGTCGGCCCACCAGATGCTGCCTCGGCGGATCACCAGTCGTCCTGGCTAGCCAGGCGACTGCGGCTTGCCTCCGCAGCCGCCGCTGCGGAGTCGTCGTCACCGGCAGTCCGGAGGGCCTCGTTGATCTGCGTGGTGAGCGACTGCGAGGTCAGATCGTGCAGGTACCGGCGGGCGGCGCGGGCGAAAAACTCGGACCGGCTGATGCCGAGCTCTGCGGCTTGCCTGGTGGCCTGCTGGAACGTGTCATCCGGCAGGGAGATGGCGGTCTTCACACAGTCAGTATAACCGAGTATTACTCACGCAGGGTTCACCGTCCTGCGGATGCTGCTGGCTGCGGTCGATGAACGGCTCGCAGCGCTGTTGTCCGGGATCTCGCCGCACGCGGCCGCTGGTAGTCGCGCATGCGAAGGGCCCGGCGCCGTCGCGGCGCCGGGCCCTCCTGCAGGGGACGATGTTTAGCTGCCCGCGCTCACGTAAGGTGTCACGACTCCGCCCGACGCAAGGACACCCGCCGTCAGGTTGAGGGTCTTGCCGTCGATCGTCGAGATCGTCGTTCCCGAGACAGCACTGCCGGAGGACACGACGCCCACCCAGGCATACGCCTCCAGGTTGCCGGGGAAGTCCGCGGCGATCTCGCTGACGGTCAGGGTCGTACCTGCGTACGGACCGCAGCCGGACTGCATCTGGAAGGCGGTGTCGTTCGAAGTTCCGAGGCCATAGCAGAAGTCAACGTCGGACAGCTTGTAGATGCCTGGCGTAGAGGCCTGCGGGCCGTCGCCGATCCAGAGGTTCTCCGCCAGGCCGGACCCGCCGGTGAACGCCAGCGCCGAGGATGTCAGATTCCCGATCGTGCCGATGTCCTGAATCGCGCCCGCGTCTGCGTAGGTTGCCCCGGACGCTGAGGTGTCGGCGAGGTTCGGGCTGGTGGACGTCGCGAATTCGGCGCCATTGTCGACCTCGGATACTGGCGCCGATGCCCCTGAGGCCCCCTGCGGACCGGCCGGGCCGGTGCGGCCCTGCTGGTTGAAGGTGATCTGCCAGGCGCCGCTCGGGCACTTGGGGATCTTGGTTGAGTAGACGTCGAAGATCTGGCGGTTGTTGGAGGTGCGCTCGCAGCCGTGGTAGGTCACGCCGCTGCTCGATGATGTTGTCGCAGCGACCGCAGCGGCTCCGCCGGCGAGAATGACCGCGCCCGAGGCGACGGCAATCACGGTTTTGCGGATCATAGTGATTCCTTCGGGGAGAAGAGCTTGGTAGTGAGCAAGTATTAGTCGCACCAACACTTTACGCGGAATGACGGAAGCAGGTTTGTGATCAGCATTATGCGCTGTGCCAAAACCGATGTCCTGACGCCCGCGTAAGCGGAAATGTGAAAGGCCCCGGACGGTCAGCAGGCGTCCGAGGCCTTCCGCGTGCTAGCTGCCTGAGCTGATCTCGACCGGGAACTGGCCAGTGGCCTGCTCGCCGTTCACAGTTGCCGTGACACCGATGACCGCGTCCGGGTCGGCATTGTTGGCCTTGAACTGGAATGCATCGCTTTTGGCCGTGTGTGCCAGATCGGTGTACGTGCAGGTCTCGGCACTGGTGTTCGGGACCGACACGCACGTAGCCGAGGTGTCTGAGTTGCCCTCGTAGGTGAAGTCGTACGGGTTCCACGACAAGGTGATAGAGCCGTCGGCCTGCTCGGTGCCCGACTGGAGCACAGTCACCGTGAAGCTGTTGGTGGAACCGGCGGTCAGGTCGGTCACGGGCTTGTTGGTGGTGGAGTCCCAGCCCCAGCCGCTCGCACCGGAATTTCCGTCAGGCCCCGGTGCCATATCGAGCTGGACGTCGGGAGCGTCAGTTACCGTCGACTCGTACAGGGACGGCGTACCGGCCTGGCCCTGCGCGCCGGTCGCGCCGGTGCGGCCCTGCTGGTTGAAGGTGATCTGCCAGGCGCCGCTCGGGCACTTGGGGGTCTTGGTCGAGTAGACGTCGAAGATCTCGCGGTTGTTGGAAGTGCGCTCGCAGCCGTGGTACGTCACGCCGCTGCTTGAGGTAGTTGTCGCAGCGACCGCAGCGGCTCCGCCAGCGAGGACTACCGCGCCGGCGGCGGCGGCAATCACGGTTTTGCGGATCATGGTGATTCCTTCGGGGAGAAGAGCTTGGTAGTGAGCAAGTATTAGGCGCGCCAACACCTCATCGGGTTTACCGCATGAGGGAGTTTATTTCCGGATTAGTTACGGGCTGCGGCAAAGCCGCGGCGCACGGACGGGCCCGTGATCGCTGTGAAGGTACTGTCTCCAGGGCGACAGCAACTCCAGTTCGCCGGCTGGCCGCTCGCGGTTACCAGGTCGCGCGGGCGTCCGCGCGCAGTCTCGCGGTGGCCCCAGGCGGGGCTCCGACCGCATCGAGGCCGAGCAAGGCCGCGCCGGCGACGGGCGGCACGTCCACGATGCGGATGTCGGCACGCGGGATCGTGACCGGCAGGCGCTCGGCGATCGTGCCGGTGAGCAGCGGGTCGCGCGCAGTCATCAGGCTGCCGCCGAGGACCACCGGGACGGGTTCCCCGGCAGGCGCGCTCGCGCCGTCGAGTCCGAGCCGCCGGGCCGCCACCTCGGCCATGATGCAGATCTCGTCCGCCTGCCGGGCGAGCACGTCACGCGCGACCTGATCGCCCGCCTCGGCCACCTCGAACAGCACCGGTACGAGAGCGTGCTGCTCCGAATAGGCGATCTTGCCGAGATGGATGCCGATCACCACGTCCTCAACGCGCTCGAGGCCGAAGAGCGCGGGAACCGCACGCCGCAGCTCGGTCTGCGGGCCGCGGCCGTCCTCTGCCCGGACCGCCCACCACAGCGCCTGCGGGCCGAGATCACCGCCACCGCCCCAGTCACCGGACAGCTCGCCAAGCGACAGGAACCGGGTGGTACGGCCGTCGGGCGCGACGCCGACACAGTTGATTCCGGCGCCGCACACCACGCCGACGCCCCAGTGCGGGCCGATGCCATCGTCCAGGCCCGCCCGGAGCACCGCGAACGTGTCGTTCAGCACGGAGCTTGTGGCCGACCAGCCGAGCGCCTGCACCAGCCGGTTCAGGTCGGCTTCCTCTGACGCCAGGTCGGCGCCGGCCAGGCAGGCGGAGGTGTGCTGCGCGACCAGGCCGTCAGCGGGCAGGCCCGCCTGCGTGGCTGCCGCTCGCACGAGCTCGGTCAGCACCCGTACAGTGCCGTCGATGCCGATGCCATGGTGATTGGAGTTGCCGCCACGCGAGACGCCGAGCACCGCGCCGTCCGGCCCGACCAGGGCAACGTCGGTCTTGCTGCCGCCGCCGTCGATGGCGAGGACCGCGGCCGGAGCGCTGGTCCCGGCGCGAAGTGGCTCCGCACCGCTCACTGAAGGGCAGTCCAGGACAGGAACTGCGCGTTCTCCGCGAGCAGCCGGTCCGTTAGCTGCTCCGCCAGGTCGTACTGCCCGATCAGCGGGTGCGCCAGCATGGCCCGGGCGACCCGGTCCCGGCCGCCGTGCAGGGCCGCCTCGACCGCGAGCTCCTCGTAGCCGGAGACGTGCGCGATCAGGCCGCTCATCAGCGGGCTCACCTGCTCGACGGCGACCGGCTCGGCACCGCCGGCGCCGATCGTGGCCGAGACCTCGATGACGGCCTGGTCGGCCAGGAACGGCAGCGTGCCGTTGTTGCGGAGATTCACAACCTGCCTGTCGCCGGCATCGGTGACCAGCGAGGCGAGCAGCGCGACCGCCGCCTCGGAGTAGTAGGCGCCGCCACGGTGCGTCAGCAGTTCCGGCTTGGTGTCCAGCGCCTCGTCGGCGTACATCTCCAGCAGCTGCCGCTCGATCTCGGCGACGGCCTGGGCGCGCGTCTCGCGACCGCGCTCTTCTTCCACGACGGTGTCATGCGCCCAGAAGTAGCGCAGGTAGTACGACGGCACTGCCCCGCCCGCCAGCCGGGTGACTGCAAGCGGCTGGCCGGTGTGCGCCGCGATCTCCTCACCGTGGGCGTCCAGGAGGCCCGGCAGCCTGTCGGCGCCGTCGAGGTACGCCGCGCGCTCCCAGGTCAGGTGGTTCAGCCCGACGTGATCGAGCGCGACACGGTCCGGAGCGACCGCCAGCATCTCCGCGAACAGCCGCTGATAGCCGATCGCCACGTTGCACAGGCCGATGGCCCGGTGCCCGGCGTCCAGCAGAGCCCGGGTGACGATGCCGACCGGGTTGGTGAAGTCGATGATCCAGGCGTCCGGCAGCGCCCGCTGCCGCACGCGCTCGGCCACGTCCAGGACGACCGGGACAGTGCGGAGTGCCTTGGCGAAGCCGCCAGCACCCGTAGTCTCCTGGCCGATGCAGCCGCACTCCAGCGGCCACGTCTCGTCCCGGTGCCGGGTGGCCTGACCGCCGACCCGCAGCTGGATGAGCACCGCGCCGGCGCCATCGACCGCAGCGTCAAGGTCAGACGTCCACCAGAGCTTCGCCGGGTGCCCGTACCTTGCCATGATCCGGGCCGAGAACGGCCCGACGACCGCCAGGCGCTCGGCATCGGGGTCCGCCAGGACCAGCTCGGTGATCTTGATGTCCCCGGTCAGCCGGGCGATGCCGTCCACAAGCTCCGGCGTGTAGGTAGAGCCGCCGCCGACAACAGCGAGTTTCATGTCCGCCTTTTCCTCAGCTAGAAAGCCTTCACTTCAGCACCAGACTGCGCGACCAGGCAGGCCGTGTCGTGACCGGGGGAGAGCTCGAGGAGCTGCGGGGTCACGTTGTAACAGTCGGTCATGGCGAGCGGGCACCGGAACCTGAAGCGGCAGCCGGGCGTCGGGTCGATGACCTGCGGCGGCTCGCCCCGGTCGGTGTCAGCGCCGATCGTCAGCTCCGCGCGCGGGTCAGGCACCGCGGACAGCAGCAGCTGCGTGTACGGATGCCGCGGCGCAGACAGGACGTCCTCGACCGGGCCGGTCTCCGCGATCTGGCCCGCGTACATGACGATCAGCCGGTCCGCGACGTAGCGCGCGCTGGCAATGTCGTGCGTGATGTACAGGATGGAAACGCCCTGATCGTCGCGCAACTGCTTCATCAGGTTGAGCAGTCCGATGCGAATCGACACATCCAGCATTGACACCGGCTCGTCGGCCAGGATGAGCTTCGGCCGCATCGCCAGGGCCTGCGCGAAGCCGACCCGCTGCCGCTGCCCGCCACTGAGTTCGTGCGGGTAACGCTGCAGTACCTCGGCGCCCGGGTTGAGGCCTACCAGGTCGAAGACCCGCACCGCCTCGGCGAACCGCTGCTCTGCGGTCAGCTCGGGTCGGTGCAGCTTCAGCGCCCGCATAACGCCGTGCGAGACCCGGAAGACGGGGTTGAGTGAGGCAAACGGGTCCTGGAACACCATGGGGACCAGGCCGCTGTAGCGGAGTTTCTGCCGGCGTGACCGGATGGCTGACAGCGCCGTGCCCTGGAAGTATGCTTGCCCGCTCGTTGGCTTGTAGATCTTGGCAAGCACTCGGGCCGCGGTGCTCTTGCCGCTGCCGCTCTCTCCCGCGATGGCGACGATCTCGCGCTCGCCAACTGTGAAGCTCATGTCGTCGACCGCGTGCAGGGTCCGGCGGCGCATTGCGTTGCCGATCTTGAAGTGCCGGCGAATCCGGTCCAGGCGCAGTAGCGGCTCCTGCCCAGGGCCGACGTGCTGGGGCCCGGGCTCTGTCTGCAGCTCAGTCACTGAGAACCTCCGGCGAGTCGTACAGGAAGCACCGCACCGAGGTGCCATCAACCTGATAGTCGAGGGGCGGGGCGGTCTCACAGCGAGGCATGACCTTCGGGCACCGGGCCGAGAATCGACAGCCCGTCGGCGGCCTGGCGAGGTCAGGCGGGCTGCCAGGGATGCCGGTCAGCTCCACCCGCGGCCCCCGGATCGAGGGGAAGGCGTCCATGAGCCCGACCGTGTAGGGGTGGTGCGGGTGGTCGAAGAGCTGCCGAGTGGGCCCGACCTCTGACACCTGACCCGCGTACATGACCATCAGGTGGTCGGAAAAGTGCCTGACGAGTGACATGTCGTGCGTGACGAAGATGACCGCGAAGTGGTACTCGCGCTGCAGGTCCTTGATCTGAGCCATCAGCGAGCGCTGCGCCACCACATCGAGCGCCGATGTGGGCTCGTCCATGATGATCAGCTCGGGGGTGAACAGCATCGCCATCGCGATCATCGACCGTTGCCGCATGCCCCCGGAGAGCTGGTGCGGGTAGCTCTTCAGGTGTACGGGTCGATGCCCACCATCTCGAGCACCTCGATCGAGCGTTGCTGAATCTCCGCTCTTGACGTCACGCCGTGCGCACGCATGGCGTCCTTGAACTGGGCGCCGACGGACTTCACCGGGTTGAGTGCGTTCATCGCACTCTGCATGACGACGGACATGTTCTTCCAGCGGACCGCAGCCAGGTCGCGCTCGGTGAGCCGGACGAGATTGCGGCCCTTGAACGTCACGCTCCCGCCGCTGATCTCGGCGGGCGGGTTGAGCAACTGGGCAATGCCGAAGAGCAGGGTCGATTTTCCGCAGCCCGACTCGCCCACGATGGCAAGGAACTCGCCCGGCGCTAGGTCGAAGCTGACATTGTCGACCGCGCGGACGATGCCGCTTTCCAGAACGTACTCGACCGAGAGGTCCCGGATCTCCAGAACGGGGTCGCGCCGGAGCGGGCTGATGAGGCCGGACTGGTCGTCAGTGAGGGAGTGCGCCATCGGTGGCAAGCCTCCTCTTGGTCCTGGCGGCGGCCTTCCGGGCTTTCGCCGCCGTCAGCGGGCGCAGGGCCGGGTTGCCGATCTCGTCGAAGGCGTAGTTGATGAAGGCGAACGCCGCACCCATCAGAGCGATGCAGGCTCCCGGCACGATCGCCCACGCGTACAGCCCGCTGCCGAGCGCGTTGTTCTGCTGTGCCCAGTACAAGGTGGTGCCCCAGCTCACGTTGTTGGTGTTGCCAAGGCCGATGAACTGCAGGCCGGAGCCTGCCAGGACCGCGTAGAGCGCGTTGTTCAGGAAGCTGGCCAGTAGCAGGGAGGTCATGGTGGGAAGGATCTCCACGACGATGATGTACAGGGGCCGCTCTCCCCGGACCCGCGCTGCCAGCAGGAAGTCCCGGTTACGCAGGGACTGCGCCTGGGACCGAAGCTGCCGGGCGGTATAGGACCATCCCGTGAAGGTCAGGACCAGGATCAGGACGTTGTTCCCGGCGTTGGGGAGGTAGGCGGCAATGATGATCAGCAGCGGGAAGATCGGGATGACCAGCAAGACGTCGGTGACGAAGTTCAGCACGCTGTCCCACAGCCCGCCAAGGTAGGCGGCCGCGACGCCGATCAGCATGGCTACCGCAGTCGTGAGAAGCCCGACCGCGAGGGCGAGGATCAGCACGTTGCGGGTGCCGTCGATCACCTGGGCATAGACGTCCCTTCCCAGGTTGTCCGTGCCCAGCCAGTGGGCGGCTGACGGATGGGCGAACACGTGGTTCGAGACCGCGTCGGGGCTCTGGTGCGTCAGGAGGCCGGGGAAGAGCGCCACGAAGATGAAGATCGCCATGAGGACGACGCCGATCGTCGCTTTCCGGTTGGTCCGGATGGCCTTCGTGATTCGGCCCACTGAGCTGCGGCGGTTCGGTCCGCTAATTCTTTCAGCGGGCTGGGGAAATCCGGTCGTGGTGACAGGGATAGCCATCGTTACCCCCCCGTCCTAGTCCGTGGGTCAAGGATCGCCGTGGCGATGTCGGAGAGGAGGATCGCGACGAGTACACAGAGCGTGATGATCAGGAACAGCCCTTGCATGAGGGGATAGTCGACGTTGTTCACTGCGGTCAGCAGCATGTTCCCGACACCCGGGTAGTTAAAGACATACTCGACCAGGATCGCGCCACTGACGACGAATCCCAGTGACATGGCGAAACCCGTCAAGTTCGGCAGGATGGCGTTACGTGCCGCGTAGCCGACCATGATCTTCGACGAGGGGATGCCCTTCGCGCGTGCCATGCGCACGTAGTCCTCGGTCAGCGTGGTCACCATGGTATTGCGCATGGTGAGGACCCAGCCCCCGATGCTCGTGATCAGGAGCGTCAGCGCTGGCAGGATCGCGTACTGCAGGACCTGGCCGATGAAGCTAAGGCTGAACGAAGGTGTGATGCCCAGCGGATAGGCGCCGTAAGAAGGCAGGACTCCCAGGACTGAGGAGAAGATCAGGATCAGCATCATGCCAACCCAGAAGAACGGGATGGCGGTCGTGAAGACGAACAGCGGCGGTAGCGCGCTGTCCAGGCGGCTACCCCGGCGCCAGGCGGCGATGGCCCCGATCGCGGTACCGATGATAAAGGCAAGGATCGTGGTGATCCCCACGAGGCCGAGCGTCCATGGCAGGGCTTGCCTGATGAGCTGGATGACCGGCTCGCCTCCGTTGCCCAGTGAGAGACCGAGTTTGCCCTGGGCCGTGTTGCTGAAGTAGGTCAGGTACTGCTTCCAGATGCTCGCGGTGTTGTTGATCCCCAGTGAGCGCTCGATCGCCAGCTCCTGGGCCGGCGTCACGTTGTGCAGCTTGGAGATGATGTTGTTGATCGGACTGCCGGGCATGACCCGAGGCAGGAAGAAGTTCAGCGACACGGCAGCCCACAGCGTAAGCAGGAAGAAGCCGGCGCGGCGGATGATGAACCTCATAACCGTCCGCGGCCTTTCGTCCCTCGTCCTTCTCGGTGCGGTATCACCTGTGTCTCCTCTCGCATCACCGGATCAGGCGCCAGGTACCCCGAGGGCCGGTGCGGAGCAGCACTCGAGGTAGCGGGCGTGGTGGCTGCGGTACCGGTCCGGCACCGCAGCCACCACGCTCGGCCGCGCTTGTTATGACGTGGGCTTGAGGTTGAGCAGCACCCAGCCCCAGTCCGGGATAGGCGGTCTGGCCCTGCGCGTACGGGTTGGCTGCGTCAGGCCAGCCAGTGAACTGCGCGGAGTTGTACTGGTCCCAGGAGACGGCAGTCAGGACCGGGATGTACGGCACGTCCGAGAGCAGGACCTTCTCGAGCTTGAACACGATGGACTGCTGGGTGCTCAGGTTGTCGGTCTTGCCGTAAGCGTCGAACAACTGGTCCGTCGTCGCGTTGCTGTACCGCCCGAAGTTGGTCGACGCAGCCTTCCCGATCGGTGCGGTGTTCCCGGAGAACAGCCACTGGCGCATTTCGTACTCAGGGCCGGGGCCGCTGGTCTGGTCGTCGATCCCGAGTTCGAAATGGCCCAGGCTGAGGTCGGAACTCCATGCGTTCCCGCTCTCGTTGCGGGGCGTCACCTGAATGCCCACCTTCGCAAGCTGCTGGGCGATCACGGTGCCGTCAGCCACCCAGTCCGAGTAGCCGCCGTTGTTCACCATCGTGAAGGCGAGTTTCTGGCCGGCGCTGTTTTCTCGGACGCCGCCGACCATCTTGGAGTAGCCCGCCTGGTCCAGGAGCTTCTCGGCTTCCGACGCGTTGAACGCGTAGTCGTTGTAGTACGAGCTGGCCTGTGCCTCGTCCACCCAGCCGCCGCTCCGGAAGGAGGCGGCGACGCCGTCCTGGAAGGAGCCCACCTCACTGCCGGTCTCACCGATGGCGCCGACCTGGTTCCGGTTGATCGCCAGTGCCATCGCCTGCCGGACCTTGACATTGTCCAGCGGGCTGTTCTTCAGCGCCAGGTTGATGTCGAGGGTCACTGAACTCACTGACGGGGCCCAGTTGTGGTAGGCGCCGGGATCCTTGGCGATATAGGTCTGGCTGATGTCGGGGATGTACTGGCCGCCCCACTGGCACTGGCCGTTGGTCAGGCAGGCGTTGCCGGTGGTGTTGCTCAGGTAGGCCGGCCACTCCACCGTCTTGACAGCGGGCTTGCCGGGCTGCCAGTAGTGCGGGTTTGCCTTGTAGATGAGGTTCGTGGAACTGCAGCTTCCGACCACGTAGGCACCCGTGCCGACCGGGTGCGAGTCCGGGTAGGTCGGCAGCTTGGAGGCCGGGATCTTCGACCAGATGTGCTCCGGGAGGATAGGTACCTGGCCGGCTGCATAGTAGAAGTACGTTGGCGACGGCCCGTCGAAGTGAAGGGTCACTGTGTCACCCGCGGTGGTCACGCTCGTGAGCGGCCCGCCCTCGGCCTTCCACAGCGACCACAGGTCCAGCGCGCCATTCTCCTTCATGATGTTGAACGAGAAGGCGACGTCCGCAGGCGTCAGCGGCGTGCCATCGCTGAACGTGACGCCCTTGCGGATGGTGAAGGTGAGTGCGGTCAGACCGGAGTTCCAGCTGTAGCTCGTCGCCAGCCACGGGTGGATTCCCTTGGTGAGCTGGGTTCCCGTCTGGAGGAGATTCTCGAACATCAGAGGCTCGTAAATGAGCCCCGTCTCGGTGGGGCCGCCTTCCGGCCAGTTCGTGCTGAGCGGGTTGAACTGGCAGTTCCAGTTCGCGCCGGTGACATCGCTGATGATCAGCGGTTTGCCGGGCCCCGCCGGCGGTGCTGCCGCTGCTGCTGCCACAGCCCGCCGCTACCAGCCCCGCCGCACAGAGCGCCGCGGCGAGCGCGACAGTTCTATTGCGTCTCACGACCGTAGTCCTTCCCTGAGCATGGTGAATGGGACGTCAGCGCCCCGGATGGCCAGGACGTCTTCGATGAGGAAGGCGCCTGGGAAAGTGGTGCAAGCGGCCGCCTGCAAGCCTGTTGCCAGCACGGCGACGATCGGTTCGCGGATCCCATGTTCTCCGCCCTTCGCGGATGAGTCCTCCGCTGCGCGGGGCTGTGCTGGCCCGCCCGGCGCAGCGCCAGGGATGACGGGAACCGCCGGAGGTCCGACGGCACCGGGGTGGCATGCGGTTTCGAATCGTACATGTTCATGACAAATTGCCGATGCTAGTTGTGCTAGGTGTGCTATCTGGGGTCGTGACTGACCCGGGCTGACCGTCTGGGCGCGGGATGTCCAGGACAGGCGCCGGGCGGCGCAGGGGAGTCCCGGTGACGGCGTCGACGGCCAGTGCGACCGCGCCAAGCAGCGGCGCCTCGTGCGGGAAGCGAGCTAGGACCAGGTCGGGCGGGTAGGGAGCGAGGCTGAGCGCGGCCTGCAGGCGCGGGCCGATGCGGTCCCACGACCTGGTCAGGCCACCACCGACGGCGATCCGCGCCGGGTTGACGGCGATCGCCAGGTTGACCACGTGGAAGGCGAGCTCCCCGGCGAAGTCGGCGATGAGGCTGTCCAGCGAGGGGTCACTGGCGGCAGCGGCGAACACCTCGGCGGCCGTCATGGGGCGGCCTTCCAGCCCGGCGCGGCGCTGGAGGGCCTGGCCGCTGACCATGTCCTCGAGCGTCACGCGCAGGCCGTCGGCGCGGCCGGGTCTGGCGTCGCCGGGCTCGCGCAGGCTGTAGCCGATCTCGCCGGCCGCGCCGTTGCCGCCGGACAGTACCTGCCCGCTTGTGATGATCGCAGCGGCCAGCCCGGTCCCGAGATTGAGGTACAGGGCCGGGTCGTAACCGGCCAGCGCTCCCCACCGCACCTCGGCACGGGCGGCGGCCTTGGCGTCCGTGCCCATCCTGATCGCGGCATCCGGGAACGCCTGACGCAGTTCGCGGCCCAGCGCGAGTGACTCCCATCCGTCGATCGCGGGAGCAAGCTCGACGCGGTCCTCGAACGGGATGCCGAAGGTGGACACGCCGACTGCGGCGAGGGGGCGCCGGCAGCCGCGGTCGCGAGCACTTCGCGAGCGGTCCGGACTCCGTGGTCGAAGCTGACCCGCGCGCCCTCTTCGCCGCGGCTGTCGACGACGGCGGCAGCGAGCTTGTTGCCCGCGGTGTCGCAGACCGCCGTAGCGATCTTCGTGCCGCCGAAGTCGATGCCGAGCACGACGGGGGAGTTGGCCATGCGGGGGTCTTTCTGAGGGGCCAGAGCGGGGCGTTCCGGAAAGTTAGTTAGGACAGTATCCTAACTATGTGACAGCGACAATCACGGTTTGGTCTCAGTGCGAATGTCTGAGCGTCCGGGGGCCCGGGCACCGCCGCGGCACGGCTGCCCGGCTCGCTCGCGGTCTGCGAGCTGGCGCTCGAGGCGCCGCGCCGTGCCGGCGCTCGCCGGGTGACCTGGGGTGCGGAAGGATATGAGTGTGACTGCTTCGACGACATCGGCTGAGCCGGCGCAGCCAGCGGACGTCGCCGGGCTGCAGCCGGGCGACCGGGATGCGCTGGGCGTGCAGGTACCGGGCGAGCGGCATGGGGGCGTGGCCGCCTCGGCCCTGACTTCCCCGGCAGCGGGAGGCACGGCTGCGGCAGGCACGGCCGCGGCAGGCACGGCCGCGGCTGGCATGGCGGCAGGTGCGGCCGCTCCGCGCGGGGCGCCCGGCCAGCTACGGCCTGGTCTGGCGGCACGGCCGCAGCTGCTGCGCGCGCTCAACGAGCAGCTGCTCCTCCAGCACATCCGGGCGCTCGGCCGGTGCTCACGCGCTGAGCTGGCCCGCGTGTCGGGGCTGTCCAAGCCCACAGTGTCGCTCGCCCTCGCCAATGTGGAGCGCTCGGGGTTGGTCCGCGAGGCGGGGCAGCGGACAGGCGTGCCCGGCCGCTCCGCCGTGCTCTACGAGGTCAGGCCGCAGGCCGGCTACGTGCTCGGGCTCGATATCGGCCTGCACTACCTACGCGGCGCGATCGCCGACCTGACCGGTGACGTGGTGGCGCGCGAGGCGGTGCGCGCCCGGGCATCGAGCACCAGCGCCCGCGTCACCCAGCTGATCAGCCTGGCCGACGAGCTCTGCGCCGCGGCCGGCATCGAGCGCTCGGCGGTGACCCAGACCGTCATCGGCAGCCCCGGCGTCTACGATCCGCGCCGCAACGCGATCTCCCTGGCTGGCGGGCTTGCCGGCTGGGGCAAGCCGACGGTGCTTGCCGACCTGCGGCGGGCCTTCGGCGATCAGCTCGTCGTGGAGAACGACGTGGACGCCGCGACCCTGGCCGAGCGCGAGCAGGGCCAGGGCCGGGAGGCGCGCTCGTTCACCTTCGTCCACATCGGCACCGGCATCGGCATGGGCCTGATGATCGACGGCAACCTGCATCGCGGTGTGCACGGGGTCGCGGGCGAGATCGCCTACATGCCGATCTCGGCCGGGCAGGGCTCGGATCCCGACGACGCCCGGCGCCGCGGCACGCTGGAGGCGGCCGGCTCTGCTGCCGCGGTGGTGCGCGCGGCGCGCCGGGCCGGGATGCGCGGACCGGTGTCCGCCCGCCGCGTGTTCTCGGCGGCGGAGGCGGGCGACGTACGTGCAGCCGAGGTCGTGGCGGACGAGGCCGAGCTGGTAGCCCGAGCCATCTGTGCCGTCATCACGGTCGTCGACCCCGAGCTCATCGTGCTAGGCGGCGGCATCGGCCAGGCGCCCGGCTTCGCTGCGGCGGTCGCTGCCGAGCTGCGCAAGCTCGCGCCGGTGATGCCGGACGTGCGAGTAAGCGCTCTCGGTACCGAGGCCGTGGTCGACGGCTGCCTTGTTTCTGGCGCTCAGCTGGCCTGGCAGCGGCTGACGGCGCTGATCTGACGGCGCTGCCCGGACGGCGCTGCCCGGACGGCGCTGCCCGGACGGCGCTGCCCTGACAGTGCTCGGTGCTCGGCCGACTGCGCACTCAGCCCCACCCGTTACAGTCCTGTGGTGACCGCTGGTAACGAGGCCGTCAGGGGCGACGGAGACGACTCGACCCTGAGCCTGCCGCCGCGCAGCTACCTGCGGTGGGAGATCTTCGCGGTCTTCGCCGTCTCGCTCGGCGCCAGCGGCCTCAACGCGATCCTCGACCTCGTCGGCGCACTGCTGTCCCGGCAGTCGCTGAGCAGCCAGCAGGCCCTGCTCGTCGGAACCCTGGCGACGAACTCCTGGTTCGACCTGGTGCTGCAGCTGGTCAGCATCGCGGAGGCCCTGTGCCCGGTCGTGCTGGTGCTGTACCTGATGGCGCGCTCGGGCGAGCTGCCGTCAGTCATGGGCCTGGACGCGACGCAGCCATGGAAGGACCTGGCGCGCGGAGCCGCGGTCGCTGCCGTGATCGGCGGCGCCGGCCTTGGTCTGTACATCGCGGCGTTCCACGCCGGGCTGAGCCTGAACATCGTCCCGGAGAATCTCCCCGCCGTCTGGTGGCGGATCCCGGTCCTGCTCCTCAGCGCGGCGCACGACGGGATCCTCGAGGAGATCCTGGTGATCGGCTACCTGCTGCGGCGCCTCGACCAGCTCGGCTGGACGCCCTGGAAGGCCATCCTGGCGGCGGCCGTGCTGCGCGGCTCGTACCACCTGTACCAGGGCTTCGGCGCGTTCCTGGGAAACGCGGTGATGGGCATCATCTTCGGCGTCCTGTACCGGCGCTGGGGGCGGGTGACGCCGCTGATCATCGCGCATGCCCTGATCGACGCGGTCACCTTCGTCGGCTACGCGGCGCTGGTGCACCGGGTGTCCTGGCTCCCCTGACCGGCAGGGGCCTGACCGTCGGACGGACGGCCGGGCGCGGCGCCTGGCTCCTGGCGGCGCGGGTCAGCGGCCGAGGCCCTCGAGTACAACCGCACCCGGCAGGCTCGCTAGTGCCGCGCCCGGCAGCGTCAGCTTGGATCCGCGGATGCCGCTGCCGATGATGACCCGCTCGGTGCGGGCGACGACGGAGTCCACGAACACCGGCCAGTCGGCCGGAAGCCCGACGGGCGTGATGCCGCCATACTCCATACCGGACAGCTCGACTGCCTGATCCGTCGGCGCGAATGACGCCTTGCGGACGTCCAGCTCGCGCTTGACCAGGCCGTTCACGTCAGCGCGGGTGGTGGCGAGCACCATGCAGGCCGCCATCCGGACCTGACCCTCACGGCGGCCCGCGACGACGACACAGTTCGCCGACTCGGCCGGGGCAACCCCGTACTCCGCGCAGAAGGCCGCGGTGTCCGCTAGCGCAGGGTCGATCTCGGCCACGCCGATGTCCGCGACGGCGATCTTCCCGTCGAGAGCCGCGAGCGCAGCAGCCACCGGTGCGGCGAGCAGGTCCGGGCGATCGAGGGCGGGAACGGCGGTCAGCGTGCCAATCTGCATCCTCACCCGGCCGAGTTTAGGCGCGGCGGCCCCGCCCGGTGGTGCCTGCCGCCGCGGAGCGTCAGCGGGTGAGCCGGGGGGACGTCAGCTGGTGAGACTGTCCAGGGTTACCTGCACCGTCCTGCTGCTGCCGTTCTGGACGACCACCACCGGCACTTTCTGGCCGGGCTTCAGCGTCGCCAGGACCCCCTCGAGTCCCTGCACGGTCGGGGTCTTCTGGCCGTCGACCTCGGTAATGAGCGAGCCGGGGCGGATGCCGGCCTTGTCCGCGGCACCACCCGAGGTGGCGTCGACGACGGCCACGCCGACGCCGACGCCACTGGAGTTAGCCGAGGTCTGCGCGACGATGCTGAGCGTGGCCCGGTCCGACTTGGTCACCTTGCCGGTGCTGATGAGCTGGTCAGCGATGTCCCGCACGGTGTTGCTCGGGATGGCGAAGCCGATGCCGGGCGCGGCGCCTGCATCCGGCAGCCGGGCCGCGAGCGTGGGAATGCCGACAACCTGATCGGACAGATTGACCAGTGCGCCTCCGCTGTTGCCAGGGTTGATCGCGGCGCTGGTCTGGATAGCGGCAGTGATGAGCGCCTTGCCGCTGTCCTCGCTCGCGCCGACGGTACGCCCGGTGGCGGAGATGATGCCCTGGGTGACGCTGTCGGTCAGGCCCAGCGGGTTGCCCATGGCCAGCACGATCTCGCCGATCGTAGCGTCATCGGAGTCGGCCCATTTAGCGGGCTTCAGCTTGCTGGCGTCGGTGGTCACGCGGATGACCGCGAGGTCGTCAGGCGCGAACTCGCCGACAACCTTCGCGGCCAGCGGGCTGCCCGCCGCAGTGAGCACTTCAACGGTGCTCGCATCACCCACGACGTGCTCGTTCGTGACGATGTCGCCGTTGCCGTTGTAGACGACGCCCGAGCCCGTCGAGTTGTGAGTCTCGATCTCCACGACCGAGGGCAGCACGTTACGCACGACCTGCTCGTATTGCGACTGCAGGTGAGCCGGGGAGGAATCGCTCGCGGCAGCGGCCGACGTCGGACTCGTGGTCCCGCTGCTGCTGCCGCAGCCGGCTGCCCCGCGGCTGCGAGCAGCGCCAGCCCTGGCACGAGGACGCGCGGACGCAGGAATGCGGGCAAGGACGACCTAGCTGACGAGTCCATCGATTGTTCCCCCCGATAGCTGAGGCCTCGTGCCCCCTATTCTGTCCAGCATGTCGCTGACCGAATCACGCGCGGAGATCATCGGCCGGACCACGATCTCGGCAGGCGATGCCACGGCCGCGAGGCTCGGCGCCGCACTGGCCGCAGGCGCCCTTACCGCCGCCGAACTTGCCGCCTTTTACGCCGATCGGATCACCCGGCTCAATCCGGTGCTGCGGGCGGTCATCACCATCAGCCCCGATGCGGCGGCTGAGGCGGCGGCGAGCGACGCCCGCCGGGCTGCGGGCGCCCCTGCCGGGCCGCTGGACGGCCTTCCCGTGCTGATCAAGGACAACGTGCCGGCCGCCGGGATGCCCGCGACTGCCGGCTCGCCCGCGCTCAGCGGCGCCGCGGCGGCGGACGCGTTCCTGGTCATCCGGCTGCGCGCGGCCGGCGCGGTGATCCTCGGCAAGGCGAACCTGTCGGAGTGGGCCAACTTCCGCTCGCGCCCCTCCAGCAGCGGTCTGTCCACCCTTGGCGGTCAGGCAGTCAACCCGCACGGGACCGGCCGCAGCCCGTCCGGCTCGAGTTCGGGGTCGGCGATCGCGGTCGCGGCCGGGATGGCGCCGCTCGCCGTGGGCACGGAGACTGACGGCTCGATCGTGTCGCCCGCGAGCGCCTGCGGCGTCGTCGGGATCAAGCCGACGCTCGGCCTGGTCAGCCGGTCCGGCATCGTGCCGATCTCGGCCGCGCAGGACACTGCGGGTCCGATGGCCGCGACCGTGGCCGATGCGGCGGTTCTGCTGAGCGCGCTCGCGGGCGCGGACCCGGCCGATCCCGCGACGGAGGCGGCGCGGCACGCAGCCGACTACACCGCCTTCTGTGATCCGGCTGCCCTCGAGGGAGCACGGCTCGGCGTCTGGCGCTCAGGATCGGCGAACGCGGCGGCGGCGACGATCGCCGTCCTCGACGCGGCTCTGTCCGTGCTGCGCGGCCAGGGCGCGCAGGTCGTGGACCCGGTCGACCTGGCCGGCCTCGACAAGATGGGCGAGCCGGAGTTCGCGGCGCTGACCCACGAGTTCAAGCACGACATCAACGCCTACCTGGCCGGCCTGGGCGGCGAGCATCCAGCCGACCTCGCCGGGCTGATAGCTTTCAACACCCGAAACGGGGCCGACGTCCTGCGGCACTTCGGCCAGGAAGTGTTCGAGGCGGCCCAGGCGACCAGCGGTGACCTCGCCGATCCGGACTACGCGCAGGCGCGTTCGGCGGCCACCAGGATCGCCCGCGACGCCCTCGACGCCGCGCTGCGCGAGGATGGGCTGGACGCCGTCGTCGCACTCACCGGCCACCCGGCCTGGCTCACCGACCATGTCCTCGGTGACTACCACGGCTGGGGAACCTCGAGCCCGGCTGCGGTATCCGGCTACCCGTCGATCACCGTCCCGGCTGGTGCCGTCAGCGGGCTGCCGGTCGGCCTGTCCTTCATCGGCCCGGCCTGGAGCGAGCCTCGCCTGATCGGACTCGCTCATGCCTTCGAGGTGGCGCGCGCCCGCTAGCGATACCCTGACGCCCATGGAGTCCTGGCCTTCCGCTGATGTGCCCGAGCTGCCCGGTTCTGGCCCGGAGCCGATGATCTGGGATACCGCGAGCGGAACCCTGGCCGTCGCGGCATCGGGCGGCGAGGCGACCCTCTATGCCTGCGGGATCACTCCCTATGACGCCACGCATATCGGCCACGCGGCGACCTTCGTTGCCTGGGACCTGCTGAACCGCGCCTGGTGCGACGCTGGCAAGCAGGTGCGGTATGTCCAGAACGTCACCGACGTCGACGATCCGCTTCTCGAGCGGGCGAACCGGGACGGCGAGGACTGGCGCGAGCTGGCCGGACGGGAGATCGCCCTGTTCCGGTCGGACATGACCGCGCTGCGCGTGCTGCCGCCCGAGCACTACATCGGGGCGGTCGAGGCGATGCCGCTCATCGAGGCGTTCAATGAGACCCTCAGCAACCGGGGCGCGCTCTACGAAGTCGACACCGACACCTATTTCTCTCGCGGCGCCGATCCTCGGTTCGGCGCCGTATCGGGACTCGACGGCGATGCGATGCTCCTGCTGTGCGCGGAGAACGGCGGCGACCCCGCCCGGCCCGGAAAGAAAGACCCGGTCGATCCGCTGGTCTGGCTCGGCCGCCGCCCCGGCGAGCCGTCGTGGCCGTCGGAGTTCGGCCCGGGCAGGCCGGGCTGGCACGTGGAGTGCGCGGCGATTGCGACCCACTACCTGGGCACGACCTTTGATGTGCAGGCGGGCGGGCGCGACCTCATTTTCCCGCATCACGAGATGAGCGCTTCGCATGCGCGGGTTGCGCTGGACGGCGACGGAGAGCAGCCGTTCGCTCGCCGGTACGCGCACGCCGGGATGGTCCGGTTCGACGGCGAGAAGATGTCCAAGTCCCGCGGCAATCTCATCTTCGTCTCGAAGCTGCTGGCGGCCGGGAACGATCCCATGGCGATACGGCTCGCCATCCTCTCCCATCACTACCGCGACGACTGGGACTGGACGGACGACTCCCTGCCGGCCGCTGCGGTCCGGCTGGCGACCTGGCGGGCAGCAGTCGCGGATGCGACAGTTCCCGTCCCCGCGGTGGCCGACGTCGGCGCGCGAGTGCTGGCCGAGATCCGGGAGCGGCTGGCCGACGACCTGGACGCGCCCGGCGCGGTCGCGGTCGTTGACGAGTGGGCGCGGTCCGCGACCGCGGGCCAGGCGGGCGACTCCGGCCCGCTGGTGCGCCGGGCCGCCGACGCTCTCCTCGGCATCTCCCTCTGAGCACTCAGTCCGTCTCAGTGGCCCGGAGTGACCCCGGACCCGCGTACCAGAATCGACTATTTCGGACATCAGCAAGGTCGCTTCTGAATCGTATGTGCGCAAAACGACGTGATCGCGTCACGTTTAGCACGTACCTTCGAGTAGCTGCTCCGCAGAGCCCGGCATTAGCGGCAATTCGGCCGTGTGCCCGAACGGCAGGTCCTCCGTGTAACGCTCCGGCTCAGTTGATGTCGAACTCGTTGCCCTCGGGATCGGTCATGGCGATCGCGTAGTGGTCCAGGCCTGGCTCGGCTAGTACGCGGACGGTCGCGGCGCCGAGCTCGGACAGCCGCTGTGCCTCTGCATGGATGCGCTGCTCCCTCGTTTCCATCGGAAAGTCGCGTCCGCCGCTGACGCTGATGTCGAGGTGCAGGCGGTTCTTGATGATCTTCGGCTCGGGCACTCGCTGGAACCAGATGTCCGGGCCGCCGCCCGCCGGGTCCGTGATGCGATCGTCGCCGGCGCCGAGCTCGCTCTCGTCGACGCCTACGTCGCGAAAGTAGTCATCCCAGCTGTCGAAACCCTCGGGAGCCGGCGCGATCTGGTAGTGCAGGGCAGCGGCCCAGAAATGCGCCAGCCGGTCGGGATCCGCGCAGTCGATCACGAGCTGGTAGCGGACGGCCATGGGTGTCACTCCGCATCTCATCGCCGGCGAGGTCTTCGTTCATAGTATCGATTCTTAGCGGAGAAGCTGCTGATTTTTCGTCCGGCCTGAGTTGCACTCCGCCGAGGGCGTCAACCAGATTTCGACAGCCGCGACAGCCCGGACGCTGTTGTCCACCGCCCCGGACATCGCCGCGCGGCCGGCTGGCTGAGTCCCGAGGCTGGTTCTCATGACAAACATCGAGCCTGCGGGTGACAGGTCCCCGCGTCTGCTTTCGTCCGATCCCGCCGCCGCGCGGCCAGCTGGCCTGGCGGGCCAAGTACAGCTGCGTGCCGCAACGCCCGAGGCGGTGCTCGCGGTCGTCCCGCACATGCTGGGTTTCTATCCGAGTCACAGCCTCGTCGTGCTCGGGCTCGGCGAACGGAGCCGCGTCGTGGTGACGTTCCGCTACGACCTTCCCGCGCCGCCGGACGATGGGCTCAGCGACGACATCGCCAGCCACGCTGGTTTCGTACTGCAGCGTGAGGGCATCGCCGCCGCCCTGCTCGTGGGTTACGGCCCGGCGGACCTAGTGGAGCCAGTGGCCCTCCGGACTGCGGTCAGCCTCAGCCGTGGCAACATTCACCTGCAAGAACTCCTGCGGGCTGACGGCGGCCGGTACTGGTCCCTGCTCTGCGATGACGCCGCGTGCTGCCCGCCTGAGGGCCGCCTGTACGACCCGGGATCGCATCCGGCAGCCGCGGTGATGGCTGACGCGGGCCTGGCCGCGCAGCCGGACCGGGACTCCCTCGCGCGGACGCTGCAGCGTCCCGCCGGTACGGCGGACACGATCTCTCGGGCGACGAGCCAGGGGCTGGCGCGTCTTGCCCGGCTGGTGGAGCTCGGCGAGGACGAGGGAGACCGCGACCCTCAGCTCCGGGCCACCAGGGTCGGCAGGAGAGAGGTTCAGCGGGCGATCCGGCGGTATCGTCGCGGCCGACGTATCGCCAGCGTCGAGCACCTCGCCTGGCTTGCCGTGCTGCTGTCCGACATCCGGGTCCGTGACGACGCGTGGGCCCGGATGCATCCGGCGTACTACGAGCAGCATCGTCAGCTGTGGACCGATGTCCTCAGGAGCGCGGCGCTTGACTACGTTCCGGCGCCCGCGTCGCTGCTGGCGTTCACGGCCTGGCAGGCCGGCAACGGGGCGCTGGCCGCGATGGCGGTCGACCGGGCCCTCGGCGCGGATCCGGCGTACTCGATGGCGCACCTTCTGTCCGGCGCCCTGGAAGCAGCCCTGCCCCCATCGGCGGCGAAGATCCCGATGACGCCGGCCGCCGTTGCCGCGAGTTACGCCGCTGGGCCGGCGGGCAGGCCGACTCGCGCGGCGGCCAGCACGGTGGCCGGCGCGGTGCTGGCCGAAGCGGTGGTGGTCAGCGCGACGGTCAGGGCGGCAGTCGCCAGCGTGCCAGCGGCCAGAGCGGCGGTTCCAGGCGCTCCAGCTCAGGGAAGCGGTCTCGCTCCGGCCGCGGACGCAGCAGTCGCGGACGCAGCAGTCGCTGCCGGAGTGAGCACGGACGGAGCAGCCCGGCCGCAGCCGACGCCACTCGCGGTTAGCGAGCGGCCGAGCCTTCGAGTTTTGGCACCCGTAACGGATTCAGCGCTGGCCGTGAGCGAACAGAGCGGCCGTGTCCGCGATCAGTGCGCTGGTCTGCCTGGCATCGACACTGCCCGGACCCGGGACTACGGAGCAGTGCTGAGCGGCCGGGCGCGGTCAGCAGGGCCGGGGAGGTCGTCGGCAGAGCTGGGCAGGGCGTCGCCATCCGCGCTGACGACCAGAGGTGCGAGCAGCTGGCCCTCCGGGTACCGCAGTGCTGCTTCGGGCAGCCCGGCAGCCCGGCCGCTGAGCAGCACGTGCACGGTGCCGATCGTGCCCGGCGCAGCAACCGGGCCGGCACCGCCCGGGCTGCCAGCGCGGGCACGGCGCAGGGCCTGGGCGGCGACCGCGGTGGCCGAGCCGAGAGTGACAGCGCCCGGTACGGCAGCCGCGATGCGGTCGGCGGCAAGCTCGTACTCGGTGCAGCCGAGCACGATCGCCTCGCAGCCGGGCGGCGTCTGCGCAGCGGCCGCTGCCACCGCCGCGGCTGTCGCCTCGGGGTCGCCGGCGTCCACAGCCTCGGCGAGCCGCGGGCAGGCAATGGCGGTGACCTCAGCCGACCCGCCGAACTCGGCGATCAGCCGGCGCTGATAGGCACTGGCCGTCGTCGCGACCGTCGCCCAGACTGCCACCACGGAATGCGCGGACGCGGCGGGTTTGATCGCGGGCACCGTGCCCACGACCGGGATCTCCGGCTCGAACTCGGCCCGCATCGCCTCCAGAGCGTGGACCGATCCGGTATTGCAGGCCATCACCAGGATGTCAGGCTGGTACGCCAGAGCCGCGCGGGCGCACAGCAGCGATCGCTCGGTGATAGCCGCTGGCGTTCGCGGGCCCCAGGGCATCCCGTCCGGGTCGGGAGCAAGCACGAGGTCGGCGTCCGGCCGCATCCGGTGCAGCGCCGCGGCGGGAGCCAGCAGGCCGAGCCCGGAGTTGATAAGCGCGATTCGCATCCGCCAACTGTACGATCCCCTGCCCTTCACGCTGAGCGGCGCGCCAGGTAAGACTAGCTGCCATGACGACGGCCTCAGACCTCATCCGCAGCTCTTACGCTGCCTCCTGCGAGTCGCTGCGCCGGGTTCTGGCCGACGTCAGTGACGAGGAGTTCTTCTGGGAGCCCGTCGCGGGCTGCTGGACGGTTCACCGCCGGTCGGAGCCGCGCGGGGTCAGCGTGGACGGAAGGGGCGAGTGGGTCCTGGACTACGATCCGTCACAGCCCTCGCCTGCCCCGTTCACCACGATCGCCTGGCGGACTTTGCACCTGGCCGGAGTGAACTACCTGTACTGGGATTACGCCTTCGGCACCGCGTCGCTGAGCTTCGACCTGGAGATGCCGGGCGACGCTGCCGAGGCGACGGACTGGCTGTTCGCCAGTCACCAGCCGGTCGTCGATGCGCTGGCCGATCTCACCGACACCGACCTGGACAAGCTGGTGCCCACCAACTGGGGCGAGGAGTGGCCGCTCCACCGGGTGATCGTCACGCTGATTAATGAGCAAGTCCACCACGGCGCGGAGATCAGCCTGCTGCGGGACCTTTTCCGGTGCCGCTGGTCACTAGCGCCGGCGCGGTAGAGCCGTCCGGCGCGGCGGAACTGCCGAGCGCGGGCAGGCCGTCGATGCTGACCGCGTTCTTCTCCGCCCGGTACGCTGCCAGCTCGTCCGCTGTCTTGTTCTCAGCAGAGCGGATCAGAACGTCGCGCTCCGCGGCGAGCTCCATCACCGGCACCGCGTAGCCACACGAGTCGGCGACCCGGTCCAGGTCCACGACGATGATGGCCCGCAGGTTCGCGTCGTTGTCCCCGTCAGCCGGCAGCGGGAAAGTTCCCGGCAAGGTCGTCCCAGTCCGGCGTCCCCGGCAGCACGATCCGGCCCGTGCCGTACAGGCGCAGAATCTTGCACTGCTTGTCGAACGAGCAGAACATGATCGTGATCCGCCCGTTCTGCCGGAGGTGAGCAATCGTCTCGGCGCCGCTGCCGGTGAGGTCCAGGTACGCCACGCGCAGCGGACCCAGCACCGCGAAGGTGTCCCGGTAGCCCTTGGGCGAGAGGTTGACGTGACCGCCCGAGCCGTCCTGCGTCAGGCACGGGGCAGTCGCGACAAAGAAGACAGACTGCCGGGAGATAAACTTCGTCAGCCGTTCATCGAGCTCTGCGTAGACCTTGCCCAATGAGCCCTCCCACGGTAAGACAGGTGCATTCCGGCGAGGATGCCCACCGGTTAGGCAATTCTCCGCCGGGCAGGCGGCCAGAGCCACTGCAGAGGAGATCGTGTGACGCAGGTCACCAGCCAGACCGGGCCGGTATCGCTCAGCGATCAGCATGCGGCGGCGGTCGCCGCCATCAAGCAGGCTTACGCCGCCATCCCGGCCGGCAGCCCGGTCCGCCTCGCCAAGTCGACGTCGAACCTGTTCAGGTTCCGCCCCGACGCCGCCGGTCACCAGCTCGATGTCTCCGGTTTCGACCACGTCATCAGCGTCGACCCGCAGGCCCGGACCGCCGTGGTCGGCGGCGTGACCACCTATGAGGACCTGACCGCAGCGACGCTGCGGCACGGCCTGATGCCGCTGGTGGTGCCGCAGCTCAAGACCATCACGCTCGGCGGCGCGGTTTCCGGCCTCGGCATCGAGTCCAGCTCGCTGCGCAGCGGCATGCCGCACGAGTCGGTACTGGCGCTGGAAATCCTGACCGGCGACGGCCGGGTCGTCATCGCGACGCCCGGCAACGAGCACGCCGATCTCTATCACGGTTTCCCGAACTCCTACGGCACGCTTGGCTACACCCTCTCGCTCACCATCGAGCTCGAGCCGGTCCGGCCGTACGTGCACCTGCGGCACTTCCGGTTCAGCGACCCGGCCGAGTGCTTCGCCGCCGTCGCGGAGGTGGCCGCGACGGGCAGCTACCAGGGCCATCAGGCCGACTTCATCGACGGGACCGCGTTCGCGCTCGGCGAGATGTACCTGACGATCGGCGCGTTCAGCGATGTGGCGCCGTGGCGCAGCGACTACACCCGCGGGCGGATCTACTACCAGTCGCTGCGCGGGCCGCGGGAGGACTTCCTCACCATCAGCGACTACCTGTGGCGCTGGGACACCGACTGGTTCTGGTGCTCCCGGCCGTTCGGCGTCCAGCGGCCGCTGGTGCGCGCCCTGTGGCCGCGCCGCTACCGCCGGTCCGATGTCTACCGGAAGCTGGTCGCGCTCGACCGCAGGCACGGTCTCACCCGCGCGCTGGACCAGCGCCGGGGCAAGCCGGCCACCGAGATGGTCGTCCAGGACGTCGAGATCCCGGTCGAGCGGTCGGCCGAGTTCCTCGAGTACTTCCTGACCGATGTCGGGATGAGCCCTGTCTGGCTGTGCCCGCTGCGGCTGCGCGGGGAGACGACCTGGCCGCTGTACCCGATGCGGCCGGGCCAGGTCTACGTGAACTTCGGCTTCTGGGGCACCGTCGCCCTGCCGCCGGGCGAGCACGACGGCTACTTCAACCGCCGGGTCGAGGACAAGGTCACCGGCCTCGGCGGGCACAAAGGGCTGTATTCCACCGCGTTCTATCCGCGCGAGGAGTTCTGGGCGCGGTACAACGGGCCGGAGTACGCGAGGCTGAAGAGCTCCTACGACGGGCAGGGCCGGCTCGCGGACCTGTACGACAAGTGCGTTCGCGGCGTCTGAGCCGCGCGGTAACACAGTTCACCTGAGAAAGAAGGTCACAGATGGCTCTGGCCGAGGTGTTCGAGCGGGTGGCAGGCCCGGATGCCCCAGTCGGTTTCTCCGCTTATGACGGCAGCTCGGCCGGACCGGCCGACGCGCCGATCAGGATGACGGTGAAGTCCCCGACCGCGGTTTCGTACCTGGCACAGGCCCCCGGCGCGCTGGGCCTCGCCCGCGCTTACGTGTCTGGTCACCTGGACGTTGACGGCGACATGTACCTGGCGCTGTCGCGACTGGCGCACGCGCAGGAGCTGCAGGTCAGGCTGGCGGACAGGCTCAGGCTGCTGAATAGCCTGGGCGGGGTCAGGCTGCTCTTCCCGCGGGTACCGCCGCCGCCGCAGGAAGTGCGCGTCAACCGCCGCTGGCTGGCCGGGCGCCGCCACTCGCGGCAGCGCGATGCCAGCGCGATCTCCCACCATTACGACGTTTCCAATACGTTCTACGAGTGGGTCCTCGGGCCGTCCATGGCCTACACGTGTGCGTGTTACCCGGACGAGGACGCGACTCTCGAGCAGGCCCAGGCGGTGAAGTTCGACCTGGTCGCGCGCAAGCTCGCGCTGAAGCCGGGCATGCGCCTGCTGGACGTGGGATGCGGCTGGGGCGGCATGGTGATGCACGCCGCCCGCGAGTACGGAGTCAGGGCACTCGGCGTCACGCTCTCCGCGGAACAGGCGTCCTGGGCTCAGACGGCGATCAAGGAACGTGGTCTTTCGGAGCTGGCCGAAGTTCGTCACCTCGACTACCGGGAGGTGACCGAGACCGGGTTCGACGCTGTCAGCTCGATCGGCCTCTCCGAGCACATCGGCAAGGCGCAGCTTCCCGGCTACTTCCGGTTCCTGGCCGGCAAGCTGGTGCCGGAGGGCCGAATGCTCAATCACTGCATCACCCGGCCGGACAACACCGGGCCCGCGAGTGTGACCGGCGGTTTCATCTTCCGGTACGTGTTCCCGGACGGCGAGCTTGAGGGCCCGGGGTACCTGATGTCGCTCATGCACGACAACGGGTTCGAGGTCCGGCACAGCGAGAACCTCCGCGAGCATTACGCCCGGACGCTCGAGCGCTGGTGCGCCAACCTCGACGATCACTGGGACGAGGCTGTTGCCGAGGTCGGTGAGGCAACGGCGCGGGTCTGGCGGCTCTACATGGCCGGGTCGCGGCTCGGGTTCGAGCGCAACCAGATCCAGCTGCACCAGATGCTCGGGGTCAAGGTCGGCGACCACGGAGCAGCGGGGATGCCGCTGCGGCCGGAGTGGAAGCCGGCCCGCGAGTTCCCGGTCACCTACCCGGACGCCTGAAGCGCGCTTACCGGCCTGGTCAGGAGAAGCTGGTCAGGCCGGGAGCGAGCGGTAGCTCTCGGCAACGGTGAAGGCAAGGTCGAGTGCCTGGGTGCGGTTGAGCCGGGGATCGCAGGCGGTCTCGTAGCGCTGGTGCAGGTCCGCGGCGATGATCTCGTGACTGCCGCCGACGCACTCGGTCACGTTGTCGCCGGTGAACTCGATGTGGATGCCGCCGGGATGCGTGCCGATCGCGCGATGGACGTCAAAGAAGCCCTGCACTTCGTCGAGCACGTCCTGCAGCCGCCGGGTCTTGTGGCCGCTCGGCGCCTCGAAGGTGTTGCCGTGCATCGGGTCGCAGACCCAGGCGACCGGGATGCCCTCAGCCTGCACGGCGGCGATGAGGGGCGGCAGCAGGGCGCGGATCAGGCCGGCGCCGAGGCGCGTGATGAGCGTGAGCCGGCCCGGCTCGCCGTCCGGGCTGAGCCGCCGGATCAGCGCGCGGACGCCGTCCGGGGTCGCGTCCGGCCCGATCTTCACGCCCACCGGATTGCGGATGCTGGCCGCGAACTCGATATGGGCGCCGTCGAGTGCACGCGTTCGCTCGCCCACCCACAGGAAATGGGCTGACACGTCGTAGGGCAGGCCGGTGCGCGAGTCCGTGCGCCTGAGTGCCCGCTCGTAGGGCAGCAGAAGTGCCTCGTGACTGGAGTAGAACTCGACGGTGCGCAGCTCGTCCGGGTCCGCGCCGCAGGCATGCATGAACGACAGGGCCCGGTCGATCTCGGCGGCGAGCCGCTCGTACCGCTGGCCGGACGGGCTGCTGCGGACAAAGTCCCGGTTCCAGGCGTGGACCTGGCGCAGGTCCGCGTATCCGCCGGTGGTGTAGGCGCGGCACAGGTTGAGCGTGACGGCCGCGCAGTGGTAGGCACGGAGCATCCGCTCCGGGTCGTGCGCGCGAGCTTCCGGGGTGAAGTCGAAGCCGTTGATCGCGTCGCCCCGGTAGGCGGGGAGCTCGACGCCGTCCCGGACCTCGGTCGGCCGCGACCGCGGCTTGGCGAACTGACCGGCCAGCCGCCCGATCTTCACGATCGGGACGCTTGCCCCGTAGGTGAGGACGACGGCCATCTGCAGGATGGTCTGCAGCTTGGCGCGCACGGCGTCGGCGTTCGCCCCGGCGAACGTCTCTGCGCAGTCGCCGCCCTGGAGGATGAAGGCCTCGCCGCGGGTGACAGCGGCGATTCGCTCCCGGAGCTGGTCGCACTCGCCCGCGAAGACGAGCGGCGGCAGCCCGGAGAGCTCGGCGACAACCTGGTCGACGCGGGCCTGATCGGGCCAGCCGGGCTGCTGGTCCGCGGGCCCGGTGAGGGTGACGACGGAGGGGCTCACGGACTTCACCGTACTCACCGGGTTCGACCACCACCGGGGCCGGTGGACAATAGCCGGGTGGAAGCCGCGAGCACGGTACCGGCCAGCACTGGCCGCGGGTGCCGGGACATCATCCTGCTGGGGTCGACGGGCTCGATCGGCACGCAGGCCGCCGACATCATCCGCCGCAACCCCGGCAGCTTCCGGCTGACCGGGATCGCCGCCGGCGGCGGCAACCCGGGACTGCTGGCCCGGCAGGCGGTTGAATTCGGCGTCCAGACCGTCGCCGTCGCAGATCCGGACGCGGTCCCCGAGTTGCGGGAGGCCGTCGCGGCGATCGGGTCGTCCGGCGGCGCGCGGAGCAGGCTGCCGGACGTCCAGGCCGGGCCCGATGCCGTGGCTGACCTGGCCGCTCGGCCCTGCGACGTCGTCCTGAACGCCGTCACCGGTGCGGTCGGGCTGGCCGCGACGATGGCCGCGCTTGAGGCGGGCCGGGTGCTGGCGCTCGCGAACAAGGAGTCGCTCATCATGGGCGGCCCGCTCGTCGCGGGCATCGCCGCGCCGGGTCAGATCGTTCCGGTGGACTCCGAGCACTCGGCGATCGCCCAGTGCCTGCGCGGCGGGCAGGCGACCGAGGTGCGCCGTCTGGTAGTGACGGCCAGCGGCGGCCCGTTCCTGCACCGCAGCCGCGCCGAGCTGGCCGGCGTGACACCCGCCCAGGCGCTGGCTCATCCCACCTGGAATATGGGCCCGGTCATCACGGTGAACAGCGCCACCCTGGTCAACAAGGGCCTGGAGATCATCGAGGCGCACCTGCTGTTCGGTGTCGGCTTTGACCGGATCGACGTAGTTGTTCACCGCCAGTCGGTCATCCACTCGATGGTCGAGTTCTTCGACGGCTCGACGCTCGCCCAGGCCAGTCCGCCGGACATGCGGATCCCCATCGCCCTCGCGCTCGGCTGGCCCGGGCGGGTCGCCGATGCCGCCCCGGCAGTGGACTGGACGACAGCCCACACCTGGACCTTCGAGCCACTCGACGAGGAGGCCTTCCCCGCCGTTGCGCTGGCGCGAGAGGCAGGTACCGCCGGCGGCACGCTGCCGGCCGCCTACAACGCGGCGAACGAGATATGCGTCGGGGCGTTCCTGGCCGGGCAGATCCCCTTCACCGGAATCGTCGATACGGTCGCCCAGGTAGTCTCGGAGCATCACGGCTCAGCTGGCGCGGCCGCGACTGTGGCCGATGTGCTCGCCGCCGACGGCTGGGCGCGGGATCGAGCACGAGAGCTCACGGGAAAGGGAGAGACTGCGTGACGGGTCCGACTGACCCTTCCGGTCCCGGCGGTCCGGCTGGCCAGCACGACCGCGGGTCCGTAGCGCGGCTGGGGGCCTGGCTGCTCGTCGTTGCTGTCGTGGTGGCCCTGATCGTGGCCGACCACCGGCACCTGGCCTTCCTGTTCGGCGTCCTGATCTTCGTCGTCGCCCTGCTCGTCTCGGTCATGCTGCACGAGTTCGGGCACTTCGCGACCGCCAAGAAGTTCGGGATGCGCGTCACCCAGTTCTTCGTCGGCTTCGGCCAGACTCTCTGGTCGACCTTCCGCGGGGAGACCGAGTACGGCGTCAAGGCACTGCCGTTCGGCGGGTTCGTGAAGATCACCGGCATGACGTCGATCGAGGAGGTCGACGTCGCCGACGAGCCCAGGGCGTTCAGCAGCAAACCGGGCTGGCAGCGCATCATCGTGCTGGCGGCCGGCTCGTTCATGCACTTCGTGCTGGCTCTGTTCCTTTTCTTCGTGCTCGTATTCGCGATCGGGCAGCCGAACGGCACCAACGTGGTCAGTTCCATCGCGGGCTGCGTCCCGGCCAGCGTGACAGCGCTGAACAGCGATCACCCGTGCGCCGGGCACAACCTGGGCAAGGCGCCTGCGCAGCAGGCAGGCATCAAGCCAGGAGACAAGATCGTCTCGGTAGCCGGCAGGCCCGTGGGAACCTGGAACTTGCATGCCGTGCTCGAGGCGCAGAAGGCAGGCGTCGCCATCCCGCTTGTGGTTGACCGGCACGGCCGCGACGTGCACCTGACCGTCACGCTTGCCGCCATCCCGAAACGCTCCGTTCCCTACGTCGGCGTCGTACAGATCGTGGGGTACGAGCGAACCAGCTTCTTCGGGGCCTGGGGATATGCCGGCGACCAGTTCGCGGACACCCTGACCTCGTCGGCTTCGGCGATCTCTCGCCTGCCGTCGGCGATTCCCGACCTGTTCAGTAAGGACAGGGCGAAGACCCCGGCCGGGGACGTCAGCAGCGTGGTCGGCGTCGGCGAAGTAACCGGTGACGTGGTCCAGGCCGCGCTGCCCTGGCAGGCCAAGGTGACGGTCGTGCTGTACCTTGTTGCCTCGCTGAATATCTTCGTCGGCGCCTTCAACCTGCTGCCGCTGCTGCCGCTGGACGGCGGGCACCTCGCGATCGTGATCTACGAGCGCATCCGGGCCTGGTTCGCCCGGCTGCGCGGGCGGCCCGATCCCGGGCTGGTGGACATTCAGAAGCTGGTGCCTCTGAGCCTGCTGGTGTTCGCCGCCCTGGTGGGCCTCGGTACGCTTCTGATTGCTGCCGATATCTTCAATCCCGTTCACCTTCAGGTGTGAGGCGAAAACGAGTCATGACAGTTGACCTTGGCATCCCCCAGCTGCCGCCGGAGCCGCTGGCGGACCGCCGGCAGTCGCGCCAGATCGTCGTCGGCCACGGTAAGCACGCCATCCCGGTCGGTGGCGGCGCTCCGGTGTCCGTGCAGTCGATGACCACGACGCTGACTGCGGACGTCAACGCGACCCTGCAGCAGATCGCCGAGCTGACCGCAGCCGGCTGCCAGATCGTGCGCGTGGCAGTCCCGTCGCAGGACGACGCGGACGCGCTCCCGGCGATCGCCAGCAAGTCGCAGATCCCGGTCATCGCGGACATTCACTTCCAGCCGAAGTACGTCTTCGCGGCGATCGACGCCGGCTGCGCGGCCGTGCGCGTGAATCCCGGCAATATCAAGACATTCGACGACAAGGTCGGCGAGATCGCCAAGGCTGCCTCGGCGGCAGGCATCCCGATCCGGATCGGGGTGAACGCCGGCTCGCTCGACAAGCGCCTGCTGGCCAAGCACGGGAAGGCCACGCCGGAAGCACTGGTGGAGTCCGCGCTCTGGGAGTGCTCGCTGTTCGAGGAGCACGGCTTCACCGACATCAAGATCTCGGTGAAGCACCACGACCCAGTCGTGATGATCAACGCCTACCGCCTGCTGGCGCAGCGCTGCGAGTACCCGCTGCATCTGGGCGTCACGGAGGCCGGCCCGACCTTCCAGGGCACCGTCAAGTCGGCGGTCGCGTTCGGCGCACTGCTGGCGGAGGGCATCGGCGATACCATCCGGGTGTCCCTGTCCGCGCCGCCGGTCGAGGAAGTCAAGGTCGGCATCGCCATCCTGGAGTCGCTTGGCCTGCGGCAGCGCGGTCTGGAGATCGTCTCCTGCCCGTCCTGCGGTCGCGCTCAGGTTGACGTCTACAAGCTTGCCGACGAGGTCACCGCCGCGCTGGACGGCATGGAGGTGCCGCTGCGGGTCGCCGTGATGGGCTGCGTCGTGAACGGTCCGGGTGAGGCGCGCGAGGCCGACCTCGGGGTCGCCTCCGGCAACGGCAAGGGCCAGATCTTCGTGCGCGGCGAGGTCATCAAGACCGTGCCGGAGGCACAGATCGTCGAGACCCTCATCGAGGAGGCCATGAAGCTGGCCGCCGAGATCGAGGCCGAGGCCGGCGCCTAGCCAGCCGAAGCTCCGTTCGCGGATCGCGACCGAGCCCGGCGGGGCAGGATAGCGCCATGACGAGAGTGATGACCGCGGTCGCCGCGGGGGCTGTGGCCATCCTGTCGGTGTCCGGCCTGGCGGCCTGCTCGTCGGCTGGCTCGGGGTCTGGGTCGGCGAGTTCGCCCGCATTGTCCGGTCCGGCCGCAGCCGGGGTGAAGCCGCAGCCCGCTTCGGCCAGACTCCACTGGCGCCCGTGCCCGGGCGACGCCGGCGGCGCACCGAACGCCGGCAGCCTGCAGTGCGCGGACCTGCAGGTGCCGCTCAACTACGCCGACCCGAGCGGCCGCAAGATCACGCTGGCGCTGTCGGAGATCCCGGCGACAGCACCGGCAGCGCAGCAGCAGGGCGTTCTGCTGGTGAACCCGGGCGGACCCGGCGCCAGCGGCCTGGCTCTGGCAGCCAGCACGGCCGCCGGGCTCAGTGCGAGCGTGGCGGCGAAATATGACATCGTCGGCTTTGACACCCGCGGTGTCGGGTCCTCGCGCCCGGAACTCACCTGCGACCCGTCGTTCTTCGCCCGGTCGAGGCCGGAATACGACCCGGCGAATGCCGCCGCTGAGCAGGTCCTCGTTAACCGCGCGCGGCAGTACGCGGCGGACTGCGAGAAGCGGTTCGGCTGGCTGCTGCCCTACATGACGACGGAGGACATGGCCCGGGACATGGACTCGATCCGGGTGGCGCTCGGCCAGCAGAAGATCAGCTATTACGGCGTCTCCTACGGCACCTACCTGGGCCAGGTCTACGCGACGCTGTTCCCGAAGCACATTCGCCGGATGGTCCTCGACAGCATCGTTGACCCCAGGGGCGTGTGGTTCGCCGACAACATTGACCAGGACTATGCGTTCCAGGGCCGCATGACGGCGTTCTTCGCGTGGATCGCCCGCTACGACTCGGCGTACCATCTCGGCAGCACAGAGGCCGCTGTCAGCGCGTCCTTCACCGCCGCCCAGGCCCGGCTCGAGAAACACCCCATTGCCGGCTCGTCCGGGCCGCTGATCGGGCCGGACGAGCTCAGCGACACCTTCCTGGTCGGCGGCTACAGCAACTCCTGGTGGCCCTATCTGGCGTCGGCACTGGCGAGCTACGTGCGCAGTGGCGCCACGGCCGAGCTAGTGGCGCTCTACAAGCAGATCGGCGTGCAGAACGAGAACGAGTTCGCCGTCTACTCAGCTGTCGAGTGCAGTGATGTCAGCTGGCCGCGCAGCTGGGCGTACTGGAACACGGAAACGCGGCGGGTAAACGCGAAGGCGCCGTTCGAGACCTGGGGGAACACCTGGTTCAGCGCGGCGTGCGCGTTCTGGCCGGTGAAGGGCCCGAGTAAGCCGCTGCGCATCACCGGCGCCGGACTGCCCCCCGTCTTGCTCCTGCAGGGCACGCTCGATGCCGCCACTCCGTATGCGGGCGCGCTGGTGGCCAGGGAAGAGCTGCCGACCGCCCGGCTGGTCGTCGTCGAAGGCGGCGGCAACCACGGCCAGTCGCTGGCCTACCCGCCGAACAATTGCGTGAACGGGTACCTCAACCGCTACCTGGGCGACGGATCACTGCCGGGCAAGCCCGGCACGGTCAACGCGACGTGCCCGGCACTGCCCGCGCCTCAGGCGTAGGCCGCGGCGCAAAGCCGATACGCTAAAGGGGTGCTGCGCACCAGGCCATGGCGTTCGGCGTCGCTGCGGCTGCTCACGGACCACGATCGCGACGAGGTACTGGCCCTCTGCGACCGGGATCCGGTTGCGAACGTCTTCGCCAGCGCCCGGATCCGTTCGACCAGCCTGGATCCGTCGCGGCTGGGCGGTCAGTTGTGGGGCTACCCGGACGGCGGCCAGCTGACGTCGCTGTGCTACTCCGGAGCCAACCTCGTTCCTGTGCAGGCCGGACCGGAGGCTGTCGCTGCCTTCGCCGCCCGGGCCCGGCTGCAGGGCCGCCGGTGCTCGTCGATCGTCGGCCCGGCCGACGCCGTGAGCCCGCTCTGGGCGGCACTCGCGCCCGTCTGGGCAGGCCCCGCGACGTGCGCCCGGTGCAGCCCGTGCTCGCGATGAACACGCTGTCGGAGATCGAGCCGGACCCGGACGTGCGCCAGGTGCGCCCGCGCGAGCTTGACGTGCTGCTGCCGTCCTGCATCGCGATGTTCACCGAGGAAGTCGGCGTCTCGCCGATCGGCGCAGACGGAGGCCTGGCCTACCGGGCGAGGATGGCGGACCTGATCGGTGCCGGCCGCTCGTTCGCGCGCATCGACGACGGCAAGGTCATCTTCAAAGCAGAGATCGGCGCCGTCACGCCGTATGCGTGCCAGGTGCAGGGTGTCTGGGTGCCGCCGGAGTGCCGGGGCCAGGGGCAGGCGATCCGCGGCATGGCCGCCGTGGTCCGGTTCGCGCTCCAGCTGGCGCCCGTGGTGACCCTGTACGTGAACGACTTCAATGTCCCCGCTCGCGCGGCTTACAAGCGGGTCGGCTTCACCCAGGCCGGCACGTTCATGTCGGTTCTGTTCTGACGACAGTTGTTCTGACCACGGGCGCCGGAAACCCGGCTGACCCCGGTGCCGCGTCGCTGCTACGATGCTGAGCCCTTTCGGCCTCGTTTCTGGCCTGATTCGTCACCCGCCCCCGATCGGTACTGAACGGAGTGATGCCGCATGCCGCCGGCCAGTGGCAGTACGGCTCCCGCGGCCGAGGTCCTCGCGGCCGAGCGTCAGCATCTGCGCCAGTCGCGTGAGTTCCTCGAGCTGATGCGCCAGGACGTGCTGTCCCTGCGCGCGATGGGCGGCGACCGGGTCTCTCAGGAGTACCTCAAGGCCGACCTGTACAGACGCGCCGAGGCGCTGCGCGACCTCCCGGACACGCCGCTGTTCTTCGGCCGGCTCGACTACCAGCCCGGCGCGCTGGCGACCGCGCACCCCGGCGAGAGCGCGGCCGCCGGGCCGGGGGAGGACGCCGGGAGCGAGCGCTTTCACGTCGGGCGGCGGCACGTGCACGATCCGCACGGCTCGCCGGTCGTGGTCGACTGGCGGGCGCCGGTGTCGCGGCCGTTCTACCGCGCGAGTCAGGCGGATCCGATGGGCCTGGAGCGGCGGCGCCGGTTCGGCTTCTCCGGCGGGGAGCTGACGGCGTTCGAGGACGAGCGGTTCGGGCCTGGCGCGGGTCCGGGCACGGGCATGCCGGAGTCGGCCAGCCAGATCCTGATCGCGGAGATCGAGCGGCCGCGGTCGGGCCCGATGCGGGACATCGTCGCGACGATCCAGCCCGAGCAGGACGACATCGTGCGGGCGGCAGCGGACCAGACTGTCTGCGTCCAGGGCGCGCCTGGTACCGGCAAGACGGCGGTCGGCCTGCACCGGGTCGCCTACCTGCTGTACGCGAACGCGCAGCGACTCAGCCGGGGCGGCGTGCTCGTGGTCGGGCCGAACAAGGCGTTCCTCGCCTACATCGCGAACGTGCTGCCGGCGCTCGGCGAGCTGGACGTCGCTCAGCAGTCCGTCGCCGACCTGACCGCCACGGTGCCGGTGCGGGGGAGCGACACCGAGCAGGCGGCGCGGGTCAAGGGTGACGCGCGGATGGCGGAGGTGCTGCACACCGCACTCTGGGACCAGCTGCGCGAGCCCGCCGAGGCCATCCTGCTCGCGCGCGGGTCGCGACGGTGGCGGGTGCCCGCGGACGAGGTCGCCGGGCTCGCGGCGGAGCTGCGGACACGCGGTGTGCGCTATGGCACCGGCCGCCAGATGCTCGCGCACCGCATCGCGCACGTCATCCTCACCCGGATGGAGGCCGCCGGCGAGACGTGCGACGACCGGACGCACGAGTCCGTGCGGCGCACCCGGCCGGTACAGGCGGCCGTGGCGGAGGTGTGGCCGAAGGCTGATCCGGTGAAGCTGGTGTTCCGCCTGCTGTCCGACCCGCAGCTGCTGAAGCGCGCGGCCGACGGGATTCTCGGCGAGAGCGAGCAGGCAGCGATCAGCTGGGCGCGGCCGCCGCGCAGTCCGGGCTCGGCCTGGTGGAGCGCCGCCGACACGGTGCTCATCGACGAGGCGGCCGACCTGATCGAGCGCACCCCGAGCCTGGCGCACATCGTCGTGGACGAGGCTCAGGATCTGTCGCCGATGCAGTGCCGTGCCGTCGGTCGCCGGTGCGCCACCGGGTCGGCCACCGTGCTCGGCGACATCGCGCAGGGCACGACGGTCTGGGCGACCTCGAGCTGGGAGCAGCTGCTGGGTCACCTCGGCAAGGCAGACGCCGATCTGCGCGTGCTCGACACCGGCTACCGGGTGCCGCAGCAGATCCTCGACTTCGCCAGCCGGCTGCTCGGGCAGATCGCGCCGGAACTGAGCCCGGCCCGGTCAGTGCGGCAGGACGCCGGGGCGCTGCAGCTGCGGGAGGTCGCGCCGGGCGATGTGGCGGCCGAGGTGTCCGTCGCGTGCGCCGATGCCCTGAGCCGTCCCGGCTCTGCAGCCGTGATTGCCGCCGACACCCAGATCGCCGAGCTGGCGGCGGTCCTCGCATCGGCCGGCATCCCGCACGAGGTGCTCGCGGGCGCCGCAACCAGTGACCAGATCACGCTCGTGCCGGTCACGCAGGCCAAGGGCCTGGAGTTCGACCAGGTCATCGTCATCGAGCCGGACCGGATCGCGGCCGCGGAGACGCGCGGCCTGCACCGGCTGTACGTCGCGCTGACCCGCGCCGTATCGCGGCTGACGGTCCTGCATGTGCAGCCGCTGCCCGCGGCTCTTCGCGGCGCTACATCTCCTTGAGCACCGAGGTCATCAGCGCGGCCGAGTTCTCGAACGACAGCGCAGTGGCCTGCAGGTGGTTGAAGAACACGTTGTAGCGGTCGACTTCCTCCACGTTCTCCACCCACAGCGCGCTGGTGAGATCCTCCAGGTAGACCACGTCCGGGTCAGCCTCCTCGCCGAACGCGAGGATCACGAACGGCCGGCCCATCGCCGGGTGGGCACCACCGCCGAACGGAATGACCTGCAGGGACACGTTGCGCAGGCCGGCCAGCTCGCGCAGGTACTCGAGCTGGATCCGCATGACCTCGGGGCCGCCGACCTGCCGTCGCAGCGCTGCCTCGTCGAGCACCGCCCAGACCTTGGGCGGGCTGGTGATGGTCAGGCGCTGCCGCTCCATTCGCAGCGCGACGCGACGCTCGATGTCGGCGCGGGGACTGTTCACCATTCCTGCCGTGATGACCGTGCGGGCGTACTCCTCGGTCTGCAGCAGGCCCGGGATCAGGTTGACCTCGTAGATCCGGATCTCCGACGCCGCGCTCTCGAGCCCGAGATAGGTTGCGAAATGCGGCTGAACGCTGTCGCCGTAAGCGTGCCACCAGCCCTTCTGCCGCGACTCGCGGGCGAGCTGCACCAGGCCATCGCGCTGCTCCTCCGAGACGCCGTAGATCTCGAGCATGTCCCGGACGTCGCGCGGCGACACCGAGACACGGCCGGTCTCGACCCTGCTGATCTTCGACGCCGAGCACTCCAGCTGCTCGGCGACTTCCTCGCAGGTGAGCTTGGCTGCCTCCCGGAGGCGCCTGAGCTCAAGCGCTAGCCGTCGGCGCCGGACTGTCGGGCTCTGCGCGCCTGCCACTCGGTCACCTCCCCGCGGTGGCCCTTACCGCTTCGTGAACCTCAGCGATGCACTTCAGTGTGGACGGGACGCGCGCCTCCCGTCCAGTGCCGGCAATGCCTTGGTAGCAAGAACTCTGCGCGCTACGTCCTGCGAATTTCGCTATGCATGTTGCAGATCCGGCCCTGAGCGTTACATTCTTAGTCGGAGTCATTACTCTATGCTGTGCAGCAGCTACCAGGGGTGACAGATGACCATGCAGGCCCGTCAGCCGGCCCAGTTCGCCGGGGCCAACGATAGTACCGCGCCGCATTCCGTATATAGGGCACATGCGCAGTCAGCACCGCCCGGTCCCGGGCTGGCGCCCAGCGGTGTGGTGGCCAGGTCGGATACCTGGCAGGCCAACCTGGCCCGGCTCGAGGACCTCGCGGACGTCCTGGCCGGGCATGGCCTCAGGGCGCGCCTGGTCACGCCGCCCGGGCGCGTGCCCAGTCTGCACGTGGTGAACCCGACCGCCTCGGCGCTAGCGGAGGACGTCTACGCGGGCCGCGGCCAGGATGGGCTGTGGTGGTTCTGGTGGTCCTGGGCGGAGCGGATCGCGGTCGGCGAGGACCTTGAGCGTGCCGCCACGATGATCGAGCACGTCCTCGCGGCCAGCTAACCGGGCGCAAAGGCGACCCCGATCATCATTGGGGTGATTCCGCGCACCATGGATGCGCGGAAGTACCTCAATCACCAGCTACGCCCGCCGGGCACTCGCGAACGAGCGCTCAGGCCCGCAGGCTCGTGGCCGGCAGCCCGGGGAAGGCCCGGGTGGTCCCGCGCCACGCCTCCGCTCGCAGCGCGGCGGCCCGCACCTGATCGGCACCGAAGCGGCGCAGGACCAGCTCGGGTAGGGCGACCAGGCCCAGGTATGCCCGCGCGACCGCGTCTTCCAGTGTCCAGGCCAGCGTGATGGCCTCGGCCGTGGTGCGGACCGGCGACGGAAGCTGATAGGCGACCGCGGCCGGCGCCGGAGTGCCCCCGCGTGCGCTGATCATCGACGACAGCTCCCCGGCTGCCGTCAGGTGCGCGGTCCAGTCGGCGGTGGCAGCGGCCTGCCGGGCGGAGCCCTGCCCCAGGTGAGCCCCGGCGATCCCGTAGCCGTAGCTCGCTGCCTGCTCCGCCTCGAGCGCCGTCTGCAGTGCGGTCATGGTGGCGGGCGAGCCTGTCATCTGCGCCTCCGTGCATCATGCAGATAGGGGACGTGGGTGGCCTCGGAAGCGGCAATGCTCGCGAACAGCTGCGCCAGCGACGGCGGCAGCCCGTCGAGCTGGGCGATGTACCGGTCCGACGCGACATTCTCGGCGCGCTCGAGCCCGGACAGCACGCTGCTGAGGCTCGGGGCGGCAGGCGGGGAGGCGGACGCGGACGGCGACGCCGACGGGCTGGCTCCGCCGGGCCTGGTGAGCCTGGACTCCAGCTGGGCCAGGTGCTGGGCGTGCTCGGCCTGGATCGACTGAAGCACCCCGAGGACCGCCGGGCCGGAACCAGATCGGATCTGCCGTACCGCTTCGGCGTACCGGGCCACCATGGCCTGCTCGGCGGCGATGGCAGCCTCGAGCGTCCGGACGTCGGGCGCAGGCGGCGGCGGGGTGCCGAGAGCCTGGACGCCTTTACAGGCTGTGAGCACGACCGGGAGGGCAGCCACCGCAGCGGTGAGCAGTGCCCGCCTGGACAGGCCGCTCACCGGTCCGGCGAGACGGCCCCCGTCGTCGCTCACTCCTGAACCCTCCAGCACGTTGTTACCTCTGGCAACGCCGCCAGCATGCTACGCGTGGCCTTACGGCCCGGCCTTGAAGCAGTGCGCTGCGTCCCGGATAGGCTAGATGGTCACGCGGGAAACAGCACCAGCGCGGATAACAGCACAGGTCGCGGGCGAGGAGGTCGTCATGCAGGGTGGCTCTCGTCGCGGTTCGCATCCTCAGGCCAAGGGCAAGGCTATCGACCGGGAGACGAGGCCGCGGGCTGCCCAGGCCGGCCCGGCGCCTGATTCCGACCGGCTCACCCGGCTGCTCGAGCCGGTGGTGCATGCGATGGACATGGACCTGGAGAGCGTCCGGGTCACCAGTGCGGGCCGCCGCCCGGTACTCCGCGTCATCATCGACGCCGACGGCGGCGTGAGCCTGGATGACATCGCGCTGGCCAGCCGCGAGTTCTCTGCCCGGCTCGACGCCGAGTCGGTCATGGGGGAGCAGCCCTACACCCTCGAGGTGTCCTCGCCGGGCGTGGACCGGCCGCTCACGCTGCCGCGGCACTGGCGGCGCGCGGCCGGACGGCTGGTCGTCGTCCCGCTGAAGACGCCTGGCGCCGACAATGAGGCCGGGAACGAGGTCGTCGCCGAAGGCCGTATCGTCGCATCCAGTCAGGCCGGCGTAATCCTGGAGCATGACGGCGCGACCCGCGAGTATGAGTACGCGGAGCTGGGTCCTGGCCGGGTCCAGGTCGAGTTCGGTCATTTCGACGGTTCCGCCGGCGACGATGGCCCGGGCGAGGAGGACTAGGTGGACATTGACCTGAGCGTCCTGAGAAGCCTCGAGGCGGAAAAGGACATCTCGCTCGAGCTGGTGATTAAGGCGATCGAGGACGCGCTGCTGGTGGCGTACCTCAAGACCGACGGCGCGGCACTGGGCGCGCGGGTCGAGGTGAACCGCAGCAGCGGGCACGTGACCGTGTGGGCGCGCGAGCCGGACGGCGAGGACGGCGAGCCGGGCCGTGAGTACGACGACACGCCGGAGGGCTTCGGCCGGATCGCCGCGACGACCGCGCGGCAGGTGATCCTGCAGCGGCTCCGGGATGCCGAAGACGAGCTGACGTTCGGCGAGTACGCCGGCCGTGAGGGCGACGTGGTGGCCGGGGTGATCCAGCAGGGCAGGGACCCGCGGGCGGTGCTCGTCGACCTGGGGAAGCTCGAGGCAATCCTGCCGCCGACCGAGCAGGTGCCCGGCGAGAAGTACGTGCACGGCGAGCGCCTCCGCTGCTACGTGCTGCACGTGCGCAAGGGCTATCGCGGGCCGTCAGTGACGCTGTCGCGGACGCACCCGAATCTGGTCAAGAAGCTGTTCGCCCTGGAGGTGCCGGAGATCGCGTCCGGGGCGGTGGAGATCGCCGCGATCGCCCGTGAGGCCGGTCATCGGAGCAAGATTGCGGTGATCTCCCGCCAGCCGGGCGTGAATGCCAAGGGCGCCTGCATCGGCCCGATGGGCAGCCGCGTCCGCAACGTGATGACGGAGCTACACGGCGAGAAGATTGACATTGTCGACTACTCGCCCGACCCGGCAGAGTTCGTCGCGCATGCGCTGTCGCCGGCCCGGGTGACGAAGGTGAACGTGGTGGACGCGGAGGCGCGGGTCGCCCAGGTCATCGTGCCGGACTACCAGCTTTCGCTGGCGATCGGCAAGGAGGGGCAGAATGCCAGGCTCGCAGCGCGGCTGACTGGCTGGCGGATAGACATCCGGCCGGATACCGCGGGGGCGGCACCGGCAGCCTCGGCCGACCCCGGCGGCGCCGAGCCCGGACCCGAGACGGGAAGTGAGGCCGGAACCGAGAGCGGAGCTGAGGACGGTACCGAAGGCACCGGGGCGGTCTCGGGTCCTGCACCCGGCGCCGCGCAGGCCAAGGCCCTGTAAGCTGGACAGCGGACAGGCTGCGCCGATCCGGACCTGCATCGGGTGCGGAGCGCGCGCGGCAAAGCCCGACTTGCTCCGCGTAGTGGCGGCAGGGGACGAAATCGTGCCGGACATTACTGCGCGGCTGCCTGGCCGGGGTGCATACCTGCACCGCAACCTGGCATGCTTGGAACGAGCCCAGCGTCGCAAGGCGTTCCCGCGGGCCCTGCGCCTTCCGGCAGCACTGCCGGCGGACAAGGTCGCGGAATACCTGGCCGGCGATGAGCCAGTCTGCTGGGCGGAACGAAAGAAGGCTGAATTGCGATGAGCGCCCGATGAGCACGCGGCGATGAACAGCACAATCTGACGCCGGACGGAGCACGCGCTGCCCCGCCCGGCTGGCAGGCCCGGAATTTCCGGGCCGAGTAGAGGGAGCGCAGTGGCGAAGGTCCGGGTTTACGAACTCGCGAAGGAGTTCGGCGTCGAGAGCAAGGCCGTGATGGCCAAGCTCCAGGAGATGGGTGAGTTTGTCAGGTCAGCGTCCTCGACGATCGAGGCGCCGGTAGTCCGCAGGCTCAAGGATGAATTCGCAGGCCAGGCGGCGAAGGCTGGCGGTAACGGGGCTGCCAGGAAGGCGCCCGCCGCCCAGCACGCCAACGGCAGGGCGGCTCAGGCGCAGGAGCCGGCCGCCCGTCCCGCAGACAGCGAAGTAGCACCAGCCGCTCCGGCGGAGCCGCCGGCCGTTGCGCCGGAGGCCCCGGCGCGCCGTCCCGGCCCGGCGGTGACGGTGCCGTTCCCTGCCGATCAGAGCGCAGGCCCCCAGGTACCACCGGCGGATCGGGCTCCGGCGTCCGCGCCGGAATCGGATGGCGGCACCGGCGAGTCGGCCGCGCAGCGACCGGCTGCAGCTGGCCCGCGGCCGGCTCCTCCCGGCCAGCGGCATGTGCCGCGTCCCGGTCCCCGGCCGGGAAATAACCCGTTCAGCTCGACCGCTACCGGCATGGGCGCAGCTCCGCGGGCGCCCCAGGCTGGCGCCCCGGCGGCACCGGGCACGGCCGCTCCGGGCGCGCCCGCGGGTCCTGGCGGTCCCCGGCCGGCCGGACGTCCCGGACCTGGCGGCCCCGCTGAAGGCGTGCGGCCCGGTGGTCCGCGCCCTGGTGGTCCGCGTCCCAGCCCGAGCAGCATGCCGCCCCGGCCCGTCGGCGGCCGCCCGTTTGGCCAGGGCGGGTCTGGCGGCCCGCGTGGCGGTGGTTACGGCGGCTCGGCTGGTCCTGGTACGAGTCCGCGACCAGGCGGTCGCGGAGGTCCGGGCGCTGGTCCCGGCGCTGGCCGTGGTGCCGGTCCCGGTGGCCCCGGCGGCCGGTCCGGCGGTCCGGGTGGCGGCGCGCGGCCAGGCATTGCCCCGGCTCGGCCCGGCCCGGGCGGACGTGGCCGCGGCGGCACGGCTGGCGCGTTCGGACGGCCCGGCGGCCGCCCCTCACGCGGCCGGAAGTCGAAGAAGCAGCGCCGTCAGGAGTTCGACAACATGCAGGCGCCGGCGATCGGCGGCGTGTCGATCCCGCGTGGTAACGGCCAGACGATCCGGCTGTCCCGTGGCGCCTCGCTGAGCGATTTCGCTGACAAGATCGGCGTGAACCCCGCCTCGCTGGTGCAGGTGCTCTTCCACCTCGGCGAGATGGTGACGGCGACCCAGTCGGTGAACGACGAGACGCTGCAGCTGCTCGGCGCCGAGCTCAGCTACAACGTCCAGGTCGTCTCGCCGGAGGAAGAGGACCGCGAGCTCCTGGAGTCCTTCGACATCGAGTTCGGCGAGGACGAGGGCGAGGACGAGGACCTGGTGGCCCGGCCGCCGGTCGTCACCGTGATGGGTCACGTCGACCACGGCAAGACCAAGCTTCTGGACGCCATCCGGCACACCAACGTGGTGGCCCACGAAGCGGGCGGCATCACGCAGCACATCGGTGCGTACCAGGTCAACACCGTGGTGGACGGCCAGGAGCGCAAGATCACCTTCATCGACACGCCGGGTCACGAGGCGTTCACCGCCATGCGTGCCCGTGGTGCCGAGACCACGGACCTGGTGATCCTGGTCGTGGCGGCCGACGACGGCGTCAAGCCGCAGACGACCGAGGCGCTGAACCACGCGCAGGCAGCGGGGGTGCCGATCGTCGTCGCGGTGAACAAGGTCGACAAGGAAGGCGCTGACCCGCAGCGCGTCCGGGCCCAGCTGACCGAATACGGCCTGGTGGCCGAGGAGTTCGGCGGCCAGTCGCTGTTCGTCGACGTGTCGGCGCGCAACGGCACCGGCATCGAGGCACTGCTCGAGGCTGTGATCCTCACCGCGGACGCCGAGCTCGACCTGCGGGCCAACCCGAACCAGCAGGCTCAGGGCACTGCGATCGAGGCCCACCTGGACAAGGGCCGCGGTCCGGTCGTCGACGTGCTGGTGCAGCGCGGGACGCTCAAGGTCGGCGACTCCATCGTCTGCGGCGAGGCCTTCGGCCGCGTCCGGGCGATGCTGGACGAGAACGGCGACCAGGTACGGCAGGCACCGCCGTCCCGGCCGGTCGAGGTGCTTGGCCTGACCGGAGTGCCCGACGCCGGCGACAGCTTCCTTGTCGTCGACGACGACCGCGTCGCCCGGCAGATCGCCGAGCGCCGTGAGGCACGCGAGCGCAACGCCATGTTCGCTCAGCGGCGGCCGCGGATCACGCTGGAGGACCTGGAGTCGGCGCTGAAGTCCGGCGAGCGCGAAGAGCTGCTGCTCATCATCAAGGGCGACGTGTCCGGTTCGGTGGAGGCACTGGAAGACGCACTGCTGCAGCTTGATGTCGGAGAGGAAGTGCAGCTGCGCGTCATCGGCCGCGGTGTCGGCGCGATCACGCAGGACGACGTGAACCTGGCGATCGCCTCCGACGCGGTGATCATCGGCTTCAACGTGCGGCCCGCAGGCCGGGCCGGCGACCTGGCGCAGCGCGAGGGCGTGGACATCCGCTACTACTCGGTCATCTACCAGGCGATCGAGGAAGTCGAGGCCGCTCTCAAGGGCATGCTCAAGCCGATCTTCGAGGAAGCCCAGCTGGGCACCGCGGAGATCCGCGAGGTATTCCGGGTCCCGCGCATCGGCAATGTGGCGGGCAGCATTGTCCGGTCCGGCACGATTACCCGCAATAGCAAGGCACGGCTTGTGCGTGACGGAGTGGTTGTTTCCGAAAATCTCACCGTCGACTCGCTGCGCCGGTTCAAGGAGGACGCTACCGAGGTCCGGGAGGGCTTCGAGTGCGGTATCGGGCTCGGCTACAACGACATCAAGGTTGGCGACACCATCGAGACCTTCGAGATGCGGGAGAAGCCGCGGACCTGAGGACCCTGAGGTGTATGTCGGGGCCCTGACCCTGGACGTTCTGCTGGGCGACGTCCGCTCGCTCAAGCAGAAGCGCTCAGTGGTCAGGCCCCTGATCGCCGAGGTACACCGTAAGTTTCCTGGCATTGCCGTCGGCGAGACCGGGTACCTGGACTTGCACCGGCGGGCTGAGATCGGCGTAGCCGTGGTGAGCTCGACCGCGGCGAACGCGACGGAAGTGATGGACGCGTGTGAGCGCTTCGTCGCCGCGCGCCCCGAGATCGAACTGCTGGCCGCACGGCAGCGACTGGTGACCGACGAAGGGGAGTAGGGCCGATGAGCCAGGCCAGGGCACGCAAGCTCGGGGACCGGATCGTCGAGATCGTCGCCGAGATGCTCGAGCGGCGGATCAAGGATCCCCGTCTCGGCTTCGTCACGGTCACCGAGGCGCGAGTGACCGGTGACCTGCGCGACGCAACGGTGTACTACACCGTCTACGGCTCCGACGACGAGGCGGCAGCGAGCGCCGCTGCACTCTCCAGCGCAACCGGGCTGATCCGCTCGGAGGTCGGCCGGCAGACTGGCCTGAAGCACACGCCGTCGATCAGCTTCACGCGCGACACCGTGCCGGAAGCCGCCCGGAATATCGAGGATCTGGTGGAACGGGCACGAGCCGCCGACGCTGCCGTCGCGGCCGCGCGGGACGGGGCCGTCCACGCGGGAGACCCCGACCCGTACCGGACGGACGACGAGGATGACGTCGAAGACGACGACGAGCCCGGCGGCGACGATCCTCGATGACAAGCCCGTTGACGCAGCCCGCCGAGGCTGACTGGTCGCGTGCTCTGGCAAGCATCGACAGGGCCGAGCGCATCTGGCTGGCGTGCCACGTTCGCCCGGATGCGGACGCACTCGGCTCGATGCTCGCGTTCGCGACGGCGATGCGGACCGGGCGGCCTGACCTGCCGGTAGTCGCCTCGTTTGGTGACGACCCGTTCGAGGTACCTCGTATCCTCCGGTTCCTGCCCGGCCAGTCCCTGCTGCGGCCTCCGGAGGAGTATCCGGCCCGGCCGGACGTGATGGTGACCTTCGATGCTGCCAGCATCGACAGGCTCGGACTGCTCGCCGGACCGGCAGAGGCAGCCGCCGAGCTGATCGTCCTGGACCACCACGCGTCGAACACCGGCTTCGGCACGATCAACCTGGTCGACCCGGCCGCCGCCGCTACCGCGGTGCTGGCCGCGGAGCTGATCAGCCGGCTGGATATCGCGCTGACCCGCGACAGTGCCCTCGGCTTGTACGCCGGGCTGGTGACGGACACCGGCTCGTTCAGGTACTCCGCGACGACGCCGCAGGTGCACGAGCTCGCCGCCAGGCTGCTCGCGGCCGGTCTCGACGCTGGCGCCGTGTCCCGCGACCTGTACGACCGTGCGCCGTTCGGCTACCTGAAGATGCTGTCCGCGGCACTCGGCCGCGCCACCCTCGAGCCTGCTGCCAGCGGCGGCGCCGGCCTCGTCTGGACGACCGTCACCACAGCCGACCGGGCCGCAGACCGGCTGCCGCTGGACGCGGCCGAGTCTGTCATCGACGTGCTCAGGAGCACAGACGAGGCTGAGGTCGCGGTGGTGCTGAAGGAGGACGACGAGGGCATCTGGCAGGTGTCGATGCGATCCAAGTCCGTGACGGACGTGGCGGCCGTCGCCATCGCGCTCGGCGGCGGCGGGCATGCCCGGGCGGCCGGGTTCTCCTTTTCCGGTCGCCTTGGCGAAGCCGTCAGCGCGATCCTGAAGCACCTGGACAACACGTGACGACAGCGTCGAGCGGCCTGGTGATCGTCGACAAGCCGCCCGGCCTCACCTCGCATGACGTCGTTGCTCGCATCCGGAAGCTGGCCGCCACCCGACGAGTGGGCCATGCTGGCACGCTTGATCCGATGGCGACCGGCGTCCTGGTCGTCGGCGTGGGGAAAGCGACCCGCCTGCTCGGTTATCTCGCGCTGACTCAGAAGGAGTACACCGGAACGATCCGGCTCGGCCAGAGCACTGACTCTGACGATGCGGACGGGACCACCGTCGGCCTCGTTTCTGCCCGTAATCTCAGCGAGGCGGAGCTGCTGCGCGCCGTCGCTGCGCTGACCGGGGAGATCAGCCAGGTCCCGCCGGGGGTGAGCGCGATCAAGGTGGGCGGCCGCCGGTCTTATCAGCTAGCGCGGGCCGGCGCGGCGCCGGAGCTCACGGCGCGGCTGGTTACGGTGAGCAGCCTCGACGTGACGGCGATCCGGCCGGCCAGCGGCCCGGACGGTATCGAGCTGACCGACGTCGATGTCGCGGTGACCTGCTCGAGCGGGACCTACATCCGGGCGATCGCCCGGGATCTCGGCGCGGCGCTCGGCGTCGGCGGGCACCTCACCGCGCTGCGGCGTACCCGGGTCGGCTCGTACGACATCGGTCAGGCACACACTCTGGAGGATCTGGCGCGCCAGCGCGAGGTGACCGGGCGGCTTCCGGTGACGAGCCTGGCGGCTGCGGCAACGGCGGCCTTCGGGCGCCGGGAGCTGACCGAGGCGGAGGCCCGCGCGCTTGGCTTCGGCCAGCGCCTGAGCGCGTCGGGTACTGGCGCGGAGCCGGTGGCCGCGTTCGCGCCCGACGGCTCGCTGATAGCGCTGCTGACTGACGCCGACGGCCAGGCGCGATCGCTGGCGGTCTTCAGCGAGTAAGCGGCCGATTAAGGGCGGGTCATCCCGCTTCGCCAAACAGCCGGAAATTGGTACTAGATGCGCCTTGCCTGCCGTGATATATATTTCCTCAACTTGAGGAAGTATAGGGCGGAGTAGTTCATTGGCTGGCGTCGACAGCACGGAAGCTCGCGGTCAAGTCCGCGCTGACCTGCCCATCCGGGGCGTCAGCGGGCGGGATGAGACACCACAGCAGCAAGTGCGCCGTGCCAATGAGCGCCGTGTCTTTCATCTCATCCGGCGTGGCGCAGCGCTGTCCCGGGTCAGCCTCGTGCGCGCCACCGGACTCAGCGCTCAGTCCGTCGGCGACATCATCCGGGTGCTGCTTGAGCAAGGACTGATCGAGGAGACCGGCGCCGAACCGCAGCCAGGACTCGGCAGGCACCCGATCGGCGTGCGGATCCGGCCACGCGGCGCACTCGCATTCGGCTGCAACATCGAGCGCGACCGGGTTGACGGCGCGTGGATCGACCTCACCGGAGCTGTCGTCGCCAGCCAGAGTGTGCGGTACGAGCACGGCGAGGATCCGCGCACGACGATCGGTCGGATCGAGACACTCTACGACACGCTGAGCTCCCGGATCCCGGACATCGGCGGACCGCGGCTAGCCATGATCGGGCTGGCAGTCCCCGGTCCCATCGACCCGGAAACGCAGCGGCTTGTGAACCCGCCGAATTTCGCTCACTGGGAAGGCGTCGATCCGCGCGCGCTCTTCTCCGCGAGCTGGAAGCTCCCCGTCTTGTGCGAGAACGCCGCGACGGCCGCTGCGATCGGCGAAGCCTGGCAGTCGCGCAGCGTCCTGGTGAACTTCCTCTACTGCCACTGGGGCGTCGGCATCGGCGGCGGACTTGTGCTGGATCTGGAGACCTATCGAGGCAGCACAGGGAACGCGCTCGAACTCGGGCATCTGCCGGTAGTCCCCAGCGGCGCAGCCTGCGAATGCGGCGGGCGCGGATGCCTGGAGGCGGAGGCTTCGGTAGCGGCTATCTGCAGGCAGGCCAGGCAGGCTGGCTTCACGGGGACGTTCGAGGAACTCCTGGCACGCGCACGGACCGACGCGACTCTCCGCGGCATCCTCGAGCGTGCCGCTCAGCTCTTGGGCCAGGCGCTTGTCGGAGCGGTGAATCTCGTCGACGTCGACACCGTCGTACTGGGCGGGTACCACCTGCTTCAGGCTGCTGAGTGGCTTGTCCCCGTGGCGACGCAGGCGCTGACTGAGTGGCCCATCGCACGCGAGGTCCGGCCCATGACCGTCTTGTGCTCCGAGCTCGGCGAGACGGCGGGCGCCGTGGGGGCGGCGAGCGCTGTGCTCGACCGGCTGCTGCCGTCCGGCCTGGACACCGCGATCCCGCCGCAGGGATCGCGGCGAGGCAGCGGATGACCGCGGCCGCAGTGGGGCGCGTCTGGGACGAGCTGTTCGCCAGCCACCCGGGCCTTATCCCGCTGCGGCCGGCTCTTGAGGCAGCGTTCGGGCAGTTGCGCAGCGTTCTGGCGGGAGGCGGATCCGTCCTGGTCCGCGGGAACGGCGGCAGCGCGGCTGACAGCGAGCACATTGCGGGAGAGCTGGTCAAGCCGTGCGCGCTTCCCCGGCCCGTGCCAGCCGAGCTAGCTGCGCGATGCCGGGGACGACGGTTATCTCTCTGCGCGGCTGCACGCCGGGTTCCCGGTCCTGCCTCTGGTGAGTCAGGGGGTGCTGCTGACGGCGATAGCCAATGATCAGGCCGGCGACCTGGTGTTCGCTCAGCAGGTACTTGCGTACGGACGCCCGGGTGATCTGCTGTGGGGACTCAGCACCTCCGGGTCGTCGGGAAACGTCGTGCACGCGCTACGCGTGGCACGGGCCGTCGGCATGCGGACGCTGGGCTTCACTGGCCCCGTCGGGGGCGCGATGACCAGTCTGTGTGACGTCCTAGTCACGGCACCGGGCCGCAGCACGCCCGAGGTACAGGATGCTCATCGCCCCCTCTACCACGCGGTCTGCCTGGCGGTCGAGGCGGAGTGGTTCGCGTGATGCCCGTCTGGGCCGCCGTTGCGCTCGGCGGTACGAAGAGCACTGTCGCGGTCGCACGGCAGGCTGACGCGGACGCGTTCGAGTGGGTGTCGGGTGACAGGCTGAGCACAACTGCGGATCCGGACGTCATGCTTGCCCGGCTTGCGGACGCTCTGGCCGCCCAGCTTGCAGCCGCCGGCAGGGCCGGCGCGGGCGGGGAGCCTGCCGCGCTTGCCGGGATCGGCATCGTCTGCGGCAGTCCGCTCGACGAGCAGGCCGGCCTGGTACTGGCGCCGCCGAACCTGCCCAGGTGGCGTGAGGTGGACGTGCTCACGCCATTCGCGACGCGATTCGGGCTTCGCCCGGCGCTGCTGAACGACGCCGATGCCGGCGCTCTCGCTGAATGGGCATGGGGTGCTGGCCAGGGGGCCAGCAACGTCGTGTTCCTGACGATGGGGACCGGGCTGGGAGCGGGCCTCATCCTGGGCGGCCGGCTATACCGGGGGCGGCCGGTCTCGCCGGAGAGCTCGGTCACTGGCGGCTCGACGCGGCCGGGCCGACTGGCCACGGGAAGGCCGGCTCGTTCGAGGGCTTCTGCGCGGGATCCGGTATCGCCCGGCAGGCGCAGCAGCTTGCCGCCGAGCGGCTCAGCGCGGGCAGCCCGGCAGGATTTGCGCCCGACTGGCCCAGCATTGCCGACGTGACTGCGGCCCGGGCTGGTCAGGCCGCAGATGGCGGGGACGCGGCTGCACAGGTGCTGTGGACATCGGTCGGACGCCGCCTGGGTGCCGGACTGGCACTGCTCATCGACCTGCTGAACCCAGACGTCATCGTCCTTGGCGGGATCTACAACAGACAGATTGCGCGCCTTGAGCCGGCCATGCGCGCAGTGCTGGAGCAGGAGGCGCTCGCCGCGTCCCTGCGGGTGTGCCGGATCGAGCCGTCAGCGCTCGGCGAGCGCATCGGTGACTGGTCGGGTCTCGCTGCCGCACTCGTTGGTGCCAGCGACACACCGACCGGACGGCTCCTCACCGAGGCGGTGCAGGCCGCCTCGCCTTCAGCGGCTGGCCGCTCGCGGACGCCGCTCAGTAATTCATCCGGTGGCCAGATCAGGAGTGAAGGGAGCCATCAATGAGAGGTCGGGCCTTGTGGGCACTCGGCAGTGCGGGGCTGCTCGGCACCGCGCTGCTTTCCGCGTGCGGCGGCTCTGGCAGCAGCGGGAGCAGCACTAACACCATCACCGTTGAGTACTGGACGAACAACGACATCCCGGGCACCAACGCGACGCCGAAGCTGATCAAGGCCGCGGCGGCCGAGCTGGCGAAACAGCACCCGGGCGTCAAAGTCGTCACCGATCCGATTACTACCGACTCTGAGTCGGAGTACTACGCGAAGCTGGACCTGCAGGAGTCGAGCTCGAATACCTCGCCTGACGTGGTGCTTGAAGACTCGTTCCTGATCGGCGCGGACTCCGCGGCCGGCTACATCCGGCCGCTGCCTCAGCTCGCGAGCTGGTCGGGCTGGTCGGCGTTTGCGCCGGCCATGCGGAAGATCATCACCTACGACGGCAAGATCTACGGCGTCATGAACGGCACCGACGTGCAGTTGCTCTACTACGACGTCAACTTGTTCAAGAAGGCGGGCATCCCGGTGCCCTGGCAGCCGCACAGCCTCGCGGACATAGTGGCCGCGGCCAAGAAGCTGAAGGCTGCTGACCCCGGCGTGGTTCCGGCCTGGATCTACACCGGCCTGCCTCTTGGCGAGGCGTCGTCGTTCTGCGGCTTCGAGGTGTTTCTCAACGGGACCGGGCAGCAGCTGTATGACTCCGCAACGGGCAAGTGGGAGGTCGGCGGACCCGGCTTTACCGCCACGTGGAATTTCCTGCAGGCGATGCGGCCCTATGAGGAGCCTGAGTCCGACTGGTCCAACCCGAATGGCGCCTCAACTGTCAACCTCACCCTGATGCCGGCACAGAAGGTCGGCATGGTGTTCGACGGCATGTGGGTGTCGGAGAACTACGTAACGGGCGGGCCGAAGCCCTGGCCGCAGTTCAACTCCAGCTACGAGGTTGCCAAGCTGCCCACCAGCGACGGCCAGGGTACGGGGTACGTCGACCAGTCCGGCGGCTGGGCCTGGGCGATTCCGGTCCGGGCGCATAGCCCGGCGCTGGCGCTGGACATGATCGAGGACATGTCGAGCGCCCCGAACCTGGCTCAGTACGACGCGCTTGACGGTGACATCCCGCCGCGCGACGACGTGACGGGCCAGCCAGCCTGGAAGAAGCTCACCGCGCAGGACCCCGACATGACCCTGGCCACCGGGCTGTTGCAGTACACCACGTTCCGGCCGAACCTGACCGCGTACACCCAGATCTCGAACGAGATCGCCACTCTGACGGGTGACGTTGCGTCGGGATCGATGACTGCATCGGCAGCCGAAGCAACCTTCAAGTCGAAAGTCACGGCGATCGTCGGTGCGGCTAAGACGCAGGTCGGCAGCGGATAGGACGGGCGGGCGGGCGGCTGAGGTACAGCCGCCCGCCCGCCGGAATGGACCTGGCGGCGCCGAGCCGGGGACAGGGACTGAGGGAAGGAGTTGCCGGTGGCCAGTGTGACGGAGACGCGACTCGCGGTGCGCCCGGTTCGGCTGCGCGCGCGCGGCCGGCGCAAGGTGACCGCGACGACAATGCTGGCGCCGCTCATCGTCGTCGTGGTGGCGTTCCTTGGCTGGCCAATCGTCTGGACACTCGTCCTTTCGCTGACGAACAAGACGATCACCGGGGCGACCGCCAGCCACTGGCAGTTCGTCGGGCTGGCGAACTATCGCGAGCTGTTCACCTCCGGCAGCGGCCTCGTGCACTCGGTGCTGGTCAGCCTGTACTACCTGGTGGCATCCGCCTACATCGGGCAGGCCGTGTTCGGCTTCGCGCTCGCGTACCTGATGCTGCGCTGCCCCTACGCGGTACGGGCGGTCGTCGGCTCGATTATCGTCGCCGCCTGGCTGCTCCCCGAGATCATCGCCGCGTGGATGTGGTTCACGCTGCTGAGCAACGGCGGGACGCTGCAGCAAGGCCTGCATGCCGTCGGACTGCCCTACGCCACCTGGCTGATCAGTCACCCGATGCTGTCGGTGAGCATGGCCAACACCTGGCGCGGCGTCGCTTTCTCCTACCTGCTGTTCTCGGCCGCGCTCTCGGACGTGCCGAAGGACCTGATTGAGGCTGCCCAGATTGACGGAGCCAGCGCGTGGCGGCGGCTCGTCCGCCTGATCATCCCGCTGCTGTCCACCACGATCCTGGTCGACCTGGTGCTCATCACGCTGGGCACGCTCAATGACTTCACGCTCATCTTCGCCATGACCGGAGGCGGGCCGGGGACGGACTCGACCGTGCTGTCAGTCTTCATGTATCAGCAGGCGTTCGTCACCTTCCAGCTGGCCTACGGCACGGCGATTTCGGTTGTGCTCCTGGCCATCGGCGCTGTTTTCGCAGTCACCTATATCCGCGTGCTGCGCAGGCAGGGCGCGCTCAACACGGCGAGGTAGGACGGCGATGTCAAGGACCTGGGAGCGCTGGCTTCCGTCGGCCGTCATGATCGTGATCGGGCTGGTCTTCCTGGTGCCGTTCGCCTGGCTCATCGTCGCCGCCTTCGAGCGGCACCCCTCGCTGCAGCTGACCGGCGGGGGCGGCTTTACCCTGGCAAATTTCGGCTCCGTCGTGCGCGGCGGCTTCCTCACGGCGCTCGGTAACTCGCTCTACCTGGCCATCGGCACGATGGTGGCAACAACGGTGATCGGGGTGCTGGCCGGCTACCCGCTGTCGCGCTTCCCGTCCCGTGCCCAGCAGTACTTCGTGTACCTGCTGGTGTTCCTGACGGGGCTGCCGATAGTCGCGATTATCATCCCGACCTACGACTTCTTCGTGACGGCCAACTTCATCAACTCGAAATTCTGGACCGTGTGGTTCATGACGGCGACCGCGCTGCCGTTCGGAACCTGGATCGCCCGCAGCTTCATCGATGCCGTGCCGCGTGAGCTGGAGGAAGCGGCGTGGATGGACGGCACGTCACGACTGGGCTCACTGCTGCGCATCGTGGTGCCCTCCATCGTGCCCGGCATGAGCGTCATAGCGGTCTACACCTTCGTCAACGCCTGGGGCGAGTTCTTCATCCCGTTCGTGCTGCTGCAGAACCAGAACGCGCCAGCGGCCGTGACGATGTACAGCTACTTCGGCCAGTACCAGATCAACTACGGCGACGTTGCGGCATTCGCGCTGTTGTACGCGGTGCCGCCGGTCGTGCTTTACCTGATCATTACCAGGTGGATTGGTCAGGGATTCGCGCTTGGCGGCGCACTTAAGGGCTAGCTGCCGCGGGCGGCTGCGGGAAAGGTTGTGTCGGTGACGATCGAAACCGGGCGCACGGCGACGGGCAGCTACCAGCTGGACCTGGTTGCCAATGCACACATGGACCCCGTCTGGATCTGGGACTGGCGGGAGGGCTTCGGCGAGGTCTGGGCGACCTTCCGGTCTGCGCTCGACCGGATCGGCGAGCATCCTGATCTCATTTTCACAGCGAGCTCTGCGTCACACCACGCCTGGATCGCTGAGCATGACCCGGCCATGTTCGCCGAGATCAAGGCGGCGGTGGCGTCAGGGCGGTGGTACCTCACGGGCGGCATGTGGGTCGAGCCCGACTGCAACCTGCCCTCGGGCGAGTCGTTCTGCCGTCAGCTGCTCGCAGGTCAGCGCTTCTTCCAGCGGGAATTCGGGCGCACGGCGACAGTCGGCTACAACGTCGACTCGTTCGGTCACAACGCCGGGCTGCCGCAGCTGCTACGGGCGGCAGGCCTGACGAGCTACGTGTTCATGCGCCCGGACCAGTCCGAGCGAGACCTGCCGGGGCAGCTGTTCAGCTGGCGCGATCCGAGCGGCTCGGAGGTGCTCGCGTACCGAATCCCGTTCGCCTATGAGACACACGAGCCCGGCGGCATCGGCGCGCTGCTCGCGCGCGGCAGCGAGCTGGCGGCCGCCGAGCAGAGCCCGCTGATGCTCTTCATCGGCGTCGGCAATCACGGTGGCGGGCCGACGAAGGCCACACTGGCGGAGATCGGCCAGCTGGAGCCCGAATTTCCGGGCCTTCACTATGGTGACCCCGGCCAGTACTTCGCGGCTGTCCGTGCCGCCGGCCTGGCTGCGCGCGCGGCGGTGGTCACTGGCGAGCTGCAGCACCATGCAGTCGGCTGTTACTCGGTCAGTGCCTGGGCCAAGGCTGAGCATGACGCGGCTGAAGCCGCGCTCCTGGACGCTGAAGGCGCGGAGGCGGTAGCGTCCCGGCTGGCAGTGCGCCCGTCCCGGCAGCCCGAGCTGAGCGCGGCCTGGACCGAGCTGCTGCTGTTCCAGTTCCACGATGTACTGGCGGGGTCCGCGAGCAGCCGGGCCTACCACAGCATGCGGGCCCGGCTGGGTCATGTGCAGACAGTGGCTGACCGGATCGCCACGAACGCCCTCTACCAGCTCGCCCACCGGGTGAACACCTCTGCCGGACTTCCAGGTCCGGTCGAGCGCCATCGATCCTTCTGGGTCGGGGATGAAGGCGCCGGGGTTCCGTTCCTCGTGTACAACCCGTTGCCCTGGTCGGTACGGCAGCCCGTCGTCGGATCACGGTCGGCCGATCGGGTCGTCAGGAACTCGGGCGAGCAAGTACCACATCAGGCAGTCGCCTCGGGCGAAGTGACCCTGTTCCCGTCCCACACGCTGTTCTTCGCCGATCTCCCGCCGCTGGGTTATGAGGTCTTCTGGCTGCGTGGCGGGCTCGCGCGGCCCGACCAGGCCGCGATGCCGGATGCCTGCGAGATCGCGAGCGACCGGATGCGCGTCCAGATAGACCGGCAGTCCGGTGCGATCGTCAGCATCTACGACAAGGACGCGCAACGGGAGCTTGTCGGGGCCGGCGGGATCCGACTCGTACTGCAGCGCGACGGCAGCGATACCTGGTCCCACCGCCTGGCTCGATACGACGAGGCCGAAGTAGCCGGAGTCTTCGACGGCTGTCAGGTGGTCGAGGCTGGCCCGCTCCGGTGGACTCTGCGGCTCCGCTTCTCGTTCGGCGACTCACTGGTCACCCTCGAGGTCAGCCTGCTGGCAGGCGACGCAGTCGCGCAGGTACGGCTGCGGGCAGACTGGCGTGAGCCCCTGGTCGTGCTGAAGCTGCTGCTGCCCTGGCGGCTCGGCCCTGAAACGCGGACAGTCGCTGGCGCCGCGTACGGCATCGCCGAGCGCGAGCCTAGGGGGAACGAGGAACCTGTCCAGGGGTGGCTCGATTGCCATGATCCGGTAGCTGACGTCGGGACCGCCATCTGTACCGGGAACCTGCACGGCTACGACGCGGCCGGCTCGCTAGTCCGCCTCACCGTTCTGCGCAATCCGCTCGCTGCCGACCATGGCGGCGGCTGGGGTACCACGCAGCCCGAGGACTTCCCGCTCTCCGACAGCGGCGCCCATGACGCCACCATTCGGATCTTCGGTCATGCTGGTGGCTGGCAGGACGCGCGCCTCATCGCACGGGCCGCCGAGATGACCCGGCCCCCGTTGATCATCGCCGACACGTATCACGCGGGCGAGATGCCCCCGGCCGGCGCTTTTCTCAGCGTTGAGCCGGCCGGCGTTCCGTTTGTCCGGGTCGCGAAGCGGGCCGAGTCTGGCAGCGGGATCGTGCTGCGCCTCGTCGAGCCACACGGGCGTCGCTGCACAGTGCGGCTGAGCGGCGGCCTGCTCCGCCGTGATATCGAGGTCGACCTGGCCCCGCACGAGCTTCAGACATTGCTGATCCCCGATGATCTGGCGGCTCCGGTTCAGCGGGTCATGGTCACCGAGCTCTAGGCACTGCATCGCCCGGCCGGACAAGCATGGGAGGCTTAGAAACCTGCCGACGAAGTGCGATGACCCGGGAGACGAGCAGATGCAGCGCTGGCATGGCCTGGACGACGTGCCCGCCCAGTGGGGCCGGTCGGTCGTGACCATCGGCGAGTTCGACGGCGTGCACCGCGGCCATCAGCGGATCGTGGAGCATGCCACGACGGCTGCGGCGCAGCTCGGCCTGCCGGTCGTGGTGGTGACGTTCGATCCGCATCCGGACGAGGTCGTCCGGCCCGGGTCGCATCCGCCGATGCTGTGCACGGCGGGCAGGCGCTCCCAGCTGCTGGCAGGGCTCGGTGTCGACGCGGTCTGCGTGCTGCCGTTCACGCTGGAGTTCTCCCGGCTGACCCCGGATGAGTTCGTGCGCGTTGTGCTCGTAGACCGGCTGCACGCCGCCCGGGTGATCGTGGGGGAGGACTTCCGGTTCGGCCACAAGGCGGCCGGCGATGCGGCCCTGCTGTCGCAGCTCGGGGAGAAGTACGACTTCACCGCGGAGGGGGTGCCCCTGCTGACCGAGAACGGGGTGCGCATCTCGTCCACCGGTATCCGTGAGCGGCTCGAGAGAGGCGACGTGGCGGGGGCGGCCTACGATCTCGGCCGGCCGCACCGCGTCGAGGGCGTGGTGGTCCGCGGCCACCAGCGCGGCCGCGCCCTGGGGTTCCCGACTGCCAACCTGGAAACGCTGCCGCATACGGCGATCCCGGCCGACGGGGTCTACGCGGGCTGGCTGACGCTGCTGGTGGCCGGCGGCACGGAGGCCGAGCGCTGGCCCGCCGCCCTCTCGGTGGGCACGAACCCGACCTTCGACGGTCAGGAGCGGACGGTGGAGGCATACGCCCTGGATCGTGACGACCTGGATCTCTACGGGGCACATGTGGCTGTGGACTTTACCGCCCGGCTACGCGCGACCGTGAAGTTCAGCTCGGTGGACGACCTCGTCACGCAGATGCGGATCGACGTCGGCGACGCTCGCCGGCTGCTGACGGCCGGTTAGCGACCGGCGGGCTGCCGTGCAGGTCACCCCACCGGCAACGGCCAACGGAACGGGCGGGCGGCTGCGCCGTGCGTCCGCCGGGGGTCCGGTACGTGGTACTGTAGATCGTTAGCCGGGTTACCGGCTTTGGTCGGCTGCGCCCTCAAGCGGCTGGCCATCCGGGGAGTTCGCCCCGCCAGCTGGCGCGGTGCTCGCCCTAAATGCCTGCCCGCGGCCTTTCGCGTCGCTGTGCGGGCGCTCGAGGAATAACGACGAAAGCTATCAAGAGGGAGCAACGTGCCGCTTAACACCACGGTGAAGCAGGAGATTATCGCCGGGCACGCGACTCATGAGGGTGACACCGGCTCGCCGGAGGTCCAGGTCGCGATGCTGACTCGGCGGATCGCCGATCTGACTGAGCACCTGAAGGTGCACAAGCATGATCACCACAGTCGTCGCGGGCTGCTGCTGCTCGTCGGCCGCCGCCGGCGGCTGCTGCAGTACCTGGCCCGCACGGACATCAGCCGCTACCGCGCCCTGATCGAGAAGCTCGGGCTGCGCCGGTAACCTGGCTGAGCGGGACGGCGTGGCGCCGTCCCGCTTGTACTGCCGTGCAGGTATACAGGCAGTAGTACGCACAACTAGATAACGTAGAGGTAAAACGTCCCGCGGCTCCGGCCAGGAGCGCAGCTTGCGCCCATCGGGCCGGTCCTCGGTAGTGGTTCTCGGGTCTGTGGCGCCTGCCGGTCAGGCAGGTCGTCAGGGCCGAGGGCTTCGATCGAAGACCGGCCGGCAGCCGACCCGGCACCGCGGCTGGTGCACCCGAGCGCGCCTGCGCGCTGGGCCCAGCCGCTGGCCGTGGCGCTCTGAATATGTGCGGCGGACAGTCGCGGGACCTCAGTCAAGGAGGTCACCCGTGGAGGGTGTCTACACCGCCGAGGTCACGATTGACAACGGCCAATTCGGCGTGCACAAGATCCGGTTCGAGACCGGAAGGCTCGCCAAGCTGGCGAACGGCTCCGCCGTCGTCTATCTCGACGACGAAACCATGGTGCTGTCGACCACCACCGCGGGCAAAAGCCCGCGCGAGGGCTACGACTTCTTCCCGCTCACTGTTGACGTCGAGGAGAAAATGTACGCGGCGGGCCGGATTCCCGGCTCGTTCTTCCGCCGTGAGGGCCGGCCGTCCGAGGACGCGATCCTCACCTGCCGGCTGATCGACCGGCCGCTGCGCCCGTCGTTCGTGCACGGCCTGCGCAACGAGGTCCAGATCGTCGAGACGATCATGGCGCTGCACCCCGACACCCTGTACGACGTCGTCGCGATCAACGCGGCCTCGATGTCGACCCAGCTCGCCGGGCTGCCCTTCTCGGGGCCCATCGGCGGCGTCCGGGTAGCGCTGATCAAGGGTCACTGGGTGGCCTTCCCCACCTACTCGCAGCTGGAGGACGCCACCTTCGACATGGTGGTGGCCGGCCGGGTGCTCGAGGACGGCGACGTCGCGATCATGATGGTCGAGGCCGAGTCCACCCCCAGCACGCTGCGGCTGATCGCCGACCAGGGCAGCGGAGCAGTGGCCCCGACCGAGGAGACCGTCGCGGCGGGCCTGGAGGCGGCTAAGCCGTTCATCCGGCAGCTCTGTGAGGGTCAGCTCGAGATCGCCCGGCACGCGGCGAAGGAGACGGCCGAGTTCCCGGTGTTCGCCGACTACGGCGACGACGTGCTCGCGGTTCTGGAGGCCGAGGTTGGGTCTGACCTGGCCCAGGCGCTGACGATCGCCGGCAAGAACGAGCGCGGCATCGAGACCGACCGGATCAAGGCCCTGGCCACCGAGAAGCTCTCCGCCCAGTTCGAGGGTCGCGAGAAGGAGATCAGCGAGGCGTTCCGCGCGCTGAACAAGAAGCTCGTTCGCCAGCGGATCATCCGCGACGGCCTCCGGATCGACGGGCGCGGGCTCGCCGACATCCGGCAGCTGTCCGCCGAGGCGAGCGTCGTGCCGCGAGTGCACGGGTCGGCGCTGTTCGAGCGCGGCGAGACCCAGGTGCTCGGCGTGACGACCTTGAACATGCTCCGCATGGAGCAGATGATCGACACGCTGAACCCGGAGCGCACCAAGCGCTACATGCACAACTACAACATGCCGCCGTACTCGACCGGGGAGACCGGCCGGGTGGGCTCACCCAAGCGGCGCGAGATCGGCCACGGCGCGCTCGCCGAGCGGGCGCTGGTGCCGGTGCTGCCGACCCGGGAGGAGTTCCCCTACGCCATCCGCCAGGTATCGGAGGCCATCGGCTCCAACGGCTCGACTTCGATGGGCTCGGTCTGCGCGTCCACGATGTCGTTGCTCGACGCGGGCGTGCCGCTGAAGGACATGGTGGCGGGCATCGCGATGGGCCTGATCCACGAGGGTGGCGAGTACGTCACCCTGACCGACATCCTCGGTGCTGAGGACGCCTTCGGCGACATGGACTTCAAGGTCGCCGGCACCAAGGACGTCATCACCGCGCTGCAGCTGGACACCAAGCTCGACGGCATTCCCGCCTCGGTGCTGGCGGCGGCGCTGCGGCAGGCGCGTGGCGCCCGGCTGACGATCCTGGACGTCATGCGCGAGGCCATCGACGCTCCGGGGGAGATGAGCCAGTACGCGCCGCGGATCATCACCGTCAAGGTTCCGGTGGACAAGATCGGCGAGGTCATCGGCCCGAAGGGCAAGATGATCAACTCGATCCAGGAGGACACCGGCGCCGACATCACGATCGAGGACGACGGCACCATCTACATCGGCGCCACCGACGGTTCCTCGGCCGAGGCCGCGCGGTCCGCGATCAACGCGATCGCGAACCCGCACATCCCCGAGGTCGGCGAGCGCTTCCTCGGCACCGTGGTGAAGACGACGACCTTCGGCTCCTTTATCTCTTTGCTGCCCGGACGGGACGGCCTGCTGCACATCACGCAGATCCGTAAGCTGCACGGCGGCGCGCGGATCGAGAACGTCGACGACGTGATGAAGGTCGGCGACAAGATCCAGGTCGAGATTCGCGAGATCGACGACCGGGGCAAGCTATCGCTGGTGCCGGTCGAGGTCGTGGAGCGCGAGGCAGCCGGAGAGGACCTCGGGGGTCACGACGAGCCGCGCTCGCGCGACGACCGGGGTGACCGCGGCGGTCGCGACCGCGGTGGCCGGGACCGCGACCACCACCGCAGCAGGACCCGCAGCCGTAGCGGGTCGCATGACGAGGCCGGGTCGGGCAACTCCTGATCGCCGGCGCATCATGACTGCTGCAACTGAGCGGCTGTCCGGCAACGGCAGCGTCCAGCGGACTGTCCTGCCGGGCGGCCTGCGGGTGATCACTGAGTCGCTGCCGGCGGTGCGTTCAGCCGCGTTCGGCATCTGGGCGGGCGTCGGCTCGCGGGATGAGGATCCCGCGCATGCCGGCGCCACCCACTACCTGGAGCACCTGCTGTTCAAGGGCACCAGGCGCCGGAGCGCGCTGGACATCTCCGCGGCGATGGACGCAGTCGGCGGCGAGCTGAACGCGTTCACCGCCAAGGAGTACACCTGCTACTACGCGCGCGTTCTCGACGAGGACCTGCCGCTGGCCATCGACGTACTGTCGGACATGGTGACCAGCTCGCTCATCGAGCCGAAGGAGGTCGACGCCGAGCGCGGCGTCATCCTCGAAGAGATTGCGATGAATGAGGACGACCCGTCGGACCTCGTGCACGAGGCGTTCGCCGCGCAGGTCTTCGGCGACACCCCGCTCGGGCGGCCGATCCTCGGCACGGTCGAGTCGATCAACGCGATCTCCCGCGACCGGATCGCCGAGCACTACCGCGCCCGGTACACGCCGGACCGGCTAGTGGTGGCAGCGGCCGGGAGCCTGGATCACGACCACGTCGTAGAACTGACCAGGGCCGCGTTCGGGTCCGCCCTGGCCGGTGATGTGCCGCCGGCGCCGCCGCGCCTGTCCGGCCTCCAGGCCGAGGCGGCCGCGGGCACCGGCGTCCGGCTGGTCTCCCGCCCGGTCGAGCAGGCCAACCTGGTCCTCGGCTGCGGCGGGCTGGCGCGGACTGACCGGCGCCGGTTTGCCCTGGGCGTGCTCAACGCTGCCCTCGGCGGCGGGATGTCGTCGCGGCTGTTCCAGGAGATTCGGGAGAAGCGCGGCCTTGCCTACTCGGTCTACAGCTTCAGCTCGCAGCATGCGGACTGCGGTCAGTGGGGCATCTACGCCGGCTGCCTGCCGGCAAAGACAGAGGAAGTCCTCGCGATCTGCCAGGACGAGATCGCGAAGGTCGTCGCCTCCGGGCTGACCGATGAGGAACTGGAACGTGGTAAGGGTCAGCTGCGCGGATCGATCGTGCTCGGCCTGGAGGACCCGTCCTCCCGGATGAGCAGGCTTGGCAAGTCTGAGCTTGTCTATCCGAACCTGGAGCCAGTCGACCACATCCTGGCCGAGATCGAGGCGGTGACGCCCGATCACGTCCGGGAGGTCGCCGCTGCGGTGCTCAGCCAGCCGAAGGCACTGGCAGTCGTCGGCCCGTTCGAGGACGACGATCCGTTTGCGGCGGCCCTGGCCGGCTGACGGCCTTACTCGTGCGGGGAAGGACCGCAGCTGGGCTCAGTCCTGGCCGAGAGCCCGCTCCTGGGCCGCTGACAGGGCGACATTTGTTATGAAGAGGACGATACCGGCCGTGGCCAGGAGCTCGCGGCGATCGTATGTGCCAAAAGTGACGTGATCGCGTCGTTATTGGCACATACGATGCCCGGCCGGTGCGATAGCTTGCGGTCCGTGCCAGCCACCGACCCGCCCGGCCCGGTCATCGGCACCGGGCGGAGTGCGGATGTGTACGACATCGGCGCCGGCCGCGTCCTGCGCAGGTATCGCGTGGCCCTCGACGTGCAGGCCGAGGCGGAGATGATGCGGCACCTCGCCCGGGCCGGGTTCCCGGTCCCCGAGGTCTACGACGCTGACGGGCCCGACCTGATCATGCAACGGCTCGGCGGCCGGGACATGCTGGCCGACCTCGGCAGCAGGCCGTGGCGGATCCCGCAGCACGCCCGGACCCTCGCTGACCTGCATAACCGGCTGCACGCGATCACCGCTCCGCCGGGCTGGCCGGAAGCGCTCGGACCGGGCCACGCGGTGCTCCACCTCGACCTGCATCCGGGCAACGTCATGCTGACGAGCCGTGGCCCCGTCGTCATCGACTGGACGAACGCCCGCGCGGGCGCGGCTGGCGCCGACGTTGCGATGGCGTACCTCATCATGGCAACCTCCGACACCGACCTGATCCCGGTGGCGCTGCGGCCGGCAATCCGGCTGCTCCGCGCCGTGCTGTTCCGGGTGTTTCTCGCGAGCGTGCACGACGATCCGATGCCGCACCTCGCACGGGTGGCCCGGGCCCGGCTCACCGACCGCAACACCCGCCCGGCCGAGGCGCAGCGGCTGCGAAAGGTTGCCGAGCGCGCCGACCGGTCACCGAGCTGAGGAAGCGGCGCCAGCGCCTCCGCCCGGGCGCAGCGGCCAGGGCGCGAGTCAGGGCAGCGGCGACTCGGGCGGCGCTTCCAGCCAGGCGCGGATCTCCTCGCCGTGCTCGTCCAGGGCTGGCGGCGGCAGGTCATAACGGGGCGCGGTCGCCGAGAACGTCAGCGCGTTGCGGATGCCGGGCACCGCTGCGTCGCCCGCACCGGCCAGCACGACCGGGTCGAGGCCGATCTGCTCGGCGAACTCGACGCCGCCGGCCACCGTGTTGATCGGGCCACACGGCACTCCGGCCGCGATGAGGTCGTCGAACCAGTCGGCCGCGCTGCGCCGCTTCAGCTGCTCGAGGAGCAGCGGCCGCAGCTGATCCCGGTTGGCCGTCCGGCCCGAGTTCGCCGCAAACCGCTCGTCGTCCGCAATCTCAGGTGCGCCGAGCACCCGGCACAGATTGCGGAACTGCGCGTCATTACCGGCGGCGATAACGAGGTCGCCGTCGCGCGTCGGCAGCGGCTCGTACGGGAACAGGCTCGGATGCGAGTTGCCCATTCGGTGCGGCACTACGCCCGCTGAGGCGTACGCGCCGGTCTGGTTGACCATCCCGGCGAGCGCGGTCGACAGGAGGTTGGCTTCCACGCGCTGACCTTGTCCGGTGCGGTGCCGGTGGTCGAGCGCGGCCAGGATGCCGATGGCCGTATGGAGGCCCGACATGACATCGAAGACAGCGACGCCGGCCCGGTACGGCGGGCCGTTCGCGTCGCCCTGCAGGCTCATCAGGCCGGACATCGCCTCGACGATGAGGTCGTAGCCGGGCAGATGCGCGCCGCCGCCCGCCCCGAATCCGGTGATCGACGCGTAGATGATCGCCGGGTTGGCGGCGCTGACGGTCTCGTAGTCGAGCCCGAACTGGCGCAGGCCGCCCGGCTTGAAGTTCTCCACCAGGATGTCCGCGCGCCGCGCCAGCTCGGCCGCTGCCGCCCGGTCGCCGGGGTCCTTGAGGTCGAGTTGCAACGATCGCTTGTTGCGGTTGATCGACAGGTAGTAAGTGGAGATGCCGCCGCGGACTGGCGGCATCCAGTGCCGGGTGTCGTCGCCCCCCGGTCCCTCGACCTTGATGACCTCAGCGCCGAGGTCACCGAGGATCATCGTGCAGTACGGGCCGGCCAGCACCCGGGAGAAGTCCGCGACCAGCAGGCCCGCGAGCGGTCCCGGCTGCCGAGAGCTTGCCGGTGGCTGGTCAGCCTGAGCAGAGTGTGCATCCATCAGCCCGGTGCCACGCCCTTCCCTTCGCATCGCGGCGACTGCTGCACCGGGCCTGCTGACCGCGAGCGGCGCCTGAGTCGGCCGACGGCCAGCGGGTCCTCGGCCCGCCTGGTGCCGCCAGGTTACTCCAGGCAGCTCGGGCATTTCCGGCCAGTCACGGCCGCAGCCGCGACCGCCTCGCGTGAGTTCGCCACCCGGTCCGGAGCCTGGGTCAGGCCGAATGCGTGACAGCTGTCTCAGCCGCGCCGCAGCCGCAGCCGTTGCCGCCGGGAACGGGCATCGCGTCGAGCATGCCGGGATACCGGATGTGTGTGAGGACGGCCGTCGTGGTGACTCGCTGCCGGTTCCGCGCTCGCTGCCGGAGGCCAGAGCCGGCCAGCGGCCGCGCGCCGGTGCCAGCGTGAGGGCGATGTCTCGCCAACGGCTCCTGCGCCGACTGGTGCTGAGCTGCCCGGTCCCGGGCTGGGCCAGGTCAGTCGTGCCGGTTCCGCGCTCGTGCGAGCCGAGGTGCTGGCAGCGGGCTCGGCCGCGAGGGCGGCGTCGGCGGCGGGGAGGAGATGCCGCGTTTCGGGTCTGGCGAGGTGCTGACCCTGACGTGCCCTCAGGCGCCCGAAAGCGATCAGCATGCCGACGGCGGCGGCCGCCGCGGCGGCCAGCATTGCGTCACCAGTGCCCGATGCGGTCACTGACTGGTGGTGCCCCGCGGCCTCGGCTATGGCAGGCAGGGCAGCGGCGCCAAGCGCGGCGCCGATCTGGCGGCTGGTGTTGATGACGCCGCCGACGACGCCCTGCTCGGTGCCGGCGATTCCGGCCGTTGCCGTGACCATGGTGCCGAAGGCCGTCCCGGCGGTGCCGAATCCGACGAGCATGACGGCCAGGAAGAGCGGGTCGTAATGCCCGGTCGAGGGCAGCCGGGCGAGCACCAGGAAACCTGCGGCTGCGACCGCACACGTCAGCACCAGGACGCGCTGGATGCCGATGCGGCGCGCGAGCCGGGCGCCGAAGATGCCGGCGGCGAAGCCGATGACGCCCTGCGGGGCAATCACCAGGCCAGTCTCGAGCGGTGAGTCATGCAGCACCTGCTGGAAGTAGAGCGAGAGGACGAGCATCTCGCCGCCGTTCCACAGGCCCAGCAGGAGGTTGAGCGAGGCCGCCGTGCGCAGCGCCGGGCGGCGCATCAGGGCGGCTGGCAGCAGCGGCGCGGAATGCCGCCGCTCGGCAAGGACGAACCCGACCGTGCAGACCGCGAACGCCGCGACGCCGCCCAGCACGACAGGGGACAGCCAGCCGGTGACGTCGACCTCGGAGACGGCCAGTACCAGGGCGGCCATCGCCGCGGTGATGAGGAATGCGCCGCGGGCGTCGAGCCGGTTCTCCTTCTCGCGGCTGCGCGAGTCGGTGAGCAGCTTCGGCGCAAGGAGGAGCGCGATGATGCCCACCGGGACGTTCACCAGGAAGACTGCGCGCCAGCTGGTGAACTGCACCAGGACGCCGCCGAGGACCTGTCCGGCCACGAAGCCGATCGACGAGGTCGCGCCGTACAGGCCGAGAGCACGGGTGCGCTGCTGCCCGTCGGTGAAGCTCGTCGTGATGAGCGACAGGCTCGACGGGGCAACTAGCGCCGCGCCGGCGCCCTGGATGATGCGGGAGGCGATGAGCAGGACCGGGTCGTGAGCGAGGCCACCGGAGAGCGACGCAGCGGTGAAGATCAGCAGGCCGATGATGAACATGCGGCGGCGGCCGAGCAGGTCAGCCGCCCGTCCGCCGAGGACGAGCAGCCCGCCGAAGGCGATCGCGTAACCGGTGATCACCCACTGCACGGTCGGCGCGGAGAGCCCGAGCTCCCGCTGGATGGACGGCAGCGCCACGTTCACAATGCTGAAGTCGAGAACGACCATGAACGCTGCGACGAGAATCAGTGCGAGCCGGAGGCTCTGGCGGCCGCGCTGCGGCATTCTCCCACTCCCTGAATAGCGGTACTGAGTAGCGATACGATACGGCGCGTTTCGTATTTAGAGCTTAGACTCCAGCGTTATGACGGAGGCTCCTATTCCCGCCCGCGACGAGTTCGGCGCGCGGGGCCCGGCCGGGCCGGCCGCACAGCGGCGGGGCAGGCCGCGCAGCGAGGAGGCGGACCGGGCGATCCTGCAGGCAGCGACAGAAATCCTGGCCGAGCGCGGGCTGGCCGGAATGTCCATCGAGGAGGTTGCCGCCAGGGCGGGTGTGGGCAAGGCCACGATCTACCGCCGGTGGAACTCCCGCGGGACACTGGCGCTCGACGCGTTCCTCGCCGAGTTTCAGGGTCAGCAGCCGCGGCCGGACACCGGCAGCCTGCGCGGCGACCTGCTGGCCGCGCTGCGATCCTGGATCAGGTCAGTGACCAGGACGAGCGCCGGACCCATCCTGGCCGGTCTCGTTGCTGAGGCGCAGCGGGACCCGGAGGTGGCCGAGGCCTGGCGCGAGCGAGTGATCGAGCAGCTGAGAATCCAGCACCGGACGCTGCTGGATCGCGCGGTTGCCCGCGGGGAGATCGCCGCCGACACGGACTACGAGGTTGTGCTCGACCTGTTGTTCGGAGCGGCCTACCACCGGCTCCTGCAGGGACATCAGCCGCTGACCGACGCTTTCGCCCGGCAGGTGGCCGACATGGTCGTCGCCGGTATCCAGGGAACGTCAGCGGGCGGCTCGGCTACGGCCTGACGGGTGAAGGGGCAGGCCGGCGATGCCCAGACCGGCGGGCTCAGGCGGCGGGCCGTTCCGCGTGCTCCTTCAGCTCGGCAAGCTCGGACGTCCAGCCATCGGTGTTCTCCTGCACTGCCTTGGCCTGCTCCTCCTCGCCGAACCAGCTCGTCACCTCGGCTGCATCGGTCAGCACCGCCCACACCCGGTCGCGGGACGCCTCGATGAGAATCTCGCGTTCGATCAGGTCCTCGGCCACCGGAACCTCCCTGGTCAGGTATGTGCTTACCGATGCTGTCACACTGCCGGCGGAGGCGATTTCAGAGCTGGCCGACCTCGGTGACGGTGATCACGGCGACTCCGGCCTCATCAGAGGCGCCGAGGTCGACCGTCACAGAGAAGCCCCAGTCGTGGTCACCGTCCGGGTCGTCGAAGATCTGCCGGCATGCCCACGTCCCCGGCAGCTCCTCGATGATCAGCATCGCCGGCCCGCGGGCGTCCGCCCCGGTGCCAATCTCGCTGTGCTCGGCGAAATAGGGTCCCAGCGCATCCGCCCACGCGCCGGCGTCCCAGCCGTCCTCACCGTCCAGTTCGCCGAGCTCTTCCCAGCGCCGCAGCGCGGCCAGCTCGACCCGGCGGAACAGCGCGTTGCGGACCAGCACGCGGAACGCCCGCTTGTTACCGGTCACGGCCGGCGGCCGGTCCGCCGCGAGGTGCTGCGCTTCCTCCACCGGGTTGCGCAGCCGCTCCCACTCGTCGATGAGGCTCGAGTCGACCTGGCGCACCAGCTCGCCCAGCCACTCGATGAGGTCGCTGAGCTCCTCGGTGCGCGCGTCCTCCGGTACTGTCTGGCGCATCGCCTTGTAGGCGTCGGCCAGATACCGAAGCACGACTCCTTCCGAGCGCGCGAGCCCGTAGAAGCTGATGAACTCGGCAAACGTCATCGCGCGCTCGTACAGGTCGCGCGCCACGGACTTGGGTGACAGCTCGTGGTCGGCGACCCACGGGTGACCCTGCTTGTAGATGTTGTACGCCGCCTCCAGCAGGTCGGCCTGCGGCCGCGGATAGGTGACGGCTTCGAGTAGCTCCATCCGCTCGTCGTACTCGATTCCATCGGCCTTCATCGCAGCGACGGCTTCGCCGCGCGCCTTGAACAGCTGCGCCGAGAGTACCTGCCGCGGGTTCTCCAGCGTGGCCTCGATCACCGACAGCACGTCGAGCGGATAGTCCGGAGATGTCCGGTCCAGCAATTCGATCGCGGCCAGCGCGAGGGGCGAGAGCGGCTGGTTGAGCGCGAAGTCGTCCTGCAGGTCGACGGTCAGCCGGACGAACCTGCCGCTGGCGTCGGGCTCCGCCAGCCGCTCCACGACGCCGCCGGCCAGCAGCGCCCGGTAAACGGCGATCGCCCGGCTGATGTGCCGCCGTCGCGCCGCCCGGTCCTCGTCGTTGTCGGTGAGCAGGTGCTTCATCGCGCCGAAGGCGTCGCCCGGCCGGCTGATGACGTTGAGCAGCATTGCATGGCTGACTGCGAAGCTCGACTTCAGCGGCTCAGGCTCGGCGGCGACCAGCCGCTCGAAGGTCGGCTGGCCCCACGAGACCATGCCCTCCGGCGGCTTGCGCCGCACCACCTTGCGCCGCTTCTTCGGGTCGTCACCAGCCTTGGCCAGTGCCTTCTCGTTCTCGATCACATGCTCGGGTGCCTGCACCACGACGCGGCCCAGGGTGTCGAACCCGGCGCGTCCGGCCCGGCCGGCGATCTGGTGGAACTCGCGCGCCATCAGCAGCCGGGTCCTGGTCCCGTCGTACTTGGACAGAGCGGTGAACAGCACCGTGCGGATCGGCACGTTGATGCCGACGCCGAGCGTGTCGGTGCCGCAGATGACCTTCAGCAGTCCGGCCTGCGCGAGCGTCTCCACGAGCCGCCGGTACTTGGGCAGCATGCCGGCGTGGTGCACGCCGATGCCGTGCCGCACGAGCCGAGACAGCGTCTTGCCGAAGCCGGGCGCAAACCGGAAGTTGCCGATCAGCTCAGCGATAGCGTCCTTCTCCGCGCGGGTGCAGACGTTGACGCTCATCAGCGCCTGCGCTTGCTCGATCGCCGCAGCCTGGGTGAAATGCACGATGTAGATCGGCGCCTCGTGGGTCGCGAGCAGTTCGGCCACGGTCTCGTGCAGCGGCGTCATCGCGAACGAGTACGACAGCGGCACCGGACGCTCCGCGGACGTGACGACCTCGCTCGGCCGGCCGGTGCGGCGGGTGAGGTCGGCCTCGAACCGGCTGACGTCGCCGAGGGTCGCCGACATGAGCACGAACTGCGCCTGCGGCAGCTCGATCAGCGGGACCTGCCAGGCCCAGCCGCGATCCGGTTCGGCGTAGAAGTGAAACTCGTCCATCACGACCTGGCCGACGTCGGCGTCGGCGCCGTCGCGCAGCGCGAGGTTGGCCAGCACCTCGGCCGTGCAGCAGATGATCTGCGCGCCCGGGTTCACGCTGCCGTCGCCGGTCATCATGCCGACCTCGTCGGGCCCGAAGATGTCGCAGAGCGCGAAGAACTTCTCCGAGACCAGCGCCTTGATCGGCGCGGTGTAGAACGTCCGCTCGTCCCGCGCCAGCGCGGTGAAGTGCGCGCCGGTCGCGACGAGGCTCTTGCCCGAGCCCGTCGGCGCCGAGAGGATCACGTTCGCGCCGGAGACGATCTCGATCAGCGCTTCTTCCTGGTGCGGGTACAGGCTGAAGCCCTGCTCGCCCGCCCACTCGGCAAAAGCGGCAAATACCTCGTCTGGTTCCGCGCCCTCGGGGAGCCGCTCGGTCAGGGTCATAATCCGTCCATCGTGCCAGGCCGCCCGGCCTGCTGATGCCAGCTGGCTGCCGGGGAGAATCAATGTTACTGTCTATTACATTGTAAGAGCCTTAAACATTCCGAGCCAGAAACGAGGTCAGCGGTGAGTCAGCCACAGCCAGAATCCCGCCGCCGGGGCCGCTGGACCGGCGCCGACGTGCCGGATCAGTCCGGCCGGGTCATCGTCATCACCGGCGCGAACGCCGGGATCGGGCTCGAGACCGCGCAGGTCCTCGCGCGTCGGGGCGCGCATGTCGTGCTGGCCTGCCGCAGCCTCGCCAGGGCGCAGGCCGCGGCCGATCACATCGCCGCCGCCGGGCGGGCGCCGCGCGCATCGACCACGAGTGCCGCACGTCAGTCAGCTGCTCCGTCGGTTGTCCGCCTGGATCTCAGCTCACTGAGCTCGGTGCGGACGGCCGCGGAGGAGATCAGCGCGCGTTTCCCGCGGGTGGATGTGCTCATCAACAACGCGGGAGTCATGGAAGTTCCGTACGAGCGAGCGGCTGACGGGTTCGAGCTCACGCTCGCGACGAACCATCTCGGGCCGTTCGCGCTGACCGGATTGCTGCTGGAGCGCCTGGCCGGCACGCCGGGGTCGCGCGTGGTCACCATGAGCAGCCAGGGCCATGCCGAAGGCGTGATGGACTTCGACGACGTGCAGTCCGAGCGCGGCTACGAACCTGCGGGCGCCTATCACCAGTCCAAGCTGGCAAACCTGCTCTTCACCTACGAGCTGGACCGGCGGCTGCGCGCAGCGGGGGCGCGCACATCCGCGCTGGCGGCGCATCCTGGTGTCGTCTATACCGCGCTGTTCCGCCACCGGTCGCGGCTGGAGCAATTCCTGCTGAGCCGGTGGGGCCGGCCGGTCAACTTCTGGGCCGTGCAGGACGTCCACCGCGGAGCCCTGCCGATGCTGCGCGCCGCGACGGACCCGGCGGCTCGAGGCGGCGAGTTCTACGGCCCGCACCGGCGGCATGACACTGGCTACCCGGTCGTCGTCCGCTCGAGCCCGTCGTCGTACGACACCGACGATCAGGCGCGGCTCTGGGAGGTCTCCGAGCGGCTGACCGGAGTCACCTACCCCTTCGGAGCCCTGCCCTGCCCTGAGGATCATGCCCGCCTCGGCTAAGAGCGGCCGTTATCACCACGGTGACCTGCGCGCTGCGCTTCTGGATGCGGCTGTCGTGCTCATCGGCGAGCGCGGCGTGCGCGGCTTCTCGCTAGCCGAGGCCAGTCGCCGGCTCGGCGTCTCTGCAGCCGCGCCGTACCGGCACTTCGCCGACCGGGACGACTTGCTGGCGGCCGTCGCGGTACGCAGCCTGCAGGTGTTCGCGGCCATGGTGACCGCGGAAGCGGGCGACGCCGACGCGCCCGGACCACGGCTGGCCGCGGTAGCCCGCGCCTACGTCCGCTTCGCCGCCGAGCAGCGGCCGTTGTTCGACACCCTCTTCAACTCAGGGCTGGACAAGAGCCGCTACCCGGAACTGCAGCGCGCGTGGGAGCCAGTCGACGAGTTCTTCACCGTCGTGACCGAGATCTGCGACGGAGACCAGGCGGCGGCAGATGCGCTTGCCACGGCGCTGGAGGCGACCGCGCACGGCTACGCGACGCTGCTGCTGGACGGGGACGCCGAGCCGGATGCGGCGGCGGTCACGGCGGCCGCCGACGGGGCCGCCGCCGCGACGCGCGCGCTCATCGCGGGCCGGCAGGCTCTCGGCTAGCCCCGGTGGCCGCGAGGGTGGGCCCGGGGAGCCGCGAGACTGCCGGAACGTCAGGTCAGCTTGTCGCCGAAGAAGGCGAAGATCTTCTCCCAGCCGTCCATCGTCGCCTCCGGCCGGTAGATCGGCGCGAAGTAGTAGAAGAAGCCATGCGAGGCCCCGTCATAGCGATGGAACTCGTACTCCTTGCCGTGCCGCGCCAGCTCGGCCTCAAGCTGGTCCACCTGCTCGGGCGTCGGGTAATGGTCGTCGTTGCCGAACAGGCCGAGCAGCGGCGCGGACAGCTCGCCGACCAGCTCGAGGGGCGATACCGGACGGGCCGGGCTCAGCTCCTCCTGGCTCATGATGACGCCGCCGCCCCACAGGTCGGCGACTGCGTCCCAGCCGCTGGTCCGGCACGCGGTCAGCAGCGCGTGCCGCCCGCCCGAGCAGGTACCGATGATGCCGGTTTTGCCGGTGCTGCCGGGCTGTGCGAGCAGCCACTCCCGCGCGGCCGCGCAGTCGGCGACCACCGAGTCGTCGTGCACGCCGCCTTCGGCGCGCACCTTGGCGGCTACTTCGTCTGGCGTGCCGTGCCCGTAGCGGCTGTACAGGTCAGGGCAGATGACTGAATAGCCGTGCCGGGCCAGCCGGTCGGAGAACTCCCGGTAGAACTCATCCCAGCCGGGCATGTGGTGCACCGTCACGACGCCCGGCCAGGGTCCGTCGCCCGTCGGCCGGGTGACGTATGCGTGGATCTGGTCGCCGTTACCGCCGGGGTAAGTGATCACCTCGCTGGTGATGCCCTGCGGTGAGTCGGTGGAGAACGAATTCCATGCGGTCATCGAGACCCCTTCAGATGTGTTGTTCGCCAGCACAGATGTTCGCCAGCACAGTCGCCCCCGCAGATCTTCTTACCGCACGCAGGCACGTCGTGTACCGGCGGGCGGTCGCTAGGCTGCTGCGCACACACGTGGCACGGGCACGGCGGACCGGCACGGGCACCGAGCACCGGCGCGGCTAGCACCATCAGGAACGCCGTGGACAGCATTGTCACTGGCGGTGAGGAGCGCGATGATCACAGTAGGCGTGCTCGGCGCGAAGGGGCGCATGGGATCGGAGGTCTGCCGGACTGTCGAGGCGGCCGGTGACCTGGCGCTGGCTGCTCAGGTCGACGCCGGCGACCCGCTCGAGCCGCTGACCGGCACCGACGTGGTAGTCGACTTCACCCATCCGGGTGTGGTGATGGGCAACCTCCGCTGGTGCATCGAGCACAGACTGTCCGTTGTCGTGGGCACGTCCGGGTTCGGAGAGGACAAGCTCGCCGAAGTCAGCGGCTGGCTCGCCGCGGCGCCGGGCGTGCGCGTCCTCGTCGTGCCGAATTTCTCGGTCGGCGCCGTGCTCATGATGCGGTTCGCCGCGATGGCAGCGCCGTTCTTCGAGTCCGCCGAGGTCATCGAGCTGCACCACGCAGGCAAGGCGGACGCACCGTCGGGGACAGCCGCCCGTACCGCGACGATGATCAGCGAGGCGCGGGCAGAGGCGGGCTCGGGCCCCATGCCGGACGCAACCGTGACAGCCGCGCAGGGCGCGCGGGGCAGCGAGGTTGGCGGTGTTCGCGTGCACTCGGTCCGCCTGGCTGGCCTGGTCGCGCATCAGGAGGTCCTGCTCGGCGGTCATGGCGAGGTGCTGACCATCCGGCACGACTCGCTGGACCGCTCGTCGTTCATGCCGGGAGTCCTCGTCGCCGTGCGGGGCCTCGGCACCCTGCCGACTGGCCTGACGGTCGGTCTGGACAGCCTTCTGGGCCTCGTCTAGCCGGGACTCGGAGGCCGCCGATTGATGCGGCTAACCGCGACGGCGGCCGGGTGCGGGCGAAGTGAGTTGCCCCGGTGGCCACGTTTCTGGAAATAATTCGCGGGTGGCTACCAAGCTGACGTGTGACGAACTGATCGCCGAGGGCGAGGCGGTACCCACCGAAGGCTGGGATTTCTCCTGGTTCGAGGGACGGGCCACCGAGGAACGGCCGCTCTGGGGCTACGCGCGCGCCGCTGGCGAGCGGCTCGGGCACGCGCGCGCCGTCCTGGATATCCAGACCGGCGGCGGCGAGGTGACCGCGGCCGCGCTGCGCGCGTGCGCCCGGGTGCCGACGACGGTCGCGGCGACCGAGTCGTGGCCGCCCAACGTCGAGATTGCCCGACACACCCTGGCGCCGTTCGGCGGCACGGTGACTGAGGTCGCCGAAGACGCCGATCTGCCGTTCGCCGACGACAGCTTCGACCTGATCGTCAGCAGGCATCCAATCGAGACGGTGTGGCCGGAGATCGCTCGCGTCCTGGCGCCCGGCGGGGCGTACTTCTCCCAGCAGATCGGTCCCGGCACCAACCGCGAGCTGACCGACTTCATGATGGGCCCGCAGCCAGTCGGCGACTCCCGGAGTCCGCAGCGCGCGGTGGCAGAGGCCACTGCCGAGGGGCTTGAGGTCACCGACCTCCGCGAGCAGGCGCTTCGCGTCGAGTTCCTCGACGTGGCCGCCGTGGTTTACTTCCTGCGCAAGGTCATCTGGACGGTGCCCGGTTTCACGGTCGAGGGCTACCGCGACCAGCTGAGGCGTATGTGCGAGCACATTGCGGCGAACGGCTCGTTCGTCGCCTACTCACAGCGCTTCCTCATCGAGGCGCGTAAGCCGTCCTAGTGGCTGAAGTCGACTGCGGTGGTGTTCGCGCCGCTGATCACGATCGCGACGGGCTCGTCCGGACCAGGGCGGTAGGCATTGGAGGCGAGGGCGGCCAGCGGCGCGCAGGCACCGGGTTCGGCGACGATCCGAAGGCGGTCCCACAGCAGCTGCTGGGCGGCCACGATCGCGTCGTCGCTCACCAGCACAACCGAGTCGGCCAGCTTCGCGGCGACGGCGTAGGTCAGGTCGCCGACCTGCCGTGGCGCCAGCGAGTCGACGGCCACGCTTCCGGCGGGAGCTTCGACCGGCTTTCCCGCGGCCAGCGCACGGCTCATCGTCGGCGCGCCGGAGGGCTCGGCGCCGACGACGCGGATTGCCGGCTCAGCGTCCGAGCAAGCCGTGGCGGTGCCTGCCAGCAGTCCGCCGCCGCCGACCGCGGTGATGATGGTCGCGACGCCGGGGGCCTGGCGCCGCAGCTCACGGCCGAGAGTCCCGGCCCCGAGGATGGTCTCTGGCTGGTCGAAGGCGTGGACCTCGAGCGCGCCGCTACTGCGTGCCCATTCCTTGCTGGCGGTGAGCGCTTCGGAATAAGTGGCGCCGGTTACGACCAGGTCGGCGCCGTAGCCGCGGATGCGGCTGATCTTGGCAGGTGAGGAGACCTCCGGTACGAAGATGCGGGCGGGAATGCGCAGGACGCTCGCTGCGTAGGCGACCGCGGCTCCGTGATTGCCGCCGGAGGCAGCCACGACGCCAGCTGCCGGGATGCCGCGGAGCAGCAGATTGGCGAAGGCGCCGCGAACTTTGAACGAACCTGAGTGCTGAAGCAGTTCGAGTTTGAGTATCAGCGGCCCTGCCGGGCCCGGGAGTCCGAGTTCGGACCGGTCGATGGCGACGACTGGCGTCAGGCGGACGTAACGGCGGATGACGGGCTCGACTTCGGCGATCGCGGCCGCGGTCAGGTGCCCAGTTCGGGCGAGCTCGGTCACTTGTATTCTCCTTTGCGCGCGCCGTCCACTATGTCACGGCTCGCGCGGCGGGCAGCCTGGCGGATCCGCCAGGAGTTACGGACGCGATCTTGCCCGGACTCTAGGCTCGAGTGGTTCGACCGACCCAGTTCGACCGATGCAGTTCGACCGAAGGAGCACTGCAATGCCAACCCGCACCGCGCACACCAGCTGGACCGGCGGCCTCGAGGACGGCAGCGGAATCGTCACGCTGGCGAGCTCAGGACTCGGCAGCTACGAGATCAACTTCCCGAAGCGGGCAGCCGACGACGCTGACGGCACGACCAGCCCCGAGGAGCTCATCGCGGCGGCGCATGCGGGCTGCTTCGCGATGCAGTTCGCCGCCCTGCTCGGCGCCGCGGGCGCGAGCGGCCAGTCGCTCGACGTGACCGCGGACGTGACGCTCGGTCCCGATCCCGCGGGCGGCTTCCGGATCAGCGGGATCAAGCTGACGGTCGGCGGATCGGCCGACGGGGTCAGCGCCGAGGACTTCGCCCGGATCGCAGGCGACGCCAAGGCGGCCTGCCCCGTGAGCAAGGCTCTCGCGGGCACCACGATCACGCTCGACGTCGCCTGACCCTGCGGTGCGGTGTGCCCGGCCTAACCGGGCGCGCGGGATGGCCGGGCGCATGCTCCGCAGAGCGGCCGAGGTGCGGTCAGTTTTCGCTCGCTGCCCGCGCCTCGCCCACTGTGAGCTCGGCGGCCGGGTCGGCGTCGAGGCGCGCGTCCGGGATGGGGTCGCCGCTGAGGACCGACTTGCCGTAAGTTCCGTCGTCCAGCCGCTTGATTGCCCGGTCGATCGCGCGGATGCGCTCGCGGAGGCCCTCGGCGATGGCGTCGTCCATGCCCTGGGCCGTCAGCGGTGCCGCCGCATCCGCGTAGTCCCCGGTCTCGTCTATCTCGGCCTCGCGATCCAGTTCACCGGCCGACACGGAGCCCTTGAGCAGCTGCGACACATCGGCTCGTTCGGCCAGCAGTCGCTCGCGCGCCACGCCCTCGTCCATCTGGCCCCCTCACGGCGGTGGATAATCGCCTCAGCCCTTCCCGACCCCAGACACCTTACGCACTCCGGGCGCCGCCCGCCGGCCGACCCCTGCCCGCCCGCGCCCGTCACCCTCGAGGGAGTCCGGTTGATCTTCGACAGGAGGCCCGCCATCGTCGGCCACCGCGGATACGGCGCCGGCAACCCAGGCGGCTTCCGGGAGAACTCCGTCGAGTCCTTCCTGGCCGCCGCGCGCAGCGGCATCCCCTGGGTCGAGCTCGATGCCCGCCGCAGCCGCGACGGCGAGCTTGTCCTGTGGCACGACCCGGTGACCCCGGCCGGCCAGCCGGTCATCAGCCTCACTGCCGGCGAGCTTGCCGGCGCGGGCATCGTGCGGCTGGCGGAGGTGCTGACTGCGCTGCCCGCGAGCGTCAGCGTCGACATCGACGTCAAGACGGTCATCGAGGACGCCACCGACCCGGAGCCTCGGCGCACGCATGCGCTTATCACCCGCGCGCTTCGCGAATTCAAGGAAACGCGGCAGTTCCTCGTCTCCTCCTTTGACCCTTCCCTGCCGGTGTACCTCGCGGACCGGAAGGCCGAGACGGGGGACATCGCGCTGGGCTGGATCACCGAGGACAGCTATCCCGCGAGCCACGCCGTGTCGGGCGCAGCGAACCTCGGCCTGAACGTGCTCTGCGTCCACACCGGTACTCTGCGCACCTACCCGCGGCGCGTGCTCGATTTCGCGCACCGGGCTGGCATCGAAGTCATGGCCTGGTCACCGGAGCCGGATGAGGCGCTGCAGCTCGGGCGGTACGGCATCGACGCCGTGTGCGTCAATGACATCCCCGGCGCCCGGGCTGCGCTGAGGCCGCTGCTCCCGGCTCAGGAGAACCAGGGCGGACAAAACCCGGCGGGCGCGCACCTGCGCGCTGGTCACTGACCACACTCCGCAGTGGTTTCTGCAGTGCTCTGTGCAGCGCTGTCCGGAGCGCTCTCCGCTGGGCTGAGGCGGCAGAAACAGGACGCCGCGATCGGGACGTCGGCGTAAGCGGCGGCCAGTTTCAGCTGCTGGCCGATGATCGCGGCCTGCTCGTGCTTGCCGCGACGGGTGAGGCACTCGTGGTAGCCGTGCAGACTCCACACGTTGCCGGGATGCTGGCAGCACCGGGCCAGAGTGCCGTCCAGCCCCAGATCCGACCGGTAGACGGCCTCCGCCTGAGCGACCAGCCCCTGCTCGAGCAGCAGCGCGCCGTAGGCGTGCCGGGCGGGCTGCATCCACGCCCACGGCTCGTCGTAGGGGAGACTGTCGTCGCGCTCGATGGCGACGCGAAGGTGGCTGAACGCCGTCTCGTAGTTTCCCCTGCGGTACTCGATCTCGCCGTCCAGCATCGCCGCGGCAACGCCGAGGATGTCCCGGCACGTGTTGTTGAACACGGTGCGACTGTCCGGAACCCGGCTCACCGCGCCGGCAAACAGCGCTCGCTCTCCTCGGCCGACCGGATCGCGCCGCTGGCGGCGTAGGCGACACCCTTGCCGTAGTGCAGCATCGCGGTGGTGACGCAGTACAGGTCCGGGTCTGGCGGCAGTGGCGCCCTGATCAGCTCGGCCCAGCGGCCGAACCGGACGAGCACGTGCACCTTCATCGGCACGAAACCCTCGAGCCAGTCGGCCATGGGCGGGTCCTGCACCCGCAGCAGTTCGGCGGGAATGGCTGCCGCCAGCTGATCGGCTGCTGCGAGCGCGGCCTGCGACTGGCCGAGGAACATCGCGCCGTAGATCAGGAAGTGGTAGTTATGCGCGCGGTAGAGCGTGTAGAAGTTCATGGCGCCGTGTTCGGCAGCGAACTTCTCGTCCGCGGCGATCGCGGCCAGGTTGCTGGCGACGACGCTGTGATAGTCGCCGCACAGCACGTCCAGGTGCGTGGGCATATGGCGCAGATGCCCGGCGTCCGGCACCAGGTCGCGCAGTGCATCGCCGGCCACCGCGCTTCCTCCGGGACAGGTGACATCTCCATGAGGTGGATGTACAGGTGCAGCGCGCCCGGGTGCTTCCGGCCGTCGGCGGTGGCCAGCACCCGCTCGAGCACCGTGCGGGCTTCGGCCGTTGCCGCTCCGGCGGCGGGCTCGCCGGTGCTGGTGTCCCACAGGGCCCACGGCGTCAGGTTCATCAGCGCATCTGTGAACAGCACCGCCGCGTCGGCGTCGTCGCGATGCGCCCGGTACACCTCGCGCATCGCGTCGGCGTAGCTGGTGTTCCACGCCGAGAAGTCCGCGGGCGGCCCGTCTGCTGGCCCGTCGGCAGGCACCTGCGCCTCGGGAAAGCGGTACGCAAGAGCGGCGACGAGCGCACGCTCAACCGGCGACGACTCTGCGGTCGCGCGTGCAGCCGCGAGTGCCACCTGCGCTCGGTCAGCCGTCGTCTGCTGCTCGGCAGCGTCGAACATCTCCCAGGGCTTGTTGTAGTTCGGCCCGAGTGCGTAGGCAACGCCCCAGTGCGCCATCGCGCAGCCGGGGTCGGCCCCGATCGCCCGCTCGAAACAGCGCACTGCCTCGGAGTGGTTGAAGCCGTACGACCAGACGAGCCCGCGACTGAACCAGGCCTGCGCCTGCTCCGATTGCGTCGTCACCGGCCGCTGGTAACCGCCGAGGTCATACCCGTAGCCAGAGGTCGGCGCGGCGGGCCCGGTGAGGTCGGGCATCAGCTGTCCCCGGTCGTCGCGCGGCTGTCGGGTGCGCGGCTGTCGAGCCACAACGGCCAGGGCTGAATCCAGCCGACCAGCAGGATGCCGGCCGGAGCCCACGGATCGGCGGCCAGCGTGGTCGTGATGACCTGCTCGTCCGGCGCGTCCACGGCGTGCAGCGCGCCGTCGCTGCCCAGCGGGCCGCCGATGATCACGAACCCGCTCGCGACGAGCGCATCCATGAACGCGGCGTGCTCTGGCCACAGCTCCTGCTCGCGAATCCCGCGCGAGCTGTCCCACCGGGAGCCGTGCACCATCATCACCGCGAAGTTCGGCATAGCCGCAGCATAGAATCCCGTGCCGACAACCGGAGGACGGCGATAACGAGGCCGAGTGAGACGATGGGCCCAGTGTCGGCGGCCTCGACGTGGCCGGCGCTTGGCTGGCGCCACATCGGGCGCACCAGTCTCGCGGCCATCCCGCCTGGCCCGGCCACGGCGGTCAGGCGGTCGGCGTCCGGCTGGCGTCCTGCAAGCCGAGTTCGCCCACCGAGGTCTCGCGCATCTTGAACTTCTGCACCTTGCCGGTGACGGTCATCGGGAAGTCCTGCGTGACCCGCACGTACCGCGGGATCTTGTAGTGCGCGATCTTCCCGGTGCAGAACTCGCGCACCTGCTCGCCGGTCAGCTCGCTACCGGGCCGCAGCTTCACCCACGCGCAGAGTTCCTCGCCGTACTTCACGTCGGGCACGCCGACCACCTGGACGTCTTCGATGTCCGGGTGGGTGTAGAGGAATTCCTCGACCTCGCGCGGGTAGACGTTCTCGCCGCCGCGGATGACCATGTCCTTGATCCGCCCGACGATGTTGAGGTAGCCCGCGTCGTCCATGACTGCGAGGTCGCCGGTGTGCATCCAGCGCCCGGCGTCGATCGCCTCGGCGGTCTTCTCCGGCTCGTTCCAGTAGCCCAGCATGACCGAGTACCCGCGGGTGCACAGTTCGCCGTGCGTGCCGCGCGGCACGACCAGTCCGGTCTCGGGGTCGATGACCTTGATCTCCACGTGCGGGTGAACCCGCCCGACCGTGGCCACCCGCCGCTCCATGTCGTCGTCCGTCCGGGTCTGCGTGGACACCGGCGAGGTCTCGGTCATGCCGTAGCAGATCTCGACCTCGTCCATGTGCATTTCGGTCAGCACCCGCTTCATGACCTCGACCGGGCACGGCGAGCCGGCCATGATTCCGGTCCGGAGGCTTGACAGGTCGTAGCTGCTGAAGTCCGGCAGCGCCAGCTCGGCAATGAACATTGTCGGCACGCCATACAGCGAGGTGCACTTCTCTGCCTGAACAGCGGCGAGCGTAGCGGCAGGTTCGAAGCCGGGCGCCGGGATCACGATGCAGGCGCCGTGCGTCGTGCAGGCCAGGTTGCCGAGGACCATCCCGAAGCAGTGGTAGAAGGGCACCGGAATGCACACCCGGTCCTGCTCGGTGTAGCGGCAGCCCTCGCCGATGAAGAAGCCGTTGTTGAGGATGTTGTGATGCGACAGCGTCGCGCCCTTAGGAAACCCGGTGGTCCCGCTGGTGTACTGGATGTTGATCGGGTCGTCGAAGGCCAGCGTGACCGAACGTGCCGCCAGGGCCTCCCGGTTCGAGACCGCGCCGGCATCGAGCAGCCGGTCCCAGTCCTGAGTGCCGAGGTAGATGACCCGCTCCAGGTCCGGCGCGTCACTCCGCACCTCGTCGATCATGCCCCGGTAATCGGAGGTCTTGAACGACTCGGCGCTCACGAGCAGCTTGATTCCGGACTGGCGCAGCACGTAGGCAAGTTCGTGGCTGCGGTAGGCCGGGTTGATGTTCACCAGGATGGCGCCGATCTTGGCCGTCGCGTACTGCAGCACGACCCACTCCGCGCAGTTGGGGGCCCAGATGCCGACCCGGTCACCCTTGCCGATGCCGAGGGCGAGCAGCCCGACTCCGACGGTGTCGGTGTCGGCGTCCAGCTGCGCGTACGTCCAGCGCCTGCCCGTCGGCACGTCGACCAGCGCCTCGCTGGCCGCATACGTCACGGCGATCCGCCGCAGGTTGTCGCCAATGGTCTCGCCCATCAGCGGAACCGGCGACGCGCCGTCGCTGTAGGACTGCTGGGGGACTGGAGTTACCTCGGACATGACTGACCCTCCGCACGTGAGTAGGTCAATAATTCCCCGTTCCCTGCCCTGGTGGGAAGAAGACCGGGTCGGCGAGCCCGGCAGGATGCGCGCTTGCCCGGACAGGTCTACTGTCATAGCTGAGGGTCGGCAGACTTTCGGAGTGCGGCGATGGCTATATGGGTGATCTGGCTTATCATCGCCGCCGTGCTCGGCACCGTCGAGGTCCTGACCGCGACACTGGCGTTCGGGCTGGTCGGAGCGGCCGCGCTCGTCGCGGCGCTGACCGGCATGGCAGGCGCTAATCCGGAGATCCAGTTCGGCGCCTTCGTGCTCGCGTCCGCCCTGGGGCTGGGCGTTGCCCGGCCGTTCGCGCTCCGCCACATCCGCCAGCCGCCGCTGCTGCGTTCCGGCACCGCCGCGCTGATCGGCCGTCCGGCCATCGTGCTGGAGGAGGTCGGCGCGTACAGCGGCCGGGTGCGGATCGGCGGCGAGGAGTGGTCGGCGCGCTCGTACGACGAGACCCAGGTCATCCCGGCCGGGGCGACCGTCGACGTTATGCACATCGAGGGCGCCACAGCCCTGGTGTATCCGCGGGAGTAAGCAATGGGCGACATATTCGGGCTAGTCGTTGCGATCATCGTGGTCCTGGCCGCACTGGTGACCATCCGGTCGGTGCGCATCGTGCCGCAAGCGAAAGCCAGGAATGTGGAGCGCCTCGGCCGCTACCGCAAGACGCTCGAGCCGGGCATGAATGTGATCATCCCGTTCGTCGACCGGGTGAAGCCGCTGATCGACCTGCGCGAGCAGGTGGTGTCGTTCACCGGCCAGCGGGTGATCACCGAGGACAACCTAGTCGTCACCATCGACACAGTGCTGTTCTTCCAGGTCACGGACCCGCGGGCGGCCGACTACGAGATCGTCAACTACATCCAGGCGATCGAGCAGCTGACCGCGACGATGCTGCGTAGCGTGATCGGCTCGATGGACCTCGAGCAGACACTAACCTCCCGCGACAAGATCAACACGCTGCTGCGCGGCGTGCTCGACGACGCCTCGGGCAAGTGGGGCATCCGGGTCACCCGGGTGGAGATCCGGGCTATCGACCCGCCGCAGAGCGTCAAGGACGCGATGGAGAAGCAGATGCGTGCCGAGCGGGAGAAGCGCGCAGCGATCCTCACCGCCGAGGGCGTGCGCCAGTCGCAGATCCTCACCGCCGATGGCGACAGGCAGGGCACCGTGCTGCGGGCAGAGGGCGACAAGCAGAGCGCGATCCTGCGGGCCGAGGGCCAGGCGCAGGCGATCGGGACTGTGTTCCAGTCGATCCACGAGAACGACCCGGACCCGAAGCTGCTTGCCTATCAGTACCTGCAGACGCTGCCGCAGATCGCGCAGGGCCCCGGCAACAGCGTCTGGATGATCCCGAGCGAGCTGACCAGCGCACTGAAGGCGGTGAGCTCGGCGTTCGGCGGGGGCGGAGCCGAGGGCAACGGCGCGGCCCCGGCCACCAGCGATTCTGCCGGGAAACGAGGCACCGACGAGGCCGCAGCCGACGCCCCGGCCGCGCCTGACGGTGCGGCTCCCGCTGAGCTCGGCGGCCCCGCATCCGACGCACCGGCCGCGCTCGACAGCCCGGCGAACAGCTCGGTGGCCGCGCTCGACAGCGCGGGGAACGGATCGGTGGCCGCACTGACAGCAGGCGCCGCGGACCAGCCGGACCCGCTCGACGTCGTGCTGGCGAAGACCGAGTCAGTCGACGCCGTCCTCGCAACGGCGCCGCCGGTCGACGCACTGCTCGCGGAGGCGGGAGCGGCCGATACGGTCGTGCACGGTCTGCCCGAGGGCTCGGCAGCAGTAACTCCGGACTCCGAGTCACGGGTCGCTCCCGGCGGGGGCCAGGCGTAGCGGCGCGGCAGGTCCCGGCGAGCGGGCGCCTGACAGCGGGCAGCACTACAGGGTGGTCGCTGGTCTGGGGGCGTGGTCTACCGGGCCACGCGGAACGCGAGGTGCGTGGCAGCCGGGGTGGCGAGCGCGTTGGTGCGTTCGAGGATGATCGACGAGCCAAGCGTGCCGAACAGGGGCATGCCGCCACCGAGCAGGACGGGGATCACGTGCACGCGGATCTCGTCCACCAGGCCGAGCGGGAGTGCCTGCTGCATGACGGTCGCGCCGTGCAGCCCGACAGCCTTGTCACCTGCCGCGTGCTTGGCCTGCTCGATCGCACTGACCACGCCATCGGTGACGAACGTGAACACGGATGGGTACGACGCAGCCGGCTTGTGGTGCGTGACCACGAAGCACGGGGTATCGCCGACTGGGCCGCCGTCGCCCCAACCACCGTCGCCCTCGTTCTTGTCGAACGACTTGCGACCCATCACGACCGCGCCGAGGCCGTCGAGCATCTCCTGCAGCAGGGCCCGGTCCTCATCGGTCCCCGTGTCGGACATCCAGTCATGCAGCATCCCGGCACCGTCGCCGAACGGGTTCTGGCGGCTGTCGTTCGGGCCGGTGACGTACCCGTCGAGCGAGATGGACATGTCGCAGATCACGCGTGCCATGGGTAGTTTCCTCTCTGTGCGGCCCACAGGTGCCAGATAACCGAGGTACGCCGGCAGGCCGTCCGAACCGGACTACCGTGTGCTTGCGCTTTCGCGCCCGATCTTGTCGCACCCTGGCGCGACTGGCTTGTAAGAAATCAATCAACGGGTATCGGGCCGTTGTCCGGCGGGAACCCTGGCTCGGCGGGGAACCGGCGCCGCAGGGCCAGATAGTCCGTCGGGGTGTGGCCGGTGAAGTCCTTGAACTCCCTGCTGAAGTGGGCCTGGTCGAAGTAGCTTGCCGTTTGAGCGAGATCCGGCCAGTCGACCGGACGCAGGGCGTCTACGGACAGGATCAGCCGCGCAAAACGGTAGATACGGGCCACCCGCTTCGGGGTGACCCCGACATGAGACTTGAACTGCGCGGCCAGGTGATTGCCGCTCACCCCGGCGGTACCGGCCAGCGCACCGACCGGGACCGTGCCGTGGGAAGCCGCCAGACGCCTGCCTGTGTGCTGGACCAGGGACAGACCGCGCGACGGTGCCGCGGCAAGTCGCGATCGCAGTTCCTCCTCCAGTGCCCGCAGTGCCCCGGCGGCCGATGCGGCCTCACCGACCCTGTTGCGGATCCGGTCCAGAGACCGCTGCCACACGGTGTTGGCCGGCACCCACCGGTCCCGCAGTTCGGTCACCGGCATGTCGGCGAACGGCGAAATCCCCCAGGGCTTGAAGTGCACCCCGACGAGCCGCACCCGTGTGGGGTACTCGAAGAGGAAACGCCTGGTCCATACGCCCATGAACCACCCGTCGGTGAACACTGCCGGCGGCACCGAGGGGTCGGAATCCCGCAGGCGGACGGGTCCGCCCAGGTTGACGAACAGGTGCGCCGACGGCATCGGCGGGACGTTCATCCGGCGGTAGCGCGGCACCCCGGTCAGGCAGTAGATGTCGTCTATGAATCGGTCGAGCGGCGGGGCGGGCACCCGGTCGACGTATTCCATGGACTCAGTATGGCCGCCGAGGGTTCTGAGCCGAGGCACGGTAATTGTCACTGGTGGCTCGGGTTGACCTGCGCTAGTCAGCGGGGTGACTCGGGCGGAGCACGCGGGCCGGGCTTCCGCTTAGCCGGCTGGCATATGCGCGTGAGGCTCACCGTGGCAAGCGCGCATCGGACAGCAGCTCATGGACGACGCCAGCGGCAGTTCCGGTAGAGCACAGGGCTGCCACCTCCTCGGTCAGGGCACTGGGACGGACGCGCTGCCCAGACAGGTGTCGGCGGGCGGGGTCGGGCCGACTGGCGTGCCCCCGTCGTTGGGCAGCGTGCCCGCCAGCGCATAGTGCAGCAGCTGAGTGGTGACCCGGGCGGTCACTGCGGCGTTCGGGCCGCCGCTCGGCTCGAATACGCCCGACCACGCAAGGCCACTGAGCGGCTCGCCGATGTAATAGAACGGCGTGGAACCCGCACCGGTACCGGCCGGGTCAGTCCAGCCGCACGGGTTCTGATTCAGCGCGTTCCCGGCTGCCTCACCGACGGCGAGCACGAGGTCGCTGCCGCTGTTCACGTCATTCCATGCCTGGACGAAACTGCCGGTGACATCCGATGACGGCAGCCCGTACTCAGCCGCGGCCGTCACCGCCACCGCCAGGCTGGCCGGATCGGCTGCGTAGAGCACAATCGGGAACGGCGCTGCCGCCGGGCTCACCGTGACCAGCTCGAAGGTCTCGGTCAGAGTCGCGCTGCCTGCGGTTGCGGTCACCGGCACGTCGTAGCGGCCAGCGGCGGTCGAAGCGCCGGCGCGGACGTGCACTATGACGGCCGCGATCCCGGTCTGCCCGATCCTGGTGACACCCTGATCCGGCGTGACGGTCAGCCCGGTCTGCGAGACGGCCCGCCAGTGCACCACCGTCCCGCCTGCGCCATGCAGCACGAGAGCGGCTGTTCCGGTCCCGCCGGGTGCGACCGTGACGCCATCGGGCGCGCTGTAGAGCGCGGGCGTGGCGCCGGACGAAGACCGTGCGGCCCCGGCGACATCACCGCCGATCGCGTCGTTGTCGATATTGATGGTGGTGCCGCCCCAGGTCTCGTTGTGGCCGCCGTAGTACTGATGCAGTCGCTGGTGATCGGCCCAGTCCGCGCTGGGGACGTACGGGTCGGTCAGCTCGGGGCTACCGTTCCAGTCCGCGATCCAGACATCATCGGGGCTCGCGTAGCCGCTCTGACCGTACTGCGAGGCGAGGTCCACCATCCCCGAGCCCGCGCTGGAGTAGACACCGGAGAGGTAGCCAGCCGCGTGCAGGCCCGTTGTCCAGCCATCCAGGAAACTCAGCACCGCCTGGCTGCAAGAGGTGTCCGAGTTGTCGTAGCCCTCCATGTCGAAGTAGATCGGGGTGCTGGGACCGTAGCCGAACGACTGCGCCGTCGCCACCGCGCTGGCCGCCTCGGCCTCGCCTTCGGCAGAGGCATCCGGTGCGTCGATGGTCACGGCTCCGCCGATGCTGGTGCACGGCGCCTGCGGCCCGACCCAGATCGGAATGAACCGCCAGCCCATCGCGGCCACCTGCTGCACCCAGCTGGCGGTGAAGTTGCTATAGGTGCAGGCCCAGTTGTCGCCACCGAGATAGGTCCCGATCGTCCGGTAGGGCGAGCTGAGCCAGGCAATCATCTGCTGGACGGACGGCGCGGTGCACGCGTCGAAACCGAGTCCGGCGCCGCGCTTGTCAATCAGGCTGGATCCAGCCGTCGCCGTATGTGCCGCCCCGGCTGCAGCCTGCGCGTTGCCTGCGAACGTGGTGGCCGACTGGCCGTCGGCCGCCGGTGCCCGGCTGGTCATCCGCGCGCGGGCCAGGATGTCGCGCATCTGCGTCAGGCCGCTGCCATACGACGCGGTCACCAGCACGCCGGGTCCGGGTGCCGCGACGTGAAGCAGATGGCTGGCAGAGCTGAGTTCGGCCACGCGGGCCGGCAGCTGAGCGCGGGTGCCCAGGGTCGCCGTGCTCGCGGGCAGCGTGATGGCGCCGGGCGGAAGCGCCGTGCTGGCGGTCATCGGCTGGACGAGCAGCGCGTCGGCCCGGCCATACGCCCGAGCCGGGCACTGCTGGCGGGCTCCCGGTGTGCCGAGGTACACCGCGTCCCGGTTGAGCAGCACGCAGCGGGCAGGATCGGCAGCCAGGTTGTAGACAGGCCAGGACGCCGGGACCTCGAAGCGGTAGCCGTGATAGGTGATCGTCCGCATCGTGATGCTGCTGGCGTCCACCGCAGGCGCGGAGTTGACGAGCGACGCCGCGACCGCAGATGCGGCGATCACTGTCAATAACGCCCTGGCCGACACCATTTTGCGCCAGGACAAACCCCGGGATCCGGCCGGATGCTGCGCGCTCTTGCTCTTGCCGGGATGCTCCACGCCTGACATACCCACGTCCTCCAGCGATTCCGATCACGATCTGATCTGCGGGTAATAATTGACGCATGATCTACGATATTGGAAAAACAGTAACCAGCAGCCGGAAGGCGGTCAATGGCAAATACGGTGCCGGCCCTGAGCCATCGCACTGCTCCGGTTAAAGCTTGATGGCCAGGCCGAGCGTGAGCAGCGCCCCGTAGGCGAGCTCGATGCGGCCGGTCTGGCCGAGCGCGACGATCAGGCTGCGGCCGGTGGCGCCGTCGCGCACCTGCCGGACCGGGGAGAACGCCAGCGGGAGCGCCGCGAGCGCGAGCAGAGTCAGCGGCCTGACCGGTGCCAGCGCCAGTGCGAGGCAGAACGGCACGAGGAGGCAGCCGACGTACAGCAGCCGGGTCCGCTGGTCGCCGAGGACGACCGCCAGGGTGCGCTTGCCCGTCTCGCTGTCGGTGGGGATGTCGCGCAGGTTGTTGATGACGAGCAGCGCGCAGGCGAGCAGCCCGATGGCGGCGGCGGCGGCCCACGGCAGCCAGGTCAGCGACTTCATCTGGACGTAGGCCGTGCCCGCGACTGCCGCCAGGCCGAAGAACACGAAGACCGACAGCTCGCCGAGGGCCCGGTAGCCGTACGGCCGGCTGCCCCCGGTGTAGAACCAGGCCGCGGCCACCGCGGCTGCGCCCAGCAGGATCAGCCACCACGAGCTGACCGCGGCCAGCACCAGGCCAGCCGCGCAGGCGGCGAAGAAGCAGCCGCCGGCAGCCACGAGCACGTGCTTCGGCTTTGCCAGTCCGGAGCCGACGAGGCGGACAGGGCCGACTCGCACCTCGTCGGTGCCGCGGATGCCGTCGCTGTAGTCGTTGGCGTAATTCACCCCGATCTGCAGCGCCAGTGCCACCAGCAGTGCCAGCGCGGCCCGCCAGAGCGAGAACTTGCCATAGCCGAAGGCCACGCCCGAACCGACGACGACGGGCACGACAGCGGCGGGGAGGGTTCTCGGTCGCGCGCCGGCAACCCAGGTGCGCAGGTCGGCCACGTGGCGGTCAGTCCTTTACGGGTCTCGCGGGCTGTCACAGAGTAGCCCGCGGTGGCAGGTGTCACGCGCGCGGGACGCGGGGGCGACGACCGGTCCCGGCTGCCTGTCACCGCCCCGGACCTCGCCGCGGGCCCGGTTTCCCTGCCGGCCTACGTGTACGGCAGCACCTGGTGGGCGGCGGCGAAAATCTCGCCTGACTCTTCCCAGGTCATCGGGCCGATCTTGCGAGCCCGCTTCCGGCTGCGGAAGTACTTGCCGACGGACCGGCCGGACAGCACGTCGACGCCGCGGAGGCTGGCGACCGTCCACGGCACAGTCGGGCCGTAGATCACCATGGCGGGCCGGACCTGAATGCTGCGGCCGAGCTCGCGGCTCAGCAGCCGCGATGCCTGCTCGGCCTCCCAGTACGCGTGCTGGAGCCGGTCTTTCTGGCTGAACGGCCCGTGGTACAGCATCTGGCCCTTCGTGGTGTCCTTGCCGCTGGCCACCGTCCGCACCGGAAGGCGCCGGTCCCAGCGCTCCGAGTCGACCGCGTAGACGCCACCGGGGCCGACGACGAGGTGGTCGATCACCGAGTCCGTGCCGGGGATGCCTCGAGCGTGGATAGCCAGGTAGCCGAAGGCCCGGGTGGGGACGAGCCGCCGCCGGGTCCGGCGCTGGGCCGAGGACACCCGGGCGGCGGCCGGGATCAGGGCCATGGTCCGGGACTGGTAGATCGTGTCGACGATGGCCACGATGATCGCGGCCGTCACCGCCAGCCGCCAGCCGTGCCAGAGCATGACCGGGATGAAGACGACCGCGCAGATGACGGCCCGGCGGATCCAGATAGGCACGCGCGGGTCAGCAGCCAGGCCAGCTGCGACGGCTCGCGGCGGAAGGGGGACGTCGTGCGATTCCGGTGTCGCCCGTGGCGGGGCGTCCCGGCCTGCCGCTGTCGGCTCTGTCCCGGTCACCCGGTCCATGTGTCTCAGCGTAACTGAGCCTTTACATGCCGGCCACTGGCCCGGGCTAGTGGGGGGTTGGACGCGCCGCGCCGTTGGTCTACTGTTCGGTAACGTGACGCAGATTCATGACCTGACAGTGACCGAGCAAGCCGCCGCTATCCGCTCCGGCGAGACCTCGTCGGCGGAGATCACCGAGCACTACCTGGACCGGATCGAGCGGCTGAACGAGCAGGTCGGCGCCTTCTACACGGTGACCCCCGAGCTGGCTCGCGAGCAGGCTGCTACGGCCGACAAGGCGGCTCTCGTCAGTCGCAGGGACGGCGGCGAGCTGCCACCGCTGACCGGGGTGCCGATCCCGATCAAGGACCTGAACATGGTCGCAGGCGTCCGGCTCACCTACGGCAGCGCGGTCCTGGCCGACAACATCGCCACCGAGGACGACTACGTCGTCGAGCACCTGCGGTCAGCCGGGATCGTCATCACCGGTAAGACCGCTACACCCGAATTCGGCCTGCCCTGCTACACCGAGACGAGAATCGGCCCGCCGGCCCGGACACCCTGGGACCTCAGCCGGTCCGCGGGCGGCTCCAGCGGCGGGGCCGCGGCAGCCGTATCGTCGGGCCTGGCCCCGGCCGCCCAGGGCAGCGACGGCGGCGGCTCGATCCGCATCCCGTCGAGCGTCTGCGGCCTGTTCGGCATCAAGCCGACCCGTGGCCGGATCTCGCAGGGACCGATGATGCCGGATCTCGCCGGGCTGTCGACCGACGGCCCGCTCGCCCGGACGGTTGCCGATGCGGCGCTCCTGCTGGACGCCATGACGGGCAACCATCCCGGCGACATGTACTCGCTGCCGCGCCTCCCGGACGGCGAGACGTTCCTCGGCTACGCCGGCCACGAGCCCGGCAGGCTGCGCATCGCCCGGTCGATGAAGACTGTCGTGCCCGGTGCCGAGGTCCATCCCGACTGCGTCGCCGCCTACGAAGACGCCAGCGCGCTTCTCAGCTCGCTCGGGCACGACGTGGAGGACCTCGAGCTGCCGTTCGGCGAAGACGCGGTGCCGTCCTTCCTGGCGCTCTGGTACGCGATGGCGACACTGGCGCCGATCGCGCCCGACCAGGAAAGCCAGCTGCTGCCGCTTACCCGTTACCTGCGCGGCAAGGGCATGGAGCTGTCCGCCGCCGACATCTTCCTGCACGAGGCGATCCTGCAGGGTGCCGTGCGGCCGGCGATGACCGCGCTCAACGCCTATGACGCGATCCTCAGCCCGACGCTCGCCCTGCCGCCGCGGCCAGTCGGCTGGTTCGACGAGGTGCCGCCGGAGGAGAACTTCCTCCGGCAGACGGTCTTCACCCCGTGGACCGCGCTGTATAACCTGACCGGCCAGCCCGCGGTCAGCGTCCCGCTTTACTGGAGCTCCGACGGCCTGCCGATCGGCACCATGCTGGCCGGCCGGATGGGCGACGAGGCGACCCTGATCTCGCTGTCCGCCCAGCTAGAGGCGGCGCGGCCGTGGAAGGACCGGCACCCGGCCATCTGGTAGCACGCGGCCCGCCAGCCCCCGCTCGCACCCCACTTCACCTGCACTGATGCGTGGTCCTGCGCTTAGCGGGGGATAGAGCCCTCACTGCGCGCGGGGCGCGGAGCAGCGGGGGCGGGTGGGGTGGGTGAACCGATGGCTGGAGCGACTGGGCGGATTCTCCGCCCGGTGGCGCTGGGCCGTGATCATCGCCTGGGTGATCATCCTGGGCGGACTGGTAATCGCGAAGCAGCAGTCCGGCGGCGAGTACGTCAACAACTACAACGTGCCGGGGACACCGTCGGACAACGGGCTGAACCGGCTTAATGCCACGTTTCCATCCGAAGGCGGCTACGCCGGTCAGATCGTCTTCCACGCGACGAAGGGAACGGTGGCCGCGGACACGTCCGCGGTGAACCAGGCAGCCGCGAACGTCGCGAAGCTGCCGGATGTCATCAAGGCGGTCAGTCCGTTCAGCTCGTCGGCGGCCGGCGCTGTGTCGAAGAACGGCACGATCGCCTACGCCAGCGTGTCCTGGAACGTGAACACCTCCTCGCTCGGCACCGGCTACCTGAGCCGGCTGAACACAGCGGTCGCGCCCGCGCGGAACGCCGGGCTGCAGGTCGAGTACGGCGCCAGCGCGGGCAACATCGGCCAGACCTACGACGACAGGAACTCCGAGCTCATCGGCCTGGCCTGCGCGCTGATCCTGCTGCTGTTCATGTTCGGCGCGCTGATCACGGCCGCCCTCCCGCTCGTCTCGGCGATCTTCAGCGTGGTCTCCGGCCTGTCGCTGCTCGGGCTGCTCGCGTCGGTCATGACGTTCCCGACCACGGCACCGACCATCGCCACGCTGCTTGGCCTGGGGGTCGCGATCGACTACGGCCTCTTCCTCGTCGCCCGGCATCGCGAGCAACTCGACGCCGGGATGGAGGTGGTGCAGTCGATCCGGCGGGCCGAGCGGACCTCGGGTGCCGCGATCGTGGTCGCAGGCAGCACCGTGGTCATCTCGATCCTCGGCCTGTACATCTCCGACGTCGCGTTCGTCGGCGCGCTCGGCCTGGCGGCCGCGATCACGGTGGCGATCACCATGCTGGCCGCGCTGACGCTGGTGCCGGCCTTCATGGGCGCCGTCCGGCAGAACATCCGCTCGCTGGCGGCCCGTTTTCGGGCGCACCAGGCGGGCGAGACCGCTCGGGAGCAGGCCCTCCAGACCGCCGCCGAGACCGAGGCTAAGCACGAGCGGTCCGGATTCGCGCGGTGGGGCCGCCGGGTCAGCGCCCGCCCATGGCCATGGCTCGTTCTCAGCGTCGTCGTGCTCGGCGTGCTGTCGATCCCGTTCTTCTCGATCACGCTGGGCCAGCCCGACAACGGCACCAACCCGACCAGCTTCACGAACCGCCGGGCCTACGACCTCATGTCGCAGGGCTTCGGCGTCGGCACGAACGGGCCGCTTGCCGTCGTGGTCGTGCTGCCGAAGCAGTCCACGTCGGCGGACAACACGCTGCTCGGCAACATCCAGAAGGCCGTCGCCGGCACGAAGGGAGTCGCCTCGGTCGGCCCGGTCGCGGTGAACTCGGCCGCGACCACGGCGGTCTTCAACGCGATCCCGACCACGCGGCCGCAGGCGGGAGCCACCACGAACCTGGTGAAGACGCTGCGCGACGACGTGCTGCCGAAGCAGAAGGCCACTACGTACGTCACCGGCACGACGGCGGGCAACCTGGACTTCACCAGCCGGATCACGGCGCGGCTCGGCTGGCTGATCGTCGCCGTCGTGGCGATTGCGTTCGTGCTGCTGACAACCGCCTTCCGGTCGATCGTGATCGCGACCAAGGCGGCCATCCTGAACCTGCTGTCGATCGGCGCGGCCTACGGCGTCATCGTCGCGGTCTTCGAGTGGGGCTGGCTGAAGTCGGTGATCGGCCTGCAGACGACGCTGCCGATCCCGGCCTACGTGCCGATGCTGGTGTTCGCGATCGTGTTCGGCCTGTCGATGGACTACGAGGTCTTCCTGCTGTCCCGGATCCACGAGGCGTGGCTCAGCACGAAGGATGCGCACCGCGCCGTGGCGATCGGCATCGGCAGTACCGCCCGGGTGATCTCGACGGCGGCGGCGATCATGATCACGGTGTTCGCGAGCTTCGTGATCAGCACCAACCCGACGGTGAAGATGCTCGCCCTCGGTATGGCCTTCGCGGTGCTCATCGACGCGTCGCTGGTGCGGATGATCCTGGTGCCGTCGATCATGAGCCTGCTCGGCAGGCACGCGTGGTACCTGCCGAAGTGGCTGGAGCCGGTCGTGCCGCACCTGAGCCTCGAGGAAGGCGGCGAGGCACCTGCGGCCGCGGACCGCGCGGCAGCCAGTGAAGCGACAGCCGGTGAATCTGCCGGGCCGGGTGCGTAGTGTCCTGCTTATGACCCTGGAGGGAGCTCGCGCGCGCCGCCGCGTTCGCGGTCGCATGCGACCGGCTTCCGGCGTGATCGCGGCTGCGGCGCTGCTGGCGCCTGCAGCACTGCTGGCGGCTTGCTCGAGCGGTACGTCCGCGCAGGACGTGGCGCACGGTTACCTGAGCGCGTGGGCTCGCAGGGACTGGCCCGCCATGCGGACGCTGGTCGCGAGCCCGCCCGCAGACTTCGCCTCGGTGAATGCCGCGGCGCTCACCGCTCTCGGCGTGCGGCAGGCGAGCTACCAGGCCGGTCACCTCACCGTCGCCGGGTCGACCGCGCACGAGCCCGTGACCGAGCGCTTCGGCGTCGGCGGCGTCGGAGCCGTACCGGTCCGGACCACACTCCGGCTGACGAACGCATCGGGCAGCTGGCGGGTCCTGTGGTCGCCGGCCACAATCGCGCCGCAGCTCACCAAGCCCGGTGACCGGCTGGCCCTGCAGATCGCCTGGGCGCCGCGGGCGCAGATCCTGGGCGCGAACGGCGCGACGCTCACCACGCAGGCCGCCATGGTCACCATCGGCGTCGAGGGCCAGCGGATAAAGAAGCAATCGGTCGTCCGCGCTGCCCTGCTGGCGGCGGGCGCGCCGGCGCAGGCCACGGACTCCGCACTGCGCAGCGCGAAGGCGCAGCCGACCTGGTTCGAGCCCGTTTTCACCGTGAGCTGGCACCGCTACCAGCAGCTCGCGCCGAAGATCTACCCGGTCCCCGGCACGGTGTTCCAGACCATTCACGAACGCGCCCCGATTACGCCCGGGCTCGGCTACATCGTCGGCAGCGTGGGGCCGGTCACCGCCCAGCAGCTGAGCAAGCTCGGCGCCCCGTACACCGCGCAGAGCGTCGTCGGCCAGACCGGGCTCGAGCTTGCCGACCAGAAGCAGCTGGCGGGCCTGCCGGGCGCGACCATCACGGCGGTGAACGGGTCCGGCGCCACCCTCGGCACCGTCGCCTCGCTCGCGCCGAAGCCAGGCACGCCCGTCCAGACCAGCATCGACCCCGTCGTCCAGAGCGACGCGGAGAAGGCACTGGCCGGAGTCCGCAAGCAGGCCGCACTTATTGCCCTGAACGCCAGCACCGGCCAGGTCCTGGCGTCGGTCAGCGTGCCGGGCTCCAGCGGATTTGACCTGGCGCTGGATGGCGCGTTTCCGCCTGGATCGTCGTTTAAGGTGCTCACCTCGACGGCGCTGATAGAGCACGGGCTGACGCCGTCTTCGCCGGCGAGCTGCCCGGATCAGCTGACTGTCGACGGCGAGGTCTTCCACAACGCGGAGGGCACCGCGTCGGTGAGCGACCTGCTGCACGCGTTCGCAGAGTCGTGCAATACGGCTTTCATCGGCCTGGCCACCCGGCATCTGAGCGCCGCGGACTTCACCGCGACCGCGGCGCTGTACCGGATCGGCGCGGCCACGCAGCTGGGGCTGCCGGCCTTCGCTGGCTCGGTGCCGGCACCGTCGGGCGAGGCCGACCTTGCCGCGACGGCGATCGGGCAGGGCCGCGTGCTCGTGGCGCCCGTCGACATGGCGGTGGTCGCGGCGGCCGTCGACACGGGGCAGGTGCGCGCCGCCCGGCTCGTCACTGCGGCCGCCAGCGCGAGTGCTCAGCCGACCGCGCTGCCTGGCACCGTAGTCCGCGACCTGCACGCGATGATGCGGCAGGTCGTGGAGACCGGGACCGCCTCGGACAAGGGCCTTCCGCCTGGCACGTACGCCAAGACCGGGACGGCGCAGTACGGCCACGGCAATCCGCTGCCGACCGATGCGTGGCTGATCGGCTTCAACAACGAGGTGTTCGCCAGCGATATCGCCTTCGCCATGGTGACAGTCGACGGCGGGGAGGGCGGCCCGACCGACGGGCCGGTTGTCGCGAGATTCCTTGACTTGCTGCACCAGTCCGGCGACTGAGAGTGGCCGTGTTTTAGCATTCTGTGTACTCGGTGCGGGGGCACCGGCAGGTCTTTCACGATGCGGGGGCACGGGATGACCGAGTGAAGGTCGATGCGCGACGCGCTCAGAAGATCTTCAGGATCGGAAACGCGGTAGTCGCACTCGCGGCATCAGCCGCGCTGGTCGGCGTGCTCGGAGCTGGTTTCGGCGGTGTTCCGCCGCTTGGCTCAGGGCTCGTGCCGGGCCACGGCGCCTGGCGGCCGGCCGGGCGGGCGATGCTGCTGTCAGATCGCGCGCTGTCTCAGCCGGGAACCGGCCCGGTTGCGCTCGCCTCGGCGGTCCCGCCGCGGCCATGGTGGCGGGCCGCACTCGGGCGACGAGCGCGGCCGGCGGCAAGCGGGCGGACTGGCGCCTGGCGGCCCGGGTCTGGCGGGTACCGGGGCCATGACCGCTGACTTCAGGCGCCTCGGGAAACGCGGGTCGTACCGGCTCGGGCAACTGCGCGCCCAGGGCGTGGGCGAGATCCGGCGGCCTGTGCCGTTCCAGCCGAAATGGGTGCGGCCCGACCACCGCTGGCCGACGTCGATCTGGGTGGTCGGGCTGCTGTTCGGCGTGCTCCTGATTGCCGCGGGCGCTGCCGTCGACTGGTGGTTCATGCCGCTCGTCGCCGGGGTGCTGGCAGGCGCCGCTAACTGGATAGGCCGCTGGTCTGTGCGGGCAGCTGTGCCGGCGGTGGCCATCGTGGCCGCGCTCGGCTGGCTCGCGCCGTGGTGGTGGGCCGTGCTCCACGGTCAGCCGTACGGAGCGGACGCCAGGATCGCGGCGGTCTTGCTCGGGCTGCCCGGGTACGCGGCCGTGGGGCTAGCGGTGACTATCGCCGTCCCGGTGGTGCAGGTGCTCATCGGGTACTGGCTCGGCCGGGCCCTGACGCCCCAGCTCGCCGCGGACTGAGCGGGGAGGCCAGCTGGCTGTGAAGCTGGCGGTGGCGCTGCCTGTGAGCATCGGCTGTGCAGGGCGGCTGTGAGGGCGGGCTGTGGGGCCGGGCGCGGCCGCTGGCTACGCGTCAGTCGTTGATCGCCTCCGCCGCGCTTGCCGACACGGCGGCTCTGCGCAAGCGGCCTGATCCGAGCGCGTCGGTGCCGTCGACGAACTGGTCGACGGCACCGGTCAGCGGCAGCTCGCGTACTCGCGGGTCGCTGATCTGCTCGGCGAGGGCGCGAGCGAAGCGCTCGGCGTCGGGCACCTGGAAGGGCCGCTCGAAGTAGGTCGGCCGGATGGCCGGGTCGAGCGCGGGCGTGAGCCCGGTCGCGTTGTGGAGCCGGGCGACGGTCTCGTAGGCAGCGGTCATGCTGTGCTGCCGGCCGGGCCAGGCAGCGGCGGTGACTGCGGCCAGGAGGTGCGGGCCGAGTTCCTCGCCGGCGGCGCTGCGGGCGAACTGGGTGCCGAGCCACTTGCTGTACATCGGGTATCGCCGCTGCAGCAGCAGGGCCAGGCGCATGACATCCCGCGCGAGCCGCGCGGTGACGATGACAGAGCCGAGCTCGTCGCCGGCTTCGGCGCACCGGCCGGGGAACGCCTCCTCCTGGGCGATGCGCTGCCACTGGCTCGCGAGTACGTAGAGCCAGATGTCGCGGGGGTACCAGGCGAGCGCGGCGCGGACTCCGGTGAGGCCGGGCGATGGGTCGACGGCCAGCCCGTCGTGGAACACGTCCCCGGCAGTGACCTCGGCCAGTGCCTGCGTGGGAACCGACAGCCAGTCCAGGAGGCGGACCTCGCCGGTCGGGTCGAAGCCGAGGGTGGCGGTCAGCCAGGCGCGCAGCCGGGCGACGGTCACCCAGTGGACGGGCACCTGCGTTTCCTCGAACGTCCCGGTGAAGGCCGTCGGATAGCCGAGGAACTCCGCCGGAAGGCGGGCCGTCAGCATCTCTGTTACTCGCTCAGCCTGGTTCGCCCATTCGTCGCCGAGGAACAGCTGAAGCCGCGGCCCCCAGTTGTGGTCAGTCGACCTGGGCGTGTCGAATCCCAGCGCGTCCGATCCCCAGCCGATCAGCGCGGCCGAATGCGGCAGCTTCGGGAACTCCTGGTCGAGCAGTGGCCGTACGACTTCGCGGTAGTACCGCCGGGACAGCTCAAGCCCGGGAAGGAAGGACGGTGTCACCGGCCGAGCCTGGCCGGCGCCGCCACGCGCGGCAACCAGTTTGCGCCGGCCGCACACGTCGGAGGCTGTCGAACGGCCACTGCCGCAGGTCTCGAGGCCAGCACACCAGCCGTGGGCTGCCGGCGGCGAGCTGCTGCTCCGCTTCGTGTGCTCACGTCCCTGGTCGTCGTGGTGCTGAGCTCCGGCCGCGGGCTTGCGGGCGGCGGTGCCTTGCCGGGGAGATGCCGGGCGGTCGCGTGCGGGGCTGGTCTTCTGCGGCGAGCGACGCGGCCGCGGCCGGGCTGTCGAGCGCAGTGACCTGGCCGGGCTCGAGGGCAGCGTGGCCTGCTGCGCTCCGACCGGGCAGCCGGGGGAGCACCGGTGTGCGCCCGCGAATCCGCGCCTGCCCAGCACGCGCGTCACCTGGGCGGCCGTCGCGCACGGCAAACTGAAGATGTCCGGCGGGCCATAGCGAAGTGTGAGGATCCCGTCCTCGGCCGCGAAATTGTCGCGCCGGGTGTCGTCGGACCGCGTTTCCGGCGGGTGATAAGCGGCACCGCCGAGCTCCACGGCCGTCTCGTACTCGTCGTAGTAGACGTCGCGGTAATTCGTTGTGCTCGCCCCGCCGGTACAGATGCTGACGCCGACAGCGTGGCAGCCCGTGCGGCCGCTCGACGTCGCGCTCGTAGCGCTGCTCGAGGATCGAGTGCAGTCCGGCCGCGTCGAGCGTCAGCAGCTCGCGGAGCGTGCAGCGCCAGCGGATCCGCGGCCGTCGCGCGAGCGCCCGGGCGAGCTTCGCCTGAGTTGTCGTGCGGCGCTGCAGGCTGCGCAGGACCCAGCTGCAGGCATCGTCGACGGTTGCCGCGGCGGCGGCGAGGTCGAGGACCGTCTCCTCGACACGTGTCTGCGGTGGCAGCCGCGCTGGATGCGCAGCCGCGCCAGCACCGCAGCGGCGATGCACCATGATTCCGGCAGTCCGCCTGACCTTGCGCTCGTCAGGCACCGCGACGTGGATGATGTCCCGGGCCGTATCGACCAGCCCGGCACGCTCGGCTGCCGTGAGGTGACTGAGCATCGCGCCTTCTCCGCAATGCAGGACCGCTGCCCACAGGAGCGACGTGCGCGAAGGCGCCCCGGAGAATGTCGCGTACACACCCGGGTGCAGCCGCTGCCACCGGCCGGTCAGGACCTTCGAGCGCGCGCCACTGCGGTCGATGCCGAAGCTTGCCAGCTGGGCGTTCGACACAACCCCGTGCTGGACGTCGATCAGCTCGCTTAACTCGTCGGTGATGGACTCGTGCATGGCATCTATGCTGGCCCGCGGCTATGACAAATCGGGCGCTCATCGTCATTGAGGTAATTCCGGGTATCCATGGTGCGCGGAAGTACCTCAATGACGCTCGCGGGCACCGGGTGGTGCGTTTTGGAGTGCTTGTGACGGCGAATCATGGAGGTGTGACCGACCCAGACCTCGTTCGCCGCGCCCGGAATGCCGGGATCATTGCCGAGTATCGCGATTGGCATGGGAGCCGCACCGAAGTGCCCGCGGAGACGCTGGCCGAGATTCTGGCAGTACTCGAGGAGCCGACCGGTGCGCGGTCGCCCGAGATGGCGCCGGCTCGCGAGGACAAGCTGAGGCTGCCGCGGAAACGGCAGTGGGGGTTCACCGTGCAGCTGTACTCGCTGCGGTCGCGCGACTCATGGAGCCACGGTGATCTGCACGATCTGGCAGAGCTAGCCCGGTGGAGCGCCAGCGAGCTTGGCGCGGGGTTCCTCCTCGTCAACCCCCTCCACGCGGCCGAGCCGCACTCTCCGCTCAGCCCTTCGCCGTATCTTCCGATGACCCGGCTGTTCACGAGCCCCCTCTATCTGCGGGTGGAAGATGTTCTCGAGTACGGGGCTCTTCCGGCCGCGGACAAGGAGGCTATCGCCGAGCTCGCCGCGCCGCTGCGCGCCGCCAGCCGGACCGCGGACCTGATCGATCGCGACGCCGTCTGGACGGCAAAGCGCCAGGCGCTCGAGCTCATCAGCGCGGTGCCGTTGACAGAGCCGCGTCAGGCAGCTTTTGACCGCTTCAGGCTCCAGCGCGGGCCATCGCTGCAGCAGTGGTCCGCGTGGTGCGCACTCGCTGAGAAGTACGGCAGCGACTGGCGAGTATGGCCGGAGATACTGACGGACCCGCGGCAGGGGGTCCAGCACGTAGCGGCCGACCCGGCGCTGTCCCGGGCCGCCGAGTTCCACGCCTGGTTGCAGTGGCAGGCCGACGAGCAACTCGCTGCGGCCCAGCATGCGGCGACGACGGCGGGGATGGCACACGGAGTGATTCACGACCTCGCAGTCGGTGTGCACCCGGGAGGTGCCGATGCCTGGGCGCAGCAGGAGGTACTGGTGCCTGCCTTCAGCGTCGGCGCGCCGCCGGACGGCTTCAATCAGCTCGGTCAGGACTGGTCGCAGCCACCCTGGCACCCGCGCAGGCTCGCTGCTGCGGGCTACCAGCCGCTGACCGAGTTGTTCGAGGCGTCGCTGCGGAATGGCGGCGGTATCCGGGTCGATCACGTCCTCGGCCTCATCCGGCTGTGGTGGATCCCGCCAGGCCGGCTGGCCGGTCGCGGTGCCTACGTCCGCTACGACTACAGGGCCACGGTGCCGGCGCTGGCACGTGCGGCGGCCGACGCGGGCGCACTGGCCATCGGCGAGGATCTCGGCACGGTCGATCCGTGGGTCCACGACTACCTGGCCGAGCTGGGCATTCTCGGCACGATGATGCTGTGGTTCGCGCGCGATACCGACGGGGCGCCACTGCCGCCCGAGCGCTGGCGGCGAGCGTGCATGGCGACGGTGGGCACGCACGACGTGCCGCCAGTAGCCGGGTTCGTCACCGGTGAGCAGGTGACGGCGCGGGCGCGGCTCGGTCTCCTGACCGCCGCCGAGGAGACCGAACGCGGCGAAGCGGCCGCTCAGCTTGCCCGGTGGCAGGCGGCCCTGGAGACGGAGGGCCTGCTCTCGCCCGAGCAGCGCGGCGACGCTGCGGCCGTCACGGTCGCACTGTACGGCTACCTGCGCATGACCCCTGCTCTGCTGATCGGGGTGTCACTGGCGGACGCGGTCGGCGACGTGCGGACGCAGAACATCCCCGGCACGAGCGCGGAGTACCCGAACTGGCAGATCCCGCTGTGCGACGCCCGCGGCCAGGCTGTGCTGCTCGAGGACCTGCCCAGCCTGCCGCTCGTGCGCGACGTGTGCGCGGCCGTGGGCGCGACTCCCGCTGCCGCCGCCGGCTAGCACCGGCCGCGGCGCTGGCTAGCCCGGGCGTTAGGTCGGTGCGGCCTCAGCTGGCGGCAGCATCCCGCTCGCGGCAGCGCAGGCCGCGGACGACGTCGTCTCGGCGCTCGACGAGCAGCCGCCGGAGTGCCGGGACCGGGCGCGCGCTCTCGAGATAGAAGTCGGTCGCGTCGATGCCCTGCTGGCTGACGACTGTGTCCGGGTAAGCCACTGTGGTGAAGAACTGGGCCATGTCCGAGGCGCCATCCGCCCAGAATCCGGCAAGTGCCTCGTAGTACTGGCCGGCGAACGGTGCGATCAGGTTGTCCTGGTCCGGACCGGTGAACCCGCGCAGCGTGGCCCGGAAGGCGGCGTTGGGCAGGGAACCGCCGGTGATCTTGGCCCAGGCTTCCGCCTTGGCACCGGAGGCGGGGATCGCGGCCAGGCAGCGCTGCGCTTGCCGGTCGCCAGCGTCAGTACGGTCGCGGTCGAGTTCCGCCTCGATCTCGTCCGGCCCGGCGACCCCGCGGCCGGCCAGCCGGCGCAAAAGCAGCCACCGAAGGTCGGTGTCGACCGCTAGTCCGTCCAGCGAGGTGCTTCCGCCGAGCAATCCGGAAAGCAGCTGCAGCCCGGCCGGGGACGTGGCGACATCGGCCAGCGCCCTGGCGTAGGCGAGCTGATGGTCGGAGCCTGGCTCAGCCCTCGTCAGCCAGTCGCGCAGCCGGTCTTCGAGCTGCGCAAGCCCGTCAGAACGCCACGCCGGGTCTGCGTAACGGCGGACTGCAGCGCCTGCCTGCGCCAGGACGTTTTCCAGGACCGCTACCCCGGCGATGGACGGAGCCCCGGACAGAACGAGCGCGAGGAAGTCCCGTGCGGGGATCTCGGCGTCCCGTGTCATGTCCCACGCTGACGCCCAGACCAGCGACGCGGCGAGCTGATCATCGAGATCACTGATGCTCGCGACGGCAGTGCGAAGGGAGTGCTCGTCGAGCCGGATCTTGGCGTAGGTAAGGTCGTCGTCGTTCACCAGGATCAGGTCGGGCCGCTTCTCGCCGACAAGGTCAGCGACGCCGGTCGCCGGGCCGGAGATGTCGAGCTCCAGCCGTCGGCGCCGGCGCAGCTCGCCGGTCTCCGTCCTCTCGAAGAGGCCGATGGCCAGCCGGTGCGGCCGCAGTTCCGGGTGCTCCGCCGGTGCCTCCTGCAGAACGCTGAATTCCGTGAACCGGCCCAGTGCATCGAGCTGGTACGCCGGGCGCAGCGTGTTCACTCCGGCCGTCTCCAGCCAGGACTTCGACCACGACCTCAGGTCGCGGCCGGAGAGCTGCTCGAGTGAGGAGAGCAGGTCGGCCAGCGTGGCGTTGCCGAACGCATGCTTGCCGAAGTAATCCCGCACGCCGGCGAGGAAGTTATCGCGGCCGACGTAGGCGACGAGCTGCTTGAGTACAGCTGCGCCTTTTTCGTAGGTGATGCCGTCGAAGTTCACCTCGACGGCCTCGATGTCGGGAATGTCGGCTGCTACCGGATGCGTCGACGGCAGCTGGTCCTGCCGGTATGCCCACGCCTTGTTTCCCTGCGCAAAGCCCGTCCAGCCGTTCGTCCAGCGGGTCGCCTCGGTACTCGAGACCATCTCGGCCCAGGTGGCGAAGGACTCCTTCAGCCAGAGGTCATCCCACCACCGCATGGTGACGAGGTCGCCGAACCACATGTGCGCCATCTCGTGCAGGATCGTCTGTGCGCGGACCGCCCGCCGGGTGTCCGTCACCCGGGAGCGGAAGACGTAGTCCTCGCCGAGCGTGACGCAGCCCGCGTTCTCCATTGCAGCGGCCTTGTACTCGGGCGCGAACAGCTGGTCGTACTTGCCGAACGGGTATCGCATGCCAAAGGCGGAGTGGTAGTAGTCGAAGCCCTGCCGGGTGATCTCGAAGATCTCGTCCGAGTCCAGGTAGCGGGCCAGTGACTGACGGCAGTAGACGCCGAGCGGAATGCCGTCATGCTCGGTCCTGACCGCGAAATACGGTCCGGCCGCAACAGCGGTGATATACGTCGACATGCGCAGTGTCGGCGGGAAATGCCAGCGCGAGCGGCCGGGTGCTGCGCGCTGAGCGCTGAGATCGGCGGCGGCGTTGGAGACCACCGTCCAGTCGTCCTGTGCGGTGATCGTGAACTCGAAGGTGGCCTTGAGGTCCGGCTGGTCGAAGCAGGCATAAACCCGGTGTGCGTCGAAGGCCTCCAGGTCCGTGTACAGGTACACACCGTTGTCTGCCGGGTCGGTGAAGCGATGCAGTCCCTCACCGCTGCGGGAGTAGGCGCAGCGAGCCGCGACGCGCAGCTCGTTGTCCTCGGCGATGCCGGAAAGGGCTATGCGGTCACCATCGAACGCCGACAGCTCGACGGGCTGCCCGTTGAGGGTGATCTGAGTCACCGCCGGGGCGGTCAGCTCGAGGAACGTTGCAGCGCCTGGCCTTGAGCAGCTGAAACTGATCGTGCTCACCGACTCGAACGTCGCGCCTGAGCTAGTCAGATCGAGCTCCACCTGGTAGGAGGCGACCCTGATCAGCTCAGCCCGCACCCGCGCTTCCTCGCGCGTCAGGTTGCTCACCACGTGCTCTGTCCTCTCGTCTGGCTGGCCCTCGCGTCGTGAGCCGGCCGGCGGAATGCGCACCGCGATTTCCCGGTTGGCCGGAGAGTGTCCCGTACATCCGCCCGAGGAGTGACGAATGACTGAGCAGGAGCCTACTCAGCTCGATTTCTGGTTCGATCCGCTATGTCCGTGGGCCTGGATCGCCAGCCGGTGGGTTCTCGAGGTCGAGAAAGTGCGCCCTGTCCGGGCACGCTGGCACGTGATGAGTCTCGCTGTCCTGAATGAGGACAACCAGGACATGCCGGAGCGCTACCGGGAGTTGATGAAGCAGGCGTGGGGTCCGGTGCGGGTTAGCATCGCCGCTGAGCAGAAGTTCGGCCCCGAGGTACTGCTGCCGCTCTACACGGCACTGGGGACCAGGTTCCACAACGAGAACGCTGAGCCCGACCGCGCAACGATCGAGGCGGCTCTTGCCGAGGCAGGGCTGCCGGCGGAGCTGGCCGACGCCGCCGACTCCACCGCGTACGACCATGCGCTTCGAACGTCGCACCAGGACGGCATGGACCGTGTCGGTTACCAGGTAGGGACACCGGTGATCTCGGTCGACGGCATCTCGTTCTTCGGGCCGGTCGTGTCCCCGATTCCCCGCGGCGAGGCCGCCGCCAGACTGTGGGATGGCGTGCTGCTGGTGGCCGGGACAGACGGCTTCTTCGAGCTGAAGCGGTCGCGGACCCGGGAGCCGGTCTTCGGCTAGCGCCCGGCTGGCCAGCTACGCGAGGACTGAGTGGCGTTTGCGGTCATAGCGCCTCGACGACCCGCATCGTCCAGGAGCAGCTCGACACCACCACGAGGTACTGGTTACGCGGCCCTGGTCTGAGCCAGGTGATTCCGCTGCCGGCGGTGCCGTTCTCGTCGAGGCTCGAGCCGACTCGTGTCGTGGGGCCCATAATCTCGGCGTCCTCGACAATGAAGTGCCCCGCGTTCCGCCGGGCCGGGCAGGCATAGCTCCAGCGCACGGCCCACCGGTGCGGCCCGGCAACCCGGAAGTGCCGGGTGATCGTATTGCCGCGGCCGGTGAACATCGCCAGAACATGCGACGCTGAGCGGCTACCCGTCGTCTGCTGGTGGCTGGCCGAAGAGGGAGACGCGTCCGGGTGGCTGAACGCAGCGCTGCTGTCGGTGCCCGGCGCCTGAAGTATGCCCGGGCTGGGATGTGCCAGCTTCATCTCCTGTGGTGCCGACGTGGTGTGCCGCGGGTGGCCAGGCGCCGCCGCCGCGACCACTAGCGCGAGCGAGCTGATCACCAGGCACAGGCCAGCAGCCCACATCCCGGCCGTGGCGACGAAGCGCAGTGCCCGGCGAGTGCGACGGCGGAACGGAACTGAGGGCCGGAGTCGGCCGGAGGATAGTGACCGCGCCGGAACGCCGAAGGGCGCCGCGTGCTGGGGAACGCGTGCCGGTGCGCGCCCGTTGCCGAAGTCGCGATATGTCATCGCCGTGAGCCCCGTCTTCATCGTGACTGAAGTGACCAACCTGCCCGTCACTGTCAGAGAGCGTTCTATCACGAAATGAAGTGGCGTCTTGATCGTATCTATGTTTTGGCAGGTAAGAGGCAGAGCAACCGTGCACTTTCAGCCTGGCCGGTCGGCTAATCGGCCGCCGTGCCAGACTGGCGCTGTGCGCGTATACCTGGGATCAGATCACGCTGGGTTCGAGCTGAAGGCCAGCCTGGTGAAGTGGCTGGCTGACGCCGGGCATGAGCCAATCGACTGCGGGCCGTCGAGCTACGTGCCGGATGACGACTACCCCGTCTACGTGATGCGGGCAGCCAGTTCCACTGTGGCAGACCCCGGCAGCCTCGGCATCGTCATCGGCGGCTCCGGGAACGGGGAGCAGATCGCGTCGAACAAGGTACGAGGCGTGCGGGCTGCCGTGGCCTGGAGTGACGAGACCGCGAGTCTCGCCCGCCTGCACAACAACGCGAACGTACTCAGCCTCGGAGCTCGCGAGTACTCCATCGACGCGGCCGTCGGATTCGCGAAAGTGTTCGTCGAGACGGCTTTCTCGGAGGCGCCGCGGCACGTCCGGCGGCTGGACATGATCGCAGCCTACGAGCAGACCGGAGAACTGCCCGCCGAGCCGTCCGGTATCTGAGAGATTTCCGGCTCCCGGACGCTGGGTTACGCCTGGCTCAGCCCCGCCGCCGTCGGCGCGGTCGACGGCCGCGGGTGCCTGCCAGGTTCCTTCCCGGTAGCGTGCCCGGCTGCTGAGGCCGCAGGCTGGACGGGGGATTATCCTCGGTGTCTCCTGGTGCAGGACTGCCTGCGGCCGCAGCCATGTGCCCGGCCGCGGGCAGGCGGCTAGTCGCCGCCGCCACTACCCCTGCGTCTGCAGTGCCGGCCGCTTCCTCGTCCGCGGCTGTCGGCTGTGCGACATCGCGCGCGCGCATCGCCGAGTCCACTGAGATCTTCATTCCGGCCATTTGCCCGTCGCCTCGCTTCCGCGCTCACCGCATCGCATGGTCCAGGACAGTCTTACCTGGGCACTGCCGCTACGCCAGTCCGCGCGGGCCGGGAGTGGCGGCCAGCGCATTTCCGCCTGCCCCGTCTGACCGGTAGTGTTCCGGCAAGATGTCTGCACGGGGCTTCGGCCAGCTCTGGACCGCGGCGAAGCTGGCCGCGGATCGGCAGCGCGCAAGGATCAGGCGCCAGTTCATCACCCGCAACCGCAGAATGGCCTTCGGGCTGGCCCTCGTGGCCCTGGGCATCGGCATCGCGACGATCAAGGTGCGCGCCGACTGGATCTCGCCGGGCGTCGAGATCCTTCCTATCCTCGCCGGTGGTCTCCTGCTGTGGCCGCGGGCGCTGCGCATCCTGTTCGCCATCGTGGCGGCGATGCTGGCGTACGACTGGCTGAATGACCGGAAAGCCGGGTTCGGCATCACCGCGACCATCGTTCTGACTGCGTTGTTCGCCGACGTCCTCGCCCGCACCAGGAAGAAACTGGGCATGCAGGGGCTGCGGGGTGACCAGATGCTCCTCGACCTGCGCGACCGGATCCGTGCGCAGGGCCGGATGCCTGAGCTGCCAGACGGCTGGCACGCCGTGTCCGTGCTACGGCCGGCTGGCGGCTCGTCCTTCGGCGGTGATTTCCTCGTGTCCACGTGTAACGGCAAGGTGCTCGAGCTGGCGCTGGTCGACGTGGCCGGCAAGGGCATTGAGGCTGGTACCAGAGCCCTGCTACTCTCCGGTGCCTTCGGCGGGCTCCTTGGCTCCGTGCCGCACAGTGAGTACCTGCAAGCGTGTAATGCCTACCTCCAGCGCGGCGGTCCGCCAGAGAGCTTCGTCACCGCTGTCTACCTGACCCTCGATCTGGTGACGGGCGACTACCTGATCTCGTCGGCCGGGCATCCGCCTGCCGCGCAGTTCGAGAGCGGTAGCGGCCGGTGGCGCCTCGCAACCGCGCGCGGCTTGGTTCTCGGTGTAGTCCCTGACCTCCGCACCGTGCCCGGAAACGGGCACCTGCGGCCGGGGGACGCGCTGATGCTGTACACCGACGGACTCGTCGAGGTACCCGGCCGGGACATCGACGCCGGTATCGATCGTCTGCTCGGCGAGGCCGATCTGCTGGTCGCGAACGGGTTCCGGGAGGGCGCGGCCCGGCTGGTGCAGACGATGCAGGGCGTGGGCCCGAACTCCGACGACTGCGCGCTGGCGCTGATCTGGCGATCCTGAGCCGTCAGCCGCGTGCCGCGGCCTGCTGCTGGCTAGGTTACTAGCCGTGACTCATGACCTCGCTGTCGCTGATCAGCCGGATCGCGTACTCCACGAGTGTCACCAGTACGTCGCGGCTCGACGAGCGCTGGCGTGCGTCACAGAGCACAACCGGAACTCCCGGATTCAGGTCGAGAGCCGTCCGCACGACATCGGGCTGGAATCGCTTGGCTCCGTCGAAGCAGTTGACGGCCACGACGAAGGGCAGTCCCCGGCGCTCGAAGTAGTCCACAGACGGGAAGCTATCGGCCAGACGGCGCGTGTCAGCCATGACCACTGCACCCAGCGCCCCGAGCGCGAGCTCGTCCCACATGAACCAGAAGCGGTGCTGGCCCGGAGTGCCGAACAGGTACACGACGAGGTCATCCCGGACAGTGATCCGGCCGAAGTCCATGGCGACGGTCGTCGTGGTCTTCTGCTCGACGCCGTCCAGTGTGTCCACGAGCACGCTGGGCTCGCTGAGGATTTCCTCGGTTCGCAGCGGCTTGATCTCGCTCACGGAACTGACCAGAGTGGTCTTGCCCGCGCCGAAGCCGCCGGCGATGAGGATCTTGATGGACACCGGGGTTGCGGCGTCCATCTCCAGGTCAGAGCCTGCGGAGGGCATCGGCGACATCCTTGAGAACTTGCGGGTCGGTCAGCCGATTCCGGGCTGGGTGGCGAATGGTGATCAGTCCTTGCTCACGCATGTCCGACAGCAGGATCCTGACAACGCCCAGGGGAAGGTCCAGGTCCGACGCGAGGTCGGCGACAGGTTTGGGCTGCCCGCACTGACGGATAACTTCCAGGTATTCAGGTTCGAGTAGCAGGGAGGTCATCGGGCTGGTCTCGACGGACGACACGAGGGCGAGCAGGTCAATGATCTCGCCGGTGGGACGGGTGCGGCCGCCAGTCAGCGCATACGGCCGGACGACGGGACCCGCGTCTCGGTCGAGCCACTGATCGTCGCGCACCGGTGGTCACACCGCTTCGGCGGTGCTGGCAGGCGGTCTCGCGTTCACCGCCATGTGCTCGCCTACCCGCCGGACGAGCACTGCCATCTCATACGCGATGTGACCGGCGGCGTCTGCGTCCGCCGCGGCCAGTACCGCCAGGCAGCTGCCTTCCCCGGCGGCAGTGACGAACAAGAATGCCGATTCCATCTCGACGATCGTCTGGCGCGGCTGACCTCCGCCGAAGTGCTGGCCGACCCCCCGCGCGAGGCTCTGGAAGCCGGACGCGACAGCGGACAGATGCTCAGCATCCTCCCGGCTTAGCCCGGCCGAAGCGCCGATGGCCAGTCCGTCTCGCGACAGAATGACAGCCTTCTCGATCTGCGCAACGCGCGTGACCAGGTCATCCAGCAGCCAGTCGAGCGCACCAGTGCGGCTCATGTCCCCCCCTTTGTCGTTGGTAGTCGTCTTACTCGCCGCCTGGCTCGTCAGCGCCGTCGGCTTCCGCTGAACTCGTCGTCGAGCCGGGATCCGGATCGTAGGGACTGAAGGCTTGTCCCGATGGTGACCTGCGCGGAGCGAAGACATTGAAGTCCACGCTGTCGGCCGAATCGGCCTCCGACCGGCCGAGCTGCCAGCCCCGCTGCAGCGCGCTCATGGTGTTCCGGGCGGCCTCAGGCGATGCGGGCGTCGCGCCTGTCGGCGAAGCCGCTGGTGCTGGTTCCGCGGGTGGTGCTGCGGGTGGCGGAGCGGCAGGGGCTGGGGCCGCTGGCGGCTGTGCGCTTGGCGGGCTGGCTGCGGCCGATGTGGCTGCCGGGCTGCCGGGGCGCGGCATGCGAGTCGGGCTAGCACCGCTGGCCCCGGGGTTCCTGGCTGCGAGCCCGCTGCCGCTGAAGCCGTTCTCACTGGCCGGAGCCGCAGGTGGCGCGTCGCGCAGCTGCGGCGCGAGGCTTGCCTGCCTGACCCGCACCGGAAGGCCCAGCTGTGAGATCTGATCAGGGGAAACGCGCGCGTCGGACGGCTCGCTCGCAGGCGGCGGAGGCACGACGGGCTCGCGGGTGCCCGGTGTCGGGGCCGGGCGATCCGTGGGCTTGACGAAGGGGTTGACCGCTCCGGCAGCGCCCGCGACGCGGGCAGTACGCCGGCCAAGCGAGAACCCGCGCCGGACGTAGTCCGACTCGGGATCGGGCTCGGGAAGAGAGAAACCGGTAGCCGCGCCGCCGGTATAACCCGTGGCCGCTGCAGCCTCGGTGGTCGCGGCGTCGGCTAGGGACGCTGCATCGTCGGCGAGGGACGTGGCGTCTTCGGCCGGGGTGCCGGGGCCCGCCGAACTCTCTGCGACCGAGCCAGCGATGATCGTCGTATCCGGGGAGACACCGCCGTTCGTGCTTTCGGCTCCCTCGGAAAGATCCGCCAGGCCGAACCCGCTTCCGAGACCGGCGCCGGTGATGCTGCCGCCATAACCAGCACCGCCAAGGCCAGCCCCGCCGAGACCAGCACCGCCGAGACCGTTCGAGACAGCGCCCGCGCCGAAGCCATTAGCGCCCGGGCTGCCGGCTTCCAGTGCGTTCGCGAAGCCATTGACGCCGGGCCGGCCGACGGCTCCGGCCAGCGCCGCATGGCGGCCGGAGAGGCCGTCAGCCAGCACGTCCTCCGGCACTGCGGTCAGTTCCGGATCGCGCTCGAAGGTTCCCTCGTCCACGACCAGCGCGGTCGGGATCAGCACGATAGCGGTAGTGCCGCCGTAGACCGACGGTCGCAGAGTGATCTTGATTTCGTGCCGCTGTGCCAGCTGACCGGCGATGAACAGGCCGAGCCGGTCGCTGCCCGACAGGTCGAACTGAGGCGGGTTCGCCAGGTTGGCGTTGATCTCCTCGAGCCGCGCGGCCGATATGCCGAGGCCCCGGTCCTCGATTTCGATGGCAAACCCGCGCCCGACGACGTCACCCTGGATCCGCACGGGCGTATTCGGCGGGGAGAACACGGTGGCGTTCTCGGCAAGCTCCGCAATCAGGTGGATGATGTCAGCGACCGCGTGCCCGGCGACCGCCGCACTGGTGCGGCAGAGTACCCGGATCCGGGTGTAGTCCTCGACCTCGGCGACGGCAGCCCGGAGCACGTCGACGAGCGGGACCGGCTGCCGCCACCCACGGGCGGGAGCCTCGCCGGAAAGGATGATCAGACCTTCCGCATGCCGGCGCATGCGGGTCGTCAGGTGGTCGATGCGGAACAGGTCCTCGAGCTCGTCTGGCTCGGTCGCGCGCCGCTCCATGCCGTCCAGCAGGGTCAGCTGCCGGTGCAGCAGGGACTGGCTCCGGCCGGCGAGGTTCCGGAACACGTCGCTGATGCCGCGCCGCAGGCGGGCTTCGTCCACGGCGGACTGGACGGCCGTTTGCTGCACGATACCGAAGGCTTGCTGGACCTGCTCGATCTCGTTCGCCGACTGGGTGTCGCCGGGCGCATAGTCGGCCAGGTCGACCGCATCGCCGGCGCGCAGCTGCGTGATCACGGTCGGCAGTTTCTCGTGTGCCAGCGTCAGGGCGGACTCCCGCAGCTCGCGGAGCTGCCGGACGAGCCCGCGCCCGATCACCAGGGACAACGCGATGGAGAGGATAGCGCCGATCAGGCCGAGTCCGGCGGCAAGGATCAGCTCCACCAGGACGGTATCGGCATTGTGGTTCGCCTGGTTCTCAAGCCGGTCGCCTGACAAGGTCAGCGCCGCGGAGAAGCTCTTGATATAGCTCGCGAACGTGTTCTCGGCCGCCGAGACATGTGCGGGGGGCGCCCCGTGGCGCCACGGCGTGTTGATGATGGTCGTTTCGGTTGTGGTCATCGCCCCGGCCAGGGATGGCGGCACGTAGGTGTGCATCAGCGTGCTGTACGGGGCGGTCAGGGACGGGATTGTGTCGGTGATGATGGACTGCCGCTGCTGGGCCAGCGTGGCGAAGGCCAGCCGGTCGCCGTCCGGGAACTTGCCCTGCATCATGTCCGCGGCGAGTAGGTCCTCCTCGGCGCCAGCTGTCTGGGCCGCCCGGTCGAGGTTGATGACGTCGAGTGCCTGAGTCACGAGCGGCACGTTCGACTGCTGGTCGAGCGCTGCGTCGATGACCGCGTAGCCGGCGTTGATGACCGCGTCGTACTCAGCCAGTGCATCGCGGACGCTGAGCGCGTCGTCGGCGACACGGCCGCGGATGGCGCTGAGGTTGCCGGTGCTGGCGATGCTCGTAACGGTGAGGAAGCTGCGGATCGCGGCCTTCTCCGGGCCGGCCGCGTAATTCGTCACGCCGGGCGAGTGCAGAGCCGCGTCCAGCGCGCTGAGCGCGTGCTGCGTCTTGCTTTCCTGCACGCCAAGGGCCGAGGCAACCTGCGTGTCGGTCGGGTTGGCGAGGCTCAGAACGGCATAGTGGCGCTCCAGCGCCAGCTGCATCTGCACTGCTGTGACAGGGTCGGCTAGGTCGTTCTTGAGTGACCGTGCATGCTGCTGTGTTACTGCACTACCAAGAGAGGTGCCAGCCACGAATCCGTACAGGGCAAGCAGACACAGCACGGGAACGGCGATAATGAGCCCGACCCTCAGTCGGATGGACCGATGACGCAATCCCATGGCTGAGGCCCCAGTGTGAGAAGTGTTCGCAATCTGCGCCCGCTCGCTAGTCCGTGTAGCCGAACTGCAGGCAGACGATATCGGAGCGTAACATCCGATTGCCTGGCTCAGAGTTGAAACAGGATGAGCAGCTCGAATTCTGCGCACAGTGTCGCGGTCCGGGCAGCGTTGCAGCCTGCTCAGATAACCCTCAGTAATGGCAGAGGGCTAGTTGCGCGATCGGCGAGCCGGGCGGCTGAGGTTCGTTAGAATCCGCGTGCTGGCAAGAGCGGCAGGCGAGGGTCTCGCGGGGGCGAGCCGGGCCTGCGGGCGGGACAGGCAAACGGGGGAATTCACATGACAATGGCGGACGGGCACGCCGACATAGCGGTGATCGGCGGGGGACTAGCCGGGATCAGCGCTGCCGTCGAGCTTGCCGACGCCGGCTTGAGCGTGACAGTGCTCGAGGCGCGGCCGTGGCTTGGCGGCGCCACCTGCTCGTTCGCGCGGCGCGGACTGACGATCGACAACGGGCAGCATCTGTTCCTGCACGGCAGCATCGCCTACCGCGACTTACTCGCACGGCTGGGCATGACGAGCACGGGCAGCATCCACGAGCAGCCGGAGCTGACCATTCTCAGTCCGCAGGGCGAGCTGACGATCCGCCGGCGCGGCCTGCCCGCACCGCTGCGCCTGGCCCGCGCGCTGGCGGGATACCGGTATCTCACGCGGCGCGAGCGGCTGGCGGCAGCAGCAGCAGGCCTGCTTCTCCAGTTCAGCGAGCCCGCCTTCCGCAGCGTGGACGACGATGCCAGCCTTGGCGCCTGGCTGGGCCGGCGAGGTCAGGACGAGAACGCGCGGGAGATGCTCTGGGACCTGCTCGCGGTGACTCTCACTGGCCTTCCGGCCGACCTGGCCGACCTCGGGCTGGCGGCAGCTGCCATCAGGGCGGCGATCCTGGCCGGGCGGGATAGCGGCGACATCGGGGTCCCCGCCGTGCCGCTGAGCCAGCTGCACGCGAGGCCCGCGGCGGAGCTGCTGTCCCGGCTGGGCGCGACCGTCATGCTCGGCGCCCGGGCAGCCGGCGTCCGCCGATCCGGCCGGGGCGGATTCGAGATCCGCCTGGAGCACAGCACGGCGGCGGCTGACGCGGCCCCGGCGGGCGCGGGCGGCACGGCTGGCGGGGGGGTGCCGGAGACGCCGGGTCTCATCACGGCCGGTGCGGTCGTGCTGGCAGTCCCGGCCTGGGTGGCGGCGACCATCGCCCCGGCCGAGATAGCCGAGGAGGCCCGGCAGTGGGCCCTGCTGCAGCCGTCACCCGTGGTCAGCCTGCACGTCATCTACGCCGACCGGGTGACCCGGCTGCCGTACGCGGCGGTCGCGGGGTCGCCGGTGCGCTGGGTCGCAGATAAGACCGCTGCGGCTGGCCTGCACGCCGGTCAGTATCTGGCGGCTGCGATCCCCGCGGCCGACAACTACGTGGACCTGCCCGCGTCCAGGCTCCGCGCGGAACTCCTGCCCGAGCTGGAGCGGCTCTTCCCCGCTGCGGCGGGCACTGAGATTCAGGACTTCTTTATTACCAGGGAACGACGGGCCATGGTCAGGCACGTGCCCGGCTCGCAGCAGTTCCGGGCGCATCAGCCGGCGGCCCTGCCCGGACTCGCGGTGGCGGGCGCCTGGACGGCTACCGGCCTGCCAGACACGATGGAAGGCGCGGTCCGCAGCGGGCTCACTGCGGCGCGAAAGCTCCTGGCCGACTTGTCCGTCGCGGATCTGAGCCGGGTCGCGTCAAGCACGGCCGCGCCATGCACAACTGAGCCAGCCACGGCTGAGCCAGCCACGGCTGAGCCAGCCACGGGCGGACCAGACACGGGCGTACTAGGCACGGCTGAGCCAGCCACGGGCGTACTAGGCAAAGCTGGGCCAGGCAAAGCTGGGCCAGGCAAAGCTGGGCCAGGCACGGGCGACGCCGGCCCGCAAGCCGCGGCCGATGTCGCAGCGCGCGCGCCGGACGCGGGCATGGCGAAGGCGATATGACCGTCCGCGGAGTGCCCGGCAAGGTTGCTGCGGCGGCAGATGCCCGTGCGGTGGGGGACGCGGGCAGGATCGGGGCGGCCGGCAAGGTCGGCGCGGCGGCGAACACAGCGGCGGCGGACACGGGGCTGACAGACACGGGGCTGACAGACGGGGGGTCGGGGGAGAGGAAGGCGGCGGATACCGGGGCGGCGGACGCGGGGGCGGCGGGTGCCGGGGGAGGCAGCGCTTACGTGCAGCGGGCAGCTGCTGCGGATGCCATGCGTCGCGCCGCCCGGCTGCTGCTGGCTCGCCAGGACAGTCAGGGCTCCTGGACCGGCAGAACGGCGGGCGACGTCTCGCTGGATGCCGAGGCCGTGCTGGTGCGCGAATTCCTCGAGATCGGCAGCCCGGATCTCACCCGGGCCTCGGCGCAGCAGCTCCGGTCGGCTCAGCAGCCTGACGGCAGCTGGATCGGCGACGGCGAGCCGGGCGGGCCGGGCGACCTGGCCGCGTCCGTGCTCGCGTACCTGGCGCTCCGCCTTGCCGGTGATCCGGCCGACGCTTACCACATGGCCGTCGCCGCCGGCTGGATCAGGGATGCGGGCGGGATCGCCGCCGCTGGCCTTGTGACCCGGGTATGGCTGGCTACGTTCGGGCTGACCGCGTGGGAGGACATCGACGTTCCCGGCCCGGAGATGCTTTATCTGCCCGTCCGCAGTGCGCTGGCGAACGGCGGCCGGGCTGACTGGAGCCGCCTGGCGGCCGTCACGCTGACGATCATCGGGACGCTGCGCCCGGTGCGGCGGCTGCCGTTTGAGGTGACGGAGCTTGATGCCGGCAGTAATCCGGCTGACCCGTGGAGCGTCCGGTCCCGGCCGCTGCAGCCGAATGTGGCGCAGCGAGCGGCTTTGCGCCGGTGCGGGCAGTGGCTCACGGACTGGCAACTCCGGCCCGGGCTGCCGACCGGGCGGCGGGCGGTCTGGCCGTGTTCGCTCATCGCGCTCAGGCAGCTCGGCTATCCGCTGCGGCAGCCGGCCTTGTCTGAAGGCCTGGCGTGGCTCGACTCGGTCACCGCGCGGCGGCTGTCACACGTGCCGGCCGCCGAATTGGCGACCGGCTCGCCGCGCCGCACGGCTGATCGTCAGCCGCCCGTGCGGGAAACGGCGCTTGCGGTGCTGGCGCTCGCCGACGCCGGGCTGCCGGCAGACCACCCGGCACTCGCGGCCGCTGGTAGCTGGCTGTTGTCGAACCGGATCGAGGGTCCGCCAGAATCTGGTCCGCAGGCCTGCCCGGCGGCGGTCGGCTGGTCGTTCGGCCGAGACGCCTACCCGATGCCCGGCGATACGGCGCAGGTCCTGCTGGCGCTCAGCCGGATCGACCTGGCCGGGCGGGCAGGCAAGTCTGCGATCACCGGTGCGCTCCGCTGGCTGGCCGGCGTCCAGGGCCGCGATGGCGGGTGGGGCCGTTGCGCCGAGGTGACCGCGCTCTGCGTTCAGGCGCTGGCCACGCACGGTGCGCCCGACGGGCGGGCACTCCGGCGTGGCGTCGTCTGGCTGCTGCGCGCTCAGCGGGCCGGCGGCAGCTGGCCGGGGCGGCCGCCCGCCGGCGAGCCGGAGGACATCCGGGCGACAACGGCAGCGCTGCCGGCACTCCTGGTCGCGGGGGTGCTGCCGGGCAAACCGCCGGTCCGGTCGGCCGTCGAGTGGCTGCTGCACCGCCAGAACATGGACGCGGGCTGGTCCGGCACCGCGGCCGGCGCGTCAGATCCGGACGCCACGGCGCTGGCGCTGGCTGCACTCGTGGCCGCGGGCGGGCCGGAGACCTCGGATCCGGCCGACCTGTCCGCTGACTGGCTCGTGCAGGCACAGCAGGCCGACGGCGGCTGGGGCGACCGGTCGAGATCTCGTCGCCGGTCCTGTGTCGTGCCGGGTCTCGTGCGACCGCTGGCCGCGCTTGGCCGGTACGCGCTGGCGGACCACTGAGGCCCGCACTTCTGCTGCCAGCTCAGAGAGCGCTTTCAGGATTCGCTCAGCAACGTGCCCCATTATCTTTATCGCCGCAGGTCGCTGAACTGCGGGCAGGCCCTGGGCAGCACCGGAACCTGGTGCAGCAGTCTGCTGTCGGCCGGCTGAATCTACCGTTGTGCAAGGAGTACGGATGTTCCTTACCTACCTGAGGCGCGAGCTGCGCCGGCGTGCCCGCCAGGCCAGCATCATCGCCCTCGGACTGGCGCTGGGCATCGGGCTCGTCATCACCGTGACGGCCCTCTCGAGCGGTGTGAAGAGCGCCCAGGGCGAGGTTCTCCACTCGCTCTACGGCCAGGACACCGACATCACCGTCACCAAGACCCCGGCGTCCGGCAGCTCAGGCGGCGGAGCCGGCGCGCGGTTCCGCTTCGGCGGCAGCAGCTCCGGCTCGCGGCCCAAGGCTGGCACGAAGGTCGACATCGACGATCTCACCAGCACGGGGCTCGGCACGATTGCGGCGAGCGACGTGACGTCCGCGGGCAAGCTGGGGAACGTGGCCGCCGCTGCAGGCGGCCTGACGCTGTCTGACACTAAAGACAGCATCACCATTCCCAGCTCCAGCTCGAGTTCTGGCGGGTTTGGCGGCTTCGGTGGCACCGGCACGTTCCACGCGCCCACGACGATGAGCGTGGACGGGGTCGACCTGAGCGGTAATGCGGCGGCCCTTGGCCCGCTGAGCGCAGCCAAGCTGGCGTCGGGGCGGACACTGGCTAGTGCCGACGCCAATGCCGACGTCGCGGTCGTGGACAGCAACTACGCCAAGTCCGGCAAGCTCGCTGTGGGCTCCACCGTGACGATCGCGAAGACCAGCTTCAAGGTCGTCGGGATCGTGAGCCAGGGGGCAAGCACCAATCCGCCGGATGTCTACATTCCGCTGGCACGTGCGCAGGCACTCGGCACCGCGGCCGGGAAGAGCCTCAAGGGCGATGTCAACACGATCTACGTCGCGGCCAACAGCGCGCAGAACATCACCACCGTGTCCAAGGAGATCTCCACGCTGATGCCGTCGGCGACGGTGACCAACGAGAACGACCTGGCCAAGCAGCTCACCGGGTCGGTGGCAAGCGCCTCTAGCCTGGCAAGCAACCTCGGCAGGTGGCTCTCGATCGCGGTGCTGGTGGCGGCGTTCCTGCTGGCCAGCCTGCTGACGGCGTCGGCGGTCTCGCGCCGCGTCCGCGAGTTCGGCACGCTGAAGGCTCTCGGCTGGACGAGCCGCCGGGTAGTCGGCCAGGTCGTCGGCGAGGCCATCACGATCGGCGTCATCGGCGGCATCGTCGGAGTGGGCCTCGGCTTCCTCGGGTCGACTCTCGTCACGCACCTCTCGTCGCCGCTGACCGCATCCATCCCGCAGAGCACCGGTACTGCTACGCCCGGCGGGGCCAGGACCTTCACCGGTGGTGGTGGCGGCGGCTTCCCCGGCGGCGGAGGCGGCCCTGGAGGAGGATTCGATCGGTTCCGCACGGCCGCCTCGACTACTCCGACGGTCCATGTGCACCTGATCGCTCCGGTCACCGCGAGCGCGATCGCAGCGGCCGTAGTGCTGGCGATCCTCGGCGGCCTGATCGCCGGAGGGTTCGGCGGCTGGCGCGCGGCGCGGCTGCGGCCGGCAGCGGCCCTGGCGCGAGTCGAATGAGCGCGCGGACGACACCGGACCGGCACGGTCTGGTCCGACTCAGCAGCACGAGATCTGCGGCCATCCAGGGAGAGGCTCCATGTACAAGCTGACCGGCGTAACGAAGGACTACCCGAAGGGACGCGGCGTCGTGCACGCGCTCCAGGGCATCGACCTGACGATCGAGGACGGCGAGTGGCTGGCCATCCAGGGGCCCACCGGGCATGGCAAGACCACGTTGCTGCAGATGCTGGGCGGGCTTGACCGGCCTACTTCGGGGAGCATCGTGTTTGACGGCGGCGAGGACCTGGCGGAACTGCGGGAGAGCCAGGTCACCCGGGTGCGGGCCGAGTCGATCGGGTTCATCTTCCAGACGTTCAACCTGGTGCCGACGCTGAACGCGCAGGAGAACGTCGAGGCAGCGCTCGTCCCGCTGCACGTGCCGACGGCAGAGCGGCGGCGGCGGGCCGAGTCAGCCCTTGCGGACCTGGGGCTGGCCGACCGGGCCCGGCACCTGCCGTCCGAGCTGTCTGGCGGTCAGCAGCAGCGTGTCGCGATCGCCCGGGCGCTGGTGAAGGAGCCGCGGGTTCTGCTGGCGGACGAGCCGACTGGCAACCTGGACGAGGGGACCAGGGACGAGATCATCGGGCTGCTGGAGGAGCTCTGGCGCGATCACAACCTGACGATGGTGCTCGTGACCCACGACAGCGTCGTGGCCCGGCGGGCGGAGCGTATCGGGGTCATGAAGAACGGCCGGCTGACCATCAAGCAGGACACCCGGGCCAGGAAGGCGCAGGCTGCGGACAGTCAGGCCCGGGACGCTCAGGCGGCTCAGCAGCCGACCCCGACTGCCTGAGCGCCGCCCGCGCGGGCGCTGAGGCTAGCCGGGTCTCAGGGCTAGCCAGGTCAGGCGTAGGGCACGGCGAGCTCGCACCAGACGACCTTGCCGGACACCGCTCTGCGCGCACCCCAGCGCTGCGCGAGCTGACTGACGACCTGAAGGCCGCGGCCGCGCTCGTCGGAGTCGTCCGGGTGGCGCAGCCGCGGCAGCGCCGCTGAATCGTCGAGCACTTCGATGACCAGGCCGTGCTCCAGGACGAGGCGCAGGCCGATCTTGCCCTGCGCGTAGCGCACCGCGTTCGTTACCAGCTCGGACACGAGTAGCTCAGCCGTCGGCACCAGCTCGGAGAGGCCCCAGCGCTTGAGCGGCCGACGGATGAGTGACCGGGCCCGGCTCGCCGAGGTCAGCTCCGACGGCAGCGTCCAGTTCACCACGTGGTCACCGGGAATCCGCCGCAGCCGCGCCACCAGCAGCGCGATGTCGTCGCGGTGCTCGTCGGCGTACACGCCCGCGAGCGTGGCCTTGCACAGGTCCTCGAGGGGCTGCTCCGTCGAGCCTGGCCCGAAGATGTCCCGCAGCCGGTTCAGGCCCACGTCGATATCGCGGGTGCGCTCCTCCACCAGGCCGTCGGTGTAGAGCACCAGCAGGCTGCCGTCCTCGATTTCGAGTACCCGGCTCTGGATCAGCCCGGTGCCGACTCCGAGCGGCGGCGCCGGGAGCACGTCGAGCAGCTCGTTGGTGCCGTCGGGATGCACGAGGAGCGGCGGCAGATGCCCGGCCGACGCCACCTCGCAGGTGCCGGACACGGCGTCGAAGACCGCATAGACGCACGTCGCGAAGTGCGGCTCGCGAACGCCGAGTTCGTTCATCAGCTCGTTCAGCTGCTGCAGGGTCTCGGCAGGCGGCAGCTCCAGCATCGCCAGCGTGTGGATGGCGGTGCGCAGCCGTCCCATGGTGACCGCGGCCCGGACTCCGTGCCCGGCGACGTCGCCGACGACCAGGGCGACGCGGCCACCGGGCAGTGCGATCGACTCGTACCAGTCGCCGCCGACTTCGATCAGCTTGCTGCCGGGAAGGTACCGGTGCTGGACCTCGACAGAGGAGGGCGCGGACAGCCCAGTGGGCAGCATGCTGCGCTGCAGCGTCAGCGCAGTGGCGCGTTCCCTGCTATAGCGCTGCGCGTTGTCCATGAAGATCGCGGCACGGGCCGCGAACTCCATGCCGATCTCGATGTCGTAGGCATCGAAGCGACGGAAGCCGACGCGCCGGACGCACACGAAGAAGCCGAGCATGACGTCGCGTGCGATCAGCGGCAGCAGGAGCATCGAGACGCCGGCCAGAAGATCCGCCACCGGCCGCCGGATCCAGGAAGCTGCCATCGCGTCGGCGCTACCCTGGCTGACCACTTCACACACCGGGCGGCCAGAGTCCATGCAGCGGGTGTACGGGGTGCCGGGCGGATAGCGCAGGATCTCGCCGGTCGGGAACGCGGCGTCCCAGCCGGCGTCGGCGTCGTCGTGCGCCACCGCCAGGCGCCGCACCACCTGGGTGCCGTCCAGTGACTCGGACGGGAACTCATCCTCGCCGACGAGGCTTTCGAGGACCACGAGCCCGGCCGCATTGGAGAAGTGCGGGACGATGATGTTGATCAGCTCGGGGGCCATCTGGTCGATGTCCAGCGCGCCACCGATCCGCCGGACCGCGCCGTCGACCATGAGATGCCGCATGACCGCGGGGTCCAGGAACCGCTCCTGCACCGGCGGGGCGATCCGCATGATGATCTGAGCGGCAAGCTCGGGGTCAGCGGACCGGACCGGCTGGACTGTGACAACCGCGTCGGCGATCGACCCATTGGCAGTCCGGAACGACAGCACCGTGGTGCCCTCGCGATTGGAGCACGCGCCGTCGATAAGGGACTGCAGCGTCACCGCGGCCGGGCCATCCGGTGCTGCCAGCAGGGTCGACAGCTCAGTGCCGATCAGCGGTCCCGGCTCCGCGGACAGCGCGTCGCCAGCCCCCCGGTCATGCTGGCGGACGCGGCCGGCTTTGTCGATCCCGAGGATGAGGGTCCGGGTCGAGGTATTGGCCAGCACCGCTGAGACCTCTGCCGCCACTGCGGATGCCACCGAAGTGCTCCTTTCCGGCAGAGCTGACCACGGCTGATCCCCTCATTATGAAGCAGCTCGCGACCTATTGAGAAAGAACGGCTGGTTAAAGGGCAGACTGATGGCCCGAATAACCAGGCTCAGGCATCGCGAGGAGGCTCGCCGTGGCCGGCATTCGCGCGGCCACGGCCCCAGTACGCCTTCGGCGACATCTGGTCCTGAGGCAGCCCGCGAGCCGCGAGCCGCTCGCGCATCGCGAGCACGACCGAGGCCTCGCCGAGCAGGTAAGCGTGCCCGCGGCCGGGAGGCATCTCCACCTCACCCGCCTCGGCGACAAGCGCGGATCCGGCCGGGTCGCCGGCCAGCGCGCCCAGCCGGTGCAGCCAGCTGACCCGCGTTCTGGCCGGGGCCGAGTACTCCTGCTCGTCTGCTGCCTCGGGAACCTCAAGCACGAGCGTGGCCTCGGCATCGCCGGGCAGGGACTCGGTCATCGCCAGGATCGCCGGAAGCGCGGCCTCGTCGCCCATGAACAAATGCCAGTCGGCCTCGGGGGACGGGAACACCTTGCCGCGGGGGCCGATTCCCTCGATCCGGTCGCCGGGCCGGGCCGCCCGGACCCACCGCTCGCCGGGACCCTCGCCGTGCAGGACGACGTCGAGGGTCAGCTGCTGCCGCTCCCGGTCGAGTGAGCGGATGGTGTAACGGCGCCGGACCGGCCTGCGGCCGTCGACGGCCACCAGCAGCATGACGTCCTGGCCGGGCCGGTAGCCGAACCCGTCAAGCTCGGGCGCGGTGAGCTCCAGGCGCTGCATATGCGGAGTCAGCTCTAGTGTCGTCGTCACCTGGAAGTGCAGTTTCCTGGTGTCCGCCAGCGGCCCGGTCAGCTGGGCGAACGGATCGTCCAGGCTGGCGATGAGGGTCTGCGGCACGGCGTCAGTCATCGGATCAAGAGCCTTCCTCGGCAGGGTGCGACCGGACATGCGACCGGAGATCAAGCGTATGCGAGGGGCCTGAGCAGCCAGGAAGCCAGTACGCCCGAACGGATTGAGTCTGGTGTCTGCTGGCATTTGCGGCCACAATGGGGGCGGGTTGCCGCTGGTCGACGAGGATCGGCGGGTCTTGGGGGCAGGATGGGCGACGCTACCTTGTCGGCTGGCGGATGCGGGACGGCAGTGGATGATCTCGGAACTCAGGTCGATCTGCCGCCGGCGATCGGGCGCATCGTCTCACTGGTCCCGTCGCTAACCGAGACGGTGGCCGCCTGTGCTCCGGGCTTGCTGATCGGCGCGACGAACTGGTGCACGCATCCGGCCGAGCTTGCGGTGAAACGGGTCGGCGGGACCAAGAACCCCGATGTCGGTGCGATCGTGGCGCTTGAGCCAGACGTGGTGCTGGCGAACGAGGAGGAGAACAGGCAGCCCGATCTCGACGCGCTGCGCGCGGCCGGAGTGGCAGTCTGGGTGACCCGCATTCGCAACCTGCCCGAGGCGCTGACCTCGCTGCGCCGGATGATCACCGTCGCGTGCCGGCAGCCGCAGCCCGCCTGGATGGACGCTGCCGAGATGGCCTGGCAGCAGCCGCCGGCGCTCGGAGCCGTGGCGGCGGTAGTGCCGATCTGGCGCCGGCCATGGATGGTCCTCGGCCGTGACACCTTCGCGGGGGATCTGCTGGAGCGCCTCGGGGTCCGCAATGTGTACTCCCGGAACTCCGAGCGATACCCGCGGGTGGGGATCGGTCAGCTCCGCGATTCGGGCGCCGACCTGGTGGTGCTCCCGGATGAGCCGTACCGGTTCACGGCGTCGGACGGACCCGAGGCGTTCCCCGGCAGCCGGACCGCGCTGGTCAGCGGACGGCACCTGACCTGGTACGGTCCCTCGCTCACCGAAGCGCCGGGGCTGCTGCGCCGGCAGCTTTCCGCGGCCCGGGTGCGGTAGCTGTCCGGGCCGCGAGTGCACCCGGCGGGGAGCGGGCAGACATGACGACGCCCCCGGGAGCAGCTGCTCACGAGGGCGTGCCGTGCCGGTGCGAGGTCGCCTCTCGGCGAGTGGCACATCGCGGCTCCAGCCGGACGGTATTCCGCGACGGCGCTAGTTGCGGCCCGGGGGACACAGCGCACCGACTGGGTCTAGAACCACCGGAGAGGCCGGCCTATTCCAGCCGGGCGCCGCGATAATGAGATCGCGTCCGGTGCGCCGGGCCCGGCGCAGGCAGCGGGTCTGAATGGGCGGCTCTGTGCGGGCGGGTCTGAGTGGGCAGGTCTGAATGGAACAAGACGAGAGCCTGATCGGCTGCGTCGGGAAGATGGTCCTGGCCAGCCGCGGGTCAGCCGGGCCCGGCGAGGTACTGGTGAGCGTCCGCGGCGGTCGCGAGGCCTTCATCGCCTGGTCGCCGGAGCCCCTGCCCGTAGGCGCAACAGTGCTGGTCATCGAGTCGCGCGGACACCGCGTGGTGGACGTCAGCCCGTGGCAGGACCCCCTCGAGGAATTCAGCTCTGAAGACGGCTCCGGGTGACCGTTCCGCGAACATAATGGGGATAAGCCGGCACCGAAGCCGGACACGGGGTTTATCGGGAGATGAGAGAGATGTTCGGTTACCGGGTGCCTGCGCCCGACCAGGCCATGCTGATTTCAGGTGGGCACTACGGGGTGAAGGGCGCCCCCTTCAAAGTCGTGACCGGGCACGGTGCCTTCGTGCTGCCGTTCTTCCGCAAGGTGCGGTACCTGACGCTCGCGATGTGCGAGTCCGAGGTGGCCGAGCAGTGCGTCACCAAGCAGGGCATCACGCTGAATGTGCGCGCCGTCATCGCGTTCAAGGTCGGCAACGACAATGAGAGCATCGTCAATGCCGGCCAGCGATTCCTCTCTGACCAGGACCAGATGTCCACGCTGACCGGCCGCATTTTCTCGGGGCACCTCCGGTCGATCATCGGCTCCATGACCGTCGAGGAGATCGTCACCGAGCGGCAGAAGCTGGCGACCGAGGTCCTGGACGGCTCGAAGGTTGAGATGGCCCGGATCGGCCTGACGGTCGACTCGCTGCAAATCCAGTCGATCGACGACATGAACAGCGGCTACATCGACGCGATGGCCGCGCCGCACACGGCCGCCATTCAGCGGGCCGCTCAGGTCGCCCAGGCGCAGGCCAACCAGGCCTCGGCCGATGCCCAGCAGCAGTCGCAGCGCGCGCAGGCCGAGTACCAGCGGCAGACCATGGTCGTGCAGGCGCAGTACAAGGCCGAGGTGGACAAGGCCCAGGCCGAGGCAGCGCAGGCCGGGCCGCTAGCGCAGGCACAAGCGCAGATGAGCGTGCTGGCCGCGCAGACCGATCTGGCGCACAAGCAGGCCGAGCTCCGGCAGCGGCAGCTCGTTTCCGAAGTGGTCAAGCCTGCCGAGGCCGAGGCCGAGAAGATCCGCGTCATGGCGGAGGCGGAGGCGCAGCGCACCAGGATCATGGCTGCAGCTGCCGCGTCCAACAACCGGGTGGCACTCGACCAGAAGATCATCGAGCAGCTTCCGATGATCGTCAAGGAGGCTGCTGGCGGCCTGGCGGGCGCCAATGTCAGCGTGCTGAACGGCGCTGACGGGCTGAGCGAGATCGCGGCCGGCCTTGTGAGCCAGGGCCTGAGCATCCTGGAGGCGGTCAAGACAGGCCTGTCTGGCGAGACCGGCCGGGACGTGGCGCTGTTCGACGCCGGCGCGGATGGCGCCGGTCCGGGTCAGCCGGCTCTTGCCGACAGCAGTAAGTCCCACCGGCGGACCTGACACCGCGACCGAGCGGCAGGCGGTACGCGCCGGGGCTGCCGATCGCAGCCCTCGCGCGGCCGCTGGCCCCGGGGTCTTCCCGGTGCGCCGGCCACCGCCGGGTTAAGCCGGGCGAGCTCCTGCTCCGGCACTTATGCCAGGCCTGGCCACAGATCATGCTCGGTGCAGAAGAGCTCGACTTCACGGAGCTCGACGTCCGCGTCCTCGGCGTTCGCGACGGCGGCGCCGGCAACCCACCAGCCGGCGCCGGGCAGCCCGGCGGACAAGTAGGCCCGGGTGCCGGGCTGCAGGTGCTGACCCGCGCGGCGCGGACGGGCAGCAACCTCACCGTGCGCTGGCTCCCAGAGCGGGACGAGGCCAGCCTCTTCGCCGTTGACGAGTTCCTCGCCCAGGACAACAGCGTCGTACCAGCGCCAGACCACCGCCTCAGCGCCGCCCGCCGCGGCCGCCACGGCTACGAGGTGACCTGGCGAGACTCTCTGTGTCCGCGGTCCGGGGAATGCACTCGCGAATCGGACGGCGGAAAGCTGCCCCGCCCGGAGGATCTGACAGGCGTCTTCCTCAACGTGCAGAACGATTCCGCAGCGGAGCCGCGCGGGAATACGAGATTGATCCGTCGAAGGAGCCACCCGCCCAGTGTCTCGCGGCGGGAGGCGAGCCGCGCGACGAGTGCCGGACACACGCAGCGCCCGCGACGAGATCATGCAGTGTCCGGAGACGCGGCGCCTGATTACGCAGCGTCTTAGTAATCAGCGCTGGATTGGCCGCCACTGATTACCCAGCGCAACGGCCCTCCGCAGTGGACGCGCTGGCGAATGCCGACACCCGCGCTGACCTGGCGCCGCCGCGCCGTGAACAGCCGGGCAGCGCCACGATCAGCCGGCTGCCTTCCTGGCGCTGACCTGGGGGAATGGCACCCCTCAGGGAAGATCGCCACAAGCGAGACACCAAAAGCTGGGCGCTGCATGAAATTCAGCTCTGCCTTTTCTCCAACACATAGCGTGTGCTTACGACTACGCATGGTAACGTTCGATCACTGACTGGCAGGGCGGGGATTACAGAACGCAACTAATGGCCAGCGCAATGGCCAAGTCGGGGCCGATCGAGCCTGACCGCCCAGGCGATCGACCTGTCCGATGTCGGCCCGGTTACATCCGACAGGAAGGAATCACCCCATGCGGAACCGCTATGGGAGAGCGCTCATCGGGCTGACGGCAGCAGTCGCCGTCAGCACGACGCTCGGCCTCACGGCGGCCGGGGCGGCAACGGCCTCGACAAACTCGGCCAAGCCAGGCGTCACCCCGGCATGCACATTCAACAACTACTGCAGTGACCCGCTGTTCAACGTTGAGTTCGGCCTGCAGTACTTCGTCAACAACAAGAACGCGAGCCCCGCTGTTGGCAACGCCGTGAACCAGAGCTGGGCGAATGACAACAACCCCGGCCAGGACTGGCGGGTCAACTTCCAGTACCCGGTGTACGTGCTGTATCGCCTCGGTTTCATCAGCGCGGCGATGGACCTGCACTACCACTACCGGCCGGCGTTCGAGGTGATGTGGACGCCCTACGGCGTCACCAGCAACCTGTGCCGCGGGGTGTCCAGGACCGCCTACAACGGCGAGAAGGTCACGCTGCAGCCCTGCGGCAACTTCCCCAAGACCCTGTGGGTAGTCCGCAGCGGCATGCACTACGGCGGCACCAGGTACGGCGGCTTCGAGCTGATCAACGGCTCGACCACCAACCCGAGCGTCCCGTACGTGCTCACCGCGGGCGGCGGCCTGTTCGGCGGCAGCCCGACCGCGCAGCTGCGGCTGTACCAGCCGGTTGCCGACGACGGCGTCGTCAACCCGGGCCAGCTGTGGTGCACCGCGTCGGTGACCTACAGCACGACCTCGTCGAGTCCCTCGCCGACCGCGTCGTCGTCCGTCGGGCCGCCCACAGTAGGTCCGCCGACCTACACCGCGAACACGCCGAGCTGCTTCCCCAGCATCGACATCGGTGGCAGCACCTGATCCGCGGATAGCGATGTGACAGACAGTTCAGCGGCTGCGCGCTCCGGTCATCGGGCCGGGGCGCGCAGCCGTTTGCCCGCGCGGCGAGGGCTAGGCTTCGGCTACCGGTTGCCGCGTGCAGATAGGTGGCTTCATGGCCGAGCGAGTTCTGCGTCCCGAGGGCAAGGGGTTCCTGTTCCTCGACTCGCATCCGTCGGGATGCGCCCGCACGGTGGCCGAGATGGTGGCCGAGGCCCGCAAGTCGCCCAGCGCGGCGGAGAGCACCGGGGCGGCAGCCGGGCCCGCGGTCCTGGTGATCGGGTGCAGCGCCGGCTACGGGCTCGCGACCACCGTCGCCGGGCTGTTCGGCCAGCGGGCGAGGACCATCGGCGTCTGCTACGAGCGGCCGCCGTCGGCGCGGCGGTCGGCTTCAGCCGGCTGGTACCGGACTATCGCGCTGGCTGGCCAGGCTGCCGAAGCGGGGATGTACTTCGAGGCCGTCAACGGGGACTGCTTCGACCCGGCGGTCCGGGCCGCGGTCCTGGACCGGGCCGCGCGCGCCCTCGGCCCGATCGACGTGCTGATCTACAGCGTGGCGGCCCCTCGCCGCACCGATCCGCGCACGGGCACGGTGCACCACTCGGCCGTCAAGCCCATCGGAATTTCCTACACCGCCAGAAACGTGGCCTTCGCCGACGGCGCCATCCTGCGGGAGTCCGCACTTGGGCCCGCCACCGAGGCGGAGATCGAATCGACCGTGAAGGTTATGGGTGGCGAGGACTGGGCGGACTGGATCGGCGACCTCGCTGCCCGGCGGCTGCTCGCGCCAGGCTTCCGCACCGCGGCGCTGACCTACGTCGGCTCGGAGCTGACGGCACCCGTCTACCGGCACGGGACCATCGGACGGGCGAAGGACCACCTGGAGGCGACTGCCCGGCAGCTCACAGGCGGCCTGCTCGCCGAGGTCGGCGGAACGGCTCTGACCTCGGTCAACTGCGCCGCCGCCACGATGTCGTCGCTGGCGATTCCCGGCATCTCGCTGTACCTGAGCCTGCTGCGGAAGGTCGCCGGGAACGCGGCCGAGTCGCCGGTCCGGCAGTCCGTCCGGCTCTGGGAGCATCTGACCGGGCAGCCGGGTGCGGCGGCCATCGACAGCAGCGGCCGGCTTCGCCTGGACGACTGGGAGCTTGCCGGTGACATCCAGGCCGAGCTGGCCGCGCGCTGGGGCGCCAGCAGCGAGGAACTGCTCGCCGGTCTCGCCGACGTGGACTGGTTCCGGCGGGAGATCTGGCGCCTCTACGGGTTCGATGTCGCCGGTGTCGATTACAGCGCGCCCGTCGAGGTCGACTGGCCCTGGCCGCAGCAGGCCGGGGCGTCACGGGGGGCTGACTGAGGCCCGCGTGCAGACACACCAGGTCAGCATCGACCGCGGGCGCCAGGTCGTCGTCAAGCGATACGTTCAGCCTGAGCGCAGTGAACCCGCTCGTGAGTGGCGTGCCCTCACCCTGCTGGCCGAGCACGCTCCGGGGCTCGCGCCCGAGCCGGTCCTGGCCGACCTGACCGGAAACCCGCCCGTTATCGAGATGTCCCTGGTGGCGGGGGAGCCGCTGGGCGGCCGGCCGCTGACGCCCGACCAGGAGCTCGCCCTCATCCGGGCGCTCGGCCAGCTCTGGCAGTCGGTACCGGTCAGCCAGGTCACGCCGCTGCCGGACGAGGAGGACAACGGCACGCAGCTGGCGCGGCTCGTCCGCGAGATGGCCGGGCAGGGACACGACCTCGGCCCCGACGCGGTCATCAGGAAAGCGCGCTCGGCCGGGCTTGACTGGATGTCGTGGGCGGTGGGCGAAACTGGTCAGCTGGGAGGCAGTCTCGGCGCGGCCGGCGTTCCCCGCGTTTTCGGCCAGGGCGATGCCAACCTGGCCAACTTCCTGTTCGACGGCGAGCGCGTTCGGATCGTCGACTTCGAGGACTCCGGCGTCAGCGAGCGCCCGTTCGAGCTGGCCGTCTTTGTCGAGCACATCTCAGCGTGGAGCGACGCCTCACTGGCAGGCGAGCGGTTCATCAGCGTGTTCGACCTCAGCGTCGCCGAGCGCACCCGGCTGGCCGACTGGCGCCGGCTAGCCGCGCTCTACTGGCTGCTGCGGTTGCGGCCGGGCGGCGACGCCGAGCAGCGCAACCCGCCCGGCACGCTGCGCCGCCAGGCCGAGCGCCTGCTGGCGCTGCTGTGAGCCGCGCCGGCGATACTGAGGTACTTCCGCGCACGATAGCTACGCGGAAGTACCTCAATGATGGCGGACCTCGGTAACGGGCTGATCAGCCGCCGTTGCCGGGCTGCACCGTCGTGACCGACAGCAGCTTGACGCTCATCGACGTGCACGCGGTCGAGGAGTACGGGACGTAGAGCGGCACCGTCTGGTTCGGCGGGATAACGGCCAGCCAGGTCGACTTCTTCGGGTTGCACGTTGACGCCGAGTAATTCTGCGCATCCGTGACCTGCAGCGTGACGTTCGCGAATCCGTGCGGCGCGAGCGTCACAAGCGTGCGCGGTGTCGACGGGTCCTCCGCGGACGGCTGGCCGATGTCGGTGACCGGGTGACCAGCCGCCAGCGCGACGCCCGGGTAGCCGTACATCGTGCAGGGCACGTTGTCGAGGTTCTTGAACACGATGACCACTTCGACGCTGCCCGCCGTACCCTGCGACAGCCCGGTGGACGCGTACAGATACCGGGACGAGCAGCCGGCGGCCGTCGTGCCCGCTGATGCCGTTGGTGACGGCGGCGGCGAGGACTGCGTGGCGGACGACGACGGGGTCACCGTGATGGTCTTCGTCGGCTCCGCGGCAGGCGAGGAACCGGAGCAGGCACAGGTGGCCAGTCCGGCGGCGGCCAGAACCGCCAGCGTGCCCATCAGATGAGGCTTCATCCGCGGGTCCCTTCTGCTGATGTGCACGTCCGCAACCGGCTGGCGACGTGCGTCTGCGGGAGTCACCAGCAGTTCTGGGGACCAACAGCCATCTTGCGGCAAACGCGGAGTTCTCCGGAAGAGGGTGCGCAGCTTTAGCTTCGGGTCGGACCCGGCCGGGAGGCGGTTACGGGACTGGCGCCCGGCGGCCTCGTTTCCGGTAAAAGGGTTTGTGATCTTCGCCGCCCCAGCGGGTACACTGGCGTTGTGAAGATCAGTAAACGCCAGTCTGGGCGTACCGCGGCCGCGCGAGCTACCAGCTCGCCGGTTGCCGCTGCCTGATCTCATTCTTCCCGCTGGCGACCGGGGACGGTCCGCCAGCGTATTCCGTGCTGATCAGCGTCCTTGCCCGACGGTTGCCTGCGCTCGCGGCTGAGTTCCCGGTGCCCTGACACCGAAAGGCACCATAGCCATGAACAGCACGCAGACCGTGTCGGCGTTTACCGGGTTCTTCGAACGTCGCGGTCATCAGCTCATCGACAGCAGTTCCCTGCTGCCAGGGCCGGGCGATCCGGTCCTGTTCACCTCGGCGGGCATGCACCCGCTGACCCGCTTCCTCGACGGCGAGCCGCATCCGCTCGGCCGCCGGCTCACCGGCGTGCAGCGCTGCCTGCGGACGACGGACCTGGAGGAAGTCGGCGACACCTCGCACCTGACCGTGTTCCAGATGCTGGGCTCCTGGTCCCTCGGCGACTACGACGGGCCGCAGAGCCTGCGCTGGGGCGTCGAGCTCATCTGCGACCACTTCGGGCTGCGGCCGCAGCAGCTGCATGCGACCGTGTTCGGCGGCGACGACCAGGTCGGGCCAGACGAGACCGCGCTGCGCACCTGGACTGAGCTCGGGCTGCCCGTCGAGCTGCTAGGGCCGGAAGACAACTGGTGGTCCAACGGGCCGACCGGGCCATGCGGGCCGGACTCGGAGATCTTCGTCTGGACGGGGAAGGGCCCGCCGTCCGGGACACCGGGCACCGACGCGCGCTGGATGGAGCTGTGGAACCACGTCACCATGCGCTACCGGCGTCACCCCGACGGAAGCCTGACGGCGCTGCCGCAGTCCAGTGTCGACACCGGCATGGGCCTGGAGCGCCTGCTCATGGTCAGCCAGGGCGTCGGCTCGGTGTTCGACACCGACATGTTCGCGCCATGGCTGTCCGGGCTGCCGAAGGTGTGGGGGCCAGGCTGGAGTCCGGACCTGCGGTCGCTGCGGATCATCACTGACCACCTGCGCTCGTCGATCGTGATCATCAGCGACGGTGTGCGGCCGTCCAGCACGGGGCGTGGCTATGTGCTGCGGCGCCTGATCCGGCGCGTGCTGACCACGCTGTGGTCCGGCGGCGACTCCTCGCTGAGCCTGGGTGACCTGCCCGGAGAGCTGGTGACCGACACCGGGGAGCGGTTCGGGCTGGTGAGCCACCCGGCAGTCGTCCGGAAGCTGCTGCAGTCGGAGGAGGGCAAGTTCCGTGGCCTGCTGGAGCGCGGCCGGTCACTGGTCCCGCGGCTGTACCCGTCGGGGCAGCTGACCGACGACGACTACGAGTTCCTCCGCGACACGCATGGCCTGCCGCGGGAGCTTGTCACCGAACTGGTCGGGGAGCTGACCGGCTAGCGCGGCAGCGGCGGGGCTTACTCGGGGCGCGGTCTCCTCCCGGTCAGAGCTCGGTGCCGGTGGTGCTGTGCACGTGACCGGGAATCTCGCCGTCGTGCCAGTCGCCAGTGGTGAGCGTCTGTGCTGGCTCGAACATGAGGATCGAGCCGCCGGGCGAGGACGGCTTGTGCTCGGTGCCCCTAGGCACGACGAACACGTCGCCCTGCCGCAGGCTCACCGTCCGCTCGCCGCCGTCGGCGTCGCGCAGCGCCACGTCGAACTGGCCGTCGAGCACCAGGAAGAACTCGTCGGTGTCCTTGTGCACATGCCAGACGTGCTCGCCCTTCGCGTGGGCGATGCGGACGTCATAGTCGTTCACGCGGGTGACGATGCGCGGGCTGTAGACCTCGTCGAACGAGCGGAGAGCGGCAGTCAGGTTGACCGGAGCGGTGTCGGGCGTGGCTTCCATGCCTCCCATCCTGCTCTCCGCCGGCGGCCTTCGCGATCAGCCGGCGGTCTTGGCGATGACGTCGTCGGCGTAGCGTCGCAGGGCATCGAGCTTGGGCTGCAGGTCCTGGGTGTCGGGGCCGGTGTGGTACGGCCAGCGGAAGCCAACGATGACGTCGGTCACGCCCTGATCGGCCAGCCGGCGCACGTCGTCGGCGGAGTAGGCGTCCGCGGAGATCACGTGCACCTCGAACGGGCGGGCGGCGGTGCCGGACTGCTCCCGGAGCTCCGCCAGCCGGGTCAGCAGGCCGGGCAGGTCGGCCGGGCTGCCGCCGCCGTGCAACCAGCCGTCGCCGCTGCTGGCCGCCCGCCGAAGCGCGGCCTCGCCGTGCCCGCCGATGAGGATCGGGACCGGCGTGATCGGCACTGGCGCCAGCTTGATCGCCGGGATGTCGAAGATCTCGCCGTGGTAGTCGAAGTAGCCGCCGGCGCAGAGGCCCCGCAGGATGTCGAGCTGCTCGTCCATCCGCTTCCCGCGCCGCTGCCAGGGCACGCCGAGCACCTCGTAGTCCTCCCGCCACGGGCTGGTGCCGACGCCGAGCACCAGCCGGCCGCCGGTGAGGACCGCGGTCGAGGTGACCTGCTTGGCCACCAGGACCGGGTGGCGCACCGGCAGCTTGAGCACGAAGGTGATGAACCGGATCCGGCTGGTCACCGCGCCGAGGTACGGGATGAGCGAGAACGGCTCAAGGAACGGCTTGTCCTCGAGGAACTCCCGGGTACCGTCCGGGTTGAAGGGATAGACGCTGTCCGACTGCGCGGGGTAGCAGATGCTGTCGGGGATCACCATCGAGTCGTAGCCGGCCTCCTCCGCAGCGCGGGCGAGCGGCGCGTAGAAAGACGGGTCGGTCATCGACTCGGCGTAGCAGAAGCGCACGTTGCCCTCCAGCGGTTGACCACCTGGAGTAGAACATGTTCTTGTTTGCAGGGGGAAGTCAACCCGAGCGGAAAGCCGGATGCCATGGACCTTGTTGCGCTCGAGGAGATCCGCCAGGTCAAGTACCGCTACCTGCGGTGCGTGGACCTGAAGCTGTGGGACGAGATCGGCGAGGTGTTCACGGCGGACGCCAGCGCCGACTACGGAACGCACGCGGTCCGCGAGCCGCTGCGGCTGCGCGGGCGCGACGAGATCGTTGCGTACCTGCGGGAGAACCTGGGGCCGCAGATCATCACCGTGCACCGCTGCGGGCAGCCCGAAATCAGCATCAACGGCGACACCGCGACCGGAACGTGGTCGTTCGAAGACACGGTCATCGCCACCGAGCACCGCGTGGTGATCAAGGGGGCCGCTTTTTACGAGGACCGGTACTCGCGGGGCGCGGACACCCGGTGGCGCATCGCGCACATTGGCTATCAGCGGATCTACGAGACCCTGAGCTCGCTCGACGACACGCCGTCGCTGCGCTTCATCGACAACATGTGGGCGGAGAAGGCAGCCCGTTGACGCGGAATTAGAACGTGTTCTACCTTGAGCTGCTGACACAGGGAAAGGGTTGCCGTGCTCACCCAGTCGTTCGCGGACGCGGTGGTCGAGGCCGAGCGCGTTATCGCGGCGGCGCCGCACGTGAAGACCGAGCAGGACCTAGCCGAGGGCTACGACTACCTGGCGGGCAGCATCCAGGCGTCCCTGCACCTGGCGTGGGCGTATCAGCGCGACTTCCCGTGCTTCGTCCAGTCGACTGGCCCGTACACCAAGCTCGGCCTCGACAACCCGGACACGTTGTACCTGCACTCCTATCTGCGCGACGACGCCGAGTACGTGGTGACCGGGCAGCGAGGGACGACCACCGACCTGAGCTTCCAGGTGCTCAACGGGGACTACTCGCCGGCTGAAGTGCCCGGACAGCCTCACCGCGTTCGACGATCGCGCGCTCGACATCGCGGCCGACGGGTCCTTCCAGCTGCGCCTCGGGCCGGCCCGAACTGATCAGCCGGCGAACTACGTCAGCCTCGCGCCTGGCTCGGCGATGCTCGCGGTCCGCGAGGTGTACAGCGACTGGGCTCACGAGCAGCGCGGCACGCTGCGCATTCAGCGCGCCGACACGATAGGAGACGCGCCGGAGCCGCCGGACGCCGAGCTGCTGGCGAAGCGCTATCGCGTCGCGGGCAAGATCCTGCTGTCGCGGCTGCGGACCTTCCTGGCGTTCCCCGAGTGGTTCTACCTGAAAGAGCCGGTGAACACGCTGACACCGCCGCGGCGCACGCCGGGCGGGCTCGCGACCCAGTTCAGCTCGGCCGGGCACTTCGAGCTGCAGCCCGATCAGGCACTGATCGTGACGGTGCCGGCCGCACCGAAGGACGTGGCGCCGTACCAGGGCATCCAGCTCGGCAGCATGTGGTACATCTCGCTCGACTACATCAACCACCAGACCAGCCTCACTGCCGACCAGGCGCGCGCCGATCCGGACGGGAAGCTGCGTTTCGTCATCTCCGAGCGGAATCCGGGCATCGCGAACTGGCTCGAGCTCACCGGCCGGACGCGCGGCTACGTGCAGCTGCGCTGGCAGCGGCTCTCCCGCGACCTGGCCGACGCCGACGGAGCGGCCGCGGAGGTGGTGCAGGCTACCGAGCTTCCGCGGCTGCTGCCGTGCTACGAGCAGGCCCGGATCGACGGCGAGGAGTACAGGGCCCGGATTGCCGCCCGCCAGGCGGCTGTCGCGAACCGGATGGTGGGCTGAGGAGATGTGATGTACCTGCAGGACAAAGTGCTCGTCGTGTCGGGGGTCGGCCCTGACCTCGGCCGTCAGATCGCAGTCCGGGGCGCCGCGGCCGGGGCGGACGTCGTGCTCGCTGCCCGGACCGCTTCGCGGCTCGAGGATGTTGCGGCCGAGATCAAGGAGCTAGGCCGCCGGGCGCTGGTCGTGCCGACCGACATGACGGTCGAGGCCGACGCTGAGCGGCTCGCCGAGGCGGCCGTAGCGGAGTTCGGCCGGGTCGACGCGCTGGTGCACAACGCGCTCGTGATGCCGCCGATCGCTGATCTGGGCCGGGTCGACCTCGCTGCGGTCGAGGCGGGCTTCAGCAACAACGTGATCTCGGCGCTGCGCCTGACCAGGCTGTTCATCCCGGCCCTGGCGCAGAGCAAGGGCGCGGTAGTGATGGTCAACTCGATGGTCGTTCGGTTCTCGCAGCGCAGGATGGGCCCATACAAGATGGCGAAGGCGTCGCTGCTGGCGATGGCGCAGAGCCTGGCCACCGAGCTCGGCCCGCAGGGCATCCGCGTCAACTCGGTCGCGCCCGGCCATATCTGGGGCGACTCGCTCCAGTGGTACTTCGGCTACCTCGGCAAGAAGCGCGGTGTCGATGCCGACCAGATCTACGCCGAGACTGCCGCGAACATCGATCTTGGGCGGCTACCGGAGCCCGATGAGATCGCTGACGCCGTGCTCTTCCTGGCCTCGCCGCTGGCCCGCGCGATCACCGGCCAGTGCCTGGACGTCAACTGCGGCGAGTACCACCACTGAGGCTGACGATGGCTGTTTCGGAGCGCGAGAACGTCGGCACGGTCGAGGACCTGCACGAGTCCGCGACCCGGCTGACGGGCCTGACTGACTTCGGGGCCGACGACTACACCGACGGGCTCACGGCGCTGCTGGAGGCCTACGAGCGGGAGGCGGCGCTCACCCCGCTCGGGCGCCGGGTTGCCCGGGCCGGGCTGCGCGGCGCGCTTGCCGCCCGGCTGTTCGCAAACGCTTCCTGGGCTAGGTATCCCCAGCACGCCGACGTCGTCATCGAGCGGCCGGTCTTCGTCACCGGACTGCCGCGCAGCGGGACGACCGCGCTGCACCGGCTGCTCACCGCTGACCCGGCGCATCAGGGACTTGAGCTCTGGCTCGCGGAGATGCCGCAGCCGCGTCCGCCGCGCGGCACCTGGGCCGGGAATCCGGTGTTCCAGCACATCCAGGCGGCCTACGAGCAGCATCACGTGCAGCACCCCGAGTTCATGGGCGTGCACTACATTGCCGCCGGCACCGTCGAGGAGTGCTGGCAGCTGCTGCGGCAGACCCTGCGCTCGGTGTCCTACGAGTGCCTCTGCCACTTGCCGTCCTACTCGGCCTGGCTCCCCCTGCAGGACTGGACGGAGCCGTTCCGCCGGCACCGGCGCAACCTGCAGCTGATCGGGCTGAACGACGCCACCAGCCGGTGGGTGCTGAAGAACCCCAGTCACCTGTTCTCGCTGGACGCCATCATGGCGGTTTACCCGGATGCGCTCGTCATCCGGACGCACCGGGAGCCATCGGCCGTTATCGGCTCGATGTGCTCGCTCGCGGCGCACGCCACCGACGGCTGGTCGACTGCCTTCCGCGGTGCGGTCATCGGGGCCGGTCAGCTCGAGCTCTGGGCACGCGGGCTCGAGCGGTTCACCGCCGCCCGCACGCGCTATGACCCAGCGCAGTTCCTGGACATCGAGTACGCCGACTTCACCGCGGACCCAGTCGGCACCGTCGAGTCGGCCTATGCGCATTTCGGCCTGCCGTACAGTGACGCTGCGGCTCACGCGGTCCGGGCTCTCCACGGCGAGGCGAGTCAGGGCGACGTCCGGCCAGCGCACCAGTATTCCCTGGCCGACTTCGGCCTGACGCGCGCACAAGTCACCGAGCGGTTCGCCGGACTCGCCGCCTGAGCAGCCCCGGTATTACGGCCGCAGAGGATGATGTCACGCATGAGCTATACCTACTCGCGCGGCTGGCGTGGTTTCTCGATCGTGGTTGTGCCGCCGCTGCTGCGGTCAGTTGCCGGGCGAGAATGGCAGGGTCAGGAGCACGTGCCGCGGAACGGCGGGCTGATCGTCGCGGCTAATCACATCTCCGAGGCGGATCCGCTCTTCATTTGCGTTTACCTCCATGCCAGCGGCCGCTACCCGGTGTTCCTCGCCAAGTCGTCGCTCTTCGGTCGCGGTTTCGTGGGCACCGTGGTGCGCGGCACGGGCCAGATTCCGGTCAACCGCGACGCCGCCAGCGCCGCCGACGCGCTCACGCCCGCGCGGGACGCGCTCGCGGCCGGGCAGTGCGTCGTCGTCTACCCCGAGGGCACGTGCACGCGCGATCCGGACCTGTGGCCGATGACCGGGCAGACCGGGGCGGCCAGGCTCGCGCTGGCAACCGGAACGCCCGTACTGCCGCTGGCATCCTGGGGAGCGCACGAGCTGCTGCCCTACCGCAAGGGCGAGCAGACTGGCCTGGCCGGCACGCTCAAGCCGGGCTTCCACCCGCTGCCCCGCAGGAAAGTACAGGTTATTGCCGGACCGCCGGTTGACCTCAGTCAGTTTCAGGGCCAGCCGCTGACCACCGCGACGCTCCGCGCGGCGACGGCCGGCATCATGAGCGCCATCACCGGGCTGGTCGGCGAGCTGCGGAACGAGGAGCCGCCAGCCGAGCCCTACGATCATCACAAGGCCATCAGGCAGCGACGGCAGGCGTGAGGGACCCGGCCGGGCGAGGTCACCCGGTGCGTGACACCTCGACGTCGGCCGTGTCCTGCACCGGCTGCTTGTACCAGCGCGCGGGCGTGTCCTCGATGAACGCGAGGAGCCCCGGCCGGCCGAGAAGACCCGGCTCGATTCTCGACACCAGCATCTCCAGCCCGCTGGCCAGCCGGATGCGATCGCCGGCCCGCACATCCGCCGCCGTCACCGTCGTCCACGAATCCGCCATGGCGTCAGTCTGCCAGCCCGTGCCTAGCCAGGCGGCATCGCCAGCCACCAGCTAGCCTGGCTCGGTGACCACAGCGCTCGTGCCGCCCGACTTCGACGTGCCCGGCGGGCTCCGCTCTGACCTGTTCGTGCTTGAGGCGCTGGACGTCCGGCATAACGAGTCCGACTATGCGGCCTGGACATCGAGCATCGAGCACATCCGGCAGACTCCCGGATTCCCGGATGGCAGCTGGCCCGAGCCCATGCCACTGGCCCGCAACGAGGCCGACCTGGCCCGGCACGCGCGGGACTTCGCGGCCCGGACTGGATTCACGTACACGGTCCTGGACCCGGCGACCAGCGACGTCATCGGATGCTTGTACATCTACCCCTCGCGACGGGACGGCTACGACGCTGAGGTCAGCTCGTGGGTGCGGGCCGACAGGGCCAGCCTCGACAAGCCGCTGTACGAGCTGGTCACTGCGTGGCTGGCGGAGAGCTGGCCGTTCCGGCAGCCGGATTACGCCGCGAGATAACAGCGCCCCGGGCCTCTCGGCTTGCTTCCGTAAGCGCTGCAGCGAGCCCTCAGATTCCTCCGGTATGCTCGCGGGCACGGGCGGGTACCACTGTGGTCCGCGGGGGCGCAGGTGACCCGGTGCTCTACTCCCGTACCTTCGCGATTATCTTGTACTCTGCGAAACAAGCCTGACCTTAACGTCAACGTTAATTCACTGCGACTGTCACGTGCCCCGGCCGGAGGCCCCGGCAGCTCGCGGCCGGGTATAGGACTCTGGTGAGCTAGTGGCGATCGCGCGGGATTCCCATGCCGTCGGCTCGGTCGCGGACCGGACGGCTGAGCAAGCACCCGCGCTCGCCGCCGACGGGAGCTCCGTCCCGCCGCGGGGCAGGTCCCGCTGGAGCCGCGCCGACCTGATCGGCATCGGGATTCTGGTCGTGCTGCCGGTGCTGATCTTCGCGGTCCCGGCGCTGTTCGGGCACGCCGTCGTGCCGGGCGATGACCTGACGCAGAACTATCCGCTGCGCGTGCTGGCCGGACGTCAGATCGCCGCCGGTCAGCTGCCGCTGTTCAATCCGTACATCTGGAGCGGTGCGCCGCTGCTCGGCGACTGGAACGCCGGAGCTCTGTACCCGCTGACGCTGCTGTTCGCTGTCCTGCCTGGCGTAGCCGCCTGGACGCTCGGCCTGGTCATCACCTGGGTGGTGACCGGAGTCGGCTTGTTCTGCTTCCTGCGCGCGCTCAAGCTGGCCAGTCTCGCGAGTTTCCTCGGCGCGCTGTCGTTCGCGTTCGCCGGAGCGATGTCCGCCCAGGTGAGTCACTTCGGGCTGGTGGCCGGCATGTCCTGGGTACCAGTCGACCTCCTTGCCGTGCTCCGGCTAGCCGAGACCCGGAGCCTCGCCTCCCGGCTCCGGTGGATCAGCGTCCTCGCCGTGACGTTCGGGCTGACCATCCTGGCCGGTGAGCCCCGGGCCGTGGACGATGCCGGCGTGCTGGTCGGCCTCTACGCCCTCTGGCTGATCGTCCGCTCCGGCAGGCGCTGTGCGCCGCTGCTGCTGTCGGTAGCAGCCGGTCTCGGGCTGGCAGTCTGCCTCGGGGCCGTGCAGCTGCTGCCTGGCCTGGCCGCCATCGACGCCTCCCAGCGTGGTGCCAGCACATTCGGGCTGTTCAGCTCCGGATCGCTGGCGCCCCGGTGGCTGCTGCTCACGCTGGTTCCCAATCTGCTCGGCGGCTCTGGCTCGTTCGGCCAGCCCGCCTTCTTCGCCACGTACAACCTGACCGAGGTGACGAGCTACGTCGGCATCCTGCCGCTCGTGGCCGCCCTGGCGCTGCTCTCCAGGATCCGGCTGCGCCGTCCGCTGCCGGAGTGGCTGGTGTGGCACGTCATGGCGCTGGTGGGCATCGTGTTCGCGCTCGGCGGCAAGACACCGCTCGGCCACATCCTTGCTGAGCTGCCGCTGTTCGGCTCCCAGCGACTGCAGAGCCGCAACATCATGATCGCCGACCTGGCGCTGGCGGTACTGCTCGCGTACTGGGTGGACGATCCGTTCTGGGCCAGGCGCGTCACTGGCCCCGGCGGTCGCCTGCGCGCCAGCTGGCTCGACCCCGAGCTGATCCTGGGCCTGCTTCCGCCGCTCGGCATCCTGGCGGTTGTCGCGGCGGGCATCTGGTCACCGGTTACGTTGCTGAGCTGGCTAGGCGTGAAGGCCAGTGCCATCCAGGGTGCGGGCAGCCTCGTGTCGTCTCTGCTTCCGTACGCGCTCCTGGCAGCCGGCGCGGTCGTGCTCGTTCTGGCCCCGCGCCGGCTCGAGCTGCGACGATGGGCACCCCTCGCCGCCGGGTTCGTCGCCGTCGACGTCATCGTGTTCTCGGTGCTCGCGGTGGTCGCGGTCATGCCCGGCACCCGCCACAGCACGGCCGCCGCCTCCCGAGCGGCGCAGGAAAGCCTGAAGGAGAGCAGGGCGCGGGCCCCAGTCCGGCCCATCTCGAAACTCAAGTCCTCTGGCCGATTCGCGATCTACGACCCCGGGCTCCGCGACGCGGCCGAGCTGCCTGTCCTCGGGTCGCCGGACCTGAACGTGATCAGCGCGGTGCCGTCGGTGCAGGGCTACTCGTCCATCGTGAACGGCGCCTACGCGGCCGCGACCCGGTCTCATTCTGCGATGGGCGACGGTCAGGACGTGCTGTCGCCGCGCGCCATCGGGAATGGCGTTCTCGCCCAGCTCAACACGTCGGTTCTGCTGACCCTGCCGGCCTACCTGGTTACCCCGGCCGGTCAGCCGCCGGGGAGCTCGGCACCGCAGACTGGCCACCGGTACGTCGCGGCCGGCCGCCGCGTCACCTGGTACCTGGGGGAGGAGCTGGCGGTGTCGGCCGTCACCGTGCCGGACACTGCTGCACTGCCCGCCGCCGGGCAGGGTGCCGCAGGCGGGACGCAACTGGGTCTCGTGCTGCCGAGCGGTGCCGTCCGCTGGTTCCGCACGCAAGCCGTCACACCAGGCGCCCTCTCCATTCACCTGAGCCGGGCGGTCACCAGCGTCGGCGTCGTAGCCCGCGCCGGGAAGTCGGCAGCACGGCTCGGCCCGCCGACCGTCGCGGAGCAGAGTGGCGCGAAAGTGGTCGCGGACGGCGCCTTGGCGAACGCGCTGACGACTCCCGCCTGGGGCGTGGCCGGCTTCGACCACTCCTTCGCGATCTTCGCCGATCATGCTGCCGCAGGCGCGCTGAGCGTGGCCGGGCTGAGCGGCGGCCGCGACCCGGCCGCGACCGCTCGGGCTCTGGCTGGTCCAGCCGACGCTCCTTCGTCGGTCGCCGTCAGCTCGCCGGCCGGGTTCCGGCTGACCCGGTCCGTGGCAGCCATTCCCGGCTGGACCGCGACCTGGCATCCGTCCGCCGGGCCGTCCACTCAGCTGGCGGTCCATAGCAGCGGCGTCGTCCAGTCCGTCGACGTGCCCGCTGGCCGCGGCGTAGTTACCTGGAGCTACATCCCCCCGCGCTTCGTTTCCGGGGTAGTGCTTTCGCTCTTCGCGATTGTGATCCTTCTGGTCCTGGCATTCAGCGGCCGCTGGCTGAGACTCTTCCGTCCGGAACTGCGGCCATGGTCGGCTGTCCTTTCCCGCCTCTCGCGTTCGTCGAGGCGGTGACCGGCCCCGCGGGGTGCCCGCTGAACGAGAGGGACCTGCCGACATGACCGACTGGACCAAGGACATTGCTGCCATCACCCTGTTCACCGAGGACACCGAGCGGTCGAAAGCGTTCTACCGGCGTTTCTTCGACCTCGAGCCGGAGTTCGAGGACGAGAACAGCGCGATGTTCCGCCTGGCGAACACGATCCTGTTCGTGACCCGTTCGACCCAGGCGCCGGAGATGATCGCCCCGGTCGAAGTCGGCAAGCCCGGCAACGGTCCGCGCCACGTCTTCGCGATCATCGTCGAGGACGTGGACGCGGTCTGCGCCGAACTCACTGGCAAGGACGTCCCTCTGGTCAACGGACCAGAGGACCGTTCCTGGGGGATGCGGACCGCGAACTTCCAGGACCCGGACGGCTATGTTTGGGAGATCGCGCAGGAGCTCCCTCAAGCGCCCGGGTGACAGAGGAGGCGACCACCGTGGCGGAGCCGCAGGGCGGGACGCGGAACGCGGGCGGCTTCGTCGTGCTCCGTGAAGTGTCGCCGGGTCACTGGGAAGTCGTCGGTGACGTCGACCGGCGGCCGGGCCTGACAGCGCGGGCCTCGCGAGTCCAGGCCGTCCGGGACGCAACGGGCGGTGCGGCTCCCGAAGGCGAGCACTACGCCGCGGTGCCCCGAAGTGAGTGGCGAGTCGCCCGGCAACTCTGACCGTCACCCTCCGGGCTGTCGGTCTTCCCAGCACCCGCCGACCTGCTGGCCTGAGAGGAAACTGGATCTTAACCGGGCACGCGGCAGCACCCGGCGGAGCGTGAGCGGAGCCGGGTCCGTGCTGGGCCGGCGGTCAGGCCGCTGCGGGTTCGACCGTCACTGTGTAGCCGAGCCTGGCGAGCCGGGCGATGAGGTTGTCCTTGTAGTGTTCGGGGTTCTGGCGTCTGGTGTAGAAGTCCTCGCCGAGCTCGGCGTAGGGCTCGCGGCGTTCCAGGATTGTGTAGATGATCAGGATGAGGGTGTGGGCGACGGCTACGGCCGCTTTCTTTTTCGCCCGCGCGCTGCGCTGCCCGCCGAAGCGCCGGACCAGGCGGTGGTACTGGGCGCCGGGCCGGGTGCTGGTGCGCGAGCAGGCCCAGGCCGACTCGATCAGGGCGGTGGCCAGGTGCTGGTTGCCGTGCCGGGTGCCGGCGGGGCGCCGCCGGCCGCCGGACTCATTGTTCGCCGGGCACAATCCGGCCCAGGACGCCAGGTGGTCGGCGTCGGGGAAGAACGACATATCGGTGCCGATCTCGGAGATGATGACCCCGGCGGTGAGCCTGCCGATGCCGGGAATGGTCATCAGCAGGTCACGCTCCGCGGCGAAAGGGGCCATCAGCACCCCGGCCTGCTGCTCGACGGTGTCGATCAGCTCGGTGAGCTCGTCGATGTGGCGCAGGTGCAGCTTGCACATCAGGGCGTGGTGGCCGCTGAACCGGCCGGCCAGCGCCATGGACAGGTCGGGGATCTTGGCGCGGAGCCGGCCGCGGGCCAGGCCGGCCAGCACCGTGCCGCGGCGTTCCCCGTCGATAAGGGCCTCGATCATCTCGCGGCTGGAGGCGCCCATCACGTCGGAGGCCACCGAGTCGAGCTTGATCCCGGCGTCTTCCAGTGTCCTTTGCAGCCTCTGGATCTCGCTGGTCCGCGACCCGGCGAGCTTGGCGCGGTACCGGGTGAGGTCCCGCAGCTCGGCGATCTGCGGGGCCGGGATGTACGATCCGCGCAGCAGCCCGCATTCGAGCAGCTCGCCGAGCCAAGTGCAGTCAGCCGCGTCGGTTTTGCGGCCCGGAACGTTCTTGACGTGCGCGGCGTTGCACTTGATCACCTCGAAGTCCCCGAACTCCGCCAGCGCGTAATACACGGGGTTTGAGTAGATCCCGGTGCTTTCCATCGCCACGTGGGTGACCCCGCACTCGGTCAGCCACGCGCACATCTCCTTCAGCACGCCGTAATACGTCTTGTACTTGCGGACCTGGCTGCGCCGCTCACCCGGATGCTCGCCGGGCGTGCGCACGCACACCGCGATCTCCTTCTTCGCCACGTCGATCCCCGCGCACCGCTCATACACCACCTGCATAACGCCACCGGCCCTTCCGTCAGGGCCAGGACGGCTGCGGGCGGTCGCCGGCCCGCGGCCGCGCCGGCCGCATCACCACGCGCACGCCGGCTGCGGAGCCCCGCTCAGAAAAGGGAAACTGAGACACGCGCTCAAGGCAGCAACCGGGGGTACCCGTAAAGGGGCTCCAGCGTCAATCTAATTAGCGCCCGCGAACGGACCAAGGCGAACCAACGTCAGCAGACGGCGCACGCAGCACCAGGCTGACTCCCAGCCCTCGCCTTGTCCACCCCCAGTCCATACGGGCGACCAGCGGCTGCCGACGGCCACCTCGGCGCCCAGTTTCATCACAGCGGGCGGGCCGAAGGCCCAGGGAATCTAAGCAGGATCCGGCGGACAGCTGCGCGGGTGGGCCCGGGCTACAAGCCGAGCAAATCGAGGTCGCGCGCGCAGAAACCATGGTGTGCCCACTCCTCGTTCAGGACCACGTGCACGCACTCGAGCACCGACTTCCCCCTGGCGTACGGCGGCCAGCCCGGGCCCGCCGGCACAGGCGCGGGCGCCGACAGCTCATCGGCCGTCACGGTCGACAGCCAGCGTGCTAGCTCGCCGCCCTGCACGTCGCGCACGGCCAGCACCTCGTCGAGACTCGGGGCCGCCGCTCGATCCAGGCCCTGCTCCTCCTGGTCAGGAACGAACTCAGGCACCAGCCCGATCGCGGTGAACGGTTCGGTCGACCCCAGGCAGCAGCGCCGGAACCACGAGTCGTGCACGAACACCAGGTGCCGCAGGGTCTCCACCGCCGACCACTCGCCGCCGACGCGCTGGTGTTCGGAGCCTTGGGGCATCCCTTGGAGCCGCCCGAGCGTGACCGCCCAGTCGGCCCGCAGCTGCCGGAAAGCCTGCCCGAGGTCGGCCGGATCGGCCGAGCGGATCAGCAGCCGCACTGGATGCCGCCGGTCGAGCTCGGCCTCGACGTATGACGTGACCTCGACTCCGTTGACCACCAGGTTGGTCACCAGCCCGTCGATGACGGCGTCCTCCATCACCACCCCGATCAGGCGGGCGCGAGTCAAGTCGCACTCGCGGAATTCGGCATCAGTCAGGTCCCGGTCCTCGAATCTCTCCATGCCGCGCAGTATCCACCAGCGTGCTGACACCCGCATGCCCGCGCCGAGTCGGCAATCTGCACGATCGAGGCAGGCACCGCCGGCTGGGCTACCCGCAGCGGCACCGAGTTCCACCTCGGCAGGGCGGACCGGCAGAGAAGGCTACGAATGGCTGGCCACCACGATGAGGACTGGCATCGTGCGCTCGAAGTGCAGGCCCTGCTGTGGCGAAGAACGGCAGGTGCGGCGCGCGCTGGAAGATGACCGCGACCTCCGTCATGAGAATCGCCGGCAGGAGGGTCGGGTCAGCGGACTTCGGTGTACTCGCTGCGGTCCAGCTGCACGACGTCGGCGTAGTCGCTGCCGTTCGGCTCCGCGATGTCGTCGGTGTACAGTCCATGATCCACCTGAGCGGCGTCGAAGCTGGCCCTGGAGAACAGCTTGCGCAAGTGGCGCATCCCGGACATGCCTGCGAGCGCGACAGCCATGGCGGCGGCGAGCACCGAGCCGCCGAACAGCGCGAGCCCGCCGACGACGTGTCCCAGTATCATCATGATCACTGCGGCCATCAGCGCCACCGGCACGGCTGCCAGCAGCAGCAGTGCGAGCAGCGTCACGGCGATCACGGCCCTGGCCGACCTGCCCGGCGTCCGCTCCGCATGCCAACCGGTCATCACGCTCACCTCGCTAGCCCAGAGCACGTCAAGGGCCCGGGCGTACCCGACAGCAACACGATATGTCGTGTCCCCCCTGTGTTAACGCGCCTCTCGATCAGGATGTTCCGGCAATCGCCGGCGCACTGACCGCAGGCGAACACCCACCACGCGCTGCGGCAGATGTGTGCTCCGACCCGTGACTGACAAGTCCACTGCGGCGAGCCCAGCGTGATTGCGCCGGGCGGAGGTACTTGACAGTGTGAACCCATGCTGAGTCAGGTGGCCGACGGCGTCTGGGTCCGGCAGAGTGCGTGGGTCTGGAGCAATGCCATCGCGGTGCGCGGGGAGAGGGCCTGATCCTGGTCGATCCCGGCATCGATGGTTCCGAACTGAACCAGTTCGCCGATGACCTGGACCGGCTCGGCATTCCGGTAGTCGCCGGGTTCTCCACCCATCCCCACTGGGACCACCTGCTCTGGCATCCCCGCTTCGGCGACGTGCCACGCTACGCCACCACTGCTGGCGCCCGCGCTGCCAGTGAAGCCCGAGAGCGTGCGCAGGAGATGGCGGCGGAGAGCGCCTCGGGCATCCCTCTCGAACTGATAGGCCTCGCCACCCCGCTGCCCGCGGACGGCGGAGCCGTGCCGGGCGAGGTCATCGAGCATCAGGCGCACGCCATCGGCCACGCCGCGGTCCTCCTCGCGGACCGTGGCGTCCTGCTCGCCGGCGACATGCTCTCCGACGTCCTGATCCCGCTCCTCGACCGTCGCCGCACCGATCAGGTGGCAGCCTACGAGACGGCACTCGACCGGCTGAGTGAGGCCGCCAGGCACGTCGATGTCCTGGTCCCCGGCCACGGCGCCGTTGCCGAGGGTCCCGAAGTGGCTGTCCGCCTGGCCGCCGATCACGCCTACATCGACGCGCTGCGGCGAGGAGAGGAACCAGTCGACGCGCGTCTGGTGCCGGGTGCGACCTGGCTCTCCGACATCCACGAGTCGAACCTGGAGCAGGCCCGAGGCCGCCAAGTTTTCTGATGGCTGAGGGTCTGCTGTCCGTCGTGCGGTTTCCGATCAAGGTTCATCCACACCGGTACGATCTCGCAGCGCTGAAAGCCAAACGATCGCCGTGGGCTGCCCTGCGGCCCGGCCGAACAAACGCGCGGGTGCCCGCGACGGGATTCGAACCCGTATGCAAGCGGTGTTTAAAGCCGCTGTCTCTGCCGTTGGACTACGCGGGCGTCGTGTATGCGCGCATCCGCGTGCATAATGTCGGCGCGGTCGGAAACGGCCAAGGATCCCTCAGCTGGAACTCACGGCAATTGGCAGTAACCAATCCCATGCGCAGGAAGCTACATCACATCCGGCCATTCCGGGAGTGAGCTGGAGAATTGCACCGCAGCTCGCCCTGCCTCGTCGCACCTCGGCCAGCGGGCGGCGGCACGCTGGCTGGACTCCGCCGGGCGCCGCACCCACATCAGCCCGAAGTCCGCCTGCTCGATTGCGGCAGAGCAGATGTTCATGCCGCCTGGTATCACGGTTGATACCATGTTGGCATGGCTATGACCTTGCGGCTGACCGACGACGAGGCGCGCTCGCTGCGGCAACGGGCTGAGCATGAGGGCAGGCCGATGCAGGAAGTCGCGCGACAGGCGATCCGGGAATATGTCGAAGGCCACAGCCGCGCTGAACTGCTAGACCGAGTTCTGGATGAGGAGTTGCCTCGGTATGCGGAGGCGCTGGAGCGACTCGGGCAGTGATCTACCTGACGCTGCCGGAGTCACTGCACATCGCGGAGCGGACCCTGGGAGGCGAGCCGGCCGTCCGGGATATCGGGCTGCTGGAATCAGCGCTGGCACGACCTCAGGCAACCGCGTTCGGCTCGGACGCCTACCCGGATCTGGACGCCAAGGCGGCATCCCTGCTGCATTCGCTGGCTCGCAACCATGCTCTGGTCGACGGCAACAAGCGACTTGCCCTGGCCGGTGCTATCGCGTTCTATGGCGTCAATGGCCGCCGGCTGACGCTGACGAACGATGATGCCTACGACCTGGTCATGGCCGTTGCTGACGGATCACTCGATGCTGTCGATCAGATTGCTGCGCGGTTCGCCCGCGCCACCAAGCCATGGTGATATCGACGCGCTCTGTACGCGGCAGGAGGGCGATCGCTGCCAGCGCTGGCGATGCGCGAATATGCTGCCGGACCGAGCTGGCAGACGAGTGAAGCCGGGCCGAGCCAGAGCACACCACGCGTAGCAGTTTCCGCCGAACCCGTCGATCACACCGCCACGCTGCGGACCATGCTCAACGACCCGGCCGGCCTGATCCGGGATCACATACACTCCGCGGCGCGAAAGAGATCGTGACCTACGTCGAGATGACGGCGCCGGACGAGCTCAGTCCTGCCGCTCCCGTGCCGGGCCTGACTCTGGAACCTGCTGATCGCGGCTCACCGTTCATTTCCGGCATCCTGGCCCGGATCGGCGCTCCGCACGGCTGGAGGAGCGCCAGCCGCACCGAGCGAGAATGCCGCCTGGTTCGCCGAGCATCCCGGTCGGAAGTTCTCGCTGTTGTCGCTTCAGGGCGAGCCGGCGGGCATGGTCACCTACGATGTGCATCCCGGCGGTGAGGCCGAGATAGTGACGTTCGGTCTGCTGCCGGAGTTCGTCGGCAAGGGTCTGGGCGGGTTCGCTCTGACCCTCGCGGTTCAGCAAGCCTGGGCGCTGGCTCCCTCGGTGAGCCGCGTCTGGCTGCACACCTCCACGGTGGACCATCCGCACGCGCTTCCGAACTATCACCGGCGGGGTTTCCGCACGTTCAGGAGCGAGCAAGTCCAGCGCGGCTGAGCCGACGCTATCAGCGCAGCCGGGAGAGGGCCTCAGCCAGCGGCTCGAGCACGGCAGGGCTGTGCGGACGCGGCAGGTAGAGGATCGCGAGATCGGCGCCGGCCGCGCCGAACGCTGCCGCGGCAGCTGCCGCCCGCGCCGGATCCCCGGTCAGCCTGACCTGCGCCGACAGCCGGATCTCCGCCGGATCACGCCCGACGTCCGAGCAGTGCTTGTGCAGCACCTCACGCAGGCGGGCGAACTCCGCCGGCGGCCCGGTGTCGAAGTTCCAGTGCTGCGCGTACCGGGCGGCAGTGAGCAGGGTCCGCTTCTCGCCGCTTCCGCCCACGCAGATCGGCGGGTGCGGCCGCTGGATCGGCCGCGGATTGCAGCGCGCCTGGCTGAGGGAGTAGTAGCGCCCCTCGAACGTCGTCTCCGGATTGGAGAGCAGGCTGGTCAGGACCGCGCAGGCTTCTTCGAACCGGTCGCTGCGCTCTCTCGGGGTGCCCATCGCGATGCCGTAGGCGCGCGACTCGTCGGCGTTCCAGCCGGTTCCGACACCGAGCTCAATCCTTCCCCCGGAAACGAGGTCGAGCGTCGCCACCATATTGGCCAGCACAGCGGGATGGCGGTACTGAATGCCCGTGACGAGCGTGCCCGGCCGCAGCCGGTGCGTCGCCTGGGCGAGAGCGGCCAGCAGAGTCCAGCCTTCGAGGCGTGGCACGGAGAGATCGTCGCTGTGGGCCGGGTAGAAGTGGTCGGAGGTCCAGCCGGACTCAAACACCTCGATGTCGTCAGCGGCCCGCCATACATCGAGCTGGACGGCCAGGTCGTGTCCTGCGGTGAGGTCTTGAAGCCGAAGCGCACCGTGCGAAGGGTAACAGGGCGCTAATCCGGCAGGAACTTCTCCATATAGATGCGCCGGTAGCCGTCCTCGGCGCGCCGCTCGTACTCGCGGTAGCCAAGGTGGGTGTAGATGGCGTAGTTCTCCGTCATCACCTCGTGGGTGTAGAGCCAGAGCCGCTGGATCCCGAGCTGGGCGGCCTGCCGTTCGGCGAACTCCATCAGCGCCCGGCCGAGTCCCGTGCCCTGCGCGGACGGGTCGATCGCGATGTTCTCGATGAGCAGTCCGCCGGCCGACTCGATCAGGGACACGAGCCCGGCCACGGGTTCGCCCGACACCCAGAGCTGTCCGGCCGCGACCACCGGGCCGTAATCGCGCAGCATGGGACCAGGCGGCTTGTCCATGCGGCTGAGGTACTTGCGGTACGCCGCGGCGATCACGTCATGGACTGCCGGGAGGTCTGCTGCAGTTGCCTGCCGGGGAGCGAGAGGCTTGAGCGGCTGGAGAGACGGGCGGGCGGGCATCAGTGCGCCTCCGTGTTGTTCAGTGCCCGACAGTGCCGTCGAACTGCTCTCGCAGGAGATCGGCGTGCCCATTGTGCCGTGCGTATTCTTCGATCATGTGGATGTAAGCAAACCGCACGTCGAGCTCGAAGTCGCCGCCGGGGTGCGAGAACAGGTCGTCGAGGAACCTGCCGCCGAGCGCCTCGCGAGACGCGGCGCACTCGGCCTCGAATGTCGCGAAGTCGGCCTCCGCACCCCCCGGGCGAGCAAGCTCGAAGCAGTCCTCGGCGTAGACATCGCCAAGCTCGGCGAGGCCGGCGGCGCTTCGCTGGAGCCACCAGCGCTCCATCTCAGCCATGTGCCGGACGATGCCGAGCAGGGACAGCCGCGAAGGCGGGAGCGCCCGCTCGGCGAGCTGGGTGCCGGTCAGGCCCTCGCACTTCCACATCAGCGTCGCGCGGTGATAGTCGAGGAAGCCCTCAAGCGCGCTGCGCTCTGCGGCGATCAGCTCTCGCCGGGGCCGCGTCACGACCGGTGCCGTCCACACCATGCGGCCATGGTGACGCGCCTGCCGGACCGGGGGCAACTGAGTTTGGCCCGCCGGTCTCTAGCGCCGGACAGCCAGGACTCTCTGATGCCCGTAGACCGCGAACCCGAGCCGCTGGAGGATCGGCGACGAGGTCCGCTCCTTGGCGTGTACGAGTGCGAGCGTCGCGCCCCGTTTCCTTGCCTCTTCCATACGGGCGTGCACCAGTGCCCGGTAGACGCCGCGTCTTCGGAACTCGGGGACGACTGCCGTTCCCCAGAAGCGCGCCACGTCGCCGACCAGGCCGTAACCACCAGCGCCCGCCGGCGTCTCGTCCCAGTACCCGGTGAAGTAGCCCTGGGTCAGGTTCGCGAAAGTCTTGTCGACGTCGTCCTCCGAGGGCAGCGGATATCCCCAGGCCAGCGCACTCGCGCGTTCGAAGGTCACAACGTCGTCCCTGGTGCGGACCGGGCACGCGCTCGCGCCGTCAGCGAGCGAACTGCCGGGGAGGTCCTGCTCGAGCGAGTGTGCGCAGATATCGATGATGCTGTCCACGCGTGCCCCCAGGTCGAGCAGTACCTGGTCGACGTCCGTCGGCGAGTATCTCGGGCCGACCATCCACTGAGCCTCGGCTGCGCCGCGACGCCACAGTTCGGCGAGGACCCTGGGCACGAGTTCCGCTGCGGTCAGACCGTCAGGCCGGACGCGCTTGACGGTGGCAGTGCCGTTCTCGACGTAGTACTCCAGCCAGCCCAGATCCTCGTGGAGTGAATGCGGCGGGAACCACGGAGATATCCACGCGGCGGACGCGGCCAGGACCTGCTCCGAGGACGGGGCTATGTTCATAACCCGGATCCCTTCACCAGGCCGACCAGATTTCCCTGCGGGTCGCGCAGCCAGGCGACACTGAGCTGTGTCCCGGCAACTGGCGTGACGGGCAGCGCCACTGTCGCACCCCGTTCTACAGCGCGATCGAGTGACTCACCGAGGTCGTCGACCTCGATGTAGACGATGACAGCTCCGCCTGGAGCGGCGTCTGCGCGCCCTACGGCCCCGCCCACGCCCTGCGCAGGCTCCATAATCGCGTAGCTCGGCCAGCCGGGGAGCGGGTTGTCCCGGAGAGGCCAGCCGAAGACGTCGCGGTAGAAACCGATGAGCGCGGCCCCATCGGTGCCGAGGATCTCGAAATGAACAACCGGGTTGTCCATGCCGCCAACCTACGACTCGGCGCAATGCGGTGTGCAGCTAGCGGCAGAGGTTGTCCGTCGAGAGCCGACGATCCTGAAGGCAGAGAAGATCTGATTCCCCCTCCACTCTCAAGGTATAGCGCACCCCTGGGCTTGCGGCAAGACCCGGGTCGTGGCGCAGAATCGCAGGCTGGGACATGCGGCGTGTGATCGGAGCTGATGAGTGGACGCAGTGACCAGCAGTGCGTTTGACCTTCCCGGCCGCCTTGCCGCCAAAGCCGATCCGACGCTCATCGGCGACGATGAGCGGCACTTCGCAGCCATCGCGCAGAGCCTTGAGCAGACGATTGCGGCCCTGGACCGTGACCTGGAGGTCCACCGGCTGACCGCTCGCCTGCGGGCCCTGCGCCGCTTTGGCCTCGACCTGTGCCTCGGACGCATGGTCAGCGCTGACACCGCCGAGCCGGTATACGTCGGCCGGCTTGGCCTCACCGACACGGCGGGTCGCCGTCTCCTGGTCGACTGGCGATCGCGTCGCGATCCTGATGGACAAGCACCGCGGTGACGTCGCGGCAGAGGAATTCCGCAAGTCACTGCTGCACAACAGAGAGCTGATCACGGTTCTCTACCGCGCAAGGCCGCTACTCGAGGCGGCTGACGCCGCGATTGCCGCCGAACGCGAGCAGATGGCCCGCGTCGTCGACAACCTGATCGAGGCCGCGGACGACGAGTACGGCGTGGGCCTGGTGACGATGCTGCGCGGCGAGGACTTCCAGGACGCGCTGGTCAATGAGGCTGCACTGCCCGCTGCCGATCCGGACCGGCTCGCTGGCCCGTTCGCGCACATCGTGGTGGACGAGGCTCAGGAACTGACCGACGCAGTGGCAGATGCTTCTGCTCCGCTGTCCGTCCCGCAGCTTCACCATCGTCGGGGACCGTGCCCAGGCCCGGCAGGGGTTCGCCGAGTCGTGGCAAGAACGGCTCACGCGGATCGGGCTCGACCAGATCAGCCTGGCTTCGCTCACCATCAACTACCGGACACCGGAAGAAGTCATGGCGGAGGCTGAGCCCGTCATCCGGGCCGTGCTGCCCGATGCCAATGTACCGACGTCCATCCGTCAGACCGGCGTGCCCGTCGTGCACGGATCAGCTTCGGACCTCGGCCCGATCCTCGACAGCTGGCTCGCAGCGCATGCCGAAGGGATCGCCTGCGTCATCGGCGATCCGTCGTTCCGGCCGATATCGCGCGTTCAGTCGCTGACCCCGGAGTTGGCCAAGGGGCTCGAGTTGGACCTGGTCGTCCTCACCGACCCGGACTCACTCGGGGCGGGCATCGAGGGAGCGGTCGACCGTTACGTGGCGATGACCCGGGCTACTCAGCAACTCGTCATCCTCACGAGTTGCTGACGTCGGCCGCGCTGTGGTCGAGGCTTCAGTCGCTGCCGACAGAGCCGTCGGTCAGCTCGCGCGCGATATCGAGGTGCCCGGCGTGGCGCGCCGCTTGCTGGAGCAGGTGGAAGAGAATCCAGCCGAGCGTCGGGGGAGTACCGCCTTCGGAACGAAATGACCGTCGGGCTGGCGTTCTGAGGGTCGTGCCCGTCAGGCTACGGCGTGTGTAGGCGCGCTCGCCACGGTAAAAGGCAGTGATGCGCTCGGTAGTGTCGGACTCATCGATGCGCCACTCGGCTGAGGGGTCGCCGGGCCACGAGAAGTCGACATGCTCGCCGAGAAAGATATGGCGGATCCAGAACCGCTCGGTGCAGGCGAGGTGCTTGATCAGTCCCAGCGGAGTCCAGCCGGAGGGGACGGTACTGATCCGGAGCTGATCTTCGGTAAGGCCGCCGACCTTGCGCAGCGTGACGTCCTCGAAGAAATCCAAGTACCCGGAGAGCAGTTCGTGCGGGTCGGCGAGGAGGCTCGACGGCTCTCCCGGAGCAGGCATGACCCGAGCGTAAAGCTGGCTGGCACACAAATGCCACTAGGCAAGACGACCGCCGCATGGCTGGCTGCCGTGCTATCGGTAACCTCGTTTCAGCAGGTACCTGGCTCCTGTCTCGAATCCCTTCGGGCTGAGCAGCTCGAAACCGAAAGCGTCGGCAAGCCGGTCGGTCGTGTTGAACGCGGCGCAGACCGCCAGCGCGTCCTCCATCTGCTGGCGCGAGGGACCGACGGCCAGCACCTCGCGCATGTCCTGCGCGGTCAGCTTCCCCTCGGCGGTCAGCTTGCCGAGCATCCGCAGCGTTGCCCGGAGCGGCTCCTCGACCGGCGCTGATTCCAGGTCGGCGAGGACGGCCTGAACTTTCGCACTGTCCTGGTATGCGCGGCTTGCGGTCGCGGTGTGCGCGCCTATGCAGAAGGCGCTCTGGTTCACCGCGGACACGTAGGCGGCCATCAGTTCGCGGTCGCCGATCGACCAGGCGGACGGTCCGCGCATCGCCTCGTGGGTGAACTCCTTGGCCCGGGTGCCGTAAAAGCCGGGCCGGTAAAAGGTCAGCCTGGCGGCGTCTGGTACCGGGTGCCCGGAGAACAGGCGGATGACCGCGAACAGCAGCTTGGTGCCGGGCCCGTACCCGCGGTTGAGGATGTCCAGTCGCATTAGCCGGTCTCCCCGCTGGCGGTTGCTTCGGCCAGGGCGGCCAGTCCGGCGTCATACAGCCGGGCGGACTGACCGACCGCGGCGCAGATCACCAGTTCGAAGAGCGCATCCTCGGTGACGCCCGATGCCTTTGCCGTCGCGAAGTCCGCCTCGGTGACCTGCGTCGGCCTCGTGGCGACCTTTTCGGTCAGCGCGTGCAGTGGCGCGGGCAGGTCGGCGTTGCCGAAAGCGCCAGCGCGCTGCTCCCGCGATGCCCTGCCCTCCCCGTTCAGGATGCGATCCTCAAGGGCTCGGTACGTTGCTCGCTTCTTGTCCTGGTCGGGCACGGGGTTTCGCCTCGTCTCCAGCTCCGTTAACTGCTCTCATGCTCACAACGATCGGCGCGGGGCCGAATAGTACCGGCTGGCGATCGAGATGTAGCTGCGGTCGGTCCGCGTCGCATGGCCTCGGATTGCCGCGGCACGCTCCAGCGCCGCCCGGGCCGCAGGTAGCAAGGCCGGTTCGGCATTGAGCCGCAGCCGGAAGGTCAGGCACGTTCGATTGCGGTGCGGATGCCCAGTCCTACCATGCAGACAGCGGTGGTGCGGGTCAGGCCACGCGCAAAGCCAGGCCGTCGCAACCAGGTCAGCAGAACCGCCGCCGCGACAGCTAGTGCGCTGAAGAGGGTGGCTGCCACGAGCGAGTCGATCCCGGCGAACAGCAGTGTGCTGCGCAGTACCGGCATGCCGCGCGGAATGACCTGAGGGAGGACCGCGACGTAGAACAGGCCGGTCTTAGGGTTGAGCAGGTCGATCCTGATACCCCGGCCGAAAGCGCCCCAGGGCGACGCCGATGGCGAAGTGCCGTCCGTTACCGGGATGGTGCTGCGCGCGGCGCGTGAGAGCCACAGCGTTCGCAGGCCGAGGACGATGAGGTATGCGGCGCCAGCCAGCTTGACGATCTCGAAGGCCTGGGCCGAGCGCTGCAAGATCGCCGCGACTCCGAACGCCGCCGCCACTCCCCAGGCCAGGGCGGCAGCTGAAGTGCCCAGGGCGGCTCCGACAGCCGGAGCGCGCCCGTAGCTGCCGTTGCGGACGACAAAGATCATGTCCGGGCCAGGCACCAGGGTCAGCGCGACCGAGACCAGGACGAAAGTTGCGACCATGGCAGTCATAGACGCGGATCAGGCCGGGAGTGGGGGCGGCGCGACGACGACCTCGGTGACCGGATCACACGGGATCTCCGGCGTCCCGCAGACGATGACGTCGGCTCGTTCCCAGGTCCGCTCGGCGGCGTTGAATGGTATTTCCTCGGCCATCCACTCGCGGTGAGATGACATCGTCGGTGCCTCGTTCGGTTTTCCGATGCGGTCGAGAACCCGGTGTTCGGCCTCGCGCTCGTCCGATTGCACCCAGATGAGCGCGTCGATCAGGTGCGCGACCTCCCGGCGCCCGGCGCCGTCTCCTTCGATGATCACCAGCGGGCAGTCAGCCGCAACATCGATCGAACCGTCCCGGCCATATTCTGCCCATCGTGGCGGGCGGTACCTGACCGCGCGGCCCTGATGCAAGGGCAGCAGGATCCCGTCTGTCAGCAAGTCGGCCCAGCCAAAGCGGGAATGCCTCCAGGCGATCTCGTCAGTATGGATAACGACCGCTCCGCCGACCGCGTCACCGATCCGCCCCGCCAGCGTTGTCTTGCCGTTGTTGCTGCGGCCGTCGATCGCCAGAATCACCGGACGCCCGGACACGACAGGGCCCGGTCCGCGCTGAGTGATGGTCTGCACGAGGACTGTCAGCGTCTCGACACGCCACGGCCCGGCCTCCGGCTCCTCGGGTGCTAGCTGCAAAGCCACACGCTCATCATCGCGCTGACCTTCGGCACGGGCACTCCTGATGCTGCGCTCGGAGTCGCAGCTGCCCATCCTGAGCGGTAGGAAGTTCCGGAAGACGCTAGTCTTCCGGCGTGACTGACACGGACGCGCAACCGCAGGTGATCATCTTCACCGGCCTGCCGGGCACCGGAAAGTCGACGCTTGCTGAGCAGGTGGCGCGGGTGGTGCGCGCTCCTGCGTTCGCGGGGGACTGGCTGATGGGAGGGCTGAAACCCGCCCACGCCGCACTGGGCAGGCTTGACCGGTCTGAGTACCTGGCCGCATGGTTCGGTCTGCTGAGAACGCTAGTTGTCCGGCAGTTGATGCTGGGTCAGGACGCGGTCGTCGATGACCTGGTCGTGAACGAGGATCAGGCCGTGGCGTGGCGCGAGGCGGCTCATCGCTTCTCGGCCCGCTTGTTCGTGATCGAGTGCGTCTGCTCCGATGAGGCCATTCACCGCGAGCGGATCGCGGGCCGCAGTCGCGGGATTCCGGGCTGGCACGAGGTCGGCTGGGATCATGTCGAGCGGATGCGCGCCGAGATGATTCCGTTGACGGTGGACCGCCTGACCATCGATGCGGTGGAGCCCGTGGCGGGCAACCTCCGCCGCGTGCTGGAGTACATCTCGGCATAGGTGCGAAGCGACCGGATTGTTTTCAGAGCGGGTCGGGGTCAGGCCGGCGCTGAGGTTGACCACCTCCAGTGACTGGGTACCTCCTGGCCGAGGAGATGCTCGAAGCGGCGCAGGTCGTCGGCAAGGCGCTCGGCGAGCTGGTCACGAAGTGGGCGCGGGATCGCGGAGTCGTTGACACGGGCTGGCCGAGTCGTTAGCAGTCGAGCCAGCCCCGTGCGCCGATCGGGCCGCCATCGCGGATGGAGCCTGACCTGGCGCCGCGGTAGCCAGTCGACGTCGTGCAGGCGCGGGACGGGTTTGTCGATCGAGCGGTGGTCTTGATGCAGTATGTCGAGGTTAACCGCCGCCGGGTCGACGGCCAGGTGATCAAGGACCGCGGTTAGTGCCTCCCGCGGGTTATCGCGGAGCACCTCGCTCGCCAGCACGAGCACCTGGCTGCGGTCAAAGTGCTCGAGAAATTCCGCGAGCTGGAACCCGTACAGGCTTGGCCCGAGATAACGGTCGTCGAGCAATGCCACCTCCGCCCGGCGTCGCTCCCGGCCGGCCGACACTTGATGCATGTACATCGACCGCATTCGGGCGACTGGGTCGCGCACCACGTAGACGAGACGTGCCTGCGGAACAACCTGCGCCATTCGCTCCGGGATACCGCCGTAGACATGGGCAAACGTATAGCTCGGAGAGCACTCTCCGATTGCTGCAGCGGTGTCGGCGCCATCGAAGAGGGATTCGTACCAGCCACGGCCGCGGGGCCAGTTGTCCTCAGCGACGAAGAAGTTCGGCTCCCCGAACTTCCCGCCGCCGCCAAGAAAGACCCGGGGATGCTCATCGAGGTAGTGACGGAGACTCACGGTCCCCGCCTTCATTGCCCCGATCACCACAAAAGTCGGCGGGGTCATCGCGTTGTCACCGCCATCTGTGTCCGCCTACCGTCGCCGGAATCACACATTTCTGTCAGTCGGATCCGGGACGCGAAGCGGATATTCTCGTAGCTTGTGCGCCGTGCGGTCGCAGGCCGGTCGAAGGCGCGGTCCAGGTTTCGAATTCACGCGTCAGTCATTGCCGTAACCGTCTATGCCGCATGAGTCCGGCGCTACAAGCGCTCAGCCAGCCAGGAATGGACCTCCGGTACACGATCCTGCAACAGGGTCAGGTGACCGTCGTTTTCGAGCAACCGGGCTTCCACTCCGGGGATGTGCGTGGCCAGCCACTCGCCGTGGCTGTACGGCACCATCAGGTCATGCTTGCCATGTAGCAGGAGCACCGGGACAGCGATGTCGGGCAGGTCGAATCCCCAGGGCCGCTCAGTACAGGTGTCGTCCCACCAGCCCTGGCTCCCAGGCGCCAGGCTGGCTTTCATGGAGGTCGTCAGGAAATCTCCCAGCTCAGTCTTCAGGGCCGCAGCATCTGTCGGACTGAGCACCGACTCCATGTCCGCCGCCAGATCATCCCTCGATACGGCAAGCATGGCCTCGCGGTCCTGGTCTGTCTCCGCCCTTGCCGCGGCCTCGTCGGTCAGGGACAGGCGGATGGAGTCGACGTTGCCCTCGCCCATGCCTGCGAAATAGTCGAGCCCTTCGGCGTCGAACGGGGCCGGGGAGGCCAGCGACGCCGCCGCGGTCACCAGATCCGGGAGCAGGGCCGCGCACGCTAGCACATGCGGACCGCCACCCGAGATGCCCCACATCGCCAGGCGGTCGATGCCGAGGTCAGCGCAGATGGCGCGCACATCCGCTGCGCAGTCGGCCACGCTGCGGCCCGGCTGAGGCGAGGACCCTCCGTAGCCAGGCCTGTCGTAGCTGATGAGCCGCAGCCCGCGCTCGGCAGCATCGCGGGAGTGCGGGCCATAAAGACCTCTGGGCATCGGGGTACCCATGTGGTACAGGACCGGCCGCCCAGCTGGATCGCCGCCTTCCTCGACTGCTAGTACTCGGCCGTCCGGTGTGCTGACTGTGCGAAGCACGTTCCCTCCCTATGGCGTTCCTGACGCGCACGGCGACGGTAGCGGGCATTACCTGACTGCCGTTCGTGCTGCGGGTGCCTGCCGTGTGTCCAGCCGAGCCCTGTCATGGCGCGGTCTTCGCGGAATCTACCCTGTATGCGTCTGAGCAGGGAATCGAATTAAGACGCCCTGGGCTGACCTCTCGGCGGGATAGGGACGGGCATGCACGTTCGCGCTGGGAAGGTGCGCGAGCGAGTAGGGCACTACCTCAGTTGGTCGCGGCGGCGTATCAGATAGGCAGTCTCGGCGGTGTTGCCAGCCAGCTCAATGGCTTTGTCGTACGCCTCGCGCGACTGCTGACTGCGGTCCAGCCGACGCAGCAGGTCCGCGCGAGTCACATGGTAAGCGTGATAGGCGGCCAGCTTGTCCTCGAGACGGTCGACGATCGCCAGTGCCACCTTCGGGCCGTCAAGCTCTGCGACCGCGATGGCCCGGTTGAGCGCGACGATCGGCGAGGGGTCAAGGCGGACGAGCTGGTCGTAGAGGGCGACGACCTGCGACCAGTCCGTGTCGCGCACGTCGACTGCGGAGGTGTGCACGGCATTGATCGCTGCGAGGATCTGGTAGCGACCAGGAGCCACCGGCGCAGCCAGGCGCTCGCGCACCAGCCGGTGGCCCTCGGCGACCAGCGCCCGGTCCCAGGCGCCACGGTCCTGCTCGCTGAGACTGACCAGTTCGCCGCTCGCCGAAACCCGGGCCGTCCGGCGCGCCTCGATGAGGAGCATCAGCGCGAGCAGTCCGGCCACCTCGCCGTCCGCTGGCATCAGGGCACGAATCAGGCGAGTGAGCCGGATCGCCTCAGCGGTCAGGTCGTGACGTACGGGATCGGTGTCAGAGCCGGTCGCCAGGTATCCCTCGTTGAAGACGACGAAGAGGACGGCGAGTACGCCGGAGACCCGGGCCGGCAGATCCTCCGCGGACGGCACCCGATAAGGGATGCGAGCCGCTTTAATCTTTGACTTCGCGCGGGTGATCCGCCTCTCCATGGTGGTCTCCTGCACCAGGAAGGCACGGGCGATCTCTGGCACGGTCAGACCGCCGACCATACGGAGCGTCAGTGCGACGCGAGTCTCGATCGCGAGCGCCGGGTGGCAGCAGGTGAAGATCAGCCGGAGCCGGTCGTCGTCGATGGCGCCGAGAGGCTCGGGTGGGGCGTTGTCGCGCAGCAACTGAGCCTCCTTCTGCTTGCCGTCCCGCTTGATCTCGCGCCGGATCCGGTCGATGGCAATGTGCTTGGCGGTGGTGGTCAGCCAGCCGCCGGGGCTGGGAGGTACGCCGTCGGCCGGCCACCGTCCGACGGCGGTCGCGAACGCCTCGGCCGCCGCCTCCTCGGCGATATTGAGGTCACCGAAACGCCTGGCCAGGGAGGCGACCAACCGCGCCCACTCCTCGTGGTGGGCCCGGGCGATCGCCTCCTGCACGTCGGGCTTGTTCACTGGAAGGGGCGCACCTCGACTTTCCGGTTGCAGGCCTTCGACCCCTCGGCGGCGAGTTTGAGCGCCACGTCGAGGTCGGGGGCCTCGATAATCCAGAAGCCCGCAAGGTACTCCTTCGACTCCAGGAAGGGCCCGTCGGTGAACAACGCCTCCCCGCGCCGGTTGTCGATGACGGTGGCCGAGTCGGGCGCGGCCAGGCCACCGGCGAAGACCCAGCGGGCCTCCGCCCTAAGCCGGTCGTTGAACACGTCGATGGCCGCCATCTCCTCCCGGGTGGCCAGGCCGGCCATGTCGTCGATCACAGAAACCAGGTACTGCATCTCCGATCATCTCCTGTGGTCCGGGGTCGCTCCATGCGCGCGGCCGCTCACCCTGCTACGAACGCCTCGGCCCCGATCCGACACCGCCTCCCGATTTCTTGCGGAGGGGCGAAGGCAATCGCACCCTCATGACCGCCTGGGAACATCGGGAACGCGCCACGGGTTCATCGACTGTTGGCTGATCCGCGGTTCTTAGCGGCCAGCTAGGCAGGCGATGGCGTCTTCGATCACGATGCGGTCGGTTCGGCAGGCAGAGGCAATCGAGGCTAGTGCCCGCAGGGCTGGCCGCCGTCGATGTGAGGGATTCCGACGGTGGTCTCGGCATTCACTCGGACTCCCCGGCGGGCGTGCTCGATGGCCAGTGAGCGGGCGACCAGTCACCCTCCGGGTCCGTGGTTTGCCCCACTTCGATCAGATGACCGTCGGGATCGCGGATGTAGCAGCGCTTCTCGTACTGGTGCTGCTTCGGCGGCGTCAGGAAATGAGCACCGCGGGCGCTCCATTCGGCGTACACGGCATCGATGTCCTTAACCCGGATATTGAGGAAGCTGCTGACCCGGTCGGGATCACGCGGCGTCTCCAGGATGACCGTAGGCTTGTCGTCGGTCGGTCCTCCGCCGGCATTGATCACGATCCAGCTGTTGGCCAGCGCAACATTGACCGGATCTCCGGGGAAGGCCAGCCGGCCGCCGAGTACTTCGGTGTAGAAGCGCCGAGAGCGCTCGACATCGTCCGAGACGATGAAGTGGGTCAGCACGATTCCCTCTGGGGGCAGTGGGAGCTCGGCCATCCGGCACCTCCACTTGCTACGTCGCGCAGCCCGCTTCACTTTGGAGTCTTCAGGCGACGTTACCACGGGTAAGGACTCGATCTCTTTCCGCTGTCGCGTCGGGACCCCGGGTGGTGGGCGGCGGCAGTGCTGCACCTCCTCTGAGGCACGAACTGGGCGCACGTCGCCGGACCGCAGGTAACTCAGCACATGTGGTGGTGGTGCGAAGGCGCGCGTCGGCCGTCCTTGGGCCACTGTGGTGCCGTGAGAAATTTGCTGGCAGCCTGTCGATCCGGGGGGAGGCGTTCGTAGCGAAGGTGAGAGGCGGCCGGAGGCGGCCGCCGGGGATAAGGAGTCATGAGATGACGCAGTACCTGATCTCGTTCGGTGCCCACGCGATGGACCACATCCCCGACGAGGAGGGGCCCGCTGTGGGCAAGGCTGCGATGGCGGTGGTCCAGGAGGCCAAGGACGCCGGCGTGTACGTGTTCGCCGGCGGACTGGAAAGCGAGCAGGCGAGCATCGTGGCCACTAACGGGACGGTCACCGACGGCCCCTACCCGGAGACCAAAGAGGTCATCGGCGGACTCACAGTCGTCGACGTGCCCTCACGCGAAGAGGCGCTGAAGTGGGCTGCCAAGATCGCCGTCGCCTGTCGCTGTGCTCAAGAGATCCGCGTGTTCCAGCCCGGCCCGGACCTCTGATCCAAGGCCCACCGCGGCCTTCGCCGTCGCTGTGGGCAGTGCGCTAGCGGGCGCCCGGAAGAAGGCGGCCGGACCTCGATCGGGCACGCAGCGGTTACGCGGGAGCGGGAAAGCATCATGATCTTGGCGGCAATTACGTCCGTGGTCGCGCCGAGATGGGGTTTCTTGGCTGTCATGCCAGTGAATGACCGCCGGTGCGGGCCAGAGTCCGTGGCTTGTTGCCCGTGTGGCCCGAGCCGACCGGCCGCTCAGGCAGAGCCTGCGTCCGGCCGGTGCGCAGGGTAGAGCGGTTCGGGCCGGCGTTTGAGCCCACCGTCAGGCTCTGATTGATAAGTTCAATTGGCTATCGCCGGGCGTGATCACTCGCTCGCTTTGATAAGGGTTACTTCGCTCATCGTCGGGTGTATCAAAGTCGGGAGCCTGGTATGCCTCGAGGCCGACCGTCCCGTGCCACGGTGTATGCACGACTTAAGACGGCAATCGCGGAACTTAACGAGCGCCTCGAAGGGCTGCCGTCTCCAAAGGGAATCAGAGTACGTCTGGTCCGACATCTGGCATCTGGAGGCCCATCACCCGACCGCACTTGAGGCAAGACCCTCGTTTGCGCGAGGTCGAAGCGCTGCTGGACAAGAGCCGCGCGGTAGGCGCAAAACAGAAGATGCGGAGCCACTCCCAGAGGAACCCGCTCGGCTGCACGACAGCTTCGAAAAGGTCCACCCGTTCATCGACGGCAACGGGCGCACCGGACGGCTGCCCTTGAACCTGCTGCAGGTGAGGCTCGGATACCCGCCAGTCATAATGCTCAAGCAGCAGCGCCCCGCCGATCTGGCTGCGATGCAAAAAGCCGACGCTGGCGACTACGGCCCGCTTGGTAAGACCCTGGCGCGCTATGTACGACAACCTCAACCGCTTTATCGTGCCGTCCCTCGCGGGACCAGCGCGATTGGCGCCGCTGGCGACGCTCGTCGACAAGGAATTCTCACTGGCAGCCCTCTGGCAGACAGCGCAGCGCGGTCGTCTGGATGCGATCAGTGGGCCGGACGGTATCTGGCGCAGCAGTCGCAAGGCCGTCGAGGACTACCGGCGTACGAGGCGGCGCCGGCGACCCGCATAGTGGCGGTGTCTGTAGCTTCGAACCGTCCCTCGGTCGCGGATCAGTCGTGGCCCGACGCTGGCTGGTGGTGTGGGCGTTCGCAGCCAATAAGTCAAGCCTGCCTGGCCTGACCTGCAGTTTCGGGTTGGAGCGGGAGAAGGGTGTCCCCTACTCAGGTGGCTCCGTGCATGTTCGGACTAGCTGGGGCGGCATTCACCACGATACGGTGCACCCAGGTCTCGACCGCGGCATCGCCGTCAATACCGGAGGCGCCGTCGGTCTGTTCCCGGAGAATGTCTGCGTGTCCGACGTGCCGAGCGGTTTCTTCGATCATGTGGACGTAGACCCACCGTAGTGAGACCTGGCCAATGTCTGGCTCGGGCACTGCGTCATCGAGAGCGAATCGTGCTGCTGTTTGTCGCGACTGCTCGCAGGTTTGCTCGTATTCCTTGATCAGCGAGCTGACTGTTTCGTTCTCCGCCAGGTCCCAGCTTTCGTCGCCGCCTCCGACATTGGGACCGATATCCTCTGGCTCGCGTCGAGCCAGCACTTCCTGAAACCAGCCTCGCTCGACCCCGATCATGTGCTTGATCAGGCCGGCGAGCGTGGTCTTCGACGGCACGCGCCGATAGCGGGCTTCATTCTCCGAGATGCCGTCTACCTTGCTGACAAGCACCTGGCGGTGGAAGTCAAGGAAGGCCTCAAGGACCTGACGTTCGCTGCCTGTGCTATCGGGTTGGTCGGCAGTGGGCGGCGACCCGGGAATCGTCATGGTGACACAGTAATCGCGTCGTCAAAGCATTATGCCCCAGCTCACGATCGCCCGGCCGTGATGCTTTCCTTCCTGACCAGAACGGGTTCGACGCATGACCCGGTGTGGCTCGAAGCCGGGCGCGGCGAGGTCCGGTAATCAAGATGAAGCTCGCCGTCATGCCGCTGAGCTGGGGTTTCGGGTTGGAGCGGGCGAAGGGAATCGAACCCTCATGACCAGCTTGGAAGGCTACGACTGCCTGGCAGCCAGCCAGGCATGGTGCAGGTCATCGTAGGTCGATCAGTGCCGTAGCTGACCCTGGCTACGCGCCTGTTACCGTCTTATCGGGCACGCGACGGGCACGGAGCGGAGCAGTCCTGGCCAGTATCAAGGTCATCGAGGCCCCGAGTGCTAGCCACCCGGCCAGGACTGCCACCTCTCCCCAGCTCACGACGGCATAGCGGTATCCGGCGAGGATGCAAGCCCGAACCTACCCAACAGTTACCACTCATGACCGCTGGCGCGGAGGTCTGCCAGTTTGCGATCGGGATCATGAGCAGAAGGCCTGCGATCCACGGGATAGGCCACCGACCGGCCCAGTTGGTTCGCCGCAGCCGCGCTATCCCGGCGGCCCGCACTGGGATAGTCAGCAGCAGCCATGCCGCCCCGCCTAGGTAGCCGGCGTCTATGATCACGCCGGGTTCGCCCACCCAGCAAGGAATAGTGGCGTAGGTGGGGATCTGGGACACGTGTATGGACGCGATGAAGTCGTAGCCAGCTCCTGCCGCCCCCGGGCCTGCCCACAGGATTGTCATGAAGAAGGCCCAGCCGCGGGCGCGCAGGCCGCCGATGACTAGCGCCCGCGTGTCGCGGAAGGAAGGCCATCTGCGGCCGGGCGGGCTGGCCTCCAGCAGGGTGCCGAGTATCTCCGCAGCTCGCTCGCGCCGGTACCAGGCTGGATACGCGCGCAGCAGCCAGCGGCATCGCTGCTCCAGGGATCTCACGCCGGGCTCGTCTTCCGGGCTGGGCCGGCCGCGGGCCAGGCCGCGAAGCCGACGATTCGTCTTGCCCCCTTACTCGCGCAGGCTTAAGGTGGCCGAACGATACGACGGTTTGATGCGGCTGGCCGGACTGGCTGGCGGCATTCGAGGCCCGGCACGGTTACCAGGCGGCATCATAGGGCTGCCCCTCCGGAAACGGCAGCTGGGTGATCGCGCCCGACGAGATCTCGATGCGGTAGACATAACCGGTGGCGAACGCGAGCAGCTGGTCCCCGGCACGGTCGCGGCAGACCGGTCCCCACATGTAGACAAGGTTGCCGCCGTGCGGCTGGTAGCGCAGCTCGAACAGGATGCGGGGCTGGCCGCCACCGGCCGGGGCTTCCAGCAGCCGGGTCCAGTGCGGCCCGCCGGTGGGCTCGGGCTGGGCGACGGTGATATAGACCGCCCGGCCGTCGGCGCTGATGACCGGGTTTTCCGCGTCGTAGGGCAGCCCGCCTGGGTCTGTGAGCACCTTGCCCTGGGCGACCCAGTCGGAGGCTGCGGCTGGGCCGACATACACGTCCGCCTCGCCAGCCGACCGGGGTTGCCATTGGAATGCCAGGGTCTGGCCGTCATTGGCCAGCGACAGGCGGCTGATGGAACCCGCGGGAAGCGACGCCATGCGGCGCTCGCCGGTCGCCAGGTCCACCAGCCCGGCCTGGGCGGCCGGCCGAGGCGCTGTCATGTCACGCACCGTGTAGGCCAGGACGGTCCCTCCCGGACTGGCGGCGATGTCGCGGGCCCCGGGCGGCAGTAGATCGCCGGGAACCGGGGCCAGCTGCCCGGCTCGGCCTCCGGCGTCCACCTGCAGCCGGTACATCAGCGGTGAAGCGCCGAACGTCCAGTTCACTGATGCGGTCAGGAAGAACGCGCCCTGCCCGTTCGAGGTCACCCGCGTGAAGGACTCACCTGCAGGAGGCTTTATCCGGTCGGTGACCGCGCCGGTGCGGGCATCGCGCACCGAGGCGCCGGCCGTCGCCGGGCCCGCGCCCGAGTCTTCCGAGACCAGCGTCACGAAAAACGGCTGCCCTGCCGGGCGTCTTTCTATCTCGGCTTTCAGCGCGGCCCAGCTTCGGTAGCCGTATCCGCGGGCCGTCGCTAGCTGGGCCGCTGACAGCGTGACCCGGTCGGACACCACGCGAATCCTGGCAACAGCGCTGGGCTCGCCATTGTCCGCGGCGCGAAGCAGCTCTCTTGCCTGGTGGCGAAGCTGGTCGAGATCGGGTCGGTCGGGAAGTTCAGGCATGACGTCTCCTCGCCGCCCGGGCTCGCGTTCGGGCGCGAAGCGAAGACGATCCTGCCGGAAAGTCCGAACTCTCAGAAAGGTATGGAGGTGGACTCAGGTCCTGCCCGCGAACCCGGCGGCGCCCTCCTGCGCCGGTGCCGCCACTCTACTCCGCGATTTCAGCTTGTCACTTAGGCAGCAGGCGCTGCTTCTCGCCCGTCTTCCGCGCAGGCGATCAGCGACTGGCTCGACGCGTGGGCGAGCCGCCCCGCCCGCAACGGCCCGACGTTCGTGGTCACCAGCCCTCGACGCCATTGGCTTATGCCCTCGACAGGCCGGCCACGCGGACGTGAACTACGATCAATGGCTGTAGCAACCGCAAAGGAAAGAGATGTGCATGGAAAGCAAGGCTGCTGCCGAGCAGATAGACGACATCATTAAGATGCCAGGCGATTGGCGCGGTGACACGTTGTTCCGGCTGCGGGCTTTGATTAAGCAAGCTGATTCGGACGTCGTCGAAGAAGTGAAGTGGAAAAAGCCATCTAAGCCAGAGGGGGTTCCGGTGTGGTCCCATGATGGCATGCTATGCGTTGCCGATACGCTCAAAAGCGCCGTGAGGTTGACATTCCCCAAAGGTGCTCAGCTGAAGGATCCAGGCAAGCTCTTCAACACGCGGTTGGATAGCAAGACTGTGCGCGCTGTCGACTTCCACGAGGGCGATGCCGTTGATGAAGTTGCGTTGAATGCAATCGTTCTGGAAGCCGTTCGGTTGAACAAGTCAAAACCCAAATGACCGCCTGTAGGTGAAGGCCGTCGTTAAGATGACTTCTTGGACCGTCTGCTGAGCACATATTGCACCGAAGGGCTTATTGCCTTATCCGTGCGGTGAACGCAGCCGATCCAGCAACAAGGCCGCCGTATTCCTCCTTTAAGTTCGCTGCGCACTCTTTCAATGTGCTGGATTCTGGTTTCCGGCTTTTTAACGGAGATCGTCCAGCATATCCATTCGTTGCGCGCAAGCGGTGTAAGATCTTCCCAGGCTGCTAGCGCTGCAGTATCAGCAGCGAGGGTTTCGAGCAGATCCTCTGGCTGATCGTGCACCACACCGCCGGAGATTTCTTTTGCGGCCATAGTCATCAATCTATGCTTCACCAGACCGCGACGAGACTATTGCCGCGGTGTGGGAACAACTCTGACCGCGGCCAGGAAGGGCGCTCGACGAAATGCCATCAGCAACCAGCGGGCACCGACGACGGCGGAAGGAGGCTCCAGGTCGGGCTCTGAGATGGGGTTTCGGGGTGGAGCGGACGCGCCTTTGACCCTGCTTCGGGCACGCTACGGGCACGGCATCCTTGTCCACTGCGCCATGCAAGCACGGGTGTCTAGCCTGGCTGGCGCGCGGTCCCCGACCTATCGTTATGACCACAACCGGTTGCGCACGCTGCAATCCTGGACCTAATGGCAGATATCTACCCGCCGCTGCCTGCACGCGAAGATCGAGCGGCCGGCTCGCCGCTGTGAGAAGCCCGCTCAGGGCGCTGCCGCGCCGAAGACCAGGTCGCCCGGCTCAGCCGCGGTCGTGGAGGGTCACCTGGTAGCCGTCGGGGTCGGCGAACGTGAAAGTGCGGCCGAACGGCCCGTCGACGGGCGCTGAGATGATCGTCGTGCCGGCGTCGGCGAGGGCGTCGTGGATGTCCTGCGCGTCGGGGGCGTGCAGCCACAGCGCCATTCCCTTGCCCGGCTGCGCGATCGCGTCCAGGTCGACGCCCGCGACGACGTCGCGGACGGCGAATGCGATCGGCTTGGTCTCGAACACGACGGCGTGCGGGGGCCCTGCGTCGGAGCGCTTCAGCCCCAGGTATTGCTCGTAGAAAGCAGCGGAACGCTCCAGGTCGCGCACCTGCAGTGAAATGAAGTCGGGTCCGGTGACGGCCACGATCCTTACCTCCTCATGCTATGTCAGTCTCCTGACACACCTCACTGTATGTCAGACTACTGACATGCGTCAAGGCGAGCCTGGAATCGAGCTGGACACATCGCTGGGGTACATGCTGAAAGCGGCCGCGAGCGCCCTGCACGCTGCCCTGGAGGCCGTGCTGAGGCCGCTTGGCATGACGATCACCCACTACTCCTGCCTGGAGCTGCTTGCCCAGCGACCGGGTCTGTCCAACTCCGAGCTTGCCCGCGGCGCCTTCGTCACCCGGCAGTCGATGAATGTGCTCCTGCAGGCCCTCGAACGCCAAGGACTCGTTGTCCGCCCGGCGCAGGCACCCGCCGGCAGGGCCCTGCCGACCGAGCTGACCGCCCGCGGACGCCGCCAGCTCAGGGTGGCCAGCGCCGCGGTTCGCCGCGTAGAGCAAGACATGCTGGCCAATCTGGATCTCAGCGAACAAGATCAGATGCGGCGCCTGCTCACTGCATGCATCGCCTCACTGACTGAACCGCCCGCTCCGTGTCCCTGGCTGCAATAGTCGAGCAGCTGGCACAGGATCCGGACAGGGCTAGCGCCCACGAAAGGGCGCTGAGCTGGGGTTTACAGGTTGGAGCGGGCGAAGGGAATCGAACCCCCATGACCAGCTTGGAAGATCGGTGGTGCCGATCGGGAGTTTGGCCTGATCGATCGGCCTGCAGCTACTCGTGCAAGGATGCCCATGACTGACCGCCGTTGCGCGCAAGAGTCCCTGGCTAGTGGCCCGACTGTGGCCCGGCGCCTGCGCGGAGCGTGACCCTGCGAATAGCCTCAGCCCTGTCGCTGGCCCAGGACAATCGGCATCCGGGGTTCAGGCGCTGCTGATCGCGCGTATTTCCCGTATCCGGAGGGATCGCGTGCTTGTGAGGATCAGGGCCACTGCGGCGCCGAGAACCAGCCATCCGGCCAAGACGGCCAGCTCCTCCCAGCTAACGACAGCATGCCTGTACCCGGCCAGGCCGCACCCCGCACCCGCGTTGCAGTTACCGGACCAGATGGGTGCCGCGGTGGGCTGCCAGTCCCCGACCTGGCACATGAGCGCCAGGCCGGCCATCCACGTACCGGCCCACGCAAGGGCCGTAAGCCCCGCAGCAACCCCGCCGGCACGGAGCCTCCTTCGATAGAGCCGGACCAGCCCGGCGACCAGCACCGGGACAGTCAGCAGCACCCAGGCCACCGCTCCCGGCCCGGCCGCAAGGAGGAACATGAGCGCCAGGCCGACGATCCATGCCCAGGCAATGGCCACAAGCCCCGCAGCAAGCCCGGCCCGCAGCCTCCCTCGATAGATCCGGACCAGCCCGGCGACCAGCACCGGGACTGTGAGCAGGAACCATGTCAGCACTCCCCGCTGGGCCGCAACAGCGATCACATTAGGCTCGCCAACCCAGCCGGGAGTCAGTGCTTCGGGGTAAACCGCGTCGGGCACGTGCTCGGACAGGATGAAGTTGTAGCCCGCTCCGGCGGCTCCCAGAAGCGCCCACGGGATCGACAGGCACCAGGCTAGCGGGCCTCGGACCCGCAGCCCTCCGATGAGCAGCGACCACGCGTCGCGGAATGATGGCCACTGCTGGCCGGGCGGGCTGACCGCCAGCAGCGTGTACAGCATTTCGCCGCCCCGCTCGCGCCGGTACCAGCCGGGATAGGCGCGCAGCAGCCAGCCGCAGTGGCGCTCTAGGGGTGTCACACCGGGCTCGCCTTCGGGCCGGCCCGGCCGCTTTCGTCCGGTGGCCGCGGTTCGTCACCAGGCGGGCCGCCTCTGCCATCCGCGACGCTTCGGCCTGCAGGGCTCCAGCGCCAGACGACGTCAGCCCGTACGTTCGGCGTGCCCTGCCGTTGACGATTTCCTCGCGCACCAGTTCTATCTGGGCCTCAGCGGTGAGCCTGTCCAGCGCCGTGTACAACGTCCCGGTGGCCAGCCGGACCCGGCCGCCCGACAGGTGCTCCGCGCGCTGGATAATCGCGTAACCGTGCAGTGGCCCGTCCAGCAAGGACGCCAGGACGAAATAGGTTGGCTCTCTCATCTGAGTTTTCGGCTGACGCACCCCGTCTAGAATAAGTAGGTGCACGACATATATCAAGGCTGCTGCGACCCGGCGCGAGTCTCAAAGAACTGATGGCCCGGCTGGGGCACTCGAGCACTCGGGCTGCGATGATCTACCAGCACGCCACCAGAGACCGTGACGAAGCCATCGCGAAGGCCCTCGGCGGGCTGATGCACCAGGTGCGATCCGAGCCTGCCGAGCAGGCCGGCGAAGTCACCTGAAAGTCGGCCCTGTGGCCCGTTTGTGGCCCGCCGGACTTAAGCGGTGGCCAAAGATGATCACGATCCGGCCGGGGATAGGTCCGCTGAGCTGGAATTACTCGGTTGGAGCGGGCGAAGGGAATTGAACCCTCATGACCAGCTTGGAAGGCTGCGGCCCGTCCTCGTCTGAATTGCTGCGGCCCAGGTCAGGGCATGTTTGGCAGTCACCGTGAGTGCGCTTGAACCACCGTGGATGACTGTCCGATCGGGCACGCAACGGGCACGGCCGGAACGATCTTCGGCGCCTTGGCTGCAACTGTTAATGTTCCTGGCGCCGATGACTTCACCTCGGCGTGGCACCGTCACCAGAGGCGTCCGATGGCAAGCCGATCCGGATCATTGTCAGCCATGAGCGTCAGGGAGCGGTTTTGAGAGACGGTGCCCGCTACATCGCCCAGCGCGGCGCTGACCTGCACTAGCTCCTTGCCGCTGCTGTATGGGCGCAGGTCGTATCCCGCGGATCGAAACTCTCGTTGACATCGCGCTGAGCTGCTGCGACGATAAACTAGTGAGAAGTAGGTCCTTACCGAGACCGCTAGGCAGTTCAGCAGCAGCCCGCGGAAGGCATGCTATCGTTCGCGCAGGAACTGCGTGCTTCTTCGTCTGTGCCAGCTTGGTAGGTGGCGTAATGGCGAGCGTGCCAGCATTGGCAGATCCGTCGCCTCCCGCACAGACGTTCAGTTTCTATATGGGAACGGTCGATCAAACAGCTCTCTACGACCTGGGTGTGGATTTCGGCGGGGATGTGCAGAGCGGTAAGTATCCCGAAACAAGTCTCGTCGTTTTGGATTGGGGTACGCCCTATTGCACTACAAGCGGCAGCACTGCTTGCGGTACGTATCTGGTGGGCGGCTCCGGATCTTATGAGGGCACGCTCTCAGAGCGTACGGCTGCCCAGGAATTTGGCATTGGGTTTTATGTCGGGACTGGTAGCGATACGTCTGCGGCTATTTATCGCGATGGGTACGAATAATTCCGGGTCCTGGGTTGATAATGACACCAATGCCTACAATCACGGTCAGGCCTGGGCTAACATGGTCAACGATGGCGAGAGCTTCTTTACGACCAATGGCTACGGTACTCAGGTCGCCATGCGGGGAGGGATCGACGCGGAGCTTGCCTGGAATCCTCCCGGTCCAACAGAGCAATGGGCCGATGGCTATTCGTCAACTGGTTCAGCTGCCTATTGGGATTATGGTGACGCTAATAGCTGTCCGCCGGTAACATCCTCGTGTTATGGCGGATGGGGACAGTATGGCGTGTGGTTCATGTCATGGGGATCGAGATTTGCAGAGCCATTTTCCCAAGTTTACAACAATAGTCAGGCGCAGGAGTGGGGTGGTATAGCAAATTATGGCTATACGAATCAGCCCAACCTTTGCGGCGATGCAGTTCCTTGGGCCAATGTCACAGCATCAGGCATGCATCGATAGTGGTGACTCCTGCTCAGGAACGGACAATACGTCAGACCAGGCGTGGGATGACCTGTACAACAACCTTAATTGCGGTAGCTGCGACGTCCCCCAAACACCGCCGCACGTAACGAATATTCGCTGGAATCTTAGCGTCTGATAGAGTGAGAGACCGCTCTGGGGAACAGATATGAAAGTTAGCAGTCGTGTTAAGGGTGCTTCTGCGGGCCTGGCTGTCGCGCTTGTAGTCGCTGTCAGCGTATTGCTAGGTCAGGGCTGGGCGCGGAGCACTACGGGCCTCGCCTCGCCCAGGGCCGCCTCTGCGTCTGCTTCTACCTCCGCCTCCGCGCAGCCGTGTCCGGACGTGAAGCCAACTCCGGCCACCGCCTGTTGGTCGCCGCCGCCTGGCTACGTCACCGCGCCGAAGACCGGGAGTTTCTCGCCCATCCCGGTGCCTTCCTCGTCAGGAGCATCCAGTGATATTCCAGCGGGGACAATCAGTACCGAGCTTGTAAGCGGCCCGTTCTCGTCAGCCCAGTACCTCGTCAACGATGGCTGGTGGAATGAAGCGAACGGGGAGGATTACGACGTCTACGCGGGTTCCGAGGGCGCCGATCCTTCCCAGGGAGTCGTAGTTGTGTTTGCGAGATCGGACGATGACCCGACTCAGACGGGAAGTGTTTCGCTGACGGCGTTTCCTACCAGCGGTCAGGACGGGTCACTGGAGATGATCAGCTCGTCGGGATGGACAATTACGTTGCAGGCTGCGGATGGCGTGCAGTACGAGTTCGATGTAACAACGCAGAGCTATGTTCAGGGCTGAGTCACTTGGATGCCGAAAGTGAGGCCAGGTAGTCTATGCTGTGGCGTTGTCCTAGGCCTAGCACTGCTTGGCGGATTGCTCAGTTCATGTACTTCAACAGAGACGTCGCACGGGTCTAGACAGGCTGCCACGTCGCCCGCAAGTGCGCCGACGGCGCAGTCGGCTAGCGTAGCTCCTCGGTTTATCGTTCATGTTGCGCCGCTCAATCCCTATGGCTACTTCAAGGTTGCACGCGGCGCGGTCCGGAGGAATGACTTTCTCCTAGCTGTGGCCGCGTCAGCGACTACGGTGGAATTTACCTCCCGGCGAGCTCTTGCCATCGCGTCCTCGGACTTTCCGAGTCGCCGCGCTCCACGGGTAGTACGTATATTTCTGATGCGTTACCGGTCGCTTAGTAGAAGATTCTCGCCACCTTTCAATAAGTGTGTAAGCTGCTGGGCCGTCGTATTTGGTACTCGCATTTCTGGTATTCCAAGTATTGTGCACTCGGGGACGGGCGAATATTGGACTGCGATTCTTATAAATGCGGTCACCGGTGCGCTCCAGCATGCGTTCACGGGGCATTCTGCTATTGCCTAAAATTCGTCTGGCGACTCGGCGGTAAACGCGGTTGGATACGTGGCACGTGGGTACATCGTGTGGCGGGAGATCAGGTCGCATGGGGAGTTGCTCGCCACCATAGAACTCGTATAGTTCAGCGGGCGGATCCGTGCTGGTTCGGTAGAGAGGACCGCAGCCAGGCGCGGTCGGCATCTTGGACCTAGGCCCCACTGGCATTCGTATGTGAGGATAATTCAAGCGCCCTGCTGTCCTCGATAGCTGCCGCCCTCGGCGACTTTCGGACGGGTTCGGACAAGGGTGGCCGCAGGCCCATCGCCGTAGGCGACGCGATAGCGCCCTTGGCGGGTTCCGGCCGACGCCGGACAATCGACAGCGGGAGACAGCGAGTCATCATCGGCCCCGACATATGCGTGCGAGGCGCGCCCGCGCGAGCGGGCCCTCAAGGCCAGAGCGCGGCGCGGGCAGCGCCGTCGCGGCGGAGCGCAGCGGAGCCGCCTTGATCTAGTACGGCTCAATTCGGCAGCGCGCTGCGTCGGGCGTAGGGCGTTGGGGGCGCCCAGGGCGATTCGTGGTCAGGTCCTCGTTGCCGGGCAGCCGTGTCGGTGAGTCGCTCGGCTTCGCTGAGGGCCAGGTGCCAGGGGTAGCTGGCGATGAGGTCGCCGCCCGTGTGGGGTTCGTGGGGCTGGATGCCGCCGGGGCCGAGGAGAATGTGCACGCCTTCGCGGCGCAGCTCCTCGACGCTGCGGCGGAACGGGGTACGGGCGGCGAGTGCGGTGTTGACGAATGGCAGGACGACGATCGGCACGCCCAGGGCGGTGGTCTCGGCCAGGATGCCGAGAGCGTAAGTGTCGCTGATGCCCTGCGCCCATTTGCAGACCGTGTTGAACGTGGCGGGGGCAACGATGATGGCGTCGGCAGGCTGGGATCTTGGCTCGCCTGGTGTGCGGTACTGGCTGCGGACCGGGCTGCCGGTCTGAGCCTGGATGGCCGGCACGTCGAGGAAGCCGAGCGCGGCGGGCGTGGCGATGACCCGGACCAGCCAGCCGTGTTCTTGCGCGAGCTTGATGAGCTGGCTCACTTCGGAGGCTGGTCCTGCGCCGCACACGATGAGTGCCAGCAGCCGGGCGGGGGAGGTCACTCGGTGGCTCCGATACGGCGGGCGAAGTCCTCGGCCTGGCGCTGGAGGCTGAGCGGGGCCGTGGTCATCAGGTCCCGGACAAGGCGGCGGGTTGCGGGGCGGCCGGTGAGATCCTCGGGGGCGATGTCCTCGGCCGCGCGCAGCGCGAGGTAGGCGCGGTCGTGCCGGCCGTATTGCAGGAATGCGCGGGCGGTGTCCATGAGGAAGCTGGCCTTGCGCTCGGTGACGTCAATCGCGGCAAGGTCAACGGTGCGGGCGACGTCGATCGCGGTTCCGGCGTCGCCGAGGGTGACAGCGATGTTGACCCGGTGCAGGCTGGCATTGACCGGGCCGAACGCGGTCCAGCGGAGGTTACGGTCCTCGCCCAGGCGGCTCGCGGCCTCATCGGCCTCGGTCAGCAGCTCGTAGGCTCCGGGGCGGTTGTGATCCTGGGCGGCCGCTATCGCTCCCCGCAGCAGCAGCGACCCGTAAACCGACAGTGACTCGGGGTCATGTGCCGACAGGTCGTGGTCGAACCTGGCAGCCAGGGTACTGGCGGTACTGGCTGCCGCCTTGTAGTGCCTGCTGTTCATCATGGCGTGCGTGACGATGCGGGCACTGGAGGCGATGGTCACGGGATCTTCGCTTTCCCGGGCGGCCTGCATGCTGCGGTCGGCGGCAAGCCACGCCAGGCCCTGGTCGCCTGCCTTTATCAGGATGCTGGCAGCGACGTGGTGCGCCTCGGCGGACAGCGTGCATGCCCGTAGCCTGTCCTGGCCGCCGAGGATCGCGCAGGCTGCCTGCGATCGGGTGAGCAGCTCGGGGAGGTCCCTGGTGACGTCGGAGTAACGGCAGGCCTGGTAATCGCGCTTGGCCCGGGCGACTGCGGCGGCTATCGCGGACAGGTCGGGCGGCGTGTCGGGTGCGGCCGGCTGGGGCGAGTACGCCGCAAGCACGGCAGCGAAGGGCTCGATAGCGTCGGCTGAGTCAGCACGGCCGGTATCGGCCAGGATCGCGCCGAACAGTGACGCCCCGGTCAGGCCGACAAAGGTTCGCCGTCGCACCGAAGCCTCGTCCTCCTCGCTGTCTGCTGCATCTGGGCTGAGCAGACCGGAAACCGTGGCAGCAGGCAAGGCCGTGCGGGTATTCCGCGGCGGGATATCCAGCTCGGCTAGCTTGGCGGCAGCAGGTCCGGGGGCCAGGCCCAGGGCGATGCGGGCAAGGCCGGGCATGCTCAGGCCGTCCGCGATCCGCTCGAAGACCTCCAGGGTCTCGACCCGCGCGGTCCCGCGCATGATGCCGCTGATTTTGGGCTGGGTCATGTCGCAGGCGATGGGCCAGGCGGGTCTGGCTGGCTCCCGCGTACTGACGTAAGAGCTGAAAGAGGCGTCCGATGTCGCGCTGGTGCAGCGCGTCGAGGGCATCGGCCCGCTGCCAGAGCGAGTCCGGGATCTCGATCAGCTCGGCGGCGCGGCCCGGCATGCCGTTGTCCCTCCCGTCGGATCCGGTGCCCGAGCGTCGGCATCGCATTTCGACTACCAGCTTATATGCCGTCAGGGGATATCGCCCGGTTATGTGCCTGACCTCGCGGATGCGCGACCTTGGGCAGCATGAGTGCTGCGCAGGTAAAGGAACCCGGTGTGTGCGGGTCGTGCGGCGGACGGGGCTGGAAGTTCACCGGGTCACGGCGCTGGGTCGTCAGCCAGCTCGTCAGGGGCATCACCGATAACGCGATCAAGACCGTGTGCCTGGACTGCGCGGGCTCGGGACGGACGGCAGGGCGGTGATGCACATGCCCGCAGCCAGAGCATCCGCATTGCGGACGAGCAGCGTCGTCTATGCAGGCAGTGCCGGGCACATCAGCGCGGTCCGGGCCGACCTGCGGGAGCTGCTGGACGGCTGCCCGATGGCAGACGACATGATCCTGTGCGCGTCGGAGCTGGCCGCCAACGCCGCGCTGCACAGCTACTCGCGGCGACCCGGCGGCAGGTTCACCGTTCGCGGCGAGATCAGGCCGGGCTTCTACGCGCGGATCGAGGTCGAGGACAACGGCGGCCCGTGGACACCAGCCTCGCCCGACCCTGACCGAGGCCGCGGACTCGACATCATCAGCGCCCTGGCGGACGCCTGGGGTATCGGGGGCGGCCACGATGGCCGGACCGTATGGGCGCGATTCAACTGGCCGGACCTGTGACACGGGAACGAGCCTGCGCCTTGCTCACGGCTGCCGCCGTTGCGGCGGACCCCGTGACATCGCATGACAGCAACCGCTAGACTTCTCGACAAGTCGATCCGACGAGTTGTTAGGCGGTCGTCATGGCGGAAACGGAATTTTCCCCGCCCAAGTATGCGCAGATCGTCAGCGCGATCCAGCGGCGCATCGGCGACGGGACGTACTCCGCGGGCGCGCAGCTGCCCTCGGAGACGCAGCTCGTGCGCGAGTTCGGCGTCTCCCGCCCGACCGTGGTCCGCGCGCTTGAAGTGCTGCGGAGCCAGGGGTGGATCGACCGCGAGCACGGGCGCGGTTCCTTCGCACGTAACCGCGCCGTGCTCGCTGACCACACCCGGCCGGGTCAGCTGCTCCTTGACGAGGCCGGGGCCGCCGGGCAGGGCATCCTGCTCGAAGTCGGGCGGGCGCCCGCGCCCGCTGCCATCGCCGCCATGCTGCGCACCCCGCCGGAAACCCCCGCCCTGCTGCGCCGCCAGCTCATCGAGCGCGACGGCGAGCCGTCCGAGCTCGTGTCGTCATGGTTCCCGCTGGATGTCGCCGAGGGCACCGACCTCGCAAGGGCTGAGGCAGTTCCGGGCGGGATCCACCAGCACCTGCACGCCGTGAAGCGGATCCGCTTCGATCACGTAGCCGAGCGGATACGGTCCCGGCTCGCGACGGCCGAGGAGTCCCGCCTGCTCAAGATCGGCAAGCGTACCGCCGTGCTGAATCTGCTCCTGGCTGTCTACGACGCGGACGACCGGCCTGTGCAGGTCGTGGATGCTGTCCTTCCCGGTGATCTTCATGAGCTAGAGGATCTGTACCCGTTCGCAGGGTAGGCCTGTCTCGGTAACTCGTCTTGTCAAGTTCGCTAATCTGCCGTACGCTCGACTTAACAAGTCGAGTTGTCGTCAGGACGACTGGCATACTAGAGGAGAAGCGGATGGCAGTTCAGGGTCCGATATCCGTTGAGTTCGCGCAGGTGTTCCCGCGCGGGCTGTTCGCGGCAGGCGTATTCGAGCCGGTCCGGGACTTCGACGCATCCAAGGCGGGCGGGCGGTTCGTTCAGACGAAGGACAAGCAGTCCGGGCTGCCGCTGTGGCAGGTGGACGCGATCGACGCTGATCCGGCGGCGCGGGACAAGACGGTGCGGGTAAAGGTCGCGGCCGCCGACCAGCCGGTGCTGCCCGCCGCGTCGGGAGGGCTGCCGTTCGTGCCGGTGGAGTTCGCCGGGCTGACGGTAACGCCGTACGTGAACCAGGCCGGACGGCTGGGCTACTCGCTGCGGGCGACCGGGGTCCGGGTGCCGGGCCGGGGCAGCCGGGGCGGGCAGGAGGCGGCAGCGTGAGCGCGGGTTACAGCTATACGACGCTCAGTTCCCGGCCCGGCGAGCCCGTGCGCATCAGCGTGTCGTTCTACCTCGACGGCCGGGCGTGGATCAGGGCCTGCGGGCTGGACACCGACCGGCCGCTCCTGGCCGTGTCACTGGGCGAGGTTTCGGTCAGCATCGCGCCGGTTCCCGGCCGGGCCAGTGCCGAGGACGCCCGGATAGCCCGCGAGCTGGCCAGCGCGGCGTCCGAGTACGCCGCTGCGGTCGGGCAGCTCGCCGCAGCCAGCAGTTCCGGTGCCACGGCGGCCTGACCAGCAGGGCGGGGCGGCAGGAACGCCAATTCCTGCCGCCCCTGGTGTCTCCCCAGGTCTGTCACAACACGGAGAGGTCTTGATGCTAGTGCGTGACGTCACGGGCGAGCAGCTCGCCCAGGTCGGCAATCCCGACCCGTTCGCCTCGCCGGTCTGGCGGTCTCCCGTCTACCGGACGCCAGAGTTCGTGATCTGGCTCATCCAGCTTGTCCGCCTGGTTGCACGGGTGGTCTGGTTCGCGGTCCGGCATCCGATAGCTACGGGGGCCGCAGGGCTGATGGTGGTCGCCTGGCTGCGCTGGGACTGGCCCGGCGTGGTGGTCCTGGCCATCGTGGTCAGCGCTGGCTTGCTGGTGCTGCGGCTGGCCCGCCCGGCCTGGTTTGCCCGGCTCGTGTCCGGTCCGGCACGTGACCGGTGGCGGTGGTGGTTCTACCGGAGGCGCTGGCACGCCGTCATGACCATTGCCCGGCTCGCCCCGTCCTACCGGGGGCGGGTCGTGGTGCCCGTCCTCGGCAAGGTCCGCGTCACCGGGTGCACCGACCTGGTGCACGTCGCTCTGGTGTCCGGGCAGTCCCCGGCCGACTTCGCCGCCCGCGCCGACGGCATCGCGCACGGCTTCCGGGCGCACCTGTGCCGGGTCCGCACCGGCGGGCCGGGTGCTGTGGTGCTGGAGCTGGTCCGCCGCGACGCGCTCGCCGCCCCGATGCCCGCCCTGCCCATCCCGGAAGTGACAGACCTGCGGGCGCTGCCGGTGGGGCGGCGCGAGGACGGCAGCCTGTTCACCGTTCGGCTGGCGGGAACCCATCTGCTGATCGCGGGCGCGACCGGCGCCGGGAAGGGCTCGTATCTGTGGGGCCTGGTCCGGGTGATGCTGCCCGCGATGACCGCCGGGCAGGTCCGGGTCTGGGCCTGCGATCCGAAGCTGATGGAGCTGGCGTTCGGCCGCGCGCTGTTCGACGCCTTCGGCCGGTACGCCGCCGACCCCGTCGGTATCGCTGACTTGCTCGAAAACGCCGTAGAGGAGATGCAGGCGCGGGCAGCGCGGTTCGCCGGGAAGCAGCGCGACCACACCCCGACACGGGAGTACCCGTTCGTGGTGGTGCTGGTCGATGAGGTTGCGTTCCTGACTGCCTACCAGGCCGACCGCAAGCTCCGCGAGCGCATCCTCGCTGCCCTGGCGACTCTCACGACGCAGGGCCGGGCGGTCGGGTACTGCGTCGTGGCTGCGCTCCAGGATCCGCGCAAGGAAGTCCTGAACATCCGCAACCTGTTCCCTGACAAGCTCGCGCTGCGGCTGGACGAGCCCGCCCAGGTGGACATGGTGCTCGGCGACGGCGCGCGGGACCGGGGCGCGTTCTGCGACGAGATCTCCAGTGACCCGGCCACCGGAGCGGGCGTGGCCTATATGCGCCTGGAAGCCGCGCCCGACCCGGTACGCGTCCGGGCCGCGTTCGTCTCCGACGACGACATCCGCGCCATGACCGCTGCCTGCGCCGCTGACATCCCGGCCACCGTGCCCGCGCTGACCGCCGGGAAGGCCGCATGATCACCGGCTGGCTGTCACCCGACGACTGCCCCGACTGCGGCGGCCCGCTGCTGGACACCAGCACCGGCCCGGACCTGCTGACCCTGGCCTGCCCCGGCTGCGGCTACACCGCCACCTGGCACGCCACCGACCCGCCCCTGGCCAATCCCGGCGAGACGGAGGCCGAATGACCGAGCGCACGACCAGAATGCAGCGGCTGTCCATGCCGCTGGCGCGCGAGGTCGTCCGCGACCTGGCCGCCGAACATGGCGGCTGCATCCGCCCCGTCCAGCTCCGCCGTACCGACCTGCACACCGGCCAGGTGGAACAGGTACTCGTGCCGTGCGGGCACACCCTCGCAACTGTCTGCCCGTCCTGCGCCGAGTGGGCAAAGACGCTGCGGGCCGCGCAGTGCCGTTCGCGGTCAGGAGTGATGCCGATGTCTGGCTCACCCTGAAGGAAGCGGAAATCAGGCGCGGCGACTGGCTGGACCCGGACGCAGGCCGGATTCCATTCGGCAAGTATGCGCAGACCTGGATCAGCTATCAGGTTCTCAAGCCACGGACCGAAGAGCTGTACCGAGGCCTCCTTAAGAACCACCTGTCGGCCGCTTTCGGCAACGTGGACCTCCGCGACATGCGCGAGTCGGATATCCGGCGGTGGCGGAAGGAACGACTCGCGGCCGGGTCTCAGCAGCACCGGCCGTTCGGCCCGGTCACGGTGGCCAAGGCATACCGTCTGCTGCACGCCATGCTGAACACTGCAACCGACGACCGGCTGATCCGCCGTAACCCGTGTCGGATCAAGGGTGCTGGCCAGGAAGACTCCCCGGAGCGCGCGGTGATCTCGCTAGCGATGCTGATCGACCTACTCGACCGGATACCGGCGCGCTACCAGGCGCTCGTACTGCTCGCCACATTCGCCAGCTTGCGGTTCGGCGAGTTGGCCGGGCTGCGGCGTGCCCAGCTTGACCTGGATAGCTGCGCAGTGCACATCGTCGTCTCCACGGCTGAGACTGACGATGGACGGCTGATTGACGATGACCCGAAGTCGATCGCTGGGCGGCGGCGCGTAGCGTTCCCGAAAGAGATCGTGCCCGAACTGCGCTGGCACCTGGAGTGCTTCGCCGAGCCAGGCGGCGGGGGCCTGGTCTTCATCGGGCCGAAGGGCGGCAGGCTCCGGCGGTCCACGTTCCGCCGGATCTGGACGAAGGCGCGAGAGGCTATAGGCCTGCCGGACCTGCATTTTCATGATCTGCGCCATACCGGGAACACGATGGCGGCGGGCCAGGGAGCCAGTCTGCGTGAGCTGATGGAGCGGATGGGGCACTCCAGCGCGCGGGCGGCTCTGATTTACCAGCATGCGACGCAGGAGCGAGACGAGGCCATCGCGTCGGGCATGGGCAAGCTGCTGCGGCAGGCACGTCGGAAGGCAAGGACCGCCGGGGGAGCGGACACGGAGATTCTATCGGGCACGCAACGGGCACGCGCTAGGAAACGCGCCTCCTGAGGATCGCTCCGAAATCGATGATCATGCGTCTGACCTGGGCCGAAGCGATGGAGCGGGCGAAGGGAATCGAACCCTCATGACCAGCTTGGAAGGCTGGGGCTCTGCCATTGAGCTACGCCCGCGGGACGAACTTGCCGCGACCGTAGCGTACCGGGTGCTGACCACTGGGGCACGCGAGGCAGGCCACACCTGGATGCGCACCTAAGTGACCGGCGGGAGTTCCTGGCCCGGACCGAGAACCGGCCGGAAGAGGTCGCCGCGCTCGGTGATGCGCTCGAGTACCGACCGGATGGTGAACTTGTCCGGGCGGAGGGTCGGGTCGTCGAGTTCCTCCCAGGCGATCGGCGCGGATACAGGAGCGCCGGGAGCCGGGCGTGGGCTGTAGGGCGCGACCAGCGTCTTGTTGCTGACGTTCTGCGTATAGTCGAGCCGCGCCAGGCCGTGCCGTTCCTTGACGTCCCACTTCCAGCTGACCAGGTCCGGCACTACGGCGCCGACCGCCTTAGACAGCTGCTCCACCCAGGCTCGCGTATCGGCATAGGTCAGCCCGCCGACCACCGGAATCCAGATCTGGATGCCCCGGCGTCCGGTGACCTTCGGCTGGGCGCGTACCCCCAAGTGACCGAGAGCTGCCCGGTGAAGCCTCGCGAGGACGAGAACATCGTCGAAGGACGTCCCCGTTCCCGGATCTATATCGATGAGCGCATACGTGGGATTGTCCTGACGTGCTGCGAGTGACGTCCAGGCATGCCATTCCAGCGCGCCGTAATTGGCGACCCAGACCAGGGCCGCGGGCTCGTCGACGACCAGGTACGTGGTGGTGCGGTCCTGCTTGGCTTCGGGGTTGTCCCACCGCGGCAGCCAGTCGGGCACATAGTCGGGAAGCTGCTTGTTCCAGAACCCCGGCTTCGTGGCGCCGCCGGGGAAGCGGTGCATGTTGAGCGGGCGGCCGGCCAGGTAGGGCAGCAGGACCGGCGCGATCTGCGCGGCGTAGCGAACGAGGTCGCGCTTCGTCACAACCGGCTCGGGATCACGGGCGGGGAACAGCTCCTTGTCGAGGTTCGTCAGCTTGAGCCTGCGCCCGAATACGTCCCAGGTGCCGTTGACGCCGAGGTCATCGAGAGCCGCGAGATCGTCCTCGCTCGGCCCCGGCACTGGCCGCGGATGCAGTTCGACTGAGGCTTCGGACGCCGGGAGGTCCGATCGCCAGATCCGGTCCGGATCGGCTTTCACCTGCTCGTTCGTACGGCCGGTGAGCACCGACAGCGGATGGTCGTCAGCGTTCCAGCCACTGACGGCGTACTCGTCGTTCTTGTGCATCAGCAGCCACTGGTTCGACTCCTGACCGCGCCGCCCGGTCCGGACTAGTATCAGGCGGCCCTTCAGCTTTTCCCCGTACACGTCTGCGTGGAGCTCGCCTGCTGCGACGGCTGCCACCGGATCGTCAGTCTCGCGCGGTTCCCAGGTGCCGGCGTCCCACACGATCACGTCGCCGGCGCCGTACTCACCGGCCGGGATGACGCCCTCGAAGTCGATGTACTCGATCGGGTGATCCTCGACGTGGACCGCCAGCCGCTTCACGGCGGGATCGAGGGTCGGACCGTTGGGCACGGCCCAGCTCGCCAGCACGCCATCCATCTCAAAGCGCAGATCGTAGTGAGCCCGGCGCGCCCGATGGCGCTGCACCACGAAGCGAAGAGGCTGACCTGCGTCGGCCTGCGGCGCAGCGCCCGCCGGCTCGGGCGTGCGGGAGAAGTCGCGTTTCGCCTGATAGGGGGCGAGCTTGTCGCGTGATTCGGCTTCCGCAGGCCGCGTGCTCCGGCCGCGCTTTGCGGCAGGCTTCGTAGCTGTCATCTTGTCGGTACGCCGCGCCATAACGCCGATGTTCCCACTACAGGAAACGTAGCCACTAGTTGCCCGGCATCCTCCTGCGGCTGCACTTGGGTGCCAAAGCGGTTGTGGCCCGGAGCGCCGGCTCCCGTACACTTGCCAGGGCCGAGTCTGCAGCAGCGTCCTGCCGCGGGCGGGCCATTCTCCGACGCACGCACACCGGGATGTAGCGCAGCTTGGTTAGCGCGCCTGCTTTGGGAGCAGGAGGCCGCGGGTTCGAATCCCGCCATCCCGACCAAAGGTGCAGGTCGTAGGGCTTGCTGTCGACCGTCGTCATGGCGCCTAAGATCGTTTGACCGTCATCTGACCGTGGAGTTGAACGCCAACCGGCGGCAGCGACTGTCACGGACTGGACCTAAAGGACAGGGCTGGTGGATGTGGCCGTGGCTCGTATTGAACAGATTCCTGGTTCTCACTCAGTCGGCATGAAGCCCGGCCAGGGATAGCGCGGTGACTGGATGCCGCTCTCTCAAGGCGGTAGCGCCGGTTCAAATCCGGTCGGGGCTACTGGTGTAGCAGCAGGTCGAAGGCCTGGTCGCCGGTTGCGGCGGCTGGGCCTTGATCATTTGTCCGTCGTTTGTCCGTGAGTCTTACCGTCAGTTGGCGGTGGCAGATGCCATCAGATGGCTGTGATCGACACGTTGGCGGGCGCATCGTTGCGCCCGTGTGAACGTCCGCATGGGCGGGCAGGGACTGGATGCTCGAGGCCCGCATCATCCGGCTAACCAGGTTCCCGGACCGCTAGTCCGTCCTGGAAGCCGAGCAGCACATGATCCAGGCCAAGCGGCCGCAGTACAACATCCAGCACAACCGTCACCACGTCGAAGTGCAGACGTCGCCCGAGGATCTGGCCGCCTGGCCGCCGCGACGTGCTTCGCCGTCCTGGCCGTCGGCATTGCCGCCGACATCGCCGCGAACTGGTGGGTGCAGCAGCTGGCCTCCCGGCAAGAGGCCCCGGCCAGTCTGCCGCCTCTGCCGGACCGCTTCACCGAGCCGTCCGTTCCGCTCACGTTGCTCGAGGCGTTCAGCAAGATCGCCGTCGGCCAAGGCCCACGGGAAATGCTTGCCGGCGGCGCTAACAGACAGCTGCCTGCCGCGCCTACGGGCGTCCCGCTCAGCGCGGAGCCAGCACTGCCACCCAGCCTGTCGGGCGCCAGCACTCTCGGGATGTGGCTAGTGACGTTGTACTTGCTCGTCGCCGGCCCTGAGCAGGCATCCTGGACGGATCCTGGGCCGGGCACCTCTAGGGAAGACCTGCAAGGTCTGCTGCCGCGTCATGAGCGCCGGCCGGGCCACCACTCCTAGTCTTGTCGCGTTCGCTTGTCTGAAAATGGCTGACGACAGTGCGGCCGTCACCGACGCATACCCGCTCTAGTATTTCCTTGCTGCGACGACAACCAATACTGCTATGGTTGCGGTCAGGGCAACGATTGTGGTGGGGAACGTGCGTATGGGTGGGGTTACTGAGGTCGCCGAGGTACTCGGCGTCTCGCGGCAGCGGCTGTCTAAGCTGCGGGACCGGCCGGACTTCCCTGACCCGATCGGCGAGCTGGCGCAGGGTCCCATCTGGGATCTCGATGCTGTCGCCGCGTGGCGCGGGTCGGACAGCCGTCAGTCGTCCGCCGGCAGACCGCCAGCCAGCCTGGCGGCGCGCACCCTCGGCGGGCGGTTCGTTCTGGAGGAGAAGATAGGCAGCGGGGGCTTCGCCGATGTCTTCCGAGCGGCTGACAGAAAGCAAGGCGGCCGGCTGGTGGCGGTGAAGGTCCTGCACGATGTGGCCGCACTCGACCCGGAAGCGATCCGCCGGTTCCGGCGCGAACTGCGCCTTCTCGAGAGTCTCGAACATCCCCATGTCATTCCGGTTCTCGGCCAGGCCGAGATTCCCGAGGAGGGAATCTGGTACGCGATGCCGCTTGCCCAGGGCAGCCTGCAGGACGTCCTTGATGAGATCTCCGGCAAGCCGGCGACGATCCTGGCGCTGATGCGGCAACTCTGCTCCGGGCTTGCCTATATCCACGCACAGGGGATCTTCCACCGTGACCTGAAGCCGGGGAACGTCCTGCGGACGGCGGCAGGGGCTTGGGCCATATCCGACTTCGGACTCGCGGTGGAGGTGGAGCGCCAGACCACCGTGCTGACCTCGACACTTCGCGCCGGACTCGGCTCGTACTGGTACACCGCGCCGGAGCAGTGGAAGAACGCTAAGGACGCCGACGGCCGCTCGGACATCTACAGCCTGGGCAAGATGCTGCAGGAGCTCGTCAGCGGCGAGCCCCCGGTAAGCAACGACATGCCCGCAGGCCCGCTCCGTCCGGTGGTCGAGCGTGCCACGGCGGGCAGGGCGCGGCGTTACAGGACAGTCGGCGAGTTCCTGGCGGCCGTCGAGCGGGCGGTCGAGGCGCCGAAGGGCGAGTGGGAGACTGCCGAGGACGCGGCGAAGCGGATCCTGCAACAGGTCAGGCTGCCTCGGCCCGCGGTTGAGGACCTGGACGACCTGATGTCCTGGGCACAGTCGCTCGATGAGCAGGATCACGATGACATGGTCGCCCTGGCCCGGGTGCTGCCGTGGATCTCATCGTGGTCAGTGCGGCAGCTCTGGTCGAGCGACAGTGACGCGTTCCGCAGGGTGTTCCGGCGGCACTGCCACCACGTCGCTGGCGCGTGGTTCGATTTCGACTTCTGCGACGTGCTTGCCGACTTCGTCGGCAGGGCCGTCGACGCGACCGGGGACGAGGCGGTACTGAGTGCAGCGGCCCGCTGCCTTGCGTCACTCGGCGATCGCCATAATCGCTGGCATGTCCGCGACGTTCTGACCGGCATCCTGCAGGAGATCCGGACAACCGAAACCGCGGTCGCCGCTATCGAAGGCCTTCGCGAGGCCGGGAAGTCGGCGGTCGCGTGGTCTGCTACCGCGTTCTCTATCCGGTCGATGCACCCGGTATTGCGCTCGGGGATCGAAGATTTCCTTGGCCCCAGTCCGGCTAGCTGACAGCTGGCCCCAAGCAGATCGGAGACGAGCTCGTGGTTGAGCACCTTTTCGACTCCTCAGGTACTTTCATCGCGTTCCGGCGGTCCGCCACCGACGCGTACGTCTTCGCGGCAGACGGCACCTGGATCGGTTGGCTGCCGTTCGGCGACTCCGATGTGTGCGGCCCGGACGGTGCCTATCTGGGTTCGATCATGGGCAACAGGCTTCTGCGCTTGATCAACCCGCCATACCGCGGCCTGCCCGGCCTTCCGGGTCTGCCTGGCCTTCCTGGCCTTCCCGGTCTGCCTGGCCATGCCGGTGCCATCGCGATTCCAGCGGGGACCCAGGACATCGAGAAGACCGTGATCTCGCAGTTCCAGTACCTCTTCGACAGCCACGGCCACTGGATCGCTTTCCGTCTGGGCAAGCTCGTTTTCTCAGCAGATTGTGACTGGGCTGGCTGGCTGCCCTTCGACGACGCTACGGTCGTCACGCCCGGCGGGGACTACCTCGGCACGATCTGCCAGTCAGATCGGCTGCTGCGCCGACGGCACCCTTCCGCGCTTGGCCGCCTGGCCCGGCCAGCGACGCCCCGCCGGCCGCGGAGACCCGCCCGGCCGGCCCGGCGGTCACGGATCGCCCTGGCTGCTGGCATGACTGACCTTGGCGGTGCAGCTTGAGGCTCAGCGCGCAGGACATCGCCGAATTCTTCGGCACGACGAAGGTCTCCATCGGCGGTAACCCGCGGCTGAGGGACCCGCAGCAGGATGGGCATGCGGCTGCCGTCGCGCACTTCGGCCGCGGCGGCGGGCAGGCTATGGAGCAGATCCCGGTCGGCTGCGGCAAGTCCGGCCTTATCACGCTGCTGCCGTTCGGCGTCGCCGGCGGGCGCGTGCTGGTCATTGCCCCGAACCTGACGATTCGCGATCAGCTCGTCGCTGCGTTCGACAGCACGAACCCCGATTGCTTCTATCGCACTTCCGCTGCGCTCACCGATCTTCGGCGCGGGCCGTTCGTCGCCGCGTTGAACGCGGATGCAAACTTGAGCGATCTCGACGAGGCGCACGTCGCAGTGACCAACATCCAGCAGCTCGGCGCGGGCGGCGGCCGGTGGCTCGCCGGCCTGCCGGAGGACTACTTCGATCTGATCCTCGTCGATGAGGGTCACCACAATGCCGCTCCGAGCTGGCAGGGTGTCTTCGACCGTTTCCCGCAGGCGAAGATACTCAGCCTGACCGCGACTCCGTTCCGCGGCGACGACCAGCCCGTCGAGGGCGAGGTGATCTACAGCTACCCGATCGCCGAGGCCATGCGCCGCGGCTTTATCAAGAGCATCCAGGCGTCCAATGTCGCGCCGGCCGAGCTTGTGTTCACATACCGGGGTCAGGAACGCGCGCACGCGCTGGAGGAGGTGCTCCGGCTCAAGGACCGCGACTGGTTCTCCCGCGGAGTCGCCCTCGCCGAGCGCTGCAATATCTCGATCGTGGACGCCTCGATCGAATGGCTGAAGCACCTGCGCGAATCCGGCCTCCGGCACCAGATCGTGGCGGTCGCCTGCTCAGTCGACCACGCTCGCGCCATCCGCCGGCTCTACGAGGAGCGTGGCTACGACGCCCACGAAATCCACTCGAGGATGACCGAGGACGAGCAGGCCAGGGTGCTGCGCGAGCTTCGCGAGGGGGCGCTCGATGTGATCGTGCAGGTGCAGATGCTGGGCGAGGGTTTCGACCACCCGCCGCTGTCAGTAGCCGCGATCTTCCGGCCTTATCGGTCCCTGAGTCCTTACATCCAGTTCGTCGGCCGTGTGATGCGCGTCAACCGGCAGAGGGCCCCCGGCCATCCCGATAACCGGGGAATCGTGGTCAGCCACGTCGGCCTCAACCTCGACCGGCACTGGGACGATTTCAAGACCCTCGACGCCGAAGACCAGCAGCTCGTGCAGTCCTGGCTGCTCAGCGAAGAGCGACCACCCGCTCGCCCGCTCGATGAAGGAGAGCGTCCGCCTCTCCTGTCCGACATGGTCGTCCGCCACGAACTCACGCTCGACCGCTTCCTCGGCGAGCGGTTCCTCGACGTCGACGACGACGACCTGCCCGACCGCGTACTGGAGATTCTCCGGGCCCAGGGCATCGACCCCGCCGCAGCTGGGCTGGATCGCGACATTCTCGGCGCGCTGCGCGAGACCCGCATCCGCGAGGAGCCCGCAGGTCCAGTCACGCAGCCAGTCCAGCCGCAGGCTCACCGGCTGGCCCGCAAGAACCGGCTTAACGAGCAGTCCCGGGTGCTCGCCGCACGGATCTGCAGGGCGGCTGGGCTCTCGCCTGCCGGACGGAAACTCGCGGCCAAGGGTGTCGGGGGCGCGACCACCGATCTGGCGGCGGTGATAATCCTGGTTAGCCAGGCGGTCAATGCATTCCTCGGGATCCCGGCAGGCCGGCGGAGAGACCCATCTGGCGAGGAACTCGAGCGGGCACTGAACGAGCTGGAGGCCATCGGCGATGCCGTCCAGGCGGACGTCATCAGGCGGGTGGCAACCTGATGGCCGGCCGCTTGAGGTCGCTTCTGATTGGGCTTGAAGTGCGGCCGGCAGGCAGAGCCTGCGACTGCAAGCACAACCCCAAGCACCGCATTGCGCGCGGCGAGCTGCGGCTAGTCGTGAAAAATCCTGGTCCGGCCGCCGGAGAGAACGGGTATTGCAGTGCCTGCGGCCAGCTCATGCTTGAGGCGGCCTACAGGGAGCTGGACAGGCACCGCGGCGCTCTGGCGGGCGTCGGTGACGAATGACTCTCGCCAGCAGCCAAGTGAATCCGTCAGTGTCGCGCTCTCTTCCGCCAGCTCGCGCGTGTCTTCAAGCTGAAGTAGATGTCTACGAACCTCATCTAGACCCGGTGCAGCGCAGCGGGGAGTCTACGCGGCCAGAGCTGGCGGGCGCAGCCGCTCGCCACGGCGGCCGACGGCGGAGCCCGTCAGCCGCTTGCGGCGCTCGCAGCTGGGCCCGCCGCCTCCCGCGGCGGGAGGTCCGGGCTGACGTCCGGCGCGGGTATCCCGCGGAGCATTCCGCCATCTGAGAGGGCGACAGGAGAGCCCTGCTAGGCACACCAAGTGGGCGGCGGGCCCTGACCAGCCGCCCTCCCGGCGCGACCGGAGTCAGCGCAACTGACGGGTGAGCGCGGCCTCAGAACAAGTTGCGGAGGCCGCGATGCGCGCAATGCCGGCACTACCCAGGTGCGGTCAGCCACCACCGCCATGTAGTCAAGCCAGGCTGACCTGATCTGGAGTTCCGGCGCCTATTCCTTCCGCTTCGGAAGGCTCGGAGACGTCTCCATTTTCATTATTCAGCCTGGCCTGGCCCGGACCTTCGTGGGGCAGCGCATATTCAGACGCGAGCTTCGCCAGATGCATCACGAGCGGCAGCGCCAGGCCGTTGCGGTAGTCGTCCGGGGACCGCTGCTGGTGCAGGAACATCGCCCAGGCCTCAGGATCGTCTCCTTCTTGCAGGCCGATCATGGCGACTTCGAGCAGGTCCGGGTTCCACGCGTTCTTGCCTGAGTTGATCTCCTGCCTGCCTCTGCCATTCACGTGCGTCGTGAGTTTTGTGGCATCGACGCTCAGCGTGTGCGTACCGGCCTTCTCTATCGTGCTGCCGAAGACGCGGTTGCCGGCGCCGGCGTCAGCGGGAATCCAGAGGCCCTTGGCGATTCCTGCGTGCTCCTCATCTTTAGGGGCCCACCATTGGGGCGTCTCGTCCCGGTCACGCTCCCGGAGACGGGCGAGCCTCAGCTGCTTTCCGTGCAGGGCGAGCCGCTGCACCGGCGCGCCGCCGATCTGGATCTTGTCCATGATCAGGGCTCTGTTGGTCTGCCACGGCCAGTGGTCGCGACTGTTGTGCGCGTCCGTCGCGGCGAGGGTAGGCGCACCTCTCAGCGCGTAGAGGGTGGTCTGGATGAAAGCTGCAGCCTCGGCTTGCTGCTGCACGCGGGACCGGAGCTGGTCTGCGCGTACCTGGCCCGTGAGCCCCTTGAGCAGGTCAGGGTAAGGAACCCATCCCTGCGTCGCTGGCGAGCGGCCCATGATGCAGCTCTGGTCCGGCCGGATGAGAACTGCGATCGGCGTGAACTGCTGCCTGCCTGTGGGCCCGTCGGACCGGCGCTTGACCATCCAGAACGCGAGTTGGTTGAGCTTCTCGGGAATCGCATCGCCGAGTGAGTGCTGGGGGACGATGCGCATGCCGATCTGGCGCATACCGTCGGCCCATGCGGCGTCCGCACGATGGGCATCGTTGCCTTCCTGGCCGGGCTCGTCCGCCTCGCCGCCGTGCGGCTGGAAGAACTGGCTGACCCGCCCCGCGTCGGCGCAGCCGATACGGATCGCGTACTTCGGGTCTGTCGCCGGCCCGCCGTGGAACGCCTGTCGGCCTTCCAGTTCGACGAACACGATCTGCGAAGGGTGCTCCGGGCCGCCGAGGAAGTCCCGGACAGCTGCGCGGCGCACTGCGATGGCGGCATCCTGCTCCTGGCCCTTCCTGGGTGGCGTCTGGGCGTCCAGTGGCGCGCCGAGGGAGCCGAGGGGCCGGGCGTAGATGCGCACTGTGAGTTCGCTGGTCTGCCAGATCCAGGTATCGGGTCCTGCTGTCACCTCAGAGCCGGCGAGACCGAGGCTGTCGGCGGCTGCCCTGATCAGCTGGCCGCGCATCTGGTCAGTCTGGTAGAGCAGGTGGGCGCTGAGCCCGCTGTCTCCGACGACGGCGCCGACACGGCTGCGGCGCTCGACGGCGTTACGGAGAGCGATCTCGGTGTTCCGGACTGCCGCCTCAGCGACTTTCCCAGGCGCCGGGTCCTTGGTCGGCGTAGGCACCCTGCTTCTCAGGGTCTTCGGCGGTGTCCTGGGCGCGATCGCGCTGCGCCGCATGTCCCCGATAGGCCGGAACTCCGGAGTCAGGGCCTGCGCCGCCCACTCGGTCAGGCGCTGGCGCTCGCTGGGCATGAGGCCGGTGCCGACGCCATGCCGGTCCATCATCGTGTGGTGCACGACCGCGGCGGTGACGCCGCCAGACCCGCCCAGCCATGCTTCCGGCTGCTTGGCGAGCACGTCTGGCACCGGGAACTCGCGGACGGAAAGCTGGGCGAGCATGCCCGCGGGCCCGCCATGCGCCCATGCCACCTGCTGGAGGGTCCTATCCCAGCTCAGCTGCGCGGCGGCGAACCGCGCGGCCTCTGGCGTGCCTGTCAGCCACGGCCCGTCGGCAAGCAGGTACACAGTTACCCCGCGGTCGGCGGGGAGCCACACCCGTCCGCGCACCCAACGCCGGATGCCGGTGTGCAGGTGGATTCGGGGAATCTGCGAGAACGGGACCGTCTGCAGCGTGATCTGGATTAGCCCGGAGTAGTTCCAGAGCCGGGTCTTCCTGTCCTTGTCCAGCGTCTTGTGCTCCAGCGGTGGCCAGGACATCAGTTCGGCGCCCTGGCTGGTTGCCACCCGCCGAAAGGCCACCTTCTCGCCGTTGTGCTCGTACGGTGGGAGCTGCTCGATGCGGGCGGCGATAATCTCCGGCAGCAGGCGGTAAAGGCGGCTGGCGGGATCGGCGGTTCCGCCGCCTGTCACCGTGTTCTCGAGCAGGTCGACGGTCTCCAGCCTCCAGGCCAGCGATTTCGTGTCGAGCTTCGCGGCTGCCTCCCGGACGAGGGGGAACGCCTCGGCGCCCGGCTGAAGCTCACGCAGCCACGCGTTGACGAGCATGCTGAGGACGCTCGCCGGGTAGGGCGCTGCCGTGTAGAGCCACGGGCCGGCGTCGTCGGCTGCTGCCCTGGAGGCAACCGACACCAGGTCGGGGGCCACAGCCCGGATGACGGAGTTGAGCCGGTGGATCGGAACCGACTTGATTTTCTCAGGGTTCCTCTTCCCATGCCGGTAAAGCTCCAGGATCACCTCACGCCACGCGCGGGGAAACGCCAGTGCGTGGTAGCCGGCCTGGAACGGCCCAGTGCCCGGGTCCGGGACGTAGGCTGCCGGCCGGATGGTCTGGTAGGCCACGGTGCGATCTCCACGTTCTGCGAGAAGGTCAGTCGATTTCGGCGAGAGCCCGGTACAGCGGCTCGTACAGCGCCCCGACCAGCGAGCTGTCGATCTCCGTGACTGATGGGTCGCCGGTGAAATACGGTTCGAGCACGCTGCGCATGCTCAGCAGCAGGCTGGTGGCCGGGGTGTCGGTCGCCGTCAGTCCGGCCTCGTTGGGGGAGAACGCCGCGTCCACGAACACCGCGCGCGCGGCCACGCCGCCGCGCACCAGCCGGCCGATGACCTGCCAGATGACAACGAGCTGATCCCAGGTGAACGACGTCTTCTCGTCCTCGGGCAGGCTGCTCCAGGCGAGAGTGCGGGTCAGCAGCCGCTGCCACCGGCGGCGGGCCAGAGCGCGGAACTTCAGGCCGGCGGCGTCGGGGCTTCCGGCGGCCAGCGCCATCTGGCGGAACTCCCCGTCGCGGACATACCTGACAGCCCAGTCATTGACCGCCTGGATCGCGAGGGCAATGTCATCCGGGCGCGGATGGGGCCGGGCGAGGAAGTATGCCGTGCCGATCGCTGCCTTGCCGCCGGGGAGCACGATGTTGTGTCCCCGCTCGACGGCCAGCAGCGGCGCCACCAGTATCTCGCCGCCCTCCTTCGGGAACGAGGCAACGTCGCCGCGTCGCAATGTCCTGGCTGACGGGTCGCCGGGCAGGGCGCGCCACGCGTCGTCAAGGTCGGTGTCGTCGGAGACGAGCACCGTGATCCGGCCGGTCCATTCCGGGATTCGGTTGAGGTACTCACCGGCGCGCCATGCCTCGGCGTAGCTGCCGACGAGCAGCAGGACCCGGCGCCGCCAGGGATCGGGGATGTCGGACAGCTCGTCCTGGAGCTTGCTGGTTGCCCCGGTGAGCGCCCGGTCAGGTTCCGCGAGTTGCCGCAGCATCTGTTCCAGCACGCGGTGCCGCACGGCAGGGTCGCTGCCCGACAGCCTGAGCGCTGCTCCGTCAGGCGAGTACAGGAACTCCTTGCGGAAGTCTGTTTCCAGGATCGCCTTGACCTCATCATCATGCGGGCGCAAGACCGCCCCGACGGGCACGTGCACGTGATAGCGGCTGGAGCTTCCCGCCCAGCTCGTCGCCGACATCAGCAGGACCTTCGGCCCCGGGCGCCCGTCGATGACCGGGAGCTCGTGCAGCCCGAGCAGCAGCTCGCGGCCGATCCCGCTGCACCGGAAGAAGCGGAGCTCGCCGCTCTGCTCCGGGTGGCGGGCGCGGTCATCGAGCCGGAACTGGAATCCGAGGACATTGCCCATGGGCGACTCCGGGATCAGGGGCTCGTAGTCCCTGGGCGGCCGCCGGGACAGGACGTTTGACGTGGACTCAAGATTGAGTGCGGCCTCGACCCGGGACCACAGGGTGGTCATGAAGTCGAGGCTGTGGTGGAGCGCTGCCAGCAGGAGGGTGAACTCGAACTGCAGGGCGTGGCTGGTCATCTCCTCCTCGATCCGCGGATCGGGGCCGACCAAGGCTACGAGCATGTCGTGCAGGCGCTGGCGGGTTGTCGCGGCCTTCGGTGCGTGCAGCAGCTCCAGTGTGAGGTGAACGAGGTCGTTGGCGGCCGACGCTACTTCGGCCGCGTCGGCTGTCACGGGCTGATGCTCCAGCGGGCTGTCCCGGAAACGGTCGAGGATTGCGCTTACCTTCGCGGATCGCTGTCCGCGCGTCTCGCGTTCCGCGCTGGGCGGTGCGTCGCCGTCGTCGTGCTTGAGTTCGGGAAACCACTCGTTCAGCAGGCGCAGGTGGAGCGTGAAGGCACTGAAGTAGTCTTCGATCACCCAGGTCCGCAGCGCGGTGTTCTGCACGAGCAGCGCGTACAGCCGGTCGGTGGCGGCCGACACCGTGTTGAGCGCGTTCGCCCAGTCGTCAATTTCCTGTTCGGATAGCTGGATGCGGCCGCGCCGGGCCAGCTCGTTGATTTTATGTCCCTGGACTTCATCGAGCCAGGAGTCCGGGGAGCGCCCGACCAGCGTGGTAGCCGGAGCGAACGCGGCGTCCAGGTGCATCTGGACGCGGTCGGCCTCGTCCACGATCAGCAGGTCACTGCGGCGGCATGCGAGTTCAAGGAAGCGCAGCTGCTCGGCGTTCTGGTGCTGGGGCACGCCGGTGTGCACCAGGCTCGCCGGGGTCGCCACCCAGATCTGCGCCGCGACCAGCTCACGGGCACCATGGTGCCGCGGGCACCTGGTCCACAACGGGCAGCCGTGGCGCTTCGGCATTTTCTCCTCATGCTGGGCGTCCAGCCCCTCGCCAGCCGACCCTGGGTCCTCGCCGTCGGCCAGCAGTGCGAGCGGGTCAGCGGGCTTGCTGGCCGGGTAGAGGCGCGAGCATGGGGCTTCCCCGATCCGCAGTGGCTCCGCTGCCTCAAGGCCGCGCAGTGCGTCAAGCGGGCATGCGCTGCTGAGGTAGGCGAACGCGGGATGCGCGTGCGCGAGCATCGTCGGCGCCCCGGCGGTGGCGACCCGCCGGTGCAGGCGCTTGATATGCCGTTCGCGCGTTGAGTGGCCGAGGATGGGCGCGGCACTCACGCCGAGCCGGGCGAACTGATTGACGACAGTGAGCGTCTCGGCAACGTCACCGACGACGATCGTGATCCGAAGGCCGCGCTGGGCTGCACGGAAGGCAAGGATGTCCCGCAGGGTGCTCTTGCCTGCCCCGACCATTCCGACCAGGTGGAGAAGGTCATCGATCCGGAGCCGGTCGCCGGCCACGAACTCCCGTCCGGCTTCCGAGCGGATCATGAGCCTGACCCGTCCCAGCCGCAGAGCCCAGTCGCTGAGTTGGCCGTCCGGGATGCCGGCCTCGATGGCGTCCATTTCCGCTGCGGCAGCCTCAAGCTCGGCCCAGGTAACCTCCAGCGCTGCTGCCCTGCTTGCTGGTGCCGGGCCGAGGTCGTGCCCGGCCGCCTCGGGTCCTGCCGCCAGGCCGCTGGTGAAGGTAACCGCGTGGCGCCGGTCCCGCTGCGGGAACCAGTACTCTCCGGCAGCTGCCAGCGGCAGCGGCGCGCGTGCGAACGCGGGCGGGGCGGCGAGCAGTTTTTCGTACACATCGAATCTGCTCGCTGCCCGGGCGGGCGCCCGGCGCTCCGGCATCGCGTCGATTCCCGCGAGGTCGTATCCGCGCAGTTCCTGCGGCACCTCGAGGTACGCCGTGAGCGCCGCCTGCCAGACACGGCGGCGGCGCATCGGCCACAGGTAGTGCCTGGCCCGCCGGATCAGCAGCCGCTGCTGCCCGGTCCGCACATCACCTAGCGCCTCGCCATACGGGTAGCCGCCGAACAGCGTCCACGCGTCGGCCGCGGTCCGGCCTGGCATGACCTGCTCTAGCAGGTACAGGCCAAGCTCCACGTCACACAGGCTGCCTGGCTGGAATGAGGTCAGCCCGCCCGGCAATGTCCCGGCCAGCTGCTTGAGGATCGGCTGGTGCCAGCTACTGCGGTCACGCATCGTGCTGCCTCCCGTCCGCCGCGCCGACGCCGGCCTTGGCGCGCCTGCCGCGGCGCAGCACGCTGCGGACCTGCGTGAGCAGATCGCGGTCGGAGCACAGCTCGACGCGGCCGGCCAGGTCGGCAGGCCGGTGGTTGTTGAACACGCGCTGGTAGTCCTCACGCTCCTGGAACCGGTAATGCGGAACGACCAGGAACGCGCGGTCGAACGGCGGTGAGGAGCGCAACGGCTGCGCGCCCTGACCGAGCAGCGCGGGGTTCGCGCGGTCCTTCACGTCGACCGCCCACACCTGCCCGCCCGGCAGCGGGACCCGCAGGTCGTAGGCGTCGAACTCAGGCCACATGACGGGGTCCAGCCCGAGTTTGCGCAATTCAGCCTCCAGCTCGATCTCGGCGATGCCGGGCCCGGTGATGAACATCCGCAGCGGCCGGGCGAGCTGGCAGACGCCGCCGCCCTCGCGCGCAGCCAGCGTCCGCCCGGGCCGGCCGCTGCCCTCGTGCCGGCAGCGATCCAGCTCGCACCGGTACCCCTCCCTGCCGACCGGCAGCATCAGGCACCGGCACCGCCCGCACGTGACAAAGTCGCCATCTCGCAGGTACGCCGCGGGCGCGGGCTCGTAGCTCTTCTTGATGATGTCGTGAACGAGCAGCAAATCCATGTTCGCCGTGAGTGCGGCGATCTCGGCGCTGGTGAGGACCGGCTGCTCGATGAGCAGGCGCCGGAATGCGGTGTATGACCCCGGCGACCTGGCCGCACGGCAGGCCGTGATCGCGCTGTTCATGAGCAGCTGCTCGAACTGCTCGGCGGTCGCGTCGGGCGCCGGCAGCGCCCACTCCCCGCACGACTGCGTCGGTGTCATCGTCTGGCCGTCTACGAGGAACTCGGCGCGGGCCGCCGCCTCCTCAGGTAGCCCGATCGGCCATTCGCTTATCGGCTTGCAGTGCGCCCACTCCACCATGCCCGGAACGGTGGCCGGCGGTTCGACGTCGAGCCTCAGGCAGGCCAGCACCAGCTGGTTGAAGGCACGCTGAACCGCGTCGTCATACACCGGATCACCCGGCTCGCGTCGCCTCGAAAGGCAAATTATCGCGGTCGCGACGGTCCGCAGCAGCGGCACGCCGCTGAACACCGACCAGTCGGCCCTGGTGCCGTCACCCGCCATGAGGCTCCCCTTGTCCGGTAGCTGCAGCGCAAGACCTGGTACGTCCAAGGATCCGCGCCTGCTACGTGGTAAGGGCCGCGGAGTCCGGACACCACTGTGATACTGGACACGTCTGACAGTGCGGCCCTGGCCGGGTCGCGAAGGTCTCATCGCTGCGCCACTGGCCGGCCAGGCTGCGGACGACCTCCCGGGCCTTGGCGGCGCGTTCCGGATCGTTCGGGTCGATCAGCGCTATCTCCGCGGTGTCCGGGCGCAGGATCTCCAGCTCGACCCGGGACTGTGACGGGTCTGCGCCAAGCGCGTTCTCGTGAAGGATCAAGACCGCCAGGGCGAGCTGTGGATAGGTGTCCAGCGGATCAGCGCCGGCAGAGGCCGAGGCCGCCAGCTGTGTTGTCTTCGTCTCGCGCCACACCCACGAGCTGCCGTCCAGATAGATCATGTCGGGCTTGGCGATGACGATCACATTGGCAGCGGTGTCATGCAGAGCCACGACCGGTTCCAGGCGCGTCTCGGTGACCTCCATGCCATGCTGGAAAGCACACACCTGCACATGACAGGCGAGCATCCGCGCGCCGATCCTGGCCTGCTCGCCCGTAACGTGCCAGCGGCCTGACGACCAGTCGTTTGGGAGGCCCGGAATATCAGTCGGGCCGCACGGGGCATGCGGGCGCCGCGCGTGATTCGTCTCAAGCCAGGCATGAACGGCCTGGCCACGCGTGGCCGCGGGGTCGTACTCGCCCCGATCTCCTCGGAGGCCGAGCCGATGCAAGTGTTCCTGCGCGGGGCACCGAGCGTAGTAGCGGCCGTCGCTGACCGACCACGTACGCAGCGGAGCTTTCGGGTCCGTGATCCCGAGCAGGTTCGGGATCCGCGGGAGCGTGTCGCAGGCCGTAACGACTTTGCAGTCGGCGCACGCCGCACCTGGATTTGCCGCGCCGCCTGTGATCATCTCCTTCACGCGCGAGCGGCCGTGGCTGGCGTACAGGTCGTCGGCTTGGCCCGGCGTTCCGTCGAACAAGACAGCGCGGGATCCGTCCGCACACCCGACCTCGACAACCCGTACCCGCTCTACCGGACGTGCGTCCCGCAGGCAAAACGGGTCGGCCCAGTCACCCGGCCACGATGCCGGCATGCCCCTCGCAGCGGTGTACGCGGCGATTGCCAGCTGGGCCGGATCGCGCGTGCGTTCACCCGCAGTAGCGAATCGGAAGAACCGGAACTCGCGCAGTGAGCCATCTGGTGACTGGTATCGGCGGCCCCATGCGTACAGCTCCCACAGCCGCCCGGCCTGCTGATCCTTGCTCTGCAGAACCCAGTGGTATGGGACCGAGCAGAGTGTGCCGGCGTTCTCTGCCATATCTGCCTCGACATAACACTGGACAGCGTGCCCGACCCACTGGGCCAGGCCGGGATGCAGCGGCCGGCGCCGAGTCTCAAGCCGCGCGAGCGCCACGTCGATCGGAACGTGGTTGTACTCGACAGAATCGAGCGCCTCCATCACCGGATCCAGCGCAAACGTCTCAAGGGTCGGCCTTCTCCACCCTCCGTAGACCTTCGTCTTCACCCGAGGGCGTGCCTTGGCGGCCAGGCGTTCCGGGCACGCCGCATCATCACCCGCCATGCCGGTGCCGATTCGCACCAGGCTCAGGTCACCGGTCATTCCAGCCGGCACCCGCCAACGCGTCGGCAAATCCAACTCCACCTTCGCGCTCCCGGCGAGCTGTTGCCAAAGCCCGCAACCGGGCACACGTTTACCTTACTGCGTGGAGTCAGGCAGAGATTGTGAGTAATAGCCGCTACCCGGTCCTTGATCGTCCGTCTGAGCGGGTTTCGATACTGCCGGAGACGGCCTGGCCGCCCACTGGTCGCGAGATTCGCGGCGGGGTAGCGCAGGCGGAGGCTCGGTCATTTCTCTACTGTTCTACGCCGGGCGCGCGTGCAGGCGACGTACAGCTTGCGGTGCGTGTCCTCGTGAACCGTCAGGCCTCTGGCCAGCGCCTCACGCTCACTGGGCGTGAGGCGGACCCCGACGAAGTCCCACTCGCGCCCTTTCGCCTGATGAGCTGTCAGGCCCGGGATCACCCGGCCGGGGTAGACGATCCTACGCGCGATGTCCGCGAGCCTGCCTGTGTGCGCGTGATGGGCGGGACGCATCGAGCGCGGCGACACCGTCGCCACGACCTCGATCAGCCTGCCGTAGGCGGCGTTGAGCGCATCCTTGCCGGGGAAGCGCAGCCGCTCCGCAATCTCCTGCAACTCTGGCTCTAGCCGGCGTGGCACGTCGGGATCTTCAATGGCCAGGGCGGTCAGCGCATCGCGCAGGTAGGTGGCGTCCTCGCTGAAGATATTCCGGGTCAGGTGGTTGAGCAGCAGCGTCGCTGCCGCCTCTTCAGTGCCGCCCTTGAAGGCTTGAAAAGCAAGCGGCAGCACGCTGCTGCCGACCTCCCACAAAGTTTTCCAGAACAGCCCGAGCATCACGTCGACGCCGAAGTCAGCGCCTTGATGTCCGTCAGGCGGCAGTGTCACTGGCTTGCCAGCCCGCAGGCGCCCGGCGAGATCCCGTTGTATGTCGTCTTGCCAGCGGAACGAGCGCGTGAGCGGCAGGGTTCGGACGCCGGTCCGGCGCAGCAGCTCAGGCACCGCCTCGGGGCGAGCACCACGGAACACATACAGCGCCTGCCAGGGGTCGCCGACCAGCGTCACCGCAACTCCGGCGTTAATGGCAAGCTCGATGACCTCGATGTCGAGGTCGTTGGCGTCGAAGACCTCATCGACGATCAGGGCGCGCATCGTGGCCACCAGCCGGCCCTGGACACGGTCGGCGTAGCGGCCGTCGGTGAGAGCCTGCTGAAGGACTGAGCGGACGTCCTCATGGGTGCAGGTACCGGCTTCCAGAAGTGGTGTGATGGTCGTCGCGGGGACTCTGTAGCCGTGTTGCCGCGTGAAGCCGGTGACGATCTCGACGTTGCCGTTGCTGATCCGCAGGCCGTAGGCCGTTCGAGTCCTGAACGTGCCGCTGAATGACGCCCAGCTGTCGTGGACGCTGAGGGTCGTGTGGCCGTTGGGCCAGTTGAGCAGCCCACAGCCGAGAAGGTCATGGAGGACGTCGCTCATGATCGTGTCGAGGGTGATTACGCGGTGCGGCCAGACCACGGCGGACGGACCCCAGATGCGCTGCACGCGGCGCCATAGGCTCCACGTCGCCGAGCGGGTGAAGCTGACGGCAACGACGGCCCGGTTGTCGCCGCGGGCTGCGGGCTGGAATCGCTGGACGGCGAAGCGGTGGGCCGACACCGTGGTCTTGCCGGTGCCTGGCCCTGCTTCGATGAACACGTTCCTGGCGCTCGTGCCTGCGGCGAGGCGCTGTTCTTCGGTGAGGCCCTGGACGGTGGAGTCCTGATCGCCTGCGGTCAGCGCGATCTGGGCAGTCGCTCCCGCGCCCCGGCCGGTCACGTGCCGCTCGCCGGGGCGGCAGTCTGCGGCACGGGACCGTCAGCACTGGCGGGTTGCGGTTCGGTCGTCGCTTCCGGAGCCGGGACGGCAGCGCTGGGAGGTGCCGGCGTCACTGGCGGGTACAGGAACTCGAAGATGCGGCCGAGGGGAGCCGGGACAGTGACAGGGGCCGCTGCCTTGCTGGCTTCGGCGATACGGGCGGCGAGTGCGAGGGCGAACTCGCCCTTGTGGCGAGTGCCTGGCCCGGCCGGGATCGCGGCCCGTTCAGCGGTCGCCTTGCGCGCGCTGCGGAATAGTTCGTGCACTGCCTGCGGCATGACCGGTACCGGAACGTCGAGCTTGATATCGGCGAGGGCAGTTCCGGCGAGTGCCTCGTTGCCCGTGGTGACTTCGGGCTCGAGGGTGGGGTGGCTGTGCTCGATAAGAACAACGTCTGGGTCGTGCGCTGCTGACCATCCGGGCTGGGCAGGCTGGTCGGCGAATTCCAGGTCACTATCGCGGAGAACCGCAAGCCGCGTGCATAGCTCGTGTCCGCGGGTGGCGAGCAGGCGGACGGGCCAGGATCCGACTTTGGTGCCGATCGCGACGATGCTCAGCGCGTCGATGAAGGCCTGCCGGTCGGGGTCCTGGCCGGCCCACGCCCAGCCGAACTCGCGGGCGAGGGCCGCGTCGGTGACGCCTTCGACCAGGAGCAGCCGTTCGGCGAACAGCGCGGCGGACCGGCTTCCGTCCAGATGGAGCCGGGTCATCCGCAGCACCTCGTCCCGGCCGTCGAACGGGATCTTCGCGATGGCGCGGGACACGCGACGGCCGTCGCGGCCCCGGCGCAGCACGACGATGTCCGCGGGCTCGCAGGACGTGATCACGTCGGTTGCGTGGCTCGAGAGGATCACCTGCAGCTCCGGGCGGCTCTGGACTGTGCGGCGCAGATACCGCACCAGGGAGTGCTGCAGCTGCGGGTGCAGGTGCGCTTCGGGCTCCTCGATGATCACTGTCACGTGGAATGGCGCCGACGGGAAGAAGGAGTCCTCCTCGCTGTCGCGTTCCGCCCGCGCCTGCCGGAGGAGGTCGCTGGCCTCAGCGAGCTCGCCTGCCGCGTCGCCTGCGGCTGGACGCTGGCCTTGGTCAGAAGGATTATGGCCGTCGGCAAGGGCCTGCTCGGCCGTGGCCGCCGTGCTCGCCGGCAGCATGCTCTCCTGTGCGGCAGCGGAGTCCGGAATCGCAGCGAGGGTCACGGCGATGTGCAGCAGATTGACGTATCCCAGACCGGACACCTCAAGCGGACGTGCGTTCTCGCGTCCCTCCAGGACGGCGAGCATCAGCTCCAGCACGCGCGCCAGGTAAGCATCATCGATGACCTGGCCGCGCACGTACGGCCAGGTCCGGGTTACGCCGGCCGACAAGGCGCGGAGGTGCTCCCCGATACGGTTTTCCAGCGCTCCGATCAGCTCGTCAGCGGCGAGCGATTCCAGCAGGCCTGACGCGCGCGCTCGCAGGCCCGAAAGGTTGCGGCCCCGGCCGAGATTCTGCTGCTGCGCACGCAGCAGCTCAATGAGGATCCGCGCCTCCCTCCGCGCGAGTTCGTCGACGGGATTGCGCCAGGCGGGCAGGTAGACCAGCCGGAACGAGTCGCTGTGCTCGTTAGCGGCGACGGTCTTCGCCGAGATCTTGCCCAGGTCCCGGTACAGGCTCCTAGTCCAGGCCGCGGCCACAGTGCCCGGCGCGTTCCGGCCGCTCTGCGCCTGGATCTGCTTACCGAGCGGCCCCTCGTCAGCTGCATCTTCGGCGAACCGGTATTCGACGTCCACGAAGCGATCCGCATCACCGAGCCCGGCCGAAGAGGGACGCGGCAGCCTCGGGAAGGTTTTCGAGTGCGCCAGGTAGGCAGCATCAGCAATCGTCGTCTTGCCCGCTGAGTTCGCGCCAACCAGCACAGCGAAGCGGGCGGGCAATGACACGTCGATCTCATGGTCAGCGCTCGCGCGCAGGCCACGGACCAGCAGCCGACTCAGGTGCACCGTCCTCGCCCATCCCTCAAATCGTCCACTGGGCCTCCTCCTCTCGGTGGTGCCCGGGGACATGCGTGATCCGCATCAGGCGTGCGCCCCTCCGTCCCGTCGCCCGGTGAGATAAAACTAGGGCATGCTGCTTCTTCCCTGGTCGTTTAGCGGTAACGGAACATAGGTGCATGATTCCGCAGGGCGAGGTCCGCGCAGAGATAGGGCATGGGTGAGCTGATGACGGCAACGCTGGGTGCGCTACCGGAGGCCGGGAGCCTGGTGGAGGTCCGCGGCCAGCGCTGGGTTGTCAGCGACACCTCGCCCGGCGGGAACGACAGCACGCTACTTGTGCTGCAGAGCGTGGAGGACGGCCGGTACGGCGAGAGCCTGCCAGTGATCTGGGAGGTCGAGCCGGGCCGCCGGGTGCTCCCGGCCGGGTCTTTGCCGGATGTCATCAGCGGCGGTTTCGACCCGCCCGAGCGCCTCGCGGCGTTCTTGGACGCGGTCCGCTGGTCGGCGGTCACCTCCGCCGACGTGAAGACCCTGCAGGCACCGTTGCGGTCCGGCGTGGTGGTGGAGGAGTACCAGCTGGAGCCGGTCGCCCGGGCGATCGAGGCGCCGCGGGTGAACCTGCTGCTGGCCGACGATGTCGGCCTGGGGAAGACGATCGAGGCGGGACTGGTCGCGCTGGAGCTGCTGCTGCGGCACCGGGCGAAGCGGATCATGATCGTCTGCCCGCCGGGGCTGATGGTGAAGTGGCAGGACGAGATGGCCGAGAAGTTCGGCCTGGCGTTCACGATCGTCGACTCGGCCCAGCTGAACACGCTGCGGCGCAGTCACGGCAGCGCCGCCAACCCGTTCCGGGTGTACCCGCTGACGATCGTCAGCCTGACCTGGCTGCGCGGCGCGCAAGGCGGGGCGGCTGCTGCAGGAGGTGATCGATCCCGAGGGCGAGCAACGGGCGTTCGACCTGCTGATCCTGGACGAGGCGCACCACGTCGCGCCGGCCGCGCCGAGGCAGCGGTACGCGGTCGACTCGCAGCAGACCAAGCTGATCCGCTGGCTGGCGCCGCACTTCGAGCACCGGCTGTTCCTGTCGGCGACGCCGCACAACGGCTACCCGGAGTCGTTCACCGCGCTGCTGGAGATCATCGATGATCAGCGGTTCGCCCGCGGCGTCGACCCCGATCCGGTGGCGCAGAAGGAGACGATCGTCCGCCGGCTGAAGGCGCAGATCACCGAGGACGACGGAATCACGCCGAGGTTCGCCAAGCGAGAAGCTAGGGCTATCACCGTGATCTACCCTGACGTCGAGCGGGAGGCGCATGCGCTGCTGAAGGAGTTCGCGGCGCTGCGCCGGCGCCGGCTGACCACCAGGAAGGGACGCGCGTCGGTCGACCTGGTGACGCTGCTGCTGAAGAAGCGGCTGTTCTCCTCACCGCGTGCTTTCGCGCATACGGTGGGCGTCTACCTGGAGACAGTCCAGTCCAGGACGAGCCCGACCACGGCGGCCGCAGCACCTGGCGTGAACGATGACGAGGTTCCGGAGTGGATGGACGGTTTCCTGGACGGGGTCGCGGCCTACGACGATGAGCAGCTTGCCGAGGCCGAGGACGACGCGGCCGCGCGCTCGGGCCGCATCCAGGCACAGCTCACCGACACCACGCAACAGGAGATCATCCTCCTCAAGCAGATGGAAACATGGGCTGCCCGGTACGAGACCAGGCCCGACGCCAAGGCCAGGGAGCTCATCACCTACCTGAAGGCCGTCTGCCTGCCCGACGGCGAGCACTGGACGAACGAGAGGGTCGTGGTGTTCACCGAGTACCGCGACACCCAGATCTGGCTGAAGGAGCTGCTGGCCCAGGAGGGCCTGGCCGGCGATGCGGTCAGGCTGCTGTACGGCGGGATGGACACCTGGCACCGGGAGCAGCTCCGGCTGGCGTTCCAGGAACCGCCCGACCAGAACAAGGTCCGGATCCTGCTGGCCACCGACGCGGCTAGCGAGGGCATCGACCTGCATGAGCATTGCCACCGGCTGATCAACTACGACATCCCGTTCAACCCCAACAAGCTGGAGCAGCGGATCGGCCGCATCGACAGGTACGGGCAGACGCGTGTCCCGGAGGTGCGGCACTTCGTCGGAAAGGGCTGGGAGCAGGCCGCCGACTCCTACGAGGCCGACCTGGAGTTCCTCGCCCGGGTCGCCGCCAAGGTCGCCAGGATGGAGGAGGATCTCGGCGCCGTCAACGCGGTCCTCGCCGAGGCCGTGCAGCGACGCATGCTCGGCGAGATCACCGACTACGACGTCGAGCACGCAGCCCAGCCGACCCAAGCGGGCCGACGGCCCAGAGGCCGCGCCGCTGCGGATGCCGATGTGTCCGAGCAGGTGAAACGGCTCCGGCGGGACCTGGACGCGACCGTCGAGGAGCTGCGAATAACGCCGGATCACCTCAAGCGGCTGGTGGACACCGCGCTGGAGCTGGACGGCGAGCAGCCGCTGAAGCCGTTCTTCGATGAGCGGCTGTTCGCCGAGGGGCTGTACGAGGTGCCGGCGCTGACCAAGTCCTGGGCGCGGGCCACCGAGGGCCTGCTGGAGAAACTGGAACGCGAAGGCGAGGAGCCGCGGCGCCGCCCGGTCACGTTCGACCCGTGGTCGGCGAAGGGCCGGCGTGATGTTGTGCTCGCCCACCTCGGCCATCCCCTGGTGGATTCCTCGGCGCGGCTGCTGCGCGCCGCGGTCTGGAGCGGCCACACCGGCCTGCACCGGGTGACGGCGGTCGTCAGCGACGACCCTGGGCTCGAGGACACGCTCGTGGGCGCCTACTCCAGGTTCGTGCTCGTCGGCGCCGACGGCATCCGGTTGCATGAGGAGATCCTGTACGCCGGCGGCTGGCTGCCCGAGGCGGGACGGTTCCGGCGCCTGGAGAACCTGACAGTGCTTGGAGGCCTCCTGGACAGGGCGCTCACGGCCGGCACGCCCGCTTCCCCGGTCGTCCAGGACCGGCTGGCAGCGCAATGGCCCAGAGCACGCGACGCGCTGCTCGCGGCGATCGGGCGGCGGACCGACGAGCGGATCAGTTCGCTGCAGGCGAAGCTCGCCGGACGCCAGGAAGACGAGCGCCGCCGGATCGTCACTGGCTCCGAGCGGTTCGCCGCCAGCCTGCGCAAGGCCCTGGCCGAGAGCGACATGGAGGAGGGAACGCTGTTTAGCCGGGCGGAGGGACGCGGCGACGAACGGGAGATCGCCCAGTTCCGGCGTGACCGCCAGTCCTGGCAGGAGAAGCTGGACCGGCTGGAGGCCGCACGGGACCGCGAGGTGACCCGCGTCGCTAGCCGTTACCGCGACGTCACGCCGCACAGCTTTCCGGTCGCGGTGATCTTCGCGGTGCCGCGCCGTGAGGCGGTCAGGTGAGTCCCCGGCGCGCCGGCCAGCCTTCTGGCACGCGGTATCCGCACCAGGGGATCACCGCGAGCGACCGCCGTCAGGCGCACATCGACTGGCTGAAGCTGATCGAGGTCAGCGGCCCATTCCTGTCCGTTCCCGTGCTCACCGCGGAATGGCCGGACCTGGAGCCGCTGGACACCCGGGCCAGGGACCTGCTCCGCCAGCAGCACCGCCAATGGCAGGAAGACGTTGCGGGGAACGCCGGCAGCTGGATCAACTTCGTCCTGGACGACCTGCTGGGATGGAACGGGGCGGTCCGGCGGGATGGCCTCGGCTCGCTGGCCCTGGACGTGCCCGAGCACGAGACCACGATCATCCCGTCCTTCACCCTCGCGGATCCCGGCACCGGGGAGATCAGGCTGCTGGGCCTGGTCAGCGAAGGCTCCCCGGCCGCCCGGGTCAAGGGGTCCGACTGGCCTGCCACTCCGGTGGACCGGCTCGCCCAGCTTTGCCGCCACCATGGCGTGGAGCTGGGCCTGGCTACCGACGGCCGGTGGTGGGCGCTGGTGTGGGCCCCGGCCGGCGGGGTCACCACGGTGGCAGTCTTCGACGCGATCTCCTGGCCCGAGTCCTCTGAGCGGGACGTGGTGCGAGCGTTCATCTCACTGCTGGAAAGGCGCCGGTTCTTCGCCGTCCCGTCGGCTCGCCAGCTTCCGGCGCTGCTGCGCGAGAGCCTGAACAACCAGGAGGAGATCACTGACCGGCTGGGCGTGCAGGTCCGCCAGGCGGTCGAGCTGCTGGTCGCCTCGTTCGGTCGCGCTGACGCCGCGGCTCGCGACCGGGGCCAGCCGGGCCTTGCCGCGGTCAGCGCATACGAGGTGTACCGCGGCGCGGTCGCGGTCATGATGCGGATCGTCTTCCTGCTATTCGCGGAGGAGAGCGGCCTGCTGCCAGCCGACAACGAGCTGTATGCCCGCGCCTACTCGGCCGGCGGCCTGTACGCCGAACTGGAGCAGCGGGTCGCCGACGCGCGCAGCAACGAGGGCGAGCTGGAGCACACCTACCTTGCCTGGCACCGCCTGCTCGCGCTGTTCACCGTCGCCTACCGTGGGATCGACCACCCCGAACTAGACCTGATCGCGCATGACGGCTCGCTGTTCGATCCGGACGGCCACCCATGGCTGGAGGGCCGGGTAGCAGGCAGCGGCGAGTCAGGGATCCCGCTGGCGGTCGACGACAGGACTGTACTGCACATGCTCCGCGCGGTGCAGACCGTGACCATCGGCGGGGAGCTGCGGACGGTGTCATTCCGCACCCTGACCGTAGAGCAGATCGGCTACGTCTACGAGGGCCTGCTGTCGTTCGAGGGCTTCCGCGCGGCTGAGGTCATGGTCGGCCTGATCGGCAAGGACGGCCAAGAGGACGAAGTTCCGCTGACGGCGCTGGAAGACGTCGCCGCCGCGCAGCCGGACATCAGCGCGCTCGCCGCCCAGCTGGCCAGCGTGCACAAGGACTCCGGCATCGGCTCGCCACGGGCGTTGGCAGCGAAGCTCGGGCTGCTAATCAGCGGAAGAAAACGCGCAGGCCGAGGCGCGGCTATTCGCCGTCACACGCGACCACGACCTAGTCGATCGGCTACGGCCGTTCTACCGGATCATCCGCCAGGATCTGCGCGGCGATCCCGTTGTGATCCTGCCTGGGGCGCTATACGTCACCGAGTCCGCGCTGCGAGCCAGCACCGGCGCGCACTACACGCCGAGGTTCCTCGCCGAGCAGGTAGCCGAGGGCGCGCTGGAACCGCTCGTCTACTTGCCCGGCCCCCTGCAGACCGCTGACCGCTCGGCCTGGAGGCTCCGGTCGTCCGAACAGATCCTGGCCCTCAAGGTCGCCGACGTCGCAATGGGTTCCGGCGCATTCCTCGTCGCCGCCTGCCGTTACCTGGCCGGCAAGCTCATCGAAGCCTGGTCCGCTGAAGGCGACCCCCAGGCGCAGAAGCACGTGGCCGACGAGCGCCGATGGCCTCGCGCTGGACTCCCTGGCTGACCCACTCGTAATCGACGCCCGCCGGCAGGTGATCGAGCATTGCTTGTATGGCGTGGACATCAACCCGATGGCCGTTGAGATGGCCAAGCTGTCGCTGTGGCTCGTCTCTATGGACCCACGCCGCCCATTCACTTTCCTGGATGACCGGCTCATCGCCGGTGACTCCCTGCTAGGCATCACCTCCATCGAGCAGGTGGAATGGATGCACCTGGATCCCCGCGAAGGACGGATCCTGCACGAGGGCGCGGTGCTCGACTTCATGGCGGGCGTCCGGTCGCTACTCTCCGAGGTAGCCGCAGAACGTGTCGGCCTCGTCAGCATCTCCGGCGACGACATGGACGCTGTCAGCAAGAAGCGAGAGATCCTCGCCGGCGTGGAAGTGAAGACCGGGGAGCTGTCGCGCTACGCCGACCTGATCGCTGGCGCTGGACTGGCGAGCTCCCTTAAGCGCGGCTGGGCAAGGGACTCGAGCCTGCGTGAGGAGATGGAGCATCAGGACCAGCGGCGCAGGCTGAACCTGTGGCTGATCGCTGCCAAAGTTGCCCACGATGCCGCTACGCTTGGCGCGGCTCAAGAGGCGGAGAAGCAAGCGCGGGACTGGCTGGCCACTGACCAGCCCGATGGCGCTCTCGACCGCGATCCGCTTCATTGGCCGCTCGTATTCCCCGAAGTCTTCGACCCCGCCCGCCCGGACGGCCCTGGCTTCAATGCCGTCATCGGGAACCCGCCGTTCCTCGGCGGTCCGAAACTCAGGCCAGCACTGGGTTTCGCGTACCGTGAGTTCCTTAGCGAGTCTGTCGCCAATAACGTCCGCGGTACGAACACGGATCTCGTAGCCTACTTCGTGCTGCGCGCACACGCATTGCTGAACCGATCTGGTCAAGCCGGCCTCATCGCGACGAATACTGTCGCTCAGGGGGATACACGCGAAGTCGGACTTGATCAGCTCGTGGCGTCAGGGGTTGAAATTCGCCGCGCAGCTAAGAGCAAGCCGTGGCCATCCAGGAGCGCAGTCCTGCGGTACTCAGCGCTCTGGACAAGCATGGCGTCCGGCGCTGAGAACACCGAGAGAATCGTCGACGGAGTCTTCGCTAAGCGGATCACCTCATCGCTAGAAGCTGCCTCGCGCGCGTCAGGTACCCCGGAGCGGCTCGCCGCCAACAAGGATCTCGCTTATCTTGGCCACCACGTTAACGGCATGGGCTTCATCATGACGGATGAGGAGGCCGCAGATCTCCGCGAACATGACGGACACAGCGCCGAAGTGGTTCAGCGATATCTGGTTGGCCATGACCTAAACAATCGTCCCGACTGTTCCGCAAGCCGTTGGATCATCAATTTTCAGGACTGGGATCTCCCGAAGGCAGAGAGATACACCGGAGCGATCGACAGAGTCCGAGCGCTGGTCAAGCCCGAACGGGCTAACCGCAATCGCGAGTCGCACCGGAAGTACTGGTGGCGCTACGCGGACTATCGGCGCGGCCTTGAAGCCGCGATCACGGGGCTAGACCGGGTGATCGTAGTCACTAGGGTCAGTAAGTCCGTGATGCCAGTTCTGGTACCTACAGGCCAAATAATGGGCGACGCGACTGTGGTGTTCGCCACCAGCGACAATGGCATGCTGGCGTTGCTGTCGAGCGCACTGCATTACTGGTGGGCTATCAACCGTGCATCGACGATGAAGGGCGACCTGCGCTATGCGCCATCTGACGTGTTCGAGACATTGCCACGACCAGAGATCACGGCAGCCATGCGGGAGTCGGGTCAGCGATTGGATACCTTCCGGCGAGAGCTGATGCTGGCCAGGCAGGCAGGACTGACCGCGACCTACAACCTCGTGCACAGCGAAGGCTGCAAGGACACCGACGTTGCTGAGCTGAGATCGATTCACCGCGCGATCGACGAGGCTGTGGTCAGGGCTTACGGGTGGGATGACCTGCTGGTCGGCGGCCTGGATCACGGGTTCCATGAGACGCGGCAGGGACCGCGGTACACGATCGGTTCGCTGGCCCGGCAGGAGATCCTTGACCGGCTGCTGGAGCTGAACCACGAGCGGTATGCCGAGGAGCAAAGGGCAGGACTGCACGACAGAGGCACGCGTAAGCGTGCGATCCAGGATGCTGAGGGAGACACCCTGTTCTGATCGTCCTGCCTTGTGTTGCGCGGCGCAAGGACAGGAATGTCGGCTAACGCTATTACGGTAGGTACGCCGACGAACAGGTGACGCAGTCACGAGGAGGGCGGGCGATGACCGAGCCGACCCGCGCCGAGTCGCGAGCGCTGGACGAGCTGCAGCAGTTCGGTGAAACTTCCTCGTACCAGGTGCGGGACGAGCTGGCTGGGCTGATCGAGCGAGATCTGCTCGGTCCGTGGGACGGAGACCTTGAAACGTTCCCGCCGCGCTCGGCGGGGCCGTGCGAGCGTTACCTGGTGGGTCGGCTCGGGCCGCGGCACGATCCGAAGTCATCGCAGGACGCAGCCGGCGACGCGGTGGATACCGAGATCTCCGCTGGGGGCGACGCGGCTGACGGGGAATTGCCGGACCTGCTGACGATGCAGAACGCGGGCCGGATGTGGGCGTCGTCGATGGGCTTGTCATTCGTGGTCGCCGCCAGCACAGACGAGTTGTCGGTGACTGCGTCCTGGGGCCGGTACGCCAAGTCCGAGGTACTGGACGACGCGGGCAACCCGCGCCGGATCTGGAGCCGGGAACCGGCGCGGCACGTCCAGCGGGTCCGGCTCGACGGCGCCGCCTCGCAGCGGATCCCGTTGATCGGAACCGACGTCCGGCTGCCGGGCGTCTACCTGGCGGTGGAGGTCCGCCCGCATTTCGGCGGCGCGGACACGGGGGCTCGCGTGGTGGAGCTCGGCCTGGTGAACGCCCTGGAGGAGCCGCAGGCCAACAGGGACACCGCCTGGCTGTTCCAGCCCGGCCTCACCGTCATGGCAGCGACCCCGGAGGCCGGGGACGCGGCAGGGCCTGGGGGCGCGGCCGAGAGTGATGACGGCGCGTCCGCTGGAGCGCCGGCGCCCGCGGTGTTCTGCCCGATTGATGACCCGCTGGATGACCAGGGGGCGCTGGACGCCGATCCGGAGGAACGGCACCTGCGGCTGCTGTACCGGAACTACCTGCGCCACGCCGCCGGGCGCAACGTGGCCGTGCACGCGCATGTGCGCGAAGGAGAACGCCGCGCGTACCAGCTGCACACTACGTGGCTGCCCAGCTACGAGGTACCGCCGACCATCGCGCCGCCTGCCGGTCCGGGCTCGCACCTGGCCGGTGTCGAGCTGTCCATGGATGCCCTGGCCAGCGCCGATACCGGCCGCCTCGCGGATGGCCTGACACCGCTGGCGGCCGGCTACGAGACATGGCTGGCTGATCAGGAGGCCGCGATCCCGAGCCTGCCGCAAGCACTCCGCGAGACCGCCGAAGGCGCGGTCTTCACCGCCCGCCAGTGCGCTAGCAGGATCCGGGCCGGGATCACACTGGTCACCGATCCGGCCGTCACCGGGCACGGGCAGGCGCTGGCAGCATTCCGGTTCGCCAACCAGGCGATGGCCCTGCAGCGCCGGCACACCGCGATCGCCGCGCTGCGGGAATCCGATGACCTGACCTACGCGGATGCGGTCGCCAGGGTGGGGGACCAGCAGGCGAAGGCGGCGTCCTGGTATCCATTCCAGCTCGCGTTCGTCCTGCTCAACCTGCCGGCCCTCACTGCTCCTGCACATCCCGACCGCGCTCACCCCGGCCCGTCCAATGGCGCGGACGGCGGCCGCGCACTGGTGGACCTGCTGTTCTTCCCCACCGGCGGCGGCAAGACGGAGGCTTACCTGGGCCTGGCCGCCTACACATTCGCGATCCGGCGGCTTCAGCAAGTCATCGGAACCGGGACCGGGTCGCGCAGCGGCGAGGCCGGCGTAGCAGTGCTGATGCGGTACACGCTCCGGCTGCTCACCGCGCAGCAGTTCCAGCGCGCCGCAGCGCTGGTCTGCGCGGCGGAGAAGCTGCGCCGCGACGCGGCCGCCGCAGGAGACGCGCGGTGGGGCGCCGAGCCTTTCCGCATCGGCCTGTGGGTCGGCGGCACGGTGTCCCCGAACTGGTACGAAGACGCCGCCGAGCAGGTCGCCGACGTGCGCGAATCAGGTGGCACGAAACGCACCGGCGTGCTGCAGACACTGGCCTGCCCGTGGTGCGGGACCAAGCTGCTGGCCCACCGCGACCTGCGTGCCGACGATTACCGCCGGCGGATCCTGCTGTACTGCCCGGCCGGCGAGGGACCGGACGCCTGCCCGTTCTCCGAGATGCAGGCGCCCGGCGAGGGCCTGCCGATCCTGACGGTAGATGAGGAGATCTACCGGTACGTACCCAGCCTGTTGATCGCCACCGTGGACAAGCTCGCGCAACTGCCCTGGCGCGGGTATGCGGGCATGCTGTTCGGCCGGGTGACCTCGCGGTGCCCCCGGCACGGCTGCCGGCACGATGACCTCGACGTCAGGACTGGCTGCGGGCAGCGGCACAACGTCAGCAAGACCGGCCTGCCCGCCGTTACCAGCCAGCCCGTAGTCCGGTACCGGCCACCGGACCTGATCATCCAGGACGAGCTCCACCTGATCTCCGGGGCACTTGGCACCACCGTCGGCCTCTTCGAAGCAGCCGTGGACGAGCTGTGCACATGGCGCGCGGACGGGATCCTGACCGGGCCGAAGATCGTCGCGTCGACGGCAACGACCAAGCGCGCGCGAGAGCAGGTCCGCGCAGTGTTCGGCCGGGACCTGGCCGTGTTTCCGCCACAGGTGCTGGAGGTCTCTGACACGTTCTTCTCCCGGCAGGTGCCGGTCACCCCCAAGACACCCGGCCGCCGGTACCTGGGCATCTGCGCACACGGCGTGCGGCTGAAGTCAGCAGAGATCCGGCTGGCCGAGATCCTGCTGATCGCCGGGCAGACGATGTTCGACTCCTACGGCCTGGCCGCCGACCCGTACATGACCGTCGTCGGGTACTTCAACGCGACCAGGGAACTGGCCGGCATGCGGCGGTACCTGGACGACGACGTGACCACCCGGGTCCGGTCGCACGGGCGGCCGCGCGGCCTGTCCGACCGGATCGCCTCGTCCGCCGGGATGCTGGCGATCGACGAGCTCACCTCCCGGATCTCCTCGGCGGAGATCAGCAACGTGCTCAAGCGGCTGGAGTCCGGCTTCTCGGCCGACCTGGACACCTCGGCCCGCCGGCGCGCCATCCTGGCCGAGACCGCCGACGCCTTCAAAACCAAGCGGGACCGGCACCCGCTCGCCGACCGCAGCTATGAGCGGCTGACCGCCGGCCGCGTCCCGGTGGACGTCGTGCTGGCAACGTCAATGCTGCAGGTGGGCGTGGACGTCCAGCGGTTCGGGCTGATGGTGGTGACCGGGCAGCCGAAGAACACCGCCGAGTACATCCAGGCCTCATCCCGTATCGGCCGGGACGCGGCGCGGCCCGGCCTGGTGGTCACGCTGTACAACTGGTCACGTCCCAGGGATCTGGCGCACTATGAGGACTTCGAGCACTACCACGCCACCTTCTACCGGCAGGTCGAGGCGCTGTCGGTGACCCCGTACACCAGGCGCGCGCTCGACCGCGGAACGGCGGCCACTTTCGTCGCCGCGGTCCGGAACACCGACAGCGCGTACTCGCGCGACGAGGACGCCCAGGACGTTCCGCTCGACGGCCCCGTCGTCCAGCAGGTCATCGAGCGGCTGCTCGACCGGGCGGGCAGGGCAGACGGGCAGCGCGGGCGGGAGTACCTGGGCGAGCGGATCGGCGCGCTGCGGGACCGGTGGGAGCTGGCCAAGACCAGTCCCGGCTCGGCCAGGCTCGGCTATCGTGACCGGCCCGGTAACAAGCCGCTGCGCGGTTTGCTGGATATGGCGAGCGGCGCCGGATGGACGGACCTGACCGTGCCGATGTCGATGCGCGAGACGGAGAACGAGATCAACCTGCTGGTTCCCGGCGCGGGATTGTTCGAGCCGGTGCTCGGCCAGCCCGCCTGGTCCTTCGCCGCCCGCGACGCTGACTCCGGCGACAGCCCGGACGACGCCGACGACACTCCGGTCGCCGACGAGCTGGGCGAGTCGGCATTCGACTCATCTGCAGGGAGCAGCTGATGCCGCCTGCAGCGCAGCACCGCCGCCGGGTGGGCACGGTACGCCCGAGCCACCTGATGTTCACCGGCGGCGTCGGCGCGCTCGTCGACCTGCCGAACTTCCCGGTCCTGGTCCGCGGCCTGGACGACTGGCGTTACGACACCGTGCCCGAATGGGTGCCGCTCGCTGAGCCCCGGCTGCTGGCCGCCGTCTGCAAGCTGCTCGGCGCCCCCGTGACGCAGCTGCGCCCGCCACCATTCCTCGATGGCTTCGACGCCGACCCGAACGGCCAGCCCGGCCGGGTCGGCGTTCCCGTGACCCCGTTCCCGCAGTGGCTGCGCTGCACCGCATGCAGCAGGCTGGCCTCCCTCGACTCCGGCATCTGGGGGTTCGCCAACGACAAGGCACGCCGCCCCGACGAAGCCAAGTTCTTCCACGAGGACTGCCCCCGCCGCCGCAGGAGGCCGCTGGCCGTCGCCGCCAGGTTCGTGCTCGCCTGCGTCCACGGTCACCTTGATGACTTCCCCTACGGCGGGTTCGTGCACCACGGCGGCGCCTGTCCCGAAGTCAGCCACCCGCAGCTGCGGATGGCCGACTACGGCGGCAACCAGGGCGCCAACGTCGACATCCGCTGCCTGAACTGCCCGGCTCACCGGAACATCCGCCAGGCCATGGGCCGCCGCGGCCTGGAATCGCTGCCCGCCTGCCGGGGCCGCCACCCGCACCTGGGCACCTTCGAGGAGTGTCACGAGCAGCCCATCGTCATCGTCGTCGGCGCCTCCAACCAGTGGTTCGCCCAGACCCTCTCCGCGCTCGCCGTCCCTCAGGTCGGAGCCAGCGCACTGCAGGCCAAGGTGGAACAGCTCTGGGACAACCTGCAGAACGTGACCACTGCGGAAACGCTGGAATTCGCCTGGGGACTCGCGCAGTTCCAGGCACTGCACAAGTGGACAAAGTCAGAAGTGCTGGACGCCATCGCCCGGCACCGCAAGGAACTGCAAGCCGGGCCCGCCCAGGAACCGGCAGGCTACCCTGACCTGCGCACGCCGGAATGGGAGGTCTTCACCTCCCCGGTGCCGCCCGAGCCGTCCGACGACTTCACCCTGCGCCGCGACCCCGACGGCGTGCCGTCGCCAGTGGCCGGGCTCTTCTCCGACGTCGTGCAGGCCGAGCGGCTGCGGGAAGTCCGCGCCCTGGCTGGCTTCACCCGGCTGGACGCACCCGACCCGGAAGACCCCGACCTGGTGACCAGGGCACCCCTGGCCCGTGATCGTCCCACCTGGGTGCCGGCCAGCGAAGTACGCGGCGAGGGAATCTTCCTGCGCATCGGCGAACCGCTGATATCGGCCTGGGAAGACCGCGTCCGCGACACCGACGTGATCCGCGAGCACAAGGACGCCTTCATCCGGTTCCGCACCAACCGCTACTCCGACCGGCTGCCCGCCGACTTCGACCCGCAGCGAGGCTGGCCCGAGCCCCGGTACATCGCCCTGCACACCCTGTCGCACCTGCTGATCCGCACCATCGCACTAGAATGCGGCTACAACTCCGCCAGCCTGTCCGAGCGGATCTACTCCGGACCGGACCGGGCCGGCATCCTCGTCTACACTGCCGTTCCCGACGCCGAAGGGACTCTCGGCGGCCTGGTCTCGCTCGCTGAGCCCGAGCCGCTGACGCGGATCATCCGCCGGGCGCTGCGGGATGCGCGCCGTTGCTCATCGGACCCCTTGTGCGCTGAATGGCTTCCCAAGGCCCCGGCCGATTTCCTGCACGGTGCCGCATGCCATGCGTGCCTGTTCGTCTCCGAGACCACCTGTGAGCGTGGCAACAGGTTCCTCGACCGGCGCTTCATCGTCCCGATCGACGACCCGTCGCTGGTGCTGACGCCGGACCTCGGGTAGTCCGCTCGTGACCTGGGAGGCGATGGAGGAAGAAGGCGCAGGCATCCTCCGCCGTCTGGGACCGGACGCTCTCCGCGCTGTCATCGAGCACGCCGCCCGGGCGTGGCCGCGTGAGGCGATCCTTCGCGCCACGCCGGACGCGGAGTCGCTGCTCGACGCCCTGTCTAGCGTCGACCGTTCCGCCGCCCTGGCCTATCTCACCGGCCTCGCTGCCGGATACGCCCAGCGTGCTGTCGAGGTCAATGTGGAAACAGTGTGGAGCGGTCCCGCCTCCCACCATGTGCCCGTTCGCGCGACCGCGGCCGTGCTCGCCGACATCGTGAGCCAAGCGCAGCACGAGCTGCTGCTGATGACCTACTCAGCTAAGCCGCATGAGGCGCTGACTGAATCCCTGCGTGCCGCGATCAGGCGCGGTGTCGCCGTGAGCGTGGTCGTCGAGACCCTTCAGGGCGCAGGCAGCGCCCTGTCTGGCGAGGAGCCCTACCGCGCGTTCACCGGCATTAGCGGCATCGAGCTTTGGCACTGGCCAACCTCGCAGAGAGCAGAGCCGGGCGCGAAGATGCACGCCAAGCTCGCGGTCGCCGACCGGCGCACCCTGCTAATCAGCAGCGCCAACCTCACCCAGTCCGGCGTCGCCAAGAACATCGAAGCCGGGTTGCTCATCCGCGGCGGCAGCGCCTCTCGCCGCGTGGCCGAGCACGTCGATGCGCTGTGCGCCAGCGGCGACCTCACGCGGCTCAACTGAGGAATCTGCAGACGAGCCGCATAGCTGCCGACAGTGCAGTGCCGACCCAGTCGGGCCTATCTCTGTCACGTAAATGAGACCAACTGACCAGCAACAATTCGCCGACCGAACCATTACGTGAAGTGCGCTTAGGTGTCGATGACGGTTGCACCTTGTGAATCACAGGCTAACATGCTTGCCGCATCCCTCGTAGCAGCTAGTTAATGATTTCCGCAGCAGCGGCCCGCCTCCTGCTCCGGTCGAAGCAAGATATTCATATCCATTGTTTATCTCTGGACCGGGCGCGGTCCAGAGATAAACAATGGGGACGACGCCGCTAGCAGGCGGTGCCGATCGGGACCGGGCACGGTCCCGATTAGGAGCTTCGTGGCAAGGGATCAGGGTGGTGGTCGTGGCGAGCACAATTCCGCGACGCCGGTCGCGCCAGGGAGAGTCGCGGCCGAAGGTTGTGCAGTTCTCACTGACCGAGGAGGAGTTCGACGAGGTCAGCGCTGCGGCAGCCCGTTGTGGGCTGGCTCGCGGGGCGTTCGCCGCCGAGGTGACTCTTGCGGCGGTCCGCGGCGCGGAGGCGAAGGTGGGGTCGCCGTTGCGGGAGGCGCTCGCCGAGCTGATGTCGGCGGCCGGGCTGGTGCGGCGCGTGGGCACGAATCTGAATCAGGCTGTGGCGCGACTTAATGCGACGGGACAGCGAGGCGATGATCTGCTTCCGGCTGCGCAATTCTGCATCCGGGTCATCCGGCGGCTGGATGAGGCGGCCGAGCAATTGCGGCGGAGCATTCCGTGAAAGAAAAGGAACGCTCCGTGTGATCGGTAAAGTGCTCCGGGGGAACAATGCGGGGAGGCTCCTGTACTACCTGTACGGCCCCGGCCGATTGAATGAGCACACTGACCCGCACCTGGTAGCCGGGTTCAGCGATCCGGCGGACCTGGAGCCGGAGCGCCGCCGTGACGGGTCACGCGACTTCCGGCGGCTGTCCGGCTTGCTGGCCCAGCCGCTGGCTGCCCTGGCCGGCCCCGCCTACGCCAAGCCGGTGTGGCACTGCGCGGTCCGGGTCGCGCCGGGGGACCGGATGCTGTCGGATGTGGAGTGGGCGCAGGTCGCGGCCCAGATCATGGACCGGACCGGGCTCGCCCTTGCAGGTGATGACCTAGGCGTGCGGTGGGTGGCTGTCCGGCATGCCGCCGACCACGTACACCTCGTGACGACGCTGGCCCGCCAAGACGGCTCCCGTCCGCGGATCTGGAACGACTTCTATCGGGTCCGGGAAGCCTGCCAGCAAGCTGAACATGACCTCGGGCTCCGCGCCACTGCTCCGGCGGATCGCACCGCCGCCCGGCGCGCGACCCGCGCCGAGACGGAGCAGTCGGCCCGCCGCGGCTGGGACGAGCCGCCCCGTCTCACGCTGCGCCGCGAGGTCAGCTCAGCGGCGGCCGGGGCGCGGACGGAGCAGGACTTTTACGCCCGACTCCAGAAGGCCGGCGTACTCGTGCGCCAACGCCGCAGCACTATCGAGCCGGGCGCGGTGACCGGGTATGCGGTCGGCCAGCCGCAGCATACGGCTAGCGGCGGCGGTGTGATCTGGTACGGCGGCGGGAAGCTCGCCGCCGACCTGACCCTGCCGAAACTGCGCGCCCGGTGGACCACGCCTCCCGGGGGCGATCGCGCCTCTGGAGCGGGGTTGTCGCCGTCCGCGGCGCGGGCGGTGCTCCGGAATCTGGTCACCGGCGCTGCCAGCCAGGTGCCTGATGAGGCGCGGTTCTTCAACCGGCTGCGTGAGGCGGGCGTGCAGGTGCGGCTGCGGTTCAGCGACGCCAATCCGGGACAAGTCACCGGATACTCAGTCACGCTCCCGGGCCACGCGGGGCATGATGGAGCGGTTCTCTGGTACGGGGGTGGCCGGCTCGCGGCCGATCTGACCCTGCCCCGGCTGCGTGACCGATGGAGCCAGCCTCGGAATGCCGGGCCGGAACGTTCCGGGGCGTTCCGGTTCACCGTGCCGGAACGGAACGCGATCTACAGGAACGCGGCCCGTCATGCCAGCGCGGCCGCGGAGCACATCCGCCGTTGCGCGCACAGTAATCCGGCCGGGGCGGCCGATGCGGCGTGGGCGGCGGCCGACAGCTTGCACATCGCGGCGCGGGTGCTGGGCAATCCGGCGCTCCGGTGCGCGGCTGATGCCTACGACCGTGCCGCCCGCGCGCCGTACGGCTGCGTCCCGCGCCGAACCTGCAACGGTGATCAGTTGCGCGCCTCGGCGCGGCTAGTGGCACTCCTCGGGAACGCCGCCGGAGACCGCACGCTCGCATCCCTCGCCCTCGTCGCGAATCTCGTTGCCCTGGCGACCGCTGTGGCGGAACTGCGGCAGGCCCAGCAGCACGCCGCGCAGGCCGCAGCGGCCCGCGCGGCAGCCGTGCAGCTGCACGCCACGGTGACGCAGGCCCGGTCGACCGCGTCACCTCCGGGTCAGTGTCGTGCACCTCGGCGTTCCCGGCCGGGCGCCGCGGATACCCCACGTGGCGACCTCCCGGTGCGGCCGGTCCTGCTAGGGCCGGTGTCAGTTCAGCCGGGTCGGGCCGGTCCCCGGCTGGTTCTCCGGCAAGGCTCGCTGCCTGCCCAGCGAGCCGGGCCAGCTCCGTGACGGCGACGAGCCCTGTCCGTCTGTCGGTGCGCGGCCGCGCGGCTGGGGTTGTCCACAACCACGGTTTGGGGCTGTGCAGGAATCGGCTGGAACATGTATGCGAGCTTTGCCCTCGGTGTCTGGAATCCTGGGGCCGGCTGGCGCGACGGCGAGAGGAGAACGACATGATGCAAGCCCTAGCGAACAACGTCGCGTTCTGGGTACTGCTGATCCTGGCGCTGGGCGCTGTGTACCTGCTGCCCACGATCACCGCGATGGCCCGCGGGGTGGACCGGTTAGCGCTGGTGTTCCTGGTTAACCTGATCGGCGGCACGACGGGCGTAGGTTGGCTCGCAGCCCTGATCCTGGCGTTCGGTCCGCGGCGGCTGTCCCCGGTCCCGCCGCCCGTGTCCTGTCGGCCGCCCGACGGGCCGCCTGTCTCATGGCCGCCGCAGAGGCGAGCCGAGGTTCGCGACTTGATCGCTATGCGCGCGGATGCGGGGCAACCTGATCACTTCGGCCGCAGCGAGGCCAGCGGCCGGGGTACTCCGTACCAGGATCCGGTCTCCCGCTGAGGGTGGCGGTTTTCCATCAGAGCCACCAGGCCGTTGGCTGCCAGACAAGGATGACTACCAACAGGTAGCGATGGATGGTACGGGCAAGGCTGTTAAGCGTCGCTCGCTATGAGCACGTGTCAGCAAGTGCCGTGGCCATGCCCGAAGCGTAGCGCCTGCCCCGCTTGCCACTTCTCGATTGTACGTTCGATACTGGCGAGATGACAGAGCGACCGTTTTGGTGGCAGTACCCGACTCAGTGCCACCACGGGCACGAGTGGGGGCCGGGCCTCGTAACGGTGGGCTGGATGCCGTGCGAGTGCCCCGAAGCGCAAGCGGGCAACCTAGGGCACCTATGGGTGAGATGCCACGCGGCGCAGGGATGCACAAGTATTTGGTATCGCCCGGCTCATCGTCCTGAGCAGCGGTTAAACGATTCGCTACCGGCCTGGTTGGCGTTGATTAGCGATGTTGTTTAGTCCGAGCACGATCACGAACGTGGCGCACATGAGGACGGATAAGGGCCGACCTCGGGGGCCTATCGGGGGTCGGAGCGGGCAGCCTGCCAGCGGCTTGGTGGTTCGATGAGCTACGTCGATTTTTGCCACGTACTCGACCCTCGGATCTCCGCGCGCATCGCGCTTGCACACTCATCAAAGGCGATCGCCGCATGCTCAGTTGGCGACGAGGCCGCCTAGCTTCCGGAGTCAGTCGGGCGCTGTCAGCTTGTCGACTGGATGGGTCGGCATTCCGGCGGCTTCCAGCAGGGCGCGAAGCTCTGGTAGCCCAACGCTGCTGACCAGGGCTCCGGTCTTGGCGAGCGCCGCCGCGAGTTCTATCGTGAGCTCGCTGTTCTCGCCTCCGCGTTCCATCGACCGCAGACCCGCTAGCGTGTCGGCAGGCAGCCGAGCCCGCCGGGCGACTTCATGTCCGTCCATCAGGTGTCCCCCGAGTGCCTCACGGTGAGCATGATTCAGGTCTGTTGGTCGGCGAAGCGGAGCCGCACCTCAGTTGGGGTCGTGCCCAGAGCATCAGCAATCTCCTGCCAGGTTGTCCCGGCAGATCGAGCGGCCGCGACACGCTGCGCGAGCGCCTCGGCAGCTCTGTCGGCAAGGTTCGCCAGCAGCCGGATCGCCGCTGTGTCGTCCCCAAGCCATGCAGCCCGTCGCTCGGCCAGCGTCACAAGCGACTCCTCAATGAGATCGCTGATATCGTCGCAAGTCATAACACCCTCTTCTGGGTCGACATCCCAAGGCTGATATATCATCACGTGCCACTAATCGGCTTCCGTTCGGGCTCCAATCTCAAAATGAACGCTTCAGAGCTTCGCCGATAGAAATTTGGTCGCTGATCGAAGTCAGTGTAGTAACGGTGGAACACCGGGGTCGATGAACCGGCGGTTGGCGGTACTATCCAGGACCAGTCGGCAGGACATGAACGCCCATGTGCCTGCTCTAACTCCAGGTGCTTTAGAAATCGCGCAGACTCTGTGTGATGATCGGCGATGCGAACACCGGCCAGGCCGAACGAATACAGTACGGCCTGATTAAGTTCGGTAATGGCTCGGTCTTTCCACAGTGTCTTTTCATCGCTGGTGTCCATCTCCATCATCGACGCCACGCGCGGGAGCTGGTTGTAGCGGCCGACATCGCCGAGATCGCGGGAGCCAATCTCGGTGCACATGTACCAGCCATTAAAAGGTGCAGCCGGATAACTGATGCCGCCGGCCTCAAGCACCATGTTGCTGATGACGGGGACCGCATACCACCGAAGGCCCAGCTCAGCGAACCATGGATAAACCGGGTGCTGCAGCCGGACCTCATGCACTGCATCAGGGGGAAGCTCATGCCAGCTCGGTTCTGCCCCAGCTCCCGCGATGATCAGGGGAAGAATGTCGAATGGGCCCGGCGTAGCGGGCCCAGGCCATCCGAGCTGGCGCGCCAGACGGGTCAGCGCAACGTTAGCCGGATCGCCTATGACAACGCTAGGTTCGTTCGACTTCTCATGGCCGGCGTAGCTTACGAGCTGCGGGCTGATGATGCGTGGGCCGCTTCGGTCTGGCGCGTCCGGTGCGAATACGGAGATCAATGGCCGGATGCGACCGCCGTTAGTTGCCTCCCGGAGGTGTGCGGCGGACTCTTGAGCCAGACTGGCCGCCGACGAGATCTGGCGCCGATCACGTACGCGTAAGCTGCGCCAGTACAACCGGCCGATACACCGCGAACTGTTCCGCCATGCCACCTGAGCAGCAAACTCTAACTCTGCTGCCGTGTGCCAGTATGTGCCGGTGCTCTCCATCTCGCGTGCGACCTGCCGTACGCGATCGGTCATCTTGCCGCAGTCTGGCTGCTCTGAGTAGAACAGCTCAATGAACTGCCTGGCTTGTTGTAAACGGTCTTCGGTCGACCGAGGCTTGCCGAATGCCCTGGCCGACGGATCGAGTGTTTCAGCGGCCACCGGGACTGCACCTTCACTGGTCGTAGAAAGTGCTATCTGGTGACGGGTTAGTGGCGGCAGCCGCGATGAGAGTTGCGGTGGGCCTGGCCGAGTGGCTGCTTCTCGCCGACGCCGCGTTGACGCCAAGCGCCGACATTCCAAACGCGGCACTGGCCAGTGCGCTAGCCGCGATGACAGCTGCGAATGATCGCAAAAAGGTACTCATCTCGCCTCTCCGTTTACTGCAGTTAGAGCATGACAATTAATTTTCCGCCGGTCGCATACGACAGTCAATACCGTTAGCTTGCCTCCGAGTCCGTTACGTGCCGCTGTCGGCACCGATCAATCCAGATGAGCCGATAATCCTGTCTAGCCATGATGGAGTGCGCCGCTCGGCTGCCCGCCGATACTCGGCGGCTATCAGCATGTGCACACGTCGGGAATTGCGAAGCCATTACTAATCTCCTGTCCCCATCAACCCATAGATCGAAGACACAGTCGAATTCCATCACTGTCACCGTCGGTACGGGTCAGATAGCGAAAGCGAAGCGCGCTAGTTCCTTACATTCACACACGCCGCTCAGGGAACGCTGAGGCGGTAATCCTGACATGAACGGTCACGGGCAGTCGGATCGCTTCGTAGTACCTGCGAACCCGCTGAACAAGGCTGCGGCTGCGGAGGCGGGGAGGGGGCGAGCCACCGGGAACACGGTCATGCACGCTGGAGGACAGGACAAGCTTGTCCAGCGGGCCGTCGTCGAGGTGCTGAACGCCGTGTCGAGGCAGACTTCCTGGGTTTTCCTATGGTTTCCGGCCGGGGCGCAGTCGGCGACGCGGTCTACAAGGGTCTCGGGGTCGTACCTGACCCGGACGACGCGGCTGCGTGGGCAGTGGTGCTGCTGGCTCATCCGAACTCGCGCTGCGCCGCGAGGATCACTCATTCCGCGATCGTTCCGTCACAGATCCGGCATTCGATGAGTCGCTAGCCCGATACGCGGGCCACGCTATAACGGTGCCCCGCGTCGATAGTGAGCGCTGCCGGACGGCGCCGCTGCGGCCGTCGGCCCGGCCGCGTTCGCAGTGGCTGGGAAGCCTTGCCCTGCTACGCGGTCTTTGACAGCCAGCAGGGACGGCGGGCTGCGCTGAGCTGCTGGCTGCTCGACAGCGGTGGTCAGCGCGGATGTGCCAGGCCCGGTGACGTTCCCGTGCGCTTGAGGCCGAGCGGTTCGGCCTATGTCATCGCACGGTATGTCGGCGTTTGTGCTGGGACTCGGCCTGCGTGCGATGACTTCTGGCAGCGCGCTGGTGATGGCGTCGGTAACGGTCGCGTGATCCATTCCCAGCCGGTCGGACAGCCGTGCCGCCTGACGGGCGACGTGGGCGGGCGGCATGGCGGCGATGACGGGGGCGACGGCGCGCAGCGCGCTGATCTGGCCTTCGGCATGGTCGAGCCAGCGGGCCCATGGCTCGAGTTGCGCGTCGGTTACCAGGTCGGCAAGCGGGTGAGCGCCGTCGGCCAGGACAGTGACGAGAGCCTCGGGGGAGCTGTCAGTCAGGATCTGGGCCGGATCTTGCCCAGTCGGCAGGGTCACGGCTGAGGTTTCCACGGTGAGCTGGCTGAGCAGGTGGTAGGCGCGGACGGCGGCGCGGCGGCCGGGCGGGTCGGGGTCGAACGCGACCAGGGCACCGGTTGTCGCGAGGTCGGCGGCCCGGCTGAGCGCGTCGGCGTGCTGGGCGGTGAGAGCGGTGCCGCAGGGCGCAACGCCGGCAAAGCGCCCTTGGCCGGCGGTAGTCACGGCGATGACGTCGAACGGTCCCTCGACGATAACCGGCCGGGCTCCGGCGGCCAGCGCTTCGCGTACCTCCCAAAGCCCGAAGAGGATCTCGCTCTTGTCGTAAAGGCCCGTCTTGGGGCTGTTCAGGTACTTGGGCACGCCTGGACTTGATCGGTCCGGAGCACGGCCGATGAACGCGATCAAGGTTCCGTCGGCGGACCGGATCGGCAGCATGGCGCGGTTGCGGAAGGTGTCGATGAGGGTGCGGCGCCGGGAAGGGCGGGCGAGGCCGGAGGCTTCCAGGACGGTGTCGGGGAAGCCGAGTGCCCGCAGGTGACGGGTGAGCGCGTCCCAGGATGCCGGGGCGTGGCCGACCTGCCAGAGCTGCTGGATGCCGATCCCGAAGCCGCGGGCGGCGAGGTACCCGGGTACCCAGCTGGCGGGCATCGTGCTCTGGAAGAACGTGTGGGCGGCCATGTTGACCCGCACTATGTCGTCAGTGTGTACTGGCGGCCCGTCAGTTACCGGCTGCTTATGGCCGCGCGGCGGCTCCGCCGCGGCGCTGACGGCCAGGCTGCCGGGCTTTGCGCCGGGGGAGAGCTCAGCGTCGAGGTGGGCAGTGACCGTCGTGGCGGCGGCCAGAACCCGGGAGGTAACCGCATGGATGATCGCTGCCGGGCGGGCGCGCGCGTCGGTCCCGGCCCAGCTGGACACGTACGGAAAGGCGATCGCATCGGTGTCGATGCCCAGGTGGGCCGCGGCCAGGTAGGCCACGGAGTCGGCTTCGACCCTGCGCAGGCCTGCGCAAGGAACGGTGCCGCCGGGGTCAAGGCCGGCGATCTGACCGTGCACGAGCACATGGCCAAGCTGGTGGGTGAGTGCCAGGACCGCCTCCGCGGGCGTAGCGTCCGCGCGTACCCGGATGCGCCGACGGGGCCAGCTGGCAAACCCTGCGCTGTCGCCGCAGTCCCCGCGTTCCACGGCGAATCCATGCCGTCGGGCCAGGTGTACCAGCGCCGCCAGCGCCGCAGTCACGCTCTCGCCATGCGGGTGCCGCTGCGGTCCTGGGACGCGCGCTGCGTGCGCCTGCCGCAGCCACGCGGCCCAGTCCTGCCCGGTGCGTAACGATGCAGCCTCGCGAGAAGGCCCGGCAGCAGCCGTGTCATCAGGCATGGCCAGGACCGCCTGGACGGGCAGCCCGGCTGGCTGCCGGGCGAGATGCCGCAGCGTGCGGTGCCGTCGTAGGTGTCGGACTCGCGGTCGCTGCGACAACCCCGTGGATAGGAATCGGGAAATCGCGTCGCCACGGCTGGGTAGTCCGGCTGGCTTGGGCGGTCGCGGCGCTGGCAACGGCGGCGGAGGTCCGGGCTGCGGTCACGGTTGCTGTGCGCTCATCCAGAGCGGGCGCTGCCGTCCTGTCGGTGACCTCGTCCATGCCAGCCGCGCGAGCGCGCCCGGGAGCGGCAGTGCCGTCCGGGTCGGACCGTGCGTGCCCGTTGGCGGGCGTCGGCCGGATAACACGGTCGATGACGTCGCCGGGGAGGTTGGTGACTGTCTCCAGCACGGTGCGCAGCTCGTGCTGGCCGAGCGGCTCGCGTCCGCCGGCGCGGGCTCGGTGTTGCAGTGCAGTCACGATGCTCCGGCCGCGCGACTCCAGGGCTTCGGATCCATGCGAGCCGGTCGGGCTCGCTTACTGGCGCTGAGGGCTCGGCGGTCGGCCCGGTTTCAGCGTTGGTACCGGCGTCGAGCACAGGGAGCGGCGCGAATGGCCACGCGCGTGCCCGGGGGCTGAGGGCGAACAGCGGTGCGGTTTCGCGCATGGCCTCGGCCGGTCCGAGGCCGTCGGCGCGCAGCCGGTCGTACCGGGCCATGGCGAACGGGTGCAGGTCGCGAAGGCGTTCCTCGGACTTGCGCATGGCGGCCGCGGCGGTCGGCTCGTACCAGGGGACGTTCCGGTCGGCGTAAGGCATCGCGGCTCCCCAGGCCTTGCGCGGTGTCATGCAAGTCGGCGTTGCGCAGCCATTGCGGGTCGAGGGCGGGTGACCAGCCTGCCCGGGCGGCGTCCCGCTCTGCCCGGATCTGCGCTTGGAGAGCGCGGCGCGCTCGCTCGTCCTTGTCCGCGGCTGCCCTGGCCTGTGTCTTCTGGTGATAGACGTATACCTGGGCTGCGGTCCCGGCGAACGAGGCGACTTGCATAGCTCGCTGCAGACCGTGAGTCATGGCCTCGCGGAACGGGTCAGGATGGGTTTCGGCTTCCATCTGCGCCTTCCTTACTTCCTGGGTGCGTGGGTTGCCCCGCTGCCGCCGCTTTGCGGCGCGACGCCGGGGGCTCGGAATTCCGGGAGATCGAACGGGTTCGGCTGGGCCGAGCGGTCACGGGCGGCGAGTTGTGTCGGCCTGAGCCGAGATCGGCGAGTCACGAAGCGAGGGACATCGCCGTCGGGCGCCGGGTCCGGGAGCGCGAACATCGCCGCTGGCGCACCATCAGCCCGGTGAGGCCGAGTCGGCCGGTTTACGGGACCGCGTTGCGCTGGTGCCTTGTCCGGGGATGCGGCGTCGGCCCAGAGCGGCTGGACCGGGGAGCGGCGCCTCGGTCAGATCCTCCAGCGCGGGGACTGCCTGCTCGGGTGATTCGTGAGCGCTGCCCTTCGTAGCCGTCCGCGCATACTCGCAGGTCGCTGGCGAGACGCCATCCTCGGCGGCGTCCGCCGGACGCCATCATCCGGTCCGCTTCCGCCAGTGCGGCGAACTCGACTGACACCGGCGAAGCGAGCTCTTCCGGAGCAAGAGGGCGTAGGGCATCCATCGGGGTCGGCAAGCTTTGATCAGGGATGCCGTCCCGCGCGGCCGGAGGGGAAGTTCCGGCCGCGCGAGCGAGCCGCTGCCCTAGGCGGCCGGTCTGGTGCAGGACTGGGGCGAGCGCCAGTGAACGGATAAATCCGAGCAGCCTGGGCTTCGGACCGGATGCCGCGCCGACTTGACCGCAAGGCCCGAGTTGCCGCCGCGTTCCGCCGAGACATGCCAGCACCGGGAGTCTGGCGAGCGTTTCCCAGGATCCGAGTGGTGTCCTGGGCGACACGGCCACTGAGATGGAAGACGACGCTCGCCTGCCGGACGGCGGTATCGCGGGCACTGTCGTGGCCCATTTCCTGGCGCAAGGCGGGGTAGAGCGCGATCGCGTTCGCCGCGACGCGCACTTGCCGGGCGGCGAGTTCCTCGATGGCTTCTTCCAGGCGCCACGCGGCGCTGAGGCGCAGGGCGCAGCCGGCATCCGCGGGCCGGGCAAGCGGATCGTGCGGGGCATGAATGCCAGAGGTAGTGAAGATCCGCCGTAGTAACTGCGATGCGGCCTGCCGGCTCAGCTGCTGCTGGCCCGCCCGGTCCGGTAGCGCGGCTGCGGGACGGGTACCGAGCCGATCAAGCGCCGACGTGGCTGTTGAGCCGGGATCTGCGGCCAGCTGCTCGAGGACGGAGCGCATCGCGATCAGCCGGGCTTCCAGCGCTTCCACGCTCCAGCCGCGGACGAGTAGATGACGACCCTGCCTGTCGCCGGTGGTCCTGACGACCCGGTAGCCGACGAGGCTCAGGGCAGCGTGGGCGTTGCGCGCGCCAACCCGCGTGGGCAGGTAGACGTGAATGCCGTCCTGCCCCCCGGTGAGCAGGGCAGTCCCCCGACGATCACGAGCAGGCCCTGCGCTGGCGCAAATGCACCAGATATGAGAAGGGTCGAGCCCGGACGGATGCTGGTCACGGTTCGGCATCGTCAGCTCCGATCTGCGTTCGGTCTGCCTGCGGGATTAAGGCCTCGAGACGCGAGGGCTCGGCGCTGATGTCCCACCACTCGTCCGGTGCTGGCACGGCGTCGGCTTCGCGGGGCTCACGGTGGGCGGTTTCGCTGCACTGGTAGAAGGGCCCGCGGGCGCCCATGAGGATGGGCAGCTGGTGGTCAAGGTGATCGCGGTACCAGCTCGCGATCCCAGTTCCCGGTTGGAGCCGGAGCACTTCCCAGGCGTGCCAGAGAGACGTGAGCCGGCTGATGGCCTCGCCGTGCTGCCACCAGCGGCCGCACCAGCGGTACTCGCCGCCGAGTGTGCGCCGGAACATGGGCAGGAAGTAGTCGATGACCCAGTCCTCGACCGCGTTGTACACAGGCTCGGGTGGCCGGGCGCCTCCGGCACCATCCGGGGCGGCCGCGGCAGGGGAGTTGTCAGTCGTCATGCATGCTCCAGGAGGGACGGACGGGAACGGGGCCGGCGGGGTCGGTCAGATTCGCCTGCGCGCGGATCTGCTCATGCGCGGCGTCTTGGGCCGCACTGATCTCGGCGGCGCGCGGGCCGGCGTACCAGGGAGTGAGGTGAATGAGGGCCGGCTTGATGCCGGTGGCCAGCAGCAGCGCGGTACCTGGGGGCAGAGCCCGGATCGCGGCGGGCTCGAGGATGTCCTGGCGGCGCAGCGACACTGATTCGCTGGCCCGTCCGTCGCCGTAACTGATCGTGCGGACGGGGACGTCATGCTGGCCGATCAGGGTGGCCAGGTCACGCGTGAGACGTGGCGAGTCGACGCCCGCCCCGATGATTTTCTTCGTGGCCGCGCCCCACAGCGTCGCCATGCCGTGCTCGCCCCACACGGTGACGCCTTGCTCGTAGGACTGCAGGATTGTGACGGGGGTGATGCCCCGTGATCCGAGGTGGGAGTACAGGTCGGGAAGGTCGGCGATCCGGCAGATGTTGGCGGCCTCGTCGAGCGGCACGACCATGGGCGGGTCGAGTCGGCCGCCGAGCCGCTCGGCGCGGCGTTCCGCGGCCCGCATGGCGGTATCGGACAGCGCGGCGATCAGCGGCGCGGCCGCCGAGCGTGACTTTGACAGTAAGTAGAGGGTGTCGCGGCTCGCGGCGAACTCGATCGGGTCGAAGACCGGCAGCTCGCAATTCCGCGGCGGCGTGACCCACGCCATGATGTCCGGGTCGGTCATGGCCCTGGCGGCGGTGCGCGCGGTCTGGTAGATCCCGTCGCGAGTCTCTATGGCGCCGTTCTGCGCACCCCGCAGCGAGGCGGCCATGGCAGCGAACCCTGCGTCGGCCAGCAACTCGATCGGCGTCGGGACGGCAGGCTCGTTCAGCCATCCGGCCACGTCGTGGAGAGTGTGCCCGGAACTGGCGGCGGCCAGGAACAGCGCGGCGAGCAGGTCCTGGGCGGCGGGGCCCCACAGGTCCCGGCGGTTCTCGTCGGCGACGGTGAGCACGAAATGGCCGGCCAGCCGGTGGGCGTCCTCGACAGTGCGCAGCCCGCGCAGCAGGTCCCACCACCAGGCCTGGGGCTGGTGGGTGATGCGCTGCGGGTCGAACAGCCACACCTGCCCGGTGCCATTGCGGAGCGCTGCGGTCGCTGCCCACAAGTCGGCCTTGTTGGAGGTGGCGATGACGGCGCCGGGCGCGCTGAGGACGAACGGGATCGCCTGCGCCGTCGTCTTCCCCGACCGGGGCGCCATGAATGCCACCACGGTGTCTTCCCACGAGGCATATACGGCGTGCCCGCGCCGGCCACCCGGTTGCATTAGCTGCCCGAGCGCGAGCCCCGCCTGCGCCGGCTCCAGGGTGCGCGGGTCAGCGTCCGCGAGGGACGGCCGCAGGCTCATAGCTCCCAGGGCGACGGGCCTGCGGGTAAGTGCTCGCATCCGGGGGTTGCGGGACAGGGCCGCGACCGGGTCGCCGGGCGCGGGCCGCAGCCGGGCTGTGACCCGCACGGCCAGGACGGCGACGACCGCACTGCACAGGGACAGCACGAGCGCGATCGCGGTCACGGCGATCGTCGGAGTGTGCGGCCACGCCTGCGCAGTACGGCCATGCAGGACGGCGTCCGCGAACTTCGTTCCGAACGGCTCGACGGTGCCGCGCGTGACCGCGGCGGCCAGCCGGGCTGCGCCCCAGAGCAGCCCGGCAAGAGCGACCAGCGACCAGCAGATCGCCAGCACCGCCCAGCCGGCCGCGCCCCCGCCCGGCGCGGCCGCCGGCCGCGGCCCGAGAGCCCGGCTCACCGCAGGCTCCCGTCGCGGCTAAGACGGATCGCCTGGTCGGTGTCGTAGAGCTCGAGCTCGGGCCCGACCAGGCTGAGCTGGACCGGGATGCCGAGCCGTTCCCCGGTCTTGATGAGGTACTTGCCGCGGCCGGGGTGGCGGGCACCGGGCTGGTACGACTCCGGGCGCCGACCAGGACGCGACCAGCGCCTGCTCCGGCGCGGTGAGCGGGGTGATCTCGCTGACCCTGGCGAGCTCGCGGGGCGGCAGCCCGGCCAGCACGGTGATCGCGGACCGGTCCATAAACCCGCGTGCCTTGGCCCGGTCCTCCTCGGTGGCCAGGGCGTCGAGGTCGGCAAGCGAGTGGGTGATCATGATGCTGGCCATGCCGCGGGACCGGTTGAGCCGGGTCAGCGAGTCGGCGTGCTCGACCAGGCCAGGGCCGCCGCGCAGAGCGCGCCAGAGTTCGTCCATGACGCCGAGGTAGGAGCGTCTCGGCCCGGACCCGAGATCGGCCAGCGCTGTGGCTGCGTCCACGCACCCGAACCCGTAACTCCAGGTGCACAGCATCGCCGCGGTGAGCAGCTTGTCCCCGGCCGCCCGCACGGCGGACAGATCCACGCTGACCGCCGGAGCGTCCAGGTCGATCGGCTGGGAGGTAGCGCCGTCGAACACGCCGCCCAGCGAGCCGGTGCACAGCAGGTCGAGAGTGAAGATCAGGTCAGCGACCCGGTCGCGGTAGCGGTCCGGCGATCCGGCGCGGGCGGCTGAGCGCAGCAGGTCGGGGCCCTGCTCGATCACCGTGAGAACGTCGGTGACGGTGGGTTCGGCCTGGCCGCGATGGCGCTCGTCGAGCAGGTCGATGGCCCGGCCGAGCACGACTTCCTCGGCGTTGGTGATCGGCTCGGCGCGGATCAGCGTGGCCAGCGCCATCAGCAGGGCCAGCCGCCGTGACCGTACTTCCCACCGCAGCTGCTGCGCGGCCGGGCCGGTCATCTTCGCAAGCGCGGCGCCGAGCGGCCCGGCGTCCAGCGGGTTGATCTTGTCCAGGCCGCGGCCGATGCGGATGACCTGTCCGCCGAGGTAGCGACGAGGGGGCTGTAGTCGGGCTTGGGGTCGCCGAGGACCAGGATCCGGGTGCCGAACGCGACCGCTCCGGTGACGAGCCGCTTGACCAGGGCCGATTTCCCAGTTCCTGGCTGGCCGAGGACGAACATGCCGGGGTTGGTGACCAGGCCGGCGCGCAGCCAGGCCAGCGGGTCGAGGCAGGCCACCTCCCCCCACAGCTGGTGGCGGCCGACCGGCGTGCCGACGACCGGGGTGCCGCTGCCGGCGACGAACGGGTACAGGCCGCACAGCTGAGTCGTGGTCGCCTGATACTCCACGCCAGGCGCGACGTGCACGGCCCGGCCGCCGTCGTGGATCTTCCATCCCCACGCAGGCGCCAGAGCTGGGTGCCCGGTCGGTGCAAAGGCTGCCCGCTCGCTGCGGGCCAGCGGACCGCTGGCCCGCGGGATCGCAGCCTGGACCGGGGGTCTCCGGAAGGACCAGGCTGCGGACATAGGTCCTCGGCATGGCGTCCTCCGATCAGTGCCGGAACCGGCGGGCGAGCTCGGGCAGACAGATGCCGCAGGGCAGGCTGGCGGTGAATCCCGCGGCCTGGCTCCGGTACAGGCGTTGCAGCCGGATCCGGGAGGACTCGGCGGCGGCTTCGGTGTCGGCGGCCGCGCGTGCGAGCTGCGCTGGATCGGTGACGGTGACTGTTACGTACAGGCCGAGGATGCTGACCCCGGCGCCCCTGGCTTCCTCATCGGCAGCCTGCCGTGCGCGCGCGTGGTCGTGCGCGTCGCGGGCGGTGACGTCGCGCCGCGTGCGCCGGGAGTATTCGTGCCGGAACTCGGCTGCTCGCACTTCGCTGTCCAGGATGGCTGCGGCCGTCTGGGCGGGCATCGGCCGGTATTGGAGGCTGACACGCTTGGGCCAGCCACCGGGGGCGAGGAGACGGGCCAGGACGTCGGAGGTCACGTGCTGCCGTGGCGCTTCCCGCCACGCCCAGGTGACGGACGTGCCGCTGTCGTGCCGGTAACAGTCCCAGCGTTCTTCTGCTCCGGCCGGGCCCTGCGCTGGACCAGTTCAGCTGATCCTCCAGGGCGCTGCTCAGCTCAGTTGCGAGCAGCTGATTGACCTCGCCGCGCACAGCCGGGTCAAATGCCGTCCGCACCATGCCGGCGATATCGCTGGCTCTTGCTCGGCCAAGAACCGTCACGCCGCATGAGGCCAGTGCTGATTCCAGGCCAGACAGCGACTGGCCGGTCTCGGTGACCGCGTCGGCGATGTTCCGGGGCTGAATCGGGGAAGCTGCCGGGTCGAAGGTGATGCTGACCCAGGTGTTGACGTCAGCCGCCGCCGCAGGCGCGGCGGCTACCACCTGGTCGATGATTTCCAGCGCGCCTCGGGGCGCGGCGGTGTCGATGGCGCCTGCGATCTGGCCGGTGAGCGTCGAGCCCGGGGTCGGGCGCGGTATCTACTGTCACCGTGACCCACCGCAGCGCAGGAATGTAGCCGAGGGAGGCTAGCCACGCTGCCCAGTTCGCCACCCATTGGTCGGCGTCGGCCGGTTCTGCCAGCCACGTTGATGTCGGCACCACCCGCAAAGTGGCGGTCAGGAAGCCGGTGTGCCGGTCGCGGACTAGTCCGTACCGGCTGCCGCGGCCGTCCTCGGCGGACAGCAGTTGGGTGGCGGCCAGGGTTCCCGGCAGCTGCAGTTCCCCGGCGTGGCAGAGCACGACCTCGGCTCGGTAGGTGGTGTGGCCCGCTCGCGTGCCGCGCCACCACCGCAGCCGCTGAACGACGACTTGGGCGAGCGGCACGCCGCCGATCCGGATGAAGCCCGCCGCATCGGCGAGAGCTATCGGCGGCGCCACATACAGCAGCGTCCGGAGCGAGACCGCAGCTACGAGCAGTAGGACCACAAGGCTGCCGAGCATCGTGAACGTGGCAGCCGGGCCGAGGCCCAGCAGCCCGATGCTGCGGCTGCGCCGCCATCCGCCGTAAGTGCGGGCTGGTATCTGGCCGGGCATCATTGGCTGCCGCCGGGTTGCGTCGTTGCGCTGGCGCCATCTGCTGACCCGGCGGATGCTGCCGGTGAGTCCGATGCCCCGGTCCATGGCGACGTCGACCAGCTGGGGCGCGCACCTGATGGGGCCGCTGGGGTCCCGGCCGCGCTTGGTGGAGCGGCACCGGCGGGCGTACTGCCCGTTCCCGCTTGGAAGCTGGGGTTGCCGCCGTCGGGCGCGCTGGACGACGGGTTGCCGTTTCCCGGGTCGTAGCCGCCTGGCCCGCCCGGGCGCGAACCGGCGGGAGGGCCACCAGGCGGGTCCGCGCCGCTGGCGCCCGGTGGCTGCGGCCCGAGCTGCGAGTTCAGGTAGGAGGCCTGGCCCTGTGCCGCCAGCGCGCCGCCGCCGACTGATGAGCCGATGGCACCGACCGCGACCGCGCCCGTCGCGGCGGCGCTGAGGACCTGCCCGCCGCCTCCGCCTCCGGCGATGGAGCCGGTGGTCCAGGTGAAGAACTTCATCAGGGCCGGCAGCATGACCACCGACAGCGCGAGCATCGCGAATCCCATCAGGGCGGTACGCGCCGTTCCGCCAGACCCGATCATGGTGAACGCTGTCGCGTAGACCGCCGCGGCTGCTGGCTTGTAGCAGATCAGGGCCAGCATCCACGCGGTCACCTTGCGGACCCAGGCGCGGGTCATCGGGGCTATCGAGCCGGCCGCAGCGAGTGGCAGTGCTCCGGCCAGGACGATCAGCGCGGCCTGGCGGAACAGCATCAGCACCGCCTGTACGAGCGCGAGGATAATCGCGACCACGCCGAAGACCAGCACGACGGCCGGGGGCGCGTTCCCGCCGAGGGCCATGACCTCGTCCAGGCGCTGGGTGAAGTGCCCGCCCGTCGATACCTGCAGAACCCACGACGACCACGCGTCACCGGCTTTGAGTAGCAGCGCGGTCGCGGTCGCCCCCAGCGTCGTCGCTGCGGCCAGGGTGAGCAGGCCGCCGCCCAGGTCCAGCAGCGGGTTGGCCCTGCGGGTGATCACCATCCGGACCCCGACGGCGATAACCCCGCCCACCGCCACAGCGGCGGTGACCGGCAGCAGCCATTGCTGGATGTGGCTGACGGCTGGATCGGTGGACAGGTCGGGGGAGGGAATCTGCACCCACCACGTGGCCGTGTTCTCCACGATCCACTTGATGCCGCCGGTGAGCGCCTGCGCGATGCCGCCGAGGATGTCGCTGGTCGCAGTTGAGACGACGGACTTCGCGACGCTGGTCACGACGAGACAGGCCGGCTCGACCAGAGTGTTGCAGGGCATGGGGTTACCTCTCGTCCGGGAAGGTCGTGTAGCCGGTCACTGAGGACGCTGTCGTGGCGGAGCTGGCCCAGTCCCCATCGGCCGGGCCGACCACCCGCCAGTCACCGTGAAGCCAGACGACGTCTATGCGCGTGACGACCATGACGGTGGCCCCGCTATTACCTGGGCCCTCGGTGAGGATGTCGACCTCGGCGGTGCCGGGCGCAAACGCTGCGATGCGGTATGCGACCTCGACCGCATACCCGCGGCCGACTGGCTGGCCGGGCCGGACGCGAGCGGCTGAGCGAAGCGCCGCGTACTCGCCGGCGTCAGTTTTCAGCAGGGCGCTGGCGCCCGGACCGGTCACCTGACTGCGGATGGTCGGCAGGTAGATCGCCGGCCCCCACTGCGCCGCGGTGCGGACGACGATGTTCACCGCCGCGAGCACCGCACCTAGCGGGGCGTCGCTGAATCCCCGGGCCAGTCCGCCGCTGCTGTGGTACGGCCCGTCTTGCTCCGAGACGGGAAGCTCGATGCCGTGGAAGTCGATCCAGTTCAGGCCGCTCGCTTTGGCGGCTGCAGACTTTCGCGCACTCGACGTCCTGGCATGCGCGTTCGTCCCTGTTACGGACGCGCGCTTCAGGCTGGCGGGGTGCGCGCTGGCATGATGATCGAGGGCGACAGCGGTGAGCACAAGTGCGACGGCCAGAACCAGGGCCAGCCTGCGGCGCCTGCGATTGCGCCGGTAGAGGCGGTACTCGTAGCGCTCGGACCTCGTGAGGAACATCGAGGCCTCACATGAAGACGCCGACGATGCCCGAGGACAGGGCAATCAGCGTCAGTCCGGCGAGCACCCACGGAATACCGGTCGCGCCGTCGGCGGCCAGGCTGGATCGGTTCCGGCGGCCGATCGCCATCATCGCGCCGCAGGCGATCAGGCCGAACACTCCGCCTACCAGGGCACCCCACTTCCACCAGCCCAGCAGGGTGTTCACGGGGCCCGCCATGCCGGGCGGAGCCTGCGGGGCCGGGTTGGGGACGCCGGCCGCCAGCACGCTGCCGGTGCTCGCGGGTGGCGCGGCGATGAGATGGCGGACGGCGAGCGCGAGGTGAAAGAGCAGCATCGTCAGGTCTCCTGGGGTGGCGTGATGGGGAAGGTGCGGCCGCAGGCCGCCTGGATGTGGGCCACGGCACGGAGCGCGCGGCGCGGCAGCGGCACCGATGCCGGGTCGTCAGCTAGCCGCAGACCGGGAATGAACGGGACCCGGATCACGAGCCCGGCCTGCGGTTCCAGCAGCCTGAGCCGGCTGGTCGCCGTGGCCGGCTCGGGCCAGCCGTCGCTCACTACCGCGATGACGGCGACCTGGCCGCCTTGGCGGATGACGGCGGCGACCGCGTTGGTGGCCTGCGCTGCCGACCACGCGGTGCTGCGGCATGTCACCACCAGGGCACGGCCTCTGGCGACTATGGCCGGGTGCTGCGGGTTCGGCTCGGGACGCATCGCGCCCATGTCCCAGGCCGGCTGCAACCAGGTCGCCAGCGTTGTGGTCCCGGCGCCGCCATGGGCGCCCCAGATGACCAGATCGCGGTGCTGCCACCGCTCGCGCGGCAGCCGCTCCGACACGGTGCCGGAGTCGCCGGAGAAGCTGTCGGCTGGTGTTTGCGGGAGCATCGCGGTGATCCTCCGAGTGGCAGTCAGCAACGCGGTCGGGTGTGTCATGTGGCTAGGGCCGGTGTACGGTTAGCAGCTGGCCGCGGGGTTCCTCCGGTGCGACGCCGAGGAGCTCCAGCAACCCTGGGGTGGGGATCCGGTAGGTGTCGCCGATGCGGATCACCCGGCAGGGGAACTGGTCGCGGCGGGCCAACTCGTAAGCCTTGGTGCGGCCCAGGCCAAGCGCGCGGGCGGCGGTCATCAGGTCCACGGTGGCGCTTGCGCGCAGCTGGGCTGTGGTGATGGGCTTCATCGGGTGGCTCCTTCTGGCGGTCAGGCGTGATGGGGAAGGTCTGCGGGGCGGGTGGCCACGACGGCGCCGGACAGGTCCAGCGGGTCGATCTGGACGTCCTCGCCGGTCTGCGGAGCCTGGATGACCTGGCTTCCGCCCAGGTACATGACGACGTGACCAGGGTTCTCTGCGGTGCCATCGGAGCCGGGATAGAAGACAAGGTCTCCCGGCTGGATCTGGGTCAGCGGAACCTGCGGTCCGTCATGCCGCCATCCGAAGGTGGTGCGGGCGATGCGGATCCCAGCCGCGGCGTAGGCGGCGTAGACCAGGCCGGAGCAGTCGTAGGCGTCCAGGCCGGTCGCGCCCCACTGGTAGGGCTTGCCGATCTGCCGGAGCGCGAAGGCGATGGCGACCACGGCGGCGGCCGACGGTGCCGGGACGGTGTATCGGGCGGCCCAGGCGAGGACCTGGCTGACGTAGGCGGGGGAGTGGTTATAGGCGAAGATCGCCTGGCGGATCCCAGCTGCAGTACCTGAGGACGCCCCGTTCGCGCACAGCATCGAGGCTGCCGTGTAGATCGCGTCCGCCGGATCGTAGGGACTCAGTTTGCTGCTCAGGTCAGCATCGACGGCGTACTGCGCGAAGGTCGCGGGCTCGAACTGCATCGGGCCCTCAGCCCCGGCATAGTTAGCACCCGAGTGAACGCCGGATGCTGTCGACTGGCCGTGGTTGCTCTCGACCTCGCCGATGCCCGCCAAGACACCCCATGGAAGGCCCTGGCACGTCTGCGCGGCGTCCATGTATAGCGCCAGGTATTCCGGCGGGATGTCCGACAACGCGAAGACGCTCGGGCCGCCCGCCAGGCTCGCGTTCATCGCACTGGCAGATCCGACAGCCGCGCCGGTGAGGAGCAGGAGCGCTAGAGGGACCGCGGCCGCTGCGAGAGCGGCGGCTACGGCGAGCCACTTGAACACTGGGCTGCTCCCTGCGGCAGGTTCCGGCGAATCCCGCCGGGCGTTGTCCGAACCCGGCGCGCAGCCCATGCAAGCGGCACCAGCCGCCACCAGAAAGACGCCAAAAGTCGCCATTGACGACTTGCTGCCAGCAGAACGAGATCCTTCCCGCCCGGCTAGTGAGTGCTGGCCCGACCGTCGCTCCTACCAGCAGGTTCGCCCGTGCAAATTGCCGACGCCAGGGCAGGCCGCTGCCTGGTGACTAGTCCTCACCCGGGCGGAACCAGTCACAGCTTCAGCACGGCCGGATCGTCAGAAGAAATCCATGCACGCTCGAAATCACTGTCCCGCACCGACCCGACTCTCCGGGCGAACTCATCGGCGATCGGGCAGGACGCTCCGACGTTCTGCATGACCCGGGTCGTCATCGTCAGCTCCCGACCTCCCGCAGGACTCGCCGTGCGATCCGCCAGCCCGAGCCGCCCTGTTCGCGACGCTCACCGATTCCACTGACCACGCCGGGCGGTTGGCCGCCGAAGTGCTCCCCCGCATAGCCAAGCGACCACCGAAAGGGCAACGCCCGTGACGACCATGCTCCGCCAACTCAGCGAAGCAACTTGCGCCCGCAGTGTGCTACGGCCGATCCGCCGGCGGCCGAACGGCCCGCCGACTGCTCTATTAGCAAGGAGACAGCCGGTGGCTGACACGACCGGCATCGGGTGGACACGCAGGCACGGTGGGTGCGCCCCGCAATGACGCGATCAGAAATCCCAGTGGTCTGCTACGAGCAGGTATCCGAGAGCTGCGACAACTGCTATGTCGCGCGGGAGGCATCCGGGCGTGATGTCCCAGCTGCCGCGGTATAAGGGCCTGCTTCCGCAGATCAAGCATCAGCCCTCGCGGCGGGCACTGCGCGGTGTCCGGCGGCGCAGCCAGGGGTTATCTTCCAAACAATGCTCCCCGCCGTCCGAGCGCTCGGCCGCACTGGCGGGGATTATTCAACCCACGGGTGGTGACCCATATCCGCCCCTGCAGAGCGTTGATGGCGTCAGCGCGTTCCCAGCTCTTCGGCTGGCCTGGCAGCGGTCGGGGAGGGTCGGCATAGGTTCCTCCGGTAGGCCGTTCGGCCAGCCCGGCTGCAGGCGCCTGCGCGTTCCAGCGGCATCGGTCAGCGCACGGCGAGCGAGCGCAGGACTCAATAAGCCGCAGCCTTGCCTTCTCGCCGCCGCCCCGCAATTGCTCGCAGTCGTCCACCTGGCGAACGCCACGCAATCTGGAAGCTGCCCATGTGCCAGTCGTACGGTTCCTCGACATGCACGCTCACGCCGCGCTCAGCAAGGCCCGCAATGACAGCCGAGGGGAGTCGTGCCTCAACTGGCACGACATAGTCGTCGGTCAGGGCGCGGATCAGCGGCGGCTCCTCGGCATCGGATGGGTCCATTCCGAAATCGAGGATGTTTGACAGTACCTGCGCGACGGTGTCCCAGAGTTTGCCTGGCGTCCCCAGGGAGAGCCAGGGGTGACCGTCGCGCAGGACCATTGTGTTCCCTATCGGGCTGCTCACCCGCGTTGGCACGGGGTGGAACCAGCCGGAATACCAGGCCGACATATCGGCGAGCGGGTTGCCGCCGGCCATCGGGACACCCCCGATTACCTCGCCCGGCAGCCCGCCGCCGGTCAGGGTGTGCATCGCCTGCACCCAGTTGCCGCGGCGGTCAACAGCGGTGAGCTCGCAGCTGCTCGGGCGCTGCTCGCGCGGTGCTCCGGCCGTACGCATGAAGGCTCCGCGGCCGGTGATCTCCAGGTGGGAGCGCAGATCGGCATGCGGCCGGCTGTCGTGCAGTATCCGTGCCAGGAGGCGGTGGTAGTCGCGCGAGAGCAGCGTGCCCACGGGGCTGTCGAACAGGACGGGGTCGTGCACGTACCCGGCCGCCTGGCCAGCGAGGCGGAGCGCGTGCGCCAGATAGTACATCGACTCGGCGTTTCGGCTCGGGTGGCCTAGGCGCAGGACGTCGACTTCGTCGAGCACGCCGAGGACAAGCGCTGAGCGGACGGCCTGTGTCTCGGGCGGGGAGAGCTGGACGATCTCATGGCCTCGATGTGTCCAGCGCGTGCCGTGCGCCCATCGGGGCTCGTTCGCTGCCAAGTGCTCGAGGGTGACCGGCCAGCCGAGCTCGTGGGCGCGTGCGACAAACGCGCGTGCCCACCCGCCGTTGATGAAGTGGTTGGGGCCGTCGGCGGCGAGCAGCCGCAGGGTGGCAGCTAGCTCGGGCTGGCGCCAGGTAGTGCCCACCTGGGGGAGATGACCCCCAGGCGCGAAGTGGGCGCGGCCGGAGGCGGTCACCCACCACGGGGGGAGCCCGGTCACCAGTGCCCGGTGCTCGAGTGTCGTCACAGTATGCCCCTGCTCAGCTGCCTCGATCGCCGGCTCGCACAGGCGCGCCCACGGCAGGGTGCCGAACCGTTCGTGAAGGGTCTTGAGGCCAGGCATCAGCCCGGGCACCATTGGGATGAAGTCTGAGCCTGGCTGGGTCCTAGGGATCGGGAAGACCGGAGCGATGTCGCCCGCGAGCGTGCCGCCGCTGTTGAGTTCGTGGACCTCGCCATTGGCCGCTTCGTAGTAGAGCAGGGAGAGCGACCCAGCGTGATTGGTCATTTCCTGCTGCACGGTGCCGTGCACCAGCGCGGCCGCCACCGCTGCGTCCGCGGCTGAGCCGCCCTCCCGTAGCACGGCCAGCATCGCGTCGGTCGCGCGCGGATGCTGACTAGCCGCAACGGCCTCGGCACCCTCGGCCGCGGGCTTCACGCCGACTCGGCCGCACGGCTCGGACTCCTGGTTCGCTGGCATACCGACTCCTGTGTCGCTCCGCGCGATGACGGACCGACGCTACCGAGATGACAGCGATGCGCCTTGATACGAGATCGGGGAACGTGACGCAGCCTATCCTACGAATGGTGTTAAGCTCCGGCTTCAACTACGGAGAGGTTGCTTCATGGATTCGTCAATCTCGACCAACACTTCCACCGGGCCGTCGAGAGCCTCGCTCGGCCATGTCGTGAGCTACATCGAGAGCCTGCGCCGCATCGCGCAGAGCCTGAACTCCGGCATGGATCTGCGCAGCGTCCTCCAGGCGATCGTCGACGCGCTGTGCGACAACACGGCATGGCAACTGTGCTTCGTGTACGCCATGGACACCCGCGGCGGTTTCGCCGAGATCGCCGCTCGGCGCGACCGGATCGAGTACACCACGCGCAGCCCACAGGAGCGGTGGCCGATCTCGGAGAACCCGGCGATCGACGCACTAACCCGCAACGAGATCATCGCCATCGCCGACGTAGCCAGCGCTGACAGCTACCCGCGGCTACAGGCGAGCGCCGCCAACGGCATCGTGAGCAGCGCATACGTGCCGTTGAGCTCCAGCGACCCGCAGGGGCGCCCGATGGTGCTAAGCGTCCAATCGACCAAGCCGGTGCTCTCCGACGAGATCCAGCTCCCATTCCTGCGGGCGGTTGCCTCGCTGGCCTCCTTGGCCGCCACCAACGCTGGCCTGCTCAGCGAGGCGCGCCAGGCCGCGGCCTGGGGAGTGCAGAACGCGGCCACGCTCTCGGATCTGATCGAAGGCGTCTCGGCCGGCACGCCCTCCTCTGAGCTGCTCGCAGAGATCGAGCAGCGGACGGGGCACGCCATCGTCATATTCGACCATCACGGCGCAGTGAGCTACGTTGGGCGAGCTCCGCTGCTGCCCACGGGGGAGCCCGTGGACGAATGGGACCGGGTCGTATCCGACCATCGCCGGGAATGGGCCGACGTCGCTGCCAGCGTCGACCAAGCCGCCGGAGCCCCGGCGGTGCTGCCGATCGGGGACCATACGATCGCGGCCGCGGTGACCAAGCACGGCCGCGGCGAGGCGGTCATCACGTTCTTCACGATCCCGCTCACCGGTGAGCGGAGCGGCGCCTCGGTGGGTACCGCGGTTGCGCTGGTGATGGTGCGCGACCGCATCCAGAACGAGGCGCGACTCGAGCTGCAATACGAGGTCCTCAGCCAGCTCGTGCATCACTCGTTCCACGATCCCTACGAGTTGCGCAGCCGGGCCGCTCACGTCGGGATCAACCTCGACCAGCCGGCTGTCCTGGCCGTGGTCGCAGTCGCACCGGGCTCGGCGCCCGTACGTCTGTCGGTGACGATGCGTCTCCAAGCCAAGCACTGGCCGGGGGCAGTCGTCGACCATGTCGACGGGCACTGGGTCTTCGTCCTGCCGCTGGCAGGTGGTGACGAGCGCCGCAGCGACACCTTCGTGGACAGCCTCGTGGCGACCTCGGTCCGGTCGGCGGCAGAGGTCGGTCTCACCGTGACCCGCAGCGCCCAGTGTCAGGGGCCGGACGACTATGCCGAGGCCTGGCAGCACTGTCTGCGGACTGTCGACCTCGCCCAGCGCCTGGGTCGGGTCGGGGTCGTACGCGTCGACGAGTTCGGCGCCTTCCGACTCCTTCTCCCCGCGCTTGGCCACGGTGACCTGCAGGAGTTTATCCGGGCTTCCGTCGGGGTGTTGCTCGAGTATGACGCTGAGCATCAGTCGGCGCTGTTCGACACCATGGAAGCCTTCACAAACCTCGCTGGCAGGTACAACGACGCCGCTCGCGAGCTCAGTATCCACGTCAGCACGCTGCGCTACCGCTTGCAAAAGATCGAGGCTCTGCTCGGCCGCTCCATCTCGGAGCCCGACGCTCGCTTCGACCTGCTTCTCGCGGCTCGCCTCGAGCGGCTCCGGCGTGCCGAGAGCCCGCAGTTGTCGGAGCCGTCTTCGACGGTTTCGTAGGGCTACCCGGCGGCGATTCCTCCATTACATCCGATGATCGCCATAGTTTCGCCTACCTAGTCTCAGTCGGGTTCGCAGAACCGTCTCATGTGGCGAGGAAGTATCGATGGACATCGGCGCAGTCATTAGTTGCAGCGGGGCCATCCGTCCCGAGTATGAAGAGTCCACTCCGCTCTACGAGCGGACCAAGGAGATGGCGATCGCGGCCGAGAAGGCCGGGGCAACGTACCTGTGGACCCAGGAGCACCACATGATCGCCATGCTGCAGTCGCCGTCGGCCCTCATCGCCGCGACGCAGCTCGCACAGCACGTCTCGGTGAAGGTCGGCACCGCTGTCATCGTCCTGCCGTATCACGACGCCATCCAGATCGCCGGGGAGATCGCCCAGACCGACAACGCCGTCGGTGGCCGCCTCCAGCTCGGGGTGGCGCGCGGCGCGTACGGCTACGAGTTCGAGAAGTTCCACCTAGCGTTCGACCGCAGCCGCGATCAGTTCATCGAGACGCTCGAGGCAGTCAAGCTGCTGCTGGAGAACGAGGCCGACGAGTCCAGCTTCCACGGCGAGTTCGTCAACTTCGACGACGTATACATCTGGCCCCGCCCGCTGCAGAAGCCGACCCCGCCGATCTGGCTTGCCGTCCAAGCGCCGCCGGCCATCGAGGACGCCTCGGCCCGCGGCTACAACGTCTTGACGGCCCTCTTCCTCTGGGACGACGATCATCTGAAGAACCTCGTCGAGCACTTCCGCCGCGGTCAGGAGCGCAGCGGGCGTTCGAGTACTCGGTTCTGTGCGAGCCGCTACCTCTTCGTGGCCGAGGACGAGGCCGAGGTCGAGGACCGCATAGGTGAGCTTCTCGACCACTGGCGCGTCCACCAGCAGCTGCATGACTTCTCGCACGCAGATAACCCACGCGGCATCATTACGCCGCGAATGCAGGAGAACGAGCCTACGCGCGAGCAGATCAAGCGGACGCTGCTGATCGGCACCGCCGAGCACGTCGCAGCGAAGCTCGACGCGTACGAGGAAATGGGCGTCGACCTCCTCAACCTGCAGATCAACTACGGGCCGCGACACTCGGATGTGATGGCCTCGCTCAAACGTCTCGGCGAGATCCTCGCCGACCGGAGTGCCCGCACGGAGGCGGTGTCGCGGTGAACATCCTGGCGACGGAGAGCGTGCGCACGCGGGCGGCCGAATTGGGCTCGTCGTGGTCGCTCGGTGGCACCGCAGTCCCGGCACCGCGCCGTTTCACTGTGGTGAGCCCGGGCGACCCCGAGGCGGTGCTCCAGGTCGCCGACTGCGATGTCGAGGACGCCTGCCGAGCGGCGCAGGCCGCGGTCACGGCCCAGTCGGCATGGGGCGCCACCCCAGCGATGGCTCGTGCGGCGATCGTGCGGGCGCTGGCGCAAGACATCGCCGATCACCGGGAAGAGTTCGTCGACCTAATCGTGCTGGAGTCCGGGAAAGCCCGTAAGTACGCCGTGGGCGAGGTGGAGTTCTGTCTGCGGGTGCTAGACACGCTGCTCGCCTCTGTCGCCGAGCTCTCCTCGGCCTCGCGCGTCGACTACATGACCGGTCGGCGGCTCTCGACCGTGCTCCGACCGGTCGGCCCGGCCTTGGTGATGACGCCCTGGAACTTCCCGCTCAACCTCGGTGTGCGCAAACTCGTCACGGCGCTGCTGGCCGGCTGCACGGTGGTCTGGAAGCCATCGGATCGGGCGCCGCTGACCGCTCTGCGGGTGGCGGAGTCGCTGATCCAGACGGGATTGCCCGAGGGGGTCGTCTCTGTCCTCCCGACCGCGCAGTCCCCCGACGTGACCCAGGCCCTGCTGGGATCCGGACTGATCCGCAAGGTGTCGTTCACCGGGTCGACTGAGGTCGGGCGCCAGGTGATGGCGCTCGCCTCCCAGCAGGTCGTCCGCGTCTCCCTCGAGCTCGGCGGCAACAGCCCGGCTCTCGTCGGCGCCCACGCCGACCTCGACACTGCGGTCGCCGCGGTGCTCGCCGCGAAGTTCGCGAACAGCGGCCAGGTCTGCACCGCGGTGAACCGCGTCTACGTGCACCGCTCGATCCACGACGAGTTCGTGCACGCGATCCGTACTCAGTGCGACTCGCTCGTGGTCGGCGCTCCCGAAGATCCACGGACCGACGTGGGTCCGCTGATCAGCGAGACGGCCGCCGAGCGGGTTCGCTGCACGGTTGCGCGGTTGCAGGAGGAGGGCGCGACAGTCACCGAGCACGGCGCGGCATCCGCGGCACCGAACGTGGTGCGGCCCACGGTGGTCACTGAAGTGTCCCATGCGGCGGTGCTGGAGGGCGGCGAGCTCTTCGGACCGGTGCTGCCGATCATCGCCTTCGACGCGGACGAGGACCCGATCGCGCTCGCCAACGCGACCCCGTTCGGCCTCTCGGCATACCTGTTCAGTCGCGACACCCAGGAGCTCGACTCCTATCTGGACGGCATCCGCGCCGGGATGGTGGCGGTCAACTCGGCCGCGCCATCTTCGGTCACCTCGCCCTTTGGCGGCGTGGGCTGGTCCGGCTTCGGCCGCGAGAACGGTCTGCGCGGCCTGGCCGAATTCCTCGACGAGATCACGATGGTGTTCTGATGCAAACCTTCCACCTGCCCGGCGTGCTACGCCCATCCGACCAGCCCATCTTCGTGGGAGCCGTCGCCAGTGCCTCAGTCGATGCGCTGGCATCACCGCTGCCGCCCGACGCGAAGGTAGGGTTCGTCCGGTTCGATCCGCGTGCCCACACCCGGTGGCACACCCATGACTGCGACCAGATCCTCTTCGTCGTCGCCGGCGCGGGTCACGTCGGGACGAGGGAGCGCGACTACCTCGTGACGCCTGGCGACGTGGTCCGCATCCCAGCTGGGGAGGAGCACTACCACGGAGGTGGGGCCGACCAGGAGATGGCGCACTACGCCTTCCTCTCAGCTGGCGCCCGCACCGAGATCGGCGACGACGTCGCGGTCTGGCCGCCCACAGGGACGACCAGCGAGGCGGCTCTGTGAGGAACGAGTCTTTTCCTGAACGTCAACTGCTGCGCAACGTCTACGGCTGCTTCCCCGTGGGGGTGACAGTGCTGACCACCTCAGACGCCAGCGGTCAGCTGTGGGGCATGACGGCGAGCTCGTTCTGCCCCATCTCGATGGACCCGCCGCTGATCTCGGTGGCGCTCATGGAGTCGACCCCTAGCCACGACGCGTTCGCGCACAGCAACGAGTTCGCAGTCTCGATCCTCAGCCAGACGCAGTTCGAGTTGGCGAGGAAGTTCGCTACGCCTTCGCCCTACAAGTTCGCCGGCGTACACCTGGTCGAATCGTCCCACCGGTCGCCGATTCTGGACGGTGCGGTCGCCTGGCTGGTCTGCCGGCCCGAACGCATCGTGACCGTCGGCGACCACTCGCTCCTGGTCGGCGAAGTCATCGAGTGCGCCGTCGCAGAGGCACAGCCCCTGGCTTATCAAAGCGGCGGGTTCTTCGCTCTCCAGCGTCATCCGCACGGCCGGGAGGAGGAGGAGGCGCAGTTGCGCGAACACGGCATGGTCGCCTTCCTCGTGGAGTCGGACGCTCGGCTAGCGCTGGCGCTCGGCGAAGACGGCGAGTGGACGCTCCCGATGGGCAAACTCGTCGCGGCGCCCACCATCGAGGAGTCACTATTGGAGACCGCCCGCAACGTGCTGGACCTGGATGTGAATGTCGACTTCCTCTACTCGATGGTCAACCTGTCCGACAACGTCACCTGCAGCATCTACCGTGCTCGGCTGCGGCATGACGACGGCCGACCCGGCCGGGTCGAGTGGTTCCAGGCCGACGACCTCCCGTGGACACAGTTCACAAACTCGGCACTCGTGGCTGCGACCGAGCGCTACCTGAAGGAACGGGTAAGCGACCAGTTCGGTGTCTTCGTCGGCCTCGGCGAGGACCGGCTAGCAGTCATCCCGGCACCCGACCCGTCAGCACGACGCGCCTGATGCGGCCCGATCACCTGCCACCATCGGAGATTACCCGCCACCATTAGAGAGGACTACGACGTGCCGTACGTGCGTGTCGACATGATCGAGGAAGGTAATAGCCCCGAGCAGAAGGCCGAGCTGATCCGCGGCATCACCGACGTGCTTGTCCGGGTCCTGGGGCGACGCCCCGAAGGGGTGTACGTCGCTCTCAACGAGATCCCGCTGGAGAACTGGGGGATCGGGTACGAGACCGCCGCCGAGCGTCGGCGGCAGGCCTCCGGATCATGAGCGACCTCATCCTGACCAACCTCGACCTGTGGACAGGACTCGACGACGCGCCCCTGCCGGAAATGACCGTCCGGGTCGTGGATGGCCGAATCAGCGCGATCGAGGAAGGCGCCGTCACCGAGCCCGGAGCCGTCGACCTAGGTGGGGCAACTGTGATCCCCGGCCTGGTCGACGCACACGTCCACCTCACCACGACGTCCATCCTAAGCAAGCCGACCGACAACGCGATTTACCGTGCACTGACCCCCGAGCCGGAGAAGCTGCTGCACGGCCTGCGCAACAGCATGCGGTCGCTGGCGGCCGGGTTCACCACCCTGCGGGTGATGGGTCACCGTGGCGTGGGCGAGGTCCAGCTGCGCGACTTCATCGACGGCGGGCTGCTGCCGGGACCCCGAATGCTGGTGGCCCCCTGGCCGATCTCTATGACCGGCGGCCGAGGCGATCTCTTCTGGCCAGCGACCGCGCCTCGCGACCCGGAGGACACCGCCGACGGCATTGACGAGTGCCTCAAGATGGTCCGTCTCCAGCGGAAGCGGGGAGCCGACTTCATCAAGGTGACCGCCAGCGGCGGGATGCTGTCGGCCGGAGACCGGCCGCACTGGCCGAACTATACGTTCGACGAACTCAGGGCCATCACCGAAGAGGCACACACTTACGACATGCGGGTGGCCGCGCACGCGCACTCCGCGGAGGGCATCAAGCGGGCACTGAGAGCCGGCTTCGACACGATCGAGCACGGCTCCTTCCTCGACGACGAGTGCCTGGAGCTGATGCTCGCCTCCGGCGCACACCTCGTGCCCACCCTGGCGATCACCGACTGGATCCTGCGCAGCCAGGAGGCCAGCGGGGCCAGCCCGGAGGGGATCGCCAAGCTCCGCGACGCCGGCCGGCGCCAGACCGAGGCATTCCAGCGGGCCTACGCCGCCGGCGTACCGGTCGCGATGGGCACCGACACCAGCGGCACGATCTGCCCGCCGGGTCAGCACGCGCGCGAGATGGAGCTCTACGTCCAGGCGGGCCTCACTCCCGCGCAGGCGCTGCGGACCGCGACCGTCGTCGCTGCAGAGGCGCTCGGCGTGGACGCCGAGATCGGGTCGATCGAGGTCGGCAAGGTCGCCGACTTGGTCGCCGCGGCCGGTGATCCTACCCAGGACATCGGGCTTCTGCGGCGACCGGGCGGAATCGCGAAAGTCTACCGAGCCGGACGCGACGTGACAGAGCCATGGCCCGCGCTGTCGCCGATGCTGGACCATCGCTGACCGCTCAGGTGCGCCGAGCAGCCGGGGCTCGACCAGGTTCTCCTGCCCGCGCCCCGGCTGCCTACGCCTGCGGCGTGATCAGTCGCCGACGAACGGGACGTCCTGCGGCTGTACACCCGCAGGTCCCAGATGCGCGACGAGGTAGCGCGCGATTAGGGCGTCGAGGTAGAAGAGCCTCTGTCCGCGTGGATGATGGGTGCCCTCGGGGAAGAAGAACTGATCCACGAGTCGGCCCTGCTTGACGAACGCGTCCACTAGCTTCATTGAGCCCGAGAGCGTCGCGGAGAGGTCGTTGGTGCCGTGGGCGATCAATAGTCGGCCGGCGAGCTGGTCGGCGACGCGCAGACAGGAGCCGAGCTCGTATCCTTCGGCGTTCTCGTTGGGGAAGCCCATGATCTCGAAGGCCAGGTGGCCGATGTGGTCGTAGTGGTCGGCGGCCGGAGCGTCGGCCACACCGACCTTGAAGAACTCCGGTGCTGTCAGCATCGCGCGAATGACCAGGTAGCCGCCCCAGGACCGGCCGGTGATGCCGACCCTGTCTAGGTCGACGCCGGGCAGCACCCCGGCCAACTGACGGATCGCGGCGACATGGTCGGGGATCTCGATCTGGCCCATCCGGCGGCGGACCGCCTCCTGGAAGGCGACCCCCCGACCTGGGGTTCCGGTGTTGTCCAGGACCAGCGTCACGAACCCCAGCGCGGCGAGCGCGTGGGCCTGGCTCCCGCGCAGCACGGGGTGGCCGTCGAAAGAGCGCGACGACGCGCTCTGGTCGAAGCGGGTGGGCCGCACCGGGAGCTGCGGACCGCCGTAGATCACGTCGACGAGTGGGAAAGAGCCGGCGTCGTCGTACTCAGGTGGGAGGTAGACCACTGCGTGCAGGTCGGTCACGCGGTCGGCGGCCTTCACGGTGACCTCCCGGCGGCGTACCTGCGGACAGGGGTCCGCCGCTGGCGGGGCGGGGAGCTCAAAGAGGAGCCGACCCTCGCCGTCGCGGACCACGCAGCGAGGCGGCTGGGCGACCGTGGACCAGCAGTCGAGGAACACCGCTCCGCCGGGGCGTACGGAGACCTCGTGGTCGCCGGATTCCGGTGTCAGCACGCACTGCCCGGTCCCATCGAGGCGGACCCGGCACAGTTGCGCGTCGTATGGCCGTGCGGGGTCGGCATGCGCGATGAACCAGACCAGGCCGGCCGCTTCGTCCACGTGGACGATCTCCTCGACGTCAAAATCGCCGTGCGTCAGCTGCCGTTCAGTGCCAGCCCGGGCCAGATCCACCACGTACCAATGGTTCCACCCGGTGCGGTCGGAGGGCCACAGCAGCTGGCCGGGGTCTGCGAGGAGGTCGTCGGCGATCGCGGCCCGGCGGGCCTGGGTGCGCCGCAAGAACATCGCCCCCGAGAGCGTGATCGGCTCAGTCACCAGAGTACGGCGGGTGCCGTCGACGCGGCTTACCGCCGTGAGGACCTGAACTGTGGCGCGCGCGTCGAAGTGATGGACCAAGACCTCCTCGCCGCGCCAGCCCACTACCGAAACGAACTCGCCGTCGGCCAAGTCGGTCAGGATCGGGGTGCGCCGACCGGTGGTCACGTCGATGAGCGCGTACTGGCGTCGCAGCGGCCCGGCCGCGGTCTTGCCGTACGGATGGGTGTACTCCACCTCTTCGACATCCTTAAGGAAGTGGAGGACCGGGATCGGCGGCACCTGCCGGTAGTCGGTCCGGCGGGCGAAGACCTGACGACCGTCTGGCGACCAGGCCGCTGACTCCAGCCGCCACCCGAAGTGGGTTTCGCCATCGGTGGTAAGCAGCCGGCTTCCGGTTGTCCACGACGAACCGGAGGCCGAGGTTCTCGCCGATCTCGGTGAGCAGAACTTCGTCACAAGGGGAGAGCAGCTCGTGACACTCCGCCCAACCGTCGATCGCCGCCTCGCGGACGAGGCGGGGTCGGCGGCCCTCTGCCGCCTCGATCTCGGCTAGGCGAAGCGGTGTGAGGGTGCACGTCGGCAGGGCCAGCCGGAAGTGCCGGCCACCGACGGTGACGCGCGCGAAGTCCGCGCTGTCGACCTCGAGCTCTGTGATGGCACCCGGGTCGAGCCCCTCGGCGGCGACCGCCGCTGCCAGCCGCGCGCGGTCCACCGCGGGCCGCGCGGCGCGGCCGTCGAGGTCGAGGCTGATCCAATCCTGGCCCGTCAGCCGGCCGCGGACGGCGCTCCCGTCACTACTCCATTGGACCGCCATGCTTGGCACGTCGGCGCGAGCGGCGGCGTCCCGTACGGCCCGCCAGCGACCGATCGGGTCGGTCGCTCTAGGGTTGGTGATCACGATCGTGTGGACTCCCTTTCAGCGGAACGGTTGCTGCGAATGCGCGCCCGAGTCTAGGAACGCTGCCGGGGTGACTCGTCCTGAGCAAGGTAGGAAAACCCGGTGACTCTTCCTATCAAGGTGAGTAGTCCGTCGCCAGCGTAAGCATTTGTTATCGCTGCGAAATGCATCTGAAATAGCGTTCTTATCTTCTGAGTTATGGCGCCGTTATATGGCCCCACACATTAAGCGGCCCAAGGCAATCGTGACTTTTCGAAGTTAACCGGCGGTCGGGTCGCCGTCCGGTTACTTAGCGTGGTTGCCGCTCTGTGAGCGCCCAGGATCGCTAATGCCATCTTGCAGGTCAGGCACACTCCCGCTGCCGGATCCGCCATCACCGCCCACACCGCCCGCCCGCCGCCGGACTCATGCTCAACCTCCACGGGCTCGGCGCTTTCCAGTGCGAACAGCGCGACGCCATATTCTGACCACCTGCCTGTAGCTTTCTAGTGACATGTTTCCTGGAAAGAACCATGATCTTGAAAGCCGCGGGCACCCTGCGGGGCGGTGCCAAACCCCGTGCTGCCCGCTACGCAATGTCAGCCGACGGATACCGCTCGTGGTCAGCCGCGAAAAGTCTCTATCGTGCTGTTTGGCTGCCTGGGAGCCGGGGCACCGAGGTGCTCCCACACTGGGTAGGAGCAAGAGCGAACTGTTCAGCTGATTCATACGAGGAGCACGACATTAGCGCGGTGCTACCTTGCCGACACGCTCTCGACATACTTCACGGGTGTCGTTCGAGGGCCTGGATGAGGAAATGGCGAGGCGATGGCGACAGCGATGAAAGGTACAGAGCCGACCGTGACTGAAGGCGCGAACGATGCGGCACCACAGGATGCGCTGCTTGCACTTCGTGGCCTGGGCAAGACCTTCGGCACTCACGTCGCAGTCCGCGATTTCACCATCGAGGTCCAACGCGGCGAGAAGGTCTGCATCATCGGCCCGAGCGGCTCGGGGAAGTCCACGGTGCTGCGCTGCGGCAACCTGCTGGAGACACCGACCTCCGGAAAGGTCGAGTTCGACGGCAAGACGGTCTTCGACGCTGATGCGCGCAGAGGAAGTCGGCTGCCCAGGAAGGAACTGGCTCAGTTCCGGTCACGGGTAGCGATGGTTTTCCAGCAGTTCGACCTGTTCCCGAACCTGACCGCGCTGGAGAACATCTGCCTCGGCCCGCGGCGTGCCCTCGGGGTGAGCAAGGCCGAGGCCGAGGGGACTGCCCGGGCCCTGCTCGACCGGATCGGACTGGCCCGCTTCGCCGACGCCCGACCGCGCACTCTCTCCGGTGGCCAGCAGCAACGCGTCGCGATCGCCCGAGCGTTGGCGATGAAGCCAGCGATCATCTTGTTCGACGAGCCAACCTCCGCCCTCGACCCCGAGATGGTCGGCGGCGTGCTCGCGCTGATGAAGTCCGTCGCCGACGAAGGACTCACCATGGTCATCGTCACACACGAGATGGGCTTCGCCCGCGAAGTCGCCGATCGGGTCATCGTGATGGACGACGGCGCGATCATCGAAGCAGGTCACCCGGCCGCACTGTTCAGCGCGCCGGCAAACCCACGTACCCAACGGTTCCTCGAAGCCGTCCTCCACCCCACCGACGGGTTCGCCTCGCAAGCAAACGGCATGGACGGCGACGGCGAGCACTGACTCATCCTCGGCTACCACATCGTCCGGCCAGTGCCAGACCGCGCCCCTACCCACGAAGAAAGAAGGACCGTAATGAAGGCTCCAACCCGAGCTCGGCGCCGCGGCAGGCTCGGCATCGCAGCCGTCGTCGCCGTCGCCGTCGCCACAATGCTCACGGCGTGCGGTTCCGGGGGCAGCGGCGATTCCGCGTCCGCCGCCAGCGGCGCGTCTGGCCCGAGCTACCCCCTGGTCAGCAAGGGCACCCTCACGGTCGCCGCTTACGGCTCCAACGGAAATGAGGTCATCCTCAACCCCAACGGCACCCTCAGTGGCTTCATCGGCGAAGTCCTTAATGGCTTCGCCAAGAGCCAGGGACTTAAGCTCAAGACCTTCTCCACCGGTTTCGCGTCTGCGCTGCTGGCGGTCCAGGAGCACAAGGCGGATCTAATGTACGACGTCTTCTATAGCTCGGAGCGCGCGAAGGCGGTGCACTACACCGACAGCTTCTTCCAGGGCCCGGTCGAGGCCTTCACCAGCAAGGACTTCTCGTATAAGGGCCTGGACTCGCTCAAAGGCCACAAGGTTGCGACGGTGACTGGCCTGGTGTGGACGCCATACATCCAGAAGGCCTACGGCTCGGACGCGCTGGTCTTCCCGACGACGACCGCCGCCGCGCAGGCGCTGGTCAACGGCCAGGCAGACGCGTATATCAACGGCGCCAGCCAGTTCCAGACTCCGCCTCTGTCGGAGCACACCGGCGAGTTCACCGCACACGCCATCCAAGCCGGTGAAGTCGGCATCCCCGGCTCGCTCATCAACAACCATAGCTACATGGTGGTCAACTGCGGCGACACCGGGCTGGCCAACGCGTACAACAAGTACGTCCAGGGCCTCGTCAAGGCGGGTACCTGGAACAAGATGTACGACACCGCGCACATCCTCAACGACCAGCGGGTGACGCCGCAGGCCCCGCCGACTGCCGGCTGCTGAGTCCGGCCGCGAGCAACGACCCCTACCGAGAGGAGCAGGTGATGTGGAGTCAGTGGATCGGCGAGATCTGGCCGGGCATGTGGGTGACTGTCAAGCTGACCCTCTACTGCTCTCTCATCGCCATCAGCCTCGGGTCGTTGCTCGCGGTCGCCTCGATCTCCGAGCACGTTGCGGTGCGGTCCGTCGCGCGTGTGTACGTGGACCTGATGCGGTCGATCCCCGTCCTGGCGTTGCTGATCTTCGTCTACTTCGGGGTGGGCAAGTACGGCCGAAGCCTCGGTCTGTCGCCGTTCACCGTCTCGATGGTGGTGATTGGTCTGAGCACTGCGGCCTACCTCGCCGAGGTTTATCGGGGCACGCTCAGGTCCATCCCCCGGTCGCAGTGGAACGCCGCGGCCAGTCTCGGCCTGGGCCGGGTCGACACGCTGTCGCGCGTGATCATCCCGCAGGTGATCGCGCCCAGCGTGCCGACCACCCTCAACATCGTCATCGCCACGATGAAGACGACCGCGCTGGCGTCGATCATCTCGGTCCAGGAGGCGACGTTCGCAGCGAACACGGTAGTGAGCGAGAGCTTCCAGCCCTTGAAGGCCTTCGTGCTTCTGGGTCTGATGTACGTCGTTATCATCGTCCCGCTTAGCTATCTGACCCGCGGCTTGGAGGCCTGGATCAGCCGGCGCAACGGCATCTCCAAGGTCCAGCAGATGGAGGAGCAGGTGCTTGCCGATGTGTGAGTGCGATCGTCCCGTCGTCAGCGGCGGTGCGTGGGCCGAGCGCAGGTGAGGTGAACATGCATCTGTCGGTTCTGCTCCAGGGCGGCTGGGTCACGCTCAAGATCTCGGTGGGCGCCTGGCTGGTCGCGATGGTGCTCGGCGTCATAATCGCCGGTATCCGCGACTTCGGCCCACGACCCATCGCCTGGCTGTTCGACTTCGTTGTCACTGTGCTGCGCAGCGTCCCCGAACTAGTGCTGCTTTACCTCGTCTTCTTCGGGCTTCCTGCGGTCGGCGTTGACTTCGGCTCCTTGACGGCGACGATAATCGCCCTGGGGGCGGCCGAGTCGGCGTTTGCTTCGGAGTACTTCCGGTCGAGCATCTCGACGGTCCCCGACTCCCAGCGTCGCGCCGGCGAGAGCCTGGGTATCTCCAACCTCGGCGTGTTCCGCTGGGTCATCCTGCCGCAGGCGCTGCCGACAATGTTCCCGCCGGCCCTCAACTGCTTCGTGAGCCTGTTGAAGACGGCCACCTTGGCCTCCGCGGTGGGCGCACCTGAGATCCTCTACCGCGGCCAGGAAATTATGAACAACACCGGCAACTTGTTCGGCGTGGCCAGTGTCATCGTGGTGATCTACGTGGTGGTGACCATGCCGCTGACCTGGGCGGTGGGGCAACTCGAGACGCGAATCCGGCTACGTACCGCCCGAGCATAGGTTTGCCCGCGCCTCGGACCCAGCACTCGACCGATCATCTTTAGGTCCGCTAGGGCGTCGTCCAGCGCACACCACGACGCCCTCGCGGTCCCAAGCTAGACCGGCTCGCCCGCTCGGTCCCCGAGGCCCGCGAGATCGGTGACTCTCGCGGGCCTCGGGGCGTCGCCGTGGCGCTGGGTAACACCTTCTAACGACTCCACCGCGATCCGAGCCGTGTTGTGGCTGGCGGTTGAAGGTCTTTCACGGTAGGCACCGACCGGGCTGGGAAGTAGGATCGCCACATCGACGGACTTCGAGTCCGCCCCTAAGGACCCGCGCCGGTCCTGGAAGACCTGGGTCCGGCGGATGAATGCGATCGGACCAACCGACTCGCATGAACTGCAATCGGGATTGAAATGAGGTGCTCGGCTGATCAGGAACTCTTAGCCGGAGGGTGCGTTTGGCCGCGCCTCAGTCCGGTCTGCGGCGCCTCCGCTGGGTGGTCCGCGGGTCCCCAGTATTTCGGTTGATGTAGACGCGGCGGTGTCGGCGGGGAATGCAACAAGACACCACACAGCGAAGACCAACTAAGAACCCCAACCCCAGACGAAGCTCGCCACAAACAACTCCGCCGCAGATGAAGTCCTGCACCAACCTATCGAGAACTCACCTCGCGAGATCTCGCCCGCCCGCGGAACACTGCCGGGCAAGGTGGCGGCCTTCTCCCATTTCATGTGATGTCACATCACAGATCGTGTGAGCGGATGCCGCCCTAGGATGCGGTTGAGCTGCAACTCGCCTCCGGCGGCGCTTCTTCCCTGGTGACAGCCAGTGGCACGCGCCCTGGCGGTAATTACCGTTCCTGTACAGGACTTCGATGTCGCTGGCGCGCATCTCGGCGATCAGGAGCTTCTCGATCTGGTGGCGCCTGGTGTCGTTGGCAAGGTCAGGCTCGACAAGCTGGCCGTTGCCGTGGAGCGGGGCTAACTGCACGGCTCCGTTCTCGCGCCACATGGGTCCTGGGCAACGCCCGCTATTCGGCGATCCGGACGACATCACAGCGCAGATCGACCCGATCGGTGTGCCCTGGCTGATGATCGGCGAGGAGCTTTCAGCAGCACACAAGGCAGATAAGGCGCTGGTCGCGGCACATGCAGCAGTTATATTCAGTGACCAGGCTGACGGACTCCGGGCAGCTTCTGATGCCGCTAGTGGGGCAGATTCCGATTCCGATGACCGCCAACATGTGGCAGTGATCGCTCCCTCCAAACCCCGCGCGTCCCGGATGTCAATGAATTGTCGGAGACCCGGTCGGATGCTTTCCGACGCTGGCGACGCTGGGCTTGCATGGATGCACTTAGTCGTACCGACGGCTGTGGATCAATTCAGCCGGCGGTTAGGCGGGTGCAGCGGGCGTGAGCCCAGGCGCGACGCCGCGAGCAGGAGAGGATAGGGACCTGCGCTGCTCAACGTGGCCAGTTACGGCTTCCAGCCATGCCCATTCAGCGGTCGTTCTGTCGGGAACAGGGCGCAGAAGCGATGCGCTCGTCCGCAGCGTGACGGGGTCCCTCGACGCCGTCCTGGTCCTTGGCCCGCAGCTGATCACCGCGCTGTCCGGCCGCGCAGCCGCCTTCTCTTCTGGCGGCACCGATGGTAACCGATACCGGCGTTCGCGGCGGGGTCCGTGGGCTGTTCGAAGGGTTAGTGCCGGGGGAGGTCATCGACGCCTATGAGGAGCTCCTCGCTCGCAACGGGTGTGCGAAGGACCAGGCCGAGGCGCTAGTCGGCAGCCCAGGGCTGGTCAAGGCGCTTACCGACTCGGGCATGGCGCACATCCAGCCGCACAGCCCAGCCAATCCAGCGTGGCTGCAGCCCGCGTCGCCGGACCTCGCGTTGCACGGTGTGCTCGCCGGTCACCAGAACCGGCTAGTACGCGAGCAGGAGCTTCTCCTGGACGGGCAGCGGCGCCTCGCCGATGCTCAGGCACAGTTCGGTACTTGGATGCACGGCCGGTTACCCGATCATCTGGTGTCTGTTGTCTCCGGCCGGGCGCAGATCAGCGAACTCTCTCTGTCGCTGGCCAATACCGCGCGGAAGGACTGGATGACGCTGGAAAACCTGAATAGCGAGATGCCGCTCACTGATGACTTCGCTCAGCCGCCACTGCCCGCATTCGACGGACAGGTGCGGTACCGTTCGATCTACGACACCGCCGCGATGGACGACCCGATCGCGCGTCGGATCATCGAGGCTAACGCTGCGGCAGGCGAACAGGCCCGGCTCCTTCCGCGGGTTGCGATGAAGATGAAGCTTGCCGACCGAACCACAGCCATGCTTCCCCTCACACCGTCCGGCACGGCCGGGGCCCTCGTGATCCGCGCGCCGGTAATCCTTGCCGCGCTGCGGGACTACTTCGAGATGCTGTGGGGTCGGGCAACCCCGCTTAAGCCGAAGCGGCCGGCCGCGCCCGCCAGTCGGCTGACGCCAGCGCAGCAGGCTGTACTCGAGCTGATGGCCGAGGGTCTGCATGATGCCGCGATCGCGCGGCGCGCGGGGATCAGTACCACCACCGTCCGACGGCACATCGCGGCCATCATGACTCGGCTGGACGTCACCAGCAGGTTCGCGGCAGGCGCTGCGGCGCAGCGGCATGGATGGATCGGCTAGGCCCGTCGGGCACCTGCCTCAAGGGGTTGCCAGGCGCGAGCGACCACCGGGACCGCTGGAAGGGCGTGCATTGATCGCGGGCCTCGCGGTGCTGCTGGATATAGAGAGGAAAGGAGAGCGCCCAGGGCAACGCATCGACGACAGTCAGGTGGATGCCGAGGCAGCGATGGCAGAACATGAGCAGGGTTTCCATTGACCTGGGTGGCGTTGGTGCTCAGGTACGCCACATCAAGCGGGGCGGCTCGGCCACCGCGGACACGAGCCAACCGCTACCGCATAGCGCACTCGGCGGCTGTCATCAGCACGCCGCTTGATGGTCGCGATTGTGGTCAGCTCAGCGCCATCGCAGAAACCGAGCCGATTGACCGTCCCCCCGGGTAGTCGCCCGGTCAGCGAGGCCATCGATTCTTACAGCGCGTCGTGGGAGCTCACTGCCTGGGAGAGGGAACGAGCAGTGCGAGGTCAGCGGTGGCTTTCGCCGCTAGGACAGTTCGAATTTCCATGGGGCCATAAGCGACGGAATCGGTGACAATTGACCTAGAGGCGGCGGGCGGATGGAGTTAGCGGTGACGGAATCAGACGCAGTTGAGAGCGCACGCCGGACTCTGGGCCTGAAGTTAGCGATCTGCCGGCGAGCTGGTCGGCTACAGCCAGGCCGACTTCGCCTCGTTAATCGACTACAGCCGCAGCACGGTTGCCAACGTGGAGACTGGCCGTCAGCACGTCCCCCGCACATTCTGGGTCAGCCGCAGACGCAGCTCTGCGCATGGGTGGCTGCGCTCACTGAGATTAACGACGAGATCGAAGCCGCTGTCCGCCGCGAGCGTCAGAATGCGGCCCGCCAGGTTACCCCGTTCCCGCTCTCGTTGGTCGCCAAGCAACGCTTCCGGTGATCCCTGGTCCATATGCCCGGAGGTGCCTTGGCGTCCGGCCGTGATGATGACTGGCTGGACGTGATCGCCCTGGCGGCGACTGAAGCTCGCGAGCACGCAGAGAAAACGGCGATCACCGAAATCGGCCCAGCGGCAGTGGAGCAGTTCACCGCTGACATTGTGCGGCTGGCGCGTGCGTATGTCAGCGGCCCCCGCGTTGCCGCTGTTCACTCGCCATGCGCCGGTCACTGCGCCAGCATTCAAGCGGCGATCGACCGCAGGACTTATCCGGCTCAAGCCCGAGATCTGAACTCTCCTCGCTGGGGCGCTGTGCGGCCTGATGGCCAACGCGAGCTTGGACCTGGGCCGCGACGAAGCTGCTGACGACCTTGCCCGCGCAGCATGGACATATGGACGGACATCGATCACGGCCCGTTGATCGGATGGGCACGCGGGACACAGGCTCTGGCAGCGATCGGCGATCGATCGGTACCTGGACGCGATAAGGCATGCCGAGGATGGCCTGCACCACGCATCAGCGGGCACTGGTCGCTGTCCGGCTGCATGCCATACGCGCACGGCGCTGTCCGCACACGGAGACCGCGCACAGGCCCGGGCCGCCATTACCGCCGCTGAACGCGCCCGTGCGGACTGCGCATCGAGACGAACTGCATGACAGGCTCGCCGGGGAATTCACGTTCGTGACGCGAAGCTGTTCTATTACGAGGCCGCTCACCCTGGTCGAAGGTGACGATCCGGCTAAGGCTGAGGACGCCGCCGAAGCCGCGATCACCCTGTACCAGGCCGTGCCCGTACGAGCCCGGTCCTACGGCTGCGAGATCGCTGGCGCAGCGCTCAGCTCGCAAAAGCCCAGCTGATGAACAGGAAGCTGGAGGACGCAGCCGAAACACTGCGGGGTGTGCTTGCACTCGACCCGCAGATGCACATCACAGCCTGGCCCATCAGATGGAGACCTGTCGCCAGATTTGCTGCCGTCCCCGAATACCGCAGTTCAGTCACCGCGCGTCAGCTGGAACGGCAGCTAGCCGCATTCGGCAGCGTCAGTTCAGCGCAAGCACTGCCCGGCGGGCGATGATGCTTGCGCTTGAGTCGGCTGGGCCTGCGGCCGATTTCTCCAACGGCCGCAGCGTCCGCACTGCGAGACGCCGCCTCGCGATGCGGACTTGATATCCGCGGTGCCCGGCTGATCCGCCTCTTCGCCACCGCCGTCTACCACCTTCCCTCCGAGGATGCGGTAGCACGTATTGCGTTGCTGACGTCCCCGGACTCGGTCACACGGCTGGCTACCTCGGTACGGATCACACAGTGGCTCACCGAGACCGCCTTCCCCACGGTCGAACCGCTTCAGGTCGATCAGCCTGTCATCAGCAACGGCTGCGTCGTCACCTTCTGGCGGTACTTGTCCCAGGAAGGACCGCCGCCGGATCCGGCCGATCTGGCGTTCCTGCTCCGCGAGCTGCACCAGCTGGACCCGCCGCCGGTTCCGCTGCCTGCACTACCAGCCGCTTGTTTCCGTCCGCCGGGCGATCGACGCGAGCAGGCGATCGACGAGGAAGAACGCGGCTGGCTGCGGACCCGCTGCGAGCAGCTCCAGGTCGCTTACCGCAGGCTCAGTTTTCAACTTCCCGGCCGGGATGATCCACGGTGACGCCTGGCGGGGAAACGTGCTCCGCGACGGGACACCGCTTCGTGCTGGCCGATTGGGACGCGGTCAGCATCTGGCACCGGGAGATCGACTTGATTCCGACCCTCCAGGCTCCGCGGTTCGGGCTGCGGGAAGAGGCAGCGCGACGCGTTCGTCGCCGCGTATGGCTGCGACATCCGGTCGTGGGAGGGGTACACAGTCCTGCGAGAGATGCGCGAACTGTCCACGCTGAGCGCCATCCTGCGTGACGGCCACGCTGACCCGGTAGCCAGGCGCGAGCTGGCCATCAGGCTGAGGTCGCTGCGCAGCGGCGACGACCAGCAGTGGACGTCTTTCTGACTGGTGAACTCTGCGCCACCGGCGTACGGATGTTGCTCTTGCTGAGCACTTCGGTCAGGGATTACGCCCTGCGTTCCGCGACGTAGTAGCCCTTGCCGATCACGCTGTGGATGATTCCCTCGTCCCGCAGGACGGCCTGCGCTTTCTCTGCGGTGATGTGGCTGATGCCGTGTTCCTGGCTCAGTGACTTGACGCTGGGCAGGCGGGCCGTCAGAGCTCCGTCCTCGATCTGGCGACGCAGCAGGTCCGCTACCTGGAGGTAGAGCGGAGTGGCCGAGTCATGATCGATGACCACATGATCACAGTAGGTCGCTGACAACCACTGCCCGTGCCCGAGGGTGCACATTGCGGCAGCCGACCTGGCGCGTGGTGGCCGACCGAGACGGTGCTGCTAGCGTCGGTCCGCGACGAACGAGCCCCAGCCCTGCTCCGTGCGGATCAGCCCCTCGTCCTTCAGGACGCGCAGCGCCCGCAAAGCTGTATTCCGGCTGACGCCATAGATCTCGACCAGTTCGGGCACCGGGGGAACCTGCTCGCCAGGAAGCAGTTCGCCCTGCTCGATCCGCTCGCGCAGGGCAGATGCCACCCGCTTATAAGGCGGCGTCGATTCCCTGGGCATGGCCGCCAGCCTAAGTGAACACAAATCCAGCATTCTCCCAGGTAGTTACTGGTGGTCCACGGTGGTCCAAGATCGTGCTAACATTGGCTCAGCCGGCCCTGGTACCCGGCAAGCGAGGCGAAGCCGATCGCGTCGCCAGGGCTGGTCCTCGCAGAGGGGCGCCAATGCTGACCAGAGAAGAGCAAACCGACCTGCTGGACCTGACCTGGCACTGGGACACCGCCTACAGGTTCGAGGTGATCGACAGCGTATGGCGGGCCATCCCCGCGGACGAGCCGGCAAGCGTGCTCGCAGCAGACACCGCTGCCGAGCTACGCGAGAAAGTGCGGGCCGACTACGCGGCCCGGGTCCGCCGCCTCCGTGACCGCGGGTCGGCCGACACCTGATCGGGGTCGAGGCGGACCCGGCGGATCAGCAGCCTGGTGGCCACCGGCCACCAGTCTGGGCAGTAACCGGAGACGGCGACCTGCGCGGCGTGCATACCGGCCGCGTCATGCCATTCGCCGCCGCGTCGTGATCATCAGGCTGTGACTGCACTGATGGATCGCGCTGCGGCCGTGGTGCCCAGCGTAGGGGAGATTGACCCGGCCGGGTGGCTGGACCGGTTTGATGACATGTTCGCGGGGGTGCTGGCGCCGGCGTTTACCGGCGGGAGCCGCGGTTGCGGGCTGAGTCGTATCTGCTGGGCCTGGTGTCGGGGCTGGAGCGCAAGGACGGGTGGACGCTGGCGGAGTTCGCCGGCGACGGCACGCCGGACGCGATGCAGCGGCTGCTGAACTCCGCCCGGTGGGACCAGGACGCCGTATGGGATGCGCTGGGCCGGTACGTGGCCGCTGAGCTGGGTGATCGCGGTGGGGTGCTGATCGCGGACGAGACCGATTTCCTCAAGAGCGGTTGTCTTTCCGCCGGGGTGCAGCGGCAGTACACCGGCACCGCGGGAAAGATCACCAACTGCCAGGTCGGGGTGTTCCTGGCCTACGCGGTGCCCGCGAAGGGCACCCGGGTACTGGTCGACCGGGAGCTTTATGTGCCCCGGTCGTGGACCGGTATGTAGCCGGCACGTGACATCCCGGATTGGGCGAGGCGACTTGTTCTCGACGAGAGGGACGACGCCCTGCGGAATCACCGGTGGCGGCGGGTTCCCGACCATCACCACGTACGAGACGTGGTGGAGCATGACCTCGACGGCCTGCGCCTGCTGGCGGTCCAGTTGCGTGGCCTGGCGCTCAATCTCGTCCTGCTGATCCCGCAGCTGCCGGAGCACGACTCAGGCACCGCCGGTCGCCGCGACGACCGCCAGCCACGTCGGGGCATCACCCCAGTCGATCCGGATGGTGCGCAGATGGGCAGCATGCCAAGCCACCTGAACGGCAACCGTAACCGCTGCGCCGAGGTGTATCGCCCCGGCGATCTGCTTGCGCACGGCGCGCACCTTACATGACTAGTCGCCCTGCGACTTGTTGTTTGCGGCACGATCCGCCAGTTCGCAGATGCAACGCTGCCGGGCGTTAGTCTTCCTGGCCATGACCAGTGCACTGGCGCGATACCGGGACCCCGCGCTGCCCGCGCTGATCGGCTTCAACTTGCTGGTGTTCTACGCGTTGTTCGCGCGGATGCTAACTGGTAGAGAGCAATGTTCCAACCACGCTGAATACATCAGCTCGGCGAACGGACGGTTGCGGCGCCTGCCCTCTTCGCTGCGCTTCTTGGTTGTGCCTGCTGCATGATTCGGGTATTGGCTGCAACCGAACTGGCTGCAACATTGTCCGGTTTGGTGCAAGCGGGTGATGGCATCCCAGCTCAGGCATCGTCAACGGGCTCTCATTGCCCCGGAGTTAGCCCAGGGCGGCACGCTGCACCGCAGGTCGCGCGTGTTCACGCAGGGTGCGGAATGTTGCATCAGATGCAATTCTGCTCATTTGGTGCGGGATGGCGTGGCTGCGCCGAAGATGATGTTGCACTGGGCTGGCACCGGTTTCCTGGTCACAGGCGTGCTGGTTGCGGCGCAGGGCATCAGCGATGTGCGCCGCGAGTGGACAGGAAGGCCGGGCTGGGTAGCGACTGTGCTCACGTGGCTGCGGTTGCGACCCCGGCCGCTGCACCAGGTCAGCGTCCTGCATCAGTTCGGTTGGAATAACCTCTTCGATCCGCTCACCGACTGGACAAAGCCCGCGCCCAGTAGCACCGTCGAGGAACGCCTCGAATGGCTTGAGGACCAAATGCTCGCGGTCGGCAAGCACCTCAACGACCTACACGCCGGACTGCGGACCGAACGCACAGACCGGGTAGCTGGCGACAGCCAGGAGGCCGAGGCGCGAACGGCCGGAGACGACGCGATACGTAAGAGTCTGGCCGACCGGGCGGGCGGCGGTCTGCGGCTCCAGGCATGGGGTGTTGTGTTTTTGCTCGCCGGAACGGTGATGACCGCTATGTGGTAGCGGGCGGTTGTGCCGTACTGCGATGCGGCGAGCGCCACGTATCCTCCGGACCGTGACATCACCACCATCGCCCGACTGGAGCGCATTCCGGTGGGCCAGGCAGCGGTCCAGGGCTTATCGCGGCCAGTTCTGGGTGAGCGCACTCGTCTCCCTAGCCGCGGCGGCCATCACCGCTTACGTCGCGCTGCCCGCGTACCCGACGCCGCTGATCCGGCGGTACGTGGATACTTTCGAGCCGTACGAGCTGATCGTCGCGCCGTCGGGGTCGTGCGTGGGCTCGATTGTTCACCAGCATGCGATGGTCGCGCGCCGGCATGGTGACCAGCGGCTGGCACTGCGTGCCGGGGCGGTGGCAGCACGCACGTATGAGTTGTCCCGGCTGCTTGTCGACGTGCTGGGCGTTGAGGACGTGGGCGCGCATTATCCGCACCGGGTCACCTATCACCCGACCTGTCATTCGCTGCGGCTGCTGGCTGTCGGCGACCGGCCGCTGCGGTTGCTTCGGCGGGTGTCGGGGATTGACCTGGTGCCGCTGCCCGGTGCGGAGGTGTGCTGCGGGTTTGGCGGCACGTTCGCGGTCAGGAATGCTGACACCTCGACCGCGATGCTGGCGGACAAGATGCGGAACGTGCTGTCCACCGGGGCTGAGGTGTGCACGGCCGGTGATTCATCGTGCCTGATGCACATCGGCGGCGGGCTGTCGCGGCTGCGCACCGGTGTCAAGACGGTGCACCTGGCCGAGATCCTGGCAGCCACAGCCGGCGCGCCAGCGCCGGCGACGGCTGCGGCGGTGCCCCGGTGACGACGTTCCTGGGCATGCCGGCACGGCGGGGGCTTCGAGGGCCGTCGCCCTCCGCGCCAGCACACGCACCGCGCGGTGTGGGTCATCTGCGGGCAGGTGAGGAGTTCCCGGTCGCGGCCCGCCGCGCGCTCTCGGACACTCAGCTGCGACGCAACCTGGGCAAGGCGACCTCGAGCATCCGGTCTAAGCGGGCGCGGGTGGTGGCCGAGCTGCCGGACTGGGAGGAGCTGCGCGAGGCCGGCGAGGCCATCAAGGCCGGCACGATGGCTAATCTCGGCGGCTACCTGGAGCAGCTTGAGGCCGCGATCACCGCGCGCGGCGGCACTGTGCACTGGGCCAGGGATGCCATCGAGGCGAACAACATCGTCACCGCGCTGGTGCAGGCTGCTGGCGCTACTGAGGTGGTGAAGGTCAAGTCGCTGGCCACCGATGAGATCGGGCTGAATGACGCGCTGGCCGCCGCGGGCATCGCGGCGTACGAGACGGATCTGGCCGAGCTGATCGTGCAGCTCGGTCGCGACCGGCCGTCACACATCCTGGTCCCGGCGATCCACCGCAACCGGGCGGAGATCCGCGACATCTTCCTGCGGGAGATGGGTGACGCCGACCCGGCGCTGACCGACGACCCGGCCGCGCTGGCCGAGGCGGCCAGGCGGCACCTGCGCCGCAAGTTCTTGCCGGCGACCGTGGGTATCAGCGGCGCGAACTTTGCCGTCGCCGAGACCGGCACGTTGTGCGTGGTCGAGTCGGAGGGGAACGGGCGGATGTGCGTAACTCTGCCGCGCACCCTGATCACTGTGATGGGCATCGAGAAGGTGATCCCGCGGTGGGCCGACCTGGGCGTGTTCCTGCAGTTGCTGCCGCGGTCGTCGACCGGGGAGCGGATGAACCCGTATACCTCGATGTGGACCGGTGTGACGCCGGGTGACGGCCCGCAGTCGGTGCATCTGGTGCTGCTGGACAACGGGCGGACCGCGGCACTGGCCGACCCGGTCGGGCGTGCGGCGCTGCATTGCATCCGCTGTTCGGCATGCCTGAACGTGTGCCCTGTGTATGAGCGGACCGGCGGTCACGCCTACGGCTCGGTGTATCCGGGCCCGATCGGCGCGGTGCTGTCACCGCAGCTGACCGGGGTCGAGGACAACGCGTCGCTGCCGTACGCCTCATCGCTGTGCGGCGCCTGCTACGAGGTGTGCCCGGTGAAGATCGACATCCCATCGATCCTGGTGCACCTGCGCGCACAGCACGTGGAAGCCGCCCGCGAGCATCGGAAGGTACCCTCGGCCGAGGCGATCACGATGGCGGCCGCGGCCTGGGTGATGAGCTCGCCGCGGCGGTTCGAGCGGGCCCAGCGGGCGGGCCGGGCCGGGCGACTGCTCGGCCGGCGCGGGAAGATCAGCGCGCTGCCACCGCCGCTGGCCGCCTGGACCCGGGCGCGGGACGCGCCTGCCCCGCCCGCGCAGACGTTCCGGCAGTGGTGGCGCAGCCAGCACCGCGGCAGCGGCCAGGCAGACCGGGACGCCCAGTGAGCGCGCGCGACGAGATGCTGGCCAGGATCTCGGCCGCCGTCGGCCCCGGCCGTACTGATTCAGCACAACCCGGTTCGGATTCAGGTCAGGTCAGTGCTGGTGAACCCGCCGCCGTGGCAGCCGCCCGGTACCGGACCCGGGGCGAGCTGTCCGGGCCGGAACTGCTGGACCTGCTGGCCGGCCGGCTCACCGACTACCGGGCGCTGGTCCACCGCGCGACGCCGGTCACACTCGCCGACCTGCTCAGTGCGGCCTTGCGGCAGCGTCAGGCACGCCGCATCGTCGTGCCACCAGCGCTGCGGCTGCCGCTGCCTGAGTTCGTGACGGCGACCGTGGATACCCCGCCGTTCCTCAGCGCAGCCGAGCTGGACGCCTTCGACGGGGTCATCACCCGCGCGGCGGTGGCGATCGCCGAGACCGGCACGATCGTCCTGGACGGCTCGCCGGACCAGGGCCGGCGGGCCATCTCGCTGGTGCCTGACTATCACCTGTGCGTGGTCGAGGCCGGGCAGGTCGTGCACCTGGTGCCGGAGGCAGTCGCCCGCCTGTCCGCCGGCTGCCGTTGACCTGGATCAGCGGCCCGTCGGCCACCAGCGACATCGAGCTGGAACGGGTCGAGGGAGTACACGGCCCGCGCACACTCGAGGTCATCCTGCTCCAGCACTGACCAACGTGCGTCGTGCCCCGCTTGGCGCACTTTGCAAGAAGCGCAGCGCTACTGACGTCCCGCGCAAGCCCAACGGCGTTGGATCCGACGCCTAGAGGGACCCGCTCTGCCACGAGCCGGGGGGAATACCGCATCCACCGCCTGCGGCCTGCTCGTATTGTGCGGCGCGCCGAACGGGCTTGGCTCGCAGCTGCCGGCGCCATCGTCAATCGCGACTTCATGGTTGCCCCGCTCGCTCTGCGGGTGCCCAGGCGGCTGATAGCTGGCTGACTTCGCGACATCGCGCCGCTTGAGGAGCGCACGAAGGCAGCCAGGTGGGCCTCGGGCCTGCTTCGCCGGGCCAGGTCGTCACGGACCCGGCGGGACAGTCCCGGCACGTCTCGTGCGTTCGGGGCGTCATCAGCATATCGCGGCCCTGAAGGTGGGGGCCCGACCCTAATCTGCAGGGCTAAAGACCCCGCTGTGGCGCATGGGGGATTTCACTTTCCGTGACCTCGTTTCGCGGCTTGATCGCTTAACTGAGGGGGCGTGATGTGATTAGGTTGTCGTCTTCTAGCTGTCCATGGTTTCCGGTCCTGCTCGCGTGACGTGTCATGTTCAGGGGTGGACGCGGCAGCTCGGCGTCAGGTTCGGTCAGGGCCGGTGTCAAGGGACATCAGGAACTGCCCAGTGGCGGTCATGAGAGCTGCCCGCTGGTGGCCACCAGATCTGCCCAGTGGTGGCCACCAGACGTGCCCGCGTTGCTAGCTCAGGGGGATCACTCCCTTCCCGGCCAGGGCCTGGGACAGGCGGACGCTGTCGCCGGCTGTCTGGCAGATGTGCGCATGGTGCATCAGCCGATCGACTGTGGCGGTGGCCAGTGTTTTGGGCATCAGCTCGTCGAACGCTGAGGGATGCAGATTCGAGCTGACCGCAACGCTGCGTTTCTCGTATGCGGCATCCACCAGCCGGTAGAGACCCTCGGCCGCGTCCGGCCCGACCGGCAATAGCCCGATGTCGTCCACCACGACCATGTCGGCCCGCAGGATCCGGGTGATCGCCCTGGCGACCGAGTCGTCGGCGCGGTGGGCGCGGACCAGCACGCCGAGCTGCTCGAGGGTGAACCAGGCGACGTGCCGGCCGGTTTCGACGGCGGCCTGGCCGAGGGCTTCGAGCAGGAACGTCTTGCCGGTGCCCGAGGGGCCGCAGACCACCAGGTTCTCGTGCCGGCCGACCCATTCCAGGGTCCGCAGCGCGGCCTGGGTCGGCGCGGGGATGGACGACAGGTGCTCGTCCCATGCGTCGAAGGTCTTGCCGGTGGGGAAGGCTGCGCGGGCCCGGCGGGTGCCCAGCGCCGAGCGGTCCCGGCCGGCGACTTCCTCAGCCAGCAGTGCCCGCAGCACCTCGGCCGGGTCCCACCGCTGCGCCTTGGCGGTGGCCAGGACCTCGGGGGCGATGCGGCGCATGTGCGGCAGCCGCATCCGCCGCAGCAACTGCTCCAGCCCGGCGTCGATCGGCGGCGGCGCGGGGACGGTGGTGGTCATGGCGTGTCCTTCCCGCCAGGGCCGGCTGGCAGTGCGGTGAGGGAGCGGGTGCCGCCGCCGCGCAGCTGCAGCGGCGTGTCCTCGGCGACGCCGGCCCGGCGGCGGCGCAGCGCGGCTTGCCTGCAAGCCGGCGAGCAGAACCGCCGGGGCGAGCCGACGGGCGGGTTGTGCCACAGGCCGGGCACGCTGGTGACGACCTCGCGGCCGCAGCAGGCGCAGGTAAACCCGGTGCGGTCAGCGCCGGTCCGGCCTGGCAGCGCGGAAGCGTCACGCAACAACGGCGGAGGCGCCGCCGGCGGGTTCGGCCCGGGCCGGCTGCCGTGCCCGGCTGCCGGGCAGGTCATGCTGTCGTGCTCCTTGTTCCTGGTGAGCGCTCGGGCGGGCTCGCCCGGAAGCGTTACGCTTCCGGGTCGCGGCGCGGCGCTGGCGGGGGTCATGACAAGCTCCGGGCGGCCGGGGCGAAGTCGAGGTAGTCGATCGCCAGGTTGACGTGGTAGATCAGACCGCCGGGGCTATGCTTCACGGCGCGGGTGACCTCGCCCAGCGCCGGCCCGCCCGTCTCCTGCACCGCCGTGAGCACGGCCGAGCAGTCGGCCAGCACCTGGCGGACCTTGGTGATCTCCTCGCCGGAGAGCACTGCTTCCTCCCATGGATGACGCAGGCTCATCGGCCGGCCTCCTGCCTGCCGTGCCGGGCCCAGGCGCCGGTGCCCTGGGCCAGGCTGGCCTGCTCCCCGGCCCTCGACAGCTCGCCGGGCGCGGCGGCGGCCTGGTGGGCCAGGATCGAGGCCAGGTCATGGTCGGCGAACCGGCCCGCCGCGCCAGCCTCGCCGAGCGCCCGGTCCACGGCCAGGCTTCCGTGCAGGGCGGCGAGCTGGACCGCGGCGGCCATCTTGGCCCGCACCCGGGCCGTGCCGGCGGCAGCGGCCTCGGCCAGCCACAGCCCGGCACCCTCGCCGATCGCCAGGAAGCCTGCTTCAGCGGACGTGCGAGCCTTCGGCACCCGCGCCAGCGCGCCGGGCGGCGCCGGCGGGTAGTGCGCGTCGTCGACCCGCGGGCTGCCCGGCGTGGTCTGCTGCCACCGGGCGACCTCGCTCACCCCGGCCGGGCCGGCATGGGCGATCACGACCTGCTCGCCGTGCCAGGCGCACCCAGACGACCTGCCCGGCCAGCTGGTGCGGCACCGAGTACTGGCCGCCCTCGAACATCACCATCGACAGGCCGTCCACCGTCCGGGTCACGCCGAGCGCTGCGGTGAACGGCGCGTCCGGCACCGGGTGCAGCCGGGCCCGCTCCTCGGCCACCATCTCCGCTGGCGCCCGCCGGGTGACCCGGTGCGGGCGGGCGTTCACCATCCGGCAGAACTCCTGGCAGGCGGCCTCCAGCTCCGCGAAGCTGGCATACGCCGGGCGCAGGTTCGCCTCGGCAGGCACCAGGTCGGCCTTGGCCAGCTTGACTGTCGATTCCGACCCGCCCTTGGACGCCGGGTCATAGGGCACGCACGTGGCAATCGTCAGCGAGTAATGGCGCCCGAATTCCACCGCGGCCGGGTTGCGGACCGGGATCCCGGCCACGTGCTCGATGGTCACGGTTTTCTCGTTGTCGGTCAGCAGATACGTCGGTACACCTCCCGCGGTCCGCAGGGCGGTGTCGATCGCGGCGGCCACGCTCGGCCACGTCCTGTCCAGCAGCGGCACGACCACCCGGAACCGCGACCACGCCAGCCAGAAGCAGAACAGCACCGTCGCCGCTCCGCCGATCAGCGGCCCGTCACCGAAGTCGTACTGCGCCCACATCCCCGGCTCGGCCACCCACGGCCGGTGCACCCGCCGCCGGCCCGCGTGCCAGGCCGCCTTCAGCCCGGCCACCGCCCGGCGGGTCGTGCGCTCCGACCCCCGGTATCCCATCGCGGTGATCTTCCCGTGCGCCTTGTCCGCGCGGATCTTCCCCTTCGACCGGTCGACCAGCTCCTCCAACTTGGGCAAGAACTCATCGATCAGCCCCGGCCGGCGTGCCGGCGCGCCCGGCGCCCGGCCCTTCTCCCGCCCGGCCACATACCGCGCGACCGTGTGATGCGAGCAGCCGGCCAGCTCGGCGGCGTCCCGCAGCGACCCTGTCAGGTCGTAAGCCTCCAGAATGTTCATGATCTCCTCGGCAGACTTCACTCCGTCCCCTTCCCGGGACTGAGTACGGATTTGGCACCGCTCAGCCAAGCCGGGAAGGGGACCCCCGCCGGGTAACCGGCAGGGAACGTCAAATCGTGTCGGGCAGATCTAGTGACCGCCGCCGGGCAGTTTTCATGGCCGCCAGCGGGCACCTATCTGGCCGCCTGCGGGCAGTTTCTCGTGGCCGTCGTCAGGCCGGGAGGGTGCCCCTGGTGAGTTCCGCGGGGCTCGTTGAGGGGAGTGTCCGGCTGCCAGGCTGCTGACTGATCCTGTGGGTATGACGTGTTGCCGGGTATCTGCGCCAGCGTGGATGACGTCTTTTCCTGCCGTTGCCGGGGCCTCGGCTGGTGTTCTTGGTTTCCGCTGCGGCGGCTGGTTGATGCTGTCGCGGTTGCGTGAGCTCGCCGTGGCATTAGCGAGCACGTCGCGTGCTGCCTGGTCGATGGCGGCGGCGCGGAGCAGCATGCCCGGCTCGGTGATGTCCAGGCTGCGCAGGATGTCCTCGACCTGGCCTGCCCGCGGCTGCAGGACGCCCGGCAGCGGTGCGGGCTGAGCCTGGGTCTGCCTGCGGTCGTCGCCGGCTGGCTGGCGCGCGGTCGCCGGCGTGGCGGCTGAGAGCCGGGTTCGGGCTGCTCCGCAGGCCCTGATGGACTCATGTGGATTTGGCAAACCCTCCTAGAAAATCAGACGCTCTCAGGCGGCAGGTGCAGCAACGTGTGCAGCAACGAGTACCCCTCTGCGCGGTCAAGACCGCCATGCTTCGGCTTATGAGCAGTGCCGATGACCGCCATCGACCATCATGACCAGAGTTCGCATCGAGGGGCGGGGGCAGGCTGGCTGACAACCACAGGTGACACGAACGAGCCCGGCGAAGGCGCATCGCGGCGGATGGTCGGCTTGCTGGCGCCGCGCGGACTCGCGCGGTCCACCGGCCGTCCGGGTTCGCGGTGACCCCGAGGACGTGCACGCAGCGGCTGCCGACTTCCATGACGAACAGGCAGTACAGGCCCCGCAGGGTCACCGCGCAGTCCACGTGGAAGAAGTCGGTGGCGAGCATCGTCGATGCCTGGGTGTGCAGGAACGTCCGCCAGCTGGCGTCGGTACGCCGTTCCGGTGCCGGCGGAATCTTCAGGGCCTTGAGGACCCGGCAGATTGTGGATGCGCTGGCCCGGTGGCCGAGCTTAAGCAGCTCACCTTGGATCCGCTGGTATCCCCAGGTGTTGTTCTCGGTCGCGAGCCGCTCGATCAGCGCGGCGATCTCGGTGCTGACCGGAGGCCGTCCCCCTCGGTTCGGGTAAGTCCACTTGCGGGCGATCAGGCGGCGGTGCCAGCGCAGGACGGTGCCGGGGGTGACCAGCCGGTGCACCCGCAGCCTTGCCGGCAGGAGCCGGGTCAGCGCGGCGAGGACCGCGCGGTCGGCCCAGTCGAGTCTGGGCCGGGGATCTACGCGGCGCAGCACGGCGACCTCGTGCCGCAGCACGAGCAGCTCGGCGTCCTTGGAGGCCGATGACCGGCCGAGCAGGACCAGTCAGCCGCAGACCCGGACGAAGATGAGATAGAGCAGGCGCAGGGACACGGATGATCATGATGCCGTACGGCTGACCCTGGCCGCCGCAGGTCACAGGGCATGCAGACTTCTGGCACCCCACAGGGTCCAGGAATCCGGCGGCTGGCCGGTCCATAAGGGTGTTGACGTCCGCGCCTCCGTGCTTCGGCCGGTCGAACCGCCGGAGGCTTACGAGAAGGTTCCGCGCCGGGTGCGCGCCTTTGATGGTTCGGTTCGGCCGTGGTCTGGCGAGATCTTCTGAGAGGTGTCCGCTACCTTCCGGGTCGGCGCCGCGCCGAGCGTCTCGTTCTTCCCGCCGCCTTCGCAGTTGTGCGATTGGGCGCCGGCGCACGTCGGGTAGTTGTCCGGGCCGTTCCTCGTTTTGCAGTCTGGTCGCCGCGGTGGGCCTGTTCGTATTCCTGAATGACGTGGCGTGGCAGGCGGCCGCGGTCGGCTATGGCGATGCCGTGCTGCTCGGCCCAGGCGCGCGTCTGTCGGGTGCGTTCCCGGCTCGCGGTTGTTCTGGTCCTGCCGTGCGACGGCCGCCGCGGACGCGCGAGCCTGGCATGCTCCACAAACGCCGCGAAACGGCGGCGGAGGTCGGCGGCGTTTCTGGCATTCAGGTCTAGTTCGTAGTCCGTGCCGTCCACGGCGAACCTGACGGTCTCCTCGGCTGGGCCGCCGGTTAGATCGTCTTCCAGCTGTACCTCAACGCGCTGCATGACGTTCCCCCGGAGATGCGCATCAGTTCGCGGCGGATCGCTCTCAAGAAATGAGCCAAGGTGGATACTCATTCCCAGCCTGCGCGAGATCTCACTGGTCACGCCGAGCTGCTGCGGGGCCAGCTCACCATCACCGTGCTAGAGGACGCCAACCCGCCCGGCGTAGCCTCTCGCATGGTGGATGGCACCTCCGCTGACACCGCCGGAACCTTGGCAGAGCCCTTAAGTTGACAGGCCTTAACAAACAACCGCTAATCTCACGAGACGGTCATATCTATTCGGTTCTGACTGCGGGAGGGACGTAGGTGCGGCTCATCAGGTTCCGGGACATCGGCGGCGGCGTGCCACGGGTAGGCGTACTGGCCGACGACGGCATAGCAGCCGGGACGATCACCTCGCTGGCGCGGGCGTCCACCGTCGCTGATCTGCTCGCGCTTCCGCTGCAGCAGATCCGGCTGATCTGTGCCGAGTCGGGCGGTGAGGCGGTGCCGCAAGGCAGCGCCGAACTGCTCGCTCCCATCGACGGCCGCACGGAAGTGTGGGCGGCCGGCGTCACCTACGAGCGGTCCCGGGACGCACGGGTAGTGGAAAGCGAGCATTCCGCCGACGTTTACGACTTGGTGTACACGGCGGACCGGCCCGAATTGTTCTTCAAGTCGGCGGCGTGGCGGGTCCGCGGGACCGGCAGCGCCGTGTCGATACGTTCCGATTCCACCATCGACGTACCCGAGCCTGAGCTTGCTGCAGTGCTCAACTACGCCGGCGAGGTGGCCGGCTACACGATCTGCAATGACATGAGCTCCCGCTCCATCGAGGGGCAGAACCCGCTGTATCTCCCGCAGGCCAAGATCTACCTCGGCGGCTGTGCGCTCGGCCCGTGGATCCGGCCCGCCTGGGAGATTCCTGACCCCTACGCGCTCACCATCGAGATGACCATCCGCCGTGTCGGAGCCGTGGCCTGGAAGGGAGCCTCGAGCACCGCCGGGCTGCGTCGGCGGATCGGTGAGCTCGCCGAGTTCCTGTTCCGCGAAGAAGAGTTCCCGGCGGGGGCTGTGCTCTCGACGGGCACCAGCCTCGTGCCGGAGCTGCCGTTCGCCCTGCAGGCCGGCGACGAGATCAGCATCCGTATCCCGGAGATCGGCGAACTGGTCAACACCGTCGTACGCGGCAAAGCTGCGCTCACTGCGCCGCCCAGCTCCTAGAAGCCCTCGGGCCCGCGCCCTGGCGCCTGCCGCCCGGTGAGAATACGCCGCTGGACATGCAGACCTTGATCACGTTCGCGCCGACGCATGATCTTGCGGATCCTCCTGCGCATCTCCCGGAGTTGTTCGATGATCCCGGCGGCGCGGGGCGACATGGATGGACGCCATCATCGAGGCGATGTACCGGCCGGCGAGGGACGGGGTGGGCGTTCATATGAGGACTCGGCGTGTCGATCGTGGGCGGGCCGTCGGCGGAATGCGGCACCGGGACTGAGACGACGGAGGCTTGGAAGTGACATGGAGAGTTGGGCTTGTCGGAGTCGGAGGGTTCGCCCAGGAGGCGTACCTGCCTGCGCTGAAGTCGCTGGACGATATGGAGGTGACGCTGCTTTGCGGTCGCTCCCGTGACCGCCTCGAGTCGGTCAGGCACGACTGGTCCCTGAACGCCAGGGTGGAGGAGGGATCAGAAGGGCTGGCCCGGGCGTTGGACGAGGACGCCGCCGACGCGGTGATCGTGGTGGTGCCGGATCGCTTCCATGCCGAGATGGTTCAGCCAGTGCTGAAGGCAGGGCGCCATGTTCTGTGCGACAAGCCGATTACGACAGACGCCGCAAGCGCCAGGCAGCTGCGCGACCTGGCTAGTGCAGCCGGCGTGGTGAGCATGATGAGCTTCACCTATCGTTACACCCTGGCAGTGCAGCAGGCCCGCCAGTTGATCGAGGACGGTGCCATCGGCGAAGTGGCCGCGGTCCGCGTCGAACTCCACTGGGGTGCGGGCGGGCAGCTCGGCTGGCGGGAGAACGGGCAGGTGAGCCCGGGGGGAATCTGGTTCGACGGCGGATCACACATGGTCGACACCGTTGGCGTCCTGGTGGGTGGCATGCGTGCCACGCGCGTCTTCACCGGCACGGTCACCAGAGCTGACGGGGCGAGGCCTACCAATCCGGACGTCGTCGCCGTTGCAGCGGAAGTCGAGCGGGGAACCTCCTGGTTCAAACTCGCGCACCGTACATCGGGCCGGCAGCCAGGCGCTGCAGTCCCGGTCTCAGGGCTGCTGTCCCGGCTCGACCGGATAACGGCTGACCAGGTGACCGTGGTCGGCTCCGAAGGCGCGCTCAACTTTGCGCTGGGCCGCGGCCAGGTGGAGTGGCTGGATCTGCAGCGGACCGGAGGAGAGCGACGAAGGCTCCTTACGGTGCACAGCGATGACCATGTTCCCGGTGCGCCCCCTCCTGCAGTTGCGCGGATGGTTCAGGCCTGGCGCGACAGCTTGGACCGCGGAGCCCTGAGCAACTGGGACGCGGGCTTCGACGTCGGCTGCGCCGTCCAGGAGGTCCTCTGCGCCCAGATGAGTGAGGGCGCCGGGCCGACCCCGGCGTGATCCAGCCCGGCCGTGGTCAGCCGCCGCTTTCGGCGGGGATGTAGCAGTAGCTGTGCATCGTTAACCAGCCCGTGGACGATGTGGGCGCGCGCTTGATCGGGGCGGTCACATCGACCGGCTGGCCGGGCAACTGAGATGGTTGTTCCCGCGATCGGTGTGGCCGGTGGCGGTTGTCATGTCATGTACTCGGTGAGGATCTGCTGCGGGTGCTGTTCACCGTGGATCAGCAGACGGCCGGGGCACTAGCGCCCAAGCGCTCCCGCATACCGCTGGGCGAGGGAGTTCGCCCGCGGCGGCCGGGTCGGCGTTGTGATGAGCCGCGCCGCCTGATCAGGAATCTGAGCCGGCGGCGCGTTCACCGGGATCGATGAGCAGGTTAGGGGCCTGCCGGGCGGTCGGTGGCCCGGTTGGGTGCGCGGTTATGCGGCGGATGTGCGCTCGCCAGGTGTCGGTCTGCATCGCGAAGAAGACGTGCAGTCGGTTGAGCGACACGGTGTCGACGTGCCGCAGGTCGCGCCGCAGGGTCCCGGATGCCTGGGAGGCAGGAATTGCCGCTTGGTCGGGCTCCTTGCGGGTGACCTGGCGCGCAGTACCGCACTCTCATGACGCAGTACCAAGATCTGCATGTCGTCGGAGGTGTCGTTTCGGGCCAGGAGCGCCAGCCAGCCGAACACCCCGATCGTGAGATAAGCGAGGCGGAAGGCCAGAGGTGGCGAGGGTAGAAGCCCAGGTCAGATGCTCTGTACGAGTTTCAGCATGCCACAGAGCTGAAGGTGAAGGAACTTGGGCCGAGCTTGAAGAATCAGCCCGCCTTCGAACGGCACGCGGACGACGACGCGGTAGGCCGCGGTATTTGCGCACAGCGGCGGGAGTCGCCGCCGATGATCGCCCGCACCGGGTCACGTGAGACATCGACTCGGATCGCCTCTGGGGTTCCATCCACACGGCGTCCGTCCCGAGGTCTGGACAGGCGATGGCGAAGTTGTGTGCGAGGGACCCCTCGCTCGTCAGTGCTGGCCTGCTTCACGCTATCCCGCGCCTCCGCGTCGGCGGCCCATCTCTTCTTCCGCCGCGTCGAGCGCCAGTCGTGGCGTGGGCAGCCCGCGAACGACCGAGGCGTTGGCCAGATGGCTTGCCAGTCCGGCCTCTGCACACCTATTCTGTCAGGAAGCCTTCTTTACATGTCGGACGGGCGCCCAACGCTCCGGCAGAAAAGGACTAGGGAAGAGGAGCGCATGAGGCCGTTGTCACTGGTGCCGTACCCGATGAGCGTCACGCCCCTCGACGGCGTGTTCGAACTGACCGATCAGGTCACTGTCGGGACCCAGACGGGAGCTCAGGGACCTGCGCGTCTGCTCCGAGCGATGCTCTCCCCGGCAACGGGCTTTGACCTTGCCCCGGGCGGGGCAGATGCTCAAATCCAGCTGAGCATTACCTCAACACAGGGAACACTTGGCAACGAGGGATACCGCCTGAGGATAGAGCCCTCCGGCTTGCATCTGGAGGCAGGTGCAGTAGCTGGATTGCGTAATGGACTGCAGACCCTCCGGCAGCTCCTGCCCACAGAGTCGTTTTGCTCTGCACCGGTCCGGGGAATGCGCTGGGAAATGCCGTGCCTTGAGATAGAAGACGCCCCGCGATTCTCCTGGCGCGGCGCACTCCTCGACGTCGCCCGCCACTTCCTTCCTTTTCCATCTCTAATCCGGATCGTAGATCTGCTCGCCATGCATAAGATCAACGTGCTGCATCTGCATCTGACGGATGATCAAGGCTGGCGCTTCCCCTCCGAAAAGTATCCTCGCCTTACCGAGATTGGATCCTGGCGACGGCAAACCGTCGTCGGTCACGCCCGGGACACTCGCCGCGCGGGTGACGGCCGCTACGACGGGACGCCCCATGGTGGCTTTTATACTGCGGAACAGCTACGCGACCTAGTGAGCTACGCCACAGAGCGCAACATCACCGTGATGCCCGAAATTGACTTTCCGGGGCACTCGCAGGCCGCGATCGCCGCCTATCCCGGGCTTGGCAACCTCAGGAAGCCACTCGACGTCCGCTGCGACTGGGGGATCAGTCAGCACGTCTTGAATCTTGAGGACTCGACGCTGCAATTCTGCCGCGAGATTCTGTCGGAAGTCATGACGGTATTCCCGTCCGAGTTCATCCATGTTGGCGGAGATGAGTGCCCACGCACGGAGTGGGCATCGAGCCCTGCCGCCATGCGACGCATTCACACCGGCGATGCTTTGGACATCGGAGGGCTTCAAAGCTGGTTCACTGCGCAGCTCAACGCATACCTTCGCGAGAATCGCCGGAACCTAGTGGGCTGGGACGAGATTCTTGAAGGCGGCGAGTTGCCCAGCGGCGCGACAGTCATGTCCTGGCGCGGTGAGCAGGGCGGCGTAGCGGCAGCGACGGAGGGTTTCGACGTCGTCATGGCCCCCGAATTCCCTTGCTATTTTTATCATTATCAGTCGACAGATTCCGATGAACCGCTCGCCGCTTACGAGGTAGTTACGCTTCAGGACGTCTATGCATACGAGCCGGTGCCTGCAGAACTCAGGCGACGCGGGGGAGAGAGCCGGGTACTTGGTTCTCAATTCTGCCTATGGCGTGAATATATGCCGACGAGCGGTGACATCGAGTACATGGCTTTCCCGCGTGCGTGTGCTTTCAGTGAAGCGCTATGGTCTCGCGACCGTGTTAGCTTCGCTGAGTTCAATGGGCGACTGGCGGACCACCTGAAGCGACTAGAGATCGCAGGAGTGAACTTCCGGCCACTCGCGGCGCCGTCACCGTGGCAGATGGGCGGCCATGGACCGCGCCAGCGGGTAAAGATCGACCGAACTCCGGGAGAAGGTCAGCAATGGCCGGCCGCCACTGGGAACCAGCGCGCAGACCAGGGAGTAACTGCATGAACGTGCTGGCTGTCGGTGCGCACCCTGATGACCTTGAGCAGCTCTGCGGCGGCACTCTGATCAGGTTCGGGCAAGCCGGCGACGATGTGACGGCATGTCATGCCACTGTGGGCGACCGGGGAAGCTTTGTGCATTCCTCGAAGGAGATTACCGAAATTCGCCTGCGCGAGGCGAGGCGCGCGGCAGAGGTGTTGGGCGTTCGACACATGACGCTTGGCCTGTCGGACGGGGAAGTGAACGCATCGGATCCGGTTCAGCGCCGTCTGGCCATTGACTTGATACGGCTAACCAAGCCCGATGTGATACTAACTCACTCGCCTAACGATTACATGCCAGACCACGTTGAGATCGGGCGGCTGATGTTGGACGCGAGCCATGTGGCCACGCTTCCGCTGTTTCTCACAGATCATGCCGCCCATGACGTAGTAGCGCCGGTAATCTATTTTGATCCACTTGCAGGAGTGGGGTTCGACCCATATGAATATGTCGACATCAGCGACGTGTTCGACCAGAAGATCGAGGCTCTGCGGTGCCACGACAGTCAGTTGTCGTGGCTGAGGCAACACGACGGTATTGACGTCGTGGACCAGACTCGGGTGATGGGTCAGTTTCGGGGCTATCAGTGCGGCGTGCGCTACGCCGAGGGATTTCGCGCTGCCATGACATGGCTACGGGCCTCGCCAAAGCGGCTCTTGCCCTAACGGGATGTGAGGGTATTGAACACGACTGTCTCGCTGGACCGCGAGGTTGGCAACGGACCCATCGTTGTGGCGGGTGCCCATATTCAGGGACTGGTGATGCATGTGACAAGCATCCCGGCTGAAGGAGAGAGCGTCCTGGGCTCCGGCTTCGAGGAACCACTGGATGGCGCCAAGGCCACGAACCAGGCTGTGTGCGCTGCCCGGCTGGGTGCCGCCGTGCGTTTCATCACGGTGCTCGGAAACGACGAGCGCGGCAAGCGCTGGCGGGCGTTCTTCGACCGCGAGGGCCTCGACATGAGGTGGGCGACAACGGTGGAGAAGCCGACCGATGTTGGCTTTGTCCTCATCGGCCCCAACGGGGCGTCTGCTTGCGCCACCGCCCTGGAGGCTAACTTGGAACTGGATCGCGAGCGTCTCGCGGGGCTGGCAGATGCCTTCGAGTCGTGCTCCATAGTGTTGTGCCAGCTCGAGGCATCCCAGGAGGCAGCCGTCGCGGCCTTCCGGGCCGCTCGGGAGCGGGGCGTCCTAACAGTCCTGAACCCGTCGCCCGCTGCGGATCTAGCTCGGGAGCTGATCGAGTTCACCGACGTGCTCGTCGCGAACGAGAGCGAGAGCGCGCGGTTGCTAGGTATGGCCGCGGGCACCTGGGAGCTTGCCCGAGGTCTGCGGCGAGCGTATCCGGGCTGCAGCGTGATAGTCACTGCCGGAGAGCGCGGTGCATACGTCTGCGACAGCCACGGCGGTGAGCTCCACGTCGCCGCACCAGAGGTGAAGGCGGTGGACACCACCGGCGCGGGTGATGCGTTCCTGGGATCCTTGGCTGTGCGGATCCAGTCCGGAGACCGTCTGGACGACGCGGTGCGCTATGCGGTGCTGGCGGCTAGCAGGAGCGTGACCCTGCCGGGCAGCCTCCCGTCGTACGGTACGGAAGCCGACTTGGACGCCTGGAGGGATGAGCTTTCGGGTGCCCTCGTGGCTGGCGACGCTCGGATCATCAGGACTGCACCGTGAGTTGCGATGAGGTCTCAGCTCGGCCGATCCTCGCCGTGCCCTGAAGTGCAACCCGGGCATCGTCTCGATCCGGAGGCACCGGCCCGGTCTCGCTGGCCGGGCGCTGGCGCTGCACCCGCCTGCGCGACTCCGGGCAGGCGATGAGCCGGCCGAAGCAATACGGGCTTCAGTTTTTGTGGCGAGCCGGAGCGTAACTCTAGACGGCAGCATCCCCTCGAACGGAACAGCGGACGAGGTGACGGCCTGGGCCGCTGGCCGCGCAGTCACAGCTTGATCAGACCCAATACAGCCAACGAAGCAACGAGGTGGATTACGCATGATTCCCGGCACGGTTGTGAGCGACCGCGAACTTGCAATGCCTATCGATGAGCTCAAGCGAGCGGCCAGGCTGCCGCTTGTCGTGCATCCCAACAAGGCTGCTTTGTACGAGTGGCTAGCCCAGTACATGGCTGCCGAGATCCGGGCCGCGAACCAGGAAGGGCGGACGCTGAGCTGGATACTGCCGATCGGGCCCAAAGCTCATTACCCCCGGCTCGCCGAGCTGACGAATCAGCAGCGGCTGTCGTGGAAAAACGTGTGGTGCTTCCACATGGACGAGTTCTGCGACTGGGAGGGACGCTGGATTCCGGAGTCAAGCCCGTTCAGCTTCCGCGGCTACGCGCGGCGCGAACTGCACGACCACATCCATCCCGATCTGCGGGCCCCGCGAGATCACGTCATATTCCCCGACCCGGCGCGGATCGAGGACTATTCGGCCGCGATAGCCGCGGTGGGTGGCGTCGACACGGCGTACGGCGGCTTCGGCTACCGCGGCCACGTCGGTTTCAACGAGTCTCCCGAAACCAAGTGGACGAGTGTCAGCATCGACGAGTTGCGGCGCGGCAAGACGCGGATGGTTCAGCTGGCTGATGACACTATGGTTGCGCTCAGCCAGCGAACTGCCGGCGGCAACAGTTACGCCGTGCCTCCGATGGCAATCACCGTTGGGATGGCGGACGTCCTGAGTGCCCGCAAGGTCCACCTCGTAACCGACGGTGGCGCATGGAAGCAGTTCATCCTCCGCGTCCTCCTTCTCGGCAAGCCGGATATTCGGTTTCCGGTCACGCTATGCCAGGATCATCCGGACTGCACCGTGAGCTGCGACGAGGCGTCTGCTCAGCCGGTGATCCCCAGTGAATGACGGCGGGATGGCAGCCGCCATCGCCGAAGACGTCATCGGCACCCACGAGGGCAGAGAGATCAGACGGTTCACACTCGCCAACGCACGCGGCACGCGAGTTCGGATCCTGAACTACGGCGGTATCGTGCAGGCCGTCGAGTTTCCCGACCGCCAGGGCCGATCGGCCAACGTCGTCCTTGGCTTCGCGACCTTCGAGGAGTACCGCCGGCTCAATCCGGCGCCGAGTCCGCTGAATCCCGAGGGCGCTGGCGTCTACTTCGGCGCGCTAATCGGCCGGTACGCCAATCCGATTGGTAACGGCAGCTTCGAATTGCGCGGGCAGACCGTCCGCGTTCCGATGAACGGGCCGTGGCACGCCCTGCACGGCGGAACAGTCGGCTTCGACCAGAAAGTCTGGGACGCTGGCACGATCGCAGCCGACTCAGCCACCGGGCTTCGGCTGACCTACCACAGTCCTGCCGGGGAGATGGGCTTCCCAGGCGCTCTCGACGTCGCCGCGACCTACACCCTCGACGACGCCAATGTGCTGACGCTGACGTTCGAGGCGACCTCCGACGCGCCGACGGTCCTCAACCTCACCAACCACATCTACTGGAACCTGGCGGGCGAGGGTTCCGGGACCTGCCACGACCAGCTGCTGTGCATCAACGCGGATCACTACACCCCGGTCGATGCGCACGAGGTTCCTACCGGCGAGATCGCCGAAGTGAAAGGCTCACCTTTCGACTTCACCACTCCCGTGCCGATCGGCGCCCGGATCAGGGCTGCCGACGAGCAGCTTCAGATCGGCCACGGCTACGACCACAACTGGGTACTGAGGCAGACAGATCCACCGTCGCTCATTCAGGCTGCCCGGGCCGTCGACCCGGCAAGCGGCCGCGCCCTGACGATCCATACGACCCAGCCGGGCCTGCAGTTCTACTCGGGCAACCTGCTGCAGGGCACGGTCGTCGGCACGGGCGGGAAGACGTACCGGCAAGGCGACGGCTTCGCGCTGGAGGCGCAGCATTTCCCCGACTCACCAAACCATCCCGAGTTCCCCTCAACTGAACTCCACGGTGGTGATGTCTACCGGCAGATCACTACGTTCGCGCTCAGCACGGAGGGCTGACTGGGTACGTGCGAGACTTCTGACTGCTGGTTGCGCGGCGGTGTGCCGGTCGCGCAGGGCCTGATTCACGATCAGGTCCGGTATCGCAGCGCCCGCGTAGCTGTGCCGAGACTCATCTGCCTGGCGGTGAGGGTGGGGGCGGCCAGCAACAGGCAGCGGGCAATGCGGTACGTCCGGGTTTTTGATGGCACGGCCTTCAGGCTAGCCTGCCGCTGTGGAGGACTCATCCGGGTCAGCTCGGTGATGTCCATCTGCGCCTCCTCAAGTGTTCCGCAGTAATCCCAGTTCATCGACTGCCAGCGGGTGAACTGGTCGAGCACCCACAGCCCGGACTGCCGGGACCCGTTGCCGGACCTGCCGTTGCCGCCGAACGGCAGATGCGCATCCGCGCCGGAGGTTATTCACGTTGACCATGCCGCGGAGGAACCGGACCGCCTCTGCCGCGTCGCGCGTGAAGATCGATGACGATAAGCCATAGCCAGGAGCGTTGGCCAGCCTGATCGTTTTGTCCAGGTCGCGGTAGGTGGTCGTCAGGCCGACGATCGGACCGAACTTTTTCCTCCCGGAACAGCGCGTCGTCCTCGCGTACGTCTGCATTCGGTGCTGGCGGCGGGGATCAAGCTCGACTGGGTGGTGTCGGACCTGGCTGGCAAGTCCGCGCCGCTGGCGATCGAGGGACTGATCGACGGGTTCGGCGAAGCGGCCCCGTGGGCGGGCTGGGCTGGCCGAGAGCGGCAGGCCCTCGCATCAGTGCTTGCCGCAAGGAGAGGCTGGCGTTCTGGGCCCACTTTGTGCCGGGGCAACTACTTGAGCGCCGAGAGACGGGGGCGCAGCCAAACCCGTAGTGCCGGGACTACATCAAGCCGGTACTGGTGCATGCCGCCCCGCTGGCGATCAGGACCCCGTCGACGGCAGGCCAAGTACGACAAATTGGTGCGCTGATCCGGCCGCTCGAAGAACAGGGCCGCAGTCAAGAAGGGCGATCAGCCATCGCCCACACCCCGCCTAATATCGCCTATCAGGTCCTCAGGGGCGGCAAGCCTATGGGGACCTGGGCGCCGACTTCCACGCCAGGCGCAAGTCCCGACCAGCACCCGCCTTCCCGCCGCGGCAGATGGAACGCCCAGCCCGGGTTGTGTGATCACCATCACCCCCGCGGAGGCCGCCGGCCGCCCGTGCCATGGCGTGCCCGGCCATACCCGCCCGCTGCTGACCGCGCGGAGTCGCCGTCACGCGCCCTGCCCCAGCCAGTGTCCTTAGCGCCGCGCACACCACACCTCGCCCGATCCGTCACCGACGTCACGCGCCAGGGGTTCGCTGCCGCTCGCCCGGCGGGCCTGGTCTAGTGCCAGCCGACCGGGCGCGACGCGCTCACCGAGGCTGCTCGTGCATTGCACCCGCGCCGAATTCGGAGTGCCAGTTGATGCCCCCTACTGGCGGGCGTGCCGACCATAGAACAATCCACGATGGAAGGCGGGGCTGACGCTTAAGAGGTCTAGCCGTTAAGGAAAAACTCTTGGTCCATGATTTCGTTGGCGAGTTCGCGAGCTCTGTATACGCCGCCCAATACGCTGGCCTGCTCTCCCAGGGTCGAGACCTTGAGTGGAGGCGGGGGCATCGGGAGCAACCTGCCGAGATGCCGCTCAACTGGCCCTCGAAGGGCTTCGCCAGCCTGAGACAAGCCTCCGCCCAGGACAATCAGAGCCGGGTTGAGAGTGAGGGACAGAGCCGCGACGCCCCGGCCTAGAACGGCAGCCACTTGATCGATAAGCGACAGTGCGGCCGGATCGCCCGCGGCGGCGGCGCGGAAGACGGCCACCGGACCCTGCTCGGGATCTCCTCGCCGGGGAGACGCCGGGCCTGCCCTTTGGGCCTCGCCGAGGAACGCCCTTGCTCCCGCCGACCACTCGAGTCTTCCGCTACCGTCACGCCCAGGCTCATCATCCCTGAAGCCAAAGTCTAGATAACCAATCTCTCCGGCGGCGCCAAAGGCTCCCCGATGCAGGCCCCCGCCGATGATAATGCCGGCGCTCACTCCAATTCCGATGCCTATGTATACAACATCGTCACACCCTTGTGCGGCGCCAAGCCAGCGTTCGCCAAGGACTGCGAGGTGCATTTCGTTCTCGACAGCGGTGGGGCACTCATATCCCCCGAGAACCTCGTCCCGCAGGATCACTCCCTCCCATCCAGCGATGTGAGGAACCAGTGAGACGGAGCCGGTCAGGGGATCGATGACCCCAGGTGTTCCGACGACCACCGCACGCAGAGGCCTGCCTTGCGTCCTGCACTTATTGGACGCTTCCGCTAGGAGACGGCGAACCTCCGAAAGGATAGCCTCACGATCGAGACCCGTCACTTGGGAGCGCAAGCGAGCGACGACGTGTCCATCAAGGTCGGTGGCGACGACGAGGATCTTCTCAGCGCCAATGTCGACGGCAATTAGCCGGCCAGAGTCAGAGTTGAAGCTAAGGTACCGGGGCCGTGGGCCCGGCCGCCGACTGGCCAATTCTGCATCGGTTGCCGGTCGCTCATACAGGAGCTGGAGTGACAATAGCTGACCAACGACCTCGTCCAGTGTCGGCCGCGAAAGGCCTGTATGCCTGCGCAGATCCGACCGCGACAAGGGGCCACGATCCCGGACGGTCCGTAGCACGAGCCGCAGGTTAGCCCGTCTGAGGACAGCGGTCGAACCGCCTTCCAGTTCGCTGACCATGCACGGGCCCCCTTATCGAGTAGTGACTATGTCAAGAACCCTTCCTACAGTACTGCCTGGCGTGGACATCAACCACTGCACACGCCGCGCGGCCGCTCGGCGCCATAAGCTGAGCACGGACTAGCTCGGAGCACCGTGCCATTGCCGCCTGCCTGACAGTGCGCCGAGTCGGAGCGATCGAGTCCGCCCCCGCCTGTAGCTGCGGGCGGGCGGGGCAGGTGACGCCGCCAGGCACGGTACGGCCTGGTTTCCAGAGCGGCTTCTGCTGGATGTGGTGACGCATAATCGAGCCCTCCGCAGCGCTCCCCTGAAGACCCTTGCCAGCGCTGAGCGACGGTGCTAATCTGCCAGGAAAGTTGCCTGCCATATGAGTAAAGGATAGCTGCCTGGCTTGTCAGCCAGGATCCGGCAGGGCCGGTCACAATGTCCGCGTGATTTCACGTCCGTGTGCCGAACCCGCTGCACAAGCATGTATCCATATTCTCGGCCGGCGCCTGGAGTTCCAGCAACTCACCGAGAGGTGCACATGAGGCGACACCTTCAGCTTGGGATAGTAGCTGCAGCGGTGGCTCTACTGGCCGCATGCTCGGCCGGAGCGGCACCCGGCGGGTCCACCAAGGCCGGGGCGGTGGGCGGTACGGTGGTCATCTCGAATGAGGACGGGCAGCTGTGGTCGTGCGGCTTCAACCCGTTTAACGCCAACGTTACTTTTCTCGCTGGCGGCCTAGTCTATGAGCCGCTTGTGTATGTGAACGCATTGAAAAACGGCAAGACTACACCATGGCTCGCGTCCGCGTACAAGTGGAGCGACGGGAACAAGGTACTGACCTTCACGATCCGCCCTGGGGTTAAGTGGAGTGACGGGGTGCCGTTCACGGCGGCAGACGTTGTCTATACGTTCCAGCTCCTCAAGCGCTTTCCAGCGCTGGATCTGAACGCCGTCTGGTCCGAGCTATCGAGCGTCGTACAAAGCGGCTCAAATAAGGTTGTCATGACCTTCAAAACCCCAGCCGCGGGTGATTTCTTCTACGTCGCCGACCAGGTTTTCATTGTGCCCAAGCACATCTGGTCAAAAATCAGCAATCCAGTCACCTATCAAGACGCTCACCCGGTCGGGACCGGCCCGTACCTGATGCAGACCTGCAGCGCCCAGAACGTGTCTTACGTACGAAACAACGCCTACTGGCAGAAGGGCCTGCCGAAGATCGCTAAGGTCGAATACCCCGCGTTCACGTCGAATACGCCGGCAAATGAAGAGCTAGCAACCGGGCAGGCAAACTGGGGCAACCAGTTCATTCCAAGCGTTCAATCTTTCTATGTTCAAAAGAATCCACAGTACTATCACTACTGGGATCCGCCCACCTCGAATCTGTCGCTAATACCCAACCTTACGGTCCCCGGCCTGAATGATGTGGCGGTCCGCCGTGCGATGGCTTTCGCCATTGACCGGCCAAAGATCTCACAAGTTGCCGAGTACGGCTATCAGCCAGCGTCTAATCAGGGTGGGGTCGTGACTCCAACCTTTAGTGCCTGGCTCGACCAGTCACTTCTCAATAAGTATGACTATCAATACGATCCGGCGAAGGCCGCTGATATTCTGAAAGCAGACGGCTATACGCGAGGCGCGAACGGAATCTTCGAGAAGGATGGCCGGCAACTCTCTTTCACCGTCATCAACATTGGCGGCTACTCGGACTGGGTCGCCTCTATGCAGATTATCGCCCAAGAACTGAAAGCTGTGGGGATCGGCCTGACTCAGGAAAACCTTTCGAGTAGTACCTTCGAGAGTGATCTGTATGACGGCCACTATCAACTCGCGTACTATAACCAAGCGCCGGGACCGACCCCGTACTACGAGTTTCGCGAGTGGCTAAACAGCGCTAACTCGGCACCGATCGGCAAACCCGCGACGACCGACTGGGAGCGTTATGAGAGCCCGGCGACAGATGCACTACTGAAGGAATACACCTCGACTACTAGCGCGGCGGAGCAGCACAAGGTCGTGGATGAGCTCCAACAGACTATGCTATCGGACGTGCCGATTATCCCGGTGGACGAACTCGTCGATTGGTACGAGTATGACTCGCAGTACATCGGCGGCTGGCCGACGAAGAGTGATCCATTCGCTCAGCCAAATCCCTTTGCTACTCCCGACATCGAGGTTGTCCTGCTGCACCTCTATGAAAAGTAGGCCGAGCGTGCGTGAGCAGTGCCTCGTGCCACAGCGGTCGTTTTCCGGGGAGGGCTCAGCCGGGCCGCGTGCTGCGTTCGCCAGCATGGCCTCGCGCTGGTGCCCTCCCCCGGAGGGGGACCTGGCCGGCGGAGGGCGAAGCCTGACGGCCACTGGAGGAGGGCCGGAATGAAAACCGTGCTGCGCAGACTGGCCTTCTTCGTCGTGACACTGTGGGCATGCCTGACGATCAATTTCGCCGTCCCGCGACTGATGCCCGGTAACCCCGCGCTGGCGATGATGGCGAGATTCCGCGGCCAGCATCTGAGCGGCGCGGCCCTCAAGGCGCTCGAGCTCGCCTTCGGGACCGGAAGTCATCAGGCCCTGGTCCTTCAGTACCTGGGTTACCTACGCGACGTTTTCACCGGCCACTTCGGCACATCACTCACCTTCTTTCCTGAATCGGTGGCGAGCGTCGTCTTTGGCGCGCTGCCCTGGACGGTCGGACTGGTGGGAGTGACGACGGTGATCGCCTTCTTGCTCGGCACCTTCATCGGCGCCCTCAGCGCCTGGCGGCGCGGCGGGAAGCTAGACAGCATCCTGCCGCCTGTGTTCATCATCACCTCCGCGTTCCCCTACTTCTGGATCGCGCTCGTATCTGTCCTTGTGTTCTCCCTCTCCCTCAAGTGGCTGCCGTTCGACTTCGGTTACACAGCCGGCGACACCCCCGCGCTGACCTGGTCCTTCGTCGGCGACGTGCTGAGTCACGCCATTCTTCCCGCGGGGACCATCCTGGTCACCGCGATCGGCGGATGGATCCTCACCATGCGGAACAACATGATCACGATCATGGCGGAGGACTATATCCGCATGGCTCGCGCCAAGGGGCTGTCGCCCGTGCGGATCATGCTCAATTACGGCGCCCGCAACGCCATACTGCCCAACCTGACTGGCTTCGCGATGTCCCTCGGCTTTGTCGTGAGCGGCGCCATTCTCGTCGAATACGTATTCGCCTATCCCGGCGTCGGCTACATGCTCCTGCAAGCGGTGCAGAACGAGGATTACCCGTTGATGCAGACCTTGTTCTTGCTTATCACTGTGGCCGTCTTGCTCGCCATCCTTGCCGTCGACGTAGTGACGGCGATCATAGACCCCCGCACTCGTAGGCAGGCCTAGCCGCCATGACCGCCATCATCCAGCAGACCCAGGTTCCCGGAGAAGACCGGCTGGACCTAGATCACCGGGGGAGCCGTGCCTTCGGCGTGCTCGCCGGCGCCCTGCGCTCGAACCGTAAGGCGGCGGCGGGGGCTGTGCTACTGCTCGCGTTCGTCGTGCTCACGGCGATCCCCGGCGTGATCGCACCAGACAATCCCAACGCCGAGATCTTCCCACGCGCGTTGGGTCCCAGCGCGCACCACCTGCTCGGTACCACCTCGTACGGCCAGGACGTCTTCTCCCAGCTGATCTGGAGCACCAGGGAGTCCCTTCTCATCGCAGTGATCGCCGGGCTGTTCGCAACCGTGCTCTCCGTGCTGATCGGAGTGTCGGCCGCCTACCTCGGCGGGTTCACTGATCAGGTGTTGTCGCTGTTCACTGACGTGTTCCTCGTCATCCCCGCCTTTCCGCTCATCGTCGTGATCGCGGCGTACGCGAAGAACGGAGGCGACGCGATCCTCATCGCCGTGCTGGTCGTCACCGGCTGGTCCTACGGCGCTCGCCAGTTGCGCTCCCAGACGCTGTCGCTGCGCAACCGGGACTTCCTGTTGGCGGCTCAGGTCCGGGGCGAACGGCGGCTGCGGATCATCGTCATGGAGGTGCTTCCCACGATGACCTCGCTCATCGTGGCCACGTTCCTCAGTGCTGCCCTATTTGCCGTGCTAGCGGCCGCCGGGCTGCAGTTCATCGGCCTGGGCAACCCGAACACGATGAGCTGGGGGACGATGCTCTACTGGGCTCAGAACAACGAGGCGCTGCAGGCGGGCATGCCGCTGTGGGCGCTCATGCCAGGCGTCTGCATCGCGCTGCTGGGCGCCGCCTTTGCGCTGCTGAATTACGCCTTCGACGAGATCAGCAACCCGTCCTTGCGGCCCGTCAGGAGACGACATGGGTGAGGCCCCCATTCTTGAGGTCCGAGACCTGAGCGTGGAGTACTCCACGGCTCAGGGTGCGACGCGCGCCGTCGACAGAGTGAACCTGGACATTGCCCCCGGCGAGTTCCTCGGCATCGTCGGCGAGTCCGGCTGCGGGAAATCGACGCTGCTCTTCGCAATCGCCCAGCTGCTGGCTCCGCCAGCCGAGATCGCTGGGGGAACTGTCCGGTTCAAGGGCGTCAACATGGTCGAACTTAGCGCGAAGGAACTGCGAGCCATACGCTGGCGCGATTACTCAGTGGTGATGCAGAGTGCCATGAACGCGCTCAACCCGGTGATGACGATTGGCGCGCAGTACAAGGACGTCATCGGTGCCCACGCGAAGATGAGCGCCGAGAAGATCCGGGAGCGCTCAGAGGAGGTGCTCGGCCTCGTCGGGATCGACCCAGCCCACCTGGAGAGCTACCCGCACCAGCTTTCCGGCGGAATGCGCCAGCGGGCGATGATTGCCATGGCGCTGCTCTTCACCCCGGAGCTGATCGTCATGGATGAACCTACCTCGGCCCTCGACGTGGTGGCGCAGCGCTCGCTCATGTTGAAGATCAAAGAACTCCAGCGACGTCTCGGCTTCGCCGTCATATTCGTCACGCACGACATGTCCATCGTCAGGCACTTCTCCGACCGGCTGGCGGTGATGTACGCCGGCCAGATCGCGGAACTAGGCGCCACCGAGAGCCTGTTCGCGCGTCCGCTGCACCCCTACACCGCAGGTCTGCTCGATGCCTTCCCCTCGGTGTGGGGCCCGCTCCGCCGGCTTGAGGGAATCCCTGGCAGCCCGCCGGACCTGGCCCGCCTGGCGCCAGGGTGCCGCTTCAGCCCGCGTTGCCCGAAGGTGATGGCGCGCTGCACCGACGAGCCGCCCGAGCTTTACGCCCTCGACGGCGTGCAGGCCCGCTGCCTTCTCTACGAGGAGCCCGTCGCGCCTGCCGTGCAGCGCGACGGCGACGAGACGGCCGACGTCGAGAAGGTGACGGCTTCGAGCATGTCAGAGCGCCCGCTGAGCCCTGAGGCCGCAACCGCCTCGGGCGTTCGGCTGCATGGCTCAGTGCCGACCAGCGCAGCACCGGGTGTCGCGCCTAGTAGGGCTTCTCAGGGCGCGCCGCCGTTGCTCACGGCGTCGGGCTTGACCCGGCACTTCAGCATCGGGTCCGGTCTCCGGCACCGGCGGCAGCTGCATGCCGTGGACGACGTGGAACTCGACATTGCCGAGCAGGAGATCGTGGCCCTCGTCGGCGAGAGCGGTAGCGGCAAGACGACCATCGTCCGGCTGCTGGCGATGATCTACAAGCCAACTCGGGGCGAGATCAACTTCCGCGGGCAGCCGCTCGCGTCGCTGCGTTCCCGCAAGGACGTACTCGGCTACCGCGGGAACGTGCCGATGGTTTTCCAGGATCCGTTCAGCTCGCTCAACCCGGCGCACACGATCGAGTACGGGCTGCTGCGCGGGCTGCGCCTGCACCGGCCTGAGCTCGACCGCCGTCAGCGGGAGGCGGAGCTCGAACGGGTACTCGGAGCCGTCGGTCTTGTCCCAGCCTCGGGGTTTCTGCGCCGATACCCCTATGAGATGAGCGGCGGCCAGCGCCAGCGCGTTGGCCTGGCGCAGGCCCTTTCGTTCCGCCCCAAGCTGATCCTTGCCGACGAGCCCGTCTCCATGCTCGACGTGTCGATCCGGGTCGGGCTGCTCAACCTCATGGCGCGCATGCGGGAGGAGGAAGAGGTCTCTATCCTCTACATCACCCATGACATCGCCAGTGCGCGTTACGTGGCCGACCGGATCGTGGTGATGTACGCGGGGCACGTCGTCGAGAGCGGGCCGACCGAGGGCGTGCTGAACCATCCGGCCCATCCCTATACCCAGTTGCTGCTGTCGGCGGTGCCGGACCCCCGTGCGCCGATCCTGCTCGACTCAGCCGACGTTGGCGAGCCGCCTAGGATCATCGACCCTGGGGAGGGCTGCCGGTTCCGCTGGCGCTGCCCCCACGCTGAGGCCATTTGCGCGCAGGAGACTCCCAGGAGGCGGCTCGTCCGGCCAGGTCAGGACGCGGCTTGCCACCTGGCCAAGGCTGAGTTCCCCGTCGAAAATGGGGAAGTAGCGGAGCGAGTTTCTTGAGCGAGAGCCACGACGTGGAGGAGTATCTCGGATCGCGAGAGGTGTATGGCGAGTGGATCGCGGAGCTAAACAAAGTCGGGCCGCCTCAGCGGCCGATCCACATTCCAGAACCTGACGCGGTCAGCAAACTGCTCAAGAGCCTCGGGGCTTCGGACGCGGCGATAGCGGATGCATTGGCAACTATCCCGGACCGGAAGCATTCGCCAGAAATCTGGTGGCTTCTGGAACGCTGCTTTCAGCGGCTGGTGCGGGACATGGGAAGACCCGATGCTGAGCGAGGACTCTGGCCGCTGCTTCCCGAGGAGACGGGCGCCGCCGGGCGATGCTTCTACATCCACTTGTTTCTTGCTGTGCTACCCGTAACACGGCAATGGCATCGCCGCGTGGGGGTGCCGGATGAAATCTCATGGTCGACACTTGCCGATCTCGGTCGGCACATCGCGATGCACCAGGACTTGTTCGGCGCACCTGGTATTGATCTGCCATGGTGGATGACACTCCACCTGAGGGGAATCATCTTCGAGCTTGGGCGCTTGCAGTACACGCGGTTCCGCTTCTGCGATAGTCCGGAGCACCCCGATCCATGGCTGGATGAGGCCACCGCTCAGGAGCTCGGCGCAGGGTTCCAGAAAGGTGATGCGACTCTGGGCATCCATATTCCTGGAGGAAGCCCGCTTTTGGCCGAGCAGTGCCGCACGTCACTGCGACAGGCGCGCGATTTCTTTGACAAGTACTTCCCGGAACCGACGCTGCGGGTCGCGACGTGTTCATCGTGGCTGCTCGACGATCAGCTGGCTGAGTACCTACCACCGGATTCGAATATCCTGGCGTTTCAGCGGCTGTTCAGACTCGTTCCAGGTTGGCGGGACCGCGATGACCAGATTCTCAACTTCGTGTTTCGCCGACGGAACATCGTCCTCGATGAGCTCCAGCCGACCACAACGCTTGAGCGCGCAGTAGTGGAGCACCTCAAAGCCGGCAGGCACTGGCGGTGGCGCACGGGTTGGCTCCCTTTGCCGTAGTCATCGGTGCGCCAGCCATTCCCGCAGTTGTTCGTCTGTGGCTTCCCTGAGCTTTGAGCATCGAGGGGGCGCGGAGCGGTTCCTGGCGGACCTTCGCGAGCGGTTCGCGAAGTTCGCCCTGGCACTGAACCCGGGCAAGACGCGGCTGATCGAGTTGGGGCGGCTCGCCGCCTGGCGTCGGAAAGCGCGCGGGCTCGGCAAGCCGGAAACGTTTGACTTTCCTCGGCTTCACGCATAGCTGCGGAAAGACCAGGAACGGGCAGTTCGGGCTGCGGCGGCGCGCGATCTCGGAGCGGATGCGGACGAAGTCCGGGAGGAACTCTGGCGGCGGCGGCATCAGCCCGTCCCGGAGCAGGCCGATGCCTTGGCAGCGTGGTGCGCGGGCACTGCGCCTACTACGCCGTGCCCGGCAACAGCTCTGTGCCGAGGTTGGCTGGTGCCGTGTCAGGCAGAAGTGACCCAGGCCGGGGATACCGCGCGCTTGGTCCTGGCTGGCGACCTTGATGCGGCTGCCGCGCAAGTGTGCCGGTTCCTGACGCGGGACGTAGATGGGCGTGATGGTGCGCAGCTGCTGCGACAGCAGCGACCACGCCGCGGCTCGTAGGGGGAATGCGCAGGCGCGACCGCCCGGGCTGGGCTGTGCGGGTTCCGTTTGTGCGCGATGGTGGCGAGGGTGAGCCAGCCGGCGTTCGCGGTGAACGTGGCGGGCAGGTGCGCCAGCGGCCCACTGATCTGGTCGGTCTCATCCGCGCCCGGGGGTCGGGCCTTGACGTCGAGACGGGCCGACATTTCCCTGGAGGACTTGGTGGCGGCTTGTGCCATTGGTCGGGAAACCGCAACCGCTGGGGTCAGGCGGACTCCTGGCCCGGCCGTAGCATCGGCAGGTTCTGTGGGTTGGCGCTGACGACAACCACCGAGATCCCGGTCCGGGCGCGGAACGGCGCGAGCTGCTCTTCCGTGGCGAGGCTGTCGGTGACCAGTGTCCATGGCCGTTCGATCGGCGCCCAGGCCATGAACGGCGCGCAGCCGATCTTCGTGCTGTCGACCAGCACGTAGATCTGGGCGGCCTGGGCGGCCATCAGTTCTTTGGTGCGGGTCTGCACCGGACTGGCCTCGCAGATACCGCGCTCGGCGGTCAGCCCGTCGGCACCTAGAAACGCCTTGTCGGCTGAGAACCGAGCTAGATTCATGTCCGTGATCGGTCCGACGACGCCGTGGCTGATGTGCCGCAGCGAGCCGCCGAGGACGATCACCTCGATGTCGTCAGCGTCGGCCATCTCGATGATTGACGTCAGCCCGTTGGTAATGACGGTGATGCCGGCGCGGCAGCGCAGGTGGTGTGCAGCGCGGCCGACGGTGGTGCCGGCATCGAGCATGACGGTGTCGCCGTCGGCGACCTGCGCCGCGGCCCAGCTACCGATTGCGTCCTTCTGGGCGCGGGCCTTGCGGGCACGCTGGTGCAGGGGCGGTTCCGGTGATGCGGCCGCGGCCACTACGGCGCCGCCGTAGGTCCGGGTCACCTTGCCCTCGCCGGTCAGCCGGGTCAGGTCGCGGCGGATGGTGGATGGGGTCACGCGGAGTTGCTCGGCCAGTTGTTCGACGCTGACAGCGCCGTGGGCGGCCAGTAGGCCGGCAATGTGCTGGTGCCGCTCGGCACTTCTCATGGCTGCCCGCTGCCTGCGCGGTGCGGGGCGAGCGCCGCGGCTTGGCGCGCCGCCTGGAGCATGCTGGTCTCGTCCGCGACGCCTGTGCCCGCGATGTCGAATGCGGTGCCGTGGTCGACCGAAGTCCGGATGACGGGCAGCCCGAGGGTGATGTTCACCCCGGCGTCCAGGCCGAGCACCTTGACCGGGCCGTGGCCCTGGTCGTGGTACATGGCCACGACCAAGTCGAAGTCGCCACGACTGGCGCGGAAAAAGACGGTGTCCGCCGGCAGCGGGCCGCACGCGTTGATGCCGGCGGCCTGAGCGGCCGCGATGGCCGGCGTCACTTTTTCCTCCTCCTCGCCGCGCCCGAATAGACCGTTCTCTCCCGCGTGCGGATTGATGCCGCAGACGGCGATGACCGGGTGGGCGATCCCCGAGTCGACCAGAGTGCGGTGACCTCGCTGGATGGTGCGGAGCACCAGACCGGGCTCAATGCGTTCCACGGCATCCAGCAAGCCAATGTGCGTGGTGACGTGGACGACTTTGAGGCGGTCGGTGGCGAGAAGCATCGACACTTCCGGCACTCCGGTCAGGTCAGCTAGCAGTTCTGTATGCCCAGGGTAGATGTGACCGGCCAGGTGCAGGGCCTCCTTATTCAGAGGCGCCGTGCAAATGGCCTGAATGGCTCCGTCCATGGCCAGTTCCGTTGCGCGCACGATGTACTGGTAAGCGCCCTCGCCTGCGGCCGCGGCCAGTTTCCCGAATGGCAGGTCCGCCGGCAACCGGCCGACTTCGATGACGTCGGTCACGCCCGGCTCGAACCGGGCTTGCGCCGGGCTAGCGACGACGTTCATCCTCGGCTCGAGGCCACAGATCCGGGCGGCCATGGCCAGCCGCTCCCGGTCGCCGATGACAACGCAACGGCTGATCTGCGCCAGACCAGAATTCCGTAGAGCCTTGACGATGATCTCGGGCCCGACTCCTGCGCCGTCACCCATTGTGATGCCGATGATCGGAACGTCGGTCATGGTGTTCCTTCCGGTTGAGTGATCACAGTCACCAGACGCACAAGGGTCGCCGGGTCGCCGAAGCTCCCCGACTTCGTGATCACTTGGAGCGCGGGGCGCGGGAACGCGATGGGAGTCGGGCGGGTAGACACCGCGCGGGCCAGCACGACGCCCGGTTCCAGCTCGCCCTGAAGCGTCAGCGCGGCCACCCCCGCCGGGATCAGCACGGCGCGCGCAGTGGCACCGCCCGCTGCCACGACGACGCGAGCCCCGGCGACCGCGGGAGCGCACACCTCGCCGAGGGCCACGGCGAGGTCCGGGCCAGCAGCGCTGTCGACATCGCCGTCTAGCCAGACGACGGTGGTCGCGGCGGCGCTGGTGCGGGCGATGCTGGCAGCCCGGCGATGCCGCTCGCGCTCAGGCATCGCCAGCAGGTCGCTTGCGCGCAGGCCGATCCCGTGGGTGCCGCTGGCCAGCAGAGCGCTGACCTGCGCACGGGCCATCGGACTGTGGCTGCCGATGATAAGGAACGGGGCGGGAGCCCGTGGCGGCTTGGCCGGTCCGTGGCCGGGCGAGCCCAGCAGTGCCCGCGCCAGAGCGGCGGCCAGCCCGGCTGTGCCGACCCAGAGCACCGGGGAGCCGAGGGCCAGGCCCGCGGCGACGATCTCGTCGAGATCCTGATCGGTGACCGCGTCGCAAGCGGCTGGCAGCCCGGCGGCGCGGGCGGCCGCTAGCAACCGGCCCAGCGCGACTGCGCCGCTGCGTATCTGCGCCAGCCTGATCAGGCGGGATGGGCCGCCTAGCCGGCCCGCTAGCGGGATGCCGGTCATGCGAGCGGGATGCTGGGCGTGGCCTGGCGCCTGCGGTGGGCCAGGCTTCTGCGTGCGAACGATGCCGCCGATCGTCACCCGGCCGAGCGTCGGCACGGCCGGCGCCGCGATGACCAGGCGGCCCGGCAGTGCTCCGCGGAGGGCGGTCAGTTCGGCGGCGACCTGACCGCGCAGCAGGGAGTCGATCTTCTTCAGGACGTGATCGTGTGACCCGGCCCGTGCGGCCACCGTCTGTACTGCGGCCCTGGACTGGGCCGGGCTCACCTCACGTGTGTTGGTGTCCACGACCATGACCCGGCCGGGGCCGTGGGGACCGGAGCCTAGGGCGAGCGTTACCTCGCGGTCGGCCCGGACAAACGCTACGCCGGCATCGGCGGCGCCGGTTAGGTCATCGGCGATGACGCAGATGCGCCTAGCGGGCACAGCTTTTGCTGCTGACGCCGCGGCCGATGGTCCCGTCGCCGCAGTCGGGCTCATCCGCTACCTCCGCCACACGCTCCCGCGACCAGTGTCCAGCGCAGATCGGCTGACGGTCCGGTACTGCCACCTTGTGATTAACATACGTCGTTCGGCGCGTTGTGTGCAGACACTTGCGCATAACACGCACGACATCAATGCTTGCGTTACAGATCCGGAGGTATCCATGCACATAACAGCACTCAGAGTGCTGCAACGGCCTCACTGCCGGGAACGGCTCGGCCCAGAACGCACCGGCGGCCCCGAGCTCGGCGGGCTAACCCGCCCTCATCTCACGTCGCCACACCGGACAAGATCACAAGATGCGGCTGTAGTACTAACGGGGCTTTACCGGCCGCAGCGACGGGCGTCCTGGCCGACGCCGGCGAGCACGGCCATCAGAGCAACAGAAGGGAGCGCACCGTCATGAAGTCAGCCTTGCCCGCCCGGATGAGCGCCGCAGTCGCGGCGCTGGATGACCGGCCGATCGAGGTTGCCGATAAGGGCTTCGGTACCCTCGCGGCGGCCGGGCCGGTGAGCGCGGCGTGGCTGGCGCGGAGCCGCCCGGCGCTGGCCGGCGGGGATTCTTGCTGCCGCTCATGGTGTTGCGCGAGTCAGCGCTGGCGCACAACATTGCCGCGATGGCGCACTACTGCGCCGACGCCGGAGTGCTGCTCGCGCCGCACGGCAAGACGACGATGGCGCCGCAACTGTTCGCACGCCAGATGCGGGCCGGTGCCTGGGGCATCTGCGCGGCGACGGTGCAGCAGGCCCAGGTGTTCCGTGCCTTCGGGCTGCCTCGGATCGTCATCCCCAACGAGGTCACCGACCGGGCCAGCCTGCGCTGGCTCGCGGTCGAACTGGCCGCTGACCCGGACTTCGACTGCTACTGCTTCGTCGACAGCGTGAGCGGGGTGACGTTTGCGCAGCAGGCGCTGGCGCCGGTGCTGGCCGGGACTGGGCGGCAGTTGCAGGTGCTGGTAGAGCTCGGCAGCGCCGACGGCCGGGCCGGCTGCCGGTCAGTCGAGGAGGCGGCGGTGGTCGCCAAGGCTGTGGCTGAGGCGCCGGTGCTGCGGCTGGCCGGGGCGGCCGGGTATGAGGGCAGCATCGGGCACGACGATGGCGAGGCGACGCTGGCAGCGATCGCGGCGTTCTGCCGCGACTTGCGCCGGGTCGGCGCCCTGGTACCGGGCCTGACCGGGCAGCCGGACTACCTGCTCAGCGCGGGCGGCAGCGCGTTCTTCGACATCGTCGTGCGCGAGCTGACCGCGCCGGGGCACGAGGCTGGGCAGCCGGCCGTGCTTTTGCGGAGCGGCGCTTACGTCAGCCATGATCACGGCTTCTACCAGCGGCTCTCGCCGGGTTCCGGGGCGAGCCGCCCGGGTCCGGAACTGCGCCCGGCGTTCGAGCTGTGGGCGCCGGTGCTGTCCCGGCCGGAGCCGGGCCTGGCGATCGTCGGCGCAGGTCGGCACCACGTCGCGTTCGACCAGGACATGCCGGTGCCGCTGCGGGCCTTCGCGCTGGCCGGCGGTGAGGTCAGCGTGGAGGGGATGCACATCAGCGCGCTGGACGACCAGCATGGCTACCTCCGCGTCCCGGGCGACTCGCAGCTGGCCCCTGGCGACATGATGTGCCTCGGCATCTCGCACCCGTGCACTACCTTCGACAAGTGGCGGGTCATCCCGGTCGTGGACGCTGAGCACCGGGTCATCAGCGCGATCCACACCTTCTTCTAGGATGCGGCGGCGGACGGCAGGGGAGCGGGGGCAGGCTTCGGCAAGTACGTACGTACGGTCGCGCCTGCATGGTCGACGGTCCCGGCACCTGTGTTGACAATGCACCGCGTGCCGTAACACGGTCGTCGGACGTCATTCTGTGGGACACAACGTGCTTCGGGAAAAAGGCAGGGCAGCCATGTCGAAGCGAGCCGTCGGCGGTACCACGCCGGGCGGTGCGTACTCGTCGGGCATCGTGGCCGAGGGCAGGTTCGTCCACGTTTCCGGCCAGGGGCCGATGCGCGTCGGCGTCATCGTCGGCGAGAGCACCGGCGAGCAGACCAACGTCGTGCTCGAGAACCTGGCCGCCGTGCTCGCCGAGGCAGGCGCCAGCCTTGCCGACGTGGTGCGGTGCGGGTCTTCCTCGCCGACATCGCTGACTTCGCCGAGATGAATGCGGTCTACGCTGAGGTCTTCCCTGAGCCGCTGCCCGCGCGGACGACGGTCGGGGCCGCACTGGCCGGTATGAGGGTCGAGAGCGACTGCGTGGCCGTGCTGCCGTCCGGCCAGCCGGACTGAGGACCTCGCGATGACCAGTCGCGGGCTGGACCTGGCCTGCCTAGGCGATGCTCTACCTCGGCGGGCCCGTGTCTCCGGCCGCGACCAGCGTACAGCCGGACGGGACAACGGGCTGATGAGCCACTGCACCACTTGCGCTGCTATCGCCGCCGCGCGCTGCAACGGCATCCTCTGCGCGGCAGGCCCGGACGAGGCGATCGCGGCCGGGAAGGCCCTGATCGAGGCGGGATCGCCACCATCGAGGCCGCGTTTACTACCCCGGACGCGCCGGCCGCGTTCACCGAGCTGCGGCTGCCCGCTTGGCTCAGCCATGCGCTCGCGCGTTCCCGCAGGCCGCGGCGGCCAGCGGGGATTGCCGCTTTACTGGGGCTCGGGGCCCGCCGGAGTATGGGTGCGTGATCGGTGACCGGTAGGGCGTCAGCGACAACGAGACCTTGCGCTCCTACCCGTGCGATGACTTCGTCGGCTCGCCGACGTTGAAGGCCTCTGCCGAATCGGCAGGGCGCGCATTCGCGAGGCAGCAACGGTCCCTCTGCCGGCAAACGCCAGGCAAGGCCCAGGTCATGCTCCCGCCGGGCACCTTGACTGTCAGCTGGCGTCGCGAACGGTGTCTCGCCGCGTCAGTCCGGATCACGAAGCCAAGGTTATCGGTGGCGACCAGCCGCCAGGCAACACCTGGGCAAGGTGGCGGAAACAGCGCCAGTCCTATAGCCACGGGTGCGCCGCCAGGGACTAGATCCCCAAACCCGCGGATTCAGAGCACGTGCCAAGCGGCAGCGACGTTTCGTAATAGCGCTGCTTGCGTCGCTTCAAACTGGACGCGTCCCAGCGCCGGGACTGCGCTGAAGATCGCGGCGGGTCCCCAGAGTCCGATGCCCGGACGTCTGGGTGACCCGGCTTTGCGAGGGCTTCGTGTACACACGGTGATTGACCTTTGGCGGACCTGCGATGTACCTGGCATGGACCTGCACGGCGTGGCCATGCGCCGTTTGTACGTGCTGTCTTTCATCGAGCAGGGCACCGGGTCGGTGCACTTGGCCGGGATCGCCGCTTATCCCTCGAGTGAATGGGTGACTCACAGGCGTGATGCAGGCAGCTTCGGGCGGGCGTCGATGAACCGTGGTATGACTACGCTCCCGGATCTCGCCTCGTAGGCGGCGCACGTGGCGCGGACACGCGTGAGGCGCTCCGGACGGAGGTCGCGATCAGTGAACCCGAGGCACACGTAGTAGGCGCAGCTGATCTGCTCGCTGGCTATGTATTGCGGCAGTTGTGCGTCGGCGCCCTGGAGCAGCTTCGAGCTGGACAGGAGCTTGACCTCAATGAGGGCACGGCGGTGCCATCCGGCAGAGAACTTGAAGTCCACCGGGCCGCGTCCGGCATTTGACTCCCGGGTAATGTCAACGTCAGCGAGCGCGCATAGTGAGGTCCACATTGTGGCGGCGGCTGCGTGGACGATCAGCTCGCCTCGCGGCTTTGCCAGCTTGTCGTGCCACAAGATCCGCCAGGTGTCGCCGCTTTCCACGGCGTGCTGGAAGCGGTCTACGAGGGTGCCGACCCAGCGCAGGAAGTCTTCTTGCGGGGGCTGGATGACGGGCGTGGCGGTGATGGCTTCCGCGCGTGCTACGGTGCGGGCTGCCGCCATCCAGTACTTGCTGGTCCGCTTGCCGCCCGCTATAGCCGTGAACGCCTGGCGGGCGTCCGGGCTGCGTACTACTCTGGTAGGCCATCGCGGCTCAGTACACGCGGTCGCCTGCTTTGTTCTCCATGGCGAACCTCACGCCATCACCGGAGCTTACGACCAGACAGCGCGCGTCTGGAACCTGGCGCGCGGAACCCTGGTCGCCACGATGAAGACCCGTAACAAAACTGTTACCGCCATAACATGCATGAACGTAGACGGTCAACCCCAGGCCGTTACCTGCGGCGACGACTCGGTTCTGCAGGTATGGGACCTGACCGACTTCTCGGAAAGGGTCGCGCTGATCGCTCATGCCGACAGCGTGGGCGGGATAGCGAACACCAGCATCGGAGGTATTCCGCACGTCCTCACCACAGGCAATGACGCGGTAGCGCGGCTCTGGAATCTGACGGAAGCCATCGCGAATCCGTCACTGACGAGCTCAGCTAGCCCAATATCGGCCATCACGACCGCTCAGACCGGCGAACGCCACTACGCCATCACCGGCCACTGGGACGGGACTGTGAAGGTCTGGGACGCAGCCGACGGTGCCATCCTAGCCACCCTAACCGGCCATACCTTACTGGTAACAGATCTGGCAACCGCGGTCATAGAGGGACGCCCTCACCTTATCAGCGGAGGCGGAGCCTTCCCCACGCCATGGAGGACTGACGGCGACTGGATCTTGCGACTATGGGATCTAACGGATTTCACGCTTAGAGCCGCATGGCCCTTCCCAAGGCAGAATAGCATCAAAGCGATTTCCTGCATAACCATTGACAAGCGGCCTCACGCGATCGTCGGAGCAGGACCTAACGCCTGGGTGCAAGATCTGACGAACGGTTCTATTCGAGCCATGCTAACTGACGGCACTAGAAGTGTGCGGGCAATAGCATGCACCAATATCGCGGGGAGGCCTTATGGGATTATATGTATTGGCTACCCTCGTGAACCAGCAGGGTCGCAGCCAGTATTGCAATTGTGGGACCTCACAGAGAATTGTATAAGCGCCACCAAAACTGTCGGCACATCTATTATCCATTTCGCCGACCTTAACGGCCAACCCCACGCTATCTTCAGCTCCGGCCAGAGCATGTGGCTCTGGAACCTAACCAACCGCGACCTTCGACCGACACTCGCGGGTCAGGCGATCCGGGCATGGACCATCGCGCACTCGAAGGTAGACCGGCGTCCCCGCATTATTAGCATCGGCGAGAGCGCGACGATGAAGGTCTGGGATCCGGAACTCGATCGACTTGAGGAAACGATCGCGCTCCCAATGCCCGCCCGGAATATAGCCGCAATCGGATCAGACATCATGCTCGGCTTGAGTCATGATATCCTCCTCCTCGCCCCATCCGAACAATATTCAGCGTAGCAGATCTGAGCAATGTGGTTGGGTGCCAGTAGGACGGGCGACTTGATTATCAACCCGGCCAGCTTTTCGGTTCTACAACGAGTCGATGGATAGCTGTTACTCCTATTGCGGCGCGAGTTGGCCATCGCACGCAAAGGAGAGAAGGAAAAGAAGGAAAGATATCTTGGAAACGAGCATGCCGTCCTGATGAATTCGCTCTCTCACAGCGATTACCGTCGGCGTGCTATCGTCTCGGTCTGGCGTTGATGAACGTTGTTTTAATATTGGCGCCAACATAATAGAATGTTCTGCGTGACTACTCCGATGAATGACCATGATACTAGTAGGAATTCGTACTCGGCGATATGCGCGGAGGCGGGGCTGTGGCGTCCTGGGAAAGTTCACTCTCGGTGACAGCATCTTCGCGGCTTGATCGGTTAACCGGGCAGGTCCCGGGGCCGCGTGATGTGACGAGGCTGTGCTGTCGCCGTCAAGGTGTCCACGGATTGCGGGCCTGCTCGCGTGAGGTGTCATGTTCGAGGGGTTGACGCGGCTGCTCGGGCTCGGGTTCCTTCAGGTCACTGGGGGTGCCCCTGGTGAGTTCCGCGGGGCTCGTTGAGGGGCGTGTCCGGCTGCCTGGCTGCGAACGGATCCCGCGGGCGTGACGTGTTGCCGGGTATCTGCGCCAGCGTGGATGACGTCTTTTCCTGCCGTTGCCGGGGCCCGGTCTGGTGTTGCTGGTTTCCGCTGCGGCGGCTGGTTGATGCTGTCGCGGTTGCGTGAGCTCGCCGTGGCATTAGCGAGCACGTCGCGTGCTGCCTGGTCGATGGCGGCGGCGCGGAGCAGCATGCCCGGCTCGGTGATGTCCAGGCTGCGCAGGATGTCCTCGACCTGGCCTGCCCGCGGCTGCAGGACGTCCGGCAGCGGAGCGGGCAGGGCCGGGGCGGGGAGGTTGTCATCCCGGCGCAGGGCATGGTGCATGATCGCGACGCTGGTGAGCGCCGGGGCGCCGGGCGCCAGGCGGACCAGGACATCGCCGCCGTGTGCTTCCCGGTCGCCGACGGGCAGGACCCAGGCGACGAACTCCGAGCCGGGCAGGCTGTCCGCCTCGGTGATCACCAGCCATTCGCCGTTACCGGCCGGCCGCTGGCCCGCCAGGGACAGCACGTTCACGTCCGTCGCGTCTGGCTGCTCGGGCGCGCTGCGTGTCACGGCGGCAGCCGGGTGCACGCCGGGCTGGCCGGCTGCCGGATGTCCCTGGCCGTCGCTCCTCGCGGCGCTCGTGGATCGCGAATTCTCCGGCAACGGACAGCTCGTATCCGCGACGGTCTTCGAGTCCTGCGCTGCGACAGCTCAGGAAGTCGCTGCCGGACTGGCGCACCACGGTCGCCGACGCCGCGCCACCATGCATGCCGCCCTGGAACACGAACGCACCGGCGTCCGTCATCCTGTCGATCAACGCGTTTACGCCGGGCCCACACGGTCCCTGGTATCGAGCCTTCAGCAGTGCTGACTGCTGACACGGCAGAGGAGCTTCGGGAGAAGGTCCGCCAGGACTATGCCTCCCGGCAGGCGCTGCTGAAGCCCCTCCGCGGCGAGCGGATGTCGACCTGACGTCTGCCGATCACGGTGATGCTGTCGCGGGTCGGAATCAGCTACCGCACACGGTGGCGAGGTTGCCCGGCTCGCGGCGGCGATCGCCCGGCTGCCGCTCCGCCGGTCCTGGTGAGACGTTCACGCTCCGCTGCACCCTCAGCCGAGATCAGCTCTCAGGCCGCCGCGAATCTGCAGAGAGCAGGAAGTCATCCATGCAGGCGCGGACCATCTCCGCGAGCTGCCGACCCGTCTCGTTGAATCCGGGCGTCTCGCTTGCCGCCCTTCAGGCGACTGGAGCGAGCGGCCAAACACCGGCAATAGGACCTTGGTATGGTCCCGCCGGTCGGCCCCGGCCGGGTCGTTCCGATTCATTTTGCATCCCGGCCCTGTATGACATCCTGTTGGAACGGGCCGATCTTCGGCAAGACGGACAGTGGGTGGCCGGTTTGAGCGCCAACCTAGCTGAGCAGGAATTGTTCAAGGTCGACGTGGCGCCTGGCCTCGCGCTGCAGCTGCCTGGGCAGCTGGAAGCCGAGCACCACCCGTCGAAGCTCTTCTCCTACTTCGGCGACTCAAATCGATTCGTCCTCATCGCGGGAGCACAGTCCGAGCACACCGCGTGGGCACTGGTTTACGGTCTGGCAGAGCGTGGAAACCGCCGCCTGGTTCTGGTCCTGCCGCATGACGCGGCGTTCGCCACCATGCAGCGGATCCCGTGGCTCACTGAGAAGTCGCGCCCGGAGATCTGGCTGCACGGAGACGGAGTCCTGCAGGATGCGCCCGCACCTGCATGCTCTCGCCTCGACACCATCGAGGCTGTGCGCGCGCAGGCCAGCAAGAGGAGCAGCGGCGCCGGGCCTGCCGGAGAGCTCCGCGCCGCATCGACTCCTAAGCACCTGGGTGAGCAATCCGCCGGAGTGAGGCAGCTCGTCGAATGGGCGACGAGCAACCCGCAGCTGGACGCCGCCCACAACCAGAGCACCCGGTCATGGTCGTGCGCCGGCCAGAAGGTCCTGTCGCTGGACAGCGGTCGCGGCCTCGTGCACGTACGGGCAGGCATCCACGATAGGCAGCGGATGTCGGCTCCCGACGAATCCGTGGAACCGGGTCAAGCCCTCAGCACGGAGCAGTTGGCGATCCTCAAGCAGAACGTCGAGAACGCGATAGCGGCCCGCATCGACCCCGGCGGCCCGTACTACAGGCCCGATGAGCACTGGTTCCAGTCAGTACTGCGCCGCGACCCCTCACTTGTCGGAGTGGAATCACCCGCCCTGCGAGAGGTTCCCGCCTGGCGTCCCGCCGCCGCTGCGTGCAGCTTCGGACGCGGGTTCATCGATCTTCTCGGACTCGATGGTCACGGGGACATCCGAATCGTGGAAGCCAAACTCGCTAAGAGCAGCGACGACATGACCCTTCTGCAGGGCATCGACTACCACGTGTGGGCGCACGCGTACCGTGATGCTCTGGCAGAGAAGCTGTCCGCCCCAAACGATGCCGAGCTGCGCCTGCATTTTGTCATCGGCACCGTGGGCAGCGACAAGAAGCTATTCCATCCGCGGCTCGCCGCCTACGCAAGCTGCGTGGACGCCAATGCAATTCCGTTCCAGTTTCACACCGTCCGGGGCTGGCACACCCAGGTGCCCTCCTCGCGGCAGGAGATCTATACGCAATCATTTCCTAACGGCGAGATCCCGACTGTGAGTACGCGATGAGAGCCCTGCCTTCGGACGCACATTTCTCGGCAGGCCGAGCATCGGTTCAGCCTGCCGAACGCTGCGGACGCACGCACAGATCAGCCAGTTAAGTGTCCCTTGCCAGGCAACTGACACCGGCCCGCCTAGCGCGCCGAAAGGCGGCATTGCGCGTCTAGCTCAGTGACTCGTAGTGATCGCCGGTGTCCGGGGCGCCGCGCCGGCCGCAGATGGACAACGGTCGCTGCGCAGGCCAAGGACCGCTAGCCGATCTTCTTGAATAAGAGGCTGAAGTCGCGCTTTCCAGGTGACGCCGTCCTCTGAGTGTTCCCAAGCTCCGTTGATTCCGGTGAACTTCTGCGCGAATTCAATCGACGCGAAGTAGTGGGCGTTGCGAAGGCGTGTGCATTTCCCGTCGCCGAAGGCCATGTTGTAGATGCGGGCGTCTAGCCGACTGACTACGCTCGGCGAGTGACCGAGATTTTGCGGGAGTCGCTCACAGAAGATCAAATTTGCCTGCTCCGAGCCATCCACGGGCCTTTCAGCCAGTCCGGCGAGTGGCCGCTCTGGCAGTACGTCGACCTAACCCTCGACGCGAAATTCGGCCTCGATGCAGCCGTACTCCTAGAGTCCCTCCCGTCCGCCGGGCAACGCAATCCGCTGTCAATGAGCTACGGCCTGACTTGGCGAAGTGATTCTCACATGCAGCCGCTGCCAGGCACGGAGATTGCCTTGACGGTCGCTGGGCTTAGCCACCTTGGTGAGGCTGCGCCGCTGCTGGCTATGTTCCTGGCCGTGATCGAGCTCATGATCGAGAAGCAGCGGCGCTTGGTTCCGGAGCCCCGGACCGTAGTAGACGCGAACGTCGCCTACCAGGCGATATACAGACGGGTCCTGAAGGCTGGCAGGCTCGCTGGGGCTCTTCCCGAAGCTAACCTGACGCTTAGGAAGGATCAGCTCGAACTCGTCCTGCACCAGGTGCGGCAACTGCTAGTAGGGCAGCAGCACTTAGTGACTTGACGGGCGGCCGGGCAGGGTTCGGCGGGCGGTACTGCTGGTTAGCTGGCGAGCGAGGACAGTGCCTGGACTGCGTCGACTAGGCCGGCGAGGCATCCGGCGGCGGTCACGGTGGCTGTAGTGACTGCCTGCTCGCAGGCCGCGACGAGGTTCTCGGGTAGCTGGTCGCGGAACTCGCCGGGCTGGATGGCGGCGGCGAGTTCTCCGGCGAACATCAGCACGGGCAGCCCTACCTCTGGGGCGCCCAGGTCGTCGCCGGGCTCGGCGGTGACGGCGCGGACGGCGGCGGTGGTCAGCGCGAGCAGGCAGGCCGCATGCTGGGCGATCATGGCGGGCCGGGCGGTGGCGTCTTCCCGGCCGAGGGCGTCTGCCAGGGTGACCAGTTCGGAGTACCGAGCGGACTTGCCGCGCCTTCGGGCCCAGGACGGTGTGCACATGCCGCACTCGCAGTCCTCGGGCATGGCCAGGATGTGACGGGCGGGCTGGATGATCTCGGGAGCAGCAGCCATATCCGGATCGTCGCGCGGCTGCGGGACTGCTGCCCAGCCGGCGCGCCGGCGCTGGACAGGAGTTCACTGCCGCAGCCGCCGCCGCTGGTAGTGGCAGTGCCGGGCACGGGCCTGGTGCCGGCGGCGCCAGGCCGACCAGCGCAGGTGATGGCTGACCGGGTGCCAGCCGGCACAAGGCCGCGTGCAGGCGGCGGATCTCGTTCACGGTCAGGCAGATCACCGGCCGGCTGTCGCCGCGGCTAGCCGGATAGTCCTGATTGTCCGGCCGCGGCCGGGGAAGTTGTCCACAGGCCGGTGGCCCCCTCTCTGGCCCGGACGCCTGCACCGGGCCCGCCGCCGGACGCTGCTTCGGGCGGGGGCGCTAGCGGCAGCGGTGACCGCCAGCCAGGCATGGGCGCACATGGCCAGGGTCACGTGCCGGTACCAGCCAGAGTGCTTGCGGACCTGGTAATGATCGAGCGCGGTCTCGTTCTTGGCGGCCTGGAAGCACTCTTCCACCGCCCATCTGGCTCCCGCTACCGTGACGAGCTCGGCAAGAGTCGCGCCGGCCGGTGACCAGCACCGGTAATAGGCCAGCTCGCCGCTAGTCAGCGACCGGCGGATCAGCAGGAAGTGGCCAGCGGGCCCGGCGCCGGCCAGTGCCCAGTCATACCATCGCTCGCCCTTGGAGCCCGGCCCGCACGACATCGTGTGCCAGCCGCGGGCCGGGACCTTCGCGGCGAGCTTGTCAGCGCGGATCGTCTGGCCGGCCCGGCCGGTACCCGGTGGTCACAGGCCACAGCAACGACGTGGGCGACCTTGTTCTGCACCAGCCAGTCCCGCAGCGGCCCGTTGTCGCCGTAAGCCTCGTCAGCGGTGAACCAGCCGAACGGCAGTCCGCCGGCGATGGCCCGCTCGATCATCTTCTGCGCCAGCTGCGGCTTGGTCGCGAACACCGTGTCGCCGGGGATGCCCGCCGCCGCGCACCGGTCCCGGTCCCCTGTCCACGACCGAGGGACATAAAGCTCTCGGTCGACCAGCACCCGGGTGCCCTTCGCGGGCACCGCGTAGGCCAGGAACACCCCGACCTGGCAGTTGGTGATCTTCCCCGCCGTGCCGGTGTACTGCCGCTGCACCCCGGCCGAGCAAGGACCGCTCTTTTCGAACCCGGTCTCATCCGCGATCAGCACCCCGGACGGATCACCCAGCCGGGCGGCCACGTACCGGCCCAGCCCATCCCGCACCGCGTCCTGATCCCACCGCGCAGCGCCGAGCAGCCGCTGCATCCCGTCCGGAGTCGCGTCGCCGGCGAACTCCGCCAGCGTCCACCCGTTCTTGCGCTCCAGCCCAGACACCAGGCCCAGCAGATACGACTGAGCCCGCAACCGCGGCTCACGGCGGTAAAACGCGGGGGCCACCACCTCCGCGAACATGTCGTCAAACCGTTCCAGCCAGCCGGCCGGGTCAATCTCATTTACGCTGGGCGGCACGGCCGCAGCGTGATCCATCAGTGCAGTCACAAGCCCGATGATCACGATGCGGCCGCCTTACGTCACGCAGGCACGCCGCCCAACATCACTAAGTGCTGCTGCCCTACTAGGCCATGAACCATTCCTTTACAACGTCGTCCTCCAACCGCAACCGGACCTAGAGCGGTGGACCATCCGAGTGCCCGCGATCCTGCGCGCCTACCGCGGCATATCCACCGTTAACGACTACCTGGACCGAGTTGTCGAACAGGTGGAACCGCCGGAGGCGCCATCCGTTCCTCCGTCGGCCAATCCACTGGACATCCCCTATGCCGTGGGATACCTGGATTCCGTCTGGAAGAGCAGGACAGATTCACGCCTGTTCGTGAACTTGGACCCGGCGAGCGCAGCTCGGCTGACGTTGCGATGTGGCAGCGAAGAGGAGTTCAACTCGCTGATGAGCGCCCTGGCCGACGTCCTAGGGCAGGTCGTCGTGCCCGGCAAGGCGAACCCTCCGCAGCGCGGTGCACTCGAGGCCGTCCGCGACTACCTCATGGCCGAGCTCGACGCGGAGGTGGCTGACCGAGTCGGCAGTGCGCTTGGGACGCTGATCCGGCTGCGCCATATCCGGGTCAGCACGCAGCACGCTGATGCACGGCACAAAGCCGTGGAAGCGTTTAGGGACATCGGCCTGCAGTTTCCGCCGCTTACTTGGGACCAGGCGTGGACTCACATCGCGGCCATGGCAAAGGGCGCCCTGGACGTGATCCGCGAAGAAGTTCACGCTGACATGCCGCAGTCCTGACCCGAGCACTTTGCGGCACGACAGGCGATCGGCTTGGTCCGCTACTCGGCCTCATTTGCCATCGGCGCTGGGAGCAACAGCGGCTCCGAGGACATCGTCGGCGAGATTCCTTCCGCCGCGAGCCCGGCTGCGCAGGAACGAGCCTAAGCGGGCTCGCCGAACTGGTCCGCTACTAAGAGGCCAGTTCCTTCCTAGCGACCAAGCAGGTCGTTATGCACAGGACCTCACGAACCTCACGTCCGCATAGGGCGCGTTGCGTTGCGACGCTGTCGTCCCGCAGCCAAACGACGTCAGCGAAACCCTGTCGCGTGCTAGTAGCGCTTCTGCGCGTCTGCCTCGTCGTCACTGGTTTCACGACGGCCGGATCATAGCGTTACGTCGTCCTGCTCGGGATGTCGCGACGATGAGGCGCCAGAGCAGGCCGTCCGGGCCCTGGACGAGACTAGAGCAGCGGACGAAGTCTTCCTCGCCGAAGAGCCCAGTATGCGCCACCGGATTCCGGTATTCGCGTGTCAGGCGATCGACCGCGACCGGCGCCATAGCCTGGTCGCCGCGACTGGGCACTGCGGTGCCGTCCGGGGCTGCCGTGGCGGGCACGAGGTGCGTAACACGATAGACCAGTTCAGGGAAACTGGTTCCTAAGCGCTGAACATTTGCCGGCGCCTGGCCGGTGGGTCGTAACTGCAGGCACTGACAATCGAGAAGGCGGCGGTGAACTGCTTGCTGACCGACGCTAGTCGGCCAATCAAGTCCGTTCGGCTACTGCCAGTCGAGCCTGGGACGTACAGCTGCCACTGCGAGCAGCGAGAACCTCCAGCGCTTCGGGCGAGGGCGACGCAGGTCGCGCGCGGATGCAATGAGAAAGCACGGGCCTTAGCTCGGCGATCCTCCAAGCGCTGCTCGCGCTCCAGGGCCAACAAAACCATCTGTGCCTCCCCAAAGCACTCCGATTTGATACTCGGCGACGAGCAGTTCCAGTACCCAGGGCTCGGGCGGTGGTTCCGAAAGCACTAAGTACAATGCGGCGCTGTCTGTCTTCCCATACAGGAACCGGTATTCTTTCAGCTGCGCCGTTCCCTTCCGGATCTGTGACCGCCAGTTCGAGGCGGTCACTGATTTGACCTCATAGATCGCCAGACCCGCAGGCAACTCGCAGAACAGGTCTAGAAGCTGATCTTCAGCTGGCTCGAAACCGCGAGCGATGAGTTCATCAGCAAGTGCTGATCGGGTTTCCTCGTGGACACGGTTGGCGCGCTCAAGCTTCGTGTAAGTCTCCTCACGTCGAATAAGAGCTGCCATTCGAGGTCTTACCTGGGGACCGTCCGGCTCCGCTCGCGTGACTTGGTGACGATTGACTAGGCTATTCGCCTGATTGCCACCTGGCGGCATGCGCCTAACCATCCCAAGGCCTCGGCCTGATAGGACCTTCTCGGCATTCCTCAAAGACGACTGAAGGTCCAGCTCCCGATCTAGAGGCGCGGTGACCGGCGAAGTGCGCATGACGACTGCTTCGCGAACAGCGCCAATCTCCCGCGCCCATCTCGCTGCAACTGCTCTGCCGGGGTGGCCCAAAGCAGCGGAGACACTTGCCCAGTCGCGCTGATCATGGCGGGCGACCCGGTTGAACATGCCCTTAAGCTCGGACAGCGGTTCGGCAGCCTCGGCGGTGAGAGCCACCCCCCGGACAAGTGCGAGTCCTACCGTGACGGCCCGTTGGTAGCGAGGCCTCATCCCGTCCGAGATCGGCAGGAACCCGAAGTCGTCAATGGTCACCTGCGGCACACGAGAGGCGTCCAGGATCCAACCGTCGAGTTCCTTACCAACCGGGGGCAGGTCACCCCGACGAACTACCAGCGTTGCATCGCGTGTCTCGCCATCGCCGAGCAGCTGAACTGCAGAAGTTGGACCTATCGGCTCACCAGTGACCACGAAATGGACAGGAGCGCCAACTATCCAGCTGTCCAGCGGCCCGTCTCCACTTGTTGTAACCTTCGGCACTTCTGGCATAACTCGCAGTATGCCCTGCTGATCGACGGGGTGAAGATCACGCAGGTGCGCGGCACTTTGTCGTGGCGGCGGAACTGTGTCATCGCCCCAGCGCACCTCGGCGGGTCGGCGGTCGGCGTCGACCAAGTCGCCTTGGCCCGTTTTGACGGGCAGCGTAGACCTAGGTGATGGCGAGCGTCAGGAGACGGCTAGGCCGAGTCTTGATCGCCGTTGTCGGCATGCGCGGCCAAGCTTGGCCCAGGATCCGACTCCTCGACTGGAATACAGAGACCTTGCGGAAGAGCGCCTCGCGTTCGAGCTCTTACGGTGCGGTAAGAACCGATTCGATCGCGGCGACAGCATCGTCCTGCGCTCGGCGAATATCGGCGTACTTGGGAACTGCGAAAGTCGTCCTCGCTGCAGGACGAACAGCTTGATCCGTGTCACCCACCGCGACGCCGTCGTCACGCTCGCGCCACTAACCGACGACGGCGGCGCGGTCGCGCTCGTTGAGGAGATTGCAATGGACCAGCTCGACCGTATCCGCCACGCGCAGATCGTCGATATCGCTTGCAATGGCAAATGCGCGGCGACCCGCCGGGCCCGCTAATGCCACCCCATCGCACCGTTAGCGAGGAACTGGAGCCGCCTGAGATGGCCGCGCACATCGAGTTCACCGCGGAGTGAACGCTGCCACCAGGAACGCTGTTGCGCGCCGAGATCGACGCGCGCGGCATGACGCAAGCCGACCTCGCGGCACGCGCCAAGCTCACCGAAAAGCATGTCAGCCAGGTGACGACCGGTACGGTCAGCCTAACGCCGGACGTTGCGCTGGCGTTCGAGCGGACCCTCGGCGTCCCCGCGCGCACGCTGCTGCTCGCCGAAGCCCGGTACCAGGCCGAGCGATCCCGCCATGACGCGTTTACGGCGCTGGCCAAGCACGAACCGTAGGCGAGCCGGTTCCCCATAGCTGACCTCAAGAAGAAAGGCGTGCTGCGCGGCACCGAGCGCGGTGGTGAGCTCGTCGACCTGCTGCTGAGATTCTTCGGCGTCGCGAACCCGCAGGCATTCGAGAACGTCAGCCTGGCCGGCATCAGCGGCTTCCGCCGCGCTCAGCACCTCAAGGTCGACGAGTACGCCACCGCCACGTGGCTGCGCCTGGGCGAGCAGCAGACCGCGGGACACCAGCTGCCTGCCTACGACGCCGACCGCTTGCGACGGTCGCTGCCAGATCTGCGCCATCTGTCGACCAGACCGGACGGCAACGCGTTCGGCGACGCCCGCCGGATCCTCGCCGGGAGCGGCGTCGCGCTCGCCTTCGTCGATGGCATCAAAGGGAGTCGCGCTTGCGGCGCTACTCGCTGGGTGACGCCCACCCGGCCGCTCATTGTCCTATCTGACCGTTATGGTTACCGCGACACGCTCTTGTTCAGCCTCCTGCACGAGGTCGGGCACGTCCTGCGGCACCCGCGCCGCCGAACTTTCGTCAACCTCGCCGACGGCGGCGACGACGTAGACGGGTTGGAAGCAGAGGCGAACGTGTTCGCTGCCGACGTGCTGGTTCCCGACCGCTACCGCGACCAGTTGCTGGCCGCCACAACTCCCGACGAGTTCAACGCGCTCGCCGTTGACGCGGAAATCGACGTCAGCATCCTCGCAGGCCAACGTGGCCACCTCACCGGCGAATGGCGCAAGGTACAGCCGCTGCGCAAGAAACTCGACGTACCAGCTACTGCAGCGGCGGCGAAAGCACCCTTGATAGGGGGCCCCTGAAAGGTACCGAACCAAGCAAACAACAAATCACTATGTTGGAGGGAATAATTGCGGACCATGAGCAATGGCATCTGTCCATAGATCGAGCCATGCTTGCTCGGCAGCTTTGTTGAGCCGTCACGTTCCGTCGCACCTGTCGGCCGACAGCGCGGCCAGGAGGGTCATGTCGAGCGACCTGCAAAGGTTGAAGTCTGGCGGGTCACTGGTCAGGCAGGTCGCGGCGGCCTTTGAACTCTTCGAACTTGGTAGTGAACACATAGACGTGATCGAGCAGCGCCTCGATAAGGTCGATTGCGTCCGATGCGTCCTGCTTGCTGACCGATTCCTTCGTGAAATGGGCGCCGATATTGCCGAGGACGCGCAAGCCATCTGCCCACTCCAGGAGCCGCGCGTCGATCACCTGTCGCTCGACGAGATCCTGGAGTGCGCGGTGGAGCGTCTTTTGGTCCGCGCCTCGGTCGACGCAGAAACCTTCAATCGACCTGCGCACCAATACGGCTGTCGCAAGATATGAACCGGCCTCGAAACAGTTTCGGGCTTCCATGACGCTCTGCCGTATTCCTGGCGGGATCCGCTCGCTCAGCGGCCGCGGGCCGCGCGGCCACACCTCCACCGGAAAGGCCTCGCCAGCCTCGTCCTGCCTGACGACACTGGCGGTGTCGCAGTGCTCGCAGCGGATGAGCGACAGCTCGAACAGCCCATCGTCATCGTCTCCGGTGATCTTGCCCGCGACGTAGGCAGATGACGGATACCCGCACGAGCGGCAGACAACGGCCAGGCGGGAATTGGGCGATTGGTCGGGCACCCACACGATTATTCTCTCGAATGCCGCCGTGCTGGGAGCCAACCTGCTGAGTTGGCATCACTGCATCGACAGAGCCACGCGAGGCTGAGAGCGTAGTCCGCCGTTATGGGCAGCGATAGCGGGCTTGTCAGCACGGGACACAAGGGCAGGCGTGTGTCTGCCTACGCGCCGACTACGTCGCGGGCTTGCCGCAGTGCCGCTTCGGCAACCTCGGCCAGGTCGGTTCGAACAGGAGTGACATTGATCGGGCTGGTTACCTGGCGGGCGATCAGCTCACTCGGCCTTGGCTGCAGGAGCACAGGGCCAAGGACATCGTCGGTGGCAATCCGCCCGCCTAGGGCCTGGATGCCGGCGGCTGCCGTCGTGATGGCGGCCTCCTGGGCCAGCAACGCCTTGCAGTGCACGCGCCCGCATGCGCGCAGCAGGGCATCGACCGTGCCTACTACCGAGAACTCACCGTTGATCCCGGCGAGATCAGCGCGCACCTGCCGATGCCAGTCGTGGTGGGACGGCAGCTTCCTGCTGTCGAATAGAACATCGAAGTCATGCTCGACCCGGCCGTCCGGCCCCACCGTCGATGCCTGCCTGATGCGAGTGATCGGTGCGCCCCTGTGCTCGCTGTAGTTCCGCAGCTGATACATGAAGCGGTAGGCGAATTCATCGTCTAACTCCTGTGACGTGGCCCGCTGCAGCACCCGGACCTCTTCGGAGTCCGGGCCGTAGCGCTTAGATAGGAGATGTGCCGTCCGGTCGGTGAACCGGCGGAAGGCGGAGAGCACGTCGAAGGTGGCGCGGATCACCGGTGTCAGCGATGTCGTTGACTGGCCGCTCTTTTACGCCTTCAGAGCTGCTGAGGTGGCGCGCATGAAGTCCATGCACCTCTCCTGGAACGCGGCGAACGGCGACTTGGTGAGCACCTGCTCAAGCAGCTCAACATCCGCTCGATACAAGTCGTACTCGGCATCCGTAATCGCAGCGCCCAGATTGAAGATCCGCGGATTCACTGGTGGGTGCCGCTGTGTGGAGCCGAGGTGCCAGCTATAGCGGCCGTCGCCGCTGCCTGTCGCCTCGCTGTCCGCCAGGAGCATCGTCTAATGCGCCGTCTTTCGTTCAAAGAGGCCCCATCGGGTGGCCGCCGCCGGCCGATGCAAGGCGCTCAAGTGCTTGACCGCCACCATGTATTGGGCTGCGTGCGCATGCGCTGCCGTCTGCCCGCCATACGCGCGACGCTTTCGTCCCAGCGCGTCTCACCGAACGACCTACGAGCATCGGCGAGCCGGGTGGCTGGGTCACCGTACCTGGCGTCGGGCGCGATCAGCCCGTGCGCGATCTGGAGCATGATCATGTACTCCTGGCGCTCGGCCCACTCGGGCCGTTGCTGCCAGTCGGCCATCAGCGCGCTCGCAGGCGTAGATCGCGACAATAGCCGTGCCCGGTTCGCAGCTAGCTTGGCGTGCAGGTAAGCGCGATCCTGCCGGTAAATCTCCTCTGGCATCGCGGTGCCCTGCCGGACCTGCGACAACCTCGCCTGCATGTACTCCGGACCGTGCCACGAGCCCGTGTTCCGCTCAACGTTGCACCATAGATGCGCGATCCACACGTTAGCTTTCGTCTGGGTTCCGCCCGCAGACAGGGCTACGATGTGGTCGATCGAGGGGGAGAGCGCGCGGGGGGTGCCTGCAGCCGCGCTGACCCGACGCGCAGCGTCCTGGCAGATGCCGCATATCCAGCCGTCTCGTTGGCCGATCTCGAGAACGGTGAAAGCACTATGCCTCGCTCAAGAGCTGCTGCCGGACCAGATTCGCGTGCTTGGCAATGACCATCCCCATGTCCTCACCAGCCGCACCAACGTGGCCAGGTGGATGAGTGAGATCGGGAACGTGGCAGAAGCGCTGCGCCTCGCTCAAGAGCTGCTGCCGGACCAGATAAGGGTCCAGGGTCATGACAATTCGGATGTCCTCGCAAACCGGGCCAGGATCGCGCTCTGGACCGGCCGGAGCGGGAACGGGACTGCAGCCCTGCGCCTGTATAAGGCACTCCTGCCCGAACAAGTGCGGGTTTTGGGGCCGGATCACCGTGACGTGCTGGGCACCAGAGCGAATATCGCCTTCGAGACTGATCAGTCCGGCAAGTCGTCGGACGCCTGGCGCCTGTGGCAGGAACTGCTACCCGACCTCGTGCGGGTGCTGGGCCGTGATCACGTGATTGCAGTAGCCGCCGTCCAGGCCATCGAGCGACTAAAAGGCGCAGTCTGACTCCGTCTGGTTGCCATGGGTCAGCCTGACTGACCTCTGCGTCTTAGCATCCCGGCAAGCCTGCTCGAAATGTCAAGCCTGGCCGGGGAGTCTGGGTCAAGGAGCCCAAGCGCCTGTACGGCAGCGAAGGTTATGCACGTGAAGATGAGTGGCGACGAATATGAACTCGGGACCACGTGGCGGAGACCGATCAGAACGCTGGCGATCACCAGAGGCAGGGCTACTCCTGTGATTCGTCGCCAGGCCTGCCTTTTCTGGTAGTGGTGAAGTATGGCGGTCGCTGCATCATCCTTGACGGCTATCAGATGCCAGTCCCCCTTTGCCGCATCCACGAGGGCTGAAGTCATCACGTCTCGGAACTGGATCAGCGACGTGCTGGCCAACTGGTTCCTGGCTAGTTGGTAGCGCAGGAAGAACTCCATCTCGGGCGCACAGTTAGCAATCCACCGACCGGCAGTTCCAGACTCCGAGATCATGGCCTGGGGCCAGGGCCTGCTGATCACCGTAACCAGCCGGGAGACGGCGTCGGTGAGTTCCATCCGCTCCCAGTAGTAACACTGCTCCAGCGGTGCATTCGCACTGGCAACGACGGAGGAGGGCATGCCGTCACAGGTTACGTCCTCTACTCGAATCGCCAGCGTGGTCGCCAGGTCGCAGATATTGAGCAGACCTATGATGAGCTCCGAGCACTGCTCCGCGGCACGGCTGTAGCCGCCCTTCCTGCCCGCTGCCTCGATCTTGCCGAAAGCGTATGCAGCGCGGCCAGCGACGTTGATGGTGGCCACGATGGCGAGCAGCCACAGTGCAACCTCGACCACGTCTGCGACCGGGAAGTTGAGTACGCCCTGCGTGTCGCGCGCCGGCATTAACGGTAGCAGTGCCACGAATTGCAGCCAGAGATGGCGCACGGGCGCGGTCCACACGCGGTATCGCCAGACTCCCAGGAAGAAGATCGTCAGCTCCGCAACGTTGGCGATGTTCTTTTGAGTCTCACTAAGCCTGTAATGAAGCGCAGTTCCGAACGGACTGCAGCCGAGCAGGCCGAGAGTCAGACCAACAAAGATGACCTGACCATTCATTCTGCTGACGGGCGGGGACGGCATCGCCGAGACGAACCAGTACGCGAGCAAGCTGACGAGCGTCAGAGCAGCGAAGATCAGCCTAGGGCGCCATCTAATCGCCTTGCGGAACTTCGCGCCCCAACGCGCGCAGTGGTAACAGCGTGCGGCGTCACCGACTGTTAGCCAGATTTGCCCTCTGTCGAGGGCACTCATCGACCGCAGCCCAGCGAATTTGCTTAGTTCGCCTTCGACAGCTTGGTCCATCTGAAGGCGGAAAACCTCGCGGTAGTCTGCGAGTTCCTGCCTGACCCGTGATAGCTGTCGCCTGACGAGGTTGCTCGGCAGCGGGACGTTCTGAGTAGTCATGTTGCCTTCAGAGTGGCTCAGGTGGGAGATGCGGCCGACCTCGGGGAGGCTCGGCGCAGCCTGCGGTCGAGGAGGACAGGCGCGAAGAGCAACCTAGCGTAACGCTCTGACACTGCCAGGCTGCTGCAGCATCATGGCGTGGCGTGCTGCCGTTCGCACTGTCGGTGCGCAGCCCGCAGGAGCCTGTGCTATGCCAGAACTCCGCACAGGGTCTGACCTGCTGCTTTACGCTCGGCGCTTGTGCTGATCCGTCTTGTCTACGTGTTCATGGTCCGGATGTTCGGCTGGCTGGTGCTCCTGGCACGCAGTGATGCTGCTAAGGATGCGGAGATCCTTGTGCTCCGGCATGAGGTCGCGGTGCTGCGGGCGTCAGGTCACCCGCCCGAGGCCGGACTGGGCTGACCGTGCCGTGCTCGCCGCCCTGGCCAGGCTGCTGCTGCCCGGTCGCCTGCGGTTGCACCGGATCGTGACCCCAGGGACCTTGCTGGCTGGTAGCGGCGCTTGGTGCGGAAGAAATGGATCTATCCGAACGCGCCGGGACGCCCGCGGTCCTGGGAGGGGAGCGCGCCAGCGGCTTCAGGTTCTTGATACGCGACCGGGCCGACGTAGATGAGCGCAAGATCCCGTGTGGTGCCGTCGACGCGCGAACCGCGCAGCGCCCGAGGGGGCGGGTACCGAACCGAGGCGCCTGCCGACGCTGAACGCGTAGAAGACGGTACCGAACAACACCGTCGCTTTGACAGAGCGGAGGGATCGCCTCGGTGGGCCGACATTGTCTCCTCGCCAGCTGAGGTCGACGGCTCAAAGCCGTCGGCAAGATGCCGTAGGTGCACGCGAACCCGACCGCCGCCACCCGTTTCCCGTGGAAGCGTGACTGCACAAGGCGCCGGGGCTGGTGGCCCGGAGCGTTTCGGCGCCGAGCCGCGCGAAGATGACCACGATCAGCGCCGCGACCAACAGCAGCGAGACTACCTCCACCGCGATCACCGACCGCGCTGTCAGACGATGTGGGTTCCGAGCGGCATCCAGGTCGTGGCAGATCCCGTGCCCGGATTAAGCGCCTTGCCGATGAAGGCGTAGACAGTGCCGGTGTGACTGAGCGCCGCAGACAGCGCGAAGCCACGGCCGGTCAGCAGCACCGCCACCAGGGCGGGGGAGATACGCGAGCGGTAGCTCCCGTCCGAGGAGGCGGGCCGCCTGAACGCCGGTGACCGGCATCGGGAGCGTGAGCACCATCACGCCGGCCGGCAGCGTGGCGATGCCCGCGAACTCGGGATTTTTACTTAGCGGCATGTGACTGCCGGACGGCCTTGGGGCGCCCGAGCAGTCCGAGCTCGCGAGCCCGGACCACGGCTTGCTGGCGGCTGCCCACGCGGAGCTTGGCGTAGACGTTGCGGGTGTGGGTCTTGATCGTGTTCAGCGATACGTACAGCTCGTTGCCGATCTCTCGCAGCGAAAGACGCGAGGACAGCAGCCGCAGCACGGCCAGCTCGCGCTCGGAGAGCTCATCGAAGCCGTCGGCGGGCGGGACGGACTCGGGATCCGCCGTGTCTTCGGCTCTGGCCCACCCGCGCAGGAAGCCGGGATCGGGGCAGGCGGCGAGCTGGCGCTGTGCCCGGGCACGCAGCTCCCGGGCCTCTGCCGCCCCGCCGGCCGCCAGGGCGATCCGTGACAGGGCCAGCAGCCCGTACGCGATGTCCAGCCGCAGTCCCCACCGCCGGGCGATGCCGAGCCCGCGCTCGACCTCGGCCCGGGCCACCTGAAGGTCCCCCCGGGCGCGAGCCAGCTCGCCGGCGGCATAATCGATCATTACCGTAAACCAATGCTCACCGAGAGCCTGACGCTTGGCCAGCGCACGTGCCATGCTCACCCTTCGGCCAGCCTCGGCCAGTTTCGCGCGCTGGGCGGAGATCACCGCCAGATAGCCAAGCGCGTAGATCACCGCCCCGTAGAAGCCGGCGGGCTCGCCGGCCGACACGGTCTCTGAGAACGCGGCCTCGGCCTCCTCGGCGGCTCCGGACCAGAAGGCGGTCATGCCGAGGGCGTTGGTCACCTGCGGCCGCCACGGAGCTGCCGGGTCGGGTTCGAGTTGCAAGGCGGCCGCCGCGCTCTGCGCCGCCGCGCCCACGTCGCCGAGCATCAGCCGCGCCGAGGTCCTGACCATCGCGGCGCTTGACTCGACCGAGCTCGATCCGTCAGCCAGCGGCCCCGGCAGCACCCCCCGCTCGGCCGCGCGGACCTCCGCCTCCACCTCGCCGGGACGCCCCAGAACAAGCAGCATCCAGGCTCGGGCCAGGCACATTCGCGGATCAATCGCCTTGTCCGGCAGGCCCCGGGTCCAGGCCTCGACCGTCGCGAGCTCCCCGCCGTTGACAAAGTCGAGCCAGTTAGCAGCGATCAGCTCGGCGGCCTCGTGGTAATCGCCGGCGGCGATCGCATGGGCGATCGCCTCGGCCACCAGCCCCTCCCGCAGATGCCACTCGTAGGCCCGGCGATGCAGCGCAGTGACCTCACCGGGCAGCGCCAGCGAAAGCTCATGGGCCAGCAGATCACCGAACAGGTGATGGTAGCGATACCACTGACGGCGCTCATCGAGCGGAATCGTAAACAAGTTGGCGCGCTCCAGCTCGACGAGCTGGCGCGCGGAGTTGGTAGTGTCCAGCAGCGCATCGCACAGCGGGCCGGTGAGGCGCTGCGCGATCGAGGTGCGCAGCAGGAAATCCTGGACGGCCGGGCTCTGACGGCCCAGGACCTCGGCCACCAGGTAATCGACGATCTGGCGATCATCGCCGGCGAAGGAGGCAATGTAGCGCCCCCGGTCCTCGCGGCCCCGCAGCGACAGGCCGACCAGCTGCAGCCCCGCCGCCCAGCCCTCCGTGCGCTCCCGCAGAATGCGGACCTGCTCGGGCGCCAGGCCCAACCCCAGCGACCCGTTGAGCAACGCCGTCGCCTCCCCGGTGCTCAGCCCCAGGTCCGGCGCCCGTATCTCCAGCAGCTCAGCGCTCGCCCGCAGCCGCGCCAGCCCCAGCGGAGGATCACTGCGCCCGGCCAGCGCCACCTGTACCGTCCTGGGAAGGTGGTCGATGAGGAACGCCACCGACTGATGCACATCGGCGCTGGTGATCACGTGGTAGTCATCGAGCACCAGCACGATCGGGCCCGGCAGCAAGGTGAGCGCATTGACCAGCAGCGGCAACGCCAGCTCGGTCACATCCCCGCCAGCCGACCGCAGCGCATCATCCACCCCCGCACCCGCATCAGGCGCGACGGTGCGCACTGCCGCCAGCACATAATTCCAGAAGCGAACCGGATCGTTGTCACGGCTATCCAGCGACAGCCACGCAAACGGGCGCTCCTCCGCGGGATCCGCCCGCCAGCTCGCCAGCACGGTCGTCTTGCCGGCGCCCGCCGGCGCCGAGACAAGGATCAGCCGCGCCCGGGAGCCATCACGCAGCTCCGCGACCAGGCTCGGGCGCGAAACCCGGTCGGCCGACAGCACCGGAACGTACAGCTTCGTAGCGACAAGCGGCCCCCCGCCCGGCTCCGCTGCCTCATTCCTGTAGGACGTGGAGATGGCCTCCTCCCGGCACGCACAGCCCACGCTGCACGCGCAGCGCCGGTCAATCCTAGCTCCGTAGCCTGCGCCGTGCACCTGGCCGGATGCCACCGGCTCCAACGCGATCCGCGACGGGGGGACGCTCCTCACCCGGGTGAGATCGGCCGCACGGGTGATCACCGCTCACCCGGCTCGGGCCCAGGATAGGCAGCAACCTAGAAAGCTCCGGGGGCACGTGAAGCCGACCAGGTACCGGATCGCGGTCCGGGGGCTCCTCACCGCACGCGTCGCGTCCGCATTCGAGGGGTGTGTGCCCAGCGACCAGGCAACAAGAGAGTTACCGCAACCACTTTTTCAGTCATTTCCTAGGTTGCGCCAACACATCAGAGAGGTCCGTCTCATGAACACGCTGCTGCACGTCTCCGCCAGCCCCAGGGGCGAATCGAGCGACAGCCGCGCCCTCGCGGGCGCGTTCCTCGACGCTCACCGCCGGGCGCACCCCGAAGTGGCCGTGGAGGAGCTTGACCTGTTCGACGGCAAACTCCCCGCTTTCGGCCATCTCGCGGCCGAAGCCAAGATGGCCGTCTGGGGAGGCGGCCAGCCCAGCGCGGAGCAGCAGGGCGAGTGGGACGCCGCCCGGGCCGTGTTCGACCGCTTCGCAGCAGCGGACGCCTACCTGTTCTCGGTGCCCATGTGGAACGCCGGCGTGCCGTATGCCCTCAAGCAGTGGATCGACATCATCAGCCAGCCCGGCTGGCTGTTCAGCTTCACCCCCGACGCCGGCTACAGCGGCCTGATCCGCGGCAAGAAGGCCGCCGTGATCTACACCAGCGGCGTCTACCAGCCCGGCGCGCCCTTGGCGTACGGCAAAGACTTCCACGCCGCGTTCTTCAACGACTGGCTGCGCTACGCCGGCTTCACCGACGTCGCCGAGATCCGCTGGCAGCCCACCGTGCTCACCGCCACCCGCGACACCGACAAGGCCGCCGCCCTGCAGCGCGCCGCCGAGGCCGGCAGCCACTTCTAACCACCAGCAGCCACCCGCAACCGGCCCGCACAAGCGAAAGGAAACGGCTATGCCGGCCATCCGTCACCACAAGATCACCGTCGAAGGGCTCGAGGTGTTCGTCCGCGAAGCCGGCGACCCCGCCAAGCCGAGCATCGTCCTGCTCCCCGGGTACCCGTCGAGCACCCGCGCCTACGTGCGGCTCGTCGACCGCCTCGCCCGCGACTGGCACGCCGTCGCCATCGACTACCCCGGCTTCGGCAGCTCCGACCCGCTCCCCGAGAGCCCGACCTTCGACCGCCTCGCGGAGATCACCGGCCAGGCCATCGACCAGCTCGGCATCGGCGACTACGCCATCTACATGTTCGACTTCGGCTCACCCGTCGGGTTCCGCATCGCCCTCGAACACGACCAGCGGGTCCGCGCCATCGTCACCCAGAACGGCAACACCTACACCGACGGGTTCGGCCCCGGCGTCCAAGCCCTCGCCGACTGGTGGCAGGACCGCTCCGCCGGGCAGTCGGCCGTCGACGGGTTCGTCAGCCTCGCCGGCACCCAGCTCCAATGGCAGGCCGGCGCCCGCGATCCCGAGCACATCGACCCCGAACAGGCGCTGGCCGAC
>CAVQEN010000001.1:0-503007 GCA_963711535.1 uncultured Actinomycetota bacterium | reverse complement strand
CCCGAGCACCAGCGTCTTTCTTGTCGTTCTCCAGCAGGCCGTGGTGCGCCCAGGTGATCGTGGTGCCCGACAGCAGCAGGATCATCGTGTTCAGGAACGGCATGTGGAACGGATCGAAGGTGTGGATGTCGGACGGCGGCCACACCGTCTGGCCGTTGCCCTGCATGCTCGGGGAACAGCGCGAAATTGAAGAACGCCCAGAAGAAGCCGACGAAGAACATCACCTCGCTGCAGATGAAGAACAGCATCCCGTAGCGCAGGCCGAGGCGAACCACCGGCGTGTGCAGTCCCGGCGTGCGGCTTTCGCGGATCACGTCGCGCCACCAGAAGAACATCGTGATGAGCACGACCAGCGCGCCGATCACCAGCATGATGTAGCTGCCGAAATGCGCGGCGAGGATGATGCCGAGCACCGTCAGACACGCCGCCGATCGCGCCGATGATCGGCCAGGGGCTCGGATCGACCAGATGATAGGGCTGCTTGAGGCCCGAACTCTCGACGTCGGTGGCGCCGTGCGTGTCGCTGCTCATGCCAAACCCATTCAGTTTTGCCGGAATCGCCCCGAAACGGCTGCCGCATCATCGCGAATTCCGTCCGCGCGTTCAAGGGGTCTGCGTCGTCAGCGGCCCGACATGCGGCCCGGCCTTGGCCAGCGCGCCGGACTTCGCGGCATCGTCCAGTGTGCGGAAGAATGTGTAGGACAGTGTGATCGTATGGACGTCCGCGGTGTCGGGATCCTTGGCGATCGCCGGATCGACCCAGAAGCTGACCGGGAACTGCATCTCCTGCGCCGGGCGCAGCGTCTGCTGGTTGAAGCAGAAGCAGGCGGTCTTGTGGAAATATTTGCCGACCTTGTCGGGCGTGACGTTGTACAGCGCGATGCCGGTGACCGGCGTGCCGGCCTGGTTGCGCGCCGTGTAGAAGGCGAGCTGCTCCTCGCCGAGCTGCAGCGCGGATCTGCGTCCTGCTGCCGGGCGGAAATCCCACGGCAGGTCGGGATTGGTGTTGGCGTTGAAGCGCACGGTGATGATGCTGGCGCGGTCGCGCCGGGCTGCGGCCTCCGGGCCGATCTGCGGCGTGCCGCCGTAGCCGGTGACGGCGCAGAACACGCGATACAGCGGCACCGCCGCGAACGACAGCGCCGACCATGCCGACGACGACGCTGGCCAGCGAGAGCCGCAACGTGCGCGATTGCGCCGCGAGTCTGCATCGTGCATGCTCATCGGCTTGCGTCATCTTGACGATGTGATGGCGTAGAACAGCGCGCACAGCGCCACCAGCACGACCAGCATCGCCCAGTTGCGCGCGCGCCGGCGGCGCATGTCGATCCGGATCGAGGCCGCCACGCCGGTCTCACCCCACCAGCCGGTCGACGGCCAGCGCGGCGAACAGCACGAACAGATAGAGGATCGAGTATTTGAACGCCGCCCGCGCCGGCGCGTCGTTGGTCAGGCTGACGCCCGTCGCATCCTGCCGGTCGCGCAGCACGCGCCACACGCTGACGAGGAACCCGGCGCCCAGCGCCAGCGCCGCGAGCCCATAGACCAGGCCGCGAGAAGCCGAGCAGCCACGGGCAGCAGCGACAGCGGCACCAGCAGCAGCGTGTAGATCACGATCTGCCGGCGCGTTTCCTTGCGCGCCGGCAACCACCGGCAGCATCGGCACGCCGGCGCGCCGGTAATCGGCGTTGGCCCACAGCGCCAGCGACCAGAAATGCGGCGGCGTCCAGAAGAACACGATGGCGAACAGGATCAGCGGCACCAGGTCGACCGAGCCGGTCACCGCGAGCCCAGCCGATCACCGGCGGGAACGCGCCGGCCGCGCCGCCGATGACGATGTTCTGCGGCGTGCGCCGCTTCAGCCACATCGTGTAGACGAACACGTAGAACGCGATCGACAGCGCCAGCACCGCGGCGGCGGCGAGGTTGACCGCCAGGCCCATCACCATCACCGAGCCGACCGCCAGCGTGACGCCGAAGCCCAGCGCCGCACCCGGCGCGATGCGGCCGGCGGGGATCGGCCGGTTGCGCGTGCGCCGCATCACCGCGTCGATGTCGCGGTCGTACCACATGTTGATCGCGCCGCACGCGCCGGCGGCGACCGCGATGCACAGCACCGCGGTGAACGCCAGCACCGGATGCAGATGGCCCGGCGCGACCAGCAGACCGATCAGCCCGGTGAACACCACCAGCGTCATCACCCGCGGCTTCAGCAGCGCGAACCAGTCGCCCACGCTCGGCTGCGCTCGGTGCGCGGACCGCGGCGGCGTTGGGTGCCACCCGGTCCGCTGCGTCATTCGATGCCGCGTCATCCGGTCAGCGAATCCGCGGCAGTTCCGCGAAGGTGTGGAACGGCGGCGGCGAGGTCACCGTCCATTCCAGCGTCGTCGCGCCCTCGCCCCAGTAATTGTCGGCGACGTGCTCCTTCGAGGTGAAGGTGCGGTAGACGACGTACAGGAACACCAGGACGCGACGCCGCTGATGTAGGCGCCGATCGAGGAGACGAAGTTCCAGCCGGCGAACGCCTCCGGATAGTCCGGGATAGCGGCGCGGCATGCCGGCCAGGCCGAGGAAGTGCTGCGGGAAGAAGGTCAGGTTGACGCCGATGAAAGTCAGCCAGAAATGCACCTTGCCCCAGAATTCCGGATACTGGTGGCCCGACATCTTGCCGATCCAGTAGTAGAAGCCGGCAGAAGATCGAGAACACCGCGCCCAGCGACAGCACGTAGTGGAAGTGCGCCACCACGTAGTAGGTGTTGTGCACGACCTCGTCGATGCCGGCATTGGCCAGCACCACGCCGGTGACGCCGCCGATGGTGAACACGAAGATGAAGCCGATCGCCCACAGCATCGGCGTCTTCAGCTCGATCGACCCGCCCCACATCGTGGCGATCCAGGAGAAGATCTTGATCCCGGTCGGCACCGCGATGACCATCGTCGCCGCCATGAAATAGGCGCGGGTGTCGACGTCGATGCCGGAGACGAACATGTGGTGCGCCCACACCACGAAGCCGACCACGCCGATCGCCACCATGGCGTAGGCCATGCCGAGATAGCCGAAGATCGGCTTCCGGCTGAAGGTCGAGATCACGTGGCTGATGATGCCGAAGCCCGGCACGATCATGATGTAGACCTCGGGGTGGCCGAAGAACCAGAACAGGTGCTGGAACAGCACCGGGTCGCCGCCGCCGGTCGGATCGAAGAAGGCGGTGCCGAAATTGCGGTCGCAGATCAGCATGGTGATCGCGCCGGCCAGCACCGGGATCGCCAGCAGCAGCAGGAACGCGGTGACCAGCATCGCCCAGACGAACAGCGGCATCTTGTGCAGCGTCATGCCGGGCGCGCGCATGTTGAAGATCGTGGTGATGAAGTTGATCGCGCCGAGCAGCGAGCTGATGCCGGCCAGATGCAGCGCGAACAGCGTGCAGTCCATGCCGATGCCGGGCTCGTAGGTTGCGTTCGACAGCGGCGGATACAGCGTCCAGCCGGTGCCGGACTCACCCAGGAACAGGCCGGTGATGATCAGGATGAACGCCGGCGGCAGCAGCCAGAAGCTGATGTTGTTCAGGCGCGGGAACGCCATGTCGGGCGCGCCGATCATCAGCGGCACGAACCAGTTGCCGAAGCCGCCGATCAGCGCCGGCATGACCGAGAAGAAGATCATCAGCAGCCCGTGCGACGGTGACGATCGTGTTCCACTCCTGGCCGGAGGTGACGATGGTGTTGCCCGGGAAATTGAGCTGCGCACGCATGATCTCGGACAGCATGCCGCCGACCAGGCCGCCGACCACCGCGAAGCTCAGATAGAGCGTGCCGATATCCTTGTGGTTTGTGCTGCACAGCCAGCGCATGAAGAAGCCGGGCTTGTGGTCGTGATGCTCGTGGGCGTGGTCGTGGGTGGTTGCCGACATCTTCCGTCTCCTTCGGCGCTGACCGACCGGGTCAGTGCCGAACCTCTGCCGTCGCGAGCTGCTGTCGTGTCCGGCGTCGCGTCCGAGAACTTGGTCTTCGCCTCGGTAACCCAGGCCTCGAATTCCTTCTCCGGCACCGCGCGCACCACGATCGGCATGCGGCTGTGGTTGGTGCCGCAGATCTGGTTGCACTCGCCATAGATGATGCCGGGTTTGTCGACGCGGAACCAGGTCTCGATCGTCCGTCCGGGAATCGCATAGCGCTGCACGCCGAGTGCCGGGATGAACCAGCTGTGGATCACGTCGGTGCTGGTCTGCAGCACGCGGATGTTCTTGCCGACCGGAACGACGAGATCGTTGTCCACCGTGAGCAGCCGGAGCTGGCCGGGTTTCAGTTGGTCATCCGGGATGATGTAGCTGGAGAAGTCGATGTTGTTGTTGTCGGGGTAGGTGTACTCCCAGTACCACTGGTGCCCGGTCACCTTGATCGTGAGATCGGCGTCGCGCGTGCGGTCCTCGTAATACACCAGCCGGAACGACGGGATGGCCATCACCACCAGGATCAGCACGGGGATCACTGTCCAGGCGATCTCGAGCACCGTGTTGTGGCGGTGCGGGTCGGCACAGGATTGCGGCGTGGCATTGTAGCGCCACATCACCCATGCCAGCAGGACGGCGACGAACAAGGTAATCAGAGTAATGATCACCAGGACCAGGTTGTGCAGCTCGATCTGGTGCGCCTTCACGGGCCCGAAGGCTGGCTGCATGTCCATTTCCCAGGGGCGCGGCGCACCGATCGCCTGGGCCAGCGCGGCGCCTCCCGGGGTGACAACAAGCAGCAGCGCAGCGAGCGCTTGCCGGTAGCGCGATATCAACCGAATCATCCCGCCTCGGTCCCCCATCCGGACCCATCTCGGGCCGGCTCTCTCAATAGCGTGGCCTACCGGACCGCGTGCGCCAGATCAAGGGAGGATCAGCCGTTGCCCGGGAGCTTCAAACCGGCCCGGCGCTGCAAGAACTCACGCCGCCAGCCGCACCAGCTTGAATATGCCGGCCGGCGGCACTGGCGTGGTCGTGATACGCGACAGGTCCTCGGGCGTGAACATCGCTTCCAATGCGAAGTCGGGGTGCCAGCCGAGCGCACGCGACGCCGGGGCCATCGCGCGCTCGATCCACCACAGCGGTCCCTTGTCGGCCGCGAAATGGCCGACGAACAGGAGGTTGCCGCCCGGCCGCACCACGCGGCGCATCTCAGCCAGGAGCGCGCCCGGATGCGGCACCACCGATGCGACGAACATCGCCACCGCGATATCGAACGAGGCGTCGGGGAAGTCAGTCGCCTCGGCGTCCATCTCGCGCAATGCGGCCACGTTTGCGATCTCGCGGTCGGCGACGCGCTTGCGGGCCTGCGCCAGCATCTCGGCGGAGAGATCGATGCCGGTAATTCGCCGGTCGGCCGCGTAGTAGGGCAGTGCCAAGCCGGTGCCGACGCCCACCTCCAGCACGTCGCGGCCCGGCAGCCGGTTCACCAGCGCCACGGCCCGCCGGCGAGCCAGCAGGCAGATGCCGCCAAATACCGCGTCGTAGACACCGGCCCACCGCCGGTATGCGGCGCGCACAGCCTCGGCGTCCATGGCTGCCCCCGGGCGAGGGCGGCGGTCCAGAAAACCACTCATGTCAGTTGATGTCCTCCCGTGACCGTGCAGGTAGCAGGGCGGGGCCGATTCGGTTGGCGTTACCGACTTGTAACCCGTTCTCGAGCAGATGCCCACCATGCCCCCATTGGCGCCCCTGCCGGCGGGTTCATCGTCGTTTGCGGCAGATATACGCGAAGGCGGGTGGGACGTTTCTCCAAACCACGGAAGAGTGGCCGACTTCGGCGAAATTTCGGCGCAGTCGCCGGCGCAGCGCCCACGCGCCCGGGAGAATTAGGCTTTGCAGGTAGCCGAATGTCACGAAGACGCCGCTGGGCACAAGCGCGCGATCAATGGCGGCGAACACCGTGTCCTGCAGCGATATCGGCAAGGTCGCCCAGGGCAATCCGCACACAATCGCGTCAATTTCACTGATGCCCTGTGCCGAGAGGATCTGCTCCAGGTCGGCCACGCTGCCATGGACGAAGGTCAGTTGAGGGAATTCGGCAGCCAGTTCACGCACAAATGTCTGGTTCAGCTCGATGCCGAGGTAGCGGCAGCCAGACGCCAGTCTCGCTGCGATCTGCGCGCGTGAAGGCGCCCGTCCCCGGTCCGAACTCAACGATTGTCCGCCCCGCGGCGCAATCGATTGGCGCCAGCATAGCCTGAGCAAGTGCCACGGAACTGGGCAGAACCGCCCCGACGGTCCGCGGCGACTGCACAAACTGCCGCAGGAACAGCGGGCCCGCGCGGCTCACGCGTCCCGCCTCGTGCGCGTCAGTCGCGACAGATCATGCCCCAGGTCTTGACCTGCCCCTTCGCCGACACCCCCTGATAGGGCGCGGTCTCACCCATGGGCTTGGTTCCAACGAAATTCATCATGAAGCCCCCGGCCGACGCGTCGTAGCGGAACGGGTCGCCGACCTTGAATGTCTGGACGTGCACATTCGCGTCCCACGGATCGCAGATCGTGGCGTGGTGCTGGCCAAACATGTCGCGGATCGTGTCCACGACGACCCAATGGGCACCGCCGACGTCCCAGTCCACCCCCAGGATCACCGGCTCCACCTTGACGATTGCGCCAAAGCCCGAGGTTGTTCCGATCTTGTCGATCAGCTTCTGAGGCACATCCGTCGGCGCATAGGTGTGCCAGCGCCAGGTGCCCGAGGTGAAACTGTTCATCACAGTCGCGAGGTGCTTGGGATAAGTACCGCTGGCCTCCGGCGCGTAGGCCGAACCCATCACCGTCGAGTACTTCTGGTAAATGTCCTTCTCGACGGTGACCGCGGTCGTGCCAGGGGTCAGCTTGTTAAGCTTGAACACGCACATCATCACGCTGGCGATCCCGCATGACATCCCGGCCTCTTGCCCATAGACGAGATGGACGTCGCCAAATCTGGTCAATCGGGTGAACCAGGCCACGCACTTCTCCCCTTGCAGGTGCTTGCCAGCGTGGACAGCATGAATCGCCCGCCGCCGGCAAGGTGCGGCGGGTTCTGCTCAGCCTATTGCCGGCTGGGCGGACCCGGGGACCCGCCCAGCCGTCGTCAGAGCCCTAGTCGGACTGCGACAGATTAACGGCGGCGGTGCGGCCGTTCTGCTGCTGCTCGACTTCGAAGTCGACCTTCTGACCCTCGCTCAAGCTCCTGAAGCCAGCCTTCTGCACGGCACTGATATGCACGAAGACGTCCTTCCCGCCCGTGTCAGGAGCGATGAAGCCGTAGCCTTTGGTGGGATTGAACCACTTAACGGTGCCCTTGGGCATCGACGCGTTGCCTTTCTGCCTGCGGACTTACCGCCCCCCGCATGCGGGAGACAGACGTCCAATTGTACAGGAGCGCAACAGATGCTCCGCGACGCTCCCGCCCCTGTGGCAAGGCCACCGCCTTATGGTTACCGAGCAAGCGGTATTGCCTCACCGGCTCCGACGATACGCGGCCCCACCTCTCCTAGCAATCAATCCTATGATCGGTGCCTCAGAAACCGGCTTGCCGCGAGGGCACCGGGAATCCGCTTGCATCCGCTTCTCCATCGCGCCATGTCGTGCTGGGCGGGCATTGGCGCGGGCGCCGGGAAAGTGCCCCGTGTCCTTGGAGGATTTATGGGTAGCTTCAGCATCTGGCACTGGATGGTGGTGCTGCTGGTTGTCTTGCTGCTGTTCGGCGGCGGCAAGGTCAGCAGCCTGATGGGTGACTTCGCCAAGGGCATCAAAGCCTTCAAGAAAAATATGGCGGAAGGCGACGATGCCTCCATGGAGACCAGCGAGGACAAGCCGACTGGCACGATTGCCGGACCGGGTGGCCAGGCCAACGCCACGAGCAGCCGCGAGCACACCGCGGCCCGCTAAATTAGCGCGCTGACCCCAAGGGGTTGGGGTAGGCAATCGGTTTTCCACAAGTTTTTGTGGCTGGCCGGCAATGAGTTGTTGACCCCAGCGCCCAGAGGCTTACCGTATCTTGTGGTTGCACCGTCGGGGGAACCACGAGATGGAGTGGGCCGAAGAGACGATTGTCCGGCTGCGGACGCTTTGGGATGAGGGGCTGTCGACCGCCGAGATAGGCCGGCGGTTGGGTGTTTCGAAAAATGCGGTGGTCGGCAAGGCGCATCGGCTGGATTTGCCGGCGCGACCATCGCCGATCCGCCGCGATGGCTCCGGCGGAGGAGCGCCGAGGCGGTCCGCCCCGCGCCGGGTGGCCGGCCCGACCCTGCCGCCGTTGTCCAGTACCGGGGTTGATCGCTGCCGCAGGCGGTGCATCGTCGATGTCCCACATGGCGGTCTTGGCGCCGCGGCCGGTCTCCGTGCCGCCCCCCGTTCGTGTGGCACCTCCGGCGCCGCGGCCATATGGCCGTATTGTCACCTGCTGCTGGCCGCTCGGCGAGCCCGGCACGCGCACCTTCCGGTTCTGCGACGATGCGTCGGAACCGGGCAAACCGTACTGCGCCGACCACGCGAAGCTGGCGTATGTGAAGGTGCGTGACCGCCGCGAAGACGCGGCCTGACGCTTCTCGCCAAGGGCTCATCAATCACGCGCCGCCACGCGGATCGCCCGTGGCGTCGCGGCGATGAGTTGGTCATGTGACGCCGGCCGCTCGGCAAAGATGAAGCCATAGGCGGGATACTCGGTGATGCCGATCTCGTCGGTCGGCGGCCACCAGACGCGAACCATCGACCAGTCGTTTTCAGCCGAGATGTCGATCACTGGCTGGTCCTCGCTGACCCGGTGATGGACCCAGTTGGCCTGGGTCACCAGGATCTGGCGCCTGCCCGTGATCTGCGACACGACGGCGACATGACCGCTCGGCAGGCGGCTGGAGCGCCGGAGCACGAGCACGCTGCCAATCGATGGGCTGCTGCCGCGCGCGTAGTGTCCATCCGCCTGCCGCCACCAGTCGGCCGCCGCGCCGGAAAGGCGAATGCCGCTGAGCGCGCGGGCAAAGGGGGCACAGTCCAGCGGAACAGAGCCGCCGACATAGTCCCCGGCTCGGGACCCCCCAGAGGCGCAGGCGGACAAAAAACCCAGGACGACCAGGAGCGGAGCCGAACAGAATGCCGAACGCCGCATGCGCCCCCAATTCGAATAATACTTGCGACGTCTTTATCCAGGAACTTTCGAATTCGATGCAACAACCTGTTGACGGAGCTTGCACCGACTAGGATTGCTCCGACGCCTGCCCCTCATGGGCCATAACGCGACGCGACAGCCGATGCCCAGTCCGGCGGCAAACGTGGAAACAGCAGATCCGGCAAACAGCAAGGTGAACCGCCTGGCGTGTTCAACCACTCACCAGCGCTCTCCGGCCACAAACGAGCAGTCGCGCCTCCCAGCGCCTCGATGATCCGCTCGCAGCTTTGCGGCAGCACCGGCGATGTGACGACGGCTGCCAGCCGCAGCAGGTTGATCGCGGTGCGCACTGTGCAGGCCGCCCGGTCGTGGTCACTGCCGATCGTCGCCCACGGCGCCTCCGCGGCGAAGTAGCGATCGCAGAGCGCCCACAGGCTCTCGCAGGCCCGCCGTAACTTAATCGCCTCGAAATGTGCGGCGCAGGCAGTGATGAGGGCATCTGCCTCGAACGCCAGGCGGGCTTCCGCCTCGCTGGGTTCACCGTGCTCCGGCACGCGACCGTCAAATCGCGTTGTCACAAACGACAGCACGCGGCGCGTCAGGTTGCCGAGACCGTCGGCCAGGTCCGCATTGCAGTCCGTTGCGAACAGGGCGGGCGTAAACCGCGTGTCTGATGCCTCCGGGGCGTTCGCCGTCAGCCACCAGCGCCACCAGTCGGACGGCAGTTCGTCCAGCGCTGCGTCGAGGAAGATGCCGCGGCCACGACTGGTGGAGAATTTTCCCTCGCCCCAGGTCAGCCAGGAAAAGCCTTTGATGCGGTCCACCAGACGGATGTCGGCGGCGGATCCCACAATCGTCGCTGGAAAGGTCAGCGCGTGGAATGCAACGTTGTCCTTGCCGAGGAACTGCACGACCCGCGTCCCCGCTCCGGTTCGCCACCAATCCCGCCAGTCTCGCCCGCAAGCGGCTGCCGCCCATTCCTGCGTCAGCGCCACATACGCGATTGGTGCGTCGAACCAGACATAGAACACCTTGCCTTCCCAACCGGGCTTCGGCACCGGCACACCCCATCTGAGATCGCGCGTGATGCAGCGATCCCGCAGTCCCTGGTCGAGCAACCCGCGCGCCAGCGACAGCACCAGCGGGTCCCAGTCGGTCTTTGACTCCAACCAACGGCGAAGATGATCGGTCAGCTTTGACTGCAGCAGGAACAGGTGGCAGGTCTCGCGCGTCTCCAGTGCTGTCGAGCCGGACAGCGCGGACCGCGGCGCGATCAGCTCCGCCGGATCTAGCAGGGTCCCGCAACTGTCGCATTGATCGCCACGTGCGGCGGTGTCGCCACAGTGCGGGCAGGTGCCGGCGACGTAGCGGTCGGGCAGGAAGCGATTGTCGACGCGCGACCACAACTGGCGGAGCCCGCGCTCCTCGATGAAGCCGTTTGCCTCCAGTCGCAGGAACAGTTGCTGGGTCAGCTCATGGTTCGCCGGCGACGAAGAGCGGCCGAAGTGGTCGAACGAGATGTGAAGCCGGCGATAGGTCTCTGCCTGTGCCGCATGTTGGCACGCGCAATACTCGGCCACCGGCAATCCAGCCTCCTGCGCCGCCAGCTCGGCGGGCGTGCCGTGTTCATCGGTGCCGCAGACGAACAGCACGTCGCGCCCGCGGAGACGTTGGAAGCGTGCATAGACGTCCGCGGGCAGAATGGAGCCCGCAAGGTTGCCGAGGTGCTTGATGCCATTCACGTATGGCAGCGCCGACGTGACGAGAATACGTTCGGACATGACGGGAACTCCGGGGCGACGCCCCGAAGGCGCGCCCGCTAAACGGTGGCGAGGTCCCGGGCGCTGGCGCTCGCGGACGACACGGCCGCGCCCGGGGCGGCCACGCCGTCCCGTCGCATCATCAGGCCGTTGCGAATGTCGTGTGTCACGCGATGCATTCCTTGGTGGAGATGGCAGCTTACTCCGGGGCTCCGACTGTCGTCCACACATTCGTATCTGACGTGCTCCGGGCTGGATTTCCGCCTACTTGTCGTCGCGGAACGCCGGATAGAGATTGACGTAGCCGAGTTCCACCCGGCGCCTGGCCTGTCGGGCTGCGACCTCGCGCGGCAACGGCGTGAAGCCGTGTCCTTCGACAAGCCGCTGCATGAAAGCTGCCCGCGCGGTCACTGCGATGGCGTCATGCAGCGCCTGCTCGTCCCAGCCGGCTGCGAACACCGCGTCGGCATCCGCCTGAGACATCTCACCCGGCGTCAATGCCAGCTTGCGCACGAAGGCCAGCAATGGCCTCAGGCGTGGTTCGATAGGCGCAGTCTCGGGGTTTTCCAACAGCCGGTCGATCAGTCCGTTCTCGATGCCCCACGCGTAAGCGGCCTCCGAATGAGCCACGTAGACGAATTCGCAACCGGCAACGCCGGCCGCATAGGCAAGAATCAGTTCCCGCTCAGCCTGTGCAAGCGGTGATGGCCCGTTCATCAGCGCCTGGCTCATCGTCGACCACAGGCGGTAGATCTCGGGGTGCTTGGTGAAGACGTTCGCGGGACCGGCGTCGTCCGGCAGCGATCTGAAGAATGGCATGGAATAGACCCTTCTGACGTTCCTGCTTGTGGCAATCGAAGGCAAGAAAGAATCTTAGCGCAGACCAGGGCAGATGCACGCCAAACACGCAAATGGTCCTGCGCGGATCAGGTCCAGTGCGCCGGTCGCTGCGCGGCTTTTGAGCGGCCCAGTTGCCGGGCTTCGTTGCCGGCAATGGCTTGATAAAGAGTTATGGACACATTCCCGCACGTCCTGTACCGATCCGTGAAGATGGCTTCGCAAGGACTACAGAGCGGCCTCGTTTCTGATCAATTGTCATAATCAAACAACACGCGCACTGGATCGGGAACACGCTACACGGGGTCTGCACGAAGAGGAAACAGCATTGAGCCAACCTTCCGATTCGGTCAGCCCAATGATGGTTGATCGCGTAAGCAATGTGCTCAAATGGCTCCTGCTGGCTGTTGCAGTCGTGAGTTTCGCCCTGTTCGCGTGGGCGACCGTCCTCACCTACGAGCGTGCCCCGCCACAGCCGGATCGCTTCGTCAGTGCGAACGGTACTCTGCTGATGACAAACGATGATGTCGTCGCAGGAAAGGCCGGATTTCAGAAGGCCGATCTGATGGATTACGGGAGCCTCTACGGGATGGGCTCCTACTACGGACAGGACTACACGGCCTGGACGCTGATCCGTCTGGCAGGGTTGGTCGAGCAAAATCTCGCTCAAACGACCTTCAGCAAACCATACACCGAGCTATCCGCTGACGAGCAGGCAGCGGTCCGTAACGCGATGCGCTCGCAGCTTCAACGTACTGACCTCACTCAACGACAGGTCACCGTACCGGATGCATCGGCGGGAGCCATCACCACGCTGCGCAGTGATATTTCCAAGGAGCTTGCCTCGACCGACCTCGATACAGGGTGGACGCCAGCTTACAGCCTCGGCGAGGAGGAGCGGGTCCGCACTGCCGACTTCCTGATCTATTGCGCGCTCACCACGGTTGCGCGCCGCCCGAACGTCAGCTGGTCCTGGACCGAGAATTGGCCTTACGAGCCGGAAGTCGGGAATACGCCGACGACGAACACCTTCGTTTGGACGTGGGCCAGCTTCTGCTTCACGTTTCTGGCGTTTGGCCTTGTGCTATTCATCTACGAGTTCTGGCTGAACCACCCCGACGATGCGCCGATGGACCCGGTACTGGTGCGATTTCATCCCCTGACAGAAAGCCAACGCAAGGTTGGCAAATATTTCCTCGTCGTTGCTGCCGTCCTTCTGGTGCAGATCGCCGCCGGGACGATCATGGCGCACGCCTACTATGACCGGCGCAGCTTCTACGGCATCCCGCTCCACGAAATATTGCCGTTTAATTTCCTGCGCGACGTACACATCCAGACGCCGATCGTATGGATCGGCGTGTCGTGGATCGGTGCCGGTCTGTTCCTCGCCCCCGCGATTGCCGGCGGCAAGGAAGCTCGTGGCCAGGGATTGCTCGTTGACCTGCTGTTCTGGGTGACACTGTTGATCGTGGCCGGTGCGCTGATCGGCAACTGGCTCGGCATCATGGGGTACATCGATACCGGCTGGTTCTGGTTTGGCAACCAAGGATTGTCCTACATCCAGCTTGGACGGTTCTGGCAGATCGGCTTCTTCGTCGGCCTGCTCGCCTGGAGCGGACTGATGTTCCGGGCACTGTGGCCGACCGGCCAGATGCTGTGGCAAGCAACGCGGCAATTCTGGACCGGGCGCATTCGGCTGGAACACCTGATCTGGGCTGCCACCATCAACATCGCCGTGCTCTACGTCTTCGGCATGATCCCACTTACGGGGGTCGGAAAGTCTTTCACGATCACCGATTTCTGGCGCTGGTGGGTGGTACACCTCTGGGTCGAACAATCGTTCGAGTTCTTCGCCGCCAGCATGAGTGCGTATCTGCTGATGGCCGTCGGGCTCGTATCGCGCAAGCTGGCTGAGCGGGCGGTATACTTCGAGCTGATCCTCATCTTCCTCGGCGGAGTTATCGGCACCGGCCACCATCTCTACTGGGCGGGCGGCCCAAGCCTGTGGGTACCGATGGGCAGCATGTTCTCCTTCATCGAGGTGCTGCCCCTGGTGCTGCTGATTATCGAGGCGATCGGGCAGAACCGACTGATCCGGGCAAACCAGGCCTTCAACTATTCACTTGCCTACACCTACATCATCGGCGCGACATTCTGGAATTTCGTCGGCGCCGGTGTGTTCGGAGGGGGCACGTTGAATGCGCCACTGATCAACTATTATGAGCATGGCACATTCCTCACGCTCAACCACGCACACACCGCCTTGTTCGGTGCGTTCGGGTTGCTCGCGATCGGCCTGGTGTACTTCTGCCTGCGCTACATCGCAGCCGAGCGCATTGTGTTTAGCGAACGGCTCGGCTTGTGGGCTTTTTGGTTGTACAATGCGGGATTGGTCATGTGGATTCTGCTGAACTTCTTTCCAATCGGTTGGCCGCAGCTTGTAGCCGTGTTCGAGCACGGACTCGCCTATGCTCGCAGCGTCCAATTCTACAATGGGACGCTGTTCTGGCAGTGGATGCGCCTGCCGGGCGATGTGGCGTTTGCCATCGCGGCCCTGTTGATGGCCTGGGATTTCCTCCTCAAGCTCGGGCCGCTGTATCCCAGGTTTGTCCAATCGATTACGCGCCGTTCTGTCGTGCCCCTCCATCCGCATCCTGGGGTGTAGTAATACGTCTGATCGTGCCGACAACCGCCTATCCAGTGAGGTTCTGACCCGGCGACCAAAGCACATCGTCCGCGCCGTTGCCGTTCAGTACGCGCGCCAGGACGAACACATGGTCCGACAGGCGATTGAGATAACGCAACAGCGCGGGCGTCACGGCCTCCTCGCCCATCAGCCGCACTACTTCACGTTCCGCGCGTCGGACGATGGTACGTGCCATGTGCGCATGCGCAGCACCTTGCGTGCCTCCTGGCAGAATGAAACTGGTCAACTTCGGCAGCGCCGCGTTCATCGCCGCGACCTCGGCTTCGAGGCGCAACACCGGCGCATCGGTTAGCCGTAGCCGGCCGCCGCTCTCGCCGGGTACAGACAGATCGGCGCCGACGTCGAACAGGTCGTTCTGGATGCGCGCGAGCATGGCGTCCTCTGCTGCCATAGCGCGGGTCGTCAGGCGCAGCACGCCGATCGCGGCATTCGCCTCATCAACCGCGCCGATCGCGACAATGCGCAGCGCATCCTTGCGCAACCGTGCCCCATCGCCGAGCGAGGTTTCGCCGGCATCGCCACCACGTGTCACCACAACGTCGATCCGCACCATGCGACCTTCCTCAGCTGAGGTGAAACACCACACGCAGCTTCATGTCGAACGGGATCGCCTGGCCGTCCCGTACCGCCGGCAGGAAATGCCAGCCCATCACCGCGTCGCGCGCCGCGCTGTCGAGCGAGATGAAGCCCGAACTCTGTTCGATGTCCACTTCGCTCGGCAGTCCCTCCGGTGAGACGTGGATCAGCAAGGTCACTGCGCCTTGCTCGGACCGGCGTTCCGCCTCCTGCGGATAGATCGGCTCCTGATTGCGGAACTTCGCATCCAGGCTGGCCGGGATCACATTCGGACCAGTGACAATGGCGTTGGTCTCGCTGTCGTTGCCACCGAGATTGATCACCGGGGCCTCTTGTGCGTGCTCCGCCGGAGGCTGCGGCGGCACGGGCGGTGATGCGCTCGGGGGGATGGGGGGCGTGGGCAGCGGCAGCGCCTCCTCGGCTGTGGCGGCGTCGGGCGGCGGTACTGGCGGTGCGGGCTGCGGCGACGGCGCCGGGACAGCGACCGGAGGCGACGGTTGGGGTCGTACGGCAGTCGCCCCGGTACCCTTCTGCTCCATCATCACCAGTTCCACCGCACCACTGATGTCGGTCGCATCGGCGGGCCGCGGCGCGCGGTGGAACCACAGCAGCAACGCGGCGAGCAGGACGGCATGCAGGCCGAGCGACAGGGCGGCTGCCAGCCTAAGGCGCGATCTTCTGTTCTCACGCCCCCGGCGGCCGCGGGCATCCAGCGGGTCCGCGGCCGGAATCCGCATCAGCATGGCGGTAGCAGCCGCGGTTCGGGGGCGGGACCGAACGGGAGCCCGAACGCCGCGGCGGCGGCAGGCAGCGCTTCATCGGAGGGAAGGTCCGCGGTCACCCGACCCTCCACCAGCACTACGGCGCGATGCGCATAACGCAGCGCCAGGTCGAGCGCGTGCAGTACCACGACCACCGTACGGCCGGCGTCCGCCGTCGCACGCAGCAGGCGCATAACCGCGTGTGATGCGGCGGGGTCCAGATCGGTGGTCGGTTCGTCCAGCAGGAACACCTCCGGCTCGGTGGCAAAGGCGCGTGCCAGCATGGCACGCCGCGCCTCGCCGCCCGAGATGCGGTCCACCCGCGCCTTGCGCAACGCCTCAATACCGCAAAGCTGCAAAGCCTTGGTTACCGGCGCCTCCGCCCGGTCGTGATGCGGGATACGCCCGAGTGCCGCTACCTGCTCGACGGTCAGCCCCCAGGCGGAGCGCGCACCCTGCGGCAGCCAGGCAACGCGGCGCGGGTCTGGCGGGCCGGTGTCCGGCAGCAGTCCGGCGAGGGAGCGCAGCAATGTGGACTTGCCGGCGCCGTTAGGGCCGCAGAGCGCGACCAGTTCGCCCGGCATCGCCGTCAGGCTGACATCATGCAGCACCGGGTGACGCCCCAGCGCGATCGACAGATGCGACACACCGATCACGGCGCGGTCCGCCGGGCGATTGCCACCAGGAATGGCGCCCCGAGCAGTGCCGTCAGCACACCGACAGGGGGAGCGGCAGACAGCGGCAGCAGCATGGGCGCCAGCCGCACCAGCATATCCGCCGCGAGCAGCAGCGCGGCGCCGGCCAATGGCGCCGCAGGCAGCAGGGCGCCGGGCCGATCGCCCAGCCAGGGCCGCAGCAGGTGCGGCACCACCAGGCCGATGAAGCCGATCGATCCTGCCACTGCTGCGCCGGTGCCGACGGCGAAGGCTGTTCCAACAGCGGCCAGTTGCAGAGTGCGCGTGACAGGGACACCCAGGCTTCGCGCGGTATCCTCGCCGAGGCTCAACGCATCGAGGCCGCGGCCAAGCGAAAGCAGGATCGCACCGCCCAGCAGAATCGCCGGCGCGGCCAGGGCAACCTGCCACAGCGGGCGGTCGCCGAGGCCACCCATCAGCCAGAAGGTTATCTCGGTCAGGGCGAACGGATTGGGTGCCAGTGTCAGTGCCAGCGCGAGCAGCGCCCCCGCGATCGCCGATACTGCAACGCCCGCGAGGATCAGCGACGGACCGGAGGGCGCGCGTCCGGCAAAGCCGAGCAGGAAGGCAGCGCCGATTCCAGCCCCCAACAACCCGCCGGCCGGCAGCGCCGGGGCAAAGGTGGCCGACAGCCCCCAGTAGAATGCGATCACTGCTCCTAGGCCGGCCGTGCCGGTGATGCCAAGCAGCCCGGGATCGGCCAACGGATTGCGCAACGCGCCTTGCAGCACGGCACCCGACAGCCCCAGTCCACCTCCCACCAGGATGCCCAACAGAGTGCGCGGCACCCGAAGCTGCCAGAGGATCAGTCCGTCCGGCAGGGCGAAGGTGGCATCGCCAATGAGCAGGGAAATCGCGGCCAGGACGGCAAGCAGCAGCCCCAGCCAGCGGATCATCGCGCCAGCATCGCAGCGGCCTCGGCGCTGAACGGCCCCGCGCAGATGGTGAGCGCCGGCGGGATCTCGCGGCGCGGCAGCCCGGCGAGCGCCGGGTGGTCCAGCAGCGCAGTGGCAAGGGACGGATAAGCGGGCGAAGTCTGCATCACCAACACGTCCGGCGGATACCGCAGCAGTGTCTCGAGGCTCACGGGGCCGCCCCCCGAGGCATTGGTCAGCCCGGCAGCCCGCAGCACCGCATCCATCAGTGTGCCGGGTCCCGCGGTAAGCCCGCGCGGTTCCCACACCAAAGCGCGCATCTCGTGGTCCGGCTTCGGCAGCGTGTCGAGCCTGACATCCATTGCGGCGAGCAGGAACTCGCCGCGCTGTGGCGACCCGAGCGTCGCGGCAAGCAGGCGAGTCATCAGGCGGATGCCAGAAAAGTCGTGCGGCAAGGCAATGCGCAGGACCGGTACGCGCTCCTGTTGCAGCAGTGCAAGAGTGGTCTGCGCGCCAAACGGCGCCGCCAGTACCAGGTCCGGGCGCAACGCCAGCACAGCCTCGGCGGAGGCGCGCACGGTTGGAAGGTGCGCCGCCTGCGGCGCGACGAAGGACAGCGAGGGGTCGCGCGCCAGTGGCGACAGCGCGGTAATCTTCTCAGGCGCCAGCAGCACCAGCATCTGATCGGTGCACAGATTGAGCGAAACAACATGCGCGGCCGTCGCGTGGACAGCCGGGCACACGCCCATGAACGCCAGAAACACTGCGACTATCCCCCTCCCCTTGTAGGAGGGGGCCGGGGCGAGGGGGCCGCGCCTCACAGCACGGGAACCCCGTGCTGCTTTGCCTTCTCCTCCGGCTCCACGTGGATGGTGATGACCAGGTGCTGCATCTCCGGCCTGCAGCGCGTCCTCGATGTGGTCGCAGATCGCAGTGCGATTCCGCCACCGTCATCGTCCCGGGCACGACCAGATGGAACTCCAGGAACGTCAGCCTGCCGGCATAGCGCATGCGCAGGTCGTGCGCCTCGATCGCGCCGGCGGCGCTGTCCGCCACCAGCTCGCGGATGCGGTGCACCACGGCGGGCTGCGGTGCGGCGTCCATCAGGCCGCCCACCGAAGCTGGAGATCATCGCCATCCCGGACCACAGCACATAAACCCCGGTCGCCGCGGCCAGGATCGGGTCCAGCACCAGATATCCGGTTAACACGGCCAGGCCGACGCCGAAGGCGATGCCGATGGAGGTGACCACGTCAGCGAACAGATGTTGCCCATCGGCGACCAGTGCGGGCGACCGCAGGCGCCGCCCGGTGCGGATCAACACCGCCGACCATGCGCCGTTCAGCACTGTGGCGACCGCATTCAGCGCGATGCCCTGGCCCGGCACGGCTATCGCATGCGGGCGCCTGCCAGGTTTCCCAGGCGTGCTCGAAGATCGACAGCGCGGCGACGACGATCAGCACGCCCTCGATCACGGCGGCGAAGAATTCCGCCTTGTCGTGGCCATAGGGATGATTGGCGTCGGCCGGAATGGCGGCGAACCGCAACGCCACCAGCGCGATGACGCTGGCCGCGACGTTGACGTGCTCTCCAGCGCATCGGAGTAGAGCGCGGCGCTGCCGGTGATCCACCAGGCCGCCGCCTTCATGGCCAGCACCAGACAGCCGATGGCGATGCTGCCGGCTGCGATGCGCACTCCGTCACCCAAGGCGTACCCCGTCCGCGACCCCGCTAATAGCGAGGTAGCAGACAGCGGCGTCGCGTCAGCCTGTCGCGCGACGGCTGCGCGGGTCGAGCAGTCGGTGGTGGCGCACGCGGATCGGGCAGGAGTGCGAACAGCGCCAGCAGCACCACCAGGATGTTCATCGCCGCCGCCACCAGGAACACGGCTTCCCAGGAGCCTGTCGCGATCTTCAGCACGTTGGCGAACGGCACCAGGAAGGCGGACGTGCCCTTCGCGGTGTAGAGCATCATCGAATTGGCCGTGGCGTATCTCGGTGCCGAACAGATCGGTGCAGGTGGACGGGAACAGGCTGAATATCTCGCCCCAGGTGAAGAAGATCAGTCGCGGCGCAGACGACGAAGGTCCAGGGGCCGGAGCCGAACAGCGCCAGCAGCCAGTAGCTGAGCGCGCCAAGCGTGAAGGCCAGCGCCATGGTGTATTCGCGGCCGATGCGGTCGGAGATGGCGCCGAAGAATGGCCGGGCGAGGCCGTTCATCACATTGTCCACCACCAGGGCCACGCTCAGGGTGGTCGCGCCGAACAGGATGGGCGGTATTCGACAGGCCGAAGTCCTTGGCGATCGGGGCGAGTTGCGCGGTCGCCATCAGACCGCTCGACGATACCAGGACGAACATGATGTAGAGCAGCCAGAACGCCGGTGAGCGCAGCACCTCCATGCTGGTGTAGCTACGCGCGGATTGCGGCACGGCCGCACTGACGGCCGTGGGCAGCCGACGCCCAGGCGTCGGTCCACGCAGTGCCTGCGCCACGATCAGCAGCACGATGCCCTGGAACACGCCGAACCAGAGGAAAGCGGAGGCATAGCCGTAGTATCGATCACCATTCGGATCGGGATCACGGTCAGCGCCGCACCTGCACCGAAGCCGGCGGCGGTGATGCCGACGGCCAGACCGCGGCGATCCGGGAACCACTTCACCGCGTTGCCGACGCAGGTGGCGTAGATCGCGCCCGCGCCGGTGCCGGAAATGGCGGCGCCGACATAGAGCATTTCCAGCGATGCTGGCGTAGGCGTTGATCACCCAGGCGACGCCCACCAGCACGCCACCGAAGATCACCATCAGCCGCGGGCCGGTGCGTCGGTCCGAGATGGTCAACGATGTAGCCCTCGATCGGCGTCAGCCAGGTCTCCGTGGCGATGAAGATGCTGAAGGCGACCTGGATCTCTGCGATGCTCCAGCCGTGCGCCTGGTGGATCGGGTTGACGAACAGCGTCCAGGCGTATTGCAGGTTGGCGATCAGCACCATGCACAACACGCCGAGCCAAAGCTGGACCCAGCGGTTCGGTGTGTTCCCCGCTTGTATAGCCGGACATTTGAGGACCTCCCGAAGTCCTTGATATTTGCTTATTTTATTTTCGTCCGTGCTGTAACAGCAACGGTTGATTCTGCATTTAACACCCGACGGAGAAAAGCAAGGGGCGGTGCCGATCAGGTCTTCTCGAAGTCGATCCGCTCGACCACCGGCAGGCGCTGCAGATAACGGCGCAGGCAATCCAGTCCCAGTTCCACCGCGCCGAGCCGCACCCATTCACGGCCGCCGAGGATGCGCGAACGCGGAATGCCACGTCCTCGGCGGTTGCGATGGCAATCCAGATGGTGCCGCCGAAATCGATCCGATCCGGACCATCGTCAAGATCGATCAGTACCACCAGTGCGTGCGTCGCGCCGGCGTGAACGCGCGCGGCCTGCGCGACCGCTTCCGTCGATCTCCTGCGTGAGTTCGCCGGCAGTGGAATTTGCGCAATGTCAATTGCCTTATGCAGTGCTGCGCGATCACGCACGGTTATGCCGCAGCGCAGCACATGTTCGGCGCCCGGAAGGTGGCCGATGCGCGCCGCGATCTGGCCGCTGGTGAAGGTCTCGACCAGCGCGAGCGTCGCTGCCTTGCCGCGTCAGCTCGGCGAGCACCACGCCTTCCAGCGTCTGGTCGTCTTCGGCCGAGGATGAAGTTGCCGAGCCGCTTGCGCACTTCGGCCTGCACCGGCTCCAGCTTGCGGCGCACATCGTCCATGTCGGCGCCGCGCACCGTCAGCTTGGTTTCGAGCTGCGGGTAATGCGCGCGGAAGCCAAGCTTCACGCTGCCATCGCGGCACCAGGCTCTTCGACGCCGGTGAGCAGCGCATCGACGTGGGATTCGCCGAGACCGTAGGAGTGAAAGCGCTTCAGGTAGATGGTGGTGGGCGCGCCGCTGCGGGCGAGCAGGCGCGGGATCACCTGCTCCTCCAGCATGCGGCGCAGTTCGCGCGGCACGCCGGGCGTGAAGAAGAAGCGCGCCTTGCCGATGTCGAGCGCGAAGCCGCACGCGGTGCCGACCGGGTTGTCGATCATCTCCGCGGTTGCCGGCAGCATCGCCTGCTTGCGGTTGTTCGGCGGCATGATGCGGCTGCGCTTGGAGAAGAAGCTTCCATCGTCGCCAGCCATTCCTCGTTGAGCACCAGCTCGACGCCGGCGGCCTGCGCGGCGATCTCCTGCGACAGGTCGTCGACGGTGGGGCCGAGACCGCCATTGACGATCACCGCATCGGCGCGCTGCGACGCGAGCTGGAAGGCTGCCAGCAGGCTTTCGCGATCGTCGCCGACCGTGGTGCCCCAATGGACCGACAGGCCGACGTCCTCGAGCTTCTGGCTCATGTAGCTGAAGTTGGTGTTGACGATCTTGCCGGTGAGGACTTCGTCTCCCGTGCAGATGATCTCGATGCGCATGGTGTTTCCTGTGGCGGAAATGGGGAGATATCCTGACCGTTCTTGTGGCGGCGCGTCCAGATGTAGCCACCGTCCATCCAATCTGCGCCATCGATCAGTGACTGGCGCGACACAGCTCCTCAGATTCGGTACCAACTCCCTATCATAATACGCGGAGCACGCACACAGGTTGTTGCGCAGCTTGGCTATCCTGCCTTATGTCAATCCACCGCCGTCGATCCCGGAGGAGCCCATGCGTCGCCTGTTGTCCAGCCTCGCCACCCTGTCGCTGCTGACCGCCCAGCAGGCGCACGCCGAACTTGACTGCCTGAGGCCGCAGGAGCGCTCGGTGGTCGAGGTGGCAGCGCTGCGCAGCGAACTCATGGTGCTGGCGACTGGCTGCCATCAGGACGAACGTTACAACGCCTTCATCCGCAAGTACCAGCCCGACCTGATGGGCAATGAGAGGGCGGTCGGCGAGGTATTCAAGCGCATGTACGGCAAGCGTGCGCAGCAGGAACACGACCGGTTCACCACCGACCTTGCCAACGGCGAGTTGTCCGCCAGCATGCGACTCGGCACTGACTTCTGCGCCCGCAACAGCGTGCTGTTCTCTGAGGTGATGGCGCTCCAGGATGCGGCGGAACTCCCGGCCTACGCGGCGGGCAAGGACCTGGTGCCGGCGGTGGTGGACATGTGCCCTCAGCAGCCGCACGCGCCAGCGCGCAAACAGGTCGCCGCCGCCGCAAAACACCATTGAGTCACGGCGTCACGGTCGCAGTCACGCGGATCATCGCGTCACCCGGTAGCAGCCGCACGCTGAAGGCATCGGAGCCGGCGTAGCGCGGGTTAGGCGTATAGTCGATCCGCGTATCGTTGCCGACAGTATGGATCAGCACCTTGCCATGCTCCGGCGCAGTAGCGAGCAGACCGGCGTCGAACGGCCGGCCGTTGTTGTTGACCGTGATGGCGCACCAGCCGCCGTCATTGCCAAGTTTGATCGCCGCATCGACCGTATGTCCGGCCGCGGGGGTTACCGGCGGGGCGGTGCAGACCTTCGCCGCTCCGGTCATGTCGGCGGCGAACACGCGGGGCGGCGGTCCCGATGGCTGCTGGGCGCAGGCCTGCAGCAGCAATGCCGTTGCCGCGGTCGCCAGCCAGAGCAGCCGATGATGCATTGCCGAAAAGCCTCCTGTCGCGCGCCCCTGATGTCGCGTAATTGCGGCCACGGCAAGGCATCAATTGGATCAAGCTGTCTCGCCGACGCGCGAAGCTTCGCTCCTCGCGCGCACTGAGACACGGCTACACGGAAAAGTATTTCGCCTGCGGGTTGATCACCACGATCGCGCTGGTCGATTGCTCGGGATGCAACTGGAACTCCTCGGACAGCGACAGGCCGATCCGTTCGGCGCCAAGCAGCGACAGGATCGGAACCTGGTCCTCAAGCCGCGGGCACGCCGGATAGCCGAACGAGTAGCGCGAGCCGCGATAGCTCTGCGACAGCATCTTCTCCATGTCGCGATCGTCCTCGCCCGCGAAGCCGAGTTCGGCGCGGATGCGCTTGTGCACGTATTCAGCCATCGCCTCGGCCATTTCCACCGACAGCCCATGCAGGTAGAGATAGTCCTGGTAGCGGTTGTCCTCGAACCATGCGCGGGCGACCTCCGAGGCCTTCTGTCCAACCGTGACGACCTGCAATGCGATCACGTCGCGCTCAGCGTCATCGACGTCGCGGAAGAAGTCGGCGATGCATTCGCCGTCCTCCTTCGGCTGCCGCGGCAGGGTGAAGCGCGCGAGTTCGGTGCTGCCGTCGGTGTCGAAGATGATCAGATCATTACCCTGCCCCGCCGCCAGCCAATAGCCATACGCAGCCTGCGGCCTCACGATGTCCTCCGCCTCGCACAGCGCCAGCATGCGGCGCATCACCGGGCGCAGTTCCTGCTTTGCCCAGCCGAGGAAATCGTCCAGCGAACGGCCCTGCTTCCTGAAACCCCACTGGAACTGATACAGGCTGCGTTCGTTCACGAACGGCACGATCGCCTTGGGCGTCGCCTCGATCATTCGCGCGCCCCAGAAGGGCGGCGGCGTGGCCGGCACATCGCGCGTCAACCGCCGCCGGCGCTCCTGCACGGCACCTACATCGACCGGACGAAATGCGCGCGCATCCGCCTGCCCGAGGGTGCGCGACGGATTGCGGGTCTTGCCGACGCGCTTTGCCTGCACCGCCGCGAGGTAGTCGTCGAACGCGTTGCCGGTAACCTTGTCCATCAGGTGTAGACCGTCGAACGCATCGCGCGCGTAGGCCACGCGGCCGCAGGCATAGGCGCGGACGCAGTCATCCTCGACGTAGCCGCGGGTCAGCGCGGCACCGCCCAGCAGAATTGGGATCTCCAGTTCCTGACGCGACATCTCCTCGAGGTTCTCGCGCATCACGACGGTGGACTTCACCAGCAGGCCCGACATGCCGATGGCATGCGCGCGATGCTCCCTGGCCGCTGACAGCATGTCCGCCAGCGGCACCTTGATGCCGAGATTGACCACCCGATAACCGTTGTTGGTCAGGATGATATCGACCAGGTTCTTGCCGATGTCGTGCACGTCGCCCTTCACGGTGGCGAGCACGATCGTGCCCTTCTCTTGTCCCTCGACGCGCTCCATGAGCGGCTCGAGATAGGCCACCGCCGCCTTCATCGTCTCGGCACTCTGCAGCACGAACGGAAGCTGCATCTTGCCGGCGCCGAACAGTTCGCCCACCACCTTCATGCCGTCAAGCAGCACGTTGTTGATGATGTCGAGCGGCGGTAGCGTCTTCAGCGCCTCGTCCAGCTCATCGGTGAGCCCCTTGCGGTCGCCATCGACGATGCGATCCTTCAGACGGCCTTCCACCGTGTCGGCACGCTGTTTTTTCGTCGCGTCCGCGGCCTTGCGGTCGGCAAAGATCTCCAGCATCCGCTGCAGCGGATCGTAGCCTTCCGCGCGGCGGTCGAAGATCAGGTCCTCGGCAACCTTCACTTCCTCCGGCGCAATCAGGTGCAGCGGCCGGATCTTCGACACATGCACGATCGCGCCGGTCATTCCGGCACGCACCGCATGATCGAGGAACACGCTGTTCAGCACCGCGCGCGCCGCCGGGTTCAGCCCGAAGCTGACGTTCGACAGGCCGAGAATGATCTGAATGTCAGGAAATTCCTGCACGGATCGCCGCGATGCCCTCCAGCGTCCACTGCGCCAGCTTGCGGTCATCCTCGTTGCCCGTGGCAATGGTGAAGGTCAGCGGATCGATCAACAGGTCCGATTGCGGCAGGCCGTGACGCTTGCACGCAAAATCCACCAGCCGCCGCGTCACCTCGACCTTGCGCTCGGCGCTCTTCGCCATGCCCGTCTCGTCGATGGTCAGCGCGATTACCGCCGCACCGAACTGCTTCGCCAACTTGAGCCGATCGGCCGCGTGGCCCTCGCCGTCCTCGAAGTTGATCGAGTTGATAATCGGCTTGCCGCCATGCAGCTTCAGCGCGGCGGCGATCACCGGGGTCTCGGTGCTGTCGATCACCAGCGGCGCGTTCACCGACGAGGTGAACCGGCGCACCACCTCGGTCATCTCGGCGTTCTCGTCGCGCCCGACAAACGCGGTGCAGATATCGAGCGCGTTGGAACCCTCGCCCAACTGCTCGCGCCCCATCGAGACGCAGCCGTCCCAGTCGTGCTTCTCCTGCGCCTCGCGCCACTTCTTCGAGCCGTTGGCATTGCAGCGCTCGCCGATGGCGAAGAACGCATTCTCCTGCCGCAGCGGCACCGCCTGATATAGGCTGCCGACCGATGGAACCCACACCGGCTTGCGCAACACCGGCGTCGGCCGGAAGCCGCCGCCACGCCGGCGCAGCATCGCATCGAGCGCGGCGATATGCTGCGCGTTGGTGCCGCAGCACCCGCCGATCAGGTTGACGCCGTCCTGCTCGACGAAGCGCTCCAGCCAACTGCTAAGCTCGTCAGGCCCAAGCGGAAAGTGCGTCTGGCCGTCGACCAGCTCCGGCAGGCCGGCATTCGGCTGCACCGACAGCAGTCCCGGCCAGTTGGCCGCCAGCCAGCGCACGTGCTCGGCCATCTCCTGCGGGCCCGTGGCGCAGTTCAGCCCCATCAGCGGTACGTCAAGCGCGTGCACGATGGCAGCGGCGGTGGCGATATCGGGGCCGACCAGCAGCGTGCCTGTGGTCTCCACCGTGACCTGCACAAAGATCGGAATGTCGCTGCCCGCCTCGGTGCGGGCGATCTTGGCGCCGTTCACCGCCGCTTTGATCTGCAGCGGATCCTGGCACGTCTCGATCAGGATGGCATCGACGCCACCGGCAACCAGGCCACGGCACTGCTCGGTCAGCGCCGCCTCCAGTGGGTCATAGGCGATATTGCCCAGCGTGGGCAGCTTGGTCCCCGGCCCGACACTGCCGATCACCCAGCGATGACGGCCGTCGGAGAACTGCTCGGCCGCCTCGCGCGCCAGTTCGCCGCCGCGCTTGTTGATCTCGAATGCGCGGTCGGCGATGTCGAACTCGCCCAGCGTCACCGGTGAACCGCCGAACGTATTGGTCTCCACCATGTCAGCGCCGGCCTCGAAATAGCTGCGGTGGATGTCGCGCACGAGGTCGGGGCGCGAGATGTTCAAAACGTCGGTGCAGTTCTCCTTGCCATGGAAGTCCTGCTCCACGTCCAATGTCATGCCCATGACGCGCGTGCCGACGGCACCGTCGCACAGCAGCACAGTGTCGCGCAGCGCATCGAGCAGATGAGGTCGGGACATCGAATTTCCTTCTGATCAGGCCTGGTAGCTTGCGACGTAGGCATCGAGCCGCGCGACGTTGCGTGCAACGGCTGCTGGCGAGACGAACGAAGCGGTAAGGCTGTTCCGCGCAAGCATCACGATCTCATCCGCGGAGAGCCCGAAAATGTGTCGGCATTGGACGAAGTTGTCGTTGATGTAGCCGCCGAAATACGCGGGATCGTCCGAGTTGATCGTAACGCGCAGGCCGGCATCCAGCATCGCGCGCAACGGGTGCTCGGACAGGGACGGCACCACCTTCAGCCGTACGTTCGAAAGCGGACAGACCGTCAGCGGAATTGCGCGCGCGGCCAGTTCTCGCACCAACGCTGGATCACTCAAACAGGCGTTGCCATGATCGATACGGTCTACGTCCAGCAGTTCGACAGCCTCGCGCACGAAGGACGCCGGCCCTTCTTCGCCGGCATGCGCCGTAATGCGAAAACCACGTTCGCGGCAGGTGCGGAAGAAGCGCACGAAGCGCGAAGGCGGGTTGCCAACTTCCGCTCCACCGAGGCCGAAGCCGGCGATCTGGTCGGCCCACGGCATGACCGAGTCGAGCAGCCGCAATGCGTCGGCCTCACTGCGATGGCGCTGCGCGCTGACCAGTAGGCCGGCGCTGATGCCATCATCGTTCGCGGCGTCGCGCAGCGCTGCCAGCACGCCATTCATCACGACGGCGATTGGCACATTGCGTTCGGTGAAGCCCTGCGGGCCGACGAAGACCTCGGCGCGGATAACGGCATCAGCATGGGCACGCCGAAGATAAGCTCGAGTGACTGTGTAGAAATTCTCTTCGTTCGCCAGCACATGGCAGCCGGCGTAGTAGAGGTCGAGGAAAGATTGCAGGTTGTGAAACTGATACGCGGCGCGCAGAGCTTCGGGCGTCTCCCATTGCAGGCGCACACCATTGCGATCGGCCAGTTGCAGCAGGAGCTCGGGCTCAATGCTGCCTTCCAGATGCATGTGCAGCTCGGCTTTCGGCAGACCGCGGATGAATGCGTCAAGATCAATCATTCAGACGACCAGTTCGCGCGGCTGCGCGACGGCGGCATCGGCGATACGGATCGCGGGCCATAGGCGAATGGCGAGCGGACCGTCGATCGCCAGCGGGACGCCCTGCTGCATGCCGGCGCCCTCCAGCAGGCCGCGCATCGCGTCATCGCTGAACCCCGGCCAACGATGCGCCAATCTGGTCAGTAAATCGTCGCGGCCGTGCTTCGTGAGATCGATGACAATCAGCCGCCCACCCGGCCGCAGCACGCGCGCCACCTCGGCCAGCACGCCCTGCGGCTCCTCGGCGTAGTGCAGCACCATCTGCATCACCGCCACATCGAACGAATTCTCGGCCAGCGGCAGGCGGTACATGTCGGCCAGCCGAACCGAACAGTGGGTAAGGCCGGCGCGCGCCAGCCGCGAGCGGGCCAGCGCCAGCATCGCGCGCGACGCATCGACACCGACGCCCTGGCTGATCCGCGACGCCAGCAGTTCGAGCACCCGCCCGGTGCCGGTGCCGATATCCAACAGCCGGCCGGCGTCGTGCTCCGGAACCAGCGACAGCAGTGCGGCCTCGACGGCGGCGGCAGGAAGATCCAGCGCCCGCATCTCATCCCAGTCGGCGCCCTGGCGGCGGAAGCTTTCGGAGGCCACGCGGGCGCGTTCGGCCAGCACGCGTGCAGCCTGGCGGCGGTCGGCCTCCAGGGTGGGGTCGCCCTCCGGCAGCCGCGCGACCAGCTCGCGCGCCAAGTCGCCTGGCTCGCCGTGAGGCAGGGTGAACCAGACATTCGCGCCCTCGCGCAGGCGGTCAAGCAGTCCGCAGTCGCACAGCAGCTTTAGGTGGCGCGACAGGCGCGGTTGCGACTGGCCAAGGATCTCGGTGAACTCCGAGACGCAGAAGGCGCCCCGGCCGGCCAGCGCCAAGAGACGGAGGCGGGTCGGTTCCGCGGCGGCACGCAGGCTGGCCAACAGGGCTTCCATGGGTTATGGATTACATAAACATATCCTTATGTCCAGATGATGAATCAGTCAGCAGATGACCGGGTGCCGGTCCATTTCGGTCCACCCGCCGACGGCGAGGCGGTGTTGATCGAGGGCGACACGGGCGGCACCTGCGGTCGGCCAGCCGCGCGGTTCCGCCTGTCGCCCGCGTTGGCGGGGCATGCGCCGGGCTGTGCCTGCTGCGTCCCGCGCGACCCGGCGGCGCAGGCATTGGGCCGGTTGTTCCTCGCCAGGGCTCGCGGCGAGGTCGCATGGTTCCATTCCGTCGCCGTTCTGGCATCGCCGGCAGGCAAGGCTGCCGTCCGGGTCGCGCTCGCCCGCGATCAAGTCTCCTCGCGTCGCTTTCGGTTGACCGGCCCTGACCGTTGGAACGCTTCCTAGCGAAGCGGCGTCATGGTAGCCACGATGCTGATGCTTCGGGACCTGCAGGAGAGGGAAAGCTGAATGTCTGACCGCGCAAGGTGGGAGGAGCCCGACAGAGCAGGGCAACGCTCGCTGACCCCCGAGTGGGAAGTGGTCGACATCGACAAGAAGGAGCGCGATTCCGCGGTCGATCGAATAATGGTTCTCGTTGTCGTGCTCACCGCGGTCACACTTTCCGTGGTCGGCGGCGTCGTCACAATCATTGCAACTCAGTGGTGATCGATCCGCAACCGCAACGCGAATGAAGCGCCGCCGTAACCGCGCATGCTGAACAAGGCGGGGTTCCCGACGGGGGCCGTCTTGGCGGTTCCTCGGAGGGTCTCCACAACGAGGTGCCAGCATGATCCAGCGTGCGTTCCGCGGGCCTCCACCGACTTCCGACAAGAATGGCAAACCGACGCCGCCGGTCGCGATCGTCGAACCGCCGCCACCGCCACCGCCTCCTTGGGCTCGGAAGCCCTGTCGATCCTGAAGAATTGCGGTCCGCTCCATACCAGGTCTCCTCGGATCGCACTGAGGTGGCCGCGCACCGCCACCAGATTGGCCGGATGCGCGTCCTTGTCGTTTTCTGCCATCCGGTGGCGGAAAGCTCTGCCGCCGTCACTCATCAGACTGTGTTGCAGGCCCTGATCGAGGCCGGACCCGAAGCCTCACGCTCGGCGATCCGGCCCGCAAGGTGATTGGCCGTGCGGTGCGTGCGCTCTGCGCGCGGAACTGCCGCGTAACCTGGTGCGTGCACTACAACATGGATCGTGCGAGGCCCGCACAGCTCAGCCGATTCCCGCGGCGGATCCGAGCGGCGGCGCGGGCCCTGGATTGAAAGGGGTCAGCCCTCCACGATCAGCCGCGACAGTTCTTCCGCCGCCGTCAACATCGGGTAGTGTCCGGTATCCAGCTCGTGCCATGTCGCATGCAGTTTCTCGGCCGCCCGACGCTGATGCGCCTCGCCCGGATTGACCGCCTGCCGGCACCAGACGACGCTCGCCTTCCAGGTCTGCTGCCAGAAGTCCGGCAGCTTCACGCGGGCATTCATCGCCGCCGCCGGGTGCGGCGTATACCGCTCCAGCGCCCAGGCCTTCGTCGCATCATCGAGGCTCGCGAACATCCGACCGGCGGCATCCTCTCGCGAGGGGCCGGTGGCCAGATCGGTCGTCTCCCGCGCCACCCGCTTGACGATGTCAGGGATGCACTCGCCGTCCAGCAGCGCCAGCGCATCGGCCAGCACCAGCCGCCCGATACGCTCACGAGCGCGCTCCGCGGCGCTGCACACCACCATGCCGCCGCTGCTGGTGCCCACGAGCACGACGTCGCTCAGGTCCTCGAAGAACAGCAGTTCGGCAATCTCGGCGCCGTGCGTCTCGGTGCTGATGCCGGGCCGCAGCGCGTGGCGGCGTTCCGCGCAGCCGTCCAGGGTTGGCGCGAACACGCGGTGTCCACTCGCGGCGAGCCGTGCGGTCACGCGCTGCCAGACCCAGCCGCCCTGATACGCGCCGTGAACCAGTACGATGTTTGCCATGTTCCTCCCCCTCCATAAGGCGATCCCGATGAGGCGATCCGGGTGATCGCATCCCACTCCATATGTCGCCCGGTGAGCAAGAACCGGCGGCGTAAGACACTTGCAAGCATAACCGTGCCAATGTTGGCTGACCTGTACTCCAGGGCGTGCCCCACCATTCAAGCGGTCAGCGCAGTCACCGTCGCCCCTCCCATTCCGCGTACAGGCGGCGTGCTGCGCATGGACGTGCGGCGCGAAACGAGCGGCACGGACGACGCCGTCACTGTATCCGTGGCGAACACCCAACCGGCGCAACCGGCAGCGGATCACTCCATCTCGTTCCACGACATTCTATCCGCGCTGAACCCGCTCCAGTATCTTCCCGTCATCGGCACGATCTACCGGGCGGTCACGGGGGACCAGATTCCCGAGATAATGCGCCGCGCCGGCTCTCTGGTCGTGAGCACGTTGCTCGGTGGGCCCATCGGAGCGGTCACCAATCTCGCCACAACGATGTTAGAGAAGATCGGCGGCATCGACGTTGACAAGACCATGCAGACAGCACTCGGGGGACACCCATCCGAAAATGCGCCATCGACAGCTTCTCCGCCTACGGCGGAAGCTGCGACGGCACTCCTGCAACTGCCCGCAGCCACGGGCGCCGACGCGGCCGGCAAACCCTGGTCACCGGCAGAACTCGCCGCCTACGGTGTCGGCACGGCCAAGGGTGGCACGCTGACGATGGCTGGTGTCACCGGCGCCGACGTGCTGAACACGCTCGAACTGAAGCGCATCCAGGACGTCAATGCCGCTTATGGCCGCATCCAGGACAGTTCGCATCCGGCTGCCGGCGGGAGGGCTGTGTAGGGCCCTGCGTCTCGACCCTGTCTCCGCGCCGCGCTAGCCTCGGTGCATGATCGACAAGTTCGTGCACTCCCTGGCCGATGCCATGGCAGGTATTGCCGATGGCTCCACGATTCTGCTCGGTGGCTTTGGCGACGTGGGCATTCCGGCACCGTTGCTCGACGGCCTGATCGCACAGGGCGCGCGCGACCTCACCATCGTGGCGGTTGCCGGCGGGCGCGATGGCAGCGCAATCGAGCATCTGCTGTCACTCGGCCGCGTGCGTCGCTTGATCTGCAGCTTCGTGCGCCCGGCAAGCCTCGCCGGCCGGCTGTTCCAGCGAGGCGAACTGGAGGTAGAGATCATCCCGCAGGGCACGATGGCCGAACGCATGCGCGCCGCCGGCGCCGGCATCATGGGCTTTTACACGCCGACCGGTGCGGATACGCTGCTTGCCGAAGGACGCGAAACACGAGAGATCGGCGGCAGGCTGTGTCTGCTGGAATATCCGTTGCCCGGTGATGTCGCGCTGATCGAGGCCTGGAGCGCGGATCGCTGGGGCAACCTGACCTACCGCGACAGCGCGCGAAACTTCAATCCGGTCATGGCGATGGCCGCCAAACTCACCATCGCGATGACGCGCAACGTCGCCGCACTTGGCGAATTGGCACCCGAGACGATTGTCACGCCAGGCATCTTCGTCAATCGCGTGCTGCACGTGCCGCTCTGAGAGGATCTGATGGACATCTCCCCGCTCGATCGCAACGGCATGGCGGCGTGGTGCGCGCGAGATATTCCTGAAGGCTGGCTCGTCAATCTCGGCATCGGCATCCCGACGCTGGTCGCCGATTTCGTGCCGGCGGAGCGCGAGGTGATCTTCCATGCCGAGAACGGCGTGATCGGCGTCGGCCCTGCGCCGGCGGCCGACGCGGTCAATCCGTTCCTCATCAACGCCAGCACCACCCATGTCACGCTGCGCACCGGCGGCTCTTATGTGCATCATGCCGATAGCTTCGCCATCGCGCGTGGCGGACATCTGGATCTGTGCGTACTGGGCGCCTTCGAAGTGGCTGAGAACGGCGACCTCGCCAACTGGGCGCGCTCGGCCGACGAACCTGTGAAGCAGGTCGGCGGCGCGATGGACCTGGCGATCGGCGCGCAACGACTCTGGGTCGTGATGGAGCACACCACAAGGGACGGCCAATCGCGCATCCGCCAGAGATGCACCTACCCGCTGACCGCGAAGGGCGTGGTCAAGCGCGTCTATACCAACCTGGCGGTGCTCGACGTGACGCCGGACGGCTTCGTGGTGCGCGACATGATCCCCGGGCTGACCCTGGAGGCGTTGCAGGCGCGCACCGAGGCGAAGCTGCATCGCTTTGACCGGCTACAGGCGTTGATTGGAGATTTGCCATGATCACTGCGATCGAGATCACAGCGCGCGCACCGTTCGTCGGGGGCGCCGAGTTTGGTGCGACCGGCGCCTATGAGCGGCTCGATGGCGTTGCTATCGGCGAGCTCGATCCGGCGCACCCGGCAATCGCGGCATCGTCAACATCGACAAGGCACCGCGCAATGCGCGTGGCCGCGTCGAGTACCGCAGCGACATCTGTATTCTGCGCCCGGCAGATCCGGAGAAAGGCAATGGCCGCATCCTCTATGAGGTGAACAATCGTGGCCGCATCATGCTGTTCGCCAACCTGTGCGCCGGCAAGCCAGGCAACCAGCCGCAGACCGCCGCGGATCTCGGCAACGCGCTGCCGCTGCGACTCGGTTCACGCTGGTATGGTCGGGCTGGGATCCGGGCGCGCCGCGCGCCAATGGCGGGCTCGGACTGGATGCGCCGATCGCCACCAACAACGGCGCGCCGATCGTGCGCCGTATCCGCGAGGAGTTCATCTCCGGCACGCGTGGCGGCGAACTGGAGCAGTTCCGCCTGTCATATGAAGCGGCTAGCCGCGACGACGCGCGTGCTGACGGTGCGGCGCACGCCAGACCGCGCCGCGGCAGCCGGTCGGCGTTCGAATTCGTCGATGCACGCACGGTGCAACTGTGCCGGCAGGAACGCTGCCGGAGCCCGGCTCGATCTACGAACTGCATTATCCAGCGACGAAACCCGCGCGTCCTGGGCATCGGCTTTGCCGCGACGCGCGATCATCGTCAGCCATCTGCGCAACAGCGCGGCGGCACGCGACCTGCTCGGCCGGCCAGTGACCCACGCTCTGGCTTTCGGCATCTCGCAGGCCGGCCGCTATCTGCGCGATCACCTCGCACAGGGCTTCAATCGCGACGAAGCGGGTGCGCGCGTGTTCGATGGCGTGTTCACCCATGTCGCCGGCATCGGCCGGGTGTTCTTCAACACCGAGTTCGGCCAGCCGGCGCGCACGCGCACCTGGCACGAGGATCACGATTTCCCCGAGGTGGCGTTCTCCGCTTCGCCGACCGGCGCGCTGATGCGCGGCGACGACAGTGATCCGAAGCTGATCGAGACCAATACCGTCGACGGAATATTGGCAGAAGGGCGCGTCGCTGCTGCACACCGATCCAGACGGCACGCGCGATGTCGCGCTGCCGGCGAATGTGCGCGGCTATTACCTCGCCGGCACGCAGCACGGCGGCAAGGCCGGCATGCCGCGCGACGCCGGCCCATGCACCAATCCGCGCAACTGGCACGATCCGATGCCGGCGATCCGCGCGTTGCTGGTGGCACTGGATGAATGGGTGGCGAATGGCCGCGAACCGCCGCCGTCGCGGCTGCCCCGCATTGCCGATGGCACGCTGGTGCGCGCGCAGGCGGTGGCCTGGCCGAAGCTCGCGACGCTGGTGCCGCCGCGCGCCGCGAACGACGTGGTGGCGCTCGGCGACTGGACCGATCCGCAGCGCGCCTGCGCACGAGTGGCAGGCGCTGGTGCCGCAGGTTGATGCGGATGGCAACGAGACCGCCGGCATCAGCCTGCCCGACATCGCTGTGCCGCGTGGCACATTCACGGGCTGGAACCTGTACAAGGCGCCCGTGCCGGCAGGCGAACTCGCCGATCGTGACGGCACGTATCTGGCATTTGCCGCGACACGTGCCGAACGCGAGCGAGCCGGCGATCCGCGCCCTTCGCTGGAAGAGCGCTATCCGACGCACGATGCCGTATATCGCGCGCGCGTTGCAGGCGGTGTGCTGAGACTGACGTTGCAACACGACACATAGGCTGCGGCTTGCGATCGCCGCAGGACTGGCCGTGACGCGCCCTACCTGGTCGCGTGCGCACGGCGTAGTGCCAGTCATTGCACAGTTCGGCTCTTCCTGCGTGCAGCGAAACGGGTCGGTCAGACGGCGAGCATCCCCGCCGCTCAATACCCAGTGCGCGTCGCCCCGACCACGTAGTTCTTCCGCGGAAACTCCTCGGTGTAGCTCCGCAAACTCTTGCCGGTGCGCGAGCCCATATCGCGATACGGCCGCTTTCGCAGCCGCTCCACGTCGATGATCGATGCCGTGCCCCGGTGTCGTCGGCAGCTCGACGAAACTGTCCTTCACCACCAGCGGCTGCACTGCGATCTCGTCGCAGGCCGGCTTCAGGTTGATGAAGAACTCGGCGATCCAGAAGTTCGGGATCATCGCTGAAAGCTGCACCGTCGCCGCCGCCCCGACCAGCGTCGAGTTGTAGTTGTGCGGCGCCACCGCCACGGCGTGCGGCTGCGCCATCGCGGCGATGTCCAGCATCGCGCCGATGCCGCCGCAATTGCAGATGTCCGGATTGATGATGTCCGCGGCACGCGCCGCAAACGCCTGGGCAAACGCCTCCTTCGAGTAGATCGCCTCGCCCGTGACGATCGGCACGCCAGGCAATGCACGCCGCACCTCGGCCACCAGCTCGATGTTGTCGCACAGGCATGGCTCCTCGTACCATCCGATATCGAACTCCGCGAGCCGTTTGCCGATGCGGATCGCATGCATCGGCGCCAGCCTGCGATGCACCTCCACCAGCAGCCCGAAATCCGGCCCCAGCGTCTCGCGCATCTTCCTCACGTACCGCACGACGTGATCTTCGTCCTCACGATGGATGAAGCTGCGCCACGGTCCAGGGAACGGGTCCCATTTCAGCGCGGTGAAGCCCATCTCCTTCACCTTCAGCGCGCGTTCCAGATTCTGTTCGATCGACTCGCTGCCGCTCGACCAGCCGTTGGCATAAACCTTCACCCGTTCGCGCGATGCGCCGCCCAGCAGGTTGTACAGCGGCAGCCCGGCATGCTTCGCCACGATGTCCCACAGCGAGATCTCGATCGCGCTCCATGCCGACATCAGGTCCAGCGAGGCACGCCGCATCGCGAAGTCGTCGAACACCACCTGCGCGGTGTGGCGGATATTGAATGCGCTGCGACCGATCATGTATTTCGCCATGACCTGCAGCAGGTGCTCGATCACCGGCTCTTTGCCGGGCGTGACATAGGCTTCGCCCCAGCCGTGGATGCCTTCCTCGGTTTCCACACGGCAGAACAGCAGGTTCTTCGCCAGACCGGGATCGAACAGGAATGTCTCGATCCGGGCAATCTTCAACTCTGGCATCGGTTTCCTCCTTGGAGCATGGTTGCCGAAGACACTACAGGCGGCAAGGCGAGGGAGGAAGCAGCATGCAATTCGACCAGATCACCTACGAAACCATCGGCAAGACCGCCATCATCACGCTGAACCGTCCGGAGAAGCGCAACGCGCTCAGCGCGCATCTACTGCGCGAGCTGCATGAGGCGCTGCTGGAGGCTGACGAGTACAATCCGATCCACAGCGTCGTGCTGCGCGGCGCGGGGCCGCATTTCTGCGCCGGTGCCGATCTCAGCGAGTACTCCTCGGGTCGCGGCGAAGACTATCGCGGCCGTCAGGAGATCGACGATGACGTGTGGCGTCTCGAACAGGGCCAGCGCCTGCGCATCGCGCTGTTCGACATGCACAAGCCGGTGATCGCTCAGGTGCACGGCACGTGCATCGGCATAGGCACCGATCTCGCATGGCTTTGCGACATGGTTATCGTCGCCGATGACGCGCGGATCGGCTTCCCGCCGGTGCGCGACCTCGGTACGCCGCCCGGCAGCATGTGGCTGTATCATTGCGGTCCGCAATGGGCGAAACGTCTGCTGTTCACTGGCGACAGCGTCACCGGCGCGGACGCCGCGCGTATCGGGCTGGCGATGAAATCCGTGCCGGCGACGGAACTGGCAGCCGAGGTGATGCGGCTGGCGGAACGCATGGGGATGGTGGATCCGCATTTGCTGTCAGCCAACAAGCGGCTGGTCAATCTCGGGCTGGAGCTGATGGGTGCGCGCACCTTGCAGCGCATCGGCGCCGAGATCGACGCGCGTGGCCACAACGCACCGATGGCGCGCGAATTCCGCCAGACGATGCGCACCCACGGGGTGAAGTACGCCTTCCAGAAGCGCGACGCGGCGTTCGGCCGCGGGTTCGCCACGGTTGAGGGGCCCGATTCCGACTAAGCAACTCCGGGTGCAGGGATTTTGTAACTCGCTGGAGATACGTTGCGGAATCCTCACGACATTCTGAGCGACGTCATGCCTTCGCCCGCCGATAACGTTATCCTCACGTTTCCCCCGCGCACGGTGTCGCAAGAGGAACAGATGCTGCTCGCCGAGTGGTTCGCGGCGACTCAACGCGCGGACCTCGATGTCGAACGTGCGTACATCAGCGAGCGGCGCGGCGACGATCCGAAGATCGTCGGCCGCATTGTGGTGGTGCTACGGTCGAGCAAACATCCGGCGTTCCTGGTCTTCGCGCCGACCGAGTCGCTCTTCTGGGTCGTAACGGCGGCGCCGGCGTGGGACAAAGTGCATCGCTTCCGCACACTGCGCGCAGCGCTGAACTCGATCCGGCCCGTACTGGACGGGCCGGACGCCATGCAAATTTCCGGGCTCTCCGGCAATCTCGCCTGATTGCAGCTTCGTTCAGCCGGTCATGTGATTCGAGCCGGTGCCGGTCATCGCCGCCGGGCTAGGCGTCTGGCTCGCCGTCAGACTGCCGAACAGGCCGTGCATCTCGTCTTGCACGCCGGACGTGAAGTAGATCGTATTGGAGCTGCCCGCCGATCCGTTGTTGCCGGGAATTAGCTCCCACAGGTCCGGGATCACGATTGGGTTGCCGCCTGCGTCGGTTAGGTTACCGACGAACTGGTCATTCTTCAGGTTATACGCTTCGATGGTGCCGTCGCCGAAGTTGCCGACCAGCAGATCGCCGCCAAACGAACCGAAGCTCGAAGGCGCAATGGCGAGGCCCCAGGGCGAATCGAGCGCTCCACCCGACGCAACGCGCGCCAGCAGATGGCCCTGGAGGTCGAATTCGTCCACGAAACCATTGCCGGGCCCGGCGACGTCGTCATGCTTTGCGTCGTCCTGCAACGCGTATGTCACGAATAGCTTGCCGTTCAGTACCTGCACGTTGAATGGCGCATAGCCCGTTGGAAGGTTATCGTCGGTGAAGCTGTTCACCTCGTTGAAGTTCTGGTCGTAGACGTCAACAGTGCCGTGGCGAAAGTTGGCCGCGTACAGCAACGGGCCGGTGTCGGCAATCGCCAGACCCTTATAGACCGCTCCAACACCCTGCGCCTCATTGCCATCAGCCGGATTGGCGGATTTGTTGACAGCGATGATGGACTGGCTGCCGGCGGCCGGGGTCCAGCCGGAGATCGTGCCGTCCTCAGTCGCGAACAGGAAATTCGCAGGCGAGCCGTCCTGCAACGTGAAGGCCCCGGTTGACGCGAACGAGTTGAACACTTGGCCTGTCGGTGCCGCCGGTCCACCATCAAGTGTTGGAGCAGCGATGGTTACTGGCGGGATCGCATTGAGCGTCACGCCGTTGGCAGTGACGCTGTCGATGCTCGAGACACCGGAGTTGTTCTCGGAGATCCAGAATGGTCCGGTCGCGCTGTAGGCAACGCCCCATGGGTTGATCAGGTTCGGATCGGTCTGCTGCGCCGATCCGGCTTGAGTGGAGCCATCCGATATCAGGTTGGTCTGCGTGAAGGTGGTCGGCGACAACACTTGCTGGCGTGGGAAATGTGAATGCACGGCGAAACCTCCCGTTGAAGTTGGAACGCCTGCCCGGCCGCGGCGAAGGACACTCCGGTTCGCCGCGGTGACCGCGAATAGGGGGACGCGCCAGGTGTCGCGGTCGTCCTTGCTCACGTTCAGTTGTTTGCGCCCCGTTCCGTGCGTCGGGCGCCAATATCGACGCTCGCGGCCGCCCCAAAATACCCGCGCAAGTCAGGATTTTATACAAATCGCAGCGTCATGAATCCGTCTCAGTCGACGCCTTGTCGAGGCCGGCTGGATCCCGCTGGCAATACGTCGTCTACACTCTGTACAATGGTGCTACGCAATTACGACGGCTTCTGCCGCAATGCCAGTGACAAATATACCGTGTTCCTCTACGCATGGATGGCATTCTGATGCAAATACGGCGCGGCGAACGCGCCCAGCCACGCTGTCGTGGTCCACAGCACCAGCAAGACGCCATAGGCGCGCACGGTGAGGGGCGGCACCGGCGCGTCCTCGGTCAATGCGTCGCCGCCATTCAGGACCAGCGCCGTCAAGGGCACATAGATAAGAAAGCTCGCCAGCGTCGCGATCGTCAGCGCGGCGAGACATGCCTGCCAGCCGAACACAAGCCCTGGCACAAAAGCCGTCAGCACGAACGGCAGTCCCAGTGCCAGTCCTTGTGCATGATGCAGTGAGGGCCAGGCGAGATCGGCGGTCGTCGGTCGCAGGTATCGCATTGTCAACTCCGCAGTTCTGGGGCCAGGTCTTCGTGGAATGCGTTGCCCGCCCTGGTCGGGCGGATGTGGCCGGCACGGATCGTGTAATCGCCGAAGCGTTCGCCAGGCCCGCGGTGTTCAGCATACTCGCGGAACAGCGGCGCGAGCGCCGTAACGATCGCATCGCCACCGACGTCTCGGCGGTACAGCTTGTTCATGCGCGTGCCGTCGGATGCTCCGCCAAGATACAGGTTGTAGAGGCCAGGGCTGCGCCCCACGAGGCCGATCTCCGCAAGGTACGGCCGCGCACAGCCGTTCGGGCAGCCGGTCATGCGGATCGTTATGTCGTCCTGCGCCAGGCCCGCGTTCTCCAGTTCCGCTTCGAGGCGTGTGACCAATTCCGGCAGATAACGTTCGCTCTCCGCCAGAGCGAGCCCGCAGGTCGGCAACGCCACGCAGGCGAGCGCATTGCGGCGCAACGCACTCACATTCACATCCAGACGGTGCGCCTGCAGCAACGCCGCCACGTGGGCCTTTCGCTCCGCGGGAATGTCGGCAAGCACCAGATTCTGGTTGGGCGTGATGATGAAGCGACCAACGTTCAGTTTCGCTATCGCGTGCAGACCCGCAAGGTCCCGCACGCGACCGTTCTCGACGAACAACGTGAAATGCCACGCGCCGTCATCGCCTTCCGCCCAGCCAAGCCGGTCGCCATGGTCGGTGAAGGCGAAGTCGCGTGCAGCCGACAGCGTGTAGCCCAGCCGGCGTTCCACCTCCGTGCGGAATCCGCCGAGGCCCATGCGCTCAATGGTGTATTTCAGCCGCGCGTGCTTGCGGTCGGAGCGGTCGCCGAAATCGCGCTGCACCGTCACGACCTTTTCCGCCACATCGATCGCCTGATCGGGGCGGCAGAAGCCGATCACATCGCCGGTGCGCGGGAACGTGTCGGGCTCGCCATGTGTCATGCCCATGCCGCCGCCTACCACCACGTTGTAGCCGACGATGCGGCCGGCCTGTTCGATCGCGATGAAGCCCAGATCGTGCGCGAATACGTCGACGTCGTTGTGCGGCGGCAGCGCGACCGCGACCTTGAACTTGCGCGGCATGTAAGTGCGGCCGTAGATCGGCTCGTCTTCCTCATCACCGCCGGATTGCTGCTCGCCGTCGATCCAGATCTCGTGCCAGGCACGGCTCCTCGGCAGCAGATGCATCCCGATCGCCCGCGCCAACCCGGCGAGTTCGGCGTGCGCGCAACTCTGCCACGGATTGACCCGCGCGATGACGTTGCGGTTCACGTCGCCGCACGCCGCGATCGTGTCGAGCATCGCATCGTTCAGTCCGCTGATTGCGTGCCGCAGGTTGCTTTTGATGATGCCGTGGAACTGGATGGTCTGCCGCGTCGTCAGCCTCAGCGTGCCGTTGCCACGCTCGCGCGCGATGCGCTCCGCGGCCAGCCACTGTTGCGGCGTCAGGACGCCGCCCGGCGCGCGCAGCCGCGCCATGAAGACGAAGGCCTTCTCCATCTTCTTGCGGCCGCGCTCCGCGCGCAGGTCGCGATCATCCTGCAAATAGATCCCGTGGAATTTGGTCAGCTGCTGATCGTCGTCGGACAGCGATCCGGTCTCGACGCGCGTCAGTCCCTCCGCGATCGTGCCACGCAGGAAGCGGCTGTTGCCTTTGATCGCCTCGTTGGGCGAAGGTGGCCGCTGATCAGTAGACATCGCGCAGATACCTCCCCTCGCGCCGCAGCGCATCGAGCGCCGCCACACCGTCCTTGCCCTGCCCGCCGAGGATGTGCTGCAACGTCGTGTGCACGTCCTTCGCCATTGCTTTGGCATCGCCGCACACGTAGATCGCCGCACCCTCCTGTACCCACGCGTACAGCTCGCGCCGCGCGTCCCATAGCGCACGCTGGACGTAGCGCTTCTCCGGTTGATCGCGTGAGAACGCCACGTCGAGCCGGGTCAGCACGCCGCGCTTCAGCAGGTCCTGCCATTCGAGCTGATACAGGAAGTCGTGCGTGTAGTTGCGGTGGCCGAACACCAGCCAGTTGCGCCCGCGCGCGCCGATCGCATCGCGCTCCTGCATGAACGCGCGGAACGGTGCCACACCGGTGCCCGGCCCGATCATGATGACGGCCCGATCGGGATCCGTCGGCAGACGGAAATGCGCGTTTGGCTTCAGGAACACGCGCAGCCGATCGCCGGTCGCGCGCCGCTCCACCACATCCACCGATGCAACGCCGTTACGCTCGCGTCCATGCGTCGCATAACGCACCGCCGCCACCAGCAGATGCGCCTCGTCCGGCACCGCCTTCCGGCTAGAGGCAATCGAGTAGTAACGCGGCGCCAACGGTCGCAGCAGCGACAGAAGTTCCGTCTCGCTCAGGCTGCGCGGCGCGGCCTCCAGCATGTCGATGATCTGCCAGCCGTCCTGGCGCGTCAGCAATTCGCCGCGCGTGTATTCGTCGAACTTCGGCGCCGTCAGCGTGGTGATATCGAACTGCTCCAGCAGCGTCGAGCGCAACGGCGCGTTGCCTGAAGTCCCGTCGTCGCCAGCACCGTGTCCACCAGCCGCGGATCATTGACCGGCACGAACCCAAGGAAGTCACCCGGCTCATACTCGATGCCGGCCCCCGCGAGCGACAGCTCGACATGCCAGGTATCGGAGGTGGACCGGCTACCCGAGAGGCAGACGCGCTCGATTACCTCCGCCTCGAATGGCCGCGAGCGACTCCAGGCGGCCGTTCCGGTAGCGGGACGGGCGAAATCGACATGGATGACCGCGCCGGCCTCCGGCTCGCCCAACTCGGCCTGAAGCGTGCCGAGCGTCGTGTCGATCCAGCTTCCGGCGGGCGCCTCGTAATCGAGGTCGCACTCGATCCGATCCGCCACGCGCGAAGCACCCAGCGCGGCAAAGCGCTCGTCGAACAGCCGGCCGGTCTCGCAGAACTTCGCGTAGGCGAGGTCGCCCAGCGCCAGCACGGCGTAGCGTAGCCCATCGAGGCGTGGCGCATCGTCGGCCATCAACGCGGCAAAGAAGTCGATCCCGCGCTGCGGCGGGTCGCCCTCGCCCCACGTGCTGGCGATAACCAACAGGTTCTGCACGCCAGCGACCTGCGCTGGCGTGGCGTCAGCCATGTCGAGCACCCGCGCGGCGAAACCCAACTTGCCGGCAGCCTTGCGCGCGACATCGGCCAGCGCCTCGGCGTTGCCGGACTCGGTCGCGAACAGGATGGTCAGCGGCGCCCGGCGTGCCGGTGGTGCCGCTGCAGCGGGCTGTGGCGCGGTCGCCGCCTGATATCCGGCAAGGAACCCGCTCAGCCAGGTCCGCTGTTCGGCGTTCGTCCGCGAGATGATGTGGTTCAGCGCAACGATCTGATCGGCCGGAAATGGCGCGGTCTCAGGCAGCATGGCGTTCTCCTTGAGCCTGTGGCGCAGTGTCCTGCCAGGCGGTAAGCAGCGGCCGCAGTGCGACGACTGGGCCGATAATGATCAGCGTTGGCGCATGCGATGGGATGGCGGCGGCGCAGCGCTCCGCATCCACCAGCGTGGAGATCGCCACACGCTGGCGCGGCGTGGTCGCCTCGGTGACGAACGCGACGGCTTCATCGGACCGCCGCCCTGCCGCGCGTAGGTGTGCGGCGATCACCCCGATCTGGCGCAGAGCCATGTAGAGCACCAGCACGTCGGCGCCGCGCGCCAACGCGCTCCAGTCGAGGTCGGGCGGCTCGCACTTGACGTCATGACCCGTGACAAACGCAACGCTGTGCGCGAGGCCTCGATGGGTGACCGGAATGCCGGCCGCCGCCGCCCCGCCGATGCCGGCGCTGACCCCCGGGACGATGCGAAAGCGGATCCCAGCCGCCGCCAGCGCCAACGCCTCCTCGCCGCCGCGCCCGAACACCAGCGGGTCGCCACCCTTCAGCCGAACCACCCGATGTCCCTCGCGCGCCAGCCCGATCAGCCGCTGATTGATGCGAAGCTGCGGCGTCCGTCGCCCGGCGGCGCGCTTGCCCACCGGCTCCAGCCGCGCCTGCGGCGCCTGCGCCAGGATCTCCGGCGACACGAGCGCGTCGTGCAGCACGACGTCGGCTTCCGCGAGTGCCCGGGCGGCGCGCACCGTCAGCAGCCCCGGGTCGCCAGGGCCTGCGCCGACCAGCCATACAGTACCCGGCTCGAAGGTCATGCGAGCCACCCGTTGGCCTGCAGCAGCGCGTCCGTCAGCGCCGCCACATCGCCTCCCTCGCGCCGCCACTGCGCGCGATGCTCGCGCAGCAGAGCAACGCGATCGGCCCATTCGGCGCCATATTCGACGGCGATCCGTGCGCGGATGCGTGCCGCGAGGCCGGGACTGGCGCCGGCAGTGGACACCGTCAGCAGCAGGTCACCACGGCGGACCTCAGCGACATTGTGGAAGTCGCATAGCGCCGGCGCGTCCTCGACGTTGACCAACACCCGCGCCGAGCGCGCCAACGCGGCCAGTTCAGCGGCCCGTTCCCCGGGCAGCCCAGCGATCCAGAGGGCGCGGAGTTCGGCGAGCTCGGCCCCGCCTGGCAGGAAGTTCCGCAGCGCAGTGCCAACCGCCCCATCCAGCTCCTGATCCGGCTGGTCGGTGAACAGCAGCAAATGGCGAGCGCCGCCAGCACGCAAGGCGAGGAAACGCCGCAGCGCCAGTCCGCCCCGGCCGGCCACCGCGACCGGGACAGCGGCCGGGTCCAATGCCACGGCGATCATCTGGAAAAGTCGCTTGGTCCAGGCATCGGAAACCCCGCTCGAGGAGCAATTCTGCCCCTAGCAGAGAAGGATTTTCCTCAGGGATGCAAGGCGGTGGCGAAAATAGCGAAAATCTTCCACATGCTCCGAGCATCGTGGGAACTACCGTGCGTTCCCCACCCGCTCGGAGCAAGCTCCCCCTCCCGTACCGAGGGGGAGGGGGCGGTTGTCTACTTTACCAGTTCCGGCTGCCGCGCCGGGGTCTTCCGGAACGCCGGCATTACCTCCTCGGCGAAGCGCTGCAACTGCTCCAGAGCCTCGGACTTCGGCACGCCGACCGACAGGCTGACGGAGATCCTGTCCAACGCCGGATACTTCGCCTCCAGCGCCTTCAGGTGGTCGATAACCTCTTGCGCGTTCCCCGTCAGGAACCCCCCAGCATTCACCGCATCCTCGATCCCCGGCAGCTTGGCCGTCGGCGCGCGCTTCGGATCACGCATGATCTCGACCTGCTCATCGGTCATCGCCCGCACCAGGCGCAACTCGCCGAACATCTTCATGTTCTCTTCGTAGTATTTCGCCGCGCGCCGGATGCCGTCCGCGCGGCTGTCCGCCATGTAGAAATGGAAGCCGAAGCACAACCGCTCGCCGAGTTCGATCTGCTTGCCCATTTTGGCGTGCGCTTCCTGCCAACCGAGCACGACCTTGTGCATGGCACCACCCTCAGCCGAGCCGCCGCCGACCATGCCCTGGATGCCGTGCTTCGCCATGAACTCCATGGCGCGCGCGGAACCGCCCTGGATCGGCTGCCATGTCTCAACCGGCAGCCGCATCGGCCGCGGCACCAGCGTCAGCTCCTTCAGCGTATAGCCGCGATACGGCACCTCCGGCGGCAGCGTGTAGTGCTTGCCCTTGTGGCTGAACAATTCTTCGTTGAACGACTTGAAGATGATATCGACCTGTTCCTCGAACAGCTCGCGATTGGCCGCCTGATCGATCAGCGGTGAGCCGAACGTCTCCACCTCGCGCGTATGATAGCCGCGGCCAAGGCCGAAGATCACCCGGCCATTGCTGAGAATGTCCGCCATCGCGTAATCCTCGGCCAACCGCAGCGGATGCCACATCGGCGCGATGTTGAAGCCGCAGCCGATCTTCAGGTGCTTCGTGACGTGCGTGAGATGTAGCGCCATCATCAGCACGTTCGGAATGCACTCGGTGCCTTCTCGCTGAAAATGGTGTTCCGCCATCCAGAATGCATTGTAGCCGAGACCATCCATCAGCACCGCCATCGACTGCGCCTTCTCCAGCGCTGTGGCGAGATGTTCGTTGGAATACAGGCGATCGTTGATTGGCGTGCCCGCGTAACCGATGTTGTCCAGATCGACGTGGCCTGCGTACAGGCTGTCAAATTTCGTAATCATGCCGTTGTCCTCCGGGTACTTGCGGCCATGGTAGTGGAACAACCGGAGTTGGCAACCGGGAGCGACCGATGCCCGAATTGCCCGATGTCGAGATTTCAGGCGTGTGATGGATAGGCACGCGCGGCGGCCATGTCGTCGCGCGCGTCATGGTTGCACATCCGGGCAGCCTCGAAGGTGTCAGCGCGGCCACCGTGCAGCGCCGGCTGAAGGACAAGCAACTTTCAGGTCTCGTCGCCATGGCAAGGTCCTGTTCGCCGAGTTCGAGGACGCCATGAGGCTTGCCATGCATTTCGGCCTCAACGGCTCGCTGGTGGGCCTGTCGCCCGACGAGGACGAACCTGCGTCCACCCGGCTTATGTTCGAGTTCGCCAAAAGTGCGCGACTTGCCTATGTCAATCCACGCCGCAACGGCCACGTCTGCGTGACCGCCAGTGCTGCGTCCTCCATCGCCGATCAGCGCCTCGGTCCCGACGCGCTGGATCCGTGTAGCCGGGTGTGGTTGCAAACGACCGCGTGCCCAAAGGGTTTCTGCTGCCCGAGCGTCACCCCGGCGGTCACTGTCCTCGCTGCGGCACCGCACTGGTGATCGACAAGCGTGGCGGCCGCACGAGCTATCATTGTCCAAGATGCCAGCCGGCGCCTCACGGCTGATTTGCTAACTTCTCATAACTCCATTTCCATATTTTAACGATACGGATACACTTCCGACTTTACCTTATCGCACGTTGTTGGCCGCATAGGAGGCTTGCCGCGATGCGTGCCGATACCGGACCCACGCTGGGCGTGCTGCTTTTGCTTGTCTCCGGATGCTCAGGCGGCCCAGCGATTGAACCAACGCCCCCCGCGCCCCACCAGATCGCGGCCGCGACCCCTGCCCGCGGGCTATCGCTGGAAGACGTCGGGCGTGAGGTGACACGGCTGCGGGCGGCGCTGGCCAAGGGAGGTACCTTCAGCACACCGCGGAAACCGCAGATGGCGATCTCGCTTGGATCAGTCGCGCGAAGGCCGCCGTCGCCGCCGCGCCGCTTGCGATCGAGCAGCCGCAACTGCTCGTCGTGGTCGATCGCAACCCCGCGGTGCAGGAGCTCCGCATTATCCTGGCGCAGCCAAATGCGACCTGGGAGGTGATCGGCGGCAGCAAGGTTTCGACCGGTCAGTCCGGTCGGCGCGGCTACTTCATCACACCGCTGGGTGTGTTCCTGCATACCGACGGCATCCTCGACTACCGCGCCCTCGGCACGTTCAACGAAAATCACATCCGCGGACTTGGCCTCAAGGGCATGCGTGTCTGGGATTTCGGCTGGCAGACTGCGGAGAGGGGCTGGCGCGTGGAGCGTGATCCCGCCGAGATCCGCCTACTCATGCATGCCACCGATCCCGACTATTTGGAGCAGCGGCTCGGCCATCCGGCCTCCGAGGGATGTGTGCGGGTGCCTGCGACGATGAACCAATTCCTGGATATCCACGGCGTTCTTGACGTCGATTATGAGCGGGCAGCGCAAGACGACGCCAGGCTTGACAGTATCTTGCCGCGCGACCGTACCCCCACGCCGCTGGCAGGCGATGCTCTCGTCGTCGTGGACTCGTCCTGAACCCAAGCCGGCGCCGCTGATCCCGGCTACGTGAGCGGCCCGCCCGAGCGGCCGCCGCGTCGTGCGTGTGCGGTGATAAACAGTTCGAAGACCGCCACAGCGCCGATCGACATGGTCAAGCTCGCCAGCAGCCACAACATCTGCGTCCACATGGCGATCCAACCGCGCAACATCCCGGCACTTCCAAGCACATCGTGCATTCCGCACCTCCTTGCGGCTGACTGCCGTATGCTGGTCCCTTCCTGCGACCCGCGCCTTGATCCATATCAATCGAGCCAACGCGCGGCCAGCCGGGTTTAAGCCACTGTCTGGTCACGAATCGTCGTCTTGCGCTCGTTCGGGCCTTCGCAGCAAGCTGCCGCGTGCCGACCAATGGAGGCAGCCATGGCTATTGTGCTCGACCACACGATCGTCCCGGCGCACGACAAAGAGGCGTCCGCCAAATTTTTCGCTCGTATTTTCGGCCTGGGCTATGAAGGCGCAGTGTCCCACTTTGCGCCGGTACGGGTGAACGAGACACTGGTTATGGACTTCGATACCTGGCCGTCATTCGAATCGCACCACTATGCGTTCAAGGTGAGCGCCCAGGAATTCGATGCGATCTTTGGCCGGGTCAAGGGTGAAGGGCTGGCATATGGCAGCGGCCCCTTTTCGCCCGACGACATGCAGATCAATCATCGTGGCGGTGGGCGTGGATTATATTTCAAGGACCCGAACGGACACCTGCTGGAAGTCCTGACCGTCTAGCGGAAGAACCTTCGTCCTGTCATTGCAGGGCGCGACAATGCCGGTGCGGCCTCTTGCGACGACGCACTCACACATTCTTACGACCTCTCGGCGCTACTTGACTTGCAAGCCAGACGAAGCCTAACCCACAGTCAAAATGGCGGCGCAAGACAGCCGCTGAACTGCCCTTGTTCACGGGCCCGTGCTTAGCGGGCCGTGCGTTGTGCCGTATCGGCAGCCGAGGGAGGGGCGATGGCGGATTGGGTCTTTTCGCGTCGCGTAATTCTTGCAGGGTGTGTCGCTACATCCGGCTGCCTGCGGTCGGTTGCGGTACGCGCCGATGAACCGGCGGACCCGGATCGACTAAAACTTCCACAGCCCGGCGATTGCCTCGTCGAGGCCGGAAATGACGCTGGCACAACACCGCTGAAGCCCGTCGACATAGGCTCGCAGGACGTCGTCCTGGCATGGGCATTCGATCCGCACAAAAATGTTCCACGCGATGGATCGCGGCTCAACATGGTCCTGCTCATGCGTTTCGATCCCGCCACGCTCGGCGACGCCGACAAGGAAACGGCGCCCGATGGGGTCGTCGCATATTCCGCCGTTTGCACACATCAGCAGTGTTGGGTGACCGACTGGCTGAAGTCCACTCAGGTTCTCCAGTGCCCGTGCCACCAATCGCAGTATGACCTGCGACACGGAGCGAAGGTCGTGGGCGGACCGGCGCCACGACCATTGCCAGCCTTGCCACTGAAACTGAGTAACGGCGTTCTCAAAGTCGCCGGTCCATTCACTGCGCGGATCGGAGGTGAACAGCAACAGAATACCTAGGCTGAACTGAACGCCCGCGGTCGCCGCGGGACGCGCTGGAGTTGCCAGGCTGATCAATGTGGGAGGAGAAGCCAATGCGCATGCAATACAAGACCGCCCTGATGACATTCGCGGCCGGAATCCTTGGCTGCATCGCTGCCAAAGGGGTAGTTGCGGACGAAGTGTCCAGTTATGCCCCCGTGACGCAGGAGCGTCTGGAGAACCCGGAAGCCGGAAACTGGCTGCTGTATCGCCGCACCTACGATGGTCACGGCTTCAGCCCGCTGCGTCAGATCAACAGCGACAGCGTCAAAGATCTCGTGCCGGTCTGGACTTACGCAACCGGAACGGTGGAAGGCCACGAGGCCCCTCCGATGGTGAACAACGGCATGATGTTCGTCACCACGCCGGGCATGCAGGTTCTCGCGCTCAATGCTTCGACCGGCGACCTGATTTGGCGCTACAAAGAGAGCCTGCCCGCCGATCTCTTCCAGTTGCATCCGACCAACCGCGGCGTCGCCCTGTGGGGCGACAAAGTCTTTCTCGCGACGGTCGATGCTCATCTGATCGCGCTGGACGCGAAGACCGGCAAAGAGGTGTGGAACACCAAAGTCGGCGACTACCAGCACGGCGAGTACATGACACTTGAGCCGCTGGTTGTGCACGGCAAGGTCATGGTCGGCTCGTCCGGCGGCGAGTTCGGCGTGCGCGCCTTCATCGCGGCCTATGATGCGGAAAGCGGCAAGCAGCTATGGCGATTGCACACCGTCCCAAGCCCTGACGAGCCGGGTGGTGATACCTGGAAGACCGATGCATGGAAGACCGGGGGTGGCTCGGTCTGGATCACCGGCGACTATGATCCCAAAAGGAACATCGCGTACTGGGGCATAGGAAATGCCGCGCCGTGGCCCGGCGACCTGCATCCGGGCGATGATCTCTACACCAGCTCGACGCTCGCGTTGAACCCCGACACCGGCAAGATCGATGGCTACCACCAGTACCGCTGGAATAATTCATGGGACTGGGATGAGATCCGGCCACCGGTGCTGATCAACATGCAGCATGACGGCCAGACGATCGACGCGCTCGTGCACCCCGGGCGCGACGGCTATCTGTGGACGCTTCAACAGACCGACAGCGGCATCAAGTTCATCTCAGGCCAGCCGTTCGTCTACCAGAACGCCTTCAAGAGCCTCGATCCGCAGACCGGGCGGCCGACCTACAACGACGACCACAAGCCGGTCACGGGCAAAGATGTAACTTTCTGCCCCTCGCTTTGGGGCGGTGAGGACTGGCCGTCCGAATCCTACAGCGATCAGACGCATCTGCTCTACATCCCCGCCAACGACAACATGTGCGGTGCGATGCAGGGCGAGAAAAAGCAGCTCATCGTCGGCCAGCTCTGGCTGGGGGCCGATCCGGACAGCATAAAGCTGCTGCCGCGCGCCGATCATATCGGCGAGCTGCAGGCCTGGGACGTCGCGACCGGCAAGCGAGCCTGGACCTACCCGTTCCCTGACCAGCTCTTCGCGTCGGTGCTGAGCACAGCCGGCGGACTGGTATTCGTCGGCGGCACCAATGACCGCATGTTCCGGGCATTCGATGCCAAGACAGGCGAGTTGCTCTGGCAGCAGAAGACGAACTCCGGAATTATCGGCATGCCTGTCGCCTACCAGGTCGGTGACACCGAGTACGTTGCTGTGCAGTCAGGCTGGGGTGTCGATGCCCAGCGTATCCAGGAGTCGCTGGCAAAAACCTCGATGAAGCTCGATCCGAATGCCGTGCCGCAGGGTGGCGTGGTCTGGGTGTTCGCGCTCAGGCGGCGCCCATGAAGTGACTCGCTTATAACGCAGACCGAACTCGCAACTGAGGAGCGGTTGACGACCGCTCCTCCTAGCCGCGCCAAGGAGTTGAGCCATGGTCACACTGAAGATCAACGGACAAGACCACGCCTATGACGGTGATACGGATGTCCCCCTGCTCTGGATCATTCGTGATGAGCTCGGACTGACCGGCACCAAGTTCGGTTGCGGCAAGGGTTTCTGCGGCGCCTGCACCGTGCATCTTGACGGCGTCGCCGTCCGGTCTTGCTCCGTTCCGGTCTCCGATGTATCCGACCGGCAGATCGTCACGATCGAAGGGCTTGACCCAGAGGGCAATCATCCCGTGCAGCGCGCATGGCGTGAGACGAGTGCGCCGCAATGCGGCTACTGCCACGCGGGACAGATCATGCAGGCCGCGGCCCTGCTGGCGGCGACGCCCAAGCCGTCGGACCAGGACATCCTCTCCGGCATGTCCGGCAACATCTGTCGTTGCGGCTGCTACCAGCGCATTGCGGAAGCGGTGCGCCTGGCCTCGACGGGAGTGTAAGCCATGACCCACATGTTCGATACAACGTCGATCCAGCCGGGCGGCATCGCGAACGTGAGCCGCCGGTTCGTGATGAAGGGCATTGTCGGCTCCGGCGCACTCGTGATTGGCGCCAGCGTTCTGCCGCGCCCCGCCATGTCGGCATGGGACACCGGCGCCGGCAAGATGCCGGGTGGCACCGTCAACGACCCACACGTGTTCGTCGCCATCGACCCCTCCGGCCTGGTGACCATCGTCACCAACCGCTCGGAGATGGGCACCGGTGTCCGCACCAGCCTGCCCATGGTCGTCGCCGACGAGATGGAGGCCGACTGGTCGCGCGTGCGCGTCGCACAGGCGCCCGGCGACGAGAAGAAATACGGCAATCAGGACACCGACGGATCGCGCAGCGTGCGGCATTACGTCCAGCCGATGCGGCAATGCGGCGCCGCCATGCGCACGATGCTCGAGCAGGCGGCCGCGGCGCGCTGGGGCGTCGACGTATCCGAGGTGCGCGCCGAGAACCACAAGGTCGTGCACCTCGCCTCGGGCAACATGCTCGGCTACGGCGAGCTGGCCAAGGCCGCGAGCGCGTTGCCGACACCGTCGGTCGACAGCCTTAAGCTGAAGGACCCGCGCGACTTCCGCTACATCGGCACCGGGTCCATACCCATCGTCGATCTGCACGACATCACGACGGGGCACGCGACCTACGGCATCGATGCGAAAGTCCCCGGCATGAAGTTCGCGGTGATCGCGCGTCCGCCGGTGGTTGGCGGCAGGCTGGTCTCGTTCGACGCCACCGAGGCGCTGAAGGTTCCCGGCGTGGAAAAGGTCGTCGAGGTGCAGGGCTGGCCCTGGCCCACGAAGTTTATGCCAGTGGGCGGCGTCGCCGTGGTCGCGCGCAACACCGGCTGCGCGATCAAGGGGCGCGACAAGCTGAAGGTCGTCTGGGACAACGGCCCGAATGCAACATCTGACTCGGCGGCGTTCCGCAAGCAGATGGAGGCGACGGCCGCCAATCCAGGCAAGGTCGTGCGCGATGACGGCGACGCGGAAGGCGCACTGAAGTCCGCCGCCAAAGTCATCACCGCGCAGTACTATGTTCCCCACCTCGCGCACGCCTCGATGGAGCCGCCGACCGCTGTCGTGCACGTCTCCGAGGGCAAGGCCGGCCCGCAATGCGTCGCCTATGCGCCGACGCAGAGCCCTGGCGGTTGCCGCGACGATCTCGCCAAGATGCTGGGCATTCCGGTCGAGAACGTCACGGTAAATGTCCCACTGCTGGGCGGCGGCTTCGGGCGCAAGTCGAAATGGGACTATGTGCTGGAAGCCGCGTTGGTGTCGAAGGCCACCGGTTCGCCGATCAAGGTCGTGTGGACGCGCGAGGACGATATTCAGCACGACTTCTACCACACGGTGTCAGCCGAGAGGATCGACGCCGGCGTGGATGCGAACGGCAAGGTGGTCGCGTGGCGGCATCGCAGCGTGGCGCCGACAATCTTCTCCACCTTCAAGGCGGGCGCGGATCACGAAGCACCGTTCGAACTCGGCATGGGGCTGATCGACAACCCGTTCGACATTCCCAACCTGCGCTGCGAGAACGGCCAATGTGAGGCCCATACCCGCATCGGCTGGTTCCGCTCCGTCTCCAACATTCCGCACGCCTTCGCGGTGCAGTCGATGGCGGCGGAAATTGCTGCGGCACTGGGGCGCGATCCGAAGGATGTTTTGCTTGAACTGCTCGGACCGGATCGCATCGTGGACCCGCGCAAGTCGCCCGAGGTCGCCAACTACTGGAACTACGGCGATCCGTTCGAGACCTACCCGATCGACACCGCCAGGTTGCGCGGGGTCGCAGAGCTTGCCGCGCAACACGCCGGATGGGGCAAGCAGCTACCGAAGGGCGAGGGCCTCGGCATCGCCGCACATCGCAGCTTCCTCACCTACGTGGCCACTGTCGTGCATGTCGCGGTGGACCAGAAGGGAGCGCTCAGCATCCGCCAGGTGGACACCGCGATCGATTGCGGCTTCCACATCAACCCGGAGCGCATCCGCTCGCAGATCGAAGGCGCGGCGGTGATGGGCCTGGCGCTCGCCAAGCACGGGCAGATCACCTTCAAGGACGGAAAGCCGCAGCAGAGCAACTTCGACGGGTTCGTCGTGGCGCGGATCGATGAAGCCCCGCTCGACGTGCGGACGCATATTGTGCCGGCTGATTGGAACGTGCCGTCGAGCGGCGTCGGCGAGCCAGGGCTGCCGCCGTTCGCGCCGGCGCTGTGCAACGCGGTCTTCGCCGCCACCGGCAAGCAGATCCGCAGCCTGCCGATCGGCGACCAGTTGAAGGTGTAAGCACGTAGTATTGCCCGACGCCCGGTGGCTCGACGGTCACCGGGCTTTTTGCGCGGTTCGCTACTTGACCGGTATCATCAGGGGCCCGTAAGGGCTGCCCGGCCGCATCACTTATAGCCGCCGACGCGTCCTGTCACTCGGCCAAGAGAGATCCGCGATGAAATTCGGCTACTTCACGTTGAGCGACAACCACTACGATAACAACAGCCGCTCTCCCAACCAGTTCGTCGCGGATATCATCGACGAGGCACTGTACGCGGAGACGCTCGGCATGCACTCGGCGTGGATCGGCGAGCATCACTTCAGCACCCTCGGCGTCCTGTCGTGCCCCGACCTGGCGCTCGCCTACATCGCCGCGCGCACCCAGCGTATCCGGCTGGCGCCCGCGGTCACCGTGCTGCCGCTGCATCACCCAATCCGCGTGGCCGAGCAATGGGCAAGTCTCGACCTGCTCAGCGGCGGACGCGTGGATTTCGCCGCCGGCCGGGGCTACGACCGTCGCGAATATGCGCCTCTAGGCGTGTCGTTCGATGATAACCAGTCGATCTTTGAGGAAGGCATGGCGATCGTGCGCCGCCTGTGGTCCGCCGAGAAGCCGATCTCCCATCGCGGCAGGCACTATGCATTCGACGACGTCGCGATCACGCCGCGTCCGGTGCAGCAGCCGATTCCCGCCTACGTCGCATCGTTCTCCCGGCCATCGATCGAGCTTGCGGCTCGGCTTGGCTGCGGCCTGATTGTTGCTCCCTTTGCCGCGGCAATGACCTTCGGCGGACTCCAGCAGGTGCGCGACCTGTATCACGCAACCTGTGCGAAGCACGGCACAACGCCGGGCCGGCTGATGTGTAGCTATTTCACCCATTTCGCCGACGACGACGCGCAGCAGCAGGCGGCGCGCGCAAGGCAGATCCGCTACTACAAGGAGTGCGTGATCGCCGCCTTCCCCGGCGATCCCGCGACCGCTCCGCCGAGCTATCGCTACTTCATCGCGATGGTGGAGCGGCTGCGCAATGTGCGCCCCGAAGACCTGACGGAGAATTCGGTCCTGCTGGGTTCGCCCGCGCATATCATCGATAACCTGAAACAGGTGGCAGCAGCCGGCGCGGACGAGGTAATCCTATATTTCAACGTCGGCCTGAAGCCGCACGCGCAGGTGAAAGACGAGATGGCGCGGTTCATGGAACAGGTGGCACCGCATTTCGCATGAGCCTGCATGACCGTCTCGCGCTGTACAGCCGCAACAACCTGAAGCTCGGCCTGTTCGGTACCAATTGCTCGTCGGGCCGTGCCGTCACCAAGGTGCCGGAGCGCTGGAGCGGCAACTGGGACGACTGCCTGCGCCTTGCCCGCATGGCGGATGAGGCGGGCATCGAGTTCATGCTGCCGGTCGGCCGCTGGAAAGGTTATGGCGGCGACACCGACTATCAGGGTGAAACGCTGGAGACCGTCACCTGGGCCGCCGGCCTGCTTGGCGCAACTCAACGTCTGACCGTGTTCGGCACGGTGCACGCGCCGCTGATCCATCCCCTGATCGCAGCGAAGCAGTTCGTCACCGCGGATCACATCGGCCAGGGCCGCTTCGGACTAAACATTGTCTGCGGCTGGAACGAGGACGAGTTCGACATGTTCGGCGCCACGATGCGCGAACACGCCGCGCGATACGAGTATGCGCAGGAGTGGTTCGATGCGATCCGGCTTGCCTGGTCCGATGCCGAGGACTTCGATCTCGACGGCCGGTTCATCCACCTGCGCCAGGCACGCGCCAAGCCGAAGCCATACGGCGGCAGTCGGCCGATCGTGATGAATGCCGGCGCCTCACCCGCCGGGCAGGCCTTCGCGATCCGCAACTGCGACGCGCTGTTCTCGATGACGCCGAAGGGCAGGCTGGACGAGTTCACGGCGCACATCGCCAACGTGAAGGCGCTGGCACGGCAAGGGGGACGCGAAATCGACGTCTATACGGTCGCCGTCGTCACCTGCCGCCCGACGCAGCATGAGGCGGAAGCCTATTATCGCCACTGGGTCATCGACAACGCCGACTGGGCGGCGGTCGATCGCATCATGGCGATGCGCGGGGTCACGCGCGAAAAGTACCCGGACGACTTCGAGGAGCGCCGCCATCATCAGGCCAACGGCATGGGCGGCATCCCGATCGTCGGCGATCCGGACACCGTCGCCCGCGAGCTGGCACAGCTTGCCGGAGCAGGTGCGAAAGGGGTTGCCCTGTCGTTCGTCAACTATCTCGACGAACTGCCGTTCTTCCACGACGAGGTAATGCCGCGATTGGTAAAGTTGGGGCTGCGGGATACCCGCCAGTATACTCCATCGCAGCAGCACGAGTAGCCCCCGACACACGTTCGCGGATGCGCATTCTTTCGTCGCTGCGCTCCTCGCAATAACAGACAAACCGCTGTTCTATGAGTTTAGATACTGGATCCGCGATCGATAGGAGGAGACATGGCCTGGAAAGGCATCGGCGTGACGATTGCCGCTATCCTTGTCCTCCTGATCGTGCTTGGACGCGCCAGCAGCCTCGTGGTCGATTGGGCGTGGTTTTCCAGTGTAGGCTATGCTGGCGTGTTCTGGACCGCTTTCGCCACCAAAGCGACCCTGTTCGGAGCCGTTTTCGCGATCTCGGCGTTACTGCTTTGGCTGAACGGCAGCATCGCACTGCACCTCGCAAGACCACGACAATTGCGGCTTCCGGCCTCTCTTGCCGCACTGCAGGGCTCGCCCCCCGCGCCGACCGGTATACTGGGACCGATATCAGGCCTGCTGCCATGGCGCCGGCTGATTCTCGCAGCCGCCCTCGTCGTCGCACTGCTGATCGCGATGTCGGAGATCGGCAAGTGGGAACTCGTCCTCCGATTCATCTACCAGACTTCGTACGGCCAGAACGATCCGCTGTTCGGCAGGGATATCGCTTTCTACTTGTTCTCGCTGCCAGTCTACAGCGCGCTCAAGAACTGGATGGTGCTGATCCTGCTATTGAGCGCCGTCATGGCCGGTGCAGTGTATGTGCTGCACGGAGAGATCAATCTGGACAGCCGGCTTTGGCGGTTCTCGCCTGCGGCGCTCGCCCACGCCTCGGCGCTGCTGGGTGCCTACTTCGTGGTGAAGGCGTTGTCGTATGTGCTGGACCGCTACCTGCTGCTCTACGATGACAACGGCGTCGTGGTTGGCGCCAGCTACACGGACGTTCACGTCGAACTGCCGATACTCTGGCTGTTGATCGGCCTCGCTGCCGCCGCGGCAATTGTCGCGTGGGTCAACGTGCGGCTGCGTACCGTACCGGCTTCTAATCGGCGCTGTGGCAGTCGTCTTCGGCGGTTCGTTCCTGCTCGGTGAACTGCTTCCCGGAATGTTCCAACGCTTCTATGTGAAGCCGAGCGAGCTGCAGCTGGAGTCGCCGTATCTTAAGCGGAACATCGACCTGACACAGGAAGCCTACAACCTGCGACAGATCACAGTGAAGCCATTCCCCGCAGAGCAGGGGCTCACCTACCAAGCGCTGCAGGACAATCGCGCAACCATCGAGAATATCAGGCTGTGGGACTGGCAGCCGCTGCTCGACACATACGCGCAATTGCAGGAAATCCGCACCTACTATCGGTTCCTCGACGTAGACATCGATCGCTACCACCTCGGCGGAAGCTACCAGCAGGTCACCCTCGCGCCGCGCGAACTCGTGTCCTCGCTGTTGCCGCCGAACGCGCAGACCTGGGTCAACCAGCATCTGCTGTTCACCCACGGCAACGGCGTGGTCATGTCGCCGGTGACGCAGAAATCCACAGAAGGACTGCCGAACTTCTACCTGAAGGACATCCCGCCAGTCGCCACCGGAGGTCCCGCAATAACCGAGCCGCGCATCTATTTCGGCCAGGGCAACAGTGGCGACGTGATCGTCAAAGGCAGCACGCCCGAGTTCGACTATCCCAAGGGGAAGGACAACGTCTACGCCTATTACGATGGCACGGACGGAATCCCGATCGGTGGGATGTTCTGGCGATCACTGTTCGCCTGGCAGTTCGACGACGTCAACATTCTGCTCAGCAGCTATATCACCGGCCAGAGCAGGATGATGATCCATCGCAATATCCAGGATCGGATAGAGACGATCGCGCCGTTTCTACAACTGGATCACGATCCGTATATGGTGATCAGCGCCGGTCGGCTCTACTGGATGCAGGACGCCTACACGACGAGTGATTGGTTTCCCTACGCTCAGCCGCAGGGCGGCGACAACTTCAATTACATCCGCAATTCAGTAAAGGTCGTCGTCGATGCCTACAACGGGACGGTTACGTTCTACGTGACGGACGCCGCGGATCCGATCATCGCGACCTACCGACGAATCTTCCCGACTCTGTTCAAGCCCTTCGACGCAATGCCTGCCGATCTGCAACAGCACATCCGCTACCCTTAGCTGGACTTTGGCCAATTTCGGGTTGACCTGGGTTGAATCGAATGTGATCGAACGCCGGATTCGCGGCTGATCTTCTGCGGGCGAGTCTCTCCCGAATGTCGATTCGGGGGAGCGATGCGGGACGTGAGTTCAAGCCGCCTTGTACCTGCAAGCCTGGCGCTATGGTTGCAGCCTTTCAGAGAGGGTTTCACGGCACCGACATGGGAGCATGTTCTTGTGCTGATCGTGGGCAGCATCCTCACCCCCGGGCGACGTACCGTCGCTGCCGCCTTGCGCGTGGTGGGGTTCGAGCAGGCGATGGACTTCGCCAACTATCACCGCGTGCTCAACCGCAATCGCTGGTCAAGCCGTTGGGTCGCTCGATGTCTGTTCCGGGTATTGGTCAATAACTTGGTACCAACCGGCCCGGTCATCATGGGCCTCGACGACACGATCGAGCGGCGATGGGGTGCCAAGATCAAAGCCCGGGGCATCTATCGAGACCCGGTCCGCTCTTCGCATGGTCATTTCGTCAAGGCGAGCGGCCTGCGATGGTTGTCGATCATGCTGCTGCCCGAGATCCCATGGGCTGGGCGCATCTGGGCACTGCCATTTTTGACTGTCCTGGCACCGTCAGAACGATATGCTCGCAAATACAAGCGGCGACATAAGAAGCTCACTGACTGGGGGCGGCAGGTCATGCTGCAGGTCGCACGGTGGCTGCCGGAGCGGCAGATCATAGCGGTGACCGATAGCGGCTTCGCTGCCATCGAGCTGCTCAATGCGGTTCGACATCGCCTCTGCATGATCACCCGCCTGCGTCTCGATGCCCGGCTGTTCGACCCGCCGGCGCATCGCCGAGCCGGCACGATCGGCCGGCCACGCGTCGTCGGCAGGCGCCAGCCAACGCTGGTTCAGCGTCTCGCGAATTCTCCATCAATCGCTTGATCAACGCCGCCTGCTACGCTGCGTAAATGGCCAAAGTCCAGCTGAGGACCTGTTCCGCATTCAGGCGCTCCAGTACCGTGTGTACCACATGTCTGCGCCCGAGGTATTCTACAATCGCGAGGATCTCTGGCAGTTTCCCCGCGAACCGACGGGTCCGGACGGCAACACCACAGGCGCCAGGATGGCGCCCTACTACATGATCATGCGCCTGCCCGGAGAATCCCGCGCCGAGTTCTTCCTCATGCTGCCGATGGCGCCAAGCCAGCGCGAGAACATGATCGCCTGGCTGGCCGCGCGCTGCGACCCGCCCGACTACGGCAAGCTCATCGTCTACGAATTCCCTAAGGACAAACTCGTCTACGGCCCGTTCCAGATCGAGGCGCGCATCAACCAGAACACCAGCATCTCGCAGCAGATCTCGCTATGGAACCAGATGGGTTCGCGAGTGATTCGCGGAAATCTCCTGGTCGTGCCGATCGAGAACTCGATCCTCTACGTGACGCCGCTGTATCTTCGTGCGGAATCCGGCCAATTGCCGGAACTCAAACGGGTCATCGGAGCCTATGGCGACCGCGTGGTGATGGAGGACACACTGCCCGAGGCCTTGGCCGCGCTGTTCAACCAACCGGTGCCGACCGCCGCATCGCCGGCCAGCGCCGAGGGCGGCGTACCCACAAACGGGCCCGCACGCGAAGCACTCGACCACTACGCCCGAGCCATCGAACGGCTCAAGGCCGGCGACTGGAGCGGCTTCGGCGCCGAATTGGACGCGTTGCGTCCACTGCTCGAGAAGCTCAACGGTCAGCCCGCCGCGCAATAGCATTCCCCAGCTTTGAGAGCGCGGTCAGACGCGATGCGTCTCGTGCGTTGACGGATGGAACAGTTCCTCCGGCGCGAGTACGCGCGGCGACAGCCCCTCCGCATGATGACGACGCAGGAACACCTCAAGCACGTGGCGATTCGCGTCCAGGCCATACGACCAGAAATCCTCGCCCATGAGTTGCCGCGCCGCGCGCAGATGTTCGTCGAGGAACGGCAGCGTCACCTTCGAAGCCGACGTGTCGCCAAGTTTCGCGAGCGCGCGCATCTTCGACTGCTCAAATGCCTTCATCGCGGCGGCCGGCAACCAGGGATGCTGTTCCGCCAGCGTGCGACGGATGCCGAGGATGTGCATGATCGGGAATATCCCCGACTTGCGAAACCACGCGGCCGCGGCCGCCGCAGGATCGGGAAACAGCCATTTCACCTGCGGATGCCTGCCAAAGCACGAAGGAGCACGTGGGCCAATCACCGCGTCGATCGCGCCATCGGCCAGCATGCCGGAGATGGTCGCACCTTCCGGCGCGTCCTCCACACGTACATCGCGTGGGAGGTTCAGCGCGATCTTCTCGATGCGCCCCGCCTGCTCGTAACCGCCACGCACCCAGGTCACGTCTGACGGCTTTACCCCGTGCTCGTCTTCCAGCACAGCTCGCGTCCAGACATTGGCGGTGACCTGATATTCCGGCACGCCGATGCGCTTGCCCTTCAGATCCTCCGGACGCGCAATGCCGCGATCAGCTCGGATATAGATCGAGTTGTGACGAAATGAGCGGGAGGGAAACACCGGCACGCCGATATACGGGCAGTCGCCGTTCGCGGTCTTCACCGTGAAGCTGCTCATCGACAGTTCGCAGATGTCGAAATCGGCATGACGAAACGCCCGGAAGAAGATTTCCTCCGGCTCCAGCAGCATAAAGACCGGATCGACGCCGTCGAGCTGCACGCTGCCATCCACCAGTGGCCGCACCCGGTCGTAGTCGCCGATCGCGACCGAGAGCGGGAGCCTGCTCATTCCGCCGCCTCGGAAATCGGCGCCAGCGCCAGCTCCTCCGGCGCGACACCAAGCGTGCGCCAATCCTGCGTTATCGGCACGACACCCTCGAACGAGCGAAGCTTCGCGTGCGGAATGTACGGCTCACCGCGCCCGATCACGCGGCCCGTCGCCTGGAAGTCGCGCACCGCCTCAAGCACGATGCGGCGGAATTGCAGGATCGCGGTGTCGCTCGCGCCCAGCCGTTCCTGCGAGCGGTCGGCGATCGGCCCCATAGTCTCCCACATCGCGATATCCTGGTTGGGAATGCCATGTATGCCGGTGAAGTTGCCGTCGCGCATCGCGGCGCGATCCTGCAGGAAATCGTTGTCCCGCGTGCGGATCTTGCGATATCTCCGATCGACATCGACACCCACCTCGGCGCCCAGGAAACGGCGCCAGGACGCTGCGTCGGGCACAGTCGCGCCACCCCAGGCGATGAAGTGAAACGTCGTATGCGTGTCGTCCATCGGCACCTGATGGATCGCCATATTGTAGAGATTGTTCGGCGGAATCTGCACGGTGAACGGCGCGATGAACAGCGTCGTGCGAACGTACACATGGGTCGCTTCGTTGCGGATCGGCTTGCGCAGCGCCGCATAGCGGAAGCCGAATGAGGTGCGCTGCACGACGAGCCGCGGCGCCTTGTCGGTAGAAGGCCGCAGCCAGAGCTGGTCGCTCGCCACGCTGGCTGCGTCCACTTCCGCCGGCACCATGTCGGATGCGTGCAGCGTTGAAGAATGCGCCGAATCGATCGCGCCCTCCAGCACCTGCGCCCAGTTGCAATCGACAATAATCTTCGCGATCGAGATGCGCGTATCAGGCGAGGGCTGGAACACCGGCGGATCGAACGCCGGCATCTCTGCCTCGGGGGCCATGAACACCCACAGCAGTCCCGCGGCCTCGTGCACCGGATAGGCCTTGTGCTTCAGTTTCTCCTTGAAACGAGAATCCGCCGGCTCCGACGGCATCTCCAGCACGTTGCCCGCTACGTCGATCTTCCAGCCGTGATACAGACAGCGCAGGCCGCATGCTTCATTGCGTCCCAAAGCCAGCGACGCGCGACGGTGCGGGCAGTATGCGCCGATCACGCCGAGCCTGCCGTCGCTGTCGCGGAACGCGACGAGATCCTCGCCGAGCAGACGCACGCGCACCGGTGCCCCATCGCGTTCGGCAACTTCCTCCGACAGGCAGGCCGGCAGCCAGTGCCGCCGCATGATCTGCCCCATCGGCGCATCGCCTTCGACGTGGCAGAGCAGGTCGTTGTCTTCCGCTGAGAGCATCAGCGTTCCTCCTTGGACGGCATATCCAATGCGAATCCGTGCGCTCTGTCCATCACGACATTCATCGCCCTGGCCGGCCTCGTGCGGCCATCCACATCTCACTGCGCAGGGCGGGTCACCGCGTGACCTTCACGACGATACGGACTAGCCTCGCCGCAATAGTTGGGAGGATGTCCCTTGCAACGTGACATCATTGCGATCGCCGGCGTCGAGCTGGAGCTGTTCGAGGCTGGCGATGGCCCGCCAATCCTGTTCCTGCATGGCGCCCAGGGCTTCGCTCCCGAGCATCCCTACGTCAAGCCCCTATCGGCACGGCATCGGCTGATCGCGCCGTCGCATCCGGGCTTCGGAAGTTCGAGCCTGCCCGAGTGGATCGATGCAGTGGACGACATCGCCTACATCCATCTCGAACTGCTCGAACGCCTCGGCGTCGATCAGCTCGACGTGATCGGCTGCTCGATCGGCGGCTGGGTCGCCGCGGAGCTTGCCACCAAGGTGCCGAAGGCGGTGCGCCGTCTGGTGCTGGTGGGGCCGGTCGGCGTGAAGACCGGCCCGGTGGATCGGCTGGACATTCCCGACATCTTTGCGCTGCCGCAGAGCACGATGGAGAAGCTGCTGTTCCACGATCCGGAGCGCATGCGGATGGATCCCACGCGACTTACCGACGAACAACTTGCGATCTCGGTCCGCAACCGTGAGACGCTCGCGCTGCTGGCGTGGGAACCCTACATGCACAATCCTAAGCTGCCCCACCGGCTGCATCGTGTCTCTGCGCCGACGCTGTTCCTGCGCGGTGAAAGCGACGGCCTCGTGTCAGCCGACTATCTCGCCGCCTATGCGCGCCTGCTGCCCAACGCCCGCACCGCCACGATCGCCGCGGCAGGGCACGCGCCGCATGCCGAGCAGCCGGAGGCATTCGCGAATACGGTACTGGCATTTCTCGATGCGGGAGCGGTGTGATGAAGGCTTGGCACTTCAGCGAGAACGCCTACCCCTACCTTCCGCCGGCCGATGATTACGAGTTCGATTCGCGTCAGCCTGCCGAACCGCATCTACGACCCGGGGAAAGGCGCCGACCTCTACGACCGCTTCCTCGACGAATGGCTGATCGCGGAAGACGAGGGCATGGACATCATGCTCAACGAGCATCACCAGACCGCGACATGCGTCGATCCCGCCGCACCGCTGGTGCTGGCAGCGCTGGCGCGGCTATCCAAGAAGGCGCGCCTTCTCATCCTCGGCAACCCGATCGCCAATCGGCGCCAGCCGGTGCGCGTGGCCGAGGAGATGGCGATGGTCGACGTCCTGTCGCGCGGTCGGCTGGAAGCCGGCTTCGTGCGCGGCGTGCCGTACGAGGTACTGCCCGCCAACAGCAACCCGGTGCGCATGAATGAGCGCGAATGGGAGGCGCTCGATCTGATCATCAAGGCCTGGACCACGCATGACGGTCCGTTCAGCCATGAGGGTCGCTTCTTCCACTATCGTGCGGTGAACATCTGGCCGCGCTGCTATCAGCAGCCGCATCCGCCGATCTGGATCAGCACCACCAGCCCGTCAGGCGCGACGCGCGTAGGTGCGCGAGGGTTTGTGCAGGCGACATTCCTCACCGGCTTCGACGGCACGCGAGCGATCTATGACGGGTATCGCCGCGGCTGGCGCGAGGCGGGGCGCGGCAACGATGTGCCGGCGCATCGGCTCGCCTACGCCGCGATGGTCTACGTCGCGCCGAACGAGGCCGATGCGTACGCCGGGGCGGAGAAGCTGCTGTGGTACGTAACCTCGAACAAGGTGCCGCCGCACTTTGCCAACCCGCCGGGCTACGTGCCGGTGCAGGCCAATGTCGCGATGCTGCGCGGCGCCGAGCACCCGCTCAGCGCGTTCCGCAAATCCGCCAGCGTGGAGGGTGCGATCGAGGCCGGCATCATGTTCGCCGGCACACCCGATCAGGTGTACCGCCAGATGAAGAAGCTCTATGACCATGTGGGCGGCTTCGGGCACCTGCTGATCATGGGCCAGGCCGGCTTCCTGGAACACGACGAGACGGTCCTCGGGATCCGCAGCTTTGCCCGCGAACTCTATCCGCGGCTAAAGGAGGAATTCCCTGACACGACGATAACCGGCTTGGATTGATCTGGCGACGGCTCAACGACCGCGAGTACGGGTCGTCCCCACTGGACTATCGATCACCCCGAAAGATCGTGAGTTCGTCCCCGCATTTCCGATCTGGTAGCCTTGCGCGCTCAGCCCACGCCGCATCAACTCCCGTACCGCCGCCGCTCGGCTGGGCATGCGCTCGGCAAATCGGAAGTTGTCGATTGCGATCAACTCGTCGGCGTCCAGCATGATCTGTAACCGCTCTCCTCTGCTGAGAGCACTGCCTTTGGCCGTTGTTTCCGGCATGGTCGCCTCCCCGCCCCGCCAGTCCTTTACTTATTCACGGCTAATTTGCTTTTTACTAATTCACAGTTGCAGCGTCAAGAGCTCAATTTCGCGCCTAATGAGTGATCGGCCCGCAAAGCGCAGCTTATGGTTAAGATGCCTTCTCGGATGCTCGCGCAACTGCCGCCAATGGTGGAAGATACCCACTGCGAAATGACTGGACGTCGAGCAGGCACCCTCCGAAGATCTTAATGCGCGGTTAATACCGGGGTCGCGTTGCACGGGAGTTATTCGGTGACAGGACCGGCTGCGACGCGGCGGAAACGTCACGCCATTCTGCTCGTCAATGACGAGCCAGATCTTGGAGAGACGATCAAGGCATACCTCACCGAGCGCGCGATGGAGGTCATTCCGGTCCATGATTTCGTCGTGGCGCTGGGAGTGCTCGAAGCCAGGCCGGCGATGGATCTTCTGACGACCGAGATCGACATGGGCAACCGCGCGCCCCGATCCGTCGCTCTGACGGTGCGGCATCTCGTCCAGGGCGTTGGATTCGTCTTTCTGACCGGACGTCCACATTTGCTCGCCGCACCTGCTGAGCTCCGTAACAAGGCGTTCGCCAAGCTGATTGATCTGGCCGATCTGCCGCGGGAAATTCGCCACCGTCTGACCGAGTGAGATCCGTCCCGATCGCTGTCGGGATGCCGTCGAGGTTCGTCAAACGCTCGACCGTGGTGTAGAATGGCGCGCCTTGGCGGAGCCTCAACTATGACGTTAACCGATACGGCGACAATCGAAGCCGGCCGCGATTTCATCCGCGATATCATCCAGGACGATCTCGACGCCGGTCGCGTGAGGACGGTAGTCACCCGCTTCCCGCCGGAACCGAACGGCTATCTGCATATCGGCCACGCCAAGTCGATCTGCCTGAACTTCGGCGCGGCCGACGAGTTCCGCGGACGCTGCCACCTGCGCTTCGACGATACAAATCCGACCAAGGAGGAGCAGGAGTTCATCGACGCGATCAAGCGCGACGTGCACTGGCTGGGCTTCGACTGGGGCGAGCACCTCTATCACGCCTCGGACTATTTCGAGCAGCTCTACTCATGGGCCGAATACCTGATCCGCGAGGGCAAGGCGTATGTCGATGACACCCCGCCCGATCGGATGCGCAGCCAGCGCGGCACCTTGACCGAGCCGGGGCAGAATTCGCCCGACCGCTATCGCTCGATCGAGGAGAATCTCGACCTGCTCCGTCGCATGCGTGCGGGCGAGTTTCCCAACGGTGCTCGTGTGCTGCGCGCGAAGATCGACATGGCCTCGCCCAACATGAACCTGCGCGATCCCGTGCTGTATCGCATCCTGCACGCCGAGCACCCGCGCACCGGCAACGCCTGGTGCATCTATCCCACCTACGACTACGCGCACGGACAATCCGACGCGATCGAGGGCGTCACGCACTCGCTGTGCACGCTGGAGTTCGAAGACCATCGGCCGCTGTACGACTGGCTGATCGAGAACCTGCCGGTGCCCGCGCAGCCGCACCAGTACCAATTCGCACGACTCAACATCGCCTATACCGTGATGTCGAAGCGTATCCTGACGCGGCTGGTGAGCGAGGGCCATGTCACCGGCTGGGACGATCCGCGCATGCCGACCTTGGCCGGGGTTCGTCGCCGCGGGATCCCCGCGGCGGCTTTGCGCGACTTCGTGCGTCGCGGCGGCATCACCAAGTCGAACAGCGTCACGGAGTTCGCGGCCTTCGAGTATTCCGTCCGCGAACTGCTGAACCGCATCGCCCCGCGGCGGATGGCGGTGCTGCGCCCACTGAAGCTGGTGATCGAGAACTGGCCCGAAGGTCGCACGGACGCACTCGAGGCGGTCAACAATCCGGAAGACGCGTCGGCCGGCACGCGGCCGATCACATTCGGACGCGAGATCTACATTGAACGCGACGACTTCATGGAAAATCCGCCGAAGAAGTTCTTCCGTCTGGCACCGGGCCGCGAGGTGCGGCTGCGCTACGGCTACTTCGTCACCTGCCGCGAAGCGGTGAAGAACGCGGCCGGCGAAGTGACAGAGCTTCGCTGCACCTATGATCCGGCAACGCGTGGCGGCAACTCGCCGCCGGATGGACGGAAGGTACAGGCAACGCTTCACTGGGTCGCCGCAGCGGACGCGGTCGCGGCAGAAGTGCGCCTCTATAGTCATCTGTTCGCGCGGCCCGATCCTGGGGCGGACGGCGACATCATGGCCGATCTCAATCCGAACTCGCTGGAAGTGCTGCACGGATGCCTGTTGGAGCCGGCGCTCGCGATCGCGCCGATCGGCGAGGCCGTGCAGTTCGAACGGCTCGGCTATTTCTGTGCCGATACGGATTCGGCCTCGGGCAAGCCTGTGTTCAACCGCACCGTCGGGCTGCGCGATACCTGGGCGAAGGTACAAAGAAAGGGAGCATAAGCGCATGCAGTTCGGCGCCGCGATGTTCTTCACCGACGCTTCGATGACGCCAGGCGAACTTGGCCCGCTGCTGGAGAAACGTGGCTTCGAATTGCTGTGGGTGCCGGAGCATTCGCATATCCCGCTAGTGCGTACCAAGGCGTTCCCCGGTGGCCCCGAACTGCCGCGGCCGTACTACGACATCATGGATCCGTTCCTGGTGCTCACCGCCGCGGCGGTGGCGACGAAGTCGCTGAAGGTCGGCACCGGCGTGTGCCTTATCAACCAGCGCGATCCGATTCAGACCGCGAAGCTGGTCGCCTCGCTCGATCAGCTCTCCGGCGGACGCTTCCTGTTCGGTGTCGGCAACGGCTGGAACAAGGAGGAGATGGAGCACCACGGCACCAACTACGACACGCGCCACAAGCTGTCGCGCGAGCGCATCGAGGCGATGAAGGCGATCTGGTCGCACGACACCGCGGAGTATCACGGCGAATTCGTCAACTTCGCACCGATGCAGACCTGGCCGAAGCCGGTGCAGCAGCCGTTCCCGATTATCGTCGGCGGTGCATTCCGTCGTCGCGCGGTGCGCTACGGCATGCTTCCCGCGCCGGTCGCACGCGGCACGGGGACATTGCACAGACCCTGCCGGAATTCCACAAGATGGCACAGGAGGCGGGGCACACCGCGGCGTCGCTTCCGGTCACCCTGTTCCGTGTCGCCGAGGATCTTGATCAACTCCACCGGTATCGCGATCTTGGGATCGCCCGGGTGGTGATCAGCCTCCCGGCGGCCAGGGCGGATGCCATCCTGCCGATCCTCGACCGCTGGGCACCGCTGATGCGTGCCGTCGCCCCCTGATCAGACGAAAGGAGACCGTCACATGCACCAGACCAAGAACGACCTGCCCTCCAACACGCGGAACGTCGCGATCGATCTGCTCAACGCGCGACTGGCGGACGCAATCGATCTCGCGCTGCTGACCAAGCAGGCACACTGGAACCTGAAGGGACCGCGTTTCATCGCGATACACGAAATGCTGGACGGGTTCCGCACCCAGATCGACGGCCACGTGGACACGATGGCAGAGCGCGCCGTGCAACTCGGAGGCACCGCCCTTGGCACCACCCAGTCGGTGGCGAAAACCACAAAGCTGGCGCCCTATCCAACCGATATCTACGCGATCAAGGACCACCTGCCGGTGCTGATCGATCGCTACGCCCAGGTCGCCAACGCCACACGCAAGGCAATCGACGACGCTGACGAGTTGGGGGATGCCGACACGGCCGATATCTTTACCGCGGCGTCACGCGACCTCGACAAGGCACTGTGGTTCCTCGAGGCACATATCCAGGAAACCGACTGACAATGCCCGGCGCCATCCGGGTCGGTGTCGGTGGCTGGACGTTCGAGCCGTGGCGCGGAACCTTCTATCCGCCCAAATTGCCGCAGAAGCGAGAACTGGAACATGCGAGCCGGCAACTGACCTCCATCGAGGTCAATGGCACCTACTACGGCTCGCAGAAGCCAGCGAGCTTCATCAAGTGGCGCGAAGAGACGCCCGACGGGTTTGTCTTCTCGCTCAAGGGTCCGCGCTTCACCACCAACCGTCGCGTACTGGCTGAAGCCGGATCATCCATCGAGCGGTTCCTCACCGGCGGCGTGTTGGAGTTGAAGGAGAAGCTCGGGCCGATCAACTGGCAGATGCCGACCACCAAACAGTACGACCCGGACGACTTCGAGGCTTTCCTCAAGCTGCTGCCAGCTCAGGTGGATGGTCAGCCGCTTCGCCATGTCGTCGAGGTGCGCCATAAGAGCTTTGCGTGCCCAGATTTCATCGCGCTGCTGCGAACCTACGCTGTCGCCGCGGTGATGGCCGACAGCGACACCCATCCGGGCCTGCAAGACCCGACCGCACCGTTCATCTACGCGCGGTTGCAACGTGCGTCGGAACAGGAGCCTGCAGGCTATGCGTCCAGTGCGCTGGGCACATGGGCGAAGCGCGCGAGCATCTGGTCTGCCGGGAAGGTTCCGACGGACCTGCCTCTGCTCGCGCCGCCCGAACCCAAGCCGCCCAAGTCGCGCGACGTCTTCATCTACATGATCAACGGCTTCAAGCCGAAGGCGCCGGCCGCGGCGATGGCGCTGATCGAGCGGTTGTCAGCATAATCGGCAGAATATTCACGCCGACGCCACCCCACGGAGACCGCCATGCCATCGACGACCTGCATCCGCAACGCTGCCTGCATAGTCGCCTGGGATGCGGCGAACCGGCGCCACGCCTATCTGATGGGCGGCGACGTCGTGTTCACCGGCGACGCGCTGACCTACATCGGCAAGCACTACAACGGCGCGGCGGACGCAACGATCGACGGCACGGACCTGATGGTGATGCCGGGCCTGATCGACCTGCACGCCCATCCCAGCACGGAGCCGTTCTTTCGCGGCGTGCGCGAGGAACACGGCGTGCCCACGATGTACATGAGCGGGCTCTACGAACGCTCGGTCGCGTTGCAGCCGGATGCCGCCGCGCGCAAGGCCGGCAAGCAGGTGGCGTTCTGCGAGATGCTGCTGTCCGGGATCACCAGTGTCGCCGATCTGTCCGGCATCGACGAAGGCTGGATCGACCTGGCGGCGCAGAGCGGCCTTCGCGTGTTCCTTGCACCCTCCTACGCCTCTGCGCGCTGGCATCTGGAGAATGGCTGGGCGCTGCAGTATCGCTGGGATGAGACCGCCGGTCGCCGCGGACTCGATGCCGCCCTGGCATTGATCGAACAGGCCGCCGCGCATCCCTCCGGCCGGCTCTCCGGCATCGTCTCGCCGGCGCAGATCGACACCTGCACGACAGATCTGCTGCGCGACAGCTTCGCCGCGGCCGAGGCGCGCGACATACCGCTGACCGTGCACTGCGCGCAGAGCGTCAACGAGTTCCTGGTGATGGTCGATCGCCACGGCAAGTCGCCCGTGCAGTTCGCGCACGGCCTCGGCATCCTCTCGCCGCGCACCGTGCTGGGCCACGCGATGTTCATCGACGAGCATTCATGGGTGCGCTGGCATACCCATACCGATCTCGGGATTCTGGTCGATACCGGCACCAGCGTCGCGCATTGCCCGTCCCCGTTCGCGCGCTACGGCCATACGCTGGAGGATTTCGGCCGCTATCGTCGCGCCGGTGTCAATCTCGGCATCGGCACCGACGTCGCACCGCATAACGTCATCGAGGAGATGCGCCTGGGCGCGATCCTGGCGCGCGTGGCGGCGCGCGACATCAACACCACCAGCGTCGCCGCGCTGTTCCATGCCGCGACGGTGGGCGGCGCTGACGCACTGCATCGACCCGATCTCGGTCGCCTGACCGCCGGTGCGAAGGCCGACCTCGTGCTGGTCGATCTGGCCAATCCGTGGATGCGGCCGGCGCGCGATCCGCTGCGCTCGCTGGTGTTCACCGCCGCCGACCGTGCGGTGCGCGCGGTGTTCGTGCACGGCGCCAAGGTGATGGAAAACGGCCACGTGCTGACCATGGACCACGCGGCCGCCTTGGCAGCAGTGACCGAAGGCCAGCAGCGCATGCTGCGCGACGCACCATCGCGCGATTGGGCCGGCCGGACCGCCGAACAGATCTCGCCACTCAGTCTGCCGATATTGGCGTAGAGCCGCAGCGCCCCTCGCAAATCGCCCGTCAGAGGAGAACGACCGATGACCATCAAGCGCCCCACGCTCAGTCAATTGCACGATATCGCGATGGATTTCGGCATGGATCTGTCGTCGGAACGGGCCAGCGAATTCCTCGCATTGATGGAGGGCTCGTTCACTTCCTACGACGTGGTCGAGCAGCTGCCGGATGCGAAGCCTGATGTGAAATGGGCGCGCACGCCGGGCTATCAGCCGTGGCCCGAGGAGAACGAGTACAACGCCTGGTACATCAAGACCGACATCAAGGGCGCACCGTCCGGCAAACTCGCCGGCAAGACGGTGGCGGTGAAGGACAATGTCTGCGTCGCCGGTGTGCCGATGATGAACGGCGCCTCGACACTGGAAGGCTATGTCCCGGACATCGATGCCACCATCGTCACCCGCATGCTCGACGCCGGCGCGACCATCAAGGGCAAGTCGCACTGCGAGTTCTTCTGCTTCTCTGGCGGGAGCCACACCGGAGCGCGCGGCCCGGTCATCAATCCGCGCAAGCCAGGCTATTCCGCCGGCGGATCGTCGTCCGGCAGCGGCGCGCTGGTGGCGGTGGGCGAGGTCGACATGGCGATCGGTGGTGACCAGGGTGGCTCGATCCGCATACCGGCGGCGTATTGCGGCGTGTACGGATTGAAGCCGACCTGGGGCCTCGTGCCCTACACCGGAGTGATGCCGATCGAGGCCAGCATCGATCACACCGGCCCGATGACCGCGACGGTCGCCAACAACGCGCTGTTGCTCGAAGTGCTGGCAGGGCCTGACGGTCTCGATCCACGGCAGGGCGGCGCGAAGGTCGCACCGTACACCGAGGCGCTCGGCCGGAGCATCGACGGCCTGAGGATCGGCGTGGTGAACGAAGGCTTCGGGTGGCCGAATTCGGAAGAAGACTCCGACGCGAAAGTGCGTGCCGCCGCCAGGTTGTTCGGCAAACTCGGCGCCACGGTTGAGGAGATCAGCATCCCGATGCATCGGATCGGCAAGGACATCTGGCTGCCGATCGCAGCCGAGGGCGCGCTGGCGATGATGATGAACGGCAACGGTATGGGTTTCAACTGGAAGGGCTTCTACACCGTCGGTCTGCTCGACGCGCACGCGAACTGGCGCGAACGCGCCAACGAACTTTCCGATAGCCTGAAGATCACCATGTTCCTCGGCGAGTATTTCACTCGCCACTATCGCGGCCGCTTCTACGCCAAAGCGCAGAACCTCGTGCGGCCGCTCAAGGCCGCCTATGACGCGCAGCTCGCCAAATACGATCTGCTCCTGATGCCCACGCTGCCAGTCAAGGCGACGCCGATTCCCGCTGCCGATGCGCCATTGGCCGACTATATCCAGCGCGCTTTCGAGATGGTCGCAAACACGTGTCCGTTCGACATCAGCGGCCACCCGGCGATGGCTGTGCCATGCGGCATGAGCAACGGGCTGCCATGCAGTGTCATGCTGATCGGCAAGGATTGGGACGAAAGCACGATCTATCGCGCCGCCCACGCCTTCGAGCAGGCCGGCGACTGGAAGTCGATGTAACTCAGGCTCCGCCTTCCCTCGCGGGATGCCGCAAATCCTCCTCCACAAACCGAATCGCCGCTTCCAGCAGCACGGCGCGGGGATATTCGTTGTGCGTCATCAGCGTCGCCGCCAGGAGCGGCGCGTTGCTGCCGAACGGCATGGCGACCGCAAGATGGTCGGCATGCGCATAGCCCAGCAGCGTCGAGCCGGGCACGATGGCGTCGGAGGCGACGACCAGGCCGTCGTTCGCCGGCTCGGTGCGCGAGAGGATGTCGGCGAAGGGGCGCAGCACGGCGGACATGTCGTCGGGTCCCGCCACCGCCACCAGCGAGTAGGTGCGCACCCTCGCCGGCCAGGCATGCGTCGCGAGCCACGTCAGGCGCTCGGAACGGCGGAGGCTGTCGGCTGCCTCGACGCCGTGGCCCCGCGGGCACTCGGGCAGGGCGATCGCTTCTGCCATTTGCGCGACCCAGTCCGGCACGATGTCGGCGAGCGGCGAGCCGTTGACGGCGCCGGCCACGCTCACCAAGGCGACGACCTTGTCGGCGAGATAGGGATAGGTCGCGAGCGCCAGCAGAGCATCGACGGTGCCCTTGGAGTGGGTGACCAGGATGATGTGCGCGTCCGCCGGCATCGCGCGGATCGCGTCGCGAATGATTCCGGCGTTGATCTCGCTGGCCTGGCGGCCACGGGTCTGCATGTAGCCGGTGCGGTAGCCCTGGGCCTGCAGGTCGCCGCGGGCGTCGCCGAACACAGTGGACGTCGAGGCGAGGCACTCGGCCAGCAGGCCCGGCACCATGACCACGGACAAGCCGGAGCTCGAGGCGGTCAGGACGACGGGGCGGCCAGTTGGCGGTGGCTCGCCGGGGAGCCGCCACAGCGCAGCGCTGGTGTCGCACGAACGGTCGAACGGAAGCTTCGCGCCATGGTCGGCGCGGACGGCACAGTAGATCTCGCGGAACCGGCCGCGGCCATCAGTGATGGCAGCCTTGCTGACGGGGAGAAGTATTGCGGGCGGGGTGGCGGCGACGCGGAACTCCGGCGGGCGCGGAGCGCATGCGGCGAGGAGGGCAACAGAGAACAGCACGGCACCTGGAATGCGGCGCATCGTTGAGCCTTCAGCAGGCTTGTCCGCAAGACCATGCGGATGAATTGTGACTGAAGGGCTAACCCGCGGGCCTCGATGTAGGTCTCATCCACGTACCAGATCTGCGTCAGCCGGCGCCGGCCCACTGCATCTGTTGCCCTGCCCCGACCACGTAAGCCTCGGATCCGACCGAGGACAGGTCACGGCGACGATCGGTTCCGGGCTGGCGCGGTATCTGACAGAGTCCTTCGATCCCGCACTCGCTCGCCTGGCGGAAGGGTATATGCCGGAGAGCGTGTATTCGACTCCACGGCGAGCTCGCTTATTTGCTGGTGGCACAAAACCAAGCACCGATTGAGGCTGGTTGGCTCTTGGGCCACAATGAACTCTCCCGCCGAGCCCGGCGTTTCCTTCAGGAACGGAAGAGAAAACGGATGGCCGATCTCACGCACGTACTTCATGCCAAGGCAATCGACTTGGGGCGGCTCGCGATCCGTGCCACCACGGCGGCTGGCAGCGGCCATCCGACGACCTCGCTGTCGCTCGCGCATCTCGTTTCGGTGCTCATGTACCGCGTGATGCGCTGGACGCCCACCGCCCCCGACAACCCGGGGTCCGATCGGCTGGTCCTGAGCGAGGGGCACGCGGTGCCGATCATTTATGCCGCATGCACTGATCTCGGCGTCACGTTCGAGCCCGACGGCAAGCGCCGGGCGATGACGGAGCGCGACCTGATGACGCTCCGCGAGATCGGTTCGGCGATTGATGGCCATCCCAATCCGGTGCTTGGCTTTCCGTTCTTCGACGCTGCGACTGGCTCGTTGGGTCAGGGCTTGTCGGTGGCGGCGGGGCTCAGGTGCGCGGCTCGGCTCGACGGCCTGCCGAAGCGCATCTTCTGTATCATCGGCGACGGCGAGTCGCGCGAAGGACAGATCTGGGAAGCGATGGATTTCTGCGCCGATCACCGCCTCGGCGGGGTGGTCGCGATCTTCAACTGCAACACGCTGGGCCAGAGCGACTATGTCTCGTCAGCGCAGGACTGGGAGCATCTCGCGGCGAAGGCGGCGGCGTTCGGAGCGCGCACCGAGATCATCGACGGCCACGATCCGGAGGCGATCGAGCGCGCGCTCCGCATCGAGGAGGATCAGCGGCCGCTCGCGGTGATCGCGCGCACAGTCAAGGGATGGGGCGTGCCGAGCCTCGGCGGCCCTGGCCATCACGGCACGCCGGTGAAGCCCGAGGCGCTGGCGGGCGTGCTCGCCGAGCTCGACGACACGGCGCGGCGCCTGGGCATCACCGACATCGGGGCGCAGGACTTCGCCGCGCTCAAGATCACGCCGCCCGCCGCAGTGCCGGCGGCGCGCGCCGCCCCAGACGCGCCCATGGGCTTCGACGCTGCGCTCGCCAAGCATCCGGCGTTGGTATCGGCAGAGAAGCTTTCGCCGCGCCGCGCCTATGGCATGGCGCTCGCCGCGCTCGGCGACGCCAACCAGGCGGTGGTGGCGCTCGACGCCGACGTGAAGAATTCAACCTATGCCGAGACCTTCGCCAAGGCGCATCCCGATCGCTATTTCGAGGCGCGCATCGCCGAGCAGAACATGGTGTCGGTGGCGGCCGGACTGGCAGCCGCCGGCAAGATCGCGTTCGTGAGCACGTTTGGCCGCTTTCTCGAACGCGCCTTCGATCAGATCGAGATGGCGATCATCGGCGGGGCGCGCATCAAGCTTGTCGGCACGCATGTCGGCGTGACGCTCGCGGCCGACGGGCCGAGCCAGATGGCTTTGGCGGACGTCGCCTTCGCGCGCGCACTCGCGCACGCGAAAGACGCCAAGGGCCGATCGTTGGCAGTGCTGACACCCTCGGACGCCGTCAGCGCCTATAAGCTCGTGCTGGCCATGACGGATTATGATGGTCCGGCCTATCTGCGCGCGGTCCGCGGCGATCTACCGATACTCTATCGCGAGGACGAGCTATTTCCGCTGCGCGGCTCAAAGGTAGTGCGCCGGCCGGTCAAGACTCCCGCGGTCGTGCTGGCGGCCTCGGGCTATCTCGTCCATTCCTGCCTTGACGCGGCCGCGGTGCTTGAGAAGCGCGGCATCGCAGCCGCAGTGGTCGACGCCTATGCCCTGCCGCTCGACGCCGAGCCCATCCTGGAAATGGCACGGACCGCAGGCGCGGCGGTCCTCGCAGTCGAGGATAATTACGTGGGCGGACTCGGCAGCGAGCTGGCCGAGGCGTCGGCCGCGCGTGCGGCGCCGGTGACGGTGGAGAGCCTCGGGGTACAGCGCATCCCGAAGAGCGGCCATACCCCGGCGGACGTGCTCGATTATGTCGGCCTGTCGGTGCCGGAGATCGCCGCGGCGGCGGAACGGCTGGCGCGCCGCGTGGCGAAGGGATGATCACCAGCGCCGACCCACCGCTGCTCGCGGCGTTCATTGCAGCGAACTGGGACTGTCCGCACGAGAGAGTTGGATCCGGATAGCCAACGTCACACGACGTTGCGGCAAGTCGCAAGACAGCAGAGCGCCATGACCCGTCGCTGGCAAAGGCGCCGCCGCCTAATGCCGTACGCTATGGGCTGCCGGCATAATAGTGGCTCGCAGCGGTGATCTCGGCCGGAGTCATCCCTCGTGCTACGTTGCGCATCTGCTGGTCAATATCGTTTCGCCTTGTTCCTTTGGCGAAGGCATCGAGCTGCGCGTGCAGGTACGGGACGGGCTGGCCTTCAAGCCACGGAGCGCCGATCTTATTGCCCAGCTCACCATGGCACGCACCGCATGGTGCGATGTTGCGCATCGGTGCCCCGTCCGCGACGATCCGTGGCGCCCCCTCGTCAAAGACGCGCTCGTCGTTGACACGTGGCAGATAGGCATAATACGCGGCAAGATCTCGCATATCGCGGTCGCTCAGGTCGGCCACGAGAGGCATCATGATCGCGCTGCTGCGCGCGCCGCTCTTGAAGTCCGCCAGCTCCTTGTAGATCGCGCCCGGATATTGCCCGGCGAGGTTAGGCGCATTCGCCTGGCTCATGCCGCGTGCGCCATGGCACATGGTGCAACGCAATGCCAGTGTCGCGCCACGACCAATCGACTCCGCGCTGGCGTCACGCAGCATGCCGGGGATGACTTCGACCTGTGTGACCGGATAACTGGCCTGCACGACGGGTTGACCGGCTGGAACAGCGCGGATCAAGCCAGCCGCCGAGCAGATCGCATCCCAGAGGCCGCGGAACCGCTCGCCGGGTTGCTCGTACGGCAGCCACGCGAAACCCAGAACGATGGAGACGACCGCGATACAGGCGGTGGCTCCGACGCTGGTGACGACCCAACGATCGCGCAGCGGCGGAAGCCAGTTCCAGTTCACTGTGCCGCTCCAATGCGTATGACCGGCACTTCGGTGCCTTGTGTCGCAAGAAGATGTGCGATCGGAAAGCCGTAGTTAACGATGGTAAGGCCGATCATCAGACTGAGCCATAGACCGAAGCCGTTCAGCGCGGCGGGGAGCGTGCGCGGCGGATGCATGGCGACGCTGAAGCGGTAGTTGCCCGGCTCCACGCGCGCCGAGATCTGGCCGCGTGCCAGCACCACGAAGAACAGCGCCCCGGAAATAACCAAAATCGCGCCGCCGATCACCGACATCACGACGGATGCCGCCTGCTGGGCGATGACCGGATCGGTGTAGTCGTAGAACGCCATGCGGCGCGGCATGCCGAGAATGCCGACGTAATGCCACGGGAACGTCAGGACGATCATACCGATGAACCACAGCCAAAGCTGCGTCCGCATCAGACCGAGACTGTCCAGCGCGCGACCCGTCAAATGCGGCCACGTATCGTAGGCGATGACGAAATACATGATGACGATGGCGCCAGCGAAGATCAGATGGAAGTGGCCGGTGACCCACTGCGTATTATGGATCGTGCTGTTGAGCTGATAGCTCATGTTGATAATGCCACCGGCGCCGCCAAAGCCAAGCATGATGAAGGAAAATGCCACGCCGAGCATGACCGGGTTGCGCCATGGCAATTTCGTCAGCCATCCCAGCGGCCCCCTGCCGCCGCGCCGTCTTGCCGCGATTTCGACCGATGCGCAAATGGTGAACACGGTCAGCAGCGTCGGTATGGTAACCAGTCCGGTGAACACCGAGTGCAGGAACTTGAACCCGGAGCCGACCTCCGGGTCCTCGAACAGGTGATGCACGCCGATCGGCATGGCGACGACAAGGAACAGTATGAAGGAGATCCTGCCCATCTGGTCGCTGAACAGTTTGCCGCCGATCGCTCGTGGAACGATTGTGTAGTAGGCGATGTAGGCTGGCATCAGCCAGAAATAGACGATCGCGTGCAAAGTCCAGGAGAAGAAGACGCGCGCGAGACCAGCATCGATCGTGTTGGTCAGGCCGATGGCACCGGGGATGATCTGGAAAATCAGTTCGAGAGCGGCACCAACCGCCGTCCAGCCCCAAAGGTAGGATCCCGCGACCGTTGCGAACATCGCGAACGGTACCGGCGCACCGGGGTTCTGTCGCTTCCAGATGTACAGGTTCACTGACATCAGCGCGACCCAGATCCAGGAGCCGACAACGACGAGTACAACCCCGATGTAATAGAATGCATTGCCGATCATCGGCGGGTAGAAGGTGTACAGCACCGAGGCTCGACCCAACGCGACCGGGACCACGGCGGTGACCGTACCGATGGCGACGAGGGCGAAGCCCGCCCATGCCCAGCGCAGGCCAACCAGCGGGCGGTGCAAGGCAGCCTCGGTCACGAAATACCCGAACCCCATCGCGACGAGTGTCGGAAACACGTAGCCCATCGTGGTGCCGTGCGCGGTGACAGAGCGGTAATAGAGTTCGGGATCGCCGATCCACGCGTGCAGTGGGCTGCGCACGAACATCTGCCATTCGCCCAGCAGCAGCGCCGCGCCGAAGCTTCCGAAGGCCAGCCAGAAATGCGCCAGGATCATCCGTCTACTGGGCAACACAGCTCAACCTCCTGGTATCCGCGGCCAGTCGCGCGAACTCCGCCTTGTCGATGACCTTGATCCGGCCCCACATGCCTTCATGCCCAAAGCCGCAAAATTCGTGGCATGGCATGTGCCGTTCGCCTGGGGTGGAGAAGCGCGCCGGAATGCTGGAAATGTAGCCTGGCACCAGCATGAGATTGATGCTGGTCCCGGTAATCAGGAACCCATGCACCACGTCGGCGCTGGTGACGCGGAACGTGATCGGGCGTGTCCGTCGGCACCAGGATGCACTGCGGCGTGAACGAGTATTGCTGGCCGATCGCGCGCACGACGACTGAACCGTCAGGCTGCAGGGCACTGCCGAGGTTGCTCTCGATGAACTCGCCCGCCGAGATGCAGCGTGCGAGGATCAGCGGTCTCAACGCGGCTTTGCGGCAGCACCGCCTGGTGCACGCCAGCGAACACCGCCATCGCGATCAGCAGAACAATGATGGAGGTGGCGACCGCCGCCCAACGATGCTCGAGGCGCTCGCTTCGGTTCTCGTCTTGATCGGGCAGGGCGCCGTCGCTCACGGTGCCCCCGCGCGCGGCACGAACACCAGCAGATAGAAGGCAAACCAGATCGCAACGACAATGAACGTTGCGATACCAGCCAACGCGATTGCTCCGGCGGACCCTTGGCTCGGGTGACGTTGCACCAACGCGTCCTCAGTGCCGGTTTCGATTGGTTCCGAGTTCAGCATGGCGGCATCAATCCAAAGGTGCGGTACGCAGTTGATTGGCATCGCGCGCAGATACCGGCGTGCCACGGTTGCCCCAGGCAGCCCGTATATACGTGACGACCGCGGCAACCTCGTCGTCGGACAGGCTCTGTGCGAAGGGCGGCATGCCATAAGGCCTCGGGTTGCCTTGCGTGCCCGGCGGGAAACCGCCGTTCAGCACCATGCGGATCGGGTTCACCGCAGACTGCATCTGAATGGAAGGATTGCCCGCCAGCGGCGGATACGCGGGCGGCATGCCGCGGCCATCGCTCGCATGACAGATGGCGCAACGCGCCTCGTAAACGGTCTGGCCGAAATGCACCAGCAGGCTGCTCTCGGGCGTCGGAATGCTGGTGATTTCCGTCGCGGGTGGCGTGCCCTGGCTGAGGCTCTTCAGATAGACCGCCATCGCGCGGACATCGGCGTCGTTCAGATATTGCATGCTGTCGAACACGACTTCCGACATCGGTCCATAGACAGCGCCTCGATGTGACACCCCGGTGCGCAGAAGTTCCACGATCTCGTCGATGCTCCAGTCGCCGAGGCCGGCCTCCTTGTTGGAGGTAAGCGACGGCGCGTACCAGTTCTGCATCGGGATCAGGCCGCCCTGGAACGCTTGCGACTGCGAGTTGCCGCCCAGCGCATTGATTGGCGTGTGACACATCCCGCAATGGGCAAGACCCTCGACGAGATAGGCGCCGCGATTCCATTCGGCTGACTTCGTCGGGTCAGGTTGGTACTCGCCTTCGTCGAAGAACAGAGTGCGCCAACCCAGGATGAGCGAGCGGTTGTCATAGGGGAAACGCAGGTCCTGCGGCCGGTTCGGCTGATGCACCGGCCGGACCGAACGAAGATACGCGTAAATCGCGTCTGAATCGGCGCGCGTAACCTTGGTGTAGGAGCCGTAGGGCATGGCCGGGTACATCAGCCCGCCATCCGGAAAGCGTCCGGTATGCAAGGCGGCGTAGAACTGATCCCCTGTCCAGGTGCCGATGCCGGTCTCGCGGTCCGGCGTGATGTTGGACGAATAAAGCGTGCCGAACGGGCGTTGGCATGGCAAGCCCGCCGGCGAACAGCGCACCGCCGGGATTGGTATGGCAGGCAATGCAGTCGCCGGCCCGGGCCAGGTATTCGCCCTTGGCCAGCAGCGCCGCATCCTGACCGTGCGCCAATCGAGACGCGCCGATATGCAGCACGACCGCGAGGAGGACGGTGGCCAACAGGGTGTGGCAGTTGCGCATGACGCTCACCCCGGTCTCAGTTCGGTTCGCTGCCGCACGCCATTGGCATCGCCAACGAACCGCGCGGAACAGGAGATGGATCGGCTGGAACCGGGCGGGACGCGAGCCAGGCAGCGACGGCGGTCACGTCGCCTTCGGTGAGGCTGGCGGCAACCAGTTGCATACAGTCAGGCGAGGGAGCGGTGCGGGTGCCGTAGCGGAATGCGCCCAGTTGCGCACTGATGTAGCTCGCATGCAGCCCGACAAGGCCAGGAATGGCTGGTTCCATTCCGGTGAGCTTGGCGCCGTGACACCCCGAGCAAGCGGGCACGCCGCGCGCGGGATCGCCTTGTGCCACAATCGCCTGTCCGCGCGCCAGGATGCCGGAACTGACATCGGCGATGGTTGGCGGCGGTGGCGGCGGCCGCAGTCCCGAGAAGTAATCCGCCATCTGCTGCAGGTATGAGTCGGGCATGTATTCGAGCAGATAGTTCATCGGCGGGTAGCGGCGCCGGCCGTCCCGGAAGGCGACAAGCTGGTTCATCAGGTAGCCAGCGGGCTTGCCGGCGAGGCGCGGGAAATAATCGTTGTCCGTGCCCTGGCCCTGCTCACCATGGCAAGCCGCGCATGCCCGCAGGCGCGCCTCCATCGTGTCGGGCGGACGATCTGTGACCTGCGCCGACGCGGAAGCAAGGAGAAGGTTTGCCAGGCCAATGACCAGGCCCAACCATAATGCATGCGTCCGATAAGGGCGTAGCCAGCATCCCGGCGACCGAACGGCCGGATAGACACGTCCCCACAGCGCGAGCGTTGTGACACTCGGATATCTCCTCCTCACCGCGTCGCAGTGTATCGTGGGAAAGGCGACGGTTCTTTCAAAGAAGCACTGGCGCTGGCGATGGGACCAGCTTCGCGATCAATTGTGTCGAATGGCTCTGAGAGCGAGCAAACTCGGTTTGCATGCATCATCATACCCGCCGGCACGTGCGGTCGTCGAAAGCAGTCGCCGGGCGGGTTGGAGCTCGCGTCAACCAACGGCAAAACCTCACGAGGGTTGGGATGCCGCAGCGCCTCCATATGGAAATGGATGTGCTCCGTGGATTGAAAGCTAGCCATGATATGGCATTTTATCGGCTCCTGGCAATTTATGCTCCATCAGGTTGGCATCAAATATCCGCCCTCCGGAAGACACTCTTCCCATGCTCGATTGAATGCGGGATCAACGTGAGACTTTGTAACAGAACCGGGCGTCGGATGCGTCGTTCGTTATACGGGCCGCACGGCGGCCGCGGCATTTCTTTCCCCGGTACCGTTGCTGTCCCGTCTCCGATAAAGCGAAGCGTACCAACCCGCATCCACCCACCGCCACAAGCGCCAGACAGATGAATGCAACTCTCGTGCCCCAACTCTCGGTAACAAACCCGGCGATGGTTGTGCTGAATGTCGCTCCTGCGGTCATAGCCAGACCCACCAACCCCCATCGCCAGATTGAACCGCCCGCCACGATGTGTGATGTCAGCGACGACCAATGGCACCACAACCCCGACCGTCGACGCGCTGATCCCGTCCAGCACCTGGCAGGCTACGATCGAGGCCGCGATTCCGTTGGTCGCCAGCACCAGGCAGCGCACCGCCAGTGCCACAAAGCCCATCAGTAGAACCAGCTTGCGCCCACGCGCCTGCGCCAATCCACCCAGCCGTGGCGCGATCAGGGCAGCCACCCCCTGCGACACCACCAGTGCAACTGATACCAGCGTATCCGTGTCCTTCAGCCCGACGACCTGGATCGCCGTTACTGCAAATGGCAGAACGGCATCGTTGCTGAGCTGGAACATGAACGCACAGGCCGCGAAGGTCAGCAGGAGAGGATCGCGCCATAGATCGCGCTGCCGGCGCAACGGTCCCTTGCCCGCGTGCTTTGGCCATAAAACACCGCGCCCGGCGCGATGTGGGTGCCGATATAACCCATCAGCAGTGCCGCCAGCATGCTGCCGAGCGCCTTCGCTGTGATCAGGCGTTTCAGTGGAACCGCGTCTACGAGCAGCCCCGCCGGCACCTGGCCTGCAATTGCGGCCATCGAGCCGAGGCTGAGCACGAAACCAACGTCCGTCGGATGCCAGCCGTTGGCAGTTATATTAGATAGACCGTGACGAAGGGGCCAAAGCCCGTCAACATATCCGCGACGAAGAAGTTCAGCCCACTCAAACCGGCCAAGCTACGCCGCTTCAGCTCAGCTGCCTGTGCCTTATATTATTCCTTTCCGAGAGAGCCATTGTCGCTCGCCTGACATTCGGTATGTTCTACTGCTTTGGTCTGTTGTGAAACGCAACTTCCCTGCGGCGCTGGTGCGCCCCTATCCCCCAGTAAATAGAAATTTGTGTACCTGGGCGTCCGCAGCATGACCCTTGCGGATCACGCGTACACTTTGATGCCGGCGAGCATTGCCGCGGCTGACCGAAGGGCCCTCGAACCCCAAGCACTGGCCGAACCGGTCGCTTGACTGCTCGATCGTCCTGCTCGAGGACGTTAGCTCAATGCCGGCCTTGTGTTCCTAACGGCCCGCGGCGTTCCTGCATCGTGATCCCTATCGGGACAGACGGCCCGACCGACCTTCGGTGCTCGGTCGCCTCGCAGTCGGCCAACGTCCCTTTCTGAGTGTCGGCATCGTCATACGCCGGCCAGGTACGCCATTCGCTTTCATCGTCAACGCTGATCGGGATGTTGAGACTGCGATCCGCGCTCGCCCTACGCTTATTTGCCCTTATAACTTCGTGCTCCGCTGATCGCAGCAGGTCCGCCGCGCCGCCGCTGATGTTCTTAGATCTCAGCGTATCGTCGTGGAGTTCCCGCAAGTGACGGTGCATATCTCGAAGACTGAGGAACAACTTCCTCCAGGAGGCAGCCGTGCTCATCTTCACCAGGGACCGGTTGCACAGGATGTATTCCAATATAGTCGCGCGGACCCACCAGCTTGCGTACATGTCGAAGCGTACACTGCGATCCGGATCGAACTGGCAGACCGCGTGCATCAGCCCCACATAGCCTTCACCGATCAACTCCTCCGATGCTGGCCCATATTCGCGATAACCAATTGCGATCTCGTCAACTAGACGCAGGTAACTGCCGGTCAGCTGATGGGCGGCGGGGATATCGTGATGGTCGCGCCAGCGTTGGCACAACGCCTGCTCCGCCTGGGCGCCGAGCGGGAATTTGCGGACCTCACCGACGGCCCGCGGTCGCTCGTCGCCGGCATGAACGCAGGGTCGTCTGTGTTCCATGTCTGAACTCCTTCGTGGTAAGTCGCCGCACCACCGAAGGTTTAGATCAGTCTAAGGACGGAGCGAATGCACGCCATTTGTCAGACACTCTTTCACGCTGCGAGCGAGTGGCGGTTCCAGGGTGCTTACGGCCTGGCTGGACAAGTGAAGTGCCGCCCCCAAGATCGGGGGTCTGCTCGCTCATTCAATCGTGCGCCGGAAGAGTGTCTGTCGAACGCCGAATGTGTGCTCCCGCCCAGTCGGAGCGTATCTCTAGACTGGTCGGCCGCGACACGGTCCAATCGTGTCGCGTTCGATTAGCGTCTCAGAAGCGTAGAAGGAATTGACCATGAACACCGAACGGAAAGTCGCTGTTATTACCGGCGCATCACAGGGTATCGGCGCGGCCCTGGTCAAGGCGTATCGTGGTCAAAACTACCGTGTGATTGCAACGGCGCGCTCGATGAAATCATCGAGCGATGATGACATTCTCACGGTTTCAGGCGACATCGCCGATCGTAAGACGGCCGAACGGGCGATCTCTGCGGGCGTGGATCGGTTCGGGCGCATTGATACGCTCGTCAACAACGCCGGCATCTTCATTGCCAAGCCGTTCACCCAATACACCGAGTCCGACTACGCGGCGATCCTGGCCGTCAACGTCGCCGGCTTCTTTCACACCACGCAAATTGCCATCACCGAGATGGAGAAGCGGGGCAGCGGCCATGTCGTGCAGATCACGACGAGCCTGGTCGACCACGCGATCTCCGGCGCGCCCGCCGCACTTGCCTCGTTGACGAAGGGCAGTCTGAACGCCGTCACCAAATCGCTTGCGATCGAGTATGCAAAGCGCGGCATCCGGGTGAATGCTGTTGCGCTGGGCGTCATCAAATCACCGATGCATCCCAGCGAGACGCATGCGCAACTCGACGAGCTGCACCCGGTCGGCCACATGGGCGAAATCTCGGACGTCGTCGATGCGATCCTCTACCTCGAGTTGGCCGGCTTTGTGACGGGCGAAATCCTTCATGTCGACGGCGGTCAGAGCGCGGGCCACTGAGACCACCTCGCGGTGACCCAGACGAAAGTTCTGGCGCCGGCGCGGAGATAGATCCCGGCCCCTCGCCTCGACGAGGCGTGACGGCCGGACGGTGCCCAAGCCCCAACTAAGAGGGCCGAGCTGAACCCGACCGCAAGCCGAGCTTCGCACTCATAGTCACCAGGTCGGCGAGCGAACCTGCCCGCATCTTCCGCATCACCTGGCCTCGGTGCGCCTTCACCGTGATCTCGCTTATGCCGAGTTCGCCACCGATCTGTTTGTTCAACAAACCGGCGACCACCAACGCCATGACCTCTCGTTCGCGGCGGCTGAGTGACGTGTGACGGTTCCTGAGCTCCCGAATGTCCGCTTCGTGATCAAGTGCGGACTGGCTGCGTTCGATCGCCTGCCGGATGGCGTCCAACAACACGTCGTCGCTGAATGGTTTCGTCAGGAACTCGACGGCACCCGCCTTCATGGCCCGGACCGTCATCGGTACGTCGCCGTAACCCGTGATGAAGATGATGGGCATTTCGGTCCTGTCCGCCGCAACGCGCTTCTGGAGATCGAGACCGTTGAGGTCCGGCAAGTTGACGTCAAGGATCAGGCAGCTGGGAGTGAGGGGCGGTGGGCGAGAGAGGAATTCTTGCGCGGACACGAATGTCTCCGGCTTCCAGCCTGAACTGCCGACCAGAAGCTCCAGCGATTCGCGCACCGAAACATCGTCATCGACGATAAACACAATTGGTTGGCCATGCGACATGAACGACGACCTCGGCTCGTTGCGCATGTCCGTAGCCTAAGCGCCTTTTTGCTGATTGCAAAAATCCGCGCGCTCGATCGCTCTATTCAGTGCAATGCAGCATTGAGCGCTCCGAGCAGGGCCGTGTCGCTGAATGGCTTGAACAGGCACTCGACAGCGCCCTGCTGGAGCAGGCGTGGCCGCACGCTCTCATCTCCGTGAGCGGTAATGAAGACGATCGGGATCGCTTGCCCGCGAAGCGTTAATTCCTGTTGGAGAACGGGTCCGGTCATGCCCGGCATCGCGATGTCGAGAATCAGACACTTGGTCTGGCCGACACAGTCGGATGCAAGAAATTCCTCGGCCGAGGAGAATGCCTGGGCCGCAAATCCAAATTCCCTGAGCAAGTCGGGCAGCGACTCGCGCACGGATTCGTCGTCATCGACGACCGACACGAGTGAATGTGTCGTCATTAGTGCTTCCTCTCGGCCCGCTGATCATCCGTCACAGCAGACGTCCAAATTGCGTTAGGATTTTGGTCGCCGAACCCATCCTCGGATCGCCGAGGAATGGAAAATGAGAACGTGGCTCCCGGCCCGTCATTGGCCGCCGCCCATAGACGGCCAAGATGACTTTCGATGATGGAACGGCTGACCGACAGGCCGATTCCCATGCCGCCGCTTTTGGTCGTGTAGAACGCATCGAACAGCTTGGCCGCGGTCTGAGGCTCGAATCCCACGCCGGTATCCTGCACGGACAGGCGTATATGATCATCCGTGTCGCGTTCAGTTCTGATCACCAGCAATCGCGGACGATCATTGATGTCACGCATCGCGTCTGCGGCGTTCAGGAGCAAATTCAGGATGACCTGCTGCAGCTGGACACGATCGCCTGTCACGGGCGGGAGGTCGTTGGCAAGCTCCTGCCGCAGGATCACCTGGCTTCTTTGGAGTTCGCTCAACGACAGGGCAACCACTTCGCGCGCAGCCTCATTCAAATCCACCATCTCGGTCGAGGCGTTCTTCTTACTGAATAGCGCGCGCAATCGCGTGATTACCTCAGATGCGCGGTTGCCATCGCGGATCGTGCGCCGTGCGGTTTCGCGCGCGCCGTCCACGTTGGGAGGATCCGCAGCCAGCATCCGCAGGCAGGTGCTGGCGTTGGTGATAATGCCCGCCAGCGGCTGGTTGACCTCGTGTGCGATCGACGCCGTCAACGCCCCGAGGGTCGTCACCCTGGCTACGTGCGCGAGTTCCGATCGGGCCTTGGCGAGCGCCTCCTCCGAGAGCCGGCGCTGCGTCACGTCCTGGACCGCGGCCATATACTCCGGTTGACCATCCTGGTCTTGGGCCGAATGAGCGACCACGTGCAGGTACTTGATCGAGTTGTCGGGCATCAGCAGCCTGTAATCCTGCTCATAGTTGGCTCCGCGCTGCTGTCGATCGAGCATTTCATTGAACGCGTGGATGTCGTCCGGGTGGACCCGGGTCAGGATCCGCTCGAGCGTCAAGGGCGCAGTCGGGTCGAACTCAAATATGCGATAGACCTCCTCGGACCAGATGATTTCGCCCGTCGCGATACGCTTGTAAAAGCCACCGGTTGAACTCAGGCGCCGGGTCTCCGCCAGAAATGCCTGACTGCGGCGCAATTCCTCTTCCGACCGTTTACGCTGCGTGATGTCGCGCAAATAGCCGGTGAAGCTCGGCGGCCCGTCCGATGGAATGCGCGTGATCGTGAGCTCGACTGGAAATTCGCTCTCATCGGCGCGCATCGCCGTCATTTCGATCCGCTTCCCGATGACCCGCGTCTCACCCGTTGCCAGATAGCGAGCCAATCCCTGTCGGTGCCTCTCTCGGAGTGATGGCGGGATCATGACGTCGGCGAGTGATCTGCCCAGGACGTCGTCGCGGCGACAGCCGAAGGCGTGCTCCGCGGCAGGATTGAACTCGGTGATGCGGCCTCCGTGATCGATCGTCACAATGCAGTCGAGCACCGAGTTGAGGATTGCGGCCTTGTGCGCCTCGCTACGTTTCAGGTCCTTCTCCTCCTGACGCAGCCTCTCTTCCGCGAGCCGGCGTTCGACAACTTGCCGCTTCAGTTCATCGTTGGCGGCGACGAGTTCCCTGGTTCGCTCAGCGACCCGCTGATCGAGTTCGTTGGCGACCCGCTTTTCGTCGACCAGAAGCCGTGCCTCCTGAAGTCCGATCGCCGCCTGGTTTGCCGCGACATTCAGCAGGAGCCTCTCGGTTTCCCGCGGGAAGTCCGTTCGCCGAGACCCTGCCACGATGACCCCGATTTCACCTTGCAGCCCCAGCCGCATGGGCAGAATCGACAAGTCTCCGTCGCCAACGGGGTTCTGTACCAGCGGAGGCCACTGCCGCGGGTCCTCTTCCAACCAGCGGCCGATGTCCGCACCGATCTGTTCCGGCCGGAGCATGCGTGTCTGCGATTGACCGACACGAACCATCTCTATCGGGGACTCGCCAGAGGGATCATTCAACCGCACATAGACAAGATCCAGGTGAAGCATGCTCGCAAGCACGTCGAGCAGGGTGCGGGCGATCCGGGATGGATCGCCGCCACTCCAGATGGCGGGCAGCGCCAGGAGGCTGACCACATCATTGATGCAGCGCTGAAGGCGCTTGATCGCCTCGCCGGGTTCTTCCAGTTGCATTTCCATCTCAGGCCATCGTCTAAAGCGACGCAGTCTATCCGGCTCGCCGTTCGCGAAACTCGCGCAGAAATTCCTGCGGTGGCACGAAGAAGGGATTCTGCTGGAGGATGCCGCCGATGATGACCATCGGGTGCGTACGCATGATGTCAATCACTGTATCGCCGCTAAATTTCCTGAGATCGTACACGCAGATCACCGCATCGTCGTGGCGGTCCCACACGTCATTCACACGCGATTCGAACTGAATTAGGCTGTCGATGTGCGACTGACCTTCGGCCGCCCAATCCATCTGGCAGACGATGCGGCTCAGCGGAAATCCGCTCTCGGCGCTGTTGCTGGCCAGCTGTTCGAACACCTCCAGCATCCGATCCGGATCGAAATTTCCGTCTCGAAGGTAAGTTTCCACGTTGGTCCGGAGTTCGAGCCGCCCGCTCTGCTGGGCGGCCATCGCGTCGATGCCCACCGCGGCCAGCCGTTCCAGGTGGTCGTCGTGTTGATCCGGATTGACGACGTGAACCGCCTTGTCACCACACTCGAAGCCGCCCTCAATGAACGGGAGCAAAACGCGATAGGCTTCATCGTTGCTGTTGAAGAATGCACACACATGACGAGATGTGCTGAGCTGGGAGCCGGCAAAGGGAATGGGTGCAGTGACCTTTTTCATGACAACTGTCTCTCGCTTTGACCTCCCGCGACGCGGATTTCTGCACGGTCGCGGTCCGCCGAGTGGTTCATGCGCATGATCATCCTGTTGTGGCCTCGTTGGCGCAAGCGATCATCTCTCTTAGAGGTGGCTGGCCCTGGCCTTCCCCGACTCTGCGGAGCCCTCACGTCCCGCAGGCATCCATACAATCGCCTCCTCCGCACCCGGCCTGGTGTCATTTTGTGCCGGTTGCCCTGCGCAAACATGCGCTGCCATAACGCAAAGTCTATTATACTTTGGTGTTGGTTTGTCACCAGTGTCGTCGGCATCATGCCGCGCGCCAGGGCGTTTATCACATTCGGCAAACGGCGCTGCACACGCCCATGGGAGCGGGTTTACCTGTGAAGTGCGATGATTCGAGCGGCCGATACCAAGGTATCGACGATACCATCGTCCAATAGACCAACCGCAGCCGCGGTGACATTGCTGCAGCATGAGGCGGTCCGTTCAGAACATCAGCGAGCGGCGGCCAAACCGAGGAAGGGGAGTTACTGTGGACCGCATCGATGCCATGAAGGTCTTCGTCACAGCCCTCGACGAGGGCAGCTTGGCCGGCGCCAGTCGAAAGCTCGGCCGTTCCCCTGCGGCGGTCAGCCGCGCCATCGCATTTCTCGAGGCGCGCGTCGGCGCAGAACTGCTGCATCGGACGACGCGGTCGATAAAAATGAGCGAGGCAGGTGAGCAGTATGCGGTCGCCTGTCGTCGGGTCCTGACCGAATTGGAGGAAGCGGAAATTACGGCCGCTGGCGATCGCGCCTCGCCACGTGGCAACCTGACATTGACGGCCCCCGAAATCCAAGGAGAAGCGGTCCTGCGGCCGATCCTCGAGGCCTTCATGGACGCTTACCCAGACGTGTCCGCTCGGCTTTATTTGCTGGACAGGCCTATGAAACTAATCGACGAAGGTATCGATGTCGCGCTCCGCATATCCTACCTCCCCGACTCGACTCTGGTCGCAATACGCGTTGGCGAAGCACGTCGGGTGGTAGTGGCTGCGCCGCGTTACCTTGCGCAGCATCCGCGCATCGAGAAACCGGGCGATTTGGCCAAGCACCGCATCATTGCATACACCCACTCGGGAGTCGGCTCCTGGAGTTTTCCGCCGTTGCCAGGTTCCTCCGTGCCAAGGACGGTCTGTTTCACGCCCCGGCTGGTGATCAACAATGTTCGAGGCGTGGTTGCCTCGGCCGTTGAGGGGCGTGGCGTGGCGCGTGTATTCTCATGTCAGATAGCAGAGCTGGTGCGCGAAGGGCAGCTCGATATTGTCCTCATGGGGGACGAAGAGCCGCCATTGCCAGTACATGTGATTTTGCCGAGCGGTCGCCTCTCGCTGCGGAAAGTGCGTGCGTTTGTGGACTTTGCGATCCCCCGGCTTCGGAAGTACTTTGCTTGTCAGGCAATGGGTACAAGCAACCTTGCAACCGCCCTCGATTACAGTGCGCCAGAGCATCTGCCGAAAGGCAGGTGTTTGAGTTCGACTCGAGGGACCTTAGTTCCAGGTTTGGCGGCGCGGCCGGCCGGGCTGCAGATAACGCCCGCGGCCTGACAAGCGAGAAATTCGTGCAGGTCAGGTGAGAACCAACCGACCGACAAGTGCTGGAGCGGCGCGTTCCGACGTCAAACCCTCTGATGCCACACTGGCCATAGGCCATGTGGGCATTCATACTCCGCAGTGTGACAGTCGAGAAAGGGCGGATCGTCGAGATTGTACGGTGCGGTGTTATTGTGCCCTTCCGCTGTGCAGTCCCGGCCGGGGGGGCGCGGGTTAGTCATTGGCCGATACCCGTCGATGCCGTTGGTCGGGCCTAGATCGTAGGGGTAACCCGCAGCGCGTGATGCCGTAGCTACGGCCTTACGCCGGTTTGGCTGGGCTGCAAGTCGGCGGATGCCGTCAGTCCGCTACAGTTGCTGTGTTCTGTATCGCTGGTCAGCGATCTCCCTCTACGCCAAAATGCCAGGAGAACTCTGATGTCGTTAGCGCGAAGCTCGGTCGTAAAGCCGATTGGAACACGGATCGCAACAGTGCCGCTTCAATCCTCGGAAAGAATATGGAGATGAAGCGTGATTCACATCGGTCCGTGCCAGCATCTCCGGAACGGCAAGGCCAAAACGCCCGAATAGCCGCAGTGACGCCATGACCATCGTGATACAACGACCCCGATCCGCAACTGCAGCATGGTACCGTACAGAATACGACAAAGACATCCTTCGCTTGATTGTTGGTGGCTCCTGGATAATCAGCGAAGCGCGGCGGCTCGATCCGATGCTAAGGGCCCTTGACCCTAGGGGCTATGGACGGATCATAATAGATTGCGGAACGCTTGAGGGGCTTGATACCGTCGGCGCCTGGCTGCTGTTGCGCACTAAGCGCGTCCTCGAACACAAAGGCTTGCAGGTTCAGGCGGTCAATGTGCGTGAGGAATACAGAGCGCTCGTTCACACCATAGACCACGAGTGCAGGGCGCCACCAGTTCAGCTCCCACTACCCCATACCTTAGCCGACCGGTTAGAGCGTATCGGCCGTGGCCTCATTCACGCGCTGCACCAGGCGTATGCATTGGTTGGCTTCTTCGGCCTCGTCGTGTCAGAGACGGTCACCATTATATTTCAGCCAAGCCGGTTGCGCGTTGCGGCCCTTCTTCATCAGATTGAGGAAACGGGCGTGAACGCCCTGCCGATTGTCGGGCTGCTGTCTTTCCTCATCGGTGTCGTCGTTGCCTACCAGGGAGCAGATCAACTGCGTCAATTTGGCGTGGAGGTGTTTACGGTCAATCTACTAAGCGTCGGCATCCTGCGCGAACTCGGCGGGTTAATGGCTGCCATCATAGTGGCAGGACGCTCAGGCTCGGCCTTCACGGCACACATTGGCACGATGAAGGTAAACGAGGAGCTCGATGCGATCGAAATCTCCGGTCTCAGCAATATCGAGGTGCTAGTCCTCCCGCGCCTTTTGGGCCTTTTGATCACTCTACCCCTTTTGACATTCTATTCCAATATCATGGGCCTGTTGGGGGGTATGGTCATGTGCTATTTCGACCTCAGTATCACCATCCCAGCGTTCTTGCATCAGCTACGCGACGCAGTCCTCGGTTGGACATTCTGGGTCGGCCTTATCAAGGCGCCCGTATTCGCATTTATAATTGGTCTCGTTGGTTGCTACCAAGGATTGCATGTAGAACGCAATGCGGCCAGCGTCGGCAAGCTTACGACGCTGGCCGTGGTCGAATCCATCTTCCTGGTTATCGTCGCAGACGCGATCTTTTCGATACTTTTCTCGGTCCTCCGTATATGAGCGACAGCACTACAACTCCTTGCGTCATCCGCATACGCGGGCTGGTGACCCGCATCGCCGACCATGTTCTTCACGATCACATTGACCTCGAGGTGTTCCGCGGAGAGATCCTGGGCGTAGTCGGCGGCTCGGGCACCGGAAAATCGGTTCTTCTACGGTCGATCATCGGACTGCAGCAGCCAGCGGAAGGCCGTGTCGAGGTGCTGGGGCAAAACATGGCGAGCCTCAGTGGCGACGAACTTGTACAACTGCAAATTCGTTGGGGTGTTCTGTTCCAAGATGGCGCGCTGTTTAGTGATCAGACCGTAGCCCAGAACGTCCAACTGCCACTTCGCGAACACACCGACTTGCCGCAGCAGCTGATGGACGAGATCGCGTCGGTTAAGCTCAGCATGGTTGGGCTGCCGCCCGATTCTGCCAAAAACTATCCCTCAGAGTTATCCGGCGGCATGCGCAAACGCGCTGGCCTCGCGCGAGCACTCGCGCTTGATCCGGAGCTTCTGTTCCTCGACGAGCCAACAGCTGGCCTGGACCCCATCGCTGCCAATCAGTTCGACGAGCTTGTACGTGACTTGCAGCAGAGCCTTCGCTTAACCGTCTTCATGGTGACGCACGATATAGACACACTTCGGGCGACGACCGATCGGATAGCGGTCCTGGTGGATCGCAAGATCAAGATCGGCACCATTGCCAGTTTGGCTCATGATGCCCACCCGTGGATTCATGAATACTTCACAGGGGCACGGGGGCGAGCGGCTTTGACGACGCAATAGGAGACTGCAGCATGGAAACGCGAGCAAATTATGTTGCAGTCGGGGCCTTTGTCCTGGCAGTGCTGGCCGGCGTATTTGTCGCAACGCTGTGGCTGGCTCGCGTACAGTTCGAAACGGAATATAAAACCTATGAAACACATGTTGCGGGTCCTGTCACCGGGCTGGGGTCCGGCGCGCTGGTGCGCCTGAACGGCATCGAGGTAGGTCGCGTCACCAGGATCGAGCTTGATCCAAAGGATCCACAGCTTGTGAGGCTGATCCTGCTAGTTCGAAACACGGTCGAGATCCGCACCGACGCGGTGGCGTCGATTGAAACCCTAGGACTGACGGGGGTCAGCTACGTCGAGATCTCAGGGGGGACGCTTGGCTCGCCACCACTCATGCCTGCGGAGGGACAGCAGTACCCGAACATAGCCTCCCGGCCATCTTCGCTCCAGGAGGTATTCAACAATGCGCCGGAGCTCCTAGGAAGGCTGCTGGTAATCTCGGATCGGATCGCGGCGGTTCTTGACGACAGCAACCGAGAGGCGATTGCTGCAGCGCTCGTCAATCTTCGCGACACGACCGGCGTCTTCGCGCGTCGCACTCGGGACATCGACCAGCTTATCACCGACAGCAACCAGACCATGCACAATTTGGCGGCTGCCAGCACGTCGGTAAAAGCGATGCTGGATAAACTCGAAGGTACATCGGACCACGCCGATCGACTGGTTCTCGCGGCGAACGATGCAGTGTATCAGACGACGAAACTCGTAGCCGATCTCGACGCAGTTGGACTATCCAGCAAGCCTGGGATACGCGATCTCACGACAAATGGCGTCGCACAGTTGGACGAACTCTTAGGCGACGCACGACGCCTGATCTCTAGTCTGAGCCGCGTCTCGATGGCACTCGAGCGTGATCCTAGCCGCTTCTTGTTTGGTGATCATCGCGAGGGATACGCCCCGAAATGACGAGGCCAGTGCTGACACGCCGGCGGATCCTAAGTTCGTGTGCATGCCTGGTGCCTCTCACTGGCTGCAGCTTGTTGTTTGCCCAACCCACGCCGCAGCTCTATCGGTTGGCGCCGCAAACCGGAGCTGCGCCGAATCAGCGGCCCGTCCCCCAGCAGCTTGTGATTGTCCTGCCGGTGTCCCCCCAAAGCCTCGACACAGACCGCATCGCATTGACGCGTAATCGGACAACTCTGGATTATTTCGCGGGTGCGAGCTGGACCGATCGCACCCCTGTACTCCTGCAGGGATTGTTGATTTGAGCATTCGAGGATAGCGGCCGCATCATTGGGGTCGGACGCGATTCGAGCGGCCTCAGCCCCGATTATTTGCTCGAGACGGATCTGCGCGAATTCGAAGCACGCTATGGTGAGGCAGGGAATCCGTTGCTGCCGATAGTGACGGTGACGTTGGTCGCCAAGCTGGTCAAAATGCCGGATCGCCACATTATCGGCAGCAAACATATAGCCGAGCAAGCGCCCGTCGCTCGCAACGATATTGCAAGCATCGTAGACGCATTCGATACAGCCATCGGCAAGGTCCTTACCCAGGTCGTCGACTGGACGCTTCAAGTGATGGCGCGTTGATAGATCGCTCTCGCATCGACGCGGAACGGCGCGCGGGATGTGTGCTACATCCCAACGCTGACGCACGATAGCCCTAACTCGATGGGCCCGGGTCGCGGCTTCCACCAAGTGCTGCGAAGAACTGATCCCGACTACCGTCAATAGCCGATGCCATGACGTCCGCCGAGCCAGTCAGCATTGACAGCAGTGACACGCAGCCAGTCCAACCAGTCTGATGGCTGGCGCCAATGCCGGCGCCGTTGTCTCCGTGGAAGTATTCATGGAACAGAACAAGATCGCGCCAGTGCGGGTCGTTTTGAAACTTCTCGATGCCGCCATATAGCGGACGTGTGCCGTCCGGTCCGCGATGGAAAATAGCGAAAATCCGGCGGGATATTTCCGCCGCGACTTGCAGCAACGTGAGACATCTGCCGGAACCCGTCGGACACTCAATGGTAAACTTGTCACCGTAGTAGCGATACAGATTAAGGAGCGCGCGTACTATCAGTAGGTTCATAGGCATCCAAACCGGCCCGCGCCAATTCGAGTTGCCGCCAAAGCTGCCAGATTCCGATTCAGCCGGGTGATAGCCAACAAAATAGCTTCGCTCGCCGACCTGGAATCGGAAAGGATGGTCACGATGGAAGCGCGACAGAGAGCGAATTCCAAACGGGCTGAGAAATTCCTCCTCATCGAGCATCCGGTGCAACACCCGTCGTAGACGCTCTTCGTTCAGAACTGCAAGAAGAGTGCGGCCGTTATGGCCTGGTTTGCTTGGAAGCACGATATGCTCAACCAGCTGAGGGAATCGAGCGAGGAAATCGGCGCCTCGCTCAACCGCATTGCCCACTCGCGCGAGTTCCGATCGCTCAAAGACGGTTGCGGCACAGAGTGGCAGTAGACCCACCATTGAACGCACTTTGAGCCGCTGCGCACTCCCATCCGGCAGGCGCAGAACATCGTAGAAAAAGCCGTCTTCCTCGTCCCAAAGATCATCCTGTTGGTCGCCCATGCGGCCAAGTGCTGAACCGATCCACATGGAATGCTCGAAGAACTTAAGCGCAAGGTGCTCATAGACAGGGTCGTGTTCTGCCAGCTCCACGGCGATCTGCAGCATGGTCTGGGCGTATAATGCCATCCATCCGGTTCCGTCGGCCTGATCCATATGGCCTCCGGTCGGCAACGGGGCGCTCCGATCGAACACCCCGATATTGTCTAGCCCCAGAAACCCGCCTTGAAATACATTTCTCCCGCTAGGATCCTTGCGATTGCTCCACCAGGTAAAGTTGGCAATCAGCTTTTGGAAAACATGCCCAAGGAATCTTGTATCACCGATGCCACCATTGCGCGCCTTGTCGACCTCATAGACGAAGAAGGCTGCCCAAGGATGCACCGGCGGATTAACATCACCGAAGCCCCATTCATAGGCAGGGAGTTGGCCATTCGGATGGATGTAGTCAGCGTGCAGCATGAGTTCGAGTTGTTGCTTGGCAAAGTCAGGATCAACCAATACCAGCGCTAGGCAATGAAATCCCAGGTCCCAGCTGGCGTACCAGGGATACTCCCACTTGTCCGGCATCGAGATAACCTGGTCATTGAGCATATGAGCCCAGTCGGCGTTCCGGACCGCGACGTCGCTTCCCGACACTGGAAAGGCATGGTGCTCCGTCAGCCAGCGCGCGAGATCGAAATGATAGTGCTGCTTACTCCACAGCATTCCGGCGATTGCCTGGCGGAAGATGCTTCGTCCGTCCTGATCGAGGTGGGTTGGCGTGATCGCGTTGTAAAATGCGTTCGCCTCCGCGCGACACCGGGCAAAGATCTCGTCGAAGGAAGCGTCAAAACCAGAATCATCCAGCTCGGCTCGCTGTAGTCGCAATCGCACGGTCGCAGAGCCAGCGGCCGGTATATCGAGCAAGTAGTATGCGGCGGCCTTGGTGCCGGTCTTCGCCGGGTTGACCGCAGCAGTCTCGCCGTCCAGCAGAAAATTGTTGATACCGTCCTTGGCAAAGGCGGTTCTGTTGGCGGTACCGAAGATGCGCCGATCGTTCGTCTCGTTTTCGGTGAAGAGGAGCCGCGGTAACCCTTCGCACTTCAGTTGCCAGATACCAAGCTGCGGGTGGTTGGCGGTGATCGTGTCATGATTGCCGGTCATAGCTGGTTTTTGCGCACCGGGCCTGCCAGTCCACAGGTTCCGGAACCATAGCGTCGGAAGCAGGTGTAGCGGCTTCGTCGTTGAACCGCGATTGTGTACAGTCAGCAGGATTAGAATATCTTCGGGCGACGCCTTGCTATATTCGACGAAGATATCAAAATATTGGTCATCGTTGAATATCCCGGTGTCGATCAGCTCGTACTCGAATTCCTGGCGCGAGCGCGCTCGATTGGTTCGAACCAGATCATCATATGGATAGGTGCGCTGCGGATATTTGTAGAGATATTTGCAGTAAGAGTAGGTGGGCGTGGCATCGAGATAGAAATAATATTCCTTTACGTCCTCACCGTGATTGCCCTCGCCGTTGGTGAGGCCGAAGGCGCGTTCCTTCAGGATCGGATCAGAGCCGTTCCACAAGGCTAGTGCAAAGCACAGTAGCTGCTTGTCGTCACAAAATCCCGCAAGGCCATCCTCACCCCAGCGATAGGCGCGGCTGCGGGCGTGGTCGTGCGGGAAATACTCCCATGCGGTGCCGTGCTCGCTGTAGTCCTCGCGGACGGTTCCCCATTGGCGCTCACTGAGATACGGGCCCCACTGGCGCCAGGGCGCGCCCTCGCGAGCCTCAAGCAGCCGCGCATGTTCGCTGAGCTTTTGTTCAGATTTCAAGGGATGAACTGGCATACTTCTCATAAGAGTTATGGCCACAGACTGTAAGGGGGCCGGGGCTCCTCATCGCCTGCCTCAGTTGGCTCCTGTGGTTGGCCGCCGGCACGTGCGCGTTGGGCAAATCATGGCGCGTGCTCCCTTTAAGGGCAATGGCCGATTTTTTCACGAGCATCAGCCGCGTGGACCAGTTGGAGCGCAATGCTCAGACTCCTTGTTGGTTCGCTGGGCGCGGCTTGCGGAGGAGCAGCACGAGCGGGCTCACGATCAGCATTGCGATCATCATGACCTTGAACTGGCCGATGATCCCGACGAAAGCCGCCTGACCGGTAACCATATCGTTGAGCACGGCAAGCCTGGGTTCGGCGACCGACGCCGTCACATGAGCGGCCGCGCGGTAGGGCGCGAGGTCCTTCGCGAGCGCTACGTGCATGGCCTGGGCATTATCGTAGAAGAAGAAGATGACCAATGCGATGCCAATCGTGCTGCCATAGAGGCGCGACAAATTGAACAGCACAGTGCCTTCCGGACGGAATGCCGGATCGAGCGTGCTGAAAGCCGTCTTGGTGAGCGTCGGCAGCAAGATGCCCAGGCCGGCACCTTGCAGCATGCCTGCGATGAGAACCGGCCGCCAGTCCATCAAGGGGGAATAGCCGAGCATCCACCAGTTGGCGTAGATGACGAGGACCATGCCGCCAAACACGAGCAGCCGGTCGTCGATCCGCGCCGGAATACGTCCCGTCAGGAGCAGGGCACCCACCAGTGCGAGGCTGCGCGGAATCGCCATGTATCCCGTGGTGTCGGCTGGGTAGTTGAGCAGTTCGTCCAGCATCGGCGACGTCAAAGCTATCGTCGGCAGCAGGACGAAGCCGAACGCGAAATACATGATTGCCGAAAGAACGAAGTTGCGATCCTTGAACAACGCTTTATCGAGGAAATGCGCCTCGGCGGTCAAGACATGCACGAGATAAAGGTAGAAGCCCAGCACCGAGACAGCCGCCTCTGCCCAGATTTCGGCCGAGTTCGAACCACTCCATGCGCTCGCCACGGTCGAGCAGCATCTGCAACCCGATCAGGCCGAACGTGAATGTGGTCCAACCGAAAAAATCGAAAGGCAGATTTTGTCCGGCCCGCTTCTCCGGAAGCGACATCGCCATGGCCAGGAAGATGAACCCCGCGATTGGCAGGCTGACATAGAAAATCGAGTGCCAGCCGTGATATTCACTGAGCCAGCCGCCAATGCTGGGACCGCTGAGGAGGCCAAGCAGCAGGGTAACGGCCACCACCAGGTTTATGCGGGCGTGCCGCGACGGCGGCAGTATATCGAGCAGGATTGCTATCGACAGCGGGCCCAGGATGCCGCTCGCGCAACCTTGGACAACACGAGCGGCGATGAATTGCAGCGGGGTCGCCGCATACGTCGCGAGCACAAGGCCGAGCGCGAAGACGGCGATCGAGGTCTGATAAACCGCTTTTCGGCCGTAGCGACCCGCAAGCCAGCGCGCCATCGGCATGGTGATGGCGCTCGCCGCGATATATGATGTGAATACCCAACCGACCTCGTCGTCGGCCATCGACAGCGTGCCTTGCAAATAGAGCAAGGCCGCATTGGGCAGCGAGATGGTGGCCGCCTGCATGTACGTCGCCACCAGCGCCGCGACAATGATTGCGCGATGGCCGTCGGCTGCGGTGACCGGCCCGACTGCGACGCTCATTTGGCCACCTCCGTCGCGCACGCCGCCTCGAGCGGATGGAGCCAGGTATAGTGACAGCCTGTGTCGACCCGCACGGTGACACTGAGGCCCGAGAACAGCGGCCGGTTCGGATCGACCCTGTCAAGCTCGAGGCGTACTGGCAGGCGTTGAACGACTTTGACCCAATTGCCGGTCGCGTTCTCCGGCGGCAGGACCGCGAAATCCGATCCGGTACCCGGACTCATGCTGACGACATGCGCCTTGATGGCTTGATTTGGATAAGCGTCGACGTGGATGACCGCCGCTTGACCCGGACGCATATGGGTCAGGCCGGTTTCGCGGAAATTCGCCTCGATCCAGATGCGTCGGCTCGACAGCAGCGAGAATACCGCTGCTCCGGGATTGACGAAGTCGCCGAATTGCAGGTCATCGACCCGTGTCACGATGCCGTCGTCGGGCGCCACCACCGTCGCGTAGGACAGATTGAGCCGGGATTGGTCGAGTTGGGCCTTGGCTGCGCGGACCGATCGGATGCCGATCGACCTCAATATTTGGATCACCATCCAACGCAGCTACGGTGTTGGTGATCTGTTGTGCATCCGACGCAACGTGCTGACGGGCGACCCTAAGAGTCGTATCGGCTTTGATCAAAGACCTCGCGCGGCGTCCAACCGTCAGCGACAAGTGCTTTCCGTCGCGCATATTCAAGCTCGTCGAATTCCACGGTATCCGTCGCCGATCGAAGTTCGGCCAATTGCTGGCGATAAGTGGCCTTAAGCTCGTTGACCTGAAGGCGCGCGCTGTCGAGCCGAGCCCCGGCCTGATCGACGGCAATCTGGTACGGCTCAGCATCGATTTGGAACAGGAGCTGGCCCCGCCGGACGCGCTGATTCTCCGCGACGGCGATTTCGATCACCTGACCGGCGACCCGGGCGTTGACCAATTCCTTTGCTGCACGGACGAAGGCATCGTCCGTCGAAACGTACGGCTCCTCCGTCAGATAGTATGCCGCGCCGAAGGCAGCCAATATAACCGGGAAGAGGATCAACAGCGGGCGACGTAGTCGTTGCCGCAACGGCATCTTTGGCACTGCGGTACGGGGGCGGGATGCGTGAAGGTCGAGCGTTCGGCTCAACCCAGCATCAACCTCGGCAAGCTGCCCCGCGCTGGCTTCGTCGATCGCGGTGCCCGAAGTCATTGAGGTGGCGGCCGGCGCGAAAGGGGCTGCATGACGGCCGTCATGTCATTTGCGTTCCGTAACATAGCGCAGCGACCTTCCCTTCTAGCCACCTCGATGATTTCTAGATCCACTCGCCATTGGCACGTAGAGCAGCGGCTTGCCCTGCTCCTCCGCGAGTGCCACTCGTCCTCGCTTGCCGGTGGTGTCGAACTCGGCAAGCTCCGTCGCAAGAAGTTGGTCAATGAGCTCGCTGACGCCCGCGCCACGTGTGCCTGTGGTGACGAAGGCCGCGCGTTCCTTAACCGATGGCAGCGCATTAGCGACCGCTACAGGCAGCCCGCAGACATCAAGGAAGGCAAGGTCGTTCTCGGCATCGCCAACTCCGATGCAATTGAGTGGTGACAGACCGAGCTGCGCGAGTGCACCGCGCAAACCGCTTGCTTTGGTGACGCCGACGGGCAACACCATGACGGCGCCCTTGTTGAACGTGATCTGCAGGTTGAGGCCGAGATCATAAATCGCGCTGAGCACCTTGCCTTGATTCGGCTCCCAGGTCGCGACGATTACCTGCCCTACCCACAGCGGCGCCACTCCAAGTTCACGCAGACGCTCGACAAAGGCGGGAGGCGGTGCGTCACCTAGCGCCTGCACCTCGTGATTGGCGGGATCGTATAGCAGCGCACCGTTTTCGGCGACCACGAGATTGTTTTGTTGCTTCGTTAATTTTCATTGTTACTTGGAAGCTCTTCCTCTATGATGATATATATGATAGAAATTATTTAAACTCACCTTCGCCGCATTCTACATACTACCTGATACCCGATGCTACATAGAAGCCAACTAACAAATAAACTACTATCTCCAAATTCATGTGTATTGCGATCGACCCCTTAGCCTAAGCCAGCTAGATAGCCATCAATGCTATTATTTAGGATGACTCGACAATAAAAAGATGTTAGATCCCCCATATCGATCTGGCATTGGCGCTGACGAAAGAAACGGTAGACCATCGACTAGTCGGGCGCCAGTAATTCCGGCACCTTATCGTTCAAATATGTACAAAGAAGAAAAAAAAGAAAAGAAAAGGGAAAGCCTGGGACTAAAAGAATGTGGATTCGTGGAAAAATAGGCGAAAAGTTGGAGAGGGATGTTTAGATATCGTGGGGAGTTTGGAACTGCTCAAGCCGTTGCTTGATAACTAGTAGACCAAGAGTAATCTGATCTACGTTGAGCGAGCTTTGGAGGGAATTTCGACTGTTTAGGACTCCTGGGCGCAATTTTATCGCTTATGCTTTTCTTTATGGCATGTAAAGCGCCACGGAGAGGAGAGCGCATAGATATTAGTTGAAATTTGCGGGTGGAGAGAGGACCAAATTACACTGCTTTCTGAGAAAAGATATGGGACATATTGCTTTTGCAAATAATAAAGTTCAGACACCCTGAAAATGCAGAATCCGCGTTAATACCAATAAATCAATCATTGACCACGCCTGGGTCGTTTGTTCTCGCTGGCTACTCGCATACCACCACGATTGCCATCGCCGTGTCCATGGCCTTCATCACCTAATCGCCCGCGCTTCCGAGGAAGGGAGCCGCTGCTTTCTCGGTACTCTCGATCTCTATCCCTGTCCCGATCACGATTTTCTCTATTCCCCATGTAGTTTTCTTCTCGTCTACTCGTTCAGTTTCATCTGCTGCAGCAGGACGATCGCCGGAATCGCGATCCCCGCGTCCACGATGCGCATCATGACCGCGTCGACCACGCCGCCGAAGTAGCCAGCCACGGCTCCCCACAGGGATCCGAGCACCGCGGCGAGTGCGCCGGCCGCGGCGGCGAGCTCCAGCGAGACCTGGCCGCCGCCCATCAGCCGACCCAGCTCGTCCACGCCGTCATTGTCGGTCCCCAGCGGGTGGCCGGCCGGGGCGACAGGTTGGCCTGCGAGAGGAACACGTGCGTCTGGTCGGTGTGATACAGCAGCGGCCCGATGAAGCAGAACGCCGCCACCACGACGATCACCAGGCCGCCGGTGGTCGCCAGGGGATTCGCGCGGCAGGCGGCCACGATCCGGCGGACCCGCCGGCCAAACGCCTCCAGCGGGGTAACTCCGCTAGCCGGCCGGCCGAAACCGGGCCCGCATGCCGGCCGCGACTGCCGCGAGCCGGAGCAGGCACGCCGACCGGAGTCATCGCCGGGCCAGCGAACGCAGTCTCTGGGTCGCGCGGCACAGGCCCGGTGTGGTCGGGAGCGGCCCGGTTCGCCGTCATGCCTGCACTTCCCGGACGCGCGGATCGAGGATCGCGTAGGCGACATCGGCCAGCAGGGAGCCGACGGCGGCGGCCACGGCGATCACCAGCGTGAAGCCGAGCGTCACGGCGAAGTCGTGATTCTGGGCTGCCTGCCAGATCTGCCAGCCCATCCCCTGGATGTTGAACAGGCTCTCCACCACGAGCGCGCCGCCGACGATCTGCGGGAAGCTGAGCCCCAGCAGGGTGACCACTGGCACGAGTGAGTTGCGCAGGACGTGCTGCAGCACCACGCGCCGCTGGCCGGCACCACGCGCTCGCGCAGCCTCGACGTACTCCTGAGCAAGGCTGTCAAGCGCGGACGAGCGCATATAGCGCGCGAAGATCGCGATCGTCACGAGCGTCAGCGTGGCGACCGGCAGCGTCAGGTCACGGACATCCGTGACGACGCCGACGATGCCCGGCGCCTGGGGTCCCTCCGCGCCGAAGAAGTGCTTGTCCACGGCGAAGAACAGCACGAGCACCGACCCGAGCACGAAGGGCGGCATCCCGTAGAAGAGGAAGGTGAGCCCGCGCAGCACATGGTCGGTCGCCGACGACCGCCTGACGGCCTGCAGGAGGCCGACCGGGATCGCCACGATCAGCGCAATCACGGTAGACAGCCCGGTCAGGACGAGCGTTCGCGGCAGGCTGGCGGCCAGCAGGGACCCGACGCTCTCGTTGAGGCGGGTCGACGTGCCCAGATTGCCCTGCAGGACGTGACCCAGCCAGCTCAGGTACGCGCCCACGAACTCCTGATGGGCGGCCCCGGTCCCGAGCACTTGCGCCGCCGCGCCGGCCGGGCCGACCCAGGTCAGCCCGAACACGATCAGCGTCACCAGCAGGACGACAGCGATGGCCTGCAATGCTCGGCGGGCCAGGAACGCTGTCACGAGCCCGGCCCGGCAGGGTGGCGCGGGCTCACTTCAGGTAGTGCCAGTCTTCCGGAGTGATCGTGAAGGCGCTGTTCTGCGGGCCGATGTCCAGTCCGTTGACGGTCTCGACGAGGGTCGCGTTGTCCGGCTGGTAGACCACCGGCAGCTGACCGGCCAGGTAGTTCTGCCAGGTGTACATCGCCTTGTCGAACTGGGCCGGGGTCCTGGCGTCGAGCGTGTCCTGGATGAGCGTGTTGTTCTGCGCGCTGTCGTAGTCACCGGCGTTGTTAGGCGCGCCGCCGGCGAACAGGGTGTCGCCAGTGGGCAGATAGTCCGGCGAGTAAGTCCACGAGCCCCATTCGGCGAGCTGCCAGCTATGGTCGGTAGGGGTGAAGGCCGCTTTGACGACGTTGTCAAAGGGCTCAGCCGTCAGCCGGACCTGGATTCCCGCCAGCGAGGCGTTCGAGGCAAGCTCCCGCGCCGCTGACTCCATCCAGTCGATGCCGGTCGCGTAGATCAGGCTGAACTTCAGCGGCGTGCCCGCCGGGATCCTGGCGCCGCACTCGCCTGCGCCCGTCCCCGCATGGATGCACGTGTCGGTGCCGTTCGGGTTCACCGACCAGCCGTTGCTGCGCAGCAGGGTTTCCGCGCGGGAGATGCTCAGCGTCCACGGATCGCCCTTAGCCGCGAGCTGCGGAGACAGGTACTTCGTATCCGGGAAGGCGCTGACTGGTCCGTACGTCGGCTTCCCGTAGCCGTGCAGCGGCCCGCTGATGACGCCCTCCTCGTCGACCAGCGACTGGAACGCCTGCCGGAAGTAGAGCTGGTCGAAGATCGGGCCCTGACCAGTGTTGTTCTTGAAGTTGTACGGGAAGTAGCTCAGCTGCCAGGCGTAGTCGGCGTCGATCTGGTAGTCCGACAGCGAGGACGGGTTGGAGCCTACGTTCGCTCCGGCCGGCGGCACCGGTGCGTCGACGGTCGGCAGGTACCCGACGTCGAGGGCCTGGCTCCCGGTCGGGTCCTGAAGGACGTTGTACTCAGCCTGCTCCGAGGTGAACGGAACCTCGATGAACGTGGTGATGTGACCGGCGGTCGTCGGCCCTGAATATGAGTTGTTGTATTTCAGGACCAGTTTGCCCTGGCTATTCAGGCTCTGCAGCTTCCACGGGCCGTCCACCACGCTCCATATCGGCGAGGAGGCATACGTGGACTGGGCCTTGGATGCCTGCGTGGACAGGTAGTCGTAGACGGCGGTGCAGTCAGCGACGTTACCGGCGCAGTTACTCGAACCGGAGGCCGTACGGTCCCACGCCGCCGGCATCGGCGTGATCTCGCTGAGCTCGTTGTTAGTGAACCAGGACTCCGAGAACCTGGGCGAGGTGATGTCCATGGTGACCACGTACTTGCTGGCGGCCGTCACATTCGTGACGTCGGAGGGCAGGCCGGTGCTACTGAAGTCAACGCCGTTGTCGCCTTCGGCGGTCATCATGTTCATCCAGAACACGACGTCCTGCGCATCCACTGGCTCGCCGTTCGACCACTTGTAGTTTGGCTTGAGCCTGATGGTCACCTGATGGCCGTGGTAGACCGGCGGCGCAGCGAGGCTGATCTGCGGATTCAGGTACGGGTTCACGCCGGACCCGAACCAGTACAGGGGCCGGTACAGCAGGTACTGGAAGTCGTTGACGTTGAAGACGCTGTCGAACTGGGACACGGCCCCGGTAATGAACGGGAAGGGATAAGCCGCCTGCCCGCCGGGCTGCATCGCGTAGGTGACGGTAGTCCCGTTGCCCGTGTTGGCCGGGGCGGCACCCGACGTGGCGCTGGAGGCTGGCCCGCAGGCAGCCGCCAGCGTGACCAGCCCGACCGCGGCACAGGTACCTGCGACTGCCCGGCCGCGCCTCGTCCGCACTGCACGGCTGGCTACGCCGCCGGTCCGCTGCCAGGCTCGCCGCCCTGTCGCCGCAAGTCCCGCTCGCATCAGGAAACCGCCGTCCTTCTCGCTTCAGGGAGCAGGCCGCGAGGCAGCTCGCTCCGTGAGTCCAGATTTCTACCTTGTGCATTCAAATGCTTAATTATGTCGTATGCAGCAGCCCGGCCGACCAGACCATACCGAACTATTCCTGACCGGACAGCCGGGCCGGCAAGCCGACCGCTAACCCCGGCCGCAGGCGACTGACCGGGACGCACGGGTCAGCGCCCGTACGCGGGCAAGTCGGCGGCAGGCAGGCGTCAGTAGGACGCTACCGGACTAAAGGGCTGTTCGCCGGAGAGATGGGCGGAAGCATCCCAGTTCTTGACGTCAGATTCCGGCGAACCATGCCGGAAACCAAGAAACGGGCAGTCGGGATGGCCAGGCATGGCGTGCCTGCTCCGGAAATCTGCCAAGCTAGAGCAGTGACCCCCCAGAGCCGACGCAGAGATCCAGCAGGCGACAGGGGACCGCAGCCAGCATCCGCAGCCCGCCGACCGGGCGCAGCCGGCCTGGCCGGCCCGCCGCCCAACGCCCTGTTCGCCGAGATGCTGCGTGCCGCGCGCGAGCTGCTCGCGGTGCGCAGTCCCCTCGATGCCGAGCTGATGGTGTCGGAGTTGCTCGGGACCTGGTGGGGTCAGCAGAGCAGCCGCCGTGGCTCGCGCAATGCGCGCCGCCGGGCTGAGATCGAGGAGATCATCGGCGAGGGCCTTGTGGGCTATGCGGCCAGTCAGGGCAGCCCCGCCGCCCTTGCCCTGCTGTCGGGCATTGCCTGCCTGGGCACATCGCGCCAGGCGGTGCAGGCCGAGAAGGCCGCGCTGGCGCTCATGGACCGTGGCGTGGCCCGGCCGGCCTGGGCTGAGCACGTCGGAGCCGTCAAGGCAGCCGAGTGCTACGTCAACTCGGACGCTTACGGCGACCGCGACGAGGTCGTCTGCGTCTTCAGCTACGCCGGCCAGGAGCAGCACGCACTCGTCGTCGTGGTGGATTACAACGCCGGCGGCCTCGCCCGCGACGGCTGGGTGACCTCGCAGGTCGCCAAGCTGCTGGACTACTGCCAGGCCGGGAACGGGGCCGCCACCGCCAGCGGCACCAGCACGAGCGCCGCCAGCACCGGCAAGACCAGTCAGGCACCCGGCAGCACAGGCACGCGCAGCACAGGCGCGGGCGGGACGGGCGCAGGCGGGACGGGCCAGAGCTTCCTGCAGATCGACCCGCCGCAGGCGCGCCGGATCCTGGCCGCGGCGCTCGCGGCCACCGAGGCCGCGACCGACCCGACGGTCAGCGAGTCGTTCCCGTCGTATCACGCGTTCATCCGCGCCCGGGTCCGCACGCTTCCCCCGGTCCTGCCGCCCGGAACGGCCAGCCAGGAGACCGCCCCCGCCGCCCCGGCGATCACGGCGCCCGCGCGCCGGGCCCTGTGGCGCAAGGACCGGCAGGCCATGCTCGCGGCCGAGTTTCTCGCCTCGGACGAGGCCGAGGATCTTTCCGACCGCCAGGCGGCCAGCCGGTGCGCCGACCACATCGTCGACTACGGCTGCAACCGCGACTTCGGCCGGCCGCTCCGCGTCAGCCCGGCCAAGGCCGAGACCTTCCTGCTCGACTGGCTGCCCCGCAAGGTGGTGCTGTCCCGCGCCGACCAGGAGGCCATGCCGCACGTCCTGCTCGCCTGGGTTCGCTGGGCAGGCGCGAAATCCGGTCTCGGCGAGGCCGCCATCGCCGCGACCCTGGACGCGGTCTTCGACGCGATGCGCACCTTCCCGACTGTGTACAAGGATCCGGCATCCTTCGGCCTGGCGCCCGACATGGTCGCGCGGCTGCTGCCGGACGGCGACCTCGAGGCGCTGGCCCGGCGGGTGTTCGCCTTCCCGCTGCTGCGCGGCCACTTCCGCAGCGTCAACCTGGCAACTCTGCATCCCTCGCTGTCGGGCGACCGCCGGACGCTACTGGCGGCCGACCATGACGACGCGGTCCTGCAGCACACCGACTCCGCCTATCAGGTCAGCTCGGAGCACCTGGACCAGCACGTCGCCCTGGCGGACAGGCTCTGGCGCGGCGACCCGCCGGAACTGTGGGAGGCAGCCCAGCGCCTGCTCGACCTCGGCCAGGACCGGCACGATGTGCTCCACCTGCTGATCGACACGGTGCGCTCGGCCGGGCCGCGCGAGGCGGATATCGCCGCCGCGCTGGCCTGCCTGCCGCCCGAGGAGCCGGGATAGCGGTGCCCCGCACCGGCGCCGAACTGGTCGTCGACCTGAACGCTGACCTCGGCGAGAGCTTCGGCGCCTGGCGGCTCGGTGATGACCACGCTCTGCTGTCGATCGTGACAAGCGCGAACGTCGCCTGCGGCTTCCACGCCGGTGACCCGCTAACCATCCGGCGCGCCTGCGCAGCGGCGGTCGCGCGCGGGGTCACGATCGGGGCGCAGGTTTCCTACCAGGATCTGGCCGGCTTCGGCCGTCGCGAGATGACGGTGCCGCCGGAGGAGCTTGCCGCTGAGATCCTCTACCAGCTCGCTGCCGTGGACGGGATCGCCCGGGCTGAGGGCGGCCGGGTCGGTTACGTGAAGCCGCACGGAGCGCTCTACAACCGCGCCGCCCGCGACCGTGAGCAGGCCGCCGCGATCGCGTCCGCCGTCGCCAGCTACGCCACCCTGCCGATCCTGACGCTGCCGGGCTCTGAACTGGAGCGAGCTGCCGAGGAACTGCGCCTGCCCGCCGTAGCCGAGGCCTTCGCCGACCGCGCGTACCGCGATGACGGCTCGCTCGTGCCGCGCAGCGAGCCCGGCGCGGTGCTCACCGATCCGGCTGAGGTCGCGACCCGCGCCGCCGCGATGGTGACCCGCGGCAGCGTGCCCACCACATCCGGAACGGACGTCGAGGTGAGCCCTCGCTCGCTTTGCGTGCACGGCGATACGCCAGGTGCGGTCGCGCTGGCCAGTGCGGTCCGGGCCGCTCTGGAGGACTCAGGCGTGACGCTCGCGCCCTTTGCCTGAGCGACCATCACGAGCAGGGAAACGAGGTGCGCCGGGGCCAGCCGCTCCGCCGGGCACCTCGGCTGGGCGTCAGGCCGAAAGCTCCCGGTAAGCCGTGAGCAGGTCAGCGGCCAGCACCGTAGTGAGGTCGGCGGCGCTGGCGCCCTCGCCCTGCAGCGAGACGCGGACGTCGCGGGAGGCACAGGCCCGCTCGTACAGCGAGCGGGCGAAGCGGCCGTTGCCGAGAGCGTCCAGCCGGCCGGTGTCCACGGCCTGCGTGAAAATCGAGCCGAGCACCGGGAGCGCGTCCGCGTCGAACACGTCACCCGCGTGAGCCGCGATCACTTGTGCGATCCGGCTGAGCTCGTCGGCCGAGTAGCTCGGGAACGTGATCCGGGTGCTGAACCGCGAGGCAAGGCCGGGGTTGCTGCGCAGCAGGCGGTCCATGTCCTCGGTGTAGCCCGCCAGGACGACTACGAGACGGTCGCGGTCGTCCTCGGCACGCTTGAGGAGGGTCGCGATTGCCTCGGAGCCGAACGCGTCCCCGCCGGAGTACGCCTCGTTGTGCAGAGCGTAGGCCTCGTCGATGAACAGAACGCCGCCGATCGCCGAGTCGACGAGCTTCGAGGTCTTGATGGCGGTCGAGCCGAGGTGCTCCCCCACCAGGTCGGCCCGGTGCGCCTCGATCACCTCGGGACGCACGAGCAGGCCGAGCGCTGCGAAGATACGGCCGATGATCCGTGCCACGGTCGTCTTCCCGGTGCCCGGCGGCCCGGTGAAGACGAAGTGCCGTGACGGCGGCTGGCTGGCCAGGCCCTGGCGGTCCCGCAGCCGGGCGACCTGCAGCTGGGCGACGATCTCGTGGACCTGGCGCTTGACTGGCTCCAGGCCGACCAGCCCGTCGAGCTCGGCCAGCGCCCCCTCGACCGTGGGCGTGTCGGAGTAACCGCGGAACCTCGTGGTGAGCTCGGCGTAAGCGCGCTGCAGGTCCTCTCCGCGCAGCGTCACCAGCTCGGCTGAGGTCGGCTCGCTGGAGGCGGCCATCACCCGCACATCGCGCTGCTGGCCGGCCCGGGCGAGCAGGCTGCGCACGAACCGGCCATTGCCGAGCTCGTCGGCGAGGCGGCGACGGCCGATCTCCTCGAATCTCTGCCGTAGCACCGGCCGGGCGTCGGGGTCCAGCAGCTCGCCCTTGTCGGCCACGCTGCGCTCGGTGAGCGACATCAGCTCGTCCGGCGAGTAGGTGGGGAACTTCACGCGCACGCCGAACCGCGAGTTCAGGCCGGGGTTCGAGGACAGGAACGACTCCATCTGCCGCTCGTAACCGGCGAGGATGATGATCAGGTTCTCCCGGTCATCGTCCGCGCGCTTGAGCAGCGCCTGGACGGCCTCGTTCCCGAACCGGTCGCCCTGGCCGTCGCTGTCATTCACCAGGCTGTAGGCCTCGTCGATGAACAGCACGCCGCCGAGGGCGGAATCGACCAGCTCGTTGGTCTTGATTGCGGTCGCGCCCAGATACTCGCCGACAAGGTCGGCCCGCTGTGCCTCCACCACAGCCGGGGTGTCCAGCAGGCCAAAGGCGTAGAAGACCTTCCCGACGATCCGCGCGACCGCTGTCTTGCCGGTGCCAGGCGGGCCGAGGAAGACGAAGTGCTGCATCGGCTTCTCAGCGCCGTGTCCCGCGATCGCCCGGCGGCGCGCGGCCTCAACGGACGCAGTGATCGAGTTGACCTGGGCCTTGACCGCAGCCAGGCCGACCATCGCGGCCAGCTCCGCCTTCGCGTCCTCGACGGTGATATTCGGCCAGGCCGCGGCCTGCGCCCCGGCGCGTCGCTGCTGACCGCGATCGGTGCTGCGCAGGGCACCAGCCGCCAGTGCTGTCTGCGCTGCCCGCACGGCGCCTGGTCCAGCGGCCGGGGCGTGGGGCGCGCCCTGACCGCCCGCGCGCGAACCGGCATTCCCGGGGCCGGCGGCCCCGGCCGGACTTCCTGCTGGCGGGAACGCGGGCGGCGCTCCGGCGAAAGCGGGCCGGCTGCCGTAGTCGCGGCTGTCCTGCATTGCCTTCGCCAGCCGCCAGCCGAGGACGACGAGCGCGATCACCCACGAGGTAACGGGGCCGATGAACGGCACGGCCGCCGGCAGGTAGAGCGCAGCCAGCCCGAACGGCAGTGCCCAGCCGAGCGACCACGCGACGGTCCGGCACGGGATATAGCGGCGGCCCAGCTGACCGAGGTGAGCCACGTACGCCACAGCGACAGGCAGCAGCAGGAACACCACGTACCAGGGCTCGCGCGGCTCGTGTCCGTGCGAGCCGGCGACGATGATGCCGATCCCTGCCGCGGCCAGGACCGCCGACGCGAGCACCGTGCGCTTCGCGGTCCAGATGCAGTAGATCCCGTATGCGAGCACGAGCGGCAGGTAGACGAACGCGAACACGATCGTGACGTGCACGAACACGGCTGCGACCAGGACCACGAGCAGCGCGACGGCGAGCTGGCCGATCTTGGCGGGGAGCGAAGCAGAACGGAATGACTGCCAGAGCCGTCCTGCGCCGCTTGCCGCCTGCTCGCGGGCAACGGAGGCCGATCTCTGCGAAGATGCCATTTCGCTCCCTTGCACTGAGACTTGTATAGCGCATTCTCGGTGCGGATTTCAGCCTGGCAACGCCGCTACGTGCAGATTGACGTTAAAGCATCAGAGTGCATTGGATTCTGGGTTTCTGATGATCGTTTGTATCCCTCAGCTCGCGCAACCCGGGCGTACCCAGCGTCAGCCCGGGCCAGGCATCCTGCGCGCCTGCTGACTGGCGCCCGGACTGGCAGGCCTTCGAGGTCTTCACAGCCGCCCGCGGCGGTCCTGGCGCTGGCATGACAAAGGCCCGCACAGTGGCGGGCCTTTATCGGTTAAGCGGCAATGCCTCGTCAGAGGCCGGCGGCCTTTGCGCCGTAGACCGCCTGAGACTGCGTGAAGTCACTGCCGTACGGCGACTCAAGCTGCTGGACCAGGCCCGCGTAGCTGAAGCCCTCTCCGTCCGACACGTAACCCTTAGCAGCAATAGCAGCCTGGTGCCTCCAGCTCACCCGGACATGATCGACCGCGAAGTCGGCCAGGTGCTGAGAGAATCCGCTGCCGTCAGGTGAGGAGAGCTGCTGGATAAGTCCCTTGCGCGAGAAGCCCTGCCCGTCGCTCAGGTACCCCTGCGCGGCAATGATGGCCTGCTCCTGCGCCGCGCTGTAGTGCGGTGCGGCGGGCGGGGCCGAGCTTGTGCTGACGGCTGGCGCCGTGGTGCCACCGGCCGCAGGCGTTGTGCTGCCGCCCGAAGCCGAGGGCATGCCGTTGCCGCCTCCGCTAGTTGCCTCCCCCAATTTGGTTGCGTAGCGGCTACGTGACGTCGTCGAGCCCGTGCGTAGCGGCATTCCAGGTCATGACCTGGCCCGGACTCATGTAGAGCGCGACTCCCGGCACCCGCGGCAGTTCGCCGCGTTCGCTCAGCTCGGCCCTAGGTCGTCCCGATCCGCGGCGGGAGCGTCCAGATCCCCGCGCAGCAGGCTCTCGATCACAGGCCCGACATGGGCCGCAATCTCCTGCAGGGACGCCGACGCAAGCGGCTCGAGCCGGAAGACATAGCGGTTCCAGGCCAGGCCGACGAGCTGCGCCGAAACGGCGTTCCAGCGCCACGCCAGTTCGGCGTCCGCGGTGTTCCGGCCGTCCCAGATACGGTCGCTCAGGAACTCTCGGACGCTCCTGGCGACCTCGGGCGATGATGAGACTGCCTGGGCGAGCGTCACAAAAGACCGGCCTGACTTCTCCGGATCGGTCTCCCACTGGGCCAGGAAACCTTCCACCAGCATCGCGCCCGGTGACCCGGAGGCCTGCGTCGCGTTCCTGATTGACCTCGGGTCGGCGGGCAGGTCGAGAGTTGCCACGAACAGCGCGGGCTTGTCGGCGAAGTAGTGATACACGAGCGCCGGATCGACCGCCGCCCGGCGCGCAATAGCCCTGATGGTCGCGGTGGTGTAGCCGGTCGCCGCGAACTCGGCCCGCGCTGCCTGCAAGATTGTCTCGCGCGTGCCCCTATCCCCGGCTCGCCGCCCGGTCCTGGGCATCAGCCAGCCCTGCCGACTTCACGCAGCGCGAACTGCTGTCCTGGAATCATCACCCGTGAATTCTAGTGTCGCCGAGACGGCTCGCTTCGCCCGGAGAAGGGATTGAGCAGGCGGACCCCTGTTGACGTTACGTCGCTGACGTTGCGCGTGACCAAGGTCCAGTCATAGACAAGTGCAGTCGCTGCCATCAGTCCATCCACGACCGGTAGAGGGTCCGGGACATTGAGCCGCCCCCATGCCTGAGCTATTCGCTCGGTGATCGGGACAATGCGATCGCTATAGTCGTCGACCAGCTGGCCGAGCCAGCGCTCGAGGATCTCGGCTTGAACCGGATCCCGGCGGGCCAGCCTCTCGATACCCTGCCGGATCTCGCCTACCACCAGCACGCTGACGAACAACGTGTCCGCTGGAACGGAAGCGAACCAGCTGGCGACGCCCGCATTGGCGGCCAGCTTGCGGATCTCCGACACCACGTTAGTGTCGAGCAGGAAGCTCACTCCCCATCCAGGTCGACGCGACGCGCCGGCAGGGCCGAGCGGCTGATTTCCAGGTCGACGTCGGGCGCGGACTGCAGGAACTCTTTGAAGTCCTTGCCGCCACCCCGGAGATGCCGGTACTCGGCAATGCTCACAACGACGGCCACTTCCTCGCCGCGCCTGGTCACGAACTGTGGACCGTCGGCCTCTACCGATCGGATGAGCTCACTGAAACGCTGCTTAGCTTCCTGAAGCTGCCACTGATCATGCACGGCATCCTCCCTCTATCTAGACAGTCTAGACAGAGATAGCCGTCTGTTCAAGCACGGCCCAGTTCGGTGCATAAGGCCAGGCAGATTTCACGCACCGTGAATTGCTGTGCTAGAGTCATCACCCGTGAATTCTAATGCGGCCGAGACCGGTCACACAGGCGCTGCCTCGGTTCTGGGCAGACTCGCAGGCTGGTGCTACGACCACCGCCGCCGGGTGCTGGCGATCTGGGTTCTCGCCGTCGTCGCGGTCATCGGGTCGGCCGCGTCCGTCGGCGGCAGCTTCGACAACAACTTCAGCTCCGGCAACTCCGGATCGCAGCGGGCGCAGAACCTGCTGGCCACGCGGTTTCCAGCCCAGCAGGGCGACAGCGCAGACGTAGTGCTGCGGTCGGCCACATCGCTCACCGGCAGCGCGAACGCCGCCATCATCACGAGACTGACGCTGCAGCTGCGGCCGCTCGCGAACGTCGCCAGTGTCCGCAGTCCGCTTGCGCCCGGCGGACGACAGCAGCTCTCCGCCGATGACCGGACGGGCTTTGTCGTCGTCCAGTTCAACGCCGTCGCCGCAGACCTGCCGGATGCCTCGGTCAGCCGGGTCGTCGCGGTCGCACGCAGCTTCGCCCGGCCGGGACTGCAGGTCGCCGTAGGTGGCTCCCCCGTGGAGAACGTAGTCACGGCCGCGCCCGGCTCCAGCGAGGGCTTTGGCATCACCGCCGCGATCATCATCATGCTGCTGGCATTCGGCTCGGTCGTCGCGATGGGACTGCCGATCCTGACCGCACTCGTCGGCGTCGGCCTCGGGTTCGGCGTCGTCGATGCCGCCAGTAACCTGCTCACCGTGCCGACATTCGGCCCCGAGCTGATGGCGATGATCGGCCTCGGCGTCGGCATCGACTACGCCCTGTTCATCGTCACCAGCTACCGGCACGAGCTGGCGGGCGGGCGCGATCCGCGCGCCGCCGTTGTGCACGCGCTCTCGACCGCGGGCCGGGCTGTGCTCTTCGCCGGCTGCACAGTCGTCATCGCGCTGGTCGGCCTGTTCGTCGTTGGCCTGCCGTTCATGGACGGTCTCGCCACCGGCACCATCCTCGCAGTGCTCCTCGTCCTCGGCGGAGCGCTCACGCTGCTGCCCGCACTGCTGGGCTTCTCCGGCCGGGCCATCGACCGGCTGCACATCCCCGGCCTGCTCGCCCGGCAGTCCAGGTCGGGCGGTTTCTGGGTGCGCTGGAGCCAGACCGTCCAACGGCGGCCGGTCATCTGCGGGCTAATCGCGCTAGCGGTTCTCGTCGTGCTCGCGGTACCGCTGTTCTCGATGCGGCTCGCCTTCAGCGACGCCAGCAACGACCCGCCGTCGCTCACCACCCGCCAGGCCTACGACCTGCTCGCCGACGGCTTCGGGCCGGGATTCAACGGGCCGCTTATCGTGGCGGCCGACGTTCCGGCGGGCGCGAGCACCAGCATCACCCGGCTTGACAGTCTGCTGCGCAGCCAGCCCGGCGTTGCCTCCGTGACGCCGGCCGAGTTCAACACTGCCCGCAACGCAGCGGTGATCATCGTGTACCCGACCAGTGCGCCCGAGGCCGCGCAGACGTCCGCGCTGGTGCAGCGGCTGCGGTCCCAGGTGATCCCGGCAGCCACACGCGGCACCGGCATCACCGCGTACATCGGTGGCGAGACGGCCGGCGGCGTGGACGCCAGCAGCTATCTCGCCGGACGCCTTGGCTGGGTTATCGCCGTGGTGATCTCGCTGGCTTTCGTGCTCCTGCTTGTCGCGTTCCGGTCCGTGGTAATCCCGGTCAAGGCCGCGCTAATGAACCTGCTGTCCATGGGCGCGGCTTACGGAGTGATCGTCGCGGTGTTCCAGTGGGGCTGGCTCGCAGACCTCTTCGGGGTCACCAGAACGTCACCGATCGATCCGTGGATCCCGATGATGATGTTCACCATCGTGTTCGGGCTGTCCATGGACTACGAGGTGTTCCTGCTGTCGCGCATCCAGGCCGAGTGGCTGCGCAGTGGCGACAACGCCAGCGCGGTCACCACGGGGCTCGCGACGACCGCACGGGTCATCACCGCGGCGGCCGCCATCATGGTCTGCGTCTTCGGCTCTTTCGTCGTCAACGACCCGCTGCACATCCTCGATGTATTCGGTCTCGGACTGGCGACCGCGATCTTCGTCGACGCCACGCTGGTCCGGATGGTGCTGGTGCCGTCGGTGATGCAGCTGCTGGGGTCGGCTAACTGGTGGGCACCCAGGCGCCCGGGCTGGCGGCGACAGCAGGAGGCCGCTGCCGCGCCGCCGACCGTGATCAGCCGCTGACACAGCGGACGCGGGCAAGCCGTGATGGAAGCTGCCTCGTTTCTGACCGGAGGTCGTTGATTTTTTGCCTGCTGCGCCACGATGACTGCGGGCATCGACACGTCCGGCGCGGAGGCGAGCATGATCAGGATCGAGGCGGAACTGCTGATTCCCGGCGACGGCGAACCCGTTGCCGGCGGTGTGCTGCTCACCGACGACGTGATCCGCTATGCGGGACCTGCGGCGGGTGCGCCTGACCCGGCCGGAGCGGAAGTCGTGACCGCGCGGACCGTGATGCCGGGGATGTGGGACTGCCACGGGCACTTCCTGGGCACGCAGTCCCTCGACCTGAACCGGCTGCCTCAAGAGCCAGTCGCGCTGCGCGCCGCCCGGTGTGCCCGCGACCTCGCCAACGCGCTGCAGGCCGGCATCACCTCCGTACGCGAGGTCGGCGGGCTCGGCGTGCACCTGGCCCGGGCGGTCAGCGAGGGGATCCTCGACGGGCCGGCCGTGTATGCGGCGGGCGCCGTCCTGTCCGTGACCGGCGGGCACGGCGACCTGCACTGCTACCCGCTGTCCTGGGTGGCCGACTTCGGGACGACTGACGGCACGTTCAGGCAGGCCGACGGCGAGGCGGAGTGCATGCGCGCCGTACGCGAGCAGCTGCGGCAGGGCGCCCGCCTCATCAAGGTCTGCGCGTCCGGCGGCGTGCTCTCCGAGCTGGACAGTCCGATCCATCAGCAGTTCACCGTGGCGGAGCTGCGGACCATCGTCGAGATCGCTGGCCTGGCCCAGCGCGTTGTCGCGGCGCACTGCCACGGGAAACCCGGCATTATGGCGGCCATCGAGGGCGGGCGTCGCCACCATCGAGCACGGCACTTACCTCGACGAGGAAGCCTGCGACGCGATGGCCGAGACTGGCACGATCCTGGTGCCCACCCGGACCGTCATCGAGGAGATCCCGCGCCACCTCGGCGACGTGCCGCCGTACGCGGCAGCGAAGCTGACGGCCATCGCCGGGATCCACGCTGACGCGGTCCGCATGGCCGTCGAGCGGGGCGTCACCATCGCGATGGGCACCGACATCTCCGTTACCGGGATGCAGCTGCCGAATTCCTGGGGGCACAACGGGTCGGAGCTCGCTTACCTGGTGGCCCTGGGCATGACTCCGCTCCAGGCGATCGCCGCCGCGACCGCGACGGCGCCACGCACGATCGGCCCCCAGGCGCCGCGCAGCGGGCAGCTGGCCGAGGGGTTCGATGCCGACTTCCTCACGCTAGACGCTGACCCGCTGGCCGACATCTCCGTGCTGGCGGATCCAGCGCGCGTGACCGGCGTCTGGACCGGCGGGCGGCGGGTCAAGGGCTGAGCGTCGGCGCGGGTCGCACCGCACGGCCGTAACGCCGCGGCCGATCTTGATCGATGTCCCAGGCGAGGGCCACCGCGAACAGTCTGGCGAACCGCCAGGACCGGCTGGCTCAAGGGGGGATCAGATGAGGGGTCAGCTGAAGACTGTCGCGGTATTAGCGGCTGCGCTGGCGGTCGCTGGCGGCGTTTCCGTGCCCGCGTTCGCCGGATCGCACGTCCAGCACACGCGGCACGCGGCCGTATCGCTGCGCACGCTCGTGGGCCGGGTTCACGTTCGCAGCGCGCCCACGAAACACGCGCACATTGTCGGCACCATCCGCAGGAGCGGCACGCCCGTCGCGGTGTCGTGCTACGCGATGGGCAGCTCCGTCGCGGGCAATCGCGTCTGGTACCGCATCTCTGCGCCGGACAGCGGCTACATCACCTCGTACTACACCGCGACCCACCTGGATCCGGTCGCGGGAGTGAGTCGGTGCAAGACTTTCAGCCGGCCGTACCGGACCGTGGTGAACGGGCTGCACGTGCGCGTGAAGCCGACGACGAGGTCGAGGATCTTCGTGACGCTCGGCAAGGTCGGCACGCGAGTGACGGTCAGCTGCTACGAGTCCGGGCAGCCGGTGAGCGGTGACGCAGTCTGGTATCGCCTCACTGCTCCGGAGATCGGCTACGTCGCGGGCCTGAACCTGAACACGGGTACCGACCCGGCCAGCGGTGTTCCCCGCTGCTAGCGCGCCGGGAAGGCAGGCGGGCCGGCGGACTGTCGGCGGGCCGTGCTAGAAAAGCTGCCATGACGAACCTGAGCTTTGCTGACATGCTCGCTTACATCGAGGACCGCTCGGCTGCACTGAGGGCTGCTGCTGCGGAGGCAGGTTTCGAGGCGCGCGTGCCCGGCTGTCCTGACTGGTCGGTCGCCGACCTTCTTGCGCACGTCGGCGAGGTGCAGCTGTTCTGGCGGGCCGCGGTGGCGGCTGGTGAGGCAGATGGCCCGCCAGCCGACGACGTGGTCGGCGACACTAAGCCGCAGGGTGACCTGCTGGCCTGGTCAGCGGATGCTACCGACCAGCTGGTTCTGGAACTCCGGAACGCCTGCCCGAACCGGCTGTGCTGGACCTGGTGGGAGGTTTCGGGTGCACCGATGACCTCCGGTGCCATCGCGCGGCACCAGGTCCAGGAAGCCGCCGTTCATGCCTACGACGCCCAGCAGGCGGCCGGGAAGGCGCAGCCGATACCGGAGCCAGTCGCTGCCGATGGCGTCGGTGAGTACCTCACTGTGGAACTGCTTACCAACGGTCCGTGGCCGTATGACCCGGCCGCCGTGATCCTCGAGACCGGCGCGGGCGGCGGCTGGGTGATCGACCTCGAGACACCCGCAGTAACGGTGCTGCGGGGGGACGAGCACGGCAGCGCCAAGCAGAGCGCGACCGTCACGGCCGATCCGAGCGACATGGTGCTGTCGTTCTACCGGCGGGACCCGATCGGCCAGTTGCGCATCGAGGGCGTCGCAGAACTCGTCCCGAAGCTGCTGGACTGGCCCAATCTCGACTGATCGGACCCGGAGCGCATGGCGTAACTGCGCCGGAAGCGCTGTAGATGGGTCAGGCGAGAAGCAGTTCGACGCGGACGGACGGGTAGCGGGCGGGTATCTTGCGATCGAGAGTTACCAGCATGGCCTCACTCGCCTGGGCAAAGGCCGCCAGGTAATCATCGGTCCACAACTTGTGGCTCTTGTCATCACGCGCGGAGATCGCCCGCCAGACTGCGTCCAGATCGGCTGGCTCATCTGCCCACAGAACGCGCTCGTCAGCCCAAAGCTGATCGTAGGTTCGCCATGCCTGGCTGCGGTCGATGGCATCCTCGGCCATGATGGCGGGGTTGGACAGCAGCCGCAGCAGACCCATCTGCGTAACCCGGCAGAAGGCGATGTCATCCGTCTCCTTGCCGAACCAGTCGGCCGCAACGGGCTGATAGACGTGCCGCCCCCAAACAGCTGCCAGCCATACGCCCACGTCAACAAGCTTCACTGGGAGGCGAACCTCTCAGCATCCTCGGCATCGAACGCGTCAGCGATGTCGTCATTGGTGACAAGGACGGTTGGCCTGGCGTCGCGCGCTATCAGCGGTAGCGTTACGCGCCCTGCCTTCCCCCTCGCCGTGGCGGGATGGCCTACCTCGCGCGCTACAGCCCGGTTGACGAGATCCTTGAGGCTCTCGCCCTCTTCAGCCGCGCGCGCCTTGGCCGCTCGCATCAATGTCGGGGGAAGATCAATCGTGGTGCGCATAAAAGCATATTATCATCAGCCTGACGCGCAGCCGCGCGAGGTTGACCATGTCGCCCTGCTTCCGCATTGATGCGTCAGATGCAACGACACCGTCTCCCGGTTAGGACTCAGGAGGGGAACACCACTTGGTGTACCCCTCCTGAGCTGGGAAAACTCTGTGCAGACGATTCTAGCTGCAGCCGCTAGTTGAGCCGCAGCCCTCGCAGACGTAGCAGCTTCCAGCCGGGCGCATCTTCGTACCACAGGTTAGGCACAGCGGCGCATCAGCCACGCGGCCTTGCTGCGACTCGATGAGCTCCGTGGAGGAATGCGGAGCGTTCGCTGAGGACTCCGCCGGGCGAGCAACCGGCTCGGCGGGCTCGGGCAGCGACCGCTGCACCTTCTCCACCGGAACCGACTGTGCGAGTTCCTCCGGATCCACCTCGTCGGCGGCTGCGGTGGTGTCCTCTCCGTTGAGCAGCGCGGTCCGCTCGTCGGTGGTGAGGATGCCCTGCTCGGACCGCTCGTCGTAGGGCAGATGGTCGAGTGCCAGCCGACGGAAGATGTAGTCCATCACCGAGCTCGCGATCCTGATGTCCGGGTCGTCGGTGATACCGGCAGGCTCGAACCGCATGTTCGTGAACTTGCCAACGTAGGACTCCAGCGGAATGCCGTACTGGAGACCGACAGAAATGGCTATCGAGAACGCATCCATGACGCCGGCGAGGGTCGAGCCCTGCTTGCCGAGCTTCAGGAAGACCTCGCCGACGCCGTCATCGGGGTAGCTTGATGCGGTCATGTAACCCTCGGCGCCCGCGACTGAGAACCTCGTGACGGTCGCGTTCCGCTGGCGGGGAAGACGACGGCGAACCGGCCGGACCTCATGCGGTGTCGCCGATTCCGCGGTGGCTTCCTCGGACTTCTTCTTGGCCACCGAGAGCGGCTGGCCCACCTTGCAGTTGTCGCGGTAGATCGCCAGGGCTTTCAGTCCGAGCTTCCAGCCCTCGAAGTAGATCTTCTCGATGTCCTCGACTGTCGCAGATTCGGGCAGGTTCACTGTGTTGTGGTTGACGATGCCATTGGCAACGAAGGCATGCGTCTCAGGAACCGACAGATCAAAGACCTCAGCCGAACCGGCGTCGGTCACTGACTCCACCGGTGAGAAGTGCAGATTGCCGTCGACCACCTGCTGCAGCCAGGAGGGCAGCACTACGCCGGGGAGAGTGGAAACGCGCTCGAGAGTGCTTCGTGTCACGTACCGCGTGCGCGGATCAAGCAGGAAGGTGAATTCGCTCCGCCAGCTGCGTCCGTGCTCCGCGCCTCTGGTACCCAGTGGTATGAGCTGGTAGAGTTCCCGGCCGCTGACGCCCGGAATTACGTCGGCGGTCCCCGTCGCGTAATCCCGCTGCAAGTACTCGCCAACTCTCGCAGCCTTCTCTGGCTCCAGGAATGGAACGAGGCTCGCCATCAGCTGGCCCTGCAGTCCGGCCGCGTATACCTCGTCGTACGTCTTGCCGTACTCCTTGTTGTACTTGGTGACCCTGCCATGCAGGACACCCAGGTTCGTCATCACGGCTTGCAGATCATCTAGCAGAGCCGGGCTATCGAGGCAGATAGCCCACCTCGGTGCCGTAGCCGTGGTGACGTAAGCATCGAGTGCCAGCCCTTGCAGAAATGCCATGACCATTTCGCGCGGAGACCGAAGTACTGCGTCAGGTATCCGCTTGTCCGACGACCGTGAACCACAGCCCAGCGCAGCCATGAATTCCACGGCAGACTTGGAAGCAACCACCGCCTGAGGGCACTTGCCGGGATCACTCGTTATCCGCGCTTCGAGGCCGAACACGGTCCGCCACGCATCGCAGACGCGCTCAAGCACGGCTGGCACTGAGTTCGTGATGCTGATGGTCCAGTTGCTCCGGACAGTGTGCCCCTCGGCCGCGTATGCGCCCAGCAGGAACGCGAGCTCGCTGGTCATCTCCTCGGGAGTCAGGATCTCTTTCTGGTTGCCGTGCAGTTTCGAGAGGCTGATGTCGCGCAGGCTGTAAGGCCTGCTCGCCCACTTCTCGGCACCGGCCTGGATCGCGACCCCGTCGCCGGGCTGGATATCTGCCAGCGATTTCCAGATCAGCCCGCCTGGCGCCGCCACCAGGAGCCGGTGCGGAAGCGTCCCGGTGATTGCATGTCCGGACCGCAGGACAACGCGCCGCACAGGACGGACGCCGCCGTAGTAGAACGCGTCGGTCTTCCTGTCGCCGTCCAGCGAGGAGATCTCGAGGACCTCGTCGCGGAAACTGTCCTCTCCCTCGTCACGATGCAGGCTGCCAATCCGGATCAGGCCCTCGGACGATGCGACCAGCGTCTCTCCGGTGACGCACTTGCTGATGGCGCCACTCAGCGCAGGCTGGACGGCCGCCATCATGCGGACGTGGCCCATCGGGCTGATCGCCCGCTCCCCCATCGCGCAGTCGAAGACGCTGTAGTGCTCGGGCCGCAGTCCGGGCGCGTCAATGACGTGACCGTGCTCGGCGATGAACTCGACGATCGCCTCGGCCTGCTCTGGCTGGTAGCCGAGGTTCTTCAGGGCCCGCGGAACGGTCTGGTTGACGATCTTCATGGAGCCGCCACCGACCAGCTTCTTGAACTTGACCAGGGCGAGATCTGGCTCGACACCTGTCGTGTCGCAGTCCATCATCAGGCCGATCGTGTTGTGGCTCACCATCCCATTAGCGACGTATGTCACATTGTCGGGCACCGACAGATCGAAGGTGGGGTGAACTCCGCCGTCTTCATTCACAGCGACCCGCTCGAACAGGTAGCCCGGAGTCGGCTCGAGAGGTGCAGCAGGGACCGGCTCATCGAACGCGGTCTGCTGGCACTTACGCTGGCCGATGAATCCGACCAGCTCATCGAACCTGAGTGCATGATCGACGTTCCGGAGCCGGATCTGGAAGATCGGCCCTCCCCGGGCGCTCGTGGTGGACCGGGTCGTGGTCGCCAGGCCGACAGCGAGCAGGGCAGTCCTCACCTCCGCAGCGAATCCCTCACTGGCAGTCGAGAGACTCGGAACGCCTTCCGCCACCGTTCCGTCAGCCTCGAAGAGGCCGCGCAAGAAGGCGGCATAGATAACCGGGTCATTGGACTCCAGGACTGCGGATGGTATCCGTGGCGACCAGCCTTTGCCCTGGTGCCCGGGCTCGGGCAGTTGCTTAGCGAACCCGGCAGCCTGCCACCACCGCGCCAGCCGCGCAGACTGCAGCGTCACCTCGCAGTAGCCGGCCTCCTGCCGGACCGCAGGCTCCAGGCCGAACAGGCCCTTGCTCAGGACTTCGAGTCGCGCAAGGACGTCCAGGTCAGTATCTGCGACGCACAGGCGGATGCCCTTGGAATGCACGCTCCCGTCACCCATGAAGTAGCCGACTAGCTCAGCCAGGTCGGCCGTCACCACGTCAGGGACGCGAACGCCCCGGTCATCGGTGTAGTAGGCCTGGTCGAGGACCGGTAGTGGCACGACGCGAGACCCGCCAACCAGAGTTCCCAGCTGAACGGGGACGACGTCCCCGCTAGTGACGTCGGCCAGCCTCTTCCACACCCAGTCGCCTGACTCCTGATCGAGAACCTTGACTCGATGAGTCAAAGTGCCCTGGATGACGTAACCGCCTTCTGTCCGGATACGTCGTGTCGGTTCCTCGCCGTTCACGAAGAAGCGGGTCGCGGTCCGCGGGCCTTCGTCTGTGGACACGGCAAGCGTCAGGTCCTGCCACTTGTCACCGTACGGGTCACCCAGCTCGGCCAGCCGCACGAGACCACGGTCAGAAGTGATCAGCGTGTCGCCCGTCAGGCACCCAGTTGGCGCGAGCAGGCTCGCCTGGGCGTTCCGGTACCCGTTCGCGTCGCCAGTCTCGATGCACTCTCGCCAGGCCTTGTTGGCGGCGGCCAGGATCGGCGTGTCCATGCTGCCGAGTGGCCGGATGGACGCACTTGCGGTGGCGTGCTTGGCGATAACGCGCTTATGCGCGGTCGCGTTGCGCGCATAGCCGTCGTACGGCCCGACGACTCCGGCCAGCTCCGCTGAGCGCCGGTAGGCGGTGCCCGTCATCAGCGAGGTAATCGCCGCGGCGATCGCGCGGCCGTCGTCGGAGTCGTAGGCGTGGCCGGTCGCCATGAGAAGCGCGCCCAGGTTCGCATAGCCGATGCCGAGCTGACGGAACGCACGCGTGGTCTCGGTAATCTTCTCTGTCGGGAAGTCCGCGAAGCAGATCGAGATGTCCATGGCGGTGATGATCAGCTCGGTGAGCTGCTCAAACTTCTCGGCGTCGAAACTGTCGTCCGTGCGCAGGAACTTGAGCAGGTTAATGCTCGCGAGGTTGCACGACGAGTTGTCCAGGTGGACGTATTCCGAGCACGGGTTACTGGCGGTGATGCGGCCCGACTCCGGGGTGGTGTGCCAGTCGTTAATCGTGCCGTCGTACTGGATGCCGGGGTCAGCGCACTCCCACGCTGCCTTGGCCATCTTGCCGAACAGCGTCTTCGCGTCCACCTGCGCCAGCGGCTCGCCCGTGGTCCGCGCGGCCAGGTCGAACGTTCGGTCCGACTCGACTGCCCGCATGAACTCGTCCGAGACACGGACGGAGTTATTGGCGTTCTGGTACTGGACGCTGGCGATGTCCTTGCCGCCAAGGTCCATGTCGAAGCCGCCATCGCGCAGGACGCGGATCTTCTCTTCCTCGCGCGCCTTGGTCTCGATGAACTCCTCGACGTCGGGGTGGTCGACGTCCAGCACCACCATCTTGGCTGCCCGTCTGGTCGCCCCGCCCGACTTGATCGTGCCGGCTGAGGCGTCTGCGCCGCGCATGAAGGACACCGGGCCGCTTGCGGTCCCGCCGGAGGAGAGAAGTTCCTTGCTCGACCGGATCCTCGACAGGTTGACACCAGCTCCGGAGCCGCCCTTGAAGATCAGGCCCTCCTCGCGGTACCACTCCAGGATCGAGTCCATCGTGTCGTCGACGGCCAGGATGAAGCAGTTGTGCACCCGGAGGTTGCCCGACAGGTACTCGCCGCTGTCGGTCTGGATGTCGAAGACCTCCATCGGGCCGAGGCTCTCGACCTTGCTGATGTCCAGCAGCACGCGGTCCGAGCCGCCGACGTCGGGCTCGACATAGAGCAGATGGTCGCCTGCCCGCAGGAAGCCCGCCACGGTGAACTCGCCGGTCTCCAGGTCAGTCGCCCGCCAGACCAGGTGATCCGCGGTCGCCTCGAGAACGCGCCCGTCCGTGGTCCGGAGCCGCAGAACTTCCTTAATGCCATTCGACTTCGTTGCCACGATGCGGGTCGTGCCGTGCGCGTCGTACACCTTCGTGCCCACCGCGTCCGACTCGACGAGGCTGCCGATTGGCACCGGGCCGGCCGGCGTGCTCACCGGCGCGTGGTAGGGCTGGCAGGCCGAGACCTGCTGCGGCGACGTTGTCCCGACGTTGAACCAGACCGGTGAGTTGAAGCTGAAGATCTGGTGGATGAGGGCGTACTTGAGCTCGTGCTCGAAGATCTCGGCGTCCTGCTCGGTGGCAAAGTAACCGTGCTCGCGGCCAGCCGCTCCGTAGGTACCGACAACGCGGTCGACGAGCTGCTTCAGGCTCCACTCTCGCTGCGCCGTGCCGAGCGCGCCCCGGAAGTACTTCGTCGTCACGATGTTCGCGGCGTTGACCGACCAGAAGTCGGGGAACTCGACACCGTGCTGTTCGAAGTTGACCGAGCCATCCCGCCAGTTCGTCATGACGACGTCGCGGCGCTCCCAGGTGACCTCGTCGTAGGGATGGACGCCCTCGCGAGTGTAGATACGGCGCAGGGTCAGGCCCTTGGCACGCTTGCTGCTGCCCTTCGCCGCTGGCCCGCTTGCCGTCTCGGTCATGTGCTCCCCCTCCGCGGTCCCGTCGGACCCGATAGCGGACCTATTCCAGGCCCTTCCGATGAATTTCGCTGTCCGGCCCTCAGGTGGCCGGCGCGGGCTGCTGCCCGTTATGCCGTGCGCTGCGGCCACCGGAAGCAGACCCGGAGCCGCCCTCGCCTGCCGGGCTCTCTCCTGCTTCGGCGGCCAGGAGGCCTGCATCCTGCGGCCGCCATTCGTTCAGATGCTCAGCGCGCAGCGTGGCAATCTCTTCTTCGAAGTCCGCCAGGGACTCAAATCCCCGGTACACCGAGGCGAACCTCAGGTACGCGACCTCGTCAAGGTCCCGGAGCGGGCCGAGAATGGCCAGGCCCACTTCGTGGGACGGGATCTCGCCGCTGCCCCTGCTCCTGATCGCGTCCTCCACCTGCTGTGCGAGGAGGGCAAGCTGATCCTCAGTCACCGGCCGGCCCTGGCAGGCGCGGCGCACGCCGCGGACGATCTTGTCCCGGTTAAAGGGCTCAGTGACGCCGCTGCGCTTGGCGACGGTCAGGATCACCGTCTCCTGGGTGGTAAACCTCCGGCCACAGGCCGGGCACGAACGCCTGCGGCGGATCGCTGCACCATCCTCGCCCGTCCGGCTGTCGATGACTCTGCTGTCCGGATGCCTGCAGTACGGGCAGTACATGCGATCACCTCCCCCGGGATCTGGAAGCCGCGTCCAACAATCACAAGCTATAGGAAAATTACACGCGTGCAACTACTAGATATTGTGGTCCACTGCGCCAACTTATGCAACCCCTCGCCGCATCCCGCAGAAGCCGCTGGTAGACGATGCAACGGCGGAGCCAGGGACGTCAGCGAATTCGGCCAACACGCCGGCGTGTCGCGGTGAGCTGCCAGCGCAAACGTCGCAAAACCGGCTGCCCCGGCGGTGACAAGGGGGCAGCTGCGAGCCACGGGCGCTCACACGCCGACCGGCCGTCAGCGCGGAACCCACAGCAGCTGCCCGGCAGCGATATCTGTGCTCGTGAGGGCGTTAGCGGTCATGATCTCCTGAATCACGATCCGGGGATCGGCCGTCGGCTCGGCCGCCGAGGCGATCGACCAGAGGGTCTGGCCCGGGCGCACCACAATCTCCCGCATGCCCTGGTAGCCAGCATCCGGTGCGCCATGGTTCGTCGCCTGCGCGCCTGAAGACGCGAGCATCGTGACCAGCAAAGCCAGCACCGTCAGGCCCGTCACCACGAAAATGGCGACGACCGCCTTGCCACGCCGGGTCAGCCGCAGCGGCGACCTCTCGGCCCCCGCGAGTCTTGCTCCCTGGCCGCGATCCCGGGCGGGATGCGCCCCAGCGCGCGGGGAGGCAGCAGGCCGTGCCACGACGTGGCCACGCTCGTCCCTCCCGGCCGAACCGCTGCTCGGACGACGGGCGCCCGAACCGCCAGCCGACGATCCGCTGGCAGCGGGCTCGGGGGCGGCCGCGCCGCCGCTGATCGAACTAACGCGCGGAGCGCGAGCCCCTGCCGCGCTGCCAGCCGGATCCGGCGTGACCACCCGGCCTACGACCACGATCCTGCGGCGCTCCCCCGCAGGTCCGGTCCCGCCAGCGTCGGGCTCCTGTGGCCCGGCGGCGACCAGGGCTTCGATCGCACTCAGAGCGCTCATTCCAGCCTCCCGTTAACGAATGACAGTTCGATCGCAAATCTGTTCTATCGTAGCTTCGTTCGATCGAACGAAGCTCCGGTACTGTCATATCTCAGGGGTACGACATTTTCTGGCGCGTGTCGAACAGATGTTTGATCTGCGAGTCCGAAACCGTTAGCGTCGGTCTCGGCACAGAGCGCTAATGAACGGCACAGGCCTGACAGGCACCGTCCTGACAGGCACCACGACTCGAGCCGGAGGCCCGAAATGAGCGATGCGACCAGTGACGGAGGGGCGCGCGAGGCCTCGCCCATCGACCTGACCGATTCCAGCCCGGCATCGGCAGCACCGAGCCGACCGCACGGCAAGCCAGGTCGGCGTCCCAAGGGCAGCGTGCCGACTGTCGTCGCTGACCTGCCGGACAAGCCTGACCCCGACCACGTCCTGACCTGGCGGCAGCGGAAAGTACTCCAGGTGATTCGCGACTCGGTCCAGCGCCGCGGCTACCCGCCGTCGATGCGCGAGATCGGTGAAGCAGTCGGCCTGACAAGCACGTCGAGCGTGTCCTACCAGCTGTCGACGCTGCAGAGTAAGGGCTACCTGCGCCGCGACGCGGGCCGGCCGCGCACCGTCGAAGTGCGGCTGCCCGGTCATCCTGCCGTCCGGCCCGAGCCGGATTTTGACGACGACACGCCGATGGATATCGCTTCCCAGGAGGCGGCTTACGTCCCGCTTGTCGGCCGCATCGCCGCCGGCGGGCCGATCCTCGCCGAGGAGTCCGTGGAGGACATTTTCCCGCTGCCGAGGCAGATCGTCGGCGAGGGGACGCTCTTCCTGCTCAAAGTTGTCGGCGACTCGATGATCAACGCCGCCATTGCCGACGGCGACTGGGTTGTCGTCCGGCAGCAGCCCGTTGCGGAGAACGGCGACATCGTCGCGGCCATGCTGGACGGCGAGGCTACCGTCAAGACGTTCAAGCGCTCCGGCAACCACATCTGGCTGATGCCGCACAACCCCGCTTACGCCCCGATCCCCGGCGACGAGGCGGAGATTCTCGGCAAGGTCGTCGCGGTCCTGCGCCGCGTCTGATTCGGGCGGGCTGGCAGCGGGATCCTGACTTCCGGGCGCCCGCTGCCGGCTTCCGGCCGGTGCCACCCAGTGCAGTGGCGGCGGGCCGATATCGGGGTGAACCAACCGGGCTCGCCGTGCTACCGTCGCCCTGCCCGGGCTGGATCCAGGGCGCTTCCACAGGAAACGAGGACTCCGGTGAACTGTCGATATCAGCTGCTCGGCATTTCCGTGCAGCTGACGACGCTGCGGCAGCACACACCGTGGCGGCAGACACCGCGGTAGCGGGCGCTGCCGCAGACGACACTGCCGCAGACGACACTGCCGCCTGATTTCGCACGGAACTGCCGGGCCGCTTCGCGCTTCAGCGTCGCTCCGCAGCCGCGTTTCTGTTCCTGATGTTCGTTCTGATCACTGACCGCGGAGCTGAGTCCGTTCCCGACGAGTCAGGATGTGCCTTCGCCCATGGACGAGCTCTTCCACCTGTCCCCCACCCTGCAGCGGACAGCTGCCGACGTCATTACCGCCCGCGACCTCGGGGCCAGGATGGCGTCCGGACGTCACCTCCGGATCAAGTACGGCGTCGACGTGACCGCGCCGTTTCTCCATATCGGGCACGGCGTCAATCTGTGGGCGATGCGCGAGCTGCAGCAGGCGGGCCACAAAGTGCTGCTGCTGATCGGCGATTTCACCACCAGGATCGGTGACCCGGCCTGCCGGTCCGCGACGCGGCCGGTGATCCCGGCCGAGCAGATCGACAGGGACGCCGGCGCGTTCGTCGAGCAGGCGGGCCGGATCCTGCTCACCGGCCCCGCTGTGTTCGAGGTCCGGCGTAACTCCGAGTGGTGGTCGGTGATGCCGCTGGGCTCCTTCGTCAGCCTGCTGTCGGAGGTGACGCACGCCCGGCTTATCCAGCGCGACATGTTCGCCGCCCGGATTGCCGCAGGAGCCGAAATCCGGATGCACGAGCTGGTGTACCCGATTCTCCAGGGCTACGACTCGTGCGAGCTGGAGTCCGATCTGACGATCGTCGGCACGGATCAGCACTTCAACGAGCTGATGGGCCGGTTCCTCGCGGAACGGCTGGGGCGGCCTCCGCAGGTCGTTGTCACGACGCAGATGACGCCCGGCACTGACGGCTGCGCGAAGCAGAGCAAGAGCCTGGGCAACTACATCGCGATCGGCGACAGCCCGCGCGAGATGTTCGGCAAGTCGATGAAGCTGCCGGACCACCTGGTGACCACCTACCTGCGGCCTACACGATGGTGCCGGTCACCGAGATCGAGAGCCTCGACGGTGCGATCGCCGGCGGAGAGGTCAATCCGATGGCGGCCAAGCGCCTCCTCGGCCGCGAGCTCGTGGCGCGATACCACGATCAGGAGGCGGCCGAGCGCGAGGACGAGTGGTTCCGGCGCGTCTTCTCCGCGCGCTCAGTGCCGGACGAGATGCCAGTCATCGGAGTCGGGGACCCGAACAATCACGCTGATCGACCTGCTGCGGCTGTGTCTCCCGGACGCGTCACGGACGGAGCTGCGGCAGCTGATTTCCGACGGAAGCGTGCGGCTGGACGGTCAGCGCAAGCTCACCGATCCCGGGCAGCGCCATCCGGTGTCGAGCGGGGACGCGCTGCGGATCGGCAGGCGACGATGGTTCCGGATCGAGTTCGGCACACGGCGAGCACTGTGACCAGGCGGAAGGCTAGGCCGAGACGATGTTCACGAGCTTCGGCGGGCGGACGATGACCGTCCGGACGCCGCGGCCAGCGAGGGCGCGCTCCGCGCCGGGGGTCGCCAGCGCCAGCTCACGCAGCTCATCCTCGCCGATCGAGGTCGCGACCTCGAGCCGGTCCCTGACCTTCCCGTCGACTTGCACGATGCAGGTGACGCTGTCCTCGACGAGCAGCGCCGGATCGGCGACAGGCCAGCCGGCCCGGGCGACCGACGGCTCATGCCCGAGCATCTCCCAGCACTCCTCCGCGGTGTAGGGGGCGAACAGCGACAGCATCACCGCCAGGGCCTCCGCGGCCTCGCGGACAGCCGGGTCGGCAGCGCCGGGGCCGGAGTCGACCGCCCGCCGCGCCGCGCTCACCAGCTCCATCAGCCGGGCCACCGCGACGTTCAGCCGGGTGGACTCGACCAGCCGCGTGACCTCGTCGATGGTCTTGTGCGTTGACTTGCGCAGCTCCAGCTCACCGCCGGCCGCGCGCCCAGTCCCGAGCACCCGGCCAGGCGTGCCGGATGCCGCGACCTCGGCCCCAATGCGCGCTACCCGGCCCAGGAACTTCACCAGGGCGTCGGGATTCATGTCTGCCCAGTCGATGTCGTCCTCGGGAGGGCTGGCGAAGATCATGGTCAGGCGGATCGCGTCCACGCCGTGCGCGGCCAGCTGCTCGCCCAGGTTGACCCCGTTGCCCAGCGACTTGGACATCGCCTTGCCCTGGTTGATCACCTGACCCTGGTTGACCAGGGCCGTGAACGGCTCGGTGAAGTCCAGCATCTTCATGTCGTGCAGGACCTTGACGAAGAAGCGCGAGTACAGCAAGTGCAAGATCGCGTGCTCGACGCCGCCGACGTACAGGTCCACCGGTGACCACCGGCGGACGGAGCCGACCTCGAACGGCCCGTGCTCGAACTGCGGCGAGCAGTACCGCAGGAAATACCACGACGAGTCGACGAACGTGTCCATCGTGTCGGTGTCCCGCTTGGCCGGGCCGCCGCACTTGGGGCACTCGGTGTTGACCCAGTCCGTCGCGGCTGCCAGCGGTGAGCTCCCCTTCGGTGCCAGCTCCTGCCCGCGAAGGTCGGGCAGCAGCACCGGGAGGTCCTCGTCCGGGACGGGAACCTCGCCACAGCCGTCGCAGTACACGATCGGGATCGGCGCGCCCCAGAACCGCTGCCGGGAAAGCAGCCAGTCGCGCAGGCGGTAGTTGACGGCGCCGCGGCCAAGGCCCCGCTCGGCGAGGAGCTCGATGATGCGGGCGATCGCGGCCTGCTTCGAGAGTCCGTCCAGCGGCCCGGAGTTCACGAGGGTGCCCTTTCCGGGCGTCGCCAGTCCGGTCGCCGCCGGATCGGCCGAGCCCGTCTCGAGCACGACGCGCACCGGCAGGCCGAACTGCCGGGCAAAGTCGAGGTCACGCTGATCATGAGCGGGCACCGCCATGATCGCCCCGGTGCCGTAGTCGGGCAGCACGTAATCGGCTGCCCAGACGGGGATCTGCTCCCCGTTCACCGGATTGATAGCCAGGCGGCCTAGGAATACGCCGGTCTTCTCCCGGTCGGCTGACTGCCGCTCGATGTCGGTGAGCTTGCGCACATCGGCCAGGTACGCCTCGAGCGCCGCCTGCTGCTCAGGCGCGCACAGTTCTGCCGCCAGCGGCGAGTCCGCTGCGACGACGAAGAACGTCGCTCCGTACAGTGTGTCCGGCCGGGTGGTAAACACCGTGACCGGCTCGGCCCGGCCCTCGATCTCGAAGCTGACCTCGGCGCCCTCGCTGCGGCCGATCCAGTTGCGCTGCATGAGCAGCACGCGCTCAGGCCACTTGCCCTCGAGCGGCGCCATGTCGGCCAGCAGCCGGTCGGCGTACTCGGTGATCTTGAAGTACCACTGGGTGAGCACGCGCCGGATGACCTCGGCACCGCAGCGCTCGCACCTGCCGTTGATGACCTGCTCGTTGGCGAGCACCGTCTGGTCGACCGGGCACCAGTTGACGTAGCCGTCCTTCCGGTACGCCAGGCCACGCTCGTGGAAGCGCAGGAACAGCCACTGCGTCCACCGGTAATACTCCGGATCGCAGGTCTGCAGGCGGCGCGACCAGTCGAAGGACACACCGTACTGGCGGAACGACGCCGCCTGCATCTCGATGTTCTTGTAGGTCCAGTCGGCGGGGTGAGTGTTGTTCCGGATGGCAGCATTCTCGGCAGGCAGGCCGAACGCGTCCCATCCGATGGGATGCAGCACGTTGTGCCCGCGGAGCGTGTAGTAGCGAGCCATCGCGTCGCCGAGAGCGTAGGCCTCAGCGTGCCCCATGTGAAGGTCGCCCGAGGGATACGGGAACATGTCCAGGACGTAGGTCCGCGGCCGGGGGTCATCCGGGTCGTCACTGGCACGGAACACATCCATCGCGGCCCAGCGCTGCTGCCACTTCTCCTGGATCGCGCGCGGATCGTAGCGATCCGCTATCTCGGCGGCTGTCATGACTTCCTCGCGTACATGGTCGGCCCGGATCGGCACATCGGCCCGTGCCCGGCTGAGCTTCCCGAGCTCTGCCTCGATGCTTGTCCCGTAAAAACAACAGCCCCCCGGTTCACGAGGGGCAGCCGCGCCAACGGCAGGTCAGTCGGCGCGGCTAGCTAAGAAGCAGACCGGCAAGACGCACGTGCACAGGGTAGCGCACTCCGCTCGGGCCGGATGACTGTGCCGCAGGATGCCGCCATCCGCCGATCACGGCCGATCACGGCCACCTCGCCGCAGCTTCATCCGCGCCGGCTCAGGCCAGGCTGCCCCGGCCGGGTCCGGACGAGACCGGCCGCAGCGGACTACTCACTGCATTACCGCCCGCATGCGCGCGCAATGAAGAAAAGCCGCCATTGCCGAAAAGACGCGTGTCGTGTATTCCTCCTTGACCCCACCGCAGGGCCGCCTAATAATGTCCTGACACCTAGCAGCCAATGGGCTTCAGCGCACCGGGGAACGTGCAGGCCGACCAGGCCACCGGGGGACACGGTGCGTGCGCTTACGCCCTGCGCTGCTGGGATGGCCAATGGGGAGACAGGCCATTATCCGGGGGAAAAATGCACACTTGCTCGCGCGCGGAATTAATTCACGCGATTCGCCGAATTCGCTCAGAGCGCTCTCCGGGTAGTCGCCAGCCGGGTTTTACAGCGACCCGACATAGCCCGGCCGTACAGAGCCGGGCCCTGCAATGCGGTGCCGGACAGTGCCGTGCCTGACGCCACCGGAGCTCTTCGGACCAGGCCACCGATCGCCGTCGTCGGGCTCGCCTGCCGGTTCCCGGACGCCGACGACCCGGCCGCGCTGCTGGACGTGGTCCTCACCGGCCGCCGGTCGTTCCGGCGGCTGCCGCCCGTCCGGCTCGAGCTGGACGACTACTACAAGCCCGACCGGGCTCTTTCCGATGCCACCTACAGCACTCGCGCGGCCCTGATCGAGGGCTGGCAGTTCGAGCGGTCCGCTTTCGGCATCGACGCGGCTGCCTATCTCGCCGCCGATCCGGCCCACTGGCTCGCGCTGGAGACCGCCGCGCGGGCGCTGGCGGCGGCCGGGCTGCCGGCCGGCACCGGCCTGGACCGGGACCGGACCGGCGTCATCATCGGCAACACCCTGGCCGGCGACACCTCACGTGCCAACACCCTGCGGGTCCGCTGGCCGTACGTCCGGCGGGTGCTGACCGAGGCGCTGGGCACCGGGGACATCCAGGCGAACCAGGCCAGTCTCGTGCTGCGACGCGCCGAGAGCGGCTATCTGGCGCCGTTCATGGCCATGGGCCCGGACTCCCTCGCCGGGAGCATGCCCGGCGCGATCGCCGCTGGCATCGGCACCTACTTCGGCTTCCGGGGCGGCAGTCACGCCGTCGACAGCGCCTGCTCGTCCTCGCTGCAAGCGGTCGCCTCGGCCTGCGCGGCCCTGTCGGCTGGCGACCTGGACGCGGCGATCGCCGGCGGCGTCGACCTCAGCATCGATCCGCTCGAGCTCATCGGCCTGGCCAAGTCCGGCCTGCTCGCCAGCACGGACGTGCGCATCTACGACGAGCATCCCGCGGGTTACCTGCCCGGCGAGGGCTGCGGCGTCGTCGTCCTCATGCGGAGCGCGGACGCCCGCGCGGCTGGCCTGCCCGTCCACGCAGAGATCGTCGGCTGGGGCGCCTCAGGCGGCGGCAAGCCCGGCGAGATGCAGTCCCACGCGAGCAGCCAGCTGCTGGCGATGCAGCGAGCGTACGAGCGCAGCGGCGTCGACCCGGCAGATATTACCTACCTGGAAGGAAACGGGGCAGGAACCCGTCTCGGCGATGACGCAGAGCTCGCAGCTCTGGCCTCGATCCGGTCAGGCGCCAGTCAGCTGGCGGCGCTCGGCTCCGTGAAGGCGAACATCGGCCACGCCCAGGCCGCCGCCGGTGCAGCCGGGCTGATCAAGACGGTCCTCGCGCTCGGGACCGGGGTGGTGCCGCCGACAACGGGCTCGCAGGCTCCGCACGAGCTGATCGCGAGCGGCGAAGCGCGCGTATCTGTCCCTGACGCGCCGCGCGAGTGGCCCGCCGGCCCGCGGCTGGCGGCCGTCTCCACCATGGGGATCGGCGGCGCTAACGTCCACGTTGTGCTGCGGCACGAGCCTTCCGGACGCGCCCGCCAGGAGCGCTGGCTCCGCTCGGTGCCACTGCTGGCCCGGGCCATGGTGAAGCCCGGTCTCAGCGAAGTCCAGCCGCGGCTGCTCCCGGCGCCTGAGCCAATGCCGTTCCTGCTGCACGCGCCCGATCGGTTTGCCCTCACCGCGGTGCTGTCGAGGATCGCGGAGGTCGGCCCGTGGCTGTCGGACGCGGAGATGGTCGATCTTGCCTGCATGCTCGGCCGCGACACAGCGGCCCAGGGACGCACGAGAGTCGGTATCGTCGCGGCGCGTCAGTCGCAGCTGGCGATGCTGGCCCGCGAGGCCGTCACCATGCTGCCGCTGCTGTCGGACGGGCTGATGGCGGTGCGCCCCGGCGTGTTCGCGTCCGACGACGCCGACGGCCGGGTGACACTACTGCTGTCCGGCCAGCCGGAAGCGGCCGAGCAGCCGGACGTCCCGCAGCCGGATGCGGTTCGGTCGGCTGTCGCTGACTGCCTCGACACGCTGCGCTGGCTCGAGTCACTCGACGTGCACGCCAACGCGGCCGTCGGACACGGTCTGGGCGCACTGGCCGGACTGGCCTGGACCGGGGTCCTGGGCGAAGCCGAGGTCATCGAGATCGCCGAACTCCGGGCCGAGTTCCTGGCCCGGTCGGCGCACCGGGAAGCCGACAGCAGCCCGAGCGGCAATCCGGATGGCGGCTTCGCGGCCGAGGGGGAACTCGCGGGTTCGCCAGTACAGGATCCCGCCGCGACCGACCCGGCGGCCGCCGCGCCGTCGTCAGCCGGAACGCGAGCCCTTCAGCGGGTCAGCATGCAGCGGGTGAACGGCTCCGCCCGCGGGGGAAACGGTGCCCGCCCTGGCAACAGTGCTCACCCCGGCAACGAAGCGCTCCGCGCCGCGATCGCGCAGCGCTTCCGGTTCGGCCCGCCGCGCCGCCGGCTGATCTCGACGCTGACCGGTAGCGAGATCGGTTCCGTCGAGGAGGCCATCGAGCTGATCTGCAGCGGATTCGATGGCGGGCCGAAAGTCGCCGAGGCGATCGCAGCAGGTGCGGTCGGCGCGACGCTGCTCGCGGAAAGCGGGCCCGGCCGGGCCCTGGTCACGACGGCCGCCGAAGCCACCCAGGTGCCGGCCATCAGCCTTGAGGCCGGCATGCAGGATGCGGCAAGTACAGCACGCGTGGCGGCCGCGCTCTACGCGGCCGGAGCGATGCGCGAGCCGCGGCCGCTATTCGCCGACCGCCAGACCCGACTGATCGACATCTGGCGCGAGCGGGTGTTCCTCTCCAGCCCGTGCAACGTGGTGCCGCAGCCAGGGGCTGACGCAGCACCTGCCGACGCAGCACCGGAGGTTGCGGCAGAGGCAGTTGCGGCAGAGGCAGTGGAAGCCGCAGAAGTGCCAGAAGAGGCAGACGGCGCGGCGGCCACAGCCAAGGTGGCCACAGCCAAGGCGTCCGCAATCGAGCCCGCAATCGAGGCCGGGACCAACCTTCCGGCGAGCAGCGAGCCGGTTACGGATGCCCCGGCGGCAGACCGGATGTCGTCAGGCAAGCAGACGACAGCCGCCGGCGCCGCTACGACGGCCGCCACTAGCGCCGCGACGGCCGGTCCTGACTCCGCCGATTCCGCCGGAGGCGGCAATCGGACGCTCACCGGCGACGACACCATCTCGAGCCGGAGAGGAGAATTCGAGCGGCGTCTTTCCACACATCTGCTCATCGCGGACGCAGCCGGTGCGAGCACGCCGGGCGCCGGCGAAACCGACGCCAGGGCGGCCAGTTCCGGCGGGTCACTGGAAGGCTCGCTCGGCGAGACTCAGGCGGCTGCCGAAATCTCCGAGCCCGCGCACGAGTCCGATATTGCGGCAGCGCCCGCTGCGCAAGAGTCCGAGGCGGTCGCAACGCCCGCTGCGCAAGAGTCCGAGGCGGCCGCATCGCCCGCTGCGGAAGTGTCCGAGGGCGCCGCAGCGCCAGAGTCCGACGCGACGCCAGCGTCTGAGGCTGTGCCGGTCGAGCAGGCCGAGCCAGCACCGATCCCGCAGGCCGACGTCCCGGCGCAGGCCGACGTCCCGGCGACCGATCTCCTGCCCGCGGAGGCCCAATCGTCCGAAAACAACGAGTTCGTGGCCAACGTCGAGTCGGCTGTCAACGCCGTTCCCGCAGCGGTCGAGCCGGAGCGCGTCGGCGGGCTGAACACATGGACCCGGTGTTTCACCGAGCGTTTGCGACCGGTGGCAAGACCCGCTATGCCGGCAGAAGCGCAGCCGTGGCGGATGTTCGCGGCCGCTTGTAGCACCGCGCTGGCGGACCTGAGCGGACTGTTTACAGCGGACCCGACCGCGTGCCGGACGCTCGCTATCGTCGATGACCCTGCCGATGAGCGCTCGCGAGCTACGGCACTAGAGGCCGCGCACGATGCGATGAGCACCGGCGAGCTTGTCGTGGTGACGACGAGTCCGGGCTTCACCGGCTTCTTTGCCAGCCTGCACGCCGAGCATCCGTCGATCGGCATCACGATCCTGCGCGTGCCCGCCGACGCCGGCGCCGCGCCGGCCGCGATTCAGCAGTTCGCCGTCGCAGTGCCCGGAAGCTTCAGGGAACTGGTGCTCGGGGATGCCGGCACGGTCAGCGAGCCGGTGCTCAGCGAGGTGCCGCTCGCCGGCGGGGGCGACATCCCGCTCGGGCCGGACGACGTCATCCTCATCAGCCGGCGAACGGGCGGCGCTGCACTCGCGCTTGCTCAGGTCCTCGCGATCTGCGGCACCGGCATCGCCCTGGTCGGCAGGCCCGGGGAGCACGACGACGGCTCACTGATCGCGGGACTTGAAGTGCTGCGCTCAGCCGGAGCCCGCGTCGGCTATGAGGTCATCGACATCGCTGACCCGCCAAGCCTCACCGCTGCCGTCAAGCGGATCGAGGACCGGCTCGGAGCCGTGACAGCTATCGCTCATGGCGCGGCGGCTGTCGACCTCGTTTCCATGAATGAGATGAAGCAGGCCCCGATGGCCGAGCATCTCGGGGACGAGTCAGCCTTGCTTGACCAGCTGGTCGGCACCCTACGCGCTGGCCAGCTCAAGATGATCATCACCTTCGGGTCGGTGATCAGCCGGTACGGCCTGGCGGGCGCAAGCCTGCAGGCGCTCAGTAGCAGCGCCCTGCAGAGCCGTGCGACGCGGCTCGCCGATGTCGGCATCGGATGCCGTCCGCTGCACATCGACCTCCCGGCCTGGGACGCCAGCGGGCTGGGCGATCGTCCGGATCTTGCGGCCGAGCTCGCCTCGGCAGGGACAGCCGCGGTCGATATCGCCAGTGCGAGCCGGCTGCTGCTGAAGGTCATGACCACCCCGGACGTGCCCTGCGACGTTGCGCTGCACGGTCGTGTGGACGGACTTGCCACGGTGCCGGCGCCCGCGCTCACGGTCGCCGATCTCGATGCGGCCGGCCTGCCGCACGGCGGCCGGTTCCTGCGCGACGTAACCGTCTACCACCGCGGCATCGAGCTCGTCTCGTCAGCCAGCCTTGGCCTGGCGACCGATCCCTACCTGGCCGACTACCGGGTGGACGGGCTGCCGGTGCTGCCGCCCGTGCTCGCCCTCGAGGCACTGGCGCAAGCCGCGTCGGTCCTGGCCGGCCGGCCGCTGCGGAGGGCCGCCAGCGTCACCTTCGACTCGCCGGTGGTCATTCCGTCCGGCGGCGAGGCGGTACTGCAGGTCCTGGCCCAGCGCGGCGGCGACACGATCGTGACCGCCCTGCGATGCTCCGACAGCTCGTACCGGGTCGATCATGCCCGGGCCGAGTTCAGCTGCACCGCTGAGCAGCAGGATGCGGTCGAGGCCCCGAGTGCCGCCGCGTCGGCCGCGCTGCATCAGCTCGTGGCCAATCCGTCGGGACTGGTCGACGGAGCCGAGCTCTACGGGCCGATCTGCTTCCAGTCAGGCAGGTTCCGGCGGATCGCGCTGCTACCCGAGGTCACCGCGCGCTCGGGACGGGCGCTTGCACGCGGCAGCGACGACCAGCCATGGTTTGCAGCTGACAGCGACCAGGCCCGGACGACCTTCCTGCTCGGCAGCCCGGGCCTCAACGACGCCGCGATCCAGGTACTGCAGGCCTGCGTGCCGCACCGCCGCGTGCGAGCCGCTGGCTGTGAGTCGGTGCATTTCTCCGGCCGTGAGGCCGACGGGCCCGTCGAGATCCGGGCGATCGCAGCGCCGGTTCAGCCGGGAGCTTCCGGCGACGCTTACACCAGGCTGGTGCCAGGGCAGGCCGGAGCGCCGGCCGCCGAGCTGACACCGGAGGGCGCAGCTCGGGCCGCGGCCACGGCGCCTGACCGGCCGGCAGGCGTGCCCGGCGACGACGTGGCCGGGCGGGCCGTCCTGGCGGTCGCCGCGGTCGCACCCTCGGACATGACCCCCGAGGAGCGGGCGGACATGGAGATCGCCGAACGACGGCCGCAGTCGCGCAAGTCGCGCCGTGCGGGCCGACGGGCCGGCGGGCACTCGCACGGACAGCAGCGGCAGGCCGCGATTTCAGCTCTGGTGGCAGCACAGGCAGCTGGCTTCGGGTCTGGCAACGACGCCGCGATGGAACCACGGGCAGCCAGGGACGGAACCTCGTACGCGCTGAGCGACCTGGCCTCACCCGCGCTGCAGCGCTGGGACGTCGAGGCTGTCGACGCCGCCGGTCAGCTACTGGCGACCTGGCGGGGCGTGCACCTGCATGACTCCGGCCCGCTCCCCCGCAACGCCGCCTGGCCGCCTGCTTTGCTCTCAGTGTTCCTGGAGCGCTGCGCCGTGGATCTCGGGCTCGACGAGGGCCTGCGCGTCACCGTCGGCTGCAGCCAGCCCGAGATTCCGCTGCCCGCAGTGATGACCAGGGTGCCGCAGCAAGCGCCGCCCGCGGAGAGCCTCAACGAGAGCCAGGGTCGGCACGCCGGGCCCGAGCGGCGCGCGGTCAACACCGCGACGGCACCCGGCGAGGGACCGCTGTCGGGCTTCGGACTCACGCTACGAGCGCCCGTTCGGGTGGCCTGCGGCTGGGCGGCGGTCGACTCGGGTCTCCGGCACCACGAGCCCCGGCCGGGCCTCACGCTGGCCTGCAGTCAGCTCCGCGCGGAACTTGCCGAGCCGCCAGCCGTGCTCGCAGCCAGACTCCAGGCGATCACCGCCTGCGCCGAAATGGCTGACCTGCTGGACGGGCGGCGCAATGCTGGTCAGCTCTCAGTCGCCCGCGCCACGAGCGACGGCTGGGCGTTGCTCACCGCGGGCAGGGCGTCCATCGTGTGCGCCATCGTGGAACTCAGCGGAGTCGCTGCGCCGGTCGCCGTCGCTCTGCTCACCCGGCAGCACGCTCACGCCCGCGCGCGTGAGCGCCGGACCAGGGCCGAGACACCCGTCGGCAGGTAGCGGGCCCGCAGGCGGCCGGTCAGCGAGCGCGCCGCCTGCGGGAAACGTCGGCCGCGAATAGCGCAGCCACGTCATCGTGACTTGCCGGGCATGGCGGATGCAACGGGCGGTCTGTCACAATTGCGCCAGAACGACGTTCTAGTCGAAGGCAGGCGCCATGACCACACCGGCAGCTGGCTCGGTCGAGGGGATCGATATCTCGCTCACGGAGTTCTGGGGTCAGTCGCTTGAGGACCGGCACCAGGACTTCGCGAAGCTGCGGTCGCTCGGCAAGGCGCCGTACTTCCTCGTCCCGGAGAGTCCCTTCAGCGAGGAGGGCGACGGCTACTACGCCTTTATCTCCCATGCCGACGTCAGTGCTGCGAGCAGGCAGCCTGAGCTGTTCTCCTCGGCCCGGGGCGCCACCAGCATCGAGGACCTGCCCGCCGAGTTTAACGAGTACTTCGGCTCGATGATCAACATGGACGATCCGCGCCACGCCCGCCTGCGGCGAATCGTGTCCCGCGCGTTCACGCCCAAGATGATCAAGAAGTTCGAGGAGGACGTCCAGCGGACGGCCGCCGGGATCGTGGACGACCTTCTCGTTACCGGTCCGTGCGACTTCGCGCAGCACGTGTCAGCGCGCCTCCCCTTGAAAATCATCTGCGAGATGATGGGCATCGGCGACGAGCACTACGACATGGTGCTGCGCAATACGAACATCATCTTGTCCGGCGCGGATCCGGAGTTCATCAGCGAGGACATGGACGAGGCGATCGCGCAGCTGCTCACCGCGGGCAAGGACCTTGCCGATCTGGTCACCGAGGTCGCCGCGGACCGCGCCACCCATCCGCAGGACGACGTCATTACCTCGCTTGCCACGGCGAACATCGACGGCGAGCAGCTCACGCCGGCCGAGCTCGGCTCGTTCTTCGTGCTGCTCGTTGTCGCCGGCAACGAGACGACACGCAATGCGATCTCCCATGCGCTGCACCTGCTGACGACGCATCCGGAGCAGCGCGAGCTGCTGCTGGCCGACCTGGAGGGGCGGCTTCCGGCGGCCGTCGAGGAGATCGTGCGGTACGTGTCCCCGGTGATCTGGATGCGCCGGTCGGTGACCAGAGACTGCACGCTGAACGGCCATGACTACCGCGAGGGCGACAAGGCTGTGCTGTTCTACTGGGCCGCGAACCGGGACGAAAGCGTCTTCGGTAATCCTGCACGTTTCGACATCACCAGGTCGCCGAACCCGCACGTCGGGTTCGGTGCTGCAGGCCCGCATTTCTGTCTCGGCGCTCACCTCGCCCGGCGGGAGATCACCTCGATGCTGCGCGCGCTTCTGACCCGCGTACCGAATGTCCGGACGACTGGCGAGCCGGACCGCCTGCTGTCCTCGTTCATCAACGGAATCAAGCACATGAGCTGTGAGTTCGACTGACCGGAGTAGCGGCGCACCAGCCGTTGTCGCGGCCGCAGCCTCTTGCCGCGACGGCCAGAGCGGCGCTGTTTGCCGACGCATCATGCTTACGGAGCGGCCGTATACGGGCGTCGGATCTGACCGCAATGCGCCCTTTCTGGCAAGGCCGCAAAAGGATCTCCGTCACTCTCCGTGAACACCCTATTCCCCCAGCCTGCACGTGCAATTTGCACGTCCGGCACGTCGCCCGGGAATCGATGCTGAGACTTTCCAGTAACTACCTGTGATCGCATGCGCACTACGTGTATAACTGGAGTCCCACGCGGCACTGAGGGGCCCGGTTCGCCGGGACGGGGGACGGTGCCGCGGGACAAGGGGAAACCGTAAGTCGCGGAGGGGGACCTTCGTCTGGGGCCGTTCGATGCCCAGAGGGATCGCCCGGCTGCATGCCGCCTCGGTGCGTACGACCGGGCGGCGCAGCAAACGAAGGTCGCGGCGAGCGGCGGGGCCTTCGTCCTGTGGGCGGCGCCACCCGGGGGCGTGGCGCGGCCCGCAGGCGGAGGCCAGATAGGACCGGCGGATCAGCAGAACTGGCTGATCCGCCGGCCGCCAGGCTGACGGGCGCCCGGTCAGCCGAGGTCGTTGATCTGCTCCGCGAGAGCGAAGTCGCTGGCGGTAAGACCACCAGCGGAGTGCGTCGACAGGGTCAGCGTCACCTTGTTCCACGCGATCGCGATGTCCGGGTGGTGATTCATCTTCTCGGCCAGGTACGCGATCGCGCCGACGTACAGAATCGATGCCCGGAAGTCGGCAAGGGTCGCCACGTGCTCGATTTCGGCACCATCCCGCGTCCAGCCCGGTGTCGCGGCCAGCCGCCCGGCGATCTGCTCCTCACTCAGTACATCCATGCCCAGCTCCGTGATCTCTCGCGATTTCGGCTCCTGCTCCCCGAGTCTCGCCCCGAGGGCAGCCGGAATCTCTGCCGGGTGCCTTTAGCGATGGCCGACGGCAAGGCCGGTAGGCTCCGTGATCGTGACAGACTCAGCCCCAGCCGCGCACGCATCGCCGCGCCGCACCCCGCTCACCGGCGTTCACGAGCAGCTAGGCGCCAGCCTGACTGACTTCGCCGGGTGGCTGATGCCGCTGCGCTACGGCAGCGAGACCGCGGAGCACACCGCCGTCCGGACCGCCGCCGGACTCTTCGACCTCTCGCACATGGGCGAGTTCGCGGTCACCGGCGAGGGTGCGGCTGCGGCCCTCGACTACGCCCTCACCGGTGAGCCATCGGCGCTGAAGCGAGGCCGCGCCCGGTACACCATGATCACCGCCGAGGACGGCGGCGTGATCGACGACCTGATCGTCTACCGGCTGGCTGACACCGAGTTCCTCATCGTCGCCAACGCCGCAAACGCGGCCGTCGTCGGCGCTGCTCTGACCGAGCGGGCGGCCGGATTCGATGCCGCTGTCGCCGACCGGACGGACGACTACGCGCTCATCGCGGTCCAGGGGCCCCGTGCTGCAGCGATCCTGGCACCGCTCACCAGCACCGTCCTGGACGAGGTCAGGTACTACGGCGGCTACCCGGCGCAGGTAGCAGGCCGCAGTGTCCTGCTGGCGAGGACCGGCTACACCGGCGAGGACGGCTTCGAGATCTTTGCCGGTCCGCAGGACGCCGAGTACCTGTGGGATCAGCTGAGCACCGCCGGCGCGCCGAGCGGGCTGATCCCGGCAGGCCTCGCGGCGCGGGACACGCTCCGGCTCGAGGCGGGCATGCCGCTCTACGGCAATGAGCTCGGCCGCGACCTTACGCCCTACGACGCCGGTCTCGGCCGGGTCGTGAAGCTGGACAAGCCCGGCAGCTTCATCGGCCGGGACGCGCTCGCCCGCCGGGCGCAGGACGAGCCAGAGCGCCAGCTGATCGGCCTCAGCCTCCAGTCGCGCCGGATCCCCCGGCATGGCTACACGGTCCTCTGGGACGGCGCGCCGGCGGGCACGGTCACCAGCGGCGCGCCCTCGCCCACCCTCGGCATCCCCATCGCCATGGCCTACGTCCGGCCTGATGTCGCGGCGTCGGCCGGGGTCGGGGACGGGCAGAGCCGCCTCGCGGTCGATGTCCGCGGTCGCGCCGAGCCGGCCACACTGGTGGAATTGCCCTTCTACCGCCGCCCTGCCTGAGCTGGCGGCTCCGCTGGCGGGCCAGAAAACCGGGGTCCGCCCAGCTCACGATCATCCGAAGACAGCTGCCATCGATAACAACTGCAGGAGAGACGACATGACCGTTCCCGCCGAGCTGTACTACACGCCAGAGCACGAGTGGGTTGCCATCAGCGAGTCCACCGCGTCGGTGGGCATCACCGACCACGCGCAGAAGGCGCTCGGTGACGTCGTCTTCGTCTCCGCGCCCGCGGCAGGCTCCCGGGTCAGCTCGGGCGAGCCGTGCGGCGAAGTCGAGTCAACCAAGTCAGTCAGCGACCTCTACTCCCCCGTCGATGGCGAGGTCACCGAGGTCAATCCGGAGATCGACGACGACCCCGGCCTGGTCAACTCCGACCCGTACGGCGCGGGCTGGCTGTTCAAGGTCAAACTGGACGACACCGACGGCGAGGTTCCGCCGGGGCTGCTCTCGGCAACCGAGTACGCGGCCCTGACCAAGGAAGCTGAGTGAGCCGAAGCGGCTCACCGCAGGACAAGCTGAGGCTAGACGCGGCGACAGCTCACCTGGACCCGCCGTTCGCGGTTGTCGACATGGCGGCGTTCCGGGCGAACGCGGCCGCCATGACCCTCCGGGCCGGCGGCAAGCCGATCCGGCTGGCCAGCAAGTCCGTGCGCTGCCGCGCCCTGATCGAGCAGGTACTCGGGACGACCGGGTTCAACGGAATTCTGTCCTACACGCTGCCGGAAGCGCTGTGGCTGGCGGCCTGCGGAACGAGCGATGACATCGTGGTCGCCTACCCGACGACGAACAGGTCGGCGCTGGCGCGACTGGCCGGCGATGCCACGGCGGCAACGTCGATCGCGGTCATGGTGGACAGCGCCGACCACCTCGACCTCATCGAGAGGATCGCCGCGGAAGTACCCGCACCGCACCAGGTTCGCGTCGCGATCGACGTCGATGCCGGCTACCTCGCGCTCGGCGGCCGTTTCCGTGCGGGCGCGCGTCGCTCTCCGGTCCGGACGCCTGCTGACGCCGTCGCGCTCGCGAGGTCCGTCCTGGCGCGGCCTGGCCTGCGGCTCGCCGGCCTGATGGCCTATGAGTCGCAGATCGCCGGAGTCGGCGACAACCCGCCCGGCCGGCCGCTGTACGCGCTCGGCGTCCGCGTGATGCAGAGCCGGTCCACAGCGGAGCTGGCGCAGCGACGCGGTGCGATCGTGTCCGCCATCCGCGATCTGGCACCACTGGAGTTCGTCAACGGCGGCGGCACCGGCTCACTCGAGGGCACATCCGCCGAGTCGGCGGTCACCGAGATCGGCGCGGGCTCCGGGCTCTACCACCCGACGCTGTTCGACGCCTACCGGGGCTTCACCGGCCTGCCCGCTGCGATGTTCGCGCTGCCGGTCGTCCGCCGGCCCGGACCGGGTGTGGTTACGGCGCTCGGCGGCGGCTATCCGGCCTCGGGGCCGGGCGCCTGGAGCCGGGTGCCATCGCCGTACCTTCCCGCCGGGCTGCACCTGGACCGGGAGGAAGGCGCGGGCGAGGTGCAGACGCCGCTCATCGGGGCGGCCGCGGACAGCCTGCGGCTCGGCGACAAGGTCTGGATGCGTCACGCCAAGGCTGGCGAGCTCTGCGAGCGCTTCAGCGAGCTGCACCTCGTCGATGGCGACGTCGTCGCGGCGACCGTGCCCACCTACCGCGGCGAAGGTCAGACGTTCCTGTGACCTGCGGCGCCACAGAGCTGTAACCGCGGCCGCGTCCGGCGCCCTGCTAGCTGTTGCGGCGGTGCCGGGCCCACACGCGCAGCAGCGCGAGCCCGACGACAGCTGCGCCGACGGCCACCGCCCCTATCTGCACCCGGGGCTTAGCAGCCTGCTCGAGGGCCTTCTCCCGCAGGAGGCGGATGTTATTGGCCGGGCTCACCCGCTCGGCCAGGCTGTCGATGGTGCGCGCCAGGTCCTCGCGGGTCCGCTCGATTTGCGCCACGAGCAGCTCCGGGTCCCCCTTGGCGACGGCACCATCGACCGAAGTTACGGTGCCATGCACCTCGACCGCCCCGCCCGGTTGCGCCATGTGACCTCATCCCTCCCTGCGCCCCGGCTTGTCCGCTGACGCATGCGGTAGCTCACTAGTTTCCCAGGGCAGACTGCACCCTGCACAGCCGGCCGTCTAGTTGGCTGTTCAGGCGCGCGCCGCCTGCGCAGGCTTCGCGGCCCGCCGCGCCGCACGTTTAGGATCGAGCCGTGACAATTCAGGCCGTGATCTTCGACTGGGGCGGCACGCTGACGCCCTGGCACACTATCGACGGGCTGCAGCTGTGGTCCTCGGTCTGCGCACCGCACTTCCCTGCCGGGGAAGCCCTGCGGTACGCGGCGGCACTGCACGCGGCCGAGGGCGCGCTGTGGGGCGAGTCGGTCGCCAGCCAGCGCAGCGCCACGATCGCCCGGCTGTTCGATCGGGCAGGCGTACCGGCATCCGAGCAGCTGCTCGCGACCTACGTGAGCACGTGGGAACCGCACACATTCACCGACCCGGCTGTGCCGGCGCTGTTCCGCGATCTCCGTGACCGTGGTATCCGGATCGGCGTGCTGTCCAACACGATGTGGCCGCGGGCCTGGCACGAGGATGTGTTCCGCCGCGACGGCGTGCTCGAGCTCATCGACGGCGCCGTGTACACGAGCGAGATCGACTGGACCAAGCCGCACCCGGAGGCGTTCGAGGCAGCGATGACCGCGGTCGGAGTCAGCGATCCGGCCGGCTGCGTCTTCGTCGGCGACCGGCCCTACGACGACGTGCACGGGGCGAAGAGCGCCGGCATGCGGGCGGTGCTGATCCCGAACGACGACGTCCCGGCGTACGCGGCAGCAGCTCCCGACGCTGTTGTCACCCGGCTCGCCGACCTGCGCCCGCTCGTCGAGTCCTGGTAACCCGGGCGCAGCGCCTCAGTGCAGGTGCGACTGCCAGTCCGCGGGCACGCGGCCGGACGGGCCGGGCACAGGCTGGTCGTCGGGATGGTGCTCCGGCGGAGCGAGCGCGGGGCCGCCTTCGTAGAGCTGGTCGTTCTGGTAGTCCCAGAACCACGACTCGTCCGGCTCGAAGCTGCGGATGATGTGGTGTCCGCTAGCTTTCGCGTGCCGGGTCGCGTGCTGCTCTGGCGAGGTGTCACAGCAGCCGATATGCCCGCATTCGGTGCAGCGGCGCAGGTGTACCCACCAGCCGCCAGCCGCTTCGCATTCGACGCAGCCCGTGCCGCTCGGCGGAACCGACGGGTCGATCCCCTCGATGGTGGTCATGTGTCCTCCCGTTCTGGTCGCGGTGCGAGCGGATCGCCGAGCGACTCGCTGGCCGCCCATCGGTATACCCCGCTCGACATGGTGGATGTCGCCCGGTCCGCGCGGATGCTGAAGACCCGGTGGCGGGCCTGCTGAATCTCGGTGTCGGCCGGCTCGGCCAGCCACGCCAGCTCGGCCAGGTGACCCGCCAGCCGGAGTCCGTCCTCGCCTCCGCGCAGCGCAGCGACGCGCAGTCCGGCGCCAGCCCCGGCGGACGACAGAGCGCGCTCGCTCCCGCCAGTGCCGGACACTGCCTCCTCGGCGAGTTCCACGGCCCTGGCTGCCAGGACGGCGGCACCGCCGGCCAGCCCGGCGATCTCGGTGGCCAGCGCCCGCTCAGGCGCGGGCTTGAGCGTCGCCGGGTTCCCGTCCCACCAGCCGCCATACTGCCGCCAGATCGTCCGGACGATGAACTCGGGCTCGTCGTAAACCGGCTGCAGGTACGGCCGGCCAGCCAGCCGAGCCGGGACGGCGACGGTGTGAATCGCCTCGTCGAGCCGACCGCCGCCGTTCATGACCTCGAGCGTCTGGCCGACCAGAGTCTCCAGCAGCTCGGCGGTGTCGCCGAGCGCCTGGCGCACCCGCTCGGCCCCGACGACGGGGAGTCCGTGGCCCGGCAGGAGGTACTCCGGCTCGAGCTCGATCATGCGGCGCAGTGCCTGCGCCCACTCCAGCGGGTACCGCTGCACCTTCTGCGGATTTCCGGCGTTCGGCGAAGCCCAGATGAACAGGTCACCGCAGCACAGCACGCGACGGTCGGCCAGCCAGGTGACCGTGTGGTCGTCGGTCTCGCCCTTCTCGTGCCGCAGCGCAAGAGTCACGCCGCCCGCCTCGACGGTGAGCTCGGCGAGGTAGGTAACGTCCGGGTACCGGTACTCGACAGGCCAGCGCAGGTTCGCCAGCCCGAACTGGCGCTGGTTGATGATGCTGTTGTAGCCGGCAGTCGCGATATAGCGGTCGAACCGGCGCGGCACCGCCGCGTGGCCGACAACCACCGGTGCTGGCCAGCCTCGCTCGGCCGCCTCGGCCTCCCACGGCGCCACGCCGAAGACATGAACGCGGGCAGGAACGCCACGTCGTCGCAGATCTCGGCAAGGCCGCCAGATGACCCACCGGGTGGAACTCGCTCGTACGCGCCTCACCGCGCCACAGCCTGTCAGCAAGGCCCAGGACGTCATCGGTCATCAGGCGCTCTTCTCGGTCAGGTCGTCGCGGAAATCGGCATACCAGTCCGGGAATTCGGCGAGCGAGCCGAGGACGACAGCGGCACCGCCAGCCGTCAGCTCAGCTGTTGTGAAGGAACCGGTCGGAACACCCACCGCCACCGCTCGTGCAGACTGGCCGGCGGCCATGTCAGCCGGTGTGTCGCCGACGTAGACAGCCGCGCCAAGCCGGGCCAGGACGGCGGCCTTCTCCGGCCCGTGCACATGGGTGAACACCTCGTCGGCAGCCAGACCGACCGCGTCCAGGCTCGGCTGTACCGAGACCGGATGCTTAGCGGTGACGATGACGGTGCGCTCTCCCGAGCGGCGCACTGCGGCCAGCGCCTCGGCAGCGCCCGGGAGCAGGAAGGTAAGCGAGGGCGTCAGCCGGACGTAGTGCCGCCGGTAGCTGTCCGCAGCCGCCTGCTGGTCCTGCGCCGGAAACCAGTAGCTGACCTCGTCCTCCAGCTTGATGCCCATGCGCTGGTCGACCTCGGCCAGGTCGATGGCGACGCCGAGCTCGTCCGACACCGCTTGCCAGGCCGCCATGATCGCCGGCCGCGAATTGATAAGAGTCAGGTCCAGATCGAAGCCAACCGGCCCGGCCTTGCGCATCGATCTCCTCACTGCCCTGCCGCCTGGTCGCGTACAGCGAGCGCGCGGACGTGATCGATCAGCTGCGCTGCCACCAGGTCGAACGACTCGATGTCCTGCTGAGCGCGGCTCATCAGCACAGCGCCCTCGCTGGCCGCCAGCAGCAGCGTAGCCGCCGACCGGGCATCTTCCCCACTCAGTCCGCCCGCTTCGAGCGCGCTCGCTAGCTTGTCCCGCCAGGCGGTGAAAGCCTCGGCTGCCCGCCGCCGCTCGGTCTCGCTCTCCGCGGCGACGGTCACGGCAACGAGAGCGCAGCCAGCCCCGAACTCGGCGTACGTCAGCAGCGCGCGCCAGGACTGCAGGAAGGAGCGCGCCACCTCTACCGCCGGCGCGCCCATGTCGTGATCGATCAGGCTCAGCACCTGACGCTGCGCGGCGCCGATGGCAGCCGTGACGAGTTCCTCCTTGCCGCCCGGAAAGTGATGGTAGATAGAGCCGCGCGGCGCGCCGGTCTCCGCCAGCACCGTGGTGAACGACGTCGCCTGGAGGCCGCGTTGCGCCAGCAGTCTCACGGCTCCGGCCACCATCCGGTCCCGGACTTCGCTCACCATCGTTCCTCCGTTCCGCTTGACTATGACGACCATCATAATCTAGCGTTCTATGACGGTCGTCATAGCGAGCCTGAGGGAGCACGCACCATGCCCATGATCGATGTCTACGCAGCCGCCGACACGTTCCCGGCCGACGCCGACGAGCGCCTCGGCCACGAACTTACTTACGCGGTGCTCCGCGCAGAGGGCGTCGTCACGCCGGGTCCCTTTCACCTCGACAACACCGCGGCCTTTGTGCACCGGCTGCCATCCGCCGCGATCTCGACCGCCGGCACGCCGTCGGCACGTGCGGTCCGGGTCCAGATCGTGACCCCCCCGGGCGCGCTGAACCGGGACGGCCAGCGGCAGATTACCCAGGAGGCGACGGAGATCATCGCGCGAGCAGCTGGCGATCCCGACCTCGCAAGCCGCACCTGGGTCATCCTGACCGAGGCCGCCGAGGGCGGCTGGGGCATTGCCGGGACGGCATTCGGGGTGCCGGAGTTCACCGAGCTGGCGAGGAAGGCAGCGACAGCCAGCCACTAGCGCCGGGCTGCGCGGCTTCGGCGTGAGGCCTCCGGACCTGAGGCCGCTGACCGGGCGGCAAACCGGCAGCCGACCGCACCGTGACACGCTCGGATCATGGACCTCCAGCACGGACCGAAGGGCGGCGGATACGCCTTCGGCGACACCGATGTAGCGGCGAGGCGGCTCAAGGTCGTCGCGGAGGTCTACGGTCCGTCATCCCGCGCTCTGCTGGGCGACGCAGTTACCCATGCGCCAGAGCTCGCATACGATCTCGGCTGCGGACCTGGCTACACGACTGCGCTCTTGAGCGACCAGACCGAAGCCCGCCGCACGATCGGCCTGGACAGCTCAGCAGCGCACGTGGCCAGGGCGAGGGAGCATGCGGCGTCGGGAGCCGAGTTCGCGGCGGAGTTCGCCGTCGAATTCGCCGTGCATGACGTACTCCGCACGCCCTTCCCGGCCGGCCCGGCCGATCTGGTGTACGGCCGTCTGCTGCTCGCTCACCTGCCCGACCCCGCCGGAGCGGTGCTGGCCTGGGCCACCCAGCTCACCCCGGGCGGGCTGGTGGTCGTCGACGAGATCGAGTGGATCAGCACCAGCCATCCGCTGCTGCGCGCCCACCTGAGCATCGCCGACGGCCTGGTGGCCGCGAGCGGCGCCCGCATGTGCGCAGGCCCGCTGCTCGGCAGCCTGAAGCGCGAGCCGGCGCTGGAGTGCACGCTTGCCCGGATCAGGGAGGTGCCCGTGCCGGAGCCGCGGGCCGCGGCCATGTTCGGCATGAACATCGCTGCCTGGGGCGGCCGGCCAGTAACCCTCGGCCTCTGCAGCCGGGCCGAGCTTCAGGAGCTCGCCACCGGCCTGGCCGAGCTGGCGGATTCCCCGGCTGAGGGCGAGATCACCTGGGGCATGCATCAGGCCGCCTATGCCCGTGCCGCCAGCGTCCCTGCTGCCAGCGCCCGCGAGTAGTTTCTCCGCGTCGGCCGCCTGACGTGCGGTTCTGCGGTTCCAAACACCACGTTTCTTGGCCAGAAAGGGATAATCACACAGTTGAATGACCATGCAGGATGGGCTTAGGGTAGAAGATCAGCTGCGCTGGCGCCGGGGGGGTTACGCATTGGAGGCAGATCTCGCTAAGCGCATGCGCGCGCTTCGCGAGGAGCGCGGGCTCAGCCAGGGCGACCTGGCCCGTGACCTGCTCCCCGCCGACGAACTCGCGCTGATCGAGTCCGGACGCCTGGTGCCGGAGCCTGCCGTGGTCGACCGCCTGGCCAGCCGCCTGGGCTGCTCTCCCGAGTACCTCGAGACCGGCGCCCGGGATGAGGTGATCACCCAGCAGCGGCGTCAGCTGCAATTCGCCGAGATCGCCTGCTCGAACGGGAGCGTCGAGCACTCCTGCGACTTGTTCCGTGAGGTCTACCTGGCGGCCGTCGGGCGCATCAGGCAGGAGGCGGCCCTGGGCCTGGCGAGAGCCGAGGAGGAGCGCGGCAACTTCCGGGCAGCGGAGGAGTACATCACCGGCCTGCTTGCGGCAGCGCGGAACGGCGAGCCCGGCCCCCCCAGCGTGCCGGTCCTGCTGATGCATCAGTGTCGCTTGTACCGCTTGGACGGGGACATCGCCCGCAGCATTAAGGCAGGCGAGACAGGGCTCGCCGAGACCCGCGATCTCGGCCTGGACGTCAGCGAGGACGGCATCAGGCTGGCCGCCACGCTCGTGTCCAGCTACTGGAGCCGGGGCGACATGCCGGCCGCCGGGGAGCTGGCCAGGCAGGTCGTCGAGCGGGCCGAACGCCTCGGATCGCGTGCTGCCCAGGGGTCGGCCTACTGGAACGCCTGCATGGTCGCGGAGGCTAGCGGCGATCTCGAGCAGGCCATCACCCTGGCGCGCCGCGCGCTGGCTCTGCTCGGCGAGTCGGCCTCCGACCTCAACCTGGCCGGCCTTCGTGTGACCTGCGGATGGCTGCTCCTGCGACGTGACCCACCTGACCTCGACGAGGCCGAGGAGCTGCTCGAGCGTGCCCACGAGACACTCGCGGATCTGTCCGCCACTGCCGAGCTGGGCAGCTGCGAGACCGAGCTTGCGCGGATCGCGCTGCTGCGCGGCGACTTCGAGCTGGCCATCCAGACAGCCAGCCAGGCCATGTCCCGCTGCAGCGATGCCGGGGCTGAGCTTGAATATGCCGGCGTCATCAGCGGCATCGCCATGGTCATGAGTGGCCAGATCGACGAGGGCTTCGCCACCGCGGCAGCGGCCGCGATCCGGCTCGCCGACCTGGGCTCGCGTCAGGACGCCGCCCGGGCGTGGCGCGAGATCGCGACGGCGATGGCCCGCCAGGGTCGCACCGAATCGGCCCGGACTGCCCTGCACCAGGCGGACGAGTGCGCTGAAACCAACCAGCAGTCGGCCTAGGTCGTTCCGCCAGCGAGTTTCGCCCTGGGCGAATAACGGTGCCCTCAGTCGGCCCTGCCCGTCCCTGCCGCCACAGCCGCGTGACCAGATGTGTCACTTTGGCCACAGCACACGCTGGTTTCACTCAATTACCTGCAGTAACACGTACCGGTGCCTTACGATGAGGTGGTACGAGGATTCGGCCATAACCCACTTGGTCGTATACGTGCGTGTAATTCTGTTTGATAGCTCGCAGGTACTCATGTACCCCAAGTTCGGATTGGTGAGGTCCTTATGACCCGCATGCGCATCGTCATCGCTTCCCTGGTCGCCGCTGCCGCGCTTGTCGGTGGCGGCTTCGCTGCCACCGCCGCCTCGGCCAGCACAGTCCACCCGCAGGGGCCTGTGCACTGCTGCAAGTAACCGATCAGGCGACTCTCACGGGCCCGGCTCAGTCCGGGCCCGTCAGGTATGTGAGCGAAATCAGTCACTGAGCTCGCCTGAGCGGTGCTCAGCCGCATGACGAACGCGTGGAGACTCGGCGACCGGCGGCTACGGCCGACCCCGCGGTCGGGCCAAGCCTCACCGCCCAGGTGACCCCACCGCCCACGAGACGGCCGCCGTTCGTCGCTGAACCACCCGGCCCGAGCGACTTTCTATGGTTTCGTGTGGACACACTACGCATTCCGGACGCGAAAAAGACGCTGAACCATAGAAAGTGGATGAGAAGCCCCATTGTCGTCCCGGGCGCCACTTCGCAACATGATCCAGCGTGATCAGGTGCCGGGTCGGGAACCCTCCGCAGCCGCTGAACGCCAGGCATCAGCGCGGGAGCGGCGAGAGGGTTACGCGCCGCCTGCCGCCCGGCGAGGTCTCAGACGGCCAGGTCGGCGTAACGGCCGTTGCCGGCCATCAGGCTCGCGTGCGTGCCGGCCTCCACGACACGGCCGTGGTCCAGCACGACGATCTCGTCGGCGTTGCGGATCGTGGACAGCCGGTGGGCGATGATGATCGTGGTGCGCCCGCGGGCCAGGCCGTCGAAAGCCTGCTGAACGGCGCGCTCGGTCTCGGTGTCCAGGGCGCTAGTGGCCTCGTCCAGCACGAGCACGCGGGGGTCGCGCAGCAGCGTCCGGGCGATGGCGATGCGCTGCTTCTCGCCGCCGGAGAACCGGTAGCCGCGGGAGCCGACCATAGTGTCGTAGCCTTCGGGCAGCCCGGCGATCAGGTTGTGGATCTGGGCCGCCCGGGCCGCTTCCTCAATCTCAGCATCGCTTGCGTCGGGCCTGGCATAGCGCAGGTTCTCCCGGACCGTGGCGTGCAGCAGGTAGGTCTCCTGGCTGACGACACCGACGACCGAGGCCAGGTCGGTCAGCCGCATGTCGCGCAGGTCGATGCCGTCGATGCGGACGCTGCCGGTCGCCGGGTCGTACAGGCGGGACATCAGCGACGCCAGCGTGGTCTTGCCGGAGCCAGTCTCGCCCACCAGCGCCAGGGTGCCGCCGGCCGGGACGACCAGGTCAATGCCGGTCACCGCGTCGCGGTCAGCGCCGGGGTAACGGAAGCTCACGTTCTCGATGCTCACGTGCCCGGCCACCGCGGCCGGGTCGATCTCGACCGGGCTGACCGGGTCGCTGACGTCCACCGGCAGGTCGAGATACTCGAAGATCCGGGCGAACAGCGCGAGAGAGCTGACAACAGAGACACCGGTGTTGAGCAGGCCAGTGAGCGGCCGGAACAGGTTGTTCTGCAGGGTCGTGAACGCGACCAGAGTGCCGATGGTCATCACGCCCGCGGTAATCGGCAGGCCGGCGGCCAGATAGATGACCGCCGGGATCGCGGCGAAGATGATGCTGAGCGAGGCCATCCGCCAGCGCCCGGCCAGCTGAGACTGCAGCTCCAGGTCGATCAGGCGGGCCGAGGACGCAGTAAAGCGGCGGATCAGCGAGGGGCCGGTGCCCATCGTCTTCGCGAGCTGGACACCGTTGATCGACAGGCCCTCTTCGATGGTGACGTTGAGGTTGGCCAGCTCGCGCTGCTGCTCCGTGGTGATGGCGCGGCGCATGCCGGCCACCTTGCGGCTGAAGTAGACCGCGGGCGGCATGACCACCAGGGAGATCAGCGACAGCCGCCAGGACAGCGCGGCCATGGCCACGCAGGTCGCGACAGCCGTGGTGAGGTTCGACGCGATGGAGGTCGCCGTCGAGCTGACGACCGACTCCATGCCGCCGATGTCATTGGTAATGCGGGACTGGACTTCGCCGCTGCGCGTCCGGGTAAAGAAGGCGATTGACTGCTGCTGCAGGTGGCCGAAGACCCTGGTGCGCAGTTCGTGCATCACCTGCTGGCCGACCTTGGTGCTGATCCAGGTCTGGATCACGCCGAAGGCGGAGGTGATCGCGGCCACGGCAAGCATGCCGATGACCAGCCAGGCCAGCAGCCTGACGTTGCGCTCGGGCAGGGCGTTGTCGATGACCGCGCGCAGCAGGAACGGCGAGGCCAGGCCGACGACGGAGGAAGCAGCGATGATGGCCGTGACAATGCCTAGCTGCCAGCGGTAAGGAGTGAAGAGCGCTCCGATGCGGCGCAGCGACACCTCGCGGGCCTGCGCCTTCTCGGCGGCAGTCACGGTGCGTCGGCCGCCGCCGCGGCCCGCTCTCCTGATTTCACGGTTCGTTTCGGGGGACGCCAAATGCTTCTCGTTTCTTTCGAGGGATGCTGTGAGAGTGCCGGTACTGAGGCACGCAAGAACTTGCTGAGGTAACCTCAATATGAGGCTACAACATAATGCGCTGGTAGGCTATTCCCGTGACCCAGGATCGCGATGCGACGGGGCGGTCCGGTGCTGACGGCGCCGGGGCCCGCGGCGCCAGGGCGGACGACGCTAGTCCTAGTACCGAAGAGTCACTGGCGGATGCCTTCTGGTCCGTGGCGCGGCAGCTGCGGGAGACCTCTCAGGACACGCTCGCGCCGTGGGACATCACCCCGGCCCAGTACCGCGCCCTGCGAGTGCTTCGCCGGCATGGAGAGATGCGGCTGTCGGCCCTGTCGGACAGGCTGCACATTGCCGCCCGGTCGACCACCGAGGTGATCGACGCCCTCGAGGCGCGCGACCTGGTCGGGCGCCAGCCTGATCCGCAGGACCGGCGGGCCACCCTGGTGGACCTCACCGAGCACGGGACCAGCGTGCTGGACGCCATCCGTGCCGCGCGCGGGACGGAGTCCGAGCGGGCTTTTGACCGGCTCACCCCGGCCGACCGGGCCGACCTGGCCCGCATCCTGCGCCAGCTCCGCGAGTAGCCGGCGCCCGGGGCCACCGCGGAAATCGCCTCGCTCCGGCCGCATCGGTGCTCGTAGGCTTCCCTGCATGCCCGACGCGATCTTCAGTGACGCGCGGCTGGCAGCCATCTACGATCCGCTTGATCCGGACCGTAGTGACCTGGCCGCGTACGTGGCGATGGCGTCCGAGTTCCATGCCCGAAACGTGCTCGACGTGGGCTGCGGCACCGGCACCCTCGCCTGCTTGCTGGCAAGCCACGGCCTCGAGGTCACCGGCGCCGACCCGGCTGCTGCGTCGCTCGACGTTGCGCGGGCCAAGCCCGGCTCGGCTGCAGTTCAGTGGCTGCTCGGCGACGCGACAAGCCTGCCGGCGCTGCAGGTGGATCTGGCCACGATGAGCGGCAACGTCGCGCAGGTGTTTCTGGCCGATGCCGAGTGGGGTGCGACTCTGCACGGTGTGCACGCGGCTCTGCGGCCAGGCGGCCGCCTGGTGTTCGAGACCCGCGACCCCGCCCGACGCGCGTGGCTGGGCTGGACCCGCGAGCAGAGCTTCACCCGCGTCGAGATCCCGGTGGTCGGCGCGGTCCAGTCGTGGCACGAGCTGGCCGGCGTGACCGGGCAGCTGGTGTCGTTCCGCTCGTTTGTCGTCTTCGAGACCGACGGCACGACGCTCACCTCGCACTCCACGCTGCGATTCCGGGAGCGCGACGAGGTCGCCGACTCCCTGGCCGCGGCCGGGTATGTGCTCGACGAGGTGCGCGCCGCGCCGGACCGGCCCGGCCTGGAATTCGTCTTCGTCGCCCGCCGCACTGACTGAGTCGGCCTGCCGCTAGTGACTGCCGAGGTCAATCGACATGATCTTGACCACGCTGTGCGGATCACCGCGAGAGCCGTCGGTCGCTGCCGGGTTGAACTGGTAGTCGATGCGCCCGGCTCCGGTGATCTCATAGTGGATCGTCTTGGAGTACCCAGGCCACTTCGGAGAGTTGTGCTTTCCCTTCATGACGCTCGAGGTGCCGACCTTCGGCGGCTGGCCCGGTGTCATGGCGACGTGGTCCCAGAACTGCTGCGCATTGGCCAGGCCGACCCGGCCTGCTAGCTCGTTCCAGACCGCCAGGTACTTGTGGTGCACCAGGACCCTGAACACGGGACTGACAGCAGGCGGGCCACCAGGACGGCGAGCGGCAACGTGCGGGCGGTAGGCCCTCGGAGCGGGATTACTCCTCCGGTCGCGTGACTTCGGCATAGTCATCGCTCCCAGGCCCAGTCAGAATCTCCCGCGCCAGCGGGTCCGACAACGCCCGCGCGGTGGTGCGCCACTCCCGCAGGCAGGTCTCGACCGGCGTGAAGTCGCGGGTCGCCTCGGCCAGCGCGAGCGCGTCGCGCAGCTCGTCGAAGAACTCCGCCCGGTCCTCCTCCTCGAACACAGCCAGCCACGCCAGCTGGCCCAGTTCCGCCGGGCGTGTCTGCCCACGGCCCAGCGCCGCTACCGCCAGCAGTGCCGCCACTGCCGTGTGCGCGATCTCGGTAATCGCTTCCAGCTGCGACAGCGGCACCATGGTCAGTGCGAATCCGTCCGTGTCGCGCAGTAGTGCCCCGCCCACGCGGGCGGCTCCAAGAAACTCGCGGCGCTTCGCCCCGGCCAAGTCGCTTGCCTGGAATACCGCAGCCGTCACTCGCAACCCCTCCTAGCAAGATCTTACATAAAATGTTAGTTGACGTTCTCTAGATTTGCCAACAATGGCCCAGCCCGCATTGCCGCCTGGATCTGGCGACTGCCACCCGGCCACAGCCCAGTTCGTCGGACGCAGCACTGTGCAGAACATCGTCGCTGGCTGCTTCGCGGCCGGAGCCGGACGTCACCGAACCAGCGGGTCGCCGGGGGCGTTATCTCGTTCGGGGCCGGCGCGCACGGCGTTCCCGGGAGCGGAGATGGCCCTCCCGTACCTCCCCGGAGATGCGGATCGCCAGGACAACTGGCACGTCCGGATCGCGTCCGGTGCGGATTCTGACAGTGCCGCCGTTGACTTCCGCGTCGTTAGCGTCGACGGTGATGCCGGGCCTGGTCAGCAGCGTCAGCGTGCCGCTGCGGATGCTGACGTGGATCTCCAGCGCCGGCTGAGTTATCACGGCCTGCGTGAAGTCGAGCCGGATGTGACCGGACTCGACGTGAGCCTCGATCCGCCTCGGGACCACCCACCGACCATCCTGGCGCGCATTCGCATGACGGTGGCTGATCGACAGGACGCTGTCTGCCGCAGCCAGCCCGGAACCCGGCACCACGATCTCCGGTGATTTCCCCCGCGGCAGGTCTGCTAGCAGCCGGGCAAGTTCGGCATAGGTACTCGCGGTCAGGGCCAGCTCTAGCCGCTCGTCAAGCTCGGTCGATGTCAGCCGACCGTCGCCGGCAGCTACCCGCAGCGCCTCGACTACTCTGTCCCGGTCCGCGTGCGAAGCGCGCAGCTCGCCAGGACCAGCTGGCTCGTCACCCGCCGCTTCGGTTGCCATGACCGAATCGTAGGAGCATCGCAGCCCCGTTGCCGCCCGCTCTGTCAGGAGCGAGGCCGACCGGTCTCGGCGGCGCCGTAGCGCAGTCCGTCGATGAGGAGCGCGACCATTCGCTGGCTGTAGGCGACTCCCTCGTCGCGCGCGGGCTGGCACAGGTAAGCGATGGCGCGCAACAGGTCCTGGGAGCCGACGTCGGCACGGATCTCGCCACTGGCTGTCGCGGCCTCCAGCAGTGCCCCGAGGGTCGGCCCGAGTCGCTGAAAGAAGTACTCGGGCAAGCCGTCGAATGCCGGGTCGCCGGAGTGCAGGGCCGTAGCGAGTCCTCGCTTGTTCGCCAGCAACTCGGTGTAGCGCTGCAGCCACTTCGCGAGCGCCGCCCCTGGCGTGCTGGATGCGCTCAGCGCCGGACCCGCGTCGGCGCAGGCATCTATCTCGCGCTGAAGCACGGCTACGACCAGGTCCGAGCGCCGCGGGAAATGCCGGTACAGCGTTCCGACTCCGACACCGGCCAGATCGGCGATCACCTTCGGCGGCGCATCCACGCCTGACGTGGCGAAAACGGCCTTTGCGGCATCGAGGAGCGAGTCGACGTTGCGCTGCGCGTCGGCGCGCAGCCGCCGCGGCGCACGCTGCCGGCTGCCCAGTGCCGCCAGGTCAGCCAACTCGCCGTCGATCGGTGCCCTGTTCTCGGTCACGGCCCTCCCCGAGATTGCTTTCCGGACAGCCGTTCCGTATAGTAACTGGAAAGACGTTCCGCTTCGCTCCAGGATACGGCGCCGGAGCGGCGCTCGGCTACCACGACGTCAGGAGGGACCGATGCAGTACCGCACCCTCGGCCGGACCGGCATCAAGGTCAGCCCGTACGCGCTCGGCGCCATGATGCTCGGGGCGTCGATCGGCAATCCGGACCACGACGACTCGGTCCGCATCATCCGCAAAGCGCTCGACGCCGGGATCAACCTCGTCGACACCGCCGACCGCTACTCCGGCGGCGAGTCCGAGGAGGTTGTCGGCAAGGCCCTGAGGGGACGGCGCGACGACGTCGTCCTGGCCACGAAGTTTTGCAGCCCGATGGGCGAGGATCCCAATCAGCAGGGCGGGTCGCGACGCTGGATCATGACCGCGGTCGAGAACTCCCTGCGCCGCCTGCAGACCGACCACATCGACCTCTACCAGATGCACCGACCGGACCCCGCCACCGACATCGAGGAAACGCTCTCGGCGCTCTCGGATCTCATCCACAGCGGCAAGGTACGGCTGATCGGGTCGTCCACGATGCCCGCCTCCGACATCGTTGAAGCCCAGTGGGTGGCGGAGCGGCGCGGCCTCGAGCGGTTCCGCACCGAGCAGCCGCCCTACTCGATCCTCAACCGCGGCATCGAAGCAGCGGTGCTGCCCGTTGCCCAGCGCTACGGGCTCGGCACGCTTGTCTGGAGCCCGCTCGCGAAGGGCATGCTCACCGGGCGCATCCGTAAGGGCCAGCAGACCGATCTGCACCGCGCTGCCATGCTCACGAGCTTCAGTGACGAGCCCCGGCTCGATGCCGTCGAGCAGCTCATCCCGCTGGCCGGGGAGGCGGGCCTGCCGATGACGCACCTCGCGATGGCGTTCGCGATCGCTCACCCCGGTGTGACCAGCGCGATCATCGGGCCGCGCACGATGGAACAGCTTGACGACCTGCTTGCCGGCGTCGACGTCAGGCTCGACGATGAGATCCTCGACCGGATCGACGAGATCGTCCCGCCTGGCGCCGACGTCGGCGCACCGGACCAGTCCGCCTACCTGCCGCCCGCCCTCCAGCGCGCCAGCCTGCGCCGCCGACCTGTCAGTGAGCGGCCCGCCGCCTGATGTGGCGTGATCGAGGGCCGCGTCACCGTGGAAAGGCAGCGCTCGCGAGCGCCGCCGTCGTAATAGCCCGCCACGGCCGCGGTCTTGCTTCGACCAGCGTCGGACTAGCTCGGACACGCAAGCCACCAGGCTGCAGTCACGACTTCCGGTGACGATGGCCATGTCACAAGTCGTGACTACCACTCGTCCCGATTTCGGAGCTCGCCACGAAGGAGGAAGCGTGTGAACGTCGCACTGTGGATCGTCGCCGGGGTACTGGCCGTTGTCTTCCTGGGCAGCAGCATCAGCAAGCTTGTCATGCCCAAGGAGAAACTGGCCGGCACGTTGGGCAATCTATCTAAATGGGTCGAAGACTTCAGCCCCGGTGCCCTCAAGGCCATCGGAGCTGTCGAGTTCCTGGGCGCCGTCGGCCTGATCTTGCCGGCTGTGCTCAACATCGCGCCGGTTCTCGTGCCGGTGGCGGCTTGCGGTGCGGTGCTGTTGTTTGCCGGCGCTGCGATCACTCGCTTCCGCCGGGGCGAGAGGGCGACAATCGCTGGCGACTTGATCTATCTCGCCCTGGCCGCCTTCGTGGCGGCCGGCCGCTTCGGCCCCTGGTCATTCACTGGCCATTAGATTTGGATGCGCCCTTCGGGACGCTTCCGGCGGATAACAATGGCAGTGCGCATGTTGCCCGCCGATCCTGTTCGCGCATTTACCAATTTGGTGGGGCCGGTGGGATTCGAACCCACACTGCCAAGAACCTAAATCTTGTGCCTCCTGCCGTTGGGCTACGGCCCCGGAACCCGGCGGGCGGCCCGCCGGAGCGCGATCAGACGCCGAGCTCCTGGCGGAGCCTGGCGACGTGGCCCGTGGCCTTGACCGCGTACTGCGCCTTCTCGATCTTGCCGTCGGCGTCGATCACGAAGGTGGACCTGATCACGCCCACGGACTTCCTGCCGTACAGCATCTTCTCACCGTAAGCGCCGTACGCCTGTTCGACAGCGTGATCGGGATCGCTCAGCAGCGGGAAGTTGAGACTCTCCTTCTCGCGGAACTTCGCGAGCTTCGCCGGCCCGTCGGGCGAGATGCCGATCACGGCGAGCCCCGCTGTGGCGAGCCCGGACAGGCTGTCGCGGAAGTCGCAGGCTTCCTTCGTGCAGCCGGGTGTCATCGCGGCCGGGTAGAAGTAGAGGATCACGCGCCTGCCCCGGAAGTCCGACAGGCTTACCTCGGTGCCGTCCGCATCGGGCAGGGTGAACTCCGGTGCCGCGTCGCCCGGTGCGAGCCGCTTGTCGGTCATGCCACGTTTCCTTCCCCTGGTCTGTCCTGCGCCAGACTAGCCAAGCAGCGCGGCGATGACAGGCGCGAGCCCGCGCAGGGCCTTGCCCCGGTGGCTGATGGCATCCTTCTCGGCCGCGTCCATCTCCGCTGTGGTCCGGTCGTCTGCGGCGGGCACGAAGATGGGGTCGTATCCGAAGCCGTTGCTGCCGCGCGGCTCGCGGATGAGCGAGCCGCTCACAGCACCCTCGCTGACGTGCTCGCGGCCCCCCGGCAGCACCAGTGCGGCGACGCAGGCGAACTGGGCGCCGCGGCGCTCGTCGGGCACGTCGGCGAGCTGCCCGAGCACGAGATTCAGGTTCGCGGTGTCGTCGCCGTGGCGGCCGCACCAGCGGGCGGACAGCACTCCGGGCATTCCGTTGAGCGCGTCCACGCAGAGGCCGGAGTCGTCGGCGACCGCGGGCAGGCCCGTGAAGTCTGCTATGGCGTGCGCCTTGAGCAGCGCATTCTCGGTGAACGTGGCACCGGTTTCGACAACCTCAGGAGCGCCAGGAAACGCGGCAAGCGAGCTCACGCAGACCTCGACTCGACTCGCCTCCAGGATCCTGGCCAGCTCCGTGAGCTTGTGCGGATTGGCCGTGGCAAGCACCAGCTGGGGCTCGCGGACCTGCTGAGCCGTCATGAGCCGAGCGCTGCCTGCTGCAGCTTGGTCAGCTCGCCGCAGCCGCCGACGCCGAGGCTGAGCAGCTCGTCGAGCAGGTCACGGCTGAACGGCTCGCGTTCCGCAGTGCCCTGCACCTCGACGAACCGGCCGTCGCCGGTGCAGACGATGTTCATGTCGGTCTCGGCGGCCACGTCCTCCTCGTAGCACAGGTCGAGCCGTGGCTGGCCGTCGACGATCCCGACGCTGACCGCCGCGACCGACGCGACGAGCGGCTCGCCCTTCGTCCGCTTGCGCTCCTTCAGCCAGCCGATGGCGTCGGCGAGTGCGACGTAGCCGCCGGTGACGGCGGCCGTGCGGGTGCCGCCGTCGGCCTGCAGGACATCGCAGTCGATGATAATGGTGTTCTCGCCGAGGGCCTTCGGGTCGAGGCACGCGCGCAGCGACCGGCCGATCAGCCGGGAAATCTCATGCGTGCGGCCGCCGATCTTGCCCTTGACCGACTCGCGGTCGCTGCGGGTGTTCGTCGACCGCGGCAGCATGGCGTACTCGGCGGTGACCCAGCCCTGGCCGCTGCCCCGGCGCCAGCGTGGCAGGTCCTCCTGCACGCTCGCCGCGCAGAGCACCCGGGTGGCGCCGAACTCGACGAGTACCGAGCCCTCGGCATGGTCAAGCCAGCCCCGGGTGATCCTGACGTCGCGCAGCTGATCCGGCCGCCGCCCGCCTGGTCGTGAGATGCCGTCTGGTCGTGACATGGCCGCAAGCCTAGTGCTACCAGCCGGCCCGCTCGGGGGCGCCGGCCTCGATCCAGCGGAAGGCGCTGGCCACCCCGTCGGCAAGCGGCGTCGTCGCCGTCCAGCCGAGGTCTCGGCGGGCGCGGTCGACAGCGAGCGCGCCGCGGAGCAGCTCACCGGGCCGCGCGGGCGCGAACACCGGATCGATCCGGTGGCGGGCGACGGCGCTGATGATGTCGATCAGCTGCAGCACGCTGACCTCGGTGCCGCTGCCAACGTTCCAGGTGCCGGGACGGATGCAGTCCGCGGCTGCCAGCAGTGCCAGCACGGCGTCGCCGACGTAAACGTAGTCGCGCGTCTGAAGCCCGTCCCCGTAGACAGTCGGGCGTTCTCCGGCGAGGGCCTGCGCGCAGAAGATGGCTACCACGCCGGCGTCGCCAGCCGGGTCCTGCCGCGGGCCGTAGACGTTGGCGAAACGCAGCACCGCGTGCGTGGTCGCGTGCAGCCGGTTGTAGAGCAGGACGTATTGCTCGGCGCAGTGCTTCGCGACGCCGTACGGCGACTCGGGAAGCGGCAGGACGTCCTCCATGGACGGAATAGGCGCGTCCCGCCCGTAGATCACCGCGCCGGTCGATGCCAGCACGACCCGAGCGCCGGCCGCCCGTGCCGCCTCGAGCACGTTGACCGTGCCGATGACGTTGGCCTCCGCGTCGTGCGCCGGGTGGGCCACCGATACGCGCACGTCGATCTGCGCGGCCAGGTGGCAGATCAGCTGCGGCCGGAACTCCTCGACCAGAGTGGCCAGGGCCTCGGCATCGGTCACGCTGATCTTGCTGAGCTGAGCCAGGTCAGCGACACGGCCTGGCCTCCCCGCTGACAGGTCGTCCACCACGGCGACCTCATCACCCCGCGCCAGCAGGGCGTCGGTCAGATGGGATCCGATGAATCCGGCGCCACCGGTGACGAGCACGCGCATGGGAGAGGAGTCTATGCGCCGGGAGACTGGCTCACGGAGAGTAAGCGGCCGACGGACACGGGATCTGACTCAGTAACTTGTGATTACACAGCGTAATTCTCTGTTACTGTCAGCGACAGTCATTAGCAGAGCGTTCACTATGAGGAGCTGACATGCGCGCGTTCGTCCGCAGTCACGCAGCGAAGGTAACGCCCCGTTCCCCGGCCACGCGCGCGAGTCTTGCCCTTCTGGCGAGCGCAGCGCTGGCCGGGGCGGCGCTACCTGCGCTCGGTTTATTCGCCGGAATCGGTCAGGCAGTTTCGAATCCGTCGTGTACGAGCACGGGCTTAACCGAGACCTGCGTCTTCAGTTATAACGGCACTAACAACACCAACGGCACGCCGATCAACTGGACCGTGCCTGCCGGCGTCACGCAGGTGAGCGTCGTCGCCGACGGCGGCGACGGGGCCAACTCAAGCGACAGCAGCGGCGCTGGCGGCGACGGCGGCGAGGTGCGAGCCATGCTGTCGAACATCCCGGCCACCACCACGCTCAGCGTCTTCCCCGGCGCGGAAGGAACCGGCACCAGCGGCGGCACCGGCCAGGCCGCTCTTGCCATCGGAGGCAGCGGTGGCGGCGGAAACGGCGGCACAGCCGGAACCGTGCGCGGCGGTGGCGGCGGTGGCGCGTCGACCGTCGCGGTCGCTCCGCTCGGCCTCGCTCCCGTGAGCCGGATGCTCGTCGTGGCCGCCGGGGGCGGCGGCGGCGCGAGCAACGCCTCAGGCGGCGATGGCGGCACCGGCCGGCACCCCGATGGCGACGGTGGTAACGGCACCTATGGCGGTGGCGGCGGCACCGACACCGGTGGCGGCGCGGCCGGCACCAGCAACCTCCTGGCCTGCGCGTCACCGTCGATGCAGGGCCTGCAGCTTCTCGGCGGACAAGGCGCCGGCAAGCGCAGTCTCCTGTTCCCCGCCTGCCTCTTCGCCGGCGGCGGTGGTGGCGGCGGCTACTACGGCGGCGGCGGTGGCGGCGGCGGCGTCCTGCTGTCGGGCGCAGGCGGCGGCGGCTCGTCCTTCGCCGCGACCTCGGCCGTCGGGGGTATCACCGTGACGCCGAGCAACGACCACCAGACCTGGAGCCGGGGCAACGGCCAGGTCACCATCAGCTTCCGTCTGATGCACACGAGCACGTCGGTCAGCTGCCTGCCGAACCCGAGCGACCCGGGCGCACCGGTCACCTGCACAGCCACCATCTCGCCGTCGGCAGCCACCGGCACGGTGAACTTCGAGAACGGGAGCACGACCATCGGTACGTGCAGCGCCCGGCCCGTGACGGGCGGGACGGCGACGTGCACGACGAGTTCCCTGCCGTCGGGCAGCAATACAATCACGGCCTACTTCACGCCGACTGCGAACTCGGCGTACCAGAGCTCGCAGGGCAGCACCGCGCAGGTCGTCGCGACTCCGACGACTACTACGCTCAGCTCAGCGCCGAACCCGAGCAGCTACGGCGAGCAGGTCACGCTGACTGCCACCGTGTCGCCCACGGACGGCGGCGGGACGGTGGACTTCACGTACAACAGCACGACGATCTCGGGCTGCGCAAGCCAGTCCCTGGTCGACCACAGTGGCGTGTACTCAGCTACCTGCAGCACAAGCACACTGCCCGTCGGATCGGACCCGCTGTCGGCCGTCTATTCCGGCGACACCCTTTACACGGGATCCACCGGTCACGTCAATCAGCACGTCAACGCTGCGTCGACGCGGCTGCGCGCCAACCTGGTGGTGCACGCCAACGGCACCTACACCCTGCTCGCCACGCTCACCAGCGGCCGCGCGGGCGTGAGCGGCCAGTCCGTCACCTTCGTCGCCGGCCGCAACGGACCGACGCTGTGCACGGCGACCACCAATGGACTCGGGCTTGCGAGCTGCGCCCTGACCAGGTCGCAGACCGGGACGCTGCTGCATTACGACGGTGCGTTCACGGCGAGGTACGCCGGCAACGCCACCTACGGCCCGTCGTCCGACTACTACCCCGGCATTCCCTGGTTCTAGCCAGCACCGGGCGCTAGCCCGATAATCCGAGGGCGGGCTCGCGTGGATGCGGGCCCGCCCTCGGCCGCGATACTCGCCAGCGACCGGGTGACCGCGGCACGCTGGCTAACGGCCGAGGAGGCGCAGTCCCGTGCTCGCCAGCCGCAGCGGTCCGCGGAAGGCCTCGGCAGCCTGCTGCAGGCTGACCGCCGGGTCGTTCCAGGGCACGAGGTGCGTGAGCACTAGCTCGCCAACATCCGCACGCGTGGCGTGCTCGGCAGCCTGCCGCGCGGTCAGGTGCAGGTCTTCCGGCAGGTCCGGCGCCTCGACGAAGGAAGCCTCCGCCAGTAGCACGTCGGCGCCGGCTGCGAGCCGGACGAGCTCCTCGCAGGGCCCGGTGTCCGCAGAGTAGGCGAGGACCTGGCCGTCGTGCTCGATGCGGAAGCCGAAGGTCTCCACCGGATGGCTGACGTGCCCGGTCGTGATCTTCAGTGGGCCGATCTCCGTCGTCCCATTACGCAGCGTGGTGAACTCGAAGGCATCCGCCATCCCCAGGTGATCGTGGCCGAGCGCGCGAGTCAGCCGGGCGGCAGTGTCGGCAGGCCCGTAGACCGGAATGCGCGGCCGGCGGCCATCCGGGTGGTAGTTCTGGAAGACCGAGTACGCGACCATGTCGATGCAGTGGTCGGCATGCAGGTGGCTGAGGCAGATCGCATCCACATCCGCCAGGCCGGCATAGCGCTGCAGAGCGCCCAGGGCCCCGTTCCCGAGGTCGAGCACCAGGCGGAAGTCGCCGGTCTCGATCAGATAACAGGACGCCGGGCTGTCCGGGCCGGGAAAGCTGCCCGACCAGCCCACAATCGTTAGCCGCATGGGCATCCGCCGTCGTCGCCGGAGATGATCGTCGCCACAGCGGTCGAGAATAGCCTGGCCGCTGCAAAGACCTGGCAGCGGAAAGGTGCCGGCAAAACCGGGACTACCACTATCATCCCCAAAACGGCATGATCTCCACAGAGCTCTGGACTCGTTCCGGCGAGCAGCCGGACGTGCCCAGCCAGCGAAGACCGGCCGAATCGATGGCCAGCCCGGATGTCCGCGGAGGTTTCATGACCGACCAGTCGACCGACTCGCAGCGGGCCGTCCCGCTGGCTCTCGCCGAGCCGTCGGTGCACGTCCGCCCGGCCTGGATCACTGGCCTCACCTTCGGCAATATGGGGATGTGGATGGCCTCGCTGGCCGCGCTGCAGTTCCTGCTGCCTGCGCAGCTCCAGGACATCACGCCCCGGCACAAGTTCGTTGCGCTGGGCGTGGTGTCCGGTCTCGGTGCGATCGCCTCGGTGGTGGCAACGCCGATAGCCGGCGCACTGTCCGACCGGACCACCCCTGCGTTCGCCCTGGGCCGGCTGAACGGGCGCCGGCACCGCTGGACCCTGATCATGGCCCTGCTCGGGGGGATCTGCCTGGCGGTCCAGGGCTACCAGACGACCGTGATCGGGGTAGCACTTCTGTGGGTGCTCTTCAGTGCCTTCCAGAACGGCGAGTACGCCAGCCTGAGCGCGGCCATCCCCGACCATGTCCCGGTTCGGCAGCGTGCCACCGTGGCCGGCTGGGTGGGCATGCCCCAGGCACTCGGCCTGGTGATCGGGGCCTTCCTTCTGTCCGACGTCGCCACCGGCATCATCAGCGGCTATGTGACTCTGGCGGTGCTCTTCTTCGTGCTGGTGGTCCCCTTCGTGCTGCTGACCCCGGATCATCCGCTCGACCCCGCACACCGCGAGCCGTTCTCGTGGCGGAAGCTGGCAGGCGCCTTCTGGATCAGCCCTAAGCAGTACCCGGATTTCGGCTGGGCATGGATTACCCGGTTCCTGAATTCGCTGGCCATCGGCATGGGCACGCTCTACCTCTACTACTTCATCGAGAACCGGCTGCACTACACCAGACTGCATCCGGGCCAGACCGTCGACGATGGCCTGACCATCGTGATCGTCATCTATGCGGTGTGCGTCGTGCTGACCGCAATCGTCGGCGGAATCATCTCAGACAGGATCGCCAAGCGGAAGATGATCGTCACGGTCGCCGGCGTGGTGATGGGCGTCGCGGCGCTGCTGCTGACCTTCGTGGAGAGCTGGGACTCGCTCCTGCTCGCGGCCGTGCTGTTCGGTATCGGCTTCGGTGCCTACCTCTCGGTAGACCAGGCACTGATCACTCAGGTGCTGCCGGCCGCGGCCGACCGCGCTAAGGATCTCGGCATTATCAACATCGCCATCGTCGGGCCCGCTGCCATCGCGCCGGCCATCGCCACGCCGATCGTCGTCCTCGGCGGCTATCCCCTGCTGTTCGGGGCGACCGCCATCGTCGCCGGGCTCGGCTCCGCCTTTGTCTGGAAGATCAGGGCCGTCAGTTAGGGCCGGGTCCAGGCACCTGCGACCGCAGGCTCAGGCTCGCACCGGTGCCGTCAGGCCAGCCGAGCCACTCGCCGCCGCGCGCAGCCGGCCCCGGCCCACCCTGGCCAGCTGCCGGCTCTGTGCGACGAGCCGCCCCGCGGCATCCCACACCTCGGCTTCCTCGTCGAACCAGCCGCCACTCACATGCCGGGCGCGGCACGCGACCTGCAGCGGACCCGGCACCGGCACGCCGCGCATGTGCCAGGTCAGCTCGACCGTCGGCGCCCAGCCGGTCGCGCCGAGTCCGAACACGACGGGCGGCAGTGCGTCGACCGCCAGCGCCAGCATCAGCGAGTCCGGATCGCGGGGCTCGCGCAGCCGCACGTAGCCGTGCATCTCCGGCAGCCCCGACGGCTCCCCGTCGCGCCACCCGGTGCAGGCCGGGTCCAGCAGCACCTCCACGTGACCGGGATAGCCCGCGGTCCCGTCGGTGGCCACGACCCCGCGCCACTTCCCGAGGTCCACGCAGTCCGCCAGATCGGGGACCGGCGGCGGCGTGCCGGTCCAGTCGAGGGCCTCGCCACCGGAACCGGAGTCCGGGTCCGCGAGCACCGGCCCCGCGGGCAGGGTTCCAGTGGTGACCGTCGTGTCCAGGACGTCGACGCCATCCTGCAGCAGGCAGGCCCGCGCGACGGCTGCGGTCTTCCCCTGCTTGAGCCAGCTGACCTGCACCTGCGCCGGCCCGATCTGGGGAACGCGCAGGAAGTTGGCGCTCATCACGACCGGATGCGGCAGCTGCGAGCCATCCAGCACCGCCCGGAGCACCGTCGCCATCAGCACGCCGCCGTTGATCGCGGGCGGTGCGGTCCCGCTTCCGCCCGGAGCGACCAGGGCGAACCTGACGTCCGCCTGCGTGTCATACAGCCCGTCGGATCTGCGGCGCACCGCCGTCGCCTCGTCAAATGCCGTCATCGGAGTGGGGTAACCCTTTCTCGCCAGTTTCCGGACGCCCTGCTCGCCGCATCTCGTCAGACTGACCTTAGGACCAAGACGATCATGTAGCTGGCAGGCTCGGCTAGGCCCAGAGCTGGCCCTCGAGCCGCGCCTCCGCCTCTTCGAGCGTCCCGCCGTAGGCCCCGGTGGAGAGGTACTTCCAGCCGGCGTCAGCGACGATCAGCGCGATGTCGGCGCGCTGGCCTGCCGCCTGCCCCTTCGCCGCCAGCCCGAGAGCCGCGTGCAGCACGCAGCCGGAGGAGATGCCGGCGAACAGCCCCTCGGCCGACAGCAGCTCGCGCGTGCGCCGCAGCGCGTCCGCCGACGATACCGAGAACCGCGACGTCAGCACGGACTCGTCGTAGAGCTCAGGCACGAAGCCCTCAGACAGGTTGCGCAGTCCGTAGACAAGCTCCCCGTACCGCGGCTCCGCTGCCACAATCTGCACGCCGGGCACATGCTCGCGCAGGAACCGGCCGGTGCCCATCAGCGTGCCCGAGGTGCCGAGTCCCGCGACGAAATGCGTGATCTCCGGAAGGTCGGCGAGCAGTTCAGGGCCGGTTGTCTCGTAATGCGCGCGGGCGTTGGCCTCGTTTCCGTACTGGTAAAGCATCACCCAGTCGGGATGCTCGGCCGCGAGGCCCTGCGCCACCCGGACGGCCTCGTTCGACCCGCCGGCGGCCGGGGAGGACACAATCGACGCCCCGTACGCCTCCAGCAGCATCCGCCGCTCAGCCGAGGTGTTCTCCGGCATCACGCAGATCAGCTGATAGCCGCGCAGCTGCGCGACCAGGGCCAGGCTGATCCCGGTGTTTCCCGAGGTGGGCTCCAGGATGACCGAGCCAGGCTGCAGCAGGCCGTCCTTCTCCGCAGCAGCGACCATGTAGGTGGCGGCACGGTCCTTCACCGAACCGGTCGGGTTATGGTCCTCGAGCTTGGCCCACAGCCGGACGTCCGGGCCTGGCGACAGGCGTGGCAGCCCGACCAGCGGCGTACCGCCGACGGTGTCGAGGAGAGTCTCGTAGCGCATGCAGCACCGGCCGTCAGGCAGGCTCGCCTAGCGAGCGCCGCCGGCCACAGCGGGCAGAACGGTCACAGTGTCGCCGTCCCGCACCGGCGCGGACAGGCCGCCGAGGAAGCGGACGTCCTCGTCGTTGAGATACACGTTGATGAACCGGCGCAGGCCGGCCTCGTCGATGAGCCGCTCGCGCAGCCCGTCGTAGCGGCCATTGATGTCGGCAAGCAGCTCGTCCAGGGTGGCGCCCGAGCCCTCGATCAACTTCTCGCCGCCGGTATAGCTGCGCAGGATGGTCGGGATGCGGACCTCGATTGCCATGTCTTCTTTGCTCCCGTGAGTACGCCGGTGGGTCTAGCGGTGCAACCGGCCGCGAACCCCGATCATTCCGGCTGGACGACTACGTCTTCCTCGCAGACCGCGCCGTCGGTGATCCGGAACGACCGGAACTCGTCCGCGTCCGGATCTCTGGTCGAAACGAGGACATAATGTGCGCCCGGCTCGCTTGCGTAGGAAACGTCGGTTCGCGAGGGATATGCCTCAGTGGCGGTATGGGAGTGATAGATCACGACTGGCTCCTCGTCGCGATCGTCCATCTCCCGCCACACCCGGAGCTGCTCCAGCGAGTCGAACCGGTAGAAGGTCGGCGAGCGCTCGGCGTTCAGCATCGGGATGAAGCGCTCGGGCTGGTCAGTGCCGGACGGCCCGGCGATCACCCCGCACGCCTCGTCCGGGTGATCGGCGCGCGCGTGGGCCAGGATCTTTGCGCGCAGCTCCGCGCTGATCGTCAGCATCCGCCGACAGTAGCCCGGGCAGTGGCAGCCGGTCAGCGCCAGCCGGTCAGGACAGCGCCTCGATGAGGCTGTCCTGCAGGTATGCCAGCCACTGGTAGACCCAGATGTAGGCGGCACGCGGGTCGTCGGCAGACATCCGCTCGGTCAGGTCCTCGTTCTCGTCGGTGATGCCCAGGCGCACGCTGAGCGCGAGCCGGACGTCGTTGAGGGACCGGAGCCACTGCTGGCACTCGGGCTCGCTCAGGCGCACCTCCCCGCCGCCGGGCGGCAGCGAGGCGAGGACGGTCTGCGCCGAGGCGACCTTCCCCGACCGCAGCGTCTCCTCGGTGTACCTGCGGAACTCGGCCGATGCCTCCGGATCCTCGGAGTAGCCGTCCGGCAGCAGCCGCGCCAGCACCGGGTCATCGGGCAGCTCTGCATGGCTCGAGAGGCCGAGCTGTGCCTCCAGGTCTCCGGACTGGCCCTCGGCCGCCTCGGCATCGGCGCTGACCAGCTCGGCAATCTGGCTCACCAGGCTCCGGACAACTCCGGCCTGCGCCTGCTCGAAGTAAGCGGCCGCGCCGCCTGGCGCGGGCCGGAAGGATGCGGCGACTTCGATGTTCTGGTCGCCGTCGTCGTCCGCCCGGTGGCTGCCCCAGCTCACGAGTCGTGGCTCACGGTCGCCCACAGGCCGTAGCCGTGCAGCGTCTCGGCATCGCGCTCCATGGCCTCCCTGGTGCCGGACGAGACCACGGCCTTGCCTTTGTGATGTACGTCCAGCATCAGCTTCTCGGCCTTGGCCTTCGGGTAACCGAAGACCCTCTGGAACACGTAGGTCACGTACCTCATCAGGTTCACGGGGTCGTTCCAGACGAGCGTCACCCAGGGTGCGTCCAGAGCCGCATGCTCGTCGGTCATCGGCTGCTCGACCTCGACTGGCGCTACGCCCACCTGCCGTCACCTCCCCAGTAGCTGAGTCTCCCACTCCCCCGAAGTTAGTGTTCCACCCGCGGCGAGTGCGAACGCACGGACATTTGTCACTGGCGCGGACAATATCCCGCAACACTGGCAACGCACGCGATTGACGTGGCCGGCGGCTCCCTCCGTAAGCTGCGGGCATGAGCGCTGACGAGGCCGGCACAGCACTGCTGACCGATCACTACGAGCTGACGATGGTCCGGGCGGCACTCCGCAGCGGTACCGCCCACCGCCGGTCCGTCTTCGAGATGTTCGCCCGGCACCTGCCGAACGGCCGCCGGTACGGCGTCGTGGCCGGCACCGGCCGGCTACTGGACGCTCTCGAGCGCTACCGCTTCAGCGATGCCGAGCTGGCCTTTCTCGAGCGGGCGCACATCGCCGACGCCGCCACCCTGGACTTCCTGCGCGACTACCGGTTCCGCGGCAGCATCTGGGGCTACGCCGAGGGTGACTGCTATTTCCCCGGCTCGCCGATCCTCGTGGTCGAGGGCGCGTTCGCCGACGCGGTCATCCTGGAGACCGTGGCGCTGTCCATCTTCAATCACGACAGCGCGATCGCGTCGGCCGCGTCGCGAATGGTCACGGCCGCACACGGGCGGCCGCTCACCGAGATGGGCTCGCGGCGGACCCACGAGCGCGCGGCGGTAGCCGCCGCCCGGGCCGCCTACATCGCCGGCTTCGCCACCTCCTCGAACCTGCGCGCCGGACAGCAGTACGGAGTGCCCACCAGCGGCACCAGCGCGCACGCGTTCACGCTGCTGCACGACGGCGAGAAGCAGGCGTTCGCCGCACAGCTCGACGCGCTCGGCAGCGGCACGACGCTGCTGGTGGACACCTACGACGTGGCCGGGGCGATTGCGACCGCGGTCGAGCTGGCCGGCCCGGACCTGGGCGCTATCCGGATCGACAGCGGCGACCTGGCCACGGTCGCCCGCGAGGCGCGCGCCCAGCTCGACTCCCTGGGCGCTCGGAAGACGCGGATCGTCCTCACCGGGGACCTCGACGAGTACTCCATCGCCGCCCTCGCCGCCGAGCCGGTGGATGGCTACGGCGTCGGCACCTCCCTGGTGACCGGATCCGGCGCGCCGACTGCCGCGCTGGTGTACAAAATGGTCGCGCGCGCGGACGCGGAAGACGACGGCCCGCTGCGGCCAGTGGCCAAGCGATCGGTCGGCAAACCGTCACGCGGCGGCCGGAAATGGGCAGTCCGCCAGCTCGGCGACAGCGGCTCGGCCGCCGTCGAGCGCGTGACCGATACCCCGCCGGAGGCCTCGGACGGCCGCCGGCTGCTGCACCTGCTCGTCCGGGATGGCACCGTCGTCGGGCGGGAGCCGGTCACCGCGGCCCGCTCCCGCCACCAGGCCGCGGTGGCCGAGCTGCCGGCCCACGCGCGACAGCTGTCGCGCGGCTACCCGGCCATCCCGACGGTCTTCGAGCCGGAGCGCGACTAGGACGTGCCGCCGCGGCCGCCTGCGCATGACGGCCGGCCCGCCCGCGACGTGAGCGAGGGCTACGCTCGGGACGTGCGCGCACTCGTGATCGTAGATGTGCAGAACGACTTCTGCGAGGGCGGCTCGCTGGCTGTGACCGGCGGCGGCGCGGTCGCCGGGGCGATCTCGGACTACCTGGCGGGGCCTGAGGGCGGCGGCTACGACCACGTACTGGCCACGCAGGACTATCACATCGATCCCGGCGCGCATTTCTCGGCGCATCCCGATTACGTGACGAGCTGGCCGCCGCACTGTGTGGCAGGCACGGACGGCGCCCGTTTCCACCCGGATCTGGACACGAGCCGTATCGAGGAGATCTTCCGCAAGGGCGAGTATTCAGCCGCCTACAGCGGCTTCGAGGGCAGCAGCGCGGCGGGCGACTCCCTGCTGGCGTGGCTGTCTGCCCGGCAGGTCACCGAGCTCGACGTCGCCGGGATCGCCACCGATTACTGCGTCCGCGCCACCGCCGCCGACGGCGCGGCCGCCGGATTCGCTACCACCGTCCTGCTCGGGCTGACCGCTGGCGTCGCGCCAGCGAGCACCGCGGAGGCGCTCAGCGCCCTGCGGGCAGCCGCCGTCACGCTGACCGGATCGCCGCTCGGCGCAGTCAGCGAGCCCTGAGACCGGGCCCTAGTCCTCGCCCTCGGGCAGCGACTCGTAGATCCGCTGACAGTCCGGGCAGACCGGGAACTTCTTCGGGTCCCGGCTCGGTACCCACACCTTGCCGCAGAGCGCCACGACGGGTGTGCCGGTCACGGCGCTGTCGACAATCTTGTCCTTGTCGACATAGTGCGCGAACCGCTCGTGATCCCCGTCGCCGAACGAGAGGTCAGGCCGGACGTCTGTGTCCTGGCGGATGTCGGTGCCAGGCATGACTTCTGTGCTCACGGTGCCCTAGTTTACGCCCCCGCCGGATCCTAGTTCAGTGACGGATCGTCAGGAAACGTAGCCACCAGGGCAAGATCGCCTCCTTGGCGGCGCAGGACGGTTTGCCACAGCCCGTCCGGTTCGGCGACGAACGCATCGGCCGGATCGCCTGGCAGGACGTACCAGGCGCCCTCGGCGATCTCGTCGCGCAGCTGGCCGACGCCCCAGCCGGCATAGCCCGCGAAAACCCGCATCGACGTGATGCCGCCTGCGAGCAGCTCGGGTGGCGCGCCCAGGTCCACCAGGCCGATTCGCGACATCACCGGCGTGCCGTCCAGCGACCGCCAGCCCACCGGCTCGTCGCTGCCGTGCGCGAGAGCCAGCGCCAGCGCGCTGTTGGGCGAAATCGGCCCGCCCTTGAAGACCACCTGCGGGCCCGAAGCCAGCTCTGTCCATGGCTCGAGCACCTGGTCCAGCGGGACCTCCGTCGGCCGGTTCAGCACCACGCCGAGGGTGCCCTCGTCGAGGTCGTCCTCGACGATCAGGACGACTGCCCGCCGGAAGTTCGGATCTCCCAGCCGGGGGGTCGCCGCGAGCAGGCGCCCGCTGAGGGGTTGGTCCTCCATGACCCCATAATGCGCCGGCAACCTGAGCGTCACCACAGGGGGATCTGATAGTGCCCGAGAAGCCGGCGCGAATGGACTTCGCCTGGTCCGGGGGGACGTACCCTGCAAGTGTGGCTACCGGAACCAGCACCGCAGCACCCGCCTCCGTGGCAGCGGATACGGCGGCCTCGGCTGCGATGACACCACCTGCTCCGGCGGCCGGCGGCGGCTCGCAGTCGGCGGGCGGCCAGCGCGAGGCGGGCCAGCCGGGGGTCGATGTCGCGCGCCTGCGCGTAGCGGTCCTGCGACTGTCGCGCCGGCTGCGCAAGCACGATCTGGCCGGCCTGACGCCGAGCCAGCTGTCGACGCTGTCCTCCGTCGGCAAGTCGGGCCCGGTGCGACTCGGCGACCTGGCCGCCGCGGAGCGCATTGCGCCGTCCACGCTCACCCGGCTGGTGAACGTGCTGGAGGACCGCGGCTATCTGCTGCGCCAGCCGGCCCCCGACGACGCGCGCGCTTCACTCGTCACGCTCACCGACAGCGGGCAGGACGTGCTCGAGCGCATCCGTGATGAGGCGACGAGCCTGCTGGCCGAGATGATCGCCACGCTGCCGCCCGGCCAGCTGGCCACGCTCGACGAAGCGCTGCCCGTGCTCGAGGAGCTGGCCGGCTCCGGCTGACGCTAGAAGAGCAGGCTGGACAGCGCGGCGCGGGCCCGGCTCACGCGCTGGTCCCTCGGCGGGAAGATCTCGAACAGGCCGACCAGGTGCTTGCGCGCCTTGTCCCGCTCGTCGCCCGACGTGCGCCGGATGGTGTCGAGCAGGCGGTCGAAGCTGGCGTCGATTCGCCCCAGAGCGAGGTCGATGTCCGCGGCTCGCGCCTGCGCGTCCGCGTCGTCGGGCCGGGCGTCAGCATCGGCCCGCGCAGCCGCCTGGTCGTAGCTCTCCACGCGCCGGATGAGACCGACCTGACCGAGTCCCATCGTCGCGATCGGGTCACCCGGGCTGCTGGCGAGTGCCTTCTCGAACGCCGCGGCGGCGGCGTCCAGGTCGCCGCGTTCCATCGCCTCCTGAGCCTCGGTGTAGATGTCACTGCCGCCACCGGGCTGGTCGGCCGCGGCATCGTCGCCCTGCGCGGCACCGTCTCCCAGCTCCGCGTCTGGCGCTCCGGATCCGGACCCGACGCCGAGCTGCTCCGCCGCCTGCAGGAGCTGCGCGATCCACTCCCGGATCTGCGGTTCGGGCTGCGCGCCGAGGAACCCGGGCACGAGCTGCTCGTCGATGACGGCGAAGACCATCGGGATGCTCTGGACCTGGAGCGCGCCGCTGATCTGCGGGTTGGCGTCGACGTCGACCCGGGCGAGTACGAACGCGCCGGCCGACTCAGTCGCCAGCTTCTCCAGGATCGGCGTCAGCTGCTTGCAGGGCCCGCACCACTCGGCCCACAGGTCGAGCACCACCGGTACCGTCCGCGAGCGAGCCACGACGTCGGTGTTGAACGTCTCGTCGGTCACGTCGATGATGACGCCAGGCTGCCCGCCCGGCTGGCCCGGCTCGGCCTGGCCCGGTTCCGCGGCGCGCTGCCTGCGCTGCGCGGCGGCCTGGCGGGCGCCGAGGTCGATAGCGCCCTGGAGGGAGAAGTCCCGCGGCTGATTCATGTCTCCATCCTGCCGCATGACAGACAGCGACTGGGCCGGTAGGCACCGGGTACGGCGCCTGGTCCGCCCGGCTGACGGGCGCTCAGAACTCCGGCGCCTCGAAGTAGCCGCCCCATTCATCCCGCAGCGCGCCGCAGATCTCGCCCAGGGTCGCTTCCGCGCGGGCTGCGGCGATCATCGGCTCGATCATGTTCGCCCCGGAGCGCGCCGCCGCCAGCATGTCCGCCAGCGCCGCGTCGACAGCGGCCTGATCCCGGCCGGCTTTCCGCTGCCGGAGGTCGCGCACCTGCTCGACCTCCACCTCGTGGCTGACCCGGAGGATCTCGATCGGCTGCTCGACGGTGTCGGTATGACAGTTCACGCCGACGACCTTCTTGTCGCCCTTCTCCAGCTTCTGCTGATACGTAAAGGCCGCATCGGCGATCTCGGCCATGAACCAGCCGTCTTCGATGCCGCGCAGGATGCCGCCGGTCATCGTGCCGTCCGGGCTCATGCCGCGGATGCGGGCGAAGATCTCCTCTGCCTGCTGCTCGAGCTTGTCGGTGAGCGCCTCCAGGTACCAGGAGCCGCCGAGCGGATCCGCTACGTTGACGACGCCCGTCTCCTCCATCAGCACCTGCTGGGTGCGCAGCGCGATCTCGGCCGCCTTCTCGCTCGGCAGCGCGAGCACTTCGTCCAGCGCGTTGGTGTGCAGGGAGTTCGTGCCGCCGAGGACTGCGGCGAGCGCCTCGACAGCCGTCCGCACGACGTTCATCTCCGGCTGCTGCGCGGTCAGTGACACTCCGGCGGTCTGCGTGTGGAAGCGCAGCCACTGCCCTCGCTCGGTAGTCGCGCCGTACTCGTCGCGCAGCCAGCGGGCCCAGATGCGGCGCGCCGCCCGGAACTTGGCGATCTCCTCGAAGAAGTCGATGTGCGCGTCGAAGAAGAACGACAGTCCGGGCGCGAACGTCTCGATGTCGAGCCCGCGTGACAGGCCGAGCTCGACGTAACCGAACCCGTCGGCGAGCGTGAACGCGAGCTCCTGCGCGGCCGTCGAGCCGGCCTCGCGGATGTGGTAGCCGGACACGGACAGCGGCTTGTAGTCCGGGATGTGCTCGGCGCAGTACTCCATGAGGTCGCCGATGAGCCGCAGGTGCGGCTGCGGCGGGAAGAGCCACTCCTTCTGCGCGATGTACTCCTTGAAGATGTCGGTCTGCAGCGTTCCGTTCAGCTTGCCGATGTCGGCGCCCTGGCGCTGCGCAGCGGCCAGGTACATGCAGAACACCGGCACGGCCGGGCCGCTGATCGTCATCGAGGTCGTGACGTCGGCCAGCGGGATGCCGCCGAACAGGGTGTCCATGTCCGCCGCCGAGTCGATGGCGACGCCGCAGTGCCCGACTTCGCCCGCCGACCGCGGGTCGTCCGAGTCACGGCCCATCAGGGTGGGCATGTCGAACGCGACCGACAGGCCCCCGCCGCCGCCTGCAGCAGCATCTTGTACCGCTGGTTGGTCTGCACCGCGTTGCCGAACCCGGAGAACTGGCGGATGGTCCAGGTCCGGCCCCGGTAGCCCGCCGGGTACAGCCCGCGGGTGAACGGGAACTCCCCTGGCCAGCCGATGCGCTCGAAGTCCGGCACGACCGCACCCGGTGCAGGCCCGTACACCGGATCGACCTCGACGCCGGACAGCGTCGTGAAGTCCGCATCGCGAGCGCGGGACGCGTCGTACCGCCGCTGCCAGCGCGCGCGGCCGTAGTCCTCGGACATCGGGCTCCCCACAGCTAATTAGTTGGACGTCCTACTAATTGTCGAGTGTACCCGGCGCACCAGGCGATAAAAAGCTTGGACGTCCTACTAACTGCGCTGCCGGGAGAAATCCCGCCGCCGTCGCAACCGTCGCGGCGCTGCCTCGTCTTAGGTACTGTCCGGCATGCGCTTTATATGCCAGGAACGTGGTTATTCTCCCAAGCGGTAGAAATGTGGTGAAGCTGTGCAAGCCGGAGGAACCGGTGCAGGGTGTGCTGCACTCCGGCCGCGCGCAGCACCCGTGGCAGATTCAGGGATCTTTCAGCTAACGTGGCCGACGGGGCTAGCGCACGGGACCGCGCAACCGAGCCCGGCTGAGCAGAGGAGCAGGGTGGCGAGGCTCCGCACGTCGGACCAGCAGGCAGTGGAGGAATTCTTCAATGCCTGCTACCCGCGCCTCGCGGGCTGGGTCCGCCGCCTGGTGGATGACGACGAGACGGCGCACGAGATCGCCTCGGAGGCGTTCACCCGGCTGCTATCGCGCTGGTCCGGCCTCGACAACCCGCAGAGTTACGTCTACATGATTGCCACCAACCTCGTCCGCGACCACTGGCGCAAGACGGGCCGCGAGCGCAACGCCATCCGGATCATGACATCGGCCGGTCTGGCCGAGGGCGCCTACCACCCGGCTCAGGACGTCGACGTCCGCGCCCTCATCCAGGGGCTGCCGGAGCGGCTGCGCAACCCGTTCCTGCTGCACTACTACGGCGGATTCGGGCTCAAGGAGGTGGCTGCGATGCTCGGCCGTCCGGAGGGCACCATCAAGGCCGACCTGTTCCACGCCAGGGCCCGGCTCAAAGCGGAGCTCGGGGAACCCAGTGACTAGCCCGCGCGATCCGCTCGACGACTGGCTGGAGCGCGACGTGACGCCGCTCAGCCCGCCGCCCGGCACGCTCGACCGCATCCGGCGGCGCGCCCGGCGGCGCAAGACCCGGCAGTCGACATTCGCCGCAGCCGGCTGTGCCGTGGTCCTCGCCGCGGCAATCGCCACGCCGCAGCTGCTGTCCCACGGCCAGCCGCAGGGCCACATCCGGCCGCCGGTGGCCGAAAGTCCGAACCGGCCCACCGTCGGGCCCTCCGGCAGCAACACGCCTGTGCCCGCAGGAAGCGCCGTCCAGGAAGAACAGCACACGACACTATCCGCGACCACGTCCGGCACCGTTCCGCCGGCGCACTTCCGGCCAACCTCGGTCACCTTCGTCGGCAACGGCGGCGGCGGCGTGGTGGGTGCGGTCATCGGCCAGGCGGGCACGCCTGGTCATTGCGCAACGGCCTACTGCACCTCGCTTGCGGGCACGTCGACCTACGGGGACAGCTGGTACGGCGTCAGCGCCCCGCTGGCGCCGGCTCCGGACGGCAGCACCGGGGTCAGCCAGCTGCGGTTCGCAAGCCTCTCGGACGGCTGGGCCTACGGGCCGGCCCTGTACGAGACCAGCGACGGCGGCTGGCCGTGGCACCAGGAGAGGACCGGGGGGCAGCGCGTCCTGGACATCGAGGCAGCGCCTGCGCAGTCCTCAAACGGGACCGTCACCCAGCCCGCCCGCGGCTTCGCGGTCTTCGGCACCTGTAGCGGCAGCGGCGCGGACTACGCCGCGACGTGCACCAGCTTCTCGCTGCGGACATCCGTCGCGGGCAGCCGGACCTGGCAGGCGGTCAGCGTTCCGGCTGGCTATCAGCAGATGACGTCGCTGACTTCCGCGGCACCGCTGCTGGTGATCTCCGGCGGCACGACCGGCTATCTGCTGACGCCGTCCGGGGCCGTGCTGAGCGGGCCGACCTCCGGCGGCATCTGGCACCTCGCCGGGCAGGCGCCATGCGCGCCAGGCGCTCCCGGCGGCACAAGCGGCGCCGAGCTCGCCGCGGGCCAGACGCTGGTGCTCAGCTGCGTGAGCCGCCCGCTTCTGAGCGGGAGTTACCAGGTCACCACGTACACGTCGGCCACCGGCGCACAGTGGACGCAAACCGGAACGCTGACGACTGCGGGCGCGCCGAGCGCGCTCGCGGCGACTAACAGCGGCCAGGCCGTTCTCGCCACAGTCAGCGGCATCCAGTACTCCGCAGACAGCGGTGCGACCTGGCACGCCGGCACATTCGCGGGCAAGCGGCCAGCCGGCGGGTTCAGCTACGTCGGGCTGACCACCGCGACTGAGGGCGTGGCCGTCCCGGCCGACGCCTCGCTTGGCGAGATCTGGGTCACCACCGACGGGGGCAAGACCTGGCGCCCGTCCGCCATCAGCGGTTAACTGCCCCCCTGGCTGTCCTTGAAGTCGCCGGCCGACACGCGCAGCGCCCGCAGCAGCCCGAACATGTCGTCGAGCTCGCCGGGGGCATAGCCACCCATCCCGAACTCGGCCCCCATGAGATCGTCGGTCGCGCGCTGCATGACCTCGCGGCCGGCGGGCGTGATCTCCGCGAGGGTCCCCCGGCCGTCGCGCGGATTCGGCTTGCGCACCACGAGTTCCTGGCGCTCCAGCCGGTCGATCGTGTTCGTCACGCTGGTCGGGTGCACCATCAGCCGCTCACCGATGAGCCGCATCGGCAGCGCGCCGTCGCGGGAGAAGCTCAGCAGCACCAGTGCCTCGTACCGGGCGAACGTCAGCCCGTGCGGCCGGAGCAGCGTGTCGAGCTGACCGAGCAGGATCTGCTGCACGCGCATGATGGCCGTGACAGCGGCCATCGCCTTGGCATCGCCGAACCTGGCCTGCCAGGTCTCCGCGGCGCGGGCGATCGGGTCGAAGGGCAGATCGAGCGGCTTGGACACAGCCACAAGGTACCGTCACTGCACCGTCGCGCCGGGCTTGACCGGGATTCGGCCGCCGCTTTCCGAACAGCAACCGGGGCCAGCCGGCGCGTACATAGACATGGTCAATTACAGAAAGTTACATTGCCTCCGGGGGATCGGCTGTTAGCTCAATGCGGGGGAAACTGTGCCGTTCGGCCATGCCGTCGTGGGTGCGGATCCCGTGGTCGCTGCCGGAATCGGGGTGCGCCGCGGTCGCGGCTTTGCCATCCGGGCAGCCAGCTTCCGCATCGGTCCGCCCGAGCCGGGCACGACAGCTCTCGGCATCCAGATCGACCATCCGGTGCAGTCGGCCGTGCTCGTGGACCTGCTCGCCGGAGTCGCCCGCCCCGCATACGGCGAGCTGCGGGTCCTCGGCCACGACATGGCGACCATCCGCGGCCGCGCAGCCGTGCGGCGCCGCGTCGGCGTCGCCCGCCGCAACTCCCGGCCGCTGCCGGCCATGCGCATTCGCAAGCTCGTCGAGCACGCCGCGCGGCTGGCCGGGCCCGGCCGCCATGACCGGCACGCGCTGGCGGCCGCGATCCTGGACCGGCTGTCGCTGCTGCCCTGGGCCGAGGTGTCGCTGCGGGCAGCCCCGGACGCGATCGTGCGGCGCACGCGCCTTGCGGCGGCCGCCGTCCATCAGCCCGAGCTCCTGCTCCTCGATGGCCTGCTGGACGGGCTGCCGCTGCGGGATACCGCCGCATTAGCGGAAGCCATCAGGGACCTGAGCCGGGACAGCGGGATACTCGTGGCCGGCTGCGACGGCGGGGCTCTCGATCTCGCCTGCGGTGAGGTACTGGTGCTCACCGACGGGGTGCTTGCCGGCAATAGCTGGCCCGTCGTACTGAGGTAAATCCGCAGTAGGTCCAGTGCGCGGACTTACCTCAGTACGCGAGCAGATCGTCGGCGGCGGCGTACGGGTCAAGGTCGCCGGCCGCGACCCGGCGCGCCAGCTCGTCCAGCCGAGACGCGCCGGGCAGGCCGCCGGTCCGCTGTCGCAGCGCCGCGAGGGCGATCGCCGAGATCTCCTCGCGCGCCCGGGCCTGACGACGGATCGCGAGCCTGCCGGATGCGTCCAGCCAGTCGCGGTGGCGGCCGATGGCGGCAGTCAGGTCCTCGATCCCGTCGCCGGTGGAGGCGACCGTGCTGACGATCGGCGGCTTCAAGTCCGTGCGATCGTAGTGCGCCATCGCCAGCATGGTGCGCAGGTCCCTGATGACTTCCTGTGCTCCGGGACGGTCGCTCTTGTTCACTACGAAGACGTCCGCGATCTCGAGGATGCCGGCCTTGGCCGCCTGGATCGAGTCCCCCAGTCCGGGCGCGACGATCACCAGCGCCGTGTCAGCCAGGGACGCGATCTCCACCTCAGCCTGACCGACGCCCACCGTCTCGATGAGCACCAGATCGAAGCCCGCCGCGTCCAGGATCCGCAGGGCCTGGGGAGTAGCCCACGACAGCCCGCCGAGGTGCCCGCGGCTGGCCATGGACCGGATGAACACCTGGTCGTCGGTCGCATGGTCCTGCATGCGGATCCGGTCGCCGAGCAGCGCGCCGCCGCTGAACGGCGAGGACGGGTCGACCGCCAGCACGCCGATGCGCAGGCCCTGATCGCGGTACCAGCGGATCAGCGCTCCGGTCACTGTCGACTTGCCCACGCCCGGCGACCCGGTCAGCCCGAGCACCCGCGCCTTGCCCGTCATCGGCGCGATGAGCTTCATCAGCGGCCGCAGCTCCGCGGAGGAATCCTCGACCAGGGAAACGAGCCGGGCGAGCGCCCGCGGATCACCCGCGGCCGCGGCAGCGACCAGCGCCTCCGGATCGGCGTCGCGCCGCGCCCGGCCGGGCCGCCGCGGCTGTGTCACCGCAGATCAGGCCTGTGCGGGGGCTGGCACGCGGAACAGCAGAGCGTCGCCCTGACCGCCGCCGCCGCACAGCGCGGCCGCGCCCAGCCCGCCGCCGCGGCGGCGCAGCTCACAGACGAGGTGCAGCGCGATGCGAGCGCCCGATGCCCCGAGCGGATGCCCGATGGCGATGGCACCGCCGTTGACGTTGACCTTGTCCGGGTCGATCCCGAGGTCACGCACGGACTGGATCGCCACCGCGGCGAACGCCTCGTTGATCTCGACGAGGTCAAGGTCGGAGACGGACAGGCCGTCCCTGGCCAGCGCGCGCTGGATGGCGCGGGACGGCTGCGAGTGCAGCGAGTTGTCCGGCCCGGCCACAACGCCGTGGGCGCCCACCTCGGCCAGCACAGTCGCGCCGGCCGCCGCAGCTGCTTCTGCCGACATCACCACGACCGCGCAGGCACCGTCGCTGATCTGGGATGCCGTCCCGGCGGTTATCGTGCCGTCGGCCGCGAACGACGGCTTGAGCCCGGCCAGCGCCTCCGCAGTCGTGTCCGGGCGGACGCCCTCGTCCGTGTCGACCACGACCGGCTCGCCGCGGCGCTGCGGAATGGTCACCGGGACGATCTCGTCCGCGAGCAGCCCGTCCTTGATCGCCTTGGCGGCCAGCTGGTGCGAGCGGGCGGCGAACTCGTCCTGCTCCGGCCGGGTGATGCCGAGCGCGGCGTTGTGACGCTCGGTCGACTCGCCCATCGACACCTGGTCGAACGCGTCGGTCAGCCCGTCATGCGCCATCGAGTCGATCAGCGTGGTGTCCCCGTACTTGAAGCCGCGCCGCGACCCGGGCAGCAGGTGCGGCGCCGTCGACATCGACTCCATGCCGCCAGCCACGATCACGTCGAACTCGCCCGCCCGGATGAGCTGCGCGGCCAGCGCGATGGCGTCGAGCCCGGACAGGCAGACCTTGTTGACCGACAGCGCGGGCACCGTCATCGGGATGCCGGCCGCGACGGCTGCCTGCCGGGCCGGGATCTGACCCTCGCCCGCCTGCAGCACCTGGCCCATGATCACGTACTCGACGCGCTCCGCGGGAACGCCCGCGCGCTCCAGTGCCGCCTTGATAGCCAGCCCGCCGAGCTGCGCCCCGCTGAACCCGCTCAGCGAGCCGAGCAGGCGTCCGATCGGGGTTCTGGCCCCGCCCACGATTACCGCGTCACCCATAGCTGAAACGATACCTGTCAGCGGACTATCACCCGGAGGTGTGCAAGCCGTGCTGACCCGGATCGACCACGTCGGGATCGCCTGCCGCGACCTGGAGGCGAAGATCGCCTTCTACGAGTCCGCGTTCGGGCTCACGGTCGCGAGCGTGGAGGTCAACGAGTCTCAGGGAGTGCGCGAGGCGATGCTGCACGTCGCCGACGCTCCGGCCGGAAGCTCGTATGTCCAGCTGCTTGAGGCCCTCGGGCCGGACACGCCCGTCGGCCGGTTCCTGGAGCGCCGTGGCGAGGGCGTCCACCACGTCGGTTACGGCGTGAGCGACATCACCGCCGCTCTTGCCGAGATCGGGGGCCGCGGCGTCCGCCTCATCGACAGCCGGCCCCGGCACGGCTCGATGGGGGCGTCGATCGCGTTTCTGCACCCGGCGGACATGGGCGGCGTGCTGACTGAGCTCGTGCAGGCTGCGCCCCGGGCCTGAACATCCGGTACGCGCGGTACGCACGCGTCCGGTGGTGGCGAAGTGGCGGCACCATTTCGCCGAACTGTCTGGACGTATATCTCATATCACCAAAAATTGATATCTCCCGTACGAGCGACTGCGAACACGCCGCCAACGGTCCACCGGGGGAGTACGCTGCCACCACCGGACGAACGCAGCTTCGCCCCGGCCGCTGAGTCGCGCACCCCCAGCTCGCAGCGCAGGCCCTCCCCCGCAGCCGGATCCGACAGTCGGTCGTCTCGGTGCGCGAACCTCCCGTCTACCCCAGGATTAGGCGACATGCAGCCCGACATCGATGCTCAGCTCAGCAACTTTTTCGAGGACACTCCGCTACCCGACTTTGCCCGGGTCATGCGCGGCTACGATCCGCACCAGGTCAACGAGCACCTCAAGGTCAAGGAAGCCGAGGTGCGCAAGCATCAGGAGAACGCACAGGCTCTCCAGCGGGAGCTGGCCGACGCGCACCGCCAGATGCAGGAGATCGAGCAGCCTACTCTCTCCGGTCTTGGCTCACGAATCGAGCAGCTGTTCCGGCTCGCGGAGGAGCAGGCGGCCGAGCACATCGCCGAGGCGCGGTCCGCGGCTCACGACCTGACAGCCGCGGCCAAGGTGGAGGCAGCCGAGGCGCGGGCGTCGGCGGAGAACGAGGCGGCCGAGCTCCGGGCTGTCGCCAAGCGCGAGACGGACGACCAGCGCGGCTCGGCCGAGCGCGAGGCTGAGGCCATCAGGACTAAGGCCGGCCGTGAGGCCGACGAGCTGAAGTCGACCACCGAGCGGGACGTCGCCAAGCTGCGCGCCACCGCAGACCACGAGGTCGCGGAGAAGCGCGCGGGCAACGAGCGCGAGGTCGCCAAGATGCGCACGACGGCCGAGCGCGAGGTCGCGCAGATGCGGGCATCGTCCAAGCGTGACCGGGACGAGATCCTCACGACCGCCAAGCGCCAGGCCGACGAGATGCGCAGCCAGGCTCAGCGGTCCTTCGAGGACAGCGAGGCCGCCAGAGCGCAGGCTGAGGCAGAGTTCGAGATGCAGCTCGCGTCGCGCCGCGAGGAAGCCGAGCGGCAGGAGACCGAGCGCCTGTCGAAGGCGCAGGAGGCCACTCAGAAGATGGTCTCCGAGGCGGAGCAGCGCGCCGCGGTCGCCGAGGAGCGCGCGACGAAGGCGAGCGCCCAGGCCGAGCAGACTCGCCGCGAGGCAGACCAGCATTCGCAGCAGCTCGTGGGCAACGCCAAGAAGAATGCCGACGCCATCGTGGCTCAGGCCAAGTCCCAGGCCGACCAGCTCCTGACGGACACCAAGGCCGAAGCTGAGCGGGTGCGCAGCCTGGCCCAGCGCCAGGTCGACGAGCTCAACAAGCAGAAGGAGAGCGTCGGCGCGCACCTGGCGCAGATCAGCCAGCTGCTCGGCGGCTCGATGCCCGGCCTGGCTGATGTGCTGAAGCCGGGTTCGCCGCAGCCGGCCGTCGCAGCGCCGGCACCGGCCGCCAAGGCGGCTGTCACCGCGGGGCCGTCCGCGGACGGCCAGCCAGTCCCGGCGGCAGCGGCCGCGCGGCACTCGGCCGGGCCGTCGGACGGCGCCGCGAAGGCCTCCCCCAACGGCCAGCCGCAGGGCGAGGGCGAAGACGAGTGGTGGACCGAGTAGCCGCCGCCCGCTGATCAGCCACTGAGGGGCTCCCCGCCGAGACCGGCGAGGGGCCCCTCAGCCGTCAGCGGTGGTCTCCTCGGGTTCCGAGCCTGCTAGCCGGCGCTGATCGTCTGACCGCCGTCCACCACAAGTGTCTGGCCGGTCATGTACGACGAGGCATCGCTGGCCAGAAACAACGCCGGCCCCGCCATCTCCTCCGCCGTCCCCCACCGTTTCATGGCCGACGGCGCCACCGTGGCAGGACCGCGGACCGGGTCCTCCCACAGCGTCCGGTTCAGGTCGGTCGCCGTCCACCCCGGGCACAGCGCGTTCACCCGGATGCCCGATGTCCCCCACTCGACCGCCAGCGTTCTGGTCAGCGAGATAAGTCCCGCCTTCGAGGCCGCGTACGGGCTCATGGTCGGCGACGCGCCGATGCCGGCGACCGACGCCATGTTGATCACCGACCCGCGGCCGCGGTCAAGCAGATGGCCGGCGAAGGCGTGACAGACGTAGACCGCAGAGCTGAGGTTCAGCTGCAAGATCTTGTCCCAGCCGGCCAGCCGCAGGTCGCGGAACGGCACCATGAAGTTGGACCCGCCCGCGTTGTTCACCACGATGTCCACGGCGCCGAGCTGATCGATCGCCGCTGCTGCCGCGGCGGCGACCGCCTCGTAGCTGGTCACATCGGCCGGGAGCACACAGGCACGGCGGCCGACGGCCTCGATCGCCTCCGCCGTCTCGGCCAGGCCGTCGGCACTGCGCGCCACGATCGCCACGTCGGCCCCGGCTTCGGCGAACGCCACCGCGATCACCTGGCCGAGACCGCGCGATGCGCCGGTCACGAAGGCGGTCCGGCCGGTCAGGTCGAACAAGCTCATGATCAGTCCTCCCACTCAGTCGGCAGCGGCCAGGCGTCCGGGTTCACCCGGCGCACGATCTCGTCCAGCGCGATGCGCACGTAGCGCTCCCCCACCCACAGGTGCTTCGCACCCGGAACGCCGATCACCTCGGCGTGCGGCACCCGCGAGAACCTGCGCCGCGCCTCGTCCGGCCGCAGGTAATCGTCGAGCTCAGGAACCAGCGCCAGCAGCGGCTTGCCGCTGCGCGCCCAGCTGTCCAGGTCGGCATCGCCGGCCCGGCGCAGCGGCGGCGACAGCAGGATCGCGCCCTCGACGTCGGGGTCGTTGCCCCACTGCAGCGCCAGCTCGGTGCCGAACGACCAGCCAAGCAGCCACAGGCGGGGCAGGCCGGCATCGGCGCAGAAGCCGATGGCCGCCGCCACGTCATGCCGTTCGGTGACTCCGCCGCCGAACTCGCCCTCACTGCGGCCACGCTGCGACGCGGTGCCGCGGGTGTTGAACCGGAAGACCGCCAGGTCGGCCTGCGCGGGCAGCCGGCTAGCGGCTTTACGGAACACGTGGCTGTCCATCATGCCGCCGTGTGTCGGCAGCGGATGCAGGCAGACAAGCGTAGCCACCGGCGGCCGGTCTGCGGGCTGCGCCAGCTCGCCCACGAGCGTGAGGCCGTCCGACGTCCGGATCGTGACGTCGGCGCGTCGGGCGGGGAGCACGGTACCTGCGGTGATCTCGGTCATGGCGCCCCTTACCGGTAGGTCTGCGGGCCGGCGCCCGGACGACGGGGCCGCCGCTGCCAGCACCCGCTGTGCCAGTGGCGGCGTTCCTCCGGGCCCGGTGTGTGCGCCGGCCAGACCACGACGTGCCCGGTACCCGGTGTCAGCTCCTGATCGCAGCCGGGGCAGCGATAGGTCTTCGTCGCGGCGGCACCGGGCACCTGCCGGACCACCCAGTCGCCGTCGGGCCATTCCTGTATCTGCGGTGGCCCGAGCCGAGCGGCGGGCTCCCCGCCCTTCTCCGCGGACGCACCGGTCCGGCGAGCGCGACGCGGCTTACTCGGCGCGCTGGCCGGCCGCCGCCGCGCCTTGCGTGGGCTCACTGTTACCACTCTCCGCGTACCACTCTCCGCATACCGGTGTCCGCAGCCCTCAGCGGGCCAGGCCAGCGCCGGCGGCCAGGCCGCTGCCTGCCGCCACGCCCGCCGAAGCGAAGGCGATGCCCGCCGCGGCATGCTCGGCGAGCAGCGGCGGCGGCGCGAACGACGGGTACCCGTACGCGTCGTACATCGCCTCGAGGCCGGCCAGCACCGCCGCCGCGCCGGCCTCGTCCAGCAGCTCGAACGGGCCCTGCGGATAGCCGCAGCCCAGCGTCATGGCCGTGTCGATGTCCGCCGGGGTGGCGTAGCCGTCCTGCACCATCCTCACCGCGTCCGCCAGGTGCGGGAACAGCAGCGCGCCGACCAGGAATCCGGGCCGGTCCGGCGCCCGGACGGCGGTGAGCCCGAGCGGCCGGCCAGTGCCATCCCCGCCGCCACGGACGCCGGGGAGCTCACGCTGGTCGGCACGATCTCGGCCAGGCTGCCCGGCGCCAGTGCACCCGGCAGGTGCACGCCGACTGTCTGCCGCGGCCGGCCCGCTGCCAGCGCCGCAGGCAGGACCGGGCGGCCGATATCCGCACCGACGAGGACGAGGTCGCTGGGATGAGCCGCGTTCCGGGTGACGTTGATCCCTGCCGACGCCAGCGCCGTGGCCAGGTCGGCCTCGGCCGCGTCCCCCGATCCGATCAGCGTGACGGTATCCGGGGATGAGACGACCTCGTTTCCTGCAGTGTTACCCGAGTCCGCATCGGCATCGGCGGGGTAGCGGAAGATGCCGCGGCCCGACTTGCGGCCAGTGCGGCCGGCGTCGGTCAGGCGGCGCAGCAGCGGCGACGGCGTGTACCGCTGGAGGCCGAACTCGCCGCTCAGCACCTCGAGGATCGACAGCGACGTGTCCAGGCCGATGAGGTCAAGCAGTGCCAGAGGGCCCATCGGCAGCCCGATGCCCGTCGTGGCGGCCAGGTCGATGTCCGCGGCCGTGGCGTAGCCGGTCTCGAGCAGCGACACGGCGTGGTTGAGGTAGGGCAGCAGCAGCGCATTGGCCACGAAGCCAGCCCGGTCGGTGACCTGAACCGGCGTCTTGCCGAGCCGGCGTGCCAGGCCGGCGACAGCGGCGGGCACGCGGTCGTCGGACAGAACGGTGGAGACGACCTCGACCAGGCGCATCACCGGCGCCGGGTTGAAGAAGTGCATCCCGGCGACCCGGCCCGGGTGCAGGCTGCGGGCCGCGATCGTGGTGACCGAGAGCGAGGAGGTGTTGGTCGCGAGGATCGCGCCGGGGCTGCAGACGCGGTCGAGCTCGGCGAAGATCTGCCGCTTGATCTCCAGGCGTTCCGGCACGACCTCGATGGCAAGGTCGGCGGCTGCGGCCTCGCCGAAGCCCTCGGCTGGCCGGATCCGGCCGCTGATCGCGGCCTTCTCGTCCGGCGTCAGCCTGCCCCGGCTGACGGCCCTGGTCAGGCTGGCGTCGAGAATGTCCATGCCGCGCTTCAGCGCCGTGCCGTCCACTTCGATAGCCACCACCTGGAGGCCGGCCCGGGCGAACACCTCGGCGATCCCGGCGCCCATGGTGCCGAGGCCGACGACTGCCACCTCGCGAATCTCCATGGCCGCGACCTTACAGTCGCGGGCGCGACGCGCCGCGAGCACCCGCCCGAAGTCGCCGCGCCAGTAAGGTGATCACATGGCTGTCCGTTTCTGCCAGCTCGTCGTCAACGCACGCGAGCCGGCCGCGCTCGCGCGGTGGTGGGCTGAGATCCCGCGCGACCCGGAAGGTAACGAGTTCTGCATCCTTGCACACGTCACTGGTGGAGTGAGCTGACATGCCCCGTCCGGACCGCGCCGCCGCGCTCGATCACATCGTCGTCGTCATGTTCGAGAACCGCTCGTTCGACAACCTGCTCGGGCGGCTGTACGAGCCGGGTGAAGTCGCCTCGTTCGAGGGCGTCACCGGCCGCGACCTGAGCAACCCGGTGCCGCAGTGGGCTGCAGACCGCGGTGACGGCAGTGGTGTCGTGCCCTACGGCATCGCCAGCGGGATGAACACGCCAAGCCCCGATCCGGGCGAGGAGTATCCGCACGTCAATACGCAGCTGTTCGGGATCATCAGCCCGGCGGCCAACCGAGGCGTCCTGGCCGAGAAGATGGTCGTGCCGTACAACGCGCCGCCGGACTCGCGGCAGCGGCCCTCGATGGACGGATTCGTGGCCGACTACATCAGCGCGTTCACCGCGGAGATGGGCCGCGAGCCCGGCTGCGCGGAGTACGCCCAGATCATGACCGGTTATACGCCCCCGCAGCTGCCGGTGACCTCGGCGCTGGCTCGCGGCTTCGCCTGCTTCGACCACTGGTACTGCGAGGTGCCGTCGCAGACGTTCGCCAACCGGTCGTTCTTCCACGCGGCTTCGTCATCCGGCTTTGTCGACAACCTCTCCCCGGCGGATTCGTTCCCCGTGCACAACACGGCCGAGACCATCTTCGAGCGGCTGGATGCCGGCGGCCTGAGCTGGCGCGTGTACTGCGACCCGCCGAGTCACATGTCGCTCACCGGCGTCCTGCACGCGCCCCGGCTGTGGCCGCACTTCCCGACGAAGTTCGTGACTACCGACCACTTCCTGCAGGACTGCGCGGACGGGACGCTGCCGACCTACTCCTTCATCGAGCCGAACCTGCTGTACGGGCACAACGACATGCATCCGGCGTTCGACGCGCTGTTCCCGGACACGCCGATCGACCCGCCGTCAGCGCTGCTCGGCGGCGAGGCGCTGCTTGCGAAGATCTACAACGCCATCCGCTCGGCGCGGGCCGAGCGCGGCTCGAATGCGTGGAACACCCTGCTCGTCGTCACCTTCGACGAGCACGGGGGTACCTACGACCACGTCCCGCCGCCACTCGTGCCCCCGCCGGACGCGGGCGGGCCGCCGGCGAGAAGGGGTTCACGTTCGACCGGTCCGGGCTGCGAGTCCCGGCATTCGCGATCTCACCGTGGGTGCCAGCCCAGAAGGTCATCACCACCGAGTACCGCAACACCTCGGTGATCGCCACACTCCGCAGCCGGTGGAGCCTCGGCAAGCCGCTGACCGGGCGGGACGCTGTCGCGGCTGAGCTCTCGCCGGTACTGTCGCTCGATACGCCCCGTGACCCCGACGACTGGCCGGAAGTCTCCCCTCGCCCGGTGCCGCCGTACACCGGCACCATTCCGGCCCCGGATGCCGCGCTGGGCGGGCTGTGCAAGGCCGCTTTCTCCGCCTGCGTCGCCCTCGTCGAGCACCGCGGCAAAGAAACGCCTGCTGAGGTCAGGGACGAGGACCTGACCCGCGCCGACGGCCTGGCGCTGCTCAACGACTTCGCTCCCGACGCTTTCGTCCACCTGCGCGGCGATCACTGAGCACGCCGCCGGGCCCGGCCGCTCCGCGCGCCTGTTTTGCGCGGCGGCGCCCGGCGGTGAATGCTGGGCTGCGTGATCGATCCAGACGCGGCCCAGCCGCCCTACGAGCAGCTCGCTGTCATCCTCCGCGATGAGATCGCCCAGGGTTACCTGAGCGGCAAGGTGCCGTCCCTGCACGAGATCGCCGAGCATCACGGCGTCTCGCACCGCGAGGCAGCGCGTGCGCTGTCGATTCTGGAGGGAGAGGGCCTGCTGGTGAACAAGCCCGGCGACGGCCACTACGTGCGCGAGCGCGGCGGCTAAGCCGCGAGGAGTACCACGACGACTTTGGACAGCGCGTAGCTGGATGCGGGGACTGACCGGCCGCGCGGCAGTCAGCATTCCCGCAGGAATTCGCGGATCTGGCGCCACACGCTGACCCTGGCTGCGGCGTCGACGGCCGGTGACCCGCTGTTCGGGAAGTCCATGTCGGGCCCGAGAGAGCCGGAGCGGGTCGTCGGCCGGTACGGCGGCGCGACGATCTGGTGTCCCGCGTCCTCGTACACAATGTGCCGGGCCTGGCTGTTCAGCCGGGGCATCGCTATCTGGTGGTAGGCCGCGCCGTAGCCCCCGTCGTGGCCGGCTGATAGCAGCAGGACCGGACCTGTGATCCGGTCGACAGGGATCATGGCGGGCTCGACCTCGGCGGCGTCATTCAGGTCCGGCATCGCCCAGCCGATGCTGACCGGGTTGTCGGCGACGATGGCCGCCCTTAGCCGCGGTGTTACGACGTTCGGCAGGTACGGCAGGTCCTTCCCCTGATATGACCAGCTCGCCACGGGTGTGGTGAGGATCTCCAGGAGCGACCCGGTCACCGGCTGGCTGATGCCCTGGGTATGCACGGCGCTGCCGGCGACGCTGATCACTGACCGCACCGCGTCAGGGTAGGTGGCACCGGCCAGCAGCGCCGCCTCACCGCCTTTGGAGCCGCCCGTCACGCTGACGCCGCCGGGCGCTACCCCGGGGAGGGCGTGCAGGTAGTCCAGCGCCCGGCCGAAATACTCCACCGGAATACTGGTGAGCGTGGACGGCAGACCCGGCAGCCCGTAGTAGGCCAGCGCGAGGACCATGAAGCCGTGCGCGGCCAGCAGCGCGGCGTCGTCCTCGTGCATCCCGCCCTCCGCGCCCCCAAGCTGCATCACAGCACGCCAGGGACCCGCAGCCCGGGCCGGGTGAAACAGCACGCCGACCAGGCCGTGCTCTCGTATGTCGGTTCGCACTAGGCCGTCAGGCACCGGGGAGCGCCACACCTGCACGCTGCAGGTGTCGATGCCGTCCGCCTCGGCCGTCAGCCGCAGCGGCACCGGAGCCAGCCGGGCCCTGGCCTGACCGCTGTCGGGCACTCCGGCGGGCACCATCGACCACACCAGGCCCATCGCATCCGCTCCCTGGTAGGACCCAGCGGCCGGCGCGTCGCGGCGCAGGTCCACCAGGCCGTCTCGACCCGCGGTGAATGTGGCCTGCGAGATCCAGGCCTGGCCGGCTGCATCCGTGGACTGTGCGCGGAGCGTCACGATGCGATCGGGTGGGAGGTCACGGACGCGGATGCTCAGCTCGGTGTCGAGCGCCGAGTGTTCCGGCGTGATGTCGATTCGCATACCGGAACGGTAAGGGGCCATAAACGACAGAGCGGCGTCGGCTTCTCGCGGGTATTTTCCTGCTATGCCACCCAGGCTCGTAGGTTCTGGACGTATCAAGGGCATGGTGCAGCTACATCAGGCACTGCCGCTGATCGAGCGCCAGCACGCGCTGATCGAGGAACTGCGCGCCCGCGCCCCTCGCCATGTCGCCGCGACCATACTGGCCACGCGAACCGGTACTTCGGTGCGCACTGTCGAGCGCGACATCGCACGCCTGGTCGCCGCCGGAGTTCCCGTCCAGGTACGGCGCGGTCCCGGTGGCGGCTACCGGCTGGAGACCAGGACGGTTCTGCCGCCGGTCACGTTTACTCCCGGCGAGGCCGCCGCGGTCATCGCGTCCCTGGTCGCCATCGGCCCGTACACGTCGGCGACCGCCCGCACCGCCCTGGACAAGCTGCTATCCGCGATCGCGGGCTAGCCGCACCAGCGTCAGGCGTTTCAGTCATGTGCCACGACCGGACTGACAACCTGCGCGCGTCAAGACCAGACTCCCTATAGTGCTACTCGTGCGGCTCGTGATTGCGCGGTGCAGCGTCGACTATGCGGGGCGCCTGTCCGCTCATCTGCCGCTCGCGACCAGGCTGATCATGGTCAAGGCGGACGGGTCGGTCCTGGTGCACAGCGACGGCGGTTCCTACAAGCCGCTCAACTGGATGTCGCCCCCGTGCCGCCTCGCCGAGGCGCCCGGTGAGTGGATCGTGACCGGCAAGTCCGGCGAGACGCTGACCATCCACCTCGAGCAGATCATCAGCGACTCGTCGGCCGACCTCGGCATCGACCCCGGCCTGGTGAAAGACGGAGTGGAGTCCCACCTCCAGGAACTGCTGGCCGCGCAGGTCGAAGTCCTCGGGCAGGGCTGGCGGCTCGTCCGGCGCGAGTTCCCCACGCCCATCGGGCCCGTCGACCTCATGTGCCGGGACTCGGCCGGAGTCAGTGTCGCCGTCGAGGTGAAACGGCGCGGCGAGATCGACGGCGTCGAGCAGCTCACGCGCTACCTGGATCTGCTGAACCGGGATCCGCTCCTCGCACCCGTGCAGGGCATCTTCGCTGCTCAGGAGATCAAGCCCCAGGCCCGCGTGCTTGCCGAGGACCGCGGCATCCGCTGCGTCACGCTGGACTATGACGCGATGCGCGGCCTGGACGACGGGGCGCTGCGCCTGTTCTGAGCTCGCACCGGGAGCACCATCCATCACTGCTGCCCGGAATTGTTTGTCGCCTTTTGCCGTAAAGACAGGTATCAATAGAGGAGAAGTACTGACCGCACGAGAAGATGAGCGCGACCCCTGGTCGCCGCGACCGGGCAGGGCTGGGAGGCGAGAGTAGGTTGGTGCAACGGATCCTCGGCATAGCCGTGCTGGTGCTGGTCATCGTGTGGATCGTGTCCAGTCCGGCGTCAGCCGGCGACACCGTGCACGGATGGATCACCGGCCTCATCACGTTCTTCCGTCACATCGCCTAGCGCTGAGAGCTGCGAGCCGCGCGCGCCGCTGCCGCGCGCCGCCGCAGCCGGCTCACACCGCTACGGGGCGAGCAGGTGCGCGTTGACCTCGCGCGCCTGCGCAGCCAGCTCATCCATGATCTCGACCGCGACGCCCGCCGCACTCAGCCGGCCGGCGCCACCACCGGGGACGAACAGGGGCGGCTCCCGCCACGCGATGACCACTCTGCCGATGCCGCTGGCGATGATCAGGTCGGCACACGGCACCGGCCGCGACGCACGCGACGCACAGGGCTCCAGCGAGCTGTACAGGGTCGCGCCGCCGAGGTCTGCCGCCAGCGCGTCGGCTCCGGGCAGGCCGAGCCTCGCCAGCGCCACCTCTTCGGCATGGTCGGCCGGGGCACGCTCGCGCGAGTACCCGGTCGACAGCACAGTCCCGTCAGGACTCGCCAGCACCGCGCCCACCGAGAAGGCAGTAGCCGACGGCGGGCACTGCCAGGACAGGCGGACGGCCTCCGCCAGCCAGTACCGGTCGGCGTCAGGGCTGCCGGGCCGGAGCGCGTTCGCTGTCACCTGTGCTCCCATTCCTCCGGGTGCGCGGACGTCAACACCGTACCTGACGCGATCTTCAGGGCAGACGCGGTGATTTACTGACGGTGGACAGCCAGGCGGATCTCAGCGCTCCCCCATACAATCGCAGCAAATCAGCGCAGAACGGCGGTGCAAGGCGATGACAGCCACGCTCGGGAGCTATGGCCACGTCAAGTCGACAGATACGTTCGACACGCTGAACCCGGCGACGAACGAGGTCATCGGCACTTACCCGATCTTCAATGCCCAGGACGTGGCAGCCACCGTGGAGCGCGCCCAGACGGCGGCGCAGTGGTGGGCCGATCTCGGCTGGAGCGGCCGCCGGCAGCGGCTCCTCGCCTGGAAGTCGTACCTGACCCGCTACATCAGCCGCCTGGCCGAGCTCGTGCATACCGAGACCGGCAAGCCGGTCGCTGATGCTCAGCTGGAGATCCTGATCGCCATCGTCCATGTGGACTGGGCCGCCAGGCATGCCCGCCGGGTACTCGGCCAGCGCCGCGTCCGCAGCGGCCTGGTCGCCCTCAACCACGCGGCCACGCTCGAGTACCAGCCGCTGGGCGTCGTCGGCGTCATCGGGCCATGGAACTATCCCGTCTTCACGCCGATGGGTTCCATCGCTTACGCCCTTGCCGCCGGAAACGCGGTGGTTTTCAAGCCCAGCGAACTCACGCCGGCGGTCGGAGCGTGGCTGGTCAGCTCCTTTGCGGAGGTAGTGCCCGAGGAGCCAGTTCTGCAGCTCGTGACCGGCATGGGCCAGACTGGCGACTACCTGGCCCGCAGCGGCGTCAGCAAGATCGCGTTCACCGGCTCGGCCGCGACAGCCAGGAAGGTCATGGCTGCCTGCGCCGAGAACCTCACCCCGCTGGTGGCCGAGTGCGGCGGCAAGGATGCCTTCCTCGTGGACGCCGACGCCGACCTGGACGCCGCGGCCGACGCGTGCGCCTGGGGTGCCCTCTCCAACGCCGGGCAGACCTGCGTCGGGGTGGAACGGGTCTACGTGGTGCAGGACGTGTACCACCAGTTCCTGGAGAAGCTCACTGACCGCGTCACCCGGGTGCGGCCTGGCGACGACCGCGAGGCGGACTACGGGCCGATGACGCTGCCAGGCCAGACGGAGGTGATCGAGCGGCACATTGCCGACGCGCTCGCTCGCGGCGCCCGGCCGGTAGTCGGCGGCATCGCCAGCATCCGGCGGCCGTATGTCGGCCCGGTCATCCTCGCCGACGTACCCGAGGAAAGCACGGCGGTCACCGAGGAGACGTTCGGCCCGACGATCACGGTCGCCAAGGTCGCCAGCCTGACCGAGGGCGTGGAGAAGGCTAACGCCAGCCGCTACGGCCTCGGCGGCACCGTATTTTCCGGCAACAAGAAAGCCGCGATGGCGGCGGCCCGCGCGCTGCGGAGCGGCATGACCGCGATCAACTCGGTGATCTCCTTCGTCAGCGTCCCGTCGCTGCCGTTCGGCGGCTCGGGTGACTCGGGCTTCGGGCGGATCCACGGCGCGGACGGCCTGCGCGAGTTCGCCCGCCCGAAGTCGATCGCCCGGCAGCGGATGAAGGCACCGGTGAACCTGACCTCGTTCAGCCGGACTGACGCGGACCTGAGGAAGATGCTCAACGCCGCCACGATCCTGCACGGCCGCCGGTACCGTCAGCGCTGACCGACGACCCAGTACCCAGCAGCACCCCTGAGCACCGAGGGGGCACGCACAAGGGCCGCTGCCCGACCGGGGCACCGGCCTGGCAGCGGCCCTTGTGCGTTCTCCGGCTACCGGCCGGGAATCAGCCCGGACGGCATGCCGACACCGCCCGCCTCGCTGTAACCCTGGGTGCCGATCAGGTCGAGATCGTCACCAAGCTCGACCGCTAGCGACGGGTTACCTCCGTACGGAGGCAGGATCGTGTCCGGAGCCGAAGCCTCGGACGGCGTGACCACCGAGCGGAACACGCCCCGGCCCAGGTCCTGATACAGCGTCGGGTTGACGAAGCCGCGACCGATCGTGCGACCCTGGATGCTGTCCGCGAGCAGCGCCGCGAACGACGGCGAGGCGAGGCTCGTGCCGCCGATGTCGGACTCGGCGTAGCCAGTCGAGCCGTCCGGCAGCGTCTGGGTCATGCCGATGAGGAAACCGGTGTACGGGTCGGCGTCCAGCGAGACGTCAGGTGTCGTGCGCATCGGCACGGCAGAAGTCTGTCCGGTCGGCAGCGTCGTCGCGAGCGACCGCGGGACGTAGCCGCGCTGGTACCAGGGCTGGGTGAATCCCGGGAAGGTGTCGCCGGTGGCCGGGCCGCTCGTGCCGCCGCCGCCGCCGTAGATCCAGCCGTGCGGCTCATAGCCGATACTGCTCAGGGACACCCACGACCCCGACTCCAGCAGCCACGCGTCGTCACCCCACGGGACCGTCCGCTCGACGTTGCCGCGCTTGCCGATCTCCACTGCGGTGCCGCCGACCGAGGTCACGTACGGGTCGGAATCGGGGAAGTCGGCCTGCGGCTGCAACGATGTGTCGTCCGTACCACAAGCAGTGACGGGGTTCTCCGGGCCGCAGTCGCCAGCCGAGAACGAGACCTCGATGCCCTCGGCGCCGGCCTGCTCGAACAGCTGGGTGAATTCCGCGATGTTGGCGGCAGGCTCGTTGCCGGTGGTCGAGCTGATCACCTCGCCCCAGGAGTTCGTGATGATGTTCGCGGTGTGGCCGTCGATGATGGCCGCCAGCACGGTCATGAAGTCCTGGTCGGTGCAGGACGCGGCACCGTAGTAGTGGATGTCGGCCCCGGGCGCCAGCGCGTGCACGGCCTCCACGTCGAGCGTCTGCTCCGGCTGCCAGCTGGACTCGCCGCCGCATTCCGCTTCGTCGGCCGGGTTGGGCGTCTCGACCGTCTGGGTGAACTGGCCGGCCCCGAACGGCTGGTCACCGTGGTTGATCGCGTACGTGTCCGCGTCCGTCACGATGGTCGGCGAGGCATAGGCGTCGGTAATCGCGACCGTCACGCCCGCACCGGTGTCACGCGAACTCAGACCGTAGGCGTCGCGGAGCTGCGAGGGCACGTAGCCGCAGATGTCATAGGGCTGGTGCGCACCGTTGAACTTGGGATCGGTGGTGTCGGTCAGCTGCCCCCAGTACTGCGAGCACGGCGTCGGGCCGAGGAACGGGGAACCGTCTGCGCCCTTCGACTCCGGCATCGGTGTCGACTTATAGCCCGGGCGCACCGGGCCGACAGCGTTGTCCAGGCCAGCTGGCTGCATCACCGCTGGCTTGGCCGACAGGCCGTCGACGGACACCAGGTCCCCGGCTATTCCCGCGGGAACCTGCACGTTGGCCGCCGGGGCACGGTAGGTGCCGCCGCTAGTCTTGTACTCGTTCAGGCTGGTCCCGTACGCGTGCTCGGCGTCGGAGACCGTGCCCGTGGCCTGGATCTCGCCCGGGCTGACCTGACTGACGTGCAGCCCGCTACCGCGCAGCCAGGACTCCACTGCGGAAGTCGCCGAAGCGTTCGGGCCGAACTGGGCCTCGACCTGCGCCGGGGTGAGGAAATGGCCGTACAGGCTGCTGCCGGGCGTGGACACCTGCTGCGCGTAGGCCGCCAGGCCCGCCGTGTCGGCGAGGTAGACCTGAGTGGTGACCGGCGCGCCCGAAGGCGCCGGCCGGACGTAGTGAGCACCGGCTACCCAGGCCGGACGTGTGCCAGCCAGCGGCGACCGCCCCGCGCTGGCGGCCTGAGCTGACCCAGCGCCAGCTATCAGGGCAAGGGCCAGGACCGTTGCGCTTGGCGCCGCCAGCACAACAGCCAGGCGCACTCCCCGGCTACGCAAATCAGGCATGGACTCTTCCTTCCGCTCCCGATGAACGCGGCCGCCACTGCGCACTGCCGGTGCCCCGACCTCAGGGCCCTGACCAGCGAATTGAAGCGCCGCTCGCGCCTATCCTTCACTACCGGGGCGACGTTTCCCGGGTCTGCGCCGGATCAGGGCTGATAAAAGTTAATTCGTTATCTGTCCGGCGTGTGCCCGAAGCCAGAGCGCGAAGGATTCCGCGTTACATAAAGCCCCGTTTCTTGATAAAACGGATAGCTCGTCGCGGCTACAGAGGCGCGGCTGACGCCGCGAGCGCATCTGCCGGATCCAGCGGGGCCAGCGGAGCCCGGCCCTGGATCAGGTCAGCAGCGCGCTCGGCGATCGCGATCGTCGGCGCGTTGGTGTTGCCGCGCGGCACCGTCGGCATCACCGAGGCGTCCACGACGCGAAGTCCGGCCACGCCACGGACCCGAAGCTCGGTGTCGACGACGCTGGTCAGCCTGCTCGTGGCCAGCCGGGAGTCACCGCCCATGGCACACGTGCCGACGGGATGATAGATCGTCGACAGGTTGCCACGGATCCACTCCCGCACGTCGGCATCGCTGCTGACGCTGGTGCCTGGCGCAGCCTCCGACGTGAGCTGCCTGCTGAGCGGCCGGGCAGCGGCGATCTGCCTGGCCATCCCGACGGCCCACACCAGCGGGTCCAGGTCGGCCAGGTCCGACAGGTAGGAAGGATCGATCGACGGCTTGTGCCGCGGGTCCGAGCTGCGCAGCCGGATCTTGCCGCGGCTGCCGACGGACACCAGCGTGATGAGGACCGACAGAGCGCGGCTGGCGGGATCAGCCAGACCGCCCTCGAGGTAGGGCACCGGGAGCGCGTACCACTGGATGTCCGGTGCGGGCAGCGCCGGGTCGGACCGGCTGAAGCCGCCGGCCTCGGCAATGTTCGTGGTCATCGGCCCGGAGTGCAGCAGCTGCCAGCGGGCCAGGTTCCGCGGGCCCGCCTTCTCCCACAGGCTGCGGCTCTTCGGCGCGCTCCACATGGCGGTCACGACCGGATGGTCGGACAGGTTGCTGCCAACTCCCGGGCTGTCAGCCAGCACCGCGATCCCGTGCTCACGCAGATGGCCGGCCGGACCGACGCCAGACAGCATCAGCAGCTGGGGACTGCCAATCGCGCCGCCCGCGAGGATGACCTCACCATCGGCTCGTGCCAGCTCCTCGACGCCGCGGCGGAGGTAGCGGACACCGGTGGCGCGGCCTGCCTCGATCTCGACCCCGGTCACCAGGGCGTCCGTCTGGATCACCAGGTTCGGGCGGGCTGCTGCCGGGTGCAGGTACGCGTCGGCTGCCGACCACCGCCGGCCGCCCTTCTGAGTGACCTGGTAGTAGCCGACGCCGTCCTGGCTCGCCCCGTTGAAGTCATCGCTGGCGGGCAGGCCGACGTGCCGGGCGGCCGCGAGGAACGCTCCGGTCAGACGGCTCTTGAACTTCAGGTCGGACACGCTGAGCGGGCCGGCTGCGCCGTGATACGCCGACGCGCCGCGGACGTTGTTCTCCGCGCGCAGGAAGTACGGGAGGAGGTCGGTGTAGCCCCAGCCCTCGCAGCCGTAGTCGTCACGCCAGGCGTCGTAGTCGTGGCGGTTGCCGCGCATGTAGATCATCGCGTTGATCGACGACGAGCCGCCCAGCACGCGACCGCGCGGCCAGTAGATCGAGCGGCCGCCGAGCCGGTCCTGCGGGATGGTCTGGTAGTTCCAGTCGTAGGCCGTCTGGAAGAGCAGGTTGATCGCTGCCGGGATGCGGATCTCATCGGCTGTGTCCGGCGGGCCTGCCTCCAGCAGGAGAACCTGGGTGTCGGGGTTCTCGCTCAGCCGCGACGCGAGCACGCAGCCGGCGCTGCCGCCGCCGACGATCACGTAGTCGTACACCGACTGTCCTCCCAGCTGCCGCCCTGAAACCGGTGCTTACCCTACCGAGCCCGGCAGTGCCCAGGACGTTGCCCCCGGGACCCGGGGAGCGTCCCGGACCCGTTCCTGGCTGGCAGGCGAGAACTAGCGTATCGAGGTATTTATCCCGTGCTCTGCAATTGGAGCATGATCTGTCACTCCAGTCCGGATTTCCGGTTTCAGCCGGGTTCACCGGGCGGCCGGGCAGGCTGAGCAGGCTGTGCGGGTATCGCGGCGCAGACAACAGCGCGCTCCCGGTCCGTAGACCGGGAGCGCGCTCCCCCCACATGTGCGGCCTCCGCAGTCCGGCGGGCCCCCGAGATCCGCCGGCGTGCCGAGTCTGGCCGCGAGCCGCTCAGCGGCTCAATTAGGGCCCAGATGAAGGCCCAAGTCTGGTGTCTTAAACTCCCGCCCGTGTGGCCTGCGAGACTGCAGTTTCTATCACTCTTAGTACACACACGATGCCACATCGTGTTCGGATTGTGAATACCCAGAGGTCAGGCCAGCTAACCTAGCTCTGACTTGGCGCGGCATCAGGCCGCGAGATCAGTGCGCACTCCTGTCTCAGGCAAGCGATTTCGGACGCGATCAGCCGCCCTGGACACGGAAGCGCAGATTTGATTTCGAGACGAAGATGTCCGGGTCTCACAGCGCGCCGCCCCGATCTGACCGGTCACCGTGCCGGTCATGCCGGAGGGCCTGGCGAGGGCCGCTACGGTATGTCCATGGCACGAGACCGCGAAACTCCGGTTGTCCTGTCCAGGATCTACACCCGGACCGGCGACGACGGCACCACGGCCCTGGGGGACATGAGCCGGGCACGGAAAACTGACCCTCGGCTGGCGGCCTATGCGGACACTGACGAGGCCAACTCAGCCATCGGGGTGGCGGTGACGATGGGCCAGCTGCCGCCGGAGATCTCCGCGCTCCTGGTCAGAATTCAGAACGAGCTCTTCGACGTCGGGGCGGACCTGTGCAACCCCGTCACAGATAACCCGCCATATCCCCCGCTCCGGGTCGACCAGGGGTATATCACCGCTCTCGAGCAGGCGTGCGACGAGTTCAACGAGGGGCTGCGCGTCCTGCGGAGCTTTGTCCTGCCGGGCGGATCGGCGGCCGCTGCGCTGCTGCACGTCGCCCGGACTGTCGTCCGGCGGGCGGAGCGGACCACCTGGGCTGCCCTGGAGGTCTACGGGGACAGCATGAACCCGCTCACCGCCCAGTACCTGAACCGGCTGTCGGACTTGCTGTTCATACTGGCGCGCCGGGCGAACGAGCCAGCTGGCGACCTGCTATGGAAGCCCGGCGGCGAGCGGTAGGCTCCGTTGGCCCGGGCGGGCCTAGCTCGCCCGCAGGTAGAACTCCGGAGAGGACTCCAGCCAGGCCAGCAAGCCGGTCAGCGCGGCTTGCGACATCGCCAGCTCCAGGTGCCGGACGCTCGCCCGATCGCCCGGATTGCCGTCGATTGCCTCGCACTCCGCGACGACTACATCGGCGCCGAGCCAGCCGGCCTCGCCTCGCTCCCCGCGCCGGGTGCGCACGATCCGCAGCCCGGCCCGGTCGAAACATGCTGCCGGCCGGAGCGTGAGGCTCGCCGACCGGTGCCAGCACAGCCGGCTGGCCTGGTACTCCGCCAGGCCCTGGCGCCACGGGCGCCCCGGCGTCAGCCGGAGGGTGCAGGCCACGACACCGCCCCGCCGGGTGATCAGCCGCTGCCGGGCGATCAGCCATGCGGCCGCGGCTGCTGCGACGGCAACGACCAGGGCTGCGATCAAGCCGGCCAGCAGTGCGACGTGGCTGGTCATCCTCGCCGCTCTCGCACTGCCTGCCGACCGGAGTTCTCTGGGCCTGGCGTCAGCTGGGCTGGCCGGAGGCGGCCCGGAGCAGGGATCGGTAGTAGCGGACGTCGGCCGGCTCCTCCGGACCGCCGGCAGCAGGTCCTGCTGCCTGCACCGCCCGGTCGAGTGATGACTCCGCGGCGGCGGTGTCCACGTCCTCACCGAGCTGAGCCTGGCGGGCCAGGATCGAGACCCGGTTGTCCGCCATGGACAGGAACCCGCCCGCGACGGCGGCGAAGACGTCCGCGCCGCCGTTCTCCGGCCGGATCTGCACCATGCTGCCCTCGTAGAGGATGCCGATCAGCGGCGCGTGATTGGTCAGCAGGCCAATCTCGCCGTCGAGAGTCCGGGCGATGACCATCTCGGCGTTACCCGCCCAGATCTCGCCCTCGGGCTCGACCAGCGCCACCCGCAGCGTCACAGTGTCTTCACCTCGTCGCCTGGCTTCGACTTCTCCAGTGCCTTGGCCTTCTTCTCGACGTCCTCAATACCGCCGACCATGAAGAACGCCTGCTCAGGGATGTGGTCGTACTTCCCCTCGCAGATCGCCTTGAAGGAGGCCACGGTCTCCTTGAGCGGGACGAACACGCCCGGCTGGCCAGTGAACTGCTCGGCGACGAACATCGGGTGGGACAGGAAGCGCTCGATGCGACGGGCGCGCTGGACGGTCACGCGGTCCTCTTCGGAGAGCTCGTCGATACCGAGGATCGCGATGATGTCCTGAAGCTCGGTGTAACGCTGCAGGATGCGCTGGGTCTCGCGGGCGACCTGATAGTGCTCCTCGCCGACGAACTGCGGGGCCAGAATTCGCGAGGTCGAGGACAGCGGGTCCACGGCCGGGAAGATTCCCTTCTGGGTGATCTCCCGCGACAGGGCCGTGGTGGCGTCGAGGTGCGCGAACACCGCCGAGGGCGCCGGGTCGGTGTAGTCGTCCGCGGGCACGTAGATCGCCTGCATCGAGGTAATCGAGTGACCGCGGGTGGAGGTAATCCGCTCCTGGAGCTGGCCCATCTCATCGGCCAGAGTGGGCTGGTAACCCACGGCCGATGGCATCCGGCCGAGTAGCGTGGAGACCTCCGAGCCCGCCTGGGTGAACCGGAAGATGTTGTCGATGAACAGCAGCACGTCCTGCTGCTGCTCATCACGGAAGTACTCCGCCATGGTCAGCGCAGACAGCGCCACCCGGAGGCGGGTACCCGGCGGCTCGTCCATCTGACCGAAGACGAGGGCGGTGTCCTTGAGGACGCCGGACTCGCTCATCTCCAGGAAGAGGTCGTTCCCCTCACGGGTGCGCTCCCCCACGCCGGCGAAACAGGACACGCCGCCGAAGTTCTTGGCGACGCGGGTGATCATCTCCTGGATGAGGACGGTCTTGCCTACGCCGGCGCCGCCGAACAGTCCGATCTTCCCGCCCTTGACGTACGGAGTCAGCAGGTCGAGGACCTTGATTCCGGTCTCCAGGATCTCCGTCCGCGGCTCAAGCTCGTCGAAGGGCGGCGGGTCCCGGTGGATGGACCAGCGCTCGGTGATGTGCAGGTCTGCCTTCGTCACGTCCAGCGGATCGCCGAGTACGTCCCACACGTGGCCCAGGGTGACGTCGCCCACCGGCACTGTGATCGGGCCGCCGGTGTCGGTGACGACAGCACCACGGACGAGGCCGTCAGTGGGCTGCATGGAGATAGCCCGGATCGTGTTGTCGCCCAGGTGCTGTGCGATCTCCAGTGTCAGCGTCCGCGTCGTATCGCCGAGCGTCACGTCCACGTGCAGCGCGTTGTAGATCTCGGGCATCTCCTCGGTCGCGAACTCCACGTCCACGACTGGGCCGATCACCCGGGCTACGCGGCCGGTGGCTGCCGGGCTGGCCGACCCGCCGGGGGCGGTGGTCTCGTCGGTAGCAGTCATCTGATGCTCACTTACTCCCTGGTCGCGTCGGCCAGCGCGTTCGCGCCGCCCACGATTTCGCTGATTTCCTGGGTGATCTCGGCCTGCCGTGCCTTGTTCGCCTCGCGGCTGAGCTGCTCGATCAGCTCGTTGGCATTGTCTGTCGCCGACTTCATCGCCCGCCGCCGCGCCGCGATCTCGGAGGCAGCCGACTCCAGCAGTGCCTGAAACAGCCTGCTCTCCACATACCACGGAAGCAGCGAGTTGAGAACATCCTCCGGGGACGGCTCGAACTCGTAGATCGGCATGGGGCCGGCTGGCGGAGCCTCTTGCGTCTCTACGACCTCAAGCGGCAGCAGCCGCCGGGTGACCGGGTTCTGGGTCAGCATCGACACGAACTCGGTGTACACGACATGGATCTCGTCCACGCCGCCATCCTGAGTCGGGCGGTCGTAGGCATCCAGCAGGGCCTGGCTGATCTCGGCAGCGTCCTGCTGGCGCGGCGTGTCCGAGAAACCGCTCCACTCGGCGGCCATTGCCCGGTTTCGGAACCGGTGCCAGCTGATGCCCTTTCGCCCGGCGACGTACGAGACTGTCTCGATCCCCTGGCCCTCCAGCAGTCCGCGAAGGCTCTGAGCCTCGCGGAGCACGTTGGAGTTGAAGCCGCCGCAGAACCCGCGGTCGCTGGTGAGGATCACGATGGCCGCGCGCGCCGGGGTGGTCACCGGCCGGGTCAGCGGATGATCGATCTGCTCGGACCTGCTAACGACCGCCTCGACCGCGCGGGTGAGTTCCCTCGCGTATGGCGCCGCCGCATGCAGTCGCTGTTGCGCCCTGATGATCCGCGAGGACGCGATCAGCTCCTGGGCACGCGTGATCTTGGCGGTGGACTGGACACTGCGAATCCGCCGCCGTACCGCGCGAAGCTGAGCTCCCATTGCTGCCTGCGACCGCCCTTACTGGTTCTGCGCCGGAGGTGGCGTGTACTTCTTGATGGACTCCGGCTCGACGTCGTCGGCAGCCTTCGGCTCCACCGGCTCCTCGGAAACGAGCAGCTCGCCGCCAGTCTTCTCGAACCCGTCCCGGAAGCGCCCGATCGCGTCCCTGAGAGCCGTCACAGTGTCGCTGCTCAGCGCGCCGGTCTCCCGGATGGCGTCGTAGATACCCTGGTTCGACCGGCCGAGCTCGTCCAGGAACTCACTCTCGAACCGCCGGACGTCCTCAACTGGGACGTCATCGAGATAGCCCTCGGTGCCCGCCCACACGGAGACGACCTGCCGCTCGACCGGGTACGGGCTGTACTGCGGCTGCTTCAGCAGCTCCACCAGCCGGGCGCCGCGGTCAAGCTGAGCGCGCGATGCCGGGTCGAGATCCGAGGAGAACGAGGCGAACGCCTCCAGGTCGCGGTACTGCGACAGCGACAGCTTGAGGCCGCCCGCGACCGTCTTCATAGCCTTGATCTGTGCGTTGCCGCCAACCCGGGAGACCGACTGGCCGACGTTGATGGCCGGGCGGACACCGGAGTTGAACAGGTCAGTCTCCAGGAAGATCTGCCCGTCGGTGATCGAGATGACGTTCGTCGGAATGTAGGCGGAGATGTCGTTGGCCTTCGTTTCCACGATCGGCAGGCCGGTCATGGAGCCGCCGCCCAGCTCGTCCGACAGCTTCGCGCAGCGCTCCAGGAGCCGCGAGTGCAGGTAGAAGACGTCACCCGGGTAAGCCTCGCGGCCTGGCGGGCGGCGCAGCAGCAGCGAGATGGCGCGATAGGCCTCCGCCTGCTTAGTCAGGTCGTCGAACACGATCAGCACGTGCTTACCCTGGTACATCCACTGCTGCCCGATCGCCGAGCCGGTGTACGGGGCGATGTACTTGTAGCCGGCCGGGTCGGAGGCCTGAGCCATGACGATCGTGGTGTACGGCAGCGCGCCGGCGTCCTCGAGAGTCTGCCGGACCGCCGAGACCGTCGAGCCTTTCTGGCCGATCGCCACGTACACACAGCGGACCTGCCGCTTCGCGTCGCCGGAGTCCCAGTTCTGCTTCTGGTTCAGGATCGTGTCGATGGCGATCGTCGTCTTGCCGGTCTGCCGGTCGCCGATGATCAGCTCGCGCTGTCCACGCCCGACCGGGGTCATGGCGTCGATGGCCTTGATGCCCGTCTGGAGCGGCTCGGTCACCGGCTGGCGCTGCACGACAGTGGGCGCCTGCAGCTCCAGCTGCCGCTGCTCGAGCGCTCCCTCGATCGGGCCGAGGCCGTCGAGCGGCTGACCGAGCGGCCCCACGACACGGCCGAGGTAACCGTCGCCGACTGGCACCGACAGAACCTCTCCGGTGCGCTTGACGTGCTGCCCTTCCTCGATCTGGCTGAACTCGCCGAGGACCACGACGCCAATCTCGCGGACGTCCAGGTTCAGCGCGAGCCCGCGGGTGCCGTCTTCGAACTCCAGCAGCTCGTTGGCCATGGCCGAGGGTAGGCCGGAGACCCGCGCGATGCCGTCGCCGCACTCGACGACCGTGCCGATTTCCTCGGTGGCGGCTGTTCCGGGCTCGTACGCCTCGACGAAACGCTCGAGAGCGTCCCGGATCTCTTCCGGCCGGATTGTCAGCTCCGACATCTACCTGTCCTTCTCGTCTGGATCTGCTCTGTCAACGTCTGTCAGCCGCTCTGCGCGGAGGTCAGCCCGGTCACGAGGCCAGCCTGCGGCGGGCCTCGGCGATCCGGGTGACGATGCTTGCATCGACCATCTCGTCGCCGACGCGCACCGTCAGCCCGCCACCCACCTTCGGGTCAAGCACCACGTTGAGGTGGACCTGATGTCCGTAGGCTTCTGCAAGCGCCGCCGCGAGCCTGCCGCTCTGCTGGCTGCTCAGGGGGACGGCCACGTGCACTTCGGCCACCAGCCGCTCACGCCGACGCGCCGCCAGCCGGGCGTATTCCTCCAGGCTGATGTCGAGAGTGCGGCCGAGCGGGCCCGCCGCGGCCTCGGTGATCAGCCGGAGGGACTCGGGCGTCACCTTGCCGCTGAGCAGCTGCGTCAGCAGCTCCCGCTTGCGTTCGGTTGCTACGAACGGGTTCGTCAGCGCGATGCGCAGCTCGGGCTGGCTGGCGACGATCCGGCCGAACCGGAACAGCTCGTCCTCAAGCTCGTCCAGGCGGCCTTCCTGCTCCGCGGCTGCCACGATCGCCTGCACCGCCAGCTGCTCCACGGCGTCGCTGAGGTCAGCAGGGGCCGACCACCGCGCGCCCGCAACTGCCGCGACTAGCCCGGACGTCGCGTCACTGACCTTGCCGGACAGCACGGAGGCGGCCAGCCCGGATCGCGCGTCCGCCGACCGCGACGGGTCCGCGAGTGCGCGGCGGAGCACCGGCTGACTGGCGAGCAGTCCGGCCACGGCGAACAGCTCGTCCCCGAGCGCCACGGCGGCCTGCGGGCTGGCCGTCAGCGGCTCGAGCCGCTCCTCGACCTCGGCCAGCGATGCCCTACTTGTGCCCATCATGACGATGTCCGCGCCCCAGTCGCTGAGTCCTCAGCCTCGAGCTCGGTCAGGAAGCGGTCGACGACCCTGCTCTGCCTGGCCTCGTCCTCCAGTGACTCCCCGACGATCTTGCTCGCGAGCTGCACCGACAGCGAGCCGATCTCGGCCCGCAGCGACGCGAACGCCTGCTGCCGGTCGGCACCGATCTGCAGCTGAGCGGCCTCGGTGATCCGGCGCGCTTCCGCCTGAGCCTGCTCGCGCATCTCGGCGATGATCGTCGCGCCCTGCTCTCTGGCCTCCTCGCGAAGGCGGGACGCCTCGTGCCGGGCCTCAGCGAGCTGGGCCTGGTACTGGTCGCGCAGGCGGTTGGCCTCGGCCTGAGTCTCCTGGGCCCGCTGCATCCCGCCCTCGATCGCGTCCGTGCGCTCTTCCAGGGTCGTCAGGATCCTGGGCAGCAGTACCTTCCACAGCGCGATGAAGACGATGAAGAACGCGATCAGGCCAACGATCACCTCGGTCCAGTTCGGAACGAGCGGGTTCGGTGTCGACGACGCCGCTAGGTGATGCAACATGTGCGGCTACCTCTCGGGGGCGTTAGTTCACTTAATGAAGAACGGCACCGCGATGCCGATCAGGGCTAGCGACTCGGTCAGTGCGAAGCCGATCCACATCAGGCCCGTGACCCGGCCAGCGGCCTCCGGCTGACGCGCGATCGACTCGATGGTCTTGCCGAAGATGATGCCGATGCCGACGCCCGGGCCGATGGCCGCCAGGCCGTAAGTCAGCGCGCCCAGGTTGATGATGTGGTACCAGATCGCCGTGCCGGAGGACGACCCTGGAGTGGCGGCCCCGGTCGCGGCGATGAGCTGGTGCGCGCCGGAGGCGACGTAGAGCAGGTGATGCAAATGCACCAGGTGCTGCATTGGTGTGTTCCTTTTTGTCTCAGGCCGGCGGACGATCCGCCGGGCTTGGTCGGCTCAGTGCGCGCCTTCGTATGCGCCTGAGATATAGGTAGCGGTCAGGATCGTGAAGATGAAGGCCTGCAGCGCCTGCACCAGGACCTCCAGTGCGGTCACCAGGATCAGCACAAAGAACGAGGTGGCCGAGAACAACAGGCCAATGGAAGCAGTGAGCAGGTACCAGGTGGCCAGTGCGAACACCAGCAGCAGCACGTGCCCGGCCAGCATGTTGGCGAAGAGCCGGACGGACAGCGTGAACGGTCGCACCAGCACGTTGGAGAGGAACTCGATCGGCACCAGCAGTGGCAGGATCCACCAGGGCGAGCCGGACGGGACGAGCAGCGTCCTGAGGTAACCGAGGCCCTGTTTCTTAAAGCCCAGCCCCATATAGATCAGCCACACCATCAGCGCCAGGCCGGCGGGTAGCCGTACTTCGCCATCGCCGGGAAGTACAGGATCGGGATGATCCCGAAGATGTTGTTGACCCAGATGAAGAAGAACATCGTCACCAGGAAGGCAAGCCACTTGTCGCCCGCCTTGCCCAGTTGCGGGCGCAGGATCTGGTCGCGGACGAACAAGATGCCCATCTCGCCAATGTTCTGGACGCCGCGCGGCACCAGCTTCGGGCTGTGGAAAGCAAACCAGAAGAACGTCACCACGATGATGGTGCTCAGCACGAGGAGCAGGCCAGGCTTGCCGAACGCCACGCTGCCGACCTTGAAGATAGGCGTGAAGTAGAAGTCCTGGATCGACGGGGCTGGGAAGCCGCAGCCGGTAAAGATATGGCAGGACTTCGCGGCCTCCGCCGCAAGTGCATCACTCACCGAGTTACCCCTTCGGGCTGTCGCGTGCAGACTGGCGCCGTGGCAGGCCGCTGCGGGTCAAGGTCAGTCATCATGGCGCAGAGCGCGAGCGCGGCCGCCACCGGGTCCGGTTCAAAGCACACAGGCGTCAGCTCTGCCCAGGTCAGATCTGCTTGACCCGGTAGATGATCAGCGCGATGGACAGGCCGATTCCGACGATCATGCCGACCGGGAAGAACACGGAAATGCCGGTCAAGTGGCTGATGAGCCAGCCAATCCCGCCATAGAGAATCATGCCGCCGAGCATGTAGCTGAGGATCCGCCAGCCGTCGCTCTCCCGCGGCATCCCCGGCTGCTGGCCCGGCTCGTCGCTGCGGCCGGGGCCGGAACCCGTGGTCATGCCGTCTGACCCGCCAGCCCGGACGGCAGGCAGCACTGGCCGCGGGCCGCGCGCTGCCGTCCGATGGGAGTGTCGAGGCCACGGGTCATCGTTCTCCGTCCGGCTCGACGTACAGCATCTTCGCCTTCGTGAACGTGACCGCGAGGGTGATGTCATACACCAGCACGAGAACGATGGCCGTCAGTCCGAACAGCCACGGGCTGAACGCCGTGCTGTTCTGAAAGCGGCCGACCAGGAAGAGGAGCACGAGGATCTTGAAGACGTAGGTGCCCATGCCGGCCAGCATCATCGCCTGCGGGCTGACCCTGGCTGCCCTGCTCAGGGCGAGGACGCTCAGGCCGAAGAATGCCGCGACCACGACGACGGCGATCGCCGCGCCGATCACGCCCTTGTGGCCGCCGACGACGGCGCTGATCGCCACCATGACCACTGCCGCTATGGCCGTCACGGCGGCGGATCGCCGCGCCATCGGGGCGATATTCGCCAGCATCTCTGGGAAGCTCCGGATGATCTTTTCGGTGCGGCTGGGTTGCCCAGCAAACCGCGAGGTAGGTCGTGGTGCCAGAGCCCCCTGACACTCGGCCGCCTGGCCAACGTTGCCAGGTGAGCGAAACGTATCACGGACCCCGCACCATGCTGCTAGTGGGTGCTCGTGAAAGATATCACAAGCTCTCCTGCCTTGTAGCTCACGAGGTCACCTACTGTGACTAATCGCCCGCGTCATGATAGTAAACCCGCAGGTCAGAACCGAAACGCCGCAAGTAATGAGCTAGTCAAGGAATCGTGCCGGCCTGGTTAGGGGAACGCCGCGCGACACGCACCTGGACGCCGCGACGCTTGCCGCGCGGCAGCTATCCGGATACTTCGCCCGAGCCGTCACCGCGGGTGCCGTCTGATTCCCGCCACCAGTCGGCGGTGGCATTCTCCCAGGCCGCGCTCTCTCGCGCCGCGCCGTGAGGGGCCGCGCTCCCCCAGGCTGCACTCTCCCGGGCCGGGTTCTGCGGGCTGCCCGCTGACCGAGGCGCCGTGCCCCGCAGCTGCGGAGCGAACCCGCCGCGGGGCTGACGTCGTGTGCCTGGCCGTATCCCACTGCCGCTGACCGCCGGCGGAACGGTGCCGATGATAGACCGGCCCGGCTCACCAGCCTCGCCGGTGAGCCCTTCGCCCGCTTGAGGTCCGCCGTCGCCCGCATCGCCCTCCGGCTGCCGCCAGAACGACAGCGGCGGGGCAGCCTCGCTCTGCCGGGCAGCATCGCTCCGCCGGGCCTGCGTAGCCGACGGCCGGACCTGCCACGATGTGGCCTGCCAGCCAGGCTCCGCGAGCGGACGCCCGGCCGGCCAGCCGTCTGCCAGCCCGTCGTCTGCCAGCCCGTCGTCTGCCAGCCGGTCACCGGCCAGGCCGTCACCTGCCAGCGGGAGCGCGCCGAACTGGTCGTAGTCGGGCGGATCGGCGTGCAGCGGATCGGCCCGGAGCGGTACGTCGACCTGAAGCGGATCGGCCCGCAGCAGCTCGCCGCCGAAAGGATCCCCGGCTAGCCCAGCGCGGTCAGCAGGCAGCCCGGGCAGGGGGCCGGTCGGCGAGTCTGCCGCGACCGGCGCGCTGACCACCGGAGATGCCGGAGCACCTGCGGCAAGGCCAGCAAGTTCGCGCTGGTCGGCCGCGGCGGCCAGAGCCTCGGCTGCATCCTTGCCGGGTGCAGCCTGGCCCGTATCAGGACGGGCCGCTCGCGGCCGCTGCCACCAGCGCAGCCGCGGCATCGACATCAGCAGCAGGGCGCCGACCGCGGCGAGCGTGATCAGCACGAACACGAAGATCGGCTCGCCGTGGTGGTTTGCGGCCCGGGGCAGCGAGTCTTGTCGACCGACAGCCAGACGATGCTGCCGGAGAACACCGCCGCCCACAGGTACATGATCAGCACGCTGGGCCGCTGCGAGTGGCCGATGTCCAGCAGCCGGTGGTGCAGGTGCTTGCGATCGGGCGCGAACGGCGACCGGCCGGCCCTGGTCCGCCGCACAACCGCCATCAGCATGTCCGCGTACGGGATGACCAGGATCGCCGCCGGCAGCAGCAGCGGCAGGATCTCCGGGTACCGGTTGATCTGCGTGGACAAGCTCGGCCGGCGGCAGCGAGGTGATGCTGGAGATCGGCGCGTAGGCCAGCATCAGCCCGAGCAGCATCGACCCGGTGTCGCCCATGAAGATCCTGGCCGGGTGAGAAGTTGTGCGGCAGGAAGCCCGAGGCACATGCCGGCCAGGATGGCGGACGGCCAGCGCCGGTGCCGCCAGCGCGGACATGCCGACGAACGTGGTCAGCGTGTAGTAATACAGGAAGAACGACACCGCCGCGATGCCGACGATCCCGGCGGCCAGCCCGTCCAGCCCGTCGATGAAGTTGACCGCGTTGATGGTCGCCACGACGACCAGGATCGTCAGCAGCCTGGCCTGGTCAGTCGTCGGGTAGAAGGTCCCGCCGTCCGGCAGCGGCAGCCAGCCCAGCTCGCAGTTCCGCTGGCCACCAGGATCGCCGCCCGCCGCGACCTGTCCCGGCCAGCTTGGTCAGGGCCGTTCATGCCCCACCGGTCGTCGATGACGCCGATCACGACCAGCAGGCCGCCCGCCAGCAGCAGGCCGGGACCATGCCGGTCCTGGCGAACGCGCTCCTGAGCTGGGTAATCTGGCTCGGCCACGAGCAGGCCCGCCGCCAGCCCGAGGTACATGGCCAGGCCGCCGAGCCGCGGGATCGGGACGACGTGCACGTCGCGGTCGCGGGCCTCTTCATGGCCCCGACCCGGACCGCCAGCCGTCGCACCAGCGGCGTCAGCATGTACGTGACGGCGGCCGTCACCAGCAGGGTCAGGACGTACTCGCGCACCGGTCACCAGGTCTTGACAGATTTCGTGAGGCATCATCGTCAACTCTAGAGCACCAGGCTGGCTGCGTTGGCTGACGCCTCGACGGGGCTCACTGCTGGCCCGCGTCGGCTCCGGCCCCGACGGCGCGATCTCGCGCAGCCTGCCGATCGAGATCGCGCCGCGGCGCAGCAGCCGGGGCAGCGTCGCCGGTCAGGTCCACGATGGTCGAGGCCACGCCGCCCGCCGACGGGCCGCCGTCCAGGTAGACGGCCACCGAGTCGCCCAGCTGGTCCCGGGCCTGCGCGGCCGTGGTCGCGGCCGGCGAGCCGGTCAGGTTGGCGCTGCTGACGGCCATCGGGCCGGTCTCCCGGAGCAGGTCCAGCGCCACCGGGTCCTCGCGGCATCCGGACGGCGACCGTGCCCTTGGTGTCACCCAGGTCCCAGCTCAGCGTCCGGGCTGCCCGGCAGACGATGGTCAGGCCGCCGGGCCAGAACTCGTCGATCAGCTGCTGCCCGTCCGGGCCGAGGTCCTCGACCAGGGCGGAGGCGGCCCGGACCGTGCCGACCAGGACCGGCGGCGGCATGCTCCCGGCCGCGGCCCTTGGCCGCCAGCAGCCGGGTCACCGCGGCCGGGCTGAAGGCGTCGGCACCCACGCCGTAGACCGTGTCGGTGGGCAGGACGACGAGCTCGCCGCTCAGGACGGCGGTGGCGGCCGCGGCCAGCCCCTCGGCGCGCTGGGTCTCGTCGGCGCAGTCAAACCAGGCGCTCATAGCCGCTCATCCTGCCACGCCTGCGTAGTGCTCACGGACGGGCTGCGGTGACGAACCGGTCGCGGCCCGCCAGGTCAGCATGGTTGCGGGTCTCGCGCCAGCCGCTCTCCTCGGCGAACACCCAGTACACCGCGGCCCCTGCTGCGGCGCCGTGCTCCACGGCGACCAGGCCGCCCGGCCGCAGCAGCCGCCGGGCGGTCGCGCTCGACCACCCGGACCGCGTCCAGGCCGTCGTCCCCGCCGCCCCACAGCGCGGCCGCCGGGTCGTACTCGCCGACCTCCGGCGGCACCCAGGCGCCCGGCGGGATGTAGGGCGGGTTGCTGATGACCAGGTCGACGTGGCCGTCCAGGTCGGCCAGCGCGGTGGCGAAGTCCCCGGCGTGCAGGGTGACCCGGCCCGGCGGTGTGCGGCGCGGCCGCCGCGACGCTGGCGATGTTCCGCTCGGCCCACTGCCGGGCCAGCGGGTCGGCCTCGACCGCGTGCACCCGGGCCCGCGGCACCTCCTGGGCGATGGCCAGCGCGATCGCGCCCGAGCCGGTGCCGAGGTCGGCGACCACCGGCTCGGCCACGTCCATCGCGGCCAGCCGGTCGATGGCCCAGCCGGCCATCACCTCCGTCTCCGGACGGGGCACGAACACGCCGGGGCCGACGGCCAGTTCCAGGTAGCGGAAGTACGCCCGGCCCGGTGATGTGCTGCAGCGGCTCGCGGGCCTCCCGGCGCGCGATGTCGTCCCAGAACCGCGGGTCGAAATCTGGCGTCGGCGACCAGGTGCAGCTGGCGCGGGACACCCCGTGCAGGTGCGCGGCGATCAGCTCGGCGTCCGCCCGCGGCGACTCGACCCCGGCCTCCGCCAGCCGGGCGGTCGCCATCGCGATCTCGTCGAGCAGCAGGCTCACGCAGGGCCCGCCGCGCGCCGCCGTCCGGATCGGCTGCGCGTACCCCGCCGCAGCCCGTCCAGCGCCGGCCAGCATCGTCAGCCTGTCCCCGCGCGATCTTCTCGGCCCGGTCGGCCTCCAGCAGCGCGCTGATCACGGCGTCCAGGTCACCGTCGATGACCTGGTCCAGGTTGTAGGCCTTGAAGCCGACCCGGTGATCGGAGATCCGGTTCTCCGGGAAGTTGTAGGTGCGCACCCGCTGCGAGCGGTCCACGGTCGACGACCTGGCTGCGCCGCTCGGCCGACGGCCTGCGCGTCCGCCTCCTCCTGCGCCACGGCCAGCAGCCGCGCCCGCAGCACCCGCATCGCCGGCTCCTTGTTCTGGAGCTGGCTCTTCTCGTTCTGGCAGGAGACGACGATGCCGGTCGGCAGGTGGGTGATCCGCACCGCGGAGTCGGTGGTGTTCACGCTCTGGCCGCCCGGGCCCGACGAGCGGAAGACGTCGATCCGCAGGTCGCTCGGGTCGATGGTGACCTCGACCGGGTCGGCCTCGGGCAGCACCAGCACGCCCGCCGCCGAGGTGTGGATCCGGCCCTGCGACTCGGTCACCGGGCACGCGCTGCACGCGGTGCACGCCGCCCTCGTACTTCAGCCGCGCCCAGGCGCCCTCGCCGCCGCGCTGCCCTTGACCGCGACCGTGACGTCCTTGTAGCCGCCGAGGCCGGTCATGGTCGAGTCGAGTGACCTCGGTCTTCCAGCCGCTGCCGCTCGGCGTAGCGCAGGTACATCCGCAGCAGGTCGCCCGGCGAACAGCGCCGACTCGTCGCCGCCCTCCCCCGCCTTGACCTCGAGGATGACGTCCTTGCCGTCGTTGGGGTCGCGCGGCACCAGCAGCTGCTCCAGCCGCTGCTCGCAGCTCCTCGCGCTGCTCGGCCAGCTGCTCAGCCTCGGCCGCGAACGAGGCGTCCTCGCGGGCAGCTCGCGCGCCGTCGGCCTCGTCGTCGCTGGCCTGCCGCCACTGGCGTAGGCCGCGATGATCGGCGCCAGCTCGCCGTAGCGGCGGCCCAGCGTCCTGCGCCCGGTCCTGGTCGGTGTGGATCGGCCGGGTCGGACAGGTCGCGCTCGAGCTGGGCGTGCTCGGCGGCAAGGTCGGCAAGCCGCTCGAACACCGCTCACCTCCCTGAGCTGTCGCTCATGCTGGCGTTGTGACGCCGGACAAGCAGCAAAGCGTGCCGCCTCGTGGCCGGGACGGCCTGCCTGGCCGGGATCGAGGCTGCGACGTGGCTGCTGCCCTGAGTCACGGCCTGTCTTGCCGAACCGGCGCTCGAACCTGGCGACGCGGCCGCCGGTGTCCAGGATCTTCTGCTTGCCCGTGTAGAACGGGTGGCAGCTCGAGCAGACGTCGGCGTGGATCACGCCGTTCTTGGCGGTGCTGCGGGTCGGTGAAGGTGCTGCCGCAGCGTGCAGGTCACCGTGGTCACCACGTACTCCGGGTGAATTCCGGACTTCATTGCATACTCCTGGTTCCCGCAGTCGCCGGGTCGCCCGGGCTGGCAGCACCGGGGCGTGAACCGGTACCGCATAGGGATGTGGCCTCCAGTGTGCCAGACGCGCCAACGCGGCGCTGGCCACCTGGAGATTCCCGGGCGTGCCGCCCGGCTGCGCTGCGGACGACGCGCGAGCGTCGTCGTCTTCTGGACCTGCAGCAGGAACTCGGCGTTGCTCTTGGTGTCCTTCATCCGGTCCATCAGCACCTCGAGGGCCTGCTGCGGCTCCAGCGCGTGCAGCACGCGGCGCAGCTGCCAGACGATCTTGAGCTCCTCCGGCGTCATCAGCAGCTCTTCCTTGCGGGTGCTGGACGCGTCCACGTCCACCGCCGGGAAGATCCGCTTGTCGGCCAGCTCCCGGCGGAGCCGCAGCTCCATGTTGCCGGTGCCCTTGAACTCCTCGAAGATCACCTCGTCGGCACGGGAGCCGGTCTCGATCAGGGCGGTGGCCAGGATCGTCAGCGAGCCGCCGTGCTCGATGTTGCGGGCCGCGCCGAAGAACCGCTTGGGCGGGTAGAGCGCCGTCGAGTCGACGCCACCGGACATGATCCGGCCGCTGGCCGGAGCCGCCAGGTTGTAGGCGCGGCCGAGCCGGGTGATGGAGTCGAGCAGGACGACCACGTCGTGGCCCATCTCGACCAGCCGCTTGGCCCGCTCGATGGCCAGCTCGGCGACGGTGGTGTGGTCCTCGGCCGGCCGGTCGAAGGTCGAGTGGATGACCTCGCCCTTGACCGTGCGCTGCATGTCGGTGACTTCCTCAGGCCGCTCGTCGACCAGGACGACCATGAGGTGGCACTCGGGGTTGTTCTTGGTGATCGCGTTGGCGATGGCCTGCAGGATCATCGTCTTGCCCGCCTTGGGCGGCGACACGATGAGGCCGCGCTGGCCCTTGCCGATCGGGCAGACCAGGTCGATGATCCGGGTGGTCATGATGGTCGGGTCGGTCTCGAGCCGGAGCCGCTCCTGCGGGTACAGCGGGACCAGCTTGGAGAACTCCGGGCGGTTCTTGGCCTGCTCCGGGTCCAGCCCGTTGATCTTGTCCAGCCGGACCAGCGCGTTGAACTTCTCGCGCCGCTCGCCCTCGCGCGGCTGCCGGATCGCGCCCTCGATGACGTCGCCCTTGCGCAGCCCGTACCGGCGGACCTGGGACAGCGAGACGTACACGTCGTTGGCGCCGGGCAGGTAGCCGGTGGTGCGGACGAACCCGTAGTTGTCCAGCACGTCCAGGATGCCGGCGATCGGGATCAGGACGTCGTCCTCGCTGATCACGGGCTCGGCCTCGTTGCCGCCGCCGCCGCGCTCGCGGCGCCGGTTGCCGCCGGTTGCGTTCCGGTTGCGGAACCGGTCCCGGCTGCGGCGGCTGCCGCCACCGGCCATCGCGGTCGTCGTCGTCCCTGTCGTTGTTGCGGTCATTGTTCCGGTCGTCGTCGCGGTCACCGCCGCCGCGGTTGTCCTGCCGCGCCCGTCACTGGTCACGGCTGCCCTGCGGTCGCGGCCGTTCTGCTGCTCGCGGTTGCCGCCTGCGTCGCGCTGCCCGCCCTGTCGCGCCCGCTCGGCTGCGTCGCGGCCCTGCTCGCGAGCCGCCCTGCTGGTCGCGGTCCTGGCCGTCGCTCGCGCCACGCGGCGGCGTCGCGCGGCCGTCGTCACGGCGCGCTGGCCGGCGCCGGCGCTGGGCCGCTGGCCATCGCCAGCCTGCTGAGCCTGCTCGCGGCCCGGCACCGTTGACAGCGCCGTCACCGCGGCTCCGGTCGCCGCGCTCGTCGCTGCCCGCCTGCTCGCCGGCGCACCGTTACGGCCGGTGCGCCGATGCCGTCCCCGGAGTGCGATGCTTCCCCGATCCCCGCCTGCGCTCCGGCCGCCCAGCCCGGGCTGTGTCGATGTCTGCGATTCCATGGCGTCCCGCTCGAATGTGCGGTCAGCGCCGGCTCCCGCAGGCGCTCCCCGCTGGACTGAGTTGTCGGAAGTCTTCACCTGATGGGCCGTCGGCTCCTGACTCCGGGCGATGACTGCCCGGAAGCCCCCGTCGTCCTGGCCGCGCGGGCTAGCCTCATGCGACCCCCGCCCTGCCGCCTTTCCTCGATCGCCGCGATGAGCTGGCCCTTGCGCATCCTCGCGGTCCCGGTGATGCCCAGCGACTGGGCGACCCGCTGGAGCTCGGCAGCAGCATCGCCGTCAGCCCCGTGCCTGGCTTCCGCGCCGCCAGCGGCTGCTGGCGCTGGCCTTGCCGGCGCCTGCGGCCGCGTCACGGCATCCGGCCAGGAGCGTACCGCGCCGGCCGGTCGTGGGAAGTCCCCGCCGGATCGGCGCCACGCCGGCAGTCTGACCAGCCGACTGGCCCGCCTGGGCGGGAAGGTCGGCAGATGCCCCGGTCTCGGCGGAGAACAGGTCCATGGTTTCGCTCACAAGGGGTCCTTCCCAGGGTGCGGGTCACGGCCGCAGGTGCGGTCGCCGATGCCCGCTGTCGTGTTGCTACCTGCCATCGCCGCCTGTTGGCGCCAGAACGTCTGTCGGCACCAGCACTGCCAGGCCCTCCCGGTCGCGGCTGGCGGGCCGCAGGAGTCTTCACTGACCAGGCCCTCGGCTAGGACCGGGCAGACCAGGAATCCCCGCGATAGGTAGATGAATGTAGAGGTCGCACGCCGCCGAGCACTCGGAAGACAATCCGGAAGAGTGCGAACGAGCACCTGTCCCCAGTGCGGGGCATCTGGTGCAGCACCTAGCTTAACACCAACGTGACCCACGGCATTCCTTTGGCTGTGTCCGTACTGGCAGCAGCGCTGTGACCGACCGGGAACTGCCCGGCAGAATCGTGGCGCGCCCGCAGGGCGGGTCCGTCCAGTTACATACTGACGCGGACTGAGGCGAGCGTGAGCTGAGTACGTCCTGGGGGGCTTACAAGCCATGCGCTACCCGTTTCGATGACGCTTCAACCACACATCGGGGGACACAGCCGTACCGCCGGGACAGCGGGACTGCCGCCCGGGAACCCTGGCGGTCGTCACAAGCTGAGTTCCTCGGCCCCGCATACGGCCTGATGACCCGCGAACCTACTTCAACCTGGTGATTCTCACAAGCCTTCACTTCCCGGACACGCCCGCCGCCCCCGAGGCGGGCGGGCTGACCGGCTCATAACGGATCGAGCCAGTACGTCAGAGATACCGCACGCCACTGACATTCCGGCGGGGCTGTCGCGTCGGCGCCCCCGGGACTCGCACCCTCGGCCGGGCGACGCCGCAGGCCGCTCCGCGTCACGCCGCAGGTCACAGGCGCTGACTGGCAGCGACGCCGGTCAGCCCGAGGCCGGCCGACAGGACGGCGGCTACCGCTGCGGCCAGTTCGAGCCTTGCGGCGGCGAGAATGGAGTCGCCGGGGACCGCCGCTGTGCCACCGAACGGCAGCGCCGGCGCCTCGAGCTGGCACGCCTGCCAGGCAGCGCCGACCTCTTCCAGATAGCGGGTGAGACTGTCGGGCCGGCGCTGGCGGGCGGCAGCCGCCACCCGAACCGGGAGGAAGGACAGCAGGCTGAGGAGCTGCCGTTCGGCCGGGCAAGCGAGCAGCGCGCCAAGCTGAGCTGCCGGGTAAGCGCGGTTCAAGCCGAGCTCCGCGGCCCAGCGCAGGGTCGAGGCAGCCGACACGTGCGCCAGCTGCACCGCATACAGCGGGCCGGCCTGCGGCTGCGAGTCGTCAGTTGCTCCCGGTTCCCCGGCCAGTGCCGCGGCGGCCACCGAGCGGAGGTCGCTGTGGCGCGTCCGGGTCAGCAGGTAGCGGATCTCGTCGATGCCGCGATAAGCCACGGCTTGCTGCACCAGCGGCCGCTCTCCGGCCGGCGGGCGCGTGGCGAAGCTGCCTCGTTTCTCGTCAGGAAAATCGGCTGCACCTGCGGCCAGGGCCACGTGACTGATCGTCGCGCCAACCTGGTCATGCCAGGCCGCGGTCCAGCTGCCGGCGGCTGACAAGTCGGGCCACGGCAAGACAGTGACCGTAGTTCCGGCCAGGATCGTGCTGTTCGCGCACGTCGCGGGTATCGCTGCCATCGCCGCGGCCGACCCGGCCAGCGCCTGCGCCGTCACGGTCAGGGTCACGTAGCCGCCGTCGGGCCGAGCGCTCACGACCCACGGCACGTTCCCGAGCGTGTCAGCCAGCGCGCGCGAGAGTCCCGCTGGCTCGGAGCCGGTCAGTGCGGCGAGCTTCAGTGGCAGCGCGGTCGCGTAGCCAAGCGGGTCTCCGTCCTCCGCGGGCTGCCAGGTGCCAGCCGCGCGCGCCTGCGCAGCCGCGGAGCTCAGGGTGCCGTCCGATACCAGCGCCCGCATCGCAGCGCCGAGCTCCCGGTCGAGATCGGCAGTGATCACCCGCTCAGGCTACGGCTGCCGGTGCGGCCGGGCTCAGTCGAAGGCGCTGCTGGGGGCGCCTGCAAGTTCGCGGATGACGCGGATCATCTCGGCCGGGTCGAAGGGCTTGGTGAGGTAGGCGTCGACGCCGATCTGGCGCCCGCGATCCCGGTCGTCCTCCTGTGCGCGCGCGGTAATGAGGACCACCTTGATTCCCGCGGTCGCCGGGTTCTTGCGCAGCTGCGTGGCCGTAACCCAGCCGTCCAGCCGCGGCATCATCACGTCCAGCGTGATCACGTCCGGCTCGACCTCCGCGACTTTCTCGAGGCAGTCGCGGCCGTCGACGGCCGTTTCCACCTCAAAGCCCTCAAGCGTGAGATTGACCGCGATCAGCTGCCGGATGACCTCGTCATCGTCGACAACCAGCACGCGGCCAAGTCCCTGTGTCATTGGTAGTCAGGGGCGCCGGTGCCGTAGGTTGGCCCGGTTTCCCCATCCCCCTTTCAATCCGTACGTGCGGTTTTCCCGCATACGGCTTACCGACGGTCTTCTTGACATGGTTACGCAACCTTCGGGTATCGGATGGTCCCCATCAGCTTGTGCAGGCCCTGGTCGTGGAACCAGGTGCGAGTCCAGCGGTCCGCCTGTCCGGCTCGCAGGGTGCGGCCGCGCTTCTTGATCAGCAAGCGCTTCAGCCGCCACGCCACGTACCGGTCCATCTCGACGAACTTGTCCGCCGCGTTCCCAGTGCGGAAGTAACTACCCCATCCCCGCAGGAACAGGTTGAGACTCGCGATGGTCTCATTCAGGTCCGCACCGACCCGTGACCGGCTGGTCAGGATCTTGACCCGGTTCCGCGCCCGCTTCATCGACCGCTGCGATGGCCACCGGTGCAGGTAGTAGCGGATGATCCGCCGCTCCTCCCACAGGCGACCCGACATGCGGGCGTGAAGATGACAGCCGAGGAAGTCAAATCCCTCCCTGCCCTCCCGGAGGTCGACCACGCGGGTCTTGTCCGGGTGCAGCTCCAGGCCGAGCTCGCCCAAGATGACGGCTGCCATCTGCGCGGCGCCTCCGGCCTGTGCCCGGGACGTGCACAGCACGACGAAATCATCCGCATAGCGGATCAGCTCGCCAGTGCCCCGCCCGGCCCAGGCCCGGTCAAAGGCATGCAGGTAGATGTTGGCCAGCAGCGGCGAGGTCACCCCGCCCTGAGGAGTCCCCGTGACCGTCTCCGAGACCACCCCGTCTGCCAGCACACCCGCCTGCAGCCACAGCCGCAGCAGCCTGAGCACCCGCCGGTCCGACACGCGTTCCGCGACCAGTGACAGCAGCCTGTCCTGGTCGATCTGGCCGAAGAAGTCCCGGATATCGGCCTCGAAGACGAACTGCCGTCCTCGGGGGAACGCTACCCGGATTGCCTCCAGCGCATCGGTGGCCGACCGCCTCGGCCGGAACCCGTACGAGCACGGCCTGAAATCCGCCTCGAAGATGGCCTCCAGCACGATCTTGGCGGCTTGCTGGCACACCCGGTCGCGCACGGTGGGGATGCCCAGTGACCTCTTGCGGCCGTCGGGCTTAGGTATCTCCACCCGGCGCACGGGCGCCGGGCGGCCGATGCCCGCACGAAGGTCACGGCCCAGTTCATCGCACATCCGGGCCGCGCCGTAGTCCTCCACCGCCGCCAGGGTCACCCGATCGACCCCGGCGGCGCCACGATTAGCCTTGACCCGCTCCCACGCCTCCCACAGGACGTCACTCCGGTGGATGCGGTCATACAGGGCGTGGAAACGCCGATCCTCAGACTGCCTGACCGCAGCCCATAGCTTGCGTTGCAGGCGTCGCACCTTCCCGAAGGACACCGGCCCGCTCGCCGGCTTGCTGTCCAGCAGTACGGCAGGCGATGGCCTGCCGAGGTGATTGGGCCGGGCTGTCCCGGCCATGCCCTGACGCGTACCCGTTCCGCTCGCGTGACCGAAGCCGGGGCCCTTCCCTGACGGCAGCTGGCTGCCGCCGCCGGGTACTACGACCCCGTCGGACTCCCGCTGCGCTCCGCTCGATTTCACCATCGGCTTATACGAGCGGTCTTTGCTGACAAGGCTGCGCAGACGGGTCTCTCCTGTCCCGAACCAGGCCATGCGCACGTGCCGATCCCCATACCCCGGAGGGACCTGACGCGGGCATGTCCGGACCGCCCGCACCCGATGCTGCCTTCACCGTGACATGAGCGGCTCGGCTCCCCCGCTGTACTTCTGACAAGGCTGCAGGACTCGCGCCTGGTGACGCTACGGCCCGCACGCTTGCTCCCTCCGAAGAGGCTCTTGACGCCCCGCTCAGCCCGCCGCCTCTCAGCGACGAACCGGGGCCTGCTACCGGGCTCTCCGGCGATTACCCGGACGGGACTTCCACCCGCAGGTCTGGTCCAGTTTTCAGGACGCACCACGGCGCGAGGCTACCTGCTCCCGCTGCCCTACGCCCGCAGATCCGGTGCGTGTCCGGCGATCGGCGCTACTGATACAGTGTCCGCAGCCGGGAGCCGCTGGTGCTGCTGCCCGGAATGCGCCAGCCCCCATAGCTCAGGGGATAGAGCAACGGCCTCCGGAGCCGTGTGCGCAGGTTCGAATCCTGCTGGGGGCGCAGCCAGAAGGCCTTTTTCGAATAATTTATTGCCGATCTCAGGGCATTCAGATGATTGGCGAACTCGTTCACGAGTCAGTATCACTGACAAGCTGCGGCGGAAGGTTCAAGGACAGAGATACTGTGGTCCTGACCAGGGCTGGCCACCATGATCACGATAGAGGGACGATAGAAATGGCTCAGTGCCCGCCGCACAGCCCGCATACTGCCAGCTCCAGCGGCACACCCGGCTCATAGCTGAACGGTATGGAGGACCGTGTGCCCCAAGTCCAGCTCTATCCCGGCCGGAGACCTGAACTCCTCCCTGGCCTCGCCCAACGAGCCTGCCGCGCACAGCGGCGGGTCCAGCACAGTCCCGCTGGTCCGGGTTCCCCCCCGCATAACGACAGATACCGCCAATGCCGGTTCGCAGGAAGCCGACCGCAACCGACCGCGCTCCCTCATTCCCGGAACCTGGCCAGACTTGCGCATCGACGCCGTTCCCGCTGAGTCCCGGTGGTTCTAGCTGCATCCGGTTCTGTAGCAGTGTTCGCGACAGAATGACGAGAGAATCGCGAGAGAGACCTGCCTGGCTGTTACCGACCGGACTGAGTTGTGCGGTCGCGTCAATCCGTCAGGATGATCCGCGGCCAGCACAGTCGAGCGACGCCGCAACCCGGATGCGTCAGACGCCAGTCTGACGCTGTGCTCCAACTGCTTCTCAGCTTGCTGAGCCTTGGTTATCGGCTGCGAGTTCACTCTTCGCCGTACCCAAGAATTTCACAGCGCTCCGCGGGCCTGGCTGGAACGATTCGACGGGGTGCCGGAGGTGGCGTTCGAGGCGTGCACCGGGTGGCGGTATGTGGCCGAGGAGCTCGCGGCTGCGGGGGTGGCGGCGCATCTGGCCGAGCCGCCCGACACCGCGGCGTTGCGGGGTCGCAAGCGGCACGCCAAGACCGACGGGGCCGCCTCGCGGCACCTGCGCCAGGTGCTGGCCGACGGCCGGCTGCCAGAGTGCTGGATCCCGCCCGAGCAGGTGCTGGAGTGCCGGGCGCTGCTGGAGACCTATCACGCCTCACGGCGCGAGCACACCGCGTGGGTCCAGCGCGCGCACCCTGTGCTGTTCCACCAGGGCGCCCCGGTCTTTCGTGACCTGAGCAGGACCGAGGGGCCGACCGAGCTGGCCGCCCTCGCAAGTGAGCAGCTGTCGCCGGCCGGGCAGCAGCAGGTCGGCCTGTACCTGCGGATGCTGGAGGTGACCGGGACCGAGCTGGACGCCCTGCGAGGGCAGCTGACGGCCACCGCCCGCCGCCAGGCCGGCGCCAGGGCGCTGCAGACAAGCCGTACGGGGCCGGTCCCATCACCGGCCTAGCGCTGACCTCCTGGCTGCTCGCCTCCGCGGGGTGCATGGACTGACGCACCGTGCGGTCGAGCGGGCGACGGAGCTGCCGCCCGGAGCCGCGTCGACTCCTTCCGCAGCCGCGACGACCTGCTGACGGCGGCGGCTGAACGGATCGTCGAGCTACACGTGGCCGACATGGACCGCATCGACCGCGAGACCGCACTCGGCGACTCCCCGGACCCGACGGTCGACCTGATCGCAGCCTCACTCACCCACGCGGTGAGGAGGGCGCGCGACCGTTACCTCGCGATCTTCGAGCTCCAACTGGAGGCGTGCCGCCAGCCCACGCTGCGCGAGGCGTTGGCCGGGCTGGCGGGCATGTCAGCGGCGTTCACCACCGCCGAACACGCCAAGCTCGGGCCTCGTCGTCCCGCCCGACGCGGTGCCGACGCTGATCGCATCCACGGTGGCGCGCTGCTCACCCTCGTCGCCGACCCCACGACCCCGACCCCATCACCATCCGCCGCCTGGCCTCCGCGATCGTCGCCAGCCCGAGACCGTGAGCGCTTCCGCGACCACTACCAGGTTGAGCTTCGCCTGGCGGGCGCACAGCATCGGGCTGGGAAACAGCCACCGGTGCAGCTCGGCAGGAGCCCGCAGTTGCGCGCGGTACTCCTGCCAGGATGCAGCGCATCCGCCCGGCATTGTGGTTGTCGTAGATCAGGTTGTGCTGCCGCCAGTGACCTCGACGCAGCCGGTGCGCAGGCTGGCCAGCTCGCCGAGGCACCGCCTGGGACGCGGGGGTGTGCGGGTCGACTCCACCGTGCTGAGGGTCCGGTGCCCGGCTTCCACCAAGACATCCCTCGCAGACCACCAGACCAGAGGGAACGATCGGGGTCCACGCCGCCGAGGCAGCTGGCCGGTGAACGGCTCGGATGACGGCCTGATGCTGCCGGTCCACGTCGGCTCTCCCGTGTGCTGGTGCGGACTGGCCGGCATCGGCGGCCGGTCAGCCTGCCTGGATGCGCAGCACGTGTGCCAGCACGACGGCGACGATGATCGCGGCGAGAGCGCCGGCCAGGACCGCTAGCAGCAGTGCTTTCACGGCGCTTGCTGCCGGCGGCCCGGGCTGGCGCTGATCGCTGCGCCCCGGCGGGCGGGCCGGGCGCGGGCCTTGCGGGGAGCGTTTTGTGTCATGGCTGCTGTGCCCTTCTCGCGAGTCTGCCTGGCGGCGCCGCGGCTGGTGCCGGTCACCGGGTTCGGGGGCCGGCGTGGCGGCCGGGCGCGGGTTCCGGTGCCGGGCCGGGGCCGGGGCCGGGCTGGGCTGCCGGCGCGGCGCCAGCGCGGATGGCGAGCTGGCCGCTGGTCATGATCGCGGTGCGCTGGGCGCGGCGGGCGACGGTGCTGTCGTGGGTGACCATCACCAGCGTCAGCCCGTGCTCGCGCCAGAGCTGATCGAGCAGGGTGATGATCTCGTCGCGGGTGTCCTCGTCGAGGTTGCCGGTGGGCTCATCGGCGAGCAGCACTGCTGGTTCCTTGACCAGGGCCCTGGCGATGGCGACGCGCTGCTGCTGGCCGCCGGACAGCTCGGACGGCAGGTGCCTGGTGCGGTCGGCCAGCCCCACGCTGGCCAGCGCGGCAGCGGCCCGGGCCCGGCGCCGGGCGGCCGGGACGCCGAGCGGCACCAGGGCTGTCTCGACGTTTTCCTGTGCTGGCAGGGTGGGCATCAGGTTGAAGGTCTGGAAGATGAACCCGATCTTGCGGGCCCTGACCTGCGTGACCGCTGTTTCCCGCATCCCGCTGAGGCTGATGCCGTCGAGTTCGACCGCTCCGCTGGTGGGCCGGTCGAGGCCGCCGAGGATCTGCAACAGCGTGGTCTTGCCGTGGCCGGTCGGGCCCTGGATGGCGAGCCACTCGCCGTCGGCGACCTCCAGGTCCACGCCCTGCAGCGCGCGGACCGTGCCGCGGCCCTTGTGATAGTTCTTGACGACCCCGCAGAGCCTGTACATCGCTGCCTCTTCTCCCGTTATTCGACCCGGGCCAGCGCGGCCGCGGGGCGCAGCCTCGCCGCCCGCCAGCTGCCGAGCGCACCCGCGATCAGCCCGCCGGCGACGGCGAGCACCACGGCGAGCACGATCACGTGGACGGTGACCGGCGCGGTCAGGCTCACCGAGACAGTATGGGCGGGGCTGGCCAGCGCCCGGAGCGAGCTGGCGATGCCTCCGCCGGAGCCCGCTGCCGGTGGCGGGGCTGCTCCGACGGTCGCGGACAGCGGTGGTGCCAGCGCGTCGATCAGGGCGGCGCCGCCGTAGCCGAGGCCGATGCCTGCCAGCCCGCCGGCGATGCCGATGGCGACCGATTCGCCCATGACCTGGCCGACGATCCGCCGGCTCCGCCAGCCGAGGGCCTTCAGCGTGCCGAACTCCCGGACCCGCCGGCCGACTGCCGTGATCGTCAGCAGGCTCGCGAGCAGGAACGCGGCCAGGAGCACCGCGGCCGACAGCCACCTGCCGAGGCTGCTGGCCAGGCTGGACGCATTGGACAGCGATCCGGTCACCTGGCTGGCCAGGTCGTTCTGGTCGGTGACGGTGGCCCCCGGCAGTGCCCGGGCGATCTCGTTCTGCACGGCGGGGATGTCGGCGGCGCTGGCGGCCGCGACATAGATGGTGTTGACTTTCCCGGTCAGGCTGGCGGTGCCGGTCTTGCCGAGGCTCTGAGCTTTTGCCAGCGGGATGTACACGTCCGGGGGGCTGCCGCCCTGCGGGACGCTGACGATCCCGATGATCGTGAAGCTGGTGCCGCCCACGACGATCGCGGACCCGGCGGTCAGCTTGTGCTGCTGCGCGTAACCGGAATCGATGACGGCGTCGTCGGAGTTCGCGTCGGCGGACGTGAGCGCGGTACCGGAGGTCACCCTGGCGGAGCTGAGCGCGCCGAGTGCGGTGCTGGCCAGGTCGACTCCCTCCACGGCGAACGAGCCTGTGGTGAAGCTGGAGCTGATGCTGCCGCTGCTGGCGCTGACCGCCGGCACCGTTCCCGTGACCGTGACGTCGCTGAGCGTGAGGCCGCCTGCCGCGACCGACACGTTGCGCTGCCCGGCAACCGTGGCCACCGACCCGGAGCTGAGGGTCCCGTACTGGCTGTTGACGAGGTTGTTGATGTTGATCTTCGTGCCGACGGCGATCTGGCCGCTGCGGTAGGCCTGTACCTCCTGCCGGAACCCGAACGTTGTCGCGCTGCTCGAGCCCCGGGCCGGCGGCCGGGTGACGGTGACGTCGGTTCCCACCCCGTACAGCGAGTGCAGCACGGCGGCCTGTGAGTTCTGGACGCCATCTGAGGCGGCCGTCACGGTGATCACCAGGCCGACACCCAAAGCCAGGCCGAGCGCGATAAACGTGGCCTGCCGGACGCGCCGGCGCAGTTCGCGCCACAGATAGGTAAGGAACATGGGGCCCCTTCTCATGGGTGATGCTCGCCGCGGCCGGAGTCGTCATTTGAGGCCGGACACGTGGGATTTCCAGGCTGACTGCGGTGATGGACTGCCCGACCGTAGCTGGCCGAGGTAACTGAGGATGCCTGCGGCCCGCGTCCCCGCCGGGGGGCTCGGGGGCACCACGCCGCGGGATCCCGGGCAACTGGCAAACACCCGGAGGGCTGCGCTGACGCCGCCGGCCGGGCGCAGTGACCTGCACGCCTTCAGCGGCCCGGTGCCGCCGCTGCCCCCGGTGTGCTGCAGCAGGCAGTTCACGTAGCCGCTGACACTTGCGGAGCCGGACGGGCTGGCCGGGAACCAGCCGGCTGGGACCCGGATGTGCCGCACGCCGCGGCGGCAAGCAGTAGGGCCGCCATGACCGCGACCGCGGCCGGCCTCCGGCCGAAGATGACTGACCGGGCACTCCCCCGGTGACGCGTCAGGCTGCCCCTGTCGCCGGGATGCTGCCGTGTCAGTCGCACGTGTCCGCCTCTCCTGCCCGGCCCTGACACTCCGGGCTCCGGTAACCCACCGTGCTGATTGTCAACCAGATGAGACTGTCATCTCGGTTGACAATATTGACTCTAGCGATCCTCTGGCTAGGATGTCAACCATGGTTTCCAATATGGCGGTCGCGGCAGTCCGGGCCGGAGCTGGCCGGTAATGGCAGCGGGCAGCACGCCCGGCGTCCCCCGGCCAGGGCAGGGCGCGCTCGGCGCCGCGCTCCGCCGCGCCCTGGCCGGCTACCGGCAGGCCGTGGATCAGCAACTGGCCGCTGCCGGTTTCGCCGACCGGCGCTTCCCCGAGGGCCGCGTGCTGCTCATGTGCTCAGGTCCCGGCGAGACCACCATCTCCGACATCGGCCGGGCACTCGGCATTACGCGGCAGGGCGCCAGCAAGATCGTCGCCGGGCTCAGGGAACGCGGCTATCTCACCGTGACCCCGTCGGCCGCAGACGGCCGCGAGAAAATCCTGACCCTCACCCCGCGGGCGACAGACCACCTGCTGACACTGCACCAGGCCGCTACCGACATCGAGACCAGGCTGAACAACGAGATCGGCGCCGACGGGGTCGAGCAGCTCTTCCGGTTCCTCGACGTCATCGCCGCCAGCGGAGCCGACGGGACCGCGATATCCGGCGACCCTCCCGGCATGCGCGCTCTCCAGTGGAAAGACGCCGAGGACCTCCTGTAACTCACCGCGGGCCCAGGTGCGGTCCGCCGGGCCGAGCTCGGCGTCCTCGCCGTGCTCGTGCAGCCATCCCGTCGCGGCCTCGGTCGGCTCAGACCTGGCCCGGTAGCCGCCGAATATCCGGTGCTGCTCGCAGCGACGGCTGGCGGCGGACCTGGGGGTTAGACACCCCAGGGATTAACTTGTCAAGTCGGGCGTGCTGGACTTTGGGGTGGCCTGTTGAAGTGCGGGCGCGCGGACGCCGCCGTCCGGCTCTTGGTGCGGTGCCGGAAAGCTCGGGGGCCGGGTTGCCTGGTGGTTATGCGGCCTGCGCGGGTGTGTCGCGGTGGGACCACGCGATGGCTTCGTCGTATTCGCGTCCGGTCGTCACGCATCCGTGCAGGACGCCGGTGAGCCGGCTCGCGACGCGCCGCAGCGCGGCTTCGTGGCCGATCTCCCTGGCTCGCAGCTCGTCGTAGTAAGCGCGGGCACCGGGTGATGCGGTGAGTGCAGCGAACGCCTGGGTATGCAGGGCGTCGATGAGATGCCTGTTGCGGATATAGCGGGCGTGCACGGTTTTCTTCTTGCCGGACTGGATGGTCAGCGGGGAGGTGCCGGCGTAGTTCTTGCGAGCCTTGGCCGAGGCGTACCGGCCGGGCGCGTCCCCGAACTCGCCGAGCATCCTGGCTCCGGTGACGTCCCCGATGCCGGGCTGGGACAGGTTGAAAGGTTCCGGTGATCTTGGAGGCTCCTGACCTGGGGAAGGTAGGGAGTCATGACCGAGTCCACGAGCAGGAGCAAGTCGTCCCAGCACCGGTACCCGCCGGAGCTGCGGGAGCTGCGGGAGCGGGCGGTGCGGATGGTCCGGGAGGCCATCGCTGACAGCGGCGGGGTGCGGTTCGGGACGGTGACCCGGATCGCGCGGCAGCTGGGCGTGGGGGCGGAGACGCTGCGGGTGTGGGTGCGCCAGGCCGAGGTGGATCAGGGGGACCGGGCGGGCAGCACGACCGGGGACAGGCAGCGGATCGCGCAGCTGGAGCGGGAGCTGAAGGAGGCCCGCCGGGCGTGCGAGATCCTGAAGGCGGCAGCGGGTTTCTTCGCGCGGGAGCTCGACCCGCGCTTGCCCCGGTAGCAGCGTTCATCGGCTGCTACGCGCATGTGTTCGGGGTCGAGCCGATCTGCCGGGTGCTGCAGGTCGCCCCGTCCAGCTACTACGCGTTCCGCTCCCGTCAGCCCTCAGCCCGCGCCCGCCGCGACGAGGTCGTGCAGGAAGCGATCTTGCGGGTCTTCCAGGACCGGCGCAAGGGCCGGGGGGTGTACGGGGCGCGCAAGGTGTGGCTGCAGCTGCACCGCGACGGCATCGCGGTGGCCCGGTGCACCGTGGAGCGGCTGATGCGCGGCCTGGGCCTGGCCGGGGCGGTCCGCGGGCGGCGGAAGAAAACCACCACCGCGGCCGCGGCCGCTGCCTGGCCGGACGACCAGCTGAACCGGGACTTCACCGCGCCGGCCCCGGACCGCCGCTGGGTCGCCGACATCACCTACATACCGCTGGCGGGCGGCGGGTTCGCCTACGCGGCGTTCATCACCGACCTGTTCTCCCGCATGGTCGTCGGCTGGAAGGTCGCCTCCACGCTGGCCGCCTCGCTGCCGCTGGACGCGCTGGAAATGGCCATCTTCGCCCGCATCCGCCAGGCCGGGCAGGCGCTGGACGGCCTGGTACATCACTCGGCCTGTGCCGGGCACGTCACCCCATCAGCAGTCCATCCTCCCCGCTGAGCTGGCAAGGGCACAGTCTAACCCTAGGACTTCACGTCCGGGCTGCGAATCAGTGCTCACCTGCCAGCTGCTACCGGCAGCAAGTCTCTTGCACCGGAAATCTCACCGCGTCCAAGGCGACTTGCTAGTGCCCATTAGGCTGTGTTCATGACCGAGGTACACGACGCAGTCTGGGCGCCCTACCAGGCGCGTCCGGGACGGCGTGTGCTCGTGACCACTAACCTGGCGGACCTGCGCGGCCCTGTCCAGGGAACGGTGGTTCTGCCGCTGCGCCTGTACTGGAGCCCTGCGGGGCGGGTGTTCGACTTGGACGACCCGTACATGCTCCGGACGGTGTACGAGGTTGTGCTGCAGGAGTCTGTCCAGGCTGAGGAGCTCGCGACCTGGCTGAATGGAGAGAAGCTGGCCGAGGTCTGGCCGAAGCTGTGGCTTCCCAAGGGCGTACGCCGAGCCTGGGAGGAACACCACCCGCGGCTGCGCGCCGCCGCGGCGGCCTGATGCCGATCGACGGGCTCCACGAGAAGGTCGCCGCGGTCGCGCTGCGCGCGGCCGCCGGGCACGGCTTTGCCCTCGGCGGCGGGAACGCCCTCATTGCCCATGGCGTTATCGAGCGGCCGACCGAAGACGTGGACCTGTTCAGCAACCAGGAACGCGGCGTGGCCGCGGCAGCGGGCGCGGTTGAGGCGGCGCTGACGGAGGCTGGCTTCGCGGCTGAACGCCAGGACAAGACCGCCGGGCTATCCGACATCTTCTACGACATGAGTGAGGGATTAGCCGAGTGGATCATCACCGCGCCCGGCGGCAGGCAGATGGCGTTGCAGATGGCCTATTTCGACCGGGCACAGCGGCCCGTCGCCATGGAGTTCGGACCTGTTCTGGATCTTGAGGACGTCGCCGGCGGCAAGGTGTGCGCCCTGGCCAGCCGCGCCTACGAGCGCGACTTCGTTGACACAGCCGCCCTGCTGCAGCGGTACACCCCTGAGGAGCTGATCAGCTTCGCCACCCGCCTGGACCCCGGTCTTGAGGGGCAGGACTTCGCCGAGGCCGCGCAGCGCCTCGACCAGCTGCCCGATCGGGCGTTCACTCCTCTCGGACTGAGCCCGGAGGATGTTACGGAGCTACGCGGACAGTTTGCGGTCTGGCCCCGCCAGGCCCAGGCCAGGCGCGAGGAACGCGCAGCCGATGTCTCCGGTTCGACCGGCGGGCAGGTCCGGGACGCCCACCGCACAGACCTTGGTGCTGACCACGACTTCGCCGAGCCGGACTACAGTGCCGCCGGCCGGCCACCGCACGGGGCAGACACCGCAGCCGCGTGGGAGGATCGCGCCGACGTCGGCCTGGAGGACCCAGACCCCGAAGCCGAGATCTAACTACTTACGGGCGAAAGCAGGCTCGCCCGCACCGGTAGCTGCGTGACATGCACCATGTCGTGCTGAACACAGCCCAAGCGGTCGATCTGCCTGGCTGACGGGCGGTCGAGTGCCGTCCCAGGCTATTGGCCGCAGGACGCTTCGCCGGGCAGCAGGAGCGCGAGCATGCTGGCCGGACGGAAGTGCCTCGCCCACGAAGGTCCTCTTCGGCTTGCCGCAGGCCATGGATGCCAATGCGCCGGACCAGCGCCTTGCCACTGGCACACGCCGGGACACAGCTGGACAAGATCAGTTAGCCGCCGAGGCGGCCGACAACGCGAACTTGCCGGACACAGCCGCCACCCCGAATGAAGCGCCGGCAGACGGCGAGAGAGACACGACTGAGACGTGCGTCCAAGGCAGCTGTCCGGCACATCCGCCCAGGTCAGCGCCGGTGCGGTCGCGCAGCCAGGAACGGTCTCCGGAGCCGTGTGCGCAGGTTCGAATCCTGCTGGGGGCGCTTTCTCGATCAGGCCAAATGGCCGCTGACCTGCCAATTCTTTGTCGCCGCCGGATTGGCTGTGTGCAGCCAGATGCCGCCAATGCGGCGTGTGAGCGCGGTTCCCGGAACATACGCGGAACGGGCGGGGAGCCAAAATGCCAGGTCAGCCCCGGCCAAGAGCGTCCTCCATCTTCACCGTGCCGACAGCGGCTACGCCAGCCCAGCCCGACCTGCCGGGTGGCGCCTTCCTGACCGCGGATGCTCCTGCGCGGCGAAGACTCTGGCGGACCGGGCTCTGGCCACCTGCTCATGGGTGCCAACTCGAGCCGGACAACCTGCGCGCGCATCGCGGCCGGCAGTTGCTGCCCGGCAAGGGATCGGGCGATCAGATACTGCCGCTGGCTGCCCCTGCACCAGCCGAAGGGTCCGGGTCAGATGTGGATCCGAATACCCGGGCCAGAGAGCCCGGGCCAGACCCCTGGTCATGCGCCAGCGCAGAAAGCGCGCGCGGGGATTGAGCATGCCGCGCTGTCCGGACAGTTCGTAGCTGGCGGCGGTGCGCAGGTCGAGAATCAGGTTCTCGCGGATTGACTCGACCTCATGCACGCTGCCGCAGCTGTGGCACGCGTAGGCGATGTCTGTCATTGGGCTCCCCGCCCGAAACAATGGCCCGCACGTGCAGGCAGTCAGACAGAAAAACTCCGGCCCTCGCCACAGCCGCGACGTGGTCGCTGCTGTAGCTGCCGGGGTCCGGAGCAATACCCGAGACTACGCCGCGGCCACGGCCGAAGATAGGGCACGCCGAGACAGATCATCAGCGTGAGCCTGAGCCGCTGTGATGACACCCGCTGTTGCCTGCTCGACCTCCAGTCCCGGGGCTAACCCGCGCTAGCGGCCGCCGCGGTGTCACCTGGCACAGCTGCTGGTACAACGGCACCCGCTGTTCCGGCTTCGGGCCGACGCAGGATTGCCCGTTGCCGCGAGCCGACGCCCACGGCGCAGGCAAAGCACGAACTCGCTGCACGCTGCGCGGGCACGCCCGCGATTTGGCGATCCTGACGTCTGCCTGCGTGCGCCGACGAAGGAGCGGGCCGTCATTGATCTCCAGAGCATCGACGCGGACGACTGCCAGGTCCTAGTCGACAGTCCAGGCTGGCAACTCGACGTCTTGCGGCTGCAGGCCTGCCTGCTGCCGCTGGCTTTACGCAAAGAGCAGGGTAGCGTAAATTGAGTCGAAGCTCCGGACCCAGGCAAGGATGCGCGCGTATTAGCGACCGCATCGGCAAGGGCCCGGTTTCTTTTTCCTTCCTATGCGGACCCGTGCCAGCGACGCGCCACAGTCCAGACGCGTGACCTGGTCTCACCATCTGGTCTCACGTCACAAGCAACCGCTGATTCCGCCCATGCAACACCCATTCAGTACTCGACTCGCAAGCCACTTTTGGCCGGGACCTGTAATCGGCGCTCGGTACCCGAACCCCCGGCTCTTGAAGGGAGCTGGTAGTCATGCCGGCACTAGAAAAAAACAGGCGCGACTGGCCGACGGTCCTGTCGCTCGGCTTTAACATCGACTGTAACGGCAGGCGACGCAAGCCGATATATGTCAACGTTCTGACCCTGGGATTGCTGTTGCCGGGCTTCGCGACATGGGGCCTCTACCGTGCCGTCACGACTCCTACCAGTGTCGGCCTGTGGGTCCTGGCAGCTGTGCTATATCTGTTCACGCTGTTCGGCGTGACGCTAGGAAATCACCGCTACTGGACGCACCGCGGATATGACGTCAAGTTCCCGCTGCGGGCAGTGCTCGCCGTGGCGAGCGGCATGTCGCTGGAGGGCGACATCCAGCAGTGGGTGATGAACCACCGTGCTCACCACCGCTTCGCAGACATCGTGGGCAAGGATCCGCACTCGCCGTACGAATACTCAGGCTGGCGGGGGTATAAGGGGCTCGCCTGGGCGCAGGGCGTCTGGCTGTTCTTCGCATACGAGCGGCCGCCAGAATATGCACTGCACCGCGACCTGGCCGAAGACCCGGTGGTGCAGTGGCAGCGCCGTGCGTTTCCGTTGCTGGCGGTGGCGAACTTCGGCGTGCCGCTGGCGTTCTACCCGCTGTATGGGTGGAACTCGGTGCTGATAGCCGGAGCGCTGCGCACCGCAGCCCTCATGACGGCCACCGGTTTCGTCAACTCCGTTTGCCACAAGTGGGGCAGCCGGGCCGTCGACAGCCGCGGCCGCGAGTTCCGGGCGGACGACAGCCGGAACAACTCCTTTGTCGCGGTCGTGGCCGGCGGCGAGGGTAACCACAGCTGGCATCACGCCGACCCCGCCTGCCCCCGGCATGGGCGCAAGGTCGTGCTGGATGCCGCTGCAGCGGCCGCCGGAGCCGAGCCCGACCGCGGCTGGCGCCCCGACGCCACGTGGAGGCTCATCCAGATGCTCGCCATGCTCGGCCTGATCACCAAGGTGAAGTGGCCGAAAGCGAAGGTCTGCTTTGCCGACAAGCAACTGCTACCGAGCCAGTCGCTCCGGCAGACCCACCGCGAATGGCACATTGAACAACCGGAGGAGGCGCCAGAGCTCGTTGCATCGTGACCCATCGCTCACGGTCCCGAAGACGGACAGCCAATCAGCCGGAAGGCGCAAATCCCTGCGTTGCGCGCCTCGGCGTGCCGTGACTGGCCGGGTGACCCATTCTGAGACGGGCGGCCGTAGCGCTGCGGCTTAGTGCCCATACAACCGTCCAGGACACTGCGAGCTGCGGACCGGCGACGAGCGCCTGGCAAACTCCATCGGACCCCGCTGCGCCATCCGCCTTTTGCTGTAGAGCCTGGTTCCGAGAACCGCCACACGCCTAGCAACTCGATCCGGTGCGCTCACGCGGATCCCGCCCCGAGCGACCACACATGCGATGAGCGCGCGTTCGTCTCTCCTATATATGCGGCGAAGCCTGTGGACCAACTCGTGCCGTGGCCTCGTGGCTTACGTCGGGGCGGTTGTCATCGCGGCCCGCGCCGCGCTCTGGCTTGAGGCCCCGCTCACGCGGGCGCGCCGGAGCGTGACGCCCTGGCTGCGTAGCCCTCGTTTGCCCGCTTGCCCGCTTGCCCGCCAGAGCTTCATGGATGGGGCCGGAGTTTGAAGATCAGAATGCCGAGGTACTTGTTCATCCACGCCTGCTTGTGCGGGTAGCGGCGTCGGGCGTCCTCGGATAGTTGAGGCTCGATCGCGGTCTCAATCCACAGCCCGGCCGCGCTGAACACGTTGATCAGGTCGGAGATGGTGTAAGTGCGTTTTGTGAGGGCGACCTGGTTGTTCCAGCCGGTGCGGTAGGTATAAGGGGCAGCGGAGAAGTACTCCTCGCCCAGCGAGGTCCCATTCTGTTCGGCCCGTTCGACGGCATATCGGATCGGCTGGGTCCTGGTCAGCAGGATGAATCCGTTGTCGGCCAGCATCGCTCGCGCTGCCTGCAGGGTGCGGACTGGATCCTTCGCGTAGCCGAAAGACTGCAGGAACAAGATCCGGTCGAACGTCCGACCGGCAAGCCCAGGGACCGAATCCAGATCGGAGAGATCGTCCCGGATGAATTCCAAGTCGGGCGGCTGGGTGGTGACGAAGTTGCCACTGATATCGACACCGACAGAGGCGATTGCGCCGTCTCGAACCAGCTCAGTGAGCTTGCCACCGTTGCCGCAACCGACATCGAGCACCGACAGTCCGGTGACATCACCCAGAAGGTCTCGCTGCGCCGGCCACTCGACTAGCCGATCTAGCGAATCCCCCCTGGCTCGAGCCCGCTCGTAGTCCGGAGCGAGTTCTAGCCAGGCCTGGCTCGAATCCGCACCGTCGGCCCGGTGAGAGCTCGTCGCCTTCTGAGAGTCGTCTGATAGCGCCACGGAACAGAACATAGTCGCTGGCCTCGGGTTTCCGCCTCACCCAGGACGGTCGGTGACCGGACACCAGCATTCCGGGCCGAACGACCATGCCTATCGACTCCCAGCGCTGCGAGCCCATCCCTGAACAGCGGTGTTCGCCACGCCTGAAATCGGAAGGTCAGGCAGCATCCATGATCCGGAACATGTGACGAACGATCTGGCCGCTGAGCCAGCGGCGCAGCCGGCCGTCCCAGTTCACCGCCACTAATCCGCTGACTCGCAGCGGCGGCGTCCGGAGGGCCTTCCCATCACACCTGGCACTCTGGTCGCTGCTTCCTGCGTTGTGCTGTTCACTGGCCGCCCCACGGCTGACCGCGGCCCTTTAGGACCATGCCGAAGCCGCCCCTGCCGGCGATAACGTAGAGCAGGCCGCCCCAGGGGCACGAGAGCAGGCAGATGATCGCCCACGTCCCCTTGCCCAGGTAACGGACCGTCGCCTGATCGGCGCGGATGAGATCACACAGGCAGAAGCCGTCCCAGGCAACGGCCAGCACGACGCCGAGGGTGATGACGGTGATGAGTGCCGGGTTCACCAGGCATGCCCGGGTAGGGGTAGCTTGCCGCTGCCCTGCCAGCGTGATGGTGACGCCGCAGCGGTGCTGGCCGGGCCGAGCCCGAGGTGCTTGCCAGGGCTGGTCCGCAGGTCAGCGCAAGCGGTCAGGTAGTAGTTGCGGATGATCAGTTCCTGATCGTCGCAGCGGATTCGGCCATCGTCATAGGCGGCCGCGTTCACGCTCACCTGCTCCTCCTGATGGTCAAATCCGCTGCCTGCAGAGCAGCGGTTCACGGGGTGTCCGGGTTGAGGATGAACATTGAGGCGACCCTCTCGTCCGCGTCGAACGCAACCCGGGCCTTCATGTCGCCGGCCTCGTAGCACAGCGGGATGTCGACGACCGTGAGGTCGCCGATGCGGCGGACGAGCGGCTCGCCCTCACCGAAGCCCTCGAACGCGCCGACCAGGCCGGCGATCGTGGCGAGGGCGCTGCCGCGGACTTCCTCCGTGAAAGCCTCCTGGACCTGCGCGTTGAAGGACTGCCTCGCGTCGTCCATGCGCCCTTCGAGGACGGCCGTGACGATCGTGATCGCGCGTTCCGCCGCGCCGGCCATGCGGACTGTCTTGTCCATGGGTTCTCCCGTCCGGGGATCGATGGGCTTGCCGAAACGCTGGAAGGCGGCCTGGCGGGTGACTGCGAGCACGTCCCCGATCTCCTGCCAGGTGTGGCCCGCGTCCCGGCTCTGCTGGACGCACAGCCTGAGCACCTGTTCCGACAGGTCATCCAGATCCTGAGCGCGCCGGACCAGGTCGAGGTAGGCAGGTGAAGCCAACGGGCTGCCCACCGCCCGGGCCAGGGCCAAGGCCCGCTCGGCCAGCAAACCGCTCAGGCTCATCAGGGTCTGAGGGGAATCGCCCATCTGTAAAGAATACCTTTACACATGTCCATGTCAAGCTATCCTTTACACCCCAGGGGCATCGGGACGTGCCGTTGAGATAGTTCGTCACACTTGAACTCCACCGAAATCCGGCTGCCGCCGAGGTTCTTAAGAGAGCCGGGGCGGGAGTACCGCGACGCTCGGTGTCGTGCGGCTGGTGGCCGAGGGCCCGTCGAACGCCGAGATCGTCGCCAGGCTCTGCCTCAGCGAGGCCAGCGTCAAGAGTCACATCGTCCGTATCCTCGCCAAGCTCGGGTTGCGGGACCGGGTGCGCGCCTGCAGAAGAATGCCGTCACCAACAAGGTCATGGGCGTGCTGAATCTCCCAGTCACCGCGCATATTTTGTACGGCACCTGGAGCCGCGGTCGGCGGTGCGACATGGCACGGTGGCGTGGCCGGAGGTCACTGGCGCTCTGGACGTCTCCGGGCCGGCCGGGCAGCGGTGACCGGGCTCCGACCAGCAGATATCCACTCGTCAGCGCGCTTCCCCCTATAGCGGGTGCCCCGTTGGGGGGCGCAATCTGCGTTTCCTGCAGAATCCCCGCTGACCTGCGCGAACGTGTATAACTCTGAGCCCGAGCTAGTCCCGCCGCATCCCGCTGAGTCCGGCTGGCCTACTGCGGCGCCATCGGCGGGCAGTCGGCGAGATCGGTGAGGACGCGGATGGGGGATCCGGCGAGGTACGCTGCGACGTCCTGTGCCATGCGCTGCCAGGCGGTGCGGAACAGACGTTCGGTGACGTAGCCGATGTGCGGGGTGACAACGACATTGTCAAGCGACCGGAATGGGTGAGCCGCAGGCAGCGGCTCGCGGTCGAAGACGTCCAGGCCGGCTCCGGCGAGGTGGCCGGTACGGAGCGCTTCGATGAGGGCATTCTCCTCGATGATCGGGGCGCGGGAGATGTTCACCAAGATGGCGCCGGCCTTCATCTTCGCCAGGTCACCGGCGCGTAGTGTGTTACGGGAGCGTTCGGAGAGGACGAGGAAGACCCCGAGGACGTCAGCGGACGACAGGAGTTCGTCCTTGGTGACCTTCGTAATGCCGAGCTCGGCACAGCGCTCCTGAGTGAGGTTCTGACTCCACGCGACGACGTCCATGCCGAGTGCATGCGCGACCGGGACCATCGCGCCGCCGAGGCGGCCCGCGCCGAGCAGTCCGAGGGTTTTCCCGGCAAGCGGGACCGGGAACCCGGTCTGCCAGCCGCCGTCGCGGACGACGCGGTCCTCGATGCCGATCCGCTTCGCGACAGCGAGAATGAGCGCCCACGCCATCTCTGAGGGTGCCGGCAGGCCTCGCGATGCCTCATGGCCCGAGGGAAACGCCGTGGGACCCTGATCGGTATCGGCGGTACCACAGAGCACGATTCCCCGCTCGATACGGGCTTCGTGGTCGACAACGTTGCTCGTCCGGCCGTTGCAGACGAGCAGCCTGAGGTTAGGGAGGCACTCAAGCACGCTGCGCGGAAAGCGCGTCCGCTGCTGGGTGATGACGACGATGTCGTAGTCGAGCAGCTCGTCGACGAGCCGCTCCGCGGGGATCGGCTCCCGATAGACCGTGATCTCGGCGTCGTCGGGCAGCGCTGACCATTCGCCGTACTCCAAGGCGACGCCGATGTAGTCGTCGAGGACCGCGATCTTCGTCACGCATGTCACCTCGCTTTGGTGCCGAGGCGGCTTGTGTCGTTCACTCCTGGCGGGCGGAACTCGCCAGCAGTCTCCGTATCCCATGGAGCTGCGCCCGTCGACAGTGCGTGTCGAGTCATCCCGGCTATCGTTGATCCCACGGCGCAAGCTTCGCACACGTGTCGGGGGCGTTCTCGCGTCGAAGGCGCGACCACGTCGGCGAAGGCATCCCGGACGAGCACACACCGAGCTGCGGTCGTTTCTGAGAATGTCAGCGACACCTGGCAGAGTTCACAGCGCCGACCGGGGCATTGGCAGCCGTACGGTTCGCTAGCCTGTTGCGAGTACAGGCGCGCCGACGTTAAGGCCGTGATCGAGCTGCTCATTGAGCTTGATCGCGGCGTTTATCAGGGCAAGGTGCGTGAATGCTTGCGGGAAGTTGCCGAGCTGCTCGCCGGTGGAGCCGATCTCCTCGGAGTACAGGCCCAGGTGGTTGCCGTAGGTCTGCATCTTCTGGAACGTCAGCTCGGCGTCCTCCAGGCGGCCCGCCCGCGCGAGGGCGTCAACGTACAGGAACGTGCACAGCGAGAACGTGCCCTCCTCGCCGTGGAGGCCGTCGGGTGACGCGGCGGGGTTGTACCGGTAAACGAGGCTGTCGGAGACGAGATCCTTGTCCATGGCCTGCAGCGTGGACAGCCACAGCGGGTCTCTCGGCGAGACGAAACCCTCCAGCGGCATGAGCAGCAGCGAGGAGTCCAGCACGTCAGTGCTGTAGTGCTGGGTAAAGGCCTTGACCTTCTTCTTCCACCCGCGCTGCATGACCTGGTTGTAGACGCGGTCCCGCTCGATGGCCCACCTGGCGACGTTGGCGGGCCGCCCGTGCTTTTCCGCCAGGCGGATGGCCCGGTCGAGAGCGACCCAGCACTGGAACCGACCGTAGGTGAAGTCCTTGCGCCCGCCGCGGGTCTCCCAGACGCCCTCGTCGGGCTGGTCCCAGTTGTCGCACAGCCAGTCGACGACCCCCGTCAGTGCCAGCCAGCCGGCGTGGTTGATCTCCAGCCCGTGCTCGTCAGCGGTCAGGATCGCATCCAGTGCCTCGCCGTAGATATCCAGCTGCAGCTGGTCTGCGGCGCCGTTGCCCACGCGCACCGGCAGGGAGCCGCGCCACCCCTCGAAGTGGTCGAGGCTGTACTCGGTGAGATCGGACGAGCCGTCCACCCGGTACATGATCTTCAGCGGACCTGACCCGTTGGACGCGGCGCTCTCGGTGACCCGGTCCCGAAGCCAGGCGCCGAACTTGGCCGCCTCCTCCAGATAGCCCAGGTTCGCCAACGCGTGCATAGTCAAGGACCCATCCCGGATCCAGGTGTAACGGTAGTCCCAGTTACGCTCCCCCCCGGCTTGCTCCGGAAGGCCGACAGTGGCCGCCGCCACCGGGGCACCCGTGGGCTCATAAGTCAGGAGCTTGAGCGTCATCGCCGAGCGGGACACCATCTCCCGCCACCGGCCCCGGTAGCTCGAGTGGTGCAGCCAGGTCCGCCAGTACCGCGCGGTGTCGTCGGCGAGCCGGTGGATGTCGGCCGACCTCAGCGAACGCGGCTGGCCGCCCATCGACTCCAGCACCAAGCCACCGATCTGGCCTTCCCGCATGCTGATGGTCGCGCGCAGGCCGTCACCTGCGCCCGTAACTTGCGCAGCCTCCGGGTCGCTAGGGTCGCGCCTACCCGACGTGTGCAGTGTCAGTTCCATCACATCGGACCGGAACACCGCGCCGTGCTCGGTTACCTCGACCGTGTGCTTGGCGCGGCCGTAGTCGAATCGGGGCTGCAGGTCGATCTTGAACCGCATGGTGCCGCGCGCCACCTTCAGCATCCGCACCAGCCGGTGCTTATCGGTGGGCCTGCCCTCGATGACCGGCATGAAGTCCTGTACCTCGCCGACACCGTCCGGGGTCATGAACCGGGTGATCAGCATCGCGGAGTCAGGGAAATACAGCTGCTTCGTGATGTAATCTTCGCGGTCGGGCGCGATCTTGAAAAAGCCACCCTTGTCGGCATCTAGCAAGGAAGCGAAGATGCTCGGCGAGTCGAATCGCGGACAGCAGAAGAAGTCCACCGTGCCGTCCGCGGTAATCAGCGCCGCCGTCTGGAGGTCGCCGATGAGCCCGTGGTCACCGATGTCCGGATACCGGTCCAAGGCCGTCTCCTCTGACTCGGAATGCTCCTTTTGGGACTTAGGCTCGCAGCCGAGAGCTGCCTGCACATCACCCGTGCCGGATGACGTGTGATCCGGCTACAGGGCAGGCCAGCGGGGAAGCGTCCGCGGTTCAGAATCATCCCAGCCGGGTGATGCCTCCGAGCCGAAGTGCGGCGCAGTCTGCCTGGTGGGCACGTCGTTTTGCCCTGCGTGGTCATCGGTGGCGCGAGCCGCCAGAGAGGAGCAGGGCATGGCATCACTGACCGCATGGAAGTTCTCCACCGCTGAAGGCGCAGACTCCGCACTGGAAAAGCCTCCAAACTGGAGAACCAGCAGCTCATCCAGGTCTACGACGCGGCCGTGGTCAGCTGGCCCGCCGGACGCGGGAAGCCGAAAACCCGCGAATTGCACGACACAAGGAAGCTGGGCGCTCTGAGCGGCGGCTTCTGGGGGCTGCTCTTCGGGCTCATCTTTTCGTCCCGATCCTGGGCCTGGCAGTGGGCGCGGGCCTCGGCGCGATGAGCGGATCGCTACGCGATGCCGGAATCAGCGATGAGTTCATTAGCGATGTCCGAGAGAAGGTGACGCCCGGTACCTCGGCCCTTTTCGCCCTTACCGGTGAGGCTGTGACTGACCGCGTCGCGGCGGAGTTCCGGGACAGCGACGCCGAGCTCATCAGCACCAACCTTTCTGCTGACCAGGAGGCCAGGCTCCGCGAGGCATTCGGCCAGGAGGACGGCTGGCCGCACGATCATTTTGGCCGGGTGTGCGGTGCTGCCAACGTTTCCGGCCGCTCGTGACCACGCAGAACGGAAGGGGAAGGTGTCGTGTCGGACGTCAAGGTGGAGCGCAAGGAGTCGGTCAGCCGGGAGGATGCGGCTGGCTGGCTGAATAACTCGGCGTGCACCTGGTCGGGGACGTGCAGGCTCATATCCCCGGTCTCGAACGTCGGTTCGACGTCGCTACCCTCCGCGAACGCCTGGACACCAGATGTTCGAGGTCGAGGTCGAGGGCACCGAGGTTGACGTCGGGCTGGAGTTCAAGTGGTCGACCGCACGTCCCGACGCAGACACACGCGAGAACGCGAAGAAGGCGCCCAAGGACCGTCCCCGGCGGCCCGACAGCACGCGCCGATCAGCCAGGGCACGGCGACCGCGGCAGAGCTAGCGCCTGCGGGGAGGATGATCACCCAGGGCGGTTGATCATCACGTCGCGGCGTCCGGGCACGCTACCCCAATGTCAACACGGCTAGCTGCGCTGCGCTCGGCGAGACGGTTTGCCCGGTTGCTGCCGTGCTAGCTTCAGGCAGGCATGGTGTGGCTCGTCACGCGGGGACCTGACTTATGAGCCAGGCGGCCATACCAGGGCAGGCATCGCCAGGCAGGGCGATGATCTTGCCGTTGGCTCTGGCCCAGTTCATTGCCAGCTATGCGGCCACGAACATGAACGCGGCAATCACCTCGATCGCCGGCGACCTGGGCACGACAGTGGCGGGCGTCCAGACTGCAATCACTTTGCTCACGCTCACCCCAGGCGAAGTACTTCGGCGTCGTTAGCGGCGCCGGCGGGCTCGGCGCCGCAGCCGGGCCGCTGATCGGTGGGCTGGTGACGACCGCGATCAGCTGGCGCGCGTCGTTCGTCCTTCAGGTTCTCGTTGTGGCGTGGATCATTCTGCTTGCTCGCCGGATCGGTGAACTGCCCGCCAGGGGCCGAGCCCAGGCTTTGACCCGACCGGCGCCATTCTGTCTGCAGCCGGCCTCTCTTCGTGGTTCTCGGCCTCCTCCAGTCCCGAACATACGGATTCTTCGTGGCGCGCCAAGACTTCTCGATCGGCAGCACGTTGGTGAGAGCCAAGGGCGGTATCTCCCCGGTCTGGATCTTCGTGGCCATCGGGGCACTCTTCCTGGTCTGGTTCTTCCTGCATGTCAGGTCCGCCGAGAAAAAGGCAACGACGTGCTGCTGGCCCTCCGGCTGTTCCGGAACCGAACCGCGAAGCTGGCACTGTGCACGCGGCTTATCGAGTGGCTGGTCTTGCAGGGATGGCACCGCCCTCGTCGGCGCAGTCCTGATCGCGGCCAAGCTGCCCGCCGGGCGTCCATTCGCCCTTGCCCTGACCACGATCCTCGTGATTGCCCTGATCGGCCTCGCGAGCGCCGTGCTGATCCCTCCCTAGCAACAAGAGGACGGACCGCTCACGAGATGATCTACCGCGCGGTTGATGAAGCCCTCGGAGGGGATGGACTTCATAGCTTCGGAACGGGGTGCGCAAATCCTGAACCGTCGGGCCGCAGCACATCTCACGCTCTAGCGCGCTTGAGCATGCAGCCGTCAGGAAGCCCGCGGCCCTAGATGATCTCCTGCGGAAACTGATCATGATTGGTAGAAGCCGTCTATGGCACATAACGGGGCCGGCGAGCAACGTGCAGGACCCGCCGCGCAGGGCCGCGCGGCCGGAATATACGGCGCGATTATCACAGCCTCGATCATGGCCGCCGCCGGAAACACCCTGACCACGCTTGCGCTAGCCCTGTCGGTACTGACCTCGCTTGTCGTGTACTGGCTGGCCGAGCGATACGCCGAGGTACTCGGTAGCGTGGCAGCCGACGGCCGCCTACCGACGTGGCGCCACATCCGGGTAGCACTCGCGGGCAGCTGGCCAATCGTCAGCGCCTCCTTCGCGCCGCTGCTGGCTTTGCTGGCCGCCCGCCTTGCCGGCGCCACCGCATCTACAGCAGCCACAGTCGGCGTGGTCACCGCACTCGTCCTCCTGACCATCCACGGATGGGCGGCGGCCAGAGCCGCCGAACTTCACGGCTGGCGGCTGGCAGTCGCTGCGTCAGTTGCTGCAGCGCTCGGGCTTGTCATGGTCGTGCTCAAGAACTTCGTCATACTGCACCTGCACTAGCCAGGGCGTATTCATCGGCGCAACCTGGTACATGCGGCATTCCCGACACATACCTGTGCCGCCGTAGAACGCCTCTCGACCCGCCCCTGTTATGAGAGTCGGCGAAAACCGCGGCGGTCCACTCTGCCCGACCCGGTCCAGCTCCCCAGCAAGCCCCAGTCTCCCCGGACCCGCTCTGGCCACCGGCGTGGGTGCGCCGACGCGGACCGCGCCGTGCGCAGGCAAGTACAAATCGTCATAACCGGTCCGGTGGTCTTGGCGCGCCTTTGCAGACCGTTTACTGCTGCCTTGGCCTTCAGCCCGCGCCACACAGCCTCGCGGCCACCTTCAGGCTTTCATTCAGGGCATTTACAGCGGGATCTGCGACACCTGAGATGAGGAACTCCGACGACAGGAGGTTTAGCAGATGTTCTCAAGCAAGCGCAGCAAGGGCATCGCGGCCGGAGCCGCGGCCATCGTGATCGCGGGCGGTTCCTACGGAATCGTCGCCGCCACCTCCCGCAGCACTCCGGCCACGGCCGCCAGCAGCAGCGATGCCGGCCGTTTCGGGCCAGGCGGAGGATCCAGCGCCCGGTCCGGACCAGCCGCCGGAGGATCGACGGGCACGATCAGCGGCGTGTCCTCTTCCGGGTTCACGCTGACGACTGCGACGGGCCAGAAGGTGACCGTCAAGGAGGCGTCCTCCACCACCTACGAGAAGGGGACGAGCGCGGCCACGTCCAGCGCCGTCAGCACCGGCGAACCTGTCCTGGTACTCGGAACCACCGACAGCACGACCATCACCGCCACCCAGATCATCGTTCAGCCGCGCGGCGGCAGCGGATCGAACCCAGGAGGACAGGTGATCGCCTATACGAGGGGTAACCAGGGCTCCTCCAATAAGGTCGGCCAGATCCCGGCGGACTACAAGCAGGGGTCGGGGACGATCGTTAGCGGAACGGCCGCGACCAGAGCGACCGAAGCTGCGCTGGCCGCCTACCCCGGCGGCATCGTCGACCGCGTCGTCCAGCTGAGCAACGGCCAGTACGAGGTCCACAACATTGGCGTCAACTGGCCCCACCACATCTTCGTCAACCAGAACTTCAAGGTCATCGGCGCAGATGACTAGAGCAGGTTGCGCGGCCGCATTTCGTTGTCACAGGGGCGTCGGCATCGCCAAGAACCTGAGGCAATGAAGCGCTGCAGTCAACTCACCGATTCGCTGACCTCCCCGCGATCCCGGTCGACAACCCGCACGCCGGGCGCGAAATGCGCCACGGCAGCGGACAGCCGGCGCCTGTCCAGCCGCCACAAGTTGACGGCCCGGCTGGCCAGCAGCATGTCACCGCTCACGCCGCGCGTGAGCGCTCCGGCCGTTACCCGGCTGGCTCGCCGGCCCCGCCGCCCGGCCAACGGCGCACCGCCCCCGCGGCGCACCACGCCGACGTAGGGCACAGACCGGCCGTAAGGCATCGACTGCCGCCAGATCACGATCTCCTTGATACTCGCCCACGGGATCTGCCGCTCACGTGAACGCGACGAGCCAGGCGAGCCGCCAAGCGTGACACCTCGCGCATCGACTCTCAACGCAACGCGACGCGTGGCGATGCTCGCGATGAAGACCAGTGCGCCGCCACCGAAAAACACCAGCGCGACCACCCGCAGCGGCAGCGACATCGGCGCTGTCAGCCCGATGAGCACGAACACAACGGCTCCGACGATCAGGCCACCGCTGCGGCGGTTCCACCCGTAGCGCGCCACATACACGTCAGGCTCGGACGTCATGGCGCTCCTCGTGCTCCTACCTGGGGCAGTTGACTATAGCTTGCCTTGTGGTGCACCACCTGCGGCTCGCCGTTCCTGGAAGCGCGCGCAAACCGCATGAACTCGTCAGCTACGCCGCCGACGACGGGTCTCTCAGGCTGGTCAAGCCCGCAGCTCGCCTGTCGTTCCAACTCATTCGAGTGCCGTCGAGGGCGGCCGGGCAATCTCGACAGGTGCAGGACGCAGCAAGGGACACACGAGCCTCGTCGTGCACCTCCAGTCCAGCGATCGACTGCGGCGAACGTCTTCCCTCATGGCAAGAACATCGGTTTCGAGCACACGTATGCCGGCTTTCACCTCTGTCATATCGGCTTCAAGGGCTTCGAAGCGATTGTCATGCTGGTCGAATCAAGGTAATACCGGAGGTTCAATTTCGCCTGACGATGACATCGCGCGCCCGGGTTATATCCGATTAGCTCAAACTCACGTAGTCCTTAAACTGTGAGTGGCATTGCACTGCATTGCATTCACCCTTATAAAATCTACCGGCGACCAGGCAGAGCCGGCTTCCGATCGGGATCATTTTGCTCTGGACGCCTGGCGGACTCCCTCTGGGGTCGTACGGCGCAGTTACGGCCGACAGTTCCAGGACATCAGGCACATCGTTCTCGGTTGGGCCGAGCTGGAAAGGGGAAAGATCCGAACGCGCATTCCTGGACTTGTTCAGGAAAAGGTAATCCGTGTTTCAGGGGGACGCAATGCAAAGGTTTGAAGTGCAGCTGGAGGATGACCTCACTGGTGGTCCGGCCGACGAGACCGTGCAGTTCGGCGTCGACGGCCGGACCTATGAGCTCGATCTCAGCGCTAAGCACGCCGCCGATTTCCGTCACAGGCTGGCGCCTTTCGTGCGCCACGCGAGGCTGGCCCGGCGCGGTTCGCACCCCACCGTCCGGACCTCCGCCAACCGCGAGCGCAGCCGCCAGATACGGGCCTGGGCAGAACGGCAGGGCTACGACGTCGCGGCCCACGGCCGACTGCCGGCCAACGTCGTCCGGCAGTACGACGACGCACAGCGCGGTGGGCAGCCAGCGGCCGTCCGCACCCGCCGATCCCAGGCCAGGCACCGGACGACCTGACCAGGCCGATGCCGCATACGACCAGCCAGCCGTGCCTCAGCCGCTTTTGGTCGCAATGTCGATACCGCGTCGGGCAGACGGAACCGACCTAGGCAGCATCGGGCTCGTCGAGAGGACGCCGTTCGGTAGCCCGCATGCTCTAGCTGCCGGGCAGCTGGACCACATGCGGTGCGCCCGCCAGCGTCTCGGCAATGCGACACGCCCTCCCGGCCGCCCGCGATGGCGCCCGACCGGAGCTTGTGCAGCAGGTCGCCATTTGCGTCACTACGCAGCCGGCGGGTCCGCAGCCGGCCGTTCGCTGTGCTTCTGCCCGAGCCGCGTCGTCCCGTCAAGCAGTTCCCTGCCGATGTCCAGGTGACCGCAATGCCGCGCGATCTCCTCGATCAGGTGCAAGACAACCCATCGCACGTTCGGCGGCTCCGCAGCCTCCGGGTCGCCGTGCGTGCCGCGCGGAGCCGCCGACAGCGGCGTTACCGCCAGGATCGCGTCCGCGCGAGCGCAGATCTCCCGGAACTCGGCGATGATGTCCGCAGAGGACCAGTCCGTGACGAACGGCGCCATCGGGTCATAGGGCTCGACGCCCGCGTCAGCGGGCGGCGAGGTGTCCTCGTCGGCCACAACTCCGATGAACCAGTGAAACTGCGCACCGCTCAGATGCTCGACCAGCCCGGCCGGCGTCCAACCCGACGGCACGGCCGCCCGGTGCCATGCTGCTTCATCCAGGCCTGCCACGATATCCAGGGCCGTCGCGCGCTGTGCCGCCAGAAAGTCCAGCAGCATCTGATCCTCGGCAGGGTGGCAAGCCGTCACGTGGTCTTGAGCCGCGGCATAGGTCATGTCCGTTCCTTCAGGTTTCCGGTCGGTCCGCCCTCTGACCCGTCACAAGGACGACGATCTGGCAGACGCAAAGAGGACACCGCCCGTTGCGTCGGCGGACCGGCCTGGAGGATATCGGCGACCGCGTTGCCGCGTGTTAGGCCGAGCGAAGCGGCGGTCAGCGTGTGTGCGCTTTGCGGGCGGTTTATCCCGCGATGCGGGACTCGAGCCTGCATCGGCCCGGGGCTCGCTGGGTGTGCTAGCTCAGAGCCGGGGCGACCGGCACTGGCTGCGCGGCGCGGTCAGACGCGGGACAGCCCGTCGCCCCAACGCTGCTCACCGCCGACGATCTGCTGACTCACCGAGGGCAGTTCGAGGCCGCGGGCCAGCCGGTCGGCGAGCTTGACGGCGTCCGGAAGGCGGAACTTTCCGGCCATCGCCCCAACCAGATCCGCTGCGTCAGCGATCGTCATTCCGGCCGCGGTGATGAACAGCGGCCGCGCAGACCGCCCGCGAAAGACCCGCGCGGCGTGCGTCGCGGTCCTGAATGGCGTCTTGGCCACGCCGACGACAGGGACGCCGAACTCGGCATGCACATGAGCGCCCAGCCCCGGCCGGGCAGTTGCGTCCAGATCCACGTAGCCGTCGACCACGATGAGCGCCAGGCGGCTAGAACACGGGATGACCGCACGCAGGGGCGGCAGCTCACGCCGGTAAAACTCGCCCGGCCGGTAGGCCACCTCAGCTGCCACCACGGCCGTGCCAGTACAGGCGATCGACGAAAATCCCGGATCACGTGCCGCCACGACCGCAGCGCGCGCCCTCGCGTCGGGCAGGTAATGCACGTCAACGGCCACGAACAGCGCCTCGCTCGTATCCACAGACCTGGCCACGTCCCGAAGCATTCCATGACGCGCCCGACCGCAGTGCTACGCGGTGCGGTCAAGGCGAGAACCGAAAGCGGCTCTCTCGGAACGATAGGCGCTCGTCGGGTCATGCTCCTGGTGTGATCGGGCGCCTGGAGAAGACCGTTATCGACTGTCCTGACCCGCTGGCTCTCGCGCAGTTCTACTGCCAGGTCCTCGGCATGCAGGTCAACGAAGACATCGAAGGCTGGGTGGTCATCAGCTCCACGCCCGGCCTGCGACAGCTCGCTTTCCAGCGAGTCGCCGAATGGGTCGCGCCGCAGTGGCCAGACCCCGGCTATCCCCAGCAGCTGCACCTCGATATCCGGGTGACCGACGCCGACCGCGCCGAGCAAGAGCTGCTCGCGCTCGGCGCCACTCGGCTAGGCGCCAAGCGTGAGACCGGCTTCCGCGTCTTTGCCGATCCAGTCGGCCATCCGTTCTGAATCGTGTTCGGCCGCAGTTCCACAGGCTGAGGGCGACATCTTCATCTGCTGCCGGCCGGACCGGTCGGCTACCGTGCCCGCCCGCGACCCGCAAGGCGGAGCGCTCATCGGCACCATGGTCGGAGCGATGGCAGGATCATCTTTCATGTCCGAACTATCGCGCGACGACCTCGAGGCCGCTGTACGCGCGGCCTGGGCACTCGACGCATGCGACCCTGCCGATGCTGCTGAATGGTCGTCCGCCAGCCCGGCCCGAGGCCAGTGCGGGCCCACCGCGCTGACGGTTCAGGACCTGCTCGGCGGCGACCTGCTGATCGCCGACGTGCTTCGCACCGACGGCAGCCGCCAGGGCGTGCACTACTGGAATCTGCTGCCAGACGGAACTGAGCTCGACCTGACCCGCCAGCAGTTCGCCAGCAACGAGGTGATCCAGGAGCCTCGCATCTCCAGCGCCCCCCAGGGTTGCCGGAGCGTGAGACCCCGACGTGACAATCTCCAGGCTTCGCGAAGGCTATTTCCTCGACTAGCCGCCGATTCGATGGCTGCTGACGATGACGGTCGTGGTGTCCCGGCAGACGAATCTGGGCGGCGCGCTCAACCAATCCCAGCGCTCTGTCGCCGTCGGCGGGCGGCTTCCAGCAGATGGGCTCCTCCCCGACGTTGGGGGCCATCACCATGCTCCCGCCGCTCACCCCTACCCAGACCGCCTGGGGCAGCGACGGCAAGAGGTCGGCTAGTCCGGACTGCGGCATCCAGTGGCACAGATACAGGGCATCGCCGCCTCCCGCAAGCAGTGCGTCGGCTTCCTGGAGGCCGACAAGCGCGAGCAGCCCGCGGCCGCGGGCGGGCGGCACAGCCGCGCTGTTGCCCCGGGTTGCGGTCTCCCCGAGCATTGCCGCTACGCGTTCGTCGGGTTCCAGGGTCGCGGCGGCCAGGTGCCAGGCACGGCGTCGGGCTGGTTGTGCGCCGACACGCGAAACAGCTGTGCCTGCGCACTGGCCGGGACGAAAGTTCTAGCGGACCATCAATGGTCATTTACGGGGTCTGATGAGACGGTAGGGGCAGGCGAGAGAAGGGATTGCCATGACTACGCGCTTTCAGCAACCGTTGGGCGCAAGCCCTCGCGTCAGGGCCGAGACAGTGCTGGACCAGATGGCCGGGCCGTGGTGGACGTTTCTCGTCACCGGGATCGCGTGGCTCGTCGTCTCCCTGATCGTCTTGCGGTTCCGGCTTTCCTCGGTGGTCGCAGTTGGCGTGCTCATGGGCGTGGTCTTTCTGCTCGGCTGGGTCAGTGAGCTCCTCGTCGCATCGATGCGACCGCGGTGGCGCTGGGCGCATGTGCTGATGGCGATCGTGTTCCTGTTTGCAGCATGCTGGTCGTTCGCCAGCCCGTTCGGCGCGTTCTGGGCACTGGCGGCGATCTTCGGGCTGCTGCTCATCTTCCGTGGCAGCCTCGACCTAGTCACCTCTATCTCGTCCCGGGAAAGTCACCCCGTCTGGTGGCTCGGCATGATCGCGGGCGTGCTAGAGATCCTGCTCGGCTTCTGGGTCTCCCAGCAGGAGTTCCCCGCACGGGCACTGCTGCTGCTGATCTGGGTCGGGTTCTTCGCGCTGTTCCGGGGCTTCTCCGACATCCTCCTGGCGTTCGAGGTGCGCGGCCTGGAGCGCCGGTAGCCGCAGTTGCGGCCACCGTTCGGCCGGTCGCAGGAAGTACGCCAGGTTCTTCCACGACTCCGCGGTGTCGTCTGTGTCGTCGTGTGCGCCACGGAACAGTTCGATATAGCCAGCGATCTCGGACAGGTCGTACCACATCCGAAAGAGCGCGAGTGCGCCGTAGTCAATGACAGTTCCGGTGACGCTGGTGTAGGCCGCTGGCACCGAGCGATCGGCCTCGGCCAGCTCCCAGAGGTCGCGCTCAGGTGGTGCCAGCTGCACGAAGTCCCAGTCGACGATGACGAAGCCGACTGCAGTCTTCAATACGTTCCAGGACCCGGGCTCACCGTGAGTGACAACGAACCGATCCGGCCGGGATCTGCCATCATCGGCCAGGTCGCCGTACGCGGTCATCAGCGCGGTCACTCCGGCTGTGTGACGGGTCAGCAGGGCCCGGGCCCGCTCACCGTAAGGACCGGTACGCCAGGTCTGGCCAGTGCTGGCTAGAGCCGCTCGCAGGCCGTCGGGGTTTTGCAATTCCAGATCGCATCGTCGCGGCGCAAGCGGCGGTGCTGCCCGATGCAGCCTGGTCAGCAATTGCAGGACCGCTGGTCGGTCTTCCGCCGCGAATTCGCCAGCGTGGCCGGGCTCACAATCGGTCAGGTACGGACATACAGCCAGCGAGTACCGCTGCGACAACCGGCGAACGACCGTGCCGCCCGCCGCAGGCACAGGAGCAAGCACGAATTCAAGATTCTCGTCCCGGCGAAGGGACACCGCGCATTCAAACGCCGCCGTCAGGCGGCCGTAGACAGCGTCAGCGGTATCCGGCTGGCTGTGCAGCATGTGAGGCAAGTCATGGACGATAAGGAACAGCTGACGGCCCACGGGATCGGTCGCCAGCCAGTGATGACTCCCGAACCCAACAGGCAGGTAGCTCAGACTCTGAGCAGCGAAGTCCCAGCCTGCCGTGAGCTCGGCGCGGATTTGCTCATCACTGAGGTCATCCGGGCGGGTAAACACGCCGAGAACCTACCGTGCCTGGAGATCGTGGCACCAGCGCTTAATGGCACGCGCCCGATCGCGCCGGCCGAGTGCCCCGGTCGAGCATCGCGGTGAGCTTTTTCGGCGCGAGGATCCGGTAGCTCTCGGTCACGAGCTCGCGGATCTCCTCCCAGTCCGTGTCGCTGGTGACCACTACGATGCGATCACGGCCGGCTCGCGAGGCGCCGAACGAGAGCGGTAGACGATCGGGCGCGCTGACGCTTCCGAGCCGGAGTCGTTCCGTTGCCGCATCAACGACCTACCGGCCGAACGCGGCTCGGACTGCAGCCGCAGTGGCGGCGAAGTACTCAGATGGTTCGATGAACCACCACTCGTCGAATGTCGAGCCGTTGGTAAGTGCGCGCCGGTAGCCGAAACAGGCGAGGTAGAGCGTCCGGATGTACATGACTGCCTCGAGCCGATCGAGTTCGGCGTCGGTCGGCTCGATATATCCGCGGTAGGCGTTGACGGCAGCGTCGATCCGCTCCTGGTTCCGCCGACGTGGGTTCCACGAGCCCGTGCCCCAGATCAGGTAGGCGAAGTCGGCGAGGCGCGGTCCGCGTCCGGACGCCTTCCAGTTGATCGCGACTGGTCCTTGTTCGGTCAGGACGGCGTGATCGGGAGCGTGCAGGAGGTTGCCGTGGAGCAAGCCCTCCGGAAGGCCATGACCGTCGTCGGCCGAGCGCACCTGGTCGCGGAGCCTCTCGAATCGCTCGCGCCCGGCGGCCGCGACCTTCGTGTCGACCGCGTCGAGAAACGACAACGCCGCCCGCAGGTCCTGGCAAGGAGGGCCCTCACGGCTCGGGTCCTCACCACTTGCCCCGCCCGGGCGGGCGGCGGATTCGTCGTACGGCAGCGCGTGCAGTTGCCCGAGCAGCTCACCCATCATGGCGAACTTCGCGGCACCGTCGGGGAGCTGGACGCCTTCAACGAACCGCGTCACGAGGACCGCGCTGCCATCGAGGTCAGACACCGCATCGCCGGCCGCCAGGCGCTCCGCGGGATAGTCCTGCCGCTCCAGGTAACGGAGGATTGCGGCGTCGCCTTCAACGCCGGCACGCGGCCGCGCGGGAGGGAACACGCGGGCGACCCACGGACTGCCATCACTGCGGTCGATGCGGAACACGTAGGTCTTGTGCACACTGATCTTCGTCGCAGCGACGGCCTCGACGCCGTAGCGATCCCGGAGATGAGCGAGCAGCCGCTCAGGCACCGGCTCGTGGTGCATTCGTGCGCCGAGACCCTCAAGATCCGAGAGCGCTTCGGTATAGCGCTGCCCAGTCTCCTCGGCGTGGCGCCGGACAACCTTCTTGAAACTGGCGTCCTTCGTCATGGACAAGCCTCCCCGTGACACCCTTGTCCCCCAGCGACGCGGTGTCGGAAGATGGCCTGTGACATTGACGACCGAGAGGGCGAATCCCCTTCGCCGGCGGAACCCCGACTGGGGCGGATGTTCCAGAGCTCGGCGACCGGTCGGCGCCGCGAACAACTCTTCCTGAGGCGCTCGGCTTCGTCAAGCGCTAGCCGATAGCGCGGATGGTACGGCGGTGGCCGGCTGACCTGGTCATGCTTGATACCTGAATCGGCTGCCGTCATGCGCGGCTGGATCGATTCAGGAGGTGCTGTACGACTTGCCGGTGCCGGGGCACGATTCTTGCCCACAGCGCGCGGGCGACGAGGTTGTCGAGTTGCACGAAGCCGGCGAAGCACAGGGCCTGTTCCTGGCGCGCAAAAAACAGCTCAGCCGAGAGCCCCAGGCGGCCGGTGGCACCGAGGACTGCCAGGTCGGGGTCGCTGTGCCGCAGCTCCCAGCCCAGCACGAACCGGTCAGACCGGGCCGGGCCGAGGCGCAGCCCTAGCGCCAGCCATGCCCGCCGCAGCGTGCGCCGCAGTCTGACCGGCGCTTCGGCCATCATCGTGCGCGCCCATTGCTCCGCCGTCCGGTCGCCGTGCGGGCCGGCCTCTCACGAGAAAGGCTTCCTCGTAATCGATGCGGGACAGTGTGCTGAAGGCTCGCAGAGCTGGCGGCACTCCGGCCTGTCGCACTTTCCACGCGTCGGGCATCGGCACCGGGAACAGCCCCCTGTTCTGCAATATGTACACTGCTGTATATATGACCGTACGCTGGCCGGTCCGGCCGCGTCAACGCCACCGGACCCGATAGTGAGAGGCGATGGCTCCCCCAACCCGCACCCCCCGGCAGACATGGATTGACGCAGGGCTGCGAGCACTGGCCGGCGGCGGCCCGGACGCCGTGCGGATCGACGTGCTCGCCCGTGCACTCGGCGTCACCAGGGGCGGCTTCTACGGGTACTTCGCCGACCGGCAGGCGTTTCTGGCCGAGATGCTCGATGCGTGGGAACAGGCAAGCACCGAGGACGTGATCGAGCGGGTCGAGGCGGAGGGCGGCGACGCCCGGGCCAAGATACGGCGAGCAGGCGCCACTTTCTCCAGCGATGTCCTAGCCGTCGACCTGGCAATCCGCGACTGGTCCCGCCGCGACGCGGCCGTCGCTGCACGCCTGCGTCGCGTCGACAACCGCCGGATGGATTACCTGCGATCCCTGTTCAGCTGCCTCTGCGACGACGCAGATGATGTCCTGGCACGCAGCATGATCGCCTTCTCGCTGGTGATCGGCAACCACTTCATCGCCGCCGACCACGGTGCCCGCAGCCGCGCGGAAGTGCTGGAACTGACGATGAGACGGCTGCTCGAGTAGGCCGCGAGCAGACTCAGCAGGGAAGTCGCCGGAGGTTGCTGTCCGGCAGCGCGCCGACAGCCGCCCGAGGTCAGCACCGTCCCGGCGAAGGCAGCCCGCCGTTCCCCGGACCGGCGGCCGGATCGGATCGGATCGGATCGGTTGTTAGCATCGGGGGCGTGCTTTCAGCTGATGGGCAGGAGAGGCGCGCCCGTCCCAGCAGGGGTCGGGCGTGAGCGGCGAACGCGACCTCGACGCCGACTCGGCGCAGTGGCTGAGGGCCTTGCAGGGCAGCGCGCTGGATCGTGACCTGGCGCTGGCCCGATTGCACGCCCTGCTGCTGCGGGTCGCGCGGTCTGAACTTCGGCGCCGCGAGGGCCGGCACCCGGTCACCGGGCCGGAGCTGGATGATCTCGCGCATCAGGCCGCTGACGATGCCCTGGTCGCTGTTACCGCCAAGCTCGGCCAGTTCCGCGGCGAGAGCCGGTTCACCACCTGGGCCTACAAGTTCGCGGTGCTCGAGGTCTCGGCCAAGCTGGGGCGCCACTTCTGGCAGCGGCCGGCCGCCTCGCTCGAGACGGGCCAGTGGGAGCGGTTGCCCGACCGCCTGAGTATGCGGCCCGACCAGCTAGCCGAGCAGGCCGATCTGCTGGCGGCGCTCCGCCAGGCGGTCGAGGAGCAGCTCACGGACCACCAACGGCGGGTGTTCACGGCGATCGTGGTCGACGGCGTTCCGCTCGACGCCCTGGTCGTGCAGCTGGGGTCGAACCGCAATGCCCTCTACAAGACGATGTTCGACGCGCGGCGTAAGCTCCGGGCCGCGCTGGTCGCTAACGGGTACCTGGCCGCACCTTCCGGTGGTCCGGCCGGCGTGGGCTGTGTGAGGCGATCGTCATGACGGACTGGCCCGGGCTTGAGGAGTTCCTTCGTACCGACCCGCGCGATGTCGGCTGCGATCAGGCCCTGCGGGTTCTGCACGTCTACGTCGACCTCGTCCTCAGCGATGGCGCCGGGCCGGCAGCGCGCCGTTATCCCGGAGTGGCCGCGCACCTGCTGGCCTGCGGTCCGTGCTCCGACGACTACGACGGACTGCTCGCCGCCGTCGGGCAGCCTGGCGGAGACGAGCGTGCCTGAACCCGCCCTGCTGACGGTGGCCGCAGCCGACGGCCAGGACCTCCTCGTCGCCGCGCAGGCCGACTGGTCGCGACCGCTGCCTGACTGCCCGGGCTGGACTGCCGCCGACCTGGTCGGCCACATGGGCGCGATCCTGGGCTGGATGGCGAAGATCGTCACCACCGGCGAGGCCGTGCCCCGCAGCGACCGTGAGACACCGCCCGCCGATCCCGGCATCCTCGCGACCTGGTACGCCGTCCATCTGAACCGGACGCTCAGCATCCTGGCAGCCGCGGCGCCCGAGTCACCGGCCTGGACATTCTCCGCTCGCGGCGACCACCGGGTCAGCTGGTGGCACCGCCGACTCGCGGTCGAGCTGGCAATCCACCGCTGGGACGCCCAGCATGCGGCAGGCGCCGGGGCGGCGTCGCCGCCGCCGCTGGGCGGGACTGTCGCCGCCGCCGGCATCGAGGAGTTCGTGACCGAGTTCCTGCCCGGTCTGCTGGCCCGGCCCGGCCTGGACGGCCTGGCTGGCTCGGTGCATCTGCATGCCACCGACGGCGCGAGCGAGTGGTGGGTCAATCTCGACGACAAGCAGGGCGCGGTCGCCGTCCCCGGCCACCGCAAGGCCGGCACCGCCATCCGGGCGACGAGGTCGGACCTGCTGCTGTGGCTGACAAACCGCGAGGGACCGGCCGTGCTGGAGATCTCCGGCTCGCCCGCGGTGGCGGCGCGGTGGGTTCAGCTTCGCCGCTGACTCGGCGCAGTAACCTCGCGTGGCACCAGAGTGCCGTCAGAGCCTGCCGATACCGTGTCAGCTCGAGCCCAGATCGCTCCGGTCCGCTCGCCGTCCGGGCCCAGCAAATGCGCCAGGAGCGCCGCCGCCGCTTCATCTGGTGTCACCAGCGACCCCTCGGCGTAGCTGCGCTGGAACCGCTCGTGCAGGCCAGCCCCGATGCGCGCCGGATCCTGAGAGCGGATCCATGCCTGCATCGCAGTGTCCACGAGACCCGGACGGTAGATGTTAACCGTCACCCCGCCGCCGGCCAGCTCGGCGGCCAGATTCACGGCATGTGCCTCCAGCGCAGCCTTCGTGGCGGCATAGGCGTTACCGCCGATCATGGAACCGGGACTGGCTGCGATACCGCTGGATACGTTGACGATCCGGCCCCAGCCCGCCGCGATCATGCCCGGGATGACAGCGGCCGCCAGCGCAGCCGGGGCGATGACGTTGAGCTCGAATGCCTGACGCAGGTCCCCGGCACTGACGCCAGCGGAGGCGCCCAGCGGCTCGACGGTCGCTGCGTTGTTCACCAGCACGTCGACCCGGCCGCGGGCCTGCCCGGCGTCGATAACCCGCTGCCGCTGCCGGCCATCGGCAATGTCAGCGGCCACGGCGCGGGCCTGGCCTGCTCCCGGGCCCGCGGACTCGATCGTCGCGACGGTCTCCGCCAGTTCGTCCGCTGAGCGGGCGGTCACGAGCACATCCGCCCCGGCCTGTGCCAAGCCGACGGCGATCGCCCGGCCGATCCCCCGCCCGGCTCCGGTCACCAGCGCCGTCCTGCCCGTCAGGCTCCCTGTCACGTTCGCTCCCTCCGGCCGCACCTCGGCGGCACCGCGTCCGGGAACGGGCACTTTCGCCGGCCCGCCCGCTTTACTGTTCGCGCCGCAGGCCGGGAAAGCCTTACCCCCGGCCCCAGATTTCTGGCAGCGGCAATCCGCCCGCGAGGTAAGAACCACAACAGGAGCCGCGCTAACAGCACGATGCCGGCAACAGGCGGCGTCACCGATCACGACAACGTCAGCGCCGTCGAGGAGAACCGTCATGCCGCTGCTCAGCCCTGGATCCACGTTTCCGTCCCTGACCATCACCGCGCCCGGCGGGACAACCCTGACCCTTCCGGATGCCTTCGCCGGCGACTTCGGTGTCGTGCTGTTCTTCCGCGGCTCGTGGTGCCCGTACTGCAACGCGCAACTACGGGCGTTCCAGCGCGCCGCCGGCAGCCTCGCCGAGGCCGGGATCAAGGTCGCCGCCCTGTCGGTGGACGACGAGCCCACCACGGCCGACCTCATCGCCAAGCACGGCCTGACCTTCCCCGTCGGGCACAGCGCCGATGCCGGCGCCATCGCCGACCTCACCGGCGCGTTCGTCAACCCTGAGCCGGTCTACCTGCAGTCCACTGGCTTCGTCCTCGACCCGGCCGGCAAGGTGATCGTCAGCGTCTACTCCAGCGGCGCGATCGGCCGGCTCGTCCCCGAGGACGTCATCGGCCTCGTCCGGTACCTGCGGCAGCACGCGACAGCCTGACCCGTGACCTGCCCGCAGGCCGAGCCGCCCGGCCAGGCCGGTGGCTTTGGTGCTGCGGGCTACGCGCTGCCTGTCCGTGGTGCAGCCCATGGCGGGTGGCACCGCGGGCAGACGCGGTCATAGCCCGTACCTTGCCTTCGCTTCCGGAGTCACCGGAGTGAAGAGGTTGACCAGCCCGCCGTCGGGGTCGCGCAGGATCATCGAGCGGTTGCCCCACGGCATGTCGGTCGGCTCCAGCACGATCCCGGGGACGGTATGGGGGACGATTCTCTTGACTCGCTCCCAGGTCGCGTCGACGTCGTCGACGAGAAGGTCGATGGTGACGGAGCGGTTCTGGCCGGGTGCCGGGACGGCGTCGCCGAGCATCCCGAGGGTGGCCGGGGCGGCGATGGCGATAGACCCGGTCGGCGTTCGGAGTTCGGCGAACACCGGGAGGGGACGGCTGGCGGGCAGGCCGGTCACCTGCTCCCAGAAGGCCGTGAGGCGCTCGACGTCGTCGGTGATCACGCGGACTGAGACGAAGTCCATGGCAGGTCCTTTCGCTGCGGATGATGACGGGGTTGTCGTTGCGCTTGGTGTCGTTGTCATGTCGCCCACGCTGATACGTGAATGGTCCTTAGCCAGGCGCGCGGCAGCGCCGGCGGAGCCGGCTCGTGGCCCGCCGGTGACTGGGTTTCTGGTCAGGCTGCTGGCTGGAGGGTGACCTGGTGGCCGAGGGCCTGGAGCTTTGCGATCAGGCGGCGGGTCTCCTTGTCGGGGTCGAGCCGGCGGGTGAAGTAGTCGTCGCCGAGTTCGTGGTAGCTGACCCCGCCGGCCAGGACGTGCCAGATGATGACCAGCATGGCGTGGGCGACGACGATGATCGCTTTCTTCTTGGCGGTAGGGCTGTGGTAGCCGCCCCATTTCATGACGTGCCGGTGGTAGAGGGACCTGAGGTAGCCCTGGTGGCGGACGGCAGCCCAGGCTGCCTCGACCAGGACCGGCTGCAGGTGGATGTTGCCGTGCCGGGGTTTGCCGGAGCGCCGTCTGCCCGCCGATTCGTGGTTGCCCGGGCACAGCCCGGCCCAGGAGGCCAGGTGGGCGGGGTCGGGGAAGTACTCGCTGACGTCCGCCCCGATCTCGGAGATGACGGCGGCGGCGGTCAGCGGGCCGATGCCGGGGATGGTGGTCAGCAGGTCCCGCTGGGCGCGAAAGGGCGCCATCATCGCCTCGACCTGCTGGTCCAGCTTCGCGATCATCGCCTCGAGGTGTCCGATGTGGTCCAGGTGCAGGCGGCACATCAGCGCGTGATGGCCGACGGGCCGCTCCGGCGCCAGGGTCAGGTCCGGGATCCTGGCGCGCATCCTGCCTTTGGCCAGATCGGCCAGCACCGCGCCGCGGCGCTCGCCGTCGATCAGCGCCTCGATCATCGCCTGGCCGGACTTGGTGGCGATCGAGGAGGCGGCAGAGTCGATCTTGATGCCGGCGTCCTGGAGCACGTTGCCGAGTCTTTGCAGCTCCGAGGTCCGCGACTGCACGACCTTAGTCCGGTACCGCAGCACGTCCCGGGCGGCCTTGATGTCGGCCGGCGGGATGAAGCTGCCTTTCAGCAGCCCGCACTCCAGCAAGTGCACCAGCCACTCGGCGTCGGCATAATCGGTCTTGCGGCCCGGCACGTTTTTCACGTGCGCGGCGTTGCACACCAGCACCTGCCCGAAGTGCCCGTGCTCGATCAGCGCGTGGTAGACCGGCATGCTGTAAATCCCGGTCGCCTCCATCGCCACATGCGTGACACCCAGCGAGTCCAGCCACCGGGCCGCCTCGGCCAGCACCCCGTAGAACGTCCTGAACGTGCGCTTGACCGTCTGGCGGCCGTCCGGCCCGTCACCGGGCAGCCGGACCGCCACCGCGATCACGTCCTTGCCCACATCCACCGCGGCGCACCGCTCATACAACACCTGCATCCCTGTCTCCCATCTAGCGTGCCAACGGACGCGCACGCCGCCCGCGGAGCCCCTGACAGGTCTAAGACACTGATACTCGCGTTCGCAGCGCAACCGGGGGACACCCGAAGGTGAGGGCTCCAGCGTCAATCTAAAGCACGGTCTCACGAAGCCAAGCGCAACCGACGTCGGCGGGCAGCATGCACGCAGCCATTCTCATCCGCCGGGAGCGGCCCGCAGGGCCCATCAATATCTGATACGTGAATGGTCCTTAGCCAGGCGCGCGGCAGCGCCAGCGGCGCCGGCTCGTGGCCCGCCGGTGACTGGGTTTCTGGTCAGGCTGCTGGCTGGAGGGTGACCTGGTGGCCGAGGGCCTGGAGCTTTGCGATCAGGCGGCGGGTCTCCTTGTCGGGGTCGAGCCGGCGGGTGAAGTAGTCGTCGCCGAGTTCGTGGTAGCTGACCCCGCCGGCCAGGACGTGCCAGATGATGACCAGCATGGCGTGGGCGACGACGATGATCGCTTTCTTCTTGGCGGTAGGGCTGTGGTAGCCGCCCCATTTCATGACGTGCCGGTGGTAGAGGGACCTGAGGTAGCCCTGGTGGCGGACGGCAGCCCAGGCTGCCTCGACCAGGACCGGCTGCAGGTGGATGTTGCCGTGCCGGGGTTTGCCGGAGCGCCGTCTGCCCGCCGATTCGTGGTTGCCCGGGCACAGCCCGGCCCAGGAGGCCAGGTGGGCGGGGTCGGGGAAGTACTCGCTGACGTCCGCCCCGATCTCGGAGATGACGGCGGCGGCGGTCAGCGGGCCGATGCCGGGGATGGTGGTCAGCAGGTCCCGCTGGGCGCGAAAGGGCGCCATCATCGCCTCGACCTGCTGGTCCAGCTTCGCGATCATCGCCTCGAGGTGTCCGATGTGGTCCAGGTGCAGGCGGCACATCAAGGCGTGATGGCCGACGGGCCGCTCCGGCGCCAGGGTCAGGTCCGGGATCCTGGCGCGCATCCTGCCTTTGGCCAGATCGGCCAGCACCGCGCCGCGGCGCTCGCCGTCGATCAGCGCCTCGATCATCGCCTGGCCGGACTTGGTGGCGATCGAGGAGGCGGCAGAGTCGATCTTGATGCCGGCGTCCTGGAGCACGTTGCCGAGTCTTTGCAGCTCCGAGGTCCGCGACTGCACGACCTTAGTCCGGTACCGCAGCACGTCCCGGGCGGCCTTGATGTCGGCCGGCGGGATGAAGCTGCCTTTCAGCAGCCCGCACTCCAGCAAGTGCACCAGCCACTCGGCGTCGGCATAATCGGTCTTGCGGCCCGGCACGTTTTTCACGTGCGCGGCGTTGCACACCAGCACCTGCCCGAAGTGCCCGTGCTCGATCAGCGCGTGGTAGACCGGCATGCTGTAAATCCCGGTCGCCTCCATCGCCACATGCGTGACACCCAGCGAGTCCAGCCACCGGGCCGCCTCGGCCAGCACCCCGTAGAACGTCCTGAACGTGCGCTTGACCGTCTGGCGGCCGTCCGGCCCGTCACCGGGCAGCCGGACCGCCACCGCGATCACGTCCTTGCCCACATCCACCGCGGCGCACCGCTCATACAACACCTGCATCCCTGTCTCCCATCTAGCGTGCCAACGGACGCGCACGCCGCCCGCGGAGCCCCTGACAGGTCTAAGACACTGATACTCGCGTTCGCAGCGCAACCGGGGGACACCCGAAGGTGAGGGCTCCAGCGTCAATCTAAAGCACGGTCTCACGAAGCCAAGCGCAACCGACGTCGGCGGGCAGCATGCACGCAGCCATTCTCATCCGCCGGGAGCGGCCCGCAGGGCCCATCAATATCTAAAGCGGATACTGGACAGTTTCCGTCCGCTATTTCTGGAAAGTTTGCTGGCGTGGCCAAACCTCTTGCCCGTGTCCTGGCGCTGCTCGGCATCCTCCAGGCTGGCGGCACCCGCACCCTGCACGAGCTCTCCGACCGGCTGGGTGTCGATGAGCGAACGGTCCGGCGCTAAATCGACCACCTGCTCGACATCGACGTGCCGGTGGAGTCGGTGCGCGGACGGTACGGCGGCTACCGGCTGGCGCCGGGCTACCGGCTGCCGCCGCTCATGCTCACTGACGACGAGGCGGTCGCAGTGCTTCTCGGCCTGACGGGGACCCGTCGCGCCGCACTGCAGCCGGACACTGCGGTCGCCGTCGAGAGCGCGACCGCCAAGGTACGGCGGGTGCTGCCCCGCGCGCTCGGCAGCCGCCTCGACGCCCTCGTGGCGGCGACCTCCTACGCAGACGGCGGCCGCAGTCCGACGACCCCCGAGACGGGACTGCTGCTCACCGTCGCCGAGGCTGCTGTCCGGCGCCAGCCGCTCACCATCACCTACCGCGACAGGAACGGCCGGTCCACCGAGCGGGTGCTGGAGCCATACGGCGTTGTCGCCCTCCGGGGGCGCTGGTACGCCACCGGACTCGACTCGCGAAGCGGCCAGGTCCGCTCGTTCCGGCTGGACCGGGTCGCGAACGCGGTCCTCCGGGAGGGACAGTTCTCGGTGCCGCACGGGTTCGACCCCGCGGCGCAGGTGGTGGAAGCGGTCTCGGGGTCGTCGTACCGGCATGCGGTCTCGGTGCGAGTCCGCGGCACCGAGGAGGCTGTGCGGATGCGGATGCCCGGATCGATCGCCAGCATCGAGCCGATCGACTCCGAACCCGGGTGGGTGCGAGTGCGATGGCGGGCTGAGCGGCTCGACTGGGTCCCGTCAGTCCTCGCCGGCCTCGACCGTCCCTTCGTCATCGAGGAGCCAGACGAGCTACGCGTGCGAGTGCGGACGCTGGCAGAACAGCTCGCATCGTGGGCCGAAGCCCGGTGACGGGCCAGCGGCACCAGCCTGCGGATCACCTCGACGTGGTGACGCTCCCCGCTCACGTGGCTTCCTGGCCGATTGGCTTGCCGCCATCGATGGTCGCCACTGTGCCCCCGGAGACAGCTGTCTTGCCGTCAGCTCGCCTCTCGGCCCGCTTCCTGTCCACGCGCGCGAGGATCGGGTAGGTCATGATGCCGACCAGGATGGTCGGGACGCCGCCGATGATCAGCGACCAGCGGGCGCCGAATTCCTCGCCGATCCAGCCGACGATGGGCCCGCCAACAGGAGTCGAGCCAAGCCAGGCGACACCCCACAAGGACATCACCCGGCCTCGCATGCCTGCCGTGGCCGACAGCTGCAATGCCGTCTTGGCGAGCGAGTTGAAAGAGATGCTTCCGTAGCCGACGAAGACGAGCGTTATGTATTCAATCAGCATGCTGGGAGCTACCGCGGCAGCGGTGATGGCGATCCCCCAGCCGATGGCAGCGATCGACAGGCCGCGCCGCCGGAGTTGTTTGCGCGACGCGGTGACCAGGCCGCCGACGACCGCACCGGCTCCCATTGCCGCAGTCATGGCGCCGTAGGTCCCGGCACCGCCATGAAGGACCGACCGGGCCACCAACGGCAGGCTGATGGGGAACTCCCAGGCCAGGGCACCTATGACTGCCACCATGAGCAGCGGTACGAACAGCTCGGGCTCGGTGCGAACGTACGCCAGGCCGGCTCGGATCTGACCCGGCTCGCGGGGCTCACGTTTGCCCGCTACCATCTGCGCAGCCGACATGAATGCGAGGCTGATGATGACGGCCGCGAACGAGGCCGCATTGACGTCGAAGCACAGGGCCAGCCCGAGCGCCGCCGCGATCCCGCCGCCGATCGCGGCGCCGAAGATGCGCGCCATATTGACCGTCACCGAGTTCAGCGTCACGGCATTGCGCAGCAGCGGGCGAGGCACCAGCTCAGAGATGAGCGACTGGCGCGCAGGGTTATCAAACACATTCACGAACCCCAGAGCCAGCGCAAGCAGGTACACCATCCACGTCCGGATGGCGTGAGTTCCGACCAGAACCCCCAGCGTGAGCGCGAGCAGCCCGGACAGCGCCTGGGTCGCATATAGCACGCGCCGCTTGTCCAGCCGGTCAGCGGCAAGCCCGCCCCACGGGCCGAACAACAAGACCGGCACGAACCGCGCCCCGGTCGCCAGGCCCAGATCAGTCCCGGAGCCGGTCAGCTGCAGGACCAGGAAAGCCTGCGCAACCGTCTGCATCCACGTGCCGCTCACCGAGACAAGCTGACCCCAGAAGAACAGCCGGTAATTGAACGACGCCAGCGACGAGAACATACCCCGGCCGCCTGACCTGGCATCTTCGACGCTCACGCCCCACCGCCACTTAGTTGCCTGCTGGCAAGCACTCTAGCGCGTCCACGGGCCTGATCAACGTTCCAGGTGAGCTGCGCGGCGACGAGCTAGGCTCTGAGTGGCGGGTGCATGGAGGCGGAATGACTCGGCATGAGGTCGCATACGACGGCTGCACGTTATGCGCGAATGCTGGCGTCTCCAGCGGACCGCGACCGCTCGGTCAGCGTGCTCCAGCGGTCGTTCGTCGCGGGCAGGCTGACAAAGGGAGAGTTCGACGACAGAGTCGGACGGGCAATCGTGTCGCGTGACTTCGAGGAACTGCTCACGCTGATCGCTGACTTGCCAGTGGGCCCATTTGGGGCGACTGCCCGCGCATCGCACGACTCCGCGGGTTGCAGACTGAGCCTGTCCGGGTGCGCGAGCAGCTCGCTTAACGCCCGGACATCAGCGTGAACTTCGGGAGGCGCGAGATGGCAGCCGGAGCATTTACCTCCACCGTGATCGGCCTGGGCGGGCTGAGCATTCACTACACCGACTGGGGCGACGCAGGGAGTCCGCCGCTTGTGCTGCTGCACGGGTTGTCGGGGCACGCCCGGACGTGGGATCACAACGCGGCGGCGCTCAGCGATCGCTATCGCGTTCTCGCGCTGGACCAGCGCGGCCACGGCGACTCCGGCTGGGCCGACGACTACGGCTCGTCCGCAATGGCCGCTGACCTCCTGGCCTTCCTTGACGCGCTCGGGCTCGAGGTGATCACGCTGGCCGGGCTGTCTATGGGCGGCATCGTCTCGTTCGTGTTCGCAGCGAGTCACCCTGAACGAGTCCGCCGCCTGGCCATCCTGGACATCGGGCCGGAGATCGCCACGGGCGGCGCGGCAAATGTCGCGGCCACGATGGCGGCACAGGACACTTTCAGGTCCCGGGACGAGGCCTTCGCGCTGGCCCGCGCCGCCAACCCCCGGCCAGCCGACGCGGCGATCCGGCACCGGCTCGCCCACAACCTGCGGTCGCTTCCCGACGGTACCCTCACCTACAAGTACGACGCCAGGCTCCGTACTCCACGCGCAATATTCGACCACACCAGCGCTGAGCTCTGGGACTACTGGCGGGCGGTTGCCTGTCCGGTTCTGCTGATCCGCGGCGACGACAGCGACATCCTCGCGGCCGAAACCGCAGAGCGCATGATCGCCGAGAACGCCAATGCCAGCATGGTCACAATCCCGGACTGTGGTCACTCCATCACACTCGACCGGCCCGAGGCGCTGCAAAAGGTCCTGGACGACTGGCTGTAACGACAGCGCGCCCTGGTTGCACTAGCCGCGCTTCACTTCCGGACGCATGCAGTCAGGAAGCGGCGCTATGAGATCTGGCCGATCGGCTGGCGCTTCTCGGACTGAAACACGTCCTCGGTCCGGCCGGATGCCCAGTAGCCCGACAGGGATAGCTGGTCACCGTCGCCGAGCCGGGCTTTGAGAGCCGCGCGGACCGCTTTCATCGACTCCCGCTCCCCGTGGGCGAACACGTCGGCCCGGCCGGAGAGCCATGGCCCGGCCAGCAGCGCGTCGGCGAGCAGCCCAGGCTGGCTAGCGGACTGCGGCCGGTGCAGCCAGATGACCTCCATGCCCTCAGGCGGCGTCGCATCCAGGAACTCGCCGGCATCGCTCGTCTCGAGATAGGCGATGCCGCGCGCGTCAGCGGGCAGCACCTCCAGGGCGGAGCAGATTGCCGGCAGAGCCGACTCGTCCCCGGCGAATAGGTGCCAGTCACTGCCAGGATCTGGACGGTAGGCACCGCCGGCACCAGACAGGGTGAGGATGTCGCCGGGCTCCGCGTGCGCCGCCCACGGCGCTGCGATCCCCTCGTCCCCGTGCACCACGAAGTCGATCGCGAGTTGCTGCCGCTGCACGTCAGCCCGTCGCAGCGTGTAGGTGCGCGTCACGGGTTGCCGGGATGGCGGCAGCGACTGCCGCAGGGCCGCTAGGTCGTAGGGCGGCGTCAGCCGCAGGCTCGGGTCAGCGAAGATGATCTTCGCGTACTTGTCGGTGAAGTCGTTCATCCGCAACGCATCGAATCCCGGCCCGCCGGCGGTGATCCGTACCATGCGCTGGCTGAGCCACTCCCGCTGCAGCACGGCCAGCACCGCTTGCGGGCGCGCCGGCCGAGTGTGCTGCGCCACGTTGGTCGTCGATTCGCTCATCGTTGCCTCTTCGCTGAATGTGGAAGTCTGCTGAACGTGCGAGCGGCGCGCTGACCGGGTGCATGTGGTCAGCGGCGCCACGCGCCCAGCTTAGGTTAGGCTTACCTAACTGTCCAGGCCTCGGCGGTCGTCCACGCGAGTGATAGTTCGGTCACTGGCGCAGATCATTCGGTGGAACGATTTGCACTTCCGGCGCTACCGTTGGGTCTATAACATGAGCAACTGCATCTAGTCACATAGAGCTATATGCCGCCTGATCCCGTTCGTTGGCAGTGCAAGACATGGGCACTTGCCTGTAAGAGGTCCAGCCGAGCAGGAAGGGTGCGCGAGTGGCGAGCACTGAGGGAACCGTGGCAGGCGGCCAGCCGTCGGTCACCACCGTCGAGCAGCGTGGCATCGAGCACATTCCGCAGGGCCAGCGCTGGGGCAAGCCACGCGGCCTGTTCTGGATGTGGGCAGGTGCCGTATGGAATGTCGAGTTCGTTGTCTATGGGGCGCTTGCCGTTGTCGTCTTCGGGCTCTCGTTTGCCCAGGCCGTTCTCATCATCCTGATCGGCAACCTGTTCTACGTGCTGACCGGCCTGGCTAGTCTGCAGGGCCCGCAGGCAGGGACTACCGCCTTCGCCATCAGCCGCGCGCCATTCGGCCCCAACGGCAACCGGATGCCGTCGTTCTTCAACTGGGTCACCCAGGTCGGGTTCGAGATCGAGGGCATCGCGCTTATCGTCTTCGCCGCCATTCTCCTGACGAGCAAGGCGGGCTTCACCGCGGGCACGGCCGCCAAGATCATCTTTATCATCCTCGCCGTCGCAATCCAGGCGGTGCTGCCGTGGCTCGGCCACGCCGCCGTGCTCAAGGTGCTGCGCTGGCTGACGATCCCCTTCATCGTGCTGTTCGCCGTGATGGCGGCCCTGACCACATCGAAGGTCAACCTCCACGTGCCTGCGCATGGCGCGAGCTGGGGCGCGCTGACCATCTTCCTCGCGCTCGTGATCTCGGCGGGCGGGCTCGGCTGGAGCGAGAATGGCAACGACTACTCTCGCTACCTGCCACGGAACGCGGATAAGCGGAACATCGTGCTCGCGGTGGCGCTCGGCGGTGCCATCCCGTCCGCACTGCTGGAAATCCTCGGTGCGGCGATCGCCACCGGAGTGCGGGGCGCAACCACGCCCAACGGGCTGGTGTCCGGGTTCCCCGGCTGGTTCGTCTGGCCGTACCTGATCTTCGCGATCTTCCAGCTCTTCGCGATCAATACGCTGGACCTGTACTCGTCGGGCGTAACCCTGCAGAGCCTCATCCCGAAGCTGAAGCGACTGCACTGCGTCGCGATCGACACGGTTATCTGCGGAGGTTTCGCCGCGTACGCCGTGTTCTCCGCGAACTTCTACTCCCTGCTTGCCGACTTCCTGCTGTTCATCATCTTGTGGCTCGGTCCGTGGTGCGCGATCTTCCTGGTCGACAGTTACCTGCGGAAGAACCGCTATGACTACGACGGACTGCTCGACGAGCGCGGCGGCCGGTACTACCGCAACGGCGGTTTCCACTGGCCTGCCATCGCCGCCCAGGTGCTCGGCATGGTCGCCGCGGCTTTGTGGCTGAACGCGTTCTCTTCGTCGGCGTTGTCCTACGTCGGCCCGCTGGCAAGCAGGAACGGCGGCCCGTTCGGCTCGGACTTCAGCGTGTTCATCGGACTGTTCGTGGGCGGGCTTGTGTACTACGTGCTCGCTTCCCGGTCGGTTCGGGCGGAGGGCGAGGCCACCCCGGTCCCGGCCGGGTCGTAGCAAGCGCAGCTACTCGAGTCGATCGATGTGGCGCACAGGCGACTCTGCCGGGCAGATCAGGGTGCCACCTGAGTCAGCTCGAACCTGTTGACGTCCACCAGGCCGCGGTCGGTGATCCGCAGCTCCGGGATCACCGACAGGCCCAGGAAGCTGAGGTGCATAAACGGCGTGCCGATGGTGACGCCGAGCTGCTCTGTAGTCACGTGCTCGAGACGCTCCACAGCCGAGGCGACCTCGGCGGCGGGCCGATCGCTCATCAGGCCTGCGATCGGCAGTGCCACCTCGGCGATCACCTGGTCGCCGAGCACCGCGACCTGGCCGCCGCCAAGCTCGGCGAGACGGGACAGGGCGACCGCCATCTGCTCGGGGCCACGAGGGCCGAGCTCGCCGACCACCATGCAGTTGTGCGCGTCGTGCGCCACAGTTGAGGCGATGGCGCCGCGAGTCAGCCCGAAACCACGCACGTAGCCGAGGCCGATGCGGCCGGTGGCATGATGCCGCTCGGCCACCGCGATCCTGGCAACGCCGCCTGCTGGGTCGGTCACGTCCAGCACGAGATGGCGGGTGGTGAGCGTGTCCGGGTCGATGCCGATAACCCTCGCCCGGCCGCCGGGCGGCGGATCGAGCCAGAACGCTGCAGCGCCCGGCGCCCCGGCAAGGTGCACCGAGCCGCGCATCCAGTCCGGCGCCCGCGCGTCCGGCACTGTGCCCGGCACGAGCTGCCCGGCCTCGGCGACAATCCGCCCGGCCTGGTAGACCCTCGCCGGCAGCATCCGGTCCAGCGAGTCGAAGCAGAGCACATCAGCCTGATAGCCCGGAGCAAGCCAGCCCAGCCGGTCGAAGTTGTGATACTGCGCGGGGTTCGCGGTGGCTAGCACCAGCGCATCCTCGACCGGCACGCCGCACGCCACTGCCAGCCGGACGCAGTCGTTGACGTGCCCCTCAGCCAGGATCGTGTCCGGCTCGCGATCATCGCTGCACAGCGCGATCCTGTCGGTGCCATGCCGGAGCACGGTCGGGATCAGGTCAGCCAGGTTCTTGCTCGCCGAGCCCTGCCGCACAAAGATCCACATGCCCTTCCGGCGCTTCTCCTCTGCCTCCGCCAGCGTCGTGCATTCATGGTCAGACTCCACTCCGGCGGCCAGGTAGGCGTCCAGGTCACGACCGGACAGGCCGGGCGCATGTCCGTCGACCCGGCGGTCCCCCGCAGCGGCAATCTTGGCCAGCAGCTCAGCATCGCCGGCCACAACGCCCGGGTAGTTCATCACCTCGGCGATGCCGATCGCGCCGTGCTCGGTCATCAGCTCCGCGACGTGCTCGGCGCCGAGTTCGGCACCGGGGCTCTCGAAGGCCGACGCGGGAACGCAGCTTGACGCGCAGATTCCGAAGGTGAACGGCAGGGCGGCCGCAGCCCGGGCCAGCGCGGCGACGCCACGCACGCCGAACACGTTGGCCAGCTCATGCGGATCGGCGGCGACCGCGGTGGTGCCATGCGGCAGCACCGCGCGGACGAACTCATCGACCCACAGCTTCGTGGACTCCAGGTGCATGTGGGCATCCACGAAGCCGGGCGTGAGCGCCGCGCCGGAAACGTCCACGACCTCGCGGGCGTCACGCGGCCCGTAACCAGCGATGACGCCGTCGGCGATAGCCAGGTCGGTGCGAAGCCACTCCCGGGTACCGGGCACGAACACGTTGCCGCCGGAGAGCATCAGGTCGGCGGGCTCATCGCCGCGGGCTACCGCGAGCAGATGTGGCGTTCCGCGACGTGCAGACATGGTCACCTCCGGGTTGAGCACGAGTGTACGGCCGGGATCGACGACCAGGCCCTGGCGAGCCACCAGGCCGCGGCCCCCTTGCCGGGCCGAGGGCAGCCGCGAGAGCCTGGCACCATGACCGTGCAGCCAGCCGCACTCACCAGGTTCAACGAGCTTCCTGCCGGCGCCGCGGTGCAGCAGCTGACCGCGGTGTGCGCGGCTGCGTCCTGGGCGACCGCTATGGCAGCTGGCCGGCCTTACGCCACGGTCGCCGATGCGCAGGCCCGCTCGGACGCTGCGCTCGGCGCGCTCTCGGTCGCTGACCTGGCCGCGGCGCTGGCCGGCCACCCCCGGATCGGCGAGCGGGCGCCCGCAGGCAGAGCTGTCCGGCAGCGTTCGGCACGATGGTCCCGGCAGGAGCAGGCAGGAGTGCGCGCGGCGGACACGGCGACGACTGCCTCGCTCGCCGAGGCCAACGCTGCCTACGAGCAACGGTTCGGGCACATCTACCTGGTCTGCGCCGCCGGCCGGAGCGGCGCCGAGCTGCTGGCGATACTGCAGGAGCGGCTGAGCAACGACGACGAGACGGAGTGGCACGTGGTGAGAACCGAGCTTGGCAAGATCAACCAGATCAGACTGGCTGAGCTGCTAGGAAAGCAGGTATGAGCGCGGTCAGCACGCACGTCCTGGACACCGCGCTGGGCGTGCCCGCCGCGGGAGTCGCCGTCGCCCTCCAGCAGGCCGGCGCTGACGGTTACCGGGAGATCGGCCAGGCGGTAACCGACGGTGACGGCAGAGCGGCGGACCTCGGCCCGGGCCGGATCGCCCCCGGTACGTACCGGCTGGTGTTCGATACCGGTTCCTATTTCGCCAGGCAGACGTCAGCGGAGGAGGCGGTTCCGGATCAGCCGGGACGGCCCTGGTTCTTTCCCGAGGTCGTCGTGACCTTCCGCCTCGACGACAGTTCCTCGCACTGTCACACGCCGCTCCTCCTCAGCCCTTTCGGCTATACCACCTACCGGGGCACCTGACTCATGGGCATCGAGCTCGGACAGAACCAGTACGGCAAGGCAGAGATCAGAGTGGTGCGGATCTACCGCGACGGCCCGGTCCACCAGATACGCGACCTGAACGTTTCCACCTGCCTGCGCGGCGACTTCGGGGACGCGCATCTGCGCGGCGATCAGGCGAATGTGCTGCCGACCGACTCGCAGAAGAACACCTGCTATGCCTACGCCAGCGACCCCGGCATCGGCGAGATCGAGGACTACGCGCTCGCCCTGGCGCGGCATTTCGTGGCCGACATTGCTCCGGTGTCCGGCGCCAGGGTCGATGTGGATGAGTACCGGTGGGACCGGATCAACGCGACAGGCGAGGGCCATCCGCATTCCTTTGTCCGGGCCGGCCCGGAAGTCCGCACCACGTCGGTTACGGTGCAGCAGTCCGGCTACGGCGAGCGAGAGTGGGTGGTGTCGGGGCTGAAAGACCTCGTGGTACTGAAATCGGCGGCCTCGGAGTTTGCGGGGTTCCTGACCGATGGCTACACCACGCTGGCCGAGACGCACGACAGGATCCTGGCCACATCCCTGTCGGCCCGGTGGCGGTACCGCGATGCGGAGACAGCCTGGACCGCGGCTTACACCAGGGTCAGGGACGTGCTGCTCGAGCGCTTCGCCCTGCTGCACAGCCTGGCGCTGCAGCAGAGCCTGTTCGAGATGGGCAAGGCAGCGCTCGAGGCAGTCGCCGAGATCGAGGAGATCCGGCTGTCCGCGCCGAACAAGCACCACTTCCTGGTCGACCTCGCTCCGTTCGGGCTGCCTAATCCCGGTGAGGTGTTCCATGCCGACGACCGGCCTTACGGCCTGATCCAGTGTGCCGTGCAGCGCGACGATGCAGCTCCCCCTGGCCCGGCCTGGGACGCACCGACGGCGTTCGCCTAGCTCATCGAGGCCTGCCCGCAACGCGACGTTTCCGGCCTGAGGATCGTCAGGCGCCAGCCAGACCGGCCGCTGCCGCGTCGAAGACCTCCGGCACTATGGGATGTGCGATGAAGTTCCTGCAGCCAGCGGCCTGGGCAGACGCCCTGGCCATCAAGTCGGAGATGCCAGACGCGGTGCCGATCGCCGGCGGCACCGACGTCATGGTCGAGCTGAACTTCGACGCGCGCCGCCGGCCGCCCTGCTGGACCTGACCAGGGTGGCGGAGCTGGCGGACTGGGCGGCTGAGAACGGCCGGGTGCGGCTCGGCGCGGGAGTCAGCTACGCCCGCGTGATCAGTGAGCTGGGCGGCCGGCTGCCCGGGCTGGCCATGGCCGCGCGGACCATCGGCTCACCGCAGATCCGTAACCGGGGGACCGTGGGCGGCAACCTCGGCACGGCCTCGCCGGCCGGGGACTGTCATCCGGCCCTGCTGGCCGGCGGCGCGGACATCGAGGTGGTGTCAGTGCGCGGCCGCCGGATAATCCCGGCGGCCGAGTTCTACACCGGTGTCAAGCGCAATGCGATGGAGCCCGACGAGCTGATCGCCGCGGTGCACATACCGCTTCCGTCGGGACCCGAGCAGTTCAGCAAAATCGGCACGAGAAACGCCATGGTGATCGCCGTGGCCGCATTCAGCCTTGCCCTGCACCCAGACCGGAACGAGGTCGGCACCGGCATCGGATCAGTGGCGCCCACGCCACGTCGGGCTGCGGAGGCTGGCCAGTTCCTTGCCGCAGCGCTCAGCGAGGCGGGCCTGTGGGAGTCCCGCGGCGAGCTGCCCGCCTCGGTCAGCGAGCGCTTCGCCAGCCTGGTCCGGGGTGCCGCCGAGCCCATCGACGACGTGCGCGGAACTGCGGCTTACCGGCTGCACGCGCTAGCTGTCATGGCCCGCCGGACGCTCACCTGGGCCTGGCAGGACTATCAGCGTGCCGGACGACGCGCTGGCACCGAGGGAGGCTGACGATGCGGATCACCGCCATCGTGAACGGAGAGCGCCGGCAAGCCGACGACGTGTGGCCGGGCGAGAGCCTGCTGTACGTGCTGCGCGAGCGGCTCGGACTGCCCGGCTCGAAGAACGCCTGCGAGCAGGGCGAGTGCGGCTCCTGCACGGTGTATCTCGACGGCCTGCCGGTCTGCGCGTGCCTGGTCGCGGCCGGGCAGGCGCAGGGCCGGAGCATTGTCACGGTAGAAGGACTGGCTCCCGGCGGCGTACTGCACCCGGTGCAGCAGGCGTTCCTCGATGCGGGAGCTGTGCAGTGCGGCTTCTGCACCCCCGGCCTGATCGTCGCCGCGCACGACCTGCTGGCCCGCAATCCGGGGCCTGCAGACCTGGAGATCCGCGAGGCACTGGCCGGCAACCTGTGCCGGTGCACCGGCTACGAGAAGATCCTGGACGCCGTCCGGCTGGCCGCGAGCCGCATGCAAGGAGCTGGCTAGGCATGCTGGTCATCGATGGCTGCGCGGTGGTCACCCTGGACCAGGGCCGGGCTGAGTACGCCAGCGGCCACATCGCCGTGGACGGCAACCGCATCATCGCGGTTGATGCGGGACCTGCGCCCGCCTCCCTCCGCGCCGACCGGAGGGTAAGCGCAGCTGGCTGCCTGGCCACTCCCGGCCTGGTCAACACCCACCACCACCTCTATCAGTGGGCGACCAGGGGCCAGGCGGTCGATGCCACCCTGTTCGGCTGGCTGACGCAGCTGTACCCGGTCTGGGCGCGGATCGACGAGGACGTGGTGCGGGCAGCGGCGACTGCAGCGCTCGGGTGGCTGGCCAGGACCGGATGCAGCACCACCATGGATCACCACTACGTCTTCCCGGCGTCCGGCGGCGACCTACTGGGCGCAACCGTCGACGCGGCGCGTGCGGTCGGCCTGCGGTTCCATCCGACTCGCGGCTCGATGGATCTCGGCACAAGCTCGGGCGGCCTGCCACCGGACGAGGTGGTGGAAAGCAGGGACGAGATCAGCGCGGCGAGCCAGGCCGCCATCGACAGGTTCCACGACCCGTCGCCCGGCTCGATGCTGCGCGTGGGCCTCGCGCCGTGCTCTCCGTTCTCGGTTACGGCGGACTTGCTGGCAGAGGCCGCCGCGCTGGCTCGCTTCCGCGGGGTGCGGCTGCACACCCACGTTGCCGAGACAGCCGAGGAAGACGGGTACTGCGCCGAGCATTTCGGCTGCACGCCGGTGCAGTACCTGGACTCGCTCGGCTGGCTCGGCGACGACGTCTGGATTGCGCACGGGGTGCATCTGGATGACGCCAGCCTGCGCCGCCTGGCCGGCACCGGCACCGCGGTGGCCCACTGCCCGTCGTCCAATGCGAGGCTAGGCGCGGGCATCTGCCGCGTGCGTGACCTGACAGCGGCGGGCGTTCCAGTCGGGCTGGGCGTGGACGGCGCGGCCTCCAACGAGGCCAGCTCCCTGCTCGGCGAGGTCAGGCAGGCAGCACTGATGGCCAGGGCGGCGGGCGGCCCGGAGGCGATGACCGTCCGGCACGCTCTGGAACTCGGCACCATCGGCGGCGCGCGAGCGCTGGGCCGCGCAGCGGAGATCGGCTCCCTGGAGTCTGGCAAGCTCGCCGACATCGCGCTCTGGCGGATCGATACGCTGCCGCATGCCGGCATCGCCGACCCGGTGGCAGCGCTGGTGCTCGGCTCGCGGCCGCCGCTGGAGCTGCTGCTCGTGAATGGTGAGCCGGTGGTCGAGCTCGACCATCTGGTCACCGTAGACGAACAGCATGCAGCGGCGGCGGCCAGCAGCGCCGCAGCAAGGCTGATGAGCTAGTCCGGCTGACCGCTTGCTCGGGCCGATGCGGCCAGGCGGCTCATGCGGCCAGCCCGGCGAGGAGTGGTCAGGCCGCGCGCCCGAAACTAGGCTCAGCCAGATGAGAACACCCACCCGCGCGCCAGCGCCCGCGCGCCGCGCCCCGGTGGAGGCGCCCGGCCGCGCCCCCGGGCAGCTGCGCGACCCCGCCGCAGGCGGCGTCGGCGACAGCGCCCGCCGTCCGGACGGGACGCTCAAGGTGACCGGGCAGTTCGCCTACGGCAGCGATCTGTGGACAGACGACATGATCTGGGGAGTCACGCTCCGGAGCCCGCACCCGTATGCCCGGATCAAGTCCGTCGGCATCGGGGAAGCGCTGGCGGCCGCCGGGGTGTACGCCGTGCTGACCCATCAGGACGTGCCGGGCGCTAACCGGTGCGGGCTGGAGCACTCCGATCAGCCGGTGCTTGCCGAGGACGTCGTCCGATACCAGGGTGAGCCGGTTGCGCTGGTAGCCGCTGACCATCCGGAGGTAGCGCTGCGCGCGGCGAAGAAGATCGCGGTGGACTACGAGGTGCTGACGCCAGTGACCGACGCTGAGTCCGCGCTCGCCGAGAACGCGCCCGCGCTGCACCCGAACGGCAACCTGGTGCGGCACCTGAAACTGCGGAAGGGCCAGCCGCACCCGCAGGCCGATGTGGTCGTGACCGGCAGCTACCGGGTCGGCATGCAGGATCAGGCGTTCCTCGGCCCGGAGGCGGGCCTCGCCGTGCCGGACGGCGAGGGCGGCGTGGATCTGTACGTAGCCACCCAGTGGGTGCACGCGGACCAGCGGCAGGTGTGTGTGGCGCTCGGGCTGCCGCCCGAGCAAGTCAGGCTGACGCTGGCTGGCGTCGGCGGCGCCTTCGGCGGCCGCGAGGACCTGTCCATGCACGTGCATGCTTGCCTGCTTGCCTTGCACACGGGCAAGCCAGTGAAGATGGTCTACAACAGAGAGGAATCGTTCTTCGGCCACGTGCACCGGCATCCCGCCACCATGCGGTACGAGCACGGTGCCACGGCAGACGGCCGCCTCGTGTACGTGCGCGCGGAGATCCACCTCGACGGCGGCGCCTACGCCTCCAGCACGCCCGCTGTGGTGGGCAACGCGGGCACCATGGGCATCGGGCCGTATGTGGTGCCGAACGTCCACGTCGACTGCTACGGCGTGTACACCAACAACCCGCCGTGCGGGGCGATGCGGGGGTTCGGCTCGGTGCAGGCAGCCTTCGGCTACGAGGCGCAGATGGACAAACTCGCCGTCAGACTGGGCGTCGACCCGGTCAGGCTCCGTTGCAGGAACGGGATGAGCATGGGCTGCGAGGCGCCTACCGGCCAGATCGTGGACAGCCCGGCGCCCGTCGCCGAGCTCCTGGAGCGGGTCAGGAACAGACCGCTGCCGCGCGCAAGCTTGCCGCACGATCAGGCAGGTCACCCCGATCCGCGCGCGCTGCCGGGCGGAGTTGCCAACACGACCAGGGGCGAGGGCGTGCGGCGCGGCGTTGGCTATGCCGTCGCGTACAAGAACGTCGGATTCTCCGAGGGCTACGACGACTACTCCACTGCCACGGTCCGGCTGCAGATCAACGGCGGCGAGCCCCTGGTGACCGTGCACACCGCCGCGGCTGAAGTAGGCCAGGGCCTGGTCACCGTGCAGCAGCAGATCTGCCGGACTGAGCTTGGCATCGACAACGTGCTCGTCGAGACCGCCGACACGCGCGTGGGCTCCGGCGGATCGACTTCGGCGTCCCGGCAGACCTACGTCACGGGGGGCGCGGTCAGGGCCGCCTGCGAGCGCATCCGTGACCGGCTGACGTCGCTCGCGCAGCGGGACCTAGGCCGCACCCTGGCGGACCTGCGCGTCGAGGGCGGACAGCTCGTGTCAGCCACCGAGGGTACCGTGGCCTCGCTGGCCGGCCTGCTCGGCAGCGAGGTGATCGAGGAAACCGCGGAGTGGCGGCACCGGCCGACCTATCCGCTCGACCCGGAGACCGGACAGGGCTTCGCGCACGTCCAGTACGCGTTCGCCGCCCATCGAGCGGTGGTGGATGTGGACACCGAACTCGGCCTGGTCAGGGTGGTCGAGCTGGCCTGCGCGCAGGATGTCGGGAAAGCCATCAATCCCGATGCGGTCCTGGGCCAGATCCAGGGCGGAAGCGCGCAGGGCCTCGGCCTGGCGATCATGGAAGAGATCCAGGTCAGCGACGGGCTGATCAGGAATCCGTCGTTCACCGACTACCTGATCCCCACGATCCTGGACATGCCGCCGATGCCGATCGACGTGCTGGAGTATCCGGATCCGAACGCACCGTACGGGCTGCGCGGCGTCGGCGAACCGCCCGCCATTTCCTCCGGGCCAGCCATAGCCGCGGCCATCAGAGCGGCCACCGGCCTCGAGCTCACCCGGATACCTATCAGGCCAGAGCACCTCACGGGGACAGGGTGACGCCTCGACCACCAGTGATGAGCGCCGACCTGCTGATCCGCGCTCGCCGGGTGGTCACGCCCCAGGGGATCAGGCCGGCCACGGTAGCCGTCACCGGCGGCGTGGTCAGCGACATCCTGCCGTACACCGGCACCGCGCCAGCCGGGGCCGCCCTGGTGGAGCTTGCGGACGACGAGGTCTTGCTGCCCGGAATGGTAGACACGCATGTGCACGTGAACGAGCCCGGCCGGACTGACTGGGAAGGATTCGCGTCGGCGACGAGCGCGGCCGCAGCCGGCGGCGTGACCACGGTCATTGACATGCCGCTGAACAGCCTGCCCCCGACCACGAACGTCGAGGCTCTGCAGCTCAAGCGGGCGGCCGCGCAGCTGCAGTGTCACGTCGATGTCGGCTTCTGGGCCGGAGCAGTACCAGGAAACGAGGCAGACCGCGGTCCGCTGCATCAGGCCGGCGTGTTCGGTTTCAAGTGCTTCACGACCGACTCCGGAGTGCCTGAGTTCGCACCGGTCGATGACGCCGGGCTGGCGGAGGCCGCCGGCAGCGCGGCCAGGCTCGGCAGCGTGCTGCTCGTGCACGCCGAGGATGCGGAGCACATCGACCAGGTCCGCGGCCGGGACTACGCCGCGTTTCTGCGATCACGGCCAGAGGACGCCGAGACGGCGGCCATCGCCAGGGTTGTCCAGGTGGCCCGCCGAACCGGCGCTCGGGTGCACATCCTGCACCTGTCCGCGGCGGCCGCGCTGCCGATCATCGCGGCCGCCAGACAGCAGGGCCTGCCGGTAACGGCCGAGACATGCCCGCATTACCTGGCGCTGGCCGCCGAGGAGGTTCCGGCCGGGGCGACCGAGTTCAAGTGCTGTCCGCCGATTCGCGGCCGTGCCAACCGCGAGTTGCTGTGGGACGGCCTGCAGGCCGGGATCCTCGACTGCGTGGTGTCCGACCACTCGCCGTGCCCGCCCGCGCTGAAGCACCAGGAGGATGGCGACTTCTCCGCGGCCTGGGGCGGGATCTCCTCGCTGCAGCTCTCGCTGCCGGTGGTCTGGACCCGGGCGCGGGCACGCGGCTGCACCCTGGCGGACGTGGCGAGCTGGATGTCGACCGGTCCTGCGCGGCTGGCCGGGCTGACCGCCAAGGGCGCTATCGCGCCTGGCAAGGATGGCGACCTGATCGCTTTCGCACCGGACGATGAGTTCACGGTCGATCCGGGCGCGCTCCGTCACCGGCATCCCGTAACCCCCTATGCGGGCGTGCGGCTGACCGGAGTAGTTCGCCGTGCCTGGCTGCGGGGTCACGCGCTGGCCGGCGGGCAGCCTGCCGGACGGCTGCTCAGACCGACAGGAGCTGACCATGCCTAGCGTCCCCGGGCCGTCCGACTTCACCATGCTGCCCGACCTGGCGTCGCGGCGGCTCGGCGGCAGCGTGGTGTATGCCAGCGACGAGCTGTTCGCCGACAAGGAGAACCTGATCAGGCCGCAGCCGCCGATCTTCAGGCCGGACGCTTTCGGGCCGAAGGGCAAGGTCTACGACGGCTGGGAGACTCGCCGGCGCCGCGAGCCGGGAGGCCCCGACCACGCGATTGTGCGCCTGGGTGCGCCCGGCATCGTCCGCGGCGTGGTGGTCGACACTGCATACTTCCGCGGCAACTACCCGCCGCAGATTTCCATCGAGGCGGTCGCCGCTGAGGGCTACCCGTCGCCCGGCGAGCTGACGGCGCTGGTCTGGCACTCGCTGGTCGAGCAGCGCGACGCCCGCGGCGATACCGCGAACCTGTACCCCGTCAGCAGCGGCAGCAGGTGGACTCACGTGCGGCTGTCGATCTATCCCGACGGCGGGGTGGCGAGGTTCCGGGCGCACGGCGAGGTGGTACCCGATCCGGGCTTCCTGACCGGCTCGGTCGACCTGGCCGCGCTGGAGAACGGCGGCCAGATAGCCGACTGCTCGGACGCGTTCTTCTCCTCGGCAGCAAACGTGCTGCTGCCTGGTCGCCCGGCCGGCATGGCCGACGGCTGGGAGAACGCCCGGCGCCGCAGCGGAGGCAACGACTTCGTCGTGATCAGGCTGGCCGCCGCCGGCGTTCCGCAGCAGCTGGAGATCGACACCACGCACTTCGTCGGGAACGCGCCGGGCCTGGTGCGGGTGCTCGCCGCGGATCAGCAGCCCGGCGGCGATGCTGGCCCGCCCGGCCCGGTGTCCGGCGACGCGTGGTCGGAGCTGCTGCCGCGGACACGGCTGCAGCCCGATACCCGGCACAGGTTCCTGGTGCCGGGCCAGCGGCCGGCCACGCACGTGCGAGTGGACGTCTTCCCCGACGGCGGGCTTGGCCGCGTGCGCGTGCACGGCGAGATCGTGCCTGCCGCCCTGGCGCAGCTCCGCGAGCGCTACCTGAGCCTGATTCCGGGATAGTGCGGTCCGGCCAGCCTTCTATGCGGGCTCGATATGCCGGCTGACGATCCACGCGTGCTTGCCCACCTGGCGTCTCCTCGCGAACCCGTACTGCTCGAACAGTTCGACCGTTGCGCTGAACAGGAACCGGTCCTGAGCCTCGCGGCCGGCGGTGGTCTCGGAAATCGCTTCGACCAGACCGCCGCCGGCAGTTGCCATCTGTGCCACTGCACCCTCGAGCCCCGCGCGCGCGACCCCCTGGCCGCGATGCCGCTTGTCGACGAATATGCACGTGATCCGCCAGCGCGCGGGCGGCGGCGGCTCCTTCCGGTACTCGCGACCATGCCTGAGCACGAGCTCGTCCGGGCTGCCGTACTGACACCAGCCCTGCGCAAGCCCCTGGTCATCGAAAACCAGCGCCGCATGCGCGTCGCCCGCCCGCACAAGCTGTTCCTTCAGCTTGCGATTATCGGCGTTCTCGCGCTGGTATGCGGTCTGAAACGCGACGCACCAGCACCCTCCGTAGACGCCGTTGTTACGCTCGACCAGCTCCGCGAACGCATCCCAGGTGGATGCGTCCAGCGGCCGGACCGTGTAGGCCGCCTGCGCCCCCTCTTGCGGGCTCACTGACCCGGAGCCCGCTGACGGGCGGCGGTCACGCATGAACGGCCCCGGCCAGCAGGCCGGCAAGCTCGGCCGGACGCGTGAACATCGGCCAGTGGCCCGAGTCGATGTCGGCGTAATCGACATGCCGGGCGCTGGAGAGCTCTGGTACCTTGCCCCCGTCGATCCACTCCCGAGCCCGGGCCGGGGAGAACTCGGGGCAGATCACAGTGACCGGCACGTCGAAGCGCCGCTCATCGGAAAGCTGCACGACTCCCTTCGCGACAGCTTCCGGAACCGGGATCGCGTTGCCCGCGATGCGCCGACGCTGCTCCTCGTCAAGGTCAGCGGAGTCCGGTCCGTCGAACGGCCCCCAGCCGGGGAACGGCATCACGCCGTCCGCCACGTCAAAGAAGCTGGCGTACACCTCGCCATCACCGGACGGAAAGCCGCCGATCATTGCCACTCGCGCCACCTTGTCCGGCCGCGCATCGGCAGCCATCCACGCGAGCGTGCTAGCCGCCGAATGACCGGCGATGGCCACGCTGCCGCCGGCGGCATCGACTGCCGTCAGCACGGCCGCCTGCTGGTCGGAAAGCGTCGCCGCGGCCGGCGAGGCGCCCTGACCAGGCAGCCAGACGGGCACGGCCCGATGCCCCTGTGCCTGCAGATGCGGGACAACCGCGTCCCATGCAGACCCGTCCAGCCACAAGCCAGCGATCAGGAGGAAATCCATGGTGATAGCTGCTCCTTCGCAGGTACGTGCAGATGGAGAAAACCTAACTGCCTTACCGGACAATCGGCTTCCGGTTAACTCCGAATCTCCTACGCTCCTAGGTGTGGCACCCAGAGTCAGTCCCACGGCTCGCGCGCTGCAGGCACTCGAGATCCTGCAGTTCCAGCCCGGCACGACCGCCGACCAGATCGCCGAGCGCCTCGGCGTTACCGAACGTGCCGCACGCCGGTACGTCGCAATCCTGCGAGAGGCCGGCGTGCCCGTCGAGTCGTCACGCGGCCGGTACGGCGGCTACCGTCTCGGCCGCGGAATGCGACTGCCGCCAGTGACCTTCACGCGCGACGAGGCGCTGGTACTGGTGATGGCTGTGCTCGAGGGCCATCCGGCAGCGACCGACACCGGCGCGCTGGCGGGCTCGGCCCTGGCCAAGGTCATCCGCGCGCTCCCGGAAAACGTCGGCCGTCAGGCCGCGGCACTGCGCGAATACGCCTCAGCGGCCCCCGACCGCCGAGCTGCTCATCCCGATCCTGCAGTGGCCAGCGCACTCGTCGTAGCCATCGCGTCGGCGTGCCGGGTACGGCTGCGGTACCGGAGCCGGCCGGGCAGCGAATGGGCCGCAGAGGTCGACCCGTGGGCGGTCGTGGTCCGCCACGGACGCTGGTATCTGCTGTGCCACTCCCACTCTGCGGGCGCGGTCCGCAGCTACCGGATCGACCGGGTCCTCGCAGTCGAGCACACCGACCAGTCATTCACCCCGCCCGAGGGACTGGACCCGGTAGCGGCTCTCGAGGGCAACCTCGGCGAGGGCTGGGACTTCCCGACCCGCGTGGTATTCATGGCGCCGCGCTCCGACGTGGCGCCGTGGATCAGTGCGCCGATGGGACGCCTCGGGGAACACGCCAGCGGATGCGTGCTAGTAGGCAGCACCAGCAACCCCGCCGCGTACGCACAAGAGCGGCTGGCACCGATACCGTTCGCCTTCCGCATCGAGGCGGGCGACGAACTTCGCGCGGCGGTCGCAGCGCTCGCGTCGCGATGTGCGGCTGCGGTCGCGAGCGGCCGCAGCACAGCATCCTCGACGCTGTGCTGCGGACCTCCCCGCGGCCTGTGAGCAGGTGTTACCCAGTTGCCCGGTGCCGCCGGTGGCGGACGGTCCAGGTGAAGGTGGCCGAGCCGCTCGCTCCGGTCCGGTCCGTAGCCGTCACCGTGACCGACGAGGTGCCGGCTGTCGTCGGCCTCCCGGAAATCAGGCCCGAGCTTGAGATCGACAGCCCGGCCGGAAGGCCGGTCGCCGACCAGGTGAGCTTCTGGCCACGGGCGGAGTCGGTGGCGTTCAGACGCAGGCGAACGGGTACACCCGCGATCGACGTCTGGTTGCCCGGCCTTCGCACGCTCACCTTGTCCTTGTGGGCGGTCGAGGAGTTCACCGTCCAGGTGAAGCTCGCCGAACCGTTCGCTCCGGTGGTGTCCGTAGCCGTCACCGTGACCGACGAGGTGCCGGGCGTCGTGGGCGTCCCGGAGACCAGGCCCGAGGAGGAGATCGACAGCCCGGCCGGAAGCCCGGTCGCCGACCAGGTGAGAGTCTGGCCGCTGGCGGAGTCGCTCGCCTGCATCTGCAGGCTGACCGGGGTATCCGCGGTCGATGTCTGGTTGCCGGGACTGGTAACAGTGACAGTGTTGGCCTGCACGCCCGCTGCCGCGCAGCCCGCGGTCCCCCCTGCACTCGTCTGCTGGGTCTCGATCGCCGGCTCGGAGCCTGCCGACAGCGCCGGCGCGCTCGCGAAGCTGAGGTTGTTCGTCTCCGCGGTGAAGCCGTCGTAGTCGCAGCCCGGCGCCGCCGTCGCACCGTTGTCCACGGTTGTCTTGACGTCGACGGTAGTGCCGGAGCTGAAGTTCGCCTCCGTGCCGTCGCCATCACCCAGGATGGCGAACTCGGCGACTGTCCAGTTGCCCGCGAGGTCGACCACGCTGTCGGCACCGACAGCACTGACGCTGTTGCTACCGTATGCCATCACGACCGAGTCGCTGCCACCCGAGTCCACAGTTCCCGTCAGCGAGACACTCTCGAGCGTCGCGATCGTCGGCGCGGCCGCCGTCAGGAGCGTCTCCGCCGAGTTCTCGTAGCAGTCAGAGCTGTAAGTCAGCCAGCCAGCCGGGCACGTCGCGTCGTAGTCGATCAGCCAGTACTGCATGAACACCCCGCCGTAAGTCGACGAGTAGACGAACTGCTGCCACGCGTCGCAGTCCGAATTAATACGGCAGAAAGGCCAAACTCCTTGAAATAAGCCCACCAATATCGGCGCCTCGGAAATAGACGCGAAATACTGATAAACGACACCATCTTCGTGGTCAGCCGGCAAACCGGCGTTTGCAGGCTCACCGGCACGGAACCAGCGCGGCAAGCTGGGCGTCTAACGTGCGGTCGACGACGGGAGGTGGCCGTGCGAGTGCCGATCAGGGCGGGCCTAGTCGTCGCGGCCGCGGCGACTCTGGCGGCCTGCGGGAGCGTCGCGGCGCCGACGGCCAGCGGACCGCACGCACGCCCGGGCGGCACCAGGGCGGCCTCGGCCAGGCCCGGTCCGCCGGCGGGCAGTCGCACTGAAGCTACCGCGCTAGCCAGACTGATGCTGTCCCGGCTGCGGCTCCCCCGCAGTGCGCGCCGCCTCCCGCCGACGCCGGTGCCGCGGTCTGTGCGCGAGCCTGCCCTGTGGGCTGGCGCCCGCTCAGCTATCGACGTGCACCGGCTGTTCGAGCTGCGACAGCCGATAGCCACCGCGGCCGCCACCTTCACGGCACGCGTGCCGGCCGGGATGAGCCTGGGCATCACTGGCAGCGGGAGCGACGGGCTTGCCGGCGTAACGAGGATGGAGGTGGCCTACGACGCCCGGCCACTCCCGGCCGGCGTTTATGAGGCTCAGCTTGTTCTGACGATTGCACCGACTAGCTCAGGCGGGTCGCTGGTACGCGCTGACGCCCAGGTGGTCTGGTTCCCGCCGCGGGCAGCCGCCGAGTACATCGCTCCGGCGCGTTATCGCGCCCTGAGGATCTCCGTTACCATCCTCCATCCGCGGACGCACACAATTGCCAGGCTAGTAACGTCGCAGGCCGCCATCGCCCATCTCGCGAACGCTCTGAACCAGTCGGAAGTTCAGCCAGTCGCGGAACCATTCTGTCCATTGATCTTCGCCAGCTACCAGCTGGCATTCGCTGTCTCGCCGCACAGTCGGCCAGTCGTGGTGGTCACCGCGAGTCAGTGGCCGTGCGGCGGTGCCCAGATCAGCGTCGGCGGGCGAAAAGAGCCGCCGCTTCAGGACTCCGAGACGGTGATCGCCACAGCCGACCGGCTCCTCGGCGTGACTCCGGAACCCTGAAGACGTTTCCGGTCGCCTGACCCACGCGCCTGCCGAGTTCGCCATAAGTCCGGGAGGCGGTTCGCCTGCGCCACCTCGCCCAGCCAGCGGCCGCTGGGCTTGACGGTGCGGGCGAAGGTGCGGCGATCCACGGCGGCCAGGCCGAACGTGGGCTGGTACGAGCCCCATTCGTAGTTGTCGAGCAGCGACCAGTGCAAGTATCCGCGCACGTCGATGTCGTTCGCGATCGCGTTGCGGAGGCCGGCCAGCGCGCCGCTGGTGTACTCGACGCGTTCGCTGTCGGACTCGGTGGCGACGCCGTTCTCGGTGACCAGGATCGGCACGCCGGGCAGCCGCGCCGCGGTGTGCCGGACCGCGTCTTCGAGTGCCTGCGGGTAGAACTCCCAGCCGGTGAGTGTCCGGCGAGTGCCGTCACCGGGCGGGAGCGGCCCGTCCGGTCCGATGACGGTCCGGGTGTAGGCCTGCACGCCGATGAAGTCGTCGCCGACGGCAGCGTCGAGGAACTGGTCCTCCCGCAGCCGCCGCCATTCCTCAGCGCGAGCCGCGGTCTCATCGGCAGCCTCGTCGGCGGTCTGGACGTCCTGGTTCGCTACTGTCCAGCCGGTCTTGAGGCGAGCGACCACTGCGAGCTCGTTCCGGGCCGCCTGGTGCGCCCGGGCGAGCGCGGCGGTCACGACGGGATCCGGTTTCGGCAGGCCGGCAGCCCGGACAGCTGACCCGATGCGCGCGCAGTGTGCACGATCGCGACCATGTTGGGCTCGTTGATCGTGCACGCCCACTGGACCCCGTCCAGGATCGGGACAACCGCCCGCACATACCGGGCGAACAGGTCAGCAGACTGCGCGCTGGTCCAGCCGCCCGCAACGTGGAACCAGAGCGGGCAGCTGAAGTGGTGCAGAGTCACCACCGGCGCGATGGAGCGGTCGAAGCACCCGGTGATGATGCGCCGGTAGTGCGCCAGCATCGCGCGGGAGACGTGGCCTGCCGCCGGCTCGATGCGTGCCCACTCGATGGAGAAGCGGTAGGCGTTCAGCCCGAGGCCGGCGACCAGGTCGAGGTCGTCCCGCCAGTGGTGCAGGCTGTCACACGCGTCACCGGACCGCTCGGCCATCGGGCTGCCGGGCTGGTTCTCGATCGCCCACAGGTCGCTGCTGGTGTTGTTGCCCTCGCTCTGGTGCGCCGATGTGGACGCGCCCCACAGGAAGCCGGGCGGAAATTCCGTCACGTGCGCCAGGACCGATGCGTAACCGAAAGCGAGATCATGCCGGTAATCCTTCTTTCCCGAGTAGGCCCGCAGCAGTGTCGACGATGAAGGCAGTCCGCCGGTACGGGCCGCGACAGTCAGATCGTAGGCGCCCGCTCACGGCGACTGCCGCCGGCCAGTGCGCACCACGCCAGCTTGGCTTCCGGCAACCGTGAAGGAAACGAGGTCAGCGGTGCCAGTCACGCAACTCCCTCGCTGTTGTCGCCGGCTGCTGTAGCGGCGCTGCCGCCGGCCACTGCGGGGTCGCTGAACTGCGGATACCCGGACTCGCGGTCATAGCGGTGGCACGCCAGCTGCACCGGGCCGACCTCGACCAGCCGGGGGCGGCGAGAGACGCACACCGGCGCGGCGAACACGCAGCGGGACGCATACGGGCAGGCGTCGGCACCAGAAGCAACCAGGTAGCCGGCAGGCCTGCTCAGCTGCTGGCGCCCGGCCCGGCGGCGGCGCTGCTCGGCGACGTCGGCGACAGGCGCGGCCGCGCGCAGCGCCTGGGTATACGGATGCAGCGGCTGGGCGCTGACGTGCTCGGCCGGGCCGGCTTCCATGACCCGGCCCCGGTACAGCACGACGACGCGGTCGGCCATGTACCGGACGACAGCCAGGTCGTGACTGATGAACAGGTACGACAGTCCGCGGCTGGCGCGCAGATCGGTCAGCAGATTGAGCATCTGCGCCTGCGTCGACAAGTCAAGCGAACTGGTCGGCTCGTCGCAGATGATCAGCTCGGGCGACGCGGCCAGCGCCCTGGCAATCGCGATCCGCTGCCGCTGTCCGCCGGAGAACTCGTGCGGGTAACGCGCGGCCGATTCCGGCGGCAGGCCGACAGCCTGGGAGTAGCTCCAGGGTGCGCTCACGCAGGCTCGCTGTACTGGCCGTGCCCCGAGCCGCGAGCGGCTCGATGATGCTGCGGCCGACGGTGCGAGCCGGGTTCAGCGAACTACTCGGATCCTGAAACACCGTCTGGACCCGCCCGGCGGGATGACCGCGGCCCGAAGCTGCCTCGTTTCCTGTCCTGGAGCCGTCGAATCGGATGCGTCCGCTGCTCGCGGTCACCAGCCCGAGGATCGCGCGGCCGATAGTGGTCTTCCCGGACCCGGACTCGCCGACCAGGCCGACGGTCTCGCCGCGCCCGACGGTCAGCGACACGTCGTCAACGGCGGCGGTGCCGCGGCGGAACGACACGGTGAGGTGCTCCACGCTCAGCAGCTCGGTCACGCCTTCACCCGCTCCGCTGTCAGCTCGGTCAGCTCGGCCACCCGGACGCAGCGGCTGAGGCGGCCGGGGCGACCCGGGCGAGCGCGACCGGGCCGGCCCGGCACACGTCCGCCGCCATCGGGCAGCGTGGCGCGAACCGGCACGACGCCGGGCCAGTCCCGCGGCGCCGGCACCGCGCCCGCGATGGCCGCGAGCCGGTCCCCGGCACCGCCGGCCTCCGGCATGGAGCTCAGGAGCCCGAGCGTGTACGGGTGCCGGGAGTTGCTGAGCACGTGCTCGGCGGTGCCGTGCTCGACGATCTGCCCGGCGTACATCACCGCTACCATGTCGCAGGCGTCGGCGACGACTCCGAGATCGTGGGTGACCAGCAGTAGCGCCATGGTGCGCCGCTCCTTCAGCTCGCGCAGCAGGTCGAGGATCTCCGCCTGCACCGTGACGTCGAGGGCGGTCGTCGGCTCGTCGGCGATCAGCAGGTCCGGCTGGCCGCTGAGCGCTATCGCGATGGCGACGCGCTGGGCCATCCCGCCGGATATCTGGTGCGGGTAGAGTCTCGCGGTCGCCGCCGGATCCGCGATGCCGACTTCGCGCAGCCGGTCGAGGCAGAGTTCCCGGACGATGCGGCGGCTGGCTACCGTGTGCCGGCGAAGTACCTCTCCCAGCTGACTGCCGACCGTGAACGACGGGTCCAGTGCGGTCATCGGATCCTGGGAGATGTAGCCGATCCGGGTGCCGCGGACCGCGGCCACGCTCCGGCCAGAGGCGCCGACAAGCTCGGCGCCGTCGAAGCGGATCGATCCGCCGGCGATAACGCCAGGAGCAGGTATCAGTCCGGGAACCGCCAGCACGCTCATGGTCTTGCCGCAGCCGCTTTCGCCCACTAGCCCGAGGGTCTGGCCGGCCGCGAGGTCGAAGCTGACGTGATCGACTACCGGCTGCAGCTGGCCCCTGCCCGGCCCGGGGAAGGCGACCACGAGGTCACGGACCTGCAGCAACCACTCGGCTGGCGGCTGCCCAGCCTCGGCCGACGGCGGCAGGCCCGGCCCGGCCAGCTGGCGGGTTCCGCGTGGCCGACGGGTCCGGCGCGGCTGCCGGGACCGGGCTCCGGGCCTGGTTCCCGGCGCGAGATCGCGGACCGAGCTGCCGAGGAAGTTCAGTGCCATCACCGTCAGCGCCAGAACCGCTCCGGCCGGCACCATCAGCCACGGGTCGGTGGTGACCTGCTGGCTGGCGTCGTAGATCATCTGACCCCAGTTCGGGGTCTCCGGATTGGTACCGAGGCCGAGGAAGGACAGGGAGGCAAGGACGATCACGCCCACCGACATGCCGGTGAATGCCTGCACTACCAGCGGTGGCGAAATGACCGGCAGGACGTGGCTGACCAGGATCTGCCGACGGGTCAGCCCGTCGACCCGGGCCGCGTCGACGTACAGCTCGTCGCGTACGCCACGGGTGAGGTTCCGGGTGAAGCGCAGCACCCCGCCAGCCCCGATGACGCCGAGGGCGCCGAGGGCGCCCATCAGGATAACGACGTTCTGCGGGTAGATGACAGCCAGCGCGACGACGACGACGAACGCGGGCACGGCGAAGCTGAGGTCGGCTAGCCACGACAGCAGCCGGTCAGGCCTGCGGCCCGAGTAGCCGGCCAGCAGGCCGGCGGGCACGCCCAGCAGCAACGCGACGCCGGTCGCCTCAGCGGCACCCCAGAGCAGCGTGCCCCCGCCGAACATCAGCCGCGATAGCACATCGCGGCCCAGTTCGTCGGTGCCGAGCAGGTGGTGCAGCGATGGTCCCTGGAACAGCGCGGTCAGGTTGTCCTGCACGGGGCTGTACGGTGCGAGCAGCGACGCGCAGACGCTCACCACGACGACCGCGAGCACCCACAGCAGCGACATCGCGCTGACCGGCGAGCGCAGCAGCGCGCGCAGCCACGCTCTGGCGGCCGGTAGCCTGCCTGCCTGCGCCGGCGAGTGGCCGGCTGCCTGCGCGAGGCTGGCGGCGGACGGGATGCCCGCGGCCGGCAAGGGTGGCTGCGACATCAGCGCCCCCGCGCCCGCGGGTTCAGCAGCGCCGCGGCGATGTCGGTGATGAGGTTGACCGCCACGACGAACACGGCGAACAGCAGCACTGCTCCCTGCACAAGCGGGATGTCGTGCTCGGTCACACTGCTGACCATCACGCTGCCGAGCCCCGGCAGGTTGAACAACTGCTCGATCACCACCGCGCCAGCGAGCAGGCCGAGAAGCTGGAAGCCGACGGTGGTCACGACTGGTGCCACGCAGTTGCGCAGCGCGTGCCGGAACAGCACGGAGCGGCGGGACAGCCCGGCCGCGCGCAGCGAGCGGATGTAGTCCGTGGCGAGGACGTCGATCATCGCGCTGCGGACCTGCAGCGCGAGGGACACCGTCATGCCGGCGGCGAGCGCCAGCACCGGCAGCACCAGTGAGTGCAGCCACTGCGCCTGGTCAGACAGGCTGACGTAACCGGTGGCCGGGAACGCTTTCAGGTCAACGGCCAGCAGCAGGACGAGTCCGATGCCGAGCCAGAAGCTGGGCAGCGCGATCGCGAAGCCCGCGAATGCCTGCACGATGCGGTCGACGATGCCGGGGCGAAGTGCCGCGAGGGTGCCCAGGGGCACGCCCAGCCCGACGATCACCAGGATCGCCAGGCCGGCCAGCGAGAGCGTGACAGGTGCTGCGGCCAGCAGCGTCTTTGCGACCGGCGCGCGCGTGGTCCACGACTCCCCGAGGTTGCCGCGGACCGCCCGGCCAAGCCACGCGCCGTACTGCGCCAGGACCGGCCGGCTGAGCCCCAGCGAGGCATCGAACTGACGGATCTCGGCGGGCGAGGCGTCCTTGCCGAGGATGAAGCTGCCAGGATCGCCCGGCACCAGCTGCTGCAGGAAGAACGTGGCGGTAGCCACGACGAACAGCATCGGTATAGCCAGCGCCAGGCGACCCAGCGCCATCCGGAGGACTGGCACCATGCGCTAGCCCGCCGGCCGGAAGGTGTAGAGCGGACACACGGCCCGCTGGCCGATCTCGCAGGTCGTGTGGCTGCTGGTCACGTACAGGTTCGACGTGTATCCGGGGAGCAGGAACCAGCCCTGCTGGTTGACCGCCTGGACCAGTTGGGTGAGTGCACTGGTCTGGGCACTGCCCTGCGACTGCTGACTTGCCGCCAGCAGGGTGTCGATCTGCGACTGCGCGGAGTGGTCGAAGTTGCCGAGCCCCGTCGGCGACAGCAGCTCTTCCATACCCTGGGCCGGCGGGATAGGCGTCCAGGCGAACACGATCGCGCCCCACTTGCCGGAGTAGGCCTAGTTCAGCGCCTGCCGCACCTTGACGTTGCCAAGCGCGCGGACGTCCTTCCCGGCCCGGTCGGCCAGCCAGATGCCGTCGAATGCCTCCGGCGCGGACTCCTCGATGCGCAGGCCGCTTGCCTCGTCAGACTTGACCAGCGTGGGCGTCTCCGGCCCGCCCTGCAGCTGCCCCGAACGCAGCGCGTCGTCCTGGGCCTGTGTCGAGGCGTAGCTCTTCAGCACCACCGTGCCGTACGGGTACTGCGCGGCATCCCAGTAGCCCTTCCGGCGGGTGAAGGTCCACTGCTGCCCGGGGACCGAGTTGGACAGGACGTACGGACCGCTGCCCGCCGGACTGGCAGTGAGCACCGACGGGTCCTTGAGCGCTTTCGGGTTCACGATGAATCCGCCGCCGGTCGCGAAGTCCGTCAGCAGGTCCGGTTCCGGCGTCGGCGACGCCAGCTTCAGCGTGGTCGAGTTGATCACGGTGGCAGTGAGCGAAGCGATGAACGCGTTCTGCTGGGCTGCGGGCGACGCGGTCTTGGCGTAGTCCAGGTTTGCCTTGACCGCCTCGGCGTCGACTGGCGCTCCGTCGCTGAACGTGACGCCCGAGCGCAGGGTAAGAACCAGGGTCGTCGGGCTGGTAAAGGTCCACTTGGTCGCCAGGCCGGGCTCGATCTGCCCGTCGGGGCCGATGTGGGTAAGCGAGTCGTAGACCGCGCCCTCGAGCTGCAGGTACTCGTTGTCGCCGTCCGGGGCGAGCCAGGGGTTGAACGAGGCGCTGGCCAGCGCAGCGCCCAGCGACAGCGTTCCCGCGCTGGCCGTGGTCTTTGCGGCGCCCGTCGAGGAGGCGCCACTGCCGCACGCCGCGACGGCGGACGCGATCACGACGGCCGCGACGCCGAGCCGGACCATTCGCCGAACTTTGCTCATGTCTGCTCCCGATCCGTGGTGTTAGCCTCGTGGCCCAGCGGGCGCGACCGCCTGCCTGGCGGATAAGCTAGCACCGAAAACCGAACGGTCGCTAGATTTTTGGCTTGGGCTGTCCGGACACGGCTTGATAACGGTCGCTATCCGCTGGTCGCGAACGGGAGGCTGGAAATGCCGCAGGCAGCAGACTCGGGGATTCCGGCTGGTCGCGGAGCTGCCCGCGGCCCATACCGCAAGACGGCAGCACGCCGGCAGGACATCCTGGACGCGGCGCTGACTGTGTTCGGCCAGTCGGGCTACCGCAGCGGCTCCATCCGCGAGATCGCCGAGACCGTCGGCATTAGCCAGGCCGGGCTGCTGCACCACTTCGGCAGCAAGGACGCACTGCTGACCGCCGTCCTACGGCATCGCGACGACATGACAACGCTGCTGTACTCCCCCTCGACACCGGGCATCGAGACCCTGCTCGGCGCCGTCGACGCGTTCCGGCTGACCCACCGCGGGACTGCCGAGCTGTACTGCGTGCTCTCGGCGGAGGCCACCGCGCCCACCCACCCGGCCCACACGTACTTCGCCGACCGGTACGTGTGGCTGCGATCGGCGTTCACCGAGGCCTTCACGCGGATGCAGGCAGCCGGGCAGCTGCGTGCAGGCGTCGAGCCGGCGGCCACGGCCCGGTCGGTAGTGGCGATCATGGATGGCCTGCAGCTGCAGTGGCTGCTTGACCCGGTGTCGGTCGACATGGCCGCCGACCTCGAGGCCTACTTCCGCCAGCTGGCGACCGAGGAAGCATGGCAGGGGGCAGCGGCCGGCCAGGCACCAGGGCCCGCTAGCGCGGCCTTTACGGGCTGAAACCCGAGCCCGCGGGTACATCCGCCACAGGGACCAGTCTGGCGGAGGGACGGTCCGACGGCGAGGAGGTTAGATGGCGACGACGGATAGCCAGAACGCGGACATGCGGGTCGCGGTACTCGGGACCGGCATCATGGGCTCGGCAATGGCCCGCCGGCTGCTAGCCGCCGGGCTCAGCACGACCGTGTGGGACCGATCCGCTGAGGTGACCGAGCCGCTGGCCGATGCGGGAGCGATGGTGGCGGGATCTGCACCCGAGGCGGCAGCGGGCGCCCGGGTGGTGATCACCATGATGCCGAACGCTGACGCAGTGGAGTCGGTGATCTTCGACGGCGGGGTGGCCGGCGCATTCGACGATGACGCGATCTGGACACAGATGGGCACGATCGGGGTGACGCCGACCACGCAGTTCGCCAGCCGGCTTGGTGAGCTGCGGCCCGGAGTGCTGTTCGTGGACGCGCCGGTATCCGGCAGCAAGGGTCCCGCCGAGAACGGCCAGCTGCTGATCCTCGCCTCCGGCCCCGACGCGGCGCAGCCAGTCCTGGCGCCGGCGTTCGACGCGATCGGCCGCAAGACAGTGTGGCTCGGCCCGGCCGGGCAGGGAAGCCGGATGAAGCTAGCCGTCAACGGCTACATGTCGGTGCTGATCGAAGGTGTCGCCGAAGCGCTCGAGCTCGCGAGCGAGTTCGGAATCGAGCCCGGCAAGCTCGCTGAGGCCATCGAGGGCGGCCCGCTTGACGCGCCGATCGCGGACGCCAAGCTGCACAAGATGGAGCGCGGCGACTACGCGCCCGAGTTTCCGCTGCAGTGGGCGGTGAAGGACGTAGACCTGGCGATCACGGAAACAGGCAGCAGCCTGCCGCTGCTCACTGCACTGTCCCGCCAGTGGAACGCCGCAGTGGCTGCCGGTCACGGCCGGGAGGATGTCAGCGTCGCGCGGCTCGCACTCGGCAGCCAGCCGTAAGCGGGCTGGCTTACGCGTCGACCGCAGGGAACAAGTCCAGGCCCCGACGAGCGGCATTGGCCACCAGGAGCCGGCTGACAATCCCGGCGAGCGCCTCGCGATCCGCGCCCGGCAGCACCTCAAGCAGCGCCCAGACGTCAGCCCCGAAGCCTGCTGCGGCGCTGGCGACCAGTTCCCGGCCCTCGTCGGTGAGCCTGACGAGGATTGCCCGCTTGTCCTGCGTCGAAGGAACTCGCGCGACCAGCCCGCGCCGCTCGGCTCTGTCGACGAGCCCGGTGACGCTCGACTTGTCGAGGCCGAGCAGACTGGCCAGCTCGTTCATGTTCGGCAGCCGATCGCGGAGAACGCCCAGGAGGCGAGCCTGGGTCACCGACAGGTCGCGGCCGGCCGCCCGGCTCTCCAGGATGCCGTGGACGACGAACGACAGTTGCGCGAGTCCGTCGACGAGGCTGAGTTGCTCGCGCTCGCCGGAAGCTGGCCAGGCTGCGGATGTCGGCGCCATGGCGTCAAGACTACGAGATTTAGTACGTGGCATCAACTATTGAGAACCCAGGCGAGCGAACGTTCGTACGGCGTAACCGCAGTAAACACGACTTTCTCCCCACACGGTGTCGGCACCGGGAGCGGAAGTCGCGCCGAACACCACGCCGTCTGCCGATGGCGCAGTTGCGCGCATCTACCTGCAGAGATAGCAGCGAGAACCGCACCATTCGACCCGCGGCCACGATTAGATATTCCCGCAATCTGCCTCCTTGACCGGAAACGATGACCTCTCTATCGTTGAAGCGAACGTTCGTTCATCCGGAACGGAGACCGAGTCTGATGGCACGGCGAGGCCGCAGCACCGGCCGGTACGTCTCCATCAAGGACGTAGCCGCCATTGCCGGCGTCAGTTTCCAGACAGCGAGCAAAGTGCTCAACGGCGGGAACGTGCGCGTGTCAGCGGAAACAGCCGCGCGCATCGAGGCGGCCGCGGGCGAGCTTGGCTACCGTCCTAACAGCGTGGCGCGCAGTCTCGTGCAGAGCAGTACCGCCACCATCGGGCTGGTCGCCGCGGACATCACCGACGGAGCGCTCGCCCAGTTCGCACTCGCGGCCGAGCGCACCGCTCGCCGGCACGACCACGCGGTGCTCGTCGGCAACCTCGCCGAAGACGGCCGGGATGGCGCCGCAGTCGTGCAGATGCTCCTCGACAGGCGAGTTGACGGCGTAATCGCCGCGGCCCCCCAGCTGGAGGGAGATCCCGCGGTAGCAGACTTGCTCCGCCGCTACGTCCCGGCAGTCAGCCTGCACCACGTTCCCGGCGGCGGCGTGCCCACAGTCGGCTCGAACCACCGTGTCGGCGCGCGCCAGGCCACCGAGCATCTGATCGGACTCGGCCACACCTCAATCGGCACGATTACCGGCCCGTTCAGCCGTCGCGTGGTGCGCAGCCGGCTGCACGGCTACGAAGAAGCGCTCAGGGAAGCGGGCATCGAGCCGGGCGAGGACCTGGCTGTCGAGGCGGACTGGACACCGGGCACCGCCGCGGACGCTACCCGGCTGCTGCTCGAGCGCGATCCGGACATGTCCGCGATCTTCGTGCAGAGCGACACGATGGCCATCGGCGTACTCAGCGCGCTGGCCAGCGCCGGCCGCCGCGTGCCCGCCGATGTCGCGGTCGTGAGCTGCGACGACATGCCGTTCGCCAGTTACCTGATCCCGTCGCTGACCTCCCTCCGGGTGCCGTTTGCCGAGACCGGCGAGCAAGCGGTCCGGGTCCTGCTGACGCTCATCGCCGGCCAGCAGCCGCCCGAGCAGCCGACGCTCCTTCCGGTGGAACTCGTCATCCGCGACAGCTGCGGCGGCCGGGCGGCCGCCACTGCGCCGGCCACCAGTCCGGCCACCACCACCAGAATGGAGGGCTCTTGACCCGCATCTTCATCGACCCGAAGCGGCAGCTTGGCCCGCTGGACCGCAGGATCTTCGGCGGTTTCGTCGAGCACCTGGGCAGGTGCATCTACGGCGGGCTGTTCGACGAGGGCTCGCCGCTCGCCGACGAGCGCGGCTTCCGGACCGACGTGCTGCGCCTGCTCCGCGACCTGCAGCTGGGTGCGCTGCGCTGGCCCGGCGGCAACTTCGTCAGCAACTACCACTGGACGGACGGCATCGGTCCGCGGGACGGCCGGCCACGCCGCCCCGAGCTCGCCTGGGGAGGTGAAGAGAGCAACCGTTTCGGCACTGACGAGTACCTCGCCTACTGCGCCGAGCTCGGCACCGAGCCCTACATCTGCCTCAACATGGGGACCGGTTCGCTCCCCGAGGCCCTGGACTGGATCGAGTACTGCAACGGCGCCGGCGACACGCAGTGGGCGCTGCGCCGGGCGCAGAACGGTCATCCCGAGCCCTACCGGGTCCGGTACTGGGGGCTCGGCAACGAAATGTACGGCGACTGGCAGGTCGGCGCCCTGTCACCCGAGGAGTACGTCCGGACGGCAACGAGGTGGGCCCGGGCGATCAAGATGCTGGATCCGGACGCGATCCTGGTCAGCTGCGGCATGAACGGCTGGAACGACTGGGACCGCGTCGTGATCGACGGACTGTCGCCGCTCGTCGACCTCCACTCGCTGCACATCTACACCGGCTCAGACGACTACTGGGCGAACGTTCTGGCCCCGCACCAGGCAGAGCGGGGCATCAGGGCTGCTGCCGCGCTGATCCAGCGGGCGGCGTACGTCCGCAAGATCGCCCGGCCGCCGCGCATCGCCTACGACGAGTGGAACGTCTGGTTCCGCACCGACGACGGCACCCTCGAGGAGCGGTATACCTTCGCCGATGCGCTCGCGGTCGGCAGTTACCTGAATGTCTTCGTCCGCAACTGCGCCTGGGTGCGCATGGCCAACCTCGCCCAGATGGTGAACGCGATCGCACCGATCGTCGCCACACCAGACGCCGTAGCCGTCCAGCCCATCTACTACCCGGTGCTGCTGCATTCCCGGGCGGCGCTGGCGTTCGCCGTCGATTCTTTTACTGACGGCCCGGATGTTAGCGCTAACATCGCCCATCTCGACCACCATCGCGGCCGCTGGCCGCACCGCATCGCCGATCTGGGGCCTTTCGCCCTGGTCGACGTCGCAGCGACGGCCTCGGCCGACTGCGCCCGGGTCGCCGTGACCCTGGTGAACCGCAGCCAGCACGAGCCCGAGGACACCGAGATCGTGCTGCGGGACTTCGACTTCGACGGCCCCGCCAGCGTCACGACAGTCACCGCAGAGCACGGAACGAGCGCGCGTCTCCTCCCCGACATCGAGGCCGCATGCGTGGCAGACGGCACCGAGAAACCGTCAGGCTCGCGGCTCACACTCACTCTCCCACCGCAGTCCTTCACCGTCATCGAGGCCGCCACCAGCTCCTGACCCGGCCGGCCGCAATGCCGCGGGCCGCAACCCGACGTCACTACCGCTACGCACCGCCCCCGCAACGCAAGGAGTTCAGCAGATATGTCTTCGCCCCCGACACGAACACGCCACGTCCTCCCGGCTGCACTGCGACGCGGCACGGCGGCCCTCGCCGCCGGGACGGCAGTTGCCCTGCTGGCCGGCTGCGGCACGAGCGCGCCGAGCAAGCCGGCCGCAGGTAAGTCGTCCGCGCCCAGCGCAGGCGCCACCGTCCTGGCCGGCAGCTCCTGCCGGTCGTCCAAGGCAACTCAGGTCACGTTCTGGGCCTGGGTGCCAGGGATCGACCGCGCTGTCGACGCCTTCAACAAGACGCACCCCACCATCTGCGTGACGCTGGAGGACGTCGGCGCAGGGGACCCCGAGTACGTCAAGCTCGCCGATGCGCTCAAGGCCGGCTCCGGCGCCCCTGACGTAGCCGAGGTCGAGTACGACGAACTGCCCTCGTTCGAGGTCACGCACAACGTCGTCAACCTCGCCAAGTACGGCGCGACCACGTACGCCAGCGACTTCGTGCCGTGGGCCTGGAGCGAGGTCAGCCAGGGCTCGGCGGTCTACGCGATGCCGAGCGACTCGGGCCCGATGGGCTTCTACTACAACGCCAAAGAGCTGGCCAAGTATCACATCAGCCCGCCGACGACCTGGGCGCAGTTCGCGACCGACGCGGCAAAGCTCCACCAGGCCGACGCGAGCGCCTACCTGACCAACTTCGCCGGATCGGACCTGCAGTGGATCCTCAGCCTGATGGCCCAGGACAGCGCATTCCCGTTCGCCTACAGCGGCGGCAGCAAGGTCACCATCGACTGGACCGGCCCGGCCCAGCTGAAGTTCGCAGACTACTGGCAGAAGTTGCTGTCCGCGCACCTGCTGAACACTGTCACCGACATCACTGCCACGGCTTTCGCCGACATGGACAAAGGCATCGACGCGAGCTGGCTCAGCTCGGCCTGGGGACCGTCGTACTTCGCGCCGGACGCGAAGGCGTCGGTCGGCAGCTGGCGCTCCGCCGCGCTGCCGCAGTGGACGGCCGGCGCTGACGTCGCCGCCAACTGGGGCGGTTCGACCTACCCGGTCTTCAGCCAGAGTGCGCACCCCGCACAGGCAGCCGAGTTCGCCGAATGGCTCACGGCGACGAGCGCCTCCTGGAACATCGTGAAGACACCGCCGTCGTCGCTGTTCCCGACCTACGTCCCGCTCCTGAATGCCCCGTCGTTCAAGGACCTGACCTATCCGCCCTCGGGCTCGTCAACCCCGAACGTCGCCTTCACGGCGGCGGCACCGAAGATCGCCAGCGTACAGTGGCCGCCCTTCATGACGTACGCGCTGACGCTGTCGGCGACTACCTTCGCCGGGGTCATGAACGGCAAGGAAACGCTGCAGAAGGCCTTCAGCACGTTCCAGGGTCAGCTCGTCAGCTACGCCAAGAGCCAGGGCTTCACGGTGTCGACGTGAACCGCGCCGCGATCCGCCTGCGGGCCACCACCGCCGGGCGGCGCACCCGCAGGTGGATCGCGGCCTCAGCGTGCCTGAAGGAGCGGAACTGCCGGTCAGCCTCCGGGCCGAGGAAGGATCTGCCGTGAGCACGATCTCGATGACACCGAAACACGCGACCCGGCCGTCTCCCCAGCGAAGATCGGCGTGGGCAGCGCGGCGTGACCGCCGAGGGCTCGGGTTCGTCGTGCCGTTCCTGGTCATGTTCTTGCTTTTCATGATCGCGCCACTGGGCTACGCGGTGTACACCAGCCTGTACACCAGCAAGATCATCGGCGGCACCGTTTACTCTGGCGCCGCCAACTACACCCAGACCCTGCAGGCGGGCGACTTCTGGTCGGGCGTGATCCGGGTGATCATCTTCGGCGCCATCCAGATCCCGGTCATGCTCCTCATCGCGTTCTTCTTCGCCACGATCTTTGACCTGGGCATCGCGAGGTTCGGGCGCCTGTTCCGGACCCTCTTCTTCATCCCATTCGCGGTCCCGGCGGTCGTCGGGGCCGTGATGTGGGCCTTCCTCCTGGAGCCGCAGTTCGGGCCGTTCAGCCACGCCGGCAACCTGATCGGCCTGCACAACCTGAACTTCTTTTCCTCCAGCCTGATGCTGCCCTCGATCATCGTGATCGCGATCTGGGAATGGACCGGCTACAACATGGTGATCCTCTACACCGCGCTGCGATCGGTCCCGCGGGACGTGGTGGAGGCAGCGATTCTCGATCACGCGCCGCTCTGGAAGATCATCCTGCGAGTGAAGCTGCCGATGGTGCGGCCTGCGATCGTGCTGCTGGTGTTCCTCAACACGATCGGCGCCCTGCAGTTGTTCACCGAGCCGCTCATCCTGCAGTACTTCGAGCCTCAGGCGATCTCGTTCAGCTACACCCCGACCTTGTACATCTACAACACGGCCATCGGCGGCGGCGAGTACAACCTGGGTGCCGCGGCCGCGGTCGTCCTCGGCCTGATCATCGTCGTGATCTCCGTGGTCTCGGTCACATTCCGGCGCCGGAGAGGAGAACTCGCGTGAGTACGGTTATCGTCGCCGAGCCGGGGCATTCGGAGCAGCCGGCGCCTGGCCCGACGCCGCGCCAGTCGCGACGGCTGGCCCGCCGCGAGCGCCGGCAGCGCCAGCGGCTGCAGGAGCAGGCCGCGAGCATTCCGGTTGAGGTTTATGGCCTGCGCCGCGGCACCGTGGGGCTCCTGACGCTCTGCTGCGTGCTGTTCGCCATCTTCACCCTGGTGCCGATCGCCTGGATCCTGATCAACTCGACGAAGACGCAGGCGAACATCTTCGAGACGTTCGGCTTCTGGTTCGCGCGCCCGTTCTCGCTCTTCCACAACTTCTCGCTGCTGTTCCAGAACGTCGACGGGTACGGCACATTCGCGCGGTGGTTCGCCAACACAGCGCTGTACGCAGTGGCGGGGGGCGTCGGCGCGACCGCGCTATCGGCATTCGCCGGCTACGGCTTCGCCCGGTTCTCCTTCGGGGGGTCGCGGGCGCTGTTTTATCTCGTGCTCGCCGCGCTGCTGGTGCCCATCACCGCGATCACGCTGCCGCTCTACCTGACCTACGCCAAGGCGCACCTGATCAACTCGATCTGGGGAATGATCCTGCCGAGCATGGTGAGCCCGGTCGGCGTCTACCTGATGAAGGTCTTCGCCGAGGTCTCGGTTCCTCGCGATCTTGTCGACGCGGCCCGCATCGACGGCGCCAGCGAGATCAAGATCTTCTTCCGGATCGCCGTGCCACTGATGGTGCCCGGCCTCATGACCGTGCTGCTGATCAGCATCGTCACGGTGTGGAACAACTACTTCCTGCCGCTGATCATCTTTAGCCAGAACCAGCTCTACCCGCTGACGGTCGGCATCGGCCTTTGGTCGGAGCGTGCTCAGAACAGCGGCAACGCCCAGTTGTTCCCGATGGTCGTGATCGGCGGCCTGGTGACGATAACGCCGCTGATCGCGCTGTTCCTGATCCTGCAGCGTTACTGGCGCAGCGGACTGCTCCTCGGCAGCATTGCCAACTGACCGGCGCCCGGGGCCTCGTTTCGGGCCGAAGGTCGGCTCTGCCCATCCGGGCCGTACGCCGGTAACCTCGGCAGCAAGTGGCCCGGCACGGGAAGGCAACATGTTCGCACGTGAGCACGCCATCGAGCACCCGGATCAGCCCGCGATCATCATGGGCCCGACCGGCGAGACTGTCACCTATGCCCAGTTCGAGGCGCGCGCCAACCAGGTCGCGCACTTCCTGCGCTCGGCCGGGTTGCAGCGCGGCGACCACATCGCGATCTTCATGGAGAACAGTGCGCGCATGCTCGAGATCGAGGGCGGCGCTGAGCGGACGGGCCTGTACTACACCCTGATCAACAGTTATCTGGCGCCCGACGAGGTTGCCTACATCGTCACGAACTCGCGCTCGCGCCTGCTGTTCAGCTCGGCGGCCAAGTGCCCGGTCGCGGTCGCCGCAGCGGCCCAGTGCCCGCAGCTTGAGCGCCTGATCATGACCGGGCCGGATAGGCCGCCGCCCGGCTGGGACGCTTACGACGGGGTCATCGCCGCGCAGCCGGCCAGCCCGGTCGCGGATGAGAGCCTCGGCGCGGCAATGCTGTACTCGTCGGGAACGACCGGTCAGCCGAAGGGCATCCTGCGTCCCCTGCCCGAAGTGCCGCCGGGCGAGGCGCTGCCGGTGATGCAGTTCGTGCGGGCCATGTTCGGCTTCCGTGAGGGCATGACCTACCTGAACCCGGCGCCGCTGTACCACTCGGCCCCGCAGGCCAGCGTGTCGGCGGCGCTGCGGCTGGGTGCGACCGCCGTGATCATGGAGCACTTCGACGCACGGCAGTGGCTGGCTCTCGTCGAGCGGTACGGCGTCACGAACTGCCAGATGGTACCGGTCATGTTCAGCCGGCTCCTCCGCCTGGCCGAGGACGTGCGTGCCTGCTACGACACCTCCTCGCTCGAGTGCATCGTTCATGCCGCCGCCCCCTGCCCGGTGCACGTCAAGCAGGCGATGATCGACTGGCTCGGTCCGATCATCACCGAGTACTACGGTGCCACCGAGGCCAACGGCTTCACCTTCTGCGACTCCGCCCAGTGGCTCGCGCACCCGGGCACGGTCGGCCGGGTCATCCTGGGCGAGCTACTCGTCCTGGACGACGAGGGCAACGAGCAGCCACCCGGTCAGGACGGAACGATCTGGTTCCGCGGCGCGACCGCGTTCGAGTACTTCGAGGACCCGGCCAAGACCGCGGACGGCCGCCGTGACAGCGGCATCACCAGCACGATCGGCGACGTCGGCCACGTGGACGAGGAGGGCTACCTTTACCTGACCGACCGGAAGACCTACATGATCATCTCCGGCGGCGTTAACATCTACCCGCAGGAAACAGAGAACCTGCTTTCCGCCCACCCCGCCGTCCTGGACGTCGCGGTCATCGGTGTGCCCGACGACGATCTGGGCGAGGCGGTCAAGGCGGTCGTCCAGCTCGCGGACCCGGCTGCCGCCAGCCCGGAGCTCGCCGACGAGCTCATCGCCTGGTGCCGCGACCGGCTGACCCACTTCAAGTGCCCGCGAACGGTGGACTTCGTCGCCGAGCTGCCGCGTTCTGCCACCGGGAAGCTGTACAAGCGGCTGGTGCGCGACCAGTACTGGGCGGGCCACACGACGTCCATTGTGTAGCCCGGCCGTACCCCGCCCGTGCTTTTGCCACCTTCTCGGTCTAAAATCACGACAAAGCTAATCGAAACGAGGATCGAAGGGGCTGATCGATGGCACCGACTCCGGCCGTGGGGCTGCAGCTGAAATCGGCGGTAGGCGCCGATCAGACGCTGAGGGTGTTCCTCGAGGCGGTCAGCGTCCCCGAGCCCGGCCCGGATGAGGTCGTGCTGCGCATCGAGGCGACTCCGATCAACCCGTCCGATCTCGGCCTGCTGTTCGCGGGCGCTGACCTGGCGGCAGCGGAGTTCAGCGAGTCGGCCGGGCAGCCGGTAGTGACGGCCCCGATTCCGGACGCAGCCATGCGCGGGCTCGCAGGCCGGGTTGGCGCGCCGCTGCCGGTCGGCAACGAGGGCGCCGGCACCGTGGTCGCGGCGGGACCCGGTCCGGCCGCGCAGGCACTGCTCGGCAAGACGGTCGCCGTAGCTGGTGGCGCCATGTACGCGCAGTACCGGAAGGTGCCGGCGGCTGCCTGCCTCGTCCTGCCGGACGGCGTTCCGGCGGCCGACGGCGCGTCCTCGTTCGTGAACCCGATGACGGTACTCGGCATGATCGAGACGATGCGGCTCGAGGACCACATCGCGCTGGTGCACACCGCAGCCGCGTCCAACCTCGGGCAGATGCTGATCCGGGTCTGCCAGGAGGAGCAGATCCAGCTGGTCAACATCGTCCGGCGGCCGGAGCAGGCCGAGCTGCTCCGCTCGGCCGGCGCGAGCTTCGTGTGCGACTCCTCGTCACCCGCTTTCCTGACCGATCTCATCGCCGCACTGACTGAGACGGGCGCGACGCTGGCGTTCGACGCCATCGGCGGCGGGAAGCTGGCGAGCCAGATCCTGACCGCCATGGAAGCCGCCGCCGGTGCCTCCGCGGCGGGCTACAGCCGTTACGGTTCGACCGTCCGCAAGCAGGTCTACATCTACGGGTCCCTCGACCGGAGCCCGACCGAACTGTTCCGGAATTACGGGATGGCCTGGGGCGTGGGCGGCTGGCTGCTCACGAACTTCCTGCAGACCATCAGCCCGCAGGACGTCGAGCGCCTGCGGGCACGGGTAGCCGCCGGTCTCACCACGTTGTTCGCGAGCAGCTACACGGCGGAGGTCTCGCTGGCCGGCGCGCTGCAGCCTGAGGCGATCAGCGCCTACGCACGCCACTCGACCGGCTCGAAATACCTCATCGTGCCGACCCTGGACGCGTGACTCCGGTCGCTTTCGTTACAGCGGCCCGTCGATGCCGCCGTAGTGGCCGGCGTGCAGCGCGCGCAGGCGGTACTTGAGCACCTTGCCGCCGACGGTCTCGGGCAGGTCGTCGGCAAACACGACCGACTTCGGCGTCTCGTAGCCGGCCAGAGTGACCCGGCAGTGCTTGATCAGGTCCTCCTCGGTGGCGCTGGCGCCGTCGCGGAGGACAACGACCGCGGTGACCGCCTCACCCCAGCGGGCGTGCGGCAGCCCGACTACCGCGCACCGGGAGACATCGGGATGCTGCGCGAGCACGGCCTCGACTCGCAGGCTGGAGACGTTCTCGCCGCCGGTCTTCACGATGTCCTTGTAGCGGTCGAGCATGATGCGCAGGCCGTCGTCGTCGTACGCGCAGCTGTCGCCGGAATGGAACCAGCCGTAGCGGAACGCGTTCTGAGTCGCTTGCTCGTCCCGGTAGTAGCCGGCCATGACCGCCGGCGAGCGGTAGACCGCCTCCCCCGCGACGCCCGGCTGGCCCGCGAGGTCGCTGCCCTCCGGGTCGAGGACCGTCGAGGCGAGGATCGGGCTGGGGATGCCGACGTAGTTGAGCTGCGGTGCCGTGGCGGCGAACAGCTCAGGCCACTCATCCGGCCAGAACCGGCGGCACGGGATGCACTCGGTCTGGCCGAAGATCTCGAACGCGCACAGGTCCTCGCCGCAGTGCCGCTTCAGCGAGGCCAGCGTCGCCGGCGGAAGGGCGGCCCAGCCGTACACGATCACGGTGAGGCTGCCGCCGTCGAGCTCGGACCGGGCCGTCAGCTCCGCGTCCAGCGCGCGCACCATGGCCGGCGATCCAGCCCACAGCGCAGTCACCGTGTCCTCGGCGATCATCTCGGCGATCGCCGCCGGGGCCGGGCGACGGCCGAGTACGAGCGTCCCCGCGCACAGGAACACCGAGTAGGTAAACGGCTGGTCGCCGACGTGGTAGATGAGCGGCAGATAAGTGCCGAGCCGCAGGTCGGACTCCAGGCGCAGACCGCGCGTGAGCGACAGGGCGAACCCGAAGCCCGCCGCGTAGCTGCAGGCGTGGCTGATCATCACGCCCTTGGGCAGCGCGGTCGTCCCGGAGGTGAAGAGGATCTCCCAGATGTCGTCGGCGTGGATCTCGACCTCCGGCTCGGTGACCGGCTGCCCCTCGATGAGATCGGTGAACGCGATGCTGCCCGGTACCACGCCGCCGCCGACCTCGATGGTGATCACACGGTCCTCGGTGATGCCCTTCGCGGCGAACGGTGCCGCCGCCTTGGGCCACAGCTCGGCGTCGACGATCGCCAGCTTCGGCTGCACGAGCTCGGCCATGGCTTCGACAAGATCCGGCGCCATCATCGGGTTCAGCGGGGCGGCGACGAGACCTGCCTTGGCGATGCCGATCTTCGCCAGATAGCCCTCGACCGAGTTCTCGCAGAACAGCAGCACCACGTCGCCGCGCTCCAGGCCGCGCGCCAGCAGCCCGTGCGCGATCTGGTTGGCGCACTCGTCGGCCTGCCGGTAGCTCAGAACCGCGAACCGCTCGGTTGCGTACGCGCCGGGCCTGCCGACGATCGCGGCCTTGTCCGGCCTGCTCCAGGTCACCCGCTCCAGAAGGTCGCCGACGCTCATGCGCTCCCAGCGGTTCACCGCGCGCCGGTGGTGCAGGCTCGTCACATCGAGATCCACAGTTGCGCCTCCTGGCCAGTAGTTATCGGCCATTCACTAACGTGTTACTCTACGAGCCCGGACAGGCCGGCGGGAAGGCCTGCTGGCAAGGCACTGCCCGCAGGACAATGCTGCCGGGGCGAGACGGAGCAGGCAATGGCCGACGCGGTGAGCTACGCGGTGCACAACGGAGTCGCCTGGCTCACGATCGAGCGGCCGGAGCGGCGCAACGCGCTCAGCGCAGACGTCCGCGCCGGCCTCTGGGACGGCACGCGGCGGTTCAACGCCGACGACAGCGCGCGCGTGCTCGTGCTGACCGGCTCGGGCGACCGGGCATTCTGCGCGGGCGGCGACCTCGGGGAGATGGCCGAGACATCGCTGACGGTGCCGCCGCCCGACTTCCTCCCGCAGTTCGGGCGCAACATCGACGTCCCCAAGCCGACGATCGCCGCAGTGAACGGCGCGGCCTATGCCGACGGCTTCCTGCTCACTCAGTGCTGCGATCTGTGCGTCGCCGCGGACACGGCCTCGTTCGCGGTAACGGAGGTGAAGGTCGGCCGGGGCTCACCGTGGGCCGCCCCGCTGTCCTGGCTCGTGCCGCCCCGCGTCGCACTGCAGATCGTGCTGACCGGTGATCCCGTGCCAGCGCGGCGCGCCTTCGAAATCGGACTGGTGAACGAAGTCGTTCCCGCGGCCGAGCTGCGCGCGACCGCGCAGGCAGTGGCCGAGCGGATCGCGGCGAACGCTCCGCTGTCGGTGCTCGCCAGCAAGCGGACCGCGTACCTGTCCCGGCCCGACGTCTTCGCGGAGGCAGAGCAGATCTGGGAGCCGGTGTACCACAGCGCTGACGCGCAGGAAGGGCCCGCCGCATTCCGGGATAAGCGGCCGCCGGCCTGGACGGGACGCTGACATCACCGCCACCAGCAGCACAGGGCGCACGGCCGGACTGCTGGCCGACGTGGCTGCCGGCGCGCTGGCCGTTGCGGACGCCTCCCGCTAGCCCACCCCTCCAGGGGCGACCGCACGGGCATGGGCGAGGATAGATCGCCAGTCAGCCAGATCTAGCCCGGGGAGCGCGCCATGGCCACTGATGCCGGGACTGAGCCAGGAGTGATCACTAAGGTCAGCCCGCGGTCGGTACCCGACACGGTCGCGCGCCTGCAGGAGCTGATTGCGAGCAAGGGCATGCGCCTGTTCGCGGTGATCGACCAGCGCGCCGCCGCTGCCGAGGCCGGGCTTAGCCTCCGGGAGACCACCCTGGTCATCTTCGGCAGCCCGGTGGCCGGGACCCCGGTCATGGACGCCGCGCCGCTGGCCGCCCTCGACATGCCGCTGAAGGTACTGATCTGGGCGGACGGCGACCAGGTGAAGGTGTCGTACTACGCCCCGCAGACCCTGGGCCAGCGGCACTCACTTGCCCCCGATCTCGTGGAGCGGCTGGCGGGCATCGGGCCCCTGACCGACGCACTGGTCGCTGCGTAAGCTCCCCGGCTCCGGTTCCAGGCTGGGCGCCGCCCGCGGCGGCGGCCATGATGGGATGCAGGCACCCACCGCACCCCCTCGCGAAAGGCCACGACCGCATGCTGATCGACACGGGCGCGCAGATCACCGAAGACCCCTTCGGCATCGAGGCCGCAGCGCAGGCGGCCGAGTCCGCCTTCTACGACGGCTTCACTGTGCCGGAGACGCGGCATGATGCGTTCGTCACGCTCGGACTCGCCGCGCGCGCCACTAGCCGGATCACGCTGAGCTCGGCCATAGCCGTCGCGTTTGCCCGCAACCCGATGACGATGGCCTACCAGTCGAATGACGTGCAGCTCATCTCCGGCGGCCGGTTCATCCTGGGGCTCGGCTCGCAGGTCCGTCCGCACATCCAGCGGCGGTTCGCCATGCCGTGGAGTCAGCCCGCCGCCCGGATGGAGGAGTTCATCACCGCGCTCCATGCCATCTGGGATAGCTGGGCTGGCGCCGGGAAGCTGGCCTTCCGCGGCACGTTTTACCAGCACACGCTGATGACGCCGTTTTTCAACCCCGGGCCGAATCCGCATGGCAACCCGGAGATCATGCTGGCCGCCGTCGGCGAGCACATGACGGGTGTAGCCGGCCGCGCTGCTGACGGCATGCTCTGTCACAGCTTCACCACCGAGGCGTATCTGCGCGAGCGCACCCTGCCCGCGCTCGCGGCCGCTCGCGGTAACCTGGACGGCTTCGCGCTCTGCCTGGCAGCCTTCGTCGTGCTCGGCGCGGACGAGAAGTCCAGGGCGGCGGCTGAGAAAGGCGTGCGCGAGCAGATCGCGTTCTATGGCTCCACTCCCGCCTACCGGCCGGTGCTCGAACTGCATGGCTGGGGTAATCTCGGCGATCAGCTCAATGTGCTCTCGCGCCGCCAGGAATGGGCCGAGATGGGCAACCTCATCAGCGACGACGTGCTGAGCGCGTTTGCTGTCTCCGGCACGCCCGCGCACGTCGCGGCCGCATTGCAGCAGCGATTCGGCGACATCATCACCCGGATGTCGCTGTACACGCCGTACAGCTGCGATCCCGCGGACATCGAGGCGATCACGACCGCGCTGCGTACCGCGGCGTAGCCCGCGTGGTCACGGAGCACCCGCTCGACAATCCTGCACGAGCGGCTCTTCTCGGTCCGCAGGCGCAGCTAGGTGAGCGCCGCGGCGCAGTACTCCGTTATCAGGCTGACGTCGCGCCGTTCGTCGCGCTGCCAGCGCAGCCGCAGTCGGAGGACTGGAGTGATCTCGCCTGGCTCGCCGGACCTGGGGCGGTCGTCGCCACCGCGGGCGTGCCGGCCGAGCCGCCGGCGGACTGGAAACTGATCATGAGCCTGCCCGGCGTCCAGCTCACGGGCGAGGCGGTCGGTGGCGAACCCGATGCGGAGGCCGTTCCGCTGGGACTTCCCGACGTGCCGGAGATGCTCGACCTCGTGGCCCGGACCAGGCCCGGTCCGTTCCTGCGGCGCACCGTCGAGTTCGGCGGCTACCTCGGCATCCGGCGCAACGGCGCTCTCATCGCGATGGCTGGCGAGCGAATCCGCCCGCCGGGCTGGGCGGAGGTCAGCGCCGTGTGCACGGATCCTGCCTACCGCGGCCAGGGCCTGGCGACCAGGCTCACGCTGGCCGTCGCCGCGGCGATCACGGCACGGGGTGAGATCCCGTTCCTGCACGCCGCTTCCGAGAACGCCGGCGCGATCCGGCTGTACGAGTCGCTGGGCTTCGCCGAGCGCCGCGCCGCGACGTTCGTGGTGGCCCGCACTCCCGGCAGCCCCGGAGAGGCGCGAAGCACTGACTAGTGGTGCGGCACCCAGTTGTGCAGCACGGCGGCGCCGCTGAAGCGCCCGTGGGCCAGGTCCGCGAGTGCATCAGGCGCACTCGCCATCGGGTAGCCGATCGTCGTCGGGCGGATGCCGAGCCTCGCCGCCAGCGTGAGAAACTCCTCGCCGTCGCGCCGGGTGTTCGCCGTGACGCTGCGCATCTGCCGCTCCTCGAACACCTCCTGCTCGTAGTGCAGCGGCGGGATATCGGACAGCCAGATCCCGGCAATGGCGAGCGTGCCGCCGCGGTCGAGCGCGCGCATCGCCACCGGTACGAGCTCGCCCGCGGGGGCGAACAGGATCGCGCCGTCGAGCGGCTCGGGCGGCGCGTCCGCAGCATCTCCGACCGAGTCCGCACCGAGTTCGGCCGCCAGCTTGCGGTTGCCCTCGCCGCGCGTCAGGACATGCACGCGAAGGCCCTGGTGCAGTGCGACCTGCGCAGTGATGTGCGCGCTGCCGCCGAACCCGTAGATACCCAGGCGCCCGCCGGGCGGGATCTCCGCCCGGAGCAGCGCGCGGTAGCCGATGATGCCCGCGCAGAGCAGCGGCGCGGCGTGCTCGTCGTCGAGTTCGTCCGGCAGGTGATACACGTAGGCCTCGTCGGCCAGGCACGCGTCCGCGTATCCGCCGTCGAGGTCCCAGCCGGTGAAGCGCGGCCGCAGGCACAGGTTCTCCGCGCCCCGGCGGCAGAACGTGCAGGTGCCGTCAGTGCTGGCCAGCCAGGGCACGCCGACGCGATCTCCGGCAGCGAACCTGCTGGCGCCTTCCCCGAGGGCCTCGACGCGCCCGACGACCTCATGCCCCACCGCCACCCGGGGGCGGCGCGGCGGCAGATCTCCCTCAGCCAGGTGCAGGTCCGTGCGGCAGACGCCGCAGCAGCTGACACGCACCCGGATCTGGCCCGGACCCGGTTGCGGCTCGGCCCGCTCGACCCGCTCGAGCGGATGCTCGTCGACGGGCGCGGGCTGCTCGACTACCCAGGCTTCCACGGTGACCCCCTGCTCGCCGGACCTGGAAACGCGGCAACTGCACACGCAGCTACGGGCGCGGCGACCACCGCGGGGCGATCGCTTCCCAGGATCGCTCCCAGGCCGCCATCCGGCGGCGGCCTGCGATCACGCGCACCGCGACTACGACTATAGCGAGGAGCAGTCCGAGGCCCGCCGCCGTGGCGAGGGCTGCCGACGCGACCCGGTCATCGATCTCGGCCTGGCTGAGCGGCGGATGCGTCACCTGTCCGGTGGCGGAGACCCAGATGGCCAGGTGCTGGCCTTGCCGGGCGTTGAGGTCGACCGCGAGCAGGCCAGTGGCTGTCCTGCCATCGCGAAGGGTCCAGTGAGCCGTCACCCAGGATGCGCCCCACTCACCGTCGAGCCCGACCAGGCCGGCCGCGGCGCTTTCGTTCAGGACCGCGGTGACCGGCTGCCACGACTGCTCGGCGTGCCGCTCCGCTACGGCGGAGCTGTCCGCGATGCGGCCGGTGACGACACATAGCAGCGGACAGGCCAGGACGAAGAAGATGATCAGGCAGGTGATGATCGCTGCCTCGATGTCGTCGATCGGGCGGCGGAGCGGATTGCGGCCGCAATCGCCTGCGGTCGCCTCACCGGCGTTGCCACTGGTCGCGGAACCGGTCTCGTCACCCGACCAGCCGCGCCACCGGGACCAACTCATCACCAGACCAACCTCCGGCCCAGGCCTGGTCCGCCTGCCGGCCGCAACGGTCGTGGCGAACCCGTAGCAGCAGAGTAAGGGCCCGGATGGCCGGAACGTTAGCAATCGGATGGTCAATTTCCTGTCACCGCGCGTCCGCCGGCACGTTGCCCGGGTCTGCGAGCGGGCCGGCGGCTAGCGGAGCTGGCGCAGGAAGGGGTCGCGGGGCACGGCGGGCGCGAGCCGGATGCGGGCTTCCGCGACCTGCGTGCCGCCGGGCCGGGCGATCACCGGATCAAGCTGAAGTTCCGCTACCTCGGGGAGGTCGTCCGCCAGCCGGGACACCCTCAGCAGCAGGCCGGCAATCTCGCTGGTGTCTGCAGTCAGGCCGCCGCCGGGCCCGCCGCGCAGGAGCGGCGCAGCGCGGCTCGTCCGGACCAGCTCAGCTGCGTCGACGTCAGTCAGCGGTGCCAGCCGCGCCGACCGTCCGCCGGCGACCTCGCTGGCCGCGCCGCCAGGCCCGAAGGTCACCAGCGGTCCGAACACCGGCTCCTGGAGAACGCCGATCCCGACCTCGATCCCGCGACCGTCCGAGCTCCCCGCGGCGTTCCCCGGCGCCACCGGAATCTGGTAGCAGCCGAGTAGCCAGCCGGCGGCGACGGCGTCAAGCCAGCCGCCGTTCGTGCTGCCGGCCAGGAAGTCCGCGACGAGCGCTCGCGCTCCGGCGGTATCGGCGTCCTCGAGCTGCGGAACCTGACCGTGTTCTCTGCCCCGCCACTCCTGGTAGGCGGCAGCCCGGGCCAGTGCGCGCGCCGCGCTCTCCGGGTACCCGTACACCGGGACTCGCGCGCCCGGCCCGGTCTCGCCGGGTCCCGTGCCCTGCCCCGGTGGCTCGCTGGCGCCGCGCCCGATTACCGAGACCGCGGCGGACCGGTCAAGCAGGGCGGCCGCCAGCGGCTTGCCGACGTCGGCGGTCAGAATGGCGACGCCGAGGTCCGCGACAGCCGTGGGCACCCCGATGGCCAGCAGTGCGTCGACGCCCGGGTCCGCCGCCACCTCCCGGAGGCAGGCCCGGAAGTCCGGCAGTGTCACCGCGGCCGTCGTGTCCACCGGCCCGGAGACAGTTGCGCCCGGAGGCAGCAGGGCGGCGAGCCGCTGCTGCGTGTCCGGGGAAAGCACGGCCACCTGGAGTCCGGCATCGACGCAGGCATCAGCGGCCAGGACGCCCGCGCCGGCCGCACTGGACACGATCCCGACCCGGCGCCCGGCCGGCCGCGGCTGACAGCTCAGCAGCGCCGCCGCCTCGATCAGCTCTCCGAAGCTCTCGGTCGCGATGATGCCCGCCTGGCCGAACAGCGCTTCCTGAGTGACTAGCGGTGTCGCGGACGCGGCCGGCTGCGACGCGGCGGCGCGCTGACCCGCTGCCGACCGCCCGCCGATCACGGTGAGGACCGGGAACTGCTGCCCGACCCGGCGGGCAGTGTGGGCGAACTGCCGCGGGTTGCCGAACGATTCCACGTACAGCAGCGCCATGGTGGTCTGCCCGTCCCGCTCCCACCAGGTGAGCAGGTCGTTGCTGGAAACGTCGTACTTGTCGCCCACCGACGCGAACGAGGAGACGCCAATGCCAAGCCGCTCGACATGCTCGAGAAGCGCAACGCCCATCCCGCCCGACTGCACGACGATGCCGGCGCTGCCCGGTGACGGCGCCGACGCGGAGAAGGTGGCATTGAGCCGTTCGGCCGGGTTGAGCGCGCCGAAGCAGTTCGGTCCGACGAGCCGCATGCCGTAGCGGCGGCAGATCGCCAGCAGCCCGGCCCCGGCTTGCCTGTCGAACCCGGCGGTGATCACGATCAGCACGTGCACGCCGCGCTGTCCGCACTGCTCGGCGACCGCGGGCACCTCGGCAGCGGGCACCGCCACCACCGCGAGATCGGTCCCCTCGGGCAGCGCTGCGGCCGAGGTCAGGCACACTAGCCCCTCGATCGCCGCGCCGCTCGGGTTGACCGGGAACACCTGACCGGCGAACCCGCCGGCCACGATGTTGTGCAGCACCTCGCGCCCGACGGATCCCCGCACGCGACTCGCGCCGATCACCGCAACCGAGGCCGGCTGCAGCAGGTGCCGCAGGCTCGCTACGTCGGCCCGGCTCGCCCGGCCGCTCACTGCCTCCAGGTAACTGTCCAGCCGCTCGCTGTCCCGGCCGGGCAGCGGCATGATCAGCTCGATCACGCCGTCAGTGAGCCGGCGCTCCACGTGCAGGCCGGCGTCGGCGAAGACGCGCTGCATGGCGATGTTCTCGGGCAGTGTCTCGGCCGCGAACGCCAGCAGGCCCCGGCGCCGGGCCATCGACACGAGGTGCTCAAGCAGCAATGTCGCCACGCCGCGGCCGTGCATCTCGTCGGACACAGCGAAGGCGATCTCGGCTACGCCGGGCCGGCCCGTCGGCTCGTAGCTCGCCACGCCGATCAGCTTCCCGCCGAGGCGCGCGAGCAACGCGGCGTGGTCGGGGCCGGCCGGCCGGGTCAGGCGCTGCGCCTCCCGCTCGGGCGCCTGCGGACTGAAGCTGAAGAACCGGAAGTAGGCGTTGCCCGGTGACATCTGCTCGTGCATCTGCCGGATGGCACCGGCGTCGGCCGGGCCAGCCATCCGGATCTCGACGGTGCTGCCGTCGGCCAGCAGCGCGTAGGCGGCGCGGGCAGCCGGGTCAGCCGGCGGTCCCGCCTTCTGAGCATCCCGTTCGCTGGGCATGGCCGTCCCAGTATCGCAGCAGCCGACCAGGGCAGCCAGAGAGCGTGTGGCAGGCTAACCCGAGGTGACGTGTCGTTCGCGGGCTGGCGGAAAGGAAGCATGACGTGACCTGTTCCCTGCACGTGGCCTGGGAGGACCAGCTCACCGCGTACGACTTCGGGCCGCAGCACCCGCTCGCGCCGATCCGGGTGAAGCTGACGATCGAGCTGGCCCGCTCACTGGGCCTGCTGTCCGGCGACGGCGTGACCGTCGCCGCGGCCGGGCCCGCCTCGGAGGAGGAGCTCGAGCTCGTCCACGACTCCGGCTATATCGCCGTGGTGAAGCAGGCAGGTGCTTTCGCCGCGGGCGACTCTGCCGCCCGCCCGGATGCTGCGACTCTGCTCGCGCACGGCCTCGGCACCGCGGATGACCCGGTTTTCGCCGGCATGCACGAGGCGTCGGCCCTCGTCGCCGGCGCGACGCTGGCGGGCGCCCGGGCCGTGCTGTCCGGCACCGCCGAGCACGGCGCCAGCATCGCGGGCGGTCTGCATCACGCGATGCGCGGCAACGCCAGCGGCTTCTGCATCTACAACGACCCGGCGATCGCGATCACCTGGCTGCTCGGCCAGGGCGTGGAGCGCATCGCCTATGTCGACATCGACGTGCACCACGGCGACGGAGTGCAGGCGGCGTTCTGGAACGATCCGCGCGTCCTGACGATCAGCCTGCACGAGAGCCCGCTGACGCTCTTCCCGGGTACCGGCCGCGCCACCGAGACCGGCGGACCGGACGCCGACGGGTCGGCCGTCAACGTGCCGCTCCCGGCCGGCTGCCGCGACGCCGGCTGGCTGCGCGCGCTGCACGCGATCGTGCCGCCGCTGCTGCGCCAGTTCGAGCCGCAGTTCCTGGTCAGCCAGCACGGCTGCGACACCCACTTCACCGATCCGCTGGCGGATCTGGCGATCACCGTGGACGCGCAGCGCGCGGCGCACGCGCCGATCCACCAGCTGGCGCACGAGACCGCTGGCGGCCGCTGGCTGCTCACCGGCGGCGGCGGCTACCAGCTCGTGCAGGTCGTCCCCCGCACCTGGACGCACCTGCTGGCGGAGGCGATGGGCCGTCCCGTCGACCCGATGACACCGACGCCAGCCGACTGGCGCGAATTCGTCGCCCGGGTGACACCGGAGTCCGCACCCGAGGTCATGACGGACGGGGCCAGCGCCAGTTACGCCGACTTCGATTCCGGCTACGACCCGGCCGACCCGGTCGACCAGGCAATCATGGCGACCAGAAACGCGGTCTTCCCCCTCCACGGCCTCTTCCCGTAAGCAGACGGGGCGTGCCGTGCCCCGCTGACCGCTGCCGGAAAACCGCCGGATGCCGCACGCTTACCGTGACCGGCCGGGTGCAACCTTGACGAACCTGGCCGCCGCTTGGCACGCTCGGGTGTCCGCGGCCAGCCCGTGCTGGACCGCGGATCTCCTAGGGAGGGGACCGACATGACGTCAGGCAGCATCGAGACGGCGTCCGCGCCCTTCGTGGCCTCACTGCGGGCGGGCGGCTTCCGCCAGCCGGACGACGGCGGCTGGCCCGCCGAGCTCATCGCCGCGCACGTCGCCAGCAACAACGACCTGATTGCGGAGACCGCCGAGCAGGTCGCGGCGGGCGCCGACGTCCGGTACGACAACGCGCCGACCGTCGGCGAGGCCGAGCTAGCCGCGTAGCGCCGCGCAGCTCGCCGCGGGCGATGCTCTCGGCGAGCGTGCCGGCACGCTCGTGCACGTGGTGATCCGCGACAACGGCGAGATAGTGCAGGACGGCCCGATCCCGATCGGCGGGTTCGTCGAGGGGAACGCCAGTTTCCATCTCGACCTGCACCTGGAGCAGCTCAAGGCACTCGAGCCCGACCGCGACCCAGCGCAGCCGCCCGCTGAATTCGACGCCTATCAGCTGGTCCTGCTCGAGGTAGCGCCCAGCCGGGAGGAGCTCGACGAAGACGCGCGGCGCACCATCAACCGGAAGCACCTCGGGCACTTTCGCAAGATGCACGCGGCGGGCTACCTGAAGGTGGCGGGCCCGATCGATGAGGACGAGGAGATCGCCGGGATCTGCCTCTATCAGACGCCCTCGGTGGAGTACGCCCGCAAGCTTGCCGAAGACGACCCGGCCGTCAGGGCCGGGCGCTTCGTCCCGCGCGTGATGACCTAGTACACCCAGAAGGGGGCGCTGTCCTTCGGCGAGGCCGCCGACGGGAACTGAGCAGGTTCTCGAGAAAGCGGCCCGAGCCGGGGCGCGCGTGCTGGCGATCGCAGCGGCCGCCGGTTACATCCCGGCTGCCCGGCGCCACTGCTCGGCGGTCACCCCGGCTCGGGCGAGCACCTGCACGACGAACTCGCGCTTGCCCGCGGTGTACACGGCAATGTCCGGGCTGTTCGCCGCCAGCGTTTCCTTGAGCTGCTCGTACTGACGCGCCAGCGCCTGATCGGCCCGGAGCGAGTCACGGAAGGCCAGCCGCTCGCGCCACAGGCTGCTGCCCGGCTCGGTCAGGTGCAAGTGGTGCGAGTTCTGCCGGGGATCCTCGGGCCCCGGCTTGCGAAAACTCAGCGTCGCCGGCCGGTGCTGCGTGTGCACGTAACCTCGTTTCGTCAGCACGGGAATCGCGTCCCGGGCGGACGTCAGGTCGCGAACGCCCGCCATCATGTCGAGGATCGGCTTCGCGCGGAGGCCCGGCACCGCGGTGGAGCCAATGTGCTCGACCGGCGCGGCCAGCCATGGCTCGAGCAGCTCCGTCAGCGCGGCGGCCTCGGCGCGGAACTGCGCCGGCCAGTCCGGGTCGTACTCCGAAACCGCGATGACCACGCCGCCGATCATGCCAGGCCGGGCCGTTCGGGCCAGGACTAGGCTAACTTCCCGTGTTCGATCTCATCGATGCCGACCCGGAGCCGGGCATGGTGCGCCGGATCACGTTCGTGCCGTTCGGCGAGGACGGCCAGTGCTTTCTGATCGAGGCGGCCGGCGGGCCGGAGCTCCCGTCGGGCGAGGTGCTGCCGGATGAGGACTACCTGCTCGACACGGTGCTGCGGGTGCCGCTGGAGACCGCCGGCTTCCGCTACCAGCGGTTCCGGGCGGTCGGGCTCCACGGCGACCACCTGTACGCCTGGATCGAGGGCGCCCCGTACACCGGCGAACGTCCGCACGCCGCTGTCGAGCTCGCCGAGCTGCCCGCTGACGCAGCCGCCGCCCGGCTGCGGGTCGCTGGCCGGCCTGAGCTCGCCGCAGTGGTGACTGCGGCCGCACAGTCCTACCGGTCGCTGGACGAGCAGGCGTTCTACAGCGACAACGTCCGCCGGCTGGAGCGCGCCTATCTCCGCGCCGAGAGCGCCCCCGGCGGATCCGGCTTCGGCGGCACTGATGAGCAGTGGCGCCAGGCGCGGCGGCACATTACCGAAGGCATCACGGCCAGCGGCACGTTCCTCGACGTCGGCTGCGCGAACGGGCTGCTGATGGAGTCCGTCGCGGCCTGGTGCGCGGAGCGGGGGCTGGACGTCCAGCCGTACGGGCTCGACCTGAGCGCCGGGCTGGTGGACCTGGCGCGGCGACGGCTGCCGCAGTGGGCGGACCGCATCTGGGCGGGCAACGCCATCGACTGGCTGCCGCCGGGAGGCCTGCGGTTCGACTACGTCCATCTGCTCGTCGACTGCGTGCCTCGGCAGCGCCGTGCCGACCTCATCCGCCATCACCTGGCGCACACCGTCCGGCCGGGCACGGGCCGGCTGCTGGTCAGCGAGTACGGCGCGACCCCGGCCGCCGGCGGCTCCGCCCCGGAGATTCTCCGCGATCTGGGATTCGCGCGGGCCGGGCAGAGCAGCGGCTCGCGGCGACCCGACTACCCGCCCGACCCGACGGCCTGGCTCGACGCCGGGCCCTCTTGACCCGGGCGCGTCCTGACGCGCGCCATCCCGGCGCGGGCGCTGGTGATGCCGGGCTCAGCAGACGAGATCGCGGCCGATCTCGGCGGTCGTGCGCACGCCGGCCAGCGTCATCACGTGCTCCAGGTCGTCAGTGAATTCGTACAGCAGCTGCGCGACGCCCTCGCTGCCACCTTCGCCGGACTCTCCGCCCGCCGTTAGCGCCCACAGCACCGGCCTGCCGAGAAAGACCGCCCGCGCGCCCAGCGCCAGCGCCGCAAGCACGTGCTCAGCGCGCCGGATCCCGCCGTCGACGTATACCTCCGCCCCGGTGCCCGACAGCGCGTCGACAATCTCCGGCAGCGCGTCGGCCGCGGCCACGGCCTGGTCGAGCTGCCGTCCGCCGTGATTCGACACCTGGATGGCCGCGGCGCCGGCCGCCACCGCGACCAGGGCGTCGTCACTGCGCAGCAGCCCCTTGACGATCACCGGCAGACCGGTAACCTCGCGCAGCCAGCCGATCGTGTCCGGCGTGAGGTCGGTCGCCTTGTCGATGGCTCCGTCCGGCACGTCCTGCAGGTCGAGGTTCGCCAGCGTGTACTCGTCCGGCACGACGTCCCAGACCTCGGGGCCGGCGTTGCGCTTGCGGCCGACGACTGCCGTGTCCGCAGTCAGGACCACCGCGGACGCGCCGGCCTCCCGCGCCCGCTGCAGGATGGCCGTCGTCAGGCCGCGGTCGCGCATTACGTAGGACTGCAGCCACCAGTGTGCGCCGGTGGCCCCGATCTGCCCGAAGGTCGTCCCGGAGTTGGTCGACACTGCCACCAGGCTGCCGGCTTTCGCGGCTCCGAGGGCGGTCGCGGCTTCGCCGTCCGGGTGGGCTGCTCGCTGCATGGCCGTCGGCGCCACGCACACTGGCGTGGCAAGCTGGTGCCCGAGCACCGTAGTGGCCGCCGAGACCGCCGAGACATCCCGCAGCAGCCTCGGCCGGAACCTGAGCTTGTCCCAGGCACCAGGCGCCGCCGCGGTACTGATCCCCTCGGAGGCTCCCTGGCTGAAGTACTCGGTCACGGGCGCGGGCAGCCGCTCGGCAGCGATCCGCCGCAGTTCGTCCATGTTCACGGTCCGATCCTCATCCACGCCGGCGCGGCCGTGCAACTCACCTGCGCCGCCCGACGCGCACGACACGCGCTAGATTCAGCTCGGGCCGATCGGAGAGGAACCCGACGTGAACTACATCCTGGTGATGCGGAACTCCAAGTCCGGCCTCGTAGCGATCGGCCCGGTGTCGATCGAGTACCAGGCCGCCATGCTGCGGGACGAGCTCGAAGAGAGCTCCGACTGGACAACGGTCGGGATCGCTCGCGTGCTGACGGCGGACCAGGCCCGCGGCGCGATCGAGGCCAGTCAGGCCTAGCCGCCCCGCACCAAAACCCGCTTGCCGGTCCCACCGCGCCATGACAGGCTCGGCGGAGGCCGTCTCGGCGGCCCACTGTTAGCTGCACGATCACGTGGCTCCGTTACGGGCCTGAGGAGAAGGGAGGACGCAGATGACCAATGTCTCTTATTTCCTGCTGCCTTCCATGACTCTCGGCCTGAGGAGCTACCACCGTGCGCGAACCTGCGTACTCCCGCCATCGCGGTAAGCCGCGTTTCGACGACGACGAGCCACTGTTCGCCAAGCGCGACCGCCACCGGAGCGCGCTGCCGTCGATTGAGCAGTTCGACACCACCGACGGGCTGCCCGACGGTGACCGCTGGTCCACCTGGGACCAGTCCACGCCGAGCGAGCGCGGCCCCCGACCTCGCCCCGACTGGCTGGTCACCGAGCTTGCCGCCACCGATACCGAGCTCGGCATCCTGAAAACCGGCAAGGAAGCGAACGTCTACCTCCTCCGTCGCGCTGTACCCGCCACCGACCGCTCCTGTCTGCTCGCCGCCAAGCGGTACCGATCGTCGGAGCACCGGCTGTTCCACCGGGACAGCAACTACATCGAGGGCAGGCGCGTGCGCGAGTCACGCGCCACTCGCGCGATGGCGAACCGCACGGCCGTGGGCCGCGAGATGATCGCGGCTCAGTGGGCGAACGCCGAGTTCACTGCCCTGTCCCAGTTCTATGCCGCAGGGGTGCCGGTCCCCTACCCGGTCCAGATCCTCGGCACCGAGATCCTCATGGAGTTCATCGGCGAGCCGGACGGCACCGCCGCCCCGCGGCTCGCCGAGACCGGTCTGCGCGGCACCGCGCTCGCCAGCCTGTGGAGCCAGCTTGTCGAGGCTACGCGCGCGCTGGCCCGCCTCGGGCTGGCGCACGGCGACCTGTCGGCATATAACCTGCTCGTCCAGCGCGGCCGCCTGATCATGATTGACACGCCGCAGGTCGTGGACGTGATCACCAACCCGCAGGGCGGCGGTTATCTGGACCGTGATGCAGGAAACGTGGCCGCCTGGTTCACCGCCCACGGCCTGACCGGCCTGAGCGCGAGTACGCCGGGTCCGGACGACCTCGCTGCAGTCCTCCGGGCGGAGGCACGCCTGCCCTGAGGCCACAGGCCTGAAGCCATGCTGCCCCGAAGCCATACTGTCCCGAAGCCGTACTGCCAAAACGCGTTATTACTTGACTTCGGCGCACTAGTTCGTCAGGGTATCGGGGGTGACCGATTATCGAGCCGGTAATCACCCCCGAGATCACGCGCGCGAGCCATCGACGGCTCTGTGGCGGAACCGCGACTACCTCATCCTGTGGAGCGGCGACGCCGTTTCGACCCTCGGCTCCAGCATGTCGTCGATCGCTTATCCGCTGCTGGTGCTGTTCGCGACCGGCTCGGTGGCACGCGCTGGCGTCATCAGTGCGGCCACCATGATCGGCGGTCTGGTGACCACGCTGTGGGGCGGCGCTCTCGCCGACCGTGTCTCCCGCAAGGGCCTGCTCATCGGCGGCGCGCTTGTGCAGGCCACCGCAGTTGCCGTGGTCGCGGCGATCGTGGCCCGCGGCTATACGCCCATCCCGCTGCTGGCCGCGGCCGCGTGCGTCGGCGGGCTAGCCAGCGGCTTGCGCAGCGGCGCCCGGATACCCGCGCTGCGCCGGATCGTCCGCAAGGACCAGATGGGCGTCGCGTCCAGTCAGGTGCAGGGTCGCGACATGGCAGCCGAGTTGTTCGGCAACCCGCTCGGCGGGTTCCTCTTCACCGTCGCCCGGTGGCTGCCCTTCGGCGCGGACGCGGTGTCCTTCTTGTTCGCAGCCGCCGGGGCAGCGCTGATCCGCAGGCCGCTGGGGCCCGAGCGAGGCGACGCCGGCGAACGGGCGACCGTCCTCGCCGACATCGGCGCCGGGCTGAGGTACGTCCGCGCCGTGCCGTTCCTGCGCTTCCTGGCCAGCTGGGTGCCCGCCATCAACATGATCGCGGCCGGTTACTTCCTGCTGTTCATCGCCGTGCTCAAAGACCGCGGCGCCAGCCCTACAGTGATCGGCCTGACGTACTCAGTCGCCCTCGTCGGCGGGATCCTCGGAGCGGTGGTCGGGCCGGTTGTCCTCAAGCGGGTCCGGGCCAAGCTCGTCTTTCTTACGGCGGGCTGGGTGCTCGCGCTGTCGATATTCCTCACCGCCGTGCTGCCGGTGCCGTGGGAGATCGGGCTCGCGGTCTTCCTGATCATGGTCGTGCTGGTGCCGGTAAACGCCTTCCTCGACGCTTATGAAGTCCGGCTGGTGCCCGACGAGTTCTGTGGCCGGGTAACGTCCGCGGTGAACTTCGGCGCCCAGGCACTGCAATGGCTCGGCCCGCTGGTCGCGGGACTTCTGGCCGATGCGCTGGGCCCGCCCACGGCGCTGCTGATCTGCGCGGCTGCGCTCCTGCCACTTGCGGCGGTCGCGCACTTCGCCCGCTCGCTCGACCTGCTGAACATCCCGGTGGAGGACGTGGAAGAGTTCCGCCTGCCCGGCGAGTCCTCTGTGGCAAAGGTCCAGGTGTAGTTCCCCGTCAGGTTTGCTGCCGGAACGGCGACTAGCCGACCGGCGCGCCCTGGGAACTACACCTAGGTCAGCCGGCGCTCGGCTGCCCAGCGGGTCAGCTGATGCCGAGTCGACAACTGCAGCTTGCGCAGCACCGACGAGACGTGGCTCTCGACCGTCTTCACCGAGATGTAGAGCTCCTTGGCCACCTCGCGGTAGGTGTAGCCGCGCGCGATGAGGCGGAGTACCTCCCGCTCACGGCTGGTGAGCTGGTCGAGTTCGGGGTCGAACGACGGCTTGTCGACGTCCGGCGACTGCCCGGAGGCGAAGGCGTCGAGCACGAATCCGGCCAGCCGCGGCGAGAACACCGCGTCCCCGGCGGCTACCCGCCTGATCGCGTCGATCAGCTCGGCGCCGGAAATGGTCTTGGTGACGTAGCCGCGCGCCCCGGACCGGATTACGGCGATCACGTCCTCGGGCGCATCGGACGCGGACAGCGCCAGGAAGCGGACAGCCGGGTGAGACGGCTTCACCGCGGCCACGACGTTCTGGCCGCCGCCCGCGGGCAGGTGCACGTCCAGCAGCACCACGTCCGGCAGCGACTCGCTGATCTGCTCGATAGCCGGCCCGACGTCGGCTGCCTCGCCGACGATGTCCACCGCGCCGGCCAGCTCGGCACGCACCCCGGCCCGGAACATGCCATGGTCGTCCACCAGGAAGACGCGCGACCGGCCTGCCGGTGACTCCGGCCCGCTCACGACCGCATCGCCGGGTCCGGAGCGATGCGCGGCATCACCAGCGTGACCTCAGTGCCGGCGCCAGGCTCACTGCGGATCGTCGCGGTACCGCCGCGCCGGGCCATCCGGCCCCGGATGGACTCCGCCACCCCCTTGCGATCGCCCGGAACCTGGCTCGGGTCGAAGCCCTTGCCGCGGTCCCGCACGAACAGCGAAACCGTGCCGGGCTCGACCTCTGCGAACAGCGACACGACGTCGGCCCCAGACCACTTCGCGGCGTTGACTGTAGCCTCCCGCCCGGCTGCCAGCAAGGCGCCGAGGTCGTCGTCGAGGTCACAGTCGCCGACTGTTACCGCGTCGACCGACAGGCCGTGCTGCGCCTCGATCTCCTGCTGAATGAGGCGAACTCCGTCGGCCACGGTGGCCGCGTTTCCTTCCAGGGAGCCAGGGGCGCGGCCGTCGAACAGCCACGCCCGCAGCTCGCGCTCCTGAGCGCGGGCCAGCTGGACGACCTGACCGGGGTCGCTCGCGCGGCGCTGGATCAGGGCGAGAGTCTGCAGGACCGAGTCGTGCACCCGGGAGGCCATGTCGGCGCGCTCCTCGGCGCGGATCCTGGCCTGGCGCTCGTCTACCGCCTCGCGCGCGACCCGGAGCCACCACGGTCCGAGCGCGAGAAGAATGCCACCGGTGAGCAGCACGATGCCGGATAGCGGCCGCAGCAGCGCGTACCGCTCGTGGCCCTGGAGCAGCGTGTACAGGCCGAAGATGAGCAGCAGCGCGGCGGCGAGGACGCGCATCATCCGGCGCGACCGGGGCGCTGTCTTCGTCATGCCCGCCGGATCGGCGAGCCCGCGAAGGAAGTCGAGCTCGTCGTCGGGCGCGTTGCGCGAGATCAGCAGCAGCCCGACCGCGCAGGCGATGATCGGCACTGCCAGGGAGGTAACCCACGGCGCGTTGAGCGCCGATGCGATCACCAGGGCCACGACGAGCACCGAGGTCAGGGCGGCCGACATCACAATGCCGCGTTTGTCGGCGAGCGCCCGGGAGGCGATGTTGCTGTCGTCGCCCTCGGCCGGGATCAGCAGCCACGCGAGGACGTAGGCAATCGCCAGGTAGCCGGTGGTGACGAGGATCGCGACGGCAAAAACGGCGCGGATGAGGCCGACCGAGTAGCCCGAGCGCTTCGCGAGGCCGGCCGCCACGCCGCCGAAGATCTGGCCGTCCCGCGCCCGCCGCAGCGGCCCGTCGCTGCCAGGCCCGCGAGTCAGCCGCAGGCCGTGGCCCTCCAGCCAGGTGGCAAACCCCGGAGCTGCCGAGGGCTGCGACGGCGGGCCCGGCGGCGGCGCTGAGCCCGGCGGCGGCGCTGAACCCGGCGGCGGCGCTGAACCCGGCGGCGCTGAGCTCGGCTGGAACGAGGCGCGCGGCGGAGGCCGCTCCGGGGCGCTCCCGTCCGGCGGCACCGCAAACGGGCCGCCTGCCTCGGCAGTGGTCGCTGGTCGGGCGCTGGCCTGTTCCGCCATGTGCCCCATCATCGCGGAAGTTCCTGTGTGGTCGCTATCCGGACAGTCCCTGCTCCGGGTCAGGGTCCTGGTCGTGCCAGTCAGGGCCGGCTCAGGGTTGATCCCGATAGTCGGGCTGCTTCCCCGCGGGCAGGCTTGCTGCCATGAACACAACTGAGCACACCACCACCCGCCCGGAGCAGCAGGCCGGACAGCGGTCACTGACCCGCTCACGCCACGGCCGGATGCTCGCGGGGGTGGCATCCGGCATCGGCGGGTACCTAGGCGTCGACGTCCTGATCGTGCGGATTGCCTTCATTGTCCTGACCTTCGTCGGTGCACTGGGCATTCCGCTGTACCTGGGCTGCTGGCTGCTGATCCCGGACGAGGGCACGGGAGACAGCTACGCCGACGGCATTTCCCACGCCTGGCGCAACTGACAGCGCGAACTGTCGACGCAAAACTGACCAGGGAGGCCAGCACACCATGTCCACACCAGTGAACTCGCCGCTGAACTCGCCGCGCCAGGCCGGCTCGGCCCTGCGGCGAGCCAGCTGGCCGGGCGCAGACATGCGGGTCAGCGACGCTGAACGGGCAGCGATCGCCGACCGCCTGGCTGACCACTTCAGCAACGGGCGGCTGGACGAGGCTGAATTCAGCGACCGGCTCGATCAGGCGATGCGGGCCAAGACGATGGCCGACCTGACCGGTTTGCTGGCTGATCTGCCCGACGACAGCGAGGCAGGTCCGGCCCCGACGGGTCGGCAACGGCGCAAGCTCGCCCAGCTGCAGCTCGAACGAGAGCAGCTCAAGCTCAAGCACGAGCAGCGCCACCACCGGGAGGCGGAGCGGCGCGCTCGCACCCAGAAGCTGCGGTGGGTGCTGCTCGCTGCAACCGCGCTGGTGGTGGCAATTGTCGTCCTGCATGGGCTGACCCACTGGGTGGGTGCCTGGCTGCTCGTCGGCCTTGTCGCCTTCCTGTGGCTGCGGCGCAAGGACAGCACCTACCGGGGGGACTAGCGCTCAGCCGAGCAGCGCGTCGTTCCACTCCCGGACGAACCAGCTGGTGACCACGCCGTGCAGCACGAACGGGTCGCCAGCGGGCTAAAACCCAGCTATGGCGAGACAAGAAGCTGCGTGCCGCCGGTTACCAGGTCGAGCACCTCGACTGGGTGGAGATCACGACCCAGCCCGAACTGGTGGTCGCCGCGATCCGCAGGGCGTTCATTCGCCGCGCGTACGCTCGCCCGCCTGCGCCAGCGCGGTCATGATCCGCTTCTCGGAGACAGGGTACGGGGTGCCGAGAACCTGGGCGAACAGGTTCACCCGCAGTTCCTCGATCATCCAGCGAACCGGCTCGAAGTCCTGCGCCGGATACTCAGCAAGGGACTGGCGGTACTCGGCCTCGGCCCGGTGCACGACCGCCATCCGCTCAGCGTCCCGAGCCTGATCTGCCAGCTTGTCGAGCCGGCGGACGATAGCCCTGAGGTAGCGGATCACGTCGGGCAGCCGCCGGCCAGTCCTGGCGATGAATCCGGGGTAAACCAGCCCGGCGAACTGCTCTCGCATGTCCTCGATGGCGGGCGCAACCGCAGGTACCGGGGTTGCCTGCGTCAGCCGGATCTCGACCTCCTGCGCCTCGGCCAGGATTGTCGCCACTGAGTCGAGGACCGCCGCTGTGTCCGGCGCCAGGCGGTCCCGCGCAGCCTCGGCCAGCCGCTCGAAGCCAGCCTGATCACGGGCCGGACCCCCGGCATCTTCGACAACTCGGAGCGCCGCGGCGAACGCGCAGTCATCGAGCATCGCCGCGGCACTCGGGTACGGGTGGCGGCTCATCGCCATCTTGAGGTTCATCGGCAGCCTGCTGGCGATGGACCGGACGCCTGAGGGGACAGCGAGCAACAGCAGCCGCGACACGCCGGCCTTCATCGCCTCCGCCGCCTCGGCCTCGGTGTCGAAGACCCGGACGTCCACGCTGGTCCCGGCGTCGGCGAGGGCCGGGTACCCGCGGACCTTGCCGTTCGTGAACACCTTCGGCAGCGTGCCGATGTTCCAGGTGGTCAGCCCGGTCCTGGTGATGCCGGCGGCAGCCTCCGTGAGCGCCGCGGTGAGCTCCGGCCGCAGCCGGTTCCGCAGTTCCTCAACGTCCCGGCCGGTGGCGAGCACGCGGTCGCCATCGGAGACCCGGTACCGCATCTTCAGGTAGTCCGGCAGGCCGGCCACGTTCCACGCCGACCGCGGCACGCGGACGCCGGTCAGCCGGGCGAGCTCTCGGCTCAGCGCCTCGAGCAGGTCGCCGCCGGGCTCGCCCATGTCCGCCAGCACAGTCGCGGCGGTGTCCGGCGCCGGGATGAAGTGCCGCCGCAGGTCCTTGGGCAGCCCGCGGATCAGCTCGGTCACGAGTTCCCGGCGCAGCCCCGGCACCTGCCAGCCAAGGTCGGAGTCGCCCGCCGCGAAGAGGTCTGCGAGGGGAATGTCGACTGTCACCCCGTCGTCTGTTTCACCCGGTGAAAATTCATACGAGAGCCGAAACGAGGCCAGCCGCTCTGGGTAGTCGGCCGGGCTGATCTCGTCGGCCGCCGGTCCGGTCAGGTCCTGCGGAGTCAGGTCGAGAAGGCCCGGATCGGTGGTCCGCACTGTCTTCCACCACGAGTCGAAGTGACGGGCCGACGTCACGATCTTCGGGATGCGCTGGTCGTAGAAGTCGAAGACAACACGCTCGTCGGCAACGAGGCCGCGGCGGCGTGCCTTGTTCTCAAGTTCCCCGGCCTGCTCCCGGGCTTGCTGGTTGCGCGCAAAAAACCGGTGGTGCGTCTCCCAGTCACCTTCGACGAGCGCGTGCTGGATGAACTCCTCGCGAGCCGCAGCCGGGTCGATGCTCCCGTAATTGATCGAACGCGCGGCGACGATCGGGAGGCCGTACAGCGTCACTTTCTCCGTCGCCATGACAGCACCGCGGCGCGCGTCCCAGCGGGGCTCGCTGTAGCTTCGGCGGACCAGGTCACCCGCCAGGGACTCGGCCCATTCCGGCTCGATCCGCGCGACGGTGCGGGCCCAGAGCCGCGACGTCTCGACGAGCTCAGCCGCCATGACCCACTGCGGCGGCTTCCGGGCCTGCGGCGAATCGGGGAAGATCGCGAACCGCGCACCCCGCGCGCCCAGAAACTCGGCCGGGCCGCGCCGCCGCTGGCCGTCAGCAGCGGATCGCTCGCCGGAGCGCCGCCCATCGGGCTTGCGCTCAGAGTCCTGCATCCCGATATGCGACAGCAGGCCGGCCAGCAGCGACTGGTGCACCCGGTCGGCAAGGTCCGCGTCGTACCGGCTCTCCGGGGCCGCAGCTGCCCGGTGCGCACCGGAAATGCCAGCACCGGACGTCGGTGAGCCGGACGTGGCCGGACCGGACCTGGCTTCGCCGGCTGTTCCCGGACGGGAGGCGGCCGCGCCGCGTCTGCGCCGCTGCGCACCGGCTCCGGCCCGCGCGGACACGGACGATGCGGTCCCGGCTTCGGAAACCTCGGCCGGGGCGGCCACGGACGAGTCGTCCAGCTCGGCTAGCCTGTCCGCGCGCGGCCGCCTGCCGGAGGCCAGGCCCCGGTCGCGGCCGGCGACCAGGCCGATGTCCCGCGCCGCCTGCTGAAGCTGGACGTAGACGTCCTGCCACTCACGCACCCGCAGGAAGTGCAGATACTCGCGGCGGCACAGCCGGCGGAAGGCGGACGACGACAGCTGGCGCTGCTGCTCGCGCAGGTACTCCCACAGGGTCAGGAACGCCAGGAAGTCCGACCCCGGCTCGGCAAAGCGGCGGTGCATCGCATCGGCGGCCTCGCGGGCGTCCGTTGGACGCTCACGCGGATCGACGATCGCCAGCGCCGCCGTGATGATGAGTACCTCGCGCACGCAGCCGTTGCGGCCGGCTTCCAGGATCATCCGGCCAAGCCGCGGATCGACCGGCAGCTCGGCGAGCTTCCGCCCGGTCTCGGTAAGCCGGGTGGTGCCGTCCCGGCCGCTGGGGCTAACCGCGCGGAGTTCCTCGAGCAGCCGGAGTCCGTCGGCCACGTTTCTTGAGTCGGGCGGATCGACGAACGGGAAGTCCGCGATGACGCCGAGGTCCAGCGCGGCCATCCGGAGGATGACGGACGCCAGGTTGGTGCGCAGGATCTCCGGGTCTGTGAACTCGGGGCGGGAGTCGAAGTCCTCTTCGCTGTAGAGCCGGATACAGATGCCGTCCGATGTGCGGCCGCATCGGCCGGCGCGTTGATTTGCCGAGGCACGGGAGATCGCCTCGATCGGCAGGCGCTGTACCTTGGTGCGCTGACTGTACCGGGAGATTCGCGCCGTCCCCGGGTCGATCACGTACTTGATTCCGGGCACGGTCAGCGAGGTCTCGGCCACGTTAGTGGCGAGCACGACCCGGCGCCCGCTGTGCGGCTGGAACACCCGGTATTGCTCGGCTGCCGAGAGCCGGGCGTACATCGGGACGATCTCCAGGTCCGCCTGCCCGGCGAGCGCATCGGCGGTGTCGCGGATTTCCCGCTCGCCGCTCAGGAACACCAGGACGTCGCCCGGCCCTTCGCGGCGCAGCTCGGCAACGGCGTCGAGGATGCCCTGCACCTGGTCGCGCGGCTCAGCGTCTCCCCCGGCGCCGGGCTCGGCCAGCGGCCGGTACCGCACGTCGACCGGATACGTGCGACCTGACACCTCGAGGATCGGCGCGCCATCGGAGCCGGCCGGGGCGAAATGCCTGCTGAACCGCTCCGGGTCAATCGTGGCCGAGGTAATGATCACCTTCAGGTCCGGGCGGCGCGGCAGCAGCTGCTTCAGGTAGCCAAGGATGAAGTCGATGTTGAGGCTGCGCTCGTGCGCCTCGTCGATGATCAGCGTGTCGTAGCGCAGCAGCAGCCGGTCGCGCTGCATCTCGGTCAGCAGGATGCCGTCGGTCATGACCTTCACCAGCGTGCTGTCGCTCGCGGTGTCGGCGAACCTGACCTTGTACCCCACGACTGAGCCGAGGTCACTCTTGAGCTCGGCGGCAATGCGATCAGCCACGGTCCTGGCAGCGATCCGCCGGGGCTGAGTGTGCCCGATCTGGCCGCGAATGCCGCGGCCGAGCTCCAGGCAGATCTTCGGGATCTGGGTGGTCTTGCCCGAGCCGGTCTCCCCCGCGATGATCACTACCTGGTGATCGCGGATCGCGGCGGCTAGCTCGTCCCTCCGCTGGCTCACCGGCAGCTCGGCCGGGTAGGTGATCACCGGGACTGCGGCCCGCCTGGCCGCAATGCGCGCCTCCGCGGCGGCGACCTCAGCGGCCAGCTCGGTCAGCTGCTCGGCACCGGCCAGCTCGGTACCGGCCCGAGGAGCATCGGTGCCTGCGCTATCAGCTCGAGGAGCATCGGCCGGGGAGGCACCAGCGCGCTGGCGGCCGTTCGGGGTACCGCCGGGCTGCTGAGCAGGGCGCCGGCCGCCACGCTCGCGTCGGGTCCGTCGTCCCGAGAGCCCATCGAGCTGGCGCGACAACCTGCGCTGATCGCGCAGCATGAGCGCGGGCAGGCGTGATCGCAGGTCGGCAAGCGTGGGTGTCACGACGACGGTCTCCAGGCTGCGCGGCGCGGGTGGCGGCGGGGTACAGGGTAAGAATGGCGCGCGGCAGCTTCCTGATCTAACAGTTTTCCGGCCGCTGAGCTTCCTTCCCCGGCGTCATCGAAGATCACCCGAGGCCGGAGCAGCAGCTATCGTGAGAGCAGAGGTGCCGCCCGGGCGCCTGGTCATGGTCAGCTCGAATGCACCCACACACACGTATCGGCGTTCTCGGCCCGCTCGAGGTGCGGGAGGCCGGCGGGCAGCTTGTGCCGGTCGGCGGCGCGAGGCTGCGCTCGTTCGTGATCAGGCTCGCGATCGGCGGGGGCAGCCCGGTCTCGGTGGACCGGCTAGCCGAGGACCTCTGGCCGCGAGAGCAGCCCGCTGACGCGGCGAACGCGATCCAGGCTCTCGCCTCGCGGCTGCGCACGACGGCCGGGCGCGACCTCGTCGAGTACGGCCCGACCGGCTACCGCGTCGCCATCCCTGCGGATCACGTAGACGCCGGAGAATTTGAGCGGCTGGTGACCTCCGGGCGTGAGGACCTGCAGCGCGGCGACAACGCGGCCGGCGCGACAGCGTTGCGCACGGCACTCGGGCTCTGGCGCGGCCCGGCACTCGCGGACGTGACGGACGCCGCGTTCGCCGCGCCCGCAATCGCGCGGCTGACCGAGCTGCGGCTAGCCGCCACGGAAGATCTGATCGACGCCGACCTCGCACTCGGCCGCGGTGCCGAGCTTGTCCCGGAGGTCGAGCAGCTGTCTGCCGAGTACCCGCTGCGCGAGCGGCTTCGGGGCCAGCTGATGCAAGCGCTCTGCGCGGCCGGTCGGCAGGCTGACGCGCTCGCGGTGTTCGAGGACACCCGGCGAGCGCTCGTCACCGAGCTGGGCATTGACCCGTCCGCAGGGCTCGCTGACATTCACCTGGCGATCCTGCGCGGTGAGCTGCCGACGGCGCCGCGGCGCGGGCCGGCTACGAGCCAGAACCGCGCCGGGCGGGGGGCAGCCTCCGACGGGCGGGGCGCAGCCTCCGATGGGCTGGCGACAGCCTCCGGCCGGCGGGACAGCCAGCACGACGAGAGCCAGCCAGGCCAGCAAGCTCCAGAAGCAGGCAATCTTCCGGCCCAGTTCACGAGTTTTGTCGGTCGGGACGACGAACTCGCCCGAGTGGTCAAGCTGCTCGACGAGGCGCGCCTCATCACGCTGACTGGGCCCGGCGGCGCGGGCAAGACGCGGCTTGCCCTCGAGGTCGCCGCCAGGCTCGCGACGCCCGACGGAGTCTGGTTCGTGCCCCTGGCGCCGGTGCGTGACGCCATGGAGGTTCCGCAGGCAGTGCTCGCCGCCATCGGTGGCCGTGACCTCTCCTGGCCCGCTGACGCCATCGAAACTGCTCGGCTCGCCTCCCTGGATCCGGTGGAGCGGCTGTGCGAGACACTCGAGGCGCGCGACCTGGTCCTGGTGCTCGACAACTGTGAGCACGTGATCGAGGCGACGGCCACAATGGCCGCGGAGCTTCTCGCGCAGGCACCCGGAGTCCGCATCCTGGCCACAAGCAGGGAGCCACTCGGCGTCACCGGGGAGACCCTCGCCCCGGTGCCGTCGCTGGCGTTGCCGGACGAGGGCGCGACGCCAGAGGTCCTCGCCGGGAACGCGGCCGTCCGGCTCTTCGCCGACCGCGCGGCCGCCGTCCGGCCCGGATTCACCGTCGAGGACAGCAACGCGCCCGCCATCGTGCGGATCTGCCGGGCACTTGACGGCATTCCGCTGGCCATCGAGCTGGCAGCCGCCCGGATCCGCTCGCTCACGGCTGATCAGGTTGCCGCCCGACTGGATGACCGGTTCGCGCTGCTGTCGGTGACCAGCCGGGGCAGGCTGCCCCGGCATCAGACGCTGCGGGCGATCGTCGACTGGAGCTGGGAGCTGCTCGACGACACCGAGCGCACGATTCTGCGCAGGCTGTCGGTTTTCAGCGGCGGAGCTACCCCGGACAGCGCTCAGCAGGTGTGCTGGCCAGACACCGACGACGACGTCGTGGACGTCATTGCCGCGCTGCTGGACAAGTCGCTGGTCACCGCGGACGGTGACCCCGAGGTACGGTACCGCTTGCTCGAGACGGTCCGGGCCTACGCCGCCGAGCGGCTGGCCGAGGCTGGCGAGACCGAGCAGGTGGCGGCGGCGCATGCCAGGTACTTCCTGCGCCTCGCCGAGGAGGCCGAGCCGAAGCTGCGCTCGCGCGAACAGCTCCGCTGGCTGCGCGTGATGTCGGCGGAGCACGACAATCTCTCGGCGGCGCTGCGGCACGTGGTGCAGTCCGGCGACGGCGTATCGGCTCTGCGTTTCATTGGCGCGCTGGCCTGGTACTGGGTCACCCACGATCACGACAGCGAGGCAAGCGAGTGGGCCACAGCTGCCGTTGCACTGGCTCCGTCGCCAGTGCCGCCGGAGCTGGCCGCCGGCTATGGCGTGGCGCGCCTGGTTAGCGTCATGAGCAGGATAGCCGCCGACGGACTGGATACCGGCAGCCAGGCGGCGTTCGGCGATGCGCTGCGCGAGGTGTCAGCGCTCACCGCCGACAGCACGCATCCGCTGCTGGCCCTGGCCGGCCCCATGCTGGCAGCGGTGAGCGGCAACGCTGACGGCATGCGCGCTGAACTCGGCCAGATCGCCGATCACTCAGACCCCTGGGTGCGGGCAGCCCGGATGCTGGTCACCGGTCAGCTGGCGGTGAACTCCGGTGACATCGATGGCGCGGAAGCCGAACTTCGGGCCGGCCAGGCCGCGTTCGAGGACATCGGCGACCGGTTCGGCATCATGGTGTGCCTGAGCGGCCTGGCCGAGGTCGCGATGGCTCGCGGTAACCCCGCCGAGGCCGTCCGGCTGCTGGAGCAAGCCCGCGGGCTGGGAGACGAAGGCCTCGCCGGGCACTGGTCGGAGACGGTCGGGGTGCCGCTCGGCAGAGCCCGCGCGGCTGCGGGGAACACCGAGGGCGGCAAGGCGGAGATCCTGCACGCTGTCCGTGCGGCCGAGCGTCTCGGCGAACTCGATGACGCGGCGATCGGCTATATCTACCTCAGCGATCTGGCCCGCCAGGAAGGCGACCTGGCGAGGGCACGTGCGCTGATAGACGAGGCGGTTGCGATCGTCGAACCACGCCTTAACCGGCCCGATCTCGTCGCTGTTGCCGCGACCAGCTTCACCAAGCTCGGCTGTATCGCCGAGCAGGACGGCGAACTCGAGGCAGCGGCGCGGTGGCACGGCAGGGCTCTGGCGCTCCTCGCCGACTCACCGGTGATGCTCATCATGCAGAGCAACCAGCTCATCGCCGTTGTGATGGAAGGTGTCGCAGCGCTCGAGGCTGCCCGCGGCCAGCACGCCCGGGCTGCCGAGCTGCTCGGGCTGGCCCACGCTCTGCAGGGTTACCGCAACAACGACAGCCTGGAGTTCACCCGCGCGCAGGCGGCCAGCACGCTGACGACCGCCGAGTTCGACGCCGCGTACGCCGCGGGCCGCCAGCGGAGCCAGGCCGACGCACTGGCGCTGCGCGACGAGCTTTAGCCGGCAGCGCGGACTCCCCGGCTGCCCGCCGGGGAGTCCGCATCAGGGCCGCCGCCGTCAGGCTCGCCGCCGGTACATCCGCATGGCCAGCGGGAAGATGACTACGACGATCCCGGCTGCCCACACCAGGGTGATCCACGCGTTCGACCCCACCGGGCCGCCGACGGTCAGTGCCCGCACCGCGTCGGCGAGGTGCGTGACCGGGTTGAGCTTCACCCAGGCCTGCAGCCAGCCCGGCATCGTGCTGGTGTTGGCGAGCAGCACGCTGCTGCCGAACACCAGCGGCATTATCCAGATGAACGCGAGGCCCTGCACCGTCTCGGGTGACGGCGCCACCAGCCCGATCAGCACCGACACCCAGCACACCGCAAGGTAGAACACGAACGCGAGCCCGTAGGCGGCGAGGATCGACAGCAGCCCGGCGTGGAAGCGGAAGCCGAGGGCAGAGCCGAAGCCAGTCAGCACCGCCATCACGACGCAGAACCGGGCGGTATCGCCGAGCACGGCCCCGATCAGCGGCGCGGACCGCGCGATCGGCAGGCTGCGGAAGCGGTCGAAGACTCCCTTATGAATGTCCTCGCACAGCGCGGTGCCGAGTCCCATCGTGGCGAACATTGCCATCTGGCCCACCAGTCCCGGCAGCAGCACCTCCAGGTAGGCGTGCGTGCTGCCAGCCACAACGCCGCCGAACACGTACAGGAACAGCACCAGGAAGATGATGGGCATCAGCGTGACGTCCATCAGCTTCTCCGGCGAGTGCTTGAGCTGCATCAGGTTGCGCCAGGCGAGCGTCATCCCGTTGGCCAGGGTCTGCCGGACGCCGGTCCGCGTCCGCAGCGGCGCTCGCGGCAGCGCGACCGGGATGGCGGCTGCCTCGTCGGCGGTCATGGAATTCGTCAGCATGGTCATGCTGCCCTCCCGTTGTCTTCGTCGCTGTCCTCGGCCGGGTGGCCGGTCAGCGTCAGGAACACCTCGTCCAGACTCGGCAGCCGCAGCGTCAGCTCCGCTGCGACGATGCCCGCGTCGTCGAGCCGCCGCACGACGGCGGCGGCCATCGCCGGATCGGTGACGGCGACCGTCACGAGCCCGGTGTCGGTGCGAACCTCCGGAGCCGCGCCGACGATCTCCGCGACCGCGCGCACGACCTCGGACGTCGCGGACTTGTCGGCGGCGCGCACTGCCAGCGTCTGCCTGCCTGTCCGGCTCTTAAGATGCTCAGGGGTTCCCGCGGCGACGACCTGGCCGTGATCGATGACCGCGATCTGATCCGCGAGCTCGTCAGCCTCCTCGAGGTACTGCGTGGTGAGCAGGACGGTCGCGCCCGCAGCGACGACGCCGCGGACCGTGTCCCACATCTGCAGGCGCGCTCGCGGATCCAGTCCGGTGGTCGGCTCGTCAAGGAACAGCACCTCGGGTCCCCCGAGCAGGCTCGCGCCGAGGTCAAGCCGGCGCCGCATGCCGCCGGAGTAGGTCTTCACCGCTCGCCCGGCCGCGTCGGTCAGCTCGAACCGCTCGAGCATCTCCGCGGATCGCCGGCGCGCCTCGGCCCGGCCAAAGCCCAGCAGCCGGCAGATCATGATCAGGTTCTCGGTACCGGTTAGCTCGTCGTCGACCGAGGCGTACTGCCCGGTCAGCGCGAGCAGCTGGCGCACCTGCACTGCCTGGCTGACGACGTCATAGCCGCACACCAGCGCGGTGCCGCTGTCGGCCGTCAGCAGGGTGGACAGCACCCGCACGATGGTGGTCTTGCCGGCGCCGTTGGGCCCGAGCAGGGCGAACACCTGCCCGCGGGCGACCTCCAGGTCGACGCCGGCGAGCGCCCTGGTGGTGCCGAACGACTTCACGAGGCCAGTCGCCTCGATTACTGCGGTCATCTGCGTACCGTCCTTTTCGCTGGCTACCTCGCCAGGAAACGGGACTGCGCTGACACGCCGCGGCCAGCACGCTGACACGCCGCTGCCAGGCCGCTGTCAGCGACCACCGCCAGGAACAGAAACGAGGCCGCCGCCTACCCGGCCGCAGCGACGAGGCGGTCCCCGAGCAGGCGCGCTGCCGCGCGCAGTTCGGGGCTGCCCACTATCTGGTACGCAACCGGAATGCCGGTCAGCTGCCGGGCGTACCAGTCCGGTTGCTCCGTCGACCCGAGGAGACGGCAGCGGCCATCGCCGGTGTCCTCGAGCCGGCCCAGCGTGCGCGGCACGCACCAGCCGAGCTGCGCGACGGGCGCTTCGATCAGCACTTCGCAGGAGTACTTCCAGCCCTCCGAGAAGTGCTCCTCGATGATCCGCATCGGCTCCAGGTCGTCCGGCGCCGTGAAGATCTCCGGCAGCGGGCTCGCGCTCGCGACCCGGTCAACCCGCAGTACCCGGCGCGCGTCGACGGTGTGCGACCAGCCCAGCAGGTACCACAGGCCGTGCCGGACGCAGAGCGCCCAGGGGTCCACCTCCATGGTGCGCACCCTGGCCTCGCCCATCCGATAGTCCAGCCGCACCCGGTGGCTCGCGACGGACGCCCGGAAGAGGACGGCGGCGATCTCGGGATCCGGCTTCGGTGCCACGGAGTCGTTGTCCTTGGTGCTGACCTGGCGGATAGCTTCCGCAGTTCCGGCGATGGCGGCGGGGAGCACCCGGATGATCTTGCTGAGGGCCCGGCCGGCTCGTCGGGCTCAGCCGCCTCGCGCCGGCCTTCGAGCGCGGCCATCACCAGGGCCAGCGCCTCGGCCGTGGAGAACATCAGCGGCGGCACCCGGAATCCGCGGCCGACCCGGTAGCCGCCGTACCGGCCGGGCACGGACTCGATCGGGATATCGGCTTCCCGCAGAATGCCGACATACCGGCGAACGGCCCGACTGGACACGCCCAGCCGGGCCGCCAGCCGATCGGCGGTAACTCCCGGCGCGCTCTGGATCAGCTCGAGAGCGAGCAGTGCCCGCGCGGTCGGGCTGGCTTCCTCCGCCGTCACAAGATCACCGATTTCCAGGAAGTAGATCGTCCGCTATCGACGGTATCGTGTTCGCCGTGACAGGGAACGACGTACAGGTGATCGAGTACATAGACCCGCCGATCGCGGGCACCGAAACCGAGCACGCGCTGGGCGCGCTGGAGCGGCAGCGCGCGCTGCTGGCCTGGAAATGCGGCGGGCTCGACGCCGCCGGGCTCCGGGCGACGCTCGGTCCGTCGACGATCACCCTGGGCGGGCTGCTTAAACACCTGGCCCTGGTCGAGGACACCCACTTCCAGCGGCTTCTGTTCGGCAACGACCAGCCAGCGGGCGCGCCGTGGGACACCGTGGACTGGGATGCCGACCCCGACTGGGAGTGGCACTCCGCCCCGGGCGACTCTCCTGAGGAACTGATGGACCTCTGGCAGGGCGCGGTCCTGCGGTCACGGGCGATCGTGGCGGACGCGCTTGCTGAGGGCGGCCTGGACCTGCTCGGCACGTACCGGAACTCCGACGGTTCGTCGCCGAGCCTGCGGCGCATGCTGATGGACCTCATCGAGGAGTACGCCCGGCATGTCGGTCATGCGGACCTCATCCGGGAGTCGGTCGACGGTCTGACCGGCGAGGACCCGAACGACTAGCACCGGCTTTCTGACCGCCAACGTCGGTGACGTCTCTGGCGGCCGGGAGACCGCTCGCCAGCGATCAGCCATGAGCGGTTGGTGAGCCTCGATGCGATCAGGGAGATCATCGTGTCCAGGGCTGTCTCCAGCGGGCGGGTACTCTTCTCGATCTGAGTGAGCAGCAGTCCGCCCTGGAGCGCAGCAAGGGTGGCCGTCGCCAGATCGTCCGGGTTCGCGTCGGCGGCAAGCTCGCCGCGTACATGCATCCTGCGGAGCGCGCCCCCGATGGCTTCCTCCCACCGGCCGAAGCCAGCTGCCACGTCCCGCCGGGCATCGTCGTAGCTGTCGGCTAGCTCGCTGCCGAGCGAGCCAAGCGGGCAGCCGCCGCGGCAGTCGACGTCACGCTGATGCTGGACGACGAGATCTCGCCAAGCCCGCAGGCCTTCGAGCCCGTCGACGGCCGTCAGCGCCCGCTCCTGCGTGCTCACGATGCTGCCGGCCTGGAGCTCGATGACCGCGCGGATCAGGGCCTGCTTGTCCGCGAAGTAGTGATAGATCTGCGAGCTGCTCACCCCGGCGGCTGCCCGAACCTCCTCGAGGGTTGTCCCGGCTACGCCCTGCTCCAGCACAAGTTCGGCGGCAGCCTGCACGATCCGCAGGCGCGTCTGCTCCCCCTTGCGGGTGAGCTCGCCCTTGGTGCGGCTCAGCGTCCCGGTGGGCAGGGTTGTCGTCACAAGCTGACGATACCAGTTTCTGGAGTTGACAATCCACTTTCTTCTTGGAAATCTGGATCACATAACCCAGTCCCTACCGGGAGGATCACGTGACAAGCGCATCCAGCACTATCGCCGAGCAAGTAGCGGAGGTCGAGGAGGGAGCGAAGCAGCTGCCGGCCGAGATTCGGTCCGCGTTCGCTCACGAGCAGGAGCAGCTGAGGGCAGCCGGACTGCCCGCTGGTGTGGCCGGCATCGGCTCGGCGATGCCCGACGGCAAGCTCCTCGACCCGTCCGGCCAGCCGGTAACGCTCCGCGAGGAGCTGGCCGGCCAGCCCGGCGTCATCGTGTTCTACCGCGGTGCCTGGTGCCCGTACTGCAGCGTGGCGCTGCGCACGTACCAGGCCCAGCTCGTTCCCGAGCTCACAGCGCGGAGCGTGGATCTCGTTGCCATCAGCCCGCAGAAGCCGGACGGCTCGCTCACCACCAAGGAGAGCAAAGAGCTCAGCTACACCGTGCTGTCGGACCCGGGCAACCAGATCGCCGGACAGCTCGGCATCCTTACCGAGCCGAGCGCGGAAGCAGCCGCTGCGCAGCTGAATCTCGGCCTCGACCTCACCGAGGTCAACGCCGACGGCACGCGCACGCTGCCGATGCCGACCGTGGTCATCGTCGACGGCACGGGTGCCATCCGGTGGATCGACGTGCATCCCGACTACACCACGAGGACCGAGCCCGCGCAGATCCTGGCGGAAGTCGCGAAACTCGGCTAATTCCGCCGCGCCGGCCACCGCGGTCGGAGACCTTGGCTGGGCACACGGCAGTGCCAGCGAACCGGCCGCCAGCGTCACTTCCCACGCGTTGAGTGCACGATAATCGGGCAAACCGGGCACGAAATCGCACCTAACGCGTGGGGAGTGAGTCCCCGCGCTCCAGCGGATCGTGCATATCGGGCGAACCGGAACTGGGCGCTCCCCCGACCGCACCGAGAGTCACGGATGCCGCGCTGCGCGCGCCCGCCGGGACGTTTTGGCGAGCCTGGCCAAGTGCAGGAGGCGCTCCCATACTGGAAGCCTGCGACCGGACAGGCCAAGGGGGCCGTGATGAGGAAGCTCAGCGTTCCAGCCCTGGACCGGAGACTGCCGTGACCGGCGACCGCAGTGCCGGCGACCGCCCCGCCACCGGGCCGGCGGACTCGTCGTGGCAGGAGACCGCCGGTGACGTCGCGAGCGCGCTCGACTTGCTGCTGGCCGACGGCGCTCTCGGGGTATTGCGCCGGTTCCGGCCGGACGGCGCCGCGCTCCGGCTGGCTGTCAGTCTCGTCCGCCGTCCGCAGGTCACCGGCCTCTACGGAGCGGCGTTCGCCAGCGAGCTGGCGCGGATCGCCCGCGGCCAGTCGGAGGTGGCTCCGGACCGCAGGGACCGCCGGTTCGCCGACCCGGCCTGGAACCAGAACCCGGTGCTCAAGCGCATCGTCCAGGCCTACCTCGCAGCCGGCCAGACCGCGACCGACATCCTCGGCAGCGCGGAGCTCGACTGGCGCGACGAGGAACGGCTCCGGTTCCTGCTCACGAACCTCATCGCCGCGGCAGCCCCGACCAACAATCCCGTGCTCAACCCGGCCGCGCTCAAGACGCTGATTGACACCGGCGGCCTCAGCGCCCTCCGCGGCCTGCGCTCGCTGCTCGCCGATCTCACCGAGGCACCGCGCGTGCCCTCGATGGTGGACCCGGCCGCGTTCGCGGTCGGCACCGACCTCGCCGTCACGCCGGGCTCAGTCGTCTACCGGACCGAGATGTTCGAGCTGATCCAGTACGCGGCTGCCACCGACCTGGTGCACCAGTACCCGGTTCTCATGGTCCCGCCGATGATCAACAAGTACTACATCACCGACCTGGCGCCCGGCCGGAGCATGACCGAGTACCTGGTCAGCCAGGGCCATCAGGTGTTCGCGATCAGCTGGCGTAATCCCGACGCCCGGCATCGCGACTGGAGCCTGGACAGCTACGGCGGCGCAGTGGTCGAGGCGCTCGACGCGACACTGGGAGTCAGCCGAGCCGAGCGAGCCAGCATCTGCGCGCTGTGCTCGGGGGGCATTGTCTCGTCGATGGTGGCTGCGCATCTGAAGGACACTGGCGGCCTCGACCGCGTTTCCAGCCTGTGTCTGGGCGTGACCGTGCTCGACCAGGCGCGCGCGGGCACGGCGGGCGCGATGATCGACGAGGCAACGGCCGCGGCAGCCGTCGGCGCGTCCGCCGCACGCGGCTACCTCGACGGCCGGGCGCTGGCCGAGGTGTTCGCCTGGCTCCGGCCGGATGACCTGATCTGGAACTACTGGGTCAACAACTACCTGCAGGGCCGCACGCCGCCGCCGTTCGACATCCTGTACTGGAATGCGGACACAACGCGCCTGCCCGCGGCTCTGCACCGCGACTTCATTCGCCTGGCGCTCGACAATGCGCTCACCAAGCCGGACGCTGCGACCATGCTGAGGTCTCCCGTCGACCTGTCGAAGGTGGACACCGACACCTACGTCATCGCGGGAATCGCCGACCACCTGTGCCCGTGGCAGTCCTGCTATCGCACGACGCAGCTTCTCGGCGGGCCGGTGACGTTCGTGCTGTCCACCAGCGGCCATATCGCGTCCATGGTCAACCCGCCGGGCAACCCGAAAGCGACCTTCCGCACCGAGCCGCAGAACCCGGCCGATCCGCGTGACTGGCTCAGCGCAGCGGAGACCGTCAGCGGCAGCTGGTGGCCGCACTACTCCGACTGGCTGGCCGCGCGGAGCGGCCGCGACCGGAAGCGGCCGGCCCGGACCGGACGAAAGGGCTTCGAGGTCCTCGCGGCAGCACCCGGAACCTATGTCCACGACCGGTAACGTCCGCGTCGTCGCCGTTGGCAGCCAGCTGCTCCGGGTCAGCGTGCGGCCGGGGCAGCGGCGACGCCGGGGCGGGTCGCATCAGCCGCCTCAGCCGCCGCTGCTGCTGATGAACGGCATCGGCGCCAGCCTCGAGCTGCTGCAGCCGTTCGTCGACCAGCTTGACCCGGCCGTCGAGGTGATCCGGTTCGACGTGCCCGGTGTCGGCGGCTCGCCGCTGCCCGCGCGGCCGTACCGATTCACCGGACTCTGCGCACTAATCGCCGGGATGCTCACCGAACTCGGCCACGAGCAAGCCGACGTCCTCGGCATCTCCTGGGGCGGCGGGCTCGCTCAGCACTTCGCGGCTCTCCAGGGCACCCGGTGCCGCCGGCTCGTACTGGTCAGCACGGCTACGGGTGCTCTGATGGTGCCGGCCAGGCCGAGCGTGCTGGCGAAGATGGTAACCCCGCGCCGGTACCTGAACCGCGGCTACCTGGAGCAGATCGCGCCCGACATCTACGGCGGGAGCGCCCGGACTGACCCGGCGTCCGTCGCCGCGGCCATGAACAGCCACAACCGCGTCGGCTCCGCCCGCGGCTACCTCTACCAGCTGGCCGCCGGAGCCGGCTGGACATCGGTCCCGTTCCTGCCGCTGCTGCGCCAGCCCGCGCTCATCGTCTCCGGTGACGACGACCCGATCATCCCGCTGGCCAACGCCCGCATCCTGCATCGCCTGATCCGCGGTTCGCAGTTGCACGTCTTCCACGGCGGCCACCTCGGCCTCGTCACTCAGGCGGCTGAGCTAGCTCCGGTGATCAGCGCCTTCCTCGCCGTGCCGGATGTCGCGGCACCGTCCTCGCATCCCCGGCCGGGCGCGGCGGCGCGCGAGACCGCCGTCCGGGGGTAGGGAGCCGACATGGACTCAGTTCTCGACGCCGACTTCTACGAACTCGAGCAGCTCCTCGACGACGACGGACTCCAGCTCGTGCTGCGGGTCCGCGACTTCATGGAGAAGAACGTCGCCCCCGTCATCAATTACTACTGGACCCGCGAGGAGTTCCCGCACGACCTGGTGCCCGGCCTGGCCGGGCTCGGCATCGCGGGGCTGGCCTGCGCCGGGTACGACTGTCCGGGCGGAAGCAGCCTGCTCGACGGCATGATCGCGATGGAGCTTGCCCGCACCGATCCGTCGATCGCGACCTTCATGGGCGTGCACGGCGGACTGGCGATGGGATCGATCTATCTGTGCGGCTCCCAGGAGCAGAAACAGCGCTGGCTGCCGGAGATGGCGCGGATGCAGAAGATCGGGGCGTTCGCGCTGACCGAGCCCGATGTCGGATCCGGCGTCGCCGGCGGGCTGACCACCACGGCCCGCCGGGACGGCGACATCTGGGTTCTCAACGGCCAGAAGAAGTGGATTGGCAACGCGACCTTCGCCGACTACGTCATCGTGTGGGCTCGCGATGTCGCCGACAACCAGGTCAAGGGGTTCGTCGTCGAGCGGGGCACGCCCGGCTTTCACCCGGAGAAGATGCGCAACAAGATTGCCCTCCGCGTCGTCCAGAACGCGCTGATCACGCTGGACAACGTCCGCGTGCCGGAAGAGAACCGGCTGGAGCAGGCAACCTCGTTCCGCGACACGGCCAAGGTACTGCGGCTCACCCGGGCCGGCGTCGCCTGGCAGGCCACCGGGTGCGCGCGCGGCGCCTACGAGTACGCACTCGCCTACGCCGGGGAGCGGCAGCAGTTCGGCCGGCCCATCGCCGGCTTCCAGCTCGTGCAGGACCTGCTGGTGCGCATGCTGTCGAACGTGACGGCATCGGCCTGCCTGTGCGTGCGGCTGTCGCAGCTGCAGGACCAGGGCGAGGCCAAGGATCATCACTCGGCGCTGGCGAAGGCATTCTGTACCGTGCGGATGCGCGAGACGGTCGGCTGGGCCCGCGAGCTACTCGGCGGCAACGGCATCCTGCTGGAGAACCAGGTAGGCCGTTTCGTCGCGGACGCGGAGGCCATCTACTCCTACGAGGGCACGCGTGAGATCAACACGCTGATCGTCGGCCGCGCTATCACCGGCCTGGGCGCGTTCGTCTGACGGACGCGGCCCGGCGGCCGGGGCCCCCGGGGTCACGTCACCGGGTCCAGCCGCACCAGCGAGCCGCCGCCGACCAGCATCGACGTCACCGTGCCGTCCGCGCGGCGGCGGAAGACAAGCGGCTCGCCCGACTGGCGGAATCCCGGCGCGACCACGAAGCTGCCCGCCTCGCTTCCCGGCTCGAGCGGCGTCGGCTCGCCTGCTCCGTCGCCTTCCACGGCCATCAGCTTGCCGTCGCGCCACTCGATCCGGAGCAGGAAGCTCATGTCGGCCGGCGCGTACAGGCCCAGCAGCGGCCGCAGGTCGCCCGGCGTCGGCACCGGCGCGGTCAGCTCGGGCGTGGCCGCCTCTGCGAGCTCACGAGCCTGAGCGCCGAGCGTCATGGCCAGCGCCGACGCGTCGGCCGTCCCGTTCACCAGCACGATCGCGCCCACCCGGCTGGCACGGTCGAAGCAGGCATTCGACACGAAACCGGGCAGGCCGCCGGAGTGCTGCACCCAGGTCACGTCGTCCTTGCGCACCGAGTACCAGGACACGCCCCACGCGCTCGACCACTCCTCATCACTGAGGTAACGCGGCTTGTGCATTTCCCGCCGCGTCGCGGCCGCTAGCACCGGCGAGTCGGCTGCCTCGCTGCCGCTGTGGCTGTCGCTGCCCGCCGGGCCGGGATACGCGGCGAGCTGGAAGGCCAGCCACCGGGCCAGATCGGGCACCGTCGACCAGAGCCCGCCCTCGGCCCAGATCGGCGGCATCGACGGGGCGACGGACAGCTCGTCGGAGAACGCCCGGCCGGAGTACCCGACGGCGCACCGCTCTGCCAGTGCCGGGCCGAGTGGCTCGAACCCGGTCGAGGTCATCTCCAGCGGCGCCAGGATGCGCTCGGCCACGTACTGCGGATACGGGATCCCGCCGACGCGGCTGACGACCTCGCCCAGCAGCTGGTAGCCCAGGTTGCAGTACTTGAGCTGAGTGTTCGGCGGCACCGCGGTGAAGATCTCGCTGACGCGCTCGAGGTTCCGCGCCGCCACGCCCTGATAGGCCGGCGGCTCGGCCAGGAAGTCGGTTCCCGGAGGCTCACTGATCAGGCCGGACTCGTGCGAGAGCAGCCGCCGGATGGTGACTCCGCCGATCGTCTCCGGGCTGGCGCTGTCGGCCAGCTCGGGAAGCCACTTGACGACCGGATCATCGAGGTCGAGCTTGCCCGCGTCGCGCAGCTGCAGGATCGCGGTGCCGGTGAACGTCTTGGTGATCGACGCGATCCGGTACAGCACATCGGGCCCCGAGGCTCGGCCGGCCGCGCGGTCAGCGAACCCGGCCCCGGCTGACCACACCAGCTCACCGCCGTGGAGGACGCCGGCCGCCGCTCCGTACAGCCGGTTCTCCCGGACGAACGAGCCGAGGCTCGCCTCGAACTGCTCGGCTCCGCCTGCCACTGGTCCCGTCATCAGTCTGCTCCCGTCGCTGATCCTGGTATCAGCCGAATTATCACACCGGAGCGAATCCGTCGCCCAGAGCGGCCGCGGTCCGGCGCACTAGCGCGGCGCGGTCGGCGAGCGGCCCGGCCGGCACGTCGATCAGCCGGAAGCCGAGCTCGGTGTAGGTGCCGGCGTGGATCTTCTCGAACGCCAGCGCCTCGGGAAGGCTGATCCGCCGCGCCGCGGTCGGCGTGACGAAGCCAGGGCAGCGGACGAAGAAAACCGCCCGCTCGAACACCCGGCTCGCCAGAACCCGCTCGACCTCGGCGGCCAGCAGCGCCGACGGCGGGCGGCCGAAGTACCGGCTGAGCGCCAGCGTGCACACCGGCGACCGGTCGAAGAACACGATCCCGTCCGGCGGCGCCGCTCGCTCGCGCTGCCGTTGCAGCGTGGTGATGGCGTCGGTGAAGCCGGCGCACTGCCACGGCTCGGCGCGGCCCAGCGCCTGCTCCAGCGCGATGACGTCAGTCGCGGCCTCCTCGACCACGCCGAAGCCGTCGCGCTCGAGCTGTCGCAGAATCGCGGTCTTGCCTGCCCCCGGCGTGCCCGTCAGCACGTATCTGGGCATGGTGGTACCTCCCGAAGTTCTCCTGGAAACGAGGTCCGCGCGATCCCGGCCCCGGCATTATTCGCGGCCTGCGCGGCCGCTGCGACCCTGCGCCGCCGGGTCCGGCTGCCGGGCCTGGCCGGCGGTCAGGCCGGCGAGTCAGGCTGCCCGGCTCTACGCTGCCGGGTCGGCGGGCGGCGTCGCCGCTGCGGCGATCCGGCTGAGCTCGGCGATGACCGAGCTGGCCAGCTGCGCGATGCCCCAGAGGGCTGCCAGGACGGCGAGGATCTCGACGGCGATCCGGAGTCCGCCACCGCTGACCTGCTCGCGGTAGATCGCCAGGCCGAGCAGCGCGCCGACGATGGGCTCGAGCACCGCGAACGACGGCAGGGACGCGGACAGGCCAGCCGCGCGGAACGCGTTCTGCTGCATCGTGAACATCAGCAGGCCGACCACGGCCAGCAGGTACAGCGGAATCGTGGCGAAGATCCCGATACCATGTGCCGCAAACAGCGCCGCGACCGTTTTCGTGAGCGCGTCGGTGACACCGGCCCCGATCCCGCCGCCGATGCTCAGCACAAGCGCACGGTGCGGAGCCGCCACCCGGGTGGCGATCAGGCAGCAGACAGCGGCGACGCCCACCGCGCCGGCCGCGGCCAGGCCGAGTGACCCGGAGCTGGCGGTCTTGTTACCGCCGGACGGCTCGGCGGCCAGCAGGAACACCGCGAGGCCCGCGACCGCCGCGATCGCCGCGGTCCACTCCGACGACCGCAGCTTGCGCTTCTCGGCGCGGGCAGCGAGCAGCAGGGCGAACAGCAGGCCGACCGGGAAGACCGGCTCGACGACGACCAGCCGGCCAAGGTCGAGCGCGGCTGCCTGCAGCCCGTACCCGCAGATCACTGCCACCAGCCCGAGCAGCCAGCGCCGCCGCCGGGCGAGCCGCACCAGGACAGCCGGATCGAAGGCGGTGTCCGAGGCTAGCTTCGACGCGCTCTGCTGCTGATTGACCGAGGCGATGGCGTAACTCAGGGCGCCGATGATCGCCAGGACTACGGCGAGAAGCTGTTCGGATATCCCGGTCACGAGCAGCCACCTGCCCTCCTGGCCGCCCGAGCCTGTCAGCGCCATCCTGAGAGTGATTAAGGAGAACGTGGCATACAGAACTAGCAGTTTCCACCCCTGCTTACTCTCATTTTGCCGACAATCGGCGCCGACGGGCGCTAAGAGCGGCTCGCGAGGACAGCATCGCGGACAGCGGACCAGCGCAGCGAGTCCGCGATCCCCTCGGCGAGCGTGAACTGCGGCTCCCAGCCGAGCAGCCGCTTTGCCCGGTCGCTGCGGCTGAAGGCACCCGCCACGTCGCCGGGCCGCCGCGGCTTCTCGACCACCCGCACCGGCTCGCCGATGACACCGCTGAAGGCGCCGACGAGTTCGCGGACCGTTGTGCCCGACCCGGTTCCGAGGTTGACGGCAATCGAGGGCGCATCACCGAGAGCGCGGTCGAAGGCCCGGAGGGCAGCTACGTGGGCGCTGACCAGATCCCACACGTGGACGTAGTCCCGGATGCCGGAGCCATCCCTGGTCGGATAGTCGGTGCCGGTGATCTCGAACGGCTGGCCCGACTCATGTGCCTGAATCAGCTTGCCGAGCGCGTGCGTCGGCTGGGGCGTCTGCAGGCCCGTGCGCAGTCGCGGGTCGGCGCCGATCGGGTTGAAGTACCGCAGCGAGATCACCCGGAGCCCGGTGCTGGCGGCGATGTCGGCGAACATGCCCTCGCAGACCGCCTTGGTCCGCGCATACGGGCTGCCGGGCGCGATCGGCGAGTCCTCGTCCACGCTGCCGTCCGGTCCGGGCTGGTAGAAGCATCCGGTCGAGCTGAACAGCAGCCGCTGGCAGCCGTTGCGCAGGAGATGCCGGGTAAGCTCCAGGCTCTTGGAGACGTTTGCCTCGTAGTAGCCGACCGGGTCGGCCACCGACTCCGGGACGACGATCAGCGCGGCGCAGTGCACCACTGCCTCGATATCCGGGTTGTCCGCGAAGATCGAGTCCACGAGGTCACCGTCGCTGATGTCACCCCGGTAGAAGCCGGGCCCGCGGGCGAACTCGGGCCGCCCGGTCACCAGGCTGTCCAGGACGACGGGCGTGATGCCCGCATCCTGGCAGGCGGAGGCAACCGTGCTGCCGATGTAGCCGGCGCCGCCCGTGATGAGAACCTTCACCTGTGCCCCCGTTGCTCCCGTTGTCCTCCCCGGTCTCTGATCAGCACGCTACACAAGCGATTTGTCCGCCGCCGGGCGGCTGGCCAGCCACGGCTGCTCGGCCCGCCCGATGGCGGTCGTCGGCGGCGCCTGCAGGAACGGCCAGATCTCCTCGGCGATTGCCCGCCAGTTCGCGGTCGCCTTCATCTCGCCCAGGAGCGCGAACAGGCCGAGGTTGATGCGCTGCAGGATCACGTACGACCGCGGAATCCGGGCGTACTGCGCGACCGGGCTGCGCACATCGAAGAAGCGCCGTACGACGGCGGAGGCGTACTCGCCGGTGACAGTGACGGTCTTCGACTCGCGGATCAGCTGGTAGAAGACCGCCAGATGGTCGGCAACCGCCTCGTCAGTCAGCGGCGCCCCCGGCACCAGGAATCCGGCTTCCTCCAGGCTCGCCCGGAATTTCGCCGGGTCGCCGTCGACGCACAGGTTGCGGGCCATCTGCATAAGCGGCAGCAAGTCGGCGTCATCGAAGTGCTTCACCATGCCGAAATCCAGGAACGTGACCTTGCCGCCCGGGTGGAACAGGTAGTTGCCCGGATGCGGGTCGCCGTTGAACGCGTGTACCTCGTACAGACTGCGGAAGACGAACCGGTACAGCGTCTCCCCGGCGAGGTCGCGCTCAGCCTGCGGCCAGCTGATGACGTCGGAGAACCGTGTGCCGGTCACCAGCTCGCTGGTCACCACACGGCGGGCGGACAGCTCGCCGATGATCGCCGGGACGCTGATCGTCGGGTGCCCCGCGAAGTACTCGTGCAGGAGCTGCTGGTTGCGCGCTTCCCGGCGGTAGTCCAGCTCCTCGAGCACCCGGTCCCGTAGCTCGGCGATGAGGCTGTCGACGTCCTGGCTGGGCGCGGTGACACGCAGCATCCGGCGCAGCAGGGACACGTTGTCCAGATCGGCGGTCATCATCTCGGCGATCCCGGGGTACTGCACCTTGACCGCGACGGCGCGCCCGTCCCGGCTGATCGCCCGGTGGACCTGGCCGATCGAGGCGGCGGCGATCGGCTCGGGATCCCAGCGCTCGAACAGCTGATCCGGCGGCTGGCCGAGCTCCTCGGTGATGACACCAGCCGCGAGCTCCGCGCTCATCGGCGGGACGCTGTCCTGCAGCCGGCTCAGCGTGCGGCGTACCGGCGGCGCGAGTCCCTCGTCGACGTAGCTTGCCATCTGGCCGAGCTTGACCATGACCCCCTTCATGGTCCCGAGCGTTGCCGTCACGTCGTCCGCAGTCTGCATGGCCAGATCGGTGCGCAGGCGCTCCCGGTTCTCCCCGGCCGCCAGGAACAGCCGCGGCGCGCTGCTTGCGTAGCGCAGGCCGCCGCGGACGGCGAGTTGCGCGGCTGCCATTCCGCGCTCGAACCGAAGCCGGCCGACACGCCGCCGCACCAGAGCGAGGCCCACGGCGGTGGCAGCAGTGCCCGCCGACAGCGCCGCCAGTGCTCGTAGCGGACGGCCTGGCCAGCGCCGCGGCGCGACCTGGCTGGGCAGCAAGCCCTGGCCCAGCATGGTCCGGCGGCGCGGAGTGCCCTGCCGCGGCGTGCGCGGCCGCGTCATGCTCGTGCGGCGGCGCGCATCGCCACGGTGATGCGCTGCCTGGCCTCCAGCACCCCCGGCTCGCCCAGGAAGACCGCGTCGAGCACGCCGAGCGCCTGCCGGATCTCCTCGCGGCGGGCAGGCGTCAGGGCGGGCACGGTGTAGCCGTATTGCTCCCTGGCCCACCCCCGGAGGCTCAGCAGAGTCGCCTCCCGGACGTCCTGCCAGATCTCGGCGACCTCGGGGTCCAGGCCCGGCGGGTCAAGCAGGTAGGCCGTCGACTCGCGGGCGGCCTGCGTGCACCGCAGCTGCGGCCGCATGCTCTCCAGGTAAGCGGCGAGGGCCGCCTGGCTGTCCGGCACCATCGCGGCCGGCACTCCGACGAGCTCGGCGGCGATGACCATTTCCTCGACGTAGCGGTCGGCGTCCTCTGGCGCGAGTGGCGTGCCGAAGAGCTCCCGCGCCGCGATGTTCGAGTCCACGAGCGCCGCATGCACCCAGAGCAGCAGGGCCGGGTCGCTGGCCGCGTACTCGCGACCCGTTTCCGGATCGAGGCCCGTGACCTGCTTATGAATCCGCCGGACGTGCTGGGCTGCGCGCTCCGCCGTGCCTCGTTTCGCGAAGGTGACGGTTGCCAGGTATGCCGATGTGGCCGCGAGCCTCCCGACGGGATCAGCGCGCCAGTCGCTGTGCTGATCGACGCCCGCCATGGCCAGCGGGTGCAGCGCCTGGATCATCAGTGCGCGCAGGCCAGCGACCGGCGCCGACAGATCGCCGCTGATGCGCCACGTGATGCTCGCCGGCCCGAAGAAGCCGTCGTCGCCGGGGGTGTCGGGGATGCCGCGCACCAGAGCTGCCGCCGATCGCTCGACCAGACCGGCGGCGTCCGCGTACTGGTTCATTGCCTCACGCTACCTTCCGTTGCAGCGCAGTCACCGGCTTGCCAGCCGGGCGCGGCCGGCTGGCGCGGCCCAGTCGAGCAGCGGGCCGTCCGGCACGATGCGGGACGGGTTCAGGTGCGGGTGGGTCGTGTAGTAGTGCCGCTTGATCTGGTCCAGCTTCAGGGTGTCGCGGAACGCTGGCAGCGAGTACAGGTCGCGCGCGTAGCCCCACAGGCTCGGGCAGTCGATGACCCGGCGCAGGTTGCACTTGAAGTGCGAGTAATAGACCGCGTCGAACCTCGCCAGCGTCACCCACAGGCGTATGTCGGCCTCGGTCACCTGGTCGCCCAGCAAATACCGCTGGCCGGACAGCCGCTCCTCGAGCTGGTCGAGCGTCCCGAACAGCACCGTGACCGCGTCGTGATAGCTCTCCTGCGTGGTCGCGAACCCGGACCGGTACACCCCGTTGTTAACGGTCTGGTAGATCAGCTCGCTGATCTCGTCGATCTGCGGGCGCAGCGCCTGCGGGTACAGGTCGTAGGCCGGGTCGGCCCAGGCGGTGAACTGGGTGTCCAGGTCGAGCGTGATGTCCGGAAAGTTGTTGCTGACGATCCGGCGCGTCTGCTTGTCCCACAGCACGGGCACCGAGATGTGACCCTCGTAACCAGGCTCGGTGGCCTCGTAAGCCTCGCGGAGGAGGGAGAAGCCGTTCACCGGGTCGAGGCCGAAGCCGTCGCCCTCACGGAACGCCCAGCCGCGCCCGTCGCGCACCGGGTCGACCGCGGACAGCGAGATCACGTCCTGCAGCCCGAGCAGCTCGCGGACGATTGCGGAGCGATGCGCCCACGGGCAGGCCCAGCTGATGTACAGGTGGTACCGGCCGGCCTTGGCCGGGAAGCCGCTCGAGCCGTCCGCGGTAATGCGCCCGCGGAACGGGTAGGCAGGGCGGACGAATTCACCGGGTTTGGCCACAGGAGCAGGCTTCTTCGGACGGAAGTCGCCATAGTCGCCGAATGTCGCAAAGTCCGCCGGGCTTGCCCCGCGGGCCTGAGTCGTGCTCGTCATCGCCGCCTCCCTGGCGTCGCGGCCGGCAGCCGGTGCCGGTCAAGCCGCCGGACTTCCAGGGCGTTTCCGCGTGCCGGCGCTGTCTCCGGGACCAACCAGGTCCGGGCCGGCGCCATTCCGGCCAGCCTGCGGGAACTGCCGCGCGTTCGTAGGGAAGGATGAGCGGGTGAGTATCGACGCCTCAGCTGTGGAGGCCGAGCCCGGGCCGGCCGCCGAGCCCGCGCAGGCGGCCGCGCCGAGTGCCGAGCCGGCGCAGACCGCCAGGCTTGCGCGGGCCGCCGCAGTCGCGCGGGCGGCGGAGCTCGCGGAGCCGGCCGAGCCGCAGGCTGTGGTCTCCCTGCTGACCAAGGCTGCGATCTTCCTGGTCGCTGTCGTCAGTCCGGACGCCGACAGCGAGGACGCGGCCCGGCAGCTATGCGCGGACGTGTCGGCGCTGGTGCGTGCGGTCGGCTTCCGGGACCTGTCCGGTGAGCTGACCTGCGTGACCGGGCTCAGCGCGCCGGCCTGGGACCGCATCAGCGGGTTGCCGGGGCCCGCCGGGCTGCATCCGTTCCGCGAGTTCCGGGCCGGCGGCCGCAATGCCATCGGCACGCCCGGCGACCTGCTGTTCCACATCCGCGCGACCCGCATGGACTTGTGCTTCGAGCTGGCCAGGCAGATCATGAGCCGCCTCGACGGCGTCGGGACGGTCGTCGACGAAGTGCACGGATTCTGCTATTTCGACGAGCGTGACCTGCTCGGCTTCGTCGACGGCACGGAGAACCCGACCGGGCCGGCTGCCCCTCGCGCTGCCATCATCGGCGACGAGGAGCCGGACTACGCCGGCGGCAGCTATGTGATCGTCCAGAAGTACCTCCACGACCTGGCGGCGTGGAACGCACTGCCGGTCGAGCAGCAGGAGAAGGTCATCGGCCGGACGAAGCAGTCGGACATCGAACTCGACGACGACGTGAAGCCCACGTCCGCGCACAACGCGCTGACCACCATCGTGGTCGACGGCGAGGAAATCGACATCGTCCGGGACAACATGCCGTTCGGGGAGGTCGGCCGGGGCGAGTACGGCACCTACTTCATCGGCTACGCACGCTCGTCCGCCACGACCGAGCAGATGCTGGAGAACATGTTCATCGGCTCACCGCCGGGTAACTACGACAGGATCCTGGATTTCAGCACGGCGGTGACGGGCGGACTGTTCTTTGTCCCGTCGCAGACGATGCTGGACGGCCTGGCCGACGACGACACAGGCAGCGGCAATGACACTGCCGGCAGCAATAACCCGGGCGATGGCGATGCCACCGACGACGGAAACGACACTGCTGGCAGCACCGGCACGACGAACGCTCCGGCCGCTCAGGCCGGCGACGGCTCACTGAACATCGGCAGCCTCCGAGGAGACGCATCACGATGAACAACCTGCACCGCGAGCTAGCCCCGATTTCCGACGAGGCGTGGAGCGAGATCGAGGCGGAGACGGCTCGCACGCTGAAGCGCTACCTAGCCGGGCGGCGAGTGGTCGATGTCGAGGGACCCGGCGGCACCAGGCTCTCCGCCGTCGGCACCGGGCACCTGCAGCCGATCGACGCGCCCGCCGACGGCGTGCAGGCACGGCAGCGTCAGGTGCTGCCGCTCGTTGAGCTGCGCGTGCCGTTTACGCTCGACCGCGAGCAAATCGATGACGTGACCCGCGGTTCAGAGGACTCGGACTGGCAGCCGGCCAAGGATGCTGCCCGGCAGATCGCCTTCGCCGAGGATCAGGCGATCTTCGCCGGATACCCGGCCGCTGGCATCGGCGGCATCGTCCCCGGCGCGAGCAACCCGCCGGTCATCCTGCCGGCTGAGCTCGCCGATTACCCGATGGCGTTCGCCCGCGCGGTCGGCGAGCTCCGGTCGGCCGGCGTGGCCGGGCCGTACACCGCCGCGCTGTCCGCGGAGGCATACACGGCGGTCAGCGAGGCCAGCGACCACGGGTACCCGATCATCCGGCATCTGCGCAACGTGCTCGACGGCGAGCTCATCTGGGCGCCGGCGATCAGCGCCGCGGTGCTGCTGACCGCCCGCGGCGGCGACTTCACCCTGCATCTCGGCCAGGACCTGTCGATCGGCTACCTGTCGCACACCGCCACGGAGGTCGTGCTGTACCTGCAGGAGAGCTTCACATTCCAGTCGCTCACCGCTGAGGCAGCAGTAGCGCTGACCGCGCCGGCCGGCCATCCTGACCGCCCGGCCGGGCTCAGTTCTGGCTGTAGGGCGAGTAGCGCAGGTCCGGGGCCGGTGTCGCGGTCAGCGACTTGAGCAGCTGCGTCTCTCTGGTCAGCATGGCGTGCTCGGCGCGGAGGCGCAGGTGCGCATCGGGCTCCTCCAGCAGGCTCTGCTTCACCGGCAGATCGACGACAGCCGCGGCCGCCACCAGATAGGACAGCAGCAGCGGCTCGTCCGGGAGCTCCGGTACCGTGATCTCCGCTCCGCCGCGCTCAGCCAGGATGTCCAGGTATGAGCGGAACGCCCGGTGAACCGAGCCGACAGCAGCGGTCGCTCCTTCCGCATCGCCGACCTCGTCGGCCAGCAGCTCGACGTCGCCGCTGACGTAGGGATCGGGGTCGCGCAGGCCGAGCAGACGGAACCGGTCGGAGCCGATGGTCATGAGGTCGTAGCGGCCGTCCGGATACTTCTCCGCGCGCTGTAGCACCGCCGTGCAGCCGGTCTCGTAAAGCGAGGACACGCCGTCTATGCCGGTCTCGCGCCCGTGCCGGATCGCCACGACGCCGAACTGCCGCGGCTCAGGGCCGGCCAGCAGCTCGCCGACAAGCTGCCGGTAGCGCTCCTCGAAGATGTGCAGCGGCAGCACCAGACCCGGATACAAGACGCTTCCGAGCGGAAACAGCGGCAGCGTGGCGCTCACACCTGCACACTATTGCGGCCGATGCCGTACTGCCCAACGGGCAGACCCCGAGCGGGCCGCGGCCGGGCGTTCAGGCGACAAGCTCGCGGACAAGCGGCCTGGAGTGCCGCGGCAGCTCGCGCAGGCCGTTGCGTACCGTCACGGCGGCGTCAAGGAGCACGCATGCTCGTGCAGTCTCAGCGGCCAGGTGATCGATCTCGCCGAGCTTGGACCAGGCCAGCCAGGCGGCGACCTCGGCCCAGGAGAACAAGCTGGCTCGCTGGCGCCGAGTCGTCGGCAGCGGGAAGCCGCCCGGTCCGCGCCGCCCGGAGACCCAATAACGGACTGACGCAGTGGTCACCCTCGCCCTGTCGGCTATCTCCGCCACGGTGACCGTGTCTTCGGCAATCCCAGTCACTGTCATCCCTGCCGCTTCGACGTCCCTGATCGCCGAGGTGACCGCGTAGACCGCGTCATCAGCCTCGCGGGAGAACATGACCCTACCGCCTCGCTCATCCGCCTGAACTGACCCGTCGATGCCCTCACCGGCCGACAACACGTCCCCCAGGGACTCGATGTGATCTTCGGTGACAGGACCGGCTACCTCAATGTCGAACCAGTAGACGCTCATGTCCGCTCCTTTAGTGCGTGCACTGCAGCAGTACTTTCCTGATCTTGGCAGCCTCGTACCCGTCACTCGCGGAGTGCCGTAGATCGTTAACGGCTTGCATCCCGTTGCGCCGCCCGGACAGTAGGCGCGCGCATATGCATGTGCCCGGCCGCCGGCGACATGGACCCGCCATCCAGCGGCTTCCAGTTCGCGGATCGCATCCAAGATCTCCTTAGCTGGCATGTTGCTCATTTGTAAACCCATGTTGCGCTTAACACAACATGATAACGCGGCCGGACGGGCGCCTGCAGCGGACCAGTGGTGGCAGGTTCGTGTTGTCAGAGGTATGCAGCAGGCTGGGGCTCGTGGTCACGATCGACGACGTGCGCGCTGTTGCCAGCAAGCTGCCGCGCGCCTACGAAGTACTGGTCAGCGACCGGGTGAAGTTCCGGGTAGGCCGGATCGTCTTCCTGGCCTTCTCTCGCGACGAGCAGACCATGGGCTTCGGCTTCCCGAAGGAGGAGCGGCAGGCGCTCGTGGATTCCGAGCCGGACAAGTTCCTGATGCCGGGCCAGTCGGATTTGCGATATCACTGGGTGCACGTCCGGCTGAGCGCCGTCGAGCACGACGAGATGGCGGAGCTCGTGCTCGATGCCTGGCGCATGTGCGTACCCAAACGAGTCGCGGCGGAGTACCTCGCGTCCGACGACACCCGCTTACCTCCAGGCCTCGGTCAGAACGGCGGTGACTGCCATGGCGAAGCTGGCGGAGTACGACTACGTGGTGGTGGGGGCTGGCACCGCGGGCTGCGTGATCGCAAGCCGCCTGAGCGAGGACTCCGGGACGAGCGTGCTGGTGCTTGAGGCCGGGCGCCCGGAGCGGACCCGCGCGATGACGGTGCCGAGCGCCTGGCCGGAGAACCTGGGCTCAGCCGCTGACTGGGCGGACATGACGACCGGCCAGGCTGACGCGGGGAGAGTGGCGTACCCGAGAGGCCGGGCACTAGGCGGGTCGAGCGCCATCAATGCGATGGCGCACGTCCGCGGGCACCGCGCGGTTTACGACGGATGGGCGGCGGGCGGCGCGGTTGACTGGGGATTCGCCGGCCTGCTGCCGTACTTCCGGCGAACCGAGAGTGCCAAGGGGCGTGCTGGGGAACTGCGCGGCACCGACGGGCCGGTCCGGGTGGCTCCGGCGACAGAGCGGCATCCGGTGGCGCGTGCCTTCGCCGAGGCTCTCACTGCAGCCGGCTGCCCTGTCACCGATGACCTGAGCGGGCAGCGGCAGGAAGGTGTCGCCTGGATCGATCTAGCCATCGCCGACGGGCAGCGTGTCAGCTCCGCCGACGCCTACCTGCGGCCGGTGATGTCCCGCCCCAACCTGGCAGTCGAGACCGACTGCCTGGTCACCGGGCTTGGCATGCATCGCGGGCGTTGCACCGGCGTGCGCTACCTGCGCTCCGGAGTCCCCGCGAGTGCGGAGGCAGCCGCCGAAGTCATCCTGTCCGCCGGAGCGATCGGCTCGCCACAACTCCTGATGTTGTCCGGCATCGGCCCGGCCCGCCAGCTGAGGTCGCTCGGCATCGACGTCGTCGCGGATGTCGCCGGAGTCGGCGAGAACCTCCAGGATCACCCGCTCGTGCTGGTGTCCTTCGCTTCGGCCGGCGAGCTGGCCGGCAGCAGGTACAACAACGGCGAGATGTACGCGGCCCTGCGCAGCGAGCGCGCGGGCGCGTACCCCGATCTGCACCTGTTTCCCATCCTGCTGCCACTTGCACCGGCCGGATTCGAGCCGCCTGCCGCCGGGTACGCGCTGGTAGCTGCGGTAGTCGCGCCCGACAGCCGGGGCACGGTCCGGCTGGCTTCGGCCTCGCCCGGCGCAGCGCCGCTCATTGACCCGGGCTTCCTGACCGACGACCGGGACACCGCCCGCCTGGCGGACGGACTGCGGCTCATCCGGACGGCTGCTGGCAGCGCGGCCTTCGGGGCGGTCCGGGACGCCGAGGTGTGGCCAGGTCGGCACGTGCGTGCGAGCGCCGACCTCCGCGCATATATCCGGCGCAGCGTGGGGAGCTACTACCACTCAGCCGGCACCTGCCGGATGGGATCAGACGCTGGCGATGTCGTCGACCCTGCGCTGCACGTCCGCGGCGTGACCGGCCTGCGTGTAGCGGACGCCTCGATCATGCCGACGATCCCCAACGCCCATCCGAATGCCACCGTGCTGGCCATCGCGGAGCGGGCTGCCGAGCTGATCCGCGGGCCTGGCTGACCGAGTCCTGATAAGGCGGCGGAAGTCCGGCGCAAGCCTGGTGTCCATCTCGGTGCTGCCCGATCGTCGTAGGGTTGGGCAGGCCACCCCGGGCCTGTCCGTCATCAGGGGAGGCTCCGTTGACTCTGCCGGACGTTGTCACACGTGAGGACTGGCTCATCGCGCGCAAGGATCTGCTGGCGCGCGAGAAGGACCTGACCCGTCAGCGGGACCTGCTGAACGCCGAGCGCCGTCGGCTGCCGATGGTGGCGATCGAGAAGAGCTACACGTTCGAGGGCCCGGATGGACCGGCGACTCTGGCGGATCTGTTCGACGGCTGCTCTCAGCTCATCGTCCGGCATGCCATGTTCGACCCGGAGTGGGAGAAGGCCTGCCCGAGTTGTACCGACGGCATGGACGAGACGTCACCCGCTCTTCTGGTGCACCTGCGGAATCGCGACACCGCGTACGCCGCCGTATCGCGCGCGCCCTACGCCAAGCTGGCCGAATACCGGGCGGAGCACGGCTGGACGTTCCCCTGGTACTCCTCCTTCGGCACCGACTTCAATTACGACTTCGGCGTCACGCTGGACCCGGCCGTCACCCCGGTCGTCTACAACTACCGCAGCCACGCCGAGCTCATCGCGCTGGATCCTGCCGGGGCTGACGACGCCTCAGGGGAGGTCGGCGCATTCAGCTGCTTCCTGCGCGCCGGGGATGCCGTGTTTCACACCTACTCCGCGTTCGGCCGCGGGAACGAGACAGTGGACCTTGCCGTCTACGGGCACCTGGACATCACAGCGCTTGGGCGCCAGGAGGACTGGGAGGAGCCCAAGGGCCGGGTAGCCACCCCGCGGCCGGCCGGTCCGATCTTCTCCTGACGCCGGCACGCCCGCGAATCAGACCTTGACCACGGACGCGGAACCAGGCGGTGTCTCCCTGGCCTTGCGCGCGTCTTCCTTTGCCCGCTCAGCGGCGTTGCCGGTGATCCACTTGAGCATCGCGGGCAGCAGAACGGTGGGGAACAGCAGCGGCAGGAGCAGCAGTTGCAGCCAGTCCCAGAGCGTGTTGCCCTGGAACCCAGTCCAGTGCCAGTCCGCGTCGTATCCGCCAACCAGAGTGACCAGCCAGCCGGTCAGCACGGCCGTGATGCTGACCTTGTGCCAGAGCCGCACCGAGCGGCCGGCGGCTGCCCACGCCCGCAGGCTGACCAACCCCACCGGGAGCAGAAGCAACTCGAACCAGTTCCACAGGGTGTTGCCCTGGAAGCCTGTCCACTTCCACGGAGCCAGGTAACCGACGGCCACGAAGATGCCGAACGCCACGATGAGCGACGCATACACAGCGCGCCTGGCCGAGCTGATGTAGCCCGAGTGCTGGATCCACAGCGGCAGCGTGCCGACGGCAACGGGCAGGAGCAGCAGGTTCAGCCAGTCCCACAGCTGGTCGTTGGCAGCGAAGCCGGTCCACTGCCAGTGCAGCACATACCCGCCCCACAGCGCGACCAGGAACGCCACAAGCAGGGCCGTGCCGCCGTACTTTCGCACCCGGACGTCGGTACGCAGCAGGTGCAGGAAGCCTCGCTTCGCGGAACCGCCCGCGGCAGCCTGCAGATGGCTGCGCACGACCTCGGCCGAAGGCGCCCACGGCAGGCCGAGTTCGTCCAGCCGGGCGGCCAGTCCCTCGTTCAGCAGCGTCCTCGCGGTACCGGACAGGTCAGTGCCAGCCAGGTCAGTGCCAGCCAGGTCAGTGCCAGCCAGGTCAGTGCCAGACACGTGAGTGCCAGACGGGTCAGTGCCAGACGGGTCCTGTCCAGTTCCCTTCGCCCGCTGGCTCAGCTCCGCGATGGCACGAAGACCCAGCAGCTCGTCCGGGTCGATGGTGATGATCAGGTCAGCCACGGTGCCCCCCAGGGAGACCTAAAAGTCGTGATGGTCCGGGATGGCACTTATACCATGCGCAGATCCGGCTGCCGCGCTTCTGCCCGATAGGATCCGCCGGTGACGAGTGACACCCCGGCTGACCAGGCTCAGCACACCGACCGGACTCGAGAGGCTTACGACCGGCTGGCCGCAGTCTGGTCGGCCACGACGGACGACGGGCCGTTCAACGGCCTTCTGGAACGACCTGCGCTCCGGGCACTGATCCCCGGTCGCCTCGACGGCGCCACCGTGCTGGACGCCGGCTGCGGTTCAGGCGCGCAAGCTGACTGGCTCCTCGACCAGGGCGCCAGCGTCGTCGGCATCGACGTCAGCCCCCGGATGATCGAAGAGGCTCAGCGCCGCTGCCCGGGCGGCCGGTTCCTCGTGGCAGACCTAGCGAGGCCGCTGCCGCTAGAGCCAGCGTCCCTGGACGGCATCACCTGCTCCCTTGCGCTCCACTACGTCGCGGACTGGAGCGTGCCACTGCGCTCGTTCGCATCGGCCCTGCGGCCAGGAGGCTGGGCAGTCATATCGCTGGATCACCCGTTCGGGCCGCCGCTGCCCGGCCAGCGTGGCGGATACTTCGACACCGAGCTGGTCTCCGACACCTGGCGCAAGGCTGACGTAGAGGTTTCCCAGCAGTTCTGGCGCAGGCCGCTGGCCGCGGCCTTCGACGCGTTCGCCAGCGCAGGCTTTACCGTCGAGCGGATCGCGGAGCCGCAGCCCTCACGGGAGGTACTGGAGCTCTTCCCGGACGAGCTGACCGCCGTCGTCGGCGTGCCCTGCTTCATCGTCTACCGGCTCCGGTTGCGCTAGCCGCCTGTGGCGTCGGCCCGGTCGGGGCACGGCCGGGATACTCGGGAGCGCTGAGCTTGCCGTACCGGCTAAACTTGATTGCAGACAGCGATGATCCGGCTATCTCCGGGGAGCTTCCGGAAGAAAGGGCCCGGCGGCCGCGAGAGCGGAGCGGCGGGTCTGACTAGACCCGGCCGGGTCCGGCCCGTCACAGCCGGACAGATGAGCGGTCGCAGGCACGGTCAGCACCGGTGTCGCCGGCAGACGGCACCAGCGGCGGACACGGCTCGCGGCAAGCGAGGTGGTACCGCGGTACGCCCGCGCGGGAGCGGGCGCGTCGTCCTCGCGACTGGCGCCCGGCCCGCACGGAGGGCGCTGACCAGCCGCGAGACTGACCGCCGCAAGGACGTACCACCAGATGAGCGCTAAGCCGAAGGCCGATCCGAAGGCCGTGTATCCGAAGGCGGAGACCGCCAAGGCGGCCGGCCAGACCGCGAGCGGAGTGCCCGCCCAGCCGAGTTTTCCTGAGCTCGAGGAAGGCGTGCTCGCCTACTGGGCAGCGAACGACACGTTCCGCAAGTCGGTAGAGCGGCGCCCGCTGAGCGAGGAGTTCGTCTTCTACGATGGCCCGCCGTTCGCCAACGGGCTGCCGCACTACGGGCACCTGATCACCGGGTACGTCAAGGACGTCGTCCCGCGTTTCCGCACCATGCAGGGCCGCCGGGTGGAGCGTCGGTTCGGCTGGGACTGCCATGGGCTGCCCGCCGAGGTCGAGGCCGAGCGGCTGCTCGGGATCTCCGGCAAGGCCGAGATCGTCGCGATGGGCATCGACAATTTCAACCAGGCCTGCCGCGAATCCGTGCTGCGCTACACGAGGGAATGGCGTGATTACGTCACCCGCCAGGCGCGCTGGGTCGACTTCGACAACGACTACAAGACGCTCGACACGCCGTACATGGAAAGCGTCATGTGGGCGTTCAAGCAGCTCTGGGACAAGGAGCTCGTATACCAGGGCTTCAAGGTGCTGCCTTACTGCTGGCGCTGCGAAACTCCGCTGTCCAACCACGAGCTGCGGATGGATGAGGACACCTACCGCGACCGGCACGACCCGTCGGTGACGGTCCGCTTCAGGCTCGAGACCGGGGAGTGGCTGCTCGCCTGGACCACCACGCCGTGGACGCTGCCGTCCAACGAGGCGGTCGCCGTCGGCGCCGACATCAGCTACACAGTGCTGGAGAAGGACGGCGAGCGGTACATCCTCGCGCGGGACCGGCAGGCCGCCTACGAGCGCGAGCTCGAGGACGCCGCGATCGTCGGCGAGCTGACCGGGGCGGAGCTGGCCGGGCGGAGGTACGAGCCGCTGTTCGGCTACCTGACCGACGACGCGAAGTTCGGCACGGCCGGCGCGTTCCGGGTGATCCTGTCCGACGACGTGACCACCGAGGACGGCACCGGCGTCGTGCACATGGCACCTGCTTACGGCGAGGCGGACGCGGTGGCGTGCAATGCGGCGGGCATCCCGACGGTGCTGACGGTGGACGAGCACGCGCAGTTCACCTCAGTGGTACCGGACTTCGAGGGCCAGCACGTCTTCGACGCCAACGCGGCGATCACCGACAAGCTCCGCGCCCAGGGCAGCCTGGTGCGCGAGGAGACCTACACGCACTCCTACCCGCACTGCTGGCGCTGCCGGAACCCGCTCATCTACAAGGCCGTCTCCAGCTGGTTCGTCGAGGTGACGAAGTTCCGCGACCGGATGGTCGAGCTCAACCAGCAGATCACCTGGGCGCCCGCCCACGTGAAGGACGGCCAGTTCGGCAAGTGGCTGGAGAACGCACGGGACTGGTCGATCAGCCGGAACCGGTTCTGGGGCTCGCCCATCCCGGTGTGGCAGAGCGACAACCCGGACTACCCGCGCACCGATGTGTACGGGTCGCTCGACGAGCTGGAGCGGGACTTCGGCGTGCGCCCGCAGGACCTGCACCGGCCCGGCATCGACAACCTGACCCGGCCCAACCCCGACGACCCGACCGGCCGGTCCACCATGCGCCGGGTGCCGGAGGTACTGGACTGCTGGTTCGAGTCGGGGTCGATGCCGTTCGCGCAGGTGCACTATCCGTTCGAGAACGCGGACTGGTTTGACAGTCACTACCCCGGCGACTTCATCGTGGAGTACACGCCGCAGACCCGCGGCTGGTTCTACACACTGCACGTGCTGGCAACCGCGCTGTTCGACCGGCCCGCGTTCCGCGACTGCGTCTGCCACGGCATCGTGCTCGGCAGCGACGGGCTCAAGATGTCCAAGAGCCTGCGCAACTACCCGGACGTCAACGAGGTGTTCGACAGCTTCGGATCCGACGCGATGCGCTGGCTGCTGATGGCCAGCCCTATCCTGCGCGGCGGCGACATCGCGGTCTCGCTGCCGGGTGTCCGCGATGCGGTCCGGCAGGCCATCCTGCCCCTGTGGAACTCGTACTACTTCTTCGCGCTGTACGCGAACGCGGAGTCGTACCAGGCGAAGCCGTCGACCGCGAGCGAGCACGTGCTCGACCGCTACATCCTGGCCAAGACCAGGTCCGCGGTCACGGAGATGGAGCGGCTGCTCGACGTGTACAACGTGGGCGCGGCGTGCCAGGAACTGCGCGAGTACTTCGAGGTGCTGACCAACTGGTACATCCGCCGGTCGCGGGACCGGTTCTGGGCCGGTGATACAGCGGCGCTCGACACGCTCTGGACGGTGCTCGAGGCGGTCTGCCGCGCCGCCGCGCCGCTGCTGCCGCTCACCACGGAGGCGATCTGGCGCGGACTCACCGGCGAGGAGAGCGTGCACCTGGCCGACTGGCCGGAGCTGGAGTCCTGGCCCGCCGACGACTCGCTGGCGAGCGCGATGGACCTGGTCCGCGCTGTCTGCAGCACCGCCCTCGGCCTGCGCAAGGCCCGTCAGCTCCGGGTCCGCCTGCCGCTCGCCCGCCTGACCGTCGCGCACCCCGACGCGCTATCGCTCGCGCCGTATGCGGAGCTGATCCGCGACGAGGTGAACGTCAAGGACGTCACGCTGTCCGCCGACCCGGCCAGCCTCGGCACGTTCGAGCTCGCGGTGAACCCCCGCGTCCTCGGGCCGCGCATCGGCGCCCGGGTGCAGGATGTCATCAAGGCTGTGAAGGCAGGAAACGTGGCTCGTTCCGGCGACTCCGTGACCGCCGCGGGAGTCGAGTTGGAGGCCGGTGAATACGAAGTCCGGCTCGCGGCAGCTCACCCGGAGTCGACCTCGGCACTGCCGGGCAACACCGGCCTGATCGAACTCGACACAGCCGTGACGCCGCAGCTCGCGGCCGAGGGAACGGCGCGCGACGTCGTCCGCCTGGTCCAGCAGGCGCGCCGGGACGCCGGTCTCGCTGTCTCGGACCGCATCCGGCTCACGATCGGGGCGGACGGAGCGGTGGCGGATGCAGTCCGGACGCACGCGCAGTTCGTGGCCGGCGAGACGCTCGCGGTCGACGTCGACATCGTGCCGCCGGCTCGGGTCGCGCGCGCCGATCAGGCAGTCGGCGATGGCGGCAACGTGCGCGTCGCGGTAACAGCGGCGTAATCTTTTTTGCGCCGGATTATCGGCACTGGCTTCGGTGCGGCTCCGTCAAAACTCCGTCAAGTTCGGTTACTCTCCGTGTCGAGTCTGCTTACTTGAAGTAACTGCAGCGAGTCAACGGGGGCATGATGACTGACAGCGGGAACCAGGCCAGCACGTCGAACAGCACGGCGGCTGAGCAGTCCGGGATACCCGAGCCGCAGATCCGCACGTCTCGCTTGCGGATCCCGGACGTGCGGATCCCGGCTCCGCGCGACGGCAATGATGCGGTGCCCGGCCCGGGCTTTTCCGCGTCACAGTTCGCGGAGCCGGAGCCTCTCGTGCCGGGAGTCTGGTTTCCGCAGCCGGGCATCGCGCCAGCGACCGGGTACTCCGAGACAGCGTCGGGCCTGATTGCCCCGGAACACTCGTCCGGCCCGGGCCGCCGTGACTTCTTCCGCGCGTCCGGTGCACTCGGGGCGGCGCTGGTGGCTGGCGGTCTCGTGCACTCGGCAACATCCGCGCGTTCGAGCCGGATGTTCGCGCCGGACACGACGCCAACCACGGCTGACTGGAACGCGCTCAAGGCCAAGCTGTCAACGCACAAGCTCTACCGGCCGGGCCAGAGCGGCTATAACTTCGCGAAAGAGCTCTTCAGCCCGCAGTACGACGCACTGAAGCCGTCGGGCGTCGCCTACTGCAAGACAGAAGCCGACGTCGCCGCCTGCGTGAGCTTCGTTGTCAAGTTCAAGATGCCAGTCCGCGCTCGGTCCGGCGGCCACAGCTACGGCGGCTGGTCGAGCGTGACCAACGGCCTGATCATCGACATCTCCGAGATGAACTCGATGAGCTTCGGCACCAACTCGGTCACTGTCGGCACCGGCATCGACCTCATCAACTTCTACAGCGGCATCGCAGCAAAAGGCAAGGCGGTGCCCGGCGGCACCTGCCCGACCGTGGGCATCGCCGGCCTCACGATGGGCGGCGGCGTCGGCGCTCTCGGCCGGCACTACGGGCTCACCTGCGACAACCTCACCTCGCTCAGGGTGGTGACGGCCGACGGCGTTACCCAGAAGTGCGACTCGAGCACGAACCCCAATCTGTACTGGGCCAGCCGGGGCGGTGGCGGCGGCAGCTTCGGCGTCGCCACGTCGTTCACGTTCACCACGCATGACCTGAGCCACCTTGTTCTGTTCTCGGTCGGCTGGTCGTGGTCCCAGGCAGCCAAGGTAGTCCGCGGCTGGCAGTCCTGGGCGCCGCACGCACCGGGCACCGTCTGGTCAGAGTGCGGGCTCGGCGGCGGCTTCGGCAGCGCGCCCAGCGTCTTCGTCGCGGGCAGCTTCGTCGGCTCGGTTGCCGACGCGAAGAAGGAGGTCGAGAACCTCCTCCATGCCGTCGGTGTCTCCGCCACCATTCACGCGACGAACTACACCTACCTGGGCGCGATGCTGCACTACGCCGGCTGCACCGCGGTGCGAGGCTGCGACACTCCGCCCGGCGGGAGCCTGCCGCGGGTGCCGTTCTTCGCCAAGTCCGACATCTTCACCAAGCCGATCGACAACTCCGGGATCAGCGCGCTGGTGAGCGCCGTCGAACGCCTGCACACCACCCACGGGGCGGCCGGCGGCTCCGGGAGCATCGCCTTCGACGCCCTCGGCGGCGCCATCAACGCGAAGAAGCCCGCCGAGACCGCGTTCGTTCACCGCGACGCGCTCTTCCTCGCGCAGTACTACACGAGCTGGACCTGGCCCGGCTCAAGCGGCGGCGTGTCGAACCAGCACAAGTGGCTGAACTCGCTGTACAGCGCTGTGCACCCGCACGCGAGCGGCCAGGCCTACCAGAACTACGCGGACCCGACGCTGACGAACTGGCAGACGGCGTACTACGGCGCCAATTACGGGCGGCTCTCGCAGACGAAGCTGGAGTACGACCCGCATCAGGTCTTCACGTTCCCGCAGGCGATCCGGCCTCCGGCCGTCGTCCCCTGCGCCGACACGGACCCGGACTGCTAGCGCCAGTTTGACGGCAGGTCGTCGCCTCTTCTAAACTCAGCGGTTGTACAACCGATGAGATTAATACGAGAGGACCGATCGCCATGATGGACGTCATCGCAGCTCACCGTGCGGTTCTAGCCGGGACGCTGGCCCAGCTGACCCCGGACCAGTGGCGGGGAGCGTCCCTCTGCGCGGGCTGGACACCCGCACACGTGCTGGCACACCAGACCATGCCGTTCCGCATGTCGGAGCAGGAGTTCATGGCGGGCATGCAGCGCTGCGACGGAGACTTCGCCAGGTTCTCCAACGAGATCGCGGACCGCGACAGCAAGCTGCCGCCCGCTGAGCTAGTGGCCGTGCTGCGCGACAACGCGGAGAACCCGTGGAGCCCGCCCGGCGGCGGCCTGTCCGGCGCGCTCAGCCACGATGTCATCCACGGCCTTGACATGACCTGGCTGCTCGACCTGAACTACGACATCCCGCCGGCCGCGATGACGACGGTGCTGACTTCGATCACCACACCGCTGTCGCTGCACGCCGATGACGCGCTAGCCGCAGAGGTGCGGACCAAGGCGAACGGCGAGACGCTCTTCGGCGTCCCGCTGGCGGGCCTGCGGATCACGGCGACCGATGTCGGCTGGTCAACGGGCGAGGGCGCAGAGCTGAGCGGCAGCAGCCGGGACCTGCTGCCGTTGCTGGCCGGACGGTCAGTGCCGCGTGACCGGTTCCGCGGCGACGGCGTCGAGCTCGCCTGGGCGCAACCCACCCGATGAGTACCGCCACACTCGGCACAGCGACACTCGACGAGGACCTCACGCTCACGCTCACGTTCGCGGCGCTCGCCGATCCGACCCGCCGCGCGATCCTGTCCCGGCTGGCCACCGGCGAGGCCACTGTCAGCGAGCTTGCCGAGCCGTTCGAGCTCACCCAGCAGGCCGTTTCCAAGCACGTCAAGGTCCTGGAACGGGCCGGCCTTGTATCCCGGTCGCGCGCGGCGCAGTCCCGGCCGTGCCGGCTGGAGCGTGCTCAGTTCGACGTCGCAGCCGACTGGATCGAAACACACCGGCAGGCCTGGCAGGAGCGCTACGACAGGCTCGACCAGCACCTGGCGACGCTGCAGTCACCTGACGGCACCGACGAACACGACCCGGAGAGGTAGCCCGATGGCTCAGGCCGGCGAGCTCACCTACCGCCGCGTGCACAGCGCCAGCCCGGAGCTGCTCTTCGACTGCATGACGCAGCCCGAGCACCTGACGCACTTCTGGGGACCAGATGGCACCACGACGCCTCCCGAGGGCATCACGGTCGACTTGCGCCCTGGCGGCGCGTTCGAGACCGTGATGGTGAACGTCGCCGACGGCAGTCAGTACACCATGCGCGCTGTCTACCTGGAGGTTCAGCGGCCGCAGAGACTCGCCTGGATCGAGTCGGGCGTCCAGGGCGGCATGGTCACGACCATCACCTTCACCGATCTGGGCGACGGCCGCACCGAGGTGGTCACGCATCAGACGAATGTGCCCGAGGCGTTCTCGGCGCCAGAAGCGCGCGCCGGCTTCGAGACGAGCCTGCGCCGCTTCGACGAGTACATCTCAGCGCTGGCGGCCGAGTAGCGCATGCGCGCGCCCGATCGCGCCATGATTCGGAATTGCGAAAGATCGCAGCTAATCGCCGGTTCCGGTTGAACCGACCGCCAAGCTGTGCTGCGCTGGTTGTCCTGGAAGAACGACGCCCTGCATCTCACGGCGCCCGGAGGTGCTGCCGCATGGCCGAGGACGACCGCCAGCCGCCGGAGCGGCCTGGTGCGCTACCTCGGCGCGTGCCCGGCGTCAACGGGCGAACCCCCGCCCGTGTCCGCCGCGGATACCTGCCCGTTCCGCCCGGGCAGTCGAGGGACGCGTCAGCTGCTGCGCCAGTGCGGCCGGAACCGCAGCAACGGGCAGCGGAGCAACCAGAGACGAGCCCGCGAACCGCCGCGCCGGCGATAGCGGCCGCTTCGGGTCCCTCACGGGTCCCCGCGTCGCCGCAGCCAGAGCTGGCGGCGCGAGCAGCAGCCACCCGCCAGCAGCTGACCACCCAGGCCGCTGCGGCGCGTGCCGCACTCGCAGCACGGTGCGCGGATCGTGTCACTGCGCCAGCTCATGTCGCTGCATCGGCTCGTGTCACTACGGCCGCGAACACCGTCACGCCGTCAGAGCAGGCAGCAGCAGTGGCCACACCGGCAGCGTCAGTACAGACCCCGGACGCACAGCCTCCAGCAGAACAGCGTCCCGCAGCACAGCGTCCCCCAGCATCGGCCCCTGCAGCGCCGGCGCGGCAACGACAGACACCACCGTCGCCAGCCGCAATGGCCTCGACCGCAGCGAAACTTGCCGGTGCAGCTGACCGCGCTCGCGTCATCACGACCGCGTCGGCGCCAGTCACTGCGCCCACCACGCCAGCGCCAGCCACCGCGCCAGCACAAACCACCGACGCGCACGCGGGCAGCGCACCGCCACCGGCAACCTCACCAGCACCAGTCACCGCACCAGCAGCGGCCACCCGGCCGGGCACACCCACCCCTTCAGCACCACCCACCCCTTCAGCACCGGCCGCCCGGCAAGCACCCAGCGCACCTGCGCTCGCAAACTCACCAGCTGCCCAGGTTGCGCCGCTCCTGACCGGTCCGCCCGGCCAGTCATCGCCGGCCACCACCCGGTTGCCGAAGTCGGGTCGCACGGACGGCAGACAGGCCCGCCGCTGGCGCCTAGCTGGCCTGTTCAGCGTGGTCGCACTGGTGATCGCCGCCGTCATCGCCACGGCTGTCTTCCACTGACCGTCCGGACCGGCTCCGGCCGCTGATCACTGCCGCAGTCCGCCTGCCGAACGCCAGCCCGCGCTGTGGTTCGAGTTCCCTGCGCGCCCAGGATCGCCAGGCTGCCTTCGTACGAACGATCTCCTTGATCGTTGTTGGGTTCGCGGGGGCGCCACCCCGCGAACCCAACAACGTCGCGCGCGGGCGGGGAGCTAACCTTTTGCCTCGCCGGTGCGATATCTGAGCAGAGCGCGAGGCCGGCACAACCCGGCGCGGCCTCGCGGACTGTGAGATTCCGGAAGGGCCGCACATGAGCGAGGCGGGGGTGGCAGGAACGCCGCGCGGCGCGGCCGGCCCGGGCGTCGCTGGCTCATCTCGCGCCGCCTCCGACGCGGACGCACCGGTAGCCACGCCAAAGGAAGCGTCGTCGCGACGTGAGTTCCTGGCCGGCGCCGGAACCGCCGGCATCGCGGTGGCAGGAGCCGTCTTCGCAACTCGGGCACTCGGCGGCCGACCGCCTGCGGCCCGTCGGCCGCGCCAGCGGATCTCGCTCACCCAGCCCACCTGGCTCCTGGCTGCGGAAGGCCGGCCGCTTGGCTCTGACTGGTCTGCGCTGCGGCGCCATCTCTCCAGCGCGCGGCTCTACCAGCCGGGCGAGGCCGGTTACGACCAGGCCAGGCTGCTCTTCGAGCCGCGATTCAACGGCATCCGGCCGGCCGGCGTTGCCTACTGCGGTCGTGCCGGCGATGTCGCGACGTGCCTGGCATTCGCCCGCAAGTACAAGCTGCCAGTCCGGGTCCGCGCAGGCGGGCACAGTTACGCCGGGTGGTCTAGCATGACCGGCGGCCTGGTCATCGACGTCTCGCTGATGGACGCTTTCCGCGTCACCGGCCAGACCATTGACGTCGGGGCGGGCCTCAGCCTGATCCGGTTCTACGAGAATCTGGCCGCTCACAGCCTTGCGGTGCCGGCCGCTCGTGCCCGACCGTCGGCATCGCCGGGCTTGCACTCGGCGGCGGGATCGGCGTGACCAGCCGCCTGCACGGCCTCACCAGCGACAACCTCCGGGCCGTGCAGCTCGTGACCGCTGACGGCAGCGTCCTGGAGTGCAATTCCCGCACGCACCCTGACTTGTTCTGGGCCTGCCGGGGAGGCGGCGGCGGAAACTTCGGCGTCGCCACCTCGTTCACGTTCCGCGCGCACAGCCTGACGAAGCTGTGCGTGTTCTCGCTGACCTGGCCCTGGCAGCAGGCCGCGAGCGTTGCCGGGGCCTGGCAGTTCTGGGCGCCGCACGCGCCGGACCGCCTCTGGTCGAGTCTGCGCGTGTCGGCGCCGTTCGGCGGCGACGCTGCTCTCAGCGTCGGCGGTACCTACGCCGGCACGATGGACGGCCTGCTTCGTCACCTGGACGACCTCTACCACCTGGCCGGATCGCAGCCGTCCGGGTTCTTCGTGCGCGAGGCGTCCTATCTGGGCGCGATGCTCCTGGAGGCTGACTGCGCCGGCCTGCCGATTGCCGGCTGCCACACCGGGCCGGACGGCATGGTGCCGCGCGTGCCTGCGTTCGCGAAGTCCGACTTCTTCACCCGTCCGCTGAGCCGCGCCGGGATTCGTGCGCTGCTCAGCCTCATCGAGAGACTGCGCGGTATCCCCGGCGCGCCAGGCGGATCCGGTTCGATCGCACTCGACGCATTCGGCGGCGCTGTGAACCGGGTCGCTCCGGACGCCACTGCGTTCGTCCACCGCGATGCGCTGTTTCTCGCTCAGTACTCCACCAGCTGGGCCTGGCCCGGAACTGCCAGCGGAGTAGCCCGGCAGCAGGACTGGCTGCGCTCGAGTTACCGCCGCCTGCACCGGCACGCGAGCGGACAGGCCTACCAGAACTACATCGACCCGGAGCTGACCGACTGGCCCAGTGCCTACTACGGGAGCAACTACCAGCGCCTGACCGAGGTCAAGACACGGTACGACCCCGTGAACGTGTTCAGCTTCCCGCAGTCGATCCGGCCCGCCTGACGGCAGTCCGCGGCGCTACTCGATGTGATTCGTGATCGGCGTCGGCAGTTCCACGGTCCGGCCGACGGTGCAGAGCCGATCGTGAGACTGCCGGACGGCCTCCGGCAGCACGGCCCGCGCCTTATCCCCGTCGGGACCGTCGGGGAAGCGGATCCGGTACGTCACCTCGACGTTGGCGAGGTGATTCCCGCCCGCGTCGCGCACCTTGTCGGAATCCACGACGATCTCGAACGACTCCGGCTCGGCACGGCGCGAGGTGAGAATGTCGATATCGATCGCCGTGCAACCGCCGATCGCGAGTAGCAGCAGTTCTGTCGGCGTGAACTCCTCGTCCCCGCCAGTGCCGAACATGATGCGGCCGCCTCGGGAGTTCGATGCCGCGAAACGGCCGGGCGCCACGCGCTCCACGCTGAGGCTCCGGTGCACAGATTCAGTCGTCATGTCCTCACCCTGCCAGATCCGCAGCGAGCGGCTGGAGCGACGCCACCACGTCCGCAGCCCGGCGCAGGCCGCGGGTCGACCGAGTAGCAGATCTGCGTGCCACGCCGGCGAGTCCTCACCAGCCCGGCATCACGCAGCACCTTGAGATGCTGACTGGCAGTCGGCTGGGCGACGCCGAACAACTTCGCGAAGTCGCAGGCACAGGTCTGTGGCGTTGCGGCGATGTAGCGCATGATCCCGAGCCGCACCGGATGCGCCAGCGCCCGCAGGATGGCGGCGTCGGCAGGCAGATCAGCGCCTGGGTACACAGATGTGCCGGTGATCACGAAATTAATATAGCCCAGAGACAATATTTGTCCTAGCCTATACAGGCCATGGACTTGGGGACAAAAGTGGATCGCCGCAGCGCCGCGCGCGACAAGCTCGGACTTCCGGCCATCGCGGGTCAGCGTTCACTGGCCGCGTCGCTGGTCGTCGACAGCCTCGGTGACGGGCTGTTCGTGCCATTCGCCATCATCTACTTCCTGCACACCACCAGCATGTCGCTGCAGACGATCGGCGTGGCGCTCTCGGCGGCGGGTTTCGTCGCCATCGGAACCGTGATCCCGGCGGGGGTCCTTCTCGACCGGCTGCCACCCGCCCGGCTCGTCGTCTCTGCCAACCTCCTGTCCGCCGTCGCCTTCGCCGGCTATCTCACCGTGAGCCACATCTGGCAGCTGATCTTGTTCGCGCTACTCGCAGCCGTCGGCAGCCGGCTCTACTGGACGGCGAACCTCGCCCTCATCGGCGACGCGTTCGCATCCGCCGACCGGTCGCGCTGGTTCGCCTTCCAGCGCGCGTTGCGCAATACCGGCTTCGGCCTCGGCGGCCTGCTCGGAGCGGTTGCCATCAGCGTCGGCAGCGCGGCTGGCTATCACGCGCTGGCGGCCGTCAACGCCGTGAGCTACCTGGCCGCGGCCCTGCTGGTCTTCACGTGGGCGCGGCGGCAGCGGCGCAGCCGGGCGGACCGGGATCGGGGCGGTCCGTCGTCTCCGTCTCCAGGTCAGTCTCCGGCTGCCGCCGCGCCTGCTGCCCAGCCGGGCGGCTTCCGGGTCGCGCTCACCGACCGGCCGTTCCTGCTCATCGTGGCGACGAACCTGCTGTTCGTCCTCTGCGCGCTCGTCCTGGACGTCCTGTTGGCCGTCTACGTGACGCGCGGGCTCGGCCTGCCGGTCTGGCTGACTGGCGTGCTGTTCGCGCTGAACACTGCCGTCGTCGCGCTCGCTCAGACGATCACGTCCAGAAGGGTCGAAGGGCTGACGTCAGTGCGGATGCTGCAGCTGACGGCCCTGGTCTGGGCGGGCTCGTTCGCGGTGTTCTGGCTGACCGGGCTGGTGCCGGCTGCGGCTGCCATCGCGTTGCTGCTGATCGCCGTCCTGGTATTCACGCTCGCGGAGATGATCCAGGGGCCGGCGCTCAACAATCTCGTGGTCGCCGTCGCGCCCGAGTCGGTGCGCGGCCGCTACCTCGGTGTCTACCAGCTCTCCTGGGGCGCCGGATCAGCCGCTGCCCCGGCCTTGTTCAGCTGGCTGTATTCGGGCAGCAGCCAGCTCCCGTGGATCGTGCTGGGGATCTGCTGCCTGGCCTGGACCGGCGTGCTGGGTTTCATGACCCGCCGGCTGCCGGATCGCTGAGATTGTCGCTGCTCAGTGGCAGGCTGGCGGTCATGGCGAAGACGCAGTATCTCGTGGCAGCAAGCATCGACGGCTTCATCGCGGATGCAGATAACTCGCTGGACTGGCTGTTTGACGCCGAGGAACGGTCAAGCGAGCAGGCTCAGGCGGCACGGACAGAGCGTTTCCTGGCGTTCTTCGCCGACGTCGGAGCGATGGCGCTCGGCGCCGCCACGTACGAATGGGTCCTCGGCCACGAGAAGCTACTGGACGAGCCGGCCAAGTGGCAGAGCTACTACGGCGACGTTCCGTCCTGGGTGTTCACCCATCGCGAGCTTCCGGCGGTGCCCGGCGCTCGGCTGGAGTTTGTGCAGGGCGGCGTCCGGGATGTGCACGAGCAGATGACCGCGGCCGCGGCCGGGAAGAACGTCTGGCTGATCGGCGGCGGCGAGCTCGTCGGGCAGTTCGCCGACCACGGACTGCTCGACGAGATCATCCTGTCGATCGCACCCGCCACGCTCGGCTCCGGCGCTCCGCTGCTCCCCCGCCGCCTGTCCGCTTCCCAGCTCACGCTGACCGACTGCGCCGCCGACGGCACGTTCGCGTACCTCACCTACGCGGTTCACGCAGCCGGTCACCACTGAGACAGTCGCCACTCCTGCACGCACGGCTCAGGGAGTCCTGATCGGCGATTCAAGGGCGGTGGGCTGGACGGTGCTGACGGTGCGGAGACGAGTGTCTGCGCCTGCCCGTTCCCGCTGTCGCCAGGCTCCGGGCGGATTTCCGTGGTGGCGGCGGAAGGCCGCCGCGAAGGCGAAGGGCGAACCGTAACCGACGACGCTGGCGATCTGGGCCAGGCTGAGATCGTCGGCGCGCAGGTGGTCGCGGGCGAGGGTCATCCGCCATTCGGTCAGGTACTGCATCGGGGCCTGACCTAGCGCCTCTCGGAAGGCCCGCGCGAAGGCGGCACGGGACAGCCCGCTGATCGCGGCGAGTTCGGTGACGGTCCACGGGCGGGCCGCGTTTTCGTGCATGGCCTGCAGCGCGGCGCTCAGCCTCGGGTTCGCGGACGCGCGATACCAGCGCGGCGCGGTCGCGCTGCGGCGGAAGTCACTGCGGATTGCCAGTACCAGAAGCAGGTCCAGGAGGCGGTCCAGCACGATCTGCTGGGCCGGTTCGGTACGGACCAGCTCACGTGAGAGCAGCGTGATGACGTCCCGGAGGGGATCGTCGATCGCTGCCGGGAGGGTCAGCACCGAGGGCAGCGCGTCGAGCAGTCCGCTGCCGACATCGCCCGAGAACTGGTAGGCACCGCACAGGAAGACGGTGGCGTGCGGGCTGACACCGGGCCCCGCCCCGGCGTGCCGAGCCCGGAACTCCTCCGGTTCAAGGCAGTCGGCGCCGGGCTCGTGACCGATGTAGTGGTCCGGCCCGCCGCGCACCAGCGCGACGGTTCCCGGTGAGAGCTCTACGGCGCTCGCGGGCGTGTCCAGCCACAGGTATCCCCGCCCGCGGACGACCGTGTGCACGGCGAGCTGGATGGAGCCGCCCAGCCGCAGCCCCCACGGCGGCTCGGCGACCGTCCGCGCGAAGACCGCGCCGGTGGCCCGCGCCCGCACCAGGTGGTCAGATAGCAGATCCATGGCATCACACTGAGCAAGACGAGCGTCAAGGTCAAGATTCTGAGAGCTTCACACACTAAATTGAGCGGAACACGCATTGTTTCGCTCATCCAAAGCTCGGATCATGGAGTCATGAGCAAGACCGTCGGCGACAACGCCCCGTTCGGCGCGAACAGCCCGTTCTTTCGGATCATCAGGCAGGGGCTCGAGGGTCTTGTCGCCGGCGACGACTACTTCGACCTCCTGGCCGAGGATGTCATCTTCGAGTACGTGATCTCCGTGCCGGGGTACCCCAGCCGGGTCGAGGGACGGCAGAACGTCGTCGATCTCTACAGCGACTACGGCGACTACTGGGAGCTGGAGAGCGCGGACAACCTCCGCGTTCACCGGGACCCCGAAACCTCAGTGATCGTTCTGGAATACCAAGTGCACGGCACGTCGGTCCAAACCGGCCGGCCCTACCACAACCACTTCGTCTCCGTGGTCACCGTCAATGACCGCAAGGTGACGCACTGGCGCGACTACCTGGACCCCGTCGCCGTGTTCGACGCATCGGGATGGCCGCAGGGCCGTCGTTAGCAACGACCGGCATAGGAGGCGATCAGCAACGCCGACGTCGGAGCGATGGCCATCGACGCTGCGACCTACGAGTGGGTACTAGAGCACGAGCGGCTTCTCGAGCCGCGCAGCTGACACTGACCGACTGCCAGTCCGACGGCACGTTCGCCTACCTGACCTACGCGGTCCGGACGGGCCGCCCCTAGCGGGCACCGGCCGGCCCGGTCGTCAGCGAGCGGACGAAGTCGGCGATCTGCCGCAGCGTGCTGCACTCGCGGACCTGCGAGCAGAGCGGCGCGTACTGGCCGATCACCGAGTCGCCCTGGTTCCAGTACCGGCGCGGCTCGGGATTGAGCCAGTACAGCTTGCCGACCCGGTCGCTCACCTCGGCCAGCGAGCTGACGGCCGGCTTCAGGTAGTTCGTGCGGGCATCGCCGACCACCAGGACAACCGTCCGCCGGGAGAACTGGCGAGCGTAGTCCGCGGCGAAGTCGCTCAGCACGTGGCCGTAGTCGGAACTGCCGTTCCACCGGATCGCGCCGCGCGCGGCCTCGGCCTGAGTGAGCTGACGGCCCGCCGACCGGGCCTCTCCGACCAGCTCGGTGATCTCCGCGAGGCCGTCGACGAAGGAGAAAGCCCGGAGCCTGCTCAGCCGGCTGTCCAGCGCGATCAGCAGGTTGAGCGTGAACCGGGAGAAGGTCGCGACCGATCCGGAGACGTCGCAGAGCACGACGATCTCCGGCTTCGGCGGCGGAGCGGGCTCGGTCGCAATCCGGAACGGCACTCCGCCCGTCCCCATCGCCAGGTGCAGCGTCCGGCGGACCGACAGCCGGCGCTTACGGAACTCCTGCTGCGCGAGAAGCTTGCTGAGCTGCTGGGCAAGCGGGCCGATCGAGGTCACCATCGCCTCAAGCTCCGTTGCGGACGCCGTCGCGATGTCGACGTCCTCGGCCAGGCGTACCCGCAGTGTCTTGCTGACCGCGCGGGCGCCGCGGTCCGCGACAAGCGCCCGGCGGATTGCCGCCTCTAGCTCAGCCCGGAAGCGGTCGACGGCGCGGTCCGCCTCGGCCCGGTTCAGCCGGTCCCTGATCGCCGCCGATCCGCGGGTGCTCAACCCGCCGCCCGCTCCGCCGCCCCCGCCGCCACCGGCTCCGTCACCCGGCTGGCCAGCGATGGCGGCGAGGAGCTCTGCCCGGATGCTGTCCAGGCTGGCGGCCTCGCTCGCCGCGATCATGGCGAACACCCCGGCGACCGGAGCGCCCGGCTCAAGGGCAGCGAAGCGCCGGACGAACTCGTCGGCGAGCTGGCGGAGCACCTCCCCGTCGCCGGACTGGATGGCTACGCGGAGGGCAGCCGCCAGCTCCGTGTCGCTCAGCCCGGCGTAAGTGCCCGGGTCCGAGGGCCTCGTTCCCAGGAAGTAAAGGTTGAACAGAACAGTGAAGGCATCAAGATGCTCGGTCCGCTTCACCAGCACCGACTGGAGGGCGGCGCGCACGATCTCCAGGTCAGCCAGCGGGATGCTGGCCAGCGCCCGGGCGGCATCGAGATGCTCGCCGACTGAGACGCCGACGCCGACGCTGCGGAGCTCGTCGACCAGCGCGGTCAGGGTGGCATCGCGGCCAGGCACCGGTCAGGCCAGCGACAGCTCGGCGAGCCCGACCGAGATGTCCCGCTCGTACTTCAGCAGGACCGACAGCGTCTGCCGGGTGACCTCGTCGGTCAGCTCGGCGGCACCGAGGGCGAGCAGCGTGCGCGCCCAGTCGACGGTCTCGGAGATGGACGGCGGCTTCTTCAGGTCCGCCGAGCGCAGGACCGCGACAAGGCCGGCGACCTCGGCCGCGAGGTGGGCATCGAGTTCAGGAACGTGGAGTTGGACGATCTCGGCCTCTCGCTCCACACTCGGATACCCCAGGTGAAGATAGAGGCAGCGGCGCTTGAGTGCCTCGGACAGATCGCGAGTGTTGTTCGAGGTCAGGAACACCTGCGGAATGTGCCGGGCAATTACGGTGCCCAGCTCGGGGATCGAGACCTGGTACTCCGACAGCACCTCCAGCAGCAGCGCCTCTGCTTCCATGTCCAGCCGGTCGACTTCGTCGATGAGCAGCACCACCGGCTGATCCGAGCGGATCGCGGCCAGCAGCGGCCGGCTCAGCAGGAAGTCCTCGCCGAAGATCCCGGCGACGCCGAGGTCGGTGCTGTCGCCGCCAGAGTAGAGCTGCAGCTGCAGCAGCTGGCGCCGGTAGTCCCACTCATAGATCGCCTTGGATTCGTCCAGGCCCTCGTAGCACTGCAGGCGGATGAGCGGCTTCCCGGTCATGGCGGCGACACTCTTGGCCAGCTGCGTCTTGCCGGTGCCCGCCGGGCCCTCGATGAGCACCGGCTTGCTCAGGGCGGCGGCGAGGTGCACCACCGTCCCGGTCGCCGCGTCCGCCAGGTAGCCCGCCTGGCGGAGCCGTTCGGTCACGTCATCGACTTCGGACGTCGCACTCGCCATAACGCTCATCATCCCTAACGGGGAATCATCCCGGTAGTGCGGGATTACCCGACGGTAGGTCCTCAGCCGCATCGGCCTGTTCCGCCGCGGCCACCGTTGCGACGGGCCGGGGACGAATGCGGCGGCTCGCGGCGACCACGCAGGCCGCGGCCGGTGCCAGGGCTCCCGCGCCAGTCAGCAGTGCGATCCGGATCGACGCGAGAGTGCCGATCACGCCAATGACCGGCCCGCCGACGATCTGCCCGGCGGAGTCGAACATGTCCTTCGCGGACAGCGCGGTAGCCCGCACCGACGGACCGATGCGGGTCACCATCCAGCCGGACAGCAGCGGGTCGAGGACCGGCCGGAGCACCGTGACCGCGATGTAAGCGCCAACCACGAGGGCGAAGGCGTGCGCGGTGGCCATCGCGACCACAGCGCCGCCGATGGCCAGCGTTACCACCAGCAGGGCGCCGACGACCGAGTCGGGGCCGAGGCGCTCAGTCCGGCGGCGGGCCAGCTCGGTCGAGCCAAGACCAAGGATCGCGGCGGCCACCGCGAACAGGCTGAACCAGATCGCCGGATGCAGGCCGCCGAACTGCGGGAACCGGATGTCCCGCAGCAGGAACGCGCCCCAGAGCCGGTCGAAGCTCTCGCTCCACAGCCCGGCGAACAGCGTCATCCCGAACAGCAGCACCAGCCCCGGCACGGCGACTACAGCGCGTTTCGCTGACCTCGTCTGCTCGGCGAGCTGGCCGAGAGCCTCGCGCAGAAGGGGCCGGAGGCCAGCGCCACCGGACAGCCGGGCCGCCGGGCGGAAGTTCGTCTCCGGCATCACGACCGCAGTGCCCAGTGCCAGCAGGCAGATCAGGCTGCCGCCGGTGAGGAGCGGCACGTTCAGGCCGATGAGGGCGAGAACGCCGGCCAGCAGGCTCCCGGCGATGGTCGCGATCAGGCCGAACTGCGTCGCCCGCAGATAGATGCCGGTCATCGCGTCGTCGCCGAGCTCGGCCGCCAGCTCGTCGGCGACCCAGGCCTCCTGAGCGCCGTTGTTCAGCGCCGCCCCGAGGCCTAGCACGACCTGGGCGGCCAGCAGATTACCGAAGGCCGGCGAGAGGCCCTCCATGATCAGCGCCAGGCCGACGATGAACAGGCCGGCCAGCGTGCAGGCCCGGCGGCTGACCAGGTCCGCCAGCAGCCCGGTCGGCAGCTGGAGCAGGAAATAGCTGAGCTCAAGGCCGGTGCCGAGCAGGAGCAGCTGCAGCGGGTTCAGTCGCCCGGAGGTCACCCAGTACACAGTGATGGTGGCGTAACTGATGCCGAGCAGGAAGCTCATGCCGCACTCGAGGATCAGGTACACCGGATACGGCCGGAAAGGATAGCGGCCCAGCACTGTACGGGTCACCTCCTGCTTCAGGTCCTGCGCTGGCCCGGGCGAGTGGCCGCCCGGACGGCGGAGCCCGCGGATGCGACGGCGGAGTCGCCGGGAAGGCTAGGGCGGTGCCGGACCTGCGGTCAACACGGTTTCGCTGCTCTGCCGCGCTCGCCGGCACTACCGGCCGGGGCTGCCTGCGACTCTCTCGGCCTGCTCGCGGATGACGCCGAGGACCCGCTCGTCACCGCAGGCGCCCGGGATCGCGCTGAGCACCCGGTCCAGCACGTCGGCGACGATGCCAGCCGCCGCCTGCCGCCGCAGGCCCCACCGGGCAGCCTCGTCGGCGAGATCGCCGCGGGTCACATTCCTGATGTCATTCTGATGGCCCACCCGCTGACCAAGGTGCGTGTCCGCGCGCATCGGCCGTCCGACGTCATCGGTCAGCTCCAGGCTGATCGTGGACAGCACGTCGTACAGCGGCGCGAGCCGGACGGCCGGATCATCCACGTCATGCAGGATCGAGAAATTCTTCGCATGCGCGTCGGCGTTGCCGACTGCCATGTTGAACGTGGTGCGGCGGAGGAGATCGGCGACATCGAGTGGGTTCCCGAAATCCCTGATGACAGTAACGAGGTCCTTGAGCGAGGGACCGCCATAATCTTCGTACTTCCGCGCCGGCGGCCTCGCGGTCGCCTGGCAGCCATCTTCCTGATGAATCCTGACCGGCCCGGCTGGTGCGTCCATCCGGTCATATCGCTCCACCGCCAGTACGGGAAGTCCGCCGATGTTGAGCAGCTCGGTCCTCGGGACGCCCAGGCCGCACGCCGCGGCCAGCCGAAGGCAGGTCGATTCGTTGGCTGCCATCGCATGCGGTCCGTCTGGCTTCAGGATCCAGGTTGACGGCGCTCCCTCAACCGGACGCTGCCAGGTACCGTCAGCAGCCCGGCCCAGCAGCGCCTTGCGCTGGAACCCGGCAAGAGACGGACGGAACCCTCTGTCGGGAGCCGCCCCGAGCGGTGCTGTACCCAGAGTCCCGAGAAGCTGCTCCAGGCTGGCCGCGGTCATCGGCACGTACCCGCCGTCCTCGCTCGCCGGCGGCCGCTCGCCTTCGGGAACCAGGACGATAGCCCCTGCGCAGTCCCGGCCGAACGCGGCCAGGATTCCCAAGGTATCCGCGACCGGAACTCGCGCCCAGGCCGCCATCGTCGCCAGCGCCGCCCCTTCGGGGAGAAGGTTCTCAAAGAAGTCCAGCCCGCGCAGGTCACGCGGACCGGCAGACGAGCCGAGCGGCAGTGCGGCCGACAGGATCCTGCTGCCGCGCCCCCACCGCTCGATGCCCGCTTCGTGCCACTCAAGGCCGACCCGGAACTCGCGAGCGGGCGTCAGCGTGACCACCTGGCGGCCATAGAGCCAGCCGACGAGACGATCAGCCACGCTTGATCCTCGGGCGTACGAGGACCTCGCACCCGACGAGCCGCAGCAGCCGCAGCACGTGAGTCAGTGAGCTGCCGAAGTGCCCGTTCTCCAACCCGGACAGGTACGGCTGGCCGATGCCCGCGGCCTCGGCCGCAGCTTGCTGCGTCAGGCCGGCGGCCGTGCGGAAATGCTTCAGAGCAGCTCCCAGGTCGCTGGCGGTGGTTACGTGGTACTCGTCGCCTATCACCATACGCCAATATTAGCAGGGTATTAGCCATGAGCGATATCGCGCATGCCTGATATCGGACCCGCCTGGCAACGAGACCACCCAAAAAGCCGCCGGAGGTCCGCGGCGGCGGGCCGGGAACACGCACGGGCCTCAGTTTGTTAGCATGGCGAAATATGAGAGTGCCGTACCAAGGGAGTTGCGGGTGACCGAGCCAGCCACTACGGCTGTCGAAACCACGAGTGTCCAGACTGCGGACAGCCGCGCCGATGAGGGCGCTATCAGCGCTCTGCTGACCGTGCTGCGAATGTCGCGGGTCATGGAGCGGATCGACGCGGGAGTGAGCCCGCAGCAGTACCGCATGCTGAAGCTCATCGGCGCGGGCGGCGAGCGGTCGGCCCGGCTGGCCGAGAAGCTCGCGGTCGCGCGCCCGACGCTGACGTCGACCGCCGACAGCCTGGTCCTGGCGGGCCTTGCCGTACGCCAGGCTGAGCCAGGCGACCGACGCGTCGTCCGGCTGTTCCTGACCGAGGCGGGCCAGGGGGCCGTCGATCGGGCCGACGAGGCCTACGCGACCTGGTTCGGCTCGGTGCTCGACCACACCGGCCACCGCGAGGAGGTCCTCGCGAGCCTCCGCCACCTCGACGAGTCCATGACCGAGCGCCGTCGCGCCCGGCTCGCCGCCGACGCGGGTCAGCGGTGATGGCCCGGAACGCCACTCAGGACACCAGGGCGACGCTCGGGTCCGGCTATGGCGAGGGCTGGCTGCGCCGGCTCGTCGCCAACTGCTGGCGGCACAGGACCCTGTCGATCATCGCCTTCGGCGCCTCGCTGGTCGCGACCTTGATGACCCTGGTCATCCCGCTCATCCAGCGGCAGATCATCGACAAGTCGATCATCAGTCACCAGCAGCCGATCTGGCCGGGTGCGACGCTGCTGATCGTTGTGGCCGTAGTCAGCTTCGGCGCGGTCTACCTGCGCCGGTACCGCGGCGGCCAGCTCTCCCTCGAAGTCCAGCACGACCTGCGCACCGAGCTATTCGGCTCGCTGACGAAGCTGGACGGTGCCCGCCAGGACCAGCTGCACACCGGCCAGATCGTGAGCCGGTCGATCTCCGACCTCAACATGATCCAGAGCCTGCTCTCGATGATGCCGATGCTCATCGGCAACGCGCTGCTGTTCTTCCTGTCGATCATCGTGATGTTCTGGCTCTCGCCGCTGCTGGCACTCATCTCGCTCGCGGTCGGCCCTGCGCTGCTGGTGCTGTCCGTGATGTCGCGCCGCCGCCTGTTCCCGGCCAGCTGGGATGCCCAGCAGAAGGCCGGCGAGGTCGCGGGCGTGGTCGAGGGCGCGGTGACCGGCGTCCGCGTGGTCAAGGGCTTCGGGCAGGAGGAGCAGGAGATCGACCGGCTGGCGGGCATCAGCCGGGTGCTGTACGCGGCCCGGGTCAGGACCGTCAAGATGATGGCCCGCTTCAGCCCGGCTCTCGGCGCCATCCCCGCGCTCGGCCAGGTCGGGGTGCTCGCCCTCGGCGGCTACATGGCGATCAAGGGTGAGATCAGTCTCGGCACGTTTCTGGCCTTCGCCTCGTATCTCGCACTGATGGTCAACCCGGTGCGGGCGCTCACGAACCTCATCACGATCGGCCAGGAGGCCCGCGCCAGCGTCATCCGGGTGTACGAGGTGATCGACTCCCGGCCGGTCCTCACCGAGAAGCCAGACGCGATCGTCCTCCCTGCGGGCAGCAGTGAGGTCGAACTGGACGACGTTCACTTCGGCTACGTGCCGTCCGAGCCGGTGCTGCGCGGGCTGTCGCTGCACGTCAGCCCCGGTGAGACGCTGGCCATCGTCGGCAGCTCCGGCTCCGGAAAGTCGACAATCTCGCTGCTGCTCCCCCGGTTCTACGACGTGCGCTCGGGCGCGATCCGGGTCGGCGGCCACGACGTCCGCGACCTCACGATCGACTCGCTGCGCGCTGCGATCGGCCTGGTCCTCGAGGAGAGCTTCCTGTTCTCCGACACGGTGCGGAACAACATCGCCTACGGCCGCCCGGACGCCACCCAGGAGCAGGTCGTCGCCGCGGCCCGCGCCGCCGAGGCGGAGGAGTTCATCTTCGGCCTGCCCGACGGCTACGACACCGTCGTCGGCGAGCAGGGGCTGACGCTCTCCGGCGGCCAGCGCCAGCGCGTCGCGCTGGCCCGCGCGCTCATCACCGATCCGTCGATCCTGATCCTGGACGACGCGACCTCGGCGATCGACGCCCGGGTCGAGGCCCAGATTCACGCCACCCTGCGCAAGGTGATGGCCGGCCGCACAACCCTGCTCATCGCCCACCGGCGCTCGACGCTCGAGCTGGCCGATCAGATCGCGGTGCTCGACGAGGGCCGCCTGGTCGACCGGGGTACGCACGAGGAACTGACCGCCCGGTGCGCCGAGTACCGGTTGCTGCTCGCAGGCCCGGGCGATGACGCCGAGGGCACGGACGCGGGTGAGCTTTCTTACTACCGGAACGAGGCCAACGGAGCCGCAGCAGCCACCCGGTCCGCGCCCGCCCGGGGCGAGATCACTCCCAGCCTGTGGCCGGACCGCACGGAAGCAGCGTCGGGCGCCTCGGAATCGGCGGGCCGCCAGCTCGCGACGACGGCTGCGGCTGGCATCGGCCGGGGCCACATCAGCGGCGGAGGAGCCGGCGGCGGCCGCGGCGGCGGTGCCTCTCAGCGCGGCGCCGCACTGTCCGGCGGCGCCATGGGCGGCGGCTGGATGGCCGGCGTCCCGGCGTCCCCTGAGCTGCTGGCGCGTGTCAACGCGCTGCCTCCGGCGAATGAGGACCCGAAGGTGGATCAGGACTTCGCCCGCGCGCCCGATCCCCGCTTCACGCTGCGCAAGCTGCTGAAGCCGTTCGCGATAGCGCTGCTGATCGGGCTCGTCCTGGACGCGCTCGATGCGGTCGCCAGCACGGTCATGCCGCTGCTGGTCCGCAATGGCATCGACAACGGCGTCGAGCGTCACTTGCTGAGCTTCCAGGCACGGTTTGACACCATCCTGACCGTGTCCGCGATCGGCCTCGCGATCGTACTCGGCGACTGGGCGGTGAACTGGGCCCAGACGATCGTCGTCGGCCGCAACGGCGAGCGCCTGCTGTACACGCTGCGGGTGAAGATCTTCTCCCACCTGCAGCGGCTCGGCCTCGATTTTTACGAGCGCGAGCTGACTGGCCGGATCATGACCCGCATGACGACGGACGTGGACGCGCTGTCCTCGTTCTTCCAGACCGGCCTCATCACCATGGTGAACTCGGTACTCACCTTCGTGGTCGTGCTGATCCTCATGCTGGTCATCAACATTCGGCTCGGGCTCACGCTGCTGATCTTCCTGCCGTTCCTGGTCGCGGCGACAATCATCTTCCGGCGCAAGTCGTCCCGTGCCTACACAGATGCCAGGGAAAAGGTCGCCGTCGTCAACGCCGACCTCCAGGAGAACGTCGCGGGCCTGCGGGTCGCGCAGGCCTACCGGCGCGAGCAGGTGAACTCAGACCGGTTCGCGGGACTGTCGGGTGCGTACCGGAAGTCCCGGCTGCGCGCCCAGCGGATGATCGCGGTCTACTTCCCCTTCGTGCAGGCACTCTCGACGATCGCCGGGGCGGTGGTCCTGTTCGCTGCTGCCAGTGAGGTCCGCGACAACCTCCTGACGGCCGGCAGCCTGATCGCCTACCTGCTGTGGGTCGACCAGCTGTTCTCGCCCATCCAGCAGATGTCGCAGGTGTTCGACGGTTACCAGCAGGCCAACGTCGGGCTGCAGCGCATCAAGGGCCTGCTGGAGACGCCCACCAGCACGCCGCCGGCCGAGCATCCGGTCCGGCCGGGACGGCTGACAGGCTCGATCGAGCTGCGCGACGTTCACTTCGGCTACCAGGGCCAGCGCGCCGAGGCGATCCGCGGCGTGGACCTGGCCATCCGGCCCGGTGAGACCGTCGCGCTGGTGGGGCAGACCGGTGCCGGAAAGTCGACGCTGGTGAAGCTCATCGCCCGGTTCTACGACGTGACCTCGGGTCAGGTGCTGATCGACGGGACCGACGTGCGGCAGTATGACCTGCCCGCATACCGGCAGCACCTCGGTGTGGTGCCGCAGGAGGCGTACCTGTTCGCCGGCACGGTCCGCGATGCCATCGCCTACGGCCGGCCCGGAGCCACGGACGCGGAGGTCGAGGCAGCCGCGCGCGGAGTCGGCGCGATCGACATGATCTCCCGGCTGCCCGGCGGCTTCGGCCACGAGGTGGCCGAGCGCGGTCGCAACCTGGCCGCCGGGCAGCGCCAGCTCATCGCGCTGGCCCGCGCCTACCTGGTCGACCCGGCCATCCTGCTGCTCGACGAGGCGACGGCTGCGCTGGACCTGGCCGCCGAGGCGGAGGTGAACCGGGCGACGGAGGAGCTGGCCGCGCGGCGCACCACGATCGTGGTGGCGCACCGGCTGACAACGGCCTCGAAGGCGGACCGGATCATCGTCATGTCGGACGGCCAGATCGCCGAGACCGGCACGCACGACGAGCTGCTCAGCCGCGATGGCGCGTACTCCGCCATGTGGGCCGCGTTCATCGGGGAGGCCGAGCTCGTCACCTGAGGCATGCCGCGGGCCGGTCAGCTGGCGGCGGCCGCCTTCCGCCAGGCCGCCAGCGCAGCCTCGATCTCCGCACGGCCGATACCGACGTGCGTCAGCATCCGGACCCGGCCGCCGATCATGGTGACGAGGAGCCCCTCCGCCGCGAGCAGGTCCCGCCAGTGCGCCGCGTCGCGGCCGGAGCCGGAGACGTCGATGAAGACGATGTTGGTCTCCACTAGCTCTGGCTCGATGCTGCCGGGCAGCAGTTCGGCAATCCCCTCGGCTAGGACACGGGCGTTGTCGTGGTCCTCGGCCAGCCGCTTCGGTCCGTCCTCCAGCGCGATCAGCCCGGCCGCGGCCAGGATGCCGGCCTGCCGCCAGGCGGCACCGAAGGCGATCTTGAGCCGCCGGGCCTCCGCGATGAACTCGGCGTCACCGGCCAGGACCGAGCCGATCGGCGCGCCGAGGCCCTTGGACAGGCAGAACATCAGCGAGCTGACCTCAGCAGCGTAATCAGCGACCGGGACGCCGGCGACGGTGCAGGCGTTGAAGATCCGGGCGCCGTCCAGGTACAGGGGCACGCCGGCGTCATGGCAGACCGCGGCGATGTCCCGGGTTCCGGTGACGCTCAGGACGGAGCCGCCGCCAACCTGGTGCGTGTTCTCGATCGTCACCAGGTCCACGACCGCCACGTCGTACGGATCGGGGGCCAGCGCGGCCGCCACCTGGGTGCCGGTCAGCAATCCGCGCTCGGGGGCCGCGACGTAGCTGAACGCCACGCCGGACAGCACGGCCGACGAGCTGACTTCGGTACCGCCGATGTGCGCGCTGGTCTCGCACACCGCCAGATGACCGGACCGGACGCAGGCATGCAGCGCGATCTGATTGCACAGCGTTCCGGTCGGCAGGAACAGCGCCGCATCCTTGCTGGTCAGCTCAGCAGCGCGATCCTGTAGCTGGTTGACCGTGGGATCGTCGGAGTACCAGTCATCGCCGACGTCGGCCGTTGCCATCGCCCGGCGCATCGCGTCCGAGGGCTTGGTGACGGTATCCGAGCGAAGGTCTACGAAGGCATCCACTCGCGCAGGATACGGGACTCTCGCGGCCCGCCCCGGCCCCGGTCAGCTGACGCGGGCCGGCCCGGTCACAGGCCGGTCAGCTCAGCGCGGCAGCACCGGGGCGGCGTCGGGGCGGGGGGCCTCCGGGAGCACGGGCGCCGCCAGCCCGGCTGTCGCCTCGGCCAGGCCGCCGCCGGTGGCCAGCCGCGACGGAGCGGCCGGGCCGCCCAGCTGATCGGCCCGCAGCGTACGGATGTCCCGCGGGATCAGCGCCAGCAGTGAAGCCACCAGGATCAGGGCGCCGGCACCGAGCTGCGTCGCGGAGACCCCCGCCAGTGCCGCGATCGGGCCGGCCAGAACCGCGCCGATCGGCATCGCCATGACAGATCCGAACGCGTCGTAGGCCGACACCCGGGCGAGCTTCTCAGGCGGAATATTGCGCGCAAGCGCGACCGTCCACTGGACCATCATGATCTCCATCGCGATGCCCAGCGCGAACGAGGTCGCGCAGATCACCGGCACTGGCCACAGCAGGGCCAGGGAGAGCGGCGAGACCGCGATGCTCGCCCCGATCAGGACCACGAACAGCATCGGCCGGCGCGGGCTGAAGCGCAGTGAGATCAGGCCGCCGACGATCAGCCCCAGCGATTCCGCGCCGGTAATCGTGCCCCACGCCGCGGCACCGCCCAGGTGCGCCCGGGCGACGACCGGTCCGAGCACGCTGAACGCCCCGTACCAGGCCATCAGCACGACCGCGAACTGCGCGACGATCACCCACAGCCAGGTGTGCGAGCGGAACTCCGACCAGCCCTCCCGCAGTTCCTGCAGCATGCCGGGCTGATGCTCGCGTTCGCGTGCGGTGACGCGCAGCGCGAACATGAGCGGCAGCGTGCCGAGCAGCCCCAGGCCGCAGAAGACGAGCGCCCAGCCCGGGCCGATGGCGGCCACGATGAAACCTGCGATCACCGCGCCGCCCATCTGGGCGCCGTTCATCGCCAGGCGGCTGACCGCGCTGGCTTCCTGCAGCAGCTCGCCGGGCACCAGGCGCGGCAGGAGCGCGGACGAGGCCGGGTAGAAGATCGCCATGCCCGTGCCAGTCAGCGCCTCCAGCCCGATCATGAGCCCGAGCGCCGGATGGCCGGTCAGGACGAGGACGCCGAACGTGCCCTCCCCCGCTGCCATCATCACGTTGCCCGCGATGATCACCTTCTGCGGCGCTATCCGGTCGGCGATGACACCGCCGAGGAGCAGGAACACCAGCGACGGCGCGATCTGGGCGGCGAGGACGTAGGACAGCCGGGCGGTCGAACCGTGCGTCTGGTCCAGTACCGCGAACGACACGCCGACCATCGAGAACGCGTACGAGGCAGGTGCGAGCACCCGGTCGACCATCAGCAGCCGGAAGTCGCGGATCGCCAGCACCGGCAGGCGGCGCGTCAGCGGCGCAAAGCGGCGCCGCAGCGCGCGGGCAGGCATGGTCGCTCGTCCGATCGTGATCAGGGGCAGGAGATTGCTATTTTACCTGGTAGGACCTACTGCGGAAACTGAATTTCGGCGCGGTCGGGCGCGTGTCGCCGGCTGGCGGCACCCCGGTGACCGGGACTGCCGCGACTAATGGCACGCTCGCAGTGCCCGCTAACGGGAACGCACTATCAGGAATACGACGCTACCCGGCCGGGTTCGCGTCGGGTGGACGGCAGCGGCGAGAGGAGCTGATGGCCGGTTGAGCATCCTGGGCACGAGAGTCCTCCGGACCGAAGACCCCAAGTTCCTGACCACGGGCGGCGTCTATACAGAGGACGTCGTGGACGAGCGCCTCGAGGGTGCCTGCCACGTCACCTTCGTACGGTCGCCGCTGGCACATGCCCGGCTGACCGGCATCGACGTCAGCGCTGCGCTGGCGGCGCCTGGAGTAGTGGCCGTGATCACCGCCGCTGACCTGGCCGACCTGCCGGAGATCCCGCCCATGGCGGCCGGCCTGATCAACGCCGAGATGAAGGGCCGGCTGCTGCCCGCCGACAAGGTGCGCTACGTCGGCGAGCCGGTGGCCGCAGTGGTGACCGAGCACCCGTATCAGGGCGAGGACGCCGCCGAGCTGGTGACCGTCGACTACGAGCCGCTGCCCGCGGCGCTCGGGTTCGACCCCGGCGACGACAGCCTGCTCTTCGAGGCGGCCGGGACGAACGTGGCCGGCTACTGGGGCGATGCATCGGCACTGAAGCCTGACTTGTTCGACGGCTGCGACGTCGTCGTCTCCCGCACGATCGTGAACCAGCGCGTCGCGCCAGCTCCGATGGAGACCCGGGCCGCGGCCGCGGTCTGGGGCGACGACGGCCGCCTCACCACCTGGATTCCCAACCAGGGCGCGCAGGGCACCCGCGACGGCATGGCGGAACGGCTGGGAATCGACGCCAGCCAGGTTCGCGTCATCACGCCTGATGTGGGCGGCGCGTTCGGGGCGAAGTTCGGCGCCGACGCCGAGCACGTGGTCGTCGCGTGGATCGCCCGCCACCTTGGCCGTCCGGCGCGGTGGACCGAGACGCGCTACGAGAACCTCATCGCGATGACGCACGGACGGGCGCAGCAGCACACCGTGACGATCGGCGGCAGCCGCGACGGCAACGTCGAGGCGTACCGGCTGGAGATCGTCCAGGACGCCGGCGCGTACCCGAAGATCGGCGCCGTGCTGCCGATGCTCACCATCCTCATGACCACCGGGCCCTACGAGATCCCGCGGGCCGAGGCCATCGCGACAGTGGTCGTCACCAACACGACGCCGATCGGCGCCTACCGCGGCGCGGGCCGCCCCGAGGCGACCGCAGCGATCGAGCGCGCGATCGACTTGTTCGCCGCCGAGATCGGCGCGGACCCCGCTGAGGTGCGCCGGAAGAACCTGCTCGCGCCGTTCACCGAGCCGCACCGCACCGCCTTCGGCGCCCTGTACGACACCGGCGACTACGTCAGGGCCCTCGACCTCGCGCTCGAGGCCGCCGGGTACGCCGGCCTGCGGAGCGAGCAGGCGGAGCGCCGGGCCGCCGGTGACGTGCGCCAGCTCGGCATCGGCCTGGCGAGCTACGTCGAGATAACCGGCATGGGCGACGGAGAAGGCACGCCACCTCAGGAGAACGCGACCGTCGAGGTACATCCGGACGGCACCGCGACCATCCTCACCGGCACCTCACCGCACGGTCAGGGGCATGCCACCGCCTGGGCGATGATCGCCAGCGACGAACTCGGCATCCCGATCGACAAGATCACGCTCAAGTGGGGCGACACCGACCTCATCCCGGAGGGCGGCGGCACCGGCGGGTCGCGCAGCCTGCAGCAGGGCGGCGCAGCGGTGCAGCAGGCCTCTCAGGAGCTCCTCGAAGTGGCCCGGCTGCGAGCTGCGGCCGAGCTCGAGGCCAGCGCCGGAGACCTGGTGTTCGACAAGTCCCGCAGCGCGTTCAACGTAGCGGGCGACCCGGACGCGTCGGTCCCGCTGACCCAGCTAGCGGAGAACGAGCGGCTGCTCATCAGAACAGTGTTCTCCCAGCCGGGCGCGACGTTCCCGTTCGGCACGCACGTGGCGGTGGTCGAGGTCGACACCGAGACCGGCAAGGTCACGCTGCAGCGGGTCATCACGGTCGACGACGCCGGCACGATTCTCAACCCGCTGCTCGCCGAGGGCCAGCGGCACGGCGGCATCGGCCAGGGCGCCGCGCAGGCCTTCCTGGAGGAGGTCGTGTACGACGCCGACGGCAACCCGCTCACCACCAGCTTCGCCGACTACCCGTTCGTGTCCGCGACTGAGCTGCCCGACTTCGAGCTGGTGGCGATGGAGACGCCGACGACTTACAACCCTCTCGGCGCCAAGGGCATCGGCGAGGCTGGCTCCATCGGCTCGACCCCTGCGGTGCAGAACGCGGTAGTCGACGCCGTGGCCCACCTCGGCGTGCGGCACATCGACATGCCTGCTTCCTCTCGCCGGGTGTGGCAGGCGCTGCAGGCCGCACAGGCCGGATCGGGGCGTTCGTGACCAGTATCGAGCTCACCGTCAACGGCGAGAAGCGGTCAGACGAGATCGAGTCCCGGCTGCTGCTCGTGCACTACTTGCGCGAGATTCTCGGGTTGCGAGCGGCCAACGTCGGATGTGACACCACATCCTGCGGTGCCTGCACGGTCCTGCTGGACGGCCAGTCGGTGAAGTCCTGCACGGTCCTCGCGGTGCAGGCCGCTGGCCACGAGGTGACGACGGCCGAGGGACTGGCGGAGAACGGCGAGCTGCATCCGGTACAGGCAGCCTTCCGGCAGAACCACGGACTGCAGTGCGGCTTCTGCACGCCCGGCATGGTGATGGCCGCCGTCAGCCTGCTGTCGGAGAACCCGCATCCGACCGAGGAGCAGGTCCGCGAGGGCCTGGAGGGCAACCTGTGCCGGTGCACCGGCTATCACAACATCATCCGGGCGGTCCTGGCAGCAGCTGATGCGCAGGCCGGCACGGAAGCTTCGACCAGCGGGGTGACCGCATGATCCCGGCCCGGTTCGAGTACCTCGCCGCCGAGTCCGCCGTCGATGCGCTCGACCTGCTGGCCGAGTACGGCGACGACGCCAAGCTGCTGGCCGGCGGTCACTCGCTGCTGCCGATGATGAAGCTCCGGCTGGCGACGCCGGCCGTGCTCGTCGACATCGGCGGCCTGGCCGAGCTGGCGGGCATCGCCGCCGACGGCGACGACCTGGTGATCGGCGCCACGACCCGGCACGCCGACCTGGCCGCGAGCGAGCTCGCGCGGGCCGAGGCGCCGCTGCTGGCCTACGCGGCCGGCCTGGTCGGCGACCCGCAGGTCCGGCACCGCGGCACCATCGGCGGCTCGCTCTCGCACGCCGACCCGGCAGCGGACCTGCCGATGGCCCTGGTCGCGCTCGGCGGCTCGGTCGTGCTGCAGGGTCCCGGCGGTACGCGCACGGTCAGCGCCGACGACTTCTTCGAGGGCTTCTTCGAGACCGCCCTGCAGCCGGACGAGCTGCTGCTGGCGGTCCGGGTGCCGCGTCGGCCGGGCGTCCCGTGGGGCTACCAGAAGTTCGTCCGGCGCTCCAACGACTGGGCGATCGTCGGCGTCGCGACCGTGGCCGGCCGGATCGCACTGGCGAACATGGGGCCGAAGCCACTGCGCGCCACCGCCGCCGAGGAGGCGCTGGCCGGCGGCGCGTCGGCGGCGCAGGCGGCCGAGCGCGCCGCAGACGACACCTCGCCAGGCGAGGACATGCACGCCGACCGCGAGTACCGCCGTCACCTGGCCAGAGTCCTCACCCGCCGGGCACTGGAACACCGGGCCGGCGAACTCTGCTCGTCGACCCGCAGCCGATGGCAATAACCCGGCCGATGAGGGGTAGCCCGTAGTTATGAGTGCCGAGAAGCCCGAAGGTGCCGACGACCAGCTGATCCCCGAGCGCGTGGCCGAGATTGCCGGCGAGCTCAGCGAGGCCCAGGAGGAGTCGAGGCGCAGGCGGCTGGCCCGGCAGATCCCGCAGCTGGCCGGCCGCAGCAGTCAGGCAACGCTGCAGGGACTGCAGTCGGGCACGAGCAGAGCCTGGCAGACCGTCCAGTCCGGGTCAGGCGTGGTCGGCAAGCACCTGCGCGGCCCGCGAGGCGGCGGCTAAGAGCGCTGCGTCGGGTCGTGATGCCGCCATCCGCGGCGCGCAGGTCAGCGGGGATGTGGCCAGGCGCGGCGCCCAGGCCGGCGGCTCCGCGACGTGGCGGGGCGTGCGTGCCAGCGGGCAGTGGCTGACCACGCGGACGCTGGAGATGGCACCTAAGATCCCGGTCCGCAGTCTCGCGACGCTGCAGGCGCAGTACCCGGACCGGAGCACCGAGGAACTGGCGGCCGGCCTCATCAGCGGCGCCGCCCGGGCGTCCGCAGGAGTCGGGACTGCGGTCGGCGCTGCCGCCGCCGTGCCGTTCATCCCGACTGCGCCGGTCGAGCTCGGCGTGGAGACGCTCGCGTTGGTGGCAATCGAGCTCAAGCTGGTCGCGGAGCTGCACGAGGTGTACGGGATGCCTGCGCCGGGATCAGGCCCGCAGCGGATGCTGGCGTACACCGGCTCGTGGGCGCAGCGCCGCGGTGTTCGCATCACGTCGGGCGGCCTCGCACTCGCGGTCGGCTCGCCGCTGCGCCGCCAGCTCGAGCGACGGCTGCTCGCGAAGGCCAGCCAGAGCGCCCTTGCACTCGCTCCGCTGCTGGCCGGCGCCGCGGCGGGCGCGTTCGTCGACCACCACGAGACCCGCAGGCTCGGCAACCAGATCCGCGACGACCTCCGCAAGCGCGCCGCCGGCGGCGGTCCAGCCGCTACGCCGTAACAGGATATAGCGAGATAAGCCAGATCTGGTGTACTATCTCCCCCAACCGGGAGCTTCGACGCCACCTGCGACGCGCACCGGTCCCGCTGTCTCACTCTGGGGGCCTCAGTGCGCGGACGAGCAGCAGCAGCTACCGCACTCACTCGCGCTGCCGCGACGATAGCCGTCGGCGCACTCGTCGCCCTGGGCCTCGGCGGAACACCGGCGTCCGCGTCGCCGCAGGCCAGTACGAGGACGCTGACCTGGAAGTTCACTTACCACGGCGCCCGTAATGCCATCTTCCAGACAGTCGCCGCCGTCAGTCAGGACGACGTCTGGGCCACCGGCGACTACACGAGCAGTCAGACCGCTTTTGTGCTGCACTGGAACGGCCGGTACTGGGGCCACGTGGCCATGCCGGACCCGCAGGAGTACCTCCCGTACGTGTCGGCGGCATCATCGGCTGACGACGTGTGGCTCATCGGCTTCCACGACACCACCTCCGGCGCGGCCTGGAACGCCCTGCGCTGGACCGGAGACGGCTGGCGCAGCCAGTCGCTGCCATCCCTGCCGTCCGACACCGGCATCACCGGCCTGGCTGTCACCAGCTGGAAGGATGCGTGGGTCAGCGGCTCCCCGTCCTGCACGCCGGAAGAATCAGCGCAGCCCTGCAGCACACCTCTCTGGCACTGGAACGGCAGCGAGTGGCAGTCCTACACCGTCCCGTTCGGCGTCTCCTCCCTGACCAGTTCCCCGGCGTCCAACGTGTGGGTGGCAGGCTATCTGCCGGATGGCGGCTCGCACGAGATCCGGGTCCGGATCTACGCAGCCAGGTGGACGGGCACGACGTTCACGTCGGCCGGAATCGCGCACCGGGTGAGCCACTGCCTTCCCCAGGCAGATACCACCTCGGCGCACGACACCTGGATCCAAGCGTGTGCGGTCCGGGGTAAGGAAGACGGCCTCGGCCTGCACTGGAACGGTCACTCCTGGCAGTCGATCTGGAACATTGCAGACGGACAGCCGATCATCGACTGGCCGCTCGGCGTCTGGTTCGGGCCGAACTATCGCTGGACCGGCAAGACCGGCGCCTTCGCCTTGCTCCCTGGCAACACGACGGGTGACTGGCCGTGCGTGACCCGGGTGCCGGGGACGTCGACACTGCTGGCGCTCGGCGAGGAACAGCGGATCGGCGCGAAGGCCAGCACCACGCGCACCTTCGCGGCCATCATCGGCGGACCGTTCGGCCGGTTCCGGTAACCGGCCGAACGGCAGCCGGCGAGCAGGCCGCCCTGGTCGCCCTACAGCTGAGCCAGCTCGTCGGCCAGGTCGTCGAGGCCGAGGTTGCCGAGCGACAGCGCCGCCATGTGCCAGGACTTCAGGTCGAAGCTGGCCCCGCGCGCGGCTCGGGCCGCTTCCCGGCCAGCCAGCCAGGCTCGCTCCCCCAGCTTGTAGCTGATCGCCTGGCCGGGCATGCCGAGATAGCGGACGATCTCGCTGACCGCGAAATCGCGCCCCCGGCCGCTGTGGCTATCGAAGAAGTCGAGCGCAAGCTCTGGCGTCCAGCGCTGCCCGGCTCCCGGCGCCCAGTCCGCGGTCACCTCCAGCTCCAGGTGCATGCCGATGTCGATGATCACCCGGATCGCGCGCATCAGCTGAGCGTCGAGGTAGCCCATCCGCGCACCCGCATCCTGCAGGTAGCCCAGCTCGTCCATCAGCCGCTCGGCGTACAGCGCCCAGCCTTCGGAGCACGCGCTGACCGCGCCGAGGCTGGTCTGGTAGAGCGACAGCTGCGCGGCGAGGTACCGCCACTGGGCGATCTGCAGATGATGGCCGGGCACTCCCTCGTGGTACCAGGTGCTGACAAGCCCCCAGACCGGAAACGAGGTCTTGCCCAGCGTCGGCAGCCAGGTACGACCCGGCCGGGAGAAGTCCTGCGACGGCCCCGTGTAGTACGGCGCGGCCGCGCTGCCCGGCGGTGCGATGCGCGCCTCGACGACCTTGATCGGGTCAGCCAGGTCGAAGTGCGTTCCGGACAGAGAGGTCATCGCCTCGTCCATGAGCTGCTGGAGGCGCTCGCGGATCGCCTCGACACCCTCGATCACCTCGCCGTGGGAGTCGAGGTAGTCCATGGCCTGCCGCGGCGTCGAGCCGGGCAGGATCCTCTCGGCCTCGGTCTCCATCTCTGCCAGGATCTGCCGGTACTGCTGCCAGCCCCAGTCGTAGGCCTCGGCCAGGTCCAGATTCGCGCCGTTCCAGCGCCGGGCGCCCAGGTGGTAGCGCTCCTCCCCTACCCCGTCCGGCGTGCCGGCGGCCCGCGGCAGGTACTCCGCGCGCAGCCAGTCGCGCAGGCTGGCAACAGCGCTGTCGGCGGCACCGCTCGCGGCAGCCAGGTCGGAGCGCAGCGTCGCCGCGCTGTCCGGGCTCACCCCGGCAGCGAAGTCAGCGAACCAGCCCCGCCCGCCGGTTTGCAGCCAGGCGTCGAACTGCCCGGCGACCGTCTCCGCCTGCCGGGGCGCGGCGAACAGACTCCGGCTGGCGCCCTCGGTGAGCGACGCCTGGTACCCGGCCAGCGCCTCCGGCACTTGCCGGAGGCGCCGCGCGATGATGCTCCAGTCGTCCGGCGTCGCGACCGGCATCAGCAGAAACGTGCCGCGGACGCTCTGCGGCGGGCCGAAGATGATGGACACCTCGCGCAGGTTCTCGCCCGCTGCGCTGACGGCAACCTCGGTCTCCAGCCGCTCGCGCAGCAGCCGCGCGCACCGCCGCTCGTCGGCGTCAGCGTAGCCAGCGGCCTGCTCGAGTCCGGTGAGCGTGGCGAGCGTCGCCCGCTGGAGGTCGTCGGCCGCCTCCAGACCCGCGGGCGACAGGTCCGGCAGCTCGTCCTGACCGGCGGGCAGGCCCAGCATGGTCGAGATGAGCGGGTCGAGTTCTGCCGACTGACGAACGAAGTCATCCGCAGCATCGCGGACCGGACGGGAGCCTGCAGTGTCGTGCGTCGTGTCCGGGGTCATGCGGGACATTCTGCCGTAAGGTCAGCGGGTGACTCGTCGCAGGATTCTCGTGACCGGCTCATCACGGGGCATTGGCCGCGCAGTCGCGGAGGCCTTCGCCCGTGCGGGCGACGCGGTCGCGATCCACCACCGCGACTCGGCGGAACTCGCCGCGAACGTGCTGGCCAGCCTGCCCGGCACTGGCCACGTGGTCGTCCAGGCCGACATCGCCGACCCGGCAGCGGTGGCGACGATGGTCGACGACGCCGCCGCCCGGCTTGGCGGGCTCGACGTGCTGGTCAACAACGCGGCCAGCTACGGCCGGGCTGCCCACCCGGTCGCTGAGATCTCCTACCACGACTGGCAGCGGGTCTGGCGGGACACGATCGGCCTCAACCTCATCGGCGCGGCGAACGTGACCTGGTGCGCCGTGCAGCACATGCTCGCGGCCGGCGGCGGGACGATCGTCAACGTGTCCTCGCGCGGTGCCTTCCGCGGCGAACCCGGCCAGCCCGCCTACGGGGCGAGTAAGGCCGGCCTGAACGCCTTCGGCCAGTCCGTCGCGGTCGCGCTGGCGCCGCACAACATCGTCGTCTCGGCGGTCGCGCCCGGTTTCGTGCAGACCGACATGGCGGCCGCGCATCTGCAGAGCGCCAGCGGGGACGCGATCCGGGCGCAGAGCCCGTTCGGCCGGGTCGCCGAGCCGGCCGAAATCGCGGCCGCGGTGATGTACCTGGCGTCGCCGGAGGCACGCTGGGCCAGCGGCGCCATCCTGGACCTCAACGGCGCGTCCTACCTGCGCACCTGACCGCGCGGGCCGCTCTGCGATGCTGGCGTGATGAAGACGACGATCTTCGAGGTTCATACCGGCAGCCGGCCGTCCTGGATATCACCCGCCAGTGTGACCAGTTCGCCCGCGAGGCGTCCGGCGGCGGCGACGGCCTGCTGAACGTGTTCGTCCCGCACGCCACCGCGGGCATCGCGCTGATCGAGCTCGGCGCCGGCAGCGACCACGACCTGCTGGCCGCGCTCGATGACCTGCTTCCGGCCGACGACCGGTGGCGGCACGCGCACGGCTCGCGGGGGCACGGCCGCTCGCACGTAATGCCCGCCTTCGTGCCGCCGCACGCCACGATCCCGGTGACGGCCGGCCGGATGGCCCTCGGCACCTGGCAGTCGGTCACGCTGGTGGACCTGAATGTCGACAATGAAGACCGCCGGGTGCGGCTGTCCTTCGTGGGCTAGCGTGCCGGGGTGAGCACCGAACCCGTGCAGATCCGTCCGTACATGCCGGCCGACCGGGATGCGATCCTGGCGCTCGCGCCCCGGCTGACCGAGGGCAAGGCCCCCTGGCGCGACGATGACGCCTGGCTGGCGGCAGTCCGCGGCTGGGTCGCCGACGCCGCTGACTCAGCCGGCCGGGAGGACAACGCCGTGTTCGTCGCCGTCGACGGCGACCAGATCGTCGGGTTCGTGCACGCCACCGAGCGCACCCATTTCACCGGGCAGGTCGACGCCTACGTTGGCGAGCTGGTCACCGCAGCCGGGCAGGAACGGCGCGGGATCGCGCGGGCGCTCATGCAAGCCGCCGAAGACTGGGGCGCCGCTCGCGGACTCGGCTACCTGACGCTCGAGACTGGCATGCTCAACGACACCGCGCGGGCGTTTTACCAGGCTATCGGCTACCGCGAGGAAGATGTCAGGCTCACCAGACAGCTCCGGGATGCCGACGACGTCCGGCGGCCCGACCTGGGCACACCCCGGCAAGAGGATCTTCCGCTGCACCGCCGGCTTGCGGCGGAGCTGTTCAATGGCACCTGGACGCTGCTCGAGCAGTCCGGCCGGACACGGGATGACGACGCCCGGATGATCCACATGGCGCACGCGTCCGCCTACCACTGGCTGCAGGTCGGCACGCCGGTGCACTTCGCCCGGAGCCACTGGCTGTGCTCGCGGGTGTACTCCGTTCTCGGTCGCTCCGAGCCCGCGCTTTACCACGCGCAGTTCGTCCTCGACCTGTGCGAGCAGCACGGCATCGGTGACTTCGACCTCGGCTACGCCTACGAGGCACTCGCGCGGGCTCATGCGGTCGCCGGGGACGGCGCCGAGTCAGCGCTCTGGCGCGATCGGGCGCAGGCGGCAGCCGCCGACGTTGCCGAGGAAGAAGATCGCGAACTGCTGCTGAGCGATCTGCGCTCCATTCCAGCCTGAGCCGCGGGCTACTGCCGCGCGCGGCCGGACATACCGCCAGCCGACAAGGACAGACTCCGCAGGCGGCTTGCCGGACCGGGCGACGGTCCGGCAAGCCCGCGTTTCCTCATGAGTCTTTCTGGTGAACCGGCGCCTACCAGGCGTAAGCCTCCGGCGCCTGACCGCCCGGTCCGGGGAAGATCTCGTCCAGCCGCGCGAGCGCCGCAGTGCCCAGACTGAGATGCTCGGCCTCGATGCCGCTCTTGAGCTGCTCCAGCGTGCGCGGCCCGACGATCGGCGCGGTGACCGCAGGCTGGTGCAGCAGCCACGCCAGCGCGACCTCGGCGGGCGAGTGGCCGAGCCCTGCGCAGAAGGCCTCGTAGTCCTCCAGCTGGCCGCGTCGCTGGGCGAGAACCTCGGCGGAGCGACCGCCTCCGCTGCGCGGGCCGGTCTCCCGGCCCAGGACGCCGCTGAGCAGCCCGCCGTGGAGGGGGCTCCACGGCAGCACGCCGAGTCCGTAGGACTGGCAGGAAGGCAGGACCTCGAGCTCGACAGTGCGCTCGGCCAGGTTGTACAGGCTCTGCTCACTGACCAGGCCGAGGAAGCCGTGCCGGCGCGCTGCCTCCTGCGCGGCGGCGATGTGCCAGCCGGCGAAATTCGACGACCCGGCGTAGATAATCTTGCCCTGCGCGCGCAGGACCGAGAATGCCTCCCAGATCTCGTCCCACGTCGTCGACCGGTCGACGTGGTGCATCTGGTACAGGTCGAGGTGGTCGGTCTTCAGCCGGCGCAGCGACGCCTCGCAGGACTGCCGGATGTTGACTGCGGACAGGAACCGGTCGTTCGGCCACTCGCCCCTGCCGCCGTACAGCTTGGTCGCCAGCACGACTTTGTCACGGCGGCCGGGCGCAGCGGTGAGCCAGTCGCCGACGATCGACTCGGTCACGCCGTCGCCGCGCGGGCGGCCGTAGGTGTTCGCCGTGTCGAAGAAGTTGATGCCCTGTTCCAGGGCATGATCCATGATCTGGTGCGCATCGTCCGGCTCGGTATACGAGCCGAAGTTCATGGTGCCCAGGCAGATCCTGCTGACCGAGACGCCGCTGCGGCCAAGGTGGGTGTAGTCCATTCCCCCAACCTACGGCGCGGCCGGAGCGGCACCGGCCGGAGCGGCAGCGGCGCGGCTGGTCGGTGCCGCAGTACTTGCACTTGCTCGCCGCGGCCGGCAGGTCGTCGGACAGGCACGCGGGGCACGTCTTCACCGGCGGCGGGGAACCGAACACGGTCACGCCGCGCCGCGCGGAGATGACCTTGTAGGGGATGACAATCACGAAATAGACGACCGCCATGAAGATCAGGAAGTAAATCACCGCCGAGATGAATGAACCGATGTTCAGGAACGTGGTGGCGTTGTGCGCGGCACCGAGCTGCCAGCCGAGTCCGACGGAATTCGAGCCCTCCGCGCGGGCGATGACGGGGTTGATCACGTCGGTGGTGAAGGCGGTGATCAGCGCGCTGAACGCGAGCGCGACGATCAGGCCGATCGCGATGACGACGACATCACCGCGCAGCAGGAAATTGCGGAAGCCTTTCAAGGCTGCTCCTCCGTCCCCGGCCTCGAGTGTCCGCGACTGCCTGCGGACTTTACTGACTCGATACCATTTGCCAGGCTGTCACATCAACGGGTGATTCGGCAGTGGAAAGGGCGGCAGATGGACGTTCGTGAGGCGCTCTACACGACCCGGGCGATGCGCCGGGTCAGGCCGGATCCGATCCCCGAAGACGTGCAGGCGCGCATCCTCGATGCGGCCGTCCGCGCGCCCAGCGGCGGCAACTCGCAAGGCTGGCGGTTGCTCCTCGTCGACGACCCGGCGATCAAGGGTCAGCTCGGCCCGCTCTACCGGGACGCGATCGGCCAGCTGTGGCAGACCTTCTACGCCGAGCGTCTCGCCAGCGCGCGGGCGACGCCGGACGATCCGCAGAGCGCGTCGCTGCTTCGCGTGCAGTCCTCGGCGCAGCACCTCGCTGATCACTTCGAGACAGTGCCGTTGTTCCTGGCCGCTTTCTCCCGCAGTGACCCGAGCGGCGGCTCGATCTTCCCGGCAGTGTGGAGCGCGCAGCTTGCTGCCCGCGCTGACGGCGTCGGCAGCGCACTGACCTCGGTGCTCGGCGCTTTCCACGGCGAGAAGGCGCTTGAGGTCCTGGGCGTGCCGGCAGGCAAAGGCTGGACGATGGCGTGCCTGGTGTCGTTCGGCTACCCGACCGGCCCCTGGGATGTCGCGGCGCGCCGGCCTGTGCACGAGGTCGCCTACCGGAACAGGTGGGGCAATCCGGTCGGCTTCGACGTGCCGGAGCCGCTGTGGCCGGCCGGGTTATAGGTGTCCCGGGCGCGCAGGGTGATGATGAGCTGTGGCGTTCGGCTCCGGCGGCGAAGATTCCCGGCAGCAGCAGCAGCCACCGGTCGAGTACGCGGACTTCGGCAGGCGGCGCTCCAGCGCGCGCCCGGGCCGGCACTTCCCCCAGCGTCGTCGCCGGCCATGGCTCTCCGCGCTGCTGCTGTCCTGCCTCGTCGTAGCGGCAGTAGTCGTCGCGCTCCAGCAGGCCGGGCATAGCCGCGATCATCACGCTGAGCCGCCGCCGGTCTCGGTCATCAGCCTCGGCCACCCGCTGCTCGGCATCCGGAACGGCTGGCAGCTGTTCGGCCTTGAGCAGGCCAGTGTCGTCCAGGTGCAGCTCGCGCAGGGCCGGGTGATCACTAAGGCCCTGCCGCCGCCGCTTGGCGCCGGCCCGGTGTCGTTCATCGTCGGACCGCATGCCGTGATCGTGCGCCCGCTCGACAACGTGCCCGGCTACCTCGTCCCGGACGCTGGCCTGGCGAGGCCACTTACCGGAATCCTGGCCGGGGCCGGAATGCTGCTGCCAGGGCCGACTCCGTCGCAGGAGTGGGACACCACCGCCAGCGGCGACTCCCTCGTCCTCGTCGGTGCTGACGGCCAGGCGACCTCGACGCGCATTACGCTGCCGAACCCGAACTGGCCGTCCCAGTCCGCCATGTCCGACGGCCGCGGCGACGTCCTGATCGCGAGCAACTCGGGCAGCCAGTACGACGCTACGCCGCACTCGCTGCGCCGCATCGATATTCTGCTGTCGGCTGTCGGGCCGTCCGACTGGCTGGGCATGGCCTGCGTTCCCGGCCGGTGCCGCAACGTCGTCCTCAATCCGGTCACCGGACGTCAGCGTGCTCTGCCGGGCCCGCCCGTTCACCTGCTGACCTGGCCCTGGCCCGCCTACCCCGGCATCGTAGCGCCGGACGGCAGGACCGCCGCCGTGGTCGCCGATCGCGGCAACGGCCAGGTCGCGCTCGAGGAGATGAGCCTCACCACCGGGGTGGTCACGCACCTGCCCATTCCGGTGACCGAGTACACCTCCAGCCAGACGATGGCCTGGTCGCCGGACAGCCGCTGGCTGTTCGTGGTGGCGGCGAACGGCAGGGTGCTCGCCGTCAGCACCAGCACGCACCGGGTGCAGAGCCTCGGCGTCACCCTGACCAGGTTCAGCCAGCTCGCGCTCCGGCCGTAGGAACGCGTACCAGCAGCGCCGCCGGGGCCACCTCGATCGTCAGCGACCGGCCGCTGGTGACCATCTCGCCGTCGACCTGGCGCGGCAGCTCGGCGTCGGCACTGATGCGGACGCGCCCGGTCCGGTGCCGCTCGAGCTGGCTGTCGTCGCGCCGGCTGTGCCCGGCCACTCGCAGCCCGACGTCCAGCCAGCCGAGTAGCCCCGCGGGGGCCAGGATCACCACGTCCAGCAGCCCGTCGTCAAGCCGGGCGTCCGGCATGATGCGGAACCCGCCCGGCAGCGCGCCGGAGTTCCCGACGGTCACGCACTGCGCCCGCCGGGTCAGCGGCTCGCCGTCATCCAGGCGGATGGTGAAGGTCGCGGGCGGCCGGAGCAGCTGCCTGCAGGCAGCGCCGGCGTAAGCGGGCCAGCCCGCGATCCGCTTCGCCGCGTCCGGCGTGGCACCGACCACGGCGGCATCCAGTCCGATGCCGGCCATCGCGGTGAACCAGATGCCGTCAGCGGTCGCGAGGTCGATGGGCTGACTGGCCCCGCCGAACGCGACCGCCAGCGCTGCCTCGACCAGGCTGGGCAGCCGCAGCGCGCGGGCGGTCAGGTTCGCCGATCCGGCCGGGACGATGCCCAGCGGCACCGCCGTCCGGGCCAGCGCCTGTGCGCAGGAGTGCACCGTGCCGTCACCGCCGACCGCCACGACCAGTTCGGCGCCGTGCTGCAAAGCGTGCCGGGTCGCGCCTGCGCCCGGATCGGCGGGCGTCGTCAGGAGGAGCCGCGGCGGCGCCCAGCCAGCGGCAGCCGCCGCCTGCTCGCACTGCTCCCGGAGCCCGCGCAGCCCGTCGGCGCGGGCCGGGTTAGCCACCACGGCCGCCTGCCGTCGCCCTGCCTGGTCTTCGTGCTGCTGCATCCTTCGTCCTGGTTCGTCGCTGATGTCGGCGCCCGGGGCTCCCGCCGGGCAGTACCGGTTTAATGCAATCATGGCTGTTCGTCTACGGCGGAAGGAGCTTGTCGTGCACGTCATCCGCTTCGATCCCGTCGCCGCCAGCGCGGCGGAGCTCGCCGAGTATGTCGAGCTCCAGCGGACCGCAGCTGCCTTCGACCAGCCGGATGAGCCGTCGCCCACCCGCGAGTGGGCGCTGGCCCGGCTCACTCGGCCCGCGTCGCCGGACCGGCGCCGACTGTACTGGACGGCCCGGGACGGCTCGGACGAGCTGGCTGGCGTGGCCGATCTGGTGCTGCTCGGCGACCAGGACAGCGATCTCGCCGGGGTCGGTATCACCGTGCATCCCGGTCGCCGCCGCCGCGGCCTCGGCACCGCGCTGCTGCGCGACCTCGCCGCAGCGGCGGGGACGCGCCGTACGCTGTTCGCCGAGGCCATCAGAACCGGAACGGCGGGCCAGGCGTTCGCGGATCGGCACCAGTTCGCCGTCGTCCAGCAGACCGTGCAGCTCAGCCTCGACCTGGCGGGCGCGGACCGGAGCCGCTGGCAGATTCCGGCCGCAGCGGGCTACCGGCTGGCGCAGTGGACTGGCAGCACGCCGGACGAGCTGCTGGTGTCCTACGCTGAGGCCCGGAACGCCATCCGGCAGGCGCCGCACGGCGAGATGAGCTTCACCGAGCCGGAGTGGACACCGCTGCGCGTCCGCGACGAGGAGGCCGACGGCCGGGCGCGCGCCTACGAGCTGCGGGTGGCGGCCGCCGTCTGCGAGGCATCTGGCCAGGTCGCCGGGCTGACCTATCTCGAGGTCCACCAGCACCGGCCGGAGCTGGCCGTCCAGCAGGACACCGCGGTGCTCGCGGAGCACCGCGGCCACCGCCTCGGCAGCTGGCTGAAGGCCGCGAACCTGCTGCGGCTGACCGCCGACCACCCGGATATCCGCGAGGTGCGCACCTCGAACGCCGCCGACAACGAGCACATGCTGCGCGTCAACGACCAGTTGGGCTTCACCCCCGAGTACGCCACCCAGAACCGGGAGGCGAGCCTCGCCGCGCTGCGAGAGCGACTGGCCGCCGTGCCCGCCTCGTAGCAGGCAACTCGAGACGCGCTACTTCAGCACCGTGGCCAGGAGGTCCTGCGCCTCCGACTGGATGCGCTGCAGGTGGCCGGGCCCGCGGAAGGACTCGGCGTACAGCTTGTACACGTCCTCAGTGCCGGACGGCCGGGCCGCGAACCAGCCGGACTCGGTGACCACCTTGATGCCGCCGAGTGGCTCACCGTCGCCCGGCGCTCTGGTCAGGCGCGCTAGCACCGGCTCGCCCGCCAGCTCGTCCGCCCCGAACTGCTCCGGTGACAGCTTGGCCAGCACAGCCTTCTGCTCCCGGCTTGCCGGGGCGTCGATGCGGGCATACGCCGGGTCGCCGAGCCGGTCGGCGATCGCCCGGTACGCGGCGCTCGGGGTACTGCCGGTGACCGCGAGGATCTCCGCGGCCAGCAGGTCGCAGATGATGCCGTCCTTATCGGTGGTCCATACCGTCCCGTCGCGGCACAAAAACGATGCGCCCGCGCTCTCCTCGCCGCCGAACGCGATGCTGCCGTCGAGCAGCCCTGGCACGAACCACTTGAAGCCGACCGGGACCTCAAGCAGGCGGCGATCGCAGTCCTCGGTCAACCGGTCGATGATCGAGGAGCTCACCATGGTTTTGCCGACCGCCGCCGCGGCCGGCCAGCCTTCCCGGTGCCGGTACAGGTAGTCGATCGCTGCTGCCAGGTAGTGGTTCGGGTTCATCAGCCCGGCGTCCGGAGTCACGATGCCGTGCCGGTCCGCGTCGGTGTCGTTCCCGGTCGCGATCGCGAAGTCGGCTCGGCGTCCGATCAGCGACGCCATGGCGCTCGGCGACGAGCAGTCCATCCGGATGCGGCCGTCCCAGTCCAGCGTCATGAACCGGAAGGTCGGGTCGACGACCGGGTTCACGACCGTGAGCTCCAGCTCGTACCGTTCCGCGATCTCGCCCCAGTAGGCAACGCTGGCCCCGCCGAGCGGGTCGGCGCCGATGCGCACCCGCGCGGTGCGGATCGCCTCCAGGTCGACCACCGACGGCAGCGAGGCCACGTACTCGCCGAGGAAGTCGTACCGGCCGGCCAGCGCGCGCGCCTTCGCCAGTGTGATTCGCTCCACGCCGCGCAGGCCGTCGCCCAGGATCTCGTTCGCGCGTTTCTGGATTGCCGAGGTGATCTGCGCGTCGGCCGGACCGCCGTCCGGCGGGTTGTACTTGAAGCCGCCATCTTCGGGCGGGTTGTGCGACGGCGTCACCACGATGCCGTCGGCCATGCCGCGGGCCCGGCCGTGGTTGTAGGCGAGGATCGCACGGGACAGTGCGGGCGTCGGCGTGTAGCCGTCCCGGCTGTCGATGAGGATCTCCGCGCCGTTGGCCGCGAGTACCTCCAGCGCTGTCGCCATCGCGGGCTCGGACAGCGCGTGCGTGTCACGTCCCATGAAGATCGGCCCGGTGATCCCGGCAGCAGCCCGGTGCTCGCAGATCGCCTGAGTCGTCGCCGCGATGTGGTCGTCGTTGAACGACAGGCGCAGCGCGCTCCCGCGGTGCCCCGAGGTACCAAAGGCGACTTGCTGTGACGGCTCCGCCGGGTCGGGATGCTCGGTGAAGTAGGCGGTCACCAGCTTCGGGACATCGACCAGGTCTGCGTCAGTGGCCGGCTGACCAGCCCGGCTGTCCATCAGCGTGGCTCCTCGGAGCTTTCCGCCGCGGCCTTCTCTGACACCGGCATGACGTCCGGCAGCTCGAGCGCTGCCGCAGACAGCTCATACCCCGCCCGCCGGGCGAGATCCGCGTACACCGCAGAGCAGTCGGCCCGCACCGCGGGCTCGACTTCTGCGTAGCGCTGCTCCGCGGTCGCGCCGCCAGCTCCGACCGGCTCGGCGTAGTCGAAGTAGTACTTCAGCTTTGCCTCAGTGCCTGAGGGCCGCACCACGATCCGGTAGTGCTCGCTGATGAGCTCGAGCACGTCGCGGGACGCCTTCTCGCCGTCGGTCAGCGGCCCGTCAGTGCCGTCGACGAGGAAGTCGTGCCGCGCAGTCACCGGCTCGCCGCCCAGGTGCTCGAGCGGCTGCTCGCGCAGGGATTGCATCACGGCCCGGATCGTCTCCGCGCCCTGCGCGCCGAGGAGCACCAGGGACCGCCCGTACTCCAGGTGCAGACCCGTGCGGTCGAACACCTGCAGGAGGTAGTCCCATAGTGTTCGCCCGGAGGTGCGCATCAGTGCGTGCAGATGACCGATCAGGTACGCGCCCGAGGAGGCGTCCTTGTCGCGAAGGCCGGTCGTCGTCAGGTAGCCGTGGCTCTCCTCGGAGGCCAGCACCAGGGGAACCGGCGAAGACGAGGAGTCCTCCAGCACGTCGAGCAGCTGGCCGACGAACTTGAAGCCGATCATCAGGTCGTCGGTAACCTCCACGCCGGACCCGAGCGCGGCGATGACCCGCAGGATCCGGCTCGTGGCCACCGTGGTGATGAGCGGCCCGGCCAGCTGCGGACCGTCGGGATCGGCGATGAGGAAGTACGCGAGGATCGCGCCGATCTGGTTACCGGTCAGGTGCCGCCATGACCCGTCCGCGAGCCGAACCTCGACACCGAGCCGATCGGCGTCCGGGTCCGTCGACAGCACGAGCTCCGCGCCGACAGTGGCGGCGAACTCGATCGCGGGATCGGTGACGCCCGGGATCTCCGGATTCGGGGAGCGCAGCGGGATCGCGGCGAACGACCCGTCCGGGTACTGGTCGCGCGGCGTGTGAACCTGGTAACCCGCCTCGGTGAGCGTCTCGCCGACCGACGCGAGCCCGGTTCCGCACAGCGGCGTGTAGACCACCGGGATGGCGCCGCGCAGGTCCTTCGAGGTGGCGCAGATCTGCGCGTCCCGGCTGGTGTACATGCTGATGTACCGGCGATGCACGGCGCCCGGAACCTCGGCCGCAGCGCCGGCGTGCTGGGCGGCGAGCTTCTCGATGTCGGCCGGCAGCTGTACCTGCTCGACCGATCGGGCCAGATTCGAGTCGTCGGGCGGGCAGTACTGCCCGCCGGTCGGCGTGTACACCTTGAAGCCGTTGTCATCCGGATGGTTGTGCGACGCGGACACGTTCAGCCCGCCGGCCGCCTGCAGATCGCGGATCGCGAACGACAACTCGGGCGTGGGCATGTACGCGTCCGGGTCCTTCGGAGCGGGCATGCAGGTCTCGAACCCGTAGACCGCGTACAGCTGGCAGGCGAGCAGCGCCAGGCTCCGCGAGGTGGTGCCGAGCAGCGACAGGTCGTCGCCCATGAACCCGAGCAGTCCGTTGATGTCGGAGAACAGGCGGGTGTCGTTGGCCACCACGACGAGCTGGCTCGAACCGCCGCTGCGCTGGAGGAACTCACAGTGCCCGGCAACGGTCAGCGCCAGGGTGTGCGGGTTGATCCGGTTCGGCCCGACGCCGACCCGGCCGCGGCGGCCGCCAGTGCCGAACGGAATGTCGGTCCTGAACGAGTCGACGATCAGCCCGAGCGGCGCGCGCTCGGCAAATCGCCGCAGCTCGGCACCATCGACGAACGGCTGATCGCCGGCCAGCCACTGCTCGAGAGTCACCGCTGCCACTGCGCCGCCACTGGGCTGCGCGGCAATGCTTGCCAGGCGCTTGCTGAGATCAGAGCCGGTCATATGTCCCCGCTGGCTGCTACTAGATGGGGCGGGCGGATAGGCAACCCACCTTATGCGGGACGAGGCGAGGGGTTAGTAGCCGGGCACAGATGGCCAGCGGATGCCCAGGATCGTGGCCTCTTCCTCGGCCTCCCAGGAGTGCCCGACACCGCTGAACACGACGTAAGCGCCGGGCCGGTCGAGTACCACGCTGCGGTCCGGCAGGTCGACCCGGAACCGGCCGCTTACCAGGAAGATCGCAGCTGTCCGGGTCTCGTCGGTGACCCATTGCTCGCGCTTGTCCCCGCGGGGGTGCACGGCCCACTTGATCTCGACGTCGCTCGTCTGCCGGATGTCACCGGACGGCATGAAGTGGCCCAGCACCCAGCCGCGGTGCTCGGGCGCGTCGTCACCGGCATAGCCGGTGTAGATCGTCTGGGGCATGGCCGGACAGGCTAGCCGGCAATGGTTCATCAGCTAACGCGGATTTCCACGCAGGAGGATCGGCGCAATGTTCATGCGTATTCGTAGCGGATGACGCGGTGGCCGAGCCAGGGGATGACGGTGTCGGGGATGCTGGCTTTGCGCAGGACGGGGGTGTAGGCGCGCCGTTCGAGCCGGACGGTGATCGTGTCGCTTGTGGTGGTGATCTGGCCGGGGGTCTCGAGGAAGCGCCGCTGGATGGTGTCGGGGGTGACGCTGGCGTAGCCGGGCAGCCGGGCGCGCAGCGCCGCGATGAGGGCCTGGGATAGCACGCACAGCATTATGTCCAGGTCGGCGTTGAGGTTGACCGCTGATGAGAGCGCGTCGGCGCAGAATGCCCGGATGATCTCGGCGAGGCGCTGCTCGATCGTCATCCGCTTTGCGTACTGGGTGATCAGGCTCCGGATCGTGGTGTCGTGGTCGTTGGTGATGATGACGGTGGGCTGCTGGCGTCCGAGGCCGGTGACCACGAGCTGGCGGGCGGTGCCGGGGTAGCCGGTCAGCGTGACGGCCTTGTCCTCGTGCACGCTGGGTTTGTTGTGCGGGCCCGGCCGGTCCAGGGTGATCTGCCTGAAGTCACCCGGCTGCAGCGCGGCGATGTGCCTGAGCAGCGCGGCTGAGCGCATCCGCAAGGTCAGGAACTTGATCCCGCGGGTGTCGAGCTCGCCGAGCACGTCGTGGGTGGTGACTTTCTGGTCCATCACCAGCATCTTCGGGTCGGCGCCGGAGAGGGCCTTCCAGTGGTCGCAGAACTCGATGGCCTCGCGGTTCTGGGTGGCCTTGGAGATGTCGGCGTTTGCGTAGACCAGGTTGTGCGTGCCGGAGTCCTGGGCGAAGAAGGTCAGCACCGACCGGGCGCGCTGGGACCGGGTGGGGACGTAGTGCTTTTCCAGCGCCGGGTCGTGGCCCCAGTGCATGACGGCGTGGAAGTCCAGGTCGAACACCGCCTGCTCGGGCGCCGCGAGCCCGGCGCCGATCATCTGCTTGTCGAGGGCGGCCAGGAAACGCTGCTGGTGGTCGTGCGACAGCCGGTAAGAGTAGTCGGTGAGCGCTGACTTCTTGGGCAGCACCGCCATCCCCGCGAACAGGCTCGCGGCGGGGTCGTGCAGCAGGTCGTCCACGTGGGAGACCCGGCGGGTGCGGGTGAGCTTGAGGGCCAGCAGCGACAGCAGCCAGCTCACCGCCGGGACGACGCGCGTGCCGGGGTAGCCGGCGCCCGCGCCAGGGCGGGCAGGTCGAGGGCGGCCAGGTCCGGCAGCGCCAGCAGCAGCCCGGCCCGGGTCGAGTCCAGCCGCTCGGGCCAGGAGGCGAAGTCGATGACCTGCGCCCGCGGCATGCTCGTGTCACGGCCCGCGGTGGCCGGGCTGATGCTCTCGGCCGGCTGCGGGCCCCGGACGAGCCGGCCGAAGCCTTCCCCGGCCAGGATCTCCCCGACCGACGTGCGGTTCAGCGGCGTGCCCTCGGCCGTCAGCCGCGCGGAGATCTCGTAGGTGGAAAGGCCCTGCCGGCGCAGCTCGATGACCCTGCCGCGGGCGCGGTCTTTCGCCGGCGCCGATCCGGGCGGCGGGCCGGGCTTCTTCGCCGGGGCGAACAGCTCCAGCGCGCCGGCCTTGTACTGGCGGACCAGGTCGACCATCGCCCACCGGGTATAGCCGAACCGCGCCCCCGCTTCGGCGTGCGACAGTCCGTCGACGTACCAGGCGCGCAGCGCCTCGTAGCGGCGCTGGTTCGCCAGCTCCGGGGCGGTGAACGCCTCCGCTCCCTCCCGTTGCGCCGATCTGGCTGGCATATGACGATTCTTGCAGACTGACTGCCGGGACGTCCGGTGACACGCCGGACATGACAAGACCGTTGTGGTCTGCGGCTTTCCGTGTGTCCCTCCGCACGGCGGTGCCGCCTGATCAGAGCAGAAGAATCACATTCGTGTAATTCAGCAGTCGGATAACCGCAACAGAGCCGACGGCTCGAGTGACGTAGCCACAGCAAAACCACCAGGTCACAGCGCATGCCGGACGGGGCGCTGGATAGCAGCGGTTGCGCTCAACCCGCTACACGGAAATCCGCGCTAACGTGCTGCCAGTGACCGACATCCGGGCCCGTCATGCACCAGCCGTCCTCGCCAACGAGCTACGCCTGGCGATCCAGTGGGGAGAGCCTGATCTGGGCTACGTGCTGCTGTTCCGCCCGGATCCGGCGGCTAGAGCAGCACTGGCGAAGATCCAGGACAAGGTCCACGGGCTCGAGCCGTCGCTGCTGCGGCAGGCGGAGGAGCAGATTCACGGCAGCATCGCGTGGCTGCTCGCGGTGACCGCCGACTTCGGCGAATCGAAAGACGAGCTCTGGGCCCGGCACGGCGGCGACTGGCTGAAGATCATCGAGGCAGTGGCGGACACGACCCCGCCGATGCAGCTGCGATACGAGCGGCTGGTGGCCACCGACGCCGCAGTCGTCGCCGTCGCGGAAGAGCCCGATCCGGCCCAGCCTTCCGGAGGACAGCCTGTCGGAGCACAGCCTGTCGGAGCACAGTCTTCCGAACCACGGGCGAATCCGATGGCGGAGTTCCGGCGGTCGGTCACCGACGCGCTCGGGCTGTCGTGGCCCATCACCTACTCCGAGCTCGGCGTCGTGCACAGCTCGCTGTTCCGCTACTCGCGCCCGCTGGCGGACCCGGCCAGGCTGCTTGAACAGCTTGAGCGGCTACCCGTCGCAGTCGAGACTGAGGTCAGCGAGGTGCTGATAGTGCGCGAGTTCGTCTATCCGACGCTGAAGTACCAGGTGCTGCGGAGACAACAGCTAGGGGGTGATCGAGCATGACCGACGCCACCTCTGGCCGTCCGGTAACCGGGCGCGACCTGATCACGTCGGGTAACAAGGTCTATTTCGCCGAGCGCGGCGAGACTAAGTCCGAGCTGGCCGAGCACTACCTGCGGGTGGCCGAGCCGCTTCTGCGCGTCATGGGAGGGCGGCCGGTACTGCTGCAGCGGTTCCCCGAGGGAGCGAGCGGGCCGTCGTTCTTCCAGAAGCGGGTGCCGAAGAACAAGCCAGCGTGGCTGCAGACGACCGTGGTGGCCACCCCGAACGGGACCACGTCCGAGGCACTCGTGGCCGCCGACATCGACCACGTGCTGTGGGCAGTCAACCTCGGCTGCCTGGGCTTTCACGCCTGGCCGTACCTCGCGAGCGACCCGGAGCACACCGACGAGCTGCGTATCGACCTCGACCCGACGCCCGGCGTGAATTTCAGCCACATTCAGGGCGCGGCGCGGGAGCTGCGGACGCTGCTGACCGAAGTCGGCGTGACGGGCTATCCGAAGACGACCGGGAACCGCGGCCTGCACGTCTACGTACGCCTCGAACCGCGCTGGGACTCCTATGAGGCGCGGAGCGCTGCCGTCGCCATCGCGCGGGAGCTCGAGCGCCGGCGGCCCGACCTCATCACCGCGGCCTGGTGGAAAGAGGAGCGCGGCCAGCGGGTGTTCGTCGACTTCAACCAGAACGCGCCGCACAAGACCGTGTTCGGTGCCTGGTCAGTGCGCGCCCGGCCGGGCGGTCAGGTGTCGACGCCCGTCGACTGGGACGAGATCGACGACATTCACCCGGATCAGTTCACTATCGCCTCGCTGCCCGCCCGGCTGGAGACGGCCGGCGATCCGTGGCGCGGGTTGGCCGAAGCGCCGCAGTCCCTGGCGCCATTCCTGGCCATGAACGAGCGCGACCTCGCCGCCGGACTGATGGATGCGCCGTGGCCGCCGGTCTATCCGAAGCAGCCCGGCGAACCCCCGCGCGTTGCGCCGAGCCGGGCGAAGAAGACCTGAGACGCGGATGTGGCGCCATGATGGCACAACTTTGGCGCGGACTGACTTGCCGTGACGCCACTGTGATGCCATACTGGCGTCATGGAACTGGAACCGTACGTCGCAGCCCTCCGCCAGGAGTTCGCCCGCGCGGCCGAGGCAGCGGGCGGTGAGGCCACGACAATCGCCGAGCGGCTCGTTATCCCGCTGGAGTCGTCGGTGCGGCTCGCCCTGCTCGAGGCGCTGTCGGCAGCCGCCGACGAGATCACCCGGGACCTCGCGCCCGGCTCGGTCCACCTGCGGCTGCAGGGCCGGGAACCCCGGTTCGTCGTGGCCCCGGCGCCTGCAGAGTCGTTCGGCCCGACCGGGGCAGAGCCGCTGCCCAGCACACCGCCGCCTCCCTCGCCCGAGCGCGACGAGGGCGCTATGGCACGGATCAACTTCCGGCTCGCCGAGCAGCTGAAGAACCGCATCGAGCACGCCGCCGACCGCGCAGGCCTGTCGGTCAACGGCTGGCTCGTGCGAGTGGCCGCGGCCGCGCTCGGCGCCGACCCCAGCGGCAGCACCGACTGGGGCGCTGTCGCCTCCCGGCGGGCACCTGCAGGCAGCCAGCGCTTCAGCGGCTGGGTCCGGTAACCGGACGGCAGCGCTCCTCAACTCCCCGAGATCACATCCCTGGTCCCGCTCGACGGACCGCCCGCCTGCTCACCTGGAGGTATGACCATGCCCGCATTCGAGACACCCGAGCCGATAACTGCCACCATCGAGGTCATCGCCGCGGACGTGCGGATCGCGGCCCGGGACCGCACCGATACCGTGGTCGAGGTTCGCCCGAGTGACCCGTCGCACGAGCCCGACGTCCGCGCCGCGGAGCAGACCCGGGTCGAGATGACCGCCGACGGGCTTCTGGTGAAGGCGCCGAAGCAGCGCGGACTCTCGATGTTCGCCAAGCCCGGCTCGATCGACGTGACCATCGACCTGCCGGCCGGCTCCCGGCTGCGTGCCGACGCCGGCATCGGCACCGTGCGGTCGACCGGGCGCCTAGCCGAGTGCCAGGCCAAGGCCGGTGCCGGCGAGATCGACCTGGAGCACACCGGGCCGGTCGACCTGACCACCGGTGCAGGCAGCATCAGCGTCGGTGTTGTGTCCGGCAGCGCCGACATCACGTCCGGCTCCGGCCGGGTGCGGCTGACTGAGATCGACGGCCCCGCCGTGGTCCGGAACGCCAACGGCGAGACCTGGATCGGCGCGGTGACCGGCAGCCTCGACGTCAGCGCGAGCAACGGCGGCATCTCGGTCGACCGGGCTGATGGTGACGTGACCGCGAAGACGGCCAATGGAAGCCTGCGGATCGGCCGCGTTTCTCGAGGAATGACGACTGTGAAGACCAGCATGGGCGAGATCGAGGTCGGCATCGCGGCCGGCACCGCAGCGCTGGTAGACGCACAGACGCGGCTGGGCAGCGTGCGCAACGGACTGGCTACCACCGACAGCCCTGAGCCTGCCGACGAGACGGCCGAGGTGCATGCCCGCACCAGCTTCGGCGACATCGTCATCCGGCGTGCCTGAGCCCGCCGCCGTACCCGAACGGAGACTCTCATGACGAGCTCAGCGGGCGCCAGCCGGCCGTCGGCGATTGCCGTCGCGGGCCTGACGAAGTCGTTCGGCGACAAGGTCGTGCTCGACAGCATCGACCTCATTGTTCCCGAGGGCACGATCTTCGCCCTCCTCGGACCGAACGGCGCAGGCAAGACCACCGCGGTGCACATCCTCTGCACGCTGCTGCCCGCCGACGGAGGTCGCATCCGGGTGGCCGGCCACGATGTGGCGGCTGAGCCCGACGCCGTGCGCGCTGCCATTGGTGTCACCGGTCAGTTCTCCGCCCTCGACAACTATTAGGCGAGGAGAACCTGCGCCTCATGACCGATTTGCACCACCTCGGCCGAGTGGCCGGCCAGTCAGCGTGCGGCCGGGCTGCTTCGGCAGTTCGGCCTGGAGGAGGCAGCGCGCACGGCAGCCGCGACGTATTCCGGCGGCATGCGGCGTCGGCTCGACCTGGCGATGACGCTGACCGGAGACCCGAAGCTGATCTTCCTGGACGAGCCGACGACGGGCCTGGACCCGCGCAGTCGCCGCACTATGTGGGAGATCATCCGGGCACTGGCAGCTGATGGCGTGACGATCTTCCTCACTACGCAGTACCTCGACGAGGCCGATCAACTCGCCGACCAGATCGCCGTGCTCGACCACGGCCGGATTGTGGCTGCAGGCACTCCCGAGGAGCTGAAGCGGCAAATCCCCGGCGGTCACGTCGAGCTGGAGTTCACGAATATCGATGACCTGGCGGTCGCCGCGGAGGTCGTGAAAGCGACGTCGCGCGACGACGAGGCGCTCACCCTGCAGGTGCCGGGCGACGGCAGCCTTGTCTCGCTGCGCAGCCTCATCGACATGCTCGACGCGGCCGGCGTCCCGGTGGCAAAGCTGTCGATCCACACCCCGGACCTTGACGACGTCTTCTTCGCCTTCACTGGCGAACCCGAGGCACGGGATCCTGACCCGCAGAAAGTTGCCTAGCCATGACGTCCCTGAACTACGCGGTCGCCGATTCGGCCACCATGCTGCGCCGCAACCTGCGGCACATGCAGCGCTATCCCTCCCTCACCGCGATGATCCTCGGTATCCCGGTGATCTTCCTGCTGATCTTCGTCTACGTCTTCGGCGGCACGCTGGGTGCCGGGCTGGGTGCCGGGCTGGGTGCCGGACTTGGTACGGGACTCGGGCACCTGGGCGACAGCCGCGCAACGTACGTCAGCTACGTGGTGCCCGGCATCCTGCTGCTCACCATCGCCGCGGCGGCGCAAGCCACCGCGGTGACGATCGCCATGGACATGACAACCGGCATCATCGCCCGGTTCCGCACCATGGCCATTGCCCGGGCGTCGGTTCTGACCGGACACGTCCTCGGCAGCATGGTTCAGTCACTGCTCGGTGTCGGGGTGATCATCGGGCTGGCATTTCTCATCGGCTTCCGGTCCGGCGCGAGCCCGCTCGCGTGGCTCGCCGCCGTCGGGCTGCTCGCGCTGGCGGCACTTGCGCTCACCTGGCTGACAGTCGCGCTGGGGCTAGTCGCCAAGTCGGTCGAGACCGCCAGCAACACGCCGATGTTCCTGATGCTGCTGCCATTCCCCGGTAGCGGGTTCGTGCCGACCAGTTCGCTGCCGGCGGGGTTGCGGTGGTTCGCCGAGTACCAGCCGTTCACGCCCATGACCCAGGCGGTGCGGGGGCTGCTGACGGGTGCGGCAGTCGGCGACAACGCCGCGATCGCGATCGCCTGGAGCGTCGGCGTGACACTGGCGTCCTACCTGTGGGCGCGGCACGTGTACGACACGCGACCGCTGCCCGTTCGGTAGGTTCCGTCCGGTGGTAGCCGCCGTCCGGCAGGACTCGGGACAGCGGACAGCGGTCCGCGGACAGCGGCCAGCGGGCTCGGGGAAATGTCAGAGCCTCTCGATATTATGAGCGAGTACGACTCTTAGCGGAGAGGTGGTGACGAAATCATGAGCGACCAGCTTGCTGAGGACGCTGAGAACATCACCGCCTTCCTGGCTGATGCCATCACCCCGGCTGCATTGTCAGCGCTGCCGCTGCGGGCCCGGGCGATGCGGCCGGTGCCGCGGACCGGTGCCCGGCCGAAGAGCGCGGCAGCACAGCGGAAGGCCGCCCGGGCGCGAGCCGCGGCACGCCGACTCTGGCAGCAGGCCGCCGCCGTGACCGGGGCGGAAACAGCCGCGAGCCCGGCAGCCCAGATCACGCTGCCGCCATTCGACGTCACCGCGCTGCTGGAAGCGCAGCTCGCCGCGATCAGCGAGCCGGCGCCGTTGACTGAGCAGGAGATCGCCGAGCTTCCGGTCGCCGGCGAGCCGGACGTGTCCCAGACGCCGTGGTGGCTGACCGCTGAGTTCTCCGGCACCGACGAGGCCGAGCAGGCATCGTGGGAGGCTACCCTCCCACCCGACTTGCGTGCCCTTTACCAGCAGGACGAGCCGCCGCCCGACCAGCTACCGGCCGGGTTCACTCGCTACGACCGGGACGCGGCCGGATCGCGTGCCGCGGGCTTCGGTGCGGGCGCCGATCTGGATGTCATGGCGCCGTGCCCGCAGCTGGCCGCGGCCGCGCACACCGTCACGGCTGCCGGACCGCAGCGACTCGGCGAGGCGGAACTTATCGGAGTGCTGTGCGCGTGGCAGCGCCTGACCGCCTGGGCCCAGGCATCCCAGGCCGCCTGCCTGGCCGCACTGATCACCCGTCGCAAAGACCAGTCCGTCCAGCTCAGCCAGCCCGACCTTGCCGCGCATGTCGGCGATGAGACTGCGGCCGCGCTCACCCTCACCGCGCACGCGGCCGGGCGGCTGCTCAGCGCGGCGCAGGGCCTGGCCCGACTGCCGAGCGTGCACACCGCGCTGGCGCAAGGCCGGATCGACTGGCCGAAGTCGCAGCTGTTCACCGAACTGCTCGCCGGGCTGCCCGATGCCGACGCCAGCGCCATTGCGGACACTGTCCTGGCTACCGCTGACCGGAAGACCACCGGGCAGCTCCGCGCTGCGCTGACGCGTGCGGTGCTGGCCTACGACCCCGAGTCCGCGCAGCGCCGCCGGCAGGCTGCCCGCAAGAACACCTCGGTGCAACTGTGGGACGAGACCTCTGGCAACACTGCCCTGGCCGGCCGCGAGCTTGCGCGCGCGGACGCGATCCATGCCTCGGCCCGGCTCACCGAGGCCGCCCGCTGGCTGCACCACAACGGCGCCGACGGCACCACCGACGAGCTCCGCGCCGCCGCCTACATCGCCCTGCTCACCGGCCGCCCCTTCGACACTCTCCTGCCTGACGGCTCCCAGGACGCCGACCCAGCGACCAGCACCGCCGACAGCACTACCGCCGACGTGCCCGATGCCGACGCGTCCAGCGACGGCGCAAGCCCGGCGGCACCCGGCATCAGCAACCACAGCAGCGGCGACGGCAGCGCGGACGCCGACGGCACTATTGGCGACGTGCTCGATGCCGACGCGTCCAATGACCGCATGGCCGAAACCAGCGCCGGGGCTACCAGCGATCCGCGCCGCGAGAGCCTGCCGGACCGGTCGGTACAGCCGCCGCTGTCGGGGACTATCAACCTGACCATGCCGCTGTCGGCGTGGACCGGCGAGAGCGACCTGCCCGGCGATGTCGCCGGCCACGGCACCGCCGATGCCGCCACCTGCCGTGACCTGGCCGCCCGCGCCCGGCCTTTCGCGGCCTGGTGCCTGACCCTCACCGACCCCGGCGGCCGCGCCGTCGCGCATGCCTGCGCCTCCGGCGCCCCGCCGCCCGGGCCGCTGGACTCGGCGTCGTGGGCGGCTAGCCTCCGCGCCAGGATCCAGTTGCTGGAATCGGGGACCTGCAGCCACGCCCGCTCATCACCGCGGTACCGGCCGCCGCCCAACCTCGTCCACCTGATCCGTGTCCGGCAGCGTACCTGCTCGTTTCCCGGCTGCCGCCGGCCCGCGGTGCGCTGTGACCTTGACCATACACTGGCATTCGAAAAAGGTGGACTGACCTGCGAATGTAATCTTGCTCCGCTGTGCAGAGCACATCACCGCGCGAAGCAGACCACCGGCTGGCACCTGACCCATAACCAGCCCGGTCAGCTCACCTGGACCACGCCCGCCGGACGAAGCTACACCACGACACCTGAGCTCTACCCGGTGTGAACCGTCGGGTTATGCCCGCGGCAGGTCCGGCGGGCTTACTCCTGCCGCTTCCAGCCGCACCTTGTCCGGGTCAGCTCCGCGAACGGCGACGCCTGCAGGAACGCCCGGTCCTCGTCGTAGCTCTGACCGGTTTCGTCACTGCCCTTCGCATACGTGTAGGCCAGCAACCGGTCGACGTGCGCCAGCTCGAGCCACTCTGCCGCCTGGCCCAGCAGCCACGTGGCGATCCCGCGTCGCCGGTACTCAACGGCCACGCCCAGGTTGCCGATGTCGGCCCAGCCGCTGTGACGCGAGCGCCGTTCGCCGTCCTCGAAGATCTCGATCTCCAGGTAGCCGATTACCTCGTCGGACAGCACCGCCGAGAACCGAGTGCCGCTGATACCTACCGACCGCCGGACAGACAGTCCAGCCAGCGAGGCCGCCGGCCGGGCGAGGGCCTCCACTCGCGCCAGGTACACAAGCTCGGTGTGACCGACATGCCGGAAGCCGGACCGCTCATAGAGGGCGCGGACATGCCCCCACTGCTCGGGCACGCCGAACACGCCGGACACGGGCAGGTCGCCGGCAGCGGACTGACTGCTCACTGCCCAGCCGTCGAGCAGCCGAAGACAGGCCGTCATCAGCTGCTGGGCAGCTTCGGTGGCGTCCCCGGCCTTATCGGGCCAGAAGACCAGCCACCGGATCTCACCGGAATCCCGGTAGCTCATACTGACCCGGTCGTCCCCGGAGTAATGGAGCAGGTGAGCCGCAGCCGCGACGCGCTGGTGCTGCTCCGCCACGAGCGTCCGCCGTTCGGTCACCCACGGGTCCACGATGAACTCGTCGGGCTGCCGCTCTAGCTGGCTGAGCACCGTGCTGACAGAAATACTCAGGCCCGGAACGACCGCCGCGGCATGTGCATTGACGAGCTCGGTCAGTTGCTCACGGTCACCGCGGCGGAAGAGCCGCACTTCGACGTCGGACATGAACGGGCCTCCCCAGTGCGAACAGCACGAGATCACAGCCCGCTACCAGTGCGGCACAGGAGGACTATAACAGCCGTCCGATCTCAGCCGCGGTGGCTGAAAACCGGCACAATCCGGTGCGGACACCCCGATCGAGCGCTGGTAACTTGAAGTCGAGGGTCAACGACGACTGGAAGGACGCCGGGATGAACGGAACGCTGACCGCTGCCGATCTGGAACTGCTTCGCAAGGATTTCTCCGCCAACCCGGCTTACCGGCTCGCTCAGAACGCTGTGACGCGCGTCACCGTCGACGACGTCGCGATCGATCGGGAGATCGTCAACAACATCGACCACTCGCTGTCGACGACTCTGGACGACTGGAAGGTGACCAACCAGGAGCGCAGCGGGCGCTGCTGGCTGTTCGCCGGCCTGAATCTCCTGCGGGTCGGCGTCATGCGGAAGACCGGGCTCAAGGACTTCGAGTTCTCCCAGAACTACGCGATGTTCTGGGACAAGATCGAGCGGGCTAACTACTACCTCGAGGCGATCATTCAGACGGCCGATCGCGACGTGGACGACCGCACCGTGGCGTTTCTCCAGGAGTCAGTCGCCGGTGACGGCGGTCAGTGGAACATGTTCGCGGCCCTGGTCGCCAAGCACGGCCTGGTGCCCAAGGGCTACATGCCGGAGACCCAGAGCTCGTCCAACACCAGCCGGATGAACTCGATCCTGCGCTACCAGCTGCACCAGGGATCCCGGGCCATCCGCGAGGCAGCCGCGCAGAGCACTGAGGCCGCCCGGACGGTGAAGGCCGAGATCCTCGAGAACATCTACCGCATCCTCTGCATCCACCTGGGCACCCCGCCTGACCGGTTCGACTGGCAGTGGACCGACAAGGACAAGGAGTTCCACCGCGATGGCGTCCTGACGCCGCAGGAGTTCGCGGCCAAATACGTCGACCTGCCCGTCACCGAGTACGTCTGTCTCGTCCACGACCCCCGGCCGTCGAGCCCGGCCGGGCGGACCTTCACGGTCGAGTACCTCGGGAACGTCGTCGGCGGCCCGCCTGTCACCTACCTCAACGTCGACATGTCCCTGATCAAGGACATCGCCTCGAAGACGATCGAGGGCGGCGAGCCGGTGTGGTTCGGCTGCGACGTCGGCCAGATGATGAGCAACGAGTACGCGTTCTGGGACGCGAGCCTGTACGACCTGCCATCGGTCTACGACGCCTCGTTCGACCTGGACAAGGCCGCCCGGCTCGCCTACCACGAGACGCAGATGACCCACGCCATGCTCTTCACTGGCGTGGACGTCCTCGACGGCACAGTCCGGCGCTGGCGCGTCGAGAACAGCTGGGGCACCGACCGCGGCAAGGACGGCTTCTACACGATGAACGACTCGTGGTTCGACGAGTACGTCTTCGAGATCGCCGCGCGCCGCAGCGCCCTGCCGGCCGAGCTGCAGCAGGCACTCGACGCTCCGCCCATCGTGCTGCCGGCGTGGGACCCGATGGGTGCTCTTGCCAGGTAAAACCGGGGCCGTTGACGTCCTGACGGCCCCGGCTTAGCTTGACTGTCACATGAGCGAATATCCCGACGGCAGCCTGGCTGTCCTGTTCGCGCGTGCCCGGCAGCGATTCTCGGCACTCAACGGCTACTTCGTCTTTCTCGATGCTCCTGGCGGGACCCAGGTCCCCGACGAGGTTGGCGAGGCAGTCGCCCGGGTGTATCGCGAGGCCAGCGGCAACACCGGCGCCCCGTACGGCACCAGCCGCCGCATCGAAGCGCTCGTCGACGAGGCTCGGGCGCGCACGGCCGGATTCCTCGGCTGCGACAGCGACGAGGTGATCTTCGGCGCGAGCACCACGGCGCTGAACTTCATGCTGACGCGGACACTCGGGCGCCAGCTCAAGCCCGGCGACGAGATCGTCGTGACGCACCTGGACCACGACGGCAACGTCGCGCCCTGGCTCGATCTCGCCGCTGACCGCGGACTCCGAGTCCGGCATGCCGACGTGCACGCCGACACGACGCTGGACCTTGCCGACCTGGCGCGCCAGCTCAGCGACCGTACAGCGGTCGTTGCCTTCCCCTGGGCGGCCAATTCCACCGGCACGATCGTCGACGCCCGCGCCGTCTGCGACCTCGCACACGAGGCCGGCGCTCTGGCCTGGGTCGACGCCGTCCAGTACGCGCCGCATCAGCCCATGGACGTTCGCGCGATCGGCGCGGATGTCCTGCTGTGCTCGGCGTACAAATTCTGCGGTCCGCACCTCGGCATCGCGTTCGGACGGCGCGAGCTTCTCCAGGAGTGGCAGCCCTACAAAGCCAGGCCGGTGCCGCGCCTGCCCGCCGGGCACGCCTACGAGGCCGGGACAGTCGCCTACGAGCTTCTCGGCGGCCTGGTCGCAGCGCTCGCCTACCACGACAGCCTCGGCGGCATGGGACCGGTCGTTGCCTGGGAGCGCGAACTCGGCGACCGTCTGCTAGCCGGGCTCCCGCCCGGCGCCAATATCTACGGCCTGCCGACGATGACCGGCCGGGTTCCTACCTTCCTTGTCAACTTCGACGGCGTTTCCTCCGACCGACTGAGCAGCGAACTGGCCGACCGGGGCTTCGGCGTCTGGAGCCACGACAGCTACTACGCCCTCGGCCTGCATGAGCGGATCGGCTGGGGCACGGCACTGCGCATCGGCCTGGCGCACTACAACACCCTCGACGAGATCGACAGCTTCACCGAGACGCTGGCCGCGCTCGTGCGCCAGGGTCACCCACGGGTAGGGCAGGCCGCTGACGTCACCCCGGACGAAATCCGCCGAGTGCGCATCCGCGTCCTCGCCGACACAGCGGCGGGCGGGACCGGTGAGCGCGAGACGGGTGAGCGCGAAACGCCTGAGGACAGGACGGGCGGGCGCAGGCCCGGCCTCGTCCGCCGCCTTATCGAGGTCCCTGCGGGCGCGGGCTTTGACGGTGAATCGGGAACCGCCACCGAACTCTGGTTCGTCCTCGGCGGCGGCGGCGAGCTCATGCTGCCGGAGCAGCAGGAGCGACTCGTTCCAGACCTGGGCATTCTCATACCGCCCGGCACCGCTTACCGCGTGACAGCGGGCGCCGACGAGGCGCTGCGACTCGACGCCGTCGCGCTGCCGGCCTCGGGTCCCCCTCCGGCTGCCGAACCTGCAGTCCGCCAGCTTGCGGACTGCGCCGTCGAGGTCACCGGCGACCGGCGGTTCCGCGTGATCTTCGGCCCCGGCCAGGGTTGCGAAGTTGCGACCCAGTTCGTTGGCGAGATACCGCCCGGACGCGCGCCCGAGCACAGCCATCCGTACGACGAGGTCGTGCTGATCCTCGACGGCGCCGGAGTTGCTCACGCGAACGGCACGTCGCAGGCACTGGCTCCAGGGACCTGCATCCAGCTGCCGCCCGGCGTGCGCCACTGCCTGGAAAACACTGGGACAACCACCCTGCGCGTACTCGGCGTGTTCCACCCGGCCGACAGTCCCGCCGCCAAACTTCACAACACTGGCAGGCCGGGGCCGTCGAACGGGTGCACGTCAGATTTGTAGCTAACCAAGATCATCTTCGAGATCAGGCAGCTCACATGACGCTTGTCTAGATGTGGCGCTGCAATTCACGCGCGCACTTCAGGACAGATACACGGCCACTGTGGATGACCAACAGGATCTGCCCAGTGACGGTCACGAGCCCGACGTCATGACCATCACAGAGAGTGATCGGACCTGCTGGTCGCGTGCCGCGCGATCTGCTCCGAACGCCGATCTAGGCCGCCCCAGGCACGGCACTGCCCGCACGGCCACCACGGTCTACGACGTCACCGGAGCGCCTGCCGGATGAACGTGGCCACGGCGACCGGCTTCGCGATGAACGCGGTGTGCGAGCCGTCAATGGTGTCGGTCGTGGCGCCCATCCGCTGCGCCATGAACCGTTCCGCGTCCGGCGAGATTGCGCTGTCGTGCTTGGAGACCAGGAACCAGGACGGCTTGCTCTTCCAGCCCGCTGCGGTGGCGTTCTCGTTGAGCGCCGCGGCCGCGAGCGGGCGCTGGGTCGCGAACATGACATCGGCCATGTCCACCGGCACGTCGGCGCAGAACGTCTCCCGGAACCCGTCCTTCTGGACGTACAGGTCAGGACCGCCCGCGGCGCCGGGCGCGTCGTAGGGGGTCGGGGCGGCCGTCTTGGCGAGCAGAGGCGGCGGGAACGGCTGCTGCACGCTCGCGCAGCTCTCACCCACATCCAGCCCGAACGCAGCGAGAAAGACCAAGCCGGTCACGTTCTCCAGGCCGGCGGACGCCTGGCTGATCACGGCGCCTCCGTAGGAATGCCCGACCAGCACGACCGGGCCGTCGATGGCCTTGACCACGTCGCTGACGACGCTGGCGTCGAAGGCGACGCCCCGCAACGGGTTCGGCGGGGCGAGCGCCGTGTGGCCGGCGCTCTCGAGCTCGCGGATCATTCCGGCGAACCCGGATGCGTCGGCGAAGGCGCCGTGGACGAGGACGACGGTGGGATCAGGCATGGGGTTCTCCTCAGGGTTGGGGAGCTGGCCCCAACGACGTTACGTCACGGGACCCGAGCGAGTCGGCCCAGGGGTGCGCCGCTCCGGCACGTAACCGGTTGTTCTGTGCCGCTCAACCGCCATGCGACCACGACCTGCAAGCGGTACCGAGTCGGCAGGGATGCCCGCCTCAGGATTGGTCAAGCGCTTGGCCCGCCACCTCCGACGAGATTGCCGTCTGGGCTTGTGTCCGTGCCAGTGGGTAGTCTGCCGTAGGCCACCGACAACCCGCGGACGAGTCACATGATCGAGCTGAAGCCCGCCGAGCGGCACGCCGTTGCCGCTATCCAGGCTGAGCTCCGGCGCATGATCCGGTATGACGACGAGTCCATCGTCGACGGGCACTGGGTCCGGCAGCGGTACGACTGCGGCTGTTACTCGAGCCTGGCACCAGCGCGGAAGGCCGTCGTGCGAACCGCCTGGCACGAGGCTGGTCATGCGGTGGCAGCTCTCGCGGTCGGCGCACGCTTCAGCTCGGCCAGCATCCATCACGGGCATCGCAGCGAAGGCCGCGTCCACGGCATCACCGCGGCGGCCCAGGGCGCGTTCGTCATCGACGCCGCGGGCCAGCTCGCTGAGCGGCTGATGGACTGGACCATGCTGGAACGCGACGACGATCTGCGGGCCTGGCTGACTACCTGGCGCAAGGACGGCGGCGACGCGCGCCGGTTCCGGTCGTCCATCACCGCGCAGTACGGCACCGACGAGGTAGCCGCCTGGCGGCGTTGTGAGGAACTGCTGGCGCCCCGGCGCCTGGAGATCCGGCATCTGGCCCGCGCGCTGCTCGTACATCCGCGGCACCTGTCCTACAACGTCGCGGCCACGCTGGCTTCCTGACGGCCTCCGGTGCGCCAGTCGGCGGTCGCGCGGGCCGGGCGCCCGGCACGATTGCCCGTCTTTGACGTTCAGCTCCGGACGGCGGGTTACCAGTGCCGGGGTCCGGACCTTCAGCCGAAGGCACGATCAGTGCCGGAAGAGCCGCAAGCCGGTCCGGACGAGGGTCATGCCGTAGTCGTCACAGGCCGCGGCGACCTCATCTGACCGGCTCGAGCCACCTGGCTCCACCACGTAGCGGACGCCGATCCGGGTGGCGTGCTCGATGTTGTCCCGGAACGGCAGAAAGCCATCCGACACCAGAGTCACATTGCTGAGCCGAGCCAGCCAGTCCCGCCGTGCCGCGGCGCTGAGATCGGCCGCACCGGGATACAGGCGCGAGAACTCGGCGGCTTGCCCTGGTGTCAGATCGCCGTCGGCAAGCCGGGTCTGCCAGTTCAGCCGGTCCTGGCGGGTCATTCCCGCCACGGCGGGCAGTTCGCGGACCGCCGGGTGGCGGCGCAGCCACCAGGTCGCCGCCTTGGCCACGCAGAGCCGGATGCAGTCGACGCGGTTCTGCTGGCCCGCCGCGACCGCGAGGGTGGCGCCGTCGCGCATGAGCGCCACCGAATTGGACTGGGTGTACCGGAGGGTCACCTGACCGAGCAGCGCGTCGGTTACCGCTTCGGGTGGCAGCGGATCGCCGGCCACCGGCTGGAGCAGGGACGGCGTAATCGGTGCATCGTCGCGCTGCTGCTCGACGACAAGGCCGAAGATGTCGCGCCGCTCGGCGGGCGGCAGCTGATAGGTATCGTCCGCCTCGAGCACGAGGAAACTGCCGCGCTTCTTGGCAGCCAGCCGCTCGACGGTGCCTGGCTCGAAGCCCGGCGCGATGATCCCGTCGGAGACCACGCCCGCCAGGAACCCGGCCAGCTCGGCATCGACCGGCGCCGAGACCGCGATCATGTCGCCGAAGGAGCTCTTGGGGTCGGCGTCACGAGCTCGGATGTAGGCCGAGGTCAGGGCGCCGGCATCAGCGCCGGGCGACCACGTTTCTCTCGCGGTGGAATCGAGTGGTCCGGCCACGGCGACGCCGGCAGGCGAGGTGTGCTTGATCGAGGCAGCCGCCATCGATCCGGTGGCAGCGGCAGCCTCGCGGACGAGCTGCCACCCGGTCAGCGCATCGAGCAGGTTGATGACGGACGGCGTGCCGCTGACGAACCGGACCGGCGCCTGCGGTCCCAGAACGCGGGCAGTCTGGTGCGGATTCATGCCGTAGCGCAGTTGCATCGGGGTGCTCCTCAGCTATCAGTCTGAGGAGCGCCCAGGCCGACGGCACTCCGCGAGTGGTGCGCTTCCCGGTGGTGACCCACCTCAGGCCAGTCGCGCTGTCACTCACGATATCGACCGGCTGTTCCCTCTGGGCAGGCGGGATGTCGTGGCCTAGTCTCAGGCTGATGACAGCGACGATGCCTGCCACGTCCGCCGCCGAAGACCTGGCGCAGCGGCTCCTGGCTGACGGCTACGTCGTCGTGACCGGACTGCTAACCCAGGACGGCGCCCGGGCCGCGCGCGCCGACCTGGATCGCGTGCTGCGCACCACCCGGACGGGACGTAACTCGTTCGAGGGATTCGACACCCAGCGGATCTACGCCCTGTTCGCGAAAACCCGGGTGTTCGACGACCTCGCGATCCACCCGCTGCTGCTCGGCGTACTCGACGCGGTCCTCAGCCACTATCAGCTCAGCGCTCCGGTGGGCATCTGCATCGGGCCCGGCGAGAAGGCCCAGGTGCTGCACCGCGACGACGCCGTCTACCCGGTCCCCGAGCCGCACCCGCCGCTCGTGGTGAACACCATGTGGCCGCTCGACGACTTCACCGTCGCGAACGGAGCTACCCGGTTCGTCCCCGGCAGCCACCGCTGGGAGCCCGGCCGGCGGCCGGCGGCCGGTGATCAGATCGAGACAGCGGTGATGTCACCGGGATCGGCCATGTTCTACCTCGGCAGCCTCTGGCACGGCGGCGGCGCCAACCAGACGGCCACCTCCCGGCTCGGCGTCATCCTGGAGTACTGTGCCGGCTGGCTCCGACCGCAGGAGAATCACTGCCTGGCCGTGCCGCGCGCCACCGTCCGTGAGCTGCCGGAGCAGCTCCAGGAGCTACTCGGGTACAACATCTACCCGCCGTTCGTCGGCTATGTGGACGGCAGCCATCCGCGCAAGGTGCTGTCCGCCGGCTCCTGACCGTGGTCTGCGGGGTACTCAGCCCGGATCGCTCAGCCGTGCCTGCATCCTGCGCATGCCCCGGATCCAGCGATCACGGTCACCAGTGCGCCGCTGCTCGTAGGTCGCGACGTCCGGATGCGGCAGCATGAGGAACTCCTCAGTCGCAATGCCGTCGAGCGCGCAGTCGGCGACCTGCTCGGAGGTGAGCACGCCGTCGACCGCGGCCTGCGCCGATCCGCCGCCCGCGCCCGCGTCCGGCAGCGCCCCGGCACCCGCCTCCCGGCGGGACGTGTCCATGAGGTTGCTGCTGAAGGCCTGCGGGCAGAGAGCGGACACCCGGATTCCCCGGTCGCCGTAGGTGATCGAGAGCCACTCGGCGAAGGCAACGGCAGCGTGCTTGGTCACCGCATACGGCGCTGAGCCCAGCTGGGTGAGCAGGCCCGCGGCCGAGGCCGTCACGACCAGGTAACCTTCGCCCCGCGCAAGCATCCCCGGCAGGACGGCGCGCGCCACGTATACGTGGCTGTGCACGTTGATGGCCCAGATCTTCGACCAGGCGTCGTCGGATGCTTCCTCGCCGCCCGCGACGATGATCCCGGCGTTGGAGAAGAACAGCCCGACCGGGCCGAACGCCTCCTCAGCCCGCGCCACCAGAGCCTGGACGTCGGCCTCCCGGGTCATGTCGGCCGTCACCGCAACCGCGCGGCCGCCCGCCGAGTCGATCTCGGCGGCCACCTTCGCGGCACCCTCACCGTCAATGTCGCAGGCCACGACACCGCCCGCGCTCCGGGACGCCAGGCCCAGCGCCAGCGCCCTTCCCGCGCCGCTGGCTGCACCCGTCACGACCGCTACCTTGCCGGTGATCTCCATGGTCAGCCTCTCTGCTGGGCCCGGACAGCCGCGTCGGCCCAGGCCCTGAGGTCAGGATCGGACTCGATCAGCGCGGCGTACTTCTTCCTGGCTTCCTCGCGCTTAGCCGGAATGTACTCGGTCGGCCACAGGCCCGGATGCGGCTCGTATGCTTTCAGCACGTTCCGGGCCACGGTTACCTTGTGCACCTCGTCGACGCCGTCCGCGATCGACATGGTGGGCGCCCCCGCGTACATCGCCTGCAGCGGCGTCAGGTTGGTCGTGCCGAGCGAGCCCATAATGTGCAGCGCCCGGTAGCTGACCTCACGCAGTACCTTGCCCATGGTGTACTTGCAAGCCGCGATCTGCGTCCGGGCCGCCTGCGTGCTGGAGTTGTCGATCGTCCACGCCGTCCACAGCACAAGCAGCCGCAGCATGTTGATCTCGGCGTAGGAGTCGGCGATCGCCTCGGCGACCATCTGATGCTCGGCGATGACCTTGCCGTGCGACTCGCGCGACAGCGCCCGCTCGCACATCATGTCGAAAGCGAGCTTCACTTGCGCAACGGTGCGCATCGCGTGGTGGATCCGCCCGCCGCCGAGGCGCCGCTGCGCCAGCACCTTCGCGCCATCCTCCGGGCCCAGCAGATTATCGACCGAAACGCGGACATTGTTGTAGCGGATATGGTTGTGCAGCGGCGGAAAGCCCAGGATCTCCACACCGGGCGTCTCTCGCGGCACGATAAACATGCCGTTCGTGCACATCACGATGATGATGTCGGCTCTGGCCCCGGCGCTGGTGAACCACTTCTCGCCGTTGATCACCCACTCGTCGCCGTCCCGGACAGCACTGGTCCTGAACAGGTTCGGGTCAGACCCGCCCTGCGGTTCGGTCATCGAGTAGGCGGAGAACATCTCCTGGTTCATCAGCGGGTACAGCCACTTCTGCTTCTGCTCCGGGGTGCCGTAGGCGGCGAGGATCTCCATGTTGCCGGTGTCCGGAGCGGCGGTGCCGAACACGACGGGCGCGGACCGGTATCGCCCCAGGATCTCGTTCAGCAGTGCCAGCTTGAGCTGCCCGAAGCCGGGGCCGCCGAGCTCGGAGTCGAGGAACAGCGCCCACAGGCCGCGATCCTTCACCTGCTGCTTGAGCGGATCAGCCAGCATCTTCGCCTTCGGGTCGCGCGAGTACGCGGCGCCCGGAAATACCAGGTCGAGTGGCTCCACCTCGGTCCGGCAGAAGTCAGCGACCCAGTCCAGCTGCTTCTGGAACTCTGGCTCGGTCGAGAAATCCCACGCCACGGCAGCCTCCCGGGTCAGCGACGGCACTCAGTGAGGGGCGCGCCGCGCCAGTAATAGAACCCGATTCTAGAAGGACGCGCAGTTCGGGGCTAGCGCCAGCCGTGCCACTTCCCGTGGCCGCGTACCTCGGCCTTCAGCCGCTCCGCGTACTGGTCGTGCTGGTGCGCCAGCCGCGCATGCTCGGGTGCCGGGGCCGGCCCGGCGGGCGGATCTCCGGGGCCCCCCTCCTCGCCCCGGAGTTCCTCGCGAACCGTCTTCACCCAGAAGTACGCGCCGCAGATCGCGAACAGCGGCCACTCGAACGTGTACGCCCAGCTCAGCTCGTTGCCGGACTCGGCGCGGTGCAGCTGCCAGTCGCCGAGCCAGAACATGCCGACGAACGCGAGCACCGCGAAGGCGTGCCAGGCCAGCCAGCGCGGCCGCACCAGCACCAGCCAGCGAGGCCCCGCGTATGCCGTGGTGCGTCCCGCCGGGTGTTCTGCTGTGCGCTCTGCCGTCATAGCCACCCTCGGGGCAGCAGCGCCGCCACCGCGATCACCGCGAAGAGAAGCGTCAGGTACGCGATCGACAAGTGGAACAGCCGCATCGGCGCGGTCGCCACCCCCGCGCTGACGCGCGACCGGAGGCGGTGTGCCTCGACCAGGAACCAGCCGCCGAGCACGACCGCGCTCACACCGTAGGCCAGGCCCGCGTAGGGCACGAGCACCAGGGTGGCTGCCACCATCAGGTACGAATAAACGAGGATCTTGCGCGCAACCGTCGCGGCGCTGGCGACCACCGGCAGCATCGGCACGTTCGCGGCCGCATAGTCGTCACGGAACTTCATGGCTAGCGCCCAGAAGTGCGGCGGCGTCCAGAAGAAGATGACGCCGAATAGCACGATTGCGGGCCAGCTGACCGTGCCGGTGACCGCAGCCCACCCGACGAGCACCGGGAAGCAGCGGGCGGCTCCGCCGATCACGATGTTCGACGCCGTGCGCCGCTTGAGCACCATCGTGTAGACGAATACGTAGAACACGATCGCGCCGTCGGCCAGGATTGCGGACAGCCAGTTCGCCAGCAGCCCGAGCAGCACGGTCGAGGCTGCGCCGAGCACGATGCCGGACGCGAGCGCCTCCCCCGGCCGCACGGCCGGCGCAGGCCGCTTCGCCACCAGTGGCCGGCCCGAGGTGCGCTTCATCACTGCGTCAATGTCGCGGTCCAGGTAGCAGTTGAGCGTGTTCGCGCTGCCCGCCGCGAGTGCGCCGCCGACGAGGGTCACCCCTATCAGCCGCAGCGACGGCAGGCCGCGCTCGGCCAGGAACATCGTCGGCAGCGTCGTTACCAGCAGCAGCTCGACAATCCGCGGCTTCGTCAGTAGGAACAGCGCCCGTGCCACCACCTGCGGCGAACGCCGACTGCCAGCTCCGGGCAGCACGCCTCGGTCACTGTGGCCAGCCAGCGTCCCGAGTGTCACTCCGGTGCCTCCGGCGTGTCCTCGTCACCGTCTGTCGCCTTGGTCTGCCAGCCCTGGCCGACATGCGGCGGGCGCGGCTTCGCGTCACCCGGCTTCGCGTCGCCGGGATCCCTCTCCGGCGCTGGTTCCTCCGGGTTGACGCTGGCGACCAGGTGCGCGCCGGTCGGCTCGTGGCGCGACTCCGTGGTGCCGCCACCTGGAGCCAGGCTGAGGCCGCCCGCCACCGACGCGGCTTGCGCGGCGTCCGGCGCCGGTGCCGCCGACGATGCGACAGGCGACATGCGGCGGGCGGCACCCGGCGATGCGGCCGGGAGAACAACACGTAGAGGATCAGCGCGACCACGGCGAACAGCGCCAAGGGGAACCCGTAGGTCAAGTTGTAGCCGTGCGGAGTGTTGTCCGGGTTGATCGCCGCGAGGATCAGTCCAGGCACTGCGGCCTCCTGCTCTCAGTCATACGCTGCTCACCTGATGACCGTTCATCTGATGACCGTACGTGACGGCCAGCCGCGCTTGCGCGAGGCCGGGGCCAGCAGCCGGTCAAGCCCGGCCGATAGTTCCGCGGATTCCTCGTTCTCCAGCCATTCCCTCATGAGCGCTACCGCGGCGATGATCATCGGCGGCAGAATACCCATCCACCACACAGCGCCGGCCAGCTGCTGATCATCCAGGACGCTCATCACATGATGCGCCGAGTTGGCATACACCGGGTACAGCACGCCGGAGCCGAAGACGAGCATCATGCCGAACACCGTGGACGCGGCCACGGTGCCCACCACGACAGCGACGCGCCGCAGCGGCGGCACCTGCTGGCGGAACGGCCGGGACGAGACGATCTGCAGCCAGAACACAACGCCCGCCGCCAGGTAGCTCACGTGCTCCGCCAGGGCGAGCCCCGCGCTTGCCTCCGCCCGGTCGAACAGCAGCGGCACCTGCCAGGCCAGCCAGACCGCATTCGCGACGACTGCGAGCAGCACCGCATGCCCGGTCAGCCATCGCGGCAGCGCCGCTCGCCGCACCGGACGCCCGGACCAGGCCGCCGTCAGCGCGTCCCACGGTCCGCCGAGAACGATGAGGCCAGGTCCGACAACCGTGACCAGGAGAGCCTGCAGCATCCGTACCCAGATATACCGGTCGGCCAGGTAGCCCACCGGTGACACCAGCGCGAGCGCCACGACGAGCAGGCCGAGCTGATACAGGACCGCCTCGCGTTGCCGTTGCCCTCGTGAGCCGACGGCTACGGACGGCCCGGCTACCCGCAACCGCCACCAGCCGAGCAGGTGCGCGCACGCAAGGACGAGGTAGCCAGCCAGGATCGGCCAGCTGGCCGACCAGTGCTGAGTTAGTCCCGCCACGACGCTGCCTCGTTTCCGGCGTTCTAATGGATCACGTAGAACAGGATCCACGCGACGATCGCGACGACCGCCAGATAGTTCCAGGTCAGCGTGAACGCGCTGAGCGAGGCCTGGAAGCGCTGCACCGCGAACGCCTCGGCGTAGGTCGGCGGCTGCTCGACGAACGAGATCTGCGGGATCGCCCGGCAGCGCATGATCAGGATCTCCAGCCACACCATGGCGCAGAACGCGATCGTGAGGAAGATCGGGTTATAGCCGACGAACACGCTGGCGAACCCGCTGGCGCCCGGCCAGAACGAGAGGCTGGCCAGCTGCCAGATCTGCACCGCCACCGCCGCCAGGCCGAGCAGCAGGGCGATCGTCGCGCCCGCCAGCCAGGCGGACTTGTTCCCGCGCTTGATGAGCTGCAGGACTGCCGTCTGCAGCAGGGCGCTGACGACGACCAGCGCCAGGATGGTGACCCCGAGAGCAAGCTTCGGGTGCGTCTGGGCGGTGTACCAGAGGTGGTGGCTGTTCAGCGAGCGCAGGTAGAAGAACGCGAAGATGAACGCGCCGAACAGGAAGGACAGCGCGCCGAGCGCGAGCCGGGCTCCGGTCCACGAGGCGTTGAGGCTCGCCTCATGGTAAAAGAGGGCTTCCTCCTCGGCCGGGCTCAGCCCAGCCGAGTCCGCAGTTGTCTCAGCCATCGCTCACGCCTCCGCTTCGACTGGTGCTGCCTGCGCGATCGCCGCGGTGAGAACTCCGGGCGGCGGATTCAGGTCCGCGACAGGTGGGGCGTCCTTGACTCCGTACTCATAGGGCGCGGACAGCACGACCGGAACCCTCTCGAAGTTGCCCGGCGGCGGCGGTGAGGCAATCTGCCACTCCAGCCCGCGCGAGTTCCAGGGATTGCCTTCCTCACGCTCCCGCACGATGACAGTCGACCACACGAAGTTGATCACCATAAGCAAAATCGAGCCCCCGAGACAGAACGAGGAGATCGACACCCAGTCGTTGAGACCGGTGAGGTTGCGGGCGTACTCGAAGACCCGGCGCGGCTGACCGGCCATGCCGACCGCGAACAGCGGCAGGAACGTCGAGTTGAAGAAGATGAACATGGTCCAGAACTGCCATTTGCCCAGCGTCTGGTTGAGTTTGATGCCCATCATCTTCGGCAGCCAGTAGTACATGCCGCCCACGAATGCGAAGATCAGGCCGCCCATGATCGTGTAGTGGAAGTGCGCCATCACGAAGAAGCTGCCGTGCTCGGTCGTGTCGGCAGGCACATCCGACAGGAAGACGCCGGAGACACCGCCGATGAGGAAGTTGAAGTACATCCCGAGCGCGAACAGCATGGGGACGCTGAACCGGATTTTCGCCTTCCAGAAAGTGCCCAGCGCGACCAGGTAGATAAAGCCGGTCGGAATCGAGATCAGCTCAGTAGTCAGCATGAACAGCGGCCGCATGTCCGGGTTGATGCCGCTGTCGAACAGATGGTGCTGCCAGACGAAGAAGCTCAGCAGCGACACCCCGATCATGCCCGCAGCGGCAGTCTTGTAGGCGAACAGCGGTTTGCGGCAGAACACCGGGATGATCTCCGACACGATGCCGAAGCCCGGCAGTGCCAGGATGTACACCTCGGGGTGGCCAAAGAACCAGAACAGGTTCTGGTACAGGTAAGAGCTGCCGCCGAGCGAGTCCTCGAAGAAGGCCGTCTGCGCAGTCCGGTCCATCAGCAGCATGTACATCCCGCCGACGAGCACCGGGGCCGCAAGCACCATCAGGAACGCCGTCGACAGCATGGCCCAGCAGAATGCTGGCAGCCGACTCCATCGCATGCCCGGCGCCCGGTAGCAGATGAGCGTGACGATGATATTGAATCCGGCCAGAATGATCGAGATGCCCATGAGACCGAACGCCACTGCGTACGAGTCGGCGCCTACCGTGGACTGGATCGACAGCGGCGCGTAGCCGGTCCAGCCGAATGGGAAGCCACCGAGCATCAGGCCGGACAGCAGGATCAGGAACGCCATCGGCGTCAGCCAGAATGACAGCGCCTCGACCCGCGGGAACGCGACCCGCTTGGACCCGATCATCAGCGGCACCAGGTAGTTGCCGAACGGGCCGAGGATCACCGAGCTCATCAGCATCATCATCATGGTGCCGTGCTCGCCGACGAGCTCGACGTAGACCTGCGAGGTGAACACGTGGTTAGTGGGCGACAGCAGTTCGGTGCGGATCGCCATCGCAAACAGGCCGGCGGTGCAGAAGTAGATCAGCATCCCGACCAGGTACTGGATGCCGACGACCTTGTGGTCGAGCGAGTACCGGAAGTACCCCGCCAGGCCTGAGGACGACTCGGCAGCTTCCTCCCGCTGCGGGATCGGCAGGCCGGCCATCTGCCGCAGGATGTCGTTGAACACGCCGAGCCCCGCGAGCCAGCCGACGATGGCGAGCAGGTAACCGAGGACGATGGGCCAGTCGCTTGAGTCGGACAGTGTGATATTCGGGTACAGGCTGGGGCCCGAGCCGGCCAGGTAGTTGCCGAGCAGGTGCCCGAGCAGGTACCCGATGATCGCTCCGCCGGCGGCGGTGTGGATGGCGGGCCTGCGCCACCAGGCGCGCGGGCTGACACCCGCTGACGGCTCTCCGCCGCCGGCGCCCTGTGCCCGTTCCGGCTGTGTCTCGATAGACATCCGGGGTCACCTCCTCATCGCTGCGTCTTCGCGGCCGTGTCGACTGCATGAGTACCGGTCACGGCTGCACCGGGTCCTGCGGCGGGTAGTAGTAGCCGTTCGCGCCGGCGATGCCAGCCTTGGCCATGGCCTTGTTGATCTGGGGAACGACCGTCGGGTCGTAGCTCGTCGCATAGGGCGGCAGCATCTTGGTGACCGACGCCAGCTGAGCCTCTGTCTTCGTGGCCCAGGCCCGGAAGGTCGCCACCGACACGACCTTGCCGAAGTTGAACATCGCGCCGTGCCACAGGCCGCACAGCTCGGCGCACCGGACGGTGACAGTGCCGGTCTGCTCGGCAGTTGTATAGGCAACGTTGTTGACGCCAGGGTTCGCGTCGGCTTTCACCCCCAGCTGGTAGGCCCAGAAGCTGTGGATGACGTCCAGCGAGGTGACGTTGAACTGAATGGGCTGGCCAACCGGCAGCATGAGCGCGGTGGTCTCGAAGCCGCCGAACTGCGGGTAGCGATAGGTGAACCGCCACTGCTGCGCGATCACCTGGATCTGGAGCGGGGCGTCGCCGCTCGGCTTCCAGATCGGGCTCGGGCCTTCGCCGGAGCCCGCTCCGGCGAATCCTGGCGCCACAAGCTCGTAGGTACCGAAGCCGGCCAGGAACAGCACGATGACCGTGGTCACGGTGATCCAGGTGGCCTGGATCCGGGAGTGCCCGTGGATCGCCGGGCCGTCCTCCTCGTCGCCGTCGCGGTGCCGCCAGACGATCAGCGCGTACCCGGCGAAGACCAGCACGAACGCCATGATCGGCGCTGCCAGCACGGACATGACCTTGATGTCGAACTGCTGGCTGGCAGCGGTGTTGGACATCCGGCCGGGCGGCATGTGCGGCCCGTACACGAACCAGAGCACGAGGTCGGCGGCCACTGCGATGGGCAGCCAGATAAGGAAGATCCGCAGCCCGTGGTTGGGCTCCGCGACGCCGGGGGCCGGCGCGTCCGGCACGACTGACGTGGCCATCAGGACACCACATCCATGTTGCCTGTCATGAAGCCGATTGTCTGCATGGGACCGCCGAAGCCGTCGACGAATCCGCCGCCGCACGGGATCCGGCACTGCCAGAAGTACACACCCGTTCCCTTCGGCGACATGAAGCTGAACGTCATCGTCTTGTGCGGGCCCGAGGTGCAGGGTGACGTCCCGCACAGCGTCGCCGTGAGCCCCGGCGAGGCCATCGGCACGTTGAGGTTGATGCCGGGGATGGAGAAGGTGTGCCCGACATTGCAGCCGGACCACGAGTTGATCTGCGTTACCGGCTTGCCGTCCACGTTCGCGATGCCGCCGAGGGTGCCGGTGACCTTCCCGAAGTACGGATTACGGAGCGGAGTGCAGCCGTCGTATCCGTAGATGGTCATGTCGATCTTCGTGTCGGCGGGCACCTGGAAGATGGTGGTGTGCAGCCACTTGCCCGTCTTCGGATCCTGGATGAAGTACGACACCCAGTCCGGATGCGAGCTGACGGTGTTCTGCGGGTCTTCCTGCATGACGATATGGACGGTGGCACCGGTGTCCGGCGTGACGCCGGAAGCGAAATCCACCAGCTGCGGGCTGAACAGGAAGTAGTGAACAACGACGAAAGCCGCGACCGCTGCGACGGCGAGGAACGCCACCAGCAGGGTAACGACTCGGGCCGGCAACGACACCGGCCATCACCTCGCTTCTTGCGCCTATCGGCTGAATTGCCACGCCGGGTGGACTGGCCGACCCCGGGCGGGCCGCCGTGAACGAGTCTGATCTTGCGATCAGGCGCTTAGCGCAGGCAAGGACCACGGCGCTCCATGACGAAATTGTCATAGTTCCCCAGCTAGAACGCACGGTCACTAATTCAGCTCGCACGAGCCGATGTGTCGGCTGGCGTGCAACGGTCCGATCTAGATCTGGCGCCACCGCTTGACCGTGAGGGCCCGACGAGAGTAGACCACTTTGCGTCCACTCCGAAGCTCAGTACGTCGAGGGACCCACACGCCATGACCGTCCGCCAGGCCGACGAGCAGCGGCATCGCATCCTGGTCGTGGACGACGAGCCGCACATCCGGGACATGATCTCCCGTGCGCTCACAGCGGCTGGCTATCAGATTGACGGCGCGGAGGACGGCGCGGACGGCCTTCGGCAGGCGCTCACCGGTGATTACCAGCTCGTCATCCTCGACCTGGTGATGCCGATTGCCGACGGCCGCGAGGTACTCGTCCAGCTTCGCCGCGGCCTGCCGGACCAGCCTGTGCTCGTACTGTCCTGCCTGTCCGACGTGAGGACGAAGGTCCTGTGCCTCGATTCCGGCGCGAAGGACTACCTGACCAAGCCGTTCTCCCTGGACGAGCTCCTCGCCCGGGTGCGGGTCCAGCTGCGCGGCGAGGCAGGGGACCTGCACTCCGCGCGGCGTGCGCCCGGCTACCTGCCACCCGGCGAGGTCATCCGGGCGGGTCAGCTGATGCTGGACCTCGGGCGGATGCAGGCCGATGCCGGACCGGGGCCGGTGTCGCTCACCCGCCTGGAGATGATGCTCTTGCGGGAGCTCATCGAGCACAACGGCGAGTCCGTGACGAAAGGCTCGCTGCTGGCCTCAGTGTGGGGAATAGATTTCGACCCGGGCTCGAACGTGGTCGACGTCTGCGTCCGCAGGCTGCGCTCAAAGCTCGGGTTCGATCTCATCGAAACGGTGCGTGGTGCAGGTTACCGCCTGGCGTCCTGACACACTGATTCCGGCGCGGGGGCGGTACTGGACCGGCTGGCTCGACGTCACCTGGATCGTGCTGTGGGTTCTCGGACTGGCCGGGATCGTGTTCGGGCACTGGGAGACGATCCCGTTCCACCTCATCTGGCTGACCTTCGCACTCCTCTACAGCTTCCGGATCCGAACCACCCGGGCGACCGCGCTGGTGCTGGCCGCCATGCTCGTCACGACCCTCGCCGCAATCTGGCTGACGATGCTCCGCGGCGCCGAGCCGGCCGACGAGCTGACCGAGGTGCCGCTCATGGCGGCGGTGTTCTGGATCATGATCTGGCACGGTCGCCGCCGCCTGGCCGCCAATGCCGAGCGTGTCGTGGTCAGCGAGGAGAACGAGCGGCTCCTGGCCACCCAGCGCCGCTTCCTGCAGGACGCCTCGCATCAGCTGCGCACGCCGATCACAATCGCGCTCGGCCACTCTGAGCTGCTGGCCCGGAACCTGGCCGCAGACCAGGACAAGCGCGATATCGCCGTGATCGTCGGCGAGCTGAACCGGCTGCGCACACTCAGTGAGCGGCTGCTGCTGATCGCCGCCTCGGCCAGCCCCGAGTTCCTTCAGCCGGAGCACGTTGACCTGGACGAACTCATCGCCGAGACTCTCTGGCGCTGGCAGCCGGCCGCCAACCGGCACTGGCAGCTCGGCCAGCTCGACGAGGCGACCGCGATGGCCGACCGCGAGCGGATCGGGCTCGCGCTCGACGCGCTGCTGGAGAATGCCGTCCAGCACACCGGCGAGGACGACCTGATCCGGCTCGCGGTGCTCAGGGAGGACAAGACCGGCCAGGTCAGCCTTACAGTGCAGGACAGCGGCACCGGCATCGAAGCAGGCGAGCTCGAGCACGTCTTCGAGCGCTTCGCGACCGGGCTGCGGCCGGTGGCAGGCCACCGCGGCACCGGCCTCGGCCTGGCCCTCGTCCGGGCAGTGGCCGAAGGTCATGGCGGTCAGGTGCGCGCGCAAAGCACGTCGGGCCTCGGCAGCCGGTTCGAGCTGGTGCTGCCGCTTGCCGGCGCCCTGCCACCCGACGCCAAGCTACTGGTGCTGCCGACAATCACTGAAACCGGAACAAGAATCGGGGCTGACTGACAGGTGTCCTCAACTCTCTCCGGCAGGCCGCCACAGGTCTCCGCGCGCCCCAGTGGCTGGCCGGCCCGCCGTATGCCGCGCTGGGTCGTCGCAGCGATCGCAGGCTTCCTGGTCGTCGGCGTCGCGGTCGCGCTGGTGCACAAGCCGAGCCGGGTGGAGCGCGCTAGCGATCTGCGCGGGTTCTTGCAGGAGGTCAACTCCGACATCGAGTCCTGCGCGGCCGGCGTCGGGGAGTCGCTGACAGCGCTGCATGAGGTCCAGGCGGAGCGCTATGCCAGGGCGACCGACGTCAGTGACGGCATCAGCGTGGCGCAGCAGGGGGCGGCGAACTGCGCTCCGGCGAACAACGAGCAAATCGACGATCTTGAGAGCTACCAGGTGCCGGAGTCACTCGACAGCTTCGGCCTGGCCGGCTCGGTGACCAGCCTGGTGGCCTGGGCAGCCCCCGATGCCGAGCAAGTGCAGACGGATGTCGCCCAGTTGCTCGCCGCTTCGACACCGGCCGCCCGGACACGGGCTCAGGCGGCGCTGTCCGCCGCCCTGCGCGTGCTGGACCAGCAGCGGGCTCGCGCCGACCGCCCGATGACCGCGGCCATCACGGCGCTCGGCGTGCATGCCGCCCCGCCCCGGCTGCCGGGCTGACGGGCAGGCAGCCCGTGATCTACCTGACGCGGCACTGGGAGTTCGACCCGTTTCTGGTGATCGCCGCGGGCCTGGTGATCTGGCACGAAATCGGGCTGGCCCGCCTGGCCCGGCAGTCAGAGCCGGAGCTTAACCGGCAGCGCCGGCGGCGGTCGCTGGTGTTCTACGCCGGTCTCGTGGTCGCGCTCCTGGCCGTCCAGTCGCCGGTGAATTACTGGTCGTATCGATACTTCTTCGTGCACATGATTCAGCATCTCCTGCTGATGTTCGCGGCGCCGAGTCTGATCGTGGCCGGGGCGCCGTGGCAGCCGTTGCTCGATGCCATCCGCGGCCGTTCAGGCCAGGTGTCCGCGCCGGAAGCGGTGACCGGCGGCTGGGCGCGGCCACTGCGCAGAGCCTGGCAGTTTCCTGCTGCGGCCCTGGGTGGCCGTCGCGCTGTTCAGCGCCGTCATGATTATCTGGCACCTGCCCTGGCCGTTCGACCTGGCCGAGCGGAACCAGGCTGTGCACATCTGGCTGATGAACGCCAGCTTCCTGGCCGCCGGGGTGCTGTTCTGGCTGCAGTTCCTCCCGTCACCGCCGTTCCGGATCAGGATGACGACGGTCGGCCAGGCCGCAGCACTGCTGCTGACGAACTGCGTGATGTGGGCGCTGGCGATGGCAATGGGCTTCCTCACCAGCACGTCCTGGTACGCGGTCTACAACCACGTCCCCGGCGTGACGCTGCCGCCGTTCGCCGACCAGCAGATCGGCGCCGGCATCCTGTGGATCTGCGGCGACTTCTGGGCGGTGCCGACGATGGTGTTCGTCATCCGCAGGCTGATGTCCGAGGACGGCAGCGTCGGCGCCGCGGTGGACCGGATCCTTGGCCGCGGGTCGGCCCGGTACGACTGGGCTAACCGCGGTTAGGCGAACTGAGGTTGCGGCCGGCGCGCTGACGTGCTGCACTCAGAACGGCTTGTCGGGAACGGACTTAACTGTCGGCCGCTTTGGGCGATAGCGCGCCACCTGCCGTTCTCGCCCGAGTTGACTGAGCGGCATGACGGCTTAGAGTGAACGCGTATGCCAATTGTCCCGGTAGGAGGTACCGATGGGCCCAACGCTCGGACAGCGCTTGCGCGCGCTTCGGATCGAGCGGGGGCTCAGTCAGGCAGACCTGGCCGGGGATCTGGTATCGGCCAGCTACGTGTCGCTGATTGAGTCCGACAGACGGTCTCCCGAGCACGAGGTCCTGGACGGCCTGGCCCGTCGGCTCGGCTGCTCTGCTCTGTTCCTGGAGTCTGGCGTAGCGCCGGAGGAGATCAACGAGCAGCGCCTGCGACTGCAGTTCGCCAAGATCGCCCGGACGAACGGCTCGCTGCCCGAAGCCCGGGACCAGTTCGCCGAGCTCGCGGACGTCGCCACGGGCGACATCCGGCACGAGGCGATCTGGGGCCTGGCCCGGACCGAGGAGGCCCTCGGAAATCTCCACGAGGCGCTAACTCACCTCGACGAGCTCCTGGAGGCAGCCCGGCTGGGCGAGCCCGGAGCGCCCGGGCTGCTAACGCTCAGCAACGCGCAGTGCCGCATCTACCGGATGGCGGGCGACTTCGCCCGGAGCATCGAGGTTGGCGAGACCGTCCTGCGGCAGGTCCGCGACCTCGGCCTGGCAGGCGGCGAAGATGAGATCCGGCTCGCCAGCTCCCTCGTGACCAGCTACTGGGCGCGCGGTGACCTGTTCTCGGCGCAGCATCTGGCGAGCGAGGTCATCGAGCGGGCTGAGCGGCTCGGCAGCCGCGAGGCCCAGGGCAATGCTTACTGGAGCGCATCGACGGTCGCGGCAGCGCGCGGACAGCTGACGCTGGCCCTCGAGCTAGCCGCCAGGACTGTCGCGCTGCTTGCCGAGACGTCGCCAGGCCGCAACCTCGCCGGGATGCGCATCACGTACGCGTGGATGCTGCTCCGCTGCGACCCGCCGCGTCTCGACGAGGCGGAGGATCTGCTCCGGCGCGCGCACGAGGTGCTCAGTGAGCTAGCCCACGATCCGTATCTGGCCAACTGCGAGACCGAGCTGGCTCGCTGTGCCCTGCTCCGCGGCGACTACGACGAGGCCATCCGACTCTCCGCTGCGGCCGTCGCGCGGGGCGCCGCCGGCAACCTGACCGAGCCCGCCCACGCGCGCGTTGTCAGCGGGCTGGCGTTGACCATGATGGGGCAGGCCGACGAGGGCATCGCTGTCATCCTCGACGCCGCCGACCAGCTGACCGCGGTTGGATCGCATCTCGACGCAGCGCAGGCGTGGCGGGAGCTAGCCGAGGTACTCGTCCACCTGGGCCGGCCGGAGCAGGCAATCGACGCGTTCCGGCGGGCGGCTGATTACGCCGGTGCGCGACCCGCCACCATCCGCGCGGCTATCGCAGTTCCGCTACCGGTTGCTGACTAGCCCGTTCCTGACTGGCCCTGCGCGCAGGCTGCGAACGAGGAAGTCCGTCGCCCGGGTGCGCAGGTCGGCCAGGTTCTGCGGCCGGACGTACCGGTGTCCCTCGTCCTCGTAGATGGTCAGCTCGCACTGGCGGCCGGCGTTCCGGAGTGCCGCCGCCAGCGCTGTCGCGTCGCTGACCGGTACCCGGGCGTCCTGCTGCCCGTGGAACAGCAGCACCGGAACCTTGATGTCGGCTGCCCTCGTCAGCGGCGAGGCGGCCCGGAGCCGGTCGGCGTCAGCGCGGGGATCTCCGATCCGGGCGGCCTCGGCAGCGGCAGTGCCACCGCGTGACTGCAGGGCGGTGACGTAGCGCACCAGGTCGGTGGGCGCCGACGCCGCGCCGACACTCGCTAGCGGAACCTCCGACTGCGTCGCGAGCATGAGCGCCGCGTACCCGCCATAGCCGTGTCCGATCGCCGCGACGCGCTGCTCGTCGATCAGCCCGGCCAGAGCGTCGCAGCGCAGCGCGTCCACGAGGTCCGACTGCATCGCGTGGGACCATTGTCCGTCGCCTGCATCACGGAAGCCCTTCCCGAAGCCGCGTGAGCCCCGGTAGTTCACCTGGATGCAGCACAGCCCGGCCACGCCGAGTGCCTGGGACCAGGGATCCAGCGTCGCCAGATCGCGCGCTGACGGCCCGTCGTGGACCGCCAGGACGGCCGGCCACGGCGGCGGCCCGTCGGGCCGGGTGATGAAGGCGCTGAGGCGCAGGCCGTCTCGGGCCAGGAACTCGATCGCCTCTCGTGGCTGCATCCGCGTGCGCGCGAAGCCGCTGAACCGGGCCAGCGGCTTGCTCGCTTCCCCGCTGTCGCGACCGATCGTGACGAAGGCAGGCCCGCCGACCGGCGCGGACACCTCGGCCAGATAATGCGTGCGGTTCTGGCCCGCAATCGTGGCGGGCCCGTCCGCGAGCTGACCCAGCCTGGCCAGATCGGCTACCGCAGGCCCGGTTAGAGGTCGCTGCGGAGCCACCGGATCGGTCGTGGTGACCAGATCGGGCTGCTCCCCGTCCGGCGACATGAGTACCGAGATGACATCGAATCGCTCGTCAGCGCTCACCGTCCGCGGCACCCAGTCCGGTCCCGACATCGCGACAAGCGCTACCGTGTCGCGCCCGGCCGAGCTGAGCGCGAAGAGCGTCTGGCCATCAGCCGAGAAGCTCAGCGGCCTTGACAAGCTCGCATCGCACTCTGGCAGCGTGAGGACGCACGACCACGAGACGTCAGCCAGCGGCGTATGCCACCACTCACAGCCGTCGCTGGTGGCATGTACCGCGATCGCCCGGGTAGCGCTCGCCAGCCAGCCAGTGGCGGGCCTGCCCGGCGACTCCCACTCGGCAATGACGGAACCGCCGGGAGTGACGGCCTGCAGACGGAAGCTGCTGGTGGACGGATGGCGCACGCCGATGAGAACGGCCGGCTTGCCGACCTCCGCCTGCCCGGCATACTGCGCATCAGCACCCAGGCCCGGCGTCAGCCGGGTGAGGGTGCGGGCCTGGAGGTCGAGCCAGGCCACAACGCGTTGCTCTGCCCCCGGCAGCCGCAGCAGAAGGACCAGACCGTCGCCGCCGATTCCCCACCAGTAGTCAAGCAGCTGCCAGGGCCGCAGATCGGACGTGAGCTGCATCGGTGCCTCGCCGGTGCCGATCCAGACATTGGCGGCACCGTCGTACCAGCGGACGGCGGCGAACCTGTCACCTGCGGGAGCCAGTCTTGGCCGGGTCCAGTCTGGCCGTTCCGGGACGACGTAGTCGGTGGCCATCCTCACCTTGCTCACAGTGCCGCCGGCGACAGAGCCAGCGACCGGTTCTTATGCCGCCGCTAGGGACGTTATCGGGCAACTTCGCCCTCAGTCAAGGCCCTGCCTTGACTGATCTGCTTCTGCCTGACTGCGGTGTGTAGTGCAATGTAAGAGCAGTTTTGACTCTGTTTCATGACTGCGAAGCTGAGGCGGCAAATCGCCGTCTCCGACACCAGATGGGTGGAACATCACCATGACCAGCATCCGCATCGCCATCGCTTCCCTGCTCGCCGCCGGCGCCCTGCTCGCAGGCGGGGCTGTCGTCCAGCACAACGTCTCCGTGACGATGAGCCACAAGACCGTGGTCGCATCGCCAGTCGGGTGCTGCGGCGAGCCGGACGACTGAGGATCGCAGCAGGAGACTATGACTGCACTGCCGCCGGAACTGGCCCGGCTCACCGGCCGGGCCGTCCGGGCAGTCAGCGCGCCTAGCGGGAGGGAAGCGCACCGGTCCTTGGGTTGTTACGGCCCGTATGGATGTTGAGATCTGGGCCGACGTCGTCTGCCCATGGTGTTACCTGGGCAAGAAGCGCTTCGAGCAGGCGCACGCTGAGTTTAGCCACCCTGACGACGTGCAGGTCGTCTACCGCTCCTTCGAGCTCGACCCGGACGCGCCGTCCGGCGCGACGACACCGGTCGTCGACACACTGGCCAGCAAGTACGGGATGACCCCGGAGCAGGCGGGGCAGGCACAGCGGCAGATGGAGCAGCGGGCGGCCGGCGACGGGCTAACGTTCCGGATGCAAGATCTGCGCCGTGGCAATACCAGGGACGCGCACCGTGTGCTCCAGCTGGCCAGGGAAGCTGGCCGCCAGAGCGAGACCATGGAACGGCTGCAGCGCGCCTACTTCACCGAGCAGGAGTCGATCTTCGACCACGACTCGCTGGCCCGGCTCGGAGCTGAGGCGGGCCTGGACGAGGCTGCGGTGCGCTCGACGCTGGCATCCGGCGCCTTCACCGACCATGTCGAGACCGACGAGGAGATGGCCCGGGCAATCGGGGCGACTGGCGTGCCGCTGTTCGTCATCGACCGGAAGTACGGCATCTCCGGCGCTCAGCCCGCGGAGGCCATCGCCGCGGCGCTCGAGCGCGCGTGGGCAGAATCTGAAGCTGAGTCCGAGGCCGAGGCCTGAGCGGTCCGTCGTATCTGCTTCGCTACTACGCATGAACGCTGCCGAGGGCCCGCCCGCATGGTTTACTGCTGCCCTGGCAGCCCCGGTCAGTGAGCGCACCGTCCAGGTGGCCGGCATCCGGGTGGCCTACCGCGAGTTCGGCAGCGCCAGCGCTGCTGGCAATGGCAGTGCTCCTGACAACGGCAGTGCTCCTGACAACGGCAGCGGCGTCGTTCTGGTGCACGGCGGCGGAGCGCACGCCCGCTGGTGGGACCACATTGCGCCGCTCTTGTCTGCGCACCGCCGGGTCGTCGCTCTGGACCTGTCCGGCCACGGCGATAGCGGGCGCGCCCACACGTACAGCTTCGACGGCTGGGCTGACGAGGTGATGGCGGTCGCGGCCGACGCCGGCTTCGGCGAGCCACCCGTCGTCATCGGGCACAGCATGGGCGGCTTCGTGGCGCTGCGGACAGCAGGGCTGTATGGCCCGCAGCTGGCCGGGATCGTGGTCATCGACTCGCCGGTGCACAACCTCACGCCTGAACAGCAGGCCGCCCGCGAAGAGCGGGCCTTCGGTCCGCTGCGGGTCTACCCGACGCGCGACGAAGCCATCCGGCGGTTCCGGCCGATCCCGGACCAGGCGACGCTGCCCTACGTGCGGCAGCACGTCGCCGCGACGTCGGTCCGCGCCGTGGCGGGCGGCTGGAGCTGGAAGTTCGACCCGGCGGTCTTCAGTCGCGACCGCGCCGTACCCGAGCTGCTGCGGCACCTCGACTGCCGCGCGGCACTGTTCCATGCCGAGCACGGCCTGGTGCCGCCGCAGGCGTCCGAACTCATGTACGACAAGCTCGGACGCCTCGCGCCAGTCATCGAGATCCCGGTTGCGGGCCACCACGTCATGCTCGACGAGCCGATCGCGCTGGTAACCGGAATCCGTACTCTGCTGGCCGACTGGGACCACTCGCTGCCGGTGCTGCCGCGCTAGCCCGGCCGGTACGCTGAAAGATATGTCCGGCTCAGCACGTCCGATCGAGCCCGGCACTAAACCTCGGGTGGTCGTCGTCGGCTCGGTCAACGTCGACCTGGTCATGCACCTGCCCGAGCTGCCCGCCGCCGGGCAGACCGTCCTCGGCGGCGCGCTCACCCGGCACCAGGGCGGCAAGGGAGCCAACCAGGCAGTCGCGGCCGCGCGAGCCGGCGCCCGCGTTCACTTCGTCGGTGCGGTCGGCGCCGACGACGGGCATGACTCCGTCGCGGCTCTGCAGGCCGATGGCATCGACGTCGCCGCGATCAGACGCGTCGACGCACCGACCGGTCATGCCTTCGTGCTCGTCAGCGAGCGCGGCGAGAACCAGATCGCCGTCGCGTCCGGCGCCAACGACCTGGTCACGGCGGATCAGGTCACGGCGGCACTCACCGCGCTGCGGCTCGTCCCGGCTGACGTGGTCGTGCTGTCGTTCGAGCTGCCAGCCGCAGCGCTGCGAGCCGCCGTGGCCGCTGCTCGCCCCGCAGGCAGCCGCCTGGTGGTCAACCCAGGCCCCGTTCGGCCACGTTTCGATGATCTTCTCGAAGGCGCGATCGCCACGCCGAACACCGGCGAACTGGCCGCACTCACCGGGCGACACTGCGGCGACGCCGGCGCTGACGCCGGCGCTGACGACGACCTGCGAGCCGCGGCAGCCGCGCTGGCCGGCCAGACCGGCGCGCCGGTGATCGTCACGCTCGGGCCGCACGGCGCCCTGCTCGCCGACCAGACCGAGGCGCTGCATGTGCCCGGACGCCGCGTGCAGGTGCTCGACACCACCGGCGCCGGGGACACCTTCACCGGCGTGCTCGCAGCGAGCCTCGCCGCCGCGACACCGCTGCCGCACAGCGTCCGGCGAGCGGTGACCGCCTCAGCGCTCGCAGTCACCCGGCACGGTGCCCGCGCGGGTATGCCGGCGGCTAGCCAGATCGACGAGCTGCTCTCACAGACCTCTTGCTGACGAGCTGACGGGCAAACTTTGCCCGGCGGCTGGTTTGCCGATGACCGTCACTGATCACAATGGCGCCGTGACAACCGCTGTCCGAGCCATCCCGGCCACCCGGGATCCGATCGCGGAGTTCTTCGCGGGCCTGACAGCACCGGGACACCTGGCGACATTCGAGGGCCAGTCCGCGACGATCCGTTTCGACGTGCCGCGCGCCGACCCCGGCCACTGGTACGTGACCATCGACGACGGTGCCGTCACGGTCAGCCAGCGCACCAGCGAGGCCGATGCCGTCATCTCCATCGAGCGGCCTCAGCTGGAGGCCCTGGTGACCGGACGGCTGAACGCCCAGGCCGCCATTCTGCGCGGGCTGTTCACCTGCGAGGGCAGCATTGCCGCGGCGATGATGTTCCAGCGGTGCCTGCCGGGTCCGCCCGGCGCCACCGGCCGGGTCGCGCCGATCAGCTCAGCGGCCGTGATGGCTCAGCGGAGGCCGAAGTGAGCGATCAGCTCGTGCAGATCCTCGAGGGCAACACGTTCGTCGTCAGCGACGAACGGGGCGATATCGAGGCGTCCACGACGGACCCGACCGGGCTGTTCTCCTTCGACACGCGGTTCCTGTCGCGATGGGTACTGACCGTCAACTCGGAGCGGCTCACCGCGCTGTCGACCGACGACCTGCAGTACTTCCAGACCCGGTTCTTCCTGGTGCCAGGCAGCGGCACCGTCTACGTCGACTCCGAGCTGTCGGTCATCCGGCAGCGCGAGGTCGCCGACGGCTTCCACGAGGAACTCCGCGTTCTCAACCATCAGAACGAGCCGGCCGAGCTCACCATCCGGATCGAGGCAGCCAGCGACTTCGCGGACCTTTTCGAGGTCAAGGACGACCTGGCGAAGAAAGGCACCTACCGCGCCCAGGTGGCCGGCAGCAACCTGGTACTCGGCTACCGGCGAGAAACTTACAGCCGGCAGACGTGGATCTCCGCCACCGCGCCGGCCGCGATCGACGAGCACGGCCTGACGTTCACTGTCACTGTCCCGCCGCACGGTGAGTGGAGCACTGAGCTTGACGTGGTGGCCTCTGAGGGCACCCTGGACGGGTCGCTGGCCGGGCCGATCGGCATCCGCGGCCAGCACCGGCGCCGGGTACGCCGGGACATGGCCCGCGGCCTGGAGAAGTGGCTGCGGAAGGCGCCGGCTGTCGAATGCGACTGGGAGCCGGCCGAGCACATCTACCGGCGCTGCCTGACCGACCTGGCTGCACTTCGGTTCTCCACGCTGACGATGCCGGACCGCAGCCTGCCCGCAGCGGGCCTGCCCTGGTTCATGACGATCTTCGGCCGGGACAGCATCTTCACCAGCCTGCAGGCGCTGCCGTTCGCCGCCGAGCTTGCCTCCACCACGCTGCTGGCGCTGGCCGAGCGCCAGGGCGCGCGGATCGACGACTTCCGCGACGAGGACCCGGGCCGAATCCCGCACGAGATGCGGTACGGCGAGCTGACCGCCTTCGAGGAGCGGCCGCACTCGCCGTACTACGGCACCGCAGACGCCACGCCGCTCTACGTGGTGCTGCTGGACGAGTACGAGCGCTGGACCGGCGACCACAAGCTGGTGCGGGCCCTGGAGCACGCCGCCCGGGCCGCGCTGAACTGGATCGACGAGTACGCCGACCTGCAGGGCAACGGCTACGTCTCCTACCAGCGCCGCAACGCGACGAGTGGCCTGGAGAACCAGTGCTGGAAGGACTCCTGGGATTCCATCTCCTACCGGAACGGGGACTTGCCCGGCTTCCCGAGGGCGACCTGCGAGCTGCAGGGGTACGCCTACGACGCCAAGATCCGCGGCGCGCGGCTCGCGCGGCTGGTCTGGAAGGACGCCGCGTTCGCTGACCGCCTGGAGAAGGAGGCCGCTGACCTGAAGCGGCGCTTCAACCGGGACTTCTGGGTGGCGGACGGGGAGTACTTTGCGGCGGCACTGGACACCGACGGCCGCCAGGTGGACTCGCTCACCTCCAATATCGGGCACCTGCTGTGGAGCGGGATCGTCGACAAGTCGAAGGCGCGGTCGATCGCCCGGCACCTGCTCAGCCCGGAGCTGTTCTCCGGCTGGGGCGTGCGCACCCTCGCCGAGGGCGAGGCACGCTACAACCCGATCGGCTACCACGTCGGCACCGTGTGGCCGTTCGACAACTCGATCATCGCCTGGGGCCTGCGCCGGTATGGCTTCAAGACGGAGGCGGCCTGCATCGTGGCCGGGATCCTGGAGGCCGCGGAGGTGTTCGACGGGCGGCTGCCGGAGGCCTTCGGCGGCTACCCGCGCAGCGCGACGCGCTATCCGGTGCAGTACCCGACGGCGTGCAGCCCGCAGGCCTGGTCAACCGGTGCGCCGCTGCTGCTACTGCGGGCCGGCCTCGGGCTCGAGCCTCAGGGCGACAACCTGATCGTCGACCCGGCACTGCCGCTGCGGCTCGGCAACCTGCAGGTACTCGACCTGCCCGGCCGGTGGAAGCGGATGGACGCTTTCGGGCGCGGTCGCATCGACACCGACCGCGTCACCCGCCGCTAGCGTCCGGCGCGCTGCGAGCGCCCCGCCCGGCCGGCCTGGCGCATGGTCGCGGCGAGGTCCTCCAGGGCAGGCAGCGCCTCGCTGATCACTGCCACCTGCTGCTGTGGCAGCTCCTCCAGGCAGCGGGAGACGGCCACCGCGCGCTGGGTCTTCACTTCCTCGTCCACGCTCTTGCCGGCCGGCGTAGCTACGACCGAGGCACTCCGCAGGTCGGCAGGATCGGGGATCCGCTCGATGAGCCCCATCTCGTGCAGCCGGCCGATCACGCGCGACAGCATGGTCGGGTTGAGCCCCTCGATCTCCCCGAGCTCACCGAGGCTCAGCGGTCCGCGCGGGACAATCAGCCCGAGAACCGAGGCCTGCGACGGCGTCAGTCCCGCGCCGGTCGACGAGGAGTTCAGCTCGCGGGCGAGCTTGCTGATGACCCGGCGGAGCCGGATGGCGCCGTCCGCATCCATGGCCGCAGCATAACCGGTCGCGAGCCCGGCATCGCGGGAGCTTTGCCGCTCGGGCCACAAAGTTGCCTGCCGGCAGGCAGTGTACCGTTGGGGTTCAGTGGCAGAGCAGGTCGCAACAGCCGGAAGTGGCCCCGGGCAGATCGCCGATAAGCCGACGCACGGGCGCGCCGTCATTTTCGCTGTTGTCTCGATCGCGCTGTTCATGGCCTCGGTCGACCAGACGATCGTCGCGACCGCGCTCCCCGCCATCCAGCACGAGTTGCATGCCCAGATCAACTGGAGCGGCTGGACGATCACCATGTACGCGCTCGGGCAGGTCCTGGTGATGCCAGTCGCGGGCAAGATCGGCGACCAGTACGGCCGCAAGCAGATCTTCCTTGGCGCAGCGGTGCTGTTCACCCTGGCCTCGCTGTGCTGCGGCCTGGCCGGCAACATCTACCTGCTCATCGCCCTGCGCGGCGTGCAGGCGATCGGTGGCGGCGCCTTCATGCCGTCCGCCACCGGGATCGTGTCCGAGCTGTTCGGCGCGAGCCGGGATCGCGCCGTCGGGCTGTTCGCCAGCATCTTCCCCATCGGCGGCCTCGTGGGCCCGGTACTCGGCGGCGTGTTCGTCACCTACTGGTCGTGGCGCGGGATCTTCCTGGTGAACATCCCGGTCGGCATCACCCTGATCTGCCTGGGAGCCATCGTGATCCCGGACATCGCCCGCCTGCCGATCAGCACCTCGACATCCGCGGGGTCGTCCTGCTTGGCGTCACGCTACTGTCGGCCATGCTCGGCATCGGGTACCTTGGCGGCGCCGGCGGCAAGCCGCTGAGCCCGTTCTTCCTTCTCCCCGAACTGGTCGCCGCTGGCGCCGGCGTTGCGTTCTTCCGTCACTCGGCGAGAGCTCGCTCACCCTTCATTTCGCTCCGGTACCTGACCGGCCGCGGCTTCGGCGTCATGAATCTGCTGAACTTCCTGTACGGCTGCGCCGTGCTCGGCTTTGCCCCGCTGGTGCCGCTCTACGCCGAGGAACGGTTCGGCCTGCCCGCGCTCGCGGCGGGAACGCTCCTGACCGCCCGTGCCGTCGGCATGATCGCCACCGCCGGACTGGCCGTCTACCTGCTGCGCCGGACCGGCTACCGGTGGCCAGTCGCGCTCGGCTTCCTGCTGTCGGCGACCGGGATGGCCCTGACCGCGATCAGCCCGCACGGCCTGTCGGTCTACGCGTGGCTGGCGCTCGGCACCGCGGTCTGCGGCGTCGGGATCGGCATCTCCACTCCGGCGGCCAACAATGCGACCCTCCAGCTCGCGCCCGAGCACGCGGCCGCCATCGCCGGGCTCCGGGGGATGTTCCGGCAGTGCGGCGCCATCACAGCCGTATCGATTGGCACCGCCGTGGTAGCACGCAGCGCTGACCCCGGTCTCGCGCAGGCCGACGTTTTCCTGGTTTTCGCTGCGGCCCTGGTGGCGACGCTGCCGCTGGTCTGCCGGGTGCCCGAGCACCGCGGCCAGTGGTGAGCGCCGTCATTACCCGATCGCGTCGTAGACGGCGCGCACGTACCGCTCGCTGCGATCGGAGCCGATGATGCCAGGCCCCATCTTGTTCATCATGTAGGACAGCGTCATCCGGCGGCCGAGGTCCATAAGGATGACCGAGCCACCCCAGCCGCCCCAGAAGCAGATCTTCTCGTGCGGAATGTAGGGAATGGTGGCGGGTTCCGGCAGCCCGTAGCCGATGCCGAACCGCAGCGGAACGCCGAGCACCACGTCCACCCCGCGCGCCTGCTCGCGGAAGATCAGCTCGATCGTCTCCGGCGAGAGCAGCCGCACCCCGTCGACCTCGCCCCCGCGGGCCAGGACCGACAGGATGCGAGCGACTGACCGGGCATTACCGTGGCCGTTTGCCGCGCCGATGTCGGCAGCGCGCCACTCTGGCGTGTTCGCGCTGCCGGCGTCCGCGAGCGGCCCGGTCATGGTCTTGACTGCCGGGCTGTCCAGGTCGAGTGCCTCGAGATCGAACGGCAGCGGCGGCGGCGGGACGACCGGCGCGATGCGTCCGGCGTCGCTCGGCGCAGCCCCGATCTGGAAGTCGGCGCCGAGCGGCCCGGCGATCTCCTCGGCGACGTACTGCTTGAGCGTCTTTCCGGTGATGCGCCGCAGTACCTCGCCGGTCAGGTGACCGAAGTTGAGCGCGTGATAGCCGGATGCGCTGCCGGGCTCCCACCACGGCGCCTGCGCGGCGAACCGGGCCGTCGCCTTCTGCCAGTCGTACAGGTCCTCGATCACGGCCGGCTGGTCGAGGCCGGAGACGCCGGAGGTGTGCGAGAGCAGGTGCCGCACCAGCACGCCATCCTTGCCGGCGGCGGCAAACTCGGGCCAGTACTGCGCCACCGGCGCATCGACATCCAGCTGTCCGCGGTCGGCCAGCATCAGCGCCGCCAGGCTGGTTACCGTCTTGGTGGTCGACCAGACGTTGGTGATGGTGTCGCGCTCCCACGGCTGCGTGCGATCGGCGTCACGCCAGCCACCCCACAGGTCGACGACGATCTCGCCGTCCAGGTCGACGACCATCGACGCGCCGAGTTCTTCCTCAGAATCGACGTTCTCCTGCAGTGCCTGCGCCGCGGCGGCGAAGCGCTCATCGCAGCTGCCCTGAATCTCCGCCATCGCGCGCGTCCTCCCTCGAGGGACCCGGTACCGGGGTTTTCCGCAGCGTATGGCCCGCCCCGCCGATTTGTCCAAGCCCGGTACCGGCAGCGACGGTAGAACAGAGGAGTGAGATATCCGTGGCAGTCGGCCGAGTGGCAGCTGGTGTTCCGGGTGCTGCCGCGAGCGCACCGGGACCTCGCCGTGCTCTGGTGGGCGCTGGTGATCGTGCGGTCGCTGCTGCCCGCGGCTCTCGTCATCGCGACCGGAGCGCTGATCGGCGCGGTGAGCGACGGCCACGGGCCAGGGGCCTCGCTCGCTGTCGTGGCAGTCACCTCGATCGGCATACTCGTGCTCAGCCCGGTGCACAACTCCGTGTCCGCCAATCTCGGCGCGCATACCGGCGCCGACCTGCACCGGCGGCTGATGCGGGCGACGGCAGCTCCGGCCGGGATCGCCCATCTTGAGGAGCCGTCCCTGGCCGACGACTTCGCGCTGGCGCGAGAGTTCGACGTCGGTATCACGGCGCCGCCGATCCGCGTCTGCATGCCGTTCGTCGCGAACGGCCTGGTGGAGGTAGGCAGCGGCCTGGCCACCGCCCTCGTGCTTGCTGGCTTCGGCTGGTGGGCGCCGGTGCTGCTCATCGCCGGCTGGCTCGCCACGCACTGGCTGCTGCGCGAGAGCACGGTGTGGCGCAGCTGGCGATCGGAGGACGTGGTCCGCGCGCAGCGCCAGGCCGACTACGCCTACCGGATGGCCGTGGACGTCCCGGCCGCCAAGGAACTCCGGCTGTTCGGACTGAGCGGCTGGACAGTCGGGCGGTTCGGCCGGTACCGGCGCGAGCTGCTTGAGCTGTCGCTGCAGGCGCTGCGGCTGCGCGAGCGGTCCCTGGTCTGGGCCGCGCTTGCCGCGCTGGTGGCGAACGGCCTCGTGATCGGCTTCCTGGCAGCTGATGCGCTGGCCGGCCGGATCGGTACCGGTGATCTCGTCGTCTATGCGGGCGCGGTCACCGGGGCCGCGGTCCTCGGCATCGCCGACTTCGACTGGTGGCTGGACACGGCCGCGCGCCCCGCCGCGGTCGTCGCTGCGCTGGAGGAGCGCATGCGCGGCTTCGGGCAGCTGCCGCGCGGCGACGCAACGGCGGACGGACTGCCCCGGCGCGAGATCCGCCTCCGTGAGGTGCACTTCGGCTACTCCGCCGGGCCGGAGGTACTGGCCGGCGTCGACCTGACGATCCCCGCTGGGACCTCACTGGCGATTGTGGGGCAGAACGGCGCGGGCAAGACCACGCTGGCGAAGCTGCTCTGCCGGCTGTACGACCCGGTGGCCGGCGCCATCGAGATCGACGGCACGGACCTCCGCAGCCTCGACCTGGCGGCGTGGCGATCGCGTGTCACGACCGTGTTCCAGGACTTCGTGAGATACGAATTGCCGCTGCGGGACAACGTCGCGCCGGGCGGCGGCAGCGACGCCGACATCGAGTGGGCGCTGCACCAGGCGGGCGCGGCCGGCCTCGGGACGCTGCCGACGGTGCTGTCGAAGTCCTACGCCGGCGGCACGGAGTTGTCCGGCGGCCAGTGGCAGCGGGTCGCGCTGGCCCGCGCGATGCATGCCGTGCGCCGCGGCGCCGGCCTGGTGATCCTGGACGAGCCGACGGCCCAGCTGGACGTGCGCGGCGAGGCCGAGATCTTCCGGCGCGTGCTGACGGCGACCCGCGGCGTGACCACGATCCTGGTGTCGCACCGCTTCTCCACCGTGCGCCAGGCGGACCGGATCTGCGTGCTGGAGCATGGCCGCGTCATCGAGCTGGGTACCCATGACGAGCTCATGGCAGCCGGCGGCCGGTACGCGACGATGTTCACCTTGCAGGCGGCCCGGTTCGCGACCCCGGAGGGTGCAGCGCCGTGACCGCTTCCGGCGCGCCAGCCCGGCCGGAGCCGCAGATGCCGGGTGCCCTGGTCACGATGACGCGGACGCTGCGGCACGCGATCCGGGCCGAGCCGGCCATGGCCGTGGCGGCCCTGGTGCTCTCGGTGCTGGCGACTGTGCCCGGTGCGCTGCTGGCGGTCTGGCTCAAGCTCCTGGTGGATGGCGTGAGCGAGCACCGCAGCGGCCTGCTGGTGGCCGGCGCGGTCGGCGTGGCCGCCTCGAGCGTCGCGATCTGGCTGATCCGGCTAGCGGCGAGCCGGGCGACCCGCCGCTTCCGGCTCAAGGTGTCGGTGGCGCTCGAGACATACGTAGCCGACCTGCAGGCGTCAGTCGACACCATCGAGCATCAGGAGCGACCGGAGTACCTGGATCGGCTCGCCGTGCTCCGCGAGTCGGTCTACCAGCTCGACCACATGCTGCTGGCCCTCATCGACACCATCAGCGCGGTGGCCTGCCTGGCGCTGACGATCGCCGTCCTCGCGACGGTCAGCCCGTGGCTGCTTGCGCTTGCGCTGTTCGCGGTCCCGACAGTGATCATCTCGTCGTGGCGATCGGGCGCACTGCGCGTGGCCGAGGAGACGGCCGCACCGAGCCAGCGCCGGTACCGGCATCTGTTCACGCTCGGCACCACCGCAGGACCGGCCAAGGAGCTGCGCGTCACCGGCAACACGGACGACATCGCCGGACGCTGGTCGTCCGCCTGGGCGGACTGGTACCGGACGATGGCATCCGCTCAGTGGGCGGGCGGTTTCTGGCTGGCCGCGGGGTGGGCAGTCTTCGCGCTCGGCTACGCCGGCGCGGTGTACTGGACCGTCGACGGGCTGCACGCCTCGGCCGGCAATGTCGTGCTCGTGGTCACCGCAGGAAGCAGACTCGGGCAGTACGTCGCCATGACGGTCGGCGAGGTCGACTTCGTCCGGCTCTGGCTCGACGCCTCCCGTCGCCTCGGCTGGCTGGAGAACTACGCGAAGCTGCAGCGCGGCTCCGGCGACCAGACCGCGCCGGCAGCGCTGACGTCGGGCATCACCTTCGACAACGTGAGCTTCTGCTATCCGGGCACCGCCGAGCCGGTGCTGCACGAGGTCAGCCTGAAGCTGCCGGCCGGATCAGTCGTAGCGATCGTCGGAGAGAACGGCGCAGGCAAAAGCACCCTGGTGAAGCTGTTGTGCGGGTTCTATCCGCCGAGCTCGGGGACGATCGCTGCCGACGGCACCGACCTGGCACGGTTCGCGCCCGGTGAGTGGCGCTCCCAGCTGTCCGGCGCCTTCCAGGACTTTGCCCGGCTGGAGTTTCCGGCGCTCAGCAGCGTGGGCCTGGGCGACGTTTCCCGGCTCGAGGACAGGACCGCTGTCGGCGTGGCGGTGAGCCGGGCAGGCGCCGCGGACATCGTCGACGGCCTGCCGGACGGCCTGGACACCCAGCTCGGCGCCACCTGGCCGGACGGCGTCGACCTGTCGTTCGGTCAGTGGCAGAAGATCGCGCTCGCCCGCGGCTTCATGCGGCCCGCACCGTTGCTCACCATCCTGGACGAGCCTACGGCCGCGCTGGACGCGGAAACCGAGCACGCGCTGTTCGAGCGGTACGCCGAGCGGGCCCGGGTCAGCCGCGGCACGGGCAGCATCACCGTGCTGGTGTCACACCGCTTCTCCACCGTCGCGATGGCCGACCAGATCGTCGTCGTCAGCGACGGAGTCATCGCGGAGACTGGCTCGCACGAGCAGCTGCTCGCCCGGAAGGGCCCGTACGCGGAGCTGTATGCGATTCAGGCCAGCGGGTACCGCTAACCCGGCGAGCTCGTGCCCGGCAAGGGGCGGCCGACGCGATGACCGCGGCGACTTAGCCGTACGCGGCCGCGAATCCCTCCCGCCAGCTCGGGTAGCGCGGCTTCCAGCCCAGCTCCTGCTTCGCCCTGGCGTTGGCGGCGCCACGGGCCTGCGTGCCCATCACCACCGCACCCTCCCCGCCGATAAGCCGGGCCAGCCACAGCGGCGCGTGCCGTGGCGGCCGCGCACCGAGCACCTGCGCGAGCACCGGCAGCCAGTCACGCAGCGCGGCAGGATCGTCGTCGACGATGTTGTAGAGGCCAGGACTGCCGTGCTCCAGCGCCAGCACCGTGGCCGCTGCCGCGTCCTCGAGATGGATGAACGAGGACACGCCCACGCCACTGCCGATGACCGGAAGCTGGCGCTTGCGCACCGCAACCGGGAAGGCATCGCTGGCCGCACCGTAGAACCCGCCGTACCGCAGCGCGATCCCGCCGGCTGCGGTCACCGCGTCGTCCAGGTGGCGCATGGCCGCGTTCGTCGCGCGAGCTCCCGCCACCGGCTCCGGATCGAGCGGATCGGTCTCGGTCTTCACCCAGCTGCCGGTGCGGGCGTACCGGAAGCTCGCGAAGCTCTGCGCGACGAACCGCGTCACCCCGCTCTCGCGCGCGGCCGCGAGCAGGCTGTCCGTGCCCTGCGTCCGGATGCGGTTCGTGACCGCGAAGGTCTTGTCCATGTTCCGGGAGAAGCCGAAGTCGGCCAGCGCCGTCGCCTCGTGGATGATCGCGTCCGGCCGCGCCGCCGTTACCGCGCGCCGGACCGCCGCGTCATCGAGCACGTCAAGCGCGACTGGCTCAGCACCGAGCGCACTGATGGGCTCGCCGTGACCTGGCTTTCGAAAGCTCCCCGTGACCTCGTGTCCCTGACGAACTAGCTGCGCGACAAGCGGAATGCCGATGGCACCGCTCGCGCCGGCTACGAAGACTCGCATCGATATGCCTCGTTTCCGTACGTATCTCGCCGTTGAACTTCTCGCGGCCTCTGCCGGGGCTGACACCGGCCGGTGGCAGGATGTGACATGCGGACTCCAGATACGCCGGCATCGCCCGTGACAGCGCGCGCCGATTCCAGGACGGATACCCCGATGGCAGAGCCGAATCGCTTCCTGCAGGGCTCGTTCGCCCCGGTGACAGACGAGGTCACCGCGTTCGACCTGCCGGTGACCGGCCAGATCCCGGCCGAGCTCAGCGGCCGGTACCTGCGCAACGGGCCGAACCCGCTGGGCCTCGATGACCCGGACTACCACTGGTTCCTCGGCGCCGGCATGGTGCATGGCGTCCGGCTGCGCGACGGCAAGGCCGAGTGGTACCGCAATCGCTGGGTCCGCTCCCGGGCAGTCGCCGACACGCTTGGCGAGGACTGGCCCGCCGGGCCGGTACACGAGAACATGGACTTCGCCGCTAACACGCATATCATCCGGCACGGCGGGCGGACGCTGGCGACAGTCGAGGCCGGACCGCTGCCATATGAACTGTCGGACGAGCTGGACACCATCGGCCCCTGCGACCTCGGCGGTACGCTGCCCGGCGGATTCGCCGCGCACACCAAGCTCGATCACGCCAGCGGCGAGCTGCATGCGATCGCGTATTTCTGGGCCTGGGATCACGTGCAGCACGTGGTCGTGGACGCGGCCGGCCAGGTGATCCGCACAACCGACGTCCCCGTCCCCGACGGCCCGATGATGCACGACTTCGCGCTCACCCAGCGTTACGTCGTGCTCCTCGATCTGCCGATGACCTTCAGCCTGGGTGCCGCGAGCGCCGGGCGCGAGCTCCCGTACGTCTGGAACCCGGACCACCAGGCGCGCGTCGGCGTGCTGCCGCGTGACGGAAGCGCGGCGGTGGCCTGGATCCCGATCGAGCCATGCTGGGTGTTCCACTGCCTGAATGCTTACGACGACGGCCAGGGCCGGGTCGTCGTCGACCTGTGCCAGTACAGCCGGTCGTTCGATGTCTCCACGCTGTGGGCGGCCCACGGCCCGGTGACGCTGGACCGGTGGACCATCGACCCGGCCGCCCGGACGGTCACGCAGGAACGGCTGGACGACCGCGGCCAGGAGTTCCCGCGGGTCGACGAGCGCGTGATATCGCGCCCGCACCGCTATGGCTACAGCGCCGTGATCGGCGAGGTCACCCGCGCGATCACGGCCGCGGGCGATTTCGCCGACGACGCGTTCGCCAACGCGCTGATCCGTCATGACCTCGCGCATGGCACTGCCGAGGTCCGCGAGTTCGGCCGGGACGCGACCATCGGCGAGGCAGTCTTCGCACCCGCCGCGCCGGACGCCGCCGAGGACGACGGCTACCTGCTCGCGTACGTGCACAATCCCGAGCGCGGGGCAACGGACCTGGTCATCCTCGCCGCGCAGGACTTCACCGGCGAGGCTGTCGCCCGGGTGCACCTGCCCGCCCGCGTCCCGCTGGGTTTCCACGGCAGCTGGATCGCCGATAGCTAGCCGCAACGTGCCGCATCCGGACACTCGGTACTCTTGGTGCTTCTGCCGCCACGGCGCCCGGCTCGGTCACGCGGCCCTGGCGTGCCGGCGAAACGGGACAGGGAGTCGATGCGGAAGAGCTTTGCTGCGGCAGTCAGCGGCCTGGCCTGCCTGCTCGCGGCGGGCTGCAGCTCTCCGGCCAGCACGCAGTCCGGCCCAGCGTCAGGTGCCTCAGCCTCAAGCGCCCGGGCGTCAGGCTCGCCGACGGCAAGGCCGTCGGCTGCCAGGCCCAACTTCATCTTCGTCCTGACCGACGACCTCTCCTGGAACCTGATCAGCCACATGCCGCATGTGGTGGCCATGGAGAAGGCCGGGATGACGATGTCGCACTACTACGTAGTGGACTCGCTCTGCTGCCCGTCCCGCACGGCGATCTTCACTGGCGAGTACCCGCACGACGACGGGGTTTTTACCAACGTCGGCACGTTCGGCGGCTACAACGCCTACAACGCGAACCTCGACCAGGAGCGAACGTTTGCCCTCGCGCTCCAGAAGGACGGCTACGAGACCGGCATGATGGGCAAGTATCTGAACGGCTACCTGCCTTCCGACCCGCCGGCACCCGGGTGGAATGTCTGGGATGTGGCCGGGTACGGCTATCCGGAGTTCGACTACACGCTGAACGAGAACGGGCGTGAGATCCACTACGGCCACCGGGCCGACGACTACCTGACGGACGTGCTGTCGGAGAAAGCCCAGTCCTTCGTCAGCTCGTCCGCCGCGTCCGGCAAGCCGTTCATGCTGGAGGTGGCCACGTTCGCTCCGCACGCGCCGTTCACCCCGGCGCCACGCTACGTCGGCGCAGCCGCCGGCATCAGCTACCCGAAGACTCCCGCCTACGACCGGCTGCCCACCCATCCGCTGCCCTGGCTGAAGGCGCACGGACCGCTGCGCCGGCGAACAGGCGCGAATCAACCGGTTGTATCAGCTGCGCATCGAGGACGACCTGTCGGTCGACGACATGATCGGCCGTCTGGAGAACGAGCTGACGGCCAAGGGACTGGCCGGCGACACCTACTTCGTGTTCAGCTCCGACAACGGCTACCACATGGGCGAGTACCGGCTGCGGCCCGGCAAGCAGACGGCCTTCGACACCGACATTCATGTGCCCCTGATCATCACCGGTCCCGGCGTTCCGGCCGGGCGCACCGCTAGTCAGCTGGCGTCCAACATCGACCTGTGCCCGACCTTCGAGTCCCTGGCAGGCCTGCCCGTTCCGTCGACAGTCGACGGGCACAGCCTGGCGGCCGTCTGGCACGGGCAGAATCCGCCGGGCTGGCGGCAGGCGATTCTCATCGAGCACCACGGCCCGGACGACCAGCCCGGCGACCCCGACCGGCAGGACTACGCGAGCGCGGATCCGCCGTCCTACGAGGCCGTCCGGACAGCGACGGCGCTGTACGTCCGCTATGACAACGGCCAGCAGGAGTACTACGACACGGCCACCGACCCGTACGAGCTCAACAACATCGCCGGCCAGGGCATCCCGCCCGCGCTGAAGCACGCGCTCTACGCCCTGGAGAACTGTCATGGCGGCGCGGCGTGCTGGATCGCCGCCCACCTGAGTCGCGGCAGCGGCTAAAGCTCGCCGAAGCGGCTGGAAGCGTCATCGGCTTCTCCTGCTCCGAACGCGCCGGGGCCGGAGAGCAAGGCCGCCATCGCAGCGCTCACGACGTTCATCCCCCGTCGCATGCTCTGGCGCGTTTTCCAGCCCGAAGCGCCAGTTGCGGTTCCGATCTCAGCGGTCGACAGCCCCGAGTAGTACCGCAGCACGAGCACCTCAAGCTGCTGGCCCGGCAGCTGGTGCAGAAGACGCACCGCTGCCCGGAACGGGGCCTCGGCGCTCGCGGTAACTGGCTCAGGGTCCGCACCAGCGGCCGTCCCGTCCGCTCTGCGCTGTCGCCGGTAACGGCGCGCTTCCATCACCACCCGGCGGCGCAGGAGCTCAGCCGACTGCGGGACGTGGCCCAGCTGCCGCCACGCATAACGAGTATCCGCGAACGCGCTGTCAGCGATGTCTTCCGCCGCTTCCGCGTCCCCGGCCAGCAGCGCAGCCAGGCGCGTCATCGTGGCGTAGTGAGCCGCGTAGAGCAAAGACAAGGTCTCGTCGTCCCACTGTCTGTCGGCCCTGTGGCGTCCGGACCTAGCCACCGGGCGAGACATCGAACGTTATGACCGGAGGTAGCGGTGTGCCGTCGTCGCCAGCCTGGCCCAGAGTGCGCTGGAGCACCACGGCCAGCATGGCCCACGAACGCGGGTGCCTGGCGGCGTAGCGATCCAGCACGGCGCGGGCTTCCGCCGGGCCGAGCTCGCGGGCTGTGGCTGCAGCAGGCCTGCGGCTACCCCGGTAGAGCCGGACGCGATGATTCGCGCGGACGTTGCGGAGCCATTGAGCGCGATCGCCGAATCCCGCCGCTACCACATAGCCGCCAGCCCGCGGATGCTCGATCAGCTCGAGAACCGCGTGCCGCCTGGTGCCCGTTACCCGCCCGGTGTGCTCGATCATCACGAACCGGCCGGCCAGCAGGAAGCCGAGCCGGGCGCGGAAGAGCCACACCGGTGCACGGACAGCCCATCGCCGGCGGAGCACAGCGACTGCCAGGGAACCTGCCGTGTCCGTGGCCCGGTTCCGTGGCGCTTCCGGATAGGATTGCATCGTGCAAGTATTGTAGAGAGCAACACTCTCGCGCCAGGGGCGCGCCGACGCGAACTTCCCAGACGTGCGGGAACGGGAGGAAACGCGATGCCGCAGTTCAGATTCCGGGCCGTCGTCACGCTCGACCCGCCGACAGCGGATGCGCGCCGGCGGACTTATGACAGTGGCACGCGGCACTTGCTCGTGCATGCCTGGCGCCTCGGCGAGTCAGGGCACGGCAAGTACCTGCCCGCGATGATTCTCTCCGACGGCGACGAGCCGCTCGAGCCCGGCGAGAGCCAGATCGCAACCATCGTGGTGACTGATTCCGAGGCCCTTGCCTACCTTGCGCCCGGCCAGGCGTTCACCTTGTGGGGCCAGGGCGCTGGTCACGGCATCATCTCCCGGCGGGTCTTCACTGACCAGAGCCCGAGCTGACCGGCTCGCGGACGGCTTCGGCCGAGGCAGGGCACGCGCCGGGAGCGCCTTGGCCTGCGTAAACTCGTGTGACGTGGCGACCTTCCGCGCTAGCTCTGCCGGAGACTCCGACGGGAACGCGGAGGAGGACGTCCTCGGCACCGTCGAAGTGCTGCAAGAGGCAACGCGCTTGCTGGCCGGCGTCGCACTGCGGAGCGTCGATGTTCTCGGCGGCGCGGTTACCCTTCCGCAGTACCGGGTCCTGTCTGTCCTGGCTGACCTCGGCGAAGTCCGCTCTGCGCGAGTAGCGGACGCGCTCGGTCTCGAAGCGTCGACCGTGACCAGGCTCGTCGACCGGCTCGCGGCGAGCGGCCACGTCGTCCGCAAAGCCGACCCGACGAACCGCAGTGCGCTGATGCTCGAGCTCACCTCGAGCGGAAAGAGCCTGGTGGCCAGAGTCGTCTCCTGGCGGCAGGGCGAGCTGGAACGCATCCTGCTGTGCCTCGCTCCCGCGGAGCGCCGGCAACTGGCGAGGAGCCTGTCGCGGCTTGTCGACGTCGGCGCCGAGGGCTACGGAGCGACCTCCTCGCACCGGCTTCCGCTCTAAGCGCCCGCGCCACCGTCCAGACCGTCATCGTTGGCGATCCTGGCGGTCGATTTCCAGCTAGTTGCACTAGCTGATATCGTGGATACGAAATCATTGCTCTATGCAATCATCGGACTGGGGCCATGAATGAGGTAGGTCGCCAGGCCAGCGAGGCCGTGGTTGATGCCGTCCTGACAGCGAGCCGCACTTTCGTCGCGGTCAGCGAGCAGTCGCTCGGCGGAGCGGCCGAGGAGACGACGCTGGCCCAGTACCGTGCGCTCGTCGTACTGGCGTCCCGCGGGGCGCAGCGCATGGTGGACCTGGCCGGAGCTCTGGGGGTGACACCTTCGACGTCCGGGCGGATGTGCGATCGCCTCGTCCGCAAGGGCCTCATCCGGCGCCACCGTGCCCGGGCTGACCGCCGCGAGGTACTGGTGTCCATTACGCCAGCCGGACGTCAGGTCGTTGACCAGGCCACCGGGCGTCGCCGGGCGCTGCTGCGCGAGATCCTCGGGAGGCTGCCGGCCCAGCAGCAGGAGGCCGTGGCGAGCGCGCTCGCTGTCTTCGCTGCGGCGGCTGGTGAGGTGCCGGACAGCCAGTGGCCCGATCACTCAGACGCGGAGCAGGCCGACCGTGCTCTGAGCCCCGCAGGCGGCCAGCACCGCACTTCGCGCGACCTTGACACGGAAGAGGATGCATGACGGCACAGACCCCGGCACGCCAGCCCGCCGCGCATGCGTGGGCGGCACGAGTGGCCGACGGCCTGCACGACTCGCGGGCGGGGCTGTTCGTCGTCGCGGTCATCGTCGGCGTCGGTTCGGGACTCGGCGCTGTGGCCTTCCGGTACCTCATCTATCTTTTCACCTGGCTGGCCACCGGCCACAGTCAGTTCGGCCAGAACGGCTACACCGGCAGCGCGCACCTCCCCTGGCTCGGCCTGGCGTTCTTCGTGTTCATCCCGGTCATCGGCGGCATAGTCTACGGGCCCCTGATTTACCGCTATGCCCGCGAAGCGCGGGGCCACGGCGTGCCCGAAGTGATGATCGCCGTGGCCGAGAACGGCGGCCGGATCCGTCCTCAGGTAAGCGTCGTTAAGGCACTCGCATCCGCGATCTGCATCGGCACCGGAGGATCGGTCGGACGCGAGGGCCCGATCGTGCAGATCGGCTCCGCTCTGGCCTCGAGCCTCGGCCAGTGGGTCAAGATGCCGGAGAACAGGATGCGGATCCTGGTCGCGTGCGGCGCCGGCGGCGGCATCGCGGCGACGTTCAACGCGCCGATCACCGGCGTCTTCTTCGGCGTCGAGATCATCCTGCGGGAGTTCTCCATCGACGCGATCTTCACCGTCATGATCTCGGCCATGATTGCCGACGCCGTCGCGATCCCGTTCCTCGGCGACAAGCCGTTCCTGAGCGGCTTTCCGCCCGGCATCTCTCTCCCCCACCCGTCTGACTACTTGCTGGTTGCCGTGCTGGCGGTGGTTGCCGGACTGATCGGCCTGCTGTTCAAGACCGTTCTGTACGCTACCGAGGATCTGTGGGACCGGGTCTGGAAGGACCGCCCTGAGTGGGCCCGCCCGGCAATTGGCGGCCTCGCGCTCGGTCTCATCCTGCTGGCACTGCCGCAGATGTACGGGGTCGGCTATCCGGTCATGTACAAGGCTGTCGCCGGGAATTACGCGCTCTGGTTCCTGCTCGTGCTGGCTGTCGGAAAGATGCTCGCTTGCAGTACCACGCTCGGCATCGGCGGCTCAGGCGGCATCTTCGCGCCTTCCCTGTTCGTCGGCGTGACTTCCGGCATGGCCTTCGGCGTGATCGTCGGCCATCTGTTCGGCGCGTCGGCCGGCCCACCCGCCCTGTATGCCGTCGTTGCCATGGGCGCGGTCTTCACCTCCGCTGCCCGCGCGCCCCTCACCTCCCTGGCCAGCGTCGTCGAGATGACCGGCGACTACACGCTGACCCTGCCGGTCATGCTCGCGGTGGCGATCGCGACTGCCCTGTCGCGTGCCCTGAGCTACGGGACCATCTACACGACCAAGCTCCTCCGCCGCGGACAGGACATCGACCGCACCGCGCCCTGGCGCGCCTTTGCCGATCTCAAGGCTGCTGACGTTATGCGCCGCTTCCGCGTACCACTGGTACTGCCGGACCGAGAGAGCGAGATCGCAGGCACAGCCGCTGGCGACGCAGTTGCTGGTCTCGCACCCCGGTTGCCGGGCCCCGTCGTCCACCAGAGTGATCCGCAGATCGTCCACGGGAGCGAGTCGCTGGCGCAGACCTTGAGCCAGCTGAGCGCCTTCGGCCGTGACGGCCTCCCGGTGCTCTCTGGTGACAGCCGCGAGGTCGAGGGCTGGATCACCAAGGACACCGTGCTGCAAACCATCGCGGCAGAGATCAGCGGCTCACCGACTTCGCCGCGCTCGGCCACGGCCACCAGCACGGTTCACCCGCCGGCCGGGCAACCACCTGACCCGCTGCCTGGCTACCGCGTCCTGGAGATCTTGGTAGAGGCGGAGTCGGACGTCGCGGGTCGTCAGCTGGGCACCGTAGAGTGGCCACCGGACATCAGCCCGGTCTCCGTAGTGCGCGGAGGCTTGCTGAAAGACCCCGACGCGGAGCTAGTCCTCGAACCAGGCGACCGGATTAGTGTGCTCGCCCCCGCGGATCGCTCGCGGAACCCGCCCGATCTGCCGGTCGGCTCGTCCGCCTCGCCAGAAGCCGGATTATGCCGTGCTGACGGGGGTCCCGGACTAGTCCGGCTCGGTGTCGGGCAGGGTCGGCGCATCCGTCGGGTAAAGGCCGGCGACAAACCCGAAGACCTGGTCACCGGACCTCGGGATCTGCGCGAACTGGCGGGCTAGCTCCTGCACGGCTGCCCAGAAGCTGCGGACTTCGCCGATCGGAATCCGCGCGTGCACCAGGGTGCAGCGAAGCTCGTCGGCCTCGTGGGCCGGGACCGATTCCGCGGCGGCCTGCACCACGCCGTTGACGGCCGCGACGACCTGCTTGTCCTCGGGCCTGTGCAGCACGCCGATGTACAGGGTGCGGGCGACGCGCCCGTAGTACCGCTCCTCGATCGCTCGCACGCGCCGGGTCCGGACAACCTTGAACAGTCCGGACTCGACCAGGAAGTTCACGTGATAGGCGACAGTGCTCTTGGGACGTCCGACGGCGTGCGCCATCTCAGTCACCGTGGCGGCCCGCTCCAGGACAAGCTCGAGCAGTGTGGAGCGGAGCGGGTCTGCGAGCGCGCGGAGCTGGTCGCTAGCGGTGACGATCAGCACCTGGTCGAGGTCGTAGTCTGGAATCTGATTGACCGGCATCACTGGAACATTCTAGTGTTATGGATCATTCGATCATAGTCGTCCATGACGGGAGTGTAGAGATGGCCGAAGTGGTTTTGTTCCACCACGTGCAGGGACTGACCGACGGCGTGCGCTCGTTCGCCGAGCAGCTCAGCGCGGGCGGGCACGCGGTCCACACGCCGGATCTCTTCGACGGCCAGCGCCCGGCATCGATCGACGAGGGCATCGCGCTAACCCAGAGCATCGGCGACGACGAGCTCACTGCCCGTGCCGGCCGGGCCGTGGCCGACCTACCCGCAGGCGTGGTATACGCGGGTTTCTCCTTTGGCGTCATGCCCGCCCAGCGGCTGGCGCAGACCAGGCCGGGAGCGCATGGTGCCCTGCTCTACGAGTCCTGCATCCCGATCACCGGCGAGTGGGCGTTCGGCCCCTGGCCGAACGGGCTGCCGGTCCAGATCCACGGGATGGACTCCGACCCGTTCTTCGCACTCGAAGGCGACATCGATGCTGCCCGCGAGCTCGTCGAGACCATCGGTCCCGACCTGGGTCAGCTGTTCACCTATCCCGGCGACCGGCATCTGTTCACGGACAGCTCACTGCCGTCGTATGACGCGGACGCCGCAGCGCTGGTGGTGCAGCGCTCGCGCGAGTTCCTGCATCGCGTGGGCTGACGGCGGTCCGAGTCAGATTAGACGCCATCCTTAACGTGAGGTAATCACGCAGTGGCGTAACGTAACACCGTCATGGTGCATCGGGGAGATCGGCGTTTCGTGCGCGCCGAGGCGGACGGTCCGTCCGAAGCAGCGGATCCCGGCCACCGCGGCCGAGTTCCCGCTTCACGCGGAGGCGGCAACGGGAAGCGCAGGCGGAAGCGCGACCGGCTGCACCCGGGCACGATCATTGCGGCTGCGGCGCGGGCGGGGCGGCAGCACTGGTGGCGGATCCTCTGCGTCGCCATCCCGGTCACGCTCGCCAGTTCCGGTCTGGAAATCCTGGTCGACCACTACGTCGACCCGTCTGACACATTGCTGTCCGCGGGCGCGACCATTGCCGCGACAGGCGTCAGCCTGCTCGGAACCGTCCTGCTCGCCGGCTTCATCGGACGCCTCGCGGGCATGGCCGAGCACGGCCGGGATCCGCTCACCTTCCGCCAGGTCGTGTGCTCGCTGCCCTGGCTGCGGCTGCTTGGCGCCGACTTGCTGGTGGCCGCGGCGGTGCTCGCCGGTCTCCTGCTGCTGGTCGTTCCCGGACTTGTGATCCTCACCCTGCTCTCGGTCGTCGGCCCCGTCATCGAGATCGAGCGCCCGCCGATCATCGCCGCCATGCGCCGGTCTGCGCAGCTGACGCGCCGCCACATCGGGACCGTGGTACTGCTCGCCACGCTGCCGCTACTCGCCTCCGGGGAAGTGGAGGCGATCGCCCCGGAGCCGGGCCACGCCAGCGAGATCGCCGAGTTCCTGGTTATCCGCGGCCTAGCCGAGGGCATCGTGGAAGCTGCCATCGCCCTGGTCCTGGTCGAACTCTGCTTCCAGCTCATCGACGCCGCGAGTCGCGAGACGAGCTGAGCTGGGCGTCGACCTCGGCGCGCCAGGGCGGATTCGCACCTGGCCGGGCGCAGGTCAGGGCTGCCACCAGGCTGGCCTGGTCCAGGACCCGGGCGACCGTCGGGGCGCCGAGCCCGGCGGCTAGTGCTCCGGGATCCAGCCTGCCGGCGCGCGCCAGGGCGTCCAGCAGACCGCTGGTGAACGCATCGCCCGCGCCCACCGTGTCCGCAATGACGACTGGATAGGCAGGCCGACTTACAGCAACGCCCTGGCGCGTCCATCCGGTTGCCCCGTCAGGCCCGGCGGTCACCACAACCAGGTCTGCTCCCAGCTCCAGCCAGCGTGCAGCAACGCCAGCGCGGTCTCCCGGTCCGTACAGCCAGTCCAGGTCCTCGGAGCTCGCCTTCACCACGTGTGCCGTCGCGACGGAGCGCTCGACCTGACCGCGCGCGGCGGCCGCGTCTGGCTGCAGCGCCGGGCGCACATTGGGGTCGTAGCTGACCAGCACGGTGCCGCTGGCCCTGATCCGGCTGATCGCGTCGGCGATAGCGGCGGCGCCCGGTGGCAGCCACGAGGCGAGCGAGCCGAAGTGCACAGCCCGCGCCCCGGCTGGAAGGAACGCGAGCTCGTCCCGCGTCCACTGGAAGTCCGCGCCGTCGGCCGAGAACTGGTATCTGGCCTGGCCGCCGGACATCTCAACCAGAGCTATGGTGGTGGCTTCCTGAGCGGCGAGCACGTATCGCAGATCGACGTCGGCCCGCGCCAGATGCTGCCGCAGCACGGTGCCGAACGGGTCGCCCGAGAGCCGGCCCGCCAGGGCTGTCGGCTGGCCGAGCCGGGCCAGCCCGACCGCGACGTTGAGCGGGCTGCCGCCTGGTCGAGCCAGGTAAGCGCCGTCGTCTGCTGGGACCAGGTCGATGAGCGCCTCGCCGACGACGACGAAGCCCGGCGGGCTGTCTGCGGCCACACCGGCACGGTAGCGGACCATCCCGCCTGCCGGCACGCGCTGGTGCGCCGGGCGGTCAGGTTCCGGCCGGGTGCCACACGGTCTTGATCTCGAGGAATGCGGTCAGCCTGCGGGTGCCGGGCTGTGCCGCCCAGTCCTCGTCTGCGTGCAGGACGCGCTTGACGTTGCTGGCGGCAAGCTGCTCGAGTTCCGTGCGCGCGCCAGCACCGGCACCGGCCAGGTCGATGGCGTTGACGTCCATGTGCCCGGCGAGCACCGGAGCGAGCTCGGCGGTGCGGCCCGTCAGCACGTTGACCACCCCTGCGGGCAGGTCAGCGGTCGCGAGTACCTCGGCGAGCGAGATCGCGGGCAGCGGGCGGCTCTCGCTCGCGATAACGACCGCGGTGTTACCCGTCACGATCACCGGGGCAACGACGCTGATCAGCCCGAGCAGACTCGACTCCGGGGGCGCGACGATCGCCACCACGCCTGTCGGCTCCGGCACGCTGAAGTTGAAGTAGGGACCTGCGACGGGGTTGGCGGCACCGGCCACCTGGGCGACCTTGTCGCTCCAGCCTGCGTACCAGACCCAGCGGTCGATCGCCGCGCCGACAGCAGCCCCGGCGGCCGCCCCCTTGCCGCCCTCGGCGGCAGCGACTTCCGCCGCGAACTGAGCGGACCGCCCCTCCAGCATCTCCGCCACCCGGTACAGGATCTGGCCCCGGTTGTAGGCAGTCGCGCCCGACCAGCCGGCGAACGCCTTGCGTGCCGCGACGACAGCGTCGCGGGCGTCCTTGCGCGATGCCCGTGCAGCGTAAGCGAGCAACGCCCCGTCCTTGCCGTGCACGGGGTACGACCGGCCGGACTCGGACCGCGGAAAGGCGCCGCCGATGAACAGCTTGTAGGTCTTGCGGACATCGAGTCGCGTGCCCGCCGCGGCGTCAGGCATGGAGGTAAGCCGCCAGACCGTGCCGGCCGCCTTCCCGGCCATAACCGGACTCCTGGTAGCCCCCGAACGGGCTGGCCGGATCGAACCGGTTGTACGTATTGGCCCAGACGACTCCGGCGCGCAGCTTCTGCGCGAGCCACAGGATCCGGCTGCCTTTCTCGGTCCAGATCCCGGCCGACAGCCCGTACGGGGTGTTGTTGGCTTTCATCACTGCCTCGTCGGGAGTGCGGAACGTGAGCACGGACAGCACGGGGCCGAAGATTTCCTCTCTGGCGATCCGATGCGACTGGCTGACGCCGGTGAAGACCGTGGGCGGGAACCAGTAGCCCTTCTCCGGCAACGAGCACGGCGGCGACCACCGTTCCGCCCCTTCCGCCTCGCCCGCCCGCGTCAGCTCGTCGATCTTGTCGAGCTGCTCGCGCGAGTTGATCGCGCCGATGTCCGTGTTCTTGTCCAGCGGGTCACCCAGCCGGAGCGTAGTCAGCCGCCGCTGCAGCCTCTCGACAACGGCGTCGGCAACCGACTCCTGCACCAGGAGCCTCGATCCGGCGCAGCACACGTGGCCCTGGTTGAAGAAGATCCCGTTGACGATGCCCTCCACGGCCTGCTCGATGGCCGCGTCATCGAACACGATGTTGGCGGCCTTGCCGCCAAGCTCGAGCGTCAGCTTCTTCCGGGTGCCTGCCACTGCGCGCGCGATCTGCTTGCCCACCTCGGTAGAGCCGGTGAAGGCGACCTTGTCCACGCCGGGGTGACTCACAAGCGCGGCGCCGGTGTCGCCGGCTCCGGTCAGCACGTTCACGACGCCCGGCGGCAGGCCGGCCTCCTGGCAGACCTGAGCCAGCAACAGCGCCGTCAGCGGAGTTGTCTCGGCGGGCTTGAGCACGCAGGTGTTGCCGGCGGCCAGGGCCGGCGCGAGCTTCCATGCGGCCATCAGCAGCGGGAAGTTCCACGGGATCACCTGCCCCGCGACGCCGAGCGGCCGGGGATCGGGGCCGAATCCCGCGTGCTCCAGCTTGTCCGCCCAGCCTGCGTAGTAGAAGAAGTGCGCTGCCGCCAGCGGGATGTCAACGTCGCGCGTCTCCCTGATCGGCTTGCCATTGTCGAGGCTCTCAAGCACGGCGAACTCGCGTGCGCGCTCTTGCAGTTGGCGCGCAATCCGGAACAGGTACTTGGCGCGCTCGCTGCCGGGCATCTGTCCCCACACCTGCTCGTAGGCGGTGCGTGCCGCCACGACGGCGGCGTCCACATCGTCGGCGCCGGCGGCCGCCACCCGAGCTAGCTGCTCTTCGGTCGCCGGGTTGATCGTGGCAAACGTGGCACCGTCCGCGGCCGGCCGGAAGTCGCCCGCCACGAACAGGCCGTACTCGGGATCAATCGAGACGACGTCCCGTGACTCCGGGGCTAGCGCGTATTGCCAGGGCGCATCGCCGACCGCGGTCGCGGGCTCGCCGGCAGTTGTCGCAGTAGCCGCGCCCCGGCTCGCTGCGATGTGGCCCTTCTGGCTCGTGCTCACAACCACTCCCTAGTCGACCGTGAAGTAGTCCGGGCCGGCGTACTGGCCGGTGAGCTGCTTGCTGCGCTGCATAAGCAGGTCGTTGAGCAGCGTCGAGGCGCCGATCCGGAACAGCCCCGGGGTAAGCCAGGCGGGGCCGGCTATCTCGTTCACCAGCACGAGGTAGCGGATCGCGTCCTTGGCGACCCGGATGCCGCCGGCTACCTTCACCCCGACGCGCCGGCCCGAGGTCTGTTCGAAGTCCCGGACGGCGGCGAGCATGACCAGCGCCGTCGGCGGGGTCGCGGCCGGAGTGACCTTCCCTGTCGAGGTCTTGATGAAGTCCGCACCCGCCATCATCGCCAGCCAGGACGCACGCGCGACGTTTTCGAGTGTCGCGAGCTCGCCGGTTTCCAGGATCACCTTCAGATGCGCCGGACCGCACGCCTTGCGCACCTCCCGGATCTCGTCAAACACCTGGCCGTAGCGACCGGACAGGAACGCGCCCCGGTCGATCACCATGTCCACCTCGTCGGCGCCGGCGCGGACAGCGTCGGCAACGTCGGCGAGCTTCACCGCGAGCGACGCCCGGCCGGACGGGAACGCGGTCGCCACGGACGCGACCGCAACGCCGCTGCCCGCCACCGCGTGACGGGCAACTTCGACGAGGTCGGGATACACGCAGACGGCCGCCACCGAGGGGACAGAAAGATCGCCGGGATCGGGCTGCCGGGCCTTCGTGCACATGGCCCGCACCTTGCCGGGCGTGTCGGCGCCTTCCAGCGTCGTCAGGTCCACCATCGCGATAGCCATGTCGAGCGCCTGAAGCTTGGCGTCCTTCTTGATCGAGCGGGTGGCGAGGCCGGCGGCTCGTTCCGCCGCTCCCACGGTGTCCACGCCCGGCAGGCCGTGCAGCACCTGGCGTAGCGCCGCGTCGGAGGTCGCCGCACCGTCGGCCTCGAACGCCCACCGGCCTGGCGCCGGCTGCGTCGTCGATTCGATCCGCACGTGCACACGCTACCCGTGGCGTCCTTCGGCCGGGCGGGCGAGATGAGCGGACATACCCGGCCCGAGCGCGGCGAAGCCGGGCTTGATCACGGTGTTGATGATCCGGAGCCGTTCGTCGAACGGAGCGAAGGCGCTCTTCATCGCATTGATCGTCAGCCACTCGATGTCTGGCCACCCGTACCCGAACGCCTCGCTCAGCGCATGAAACTCCGACGACAGGGTGACGCCGCTCATCAGCCGGTTGTCGGTATTGACCGTGACCCGGAACAGCATCTCCCGCAGCAGGCCGATCGGATGGTCCCTGATCGACGCCACCGCGCCGGTCTGCACGTTGGACGTCGGGCACAACTCCAGCGGGATCCTGCGGTCCCGGACGTAGCTCGCCAGCCTGCCCAGCCACGGGTGGCCCGCGCCTTCATCAGGCACCTCGATGTCGTCGATGATCCGCACTCCGTGGCCGAGCCGGTCGGCGCCGCACCACTGCAGGGCCTCCCAGATCGACGGCAGCCCGAATCCCTCGCCGGCGTGAATCGTGATAGCGAAGTTCTCGCGTGCCACGTACTGGAAGGCGTCCAGGTGGCGGCTCGGCCGGTTGCCTGCCTCGGCGCCCGCGATGTCGAATCCGACCACGCCCGCGTCCCGGTACCGGACCGCAAGCTCGGCGATCTCCAGCGATCTGGCCGCTGTGCGCATCGCCGTCAGCAGCGCATAGACAGTGATGTTCCGGCCTGCGCTGCCGCGGCGGAATCCGTCAAGGACCGCCTGCACAACCTGGTCCAGGCTGAGGTCCTGCTCCAGGTGCAGCTCAGGGGCGAACCGCACCTCGGCGTAGACGACTCCGTCGTCGGCCAGATCTTCGGCACATTCAGCGGCCACCCTGATCAGCGCGTCCCGCGTCTGCATGACGCCCACGGTGTGCTCGAACGCCTCCAGGTACAGCTCGAGCCGGCCGCGCTGCGTGACCGTGGCCATCCACTCCGTCAGCCCGGCCGGATCGCCGGCCGGCAGTCGCGCGTAACCGCCCTGCCGCGCCAGTTCCACGATGGTACCCGGCCGCAGCCCGCCATCCAGGTGGTCATGCAGCAGCACCTTCGGCACACGGCGAATCTCCGCAACGGTCAGCGACATAGGGACATTGTCGCCTGACGCAGTTCTGCGACCAGGAAACGTGGCACGACGGCGCTACCCGGCTGGCTGCCGTTAACCGGGAGGCACACTCCCAGACGGTCTCGATTCGGCAACATAGCCGTCATGACGCCGATATAGCGCTTCCCTGACGGAACCGCCGGGATTAGCCTTCGGGCAATCCCGGGGGGTTCATCCGGGACGGCTTAACCCCCAGCCGGCGGGGACTGCGCAGCAAGCCGGCGGTCCTTCGGGGCAGCCGCGGGCCGCCCCTCGCAGAGGAGGTATCCGTGAGAGCGTCATTGAGGGCCGTCGTCGCGTTCAGTGCGGTGGCACTGCTAGCCGCAGCGTGCGGTAGCGCGCCGAAGAGCGGTGCGTCCGGCAGCACGAGCACGGGCACGACGGCTAGCGGCAAGTTCCTGGGCTGCATGGTGACTGATACCGGCGGCATCGACGACAAGTCGTTCAACCAGTCGTCGTGGGAGGGCATGCAGGCGGCGGCTGCGACCGACCCGAGCAAGATCCAGGTCACCTACCTGCCGTCCACGACGTCGGCGGACTACGCGTCCAACATCAGCACCTTCGTCCAGAAGAAGTGCGGCATCATCGTCACGGTCGGGTTCCTGATGGCAGACGCCACCGAGGCGGCCGCCAAGGCGAACCCGAACCAGAAGTTCGCGATCGTCGACTGCTCATACGCCTCCGCGTGCCTGAGCGGCACGAAAGAGAAGAACATCGACCAGCTGGTCTTCAACACCGTCCAGGACGGCTTCCTCGGCGGCTACCTGGCGGCGGGAATGAGCAAGTCGAAGATCGTGGCCACCTACGGCGGCGAGAACTTCGGCACGGTGACCATCTACGAGGACGGCTTCTGGGACGGCGTGCAGTACTACAACTCCCAGCACCACACGAACGTGAAGGTACTCGGCTGGGACGAGAAGACCCAGAAGGGCGACTTCATCGGTAACTTCACCGACCTCGGCGCCGGCCAGTCGCTGACCAATACCTTCATCGGCGAAGGTGCCGACATCATCTTCCCGGTGGCCGGCGGCGTGGGCCTGGGTACCGCGAAGGCAGTGCAGACCGCCGACAGCAGCGGCAAGCACGTGTACATGGAGTGGGTCGACACTGACGGCTGCATCAGCGCTGCGCAGTACTGCAAGTACATGCTCACCAGCGTGACCAAGGGCATTGTCGCGGCGGTCAAGACCGCGGTGCTCTCGGCAGTAGACAACAAGTTCAGCGGCGGTACCTACATCGGCACCCTGGCCAACGGCGGCGCGGTTCTCACTCCGTACCACGACCTCACGGCCCAGGTTCCTGCCGCACTGCAGGCCGAGATCAAGACCCTCGAGCAAGAGATCATCAGCGGAAAGATCGTGCCGGCTACCAAGAGCCCGGTCTGATCGCCGGATCTTCCGGAACGAGAACGTCACCTGAGCCGTCCGGCTGCCCGGGTCATCCCGGGCGGCCGGACGGTCTGCCGCAAGTGGAGACTGCCGGTGAAGCTTGAACTGCGCGGAATCACCAAGCGATTCGGCAGTCTGGTCGCCAACGACCACATCGACCTGGTCGTGCAGCCGGGCGAGATCCGGGCACTGCTCGGCGAGAACGGCGCCGGCAAGACGACGCTGATGAACGTCCTGTACGGGCTCGTCCAGCCGGACGAGGGCGAGATCCTCGTCGACGACCAGCCGGTGCAGATCCGGTCGCCGAAGGACGCGATCAGCGCCGGCGTCGGCATGGTCCACCAGCACTTCATGCTCGTCCCGGTCTTCACCGTCGCGGAGAACGTGACTCTCGGCGCCGAGCCCGTCCGCCGCTTCGGCCTGCTGGACCGCCGCCGGGCGCGCGAATCGGTCCGCGAGCTGTCGCAGCGGTTCGGGCTGCGCCTCGATCCCGACGCTTACGTCGAGGATCTGCCCGTAGGCGTGCAGCAGCGCGTGGAGATCATCAAGGCGCTCCTGCGCGATGCAAGCATCCTGATCCTCGACGAGCCGACGGCTGTACTGACGCCCGGTGAGACCGAGGACCTGTTCCAGATCATGCGCCAGCTGCGGGAGAGCGGCCGGTCGATCGTCTTCATCTCGCACAAGCTCAGGGAAGTCCAGGCCATCGCCGACAACATCACCGTGATCCGGCGCGGCAGCGTGGTCGCCGAGCGCCCGCCTGCCACGAGTGATGCCGAGCTTGCCGCCCTGATGGTCGGGCGCTCGGTGCAGCTGCGAGTGAGCAAGCAGACGGCCAGCCCGGCCGGAGTTGTGCTCGACGTGCGCGACCTCAGCGTGCCGGGCGAGCACGGCGAGCTCGCGGTGCAATCGGTGTCGTTCGACGTACACGCGGGCGAGATCCTGGGCATCGCCGGCGTACAGGGCAACGGGCAGACCGAGCTCTGCGAGGCGCTGATGGGCCTGCGGCCCGCCGCCGGCCTGGTCACGCTGGGCGGCGCCGATATCAGTGCGGCCACCACCAGGGACCGCCTCCGAGCCGGGATCGGGTACATCCCCGAGGACCGCCAGGAAGACGGCCTGGTGGGTGCGTTCTCGGTTGCCGAGAATCTTGTCCTCGACGTACACGACCGCCCGCCGTACGCCTCGGGCATCACCATAAAGCGTGATGCCGTGAGGGAGGCGGCGTCCCGGCTCGTGCAGGAGTACGACGTCCGGACATCCTCGGTCCTGACCTCGGCCGGAACGCTGTCCGGCGGCAACCAGCAGAAGGTCGTCGTCGCCCGCGAGCTGAGCCGGCCGAACAAGCTGCTCCTGGCCAGCCAGCCAACCCGCGGCCTGGATGTCGGCTCGATTGAGTTCGTGCACGCCCAGATTGTCAGGGCGCGCGACCAGGGCGTCGGCGTCGTCATCGTCTCGTCGGAGCTCGACGAGATCTACGCCCTCGCCGACCGGATCGCGGTCATGTACGAGGGCAGAATCGTCGGCTTCTGCGAACCGGACATCGCCGAGCATGAGCTCGGCCTGCTGATGGCCGGCGCCGGGGCCGCCGCGGTCGTCGACGGCGATCACCCCGGCGACAGCCGGCTGACGCACCAGCTGGACGTAGACGAGGTTCTCGAACTGCCGGGCGGGCTGACCGATCACCCGCAGTCGCCAGCCGAGGAGCCCGACCTGTGACTGATATCCCGGCGACCGGCGCCGACCCCGAGCCGGACGGCACCGGCACCGTATCCGCCGAGACGGCCAGCAAGCCAGCCGGGCCCGGCGAGACGACGACGCCCGGCGAGACAGCAACACCCGGCGAGACAGCCGGACCCGGCAGGTCCCGCGCCCGGCTCACCGGGGCCGTGATCGTCCAGGCCATCACGCAGGGCAGCTCACCGGTCATCACCGTCCTCGCGATCTTCCTCGCGCTCGTCGTCGGCGGCGTGCTCATCGTGTTCAGCGACCCCGTCGTGACGCGAGCCTGGAGCTCGTTCTTCGCTGTTCCCGGCTACACGCTCAGCCAGACCTGGGACTCCGTCTCGTTCGCCTACTCCCAGATGTTCGAGGGCGCGATCCTGAATCCCTCGACGATCAGCGCGGCTGTTCACGGCGGATCGATCGCGGCGATCTTCTACCCGCTGTCGTCCACCTGCGCCCAGGCCACGCCGCTGATCCTCACCGGCCTGTCAGTCGCGATAGCCTTCCGGGCCGGCTTGTTCAACATCGGCGCGGCCGGTCAGTGGGTCGGCGGCGCGGTCGTGGCGACCTGGCTGGGATTCGGCGTCAGTATGCCGATCGTGATCCACGTCGTTGTCTGCGTCATCGGCGCCTTCGTCGGCGGCGCCGTGATCGGCTGGTTTGTCGGCTACCTCAAGGCCAAGACGGGCGCGCACGAGGTCATCGTCACGATCATGCTCAACTACGTGATGTACGACCTGCTCTCCTATCTGCTTTCCCATCCGTCGATGCTCCAGCAGCCCCACCAGACTGACCAGATCGCGCCCTTCGTCGACAACAACGCCAACCTGGGCCACGTTGGCGGACCGCCGCCGCAGGTGGGGATTGGCTTCCTGATCGCTGTCGCCGCCGCGGTGGCAGTTGCCTGGCTGCTGTCGCGAACCACGACCGGATTCCAGTTCCGCACCGTCGGTGCCAGCCCCAGCGCCGCCCGGACGGCCGGCATCAACGTCGAGCGCAACTGGATCCTCGTGATGCTGCTGGCCGGCGGCCTCGCGGGGTTGTCGGCGGCCGCCGTCGTCCTCGGGACGAACACGCAGCTGACGTACAACAGCTACGGGACCTACGGGTCCGACGGCATCACGGTGGCTCTCCTCGGCCGGGCCAAGCCGATGGGCGTCGTGCTCGCCGGACTGCTCTTCGGCGCCCTGCAGGTGGGCGGCACTTACGTCGAAGCTGCCACCCTAGGCCAGGTCCCGGCCGACATCGTCCAGGTACTCGAAGGTCTCATCGTGCTCTTCGTCGCCGCGCCCGCGCTGATCCGCGCCGTCTTCCGGCTGCGCGCCAGCGCGGGAACCGGCATGGAGGCGGTCGCGAAGGGGTGGAACGGGTGACGGCTCTCGCCGCAGCGGTGCGGACACCGCTCACGACGCACCGCAGGTATCTCGCCCCGGTGACCTTCTGCGTTCTGGGGCTCATCGACATCCTGCTGTTCGGCGGCCTCGCCTTCGCACATTCCGGCGATGCCGGGTTCACGCTGTCGGCCGGCGGCTCTGGTGTCCAGATTCCCACCATCCGGATAGCAGCCGGGCCGGCGTGCGTCGTGCTGGGCGCCATCTCGGTGGGCCTGGGCGTGCTTCGCGCGACACGCGAGCCAAGCCGGCGCAGCCAGCGCGTGATGATCGCCGTAGTTCTGGTGTGCTTCGCGGTCTCGCTCCTCTGCTGGGCGGACGCCGGCGCGATCCCGCTGAACGTGATCATCATCATGCAGGGCACGCTGACCGCATCCATACCGCTGATTCTCGGCGCCCTGGCCGGCTGCCTCAGCGAGCGTTCCGGCGTGATCAACATCGCCATCGAGGGCCAGCTGCTGTTCGGGGCGTTCGCTGCCGCGATCGTCGCCAGCGCGTTCGGCGGGCTGTGGATCGGGCTGGTGGCCGGATCGCTGGCCGGCGGCATCGTCGGACTGCTGCTCGCTGTCTTCGCGATCGCTTTCCTGATGGACCAGATCATCCTCGGCGTCGTGCTGAACGTGCTGGCGCTCGGCATGACCGACTATCTCTACGACCGGCTGATGGCGCAGAACCCGAGCTACAACACCGGAATCACGTTCGGCGCCATCAAGATCCCGTTGCTGAGCCAGATCCCGATCATCGGCCCGATCTTCTTCGACTCGACGGTGTTCCTGTACATCACCTACGTCGCGATCATCGTGATCCAGGTAGCCATGTTCCGCAGCCGGTGGGGGCTCCGCGTCCGGGCCGTCGGCGAGCATCCGACTGCGGCCGACACTGTCGGCATCAACGTGCTGTGGACCCGCTACCGCAACGTGATCCTCGGCGGCCTCCTCGCCGGGCATCGGCGGGGCCTTCCTCACCATCGGCTCGGTGGGCAGCTTCAACCCGGATATCAGTTCGGGCTTCGGCTACATCGCGCTGGCCGCGCTGATCTTCGGCCGGTGGACGCCGCTGGGCTCGCTGGCCGCCGCGCTGCTGTTCGGCTTCTGCCTGGAGCTGGCGCTCGTGCTGCCGACCGTCAACTCGGTCCTGCCCGCCACCGATCATGAACATGGCCCCCTACGTGGCCACGATCATCGCCGTGGCCAGGCCTGGTCGGCAAGGTCAGGGCGCCCAAGGCCGACGGCCAGCCGTACGTGAAGTCCTGACGCGCCGGATGAGCGGGAAGAGCGGAATGACAATCGACTGGACGGCGCTGCGGGCGGCCGCGACCGACGTCGCCGCGCGCGCTTACGCGCCGTACTCCGGCCTCAGGTCGGCGCCGCCGGAGCAGGACGCCGGCGGCCCGCTTGTGACCGGCTGCAACGTCGAGAACGCGTCGTACGGGCATGACCCTGTGCGCGGAGTGCGGCCTGGTCAGCGCCCAGCACGCCGCGGGTGCCGGGCCGCTGGTCGCCGTCAGCGTCGTAGCCGGTGACGGCGCGCCGCTCGTGCCCTGCGGCCGCTGCCGTCAGCTGCTGCTGGAGGCGGGCGGCCCGCACCTCCTGCTCGACGCCGACGCCGGGCCGCGGCCGCTCGGCGAGCTGCTGCCCGGCGCGTTCACGGTCGAGGACCTGCACGGCCGGAGCATCCGCGGTGCCTGACGCCGTCGACCTGATCCGGGCCAAGCGCGACGGTCGGACCAGCTGTCACCGGCCGACATCGACTGGCTGATCGGTGCCTACACCGCAGGCGCCATCGCGGACGAGCAGATGTCCGCCCTGCTGATGGCAATCTACTTCCGCGGCCTGGGTCCGGCGGAGCTTCGCGCCTGGACGCGACGCGATGATCGGCTCGGGCGAGCGGCTGAATCTCAGCGGGCTGGCAGCGCCTACTGTCGACAAGCACTCGACCGGCGGCGTCGGCGACAAGGTGTCGCTGATCCTGGCACCGCTCGTCGCCAGCTGCGGCGCGGCCGTGCCGCAGCTGTCCGGGCGCGGGCTCGGGCACACCGGCGGCACGCTCGACAAGCTCGAGTCGATTCCCGGCTGGCGCGCTTCGCTCTCCAACGCCGAGATCCTGCCGCGTGCTGCGCGGACACCGGCTGCGTCATCTGCGCCGCCGGCGACGGGCTGGCCCCGGCCGACCGGCCGCCTCTACGCCCTCCGGGACGTGACCGGCACGGTGGAATCCATTCCGCTGATCGCGAGCTCGATCATGTCCAAGAAGATCGCGGAGGGAACAGCGGCACTCGTCCTCGATGTCAAGGTCGGCAGCGGCGCCTTCATGACCGACCTGGCCTCGGCCCGCGAGCTCGCGCGAACCATGGTGGAACTCGGTGCCGCCCATGGCGTGACGCACCACGCCCTGCTCACCCGCATGGACACGCCGCTCGGCAACGCCATCGGAAACGGGGTCGAAGTCGCCGAAGCCATCGCGGCGCTGCGCGGTGACGGCCCGGCCGACCTCGTCGAGGTCACGCTCGCGCTGGCCGCCGAGATGCTGGCGCTCGCCGGGATCGACGCCGATCCGGCAGCGGCACTCGCCGACGGCCGCGCCCTCGACCGCTACCGGGCCATGATCGCCGCGCAGGGTGGCGACCCGGATGCCGAACTGCCAGTCGCCGCGCACACGCAGGTCGTGCGGCGGAGTCGGGCGGGCGGCTTCGTTGCCTGGATGCCAGGGCTCGTCGGCATCGCGGCGTGGCGGCTCGGTGCCGGACGCACAAGGAAGGAAGACCCGGTGTCACCCACGGCCGGGATCATCTGCCACGCCAAGCCGGGCGACAAGGTCGAGGCGGGTCAGCCTGTGCTCGAGCTGCGCGCCGACGATCCGGCCCGGTTCGGGCGTGCGCTTGAGGCGCTCGACAGCGCGATCGGGATCGGCCCTCAGGTACCCGGCCCGGCTCCGCTGATCATTGACCGGATCAGCTGACGGTGCTCAGGTAGCGGAATGAGTGATCCCTACGCCGCGGCCGCGGCCAGCGCCGAGCAGCTAGCCCGGCTTACTGGCTTCGACTCGCACGACATCGCCGTGGTACTCGGCTCCGGCTGGGCACCGGCGGCTGACGCCATCGGCGAGCCCGACGCGGTGGTTCCGCTGGCCGAGCTCGGCGCGTTCCCGCAGCCGGCCGTGCCCGGCCACGTGCCCGCCGTGCGGTCCGTGCGTGCTGGCAGCCGCCGGGTGCTTGTGTACCTCGGCCGGACGCACTTGTACGAGGGTCACCCGGTCGCCGCGGTGGTCCACGGCGTACGCACCGCGGTCGCGGCAGGCTGCCGTGTCGTCGTGCTTACCAACGCAGCCGGAGGGATCCGGCGCGGTCTGCGGCCCGGTCAGCCGGTCATCATCAGTGATCACCTCAACCTGACCGGGCAGTCGCCGCTCGCCGGCCCGCCGCCGCCGGACGGGTACCCGTCGCGGTTCACCGACCTGTCGCAGGCCTACTCGGCGCGGCTGCGCGCGATCGCGCGGGCTGCCGATCCGAGCCTGGACGAAGGCGTGTACGCCGCGCTGGGCGGGCCGCACTACGAGACACCGGCCGAGATCGCGATGCTCGCGGCAGCGGGCGCGGACCTGGTCGGCATGTCCACCGCGCTCGAGACCATCGCCGCCCGCCACCTCGGGGCCGAGGTCCTCGGCCTGTCGCTGGTCACCAACCTCGCGGCTGGGCTGGGCGACCAGCCGCTCGACCACGCCGAGGTTGTCGCAGCCGGCCAGCAGGCGGCACTTCGGATGGGAACCCTGCTGGCCGGGATCCTGCCCGAGCTGGCCTGAGGTGGTGAGTGGTGAGTGGTGACGTCCTGACCGGCGAGCTGCGCGCCCGGGTGACTGCCTGGGTCGCTGACGACCCGGACGAGCCCGACCAGGCTGAGCTCCTCGCGCTGCTGGCCGCCGCCGAGGCCGGCGATACGTCCGCCTCCGCTGAGCTCGCTGACCGGTTCGCCGGGCGGCTCGAGTTCGGCACCGCCGGGCTTCGCGGCGCGGTAGCAGCCGGCCCGAACCGGATGAACGGTGCCATCGTCCGGGCGACAACTGCCGCGCTGGCGGGCTGGCTCACCGATCGCAACCCGGCCAGCGCGCAGGCCGGAGTCGTCATCGGCCGCGACGCCCGCAACGGCAGCGACCGGTTCGCCGACGAGGCGGCGCGAGTGCTCGCGGGTGCCGGGATCCGCGTGCATCTGCTTCCCCCGCAGCAGCCGACTCCGCTGCTGGCGTTCGCCGTCCGGCATCTGGAGGCTGCCGCCGGCGTCATGATCACTGCCAGCCACAACCCGCCCGCGGATAACGGCTACAAGCTCTACCTGAGCGACGGCGCGCAGATCATCCCGCCGGCCGACGCTGAGATCGAGGCCGCGATCAGCCGCTCGGCCCGCTCCGCCAGGTCGCGGTCGCCGCGCCGGACAGTCCGCTCATCACGCGGTGCGGTGACGAGGTGGCTCAGGCGTATCTCGACGCTGTGTGCGCCATCTCCCCCGCGCCCCCGGGCGCCGCCGCACTGCGAATCGTCTACACGCCGCTGCACGGCGTCGCCGCGGGCCTGGCCCTGCGGGCGTTCCGGCAGGCAGGTTTCCCGGCCCCGCAGCTTGTGGCCGCCCAGGCCGACCCGGATCCCGCGTTCCCGACGGTCGCGTTCCCGAACCCGGAGGAGCCCGGTGCTCTCGACCTGGCGATCGAGCTGGGCCGCAGCACGAGCGCCGATCTTGTCATTGCCCACGACCCGGACGGTGACCGGCTGGCCGTCGCCGTCCCGGCGGCCGAAGCGCGCGGCAACTGGCGACGGCTCACCGGCGACCAGGTCGGGGCCCTGCTCGGGGCGTATCTCCTGGGCCGTCCCCCCGTGCACCCGGCGGTGCGGCTCGCGGTGCAGCCCGGCAGCAAGCTGGCGGCCACCACCATCGCCTCCAGCACGCTCCTGTCGCGCATCGCGGCCGCCGCGGGTGCGCACTACGCCGAAACGCTCACTGGCTTCAAGTGGATCATGCGGGCCGGCGACGGCCGCGACGGACTGCGGTTCGCCTTCGGCTACGAGGAAGCACTCGGGTACGCGGTCACGGACGTGGTGCGCGACAAAGACGGCATCGGGGCTGCGCTCGCGCTCCTCGGACTCGCGGTCGCCGCCAAGGCCGGCGGTGAATCGCTCCCGGACTGCTACGACCGGCTCGAGCGGGCGCACGGCGTGCACACGACGACACAGCTGACCGTGGCCACGACGACGCTGTCCGGCGTGACGGACCGGCTGCGAGCGCAGTCGCCGGCCGCGCTGGCCGGGCAGCCTGTCATCGGCACGACGGATCTGGCCGGAGGAAGCAGCGGTCTCCCGCCGTCCGACGTGCTCATCTACCACCTGGCGAACGCGCGGGTCGTGATCCGCCCGAGCGGCACCGAGCCGAAGATCAAGGCATACCTCGAGGTGGTCGAGCCGGTCACCGGCGGCGATCTGACCGCGGCCCGCGCGAGAGCCGCCGGGCTGATCGCACCGCTGCGGGAGGCCGTCCGCGATGTGCTCGGCGGCTGACGGCTACCGCCGCGCGTACGCGACAGCAACACGGGCGGCAAGCCCGGCGTTATCGGCGATGAGCTGCCGGTTGACATCGACACTGCGGCCGTCACTGAGCTCCTCCACCGCGGCCAGCACCGCCGGGGTCACCGCCTGACCGGTCACGCCCGCGCTTCGCACCCGCTCCACCGCTTGCGCCACCAGGGCCTCAAGCTCCAGACCGTCCGCGGGCGGGCGGGCAAGCACGAGCCCGCCGGATGAAACGAGGTTCCAGTGCGCCGCCGCTATTTCCGCGACCTCGGCCGCGTCGGCAACGGTTGCCGAGACGGGCGGGCCGCCGTCAGCGCTGAAGAACAGCGGGAGGGTCGGGGTCTGCCAGCCCAGCACCGGCACTGCGAGCGTCTCCAGCAGCTCGGAGGTGGCGCCGACATCCAGGATCGACTTGGCACCCGAGCAGACCACGACCGCCGGTGTACGCACCAGCTGCGGCAGGTCGGCCGAGATATCCAGCGTCTGCGCAAACCCGCGGTGCACTCCGCCGATGCCACCCGTGCCGACGAACCGGATCCCGGCCGCCCGGCAGACCGCCAGCGTGCCGCCTACCGTCGTCGACCCGAGCGCGCCCTGGACGATGCAGGCAGCAAGATCGCGCGCGCCTACCTTGCGAGCGCTGGGGCCCGCGTCGGCGAAGCGCCTCAGCTCCGCAGCCGCCAGCCCGACTCGCACGACGCCATCGAGCACACCGATCGTGGCTGGTGTCGCACCCGCGGCGCGAACCCGCTGCTCCGACTCCAGCGCGACCGCAAGTCCGCGGCCGGCCGAGAATCCGTGCGACACCAGCGTCGTCTCCAGCGCGACGACCGGGCGGCCGGCGCTGAGCGCTTCGGCGACTTCATCGCTGAGCTGCGGCACTGTTGTCACACCGGTCACGGCATGGCCCCCATCTTCGCTACCGCCCGGGCCGCCGCGGCCAGGCCAAGCTCGACTCCGCCGACCAGGTACCCGGCCGCGAAGGCGTCGCCCGCCCCGGTCGAGTCGACCGGAACCGCGGGCACGGCGGGGAAGTGCCGCCTTGCGACGCGAACGCCGTCGGCTCCCAGCTTAACGATCAGCCGGGGATCAGCGCGCGGGCCGTCCAGTAGTGCCGCCTCGGCCTCGTTTCCGAACATGATCTCGGGACCGAGCGAGTCGATCAGCTCGCGGAACCGGGCCGCGCCGTACGACTCGATCATGGCCGTCGACGACAGATCGACGCTGAGCCGGACCGACTGCTGACGGGCGGCCTTCGCGAGACCGATAGCCGCGCTGCGCATCGGCTCCTGCGCGAGCGCGTAACCGCTCAGGTGCAGCCACTCGCAGCCGTCCAGCCAGTCAGGACGGACGTCCGCGATGGCGAGCCCAGTGCCCACGCCGCGGTCGGTCAGCATGGAGCGCTGGCCGCCGTTCGACAGCGAGACGACGACGCCCGTGCTGCCGGGCACGACCGGGCCGGCCACCTGAACGCCGCGGCGCGCCAGGTCCGCGCTAACGAGCTCGGCGCCGAGGTCGGTTCCGCGGGCGGCGATCAGCCGGCTCCGGCCGCCGAGCGCGACGATCCACGCCGCGACGTTGGCTGCCTGGCCGCCTGCCTCGCAGCACGTCGTCGCCGGCGTATCCGTCTCCTCGCTCAGCGGCCCGGATATCCGGACCACGACGTCAAGGTGCGCGTCGCCGAGAACGCAGATCATCGCATCAGTGTCCATCACCGGACGCGGCCGCCGGGCGACGACTGCGCGCACGGCGCCGATGTCACCGGACGCCGTACAGATACTCCAGGGCGAGCTGGTCGAGGTGCTCGAAGGCCATCCCGCGCTCACCGAGCGCGGTGGTGTCCGGCGCGAAGTCCCGCACGTCCCGCCACGTCTCGCCGGCCGCCAGCGTGGGCAGCGACAAGTCGGGGACGCGGGCTGCGGCCAGCGCGGCGGCGACCTCCGGATCGGCGCGGAACGCGCGGGCTTTCTCCCGCAGGATCAGGTAGTTGCGCATGCAGGCCGCCGCTGACGCCCAGACACCGTTGTCGTCCTCGGTGCGCGGCGGCTTGAAATCGAAGTGAACCGGACCGTCGTAGCCGCCGGCGAGCAGCGCGTCGACGACCCAGAAGGCACCGCGCGCGTTCCCTGCGCCGAAGCGCAGGTCCTGATCGTAGCGAGGGCCGTGCTGGCCGTTCAGGTCGATGTGGAACAGCTTGCCGTGCCACAGCGCCTGGCTGATCCCGTGCGCGTAGTTGAGGCTCGCCATCTCCTCGTGCCCGACCTCCGGGTTGAGGCCGACGAGCTCAGGATGTTCAAGCTCGGTGATGAACGCCAGCGCGTGCCCCGCCGTCGGCAGCAGGATGTCGCCGCGCGGCTCGTTCGGCTTGGGCTCGATGGCGAACCGGATGGCGTAGCCGTTGTCGAGCACGTACTGACACAGCACGTCGAAGGCTTCCTTGCAGCGGTCAAGCGCCGCCCGGACGTCCTTCGCCGCGCCCGACTCCGCGCCGTCCCGGCCACCCCAGCACACGTAGACGCTTGCGCCGAGCTCGGCGGCCAGGTCGAGGTTGCGCATCACCTTCGCCAGCGCGAACCGGCGGACGTCCCTGTCGTTCGCCGTGAAGCCGCCGTCGCGGAACATCGGGTGGCTGAACAGGTTCGTCGTGGCCGTCGTGACGACGAGCCCGGTGTCGGCGAGCGCGGCCCGGAAGGCGGCGATCAGCCGCGTCCGGTCCGCGTCGCTCGCGTCGAAGCCGAACACGTCGTTGTCGTGAAAGTTAACACCGTAGGCGCCCAGCTCGGCGAGCTCGCGCACCGCCCGGTCGGCCGGCATAGGCGGGCGAACGGCCGACCCGAAGACGTCCACCCCCTGCCAGCCGACCGTCCAGATCCCGAACGAGAACTTGTCCGCCGGTGACGGCGCGTACTTGTCCGAACTCACACAAGACTCCCTTCGCTGCGGCGCCACGGTCGGCTCCGTCCGTCACCGGCCACTCGCGCCTACCTGGAGATTACGAACGTCACCAGCGAGCGGGCCGGCAGGGTGGCAGTGAACTGGCCGTTCCTGGCGTGCAACGGGGCCTGCGCGGCTGTGTCGCTCGTCGAGTCCGTCAGGTACGGGGTCACGGTCGCCGGACCGGACAGGCCGAGGTGCCTGAGGGCAAACGAAACCGAGTCGGCCGAGGTGGCGGTGTTGAGCACCACGACGGCAGTCGAGCCGTTGAGGTTGCGGAACGCGGTCAGCTCCAGGCCGCTGTCGGACGTGGCAGCGCCGATGCGCACCGCTCCCGGCCGGACGAACCGGCTGTAGTTCGCAAACGCCCACAGTCGCCCGGACGCCGACACGGTGCTGCCGTTGATCTGGATCAGGCTCTCGTTGTCGCCGTTGAACGTCGGCTCGCTCGAGCCCCACCAGTACAGGAAAGCGCTGAGGTTGGCCGAGGTCAGGCCCGCATAGATGTGCTCGGCCCAGGCGAGACCCGACGCGTCCGTCCCGTCGTCCCACGCCGGGTCCCAGGACTCGAACGTGGACCATTCCGTCTCCCATACCGGCTTGCTCCAGCCTGGCAGGGGCGAGACGGGCCAGGCTGTGTAGCCGTGGCTGGTGAACAACGCGACGTACCGGAGCGCGGCCGGGTCGGCCTCGATCGCGCTGGCGTACTGGGCCGCGTAGTCCCAGCCCTCGGTGGCGCAGCACTCGAGCCTGGTGGGCAGTCCCGAGCGGGCAAGCGCGCTGCCGATGACGGGAGCGAAATTCGCCGTCTGCGCCGGGGTCATGACCATGCCGTCATAGTCGGGCGCGAGGTTCGCCTCGTTCTCGAAGCCGATGTAGCTGAGCGGAACTCCCGCCCGCGCGTAGTCCTTCGCGTACTGGACCAGGTAGCTGGCGAAGGCCTGCCGCCAGTCGCCGCTCGCGCAGGTAGCGGCGGGCGCGCCGCACAGCGTTCCGCCGTTGGCCGTCGAGTCGTTCGTCTTCATGTAGGCGGGGGCGCTCCACGCGTCTGCGAACACGTCCCGGACGCCGTAGTCCTTCCTGATCGTCTGCGCGAGCCATAGCTGCCCGCTGTCACTGTCGATCGACTGCAGCGTGACATAGGACGGCGCGGCCGACGGGCTCGACGGCGCGTCCGGCTCTATCGTGCCCCCCGGATCGGCGCCGACCTCGTTCCGCAGAATCGTCAGACCGGCCCCGGACACCGGGCTGAAGAGCAGGTTCAGAGCCTGCTGCTGCGTAGCGGCGGGAGCAGTCATGATCGTCTCGGCCTGTCCGAAAGCCTCGGACGCGCCGAAGCCGTCGATGCGCTGGTACCTGACCGCTCCGTTGATGGTCGCACTGTTGCTGGTCGCACTGTTGCCGGCCGCACCGCTGCCGGCCGCACCGTCGGCAGAAGCCGGCGCTGCCGATGCTGAGACCACCGGGACGACGGCTAACGCGGCGCCGGCAACGACCGCGGCGGCGGCAATGACCGAACGGCGCAGTCTGTGTCTGATGTGCTTGCCCGTGTGCATCGTGTGTCTCCTTCTCTCTCGGGAAGCCGAGCTATCCCGGGTAGGCGAGCAGCCGCCCGCACATGCCATACGTGCGGCTGGCAGGCGCGGGCGGCACCGTCAGGTGGCCGTCGGCGAGGTGCTCGTGACTGCCGGACGCGAGTTGCTCAAGATGCTCACCGGTGCGCACGGCGGCGGCCAGCGCACTCTGCCGCCAGATGTCGCTCCAGCTCGGCACCCGGCTGCGCACCAGGGCGGCCGCAGCAGCGTAGAAAGCCGCGAGTGCCTCCGGTCCGTCACGTTCGAGCCGCTCCCTGAGGAGCAGGAAACCTTCCACAGCCAGGTGCTGCCGACGGCGCGCAGCGCCTGCGACACCGTCTGGCCTCTCCGGACTGTCCTGAGCGCCCTGGTCCAGGGTCGCGGCGGGCCGGTAGACGCCGAGCTCTGCAAGGTACTCGGGCGGGAACGTGAGCACGCTGTCGCCGGACTCGGGCAGTCCGCTGTTCTGCATCACCACGAGGATCTCCAGGCTGCCGTCGTTGATCAGGCGGTGCACCACGCCCGGCGAGAACCAGGCGACGGTCAGCGGGGTCAGCGGCGTCTCGGCGAAGCCATCTGTGCTCAGCGTTTGCAGCCGGCCCGCGCCGCTCAGCACGACGTATCCCTCGGCGCAGGCCAGGTGGAGATGCGGCGAGCCGCCGGCCAGGCCGTCCGGACCGACCCAGTCGTACACGGCCAGGTGCGTCACCGCGGTACCGCCCGGAAACGCTGTACCGGCCGGAAACGCTGTGCCGCCCGAAAACAGGAGCGGGGGTTCCGTCATCGCACTCACCCGCCGCCCGGCAGGCTGGCGACCAGGCTGGCGCAGCGTTCCGCATCGAGCGCCCCGTCTGCCACGAGCACATCGAAGGCGAGGCGGAGGCAGTCGCCGGCAGGCAGATGGTACTCGGAGCTGAAAAAGGGCGCGGGGCACACACAGGCGTACATCCCAGTCCGCACGAACCACTGGCACGGGAAGCAGAAGTTCCGGAGGCTGTCGGCGAACACGAGCGTCGACTCGCGGCCGTGGCCGTCATGCCGGCCCGCGTAGCCGAGCCAGGGCGCACGGCTCCCCATCAGCTCCTCGCCGCCTGCCCCGGCCGGCGTCAGCACGGTTCCGGCGGAGAACGAGCGGGGACCGCGCCAGAACAGGCCGCTGTAGCCGGCGTTGTCCCGGCCCTCGGTACTGGGGCTGCCGATCGCGATCGCGTGATCGCTGATGTTCCGCATACAGGTCGCGAAGTTCAGTCGCCACGCCGCCTGGCCGGCGAGGACCGTCGCCGCGATGCGCCGGTGCTCGGAGATCCAGGCTTCGCCGTTCCCGGTGAGCCAGGTCAGCCGCTCCCCGATGCCGACGACTCCGTCGCTGACGCCGACCTCCTCGAAACGGTCGTGACGCATCTGGCCGTTGTTGTCGAGCTGGACGTAGCCTGCGTCGCGGCGGTAGGTGGGGCCGCCCCAGAAGTTCATCCCTCCCACGTCACACAGCGACCAGGCAATGCCCTTATGCCAGACGTGGTCGTGCGGCCGGTAGAGGCTGACTACGTCGCCGCGCAGCGTCCGGATGGGGTGAAAGTACGGCCGGGGTGACTCCACGTCAGGCTCGCTCGGCCGGTAGGTGTACCGGAACAACTCCCGGCCGCACCAGGTTCCGGCGACGGAGCCGTCCCGGCGGCGCACCACTGACATCATGGCTTCTCGCCGCGGGTCCGGGCGGGAGTGCCGCTGGCCCGGCAGGAGACAGCGGCACTCCCGTCCGGGCCGGCCCCGGCTGGCTCGGGCTCGTACCGGTCGAACTCGCGCGGTCGCGTGGCCGGCTCGCCGAGCCGCGCCAGCCCGGCCCCGTCGCCACACATGCGCTGGTAGAACGGCGAGTCGGGTCCCAGCTCGTCGGCTCGCACCGGCCGGCCGAGCAGGGCCGAAGCGTAAATGGCGGCTATCAGCCGCATCGACCGCAGCGCGCTGCCCGAGTCCACCGGCGGTGCCGTTCCCTGCCGCAGCGCGGCCAGCACCGCGGCGAACTGCGCGCGGTGGCCGCTCGCCGTTCCGTGCTCACCGGCTGCCCAGGCGGCGTGAACGTCCGTTTCGAAGCCCGGCGCGGGCGTGATGCGCCAGCTGTCGTCTGAGTAGCCGTACAGATGCGTCAGTTCGACCGTTGCCCGCTCGAAGTCGAACCGAAGGTAGCTCTCCTGGCGCGGCGACAGAAGGCTGTTCAGCACGCTCGCCACCGCGCCGTTCGCGAATGTGACGTGCGCAAGCGACAGGTCCTCAGTCTCGGTGCGCCGCGTTTGACGCCGCGCGATAGCCGACACTTCCGTCCAGTCGCCGAGCAGGTAAGCCAGCAGGTCCATCTGGTGAATGCCGTGCCCCATGGTGGGGCCGCCGCCCTCGGTCTCCCAGCGGCCGCGCCATGGCTCGTCGAAGTAGCTCTGGTCCCGGAACCACGCGGTCGTGCACATCGCCACCAGTGGCCGTCCGAGGACACCGTCGCGCATCAGCTGCGCCAGGCGCCGGGCGCCGGAGCCGAACCGGTGCTGAAAGACAGTGGCAAACCATGGCCCGGCGCGGCCCTGCGCCGCGGCCGCCGAGCACAGATCGTGCAGACTCAGCGCGGGGGGCTTTTCCACCAGCACCGAGCTGCCGGCCTGCAGGCACGACAGCGCCTGGCTGGCGTGGGCGCCCGGCGGCGTGCACACGTGCACGAGGTCTGGCCGGGCGGACGTGAGCAGTGCAGTAAGACTCTCGTGCTGGCCGGGTATGCCATACCGCGTGCAGAACGCGCGCGCTCTGGCCGGGTCGATGTCGGTCGCGGCGACCACCGTCGCCTGGTCGCTGAGCGTGCGCAGTGCCTCGACGTGCGTCCGCGCGATGCTGCCGGTACCGACGATTGCGACGGAGATCGGTTCCATCTGTCTTTCTCAGGTTAGGAGGAAGGTTCCGGAGGTCCGGCCGGCCGCGGTGACTGGCCGCGGCCGGCCAGACAGGACCGTCAGCTCGCCGGCCGCAGGCGCAGCACGGTGACCTCGTTGAACGGGCCGCTCGGCTCACCCGGCGCGTACTCGTCCGACGGGCCGGGCCAGCCGGTGAACTTGGAGGTGTTGTACTCGTCCCAGGCCACGCCGTAGAACAGCGGGATCACCGGGAGCTGGGCGGCCACGAGCTTCTCCAGCCCGACGATCGCCGCCTTCTGCACGGTCGTGCTGTCACTGCCCGCGTACTGCGCAAGGAAGGCATTTGCCTGCGAGCTGTCGAAGCGCTCGTAATCGCCCGTGGCAATCTTGCCGATCGGCGCGCTCACTGCGTAGTTGAGGTAGTTGTTGTACAAGTAGTACGGCGACGGACCGCCGCTGCCCCAGTGCGCGGCAGACTGGAAGTTGCCGTCGGCCAGGTCGGCGTTCCAGGCGTCCACCGATACGCCGTCGACGGTCACGTCCATGCCAGCCGCCTTCAGCTCCGAGGCCATGATCTGGTCGTCGGCGATGAAGTCGGTGTAGGCGGTGGGATCCTGGATGCTGAAAGCGAGGGTCTTGCCGCCCTTCTGGAAGTAGCCGTTGCTGCCCATCGTCCAGCCGGCCGCCTTCAGGATCGCCTTGGCCTTGGCGGTGCTGTAGCTGGTCGTGTACGCCGGAGTCGAGGTCTGCGGGGTCAGGTAGCTGTTATCGATCGGCAGTGTGAGCCCGGTCAGCGAGCCCGGTTCGGTGGCCGGCGGCTGCTGGAAGTCCTCGCCGTCATCGGAGATGATGGTCCGGTTGACTCCGACCGCGACGGCCTGGCGCACGGCCAGGCTGTTGAACGGGAATGTCGTCAGGTTCGGGATCAGCGTCTCGGTCTGCAGCGGCGCGTCCCAGTAGTGGTTGGCCGACGGGTCCTTGTCGACGTAGGCGGTCTTGATATTGCTGACGAAGTTGCCGCCCCAGTCCAGCGTGCCCTGCTCCAGGGCCAGGTTCGCGCTGGTGTTGGAGTCGTAGGCGGGGAAGTCCAGCTGCGCCACGTGCGGCTCGCCCGCCTGCCAGTAGCCCGGATTCTTCTTCAGCAGCACGCCCTGCGGGGAGAACGTGGAGAGCTCGTAGGGCCCGGTTCCGATCGGGTCCGGGTCAGCGTACGTGGCCGGGTTGGACACCTTGCTCCACACGTTCTCGGGCACCATGACCGTGTCGCCGATGTAGTACAGCAGCGCGTACGACGACGTCGTGAAGTTGATGACCGCTGTGGTGGCGCTTGGCGCCGACGCGCTGGCGATGGCCAGCCCGCCGATGTTGATAGCTGCGTTCTTCTTGATCATGTTGAATACGAACGCCACGTCCGCAGCGTTGAACGGTGCGCCGTTGGTGTACTTGACCCCGCTCCGCAGCGTGAGCGTGATCGTCCTGCCGCCGTTGGACCACGCGTACGAGGTCGCCAGCCACGGGTAGATAGTGCCCGGCTTGAGCAAGTCGAACTGTATCAGCGGCTCGTTGATCATGTCGGTGAGCCCGAGTACAGCACCGGCGCTGCTGCTGGAGAACGGGTTGAAGGTCCGCGTGAGCGGACCGGTCGGACTGCTCTCCAGGGTCAGCGTGGTGGCGGAAGCAGACGACTTGCCCGCCGATGATGAGCCGCAGGCGGTTGCGGTAAACCCGAGCATGCAGAGCGCGCAGCCCGCTGCGGCTACCTTGACCAGATGTTTCACGGTTACTCCAATTGTCAGGCCGGGGAACCGGCGGGGGCGGAGGATCAGGCAGTGCCTCGGCCAGGCTGGCGGAGCCAGCACGCCGCGGTGTGGTTGTCGCCGACGTCGAACTGCGGAGGCAGCTCAGTCGTGCAGACGGGCATTGCGAACGGACAGCGCGGATGGAAGCGGCAGCCGGAGGGCGGTGTGATCAGGCTCGGCATCGCACCTGTGGTGGCGGCGCCCGTGGTTGTCGCAACCGTGGTTGTCGCAACCGCGGTTGTCGCAGCCGCGGGTGCGGCTACCGTCAGGAGTGCGCGGTCCGGGTCAGGGGCCGCTGCCAGGAGCAGTTGCGTGTAGGGGTGGGACGGGTGCTCGGTGACGGCCAGGCTCGGGCCTGACTCCACGACACGCCCGGCGTACATGACGGTCACCGTGTCTGCGAAGTACCGCGCGGACGCGATGTCATGAGTGACATAGAGCAGCGCCATGCGCTCGGTGTCGCGGAGCTCGCCGAGGAGATTCAGCACGCCGAGCCGGATCGACACATCCAGCATGGACACCGGCTCGTCGGCGAGCAGCACCGACGGGCCGGCTGCGAGCGCCCTGGCGATGGCCACTCGCTGCCGCTGGCCGCCGGACAGCTCGTGCGGCAGCTTCTCCAGGAACCGGCTCGGCGGCTCGAGCTTCACTCTGGTCAGCAGGTGAGCGACCACGTCCTGCACCGCAGCCTTGCCGCGCGCGCGGCGGTGCACCTTGACGGGCCGGGTGAGGTGGTAGCGGACGTTATGGATCGGGTTCAGCGAGGCAAACGGGTCCTGGAACACCACCTGAACCTTGTGCCGGTACTCATGCAGATGCCCCCGCCCGGCGGGCTTGCCCTCCAGGATGATCTGCCCGGACGTGGGCCGGATCAGCCGGGCGAGCAGCCGGGCTACGGTCGACTTCCCCGAGCCGCTCTCGCCGACCAGCGCGGTCACCTTGCCCGCGCGCAACTCCAGGTTGATGTCCTCGGCCGCATGCACGATGCGGCGCCGCACCCGAGTGCCGGGCTGTCCGTGGTGCCGCACCGTGAAGTGCTTCGTGAGGTCGCGGGCGACCAGGATCGCGGGCTCGGCGGCGTGGCCCGTATCCGGCGCGGCGGGCGCCGCGGGCCCCGGTCCTGATGCGGTCATCGCGCTGCCTCCGTGTCGCTGGCGGCCGCCACGGTGACTGGCGGTCTGCGCGCCCGGTGACCAGGCGACTCCGGCAGCGACAGCTCCTGCGGGCGGTCTGGCCGGCCGTCCTGCAGCCAGCACGCCACCAGCCGGTCGCCAGCCCTCGCGTCCGGCGGCGGCGCCAGCGGCGGCACTTGCTGCGAGCATTGCGGCATCGCGTAACCGCACCGCGGATGGAACGTGCACCCGGCCGGCGGATCACTCAGATCGGGCGGCGACCCCGGGATGCCGGTCAGCGCACGGACCGGGCCGTGCAGCGACGGGAACGAGTTCAGCAGGCCCACGCTGTAGGGATGCCGCGGCGCGACGAACAGCTGTCCGGCCGCGGCAGACTCCACGATCCGGCCTGCGTACATCACCGCGATGGTGTCGGCTAGCTCAAGCAGCAGCGAGAGGTCGTGAGTGATGAAAAGCACCGAGAAGCCGAGCCGGTCCCGCAGGCCCGTCACCTGCTGCAGGATCTCTCGCTGGGTGACGACGTCCAGCGCGGTGGTTGGCTCGTCCATGATCACTACTTGCGGCTCGAGCGCGAGCGCCATGGCAATCATCACCCGCTGGCGCATGCCGCCGGACAGTTCGTGCGGGAAGCCGCGGAGGCGGTCAGCGGTGATACCGACGAGACGCAGCAGCTCGGCCGCGCGCTCCCGGCGCGCCGCCTTGCTCATCTCCGGCCGGTGCGCGGCCAGCGTGTCAGTGAGCTGGGCCTCCACTGTCAGCACGGGATTCAGCCCGTTCATCGCCGACTGGAATACGATGGCCACCTCGCGCCAGCGCAGTTCGCGCATCTGCTCGAGGCCGGCATCCAGCAGGTCCACGGACCAATCCGGGCGGTCCGGGTCCGGGCGGAATAGCACGTGGCCTCCGGTGATGACTCCCGGCGCGCGCAGCAGTCTGGTCATGCCGTAGGCCAGAGTCGACTTGCCGCTGCCGCTTTCCCCGGCCAGGCCGAGTACCTCACCGCGATGCAGCACGAGGTCGGCGTCGATTACCGCGTGGGTCGCTGCGGTGCCGCGCCCGTAATCGACGCATAGTCCGCTGACCTCGAGGACTGGCCGCCTGCCCGCTTCGAGCGACCACGGGGTCTGCAGGCCGCGCGTGGTCATCGGCCCGTTCTCCGGGCATCGACGACCTCGCTGCGCTGCGGCTGGCGCTCGACCGGGGTGAGGGCCTGGTTCATGCTCAGCTCCCTGCGGCCCTTCCGGCTCAGGCCTGCCGCCCGCAGCCTGGGGTTGATGAACTCGTCGAGGCCGAAGTTGATCAGCGCCAGGGACATGCCGAGCAGCGCGAGGCACAAGCCGGCCGGCACGAACCACCACCAGGCGCCCGCCGCGAGTGCCTCGTTGCTCGTCGCCCAGTACAAGATCAGTCCCCAGCTCCAGTCGGTGGTCGACCCGAGTCCGAGGAAGATCAGGCTCGCGTAGAGCCCAATCGCGGCGATCAGCGTGAAGAGGAAGCTAGAGGCGACCACTGCCACCTCATTAGGCAAGATCTCGAACAGCACGATCCGCCAGCCTCGCTCCCCGACTGCCCGCGCAGCCTGGACGAAGTCCTGGTTGCGCAGGGCGAGCGTCTGCGCCCGCAGCACGCGTGCTCCCCAGGCCCACCCGACCATGGCGATCACCAGCCCGATCACCACCGAGCCCGCGTTGGGCAGGAAGGCGGTCAGCACCACAAGCAGCGGGAACAGCGGAATCACCAGGAACACGTTCGACAGCATGTTCAGGGCCTCGCCGCCAGCGCCGCCGAGGTAGCCCGCAGTGACACCGACTATCACCGAGAGTGCAGTGGCGATCGTCCCGGCCAGGAGTGCGATGGTCAGTGTCGCGCGCGCGCCCACCAGCAGCTCCGACAGCACATCCTGGCCCGTCGTCGTGGTACCGAGTAGGTGCGCGGCCGACGGGGCCGCCAGGGCATGCGGGCCGATCGCGGTCGGGTCGTAGGGAGCCACCATGGGCCCGATGATCGCCATCACCACGAATACGCCGAGCAGCGCCAGCCCTATCCATATCTTGGCCGACAGATGCGGCAGCCGACGGCCCCGCTCGCCAAGCGGGATCGTGACTGGCGTGCCTGGTTCCAGGGCAGCTGCCGTGGTGCCAGTGCTGAGCGCCATCTGTCATGCCTCCTGACGCGACCGGGGATCGAGCAGGACGTAGACCAGATCGGCGAGCAGGCTTGCGACAAGCACCGACAGCACGATGACCAGGAAAATGGCCTGCATCAGCGGGTAATCCTCGTTCTCGACGGCCTGCAGCAGCACGAACCCGATGCCGGGATAGGAGAACACCAGCTCGACGAGCACGGCGCCGGACACCACCAGGCTGAGCGCGATAGAGAAGCTGGCGACTTGCGGCAGGATCGCGTTGCGCGCCGCGTAGGTGACCATGACCCGGCGCTCCGACAGGCCCTTGGCCTGGGCCACCAGCACGTAGTCCTGGCCCAGGGTCGTGAGCATGACGTTCCGCATGCCGACGATCCAGCCGGCCATCGAGGTGACCACGATCGTCAGGGCAGGCAGCACGGCATGAACGGCGGCACTCGCCAGGAAGGAGCCGGTGAAGGCGATCGACGTGCCCTGGGAGTAGCCCCCGGACACGGGGAACCACCCCAGCTTGACGCCGAAAACCTCGATGGCCAGCAGGCCCAGCCAGAAGTACGGAGCGCCCTGCAGGAAGGTGGTGGCTGGCAGCGCGGTCTCCAGCCAGCCTCCGCGGCGCCACGCAGCCATCGACCCGATGACCGTCCCGATGACAAAGCTGATGATCGTCGCCATCCCGATCAGCGCCACGGTCCAGGGCAGTGCGCCGGCGATAACGCTTGCGACGGTGGACGGATAGTAGGTGATCGAAGTCCCCAGGTTTCCGTGCGCGAGGTGCACCCAGTACTGGAAGTACTGGGTGAGCAGGCTCGCGCCGGTATTGAGGCCGAACGCAGCCCTCAGCGCGTTGACTTCACCGGGCGCTACCACGCCGTTCTGCGACAGCCTGGCAATGACGAGCTCGACCGGATTGCCGGGCATCAGCCGCGGGATGAAGAAATTCATGGTGATCGCCGCCCACGCGGTCACCAGGTAGAAGCCGAAGCGGCGGGCCAGGAAAACCACCAGGCACCTTCCCTCACGTCGCTGCGCGTCCTGAAACCATGCGGCCAGAATCTGGGCTAGTTGGCGTTTTTATATAACACAGAAAAGTTTCGATGTGCCGACATACTAGAAACCTGGGCGTTACCGGTCAAGACTCAAAAATGTAACGCGCGCCGGACCGTCCGCTGGCGAGGTGCCCGGCTGCCAGCGATGCCGTCAGCGCGGCTTTACGCTGCGCTGACGTGGGCAGATCGGCCCGTACCCGGGTCGCCGCTGCTCGCGGCTGTCCGGTGGATCGGCTACGATACCCGCACGATCCTTTTCGATAGCGTGTGTCGCTACCTCAGCGAGCCGCCGGATTACGGCGAGGAAGGTGATGACGTGGCGCTTCAGGGCAACCGCGCACGCGGCGGCAAGTCCTTCGCCGACGGCTCGGCATCCGACGGGTCGAGCGCGGTGCGACAGCGGCCCACGCTCGCAGAGATCGCGGCCGAGGCCGGAGTCTCACTGCCCACGGTGTCGAAGGTGGTGAACGGCCGCGCGGACGTTGCCGCCGCGACCCGGGCCAGAATCGAGCAGCTGCTCGGCGAGCGCAACTACCGGCATCCGGGCATCCGGCCCGGTCGCCGGTCTGGCCTGATCGACGTGGTGTTCGCCGGCCTGGACAGCCCGTGGGCACTCGAGATCCTGCGCGGGGTCGAAGACTGGTGCTCGGCGCACGCCATGGGAGCCGCGGTATCGTCGGTGCGCCACGGCAGCGCGCGGCCAGCTAGCTGGACCAGCGCCCTGGCGAGCCACGACACCGATGGCGTGCTGCTGGTCACCTCCGAGCTGACCACCGGCCAGCTGCACCAGCTGCGCGAGGAGCACATCCCCCTCGTTGTCGTCGACCCGGTCAATCTGCCCGAGCCGGATCTGCCGAGCGTCGGCGCCACCAACTGGGCGGGCGGCATCGCCGCGACTGACCACTTGATTGGGTGCGGCCACCAGCGCATTGCCGCGATCGGCGGCCCCCCGGGTCACCTCTGCAGTCGCGCCAGGATCGACGGCTACCGGTCCGCGCTGGACCGCGCGGGCCTGCCGTATGACCCGGCACTTGTGCGGCACGGTGACTTCCAGCACGAGGGCGGGTTCGTGCATGGCGGCGACCTGCTTGACCTCGACGACCCGCCCACGGCCATTTTCGCCGGCAGCGACGAGCAGGCGCTGGGCGTGTACGAGGCGGCGCGCCAGCGCGCCATGCGCATCCCGGAGGACGTCAGCGTCGTCGGCTTCGACGACCTGCCGATTGACCGCTGGCTGTCACCTCCGCTGACGACGGTGCGCCAGCCGCTGGCCGAGATGGGCAGCGTTGCCGCGGAGATGCTCGGCACTCTCATTGACGGACAGCCGCTGGCGAGCCGCCGGGTGGAGCTGGCCACAGAGCTCATCGTGCGCGGGTCAACCGCCCGGGGCCCCGATGCCGGCGGCAGTGCACCGCGATGAGCCAGCGCACTCAGGCACCAGCCAGCAGGCAGCCCGGCGGCGAGGACGATCGCCAGGCCTGGCGCGATGCATCCCTGCCAGTCGCGGCCAGGGTGGCTGACCTGCTGGGGCGGATGACGCGGGCCGAGAAGCTGGCGCAGCTCGCCGGAATCTGGGTCGGAACGGGGGCAGTCGACGGCGACGGCGTAGCTCCGATGCAGGGCGAGTTCGCAGAGCAGACGCCGCTGGCAGAGCTCATCGCCGACGGAGTCGGGCAGCTCACCCGGGTGTTCGGCACCGCGCCTGTCAGCCCGGCCGCAGGCGCGGAAGCGCTGGCCGCGCTGCAACGGCAGGTGATGGCCGCGAGCCGGTTCGGCATACCGGCAATCGCGCACGAGGAGTGCCTGGCCGGCTTCACCACGTGGACTGCGACGGCCTTCCCGGCACCGCCGGCGTGGGGCGCTTCGTTCGACCCCGGCCTGGTCCGCGAGATGGCCGCTGCGATCGGGCACAGCATGCGCGCTGTCGGAGTTCACCAGGGGCTCGCGCCGGTGCTCGACGTCGTGCGTGATTCACGCTGGGGGCGGGTTGAGGAAACCATTAGCGAGGATCCGTATCTGGTCGGAGTCATCGGCACGGCCTATGTTCAGGGGCTTCAGTCGTCTGGGATCATCGCCACTCTGAAACATTTCGCCGGCTACTCGGCATCACGCGCGGCCCGCAATATGGCGCCGGTGGACATCGGGCCCCGCGAGCTCGCCGACGTCATACTGCCACCGTTCGAGATGGCGATCAGGGAGGGCGGCGCCCGGTCCGTTATGGCCTCCTACACCAGCCTCGATGGCCTGCCCAGCACTGCCGACCCTGACCTCCTCACGCGCAAGCTACGTGAGGAGCTTGGCTTCACCGGCACCGTCGTTTCCGACTACTTCGCGGTCTCCTTCCTTCAGACGCTGCATGCGGTGGCCGACTCGCCCGGCGAGGCAGGCGCGCTCGCACTGCGCGCCGGGATTGACGTCGAGCTGCCGAACCGCAGGTGCTACGGCGGCCCGCTTCTCCAGGCGGTACACGAGGGCACGATTCCGCAGCAGCTGGTGGACCGCGCCGCAGCGCGCGTCCTGGCGCACAAGTTCGAGCTCGGCTTGCTGGATCCTGACTGGTCGCCCGACCCGTCCTCAGCCGGCCCGGTCGACCTGGATCCACCCGGCCATCGCCGTCTGGCGCGCCAGCTCGCCCAGGAATCGGTCGTACTGCTGGCCAATGAGCAGCGGGTGCTGCCGCTCCGCACGCCGGGCCGACTCGCCGTGGTCGGCCCTGTCGCGGACGACCCCCTGGCGTCCTTTGGCTGCTACACCTTCCCGCGCCATGTCGGGCACCGGTATCCGGAGCTCGATGCCGGCGTTCCGGACATCTCACTGCTCGCAGCCCTGCGCGACGAGTTCCCGGAGTCGGCGATCAGCTACGCGCAGGGCTGCGCCGTACGGTCCGGCAGCACGTCCGGGATCACCGAGGCAGTGGACTGTGCTGCCGCCGCCGACCTCGCCATCGTCGCGTTGGGCGACGAGGCAGGCTTGTTCGGCCGGGGTAGCTCAGGAGAGGGCTGTGACGCCGCCGACCTGCGGCTGCCCGGCGTCCAGCAGGAGCTCCTTGACGCCATCCTGGACACCGGCGTGCCCGTGGTCGTGGTGATGATCAGCGGCCGTCCCTATGCGCTCGGCAGCGCGCCGGGCCGGCTTGCCCGGCGCAGTTCAGTCCTTCTTCGCTGGCCAGGAAGGCGCCGCGGCGATAGCCGGCATCCTGTCCGGCCGAGTCATGCCGAGCGGCAAGCTGCCGGTCGAGATACCGGCCGGCAGCGGCGCGCAGCCGTCGCCCTACCTTCGCGCGCCGCTAGCCGAGCGCACCGGCGCCAGCGCGATCGACCCGACGCCGCTGTTTCCCTTCGGACACGGCCTGTCCTACACGAGCTTCGACTATGCCGGACTATCCGTAACGTCGGCTGGCGAGGCCGGGCAGCTCGATGGCCTGGTCCGGACTGACGGGGCGGCCGATATCAGCTTCACGGTCACGAACTCGGGCACGCGGGCGGGTACCGAGGTCGTCCAGCTGTACGTGCATGATCCGGTCGCCGAGGTGGTCCGGCCGGTCCGGTACCTGGCGGGGTTTGCCCGGCTAGAGCTGGAGCCCGGCCAGGCCCGCACTGTTCGCTTCCGGCTGCACGCCGACCGAACCGCGTTTCACGGCCTGTCCGGAGAGTGCATCGTCGAGCCTGGCCGCATCGAGGTGCAGATCGGATCGTCTGCGGCGGACATCAGGCTGGCGGTTGCTCTGACCCTGCACGGCCCGAAGCGGGTCGTGGGCGCCGATCGGGCGCTCACGACGCCAGTCGTCGTCCTGGAGTCATGCTGACTGGCGAGGATGCGACGCCGCCGTTCGCTCTGACGGCGCTGGCCGGCGACCGGCCAACGCGATTCGTCTGGCGTAACCGGCTCGGCGCCCTCACCTATGACGTCGGGACGGACGACGATCGAGAATTCGTGAAGTGGGCGCCGCGAGCGATTGGTATCGATCTTGATCGCGAAGCGGCCCGGCTGACGTGGGCGTGGCCGTTCACGCTCGTACCGCTGCTTGTCAGCCAGGGCGGCGACCTGCCCGTTCTCGTGGTCGGCGCACGAGCGGCTCGCGGAGCTTCGCGGCCAGGTCAGCGACGGGCGCATTGATCCGGTCTGGTGGCCGTCATCCGGCCAGCCGCTGCGAACCGACCGGGTACTGACGCTCCTCGCCGACGTCCCGTCGATCGACCAGCATGTGGTCTGCCACGGCGACAGCTGCGCGCCGAACACCCTGCTCTCCGACGCTGGCAGCTGGTCCGCGCATGTTGACCTTGGCGACCTGGGCGTCGCCGACCGGCGGGCGGACCTGGCCATCGCTACCTGGAGCGCCGACCTTAACTACGGCGCCGGCTGGGGCCGTCCTCTGCCGGAGGCGTACGGCATTGCACCCGACGCCGAACGCATCCGGTACTACCGGTTGCTGGGGCGCTGCTACGAGGCATCTCGCCGGGAGTCGTACACCTCGTGACTGCGCTCGATGTCGGGGTTGTGCTCGACCGCCCACTCAGCCAGCGTCACAGCAGGCTCGACCAGCGTGCGGCCCATCGAGGTGAGCTCGTACTCCACGCGCGGCGGCACCTCGGCGAAGACCGTGCGCCCGACGAGGCCGTCCCGCTCCAGATGGCGCAGCGTCAGAGTTAGCATCCGCTGCGAGATGCCGGGAATGCGATGCTGCAACTGCGTGAACCGCATGCGCTGTCCGTGCAGGGTCGCGACCACGAGCACGGTCCACTTGTCGCCGATGCGGTCGAGAATGCCGCGGATGGCGCGACCACCGTCCCCCCGGATCAGGCAGGTCTTCTCGTACTTCGACATCGCTCCAGGTCCCCGTCACGCACACGGATGTGCCTTTTGCAGGTCACTCGATAGTGACTCATTATGGTCCTGCTTACAACTCGTAACTATCGGAGGCTTTGCCGTGGTCGTCGCGTACTGGATCGTCGCCGGGCTGCTCGCACTGTTCTACCTCTACGCCGGCGGGAAGAAGGTCGCTCAGAGCAAGGAGCAGCTTGCGCCGATGATGGCATGGGTCGACACCGTCCCGATGCCGGTCGTCCGGATGATCGGCGCCGTCGAGATCCTCGGCGCGTCCGGCCTGATCCTGCCGCCGGCGACGGGGATCGTGCCCGTTCTCGCGATTGTGGCCGCTGTCGGCTTCGCCGTCTTGCAGATCCTCGCGACAGGCCTTCACCTGTCGCGCAGCGAAGCAAAGGTCACCGGCCTGAATCTCGCGCTCATCATCCTCGCCGCCGTAGCCGCCTGGCTCGCCACGGCGTTCTGATCGCGGTGACGTCGGCTGGTCACCGACACTGCTTAGCCCAGGCACCAGGAGCGGCTACCGGCAGTGGTGGAAGTCGACCGCCGGTCAGTCGGCCTCAAGGGACTCAACGATCTCCTCTAGCAAGAACTGGACCCGCGCCGCGATAGGAACGCCTGGGTAGCTTCGTTCCACCAGCGCCAGACCTTCCTCAACGCTGTGATAGCCAACCTCGCGGTACAGCAATGCAATGTCCTCCGCGTCGATCTCCACTCGCGACGAAAAGAGTTTCATTGCCAGCAAGTATTCGGCCGACGCCACGTCCACCAGCAGACCCGGGGCTTCAAAGTACCTGATCCTATTGGGATCTGGTCCTGGCAGGAAACCCTTGACGGCATCGTTCAGCCAATCCGGGTCGAGTCCCTCCCGATCTGCGACGACGGCCGCTGCTCGACGGACAGACTCGGTTGGCGCGAAGACAGCATCAAGGTCGCGCGTTGCACGACGCTCGTCGAAACACAACGCGATCGCGGCACCGCCGACGAGGAAAATCTCTGCCCGCTGTCCTTTTGCATCGAGTTCAGATGCAAGTTCTCCGAACAACCGGCGGATGTCATCAGCCGTAAGCGGGCCCTGAGTCATACCCGGCTCAGAGCTCCTGCGGTGATGAAGATCCCCCGAGTCCGGAACGACGGCGGAGATTCCTGAAGGGCCGTCGGGTGCATCCCGCGCAGTGGCGTCACAAACCACCACTTGGCGGAATACCTTCCAGGCTTGCGCGCCCACGGAGGCAGCGACCAGTCGTCGCGCCGAGCGAGATGCTCGGCCAGCGCAGCGAGTGCAGCATCGACCTCCGGGGAACTAGTCCGGGCTGGCTCGTGAGTAAACCGCCGGGACGCCACTGAGGCGCCATCTCGTGCAAGATCTCGCGAGTAGTCATCAAGAAGCTGAATGATGGCGTACCGCCAGACGGACTGGAGCGTATCGCCCTGCCGTAGAAGATCATCTGCGAGCAGGGCGGTCTCAACGGCATCCAAGCCGACTGAAGTTGCCACCATCGCCTCCTGTCTCCGCTGGTTGCTCAGAATATCCGTCCGGGCTCGCCGAGATATCCGCAGCCGCGGTGTCACGGACCTGCTCGAGGCCGAGCCCGGCATCACAGCCGTCGGCGAGGCCGGGACCGGCGAAGCGGCGCTGGCCGGGTTCCCGGCGCTGACGCCCGACGTCGCCGTCCTGGACGTGCGGCTCCCCGACGGCGACGGCGTGACCGCCTGCCGGGAGGTCCGCTCGCGCCATCCGGAGATCGCGTGCCTGATGCTGATCTCGTTCGGTGACGACGAGGCACGATACGTCCGGCCTATCCCCGCAGGCCACGTACCTAGGGCTGGCTCCATCCAGCCACCGGACCGACGGTGTAGCCACCGGAGACTGAGACATCGGGGCCGGTCCAGGTCATGCCGCTGTCCGACCACGACGATCCGTCAGCAGCGACCGTGACATTGTCCGCGCTGCCGGTGTCGCCATCGGTGTCGCTGCCAGTGCAAGTAAAGGTGTCTGTGCCGGTGCTCTGGCAGCTGACCGAGACGGCAGCATCGTCGCTCGAGTCATAATCCGACGCGGGTGCCGCAGCCAGGGACTGGGACTGCTCGCTGGCTATCGACTGCTCCAGAGCCGACGGAACGAGAAATCCAGAACTGGCTGGCGGTTCCGGATTAGCTGGTGCCGATGACGGCGTCGATGAGGATGACGGAGCATTGTTGTTCTGCTGGATGTGAATATCCGGTGGCGGGTTGCCGCTATTACTACATGCGGTCAATGCCACTAGCGCAGTGCCGAGCGCAATGAGGGTGCCGAAACGAACTCGTCTCATTCGATTCCCCCCGTCATGAGGCCGGTGACGCTACATGGTCTTCCCTCCGACTTGCCTGGCCACGAAATAGTCTCTGCGCCGACGGAATGTAATGCGCGGACGAATTCGGCCGGCCTCTCTGGCCTACCCCTCAAGAACGATATTAAGAACCCGAAGTACTACGCGTCACGTGGCGCGATGTGACGGACGCGGGGGCTTAGTGCATAAACACCGGATGTCGGTATCTGCGTGCGTTTGACTACACGAGAAGTGGACGCGCCAGCCAAGCCTTGCCTTGCCTTGCTACGGCAGTGGCTCGTCGCCATGGATGATCAGGACGGGGCAAGAGGCGTGCTCGGCAACGTTCCCGCTGACTGACCCGAGCAGGAGCCCGGCAAACCCGCCGTGGCCGCGGCTGCCGACAACCAGCATGAGCGCGCCCTCGCAAGCATCCAGCAGGACCTTCGCGGCCCCTCCCTCGCGCACGTGCACCTGCAGGTCAGCTGGAGGCTTATCGGCGAAGACGGCCGCGATTGTGTCAGCCACGACGTTCTCCGTGTCCTGGCCCGGATTCCAGTCCGGCGCTACAGCGGCCCAGCCAAAGGACGGCGGGTACTCCCACGCGGCGACGATTTCAAGCCGCGCGCCGAGCACCGTGGCCAGCTGGGCACTCCATCGCAGCGCTTGCTGAGAAGGGCGGGATCCATCAACGCCGACGACGATGCGGCTGCCACCGTTAACCGGACCTTCGGTCATGTTCTGCTCCTGTGCATCCGCCGGACGGTTACCGGGTCTAAGGATCGCAGGTATCGGCTCGCGCCGATCGCCGGCCCTGCCCCGCTGATGCTGAGGCTATGACCTGGTAGCCTGCGAACGCGTTGCCCGACCTGTTGAGCGCCTCTTCTTGCTCCAGGAATATGAGCCGGACCACGTGTAACGCACTCTCCCTCGCACGGCCATCTCGCCGACATCCGGCTGCCATCCACCTGCTGGCAGCAGCGAATCAAGCTACCCACCGCCCTTGGAGTCAGAATGGACGACCAGCAAGCCCATTTTAAAGCCAGCGCGGGCGGTGGCACCGCGCCAGAAGCGCTGCTCGCTTTCGCGACACAGGTCCTCGGTCGATACGAGCAGGTAGCTGACTGTTCATGGCAGCACGGGATGTCGTCGGTACTGAGCCTGCGCGACGAGAGCGGGGTCACTTGGTTCCTCAAACAGCACCGTGACAGCGAGCGATACCTGGCCGAAGTCACGGCATACCGCCGATGGGTCCCGGCCCTGCGGAACAGGAGTCCGCGATTGCGAGCGTCCGATGACTCCCAGCAGGCCGTCATTCTGTCGGCAGTGCCTGGCAAGTTGCCTCCATGGCCGGCGGCCAGCACCGACGATGCTGACGATGCGCGAAGCCTTGCCGAGGCCACCATACAGCACGGCGCGGGCTCTCTGCTACGGCAGCTGCACGCCGCCCAGCCTGCCCTCCGCTGGGATGACTTCGGGCGTGCCAAGGTCGAGGAATTCGACCAGCTGTCGCCCTTGGCTGCCGGGTTGCTGACCTCGCGTGAGCTGGGACTTGCCCGCTCCGAAGTCGAGGCGCTGGCTTGTCTGCCGTGCCCGGTTAAGGTGCCGTGCCATCGTGATTACACCCCCCGCAACTGGCTCGTCGATGCGGGAACGGTCTACGTCGTCGACTTCGAATGGTCTCGCCTTGATGTCTGGGTCAGCGACCTGGCCAGGCTGCATCTCGGCATCTGGCCGACTCGGCCCGACCTACGGGACGCGTTCCTGGGCGGATACGGCCGCGAACTCGACGATCCCGAGCGCGCACTCTTGCAGGGCTGTGCCGTTCTCACCGCACTCTGGATGCTAGTCAAGGCACATGAAACCCGCCAGGCATCTTTCGAGGATGGAAGTCGAACAGCACTGCAGCGCCTTATTGGTACCAGCACCTGAGCGTCAGCAGAACACCAATCCCGGCGACAAGTCCCCGGTTAGCGAAGCCGGTCGTTTTGGGCGATGGTCTGCTCCTCGCGGAAGTGCCATGCCACAGGCTGACCGGAGCCTGGATATCAGCGAGATTAAAACCCCACGCCTTATAGAAGGTCAGGTCGTCTTCCCACGATCCGTCGTCGTCGAACGCCCCGCGATCATCGGCGCGCACGACGTCCCGCTGGCAAGCCGCCAGATACTCTGCCCGTTCCCGGCTGTGAGCAGCGTCCTGCCCCGCCCGGTCTCCCCAGTTCGTCAGCCACCAGTCAGCCGAACCTCGCTGCGCGAGCGTAACCGCTGACTGGGCACGGAAGTACTCGCGGGCCCGCTCTGGCTCTTCGAGCTTGCGCCGGATCTCTTCGCGGAAGTCATCACCGCCGAGACCATCGGCGAAGTCCAGACCAGGCTCGCCGTACGGGCCGATCGAGGCGAACGTGCAGACAGCGGTCACAGCACCTGGAAGCTCCGCCGCCGTCGCCAGAGCGTACGGGCCACCGCCCGAGGAACCCCACACCGCTGTCTTCGCGATGCCCAGCTCGCTCATGATGGCCCGCACATCGTCGGCGCAGTCAGCAATGACGCGGCCGGGCATCGCCGTCGACCCGCCACAGCCCGGCCGGTCATACCCGATTAGCCGGAAGCCCAGGTCGCGACCCTCCGAAACCGCGGGCGGGAACAGGTGCCGGGAGCCCGCCCCGTTATTAGACGATGACCGGGAATCCCGACTCGGGGCCGGGATCCTCGACCGCCAGGTCTTTGCCGCCGACCTTGACGAGGAGCGGGGCGGGATACATGCCCAGGACCATAGGCCACAGCAGGGCTTAGGGTCACGTCGTTTTGCCAGGGCCACCCGCTGGCCACGTCTCCGAGCCAGTTTGTCGGCCCGGCTCGAAAGCGAGTGGCCGGGCGCGGCGTGAAACTGCTGCCTAGCCGCCACAGCCGCAGTCGCACCCGCTTGCGCATGGGCAGACCTTCTCGCCCGGCCTGGCGACCGGAACAACCAGCAGCGGCTCAGCCCTTGGAATCGGCCTGACGTAGGGCAGTCCTGAGATTCCGATCCGGTTAATGGTCGGCGTTCTGCCCACTTGCCCGGTCTGCACGGCGGTGGCCGCCGCGGACTCAGGCGGCGGCGGTGCAGACCACGTTTCTTGCACTGGGATCAGACGCCTCTGACGGCGGCCAAGCACGCTATATCCGCCTGCCAGATGGGAAGGCTCAACCGAGCGGCGGTCTGTGCAACCCGCTCACCAGGACATGGGAGAAGATGCGATGGCCGATGAGCATTACGACACGATCGTGATCGGGACCAGCCAGGGCGGCCGGCGGCTGCCCGCCGATCTGGCGAAGGCGGGCCAGAAGGTGGCGCTCGTCGAGCGTGACCAGCTCGGCGGCGTCTGCGTCAACCGGGGGTGCACCCCGACCAAGACGATGGTCGCGAGCGCGCGCCTGGCTTACCTGGCACGCCGCGGCGCGGAGTACGGCGTGCACACTGGCCCGGTATCGGTGGACCTGGCGGCGGTGCGCGAGCGCAAACGGGCCATGGTCGCCGGCGCGCGCCAGAACTACGCCAAGGGCCTGGCGCACGACGGGATTGACCGGATTAACGGCGAGGCCCATTTCACCGCCCCGAAAACGGTCGAGATCGCGCTGGCGGTCGGCGGGACGCGGCAGATCAGCGCGCCGGTAATCGTCATCGACGCGGGCACCAGGCCCGGGCCGCTGACAATCCCCGGCGCAGACGAGGTCTCCATCCTCGACTCAACGTCGATCATGGAGCTGGCCGAGATCCCGGAGCATCTGATCGTCGTCGGCGGCGGCTACGTCGGGCTGGAGTTCGCGCAGATGTTCCGCCGGTTCGGCAGCGAGGTCACTGTGATCCAAGCTGCTCCGCGCCTGATGATGATCGAGGACGAGGACGTCTCGGACGAGGTCGCCGCCATCCTGCGCGAGGACGGGATCACCATCCTGACCTCGACGGCGCCGGTCCGCGTGAGGCCCGCTGACAGCGACGGCCTGCGGCTGACCGTGCGCACGGGAAACGATGAGCGCGAGCTCGAAGGCTCGCACCTGCTGTCGGCCACCGGCCGCGTCCCGAATACGGAGGCGCTCACCCTGGACGCGGCCGGCGTCCGTCTCGACGAACGCGGCTTCGTCGAAGTCGACGAGTACCTGGAGACCAGTGTCCCCGGCGTCTACGCCATGGGCGACGTCAAAGGCGGCCCGGCCTTCACGCACCTTTCCTACGACGACTACCGCATCCTGCGCGCCAACCTCATTGGCCACGAGAAGGCGAGCACGCGCGGCCGGATCGTCCCGTACACGATGTTCATTGATCCGCAGCTCGGCCGTGTCGGCCTGACCGAGCACGATGCCAGGGCGCAGGGACGCGCGATCCGGGTGGCCAAGCTCTCCATGAGCGCCGTCGTCCGCGCCCTGGAAACCGGAGAAACGCGCGGTTTCATGAAAGCGATCGTTGACGCGGACAGCGGCCAGATCCTGGGCTGCGCGATCCTCGGCAGTGAGGGCGGCGAGATCATGAGCATTATCGAGGTCGCCATGCTGGGCAAGCTCACCTATACCGACATGGCGGACACGATCTTCACGCACCCGCTGCTGGCGGAGGGCCTCAACACGCTCTTCGCAGAGTTCGACGGCTAGGACACGCGAGATCGAACCCGAGATCCTCACCGCCTACCTGGCCAGCAGCGCCGGCTCGGCGTACGTGAAGGCACAGCAGTCCGGCTCGCAGAACATCCCTGCCCTGCGGCTCTTCAGACAGCGCCGGGCCACCGCACTCCTGGACTGGCTGCAACGCCGGACGGGATGGTAATCGGACAGCTGTCAGCCCAGGTCACGGGGCAGCTCATGCCGCGCGGTGCGTACCGGAGTGCGGAAGCCGGTATGCTATCTGCGTTCCACCGTGACGGAACCGTCGCACCAAGGGGCTATGGCGCAGCTGGTAGCGCGTCTGCATGGCATGCAGAAGGTCAGGGGTTCGAATCCCCTTAGCTCCACGCAGTGAGGTATTCACACCTCACCAGGATCCATGTTCACATCTGGGTCTGACAGTTCGCCGTGACCGTTGATGCGGTCGCGGTTGCTGTGTTTTCAGGTCCGGAGCCGGTGCGCGGGGATGTTTTGTGCTGGTCGGCCGGGCTGGGGGGCGCGGTGTAGCCACGCAGGCGGTGCTGGTGCTGGCGGCTGCTGCCGTGGTGCGGGTTCCCGGCTGGCTATGGGGGCGCGGGGCCTGTGCTGGTGCCGGCGAGGGCGCGGCGGCGTTTGCGGGTGCGTGGCGGCAGTCCGGCGGCGGCGCGGCGCTGGTTGTCGTCTTGGCGGGCCTGCCAGGCGATCAGGATGCGCTGGTTGCGGACGGCGGTCAGGCAGGCGAGCCAGAGCATGAGCGGGGTGAGGCCAGTCAGCCGGATCCAGCCGCGGTCGATGCTGTTGACGGCGGGGTCCTTGATCGTGGCGTTGAGCCGCTCGGCGGCGGTCCGCCGCTGGTAGGAGGTCCGCCATCCGGCGGAGGGGTAGTCGTGCTTCTGGCGGGTCTTCTGGGCAACCCCGGGGCCGGCGGTGATGGTCTGCTGGGTGCAGCAGGCCGGCGGATGCTCGGGCACTGACAGGATTTCGGGCCGGTCCCGGCCGAGTGTCATCGAGGGCGGCTTGAGCGGGCATCGGATCTTGCCGGCGGTCGCGGGGCGAGCATGCCGGCGGTATCCGTCGGCGTCGCAGGCGGCGTGCGCGCCGAGCTTGTAACGCGATAGCTCGGCGGTCTGCTGGTCGTGCGCGGCAACCTCGGCGGGGGTGGCGACAGGCGGCAGGGCCACCAGCTGCAGCAGCGGGGCGGGGGTGGCGGGGCAGTACAGACATCCGTTGCAGATGATGGCGCCCTGGTGGGTTCCCCGGGGGCCGCGGTCGTGGGGGTGCAGGTCGTGCACGAGCTGCGCACAGGCAGCGCGCAGCGGGCTGGCCCAGGTGGCGGGGATGCGGTGGGAGTAGCCGGAGTCGGCCAGCACGTCGCCCAGCTTGATGCCATCGGCGGTCATGGCTTCCAGGACCGGGACGATGGCGGCGGCCGGGTCGGG